>OZ253939.1:4980000-6534358 GCA_965267245.1 Cyclobacteriaceae bacterium | reverse complement strand
ATTTTGAGTTTGAATGGTGGGATGGTGCAGGTGTAGACCCTGCAAACCTTAGATCAGAAACTGATCCATTCCTCTGTAATCTTTCTGATGGACAATACACTTTAAGAGTAACTGATAATTCTACTGGTTGTGTATCTGCTATACAGGTATTCGATGTAGACGATGATAGTGAGAATCCAATTCTTACAGCATCAGAAGTAGCTCCTGCTACAGTTTGTCCAGGGGGACTAGATCCCGATGGATCAGTTGCTGTTGAGATCGATAATTTTGTAGGTGATAGCACAGACTACACTTTTGCATGGTACGCTGGTAATAGTGCTTCTGGCCCTGTTTTATCAGACAATGACACACTTGTTGGACAAGAGGCCGGATTCTTTACAGTACTAGTTACTGATATTTCCGGTGATGGTGATGGGTGTAGCACTACTGCTACAGTTGAAATTACAGAAGATGTGCCTGTCATTACATTTACTGGAACCCCGGTAGATGCAACGAATTGTGCCGCTCTTGATAATGGTACGTACACTGTGAACACAATTTCTTCAGGGGTTATTGGTGACTATACTTACACTGTGTACGATAACCTGGCCAATACAGTAGGCTCAAATTCAACTGGTGTTTTCGCTGACCTGGAAGTTGGAACGTACAGCATAATTGCATTAAACAATACTACAAATTGTGAATCAGCTGCAGTTAATTTTGATATTGGAACAGATACAGAGAATCCTGATGTTGCTTTGATCACCTCTGATAATTCGAGTTGCATTGATGGTAGTGAGAACGGAAGTATCACTGTAGATTTCAATACAGATCCGGGTAATACTGATTATACATTTACCTGGTATGTCAGTACAGTTGGGAATGTGGGTGTTCCAGGCTCTTCTACCCTATTAACAACTGGATCTAATTACAATAATGGTACTGTTGAAGTAAGAGACTCAACACTTACAGGTGCTTACACTGGAAACAAGTTAGAAGACTTGGATGCAAACATTGCCGGAGACACTTACTGGGTGAGGATTTCTGATTCATCAGATCCATACAGTACATGTTATACCGATCTAAGTTACATTGTAATTGATGATCCAAATGAGATTACAATTGATGCTACTCCTGTGGGTGCCACAGATTGTGATCCTCGAAATGGTAGTGTAACGATTGATCAGGTAACCGAAACTAATAATGCAAGTTCGCCATTTACTGGTGTAGGTATTACTTCCAACTTCACAATTGAATTGTATAAATTTAATACTAGTACGAGCACATGGGATGAGCAAGTTGGTGCATTTACGGGTGTCACTGCTAGTGCTCTAGATACTGGAGATTACTATATCAGTGCAATCAATGGTTTAGGTTGTGCTTCAACGAACTTCAACTTTACAATTGGCTTCACTGATAATTCACCTACTGTATCTGGTGTAGCAGGTAACAATGACGTTTGCCTTGGTGCTACTGCTCCTTCTGGAACAATCGACCTTACAATAAATGGTGGAACAGCAGCAGGTGACTTTGACTTTGTGTATGAATATGATTTAGCTGATGGTTCTGGATATGAAACCCTAACCACAACAGTAGCAACATCTGAAGGTTGGACACCAACTATAAACGCTACAACAGGTGCAGCATCAGGCTTAATGCACGGTGACTACAGAGTTACGGTAACAGATAACACAACTCCTGGAATTGGTTGTAGTACTATATACACAATTGCAGTTGGCCAGGATACTCCACCGGTAATTACAAACCCTGGATTTACCCTAACTGACGCAACGAATTGTGCCGTGCTTGACAATGGTATATATGTAGTGACTTCTGTTGAAGAAGATGCATCCGTTGTTGCTGCTGTTACTGATTATACATATGAATTATATGATGGATCTGCAGCACTAATTGCAACTAACACAACTGGTTATTTTGATAACCTGAGTGTAGATGATTATACACTTTCTATTACCAGAACTTCAAGCCAATGTTCCGGATCAGTAACATTTGAAATTGTTGATGACTCTGAGAACCCAGATGTTTCGATAGATCTTGTTAATAATTCTAGCTGTAATGGAAATGAAAATGGTGAACTCACTGTATTGTTCAATACAAATCCTGGAAATGCTGATTACACATTTACCTGGTATGTAAGTACCATTGCCAATGTGGGTAACCCAGGCTCTTCTACAGTAATTACAGACGGGTTAAATTACAATAGTGGTGTTATTGACCTTAGAGATTCTACTATAAGTGCAAATGCTTTTACCGAAAATAAAATTGCATCTCTTCCAGCCAACATAAGTGGTGAAACTTACTGGGTGCGAGTTAGAGATATTGGCAACCCAGATAGTACATGTTTCACCGATCTGGATCAGATTGTAATTGATGATCCTAATGAGATTACTGTTGACGCAACACCTACTGAAGCTACTGATTGTAGTCCAAGAAATGGTACTGTAACAATTAATCAGGTGACTGAAACAAATAACGCTGGTTCTCCATTTACTGGTGCAGGCATTACATCGAACTTCACAATTGAACTGTATAAATATAATACCAGTACCAGCACATGGGATGAGCAAGTTAGCGCATTTACAGGTGTCACTGCGAGTGCTCTAGATACTGGAGATTACTATATAAGTGCTATCAATGATTTAGGTTGTACTTCAACTAACTTCAACTTCACGATTGGTTTCACTGACAATTCACCTACTGTATCTGGTGTAGCAGGTAATAATGACGTTTGTCTTGGTGCTACTGCACCTACAGGAACCATTGATTTAACCGTGAATGGAGGTCCCGCTGCTGGAGACTTTGATTTTGTTTACGAATATGATCTAGCAGATGGTTCGGGTTATGAAACAATAACAACAGCAACAGCAACATCCGAAGGTTGGACTCCAACCATTGATGCGAACACTGGAGCTGCATCAGGTTTGATGCACGGTGACTACAGAGTGACCGTGACTGATAATACTACTCCTGGTATAGGCTGTAGCACCATATATACCATTTCTGTTGGTCAGGATGCTCCTCCAACTATTACGGTCACTGGCTTTAACTTGGATGACGCAACAAATTGTGCAGTTTTGGATAATGGAGCTTATGAGGTCACTCAAGTTCGAGAAAATGGAGTGGTTGTTGCAACTGTAGGTGATTATACTTATGATCTTTATGATGGATCTGCGTCGATTGTGGGATCAAATACAACCGGCTTGTTTAGCGACCTAAGTGTTGATGACTATACACTTTATGTTACAAGGACATCAAGTCAATGTTCAGGTTCAGTAACATTCGATATTGCTGATGATTCATCGAATCCTGATGTCTCAATAGATCTTATTAACAATACAAGCTGTAATGGCAATGAAAATGGTGAATTGACTGCTTTATTCAATGCTGATCCTGGAAATACTGATTACTCATTCACCTGGTATGTAAGTACACTTGCCAATGTGGGGAATCCTGGCTCTTCAACATTGATCACAGACGGTTTAAATTATAACAGTGGCGTTATAGATATCAGAGACTCTACTATAAGTGGAAATGCATTTACTGGTAATAAACTAGCTGCTTTACCTGCCAACATAGGTGGCGAAACCTATTGGGTTAGAGTAAGAGACGTAAGTAACCCAGACAGCACATGTTTTACAGATTTAAGTGAGATCGTTATTGATGATCCTAATGTAATTACTGTAACAGCTTCGGTAACATCAGATGTAAATCAGTGTTCACCGCTGAATGGTGAAATTACAGTTACAAATGTTGCAGAAACCAATAACGTAAGCTCTCCATTTACTGGAGGTGATATTTCAGCCAACTTCACTCTGGAACTGTATAAATATAATGGTTCTACGTGGGACCTGATACCAAGTGCCTTTACTGGAGAAGTAGCTTCTGGACTTGATTCAGGAGAATACTATGTACAGGTAATCAACGACCTTGATTGTGACGGGGTTTCTGGACAATTAGACATTGATGATGTTACACCAACACCTTCAGTATTTGACGTTGATGGAAGTAACAACACAAGTTGTGCAACACCAAATGGTTCTGTGACTATTACAACCTTCACATGGACAGGTGGTGCCGTGGATTATCAATGGTATTTTGGAACAATTGCTGGTGGTGGAACTGCTCTTGTGCAGGGTGCTGACCCTGGTAATGGTTCCGATCCAAGTGATCCAACCCTAGCAACTGTTACCGGACTTGCCGAAGGTACTTATTACGTGGAGGTTTCAGATGCTGATGGTGGTTCAGGAGATGGTTGTACTTATACTCAGGAAGTATCAATTGTGGATGATCCTGCTTTAGTTGTAGCAACTGGCCCGGGAACTGGAACGGATAATACAGGTTGTACAATGGGATTTGATGGTTCGTATACTGTAACCAGTGTAACTACAGATGGTGCTGGGACATTTCCGACAGACTATTTCTTCGATTGGTACACATCTGGTGGTTCATTTATTGAAAGAACCGATGGTACAGCTGGTGGTGAAACTAAGTCGGATTTTGATGGAGGTAACTATTATGTAGTAGCAATAGACAAAACTACGGAATGTGAGTCCGCTTCAATTCCATTCACGATTGGTGAAACAATCACTCGCCCTACCCTCAATGCAAGTACAATTGTTAATGTAGAAAGATGTGATATTTCAATTGCAAACGGATCCATCACATTAGACCAAATCAATGGTTTTGCAACTCCTGTTGCTGATATCTCAATTGCGTGGTTCTCTGGTGGAATTGCAACAATTTCAGTAGGTGGTGGAACTGATTTAGGTGTCGCCGGCGAAACACTAGATAATAGAAATCCTGGTGTTTACAGTGCTAGAATTACAAACGATCTTACAGGTTGTTTCAGAGATTATGAGTTTACAATAGGTAGTGACACCCCTGATTCTCCTACACTTACAGTTACCAATACTGTACAAAATTCAGCGTGCTCACCAACTCCTAATGGAGAACTAACAGGTGCGGGTTTGTTAGGTGGAACTGTTGCTGCAGATTATACTTGGTACTGGTTTTTAGAAGATAAATCGACAGACGTAACAACCATTGGTGCTGTAGTAAGTGCCGATGGAGATGTTGTAACACAGCTTCCAGATGGAACATATTATACTGTAATTGAAAATAATAATACTGGTTGCGTATCGGATACAGTTGAAACCGATGTAATACGGGATCCGGCTTCAATCTTCTCTATTGTTGAAGACATTACTCTAGAGCCTGGTGACTGTTTTTCTCAGTCTGGTGCTTTCACTTTGGAAATCTCAGATGGTGCGGGAAGTGATCCTGTCGATGTTCTGATAATAAATGAAGCTTTAGACACTATTGAAGTACTTGGAGTTAACATAAATGGCGGTGATTATGAGATACTTGTCTCAGGTTTAGATACGACTGCTGCCAGCCAAACTTATGTTGATCACCTGGTAGCGAATAATGGTGAGTTTGATTTTATTAATGGTTCCTACACAGTGGTTGTAACAGACGCAAGTGGGACTACTGGTTGTTCTACTAGTTATTCCTTCTTCTTGCCATACGAAGAAGCGCCAAGGTTGGATATCGCTGTACCGACAGTTACAGCCCATAGCTATAATTGTCAACCTTATGAAGGAACAGCAATTACACCTGGCGATAATAGGGATGGCACTACAGGTGGCCAGGGTGGAGCAACAGGTGAAGTTTCTGTTACATTAACTCTTATTGATGGTTTATTGGTTGGATCTAATCACGGTGACTACCAGATATTCCTTTACCAGGGTGCTAATCCAATTCCTGAGCCTGATATGCAAATTGACGATGGACTATGGAATACTGGTGCTGGTGGAAGGCCAACTGATATACAGGTTGTAGAAGGTATTGATGTAGCAGTTCCTACAGACGAAGGAGAAGGTGTTGCAGGAGCAAATGATTTTGAACAGACATATACATTCTCTGGGCTTACTGCAGGAACCTACACAATCATGGCTGCACAGGAAAATATTGCATTTTGTCTGTCTCCTTCTGTTACTTTCGAAATAGAAGATGCGTTTGATGAGTTTGAGATAACAGAAAACGATGTTGCTCATCTGGAAATACTAGATAATACAAGTTGTACTGGTGACCCTGCTGATGCTAACGGATCAATTGAGATCATTCAGATTCAAAGAATATTGCTTGACATGGCCGGTGCGGATTCGATAGCAACAGGGACAGATGCTCAAGCGGGAGATTATGAGTTTGTTTGGTATGAAGGAACTACAACTACTCCAGGAACAGAAATTCCTACGAACGCATTAACCACAGCATCGTTAAGTAAAAACAATAGTATGCTCTCTGGACTTCCGGCTGGTTCATACACAGTTAATATTATTGGTAAGTTTGGATCAGGAACAAGCGGTGAAAGCTGTACTCAGATATACACTTTCGAGGTGACAGATAATCCTGATGACATTGGAATTATCAATCCACCTAGTGTCACAAACAACGACAATTGCGATAATCCATACGATGGAATAATCGATATGTCTGCAGTCACTTTTGATGTAACAGATAGGGATGGTGCCACTACGAATGTAGCATGGGGTACTGCTGGTTATTTCGCTCACTTGTATGAAGATGGTACCGGTGATTTGGCAACAACCACGGTTGAGACTCAAGGCATTAATTATTTAACTCCTTCGGATGATGAATTCACACAAGTTCAAAATGGTGATTACCAAATTATAATTAGCAATGATCCTGAGGGATGTAGTGGACAGGCATTTGAAATAACTGTTGGCGATGATCGTACTAACCCTGTTCTTGCGGTTAATACAGCTAACAATAACACCAACTGTTTGAATGATCCTGATGGAACTATTACAATTGATCTAACTGGTGATGCCGGAGATTATACAGTTGAATGGTTCATTGGAGGAGTAAGTAGCACTACAGATTTTATAGATCCAACAGATGGAGATGAAAGTATAGTAGCTGGTGCAACTTCGCAACTGACAATTGATAACATTGCAGGTGGAACCTATACGGTTAAAGTTACAGACAATACAACTTCAGAGGGTTGTGAATCTTTCTTAACGGTTGTAATTGAAGACGAAGTTGATATCGTAACTGAGTTTACTTTTGACATAACTGATAAAACAAACTGTTCACCTGACAATGGAACATTCACCTTAACAGGTGTATCTACCACAAATGCTGTCACCAACATTACAATGGACAGTGTTTCAAGTAATGCGGCAGATGCAACAGCAATGGATGACACATTCATTATTAATATCTTTAATTCTGATGGTAGCGGACCGGTATATACGGAAGGCCCAGATGCTGGAGATAACCTGACAATTTCAGGAATGGCTCCTGGAAGCTATATTGCGCAATTGGAGAACCCATCAAATTCTTGCTTCTCGGTAACTCGTTCATTTACAATTGGATTAGACAGAACCAATCCTACAGTCTCTATTACTGGATTCTCTGAAAATACAGTTTGTGATACTGAAAACATTGCTCCTAATGGTTCTATTGAAGCCACGGCCGCAGGATCAGGTGGAGATTTCGAATTTGAATGGTTCTATGGTGATATGGGCGATGACTCTACTCCTATTGATGATGTCACCGATGTATTACCGAATAATTCTGGTTTAATTGGAGATATTGGTTTGGCTGGATTAACTGGTGGTACTGTATCAACAATCAGTAACCTTGCACAAGGTACCTACTGGGTGAGAATTACGGATAACACTGATCCTGATCAAAATTGTCGAAGTTCTGTTGCTTATAACCTGGGTTCTGATATCACTACCTATGCTATCGCAACTGCAACTCCATCTCCATTGACAAATTGTGATAATACATATGATGGTTCAATAACCATTAGTCAAATCTCAATAGATGGTACGCCTACAGGTAATGCCACATTTGGTGACTACCAGTTCACATTAACTGATCTTGAAACAAGTGCAGTTACAGGACCAACTGTAGGAACAAATGGAGTAGACTTTGAATTTAATCTACTCGATAGCGGTGCTTACCTGGTAACTGTTGAACGTGTGGCTACAGGTTGTGCTTCCGGTTCAACTCAGGTTAATGTTGGATTCGACAGCAATGATCCAGACCTGGCAGCCGTTGACATTACAGCAGACTACTCTTGTAACAGTGGCACTGGATATGCGAGAATCACTGCTACTGATGGTACTGGTGCGCTGGATGAGGATGACTTTACATTTACCTGGTACGCTGGTATCGGTGAAGATCCAGGAAATGAAATAGGTGGTGCAAACCTAGCAGGTGATGCTACAATAGGTACCTCAACTGCCCCTGTAGGTGGTGACGAAATGAATGGCCTGGAAGCTGGTACATATACTGTATTTGTAACCACTAATGATGGTACAGGTCTAGGAGAAACTTGTGTAGGTCAGGTGATTTTCGAAATCCCTGAAGATCCTAATGTGATCACCTTAACAGTGAATCCTACAGACTCCAGAGATTGTTCTCCTGACAATGGTTCAGTTTCTATTACACAAGTAGATATAGATCAACTGGGTGCAGTGACACCTTATACGAACCCTACTACCGAGCTTCAAACTGCAGCTGGAAACTTTACCTATACATTGTTCGAAAGCAATGGAACTACTGACACTGGTGAAACATTCTCATTCGCAGGTGTGAATCCTAATGATTCAGTATTCGTTGCTGATCTGCTTCCTGGAACATACTATGTTCAGGCTACAGAGGTAGCCACAGGATGTAGCTCAAGTCTGACACAAATCATCATTGAAGATGTAGCTACTAAACCTACAGTTGAGATCACTCTTAATCAGGGTAATACAGTTTGTGACATTACATCAATTGCTTCTGATGGAGAAATTGTTGCTACTGTTACTTCTGGTGACCTTGATGGAAACTATACTTTCCAATGGTATTTGGGTAGTGTAGGTGATACTTCAGAGGAAATATTTGATGGTACTACACTTTCAAATGGTTCAGGATTTGGTAATACGGTAAGTATTGACAATAGTGTCAATAACGAGTCTACATTGAGTGGTTTAGTTGAAGATACTTATTGGGTAAGAGTTACTGATAACTCTCCTGATAATACTTCTTGTGCGGCAAATGATGAGTTTATCGTGCCTGCTGCTACTAATTCTTATGCAGTAGTTACTGCAACTCCATCTCCATTAACAAATTGTGATAATACATATGACGGATCGATTACAATCAGTCAAATCTCAATAAATGGTACACCTACAGGTAATGCTACATTTGGTGACTATCAGTTCACATTGACTGACCTTGAAACAAGTGCAGTTACAGGACCAACTGCAGGAACAAATGGAGTAGACTTTGAATTTAATCTACTCGATAGCGGTGCTTACCTGGTAACTGTTGAACATGTTGCTACAGGTTGTACTTCTGGTTCAAGACAGGTAAATGTTGGATTTGACAGTAATGATCCAGACCTGGCAGCCGTTGACATTACAGCAGACTACTCTTGTAACAGTGGCACTGGATATGCGAGAATCACTGCTACTGATGGTACTGGTGCGCTGGATGAGGATGACTTTACATTTACCTGGTACGCTGGTATCGGTGAAGATCCAGGAAATGAAATAGGTGGTGCAAACCTAGCAGGTGATGCTACAATAGGTACCTCAACTGCCCCTGTAGGTGGTGACGAAATGAATGGCCTGGAAGCTGGTACATATACTGTATTTGTAACCACTAATGATGGTACAGGTCTAGGAGAAACTTGTGTAGGTCAGGTGATTTTCGAAATCCCTGAAGATCCTAATGTGATCACCTTAACAGTGAATCCTACAGACTCCAGAGATTGTTCTCCTGACAATGGTTCAGTTTCTATTACACAAGTAGATATAGATCAACTGGGTGCAGTGACACCTTATACGAACCCTACTACCGAGCTTCAAACTGCAGCTGGAAACTTTACCTATACATTGTTCGAAAGCAATGGAACTACTGACACTGGTGAAACATTCTCATTCGCAGGTGTGAATCCTAATGATTCAGTATTCGTTGCTGATCTGCTTCCTGGAACATACTATGTTCAGGCTACAGAGGTAGCCACAGGATGTAGCTCAAGTCTGACACAAATCATCATTGAAGATGTAGCTACTAAACCTACAGTTGAGATCACTCTTAATCAGGGTAATACAGTTTGTGACATTACATCAATTGCTTCTGATGGAGAAATTGTTGCTACTGTTACTTCTGGTGACCTTGATGGAAACTATACTTTCCAATGGTATTTGGGTAGTGTAGGTGATACTTCAGAGGAAATATTTGATGGTACTACACTTTCAAATGGTTCAGGATTTGGTAATACGGTAAGTATTGACAATAGTGTCAATAACGAGTCTACATTGAGTGGTTTAGTTGAAGATACTTATTGGGTAAGAGTTACTGATAACTCTCCTGATAATACTTCTTGTGCGGCAAATGATGAGTTTATTGTACCTGCTGCTACAAATACTTATGCTGTATTAACGGCAACTGCATCTGATATCGAAAATTGCGATGACATTGATGATGCTGTAATCACAATTTCAGATATTTCAGAAAATGGCAGTAGTATCGGTGGAAATGCTACATTTGGTAACTATCAATTTACATTGAGAGACCTTGAAACAAATGCTGTTACCGGACCTACAGTAGGAATTAATGGAGTAGACTTTGAATTTAACTCACTTGATAGTGGCACATACCTGGTAAGTATAGAAAACATTGCAACCGGATGTGCTTCTGGTGCTTTCCAGGTGAATGTTGACTACAACCCTGAGTTGCCAGTATTTGATACTCCAGTATTGACTGCCGATTATTTCTGTACTGGTGGAAATGGTACTGCAACTATCAATATGATATCACCTAGTGTGGATCCAAATGATTATGAGTTTACTTGGTACGAGGGTAAAACAACGTCTGGTACTCCATATGACGTTACAACTGTTGGTAACAATAGTCAAACTGGTCTGGAATCTGGTTTCTATACAGTCTTTGTAGAAGCTACTGGAACTGCTAATGGAATAGGATGTAGTGGTCAAATCATCATAGAGATTGACGATGATGCTTATAACATTACATTTACAGGAACAGCCAATGATGTAACTGAGTGTACCGATAATGGAAGCATTGAGATTACACAGATTACATATGATGCAACAAGCACAACACCTACTAACATAACTGGAATAGGTGGTACTGGATTCCTGGATGACGCTGATCTTACATACAGGTTATACAGTGACGCAGCATTGACAGACGAACTAGATGCGGTTGTTGGTTCTTCATTAACTGACAACACTGTATTCTCTCCACTAACTCCTGGTACTTACTTTGTAACCGTGGAGTACACGGGAGGAAACATAGCTCCTGGTTGTGCATCTCCGGCAGTTCAATTCGAGATCCTGGATGAGACAACTTCTCCTCAAGTAGTAATCACTTCAACAGACAATACATTCTGTGATCCTGATGGTACTACATTTGCTGCAGATGGTACTTTAACCGCCACAGTAAACAATGACGATGGAGGAACTTATTCATACAACTGGTATTATGGTGATCCAACTACAGGTACCCTTATAACTGCAGGTGCAGACCTTGGTAATGGTTCTGATGCAGCGGATGTGGATCAGGCTACAATTACTGGATTAGGCGCAGGTAGCTACTATGTCGTGGTGACTGACCTGGATCCAACATCAAGTGATTGCGAAGGTGTAGCTACATTCGTGCTTGAAAATGATCCGGTAGATATTGATCTGACTATTGATACAATTACACCAGATACAGCTTGTACGAGCAATACCGGCGCATTTACTATCAATGATGCCATCACTACCAGATTAAGTGTAGTGACTGCATCTACTTATGAATACGAATATTATGACAGCACTTTTGCTAGTCTGGGTACATTTACAATTGGAGTAGATGAACCAACAGGTTTGGCAGCTGGTACTTACTGGGTAACTGCATACGACGAGACGTATAACTGTACTTCTAATTTTGTGAAAGTTATCATCGAGGAAGACCTGTCATTCCCTCAGGTGGAATTAACGGCAACTGTAAGAAACACAAATTGTGTTGATCCTAATGGAAGTTTGACCATAAGTGCAACAACAAGTGGATCTGTAAGTGCTGCTGGTTATACATTCAACTGGTTTGATGGTTCTGATACTTCAACTCCTCATAGTGGAAATGGTATTAGCTCTGGAACTCCAGTGAGCATTAATATTCTGGATAGTCTGGATGAAGGTACATACACAGTTGAAATTACAGACAATGCAACCGGATGTACCGTTATTCAGTCATACTTCCTGGATGATGATATCGTGACTCCAATCCTGGTGATCCCATCTACTCAGATTACTGCTGATGAGAACTGTTCTGGAACTGATACTGGTGAGATCATTATTACTGATGCAGACATTACTCCTGGTAACGTATCTGAATACAGCATTACAGTAAGATTTGGAAGTGCTACAGGAACAGAGATTACAGGCAGTCCATTTGTAGGTGCAGCTTCTCCACTGACTTTATCAAATCTTGATGGTGGAGAGTATTTCATAACAGTTACAGATACTTCTACTCTTTGTGTAAGTGCAGTAGAGAATGTGACAGTTCCAGATAATACTGTGACTCCTACATTGACATTTGAAACTGAACCAAATATTGGTTGTGGAATCACATCAAATGGTACAATAACGATCACTTCGATTGATAGTGCTACAGTATTTACTGATTACACCTACCAGTGGTATGATGGTTCAGACACTACTGCTGTAGAAGTTGCTGATGCAGATGGAGGTAATACGAATGAGATTACAAACCAAAATGAAGGTATCTACACTGTATATGTTGAGAATATCGCTACAGGTTGTTTTAGAATTCAGAACGTAGAACTGACTAATGAGCAGGTATTACCAATTATTGCTGAGGTTGATATCCAGGATGTTACAGATTGTAACGGAAATGGATCAGCTGAAGTGGTGAGTATACTTTATAACAATGTGGAAGTTGACCCTGCGACATACGCATCAGACTACACATTTACATGGTACACTGTTGACAACAATGGTATTTCAGCCGTGATTGCTGGTGAAACATTACCAAGCATCAGTGATAGAACTGCTGGAAGCTTCATGGTCGAAATTCTTAAAAATGACGATGACTGTATGTCTGACCCATTTGACTTCATCATAGAGGATGAACCTGTATTCCCAGAATTGTTAGTCACTCTGGTTGCTGCGGATTCAAGCTGTACAGGTGGAACACCTACAGGTGCTGTATCTGCAACTGCAGATGGTGAGACTGAGACAACAGACACAAATCTCACATTTACCTGGTACGATGATCAAAATGATGTTGTAAGTAATTCCAGTACAGCAACAGGTTTGTCAGCCGGTACTTACACTGCTGAAGTATACAATGACTCAACAGGTTGTACAATTACTCAGGACATAGATGTACCACTGAGAAATGTTACACCTGATATGGAACTAACTGTGTCACCTTTGACTACTTGTGAGCCAATAGATGCATCCATAGTTGTAACAAGTGTAACATATGGTGTAATTACAGATTACATCTACAGTCTGTACACTTCAGATCCTAGCAACGGTGTGGATCCAGTGATGACAGTGACAGATGGCGTAATGGATAGTCTGGATGCAGGAATCTATTATGTAATCGCTCAGAATGTGAATACCCTTTGTGAAACTGGAACATTTGAAGTTGAGATTGAGGATCTTACAAATCCTCCAACAATTACACTAGATGACTTCAGTGTGTCCACTATGTGTGACGGTGCTACTGAATATGATGGTATGCTGTCCGTCCTTGCAAATGGTTCATCTGATCCTGCATTGTACTCATTTGTTTGGTTGAATGAGAATATGGATACTGTTTCTACTACTTCTGTTGTGACAGATGTGATGCACGGTGATTACACTGTGTATGTTACAGATCTGGCCAATGGATGTACTACAAACGCTACATTCAATATTCCACAGGAACCTGTAGAGATAATTCTGAATGTAACAGCAGAAAACAATACTTATTGTGATGATCCTAATGGTAGGGTAGCAGTAAGCATATTCCCTACTTCTCAGGGTGAACCATATGACATTTTCTGGGTGAATCAGGCTGACCTGGTAATATTTGATGGCATAGAAGCTCAAAATAGCACTACAAGCTGGACTGGGCTTCCTGAAGAGGATCACTTCCCTTTCCCTACTGCTGGCATTTATCCTTACTCAGTATTTGTATACGATCCTAACACGAACTGTTATTCTGATGTAGAAGAAGTATTCATCAAAGATGATTTCATATTCCCTGCACTGGATACGGCAATAGTTCCGGTTACGAATTGTGATCTGAGTAATCCAAATGGTTCTTTGACATTCAGTGACCCTGAAGATGAGATTTTCAAATACAGAATTGATTGGTTTACAGGTAATGTATCAGTTGATGAAATCGAAGCAGGTGATGTAACACCATTCCATACAGGATTAAGCCTGGATTCTATGGAGAGTTTTGATGGTCATGGAACTGCATACAGCGTCTATGTTACCAATGTGATCACTGGATGTAGTGAATTGATTTCTGTGGAAATACCGTTTACACCAGAACCTGTTCCTGCACCAAGTGCTTCTGTAATCGCGAACAGAACTTATTGTAGCATGCCAAATGGTGTGGCAAGAGCCTCTGTAAGTGGAAACACGGATGATTACATCTTTACATGGTATGAAGAAGTAAATGGTAATGTGGATCTTACTGATACTGTTGCAGTAGGACCGACGGCAGGTGGATTAGACGCAACTACGTATGTAGTTTACGCTCAGGAAATAGAAACCGGTTGTGTGTCCCCTGCAAGTGCAGTTACCTTGTTCGAAGAGCTTGAGGAGCCTACTATAAATGTGGTAGTTGTTAGAAATACATGTATCAAAGAACCAAATTCTTTAGAAGAGTTCAGCGGTCAGGCTTTCTTATCCGTGACCAATGCACTTTCTTCAGATACAATTATCTGGTTCCAGGATGTACCTGAAGGCTATCAGTTGAATGGTAACGAAATCCCTGGAGACTTAACTCCAGTAGTGTCTTCAATCTTTGATTCGGACTCTACAGTGACCAGCACAACAATTGGTAATCCTAATAACTTCGCCTGGAATACTGCTTCACCTGGAACTCACGGTGTGTACTTCAGAGCAGAAAGCGGTTGTGCTACCTTTGCAACTTTCACAATTTCTACTGATATTGTGGTCTATAATGGTATTTCGGCAAACGGAGATAGTAAAAATGATATATTCTTAATCGATTGTATCGAATATTTCCCGAATAATACCGTTACTATATTCGACAGGGCTGGTGCCAAAGTTTACGAAGTAGAAGGATACGATAATGAAGAAGTATACTTCGACGGACAAAGTAACACTGGCGCTAACTTTGGAAATAGTAACTTGCCAGAAGGAGACTACTGGTACATTATAGACAAAGGCGATGGAAGTCAACAGCTACAGGGTAACCTGTACTTCACCAGAGGTACAGATCCTGGGATAAGATAGATGTTATGCACATAAACAGGTTTGTAGGAATAATAGCAATGATATTATGCTTTGCTGGGTACTCAGGTAGTGCCCAGCAAAGACCTATTACAGGGACTTACATGTATAATGGGTTATTAATCAACCCTGCTTATGCCGGTTCTCTCAATCTTTTTAGTGCGACATTTGTACACAGGGACCAATGGATCAATATCGATGAAGCCCCTACTCTTCAATCATTTACTGCCCACTCCTCATTTAAGAAAAACAGAATTGGTGTAGGTTTGTCAGCATACCGGGATATTCTTGGTATTACTAATCAGACTGGTGTTTATGGGAGTTATGCTTACAAGATTAGAATGAGTGGTGCCATTTTAGCTATGGGACTTCAGGGTGGTTTTGACAATAGATTTATTGATTTTGGACAACTTAACCTATTTGACAATACAGATCCTATCTTAGCAGGTTCAGAAACTAAAATGACACCTAACTTTGGTACAGGCCTCTATCTCGCGAATAGGGATTTCTTTGTCGGTGTATCTGTTCCTTACATTTTAGAGAACCGTATTTCCAATAATTCAAACAATGATGCAAGAGAATCGAGGTACTATTACGTAACTGGAGGATACGTTTTCCCACTAACAAGATTGATTAAGCTTCATCCATCTACCCTGATAAGACTTCAGGAGAACTCAAAAATGCAGTTTGACCTGAACTTCAACCTCATCTTTGAAAGTGTAGCCTATGCAGGAATAAGTTACAGAAGTAGCAATGCCCTGACGTTTGTATTTCAACTAATCCTTAATGAAAACATACGTGCTGGGTACGCTTATGAAACAGAGACCTCTAACATAAACGAATACACACCTGGATCCCATGAGATCCTTGTCAATTATAGGATTAAGATCAGAAACTCAAAGAAGGACCCTCAATGTCCGGTATACTTCTAGTTTGATTTGTTGAGATCAGAAAATAATGCGTTTAGTACTGTAAGTACCAAACTCAGCAAAAGGGCCCACCAAAAACCATCTACTTCAAAACCTGGAACAATCCAATCAGCCAGGAGGATAATGAGTGAATTAATTACGAGTAAGAATAAGCCCAATGTAACTACGGTAAGTGGAATGGTCAATATCACCAGTAGCGGTTTAATTGTTACGTTTAACAGGGCAAGTATCACAGCAACAACAACTGCCGTGAGGAAACCATCCACATTTACACCAGGAAGAATATAAGCCCCAACTACTACGGCTAATCCCGATAATACAAGTCTAATTAGTAAACTCATTTGAATTTTTGTTTTACGTCTTTTATTCTATCATTTAATGTTAAGTCATCAAACTTAATTTTTTGATCAACAGTCGACCTCAGGAATTTATTAACTTCATCAGGGTGACCTAACTTCTTCCCTGTTTGAACACTCACAAACTTTAAGGTACTCCAAAGAATGTTTTTCAAGTGTGATTCCTGATCGTCAGTCATATAATACTCCACCACAACAGTATCTTTATCATATGTAATTATAGAAGAATAGATGCGCACCCACTCCCCTATCATCGCGGGTCTCAAGTAACTGATCTGATGATTGTATACCACCCATGCTGCCTTAAAAGCTCTGAAAATATCAGCCATCTCTACATTGTAGAGTTTAGGAACCTGATCATCTCTGGCATTAAAATAGTAATCAAAATACTTTGCGTTATTCAGGTGCTGTAACGGATCACAATCCTGAAACCTGATCTTTACCCGAGATTCCGTTAAAATCGGGTACTTCTTGCTATCATCAAAATAAAACATTAGCTCAAATATCTTGTGGTCAATATATGTTTATGATGTGCCAAATGGCCAGCGATGATATACGTAATCGCTGCTACAGAAGTTAGACTACCATTGGCGATTCCTGTTTTACTAAAGAACTTTTGGTCAAACCCTTTTAGGAAGGCTAATGAATTATCTCTTACAATGGAGAATTGGTTTAACAGTTCATCTAAACTCCTGTCTTGAAAATTGGCCGCTTCCACATAATCATTTTCATCGAATCCGGGAACTGTTGGTCCGTCCTCCCGACTTATAGTAAGCGCCCTGTAAAGCATGATCGTCTCTGTATCGATGCAATGGCCGAGTACCTGCTTAACAGTCCACTTATCAGGACCATATTGGTAATCGGGATCATTTGAAAAATTGCCTCTTACAAAATCCATGAACTCAGCTTTCTGATCCTGAATATACTGCAGAATGTCAGTTCCTTCCGGTATTTTACTGATGTACGTTTCGTAAAATGGGTTATAATGTTCTTTCTGAGGTCTCTCAATCATTCCTGATACCATTTTGAATATTTTACATAATTATTAGCAATTCGAGCTATCATTTCTTTGGAATCCCCTTGGGCCAATTTGATCTTTTTAGCAGGAACACCTGCGTAAATGTATCCACCTTCCACGATGGTGTTTTCCAAAACAACTGCACCAGCCGCAACAAGTGCACCTTCCTCTACCACCGCATGGTCCATCACCATAGCGCCCATCCCAATCAATACGTTATCCTTTAACTCACAACCATGCACAATAGCTGTATGACCAATTGAGACATTATTCCCGATAACAGTTTTCGCTTTCTGATAAGTACAATGAATGACGGCATTGTCCTGCACATTTACTTTGTTTCCCATTGAAATACTGTGGACATCTCCCCTTAATACTGCATTGTACCAAATTGTGCATTCATCCCCCATTGTCACATCTCCCACAATCACGGATGTTTCTGCAAACCAGCAATTCTCCCCATATTTAGGAGAGTATCCATTTAGAGTCTTTATTAGTGCCATAAACATCAAATTAATCTTTCTAAACCAAATCTATCATTTCCTTGTTTTCAAGCATACGCCAATGGCAGATTTCTTAACTGACATTATGTCATTTCGCCAATGGCTTTATTATCTTTGCAGACTTATTTTTAGAATTCAAGTAGAAGATTCAATGGATCTTATCAAAGACATAGACATATTATCAGCAGATGAGGCGGCCTCATGCGAGGTAAAGGTATCGAAACAGGGAGATGAAAATGCTGCGAAAAAGCTTTACATCGAAAGTTATGGTTGTCAAATGAATTTCTCAGATAGTGAAATAGTCACCTCTATCATGAAGAAAGACGGTTTTGACACCACCTCCAATTATGAGGATGCTGATGTGGTATTTCTCAATACATGCTCCATTCGTGAAAAGGCTGAACAAACAGTTAGAAATAGGCTTAGAAATTTCAATACCGTAAAAAAAGACAAGCCTGAAATGCTGATTGGGGTATTGGGCTGTATGGCTGAAAGGCTAAAAGACAAGCTCCTGGAAGAAGAGAAAATTGTTGACATTGTAGTTGGTCCAGACGCCTATCGAGATCTTCCCACACTTGTCAAACAAGCAGAAGATGGCCAAAAAGCTGTAAACACATTCCTGTCAAGAGAGGAAACTTATGGGGACATCAGCCCGGTCCGGTTAAACTCGAATGGTGTGACTGCCTTCATTTCCATTATGAGGGGTTGTGACAATATGTGTAGCTTCTGTGTAGTTCCTTTTACAAGAGGGCGTGAAAGAAGCCGAGATCCACACTCTATTGTGCAGGAAGCTCAGGAATTGTTCGACAAAGGGTTTAAAGAAGTTACTCTTTTGGGCCAAAATGTTGATTCTTATAAATGGTCCCCTGAACAAAACAATAAAGCCAGACTTAATAGCACCATAAAAAAGGAAGCAGAAGCAGTTTCTAAGATTGTGAACTTCGCTAATCTATTGGAGATGGTGGCTAAAGTAAATCCTGATTTGAGAGTTAGATTTTCTACTTCTCACCCAAAAGACATTACAGATGAAGTACTTCATACCATGAAAAAGTACGAGAATATCTGTAAATACATTCACTTACCGGCTCAAAGTGGTAATAGCAGGGTACTAGATATCATGAACAGGACCTATTCCAGAGAATGGTATATTGACCGGGTGGATGCCATCAGGAGGATACTTGGAGATGAATGTGGGATATCTTCAGACATGATTGCCGGATTCTGTACAGAAACAGAGGAAGAGCACCAGGATACTATCACACTTATGGATTACGTGAAGTATGACTTCTCATATATGTTCATGTACTCAGAAAGACCAGGCACACTTGCCGCCAAGAAATTTGAAGATGATATCCCTCTGGAAGTCAAAAAAAGACGCCTTCAGGAAATTATTGCCAAGCAACAGGAGTTATCACTTGGAAGAAACAAATTAGACATAGGCAAAACTTGTAAAGTACTAATTGAAGGTACTTCCAAGCGATCTGATGAACAATTGCAAGGTAGAAACACTGCCAACAAAGTGGTGATCTTTGATAGAAAAGATGGGCTTCAAAAGGGTCAATATGTAGAAGTTAAAATAAATGACTGCTCTGCTGCGACATTATTTGGAGAATTAGTTTAATGAAGGAAACAGAAATTCAAAGTATAAAACAACGATTTGGCATCATTGGGAATTCTCCCAAATTAAATTATGCCATTCAGGTAGCTGCTCAGGTGGCTCCTACTGAAATGTCAGTTTTGATTACTGGTGAAAGTGGTAGTGGTAAAGAGTCATTCTCTAAAATCATACATTCTCTTTCAGCCAGGAAACATGGTCAGTTTATAGCCATCAACTGTGGGGCTATTCCAGAGGGAACTATTGATTCTGAACTGTTTGGTCACGAGAAAGGGGCATTTACTGGTGCTCATGAGAGTCGAAAGGGATATTTTGAGGTAACCGACGGGGGAACCATTTTTCTGGATGAGATTGGCGAAATGCCTGTCAATACACAAGCCAGATTGCTCAGGGTTCTTGAAAATGGTGAATTCATCAAAGTAGGGTCATCTAAAGTACAGAAAACCAATGTGAGGGTCATTGCTGCTACCAATGTGAATTTGATCAGTGCAGTTGAAAACAAAAAGTTCCGGGAAGACCTTTATTACCGTTTGAACACAGTTCCTATTTTTGTGCCACCATTGAGAGAGCGTGGTAATGACATTGACCTGTTGTTTAGAAAATTTGCCTCGGATTTTTCAGAAACATACCGGGTAAAACCAGTCACCCTAAATGACGAGGCAAAAAGAATTCTGTTGAATTTCCGATTTCCTGGAAATATTCGCCAATTAAAGAATCTTGTTGAGCAAATGTCTGTGCTTGAAATGGAGCGTACAATAACTCCTGAGGTCCTTTTAAAGTATTTACCAAAACAAAACGATTCACTTCCAGCGGTAATCGGTGATCGGAAGAAAGGAGAAGAGAACTTTACTGAAAGAGATATTCTCTATAAAGTGTTGTTTGACCTGAAGAAAGACTTCAATGATATGAAGGGGCTTATCCATCAAATCCTGGAGGGTGACACCTCCCGTTCTGAAATCCTGGAGCAGCACAGTGATTTGCTGGAAGATGTGGAAAATGTCACAGATAAAATGGGGCCAATAAATCTGGATAATGAACCGTTATTGTTGCAGGAATCCAAATCAAGCTCCAATAACGACTATGAGGAGGAGATCCAGGACATTACGCATGAGACGGCTGAAGACGAGTCATTGAGTATTGAGGAAAAAGAAAAGGAACTCATCCAGAAGGCGCTAAGGAAAAACAATAACAAACGAAAGTATGCAGCCCAGGACCTGGGAATAAGTGAAAGGACATTGTACAGAAAGATCAAGCAATATGAAATTGACGAGTAGAGGGGTATTTTTTTTATTTATGGTACCGCTGTTGATTATATCCGGTTGTGGAGTTTACAGTTTCACTGGGTCCACTCTATCACCAGATATTAAAACCATGTCCATTCAGACATTTTACAACAATGCTCCCCTGGGTCCTTCTAATATGAGTGTTCAGTTTACTGAAAGTATTAAAGACTATTATCAGCAAAACACGAGTTTAATACTTGTAGATCAGGAAGGAGACCTGCAACTTGAGGGATTCATAGAAAATTATACCCTGACACCAGTTGCTGCAAATGCATCCAGCACGGCAGGTGGAGCAGACCTTGCCAATCAAATGAGAATTACCATCACCGTATCTGCGGTCTATGTCAATACAAAGGATGATACTTTCAATTTTGACAAAACATTTAGCTTCTTCAAAGATTTCTCTCAGGATACAGACCTGAGTAGCAATGAGGACGCCTTTGTAGAAGAGATTTTTGAGCAGATTATCATTGATATGTTCAACAGTAGTGTGGCAAATTGGTAATTTTGGTTAACTTTAAAGGCTTTGACCAACAAGAAACCTAAGTGAATAAACAACAGTTTATTGACGTATTGAGAGAGCCTCAAAAGGCTACAGAAGAGACGGTAACAGAACTAGAAGCGGTTGTTAAGGAGTATCCTTATTTTCAGAGTGCCCGTATTGTACTGGCAAAAGGAAGTAAACTTCTGAAAGACCCTAAAACATCTCAAAGAATCAGTCTGGCTGCAGTATACAGTACGGACCGGTTACTTCTCAAAAAATACATTAATGATAAGCTCATTTTTCTGGATGTATCTAAACCCAAGCCAGGTGAAGAGGCTAAAATAGATAAGGTAAAAGTAGCACCTCCTCAAGTATCGGCTAAAAAACCTCCACCAAAAGTAGCCCCACCAAAAGTGGAAAAGGTTGTAGATAAAAAACAAAAAGTTGAGGATAGGCCTTCCAAGCCCAAGGTACAAACAGCAAAACATGATGAACCACCTCAGGCTAAGCAGGGAAGAAACAAAATTCCTCCTTTAAATCTCCCTCAATCAGATTTTAACCCGGAAGAGATCATCGACGAAATAAAATCTGAATTAGAAGAATATAAAAAGAACAAACAGCAATTTGAGGATTATATCCAACAGGCTGAGGAGCGCAGTGCAGTAGAAGCAGCATTGAAAAAAGTTGAGTCGGCACAACAAGACGAAACGGTTGAGGAATCTCCTGCAAAAGAAGAAATAGAAGCTAAAACCGAGGAACATCCTGAACCAACTAGTGAAGTTACGGCACCTGAAAAAGTAGAGCCGAAAGTTGAAAATATTGAGGATGCTGCTATCAGAGCGCTTCCTCAACTAGGAACGAAGGAGGATCCAAAACCAAAATCCTCTGGTTATGCAGATAAAATTCTCATTGTAGGTTCCAATAAAGCCCCTAAAATTGATCCGCAAAACTCAGAAGTAGAAGCGCCAAAACCTGAAAAACCTAAAAAGGCGGTTACAAAAGTAAAAGCGGAGGAAATCAAAGAAAAACCAACTGCTGAAGAATCAGAAAAAGAGAAAGCAGTTTCAAGTGATGAGTCAGTTGAAGTTGAAAATGTGAAGGAAGGTGAAAAAACCACTCCTAAAGCAGAAACCGAAAAACCTGTAGAAAAGGTTGATATCAACACTGATGAAGACTTTGAAGATGAAATGTCTTCTAAATCTGAGGATTCTGATACCACCACAGATGATATTCTTTCTTCGATAGACGAAGAAATCTCTGCTGACAAAGCTGAGGTAACTCCACAAGCGGAACAAGTAGAAGAACAACCAGTTCTGGAAGAACCACAAGTAGAAGAACCTGTTGCGGAAGAACCCGCTGCAGAAAAAGCTGTTGCGGAAGAACCAGTTGAAGAGAAACCAAAAGCTGATGCACCAGACGAGGACACACCGAAAAATATAGATAAGACCGAAAAAGATTCTCAGGAGGAACAGCCTTTGTTAGATGAATCTAAGCTTATACAAAGGGAAGAACAGATAGAAATTGATAAGATTGACCGTAAAAAAGCCGGTAAACTTAGAAAAGAGAAGTTAAGAAGACTGAGAGAACAACGGGGAATCATTATAGATGATGAGAAAGAGGAAGAAGAAACTAATGGTAAGGAAGAACAACCTGAAGTCTCTACTGAGCCAGAATCAAGTCCAGAAGCCAGTAAGCCAGAAGTAGAAGATTCGGTTTCAGAGAAAGTTGATAAAAAGAAAGAAACTAAAGAAAAACCTGAATCAAAGTCAGATCCGGATGCAACTGAAAAGGCAACTTCTGATAGTAAAACTGAACCTCCAAAAGAAGACCTGGAAGTAAAGAAGAGTAAGAAGAAACAGGAGCAACGAGATATAATTGACGAATTTATCGATGCTGCCCCTCAAATCTCATCCAAGAAGCCTTCTCAAGACGCGGACAAGGAGAAAAAGGATCTTTCAGCTAAAAGCCAGGAAGTAGATGACAACATGATTTCTGAGAACCTTGCAATCATCTACAAGAACCAGGGTAAGACTAAGAAAGCTATTGAAATCTACGAGAAATTAATTTTGAAATTTCCAGAAAAAGAAGCTTACTTTGCAACTCGAATTGAAGACCTAAAGAAATCTTAGAGATAATATGTACGGAGTAATAGTGAGTTTGATGATTGTGGTGGCCATTCTGTTGATTCTGGTAGTACTGGCACAAAACCCAAAAGGTGGTGGACTTTCAAGCCAATTTGGAGGATCAGGTGGAGCTCAGGTAATGGGTGTGAAGAAAACCAGTGACTTATTGGAAAAACTTACCTGGTATTTTGCTATTGCAATATTGGTAATGGCATTATCTACCCAATTTTTCGTAAGCAGTGCTGAAAATCAGACACAGGATAATCCATTAATTGAAAGTGTGCAGGACGATGTTTCTATTAACCCTATTATAGAGTCATCTGAAGGGTCAGAGGGAACAGCAATTCCTGATCTAACTGACTCTACTCAATAGTACATTAACTTATTGTTCTGACCAGAAGACGTTTTGCAATAGGCAATAATGTCTCGGTCACAGGAAAGCTAAGCTTACTGAATATCAGAAATGTTGCTGGATTTGGTAAGCTTTTGTTATTTCTGGCCAGGCAAAGTTTAATGGCTTCATAACTATTAGCAATACTCTTAACCACAGATCCCTCGAATGTGGTAGATATTCCTCTGTAATTTTCATTGCTGTTTTCAAAGACTGTTACCTGATATCGATAAATATTTACCTGTTTATCCCTATCTTTTGATAGAAACAAATAACCTTCTCTGTTATAAAGCGGCTCCACTCCTACCGGGTTCAGCTCAAGGTTACTTTCAACAAACTCATATAGCTCTTTTCCTTCCTCAATTGTATCCTTTATAATCGGAATGGCAAACTCAATGATCTCCTCCAATTCCTTCATGACATCATCATCCTCAATTACCTGTTTATAACTAATCCTCAACTTAGTGAAATCCGCTTTTGAAATGGTTTTGGGGAAATTTTCATACATCAAAGTCTTATTGGCTTTCACTTCCAACAAGTTTTTGTAATGAAAAATTAGTTCTGATAGAAATGGGTAAACCTTTGAAGAATTGAAATTTTCTTTGACACTTTTTAGATATGCCAGCAGTATGTATTTCTTATATTCAAAGTCTACCAGACCATCGGTGATCCAGTCGTTTCTCAACTTTTCCATATTGCGATTAGTTTATAGCCCTGTCATGATTGACTAACCAATAATATAATCATTGCTTAAGAAAATATCAAATACTGCAATATTGTCAGGGTGCTTAGCGCAATTTGTCAGACATACAGGAAAAACCCTGACAAAAAGCATGGAAATGTATATTGGCACAGGAAATGCTTAATGGGTTTACGTCATGAAAGCATGACAAAATGATATTTGATAAACCAAAACTTAAATTCTAAGCAAAATGTCTAAAGTAAATTTCAAACCTTTAGCTGACAGGGTGCTAGTGGAACCTGCAGCGGCAGAAGAAAAGACTGCTTCTGGTATCATTATTCCCGATACTGCAAAAGAAAAGCCTCAAAGAGGTGAGATTGTAGCCATCGGCACAGGCAAAAAAGATGAGCCTTTGAACGTTAAAGTGGGAGACACTGTACTTTATGGCAAGTATTCTGGAACTGAAATAACAATTGAAGGAACTGAGTACTTGATTATGAAAGAATCAGACATCTATGGAATTGTCTAATCAGACAACCAACATTAATCAATAAGAACATTTAAAAATCGATCAAACAATGGCAAAAGATATATTTTTCGATACTGACGCGAGAGATTCAATTAAGAAGGGTGTAGACATATTAGCGGATGCAGTAAAAGTAACGCTTGGCCCAAAAGGAAGAAACGTAATCCTTGACAAAAAATTCGGTGCTCCTACCGTAACCAAAGATGGTGTTTCTGTAGCAAAAGAAATCGAGCTGAAAGAGCCAATTGAAAACATGGGAGCTCAATTAGTGAAAGAAGTTGCTTCAAAAACTGCAGATGATGCTGGTGACGGTACAACTACTGCAACTGTTTTGACACAAGCAATATTCGGTCATGGTATCAAAAACGTGGCTGCTGGCGCTAACCCAATGGACCTTAAAAGAGGTATTGATAAAGCGGTTGCTAAAGTTGTTGAGAACCTTAAATCTCAATCAAAAGAGATCAAAGATTCTTCTGAAATTCAGCAAGTAGCTACTGTATCTGCAAACAATGACTCTGAAGTGGGTAAAATGATTGCTGATGCAATGGATAAAGTGGGTAAAGATGGTGTAATCACAGTAGAAGAAGCAAAAGGTACTGAAACTGAAGTAAAAACTGTAGAAGGTATGCAGTTTGACAGAGGTTACCTTTCTCCCTACTTTGTGACTAACACTGACAAAATGGAAGCTGAGTTAGAGAACCCATACATCTTGATCTATGACAAGAAGATCTCTAACATGAAAGAATTACTTCCAATTCTTGAAGCTACTGCTCAAACTGGTAAACCTCTTTTGATCATTGCAGAAGATGTAGAAGGTGAGGCATTGGCTACTTTGGTAGTTAACAAAATCAGAGGTGCTCTGAAAATTGCTGCTGTTAAAGCTCCAGGTTTCGGTGACAGAAGAAAAGCAATGCTTGAGGATATCGCGATCCTTACAGGTGGAACTGTAATCTCTGAAGAAAGAGGTTACAAACTTGAGGGCGCAACTCTCGAATACCTAGGTACTGCTGAGAAAATCAATATCGATAAAGACAACACTACTATCGTAAATGGTGCTGGTAAAAAAGAAGATATTGAAGCAAGAGTTGCTCAAATCAAGCAACAAATCGAAAACACTACTTCAGATTACGATAAGGAAAAACTTCAAGAGAGACTTGCTAAGCTTTCTGGTGGTGTAGCTATCCTTTACATAGGTGCTGCTACTGAAGTAGAAATGAAAGAAAAGAAAGACAGAGTAGATGACGCATTGCACGCTACAAGAGCTGCTGTACAGGAAGGTATTGTAGCTGGTGGTGGTGTTGCCCTTATTAGAGCGATTGATGCCATTGAAGGTCTTGAATTGGATAACCAGGATCAAAATACAGGTGTAGCCATCGTAAAGCTGGCTATTGAAGCTCCTTTGAGAACAATCGTAGCAAACGCTGGTGGTGAAGGTTCTGTTATCATACAGAAAGTAAGAGAAGGAAAAGATGACTTTGGATACAATGCTGCTAATGGCGAATATGTAAACATGTTCAGCGCTGGTATCATTGACCCAACAAAAGTGACCAGATTGGCACTTGAGAATGCTGCATCTATTGCTTCATTACTACTGACAACTGAGTGTGTAGTTGCAGATGAGCCTGAGAAAGAAGGTGCTGCTGCTATGCCTCCAATGCCAGGTGGTGGAATGGGTGGAATGATGTAATCATTCTTTCAAATATCATAATACAAAAGAGTACTCAAATGGGTACTCTTTTTTAGTTTAAAAAGTCAATTATCTTGATACACATATATTGTTAGCAATTCTGACATTTCAATATACAGCATTGCCATTGTGAATCTCGCTTACCTCTATGGTATAACTATATGATTCCGTAGAATTGTTATACAAAGGGCACGGAGAGTCCACAGAGGACACTAATGGTTTATAAAATCAAAATTTTCTATATATGTTCAATGCATATGGACTTATCTGCCATTCGCCATATTTCTGAGTAATTACCCCATTGTACACCTATTGTACACCCTCAAAACTGGCTTCCCTTAAGTAAAAATGCGTTATTACACTTCCGAAATCCAGTTTAAATTCTCGTATTGATGGAAACATTATCAGCAGTTCAGGATGTTACATTAGCAATCCTTCCTTTTCAGATTAATTTTGATGAGGAACAACTCAGCCCAATTATCCATAATTTCAGTGAGGACCTTGCCAATAATTTTGCCGGCTTTGAGGGTCTTTCAGTCATCTCCTATTTTTCAACTCAATTTTTAAATCTCAGTGAGAAAGACACTTTACAGAAGCTAGGTGTAGACTATGTCATAACCGGAAGTGTAAGAAGCACTGAAGACAATCTGGCGATCAATATTCAGCTTTTGAATTTTGACACCATGAAAATACTCTTTAGCAAGAAGTACCTGGTCAACAGGCAGGATATTCTATTGGCTGAGGATCAAATCACGCTTCAAATAGTGAATATCATCCATGAGAATCTGGATACTGCCATCCTACAAAATTCTTATAAGAAAAACGACATACAACTGGTAGCTTACGAATACTGGCTCATTGGCAATGATTATCTAAAAAAGAGAACACCGTCTGACGACCAGCGTGCCAGAAACTATTTTGAGAAGGCTTTAGAAATTAACCCGAATTTTGCACGTGCTTATTCAGGAATTTCTATGAGCTATTTTAATGAATGGAGTTGTCAGTTATGGGATCGTTGGGAGATAAGTCAAAAGGGGGCTCACAAGTTTGCTTTGAAAGCCATTGAGCAAGACGAGAATGACTATATCTCTCTGGCAGTACTCGGTAGAACCTATTTATATCTTCGAGAATATGAGAAAGCAGAGTATTATCTCCGAAAATCTCTTAACGTGAATAGCAATGATGCCAACATATTGGCTCAAATAGCAATGTCATTGATGTTATTAGGACATTATGATGAGGCTGAGGAAAAATACAGAAGAGCCTGTAAGCTTAACCCGCTGCATGGTGATCAGTATTTGACAATTGGCACTGCAGTACTATTTGAGTGTGGTAAATGTGAGGAAGCACTGGCACTTGGAAGAAAAGTAGATGTGAAAAATGCTTATGTAGACTTTGCAGTGTATATGGCTGCATCCTGTTACTGTCTGGAATTATATAATGAGGCAGTTTCATATTGGAGTACTTTCCTGGAACGGTTTAACGAGCATATTTACTTCTCTGATAAACCCAATGATCAGGAGGCTCTCAGTTGGCACATTGATATCAACCCATACCAATCCACAACCCGGCTCGAATCTTTTAGAAAGTTCATAGCTAAAAAGCAAAACATCAAAGTGGTGGAAAAAGGAACTGATCAAGCCAATTTAGATAAAAAGCCCAGCATTCAGGTAACTGATGAATATTTTACGATCACATTTAGAAATAACAATATTACTATCAAAGATTGCAAAGGTATCAGGGATATCATACAGCTTTTAGAATCACCCAATCAGGAAATTCATTGTCTTGAATTAATGGGTACCTCCCATCAGGAAAACGGTATTGAAGTCCTTGATCCGAAAGCCAAACAACAATACAAACAGAAGATACTGGAATTGCAGGAAGCACTTAATGAAGCGGAGAACAACAACGATTCGGAGCTGGCCACTCACCTTAACCAGGAATATGAAATGCTCATGGATCATCTCTCGCAAGCGGTAGGTCTAAATGGTAAAGTACGAACTGTTGGGGCCACCGTAGATAAAGCCAGAGCAGCAGTCACATTGAGAATCAGGGGAGTCATCAAAAAAATAAAGGCTATTGACCATCACCTGGCTACTCACCTGGATAATTCTTTAAAAACCGGTGTTCTTTGCTCCTATCGGCCAGAAAACAAAGTGGAATGGGCTATTAATTATTAGAAATTATTCAAATCTTACATTGTAAGATAATTTCTTACGCCTTATAGGATGTAAACTAAACAGACGAAATCATGCAAAATTTACCGTCACCTATAGACATCCTATTAGATCCTGTTTCACTCGCTGTAATCGCATTGTATGCAGGACTGATGATTTGGGAAGCCATATTCCCAGCAAGAAAACTTCCTAAAGTTAAATTCTGGCAGCTAAAAGGAGCATTATCATTCTTCGCTTTCTTCTACCTGTCATCTTATTTGCCGCTATGGACTGATCCGTTCCTGGCAGAATACACTTTGTTTGACCTTTCAGGACTTGGAACAGTAGGAGGAGCAATAATTGGCATTCTGGGCTATCAATTAGCTTTATATGCTTATCACAGATGCGTTCATCACTTTGACTTTTTATGGAGATCTCTACATCAAATGCATCACAGTGCAGAAAGGTTAGATACGTATGGAGCATTCTTTTTCAGTCCTGTGGAAATGGTAACCTTTACTTTATTGGGAAGCTTTGTATTTGCATTGGTCATTGGGTTGACCCCACAAGCCATTACTGTTGTTATTTTAATATTGAATTTCTTCAGCATTTTCCAACATGCCAATATTAACACTCCACAGTGGCTGGGTTACATTATCCAAAGACCAGAAAGTCATTCTTTGCATCACGCCAGAGGAATTCATAAATACAATTATTCTGATGTGCCAATTTGGGACATTCTATTTGGGACATTTCAGAATCCTAAAGGCCATGATCATGAAAACGGATTCTTTGACGGCTCATCTGATCGAATAGGTGATATGTTGCTATTCAGAGATATTAACAAGTCAAAGTAAGCATTAGGTTAAGGTTGATTGATTATGATAGCTACGGAAACACTTTCCAAACAACAAATTCAGCAATTTGAACAAATTGAAGCAAATTACTGGTCGAAATATTACGATTGTTCATCTTCCATTGCCTCTTATGCAAGTATCATTGGTGGGTCTTTTGTCGGCAGCATCCCATCCCTGGATATACTGGCTATGAATCGCGTAATTGGACTGGGACATAATAGCAAAATCAAAGCTGAAACTATAGATGAAGTAATTCACTTCTTTGAAAGCGCCCAAAACAAGAAGTTCTTTTTGCAGCTTACCCCAGAAATTGTCAATGATGAAACCAAGTCAATACTAATTAACAAGGGGTTCTACCACCGAAACAATTGGGTTAAATTATATAGGGAAGCCAAGATCATAGACCAGGAGACTAACCCTGAGTTGACAATAGAAACTTTATCACCTGACAGGGCATCATTATTTGGTCAATTGATTTTTATGAGTTTTGATTGGGCTGATTCACGAATTCCTGAATGGTTATCAGGAACAGTAGGTAAATCTGGATATAAACATTATGTAGTGACTTATCAAAACAAGGCAATTGCTGCTGGGGCATTATTTCTAGAGCATGAAACGGCCGCAATGGCCTTTGCTGGAACGCTTGAAGAGTTTAGGGGGTTGGGTGCCCAAAAGTTATTACTGAAGACAAGGATAAATGATGCTGTGACATCAGGTGTGAAAACTGTAATTTCTGAAACGGCTGAACCTTTAGAAGGTAAACTAGTCCAAAGTTATGAAAATATGAGGGCTATGGGTTTCAGAATTGCATACAAAAGGCAAAACTGGTGTTACGAGTTCTAACAATAATTCAGAATGGTTGGTAAATAGATTGCAATTGCAGTTGATAGTTATCAACCTTCTTTTGTAATTTATCCTCGGTTCTACCAGTCCCAATGTAAAGCTTGGTTCCATCATCTAACTTCATAAACGCCTTGAAAACATGCTTTCTCAAATCATATCTTATTCCAGCTCTGGACATGAATTCAGCCTGATCTGTTACCGGGTTGATATAAAACTTTTCAATGAACTGGAATGAAACCGGCTTCCCGATTTTTCGTCCTAGCAACCAGGTATATTCCGTATAAGTTTTGTGAAATGGGTCTACCTGTATACCATACCTTGTTGTTAAAAGCATTGTTCCTACAATTACCAGGGCAACTCCAACTAAGATCGTTATTAGATTAATGCCTCTTGCAATTACAACAAGTGGTACACCTACATACAATACAAGTCCCATTACCCTGAAGTTAAATGGGAAATATGCATCTAATTTAATATCTAAAACATTACTCATTTTCCCCTTGAATGTCCTTATGTATGGGTAAAGAAACTATGACATTTGTCCCTTCATGTTCTTCTGAATCGATTACAATAGTACCCTTGTGTTCCTCAATAATAGTGTAAGTTATTGATAATCCAAGGCCAGTCCCTTTTCCAGGAGGTTTGGTCGTAAAAAAAGGATCCGCAACCTTAGCAATCTCCTTATAAGGTATTCCCTTTCCAGTATCTGAAATTTCGATTAACAAGACATCTTTTTCTGCATGAATATATATCTTAATTTGTCCTCTGCCCTCAATAGCTTGTTCAGCATTAGACAGTATATTCAAGAATGCCTGATGCAATTTTCCTTCACTGCCCAGAATTGAAGGAATTTGTTCTGGAAAATCTTTCACTACTTCTACATGATCCTTTAGGTTACTCCTAAGTACCACAAGACAGTTCTCAATAATAATTGGGATAGAGCAAATTTCATTCAACTTTTCCCCTTTTCTACTCAAATGAGACAGGCTTTTGACAATAGTAGTTGCTCTGCTTAGGCCGTTATTAATGAGTTCCATAAACTTTTCAACATTCTCGTCATTTTCAGATGTTCTCGATATTTCTTCTTTGACCAGTTTTACTCCATTCTTAATAAGATTTAATGGATTATTAATTTCATGAGCCACACCGGCACTAAGCACACCAAGGGCAGCCATTTTTTCGGCCTGAACCAGTTGATTTTGTGTCTCATGTAGATTTTCAATTGACTCCTCCAGCTGCTTGTTTTTCTCTTGAAGCGTCATTTTTTGATTTTCTATCTCTTGGATACCCTCTTTTACTTTTTGAGCCAATAGGTCCTTTGTTCTTTTGAGAGCTTTAGTTCTAAAATATATGACCCAATAAATCAATACGGCAGAGAGTATTATTATAAAAATTAAAAACAGCGAGGACATCCACCATGGTGATAAAACTTTTATAGTTCCCAATTGTTTAATCGAACGTTCATTGTATCCAAAACTGGCTTCCGCGATCAATTTGTACTTCCCGGGGGGGACACTGGTATACCGTATTGTAGGATCGTTACCAAGATTTACAAATGTATCATCTAAACCTTCCAGTTTAAAAAAGTAATTGATCTTAGCAGCATCCAAATAATTCATGGCTGAAAAATGGATCTCAAAATTGTTATTGTCGTATGGGATAACAAATTCTGAACCGTTTAGGGAGGTAATAACTTCTCCAGCATTCAAGGAATCAGTTGCTCCTCCAAATGTTTGAAAACGAGTAAAGGTCAAGTTGATTGGTCTTTTCTGTATAGTAATTTCATCTATGTTTACCCTATATATACCCTTTACCCCACTAATTATCATTTCCGGCTTTTTCCTGGAAGCGATAAGTGCCAGAAAAGCATCATCTCCCAGGTTATAGTTTGTCACAATCGATTCAAATTTGTTTATTTCTTCATTAAATCTAAATATACCAGTGTGTGTAGCTAACCAAATATCTCCATAAATATCCACTTCCAGACCCTCCACGATCACATCAGTAAGGCCATCTTCCAATCCATAATTTTCAACAATATTTAAAGACGGATTTAATCTACTCACCCCTCCGTCATACCCTAGCCAGACATAATTGTCATTATCCACCTTTACATATAGTATCTGATCTTTAGGTAAGATTCCATTCTGACCTGTCAGTAGACTATAATTATTAAAAATGCCATTTTTATAACCTGATAAACCTTCATCTGTCGCTATCCAAATTGTACTATCAGGTGCACAAGTCAAGTCATTGATGTTATTGCTCACAATTGTATTAGGTGAATTTGATTTAGCAAAAAAGTATTCAAATTCTCCATTTTCAAACACGCTAATTCCCTCTCTATCACTACCCATCCAAATTCTTCCGCTCATGTCTTCAGTAAGTGAAAAAATGCGATTATTGTGAAGGCTACTTTTATTTTCTTCTTTGAAAAATCGTTCAACATTTCCGTTAGCAAGACTGTAAACACCATGCCCATTACTTGCAAACCATAATTTACCAGTTCGATCTTCTAAAATATCAAGTACCCTTTGAGTCACAAGTCCCGATGCGTATTCTTCGTCAACCGTGATTGACAATATATTGTTAAGCTCAAAGTCAATTTTAAATATTGCACCAGTTACCATCCACAAATAGTCGTCCCGGTCAATAATCATATTACCATGAGTACCCATTAAATTTGTATCCTCAATGATGTAATCTGAAAAACGGTAAGTCATGAACTGACTCTTTGAAAACCGACTAATACCTCCGAAAAAATGAACTGTCCAAATATTACCTGTATTATCCACTGTTAGCTCTTCCACAAAGTTATTTGTGAGACTAGTTGGGTCCTTTGGATCAGAAAGATAATTCGTGAATACTCCGTTCTCCAATTTACTCAATCCACCACCATAAGTGCCAACCCAAATATTACCTTCAGGGTCATTCTCAATATCAAGGGCTATATTATGGCTCAGGCTATTAGCTCCTGTGTTGAATGGATATCTGGTTACTTCAAATGAGTTAATGTCTACTTTATTAATACCTCCTTCAACCAATGCGAGCCAAATATTACCTTCTTTGTCTCCTGTCATCCCATGGATAAAATTGGAAGTAATCGTAGATTCAACATTCGGGACACTCACAAATTGCTTGAACTTTCCATCACCTATATGTAGATTCAATCCTGATCTTGTCCCAGCCCAGATGCGTCCCTTTTTGTCTTGAAACAATGCATAAACAGTATTACTGGATAACGAGGTGGAATCAAGCGAGTCATGTTTGTAATGCAGGAGGCTGTTACCTTTCAAGTAATCCAAACCCTTATCTGTAGCAATCCACATCGCTCCTGTAATTGAGTCTTGTAGGATATCCTCAACGTATACACCAGATATAGAATTTGGGTCTTGCAGATTAGGCAGCAACCTATCTTTGAACATGCCATTTTTGAGGCGAATAATACCCCCTCCTTCTGTACCAACCCAAATTGTACTGTCGCTGGATTGTGTAATATGCCGAATTGTGAAATTCTGTATTCTTTCATTGCTTTCAAAAAAGCGATTGTAATCGAAATTGATAAAATGATGACCATCAAAGCGCTGTAAACCTCCCCTTCCTCCTATCCAGATATAACCTTCAACATCCTGGAAAATTGCATAATTCACATTATTCAGAAGCCCATCATCAGTTGTCCAGCTATCAAATCTGTAATTCTTCTGCCCTAGAAGAATTATTGGCAACAAACATAAAATGAGCATTGAAAAGGGCCGCCGCATTGAAAATCAATTTAGGTGCTAATACCCTAATATAAAACATGTTAAAATCAATTGAAAAGCATATCGCCTTTCGATCGTTTCTTTATTTTATCAGTAAATGGTATTTTCGTTATGAATCATAACTCATGTTAAATTGAAAATCAAAAATATATCCCCGAGTCAACTGATCTTAGAGTTTTTGTCGGTTGTGTTTGCTGTACTGCTGGCATTAGGTTTGAATTCATATAAACAATCACTGGATAGAGAAGAGGAAGCTGTCAAATTAAAAAATTCAATTATTGCTGAATGCAAGAAAAACAAACTCAAAGTTGACTCAATTTTGATCAAGAATGAAGCCTATGCATTGTATTTAGATTCATTGGTTAGCCTTGATGAAGAAGATGTAGGAGCAGTAGCCTTCAAGTACGATTTTGAATTACTGACAAATGCTGCATGGGTGATTGCACAAAATAATGCTGCTATCAATGATCTTGATCAGGATTTTCTACTAGAGGCGGCAGAAATTTATCATAACCAGGAATTTTTCAAAGACTTTGCACAATCATTTTTCGCAAACCTGGGCAAACAGGTAACTGAACAACATAAAATTCCACCTTACAATCTAGCTTTATCCTTATATTTCAATGTCAATGTAATGAACAATTCCGCCAACCAACTCATCGACAGGTATGAGAAAATACTGACTAAGGAATAAGTAATTTCCAGGTTACATCTGTGTATCATACACCACTGGAAACTGTTCAGGAATTTCTTCTTTACTTTCTCCAAGGTTTTGCCTCAAATCTATCTCTATACCTCTGGCCATAGTAGAAATAGGAACGTCATTCGCTGATCCCTCAAAAGGGTTCTCTCCTGTACGCCCAATCCTTTCCATTGTATGAAATACCCAGGCCACTGCCACATAAAATGGAATCGACAACCAAATGAAGTATTTCCCAGCTATTGGCAAACTACTCGTGATTTCTAAACCAATCTCAGCAAATTGTGGCACCAGTGCCATTGGAAGTAATGCTACAAAAATCCACATAAAGTAGTGGTTCAACGTAGCAAACTGCCGTGGATATGGGAAATTCTTGATCCTCTCAGATTTTCCCTGCAAATCAAAAAGGTCCTTTAGTAAACCTTCCAATTCCAGAAATGAGAATTCCCAGACGATCCCTTTTTCTTTTAACTGCCTCAAATGATGTGATTGCAAATAAAGCAATGCGGTTTGTTTGTTGTTCTTTGACACCACATATTCCAGGTCCTTCTCTGAAATATAAGGTTTCATGTCATCCTGAACTGTAGACTTTCTTTCTGGAGGTGCTATTACATCTGTCCACTCCCTATTGGTCTTCTCTAAAATTACGGTCTCCCAGGGTCGTGACTCTCTCATGGCGTGCCTCAGTGCGGTCATCCATGCGATGTGTCTATAGACCAATGCTTTTACTTCATTTTTTAAATCCTCCTTATGTACAGTTTCATTGCTATACTCATTGGTAACCATATCCTGCACATACATCCCAAATGTCCTGGAAACATTGGTAATACCGCCCCATATCTTTCGGGCTTCCCAAATTCTCCCATATGCTGAATTATTCTGAAAACCGATTACAAATGCCACAGCTGTACCAATCAATGCTAAGGGCGTCCACGGAATTTTCAACCAAATCAAATCAAAGAAATAATAAAGAGAAACTATGACAGAGACATAGAAAATGAATAAAAAGGTTTCATACCTTGTCCATACAGCCATGTCTCTGGCTTTGAAAACTTTCTTGGTATACATAGTAAGGTCTATTTAGTGCTTAACCCAAGATAAAAATTAGTCTTAACATCAACCTCAGGGAAGCATAAATAATCACTACTATTCCATATAGCTATTGGCTATTACTAATGAATGCTACTTTTTTGCTGTCTGGTGACCAACTTGGCACATTGATACTCCCCTGACCGCCGTATATATAACCTAATACGCTGGGTTCGCCACCTGTATAGGGCATTATTCGAAGCAGACAGTGTTTGTAAAACGGATGTGTGGCAGGATCTATGTCCTTTGGAAAGGAAATGAAGATTATCCATTTCATATCAGGGCTTACATGAGGAAACCAATCATTGTATCCATCAAAAGTTAGTTGTTTTGGGTTTTTCCCATTGGCATCCATTTGCCAAAGTTTCATCTTTCCTGTACGTGCTGAATTGAAGAAAATGTGTTTACCATCCGGACTGTATTCAGAACCGTCATCCAATGTTTCTTCATTCGTTAACTGTGTCTCTTTGCCAGATTCTACATCAACACTATAAATATCATATTGTCCCTTTCTATGCCCTGTAAAAAGCATTTTCTGTTTGTCTGGTGACCAGCTATGGAGATAGGATGCTCCAACTCCGTCTTTGGTAACTTTCTTAGGTATTGAATCCCCTTGTACAGGCAAATAGTAAATACTTGAATTACCTTCATCATCTGCATTATGATGACTGATTCCTATCATTTTCCCATCAAAGGTCAAGACATGATCATTGTTGTTGCTATTTGCAAAACCTGTATTCAATACTTCAATGTTCCCAGAAGATAGATCGTATTGATAGAGTAGCCCTTTACTATTATAGATTAATTGCTTCCCATCAGGCGTCCAATTGGGGGCCTGAATTGAATGTGCTGATTGATAGATTACCTTTCGGTCGCCTGAATCAATGTCCAATATCTCAAGTTTACTTCCAATATAATCTCTGTAAGGCCTGTAATCTTCTTGTACTGGTTTGATAATTCTCACATTTCTAAATTCCACTGTTTCCAGAATGTTTTCATTATGAGAGCAGACATACAGACCAATGTATACTTCCTTGTCCAGGGAAATGCTAGTCTGTACAGAAGTAAATGGATTACCAAATGTAGCTGCAGACATGATAAAAACATCTCCTCTTCTTTCCAATTGGATCACATTTGGAGCAGACAATTCCAATTGTTCTTCAGCGGTTAGAGAACCACGTTCATTTCTGAATTGAAGTGATGTTAATCCATCACCATGAATAGCAGCATTTACATGCGCATCATTCTCACCCAGTGAGTTTCTTACCATCCAGCCTGTTTTTCTATGTGGATCAACTCCTGAACCCTTAAATTCCACTTCTGCCCTTAATATAAAGTCTCCTTGAATGGTCGTCCAGAGGTAATGAAATTGGTCTTGGCCAAACCACATATTGTTACCTGCTCCTCCAATTAAATAGCGCTGACTTTGTGGGTCATAAGATGCAAAACCAGGATGTTTCACATTCCCAACATCAAGGCTTCTATCAAACAAGCCTAATTTGCTTTGTGCTGATGACAGAAACATATTAAATATCAGTAAAATCGAAATAAATGAACATTTCATTATCCTCATTGGGTTAGTTACTTCAAATAAGTTGAGTCTAAACTAACTGATTACCAAGCTGTTTACAATTTGAACATGGAGAATTGGGCAATCAGAGACAAATGACCAGGTATTTTTGATTAAATTATACCTATGAACCAGACAAAGACAGCAAAGAGGAATATAGATGTAGAGGTAAAATGGACCATTATCTTCGTAGTGATTCAAATGTTGTGGTTCTTTGGTGAGAAATTGGCAGGACTTCATGACGGCAATATCCAAAAACAACTACAGGTAGCTCCAGGAATAATATTGATTGGTTTAGCTATTTTCCACATGGCTTTAAGAGAAAAGAGAGATAAGGTCTTCTCAGGCGATTGCACTTTCAAACAAGCCTATTTTACAGGATTCAACCTTACAGTGCTCATTACGGTCCTTACACCGTTAATGTATTACATAACTTATGCGATGATCTCACCTGACTATTTCGACAAAGTAATAGAGTTCAGTGTGACTTCAGGTGAACTTAGTCGTGAAGAGGCCCTGGATAGATACAACCTGGGGACTTACCTGATTCAGAGTGTTGTAGGAACTTTCCTTGTTGGTATGCTTCTTTCAGCAGGAGTGGCTACTATGGTCAGAACTAAAAAACAATCAGAGCTGTGAGGTTACAGGGCTTTTAGGAAGTAGCACACTAAATGTACTCCCAATTTCATTTCTCTCAGCTTCCAAAGTTCCCCCAATAAAGCGTACCAGATCAAGTGTTAAAATAAGCCCTATACCGGTACCCTTCTCGTCTTTTGTCCCTAATTGGGAATGTACCTTCCCATCTCTTATCTGATTAACAAGCCCCTCTTCTACACCAATTCCAGTATCTTTTACTTTAACTACCATTTTGTCTCCTTCATCAAGTACAGATACTTTTACCTCCCCCCCTGAAGGTGTAAACTTGATCGCATTAGTTAGGAGGTTATTCAGAATAAGAAGCAACATGTTAGCATCAGATTCCAGGTTGTGATTACCACCTTCAGGGACCTTGATCAATTCAACCTGCTTGTTCCTGGCCATGTAATTGACATAGTTGAAAGACTGATCGATTACCTCTTCCAGATCTACCATTTCCATTGTCGAGTTTAGACCCTCCTGTTGTGTAATAGACCAATTCACCAGGGTTTCAAAAAGTGTTGACAATCTATCAGTTTGGTCTACCATAGATCCGGTAAATCGGTTAAAGTCCTCTTGCGTAATATTTCCGTCACGAGCAAGCTTCAACATCCCATTGACAGTATTTAAAGGATTCCTGATATCATGCGTAATGATGGAGAAGAGCTTATCCTTGGTAGTATTCAAACTTCTTAAATCTTCATTTTGTGTCTGAATAGTCTCCTTTGCTTCTCGTAACTTTTTGTTTTGCTGGAATAGCAATCCAAAGGCTACCAGGGTAATGATCAGTACAATGGTGGTACTGATCAAAATAATTCGTTGGTTTCTGAACCTGGCACCCTGAGCAATATTTTCATTCTTTAATTTCAATGTGGTAATCTGATTCTCTTTATCCCTTTTGTAATGATCCAGCGCCAATATCTTTTGATTCGTCAATGCCAGGTCAAGACTATCAGCGTAGGAATAACTCCTGGAGAGAAACTCAAGTGCCTTTTTATGATCACCTTGTTTGGTCTTTACCTCTGACAGAATTTTATAGATCAGGTCAAATTCCAGTGATATATTACTTTCCTCAGATACTTTTACAGCATTATTGGCATTTTCCTCAGCCGCATTTAGATTCCCCTCTTTCAGTTCAAGTTGAGCCAGTGTGACATAGTTGAATGAGAGGTCCCAGTTATTTTTGAGTTGCTTGTTAAGTTCAATCGCTTTGTGAATATTTTCTCGGGCGAGCTTATATTTCTCCTGTTTCAGATAAACCCCTCCAAGTTCATTGTAAAGAAATGGTTTCGTGTAGGTAAGCGGAATTGTATCCAGAATCTCAGCAGTCTTTCCGTAATAAAACAAAGCAGAATCCAATTGGTCTCTCAAATAATGGTGATATGCCAGATTGATAAATGTAACTGATAAGCGTTCTATGTTTCCGATTTCCAGTCTTATTTGGTGAGCTTGCTGAAAATAATCATACGCCAGGCTATGCAATCCGATTTTATCATAGGTTTGACCAATGTCAATCATCACATCAGCCTGCATGCCTTTATCATTGGCATCATACGCCTCATTGAGCAATTGCAGCATGTAAATTGCTGCACTATCCATTCTTCCAATTAAATAGTGAGAGTTTCCAATGAGTCTAAGTGCTTCCAGCCGTCCTTTCGTATAATTGATTCTATCAGCCGCCTCCAGAATACCAATGGCCATTTTCATTGATTCATCCGGCGAAGCATAATAGATTTCTTTAGCCTCAGCAACCAGTGAATCGATCCCAGACTCTGAGCTAGTTTGGCTGAAAAGCCAAAATGGGCATAAAAAGAAGATGATGATATTAAATCTTATCAAACCTAAAAAACACTTAAATAGCTGGTATATAATTTATGGGAAAGATAGTTAATAAATCCCTCACCCTTAATACGTGTTTCACGGTATTTGTAACCCATAAAATCTATCAGATTTTTTAAGATGATTATGGCACAACCTCTCAAGAGAAAATTGCTTTAGGAGCTGGGTTTACATGACTGGTCGATTTGTGTTTTGGAGTCAATTGAATTCCCTTATAGAATGTCTATTTTTAGAAATCAAAAACTACAATCCAATATGAAATGTAACTTATTAACCCTGGGTATTCTATTTCTTCTCACCTTCCAGTTACAATCACAATCGCTAGAAGGAGCGTGGGAGTGGGAAGAAATCATTGATGGCCAAAAAGCAAAAGGTGTAGTGATATTTACTGATAAGTTTCAGGTAGCCACCTGGAGTAATGCAGAAACAGGTGCATTCATTATGTGTAATGGCGGCCTCTACAGTACTAATGGCAATATGGTAACTGAAACGGTAGAGTTTGAAACAAGAAAACCCCAAGACAGGGTTGGAAAGAGCATCACTTTTGAGATAGAATGGGATGGCGAAGATAAACTGCGAATAAAAGGAGAAGAAACCTGGATGACCAGAATAGATGCTGGGGAACCAGGAAATCTTGCTGGAGCCTGGTTGATTTCCGGACGGATGCGTGAAGGGCAACTACAAAGCATTGATACCAACCGCCCTAGAAAGACCATGAAAATCTTATCTGGCACACGATTCCAGTGGATTGCATATAACACAGAAACAAAAGAGTTCTTTGGAACCGGTGGAGGCACTTACACCACAGAGAATGGGAAATACACAGAGAACATCAAATTCTTCTCAAGAGACGATAGCCGCGTCGGAGCAAGCTTGGAATTTAGTTTTGAGTTGAAAGATGGAGATTGGCACCATTCAGGAAAAAGCAGCAAGGGTAACCCCATATATGAGGTTTGGAGTCCCAGAAAATCTTAGTTGTCATATTTTAAGAACAACCCCTGGTGTAACATGCCAGTGGTAGATTTCAACTGATAATGATAGGTGCCTTGATAAAGGTTATCAAGGCTAATTTGTGCAGGAACCTGATATACAGCGTTTAATTCAATATCCTTTAGTGCAACCACCTTCCCTGTTGAATCAAAAATTGTCAACTCATAATTGCCTTCAGGTAAATTAAAGTAGAGGTAATTGCTGGTTGGATTGGGGTAAATTTTCACCCTTTGATTATTTGTAAGTGTGTTTGTGGGATTTCCTTCATCAATCAGCAAAGTGACAGTCGTGATGGATTTTGGTGGTAACTTCATGTTATTATAGGTCCCAACTTCTGCGCAATTTTCAGTTTCGGTTGTTCTAAATACAGTTCCAGACTTTATTACATACTCAGAGAACCTAATGTCAATATCTATATATTCAGTTTCAGACCGGTTTACCAAAACTACTGACACTGAGTCCCCAGAAGGACTTAAAAATGCCAGATTCTTCACATCCTCAAATTGTGTACATTCAATCCTTTGCCATCCAGGATGAACAAATGTAGAGTATTGCTTGAATGCGTAAAAAATTTTGGTCTTGATATAACCATCATCGGTGGTCCACCTATTCTCGTCCCACGGAAATTCCAAATCGACAAGTCCAGCACCATCCCAAATCAGATCCCAGTAGAGGTAAGCAACAACTTGTTCATCATGAAATGACTTATACATTAATCCTCCCAAAGAAAACCAATCTCCCCTGCTGTATTCAGATTGATATATTGGAAGGTCAGGATATAGATTTCCAATCAAGTTAAAATTATCACTTTCCCATGGAGAAAATTCATCAACCCCATGATATAGATGATGTGCCACCCCATCAAGATGGTCGGTGTTCAGAGCATCCATATAATTTTGAACCGTATTGTAACCAATCCCTATGGTTTCAGGGCCAATAATTTTAGGTTTTGATACTCGAGCATCAACCATGCTTCTTATTGCGGCCAAAGCTTTATCATAACCGGCAATGGTATCTGAAGTAGTGATAGTTTCTGAGGGATTAAGTAAACAAGACTCCCAGGTAGCCAGGTAGTCTGGTTCGTTTTGAATGCTGATGTAGTCTGGAAATACCCCTGAATTCTGATATGCATCCAATGTAGCTCCCCACCAATTGGCGAATGCCTCATAATCAAACTGAACATTTTCTTCAACAACCTCATACCTAAGTGTTCCGCCATTTGAGCGATCATTGTTAGACTTGATACCAGCTGGAGGGCCCCATGAGGTTGACAATAGCTTAATTGGATTTCCTCTTATTGACTCAGCGCTTTGCATAAATTCTGACACTCGGTCGACCATGGTTTCATCATAACCATGAGCATTACGGACTCTGAGAATATCCAGACTAAGCTCATCGAATAAGGCTGTGTAAACCTGTGCTTTATTAGGATGTTCGGTTAGCCAGTTCTCATAATAAGCTAATGAACCTCCAAATCCATCTACAGTTTGGTATTTAGTGGCCGGATCAATTGACAATATAGATTGCGCTTTTATAACAAACGGAGACAGTATCAGAATCAAGAATAAAGTTTTCCTAAACCTCAGCAATTTGAACTCTGTTGGTGAGAAAGCAATCTAATTATTTTAGGATGAGAAACGAATCTTAGAATACAACACCTACCTTGATTAGAACTATTTGATACAGTTGAAGCTAAACTGATTTGTCATACGCCAATTTCATCCATTCCTTTAATTCTCCGTCTACCTCATTCAAAGCGCTTAGCTGCACCCGGTGTGTACACATCGTACCAAATGGTCCAGAGCCTTCCAAACGATCACCAATGGGCTCATCTTTCAACTTAAAACCAAGGTCAATTCTTGTCTTTGTCGCTGGTTTAATCAATAGAAACTGTCGTTTTCTAATAATACTCACACTTCCTTTTTTGGGCGTAATGGTGACATCAGTGCCAAGTGAGGACACGAACTTAATTAGTGCATCATAGATGGGTATAAGACCTTCCTTGCCAGCATATTGAGCTTTGACAAGATCTTCATTTTCTGGTTGCTCTTCCTTCGATAGCAACACTATGGTATTTGCAAAACCGTGTGTCACCCCATGTTCGGTTTTCAGAAATTTAACAGCCTCACCATGTTTGGCGAATGCCTTGGTTTTCAAGATCTTTTTCCAATCCACCAGAGATTTTCCGGTTTTTTCTGGCATATTGTCAATCATAGTTTGCAGCGCTTTGTCCATATTCAATTTGTTCAGTTCTTCAGCTCAACATAATTTAAACATGTCTACCAGAATTTCAAAAATTGAGTATGGACCTTTACAGAACTTTCTTAAATTATTTGGTTTCCTGAATCACTTCAGCTTCATTCTTCAAATCTCGTGCAAACTGCTCAAAGGACTCATCAAATGGTGGTATGTATTTAGCATACATGGGAAACATTAGCCCTCCGATTTTTTCTGTCATAGTAAAAACCACCCCATTATCAGATTTGGTCAGTAGGAAAATCCGACTACCTTTTCCATCGCCCCATTCAAGGCGCTGTTCTGGCTGATAAGTTTTTACTTTAAGTTTAAATGTACGCTTTTCATCCAAGGTGGATTTTAACTTTATTTTCTCACCTTCCTTTATTTCTCCATCGAGGGATACAATTGTGGAATTCCATCTGGGATAATCGGATGCATTAGTCAATAATGACCAAACAATGGATTCATCAGCATTTATTTGAATGGAAACTGATGTTTCTCTGCTAAAAGTCTCTTCCGTGGTTGTGGCGATTCCGTCCTGGGCAATTGAAGATAATGTAGTCATACAGGTAATAATTAATGTAAATAGTTTCATTTTGAATTGAATTTTACCCTTTGACGCCTGACAGAAATAAAACGATAGGATTACATTAACTTTTTTCTAAATATTTTTCCATTACCTGTCTATTGTGTTCTAAATGGTGCAATTGAAGTGCTGCAGCACCTGATTCAAACGGATCTAGCTCTCTTAAAATTTCAAGTCTAAGGTCGAATAGAGCTTCCTTGTCTTTGTTCTCAGCATCTTTCACCATCTGGATCTTAACAAGCTCTTCCTGGGTATTTTGTTTGGGATTAAAAATACCGTTCAACTCAGTGCATTGATGACAAATACCTTTCTTTCCAATCAATGCACATCTTCTATCAAAGATGTCAATCATCCTGGTACGCGCCTGGTGTAGATAGTATTTCACCATGGCTTCAGTCTGGTCTATGATTGCTGCCACCTCCTTCACCTTAAACTGATGCACTTCTTTCAAGAGCAGAACAAGCTGTTGTTCAAGGGGTAATGACTTTCCTACACAAGTAAAACAAAAAGTAATGTGTTCTTTGATCTCAAAATTTCCCTGGGGTGAGCTATGCCTGATTTGCATGGCCTCTTCAAAGAATTTGGGATTACTCTGAGCTGCCTGCTTGCAGATATCTGTAGTATCCTCGGTCCACCGTTTTTTGGATCTAAGAAAGTCTCGTGCCAAATTAGATCCAATGGCAAAAACCCAGGTCTTAAAGCTCGATTCCCCCTTAAAAGTTGAAATTTTCTCAATGGCTCTGATGTAGGTTTCCTGCACAATATCCTCAGCATCATGCACACTGGCGGTCATCCTAAGCAGATAGGATTTTAATTGCCCTCTGAAGGACTCAAACTCCCTCGTAATTTGTTCTGTATCCATGAACTAACGCATTAATGATGAGAGCCAACACCCCGATTGTCACTGATAAATCAGCCATATTAAATATTCCAGTATGCAATGGGCCGAACTCCAGGTATACGAAATCAGTAACAGATTGGTAAATAACCCGATCGATTACATTCCCAATTCCTCCCCCAATTATAAATGCCATTGCAATGAAGTTTACCCCAATTTTCTTCTCTGCGCTTACCAGATAATAACAGAGATATAGCATCACTAAAACTGGAAAAACCTGAAAAATCAATAGCTTAATGACTGGAGAAAAGTCTTGTCCGAAGCTCATAGCAGCTCCGGTATTTTCAACTTTGGTCAGGATTAAGTTGTTTTCAAGAATGTGGATTCTCTCGTGATCACGAATGTTAGACCTTATTTCATTCTTGGTCATTTGGTCACAGCCGATATTCATGGAAATAATCAATAGACCGAAGAATATTCTAGAGAATAGTTTACTGCTTTTCATTTATGATGTATTCAATTCGTCATTTGAAACGAAAATTTCAATCCAATGATATAAAATAATATTCAAAATGACATGGTAATTCAAATTGACTACCATATTATGCCCATCCAGTTCACATGTGATTTTGAAAATTGCGGAAATATATGATTAATGGTGGCAATTCACTATTTTGCCAATTCAATTTATGTATAACTGTTGGACAAACGGTTGCATAGGTTGTCAACTAACCTGGATCACCAAATATGAACTACCAACTGAATGTCATGAGTTTACGAGCACCCTTGTTGTTGCTACTACTTTTTATGGTAGCCTTGGGTTGTCAACAAAAAGTAGAGCAGGATACAGGGCTCCCGCTCCCTGTAAGAACACTCAAAGGCCAAAAAGCCGCTAACACATTCCAATACCTGGGCTCAGTGGAAGGTGTGGAAGATGTGGAGATCCGACCACAGGTAGATGGAATATTGGAAGAAATCTATGTGGATGAAGGTGACTTTGTCAAAAAAGGACAACCACTATTTAAAATTAATGCTCAACCCTACATTGAAGACTTAAAAAATGCCCAGGCCAATGTAGCACTTGAACGAGCTAAACTAAAGAAAGCAAAAACAGAACTTGACAGACTTCAACCATTGATTGACAATGAAGTGATCAGTGATGTTCAAATGAAGACTGCCGAGGCTGATTATGAGATTGCACAGGCGTCTCTTGCAAAGGCACAGGCTATTTCGGCCAATATGCAGATCAAATTGAGTTTTACCACCATCAACGCTCCTGTGAGTGGTTTCATTGGTAGAATACCAAAATCTGTTGGAAACGTAATCAAGAAAACCGATTCCGAGCCATTGACTATCCTATCAAACGTGAGTAATGTATATGTATACTTCTCTATGAGTGAATCTGACTACCTCTATTATGAGCGTATGAAGAATGATTCTACCTCTAAAAGAATAAGTCCTGATGTGAAACTGATCCTTGCTGATGGATACATTTACGATTATACCGGTAGAATTGACGCCAATTCTGGTCAAATCAACAGAAATACTGGTTCAATCACACTAAGAGCAGTTTTTACTAACCCAGATACTCTTCTACGATCTGGAAATACAGGAAAGATCCTAATGGAGCAGATTTACCCTAATGCCATATTGATACCGCAAAGTGCTGCCATTTCGATACAGGATAAAAAATTCGTATTTGTTATTGACGCTGATAGCCTGACAAGCAGAAGGGAGATCCAAATTGAAGGAATTTCAGGCCAGGACTATATTATCAGCAATAACAGCTTATCTGCTGGTGACCGAATAGTTACAGCTGGATTGAATAAACTAACAGACGGCATTAAGATCAACCCGATCAAGAGTGGTTCTTTACTAAGTGATACTGAATAATTGATCATAGGTGAATATAAAACGACAGTCCACTTTTAAATTATGTTAGAAAAAATAATAGCCAAACCGGTACTCACCTTAGTGATCTCAATACTGCTCGTATTAGCGGGAGCTGCCAGTATTTCGACGCTTCCGGTGGAGCGATTTCCTGAAATTGCACCTCCAAGTGTGAGTGTTCAGGTGTATTATCCAGGAGGTAATGCAGAGACTGTCGCCAAATCTGTTTTACTACCGATTGAAGAAGCCATTAATGGAACGGCAAATATGACCTATGCCAACTCCACAGCCACTAACTCCGGTCGTGGACGAGTTTCAGTTTACTTCAAACCAGGAACAGACCCTGACAAAGCAGCAGTTGAAATCCAAAATCGCATTTCCAGTGTCTCAGAGCGTATTCCTGCTGAAGTTACTGCTGCCGGTATCCAGGTGATGAAAAGAATGAAGGGTAGCATCATGACGATCAATATCTACAGCGAATCTGATCTGTATGATGAAACGTTCCTCAATGCCTATACCAGGATCAATGTAAGAAGAGAACTGAAAAGAATTGAAGGTTTGGCCCAAGCCACCATTCTTAGATCGAGAGACTATGCCATGCGTATTTGGCTAGACCCAAATAAACTCGCAGTTTATAAACTGACACCTAGTGATGTATATAATCAGATAAGGGATCAAAACTTTGAGGCTGCTCCGGGAAAATTTGGAGAGAATTCAAATGAGCTATTTGAGATCGTGATCAAACATGAAGGTAGATTTGATGAAGAAGCAGAATACGGAAATCTTGTTATTAAAACAGATGAAAGTGGATCGTCACTACACCTTCGGGACATTGCAAGAATTGAATTTGGAGCCTCAAATTACACTAGTGAAAATCGATTAGATGGTAAACCTGCTGTTACTATGGACATCGTCCAACTGAGTGGAGCCAATGCTGTGGAGATCGATAAAGAAGTGCGGAAAGTTTTAGAAGATCAGGCCCGGCTTTTTCCGGAAGGAATCAAGTACGAGATCACATATAGTGTCCGGGACCAGATAGATGAGTCTATGTCCCAGGTGGTACACACACTGGCAGAAGCTTTCTTATTGGTATTTCTGGTAGTGTTTATTTTCTTACAGAATTTCAGAATTACGGTTATCACAGCGATCTCAATACCCATCTCATTGGTAGGGACATTCTTTTTCCTGGGACTTGCTGGAGTTTCCATGAACGTTTTGAGTATGTTTTCTCTTGTATTGTCCATTGGGATTGTGGTTGACAATGCCATTGTAGTAATGGAAGCGATTCACGAGAAAATGACTCATGGCATGTCGGCAAAAGATGCTGTTAATTCCGCCATGAAAGAGATCACAAGTGCTATCATTTCAATTACCGTGGTGATCGCTGCAGTATTTCTTCCTATTGGATTCCTGGAAGGACCAGTCGGAATTTTCTATAAGGAATTTGCTTACACTATCATTTTTGCAGTAGTTATTTCAGCAGTAAATGCACTCACATTGGGCCCGGTGCTGACCAGATTAATGTTCAAAAAGCGAACTCCTGGCGAAAGAAGGAGAAAATTACTTGATTTCTTAAAGGGACCTGGAAGGCTTTATGACAACTTTGCTCAAACCTTTCTTTTTGCGCTGATAGTTTCAACTGCAAAGGCAATAACACCAAATTCTATCATTGACAGAATTCTGGAAAGACGACAAAGAAAGGCAAGAATGAGACAAACCCAACTCAAGAAAGTGGGTGATAAAATGAAATCAGTTGGTCAAATAGGCCTCACCAGGTTTGATATCTTTTTTGAGAAATTGACCAAACGCTATGTAGTCATGATCAAATGGGCAATCCTCAATAAATGGTGGTCCATTTTTGGTCTGATTATTATTTTTATTGGTACCTATCAATTACTCAAGCTTACTCCACAGGGATTTATCCCAACTGAAGATGATAACTTTTTGATCATGTCACTAAGCATGCCTGAGGGGTCATCATTGCATCGAACAAATCAAGCTTTGAGGAAAGCAGATTCTTTACTACAAATGGAAGAAGCAGTAGCTATGGTCAATACAGTTTCAGGTTTTAATGTGGTGGTAAATGCCAACAGTCCCTCCTCTGGATTGGCCTATATTAAACTAAAGAATGGAAAAGACCGTGGAGAAATTTCGCACATGGAAGATGTGGTGAAACATCTCTCTGAAGTTGTTTCTGCCATTGATGGTGCTAGCATAAACATTTACCCAAGACCAACCGTTCAGGGTTTTGGTAATTTTGATGGCGTACAGTTGATGTTACAAGACCGGGCCGATGGCGATCCCGGAGAATTTGGTTTGTTAGCCAATACTTTCATCGCCGATTTAAATCGAATGCCGGAGATCCAAAATGCATTCACCTCATTCAACCCAAATTTTCCTCAAACCAAGCTCAATATTGATTATGAGAAAGCCAAAAAGCTTGGTGTCAGTATTAAAGACATGATGTTTACAATCAAATCATACTTTGGTAGAACTCAGGCAGGTGATTTTAATCGTTTCAGCAGACAGTATGGTGTATACATGCAAGCAGATATTCAGTTCCGGGAGACTCCATCTGATTTCAATAATATTTTCGTGAAAAACGACAAAGGTGAAATGGTCCCCATCAATACCATTGTAAAACTTGAACAGGATTTTGGCCCGGAAACAGTAAATAGATACAACCTATATAATGCTGCCAAGATTAATGTGACCCCAGCAAAAGGATTCAGTACCGGAGACGTAATGCGGGTCATTGAAGAAACAGCTGCCACCAAGCTACCAGCCAGTCTTAGTTTCGAATGGACCAGTATGAGTTTGGAGGAGAAAAATTCAGGAGGAGATTCTCAGATTATTTTCATCATGAGCATAGTCCTGGTATATTTTATACTGGCTGCACAATATGAAAGCTTTTGGCTTCCAATGGCCGTGATTTTATCCATTCCAACTGGTATCATTGGTGTTTTTATTGCAATTCAAATTGCTGGAATAGATAACAACACATATGTTCAGGTAGGCATCATTATGTTAATTGGTTTACTAGCCAAAAATGCCATTCTTATTGTAGAGTTTGCAGCCCAAAAAAGAAAATCGGGGCAAGGGGTATTGGAATCTGTATTGGAAGCCAGCGCCTTAAGACTAAGATCAATCATCATGACGTCATTGGCATTTACTGTAGGCTTGATTCCATTAATGTTTGCAAGTGGCGCTGCTGCAATGGGTAACAAATCTGTGAGTATAGGGACAGCAGGCGGGATGATGTCAGGTATAATTCTAGGGATATTGATAATCCCTGTTCTTGCTTATATATTTCTTAGTTTACAGGATAGGTTTAACATGGACTATGGAGATGAAGATTAGAGTCATGAATAACATTGTATTCGGATTACTCTTAGTTATACTAACAGTCTCAGGTTGTAAACTGACTGAACCCTATAAACAACCCGATGGAGGCATCCCCAATAGTTTTTATGGCTCACAGATGGATACTTCGGCTGATAGCGCCCTTGTGGTGGATATGAAGTGGAATGAGTTCTTCCAGGATACTCTATTGATCGCCTTAATTGATACTGCTCTCTCCAGCAACCGGGACCTACAAATTGCAGATGCATACGTAGCAATTAGTGAATCTCGCCTCAAACAGGCAAAAGCAAACTTCTTTCCTTCTATTGGAGCCTCTCCTTTCAATTACCGGCAAGATTATTTTTCCGAAAACTATAACAATTTTGGGTCGAATCGCGCCAGGAGAAATCATGAAAATGGTGTTCCAGAATCACTCTATACAGAGAGGCTAGAATACCAACTTTCAGTTAATATGAGTTGGGAAGTAGATATTTGGGGCAAGCTAAGTGCTCAGAAAAAAGCAGCGCAACTCTCCTACATGAATACACAGGAATTTAGGAAGGCCGTTAAGACATCACTGATCGCTGAAATTGCCACTACTTACTATAACCTGGCCTTGTTAAAGTCCCAAATTGAGGTGTACAAGGACAACTTTGCTTTAAATGATAGTACACTTTTCATTGTTAAGCTACAGTATGACGCTGGAGAAGTGACCTCTCTTGCTGTCAAGCAAACCCTTTCTCAAAAACTAAGAGCTCAAACTCTGATCCCTCAGCTTGAAAGAGAATATATCCGTCAGGAAAATCAATTGAATAGATTGATAGGCCGAAATTCACAGGCTATTATCATTGGGGACCTGGAAGAACCAATGATGAATGAAGAGTTTATTACAGGTCAACCAATACAATTACTTAGCAACAGACCAGATGTAGCGGGTGCTGAAATAAAACTGAAGGAGAGTTATGAACGAGTGGGTGTAGCCAATGCAATGCGATATCCCTCAGTTAGATTAGGAGCAGGCATTGGGTTGAATTCAATGGAATTGGGCCAGTTGCTGAATCCGATGGGCTCAGGAATGCTATTGCTTAATGGACTTGTATTTCAACCAATTTTCCAACAACGCAAGCTAAAGACTAATTATGAAATCGCACTTAAGCAAAAAGAAATTGCAGAATTACAGTTTCTTGATAGGTTCCAGCTTGCCATGAATGAAGTTTCAAATGCACTTGTTGCCATCGAAAAACTACAAGAAGAATACACAATTGCACAAGAACGTGTGGAAGCAGCTCAAAATGCTGTAAAAGATGCTTCTTTTCTTTTCAGAAGTGGTTTAGCAAACTACCTCGAAGTTATCACCGCCCAAAGAGAAGCGCTGGACAGTGATCTGAATCTTGTAAGAGCCAAAATGAGGATGTTTGCCGCAGATGTAGAACTTTATAGAAGTTTAGGAGGTGGCTGGAAATAATTTAGTTCTCACCCTCAAACTCCTGCAAAGTTTTCACTTCATATCCTTCAGGTATCTCATATAATGAGTCATTCAATTTATCCTTTGATACAGTATTTGCAGTCATCACTGACTTCATTTCTCCTGTTTTCAACTGTGTATTCCAACGCAAAACCCTTCAGGTTTCCCAGGTTACTCATAACATTTGGAATTTTTTCAGTTATATACACTTCAGTTCTGGTAGGTTCTCCTTCTTCATCCTCACTGTTAATAATTCCCTTCTGACATTTATATCCGGCAATTTTTTTAAACTCATTCAGGTACGTGACTTCAATATCTTTCATACCTTTTTCCTCTTCCTCAATATCCTCCTTACTCATAGTGATAGCAATTTTCATTCCCATCATGTCCATTAGCATAAGGCCAGTTTTAGTTTCTTTATCTAATATGATAATTTGCTTTCCATAAGCCACATCCATTTCTGTTCTTACTTTCGATCCTTTGATATATATGGTAGTTTCCGATGGAAGTGCAAATTCCATACCTTTCAAGTTATCAGATAATGAGAGGTATTGAATACTATAAACAATTTTGCCCTCAAACCTATCCTGTCCCAAAACAACATTGCTGCAAAAGAGGCTTATTAGAAATAGAAGGGCAAATTGGCCAATTAGGCGAGATAATTTAACTGATCTCATGTTCAAAGAATGTAAAGGTATGTGTAATTTCAATCTGAATCCAAGCTAGACAATACAAGCTAAATATTAGTATGATGGATCAAACTTTACGATGAAAACATGAATATACAAGGTAAAGGAGATTAGAGTTAAAGAATACATCAAGTGAATTACAAATAATTCTCGGTATCTTAAGGAATGGACAAAGGGAACACACCTCAACTTGAGCGAAAAATTGGAACGGGCGCTCTGGCTATTAACGTAATAAATCTAACCGTTGGTTCTGGTATATTTATACTTCCGGCATATGTAGCCGGGTACTTGGGATCAATGAGTTTCCTGGCTTACCTGATTTGTTCATGGCTCATTGGACTGATCATGCTATGCTTTGCTGAAATGGGTAGTGACCCGGAAAGTACCGGTGGAGCTTACAGCATAATTGAGAAAGCATTCGGGCCACTAGTAGGATTTTTGGCCAACACACTATTTTGGTTTGGGTACTCGGTGCTTTCTATTGCTGCCATCCTAAACGCCATGAGCGATATGCTGGCAATTTGGTTTCCTGTATTCAGTGAGTACTGGTTTAGGGTAATATTTATCTTCTTGCTGATTGCCATCATTGCATTCGTAAACATTCGGGGAGTGAAATCAGGTTCCAGGATGGTGATCATTATGACAACTCTGAAGTTAGCACCATTACTACTGGTCGTATTTATTGGAATATTTAATGTAAAGGCTGAGAACTTAGTACTCATGGAATTTCCTGAATTTCAGACATTAGGATCAGCCTGTTTGCTATTATTTTTTGCTTTTGCAGGTTCAGAGACCTCCTTAAATATCAGTGGCGAGATCAAGAACCCTGAAAAAACGATCCCTAAAGGCATTTTTTGGGGGATCACAGGTATACTGACTATTTACCTGGCTCTTCAGTTTGTTGCAACAGGTATCCTGGGAACTGAATTGGCTCTTTTCAAAGAAGCACCTTTGGCAGAGACTGCTATTCGATTAGTTGGCCCAATAGGTGGTACTGTATTAATTGCCACTGGGATAATATCAATGTATGCTCTTGTGGCGGGAGATATTTTGGCTACCTCCAGATTACCATTTCGGGCCTCTGAAAACGGACTGCTACCAAAAGGTTTAAGCAAAGTTCACCCAAAGTTCAAATCCCCCCATATCGCGATCATATTTTATGGCTCAATGATTTTCCTAATGGCCATCAGCGGTGGGTTTTCTCAATTGGCAATCTTGTCCAGCTCCTCTGTACTTGTCATATACCTGGGTGTTGTATTGGCCATGTTGAAAAGTAGAATCAAGCCTAATCCTAAGAAAACTCTATCTTTCAGAGCTCCAGGGGGCTTGCTCATTCCAGTTTTGGCATTGCTGGTATTGATTTGGCTGATCTCCTATGCGGCACTGACTGATTTTATCGCGATGGGTATTTTCTTCATAATCGTCGCAGTGTACTACTTCAGTTACAAATGGTGGAATACCAAACGATAAACGGCATAAACCAATCCAAACTTCTACTCAAACTGAATTCTCACAGATTTTTTGAAAGAGGAAGTTTCTAAAACAAACAGGTAAAGTCCAGGTGAGATCCCATCAAAATCAAATTGATGATTGATTTGTCCTGCCGATTGGTTTTTATAAAAACACTGCTTCAATCTTTTTCCACTTAAATCAAATAAATTGACTTGGACATCACCAGATCTATCCAACTTGAATTTCAAATTGATTACACCCATGGTTGGGTTGGGGAAAATTTGGAACCCGATATCAGGGGCACTAACATCAAGCACCGTCAAATCTATACGATTACTTTCTCCTGGATTTCCATTGTTCGCACGTCCATACCAACTGTACGGATCTGCATTGTCTAAACCCGGTTCTTTTAGGGCCAATGTTCCTCCGTTCCCATCAGGTAATGTTGGCCATGGGCTTTCTGGAAGATAACACACTTCATCACTCAATATCTGTTCTGATGTAAAAAGACGAACACAGTCACCGTCACCGGATAGTCCAAAATCCATATTCCCTACAGTTCTCACATCTCCGATCATCGAATCAAAGACCTCCTGATCCCTACAAACTACGAGGTACTGATCAGAACTTAAACTTGTCCCTTCAGGAAAAACAAATGAATGGTCATCATTATCGTCTTTTAATACCCATCCTGAGAGATCAATTGTTTCTGAGCCTTTGTTGTATAGCTCTACCCAATCCTCCGTCTCAAAATCATCTGGCGAATTGTAATTAATTTCATTGATTACGATCGAATTAAGTTCGCTATCACTCTCCTCGAAGACCGCTGTAATATTGGTGTCATTTTGGAGATTTATTTCGATAGTGCTATTCGTCTGAGTTATTCCTCCCTCCCATCTTAAAAATTGATAACCCGGTTTTGGGATAGCCTCTAATTCAATGGGTATCCCCTGAAAATATTCACCACTCCATGGATAGCGCTCCAAAACCAGGGTGTTCACACGAATTTCTCCATAGGCCTCATCATTTACATTGAGTGTAACCTCCCAGTCATCCGATAATCCAAATTCGCTTTTGAGGTGTTGTTTAACTGAAGATGGTCTTTGCTCGGCAAAATTTCGCATCCGGGACACATTATATTCAAAGTCCGCAAAATTCCCTCCCCACCTGCTCAAGTGTGATGCAATTTCTGATTCAATCCCTGATTCAAATTCATCCAATCTACCTAATAAAATATCTGACTGTAATTCAGTGTTTAACCGGTCGGCAAATGAATTGATGAAATTAATTTTAAATGATTCATTTTCTATCAGCTTCCTAAACAGCAACGTAGACCAGGATGGATTTGGCCAGCCAGGACCATTGGGTTCAAGAGCAAATTGAAGGGTGTTGTAGTTTACATTTCCTTCATTCCAGGGATCAAAACCAAAATCAGTATCAAATGCTATCCATTTCCATTTGCTATTTGGCTGATTAGATTTCCAATATTTGATATTGTTTCCAGGCCAATCCTTATTATCAATAAAAATGTTACCTATCAAATACTGTGTATAGTTGAATACATCTATTCGATCTATTACATATTGGTAATTACTAGCAACTGCCAGGTCATTCGTATTCACAAAATTGATAAGGTCTGCATATTCCTGCTCATCACCCTCCACGGGCTCTGCATTCAGCTCTAATATGGTTATCTCATCTGGATCCAAATCATAATGATTACCAAGATAATCTTCATTGACCTTCTCCCGTATATTCTGAATTCCCCAATACTCGCCATTGATGTATATAACTGCCGGGCGATAGTCCTGCACATCCACATTTTCATGGAATAGTGTGGTGTTAAATGCATCTCTGAACATGGTATTGTTCCAGTCATTACCAGAATTCCTTAGAACAAAATTGGCGAATTTATCCAATCCTCTGGAGCCAAATAATGCATGATCGAAATCATCATTCCCATAGGATTTTCTGGCAAATATGGATAATGACTTTTGGGCATTGGCGCGTGACCATCCTCCAAAAATCTTTGTTCCAGCATCCTGGGAAATTGCCAAATCTCCATCTGTTTCAAACATTTCCACATGTACCGGCTTTTCCCAGTCTTGCCAAAAATTAGCACCATCGTGGGGTATATTTGGTGATGCATTGGGTCCCATTACGTAGATTCCCTCATTGTAATCCCAGAAATTGCCTGGATGAGTAACCAGTGATATAATCGGAAGATCATGATCCGTGTTAATAAAAAAAGACCTTGAATTTATCGGACCTGGAAGACTACCCGGGTTGATGACCTGAGCTCTAATTACAGTAGTGCTACTAATATTTATCGATCCTGTGTAGGCAATTCCAGACTCTGCAGGCAGTGAACCATCTGTGGAAAAAAAGATTTGATCATTGGACTCAGGTGAACTTAGTTGCAATGAGATGGTGGATTGGTAATGTCCTGCTTCTTCAGAAAAGGTTACTTCTCCTGCAAAATCATTGAAACCCTGATCAATATTGGCTCCACCAGGAGTAGGTTCATCAAAATATAACCAGTCTCCAGTTCCATCAGGGCTTCTCCCCAGTGAAATATCACCAGGCAGATCTCTGGAATACAGAGAATCAACCAATTCACCATTTGCATCTTTTAGGATCAGAAATTCTCCATCTGAAGCAATTTTGAAATTAAGATGAAGGTTCTTGGTACCAGTAGTCAGGAATTCCGATAAACTGTTTAGTGCATCCGGATTACTGCTTCCCAGGGACAGAAAAGGAATGGCTGTCAAATCAGAGGATCCTGTACTATGATTGTGTACCTGAATGGCTAGTACATTGGTACCCATCAAAAGAACATCCTCCAATTCAGAAATTGCAAATACATCCGGGGGATTTCCCTGATACATTTGGGCTTCATGGTCATAATTGTCGGCTGGCTGATCAAATGGAGGTGGACCTTCAGATGTAATATTCGCTCTCGCTATTTCCGTACCATTGATGTAAGCTACAAATGCATCATCATAATCCATGTGTAATAAAACCTCTTCAATATCCTCAGGAGTTTCCACCTCAAAAGTTGTCCGAATGAAAACAGACATTACATTGGAGACAATAGTACTGTCATCATTGTCCCCATACCCAAATCCACTGATTCCGGTGTCCCAGGTACTGTCATCAAAGTCTATAGAATTCCAATTAGTAGGCAGCTCCTGATTAGGTACTATATAATTCCAGTTATCACCCAGGTCAATAACGGTTTCCCACCTGAGAGGCACCTCATTCCGATCTTTATCAGAAGCAAAAAGCAGCAAATGGGCACCTGACATAATACTCATATCCGGAAAAATCCATGGTGTATCAATAGTTGAGGAATCAACAAGTGAATAACCGGTAAGGTCAATTGGGTCTGGGCCAGAATTATAGATTTCAATCCAATCCGGAGTGTCTCCATCCTCATCCAGGATAGTTTGCACATTTGAGGACATTACTTCATTAATGACCAACCCTTGAGCAAGCGATTTAGCTGAAAAGAAATAACAAAGCAGCATCAACATGAATGATAATGCTGGATTCATCACTCTACTAACAGTTTTTAACATGATTAAAGACCAAAATTCATTGTATAAATATTCTCCGACAGATAGCGCACATACCTGTTCAAACTGATGTCCAACTTTCGATAGGTTTACGATTGCCGAATCAGCTAATATAGTTACCAACTGTTATAAATTCGGAGAAATGAACAAAATGTGCATATCTGTGATACAGTTGTGGTCAATTCTATTTACCTGTATCGGTAAACCTCATGTGCTCCAAAATCAAGCAGCTCAATAACCCCATCCAGCTTAGCGCCCAACCTAAGCGCGAGCTTTTTTGAAGGTTCATTTACAGGATCAATGTAGCTTACTAATGATTCAAGTTTGAGTTTTTCCAGTGCAAAATCCCTCACAACCAATCCTGCCTCTACCCCATAACCTTTGCCTTGTGCATTAGGCAAAAGCCAATAACCCAATTCAGGTTCCGGCCATGGGTCTGACTTGTACAACCCAACCGTTCCAATCAACGCTTTAGTATCTTTCTCCTCAAGCGCAAGGTAGGAGTATCCTTTTAGTTCATACTGTCCAATGTAAGTTGCCATTAGCCTCCAGGATTCTTCTGGTGATTTAACCCCACCTACAAACCTGGCATTGCTTTCCTCGGCATAGAATTTGGCCAATACTGAAAAATCAGCATGCTTCCATTGCCTAAACACCAACCTTTCTGTTTCTAAACCAATCATGCTTTCAATTGTCTTTAAAAATGTCTTTGTCCCATTTCCGATATGCATAATATTTTGACCTTGGTTCCCCAGACCATCCGTTGATCCCGTTTCTGGGCAACAAAACCATATGAATGTAGAAAACAGGAATAAAAAGTATGCCGTAAACAATAAATGCAACTGTCCTCCCGAAGAAAACTGATAAACCAATCACCAGGAAAAGAAAAAACACATACTTTAAGAATTTTCTTATCCTGGGGGTCCTTTCCTCAAAGTGTCCTAAAAATATATGTCCCAGTGCTGTTGTAATGCTTACAATCGCAATTTCAAACCAAAGAGAATCTGTTGCCAACATGTGCGATTATACTGAATTATTTCACAAATTTTAACTTAAACCCTCATCTGCTTCCCTGACTTCAGCGACAAAAGCACTCAATTTCTTCGGGTCAAGCTAATTATTCGTCCTAACACCAGAACAAACATCCACACCAAAAGGACGAACAAGTTTAATAGCTTCAACCACATTTTCAGGTTTAAGTCCGCCTGCAAGAAAAACCGGATGAGGTCTCTTCTTGACAAATTTGGCACTAATTGACCAATCATGTGTTTTGCCTGTTCCCCCATACTCGGGAGTGCTTAAATTTGGTTTCCCTGAATCCAAAAGAAAAGCATGGACAAAGGGTGCATAATCATTAATTAATTTCAATGATTCTTCGGATTCAACATGGATTACCTGAACTCGTTTGGTAGTTGGTAGGAGCTCTGATAATTCCTTTGATTCTTCAGCACTGATATGTGAGAGAATTTGAACGGCTCCAATGGGTTTTGTTAGCGCTGAACCCACCTCAATTTTGTTATTCTTTTTGTTTTGATTCCACTGGTTGATTTGTATGGCTGCCAAAATTCCAATGACTACCAGAAATATTTCCCCTAGGCATAGATTAAATACCTACTGAATTTGCTTTCGGACAGTAAATTGTGACGGACTTTTCTAAAGAATTTCATTATTGGTTTGGTTGATCATTGTCAATATCAAAAAGTGTCTAGATTGTGGAGATACCCATTTTCTACTGCACAATCTCGCGAATGAAATACATTAATTCCAGTATATAATCATCCGAGCTCTCTCTTGGAGCGATATGACCTCCACCATCAATTGGAAATAGTTGACTATTTAAACCAATGGAAGCAACTTTCTCCGTCACGGGTTTAGAGCCATAGGTGATAGGATCTGTATTTTCAGTATCAAATGGCACTTCAGCATCAGCTGTGCCGTGAATGGCAAAAATTGGAACATCTTCACTTGTGATAGGGTCTAAAGTGCTATACATACCCCCGGCCAATGAAATAACACCAATTACTTCGCTCGAGAATTCACTGTTGCCTTGCTCCTCTCCTTCCAGTCCACCAAGTCCATTGATAACATTTAGTTCCGCCGCGGAAAGATCACTTTCATCAATATAGGCATGAAAAAGTGCCGCAAAAGCACCAGAACCATTGCCACCAATAAATATCTGGCCTGGATTTATTCCCAGGTTTTCAGCCTCTTTTTTCAAATACCTGACGGCCGTCCTGCAATCCTGCTGGCCATTTATAAGCTCTACGGTACCGTTATCAGAATCAATTACCCGGTACTCCAACAAGGCAACAACAACACCATGTTTTACCAAATTGATGGCAATTGGCTCTAAAAGATCCAGGTTCGTGCCTTCAAATCCGCCTCCTCCCATAAGGGCCACAACTGGTCGATCAAGTCTGGAATCCCCTTCCGGTTCATAGAGGGTCATTCGATGTCCATTTGAGTCTACTCCGTAAACGATTTCTGATTTTTTTGTATATGATGAAAAGACTGGTTCACAGTATATACCCGTACAGGTGACATGTATCAATTTCTCCTCCGTTATAGTGTTGGTCGATGAGCCATTCGAGGCTGTTAAACTCACATTATAGACTCCAGCCTTTTCATATACAACTTCAGGGTTTTGTTCAGTTGAGGTTGAAGGTGAGCCCCCTTCAAATGTCCAGTTCCATTCTGTCGGTTCACCCGATGATACATCACTGAATTGAATACTTCCACTTTCTAAGACTGTTGATGTATTGAAATTGAAAGCAGCCACTATTTCTTCAGGTGTTACAGTAATATAGTCCTCTCGTAAAAACGTGTCCTCTGATGATCCATTCAATACTGTCAACGATACATCAAATACACCAGTACCAGAGTAAGTTACAGTTGGATTTTGCTCACTTGAACTGGATGGACTACCTCCCTCGAAAGACCAACTCCATGAGGTAGGATTCCCGGTTGACGCATCAGAAATTTGTATCGACTGTCCAGTTTCAATGGTTGTTTGATTGGCACTAAATGAAGCGACCACTTCAACATCTGGTGTGGAATCATCATTAGAGCATCCGGTTGTGGTGACCAGAGCAAATGATATGATGACATAAAGTATGGTTTTGATTGTGAATGTAATGTTCTTCATATCTGTTCTATTGCGTTCATACAAGTAACTGCAAAAAACTGTGATTCGGTCAAGGAATTCTTCATACTCAATTTGAACCTAAAGCTTTCAAAGGAAACTTCAATTTAAATGATGTAACTGATTTATCCTCTATGCTTGACAAGTCTTCGTATTAAATAAAATTCAAATAATCCTAGTATAACAATAAAACCAATGTACACTTTTGACATCTTTTCTAAACTAAAAACAGTAAGATTGTTTCTTTCTAAATCAGCAAAAGAATCAACTAACGCTTCTGTTATCATAAATTTATAAGCAGTAAAAAAGAACAAAGAAAGCACCATAAGTATGAGGGAGTTGTGGACAATTAAGCCCCAAGCCATCAGGATTCTTTTAAAATTTGTCAAGATAGTTATGATGAGAAAAAAAATGAATCCAAAAACTAATATGACAGAGATTAGAATATGCCAAATAGGAATCACAAAGTAAATATCGTGCAAATTTATGTCTACTGATTCTGTAAAGTCAAAATTGAATGGTAGACCGAGCACCAAAGTAATTACTAGTAAACTGCCTAAATAAACGATCTTTTGAATTCTACTCATCTCTAGTCAAGAATGGTTGGTGACATTTCCATAGGTTCCTAAATCAAGTCTAAAGAACTCACTCTGAAACCACAAATTGCCACGAAATACCATATTTATCTTCACACCATCCGAATTTCTTGCCAAAACCATAATCCCCTTCTCCGTCATAGCTGTCAAGCGGAACCATTATTTGTCCACCATTAGAAGAAAGCTTTTCAAAAAGTGTCTGAATAAGCTCTTCTGAATTATCACTGATGAAAAACGAAACTGCCGGTGTAAATGACCAGGCATGGTTGTAATTGCTTTCGGAAACCATGTAGTCAGTTCCATTTAAGGTGAAGACACCATATTTGATGAGTTCAGGGGTGCCACCCTCCTCTCCTTCAGCATATTTCGTGATACTTTTGATAGCAGAATTTGGAAAGATGGATGTATAAAAATTGATAGCTTCTTCAGCCTTTCCGCATTGATCGCCAACAAAGGTAAGGAATGTTGTTATATTCATTTTTTTGGTGTTTAGACAGGAACGAATGCATTATTAACCCTTCAACATTACCCAAAAATCGCCCAAACTCATAAATAATTTATGCTTTTGATTATTTCTGTCAATATCAAATCGATCAATGAATGGTGTTGGTTCCATACATAATTGTGTTGTTTATATGCTAAATAGTGATGAAAACGCTCATTTGTCCATTGGTCACGCATTCCATTGGTTTAGAAACCCATTATCCCCAAACGGAATCTCACTTTTCTTTGATGGAACCTCACTTATCCGTGATAGTTTTGCGGTTTACTTGCGTGGTTATGCGGTTTTCCACAATGGATTTGCGTTTGTTCTGAGTGTTTGTGCGTTTTGATAGAGTTTGATGGAATATACAAGTGCCTAATTGATGGCATTATCGTCCATATCCTTCATCTACCAAATAAATCAGTTCATCTATCATTCCACCAACCACATCGTATAAACCCCATATTATGAGGGAGTTAGCGTTATATTTCGTAACTTCATATAGTTACAATCAACTCAGCAGACAATGGAAAATACAAGAAAATACAAGATTATACCAGACTGGTCGATCCCTGAAGGAAGGAAGAAGACCATCGGCCAAAAAATGATGGTCCATCCCTATAAGTACATCAGTTATGTTCAGAAAAAATTAGGACTGGAGAAAGCAATTGAAGTGGCCACTATTCTTGTTAAAAAGAAATACGACAAACGCTTTGACCAGGTGACTTTTGTAATCCCTGAATAACTATCAGGGATTGTCATCTTACTGTCTAATGAGCATGTTATGAGTAATTCCTTTCCTTAAATCAGTCTCTTTTCCTCTAATGACTCTTTTAGTCTGGACTGATTTTCCCAGAACCGGTCCTCGATCTTTTTCATGACATCATCGAATGCTGGATGATCTTTCATTGGATCAATAAGCGGGTCAATTTTTAAAAATACTAGCATCCAGTATTGAAAATTATCCTGTGTTGCGAAGATGTTGAATTGTTCGATGGCCTGGTCTATTTTTCCCTCATTAGCAAATTTCACAGCCAGGCTCGCACTTTTGTAGATGGATTGATCATTTTCACAGTAATTCGCATATGACTGGTAAAAATCCTTGGCCTGTTCAACCAGTCCCATCTTTTCATAAACTTTACCAATCCTGATATCTTCCTGAGGAGAAATATCCAATCCATTTGCTTCTTTAGCTCTGACAAATTTTTGATAGAAATAAAACGCACTGTCATAGTTCTCCTCGTAAAAGTAGAATTTCGCAACTTCCTGCAAGATGTCTAATCGTGTGGTATCTTTTTCCCATTCCCTTATTAGCGATTGTTTAGCCAGTTCAATACTGGGATCCTTTGTATACATGATCAATGCCTTTAAATAAGGTGCAAAATAGTTCTGAGGGAAAAGGTCAAGTGATTTATTGATGTAAATAACTGCCTCATCAATAAAACCATTCTGGATGAAAGCATTGCTAAGGTTTAAGTAGAGATAGCTCAGGGTAATAGAATCATTGGCTGCAACATCAATCTGAATCCCTCTCAAGGCGTACTCTAAGTATTTGCCAGAGTTGGGAGTAATGCGAAAATAGAAATCTGCAAGCATCTGTATTGCAAAAGATGAATTAGGGTTATACTCCAGTGCTTTTTCAAGGTGGGGCAGGGCTAGATTGTATTGCTCTGTTTGCAGGTAATAAAAGGACTTGGCGATCAGACTTTCGGCTGATTTTGAATCATAAAGTAAGGCCTTATCCGCATAACTATTAATCTTTTCTGTGTGCTGTTTTTCCATTTGGGACATTTCAAGAAAATAGTATGCTATAGCGATGTTGGCATGAGCCAGGGCAAACTCAGGATCCTGTTCAATAGCTTTTTCCAATAATCCAATAGCTTGTTGAAGTCCATCTTGCGTTCGTGCATTAAGAGGGCCAAGTGCTTGAAGGTAATAATCATAGGCCAGCAAGTTTTCAGTAGGCTTTTTCTCTATAAGTTTAAGTTCTGCTGGGGTTACAATGACTTCAATGGAGCTGACAATATTTCTGGCCACTTCATTCTGTAATTCAAAAATGTCAACAACTTCCCGGTTATACTGCTCCGCCCAAAGATGCCGATCGGTTGAAGCCTCAATCAACTGAATGTAGAGCAGAATTTGATCTCCAATCTTCTGGCCACTGCCTTCCACAAAATAACTGACATTGAGTTCTTCGGCTATTTCGGGAATTGTCTTATTTGTGTTTCTGTATTTTTCCACTGAGGATCGGCTAATTACCCTCAGGTCTTTAATCTTTTGAAGGTTGTTCAGCGTTGACTCCATCAGGCCATTAACAAAATACAGGTTCGATGAGTCGCTACTCTCGTTTTTGAATGGCAACACGGCTATGGACTTATCAACCGGCCATTCAACTGTACCTGAACCTACTTTTCCATTGAACATACCAAAGGAGTATGCGACAACTCCTATTAGGAGGACGGCTGCAACTATCAAAGACCATTTCACAATCGGGTTTCCTCTTTCGACGTTAGCACTTAAAGTCTCAATACCACCAAGTTGATCATTGGAAACGGCATAAACTTCCATGGGTTTCGCGACGTTTTTCAGTTCATGAACCCCCATGGACGCCGTTAGGAGGTCATCTTGATTTTTAACTTCGTCATATACCTTGTCTGAGATATAAACACTACCTGTCCTGGCAAGTGCTTCAATGCGAGCAGCAACATTTACGCCATCCCCTATAATCTCTTCATCTGTGACAATGGTATCACCTGAATGAATTCCAATTCGAATTGGGATCACGGGCTCCTCCTTAAAAGCAAGCTGCATTTCTATCGCACAATGAACAGCGTCAATTGCACTAGGAAATGTACTCAAAGTTCCGTCACCATAGTACTGCAGAATACGCCCGTTATATTTTTTGGTTGTAGCATCAAAAACTTGCCTATGCCTATCCCGATAAATAATACCCTTCTTTTCATCCGTTTGCATGATGGAAGTGTATCCTTCAATATCCGTAAACATAATGGCTACTAACTGTCTTTGCCTGGCAGATGAGGCTTCCTGATTTTTATCGTCTCTTCTGCCTACTTCACCAGGTGGATATCCATAATATTCCCTGAAGCATTTGATAAAATAGGAAGTACTTCCAAAGCCAACTTTGAAGGAGACCTCCGAAACCGTCAAGGAAGACTGTCCAAGTATCTCCATGCCCTTTTCCAACCGAATCTGACGGATGAACTGACTCGCTGAAAGCTTGGTTTGTTGCTTTATCTTTCTGAGTAGGTTGGAACGGCTGGTGTTCATTGCTTCTGCCAGTTCAGAAACACCGAATTGTTCATTGGAAATATTCTCAAGGATGATGGATTCCGCCTGATCTAAAAAGTTGCCGCTGTTAAAAGATGCATCTGACATAGCTTCTAGTTGCCTTAAAACTAGTAATATAAAAACAAACCAACACTATTTGTTTTTTTCAATAATACGATGATCAATCCGATGTTTGCTTCATAATTTATATTCCGGCTACATAGTTTTTATGACGTACTTAAAACTTTATGAATTTGGCTTCATCGCTCATAGGCCTCACTATCACTCATCCCTGATCTTTGTAAAAGTTAATTAATCACATAAAACAACAAAAAATTGAGGTCATGAAAAATCTAATTTTTATTCTTTTATTTCTATGCACATTTGGTGCATTTGCTCAAACTAACTCACCAGAGGGTGAAGAAACTGAAGTAGCCTATAAGTGGAGGGTTAGTTTTCCTTACTTCATTCCAACAGAGGCTATATCAGGTTCCTGGAATGCCAGGACAAGTACAAAAATGATAGAGTTTCATATAAAACGTAACCTGGATAACAAGAACATCATAGGACTGAAGTTTGCCACCTGGCGATTGTTTCAACCGATGGGAATTCAATATTGGGATGGTCTTTTGGACAAGCTGGACTCACAAAGTGAATTCTACCCAGGCCATGTACAAGAAAGGGGAATAGGTATAACATACCAACGTATGTTATGGAAAGGGCTATTTGCAACTGTGGAAGTGCTTCCGCAATTTCAAACCTATCTGGATCTAGACGGTGAAGAAATTGGAAAGGATTTTAAACTCTATAATTCTTATCACTTGGGCTATCATATTGGAATGGGCAAGAAAAAACGATTCTTCATTGAACCCCAGGTTCATTGTCAACACTGGATGTTTGATAACAATGCTCCAGAACAATTTAAGGTATTAGATGATAAATGGAGTAACTACTTTCTTTTTGAGCCAAACATTTACGTAGGGTGGAAATTTTAAACTTAGTCTGACAAGTCAGGATGCACAATTCCTGGCTTGTCAGGCTAAAATAGTACTCGTACTAAACTGCCTTTTGCAGCAATTTACAGGATAGATATTATAGTACTTTCCTGTAGCACTCGCTACATCTTTTATTTCTCAGGCATTCTTCACAGCACCTTTGGTAGCATAGTCTCGCAAAACGAAAGGAAAATCGGTTAGATTTGGGGTAACTATAAGTCAAATAAAGTGCACAAGTGCACTTTACACAAATGTTGTATGTAATAATCTGTTTGTAGTGTAAAAAATAAAAATGAAGTTAACCATTCTCATTTCTGCTCTTTTTTGTTGTCTTCAACTCTTAGCTCAACAACCTAAAATTGTATATGCTGAAGAAAGTGAAGGCTTTCAAATGAAATACGAGAACCCAACAAAGCAACTTGGAATCGGTCTATTGAAGCTTAACTACTATCAAAAGAGTAAGGTCAACTTTTACGAAGATCCTACCTTAACAAAACTTGTTACTACTTGGGATATAGAAAAGCCAACCAAAGAGATTTATCCTAAGTATTATGAACTGGATTACGGTGCATGTGATTTCATTCTTTTGGAAGAAACTTCCAACTACTTCAAAGTTCTTGTTGGTTATGAAAATATCAGGTTTGTGAAGAAAGAGAATCATTGGGCAGTTAATTCCTGGTACAATCGGATTAGTGAGTCATATGGAGTAACAAGAAAGAGGGACAAAAGAGAAGGTAACAAATTAAGAGTAAAAGCAGACGACAACACAGAAGAAATCTATATTGAGTTGAAGGTGCATGAGAATTTCTGTGTGATAGCAGTAGAAAAAGAGTGGATCAAAGTACAATATGATTGTATTTATGCCTCTGAAAAATACACCAATGATTTTGAAGGAGAGCCATGTTCAAATTATATACAGGAATGTGGAAGTGAGAAGATTGGTTGGCTGAGGTGGCAAAAAGATGGCGAACTTTTAATAGATATATATTTACAACCTTAAAATATCTACCAATGAATGTATAATTTGAAAATATATGCCACTAAATCATTCAAATAAATTTGCAGAATTAACTGATGATCAATTTTTGCTCGTTGGAAAAATAATAGTTGAGTTTTCTAATATTGACTTTCTCTTAAGGCATATTTTAGGTAAAGTTCTATTCACACCAGACTTTTTGAGCAAAACCTATACAGATGGGAATAACATTTCTAAAACAATCGAACAGCTAAATAATGCAATTGACCTTCATGAGCGTAGATATCACTTCCAACTAATTGAGCAATCTAAAATAAAAGATATTAAGGATACGATTACTAAAGTGAATGAAGTTCGCGGTTTCAGAAACAAGTTTGCGCACTTTGTTTGGATGAGGCGCAATGACTCTGAAATATCGGGTCATATGTTATCAGGAAAATTACCTTCAGCAAAAAAAGCGAAGAGAGAATCGGCTGTACTAACAAACAACGATCTGGAAGAGATTTATACAAAATCTTACAAAATTGTTGATCAATTGGATGAAATAAGCAATGGACTTTCATATATAGAAGAGCAAGAGTTGTTAGACATGTTCAAAGGCCATACACCTGATGAATGAAAATACATACAACACTATGTAAAATGTAATGGTCGCTCAAAGCTTGCCAGCAAAGGGCCAAGCCACTACATTTACACTTGTACGTTACCTATCATGATCTAGCGTATTATGAAGCTTTCAACCATTATGATAATTTTCAGTTTTTTCATTTTGTCAGGGACAACTTGTAATCGCGTAATTAAACTTGCAGAACTTCAAGATCTTGTGATTTCGCCAAGTCCTATTTATGTTGAAGACAATAAATTAGCCTTTAATATTCAACTTACAATACCAGAACAACTAATGAAGAGGCCGGATTCAATTGTTTACTATTTCATCGCAAATTCCGGAATCCCTGATTCATTATACAGGTTTTCTTTTAATCAGAATTCAACTTCGGATATCGATGGAGTTCTTCAACACAATAAAGATGTAATGATGCCATTTGCACTTGAGGTCGATTCAACAACACTTAGAGTCCAAATGGAACGATACAAAAATGGGAAAGTACTATCATCATATTCTCTGCCTTTAGCATTGATAAAAAAAGATAGGTAACATCTACCATCGGTCATTATTCATTTGGAATTTCATCCAAATCATAATAGACCTTTAAACCTCTCTTTTCGGCTATTGCCACATCCTGATCTGCTCCTTTAGATTCGCCAGGAATTCTTAGGACTGCATCACACTTTTCCAAAAGTCTGTGAGCCACCGGATATTGTATTTCATCCCACACCTCATCTCCCAGCTTTTTAGAACCAGCCAACTTCATCAATGGAAGTGCTACCCACTCCCCAATCATGGGTACATGCCCTTTTCTAAATATAGGAAGCGCCATGGATTCCAGGTTTTCCAGGTTCCTTTGTATTAATTCAGGATCATCGTTAGTCCCACTTCGATAGGGACCGGCTATGAGTATCAGCATTTTCTTTTTTATTCAAAGGAGCCCATAACTGACCATAAAAAGAATAAGGTACCTTAAGAAAACAGGGGCATTTAATTTTTCTCAGCCCGAATGGCACTTAGGAATTCCGGTGTTACACCAATGTAAGAGGCAATCTGCTTCAATGGAACTTTACTGGCCACCTGAGGATACCGATTGATAAAGCTTGTATATCGTTCTGCTGCGGGGAGAGAAAGGTTTTGGATCATTCTTAACTGCTCTCTGCAATAGGCATTTTGCATCAGGATTCTAAATAGTGTATTGAAAGCTGGTATCTCATTGTAAAGTCCATCCAGGTCCTTTTTTGAGAGTTGTAATACAATACTATTATCTACTGCCGTGATACTAACCATGGCTGGCTTTTCATTGACAAAGCAATACATATCAGTAATCCACCAGTCTTTTGTGGCAAACATCACAGTAGATTCCTTCCCATTGGGAGCGAGGTGATAAGCACGCAAAATGCCTGTGTCTACAAAGTTGATATAATTGCAGGCCTCCCCCTGTCGTTGCAGGAATTGTTTTTTCTTTAGTTCACATACGCCCAATCTTTCCAGGAAATAAGCTTCTTCACTTTCTGAAAGATTGATGTGTTTAGAAATATTATTGAGTATGGTCCTTTTCTCTTCGATCTTAATAGGAATTGCCGTTTACCAAAAGAATCAAATTTGATTTATATTCTAAAATAATCTATTCAAATTCATCTTGTAGGTCTGTCCGATTGGTACCTTATTTTGGTCAATGTGTATCAGATTCCCCTCAATCAAATCGATTTTATCGATGGCTACAATGAAAGATTTGTGCACCCGGATGAAATTATCTGCACCAAGACTAGTTTCAAAGTTGGTCAAGCGGTCCAGAACCATGATGGTCTGGTCAGCTAAGTGAATCTTAACATAGCTCCCCGCGCTTTCCAGAAACAATATCTCATCCAACTGAATTTGATGCATCTTTTTATCGCTCTTCACGAATATTCGGTCTTTTGATACCGCTTCAGAAGGAGTAGTAGAGGTTTTATTGGCCACCTCCTTCAACTTTTTTTGTTTAGTGGCTTTATTGATGGCTTTCACAAACCGGCTAAAATCAAAGGGTTTCAACAGATAATCAACTACCTCCAATTCATAACTTTCAAGGGCATACTCCTGATAAGCCGATGTTATGATGATCATTGGAGGACGATCTAAGGTCCTGACAAAGTCCAGTCCTTTCAAAACCGGCATATTGATGTCTAAAAATACAAGATCAACATCATTGTCATTTAACCAGGAAAGTGCATCCAGGGCACTATGAAAGGACTTTAAAACCTGTATGGTTTCCAATTTGTCGCAGTAGGAAATGATCACTTTATGCGCCAGCGGTTCATCGTCAATTATTATACATTTCATTTCATTCAAATTGTATTTTCAATGTGGCGATGAAATCATCATCCTTTGTCTCAGTGGTAAGCTGGTGATTCTTTCCATATATCAAGTCGAGTCGTTTTTTTACATTTTCTAACCCAACACCCCCAATTTGATCAATTTCATTCACTTTGAAGTTGTTTTTCACCTCAAAGTGAATGATCCGCTCATTAGCTATAAGTCTTACAAATACTTCAGCTCCCTGCGACATGGAGTCCACACCATGTTTGAAAGCATTCTCCAGTAATACGATAAAAAGTAATGGTGCAACTTTTATTGTTTCATCTGTAACTTCATTTTCAAAGACTATTTTGGCATCATATTGCCTGATTTGTTGCAACGCTATGTAATTCTTAATGTATGCCACTTCCTTCCCAATTTCAACAAACGGCGACCGACAATCATAAATTGAATATCTCATAAGCTGAGATAGCCTGAGAATGACATCAGGGGTTTCCTCTGAATTTTCAAGAGCCAGCGCATACAGGTTATTCAAAGTATTGAAAAAGAAGTGAGGGTTGATCTGATTTTTTAGGAGTGACAGTTCTTTTTTCAGGTGATCGTTTTCCATTTGTTTCAATACTGACTGCTGGATGAACCATCGATAAGACAAGTTCAGCAAGATGGTTACCGTAAGAACAAAAGCAATTGCAAACAGTCCTACTTCCGGAGAGTTGGAGGATGAAGTGATTCCAAAAAAATATTTATCCATCAGAGGTTCTCCATACCCCAGGAACAGACCAAATAAGTGTATAATGAGTATTGCACCTGCCGCAAAGTAGAAGTGTTTTCTTTTGATGAGAAACCTGGGAATGAGCCAATAAACTACCAGATAAATTGGAGGTAAAATAAATAGGGTAACACTTAAAAAAGCATTCAAAATCAATATAAAGAATATTTCCTCCCCATTCTGATTGGTGTAGTACATCCACAACGAAGGTATCGCGACAAGGGTAAGAATGATACTGATATGTAAAATGAATTTTTTGAAGCTCAAACCTGGAAGTATTTTGATGCAAATAAACGATTTTGAGGCAATTCGATCCATTTTTTTAATGAACAGTCTGATATCCTCAACAAACACAACTAGTCCATCAACGAATTCGATTTGTTGATCTATCACCACAGTTGGTCAATTTATAAACTCCGGTTGTTTAAAAAATTTTTGAAATAATGACCTGGTGCTGAGTTTAGCTGGAAAAACGATGACAAATTCTAAATCCTTACAAGTATCTAGATGGTTCTTTTATCACCCGATTGCCCGTATTCTATTGGGAACAGTAATACTTTTACTGGGCACCTTTCTTATCAAAGAGCTGATAACGAAACCCGTTCTAACAATTTTATTACCTCATTCAAATGGATTGGAAAAGGTATTTGGTGCTCTAATATCTACGGGAGTGCTTGTTGGTATATATTACTTTATTCAGAAGTATTATGAGCACAATGATTTCCATGACTTTGACAAACGTCAGGCCATTTCCCAAAGTTCAATTGGATTTGGTATTGGTTTTTCAATGATTTCAATAGCTGTATTGGTGATGTATTTGATGGGCTTTTACAAAGTAGTGGGTTCAAATAATTTCATCCAGGTATTACCGACACTTTCTCTTGTTCTGGGAGGGGTAGTTTTGGAAGAACTCATTTTCAGGGGATTGATGTTCTCAATTCTCGAAAAGTGGAAAGGAACAACCATCGCACTGATAGGTTCCTCGGTGATTTTCCAACTCCCACATTTCATGAATCCACATGAAGGACTTTTACCGGCTATTTTAGGAGTATTATTTGGTTTGACCACCGCTGTAATGTACAAGGCATCCGGAAAGCTCTGGCTTCCAATTGCGTTCCATTATGGTTGGAACATTGCGCAACCTATCCTGGGCACAACGCTTTCTGGTATTGAAGATTTCAATGTGTTTTTTATTACAGAAATAAACGGGCCTTCATTAATTACAGGAAGTGCCTTTGGCGTAGAGGATTCACTGGTAGCTTTGTTATCACTAATTAGTCTGATTATCATTTACCTACTCCACATCAGGAAGAAAAACACCTGGGTTAAATATCCAAAAAATAAGTAGTACAAAATGTGAATGGGTCTGAAAAATCAGACCATTCTTTATCTTAGATAAGTATCAATTTTGTCCAGGAGTCTTTGGTTCAGGTAGGAATGCTTACCAACCAACTCCACTGCTATTAGCTTTGCTTCTTCATGATAAGCGTCTATTTTGTCTTTTGACCAGTTGGCTGGTGGGGGTTGTAAGTTGGTAATTCTATCGGCCAATTTCACCATACCTACTTCTTTAGGTTGAGCTTTGATTCGAGAAAGACTGTCCATCATCTTTTCTTGTTTGGTAGCTAGCTGATCATTTTTGGTGAGTGCCTGTACCCCTTCGGCTACTGCTTCACCGAAAACTTCCCTGATCTCCTCATAAGTAGCTTCTGTATCTTCAATGGTATCATGTAGGATGGCCACCTGAACAGCAAAATCAAGGTCAAATGAAGAAACATGATGATATGCGATCAAAACTTCCATTGCTACATTGGAGAGATGAAGCAGGTAGTTGGCGCCAGTCCCGGGTACTTTTTGGTGACGATGCTTTTCTCCGGCGAATTTCATCGCTTTTTGGTATAGTTCCTGTGTCATAATTGACAATTAAAATTTAAGACTAATTGGCCTGGATGAGAAATTATATCAATAGCTGATTGATCAGGGCCACTGTAAAAATACTCAATAAAAACCAACCTATGGTTCCTTGAACAATACAAACATAGCGAGCCAATCCAGTAGTCGGAATTTTGCCAAAACCAAGTGTCACAAAGGCATTCATACTAAGGACCAAAGCATTCAAAAGGCTAATAGAGAAACCTTTCATAAGATGTAAAAATGGCTTGAAGTAGCCATGTTTATTCTTCCGGACGAATTTTCGATATCGTTCCATCAATTCACTTTTAGATTCCTTGTCCCATTCTGAAGGGAAGAAGAAATAGAAAATAGCAAATAGAAAAATAAAGTACCCTGAAACTCTCACTGCCTTCGCTGGATTTGTACCATGATCTGTATAGACTTTCAACAACTGGTTAAGACCATACCGATATAGGTAATCATAATCCCTCGTAACGGAATAAAGGTAACTCAATCGATTTGTCTCTAGATCTTTTAATTCTATGTAAGCTGCATTTGCTGATTCAACATCCCCATTGTCTCTTAAAGCATTATAAAGTTTATAATAGCTTCTGAATAATTTTCTGAAGTTGTCTTCATCAGCTAATTCCGAACGGAAGGTACCGAGAAAAACCTGTGGGATATTCTCACTTTGGTTTTCGAAATAGTCGAAAAAAGCAGTGCTATCTTTGAGACCAAAGACCTTGAAATCATAAATATTCAATCCATCTGCAGAAGGAGAAACATTGTCAAGTGTATTTAAAACACAAAGTTTATTACCAGCAAAGTCCTTCCATTTGATATCATTCAGTGTTTCACTGAACTGCAGCTGATGTATACTTACTAACTCAAAATCATTGTCAAGAATTACCAACTCATTAGAATTGGTGGCCATCTGTACAATTCCATTCAATTGATTTTTTCTTGCATAGACTCCCTCGAAATTTCCTTCGAAACGGTAAATATTGGTCAGAGAACCACTTGATTTATTATCATTAAACGAAAAGTTGCCAGATGACTCAGCTGGTTCAATTCTGATCTTGTCATAGACTAACCACTCCCTACCATACAACAACGAATCATTAGATATCTTTTGTAAGTTGGCTTTATCCTTACTGTTCAAAACATTACCTTGAATAGAAGTGACACCACTTAATTTCGTTTCCAATAATTCAATTTTCCCATAAATTGTATTATCGTCAATATACAATTCTGTAAATGAGTCCCAATGGGCATGAAAACCATTTGTGAAAGTGGAATGCTTTACCAGAAATGACTGATACTCATTATAATGACCGTACACCCCACCAAAATCAACATTTGTTACGCGAAATTGATTGTTGGTTTTTGCACGAACTATTCCCAGATCACCCTCCATATGTAATCCTGAAAGGTATAAACCATCCGGAAATTCACAATCGATGAATTCAATTGTTGGAATACTTACTTTGCCATTAACCATATTAGTTTTTGGAAGAACTAATTTCAAATAAACGTCTGTTTCTAGAAATTCATTGGGTGCATAAACTGGCTTTCCGTTTACCCTAACTGAATCAGATGTATTAGGCCATACCCCAGTGGAAATATTTGACATTGAGACAGTCAGATCCTCAAAGGCTGTATCTTGCTTATTTTTTATCGCGGAGAGTAATAGATCAGTGAGTAGCACTTCCCGTTTGTTTTGTGCCAGACTCACAGTGAAAACAACGGTTAAACATAGAGTGGTAAGCAACTTCATCATGCGCTTCCTATTGGACAGTTAATTGATGAAATTAAGAAAAAAAAGCTAAATGAGTACTGATCGTGGAAATTTGATTGATTGAAGTATTCTATGGAGAATCTCTTGAAATAGGTGCCGGGCCTTCCGACCCAACACCAAAATCTCAACTATAAAGTTGATAACCTAACACTTAAAAATAGAATTGGACTCCTACCTGGAGTGTAGTACCTCCCAGGTCAAAGCCAAAAGATTTACTCACGTTAGGATCAGCATCCTGATCTGCTTTTGAATTGTTTTGAGAATACCCAAAGTATCCAAAATTGGACTCAATTCCCCAATGTTCATTAGGCATAAACAAAAAGCCTGGTCTTAACCCAACAGCAAACCCATTGCTACTAGGTTCGTTTGTCACCTCGCTAAAACTCGATTTCCCAAAAGAGACTACTGTTTCAGGCTGCAAAAAGAAATAGAAACGATCTGAAATGGGTTCATGCCACCTAAGATAAGCTCCCACTATGTAACTGGTAGATTCAATTTCCGAAAGATCATCCAGGTTACCATTGTTCGGTTGAGATTGATAGCGGTTTGCTATACCGGTGGTTATACCTACCGACAACTCTTCATTGACAAAGTATCCGAATCTGGGTAAAACTGAAAGCTCCCTGGTTTCACCAACCAACTCACCAGTATTTAATTTGGATGAACTTTGGGAAAAAGAGACTGATCCACCTATTTGCTTTAGACCGGTTGGCAATTGCGCATAGCAAGCTACCCCTAACAGGAGTGCTACCTGCAGTAAAATTAACTTTTTCATTGTTGTATTGTTTTTATTATGAGTTTGATTGAATATAAAACCCTATTGTAAGAGTACATGAGGGTTTTCTTTGAATGGAGCTATCGTTTTTTGTTCGGTTCCAATACTTGCTCAATTTTCAAAAATCGTGTCTGAATCAAATTGAATAAACTTGATGATAAGATTTCATTGACTGGATATGCTTCCTTTTTACATTGGTCGTGAAAAAACCAAAGGCAAAAACAAATGAAAATTTTTAAAACGCTTCTAATGATCACTCTTGTTTACGGTGGCTCGGTAATGGCACAGGATGTTCAGAACTCCCGTAGGATGAGTCAAAAAGTGAGTCTCACCAGGACTATCGGAACAACTGATATTTCCATTGTTTATCATTCTCCCTTAGCAAAGGGGCGGGAAATATTTGGAGGTATTGTTCCTTATGATTTCGTAGTAGATGGGAAGGAATATCCCTGGAGAGCAGGAAGCAATGAAAGAACGACTATTGAATTTGAACACGATGTTTTCATCAATGGCAATCCAGTCAAGGCGGGAAAATATGGGTTAGTAGTGCTGGTCAATCAATATCAATGGACCTTTATCCTTTCTACGGATATGAGTTGGGGAGCATTTCAATACAAACCAGATGATGATGTATTGCGTGTGAGTGTCCCTACAAAATCAGTTCCCTATCAGGAATGGTTGAGCTATTCTTTCACAGATCCTAAGCTAGAATCCACTGACGTTACATTGACCTGGACCGATGTGAACGCATCATTTACCATTGCAACAGATGTAAGTGCCAATATTATTGCCGAGCTCTCAGCGAAAGACACCATTACGGCAAGTGATTATCGGATATTGGCAACCGAAACCATGCGTAGCAAAAAGGACACAAAAAAAGCAATGGAATTTGTGGAGATTGCCATTTCAAATCTGGCCAGTATTGAAAACGAACGAAGTAGGCAATTTGAGGAGTTCGCCGCTAATATGCTTAAGGCAGATCTGCTCATTGCCACTGGAGAAACTAGAAATGGAGAAAAACTACGATCCCAAACACTGGCTAATTCTGACAATTTCCAAGTGTACTATTACGGGCTGAACACTTTATTGGTCAAAAAAGACAAAGAAGGCGCACTGAAACTGCTCACCGATAATATCAAAACCAATCCTGAACAATGGGAAGGCTATCTGGCACTGGGAGAATACTATTTACAGGAAGGCAATCAGGAGAAAGTGGTGGAACACTTCAAAAAAGCTTACGAATATGCTCCGGACAACTGGAAAAACTATGCTCGCTACCTGTACTTGCAGAATAAACTAGTTTTAGAGAGAAACTAGACAATGTGTATGTAGTCAGGTCGAAAGACCAGACTACTTCATTTCACCTATCCAGACAACAGTTTTTCATAATTCTCGTCTAGCTCTATAAATAATCATTAATCCAAATAGATCAGACTAAATGAAAACTTTTCAACTTATCAGGTTAATTCCAGTTGTCTTCCTACTTTTTTCCGGTAGTGTTTCACAGGCCCAATCGTCCCGTTCCACAATTACTCCCTTTTTTATTGCCATTATTGTCCCTGAAGTGGATGCATCCGCAAAATGGTATGTTAACAATCTAGGCTTTGAGGTTATCAAGACCAATGAATATCCTGACTATGGCATGAAAGCCAAAATATTAAGAAACGGAGACTTTCAGATTGAGATGTTTGAGCATAAAGACGCAATTGATCCAAATGCATTTATTCCAGATGAAGAAAATAAGATGCTCCAATATGGACTTTTTAAGTACGGCTTTATTACCAGCAATGCTGAGGAGTTACTGAGCCAACTCAAAGGAAAAAATGTCCCTATTTATCGGGAAATGTATGAAGATGTGGAATTTGGTTATAAATACTTCTTTGTCAAAGACTACTCAGGAAATACCATTCAGATTTTTGAGAAGTTGAGTTCCTGAACTTTTGTTATGTAGTAAGCCCTAATAACCTGGCAGAGCAGTCGGGTATTAGCTGAAGTTGTTGGAGGTGTCAGGTCAAAAGACCTGACACCTCCAACTCTTTTTAATGTCCACAAACACAATTAGGTCTCTTGGAGTGTATTTTAAAAGGTGCTCGTTTTCCCAAACATTACTGGTCTGATACCAATAGTATTCACCACTTACTGCTCCATAACTCACCACTAAAGTTGGGGTATTGGCCGTTTTACTGGCTGCCCATAAATCCACAACATCCTTATACAATGGTGCCACCAGGGAAATTATGCTCTATACTGGTATGACCATCCAGGATCATGGATAGGTTATGGAAGAAATTGGAGCCTCCTTCGGGGCACATCCATGATAAACTGGCCAATGGTATACTAAATTATAGCCAAAATGATACATTTCAGGGTAGATGTTTTTAGTTGAATATTAAGGTTATCTATTTGTCAAAATCACACAATGAGCTTTCCATGATAGGCTTTTGCCCCTATTAGTTGATGCACCTGATTGAAATTTGTACTGGTGATTTTACCTGCGGCAATGATTTCTATTTGAGCACTTGCCATCTTGACCATTTCCCTAAGCAATTTTTGACCTTCTAATGCAGTATCAGCCTTACCGGATGATAATACTGAATCCACATTTCCCATCTCTAAGAGTTTTCGTAATTCAATAAGTGGATTGTCACAATAGTCAATGGCTTTGTGCACTGTTATTTTCAAGTATTCTGCTTTATCGATAAGCATTTGAAGAACCTTGGTATCCAATCCCCGATTAACCGTCATGGCACCAATCACAATACCCTCCACGCCAATGCTTATGAACTGTCTTATAGAATCTTGCATCGATTTCACCTCCTCATCACTAAAAACAAAATCTCCTGCTCTTGGTCTGATCATTACCCGAACAGGAATATGCACATTCGCTAGTACGGCGGCAATGAGATCTTCTGTAGGTGTCAATCCATCATTGGCCAGGTCACTACAGAGTTCAATTCTTGATGCCCCATTTTGCTCCGCACGGATGGCATCCTCCAATGATTCTACACATGCTTCTTTAATTGGATCCATCTTTTAAAGATCTGTGTTTATATCCATTTAATCCATAAAACAAGACATATCCATAGCAAATTAAAGGAACAATGAATGAGAGTTGGATATTACCAAAGACGTCTGCCACATAACCCTGAATACTGGGGACAATGGCACCTCCTACAATCATCATTACCAACAAAGATGATCCCTGGCTGGTATACTTCCCTAAATCTTTGATCGCTAATGTAAAAATATTAGACCAGAGAATTGAGTTAAAAGCACCTATGGCAATGGCACTCCAAAAAGCAATTGGACCAGAAGTAACAATCATGGTGATCAACAAAACGATCACTACAAAAGCAAACACAGAAAGTGTCCTGGCCGGAACACCCTTACCAATGAAAAACGCCAGGTAGTTCAACACCAAAAATCCAATGAATAAAGCGACCTCACTGAAAGGCAATGGAGAAAAGTAAAACAGGTCATTATCATTCTTAATACCTGTGATTAAGTAAATGAAAGCAAAAGATCCAATGGACAAAAGTGCCATGAGGCCATACTTCTTCATTTTATCCGTCATCCCTCCCATGGAAACAGACCCCAGGAACCTTCCAATCATGGCACCACCCCAGTAAAAAGCCAGAAACTTACTCCCTTCAGCTTCTGCAAAACCCATAATGGATTCCAGTTTAAAGAAATTGATCAGGAAACTACCTACAGCTACCTCACCTCCTACATAAAAGAATATCGCGAACATCCCCAATGTGAGATGGCGGAACTTCAACACCTGCAGCCCGGATTCAATGGTTTCTTCGCTGGTAATCTTTGGCAATTGAACTGATTTGATCAAAATCGCCAATACTAAAAAGGCTCCACCAAAAATCAAGTAAGGAGCTTTCAAGGAATCTATGGTGATGGTGCCGTCAGAAAAGACTTTATAAATCAGCAAAGCGCCAATGACCGGCGCAATGGTTGTCCCCATGGAGTTGAACCCCTGCGCAAGATTAAGCCTGCTTGATTCAGTTTCAGGTTTCCCCAGCCTTGCAGCATACGGGTTTGCCGCAATTTGTAAGATGGTCACACCAGAAGCCAACACAAATAAGGCACCCAGGAAAAACCCATATTTTTGAAACTCCGCAGCTGGATAGAAAAGGCCACAACCAATGCCACAGAGCACCAAGCCAACAATAATTGCATTTTGATAACCAATTTTGGCAATCGGGTCTCCTGCAAAAACAGAAATGAGAAAATAGATTAATGAAACAAAGAAAAATGCCCCGAAAAATGCAGACTGTACAAGTGATGCCTGCAGGTAGCTCAATTCAAATGATGCTTTTAAATGAGGGATCAAAACATCGTTCATCACAGTAATGAAGCCCCACATGAAAAATAAAAATGTAATGGTGATGAATGGCTTTCTGTATCCGTTAGTTGTTGTCATAGATTCTTATTTTGTCGGTAATTGGTCTATAAGTTCATTATAAAAAGTGTTATCTACCAGTCTGGAGCTTCCCAGAATGGCAGCATCTTCTTTGAGTGTGGAGATACTGGTTTTACAATCGATTTGATTGGCCTCCAAAACCTCATAGTAAGCATGCTCAAAAAGTGAAAAAGCCCCTGAAATATTACCCCCTATCACCACCAGTTCAGCCTCAAATTCTTTTAAGTAAGGGCTCAAAAAATTAGCCAGATCTGCCCCAAATTGATTGAATATTGCCTGTACCTGTGCTGTATATTGGGCAAGTGCTGCAAGTTCCTTAACTCCCGGTATTGTTTTGCCAGTGCAGTCCATATATTGTTTCACGAACCAACGGGTAGAAAAATAATCATCCGCAATACCTTCCTTGTAAGGAATGTACCATAAACATCCGTCTTTCGGCACATCGTTTCGATCTACAATAGGCACACCATTTTCAACAAACGCAGCGCCAAATCCCGTTCCTAACGTAATTGAAAGAATCTTTTTAAATCCACGGGCCACACCAAATTGATTTTCCCCAATGGCAAAACAAGAAGCATCATTATGGTATCTAAAAGGTACCGGATAACTGATCGCTAAAAGTGGCCTTAGATATTCTTCAACATTGAGGCCAAACAGGTTTTCATATTTATCATTGCCTTCAAATCCGGCTATCCCTGTCTTGTAATTGAAGGCTCCCGGCATAGCAAAACCAAGCCCGTCTATCTTTTCCTTTGGCAGGGTATTCAGGGTGCGGTTTATCACCTGAGCCCAACTCAAAAACACATCCTCAGCAGATGCTTTATTATCTATATTTTCTGAAGCGATACTACCCTTCACAATTTCTCCATTGACAATGGCAGCACTTTTTATATGACTGCCACCAATATCAATTCCTAGCGATACATTCTTCATTTATTCTACAGGTACATTAGACATTTCAAAAACCAATTCTCCGCCTTCCATAATTTGATCGTAGGAGATATAATACTCTGTGAGTACATCACCATTTAACAATACCCGACTGACATACACATTCTCCTCTGATTGATTCAAGGCTTTAATCTTAAAGAATTTCTTTCCAGGTAACTGAATGGATGCTTCATGTACCTCAGGGCTTCCCAGTATGTATTGGCCGTCTGCCGGATTAACAGGATAGAATCCTAGTGCACTAAATAAATACCAGGCAGATAATTGCCCACAATCTTCATTGCCAGCCAACCCATCAGGCGATGTATGATACAAGCTGTCCATGATTTTCCTGGTCCAGTATTGGGTCTTTTCAGGTTTACCTATGAACTGATACAGGTAAGGAATATGATGTCCTGGCTCATTACCGTGCACGTATTGACCAATGTAGCCAGAAATCCACTCTGGTGTCTCTGCTGTTTGTTCCGTATCGAACAAGCTATCCAGCTTTGCCTCAAAACGAGATGGTCCACCGGCCAGTTGAATAAGATTTTCAATATTATGTGGGACAAACCAATAATACTGAAAGGCATTGGCTTCACAATAATCATCTGGATGATATGCGAGTGGGTCAAAACCCGGTTTAAATGATCCATCTTCTCCTTTGGCCCTAAAAAAACCAGTTTTTGGATCAAACAAATGGTTATAATTCTTGGATCTCTTCTTGTAATAATGGTAATCCTCCTCTCGGTTCAGGAGCTTCGCTACTTGAGCGATACACCAGTCATCATAGGCATATTCCATGGTCATTGATACACTCCAATGAAGGGAGTCATGTGGCACATAACCTAATTCCCGGTAATCTTTAAGGCCATATTCATTTTGCATAGCACTTGCTTTCATAGCTTCTAAAGCCCTGACAGTATCCGAGACAAACCCTTTTAAAATGGCATCAGCCAATACTGGAATGGCATGGTACCCAATCATCATATTCGTTTCAGACCCTTGCATGTTCCAAACTGGTAAAACCCCTGATTCGGATTGAAAATCCAATAATGAAGACATCATATCCGGAATTCGTTTATGTTGGACAATGCTCAACCAGGGATGCTGGGCCCGAAAGGTATCCCATAGTGAATAAGTACTGTATCTATTGTAATTTGAGGTGGTATGCGCCCGCTGATCCGGTCCCAGGTAACTTCCGTCTGTGTCCGAAAATAACGTAGGTGCCAGCATACTGTGATACATCGCAGTGTAAAATTGCTTCATGTTGTCCTCACTGGCCTGTATTTTGACTTTCTGCAAAGCAACTTCCCATTTAAAGCTGGCAGCATCCTTTACTTTCTGAAAATCAAAATTAGGTTGCTCCAGTTTAAGGTTGGCCGCCGCTTTGTCAATACTAATGGAGCTAATGCCTGTTTTGACCATTACTTCTTTGGTATCACCAAAATCACATATGGCCAAAATATCCTTTCCAAAGAGCTTTCCCTGCGGCTGAGCAATACCGTTTTCAAATAACTCGTAATTATGAACAGGTTCAGAAAACACTGAAACAAAAAACACTTTTTGGTTTTTAGCCCATCCGTCTGAATGTCTGTATCCAATGATAGTAGTGTCACTGGTGAATGCTATAAAACTGTCGGTCACCCTGTCCCAATTTCGGGAATAACCCAGATTGAGTCTTACCTTATTATCCGAACACTCAAATGAATACCGTTGAAGCCCAGTTCTTTCGGTGGCGGTTAACTCGACAGTGACTTTATAATCCTCCAGATACACCTGATAATATCCTGGAGAAGCTATTTCATTCTCATGAGAGAATTTGGAAAAAACCGTGCTTTTGGGACTGATGGAATCTAATTGTGCTTGTTGCAAATTCCCACTGGTCGGTAAAAATGAGATGTCATACAAGTCCCCGGCCCCTGTTCCAGTCAGATGCAAATGAGAAAACCCTCCAATGACTGTGTCAGGATAAAAATAACCAGAAATCCAATCCCAACCATTCCTTCCATTATCAGGGCTTAACTGCACCCTCCCAAAAGGCACTGTCGCGCCGGGATAAGTTTTGCCCTTACCATCTGTACCAATGAATGGATCAACGTACGTTACAAGTGAAGCTTGTTGTTCCTGCACTTCCGAACATCCAAATAGAAACAGCAAGCTGCAAATTACAATTGGTTTAATCATTGATGATCAATTTGTGGACTTCAATATTATCAGCAGTTAAAATTCTTAACATGTATAAACCTGGAACCAATGCTTGATTATGATTATTTGTCAATTCCCATGTAATCTGATTGTTGTGGTTACTGAATTGTTCTTCATAAACCAAAGCCCCTTTTCTTGAATAAACCTGGAGCATGACTGGGCCATTAAAATCACCTTGTATGGTCAATGAAGTATTGGTAGGATTAGGATATACTAACTGGTATGTTTTTTCCTTTGTATCTAAAACATTGGCAATTTCAAATGACTGCATGTCACCTTCTGTTGTACCATTTTTGTTGTTCTCATCTATTCTCCAGTAGTACTTCCCTACTCCCAAACCTTTCACCACATGAAAATCTCCGGATTTCTCAAGCACCAGGTCTGATGGATCGATGGTGGCATCACTGCTTACATAAATACTGTGTGTCTCACTATAGGCTCCCCGTTTCCACCTAAGCGTGATACCGGAACCTTCAGTAAATGATGTTTCATTGAGCGGTTCCGTTGTAATGGCTTTTTCAGGGAGTGCCATTGGATCAGCTGATTCAAATACTTCTATTTCCCCTAGCCCAGGAAGTGAACCACTATAGCTATCAATCGTAAATCTTACCCATTCGATATCCTTGCGTTCAAAGTCAAACGCCAATCCTTCTCCATCTACAGGTAATGGGCCTGTTTGAATGCTTGTACCATCACTGAAGGATAAAGTACCATTCAGTATGTTTTCTTCATAATAGGCCCTGTCATGGAGAACGATGGTGCCGACTGCCTGTTTATATGACCAATCAAGTTGTACCCATGGATTTGTCTCATCTTCGGCACCCCATTCTCCGTTATCTCCATTGCCGTAAGTTCCATCGATCACATTTGCCGGATCCCATTTGGCATCAGCATCGGATGATGAAGCTTCCACTTCTGATAAATCTGTTAAACTGATCCCCCTGGAAACCAATTGCCATTCATTTCCTGTAGTTGTACCTGCACTGTTGATGGCATCTACCCTTAAGTAATAGTAGGTGTTAGTTTCTAATGTAGAAGGAATATAAAATGTATCTAAAGTTTGCCTGATAAACTCAGGGTTTGTCACATCACCAAAGTAGACATCATATTTCACTGCGTGAGTAGATTTCTCCCATGAAATAATCGGTGTTGAACTTATGCTGGGAGGATTCTCATCACCATAAACAGCGCTTACTATTTCTGGCAGAGGCGTAACTGCTTCTGTGGTAAATTGCCAAATATCTCCGGTTGTACTTCCTCCTGAGTTCATCTGATCTACACGCCAATAGTATGTCATGTTATTGTCCAGAGTGCCCACATCATATTTAGCAGTATTGCCCTCATACACTATATGTTCATTAGTTAGTGTAGGGGTAGATCCGAAATACAGCGTATGTGTCACGCCTGCACCTCCAGCTTCCCAGTTTAAGTCAGCGTCTACACTTATTTCTACAGACAAATCGGTAGGAGAAGGATCAAATGCTACGATGGGTTGATCCAATACAATACCAAAGGCTTCATTAATGGCACCAGCGTATTCAGCAACAGCATCACTGTTATCAAAATCATCGTACAACCACATAAAGCCACCATTGATGCTACATTCATCTTTCCAGCTACTCATATCTTCGAGCACTTCCTGTGGATTCTTATTTCCACTGGAGCTTCCCTCTCCCCAAACACCAGGATAAACAGGGATACCAATGCTCTGCCACGTACTGGAACATGGATCATTTCCTGCACCACCAGCATAAACCTGAAGATATAGCCTATCTACACTACCTTCGTTGGACCCCAGCATGTCATCAACAAATGGTTTCCAAAATCCTGAAGCATTTGTGTAAGGAACTATGGCAGTATTTACTCCCAAATCAAATAACATGGTATGAAAGGCAACTGCTGATTCCACATCATAGGTACCCTCATCGTCATTATTAAAAGCATCTATTTCAGGAATGGCTTCAATCAGGGCTTTGAAATTCTCATAAATTGTAGTCCCCGGACCGAATCCTTCATCCTCGTAAAATGTTTTAATGTGATCATAGGTACCAGATTGCCATGCACTCAATCCAAATTCGATACGCTTGACTGAAGACGTAGCTGATTTAAGTTCCTTGAGGTCATTTCTAAATTCAGGATACGATTGATCACCAATGTATTCTCCATTTTTCACCAGCGGGAATTCACCATTAAAACCCAGGTCTCCTGATTCATTGATGTGAATAGTCCAGACAATAACCGTATTGAAACCGGAGTTCTTCAGCTCTCTTACTGAATAATCCCTTCCATAATACATGGGACCACCCACATAAATTCCAGAAACTCCCTGACCAAAGGATGAAACACCCTGCAAGAATATTAATGCCATAACTAGCAATTTGACACACTTCATAAGATTTGGTTGTTAGTTTATTTGATTTTGATAATTGATTGCTTTCCTTTTCTTCCATCAGCTCCAACTGCATAAATGGTCAGATTTTTCACATTCCTTGACACCTTTGGAAGATAGTAATGGTCGCTTGTAGTTGCTCCCAACCATGTTTCCTTACCGTCGTTATCCAACTGGTAAATATCATAGCGAACTACACCATCTAACTTTTCAAGGGTCACCTGAACTTCAGAAGTTTCATGATACCTGGTGGCCCTGGCTTTTACCGGATGGGTAAATTTTGATGTGATTGGGCGTATTGAGAGTTGTCCCAATTTCAGTCCCCCCTCTCCTTTCACCGACAGGCTTAATCGAATTATTTTGAGGCCTTTAAAGTCATCTAATGAAATTGTTTGAGTATTCCATTCAGTAGTTTGTTCAATTGGCAGAACAAGTTGTCTCCCATTATCAAACTCAAGAATTACTTCAGCTGTGGCCCCTTGATTTTTGGACACCATAGCCAACTCATACCCTAACTCTGTAACAATGTTCATTTTATAAAGGGGAATCGTAGCTGTTCCATGTAGATCAAATGACAGGCAGTTTCCTCCCTCATAACTATCACTGAAATCAAATTCTATCATTACCTGTGAAGTATCCACTAGAAATTGCCAGCTGGGAAGAATATCCTGCAGACTCATGTTGTGCCAGGGATTAATGGAAACACGTTTGCCATTACTGAAGTAAGACCGTCCTAATCCATAGTTGAAATTTGTCGTAAAAGGTGCCTTTTGAATCATGGACCTGGCTGGAAAATGCTTACTAAAGCCTTTCCATTCCATGGGCCTCCCCACATGATCATTCTGCGTAAACCCTCCGTTCCAAAGTTCTTGTTCATGCTTGTAAACGTCTTCCGGTTGTTTGGTTTTGGCCATATTAAAGGTTGAATTCGGCTGGTAGAGCCCAATAGAAGTGGTATAGGGTATATCATTTTCATAAAGCGCCTCCCAGTTGGTCAATGTCTTGTAAGCATTGCTTTGTATATCAATTCCAGCAAACAAATCCCACGGGCTTCTACCCATTTTAACAGCCATTTCCCTACTGTCTTCCAGGTCTGTTATACTCCAACCGAAATCAATGAATAGCTTATCAGATCTTCTGGATTCTCCATGTTGAAAGTATGGTGCATTGTGTGCATTTAACTCATCCTGCCATATCACACGACCATCCTCAATCATGGCGTCATACCAAATGATTTTAAGCCTTCCTTTTGATTGTTCACGATAAAATTCAAAAAACTTCTGCATCAATTGCGCTTCCTGCTCTCCAAACCCATGGGTCTCCTGGTTGATAAACCAACCGTCAAACTGATAAAATGTAGCCACTTCAATCAGTTTTTCAGCTGCCGGAAAATCCCCATTATCATCTTTCACTAAAAAATCACGTAACCATTGTTCCTTTCCTCCATAGACATTTGGCGGAAAAAAAACTGTACCATAGGCTTCTACACCATTCCGATGAGCCGCATCAGTCCATGTTGCGGCTGGAGGAACAATGGTTCCCTCACCTGCTGATCCACCCCATTGGACGAAGTAATCCAGATACTGCCAAAAGGGAAAAGCATAGTGTTCCACCGATTGAAATCCCTGAGAAGGATGTCCCGATGTTGGATGCACTGAAAAAAGTCCCATTACAGCAGGTTCATTACTTAATGATGAGATTATTTGTGTTGTTGAGTCTATAAAACGAGGTGATAATGGTACATGACTTATATTAAAACCGGCATGCGGATCCTCAGATGGATTCCATTGAAGCAGCTCATCCACAAACCAGTAGGATGCATACGGTTGATTGGGACCATGAGTTGGTTCCTGAGCCTGTACCACCATATTAATCATGCCAATGCATGCGACGCTTATAAATCTCTTAAATGTCAATTGTTTTTTTTTACATTTTGCCTACCCGAAAAGATAGTTCTCTCCGGGTAGGGCTTATGAATAAGTTATTCTTTCAATAATTTGATTATCCTGTTATCTTTTGAACCCATGAGGTTCATAATCAGCACCCCACGTTCTGAAATTTCTGATAAATCAAGAACGATCTTATCGGAGACAATACTTTGCTCCAGCAATTGCTTACCATTTACAGCATAAATGCTAATTTTTTGATACTCATGATCGGGACTAAGTTTTATTCCAACCCTTTCACTAAAAGGATTTGGGTAAACGATAACATTACTTTCAAAGCCTTCAGGTTCAATAACATATTGTTCCAACCTTGCTCCTGAGGAGGCTGGTCCTATAAGTTCAATCTCGCATAGTTGAGTCATATTCGCATCTTCATCGTTTTTTGTAATATTCAATCGATAAAACCTGAAAGCATTGGAATTACTGAATGTGAATACCCTTCTTTCAAACCTGTTGACCCAATTGACCCCTGACCAGCTTCCTAAATTACTCCAGTTGCTTCCATCATTTGATCCCTGCAAATTGAAGTTCTCGGGATCTCTACCAAAGTCATCATTGGCACTGACGATGGCCAATTCATTGACAACCACTGTCTGTGGCAATTCAATTTGTATCCAGCTGGGATTACCTGAGCTTGGGACTCCCCCGTTATCCAGCCATTTACTCCAATTAACATTTTGAGTACCACTATTGTATAGGTTATCAAATGCCTTTGCAGCTGATTCACCACTGTGGATTTCCGCTCTGAACGTAACTATACCTGATCCCACTGGGTCTGTATGGTCAACTGTTAGGTTTTCTGTGCCAATAAGTTCAATTTCAGCTAGCTGCGTCATGTCGACTCCTTCATCATTTTTTGTGATATTCAATCGAAAAAATCTGAAGGAACTGGCATTAGAAAATGTAAATTCCTTCCGTTGCAATCTCTGTTCCCAGGTAATTCCGGTCCAACTTGAAAGTGTTACCCAACTTGAACCATCATTCGATCCTTGCAAATTAAAATCTTCTGGATCACGACCGAAATCATCATTGGCACTAACTATTGCTAGCTTATTGACTAGCTCTTGATTGGGCAATTCAATTTGTATCCAACTCGGGTTTGAGCTACCAGGGACACCCCCATTATCCAGCCACTTACTCCAATCTATATTTTGCGATCCTGAAGTATACAAATTATCGAAAGCTCGTGCGGCAGATTCCGTACTGTTAATTTGTGCTCTTGCCGTAATAGTACCCGTTCCAACTGGATCCGTATGATCAACTTCAGTAGCATTGGATGTGGTGAAACTCCATACCGATCCAGGAGTTGTACCCTGACTGTTGACTTCATTTACTTGCCAATAATAGGTAGTAGCCGTCATTAGGTTTCCAGGATCGTAAGAATTTGCCGTTTGCGTTCCAATAAGTGACGGAGGATTTGTGGTACCAAAGAAAAGTTGATGCGAAACTGCTCCGTTTCCAGATTGCCAGGAAATTGAAGTGTTTGTACTTACTCCAGATGCTCCACTTGAAGGTGATGGATTACTGGCTGCATCAGGAGGGCCTGGAGGTGCTAATGCAGTATTGATAGCTGAAGCATATTGCGATACCTGGGGGCTGTTATCGAATTCATCATAAAGCCACATAAAACCACCAGTTATGCCACAGTCATTCTGCCAGGCATTCATCTGATTTTCAACTTGTGTGGGTGTTGATTGTCCAGATCCACCCCACATGCCAGGAATAACAGGAATTCCAAAATCCCAGGTAGATGAGCAAGGATTATTAAAGCTTCCGCCAGCATAGCATTGAATGTAATTCCGGTCAATGTTTCCTGGATAAGCTGTATTTACCTGGCTCACCAAGGAACTCCAAAATCCACTATTTGTGTAAGGTACAATCGCATTCTTAAAGCCAAGACCCGCCAACATCTTTGTAAATGCAACCGCCGAGGCAACATGGTATGTACTTTCATCATCATTATTGATGGCATCAATTGCGGGTATTGCATTTTTCAATGCCTGAAAATTTTGATAAAGCGTTGTACCTGGGCCAAAACCTTCAGAATTGTAAAAGTTTCTAACGGCATCAAACGTCCCGGATCCAGCGCCGCTTAAACCAAACTCCACCCGATTTACTGTGGTGCTGCCTGATTTCAGATTGGCAATATCCGATGGAAAGTCTGGGTAATAATTATTACCAACATACACTCCATTTTGCACCAATGGGAATTCACCGTTGAATCCAAGGTCTCCATTGGACTCAATATGAATTGTCCAAACAATAACGGTCGTAAAGCCAGAGTTTTTCAACTCACTAATGGAATACGAACGTTCCCTGTATACCGGACCTCCTGCATAAATTGCTGATTCCTGAGCATACGTAAACCATGACATCATGATACACATCATAGTCAACATTAATCCTAAAAATGTAACTTCATTTTTCATTCATTTAGGTTTAGTAGTGAAACAATTATTTATCCCATTCAGCGTTTTCTTCCGCAATAATCTGTTTTTACATAAGCATCATTTTTTTGTCATTGAGAATGGTTTTGCTTCTTCTGAAGTACCCCTCGAGTTATTGGGGGATTGGTCCATTTTCATTTTCAAAACTCCCCCCGAAGTAATCGTTTCGTGGGAGATCCAGTTTTTATCATATACTTCTCCATTCAAAGAAGCATTTTCAATATAATGACGCCCCTTACCATTATTCTCCGAGATAATTTCGAACTGTTTGCCATCTTCCATTGTAAGTGTTACTTTATCAAATAAAGGACTTCCGAAAACGTATTGATCAGTTCCTGGTGTGACTGGGTAAAATCCCATCGCGCTAAAGACATACCAGGCGGAGGTTTGTCCATTGTCTTCATCACCACAATAACCATCTGGAGTGGGTAAGTAAAGTTTGGTCAGCACTTCCCGTATTCTTTTCTGTGTCTTCCATGGTTTCCCTGCATAATTGTACATGTAAATCATATGCTGTATGGGCTGATTGCCATGGGCGTAGTTACCCATATTTACAATCTGCATCTCACGGATCTCATGAATGGTAAAACCGTAGTAAGAATCATCAAAATCAGGGGGCATAGTAAAAACCTCATCTAATTTCTGATCGAACACTTCACTTCCTCCCATAAGATCAATCAAACCCTGAACATCCTGAAATACTGACCAGGTATAATGCATGCTATTACCCTCAGTGAAAGCATCTCCCCATTTCAAAGGATTGAATGGTTCCTGAAAACTTCCATCTTCATTTTTACCACGCATCCATTTCGTTCCCGGATCAAACAGGTGTTTGTAGTTATTTGCTCTTCCTGCAAAAAGTTGATTATCCTCTGTTTTACCCAGGGCATTGGCCAACCTCGATATATTGAAATCGGCAAAAGCATATTCCAGTGTTCTCGCTGCGTTTTCATTGATATCAACATCATAAGGGACGTATCCAAGTTTGTTATAATAATTGACCCCTTCTCGGCCAACTGACCGCACAACATTTCCATTTTTATCAGTGGGTCTACCTTCAGTAGTCGACGCATTTTTAACTACAGCCTCGTATAATGTTTCAATATCATACCCCCTTATACCTTTCAAATATGAATCTGCAATATTCACAGCAGAGTTAGAACCAATCATTACTGACCGATGACCTGGGCTTGCCCATTCGGGTAGCCAACCCGATTCTTTATAGGTATTCGCCATGCCCTCCATGATCTGTGCATTTAGCTCAGGGTACATGAGTGTGAAATATGGGAAGACGGCCCGAAAAGTATCCCAATAACCATTATCAGTAAACATATATCCAGACCGCACTTCCCCACTGAACGGGCTATAGTGAACAATTTCATTAAGATCATTGACCTCATGAAACTTTCTGGGGAACAATAGAAGCCTGTACAAACAAGAGTAGAATGTTCTTATATGATCTACATCTCTACCTTCTACCTTAATCCTATTTAAATTGTCTTCCCAGGTTTTGAAAGCTTTCTTTCGTGTTGTATTAAAATCATCCGTTCCAACTTCTCTTTCCAGGTTAAGCAATGCCTGTTCGTGGCTTATAAATGAGGAGGCCACTTTAACACCAATTTGGGTACCTCTCTCTGCCTTAAATCCAATGATTGCCCCGACATGGTTTCCCATTGCTTCAGTTGCTTGAGGCTTGAGTTTCCAATTATCCTCCCAGGTATGGGTTAATTCAAAATCGTGATCAAACACAGCAACCCAGTAATTATGAAAATTAACAGGCACACCACCGTGGTTATTCCTGGAATAGCCAATGATCTTTCTTTCTTCTGGAATGATTTTCACCATTGACCCCATGTCAAACGCATCCAGAATGATGTGTGCTGAATCTGTCTCGGGAAACGTAAAACGAAACTGAGCGGCTCTTTCGGTTGGAGTTACTTCCATGGTGGCATCATAATCAGCCAGATACACACTGTAATAGTGAGGTTTGGCTATCTCAGCTTTGTGGGAGAACCAGGAAGCCCTTTCCTCTTCCTGAAACTTCAATTCACCTGTTACAGCCATTAAGGAAAAAGCTGCATAATCATTTAGCCAGGGACTGGGCTGATGCGTTTGTTTGATGCCTCTGATTTTATTCTCATTATATTTGTACGTCCAACCATCTCCCATTTTACTGGTCATTGGGGTCCAAAAGTTCATCGCCCAGGGTGTAGCAATGGCTGGATAGGTGTTGCCATTTGATAAATCAAAACGGGAATCAGTCCCCATCAAAGGGTTTACCATGTCTACCGGACTACCGTAATCAATGGTGAAGACCTGCTTGTTTTCCTTTTCAGGAACACAAGACCAAAAACAGATCACCAATACAGGAACAAACAAAAAATACTTCATTATTTGATAATTATTTCATCTACAAAAAGCCACATCACTTCACCAGGTTGCGCTGGATGCCATTCAGGAGCAGTCCCATAATTGGATATTTCCACCTTAACAAACCTGCATGAATTTCCATTTAATACCAGTTCATACCTACTTACTGATTTCTCTGGATCATTGAGTTTTTCTACCTTGAGCTCACCCATTTCTTCCAAATTTGACACATTGGAACCACCAAAAACTTTAATCTTATCGGGAGGAAATATCCAAACACCAGTATCGGTAAGGGCACCAATCAATACTTTCTTTATGTTTTTTGATACTCCCAGGTCAATTAAAACATTTATATGATCCTTCACACCTGTCCACTTACCATCACTGTAGGTCTCTGTTCCAATTTTCTGATCAAAAAGCATGGAACCATCCGCCAATCCATAAGGTGTAGTCTCATTTTCGAGCGTGATCTTTGGGAATCCTTCCTCCAGGTTTACCAGAAAGCTCTCAAAATAAGGCTTTTCAGAAATGGTACTTGGGTTTAGACCGTCTCGATAAGCAATTGCTTTCAATACTCGATCCTGATTGATTTTAATGGGAGAGGTATACCGTTTGGAAAGACTATCTGGGGTCGTACCATCCAATGTGTAGTAAATTTGTGCACTCTCCGTTTCTGACTTGAGAGTGACCAATGACTCATTTTCAAAAAACGAGTCCTCATTTGAATCATATGGGGCAAGCGTTCCTTTTTGAGGAATAATTGGTTTTTCCAAATCATCAAACACTCCTAAAATAGAAGATTCAGGTATTGTCCCCCAGGACATATTCGGAGTAGACCCCATGATAAATTCCAACTCTCCACCATTCATGATATTCTCGTGAGAAATATACGTTTTGTCATAAACTGCTCCATTTAAAAGCACCTCCTGCACGTAAATATTTTGATCACTTCTATTAGTGCCCAAAATTTTAAATGTTTTTCCGCTTTCAAGATTAATATTGACGCTGGTGAATTGAGGAGCTCCTAATTGATAAACCAGGTCTCCTGGTGCCAATGGATAAAAACCTAATGCGCTAAACACATACCAGGCAGACATTTGCCCCAAATCTTCATTATTGATCAAACCATCTGGTCGATCTATGTACATCTCAGTTATAATTTTGTTAACATATTCCTGAGTTTTCCATGGCTGACCTGCCACTGCAAATAAGTAGGGCATTTCATGTCCGGGCTCATCCCCATGACCATACTTTCCTATGAAACCAGAAATATCTACATGCTGCTCTCCTTCTATTGGTGTATCATTCTCAAATTGCCAGTTCAACCAATCCAAATAGCCATCTCTTCCACCTCGCAATTGAATAGCCGCCTGCATGTCATGGGGGGTGTAAGCAGAATAAGCCCAAATATTGCCAGAAACATAGTTGCTTTTAAGTCCATCCCATCTTAGGGTATCCATTGAAATGGATTTTCCAGTGGCAGATTTCGGCAACAGGTAATTCGAGGCTGTATCCAGGAGGTTTCTCCAACCTTTGCTCCTTTCATAAAAATACCTGGCCTCTTCAGTCTTATCCAATTTCTCCGCTACCCTGGCAATAGCCCAGTCATAGTAATTTTGTTCTGTTGTTTTTGAAACAGATGATCCTACTTCGGCATTCACATAACCATACTTCAAATACCCATCCATGCCATTTACATCGTAGTTCGGACTATTTTTTGTGCGATCCATTGCCGCAGCTTTTAATGCAGCGAATGCTTCTTCATGATCGATTCCGGGAATGTCTTTTAATACTGCATCAGCAATTGGAGAGGTCATGTTATAGCCAATCATGCACACATTGTCATAGCCCAATGCTTCCCATCCAGGTAATATCAGGCCTTCCTCTGCATGCCTGGAAACCATGCTGCTGATGATTTTCCCGGTTTTTTCTTCAGACAGTATGGTCAATAATGGATGTAATGCCCTGTGAGTATCCCAGGTTGAAAAATTACTGTATTGTTGTTTGGCAGACTGTCTGACTTTGCCTTCTACATAATATTTACCATCCACATCTGAAATTAGATTTGGCGAGATCATGGTATGGTACAGTGCTGTATAGAAGGTTCTTTTCTTTGATAAATCTTCTTCCCCGACGATCAGTTTGTTTAAAGTTGAATTCCAGATATTTTTAGATGCTAACCATATATCATCAAATGCCTTACCCTCTGCTTCTTCCTGCCAGTTTTTAAAGGCCCCTTCATAACTTACATAGGAGAGCGCTACCTGAACTTCTATAGATTCATTCTCAAGCACTTCGAATGATGCATAGCCTCTGGCGCTTTTGCTAATAAGTACATTTTGTTCCACTGGTTCATCGTCATAAGTGATACCTCCCTTTAAGAATGGTTTAGAAAAGGAAGCCAGGAAGAAGACCATACGATCGCCCGCAGCACCTTCTGACTTTTTATAACCGCGAATCTGATTATCATTCAATATTTCTATTGAAGTTTCATAAGCATGCTCGGCAATATTATGAGTAGGATCAATGATGACATGTTTTTCACCGGCAGTTTCAAAAGTATATCGGTGGAACCCCACCCTGTTTGTTGTAGTCAATTCAACCACAATGTTTTCATCATCCAGGTGTACTTTATAGTACCCGGGACTAGTCATTTCTGTGTCATGACTGAATCTTGACCTGTAACCAGAATCAGGGTTAGTTTCAGTACCGGGGTTTGTAGAAAAGATTGAGGTTGGCATCAGTAAAATATCTCCCAGAGCTGCGAGCCCTGGTCCACTGATGTGATTGTGTGCAAATCCCTTTATGATACTATCACTATAATGATAACCAGAACACCAATCCCAGTTTTTGAAATCATTAGAAGGACTTAATTGAACCATGCCATGCGGTAATGTAGCACCAGGAAAAGTGTGTCCATGACCACCAGTTCCAATCATGGGGTCTACATAACTCGTAAGGTCCTCTTCGGGAAGCTTTTCCTTGTAAGATTCCGTACATCCAAAAACAAGTAGGATCAATACCAATGCACACGTTCTTCCCATCAATCTCTAAGCTTGTCGTACCAAAAAACTTTTAACAAAAATGAAGTTACCACAAACGTAACCAGGGAATAACTCATATATTCGTACTCTCTGATAACCAAATAGATAGGAATAACTACAAGTGTTAGTTGCCATATTATACCAATCAGTATGTTTAAGGCATCCCTTCCAAAATCCTTGTTAGGCACAAATGCTGGATCCTCATCTAAAACTGCCCTTTTGATCGGTCCCCAAAAACCCCACGGATTAACCTTTTTGTAAAACGATTTAAGTACATTCAAGTCGTCTGCAGGAGTCAAAATTGATCCCAGGACAGATCCACATAATGCCACTATAAAAATGTAGGCAAAAGCATATAATGGCTGCAGGTCGGGCATGATTACCGGCATGACCAGTGAGGCCAGTAAACCGGAAACCATACCATAAAAATACCCGTAGCTATTAAAACGCCACCAATGCCATTTCAATAAGTTGGAAGCTGCATACCCTCCGAATAAAGCCCCGAAAATCCATTGCATTACGTCATTAATAGACTCTACAAAAAAGCCAAAAATGACCCCAAAAGTAACCAGAATAAATGATGCCAGATAACTCATTTTTACATAGTGTTTATCATCTGCACCAGGACTGATATATTTCTTATAAATATCACTTACAAAATAGGCAGGTGCGGCATTGACAGAAGCAGCAAATGTGGACATAAATGCGGCGAGTAAACCAGCAATCAATAATCCTGTCAATCCAGTAGGAATGAAATTTTTAATGGCATATGGTAAAATCAATTCAAAATCAAAAGCTGCCGTATTTGACTGTAATTCAGGCCCAAGAAAGACCAATGCCAGAATAGTCAATCCTGCAACCATCATGTATCTTGGAAAAAACATTACAAGGGAAACAATACCACTCATTTTTGCAGCGTCTGACGGTGATTTTGTTGCCAGGATACGCTGCATGTCATAGTTGGGTACCGGTCCGGCCAAACTAACCAAAACACCTTTGAAGAGCATCATCATAAAAAAGTAGCCAAATAGGGAGAATCCATCCTGACTAATTTTCTCATTGACACTATCCAATACACCAGACCAGTCTAAATCTAGCTCCCAACCAAAAAACAGAGATTTCCATCCTGCCGGAATAACTTCATTGAGCATTTCAGGGCTAACCATATTGATTGCAATAACGCCCACCGCTATCGCGGCAATTGTCATGATCAAAAATTGCAGGACTTCAGTGAATACTACGCTATACATACCCCCTTTCACGATATAAATCGTGGTTATACCTAAAATGATGAGCGCATAAACATCAGGAGACAAATCCCATGGTAGGAAAGTAGTCGCAAACTTGCCAATTCCTTTAAATGCATATGAAATAAACCCTACAGCACTAACCAGTGCAAATATGACCACCACCTGATGTGATAAACGAGCACCCCTACCTTCACCAAACCTGGTTTTGAGCCATTCAGCGCCGGTCATGACTTCAGATCTTCGTAACCAGGCAGACAAATACACCATGAGGAAGACCTGATTAAATGTAGGCCAAATCCAGGGTAACCAGGCACTTTTCAACCCATACACAAAACACATGGACACTAACCACATAGTCCCGGTAATATCAAACATACCCGAAGCATTAGACACACCAAGTACCCACCAAGGTATCTTATTTCCTCCTAAAAAATAGGAATTTAAACTTCCTGACGCCTTTTTGGATATCCAAAGCCCAACCAATATGGTCAATGCCAGGTAGCTAATAATGATGACAATATCTAATCCCGCCAGCTCCATTAATTATAAGTATCGTATACCGACATAAAGCTCAATTCACCCATTGCTTCATCTTTTGCTAATTCGTAGGTGATGGTTACAGGTCTTCCAGGGAGGAGGTCAATGAAATTATTTGAAAAATTACCTCTGCTCCCTTCAAAATCAATAAATAAACTCCTCACAAAATTTTGGGACTCCAACTTCAAGTTTATCCTATTATCCTCTTTATTTATCTCATAGTCAAAAACTGGTGCCTGCAGCGTCAGATCCCTGGCACTTTTATTCATATAATAATTCTGTCCAGCAATTTCTTCATTTTCAACGACCTCCATATGCCAGTAAACAACGTTATCATACAAATTCCCTCTTCTTTCAATGATACTGGAGTTTTGATTGGAGGTTAGGTCAATATCAATGGTCTCCTCAGACACCTGGTCTCCCGCGGTATTGAAACATGTAATTAATAGGGAGACCAATTTATCTTCGATACAGTCATTGATCACCTGAAATACAAACTTGTCACCTTCTTCCCTAACTACAGGAACGATTTGCGCAAAGGATTTCCCGGCCTGGTAATGAAGAGCCTTCCACTTGCCATAATAATCAATTCCCGACCATGATGTAACCGGCCAGCAATCGTTCAATTGCCAGTATAATGACCCCATACAAAAAGGTTTAGCTGCCCTGTGTGATTCAAAAGCGACTTTTAAGCCCTGTGCCTGCAGTAACTGACTGAGATACACCAAACTTTGAAAATCTTTGGGTTCCCTGAAGTAATTATTGGCCACACGGGCAATCCTATCATTCCCACCTGGGTTCTTTTGATGTTGAAGCATGGAATCAGAGTCTATTCTATACTGATCTGTTGGGATATACTGTTTTATCGAGTTGAAAGAGGGAAATGACTGAAAGCCAAACTCACTCATAAAGCGAGGAATGTGCTTTTTATAGTTTTGAAAATCCTCTTCACCATGCCATACTCCCCAGTAATGGCTGTCTCCTTTAGTATAATCTACTTCAGTATCAGAAAACCCATTTGGGCTGGATATCAAATGGTATCGTCCCCCATCGAGTTCAGCTACTAGAGATGGGATGAGTTCCTGGAAAATCTTTTGATAGTCTTCATGTAATTGCTCCTGCTGAGTTGGAGAATAGCCAAACTTTTTAGGCCAATCCCACAGTTTCATACCCATCTCTACTTCATTATTGCCACACCAAAGTGCCAGGGAAGGGTGATTCCTTAAACGCTTGATGACTTGTGTTAATTCCTGACGTATATTGTTCACAAAGTGCTCACTTCCAGGATATAGCGAACATGAAAACATAAAATCCTGCCAAATCAAAATCCCATGTTGATCTGCCAGTTCGTAGAAATAATCATGCTCATAGAAGCCACCACCCCAAATCCGTAACATATTCATATTTGCCTCTAGAGCATTTTGGATTACCTGCTCATATCTTTCATTGGTCATATTGGCCAAAAAACTATCAGACGGAATGTAATTGGCACCCTTCATAAATACAGGATAATCATTGACCTTAACATAAAATGATTCACCATGTTCATCATTTTCTGTTACCAACTCAATTTTCCTAAAACCAACCTTTTCTAGTCTGAAATCAATTTCCTGGTTGTCTTTGCTTAATCCTATATTTAAATCATATAAAAACGCTTCTCCCAAACCATTGGGCCACCATTTTCTAGGGTTAGATACTTCAAAAGCAAACGAAAGGCTATTTGCTCCAACATTTAACACGACTTCTCGCGTATAATTATTTGCAAAAGCATCACATGCAAATGTCACCAATGCCTTTGTATTAATTTGGCTATTGACCTCCAGATTACAAATCAGCTTAACGTGATCCTGTGCGATCCAATGTTGATTCAAATGAACATCCTTGATTTGAATATCCCCAGAACTTTGTAAATAGACATCTTTAAATATCCCAGAAGTGACAAACCTTGGACCCCAGTCCCAACCAAACTGGTAAGGCGCTTTTCTGGTAAAAACACTAAGTTTTTCATCAGTTTTATCATTTTCAGCCGGGTAAACAATACCGTTCTGAATAAACTCCGGTCTTACTTTTTTGATCGGCGAGGTGAAGTACAGTAATAATTCATTTTTCCCAGCAACCAATTGTTCTTTACAATCAATTGTATGCTGTAAAAACATATTTTCAGCCTCAAGAATCAATTCCCCATTGAGGTAAACGCTACAGTACGTATCAAGCCCTTCGAATATTAATTCAATTACCGGTGATTCCAGAAAAGCCCTCTCTATTTCAAATGAGCACTTATATTCCCAATCCTTGGTTTCAATCCATTGCAGTTGAGCTTCATTATCACCGTAAAAGGGATCCTCAATTACCTCATTATTAAGCAGATCCGTAAAATTACATCCGGGTACACGGGCAGTCATCCACCTGGATTCCGTAATGTCCCGGAATTGCCAGTTATCATGAATATATATCCTTTCCTCAACCCCAAATGCAGCATTTACTGCTCCCGGTTGTTCCTGAATCACTATATCTTTACTTCTAGTCAATTTCATAATTTGATTTCAGCAGGTGGCTCTGATCACCTTTAGATAGTGCATATGTAAACCCTTTGGTCACACTGTAGGCACCTGTTCTGCCATACTTGTCTAATGCCAGAAAACCAATCTGTAAATCACTTAATTTGGTTTTCCTTATAATTCTTTTCACCATTTCCTCACAGGCTTCTTGAGGCGTTGCGCCATTTCTCATAAGTTCCACAACCATGGCACTGCCTGCAGTTCTAATCACCTCTTCTCCGAGACCTGTGGCACAAGCTGCGCCAACCTCCTCGTCAACAAACAATCCTGCTCCAATAATTGGTGAATCTCCCACCCTACCATGCATTTTATATGCTGCTCCACTGGTAGTACATGCTCCAGCAATTAAACCATTTTGATCAATGGCCAATGCACTAATGGTATCGTGATTTTCAATATTTATGGTTGGCTTATATTTTGACTTATTAAGCCACTTTTCGTAATCTTTTTTTGATTCAATTGTCAATAGATTCTCTTCTTTGAATCCGTTGGCAATCGCAAAATTTTTAGCACCTTTTCCTGCTAGCATTACATGCTCAGTAGTTTCCATTACTTTTCTGGCTACTGATATTGGATTTTTTATATCCTGCAAAAATGCCACAGCACCACAAGATCCGTCTCCTTTCATAATACAAGCATCCAATGTTACAATTCCTTCACGGTCTGGGTAACCGCCTATTCCAACTGTTCTCGTGGTAGGATCAGATTCTACAACTATTACACCAGCTTCAACCGCATCTATCACAGCTTTGCCTTCCTGCAACATCTTGTAGCCTACATTATTTGCCATTTCTCCATGATCCCAGGTAGAAATCATCACAGGCCACTCGTTTTGTTGACTAACTTGTTTTCGTTGGCCAAGTAGTGCTTGCGGTAAAATTGAAAATGCAGGAATGGTCAATGCACCCACCTGAAAAAATTTCCTTCTGCTGTATGATGATTTTGTCATAATTAGAAATGGTATCTTCTAAATGCTTCAATTGCTTCATAATCAGCCATTCCTAATTGATCGTAGCTTCGAGCCGTTCCCCTGTTGCGGTCTTCGGCTCTTTGCCAAAATTCCCTGGTGTCTGAACCCGGAAAAAGTGGTCGGTCTTTTTGTGATTGATGCTTAAAGATAGCACGTCGTTTTCTCATTAATTCATCAGGACTCAATGGAACTGCCATATCAATGTCTTCAATATCCCACTCCTGCCAGGCCCCTTTATAAAGCCAAACCCAGCATTCATGCATCCAGGATTCTGATTTAAGCACATCAATGACCTGAAATATAGCATTCAAGCAAACTCGGTGTGTTCCATGAGGATCAGATAGGTCTCCTGCTGCATATATTTGGTGAGGTTTTACCTCTGTGATCAATTTCTTGATGATACCAATGTCATTTGCACCAATCTCATCTTTTTTAATTCTGCCAGTTTCGTAAAAGGGCATGTTGAGAAAATGGACGTTTTCATCAGGGACATTTACATATCTACACGCTGCTTTTGCTTCTTCCATCCTGATCAACCCCTTGATACGTCGCACCTCAGTACTATCCACAGACCCGGCTTTCTTGTGTTTAATTTCTTCTTTGATACTCGCAAAAAGGTTGGCTGATTTTTCCTTCTCAAAACCGAAAGCTGCATGATAATCATTTACAAAATCAGCATAGGCAATCACATCCTCATCAAAGACAGCAATGTTTCCCGATGTTTGATAAGCCACATGCACCTCATGTTCCTGGTCTACCAGTCTGATAAGAGTACCTCCCATTGAAATGACATCATCATCCGGGTGTGGGCTAAAAATGAGCACTCTTTTTTTGGCTGGATTGGCCCTTTCTGGTCTTTGGTCATCCGGAGCGTCGGGTTTTCCTCCAGGCCAACCGGTTATGGTATGCTGAAGTTGATTAAAAACGGCAATATTCAATTCATAAGCTGTCCCATAGTCATTGATCAGGTCACCTAAACCATGATCATTGTAATCCCTGTCAGTGAGTTTCAAAATAGGCTTACCCACTTTCGTGCAAAGGTTTAAAACTGCCTTTCTGCTAAGCTTCTCATCCCATTTTACCGATTCAAAAAGCCACGGTTCCTGAGACCTTTTTAGTTCAGAAGCTGCTGCGGTGTCCAAAACAAAAATTGTATTTTCATGTGTTTGCAAGATTGTTGCAGGTACTTTCGAAGAAATATCCCCTTCAACAGCAGCCTTAACAATTTTGGCCTTGTCTTCACCCCATGCTAATAAAATGATGCGTTTGGCTCTCATAATTGAACCAACCCCCATGGTGATGGCTTTCCGTGGCACGAATTCTTCTCCAAAAAAATCACTGGCTGCATCTACCCTCGTCATGTGATCCAGGGTTACTAGCCTTGTCAGACTCCTTTCTGTTGATCCCGGCTCATTAAAGCCTATATGCCCCGTCCTTCCAATGCCTAATAATTGAAGGTCCAGGCCGCCAAAGGAAGCTATCCTGGACTCATAATTTCTGCAATATTCATCTAACTCTTCCGCAGGAACTGTCCCATCAGGAATATGTATGTTTTCAGGTTTAATGTTGACATGTCGAAACAAAAGTTCGTGCATAAACCGAACATAACTTTGCAGTTCGTCAGGGTTCATGGGGAAATACTCATCCAAATTAAACGTCACCACATTTTCAAATGAAAGGCCATCGTTCCGGTGCATTTTCACGAGCTCGTGATATACATTTACTGGTGATGAACCGGTAGCTAAACCTAACACACAATGCTCACCAAACTCAGCTTTACTCCTTATCAGTGAAGCGATTTCCTGGGCTACCTCTCGTGATCCTTGAAAAGAAGTTGGATAGGTTACCAAAGGAATATGCTCAAATTGATTTGCCCCTAATGCTCGAATTTCGTGCCTTCTTTCTTTAGTGGTTTGTGTCATATGTTACTTGAATGTTCAATTCGAAAATGAAGGGAGAGGAAGAAGAGGGAAAGCCTCCCCTCCTCTCAATTCAAAAAGCGTAAAATGTATGAAGAAGTATAAAAGTTTCTAATTTTTACAATTACTCAATCCAGGTAATCTCACCACGTTGCTCTACAAAATGATTACCCGTTGCGTCCTTAAATATTGGTGCATCCTTAATATCAAATGGCAGGTAAACTTCAAGGTCAGATTCATTTGAAGCATCAGCAATATCTGCCTGGAATTGATCAGCGGTAAGCACTTTATTCCAAACTCTGTAGCTCTGGAAAGAACCTTTGCAATACCCCCAGCTTGCACCAATCCACAGCTCACCCCAGCCATTATTTCCGGCAGGCCCTACATTTTCTTTGGTTGCCACAGCAGCTCCATCTACATATACAGTTTGTGTCTTGTTATCAGCGTCATAAGCCAATACAATATTGTACCATGTATCCACTGACATTACACCTGCATCAGTAATGGCTCTGCTCCAGTCGCCAAGATCAGTATCAGAATAATAGTACTGTAGTCCTGATGGACCTTCACCTTCCGGATCATTGCTACTGTCAAAGAAGACACCAAGTTCTCCGTTTCCAGTAATATCACCACCTAATTGTGTTGGTCTATACATGAAATCTATAGTGAAGCTTGCTCCTTCAGGGTGCCAGTTTGGTGTAACTCTCATCGCGCCGTTTTCACCATCGTTACTGAATCCGTTTGCTGCACCACCAGCTACTTTATTTTCTTTAGCAATATCCAATGCTGCTTCTAAATCAGCAATTGCATTCGCTACATCTGCCCCAGACCCACTAGACGATACTACTTCATCAGCCTCGTCAATATATTGCTGTAACCATTCACCTGTACCAATACCATAGTCTCCGGCATTCGTACCTTCAGTAATTCCAGCAGCAAAAGATTCTGCATCAGAGATAAGTGCTTCAAGTGCAGTATAATCTACTTCCACCTGATCAGGGTCACCGTTTGGAGCCCAAACAACCAAATCATCTAATTCCGCTCTGAAATTACCAGAAACATCAGCAAATGAATTACCCTGGTCAGATGCCATTGGGAACCATGCTTCCAGGCCGTCACCGGTACCTGTCAATCCATCCTTATTAAGGTCAGCAGCAGGAATTGCCTTGCTCCAAATTCTAATATCCTTGTATAATGCATTGGAAGTTCTATCACCCCAGTCTATGGCGCCACCAATATTGATTCCACCTCCAATATTTTCATTGGCATTCTCCGTGATACTCTGATAGTTAAATTGTGTTCTGAAAACTTCATTGCCATTTACATAAAGAATCTGCTCTTCACCATCGTGCATGTATGCAATATGATTCCATTGACCTACAACTAATCCACCATCTGCAGTACCTGTACCCTGCCAGCCTCCACCTGGAGAACCTACTTCGTAAAATAAATGGCCATTGTCATGATACCTCACATAAAACCCATCATCTACAGTTTGACCACTTCCGTCAAATTGTGCACTTGCTCCAATTACACCATTGTCATTGAAAATCGTTTCAAAGCTAACCGGGTAAATATCCAATTCAATCGTGAAGCTCTTTCCTACATCGATCAAACCAAGCAATGCACCTTCTGTACCTCCACCTGATACATTGTCAACAAGCTTAATTTTGTTTCCTACCGCCTGCTGCACCCATGGATTGGCTACTGTGGCGATTACACTAGCTTTGAAATCGTCAATCGCAGTCTTTAATTGTGACTCTGCATTGTCAATCAAAGCCTGGTCTTCTGACTGTGCATCAACTATTTGTTGCGCGTTATCCACTACATCCTGCAGTTTAGCGATTGAACCGATTTGATATTGGCCTAATTCAAATCCTTCTTCAGCGCCATCCAGCAATCCGTTTGCTTCTGTTATCAATGTCACCAGGTCATCCAGTGATACTTCATTTCCAGGATCCGGTCCCGGCTCATCATCTTTACATGATACTAACACTACCGTGAGTCCCATAAAGACCACCAGCAGTAATGAGAGAAATTTTTGAGATAAATTCTTCATTCTTCAATATTTGGTAAAAGGGTTAAAAAATATACTAGTTCACATCCCACCAAAGGCGGGTATTAATGTCATCGGTACCCTGAATTTCAATTGCCCGATTATAGTTTTCTGTATTGGTTGTTACTTCGCTGATTGGGTATATCACACGTTTTGGAATACTTCCATCTGATAATGGATCGCGATTTTCTTCGGCTACCGGTTGAAGCTCCGGAAATCCAATTCTTCTATAATTGGCGTATGCTTCATATCCATCGAACAATAGTGCTACCCATTTTTGGGTATTGATAAGTCTTAAAGCTTCAGTATCAGTATAGGTAACTTCCTCCTGTTCCAAATAGGTAGCTATGGCTTCATCTGATATTTCTTCAGCGTTAGGGTAAAGGGCTAGCATTTTCATCGCACCCCGAACTCCGTCATTGTAAGCAGTCGCAGCATCTCCCGGTATCCAACCTCTGAATCGCGCCTCGGCGATATTCAATGCAACCTCTGAGTAGGTCATTATCAATGCAGGACTACCATAAGTAACCATGACATCCCTTCGTGGTTGAGCATAGTCATAAACATTGTCTACCACACCATACTCACCAGCTCTCAGTCCTTGCTGACCTCCAGGTCCGGCATTCGTAAGCACTTCTTCATTATCCACAAAATCATATGTTGCCATTAGGGTCGTTTCCCTTGGATCGCTGTGATCAGAAATGAAACTCACGAATACATCGGAATACCGGAATAAATGACCAGACACACCAAAGTCCTGAAAAACCTCACCAATACCTGAGGCATTGACACCATCCGTATTAACACCACCGGAGTAATTGATCCAGGCCATGTCATCATTGCTTTCAAATACACCGGCATTTACGGCTTCCTGCACGATCTGCTGTGACAAACCAGGCTCTACTTCTGAAAGCCTTAGGCCTAATCGGAGTATCATTGAGTTCGCAAATTTTTCCCATTTTGAAAGATTACCACCATAAAGTGGGTCGTATTCTCCTGGGTTGATTCCCTGTCCTCCCTGTATCCACGAACGGGCAGTCCTCAGTTCTTCAATCATGGTATTATAGGTTACACTCACTTCATCATAGCCAGGTGTTAAGATTTCACTGGGTCTAAAAGCCTCAGAATATGGAATCATGCCATGCATGTCTACCAGTCGATGCATGAAATGAACTTTGAAAACCAGGGCCATTCCTGCAATGGCTGTTTCTGGGTACTTTTCAATAATATCAATGGCTTCTGCCATATAGGTAGGCATAAGCCTGTCCATGTAGGCACCAGTGTATTCATCGTTGGTGCTGTTGTATGTATCATAACCAAACCCACTCACCAACTGCTGACTCCAGCTGGAGCAAATAATCAGGTTACTTCTCCAGATACTGTACCGGTCACTGGTAGGACCCGTCCATATGTAATTCAACAGGTATTCTGGTGAAAGATTAGAAGAAGCTGAAGGATTGGTGTTTAAATCTCCAAAGTCATCATCACAGCCTGTCACCAGGATCAATGAAAGGGAGAGTATTGCTACAAGTTTTTTACTAAAACCATTCATAATCATGTGCTTTAACTGTTTTTAAAATCTTAATGAAATATTGAGTCCCATTGACCTTGGGGTTGGCAATGAAGCGTACTCGAAACCAGAACCACTTGTGCTGTACACTGATTCAGGGTCCATTCCTAGATCAGAGAGGCCATTCATAAGGAAGAAAAGGTTTCTTCCAACCAAGCCAACCCTTGCATAACTGAAAGGTGTTCTGTCCAAAATGGCAGATGGCAAATCGTAACTGATAATGATCTGGCGCACCTTGACAAAAGACGCATCGAAAATGCTGTACTCAGCGGCATTGGACATTCTCGCAAAATATTGATCGATGAATACGAATGTATTATTCTCCTGCCCATCTACCGTAACTCCATCACCTACGAGTTCAAAAAATGGATTATCTCTTCCTCTAAGTGTTTCTTCATGCTTACCGTTAGACAATGCCAGGGCATTGGATAACGAGAAGATCTCTCCACCCATTTTGTAATCTAATAAGACATTGAAAGTGAAGTTTTTATACTTTACCGTATTACTTAGTCCTCCAAAGTAATCAGGCGAAAAGTTGCCCAGTCTTTTAAATCCCTCAGCGATAATTGGCAGACCATTTTCATCGTGTACAATTCGTCCCTGCTCGTCTCGCTCGAATGAAGTACCATAAATATCATTGATTTGGTCTCCCACCACAGATTGTGTGAAGGCATTAAACCTGGCTGATTCTCCGACTACAGCATCTACTCCATTCACTACCCTAAGTAAGATATTTGTGTTGTTTGTGTAATTCAATGAAACATCCCATTGCAGGTTATCCGTTTTCACTGGTGTTGCATTAATGGCAATTTCCACACCACTGTTTCTGATATCACCCACATTCAAATCAGTGGAGTTGTATCCTGTAAAAGATGAAACTTTCACAGGCAGCAACTGCTCAATCGTATTCTCCTTGTAGTAAGTGAAATTCATCCCTACCCTGTTACTCAGGAAACTCAAATCAGTTCCAACTTCAAAGGATTTGGTTACAGTAGGTCTCAGTCCTAAATTGGCAAAAGTCGAATTTGAAATTTGTCCGAGAGGTAGCGTTTGGTTCTTACCATCATAAGCCTGCCCTTCTAAGCTGTAAACCGGAAGGATACGGTATGGAGGAATATTCGCAGAACCTGCTGAACCGTAAGATCCTCTTACCTTGGCATAATCCACAAGCTCAGGCAGTGTGACCATATCAGAAACAATGGCACTGATTGAGCCTGACGCGTAGAGCTGGGTATTGTCTGAGAATTCATCCCCAAGGTTTGTACTTAATACGCTATACCAGTCATTTCTAATAGAACCCTCAATGAAAACGAACCTGGCAAAATCAAGTGTGGCATTGGCATAGAATCCATTTGTTTTACGTTCTTCCTGATTGTATTGCTCAGGGTCTTTACTGGCGAGGTTATTAATGTGGTACAATTCCGGAATAATGAAATTGCTACCGCTAATGCGATAATCATATCGACTGATGGGGTTTTGTACTCCACCCAGGTTAATATTGACACCCAGCCATGAGAAATTGTCAGTATAATTTAAAAGAAAATCAATTGTCCTGTCATTTAGCTCTGTAGTGCTTTGGCTAAATGCCCCATTGGGCTGCCATTCAGAGCCTTGCTCAATGATATTTTGATCATCCGCCTTGCTCCAATCCACCGCATATCTGACCTGTAAAGACAATTCTTCCATGAATTGATATTTCGCCATCAGGTAGCCTATGATACGCCTTCTCTGATCCGCCTGGCTATTGACTTTTGTGCCCCAATACGGGTTTGGAATGAATACATTGTCATTCCAGGGAATCGCACTTTTTGTAGGATCCAGCACATCACTATTTCTAATGGTTTCCTTCAACATCGATGAGGAAACATTGGTTGGCAATGAAATAAATGCCTTACCTGGATTGGAAGGAAAGTCTCCGTTATTCGTTCTGTTTTCAGAGGACTCTTCCACATAGCTCATCTTCATACCAAGTGTGAGCTTTTTATGCGTCATCGAGCTGGTAAGATTAGCTGTATAACGCTCATAGGTAGATGAAGGAACAATGCCTTCATTATTTAAGCTAGAGACAGACAACCTGGAGGTAGTATTTTGATTTCCTCCACCAATGGCAAAATTGTTTGTAATGGTATGACCATTTTTATAGAAATTCCTGATATCATTTTCCGGTGCAGCTGAATAAGGCCTGGTGACCCCATCGTAGTAAGTGAAATCAGAACCATCCAGCAATTCACCCCAACTGGACCATTGTGTAAGAGATTCGCTTTGAGTACCTGGTCGATCCCCTCTTCTTCCCTGGCCGTATTGATTTTGAAAAAAGTCCTGAAAAAATGCGGGTTGATCTGTCATAAAGGTACCATTGTAGTTGACTACAAGATCTTTTGTACCTTTTTTGGTCGTAATAACAATTACACCATTGGCCCCTCTTTCTCCATACAGTGTACCTGCAGCGGCACCTTTTAGTATATTAATACTTTCTATATCATCCGGGTTAATACTTGAGAATGCATCACCCCTATCTACCCCACCATACTGACCGGTTTCACCAAGCCTGGTATTATCGATAGGGACTCCGTCTACTACGATCAGTGGATCCACATCTGCGCGGGGATCACTGGCTGTAGGGATTCTGTTATTTCCGCGAATACTAATTTTTGTTGAACCGGCAGGTCCCGTTGAAGGCTTTAGAATGGCTGTACCGGATACTTTTCCGTACAACATACTCGCCATACTCACATCCTTGGCCTGAGTTAATTCCTCACCCAAAACCTCAGTCTGTGCAAATCCCAATGATTTCTTTTCCTTCTCAACACCGTAAGCGGTAACCACCACTTCAGATAGTTCTGTAATGGAAGTAACCAACGTCACATTGACAACATTACTGTTGCCTAGCTGAACTTCTTTCGTTTCCATTCCCACAAAACTGAATATGAGAACAGCTCCTTCATTCACCTGTATAGAGTAGTTTCCTTCAAAATCTGTGATGGTTCCGTTTTGAGTTCCTTTCTCCAATACAGTCACTCCTGGAACACTTAGGTTGTCGGTTTGATCAGTAACGGTACCGGTAACAGTAACCTGTGCCATTAATGGAAACCCAATAAAAATTCCCAGTGCCTTCAATAGTAACTTTCTTAACATACAATAATTGGTTTCTTTTACTAAACACTGACTAAGGTGCATAAACACGAAACCAAAAACAACATAAACATGCATTAACATGCATTAACATGCAATATTATTATTTATGTTATATAAAATCTTGTTTAATGTCAATTTCATACGATGAAAACGTTTTAATTACCTGCAATTACGCTGACTAAACGTTCATAATACATTTAATGACTTAGAATGAAGTATATTTCATGCGTTTTTCAGGAACAAATCATGCATGTTTATGCATTTTTAAATAACTCATGCAAAAACAGGAGAATTACCTATATTTACCAATAATCTGATTAATGAAACTAATTTCCGATGCTCAAACAGGAAAGACATAACATTATCATAAGAGAGATAATGACCCACAATAAAGTACTTTCAGCTGACCTAAGTGAGCTACTTGATGTTTCTGAAGACACTATAAGACGTGACCTCAAGGAGCTGGCTGAACTGGGTCAAATAAAGAAAGTGCACGGAGGCGCAATGGCTAACCCACACATACCAGCAGAGCGTATTAATGCTCAGATTTCTTCACAAGCTGAGCGGAAAGCAATTGCGGAAAAGGCAGCATCAATGATAGAAGACGATATGGTATTATTGATGGATGGCGATGCGACCAGTTTGACGATTATTGACCTGATTGACAAAAACATGTCTCTCACCATATTCACCAATTCATTACAGGTGGGTTTAAAGCTTTTCAGCAACACTAATATTGAAACGATCATATTGGGAGGCCGGATGTCCCAGAAATACAAAATCACTTCAGGCTTGGATGTCATCAATGCATTGTCTGAAGTAAATACAGATTTATGCTTTATGGAAACAGCAAGTCTCCATGAAGATATAGGTATCACTGAAAGTGATAGGGAAAATGCCTTTACAAAAAAAGCGATGTTCAACGCTTCTTCAAAGGTTATTGCATTATGCTTATCTAAAGACCTTGGCTCTATACAACCCTTTAAAGTGGAGGGCATAGATAAACTGGATGCCATTATTACGGAAGTTAGTCCTAGAGATTCCAAGCTTCTACGTTTCAATAATAAAGGAATAGACTTATTATGATGAGAATAAACTGGATCATAGTTTTTTCGATTTGCACAACCAGTGTTTTGGCACAATCTCCAGTGGATTTTGTCAATCCGTTCATTGGCACTTCAAATTTTGGCGCCACCAATCCAGGAGCGGTTCACCCACATGGCATGGTTTCAGTCACACCCTTCAATGTGGCATATAAAAAAGGAGAAGGCAATTTATTTGAAAAAGATAGTGAGTGGCATTCAAGGCCCTATGTTCATGAAAACAATTTTCTTACAGGGTACAGTCATATCAACCTCAGTGGTGTGGGATGCCCTGAACTAGGAAGTATATTATTGATGCCTACTTCTGGAGCACTGGAGTTGGACCCAGAAAATTATGGCACCACTTATTATGATGAAAAGGCATCACCAGGTTACTATAGCAACACATTGGATAGCTATCGAATTCAATCAGAATTAACCAGCACAATAAGAACAGGGCTATCAAAATTTACTTTCCCAGCGGGTCAGGGTAATATCATTCTCAATCTTGGCCTTGGATTAACCAATGAAACTGGAGCGACCGTGAAAATCATAAGCCCCACAAAAATTGAGGGGCACAAAACCATTGGTACCTTTTGCTACAATCCTGAAGATGTAAGACCTGTTTATTTCGCTATGGAATTGAGCAAGACACCAGTCAATTTCGGAACCTGGAAGAAAATGCCACCCTATCGAAATGTAGAGGCTGAGTGGATAAGTTATAACAATGCGTACAAACCTTACGAATCATACGCCTACCCAATGAGTGGTGACAATCTAGGAGCCTACTTTTCTTTTGAATTGGAAGATCGAGAAGAAGTATTCGTTAAAATTGCTATCTCCTATGTCAGTACTGAAAATGCCTGGAAAAACCTAAAGGCAGAACAACCTGAATTTGATTTTGGTGAGACCCTGGCTGCCTCAAGGCTTGCCTGGAATAATTTTTTATCTAGGATCTCAATCAAATCTGAAGATGTGGAAGCGAAAACCATTTTCTACACGGCATTATATCATACTTTATTGCATCCTAACATTATTAATGATGTCAATGGAGACTACCCATTAATGGGATTTTCCGGAGTAGGAAACTCTAATCGAAACCGGTATTCCGTCTTTTCACTATGGGATACTTATAGAAATGTACATCCCTTATTGAGTCTCGTGTACCCAGAGATACAATCAGAAATGGTGCAAACCATGGTAGATATGTACAAAGAGAGTGGTTGGCTACCGAAATGGGAGCTACTCGGGATGGAAACAGATGTAATGGTGGGTGATCCAGCCACGCCAGTTATTGCGGATACTTATTTAAGAGGAATTCGTGATTTTGACATTGATTTGGCTTATGAGGCCATTACGAAAGCATCTGAGACTGCCGAGTCTGATAATTTATTGAGGCCGGGTATCGATGATTACAACAAATTAGGTTACGTTCCGGTAGACACCAGTGATATCTGGGGAGGAAATGTGTCCGCATCGCTTGAATACTACATTTCTGATTGGAACATTGGGCAATTGGCCAATGCATTGGGTAAACAATCCGACCATGCACATTTCAATCAAAAATCTATGCAATATCAAACCTTATTTGATGCTGAAACCGGAATGTTGAGACCTAAATTCAAAGATGGTACTTGGTATGGTCCTTTTGACCCAGAAGCTGGTAAGAATTTTGAAGCGGTAATAGGTTTTGTTGAAGGCAATGCCTGGCAATACCGTTTTTATGTACCGCACGATATACCCGGTTTGATTTCAAAATTGGGTGGTCAATCGGCTTTTGAAAAAGAACTTGACATACTATTTAATACAGGAAATTATGATATGGCCAATGAACCAGACATTACATTTCCATATCTGTACAATTATGTAGAAGGTGCTGCGTGGAAATCTCAACAAAAAATAAATGATTTGATCACCAATTTCTATCACAACAAACCGGGAGGCATTCCGGGAAATGATGATACAGGAACCCTTTCTGCCTGGTTATTATTCAGCATGCTAGGATTCTATCCTGTATGTCCAGGAGATATGAATTATGCAATTATTTCTCCGTACTTTGATGAAGTAGAAATTAAACTGAATAAGAAATATTATAATGCTGAAAAGCTCATCGTCAGGACAAAAAGACAATCCAGGTCATCGATTTACATTGGGTCGATGAAATTAAATGGTAAAGGGATGCAAGGATATTTTGTTGATCACAAAGCCCTTACAAATGGAAAAACACTGGAATTTAATCTCATCGACAACCCCATTCATAATGACAAGTAATTCACCCTATATAAACATTCCGGATAGTGAGGGAGCCTGCTGGCAAGGTTGGAAAGATATTGGCTATCAATTACTAGAGCACATTAAAACATTAGGCCTGCAAAAAACCGTCATTACCATAGAGTCAAACCTTGGAACCTACCTCGATGCTAATCTGGATTCGATAAAAGAGGTCATTTCACCCAATGTCGCCTGTAAGGCTGGTGATATTTATAAGGATGAAAAACTTATCCGGGGACTCATCAAAATTGATCAAAACACTGGTCAATATGCGCCGAATACAACTGTAAGTATTGAAGATTATTTCGACCAACAAAAGCTGGAAGGATTAAGAAGTAATATTGATTTTATTGACAGTGGCGTGATATTGATACATGGCATTGGGGCATCCAAAATTGTAGAACCTGATATTCTCATTTATTCAGATATTTCCAGATGGGAAAAACTTCAGCGTTTTAGACGTGGCGAAATATCCAATATTGGTGTAAATAACAAACACCTGTCATTTTCAATCAAAGAGAAATGGAACTACTTCGTCGACTGGAGAATTTGTGACAAGATTAAGAAATCAACCATCAAAAGTTGTGATTATTTCCTGGAAACCAATAACTGGAAAAAGCCAAAACTGGCAACAGGCGAAATTATCAGGAAGGGCTATGAAATAGTAAACAAGCAACCGTTTTTCAGTGCCCCTTTTTTCGATCCATTGTTATGGGAACAACCAACAAAGGTTTCGAAAAACAAAGATTTCGGATGGACCTTCAACTGTAACCTCGATAAAAACAATATCCTTTTGAAGCTAGGCGATTACTTATTTGAAACACCTGCCATTAACTTGATTTACCATAATCCAGTCAAATTCCTTGGAGAGAAAGTCTATCGAAAATTTGGGCTGGAATTGCCAATCCGCTACAATTTCATTGACTCATTGGAGGAAAACGACCCAAATGTTTTTCTCTACCCTGGTGTAGAATATTTCAAAGAAAATTTCGGTATTTATCACCAACAACATGAGAATTATTATGTAATGGATTGCGGCCAAAAGCCTACAGTTAGTCTTGGATTGAAGGAGGTCATTTCAAAAGAATACATGGAAAATATTGCGAGTAATGCTGGCACAAAAAAGAAGAAAAAAGTTGTCCAGAACTTGCTGAACAAACTTCATCTAAAAAAACATGACCACCTGATAATCCCAGAGGAGCAACTTCATACAAAAGGAGAGAACGTGATGATTTTGAGCATCACCACCTCACCTTCGATTTTTGAATTGAACATTACAGCAACAGAAAACAACAATGTGGTATCAAAACTCCCTGAGGCAATATTTTCTAAAGACCTTGAAATATCTCAGTACCAAAATGTGATACAAATCAAGCAAGAAAATGGACTGGAGGTAGAATATTTAAATCAACTAGAAAATGGAGAATTTTCTATTAAACGAATTTGGATTGATAAAATAACTGAATTCAACACAAATCAAACATTATCTGTAATTAACTTGATTGAAGGAATATCATTGACAGTGTTAGGAGATTTCGATGAATTCAATGTACGCTATGCTGAAACATTTATAATTCCAGCTTCCATTTCGAAATATCAAATTGATCCAGGGAACAAGAAAATAGCGTTACTAATTTCTACAGTAAATAATTGACTTTCAAGATTCTTAAACAATAAGTTGAATAACTTAATTAATCATAGTCCCACGAGTATCTATACCCAGAAGAACCTCTCCCTTCTTGCTGGAGGTTACATATTTACGCTTTCTGTCCAAACATAATTTTCAATATCCATGACCGATTCTTCATGAACTAAATTTATTGGTCTCAAAAAAAACATCATCATGCCAGAAACATCGCATTTATGAATTATCCCACCAAATAAGGTTCCCTAAAATGCTTATTCTTAGAGAGCAAACCAATTTGGTTATAAATACTTCTTTGTCAAAGACTACTCAGGAAATACCATTCAGATTTTTGAGAAGTTGAGTTCCTGAACTTTTGTTATGTAGTAAGCCCTAATAACCTGGCAGAGCAGTCGGGTATTAGCTGAAGTTGTTGGAGGTGTCAGGTCAAAAGACCTGACACCTCCAACTCTTTAATGTCCACAAACACAATTAGGTCTCTGGAAACTGTGGGTATCATCATGCCATTCGAAATTGTCATTGTAACCCTCCATTTCCCAGAAGAATCTTGACCTTTTCTGATCGTAATTACCAATTTCATTCATGGAACTGACATCATATAGTCTCCCATTGACCATTGTGTATTTCACAGATTGTGAGTTTTTGATATCCTTCATTGGATCTTTGTCCAACACAATCAAGTCAGCCAATTTTCCTGCTTCCAGTGATCCCAGGTCGTCACCCATCCCAATGTATTGAGCGCCATGAAGAGTAGCTGCTCGAAGTACTTCGAAATTAGACATACCGCCCTGAGACAGCATCCACATTTCCCAGTGAACACCTAATCCTTGTAACTGACCATGACCACCCACACAAACATGCACATCCTGATCTACTAATTTCTTAAGAGACTGAGAGACCAGAATGTGGCCATTGTCATACTCTTCTATTGGAATCATCGTTCGATGACGCGCCCTGCTGTCAATTACGCCTCTTGGAGTGTATTTTAAAAGGTGCTCGTTTTCCCAAACATTACTGGTCTGATACCAATAGTATTCACCACTTACTGCCCCATAACTCACCACTAAAGTTGGGGTATTGGCCGTTTTACTGGCTGCCCATAAATCCACAACATCCTTATATAATGGTGCCACCGGCAAATTATGCTCTATACTGGTATGACCATCCAGGATCATGGATAGGTTATGGAAGAAATTGGAGCCTCCCTCAGGGTATACCATTATCCCATTATCCCTTGCAGCTTTAATCACTTGCTGTCTTTGATTTCGTCTTGGTTGGTTATAGCTCTTTACACTAAATGAACCATACGCTTTGGTCCTTTTGATGGCAAAAGCAGCATCCTCTTCACTATTGATCACTGCTTTGAAATCTCCATCTGCACCGTACAGGATAGTTCCTGTAGAGTAAATCCTTGGGCCAACCATTCTACCTGATTTGATCATTTCTGACTGTGAAAGAGACATTTCACTATTGGAAGATGGATCATGTGTCCCTGTGATACCAAAAGCGAGATTAGCATAGTACGGCCAATCCTTTTGTGGGCTCAAACCATACCTAAAAGCATTTAAATGAGCATGGGTGTCGATAATTCCTGGCATAATTACTTTGCCAGTCGCATCAATCACTTTAGCGGCAGATGGGACTTCCACATTGGCGCCAACCAACTTAATTCGGTTATTCTCAACCACAACTGTTCCTTTTTCAATCACTTCCTCACCATTCATGGTAATAATCTTTGCATTTGTAAATGCCACAACACCAGATGGTCTGTCTGTTGACAGGTCAAGATTAATGTCTGTGATAGTTGTTTGCACATCTTTTATGCTATCCGGAGATCCCTCCAGGAAGGTGAAAGCATTTTTTACTTCTACATTATAATGTTTGTTTCCCAGCGTCCAATTCAGTTCCTTTCCATCAGCTGACCATTGTAAATTAATGCCTGCATCTGTTGATACTTTGGTCATTGGTAAGGACTTCTGTGTACCAGACACTTCAAAGGTTTGACCATGCGCACTAAAGGGCATTACATATACATGGTACAGCTCACCAAAGGCCAACCACTTATTGTCAGGGCTTAGGGTAAATTGGTTGGCATATTTGGAGTGAAAATGTGTTATTTCATCCTCCCCTTTCAGGTTTACACTTTTGTAATCCTTGTCCAGACTTCCAAATAGGAAACCTCCCTTTTGGTAGTAAATCCTATCTCCTTTTGCATTGAATGAAGGAAATTGTCCATCATTATTGACGAAACTAGGTTTTCCACCTGTAGATGACACCCAGTAAATTCCTGGTTTTACACCATAGCCATAACCCATGGCACCATTGCCTCCTTCTTTGTAATAAACAATTTTGCTGCCATCAGGAGAAAATGCCGGTTGCCGGTAAATCCCCTTTTCTGTCACCACCCGATTAGGTGTACCTCCTTTCGAGGGTATCGTCATTAAGGCACCTTTCTGCTCATCATTCCACGTGACGTAAGCAATGCTTTTCCCATCACGAGAGAATGAAGGCTCAAACTCAAAATCAGTCCCTTTGGTCAATCTTTTAGCTTTACCATCAGGAAATTTCATGGTATAGAGGTAACCTGCTGCGTTGAAAACAAGAGTTTTCCCATCAGGTGACAATCTTGCTCCTCGAATAACATTGGCTTTGAAAGTATCCGGATCCGGGTCGATATTGAATTGTACTGCATCAGTAACACTGTGTTTCGCTTCCGCTTCAAATGGTATAACAGTGGATTCTCCTGTTTCTGTATTGACTTTTCTGATTTTTCCCTTAGCCCAGATAACTACGGTTTTGTTGTCGGGAAGCCAATTATAATTTGGATAGACCCCAAAAATCGCCCAGGCTTCCTGTTGGTCCTTTGACAGATCATCATAAACCGGTTTTTGAATTCCAGTGGCCAGATCCCTTACGTACAAAACAGATTTCGTCCTAACTCTTCTGACGAAACTTAGTTTTTTACCGTCTCTGGAAAGCTGAGGTCTCACCGCACCACCAGGTCCACCGACTACCGTCTCAGTTTCTCCTTTTTGGCGATCGTATCTTTTGATTACATAAATTTGGCTATTGGGGTCCTTGTTGTACTGGAAATACCCGCCTGGATACATGTCTTCACTGTAATAAACATATCTTCCATCGGGGCTTACAGCTGGTTCTCCCACATCCTGTTGATCATTTTTTCTTTTGGTGATCTGGACACCAGACCCTCCTGTTCGATGATACATCCAAAGTTCACCTGCTCCCGCTGATCTTTGAGAAGTGAAATGTTTCCTGGCAATCAGGTATTCACCATCGGTGGTCCAAATGGCGTTATTCAAAAGCCTGAAATCTTCTTTCGTGACTTGTTTCGCATCTGATCCATCAAGTTTTGCGGTCCAAATATTATCTCCTCCACCGGCATCACTGGTAAATGAAATAGACTTGCCGTCCGGACTAAATCTGGGTTGAACTTCAAAAGCATGTCCTCCTCTGATCAGTTTTGCTTTGCCTCCTGTGATGGGCATTAGGTATATATCACCCAGCATATCAAACACGATTTGGGTTCCATCAGGGCTTACATCCAGGTTCATCCAGGTGCCCTCATCTGTTTTAATGGTCACATCCTGAAATGGCTCAATGGGTTGGGTAACATCCCATTCTGTTTTTTCCTGTGCCTGAAGAAAAAGTATTGAAAATGAAAGAACTAAAGTTAGGATCGGTCGTAGCATAAATACGGGTTTTGGTGTTGAATCCCCAAATTAAACTTTATTCCAGAATTTGGGTAAACCCGGAAAGCATTATTCTAAGACTGGTAGGAATGAAGGGATGAGTGGTTTTGTGAAAACATTTCCGATTTTATTCACGAATCGTTTTGGTCAATAGCTTCCGATTATTGGACTGGAATCCTTTTTTGATGTACAATTTAGAGGCATTTTCATTGTGCATTTCCACTTCCAGGTGAATGGCTTGAACCGATAAGACTTCAGCCGCCACAGCAATCAGGTCTAGCACGACATCACCAACTCCCATATTTCTAAAATCCTCTTCTATGAAAAACTCATCGATAAAAGCGTCTCTCCCACCATATTCAAAGCTAAAACCAAAGGTCAAAATAATATATCCGACCACTTGCTGATCATATTGGATCATAAAAAGTTTCCCCAGGTCATCGTTCCCGGTAAAGTGATCAACATTTTTAGAGGCACTTTCATGATTGAATTGATAATCATCAATGGCATAGAAATCACTCATCATTCTAAGCAAATGCTTCTTATGTGAAGGCACAAATGGTATCAGCGTAGTTTTCATTTGCCGAATATAATAAAACCTTTGATCTGTTTTAAGCTGGGCCAATTCACTTTTATAACCAATCAAAAGATCTACCGGAGTTACCAAAAAAATTGGGGTCTCGGAGCAAAACCGATTTTTTAATCAAAACATAGGGGGGTGTAATTCAATTAGTCATCGGTCTTCTATACAACAGCATAACACAATCTCATCTTTGAATAATTAAAAAAGGACAAAATATGAAGATTAACCCATTAACACACACCTTTCTCCTGGCAACAATTATATTCATTAGCTGTGAATCGACTCCAGAAATCACCAACCAAGGAGATGACGGTGATGAGGTAATTGTTGACAATACCAATAATGAGTTAACAGGCTTGCAAATTGACCTTGATAATCTTTTTGACTATGAAAGCCTTACTACACCGAATTATATCACGAAAGATAATACCAGAGGTAATTACATCACCAATGAGGGTGCGGTTTTGGGACGTGTATTATTTTATGATGTTAAACTTTCAACAGACAATAGTGTTGCTTGCGCCAGTTGCCACAGACAGCAATTTGCGTTTGGTGATGACAAGTTGATGAGTGATGGAGTAGCTGGTGAGACTGGAAGGCATTCTATGAGACTGGTCAATGCCCGTTTTGCTGAAGAAGATAATTTCTTCTGGGATGAGCGCGCTGGTTCACTGGAAGATCAGACAACCATGCCAATTCAGGACCATGTGGAAATGGGATTTTCAGGAGAAGATGGAAATCCGGACTTTACTTCTCTCATCGAAAAGCTTGAGGCAATTGAGAATTATCCGATATTGTTTAACCAGGCATTTGGTACAGAAGAGATCACTGAAGAACGCATTCAGGATGCACTTGCGCAATTCATTAGAAGTATTCAATCTTTCGATAGCAAGTATGATGAAGGACGTGCTCAGGTTAATGACGACAGAGATGATTTTCCAAACTTCACAGAAGCAGAAAACCTGGGGAAAAGGCTATTTATGAACAGGCCTCCGGATGGTGGAGCAGGTTGCAATGCCTGTCATCGGGCTCCAGAATTTGATATTGACCCTAACTCTATGAACAATGGAGTAATTGGTGTGGCTGGATCACCTGATGAAACTGACCTCACAAATGAAAGAGCACCTTCACTGAGAGATTTGATGAATCCCAATGGAACCACAAATGGTCCTATGATGCATGATGGGAGCTTAATGACACTTGAAGATGTAGTAAGACATTACAACAACATAGATGCTAGTGGCAATAATAACCTGGATGAGCGTTTAGAAGGACGGAATGGGAATGGTTTGAGGCTTAACCTGGACGATGAAGAGATTGATGCCATTGTAAGTTTTCTGGAAACATTGACGGGAGAAGAAATGTACACTGCGGAACAATGGTCTGACCCCTTTCAATAGGCTGGTTAATTTGGTTGGTTATGGGACTGCATGGGTTAGTGCAGTCCTTTTTTGATTGACCGGGTGTTTACCTTGTGCAAAACTCCAATAAACCCTCCATTGCCGACTTTTCTTTTTTAGAGAGGTCCACCAGAATTCTAGCCGCTTCATTCACATATTTAATTTGCTCTGTTTCACCAATTTCCATAAATAGATTGGATACCTCATTCCACAATTTGGCAATTTCCGCATATGACCCACTGGCTTGCATCAAGGAATCATAACCAGTCAACTCAGCTGACTCTTTCAAAAAGTCCCGGTAAAGGTTTCTGAATAATGCACCTCCTGTTCCACCACGCTCCATCAACGAAGCACATGTTTGAAAATCTTTCTTAATGTTTTTACTGGTATGGAACCAATTCATTATTTCAGTACTGGTTTTAAGAATTCCTTTGTACCCTACATTCTTAATAGGTGGGTTCAGAAATTCATTTGCATTATTGCGAATGGCCATTTTTACAACTTGAGGCAATTCCGGTATACGCTCTTTTCTTGAGATAATGTAGGAGCGATTTCTGGAAGACATAGGTCCTTTCTCGTTTCTGGCCAGTGCCAGGTTCTCCAATGTTGTTTTAGCGTTCCTGCCTTGTTGATTAGTGTCATTTAAGAATGCGTATTGATCATCATATCCATACATGGAAACGTAATGTCCTGCAAAGTGAATCTTATTGGTGAAATAATCAAGATGATAACAATCCAGCTTCAATCCAACGACCTTACCATTATCAATATAAGTTTTCACATTTTGCCAGGCTTTGTTGACTGATGAGGTCTCTTTTACTTCAAGGCTCAGGTTTAGGTTTCTACAAATGTTTTCAGTGAGCACATCAGGCTTTACACGTCCTCCGATAAATGGGAAATCCATAATCTTCATGTTCCAGAAAATATAACCTAGTCCCTCACCAATCCCGAATAGCATAGGTTCTGAAATTTCGAGATCAATGTTCTTGAGCAGACTCCCTGTTGCAGTAGTTTCACAATGTTGACCTATAAATGGTTCAAAATTCTGGATTGTCATAGTGGATCTTTTTGACAAAATAAGTTTATGATAGTGTCAACCCTATGTCACTGAATATTAATTTCATTCAAAAACTTTGAAATCAATCTACCGTTTCCAAAGGTGTTGGGTCTTTCAAACCCTACACCAACGATTATTTATCAAGTTCACAATTTATGACTCTGAGAATTCTAAGACTCCAACTCATTCTAATCCTAATAATTGCCATTACTTTGTCATGCGATTCACCACAAAGAGCTTCATTTGATAAAGTGGCGTTTCGAGACCTGATGCATACAGTTGCTCAGGGGTGGAATAACGGAAATGCAGCTATGGCAGCAAATTGTTTCAATGAGGATGCTATATACATTGAACCTCCAAACCAACAGCTATACAAGGGGAAAGAGGAAATTTTTGATTTTTTTGGAGGGGAAAAAGGCAGAAATGACCCTATGGATATGACCTGGCACAATCTCATTTTTGATGAAGTCCAACAAACCGGTACAGGTGAATATACATTCAAATACAAAGGCAGAATCACGCATGGATTAGTTATTATTCAAATCTTCAAAGGGAAAATCCATAGATGGCGAGAATACCAATACAGAACTGACCTTGAATGGGACGAATTTATCAATGAGAGTGATTTTATTGAAAAACAACAATAAAAACCCCGAGGATGCTGGTTCAATCGACCGATACTGTCGGTCGAAAGACCCAAAACCATTCTAAAAAGGTAGTCTAGAAGTTGAGATATTCTACAAGTCCAACAAATATTTGTTGGTAATGCTCTCGTCGGATCGCAAGACCCAACAGCATTCTAAAAATTTGACAGTACCATTATAATCTTCTATTTTACGCTCAATCACCTAATTGACCTAATTCTATGACTAGCACTCCAGCAATTATTTTGGGAGCATCCCTGATCATCATCATGTTTGGGATGGGACTTACGCTAACAATTGACGACTTTAAGCGTGTTATTACCAGTCCAAAGGCCATTTTAATTGGTTTAACTAACCAATTACTCTTATTACCAGCCATTGGTTTTCTTTTGGTGTCTATCTTCCCTGCAAGTGAACCTGTTGCTATTGGCCTCATATTACTGGCAGCTTGCCCGGGCGGTCCTACCTCTAATTTAATTACCCATTTGGCAAAAGGTGATACCGCTCTCTCAGTCAGTTTGACAGCAGTGAGCAGCACAATTACCGTAATTACAATACCGTTTATTGTGAACCTTGGATTTGTCATGATCCAGGGCGGTGGTACAGCATTCCAGCTTGATGTGCTTCAAACTATAGGACAGGTTTTCATCATAGTTTTAATCCCGATCAGCATTGGCATGTTGATCAGACGTTTTAAAACTGACTTTGCCAATAGGATGGATAAACCTGTTAGAATTGCCTCAGGAATAGTATTTGTCCTTGTTTTAGTAGGTATTGTGATCAAGGAAAAGGACAACATTGTTCCCTATTTTCAGCAGGCAGGATGGTTAACCGTTATACTAAACATTGCAACTATGGCCATTGGATATGCAAGCGCGAGATTATTCAATCTTAGCAAAACCCAGGGTATTTCAATATCAATTGAAAGTGGCATTCAAAACGGAACACTCGCTATTTCCATCGCTACTGTACTCCTTCAAAACTCAACCTATGCCATAGCTCCGGCTGTTTATGGATTGGTTATGTTCATTACTGCAGGAGGCATGATCTTTTGGGGGAATAGAAAATAGGGTATTAATTACCCCAAGCCCTATATTGTTTTTTCTACCTATCTGAAAATTGTCTTATTAGTTTCCCGTTATCTTTATGAAATAATACATGTCGCATGGGGGATTCAAAGGAATTTAAGATTCAGTTGGAACATCTGAAACAACAAAATGAAATGCTTAACAAAGCTCAGGCTCTATCTGGTCTGGGTATTTGGCAGTATGATATTCCCAGTGATAAAGTGTCATGGACTGATGAGGTATATTCTATATATGAATTAGATCCCAAAAAAGACACTCCCACCATTCAAGATGTCTTTAATTTTTCCAGTCCCGAAGAAAAGGAGAAAATTGAGCGTATCATAAATAGCGCTATCAAAAATAGTGAGTCCTATGATGTTGATTGTTCGATAGTTACTAAAAATGGCAACAGGAAGTATGTGAATGCAAAAGGTCGTCCCTATTTTGAAGACGGACAATTGGTATTTCTGTTTGGTATCATAAAAGACATTACTGACAGAAAGGAAGATGAACAGCGTCTGAGATTTTCAGATTTCACAACAGAAAGCATTTCAGATGGCATCTACTGGATAGATAATGACGCCAAATTCTTTAGAGTTAACAATGGTGCCCGCGAACAACTTGGTTACACAAAAGAAGAATTACAAGGGCTTAGTGGTAAAGACATAAATCCCGGATTCACTAAAGCCAAGTCCCAGGAATATTGGCAAAAAACCAGGGAGCAGGGTGTTTACCGGTTTGAGACAGAACACTGTAAAAAAAACGGAGTGATGTTCCCGGTTGAGATCACGAATAATATTTTCGAGTTCGACGGCAAGGAGTTTCGGGTCTCTATTGTAAGGGATATTACAGAAAGGAAGCAGAAAGAGAAACAAATTCTTGATGCACTTGAGGAGGTGAAAAGACTGAAAGATCAGCTGAAAGAGGAAAACATCTACCTTCAGGAAGAAATTAAACTCCAATACAATTTCGACCGGATCATAACCTCCAGTAACAAGTACAGGAAAATTCTAAAGCAAGTGGAGCAGGTTGCATCTTCAGATGCTACTGTTTTGATCACTGGAGAATCCGGAACTGGAAAGGAATTGCTTGCCCGGGCTATTCATAACCTAAGTAAAAGATCTGATCGGCCTATGGTTAAGATCAATTGCGCCACTTTACCTGAAAATTTGATTGAGAGTGAATTATTTGGCCATGAAAAAGGTGCCTTTACAGGTGCCATAGCTCAGAAAATTGGCCGATTTGAACTGGCTAATGAAGCAACGATATTCCTTGATGAAATCGGTGAATTGCCATTTGATCTTCAGGCCAAATTGCTTAGAGTATTACAGGAAGGTGAATTTGAGAGATTAGGTGGTAGCAAAGTGCTCAAAACTAATACAAGAGTAGTCGCGGCAACCAATAGAAACCTTCAGGAGGAAGTGATGAATGGTCGGTTCAGGGAAGATCTTTTTTACAGGTTGAATGTATTTCCGATTGAAAGTATACCATTAAGGAAAAGACGTGAGGACATTCCTCTGCTAGTACAGCACTTTATGAAATTACATGCCCAAAAGAGTGGTAAGGAAATTACTAATATCTCTAAAAACGTCATGGAAGCGCTGATACAATACAATTGGCCAGGAAATATTAGGGAACTTGAGAATCTGATTGAAAGAGCTGTCATCATCACCACTGGTAATGTGCTTAAATCAGGTAGCTGGTTACCTCAAAAGAATGCAACTGGAAATACCCAAATATATACCTTGGAAGAGATTGAGAAAAGACATATCAAAGAGACATTGAAAATGACTAATGGTAAAATCAGTGGTAAAAATGGTGCTGCAGCTCTATTAGGAATTAATTCAAACACACTCTACTCACGCCTCAAAAAGTATGATCTATTGCCTAAAAAAATTGTTGAATAATCAATATTTTTTGATATATCAAAAAAAGAAGCCAATAGATCGATCTCGTCTTAATTGTCATCTACAATTTCTAAAACACTGGCCAACAAACCGTTAAGTATAAGACTTTTGTCCTACGATAAAATTGGCACTTAATTAGTATTGCCGCTGCTGCACAAATTGTTAATTGATGTCTGCAGCTTTATTGAAAAGACTAAAACAGGAACAGGAACTGATCAGCGGTCTCGTTAATAGAGATCGTCTGACTTTTGAAAGATTATATGATAACTATTCCCAGGCCATCTATAGTTCTATCCTGAGAATTGTTAATAACAAAGACCAGGCTGATGAGATCTTGCAAGATACTTTTCTCAAAATCTGGAGCAAGATAGATACGTACAAACCCGAGAAAGGACGTTTATATACCTGGATGCACCAGATTGCGAGAAACCTATCGCTGGATAAAGTGAGATCAAAGGAATATGCTCAGATGGCTGTTACAGATTCCTGGGATAACGAATCAATCAAATACGACGATCTGAATTGCTCCAATGAAAACAGTTCCTACCCGGAAGAATTACTTAGGTATCTGAATCCAGCTCAATCCCTTGTTGTAAACCTGATGTATTTTCAGGGGTACACTTCAGAAGATGTTTCTAAAGAATATGATATTCCATTAGGAACCGTCAAGTCCAGAGTCAGAGCTGCACTAAAACGTTTGAGAGTTGCTTATGGTGTGGAAAAATGATTCAAATGAATAAAACCCACTAAATAATGATGAACAACAATCTAGGGTGACAATGCTAAACAACATAAGAATTTGAAGATTAAAGAATACATAGAGTCAGGAGTATTAGAAGAATTTAGTTTGGGCTTATTATCTCATGAAAAAGCCTGGCAAGTTTATAAGTTGTCTCTCAAATACCCTGAAATACAAAGTGAATTAGTCAAAATACAAGAAACACTATTCAGATTAGACCTGGATGCTGCCATCAACCCTCCCACTCAAATTAAAAACAAACTTATGGGCATTGTTGGCCCATCAGAAAGTGGTGAAACCACATACACATATCCGCTTCGCAAATTTTTGATTGCTGCTTCCATTTCAATTGTAATCACATTTATTGGAAGCATTATATACTTTAACAAAACCCTGAACGAGTTCAGTGACCAAAACTATCTTTCGCAAAACAATAACCAGAAAGAATTAATACTTAAAAGCTTCAGCGGAGAAGATAATTTTTTTGCTATCGCGGTTATAAGAAATGAAAAGGTATTCCTCAATATTTCAGAATTGCCAATCCCTCCGGAAGGAATGCAGTATCAGTTATGGGAAATATTGGGAGAGCACCCTGTAAGTGTCGGTTTGATACCCAGAAATCATGATCTCAATGAACTCATTGAGTTTGAAATGCAAATCGGAACAAAAGCGATAGCCATTTCCCTGGAACCTTCAGGAGGAAAAGTACAGCCCACACAGGAAATGATCAAGGTGATAGGTTCCATCTGACAGATCAAAAAAATTCAACATTTTTTTAGGCCGGTAATCTTTTCTCATAAAACCGCCCGTATCTGGTGCTGAAACTTAATAATAACAAATTAAAATTATGAAAAAACCAATTATCGCTATTGTAGTCTGCCTAATTATGGCGGCTATTTCAGCCATTGTCATTGCAGCAGATCATGTTGATGCACCAGCAGTAGGATCGCTAACATCTGGCAGTACTGCTGCTGATATTACTGATTTCTATGCCTTTGAAAGTCCTGATAACTCAGATAATTACGTATTTGTGTGTAATGTTCAAGGATTGTTAGCACCTGGTTCAGCCACTGAAACAGCAAACTTCGATGAAAATGTGATTTATGAATTCAACATTGATACTGACAATGACAATGTTGAGGACCTGGTTATCCAGACACTTTTCAGAGACAACAGCGTTATTTCTTATGGACCTGTAACTCCATCTGTCACAGGGCTTGAAAGCACAATCGAAACTTCTGGAACAAGAGTGGAAACTGAAATCACTACCTATGGAACAGAACCAAAAGTAGGTGAAAACAATGGTGTGAAACTATTTGCTGGTCCCAGAGATGACCCATTCTTTATGGATTTCTTCCAATTTGTAAGCATTGTCAATGGTGTTGGAGCTTCTTTGTCTGATGATACTAATACCGGACAATACGATCCCGAAAGAGACTCAGACCCCGATACTGAGGGTATACAACCATACCCAGCAGCTTTTAACGAAGAAGGTCAGGATGCATTCGCTGGTACCAATATCATGTCAGTAGTTGTAGAAGTTCCAAAGGATATGATTGGTGGCTCCTCTGTAACAAATTTCAATGTATGGCTAAAATCAAAACAAGAGAAATAATAGAATTCAAATCAAATGCTAAAGACTATTAAAATGAGATATATAATATTTACGCTAGGGCTGGGACTAATGGGTACACTTATGGCTTGTTCAGAAGATGAAGGAGATGATGGAATGGTGCCTACGGAATTAACTGCAGATGCAGGATCTTCACAAACAGTAAAATTAGAATCAATGGTTTCATTGAATGGAAGTGCTAGTATTAGTGATGGAACAACCTTTTTGTGGACTGCTCTAGCTCCTGATGGTAGTAGTGTTTCTCTTTTTGGAGCAGATACACAAACACCATCCTTCAGGGCTTCTCAGACAGGCACATACACAGCTACATTAACAGTAACCGCTGATGGAAATTCCGCTACAAGTGACGTAGAAATAACCGCTAACAATGTCACATATTCTCAGCTTGACCAAATGGGTAGACCCGGCATAAACACGGTATTCAACTTCTTTGGTGATGCAACTGTAAAAGATGGTTTTAATCTACAGCTGCCGAAAGACGGAAGCCAAAATGCAGCTGCTTTCAAGGGTATCTTTGATGCACTTCAAAACTATATTTTTCTGGATCCAGTATCCTACTCTAATGTTTTAGGGCTGGATAATACCACTACGGCAAGTGTTCTTGGGATAGATGTATTGAACTGTAATAAAAATGCACCCAGTACTTATGGGCCATCGAACCTAAGCAACATTGTTCTCTTCGAAAATGTATTGAATGGAAGAAGATTACAGGATGATGTAATTGACGTGACTCTAATACTTGCATTTTTTGGTGACGGAAATACAGGAAATGCAGTTGTGCCAGGAGTTATATCCGATAATGTAGGAGCGAATGACGTGTCATTTTCTGATACTTTCCCATATTTAGCTTCCCCTCATTAAATTATTTCGAGTGTGTCAGACAGTTAGTAGGATGGCTGTGAGTTTTCGCCAGTCTTACTAGCTGTCATTTGACCAACTACCGCAATCATTACTCTTATGAAAAATTATTTCTACCTGGCTACACTAGCCACATTTGTGCTACTTGGGTGTACTGAACCAAATAATGAAAAAGAAGTAACAAGTTTCAAAGACATTAGACCTTACATAATGAGTTACGATTCAATGCGATCACAAGAATTAATTAGTGTTGATGAGCAATTGAATTTTTGGAAGGGCAAGATGAAAAACAGCCCAAATGGCTTTGTATATATGCAAAAGGCGGCCCAATTATACATGAAGCGTTTTAATCTGGCAGGTGATCCGGAAGATCTCCAAATAGCAAATTCTTATTTGAACAAGGCCAATTCCTTCCAAAGAGGAAAAGGCAGAAGGCAGGTTTATCATCTCATGGCTGGAAATTTTATTTCACTGCATGAATTTAAGAAGGCAGAAGAAACTTGTATGAAACTTTTCGAGGAAGGTATTGACGATGGTGGAACACAGCTCATGCTATTTGATATACATATGGAATTAGGAAATTATAAAAGAGCTGAAAATATCATACAGTCCTTCCAAATGGGTAAGCCAAACGAATTTGACTACCTTGTAAGGGCATCAAAATTTCTTGATTACAAAGGAAAACTAGATTCAGCGATTCTCGTGATGCACCAGGCAGAGGAAAAAGTGTCTAAATTTGGACAGAAAAAAGAATTACAAGCCTGGGTGAACACCATGTTAGGAGAAATGTATGGACACTTTGGTGACTCCAAAACGTCATATGAGTATTTCCTAAAAGCATTGACTATTGTTCCAAATTATGAAGAAGCCCTTAAAAAAATAGCCTGGATAATGTATTCGAAAGAAGACAAAACGGAATGGGCCCATTTAATAATTGATATCCTGTATAGTAGTAAACCTACTCCTGATTTACTTTGGGAATTAGCACAGCTTAACGATGGCATCAATGATGATTTAGCTACCGAACATTACAAATTATATTATAATCAGACCATAGAGGTGGAATTTCAAGAACTCTACCGATATAAATTGGCGTTATTGGAAAGCAAACTATTCAAAGACCATGAGGCCGCTATTAAATTGGCAAAAGAAGAAGTACTCAAGAGACCTACCATTCAATCCTATGACCTGTTGGCATGGATATACTATCTAAAAGGAGACTACAATTCATCTATTAATGTATGTGAGCAACACCTGGAGGGGGAAACTTCAGAACCGCTTGTCTTATATCATATGGGTATGATATATAAACAAAAAAATAAGCGCTCAGAATCCAGATTCTATTTGTCAGAAGCATTGAAAAGTGGAGTTGAATTGGGTCCAACTATCAGAAAAAATATTAATCAAGCACTATAGGCACATGCTATTCAAACAAAAAAAATTACTTCAGTTAGTTATTCTTGCCGTAGTATTATTTTCGACTTTCATAAATGGTTATGCACAAATCAGTGGCTACATAGTTGATAAAAACAATGACCCGATACAAGGTGCTCACATTCTCCACATTAAATCATTAAACCATTACCACAGTGATCCATTTGGGAAATTTACCATTACGGAGATACAGCCTGGTGACCTAATACAAATTTCACATGTAGGTTTCGAAACACAGAAAGTTGTTTTTACAGATTCAATTGATCTTAAAGTGGTCCTCATAGAGAACTCCATTTCATTACCAGAAATTCAGGTTTCTCCAGAGTTGGATGCGTTAAATATTATGACTGATATAAATCTGCTAACCAAACCGGTATCCTCGGCGCAGGAAGTACTAACAAATATGCCGGGGTTATTTATTGGTCAACATGCCGGTGGTGGAAAGGCAGAACAGATATTCTTACGCGGATTTGATCTTGACCATGGAACGGATATAAACATTTCCGTAGATGGTATGCCTGTAAATTTGGTGTCTCATGCACATGGACAAGGATACGCTGACTTACATTTCCTGATCCCTGAGACAATTGATGCTGTGAATATAGGGAAAGGACCATACTATGCAGATAGAGGCAACCTGGCAACTGCCGGGTTTGTATCCTTCAATACTCGCAAAAAACTTGAAGAGAACACCATAAAATTCGAAACGGGTAGATTCAATCACCAAAGGCTATTAGGAATGTTTTCTCTTGTGAATTCGGAAAATCATCACGCATATATAGCCTCAGATCTTACCCTTGCGGATGGGCCGTTTGAAAGCCCTCAGGATCTTAGCCGGTTTAATATCATTGGGCGGTACAACCTGAAAACCAGGCAAAATGATGACCTGTCAGTTCTCATGTCTCATTTTTCAAGCAAATGGGATGCCTCCGGTCAAATACCGGTGAGAGCTGTCGAGCAAGGGCTAATCAGTAGATTTGGTGCTATTGATGATACGGAAGGTGGAGAAACATCTCGCTCTAATATTGGTATCAACTACCTGAGAAACCTGGATAACAATACGTTCCTGACATCCAATGCCTATTTTGCACATTATGATTTCTTACTTTTCTCCAATTTTACTTTCTTCCTGAATGATCCCATCAATGGAGACCAGATCATGCAGAAAGAAGAACGAAACCTGGCTGGAGGTGAAACAACTCTTAATAAATATTTTGGTAGTACAATTGGAGACTGGTCTTTTCAGGTAGGTGCAGGTTTTAGGTATGACATGAGTAAGGACAATGAGCTCTCTCACACTTACGGTAGAAGTACTACACTGAGCAGGTTTAGGTTTGGAGATATTACCGAAAGCAACATTTACAGCTTTGTCAACCTGAACTATGAAATCGGCAAGTGGACAATCAACCCCGGAGTTCGTTTTGATCAGTTTAGTTTCATCTACCATGACGGGCTTATCGGTCAGTACAATAAACTATCAGCTGAAAAGGGAATCATAAGCCCTAAAATGAATATCCTGTACAATCCTTCGACTAAACTTCAGGTGTATTTGAAAAGTGGTAAAGGGTTTCATTCTAATGACACAAGGGTTTCTGTTGTTGAAAGTGGTAAAAAAATTCTACCTGCCGCTTATGGTACTGATATAGGAGTCATTTGGAAGCCTACCCCCTATGTGTTCTTGAATGCTGCCTGGTGGTATCTGAAACTAGAGCAGGAATTTGTCTATGTGGGAGATGAGGGGATAGTAGAACCAAGTGGTAAATCGAAAAGATCTGGTTTGGACCTTGGAATCAGATACCAACTCACTCGTAACATCTTCTGGGAAGCTGACTTGAATTATGCCAAACCCAGATCAATTCTGGTAGAGCAGAAAAATGAATTTATACCTCTGGCTCCTTCCTTTACCCTTACAAGCGGTCTTCAATGGAATAGTAGCTCATACAGTGGGGGTATTCATCTAAGACACATGGGCAATAGACCTGCCGATGAAACCTATTCGATTACAGCAGAAGGATATACTCTCCTGGATGTCAACTGTAGTTATCAATTTCAATATCTTAGAACAGGTTTCAGCATACAAAATGTACTGAATACCGAATGGATAGAGACTCAGTTCGCTACCACATCCCGACTTAGCGACGAATCAGAACCGGTAGAAGAAATACACTTCACACCTGGGACTCCTCTTAATTTGAAGGTGTTTGTTGAATTTAGTTTCTGATTGAATTGGTGGTATTATGTTTAATGAATTAACAATTTTGTCCTGTAGACCTTATTCTGATAAGTCCTGATATGCAATAAATAAATCCCCGTTCCCAGGTTGGAGGTGTTATTACACGATATGTTAGAATCCACCAATATCTGGCTATTTCGATCTGAAGAAATAAGGCCTATTTAGTCAGAAAAATCTAATCACTAGTTTGGGTACTTAAAATAATTATACCCCTGTTGAGGGAGGAAATAGATTAATACTCCTTTTGAATTAAGTGTACTAATAATTTCAAGAGTTTCAGAGTTTTCACTACAGTCCAGATAATTGTCATTGATTGATACTCTTTTTAGTTTATTCATTGACTGTAGTGGTGTAATATCTTCAATTTGGTTAGCTCCTAATTCTAACCATTCCAGGTTGTTTAATTCGGATAATGCCTGAATGTTTTCAACTTGATTGTTCCATAAAAACAATCTTTCTATTTGGGTCAATTTCTCTAAAGGTTCAAGATTTTGAATTTGATTATCTCTTAAATCCAGGTACTTCAAAACACTTAGATTTGCAAGTGGTGAAAGATCATCAATCTGGTTTCCAGCAATTGTTAATTTGTCCAGTTTTGAAAGGTTCGAAAGCGATTTAATGTCACTAATTTGGTTATTATCAAGATTGAGCTGAACCAGGTTTGTCAAATTAGCAACTACGCTAATATCCTTTACTTTGTTATCTCCAATGATCAAATGTCTCAGAAACTGCAAATCCCTTAAGGGTTCCAGGTCAGTAACATTATTCCCTGGTATCCAAATGCCCACCAGACTATCAATTTGTCCCAGAGGAGCAATATCACTCAATTTACCATCCGCAAGATTAAGTGCCTTCAGGTTCTTAAGACCAATCAATGGGGTCAAATCACTGATCGGATTGGCCCCAGCAGTAAGGACTACTAAATTTTCAAGAAAATCAATTCCTTCCAGATTTGTTATACCTTTATCTCGTATCTCAATGTTTGTAAGCTCCTGAATATGAGTTTTTTCAATCGGGCCTTCTGGTAAACCGATTATTTCTCTTATTGCTAATTCAAGTTTGGGGTCTTCGAATTTTGCAGACTGGCCTGACACGAAATGATTGAAGCATATAAGAAAGAAGACAATAATTAGTCTGATATTGAAGATAGCAATGTTGCGCATGGACTTATGATTTCTATTTAATTGGAAACAACCTGCTTTTCCTAACCACTTACCCAGTCGCGTGCAAGTTTATCCTCATATTCAAGGTTTTCGGGTCACATTGGCCTCCAGGTAAACAATAGGATCCCCTTCATCCGGAATTTCACTCACTCTCAAAGTGTAATTACTATCACTAAGATAGATCCATGAATCCAGTAGCTTCTTTCCTCCATAATCATAGTAATAATGGATGTTTTTTCCGTCAGTTTCTACCCTTCCCCTAGTCACATTTCCATAAACATCAAATTCATGGAATTCAATCTTACCTGTCTCTGAGTTGAATTGCCTGATCCCATAATTTCTATCACCCCATACAGTCTGATCTGCATCAGTGAAACTTTTGGTTTTACCTATGACGATGGTTCCGTTAAGGCCATATTCAAAATAAGTTTCCTGCTTGAATAGGCCTCCATTTGGCCACTGTCCTTCCGCTGACCATGTTTTGCCTACCAGGTTATCAAAAGCCCCTGTGAATACATTTTGGGACTGTACATAACTCACTACCAAAACAAGCAATACAAATGTTAAGTAGATCTTTTTCATAAGCTATTAATTTTATAGGATAATCGCCTTAAGCTATCACCTTTGAAGTCTTTTTTTTGTGAACAATCAATTCTGCTATCAACAAATTAGGCACCCAACACAACCAGGCAACTATAGGATAGCCAACACTAAAATCCAGGGCTAACATTCCCAACAATACTGGCATCCAAACCCGAAGTGTAACAGCCGCGAAGGAAAGTGCGAAACTTCGGGTCATCCAATCCTGATGTAAATCCGTATTACCACTTCGAATAGAAGTGTATGCCTTTCCGGAAGAGAACAACCAGCTTAATGCAAGGCCACCAAATCCAAGACCTGCTACCGATCCTGTAGAAGCAAAAAATGCCATATACAATGCAGCGGAACCACTTAACAGAACAGAAATCAAATATATTTTACCCAAAATACGATGTAAACCAATGTGTTTATTTCGAATAGAGGCGACAAACTGGCTCCATCCTACTAAAAGACACAAACCTCCCATTGAGATATGTTGGTAGAATGCCATTTTCCAAATTGTACTTTCCAGCAATTCTGCAGGTTTAGTTGATAACAACCCAGCTGTTTCATCCATGAACAAATACACAATTGGATAGAAACCAATTGTGATTGCGAAAAATGCCAGAGTGATGTTAGAAATGGTTTTCATTGAATCAAATATATCAATTTTGTTTTACGCTAAACTTAATTAAGATTTATGTAGAACCTCTGGCGTTGATACTTTAAAACTTTGATTTTTGTAATTACGATCAGGTCGCGATTTCAGATCAGTTATCTTACAATAGCGAATTGAGTAATGGATTTTCAATGATTATGGCATGTACGTCTTTTTGATTAAACTAAAGTTTTCTCTGGATATCATTATTCAAAAAATAAGCCGGACTCAGAGGAATCCGGCATAGAGGATTGATTTTCCCCTAGTAGAGAAGTTTTAGTTTATTCTTTAATGTCTTTAACATATTGAAACCTGATACTGCTAGTAATGCTATTATTTGTATGATTATTCGAAGGAAGACCAGTAGGAAAATTGAGAATATAAGTGTCATCTTGTGCTTGTTTGGTATTTAATTGTAAGACATATTTCTCTTGAAAATACCCCCCTCCTGTTCCTCAATTTCTGTTAATTTTGCCGTCAATGATCCTCAGAAGAATTTCAATTGCCTTTGGTGGGTTTGTATTAGCACTGAATACCATAGCTCAAAACAACCCAACTTTACAAAATAGCCTTCAATTACTTGAAGAGAAACATGAAGTCATATTCTCCTACAATCCTGAATTAGTTGCTTCATTCAATCCTCTGGAAAATGTTGGTGACGGGGATCTAATAAGCATTATCAGCCAGTTGAACTCTCAATATCCATTCAAATTTGAGCAAATTGACGCCAGAAATATCATTGTGAGTAACAAACCAATCTCTCTTGACCTTACTGTTATAGATGAAAAAAACAAAGAGCCAGTTCCTTCTGTTTATGTGAAGCTCAATGATCATTATCTCCAGACGGTGAGTGATGTAGAGGGACAATTTACGATTAGTTTTGAGTGGTCGAGTGAAGACACTCTTTCATTTGAATTTGTTGGATATGAAACCTATCAAATGTCGGTTTTGGATTTCCTTGCCAATGAGCTATCGCCAATTATACCCCTCTCAAACAGTACCCTCCTGTTAGATGAATTGGTCATAGAATCCTATTTGGGTGATGGCATCAACGCTAACCAGCAAAACCATAGTATTCAAATCAAAAATGGTGATCTCGGAATATTGCCTGGTGATGTTGACAAAGATGTGCTCACGTCATTAAAATCTTTACCGGGTATCCATTCTGTTACAGGCAGGGCCGGTGAATTGAGAGTCAGAGGGGGTACTCCAGACCATACGCTAATACTTTATAATGACATCCCAATTTTTCATAAGGGATACTACTACGGAACTGTTTCACCATTCAGCACCGATATTGTAGAAAACATTGCTGTCTACCGAAGTGGTTACAGTGCTAATCTGGGAGGCCGTGTGGGCGGAGCGGTAATACTTGAAAACAGCAATGAGGTGCCTGATTCGCTTAACTTAGGTATCGCGACGAATAGTTACTTTGCAAGTGCTTACTTGAAAACACCAATAATTAAAAACAAGCTGGGCTTCACTCTTGCTGCAAGAACCTCTCATCCGTTCAACTACATCTCCCCCAAGGAAAGCGCCTTTGAAGACCTGGTAATTGGTGGCAGTATTCTATCTGTAAATGAAAATATTGACCTGCAACCTGTCACCTTTAAATTCTATGATATCAATGGTGCATTCAATTATGAATCAGAAGATTTTGGAAAGTGGGAACTGAATTATCTCAATATTGAAAATGAAGTAGAAATTGAATTTGAGAACCAAGACGGCAATACTATCGATAGCCGGGATGCTTACCTGCGAAATGATGGCTTAAGTACGTCCTGGAATAAAGACTGGGGAAACATTTCTTCTGAAATTTATTTAGCCTGGTCAAAATACCAATACGACAATGTTGTTGAACGAAGGCTGATGAACTTAAACAATCCGATTGATCAGTCTCTCACTGATAACTTCATCAACCATTTCAAGGCAGGTGTAGGTTTTTCACAGGATTTTGAGTCTGCAGGATCACTGCAATATGGTTATGAATATATCAGAAAAAAAATTGGTCTGGTGAATGATACTTTTGATCCTCAAGACACTATAAGATTAGTGAACAGAAATGAAAGAGCAGCAGGAATTCATAGTGCTTTTGGCAATTACCTAATTCCTCACAACAAATATTCTCTTGATTTGGGACTAAGATTTAACCAGTACGAATTGAATGACTATTTCCGTGCCGAACCCAGAATTTTTGCCAATTACTTTATTGATGATCACTTCTCCCTGAAAGGAAATATCGGACTTTACAGTCAGGACATCACACAGAATATTTTCTTTGAACTAAATGATGTACCTAATGAAAAACTTATCTGGATATTCGCCCAAAGTAATGACCAGAAAATCATAACAAGTTGGCAGGCACTGACCGGAATTTCATTTCAAAGCAAGCATTGGGTAGCCGATATTGATCTATACTACAAAGAGGTACAAAACATTAGCACCACTGGTAATATACCAGAATTAGGTACGAACAGAATCATCACCCGTAAATTTGATGGCGAATTGTATTCGAAAGGAATTGATTTTATACTGCGATATCAAAATGGCCCTTTTGACATGTGGGGTACCTATACGCTAAGTAGTACAAAACTGTTCTTCCCAAGGATAAAAACTGAACCCTTCTACGCCAATTACGATCAGACTCACCTTTTTAATGTGACAGCAGCTTTAAAAGTTAAGTCTTTGAGACTGTCTGCAGGATGGTTTTTTGCCAGTGGTATCCCAAATTATCTGGAAGAACCTTTTTTCCCAGGGACCGGGGGTCCAGCAAGTGGTCAGATCATCCCACGAGTTTCTGGTGTAGATCCTGTTGAGCGTTTTGACGCCATTCATCAACTGGATGCTTCAATCAGCTATCAATATATCCCACAAAATAAATGGATACGCATTACAGCAGGATTCTCTGTCCTCAATTTATATGATCGAAATAATCTATTGGAAACAGCGAATATCTATTTAGTGGATAATGGCATGGGTAGGCCTACTGTAATACAAGCTGATCGATACACCATTGGTTTTACCCCGGATTTTATGTTAAAGCTAGAATTCTAAGGACGCTTCCTTCTTTTGAATTTGTACTTTTTAGGTCCATTTGTAATGTCTACTTCCAGACCAAGTGGAGTGGCGATCATATCCAAGGCAGTTTCAAGATTGGAATGAACGAAAGAACCACTGAATTTAGTATCAGCCTCAATGGCAGCATCTAGCTCCAATTCAATGCCATACTGAGCTTCCAGTGAGGCAATTACTTCCTCTAAAGATGCCTCAATGAATCGTGAGGCAGCTCCTTTTACCCAAAGCGGTCCTTGCTCTTTCTCTTCAAAAAATTCATAAGATTCACCTTGTGCTTTTATCGATTTCCCAGCAGGAAGTTTTATCTCCTCGTCTACCAGGTTCACCTGTACCAATCCTTCATAGCAGGATACATTTAAATATCCCTTTCGCTTTCTTACGTTAAATTCTGTCCCCAGAACAGCCACAGATTGATCATCTAGATTTACGGTAAACTTTTCTCCATTGGCTACTTTGAAGTAGGCTTCACCCGTCATACTCAAAGTCCGTCTTTTTCTCCAGGCCTTTTTGTCGAATTGAAGTGTGGAATTAGTTGCAAGTTTTACTTCTGAGCCATCAGGAAGTGTAATTTCCAGTGTTTCTCCATAAGAGGTCGCATACTTCTGAATCGGGTCATTAAAACTCAATTGATAAACTACAAATGCAACCAACACAATGGAGACACTTGCCGCCAGGGCGTACATTAGCTTTCTTTGAAGTGAAATAACGGGTCTTTCTTCTTTTTTCATAGCACTTTTTAATCTATCAAAAGCTGCCTCCTTGTCCATCTCTGGCAACTTCCATTGACTTACCTCTTTGTCAATCGCTTCATAGATCAAACGGTCCTGCGCAGAAGATGCTTTTTCCAGTTCATCACTGGAAATCTCCTTATTTAACCATTTTGCAAGCTCGTTATCGTGCTCCTTTTTTTCCATGCTATATTAAAGACAAGGCAATAAATGATTTACCCCCCTCGCTCATATTAAATTTTGTGTTGATTTAATTCTTCTACAGCTGTTCTCAATTTCTTCATTGTTTTGACCAGACTTTTCTCTACAGCTTTCACACTAATATCCAGACTTTCAGCAACTTCCTTATAAGACATTTTGTCAATGCGATTCAATAAAAAAATCTCTCTTTGTCTTTCCGGTAAACTACTGATTGCGTTCTCCAACTTATGTTTGAATTCCTCACCCTGGAGAATAAATTGAGGGTCTGGTGACTTTTCTGTCATGGGGTTTTCTTTTTCAAATGTAAGTACCACTTTCTGGTGACTTACTTTGTTTAGAAATAATCTATTGGCCACAGTGTATAAAAATCCTTTCGCAGTTTTCCAGGCTACCTCCGCACATTTCTCCCATAATTTCACAAATGCTTCATGCGCCAGGTCCTCCGCCTGATCCAGATCACCACATTTGTAATACATCAAATTGCGGATACCCTGAATATGTTCCATGTAAAGCGATTGGTAATTGGCCTCTTCACAAATAGAAATTTCCTTCTCCATACGATCGTCAAAATAAGTAAAAAAGACAGCCAATCAGGAAATATTCAGAAGATAAATGAATTACCTCTTCAAAATTATTAGTCGAAATACCTAGAATATCGAAACGAGAAGGTATCACGACCTCCTCGAGGTTCCAGAATACTGAAATAATGAAAATCAATAGTTAGAACCTTTTCAAACAATTCGATTTGGTGATTGAGATGTTATTTAGCCAATGGAAACTTCACAAAAAAACCTGCACCTTTACCTAACTCGCTTTCAACCCAGATCTTTCCCCCCATTGAAGTGACAAAGCGTTTCACAATAGACAAACCAAGGCCTGATGAGGACTCTCCACCAGTAGGTCTGGCGCTAAGTTTCTGAAATTTCGTAAAAAGTTTCTTCTTGTCTTCCTCAGACAATCCAGGACCTTCATCTTTCACTGAACAAGTAACATACTTCCCGTTTCTGGAGACATCTACCTCTACTTTCTTACCAGAATCCGAGAACTTGAGGGCATTGGATACCAAATTATCAATCACCTGTTTCACCGCTACTGCATCAGCCTTAATATAGGCCCCATCGGCTATCTCAGTATTAATTTCAATTCTCTTTTCAGTAGCCCTTGTCATGGATTGTGCCACCACATCCTCAACTATTTCACTAAAGTTGTGTCTCCGAATGTCCAGTTCGAACTGGCCAGATTCAATTTTATTGATATCAAGGAATTTATCAATCATTTCCACCAGGTTCCATCCGGCTTTTTCAATTCTTCCAGCAAACTCTTGTTTCTCTTCTTCCGGAAAATCTCTTTTGATAAGATCTGCCATACCAATAATTTGACTCAACGGGCTTTTTAAATCATGCGCCACTATCCCTAGCATGTTATTTTTCTCCTCATTCAGGTGTTTTAAGGCTTCATTAGCTTGCTGAAGCTCTCTTGTCTTGTTGTTGACCTGTATCTGCAATCGATACTTCTCAATATTACCTTCCTGCTTAACAATCAATCTGGTCACTACAACCATGGCAATGATTCCTGAAAAAATGGTAATCAAAAACCAAAGCTGCATCCAATATGGTTTGTCAATACTAAACTCAATAGACTCAGTATCACTCCACGTATAAGGCCCGAATTTTCTAGCACGTATATTAAGCGAGTAATGACCTGGTTCAAGATGTAGAAGTGAAATCTCATTGCCAGTATTTATCCATTTATCTGAATCATTCAATCTATACTGATAATTAATGTCCTGCTCAGGAAAAGTAACTGACGCCACCCGAAAATTCAGAAGATTCCCATATGGCGCTAAAATATCTGACAACTCTTTAGTTTCACCGTTTAAATCAAATTCCAAAAATTTTGGAGCCTTGGTCTTACTTGATTTTCTCAATGGACCAGTACTGTAGGAAAGTCCTTCAGATGTATTTAACCAGACCTGTCCTGCTTCATCCACCATAATTCCATTAGATGAAATCGTTCTGGATGCTAAGCCATGACTCTCATTAAACAAATCCACAACTTCATTGGCTACATCAAAAAGAAGAAGACCGAATGCATTTGATACCAATAACTTGTTTTGATCGTATTGCTCAACTGAACGAACCGGAAGACCTGTAAACTGCTCACCAAGGTCAACCTGATTTACGTCCTGACCATTATAAACTAAAAGGCCATCTGAAGATGCCAGGTAAATAAGACTATCACTGAACGCCAGATCTGTAATTTCAAGATTTGAGGTAGGTTCAAAATTGAGTGGAACACTAATATTTTCAAACTCATTAGAATCAATAGGTTTATAAAATAGATAACTGTCCTTTCCAGAGCACATAATATAAGTTCCTTTTTCATTTGATGTGATAAGGTTAATGACAGCCTCCTTTCCCAGGTCAATAGGGTATTTGATGAGCTCCAGGTTCTCATTGACTTCATAAGCATTGGCGTGCCCAGGAATCGATAGCCAAATATTACCATTTTTATCCTCAGATAATTCTGTTACAAACATTCGTTGGTTAGCGAAATCAAAGGATTTTTTAATTTCATTGTCTTTCCATAAAAAAGCCTGAAAAGCATTGGCTATCCAAATGCCTTTTTCTGTAGAAACGAGTGATTGAAAATACCCATCTGCCATTTCCATGATCATTTCTGTTTTACCAGTGCGCTCATTGAAACAATACATATTGGCATTTGTGGCATAATAGACCATATCTGAATGCTCATCAAATGTTGCCGCTTCTACAAATACCTCTTCCGGCCCCATTGTCTGAAAAAGGTTTTCTCTTAACAGGACCAGCCCCTCATTACTTGATATCCAAATATCCTTCTCACCACTGAGGTAGACGTTATTTACATTATTGATGCTAAATGGAAGGGCTTCAATCTTTGAAAATGTAGAATCTGCCAGGTAATGCGTTGTTCCTCTTGTTGAAATGAAAAATAGGTTCGCATCAATTTTTTTTATGTAGGAAACGGATTCAATTGACTGTACCAAATATGGAGATTCGAATCCGCCATCTTCGATTAGTGGAGCCACGTAAATTCCTCCCTCTGCTCCTATCACAATTCGTCCGTCTATTACTTCAGCAAATTCAATGTTCCCAGGAAATTTGATTTTAATCTGACTAAACTCCTCTAGTCTTGGGTCATATTTAAAGACATTACCATTATAAGATGATACATAAAGGCTCCCTGAAATATCTTCAAACACCGAAAACGATCTCAAAAACTGTGTTGTGCGGTTATGCCCTCCGAATTCAAACCTTTTAATGTTTCCGTCTTGTAACCTAACCACTGATTGTGCTTCACTCACCCACAGAGAATTATTGCTATCTTCAAATATGTTTTTCGGATAAGTCACTGAAGAATCAGTTTCTACTCGAGAGACAGGACATATTCTATTGATACTTGTTTTGTGATTACCAGAATTAATGGTGAAAATATCCAGATCTCCATAAACGATGAGCTCATTGTAGGACGTCTGCAGGAATCCCTTGATATAGTGACTATTTAGGAAATTTGTATGGGTATTGAATTTCAGGCCATCGTAACGAGAAATGCCTTCATCAGTGGCAATCCAAAAAAAGCCCTCCTCATCCTCAGCCACACTTTTTACAATATCAGTGGGAAGTCCGTCCTGAACTCCATATTTTTTGTAAAAATAGCTTTGACCAAGAATGTCATAACCCCTGAAGAGCAATAGCAATAGTATTAGTATCCCTATGTTTGGTTTGGTCACTGTTGTTTCAATTAACCTAATTCTAAGTTAGTACATATAATTTACACATTTTCGCTTATTCTATGAAGCCATTAGATATTTAGATTAGAAGTGAATATCTGAATACTAATGAGTTTACCTCATAGAATAAGCTTTTAAAGTTACTGATTGTATAATTTCTATTAATTTTGAACTTCAATTCTTACAATAAGTAATTTGACAGCACATAAAGCAGGATTTATCTCAATAATTGGAAAGCCAAACGCGGGTAAAAGCACCCTTATGAACGCACTGGTTGGCGAAAGGCTCTCCATCATTACATCAAAAGCTCAAACGACCCGCCATCGGATATTTGGTATAATAACCGGGGATAATTACCAAATGATATACTCTGATACTCCTGGTATCATAGACCCACAATACACACTTCAAGAGTCAATGATGAACTTTGTAATTGAGTCATTGCAAGATGCTGATGTCATCCTTTGGGTAGTAGAGTTAGGTGAAAAATTTGATCATCAGGAAATTTATGAGAGAATTAAAAGAAGTGGTATTCCCATCATTCTGGTTGTCAATAAAATGGACCTTTCTAAAGGCTCTCAACTATTGGATAAGCTTACCTACTGGAAAGAGCAGGTAGAGGTTACCCAAATGATTGCAGTTTCAGCATTAGAAAAACAAAACATAGATCAGCTCTATGATGCTATATTGGCGCATCTCCCTGAGCATCCACCTTATTTCCCTGAAGATCAGCTAACTGATAGACCAGAAAGATTTTTTGCTGCTGAGATCATACGAGAAAAGATTTTCTTAAATTATAAAAAGGAAGTTCCCTACAGTACAGAAGTTGTTGTCACTGAATTCAAGGAAGAAGAATCGATTATCCGCATGCGGGCTGAGATTTATGTGGAGAGGTCCAGTCAAAAAGGGATCATCATTGGCAAAGCAGGTGAATCACTCAAGAAAGTAGGTATCCAAAGCCGTAAAGACATGGAAGATTTTTTCCAAAAACAAGTCCACCTTGAGACCTTCGTCAAGGTAGAAAAAGACTGGCGTAAAAAGGATAAACCTTTAAAAAGGTTCGGCTACAAAGGTTCCTAACTATTCATCTTTCAATGAGAGTGCTGGGTTAACTGTAGCTGCAAAGTAAGTTTTATAACCTATTGTTACCATTGCTATAATGAAACTTGTTGCTATCGATACCAGAAAATAGATCCAGTTAAAGTCTATGCGGTATTTGAAATCGCTCAGCCATTGCATAAGGAAGTAATAAGATACCGGAGCGGCAATGACAAATGCAATAACCAGTAGAATCATCATTTCTTTTGAGAAGAGATGAACAATACTCCATACTGAAGCGCCAAGCACTTTTCGCACACCAATTTCTTTCACTTTCTGAGTGGCCAGGAAGGAAATCAAACCGTATAGCCCAAGACAACCGATAAAAATGGCAATTAAGGCAAACATCCTAAACAACGATGATAATCTCTGCTCTGCTTCATATCTTTCCGCCAATTCTTCATCTAAAAATGTGTAGTCAAAAATATAATCAGGATAAGTAGTAGACCATGCTTCTTTAAAATCCTTTATTGCTCTTTCTGCACTTACCAGGTTATTTCCATTACTCGCTATTTTGACTGTCACTTCATAGTATATATCCGGGTCATAGACCAGAAAGACATAGTCCATGTCTTCTTTCAAAGATTTAGAGTGAAAATCATCTACCACGCCTATGATTTTCTTGTTGGTTCTGAAACCAGTTTCCATAGTCATTCCTAGTGCTTCATCATAGCTTTCCAGGTTGAGTAACTCAAAAGTCTTTTTGTTGATAATAGCCAATTGCATGCTATCGGTTTCCCTGAAATTTCTTCCAGCCAGAAGTTCTAAATCAAAAAATTCAACATACCGGTGATCTACAGCTTTGAAGTTTCCGTGATAATCATTCTCACTTTTTGTGTTGGGATGATTGAAGTTTGAGTGTGAGTTACTGTTCCCAGTTGGGGGTGCCAGTGAAAATGTTACATCTTTGATAGCAGGTGATTTGGTTAATTTATAACGCAATTCATTCACATTCTCTGAACGATTATCGGGAAGATAAGCGGTCAACATTGCTTCTGATTCAAATCCCAGATCCTTTGAAAGAAAATAGTTCATCTGGGCTCCTACCACTAATGTTCCAATAATAAGTGCCTGAGAAATGGTGAACTGGATAATCACCAAAGCCCTTCTTAAAGTTAGGCCACTCCCCGATGACTGAGAAGTAACTTTGTTCTTTAAGGCATCCACAGGGTCCATTCTTGAAAGCAAAATGGCTGGATAAAACCCAGAAAGGAGTGTCACAAATATCACCAGTAAAACCAGGAATGGTATGATCAGAGGTTGAACCATGATGTTTAATGATAGCTGGTAACCCAGTATTTCCTGTAGGTTTTGCAAGAGTAACTCACTGAGTCCAAGTGCTATTCCTACTGCAATGATGGTGATGATCATTGTTTCACTGAGAAATTGAATAACCAGCTGAAACCTACTCACACCAATCGACTTCCGAATTCCAATTTCTTTCGCCCTTTTTACTGCCTGGGCCGTAGCAAGGTTAATGAAGTTTATACATGCCGTAACCACCAAAAACAATCCAATTACACTCAGCGCCATTAACAACTTTTTGCTAATGGTTCGACCACTATAATTCATGAAATGGCTATCATAGTGCAGGTCGCTTAAAGGCTGCAAGTAATACCTTACTTCAGAAGCTGCTTTTTCATTGTAGTGCTTCTTAACAAATTCATTAAAGGGATCTTTCAGACTTTCAGGAGTCAACCCTTGTTTTAATAGAACATAACCCTGTGTAGATCCACTGCTTGAGTTCCACTCTTTACCACCAAAATAGTAGTCATTATACCCTTTCTGCGAGTCGTAAGAGGCAATTACTGTGAAAGGAAAGTCTGTATTTTTTGGAGGGTTTTTAATAACAGCCTGGATTACAATTTCCTTAGCATTGGCGAGATTAAATGTTTTGCCAATGGCCTGTTCATAATTGGATTGAATTCCGTAAACCTTTTCCAGAAAAGAAAAACTAACAACCGCTTGTCCTGGGCTTTCAAGTGCTCTTTTTGCATCACCAGCAACCACTTCGAAATCAAATACATCAAATAATTGTGGTTCTGCGAAAGCCAATCCCTCCTCAAGTCGAATTCTTTGTACAGAGCCGTCTTCAAGTTCGGCATTAATTTGATCACCCCAGGCATAGTGAATCCTTGTGGCTACCTCAAATTGGGTGAATTCATCTCTCACAGCCACCATAAAGGGATGAGGCAACCCCTGATTGTAATCCACCCTATCAGGATAAATATCCTCCTTTACTACCCTATATACATTACTGTAGTTGGATTGGAATTTATCATAACTGAGTTCATGGGTAATCACTTTGTAGATAACCATAGCACAACCGATTCCCAGGGCAAGCCCCAAAACATTCAGTGATGCATAGATTTTATTCCTCTTCAGGTTACGTATCGCGGTGAGTATGAAATTCTTGAACATAAAAAGGTTGTTATTCAATCGCAATTAGTCAAAAAAAATGCCATTCTCATAAGAAACTCAATTTCAAACAGTTATCAATATGAATTGAAATAATATGTTCGGTTTTGCACACATTGATTTTCATGACTGAGACAGTTTTAATGATTTTTAGCTGATGGTGTGAAACATTTGTTTTGTCTTTTAGTCATACTAATGGCATTTTTGAACAAACAGTTAAATATGAGCAGAAATATAATCGCTTTTGTACTAACAATAATTTCAATAGGCCTTTTGATACCTGGCTTACTTTACCCCATATTAAATATCAATATTGGAGCTGAAATACCAGTAGTCGGGAAAATTGTGTTTTACGAACGTACCCAAAATATTTTAGAAACCACCCAAACACTCTACGAGAACAATAACGAGATCCCTGCTATTCTGATTATTCTCTTCAGTGTGATTATTCCTTTCTTCAAGGGCATTCTGGTTATGCTTATTATCGGACTGAAAAACCTCAAGCAACGCAAAATGATGTACACTTTTGTCAATGCCATTGGAAAATGGTCTATGGCCGATGTGTTTGTGGTAGGAGTTTTTATTGCCTACCTGACGACCAAATCCAATAACAACATCGTTGCAGAACTGGAAACAGGATTCTATTATTTTGCAGGTTATTGCATTGTCTCACTTGCTGGAATTCAAATGATGAAATTACAGGAAACCTGATCAGTTATAAAAATTCTGAGAACCGGAAGATGACCTGGCGGTCAATTGAATACCTCCTCTTTTGATTACCAATCTATCATCTGATCGCTTGTTGCCGATTCTAAGACCACCAGAGCTAGACCTTAAGTCAAAACTCATATCATAGATATCGTTATCGAATTCAATATTCATTGATCCTGAGGAAGTCTCCAAATAGCTGTCCCCAGTAAGCCGGACATCTTCACCTGAAATGGATCCTGACGTGGATTCTATATGTATTTTTGCAGTGACTCCCGTGAGGCTCACTCCTCCACTGGACGATTCAGCTGTGATATCGGCACTTTTCATATAGTACATGTATATTTTACCAGAGCTGGATATGGCATTCAGGTTTCCTGTTAAGTCTTCCAATTTCTGAGAACCTGAGCTTGAATAAGTTGACATATTACCTTCTACTCCATCCACTGTGATGTTTCCTGAGCTTGTCTTTAGTGAAACATTGCCAGTAATGTCAGTTACCCTCAAATTACCACTGCTGCACTTGAGAAATATTTGCTGGCCTTGCAATCCATCTGCATACAGGTTACCCGAACTATTAATGGCTTCTACCTCTGTATTATTGGGTATACCAATACGGAATTCCCCATTGAAATTTCCACGAAGCGAATTCGGCCTTTCAACGTAAATTACAAGGGTTCTACCTTTGAGACTTGACTTTATTTCAATAGCACCCTTGTACCTGGAGGGACCTTTGATCCATCCTTCAAACTTTACGGCGCTACCCTGTACTGGACGTAAATGTACGTTACAAAATGAGCCTTCCACTTCAATTCTGTCAATTCCTTCAGCATCAAATCTGTTTTCAGAAAGAAGTACCTGGGCACTTACTTCCAGGCTCGTAATCATCAGAAAGCTGATCAATATATTTTTCATTCGTCTTTTCAATTACTGTTTAAATAAAGATGCAAAAAATTTAAAAAGGTTTCTATCTGACAACCACAGTTTCATCTACTCTTAAGCAAGTACTTTCAAAGCCAAACAATCTATAATTGCCAAAAAATTGAATATGAAGCAAATTATCGTTCTCATTTGTGTGCTGACCTCATCCTGTTCCTACCAACAAACTTCAGAAAGCCTATCTCCACATGAGAAAATGATCAAAAGTCATGGTGGTTTGGAAACGTGGCACACTTTTGAAACCCTTACATTTAACAGGACCTCCTCCAGTGACACAGCCTGGCACATAGTCGACCTGAAAACACGAGATGAAATCATGACAGACAGTAGTAGCTATACTGTTATTTTTAAAAGGGATAAGGTACTCATCTTACCTGACGAAGAAGCATTTGGTGCAAGTGACCCTGTTTTCTATAAAAACCTGTGGCCTTATTTTTATGCATTACCGTTTCTAAGCGCTGACCCAGGAGTAAATAAAGAATACCTGGGCGAAACTTCCTTCAATGGAACTTCTTATGACCGAATTCGCCTAACCTTCAATCCAAATACCGGAGATTCGCCCGATGATCAGTATATACTTTGGATCAATAAAAATTCCGGCCTTCTTGACTGGATCAATTATTCAGTTACGTATTTTGACAAAGAGAATGCAACCAAATACAATGCGATTGTTTATGATGGTTGGGAAGAGGTTGACGGTCTAAAAATGCCAACAGGGTTCGTAGGTTATCAATGGAATGGTGACACCATAGGAAATGAGCGATACCGCTATCAATTTCTCAATGCCTCCTTTTCGAAAGAATCAACAATTCAAAACCTTTAGATTCATATAACAACTATGATTTGATACCGTCAAAAACCACTGACGGTATCAAATCCCAGAAATGATCTCTTTGCTTTTTTGCTTGCAATAATGCTTCTTTCCCAATATTGGTCACCTCGAAAAACCTTTTACGTCTACCGCCTCTTTCCTTAGTGGCTTCACCCAAATTAGATTTGATCAGGTCCTTCTTTTCAAGCCTGTTTAACACCGAATGAATTACTCCCAGTTTCACTTTTCTTTCTGTTACTTTCTCTATTTCGTCACATATACTGACAGAGTAAGCCTGTTCATTCAGGTAAACTATGGTTAATAAAACCAGCTCTTCGAATTCGCCAATATTGGTTCCTTTCATTGCAATTTCAATTATTCATTTCTTAAAGTTACTGCCGGGTTAGAATTGGCCGCTTTTATGGTTTGCAAGGCAATTATCAATCCGGCAAATATGACAACAACCATTGCACTAAGGGTTAACTCTATAGCACCCAAAGGTCCTGAATACTCGAACTCAGGCAAAAACAACTCTGAAATACCCAAAATACTTATTGGTGTGGCAATCAATACTGCTATCATGATAAGCTTCAAAAATTTCTTAGAAAGCAGTAAAACCAGGCTCTTTGCTGATGCTCCCATCACTTTTCTAATACTCACTTCTTTGATTCTGGTCTCTACCTCATATACACTCATACCAATTAATCCCATCGTCGCAATAGAGATTACCAGCAGAGAAACAAATCCAATAAACTTGGCTAAAACAGACAAAAACTGATAGGCATTGGCTATTTCATCATCATAAAAAGTGGCTTCAAACGGATGAACCGGATCAATAGCCTCCCAGGTTGCAGATAATTGTTTCATCAATTCCACATAGTCATCCGATGAAATTCTAAAATTGGCATAATGAAACTCTTCAGGAGTGTATCTGAAGGCATATGGTTCAATAATATCATCTAATGTATTATGATGAAAATCCGGTGTGACACCAATTATTTCATAAGGTTCTTCATCAAGTATCAGCTTTTCATGTATGGCCTCCTCAGGTCCTGAAAACCCAAATCTCTCTAACAACTTCTCATTCACAATGACTTGTTTCTTTTTCAACTCATCGTTGGCAGCCGGGTCAAAATTTGTGCCAGCAAGCAGTTCAATCTTATGAATTCCTAGGTATTGTTCACTTACAGAATTGTAATTAACTTCAGCTGAATCCAATGGGTCATCATAAATTCCATAAACAATGGATTTATTCCCACTATGCATAATTGAATTAGAAAAGCTGATTTCTTGTACTGCCGGAAACTTTGAAAATTCATGCTCCAAAAGATCCTTATCTGAATCGAAAATATTCATGTTTACAATCTGATTTGTAGAAAAACCAAGATCCTTGGATTGTGTATAATCATATTGTCTGAACAATGAGACAGTAAATAATATGAATATGATTGACAAAGTAAATTGAAAAACAATGAGGGCCTTTCTCAAGCCAATTCCTGGTAGCAATCTCACATTATCCTGCTGTCGGAATGCATCTATGGATTTTAGTTTTGTAACAATCAATGATGGTAAAAAGCCTGCAATTATACCTACAACAATCGCAAATAGAACAAAGAATACAACAGTAACCCATGTCACTTGTAATGATAATTGACTGCTTACATCTGCAATATCTAAAAACTCCACCCGCATGATGGAAAAGATTCCTATGCTGATTAATAATGCCGATAAAGAAACAATTACTGCTTCAGTGATAAACTGTCCAAATAAACTACTTTTCGTTGCGCCCAGTACTTTCCTTACCCCTATTTCCTTGGTTCTTCGTAAGGTCCTGGCCACAGATAGGTTTGTATAGTTAAGACAAGCTGCTAAAACGATAATAAATGCAATGGCTGATAAAATCAGGGCCATAAACATTGGAAAGGTAGGCCCTATTTGATTACTCTTTTCTTCTCCCGTAAATATATCATAAAGTGGTTGCAGACCAATTTCATAAGTCCGTCGACCGTCTATTTCATTTGAGGCAATGGCAATATCATTCAGATTGCTTTGTATCGTAGGGATTGCCTGTTTATCTGGAATCTGCAAGTAAATATATGTACGCCACATTCTATTGGGCTTTCCATAAGATTGATGATCCTTTTCCTCCTCTTTATATGTCTCGAAAGAAGCCAGGGATTCAAATTTCATATGTGAATTTTTTGGTGGATCAGCCACTACTCCGGTAATGGTGAAATCTACATCATCCACCTTTACAGTTTTCCCTAATGGGTTGGTATCACCAAATAATTTATTGGCGTAAGATTCCGTCAATACTAATGTAAAGGGAGAAGCCAAAGCAGTTTGTCCATTACCAATCAATAATTCAAATGAAAATAGATTAAAGAAGTCTTTGGAAGCATAGAACCCCGATATGGGTAATTTCCTTTCCTTATTGTCAATGACTCCTCCGAATCTTCTGTTTAGAATCACCTTATTCTTAAATCCCGCTGGTCTTTTGTCTAATTCGTTGCTCACATATAGGCTTGTGGTGGCAAACTCCCCACTAAATCCCACATCCTCTATGGTGTTAACTACTCGGTATATCTGATCACCTTTAGTATGAAAATCGTCATAACCTGTCATTTCTGTGATCAATGAGATGATCAATAATCCCACTGACATGCTAATCGCCAATCCAATAATATTGATGGCGGAAAATAATTTATTCCTTCGCAATACCCTTATTGAAGTCTTGAAGTTGATTTTTAGGAGTGCTAGTCTGTTCATTTTAGTTTGAGTTTTGAGTTTTTTGACCGTATAAAATCTGAAAAATTTCAATACATCAATGACATAAATAAGATTGGCAAGCACCCTCCCCTTTTCCTGGTTACGGTAAAAATGCTCATAAAGGTCTCCTTGAAGGTCTTCCAAAAGCTCTTCACGGCAATACCATTCAAGCAATGTATCTGCCCATTTAGGAGGTTTGTTATAGAAGTTATCTTCAGACAAATTCTTATTTATTCATATTTTGTATGAAAAACTAAAACGAACATAAACAAAAATAGTTTTATTTATTCACATTTTGTATTAAATATAGTTTTGGTTGATTGAATGGCATAAAAAAAGCGCCTATCTGGCGCTTCCATCTTCAATTTATCTCAAAATCTATCCAACTTGCAATTTGGCTAGTTCGGCCAAAAGTTTTAATCCTTCCTTCAGATATGGATCATCTACAAGTCTTGGGTCTTCTTTTTCTTCATCGGCTAGTTCAGTACCAATAGTGGTAGACATATCTCCTTCTTCTTCATCAGACTTGGCATCTTTCTGTCTCTCTTCAAGATTTAATGATATAGATTTTCTTTGTCTCTGTTCATTACTTTTCTCAATATCCTTCACCAGTTGCATCAATTGCTCATCTTCCTGAAGGTCTTTGTTGTAAAGATTCCTGAGAGACGCCAACATCTCCTCGGAAACTTCATTGGTTTTCGTAAAAGTGCTACTTGGAATCTTATCCCATGGCAAAGCACTCGGTCTGCTGCTTTCACCGTATTCCTCAGCGCTGTAAATTGATGGGAACTGAATGTCTGGCGTAACTCCTTCATGTTGTGTACTGCTTCCGGTAACTCTGTAGAACTTGGCTCTGGTGAGTTTTACTTGTCCCAATTTACTATCAGGATTATTGATGACTCTATTAAGGCTTATCAGGTTCTGTACAGTACCTTTTCCAAAAGTTGTTTCACCTAATACTACTCCCCTTCCATAATCCTGAATCGCACCACTGAAGATTTCAGATGCACTGGCACTAAATCTGTTTATCAATATCGCTAGAGGTCCATCATAGAATACCTCACCATCATTGTCTCTTAATTTATCAACTGTCTGATCAAAGTCTTTCACCTGTACCACTGGTCCTTCAGGGATAAATAGACCTGTTAGTTCAACGGCTTCCTCTAATGCTCCACCACCATTGAATCTCAAGTCAATCATCAAGCCATCCATTCCTTCATTCTTTAATGAATCAATGAGGTCTTTCACATCTCTTGTAGTACTTCTGTAGTTTCTGGTACCTCTTCTGGCTTCTTCAAAGTTTCTGTAAAACTTCGGAATAGAAATTACACCCAAATTGTACGTAGTACTGCCATCGGAAATCGGAATGATCTCACCTATAGAAGCCTGATCATCCAGATTAATTTTGTCTCTAACAAGTCTTACTGTATCTGGTGCATCCGTAATAGCCGCTTCCTTCCTTAGGATAAGTAAGTTCACTACTGACCCTTTCTTACCACGTATCAATTGCACCACATCATCTACTCTCCAACCAACAACGTCAACAATTTCTCCCTCATCTCCTTGTCCAACACCAATGATCTTATCAGACTTCTTCAGCTCCTTGCTCTTGTAAGCAGGTCCTCCAACAACTACCTCAGCTATCTCAGTATAGTCCAGGTTCTGTGTTAGCCTTGCACCAATTCCCTCCAAAGAAAGACTCATATTGATATTGAAATCTTCAGCTGCTTTTGGTGAAAAATAATCTGTATGAGGATCGAAAGTCTGTGTGAAAGAATTCATGAATGTCTGGAAAACATCCTCACTTTTGTTTTGGTAGATAGCTTTCTTCCACTGATCATACCTTTTTTGAAGTGCTGAAGATATTTCAGGCCACTCTTTACCTTTCAGTTTATAACTAAGTGCTTGATTTTTGATGTACTTTCTCCACAGGTCATCCCATTCATCATGATCTTTGATCCAGCCTTGATCTTCTCTGTCGAAAACGTACTCTTCAACAGAATTAAAATCCATCTCCGTGTCCAATAGATCAGTTACATAATTCATTCTGTTGATTGCTCTTTCTCTTCTTACATGGAAAAGTTGGTAAGCAAATTCAAGTTTTCCGGTTTTGAAATGGTCATCTATATCGTACCTGTATTTTTCAAAGTACTCTACATCAGATTGCAGAAAATACATTTTACCGGGATCCAGTGCTTCCAGGTAGTTTTCAAAAACCACTGAAGAAAGTGAATCATTCAGAGGAGCTTTCCTGTAATGAAACTGATTGAGTAGACTAGAAATGTATTGCATTTCTATAGGATGTTCTGCCAGAGGAGTTAAATAAACCAGGCTATCTGATTCATTCACCTCATAAAAATCAGCGTTTCTTACCTCGGCAAACGCCAAGAAGAACAATAAACTCAATGAAATTACCAATACTTTTTTCATATACTCTTTTCTCCTGTCTTCATTCCAAAGTTGGAACCCTATTTCAAAACCCTAAAGTTATTACTATTATCTCCTAATAGAAACTAATTTATCGACCGTGAAGTGCGAATTATCGAATTCATTTTACCAAATCACACAAATTCCGGGCCAGTTTACATTTAAACCAGCCAATCAGGTTTAGTCGTTGTGACTTTAGCCTTCAGATCATTTAGCAGGTTATAAAGTCCGAAATATGTACGATTAATATACAGTGCATGTTTCGATCCTCTTGCCTGATTAGATTTTCTTAGCTCCTTCATTTTCGATAGTCTATCACCCAATTCGAAGATTTGATTGAAGTAAGAGTCATCCGAAAAATCAAACTCATCCGAATGAAACGGCTTACCTAATAAACCGATCATCTCTTTGAAAACCTTAATATAGAGGGCCTTTTCTTCGGGTGTATCCTTTTCATAAATGATGTTGAGATCATAGAAAGCTTGCACCAATGCCTCTTCATCTTTCACGATATCCTGCTTAATTAATTTGAAATAGCCTTGATAAAAATCTTCTGGAATTTCCTTAACACAACCAAAATCAATGATTCCCAATGTACCGTCATCCTGCATCAGGAAATTTCCTGGATGGGGATCTGCATGTACCTGTTTTAATTCATGAACCTGGTGGTTATAAAAATCCCACAGACTTTGTCCTATTTGGTTTTTTATTTGCTGAGATGGATTTGTTGGTAAAAACTCCTTTAGGTGTTTGCCGTCCATCCAATCCATGGTAATAATCTTATTGGATGACAACTCAGGATAATAGGTTGGAAAATTAAGTCCTGGAATCTGTGCGCATGCTGTAGTAATTTCCTGGGATCTCCTCAATTCCAGATCATAATCAGTCTCTTCCAGAAGCTTTGACTCTACCTCTTCCACAAATTGGTCAAGCTCAGTCTCGCTCAAATTAAATAATCGAAGTGCAAATGGCTTCACCAATTTCAAGTCCGATTTCACACTATTAGCTACTCCGGGATATTGAATTTTCACTGCTAATGATTTTCCATCCAAGGTCGCTTTGTGAACCTGTCCAATGGAAGCTGCATTTACTGCACTATTTGTGAATGTCTCAAACAACTCATTCGGTGATTTCCCAAAGTGATCCCTAAATGTTTTTACAACCAGTGGATATGACAGTGGTGGTGCACTATATTGCCCCATTGCAAATTGTTGTTGGTAAGCTCCTGGTAACAGGTTCTTGTCCATTGCCAGCATTTGAGCAACTTTGAGCGCACTGCCCTTTAGTTCGCTCAGAGAATCGTAAATATCCTCAGCATTATCCTGATGTAACTCATCACGAGGTGTGTCCCGATCTACTATCTTTTTGGTGTAATGCTTGAGATAGTTGCCTCCAATTTTTGCGCCGGTCTTCACAAATTTTGCTGCCCTGTGTACCTTGGAGGTAGGTATTCTTGATTGTTCTTTCATCTACACTTTCTGGTTTTGGTACATGAATTTGGCAAAATCCATCATGGAATCAATTGCTCCTTTGCCAATCAGGTCAAACGATAGATTCACAACTTTCTCAATGGCTGCATCAGTCTTTTCAAACTTCCTGCTTTTATCCTTGATCCAGAAATTGATGATAAATACAAGTTGAATCCAGAACAGTTTACCATACTGGTTCTCAATTACAGGTCTGCTGGCAACTTCACTTGTATCTTTACCTTCCAGCATCAGACCATTGATATAATGTATGAAACTATTTTTCATTCTATCCAGGAATCCAGGTACTTTCAAATCAAAATTAGTCTCTCCTGTTTCTGCCAAAATAAAACTTCGATTTGCCTTCAATTCTTCCAGAAATGAATAATAGAAAGCGAGTAATTTTTCCCGCACGGAATATTCCATGTAAACAGGATCATTCTCTATCATCTTTTGTGTCCTGATAAACATCTGATCCCATATTTCCGCTTCAAGGTCCTCAAAGGAATTGAATAATTCATAAAAATCAGACTCTTTCATCTTGATAGACCTAACAAATTGAAATATGGATGCCGGGGCTGCTCCATTCATGAGTTTGTATTCGATATAGGCCTCAACAATCTTCTCAGAATTGTCTTTCTGACCTTTTCCTTTTTTTTGTGTTGCTGTCTTTTCCATCTTATAAAAATTGAACTTCTATCACTATAAGTGATTTTTTTGAAAAAGGGTTTGGCACAATTCCAACTATTTTTTCATTAAGGCCATCTTAAAAGAATGGAGATAAATAGGTTGTTTCTCAAACAAACAGTTAATTTTGATCTAAGTTTTATCCAGCAGATTGATAAATGTGTGGGATTCAACTAGATAATAGCTAAATGCCAGTTTACGTAACACATATTTTGTTGCTGTTGACAGTAGTATGTCATACACTTACAGCTGCCAATTCAACCAACAACAGTTCCCGTGCGCCACAGGATGACGAGGTACTCATTGCTAACTATTACAATGATGTAGCCTGGGATTATAGAAATTCATTCCCGGATTCAACCATTTTCTATGCCAACAAGGCCCTCAAAATAGCTCAGGATGACCAAAACCTACTGGAAGAACTTCGTGCGTATAATATTTTAGGCATTGCTGAAAGAAACAAAAGTAACTTTACCAAAGCCTTTGAATTCTACATGGAAGTAGTGAAGGGCTCTGAAGACAACCCTTTGGCGAACCAACAAAGAGGATTTGGACTCATCAATATTGGAAACCTCTATATCTACCAATCAAATTATGATGAGGCCTTCGATTACTTTGAACGTGCCCTGGTATTAGCAGATTCAATAAATGACATGCCTATGAAAGGGTTTGTTTATTTGAATATCGGTAGGACTTACCGGAATATGAAAGTTTTTGATAAAGCCGAAGAAGCCTTTCAAAATTCCCTAAAAATACGACAGGACCTAAACGACAAATCTGGAATAATTACACTTAAAGTCGATCTGGCTGAACTATACAGATTACAGGGCAATATTGATGAATCACTGGAAATTCTTCTCGCCTCTCTTGATGGTATCAATGAAGTCAATAATTACGGTGCTTTATCATACAGTTACAATAATATCAGTCGCATTTATCGAGAAAAAGGTAATCTGCATCTGGCAGAAACTTATGCGAAATATGCATTGGATATTGCAGAAGACATTCAAGCTAAATATGACGTACAGAAAGCAACTCTTAACCTTTCTGAGATATATAAACTTCAAAAGGATTATCAGCAAGCTTTCGGTTACTTAGAAAGGTATAACAATGTAAAAGATTCCATTTTTAACGAAGAAAATACAAGGAAAATGGAGCGTCTGATCTCAAAGTATGAAGCTGAGAAAGTGGAAAGCGAAGCTGAATTCCTCAGAGAGCAAGCTACACTGAATGAGGGGATTATACGTAGACAACAGATCATTATCGGACTTTCTATTTTAGGATTTGTTTTGCTGGGAATAGTCTTCCTGGTCACACTTAGGGCATATCGCATCAGGAATAAACTGAATAGTGAGATCATTGCGCAGAAAAATAAGATTGAACATGATAAGGAAATTATCGAAAAGCAATCCAGAAAATTGGAAGAATTGGATGCAGCCAAATCCAGATTTTTTGCCAATATTTCTCATGACCTCAGAAGTCCTCTAAGTTTGATTCTGGGGAGTCTGGAGAACGTGATGCATGAGGAAAACAATTACATCACGCCTACCTCAAAAGAAGACCTGGACATTGGTTATAAAAATAGTAAACGATTGCTTTTCCTCGCTGAAGAAATTAATGAGCTAACAAAACTGGAAGAGGGTAAGCTGCAATCGAATTTTGAGATAGTAAAGATCAACAGCTACATGAAGTTGTTGGTAAGAATGTTTAGTTCGGCTGCTGAATATAAAGGAATTGAACTCGCATTTAATAGCCAACTCACTGATGAAGATGTCTTAAAGATTGATCCTGCACATTTTGAAAAGATTATTTACAACCTTGTTTCAAATGCGATCAATCATACCAATAGAGAAGGAAAAGTGAGCATTTCTCTGCTCCCTGAAAAAAATAGTATCAAATTATCAATAGCTGATACTGGTGAAGGTATCCCAGAAAAGAGTATCCCGCTCATATTTGACAGGTATTATCAGTCTCCAGACAACAAATACAAGGTCCGGGAAGGATTAGGAATAGGACTTGCCCTGGTGAAAGAATTGGTGACATTACATGAAGCTGAAATTAATGTTTTCAGTGAGGTTTCTAAAGGTACCACCTTTGAAATCCATTTCCCTAAATATGATGCCAGCAAAGAAGAAGGGCTTATCCCTGAGCATACTGATTACATCAAGGAAAAGAATCATTTGTGGAGTGATTTGATCAGAAAAAATGAGCTTCAGTCAGACTACAAGAACATTACAATCAAAAAGCTAGAAGAGGAGAAAGATTATACACTCCTTCTGGTAGATGATCACCCGGAGGTGAGAGAGTATATTCGAAACCTGGTTATTCGGGATTTCACTGTTCTGGAGGCTACTAATGGAAAAGAAGCACTTGAAGTATTGGATACCAATAGGGTTGATCTTGTCATTACTGACCTCATGATGCCATGGATGGATGGGTTTGAGTTGCTTGAAAAAATGCATGAGGATGAGCGGCTCAAAAAGATTCCTGCATTGGTAGTTTCGGCCAGAACTAATGAGGAAGACAAACAAAAAGTACTTTTCAGGGGAATTAATGACATTCTGTACAAACCATTCAATCGCGAAGAGCTTTTACTTAGGATAACCAACATCCTTACTCACAAGAGTGATTGGGAAGGATCAGGTGTTGAGAAACTAATTGTGGCCAATTCTGAGACTATTGATGACATTGAACAGGGACTTCTGGAGAAACTAGAGTCAGTTATCATTGAGAATATAAATAGCCCTCACCTTTCGGTAGCCCTTTTATCTGATACCATGGCCGCAAGCGAAAGAAAAGTTTACCGGATGATCAAAAAACTTACAGGCTTCACACCTTTGGAATATATCAAGGAAGTGAAATGGAAATACCTGGAAGTCTTGATTCGGGAAAAGAAGATTAAAAACCCAACTGAAGCGGCAAAATCAATTGGAATCCAGAACGTAACCAAGTTCAAACAACAGTTTGAAAAGAAGTATGGCAAAAACATAGACTTAGTCCTGGATTATGGACTTGAATAAGCTATTTTTTTTGTAATTTCGACACCTGTTTATTCATTGGTATACTACAAATTAGAGCAATATGGGAAGAGCGTTTGAATTTAGAAAAGCTCGAAAATTTAAGCGATGGGGTCAAATGGCCAAAACATTTACCCGAATTGGTAAAGACATTGTTATAGCTGTAAAAGAAGGTGGACCTGACCCGGAAACAAATAGTCGTCTTAGAGCGGTAATTCAAAATGCCAAGGCTGCCAACATGCCTAAGGACAATGTTGAAAGAGCCATTAAGAGGGCGTCCTCCAAGGATCAAAACGACTATAAGGAAATAACATACGAAGGATACGGACCTCATGGTATTGCCATCGTTGTGGAGTGTGCTACAGATAATGCTACTCGTACTGTTGCAGCAGTCAGAAGTTATTTCACCAGGTCAGGAGGTTCATTAGGGACTACCGGATCATTAGACTTCCTATTCGAAAGAAAATGTATTTTCAAAGTTGCAGTTAAGGATGGGTTAGACCTTGAAGAATTGGAATTGGAGTTAATCGATTTCGGTGTGGATGAAGTTGGTGAGGACGAAGAAGAAATAATCATCTATGGCCAATTTGAATCATTTGGTGCAATCCAGAAATACCTGGAAGAAAATGATTTTGAAATTATCAACTCTGAGTTCGAACGGATCCCAATGGATACAAAAGAGCTGCCGGAAGATCAAGAAGAGGAAATTGAAAAACTGCTTAATAAATTCAATGAAGATGATGACGTTCAAAACGTCTTTCACAATATGAAATAAACTATGGCCGGGCTTTACCTGGCCTCTCTTTTTTTAGGTGGAACCACCAACCCCAACGGAAGATTCACCTGAAGTGATCCCATCAGACTATGATCCAACGGAGATTTATTCTTCAAAAAGTAGTTGTAACCAACTCGTAGTGTAGCAAAATACATAAAATCTATGCCCACCCAGGGCTCTATACCCCAATTAATGCCATTGACTCCTTTATAAAAGTTAAGATTATTAGTTACACCAAAATTCAATAAAAATAGCTTTCCGGGGTCCTTCCAGGGAATATAAACGGCATTGACAATATTAACCGTCTTGGTAGAATCTCCTATCCCAAATGTAGCTTCGGCACGGTAATCCCAATAGGTGTCCAGTACATCAAATGTATGGCTGTATCCAGCATCAAACTGACTTAAATCCCTGTACTTATAACCCAATACCAGGGCACCCGTACTTAATTTGCCTTTGTGAGACTTCCAATAGCTGTACTGAGCCTGGGCAGATTGGCCTAGAAAAGCCAATATCGTCAAAATGAATACTATCTTAATGGTCTTCATATAACAGATCAGCAAGATAAATAAATGATGGATTCATTTCTTAAAAACAATGGCTGAATCAGTTATTTATTTTTAACTCAACTATAATCGGGAAATGATCAGACAAAAATCGCCCATCAATAATTCGACTATCAGTGGTATATCGTGAAACATCGAAATACCTATTGACAAAAACATAGTCGATTCTATTTTCAGGAACTTTAGAAGAATCAAACCCATTAAAAGTACCTACTTCTCCATAATTCTTCCTTGCAATCACGAAACTGTCCTGTAACCCTGAGGCTGTGATTGAGGAAATTTCCTGAGTTGCTTCAGTTGCATTAAAGTCACCGGTGAGGATAACCCTTTGATCACCAGCTAATTTTCCAATCATTTTTTGAATTACCAATGAAGCATTTTTCCGTGCTTCTTCCCCCCTATGATCGTAATGGGTATTAAAAACCCATACAGATTTACCATTTCCCTTGTGCTTGAAGTTTCCCCATGTGCATATCCTTGGTAAAGCGGCATCCCAGGATTTTGAAGGCTTATCAGGCGATTCTGATAGCCAGAATGTTCCGGATTTTACCAATTCCCACTTATTGGAATTATAAAACAAAGGGGAAAATTCTCCTTTCAATTTACCATCATCCCGCCCAACACCTATCCACTGATATCCATCAAGACCATCTTGAACATTGTCAAGCTGATGCTTCAAAACTTCCTGCATCCCGATGAAATCAGCATTCTCATAATTGAGAAATGAAATTGCTGCATCTGACCTTTTTGACCATTGGTTATCGCCATCACCAGGATTATCATAACGGATATTAAAACTGATCACCCGTATATACTGGGCCTCCGAAAAAAGCGTAATAAACAGGAAGAGGAAAAAGGAGAGAATTTTATACATGATTCACTACAAGAATTTCCCCCAAGATAAGCAAGTGATTGATAATAGTGTCAGTCCTAAAAACAAAAAAAGCTCACTCTTCCCGAGCAAGCTTATTTTAATGGTTAGCTGTAATACTTTATATACTGCTATTGACCTGCAAGATTTCTTGCATCAAATGTTTCTTGTCTGTTTAGGTCAGCATTGAACCAAATGGTAGTTTCTTCTTTACCTACTTTGAGGATCAATTCATAAGTAGTTTCAGATAGTACTTGTCCATTGTACTCAAAGTTCTCATGCTTATTAACTCCAAGGACCTTTACTTTATCATAATTCGATTGCGCATGCTCTACAAGCTGCACAGGAACCTGATCCTTATTGTATTTCATTATTTTCTCCAGGATGTTTCCATCTCTGTCTAACATAGCCTCAACTTCCTGACCATTGAAAACTAGGTCGGCTGTGTATTGGTACGTACCTGATTCGTCTTTGTCAGCACCCCATCGCACGCTAGTCGCACCCGGATACTCTTTGTACAACCAGGTCTGCACATCTAGTGGTACCTGATCTTCCGTTAAACTTTGTGAAAATACGCATGTAGACGATAATATCGCTACTGCGAAGATTGTGTGTTTTATTATTTTCATTTTCCCCTGATATTAATAAAATGATACACTTCGAAAATAGTAATGTATTTATACATTATTCTACAAGTTTCGATGAACATGAAATATTTTTCGGTGAAACAGAATAATTTAAGTCGACCGCCTATATTTTAAAATTCCCCGTTCACCCATCTTTTGTTTCCTTTCATCGTAAACACCTATTAAAATTGAAATTCATGAACATAGATCAAATCCGAAAAGAAACACCCGGTGTTTCTGATAAGATATTCTTAAACAGTGCAGGGTCTTCCCTTGTACCTCAATCTGTCAACGAAAGAATTCAATCATACTTAACCCAGGAAGCCCTGGAAGGTGGTTATAAACTTGCTGACAAGCATGAAGGTGAAATCGGTGAATTTTATGTTGAGGTGGCCAAATTACTGAGAACATCCCCTGGAAACATTGCTTACATGACAAGTGCCACTGACGCCTATGCCAAAGCGCTATCAGCTTTTAAATTTCAGCCTGGAGATAAGATCCTCACCACTGACGATGATTATGTTTCAAACTATCTACACTTCCTCGCATTAGGAAAAGAGCTTGGTGTAGAAGTGGTTAGAATAAAAAATGATGAAAACTTTGACCTTGACCTTGATCATTGTGAGGAGATGATTAATAAGGAAAAACCAAAACTGGTTTCTGTAACCCATATCCCTACCAGCAGTGGTTTGGTTCAGAATGTAGCTGGAGTGGGGCAATTATGTAAAAAGTATGATATCCCCTATCTGGTAGATGCCTGCCAATCAATAGGTCAATTACCCATAGATGTAAATGAAATTCAATGTGATTTTCTCAGTGTAACTGGCAGAAAGTTTCTCAGAGGACCAAGAGGTACAGGTTTCCTATATGTGTCAGACAAAATGCTAAACCGGAATTATGCTCCTCAATATATAGACCTGGCAGGGGCATCCTGGGAAAATTCCGAACATTACAAACTGGTTGACAGTGCCAAACGATTTGAACTTTGGGAAATCAACTATGGACTACTACTGGGATTTAAAGAAGCAATTAAGTATCTCAATAACCTGGGTATAGAAAATGTATTTGAATATAATAGAAAGCTTTCATCGTTTTTCAGAACCAATTTGGAGAATATACCAGGTGTCAATGTGTTTGACAAAGGTGAAAACCCTTCGAACATCATTACACTTGACAAGACCAATGTACCACTCGAAAAATTTAAACATAACCTGGATCAAAATCGGGTATATTATTCTGTGACTGTGAAAGAATTTGCCCAAATAGACTTTGCTAAGAAAGGTATTGCCTGGGCTCTCAGGTTAAGCCCTCACTATTTTAATACAAAAGAAGAATTAGAGACTGTCATTGACATCATTGATGGGCTGTGATCTGTTTTTGGTGTTTTTGTTCTTTTTCCTGAAGCTTGAATTGCTTGATTTTCGTTTGGTTGACTTTCCTGATTTCTTTTTTGTTGTTGCCTGCACCGATACTAGAAACAGCTCCGCTTAGGATGGCATTGGCCCAGAAATTGAAGATCTCCTTATTTTTCTTCCGCTCAAAGTAGATATCTCCTTTCCTGGTGAATAGGAAATGCGGGTTCTTATTGTGGATTACAAATGTGTTGGCAAAGAAGGATTTGAATCCCTCATTCTCATTTTCCTTATTCAGAATATTGATATTCAGGTCATCATACATGAACCGCATTTCTCCCAGTGCATAATCGTTGTTACCAGTCATACTAAATTCCATCATTTTGATCTCACCTGAATTCACCCGCAGATGCCCGGCTTTCTCTAACATTGTATTTAACGACAACAACGAGCCTCCTCCAACGGACCCGGACATAATGAAGTTGGAAGCTGTATCCAATGATTGAAAAACTACATTGGCACTAAAAGGTGTCCCTTCCAAAATCTCACCATTCGCCTTGATCACAAGTGCAGGTAAGTTCTCGAATGGATTAGTAGGATTGTTTTTAATGTTATAAACCTGTCCATTTAGCTTCCTAAAACTCATGACACCCAATTCCGGTACATCCACAAACTGTTGCTCTATATGTATTTCGCAATCCTTCACGATTAATGAGTCCACATCAATTAAAAATGGAGCTTTCCTCAATTTTGTGTACAACATAGACTGATAAGCCGTGGGTTCTGGTAAAGTCTTATCCCTGTAAATGTTCAATTTTGGATTTGTCAATTCTACCTTTCTGGCATTGATACCTTTCGTATTCAGGAAGTCTTTAAGTTTAAAGTCTCTTACGGCTACCTCAGCGGTCTCAACATCTATCCAATCTGTTTGGTGATCCTGTGTCAACATGTATGATTTTTTATCCAGCAAAGGCTCTGTTGATAGATTTTTAAAGACTATATCTCCATTTCTATTATCAATGGAAAAATCGCTGGTATTGAAAAAACGATGTATTTTCTCATTTGTGTAAGCCATAGAACTTCCTGAAATCTTAAAACCCAGGTCCTTTAGTCTATCGGAAATATCTACATCTTTAGGAAGACTTAATCCATCCAGGTCAATTCCCAGACCAAACACATCCAGCTTTTGATCAGGAAATATCAGCTTCAGGTCCATTTGTTTGGTAAGCAATGTCTTAACATCTACCCCTATCGGTAACTTTATCCCTTCTGAATTGCTTTTCCCACCAGTCAGGACCCAATTCAAGGACATTCCCCGAATAGCAACGGTATCAGCTGTAAGCTGTTTTTGTTTCAATTGTTCCAGATCAGCATTCACCAACTTGATCAATCCTAATGAAACTCTGGGGCCTCCATTGTTATGTAATCCAACAGACTGCAAGAGCACTTTTTGCTCAGAAAGAAACGCTCTGTCTAACTTCACATACCCTGACTTTGTTGTCAAAATGATATGGGAGAGAGCAATATCTCCTTTGTTTAAGTCATTCAGGTTTTTCAGACTTATTCCTTCAGTAAAATTCAAATCAGCCTCAGCTACAGAATAATGTGTACCATCCTGATTATCAACAACAAACTGTCCATCTCTTACCTCAAAAGGTGGGAGCATGATCTCTTTGGGATCATCCGAGGTTGATTTCTGGTTGGTTATAAATACATTCGGACGATTGAGGACAATTTTCTTAAGGCTCTTATCGATTTCTCCAAGGTCATCAACCTTTAATGGCCCATTAAATGCCACACTAATTGAATCAGAATGAAACTGAACATTCTTAGTAACTACTTCCGGACATTCCGAGATGAATTTATTCTCATTTTGGCTCAAATAGACTTTCTCAGCATTAAAATTCATATCTCCAAGAGCACCATTCAAACTATCTAATAAGAATTGCTCCAAAATCAGGTCCTTACTGATTCCGGCATTCAGGTTTTTAGCTTTATACTCACCCTTTCCAGCACACAATTGAAGATCACTTTTTGATATGCTGGCATAGTTAAATACGATGGGTAAACCTGTGTCATTACTTTGGTCTTGGGGAAGAGATAATTGCAAATCCGCTCCTACCACGTTGATGGAATCAAATGTTGGTTTTCCTTTGTTTGAAAGACTAAGCAAATTGGGTTTATTGATCCTCAGCTCCTTAATCGGGCCAAATGGTGTAACAATATCAAAAGCCTTCAGTTTATTTCGCTTTCCATCATATGACCAGTCCCCAATTTGGTAAACTGCACTATCCAATGTAATTGTACTACTAGCCAATACCTGAACCCTTCTTGCGTTAGCAATTCCTAAAGAGTCTCGGATTCTATTACCAACGATGGACAATCCCCTGGTTTCTATCACTCCATTTGTCAGCTGTTGTGTAAGAATTCCGTTCGAAAGGTTCAGGTAATTGATCCCAAATGCTTTGAGACTGCCATTCTTCTCTTTCTTGATTTGTTTTGAAGCGTTTGCTTTTACCAAAATACTTGGTTGTTCAATCCACAGCGAATCCACAACGAGTTGACCTTCCTTTGGAGATTGTAGATTCCTTAATCTCAGTTTACTGGCATAAGTATCTACCATTGTATTAGGTGTGTTTGCCACTGACCTGAATTGCCCTAACTCCAATTCATTCCGGTAACCATCTAATGAGAGGGTATCTGCTGCAATTGTAACATCACTTCTATTTAAAGTAAAACGCCTGGTTTGTAAGAGTATACGTGCTAATAATTCATTGTAATTGAACACATTGTGACCAGGATCAATCAAATACGCCCCATGTCTTAAGGTAATGTCATCTGCAGTTATCAGTTGCTGAGGGGAATTGATGGAAAAACTACCATTTTGTAGATGGAGAGAATCAAAACGAATACCATAGACATAATTATTCACAAATGAACCAGACATACCTCCTCCTCCACTTGTCTTGAGATGAATGTAGGGCTCCTGTAAATATATCTTCCCAAGGTCAATCATTTTTTCTTCAAATAGTGCATTGAGATCAACTCCTGAAAATTGAATATTGGCTATACCCAGGCTGTCTTCATTGTCATGTCTGTGCTCCCTGAAGAATTTAAGATTCTCTACCAGAAAAGTGCTGTCCTTCGATGAGAATACCAACGAATCAAAGGAGATTAAATGATCGGATTTCTGCAGCCTAAATCGTTCTTTGGAGAGGTGGAGACTAACGGACTCGGTATAAAATATGTTCTCACGATTTACCAAATTGGCTGAATCCATGGAAAACTTGCCAATATGAATGTCAAACTTTTTAATGTTTAGAATTGATGTTGAGCCTCTTTTAAAGGAAATAGCACCTTCTTTTATATCTAACGATTTGATACGAAGTTTGTCAAGGTACTGATTGATCAAGCTGTAAAGGTCACGTGTTTCCCTTGACACATTTTCCTGATCAGAATCTGTTTCTACCCCATTGCTGAACACATTGATTGCAGGTTTTACCAGGCGTATTCCCGTAACGGATAAACTCTTCTCAAAATATACCTCAAACAAGGATTCAACATCTATAAAAAGCTCCGGAATAACTACTTTGTATTTTGTCTCGCTCTCTGAATCTGCCGCAGGGTTGATTGCTAAATCCTTGATGAGCAATTGTCGTTCGAATGGAAAGTAGGAAATATCAGAATTGGTGAAGTCATATTTATTGTCAGTCAACTGCGCTACCTCAAACAAAATATCACCAATAATCTTAGCGGAACGATCATACAAAATATACCTACCACCAGCCAAAATCAATGTAAGACTGATCGCAATGATGATCACGACGGTATATTTCTTAATTAAAACTTTCAAAGGTGCAGTTGCCTATTTATCAAATATACTCCCTAAACCGTGAAGAGCACGACAGATTGCTGTTTTCCTTTCAGAGCCACTTCACCGATTTCTCTAATATTGAACCCTTTGATAAAATTGTTTATTCTATCCATTAGATACTTTGAGATGAGAATGTTAACTCCATATTCATTACACATTTCCTGTATTCTGGAGGTAGTATTCAAAACATCTCCTGAAAAAGCAATATCTCTTTTCACCACCCCTATTTCACCTGTCATTACATGTCCGTAATGCAATCCAGCTTTGAATTCAGGTATTCTTCCATATTCTTTCTTGAAGTAATCCTTGTACTTATTAAGCGATTCCTGGATATCAAAAAAACATTTGATGCAATTTGCATCGACTACTCCTTTCTCAATTGGCCAGGTGACAACCATTTCATCTCCCACATATTGATAAATTTCTCCTTTGTTCTGCAATACTGAGGGCGTAGCATATTCAAATACATCTCTCAGGAAATTAAAATACCTTGCCTCCCCTATCTCTTCCGCTATAGCTGTGGAGGACCTAAGGTCCATGAACATGAAAATCCTTTCCTCACGTTTTGGTTGAAAATATTTACCCAGTAAGAAATCCTTGAATACCCCTGGACCATACTTATCATTGACCAGGAACGCAATCATCGTTAAAACCACAATGACCATCCAGGTGAAAAATGGAGCTAGCATGGTGGGATGGGTCAGCATCTCAAATGATTTCACCCATAACTCTACATCTAAAATTGATAAATTCAGTTCGCTCAACCTGAAAAACACAGTTGTAGGAATAGCCACCAGATAAAACACTACCACATACGAAAGAAAGAGACTTCTTAGCGTCCACCCGTAAGGTTTAGTTCTTAGCCAGCGTTCCCATACAAATACCAAAGTACTCCCCCCAATAATACCAGCTATTACACCTGTCAAAATACTCCCTTTGAAATGTATCCACACATCAAGATCTGGATTATTGCATTCGTATTGAATCAGATTGGCATAGACCATGAAGTACTGGAATATGGCTATAAGGGTCCAGGCTATAGTGATGATAATTATCTTTCTAACCTGTGTAGAAATAACATAAGCGTCCATGTCCTTAAGATAAATAAAAAGAGGATGTTATTCCTGAGAAAGTAAGCGCTTTAACTGAGGAAGCATGGTTTCATTCTTTTCATTGAATTGTTCCATGTCCGCGAGGATCTTATCCAGCAATTTAATTGCATCAATGATATAGGGCCCTTTATTCAGCATGACGCACTCAGCTTTCAATGAACTGGTGGCATCCGTAATCTCTGACCTGGATGGTAAACCTTTTTTGGCCAGGTTCTCCAGTACCTGAGTAGCCCATACCACAGGAACATGAGCTGCATTACACAAGGCGATGATCTCTTTCTGCACCATCCCCATGTGGTCCCAACCGGTTTCAACAGCAAGATCTCCCCTCGCAATCATAACTCCCAAATATTGAGTTTTCATAGCAGCTAGCAGGATATCAGCCAGGTTATCATATGCTTTTTGTGTTTCAATCTTGAGTATAATACTCAGCTTTCCCAAGGCGCCCAAATCATCTAAAAGTGATAACAGCTCCACTACATCCTGTGGTGAATTGACAAACGAAAAATTGACAATATCAGCATTCTCCGCCACGAACTTCATGTCTTCCTGGTCCTTCGGTGTTAGACCACTGATGTTGATATTGGTAGTCGGAAAATTGATTCCTTTTTCGGCTTTCAATTTTGACCCTCCTTCTTTTGCTCGTGTAATCTTAACAGTGAAATGATCCTCGCTTACTGATGTAACCACACTTCCAATTTTACCATCATCAAACAAGACCGTTTCACCTGGTTTTACGGATTCAAATACCTCATCCAATTGACAAGACACATGTGCCTGACTAATCACATTGCCATCCTCATCAAACCGTGCTGGTTCACCCAGATTGTTTGATTTATGGATGATCAATTCATCATTAAGCCTCAATAAAATGGCTTGCTCGATAGGAGGTAATTCCTCAATTTTTGCACAACTTTTTCCAACTGTTGTCAATAAAGTACCGGTCCCGATGTAAGAAGTGTCATAACAATTGGCAAACACCCTGTCTTCTTCTACCTGGATCACTTTCAATTTCCTTTGCTTATCCCGTGTATCCAGGAATTCAATTCTATCCCCAACTTGCAATTGCTTGAACCATTCCGGCTTCACCGGTAATTCATGGAGATCAGATTCTTCAGTAACTGATTCAGTGAAAACAATAAGAGCCGGATCCACCACATGCCCTGTTTCATCTCTCTCAGGTCTGAACTTTCTTACCCTGGGTCCCGGGGTAATGGGTCCGGTTCTTATTTTAGGGCCGGCCAGGTCCATACTGATTTTCACATTCCTACCATGGGCGTGACTGGCTCTTTTTACATTGTGAATGATCTTGCTCCAGATAATCGGATCATCATGGGCACAGTTGATGCGGGCGCAATTCATACCGGCTTTCACCATGTCATGCACCATTTCATAATTGTGTGCTGCCTCTGTTGGTTGGGTTACCATGATGCGCACTCTACGGTTTTTGGAACGGAAACCGATGAGTTCTTTGGTATGATTCGTTAAGAGTTTACGACCATTTTTGATGGATAAACCCGATTTTCTTTCTTTAGCACGCTTGTCCAGCATTTTGGAGAGTATGTAAACGGTATTGTTGAGTGAAGCCAGTTGATGAGCCCCGGCATTCGCCAAACGTGACAAACCCAGGTTTTTCAACTTCTTTTGGGTATCCCTCAAATCCCTTTTTCTGAATGCCACGTAATGTACCAGGTTACGGGCGCTTTTCTCATAGGTATCACAGACACCCTTCAATTGGTGGTGATGGTGCTTCTCCGCCTTCTTGATGGAACCAATGATCTCTTCCAATTCATGGATCAGTTTTTCAATTTTAGCGTTTTTAACTTTCAATCCTTCAAAATTTGGTGCTTTCTGATGGTTCAAAATTACTTTGATAATGGGCTACCGACCGATAAGCAATGTCAGTTAGCAAATTGACTTTTGTTACATTGATATTTGAGGCCATGAAATCAAGATTTAAGGGTTTTTAAACAAGAAAATCACACCTTTTTTATTTTATAACCTCCTGAATCATAAAGTGTAAGCTATTAATGAAGAAAAAATCAAAAAAAACTACATCAATACATTTTTCATAATTAATCGAAATGCTATATTTGCAGTCCTTTTCCAAACGGGCAAAGGATTTTTATAACAGAAAGAGGGTTGGGTGAGTGGCTTAAACCAGCAGTTTGCTAAACTGTCGTACGCCTCACAGCGTACCGGGGGTTCGAATCCCCCACCCTCTACCGCGTCCACTAAAGCTTAGCGGCGGAGGACATCATTAGCTACGTAGTAGCAGGGAAGGTTCCATAGCTCAACTGGATAGAGCAACTGCCTTCTAAGCAGTAGGTTCCAGGTTCGAGTCCTGGTGGAATCACAAAAGCCTCATGGAAACATGGGGCTTTTTGTTTTATTTAGGCTGCCTTCTAAGCAGTAGGTTCCAGCCGGGTCGCCGGTGCGATTCGAGTCCTGGTGGAATCACAAAAGCCTCACAGAAATGTGGGGCTTTTTGTTTTTAAAAGGTTCAGGTATGCGTGCCGCAGACCTGAGGAGGTTGAGAAGGAAGAATCACAGCATGTTATCAATGTTGGAATGAGTGGCCTAAACATTTTTTTGAAATTTTGTAAGCTTTCATTATTGCTACTGTAAGAAGATATAATGTCAATAGGGCGCTTACCCTCTTCATTTCTGTATCTCAGGATTAGCTCCGTTCCTCAAAAGAATTTCTAACATATCCATTGTTTCTGGGAATGGCTCTAAACGACCTTCTTGAACCATGCTATCAATGATTAAATCGATTACTTCTGTCAGTGGATGCCCATTTTCGATATTTAAGTTCGCCCCATGCTTAATCACAAAATCTAAAGTCTTAGGATCGTCAGAATTAATCGCTGCAATTATTGGTAAAACTTCAAAATCCTGCCTTTCATTAATATCAACTCCATTTTGAATAAAGTGTAAAGCTTCCTCAAGTTTTGATTGATGTAGATAGCTGCACAATCCATTTTCTTTCATGATAGATGTTAAGTAATAATGGCCAAAGCCTCTATAATCAGATTTCTCACAATTTAGCAAAGAACCACAATTGATATACATAACGTCTCCCTATATAACAAAAACCTCTCAATGCTTAGCAAAGAGAGGTCTTCTAGTTGCAAATAGATTAGATAATTGTGATCAGGGGGCTTCAGTTTAGATTTTTACCTTTTTAGCACCATTCTTCCTTTTCCTAAAATCCCTCTTGCGGTACTTACCCGGTACAAGTACTGGCCATCTGGGAATTCATTTGCGTTCCACTGGAGCTCATTAGATCCTTGGGAGAGTTTTCTGGTGTTTTCATAAACCAACTGACCATAAATATTCCAAATCTGTAACCTAACCTCAATGGAATTATCTAAATGAATAGGAATATTGGTCTTCGCGTGAAATGGATTTGGATAATTAAATAGATTGGGGACACTAATGTCTTGTTTCACATCAGTTGGCACAACAAAACTGGCTGTGATTGGAACTGAAATGAATGGTTGGGTTGGGTCGTTGGTGGCTATTGTAATTCTGGCATTTCTGGTTCCTTTCTCTACATCCAAAAAGGTTATATTTAGATCATGTGACCCATCAGGGGCAATTGAACCCTCTCTATTTGAAAATGATAACCAAGAGAAGGGAGAAGTCTCGCTTCTCTCCACTCCCTCAGCTACCGCGTCATTGTGGTTTGGTGATTTGTCTATGTATGTGTTTGAGTTTTCTACATCCGTGAAGTCTATGTTTAGGATCAGTCCATCCTCTTCTCCTGTCAGGTTCTCTAACATTTCGGCCTCTACTTCAGCTGCTGATTTGGCGTGATCCCACATTTTCAGGTTATAAATTTGTCCGGGGAAATTCCTCTCAAAGCCTTCTGAAGAATAGTTACTGATCAGTACTTCAAAAAAATTACCATTGATACTGCCTCCACCTGCACCATCCAGGTCTCCATTGATCTCTGAACCATTGATATAGACCTTCGCCACACCCGAATTACCATCATAAGTGGTCATCAAGTGGTTCCATACTCCTAAAATCAATTCACCCCCACCATATCTGAAATTACCCTGCTCAGTACCTGCACTCCATGTAATGCTATTGTTTTCCTCCAATATGATGTCATAACCAGATCCCGATGAATTGGAAAAACTCTTCTGAAGGATAAACCTAAAGTTGTTTTCAGAGTCGATATCAGGGTTACTTTGAAGGTACAGCCACATAGAGATTGTTATTCCATCCTCAGGCTCAAGGGATTCATTATCTGGAATCAAGGCATAACTTTCAAACTGATTGAGGTTCAAAGAATATTCAGCATAATCAGGTATTTCAAAATGCAGGTCCGATCCACCCTCATTGTGAAAAGTATAATTCACAGTAGTAGATTCACCAACCAGCACTTCATAGGATGCGCCGGCAGAAGCATTAATCTCTGGCGCCTCTACCACTTCAGCGGAGAAAAGTATGGTAACATTAGAATTGTCTGGATCGGTAGTTGAAAAGGACAAGGTCTCTTCAAATTCTCCTGTTGCAGAGGCACTAAATGTCACAACAAGGTATGCTTCCTCACCTGGTAGTATTTCAATATTCTCATCTGGGAATGACAGGTTATCACCATTGCTCGCAACATCAGACACCAATATTGTTTTAGTTCCAATATTACTAATTGTGATTTCCTCACTAACCTCCTGATTCACAAATATTTCACCGAAGTTAATATCACCTGGCCCAGCATATACCGGAACACCAGTGACAGTGAGCGTGACATCTATTTCACTTACTTCATTTACAGGGTCATTGCTCGATACCTCTATAGTTGCACTATACGTTCCATCATTTAAATTGGTAGCATCAAATACCACCCCAATTTCAGACTCATTGTCAACTGATACACTACCATCAAGAGGAGAGATTGACAACCAGGAAGGTAATCTGGTAAAGCTGTAAGCATCCATTCCCGAATTTGGTGCTACATCATCATCAATAAAAGCAACGAACTCAAAACTGCTTCCGAATTCAATTACATCATTAGGTATACCAACAATCAGCTCATCCTCTCCAATCTCATACTCAAAAGTGGCAATATCCATTACAGGCTCAAGTTCCAGGTCTTCAGAGTCAATCACCCTGAGTAATTGCAGTCCATCACCATTATCCCCGATAGCGTAATCCATACCCATCGTATGACCGAAATCCGACAACACATAGCCTGTTTCTCCACTATTATCACTATCGATGGCAATTACTACTGATTCAGTGTAATCATTCTCCTCTGTGATCTTTTGATAAAATTCATACCTAAACAGTATCTCGACTGCAGTATAAGCGGTGTAAATATTCTTGATATCCAATTCAAATTCCTCATTTGGATCTTCAGTGCTTGTGGGATTCCACGCAATGTCATCTCCTGTTGCAAAACCTGAAATATTAAATTCCAGATTGCTTTCGCCAGAGTTACCAATTACAAAAGTCTCGCCAGAGGATTCCCCTGAATTAATTGCCACCTCCATTGAGCTTGTACTTACTCCAATTACAGGTGGTTCTACCGCTTCTCCAGCTATGGTTAACTCAACATTTTGATCTGTGGGGTCATTAGTTTCCAGAGTAACCGTGGTAGCAAAAACTCCTAATTCTGTGGGTGTATAGTAAATGATAATTTCATCACCTTCACCAGGGTCTATTCCAAGTGAGGTTACATCTGTCGTCACCTGCGGATCTGCTGATGATATTGAAGATAAGATCAAATCCTGAGTACCTGAGTTCGTAACCTCCAATACATAGGTAGATGTTCCAGAAATAAACACCTCTCCAAAATCGATCGCCTCTGTTGGCAAGGACAATCCCGGGGCATCTGTCACATTTAAGGTAACTGGCACAACCACTTCTGTATCTCCTTCAGATAGGGTTACATCGGCACTGTACTCACCTACTGAGAGGAAGGAAGCATCCAATACAATCGTAATGGTTCCCGAGGTGTTTCCTTTTAGCTCTATGGTTTCATCAAACTCTAACCAAACATTGGCCAATGTTCTCGTATAGGAGAAGCCGCCAGCTCCACAACATGACCAGCTTTCAAAATCTACGTCAAAGTAAATATCATCACTTATCAGGTGCATGGAAATTGTTTTTCCTACCATTCCGGGTGGATCCGCATCGATAGCTTCTCTCCAGACCATATAGTCTTCTGGGCTTAACGTGCGGGTTGCACCATAAGACCATTCTGTGTCTGCTGGTGAGTCTGATGAAAATGATTCCTCCTCCTGGATATTATAAATACCTTCCGAACTCTGTCTGGTAATCCAGACATTATCAGTTATTCTGTCTTGATTTTCTGCAAGTGTCCAGTCTGCATCATCTTGTTTTGTGAAGGTGACAGGCTCAATGTTTATACCACCAATCTCCGCTTGAACTGCCACCACAATCACTTCTGAAGAGAGATTTTCAATGTTAAGAGTGACCTCCATCTGGTCTCCACTATTGATGGTTTCATTTATTGAGGATTCCGATATTTGAAAGGACTGCCCAAATATTCCTGCAACAGGCAATATCAGCACTAATATTAAAGTTTTAATAAGCTTCATGACGCGACGAATTTGTTGAAAAAGTATAGAACATTTTTTTGTTTGACAAGATGAATATCGTCTAATATCCCCCAAAATAAAAGTTTGATTTTCCTGAACGCGTTGTGTGAGATAGTGAATCTGTTTCCAGCAAGAGTGAATGTGCAACACCCAGTCACCTATCAAGCCAGTTCTTAAAACTTCCAGACCGTTCTATGCTTACAACCGGAGTCTCTTTGGTTGGAGGTAAGAGTTCTACTTTAACTCTTCCACGGGTATGAATGGTCATTTCCTTGATTGCGGAATATGAAACCAGGTATTGCCGATTGATCCTGAAAAATGTAGTAGGATCGGCCTTGTTTTCCAGGTCAGTTAATGTATCGTCTATTAAAAATTGCTCCCCACCATGTGTAATCAGATATACAAATTTATCCTGGCCAAAAAAGTAGGCTACAGATTCGACGGGGATTGACTTTATCCTTTCCCCTCTTGTCACCATAAATCTTTCCTTGAATTTCCCCACTTCCAGCATTGTATGTTGGAGTGAATCAAAATCTGAGGAAGTTAGTCTACGTAATTTTTCAAGACTTTCCTTTAAGGATGTCTTTTCTACTGGTTTCAATAGATAACCAATGCTATTTAATCGGAAGGCCCTCAATGCATACTGATCATAAGCTGTAGTAAATATGATAGGACACGAAATTTCCACTTTTTCGAAGATCCTGAAACAAATATCATCTGCTAGCTGAATATCCATGAATACAAGGTCAGGCATTTTGTTATTTTGAAACCATTGAATAGCATCCTTGACTGTGTCAATTGGCTCCAAAATCGAGGCTTCACTCATTTCCTCAGACAAAATATCCACTAAATGGTCTACTGCAGGCTTTTCATCTTCAATGATCAGAATCCTCATTGCGATAAATTACGAAATTTCACTTTCCTTTAAAAGTGGGATTTTTACTGTAAAGTCTTTACCATCATTGTCAAATATTAATTGCCTCTCTGTGATAAGTGCATATCTCTTTTTGAGGTTTGCCACACCTACGCCATGTGATTCTTCCTTGAGCGCTTTGGTTTGGAGGTTATTTTTCACAAAAAGGTTTCCTTCTGATGACCACAAATCGATGTATAAAGGCTGATTGCTGGCTATCACATTATGTTTGATAGCGTTTTCAATCAATAACTGCAGCGAAAACGGTGGTAGGAATAAGTCCTCTACATTCTGGTCGATAGTATTTTTCACAATCAGGGTTTCAGGGTACCTGGTTTGCTGAAGAACTACGTAAGCCCGAGCAAATTCCAATTCTTCTCTCAAGGTGACCACCAGGTTATCCTTAATCTCCAGGGCGTATCTGAAGACGCTTGAAAACCGATGCGTAAAGTCTATAGCAGCGGAAGAATCATTCTTAATCAGTGTTGATAGAGAATTCATACTATTAAAAAGGAAGTGGGGATTAACCTGATTCTTAAGCGCTTCAAACTGTGCAATCACTTTCTCCTTTTGAGATTCTGACCAGTCAAGTTGAAGCTGCTTTCTTTCTCCATACATATAGACCGCCTCATAGGTGATCACAAAAATTGTGTTGATCGCAACAATGTATAAGATGTTATAATAAACAGTGATTGTCAAGCCATCATTTGGTAATGAAAATAATGGTACAATAAGTCCGTGATTGACTATAATGGTCAATGGAATTGTAATCATTATAGCACATAGACTTGTCAGGGCAAACTCTATGAACATTCTTGCATAGAACTTTTGCTGCCAGGGTACCCACTTGTCAATCCTCCTAATCAAAAGGATATCAAGCAGAAAAATGAGGGAGAAGTGAATGAAAGAATAAACTACATTGACGACATAGGAAAGGCCAATATCGATTGAACTGAGACCCTTCAGCTCATTATAAATGATATACTCCAGGTAGTATTCACCCTGTACAAATACAGCCGTGAGAAAGACGATAAAAACCAATCTTCGATTCAGTAGCTTCCAAAGCATGGAAGAAAATACAAAGAATCATCGGAATGACATAGATATTGTCACAATTAGACTTTCACAGAGCAATTAAACCACTTTGGTAGCATTTCTATTCTCATCTATCGCTACAAATGTAAACTCACCAGTTATTGCCTCATGGCGTACATCGGCATACATTTCTTCAATGAAGATATTGACAGATACTTTCAGGCTGGTGTTACCAACATGAGTCACCTCTCCTATCAGCTCAACAATTGTTCCTGCTGGAATAGGTTTGTTAAAGTCAATCTTGTCACTGGAAACGGTTACCATTCTTTGGCGGCTGAAACGGGTAGCCGTAATGAAAGCTACTTCATCCATTAACTGCATGGCTGTACCGCCGAACAATGTGTCGTAATGATTTGTGGTATTAGGGAATACCGCCTTAAAAATACTGGTTTTGGACTGTTCGATACGCTCTTCAATAGTCATGAATTATCAGAGTTGATTTGTTCGCGAATCTAACCTCTATTTTCTAAAGTGCATACACTTCTCCTACTCTTGCAATATTGAATCCTCGTCCCAAAATAACCTGAACCGCATCACTTTGTTCATTTAAAACTGGATTGGTATGGTTGAAATGAATAAAAATAATCTTGGATCTGTCTTGTGGAGAGAGCCTTTTGAATTTCTCCATACTTTCAATGATAAACGGATGAGGTATTTCTGAAATGTCCCGATGACCAATCTCTTCTCCACTATAAAAAGTGGCATCCAAAAAGGCATAATCGACAGATTGAATCAATTTAACGACATCCATCTTCCACTTCTCCCACTTGTCGATATCAGGAATAAAAATGGCACTTTTATTGGGACCCTCTATTCTGTAACCTACTGTTTCTGAGAATTCATCTCTGTGTGGCACCAGAAAAGGAAAGACCTTTATTCCTTTTCCCAGCTCAACCGCTTCACCACTTTTCAATTCATTGATTTGAATGTTTTCCAGTTTCACCAATTGACTCCATGGACCGTTTGTCTCCAGAAACGATTTCATTCGAGTCATTGCATAGACAGGAACATTTTTGCTGTTAACCGCCTCTTTTCCAAAATACATTAACCCTGAATAATGTCCTATATGAGCATGCGTCAGGAATATCCCATCAGGAAGCTCCCTGGTTACTCCTCTAAGGTCTTTTAACATTTTCAGTTGACTGGTAATATCAGGTGTAGCCTCAAACAGGTATTTACCTGAATCACCATCATACAAACCCAGTGAAACTACCTTTCTACCCGGATCAGGATTGTGAATCAGGTCCTGACAACAGCTCTTATCACATGCAATGTGTGGAGATCCTGCATCTTGTACTGTTCCCAGAATTTTGATGGCAGGCCCCTGAACTTCGGTGGCATGGACGAGAGATGAATCTACAACCTCTTTTTGCTGATATGAACAGGCAATTTGGATCAGTAATAAAATGACAATCGTTAACCTCATTGGAATTAGGATTTTAATTTGCTGGTCTTTTCAAATCTACAACAATCAATATGACCAGAGGTAATTTAACAACAACAGATCATACTATATTTACTGCAAAATTGAGCCTCCTATGATTACACCATCTTCCTGGATCCGAGACATAAATAGTATGCCAGTTAAAAACACTGATACATTGGATCTAAGTAAAATGTGGATTGATGAATCTGCTTATGTATGGAAAGCTAATAAATCCATCAATCCTTCCCCGTTCTATCCTGCTTATCAATGGAAAGATTATTACTCATATAATCCTCTCCCACTAATCCTGTTAAAGGGCAACTTTTCCCCTAACGAAATCTTTAGATCTAAGCTGAGGACAAAGAAACCGTATTATTCAGGATTAGAAACGGTCGATAATGAAGTCACACGAGTTCCTGGAAACCTTATTAATGAAAAGATTATTAATTCACCAAAACAGATGATCTTGAGAGTAGCAGAAGCTATGGTATCAGATATGAGACTTGCTGAATCAAGATTTCCGGATCACGATCATATTATTTTTTGTGGAGGTAAGGATAGTTTGAATATTCTGTTGCTCCCATGGAAAAAACCGATTATTGTGGCCAGCGCACCACCAAACTATGAACTAGTTGCGAGGTTTATCGATGATAATCATGTTAATGTAAAATCGTTGATTGAGCTTTCTAGTGACCCTTCACAATATGAGGAAATTGAAATACTCGCCAATTCCTGTCGTAATGATCTAAAGCACTGCCGGTGGATCAATAACTTTATGCAATTATCAGAAATGTATCCAAAATGTGTCTTCTGGAAAGGTCAAATGGCAGATTCATTCCTTACAACTAAATGGAAAAAATACAGACATAAAAAAAAGAAGATATTGGGAGTAATCAATTCTCCCTTCAAAAAGCAAGAGGCATTCATTGATACTATGTGGTCAAGAGGCGCCATGTGGCAAGGTCCTCACTTGTCGCAACTGCGTTTGGCCACCGGTAAACCTGTCTTATCAATTTACCACGGTCCGGATATGGTAAAGGTTTTGCAACAAATGGATTTGAAAAATGCGGTGAAGGGAGAATTGAGAGATAGAATAGGAAACTTAATTGCTGGCAACAAAACAGTTATCTACCCTAAGGACAACCCATCACCACCTCATCAGATCAGAGATCCTTATCTATCAAAAATGGAATGTTTTGAAAATACCTTTGACAAATATTTTAACGCTAACGCTAAAGTATAATCTGACCTGTCTAAATAAATACAATATGAACATAACTATTAGACCAGCTTTAGAATCAGACATCCCAAAACTCATAGAGATTGCCAGATCTACTTTTATAGATACATATGCATACGCCAATGATCCGGAAGATCTTGAATCCTATTTAGAAAGTAATTTCACCAAAAACCAGATCTCACATGAATTTTCAAATCCTGATTCATATTTTTTTGTGGTAGAGAGCCAACAGGAACTAATTGCTTACTTAAAAGCCAATACGAGTACGGCTCAAACCGAAAAACAACAAGAAGATGCCTGGGAAATTGAAAGGATATATGTGTCGAAAGCTCATCAGGATCAGGCGATTGGAAAAATGCTGCTGAAAGAAGTAATTACTCAGGCTAAAAAAGCGAATGCTCCATACATTTGGTTAGGAGTATGGAAAGAAAACGAAAAGGCGATAAAGTTTTATCAAAAAAATAATTTTGAAATTTTTGGGGAACATGAATTCATATTCGGCAAGCAGAAACAAGTGGATTACATGATGAAATTTACTTTGACAGATTAGCAAAAAAAAGAGGTCACCCGAAACTCGAAAGGATGACCTAAACACACACACTTGAAAATTAAACCGCCAAGCTTAACTTTCTTTTTTTAATAACGGCCGCTAAGGTAAGATTATTGATTCAAAAATACAGACTCTTTGCCACCAAAATTTCTAATAATCAGGCACTTCTGTTCACTTTCTAGGTTTTGAAAAGATTTACCTTAGAAAAATTCAATTTTTAGGTGAGTTGAAATTATTATATTGTTACAAACTCCCTGGTTTATGTCTGATCAGATCCATTTTCTTAAGTCACTAAGTGCGGATGATGAAGCAATCGCACCATATCTGCCCTACTTATTGCAGGATTTATGGAGCCTGGGTAGTGTCCCCCAATATGTATTTGACATCATTGAACACAACATACCAACTGATCAAATCCAAACAGTCACCGATTTGGGATGTGGAAAAGGGGAAATACTAATCCAATTGAGAAAAAAGTTTGCCTTTACAGGTACTGGAATCGATATAGTTCCTGAATTTATAGAGGAAGCGCAGGCATACTCCAATACGTGGGGAGTTACCAATAGTTTGCAATTCGAAGCAGCTGACATAGTAACATTTCTTGGTGAACTATCAGAAGTTGATCTTTTGATTTATGGTCATGATTCAGAACTATTTGGTACTTTGAAAGAATCAATCAATACTTTATCCGATCTGGTAAGACCTAAATGCTGGATGATTGTGGAATCAGTGTATGCTACTTCAGAAAACAGTGAATACCCGGATAAAGGTAATTTTTTCAGTCAAATTGAGCAAAGTAAGATGACCCTGATCGATCATATAAACTGGGACCTCAGACGTATCAAAAACATGAACGCGTTCCATCTGGAGAAAATCACAAATCGCATACAAGAACTCATTTCAAAATACCCCGAGAATCAACCGATTTTTAATCAATACCTCAACGATCAAAAGAAAGAATGTAGTGAATTGGAAAATGACCTACAATGTGTAACACTACTGCTAGAAAGAAATGATTGAAAAACTCATCGAATTCCTTCATCATCGCACTGAATTAAATGAGACAGAACAACAGCTAGTTCGGGAAAATATACCTGTCAAAACGCTTGATAAGAACGTTCATCTATTGAAAAATGGTCAAGTTTCTGATACATTCTATTTCATTTTTAATGGTTGCGTAAGATTATATTATCCTGTGGGGTTGGAAGAAAAAACCGCTTTTTTCTATTTTGAAAATTCTTTTGTTAGTTCCTATGAAAGTTTTACACGTCAAACCCCTGCTGAGCATTGTTTACAGACAATTGAAGAAACTATAGTCGCTGAAATTTCTATAGAATCAGCCCAGGTATTGTTGCAGGGTTCGCCCAAATTTGAAATGCTTGCGAGAGTCATCATGGAAGAGGAACTTATCGTATACCAGGAAATCATCTCTACATTCATCACCCTAAATGCTGAAGAGCGATATATGAAGCTGTTACAAGAAAAACCAGAACTGTTGCAAAGGGTACCTCAGTATCAATTGGCTACTTTTCTGGGAGTAACCCCGGAAACACTCAGTAGAATTCGCTCCAGAATAAGCAAGTAGTTTTTTATTGACGATTGTCAATTGATCTCATCCTATTGAGTTTCTAGCTTTGAGTTCAAAAACTCATGAGAAAAAATGTCTATTTATTATTGACCATCCTAGGCACCATATTGCCCAATATTTTTGTGCTAATGGAGACCATAGAAACCGGAAATGTCCTGTTTTATGCAAGACCGCTGGATACATTGCAACAGATGTTTGCTACAAATGTGTCTTCGGCATTTGTTACTGACCTCTTATTTGTTGTACTAATTTTCATGATTTGGTCTTTTGTGGAATCACGTAGAAATAACATTAAAGGGGTAATCCTTATATGGATTTACACATTTGCATTTGGCATTGCCGGGGGTCTTCCATTGTATTTGTTGAAAAGAGAAAAAAACAAACTTCCTGCGTTTATATAACGGTTTTGCTTCCACCAGTAGCTGAGTTACTATACTTTTTCCTCAAAAAGATATATTGGATAAGCGCCAGACCGGCAACTATTAATGCTACAAGTACTATAAGCTGGTTTCCGGTTTGGCTAACTCCAAATGGATCGATGACTAATAGAATGATACTTCCCAGTACCCACAATACATCTTGAATAACAATCCAAAGCACACCATAATACCGTTGCTTTTTTATTTCCAGGACAATCGTCAATGCAAAGAAAATTAACAGGTAACCTGTTATCTGAAACGCCAAAGGGTTATTCAATTGAAACAATGCATTAAAATACTCCGAGAAAAATGCGAGAAACAAACCTGAGGTAGAGGAGAATATGGTATTAGCCAATAAAGATTTTTGTAAGGAATTCATACTTTTACTTTTACACAAAAGTCACCCCTTCAGTATTCAATCCACTTGATATTTGTTAAGAAATAGTCTTTACCAGGTTTTTTCTCAGTCTACTGAGGGATTCTGGTGTTATGCCGAGCATAGAAGCGATGTACTGCAATGGTACATTATTAAAAAGATCCGGTTCTTCATTGAACAGTATTTCCAGGCGTTGCTGGGCCGTAGTGTGTAGCTGCGTAAACATATTCCGTTCCAATAAGGCATAGGCATTAGCCAACAGTTTATTATCGAATAGGAGCCATTCTGAATGTTTTTTGCACAGATCCTCATGATCCTTTTTAGAGATTGTCAGTAATTCACAATCAGTCACTGCCTGAATGTACCAGTAACCGGGATTATCAAATACAAAACTTGATAGTGAGGTGATAAATTTACCTTTACTTGCTATCCATATGGTTACTTCTTTTCCATTAGCCAAGTCATAAACCCGCATATAACCTGAATTAATAAAGGCCATTTCCCTACATATTGCCTCTGGTTTTATAAAGAAATTACCTTTTTTGATCGTAATGGGTTTAAATCTTTCAAGGATTTCTAAAAGTGCACCAGATGAAATATTTACCTGACTGCTAATACAGTTACTTAATTGATCCATTAATAATAATTTATTCGATGTAATAAATCCTGATTCCTTCCCCTCCTACTTTTGCTACCGGTTCATAGGACCTTAACCATGAGTACCTTTCCTCAAAAGGAATTTCCGGGAACATATCGAAATTCATAGTGCACTCCTCATTACCTAACCAAAAAGCAAGTTGCCGATATGTATATTCATCGATAGCCACCCACCCTTTCACAGAGTCATAAGGATATATGAAATTCAATTTCGGTAAATCATAAGCACAAAACTTGTTGGTATGAAAGACCGCCATATTTAGAGAATCTACATTATTTTCCTTGCAATATGATTCCAGCCCATACATGCTTTGTCCCCAATAAAGGTCACTATCTACTATATATTCACCCGGCTCGTCACCAGCAAATGAATTAAAGTAAGATAGCATATGGGGCCAGCTGGAATAAGCAACTGCGATCTGATGGCCAATCACAACAGCAAAGAAGGACAGTACCAGCAATTTCCTTTTCCCTTTTAGTTCTTCCAGGAATTTGATAAATACTATACCTATTAACAAACATATAAATGGAAATACATGTATAATGTGCCTGATTCCTATATTCAAATTGCTGACAAGACTGATCGAGAATATCATAACAATCACAGAGAGTACTCCAATTAGTCTCCATTCAGTGAGACGAAACATTACTAGTATAACTATTGAAAACAATAATAGAAGCTGCATAGAAATTGTACTCTTTAAGAAGAATGCGACGGGATAAAACTTCCATGAACCCAGGGGTTTATACTCACCCATCAGATAACCTGGCCAGGGCTTTTGATTCATACACCAATTATCAACATTACCTCGTAGAAATTCTGGAGCTGGGGCATTCCATGAATTAATGGTTGCTGCCACTGGATCTTCAGTGTAACATTTTCAGAACCGTTAAAAGTTGCCAGTGGGTCAATTGGAATTGCCCCAACTTCCCCCCATGAGAACCCATAAATTGCCCATGTGAAAATCGATGAGCTAATGATGGCTAAGGAAAAGAATTTAAGATGATTAAAAAATGACAAATCAGTCTTTTTACCCAGGTACACTTTCAGCAGGTACAGGATCAATATTAACGGTGTGATGAATACGATGGCAGTGAATTTAGTGGTCACTGCAAGTGACAGAGCCAGGCCTAACCAAATTGAGCGAACCCAAGTAGGTTTTTCAAACCACCAGATTAATATCAAAAAAGCCAGTAAATATGTAGTCATTGATGGCACATCAGTAGTCGCCAATCCAGAATGTGCCATGACTACTGGTGTAGTTGCAAAAAGTATCACGCATATTGCCCCTCCAGAACTGTTTGATAGTATTTTACCAATCAAAAAAACAAGCACAAGAGCTACTAAAAAGTAAATCATTACACCCAACCTTGCCAATACCAGGATCTCCTGATAATCACCTACTTCTTCCATTGATTTCTGAACAAGGCCGGCACCTCCGCCATACCCCCAAAATTTCTCATAAAAGTCATCAGGTTTCACAACCCTCACACCAGACAAAAAAGGCAATATTGCTAACCCTAGCCTGGAGATCGGTGGGTTTTGCGGATTTAAAATGTATTCGCCTTGCAAATATTCAATTCCCGAGGCAATGTGTGTGGGTTCATCATGAGTTTGCGATAAACGTGTTGTACTCAACCCTATTAGAAGTGTGCTAATTAGAGTAATTAGAGTTGCAACCGTTAACAAGATTCTGTTAAAGCTCATGATATAAGTATATTTGGTTATGCTGATAATAAGGAGAATCCACTTTAAAATCAACCTCACCTCAAATAAAACAGTTGAACGCGACGTTTCACTAAAGATTAGCATTATATCTAAGGATAGGGTATATAAACTCACACCTGTATTGAATAGAATTTCATGAGGGTTTAAACCAAAAGTAGAATACCCGTGTCCTTAGGAAGTTATTTTTTGAACCAACTCACAATCTCACTAATGAAGAAACTATTGATCAGCTTTTTGCTGTTCCAGACTGTCAATGCATTTGCCCAAAATTTTACAATTAGCGGATACATACGAGATGCCGATACTGGAGAAAACCTAATTGGCGCTACCGTTTACGAAGCTTCCAAAAATATTGGCACAACAACTAATCTGTACGGCTATTATAGCATCACACTTCCACAAGGAAACGCATCTTTGAACATTTCCTATGTTGGATACAAATCAGAGGTAATAGACATATCCGTCTCTGACAACATTTCAAGAAACATTACCCTCACTACAGACTTTACACTAGAGGAGGTGGTGGTAACTGCCGAGCCAGAAATTGCTCAAAAAAACCAGATGAGTGAAGTCAAACTTTCAGCCAAACAGGCTAAGGCTTTACCAGCATTTATGGGAGAAGTAGATATTTTAAAGACTATTCAACTTCTGCCAGGGATTCAATCAGGTAATGAAGGGAGCTCAGGGATTTACGTTCGGGGTGGAGGACCAGATCAAAACCTGATCTTACTGGATGGAGTACCTGTCTATAATGTATCTCACCTGTTTGGGTTCTTTTCTGTTTTTAATGCAGATGCGATCAACAATGTCAATGTCATCAAAGGAGGATTCCCTGCTCGATATGGGGGACGACTCTCATCCGTTATTGACATTAGCATGAAAGAAGGGAATAATCAGAAGTTTCAGGGGGAAGGATCAATCGGTCTGATATCTTCAAAACTTACTTTAGAAGGCCCCATAAAATCAGAAAAAACCTCCTTCATTATTTCAGGCAGAAGAACCTACATAGATCTTTTGGCCAGGCCAATTATAAAAAGTGCCTCAGGGGGAAATACCACGTTTGGATACTTTTTCTATGACCTGAACGCCAAAGTAAATCATCGATTTTCAGATAAAGACAGGATATATGTAAGTGCATATACCGGTACCGATAGAGGTACCTTCAGTGACAAATATTCCTACATCAGTGATGGCCAGGAATATAAATACAAAGACAAGGGTGGTTTAGATTGGGGGAATATAACTACTGCCTTGAGATGGAACCATGTCTATAGCCCAAAGCTATTTGGAAATGTGACAGCTACCTTCAGTAAATATCAATTTGATATTTTTAACCGATATGAAGAAGAGGTTACTGGTGAAGATGGAACGGAAACCGAAACATATGAATACCAATACTTGTCTGGAATTCGTGATTTTGCCATGAAAGCCGACTTTGATTACGATCCACACCCAAATCACAAATTCAAAACTGGTGTAAGTGCTACGGCCCATCAATTTAAACCTGGTGCTGTTGCCTTTAAAGATGTAACCAACGATACCATAGTAGGTGCAAAATCCAGAAATGCCATTGAGTATTTTGGTTATGTGGAGGATGATATCAAAATCTCTAATAGCCTCAAGGTCAATGCCGGGATACATTACTCAGGCTTTTATGTAAGTGAAAAGCTTTACCAATCAGTACAACCTAGAGTTTCAGCCAGATACCTACTGAATTCAACCACATCACTGAAAGGTTCATTCGTAAAGATGACTCAATTCATTCACTTGCTTACAAACAGTGGAATCGGACTTCCCACCGACCTCTGGGTACCTTCAACTGAGCAAATAAAACCTCAAAATGCATGGCAATATGCTGTTGGTTTTGCCAAAAACTTTAATAAAGGTTATGAATTCAGTGCGGAAGCCTACTACAAGGAAATGGAAAACCTGATTGAATACAAAGAAGGCTCAACCTACCTGAATGTAAGTGACAGCTGGGAAAATAAAATCACTGCGGGAACAGGTGATAGCTATGGATTCGAGCTTTTTATTAACAAAACCAAAGGAAAGTTCACTGGCTGGATAGGTTATACCTGGAGTAAGACTTATCGTGCTTTCCCTGAAATTGATGATGGGAAGCGTTTTCCCTATCGATATGACAGAAGGCATGACATTGCCATTACATCGGTTTACGAAATAAAAGAGAATCTTACCGTATCAGGAACCTGGGTTTATGGGTCTGGAAATTCTGTTTCATTACCCATAAGCCGATACAAAAGAGCTGAGGGAGACAGTTTTTGGTGGAACGAAGTAGAGAACTACAATGGTAGAAATGGATTTAGGATGAGGGCATACCACAGGTTAGACCTTAGTATTAGTAAGACGAAAAAGACCAAATGGGGTGAACAAACCTGGTCATTCGGAACATATAATACTTACAGCAGGGCTAACCCTTTCTTTGTAGACCTTTCATATGATAGACAAGGCAATAAAAAGTTTGTACAATACAGCATCTTCCCAATTCTTCCTTTCATCAGATACACATTTAAATTCTAGAGATAATGAAACCTATTATATATATAGCTTTTCTAGCCAACTTCCTTTTTAGCTGTGAAATAGTACTGGATGTTGATGTACCCTATGAGGGTCCCAGTCTTGTGATGAATGGTGTAATACATCCAGATAGTCTCATTACTATTGACCTATCTGAGGATGCTCATATTCTTACAGATGGAAATTTCTACCAAATAATTGATGCCACAGTGATGCTTTACGCAAACGATGTTTTAATTGGCCAAATGCCTGAAACTACCAGTGCGGGAGTCTATTCATCTAATACCTACCCTGAACCAGGTATTTCTTATACCATTACCGCTGAGAAAAGAGGTTTTGAAACAGTATCTGCTTCCTCTAGCCTACCGGACCAAACCGTCAGACCCACTAACATTAGCACGAGAATTGTACAAAGAGATGGTTGGGAGCAAATCGAGTTTTCTTTTGATATAGAAGATCCTATCCAGTCCAATTATTATGAAATTCAGGTATATAATATCGATGAATGGTATTACACAGAAGAATACTACGATGAAATTCTTGATGAATTCATTACTGATACCATTAGAGGTGTATCTATCTACCCGGAATACCTGGAGCTTGGGGCAGTATCAGACTCAGAGTTCGAGGATGATCCAACGGCCTGGGGAAGCAATGTTTATTTTGATGATGCTCTTTTTAATGGCAAAAAGCATACAATCAAAGTAAGGGCGGATTACTATAACTACAATGATAATACTGAAACAAGTACACGAATTTTGGTATTGAAATCCTGCAATAAAACCTACTACGACTACTACAGGTCTCTTCGTATTTCGGATTATGCTGATGGTGATGCATTCGCTGAGCCGGTATTCATCCAATCTAATGTAGAGAATGGGTTTGGCATGTTTGGTGGTTTTGTAAGTGAAGAAGTGGAGATCGAGATCAGTATTGACTAATTTATTTTATTAAACCGTTTAGTGCCTTTCAAGTTATTAGAGCCATCATGGCTCTTTTTTATATATTATATTCTAATTCAAATTAAATAGATTAGCTTTTATTCTACACCTCACGCAAAGATTAGCACCTGTTCATCCTTAAATATTCCCGTTTAGTCTAAAAATAAGACCAAACGAACATTTTTATCTATGTTGATGTAGACTATATGCTAATATCTACGTACATTAGCAAAAGAATTCGAAACAAACATCTTTTAATCAAACACCAGGAAGAAATGAAAAATGTATTAATCGTTGATGACTCTATGTTTATCAGAGCACAAGTAAAAGAAATCTTAGTGGCCAATGGCTACAACGTTGTAGGCGAAGCATCAAATGGCGAGGAAGCTATAGACATGGCTTTAGAATTGCAACCAGATTTGATCACTTTAGATAATGTACTCCCAGATATGCTTGGAATTGAGATCTTGCGCGTATTCAAGAAACATAACGTAACGAGTAAAATTGTTATGATTAGTGCAGTAGGTCAAAAAAGCATGCAAGAAAAAGCACTTGAATTGGGAGCAAGCAACTATGTAGTAAAGCCAATTGTAAGAGAGGTACTAGAGCAAACCGTACATGCTGCAATTCAGGGAAACAAATTAAGTATTGCAGCATAATACCAAAAAATACAAAACCAGCTAATTTATTCACAAATGCCATTTAAAAAATTACATCGAAATCGGTTCCATCAACATGAAGAAAGACTGAAAGTAATGGTTATCGATGATGAAGCCTCCAACCTTAGTGTATTTCGGGCTTTATTCAGGAAAACCTATGATATTATTTGTTTTCAGGATGCCGAAGAGGCACTTGAATTCAGAGGAATTGATGAAATTGACATAGTAATAAGTGATCAGACTATGCCTAAAATGTCCGGACTTGAATTGATCAACTTAATCAGGTCAAAAAACCCAAACATTACATCTATCATCCTAACAGGGTTTATGGATAATAAGTTGATGCATTATGCACTAAATGAATGTGGAATTGACCATGTAATTCATAAACCATTCAATCGAGAAGAGATATTAGAAAAGACAATTAGTTATAAGAAATCCGCGTGATGCAATTAGTATCATGCAAAGTTTGAATGTCCGTTAAATACCCCGCCTGGAAAGCAGTCAATAGTAGTTGGCTGCTTTTTTATTGCTACTCTCACATAGGTCAATAATTGTAGACATGTTTTCTTAATTACACTTCTTACCACAAAAATTGTAAGTCTCATATAAGATTATTATATGAATTGAGTAATGAGCTTATTAACTTGGTGTCGAACAACATATCTCAACAATCCCAAAATGGAGAGTGTAAGTATAAAAGACATTGCAAAAGTAGCAGGCGTATCTGTTTCCACAGTATCCCGAGTATTAAATGGTGTCTACGAACCCAAAAGCGAAAAAGCAAAACTGGTGCTAAAAGTGGCAAAAGAGCTAAACTATATGCCAAATCTTTCTGCAATTAGTTTAAAAACAAAGTCCACTCACACAATCGGTATTGTTATCCCCGATGTAAGTCATAGCTTTTTCTCCCTCGCCTTAAAAGGTATGCAAAAAGTATTCGCACAACATCGCTACCAGACCATGCTCATGCAAACAAGTGACGAGATCGACTTGCAAAACAAGGCTTTAAATACACTGATCAACAACAATGTAGATGGTCTGTTAATCTCTAATGCAAAGGGTACTGAATCACTAGATTGGTTGGAAGACCTTTCACCCAGGACAAAGATCCTACAGTTTGACCGTGTTATATACAATAGTAAAATTCCCTACCTGGATGCTGAAGATGAAATGGCGACCTATATGGCTGGAAAACAACTGACAGAAAAGGGATTAAAATCATTCTTATTTGTAAGTTCGTTCAGACACTTACCCAATAATGAAAGCCGTTTAGCTGGCTATAAAAAAGCTTGTCATGAAGCCGGTGCAAGCTTAGTCACCTTTTATCAGGAAAAAGACAACTTCTCAGAAGTGTTCAAAGAAGTTGACCTAAAAAAAATTGATTGTATTGTATGTTACAATGACCAGAACGCGGCAATTATTCTAAATCTCCTCAAAGAAGCAGGTATTAACATCCCAGAAGAAATATCTGTTTGTGGGTTTGACAACAGCTTCTATTGCTCTTGGTTGAGTCCATCTTTAACTAGCGTCGACAGGTCCATTCAAAGTATGGGGGAAGCGTGCGCTAATAAACTTTTACAACTTATAAATGACGAAGGTGATAGCAATGAATCATTTACTATTTCGCCAAAATTAGTAGAACGAGATTCAACCAGATAGTCCCTTCTTTCTGATCTAATTACATTAAGCCATTGGGAATTTACTCCTACGATTTAAGAAGTAATCATATTTTGCATTATCTTACAAATAGACTATCTCTCATCGAATTGTCCAACAAATTCGATAAGCAACCCTAATCTACCGATCAATCAATAACGATTTTCCAAATATTTGGAGGAGATTTGTTTTTATAAAAAAACACACAAAACATGAAATTAAATACTGGTCTGTTCACTTTGCTCCTTGCATTGGTTATAGTCAGCTGTAATTATGAAGACATTCAGTTTGGTGATAACGTTTATGTAGATGATGCATCACCTGTTTACGCTTTAGAGATAGGCTATGGCAGTTATTCCATGGCACGTTTGCTACAAGAGTTAGACACCACTGATCTAACAATCGATTCAACCAGCGGGACAGTTATTGAATTACAATTTAAAGTTGATGACATTACTGTTACTAAAGGAGATGTTCTGGATGAAACAGATGTTATCAGTATCGATCAGGTCAGTGAAAATAAAGAACTCAGACCTTTTAGCAACATTGACCTTTCCTCTGTTGGTGGGTCAATCCAAAATACTTCAGCTTTTTCAAGGGGATTGTTTGAAATAGTTGACTCATTGAATCAATTCGGTGCAAACTTAAATTTCACTACTGAGGATCTAATCGATACACTAGACTTTGAATTTATAGCTGATAGTGGCACTTCGATAACTGAGATCTATTTCAGAGAAGGTTCCTTTCAGTTTCAAATGACCGGGCTTGATTTTGATTATACATTGAGAGGATTAAACTCATTCTTCACTGCAGACGACTCCCCGATAACAGTAAATGAAAACAGGGATGAATTTCAACCAATTCCGCTAGTAGATACATACACAGATTTCGAATTGGCACGAGACGCAGCTGATCCTGCAGATGACACATTAAACATAGTGCAGTTCCGGTTAAGAGTGGATGATGTTTTATTACCTCCAGGAACTACAATAACCAACAGTACACCAGTTTTTATCCAGGTAGGTACAAGTGACCTGAATATTCGATCATTTGATGCGATTAGAGGGAGTTTCGCGGAACAAGATTTCTCTATTGACCCTGAAAATGTAAAGTTCGAAGGTTTTGGAGACTTTACAAATGGTACTATAGAATTCCAAAACCCTCAATTGGAATTCTACATCGACAATTACCTGGGTATTCCGCTCACAGTTGATTTTTCTAATGTACGTGCCATTACCAATGAATCACCTGAAGGGATTCAACTTGAAATTCGCGATCCATCAATAGGTGAGATCAGAACAGCTCAAAGTTTTGTAACCAATTATTCAAGTCTTACCCCATCGAAGGATACAATCAGAATAAACCGGCAGACCAGTAACATTGTGGAGGTTTTCTCGGAAATACCAAATGAATTCATCTTCGATGTTTCAGCCGTACTTCATAACGAACCTGGAAGCTTTGTTGTAATACCAGAATCAGATGATGAAGTATTTATGGGACTATCGGGTACTGCCATTTTACCAATGGACGCCACACTTGATAACATTGAACAAGTATTTGATTTTGATGGTATCGACTCTGAGTCAATAACAGGTGGAGAAATCGCACGAGTTCAAATAAACTATAAAAGTTCAATCCCAATTGAAGTTTCGGCTCAAATGGGATTTGTAAGTAACAGCAATGATACAACGTACTCCATTACAGAATTACAACTTACCAGGAATGTTGGCGAAAACGATTTTGACTTTACCGAATTGGAAAGTCTTAATCCTGCGGCGTTGGAGCTCAACGAAGACGAAATACAAGATTTGATAGATTCAAAGAATATTTTCGTTACACTAAGACTCAATAGCCCTCCTGGTGAACGTACTACACTTACCACCAATCAAAAGATTGAGTTTAGACTTGCTGCACTACTTGGTTTAACTGTTGAACTTTAATCACCTCCTGAACATGAAAAAATTAGCAATAATACTTATCATTATCTCGACAGGTTTTAGCGCAAACGCACAGTTGAACCTGGCTCAATATCACATGGGAAGAAATTCGTTTCTTACACCTAATCAAAATGCATCCTATTTCCCTAACACTAAATGGTACGTTTCATTACCTGGGCTAAGCGGTTTTAGTGCAGATCTAAATTCTCCTGCATCTTATAATGATTTGTTTGAGGTTACCGGTGATTCTGTAAGGTTAAAATTAGGTGAATACCTGAACAATGAACGGGATGATTTTATTTCAATGAAATTAGATGTGCCACTCTTTGGTTTAGGCTTCATGATCGGTGATAATTCAAATCTTTCCTTTTTTGTCAATAGCAGATCATCTGCGGTATTAGGTATGCCAAAAGATATTCTGAGATGGGCCTATAATGGGAATGGTGAGTACCTTGGCGAAACTTATGAAGTAAATGACCTGGGACTCAAATTGAGAAGTTATGTAGAAGTTGGGGTGGGATATGCCCGTGACTTCAATATAGCAGGAATGGACTTAAGAGGAGGTCTGAGAATGAAGTATTTAGCCGGAGGTGCAATGGCTGAATTAGATAATGGAGCCGCAATTGATATCACTACAGATGAAAATACCTATCAAACTACATTTGCATTTCAACAAGCTTCTCTCAGATTGGCTGGTTTCGATATTTACGATGATGATAATATTGATGAAGGAATCACTGCAGGGGAAATCGGAGGCGGAGGTTTTGGTCTCGACTTTGGGGCCCAGTTGTTTTTTAACGATGAATGGACATTTAACTTCGCAGTGAACGACATAGGTTTTATCGGATGGAGCAATGCGACTTATGAAGTTCAATTAGATGACCAAACCTTTGTACTGGAAGGTATCAATGTGGAAGCAGAGGATTTTAGTGCAGAATTTGAAGAAAACTATGAGGATGTAATTGCTCCTGACACTGTTGAAACAACATTCGTTACAGGCTTGAATCCAAGTGTTTATATGGGTGCAACCTATAGAGTTAATGAAAATGGATATGCTTCCGGTACCTGGGCAAACACTTTTGATTTGGGAAGATTAAGAACTGCCATAGGCGTAGGTTACACACATGAATTCGGAAGAATACTGGCACTATCTGGAACATTCTCTAAAACACCTCAACAACCAGTTGATTTTGGAGCGGGAATGATGTTTAACATGGGACCAATCAGGTTTCATCTCCTGATGGACAATATTATTTCTAGCATAAATGTTCCTAACGCGAAAAGAGTTAACCTGAGTTTTGGATTTACAATCGCTCCTCTACCACCACGGTAAATGAACTTATTAATAGATATCAATGAAGACCACCTGATTTATTAGGTGGTTTTTTGTTTCATCTGAACTTCTGTTTATAAAAGAAGCAAAGGTTTTATGTTTCAAATTTCATTGTTAGGTTTGCCAGATTTGAAATAAATTAGCCCATGACATACCTAATCGTAACCCTCGGTTATTTAGCCATTCTTATTGGTATTATTGTTTACAAGAGTCGTTCTGTCAAAACTGAAGCTGATTTCGTTGTTGCAGGAAGAGGAGTTCCGGTTTATATGCTTGTAGGTACCTTAATTTGTACATGGATTGGCTCTGGTAGTTTATTTGGTACAGCAGGACTGACATTTCGTACTGGTTTTTCAGAACTTTGGTTTTCAGCTGGCGCCTGGGTTGGAATCATTTTAGTGTATTTCATTGCCTCCAGGGTACGAAAGATTGCTAAATACACATTAACAGATCTACTTGAGACAAGGTACAATAACACCGCAAGGTTATTAGGTACAGTTACTATTATTGTTGCTTACCTGGTGATTGCTGGTTACCAGTTTAAAGGAGGAGGAAGGTTCATTAGTATCCTCACAGAGGGAGCTATTTCACCCGAGATGGGAATGATCATTTCATGCATTGTGATCATAGCTTTCACTGCACTTGCAGGTATGGTATCAATTGTTTCCATTGATATTTTTAATGGAGCTATAATGATTATCGCCATGCTGATGGCACTACCGTTTGCTATTGAGTCACATGGAGGGTGGGATCAGGTAATCACAACCATCAATGCCAAAAACCCCGACTACCTATCCATTACTGAAGGTCATGATATCTTCTGGATCATCGGTATTATTCTTCCAACATTCCTGCTCTTGATGAGTGAAAGTTCAATGTATCAAAAATTCAACTCTGCCAAAGATGAGAAGGCCGCAAAGCAAGCTGTTTTTTGGATGTTAATTGGTGTTGTTGGCATTGAAGTTTTGATGTGTACGATCGCCGTAGTAGGATTTGCTATCTATTCAGAGGACCCAAGGTTTTTTCTTGAAAACGGTGAAGTAAATCAGGCCATGGCAGAAGAAATCATTTTGAGAATCGGTTTTGAGCAAATGCCTGCACTGGCTGGATCAGTATTATTTGCAGCTGGCCTGGCGATTATCCTTTCCACTGGAAATACTTTCCTAATGGTTACTTCTACAAATGTATCCAGAGACCTGATTTCAAAATATGTGATCAAAGGCGAGAATGGTAACTCTCTAAAAGTCCAACGTATCATTGTTGTTGTCCTGGGAGTAATTGCTTATTTGATGGTTTCCCAATTTGAAACGATCCTTGAAATGGCATTCATTTCGTACACAATGATTGGAGCATCCCTTGCCCCTGTCCTATTAGCCTCATTCTTTTGGAAGCGTGTAACTGCTCAGGGTGGTGTCGCTTCTATCATCTGTGGGATGTCTGTACCTGTAATTAATAAAATAATGGAAAGTACAGGAGCCTCATTCAGCGTGTTTGGTGTGAGCTTCCCTGTAGATACGGATTACATTGCCATCCCTTCATTGATTTTATCTTTGGTGGCATTGATTTCAATTAGCCTGTTGACTCCTAGGTCTCCGGAAGAAAAATGGAAACCTTTCTTTTGATGATCTGCCAGGAGCAAAGATTTTAGAAAAAAGACAAAGCATGTAGGGTTGTGAAAAATTGAAAAGACATTCCTGTCTTTTATCTTTCTTCTTATGTATTTGTTCTCTTAATGTTATCCCCACAAAAAAAAGGACCATCTAAAAATTTAGATGATCCTTCTTAAATAGATATCAATAACCTTATTCTGTTTTAAATGCTTTTGTAGCCAGGTGATATAGATAGATACAAATGGCAACAATAACGGCCAGACCTGGCAAACTTCCAAAAGTATTGTCAACGATTGCCATGAAGTCATCTCTTTCAGTAATTACAATTGGAATAGCCAGCAAAATTCCAATCAAAGCTTCTCCTGTTATCAGACCTGAAGCAAAAAGTAATCCGGTCCTGTTACTCCTTTGTTCAGCTGCAGCAACATCCTTCACTTCAGATTTCTTTTTCTTCTGATAATTACTCACCATAAACGCAATTATTCCGCCCAGCATAATGGCACTATCTAACTCAAATGGCAAGTATAGACCAACCGCTACGGCCAATACTGGAATTCTCCATTCGGATCCTCTGGCTTCTTGAATTTTATCAGCAATGATTATCAAAACACCAAGTCCCATTCCAATAAATACCATCGTCCATGGAAGTCCTCCTCCAAAAACACCAACAGCTACACTTTGCATCAAAGTTGCTTGAGGTGCGGCAAGTGCATTTGGATGCTCAGCTGTAGCAGGCCCAAAGCCGTACGCCTGATTTAGAAGCTCAAGTATAGATGGCATAGCAAACGCTGCTGCAACCACACCTACCATCTGCATTATTTGTTGCCTGTAAGGAGTAGCGCCAAGTATATGACCAGCTTTCAAATCTTGCATGTTGTCTCCGGCAATTGCTGCAGCACATGCCACAACAGAACCAATCATTATGGCAGCAGCTGGACCTTTCTCCGAACCCGTCCCCAAAAGTGCTAATAAAATCAATGAAGAAGTTAGGATTGTAGCAATGGTTACACCTGAGATAGGATTATTAGAACTTCCAACTAGTCCTGCCATATATCCCGCTACTGAGGCAAATAAAAACCCTGCAATGACCATGATTATCGCCATCAACATTGAAATTGGAATTTGCTCAATTTCTCTTAAATAAATAATGAAAATTGGAACAACCATAGCACCAATTCCGATGATCACCCATTTCATTGGAGTATCTTTTTCGGTTCTTAGAACCTCTTGTTCTTCTCCTTTGCTTTTTATTGCCTTCAACCCTGCATTTAGAGCAGATCCAATTGCCCCTTTAAGGCTTATCAAGGCCCATAAACCGCCAACTACCATGGCGCCTACTCCCAGGAACCTAATTTGAGAACTCCAGGTAGAACCTCCTAATGCTTCTGCATCAAGGCCTGTTGGGTTACCATTTATAGCCAGGTAAATTGGAATCGCTACCCACCAGCTAATTACTCCTCCGGCAAAAACCAGTGTTGCAATTCTAAGTCCCACAATATATCCTACTGACATCAAAGCCGGGCTCAGGTTCATTCCAAAATACAAGTAAGTTTTTTCAGCAGCGAATGAAGCTTTTTCAAAAACTGCATCCCAAATTTTCAATCCAGATTCGGAAATCTTCACGAAAGCTCCAACCAGACCACCTATTGCTAAATACATAATTGCCTTACCACCTTCTTCACCACTTTTTAGTACTTCTGAAGTGGCTACTCCTTCAGGGAACTTCAATTTCTGTTTAACAATCAGGGCAGATCGTAGTGGTATAGTAAAAAATACTCCTAATACCCCTCCTGCCAATGCGATTAGTGCTGTTTCCAGATAGCTGAATTCTGTCCAGTACCCCATCAATACAAGGGCTGGAAAAGTAAATATTACACCAGCTGCAAGAGACTCTCCTGCTGATGCTGCTGTTTGTACAATATTGTTTTCTAAAATGTTATTCTTTTTAAACAGTTTCAATACAGCCATGGAAATAACAGCCGCAGGAATCGATGCTGATACTGTTAGACCTGCAAACAATCCCAGGTATGCATTTGCCGCGGCTAAAGCAGCTGACAGGATGGCTCCCAGGATAAATGCTTTTACTGTGGTTTCCGGTAAAATCTTACCAGAGTCAATGTAAGGTTTTTCGTTTTCCTCCATACAAGATTAGGTTTCGCTTGTTGCTTAATTTATTGTTACAAAAAAGTGTTGTCAAAATATCCCGCAAAATACATAATTTTTTGCATTAAAGTCATAAGCCTATTTTTTGGTCATGCAAACGTTTGAAAGTGCGTTTTTTGCTATTTTGCAACACTTTTATTTATTAGCTTTGCCGCCTTAAACAAACAACAAATTCAAAAAAGTAATGCAAGAAATTGGCTTAAAACCAACACAAAACGGTCTGGATAAGGTAGGAATTACTGAGGTAAGTAAAGCCTACTGGAACTTAACACCAGCTGAGTTAATTGAACACGCACTACAAAGAGGTGAGGGTTCACTTACGGATACTGGTGCCTTGATGGCAGACACTGGTAAATTTACTGGTAGATCTCCGAAAGACAGGTTCATTGTGAAAGACGCTAAAACAGAAAACACTGTTTGGTGGGGCCCTGTGAACTTCCCTATTTCTGAAGAGCATTTTGATCAAATTCATCAGAAAATGATTGCTCACTTGAAAGATAAGGAAGTATTTGTGCGTGATGCATATGCTGGAGCAGACAAGACATACAGGTTGAACCTTCGGGTGATCAACACCAATGCCTGGCATAACCTGTTTTGCTACAACATGTTCCTTAGACCGGAGCGTTACAAACTTGAATCTTTTGACCCTAATTTTACCATCATTCATATTCCGGAATTTGAAGCTGATCCGGATACTGACGGCACAAGACAAGGCAATTTCGCCATCATAAACCTTTCTAAGAGAATCATCCTAATCGGAGGAACTGGATATGCCGGAGAAATGAAAAAAGGAATTTTCTCAGTTTTAAACTACATGCTTCCGGAAGAAAAAGGTGTTCTGTCCATGCACTGCTCCGCAAATATTGGTTATGAGAAGCATGACACTGCCATTTTCTTTGGTTTATCAGGAACAGGGAAAACTACCCTTTCTGCAGACCCCAACAGAGGATTAATTGGAGATGATGAACATGGGTGGACTGATAAAAACGTATTCAACTTTGAAGGTGGTTGCTATGCTAAAGTAATTGACTTAACCAGAGAAAAAGAACCTGAGATATTTGATGCCATTAAGTTTGGCGCCATTGTTGAAAACACCAGGTATCAGGATGGTACAAGAACAGTAGACTATGAGAATGCTACAGTAACTGAAAATACGAGAGCGGCTTACCCAATTTATCACATTGCCAATTCCGTTTCTCCTTCTGTAGGAGGTGTTCCTAAAAACATCTTCTTCCTTACTTGTGATGCTTTTGGAGTAATCCCTCCAATTCAGAAACTAAATAAAGCTCAGGCCATGTTCCATTTTATTTCTGGGTATACCGCCAAAGTAGCAGGCACAGAAGCTGGTATTACTGAACCACAAACTACTTTTAGTGCATGTTTCGGTTCTCCATTTTTACCTCTTCACCCAACTAAGTACGCAGAAATGTTAGGTAAGAAAATGGAACAGTATGAAGTAAACATCTGGTTGATCAACACTGGTTGGACTGGTGGTCCTTATGGTGTTGGATCTAGGATCAAGCTCAAATACACTAGAGCCATGATCACAGCCGCATTAAACGGAACACTGGATAATGTTGGCTACAGGACGCATTCAATATTCGGCACAGAAATCCCTATGACATGCCCTGAAGTCCCTTCAGAGGTTTTGAGTCCGAGAGAAACATGGAAAAATGACGTAGCATTCTATAAGAAAGCTAACGAACTGGCTGACGCCTTTAATGAGAACTTCGAGAAGTATAAGGAATTTGCTAATGAAGAGATCATGAGCGGTGCTCCGAAACCTAACCTAAAGTATATGGGAACTAATAATACTCATAATTAGTCTTTTTTGAATTTTTCGTATAGTTTATTAACAAAGCCCTTAGGTTTCCTTAGGGCTTTTTTATGATCCTACCATTCCATTTAATAGAAAAGAATTCTAACTTCAAGCCAGAATTTTAATCTCGGAATTATGAAAATCGCGATCATCGCCCACGACGGTAAAAAAGCTGATATGGTATCCTTCCTGTTAGAGAACAAAAGTTACCTGGGAAAAGCTGAAATTGTAGCGACAGGAACAACAGGAGGCCATGTAGAAAACGCTGGTTTAGAAGTTCATAAATTCCTAAGTGGGCCACTAGGCGGTGATGCACAAATAGCAGCCCTGGCAGCTGAGAAAAAGCTTGACCTTGTCATATTCTTCAGAGATCCGTTAGATAAACATCCCCACGAACCCGATGTCCAGATGTTAATGAGAATATGTGACGTTCACAATATTCCATTGGCCACCAACAAGGCATCCGCTCTTTTAATGGTAAAAGGACTGAAAGTCAAGGGCTAAAAAAGTGCCCCTGCTATTGTAGCTGTCATCATGGTAGCAACCGTGGCAGCTAGTAAGGCCCTAAAGCCAAGTTTTGAAATGGTTCCCTGCTGAGATGGGGCCATACCACCTATCCCACCTATTTGAATTGCAATTGAACTGAAATTGGCAAATCCACATAACGCATAGGTAGCAATGAGAATAGATTTATCACTCAACAAACCTGCACTCTTAAATTCAGCCAGACCTGTATAAGCAACAAATTCATTGATAACAATCTTCTGCCCCAATAAACTACCTACCAAAGCACTTTCACTCCAATCTACCCCAATCAAAAAGGCAAATACTCTGAATACCTGACCCAAAATAAACTCAAGAGAAAAAGACTGAAATCTCCCGTCTGTAAATTCAATGACCCAGGTATTTAAACCAACAAGATCACCGAAGCTGGATAATAGATAGTTGACAGCAAAGATGATTGCTATGAAAGCCAATAACATAGCGCCTATATTCATAGCCAGTTTTAAACCATCTGCTGCTCCTTTTGCCAATGCATCCACAAGATTGACACCAAGTGTTTCAGTATTCACATTCAAACTGGAATCTATCTGGTCCCTATTGAGTTCTGGCATGACAATTTTTGCCATAACAATAGCTGCGGGTGCATTCATTATTGATGCACTCAACAGATACGATGCAAACTGGGCACGTAATGCTGGGTCTTCTCCCCCTAAAAATGCCACATACCCCGCTAATACTCCTCCTGCTATAGTAGCCATTCCTCCTGTCATCAGACACATTAGTTCTGAAACTGTCATTTTGGGAATAAAAGGTCTGACAAGTAAAGGAGCTTCTGTCTGCCCCAAAAATATATTACCCGCTGCACTTAAGGATTCAGCTCCTGAAAGACGCATAGTTTTGGCCATTACCCAGGCTATTCCCTTAACCAAAACCTGTAAAACTCCGAGATAATAAAGCCCCGCAGTGAGGGTTGAAAAGAAAATTACGGTGGGAAGAACTTTAAGAGCAAATACAAACCCTACATTATCCTGATTCATTAAATAGTCTCCAAAAAGAAAGGCTGTTCCATCATTTGCAAACCCCAGTAAGGTAACAAATTGATTGCTCACCCAATCAAATCCAATTCTCACGAATTTGACTTTCTTCACCAATACACCAAACAAAATCTGAAGACTTATTCCAATACCAACAAGACGCCAATCAATCTTTGATCGGTTGGTAGAAAATAAATAGACAAATCCAACGAGACAAATCAGGCCGATCAGCCCTCTGAGATATTCCATTCAAATGTAGACTTAGGACAAGCCGCTAATTTAAAACATTCAATGACAATGGAAGGGGTAACACAGAAAAAGATTGTAACTAGTTATAGATCAATCCCGAGCAAGGTGAATTTATCTATTGTGGCATTGGAAATACTGTAATCAATAAAAGATCTCATTTCTACTTTTCTTGCTTCCGGAGATGTTGATTGAACTGTTATCAACTTGGTTCTCACATCATTCTCAAACGTTCCCTCCAGTTTCTCTGAATCACGGCTAAACATGTAAAAACGATCACATCTCTCTGGAGTTAACCTGTAAATCCGTAACTGGTGTGTTGATAATTTTGAATGAACTTCAACTTCTGTTTCCTGGCCGTGCTTAAAAAACAAATGGTTATCGGTATTGGTAAGCAACCAAACATTTGGCTTGGATATGTGCTTATAGATCATTTGAATATTTACATTCTTATCTGTAAGCCCAAGTATTTTTAAGTATGATGTAACTGAACTACTTAAATCTTTAAAAAATTCTACCGGATTAAAGGCTTTTTTATCTAGCAACAGGTCTTTTGCAAATTCGGCAATATTAGCTTTTACCATTGTACCCCGAATTCCGATTATGTCTGTGCCAATCAAAAACGTCAAGACTGCATCTTCCTTCTTGAATTCATAGATAAACAGGTTTTCTTTCCCTTCACAAGACCCTGAATAATTCAGTAAAAATGTTCGGCTAAAGTGCTTATCAAGTATGAACAAATTGTCAGCCTTGCTACTGATTAACGCTTCTGTAAACTTCTTTAAATCTGCACCATCCGGATCAAATACAGGCTCCTCTTCTTTTGGTCGACCATTAGACTGCTCCGGTTCCTCTGTTTGAACTCTGGCAGGGCTTTCCACTTGTGTCCTTGAAATCTCAGGCATCAGACTGTCACTGAACTCACCCTTTAAGAAATTATCGATTGTTTCTTTCAATTCCTGATATTCCCAGGGTTTGGTGATGTATTGGTGAATGCCAAAATTGTTAACAGCTGTAATGATTACTTCCAGGTCACTGAAACCGGTCATGATCATCCTTAAAATATTAGGGTGCTTTGGGACAATCTTGCCAAGTAACTCCGTCCCATTCATTTTAGGCATCCTTTGATCTGTAATGATCAAATCAATTTTCTCTGTTTGTAATAAATCCAGTGCTTCAGGACCACTTAAACAGGTGTAGACGTTATAGTGCTTTTTGAAAGTAGATTTAAATACCCTTAGGTTAATTTCCTCATCATCAACATAAAGTATGTTGTACTTTTTATTCAATACATCAGAGGATGACGTGTCCTTAAGTAGCATTCTAAATATATCTTTATGATCCCAACAAAAATGTTAGATTCCTTCTCACTTCAGCTGATTGGCATGTAAAGTTAACGGAATATACTTGAATAATACAATTTCGAGTTACTCAATGGTATAATCCAGCCCTATCAGAGAGAATTTATCTACGCCACTATTAGAAACGGATGAATTTAAAAATGCTTGTAGCGAAATAATCTGCTCTCCATAGGACATTTCCTGCCCTTCTTCCAATTTTGTAAGTAAGTTACCTTCAAAAATGTCTTTATCAATGATGGTGTCTATAGCGTACATGTAGAGTTTGTCGCAATTATCTTCTGAGATATTATAAACTTTTGCTCCTTCTGCTTTAACATTTGCAGCATCTCCCATCATGGTTTCCGGGTTAATTGGTTGGTCATCTTTGTAACCGTAAATCATATGTGTATTTGATATCACAATATCTCTTTTCTTATCCTTGTTGTGAAAGAATAATGTCAGACCTATTCTGATATTATCATAGAAATGTTTCTTAGTTACTTCATTTGCTTTTTCAGCTAAATAATCAAATAAGTGGGCTGGGTCAAATTTTGTGATACTGAGCAAATATTCTTTCGCCAAATCCACAATATTGGATTTGATCAGACTGCCTGGAACATCATTAACTGTACAGTTTACAAGAACAAATATTACACTGTTCTCATTCCTCGACTCGTCAATAAATATATTTTCTCTTCCTTCACAATACTTAGAGTAATTTATGATAAGTGGCATTGGAAAGTATTTTCTGAGTAGCTCAATTTTACTTTCCTTCATGTTGATCAACGTCTTCGCATAGTCGACCATCTTATTTTCCTGATCATCAGCAGTTGCCTTCCCGGTTTCTTTCTTGAGGATCTCCTTGCTGTAGTTAGCCAGCAAATTATCCAGCGTATCTTTCAGGTTCTTCGAATCCCATGGTTTAGTAACATACTGGTCTATACCATACTCATTGACGGCTTTCACAATCACTTCAAGGTCACTGTGGCCTGTCATAATCATTCTGAGCATATTTGGGTTTTTATGGACAACCTTCTCAAGAAGTTCTGTGCCTGACATTTCCGGCATCCGCTGATCTGTGATGACCATGTCTATTTCTTTGTGCTCATCAATCAGTTGAAGCGCTTCTCTTCCACTTAGAGCTGTGTAGACATTATAGTCCTTTTTGAAGGTTTCCTTAAAAACTTTAAGGTTGATTTCCTCATCATCAACGTACAGAATGTTGTACTTATTTAAGTTGCGAACATCCAGTTTGTCCTTGAGTATAGCCATTTATAAATCTTAATTAGAAGTAACTTCTGCTGTTTCTTCTTTTTTATTGACCGAAAATAAAGATTTATGCAATGTTATCACAAACTCTGTACCTTTTCCTATTTCACTGTTAACTTTTATATTACCGGAGTGTTGTTCAATAATACTGTGAGAGATTGACAACCCTAAACCTGTTCCTTTACCAACATCCTTTGTAGTAAAGAATGGGTCAAAGATCTTTTCGAGGTTTTCTTTAGGTATACCGCCTCCAGTATCACTAATAGAAATTGTAATTTTATCAGCATCCAGGTTTTTCGATGCTATTTTGATCTTTCCTGGCTTACCAGTAGCATCCACTGCATCTATGGCGTTATTGATGATGTTCACAAACACCTGATTTAACTGGCCTGGATAACATTCAATCTTAGGTAAATCTTCTGCAAACTCTTTCTCTATCTCAAGTTCCATGTCTTTATACTTATTATGAAGTATAAGAAGTGAGGAATCAAGGTTTTCATGTAGATCGACAATTTTTATCTCAGCTTCATCAAACCTCGAGAATGTTCTTAGTCCTTTCACAATTTCTGTTACCCTATCCGCTCCATAGTTGAGATTTTCCAGCATTTCATCTACTAATTCCAGAGATTCTTTCATTTCCTCAGGATCGATCCTTGAGACAAGCTCTTTGATCTCAGCAGCGTCATTATCCCTGATTTGCAACATGGCTTCAAAAATCTCTTTGAACTCTTCGAAGTTCATTTGAATGATATTGGAACTGTTTACCACAAAATTTATCGGGTTATTGATCTCATGGGCAATACCAGCTGTTAATTGACCAAGCGAGGACATTTTTTCAGCATGGATCAGCTGTACCTGTGTATCTTTCAATTCCTTGTTAGTGTCCTCAAGTCTACTACGCATTTTTTGTTCTTCCATCAATGCGTTTTCAAGGTTTTTCTGAGCGTTCTTCAACATATTATTGCTTTTCTGTAAATGCTCAGAACTTCTTTTCAACTGTAAATTCCTCTTTTGAATTGTTTTCTGTTGAGACTCAAGGTTAAGGTTCTGCTCTCGAATAATCTTCCTTGACTTATTCACTCTATAGAAAGCAAACATCAAAGTCAATGAAATCAAAATTGTTGCCGATATTCCAATGATCAGGAATTTTCTATTGGCTTTTGCCACTTCTATTTCCTGAGCTTTAATTTTATTTTCCTGCTCCAAAATTAGTTTTGCCTGCTCGGCTGCTTCTAGCTGCTTAATTTTCTCAAGTTTTGCCTGTTTCTCAGCTTCAGTTTCTTGCTGAAGTTTTGATATCTGAATCTGACGTTCTTTGGCTTGAAGTTCTTGCTGCAGAATTACATTTTCCTGTTCTGCTCTGGTTTCTTCATTCACTGCAAGTTGTCTTTGCTTACTTAGCAGTTCCCGTTGCTGTCGTTTCTTTTCTGATTCGAGCTCTGTTTTTCTTGCTGCTAGAAGTTGACTCAACTCATTTGTTATTTCTAATCTAAGTTGTTTGTCGTAATTCGTTGCAATCTTATCTGCTGAGGCTATCTGTGACATCTCTCTTGCTTCAGCTTTTTCTATTTGATTCCTCAAATCTGAAAGTTTCGCACTATAAGAGTTTTGTTTGGCATTATCACCAGCCTTCCCGGCTACCTCAGTAGTTAATTCGTAGTTGACCAACAAAACGTCGGTCATATTGCCAGATGCTAATTCTTCTGCTCGAGATAATGAATTTAATGCTGCGGCATAATCTTTTTGAGCAAAACTCAGCTCACCTTTTAAATTATAGATTTCAGCTTTTACTGATTCATCGTTATTGACAATGGCAAGGTTTAAAGCGTCATTGAAATATTTATCAGCTGATGAAAAATCATCCTGAGCCAAATAAACTGCACCCACATTCATGGTATAAGCCGGATCACTTCCATTTAGTGAGATAGCCTCTTTTCCATACTTGATGGCTTTGGAGTAATCGTCTATGTCAAGCATCAACTTGCAAAGCTCATTAGCCAATGCTGCTGATTCTACTCGTTTTTTGTTTGCTTTCAAAATATCATATACTGCCACTAAATGCGGTATACTCCTGTTTGGCTGATTCATCTCCTGAAATATCTCAGCCAGTTTTTGGTTGGCAGTCAAAGAAGCACGTGCATTTGATCCTGATATGGCCAATAATCTATCAAAGTACTTTGCTGCATTATTCCAATCATTCGCAAAAAAGTAGTTATAAGCGACTCCTTCCAGGGCATCCTGCCTTCCCGCATTGTCACCGGCCTGCTCAAAATAATCATGAGCTTTGATATAGTTAGCTGCAGCATTCTTAAAGGCACCCATATCCGAATAGGTATTTCCAAGCGCGAAATACCCATTTGCTACGGTTTCAAGATTATTCTCCTGTTCTGCAACAATAGCAATTCTGAGAAATTGACTTGCTGCTTCTTTATGTTTTTTAAGAGATAGGTATGAATTTCCAAGAATACTCCTAAAATTGAGTATCAACAGGTCATCTCCAAGCTCCAGTGATTGGTCCAGGCCTTTCTCACTGTATTCAATGGCTTGATTAAAACTTCTGTTTTCGTATTTGGAAATTGCAATCTGGAGGATTCCAGAGGCTGTTTCATAGGTGGCTCCACCGTCTTGCGCTTGTAATTTTATACTGAAGGATAACAGTATAAAGAGTGCCACTAACCAATTGTGTCGTTTAACTACCATAATTTTTTCATTATTGGAATAATCCCCGTAATATCCCTTATTTCATAGCTAGTCATTGCATTGCGAGTTTAGTTTCCTTCAGGCAGTAAACATACCATTCTAGTAACACATTTCTCCTCAAAACAACTCTAAACAAAAGTAATACTTATCAATGCGCAATTATTTTATTTTCGATAGACCACATGATCACGTCGATGTAGGTCAATTTTACTGGTTTTAATGACTAAATATAGCCTAAATCTACGATGAATGCATAAAAAATGCCATCAATCACACATGACTGATGGCATCTTAACCGTTATTAGTAAAGCGTTTAATTTCGTTTATTTATTTCATCTCTGATCTTTGCTGCTCTTTCGTAATCCTCTTTTTCTAAAGCTTCATTGAGCATTTCCTTCAATTTATCTGAGGATAGACTATCTAACTGATCGATAGATGCAGGTTTTGAAACTTCTGCAGGAGCATGTTCTTCAGTTTTTTGAAGCTTAGTCATCTCCTCTTCAGTATCATCAGACAATACTATTCCCGCTTCAGTCAAGATTGATTCAAAAGTGAAAATTGGTACATTAAACCTTAACCCAATTGCAATCGCATCAGAAGGCCTTGAATCAATTTCAAAGGTTTTACCGTCTTTGTGACAAACAATTTTTGCAAAAAAGACACCCTCCTTCAAATCAGAGATCACAATCTCATCTATTTCAAACCCAAGGCTATACGCAAAGGATTTAAACAGATCATGTGTCATGGGTCTGTTTGGAACAATTTTTTCTATTTCAATGGCAATTGCCTGTGCTTCAAACATTCCAATGATGATGGGCAATCTCCTGTTTCCGTTAGATTCACCAAGTACCAGCGCAAAGGAACCACTTTGCGATTGGCTTGATGACAGACCTAGTATTTCTAGTTTAATTTTTTCCAATTAGTTTGCACTTTTTAGCGCTTCCACAAGCTTAGGTACTACTTCAAATGCATCTCCCACTATACCGTAATCTGCTGCTTTGAAGAATGGAGCGTCTTCGTCTTTGTTTATTACCACAATATACTTAGAAGAATTCACACCTGCTAAATGTTGTATAGCTCCTGAGATTCCAACAGCCACGTATAGTGTTGGCGCAACCTTCACTCCAGTTTGACCAACGTGTTCGTGGTGAGGTCTCCAACCTACATCAGAAACAGGTTTACTGCACCCTGTAGCAGCTCCAAGTTCTTTTGCAAGGTCTTCGATCATACCCCAATTCTCAGGTCCTTTTAATCCTCTACCACCAGAAACCACAATATCTGCTTCAGGAAGTAAAATCTCTCCTGTTGCCTTTTCCTGTGAGGTAATCGTCACAGCAAAATCAGAATCAGGAATTGATGGAGAAAATGCCTCTACAGTAGCTGAACCACCATCTTCCTTCAGGTCAACAGCGCCTTTTTTGATGGCTATTATCTTTTTATTGCCTTTTAATTCCACAATGGCGAATGCCTTACCCGTGTAAATACTTCTTTTTACTTTAAATCCTGAAGATGTATCGGGTAAATCAGCAACATTGGAGGCCAAACTGGCACCAGTCTTCACAGCAACTCTGGCTGATACCGGATCTCCAAGTGAAGATTTAGCTAAAACTAATACTTCCGCTCCAGTACTATCCATTGCTGCTGCAATTCCTGTAGCGTAAGCCTGAATATTTCCGGTATTTAACTTTTCATCATTTACGTGAAGTACTTTACTGGCTCCATTTTTTCCAAGAGATTCCAATTCTGCATTGTCAATAGACCCAAACGCAACAGCAGTCACATCACCTCCCATCGCTGCTGCATAACTCACAGCTTCCTGTGAAGATTTCTTTACTTTTCCTTCGTCAAATTCAACGAATACTAATATAGACATGTAATTATTTCAGTTTTAGGTTAATTGTTAGATTACTTTTGCTTCATTTTTAAGGAGGTTCACTAACTCTCCTACATTATCTGCATCGATCATTTTTACTGCTCCTTTTGCAGGTGGCAATTCAAAATTCTCAACCTCTGAAGCTACTTCAGTATTTGACGGCTCGATAACCGTAAGTGGTTTTGTCCTGGCCGACATGATTCCTCTCATATTTGGAATTTTCCACTCAGCAATTGGCTCCTGGCATCCTGCTACAAATGGAAGGTCAACCTCTATATATTCTTTACCTCCTTCAATTTCTCTTGCTATTTTAGCCTTACCTCCGTCAATATCAAGTTGCATAACTGGTGACAAAGAAGGCATACCAAGCATCTCTCCTACCATACCATGCACTTGTCCTCCATTAAAATCAATTGATTCTCTTCCCATTAGGATAAGGTCATAATTACCTTCTTTGGCTGCAGCAGCGATTTGATTAGCCACAAACAATGAATCTGAAGGGAATGCATTAACCCTGATCGCTTCATCAGCGCCAATGGCAAGTGCTTTTCTGATAGTTGGCTCAGTTTCAGCTTCACCAACATTCAATACAGTAATTTTTCCTCCGCTTTGTTCCTTCAGCTCTACTGCTCTGGCCAATGCATAATCATCGTATGGTCCAATGATGAATTGCACGCCGCTTTTATCAAATTTCGTGTTGTTATCAGTAAATGCGATTTTTGATGTGGTGTCCGGTACGTGTGTAATACAGACTAGTATGTTCATATTCTATAACTTAGGTTTATAGTTGTCTAAATTTGAGCGTGAATTTAGTTAATACCAATAGTAATTTAAAGAAAATACGCCGCTGAATGAATAAAGAGAGAATACAACAACTTAATTCATTTATTGAATCCTCAGAGGACGACCCCTTCCTGTACCATGCCCTTGGACTAGAGTATAAAGGTACCGACTCTTCATTAGCAAAATCAAATTTTCAAAAAGCGCTTTCAATAGATGAGAAATATGTCGGGACCTATTATCACCTTGCTGAAGTACTAATTGACTTAGAAGAACTGGAAGAGGCCAAAAGTGTTTATGAAAAAGGTATTGAAATGACATCTCAACTCAACGATGAACATACCCTGCGTGAACTCAAAAATGCCTTTCAGAATTTTCTTTTCGAATATGATTTGTAATTAAAATTCTATAACAAGTTTCCCGTTTTGCTTACCGGCTTTCATTTCATCAAAACACGAGATTATTTGGTCAAACGGTCTTATAGAATCAATTTTGGGTTTGAGTTGGTGTTTATTGACGAAGGCAACCATTTCCTCAAATTCCTGATCATTTCCCATTGTACTGCCAATAATAGATGCCTGGCTCCAGAATAATTTAAATGTGTCAAGTGATTGTGGTTTGCCAGCTGTTGAACCATACATTACTATTTTCCCACCTGGTTTGATTATTCTGATGTAATTATTCAACTGATCGCCTCCCGCACTATCTACAATAACATCAAATCCACCTGAAGCTTTTAGGGATTCTTTAGCCCAATCTTTCTTATAGTTAAATGCACCAGCCGCCCCACTTGAAATTGCTTCTGCCAATTTTTCTTCACTTCCTGATGTGACATAGATGTGGGAACCTATAGCTTTCGCAAACATGAATGCCATTTGACTAACACCTCCCCCAATACCGGTGATCAATACAGTTTGGTCGGCTTGCAACTCTCCTTTCTTCACAAGGGCTCTAAATGCTGTCAGACCTCCCAATGGAAGCGCCGCTGCTTCACTGTAATTCAGGTGCGCTGGCTTTTCAACCAAACGATCAGCAGAGACCTTTACGTATTCAGCAAATGTTCCATCGGTGGGCATACCTAATATGTGATAATCACCAGCCTGAGAAAGTGGATTGGAACCCCAATTGATATTGGGGTTAATTATTACAGCTGTATTAATCCAACCTGGGTCTACTCCTTCACCAATGGCAATAACTAAACCTGCCCCATCAGAACCTAATATCGTGTTATACTTTATGCCAGGATATTTACCTTCTCGGCACCACTGATCCCTGTGATTAAGGGCTGCTGCCTTTACCTGAACTAGTACCTCTCCAGGGCCAATTTCAGGTTCATCAATTTCACGAAATGCGATTTTATCAGATGGTTCATCTACCAGTTGCAAAGCTCTCATGTCTCAATTTTTGGTTATTGAGGCGAAGCTAATGAACCTAAACCTTAAAATGGAGCGTCCTCACCAGAATCTGGTGCATTGTCGTTTTCGTTGGCTTTACTAGGCAAAGTAATTGTATTAGAAAACTCAGATGGCATTCCTGTTGAAGGGAAACCACCGGAATAATCACCACCAGCTGCCACACCATCCAGGTCTGCGAACCTTGTGAATCTTCCGATAAATTTAAGTTGGACATTTTCAAGAGAACCGTTCCTGTGCTTGGCAATGATAACCTCACCAGTTCCCTGTGTAGGCATCCCGTTTTCATCTTCAGTAATACCATAATATTCCGGACGGTATAGGAACATTACCATATCGGCATCCTGCTCAATTGAACCTGATTCCCTAAGATCCGAAAGCTGAGGGCGTTTATCACCTCCTCTTGTTTCTACTGCCCTACTTAACTGTGAAAGTGCTATGAGGGGTACATTTAGTTCCTTGGCAATACCTTTTAATGCTCGTGAGATGGATGCTATCTCCTGTTCACGGTTACCTCCACCCTTTGAACTATCACCTGTCATCAATTGTAAGTAATCTATTACGATCAATTGAATGTCATGTTGTGCCTTAAGTCTTCTACATTTTGCTCTTAGCTCCAATATTGTAAGTCCCGGCGTATCGTCAATGAAGATAGGTGCCTCTGTCAATTTTGATGTTTTATGCACCAATTGCTCCCACTCATAGTCAGCAAGATTTCCTTTTTTAATTTTTTCACTGTCCAATTCAGCTTCTGCAGAAATTAGTCTGTTTACCAACTGCACGGAAGACATCTCCAGAGAGAAGATGGCTACTGCCTTATTAAAATCTACTGCTGCATTTCGCATGGCCGATACAACGAATGCTGTCTTACCCATACCAGGTCTTGCTGCGATAATGACCAAATCAGAGGGTTGCCAACCAGAAGTAACCCTATCCAGAGCAGTGAAACCACTTGGCACTCCGGTTAATCCATCTTTGTGTTGCTTTTTCTCCTCCAATTCTACGATTGCTTCATGCATCAGCGTGCGCATACTGGAATAATTTTTCCTGATATGCGATTCTGAAACTTCAAATAGTGAAGACTCGGTCTTGTCCAACAACCTAAAAACGTCCGTAGTATCCTCATATGCTTCAGTTTGGATCTCACTGGATATTCGGATCAGCTCTCGTTTTATGCTGTTTTCCACAATAATCCTGGCGTGGAACTCAATGTTGGCTGCTGAATTGACTTTTGTGGTCAGTTCGGTGATGTAATAAGCACCTCCTACAATTTCCAGTTTACCATCTTTCCTAAGTTGATTGGTAACGGTAAGAAGGTCAACAGGCTCAGTATTGTTAAAAAGAGTGACGATTGCCTCATAGATAAATCGGTGAGAATCACGATAGAAACTCTCAGGTTTCAACACATCAATCACAGCTGTCAATGCATCCTTTTCAAGCATCAGAGCCCCTAAAACAGCTTCTTCCAGGTCTACTGCCTGAGGAGGCACCTTACCTAACTGCCCAGCTATTTCTGAAATACCTGAAGTCCGTTTGTTACTTGAGATCTTTAAGGATGATTTGCTGCTGCTATCCATGAAACGCGTTTACCGATTTGAGTTAATTTAGTTATAGCCGTTTGAAATGCCCCACAAAAGTAACGGTACATCCCGACATTTATTCACTTTTCTGGTGAAGCCTTTCCACAAAATATTATTGAGTTATCCACCGAGTTATTAACAAATATTAAATCAAGATAATTTGCCCCACTTCCAATTTCCATTATTTTTGGAATGATAATCTGATAATTATCTATGCTAGAGAAAATACGAGATAAACAACGTGTGATCATTACTGGTTCTGAGGGGACTCAGGAAATATTCGAAGTAGTGAAAAAAGTAATGTCTCACGCCCAAAAACCTTTCATTGCATTTAGCTCTGAAGATCAACCAGTTAATATTGGTGATGAGCCCGTTGCAATCATTTTGTGTACCGACGAACATCTTTTGGATTTTGAACACCACATTGCATTGGTGACTGCCATAAAAGACAAAGAACATAAAGATGATTATGACAATTATATCAGGACTTATGAAAAATTCCTGGATAGTTCCCCAAAGGCTGGTTGCATCATTTATAATGTTGAAGATAGCGCAAGTGCGCTGATTGGAAAAAAGGATCGGGAAGATGTTGTACAATTGGAATACGGTAAACCTGCAGTTTCTGGAAATGAAATGGAGGTAGAAAAAATGAGTCTTCCAATGGATAAACTTACCGATAGTAACCCAACGTATCTAAAGGGAGCATATACATTACTTAAAAGAATAGGAATAAAAGAGGAGGAATTTATTGCTGCATTATCATAATCGGCAAAACCAACTACATGAATTTAAAGCTTAAAAACCCCATTGCTTTTTTTGATCTGGAAACAACCGGAACAAACATCGCCAATGACAGAATAGTAGAAATATCGATTGTTAAGGTCTCTGTGAACGGAGAATCAGAGATCAGAACCAGAAAAATTAATCCAACCATCCCAATCCCTGCAGAAAGCAGTATGATTCATGGGATTTATGACAAAGATGTTGAGGATGAACCTACATTCAAACAGGTTGCTAAATCATTAGCTTCATTCCTGGAAGGCTGTGATCTTGCGGGGTTCAACATCCTAAAATTTGATGTTCCATTACTTGTTGAAGAGTTTCTTCGTGCCAATGTTGATTTCGCCGTGAGTCAACGAAAACTTGTGGATGCCCAGAAGATTTTCTTTATGATGGAAAAGAGAAACCTTTCATCAGCGTATAAATTTTATTGCGGTAAAACCTTAGAGGGAGCTCACAGTGCAGAAGCAGATACGCTGGCTACCTATGAAGTACTAAAAGCGCAAATTGAAAAATATGATGGCCAAACTGTAGAAGATCTTAGTGGTAAAAATATCGGCATCATAGAAAACGATATGAAAACACTTCACGAGCTCACCAACAAACAAATGGTGGACCTGGCCGGAAGAATGGTGTTCAACCACGAAGGAGTAGAAATTTTTAACTTTGGTAAACATAAAGGAAAGAAAGTTTCTGAAGTTTTAAATCGGGAACCCAGCTTTTACGATTGGATGATGAAGGGAGATTTCCCACTTGACACTAAGCGAAGATTGACCGAAATTAAGCTTAGGGCTTTTAATAACAGGTAATACTTGTATCTTAAGAGTCAACAACCCAAAAATGACCTCTTAAAATGAGAATAAAAGTATTATGCCAAAAACAATAATAGTATCTAATAGACTTCCTGTAAAAATCAGTGAAGAAGATGGTAAGTATATATATAAACCGAGTGAAGGTGGATTGGCTACCGGACTTGGATCCATTTATAAAGACGGTGATAATATCTGGGTTGGTTGGCCTGGGCTTGCAGTAACCAAAGACTCATTAAAAAAAGACGTCACAACAAATCTGGCCAAGGAAAGCATGTTACCGGTTTTCCTAACCACTCAGGATATCGAGGATTATTATGAAGGGTTTAGCAATGAGACATTATGGCCTAATTTTCACTACTTCAATCAATACGTTGTTTACAGTGATGAAACCTGGAAGGCCTACCAAAAGGTAAATAACAAATTTGCCAAAGTACTTGAAGCAGTAGTGGAGCCAAATGACACGCTCTGGATCCATGATTATCAGCTACTGTTGCTTCCACAGATGATCAGGGAAAAATTCCCCAAATTAAGCATTGGGTTCTTCCTTCATATTCCTTTCCCATCATATGAGTCATTCAGACTTCTGCCATGGAGAAGAGAGCTACTCAATGGGATGCTTGGTTCTGATTTCCTCGGATTTCACACTTATGATGACATGAGACACTTCCTGTCTTCAGTTAATAGGTTGGCTGGACTCGGGAATGCGAATGGGCAAATAAACCTTACTGATAGAAAAGTATTAGTTGATGCCCTACCAATGGGAATTGATTATGACAAATATGCTTCCACAGCTGCTTCACCTGAAACCTTGGCGAGGGAGGTTCGGTACAGAACTTCAGTTGGTGATCAGAAACTTATTCTTTCTATTGACAGATTAGATTACTCAAAAGGAATTCCTCAAAGACTCAGGGCGTTTGAGCTATTTCTTGAAAGAAATAAGGAGTATAGAAACAAAGTATCTCTCATCATGATTGTTGTTCCATCACGTGATCAGGTGGATATGTATCGACAACTAAAAGAAGAGATAGACCTTTTAGTAGGTAGAATTAATGGTAAGTACGGAAGGTTAAACTGGACGCCTATTCACTACTTCTATCGCTCATTTCCTCTTCACGCACTTTCTGCTTTCTACAGAATGGCCAATGTAGCACTGGTAACCCCAATGAGAGACGGTATGAATCTTGTTTGCAAAGAGTATATCGCCAGTAAACTTGACAAAAAAGGTGTACTCATCCTTAGCGAGATGGCTGGAGCTTCAAAAGAGCTTTCTGACGCTATTCTGATCAACCCAAACAATATTGAGCAATTTGTTGAAGCCCTTGAGGATGCATTATCAATGCCTGAAGAGGTTCAGATTGAGCACATGGCAACTATGCAAGAGTCTTTGCAACGATACAATATCCATCACTGGGTGAACCTGTTTATGGAGAGGCTTGAATTTATAAAAGTGCAGCAGAAGTCATTGGAAACAAGCGTGATGAATGATGCACTAGCTGCAGACATCAAAAAGAAATACAAATCAAGCAAAAGTCGATTGATCTTCCTTGATTATGATGGAACCCTCACTGGATTTCATTCCGACCCACTGCAATCCAAGCCAGATAATGAGCTAAAAGATATAATGAAGCAAATTACTGCTGACAAAAATAATCATGTGGTAGTTATTAGTGGTAGAGGGCGAGAAACATTAGAAAAATGGCTTGGTGGTTATGACATAGAAATTATTGCTGAACATGGTGTCTGGTTAAAAGAAAAGGGAGCTGATTGGAGAACCATTACGAAGATGAAAGGTGAATGGAAAGCAGAAATATCAAAAGTACTGGACGGATATGTAAACAGGACTCCCGGTTCATTCATTGAAGTGAAAGATTATAGCCTGGTTTGGCATTATAGAAAAGTTGAAACCGGGCTGGGTGAAGTGCGTACGAGAGAATTAACCAGTCATTTGAAATATATTACCGCAAATAAGAATCTCAACGTGCTAGAAGGAGACAAAGTAGTGGAGATCAAGAATTCTGAAGTAAATAAGGGAAGAGCCTCTTCTTTTTGGCTTGAGAAATATGATGCAGACTTCATCATGGCACTGGGAGATGATTGGACAGATGAGGATACCTTTTTAGCCATGCCTGATGACGCTGTGACTGTTAAAGTTGGAAGTACTACGTCAGCAGCAAAATACAGTGTATCTGACTATATTGCTGTTAGGAAGTTACTTAAACTGTTGATGGATTGATCCGATATCAGAATATTACAAACATGAGAATTATCCTATTTTTTGCAATAGTCTTTGCTGGGTGTGCTTCTTTGAAAGTTGAAACACTTTACGATAAAAAAGCCGACTTTAATGCTTACAAGACCTGGTGTTGGCTGGAGTGTGACCTTGTTTATCAAGGGCCAAAGCATTTAAAGGACACAGTCTTATTAGACAATATTGCCAATTCTATAGCTGTAGAAATGTATGAAAAGGGATTTGAGCAAACAGATGGAGAAGCTGATTTACTGGTAGATTTCCACATTATCATAAAAGAAGACTCAGCATATTTCACTCATTTTGGCGCTAATGGTGCCGATTTTGACTTTTGGGCTCCATACAGGGAAGACTTTTTTCACTTTATTGAAGGATCACTGGTTATTGATGTCATAGATAAAGACAAAAGTCAGGTGATTTGGAGAACCAATGCGAAACGATTATTCTCCTATGGAGAAGAAATTGATAGAGGAGAAGTCCAAAAAGGCATTAAAAAAGCCATGAAAGACTTCCCTCCTCAAATAATTCAATCTCCTGGTCAATAAAAGGAGGGTAAATCCAATTTATTGGCAATTCTGTTTCCAGCGTTAATCAGCCCCACATGACTATAAGCCTGAGGGAAGTTACCCCACATGCTACCGTCTTTTTCATCGACATCCTCACTCAGCAGACCAAGGTGATTTGAATATCCAATAAGGTTTTCAAAATACTCAATGGCCTGATTTACTCTACCTACACATGCCAGGGCTTCAACATACCAAAATGCACAGATCAGAAATGTTGTCTCAGGCTCACCAAAATCATCCTGGTGTTTGTACCTGAAGAAAAGTCCTTTGGACGCAGCTAATTCTTTTTCCAGAGCTAAAAGATGATCCTTAGCCTTCTGAGAGTCTCCATGGGTATAACTCATCATAATCAATTGAAGGGTACTGGCATCCATCCTGTCTACCCCGATAGCCTGGGCATATCCTTTCTTGGCAGGCACGTAGCATTCTTCAATCTTTTTAGCGGCTACCTTCTTCAGCTTTTCAGCTCTTCTCGCAATATCTTCATCCTTCATGGCTACCGCCATTTTATAAGCTGCACTGGCACCTGCCCAATGAAACAGGTATGTATAGCAATGGTACTGAGCCAAATTCCTAAATTCCCATAGACCTGCATCCTTTTCTTCCATTGTCTGCTCTATCATATTCAGACATTTAAGAATCAGCTTCTTTGATTCATATCTTTCATCAATTATGAACCTGTCATCAGTAAAAAGTGGTAATAGCGAGACAAGTACCTGTCCATAAACATCATTTTGAATATGCGTGTAAGCATCATTCCCAATTCGCACAGGTTGATTACCTTCATAACCTTCAAGTTCTAATTCAGTTTCAATTAACCTGCTACTTGGGCTTATACCGTAAAGAGGCTGATAACGACCTTCCTCATTGTATACAATGTTTGTGATGTAATTGAAATACTGCTCAAGTTCCTCAAAGTGACCAATGTTGTTGAAGGCATTAAGTGTATAAAAGGTGTCCCTCATCCAACAAAAGCGATAATCCCAATTTCGTGTACTACCCGGTGATTCTGGTAAACTGGTTGTGGCAGCCGCGATGATCGCTCCCGTATCTTCATATTGATGTATCTTCAGGATCAATGCAGATCGAATCATCATTTTCTGGTGGAATTGGCTGATACTCGTAGACTTTACCCACATTCTCCAGTAATCAACTGTTTTTTTATAGAAGGACTCACATGTTTCTGCCAATGGTGCCTCCAGTGGTGGTCCAAATGTAAGGACGAGGTATTTAGTCTCATTTAAAACAAAATATTCGTCATGAATCATGTAATTCAACGGAATATTCGTTGTAAGACGCATTTGTTTATCCAAACCCAGGTACCGAATATGGCTACTCCCCATACTTCTTTCTGGTTTGGTTTTACCATACTCTCCTACCGGATGACATACCGCCCTAATCCTCGGTTGACCTTTCACTGGTTCCACCTTCCTAATAAGCATGAGTGGTCTATAGTATCGGTCATACTGAAAAAATCGAGGTGCAAAATCAGTTACTCGGTATTTTCCGGTTTCACAGGTCACTTCCGTACATATCACATTTGTATTTTCAACGTAATACTGCTCAGTTTCAAAGTCCTCGTCTGCAGGTTTAATGGAAAACTCCCCTCCTTTTTCCTTGTCCAACATTTGTCCAAAAATGAAAGAGGAATCAAACCTTGGCCAACACATCCAGTCAATGTTGGTCTTTTTATCAACGAAAGCCAGAAACGCACAATTTCCGATTACGCCATAATCATATGTATGTCTACCCATTAGAATATGTTTGTTATCTTTAAAAACAAGCCCCTAATTAATTGTGTAATAGTTGAAATTGCAATTGAATAGGTAATAGTTTTTAACCAAAATCTGGCAAATTTTCGAAAATGATAACTTTTGAGGGTGTAAAAAAAGGATTTGGAGAGCAATTAGTCGTAAACAGCCTGACATTCACAATAAATGATGGAGAAACCTTCTGCATTCTTGGGAAAAGTGGAAGTGGGAAAACAACCACCCTGAAAATGATCAATAAACTGATTAAAAAAGATTCCGGTAAGATTACCATTCATGGAAAAGACCAGGACTACCTGAATCCTATCACACTCAGAAGGTCAATTGGATACATCATTCAGGATGTTGGTTTATTTCCTCACATGTCAGTTCGGCAAAACATTGAGATCCCTCTAAAGCTTTTAAGATGGACTAATTCCAAGATCAATGATAGAGTTATGGAGCTCATCCGTCAAATTGGTCTTGATGAATCCTATTTATCCCGATACCCTCAAGAGTTATCTGGCGGACAACAGCAACGAGTAGGTATTGCGCGAGCAATTGCAACACACCCCGATATCATTTTAATGGATGAACCATTCAGTGCACTGGACCCAATTCTCAGAGAACAGATGCAGGATGACTTTCTCAAACTAGAGGCACTTTCTGACAAAACAAAAGTGGTGGTGACTCATGATGTTGCAGAAGCTATAAAAATTAGTGATCGGATCTGTATTTTATCAAACGGAAAAATTGGATTTTTGGGCACTCCGGAAGAGTTGCTTGATTCACATGATGAACTAATACTCCAATTCCTGGGTAGCGATAGATTACCGATGAAACTGAAATTACAAAATATCAAAGATGTTATTGACGACAGTAGTATGTGCTTGCCACAGGAAGACTATTTTGAATGCCAATCTGAAATGAAATTATCTGAAGTATTGAGATCCAACAATCAATTCATTTACCTCACAGATAAAGACGAGTATCACACTAAATCCGGAATTATTTCAAACGCATTAGTAAATCTTTAATGTCATTTACTGAATTCTTTATTGAAAATATCGCTGAAATCCTGGACCAGTCCATTGAGCATTTTCAATTGACCATCATTTCACTATTCATAGCAACAGTTTTCGGCATTGGGATAGGTGTATTCATATCTGTCTACCAAAAATCTGCTACAGTAATATTGTCAATTGTAAATGTAATTCAGACGATTCCGAGTCTGGCCTTGTTGGGGTTTTTAATCCCGCTAATCGGCATAGGAGCACTTCCAGCAGTAATTGCATTGTTTTTATATGCACTTCTCCCAATTGTCCGAAACACCTATACAGGGATTTTACAAGTAGACCCTGCAGTGAATGAAGCCTCGATTGGCCTTGGCATGACCAGATACCAGAGACTCATGAAAGTCGAATTGCCGCTAGCTGTCCCAGTCATTCTCGCAGGAATACGAACAGCAAGTGTGATCAATGTGGGAATTGCCACGCTTTGTGCATTAATTGGAGCAGGAGGACTCGGTGAATCAATATTTGGTGGTATTAGCCTGAATAATGTCAATATGATCCTGTCCGGAGCTATTCCAGCCTCAATCATGGCTCTTTTATTCGATACTACATTGGGAGGAATGCAGATAATGAGTAAAAGATTCCCTAAAACGCCTCTAGTGGCCCTTTTGGTTTTCGTAATGCTAACTGGCATACAATTATGGCCCACAACACAGCTTACTAACTTTATAGCAGGCTTTAATTCGGAGTTCATCAAAAGAGAAGATGGTTTTGAAGGATTAAATGCTGTATACAATCTCCCTCTTGAAATCAGAGAAATGGAAATAGCATTGATGTACAAGGCACTGGAATCCGGAGAAGTAGATGTCATTGATGGATTTAGCACAGATGGCAGGGTAAAAGCCTTTGACCTTCTATTACTAGAGGATGACAAGCATTATTTCCCTCCCTATTATGGAGCACCCCTGGTAAAATTTGAAACACTTGATAAATACCCACAATTGGAATCAGCATTAGAAAAGCTATCCGGCATATTGTCCAATGAAAAAATGTCCCTCCTAAATGCCAAAATAGATCAGGACCACCTTTCCCCTGAAGAGGTGGCCAGTACATTTTTAACTGAAATTGGCATTAAAGCAAAACCTGTTTCTGATATTGAAAATGCCCACATTGTAATTGGGAGCAAAGCTTTCACAGAAAATTATCTTCTGGCATACATCATGGGGCAATTGATCGAAGCTGAAACTGGATTAACAGTTAACCTGAAATTAGGATTTGGAGGAACGAAATTAGTGTTTGACGCACTTAACAATGGAGAGATCCATCTTTATCCTGAATACACTGGGACAGGCCTTCTGGTCCTTCTGGATACTCCAGTAGACACATTGAATAACATTATTCATGATAAAGAAAAGGTGTATGGATACGTTTCGAAACAATTTAAAAATCAATATGGAATAAAATGGTTACCTGAATTCGGATTTAATAATACATTTGCACTGATGATGCGCCGTAAGCATGCCCAGAAGCTAGGAATAAAATCGATCTCGGACTTGTCTAAAGCACTTCAGAACAACAAAAAATAACAGCGTAATCTAATCTTTTGTATATATTTGATTAGTTTGTATCGACTATATGCTCGACTTATTTAAAAAACAAAAACAACTAGACGCCATAGCCAAGATCCTGATTGGTCTTATTGTTTATGCCGTCTTAATAGTCTTACTGGTTAATTTCGAAAAAGACAGTCCACAGTCTGCACTCACCTCGTACACAAATGCCATTTGGTATTCTATGGTGACGCTTACCACTGTTGGATATGGTGATTTGTATCCAATTACAATCTATGGCAGAATCATTGGTTACATATTTATCTTTCTTAGTTTAGGTGTATATGGTATATTAATAGGACAATTTGCAACGCTTATGGCAACCCTTAATGAAAATAAAAGACTTGGTTTCAATGGAACAAATTTCACTAACCATGCGGTAATCATCGGATGGAATGAGTTTGGTAAACTTGTGACTGATCAATTGGTAGGTGTGGGTAAGGAAGTAGCCATCGTTACCAATGTAAAAGATGATGTTGACCTGATCAAAGAAAAATATAAGTCAAGAAACATTTATACACTCTTCACAGATTTCAACAATTACGATATGTTGAGAAAGGCCAATATTCAGGAGAGCACGATTGTTTTTGTTAACCTTGAAGACGATACTGAGAAATTGGTTTATGTATTGAACCTGAAAAAATTCTTCAATGATCTTGATTTTGTTGTAACACTCGAAAATGGTGACCTCAAGCATACTTTCCTTGCTGCCGGAGTGAGTAACGCACTGTCCAGTCATGAGATTTCATCTAAATTGTTAGCAAGCTATATGTTTGAGCCTGATGTGGCAGCTTATAGTGAATCCATCATGTCATTTGCAAAGTCTGATAGTGACTATGATGTGAAGCAATTTATTGTGAGCAATACCAACCCTTATCTCGGTAAGCAATATCAGGAGGTTTTTTATGACCTTAAGAAAAGATATAATTCAATCTTGATTGGCATTACAAAGCGAGACAAATATGGTAAACGAAAGCTGATCAAGAACCCTATGGGTGATATTAAGGTTTCTCTTGGAGACTACTTCATTATCATTCTGAATGGAAAAGCATTTAAGCTATTGAAGAAAGTCTTCAATGTGGAAGAAGGTTATTTCAGGGACAGAATCAGCTAGTAATGCACAGCAGACTAAAATATATCATCCTTTTTGCTTTACCCTTAATGCTTTGCATTGAAAGTTGTAAGAATAGAGAGGTTACTCCGGAAGATCTCGAGATTAGAGATATCCACACCAACTTTCCGGACAAATTTGACACAATACAAGTATTTGGGCAAGATTACATAATCCTGGAAAGAGACAGGAACAATCCTCATGAAGGGTTTGGTTTTATGGCACTAAGAGGAGATAAGCTATTTGCCAACCAAGATTCTGCAAAAGCCTATCAAAGGCTTATATTAGAAAATCAAATCCGAATTATTGCACGTCTTGAAGGTAGGACTATCGAGGATGTTAGATTTGAAATGGAGGCAAAACTACTGGAGGAACTTTCTAAATAGTAAAAACAATTCCATACCCTACAAAATAAAAAAACCCGGTGTTACCGGGTTTGTCTATTTATTTCAGTAATAAATCTTTTTATCTGATTCCCTCAAAGTAACCTTTAAGCTCCTGCAGAACCTCTTCTTTCTGAGGATCTAGAATACCCGCTTTTACAATGTCTTTCCCAACTTTCACCGCGTCAATCAATTCATCTTTATCATGGAATACCTCCTCCATCAAACGACAATCATAAATTAGTGAAGTCAGGATAGCAAATGCTGGTGTTGGTCTTGTACCTTTCAGTACAATGTTTTTCAAACCTTTTCTGATCTCACCTTCAAATGCATAGTTAGCATTATCCATTCTCTCAGATAATGGGATCCAAAGTAGCTTTGTGGCTTCTTTTTTCAAAATTCCACGCTGAACAAGCAATTCATTTAGGTCAGTCTGGATTTCTTTAAATTGTGGGGATAGCTTCTTCACTGTATCCACTACGTTTTCACCTTCTTTAACAGCTCCCAATACATCATCCAAAATCTTATTTCCAGAACCGTTCGAATCTAGTATCTTGATGTTTCCTCCTTCAAAGTCAACTTTCTTCAACATAGATAGCTCCAGGATGCATGCGCTTAGTACTCCAGGCACGATAGTCTTTTCAGCGGCAGACAAAAGTCTCCCTTCTTCATCATCCAGAGCAATTAAATATAATCCTTCAGCTAAACTTAATTTCATTGATTTTTAGTTTGAATTGTTCGTTGCGAATTTCTATAAAAAAAATGTGATTCTAAAGAATATATTATTTTTCTAATAATTTACCTATTGTAAGACCCTGTACCAGGATACTGAATACAACAACCATATAGGTAGTAGAAATAATAATTTCCTTAGTTTCCGGTGGAATAAAGGCCAATTTAGACAATGATAGCGCCAATGCCACTGAGATTCCTCCTCTCAATCCTCCCCAGGTCAAAATAGCAATTGTTCTAGGTTCAAAGGTTCTGGTAAAGGACATCAGTTTGACTGGAATACTAACTCCCAGTAAACGAGCCGTAAGTACAACCAGAATACCCACTATACCAATTCCCATGTGACCCAGTGTGAATGTTTCAGAAATCACAATCATTTCCAGCCCAATCAGAATGAACAAAATCGCATTAAGTGCTTCATCCACCAGGTGCCAGAATTTAAAAACGTATTCTCCTGTTGCACTCGCTAATTTTTCATCTCTTCCTTCATTACCAATGAATAGTCCCATCACCACCATTGCCAAAGGAGCAGATACATGGATCAACTCTGCGACCCTTCCCCCTACCATCACAAGGGAAATTGTCACTAATACTTCCAACTCAACATGGTCATTCTCAATAAAATCAAGTGCTTTGAATCCAAAGAAGCCAAAAGCTGCCCCCATTAAGAGACCACCAATTACTTCTACACCAAATAATTGAGCAACACTCCAAACTGTTACCTCGCCTCCACCATGACCATGGCCTCCTTCAACACCAGCCTGAGCCATTGCAATATTCAGGATAGTCAGGAACACTACAACTCCAACTCCATCATTAAATAGTGATTCCCCTGCAATTTTGATTTCAAGATTTTTCGATATACCTACCTTTTTCACCAATGCCAATACCGCGATCGGATCAGTTGGTGATATTAGCGCGCCAAATAATAAGCAATGGATGAAATCAATTTCATATCCGAACAGACCAAAAACATACTGAATACCAAAACCCACGATAAATGTTGACATTAGTGTTCCAACAGTCGCTAACACAAGCACTGGGATTCTTTCCTCCATCAGTTTATTCAGATTGATGGACAAAGCTCCTGCAAACAACAGAAAGTTCAGCATTACATCCAGGAGCACTTCTTTAAAGTCAAATTCTCCCATAATGTCCTGAGCCGCTAAAGTAATGTCAGGGAAAAATACTCCCATCAATAAGATTGTTAATGACATTGCCAATGCGATTGCCATCAAACCAATCGTAGATGGAAGCTTAAGGACAGTGATGTTTATCAGGGTAAAGACAGCTGCAATAAAAATTAGCAGCGTCACAAGCTCTAAAATTCCCATATTATATTTTTGGTCGGAGTTTAATCATTGTTTACTGGATCGAGCCGATCTTTGCGAAAATAACACCAAAATTGGAGAAAAATGAAGTTGATACCCGATTTCAGTATTTCCTCCCGCGACCTGATCAGTATTTTCACTGAAAGATAACAAACCCACTCTTAAGATCAGTAAACCAGCGTTCAAATTTATGTTGTACTATATTTGGGCAATGACTAAAACATGGCAACTATTTGTTTATAACTTCCTAATTATCTTCTTGAGCATTGGATGTCAGGTACAAAAGAACCCTATACCCAAAGTTGTTTCCAGACATTTGGGCAATGAAAAATTCTTTCTTCAACATCACACTGGAATTTCCGTATTCGATCCTGACAAAAATGAATACATCATCCATTCAAATGGCCACCTTCTTTTCACTCCAGCTTCTAACACAAAGCTACTTACATTTCTCGCTGCAAAAACAAGTCTTGGAGATTCCATCCCCACATTTCTCTATGAGATCCATGAAGATACATTGTATCTCAAACCACTCGGGGATCCCGCTTTGTTGAACAGTAAGTTTCCTGAGCAATCCATTATTCACACCGTAATTAAATTATCAAACAATAGAGAAGTTGTTTTGGTAATCGAAGATTCATATGATCGATTTGGCACGGGTTGGGCATGGGATGACTACCCATATTCCTGGCAACCAGAGTTATCATCAATGCCTCTTTACGGTAACCTTGTATCAATTGAACTAGATTCGCTGAATGAAGAAGTAACCGTAATTCCTAAGGTATTTCAAGATTCTGTTCTTAGTATTCCTTCCGGCAGTAAGCGCTATGAGTTCCAAAACCTCTTTACTTTACCGGAGAAAAGCCTGCAAGTTCCTTTCAGAACAAATAGATCACTGATACAAAAATTATTAAGAGATACACTATCAGCAAACGTGAACATTAAGTCGAGTTATGACTTCAAAACTCTTCCAGACACACTCTTCTCCGTCCCTACAGACACAGTACTTAGGGAAATGATGGTCTCTAGCGACAACCTGATCGCTGAGCAACTATTGTCCATGCTAACCAAATTGAAAGGATTTGAGCACAATAAATTGTTTATGGATGACTATGCGAAAAGTTTGACACTGGAGTTACCAAATAAATTCAAATGGATTGATGGATCCGGTTTATCTAGGTATAACCTGAACACACCAGATAATATGGTGACTATTCTACGATTAATTCATCAAAAAATTGGTACTCAAGGGATTCAGACACTTTTCTCCGCAGGTGGTGTTAACGGACATTTAAAAGATTGGTACAAAGGTGATCCACCTTATTTGTACGCCAAAACCGGAAGCCTGGGTAACATTCATAACATTTCAGGATATATATTCACAGATTCAGGTAAGATCCTGTTGTTTAGTTTTATGAATAACGGCTTCTTAGTAAGCCAGGATGAAGTCAAGAGTGAAATGGAAAACATTTTTGAGTACTTGCGAGACAAATACTAGACAATAAACTTCCAGTCCAACTGTTAAAAAACTCAAATAATTAATGCTCAATTAGGACAATTTCAAACAATGAGTTCAGGAAAGAATCACAAAAAGACTAAATTCGCCGCATGTATAGTGCGGTAATCATTGGGGGTGGTATTGTAGGCCTTGCCACGGCTTTAAAAATTAAACAAGCCAACCCTGCTATAAAATTGGCAATACTTGAAAAAGAATCCCAATTAGCAAGCCATCAAACCGGGCATAACTCAGGTGTCATTCATTCTGGCATCTATTATAAGCCAGGTAGCATGAAGGCTACTAATTGCATTAGCGGCTACAATCAACTGTTGGACTTCTGTAATCAAGAAGAGATCAATTACGAGTTGTGTGGAAAGGTAATCGTTGCAACCGACGAAAGTGAGTTGCCTGCATTGGACAATATTCTAAAGAGAGGACAGGAAAACGGCTTAACCGGTCTAAAAAAGCTAAGTGTTGGAGAGCTCAAAGAAATTGAGCCTAATGTGAATGGTGTGGAGGGTATTTTTGTACCACAGACCGGAATAATTGATTACGTAGAAGTAGCCAATAAATACGCAGAGATATACCACCACTTTAATGGTGAGATTTTTCCAGGCACAAAAGTCCTGAACATTAAGAAGAATAAGAAGAACAATCTCATGACTGTGGTCACGAATAATCAGACATTCACCACGCGGTTAGTGATCAATTGCGCTGGGTTATTTTCTGATAAGGTTGCTAAAATGGTAGGCGCAGATATCAATTACAGAATTATTCCATTCAGGGGAGAATATTATAAACTAAAAGCGGAAAAGGAAAATCTGGTCAAAAATCTCATTTATCCAGTTCCTGATCCTGCATTCCCATTCCTTGGAGTCCATTTTACCAGAATGATCCAAGGAGGAGTAGAAGCTGGTCCCAATGCCGTTTTGGCATTCAAAAGAGAGGGTTACAAGAAATCTGATATAAACATCAATGAATTAATGGGTAGTTTGGCCTGGCCGGGTTTTAGAAAAGTAGCCAGTAAATACTGGAAAACAGGAATGGGTGAAATGTACAGGTCTTATTCGAAGAAAGCATTCACTAAAGCACTACAAAAACTACTACCAGACATTACCAAGAAAGACCTGGAAACAGGAGGGGCGGGTGTAAGGGCTCAAGCCTGTGACAAAAACGGTGGATTGATTGATGATTTTTTAATTTCTGAGGGAGAAAATTACATCAATGTTTGCAATGCCCCCTCTCCAGCAGCAACTTCATCCTTGGCAATTGGAGAAACTGTGTCTAAATTGGTATTAAAAAGATTTTAAGCGTAAAAACTAATATAAAATGGCAAATGTGATCAAAGAAATTACAGTAGCTGAACTAAAAGAATGGAAAGACTCAGGAAAAGACTTTCAATTGATTGATGTTCGAGAACCAAATGAATATGAAGTAGCACAAATTGAAGGTGAACTCATTCCGTTAAGTACAGTATCCGAGAATGCAGACAAGATTGCAAAAGATAAACCTGTTGTTATTCATTGCAGAAGTGGAAAGAGAAGTGCAAATGCAATCGCTATCCTGCAAATGGATCATGATTTTGATAACCTGTATAACCTAAAAGGTGGAATCCTTGCCTGGTCTGACGAAATAGATCCGAGTGTTCCGAAATACTAATATAAAAATGGTTCCAGTCTTTCGACCGGAACCATTCCTTCACTATTCATATTTTAAAACCTCTGCTGGGTTAGTTTGTGCAGATTTAAGAGATTGACTTACCACAGTCAATAAAGCTATCAATAAAACCAAAATAGTAGCTCCCGCGAACAACCATAAATTGATCTCCGTCCTGTATGGATAGTTTTCTAACCAATTGTTCATCATCAGATAAACCAGTGGCCAGGCAATCAAATTTGAGATCAAAATCAGTTTCATTACTCCACTTACAAGCAATGTTATGATTTGAGGAACAGAAGCTCCTAATACTTTCCTGATTCCTATTTCTTTAGCCCTTTGTACTGTATTGAACAAGGACAATCCAAATAGCCCCAGACATCCCACAAAAATGGCCATAAGAGAGAAAAACAGGAACATGTTCTGAAATTGACGTTCTGCTTTGTAATAGCTGTTGAAATACTCATCGAGAAAGAAATAGTCCATTGGGTTATTGGTAAATGCTGCTGCCCATTTCTCCTCAATCTGGTCTAATGTGTTATTAAGATTATCAGTTTTCAATTTGACCATGTAATATTCATTACCAAATTCCCTGATGATATAAGTGATTGGAATAATCTCCTCTTTCAGTGATTCCTGATGATAATCTTTGATCACACCAATCACTTTTGGCCTCCAGTCCCATTGGTCATACACAACAGTTTTACCAACTGCCTCCGCAGGATCAAGATACCCCAAAGCTCGTGCCCCTGTCTCATTGATCATCACAGAAGTGTCTTGATCGTTCGGGAATTCTTTTGAGAAAGACCTTCCCGCAATAAGCTCCATGCCCATGATATCCATGAACTCATAATCCATGATGTTCAATCCAAAGGAGTTGCTTTCATTCTTGGTAGCTGTTACAGATCGAATGTTGGTTTTAAATCTAAGTTTGGTTCCCGGGTTTTTGAGTGTAGAAGCAAATCCATCAACAGCTGCTAAACTTTTAACTCCATTTTTGAATGCAGTATAATCACCTTTGAACTCCTGAAAAGATGTATCCATCACTGCAGGTCGCTGTATTACCAAAATCTGTTCACCATCGAAACCTAAATCCTGGTTTTGCATATGACTCATTTGAGAATATACTATTCCGGTTCCAATGATTAAACTAATGGAGGCCGCAAACTGAACTGTAACCAAAGCTTTTCGAAGAGAAGTTCCCTGATCTGAGTTCTTAAACTTACCTTTTATAGTGGCAATTGGCGTAAAAGATGACAATACAAATGCTGGATAGACCCCTGCCAGTATTGAGCCTGTAATCAGGAGTATTCCTGCACTTGCCCAAAACCAACCAGTTGTCCAAAATGCAACTCCTTCGGGCATTCCAACCATATTTGAAAATATTGGCAAGGTTACCAAAAGCAGGACCATAGCAATTATGACTGAAATGAAATTGATAACCAGTGACTCAGTCAGAAACTGGAAAATCAATTGGCCTCTCTTCGACCCCATCACCTTTCTTAACCCTACTTCTTTGGCCCTGTTGACAGCTTTAGCAGTGCTTAGATTTACATAATTGATCCAGGCAATCACTAGAATAAACCAGGAGACAATTGACAAATAAAATACTACAGTCTCAGAACCATTTACTTCTGCCTCATCTGTTAACCTTGAAGTCAAGTGAATATCTCTTAAGGGTTGAAGTTTCAAAATATCTTCTCCTCCTCCATTAACAAGCTCAGGTTTATTCTTGTTGACGATTGCCGGAAATTTCGCCTCAAGAGCTTTTGGGTCTGTCCCTGGTGCAACTTTTATATAGGTATAGAAATCCTTTCTTTTCCATCCTGACCTGTAGCGTACATTCGTCCATCCACTTCCATCATCTCTTGCATAAAGTGTAGCGTAAGAAATTAGTACATCAAACTTCAGATGAGTGTTCCGTGGGGAGTCTTTATAAACACCAGTGACTTTGCACAATTCATCATTGAAGTCGTCATCTTGTAGTCTAAGTAATTTGCCAATAGGTTCTTCATTCCCAAAATACTTTTTGGCCATTGATTCAGAGATGACAAGGGTAAATGGTTCCCCGAGCGCCTCATCTCGATTGCCTTTCACCATTTCATATGAAAACAAGGAAAGAATAGTAGGGTCTGAATAAAGAAACTTTTTTTGCTTTAACGTGACAGGGCCATTTGGACCTTGCTCCCAGGAAATCACAACACTGTTTTTGGATCCCATGTTGTAAAGCCTTCCATATTCCAGGACCTCTGGTAATTCTTCTTTTAATGCGGGACCAGCTCCTGGGTAATTTTCAGAACTGGTAAATACCTCTTCGCCATTCCGAAAAACATCTAATCTGACTCGGTAAATGTTATCAGCATCTTCAGCAAAATTCTCGTAACTCCGCTCAAAATGTGTGTAATGCTGGATCATCCAAAAGGCCGCAAGCCCGATTGCCAATCCGAAAATGTTAATAATAGAAAACCAGCGTTCCTTCAACAATGTGCGAAACGCAATTGAAATGTAGTTTTTGACCATGGTGAGTTCATTTTTGTTGAGTACTATAATTGAAGACCTCCTCCCAATCAAAAGGTTACAGGAAATATCTAAAAATCTTTAGCCGCGCATTTTATCGAGCAATTGGTTGAGTTGAGCGCACTCATCCTCTGAAAGGTTTTTCATACCATCTTCCCAGGATTGCAATTCCTTGTCAAGAAACTCTAGTATCCTCAATCCTTCATCAGAAATTAATACATCTACGGCTCTACGATCTTTTTTGCACTGTGTCCTAACAACCAGACCTTTTTTCTCCAGTTTGTCAACAATTCTAGAGGCGTTTGACATTCGATCAAGCATCCTGTCAATGATTAGATTGACAGTCACAGGTGTGGGATATTGACCCCTCAGTATACGCAACACATTATACTGAGCCATTGTAAGGTCGTGCTGCTTAAAAAATTTATTTTGTTTTTCGTTCAACCATGAATTTGTAAAAAGCAGATTAATTAATGCCTTTGAAAACTCATTTTTGAACTTTTTCTGTTTGATGTCCTCCGCTATTCCCATTAGCTAATACGTTTACATTAAATGTAACAACATTTAATACAATTGTGTTCAAAATCTATCAAATATAGTAATTAAGTAGGATTTTAAGATCATTTGCGCAAAGTCAGGCATTTTTAACAGAAGGAAATACTAGATTTGCAGTTACTATTTTAAGGATAAATACCTTACACAATTGACACAGCATAATTCACAAAGATTTCGGCTATCACCTGAGATAGCATACAATGAGAATCAGCTTCAAGAGTTTTTATTTAGCAAAATCAAGTCCCCATTTCGGATAAGTAGAAGATCGATTGATGCGCGGGGAAAAAAGGTGGTTGTTGACATTGAAGTGTCCATTTACGATCAGGGAATTCCGGATCTCATCCATTACAAAATCCCAGAGATCGATGTGTCTGCTAAAGACAGGGTCATCATTATTGGTGCAGGACCAGCAGGGTTATTTGCGGGTTTGCAATGCCTTGAACTTGGTCTCAAACCTATCATTCTGGACAGAGGTAAAGATGTCAAAACAAGAAGAAGAGATATTGCAGCTATCAATAAGGACCATATCGTAGACCCTGATTCTAACTATTGTTTTGGAGAGGGAGGAGCCGGAACCTATTCTGATGGCAAGCTTTACACCCGTTCAAAGAAAAGAGGAGATCTTAATCGTGTTCTTGAAATTCTGGTAGCACATGGCGCGACTGAAAATATTCTTATAGATGCGCATCCACACATTGGGACTAATAAGCTTCCCAAAATCATTCAAAATATCAGAGAAACTATCATTGCCCGTGGTGGTGAAGTACATTTTGAGTCTCGTGTGATTGATCTAATTCTGAAAGGAGATCGAATTACCGGGATAAAAACATTAAATGGGAATACTATTGAAGGTAAAAGTGTGATTCTTGCGACCGGACATAGTGCACGTGACATTTTCTACCTACTTAAGGAAAAGAAAATTCAGATCGAGCAGAAACCCTTTGCATTGGGCATAAGAATTGAACACCAACAATCTTTGATTGACAAAATTCAATATCACTCTCCGGAAAGAGGTGATTACCTTCCCGCAGCTTCTTACAGCCTTGTTTGTCAAACATTCTATCAAAAAGAGCAGCGAGGCGTTTTTAGTTTCTGCATGTGCCCTGGAGGATTCATTGTTCCAGCCGCTACTGCGCCAGGTGAAGTGGTAGTAAACGGTATGAGTCCATCAAGAAGAGACTCAAAATACTCAAACAGCGGGATCGTAGTAGCCATTGAAAATAATGACCTACTAAATTATGCATCCCATGAGGAACTTGCCAACCTTGCATTCCAAAGTGAAATTGAAAGAAAAGCATGTGAAATAGCCGGTGGTGATCAACATGCTCCAGCTCAACGGATGTCAGATTTTGTCGATAAAAAAGTCTCTTCAACTTTATTGGAAACCAGCTACCAACCTGGACTAACCTCCGTGGCAATGGATGAAGTTTTGCCAGCTGCATTGACCAACAGGTTAAGGGATGCATTCAGATATTTTGGGAAACGAATGCGCGGTTATTTGACTAATGAAGCACAAATAGTAGGTGTAGAGAGTAGAACCTCCTCCCCTGTTAAAATTCCACGAGATAAAACAACATTGGAACACCCGCAGATAAAAGGCTTATTCCCTTGCGGAGAAGGAGCGGGTTTTGCTGGGGGTATTGTTTCAGCTGCCATTGACGGTGAGAAATGCGCAAAAGCTGTGGCAGCATTATTAGGAAAGACTGAATAAGTAGGATACTTTATCAGATGAAATAGCTCCCAGGTTTTTTTTGAAGGAATACAAACCCTCATTGATTGCTCCCCGATCTGTCGATACGCCTAAATCAAGGTATTCGAATCCTTCTTTGCTCGCTAAATCATAAATATTCCCCAAAAGAGGTACAACAGGACTTTTTTTCCGGTAAGTTAACCGATCACCGTGATAGAAATCATAAAGAATGCTGCTATTGATAACAATGCATACTGAAGCTGCTATAAGCGTATGGTGATCATACAATCCAAATAATCGATAGTTTGATGGAAACTGGTGGAAGGTGCTATTGAGTTGTTCAAGACTCATTGTCACAGGGTAGCCTTTATTTTCCCTTGATTCCACAAAAAGATCATATGCTTCCTCAAGAACTTCAATTGACAATTCTTGAAATGTAAAATCCGAAGCAGCATTCAAATACCTTTTTTCACTGGGGGAAACCATTCTTTTGAATTCCTCCTTAACTGGTAAGTACTGCGCTTGTTCAATCTGCTTTTCAAAACCAATTTGTGTCAAAGTATGATCAACCACCCTTGACAATTCCTTGTTATAAAATGAGGGATGATTAACGATTTTAATGGCAGAGGTTTCTTCCTGGAGACAGGATACGATCTGATTTGTCACATTAGACATTTCTGATTCGGTCAGATGGTCTATGTTGAAACAACCAAATGGTGATCTGTTCAAGCTAGTAGCACATTGTTCATTGATTGTAAACCAAATATCTCCTACCGGCATATTATCAATTGTTATTACAAATTGCCATAATTCACCGTCGTTATTTGTATCCCTCGTGACAAATTCCTTCTTATGAAAGAAAAAAGAATCCTTCCTGTTGATAGAAATGAATGACTTTCCCTTGTATATATCTAACTTCACCAATCTTTTAGGAATATAAGTGTTGCGAAACTAATTCAATTTTGAATGGTTACTAACAATATGAAAAAAACAGTGGTAATTGGCGCCACACCTAATCCGACCCGATATGCCTATATCGCATCACATGATTTAGTGGATAGTGGTCATGAAATAGTGCCAATTGGTATTAAAAAAGGAATGGTGGCAGGTGAGGAGATATTGGACCTCAGAAATAAACCAGTTATTGAGGGTGTAGATACAGTAACCATGTATATCGGGACGAGGCACCAGGATGAATGGATTGATTATATCATAGACCTAAAACCAAAGCGAATTATTTTCAATCCAGGCACTGAAAACCCAATGTTTTATGAGAAGGCAAAAGCCAATAACATCGAGGTAGTTCCAGCCTGTACACTTGTTATGCTTTCTGTAGGAATTTATTGATTCTCAGCTTCTGAAATTTCAGGAATACATCTCACTCCTCTTTCCATCAAATCTGGGATAACAACTGCTAGGTGATGGTTCAAGGGATCATTAAAAGCAATTTGATTGTGGTTGTAAGAAAACAGTTGAAGGTTTTGTAATTGTACAATCTCCCCCGGGATGGTTTCAAGTAAATTATCACTTACATCCAGATATTCCAGTTGTTCGAGTGCTAAAATTTGTTCTGGAAAAATAGTTATTTGATTTTCATTTATACGAAGCACCTTAAGTTTCTTAAGATTCCTGATGCTCATAGGAATGTCGTTAAGTTGGTTATGGTGCAAATACAGTTCTTCCAGATTAACCATCTCTCCTATTTGCTCAGGAACAGACTCAAATTGGTTATGAGACAGGTAAAGGATAGTCAAGGAGTCGAAATTGGCAATTTTGGGTGAGACATTCTTTAATTCATTGTAATAGAGATCTAACGATTGTAGTTTTTCGACTTCATAAAGGTCGTTTGGCAAAGTCTTAATTTTGTTTTTATAGAGGGCTAACTTTCTGAGTCGAGGCATATCAGAAATTCCAATCGGTAATTCCTCAATCATATTTTCGCGAAACTGAAGGTCGATTGTAGATAATTGATAAACAGAAGCTGGTACTTCTACAATATTGCAATTATTGAATTTCACAATAGATAAAGAATCAGGAAAAAGGTGAAACTTCATTTCTTTTAGATCCACCGGATTAAAATCAAACTTAATTTCTCTAAGTTGAGCAAGCTTTGCAAGCCACCTGGGACTACCTTCTATTTGATTTGAGGTCAAGTAAAGTTTTTTGATAGACTTACTTTTTTTCACACTCCTTGGAATTGCTACAAGTTTATTCTCCTCTAAAAAAAGAGTCTCTAGTTGCTTTAATTTCGGCAGCTTAATCCTACCACCAAGCTTATTTAATTTTAAATATGACAAACTATCATATTGCTTCAGAGACTTTAGTTTTGAAATAGATGTACCAGACAGATTAAGGCGCTTTAGAATCCGTGCTTTATTCATAAATTCCGGCAATTGTTTCAATCTCGTAAAAGACAGATCTATCATTTCCAAGGTGTCAATTTGGTTGTTAGCTTCATATGCCGATAACCTTTCAAGTGCCTCCAGGTACCTTTTTTCATTTTTAACTCGCTCTATAGAATCCTTCCATTGCTCGAAATCTCTTTCTCTTAAAGAGCGGTTCTCCTGAGCATTCAATACCAAAACCGGTATGAACAATAAAAAAAGGGCGATTTTCACCATATAACAGGGCTTTATCGGCAAATTTAAACTAAATTATTAGTTACACAACTAAAGATTTAATTATAAATCATATTTTCTTTAACAATTCCGTAAAATTAGGGTTTCAGAACCGCCTATTTTTATTAATTTTGGCTGTTTTGAAAATTCAAATATGAGCGACAAAAAGGAAGTTAAAAAAGGCGAATACTCAGCAAGTAATATACAGGTACTTGAAGGATTAGAGGCTGTACGAAAAAGACCTGCCATGTATATCGGTGATGTGGGAGTAAAAGGACTCCATCACATGGTTTGGGAGGTTGTGGATAACTCAATAGATGAAGCACTTGCTGGTTACTGTAACAACATTCATGTAGAAATAAATAAAGACAACTCAATCACCGTAAGTGATGACGGAAGGGGAATTCCAACGGATATGCATGCCAAGGAAAAGCGTTCTGCCCTGGAAGTTGTAATGACTGTACTTCACGCGGGTGGTAAGTTTGATAAAGATACTTACAAGGTTTCTGGTGGTCTCCATGGTGTAGGGGTTTCTTGTGTGAACGCCCTATCTGATTACCTGAAAGTAACAGTTAACAGAAATAACAAAGTTTATGAGCAGGAGTATTCAAGAGGTATTCCTAAGCATTCTGTAAAAGAAGTTGGAAAAACTGATATAACAGGAACAACTGTGCACTTTCATCCTGATGCAGAAATCTTTACCGTATCTGAATACAAATATGAAACTGTTGCCAGCAGACTAAGAGAGTTGGCTTTCCTTAATGCTGGAATCAAGATCAAACTCACCGATCATCGTGAGCAAGATGATGATGGAGCGGACAAATCAGAAGACTTCTTCTCTGAAGGTGGTTTAATTGAATTTGTGGAATATCTGGATGCCACGCGGGAAAAACTTATTCCTAATCCAATCTTTATGGAAGGCGAAAAAGGAGCCATTCCAGTTCAAGTTGCAATGAGCTACAACACTTCATACGCAGAAAATGTAGTTTCTTATGTAAACAACATCAATACCATTGAAGGTGGAACTCATGTTGCTGGGTTTAGAAGAGCATTGACCAGAACGTTGAAAGGTTATGCCGATAAGTCAGGTTTACTGGATAAGGTTAAAGTGGAAATTAGTGGTGATGACTTTCGTGAAGGTTTAACAGCGGTAATTTCTGTTAAAGTGGCCGAACCTCAATTTGAAGGGCAGACTAAAACAAAGTTGGGTAACTCTGAAGCCATGGGTGCTGTAGATACCAGTGTAAGTGAAATACTCAATAACTTCCTGGAAGAAAACCCAAAAGAGGCCAAGCAAATCGTTCAGAAAGTAATACTTGCTGCTCAGGCAAGACATGCTGCCAGAAAGGCCAGGGAAATGGTACAAAGGAAAAATGTACTATCTGGAACGGGCCTACCTGGGAAACTAGCGGATTGCTCAGATAAAGACCCGGCTGTTTGTGAATTGTACCTTGTGGAGGGAGATTCTGCGGGAGGTTCCGCCAAGCAGGGAAGAGATAGAAATTTTCAGGCAATTTTGCCACTAAGAGGTAAAATCCTGAACGTTGAAAAAGCACAAGAGCATAAGATTTACGATAATGATGAAATCAAAAACATTATCACAGCACTTGGCGTAAAATTTGGTACTGAAGAAGACGACAAGGCACTTGATATGCAAAAGCTTCGTTATCACAAAATCGTGATCATGACAGATGCTGATGTTGACGGAAGCCACATTCGTACTTTGATCCTGACCTTCTTCTTCCGGTACATGCGAGAGTTAATTGAAAATGGATACCTATATATTGCTCTACCACCATTATACCTGGTAAAAAAGGGTAAAACCGAAAAATATGCCTGGTCTGAGGATGACAGGATAAGATTAATTAAGGAAATTGGTGGTGAAAAAGAGGAATCAGTTGGAGTGCAACGATACAAAGGTTTGGGAGAAATGAATCCTGAGCAATTATGGACTACAACAATGGATCCAGCACATAGAAGTTTAAAACAAGTTACGATTGAATCTGCTGCAGAAGCAGATCACTTGTTCTCCATGCTCATGGGAGATGAAGTGGCTCCTAGAAGAGAATTTATCGAAAAGAACGCGAAATACGCAAATCTGGACGTTTAATTTTGAGGAGTGTCAATCATATTGGTTTGAGGCTTTCTTCTACTAAATAATACAAAAAAGAAGGCCTCAGCTATTTTATACATGATGACTGCCATGAAAATAAAACCTGAAAACACCGCTAACACGGTGGACGCTAATAGCTTAACTGCTTGCTCTATAACCATTTGTTTAATGTTGTAAAATTGAACTTATCTAATAATAATCATAATTTACCATATATTCAAGCAAATCACATTGAAATATTTCAATAATTCTTATTATTTCGTAACTGCCTAAAACACAAAATGTTTCAGTACGAATCAATGTAATCCGAAAAACATGAAATCATTAAGCCAATTAACTTTTCTCTTACTATTAACTCTTTCTGCAACCGCTCAACCAGATAGGTGGCAACAGGCAGTATCCTACAAAATGGATATCGACATGAATGTGGAAGAGAGACAATTCAATGGTAAACAAACACTTACCTATATCAATAACTCTCCTGATACCCTTAAAAAGGTATTTTATCACTTGTACTTCAATGCTTTTCAACCTGGAAGTATGATGGACGTGAGGAGCCGAACAATTCCTGATCCAGACAGTAGAGTCTTGGACCGAATTTCTAAGCTCTCAGAAGAAGAAATTGGCTATCACAAGGTGAATAGTCTGACTCAGGATGGAAAACCGACAAAATACATAGTAGAAGGAACAGTCCTTGAAGTAGACCTGGCTACTCCAATTTTACCAAATAGCCAGACTACATTTGTAATGGACTTCACGTCACAGGTGCCTAACCAAATAAGAAGAAGTGGATATAACAATAAGGAGGGCATAGATTTTTCAATGGCCCAATGGTACCCCAAAATGGCTGAATATGATTACAAAGGCTGGCACGCTCACCCTTATGTTGGAAGAGAGTTTTATGCTCCTTGGGGTGATTTTGAAGTGAATATTTCAATTGACAAAAAATATATTATCGCTGCAACTGGTGTTTTACAGAATCCGGAGTTCATTGGATATGGATATGGTGAAAAAACTGAAAAGACAAAAGGCGATAAACTAACCTGGAATTTCAAAGCTGAAAATGTACACGATTTTGTATGGGCGGCTGACCCAGACTACACACATGACATTGTAACAATTGATGGAAATGGACCTGATATTCATTTCTTTTATCAAAGCGGTAAAAAAACCACTGACAACTGGAAAAAGCTACAGGAAGAGATAAAGAAAGCCTATCCATTCATGGAGAAGAACTTTGGCGAATACCCATATAGCACCTATTCAGTTATTCAGGGTGGTGATGGAGGAATGGAATATCCCATGGCTACATTGATTACTGGTGAGAGAGGCTATAATAGTTTACTCGGGGTAACTCTTCACGAAATGATGCACACCTGGTATCAAATGATCCTTGCATCAAATGAAAGCTACTATGCCTGGATGGATGAAGGCTACACTTCATATACAGAAGCACTTACACTGGAATACCTCACAGGTAAAGATGAAGTTTCAAGTGGTTACAAAGGATATTTTGTACTTGCTAAAAGTGGAATTGAAGAACCTCTATCCACTCATTCCGATCACTTTATGAAAAATGGAGCCTATGGACTTGGCTCATATTCCAAAGGTGCAGTTTCGCTTCACCAATTAGGATATATCATCGGGGATGATGTCATGAGAAGAGGACTCCTATCCTATTACGATACATGGAAGTTTAAGCATCCAAATTTGAATGATTTTGTTCGCGTAATGGAGAAAGAATCTGATTTGGAATTAGACTGGTATTATGAATACTGGATCAACACAACCCATACAATTGATTACGCTATTTCTAATGTGAGTGCAAATGGACAATCTACATCCATTCAACTAGAGAGAGTAGGAAGAATGCCAATGCCTTTGGATATAGTAGTTACCTACAAAGATGGTACTCAAGATTTACTTTACATTCCATTAGGGATTATGAGAGGAGAAAAACCAAATGAGACCGATCTAAACCGCACAGTTTTATCTGATTGGCCATGGACACATCCAGGTTACGAATTCGATTTGGTAAAACCTTTTAACACGATTAAATCAATTGAAATCGATCCGTCTCAGCGCATGGCTGATATTGACAGATCGAATAATACTTTCAGCAACGAATAAATCTATTCATAAACCTCCGCACGGAGTGCAACGGTTTCGATAGATTTCTGAGGGTCGTTAGTGAAAATCGTAATGGTTTTGAACTGACGACCTTTTTTATCGGCGGTATCGAATTTGGCGTCTATAGTGATAGACTTACCTGGATTTACCTTGGTTTTTTTGTTCTTAATAGTCACGCAACTGCAATTAGAAACGATTTTACGGATTTCCAGTTTTTCTAAACCAGTGTTGGTCAATTCAAAGGATTGCTCCAGTACTGTTCCTTGCTTCACCTTTCCAAAATTGAAAGCATTTTCATTTAAACTTACTCTCGGAGCATTTGCTAGTTCCTCTGGTGTCATCGGTGGAAAAAACTCCTCTATTGTAACCAGAATATTAAGATCCTTAATATTATCTTCAGTCTCATTAGTTTCTATCCGAATATTGTCACTATTGTATCCCAGGTTATCTCTTTTCTCAGGATCATAGGTAAGCCCAATTTTCACTCTTTGTCTTGGCTCAAGAGTTTTTGGATAACTCAATCTTACATAATCCGGTACAGTTACACCGGTAATCTCAATTGCAGAATCTGAATCAACATAGATCTCAAATGTATGACTAACTGGTTTTTCAGTAGAAACTTTACCCAGATTGATAGATTTTCTTTCAAATCTTGTATTCCCAATAGCCGTAGGGTATTCTTCATATACAGTTCTTGGTTTGGGATCTACATTTCCTTTTATGTATAAATAGGTCCGGGAATTTGCTGCAGTAGAAGACACAGTAAGTCTTTTATTAAAAGAACCTGGACGATTTACAGGGTTATATTGCGCTGCAATAACTCCGGTATCTCCAGGAGCTATCATGTCTTTTGTCCAATAAGGAGTCGTGCATCCACATGACGCTTTCACATAAGTGACTTTTACAGAATCAGTTCCGGTATTCACAAATTTAAATTCATGTGAAATTTTCCCATCCTCCATTTTGACCTTACCAAAATCATAGGAGCTCTCAACAAACTCTATCTCTCCCTGGGCAATTGAAAAAAAACTGATGGCAACAAACGTAATAGTTAATATATATCTCATGATAAAATGATTTTCCAGGTAACAAAATTAGCAAGGTATTTAACAATCCGAAAAATCTGTGTGTAGGAAGGAATTTAAATTTGATGAATGCGAGGTATTTTTCATTATTTTCGCCTGAATAAATAAGAATTTAAAATTAGTAGCAAACAATGGCAAGAATACTTACAGGGATACAAAGTTCGGGAAAACCACATTTGGGTAACTTAATGGGAGCGATAATGCCAGCAATCGAACTATCTAAAAACTCTGCCAATGACTCGTTATTTTTTATTGCAGATTTACATTCATTAACATCCATCAAAGACCCTGAATTACGTGTAGAACACACGAACGCAGTTGCTGCAGCATGGATTGCCTGTGGATTTGATACTGATAATAACATTTTCTACCGCCAAAGTCGCGTTACTGAAGTCTGTGAACTTACATGGTACCTCAATTGCTTTACACCATTTCCAATGTTGGCCAATGCACATTCATTCAAAGACAAGTCTGAAAAACTGGCTGATGTGAATGCCGGACTTTTCACTTATCCTGTGCTAATGGCTGCTGATATTTTGCTTTACGATGCAGAGATAGTCCCTGTCGGGAAAGACCAAAAACAACATTTGGAAATGGCTCGTGATATTGCCAGCACATTTAATCATCAGTATGGTGAAACATTTGTATTGCCGGATTCAAAGATAGACGAACAATTAATGACCATTCCAGGCACTGACGGTCAGAAAATGAGCAAATCCTACAACAATATCATCGATATCTTTCTACCAGAAAAGCAATTGAAGAAACAGGTCATGTCAATCGTCACCGACAGTACTCCTTTGGAAGAACCTAAAGATCCTGATACATGTAATGTTTTTGCATTGTATAAGCTATTGGCACCTGCTTCCGCAACAGAAACTTTGAGAGGAAAGTATCTGGGTGGGAATTTTGGCTATGGCCATGCTAAGAAGGAGCTACTTGAACTTCTTTTGGAAACCTTTAAAAATGAAAGGGAAATCTTTACAGGATTGATGGGCGATCTCGGAGAACTAGAGAGTCAGTTGACTAAAGGTGAAGAAAAAGCCAGGGTAATCGCTCAGGATGTATTGGCAAGAGTGCGAGGAAAACTAGGCTTCTAAATAAAAAAAGCTGGGATTTAATTCCCAGCTGTCCATACTATCTCTTTAATTCCCGAATCGTTTTGGATGACCAACCTCATGGGTGATGGTACCATCACCAGTCGATTATTATCTCCAGGGAAATCATCCACATCCACTGCTACCCCTTCAGTTCTTTCTACCTTGCTGGCTATATAAGCCATGAGCGGTTGAATATCATTGTCAGGGCAAAATTCATCGTGCACTTCATAAAGCGCCTCCTCCAAATAAGTTCCGTAGCTTAACATAAATTCACTGAGTAGAGCATTGAGCTCAGACTCCACTTCATTGTACGCTTCTGAACCTTGTTGCAGTGCGCACAAACTCGTTTTTTTATCAGCGATTTTCTGAAAATCTTGGTTGAGTTTTTTGATGTCCATATATTTAAGCCAATTCTAGCATTTTGATTCCATCAGTTAAGACTTTGATAACGTTTGCAAAATAAGATAATTGCAATTGAATATAAAAATTTTAAAATAATTCATTTTTATTAAAAAATTATTAAAACCCGAACTTCTATGAGCGCTGAGATTATAAATAAGGCAAAAAGCTGGCTTTCAAGCAATATAGACAGTGATACCAAATCTGATATTGAGAGAATGTTAAATAATAGTGATGATACCGAACTGGTAGAGTCATTTTATAAAGACCTTGAATTTGGCACTGGTGGATTGAGGGGAATCATGGGTTCCGGTTCGAACAGAATGAATAAATATACTGTTGGTATGGCTACACAAGGACTCGCCAATTATTTGCTAAAAGCGTTCCCTGGTGAACAAATATCAGTAGCAATAGCGCATGATAGCAGAAACAACAGTAGGTTCTTTGCTGAAACTACTGCAGATGTTTTTAGTGCCAACGGGATCAAAGTTTATTTATTCGAAGAACTTAGACCAACTCCGGAGTTGTCATTTGCTATTCGGGAATTAGGATGCAAAAGTGGTGTTGTACTCACGGCTTCTCATAATCCTAAGGAATACAATGGTTACAAGGCTTACTGGGATGACGGAGCACAACTTGTACCCCCGCACGACAAAAATGTGATTACTGAAGTGCAAAATATCAGTAGTATCAATGACATCAATTTCAATAAGAATGAAGCACTAATTGAATTAGTAGGTGAGGCTTTGGACAATAAATATCTCGAAAGGATCAAGGCTATAACATTGGCTCCAGAAGCGGTTGCAAGACAAAAGGAACTTAAAATTGTTTTCTCATCTATTCATGGTACCGGAATCACGCTCGTTCCAAAAATTCTTGAAAACATGGGTTTTGAAAACATTAACGTAGTAGAGGAGCAAGCTACTCCAGATGGCAACTTCCCTACTGTAGTTTATCCAAACCCTGAAGAATCAGAAGCCATGACGTTGGCCCTGAATAAAGCTAAAGCACTGGATGCCGACCTTGTTATGGCTACAGATCCCGATTCTGACCGGGTGGGCATAGCATTAAAGAATCATCATGGAGAATTCCAGTTGTTAAACGGAAATCAAACTGGTTCTTTATTGATCTACTATTTACTAACTAAATGGAAAGAGAACCAAAAACTTACAGGTACGCAGTATGTTGTAAAAACCATTGTGACCACAGAATTGATCAAATCTATTGCAGACAGTTTTGAGGTAAAATCCTATGATACATTGACTGGTTTTAAATACATAGCTGCAGTTATTAAAGAACTTGAAGGTAAAGAAGAGTTTATTGGTGGTGGTGAAGAAAGTTATGGATACCTGATATCAGACTTTGTAAGAGATAAAGATGCCATTGCCTCTTGTGCATTCATTGCAGAAATGACAGCATACTTCAAAGATCAGGGAAAATCGCTATTTGATGTGTTAATGGAAGTTTATGAAAAACACGGCATGTACTATGAAGCCTTGTCTTCATTGACTAAAAAAGGTAAATCTGGCGCGGAAGAAATTCAGGAAATGATGAAAAACCTAAGAGCTAATCCACCAGCTACTCTTGGAGGATCAAATGTTACTACATTGCTAGACTATCAATCCGGTACTTCCAAAGATTTGAGTTCTGGTAACGAGTCCAAATTGGAATTTCCAAAATCTAATGTACTTCAATTTATTACTGAAGATGGAACAAAAGTGTCAGCCAGACCTTCAGGAACTGAGCCAAAAATAAAGTTCTACTTCAGTGTAAATACCGCGATGAACTCAAAAGATGCGTTTGACTCTACGCTAAATGAATTAAAGGAAAAAGTTGATAAAATAAAAAATGAACTCGCAATTTAAGCTTACCCCTTGATTTATAGGGAAATAAATTATTGCTTTTAAATTATAAGTTAAAAGGTTAATGCTTAAATTTGGCGCTTAAAGCAGAATCAATTATTTTCAGGAATCTGTACATCGGCTTTTACCAACTTAACCGATGACGAAAGACAATATTTGATCTAAATGCATTATTTTCAAGATTGTATGTTTGTGTTATGCATTTAGTTAGTATGTTAAGCATTTATAATCTGAAAATAATTATATTTCGTCATTTAAAATTAAAAGTATAGGGACTTAATGGATGTTTTCATATACATCACTCTCCTTGTAATTGGTTTTATCCTATTAATCAAGGGGGCAGATTTCCTGGTAAATGGTGCCTCGTCACTAGCAAAAAGGTTTAATGTATCCGACATAGCCATTGGTTTAACCATTGTGGCCATGGGTACGTCAGCTCCTGAATTGGTAGTAAACCTTATTTCTGGTGCAGAACCAGATAACCATGACATTGTTTTTGGCAACATCATCGGCAGCAACGTATTTAACTTATTCCTTATACTTGGTGTTGCTGGTGTTATATACCCTATCACAGTTCAAAAGAATTCTCTCTGGAAAGAAGTTCCTTACTCCTTGGTAGCTACCTTCATCTTCTTCTTGCTACTTAACGACCAAATGTTACGAGGGGAAGATGCTGTGAATGAAGCCAATGTATGGGATGGGATCATACTTCTTGTCATGTTCTGTATTTTCCTTACCTACATATTCATGAATATGAGACGTGGCGGTGAAATAGAAGAGCTTGATGACATTCAGATTTACGGTACATTGAAAACCACTCTCATGATTGCCGGAGGTATTTTCGGATTGGCTTTCGGAGGGAATCTTATAGTAGAAAATGCTGTTAAGATCGCTGAAAATTACGGTATCCATAAAAAATTAATTGGATTGACTATTCTTGCTGCAGGAACTTCACTGCCGGAATTGGCCACTACAGCTGTTGCAGCATTCCATAAGAAATCAGACCTGGCTGTAGGGAATATTGTTGGTTCTAACATCTTTAATATCCTGTTGGTTTTGGGCTCCACTGCCTTGATTCATGGACCACTGGAATATAATAGCCAACTTAATGTGGACCTTTACATATGTATGATTGGTACATTTATGTTGTTCATTTTCATGTTCACATTTAACAAATACAAACTCGATCGCTCAGAAGGTGCCTTGTACCTCATAGGGTTTGTCGCTTATATGGTGTACCTGTTTATGAGAGAAGGATTTATTAGTCCACTTTTCTGATCAATATCTTATGTCTGCTCCCCATTTTGATGACATATTCATGGAACTGGCCGTAAACCTGGCCCGTAAATCTCATTGCATTAAACGAAAAGTAGGCGCAGTTCTTACAAAAGATACACGGATCATCAGTATTGGTTATAATGGACCACCTGCTGGAACACATAACTGTGATCAAGAATGGCCGGAAGAGGGATGCGCCAGAGATTCGAAAGGAGGTTGCTCCCTGGCAATCCATGCGGAGCAAAATGCTATCCTTTATGCTGTAAAAAACAACACCAGTGTTGAAGAATCTACTCTTTATGTAACCCTCTCCCCTTGCCTGGCTTGTGCCAGAATTATCTATACAGCGGGTATCAAAAAAGTAATTTATCTCAACAGTTACGCTGCTTACAAGGGAATACAAAATGATGAAGGTGCTGACTTTCTTAAAAAATTTGGTGTCGGTGTGGAGCAATTCAGCGGAAATTTGCCTGTTCCTACTGATAACCTTATATAATGTTCACTTCGGGCGATAGCCTGATCCCAAACTTATTTTCAACAGAATCAATAATATCATTGGCCAATGCCAATAATTCTTCACCCTTGCCACCACCATGATTCACAAGTACCAATGCTTGTTTAGAGTGTACCCCTATAGATCCTCTTCGCTTTCCTTTCCAACCACATGTTTCTATCAGCCACCCTGCTGGAACTTTGACTGAACCGTCATTTTGCGGATATCCGGGTGCGTAAGGATAATTTTTCTTGATTTTGAGGTAGACATCTTCTCCCACAACCGGATTTTTGAAAAAACTTCCGGAGTTTCCGATTTCTTTTGGGTCAGGTAGCTTGGATTGTCTAATCTTTATAACTGCATTACTTACATCTTTTGCGGAAGGGTGAGCCACATTCATTTCTGCAAGGGTATCGGATATTGCACCATATGAAGTGTTAAGTGTGTGAGTTTTCTTCAACTTTAATGTGACCGAAGTAATAAAATACTTGTGTTTCAGCGATCGTTTAAACACACTTTCCCTGTAGCCAAACTCACAAGATGCCTTGTCAAATGTGTCAATTGTTCCGGTTTCCAATGAGACCGCTTCCAAACTTTCAAATACTTCTTTAATTTCAACTCCATAAGCACCAATATTCTGCATAGGAGCTGCACCAATGGTTCCGGGAATCAAACTTAAGTTCTCAATACCACACCAACCATTATCCAGCGCATCCATCACCACCTCATGCCATACTTCTCCAGCACCGTACTTTACCAGAATATTTTCATCATTTTCATCCAATACTTCTTTTCCCAGGATCTTATTAACAACAACTAATCCATCAAAATCTCTTGTGAGTAAAATGTTCGATCCTCCACCAAGTAGCAAGGTTTTATTTTCTTTGAAGACAGGCTTCTGAATAAGGTTTTGGAAGTCTTGAGCACTTGCCACTTCTACGAGAAATCTGGCTTTACTGGACAAGCCAAACGTATTAAATGATTTAAGATCCTGGTCTTCTTTAATAATCACGAACGAAAGGTTTTAAATTAGCCGGATAAATTAGCCGTAATGTTAATGGATTTTTTATTCAGAAAAACCAATATCTGTCATTTAGCTTTTATCCGAATTCTGATCGGAAGCTGGTTCTTCATTGACATGGTAAGCATGCTCTTTTCCGGGTATGTAAAAAGAGCCTATGTAGAACCGGAGTTTAACTTTCCATTTTATGGATTTGAGTGGATCAAACCTCTACCTGAATATGTGATGTATGGTCTATTTGTCATCCTCATTGGCTTATCCATCTGTATCACTATTGGTTACAGAATGAAACCTGCCTTATGGCTTTTTATTTTAGGGTTTGGGTATGTCTTCATGTGTGATATTGTATACACGCTTAACAAGTTTTACCTGTTTCTCATATTTGCATTTGTCCTGGTTTTCACTGACGCTGATCGCGGTGTTTCCAAAAGTCAAAAACCTGAATTGCAATATGTTCCCTACTGGCAGGTTTTGGTTTTTCAATCATTCCTCGTTTTGATTTACACCTATTCTGGTATATCAAAAATCAATCCGGATTGGTTGATCCATGCAGAACCCATGATGATTTTCCTTCGGCATACGCTACCTTTTAAACACCTCAGCGAAGAATCATTCCAGTATGTAGCTTACTGGTTTACCTATTGCGGTATCCTGTTCGATTTGAATATTGGATGGATGTTATTCAACAAACGAACCAGGAAGATCGGTTTATTATTGCAGGCAACATTTCATACTATCAATTTCCTGTTGTTAGGAGTTGGGAGTCTTTCAATTTTCACTGCCTTGTTTACATGGTTATTATTCCCTTCCCCATGGCTCGAGAGAAAACTGAACATCTCAAATCCAGATCACGAAATCATAGAGGTGAGTCATCAAAAAAAGACCTGGACAACTGCATTGCTTGCAGCTTTCTTCCTAATTCATATACTAATTCCTCATCGGCACTACCTTACCGGAAACAATGTAAACTGGACGGAAAAAGGTCACAGATTCTCATGGCGCTTAATGACCCGAGCAAAAAGTGGGAGCAGAACAGTGTTTTATGTTCAAAGTGATCAGTTAAAGAAGAAAAAAACTATACTACCGAGGAAAATACTCACTGCCAGGCAATACAGGAAAATGTCAGCTGAAACGGATTTGATCATCGCTTTTGCTCATTACCTGCAATCAAAGTATTATGAAGAAGGACATACCAATATCAAGGTGACCGTGGATGCTCAAGTGAAGCTCAATGGAAGAGTGCCTTCCCCAATAATTCCCAGTGACCTGGACCTCTCGCAAGTTTCAAGGACATTCCTGAAAGACGAAATTAGTTTACCCATATCAAAAAGACCTTAGTTTCTTTGAAACAACACCTCTCCACCAATAATTGTCATTTCCACCTGAGTGGTGAGAAGGGAATCAGCACTGACTTTCAATAAGTCCTGAGAAAATACTGTGAAATCTGCCAACTTACCCACTTCAATTGACCCTTTGGTGTTTTCCTCAAAAGCCGCATAAGCAGCATCCAGGGTGTAAGTTTTTAGTGCCTGTTTAGAAGTCATTTTTTGAGAAGGTTCAAACCCTCCTTCAGGAATTCCATTAAGCGTCATACGGGTCACAGACGAATAAAATGATGCCACGGGACTAATTGGCTCTACTGGTGCGTCTGTTCCATTAACTACTTTGGCACCATTCGCTAATAGTTTTTGCCAAACATAAGCCCCTTCTTCAATTCTGTCTTTCCCTAACCGATCAATGGCCCAGGGCCGATCACTTGACATATGAATCGCCTGCATAGCGGCAATAACGCCTAACTCGGCAAACCTTGGAATATCATCTCCATCAATATGCTGGGCATGTTCAATTCTGAAACGGTGATCTGTTGCGCCTTCATAATTAGTAAAAACTGAATCATATATATCCAAAACTTCCTGGTTTGCCCGGTCTCCAATGGCGTGAACACATATCTGGAAACCATTTTCATACCCTTGTCTGGTCACATTGGCTATGTCCTCCATTGGCATTACATTATGGCCATATTTTCCTGGAGCATCCTCATATTCTTCCAATAACCATGCACCTCTTGAACCTAAGGCGCCATCCGCATATAACTTGATGGATCGTACAGTCAAATGATCATCATACAAGCCAATTTCAGGACCATCGTTAAAATACTTGTTGAGCAGAAGCGAATCCCTGCCATTAAGCATAGTGTATAATCTTATTTTCAATTTATCATTTTCTCCAAAGGCTTTAAACAAATCAATTTCAGTGGTATCTGCACCCGCATTGTGAAAGCTTGTTATCCCGTTTTTGAGGCATTCGCCAATGGCCAGATCAAGAGCCATCTCAATTTGTTGCTGGCTATATGGAGGCACCTTCTTTTCCAGCATGAGATCTGCTGTTTCATTGAAAATACCCGTTGGCTTGCCGTCTACACCCATGAATATTTCTCCTCCCTGGGGTTGAGGAGTGGCAGATGTTATTCCAGCCAACTCCATAGCCTTGGCATTTGCTAATGACATGTGACCACTGGCATGCGCCAATAAGACCGGGTGATCCGGCACGGCCTGACTTAATAAATGATGCGTAGGAAATCCTTTGAATTTACTTTCTGGCTGCTCATCCCACTTATCCTGATGCCAACCCCTACCAAGTATCCACTCCCCTTTTGGTGTTTCAGCGGCTCTTTCTGATACCATATTAACAAGCTCCTCATAGCTTTTTACTTGCATGAGGTCTACATTAAGCAGGTTAAAGCCAACTCCCATAATGTGAGCATGACTTTCGATAAACCCGGGAGTCATGGTTTTACCCTGTAAGTTAATGACTTGTGTGTCAGACCCATTGAATTCATCAAACCGATCCATTGACCCTGCATAGATGATTTTACCGTCATTGGTGGCTACCATTTCTACAGTAGGTTGTCCTTCATTGACTGTATAAATAGTACCTCCATGCACGATGAGATCGCATGTAATTTTTTCTGGTGTTGAACAAGATGAAATTAAGAAAATTATTATTAGGCTGGCAAAAAGCTGCTTCATGGGTTGTGTTGATTTATTTGGCCTCTAATATAATACAAACTTAAATGAGCGATCACTAAACCCCATCAACTAGTTCGATACGATTTCCAATATAACATTACAGGTTTTCTTACCAGCGATAACATACTCATATGCAGCAGCAGCTTCATCTATTGGGTAAGACCTGTCAATTACAGGTTTAAGCACACCATTCTGCAATCTTTCAATGATATAAGGTATTGATTCACTTGTAGCAAAAGGAACCGGAAACAAAACTCGCCTACCGGAAGAAAAAACCTTTGTCTTTAAAGTGTAATAAAGGTTTTGTGCATACGGACCAAGTTCGGAAGAAATGTAGATCCCTTTTTCCTTAAGGATCTTTTTGCACTTACCAAACGTACTCTTACCTACAGCATCAAACACATGATCGTATTTTCTGTCTCCTTGTGTGAAATCTTCCTTTTGGAAATCTATGACCGAATCTGCACCAAGACTTTTAACCAGTTCAATGTTCTTTTCTTCACAGGTAGCTCCTATGTATACACCATATTGTTTGACATACTGAAGTAAAGCATTTCCAATGGCTCCAGTTGCGCCATTGATAAAGACACTTTGTCCATCCTGAACATTGGCCCTCTTTAACATGGAGTAGGCATAATGTGCACCCTCTAAAGCAGCTGCTGCTGTCTTATAATCAATCCCCTCTGGAATGAGATACAAATCCTTTGATGAGGCCAACATAAATTCAGCTTGTGAAGAGGATCCAATGTCATTAAGTCCAAAAACTTTTTGACCAGGCACAAACTCAGTCACACCCTTACCGATTGCTGCTACCTCTCCCGAATAATCAGTTCCCAAAACAGCGATTCTTGGTTTAGAGAAGCCGAGAACAAAGTGCATAATAAAAGGTTTGCCTGTTAGATTGGCACAATCAGTTCGGTTAACAGTAGTAGCATGTACCTTAACAAGAACTTCCCTCTCTCCTGGTGATGGCTTCTCAACATTTTCAATTTGGATGTCCTTTGGTTCACAATACTTTCTCCTTAGTGCGGCTTTCATACAAAATTTTAGTTTCGAGCCTTAAGATAAACAGCAGAATTTAATTCCATGAACTAAGAACGTCTGTTTCCCCCTCTGATTCAAGTATTTATTACGGAAATACCTGTGTCATTTTATTAGAACTTTCACTATCTTTGCGGTCCATTCGAGTGACTGGGGATTTTCTTAACAGAAAATTATTTGAAAAACAAATGCCTTCAATGCCATGACTCAGCGTGAAGGTGTAAAACGAGTCAAACTTTATAATGGAAGAAAATAAAGAAAAAGAAGCTAAGTCGGAAGAAGTAAAAGAAACTACTGAAAACACTGAAGCTACTGAAGCAACAGCTGCAACTAAAGAAGAGCCAAAGGCAGAAGCTGAGGTTAAAGAAGAAGTGAAGGCTGAAGTAAAAGAAGAAGCAAAGGCTGAAAAAGCTGAAGCTAAGAAAGAGGAAGTTACTGAAAAGGCTCCTGCTGCAGAAAAAGTAGACGTGGAAGCTGAAGCTGAAGAAGACGAAGAAGATGAAATCGTTGAAGAGAAGCGAGTAATTCCTACAAGCGATGACTTTGAGCCTATCGGTGATGATTTTGATTGGGCTTCTCTGGAGTCTGGTGGATTTGGTGATGCATACACTGAGACTGACAGACAAAAATTAGCAGATGAGTACACAAACACTTTGACCTCAATTGATGAGAAAGAAGTAGTAAGTGGAAAAGTTGTTGGTATCAATGACAGGGACGTGATCCTTAACATCGGTTTCAAATCTGATGGATTGGTATCTGCGACAGAATTCAGAGATATGCCAGAATTGAAACTTGGAGACGAGGTTCAGGTGTATATCGAAGAGCAGGAAAATGAAAAAGGTCAGCTTGTTCTTTCAAGAAGAAAAGCCAAGATTGTTCAGGCATGGGAGAAAATCCAAAGTGCGCTTGACAATGACTCTGTTATCGAGGGTATGGTTAAGAGAAGAACTAAAGGTGGTCTTATTGTTGATATTTATGGTGTTGAGGCATTCCTTCCTGGTTCACAAATCGATGTGAAGCCAATCAGAGACTTTGATGTGTTTGTTGGTAAGAAAATGGAAGTGAAAGTTGTTAAGATCAACTACACTAACGATAACGTGGTTGTTTCTCACAAAGTATTGATTGAGAAAGATCTTGAGCAACAAAAAGCTGAAATCCTTGAGAACCTTGAGAAAGGTCAGGTATTGGAAGGAGTGATCAAGAACATGACCAACTTCGGTGTATTCATCGACCTTGGTGGTGTAGATGGTCTACTTCACATTACAGATATCTCATGGGGTAGAATCAATCACCCTGAGGAAGTACTTAAACTTGACGAGAAAGTTAACGTGGTAGTACTTGATTTCGACGATGATAAGAAGAGAATTTCTTTGGGTATGAAGCAATTGACTTCTCATCCTTGGGATTCACTGGATAAAGAGATCGATGTTAAATCTAAAGTAAGTGGTAAGATCGTAAACGTAGCAGATTACGGTGCATTCCTTGAAATCATCCCTGGTGTAGAAGGATTGATCCACGTTTCTGAAATGTCATGGTCTCAGCACTTGAGAAACCCTCAGGACTTCATCAACATTGGTGATGAGCTAGAGGCAGTTGTTTTGACAATCGACAGAGACGAAAGAAAAATGTCTCTAGGTATCAAACAACTTACTGAAGATCCTTGGACTAAGCAAGATGTATTGACGAAGTATGCAGTAGGAACTACTCACAAAGGTGTGGTTAGAAACCTTACTAACTTCGGTCTGTTCATCGAGCTTGAAGAAGGAATTGATGGTCTTGTACACGTTTCTGATCTATCATGGACGAAAAAGATCAAGCACCCTTCAGAATTTGTGAAAGTAGGAGAAGATCTAGAGGTGAAAGTATTGGAACTTGATGTTGACAACAGAAGATTAGCATTAGGTCACAAACACCTTGAAGAGAACCCTTGGGATACTTTCGAAACAGTATTTACAAGAGGATCTGTTCACAAGTGTACCATCGTTTCTAAAAACGAAAAAGGTGCAACACTTGAGCTTCCTTACGGACTAGACGGATTCTGTACTACTAAGAACCTGAAGAAAGAAGACGGTTCTAATGCAGAAGCTGGCGAATCATTAGACTTCATCGTAATTGAATTCTCTAAAGATGATAAGAGAATTGTTCTTTCTCACACTGGTACATTCCAGGAGCCGAAAGAGCTTAAGAAGAAGAAGCCTAGTGGTGGCGGTGCTAAGTCTAGCACAGTAGATAAGATCAACAATGAGTCTGAAAAGTCTACATTAGGAGATCTTGAAGCACTTTCTGCGCTTAAAGAGCAAATGGAAGGTGGATCTGCAAAACCAAAAGCTAAGAAAGAAGCAGCTCCTAAAGCTGAGCCTAAAAAAGAAGAGGCTCCTAAAGCTGAAGAAGCAGGTGATGCAGAAGCAGAGGAAAAAGCAGCGGAATAATTATTATTCCAAGGTATAAATTTTGAAAAAAGGTGTCGTTAGGCACCTTTTTTTTTGGCTTTATTACGTATAATCTCTATAATTGCATCCCCAAAAACAGGGTCGAGTGGCCGAGTGGCTAGGCAGAGGTCTGCAAAACCTTTTACAGCGGTTCGAATCCGCTCTCGACCTCAAGAGGAAATACAAAACCCTAAATTCGAAATCCGAATTTGGGGTTTATTTTTTGGCCTTTGTTGGTGTTGTCACCAACAAATCGACTAATAACCTTTAAGTTTATGGCTATTATGGGGTAAACTCCACATGTCCTATTTGATATACTCATTTATTGATGCACTTATCTTTGGTTTTGCCATTTATGCCATCCTAACATCACTGTTTACTGGATTAAAGAAAAGATTCAACTCTGAAATGGATCGTGCAGCCACCTACATCATAATTTCCAGTGGGTTGTTATTCTTTGTATTTTGGCTTATTGGAATAATTACTCCAAAAGATGATGATAGCTATTCTCTGTTAAATCGAATGTTTGGACCTTATTGGTTTTGGTATTGGTTCTACATTATTTCGATGGTATTATTCACACAACTATATTGGAATAAGCGACTTCAAAACTCACACTTATTTAAAATAGGGACAGGTATCATTTTTCTTATTGTTTTGTCTTACGAAAAAGTTGTCATTTTGATCACCTCATTTCATCGAGATTTTTTACCCAGTTCATGGTCATTGGCTCAACCTGGAATGGGTTTAGAAATGCTTTATGGGTGGGTTGCTGATGTATTTGTTTTCATTCTTGTGTTGTTAGTTGGAACAGTAATTATCAAGTGGAGAAAACACAGGGCAGTTACTGATTAGGGCCCTGACCTTTAACCACAAAAACCTACACCATCACCACAACCTTTCCCCTGGCCCTGTTATCCTCCATGTATTGATGGGCTTCTGCTACCTGGTGCAGTTGGAATACTTTGTCAATGTTTAACTTTACTGTTCCCTGCTCTACTTCATTGATGAAATCTTGTAGTAGTTCCGGAGTTAGGTTTTGGGCATCTCCACTATAAACGGTTAGTCTTCCCAGTGATGGGATGTCTCCCATTGGCGTAAAATCCTTCATGGTCCATTCATTTCCCAATATACCAGTCATACAAACTATCCCTTTTGTTGCAATACATTGGAGTGAATCCTTTAAGGTTCGGGTTCCAATCAACTCAAGGACTTTGTTTACTCCATCAGGGAATAACACCTTCACCTCGTTTTTTATCTGGCCATTATCAATAACCACATGGTCCGCTCCATTGTCCAACAAAGCCTGTTTCTTATCCAGGTTTCTGGTGGTGGAGATAACTGTCAATCCTTTGGTCTTTGCCAGTTGACATGCCAGCATACCTATAGAAGAGGTCCCTCCTCTGATCAAAAGTGTTTCTCCGGATTGGATTTCCAGCGCTTGATTTAATGAACCAGAAACAGTTTGAAACATCTCTGGAATAGCACCCAATACATCCCAGGACAAGCTGCTTTTGAAAGGGAAAACTATCTCCAATGGCACGAGGACATATTGGGCATATCCCCCATCAAACTGTCTACCCATTTCTCCCATTATAGCTGCTACCTTCTGACCTTTTTGATACTTATCGGATGGATCTTCTTCCACAACACCCACGCATTCAATTCCCTGGATACGTGGAAACTCCACCCCGGGAGAATCTCCCCTCCTGGTGAATAGTTCGGATCGGTTAAGGCCAAAAGCTTTGATTTGAATGAGTACCCAATCTTTTTTTACTCCTGGCAAAGGAACTTCTCTAATTTTGATGACGTCCGGAGCTCCTGGTTTTAATGTAACTGCTGCTTTCATTTTTCTTTGGGTGCGGTTTTGTTGAACATGTATTTGGCAATTTTCCATTGACCTTCAACTCGTTCAAACACAAACAACTCTCGATTGGCCTCAGGAATTGTATCTCCAGTTGCGTGAATAAGAGTTGTTCCTTTGGAGCTGGTCACGGCATATGCAAAATCCCCTTCCACTACAATTTCGTCAATATAGAATTCAATGTTTAACTGAATTTGGGTGAAAATGAATTCATAGGATTGGTAAATTTTCTCAGTCCCGATTGCGGATGGTGCTTCTGTTGGCATAAATATGCCATCATTAGTATATAAGCTTACAGATAAATTAGCATCTGAAGTATTTAATGATTGCTTATAAGTCTGAAGTAATTCCTGGATTAAAGCTTTGTCTTGTTTTTGCATGATTGCTATTTTTTTGTTGTTAATGTTTTGATTTGATTGTCCATGTACATTGAAAGCCACATAAACAAGCATCAACACGGGTACAATTATTCTTCTCATTGTTCAATTGATTATTTACAAGGCAAAGGTCTTCAAGTAGGCATAAACTGACCTATGAAGTATTTTAAGAAGGCATCTTAAACTATCTTAAGACTGGCTTAATTTTTTTCGAATGTTACTCAGGAATTCTGGTGTAATACCCAGGTATGATGCAATCTGAACATTCGATATCCGGTTGAATAAACTGGGGTAGTGTTCTATGAATTCCAGATACCGCTGTTCTGCGGTCGTACTTATGGTTTGAAGCAATCTATTTTGCAATAACACGAACTCATTTTCCACTATCACCCTAAAGATTCGATTGAACTTAATGCTTTTTTCATAGAAATAAATCAGGTCTTGTTTCGAGAGTTGTAGAATGGTAGAAGGCTCGATTGCTTCAATATACAATTGACTGGGATGTTCTGAATGAAAGCTTCCTATGTCTGTTATCCATTGGTTCTCAACAGCAAAATGAAGGTTATGCTCTTTGGCTGATTCATCCACTTTGTACATTTTAAAACACCCTTCCACAATAAAACTGTAATGTTTACAAACCTCGCCATTGGTTAGAATGAATTGCCTCCTTTTAATCTTCCTCAACTGAAGCCTGTTTTCAAGATCAACTATTTCTTCTTCTGTTAGGGGAACGTAGGAGTTTAAAAATTCAATGAGTGGAGAGCTCTTCATTATTTTGTCAGCAGTTACGAAATATACATTTGTTAATATATTCTAATTTCAATATTCATGCTTGATAAAGACAGATAAAACACTCAGACATCCTTAAAAATCATTCAAACGCTCCCTGCAAAGACTAAACCGTTCTATTCAATCATTCGGAAGCTTCATTCAATAACATAACCGCTCCATTTAATTATTCAACCGCTCCTTGCTATGACAAAACCGCTCCAATTAATCATTCAGACGCTCCCTGCAATGACATAACAGCGCGGATATGTCATTCCCAACACTTTATCTTAGATTTGCGGGCTAATAAAAATACTGGCCGCAGGATAAACTTTAAAAACTCCTGCGACCAGAGATAGGCGTGCACCGTAATCAACATCGAATGTTATTTCATTATTGGTGTTATCACCAAAAAAATGCCTTTTCTTATCCCAGATCCATTACTGGCTTGGCAGCTTTCATTCCCACCAGGATTGCCAACAATCCAAATAATAAACCAATGGTAACCAATGCTATGATCCATGTAGGCATGAGCCTTGCAGATGCATTGGTATTGTCCACTTGAATCACTCCTCCATCAGGATTCAACCGGAAACTGGTTTTGAAATCATTGTCTTCACTTAAGAATACCTTATGCAATGATTCTCCTCCTCTATAGATTCTGAACAAATTCACCTGATTGTGCTCATCTTCAAATAAGTTGATAGCAATATCTAAATGATGAGGGTCTGTTAGTTCACGTAGTGGAAACTTGAGATCAGTTTGGTGATTTCCAAGTCTGATCCCTCCTGCTCCTAACTCAATTACTTCTCCATCCTGCACAATGTGAATGTGGTCATAAACATATTCCATAAAGAATCTTTGGTATTCTTCCTTTTCAATTGTGGTTAACAACTCTTCTCCATGAATATCTATCATCTCAGCATCAACCGCAGATCTCGCAAAACTCATTTCCAGGTACCAACCGATTCCTGCATCACGCAGTGTGAATGAAGCTATCCTTGGATTATGTGCAAAAGCGCTTTCAAAACTCAAAATCACAAGTACGATTAAAATCAGTTGTCTTTTCATCTTTACATAGGTTTTTGAAAAGCATCAACAGATTGTTTTCCTACTATACATGGAGGTACGTTAGGGACATCCCTGGAAGCATGATAATGATAGATACCGTCAGGATACTCTGCCGTAGCGGATATATGTCCATTACAAGCATCCAGATCAGTTGGTACACTTCCATCAATATCGGCAATGGAGTACATTGGATAACCATCTCGGGCGTACCCCATAATTGCTGTTGTACTTTGGGTAATGTGCTCACACTCAAAGTTTCCAGGCTGCAAGTACCCATAATCTTCAAGAATTTGATTCATATTCTGAGCGATGAAATGCCAATGGTAATATCCTGCCGGATCCTGGTGTCCTCCACATCTGTCTAATGAGGGGATGTTACCATTTCCAAATCCAACAACTGATGGTGGTTCGCCGTTAATCGGTGTTCCGTCAAGGGCCAACCCTAAATATTCTACGGATTCAATATTATCAGCAGCGTTCAGTAACTCAGGCACCACTGGTATTTGAAACGACAATGTCAATGAATTATCAGGAGCCGCTTCCAGACAGTAAGAAAAGGCTGGGTTAGGCATACCAGATTGAAAATCATCGATATTAATATCTCCATTAGGGGAAATAATGTCATAGCCATCATTCTCCATTTTTTCAAATAAAGCAGCATTTAGAATTGAAAAACCAACCGGATCTCCATTTGTGGATGAACCATTGACTATGCCATCTCCATCATAATTACCCAAACCACCTACTTCATTCACATTTTCAGGGCATAAATGGGTATTGTCATCATCTGCATTATTGGCTGTAAATACAATTTCATAACATTGTCCGGAACCACCCTCTGAATAATTGCAATTCACTAGTGTGGCACTTACAAAACCCGTCATGGACTCATACCTGGATATGTCAATTACGTATGTCGTAAATTCAAAAGAGGCCTCAGATGTCAATCCTTCTGGATCGGTGGCAATCACTGTACCGGAGATTGTTGCTCCTGAAAGTTGATTTTCAATCTCATAACTAGTTGAAGTCAGGTCACTGGCTACTTCACTACTTTCAATTTGTATCGAATAGGTCACCTCATCACCATCCGGATCAGTAGAATTTGTCCAGGAGAGGGAAACACTATTGTGCGTAATGTTTGACACACTAGTTGTAAATGATCCCGGAGCACTGTTTTCAGTTGGTGTCATTCCACCATCATCACCATCATCCATTGGATCCCCTTCATCACTTCCACAAGCGCTTACGAAGAATAGAATTGGTAAAATAATGTGTAGTTTGATTCTCATATGAAATTATTTTTTTGAATTAGCAATCATATAATAAGACAGTGCCACCCCCCATATGCCCCCCTCCTCTTAAAAAGTTTGTAGTCTAAGAATAATTAATGAAGGAAATAAATGGAGAAATTGCTTTTATTGCAGGAAACTGAGAGCAAATTCATTTAATAGTATCTTAGCATTAGACCATTCAACAAACCCAAATCAGTCTTATGGATTACTTTCAATTATCAGATAGCTGCAAACTGGCTTATGACTACCAAAATTATGGATCCAAAACAGCAATTGTTTTTCTCAATGGCATATTGATGAACACAAAATCATGGGAGGACCTTGGTAATCAAATTTCCAATGAGCACCCTATCCTTTTTCATGACCTTAGAGGCCAACTGAAGTCAGGCAAAGTGTTTCCTGATGATTTTAGTATGCAGACTCACGTACAAGATTTAAAAGGATTACTCGAAGAGTTGGGAATCCAAAAATGTCATTTCATCGGTACTTCATACGGAGGTGAAGTAGGATTACTTTTTGCTCACAAGTACCCAGATATCGTGGAGACAATTACAGTAATAGCTTCAGTCAGTTACTCAGATGCGCTCCTGAAACATCAGGTTCAACACTGGAAAGATTTGGCTGGCACATCTTCAGGTCAGTTGTATGATTCAGTAGTAGCGTACTCCTACTCAGCTAATTTTTTAGAAGAAAATGTAGCACTTTTATTCAAAAGAAAGCAGGGATTCAGTCAATTAGACACTGAATTTTTCAAAGCATTCCAGCGATTATGTGATTCATTTACATCTTATGAATTAGGGAATAACTCACTTGGTGAGATTTCAGCTCCAGCGTTAATTATAGCTGCTGAAAATGATATTCTAAAGCTTCCAAGGTATAGTAAACAGATTGTAAAACATATTCCACGTGCCACTTATCATGAGATTCCAGAAGCTGGTCATGCAGTTGTGGTTGAAAAACCAAAAGTCTTAGCAAATTTGATCAATGACTTCTTAAAGAATTCTGCAGGATAAATACAACCGTTAGATGGAATACATTTCTGTTCTCATTATAAATACCTTATCTTTAAATATGATCCCTCAGCTCAATCAGTTATTTTTCTTTGTATCAGTTGTATTTGGGTTTGACAACATATTCATTGCCGAACAGTCAAATGTTTCTATTGATATGGAGATATCGCAAATCGTTATAGAATATGTCAATATCAGAACCACAGAAAACATTGAAGCTGACGAGATCTCCTCTACTATTTCATCGATAGCCGCAATTGAACCAAAGGATATTAAAATGATCCCTGGCTTAACATTGATTCAGTCAGAGCTTATTGAAAATGAGGAAACGTTAGATATGATTGCCACATTTAGTTTCGAGTCTTTTGAAACCCTCAGTTACATTCTTTTACAAGAGCTCAGAGAAGGGGAATCCATTTCTTATAAGCCCATGAAATATGAGAATGTTCTTAAAACGAATGGCAAGAAGAAAAATGATATAATCACCTGGAAATCAGAACAAACGCCTCTCAAAATTGAAATTAATCACAGAAGTGAAATTGGTGAATCCTGGTTGGGAGACTATACGATTGAATTGGGCATGTATGATCTTTCTGTTAACTCTGAAGATTAGACGGATGGATATACTAATATGACTTAATTTGTAAGCTTTATACTTACACTATGTTATGAAAACTATACGCAACGCTAATTTAATGGGGTTAATGAACCAATCTTCAGGATATAATAGCAATTACTACTATCAAAAGACCATCAACGAGTATTCAAAACCAGGCAAATACTTTCAGATTTTCACTGAACTGAATAAGCGACGGAAATTACACACGGAAAGAACCATCGCCCTTATTGGAGATAAACCAATGTGGCAAACTACTAAAAAGGAGGTGATTCGAAATTTTGGGTACCCACACTATCAAACTTCTAATCAATTTTTTAATTGTAAATGTGAAGTATTGTTATTCAAAATCAAATTGAATGGTTTTAAGACAAAACTGGAAGTTCACCTATACAGGGATAGGGTATTTTACTATAGGTATATTTTTTCCTACCTGTCATCTCAGGATAGTTCAACTATTAATAACCTCCTAAGAGATAAATACAACAATAACTCAGATGTGAAATTCGAACAATGCAAATTTATCAATTCTGAATATGTTTCCATTTCTATCAATGATTCCATAGAACTTTCAATTTCCTATGTTCATGAAAAGGCAGAGTTTTTTGAACTCGTTAATGATATACGCTCAAAAGTTCATCAGGGAAAAGAAGATAAGAAAAAAAATGAGATGCAAAACCTGTATAATCACCTGTAACATGAAATAAAAGCTTAAACAGATCGTTTTGAAGCCATATTTCTTACATTTGGGGAATAACTATTATGAATAAGTGTTAAATAGGATTTTTTATCTTTTATTCTTTCTTATAATAACGGGGAATGGGGTCGCCCAAAACTTCCTTACCGAGTTATATATTGACCGGTATTTCACCGCAACCGTTGGAACTGGCCAAACTGGTTATTTTGGTGAGTTAAAACATCGCGGTTTGTTTAGCAATGGTCTGAGAAGCTTCAGTATGGGTTTTGAAACAAGATTGTACGACCATATTGGCGCAAGATCTGAATTTATTTTTTTCAGTTTGGAAGGCAAGGATTCAAAAGCTGCAGATAGCACATTCGAAAAACAGAGAAATCTCTCATTCAAATCAAGAAATATAGAGTTTACACTTCAGGGTGTATACTACTTTAACAAATTCCCGGATCAATATTATAAACGCAAAAGGTGGGATCCATACATAGCCGCTGGAATTGGGGTATTGAGATATAATCCATATGCGGAGTTTGGGGGAGAAAAGATTTTTTTGAGGCCATTGGAAACAGAGAACCGTGAATATGGTAAATACAGCTTTATAGTTCCGGTAAATGTAGGTGCAAAAGGAACACTCACAAAGGTGCTCAACCTCATCATAGAAGCAGGATATCGTTTTACATTTACTGATTATTTAGATGATGTATCCACAGTTTATGGCGGTCCATATGATAACCTGACGCAAGAAGTTATCTCAAACAGAAAGGACGAAATCCCAATAGTTAACCCCGAGGCATATGACCAAATGGTTCCTGGAGGCAAGCGAGGTGATCCCTCTGATAAGGACGCTTACCTTTTTCTAAATGTAAAACTAGAATTCTTCTTACCGATCAAGGCCCGCGGCGGTTAACAGAGACTGTATTACAAATTGTTGATCTTCTTCTTTTAGACCAACTCCCGAAGGCAAACAAATTCCATTGGCAAATAAAGATTCAGAATAGCCCTTTCCTACAAACTCGAATTCTTTGAACACTGGCTGTAAATGCATTGGTTTCCACAAGTATCTACACTCAATGTTATAATCAGTATCCAATTTTGAAATCAATTGACCAGGGTCTAAGTTGTCCACAGTTGCACAGGTTAACCACCTGTTAGAATATGCATGTTCTGGTTCTTTCAAGAATACAAACCCAAATGGAGTTAAGGCTTTTTCATACACTTCATGAATTTTTCTCTTTCGTTCTACTCGAAAAGAAATATCACTCAGTTGAGCCAATCCAAGTGCTGCCAATACATTACTCATTCGATAATTAAAACCCACTTCCACATGCTCATAATGGGGGGTTGCCTCTTTAGCTTGCATGGACAATTTTTCCATATGCTTGAATGCTTTTTCATCCCGGGTAATTACAGCTCCACCTCCGGATGTTGTAATCAGCTTATTCCCATTGAATGACAGAAAGGCATAGTCCCCAAATGTTCCAAGGAATTGATCGTCATATTTACTCCCAAGTGCCTCTGCCACATCTTCAATAAGAATTATATCATACGTACGGCATATCCTCTGTATCTCGGATATCTGTGCTGGCATACCGTATAAATGAACCGCAATTAGGGCTTTTGGTAATTCCCCTGTTTTTTGCTTGTCTTTAAGGTATTCTGCTAGATATTCTGGAGATAAGTTCCAGGTTTTATCTTCTGAATCAATAAAAACGGGTTTTGCTCCCAGGTACCTGATTGGATTGACACTTGCTACAAAAGTCAAGTCACTTACCAATACCTCGTCCCCTTGTTTAATACCAATATGGGTAAGGATTAAATGTAAAGCGGCTGTCCCACTATTTACTGCCAAAACATGCTTGTAACCATATTTCTCTGCCAGGTTATCTTCAAACTCTTCTAAATCGTCTCCTGCTGTAGTCAACCAATTGGAATATATGACCTCTTTCAGGTAGTTTAATTCGCTACCAGATTGATAAGGAGGAGACAGGTATATTCTATCTAGTGGTGGCTTCATTGTATCCATTAAATTTTGGCATTTCAAATTCCTGACCTTGTGACTTGGTGATATTAAAAATAGTCTTTCCAATTATTTTCAAATCCAATATGAAAGACATTTGCTCCACATATTGAACATCAAGATCGAGACGTTTTTGCCAGGAGCTATGATTTCTTCCATTGATCTGGGCCAGACCAGTGAGTCCAGGTTTAACAAGATGCCTTCGGGCATGTTTATCACTGTAGAGAGCTAAATATTCAGGTAACAAAGGCCTTGGCCCTACGAGACTCATCTCCCCTCTTAGAATATTAATTAATTGAGGCAGCTCATCTATAGAAGTTTTACGAAGTATTTTCCCAATTCCGGTAACCGTTCGTTCCTCTGTATTTTCTTCACTGGTCATAGAACATAATTTATACAACCTAAATAGATTACCATGTAACCCAGGACGCAGCTGACTATAGAATACTTTTTGTTTGGAAAATACAAGAATCAGTATTGCTACTAATAACATTGGACTCAAGACCATTAATGCAATCAAGGCAAATAATCTATCCACAATTTGTTTGACGATATTTTTGTACAATCTAGTAATAGTACAAGAATCAAGCGGTTTAAAAATTATGATAATGATGCAATTTATTATATTTTTCAGCAATGAAAGTTATCCGATTTTTCTTCATTGCGGTCATCACGCTTACGGCAACATACTTCCTTAATTTTGAATATAATGAAATCCCACCGATGGGAAAGCTGCTGAGCCCTTTTTCTGGTGTTTGGGCCAATGGTGAAAAAGAGCCACTTGAGATAGAGGAAGTGATCAATGGCCAACTTAAAGCAGACGCTAATGTAGTTTTTGATCAGCTGATCATCCCACATGTCTACACCAGCAATGACTATGATGCCTATTATATTCAGGGATACCTTACTGCCTATCACAGATTATGGCAAATGGATATAAGCACCAGAGCAACCGCAGGTAGAATTTCAGAGTTCATGGGAGAGAAGGCACTTGAATTTGACAAGACCCAACGAAGAAAAGGGCTAGCTTTTGGAGCTGAACGACTATTGGAAGAAGTCAAAAAAGAACCTAAAATTTTTGAAATGCTGCAGGCTTACAGCGATGGAATCAACGCTTACATAGACCAAATGTCTTATGCTGATTACCCAATTGAATACAAACTAACCAGTTTAGACCCTGAGCCATGGAGTCCGTTTAAGAGCTGTCTGATGATGAAATCAATGGCCAATCTACTTTCAAGTGGTGACTCTGATATCGAAAACACTAATTTCGTCCGTATTTTTGGCAGAAAGACATTTGATGAGTTCTTTAAAGACTATTACCCAGGAGTCGATCCCGTAGCTCCCGCAGGAACGAAATACGATTTTGAAACAGTTTCAACATTTCAACCTGACACAAATTATCCATCGCCCGCGATCAATGATGTGATCGAAAAACCCAATCCTGACAATGGAAGCAACAGTTTTGTGGTCGGACCGTCAAAAACTTCAAATGGCAAAGTAATTTTAAGCAACGAACCCGATCTTCCCCTTAACCTTCCTTCAATCTGGTACCTGATACATCTTAATTCAGACAACATGAATGTCATGGGCGCGAGTATTCCTGGTATGCCTGGGGTAATAATAGGTTTCAACAATCGGATTGCCTGGGGGAATACAAATGCACAAAGAGATTTAGTAGACTGGTACTACATTGAATTTAAGGACCAAACAAGAGATGAATATAAATATGATGGCAAATGGCTCAAAACAAGCAAAAGGGTTGAAGAAATTGAAGTGGATGGAGCAAGGACCTATTATGATACAGTAATTTATACACACTTTGGTCCGGTTACCTATGACAAAACTTTTAAGGGAGAGGAAGGTAAGATCAATTTTGCCATGCGATATACCGCTCATGATCCTTCACTTGAGTATAAAACTGTTTACGAAATCAATAGAGCAAAGAATTACGATGAATTCGTCAACGCATACAAAACATTTAATGGGCCACCTCAAAATTATTCCTACGCAGATGTAGAGGGTAATTATGCAGTTTGGGTGCATGGTAAGTACCCAGTCAAATGGAAAGAACAGGGGAAATTTTTACTGGATGGCAGGAAAAGAACGCATGAATGGCAAAAGTACATTCCATTGGAACAAAATGTTCATTACCTCAATGCTGAAAGAGGCTGGGCCAGCTCTGCTAATCAACATCCCGCTGATAGTACATACCCCTACTATGTTTATGACCATAACTTTGAATTTTACAGAAACAGACGTATCAATGAGCGGTTGGCACTGATGAACAATATTACGCCAAACGACGTAATGAAGCTTCAAAATGACAATTACAATTACATCGCGTCAGAAAACCTACATGTTTGGCTAGATTCATTGGATACAGCTTCATTTGCCACAAAGGAATGGGAGTATTACAATATGTTGAAAGACTGGGATTTCTTTAATGCTCCGGAACTGAGTGCCCCGACAGTTTTTGAGTGCTTTCAGGATCACCTGATGGATCATATTTGGGATGAAATTGAAGCTCATTCAGAATCTGCCGTATTAAAAAGGGCCAGTTATTTCAATACATTTTATGCCCTCAAAAATCATTCTAATTCTATCATCTTTGATAAGCTATCCACCAATAGCAAGGAATCAGTCAGAGACCTGATCAATATGGCATTCAAGGATGCAATAGACCAGGTAGAACCAATCAAGGCAGAAAATGAAGAAAATGTTCAATGGTATAAGTTTAAGAATACTACTGTGAGGCATATGGCTGGATTGGCACCTTTCTCAGTTTCAGAGGTAAAAATTGGAGGTAATCACAATATCGTGAATGCTGCTAGTTCTTCGCATGGTCCATCCTGGAGAATGGTGGTGGAACTAGGAGGCAGTGAAGTTCAGTGCTGGGGTGTATACCCTGGTTCGCAAACCGGAAATCCGGGTAATCCTCTTTGGGGACATTTGATTGATGATTGGGCCAGCGGAATTTATCACCCAATGTACTTCGGCCCACAATCTGATATTCCAAGTGAGAATATTGTTAAAACTGTACAATTCAAGAAAGATTAGATAATGAAATTGATATTAAGGTTAATTCTGGTTGTTGTTATTGCATATTTTGCTTCTACAATATTCCCCTGGTGGATCATCATATTAACGGGCTTTTTGATAGGTTTTATTTTACCGGGAAATGGTTTTAGCTTGTTTCTGAGTGGTTTTATAGGAGGAGGCCTATTATGGTTAGGTTATGCCTGGAAAACCGATATTGAAACCGATCAAATCGTATCGTCAAAGATTGTTTCTTTGATTCCCATGATCAATGATATAACCTACTTGCTCATACTAACCGGTGTAATTGGGGGTGTATCAGCAGGACTTGGAATGCTAACAGGCAACAGTTTTCGTAAAATCTTTATGCGTAAAAAAACCTCAGGAATGTATCACTCCTGAGGTCACATAGTAGAAATCAAATTTGGATTTTATCTTCCTGTTGCAGCAGGTATTTCAACACCAACCGCTTCGAATACAATTTCTTCTTTAGGTTCAGTTATAGCAGCTATCTCCTCATCAGACTTGCCTGCATCTTTTGCAAAATGTTGTAATTCATCCACTGGAGTTACTTTCCTTAATGCTTTACCCTCCATCACAATTTCAGAACCCGAAAGGTCTTTCGGAACAAAAAATCCGTAATCCTTGAATGTCACTCTCATAGTCTCACCATTTTCAAGCTCAACATTGATCCAACAACCTTTCTTTTGACAAACTTCAGCCACTTTGCCAGTTAATTTCACGTAAGTAGAATCGTCTTCAAATGAACCTACGAAAGTAGCTGCTGGAATTGGATCTCCCTCTCCTAATGCCTCACCAAACAAATTAGATGACGCAGTTTCTTCCTTTTTCTCTTCCATTTGACCTGAATCCACACTCGCTTTTTCACCAGATCCACCACAGCTCCACATAAAAGCAGCAACAATGGCTACCGAAAACACTTGTCTTAACATACTATTTCTCTTCTTTTCCTATAATTGTATCTAAAAAATTATTACTATAACTCACTTCCAGCCAATATCCACTACCATTCAAATTACCATTCAAATTGTCCAGGGTACTAACATATATTAATTTAATGACATCTCCAGTAAATAAGGTTCTACTTGATGCCCCAAGGAATAATAGATTATCCCCAGTGTCTGTATCTAATGAATTTTGTAATCTAGCCGACCCTGAAGGTCCAGCACCGATTAAAATAATTTCCTGACCATTCGCTCCAGCAGCGATCGTAGTAATTGTACCTCCATCCGGGTCTGTACTACCAACATAGATGACAGGTGCGGTTAACTGTGCCGCTGACAAAGATCCTCCCGATCCAGTAAAATTAATCACACTTGATGTAGGGGCTTTCTCAATTCCCCTACCTATTCGCACATTACCACCATTATACACAATTGAGGTCCCAATGGACGACCATTTACTGATTCCAGTCAGCTCAACTGTGTTGCCTCCATCTATTGTAAGTTCTAAATCTGCTGATGACCAAGATAAATTTTGCTCATCTGTATTAAGGTATTTTGTAAGATCCAATTCTGTAGCACTAGTATTACCTGTAATTGATAAGGTGTCATCTATTATCTGCAGGTCCTGAATTTCATTTGTACTATCTGCATCATTTTCAGAAATCCAATTAGACAAATCAATTGAATTGCCATCTGAAATTGAAAGTGAATTACTTCCTTCGTCAAAACTTAATGTTTGCAATTCATTAGTTGAATCCGCATCATTTTCATTGATCCAATCACCAAAACCTACACCATTACCACCCGAAATGAATAGAGAATCGGTATCAGGGTCAAATGTCAGTGTCTGTGCAGAACCACCTCCTCCAAAACCAGATAAATCAATAGGAGTAGCGCTCGAATTATTAGTGATTGTAAGTATGGATCCTGTTAAGTCCAGGTCCTGGATTTCATTTACAGAAGATGTATCAATTCCTACTGAGCCCCCATTATTTGACAGGAACAAAGTGTCATTTGAAAATGTGAGTGTTTGCAACTCATTAGTTTCATCACTATCAACTGCGTCTAGAATTGGTGAGAGAGAAATAGTATTACCGTCTGTAATGCTTAATTCAAATGTCTGATCATCAAAAGATAGATTTTGAGTTAGGACGCTCCCCCCTTCAAAAGTCACCCAATCATCAACATCCCAATAAAAAAAGATGTTCAAAGTGGAGTCCAATACAAGTAACCCGTTATCTTCGTCCGAAAGGTTAGAAATAAATTCAGGATCAGTTCTTTGTGTTGTTGATAAGCGCGGCACCAATAATCCTTGATTACCATCTGGTGCGACCAGATCAAGCACTGCATTGGGGTTTGGTGTCTCCGTTCCCATTCCAATACTCCCATTCTGAGCTAATACAATTTGACTTGTAGCAAGTAGTATTGTTAGTATTGATAAATATTTCATTTTCTTAATTTTTTCCATCGATTTAAAAATATCTTCCTCCTACTGCCTGACCTGTAAAGACCGCCAGGTCATAAGCAATCATAATTTCATGTGTTCCGGCAGAAGAATAGATTAGATCTGTTGTTGGTAATTCAAAAGTATAACCAACCCTAAACTGCTGATTGATTTGAAACTGCCCAGATATGCTCACTGTATTCAGGTTCCTAATTGAAAACCCTGCCCATATGGTGTTACTTAGAATTAGCATCGCCCCCAGGTCAACTGAAGTTTGTCCTTCTACCATTCTCAGGAGGGAAGTAATTTTCATATCAACAAAAGAACTGCTGGCTAGCAAGTATCCTGCAGATAAATAATAATGTCTGCTATACCTGGTAGATTCAGCTACGCCATCATCAATCTTAGACTCCACTATTCTTGGTACGGAAAAACCAATGTAATACTTTGGATTCATCATGAATATTCCAAAACCGAGATTAGGTTTGGTGTAATTTTCATCTGCTATACGTAATTCAGGATCATTCAAAACTTCCGGGTCAAGGTCAGTTAAATCAAATCGATAGTTTACAAAACCCAATTGAACACCAAAACCAATTTTAGTCTGATTGGCAGTATTGATAAAATAAGAACCAGATGCCAGAAATTCTGTAGTACGATTGATTCCAAGACGATCATCAATTAGTACAGCTCCCGCACCTACTGTTCTTCCAAAAGAGGTACTTGCTGTCAAAGTATTCGTAACAGGTGCGCCTTGTAGGCCTGCCCACTGAAACCTACTATTTAAGCCTAAACTCATTACTTCATAGGCTCCTGAATACGCAGGGTTAATCATCTGCTGATTAAACTGATATTGGCTATACAAAGGGTCCAGTTGACCAAAAGCATTGAAAAACAAACCGAAGCAAGATAGAATTAGTACAAGTCTTTTCATGATGATCATTTATCTAAGCAATTCAAAAAATCCTGAAGACAACTCCTCTCCATCTTCTGTGATAACATAGTAGTAAGTACCTTCCGGAAGGTCAAAATCGCTATTCAGATTTGACTCCCCTTCAAACCTGACCTCTCCATTGTCGTATCCGGAAATCTCATATAATTTCTTGCCATGCCTATTGAAAATGGTAACAAGATTATTTGGATAAGCCTGAATATTTTCTATCTCAAGATAATCATTTATTCCATCACCATTAGGGGTAACAAGATTCAATACGTTTACCGGAGGCCTGTCATTTATTCCAAAAATTCTGGCCACTACAAAATACCGGGCATCTATGGCGGTAAGTGCTGAAACTGTCCCCAACGAAGTGTCTCCCGTTCTAGCTCCGACTGGAAGGTCCTCAAATTGTTCAGTTAGATCTGAAGTAGCGGCTAATGCTGCATTTTCGATATTATCCAGATAATCTTGATCTCTGAACTCAACTTCAACTATAGCTTCCGCTGTTTCACCATCAAGTAAGTCTGTTTCCCAATAATAATCAGTACTTATCTGCACGATGGTATTGTCATATATGCTACTTGCAACACCATCAATAGCCGTAACTCCAATAATCGCGTCCGTGTCAGTCACCTGTGACATTGTAAATGGCAAGTAATAATCAGGAGTACCAACAGGATAAAACCTTTCTGCTCCAGATGATAAGTAAAGCGACCCCACTACATATGAGGTCTCCGATCCCCCTGAAATGGAAGCATCCGGACCAATGATTAGTTTTGCTCCGTTTTCTGAGAAAAGTTTCCCATCTGTAAAAATGATTGATTCATTTACTGTTAAATCTGCCTGAAATATCTTATCCCCACCTGATATCTCCACGTTCTGAAATGTTTGGGCATTATGATTGATACTTTGTGCCTCTTCTCCATTCAGTACAATGAGTCCAGTAGATCCAGCATCGTAATCTCCATTATTCAACCAGTTTTGACCTACAACCAAACGACCATCATTAACCAAACGACCATTATTTGTGAAATTCTCTGACACGGATAACACCGCATTCTGTGTAATAGAAATCACTCCGTCATCATTAAGCAAACTCTGTGAAAAACCAAGAGTTGTCGAAATGAAAAATAGGAAACTTAAAATTGTTTTCATGTCAGTATGAATTATGGTGATACAGCGAAATTGTTTATTGAATATGACATCTCCATCCAATAACCAAGGGCTTCAATATAAATGAGTTTCAAAATACGACCTTCATTCAGGTTGTGATCGTCTGCACTCAATCTAATCCTATTTGTTTCAGTATCTGGTACAGTAGAATCTGTTGCATGAATGTCAATATCGAAAGCAGAAGCATCCGGAGGAGCCCCAACTAAAATTAACTCCTGGCCGTCTTCACCTGCCGTAATTCGATCAATAAAGCCAGACCGATCAGTGTGTTTTAGCAATATAACTCTGTTTGATATATCAGTTAATTCAGTTTCACCTGTGGGTATGATCACAACGCTATTTGCAGGTGGAGTTATGAACTTCCCATTAATTTGTACATTATCCTCATTGTTAAAAATCTTCGTTCCCAAAGAACTCCATTTGGTAATCCCACTTAGGTTTACAGTGTCCCCGTTTTCAATTGATAACCTTAGATTTGAAGAATTCCAATTTAAGGTCTGATTATCTGTATTATCCAGGTAAGGCGTTAAATCAATTTCTGTGGCACTCGTGTTTCCGGTTATCGAGAGCGTATCATCTATTAACTGTAAATCCTGAATTTCATTGGTGGAATCTGCATCATTTTCACTGATCCAATTGGTCAGATCAATTGAGTTACCATCAGAAATTGATAACTCATTAGTTCCCTCATCAAAGTTCAGTGTTTGCAATTCATTTGTAGAATCAGAGTCATTTTCATTGATCCAATCACCCAGACCTATCCCATTTCCATTTGATATAAATAAGGAATCTGTATCGGCATCAAATGATAAGGTTTGGCTATCGGTTCCTCCACCACCTCCAGAATATACAGACAGGTCAATTGGTGTAGCAGAAGAATTATTAGTAATTGTTAAAATATCACCATTTAATTCCAAATCTTGTATCTCGTTTATGCTTGAAGTGTCAATACCGATTGAACCACCTCCATTAGACAGAAATAATGTATCGTTTGAAAACGATAAGGATTGAAGCTCATTCGTAGAATCTGAATCATTCCCCCCCAACAAAGCTGAAAGATCCACAGCATTGCCCTGCTCAATACTTAGAATAAATGTTTGATCATCAAAATCTAACTGAGGAGAGAATCCTCCCGATGAGAATGACACCCATGTATCATTGAGCCAATAATAGAATTGGTTTTCATCTGTATCAAATACTAACAGGCTGTTTTCAGTTGATGCAAGAGAAGATAAAAATCCTGCATCTGTTCTTTGGGCTGTTGTTAATCTTGGAACCAGAAGTCCCTGATTATTTTCTGGAGACACAAGGTCTAGTACCGCATTTGGATTAGGAGTTTCAGTACCAATTCCAATTGAACCGTTCTGTGCATACAATCCCCCTACGGTCATGAGAAGCACCAGAAGCAAACTAAGTCTTTTTGTTGACATGCTTTTTACGTTGGTTTATATCCAAATGCAATGCTTAATTAAAAAAGCAATACAGTTGAATTACAAATCTACTAAAATCTTTTCCTAAGATTGCGCGAGTTAATCCCGTTAACTGGAAAAATACGACTGGTTTGTAGCGGCGTGTAAACAGACAACATTACAATATTACAATTTTTTATTGAAAAATATCAAAAAGTAAAGTAAAACTTAATACAGGAAATCTGAACAATTGAGTGATCCTGATACCACTTATCAGGGTTTCGTTGCACTAGTAATCAATTAAATCCAGTAATAAACTAAAAGTAAAAAAACTGATTATGCTATTGTTCTCTTAGGTATATAATCGTAATAATTTAGAAACAACAAATCGTTCGAGCTGTTATGAAAAAAGTCACCCTATTAATCGCGTTTCTATTCCCTTCACTTTTGATATTGGCATCAACTGATCCAGACATGAAAAAGGGAAAACCAAAGCTTCAATCAATGAGTGCATTAGAATTTTCCAATGATGGAATCTTATTCATTGGAGATTCAAGGTCAGGGACTGTGTTTGCTATTGATTTAGAAGAGAAACAAAAAGACTCCCCGGAAAAACCTCCTTCCTTCACAGATCTGGAAAAGCATATTGGTGACATGGTAGGAGCACCAGCAAGCGATATCCTAATTCATGACATGGCAGTAAGCCCTATTTCAAAAAGCATCTATCTGACTGTTAGTAGAGGTAGATCGAATTGGACATCTAAATGGGAGTTACCTAATGACCTTGCAGATGCAAATCTTTTAGTCTCAATCAATACAGAAGGAAAAATTGATATTGTTTCCTTGGAAAATGTAAAACATAATAGTGCTTCTATCCCTAACCCTATCAATGATGAAACTGAACACAGGTGGAAGAAAGGAACCAAGTTAAGAGTTGATGCAATTACGCAAATGTCATTTGACAATAACAAATTGTATGTTGCAGGATTGTCCAATGAAGAATTTGCATCCAGCATGTGGGTTTTTGACTATCCATTTAAAAACGAAGTTAAATCCTCAACTATCGAGATTTTTCATGGTGCCCATGGAAAATACGAAACGCATGCACCAATCAGGGCCTTTCTACCATACAATTTGGGAAATAAAAGTCATTTACTCGCGGCATATCTGTGTACACCGTTGGTTACTATCCCAACAGATGAATTACAAGATAAGGCTCATGTGAAGGGAAACACCGTTGCAGAATTTGGATCTGGAAATTATCCTTTGGATATGATTACCTATCAAAACAATGGAAAAGACCTGATCTTAATGTCTAATAGTCAACTGCCTTTATTAATTCTGGACCCTGAGGATGTAGCGAAGTATGAGGGAAGTATAACTGAAGAAGTCCAGGGATACATGGCTGGTGTTTCTTATACACCAAGATCTGGAAGTGGTGTACAGCAATTGGACAATTACAACGACGAATATGTGATTGCTACACAGCGCATGCCTAGTGGAAAACTAGCACTCGTACCACTTTCTAAGAGCTACTTAATGAAATAAATGAGGTATTTCGTCCTGTTTACTTTCTTATGCTTCAACTCAATCGTGGGCTCATTAAGAGGTCAAAATTTAGAGATTGAACAGGATTATACACTCCCGGAATTTGGCACGATAAGTTTATGTGATCTTTCTAAGCAGGAAGTTGAACAATTAAATACCGATTCATTAAGTAATTACCTTAAATTATATGTGGGGTCTGAAATTCCCCCTGACAATGAGACCCCACATATAATTGGAGCCTATCTCATCAAAGAAAACAGGCTTTTATTTAAACCAAGATTCACATTATTGCCCAATGTTAATTACACAGTTTCCTATTTTTCTTTTGAAAGAGCTGAATGGGAGTTCAAAGAATTTAGAGTCACTCCATTTCATGGCGAGCAGCCTAGGGTGACTTCCGTATTTCCAGGAACCGAATCCATCCCACAAAACACATTGAGGTTTTATTTATATTTTGACCAACCAATGGGCCAAAGTAACCCTTATGAATTCATCAAGCTGGAAAATGACCAAGGTGAGAATATTGAGGACGCTTTTGTAGAAATCACATCCGGGCTATGGAATTCTGAGAGAACGAGGCTTACTGTTTTCATTCATCCAGGACGAGTAAAAAGAATGGTTGGTCCAAATTTGAAACAGGGACCAGTATTTGAGAAAGGTAAATCTTACAGACTTATATTGTCATCTGAATTTGCAAGTAGTTATGGTATAACCATGTCTAATGATTGGGTGAAAACATTCTCGATAGATGCTCCGGTATATGAAAAAATCAATATAGCCAATTGGTATGTCATTCCACCAGAGATTGGGACTACCAACCCCCTGGTCATTCAAACCACAAGTCATCTGGATGAAGCGATAGCACAACGTATGATCCAAGTAAAATCAGGTAATTCAATATTGGATGGTAAGGTCCAGTTTACTGAAAGCAAAAGACAATTGATATTCACCCCTTCAAAAATATGGGTCTCCGGAAATTATGATTTAATAATACCCTCTACTATTGAAGATGTTTGTGGTAATACTGTCCATTACATCTTTGATAAAAAAGTAGGAGACTCCACTTCAGACATGGAGCTAAACCTATTAAGTTTCAGACTTTAACTACCTGATTCAGCTTCAGCTTCTTGTTCTTTTTGCATTACAAGCTGGTCAAGCTCCTCAATCATAGCGTCGAGATGCTTTTTCATTTCCTCATGAGATAAGGATTTCGAATGCAGAAGTGAATCTATTTCATCGTAAATATGAATTTCATAGTCTTTTTTGTGCCCTCTTGAAAAAGTTAGCGCATTCTTGATGTGCATCATTCCATACTTCAAGGCTACAATTGCCTGGTCATCATGATCTGTTTCTAACAGGATTTCTGAAACTTTTAATTCAGCATAGGTCAGGGCATCAAGTGCTTTAGAAAATGCATCATCCATGTCATTGATATTTAAGGAATCTGCTTCCAACTCCCTGTGAATCAACATGAGGTTACTAATTGATTCCTCAAGTATATCAATACTATGTTCATCAAGTTCTTCCTCAATTTTCCGCATTGACTTAATCGCCAGATCCAGGTGGTGTAAACTTCTATCGTAAGCATGCTCTCTAACATAGTACTTTGAATTACTTAACAACAAGTCTGGCTTTAGAGCTTCTTCTGTAAGTAGTGATTCCTCAGGAGTGTGCCCAAAGATGTTATAATACATAATCCCTCCAAAGATCAAAGAGACCAAAATAAAATAAACTAAACCTAGCTTCATTGATTTACATTTTGTTTACAGCTAATTTAATGATAATATTTTACTAGTAATATACCTTTTTGCATGCATAACAATTAAGGCAATTGCTAATGATATTATGATTGTTTCTTTGGGATTGTAATAAGAAATGAGGTTCCTGATCCTGGTTCGCTATTTACTTCCAGGTCACCTTGAAGTGCTTCAAGTGCCCTTTTCATAATGTATAAGCCAAGACCATTACCTTCAGCAGATGAATTAGCCTGATAAAACATATCAAATATCTTATTAGCTGTTTCTTCTGACATTCCAATACCATTATCCTTTACGGTAATTTTCACTGATGATGAATCCTGTTCCACCGATATACAAGTAGTTGCCTCAGCTTTTGAGATATCTGCATATTTAATACTATTTTCAATCAGGTTCTGCATTATGGTATTTACCAATGCCCATTTTGCATGAAATGTAATGTCAGATGCCAATCTCTTCTCAAATTTCACATGAGAAAAATTATCTAAATACTGAAATGCATTGATACAACCATCAATAAGTGTGTTCCAGTCAATTAGGACTTTGGACTCATTTTCATTGCTGAGTTGAGTAAGCTTTATCAATTCATCCAGTATAACATTAATTCTCCTGACCTGAGAATTGATCACATCCAGAAATTTGATTGAAGTCTTATCTTTAATTTCCTCCCTGGCCACAAAATCCATACCCATTAAACTGGTAATGGGTCCCTTTAAATCATGTGATACTCTATAAAAAAACGCATCGAGTTCCTGGTTTTTCTGAGAAATGATCTCGGCTTTTTCCTTTTGCAATTTGGCTTCCTTTTCAAGTGACTCTATTTTTGTAATAGCCTTGTAACTTTCAATTACTTTTGAATTTTTTGCATTGATTACGGCCTCTTTTTCAGCAATATATTGCTCCAGGTATTGCAAAGCTTTTTCAGTATCTCCTTCTATTTTGGTTATCTCATACAATAGATGATAGGTATGAAATTTAATTAAGGCTATTTTGTAATCGGAGCTAATAGTTAGCGCTTTCTCAGCATACTCCCTGGCTAACTTCAGGTCTCTTGATTTAAGATAGAGATCAGATAGTTTTCGAAGCACCATAGCTTTACCTAATCGCTCACCCTGCTCTTCATGAATCTTTAAAGCTTCTTGAAAATCCGCGGCTGCTAATTCATACTTTTCAAGTTTGACAAAAACTTTGGCCCTGCCGTATAATGCAAATGCCAACCCCCGGATGTCATTTCCTTCTTTCTTCATGACAATGGCTTGTTCTATTAGCTCTCGTGCCATGTCAGTTTTACCCTGATCCAGATAAATGCCGGAAAGAGGGCTGTAAGCATTAGAAATGAGATTAAGGTCATCTGCCTTCTTACCTGATTCTATACAACTTTCATAAGAAACTACAGCATTTACCTGATCTCCAAAATATTCATAGATAGTTCCCATGGATTTTTGGACCCTTGATAGGTTGTAATAATCCTGATATTTGGCATAAATGGTTTGACATTCAAGTAGGTAAATCAAACCCAGATTAAAATTGTCAGTTTTGTAGTAGATTCCAGCCATGCTGTACATAGCATCTGCCATTCCTCTTTCATCAGCCATGTCATGGTATAACTGGTGGGCTTCCTGAGCGATTTGGAGGGCATCATCATTTTCACCCATGATCATGTAAAACAGAGATAATTTGCTGGCACTTTCAGCCATCAATGCCTTATCATTGATGGCCTGACTAAGACTTAGCGCTTTCTCAGCATCTGCAACACTTTTCTTTAAATGATGCATTCTGCCTTCATAGGCCGATCTTAGAAGGTCCTTAATCTCCTTTTTTGTAGCCGACAAATTCATTCTATTCAGATAGCTCCCGCTTGTGACTGGTGCGTGCGATTGTTCAATTGCGTAAGATAATAGTAATCGCAATAATGCTCAATAAAAGCACCAGCAAATCACCATTTCTATCGTAAAAATTGGTTTGGCTAAACCCGGATGGCGCTCAGTGCTTCTTTATATGTATCAATTGCTCTTTGCCTGGCAAATTTATGATCCACTATTGGCTTGGGATATTTGGGTGTTCCAAATTCCGGAACCCACTTTTGTACATATTTTAGCTGAGGGTCAAATTTCTCAGTTTGTAAGTAGGGATTGAATACTCGAAAATAAGGTGCAGCATCTACACCCGTACCAGCAGCCCACTGCCATCCTCCATTATTTGAGGCCAGATCAAAGTCAAGCAGTTTTTCAGCAAAATAGGCCTCTCCCCACCTCCAATCTATCAATAAGTGTTTTGTAAGGAAACTTGCCACAATCATTCTGACCCGGTTGTGCATGTAGCCAGTCTCATTTAGTTCTCTCATACCTGCATCTACAATCGGGTAACCAGTTTCACCGTGACACCACTTTTTAAATTCCTCCTCATTATTTCGCCAGGCCACACCATCATATTTGGAATAGAAATTGTTATTGACCACACCAGGAAAATTCCAAAGTATGGCACTATAAAAGTCCCTCCAAATCAGCTCATTCAGGTATTTACCATTCAAGGATTTGGATTCGCGAACCAATTCCCTAATGCTGATAGTTCCAAATCTTAAATGTACACTGAGCTTCGAGGTGCCATTCTTCGAAGGTATATCTCTTGTGTTATGATAGTTTTTGATGATTTCTTTATTGATAATTGATTTTGGAGGAATGATGTGTGATCTCTGAAACCCAATTTCGCTTAGGGACATGAGTTTTTTGGGGTCTCCTTGAAACCAATTATTGACTTTATCAGATTCATAACATTGGGCATGTTCATCTGTAAATAGTTCTTTCCACTTTTTACTGTAGGGTGTGTACATTGTATAAGGTTTCCCATCAGATTTATGAATTTCATTCTTCTCAAAAATGACGTGATCCTTTTTTCCAAAAAATTTAATCCCTCTGGATTGAAGTAACTCGAAAATCTCTTTATCTCGCTGAATAGCATAAGGTTCGTAATCCCTGTTGGCATATACCTGGCCAATATCATAATCTTCTAATAACTGCTTCCAAACCTCATTGGGTTTTCCATACCTGACATCAAGATTACCACCTCTTGTTTCAAGTTCCTCCTGAATCTTAGCCAATTGGTCATGAATGAAGGTTACTCTTGCATCATTCTCATCCGACAACTGATCCAATATCTCCCTGTCAAAAATGAAGATAGGTTGAACAGGATATTTACCATTTAATGCCGCATATAGTCCATGGTTATCATGCAGTCTGAGATCTCTTCTAAACCAAAACAAGGTTACTTTCATACTCATTTACAATCGTTTAGATAACAACTTCCAGTTACCTGAATTGTTAGGATTAATTACATCTTTGAATGAAAATCTCCGGATCAGCTATTGGCTTTATATGCCACTATCCTCTTAATCATATTTTTGAAAATAAATAAATGAAATGGGCTCACAAAAAACCAGTATAACCTTCCTAATAACCCCAATGGTCTGAATGTAGCAGTCTGAATCAACTTATGTGTGTTTTTTGTCTCTACTATTTTGAATTCGAGCCATGCTTCCCCGGGCAGTTTCATTTCTGCAAAAAGCAACAACCTGTTTTCTTCTTTACTGACATAGAGAACCCTCCAAAAATCAATAGCATCTCCATTCTTTATGTCTCCCTGATCTCTTCTACCTCTTCTTAATCCTACTCCTCCAACCATTTTGTCTAAAAAGCCTCTTAAACTCCATAGAAATGTACCATAGTACCAGCCTCTCTCACCACCAATTTCCCAGATGTTTTGTATAACTTCATAAGGGTCCCTGTCAAATTCAATTGTCTGCCTATCCACCAAACACCCAAATTTTGGAGCTTCAACCTGATCAATAAATAAGTTATTAAAATCCGGATCTCCAAATGAATCCTTCCAGGAACTTACCACTTGTTTTTGATTGATTTTTGTAAATGCCCTTATCAGAGATTCCTCATACGAAAATTTATTGGTCAATCCAGTAATGCTATCAATTTTCGAGGGTTTTGCAATCACTTCATTTTTAATGCTATCAATCAAATTTCTGGCAAGATTATATGAGGTGGAAGTAACAAAATGTAGCCATAAAGAGGAAAGTCTTGGTGTTAAGACAGGTACCATGATAATCAGTCTTCTCAACTTTCTAACCTTAGCAAGACCCAGCATCATTTCTTTGTATGTAAGGATATCATCTCCGGCAATGTCAAAGGTTTGATGCATTGCATCGGGATTCAGGATTACATCAACTAAATAGTCTAAAACATTCTTAATAGCGATTGGTTGGCACCTAGAATTGATCCATTTAGGTGCTATCATAACAGGAAGTTTCTCTACAAGATCCCTGATGATTTCAAAGGAGGCACTACCACTTCCAATGATGATGCCAGCTCGTAACGTAGTGAGTGGAATACCCGATGTTCCCAATGCTATTTCAACCTGTTTTCTGGAGGTTAAATGCTGGGATAAATTTTCATCATTTGCGATACCTCCCAGGTATATAATTTGTCTGCTAGTAGTTCCTGAAATAAAGCGTGCAAAATTTTGAGCTGATTCAATTTCAACACTTTTGAAATCTTTACTATCTGAAGCCATGGCATGAATCAGATAGTAGCCCACATCAATATCTTCCGGTAGTCCAATGAGACTCTCTTGTTTAGAGAAATCGCATTCAATAACTTCCACATTTTCCAAAAAAGACGTAGAAAAGTCTTCAAAATCAAATCTTCTTTTATCTCTCACTGGGCAAACAACATAATGTCCCGAAGAGACTAAAAGAGGCAATAGTCTTCTTCCTATATATCCGGTGGAGCCAGTCAACAGGATCTTCATCATTTAAGGGTTCGAATGCTAGAAAGTCCTCCATCCACACCAATCACCTGTCCTGTAATCCAGGATGATTGCTCCGATAATAGAAATTTTGTGATCTCAGCGATATCCTCACTCCTACCAACCCTATTCAATGGATGTCTTTTGGCAGCTGCCTCCATTTTCTCATTCGAATTCAGAAAACGCTCGGCCAGGGGTGTATCAATAATCGATGGTGCTACACAATTAACTCTAATCTTTGGAGCAAACTCAGCTGCCAAAGCCTTAGTTAGTCCTTCCACCGCTCCTTTCGCGACCGAAACTGCACTGTGAAAAGGCATCCCGGTAGCCACTGCAACTGTACTGTATAATACAATGGAGGAATTCTCAGATTTTTTTAGAGCTGGTAAAAAATGTTGAATCACTCGAATTGCGCCCAGTAGGTTAACTTCCAGATCATGCTGAAAATCAATGATTTTGAAAGAATTGAAAGGTTTTAAATTGATGGTACCAGGAGTGTAAACTAAACCATCAAGTGTGTTAATAGGAATATTGATATTGTCGGAAGAAGTTACATCGAATGGTATATGGGATACCTCTTTTGGTATCGACCCTCGGCTTCTGGAGATGACAGTTACTTGATTATCTTTTTGTATGCTATTCAGCAAACTTCTGCCAATCCCGGAAGTGCCACCAACAATTATTATTTGTTTATTTGACATTGATTACCTGCTTTTATACAGGTAACCAATGTTCAAATCAATTGTTTGCCCGCTTGCCGTTTGCTAATACCTTGCTAACGATATAAGTACCTCTTCTAATAAGTAGTGATATAACTCGCCCATTAATACCTGAAAGCCCATAGTTTCCTAGTTTGTTGTAAGGTGAAGATGCAAAGATTTTTGTTGAATATGGGATTTTCTCGATGAACGTGGATTATTTTAAGATAAACTATTCAGTTAACTCGTTATCCATGTATTTAGTGTATTAAAACAATATAATATTGTATTATTCTAATTAATATCAACTATCAGACTATCTAAAGGGAGCAAAAGATTGGATAATACTGATGTTTGATTCACTTTCTGAGGACAATTCTCAGTAATTCTGAGTTTAAATTGATTATTTTTAGCAACCACAAAACAACAAAAAATGAAGGTTTTATTATCAACAGACTTTGGAAAGGACGCTAGAATTGCTATCGATTACGCCACATCTCTTTTCTCTGAAGAAACTTTTAAGGATGCCCGTTTTTTCCTTGTTCACGCCTATCATGAAGATAGTGGAATGAGTGAAGATGAAGCTGAACAGCACCTTGAAGATGAAAGAAACAGGTTGTCTCCCTTTTTAGGTAATATTTCGTCTTATTTTCATCATGGTTCCATCCGACATGTACTCAACTCATGCATTGACGAGTATTTGATTGATCTGGTAGTGATGGGAAGTCGTGATAAAGGTGATGTTGATCAAGGTGCAATTGGCTCAAATGCCATGGAAATTTCTACCCATGCCAAATGTTCAGTATTGGTCATTCCTAATGATGTAGAAATAAGCAAGAAACCTGAGAGTATCGCATTTGGATCGGACTATCATAGTATGAATGTTCCCAGGGAAGCTTTGGTTGTACTTAAGAGTCTCTTAAAAGCATATGATGCTACCTTGAAAATATTTCATGTTTATAGTGAAGGTGATGAGGCCGAATTGGTAAAAGAAATAGAGAAAAATGTAAGTGCTCATTTTATTGAAAGATCAAAACATGAGTATCACGCTGTGATCAATCATGAAATTATTGAAGGGATCAAACACTTTGTGGAAAAAGAAAAGCCTGATGTGCTTACAGTAATTCCTAGAGAACATTCATTTATGGATGAGCTTTACAACCCAAGTGTGACAAAGTCAATGTCATTCAATGTGAACGTACCTCTACTTGTATTGAGATAAAAAGAGGAGGTAAACACCTCCTTCTCATTAGTTATCAATTGAGCCCACTACTCGTTGCATGAACTCATTTAATGCTTCTTTCTCGGGTTTCCCATTTTTTATTTCAGTGGCCACTTCAAGCGTTCCATAGAGATTCGACAATAATTCACCAATTACGTCTAACTCCTCATCTTTTATGCCCTTTGAATCGGCTAAATGCTCTAGTAATTCGATTGTTTCATTTACCCAGTCCTCATCATTTTCTTTGATGAATTCCAGTGTATGCTTAATTATTGGTAACCTCATTTAAAACATCTTTTACGGCATCAATTTTATTTCCAGCGGCTTGTGAAACTAGTTTACCCCCTTTGAATCCTGCAAAAGTTGGTAGATTTTTCACTTCAGCAAGGTTCCTTGAATTAGGGTATTTTTCGGCATCCACATAAACAAATTCAACCCCTTCAGTTTCTCCGGATAACCTTTTGAACTTTGGCTTAATTATGCGGCAATTCCCACACCATCCAGCACCATATTGAACAACCACTTTATCGTTTTCGCTTACGATTTTATCCAGCTGATCCTCCTGTAATTCTATCATGATTTTAATCTTTCTTTCAATTTCGAGTGGCAAATAAAGCACAAATCTTCTTATCAATACAATTGATTCAGTTTATAATAACATAAGAGAAATTTATACGAGATCTAAAGTTGAGATAAAGGCAGGCTTTTCCTTCCATTGTTGCAATTTGACACCATTATTTGGGTTTTGTTTGATAATAATAGAAACTTCAACCGGTTTGTTAAAAACAGAGATCGGACCAAGAGAGATTTTCTTCATCAATTGAGCCAATGAACCTTCCTGATCGAGTGCCATCATTGCAACATTTTTCTTGTATACATATAGTACACTATTCAAGAATGGGGTTATTGAAGCTTCGGACCCTTGGGCTACATATAAATAGTCAAGAGATAAAAAAGAGAATCGTTTATTTATAAGTTTTTTAAGTACAGGAATACTGCCCAGAATATTGAGCATAAGTTTACCATACTTCCCGCCCAGTGAGTGGATCAACCAATCCTCTTTTGCAACATGGACCCCAAGCATTATTTCACCGTTTGCATCTCTCATTATCAGGTAATCCCCAAAAAATAGATTCTCCGTTTGATAAAATGAATGTTCCTTGTAATAGCTATCTAATAGCCCTTTGACCTTCATTTTTTCAGGTTCGCCAATTACTTCTACAGGAACCTGTAGCATAGGGCTTAACCTACTGAAGGTATAAGTTTGGAATCTCCTCACCTCTTTAAAACCATATGCATCACAAAGGTTTTTAGACCGTATATTGTGTGGGTCCACGTAAGCATAGAAAACATTTTGATCGTTTGGCACAAATTGTTGACCGTCTAAAATGGAGTCTACTTCTTGTTTTAGCCTACCTCGCAATTGAATTTGTCGTTCACCAGAGGGATTTGACCGGTAGCTATTTTTAAAACTAAAATACCTGATATAAAAGCAGACAAGGCCATCACTTCCCGGAGAACGCTGTAAGAAGCAACAAGTACCTATAATTTTGTCATTCCTCTTTAGGTTTACAAAAAATGGATGTTGGAAATGATTGAGTTTTTCTCTGACATGAAGGTGTCGGTACACCATACTTTTACCAAGTGTACCGATATCATTATTCTCTAATAAATGAAGTAACTCATCGTTCCAATTAGAAGTGATCTCAAAGAGTGACACGTTATTTACTCTTTTATTCCCTTTAGATCAATCCCGTATATTTTAAAGGTAACTTCTCCTTCCTGAGTAAAATCAATATTCATGGCTCCATCTAAACTTGTAAAAGTAGAAGCGGATTTAGGCAATAAGTAGGTTGAGACTCCTGTTCTGGTGATGCTGAACTTGAAAAGACCGTTTTCTTCCTTGACAATCACTTTAATTGGATATTGAGTAATGGCATATGTTCCCACAATGTCTTTTGAAATAGACAACTCTTTGTACAATTCAGTTACAGGAGGAGTAAAATTATCAAGCTCATTCAGGTCTGCTATATCCATATTAACTGATAGCATTTTCACTTTTTCATAATCTTCAATTTGTAATGAATATGTTTCTTTTGAAGTCCAGATACTTGCCTTCTCTAATACTTTTAAGTCATCTCTATCATCCTTATATTGAACGTTTATTGAGAGTGGAGTGGGTTTAGAACCCAGATTTTCAACAATTAATTTACCATTCTCAAATGATTTGATTTTCACATCAGGATACCCATACTCAAAAAACCACGGTTTCCAGAACCAGGACAAGTCTTCTCCAGTCACATTCTCAAAAGTGTAGAAGAAATCCCATGGTGTAGGAGACTTGGTTTTCCATCGGTTGATATATTCTTTGTAGGCTTTAAAGAACATTTCATCGCCTAGGTGATGATGAAGCATACTGTAAATAAAGGCTGGCAGTGGATAGGCAGAATAGCCATAATTCGTACCATCCATAAACTGCGAGGAAGTGATCAGAGGGATATCTGAGATACTTCCAATTGTGGCCTGAACCTGGAATTTGAACTCTCCAACTATTGGCTCCTGCTTGCCCTCAAAATATCGGTTGGTTACAGTAGAGGTAATGAAATCGGCCCATCCTTCATCCATCCATGCAAAACGCCTTTCATTCACACGCACATACATTGGAAAATATGTATGAAATAATTCATGAATGGTAACACCTTTTCTATTGGAATCATTATTAGCCATCATCGGGTACTCCATCCCCCCTCCAAATAAACCAATGAATGTTGTAAACTCTGGGTAAGGATAAGGTATACCAGGAATGTCCTCGCTAAAATGCTTCATTGTTTTTTGCTGAATGGTTGTTACCTCCTTGTAATCCTCAGACTTATCCGCTGGGAATACGGTACCGATCAAAACATCCCGATCTTCAACTTTTTGACTTACTGCATCCCAGGCATAGTGATCAGTCATAGCAAACGCAAAATCAGATACCTTATTCGCTTTATAGTGCCATGTGGTATCCAAATTTTTATAACCTGCATTCAAGTCTTCTTCTGTAATTACGTGGACGACTTCTGTTGAGGATTTCGCTTTTTTGTACCTTTTGTAAATGTCTTTTGGATAAATGTCTTTGGCATTTTGCAAAACACCAGTTGCCCAGACTGAAAATTCAGCCGGTGCTGAGATCTTCACATCAAAATCAGCCAGACCATTGTAGAACTCGGTTCTTAAAGTATAATCAAGGTCATCCCAACCAAAAACATCATCATAGACTGCAATCTGCGGATAAAAATAGCCCACGAAAAATGTGGTACTATCATATACACCCGTTCTACGATTCGTGACTGGGATCAGCTGAGACCATTCGCAACCTAATGTCAAAGACTCTCCTGATTTTAAGGGTTCAAAAAGGTTCAAAAAAAGATTTGTACCAGTTCTTCTAGCCATTTTTCGGTTGCCCAAATCATATTCCATTCCATTAACGGAAACAGATTTGAAACTCACTCCTTCATTTACATCATCCAGTTTTACCGAGCTGGATCTGATATTTCCTTCCTTATACACATCATAATATAACCTGACCACAATTGTTGTTAGATCATCAGGGCTATTGTTGACATAGGTTACTGATTCTTTCCCATAGATAGTACGTTCAGTTGGAGACACTCGCACATCAATGTCGTAGACAGCTGTATTTTGCCAATAGTTTGGACCTGGCCTACCATCTTTAGACCGTGTTCCCTTCGTATAAGCCTGTTGAACTTCTTTTGGAATATGGAGTTGTGACTGAGCTAATGAAATATTTAATCCAAGCGCAAGAAAGACTGCACCAGATAATAAATAATTCCGCATAATATGATCTCGTTTTGGTTCGAAATCACGAAAATACTGTATTCTACTATTAAGAATAAATTTTTTGACAGCTTGTGTCAGGGAAGCCAACAAATTGGATCACATTAATAGAAATGAATTTGATTATTTATTGGGTCTGTATACTACAAAAAAGTAAATAATCGCAGTTAAAAGATTGAAAAGAAGAGCCAGGATAATCCAAAGGAACTTCCTACTCCTGGGCATGTATTGATTAGCTGCAACATCATATATCACCCATATTGCTGCTGCATAGCATAATATCCACCATAAACTCATGAGGGAAAAATAAGTATTAATATATCAATGTTCAATATTTCCGGCGATTAATTCTTGAGCAAGTGGAAGTTCTATACTCACTTCTGTACCCACCCCATGCTCACTATCAATTGTAATCCTCCCTCTATTGACTTTAATGAGATTGTACACAATGAATAATCCCAGGCCTTTTCCGTGTCCCTGAGGTTTTGTAGTGTAGAATGGATCCATTACATTTTTGACTTCCTCTTTCAAAATACCAACACCGTTATCCTTCACAGTTATGATGGCTTTTGAATCCTTGATAGCAAGTGAAACCACAATCTTACCAGGTTTATTTTTATCCAGAGCCTGTAGGGCATTTTCAATGACACTTGAAATGATTAGTTTGAGATCACCCGGATCCGTATGTACCATTATATCATCCTCAATATTAGAGTCAATCAGAATGCTGGGATGTTTAGAGCCAAAATCTATCATAATGTCTCTGATGGATAGGGACAAATTAAATACTTCCTGATCTCCTCCGTTTTTCGAAATCTTATAAGGTAAAAGACTACTCAGGTTTTGTATGATACCTCTTGCTTTTGTGGTACCTTCATCTACATTCTGTAGTAGCAGGTCTATTTCCTCCAAAATCTCTTCGGCTTCTTCCCGGTTTTCTTCAGAAATGAGTGCTTTTAGTTCTTCCAAATCTCTTTTCACCGGCAAAACTATCCCACCGATATAGTTCAATGGATTATTGAGCTCATGGGTTATCCCTGATGTAAGTCTCCCAATTGATGCCATTTTTTCTTTCTCCACCAATTGATCCTGCATTCTTTGGAGTTCTTCTATGGCAATTTTTTTCTCCTCAAGTGCTGAGATTAATTCAGCATTCAGTACTTCAAGTTGTTCATTTTTCTCATGTACCAATGTCCGCTCCTTATCAAACCTGGATTTCAAAAAATTAGTTATCAAGAGGCAAGTAACCGCCCAGAGGGAATAATCCAGATACAATGTTTTATAATCATCTTTAGCCAATCTCACCCAATCTGTGAATTTTTGAGAAAAGACAAGAAAGAGCAGTACACCACTAAAAATAACAAAAACTAAATTTCGATATTTCGGGGGTACAACAATAATTGAAACCACTCCCACAGCAATTCCACCAACTGCAGTAGGTCCATATATTCCACTGAGCCAATAGAAATAAAAAACATAAAATACATTAATTGAGAATACCAGAATTAATCGGACACTTGAAAACATACCCCGATATCTGGATAAGTAATACAGCGTAATACCCATTATTGATAATACACCATTCAATATGATGGTAGGTAAAGATCCCCACACTAGAGCTCCTTCGATGAAGAAAAAACCCATCAATACGAACATGATCAAGCTTACAATCTCAAAAAGTCGCTTCTCTAAAGCTTCAAGTTTTTTCTCAAGGGTAGACCGCAATGACTACAATTTTGGTTTAGAACAACCTCCAAATTAGCAAATTTGAAGATGCTAAGCAAGTAAAATATTACAATTTATTATTTGATTATTTCAAAAAATTAGTAAATAAAGCAAGAACAGACCCAAAATCAGCGCCAACCAGACATAACCTTTTTTCTGTTTTGGAAACTCATATTGGCAGATTGGACACACCTGTTCTGAGGCATCTATTTCCATTGCACAAGAGGGACATTCTTTCTTTTTGGCCATGTTACCATCAATATTATATTTGTGGAAAGTTAACCATTTAAGAAAAACATGAAACACTTTTTATCAATCGTTTTGGCCATTTTTAGCCTTCAGTCATTTGGACAACAATTCGAACCAGGATATATCATCACTAGCAATGGAGAAAAGAAGGAGGTCCTCATTAAAAATGCTGATTGGCAAAACTCACCGGCATCATTTAAATATCAAATTAACAATAGTGCATCCACAGAAACAGCAACTTTAGAAAGTATCAAGCCTGACTTTTAGAAGTTGAACAAAAGATTGTCTTTGCCATAAAAGAACAAGGAGTGTTTTATCGTTTTACTTCATGAATTTCTTTAATATTTGTGTTATGAATTATGCTTTGACTGCTTTTGGTCTTTTTGTGTGTTTGGGCTCTCTAGCTCAGGAACTACAAACATTCAAAACTTATTATGAAACAGGTCCACGCCCACTAAAAGAAGTTTACCAGGTTATTGACGGAGATTCCTCATTGATTCACGGAGACTATGTAATGTACGCTGAATCCGGACAGGAAATCATTACCGGTCAATACAACAAAGGAATTCGGGAAGGTGAGTTCATCAATTTTTATGAGAATGGGAATATCCAAAGGAAAACTACCTATATCAATGGTCTGAGACAAGGTAAAACGATTGTGTACGCTAAAGACGGTTCAATTCTTCAAGAAGCTTTGTTTGTCAATGATACACTAACAAATCAATTGAAACTATTCTATGAATCCGGCCAACCAAAGAGTGTTACCTCTTTCCTTAATGGAAAACCAGAGGGGCTTGTCACACATTATTATGAGACTGGTAAGGTAAAAGAAGAAATATATTACAAGGATGGAAAGCCAAACGGGCTCAATAAAAAGTATTATGAGGATGGTGTTCTTCAATTAGAAGCTCATTATATCAATGGACTACTGGATGGTAATTTCAAAAGCTATTACCCAAGCGGTAAGCTTGAAATTGAGGCGATCAATAGTCAGGGTCAAAGAACTGGAAGCTTTAAACATTATTACGAATCTGGAAACTTAAAATCATCTGCCAATTATTTGAAAGGAGCTTTGCATGGTGAAGTGATTTCCTACTATGATAGTGATCAAATCCAGAAGAAATCTGAATTTCGTCAAGGATATAGGATTAATAGCAGCATTGCTTATTATGAGAATGGACTGATCAAACAACTGATAGAGTTCAGTGATCAGGGGCAAGACCAGGAAATCAGTGACTACAATGAAAAAGGCATCCTAATTCAAAAACGGTACTTTGATGGCGAAATGAAAACTGGTGAATGGATATCCTATGAATCAAATGGGGATATTTCGCTTATCGAAAATTACGAATTTGATAAATTACATGGGAATCGTAGCATTTATGAGAAGGGTCAGTTACACAGATCAGAAGTATGGGAAAAAGGAAAGAAATCAGGTGTCGAAAAAGGATATCATCATGACAAATTAGCTTACGAGCAGCAATACGAGAATAATAAGAAGCATGGACCTTATGTTGAGTACCATAAGAACGGTCAGGCTATTGTAAAAGGATCGTACCTAAGAAATGAGAAACATAAAACCTGGGAGTACTTCACTAAAAAAGGAGAGCTTGAAAAAACCGAGATATACCAGGTAGGTCGGTTGATTGAGACAAAAACCCCGGAATAGATCTTAAAATCATAACAGCAATGTTATCCTATTCAATATTATCTGGTAAATTTGCCACCCGATAATGGAGGCAATTAAAGAAACTAATTTCAAATTTTCAAACCAATCTGGTGTCTATCATGGTAAAGTGAGAGACGTTTATGAATTTGGTGAAAAACTGGCCATTGTAGCTACTGACAGAATTTCAGCATTTGATGTAGTTTTACCGAAGGCTATACCTTATAAAGGTCAGGTACTCAATCAAATAGCAGAAAAATTTCTCAATCTAACAAAAGATATCGTACCCAACTGGTTGGAATCTACGCCAGTCCCAAATGTATCATTTGGTAAGCGCTGTAAACCATTCCCAGTTGAGATGGTTATAAGAGGCTACCTTGCTGGACATGCCTGGAGAGAGTATAATGCTGGCAGAAGGCAACTTTGTGGAGTAACCCTTCCAGAGGGTTTAAAGCAAAATGACAAACTGCCAGAACCTATCATTACACCTACCACTAAAGCGATGGAAGGCCATGATGAAGACATTTCCAGAGAAGAAATTATCAGCAAAGGGCTTGTTAAAGAGGAATTGTATGTTCAACTAGAGAATTATACGAGAAACCTATTTAAGGCAGGCACTGAATTTGCTGCATCTCAAGGACTTATCTTAGTGGATACCAAATACGAGTTCGGGATGTACGGTAGTGACATATTCCTCATCGATGAAGTACATACCCCTGATTCTTCGAGGTATTTCTACCTTGACACCTATCATGATCTTCAGGCTCAGGAACAGCCTCAAAGGCAATTGTCAAAAGAATTTGTCAGACAGTGGTTGATAGAAAATGGTTTCCAGGGTAAGGAAGGACAAACAGTTCCAGAAATGTCAGAAGATTTTGTTTCGTTAGTCTCTAACCGATATGTAGAACTTTTTGAAAAAATCACGGGTTCTTCCTTCGAACAAGACAATTATGAAGGAAAATTAGAGAGAATTAAAGTGAGTATTGAGACATTAACCCAATAAAAGCGATTAAATTAAGCAATATGAAAATTTCATTAGATAAACAGGAAAAATATACACTCGTAAAACTAGAAGAAGAGAAATTGGACTCTATGCTTGCTCCAGAATTAAAATCTGAATTTGTGAAGCTTCATGCAGAAGGTGCAAAGAATATGATCATTGATCTATCTGCAGTAAAATATTCAGATTCATCTGGGTTAAGTGCCCTTCTTGTTGGAAATAGAGTCTTTAATGAAAGTGAAGGTGCATTTGTGCTATGTGGAATTAATGAACATGTTGAAAAACTTATAAAAATCAGCATGTTGGATAAAGTCCTCGATATACTACCTACAGTTCAGGAATCAATTGATGCGGTTTTTATGCATGAAATTGAAACTGACCTGAAAGGGCAAAGTGACGAAGAATAAAACCCTTTGATTAATTGTCCCTTGAGCTAAAAATACTTGGATCCAATTCAGCGGCCTTTGCCCACAATCGACACCATACTTCTCAATTTTTGAGAGTCCAGAATACTTATTTTCTGATCGACTGTGGGGAAGGCACACAATTGTTGCTCAAGAAGTATAAAATCAAACTCAGTAGGATCAATCACATCCTGATCAGTCATTTACATGGGGACCACTATTACGGCCTGATCGGTTTACTTTCAACAATGCATCTTTTTGGAAGGAAGACCAAACTGCATATTTATGCTCCCCCCATGTTGAAAGAAATCATTTCCCTACAACTAAAGGCCTCCAATACTTCATTGTCTTATGAAATAATATTCAGAGAATGGACCCCTGATGAAACCGAATTGGTATTTGAAAACAGTTTTCTTACTGTACATAGTTTTCCAATGAACCATAGAATACCTTGCTCAGGTTTTCTATTCCGTGAGAAGCCAAAAAGAAGAAGAATCAACAAAAAGTTGTTAGACCGGGAGTTAACTCCTCTCCAAATTATCGATTTGAAAGATGGCAAGGATGCTATTGATAGAGATGGAAATACTATATACAAAAATCAAGACATTACGCTTCCTCCAAGAAAATCAATGAGCTATGCATTCTGCAGTGATACAAAATACAATCCGGATCTTGCAGATTTTTTAAGAGAGGTAAATCTTTTGTATCATGAGGCCACATTTACAAAAGAAATGGAGGAAAGAGCTGAACTTACATTCCATTCAACTGCCGAGCAAGCTGCTACTTTAGCCAAAAATGCCTCAGTGGGAAAATTACTACTTGGACACTTTTCAACAAGGTTTAGAGAATTGGGGCCCGTTCTTAAGGAGGCCAAAGAAGTATTTCCAAATTCAGCATTGGCCATAGAAGGAGATAGTTTTACACTTGATTCATAACACCATGGATAACAAACAACGCAATTTATTCATTGTGCTTTCTGGTATTTTTCTAACCAACGCTCTCCTGGCAGAGATGATTGGTGTGAAGATATTTTCGCTGGAAAATTTAATGGGAATATCTAAGGCAGGTATACCTCTGTTAGGTGAATATGTGCTGGACTTTAATCTTACGGCTGGGGTCATTATTTGGCCAGTTGTATTTATTACAACCGACATCATAAATGAATACTTTGGAAAAAAAGGAGTTCGGAAAATTAGTTTGTTGACTGCTGCTTTTATCGCCTATTCATTTATTGTTTTATATTCTATAACAGAATTACCACCAGCAGAATTTTGGTTAGATATCAATAAGGAAGACAATGATGGTAATTTCTTTAATATAGATTATGCTTTCCTTGCCATATTTGGGCAAGGGCAAAGAATTATCATCGCCAGTCTGATTGCTTTTGTAATCGGGCAACTCCTGGACGTATTTGTTTTTCAAAAGCTAAAACGTATTACGGGAGACAAAAAAATATGGCTCAGAGCCACCGGTTCTACTCTTGTATCCCAGTTTGTAGATAGCTTTGTTGTACTCTTCTTTGCTTTCTATTTTCTTGTACCTGATTCAAGGCAATGGCCAATTGCTCAGGTAATTTCAGTTGGGATCATCAACTATATCTACAAATTCATTGTAGCCATAGTTTTGACCCCATTGATTTATCTGGGTCATTACCTTATCGACAAGTATCTTGGGGAAGAATTATCAGCCAAAATGAAAGCAGAAGCTACCGCTTCAAGCAAAGGGTTCTTCTAACAGGGCTTAGTTAATTGTCTTTTCGGTTTTCAGAATAATTTCGTTCTCAAGGAAGCCGTCTGCGAGGAATCTGTATTTATCAAGAATTGAGATAACAGCATTGCGAAGATTTCTATCTTCCGTGTGTTTGATCCCTCCAAAAGTACTTGTTGCATATCCTTGCCAAATTGATTTCTGCAGTTTCCTATCAAAAAATTGAATAAGAAGCGTGCCTTCTTTCATGGCATAATCTTTTTCATTGTACTCTTCCTTCTCCCTTGTTTTATTAAGTACCCAATCTTCAATATCGGGCTGGTCATAGCCATTGAAATTTAGACTATCATAGAACAATCGATATGAGATCAATAAGTTTGGTTTTTTCTTATTTCGTTTGTAACCCAATATATTCATTCGGTTGATGATTGTTTGCTCGATTATCTCCCGATACATTGAAGAATCTGCATCAATTGAAGGTTTTTCAAACATGTCAAATGTCTTGTAGTTCTTAAAACGTGCACTGTAGCTATAATCATATTCTACAGGAAGCTCACGCCAACCAAAGCAACTAGAAAGGACAACGGCTAAAATTAGAATTGGTAAAGATGTTCTCATACATGAAGAATTTTTGGGCCTTATTTTTGAGCACCCTGAATATACTCATTTTCAACATTTTATTTTAGTAACCTTCTGAAAAAGGTTTTGGTTTGCTCAAAAAATAGGCTAAGTATCACAAATAAGACAACAACCTAGTTTTCAGATGCACTTAATTTTATCACATCTTTTTTAGCTACAACAGTTTTTCCCAGGATCTCATTACTAGTTTCCTTATCGAGATTCTCGGTATAAAACCATTGAGCTCTGTTGTAGTCCCCGTATAATGTTACAAGTAAGTATCCATGATCCCTAAGGTTTGCATATTTTAAATGTGGATTTAACGGTGAACCGACAATTTTTGCTTCGTGTTTAATTACATCTTCTGTGGGGGCTCGTTCATTGCTATTGGCTGAATTTATGGAAGTCGTCCCATACTCAATAGCTATTGCTCCTTCGCTTGTAATGGAGTCATAGTCACCAAATGGGTCATCGGTAACTTCAAACGCGAAGGATGAATGTGTATCTCCAGTTACAAATAACACATTCTTAATATCATTACTTTTTATATTGTCTATTATCATTTTCCTTTCTATCGGATAACCATCCCAGGAATCCATATTCATACTAAATCCAGGGAATCCCCAATTCAGGTAGGAAAAGATTACCTGATTACCTACTATTTTCCAGGTTTGGTCACTTCCATTCAACTCATTCAGAAACCAGGACAGCTGTTGGTCTCCCAAAATCTTATGTGATGTGGCGATCCGAGCAGGATCATCCACAGAATCAGGTGGTTGAGTCCTACCCTCCAATCGCTCATCAAGCATGATCACCTTCGCTAAGTTCCCAAACTCAAAAGAGCGATAATGATTTGTTGTCTCCCGAATGGGTAACCACTCATAATAGGCCTGTTTGGCAGCTGCTTTTCTGTCCTCATAAGACCCTTCATTTTCCTGATGATTTTGGGCACCACTAATGAAGCTATTATTGGCAATCTCATGATCATCCCAAATGGGAATAAAAGCAATTTTTTGATGTGCTAGTCGCAAATCCTCATCTAACCTGTACTGGGCATATCTATTTCGGTAATCTTCTAAGGAAATTATTTCTTTTGCCGGGTAATTCTTTCTGGCATATTTAACTGTATCACCATAACTGCCTGGACCATATTCATAAATATAATCTCCCAGGTGAAGGACAGCAGAAATATCTTCTCGTCGGGAAAGATTCTCATAGGAATTGAAAAACCCAAATTCATAATTGGAACAACTTACAACAGCTAACTTTAAACTATCAATGCTGCCTGTTGGTGTGGTCCTGGTCTCACCAACAATTGAGTATTTTCCCAGTGCCTTAAATCGGTAAAAATATTTCAACCCTGGTTTCAATTCCTGAACATCAATCTTAACAGTATAGTCAGTTGTCGAATCGGCAATATCTTGTCCTGTTTGTACTAATTTTGAAAATTCAGGATCCGCCGAAATTTCCCATTGAACTGCAGTTGGTTCTAAAAATTCTGGAGTAACGCGTGTCCAAATAATTACACTACTGGGTAATGGATCACCAGATGCAACACCATGATAAAATGGATGTAGTGTTTCATCAAAGAGAGAATGTAGCTCTATTGGAGTATTGTAAGGTTGCTTTTTTTGCTGACAGGACCAAAAGCCGAAAACAAATAAAAACAAGAAGAATGCTGTATGCCTCATAATTAAACTATTAATTATGATACAATTTAGCGCAATTCTTCTCGCTTCGTATTATTTCAATATTATTGGAAAAAGAAATTTAACTTTTTGCTACTGCACCATCTTCTAACCGTACAGTTCGACTACCGAATTCAGCATTTTTTTCAGAGTGAGTCACCTGAATGATTGTCATTCCATCATCATTCAATTGTTTGAAAAGTTCCATGATTTCTTCACCTTGTTCTGAATGCAAATTTCCTGTTGGTTCATCAGCAAGCAACAACTTAGGCTTCCCAATAATGGCCCTTGCTATACCCACAAGCTGTTGCTGACCTCCTGATAATTGCTCTGGAAAAAGGTCTTTCTTCGCAACGATGTTAAACCTATCCAACATTTCTGCGACCATCGCTTTTCTTTCCTTTCCTTTTACACCTCTGTACAGAAGAGGGGTTTCAATGTTTTCATATACAGTGAGCTCGTCAATCAAGTGATATGCCTGGAAAACAAAACCAATGTGGTGCTTGTGTAATTCAGATGTTTTTCTTTCGCGAAATTTGTGTACAGGTTCATCCAGGAAGTAGTACTCTCCTTCTGAGGGTTTGTCCAACATTCCTATAATATTCAATAAGGTAGATTTCCCGGAACCACTAGGTCCCATTATACTTAGAAACTCACCCTCTTTCACTTCGAGGTTAATCCCCTTTAAAATAAATATCCTCTGAAATTTAGAGTCTACATACTTATCTATATCAACTAATTTGATCATTTTGACTTATTAGGTTTTGTCATTTGTACATAAAAAATATGCCACATTTTCAAATACTTATCATTCAAGCACTTGCAGGACGTAATATAATCGAATTGCCCGTTAATGAACACTATATATTACTGATAATGAACAAATTTTTCAAATGGAGTTTAACAGGTCTGGTAAAATCAAATGCTTTCCCTGAAACTTGTGAACATTTATGTTTCGGTTGAACACATTTTGCAAGTTCTGCGTTTCAATCTCAAACTTATCAACGCCATAAAACTCATCATCATCGCCAAAAAAATAGTGAATGAGCGTATTATCTGGCAGAAAACTAAAATCTCCGGGATCAAACTCCGGTGGAAAGGAACCAGACCACAACACAAGCTTTGCAATTTGTAAACGAGAATGATGCAGGTACCTGGAAATTGTAGAAGCACCTTGTGAGAATCCAAAAAAGATAATTTCTCCGTCAAAATCATGGGGTACTGCATTGTTTATTACAGTATCGAGGTATTCAAACTGATTGTGAATGTCATTTAGTCGGTCATCTTTAGTCATCCAGGAGGCTCCTACCCGTTTATGTCCTTCCAGATAAAATTTATGTAGCCCCTGAGGAAATATTAAATAATTAATTTGCGGATCCAGACCCTCAAATTTTTTGGAGAAATATGTTACCAGCTGCCCATAACCATGGCAAACCAACCAAATTCTTTTGGTATGATCACTGTAGTTATTTAAAGTGAAATAAGGAGCCTTCAGGCTGAATTCCAAATACTGCTGCTCAATAGCCATATATCTCTTTTAGGATTTCCTTGAATTCACTTAACATCATGGCGGTGGCACCCCAAACTACACGTCCCTGTATTTCGAAATAAGGTGAGTGCAATTGAAATTTATCCTGTCCGACTTCAATAATTTTTTCCTTTCGAATTCTGTCATCTAAAAGTGTTTCAACAGATGCTTCCAGCACTTCACTTACTTCGTGTTGATCTGGTTTGAATACTGGTTTGTGATCAATCGTTCCCACTACAGGTAATACCATGTTATTGCTTGCTCCTACAAAGAACTCACTAAGGTTTCCAATTACTTCAATATGCTGAGCAGCCACTCCAATTTCTTCTTCGGTTTCTCTTTTAGCCGTAAAAACTGTATCCAGGTCTCCAGGCTCCCATTTGCCTCCTGGAAAAGATACCTGACCACTATGTACACCGTCATATGTGGGTCGCTGAATAAGTGGAAAGCTCACCTTTCCTTCATGCTCATAAAGCAGAATAAGTACTCCACTACTCCGGGTTTTCTCATTTTTTCTGAATGATATTCTACCGCCACGTACCGCTCTTGGGGCCATTTGATCATGAGCTCTGGCTGCTGGTAATTCCCTGGAGAGTCTTTTCTCCAGTACTGGTTTTAATTTTGATAATTCCAAATCGCTGAGGTTTCCAAGTCAAAACTATTTCATATTAACTAAATCTTATTAAATTGGACTGAATCAATTGATAAATAATGGAAGAAGTTCCGCTGTATGTCTCCATCTTATTCATAGCTGTTGTTATAGCTACATTCGGGTTTATTATTTATGCAGCACAAGTAGCCTCCCCTGATAAGAAAGATTTTTCTCCCACTGTTATAGGAACATACATCATTGTCCTCCTTTTTGTTACAGCAATTTTAAGTTATAATCAGTATTACCAGGATTTTAATTCCTGGCCACCCAGATTGTTGCTAAGCACAATGGTGGTAATGATTACAATTGTTGGAATATTCCTTTCAAAAAGTGGCCGGCAATACATTCAGAAAATGCCGTTAACTACCCTTACCTACATTCATATCATCAGGGTCCCTGTTGAAATTGTATTATGGTGGTTATACAAAGAAGGACAGGTAGGTGTATTATTGACATTTGAGGGTATCAACTATGACATAGTTTCTGGTATCACTGCACCGTTTGCAGGCCTGTTTCTGGTTGGTATGAGAAGTAAAAGTAAATTCGGCGCTTTAGTATGGAATTTTATTGCATTAGGGTTATTAGCAAATATCGTATACCACGCAATTTTCTCGGCCCCTTATCCTTTCCAAAAGTTTGGGTTTGAACAACCAAATATGGCTGTTTTCTATTTTCCTTATATCTGGCTACCAACATTCATTGTTCCAGCTGTATTCTTTTGTCATGTTGCTTCTATTTACAAGCTCTTCACTTCTGAAGAAGATGAAGAAGACTATAATTATTGACAGTTTTTGATTGCATTAACGGAAATTGGCTCTTTCTTTCTTACACCCTTGTTGAAATTCCGACAGGCTTCCATATTATTTCCCAACGCCTCATACGTCAGACCAAGATAGGAATACAGGTCTTTAACATAGTCTTTTTCATCAAGTGCTCTGGTGAGGAGTCTGATTGCATCCTGATAAGATTCTTGCTTAAAGAACAATATGCCTTTATTCCGATAAGCCCATAGATTTGAGGGGTCTGCCAGTATGCTTTCATCGATATTCTCTTTGGCCTTATCTAAGCTATCTAATTCGAGGTAGCTGTACCCTTTGTTATTCAGTAGAACAGCATTGTACCTATGCTTTTGGAGTCCCTTGTTATAGTAATCAATGCTCTTTGCAAAATTTCCTTGGTCAGAAGCGATCATACCTAACAAATTATAAGCAAAAACTTCTTCAGAATTGATCTTGAGCCCTGAATTAGCATATCGAATGGCTGAATCATATTCTTGTGAATGATAATAGACAACTCCAATATTGACATGAGTTTCTGCATTTTGAGGGTCTAACTCCAGTGATCTTCTCAATGATTCCAGCGCTTTCTTATTTTGATTGGCACCATGATACGCTAACCCTAAACTGAAATGTACATAAGCCGAATCAGTATATGTTAAATTTACTTGTTTCAAATCACTGATTGCATCTGTGTATCTGTTCAACATGAGGTATGCATTTGACCGGTTATAATACGCATCAGTGAATGCTGGGTTATTTTGTATTGCGAGATTGTAGTTTTGTAATGACTTACCATAATCTCCCCTTTCAAACCATGCTATTCCGCGATTGTTGTAAGCATCAGCAAACGTATCATCAATTTTTAGAGATTCATCAAAATACCTTATTGCCACCTCATAATTCTGCTCATTCATAGCATTCAACCCCTTCAAAAAGAACCTGTCCCTATCCGCTTCCTTTTTATCACAGCCAATAATGATGAGGACACCAACTAATAAGATTATTGTTTTCTGCATAATTGCAAAACTAAAAAGCCCACACTTATTAAGTGCAGGCTCCTTGTTGTTGTTTAAATGTTTTTTTAATTGGACTTGCTCACTTTTCCGCTACTGTTGGTTTCGATATCTACCATTTTGGGATTGCCCTTGTAGGCTACTTTACCACTGCTATTTGCCTCTGCATCTATACTCTTGTTTACGTAAACTTCAGCCCTTCCTGAACTACTCACTTCAATATCAAGGTCATCACATTGCAAATCAAATGCATAAAGCTTCCCTGACGAAGATATTTCTGCATCCTGCGAACCTGTTCTTCCACTTAGTTCTGCTTTGCCACTACTACTAATTTCAACATCAAGTGAAGTTACATCTAATTCCAATTTTGCAAAACCACTGCTACTAACTTCCAAGTCAAAGTCACCAGACTTGATAACACCTTCAGAATATGCATCTGCAGAAGAACTCACTGAAAGGTCATCAATACTCTTATAAGTTAATCTAACTTTCGCGTTTACATTTTTCCAAGTTCCCCTGGCCATTCTTATTCTCAAACGCTGTCCACTTATTTCTGTAATGACAATATCAGGGTCTTTGCCTTCTACCTGAACTATAGCTTCCTCTTTTGAACCAGGGACCAATATCAATTCAATTGATTCACCAACTGACACACTTGAAAAGGAAGACAGGGATCGTGTTTCTTTATTTTGAGCCCTTAATGATAATGTTATCAATAAGGCTAAACCAAGTGTAATTGTAGATTTGAGATTTTTCATTGTATCGAGTTTTTTAGTTAAAGATGTCTATTTTAATCAAAGGTTGCATTTTCAATTGATGTATTTACTATGGATAATTTAATTAATATTAATTAATTGAATATCAGTAGATTAACACGATTTTTTATTTTTTGGCACGGCAATTGTTTTCTTATGAGCAAATGTTAAACTCAAAATAAAAATGTTATGAAAGCAATTATACTATCATTATTTACCGTGTTATTTGCCTTCAAGGTTAATGCAGATCACGGAGCAGTTGTTGCCAATTTTTCAACAAATCACAGTGGAGCCTTTGTGCTTTCGATCAATGGTGAGGTCATCAACAGAAGACCCGCTACTGATTTAAACCTGACGTACTTGAAACCAGGGAGAAACAACGTATATGTAGAGTACCACAGGGGACCTAGAATTCACAGAAGTAGCCATATGATTTATCTAAATCCTGGTCATGGTGCCAACTTCAATATCTCAACAGGTAGAAGAGGTGTAATAATCAACAAAGTAGCTGAATACCCTCTGGTAGTTAGAGGAAGAGGCGGTAGAGCCCACCAAATAAGACGCGGTTATTCATTTGGAGATCTTATGTTTGATTTAAATCATACAAGATTTGATAATCGAAAGTTCGACATGGCAGAAAGTTTTTTACGCAACAGACAGGTAAATACAAATCAATTGAATAGAATTTTGAATCAATTTAGCTACGAAAGAGACAAAGTGGATCTTGTGTTGATCGCGTATCCAGGTTTAAGAGATCCTGGGAATTTACCTAACGTGTTCCATCAATTCCGGTTCAGATCCAGTATTATGGAGATAAATCGAAAAACAGGTAGAAGGTTTAGAAATAATAGCTACGGTAATGGCAATTACAATGGAAATGGCAAAGGAAATGGGCATGGACAACATGGACATGGTCACGGAAAAGGTTGGTAATAATAGTAAAGGGAATAAGGAAGCCACCCCAATTGATTTTGGGATGGCTTTTTTGATATCTAACTATTATTCTTTTTTATCTCCAAACCTGTAATTCAACCCAACTCCGAAAACCGTTTTGAACTGAACCCTGGGCCCTACCTCATCAATTACACCATCATCATTATTGTCCACTTCTATTTTTATATCATCATCATAAAGTAATTGCGTAATGAAATTAGCTGACAAAAATTTGTTTATCTTCATTACTAATAGGTTTTCCCAGTTCACATCTATATTACCAAAATTCTTAGTGTAGTTTGAAAATAGCTCTAACCTGGTTTCATAGTTTACGTTTTTAATGATGTCCTTCTTGAATTTCATTCGTACGAATGCACCAAGTTCCGCTCTGGATTTAGAACCTTTCTCAACACCGTATGCACCTGCCGCTGATAACGCATCGTCTGTTACGAAAGTAAATTTCCCAGTCACAGGAGCTACATTTATCGAGAACACATCTTTCACTTTGTAATCAATACCTGTAGCGATAACCAGGTACCCAGGTGCTAAAAACTTTGATATAACACTATCTGCTTCGTCAACTCCTTCTGCAAATTGAGATTTGAAATCTAAAAGAGCACTAAAATACCAACGGCTATTGTTTTCTTTGATACGGTATCCGTACTTGGTGGCGAAATTTATTTTGTCATCCGACTTTACAAAATCAGCACTCCCCTGCTTCAGCAACCCGTAACCAAGGTCCAGAGAGTTATCCCAGGAAGTACGATTTCTATTATAATTGGCAAAGTAAGCGAAGTAACTGTTCAACGCTACAGAGTTTTGCCCCCCTGCGGCCCAGTTACTAAGACTAACATTACTAAATGTGATAGTACCAGCACCTCCGTTTAACCAGTAACTTGTATCGGATGGTACATTATCCTGCCCTAAAACAGAATAGCCCATCACTAGGGTAATTAAAATTGGTAAAATCTTTTTCATACTGACATATTGAGTTTGGAATTAAAGACACTTCAATAACTTGTGCGAAGATAATATGTTTACAGTTTACTCGCTTCACATTTGGACATCATTGAATTGTATTTATCTTAGTCGCGAAAACCCTGAAAGAATGTCTAAATTTTCTATAACAACTTTGGTAATAATTATACTTCTAAGTAGCTGTGAGCTACCTAAGAAAAAATCTGATGAAACTGTTAATGAAGATGTTCAGGAGCAGTCTTCATCTGTTGGAAAAGACTTAAACTACTCACTCAAAACTATTAAGAAGTCAACTGGTGATTGTGAAAATTCAGGCTGTGCTAAGGTAAAGGTGGTTTATCCAAAATATGAAGGGTCTCAAGGGAAATTTGTAAATGGAAGAATTGAACAAAAAGTAGCTGAAGTACTTCTTGATTTTGTCCCAAAGGGTGGCAATGCAGACTCTCCTGGGGGAGCTGTGGACGCAATATTGAAAGACTTTGAGAATGTTCAAAAAGAGTTTGGGGACCTCTCTGAGCAATGGGAAATCAATGTTTCGATCGATGTGGCTTATATGAAAGAAGATTTGATCACTATTGTGATTAACACCGAATCTTACACCGGAGGAGCACATGGAAGCAATACAACTCATTATATCAATTACGACTGGAATAAGCGCAAAGAACTGAAGGTTTCGGATGTAGTAAAAGATCAAGAAAAGCTTTCCGCTGTGGCTGAACAATACTTTAGAAAGGCTAATAATATCAAAAGCAACGAATCACTTGGCGATAAAGGATTTTATTTCGATTCAGGCTTTGAATTAAACGATAATATCGGATACACTTCAGAAGGGCTTAACATCTATTTTAATAGTTATGAAATAGCCCCATATGCAATGGGGCCAACTTCAATAATAATACCGTATAGTGAGGTTAAAGACCTACTTAAATATTAAAACTAAGCATACGAATGCTCTTTGGCATCTGCCTCTTTGATCAATCTTCTCATAATTTTTCCAACATTAGATTTTGGGAGATCATCTGAAAATGCGACGTATTTAGGTCTTTTGTAGCCAGTGAGGTTTTCTTTGCAATAATCTCTTATTTCGTCTTCTGTAAGACTATCATCACTTTTTACAATATATACTTTTACTGCCTCAGTGGACTTTGCATCTGGTACACCAATAGCCCCCACTTCTTTCACTTTAGGGTGACTAGCGATTACATCCTCAATCTCATTAGGATAGACATTGAAACCCGAAACCAGGATCATCTCTTTCTTTCTATCCACGATTTTGAAGTATCCATCTTCATCCATTACTGCAATATCACCAGTCTTAAAATATTCCCCATGGAAGCAATTTTTGGTGGCTTCTTCATTCTCCCAATAACCTTTCATCACTTGAGGTCCGGTGGCACATAATTCTCCTCTTTCTCCAACAGGAAGTTCATTTCCATCATCATCTAGAATTTTAATCTCAGTGCTGGGAACAGGGATTCCTATGTAGCCAATTCTAATATTTTTCCCATTTTCATGCAAAGGGTTCCCAGTCAACACCGGCGAAGTTTCAGTAAGACCATAACCCTCACAAAGTGGTGATTTGGTTACTTCCACCCACTTCTCAGAAGTAAATTTTTGAACAGCCATTCCACCTCCAAAACCAAATTTCAAGCCCGAAAAATCAAGACTTGCAAATTTTGGATGGTTGAGCATACCTACAAACAGCGTATTCACACCGGTAATAACTGAGAATCTATATTTACCCATTTCCTTTATAAACCCACTCATATCCCTTGGATTAGTGATCAGGATATTCCTGGCACCAATTTTTGTCATCACCAGAAGATTTACTGTAAGGGCGAAAATATGATAAAGAGGTAGCGCAGTTATTACGATTTCTTGTTCATCACCTTTGTCCATGCCTCCAGCCACCATCCAGGCACAAGATTGCTCCAGATTAGCTACTATATTGCGATGGGTAAGCATCGCACCTTTTGAAACACCGGTGGTCCCTCCTGTATACTGCAGAAAAGCAATGTCATCTCCTTTAGCATCAATTGGATTAAAAGTATGTTTCGAACCTTCTTTCAGGCACTGATTAAACTTAATAGCTCCCGGAAGACTGTATGGAGGAACCATCTTCTTAATATTCTTAACTACAAAATTTGTCACTAAACCTTTCAAACCTCCAAAAAGATCTCCAATCTCCGTGGTGATTACCGTTTTGATCTTCGTTTTATCAATGATTTTTTCCAAGTTACAGGCAAAATTTGCAAGTATAACAATAGCCACTGCACCGCTATCATTGAACTGATGCTCCATTTCATTAGGTGTATAGAGCGGATTAGTATTTACCACGACCATACCTGCCCGAAGCGCCCCAAATGCTGCTATTGGAAACTGTAACAAGTTTGGCATCTGAATCGCTATTTTATCACCTGGCTTGAGACCTGCAACATTTTGAAGGTAGGATGCAAAGTCCTTCGAATACTGGTCCACCTCGTGATAAGTGAGACTTTTGCCCATGTTTTCGAAAGCGACTTTATCAGAAAATTTTGAAAATGATTCATCCAGAAATGCTGGAATTGATTTGTATTTATCGGGGTCTATTTCATGGGGAATGTCACCGTAATGTTTAAACCAGGGATAATCTTGCATCTTATCTATTTATTGGAATTAATGTTTTACAAATTATAAAAATATCGGCCAATATAATTGTGAATAGCTAAATATCCAGATGAAAATACTATTTATTGAAGCATCAATAAAGTAATTATGTCATTTTTAAACGATAAAATCACAAAATATCAGTGAGCCAAAAAAGAAAAGCCTTCAAGGAATATCCAGGAAGGCAATTTTCAAATAAACAACATTAACCCAAAAATGATAGCTGTAGGAGAAGGAGTCGATCGGAGTGGCGGCCCACCCTACACGGAGCTGTTTGCCCAAACCTCTTCCTTCTCAAAATTCTTTAATGGATAGGTACATAAAAAAGAAAAGCCTTCAAGGAATATCCAGGAAGGCAATTTTCAAATAAACAACATTAACTCAAAAATGATAGCTGTAGGAGAAGGAGTCGATCGGAGTTGGCGGCCCACCCTACACGGAGCTGTTTGCCCAAACCTCTTCCTTCTCAAAATTCTTTAATGGATAGGTACATAAAAAAGAAAAGCCTTCAAGGAATATCCAGGAAGGCAATTTTCAAATAAACAACATTAACCCAAAAATGATAGCTGTAGGAGAAGGAGTCGAACCTCCACGGAGCAGTTAGTCACGATTAATTTCGATGGATTAGACACCCATCAGAATTAACCGGGATTTATCCCTTATCTCCACCCCCGGGACAGGAGGGCATGTCTGCCAGTTTCATCACCCTACATTATTCATGAAACAACTTCTTTGTTTCAAACTCGATTCAAATGTAACATAATGGCATTTACTATGCAAATTTAATAACAATTATTTTAATTTATTGAATATAATTTAACAACATAGGTTAATCGATAAAATTATCGAAATTTCTATTTTTGATGAATTACTGGATAATTACGCCTCAAACCGACAAGATTTAAATCGCCATTAAATGCGAAAACAAATTTTTATATAATGACACATCAGCAGCCAATGGTCGATTGAAGTATCGGTCCACCATATACCGAACTGTTAGCCCAAACCTCTTCCCTCTCTAAATTCTTCAATGGATAGGTGCATAAAAAAGAAAAGCCTTCAAGGAATATCCAGGAAGGCAATTTTCAAATAAACAACATTAACCCAAAAATGATAGCTGTAGGAGAAGGAGTTGAACCTTCACGGAGCAGTTAGCCGCGATTAATTTCAATAGATCACTGAAGCAAGCTATTAGAATTAACCGGGATTTATCCCTTATCTCCACCCCCGGGACAGGAGGGCATGTCTGCCAATTTCATCACCCTACATTATTAATGAAACAACTTCTATGTTTCAAACTTGATTCAAATGTAACACAACATAAATAATGTTGCAAATATTCCAATTATTTTTTTAAAAAAATTTCAATTTGATAACCAAATGGTGAATACATTATCTAATTCGCAAAAACCAATTCAACCGTTTGCATCATGTCTGAATGCAGTTTTTGAAAATATCCCTTAGAATAAAGAGCCTCTGACCGCATTCAGGAGGCAATTTTCAAATACACAACATTAACCCAAAAATGATTGCCGTAGGGGAAGGATTAGATGAGGACCGGCCGCCCGGACTCTACAGAGCATTTTGGTCGCCTCTCACCTATCGATAATTAAATTTTAAATTATTCTGTGACCTTGCTGATATGAGATGAGTAAACTATTACGCTGCTTTAATTTTGCTTTGAAGGAAATTGGTGTGTCTTAAAAAAGAAAAAGCCCCCTGAACGTTTTCAGAAGGCAATTTTCAAATAAACAACATTAACCCAAAAATGATTGCTGTAGGGGAAGGATTAGATGGGACCGGCCGCCCGGACTCAACAGAGCAGTTGGTCGCCCCTCACCTGTCTGTAATAAAATTTCAAATTATTCTGTGACCTGCTGAAATGAACTGAGTATCTAATCCCAGCTTTAATTTTGCTTTGAAGGAAATGGTGTGTCCTAAAAAAGAAAAAGCCCCCTGAACGTTTTCAGAAGGCAATTTTCAAATAAACAACATTAACCCAAAAATGATTGCTGTAGGGGAAGGATTAGATGGGACCGGCCGCCCGGACTCAACAGAGCAGTTGGTCGCCCCTCACCTGTCTGTAATAAAATTTCAAATTATTCTGTGACCTGCTGAAATGAACTGAGTATCTATTCCCAGCTTTAATTTTGCTTTGAAGGAAATGGTGTGTCCTAAAAAAGAAAAAGCCCCCTGAACGTTTTCAGAAGGCAATTTTCAAATAAACAACATTAACCCAAAAATGATTGCTGTAGGGGAAGGATTCGAACCTCCACAGAGCAGTTAGTCCCAATTAATTGCGATAAACTGTACGAAACAAATTATCGGAATTAATTGGGATTTATCCCTTACCTCCACCCCCGGGACAGGAGGGCATGTCTGCCAATTTCATCACCCTACAAAGTAAAAAGGAACAACTTTTTGTTCCTTGTTGATGATTCAAAAGTAATGATCTTTATCTTCTATTAAAATTTTTTCAATAAATTTGGTAAAAAAATCGATCTGATCTAATTTTGAATATCATTAGTTAAATGATTCACAATACAACCTCCGATATATGAGTAAAAATTATGAAATTGATAATGTAGACCTTAAGATCCTAAATATTCTTATGGAAGATGCCAAAATCCCGTATACAGAGGTGGCGAAAAAAGTGTTCGTTTCTGGAGGTACTGTGCACGTAAGAATGAAAAAACTTGAGGAAATGGGTGTAGTAAGTGGTACAACACTCAAAATGGATTACTCAAAACTCGGCTATGACGTAACCTGCTTCATGGGTATATACCTGGAAAAGAGTTCACTTTATGATGACGTAGTAGCGCAATTGAGAAATATTCCAGAAGTTGTGAAAGTTCATTATACCACAGGTAATTATAGTATCTTCCTCAAAATACATTGTAAGGATACAAAGCACCTTCGGGATGTCTTGCATGATAAGATCCAACATGTGGAAGGTATTGAAAGGACAGAAACTTTCATTTCTTTAGAGGAGAGCTTAAACAGACACTTACAATTTTGATACTGTAAAGACACACAATTTGATCTAAAATATTGAACCAATTTATTTAGAATCTGTTCTTATTTAGAATGATTTTAAATAAGTTGGTTTTTTTTTGTATTTTTGCACACCAGACTTGTTTAAAAAAAGCAAATGTTCCTTAAACATTATCTACTGAGGCATGTTACCTTTGTGGAAATTTGTAATAAGTCTAAATAAAGAAAACTGAATTAGTTTACATGAGTGCAGACGATCAGATATTAGAAGAGTTTACATCAAAAGAATATGAACACGGATGGTCCGTTGACCTGGAGGCTGATGAAGCTCCAAAGGGTCTCAATGAAGAGATTATTCGTTTTATATCCGCCAAAAAGAATGAGCCTGCATGGTTGCTTGAATGGCGATTGAAAGCCTTCAGACTTTGGCTTCAAATGGAAGAACCAAATTGGGCCAATGTAAATTACCCTAAAGTGGATTTTCAGGACATCAAATACTACTCTGCACCCAAGAAAACAAAGAAATTAAATAGTCTGGATGAAGTTGATCCTGAATTGAGAGAAACTTTTGAGAAACTTGGTATTTCCCTGGAAGAACAGAAAAGATTAACTGGTGTAGCTGTTGATGCTGTAATAGATTCTGTTTCGGTGGCTACTACTTTTAAGGATACTCTTTCCAAGCTAGGTATTATATTTTGCTCTTTCAGTGAAGCAGTACAGGAACACCCTGAATTAATTAAGAAATATCTAGGTTCGGTAGTACCTGCAAGTGATAACTATTACGCCGCACTAAATTCTGCGGTATTTTCTGATGGGTCATTCTGCTATATTCCTAAAGGGGTGAGATGCCCTATGGAGTTATCAACTTACTTCAGAATTAATGCTGCCAATACAGGACAATTTGAAAGAACACTAATTGTAGCCGAAGAAGCTTCATATGTGAGTTATCTGGAAGGTTGCACTGCTCCAATGCGTGATGAAAATCAACTTCATGCTGCAGTTGTGGAAATTCTCGCAGAGAAAGATGCTGAGGTGAAATATTCTACAGTTCAAAACTGGTACCCAGGAAATAAAGAAGGCAAAGGCGGGATTTACAATTTTGTAACAAAAAGAGGTATCTGTAAAGGTGATAATTCCAAAATCAGTTGGACGCAGGTTGAAACAGGTTCTGCTGTTACATGGAAATACCCTTCATGTATATTGAAAGGAGATAACTCACAGGGTGAATTTTATTCAGTTGCGGTAACTAATAACTATCAGCAAGCCGATACCGGTACCAAAATGATTCACATTGGTAAAAACACCAAATCCAGAATCGTTTCTAAAGGAATTTCAGCTGGTCATTCGCAAAATAGTTACAGAGGGCAGGTGCATGTCATGAAAAGAGCTACAAATGCCAGAAACTTCTCGCAATGTGATTCACTCTTGATGGGTAATAAATGTGGTGCTCACACATTTCCATATATTGACATTGAGAACAAATCTGCACAGGTGGAACATGAGGCTACCACCTCCAAAATTGGAGAAGATCAAATCTTTTATTGTCAGCAGAGAGGTATCGATGAAGAAAGTGCTGTTGCCTTGATTGTGAATGGATACGCGAAAGAAGTTTTAAACCAACTTCCAATGGAATTTGCCGTGGAGGCTCAGAAACTGCTGGCACTCACTCTAGAAGGTAGTGTAGGATAGACACCCTTCAGAATATTAATTATTGATTATCAACAGATTAGGATTAGATGTTAAAGATAGAGAATCTTAAAGCTCGAATTGAGGATAAGGAAATTTTGAAAGGCATAAACCTGGAAATCAAACCAGGTGAAGTTCATGCCATTATGGGACCCAACGGATCAGGAAAAAGTACACTTGCGTCCGTACTGGCAGGAAGAGAAGCTTACGAGGTAACTGAAGGAACTGTAGATTTTCAGGGAAAGGATCTTCTGGATATGGATCCTGAAGAGAGGGCTAGAGAAGGTGTTTTTCTGGCATTCCAATATCCAGTAGAAATCCCAGGAGTTACTACAACAAATTTTCTTAAAACTGCTGTTAATCAGGTGAGAGAACATAGAGGTTTACCTACACTTGATGCGGTCTCTTTTTTGAAAGAAATGAAAAGCAAAATGAAACTGGTTGAGATCGATCAATCTTTGCTAAGCAGATCTTTAAATGAAGGGTTCTCTGGTGGAGAAAAGAAACGAAATGAAATTTTCCAGATGGCTATGCTGGAACCCACCCTCTCAATATTAGACGAAACTGATTCAGGTCTTGATATCGATGCTCTGAAGATAGTGGCAAATGGCGTCAACCAATTAAAAAATGAGAATAACGCAACGATTGTGGTGACTCACTATCAGCGGTTATTGGATTACATTGTACCGGATTTTGTGCATGTATTGTATAAAGGTCAAATTGTTAAATCCGGTGGTAAAGAGCTTGCACTGGAGCTAGAAGAAAAAGGATACGATTGGATCAAAGAAGAGGCTGGTCTGGCAACACTTTAATTCTGATATCATGGCAAATAATTTCGAAGAAGCAATTATAGCATCTTTCAATGCTGATGCATTACCAAGTGTGAAAGGATTAAGAGTGGATGCGCTTGAAAAACTTAAGACACAAGGTTTACCTCAGTTGAAAGCTGAAGAATATAAATTCACACCAGTAACCAAAGTACTTAACAAGTCATTTGATGGTACTGCATTAACTGCAGGAACAATTAACTCAGGCCAATTAGAACCACAGCTTTTAGACAAAGATGCGGATATTCAGCTTTTTTTTGTAAATGGAAAATATGATGATACACTTTCTGTCATCACTAATGTTCCTGAGGGAATCACGATAAAGAAATTAAGTGATTCTCTGGATTCAGATAAAACTGCGAAAGAACACTTTGGCAACTATGCTAAATCAGGTCTTGACCCGTTTACTTCCTTAAATACAGCCATAGCTGAAGACGGAATATTTATTAAAGCTGATAAGAATGCTAGCCTAGACGCAGTATACATTTATTATGTAAATGATGCGTCCAGTACGGAAAGTAGGTCTTTTCCAAGAAATTTGGTTATCGCAGAACAGGGAAGTCAGGTGTTATTTGTGGAAAAGACAATCACATTAGGAAATCACAATAGTTTCTTCAATCCTTTGAGTGAAATTATCGTGAAAGAAAATGCGGATGTAAAGCATATCAAATTACAAAACGACTCTCCTATATCTTATGAAGTCAGTCACACCCAGGTAAAGCAACATAATGATAGTCGGTATTCAAGCTATGTGGTCACTTTGGACGGTGGTTTGATCAGAAACAATATGAACATTGATTCTGATGGACAAAACTGTGAGTCCAACATGTATGGATTGTACCTTATTAAAGGAAATTCTCATGTAGATAATCACACCACCGTTGATCATATCCAGCCAAACTCCTTTAGTAATGAACTTTACAAAGGAATTATGGATGAATCTTCCAGAGGTGTATTTAATGGCAAGATTTACGTCCGACAAGAAGCACAGAAAACAAATGCTTTTCAGTCAAACAATAATCTTTTACTGGACGATGCAGCCACTGTGAATACAAAACCACAGCTAGAGATTTGGGCTGATGATGTAAAATGCTCTCATGGTTGTACAACAGGGCAATTGGATGAGGAAGCAGTCTTCTATCTACAGGCAAGGGGAATAAGTAAAGACAAGGCAAAAGCCATGCTCCTTTATGCATTCGCTCAAGACATTATAGAGAAGGTTCCACTAGAAAATGTGAGATCATATCTCGAAGAATTGATTCAAATCAGACTTGAAAAGTAGGCAAATGGAAAGTGTAGCGAGCAATACAATTAATATTGGAGAGATCAGAAAACAATTCCCAATACTTGATCAACAAGTAAACGGAAAACCTTTGATTTATTTTGATAATGCAGCTACGTCCCAAAAACCTCAAGTGGTGATTGATGCATTGTTAAATTATTACACGAAAGATAATGCTAATATTCACCGTGGCATTCACACTTTGGCAGAAAGAGCTACAACAGCATTTGAAAATACGAGAAAGCGAGTTCAACAGTTTATCAATTCACGTGAAGCTGAGGAAGTAATCTTCACAAAAGGGACTTCTGATAGTATCAACCTTGTTGCCTCTTCATTTGGTAAAAAATTCATCCATGAAGGTGATGAAATCATTATTACCACTATGGAGCATCACTCTAATATAGTTCCCTGGCAGATTCTATGCGAAGAGAAAGGAGCTACACTTAAAGTGATTCCATTGAATGAAAACGGTGAGGTCATTGAAGATGAATTTGATAAGTTGCTTTCCGACAAGACCAAGTTGGTTTCTATTGTTTATGCTTCAAATTCTTTAGGCACCATAAATCCTGTAGCTTCTTTGATTGAAAAAGCTCATGCAGTTGGCGCAAAAGTTTTATTGGATGGAGCTCAGGCTGCAGCACATCTTCCAATGGATGTTCAAAAACTTAATTGCGATTTCCTCGCATTTTCAGCCCACAAGATGTATGGACCAACCGGAACTGGTGTGCTATATGGGAAACGTGAGATCCTGGAAAAAATGCCGCCATACCAGGGAGGTGGAGAAATGATCAAAGATGTTAGTTTCTCAGGAACTACTTATAATGATATACCCTATAAATTCGAAGCAGGCACTCCCAATATTGCCGATGTTGTTGCATTCAAAAGTGCGATGGACTTTATTGATGATATAGGAAAAGAAAAGATTGCCGAATACGAACATTCCCTGTTATTACATTCAACAGAGAAGCTCCAGGATATTGATGGTGTGAGATTGATTGGAACAGCTAAGAATAAAGTGAGTGTATCATCATTCATTGTGGAGGGTATGCATCATTTTGATTTAGGGATGCTACTTGACGCGAAAGGAATTGCGGTGAGAACGGGGCACCATTGTACACAACCTCTTATGGACAATTATTCTATTGAAGGAACTGTAAGGGCCTCTTATTTAGTTTACAACACTAAGGAAGAAATTGACACCTTCACTGAAAGCTTGAAGGAAATAATAAAAAAATACAGGAAATAATGACTTCTATTCAAGAAATACAAGAAGAAATTATTGATGATTTTTCCATGTTGGATGGTGATATGGAAATGACCATAAACTATCTAATGGAATTAGGTGAGAATTTGCCTGAAATGTCGGAAGACAGGAAAACGGATGATAATATTGTCAAAGGCTGCCAATCAAAAGTTTGGCTTACTGCCAATTTAGATGACAATTGTATCTCATTCGAGGCTGATAGCAATACTGCGATCACAAAAGGTCTGGTTAGTTTGTTGGTTAGGATTTTTTCTGGTCAAAATCTACAGAATGTATTGGATGGAGATATCTTCTTCCCAGAAAAAATTGGGATGAATAGATTCATTGGAACACAGAGGTCTAATGGGTTTGCAGCAATGATCAAGCAGATGAAACTATATGCACTCGCTCTTTCTTCTAAAACTAACGTACCGGATTAAATCTAATTTGATTTGAAAAATGGATAACGAACAGCTAAAAATAAAGGTAATAGAGGCAATAAAGCAGGTATATGATCCTGAAATACCTGTGGATGTATATGAGCTGGGGTTGATATATGAAATCAATATTTTCCCTGTAAATAACGTACATGTGCTAATGACCCTTACCTCTCCTGCTTGTCCATCTGCTGAAGCAATTCCTGATGAAATTAAGCAGATGGTATCGACTATAGAGGAAATAAACGAAGTTGAAGTAGAAGTCACATTTGATCCTCCTTATGCTACTGATATGATGTCAGAAGCAGCAAGGCTAGAATTGGGTTTTATGTAAATTAAAAGACAAATAGAGAATCATTCTTTTGAAATGATTGTTTCAATTTGACTGAAATTTAAATTTGTATTAAATAATTAGAACTATAACTAGAAGACTATGTATCCTGAAGAACTAGTAGCTCCCATGCGTTCAGACCTGACAACTGCAGGTTTTACTGAATTGAAATCTGCGGATGAGGTAGATAATCATCTAAAGGAACACAAGGGAACAAGCCTTGTTGTGATTAATTCCGTATGTGGCTGTGCAGCTGGAGCAGCGAGACCAGGTATTAAAATGGCACTGCAGTATGCAGATAAGAAGCCTGACAATCTAACTACCGTCTTTGCTGGAGTTGACCATGAAGCAGTTTCGAAAGCAAGGGAATATACACTTCCTTATCCTCCAAGCTCTCCATCAATTGCATTGTTCAAGGATGGTGAACTGGTTCACTTTGTGGAAAGACATCATATCGAAGGAAGATCTGCTGACATGATAGCACAACACCTGGAGCAGGTGTTTGAGGAATATTGTTAGTTATTTTCTTTGCTAAACTTAAGAGAGCCAATGTTTAAAACATTGGCTTTTTTATTGATCACCCCTCTCTACCATTCATCCAAAATACTGTCCATTCATAAAGGTTATCTGTACATTTTTCGTCAATTACTGTCCGTTTTTGTAACACCTTCACCGTTCCAAACACTCTCCTTGAAACGTAACTATCTGATTTATAGTTTATTACAATTACTGGCACGCCTTTAGCAAACTAGATTGAACAAGGTCAAAAAACTCAAATAAAATGAATACTCTCAAAATAAAACTCATAGCTATTGCTTTGATTTTTGGTGGAATGTTTTTCACGAATCAAGCATTAGCCACAACAAACCCTGATTCAGTAACAGCTAAAGGTGAAGACTCACTATTGGATGAAGAAGTGAATGATATAATCGAGTCACTGGATAATGATCAGGAACTTTGGACTGAGGACATTATCACGTATGAAGTCTACTCCAGCAATGATGAACTTTTGTTTACGAAACAATCCGAAAGAACGTCTCCTTTAAAGGATGTAGAATTTTTATCAATACTTGATAAAAGTGATTTTTTAATGGAGTACAACAATATTCGTGTTTATAGAATGGATTAAGCTCAATATATAATACAACAACAAAAAAGGCACCAGATTGGTGCCTTTTTTGTTTTAATTAAGTGTTTAGAAATCATTAAATTAAGTTCCTTTTAATCCAATCATCGACTATATTTGATGTAATCGGTCTCGGCGCACACACTTACTAAAAATGAAACTGGAACTTCTATTCATACTATCTTTCAGTGCACTCTGCACGATGGTAAATGCTCAGAGTACTGCTGTCATTTACACATTTGATTCTTCTGATGAAGGTTGGACTGTTAAAGGATCTCCCACTGAATGGAGACGTGGAAATGTGAATTTCACAACTGGTGCAGATGGAAGCTATTGGGGACTTCCAAATGATGGAAACCAATACCCAATCGATATTGGTTATGACAATGGTTCTGGTTTTCCAGATTACCCAGGTGCCATTCTAGAAAGCCCAGAAATTGACCTGGGTGATTTCTATGACCTTACACTCACTTTTGATCTTCGATATGAAACTGAAGACACCTATGATGGCTTCACAATGGAATATTCCTTTGACAATGGTACAAGTTGGTTTCAATTAGGTTCACAAGGAGATGGGACAAACTGGTTTAATTATTTTTTACCCATGTCAGACGCCAGCGGAGGAATTGGAGGTGCTGATGCCTGGACAGGTGACAATGGCTCTTGGGAAACCTCTTCTATTCCATTAGGTGCTACTTTTTCTACCAATAATTCGGTGCAATTTAGATTCAGGTTCTTCTCCGATAATGATACAGGTTTTGATGGGGTGGGAATAGACAACTTTGAAGTCTCCGGAACCAGAGTTAGTGATGGTTTTGATGTAAGCGATGAATCCACACCAGGTGCAATTTCAACTCCTGCTGTTTTATGGTTTCGTTCTGATACATCAGTAGTAACAAATGGTTCAGAAGTTTACGGATGGGGTGATTGGAGTGGAAATGAATTTCACACAATTGGAGGAAATGCACCATCCTTGAATGCTGATGGCATCAATGGTTACCCGGCGATTAACTTTGACGGAGCTGGTAACTATTTTAACCTCGGAGATATACTTGATCTCCAACCGCAAATTGACTCCTGGAGTTTTTTTACTGTATTCAATTCGTCAGTCGGTGGTGCAATTTTATCCAGAGCGGCAGATGCCAGCGAAGCAAATCGACAATATGAATTTTATGTTTCTGGTGGAGACTTTAATCAAAACGCGGGAGGTCAGGTTGCAACAGGATCTACTAATCTAATAGATGAATGGAATTTAATCAGTAGCACAACCTCAACAAGTGCAATAGATGGATACTTAAATGGTACTTCTGAATTCTCTGGGACTATTGGTAGTGCTACCGAGACTACAATGGTTCTCATCGGTGCACGGGACAGTGCTTCTACAAACCTTTATACCGGCGATCTTTCAGAAATAGTTTTATTCTCTACCGCATTAAGCAGTACTGATAGAAGAAGTGTCGAAAGTTATCTCGCCATTAAATACGGAATTGCAATTGATGTAACATCTACGGGTTACATCATAAATGGCATTACAGTATTATCCGACTCAGAATTAAATGGGTACGAAACAGACATTGCTGCAATTGGTCTGAGTACTGCAAGTTCATTGGATCAATCAAGTAGCACAAGTTACTCAGGAAACATAGTAAGCATGGAAGATGCCTCTGATCAGGATGATGATGAGTTTTTATTCTGGGGAAATAATAATGGAGCAAATACCATGACATCCAGTGATGTTCCGGGAACAGTCGATGACAGGCTTAGTAAAATCTGGCAGGTTTCTGAGTACGGAGATGTTGGGACTGTAGATATTTCATTTGACCTGTCAACTTTGGGGATTGAAAGCGGTAGTTTCAAACTACTCACATTGCCCTCAGGTAGTACAATTCCAACTGATTTTGGTACGGCTACCGTTTCTTCAGATGGTACACTTAGCATTGAAAATGGTAGAAATGTTGTAACGTTCTCAGGAATTGATCTGACAGATCAATCTTATTTTACTCTAGCCCGTGTTCAGGCGGCTCCAGGCGATCTTGTTACTGATTTAGGTGTATGGCTGAAAGCAGATGCCGGAGTGATCCAATCCAACACTAATGTATCTGGGTGGACAGACCAAAGTGGCAACAACAATGATGCTTCAGAAGGAACAGACTTTCCAACGTTTCAGGAATCCGTTATCAATGGCAACCCAGTGGTAAGATTTGATAATAACGTAACCTCACTTGAGGGTACAGCAACAAATTCCGGAGGAAACTGGACTTATTTTCTTGTAGGAATTGATAACAATACAACTACCTCTAATTCAGAAGCCTTTTTCGAAATGACAGGTGGATCAGGAAGCGACAGGATGTGGTTTGAAGATAGTGAATACTCAGATGTTACTTTTGGGCCTATCGAACAACAGGCTCCTGCTATCTGGACGATTACTCAAACCGGATCTACAGCTAATATCTTTGAAAATGCAACTTCATTAGCAGCAGGTCAATCAACAGCCGGTATTGCTGATGGATCAACCGGATCATTTACCTATTACCTGGGTGATGAATCGGATGGTGGGAATGAAATTGAAGGAGATATTGCTGAATTCATTGCTTATACATCTTCCTCACTAACTAGTACTCAGATCCGTGATATTGAAACTTATCTGGCTATCAAATATGGTATTACACTCGATATTTCAGGTAGTGGATATACAGTAAGCGGTTCTGCTATTTATAATGAAACCAGTTATGCAGATGATATTGCGGGTATTGGAAAAGATAACTCACAGGGCTTACTTCAAAGTACTTCAACCAGTCAATCTGGAGGTATAGTCACGGTATCTGATCCTTCAGACCTTGATGATAATGAATACTTTGTTTGGGGCCATAACAATGACCCAATAACTTTACAAACCGCTGATGTTCCTACAGGAGTAACCAATCGCCTCGACCGAACATGGAAATCAGATATGACGGGATCCATTGGTAGTATTGATTTCACATTCAACCTGGACTCACTTGATCTATTAGAAAGTGGAACGTACCAATTAATTGTTTCATCTTCCGCAACAATGAGTACGGGTACCGTTTATGAATCCAGTTCAGTGTCTGATGGAATGGTCACATTTGAAAATATTACTGTCTCTGATGGAGATTTCTTCACATTAGGCGCTGATGATGATCCAGGACCTGGAGGTATTACATCTGGGCTAACCTTATGGCTTAATGCGTCAAATAATGTAACCCATTTTGCTGGATTGGTTACATACTGGGGCGATCAAAGTGGGTTAGAGAATGATGCAGAACAAGCAGACTCTCAACAAATGCCAAATCTGGCTGAGGGTTTCCTTAACGGAAATGATGTACTTTATTTTGATGGAAGTGATTACCTGGGAGGTCAAGCAGGTTTCAATTCGGTTGAATATTTTGTTGTTACAAAACCCAGTGAGATTTTCAATAGTGGCAAAACAGCTGGAACAGTTATTGGCTTTACTGAATTATCTGTTTGTAGACTCAATTTTGGATATTTCGCTGGTGAGATTCCGAACGAAGTTATTACACATGTTGCTACTAATGCAGGTTCCACTGTCAATTATAGAAGTGCTGTTGTCAATGCAACATTGAACATTAATGAAGCTGCTTTGGTCAATTCAAGATCAAATGCTAATGTTTCACCGGATGACCAGGATATTTTCTACAATGGTCTACAACAAACTGTTACCACTACTACTACTCCCAATGATTATCTTGAATTCACAAATGAAACTTATGAAATTGGTGATGAGATATTTGCTAGTCAGGAAACTCCGTATGATGGCCATATAGCAGAAGTCATCTCTTATTCTTCCAGACTTAGCTCCTCTGACAGACGGGACGTAGAATCTTATCTCGCAATCAAATATGGAATCACGCTGGATATTTCCTCAGAAGACTACACAGCAGGTGGTTCCAGTATTTATGGATATTCAGGATATGCGGAAGATATTGCTGGAATAGGAAAGAATACCGCCTCCGCATTAAATCAGGCTAGCTCAAAAAGCGTCAATAACGGCTCCATAGTTTCAATGTCAAACCCAAGTGATCTGGAAAACGATGAATATTTGATTTGGGGAAATGATGGGGGGACAAGTACATTTACCAGTACCAACGCACCAACTGGAAATGCATTAATATACGAAAAGGTATGGGTGGTAAAAGAAACCGGAGGTGACGGAATGGGAACTGTGGATGTCTCATTTGATATAACATCAATTGGGATCGATATCAATAATTCTTCACTAAACCTGGTGATCATGGCTTCAGGAAATACAGTTCCTGATGATTTTGATACCGATGGGGTTGTTAATGCTTCCGGAATACTTTCCACGCAAAACGGACGAGATATTGTAACCTTTGAAGGTGTAGATTTTAGTGATGGTGATTTCTTCACACTAGCAGGTGATGTACAGTCGATTACGCCAGTGGCATCTGCCCAATTATGGCTAAAAGGTGATCAGGGTGCAGGTTCGCCAGGTGATCAGGTAAGTTCATGGGCCGATCAAAGTGGAAATGGAAATGATGTTTCTCAAGGTAACGAACTTAACAAACCCCTACTTTCAGCAGATGCGATCAACTACAATAATGCACTCTATTTCAATAGGGATGCTTTGGAAAACGTAGAAGGGTTCAATACTACCGAATATTTCATTGTTGCAAAACCAGATGCAACTGTTAATAACAGCACAAGAAATGGTTTCCTTGTTGGTTTTGAGACGCAGGTTTCATCAGGTTTCTATTTAGGAAACGAAGATGTTATAACCAATGACCTATTAGGACATACGCTCGGGACTGCTGGTTATGATGTAGCAAACACTGGAACAAGTCTTACGAATAGTTTAAACATATTTAATTCAAGAAATAACTTAGGGAACACCGCCCAGGAAATTGCTTTAAATGGTACATCATTAACTGTTTCTGAAGCTGGTACATATACCAATATCACTGATGGTCCGGTGAGAATTGGAAATGATTTCATCGGTTCAAATTCATTTGAAGGTTACATTGCTGAAGTCATATCATATTCTTCAAGACTATCAGATTCAGATCGAAGAGAAGTGGAAAGCTATCTCGCTATTAAATATGGTATTACATTAGACATCTCCAGTGATCCTTATGTACTTGGAGGATCAGATTTATTCGATTTCACTACCTACATTAACGATATCTTTGGCATTGGCCAATACCTGGATTATTCTCTAAATCAGTCACAATCTGCCTCTCAGGAAGATGGCATCATTAAAATTGAATCACCAAGTGACCTGGATGATGGAGATTTTCTAATTATTGGGAATGACAATGGAGACAAGACTACCACTCAAACCTCAGAACTACAGTCTGATTTCACTGAAAGACTTGCTACGGAGTGGAGGGCCTCAGTTGTTGGGTCACCTGGTACTATCGACATAAAAGTCTTTATTGGTGGTATCACCAATATTGATGCTTATTCACAGGTACCTTCTCTCTATTCACTACTGGTAGATGACGATGGAGACTTTAGTACAATCATAAATTCTACCAATGCCAGTTCTCTTTCCAGTGATACTTTGCTATTTGAAGATGTGACTTTGGATAGTGGACAGTATTTTACGCTGGCATTACCTGGAGCTTCTTCACTTACTAACTTGAGTATGTGGTTAAGAGCTGATACTGGTGTAGAAGAAGAAAATTCTAATAATCCTTCAGACAATGATCAGGTACAGTTCTGGAGAGACCAAAGTGGAAATTCTTTTGATTTCAGTCAATCTACCTATGCATACAGGCCTACCTATATTGAAAGTGGTTTGAACGGAAATCCAATTATTAATTTCAATGATGGCTTTACCTATATGGCATCAGGCGTTGTGAATGCTAACCCCAGAAGTGTATTTATTGTTTACCGTGATACTTCAACTGCCTCCAACACAACACCATTCACTAACAATGATACGGATGATGGAGAAGGAATTGGCCATGGTTATTCAGATGAAACACAATTATTTGATGGCTCGCTCACGCCGACAGATGTTCGAAATGGAGATAATTATGCCAATGGTACCGATATCGGTGATGGAACAGGGCACCCAAGACCGTCAAGTTTTGAACTTCATTCCAGAGTATTTGTATCCAATTTATCAAATACCACTTTCACTTATTACATTGGTGCAGATAGAGGGACAAATGATCGGTCGATTGATGGGGATATCGCAGAAATTTTGACATTTACAAGCGCACTCACTGCAACTGAGAGACGAGACACCGAAACCTATCTGGCCATTAAATATGGTCTTCCTTTGGACGTTTCTACTTTAGACTACACTTATGAGGGGGGAACCTCAATTTATAATCTATCAACTTCCTATGGCAATGACATTGCTGGCATAGGAGCCAATAGTACATACCTATTAAATCAATCTTCAAGTAAAAGTATCAATAGTGATGCCTTAGTTACAATAGATGGCCCAAGTAGTCTAAACAATGAAGATTTCTTGGTTTGGGGTAATGATGATGGTGTGCTTACTGAGGTTGCAACCAATTTACCGTCCGTTACCATAACGAGTAGAATGGAGCGAATTTGGCATATAGAAGAAACCGGAGACATAGGTTTTGTAGACCTGGAATTCGACCTGTCCGCCCTTACTGGAACCTATGGAGCAAAAGTTTCTCAGGATTTCACACTGATCCTTGATAGTGATGATGACTTTACAAATGGTACCCTCAGTGCCACAAAGCCAGTTTCTTTTACATCTAATATTGTTCGCTTTGAGAATATTGATTTTACAGGGGTAAGTTATTTCTCTCTTGGTAGCGCAGACAATCTGGCCACCGATACAGATACAGACGGTATTCCGGATTATTTTGAAATTGCTTATGCTACGGACCCCAATGATTCTGACGACCCTGTAGCTGGTGGTGCTGGTGGAACAGATTCAAACGACAATACAGGTATTTCCAGTGATGGAATATCAGATGCGCTGGAATTCATTATAATAGATAATTCGGGAAATTCACCTGTTACTATGTTTAGTGATACTGATGGAGATGGAATACCTGATCAATTGGAAGTTATTAATGGTACTGACGTATTCAATGCCAATGCGCCAACCACCAATGGAGATACCGACACTGATAGTGATGGTCTACCAGATGCATTAGAAATTTTAATAGCATCCGAAGGAGGTGCTTCAAACCCTGACCTATCTACTGATACAGATGGTGATTTAGCTCCTGACTTTGTTGAAGTAATTTATGGATCTAATCCTAATGATATTGATGATCCGGTTAGTAGTGGAAATAATGATAGCGATGCAGATAATATTTCTGATGCTTTGGAAAACATCCTGCTTAACAGTGGCTCAACAGTGCCTGTTTCAGCAACCACTGACACTGATGGAGATGGATTACCGGACAACATTGAAGCAATTACTGATTCTGACCCCTACAATTCTGCAAGCCCATTCAGTTCAAATGGAAGCATTCGATCTTTAACTGCAGATTATGTTGCCTCAGGTGGCACAATTGTAGATGTAAATGGGTATCAATGGATAGATGTAACAGATAATCTTGGAAATCTCATTTTTTCGATCAATCCAGTGGGTAACAACCTGGGAAGTACCAACTGGGGAATACGGGTTTTAAGTGGTACAGGTAGTGTGCGAGATGATGGCACGCAGTATACACTCAATAGAAACTGGTATGTGACCCCTACATCTTCCCCTTCCTCGACTGTGTATGTTCGATTTTATACACTAAACACCGAAAATGTGGATCTTCATACAGAATTAGGCAATGATGGAGTGGATCCGGGAACACTTACAAATTTCAATACTGACAGCCTCATATTCACACATATATCTGGAGTTTCAAGTCTGGACCCTTATGCCACAGGGGGTGGACGAACAGAAATTGATCCGATTATTGCCGATTTCGACACTTTTGGTAAGTCTTATACATTTGGAATTTCTTCCTTTTCAGGATTTGCTCCACAATTTACCCCTGGTTCCACCCCTCTCCCTGTTACGTTAATTGAATTTACTGGTGCACAAAAAGATGATCAGGTTGTTTTAAATTGGTCTACCGCCAGCGAATTAAATAATGATCGGTTTGAGATCCTACGAAGCTTGAATGGAAGAGACTTTGAACAAATTGGTGAAATATCTGGCACTGGAACAACAACTGAAACCCAAAGGTATTCATATTCTGATACTCCTGGTTTTTCTGGTCATTATTTCTATCAGTTGAGACAAGTAGATTACGACGGTACAGAAGATCTAAGTCAGGTTATTCTTGTCCAATTTGACACCCAAAGTCAGTCTCGTATTTCTTTATTCCCAGTACCTTCTGATAACGTATTGAATGTTGTTTTTGAGGATGATCTTACGGATCAAAATATTAGCATTCAAATATATAGTGTGACAGGGAAAAAGCTAGATACACAATACATTTTGTATGGCAACAGAATTGTAATAGATACCAATAACATCTCTAATGGATATCGAATACTCAAGGTTTCCCTGAATGGCCTGGTTTCCACCCATTCAATTGTCATCAAACATTAAATTTAACTGGGTTTCTTTATAGTTTTAAATAACAATATAGAATATCAACTCATTGGCAATCATAGCCTCTCACATTTGGTTTGAAGGGTGATGGTTATTTTGCAGTTAACGGAAAGATAATAGACTCAACAGATTGGATCACTCCTTTCATATGTGTATATTTATTAATTACCCGCTTTTCCAATTGACCCATTATTGCCATGAAAGCCATTTTTTGTGTAGTTTTTTTTGCGATAATTACGCCCCTGACAATATTTGCGCAATCCCCAGGTGATGTTTCCGGACTTACACTGTGGCTAAAACCTGATGCTGGTGTGACGGAATCATCAGGAAGCGTTTCACAATGGGCAGATCAAAGTGGAAATGGTTTTAATGGAGCCCCAACAGGAGGCGGATTTGATCCAGGATATTCTACAGCAACTCTAAATGGATACAATTTCCTTGAATTTGACGGGTCTGACAACCTCGATTTCGGTGATGTTTTGAATACCGGATTGGTACCACAAACTGATGACTGGTCCTTCTTTCTTGTTTATAATATTGATAATTCAAATACCGGAACAATCATTTCTAGAGCTGGAAACACAAATAGACAATGGCAATATTCTGTTAACAGCGATCTACTGAACCACACCATCGGAAGTAGCACTGGAGGTAGTGGATCTGTTTCTTCTAACAGCACCGTTACAGGAGATTGGATCATTACTTCGAGTCTCGTTAGTACCAGCAATTTTAATAGCTGGCTAGACGGGAGTACTGATGTGACTTCCGGAACAATAGGTACACAAACTACAACGGTAAATGTATATGTTGGTGCCCGAACTGATGGATCCTCTTTCCCACTTACCGGAGACATTGCTGAAATCATATTATTTGATACAGAATTATCAGCATCTGATAGACGTGATGTAGAAACTTACCTTGCCCTTAAGTATGGATTGACTATTGACATTTCTTCTGAAGATTACACACTAGGGGGAACTTCAATTTATGGGTACGGTAGTTTCGCTTCAGATATTGCAGGGCTTGCACTAGACAATTCGCAAGGATTGGATCAATCCAGTGCGACCAGTCATACTGGAAATGTAATTACAATGTCCAATGCTACCGACCTTGAAGACAATGAATACTTTATCTGGGGAAGTGATGATGGAGTTTTAACAACCACAACTTCGGATATTCCTGCTTCCTCAACCTCCAGGGTAACGAGAATTTGGAGAGTGGATGAAACACCGGTGGACACAGATGTTGGAACTGTAGATGTAACTTTTAACCTCACCTCAATTGGGGTGCCGAGTACCGGAGATTATCAGCTACTCATTTCCTCTACTACTGATTTCAGTGGTATCATTCCAATTACTGGCGGAACCACCAGCACAAATGGAGATGGAGATGATATCATTACTTTTTCTGCTGTGGACTTTGCCGATGGAGATCATTTTACCCTTGGATTGGTGCAAGGAGTATTTCCGGGAAACGTAACGAGTGGTCTTGAGCTTTGGTTGGATGCTGATGATGGGATAACTCTTAATGGCTCCACTGTATCTGATTGGGCCGATCAAAGTGTTAATGGAAATGATGGTACACAAGGTAATGCTAACTCCCAACCCTACTACAAAACTAATGTGGTTAATGGCCATGCATCATTGGAATTCAATATTGATTATATGGATGCGGGTGACATTCTTGATTACACTACAGATTTCTCTGTTTTTGCTGTTTTCAAAACTACCAGGAATGGTCGAACTATCATATCAAGAGCACTCGATAACTCAGGAGCAAACCGACAATGGCAATTACTGACCAATGAGACATTTAATGTATATGCTGGAGGAAATCAATCCACAGGAACTGATATAGTTGAAAATGAAAAATGGACAATTGGCTCATCCATTTTTGGGACAACCCTGGACACTTATATCAATGGTAACCAGGAGGTCTCTGGTGGAACAATTGGGGCGGCCACAGAAACAACAAATGTGATAATAGGGGCAAGAACAAATGGTACGTTATTCAACTTTGAAGGTGATATTACAGAAATCATCGCCTTTGATTTTGAATTAAGCGCTGCACAAAGAAGAGATGTTGAGACTTACCTTGCTTTAAAATATGGGATTACACTTGACATAACCAGTGAAGCCTATACATTATCTGGAACATCCATTTATAATCATACCCCCTACCCTAATGACATTGCAGGTTTAATCGTTGATGACTCCCAAGACATTAACCAAACTTCTTCTAAAAGTATTGAAGGCAGACTCTTTACCTTTTCAAATGCAGGTGATTTGGATGATGGAGAATCTCTTATTTGGGGTCATGACGGAAACAATACAACTCTTACAACTTCAGATGTAGGTGCACTGACAAATCGGCTTGAAAGAATATGGAGACTCGATGAAACTGGTGATATAGGAACAGTTGATATCACTTTGGACCTTACTGCACTCGGGATTGACACGGATAACTCAGATGTGCGTCTCATTGTGGCAGGATCTGGGGCTACAATGCCAACAGGTATGGCAAGCGCCACTGACTATACCGGAACAACCAGTACGTCTGATGGGAGTACAATCATTACCTTTTCTGCCGTTGATTTCAACGATGGAGAATTCTTCACATTTGCAGGCAATCTGTTAAGAAAATCACCTGGTGGTATTTCTCAAGACCCGGTTCTATGGCTAAAAGCTAATGGAGGAGTGAAAACTGCTAGTGTTATGGAATGGCTGGATGAAAGTGGAAATTCGAATAATGCCATCCAGGATTATGAGATAGCCAAACCATCAGTCGAGTCTGGAGCAATTAATGGGAATGCAGCAATAAGTTTTGATGGTACTTCAAGTCTATTAAATAGTGTGGGAGGATTCTACTCGAATGATTTTTTTGTTGTCATCAACCCGATTGAACTACTTAATCACAATACCTCCGGTGGTAGAATTATAGGTACAAGTCCCACTGAATCATCTTCATTGGCCTTGGGAGTTACTTCAGCAGCAACAACGGGGGAGGTTTTCACTTACACTACCCCAGGAAGTGCATACAGAGCTTACCTGGATAGTGTTGAATACAGCAATCCTAATCCAATAATTATAAATATGAGACACAATGGTGTACCTGATGGACAAGATATTTACGTAAATGGTATAAATCTGGTCAATACAGAATCTGGCACCTTTAGTCAATTGACTGATCAACCTTTTCAATTAGGTGGAGCATTTGCTCCATCGGAAACCATTTTGTACAATGGTGAAATTGGTGAAGTCATCGGATATGATATAACATTGGGTGCAACTAACAGACGAGATGTTGAATCTTACCTGGCAATCAAATATGGTATTTCTCTGGACATCAGTTCAGAAGCATATACAGTTGGCGGAAGTGCTATTTTCGATGACACCAATTTTGGTGAAGATATTGCCGGAATCGGGAGGAATTTCGACTCGCAATCTTTAAATCAATCCAGTTCAAAGAGTGTAAATAATGGATCAATAGTGGAGATATCTTCTCCTACAGATCTTGATGATGGAGAATACCTGGTGTGGGGTAATGATGGGGGTTCCAATAATTTTGTATCAACAGAAGTTCCGGATGGTGCGCAGGAAAGGTTGGATAAAATCTGGAAAATCGCAGAAACAGGAGATGTAGGTACAGTATCCATCGCTTTTGACATCACTGACCTGAACATTGACCTGTCTAATGCTACTTTAAACCTAGTGCAAGTAGATGCAGGAGCTACCATTCCAAATGATATTCCAGATGGTACAACAACTACCGGAGGCACGCTCACAACAACTAATGGAAGAAATATTTTAACCTTTACTGAGTTAGATTTTTCAGATGGTCAATATTTCACATTGGTTGGAGATATTAATGCTGTAGCACCTGGGGGTGTTCTCACTAACCTTTCAATTTGGCTACTAGGTGATGATGGCGTGAGTCAAGGGGGTTCAGGGGTCAACGGATGGTCTGACAATTCTGGAAACGGGATTAATGTTACTCAGGATAACTCCTCAGATCAACCCACCTTGCTGGAGGATAATCTCAATTACCACGATGTAATAGACTTTGATAGCCAATTTCTGGAAGGGGCATCCGGGTTTGCTACTCAAGATATTTTCCTTGTTGTAGATCCAGACAATACAATTTCCAGTGGAAGTACTTTAGAATACCCGCTCAGCATTACAACTAACGACGATGCAGGAGTGGCTCTGGGTGCATTCACGGCAAACCTTACAAATGAAGTCATTTCATATACACTACCAGACCTGAACGGAGACTTGTATCAGGTAGGTGAAGAAAGTGGTGTTACTACATATGATGAACCAATAGTACTGAACATTAGAAACAATAGCACCGCCGATGGTCAGGAGATATATCTCAATGGTGCACTATTGTCCACTACAGAATTTGGAGCATCAGATTTCTCTAATTACACCAATCAGCCTTTCAGGATTGGTGATAATTTTTCTGGGGCTGGCAGTTTTGATGGAAAATTGGCGGAAATTGTCGATTACAGTACTCGCAATTCAGATGCAAACAGAAGAGATATTGAGTCATATCTGGCACTGAAATATGGCATCACACTAGATATTTCATCCGAAAATTATACCGATGGTGGAGCTGCTATTTATCAACAAACAGGTTACGCTAATGACATAGCTGGCATTGGTTTGAATGAATTGAATGCATTTGATCAGTCTATGGGTCATAGCATAAACACTGATGCTATCATTGAATTGAGTGGAGCATCTGACCTGGGTGATGGAGAATATTTGATCTTTGGAAATGATGGAAGTGATAAAACCCTGGTTCAATCAACAGAAATCCCTGCTTCTTTTCAAGACAGATTAACTACTGAGTGGGTTGCAGAGAAGACCGGAAATCCAGGTACTTGTAATGTTCAAATCTATATTGGTGGTATTACCAGTTATGCCCTAAGGGGTCAGGAGGCCGAATTGTATCATTTGCTGTTGAGTGATGATACAGACTTTAGCAGTATAATCAACTCATATACCGCTTCATCATTAACAGGAGATACACTAGTCTTTGAAAATGTCGATTTTAGCCAAACACTCACTTACTTCACCATAGCTGTACCAGAAGTGTCGAGCCCCGGGGCAACCGGATTAGCCCTATGGTTGCGTGCTGACAAGGGGATCACTTTAAATGGGACAGATGTCACTGATTGGCTGGATCAAAGTGGTAATGGATTGGATGCCGATGCGGATGGAGCTATTGTTGATCCAACTTTTGTTGATATTGGTGTGAATAATAACCCCTCAATTTCATTTGACGGTACCCAATACATGTCCCTTGGAGATGTGCTGGATTACCAAGGTACGTCTGACGAATGGTCCACTTTCATTGTTTATAATGTAAACACAAACAACACCGGGACTTTTATAGCCAGGGCAAGCACAACTGTCGCTAACAGACAATGGCAATATTCAGTTAATAGTAATACTTTCAATCACACCATCGGAGGAACACAAGTGAATGGCTCAAATACTGTAACAGGTGCGTGGCGAATATCTTCTTCTATCCTCAACACTTCAGATTTTGACAGCTATACTGATGGTGATACTGATGTTACTAACGGTGCAATCGGTTCTAATACTGAGACTGAAAATGTAGTAATTGGAGCAAGAACATTTCTCACTCCAGGATTTCTATTAACTGGTGAGATTGCAGAGATTATCATGTTCGATAATGCTATTGGAGTAACGGATCAGCGGGATATTGAAACGTATTTAGCTTTGAAATATGGTATAACACTCAATATCTCATCCGCCGACTATACTATGGGAGGATCCACTATTTTTGACTTGACAAGCTATTCAAATGACATTGCCGGTATTGCAACAAATGCCTCCCAGGGTTTTTCTCAAACCAACTCATCCAGCAGTAACACTGATGCAATCGTAACTGTTTTTGACCCAGCCACTCCTTCGGATGGTGATTATCTTGTATGGGGTAATGATGATGGTGTTACTACAGCCACATCTTCCACATTACCACCAAACTCTGGAATTCAGGAAAGAATGACAAGACTTTGGGGAGTAAGTGAAACCGGAGATGTGGGGGAAGTATCAATTTCCTTTGATCTTACAGGACTCGGGTATGGTGCAAAAGACATCAGTGATTTCCAACTGATTGTAGATACAGTAAACGGCGACTTTTCTTTAGGTGTGCTTGCTACTTATAGTGCTGCTTCATTTAGCTCAGAAATAGTGACTTTCAATGATGTAGAATTCACTACTGCTACAATTTTCGGCCTAGGTGTTACTAGTGATTTAACTACCGATGGTGACTCGGATGGAATTCCTGACTATTTTGAAACAGCCTATGGTACTGATCCGACTGATGGTGATGACCCTGTAACTTCAGGAGGAAATGATGATGATTCAGATGGAATATCCAATGCCCTAGAGACCATTCTTACTGATAATGGAGGCGATTCTCCAGTGACTATATTTAGTGATACAGATGGAGATGGAATACCAGATCATATAGAGGTTTTTGATGGTTCAAATCCATTTAGCAGCAATAGTCCTACTCAGAATGGTGCGGATGATGACGACTCAGATGGTTTAACTAACGCACTCGAAGCACTAATCAATTCAGAAGGTGGAACTGCCAACGCCTCAATCAACTCGGATTTTGATAGCGATGGTATTTTCGACTACTTTGAGATAGCTAACAGTACTGCCCCGGGAGATGTAAATGACCCTGTCACAAATGGAGGAACTGATACAGACACAGACGGAATTTCCGATGCATTTGAGGCTGTTCTAATTAGTGGTGGCAGTACAGGCCCAATTGATACTGAGACTGATACAGATGAAGACGGAATCCCAGATTACATTGAGGGACAAACTACAACAGACCCATACAATCAATCCAGTCCGACTGTAACAGGAGGCCTGTCACTTCGATCAATTCTTGCTGATTATGTTGCGACAGGTGCCAACTGTATTGACATCAGTGGCTATCAGTGGATTGATGTTACTGATAACCTTGGCAATTTGGTTTACTCTATTAATCCGGTTGGAAATAGTTTGGGCACCACTTGCTTTGGGATCAGAGCACTAGATGGACAGGGAAATGTTCGGGATAACAGTGAGGATTGGGTGCTTAATAGGAGCTGGTATATTACACCATCTGCACAGCCGTCCAGTATTGTCTACCTAAGATTGTATAGTTTAAGTTCAGAAAATACAGATCTTTTCAATAAACTGGTTGCAGATGGAGTAGACTTTACAGGCATCACTATTGACGACTTCAACGCCGACAGTATCAAAATAACAAAAATCTCCAGTTTGGAATTTCTTGATGCATTGACAGAAGGAGGAACAAGGTCAATTCACGACCCAATCGTGATGGATTATAATACAGACAGTAAATCATATACGATAGGCATCAATTCATTTTCCACCTTTGTGCCTCACTTCGGACCAGGTGACCCTGATACTCCACTACCAATAGAACTCACGGACTTCAAAGCTAAAGCTAGCGGAAGTAGTGTTCTTGTTCAATGGACTACAGCTTCTGAAACTGATAATGAAAAATTTGAGTTACTGAGGAGCACCAATGGAAAAGATTTTTCAAAAATATCAACAATGAAAGGTGCAGGTACCTCGAATAAACCATTGCATTATGAATATGTAGATTCAAGCCTTTCACCAGGTAATTGGTACTATCAACTCCGTCAAACTGATTTTGATGGCTCACAATCAAGTAGTTCAGTAATATTTGTGAATATCAGCAGTGATGCCAGCACAGAACCATTAATCTATCCTAATGCAACGAGCAATTACATAAACATAATTTTTGATGCAACGTCCACAAACAATGGAGTTAAAGTTCAGTTGATCAATTCAATAGGTCAATCATTCACTCCTAACTACTCAATAGATGGGGATAAAGTAATTTTGGATGTTTCTAACCTTAATAATGGATTGTATATCCTCAATATCTTAAGTGCAACTAATCTTTATAGCTACAGAGTGATCAAAGAATGAGGTGAATGCTCTAATTCACCTCCAATAAATCGATATCAAATACTAATATTGAGTGGGCAGGTATGGCACCAACAGCTTGACCACCATATCCATATGCCGATGGTAGATAAAGTGTTATTGAACCTCCCTCCTTAATTAGTGGCAAACCTAACTTCCATCCCTCGATGAGTCCGCTTAAGGTAAAAGTCACACCACTTCCTGTATCAAAAGCACTATTGTTATTCAGCACCCTACCTTCATAATTAATTGTAATGTCACTTGATTGGATAGGATTTGCACCTGTTCCTTCGTCATGAATAACATATCTGATCTGGCTAATTGAATCTACATTTGCGACAATCTCATTTTCAGTGAGGTATTCATCTATAAATGAAACTTCGTATGCTAATCTTTCCTGAGCGGTTATTCCTACCTCAATCAAATCAATATCAAAGACAAGTACCGAATTGGATGGTATAGCTTGAGATTCAAAATTACCGAAACCATATCCAGATGGGATGTATAAGGTAATTGAACCACCTTCTCTTATCAAAGGCACTCCTATTTGCCAACCTGTTATGAGTTGGTTAAGATCAAACGTAATGAATTCACCAAAATCAAAAACGTCATCACTTAAAAGTCTTCCCTCATAATTTACTGTTGCAGTTTCTGAAAGCGTACCAAAGCTTCCGGACCCTTCGTTATGAACAACATACCTCATCTGACTTGATGGATCAGTTAAGGCTGTGATGCCATTCTCGCTCAGGTAATCATCTATTTTTTGTTGATCCAATGCAAATTGCTCATCAAACGAAAGAGGTTCATCGTCTTTGGAGCATCCTGTAAATAGAAAAACTACTGCTGCTGTCAATAATAAAAACGTCTTCTTCATATCCTTTCTCCGTAATAGGGTCGCTAAATTAATAAAATGTTGTTAATGTTTATGAAACAACACAAATCTCAAATTACTCTATAAGCAAAGACAACTAAAACAAAAAAAAGGTGGCAATCAGCCACCTTTTAAATCAATCAGTACCCTATAATTAATCTATGAAGAATCTTTAATTCACGTTTTTCTTATAAATCACCTCTCCTGCAGCCTTCACAACTACTGTATAAGCTTTTAGGTGGTAATTTGAAACATCATATTTTATCACTCCTGGTCTTCCTGGCTTCCAGTATTTATAATTTAACTGCTCACCGGATTTTTTGTCTATTAAATAGATTGCAAGTGGGTAGTTCACTTGTTCACTGATATTCACACTAATAAAGTTGTTTTTCACATTTTCAACCTCCACCTCATCTTTACCAAATGGCTTAAGAGGACCAGCATTTAATGAATTTAGTGTGATAATAGTTAGTAATAAAATTAGGATAAATAGATGTCTCATGTCTTTCAATAGCTTTTAATTATATCACTAAGTTACTGATAAAGAGACCCTTGATAAAGGATAAAGACTTATCTTCGATCAACATGATTTTGTTCCCGATAAGGACCCATTTTTAACGGTTAAATAATTCACGTTAAGTAATATTTTTAATTTTTTGATTGGTGTTGCACCTTTTAGAAACCCTATATGTACATATCTTTGTAATATGCTATCTCAGAAACACGATAAATTGGTTGAATGGATTTTAAGTGAAGACTTTGAGAAAACCCAATATGAGATTTCTGCATTGTTGGCAAATTCAAAATATGAGATTCTGGACATTCATGTAGTTACCATGTCAGACCATGAGTCCTGTACCTGGAATTTTAGAGAAGGAATGTTGTATCTTAAAAATTTCCCTCAAAACCCAAAAGTATTTCTCGAGATAACCAGTTTCAACCATGAGAAATACCTTGATTTTGTCATTAGACTTAAGAACTATTTATTAGATCAGGCTTCCGAACAAAGGAAATAACTATCTAACAAACTCCAGATCAATCTCTATTCCAATACTCTTATCGAATTTTACTGTTCGTTCCTGCAGATGAAATATATGCGGTTCTGCCTGGGTTGACAAATAAAAACCAGTCCTTTCAAGACCATTTGAAGAATGAACTATTTTCCCCTCAAACTTAGCATTAAAGGAAATTGGTTCTTCCCACTTTCCATATGTCAGAAGACCTCTTACACCAAACTGTGTCTCTGATAGTTTACTTACCTTCTCAGAAGTGAACTTGATAATTGGAATTTTATTGACATTAAGAAAATCCTCAGAATGGACAAACTTGTCAAATGCCTTGTCTCCAGAATCAACAGAATCAACAGCCCATTGAATAACAAATTTAGAGTCTTCAAATTTGTCTTCCATTTGAAGTGCTGCGGCTACTTTTTTGAAGAATAACTTTCTGGGATTTTCATTATTCATCCAAATCGTAAATTCGATATAACTGTGGACTGGATCAAGAGTCCATTTCTTTAGTTTCGTTTCTGTTGTCATCTCTACAGTTGTATCTGCAATAAGGTTATATCCTCTAACTGATTTTCACCTCTCCATTTTTTCAGGACATCATTTAGGTGTGCTTCCCTTCTCTCCCATTCAAAATTGGAATTGTCCTGGGAAATAGCTGCAGCACCTTTTAACCCAAGGCGTTTGCTCTTGGCTCCTCCGTGTTGCATCGGCAGCTCTTCATTGAATATAACTAATTGATCACCACTCATATATTTTGTGCTGTGGTCCACCAGTTTTCCAATATTGTATAAAGGATAACCCAATGAAATGTTATTCATGGGAAGATATTTGCCTCCATTTGCACCGAGCAACCTCAAGTACATTCTAGCCGATGACCAGGTGAGCGTTTTTTCCTCGGGCTTGATCATTACGTATGCAGCATCCATGGAAAAGGAATTATGCTCATTGTAACTATAAGCCAGGAAAGGATCATGCTCAGCAAAATCATGAAGTATCCTTAAAAACTGACACGGACTTTCCACATCCGGATATTCTCTCATGATCATCTCAATCAATTGTTTGATTTTGATTGACCTTAAATAAGTCTCTCTGGTATCACCAGTACAGTTACCAAAAATCCAATGTTTCGCTTGTCCCGTATTTCCATGCCACATGAAACAACCATCTAAATCGTCTTCATAGGCCGTGTAAATAAAGTGTTTCTCAGTGGTCATTGACCTGGTTGCCTGCTTGAAAGGAGCACGATGCTCTCTTGTCGAGTCCTGCCGGATCAATTCAATGTTCCCTGTTACATGAACAATATCGCCTACAAGTGGCCATTCTTCTGCAACGATGCTCTTACTCCAATTTAGGCCAAAATCCTTCCGGTTGATGTCTACCTGAATGTTAAAGCTATTTTTCATTACACCATTACGATCTATCACACTTTTGCTTTGTACGGCATCAAATGTGATTGATTTGATCTCGTCCCTGATGGTAAGATCTCCTTCTATCCTGAACTTGTCATTACCAAGCGCTTCAACATAGGTACTTTTGAAAGCAATAGTTGGATAATTCTCAACATCCAGAAAGTCTGTACTTTTCAGATGCTTGTCTCTCTTGATTGAATTTGTATTCAAACTATTGGACTTAATAACCAGATCCATCTCGGCAGTTTTGATATCTCCACCATCGGTATTAAAGTCTAATTGGAAGTCCATAAATTCCCCCTGAACATTTGCGATCATCAAATGCTTTACTTTGAATCTAATGTGACTTTTTGCTTTATCTACGATCCACCTGGTATCTGTCATCAACGTTACGATTTCGCTCAAATCTAAATAATTTATCTTTTCAGGGCTCCATTAAAATAACTATTTTCCCAACACTTTGGCGCGATTCCATGTATTCATGGGCTTTTGGTAAATCACTGAAAGAAAATGTCTTACCAACAACTGGTTTTAGTGAATGTTTACGTACAAAAGCAGTCATCTCCTGCCATACCTCACCTGTTATTTGCTTATTCCCAGTAAGGTACCCGATATGTGTGGCAAATACCCCGTATGACTTCTTTGCAACATCCATCAAATTTACTTTCGGAGCATCTCTCCAGGTCTTCCAATACGATAGAGGATTCCATGGTTTGATACTTATACTGGCAAAACCAGCAATCGTGATCCTTCCAAAAGGTTTCAATAGTTTTATACTCTTCTGATATACATCTGCACCTACTACCTCCAGTACCACATCCACCCCATCAAAGTCTTTTTTTACTTCCTCGTAGAAGTCAGTTGTCCGGTAATTAATGGCTTTCTTAGCCCCCAATTTTTCTATTAACTCCAACTTATCCTTACTCCCTGCGGTACCAATTACTGTGGCACCAAGAGCACTCATTAGCTGAACCGCGGCAGTCCCTAATCCTCCAGCTGCTGCCTGAATCAATACTGTTTCTTCAGGCTTGACCTTGGCCAATTGCATCAAACTCACCCAGGCAGTAACAAAACTCACCATGAATGCAGCATTTTCCTCTAAAGAAAACTCTTCAAATGCCGGAAAAACCAGGTGAGCACTGGCCACTACCTTCTCTGCATAACTTCCAGTCTGACCACCTACAATCACCTTATCACCTGCTTTGACATGTGTCACTCCGCTACCTACTGCCTCGACCGTACCTACAGCTTCCATACCCAACACATATGGCTTATCTGGAGCCCATCTGTACTGACCTTTTCTGGATAAGACCTCAGCATAATTTAATCCAATTGCTTCCACCCTGACCTTTACATCCGTTTCATTGGAAATTTCAGGTTCCGGAATGTCTGATATTTTTAATACGCCTGGTTTACCGTGTTTGTGCAGAAGGTATGCTTTCATATAGTGGTTTATGGAACATGGTCTAAAACTGATGGCTAAAATAAGTATTAAACCGCATAATAACGATGCAGAATGTCTTTCCTGGTACAATATTTGAAACTAATCCTTTAAAATTCCGGTTCATTCATACAGAAGCGTATCTAAGATGCGGATTTTTTCGTTTTCGATATCAAATGAATAAATTTGAAATTATGATCTATAAGTCAATTATTTCTTTTGCTCTGATTGGGTTATTCACAATAACTACATCATTTCATTCAGCAACAAATGGGGAGGCGATCAACTGGATTTCATTTGAGGAAGCGGTGAGAATTGCAAACGAGCCTGGAAATAACAAGAAAATATTCGTTGATGTCTACACGGACTGGTGTGGTTGGTGTAAAGTGATGGACAAGAAAACATTCCAGCATCCTACGATTTCCAGGTACATGTCTGATAACTTTCTGATGGTCAAGTTTGATGCCGAACAGAAGGAAGATATTGTTTTCAAAGATCACACGTTTAAATTTGTACCCGCGGGCAGAAGAGGTTATCACGAGTTGGCGGCAGCTTTACTTCAGGGTGAAATGAGCTATCCTTCTGTATTATTCATGGATGATCAATTCGCCATCATTACAAAACTTCAAGGATTTCAGCAACCAAATGGTTTTTATCCTATCGCCAAGTATATTGGTGATGACAAATTCAAAGACACGAAATGGCAAGACTTCCAAAAGAACTTTGACAACCCCCTTTAACCCATGAGATTCAAAGCAATTTTTTCTCTTCTGATAATTGGCATTGCCAGTACATTTTTCTCCTTCAATGATGTAAAGGAAGAGAAAATTGAATGGATCACCTTTGAAGAGGCCATTGAACTCAGCAAGAAGAAGCCAAAAAAGGTATTTATCGATCTATATACGGATTGGTGTGGATGGTGTAAAAGAATGGATGCTGTTACTTTCCAAAATAGCGTGGTAGCGAGTTATATGCAGGAAAACTTCTATATGGTAAAGTTAAATGCTGAACAAAAAGACCCTATTACATTTAAAGGACATGAATTCAAATTTGTGGCATCAGGAAGAAGAGGTGTACATGAACTGGCTTACGTAATTTTAGATGGGAAACTAAGTTATCCATCTGTGGCTTTCATGGACGAAAAAATGAACATGATCCAGGCAATACCAGGATTCAGAAAGCCAGAAGAGTTCTTGATGATTGCTACCTTTATGGGTGATAACCACTACAAAAAAACTCCATGGCCAGATTTTCAGAAAAGTTATAAGTCTCCTTTCTAAAGAATCCTATCGCTTTCCAAAGTTATATTTTACCCCTAAACTCATTCCGAGACTAAACGGTTGAACATTGAATACCCCCGTATTTTCCTTGTTGGACAGCATCGAGTAACTTAATGATGGTTGTGCGAATATTACCCAAGGGGAATTAGTGGTGTAAAACACACCGTAACCTACCCGCAGAAACAATTGATTACTGGATAAGTGAGTAACAGACTCTTGGTTAAGGAGTTGAGTCCCGAAAACAGCTAAATCAAATTCGTTGTTGAATCTGGAGCCTGAAATTAGGTACTTCGCTCCCAATTCTACTCCCAAAGAATTGATACGCTGCTCAACCAGACCTTCCCTTTCTTCCACAATGGGAGTTGCTGTGAATGACTCGTTCAAACTTATGACATTGACGGAATCAGGATATTGATAGGTATAATTGTACGATACCTTACTCAAATACGTCTGATAAACCAGGCCTCCATACACTAAAACCCTATTAGAAAGACTTTTATGTATTCCACCTGAGAAATTGAACCCTACTCTTTCACTAAATGTATTCTGATTGAGATTCTTAATAAGCACTTCATCATTTTTATTGGCCTCCACGCGGTTGTAATTCAAAAATGTTTGCGCATTGAGATAGAATCCAGTTATGATCGGATTCTTCCTTTCCTTAACCGGTTTTTCAACAGACATGACATGGGATTGCGGTACTTTCTTTATAGAGGTTTCAATAAGAAACAAATCATCCCCATTCCAATCTTTTGATAAAATGAATGTCTCTTTTTCCCATCTTCTATTGGCCAATAATTCAAAGTCTGCTTGATCAGATGATGCATCGGCTACTTGATTACCAGTTTCATTTTTATCATTTTTCGAAATTTCCTGAGATGTTAAAACTTGAGTATGATCCTCCTTATTCCGAATAGTCACTAAATCCTTATTGGTTTCTTGTTGTGCTGATTTAATTCGGGCATTTTCAGAATTGTTTTGCTCAAAGGTTTGTGCGGTATTAATTGGTATTCTAACATAACCAGTCTGAATGGGATGATCAACCGCGACATCTGGTTTATAGGTAGTGAAATCAATGGTCTTTTCTGGTTGCATTATAAAATAAATTGCAATGCCTGATAGCAGTACAAGGATGGCAATAGCAATGTATTTCACTGAACCTGATACAGTTGATCCACTTGGTATTTCAGCAGCAATGTTTTCCCATCCCCCAGCTGGCGGTGGTGTATTGGCCTGAGATAACTTATCTCTTATTTGTTTGTCAAACTCCTCGATCATCATATCGCGTACTTTATTTGGTTGGAAGTTTGTATCTTTTTTTGCAGGTGCAGCCGTGCTTTACGCAATTGCGTTTTTGAAGTATTCTCCGAAACATTCAGAATTTCAGCTATTTCATGATGCTTGAAACCATCCATCACATAGAGGTTGAATACGATTCTGTAACCATCTGGCATTTCATTGACCATCGACAGAAGTTCGTCTGCACTGATTTGGTTTAATATGTCTGTGTTATCAGAAATCAGCTCCTGGACTTCATCAATGTCTTCATGGAATAACCTGGATTTCTCCTTTTTGTAATGGTTTATAGCCGTATGAATTACAACTTTTCTGATCCAGAAAAAAAGTGAATCCGGTTCTTTTACTGTCTCTATGTTTTTAAAAATCTTCACAAATGCATCCTGAAAAATATCTTCGGCACTAGCCTTTGAATCAGCATACCGCATAGCCAAATTGATCAACTGCTGCTTGTATTGTTCATACAGCATGCGTTGGGCCTTTGGCTTACCCTTTTGACAGTCTCTAAGTAACTTTTTTGCGTTGGTCATAAAAAGGTATAGGCCTCCCTGTGGGAGACCTAAATATGCTATATTCTTCTATTCTATTCTTTTGTTACATACACGTAGGCTTCTGTACCCAGGTATTTCAATACAATTTCATCCATGGCTGTTGAATCCCCAGGATTAACATTATCCCAAAAATTACAGTCAGGGTCATATTCTACAAATGCACTATTCGTTCCTTCCATAATTACAGTTGCCGTTCCATGTTCCCCATCCTGAATCAAATCGACACTCATTACAGAGTCTATTTCACATAGCACATCATTTAAAAATATATCTTGCGATCTAACAACATCACATGAATCTACCAGCGTAATCCAATCCGAGGTGATGGCAATTCCATCGCAATCATCACCACCTCCTCCGTTTCCACCGGTTACATAATCAATGTAGACCCAGGCGGTTACACAGATATCGGACTGACACACTTTATATTCAAAATAATCCATAGAATCTGTCATTATTGGCGCCACCGTGTATTCAATTAGATTCTGATCAGCCTCATTTCTAACCTGTGCGGTTCCATGAATTGGAGGAGTCAATATATGAAGCTGTGGCCACCCATCTCCACATAGCGTATCATTTTCCAATACATTGATCATCACAGAAGTCTCCATTGAATCCAGGACTACAAAATCATCATAAGCATAGAAACATGTATCATGATTAGTGGTGTCACTATTTGAATTGTATATGCTGATCAGTCCAAACAGAGAAAGTGTTTGTGTACCATTAGAGGTATTGGCACTGTCAGATTCAATATCCACTTCCACGTCCACCTGATAGATCATTTCATCATATGACTGGAAGTCAAAGCTCGGATTGTATTTGATGTACCAGGTATCATTTTCTTCAACTGCCTCAGCAGTTCCCAAAGGAGGTTCCTGATAGATTTTAAAATCTAAAATATCACCTCCACATAGCCTGTCATTTTCCAATGGTTCAAATACCCAATTCGCAACTTCCTGAAGTGGATTTATTTCATAAACATCATAATTTGCATATGGATAGCAGGCTGAATCAGTAGGATTGTTGGTTACATGAATAGTCACTGTATCCGTATCGTTCTGAGAAGAAGAAGAAGCTGTATAAACGAAGTAATCCAGATACTCTTCATCTGCAGGAGGAGTATACTTGAGCAGGTTCTGCCCCATAAACTCGAGCTTACCCTTCTCTGTAGTTTTATCTATTGTAATGCTAAATTCTTCAGTGGTAAAGACAGTGGCATTAAATAGATTAATAATCAGCGGACTTCCAGGTGCTGTTTCAAAATTTGCGACTCCCTGGATTATCTCATCTTCAGGAGTTCCTGGTAGTTCATCTCCAGAAAACTCATCACATCCGTAAAAAATAACTACTAACAGTATCAGTAGTCCGGATAATTTGTATTTCATATTCAACATTACCATTAAGATTTGATTAAAAGTTTAACACTTGCTTTCGATAATGAGTCAAGGAAACTTCCAAAATGGTTGTCCGTAGCTGAATATTTTATTCAATTTTAATATAACGAACTGATTTATAGAAGGTTATTTTTAGTATTCAAAATCACTCAGTACGTCTAAATAACCCTGAAGTTCCATTACCCTTGACCTAATAAAAGAAGTGGAGTTATCAACAGCCATTACCCGGTACATGGAGCCATCCATACTCCCATACAAATCTCCGGAGAATGCGTACTCCGTGTCTCTATATTGAATCCATATCCTTTGAGAAGCACGCAACTTGGCCTTTTGCCCCTCATTAAGTTTCGCCATCAAATCCTTGTAAACTTTGTTCAATTCTGAATCCCACTCATCGGTTGCCTTTTGGAGACAATCTATCATCCCATAAGTGGTTTGACCTTCTTGAGTTCCCATACAATCATCAAGTTTCTGGTCTATAGGATGTTGCTTGTCATCCTGGGCCAAAACTATACTGCCAAATACCAGTGTAAATAGAAAAATAAGGCTTATCCGTTTCATAATGCGTTTTTGATTTACATCATTAAGATACTAATAAATAGAAGTGACTATCCCATTTTTTATTTGTTTTACAAAATATATAAAAATAATCCTCTATTTGTTTTACAAAATATATAGAAACACCTACATTTATTTTACAAAATATATAGATATGAGCAAGAATTATCTGGGTGAGTTTGAAGAATTGGTGCTCACAATGGTAGCTATACTGGGTGATGAGGCTTATGGCAACACTATTGTAGAAGAGTTCAAGACATCTCTTGACAGGAAAGTCAATCTGAGTGCTGTTCATATTACACTGTACAGACTGGAAGAAAAAGGCCTTTTACAATCCTCGATGGGTGGATCCACCAATGAGCGCGGAGGTAGAAGAAAACGCTATTTCCAACCCACTAATCTGGGGAGAAAAACCCTGGAGGATATTAAGGAGCAACGTATCAGGCTCTGGAACATGATTCCTAACCTGAGCTAATGAATTATCACAACGAAAATATCAAAGACCTGGCAAAGTGGTTGTTCAGGTGTATTGAATTTCTTTGCCCTAAAGAGTTACAGGAGTTTCTCATAGGTGATTACCTGGAAGAATACCTGGACCCACTTACAAAACGGAGAAACCTAAAATTATTTTCACACCTAATCTATCTGTTTCATCCCTTATTATTAAAAAGACGAATTAGAATGATTAACTACCTAAAATTAGATCTGGCAATCAATCACCTCAAAGTTTACTGGAGAAGTCAACACAAAAATGGTGTCTTCAGTATCTTGAATGTCCTTGGTTTATCATTGGCAATAGCCTTTTTGATCGTGACATATACTTATGTAGAATCACAATACAATTTTGATGAATTTCATTCTGAAGGTGACCAAATTTATCGAGTGATCAGCAAAAAGCACAATGCTGAAACTTTGGAACAAATAGGCCAGGCCACTGGCATTACTCCTGTACCAGTGGGTCCCTATTTGATTGACCATGTCCCAGTGATTGACAACTACATGAGAGTAGCTAGTGCCAGCGGTCTGGTACTACATAATAATTATCCTTTTAGTGAATCCATTTCATTTTTTGATCCATCCTTCTTTACTGAATTTTCCTTTCCAATCCTGAAAGGGCATAGAAACGCGCTTTCGGAAAAAACAAACATCGTTTTATCTGAAGAAAAGGCTCAGCTATTTTTTGGCAGTGAAAACCCAATTGGTCAATCACTGGAGGTGATACTCAATGACAGTGCAAGAACTTTCGTCGTGGGTGCAGTGGTTGACAATAAATCTCAAACATCAAGTTTAAACTTCGATGTGGTTGTTCCATTTGAAAACCTGAGATCAATTGTAAGTGACAATTCAATGACATCATTTAACATTGGCTTCATTGAAACATATCTGAAAATTGAGGAATCAAACTTAACCTCAATCAAGCTGTCTGTCAATGATGCTTTGAAATCAGTGGGGACAGAAAGAAATAATGAGGTTACTCAATACGATATTCAACCATTAAGAGATATTCACCTGGCGGCCGATATTCCGGGAAATGCCTCCTATTTAGATCCTGAAAGATTGTATATCATTACCGGACTGGCTATTCTGGTATTGGTCATTGCCATCATCAACTACCTGTCACTTTCTACAGGTCATTCAATTACAAGGTTGAAAGAAATCGGTATGAGGAAAGCTCTTGGAGCAGAGAACAAGTCCATTTTCAGGAACCTGTTTCTGGAGGTAACCATGCTTACCCTTTTCTGTGCCATGATGGCTCTTGGGCTTGTTGCTGTATTGAAAGGGTTCTTCCATGAAGTCCTTGATGCGAACTTTCTGCAGGAAATCTCACCACTCTATGTCGTGTACTTATTAGGGTTTGTAGTCATTCTTGCCCTGGTCGTGAGCGGATCACAATTTGGGATTATTTCCAGGTTAAAAACTGGAGAAGCGCTGAGAGCCCAGGTTCTTTCTGTCAGGCAGGATCGTTTAAGTAGTAAGATATTGGTAGGTATCCAATTGTGTTTTACCGTGTTCTTACTGGCTGCAACGTATTTTATCAATCAACAAATGAGTTTCATTGCCGACAAAGACCTTGGGTTTAATAATAAGGGACTTATCGAATTGCAGCTACCGTCTAGTAATGACGAAAATAAAGTTTGGGAGACTGTACAATTATTAAAAAATGAAATCCTCGAAAACCCAGATGTCCAAACGGTTTCTGCTTCAATGAATAGCTTTGAAAACCCATGGACCGTTCTTGAATTTCTTCAGGAAGATGAAAGTACATTGGGGCTGGGATTTAATCAAGTGGACCATGATTATGTCCAAACTATGGGATTGGATATTTTACAGGGTGCAAATTGGCAGAAATCTGAAAACCGGGAAACGAGAAAAGTCCTGGTCAATGAGAAGCTGGTAGAATTTATGGGATGGACAGATCCTTTAAATGAACAAATCCCAGGAAAGAACTTCGGTACAAGTCATCAAATCATTGGAGTAGTAAGTGACTTTAACTTCAGTTCGCTTTATTCTGAAGTAACTCCCATCATACTTGCCCTTGATGACTCACCGGTTATTGATGGAGTAACGGGTTTGAGTACCTGGGAATGGCCCCCTAATTTGAATTATATATTGGTACAAGCTAATCCCGAAAACCTGACTGGAACAGTATCATTTTTAGAAGGTAAATGGAGAAAACTATTTCCAAAAGCACCATTTGAAGCCAATCACGTGGAGCAACTTGTTACCAAAAAATATGAAGAAGAACTAAGGTGGAAAAAACTAACGATTGCAGCCTCCGTATTTGCGATCACGATAGCAATAGTTGGTTTACTGGGAATTGTTCGGTTGTCAATCCAAAGAAGGTTAAAAGAAATGAGCATTAGAAGAGTGTTGGGTTCTTCATTAACAAGTTTAATTCAGTTGTTGGCCAAAGAGTATGCCATTATTGTATTGGTAGCATTGATTATTGGTTTGCCTTTTGCCTATTTCTATTTGGATAATTGGCTCAATGATTTTGCTTATCGAATTCAGCAAGGTGTAATAGACTACATATTGATCATCTCTCTGGTGCTTGGACTCACGCTTGGTTCGGTAGCATTAATCATTATTCGGGCTACTAAAAACAAGCCTATAAACATCTTGAAAGAGTAATTGCCAGGAGGGTAATTCCCTCCTAATCCTATACTTAATGGAGGTCGTTCCAAAACCCAGAATTCTCATTGTTTCTCGTTAAATTGAGCCTCATATAATCAATAAACAACCTTATGAGACACAATTTATTATTGCTAGTTCTAGCTATCTTGGTATTGGCAAATTGTTCCACCCCTCCGAAAGAAGAAGTATCAAACGCACCCATTCCAATTGACACACTGTTTGAAGCTTTTCATGATTTCAGGTTACGTATAAATCCCGTCGAAGCTACAAAAGCGGGTTACAATGAATTCAATTCTGAGATAGCTAATTTCATTTCAGATGATTACAAAAATGAATTGATCCAGCAATACAATGAGTTTCTTGCTGCCATTACTAAGCATGAGCAATCGCAAATGACTGATGCGGACAGATTAAGCCTGAAGGTAATGAAATGGGATTGTGAAGTGAAGTTAGAAGGTCTCCAAAATGAATTGGTCACCATACCTTCACCAATGTTTGACCTGCCCAATTTCCAATTAATGCCAATCACCCAGTCACTCTCATTCAACCTTTATGTAGGGACCATGGCCAATGGAGAGGGATTACAACCCTTTAAAACAGTAGAGGATTATGAGAATTGGCTTGAACGAGTGGATGATTATCTGATTTGGATGGATACTGCTGTTGAGAATATGAATAAAGGAGCTTCCCAAGGTGTCATTTGGCCGAAAACAATTCTAAAAAAAGTGATTGAACAGGTAAGACCGTTCGCAAACCCAAATGATCATCTCTTTTTAGGTCCAATAGATAAAATGCCAGATTCTTTTTCTGTTGAAGATAAAGACAGGTTGACTAAAGCCTATGAAGCAATGGTGAAAGAAAAGGTAGCACCTGCTTACCAAAAACTACTTTCACATATCCAAAAATTATACTATGTAGGTTCCAGAGAAACAGCTGGAATAGGTCAATTGCCAAATGGTCCTGAGACGTATCAATATCTTATCAAATACCACACCACCACCAATATGACTCCAGATGAGATCTTTGAACTTGGTCAAGTTGAAGTTACCAGGATCCGCGGGGAAATGGAGAAGGTTAAGTCGGATGTTGGATATGAAGGCTCATTAGAAGAATTTTTTAATCACGTGAGAGCCAATGAAGACTTGATGCCTTTCAAAAAACCTAAGCAGGTAATTGCCAGTTTCAATGATATCCTTAAAAGAGTAGAGTCCAACCTTGATCAACTTTTTTCTATTGCTCCCAAAGCCGGTTTTGAAGTAAGAAGGACAGAAGCCTTCAGGGAGAAATCTGCAAGTGCAGAATATGTACCGGGAAGTAAAGATGGTTCCAGACCTGGTGTATTCTATGTACCAATCCCAGATGTTGAAGCGTATAACGTGTTTGCCGACGAAGCATTGTTTTTACATGAAGCTATCCCAGGCCATCACTATCAACTTTCCTTACAACAGGAAAATGAAGACCTTCCGGCATTTCTTCATGCTGAGGGCATGGGTGTATTCGTTGAAGGCTGGGCCCTGTATTCAGAATCTTTAGGAAAAGAACTGGGACTGTATGAAGATCCATACCAGTATTTTGGAATGCTTAGTATGGAGATGCACCGTGCCATTCGATTGGTAGTGGATGTTGGGATCCATGCCAAAGGCTGGACGAGAGAACAGGCCATTCAATTTTCACTTGAAAATGAAGCTGAATCGGAGGCTTCTATCATATCAGAGATAGAACGATATATGGTCAACCCCGGGCAAGCTCTGTCTTACAAAATTGGCCAATTAAAAATCCAGGGGTTGAGAGCCATGGCCGCTGAAAGATTAGGAGACAAATTTGATTTGAAGGAGTTTCATAGTCAGGTTCTAAATTCTGGAAGTTTGCCATTGGTATTACTTGAAGAAAAAATTAATAGCTGGTGCGAACAGGTGGAGAAGGGAGTTTGATTTTGATGTGATAATGTGGTGATGTGGTGATGTGGTGATTTGATGATGTGCTGATGTGAAGACGTATTGATATGATGATGCGGTGATTGTTGGATTGATATTATGACACATTGGTTGCTTATTTTAGAATTCGAGGTTCGGATTTCGAACTTTTTTTGGGGATTTACTGAAAACCCAGAAATAAAATGTCCCTCAAGATAACAGAAAGGCACATTTCATACATTTGGCAGGAATGGACAGTTCTTTGTCAATATCGAAAAAAAATTTCGCAGTTACTTTGAAGCATAGATTGTGTTCCGTAGCTGTTTGAGATCCCAGAGTGGCATAGTGCCGTTCTGGGATTTCTTTTTTTGTACCATCAGGTTCTGGCTGCTCTTAAAACTGATACCCCACAAAAAACCATATATTCCCATCAAACCTGTTGCTTAGAATGGTGGTATCTCCTAATGTAGTTTTATCATGTGGGCTAAAGTGTGTTCGCATCGGGATAGAGATGGTGTAGTACAGTCCTTTTACTCCAAAAGGATTAGTTTCCCGGTAACTTAATTCCAAACCTAATGTCGCTGATTTTTTCTCAAAGCTTTCATTCAATTTAAGGTGTTCATATTGATTGGCATAAAACCCAACTGAGGGAGAAACATAAATCGCTTCATTTTCCTCCCTCCACTTGATCACCGGTAAGCTATAGAAGGTCTCAAATCCTACCATTCTTCCTTTCACCTGGTCACCCTTTACAGTCGCTACGAACTTTGACTTCAAGTGAGGTTCCGTTAGCCAAACATTCATATGCACCATTCTGATTAGGTGTTTGTTTGGTAAGCTTAATCCAATTTCACCAGATAGAGATTGAAACCGGTTCACAACAGCTTCTCCGAAATCATAGGCGAAAAAGAATTGCGTATTTGGTACTATTGAATCTTCAAGTAACGTGCTGTCTTTAGCTTGCGAGAATAACAATTGATTTGTGAGTGATACGATGAGAATTGCTCGTACTAGATGAGTAAGCGTTTTCATATTGAGTTTTTCCTAAAGACCTGCTATTGATAAGAAGGTTTCCAGAATCAAATCTCTACTACCAGGTATGATAATCTTACTTTTCTACACTCAAAGTTGCCACATCATGAATCACCTGATCCAATTGGAGTGCGTTTTCCTGAATAATTCTAATAAGTTCATCATCGCATTCACCTCCAAACAAATTTGCCGCACCCATAATTTTGACAAGTGGGGATCGCACTCGATGTGAATTGTGAAAGGCAATCTTATCCAATTTGGAGGACTTTTGTTCAACGTCTACCTTGTGCTTAACCAGGTCACTTTGAAGGGTATCTACAAAATTCGCCAATTTAGCATTCAGTGCTGTGATTTTGTCATTTTTCATTGCCAGGTCACGGTAGCACTCCTGAAGTAAGTAATAAAAGATGTACGCAATGATGTAAACACTACTGATGAATAAGAATGAAGCCAGCATGAAATTGATATATTTCAAGTCCAGGTTATACTCCAGTCCATTCCTTGAAACACCAATGTAGGCGTTCAACACGTTTGACATAACTACCAATCCAAGTATGATAAAAGAACCTCTCCTGTTTAAAAATATCAATGAGAGCAAAGGAATCAAAACACTCCAGTACACCATGACATGATAATTTGTAAGATCCACTAAAACCATCGACTGTATCGTACAGAACAAAGTGAAAATGAGTAGAAATTTAGTGAGCTGCATACCCAGTTTCTGAAACCTCCAAAGTGCATAAATCGATAGGTTTGAAAGGAAGCTTGCACTCAAAATATACGGATCTGTCACTTTCATATCAACTGACAATTCAATCACAATTGACATGAAGTAGACTGAAAGTAAAAGTATATATATTCGATTGAGGCTCATTCTGGTCTCAATAATTCCAAAAATTTGTTTTCGTGACATGGCCTGAGTTACTGGTTGCTTCTAGAAGTTAACCAACTATTTGATCCAAGTCAACTGTATTATTTAAATACCAATGTTTTTAACTATTCTTCCTTCAAAAGTTTTACCGGATTTACAAGGGAGACTTTTAATAGTTTCCACGCAACGGTAGCACCTGCGACCATCAATATCAAAAAACCACTGAGTGCGATGGTCAAAAGACTAAAATCCATTTGATAGGCATATTGATCAAGCCATTCATTGATAACGATTATTGCAATTGGTGCTGCTATCACAAATGATCCTACCACCCTCAGTATGTAGCTTTGTCCAAGTAAAACAAAAATCTGTCTGACTGAAGAGCCCAGCACTTTTCTTATACCCACCTCTTTCATTCGCTTGTTAAGTTCAATATTGACCAGCCCAAACAAGCCCATCATAGCAATGAATATTGCCACAGAAGAAAAAACTTTTGCAAGGTTTGAGAATTTCAGGTCCTCCTCATGGATCATTCTAAAACTCTCATTGATCATGAAAAATTCAAACGGCAGATCTTTTTCAAAAGCCCCATATTGTTCTCTCAAGAAATCAATTGTTTCATTAAGTGATTCGGGACTAGATTTCACAGAAAGAAAAGCAGTATACCATCTGGATTTTCCAGCCTGTAACATCGTAACCGGGCCTATTTCTTCGTGTAACGATCTCAAATGGAAATCCTTCACTACACCCACCACTTTTCCCCTCAATGACTGAGACCATAATAGTTCTCGTCCCAGTGCTTCTAGAGGAGTACCTAACCCAAAATCATTAACCGCTGATTCATTGATTATGAATGAGGCTGAATCCATCTTTTCACCAGAAAACTTCCTTCCCGCAATTAATTCCATTCCGTAGGTTTCCAAATAACCTGGTCCAGCATAAGTACTAACTGTAGAGTACTCTTTTGGATCACCAGGCAAATTGATAGGTCGTCCATCGTAGCTCATTTCATTCATAGGGAGCAATTGGGAGAATGACCAGGACTTGATTCCTGCATATCGATTAAGGGAATTTTCAAATGCAGCATCAATGGGAGGTCGTTTCACTACAACCACAGACTCACCATCTACACCGAGCTCTCGGTTAAAAATATAACTGATTTGATCCTGCATTAGGAATGCGCTGATCAGCAACACACTTGAAATGACAAATTGAGCCATTACAAATCCCTGATTCCAGAGAGACCTCCCGGAATTTACCTTGCCCTTCAACACCGTCAAAGTTTGTAACCCGGCAAGCCGGAATCCGGGAAGGTATATAGTTAGAAAGCAGATGAGTATACCAAACCCTCCAATCACCCAGATAAACTGATAGGATAGAAATGATTTTAATGTGATAGATATACCACTGATCTCTTGATAAAAATCTTTTGTGAGAACAATGATTCCCCCAGCTAAAACAATTGCAAAGAGCAAAGTGACAAGACCTCCTATGAAAAATCTTAGCTGTAATTGCCCCAACGATGAACCATATACTTTCCTCACCCCTACTTCCCTGTATTGATTGTACAACTGAGAAAGCGCCAGGTTGATATAATTCATGCAACTTAAACCAATAATCATCAAACCGATCACTCCCATGGTCCACAGAAGTGTAGCATCAATAGCAGGTTTCATGGCAGACTCCACTTCGCTTTTAATGTGAATGTCACTCACAGGCTCCAGGAAATACTGAAACACATCAGAGTTTTCTTTCCTGTATTTGAAGTGCTCATCAGCCAAAGCACTCATTCTTTCACCTATAAAACCAGTATTATTGGCATCATGTAGTTTGAGGTACACATAAATCGGTTTAAAGGACCCCCAATTAGTCTTCTCTTGTTCCACCCCTTCCAGAGTAGCGACTATATTAAACTTCAAATGGGTATTTTGAGGAAGGTCCTCGAATATTCCGGTTACTTTCAGATCAACCTGACCTGTAGGGTAACCATCACATTTAATGACCTCTCCAATGGGATTCTCATCACCAAAATATCGCTTTGCCATTGACGAAGAAAGTACCACTGAACCGGGTTCTAGTAAAACTTTTGCTGGGTCCCCCTGCCTGAGTGGGAGTTGAAAGAAGTTGAAGAAAGTTGGATCAGATAAGACCATATGATCCTCATAAAACAAGTGTTCACCAACTTTCAAAACAGGTTTAGACTTCCAAATTCTAACGGCATCCTTTATCTCAGGAAACTGGGTTTTAATAGTTGGTCCCATTGGGACAGGATTGTGAGGGTAAATTCCTCCATAATCACCTACCCTCGTTTCATAGATCAACCTGTAAATATTACTATCGGCAAATTGCTTGTCCACAGAAAGGTGAAATGCCAGGAAGTGACCTATAAAAACAAAGCAGGCTATACCCAAACCAAGGCACAAAATATTAATAGCAGCGTTTACGCGATTACGAAACAAAATCCTTACGGATGTTTTGAGGTAATGCGTTATCAAATCTGGAAGAATCAGATTGTACCAACTCATATGTCCTGAAAAATTGGAAGATTTATACTCACCACTTATGGATAGAGGATGCCCCATTTGCCTGGTTGCCTTATTAAATGCCTGTTCTGGAGTATTACTTTCCAGAAGTTCGTCATATAAACTCAGTAAATGATCCGACATTTCTTCAACATCCCCTTCAGACATATTGCCTTTAGCGAGTAGTTGTTTCTTCCAGTTTTTGAGTGATTGACCAAGATTAAATGACATATTAAATGTGTTTGAGTTCCTTCCAACTAGCTTGTAGCATTGAATTAATAAATTCCCAATGCTCCTTTTCTTCTTTCAAGGCTTCCATACCTTTCCGGGTAATTGAATAGTATTTTCGATTTCTCCCGTTCTCTAATTCCCTCCATTCTGAAGTGATCAGGTTTTCCTTTGTCATCTTCTGAAGCAAAGGATATAGCATGCCATCAGACCACCCCAATTCACCATCAGAAAGCGACTTTATCTGTTGCAAAATATCATATCCATAGCTTTCCCCACTCATTAAAATACTTAAAATAAGAGGTTTACTTGAAGCTGCCATCAGGCCTTTAGATAATACACGCATACATTGATATTCTAGGTAAAATCAAATATACATTGATATTCTATGTAAAACCAATTTTCAGACAACTTTTCGACTCTTTTTCGTTTATTGTATTGGTGATGATAAAATTTGTGAAATGAAGAAAAAGGCACTTATTCTGGACCTGGACAACACGATATATCCTGTAAATTCTATTGGAGATGAGGTGTTTGACCCTATTCTCAACTTAATCGGCAAGCATGACGAACATTACCAGAAACTGGATTCCATTAAACTAGAGTTGATGAGAAAGCCTTTTCAGAAAGTTGCCGCTATGTTTCAGTTCTCAGACAAATTGCTTCAGGAGGGTCTTTCCCTACTAAGTGAAACACGAATTACCTCCACAATGAGGCCCTTTGAAGATTATGAAATTGCACAAACTATTGCGTTACCAAAATTTCTAATAACAACCGGGTTTACAATTATGCAACAAAGCAAAGTTGATCAATTGGGTATCAGGGGAGATTTTGAAGAAATTCATGTAGTAGACCCGATGCTTGGTGAATTGACGAAAAAAGATTCAATGGTAGACATCATGGACAGGCATAGTTTTGATATTTCAGAAATGCTGGTTGTTGGGGATGACCCAAATTCTGAAATCATGGCCGCCAAGGAACTAGGGATAGATGCAGTTTTATTCGATAAAATGAACTTTAATCCAAATATCAATGACATGAATAGAATAACCACTTTTCACGATTTATCAGAGTATCTTTAGGAATGGAATCAATCATTCAGTTTAAGAAAATTGGGTTCTTGATTTTAGGCTTACAATGTGCAAGTGTTTCATTGGCACAGTTGACCCATACCCAGACCAATTTCATGATAATATTTCCTTCAGTCAATTCAAGTTGGTTTGATGTAACACAGGAAAGGGAACCAGATACTATCAAAATATATCGAGTGGACTATGAGGATCTTGATGGCAGAAAATTTGAAATCCAACCCAAAACCAAAAAAGTCTATGTGCAATTTGAGTTTGGGTTCGCGCAATATACTATTGACGATAATCCTGCAGGGCCAATAGATTACTCGGAATACTCTGACTGGATCAAACTTAAGAAAGATATTGTTCCTGCATTTTATGAGGATCATGATGGTGGAGACTGGGTCCATATTTTATTTCATTTCGAATCCAAAGAGGAGATGGCTAAATATTATTTTCAAGCGTCATTCGATGAAATCAAGAGCAGTTCAGTTGAGTATCAGACCGGATTTTACAAAATGCTGCTAAGCGATCCAAAACTTGAAGTTTTCCCAGACGAATATGCCGAAAAGGCGAGAAAATTCATTCAATCAGACAAGGAAATGCTACTTTCCATTGAGGATTTGGAGTTGGAATTTTACTTAAAGTCCATCTTCATTAAACTAGTTTACTCCAAAGATCATGTTCAATATGTTCAGGTATTGGATTACTAATTGTTCAAAGTATTTCATAGCAACCTGTCAGTAGTTAACTTTGACCACTATAAACCACCACGCTTCGTGCGGAACTCACTATGAAAAAGTCAATGCTTTCATTAGCACTGGTATGCTTATTTTTTGCCAGTTTTGGACAAGGCACAAGTATTTTGGAAGAATACGGAGAAGTTCAACCAAACAAATCCAGTCCCCTCCCCTTTCACAAAGCATTTGAAATTGATGGTCAGCTCTATGCTGTTGATTATGGTGGTGGCAAGGTCTATCACAGCAAAAATTTGGGTAATTCATGGAAAAATGTAGCCCAGCTAGAATCAGAATACTTTGAAGCAATTCAATTTGTAACCAACAAAATAGGATACGTTTGTGGAGACTATGGGAATGTCTATAAAACCATAGACGGTGGCAAAACATGGAAAGATATAAGCCCAAGAATAGCGGGAAGGATCAAAGAGCGATATCGAAATGACGAGACAAAAAACCAAAAACCAGATGGTCTCTTCATTGCCTATTATCACATGTTTTTTGGAAATGAAAAGGAGGGTTTTGTGGCGGGTTTCCAATTCAATCCATCGAAAGGTTTTCGTGAATCTTATCAGCGATTGTTATTCCAGACGCATGATGGTGGAAAAAAATGGGTAAAGATCCCAATAGACCAGCACCAAAACGTAATTTCAAAGTATGTATTCTTTGCCGCACAAAATGGTATCCCACTACATGATGAGTATTATAAAAACAGTGCGGACAGCTGGCGTGTGAAGACATCTGCTCAGGAAAGCATGCTCATTCATTCAATTTATAATGTTGAATCTGATACGCTCATTTTACCTCCCTCTGGATTCAGTAGGGTAATGTTACGAAAGATCGTGTTCCTAAATGATGACCTGGGATTTGTGTTTGGTGGAGCTTTGGATAAAGGCAATGAAAAAGCTGTGATCTACTTCACGAAGAATGGGGGAATCCATTGGGAACTCATGAAAACCAGCTGGCCACACTTGCATGATGCTATCTTGAATGACAAATATTTGTTTTTATTTGGCAAGGAGGGACTTGTAGTTAAAGTAAATAAAAGCAAAGTGATCCGTCATTTCAATATTGAATAATAGACCACTTCAGAATCCTTTCAGCTTAACTATATCAAACTATTCATCTCTCAAGGCTTCTACAGGATTCACTTTTGAGGCCCTTGCTGTATGGAATACAATTACAATTCCAGCAATTCCAATTGATAACAAACCGCTGAGAATGAAAACCCAGGGGTCAATAGAAGTCCGGTAGGCAAAATTGTCCAACCACTTGTCTATTAGCCATAGTGTCAATGGAACTGAAAGAATAATGGCAATTAAGATTTGAATAGAAAATGCTTTCGCCAATAACTTGAATAAAGAAGAAGTAGAAGCTCCCAGTACTTTTCGAATCCCAATCTCTTTGACTTTGCTATTGACGACAATCAAGATAAGTCCTAGTAAACCGAGCGTAGCAATCACTATGGACAACACGGTAGCCACTGTAATCAACTTATTCATTCTGGCTTCATTTTCATACTGCCCTCGAATACGTTCATCAACAAACTCAAAGTTCCAACCAATATTAGGGAATGTAGCTTCCCAATCCTCCTGCAAGATTTTGGTCGCTTCATGTAAATTTGCCCCATTGTACTCAAAGACCAGTTTTGGTATCCAGGAGTCAATAATATCTGCATCAGTTACTGCACTCAGAATAGGTCCGGGGTTTTGAACAATTACAAGAGGCTCGATTGTATTGTGTAAAGATGAGAAATGAAAAGTCTCTACCACTCCTACAATTTGATGGTCTCCAAATTCATCGCTAGGTAATTGTTTTCCAACCGGGTCTTCCAGTTCCATAAGTTCTACTGCTGCCTGGTTCAGTAAAACACCCTGGCTTTCGTCTAACGTATTTCCTCTCTCAAACAGTCTTCCCTCTACTGCATCAATATCAAATACTTCAAAATACTCGGGATCAACAATCAGGAGCCGGAACCATTTGAACTTGTCGTTATTATCATTGAATGCCAAATGAGCCCATCCATTGGTACCAAAAACATGACTTCCCATGCCAATAGTGGAAATTTCGGGATGTTTTGATAATTTCTGCTTCAGTAACTCACCATGTTCAAAGGCGGAATTGAGTCTCTCACTTAATCTCTGAGCTGAAGGATCAGTATGTAGCCTAACTGAAACGACAGCATCATAGTTGATACCAATGTCCTTGTTTTGTAGGTAGTTGACCTGTTTTCTGATAAGCAAAGCGGTACTGATCAGGAATACTGTGATTACAAACTGAAATATCACCATTATATTCCTGGCTCTTCCTTTGCCAACACTTTGACTTCCCCCTTTCAAAATGTCGGCTGCCTTAAACCTTGCATGAACAACTGCCGGATAGAAACTGGAAATCATGCCAATCAATATGGCTAACCCCAGATAAATCAATAAGTGCCACCATTGAAAATCAATGACTAAATCCGTTCCTGTGAGATTGTTAAATGCAGGAACCAGTAGAATGGAAAGTACCACTCCGAACGCCATAGCAATCAGCGTTACCAATATACCCTCAATCATATATTGTGAGGTGAGCTGGCTTCCAAAAGCACCCAAAACCTTACGAATACCAACCTCTTTGGCTCTTCTCAGGGATTGACCAACTGTAAGTGTTGCATAATTGATACAAGCAATGATGATCACTAATAAACCAATGACTCCCAGGATCATGACATATTGTGGATTGCCCACAGGCATATAACCCAATGGAATATCCGGATTCATGTGAATATCAGTCAAAGGCTGAAATCCCAGGTTATACTGGTCTCTTTTTATTGGTTCACCGCCATAACCCTGGTCACCAAGCTGGCTCAGGATGACATCCTGCGTTTTCTCATTTACGGAGGCTATATTTTGACCCTCCTTTAAAAGAATATAGGTCTCCGGAATGATATTAAACCAGGCGTTGTATCCCCTTTCACCGTATAAATCTCTACCCCATTCAGTGGAAACAGCAATTCCAAATTGAATTCCCGATTCCTTTGGTATGTCTTCCATTACAGCGGATACCATAAAATCCTGGGTGTCTTCCAATAATTGAATGGGCAGCATTTGACCAATTGGGTCACTTCTTCCGAAGTATTTCTCAGCATAAGAAGCAGAAAGGATCACGCTATTCTTAGATGAAAAAGGTTGTTGCCGGTTTCCTTTAATGATCTTGAAATCAAATACCTCGAAAAAATCCGGGCTGATTACCACGGTCTTCTCCTCAATACGTTTCTCTCCTCTTCCGATCAGATCACTTCTCTCAATGTACTGTATAGCTTTTTCAACTTCAGGAAAATTGTCTTCCATCATTTGTTCAAACCTGAGTGGCGTATTAGAATTAAAGAATACCCTGCCATCTCCATAGTCCTCCTTTAGCCACATCCTGTAAATACGATCCTTTTTTGCATGAAACTGATCATAACTTAATTCTTGTTTCACGTAAAGTCCGAGTAGTAGAAAACAGGTAATCCCAATGGTAAGACCCAGCAGGTTTATACTGCTGTTTGCTTTATCACGCAGCAGAAGCCGCCACGCAATTTTAAAATTGTTTCGTGTAATCATAAATCCTTTTATTTTGAGTTTTTGACTGCTTTTGAATGCTGAAGGACGAAATGATCGAATGACCAGCCACCAAAACATCAAGTCCGCCCTTCTTTTTCCCTGATCCAATTTCTGAAAATAGATTTCATATAAATCTCCCTGAAGGTCTTCTACTAAAAGGGGATCACAAAACCATTCCAGAAATCGATCGGCGTATTTTGGTGGTTGATTGCTCATGATAATCCTGAGAAAGTGAGTTTTGGTAATTTCTGGTAAAGGGAGTAACGAAGGTCCATTGTTTCATCCAGGATCCTCCTCCCAGTTATTGTAAGAGAGAAAAACCTTTTTCTTCTACCTCCCCTTTCATTGGAAGCTCCACCCATTTCTGATTTAACAAATCCTTTCTTATCAAGCCTTCTCAACACGGAATGAACCGCCGTGACATCCAGCTTTCTATTTGTCTGTTCCTTGATCTCCTCTAAGATTACTACCGCATAAGCATTATTCCCAAGTGCTCCCACTGTAAGCAATACTAATTCCTCCAATTCTCCAAGGTGTTCTCCTTTCATGGATATTTTATTTGTTGTACAAAAGCACAAGTTAGTATTAGTTGTTTATTTGTACAAGTTATAATTCCAAAACTTTTGACGACACTATTATTGTATGGTTAATCTGGTTCAATCAACTTACCATCACTGGAAAGAAAACTTGCCACCTGCTTCGAGCCTTCAAAATTCCCTAAAATGATAACGATCATTGAAGTTATTGGCACTGAGAGCATCATTCCAAGGACACCCCATATGGAGCCCCAAAAAGTAAGAGAAATTATGACCACCAATGGGCTTAAATTAAGTCCTTTACCCATAACACGAGGCTCAAGGAAGCTACCGACAAAAACCTGAACAGCTTCAATGGACAGGAATACAAATCCCATCTGAGCAAAAGAGCCAAACTGGACCAATGCAAAAAAGGTGGGCAACAATGTAGCAACCATTGAGCCTACATAGGGAATAAAGTTGAACATGAAGATGAGGAACGCCCATAAAAAAGGGAAGTCTAACCCAAAAGCCAGCATGATGAAGTAGCTTAGAAGACCTGTTAGAAAGCTAATCTGCGTTTTTAGGTTGACATAGTGTTTTAAACTTTGATTGATCCTGTTAAGTGCATCAGAGAATGCTTGTTGCTTCTCCTTGCTCCTATAAATTTGACTCATTTTTCTGGCAAAAATGTGTTCTTCAATGAGTAAGAAGGCTATGTATATGATGATCAATACAATATTTCCAAGAAGCAATGATGCAGATGAAAGAATTCCACTTATGATCTTATCATAATCAAAAGACATCAACTGCTCTCGAAATTGTGGTCCGTATTGATCTATTAGAGAAAGATCCACTTTTTCCTCGAAAATGGTTCTCCATCTCGCTTCATAAGCCGGTAATTTCACATTGATAGTTTGAATATTGGCCACCAACAATTCCGAGACTGCTATGAGTAGAAGTATCACAACCAAAAATGCCAGGATAGAATAATACCAATCAGGTAACCTCCATTTAATCCATTTAAAATTCATGAAAAACTGACGCAAAACTCTAAGTAAGTACCATATGATGAATGCCACCAAAAGGGGTTGGAGTAATCCTTTATAATGTGTGAGGGCCAGGACCGTTAGTGCAATAACGATCATCCATGAGGCGGTCTGTAAAATTCTTGATTGATACATTTAAGATTATGTTGCCATTTAGGTGTAAAATAAAGAATCAAATTGAGTTTGTGCAATGCACTTCACCTATTCATAATCATTTAATATTTGCAGTAAATTGACACAGTCAGGAGCTGGAATCAACCGGATGCCCAAATCATTTCATCGGTATTAAGAATTAAACTAAATAGAGATAAACATGATTTCAAATAGGAGGAATTTGATTTAGAAACAATATTTAGACTATTTTTGGCCATTAAAGTCAACTGAAATTGCTAAGGCTACTCAAAAAAGTACGTAGTAACCTGCTTAAAGAAAACAGGTTGAAGTCTTACGGTTTATATGCTATTGGAGAAATCATCCTGGTGGTGGCTGGTATTCTAATCGCAGTTAAAATCAATAACTGGAATACGCAAAATACTTTTAATAAAATTGAGGAAGCGTCAATTAGCAGGTTAAAAGAGGACCTGCAACAAGATATCAAACGATTTGACTTTTTAGAGTCCAGATTCTCCAATCGGTTAAAGGCTTGTGATTCAACGTTACAGTTAATTGCCAATCAAAAAACCCTGGAAGACAGACTGAATATTATAGCAATCCATCAGATCAATTTTTTTCTGGTGGAAGCCAATACAACCACCTATGACGAAATGCTCAATACTGGCCGGCTATACTCCATGCGGGACCAAAATTTAAGGGCACAAATCAATAAATATTACAGAGATGTAAAAAAATGGAGCCGTTATGTTGAAAAGGATAACGAACAATTACGTATAATGATGGTACAGCCTAATTTTAATGATTATTGGGCTGTCCAGGAAAAAATTTGGGCCAATACTGATGTGAATATCAAGCAATACAAGTGGTTGACCCAGCAATTCTCAAAGGAAATGACAGACATAGAATCGTTGATCATAACAGCTGAGGACGTTTTTATGGAAAACAGAGGAGCCGTAAGGCATCTTAAAAAGACCTGCGAGGAGTTGATTGATAGTATAAAATAAGACGGATTTATGAAAGGAATCAAGGCCAATACGGTTGACCTTTACTTAAAACCGCTACGCGAACAAATAGTAGATCTGGTACCAGAAGAAGCCAACGTCATTGAATTGGGCTGTGGCAGTGGAGACCAGTTGATGAGATTGTCACACAAAATCAAATATGGTATTGGGTTTGACAAATCTGAGGCACTTATACAACGTGCCATGAGTAAATCAAAATCAAAGAATATCACTAATTGTGAGTTCTATGCAGAAGAGATTGATGGAAGTCTTTGTGTAAGAAAGCATTATGAAGTGGCCATCGCCAGTTTATTTTTTCATGTTGTCACTCCTGATATGGCTATGGATTTGATAAACCGGATGAAAAGCATTGCGGACCGACTGCTTATATGTGCCTTTGAAAGTCCGGAAAACCGGAAGGATTCATTGCTCTTGTGGTTTGATCAGAGATTTACTGAACACTATGAGACCTTCAAAGAATATCAAAAAAATGATTACATGATTGGTTTATTGGAGAAATGCAAAATTGACAACTTTCATATCTACAATACTTTTGACCCAGTGATTAAAATTTTTGATATAAGCCTTTAAGCTTTTGTTAACTCCTTAAATCCTAACGATTTATTTGCTATGTTTGGGGCCTTTAACCAGGCTTTCCATGAAACTTACACTTTTGTTGCTTGTCCTTCTATGGACAACTGGCACTTCTATATGCCAAAGTATAGACCCAACCTTCCAATTACCTACTCCATATGCCAGTGGTGACATCCATGATATTCACTTCTACAGTGAAGACCAAATACTCATCATTGGAGATATTTCAAATTACAATACCACAAATGTAAATGGGATTATTCTGACTGACTTAGAAGGTAATATTGACCAATCATTTGAGGTCGAAATAACAAACTTTTCTAATTTCAAATCAGTAGAAGTCTTGTCTGATGGATCTATAGTTATTTTGATGGAGGACAGACTTTATAAATTGAATGGTGAAGGTAACACGATGGATTCAGTAGTCTTTGATTCTGAGAATTGGCGATCTTCCATGGCTGTTCATAGTGATGATATATTTATCGCAAGATCAGGAGAAACCATTTACAAGTATGACGCTGACCTGATTGAAGATGAATCTTTTACGAATCCGGTCATCTCTGGTAGTTTAAACAATCTGGTTTTTCAGGGCGAATCCCTCATCATCATGGGAGATTTTATTGAGATAAACAATGTGGCCAAAAATGATCTGGCAAGATTACACAAAGACGGAACACTTGACGAAAGTTTTGACACTGGGGAAGGCACCACGAACATTGTCAATAATGCCATAATAGATGATGAGGGAAGAATTATCATCACAGAATCATACATCGCTAACTTCGCAGACATACCATATATGTCTGGAACGGTCAGATTAAATGCTGATGGCTCACTGGATCAAACATTCGGTCCTCCCAGATTCAATGGTACTCTCCGGGAAATGGCTTTCCAAGGAGACAAGATACTGGTCTCAGCTTTCTATTACGATGGGACTGCACCCACTCATAAGGTTTTGAGACTTACTGAAAATGGAATTTTAGATGATTCTTTTATTGAAATAGAGACAAAAGCATCTCATATATTGGCGAATGATGAAGTCATATTTACCACAACTCCTTTAAACAGATACCCTCTCAAAAAATATTTGGCTGACGGAAATCAAATTGAAAATTTTAAACCTGAAATCGAACAAGAAGGATATTACCACAATGCTGCAATCGGTGATGATTACATCATATTGTCAGGACGGTTTCATCGTGTTGAAAACCTTGAGACTTTTCAACTATGTAAGATTGGATTAGAATCCGGAGAACTTGATGAGTCATTCTCGGTTTCCGATGAAGCTAATCCATTTTACGGACAACAATACAGACCTTTTCCGGTGTATATTCAAAATGATTGGATTTATGCTCCATTACATTTTAACGTTTTAAAAGTGGATCAAACTGGTACTCCAGATCCATCATTCAGTCGTCTTGACGCAGTTAGCAAGCGAGGATATGATACTGATGATACACAGTATGCCAATGGACTCACCTTTTTAGGGGATAGCACCATCATTGTCAATGGAGACCTGGGTTTATATGCACTTGACGAAAATGGAATTCAGGATATGTCATTTGAGTTTGAAAATACTGCCTATACTGCGGCCTTTACTTCTGTGATCAAGCAGGATGATCACCTCCTATTTGGCAGCAGTTATGGTGAACTTAATGGACAACCTATTGGAAGTATTTGTCGCTTGAACATAGATGGGACTTTGGACGAGGAGTTTCAACCAGAAACAGACAGTGCTTACGCGAAAACCTTTTTTACATTACTCGATGATTCATTTTTGGCTACCGTCAACAGTGATATTGGGGAGGTTAGCAGTCCATTCCAGTTATACAAATTCAACAGTAATGGTCAAATAGATATAGACTTTGTCAATAATTTGAATGAAAGCTCTGAAAAAACTGGACAGGCGCAGGAGTTGATTGCCCTTAATGATTACTTGTATCTTTTGTCTTACAATAACCCTCAAACTGCTCAAACCAACCTCATTGCGATAGACGCTGAGGGAAATTTGGATGACTTATTTGAACTACCAAATGAACTTCAGTTACCTGCATTGAAATCATCCTGGAGTGAAACAATTGGATTGGAGAAAATTGACGACAAGTCATTCCTAATGCTTGTGAATCATAAATTCAACAACCAGATATCATTCGGTCATAAATTGATCAGGAATATTTCACCTAACATTGAAGGCCTCAGTGAGCCCATTTTAATAGATGAGGACTCTTCTGTACAATTGTCTTTGGATAACTTTACGATTTTAGATCCAGATAACGATGCTGAAGATTTTACACTAGCAATTCTTGATGGTGATAATTACGTTGCAGAAGAAGGTACAATTTACCCTGAGGAAAATTACTTTGGTGAATTAACAATCAATGTCCAGGTTTCTGATGGATTAGACGTGAGTGATGTATTTGAGTTTAATTTACCTGTCAATCCTGTTAATGACGCTCCCATCATCGACCAGATTAACTTAGGAGGTCCCTTTTATGAAGATAGCATCATCCATCTTACGTCAAACCTGATTGAGGTAACCGATCCTGACAATGAATATCCAATAGATTTTGAGATTGAGATTATCGACAATGAAAACTACACAGTAAATGGAAGCGATATTATTCTATCACAAGATTACTTCGGTGAAATTGAAATAACCATTTTGGTGAATGATGGAGAGCTGAATAGTGACCCTTTCGGGATATCACTTACTATCGAACCAATCAATGATGCTCCTGTCATTCTAAGCCAGGAAGACATCACGATAGAGGAAGATAATTTTCACTTATTTTCAATGGATGATATCAACTTTTCCGATGTAGATAGCGAAGAAATTGAATACGTTTTAGAATCAGGATCCGATTTTACAATCAGTGGTGATACTATCCTTCCTGCAACCAACTTTTATGGAGAAATTGTAATCCCTTTGCAATTATCTGATGGTGATGCCAATAGTGACGTTTTTGAATTTAAGATCAATGTTTTACCTGTTAATGATATTCCATTCATTGAGGAACAAGCTTCAATAGAAATTGATGAAGATAGCAGCTATAAATTTTCTTTCAATGACATTACCATTATTGATCCTGACAACACCCTGGAGGATTTTTCACTCACATTGACTCAAGGTGAAAACTACTCCATCCATAATGACACAATTATCCCTGCTGAAAACTTCAATGGTATTGTGGTAATCCCGATCAGCATTACAGATGGTGCTGCGAATAGTAATACATTCGATTTCACAATTGAGGTGCTTCCCATTAATGATAAACCAGCAATCATATCCTTTCACGGTAATTATGAAACCGTATCTGGGGGAACCATTCTCATTGACAAAAGTGACTTTGAACTAATTGACCCTGACAATCCACAAGAAGAAATATCACTTGTAATAATTGCTTCTGATAACTATCAAGTGGATAATAATCGTGTGACTTTCAATGAAGATATAGATGGAAATATCAGCGTCTTGATGTTTGCCAATGACGGACAAGATCAAAGCGATGAATTTGAAATATTGGTTGATGTGAAACGAGTTTTAAGTTCACATATACCAGTAGACCTCCTAATCTATCCGAATCCTGCTCGAACATATATTCTTGTAGAAGGCAAATCCATCACACATTTTGAACTAATTGACTTCAATGGAAAACTGTTATTGGAAGGTCCTGTCAATGCTAATAAAAGGATAGAGCTACCAAAACTCACCAATGGCACCTACTTGATTAGGTGTTTCTTACAGGGTGGTAGCATAGTTCGGAAAAAAATCATCCTTGAATAAAAAAATAGGTCAAGACATTCGTACTTTTAATTAAGGAAAAATAATTGTCATGGCATCAGATCAAGCTTTTGTTGATTACGTATTGGAACAAATCAAACTCCCTGGGGAATTAGAAGCCAAGAAAATGTTTGGTGAATACGGCGTATTCCTAGATGCCAAGATTTTTGCACTTATATGTGACAATAAACTTTTTGTTAAGCCGACGGAAGAAGGTAAAGCTTACATCAAGCACATTGTGGAGGCACCTCCCTACCCTGGTGCAAAACCTTCATTGTTGATTGAAGAGAAGTTAGATGATAGTGAATGGTTGACTGAACTATGTAGGATAACCTGGGAAGCTTTGCCAGCACCTAAACCAAAAAAGAAAAAGAGTCCCACCAAAAAATGAAGGTCCTGGTATCCTCAATTGGTACAAGAGGCGATATGGAGCCGTTCCTCACGATTGGCGTCTTGCTTAAACAAAAAGGCCATGAAGTCGTCTGCCTTTTCCCTGAACAATTCCGTCACCTGGCAAAAGATGCGAGACTAGGATTCGAAAGCCTGGGAACTGAATTTATTGAAATGCTGGAAAGTGATCTAGGCAAGTTTGCATTGGGTGGATCAGGGTCCAAACTAAGAAAAATCAGAGCATTCATAAAGTTGGCCGAAGTGCAAAAAGTGAACAACCAGAACATGGTCAGACTGCAGCAGGAGGCTTTTGAGAAATTCGAACCAGACAGAATCATATACAATGGAAAAGTAATGTACCCGGTCATTCATGAATCAAATAAACCTGGTTCTACTGTCATGATAAGTCCGGTTCCGTTGCTTCATTATGTGAAGGGCAATACACACCTCGCTTTCAACAGCAATTACGGGTCATTTCTAAATAAGCTTACGTTTAAAATTGCTGACTGGGGGCTATTGAGGGCAATCATGACCTCAGTGAAATGGCTAAAATTACTTGACATCAAGAAAAACCAGATCAAGAGTACACTGAAGACGAGAAAAGTCATTTATACCATCTCCCAGCAATTATTTCCCAGGCCTGTTCACTGGACTGATAATCTAAAAGTGCTTGGCTATCATGAAAGAAACAAACAATTGAACTGGACACCAGACGATGCACTATTAGAATTCCTTGGTAAGCATCAAAAAATTGTCTTTATCACTTTCGGTAGTATGACCAATCCGACTCCTGATGTGAAATCCAAAATCATCACTGATGTATTGGAGAAACACCAGATACCTGCAATAATCAATACAGCTGCCGGCGGACTTGTGGAGCCAACGCATTATGACCAAAATATCATACACTTCGTGAAACAGGTTCCTTATGATTGGATCTTTCCAAAAATGTATGCGGCTATCCACCATGGAGGATCAGGGACTACCCATCTATCACTAAAGTACAAATGTGCAACCATGATCGTTCCTCATATCATTGATCAATTTGTTTGGAACAAAATCATTCATAAACTGAATGCAGGTCCTAAAGGCCCAAAAATCAGTAAACTGAATACAAAAATTTTTGAAAGGAAGCTTTTAGAGCTGATTAATACCGATACCTATAAGTCAAATGCTGAGGCAATTGCCTCCAAAATGGAGATCGAGCACCTTGAAACTGAATTTTATAACGCACTAATTGAGTAAAATGGCCTAATTCTGTAACCTGGATAATCATTTCAGCATCCAAGAGTTAAAAAAGCATGAAGGCTGTCATTTTTATTTACTCGTTTTGTGCCCTTATTACAATCGGATTTATCCCTAACTGGTCCAAGTTGAATAAAAACGGTTATGCTGTATTTTATCGTAGTACCGATTCAGGGACACTAGACCAATATGTGAGTTACCTGGAAAATGGAAGAATGCAGGTGGCCAGTTTCTTTGATTCAGGATTTCAATATGAATATGAGGTCTACATTCATCCTGATCGGGAATCATTGGACAGTACATGGCAGAAAGATTGGGGGATGCCCTCATTCCATTCACAATGCTGGATGGTTGCCAGTGGAGTATCGCATAAACTAGACCTGCTTTCGCCAGGTACCTGGAAGGACCAATCCTGTGAACATAACCCAGATGATACAACTAGTACCAAAAAGCTTATCACACATGAACTTGTGCACGTATTTCATGGCCAATTAAATGCCAGTCCGGATTTTAGTGAAGTTTCTGGCATTGATTGGTTTGTAGAAGGATTAGCCACTTACGCTTCGGGGCAACTTGACAAAAAAAGGCTTGGCGAAGTTATCGAGGCAGTTGAGAAAGGTGCTACACCAGAGAAATTAGCTAAGTTTTGGACAGGACAATTAAGATATGGCTTATCTGGGTCAATGGTTTCCTACATTGATCATACATACGGAAGAGCCACATTAACCAAGTGTCTCCCCTTCAATAACCTTGACCAGGTCTTGATTTTTTTGGGTGTAGACGAGGAAGGGCTCATTGCCAATTGGAAAATATATATGATGACTCTAAAATGACCACAACGATTAAGATTTATCGATTAGATTAGAGTAAAATCTCAATCAATGCGTTTCATTTTAGCAGTGATAGTGGCCGCTCTCGCTTTTGGATGTACTTCTTCAGAACCTGAAATACCAAAAAGCAGCGCATTCGTCAATATCAACATCATAGATGGTCTTGGAAACCCACCAATCAAAGGGTTTGCCCTGGTAATCGAAGATTCTGTCATATCAGCAATAATTCCCCAGTCTGAGATAGACTCGAAACTTTACACGTTAATTGATTGCAAAGGGGCTTATGTGCTTCCTGGATTTATAGACACACACGTGCATGCAACCGTTCTTCAGTACGATGTGGTCAAAGGACATCAAGATGTTTATGATAGTTTGGCATCCGTCGAGTCACTGAGAAGTATGATGGATTTTGGTGTTGTAGCAGTGAGAAATGTTGCAGGACCCACGGAAGCAGCAATAGAATTAAGGACGATTTGCTCCGATAACAACGAGCTCCCCAAAATGATCACCAGTGGTTATGCACTCAATAAAAGCAACTACCCTCCCTTTCGGAAGATGAGTAGCAAGCAGGATATTGCTGTTGAAATTGAGTCCCAAAAATCACTAGGTGTAGATATTATCAAAGTTTACGCTTCACTGGAACCTGAATTAACGTGGTATGCCATTGAAGAAGCTCATAGGAACGGACTCAAAGTCGTGGGACATTTACAAAGAACCACCTGGACTGAAGCTGCCAACTTTGGCATTGATTTTATCACACATGCTGCTCCATGGTCCCATTCCTATTTGAAGGACTCTAAAAGATATTCACCCACGATGTTGGGAAGATTGGATTGGATAGAACAAGTGGATTATACAGGGGCATCAATTAATGAGATGATTACTGCCATGAAATCCAATCAAGTGATGTTTGACCCGACTTTGATTGCATTTCACACAAAATTTTGGGCACAAGACTCAAGTTATACCAATAGAACCGCATTCAGCTCTCTGGCACCAACAATTCAAACCATGTGGCAAAACGCATCATTTGTTGATGGCTGGTCCGCCTCCGACTTTGAGAGAGCCCAATCACTCTGGCCAAAATTGACCAATCTAACACTTAAAATATATGAAGCCGGAATCCCATTGACGATTGGAACGGATTTCCCTAACCCATGGATTTATCCCGGGGCGAGCTTTCACGAGGAGATGGAGCTATTAAATAAAGCTGGTATTCCGGAGCTACAGGTCATACGAGCAGCCACTTCCAATGGTGCTCTGGCATTAGGAATGGAAAAGACACATGGCACAGTTGAAGTTGGGAAGATAGCTGATTTGATATTTGTGGAAGGAAATCCTGCTGAAGACATACGAAATACCCGAAAGATCAGCATGATACTTAGGAAAGGTAAGGTTTTAAATACTGAATTGAAATGACTATCCAGGATGCAAGTGACATGTTAATTGACGCTCCGGTACATACCTATTCTCGTACAACCTGGGCAGATCTGGGCTGTGGAGATGGAGTCTTTACCCTTGCATTAGCTTCACACCTTTCTTTAGGTAGCACTATTCACGCCCTCGATAAAAAGAAACATCGTTTTGATAATCACGATAAGATAAACATAGTATTTCATCAACTGGATTTTGTTCAAGACGATTTACCAGTTAGTCAATTGGATGGCATCATAATGGCCAATTCACTTCATTATGTAAAAGACAAGATCAAATTTCTAAATGAGATTGCTGTGAGTCTTAAACCTGATGGGATTTTTATTATCGTTGAATATGAAACAGATCGTAAAAACCTCTGGGTGCCCTATCCCATCAAATTTGATGAATTGAGCACATGCTTTTCACAGATTGGATTTCAACAGGCTAAAAAAATTTCAACCAGACCTTCAATATATGGCCATAATGAGATATATGCAGCTTATGTATTAAAGTAGTTGTGTTAAGATATTGAGGTGTAAATACAAGAATGTAACATCAGTACAAGAAAAACCGATTAATACAATGAGTTAATTCTGACGAAATGCAGGTTCATAAACTACTTTTTTCCTCTATTCTTATCCTTCTTATTACCAATAATTCATTTACGCAATCACTACCAGAACCAAGATGGGGACATACGTTAGTTTATAATCAGTCAAATCAAACAATTTTACTATTTGGTGGTGCTGATAAAAAGGGAGGACAATCATACAAAGGTGATACCTGGATCTTTTCAGATAATTCATGGGAGAGGTTAGCTATTGATGGACCTGATCCAAGGGGATTTGCCGCAGCTACATTTCACCAGGAACGACAAACCATTATTCTTCATGGAGGACGGGGAAACGGAAACAAAACTTTTTCAGATTTATGGGAGTGGAACGGAATTAGATGGACTCAAATTGATACCTCCTCCGTATATCCTGCAGACCATCATCAAATGGTTTACCTTAAAAAGGAGCACAAACTGATGGCTTACGGAGGATGGATTGGTAGTGGGGTTACAGATGAAATGTGGTTTTGGGATGGTCAATGGAAAAAGCTTGAGTCCATCAAACCTCCTAAAAGGGCAGCCTTTGGAATGGCTCATGACGCTCTATTGAATAAGACCATCCTATTTGGTGGGCTTTGGATCAATGGGCAGTACGCGGATCTTTGGGAATTCCAGGATAACCATTGGAAACAAATTGGCGGACCATATGATAACTCTTCGTTGGACCATCATAACATGATTTATGATCCTATCCGTAAAGTAGTTGTAGGTTTTGGAGGTAAAAACTACAGATATGCACTACAGGGCAAAACATTTACTATTGACAATGGAACCATTACCACCTTGCCTGATGAAGGACCTTTAGCACGTCATAGTTTTGGAATGACCTTTTCTGATCAAACAGGATTGGTCTATCTATTTGGAGGTAAAGTTTATGAAGGAGAGGAACAAACCCCTTTAAATGATTTCTGGACCTGGGATGGAGAAAGATGGGTTCAAATTAACTAGTACGCCATATTTATTGATCATAGAAAGCAATTTCAGATTCCTTAGCATCCATTTTTATCAGGTTTGAAGTGTCACCTAAAACTGCATCTACCAATCCATAGGATTTGGCTTCAAGCGCATTCAGAAATTTATCTCGCTCAAAGAAAGCTTCAATTTCCTTCCAATCATGACCTGTATTCTTGCCCATTATGTGAAACAACTGAGTTTGTAAACGTTCTTGTTCTCTTGTAGCAATTCGCACATCTTCGGTGTATCCTTTAGCTCCTCCTCCTGTTGGGTGTTGGTGGATTGTAGCCTGCGCCAGAGCAAATCGTTTTCCTTTCTCACCAGATGTGAGTAATGCAGTTGCCATACTACCACAAAAACCAACAGCAACTGTTGAAACAGGTGCAGAAATCATCTGCATCGCGTCATAAATGGCCATTCCGGCATAAACTGCCCCTCCTGGTGATTGAATATACATATCAATTTGACGATTTTGATCCTGACTATTTAAATATAGCAGCTGAGCAACAATCAGATTGGCGACCTGGTCATCTATGGGAGATCCTAAGAATATTATTCGCTCTTTCAATAGCAGGCTGTATATGTCAAATGCCCGCTCTCCCCTACTGTTTTGGTCTATCACCATGGGGATCACGCTGGATTGTATGTTCATTATTTATTTTTGAATATGTTTTTTATCCTGGTCTGGAATGAAAGGTGTTTCGGGTCATTAAAAAGTTCCTCCTCAATCAAACTGATTTCCTTCCTCAGTTTTTGCCGACCGTATTTGGTGATTAACTCGTAAACTTTTGACTGCCATGTCATTTTATCCCTCAGTTTTGAATCAATCATCAATCGAGCTTCCAGGACTAACCGATCTGAAGCATCTCCTTTCTGAAAGAGCAGGTTTTCTATTTGTTCTATTTCAGTCAAGGAAGTCCTCATAAGTAATGGTTTTTGATTTTACTTCATTTCGTAATTTCTCAATGCACTTGTATTTCTGTACCGTGGCTGAACGCTCTGATTTGTAACCAAACCTTAGAGCAAGTTCGTTCATATTGAGTTTCTCATAGTAAAATGACTCGAGGAGTCGCAAACATTGCTCACCTGATTTCTTGAGGAATTCCAGCAACAGATTTGTCTGAATTTCAGAAGACTTTTGCTCAGCCACATTTTCATGTTGTAACAAATCATGCTTCTTACTATTTCTTAAAGATTTCAACCATAAGTTCCTTACAATGCCGATCAAGTAAGCGCTATCATTTTCTTTTAAATCAAACTCTCCATTCAATTTTTCATAATAAATGAAGACGGCTTCCTGGAAAATATCACGGGCCTTTTCCAGGGACCCTCCTTTGCTTTTCACAAAGGTGGCTGCCTTAGGGAATACATCTTGGTACCACTTTTTGATACGATCTGTTCTATTTTGAATTTCTATCTCAGGTTCTAGGAGCATAAAATTGGTATTTATCTTATAGTTCCAGTTTCTTTAAAAATATCACCTTCCTAAGTACATTTTTTTCTCAGGAAGGAACTCAAATAAAAAAGCAACCCCAGGTTTGAGGTTGCAATTCATTGGATTTGGTTAAAGTGCTAATTTTGAAAGTATACCCAAACGATATTAGTTAGGAGAATTCTTCATTTTGAAAGAATATAGTCAATTTGTATCAAATATTGGTGATTCAAGACACAAAATCCTTCTTCCTAAACTCAATTGAACCATAATTAAACCTCAGACTCGGCGTTATCCTTGCAATCATCAGTTGATCCATTTATTTTGGATTAAATCGTTCATATGGGAGTAGAAAAAGACATCCCTGAGCTACTTGAGGCGAAGGTGATTGACCAACAAACAGCTGATAGTATTCGGGAATTCTATAAGCAAAAAGAGAGCAATACCAGCAATAGACTTTTCATAGTGTTTGCAGTGTTAGGTGCTATTTTAGTTGGTCTCGGAATAATTTTGATAATTGCACATAATTGGGATGACCTCAGCAGGAGTTCAAAGACCGTTTTTGCTTTTTTACCTTTAGTCATCGGTCAGGCAATCTGCTTCTATGTATTAGTAAAAAAATCAGACAACACAGCCTGGCGTGAAAGTAGTGGTGTGTACCTTCTCTTTGCGATTGGCGCAAGTATTTCACTTGTTGGTCAAATCTACAATATTCCCGGGGGCGTTGGTCCGTTTACCAGCACCTGGATGTTGCTGTGCCTTCCATTGATCTATCTGCTGAGGTCAAGCGTTACGTCACTACTATTTATTTGTGGAATCACTTACTATGCCTGTCATGTGAGTTACTGGTCCTATCCAAACGAAACATCCTATCTTTACTGGGCCCTGCTACTTTCAGCTGTTCCACATTACTACCTGTTATTCAGGAACAAACCTCATAGCAATTTCATGACATTTCATAATTGGTTCTTCCCCTTATCGGTGATCATAACGCTCGGTACTTTGGCAAGCCACTATGAAGAACTAATGTTCACAGCTTATATGAGTTTATTTGGGCTATTATATCTTATCGGTGATCTGGCATATTTTGACAAGCAAAAACTGGTGAATAATGGCTTTAAGGTAATGGGATCCCTGGGAACTATTATTTTATTGCTTACACTGAGTTTCAATTGGTTTTGGGAGGAACTCCTGGTTAAAGAATTTGATTCATTGCTGGAAGCACCTGAACTCTACACATCGCTTATTTTAACTGGCATTGGGGCTACCCTGCTATTCAAAAAACTAAATCTCCAGTTTATTCTTGAGAAACCAGTTGCTTTGGTTTTCTTATTGTTCTGGTTGTGCTTCGTAGTTGGCTTATTTTCCAAATCCAGCATAGTTGTAATCAATTTAATGATTTTAGGAGTGGGTTTACTCACGATCAGGGAGGGTGGACAAAAGGAGCACCTGGGAATTTTAAACTATGGATTACTCACTATAACTGCCTTGATCATTTGCCGTTTCTTTGATGCAAAGATCAGTTTTGTGATGCGAGGTTTAATGTTTCTACTGGTAGGAGCTGGATTCTTTGCGACAAATTATTGGATGCTTAAAAAACGAAAGGAAAATGGATAGAAAACAATTCGTCATACTTGCGTTTACTTTGGTTGCTCTCATACAATTATATGTCCCGGCCAGTATGATCTTCAGCAGGGAAAAGGTGCTCACAGAAGGAAGGAAACTCAAATTCAAAACAGCTCCTGTTGATCCCAATGATCCATTTAGAGGTAAATTCATTACCCTTTCATTTGATGAAAATACTTTCAAAATTGAAAACAAAGATGATTGGGTCAACGGACAAACAGTTTTTGTGCATCTGGATGAGGATGGCGAAGGATTTGCCAAAATAATTGATGTATCCAAAGAAGCACCTGCCAGAGTAGATTACGTTAAAGCTGAAATCAGTTACGTTTCTGTAAATAATGAGTTGTTTATTGAATATCCCTTCACAAGGTTTTACATGGAAGAATCTAAAGCACCCCGGGCGGAAGAAACATATTGGGATGCTTCCTTTGACTCAAAACAAATCACTTGTGCACTGGTAAGTATTAAAGATGGCGATGCAGTATTGGAAAATGTATTGATCAATGATATTCCAATTGGTGATATCATAATTAAACAACAGCAAATACCAGTAACACCACAATGAATCTGGAAGAAAGAAATCGACAATTATCTAATATCCTCGGAAATAAGATTGCAGAGGAAATCATCAAACATTCTATATACAAAGAAGTCCCGTCACAAACAGAAATTTTGCGAGAAGGGCAGTATGTCAAAGTCATACCTCTGGTCCTGGAAGGTTTGATCAAGGTCTATACAAGGCATGAAGACAAAGAATTACTACTTTATTATATCAAACCTAATGAAAGCTGTATCATGTCTTTTGCTGCCGGATTGGGTAATGAACCCAGTAAAGTCTATGCAAGCACTGAAGAAGATACCAAAGCACTCTTACTCCCAACTGATCAATGTAGTGTGTGGACACAGCAATTCCCGAATATCAATCTCCTCTTCTTCAATCAATATAAACAACGTTACAGCGACCTACTCGACACCATTCACCACGTGATGTTTAACCGAATGGACCAACGACTTTATGACTACCTCAAAGAAAAAACTGCGCTCACCAATAAAAACCCACTGAAAATTTCTCACAGACAAATAGCTTCAGAGCTGGGTACTGCAAGAGAAGTGATCAGCCGTGTAATTAAAAAACTTGAAATCGAAAATAAGGTAATCCAGCACTCCAATAGTATTGAAATTCTGTAGTGGTGACTTAGGTCACTGCACAGAGATTTTGTCCCTCATACCTTTGATAAAAAGATCGAGATGAACAAAGTCCTAAAATTCATAGCAATGTGTATAACCTGCATAACGCTCATTACAGGGATTGTTCTACTGATTCAATATTTATCAAAATAAAATTCTTGAGTTATGAAAATCAATATGGGTTCAGCAGATAGGGTTATCAGAATAATCCTTGCCTTTGCAATAGCAGCATTGTACTTCACTGGAATAATTGGTGGAGTAGTAGGCATTGTATTACTAATTCTTGGAGGTGTGTTTTTACTGACTAGTCTTGTCAGGTTTTGTCCTCTTTACGCACCATTTGGAATCAGTACATGTGCAGTAAAAGATAAGAAAAGCGTGTAATCCTACGCACTGGCGGCTTGGCCTTAGCTGAGTCGCCCTTTTCATTTGTAACCAGCGTATTCACTTTTGCATCTAAGCATAAAAAAGATGCGAACCTTCCATTCAGGCATTATTAACCAAACCTCTTATTTCATCATTGCCTTTGTTCTGACCACTTTTCTGCATGAATTGGCTCATGAAAGCGACACTTTATCATACTTACGTGTCATATTCTGAAACCGGTGTTGCACAACACCAAAATGCTTCAATTGCTGTAGCCGGTCCATAATTTTCATTGATACAATGGATATTGGTGCTTGTTTTACTCAAGAAATCTTCTGTCCAAAATTATACACCTTTTTGTGGTGGCTGGCCGTAGTTGGTGGAATTATTTTCTTTGGCTATGTGATCATGGGACCATTTGTCCCTTACGGAGATACAGGAAAGATATATACTGCTTTGAGGTTTCACAACCTGCTCAATATAGACTTTCAATACTTGGATTATTCGGTATAATACTATTTTTCAGAGTACTAACACCTGTTATAAGTACCTATTTACCTGCTGCTATTGGAGATCAAAACAACAAATGGTCGACTACAGTTAAACAGTTGTTCATCCTTCCGCTAATGATTGGTACTGTTTTTAATGTTTTAGTATCACTCCCTGCTCCTACACCTGTAAGTCTTGTTTTCCCATTGGTTTTACCTGTAATGTTGACTCCTTCAGTTATTAGGATACTTAAGGCTAGCCAAAATAGTGAAGTCAAGAATATATATTCTGGAAAATTAAATTTTCTTCCTATCGGAGTGGTGGTGCTACTATTTCTGATTTCCAGGTTCCTTGTTGATGGTTTTGTAATGTGATATATCTTATTTTTTTGGCTAATGCTTTACCAATTTTTATTAGTTTCATCTCGAAAATATAAAATGGTAAGATGAAGAATTTTTTAATACTAATTGGGCTACTCGCTATGGTTTTAAATCTGTCAGCAAAAGCTAAACCAATGAAAATCGGGGTGATTGGCCTCACACATACTCATGTACACTGGATATTCAATAGTGAAAAGAGAGGCGAAATCAAGATTGTTGGGATTGTTGAGCCCAATGCGGTATTGGCTAAAAGGTACACAGACCAGTACAATTTTCCAGCGTCTAAGGTATTCAAAACTATGGATGATCTCATCAAGTCTGAAAAACCTGAAGCAGTCACAGCATTTGGTACCATATATGATCATCTCAGTGTGGTTGAGAAGTTTGCACCTCTTGGCGTACATGTAATGGTGGAAAAACCGCTTGCAGTTAGCCTGGAACACGCTCAAAAAATGTATGCGCTTGCTGAAAAGCATGACATACAGCTCCTTACTAACTATGAAACTACCTGGTACCCCACTAATCACAAAGCTTACGATATACTAAAAAAGGACACCCTCATTGGCGATGTAAGAAAAGTAATTGTGAGAGACGGCCACAGAGGACCCAAGAAAATTGGTGTAGATCCTGAGTTTCTAGAATGGCTCACAGACCCTATACTCAATGGAGGAGGTGCCATAATAGATTTTGGTTGTTATGGAGCCAATTTAATGACCTGGATCATGGATGGCGAACGCCCTACGTCTGTCACAGCTGTTACCCAACAATTACAACCCGAAAACAACCCTAAAGTAGATGACGAAGCGACAATTCTTTTGACCTACGAAAGTGCAACAGCCATTATTGAACCTTCCTGGAACTGGCCAATTGGAAGAAAAGACATGGAGATTTATGGGTTAAAAGGAGTAATCCATGCGGATAATCGCCACAACCTTAGAGTTAGAATTGCTGAGGGTTATGATGGGTTTGACGAGCAACAATACACGCTGGAAGAACGAAAAGCCCCTTATGATGACCCATTCGCATATTTCGTGGCAGTTATTAGAAATGATATTGATACTTCACCGTATGACCTTTCATCTCTGGATAACAATATGATTGTCATGGAGATCCTGGATGCTGCTGTAAGAAGTGCCAAAGAAGGTAAAACAATCAATTTAGAATAAAGCTACATTAAAAATTAGATGTACATACATTAATTTATTAAATTCGAGGAACTTTCAGTCTGTGAAAGTGATTATTACGGTGGTCACGACTAACCATGAAAAGAAACGAGTTTTTAAAATTAATGGGCGTTGCTCCATTTATGAGCAGTATGAATACACTTCAGGACCTTAATAAGCTGGCAGATAGTCTATCAAATTCAGATCGTATGCCAGCGCTATTTCTTGGACATGGGAGTCCGATGAATGCCATCGAAGAAAATCAATTTGTAAAGGGTTTTCGTGAAGCAGGGCGGGCTATTGAGCCTGCTCCTAAAGCCATTCTATGTATCTCCGCGCACTGGTTCACTAAGGGGACGATGGTGACTGCCATGGAAAGTCCCAAAACCATCCACGACTTTTATGGGTTCCCGAAAGAACTATTTGCTGTTCAGTACCCTGCCCCTGGTAACCCTGAACTTGCTGAAGAAACTGCCAAAATATTATCTGGTTATGATGTTGACCTTGATCATGAATGGGGACTGGATCATGGCGCCTGGTCTGTCATCAAGCATATGTACCCTGAAGCGAACATTCCTGTAATACAATTAAGCATTGACTATACCAAACCCCCATCTTATCATTTTGAATTAGCGCAAAGACTCGCACAGTTGAGAGACAAAGGAGTTTTAATCATCGGAAGTGGAAATATTGTCCATAACCTAAGAATGATTGACTGGAAAGGAGCAGATTTAGATGACCATGGGTACGATTGGGCAAGAGAAGCAAGGGCAAAAATCAATGAATTATTGGTTGATGGAAATATTGATCCTTTGTTAGCCTATCAAAATCAAGGACAAGCCTGGAACCTGGCCATACCTTCTCCTGATCATTTTCTCCCTTTGATCTACACCATTGGTTTACAAGGAAAATCTGATAATCTTTCTCTATTCAATGACAAGTTGGTTATGGGTAGTATCAGCATGACCTCTGTAGTGATTGGTTAACGTGTCTACTACACACTTTTGCAAATTCCATTTGTAACAACTTCCGGAAAGTTCTATTTTACAGCTTGTTAACATTGACCATAAGTCAATCAACATACTGTTTTTATCACTAACTATAATCATTTATACCAATGACACTAGAAGAACAATTGTCTTTTTGCAAGAGATGTACTAACAGAAAAATGGACATGAACATAGGTATGGTCTGTTCCATCACTAATGAAAAGCCGAATTTCGAAAATGAATGCCCAAGTTTCAATCTTGATGAGACTGTTAAAGTTGAACAAACTGAAGTTGAACCAATTCCCTCCACTGAACTTCATGGTATGATATCTAATGAAGCAATGGAATCACTGAGACTTGAGCAAAACCTATCTAGAGCCGTGATTGTTGGAGTATGTGTAGGGTTATTAGGCGCAATTCTGTGGGGTCTGATTACTGTGGCTACTGAGTACCAAATTGGTTATATGGCATTGGCCATAGGAGCCGGCGTTGGATTTTCAATGCGATATGCTGGCAAAGGAATGGATCCAATTTTCGGATTTCTAGGGGGAACAATAGCGGTTCTAAGCTGTGTATTAGGTAATTTCTTCAGTATTATTGGATTCTACTCATTGTCTGAGGGTCTTGGTTTTTTCGAGACATTGATCCTGTTTGATTACAGCTACTTTTTTGAAGTAATGGCTGAAACCTTTAGCGCTATGGATATTGTCTTCTATGGTATTGCGGGTTATGAAGGTTACAAATTCTCTTTTAGAACATTCACTGAAGAGGAATTAGCTACACTTAGAAGTCAATAAACCTATAGAGTTTCAAAACATTCAAGAATGGAAGTAAAGCTTTCTCCAGAATTTAAGTCACAATCGACCAAGGCTATTTTGTCTATAACTCTGTTTGTGATTACGTATTTTATCCTTCTAATAATAGCTATAGGCCTTACAGCTCTTAGTGTTTATGGAGGTCTTATGTTAATCGTTTCATTTCCCCGATTTTTAACTATTGTGCTGGGAATCGGTTTGGCTAGTTTAGGATTTTTAATACTGATCTTCCTATTGAAATTTATGTTTACAAAACATAAGGTGGAGCGCTCAAACATGGTTGAGATAATTAGAAAGGATGAGCCTAAGTTATTCAAATTGATAGATCAGATAGTACAGGATGTTCAAACTACTTTTCCGAAAAAGGTTTACTTAACTTCTGATGTGAATGCTTCAGTTTTCTATGATTCGAGTTTCTGGAGCATGTTCCTCCCGATCCGGAAAAATCTGCAAATAGGAATGGGTTTGGTGAATACAGTCACCAGATCTGAACTAAAAGCAATTTTATCACATGAATTTGGCCACTTCTCTCAAAGGAGCATGAAAGTAGGTAGTTATGTCTACAATGTGAATCAGGTGATATTTAACATGTTATTTGACAATGAGTCCTATGAACGGTTGATCCAGAAATGGGCCAGTATCAGTGGGTACTTCTCAATTTTTGTTGCCATTGCTGTTCAAATAATTGCTGTTGTTCAATGGATACTTAGACAACTGTATGAAGTGGTCAACAAAAGCTATATGGCATTATCTCGGGAAATGGAATTTCATGCAGATGAAATAGCTGCTAGTGTAACAGGGTATGAGCCGCTCAAAAGTTCATTATTACGCTTATCCCTGGCTGACTATTCTTTCAATTCTGTCATGTCATTTTACGAACAGAAGTTCAACGATAACATTTGCACACAAAACATTTACCCGCAACAATATTATGTTATGCAGGAACTAGCCAGGGAAAGTGAATTACCAATCAAAGAATCTTTTCCAGTTGTTACAGTAGACGACTTGAATAAATTCAATAAATCGAAACTTGTTGTTAAAGACCAATGGGCATCCCATCCTAGCACAGAAGATAGAATTGCCCGATTGGAAGCTACCAATTTGAGAGCTGAAGATCTTGATAACTTACCCGCTGAAACCATTTTCCTATCCCTTGAAGATCGTCAAAGATTACTTACGAGAAAGTTATTTGAGAATGTCAAATATCAAGATAAGGTAGAATTCATTGACCAGTCAACATTTGCAAACCATTATCAAGAAGAGGTTGAGAAAAATTCCTTTCCAAAAATCTATAATGGTTATTATGATGATAAAAACCCTATTAAGTTTGATTTTCAGGAAACGGGAAATGTTAAAAATGAAGGAATCAAGGAGCTTTTCTCTGACAAAATGGTAGAATTTGTTTATGAAATTATATCCCTTCAAAACGATATAGAATTTCTCAAACAGGTTGCTGATAAATCCATTCCAATTAAGACGTTTGATTACGACGGCAAAAAGTATAATCGCAAAGAGGCCTCTCAGTTAATTACAAGACTGAATGTTGATCTTGACGAAAAGACTGAGCAAATTAGAATGAATGATATTAAAATATATTCATTTTTCAATGCTCTGGATAAGTCAGATAGACTGGAGAGTTTATATGCAGTATTTTTTGAATATGATGAGAAGTTCGACAAGAATCAAGATATATATGGTAGAATGAATGAGGCACTTCAATTTATCAGTTACACGTTACCTTATGAAGAAATACGCAAGAAATTTAGTGAGTTTGAGTTGTTAGAATTTGAATTGAAAGATAAGATCAGAAATTTGTTAGAGGATAGTCTTTATGAACCCGAGATCACTGATGCCATGCGATCTAACTTCGATGAATACCTGTCAAGAAACTGGAGCTATTTTGGAAATGAAAGTTATAAAGAAGACAATCTTGAAATGTTATTCAATGCGCTTAACAACTATATTTTCTTACTCTCAAGAGGTTATTTTGTGAAAAAACAAGTTATTTTAAACTATCAGGCGAGTTTACTGGAAAATTCAACCATTCAAAGTAACTAAACTTTTGATTACTACCTTAAACCATTCAAATAGCTCAGTTTCCCAGCAGATCAGGGATGTATTTCAGGCATCCTACGCAATTGAGGCCGAACTATTAGGGGCGAAAGAATTTCCTCCATTAAAGCGACCATTAGAAAAATTCATAAACAGCGAGACACAATTTTTGGGTTATCTGGAAAACCATGAATTAGCAGCTGTAATTGAAATTGAACATGATCGCGGTAGTACCCATATTAATAGTCTGGTTGTACACCCTGATCATTTCAGAAAGGGTATTGGTAGGAAACTTGTACAACATGTATTTGATACTTTCGATTCATCCCTTTATACGGTGGAAACTGGAGTAGACAATGGCCCTGCTACTACACTTTATTTAAAAATGGGCTTTGAGGAAGTGGAAGTTTTTGATACCCCAATTGGAATCAAAAAAGTGAGATTTGAAAAAAGGGTGTGATCAAATGTCCCACACCCGATGTCTTCTATTCGTATCTTAATGCATTCACAGGATTGGCTTTAGCTGTCCGAATGATTTTATAGCCGACTGTAATAAGTGCTATTAATAGCACCAAAATCCCTGAAATCACTAGTACCAAAAAGCTTACATTTATTCTAGAAGCAAATCCATTCAACCAGCTATCCATGGCAAAATATACTGCTGGCCAAGCAATTACATTGGCGATGGCAATTAAAACAACAAACTCCTTCGACAACAATATCACAATCTGCTTGATTTTAGCCCCCAGGACTTTCCGAACACCAATTTCTTTGGTCTTCTGTAGAGCGCTAAATGACGCCAGTCCAAATAGCCCCAGGCAAGCAACTACAATCGCAAATACAGCGAAAAGTGTGAAAACATTACTAAAGGTTCTTTCATTGGCATATTGCCGGTTAAAAAAATCATCCAGAAAGAAAAATTCAAATGGGTTTCCGGGGAAAAAATCCAGGTAAGCTGATTCAACCTCGCTCATTAACGATTTGTAATCGTCTGTTTCCATTGAAATAGTGAGGTAATTGAAATCTTCCTCATCCCGCAGGAATGTGATTGGGGAAACGTCATTTTTAACGGACATTTGATTGTAATTATCCACAACACCAACTATCGTAAATACCGATCCTCTGAAATTTACTTTCCGGTTGATCGCTTCTTCTGCACTTGTATAGCCCAATAGGTTTATCGCGGATTGATTAAGGATCACCGAACCCGTATCAATAGCCAACTTATGATCGAAGTTTCTACCAGCAATAATTTCAATGTCATACAGCGGGAAATACTTGTCATCAATGCTTACATTGTACATTGTATGGTACTTATCCTTGGTATCCTCAAGCCTCTTCATGCCACTGGTCCAGAAAATCTCATCCCCAGGAACATTGGAGCTAATTGTAATGTCACGAATCATCGGATTTCTGGCTAATTCTGTACGGAATGTTTTGGCGATACTGCCAGATAGGGAATCAACCTGAAATATAGATGGGCTCTTTACAACCATCTTATTGCCAATTGAGAATCCAAGATCTGTGTTGTTCATGTGCTTCAATTGCTGAAAAACAATAAATGTACCTGCGATTAACGATATCGAGGCTGCAAATTGAAAAGTAACCAGTGTCCTTCTAAGAGTATTTCCTTTGTCGTTTCGAATGAATTTTCCCTTCAGCACCTGAACTGGTTCAAAGGATGACAAAACAAATGCAGGGTACAACCCCGAGAGTAACACTCCCAAAATGAATATACCCAGACCAATCAGCCAAAAAGAACCGTCCAGCAGGAAGGTTGTACTCAATGTGGAATCGGTTAATTGATTGAATGATCTGATTCCAACAAGCACAATGAGTATTCCAAGTACCAGTGAAAGAAGGTTTAGAATAAATGCCTCAGCGATAAACTGATAAACCAATTGATTTTTGTATGCACCCATTGTTTTCCGAATCCCGACTTCTTTAGCCCTTTCAGTGGAACGTGCCGTTGCTAGATTGATATAATTTATCCAGGCAATGACGAGTATAAAAACAGCAATAATGGTTAACAAAGCTACAGCCTGACCATCTCCTTGCTCCTCAGGTTCAGATTCCTGTAAAAGATTTGAATACAGGTGAATGTCGGTGATGGGTTGGAGTGGAAACTCTGGTCGGAAGTCATATTTTTCCATCTCCTCTTTTCTATCCTCCCTTACATATTCATCAAATTTCTTGTCGAATGCTATTGGGTCAGTTCCATCTCGAAGAAGGACATATGAGTTGAAGTCATACCACCCCCATTGTGTCTCGGAACTTGATGTCCCATCTTCTCGTCTGGTATGCTCATTCAGAGTTTCGTAAGAAATCAAGAAATCATATTTGAAATGGCTATTATCAGGTACATTTTCTGTGACTCCCACAATTTCGAAATCTCCTTTAACCCAGGAGGTGTATTTCAGTGTTTTACCAATTACATCTGTTGAACCGAAGTACTTGTTAGCAATCTCCTCAGTGATAACCATCTGGTTGGGTGCTGTTAAGACTGTACCCAGATTTCCTCGGATCAAAGGGAAATCAAAGATTTTTAAGAAAGATGGATCTACTATATGTATCCTGTCTTCCCTGTATGTTATCTGATCCTTAGAAATGATACCGTCAACCGGAAATGCTCTTGCAAAGTCAATGACTTCAGGCATTTTCTCCTTCATAAAGGGACCAACTCTTGGTACTGCTGCGGCACAATCAATATGCAGGTCTCCTGCCTGATAAACTTTGTACCTAATGCGATACAGGTTTTCATGACTTCTATGAAACTTGTCATAGCTTCGTTCATAACTCACATATTGGAGTATAAATATAAACGCGGCAATCCCCAGCGCCAGACCGAAAATATTTAGCAAAGAATAAGTTTTATCCTTCGTGATATTTCTTAATGTGATTTTGAAATAATTGTTAAACATGGCTATTGTATTATTTTGAGTGACCTTTTTTCTTCTTCTTAAATCATAATTCCTAATTGAGAGTAAGCTGTCAATGATAAATTGATGCCGGGCGAACCAAATACCCCTCTCCTCCACCCTATCCATGAATATTTCATGTAGATCGCCATATACTTCATCAAATAGTTCAGAAGTGTAAATTTTACGAAGTAACCTGACCCCTAATCGCGGTGGACGATATTGTTTCATGACTTACAAATAAGCGAGTAGGATAATTGGGGAATATTCTTCCAGTACTCCTGCCTTAGATCTTTAGACCGCTGTAATTCTGCCAATCCAGCAGCAGTAATTTTGAAAAATCGCTTTTGCTTACCTCCCCTTTTACTTGCTGCACCTCCAAATTCTGAAGTGAGGAAACCTTTGTCTTCAAGTCTGTAGAGTGCGGAATGTATTGCACTGATATTTACTTTGCGATGTTGCTCTATCTCATTTTTGACAGAAACTGCATAAGCCTCCTCACCAAGGCTCGCAACATTTAATAAAACCAGTTCTTCGAACTCCCCTAGATAGTTACCTTTCATAAATTAGCAAATCATTTTCCTCATAAATGTAAATAATTAAAATTGATAATCCTCACTTTTGTAAATATTTAGCATAACCCTCTGAATCACAATCCTTAATTTGTGTGTAGTATTCACCTTTTTGTGTTTAGTGAGTGGACGAATTCCAGGTAATTTTGTTAATTGAATAACAAAACATGCTTCCTCTAACCAATTGGGGTAGCTCTAATAAATTCTGAGATGAGTGAGATTGTGAAAATTAAGTCGATTAGTCAGGTTCATGAAATACTTGGTTACGAAAAGCCAAAGCACCCCTTAGTGAGTCTATTGGACATTTCGAAAACAGATTTCACAGGTATTCCACCAGGAACACCAATAACGACTGACCTGTATAGTATTTGGCTAAAAGACTCCAATTGTGCTTTCAGCTATGGCCGTCATGACATAGATTTCAATGAAGGCGTCCTGGTTTTCACCGCACCTGGTCAGGTAATGTCTTCGTCAATTGATCATGAGCCGAATGGTACAGGGTGGGTACTGATGTTTCACCCTGATCTGATTAGAAGGTCAGCTTTAGGTCAAACTATCGATGATTATACCTTCTTTTCCTATGAAAATTATGAGGCTTTACACCTTTCAGAAGACGAGGAGAAAACGATAACCGATTGTGCTTTGAAGATTCAAGATGAGTATGAGCAAAGAATTGATAATCACAGTCAGAAAGTGATTGTGGCAGGCCTTGACCTTTTACTGAGTTATTGTGGCAGGTATTATGAAAGACAATTCAACACCAGGACCAACCAAAACAAGGACATCATTTCTCAGATAGAGAAATTGCTCAAAGATTATTATAAAACAAGTCAGGCGCTTGAATATGGATCTCCTTCCATTAACTACCTGGCAGATAATGTACATCTTTCTCCTGGATATTTAAGTGACCTGTTGAAGAAAGAAACCGGTAGAAGTGGCAAGGATCATATTAATGACTTTTTGGTAGACAGAGGTAAAATGATGCTCTTGAATTCAAATGATACAATCAATGAAATTGCGTATGCATTGGGATTCAACTATCCTCACTATTTCAGTCGTCTCTTTAAGCAAAAGACAGGAATGAGTCCGCAGCAATTCCGGGATAACTAATTACCTGATAATGTGTTGTTTGATCAGGTATTTGTGTGTAGAAATAAGTACCAAAGGTCTCACCTTTGTATCAAATAAATTGAAACATTTCAGTCATGAAACAAATAGATAAATCAAAACCTGTAATGGTAACAGGAGCCACTGGATTTGTGGCAGGATGGTTGGTTAAAAAGTTATTAGATGAGGGTATTACTGTTCATGCAGCAGTTCGCTCACCTGAAAATGAGAAGAAAGTAAGTCATCTCAAAAAACTTGCTGAAAATTCTCCTGGGAACATTAAATTGTTTAAAGCCGACTTGTTAGATGAGGGTTCCTATGCGGAAGCAATGAAGGGATGTGAACTTGTATATCACACGGCCTCTCCGTTTACATTAGATGTCAAAGATGCTCAAAAGGAATTGATTGATCCTGCTTTAAACGGTACCAGAAATGTCCTTAATCAGGCTAAAAAGACAGAAAGTGTAAAAAGAGTCGTATTGACAAGTAGCTGTGCCGCTGTATACGGTGACAACAACGACATACACAATACTCCTGATCAAAAATTTACAGAGGAAGTATGGAATACAAGTAGTTCGCTAACCTATAACCCGTATTCTTATTCGAAAACAGTTGCGGAAAAAGAGGCATGGAAAATTGCTGATACACAGGATAAATGGGATTTAGTAGCTATAAACCCTCCTTTTGTTATGGGACCTGCGATTACCACTGATAATGTTACGTCAGAGAGTTTTAATTTTCTTAAGCAATTGGGTGATGGAACTTTAAAATCAGGTGTTCCGGATATTGGATTTGGTGTGGTAGATGTAAGAGACCTGGCAATTGCTCATTATAACGCAGGCTTTTTACCAAATGCCAATGGAAGAAATATTGTAGCTGGCCATAATACAAGTTTCCCTGAAATGACAAAACCCCTATTTCAAAAATTCGGCAAAGATTTTCCGATTCCAAAATCTGTTGCCCCGAAGTGGTTATTGTGGCTCGTAGGACCACTGGTAAACAGAACCATAACTAGAAAATACATTTCCAACAATGTCGGTTACAAATGGGTGGCGGACAATTCGAAAAGCAAGAAAGAGTTAGACATGACATATCGACCATTATCTGACTCAATGGTGGATGCATTTCAACAACTAGTAGATAACAAAATTCTAACAGCTAAGTAATACATAATAAAATGGAGAGTTCCCCACCTAAGGAGAACTCTCCGATCAATTAGTGACAAACAGTATTAAAACTCAAACGTTGCGGTGTAGTTGTCACCAGACTTCACAACAGTAAGTACTCTGTATGTAGGCCAAGCCCATGCTGTAAACGTATCCTGCTGGTAGTCATCAAGGTTTGCAACATTGAAAACGCCTTCAAACACTTCTACATCACCATTTGGCTCACCAAATCTTACTTCAAAATTGATATCTCCATCCTGCACATCATATGGGTCAACACCAATATAGTAGGTACCATCAGGATATTCATTTAATAGACCCATATCGATTTCAGGATTATCACCAGTAGTTTGAGCACTCACTGACCCTTCAGTTGCATGCTCTACAAATAGATCAAAATCCATTTCATGATCGGGATCATCCCAGGCAAATGTCAAGGTAAGTGCATCAGGATTGTTCACATTTGGCAATGCGAAATTCAAGGTTTCTACTTCTGATGCAGGACCTAACTGCCAATTCCAGGTAATATCCTCTTCAGCGGAAATTGAAAAGTTCAACGGTTCATCGATTTCAGGAATATTATCTTCAATTAGCACAATCGAAATACTAGTTTCGAATCTGTGTTGAAGTAGAGTTCCTCCAATCACCTCGATATCATCAGAGTCAATCTCATTTCCATCTCCGAAGACCACACTAAAGTCTACATCATTAGCTACCAGCTTATCAACAGTGATATTGTATGTTAGTGTATCACCTTCCATTGGATTATCGCTGTTTGAAGCAGCAGGTTCAATAACTGCATTCGGTAAATCATCCGGAGAATCAACCGGTTCTATATCCTGCTCTGGATAACATGAGTAGAACAGGGTTACCAGTGCCAATACCGGCACTAGCAATCTATTACTTCTATTTATTTTCATATTCATTAAAGTCTTGATTATCAAATTGATTTACTGTCTTACGTAAGTTGAAGTCCACTCGTACGGTCCACCATTGAAGAATTCATCAGTGTGTTCCATGATCAAGGTACCAGTCTCCTGATCCCATGTCCCAGTTTGGATTACTCCAATTCCAAGACCTCCGTATCTAAGGTTTGCAGTAGGTTGGATAGTACCACACACTTCATTAATACTACCCCAATTGAGAAGTGTAGTATTAGACGTACAAGTATGAAGGAATCCTCCATCTGCAACGGTCATGTACCAGCTTCCATCGGGATTGGGTGAGATTTCAGCGACGAATGTTTCATCACACCAATCATTGGTTCCTACGTAAGTTCCAGCTAAATCTGCATAGCATAAGTAAAGCATGTTGATCACAAGTTGAGATCCACTCGCAATTACTCTACCATCTCCAGTTGCTTGTGTAACATTCAATACAAGAACTGGATTTGCAGCCAAAGGAGGTTCAATTCCATCAGTTAACATCATGACAGGGAAATTACCCAACTTGTTATCATCTGGTCCAATTGTGAATTCATTAGACAATAATCTGTAATGCACTCCTTCCTGTGCAGTACTTGACGGATCTACTGAAATGGTTGCCGTAATTGGTGTAGTAATATCTTTACTACTTGGACCAAAAAGGCTTACTTCCATCAATTTTTCATACTCCTGTCCATCAGAAACTGCGGATACAGCCGCTGTACGATTTGAGAAACCTATAAGTACAGGAGTTGATTCTACTTCATCCACAAAGGTATCGTCATCAAAACATGATGTAAGTGTACCTAAGGCAAGAAGAAATATAAATATATGTTTTATCACTTTCATTATTCTAAATTTTAATTAGCCCAGAATATTTTAGCTGTGTATACATTAGGTTGGTCAGGAATATTTTCAGAATTCTGACTCAACTCACTTGCAGGGTATGCCAATCTAACAGGCCTTACCAGGTTCGGTGCTTCCACAGAAATCGGAATATTATCAGGAAAGCCTGTTCTGGAATGATCAAACCAGGACTGTTCCGCGTTAATTCCCTGCATTGCTAACCATTTTTGATTGATGATAGCAGCAAGTTTATTAGATGAAGCATCGTATCCAATATTCTCAATATTTTGAGACAAATAAACACTTGCATCACCTGCTCCTAATGTATTAAATGAAGCCTGAACACCTGCCTCATAGAGAGCCTCTGCATCACCACCGAAGTTGTTCAACGCTAGTTCTGCCAGATTAAACATTACTTCTGCAACAGTCATTACCTTAGTTCCCTGTGAAGGCCCGATTAAAAGGCCAGGTCCTAAGTTTGAAACTAAAGCCGGAGCATATACATCTTGCGTTGAGGTAATTCCCTGAGGTACACCTAAGTGGCCAGTTGCGGGTTCCTCAAACAAAAAGTCTATTCTTGGATCACTTGTGTCTGTTAGATAGTTTATCATGAATTCAGAAGCACAAGTTGCCTGACCAGAAAGTGGCTCAGCACCTGTTTCATCAGCACCAAAAGATTCCCAAAGAGGACTTTGTTGATTTTGCTGTTGCGTAAATCCAGGATTGATCTCTACGTCTGCTGTGATGTAACCAGAACCCTCCTCCGCAATTGCAGCTAACTCTGTCGTAATGTAACCAGCATCCTTCACCTGATTTTCTCTGGTAAGAATTCTTAGCTTGACACTATTGGCGAATTGTTTCCACATGAGCAGATCACCACCAAACATTACATCATCATCTTCAGGTAGAACACTGTTAGTATTTGCCTCTGCCTGATCCAGAAGGTCTTGAGCCGCTGATAATTGGACAATAAGGTCATCATAAATAGCTTGTGCATTATCATATGCAGGTGTTGCTACATCACTTCTTTTTAATGCATCAAAGTAAGGAATGTCACCGTAGAAATCCACCAAAATCTGAAAGGTATAGGCTTTCATAATCATGCTTATGGCGTCATATGCCAGGTAGTCATCTCCCTTTCCTTCAATATCAGTGAATTGCTTCATGTTTAATCTGTAAGCATCATCAAATATTCTGTTATAGAAAGTAGAATTTGCCTGATACAAGAATTCTGTATCATACCAGGAGAAACCAGCAGATTCACTCCAGTTCACCATGAATATGTTACCAAGGTGACTCACTCTTCTATCATTTGCCAGCCAGTATGCTGTATAAAATTGAGCTACTGGCAAGCTTAAGTCAGGACCAATCTCTGTAGGGTTATTGGGATCCTGATTTACATCCAACCACTCATCACAACTCACAAAAAGTGTTGCAAAAAGCATGTATATATATATGATCTTTTTCATTATTCTTCTGATTAATTTTAGAATGTTAGGTTAAGGAAGGCTCCAAATGATCTTGTAGGAGGAGTCGCAAAATATCCACCAATACCAATGCCATTTCCTTGAACATCGCCATTTACACCTGTATTATTGAATTCAGGGTCAGCGAATCTGTTTTCATCTGGCAATCTTGTCCATAGGTTTCTTCCAATGAATCCAATTTGTGCCTCACTTAAAACTCCTGTTTTTTCTAACAATGACTTAGGTAAGCTATAGCTAGCTTGTAGCTCTCTGATTTTTAATGCAGTAGCATCCTTTACATAATTTTCTTTGGCCTCATTGTAAGTGTTTTGCCAGAATCCCATCACTCCATCAGTCACAGGAATGCTGGTATTCTCAACGAATACACCTGGTTCAACTTCGATTACTGAGTTAGGGAAAACGAAATCCTGTCTGTCTGAAGACACGCTTTCAAGAGATCTTCCAGTAAATTCCATTTGATCCGATCCCTGCTCATAATAAACATGACCTGTTCTATAATCAATTGTAGCTGAAACTGAGATTCCCTTCCACCCGAATGCAGAAGTTGCACCGATGATGTAATCAGGAGTAGTTTTTCCAAATGCTTCTACTTCTCCAATAATTGGGTTTCCGTTTGCTGGATCGATTACTACTCTGCCATTTGGATCTCTTTGATATGCCTGAGCCTTCAATTGAGGAAATGCCTCACCTTTCTGTGCGAATACACCATAATTTCCACCACCCCATGTGATGATTGCAATTTCTTCAAGGTCATCCTTGATTTCTTTCACCACTAACTCATTTGAAGTGAAGTTCACATTAGCATCCCAGGTGAAATCTCCTAAACGAAGTATGTTACCACTTACAGTTACTTCGATACCATCGTTTACAAGTTTACCAATGTTCGTAAGGAAACTCTCTGCTCCGGAGGTAAATGAAGGAGATGTGAATGTGATCAGGTCAGTAGTAGTAGTTCTGTACACCGATCCATTAAGCTGGAACCTGTCATTAAGGAAACCAAGATTCCAACCAAATTCAGTGGTGTTCAATTTCTCTTTACTAATCTCTGAATCAACTACCGTTCTGGAAGCCTCAAACCCATTGACTGCACCAAAAGGGAATGGGAAAGTCATAGGTACTGTTCTAGCAGTTGTATATCTTTCATTTAGCTGAAATGCTCCTAAGTCGTTGTAAACAGTAGCATTACTAGCCGTCAGTTTCACGAATGATAGAATACCATTGGCTGTAATAGCTGGTACCATTTCAGATAATATAACCGATAAGCTGGCTGCAGGATAAAAATATCCATTATCATCAGTAGGAAGTGTAGAGGTATAATCTTGTCTTCCGGCAAGGTTTAAGAATATTTGCTCTCTCCAACCAAGTGTAACATCAGCGAAAATACCGTATTCCCTAAGTTTGAACTCATCAGCGAATCCAATTAACTGACCAGTACCATTCGAAATATCATAGAATCCAGGTATACTTAAGTTATTTGCGGTAACTGTACTTCTCCTCCAGCCATTATCAATAAAGGCTGCACCGACGATCGGTTTCAAAGAAATTTCACTTGTTAAGTTGAAACTACCTGATATCAAAGCATTTGCATTGACTTCCAATCTCTGGAATTCACTGTCAATCAAATATGAACTTACCGGAGTGTGACAGCATTGTAAGTTTGGATCATATGTCTGCGCATCTCTCCATTCTTTACCACTGCCAAATGAGTTATCAATACCCATTCTACCTGATGCTTTGATATTTTCAGTGATCTCATATTCTGCACTAATATTTCCAACTAACCTGTTTGTCTTATCAGTATCCCTGTTTGTATCTTTCATTTCCCAAGGGTTCTGATAGTATGCATTATAATAGTTGTCCTTATAAGCGTAACTTGCAGGATTTTCCCAATCTCTATAATCCCCTAATGGAATCTGCTGAGGTGTATTCAAAACAAACCAGTATAAAGTTCTGTTTTGATCTCCCATTTGTTGTGCATGTACGTCAGTATCATCTGCGAAGTAACTTGATCTCAAGCCAAGTTTCAATTTCCCAATCTTTTTATCAGCATTCGCCCTGATTGTGATTCTTTCATATTCATCACCTTCTACAATACCTTTAGTTTGTACATTTCCTAAAGACAAATAATAAGATCCTGATTCATCTCCACCTGAGAAAAATAAAGTGTTGTTCAATGTTGATCCCTGCTGATAAAAGTCTCTTAAATTATCTTTGATAGGTGCATAAGGAATAACTTGATCATCCAGCACATAATCATCTGGAAAATCAGGACCTACAATTCTCATTCTGCCGTCAAACCTTGGTCCCCAGTTTAGGTTTTCCACCGGGTCATAGTGACCGTCTATACCACTACCATACTCAGATTGAAAGTCTGGCAAATAAGCCACTTCTTCCACGGTAAAAGAACTGTTGAGTCCCATTTTGAAACGCTGTCCAACAGTACCTGACTTAGTAGTTACAACAACCGCACCATTTGAAGCATTAGCACCATAAAGAGCAGCACCAGTGGCTCCTTTAATGATATTCACGCTTTCAATGTCCTGCGGGTTCAGATCATTGAATGCAGCTAAAGAGGCAATGGATCCATCAATAATTACCAACGCTTCATTGTTATTACTAATAGATCTAAGACCTCTAAGTAATATCTGAGTTTGAGGATTTACCCCACTACTCTGTACGTTCACTTGCAAACCAGCTACTTTTCCAGCCAGACCGCTGGCTACAACCTGCTGTTGTCCTTGCATAAGTGTCTTTGAGTCCACCTGTTCGGTTTGATAAGCTACTTCATCCGCCGGTCTCTCAATACCGTAAGCAGTAACTACAACCTCGCTCAGTGTCTCAACATCTTCTTTCATAGAAACATCAATTACGGACCTGGCTCCTATTTCTATGTCCTGTGTTTTCAAACCAATGAAGGAAAACACCAAAACACCGGCATCATCCGGAACAGATAATCTGTAGTTTCCGTCAATGTCAGTAGTAGTACCTGTGGTGGTACCTTTAAGAATTACGTTTACACCTGGTAATCCTATACCATCTGAAGCACCGGTTACTTTACCGGATATGCTTCGCGTTTGTGCTAACACTCCTGTGCACAGGATAAACACAAACGAAAAACTTAATAGTAAAACTTTCTTCATATTAGTTTATTTGTTTGTTATAACTCATCCAAATGTGTTGAAGAAAGTATGCAATGATGTGCTATTGCATGTAATTGAACATTTTTTATTCCTGGTGAATATTGACAAAATAAGCGCTTAAAGACTTTAAAGAGGGTTTTTTAGTGTTTTGATGAATCTTGGGGTATTGCACTGGCCATTGAATTACTGCCGGCAAAAAAAAATGTTCAATCTGATGTTTACGAACACGTTACAGATAACTCTTTGGTAATATTGTTGTGAACATAAATTAGTAAGCAAGCAAGGACACGGACCACTGTGAAACTAGAATCTTCTTCATAAGTTTGAGTATGTGTCCTTCTTTTTTTCCCATCACATGATCGCTTACTTCCATGGTACTTCTTCCAATTTTCTTTCAGATGTTAGCCATTACACTGGCTGATATTCATTCTCCAAAATTGAAGCATCTCCAGTCACTCTAGTTTGTTTCTTTTTTATTGCAAAGTCAATAGAATACCAAAAGAATGAAAATTAAATCAGTCAATTGCATTTGACGATAGTCAAATAAGATAATCATTGTTTGTGAGTAAGGAAAAAGAGACAAATAAAAAACCCAGCTGATGGCTGAGTTTATACAAGGTCTGAGTTATTACTGAAGATTAATATTGCATAACGTTAAGCCACCTCCAGTTGGTCAACTCTAATTGTGTCTGATTGAATAGATCTGTATTGCGAACACCTTTGCTGGTACTCTTTTGGCGTACACCCGAAAGTCTCTTTAAAGTGTTTATGAAAAATAGACCTGGAATTAAAGCCTACGGCTACCATTACCTCATATACTGTTTTGTGTTCCTCCTTGTGCATTAGAAGTCTTTGAGCTTCCCCAACTCTTATCTCACACAAGTACTCCTTAAAGTTCTTTGATAGCATCATGTTGACAACTTGAGAAATATCACGAGAAGGATACCCTGATAACTTGCTTAATTTTGACAATGTCAGCTCAGAATCCTTGAAATTCTGATCCTCAATTACAATTTTCTGTATATCCTTTAACAATCTACCCGCATACTTCTCACTTACTTCTGAACTTTCATACTTGTCATTGGTCCATTGATTTATTCTGCTTCTTAGGTGTTTAGATTTGCAAAAAAAATCCGGGGAAACGAAGAACAGAACAATCAATCCATCAACCATTCCTATCAATAAGACCAAATAGGCTGTTTTCAAAATAGGTTCAAATGATTGAACAAATTGTTTATCTAATAAAACCACACACCAGGTCAGGATCAGTGCTAAAAAGCCCATATTGAGTACAAATAACACCTTCCTTTTGATTTTAAAGTCTTTTGAAGCCGCATACTTAGTAAATAAACCAAAAGAACCATTGATATAATAAATCAGATGTCCTATCAGAACGATCCAGAGCATATTGATATTCCTGAATGGCCATCGTGCTATATATTCATGCACGAATAGGAAATAAATAATAAACACTGGTACTGTAATAAAATTCAGCATTACCCTTTTGAAGTTTATCGACTGGTTATCTGATAAATAAAAATCATTCACTAAGTAGAGCAATGGTCCATATGAGAACAAAAATGTGTACAAAATTCCGTCAACGAGTGATTGACTGAATTGATTAACTAACTGATCTTGAAAAAAAAGTATTGTAAAGTGTATTGACAACATGGTCAGAAACGCTCCAAGTAATTTTACCCCAAGATTTCTGGCATTTTGATTCACCAGTAAAAATACCCCTAGCAGGGATAAATGAGATATGGCAATAAGGCCAAGATACTTCTCCATTAGAAATAGGGATTAGGTCCAAAACTTATTTTGAGTCTATTTAGGATATGTCGGATTTTTGACCGGTGATAGGAAAAAAAACGCACTATCACATCCGAACAAATAAGAAACAACGGACAAAATGAATACCTCTACCCACTCTTTCAACATTTTTCAAAAAAAATGTTAAATCCATGCAGGAGCACATTTTGAAGGGTTTTTTAACGACTGCTATTTAATGATTAGAATCCTGAAAATCACTGATATTCTTCATATAAAACACGTGACTTGTGTCATATATTCTGGTTAGAAATAATCCTCAAACCCATAAATGTATTACGGTCATGAAACTTGAAAAATTAACAAATAAGACGTTCCATAGGATTGGAGATGAGTATGCACCTTATATAGACCATGATCACTTTTTAGGTAGAAATCCATTTGATGAATTAAATAGTTCACAACCCAGAATGAATATCAGGAATTATAAACATGCAGGTCATCTGGAAGTTGCTCTACCAGGCTTTAAAAAGGAAGAGATCCACTTGTTTGTAGAAAACAATACCTTACTGATTTCTGCAAAAAAAGAAGGATATAAACATGCCATAGACGATGAATTTCTTCAAAAAGAATACAATCCAGACTTCCAACTTAGGTACTATTATCTAACTAAAGAAATAGATCAGGATCATATTACATCCGCGTATATTGATGGAATTCTTCATGTAAATCTTCCAAAACGCGAACCAAAACTGTTAACTGAGCACAGAAAGGTTTTGGTTACATAGAATAATACACCTATATACAGTGTCTCAGCGATTGATTACAATCCGCTCAATTAAATAATGACCATTATTTACAACCTGAATCAAATAAACACCATTCTCAACCTGCGATACATCTAATGTCTTGTCACGACCATGAATTATGACTTTACCATCCAATGAAATTAGATGACAACTTTCAAGGGGTCCATTAATATGGACCCTAATGATTTCAGATGCCGGGTTTGGAGATACGATCAGGTTCTCTGCGTCAGCTGTATACAGAATTGGTGGGTTCGTATCTTCCTGATAAAAATCCTTTTGATATATGTAGTCAAGGGCACCTGATAAAAATACAAGCGGCGCATTCCAGTTGATTGTAATTTCATTAGTAGAATAACTACAATAATCATCTACGTAACACTTTGCTGGAAGTAATGAGGGGTATTTTGATTCTCCACAATCATTGGTATTATGTGGATTGGGGCCACCTGCCAAAAAACCGGGAACTGGAGCGACAACATTATCTGCTTCGGATTGCCGGTGATGAATGTGCAAGGGTGAGTTTGATCCTAAACCTGTCACAAAGCAATAACCAGTGGCATTTCGCCCAATTAAGTAATCCAGGGCACTCAAAGCCGCGTCATAATAGTCTTTATCTCCCGTAATTTGATAAGCCTGCATCAATAACACCCCTTGATTACCCGGTACGCTGTTACTCCCCCAATAAAATTCATCATTAGGAATCTTGTATACTGAATTACTCTGCTTGAAACTTGAAAGTGAGGAGGTAATATTCAATAATTTGGATTTTATAAGTACTGTATCAGCAAATTCAGGGAGTTGTTCCCTGTGAATCACCAAAGATTGAATCCCCAGTGTAGAGACATTGGGCCATCCCGGAACCCAAAAATCCAAATTGAAATCAAGGGTATTGTAATAAGATTCTTCCTTTGTTGTGATGAATAATTCAGCAGCAGCCCAGAAAAATTCATCGCTAAAACTATTGTCACCGTATTCACCAGTATTAACTGATGGATAACCGTCCTGACTAGCGGGATTATTAAATGCTATATTCGGGTTATCATTGGCCCATTGCCATGCATAAATGGCTTTATCCAGACAAGAGGAAGCAAATTCCGGATCATAAGCCCCATAAATTCTGGCCGCCATGGCCATCATGGCAGCAAAGTCTAAAGTAGCTGCCGTGCCTTTTCCAACTGCATATCTGGTGGAAGTCGCCTGATGAGGCATTATGGTTCCCTGAAAATTAGCCGTGGATATTTTATGATAAACTCCCCCATCAGATGGGTCTTGCATGGTCGCTACCCAACGCAAGTTCCAATAGGTTTCATTTAATATATCAGGTATGTCATCCTCTGCTTCAGGAATATTTAATGTCAATGTATCATAATAATCAGGATAAGTCTCATAGGCTGAGAGTAACGTGTGAGTACTTATTCCGCTATTAACAATGTATTTATTGTAGTCACCTGCATCATACCATCCATATGGAGATGAAATAATGGTCCCAGCAGGGCGGTCATCTGATTCAGCGGAAGGATGGATCACCACATCCATATCAAAATGACCTCCGAGTCTTGTAAATTCCCCTGCGTACTGTTCAGGTAAATCTGTAGACGCACGGTTATAGTAAAAGGCTTTTAAAGTTAACTTAGAGATATTTAACATCACTTGATTCCCAATGGTAAAGGGATATGAGACAGTTGAACCAAGCTTGATTTGAAATTCTCCTTGTCGGGTAAAATCAGAAAAATCAGCAATTTTAATATTTTCCTCCGCATTGGACCAGTATGCTTCATCACTCAGGTTTCCGGTATAGAGCACTTGTTGTGAGCCTGATCTTACGATGCTGAATGATGTTAGTGCTGTATTATTGATCGCTGCAATTTTCTCTGCTTGTGGTAAGAAGCCTTCCTGGTTGAGACGTATGTTAGTATTATAGTCCTGACCAGTTGTTCTGAATGTCACTAGAAAGAAGAGTAATACGAATGGGGTTAATCGACTAATCACTTTGAGAAGGAAGTTATTCGATGATAGGACTCTTTGGGTTGCAGGTTTTGGTCAAACAATAAAGGGTAATCTTTTCTTCCGGCTACAGGAAAATTATCCAACCAGCTATAGCGATCTGAAATATTCCAGAATGTCACACTACTGATGTGTTCACTATTCTCCCTGAGTACATTGAATATCATTTCATACTGATCTGCCTGAAGTTGTTGTAACTCCGGTGTAAATTCATCAGTTTCATCAGGTAATTTATCTCTCCGACTGTGCTCTTTTTTATATACAGACACATCCAATTCAGTGATCTGAATCTTTAATCCGAGATCCGTAAAGGCTGATATTGTCTCTCTAAGTTGTTGCTCCGATGGCTCAAAAACTGACCAGTGACCTTGAATACCTATTCCATCAATTGGTACACCAGCCTCTTTCATGCTTTTGATCATATCATATATTTTTTGTCTCTTGACTGGATTAATCACTTCGTAATCATTGTAAAACAACTGAACATCCGGATCAGCAGCACGAGCATATTCAAACGCTTTGGTGATAAAATCTTCACCACAAACCTTAAAGAACTCTGAATCACGATAGAATTGGTCTTTTTTGTCAGAAATCGCTTCATTCACCACGTCCCAGGCATATATATCATCTTTGTACCGACTCACAACAGTTGTGATATGGTCTTGTAATCTATTAAGTAAGGTATCCTTCAATAAAGAATCACCTTCCGTTTTAAAAAACCATTCAGGTGTCTGGTTATGCCAACACAGCGCATGCCCCCTGAGTGCCAGGTTATTTTCACGGGCAAAAGCAACAATTTTATCCGCAGGGTCCCAGTTGTAAACACCTGGCGCTGGGTGAATAGGTCCTATTTTCATTACATTTTCGGGAGTCATGCTTTCAAAATGTGTTCTGATCAAATGCGCCTGACTCCCATCTAAGGCTTTTGGATAAACTGCCACTCCCATTTTGAAATGCTCCCTGTAATAGTCCTTCAGCCCCGGCTTTTGTCCATTGGAGCTTGATGTCTTATTGGGCTCTGCGCATTGCATTAATATAAATGCAATACCAATTGAAATGATGTTTATTAGTCTCATTGTTTTATGTATTTGGCACTTCCACCATAATATTCTATTTCAGCTCCTGTTACACTTCCCTTTGGATCAAACTCAAACCGTACGTTAAGATACACTCCTACATTGTAAAAACTTCTGATAGAAGAAGCCTTCAATTTGAATGTACCCTGACCATTGTCCAGGTATAATTCATTAGATGTATCCATGGAGATGCGTACAGTATCCAACCCATGTACATAAGTTCCAGAGCGTTTATACAATTCCCTTGGAGGTAGTGCAATAGATTTTTTATTAAACACATGTAGTAATCCACGTATGTACCCTTCTGGTTTTGAGCTGGAATGCGCCATTCCTTCCAGTTCCCGAAAGGCAAAATCAAGTTTGTTGTACTTTCTGTCTTTAAGCAGGCTGCAGAATTTCCTGAAATTGTCCAATTGTGAATCATGTTCACCAATTGCCATAAACATTCTTCCAGTTGGTTGTTCACTTTCACTAAAGTAGGCATCTTCAACTTTGAACAAATGATCATCATCCCAACCGAAATAGGTAGCAGTGGGCACAAACCCTGAAAAGAATGCCGGAGATTTGAACATGGCATAATTGGTAAACAACCCTCCCAAAGAGCTACCAAGAAGCACAACATTTTCCTCATCGTAATCCACCTTATCTTTAATGAATATGGATAACTCTTCAGAGAGGAACCTGTAAAATTTATCAGCACCTCCAGATTCCACACCATTGATAGATGATGGGGTAAAATCACGGACTCTCAACAAATTGGGGTCTCCCTCCCAAGTAACTCCAACCAGTACACATGGGGGTAAAAAGCCATCATAAAATAGCTCTCCATAAAGTGAATATACCAGAGGCATATCCCATTGGGCGTCCAGTATATAAATTACCGCTGGCTTCTCATCACTTGACATACTACCTGGTATGGAAAGATGAATCTTGTAATTGTCGCCAATTATATCCGAATACAGATCGTAAACATTTGTTCCTGGTAATGTAGATTCCTGGGACAAACATGAACCGCATACCGTCATCAGTAAAACCAGCACTAGTATGGTTCTTTTCAATTTCATCTATTTTACAATTACTTTTCTAGTTACTGAATTGCCAGCTACAGTGATCACTTTTAGCAAATAATTTCCAGATGCGGGAACATCTACTCTAATAGGCATACCCCCATTTGGCACATGCTGTGTAGAAATTTGTCTTCCCATATAATCTAAGAGTATGATATCAGCTGCTCCTGGAATACCTACCACGTTGAAACCATCTTTATTTGCGGGATTGGGAAATACTCCAAGTTCAAAAATATCTTTCGATGTGTTGAGGGGATCTTCTTGCCCTTCTGATTCAATATAGTTTCTTAACCAGGTCAGAGCAGGCCTCTCAGTGCCATCACTCTCTATCAAATATGCTTGTTGCGCTGTTCTCCACATACCTGGTTTAAAACCCCACAAAGTTATCCCAACCACGGATGGATGTTCCCAAAGTACTGGTATGATCCTTTGATAGTCTTCAAGCTGTTCCTGATCAGTAGGGCCATCAATATCCAGTTCAGTAACCATAATGGGTAGTCCAGTCTCAGCAAGACGATCCAACCGACTTTTCATATCAACTGTACTACCTGTGGTTGAAAAAGCATGTCCCTGAACACCAATGGCGTCAATCAGATCCTCGTCAATCAACCTTTGGATAACACCTTTGTACTGTGAAGTAGAGGACGTACTACTTAGTATGTTATATTCATTTATGACTAATTTTGTATTTGGAAAGCGTTCTCTGGCCATTTTGAAGGAATTGATAATCCAGTCATAACCAGTACTACCGGTACCACCAAGTGCTTCAAAGTAATTACCTCCTCCATTACCTGATTGGTTTGGTGGATCATTGAGTGGTTCATTGACAACTTCCAGATAATCCATATCTGGATATCGGGCAGCAATGGTGTCCATCCATTCTTCAATCTCTTCCAATTGTTCCTCTGCTGGTAGGTCTTCTATCCAGGAAGGTTGCTGGTTGCCCCAAATCAATACATGGTATCTAAAAACAAACCCATTGCTTTTTGCAAATTCATAGGCTGCATCCAGGGTACTGAAATTATAACTGTCCCTGGAAAACTCTACACTCTCCCATTTTCCGGCATTTTCCGGTGTAACCTGATTCCAATATTCCTCAAAATCAGGTAATTGTGAGGAACTATACACATTGCCGAGGAACTTCTCACTGTCCCTCGCGATCGGTCCCTGGCAATATGCATTGAATGCAATTAAACCATTAATCAAAAAAAGCTGTAATATTCTTCTCATCCCTCTGATTTTACTTTACCTGTAAGATTATCGATTGGGTTTTGGTAGCACCTAATTCCAAACTTCTTTCATCAGGTAATGAACCACCCACATGTATCTGGAAGGATCCTTTTTCTATCGCGCTACTACCATCTTCTTTTATAAGCATAAGCATTTCCGGTGCAATCTGGAATTCAATTTTCTCAGATGCTCCTGGCGCTAATTTCACTCGCTGTAAGCCATTTAAAGCGTACAATGGAGTTCTTGTACTTGCTTCCACATCTGTGATATAGAGTTGTACTACTTCCTCTCCCTCTATTGTCCCATTATTCTTCACAGTGATGACTGCTGTAGTAGATTGGCCCTTCTTGATTTTTGATTGTGCCAATGAAAGTCCTGAATACTCGAACGAACCATAGCTCAACCCAAACCCAAATGGGTAAAGAGGTGTTTTTTCCATGTATTTGTAGGTCCTACCCTCCATACTGTAATCTTCATATGCCGGCAATTGGTCGAGTGATTGAGGAAATGTAATCGGCAATCTACCAGAGGGAGATACTTTACCAAAAATGATATCTGCCAAGGCATTGCCTCCTTCTTCACCAGGGTACCATGCCAGTAGGACAGCATCGGCAATTTCATGTACTTCAGCTAAATTCATAGGACTGCCTCCTGTAACGATGGCAATAACGGGTTTAGAGTTACCATCTTTAAGTTTTCGTAGATAATCAATTTGATTCTTTGGTAAATCATAATCTAACCGATCTCCAAAATGCTCACTGGCAATTGATTCTCCTTCTTCACCTTCAATCAGACCATTAATTCCCATAACCATGATGGTAGCGTCCGCTGTATGAGCCACAGAAGAGCTCCAGTCGATAGGATTTACATTATCTCCCGTTAATAATGCACCAGGACGATAATGAAGTTGACTTCCAGGTTCAATCGCAGCTGCTAAACCTTCCATTACCGTAACCATGTTCGGGTTTATACCATAGTAATTTCCAATTAAGCTAAGAATGTTGTCCGCGTTTGGTCCAGTTACATAATATCTTTCAAGGTCATTTTTGAGTGGTAAAACACCATTATTTTTCAACATAACTATTGACTTCTGAGCGGCTTCACGGGCCAGTGCTCTATTCGCTTCACTGTTGATGACATCCGTAGATATAGCATTGTAGGGGTTATCGGCTTCTGGATCAAACAAGCCCAACTTAAATCTGGTCTTAAGCAACTGAACAAGTGACGCATCGATTGTCTCTTCATCTATTAAACCCTTCTTCACAGCGTCAACTAATGCGGGATATTCATCTCCACAATTAAGGTTTACACCAGTATTGACGGCAAGGGCAGAGGCTTCAACAACATCAGAAACCGTTCCGTGACCATTATCTGAATAAAAATCCACAACAGCCCAGCAATCGCTTACAATGTGACCTTCAAATTTCCATTGGTCCCGAAGTATATCCTGTAATAAGTAATTATGGGCACAACAAGGGTCCCCATTGGTCCTGTTATAAGCACACATCACAGCCTCTACATCAGCTTCCACTAAAGCTTCAAAAGCAGGTAAATAGGTCTCAAATAGGTCCTTCTGAGAGGTAGTTGCATCAAATTCATGGCGTAAACGCTCAGGTCCACTGTGTACTGCAAAATGTTTTGCGCAGGCTGCAGTCTTCAGATACTTTGGGTGATCCCCCTGTAACCCTTTTACAAACGACACTCCCATCATCGTAGTAAGGAACGGGTCTTCACCATAGGTTTCCTGACCTCTACCCCATCTGGGGTCTCTGAAAATATTGATGTTTGGCGTCCAAAATGTTAATCCATTGTAGCGTTTATAATAACCTTTAGAAGACGCCAGGTTGAACATTGCTCTGGCTTCATCTGAAATCGCTGTAGAAACCCGGTAGGCAAGATCCTCATCAAAGGTGGCTCCCAGTGCTATTGCTTGTGGAAATACTGTAGCCACACCTGATCTTCCCACTCCATGAAGTGCCTCATTCCACCAATCATATGGAGGTAGGTTCAGTCTTTCTATCCCCGGACTGCTATTCATCATTTGCAGCACCTTCTCCTCTAGGGTCATCTTACTTACAAGATCTTTGGCTCTTTCCTCAATTGATAAATTTGTGTTTAGGTAATCATGTTTAGGGGGTTGTGCCTTAATGGTAAAGACCACCAACAAAAAACATCCTACCGTAAAGGCTTTGATTAACGTGTTCATTTTAATTTACATTTATCCCAATCGCTACAAAAAATAGGATTCTATGCATTGAATGCATGAAAATCTAACAATGCAATCAATTCGAAAAATCGTTTGAATCCTAATTTCATGCTTATTATGACCCGTATGATTTGTTAATAATTAGTGGGTGAAATGTTTCACTCCAGATGGTAGCACCAATGATACGCTCAAAATGAAAATATGATCTTGCTTTTAGTAATATTATTGAATTTTATCACCAATTAGGCCTTAAAACAGATGTCACATATTAAATTCATGTCAAAATTGAATATCCACTTTTTTAGCGCTTTCTATGTACGTAACTGACAAAATGATGCGATGGTATGGGCCTGATGATCCTGTATCTCTTCTTGATATTAAGCAGGCGGGTTGTAACGGTGTAGTTACCGCTTTGCATCAAATCCCAGTTGGAGATATCTGGCCTCTCGAAGCAATCGGAGAACGGAAATCTTTGATTGAATCTTTTGGGTTAAAATGGACCGTGGTGGAGAGTTTGCCGGTTCATGAAGATATCAAAAAGAATACCGGGGAAAAGGATCTTTACATTCAGAACTACAAGGAGTGCCTCACGAACCTGGCTAAGGCTGGAATTGAAGTAGTCACCTATAACTTCATGCCTATTTTGGATTGGGTAAGAACAAATCCATTTTTCATCAGACCCGATCAGACAAAGACACTCAGATTTGTAAAAACCGATTTTGTCTTGTTCGACATTTTTCTGCTAGAGAGGCCAAATGCAAGGTCATCGTATGAGGATACTATTATTGAAGAAGCTGAAAGGTTATTTGAACACTACTCTGAGGCTGAAAAGAATCAGTTATTCAACAATGTGATGCTTGGACTTCCAGGCAGTAAAGATGCTTTCACAAAAGATTTTGTTCTTGAATCACTCAAGCAATATGAAGCAATAGATGAAAAGGTGTTCAAAGCCAACTTGATTGATTTTTTAAAAAATGTAGTACCAATTGCTGAAGACGTAAATATCAAATTAGCCATACACCCAGATGATCCTCCGTTTTCACTTCTAGGCTTACCAAGAGTAGTGAGTACCGAAAAAGATTTATCAGATATTATTGAGGGAGTTCCTTCCCCAAACAATGGTTTTTGCTTTTGTACGGGTTCATTAGGAGCACATCCCCAAAATGATATTGTATCCATGATCAAAAAGTTTGAAAACAATATTCATTTCCTGCACTTACGAAACACCAAACGGGACCCAAACGGAGATTTCGAGGAAGCACCTCATCTGGAAGGGGATACCAATATGAAAGAAGTAATGCAGACAATATTGAGTATGATGCAGAAACGAAAATTAAACATTCCAATGAGGCCCGATCATGGTTTTCAAATGCTAGACGACCTACAAAAAGATACGTACCCCGGATATAGCGCAATAGGACGGCTTAAAGGACTGGCCGAATTAAGAGGTCTTGAGTTGGGCGTTATGAATTAACGTTTTATTATTTTGATCGATTCCATACCAGATTTAAAGTGAATATGCAGCACATACACACCTGGCCCAAGATTCTCGAGTGATATGCTGGAACCATCGACAGGCAGTTCAATAATATTTCCTTTTAAGTCTATTATTCTAACTAGTTGTGGTGATTCCTCTGTATCTATTGTCAATTCATGAGCTGTCGGATTAGGGTAAACCTTTATTCGATCCGAAAATTTTGAGTGGGTAACTACTTCTTCATCAGGAAATTCAGGACTCACATAATTGCTGAAATCAGGAAGTTCATCAAACGTAATGACATAATCGTGGTTAAATACTGAATTGAGGTGTAACACTTCATTCTTGACCCCATCCATGATAAAATTACCGGACCAGGTCATAAACCAGCTCCACCGAGCTTTGTCTCGTTCCAACAGCTGCGGGTCTGGAATGGTACCAGTTTCCGATAGAGTGATGATTCGCTCGCCATTGTATAACCCAACCATGGCATCAAACATGGTAAAACTCGTTGCATAATTTTTGTCATCCAAATAAATATCTGCACCTATAAGATCTACATACTCGTCACCTGGGTACCACGATAGTTCATCTGGAGAGCTTGTTCCGGTCCATACCCATATCAGGTTATGTAGCTCGTGGTAATTCGTGAGTCTATCGTACATAAGTTGCCACAACCACTTACATGCATCCGGTCCTTTACTGCCCCACCAAAACCAACCTCCCTCGGCTTCATGAAGAGGTCTCCATAGCACTGGAGTATCGCCATCACTTAACTCTTTAAGCTCTTCTGCTATTACATCAATGTCACGAATAATCAATTCGTACTCTTCAGATCCCTGATCATTCATCGCAATCGTATGATCAAAATTTGTGGCGTAAGTATAAAAGCCACTCCACCAGGGTGCCTCTTGATTATCAATGAGATCTTTTGGTGCATTCCAGTGCCACATCAATGAAACCACTCCACCTTCCTGCCACCAATCAAGCGCATATTCTGTTTGGTTGGAAGTGGTACCGCGTTCTACTCGTGAAGGAGAGTAATCGATAAGGTCAAATCCTTTAATTGCCGGTATTTTACCGGTCTTTTCCATTAAGTAATCAAATTCTTCGTCTTCACCATCTCCTGCCTGTTGCCCGGAAATTATTCTGTGGCCATAATAGTCTCTTATAAATTGGTATATCACTTTTGCCTCACTCGTGGCTTCCGGGTTGATGAGATCTTCAGGGTAATGGTGTATTTCATTGGGTACTGAGGCTTCACAGCGTACATAATCTAACTCAAAATAGCCCCAGTTTTTAAGAACTTTGATTTTATTAGATCCTGCGTAGAGGTACAAGTTGCCAAATGTGATTTCTCCAAAGCTATTTCGTGCAGGAAAGATTGCCGATCCTGCAAAAGAACCATTGATGTAAATATCATTGGTCTTTTCACCATAAGGTCCCCGATAACCAAAGATGATTCGATAAGTACCGTTTGTTTCTATATTGACTTCCATGGTAACAGCATCACCATCCTGATCAAACCCAGTAACATAGCCGGACCCCGAAAATCCTGATGCTGTTGACTCCACGGAAGTTCCAACAAGTTGACCTGATTCAGCTTCAACCTGTTGAGCAAGCATGCTGTGATTCACCCAAATTAAAATCATTAAACACAGCAAAAGTCTCATTTGAAATCTTTTTGGTATAGTGTAGAAATAGTACTTGCCACATAAACCAATGGTGCATTCCAATTGATAGCCACTTCATTGGTAGAGTAGCTACATAATTCATCAATATAACATTTAGCAGGTGTATGAACAGGATACCTGTCTGGTCCACAATCTTCTTTCATATTTCGGGGATTGGGGCCTCCAGCCAATAAACCAGGAATCGGTTCATCGATGTTATCTGCTGCGGATGGCCTATGATGTATGTTTTTGGGGTTTTTAGAACCAAACCCAGTCACAAAACAATAGTTAACTGCATTCTTACCAAGTACATAATCTATTGAGGATTGTGCTGCTTCGTAAAACTCTTTGTTCCCAAACATTCTATATGCGCTGCATAAAACCATTCCCTGATTCAGGATCACAGCATTACTTCCCCACATGAACTCATTCAGTGTAATCCTGTAAGGTGATTCCATCCAGGTTGTGGCTAATTTTTCTGCTAATTTTTTTAAACGATCACAGGCTTCTTTTTTGAGCTTGACATCCAACTCAACTTCAGTAAACATCATAGAAATCAAACCTAGTGTACCCACACTCGCCCAATTTGGAACACCGAAGTGGTTCACTTTTTCGATATCCATGTAATTCAGGTATTGCTTGTCATCTGTGGCCAGGAATAGCTCTGTAGCTGCCCAGAAAAATTCATCACTAAATTCGTGATCCCCATATTCTCCCGTAAGAATTGCGGGATCCTGAGAAAGTCCGGTTGGGTTCTTGTACCGAACATGAGGATTGTTTTTGGCCCACTCGAAAGCTCGTTTTGCCTTTTCCAGGAGTAGTTCTGCGTAAAATTGATCGGATTTCCTGGTGAGATTGGCATACTTAGCTAGTGTGGCAGCATAATCCAATGTTGCAGCTGTGCTTTTAGCTGTTACAAATCTTTTACTAGTCGCTAATGCTGGTTTCACGAACCCTTCAAACCGGGCTGTGGTCGTTTTATGGTAAACTCCCCCATCTTCAGGGTCCTGCATAGTTTCCATCCACTTAATGTTCCAGTATATCTCATCCAATAAGTCAGCTCTGTCATTAGAACTTTCTGGAATGTTCCACTTAAGCGTATCAAAAAGTTCTTGATTTTGTTCATAGGCCAACATTAGTGTATATAATGAGATTCCAGAATTCACTACATACTTGTTATAATCACCAGCGTCAAACCAGCCATAAGGAGTTGAAATGGTACTTCCGGCTGGTCTTTTGCTAGATGCTGCTGTAGCATGAATAAAGACTATGGTATCTGGATGTGATAAGCTCCTGGCATAATCACCTGAATATTGCTTTTCCAGTGCATAGGAAGCACGGTTGTAATAATAAGATTTTGAGGCTCCTTTGATCAATTCTAAATATGGGTTTTCACTTATGGTGAATGTAAAGGATGTATCTGTTCCATGAACTAAAGAATAAATACCAGCATTACTAAATGCTGAAAAATCTGCAACAGACACTATCTCATTTGATTTGTCCCAATATTTCCCCGGGAGAATCTTTCCTTCAAATACAACATTAGACTCTTGGTCAACTATTTGAAATGATTCTTCCTGAGGCTCAATAATTACTGCCTGTTTCTTTCCATCGATCAGGTATCCTTCCTGGTTTACCCGTATTCTAGAAGTGATAATTTCTTTGTCAAACGATTTCATCATGCATCCTTGTAGTAACATCCAGACCACTACAGGAAATATCATTTGACTAAACCGCATATTCATTTGGGGTACAATAAGGTGAAATAATCCCCACAGCTGTTTGCTATTCATAATAAAATGCATGATCAAGGGATAAAGGGTGACTTGCAAAACAAGTTACAAGTCACCCAATAAGTTGTTGTAGTCATCAATTAGTGCATTAATCGAAACCTACCCGGTCCACATATATGGTAGTCCCGGTGATTTCTTCCACTTTAAAAATCCATCGTTGCACTGACGAAAGATTTACATCTGGATATAAAGAAAGGTCGAGGTTATATTCTGTCCACTCTCCTTCATTTAGGGTTACTGCGTTGTAATTACCCCATTGGTCACCGTTTTCATCACCCAGAATTACTGCAACTTGTGCACCATCTGTTCCCGGTCCTCCAAATAAAGCAAAAGATAATACTGAACTTGTGCTGGCATCAACAGGGTCCATACCTCCGCAAGACACGCCACCATCAGAATCTGTTGTAAATTTCCATGATACATCTCCGGAATATGCCTCCTCTGTACTAGCCTGGTCTGATAATACAGTTCCCCAGCTCCAATCTCCACCATTGTATTCTACCTGCTCATCAAACATGGTAATTTTTAGTGGTGGCGGACCTGCAGGATCAAACCCTACACGATCTACATATATGGTTGTTCCAGTGATTCCTTCCACTTTGAAGATCCATCTTTGTACGGAGCTTAAGTTAACATCGGGGTATTGCGTTAACGGTAATCTGTATTCTGTCCACTCTCCTTCTACAAGCGTTACGGAATTATAATTACCCCAAACATCTCCGGTATCATCACCCAAAATAGCAGCTACCTGAGCACCATCAGTTCCTTCTCCGCCATACAAGGAGAACACAAAAGTTCCTTGTCCACTAGCATCAACAGGATTCATTCCTCCAGAAGATACCCCACCGTCAGAATCTGTTGTAAATTTCCATGATACAGATCCGGAGTAGAATTGTTCTGTACTTGCCTGATCTGAAAGAACGGTCCCCCAGCTCCAGTCACCACCATTGTAGAACACTTCATCATCATACATCGTGATCGCTAATGGAGGTGGTCCTTCACCTGGCACTATCAAAGTAACTCCCAAGTTGTTTGAATATCCATGTATCGTAGTGTAAGTCACACCTCCGGATTCAGCTCCCTCTGGTAGTGAGAATACAATTTGTGTAGCAGTATGGGTAGTAAAATTCGCTGCAGCGATAGGATCTATTCCTGGAAGTCCCAATTCAGCTACCAGATCCAGGTCTGTACCATCAATTGTCACCTCAGAAGATCCAGGTATAGCCGGAGATGGTCCAATATCTGTTCCTACTGGCAAAATAATACCTATAGACTGGGTAGTTACCACATCAACCGGAGATAACTGGTGTAAAGTCAAAGGACCACTCAATGTCAAAGCAGGTACATCCACCACAATTTCGGTAGCTGAGTGATTTGAGAAGTTTTCCTTGTCAACTACTAAATCTCCCGAGAATGTCAGACTTGTAACCAGATCCAGATGAACACCAGTTAAGGTCAAACTTCCTTCATGTCGGATAGTGGATGGACTTAAAGCTGTAACCTCTGGTAGGCTTACCACAAGAGGGTTTTCTGAAGCGAAAGTCAATGGTTCTGTTCCTCCGGAAGAGAAGATCATGTGACCTGTCTGTGCTTCCATCGGTACCTGAACAACCAATTCTGTTAATGATTGGCTTTCAAATTCTTCCACCACAATACCATCTTCGAAAGTTACACTTTCAATCCAATTAATCAGAGTACCTGTAATTGTTACATTGTTTCCAGGCTTCACTTCACCCGTAATTGACGTAATTTCTACAGGTACATTAAAACTAAGAAGCGTCAGGCTTTCAATTTCGCCATCAGTAGATTTAAGCTTTACTTTACCGGCAGTTGCCTCAATGGGTACTTTAAGTTTAATCTCTGTTGCAGTCTGTGCAACGAATTGAGAGCTCGCAATCTCAAGATCCGGGCTAAGCACAATCGCACTGACCTTATCCAGGTTTAACCCAATGAACTTTATGGTATCACCGTGTTCAACTCCTGAAGGTCCGAAACTATGGAGCGTTACAGCCTCAATAGTATCATCCTCTTCACAAGAAGTTAATATGCTCGTTGCTATCAGCATGCCAGCCATCGTTAAGACTAGCAGCTGAAGTCGTTGTATATATTTGTATATTTTCATTGCTTATATGTTTTAGTCAGGCGTTATTTCTCTACAATTCTCATATTGTCGACATACACCTCAAATGGTGAGTTATCCGCCTGAGGTGCTCCTAACATCCACAGAGAGAGACTACCAGCATTGTCCGTATTGAACTTATTAGCTGACACTGTATATTCTACGTCTATATCCGTAACACCCATGTCATACATAAATTCTGAGATTGGAATTACTACTGTGATCCACTCATCACCTGTATCAAAAGTGGCGTCTGCTTCCTGCCATGGAGCATAGATAGCTCTTGGATTAAGGTCATTCCCCCAGATTTCCTGGTTACCCGCATTATTCCAAGGTGCAAAACATATGTTCAAGACTGAGGCATACCATTCGATTACCTTCACTTCAAACTTCAAAACATAGTTATCCGGATCTCCAGGTATCAAACTTGCTTGTGGTCTTCCATTACCTTCACCCCAGAACTGAGACTCATAATGATTATCACCCAAAGGTCCTTCTTCACGTGGTGCGTCTGCGCTATATGTTCCACTCAATTTGAGATAGTTACCATCCAGGCTGTGCTCATCGGTTACATATAATCCGGGTCTCCAACTGCCATCTGCATTCAAATCATCATAGTTTAAGAAAATATTTCGTTGATCCTGGTAATGGAAACTTGATTCTGTTGTACCAAAATTGGTAATAACTGTAATTGGTCCAGGTTCAGCTCCTTCAGGAATGGTTATGTCCAGGTTGTTCTGATCAACGATTGTTACTTCAGCTTCTGCACCTCCGGTGAATCTTACCAGGATTGGATCGAAAAAGAAGTCGCCAGAAATTCTGGTTGTTGTACCAACCGGGGCATATTCACTTCTCATGAAATCCAATTGTGGCTCTGAGATTTCAACTGTAAATTCATATTGATAACTGGAACCATCCGCAAAAACCAATCTGATTTCATTGGTCACTTCACTTGGTGCCTTGTTTGGAACATTTACAAAAATTGAAGTATTAGTAATATAAGTGGGTGTCAGAAGTGCTTCCTGATTATTGAACCACAACTCTCTAGTCTGTCCCAGGTTTTCACCAATAATTACAATCAGGTCACCAAGAAATGCTCCTGCAATCAATGAATCAGCACTCAACGGGTTAGAAGCCCGCACATAATGAATGACTGGTTCACCTGCATTTTCATCATCATCACATGATGTAAGCCCCATCCCAATAACAAACATCGGGATAATCATTAGCCATGTATATTTAAATAATTGTTTCATTTTAATCTTCATCTTATTGGTATTTTAAAGCTCATATGGAACTGATTCCACACCTGGAGCCAGATTAGGATTATTGATCACTTCTGTTACCGGAATTGGTAAGAACATGTCTTGTTGTGAAACCACAACCGGACTATCTGGCTCAATCAATTCATAATCTGAAGGTGTATTTTCATCACCACCAGCAATCAATTCTAAAGTGATCGCTCTGTCTTGAGAATTCAAATAATCCACTGCCGCTCCAGAGTTTCTGTAATAGAACCTTTTCACGTCCAGCCAATTGATCCCCTCCACTGCGAATTCAACTCTCCTTTCAGTAAGTAAATCGAAATATGAAACGCTCGTTTTAGTACTTAAACCTGCTCTCTGACGGATTGCATTATAGTAATTCAAGGCTTTTCCATCTGAAGTAGTAGATCCGGCACCTATGGCAGCCTCCACATAGATAAGGTATACATCAGCCAACCTAAGCATGTATTGATTTAGAGGAGTAGCCTGGTTGATCACCGGAGCACCAATGTCATTCTGACTACCGACAATGTATTTTTTCACATTGTTACACACAGGCGACTTGTATTCCAGGTTATTACCGTCATCATCATTATTCACAATGAAGTACTCATAACCTCCCTCATCCTGATTCAGCTCTGGATAAACATCTCCAAGTGCCATGTAGATGGATGGTCTTCTTAAGTCATTGAATACACTGTCTCTTGCTCCATCATTAGCATCAAGCGTTCGGACGAAATCATATGTCAATGATTTTCCACCACCCCACGCTTCTGAATTTCCAGTAATGATACTACTTCTGGCAAACACAGCTTGACGGCTGTTACCTGTACCCCAAGCACCGGAAATCCACTGAAGCGCGAAAAGTGATTCAGAATTATTGTCATTTTCTACTTTAAAGAGATCAGCGTAATCTGACATTAATGCATAAGGACTGCTCGTGATTACCTCATCAGCATAGTCCATTGCTTTCTGGAAATTGGTTCCTGATTCTCCATCACCCAGGTCAGATGCCATGGTTAAGTGAATCTTTGCAAGTAAACCCTTGGCTGACCATGAAGTTACACGTCCTGCCTCATCATTGTCATAAAGGTTCTCTGCTGCGAATTCCAGGTCATTTACTATAAACTGGTAAATACTTTTTCTGGTATTCTTCCTTAATTCCAGATTTCCACTTGAAATTAACTCTGTTGGGTTAGTCACCACCGGTATATCTCCCCAGTATTCTGTGAGAAAATAGTATGCAAATGCCCTGAAAAAGCGTGCTTCACCAAGCCCAGCATTGATTGTAGCCTCAGAAACACCATTTCCTTCAGCAATACGTGGCATATCATTTATAATCACATTGGATCTTGCAATGACAGCATATAAGCTTTCCCAGGATCCATCAACTATACTGTTTGCATCTGTAAAAGTGAAGAAAAAGAATTGTCCTTCATCCTGATAATCGTTATACAGATCTCCGGCAAGTCCATCGCCAGCAGCCCATGAAAACTTATCATTAAATCCAAACCACGGTCTACCATACAATGATGCCGTAACTGTCCTGATCTCCTCTTCATTTCTATAAAATCCATCCACTACTGCATTGTCAGCTGGAATGATCTCCAAAAACTCATCCTGGCATGCCGTTGATACCAGCATGATTAGAAATGAAGGAATTATATATTTTATAATATTTTTCATCATGCTCATTTTAGAAGGTTATACTAGTTCCGATTGTCAACACACGAGGAGATGGGTACCTACCCATGTCCACATTTTGCAGCAATGGATCCTGGTTAAAGGCTCCAATTTCTGGGTCATATCCAGAGTAATTCGTGAACGTCCATACGTTCTGAGCACTCATATAAACATTCATTGAAACAATCTTTGCCTTATTCAACCACTTACCCGGTAGGTTGTATCCAAACTTGATATTTTGTATTCTCAGGTATGAACCGTCCTCAATCCATCTGTCAGACATTCTGTCATTTGTATTATTATCGGTTTGAGAAAATCTTGGAATATCAGTGTCAGGGTTGGCCACCTGTACATTACTGGCAGTTGCAGGTAGGTTTGGATCAATCAATTCTATCGTAGCTCTGTCATTTAATGTTTTAGCACCATTATTATAGATACTTGACATCTGCTCATTACGTACCTTCGAGAAATTAAGCACTTTGGCACCATAAGATCCAGTCAGGTAAAGATCCAGTGTGAAATCTTTGTATGTAAATGAGTTATTGATTCCAAAAGTGAAGTCGGGATTGGGGTTACCAATCTGAACCTGATCATCGGAATCTATTACGCCATCACCATTGATGTCTTTGAATTTGATATCTCCCGGCCATACACCATCTCTTTGATGGATCAGGTTCTGGTTACCCTCTCTGGTTTGATCTTCCACCTGCACTGGTGAATTCGCTATATGGGCACTATCAAGGAAAATACCATCAGTTACATAGCCATAGAAAATACCCACTGGCTTACCCACTGTGGTTCGGGTAACTGTCTGAAAATTAGCATACCAGTAAAGATTACTGGTGTAATCTCTATCTATTTCAAGGATTTTATTCTTGTTGATCGTGAAGTTAACATTAGAATTCCAACTGAAATTAGTTCGATCGATATTGTATGAATTGATTGTAATTTCAAACCCTTTGTTTTCCAGTTTACCTACATTAGAGTACGGTGATCCTACACCATTGTCTCCTCCACTGATATAAGCAGGCAATGAAACCTCTAGTAATAAATCCCGGGTCTGCTTATTGTAATAATCAACTGAACCGTCAATTTTGCCTCCCCATAAACCAAAATCAACTCCGACATTGTATTGTGTAGTTGCTTCCCAACGTAAATCCGGATTTGAGAATCGTTCGTTTACGTTTGCTGTTCCGTATGTTGAGTTTTCTGTTCTCAAAGCGGAACCATAGGCATAATTAGGTATATTTTGGTTACCAACTTCCCCATATCCCACTCTCAATTTCAGATCAGTAAGTATTTCAGACTGAGGCATAAAACTCTCATTCATAACTCTCCAGGCAAATGACCCTGAAGGGAAGAAGCCCCATCTGTTATTTGGACCAAACTTGGAAGAACCATCAGCTCTCATTGTGAAAGTAAATAAATACTTATCCTGGAAGATATAATTCATCCGGGTATAATAAGATGCCAAAGCGGATGAGCCCAGCCACCCGTTAGTTGGTACCGTAGAATTTTCTCCCTGATTCAGCACCTGAATATCATTTGATACAAAATTGGTCTTATAAACCTCTGAACCATTCCAATTTGATTCCTGAAACTCTGACCCTATCATGGCGGTCAAATTGTGCAATCCAAAATCCATGGTATATGTCGCGTACGTTTTCCAAATCCAGAATTGGTTATTCTCTTCCCTTTGGCGCAAGTCATTGACATCATTTGTAATTACTCCCCACTCATAAGTTGGGTTAAAGGCTTTGTTCAAAGCATGGTTATTATCCAAACCATATTCAGTGCGAATTTTAAGATTTTCAATTGGTGTTAACTCAGCGTAGAAATTGGCCAGAAGCTTCTCTCTTTTGAGGGTATTATTTCTTAGGAGCGCCAATGCTACCGGATTTGATCCAATTTGAGCTGTACTTTCCTGTGGGCCAGTAAAGTTACCATCTATATCGCGTACGGGAGTTGCCGGTGAAGACTGGAGTGCTTGCGAAATAACACCATCACCACCATCATTAAGTGTAATTACTTCATCGATACTGGCATAACTCATGCTTGTACCCACTGAGAACCATTCTTTCACCTGTGCATCCAGGTTAATTCTTGTGGTATATCTTTCAAATCCAGATCCCACGATTATACCATCCTGATTGAAATAACCTCCGGAGATGGCATACTTGAATTTATCTTCACCTCCTGAAATTGACAATTGATGACTTTGAATAGGGGCTGTTCTGAATACTTCATCCTGCCAGTCTGTTCCTTCTCCTAAAAGTGATGGATCCAAAAACCTTTCATTCAGGTTAATTCCATCCACCTCGTCCGCAATCGAAACTTGATAAGCTGCATATTCCCGCAGGTTCATCATATCCAGTTTCTTAGGTAATTGCTGGGAAGAATAGAAACCACTGTAGTTTATTCTGGATTCGCCTGCTTTACCTCGTCGTGTAGTTACAATAACCACACCATTTGCCGCTCTGGAACCATAAATAGCAGTAGCCGAAGCATCTTTTAGTACTTCGATACTTACAATGTCATTGGGGTTTATACCTGCCAGAGGGTTGACTCTATTCTGCCCATTGGCTCCCCCAGCCCAGTCAAACCCGGATATTTCTCCACCAGCTCCATCTAATGGAATTCCATCGACCACATATAAAGGTTCACTACTACCTGTAATGGAACTTGTTCCCCGAATCCTAATTGAAACTGCCCCTCCGGGAGCACCAGTGTTTTGTGTTACCTGAACACCTGCCACTCTTCCCTTAAGTGCCTGGTCAATATTGGCGGTGACTAGACTGTTTAGGGTCTCACCAGCTACTGATGAAACTGCACCTGTCAAATCACTCTTCTTCTGAGTACCATATCCAACAACAACAACCTCTTCAAGCTGTTGTACATCCAGATTCATTGTCACATCAATGACTGATTGTGAACCTACTGGTATTTCCTTTGTCTCAAATCCAACAAAAGAAACTACCAGAATTGCATCTTGCGTAACCCGAAGTTGATAATTACCATCAACATCAGTTACTGTTCCGTTTGAAGTCCCCTTTACCAGAATTGTAACTCCTGGTAGAGCTGACCCATCTTCATCGGAAGTAATGACTCCCGTAATCGTTCTTTCCTGTGCATAGCTCATAAAGCTTACAAGGAAAAGAAACAAAGCAATAAAGCTTGACCGCAATAATTGGCCCGGTCTTTTAAATTCTCTATTACCTTTTCTGTAAACATTTCTCATAATAGCATGTTTTAAAAAAGTAAGTAACTCTTCATTTTGGTTTTACATTAGGTTTCAATTGGCATGTTTTAATTGCCGCTTTACCAATATTAGGTGCATTATTTTGAAGTCAGATGCATCATTTGCGTACGATGTGGTATCAAAATGTTAAAATGGCCCATACTCGCCTGAAAGGCTGTTTTAATGAAAATAAAAATGTACTTTTCTAAGAAAAATTGAATTTTTTAAAGACGAAATGGCGTAAAAAAAAGAAACGATTTCACTTTAATAATGAAATCGTTTGTAATCTGATAATTTTATAAGTTCGATTCAAATGAATCGTTAATGATTCGCCGCTGTTGCATATTTTGAAGGCAATACTTTATAGGCTTTTTTGAAGTATTTTGTGAAGTATTTGGGGTTATTGAAACCAACTTTGTACGCAATTTCTGCAACGTTTAATTGGCTTTTTTCCAGAAGTACAGCAGCCCTCTTCAAACGAATAGAGCGGATAAATTCTATTGGGGTCATCCCTGTCAATTCCAGACATTTCTTGTACAATTGCCCTCTACTTACCGCTAATTCTCTACTCATTTCCTGAACTGAAAAATTCGTATTGGAGATGTTTTCTTCTACAATAGACATGGCCTTTTCTATGAATTGCTGATCTAAAGATGTAATCTCTATTTCTGCAGGTTTTACTTCAATTCTATGTTCGCTTTCATGAATCTGTTTTTGTAACTGAACAGCAGATTTTATGGCCTGCACTAATATTTCAAAATTGAAAGGTTTGGTGATATACTCTATTGCACCAGATTCAAATCCCTCAAGCTTCTGTTCATCTGAATAATGGGCTGTTAGTAAAATGACAGGTATATGAGCAGTTCGGGGGTCGCTTTTAATCTTTTTACATAGGCCAATCCCATTTAATTCGGGCATCATGATATCGGTAACTACCAGGTCCGGTAGGTTATCCATCATTTTCTTCCAGGCTACTTTACCATTCGGTGCTTCGTAAATATTGTAATAAGTTTTCAGGTTATCATGCAGGTAGAATCTGAAGTCAGCATTGTCATCGGCAATTAAAATGGTAGGTTTATCATCAGAGTGAACATCTGGTACTACCAACATATTATCTACTTCTTCATCATTTTGAATAGAGCCGTTCAACTTAAGTAGTGGTAATTCAATATAGAATGTACTTCCCTCTAGCTCTTTGCTTTCTACCCAAATATCTCCATTATGCATTTCCACAAACTCCTTAGTGATAGACAATCCTATACCGCTACCATGGTTCAGATTGACCTTTTGGTCATTTCCTACCTGAAAAAACCTGTTGAATACGTCATCCAGCCTGTCACCCGGTATTCCAATACCTGTATCGGATACGGCAATCCGCAATTTTTGAGTCTGGTTCTGTACCAGTACCTCTTCTACTTTCACCTCAATCTTGCCTCCATTATGAGTGAATTTGAATGCATTGGATAACAAGTTGAACATCACTTTTTCAATTTTGTCTCTATCAAAACTTGTGAAATACTCCTCTACATTCGTTTCAAAATTGAGCCTGATTAGTTTGTCATTTGAGAGGTCTGAAAATGACTCGGTTATGTCTTTTAAGAACCTTATGATATTGCCGGTAGATGGTGAGAGTTTATGTTGATTGGCTTCCATTTTTCTGAAATCCAGAAGTTGATTGACCAGTGTCAGTAATCTTTTGGCATTCCTGTAAATCAGCTCATACGTTTTCTTTCTTTCAGGATCAGATGTGTGATTCATTAATTTCTCAATAGGTGTCAGAATTAATGTTAGAGGTGTCCTGAACTCATGACTGATATTTGTGAAGAAGCGGATTTTCATCATATCAAGTTCATGTAGTCGCTTTGATTCAAGTTTATCATTGGCTACTCTGGCCCTGAACCTTTCTTTTTGGATGATGGATCGCCTGGTCAGCACCAAAGCGATCACTGTTAAGGTAATGTAAATCAAATAGGCCAGAGGTGTTTTCCACAGAGGAGTTTTGATATTGATGTCCATACTCAGTGGAACATTATTCCAGGCGTGATTTTGGTCGGTAGCCATCACTTCAAACCGATAATCTCCTGGATCCAGATTAGTGTAATTGGCTCGATGAATATTGGGTCTTAAAATCCAATCGTCATCAAAACCAACCAGCCTGTATTTGTACATCATGTTTTCCTGACGATAGAAATTTAGAGATGTGAATTCAAATGTGAAGCTGTTTTCGAAGTGCTCTAATGTTAACTTTTCAATACTGTTTATTCCATCTTCGAACAGTACCCTGTCATTGTATTCTTCTCCAGGGTTTATCCTATAATTCGAAATATAAAAATCAAGGAAAACTAATTCATTATCTGCGTCATGAATTTGTATTCGTGAAGGGTCAAATATGTTGAGCCCATTTTTCCCTCCAAATGCAAGATTACCATTACTCAATTTCAATGCCGATCTCTCCATAAAAATATCTCCTTGAAGACCGTCTGAGATATCAAAGTTTTTAAACCTGAAATTATCTCCGTCCATCACCAGTTTGGAAATTCCCTTTGTGGTACTGAACCACAAATTCCCTTCATTATCTTCTTGAATGGCGGTAACAATATTTTCCGGAAGTCCATCCTCCTTATGAAACCCACGAAAGACATCTTTCTCCCTGTCATAGAAACTAAGGCCATACATGGTGCCTATCCACATGTTATTCTTTTGATCGCAAAAAATGTGAATGATAGAATTATTTACGAGGGTCTGATCATTTCCCTCCTCTTTTAAAATATGACGGATAGTACCACTCTCTGGGTCATACACCTCAATCCCATATCCAGTACCAATCCACATTTTTCCTGTCTGGTCTTCGCAGAATGAGGTGATGTAATCAGAATTGATCCGGTGGCTCTGTAAATTAAACTGATGATTAAGTTTGTGTTCCTTGTCATAAACAGCAACACCACCTTTCAACGTACCTACCCACAGGTTATCTTTTGAATCAAGGCAAAGTGCCCAAACACTATTATCGGGGATGGAATTGGGATCATCCGGATCATAATGGTAGTTGGTGAATTTTTTGCCATCAAAATAATTGAGCCCTCCAAAATAGGTACCTAACCAAAGCCCTTTCCCATCTGCGCTCTTCACCATGCTCGCCACTATATCTGAACTGAGAGTACTATTCTTTTTAGAATTATGAAGGTAATTTTTGAAGTCGCCTGTCTCCATATTAAAATGAACCAGACCTCCCCCATCTGTACCAAGCCACAAACTTCCTTCCCCATCTTCTACAATTGGCCAAATCTCATTGGTACTGGGTGAGGGAATATCAATTTGTTTATAAAAGCTAAATGAGGAAGACTTGGGTGAAAAATAATTAACCCCTCCCTTATTTGTACCAATCCATATTAACCCGGACCGGTCTCTATACAGTGCAATAATACTGTTGTGACTTAGTGACTTTGGATCAGATGGATTGTTTTTAAAATTTTGATATGACCAATCCTCTTTCGAAATCAAAGTAAGGCCTCCATGGTCCACACCTACAATGATCCTTCCGTTTTGATCTTCAATAATTCCTGTAGTAAGGTTAGAACCTAATTGTTTCTCCGTGTAATGGTGGCATTTCTTTTTGGCTACATCAAAATAGCAAACCCCAAATGAATACGAAGAGCTATAAAACCAGAAATCTCCATCAGAATCAACGAATGCCTGAAGGTCAGGTGTACCCTTGATGTGCTCAGGATAATTTACAAATGAAGCTAAACGGATATCCCTGATGTTTACTACCTCTACTTCTCCATCCAGATGTACCAATACCATATTTCCTTTATTGTCAGGTTGAATGGAGGTTACATCTCTGTAAGAAGCACCATAATGATAAACTGTCTTTTCACTGGCCAAATACTTCTTGATCCCAATTCCGGATATCAGGAACCAGTAATTACCAATTTCATCCTTGATGATATTTGACAGATTATAATTATCTACCTGTAACTCATTTAATAAAGGCGAGATATCAACAAAATCTTCCTTGAGGGTATTGTAGGCAAATACCCCATAATTAGTTTTTATCCAGATCAGTTTATTTGGTCCTTCCTTTAGCCATACAACATTGGGATCAGCTGGTGCAAGTGGATTGTTGCTACTTTGCTCAATGGGTTTTATGCTAAACCCATCGTATCTATTCAGGCCAGATCTTGTTCCGAACCACATAAACCCGAGCTCATCCTGATAAATGGAAGAAACCCTGTCATGTGACAATCCATCCCGGCTACTGATACTCTCAAATCGGATCTGATGTAATTGAGCCTGCAGATTAATGCTTAACACTACCAGAAAAATAGTAGCCAATCTCTTCATTCCATTCATAATTGGGTCCGTTGTAATTCTATAAATTTAACCTATTCCTTTCTAAACTCCCTTCATTACCATAAGGGAAATTGTTCGCCTTCTATGCGATTACAATCACTTTCATATCATTCTATTTTAATTTTAAATGGAACTCCAGGAAGACCTTCCTGATCCATCAGTGAACACGGAGGATTATCTCCCCAGGCATAACTCACATAAACAGGTTCATCGATTCCGTTGACTGATAGTACTACTTTGTTATTAACAATATCAGCCTCCACCCATTCAAAACTTTCATCAACTCCTGCCACCGCAAATCCTGTGATTTCACCCTCTTTGAGGACCAATGAGTTGTTAAAGTCAAATGTAAGGACAACTTTTTCATCAACAATTTGAGCCCTTTGAATCGTAGGGCCGGAAGGGTTTTTATCCTCCCCATATGCAACTGCTTTTGCCTGCAACCACAACCTTAAACCTACATCCTGTTTATTTCTTGGATGAATATCACGGGCATCACCGATATCAATGGTTACAGCCATTCCTGTCTTTGGAAGTACCAATGCATCTTCTTGTGCTTTTCTTAGTTCTGCCCAGCCACTTTCTACAGATGCTGGTTTTCTTTCCATAAAACTTGCCAGCTGAACAAATAAAAACGGAAAATTCCCCTGTTTCCAGCGTATCCTCCAATCCCTGATCATAGTTTTGAACAGTTCAGCGTACAATTCAGGTTTGTCGGCATTGCTTTCACCCTGATACCAAATGCTTCCTTTGATGCTATATCCAGCTATGGGTGCGATCATACTATTGTAGATCAACCCAGGTCGCCAATGAAAAAATTCTACTTTTGGCATTTCTGGTTCTATAGTGTTGTCGTACTTCCAGGAGCCTTCTAAACTGATTTTCTTCTTGCCCTGTTTCAACCACATCTCTCCCTTTCTCCCCATTCTTACCTGATTGTTCCAGGAGTTGACAGCTCTTACGGCAATAGTATTTGTTCCTTTATTCAAAATTCCCTTTTTCAGGTCAATAACCCCGGTTGTATCCTGCCACCATTCGGAATCAATCAATTGTCCATTCATGTAAACCCAGCAAAGTTGATCCACATCACCAAGGTATAGTTGTGCGTTACCATCCCTGGCCTCAAACTCTTTTCTAAACCAGACAAACCCCTCCAGGTAACCTGGATTGGGCAAACTCACTTCTTCCCAACTGGAATCATCAAATTCAGGATTTTGTGCGCCCAGGGATTTGAAACTCACAGTGTCACCAATCAATTCCCATTTCTTTTCATCGGCCTTTTCATTGGCTAGTTTTTTTGATGCCCAATCGATACCTGGATTCAGCATGTCTTGTGCAGCCTGAGAATATCCCGGGACTGCCTTTAATGCCTCAGCGGAGGTCCAGGCTTCTGCAGGTGTTCCACCCCATGTAGTATTAATGATTCCAACCGGTACATTTTTGTCAAGGTGATTGTGCTTGGCAAAAAACCAGGCAACAGCTGAAAAATCAGGTGAGTTTTGTTGGTTTGATACCTTCCAACCTTCAGTTTCAATATCCCATTGCGGATTTAAATTATAGGAGTTTTTGACTTTAATGAATCGGATTTGGGGATAATCACTGTCTTCAACTTCTTTTTCCCAATTATTTATCTTCCAGTTAAGCTGCCATTCCATATTGGATTGCCCACTAGCCACCCAAACTTCTCCAAAGTAAACATCCGAATATTCTATTGACTCATTCTCTGTTTTTATTGTCACAATAAAAGGACCTCCTGCAACATGAGAGGGAAATAACAGTTCCCAGGTACCAGTATTGTCTGCCTTTGTAGATACTGTGATCTCATCAATCGAGCATTGTACCTCCTCATTGGGAGCTCCAAGCCCCCAAAATCGAACGGGTTGGTCCCTTTGAATAACCATATGGTCTCCAAAAACCTGAGGTAACTTCAATTGAGCCTGGGAGGGAATAGCTGCCCAGAAAGCCATTAGAAAAAGCATGTACTTTACTTTCATCATTTTCTAAACAGTTTATTCCTTTTATAAGGATTTTCTACATCATTGGCAAAGAATGTTAATTCATCTTCTTCAAAATCGACAAAGTCCGGCACACTCTTATGTCCTTTGTAAGGTGCATAGTGGTGTTTGGTATTGGCATTACGCCAAACGAGTACCCAGGCAATGTCAATAGTATCATCATTTTCCTTGATTGGGTTGAGTATAATTTCCGTAAACCACTTTTCGTTTGTAACTCCCTCCAGACCAGTCTCTGTAAGTGCAGCTACTTTGTCTTTCTCTTTTGCGATTTGTGTAATCAGTTTCAGACTATTGATAAAATATTCCCGCTGCATTTCAGGACTATCAGATCCTCCAGACCTACCAACATCACCATAATTATCCAATCCAATGATATCAACATAATCGTCTCCAGGATAACCATAGTGGTAATTTTCATAAGCACTGTCATTCATTACCAATCGACTCCTATCTGGGGAGAAGGCATATAATAGGTGGTGGATATTCTTTTCGTTTCTTAAGTAATCAACCGTAAATCGGAATAGCGCTATATATTCTTCTTCTGTGCAATTTCCCTTACCCCACCAGAACCAATCTCCATTGTGCTCATGCCAGGGCCTGAATACAATTGGAATTTTAGATAGAAATACTTTTTGGTCGTTGAGCAGATCAGCTAGTAGGTCCAGTTGAACAATGAACTCAGCATGCTTTGCTCCTCCGGGAAGGATATCCTGGACACTTGGTGTCTTGTCCCATGAGTTGCCACCAGTTGTTAGGTTGCCGATATGCCAGGAAAAGGTATTCACCCCACCCACTTTGTAGGTTGCTTTGATCCACTTCTTCATATTCGTGAAACGGACCTCGTCAAGATTGCTTTCCTTCTCCAACCGGCTGCCTACATCCCAACCACTTACAGCCGGATAGCTCCCAGCTGTCTCCAAGACATCTGATCTTCCTTCCTCGGCTTTCCATCCTATACCATAGGCCATGTCATCCTGGTGGCCAAACATAAATCCGGACCTGGATATTGCATGAAGGTTTTCGAGAAGTGACCTGGTTTTTTTTGATGCTTTATCATCAATTGGTACTTGAGCCAAGACAAAAAATACCTGGCACAATAACATGATTGTACAAACCACAGGCTTGCTATGTTCCATCTTCATTTTATTATTTGGTTCCACTACCGGGTGCCCAGCAGTGATCAGTTAACAATTCGTTAATAATGATAACACCTTAAATAATAGGAGCATAATTCTGTGAACATTTGAATACCATCATTTGATCATTCTTTACCCGTAGTGCGATGGGGAGGAGGTTTTTTATCTTTAAAACCAGCTAGTTGAAATAGCCTGATGGGTATCATTTGTAACCCTGTAAAATCAATTTCTCGCTTCAATTACCGGATGATGCAGTACAGGAAAATTGCACGAGTTTGCAATGAAGCATAATTTGTTTGCTTCTTCATGTAGAGTGTGGGCAAGTTCAACTTTATCAGTAGATGAGATCCTAATTTTTGGAGACAGAATGACCTCTGTGAATCTTCCTCCTCCACTGGCATCCGTGATCATTTTACCATGTGCATCGTCTTCATAGGATTCCACAATAATTCCCTTAACAGAACACAAGTGCAGGTACCACAACATATGACAAGACGACAATGAAGCCACTAATAATTCTTCTGGATTGTGTTTTGATGGATTTCCTCTAAATGACGGATCAGATGAACCATGAACCTCTGGTTTTCCATTTATGCTATAGATGTGATCCCTGGTATAAGCATCATACGAGGATGTTCCACTACCCTGGTTGCCAGTCCATCGCATTTGAATTTGATATTCATGTTGTTGCTTCATGGTTGAAATAACATTATGTAATTCTCCTCAATTTTTGATTTAAATTTAATAACCCATATCGTTTATGGTACGTTTACGCATGAATAAATCTTACCCCGGTGAAAATTAATATACTTCAAACCGATACTGGGCCTGTGGCTCAACTGAATTCATCTGGTCAAATTAGCACAGCTCAGGAAGCTTTGGAATTACTGGTGGATTGTCATTATAATTTCGGAACAAACAAGGTAATTGCCCAGGAGAATCATTTCTCGAAGGAATTCTATGATCTGAAAACTGGGTTAGCCGGTGATATCCTTCAGAAATTCAGTAATTACGACGGCTATTTGAGCATAATTGGTGATTTTAACCAAATAGAAAGTAATAGCCTAAAGAGTTTTATTGCTGAAAGTAACAGAATGAAACGAATTCGTTTCGTATCAACGAAGGAAGAAGCTGTACAGACATTCTATGAAATCTAATGACACAAACCTCACATCGAAAACAAATTCCAAACTACTGGCTATACCAGGAGCCAATAAATGAGGTAATGGGATCATTTTTCAATATTCAAAAATTAAGTGATATTGTCGCAACACATGGACCATCACATCACCCACACAGGCATAATGACCTGTATCAAATAGTTTGGATTACAAAAGGGACTGGTCAGTTAACTGTTGATTTAGAAACCTCTGATTATGAAAAAGGAAAGTTATTTATATTATCCCCAGGTGTTGTCCATGGCTGTGATACATCTTTGGACATTGAGGGATTTGTAATTCACATGAGTAATGATTTTATCCCGGCAGGAAAAAAAGAATACCTATTAAGTGTATCAGCCATTGATGAGATCGAAATCAGACCGGATCAATGGGAGCAAATGACTAAGGTTTGTGATCAATTGATGAACGAGCAATTGAATCCAGAGAATGATGGGCATCTTATGATCCAATCCTACATGAGTATACTTTTCGTGCTCAAAAATAGAAGTGTTAGATCAGTCTCGGACCCTATAGAAAACCGATTATACAGTGATTTTCTTTCGTTAGTAGAAAAGCATTACAAAGCTCATCGTAAAACAAGTTTCTATGCCAATGAGCTCAATGTGTCCCCAAATTACCTTAACGATTGTATCAGAACAGTAACTGGAGCCAATGTAAGCTCAATCATTAAGAATAGAGTCATTCTGGAGGCTAAAAGACAACTTATCCATTCAAATCTGGATGTAACAGAGATAGCTTATTCCCTTGGATTTGAAGACAAAAATTACTTCTGGAAATACTTCAAACAATCTACCAAATTTGTACCAGGAGAGTTCAGAAAAGCTTTTAAGTTGTCCAGCACTGAAAATTTCCAGAAATATCAGTGAATTGTCAAGACACCCACATCTAACTTCCGGATACCTTAGCGAAAAAAAATTATGCAAATTGCTCAGGTAAATATTGCTCAGATGAAAGCACCTCTGGAAGATCCAATTATGAAAGAGTTCGTGGATTTCCTTGCTCCTATCAACCAACTAGCCGATGATAGTCCGGGTTTTGTCTGGAGACTCAAAGATGAAACCGGGGAATCAGCTGTCAGTATTTCGTCTCCTTTTGACAATGATATGCTGATCATCAATATGTCAGTATGGAAAGATGTCAACAGCCTGAAAAACTTCATCTACCACACGGCTCACAGCTACTTTGTGAGAAGTGGAAGGAAGTGGTTTGATAAGCTTTCACAACCTAATATGGCCCTCTGGTGGGTAACTGATGGCCATGAGCCAACGCTTGAAGAGGCAAAAGAAAAATTAGAGTTACTGGAATCTATTGGACCTTCTGCAGATTCATTCAATTTTAAAGAAATCTTTAATCCCACCATTAGTTAGTTCCTTCATTATAAGTGGCAAAATGAACGCTTGAAATAGTCTCAATTTTAAGTTAATGTCGTTTCAATAACATTGATTTGATGAGAATTTAAGATAGTTTTGGTGAGCAACCTGAAAAAACAATTACATGCAACAACTCATCGATTTGAGTCATACCATTGAAGATGGAACCATTACATACAAAGGACTTCCAGCGCCTCTGATCTGCGATTATTTAAGCAGAGAAGACTCCAAACAACATTATGAAGAAGGAACCTCTTTTCAAATTGGCAAGATTGAGATGGTTAGTAATACCGGTACCTACTTAGATTGTCCCTTTCATAGGTATGAAGATGGAAAGGACCTCTCAGAAATAGAGCTGAATAAGCTTGTAGATCTGAATGGTGTTGTGGTGCATGTGCCATACCAATCGAGGTTAGAAATCACAGAAAAGGATTTTGAGGGCATTGATGTGCTCGATAAGGCTGTTCTCATCAGAACTGATTGGTCAGACCATTGGGGCACTGACCAGTACTTTGAAAACCATCCTTTCCTGTCAAAAACAGGTGCTGAGTTTTTGAGGGATTCGGGTGCAAGAATCGTTGGGATTGATTCTCACAACATTGATGATACAAGGAAAAATTCCAGACCTGCACATTCCGTGCTTTTAGGCGAAGAAATTCTTATTGTGGAGCATATGTGCAACCTCAAAGTGATTCCTCCAGTTAAATTCTTATTCAGTGCTGTACCTCCAAAATTCAAAGGAGTGGGCACTTTTCCAGTTAGAGCAATCGCCAAAACTATTTGACTTAGAAATGAATACATTCAATTTAAAAGACAAGTTTCAACTTTTCAATGACTATTGGACACCACGAATAGTAGGTGAGCTCAATGGACAATATGTCAAAATCGCAAAGGTGAAAGGAGACTTTGTTTGGCATGATCACGCCAATGAGGATGAGCTATTCTATATTGTCAAAGGTGAGCTAAAAATTGACTTTAGGGATAAATCAATAACGTTGCACGAAGGAGATATGACCATAGTTCCCAAAGGTGTTGCACACAAACCTTCAGCCAAAGAGGAGACCTGGATCATGATGATGGAACCAATATCAACTCAACACACCGGAGAGGTAATAGATGAAAGAACTGTAGAAAACCCGGATTGGATCTAATTTCGGGCCAATAGCCAGTCTCGCAAAGTAGCTGGCCAATGTGCGAGGTATTCTCGTCCAAGTCCCAAAGCATAACCATGCCCTCCAAAAGGGTATATGTGCATCTCAACTGGTACTTGATGTTGTTGTAGAGCTCGATAATACCTTAAGCTATTTTCCACATGGACAGCACCATCATCAGAGGAATGCAGTAGGTAAGTCGGTGGAGTTTGATCATTTACCTGTAACTCATTTGAGAACCTTCTTTCCAAATCAATTGAAGGATTCTCACCAATCAAATTAAATCGTGAGCCCATGTGGGTAAAAGCGGTATCCATTGTAATTACTGGGTAGATTAAAATTGAAAAATCTGGTTTTGCTGAAAGTGTATCTATATCATCCACAGGTTGGTAAACTTCAGAGTCGTACTGCGTAGAAAGTGTGCTTGCCAGATGCCCCCCAGCTGAAAATCCCATTACACCAATTTTACCAGGTTCCAGATTCCAGTCTTGCATGTTTGACCTGATTATTCTGATAGCCCGTTGTGCATCCTGCAATGGTACCTCATGAGAGCTTGAAAAGTCTTTTGGATCCGGAAGTCGATTTTTAAGAGCAAACGCCGCTACGCCCATACTGTTCAACCATTTTGCAATGTCTGTACCCTCCCAATCATAAGCCAGACCAGCATAACCTCCGCCCGGACAAATTAGAACGGCCTGACCTGTTGCAATTTGTTTTGTCGGTATATAAATCTCTAACGTTGGTTCTTGCACATACTGGATCCACTGAATATTTCCATTCTCTACGGTCTCTTCAGTTTTTGATTTCAATTTATTGGGGACATCTTTCCAAAGATTAAGAATCTCCTGACCATATGATCTACCAGCAAATTCAAGCAATAAACACAATATTAGTTTTCTACACATACTGCTAATTAAGGAGAAAGCCGCAAAAGATTGAAGGAATTGAAAAAGAAAAAGCGGATTTAAAAAATCCGCTTTTCACTATTCATCAATCATCTGTCTTTAATTGTCACCGGGCGGTGACATGGTAAAGTTAAAAAAATATTTCAATCAAACAGTTATTTGTAATTTTTTTATCAATTTTTCTTGCTCAAACTGGCTGGGGAAACCTGACCGAAGATGCTTTACGATTATTCAAGTTGATCTGATTGGCTAACCTAATAATTTTTCTTCAATATTATATCTCAACATACAATTTCAATTCTTTAACACATGCAATCGGTTTCATTAAAATTGCATAAAAAGGCTGTATACGTATGCAATATTTAGTATAATTGCATGTAGCAACATGAAGAAATTGCGCAAATAACGCGCAAAACAAGAGGATAGTATGAATTCGAAAAAGAAGGTGACAATTTATGATTTAGCAAAAAAAATCAACTATTCACCGTCTACCATATCCCGAGCCCTTAACGACCACAAGGGTATCAGTAAGAAGGCCACTAAAGCCATCAAAGAAGCCGCTAAAGAAATGGGTTACCGGCCTAATACAATTGCAGCAAGCCTCAGAAGCAATAGAAGTAACACCATTGGGATTATGATTTCTCGCATCAATAGACCTTTTATAGCTGATTTAATTAGCGGAATTGAGGCAACAGCACGAAAGGAAGGTTATAATGTCATTATATCTCAAAGTGATGATAAATATGAAAATGAGGTGAGTAACGCAAAAACTCTGGTTGACAGTCGGATTGGAGGACTGGTTGCCTCATTATCTATGGAAACCACAGACTATGATCATTTTGAACAGTTTGTGGAAATGGGTGTACCTATAGTTTTTGTTGATAGGGTTCCGGATAACTTCAATTCTTATCAAGTGGTCATTGATAATTATGCCGCTGGTTACAGGGCTACAAAACACTTGATTGAACAGGGGTGTAAACGCATTGCTCATTTTGCCGGATCACAGCACAGAAACGTTTACGCAGGTAGAAAGCAGGGTTATGTAGATGCATTAAAAGAATCAGGAATACCAGTAGATGAAGATCTGATCTTTATTTTAGATACCCTGAGCTTTGAAGAAGGTAAAAAGGCCACCAAAAAAATGCTGAAACTACCAAACCCTCCGGACGGTCTGTTTACAGCCAATGATACCGTGGGAGTAAGCGCCATCATGTACGCCAAAAAACATGGTGTCAAGATACCAGAAGATTTGGCGATAATTGGCTTCAACGATGATCCAATTGCATCAATCGTCGAACCTGGGTTGTCTACCATTACTCATCCTGCTATCAAGATGGGTGAAATATGTGCCAAAAGACTAATGGAACACTCCGATGAAACTTATGACAAGGATGTTTCAGAAATTACCATACTCAATACTGATCTTGTTGTGAGGGAGTCTTCTCAACGAAAGTAATCATTGTTACTGGTCAACACTTTCAGGGATAACCAATGGAAATTGTAGATACTCTTTCACATTGTTATAGCAAATATCCTCTACCAATTGCCCAATCCAATTCAGGTCATTTGGCAATTCACCTGACTCAATTTCTCTACCTAATACGTTACATAAAACCCTCCTGAAGTATTCGTGGCGGGGAAAAGAAAGGAAACTCCTACTATCAGTCAACATTCCAATTGAAGTACTCAGTAATCCCATATTTGACAAAGCTGAGATTTGTTTTTCGATCCCATCCTTCTGATCCAGAAACCACCAGGCTGCACCGTACTGTACTTTCCCTTTTACCCCTTCCTCATTAAAATTACCAGCCATAGTGGCGAATAGTTCGTTATCCGCAGGATTGGAATTATACAAAATGGTTTTTGGAAGTTGATCAGCTACATTTAGAGCATCCATATAGTTTGACAATTGAATGGCATGAGCAAAATCTCCAATACTGTCGACACCTGCATCCAACCCAATTTGAGACAACAGGGCACTGTTATTATTCCTGATAGGCCCTAAATGTAACTGCATGGTCCAGTCTCTTTTGGCATATGCTGAGCCCAAAAAACACATGATGGCCGACTTATACTTAATTATCTCACTCGCTGAAAGCTCTTCATTTCTAAGCTTTTTCTTCAATATATGATCAGCTGTCCAATCGTCGCAGGGTTGCCCATATGCATGATCTAACCCATGATCTGATAATCTACAACCATGGCTGTGAAAATATTCCATTCTGGAATCCAATGCCAATTTCATTGATTCCCAATCTTTTATAACCACCTCTGCTGTTTCTCCTAATGCCTGGACATAGGCATTGAATCCAATGCTATCAATATGGATTGCTTTATCTGGTCGAAAAGTAGGTAGCATTTGCCAGCTAGAAACTTCGTCCTGTAAAATTTCATGAGAGGAAAGGTCATCTGTTGGATCATCGGTCGTGCAAATAACTTCTACTCCCATTTGTTCCACCAGTCCTCTTGCCTGGTAACCCTCCTCCTGAAGTAAATCGTTACATTTTTGATAGATAGCAGGTCCGGATTTGGGGTTGAGCAAATCACTCACACAAAAATATCGTTGCAATTCCAAATGCGTCCAATGATACAAGGGGTTACGTATTGAATAAGGAACGGTATAGGCCCACTTCTCAAATTTTTGAACCGCATCCGCATCTCCGGAAATGTACTTTTCCGGGATTCCCAATGCCCTCATAGCACGCCACTTGTAATGATCTATGTCGATCCACAAATTTGTTAAGTTCCTAAACCGCTTATTTTGAGCTATTTCATCAGGCGGTAGGTGACTGTGATAGTCGATAATGGGCAAATCCTTTGCAAACGAATGGTATAATTCTCTTGCCTGCTGATTAGACAAAAGGAAGTCCTCATTGATAAATACTTCCGACATAGCCTTCAGATTTAATTTAACTCGAATTCCGCAGTAGCAAATTTTGGCGCACCTAATTGAACACTCCGATCACCAGGGCTGGAACCACCTGCGTACACCCGGAAGGTTCCTTTTTCCAGGATTAATTTACCTTCCTCATTTACAAGTTTTAGCTGATTACTTGAAATATCAAATCTTACAGTCTCCGTAGATCCTGGATCTAATGATATTCGTTTCACAGCAATTAATTCCACATTAGGAGCAACAGTTGAAGTCTCCACATCTGTAACGTACACCTGAACAACCTCGTCTGATTTCATTGCTCCATTGTTGGACACCTCAATTGTAGCTTGTAGCGATTCACCATCCTTCAGTTCATTTGAAGATAGTTGGACCTGACCATAAGAGATATTCCCGTATGACAATCCAAACCCAAATGGATAGAGTGGCTCCTCAATCATGTATTTGTAAGTCCGGCCTTTCATAGAATAATCTTCATAAGGTGGCAACTGATCCAATGATTTCGGAAAGGTTATTGGTAATCTTCCTGAGGGTGATACTTTGCCAAAAAGGATATCGGCTACTGCATTACCACCTTCTTCTCCCGGATACCATATCATCAATACAGCATCCGCCAGTTCATGAACTTCCGCGAGGTTTATTGGACTACCACCTGTAATCACCGCAACAATTGGCCGTTCACCTGCAGCGTCTCTGAGTTTCTTCAGAAAATCTATCTGATTTTGAGGAAGGTTGTAATCCAATCGATCACCAAAAGTGGGTGATGCGATGGATTCCCCCTCCTCTCCTTCCAATAAGTTTGTGATTCCTAAAACAGCAATCGTCACATCGCTATTCCCGGCATTTCCAGTAGCCCAATCCTGTGGGTTAATATTCGGTCTGTCCAGAAGGGCACCAACTCTATATTGCAATTGGCTTGCCGGATCAACAACATTCGCTATTCCTTCCAGCACTGTCACTAAACGTGGGTTAACACCATAATAGTTACCAAGAAGAATATCAGCATTGTTAGCATTAGGACCAGTGACAAAGTATTTTGACAAGTCATTCTTCAATGGCAATACCCCGTTATTCTTCAACATCACAATTCCTTTCTGAGCTACCTCCCTGGCCAAATTTCTATGTTTCTCACTGTTAACAACATTACCGGAAATGTTATCATACGGATTACTGCCAGCCGGATCAAATAACCCAAGTTTGAATCTGGTTCTAAGTAAAATCGCCAACTGCTCATCAATCTCACTCTCTGTTATCAATCCACTCTCAACTGCTTCAGTTAATGCTGGATACGTACTACCACAATTGAGACTTACTCCACTCTTCACCGCTAGTGCCGCGGCTTCAGCAGGAGTGCTGACCACACCGTGACCATTTTCCTGATCAAAGAAATCTACAATAGCCCAACAGTCACTCAACACATGCCCCTGAAATTGCCATTGGTCTCTGAGCACTTCTGATATCAGGTAATTATTTGCACAACAAGGGTCGCCATTTGTACTGTTGTAGGCACACATTACTGCCTCAACTCCCGTATCTACCAAAGCCTCGAAAGCAGGTAAATAAGTTTCCCACATATCTTGTTTAGTGGCGACAGCATTGAATTCATGCCTCAACTTTTCTGGACCACTATGTACAGCAAAATGTTTGGCACAAGCTGCCGTCTTGAGATATTTATCGTTATCCCCTTGCAATCCTCTAACAAATGCTGATCCGATTATTGAGGTAAGAAATGGATCTTCACCATAAGTTTCCTGGCCTCTTCCCCATCGAGGGTCTCTGAATATGTTGATATTAGGGGTCCAAAAAGTCAGGCCACCGTATTGTTTGTGATATCCCTTGGCTTTTGCCGCATTGTGCATCGCTCTTGCTTCGTCTGAAATAGCAGAAGAAACTCTGTAAGCTAAATCACTATCAAAAGTTGCACCAAGCCCAATGGCTTGTGGAAATACGGTTGCTACCCCTGATCTGCCAACTCCATGAAGTGCTTCATTCCAATAGCTATATGGAGGAATTCCCAGTCTTTCAATTGTAGGTGTATTGTGCATCATTTGTGCAGCTTTTTCTTCAAGAGTCAAGCGAGAAATCAGGTCTTCAACACGCTCATCCATTGAAAGATTTACGTCATAAAATGGATACTCTGGTTCTACCTTTTGATCACTGGAAGTCCCTGCAACACCATTTTCAGGGTTGGGCTTTTGACATCCCATGAATGCAATCAGGCAAAATGCCAACAATATTTGAGGCTTATTGATTAAATTCTTCATTATAGTAGTTAATCTCAAAAGTTGATTTGAATAATAAGAAATTCAATTTAAAGAAAATATCACAATCGATTGCATAACTTTTTTAATTAATTGCTAAATAAGGTCGATTATATGGTATTTTTTTGCTAAAATTGTTATTATAACAATCTAATTAGGTTATAAATCGATTTCATAATTATTGCATAAATGAAGAAACTTCAATCAATTATCGCCTTGGCTTTCATAATTTCTATTGCCTCTTCAGCACTGGCAGAGACAGGATATGACCTTTGGTTGAATTACAAAAAGATTGAGGATCCAGAACTGCTTGATCATTACAAAACAAAATTCAAAGAAGTAACGCTCACTTCGTCCTCTGCAACCTTCAAAGTGATCGCGTCAGAACTAAACCTGGCAGTAACCCGGGTGACTGGAATGTCTGTGACATTCAACAGTTCTTATTCCAATAATACTACATTATTGATCAGCTTACACAAAGACCTACCAGATGAAATCAAAGATACATTTACAACTGAGGCAGTTAACGAAATAGGTGATGAAGGTTATCTCATTTCAGAAATATCACAGAAAAAACAACGCCTCATTGTAATCACTGCAAATAAAGAAATTGGTACTCTATACGGTATGTTTCACTTCTTGAGATTGATGCAAACACATCGGCGACTTAATAGAATCTTTATTTCTGAATACCCAGGACTAAAAGTAAGAACACTAAATCACTGGGATAATCTGGATCGCACGGTGGAAAGGGGCTATTCCGGAGCAAGCATCTGGAACTGGCACAAACTACCTGAATACCTGGACAATCGATATGTGGATTATGCGAGAGCCAATGCTTCTATAGGGATCAATGGAACTGTATTGACGAATGTAAATGCCAACGCATTGGTATTAACCGATCAATACCTGGAAAAAGTGAAAGCATTAGCCGATTTATTCAGGCCTTACGGCATCAAAGTTTACCTGACGGCCCGATTCTCAGCTCCAATGGAAATCGGTGGACTAGAGACAGCAGATCCATTGAATAAAGACGTGATAGACTGGTGGACAAAGAAAGTAAATGCCATATATGAGATCATACCTGATTTCGGAGGTTTTTTGGTAAAAGCCAATTCAGAGGGTCAGCCAGGACCACAAAATTTTGGCAGAAATCATGCCGATGGTGCCAATATGATGGCGAAAGCACTGAAACCACATAGTGGAATTGTTATGTGGCGGGCATTTGTTTACTCAGAGCACGATCCAACAGACAGAGCCAAACAAGCCTACTCTGAATTTGTTCCTATGGATGGCAAATTCATGGACAATGTTATGATTCAGGTAAAAAATGGTGCCATTGACTTTCAACCGCGAGAACCATTTCACCCCATGTTTGGCGCCATGCCAAAAACTCCTCTCATGATGGAATTCCAAATTACACAAGAATATCTGGGCTTCAGCACTCATCTGGTCTATCTACCTCAGCTCTATCAGGAGGTGCTACAGGCAGACACTCATCAAAATGGAAAAAACAGTACAGTAGCAAAGGTCATTGATGGTTCCCTTCACGGCAATGAATTGACAGGTATGGCAGGTGTCTCCAATATCGGTTCAGATCTCAACTGGACTGGGCACCCATTTGCCCAAGCCAATTGGTATGGCTTTGGAAGACTCGCCTGGAACCCTAACCTGGAAGCAAAAGAAATAGCTTCAGAATGGTTAAAAATGACCTTTAGTAATGACGAGAACTTCGTTGATCCCATGGTGGGTTTATTAATTCAATCCAGGGAAACTGTGGTCAACTACATGACTCCATTGGGTTTACATCATATTATGGATGCAGGTCATCATTATGGACCAGGACCCTGGATTAGTAAAATGCCCAGACCAGACTGGACATCAGTTTATTATCACAAAGCAGATTCTCTGGGAATTGGATTCAACAGGTCAAAGTCAGGGAGTAACGCCACTTCTCAATACTCCAAAATGGTAGCGGAGACATTTGACAACCCAGACACATGCCCTGAGGAGGTACTTTTGTGGTTTCATCATCTTCCATGGGAATACGAACTCAAAAATGGAAACACGCTTTGGGATAATATAGGCTTAAAATATCAACAGGGTGTAAGCGAAGCAAGAGCAATGAAAAGCACCTGGAGTAAAATGGAGCAATATGTCAATCAACAGCAGTTTGAAGAAGTAGGGATGCTTCTGGACATCCAACAACAGGAGGCTGAATGGTGGAAAAATGCCTGTATGCTTTATTTCCAGCAATTCTCTCAAAGGCCATTTCCGAAGGGAATGGAAAAACCAGACAAAACATTGGAATACTATCAGGGATTAAAATTTCCATTTGCTCCAGGGATACGACCAAGGTGGTAGGTAATCTTTTGTGAAACCAGCAGCAAACTAAAAATGAACAAAACAGTCGCAATAGTAACAGGTGGTAGTTCGGGGATTGGTTACTCCATTGCTCAGAAATTATGTTGTCAGGGAATTATTACTTACATCATAGGTCGGAACGAGGAAAAAGTAAAAACCGCATGTTGTGACCTTGGTGAGAATGCGCAAGGCAAAGTTTTCGACTTGAATAATCTCCAACAAATCCCTGCATTAATTGAAGAGATCTTTAAAGAAACGGGTAAAATTGATATACTCGTTAATAATGCTGGCATCAATATGAAAAAGGATTTTCTGGATGTAACAGATGAAGAATTCACTAAAATCCTGAATACAAATGTCAATAGCATTTTCTCAATCAGCCGAGAGGTAGCCAGGAAAATGAAGATTGCCGAAAAGGGAAGTATCATCAATATCAGCTCTATGGCTGCTCAGTATGGCATCCCGAAGGTAATTGCCTACACTGCCAGTAAAACAGCAATAGAGGGAATGACCAGGGCTATGGCTGTTGAGTTGGCGCCATTGGGTATACGAGTGAATTGCATTGCACCTGGTTTTATCAAAACCCCAATGTCTGCCAAAGCACTTGATTCAGATGAAGAACGTAAAGGAAAAGTGTTGTCCAGGACCCCAATGAATAGACTGGGAGAACCAGATGATATTGCTGAGGCGGCATTCTTCCTTGGATCAGAATCCTCCAAGTATACTACTGGTGTCATCCTTCCAATTGATGGTGGAAATAGCATTGGGTTCTGATAAGGAACAAATAAGAAAATAAAGAAAATGAAATTATACAAACTAATAGTATCATTGGGAACACTCATGCTGGTAGCATGTGGAGGGAGTGATGATTTTCAAATACCCGACCGACCCGCTCCCGAACCAGCAGTCATCACAATTGACCCATCCGTCACCTATCAAACAATCGCTGGATTTGGTGGTGCCAACCAGATGTGGGGAACGCAATTCCCGAATGCTGATGACATGCAGAAGACTTTTGGTATGGGAGATTCCGAATTAGGATTCAGTATTTTCCGCATTAGGATAGCTTCCAATCCAAACGAATGGCCATTAATTGTAGATGTAGCTAAGGAAGCTTTAAAATATGAAGCGAAAATTCTGGCCTCTCCATGGTCCCCTCCTGCTGCTTTGAAAAGTAACAACAGCGATATCAGTGGAAGACTGGAAGAAGAGAACTATGAAGCTTTCGCCAACCACATCAACGATTTCATTGACTTTATGTCAGAAAATGATGTGGAGATTTATGCCATTTCCATTCAAAACGAACCAGACATTGAGGTAAGCTATGAGTCTTGTGATTGGACGGCAACAGAAATGAACAACTTCATTAAAGGATATGGTCATCTCATTAAGACGAAGATTGCCGCTCCGGAATCCTTTAATTTCAATCAGGGATTCTCAAATGTCCTGTTAAATGACGAAGAAACTGTCGAACAACTTGATATTGTAGCAGGGCATATTTACGGTGGTGGTCAAAATGCCTATCCCCTTGCTGAAAGTAAAGGCAAGGAAATTTGGATGACTGAATACCTGATGAACCTGAATGTTGGTGATTGGGAAGGTGCTGATGAGGAAACGAAATGGGATGAGACCATGATAATGCTGGGAACATTGCATACGGCGATGGTCAACAATTGGAATGCATACATCTGGTGGTATCTAAAAAGGTACTATTCATTTATTGGGGACGGTGATGAGGGAACCACAGAAGGTGAAATACTAAAACGTGGATATGCTTTTTCACATTTCTCAAAATTCATCAGACCAGGTTTTGTGAGGGTAAAAACCATTGATGAGGATAACCTGGGACTTGGCACTACTGCTTACAAAGAGGAAAATGAAATTGTTTTAGTACTCATAAACTCAAGTGATGTTAGCTTTTCTGGTTTTGATATTTCAGTCGTTGATGCAGCTATATCCTCTGCAAAAATTTATACCACATCATTAAGTGCCAACAGAGAAATTAGGGAGTTGAGTGTTGATGAAGGCAATGTTAATATCTCAATCCCGGGGAATAGTGTTGCCACAGTAGTTATCAATCTACCTTAGGCCAAAAGTACTTCATTTTTACATTTTGAATTATTTTACCCAGTACCTGGATGCCCATGAAATCCAGGTACTCCAATTTGGTCCCGTACTATGGGCACCTGCATGTTGTCTGAATGCCAGCTCTCCTGAAATCAACGGCATTCCCTGGTATGGAAATTCTGTCGCGCTTAGTCCATTAGTCCCTAATAGTTCATAGATTGGACTTGCATGCATAGTGGCCAGGAACATCCCCTTTGCATCAATCCAATTCCCTTCCCAGTTTGGTGACCCTGCACTAATAAAAACAGGTCTGGGTGCACACAAGGCAATTAATTGGTGTCCATCTACAGGAAGGTCATCGACTGAAGAAATACTGGCATATTTGATGAAATTCCCACAAAACCAATGGTATTCACCAACCCCTGCAAGGTTTTCTACCTGTTCTCCGAAATTCCTTCTCAAGATTTTTGCACCACCAGCACCAGAGCTTCCGATAAACCCCAGTGAAAAACGAGAATCAAATGCCATTGCTACCAATGCTGCTTTCCCATACCTTGAGAGTCCCTCAATGGCCAATTTTGATACATCAATGTTTGGATCAGTCTCAAAATAATCTATGGTTTTACTTGCTCCCCAAGCCCAGGCCCTCAATGCACCCCAATCTTCCGGGCTCCTTGGTTGACCCTTATTGATAAGACCAATAATACCTTGTCTTAGACCAGCACCGTGATCCGGTTGAATACTCAATGGGTTTAATATAGCATACCCCCATCCCCTTGCTAATAATTGTTCCTTCCAATCTGGTTCAAATGGTGAAATAATTGAATTGGACCTTTCTGGAGGATTCCCAAATGGCCAAACCAGAAAACCAAAATGAGTTACAACAGGAACAGGACCATTCACATTTTTAGGTAAAGTAAGTTGCATTTCAATTGCTACTTCAATTGCAGGATATCCCGAATTATCAACAATTCCAGACAAGGATTTCTGAAGGACCGGATATACCCCAATGGTTGTATCATTTACATTAACTACCTCCCAATCAACGTTGGGAGTTTTCCCTGGTATCTTTCCGTAGACTTCACTTTCGAAAGCTTTTAAGATTTCAGGTCTTCTGAATTCCCACCATTCATCAGAGGTTTCAAGTTTAGAACCGTTAGACCTGGTCATTAAATCTGGAAGATTATAATCTCTCACATTTAATTCATTCGAATTAGCGGCATTAGGGTCATTTGGGTTTCCGGAAGGACCCGGTCTGTTAGGCACTTGGATTCCCAATTGTTCTTTCATCAGTTGGTGGTCCGTCTTTGAAAGTTTATAAATGCTGTCTCTTTCTGCCTGGGAATATTGTCCGAATGCAGGAAATTGGAATAACAAAAATATGATGACAAGTATCCTCACTTTGCAATACTTTTATAACCCTGACTTTGCTTCATGGCTTCTATAAAGGTAGTTACCCAAAGTTGCTCTTCATTTTCCTTTAGATACCTCAGAAACGCATTGTGCTTATCAAGATCAATTGAACTGGGATGACCCCCTCCTACTCCATGAAAAAGAATAACCAGTAATGCATTCTCGGATATTGCCTTTTGTACCCAATCGTACATTTTATCAGCATTTCCATTATCAACCACATAACAATTTACGTTTCTGTAATTCATTGTCGCATGCTTATTGAGCTCAGATCTTACTCCTCTCATGGCTACAAATTTCTCGCTTATTGATTCTACAAAGGAACCATCACCAGTCTCTGATTCTCCACATGTAAAGGCAAACGTTCTCTCTTTTATACCGTCAATCGCCTCCAAAAAGACATTGGTCATTTCAATTTCTCGTACAATTTCGGCATTGGAGTATTTTCCCAGGTCATTTTCAGGAGTGATCCAGGTGCGATCAGGGTTAGCTCCATCACAAGGATGATATAAAGTATGGTTCCCAAGTTCATGACCTCTTCTTGCGGCATTTCGCCAATCATCAATCCGGTTTTTACTTCCATCTGCATTGGCGGTCAGGTAAAATGTTGCATTAAGACCAAGTGAATCCAACATAGGGATTGCGTTATCAAGATGAACATCCAACGCATCATCATAAGTCAATACAACTGCTCCTTTCTTACCGAACCATAACTTGTCTTTGGTAGGTAAACCCGCTTCAAATGGGCTTGCAGGTAATCCTTCCTTGTTGTAGAAATTCACCCCTTCTGGATTATCGGACCAGGCATACCTCACATAAACCGGGTTTTTAACATCTTCTGAGGACAAAACCACCTGATCGTTGATGATTTTAGCATCCGCCCAATGGTATTTTTCATTGGTGCCTGCCAACGCGAACCATTTGAGTGGCTGGTTGTCAATGGAAATGAGACCTCCACCTACATGATCATATTGAAGATAGACCTTTTGATCAACTACGGTTGCAGATTGATAAATTGGTCCTGAATACACTATATCCTTTTCTCCATAGATCAGATTTCTTGCAGCGAGAGCTAATCGATCACCTATAGGTTTTTTATTCCCTGGGTGAATATCATTCCATTCACCTAATTCTATCGACACCACCATTGCTGTATTGGGGACATTGAGGGTATTCAACTGTGCTTGTCGGAGTTGTGCCCAATTGCTTTCAGAAGGTTGGTAATTCACTTCCATGAAATTGGGTAATTGAACAAACAAAAATGGCAGTTCTTTTTGCCATTGTGTACGCCAATCCTCAATCAACGCTTTTTGTAAACTTTCATATTCATGTGGCCTTCCAGCATTGCTTTCTCCCTGATACCAAATCAATCCTTTTAAACGATAATCGGTGAGCGGCGCAATCATTCCATTGAAAAAGCCAGTTGGTTGGTGACGTAACGATATCTCTCCAGGATCAATATTGAATTTTTTGTAAGCTGATCCAACTTTATACTGCCAGCTCCCTTTCAAATCAATTGTGTCAGACCCAAGCACCATATAGTAAGGCTTATCAGAAACAAAACCTCCTTTGCCGTTTTCATTTACTACTCTTATTGCCAATGTATTTTTACCAGATTTTAGAACGCCTTTGGGGATAGTGTATCGTCGCTGGGGATATTGATACGTTGTGTTGCCTACCTTTATACCGTTGACATAAAGCTCATCCGCATCCACAATTCGTCCCAATTTCACTAAAGCCCCCTGACCGATTTGATTCTCTGAGATATTGATGTCCTTTCTAAACCAAACAACTCCATCCAAATCACTTATTCCCTGATCCTCCCAGTATCCCGGAATAAGCATGGTGTTCCAGTTTGAAGTAGAGTAATTGGGCTCAAACCATTTTGGATCCTCAACAAACCCCTGGTCTTTAGGTTGTTTCTTAGCTAATTCAGCTTTTACCCGATTGGCATTTAAGTTCACCTCTTTTACATAGGCAGTATCTTTATTTTGTTCGATTGTAGTACTGAATTGTGGGAATTCTTTCAGTCCATTTTCACTTATCCAGGTTTCAATGGGTGATCCACCTACACTGGCATTGATTATTCCAATCGGAACATTTTGAGTTTTGTAAATCTCCAAAGCAAAAAAGTAGGCCACTACTGAGAATTCAAGAATGTTTTCTTGTGTGGCAGTCTTCCAAACTCCATCGTGAAAGTCATCTATTTGACCAGCCAGAGAGGCATTGTATGGTACCAGGAATTGTCTGATCTCCTTGTGGTTAGCCTGAGAAATTTCACTGGAATACCTTTCAGCATGTCTCCCCAAATAATGAACCATATTAGACTGCCCGGAACACAAATAAACATCACCGATCATGATGTTCTCCACAGTAACCTCATCCTGTCCTAGAAATTTCATCACATATGGACCTCCCGCTTTTTGTTTTGGCAGGAGAAATTCCCACTTTCCAGTTCTGTCTGTGGTTACCTTGTACTTCTTGTTTCTGAATGTGGCAGTAATTTCTTCCCCTGCTGAGGCCCATCCCCATATTTTTAATGGCTCACCTCTTTGCAGTACCATTCCATCACTTATGAGCTTTGGAAGTTTGATCTGTGCAAAGCAAACCTGAGCTAAAATTAGATTGCATAAGAGAATTATTATTTGCTTGGTCATTGTGTTTTTATCTTAATGGTTGCCGATTCTAATCCCTGAGAGGTAGCTGTTACCAGTAAATCTCCCTGATGATTTTTCATCCCCTTCACTATTACTAACAGTAAACCATTGAATGCGTTTCTCCTTTCGGAAGAGAAAGTAGCCATGTCTGTTGGATCACCATTGTCTGTAGCAACTATTTCTCCAGGTCCTTCGATGGAAAATTGAAGGTTGTTTGAAGCATTCGGTACTAATAAACCGTTTTTATCACGAATTTCAACCCTAACAAAAGCCAATTCATCCTCGTACGTCTTGATCACTTCATTTCCAGTTATTAACTCAATAGAAAATGGTTCCCCAGTCGTACTCACTAACTCTTCAGCCCACGGAGCTCCATTTTTATAAGCAATAGCTTTCAGTTCTCCTGGTGCATATTCCACATCATCCCACCTCAATCGGTACTCAAATTCAGCTTTTTTCTTTTTACCTAATGATTGGCCATTCAGAAACAACTCCACTTCATCACCTGAGGTAAAAACGTGAATAGGGGTAACCTCTCCTAATCTCCCTGGCCAATTCCAATGGGGCAAGATATGCACCATAGGTAAATCAGGCCTCCACCTTGACTGATACAGGTAGAATCTGTCTTTTTTGAAACCAGCCAGGTCTATAAGTCCATAATAACTACTTCTGGCGTTGTAGTATGGTGTTGGTTCACCCAGATAATCCCACCCACTCCAAACGAATCCGCCTGCAACATATGGATGTTTATCAAGTGAGGCAAAAACTTTATCTGCTGAGGATCCAAAATCAGCTGTGTACAATTCATAGGCACTGACATAAGAATTTTTAGAGTCTCCCCCTACCCCGTCGCTTATTGGTGAGCTCATCTCGGAAGTAACTGGAAAAACATAGGTACCTCGGCTGCTCAAAGCAGCTGCATTTTCACTACTGATTATCACTTTGTCAGGGAACTTCTCATGAAATTTGGGGTAAAGCGGTGATGTAGTTATTCCTTTATGTTTTAAATGTGCATATGCTGGCGCATCTCTAATTCCTTCACCCTGGTAATTCAAATTGATTACTTCCAATTCTCCAGGAAGCGGCATGTGGGGTCTTGCATAGTTCAAAGAGGCTGTGGTGGGTCTGGTTGGATCTTCATCATTTGCGATTTCTCTTAATATCCTGGCCACCTTTGCTCCTGCTGAATCGGTGTATTGTTCACCCACCTCATTACCAGTGCTCCACATAATTACAGAGGGATGGTTTTTATCTCTTCGGATCATTGCTCTTAAATCCTGTTCATGCCAGTCCGGAAATATCAGGTGAAAATCTAAAGGCGTTTTCTTTCTTTCCCAGCAATCATACAACTCATCAATCACCAGAAATCCCATTTCATCGGTTAGATCTAATAACTCTGGCGCAGGTGGGTTGTGGGCCATACGAATGGCATTTGCCCCCAACTCTTTTAGAGCGTCCAGCTGCCTCCGGGCTGCACTTATATTAAAAGCGGCTCCCAAAGAACCTAAGTCATGGTGTTGATTGACACCTTTGAGGTATACTTTCTCATCATTCACCAGTATCCCTTCTTCAGGGTCATACTTAATGGATCTTATGCCGAATTTCGTGTAGTACACATCAAGAAGTTCATTCCCTTTTCTGATCTCAGTTTTTATGATATAAAGGTGCGGCTCTTGTGTGGGGGGAGGCCCCCAAAGTTTCGGTTTTTTTAAAACTAATTCAGCTGATATACTACTCTTACCCCTGGGAACGACTTTTACTAACTGGTCATTGAATTCTTCTACTGGATGAATTCCTATGTCACCCGCACCATCCAATTCATAAATTGATGAGTTTACTTCTACTTCCATCAATTCTTTCGAATCATTTTGGAGAACAACATCTAAAGAGACCTTAGCAGACTCGATAGAAATATCAGATGTTTTAACAAATGTCCCCCAGTGTGAAACATGGACATTATTAGTTTTTACCAACCAGACATTTCGGTATATCCCTCCTCCCGGATACCACCTGGAAGAGCTTGGAGGGTTATCCAACCTAATGGCAAGTTGATTTTTGTCTCCAAAAATTATGTAGGGTGTAAGATCCAGTCTAAAAGAACTATACCCATATGGCCAACCTCCCACAAGATTCCCATTTAACCACACCATCGCATAGGACATAGCACCATCGATATCGAGGTATATTGACTTGCCTGAATCAGAGCTGTGGATATCAAAGGATTTTCGATACCAGGCAACACCGGGACTGGGTAATCTTGCCATACCTCCTCCAACAGGTGCATCCCAACCTTCCATAAATGGTCCTTCTATTGCCCAATCATGAGGTAAATCCACCTGCTCCCAGGTGCTGTCCCCTTCAAAACCTGATTGAACAAACAAGAAATCCTTCCCAGGCCTTCCCTGAGGTCTTGAAAAGTTATTTTTCTTCAAAAACTCATTCCCCACGGGCATTATCCAGGGTTTTAAGACAGATTGTTTGCTTTCAACTGAAATGGCCTCAGTTGGTTTGGTGTCTGCTGGAATATCATCATTGCTATTTACAACTTCTGGTCTTACGTCATAGATCAATTGATCAACAGTATCTCTACTTCGATATTTAAAAAATTTCCAGTCAGTGTTAAATGGTATCTTCTCTCGCGTTTTTTGCTGGTACGATTCTGTAGATTGGCACTGCCAAAATCCAAGTACAGAAAGAAAAAAAATAAATAAGGCTGTGTATTTCATTCGGGTGTAAATCAAACTCAAATCAACTATAAGCTAGTACTAAATGAAGAAAAAACCGCCATAACAAGTATGGCGGCTTTATTAACTATGAACTAAACCAATTAATTTATTATGAGAACTATGCTTGGTTTAAAATTGTGCTATTCGCATTCAAGTCCATCTATTTCATAAACAATTACATTGTCTATGAAGAATATCTGCGTAGTAGTTCCCATATCTAACACGATATTATGCCCATCTGGGAGATCTGTTAACGCTTCAAAATTGAATGTATAGGTAGTCCAATCTGTACCAACCGTCACATCATGACTGTAATAGTAATCAGACCTTGGATCTGAACCATCCGTATATCTTGATGCTGATACTCGAATCACTCCATCAGACCCTGCTGCTTTAGCGGTGAGTTTGACAGTATAACGATTACCCTGTGTTAAAGGAACAAGATTGGAGGCCAGCTGGGTATCCCATGGATTCCCGCCGGCACCCACAACTTTTATGGCATTACCACTCACTACTTCATCAGCTTCCGTAGTAATTGTAATGTCACCATTTAACACCGTCCAGCCAGTTTCATCACCTGGTAACCCATTTTCAAACCCAGGATCTGCTAAAATGCCTTCAGGTGCCTCGTACTCCTTAAGAGTAACTTCATCTATGAAGAATGTTTGATTGGTTGTACCCATATCGAAAACGATGTTATGTCCATCAGGAAGGTCTGTGGCTACTGTAAACACATAAGAATATTGTGTCCAATCTGTACCCACTGTGATATCATGACCGTAGAAATAATCAGATCTTGGATCTGAACCATCAGTATATCGGGAAGTTGAAATACGGATTACGCCATCATCTCCGGCTGCTTTTGCCCAGAATGACACTTCATAAGTTCCTTCATACTCTAAGGCGATCGGAGCAGAGGCCAATTGTGTATCCCACGGATTTCCTGCAGCACCAACTGCTTTAACAGCATTCGTTCCGCAAGCCACTTCATCTGCTTCGGTTGTAACTGTTACATCTCCATTCAAGACCGACCAACCAGTTTCATCTCCTGGCAAGCCTGCTTCAAATCCTCCGTCTACCATCACATTTGGTGCTTCTGCTGAACCAATTGTGCCAGGAACAAGACCTATGTGGTCAATGGTGAACGGCACACTTCCAGCTCCCATATCCAATACAACTCTGTGTGTTGGCAGGTCATTGCTGACTGTGAAAGTCCAGGTGTATTGTGCCCATGAAGTTGTTAATTCAGCGTCAGCACCGTAGAAATAATCTGCTCCATTACCATCCCATTGAGAGACAGATACCCGCATTACAGCTCCGGGAGCATCTCCTTTTGCCCAAAGGACAATTGTATACTCATCTCCAAAATTTAAAGGTACACCAGTACTGGCAAATTGCGTATTCCATGGATTGCTAGCGGCCGGAACCACATGCAAAGAACGTGAACCACCATAACCGTCTTCACCTGAAACGGCTGTCATGCCATCACCACCATTGAGTTTATCCCAACCTGTGAAATCATCTCCTTCACCCAATTCTAGAGTAGAATTGGCTAACTCATTAGTCTTTGCATAAAAAGCTGTTCTATTTGAAGCTGTTCCATAATCTGTAGCTATTTCAAACTCTATTGGTCCTGCAGTACTAACTCCGCTAGGAACAGTAACTACCAATTCAGTATCAGAAACCGTGACAATAGATGCCGCTAGTCCATCAACAGTAACAGTAGTATTGTTATCCAACTGAGCTCCTTCGATAGTCAGGTCATCACCTGCAGCCACGAATGCCGTGAAACCAGTTATAATCGGACTTGGTTTTAGCATTACATCAAGACCAATTGTCTCTCTTACTCCTCCTTCAAGGGCTAAGGTCACCGTAGTAGGTCCAACTGGAAACTCATCAGGAACAGTGAAAGTAATTGTGTTTCCCTCAAGACCATATTCTACCTGATCATACCCAAGAAAAACAAACTTCACACTTTCGAATCCTGCACCAGTCAGACTTATGTCTTCACCTTGAAAAATAGCCGAAGCACTTATTGTTTCGATACTGGCAGAATCCAGCATCTCGTCATCGTTACAACTGGTAACCACCAGGGCAATTACCATTGTCAATATTCCAAAAAGTATTTTAATATTTCTTTTCATCTCTCTCTAAAATTGATGTTTCTAATAGCCTTCGTTCTGTGAAATCCCTGTCTGCGCCACAAATGTTTGTGGAATAGGCCATCTTACGTGTCTTCCCTGAATGTTAGGTGCTGCACTTGGATTGTGTAACTGAACTCTCTCAATTAGAATCCCAAGTCTCTTCAAGAATGCCCACCTGTGTCCTTCATGACCAAGTTCACGAGCATGTTCTTCAATGATGATCTCATCCGTGAGGTCAGTGTAATTGTGATTAGAATCACCAAAAGCTCTCTCTCTTAGCGTATTAATCAGTTCTAACGCGCGTCCCATATTGCCATTTCTCATGTGGGCTTCAGCACCCAGCATGTAAGCGTGAGCTAACCGGTAGACAATTATATTTCTAAATCCCTGTGCTTCATCATCTAACCTTCCGTAGGTACCATCTTCCCAGGTTTTTGTAGTGGTAGGGTCCAGGTATCTGGCTTCTCTTTCATTTGAGGCCCATGATTGGAAGTAAAGAGAGTCTGAAGTCAATAAGTCACCCGCTGAAAGGAAATTTGCACCTGGTAAACTTGTATCTAAAGCATCTATGTCATCAACCGTCCATGCAAACTTGTGCCATGCACTGATTCTACCATCGGCTTCATCACTTAAATCTCCATCATCATCTGTATCGAATAGGTCCCAATAATAGTCTGATGGGGATAATCTAGCCCATGGTCTACCTCCCTGTGCCAAAGTTCTTGCAACCCCAGGCACTCGATCGTAAAGAGGAACAAACATCTGAACAGTTCTTTGTGGTCTGTCCTGATTGGTAGGACTGAATGTCCATGAGAATATGATCTCTTCATTGTTTTCCATTCCTCCCTTACCACCAGACAGGCCGAAAATTCCATCAAGTGGTTGCAGTTGAGCACCTTGAGCAATGACATTATCCGCTGCTTCTGCAGCACTATCCCAGTTTTCTAACCACATATGTGCTTTGGCCAATATCAAATATGCCATATCTTTTGATGGTCGACCAACGTCTCCGTTTTCTAATCTTGTCCTTAGATAAGGAATAGCGGCTTCTGCATCACTTACAACCTGAAGTAGAGTTGAACGCTGATCATTTAGCACTACATCGTAGTTTATGTTTTCTACCTCCTGGACTAGTTCAGGAAAAACTACATTATCCCATCTTTCAGCCAACTCCAAATAAGCATTAGCCCTCAAACAATAAGCATCTCCAATAAATGCATTCTTATCAAGTTCTTCTTCTGCATTTCTTGGCTCATAATTTTCACCAAAGGCAATAACAACATTTGCACGGTCAATTGATTCAATTAAGCCACTGAAGATATTATTTAATTCCTCACTTGAGGCATCAAATGCATTGATATATTCCATCATTCCTTGCATGCCAGCAGTACTTACATCAACCATGTGTGTTCCCGATGTTACTATATCGGTTCCACATTGCTTATAGAGCGATATTTCATTGTTTTCATGAAGTGACTTTGCTCTCTCGTACACACCAAAGAGTGTTGTTTGCATACCACTTAATCCAGCAAGTGCAATATCACTTGGCAAGGAGTCTCTTTCTTGCAGGTCAATAATCTCATCGTCACAGCTTCCTGCAAAAAGAAGTAGTGCCGATATTGCGAAATAATATTTTAACTTTTTCATAACTAGCGTCCCTTAAAATGTAATTGATGTTCCAAATCTCCAGTTGCGTACAATAGGATACTCTCCTCTGCCTGTTTCAGGTGAATAAGCATTCTCCATTTTGGTGAAATACTTTAAGTTGTTTCCCCTCACAAAAAATGAGACTCCTCTCAAAGGTGTCTTTCCAATGATATTTGATGGGAGACTATATGAAAGAGAAACGTTTCTGAGCGCTACAAATGAAGCATTCTCTGTTTTGACAGCATCTCCTCGTGTTCCGGTCCAGTCTGACGACCCAACACGTGGATAATCATCACTTGGGTTTTCTGTAGTCCAATAATCGATGGCCAATTGGTTTCCTCTTCCTGAGAAATTGCCATAAAAGCTATTGACTACTTTAACTCCTTGTACCGCTTCAAGAAGAATTGACAACTCTATTCCTTTGTATATGAATGTATTCGTGAGTCCTCCATACCAGGATGGTGTAGGATTTCCCAGGAATACCCTATCTTCTCCAGGAGTGATCTGGTTATCTCCGTCAACATCCAGGAATTTTGCATCTCCAGGAACCTGGCCAAATAATTCTGCCTGATCAGCTTCACTTTCCTGCCAAACACCAAGGAATTTATAATTATAGATCTCACTGATATCCTGACCAATGAACCATCCGTTTGCCTCATCATCAATTGGCTCCCCATCAGGACCAGTTCTGTTCAGTTTTACAATTTTGTTCTTGTTAGTTGCCCAATTAGCTGACACGATCCATGTCAATCCGGCTACCTCTAATGCAGTTCCTTTCAAAGCAAGGTCTATACCTGAATTTTCAGTTTCTCCTACATTGGTGATGTAACTTCTATAACCATTGGTTACTGGAATAATTTCAGGCAACAATAAGTCTGTGGTTCTTGTACTGTATACATCCACAGTACCGGTAATCCTTTCATTGAAAAGTCCAAAATCTACACCAATATTCAATTGTTTACTGGTCTCCCATTTAAGGTTTGGATTGCCTAATTCATCTTTGGTATATCCAGCAATGTCAACCGTAACAGGTTCAGTGCTTGGATCATTATCATCATCATCAGAAATTGTAGCCACCAAAACAGTAGGTCTTGATCTGAACCGATAAGTACCTATACGATCATTACCAAGTGTTCCATAACTTGCTCTTACTTTCAGAGTACTGATGGCATTGATATCCAGAAAGCTTTCATTATGGGCATTCCAGGCAACTGAATAAGATGGGAACCAACCATATTTATTGTCACCAGTGTATTTAGAAGAACCATCCCTACGAACAGTTAGTGTTGCAACATATCGGTCATCATAATCATATCCTGCTCTGGTCACCAGGTAGGCTCTACCCCACTCATCAGTGTCCCAATCAAATCTTTGATCCACAGATGCCGAAACATCAATAGCATGATAACCTATCAGATCAGTTCCTAATTTATCGGCGAATGCATCGTATTGTTCCCATTCATTTTTTTGAAAACCGTACACAAAAGTTCCATTTACACCATGTTTGCCAAATACTCTTGAATAGCTAAAAATGTTGTCTAACAGGTAGTTGGTCCAGCTTTGTTCCTGAATTTGTGCCGTACTTGGATCTCCGTCACCATAATTACTTGAAGTAAATCTTCCAAAGAATTGAGTTCTCTGTTCAGCAAATGTGTTAAGGGTGTACTTTAGGCCTTCAATGATCTTTACTTCCAGATAAGGGTTCACATAGGAACGTGTAACGAATCTGTCTACAATAGATTCATTGTATCTGTGAAAAGGATTAATTTGAAATTTATCATCTCTTACATATTTCACCAGATTGCCATCATCATCCCTGATATCACCTAATGGAGTGTTTTCCAATATCGGAATAAAAGGAGCAAATGTTCCTTCCGTAGCACCTGGAAAATCCTGAATCACGTTGGAAGTCTCATCAGAGAAACTCTTGGTAAACTGGACTCTCGTTCCAACAGTAACTCTATCAGATGCTTTATAATCTGTATTTAAACGCAATGAATACCTATTGTAATTTGAATGCGCTACAATACCTTCTTCACGATACATGTCACCATTAAAATAGTAGGATACTTTTTCTGTACCACCTGAAATACTGATTCCAGTATTGTAGACTTTACCGGTTTGTAGTAGTTCATCTTGCCAATCAACAGATTCTCCATTCACATAATTGACAAGCTCATTTTGATCCAATATCCCATCTACAGTAGTGCCCTGACCACTATCAAACAGGTATTGAATATATTCATCCCCATCCATAATGGGAATCCTGGTATTCAGGTCATTCAATCCCATGGAAGCGTTCACTTTAACAGTAGGTCTTCCTACGTTACCGCTTTTTGTCGTAATAAGGATTACCCCATTTGCGGCACTGGAACCATAAATAGCACCGGCTCCAGCATCCTTAATCACATTGATAGATGCAATGTCATCAGGGTTAATTTCATTGATGTTTCCATTCGGTAATGGAACACCATCTACCACTATGATCGGTTGGTTTGCAGCCTGAAGATTACTCTGGCCTGGCTCTAGATCAGTTCCCTCTCCAAGTGAATTAATCCCTCTAATTGTAAAATTTACATCTGATCCAGGTTGTCCGCTTCCTCTCTGAATTCTCACACCTGATACCTGACCTCTCAATGCTTCAACTACATTGGGTAGGGGTACTTTATTTATTTCAGCCACATCCACAGTGGAAATTGCACCAGTTACATTGGTCTTTTCCATTGAACCATATCCCACAACCACTATTTCTTCCAGCTGATAATCACTCACAAGCTCCACATCGATAACAGCTTGTGCTCCAATTTCCACCTCTTTGGTAGCCATTCCCACGAATGAAAAAACCAGTGTTCCCCCAGCATCTGGAACTGACAAGACATAATTCCCCTCAATATCTGTTGTCGTTCCGGTGGATGTACCCTTGAGCAATACATTCACGCCAGGAAGAGCACTTCCGTCCTCATCCATTGTGACGGACCCGCTTACGGTCCGCTGCTGCGCCCAGGAAACATTCATTATTCCTGATAGCAGCATTACTATACATATCAGTAAAGCTTTCTTCATCTTATTTTGTTTTGGTTTAAAATTCTTCTGGCAATTCACTTTCTAAAAAGCTCCCTAATCCACTTGAATAGGAGTGGGAGAAGTCACGTGTAGAAATAGATCATATTCAACTCGTTTTTGTGTTAGCAGTCATCATTCACTGGATCACGTCCAGGTTAATTGATGATTAAATATACAAAAATTTTATTTTTTCGAAATCGATTGCATAAAAATATTTAAATATAACCCCTACTATAAATAGAAATAATTCAAATTGATGCGCTAAAAATGACATTCAATTACATAATCAATGATTTTTGTCATGAAAAGTTGCTTAGGAAAATTAAGCAATTGATTGTGTAAAATGTGATTAAAACTACCGGGAGCTTACTTGAAAAAAACTAATTATGAACGCAAAACACAGTCATTCTAATAGAGAAATCTTTATAAGCTTTACCGAGCAATGGAATATTACCATTTTATTAACTATCTGATTATCAATTGCTCTATAGAATACAACAACTTATATTATAAAAAATAGATGTTGTTTAATATGGACTCTCACCGAAATCAATCTGAGAAAATAATTACTCAAGCTCTACCTGTGATAACCTCAGATGGTTTTCACCTTACAGCCTCACTTTTTGAGCCCGCGGAATTTAATGGGAAAATCGTGCTAATAAGTGCAGCAAGTGGCATTAAACAGGAATTTTATTACAATTTTGCGACATATCTTACAGAAAATGGTTTCATGGTATACACCTATGATTATAGAGGAATTGGGAAATCGATTGATACAACCATTAAAACCACTAATGGATCATACACTATATGGGGAATCAAGGACTATCCTGCAATGGTGGATTACATTATGGCTAATCACCCTGATTCAAAATATTACCTGATTGGCCACAGTTTTGGTGGTAACGGTATCGGTATGTCACTCATGACGAATAAATTTGAAAAGGTGATTACTGTTGCGTCGGCTATTACCTATTGGAGGTACATGCCCCCTCTAAGAGGTATACAGGCATTGTTTCTGGCATATATTCAAATACCACTCTGGAATTATTTATATGGGTATTTCCCGGCACGCCACAAGGGACTTGGCGAAAACTTACCACCGAAAGCTGCTTCTCAATGGACTAGAGGATTGGCCAACAAAGAGGCAATCATTGATATTGCAAGATTTGCATCTGATCACTATCACCAGATTAGCACCTCTATAGTGATGATCAGTATTGAAGATGATTGGATAGGAAATGAAAAAGGCGTTGACTTATTAGCTTCCTATTTCACTGGTGCCAAAGTAGAGAGGAGACATTTGCTAGTGTCTGAAACGGAGCAAGGTAAAATTGGACGCATAAACATCTTCAGGAAACGCTTTAAGACAAAACTCTGGCCAATATTGTTAGACTATCTAAAGTGAAAGCAATTATAGAAAAAAGTGTACCGGAATAAATCCGGTACAACTAATTTATGAGAAATTATAACTCGCTTTTCAGAGAACAGAATCACTAGCGAGTAAGTAAATCTAAGTAAAAACCTTAGATTCCAGGTTAATGTTTAAAAAGAACCTCCTAATCAGCTTAGATTGATATTTAACTGGAGCAATTTCAAATAGCAAATAGACAGGAAAATTCTTTACACTTGTTAAGAATTTATTTCAACTGGTATTCTAAATTACATGCAAACTATATTTCCCTGAAGCTTTTATTAGTACCAGCTCACGAAAACTTCTGAGGTACACTTTTGTCTACGATAAATCCCGCTCTATGAAAGAAAGACTTCTAATCTTCTTTTTTCTTATTGTAAGTCTCTCTTCTGGGTACGGCCAGGTGTCTATTTTATTGGGTACACAATACGCCAATGTCAGGGACGATGGTCTTTTACCCGAAAAAACCGGAATCCCAGGGATGCATATGGGTCTTGAGTTTGAAATTAGCGCTCCCGAAAGCAAAATATCATTCATAATGGATGCCTTATTCTCTTTAAAAGGTTATAAGCAGGACTTAGATCAGGTACAAGAGTACAGGTTTGTATACGCATCTGTCCCTATAATGCTTAAATACACTCCTATTGAACATTTAGCTATTTCAGCTGGATTTGAACCATCTGCTTTGGTCTTGATGGCAAGAGAGGATTCAGCAGATAATTATGAGGGTTTTGATCTGGGTCTGATATTTGGCATATCAACTTTGAACAAAAAGAAAGTGAGTCCATATGTAAGGGGATACTTTGGCACCCTTCCAGTGCTTGATTATTTCTTTTTTGATCAGCTAGGTAACTTTGATCAGGAGCTGAAATTACGGCATATCAATCTTATGGTGGGTCTTAAATTCTCATTGATATGAAAAGTACAAAGCGTCTTATATTAATGTTCATGATCATTGGTCTTTTCGCTGCATGCGAACCCAATTGGATTATTGATCCTGTAAACTCCGATTTGCCCAAATATACGGAAAGTGGAAATGACGTTGCAGGAGCCCTGGTGAATGATTTAGTGTGGGAAGCATTTTTAGAAGGAGAATTTGATTTGTTTTCTAATGATCAAGAAAATGATCCTTATATTCTTGTTGACGAAAGTGATGGTGAAATTGAACTGATTTTACCTGGGCAAATTGGTGATGAAAACAGTACTGTAATAAGTTTTACGTTCAAAGAAAGCTCCATCACGCAATTTGAAGACCTTGGATTGCTGCACGATAAGAAAATTGCACTAGATGGTACCATAAATGAGGGACATTTTTCTTTTTCTGACATCTCAAATCCTGTAACACTCAGCAACGGTGAAGGACAACTATACATAAGAAATGTATCGTCATCAGATGACACATCATTCGTTGTGTCAGGCACCTTTGGGTTCACCGTAACTGATCCATCTTATGGTACATTTGAAATCTTCTATGGCAGATTTGACCTACTCATCAAACAATCGGATACTGATTTCAGATTTTGACAATACATAGTGGTATTAATTCTAAGTAGGAAAATGCCACTAGTACATCGTATTAGGGTTCGCGGATTTATCTGGTACTTTCTGAATAGCATCCCAATGCTCACAGATTTTACCCTGCTCATCAAATCTAAAGAAGTCCATAGTGACGTACTCTTCATTCCCAGGCCAAGTTTGGTGGGTATGCAATGCCACAAGATCTCCCTCGGCTATACACCGAACAAACTCAATTGACTTTTCCGGGTACTCACGCTGCATTCGCTCAAAGTAATCAATAAACCCTTCCGGACCATTAGCCACATCAGGGTTATGCTGAATGTATTCTTTACCAACGTATTTTTCTATTGCCAATCGTGGTTCACCGAGATAAGCTGTACGATAGAAAGCAATGGCATTTTCTTTGTTTTGTGATAAGCTCATGAAGAATTGAGTTCAAATATTTTTGAATTAAATTATATCAAATCAAGATGAAATCCATCTTTAGTTAATTGCGTATATGCAGTTCTATCAAATTTATACAGGAAGGCTCCCTTTTTCGATGTTGATTTATCCTTCTCTTCCAGTTTCTTCAATAATCCACTTGACAACATCTTTTTCCTAAAATTACGATCATCCAGCTCCTGGTTATAAATGGATTCATAGAGTTTGAGCAATTGAGGTAGCGTGAATTTCTCTGGCATTAGCTCAAATCCAATTGGCGTGTTCCGAGCTGTTTTAATGAGTTCGGTTTTCCCAAATTCAAGCATTTCATTGTGATCTAACACAAGCTGTGGTGCCGATGCAAAGTCAAACCATTCCGCTCCAAATTGATGAACCCTTTCTATTCTGGGCTCATCCAGTTTAATAAGACTCCAGTACAACAATGATACTACTCTTCCTACCGGATCCCTTCCAGCTTTCCCAAAAACGGTTAATTGTTCCAAATAAACATCGTCTAGCCCGGTAAACTTATTCAAGACTCTTCTGGCTGATTCGTCTGTATCTTCTCCCTCATCCACCATCTCTCCTATCAATGACCATTGACCAGAAAACGGATCAACTTTTCGTTTAAATGCTAGAAAACTAATGGAGGATGACTGGGTATCATAACCGAATACAAGGCAATCAACTGCCACCCACAGCTTTTTATTTTGATAATTCATAGTAAAAATCTGATAATAACCGTTAAATTTACGTTTATTATTTTAATGTTGTCATAATGGAAGAGCAATTTAGCAGGGTTGAGCAGAGATTCTTAAAAGAATTCAATGAAAACCCGACCATAAAAGTATCCGCACCTGGGAGAATTAATATTATCGGAGAGCATACCGACTATAACAATGGGTTTGTTATGCCTGGAGCAGTGGAACATGCTATATTATTTGCATTAAGTCCTGCAAAAGGTTCGAGTAGTACAGCTGTTGCCCTGGATCAGAATGAAATCTTCTCTTTTTCCATCGATGATCTGGGAAATACCAGCGCTGAAGGGTGGCAACAATATATAGTAGGTGTGGCTGCTGAAATCAAAAAATCAGGAAAAGACATTGACAACTTCAATGTAGTTTTCTCAGGAACTATTCCAATGGGTTCAGGTATGTCTTCTTCAGCTGCATTAGAATGTGGTTTATGTTTTGGCTTGGATCAGATATTTGGACTGGATCTTTCTCGAATTGAAATGGCCTATATAGGGCAAAAGGCTGAGCACAACTATGTTGGAGTGAAATGCGGAATAATGGATCAGTTTGCGAGTGTTATGGGAGCATACAATAAGGTCATGATGCTTGATTGCCAATCGATGGATTTCGAATACCTGCCCTTAGACTTAAAAGATTATTCCCTCCTTTTGATTAACTCAAATGTGCATCATTCATTAGCTTCTTCAGAATATAATGTGAGACGTGAGCAATGCGAAGAAGGAGTCAGTTTATTAAAGCAATCATTCCCTGATGTAAAGTCACTTCGTGATGTCAGTATGGATCAGTTGGAATCTGTAGAAAATAACATGGACCCTATTGTTTACAAACGATGTAAATACATCATTGAAGAAAATGAACGTGTGTTGGCAATTCGGGAAGCCCTGAAAGCTGATGACATTGTGAAAGTAGGGCAAATACTCCAGACCGCTCAAAATGGAATGCGATATGAATATGAAATTACCTGTCCCGAAATAGATTTTCTGGCCGGTTACGCTAATGACCTTCCGCAAGTTTTAGGCTCACGGATGATGGGAGGTGGTTTTGGAGGTTGTACAATCAATATTGTGGAGACCGCCTATATAGATAAGTTCATATCTGGCGTATCTGATGCTTATGAAAGACAATTCAACAAAACACCCACTCCAATAAAAGTGAGTATTGGTAATGGAGTAAGGTTAGGTTCATAACAAGCTGCCAATTTATTGGCCAATTCTGTTCCTTTCCTCCTGGGATCCCCGGTTTTTGCCTTTTGCCCCCTTTATTTTGTTGCTTCCAAAGCTTTTAAAATAGGTCACCTTGAAAATCCGGGCATGCGCTGATTCTGATTTATATAATCCATCAGCATAGGAATTCCATACTTCAGGAGTTAGTTCTCCGTAATGGAAATTTATTTTCATAGACTTTAGGAGATCGGTAACGGTAAATTGTAAACTGCTGTTATTCTTGAATACTTTTCTTATCCCCGTATTGAGCATACCAAATGCATCATTCCTGGCACTCCCATTGTAATGTGAGGTATTTAGAAATCCAGAAATCTCAAGGCTTATATCGTGGGGTAATTTGATATCATGGTTGCCATAAAAATTGGCCGTCAGGTAACGTTTTTCCAGGGTTTGTGGTGTATGCAATAGTTTGAAATTCCGACTCCCTACGGTACCTCCTACTGACAAAGACCACCATTTTGCAATATCTATTGGTATATGAAATTGGAGCCCCAGTGAACTTAAGTATCCAAGGTTCTGTGGTGAAATAAGGGTTAGGTCATTTTGGGAACTAGTGGTTAACTGGTACCTGGCAATGGGATTGGTTTCATACGTGTAGATCAAAGAAAAACTTTTCCCCTTAACCTGGTACCCCAATTTAAAGTTATCAGTTATTCCTGGACGTAAACCGGAATTACCTGTAAACACGGAAAATGGATCATTGTATCTCAAGAATGTAGTAAGGTCATTGTAACCAGGTCGTGTAATCCTCCTGTTGTAAGCCACCTGAAGTGATCGGTGATTGGCCAATGTTCTTGTTATAAAAACTGATGGGAAGAATCGGCCTGCTTGCCTGTCCTCGATATCACTGAATTCCTGAAGCCAGGTCTCATACCTTATACCACCGGTTATTTTGGTCAATGAATCCAAACTAAAATTGAGTGTGGTATAGGCTGCACCTATCTTTTCATCAATGAATTGTTTGTTTACATTTCGGGTATCCCTTTGCCAGTCACCATCTACAAATGCATCAATATAAGCCGAGTTTTCCGTTTTCGAGACCGATCCCTTTAAGCCCATTTCCAAGCTGGTTTTATCCCCTATCCTTTGATTATAATCTATTTTGATGACACCCACATTGATCCCTGTGGTGCTACTCCCTCTGTTTCCACTCACATACCGTTCATTGGCTGGGTCAATCTCTTCTCCCAAATCATCCGTATAACGACTAGATACTTCAGTGGGAGATTGATTCTGGTAGTTGATGTAATCAAATCCTACATTAACTCCTGATTGGTCACTGATCTTTTTATCCAGGAACAGGGTTGCGCTAAAATTGTGTGTTGGTGCCGTGCCCTTCACATTTATTTCACTATTCATTATAGTAGCATCTGGCAAAAAATATATGGCCTCATTTAGTATATCGGACCGAACTGTTCCGTAATTATAAAGTGCGTTGGCCCCAATTATGGTCGATTGATTGGCGTTCCACTCAAAACCAAGCTGGCCATTATGACTGTGATTGATTGCCGCTGGATTTCCGGTGAAATCAAATCCCTGAGTTCCCCCTAATACATCCCTGGTACTTTCTCCAACTGCATTGAAATTAGAAAATGTATCATCAAAGTTGTAGCTATATGATCCATAGGAATTGGTTTTTTCTCCTCCATGATTGAGGTTAAGGGTGACATTGTGCTTAAGTCCCATTCCGTAACCTGATGTAGCAGATACTGATCCATTCGTCCCCACATGCTCTGATTTCTTGATCTTCAAATTGATAATACCAGCACCGCCATCTGCGTCATATTTTGCGGAAGGGTTAGTAAGCAATTCAATGGATTCCAGGTTATCCGCACTCATTCCATTCAGCATATTGATAATCTCATTCGATGACATGCGCACAGGCCTGCCATTAATCATGATCAGTGTCCCACTTTGGCCATTCAGAGTAAGATTATTGTACCTTCTGTCTAACACCACACCTGGTGAGCGCTCCAGAATTTGTAGGGCAGTACTTCCTTTGGCCGCCATAGTAGATTGCACATTAACCGTGGTCCCCTCAATAGTTTGTTCCACCTGTAAGCGATCTGCCTTGATTTCTACACCTTCCAGCATCAATGTCTCTTCTTCGATTGTAATCGTACCAAAATTTTTCGTCTCACCAGAGGAAAAATGAAATTGCCCGGAATGCCACTTTTGGTAGCTAAGTAGGTTTACTTCCAGTATGTAATACCCTTCATCGATTCCTGAAAATTGAAAAGCACCTGACATATTAGTAACACCACCCTTGACCATTGAAGAGTCTGCTGCATTTAATAGAAGAACATTTGCAAACGGAATTTCCTGCCCTTTAGTATCTGTGACAGCACCTGCGACCTGTCCTTCAGCAGTCCAAACAATGGTTATCAATAATAGCAATAGAAATGATTTCATGAGTTTTTGAGTTTGATCCGCAACAAATCAAAATGCATTTCGAAAAAGAGAAAAAAGAGATTGATGAACAGCTTATCAAACTTGATGAACTGCATCTAGGCACCTAATCTTACGTAAAGCTGTCAGAATTGACCGGTCCAATGTCATACGTCAATGAAAGTTGGCATTTCATCAATTATTCCCAACCAGATTTGTTTACTTCTGGATAAAATCCCATTGATCATATAGATTTGATATAAGTATGACAAAATTGCCTGAGCACTTCAATTGGATCATTCGTTATAAACTGCACCATTTGCTATTTTGGGCGGTGTACCATTACATATGGTGGAGTTTGTACTTCGAAAATCCTATCACGATATTTGAAGTATTGAATGACCCTCCTAATGTGACCAAATACGGTGCATATGTGATTTTCCAGGCAATAGGAGTATACTTTTGTCTATACTATCTCATTCCTCAATTTCTAATCAAAGGCAAATACGGAATATTTGTAGGTACCCTGGCGCTCACAATTCTTGGAACAGCTACGATTATTTATTATTCAGCTTATCATTTTTCCGCCTACATTGCTGATCAGGATGTCGCTACAAGGTTTGGTCTGGGTAATGACCCGGTCTACTTTCTTTTCAAGAACAATGCTTTGCCCTCCACCATTGCCAGCATGACGCTGGGGATGAGTATTAAACTAGGAAAAAACTGGATCGCTTCGCAGCAACGACAACAACAACTAGAGAAAGAAAAATTAGAAACAGAATTGAAGTTCCTGAAATCACAATTCAACCCTCATTTTCTGTTCAATACCATCAATTCCATCTTTGTGCTCATTAACAGGAACACAACACTTGCTTCTGAATCGCTGGCTAAATTTTCGAGTCTTTTGAGGTACCAGCTATATGAATGCAATGAATCACAAATACCGCTGAATAGGGAGTTGGCCTACCTTGAAGTTTTATTGAATTGGAGAAATTAAGGCTTGATAAACGTTTTGAGGTAAAGACTAATCTACTTCCTGGATACAAGGGGAATCTTCAAATAGCACCATTTATATTAATGCCATTTGTGGAGAATGCGTTCAAACATGTATCACAGGGTAAGGACCAGGTCAATTGGATCAAAATGGACATGTCACTAGAGGACCATCATTTAGTGGTCAATATAGCCAACAGTTGTTCTTCAACCTCCTCACGAGATGCGGTTAATTATGGAGGACTGGGCTTAAAAAATGTAAAACGACGGTTAGCACTATTGTATCCTCAATTGCACGAATTGCACATCGATCAAAAAGAAGGAGTCTATCGAATTGAGCTCCATCTAGACCTTCAGGAACAACTGCAACCCGCAATCCAATTAATTGACTCATGATCAGGTGTGTAATCATCGATGACGAGCCATTGGCCAGAGAATGCATTTCCGATTATGTAGGGAGGGTAGAGTTCATGCAACTTGTTGGAGAAGGCAGCAACCCCATGGAACTGGATCAGATTATGGCTACCGAAGATGTTGATTTGATATTTCTGGATATACAAATGCCGATAATCAACGGGGTGGACTACCTAAGAAATGCCAGAAATCTTCCTAAAGTAATATTTACTACTGCATACCCTAGTTATGCGATAGAAGGTTACCAGCTGGATGTAATGGAATATCTATTGAAACCCATTACGTTTGACAGGTTTTTTCAGGCAGCCAGCAAAGCCAGGGATTACTTCCAACAAAAGCAGAATATTGAACCTGGACCTTCGGAGGACAATTACTTTTTCATCAAGTGTGATTCCAAACTAGAGAAGATATTCATCGACCAGATCAGGTTTATCCAGGCCATGCAGAACTACATTGTGATCCATACTAAAAACGGTAAGTTTATGACGTTACTTAATATGAAGGGTATAGAAGAAAAGCTAGAGCCTCATGGCTTTATCAGGGTACACAAATCCTTCATCATTTCGAAAGATCAGGTAACTGGGGTAGACAATCACGAAGTAATCATCGGTGATGAACGAATACCCATTAGCAGAACCTATCGTAAAGAAGTCACTGAAAGGATTGTAGGTGATCGGTTGTGGTGAATATTGAACTCAGCAATAGACAGGGTCATTCATTTGATTAATGGGGCGGTAACCTATTCTATCAAAGGAATAATCCAAATATCTCCAACAACCCTTCCTCCAATTTCTTCTTGAATTACTCTTTCAACAATTGTTATCCCTTTATTAGCCATCTGCTCAAAAGTGTTAATCCCGTTGTTAGGAAAATTTTGGCGGGTTCTATGGATGTTGAATCTATTTGAGAATTTTCTTCCAAATTTTTCTTCAATAGCATCCTTACCCATCATAAAGCCAATTAATCCTCCCCATGTGGCAGTAGGATTATCAGAATCCCAACCAGCTAAAACGCCAATCTTTATTGTTTCGATAATGTCACCTTCTCCATAAAAGAGACTCACCAAACTGGCGGCAAAATTGATTCCTGCAGCAAAACATCCGTTACAATATAAATTTCGGGAGGTAATATTATATCCATCTTCCTGGTTTACCTGGTACCTGTAATAAATAGAATCTCTGGTTTGTTCCCATGGAATTCCAGAATTATATAACCTCTTCACATAATCAAACATGAAAGCTGAGTAACTGGAATCGGGAAGCACTCCTCTCGCTTCATCTGCCATCCATTTTAATTGCACGGCAATCGAATTGGAATACTCCACTGAGGCCAGTGAATGCATCGTCACATAAAATTGTGCGATATATTCAGCATCATTTCTTGCTGTAGTTTGAATCGGCAATTGAGCTAACTTAAGCGCAACATCTGGCCGTGAAGGAGCAAATAAACCAAATATCTCAGTGGTCAATTGGGCATCAATCATATCATGATGTTCATTATTCTCAGGGTTGCCAGTTGCTGGTGGCAGAACCCCTTCTCTCATCAAGTCAAACGCTTTTTGATTTGACACCCATAAAAAATTTTCCTCGTCAGGTTTAATGTGTTTTAACCAACCATTTCTTATTTCTGAAGGTGTCAAAATGTTTGTCTTATTTTCAAACATCAAATGTTGGTATATATATTCAATATCTGTGTCATCATCAGCTCCCCACACCTCATTTGTATCCCTGAACACAAAATCAATGTTAGCAGATAAATCACTGGGTAAGCCTTGTCCCCATATACTGGGCTGATCTGGTTTCCCCCAATCATCTCTTGTGTAAAATTCTCCTGTTTTTATTTCACCTACATTTCCAATTTTGTCCATTTCGGTGACCAGACCAGTCCAATTGGCAATGCACTGTCCTAACCAAAAACCTTGCAATTGATCTTGATATTTATTCTTTGATACTGCAAGGCTATCCTTTTGATATTTATCCTCATCTGAAATAGCACCACTCTCTTTTCCAGTACATGACAAGGTTAAAATTATAAGGAGAAATACTATTCTATTCAACGTCATAAATTCATTTATGAAAATCCTGATCAACAAAAACGGCAAGATAAAATGTTTTAATATTTATTGAATTTATGAATAGAATAAAATAGGAACAGCTGCAAACCGCCATTTATGACTAGTGAATATAAAACTACTCTAGCCTAACACTCTCCACCGCCAATTCAAATGAGGCTGTCTTCTGCTCTTCTGAAAGTCCCGGTCCTAGGGATATCTGAATTGATTCTATCCTTGATAAGTCCAGACTTCCACCATCTCCTGATGAGCTGAAAAAATAAGGTAAGAAGGTTGGATAGGGTCTGGGCAAGGTGACAATTTGTACAGGTTTTAAATTAGCTAACTGAACCTGATATTCAGGTGATGCATCGAGTTCCACAATTGCCCCGAATGCTTTTCCATCTGATTGAATTAAAGCTATTTGAACTGGTAGCTTACCTTGCTTCAAATTCCGGGCCTTTATTGAGATTTGTTTGTAATTAGACAATGAGGTTTTTCTTCCATCCAGCCGATCTTTGAAACAGTACCGTAGTGAATAATCATATATTGGTTTAGCGTTCAGGTTTTCCGGATCTTCCTGGAATAACTGATCAATTTTAAGCACTAGATGACCTTTATCAGGAGAAGCTGATGGTCTCAAATAGGATCCCGGCAACCAATTTCTATTCACTTCAGCATCATCCTTCATGGCATCAAACAAATACAATGGATCATCCTTTTCCAATACATTTATTTCAAAGGGCGCATCATGAAAATCCCATTCAGAGGGCAGTTTTGATCCTTCTCCCGGAAATACAGTGCTTTCCGACCCTTCATCAACAACAATGAAATACTTCAAAATACCTTTCTTAACAAATTTGGACTGTATTTGAGCACAGAAACTATTTCTTCCAGTGGTTGTCATTGGTATTTCTACCGGCCTCCATCCATCAAAAAGAATTAATGTCACCTCTCCCAATTCTTTTGGCGATACTACGGAAGCTTCTATTAAAATTGGCTCACCCTCATTCACCTGTATTGGCGGTGTATGCTTAAATGTCGATTGCTCCAATGTCTGCTTAGGGGCTGAATATTCATTGAGCTTGATATTCTTCCACATTGCCTCGGGATCAACACTTAACTTCTTTCCCCTTTTAACTAGCAAATAAGTACCAGGTCTCACAGAAAAAGAATTTTGCTTCACCTCTGCCTCCCATGTGTTTCCTTGATTAACCGGGATCAGGTCAAAATCTTCGCCCAGTGTGGGAAGCATCAATTTCATCTCATTGGTTTTCCATACTACATCGGCTAATTTTCTGTCCAGACTGTTGGTTCCAAAAGGGTCCTTCAATCGGACTACATCTGGCAATACTTCAAGCCGCCAGATACCTTTCTCTATTTTATCAACAAAGTATGCCCCTGTACCGCCATATTGAACAATACTGGAATTTCCCCAACCACTCACACTTTCAAGTTGTGCTGGATTTTTAGGTTTCACCTGGTTGTCATTTGAATAGATAAATTCAGTGCCATTATTCAAAATGGCCAAATCATTCTTATAGCTCACATGAAAATCTCCAAACAACGTATCTGCCGGAAAACTCCCAAAATCACTGTACAAGGGAATTTCATGAAATACCTTTCCGGCAATTTTTAGAGCCAATGCCTTCCTGGGTGTATAAATCAGGTTCATGTAATGTGTATTGTATTCAGTGTTGGCATAAGCCAAAAAGGTAGGATCATAAGCGAAGTGAGTAGCCCATTGTATGCCAGCAGTACGAAAACTTCTTGCCATCGCAGGATACACATAACCATTATCCACATCAGCGGCATCAAATTCATAAACTACTTTAGCATGAGAATTAAAGCCTTCGTGATTTGCAAAAGTGATTTCATATTTGTCAACATTTGGTAGAATGTTTCCCTTGAGTGCTTCTTGGGAACCTAAACCAGTTGGGTACCACTGAAAAGTACCCCCATCTATACCAGCCTCATAATAGGCATCCATCAAGTGAACTGAATGGGTAATGTTGTAAAATACGGGTTTCTCCAGACCTGTTGAACGCATAGCATCCACCATCAACTTAATATACCGTATAACTGAATCGGCTGGTTGTCTGTGATGGGGTTCATTACTCACTTCAAATGCCACAATTGAAGGATCATCTTTATAGGCAATTCCTGTATATGGGTTCTTGTGTAGCAGGAATTGTTTCAAGTAATTGATTTGTGCCTTGACGGCATCTTCATTTGTCAAACAAGCTGCTTTACCATACTTGTTGCTAAACCCTGGTGTTTTTCCATCAGGTTCAGGCCACCCATTTCCCCAGAAAGCAATAGGTGTAATCAAAAACTTCATTCCTCTCTGTTTCATTTCATGTAACATGAAGTCAAAAAGGTCCAGGTGTTCATTTTGAATCAGATTCCCTAGTGTGTCACTGATCTCTGTATCCCAAACATGAACCCTGTATGCATCAAAATCAAGGCGAGTAAAATGGTACACATCGTTCTTGATCGCTTCTTTTGGGTCAATACCTAATTTGATCGCAGATCTGTATGCATGAGCGAATGGCGTAGTGTAATTCACACCAAAACCATATACCTCTTCCCCGGTCTGGGGCCATCTCATTACTCCATTTTCATCAACTTGCACATTAGTTTGAGCGCATAAGAATCCTGGTGCTGATATAATTACCAGCAATAAAAAAACCGATATTTTTCCTATCATCTTTTCCCGAATAGTATGTCTTTTGAATCTTTAACCTCTATGGTTATTACTCCTTCCTGTAGCTTACCTGACTTTGCAATTACTTTCACAAACCCAGGAATTTCACCAGCCTGTAGAATCATCTGGCACTTCCCATTGAATAATGAGCGCTTTGAAGCTTTATCACTCTCATGTGAACTTGGATCACCGTTCCCGACACCCAAAAGCCTGGCATCACCATCTATTTGAAAACTGATGAGGTCATTGGCTGTTGGTACCTCATTCCCATCTTTATCCAATACGACTGCATTGATTATGGAAACATCAGCACCATCTGACATAATCTGCTCTCGGTCTGGTTGAAGTACAATTCTATGTGGCTTTCCTGTTGTAATTTTACTGGTTTCAAACTTTTTCCCATTTCTAGATGCTACTGCCTTTAGTTCTCCTGGTGCATAAGGGACCTTCCATTTCAAATGACTGTCACGGACCATGACCTGCTCCCCTAAACTTTTCCCATTCAAAAACAGCTCTACTTTATCGGCATTGGAGTTTACCCAAACGTCAATATCTTGTCCCTCCTTACCTTTCCAGTTCCAATGAGGAGAAATATGCAACACATCCTCGTTTGACCACCAGGATTTGTAGTAGAAATAAAGGTTCTTGGGAAACCCACAAACATCCATCACTCCAAAATGTGAATTGACATTTGGCCACTTAAAAGGCGTTGGTTCTCCACGATAATCGAATCCGGTCCAGATGAAACCTCCCATGAGCCAATCATTCTTTGACGCAATGGGCCACCAATCCTCAGCTAGAGATGCCCACCAGGGATGGCTGATATCCTGATCTGGCAAATATCCTCTTACACTATCTACTTCATAGATGCCTCGTGTAGTGACAGTACTCCCCATTTCAGTACCAATCACTGGTTGTTCAGGGTGATCATTGTGATAAGGAACCATCCCAAATTCCCTGTAATTAAACCCCCTAACCGGGATCACGGTATTAATTCCTTGATAAACATTGGCCAAATCAGCTGCATAGGTGCTGGTTCTCGTTGGATCTAATTCATTTTGCTTGGCTAACATGGTCAATGCCAATCGTTTTCCGATACCATTCTTTTGTACCCATCCTTCCTCATTGCCAATACACCACATGAAAATTGAAGGGTGATTCCGGTCCCGTTTGATCAGGTCCTCGAATTGTTTCATGTGTTCTGGTCCAGTGTTTAGGAGTCGTGTTTCATCCATCACTAACATACCCAAACTATCGCAAGCCTCAAGTAACTCCGGTGTGGGTGGATTGTGACTGGCCCTGTAAGCATTTACACCCATTTCCTTTAGAAGTTTGATCCTGTAGTATTGCAATGCATCTGGAAGCGCACTTCCTACACCAGCATGATCCTGATGACAATTGACACCTTGTACCTTTATTGGTTTTCCATTCAACAATAGGCCCTTTTCATTATCAATTTCAATACTTCTTACTCCGAATCTGTCTAACTGGTGATCAAGAACTCCTTGTTTATCCGAAATGTATGCTTTCACCTTGTACAAATAGGGATTCTCAAGGTCCCAAAGTTTTGGTTTGTTAAGGGTAAGTGAAAAGCTACTTTTAGAGACACCATTCACATCCATTTCAATTGGAATTTTGTCAGACGAAGCAAGGACGCTCCCTTCCCTATCCAATAATTCCACATGAACAAGTCCTGAAGATTTCTTTAGTGTCTCATTGATAATTGAAGTTTCGATTTGTACAATGGTGTTTTTCTTATCAGATTTAGTGTGCACAAACACACCTCCGTTATTCTCAAAATGAAGATTATTATACTTTTCTAACCACACATGCCTGTAAATACCGGCACCTTCGTAAAACCAACCTTCATATTGTGTGGCATCCACTCGTACCACCAAATAATTGGTTTCTCCATATTTGATGTAATCAGTGATATCATATGAAACGCTACTGTAACCACTTTCATGATTTCCTAGGAAAAAGCCATTTAACCAAAAGCGGGCATCCCTAAAAACCCCATCAAATGTGAGTGAGTGACGTGCTCCAGAGTCAGCAGGATTAAATTCCAGAGTCTTTCGATACCAACCAATGCTTGTTTCAGGGAATAAACCTCCAACAGGCTTATATCCATGTGCCATCACATCAAAATTATCCACTTCTACAAAGGGTAATTCAACTGCCCAATCATGTGGGAGGTTCAGATCCCTCCAGGTGCTGTCATTAAAATCAGCACTCATTGGAGTGTTTTCTGTTTTACCGGTTTTCGAATAGATATTGGCAATACCGTAGTTGAAATCTTTTACCGGATCCGCTGCATTCCCAAAAGTAAATTTCCAGCCCTTGTCAATATTCACCTTTTCTCTCAACGACTGCCTGGCTGAAACAGCACCGGCAGTCATTGCTAGAAAAATGAAGAAGTATATCGTCTTTTTATTAATCATTTGCTTCGTAATCGTTAGTCATGAAGTCAATACTGGAAATTGTATTTCCCTCAAAATCAAAAAACACATTGTTCTCCCATGAGGAACCTGTTCCCCACTGGTCTTTCATGTCAGATGTTATCCAGGCTGGCTCCCAATAAACCAGACCTGAAGCACCGGCATTAATCAGTGCCTGTGTCAAATCGACCAGATAATCTTTCTGACCATCCACCGTATAGGGATAACCCGAGATTGGGTCTTCACCACCGAACAAATTGTTGTAATTGTCATTTCCTTCAGTTGTCCATGGATAAGCAGTCTCAAGCAATATCACCTCCTTGCCATAATCTTCAACAATCCCCTCAATGTAAGCTTCCAATTGATGGAACTGAACAGTGGTATGCCACAATGGATAGTAGGAAATTCCAATGATATCAAAGTCGCTTACATGTATGGTGAAATTATCAAACCACCACCCCACATTCTTTGGATCAGCTACATGAAAGGCAATCTTGGTTTCATTACCTGATACTTCCCGGACTGCCTGAATTGCTTTGTTGGAAACAATTGCCATGTTTGACCAACCATTGTCACAAACATTCATTTCTGGGAAATCATTACCACCTCCGGACAATAGAAATCCACAATTGATTTCATTCCCGAGCTGGACCATTTCAGGACCAAGTCCCTTGTCTTTCAGGTAGGTCAATACAGCTTTTGTGTATTCATAAACTGAATCAGCTAAGATGTTGACATCTGATATTTCACGCCATGCTTCGGGGACAAACTGCTTTCCAGGGTCAGCCCAATCATCAGAGTAATGAAAATCCAACAACACCTCCAACCCCTCATTCTTCACTTGCTCAATGGCTCGCTCTACATCCTGTAGGTCATTGTAGAGCTGTGTCCCATTTTGTCCGTAAACCTCCATGGTCCAGGTCGGATTATGCCACAACCTCAATCGAATTAAATTTGCTCCATGATCACTGAATATCTCATAAGGTGATTTTTCTGAACCATTATCAGAGTATACACCTCCATGATCCAATATTTGATTGACATATGAAAGGTCTGCACCGAAGTAGAATTTATCGACTATCACCATCCCTCCATCGTCATCGGTGGGATCAACTCCTCGGGGCGGATCCTCACCACAACCAAATAATGCACTTATTGAAATGATCAAAGCATACAACATCTTATCTATTTTCATTCTTACGAAAAGCTTTTATTCCAGCACTAGTGTTTTATTGGCCAAATCCACAGTGACCTTAAAGGACCCATCTGTTCCAGTAAACCTGATATTGTCATCATTGTCATTGGCTGCTTCCACAGACTCATCTAAAGTTGTAAAGAAACTACCTCCTATATCATCTGACCAGTTATCCTCTTCCTCAAAAAACCTAAAGATTGAACCATTGGTAAATGTTACATCAGTTGCCTCATACACACCATCACCGAGGTTTGTAAATTCCGGAGAATTTGAAAATGTCCAGCTTTGGTCATCACCAACAAGGTACAAATTTGCAGGATAAGGTGAGTAAGGAGTAATTACAATTGATTTGTCTACAAATGAGACAGTCACAGAATAGTCACCAGTCTCTGCCAGGAATTGGAAATTAGAATCTCCATCTCCATTATCACCCAAGTCCTCATCAATCGTTCCACCATCTGAGAAATAACTGTAGCCATAATCAGTATCCCATCCATCTATCTCTTCGAAGAATCTGAATGTACTGCCATTAGTGAAGGAAACATGCTCTGCGTAGAAAACCCCCTCGCCTGTCAAATCAAATGTTGGTGAATTTGCAAATGACCATCCCTGATCATCACCTACCAGATATAATGATGTTGGGTAAGCAGAACCTTCTTCCACCACCACCGATTTATCAGGGAACGAAACACGAATCGTATAAATACCAGTTGCGGCCGAGAATATGAAATTGGAATCTCCATCTCCATTGTCCCCTAAATCATCATCAATTGTTCCGCCATCAGAAAAGTAGCTGTAACCATAACTATCGGACCAGTTGTCAATCTCTTCAAAGAACCTAAACGTAGCTCCATTTGTACAGGCAACACCGGTAGCTTCAAAAACGCCTTCCCCGATAGTTGAAAACGAAGGAGAATTTCCAAAATTCCAGCTTTGGTCGTCTCCTACCATGTACAAAGCAGTTGGGTATTCACTAGCTGCCTCGTATGTTATGGTCTTATCATTCAGCGATACCTCGATTTGATAAGTAGCTGTTGCACCAGTGAATCGGAAATTATCATCGCCATCTCCGGCTTCTGTGAATTCAGCCGGTACATTTCCTTCGAAATAACCATACCCATACTGTGTAGCATTCCAGTCGGCTTTTTCGAAAAATCTAAAATTACCATCCTGCTGCAATGTGGCTGTGCCCTCAAAACGTCCACCTCCCACAAATGTAAGGGCAGCTGCCTGCTGTAAATCCCAGGCCTGACCATCACCAATCACAAATAAGGTTGGAAGTTCGCCTTCTTCAAGAGAAATAGTTTTGGTGTTTAGATTGATAGTGATTTTATAAACGCCATCTGCAGCCTCAAAAAGGAAATTGGAATCATTGTCTGCACCATCCACCAATTCAGAAGGTATTGTCCCTCCCTCAAAGAAGCTCCATCCCCATTGTTCCGCATCCCAGGAAGGTGTGGCAAACATTCTGAATTTTCCACCTTGCTGAAATAAACCAATTGCCTCATACTGGCCAGGACCAATACTTGTCATTTCAAGGGCAGCACCTAAATCCCAACCCTGAGCATCACCAATGATATAAATTGGTGGAAATGTGGCCAGGTACGGAGTGATTGTTGCCGTTACTACATTTGAATATGTAGGTGATAAATTATTGTTAATGGATGACATGATCCTGAATTGAGCATCTCTTGCTACATCCGGTTCATAGCCCAACCCGAGTAAAGCATTATTCACCAACTGGATAGTAGGTGATACACTCAAGTCCTGTGTGGATAATAGGTTAACCGGTGAATCAAAGTCACCCTCGATCGAATCCATCTGTAGTGTATAGGTGATGGAAGCATCAAACCCAAAATCTGGTTCATTCCATGAAAACTCATTGAATACTTCTTCCCTGTTTTCAAATGTGAATACATAATCTCCTGTAGCAGGTGCTGCTAAAGTATTAGGAGAAACATCAGTCTTCACCACTGCATTATCAAACTCATCTTCGCATGAAAGCAATCCCAATGAAGCCACCAGGATAACGATCAAATTATATATATTCTTAAAATGTCTCATTGTCATTCTGGTTATTAGTAATCCGTATTTTGTTCAAGGTTTGGATTAGCTCCAATTTCTGCTGATGGAATCGGGAAAAGGTCTCTGTGCCTTTCAGAAGCCACTCCTTCTTGCACATTTCCTTTCCAGGGCCATAAGTAGTCTCCACCTGTAAATACCCCAAAACGGATGAGGTCTGTTCTTCTGTGTCCTTCCCAGAACAACTCCCTTGCTCGTTCATCAAGAATGAAATCAAGTGTCAGTTGCGCATCAGTGATATTCCCTGAGGTATTCCCAAATGCTCTTTCTCTTATGGCATTTACATAATTCAGCGCCTGAGACCTTGAACCTCCTGTACCTCCTCTTAATACCGATTCCGCATACATCAGATAAGCATCCGCCAATCTGAATACCGGCCAATCTGTGTCTACAAATACCGGCTGATCCGTATCTGAAGGAGTTCCATCCAGTTTTCTGTTTCTGAATTTCGTGATGGCATATCCATCCGTAAACAATCCTATATCATTGATTTCCAGTGATTGACCATCAGACCAAAAAAGCGCTCGCGTATCATTGCTCAGGTCAAATTTGTTGACAAGTGCAGATGTGGTTCTCAATCCGGCCCAGGCTTCTCCAGTCCCCATAAGGTCATAAGTAGGCATACTTCCACCTATTTGTGAATGAAGTAAGTAAACCATTCCACCATAAGTCTGGGTGTTTAACCCATCAAAGGTGATTGGAAATATTGTTTCAGGGCTTGTGTGATTGTCCGCTACGAAATTGTGAAGGTAATCATCAGACAAACTGTAAGGAGCATTGAATAGTTTATCCAAAACACTGATACATTCGGTGTATCGTGATTCACCAATGTATACTTCTGCATTTAAATACAGCTTAGCCAACAACATCCAAGATGCCGCTCTATCAGCACGGCCGTATTCAAATTGAGGATCTCCTAATTTATCTTCCAGGTCAATTAACTCCTCCTCAATGAAAGTAAACAATGTCGCCCGGTCGATTTGCTCAGGAAAAAATGCTCCCGGAAGATCTTCCTCCGTCACAAAAGATGGATTCCCGAACATGTCAATGGCGTGGGAATAAGCCAACGCCCGTAAGAATCGTGCTTCCGCCTGGAATACCTGAATCTCTGGATCATCACTTTCTGCTGTTACCCTGATGTATTCATTACTCAATGATGCAGTGTACATAATTCTGGAATACATCGCCGCTATGAAAACATCTGTAGGTGTCCAGGTATGCCAGTGAAAATCTTTAATGGTAGCATCATTCCAGGAAAGTACCGCTTCATCCGTAGTAAGCTCCTGGCAATTCCAGTATTGTCTCAGATAATTACCAAACCCCTCATCAATTCCTTCAATATCAGGTAATCCAGCAGGTCCTTGTTGACCACTCAATGCAAATGTGGCATAAAGCTTGGCTAAACCCTGCTTATAATCTTCAATGGTCTCATATGCCCTGTCTGCAGTTGTCAGATTAGGGTCTGTGGGTGTTACATCCAGGTCATTAATACATCCTGCCAGTATAAACACCAACAGCGCAAATACGATTTTATCTTTTATATAAACTTTCATTTTTGTCAATGTTTATGAATTAAAAATTGAGTCCAACTCCCAACAAGAATGTTCTTGGTCTGGGGTAAATGTTATTGTCAATACCACCATTCACCTCAGGATCAAGTCCCGAGTATTTGGTCAGGATGAGTGCATTTTGAACAGTAAAACTTATCCTGGAATCTATAGCCTCAGTAATTGGTAGGGTGTATCCCAGACTAATGTTATCCAACTTAAAGAACGAAGCATTCTCTACATACAGGTCAGACCAGTATTGAGCACTTGCAAAGCCAATATCAGCTGCATCAGAAGGGATATTCGTAAAAAATCCACCTTCCGTACTGAGGTACAATTCATTGAGGATAGCACTTGATTGGATGTTATTGTACACATAATTATTAAGGCTGATTCTTCCGGAGAATGAAAAATCAAAATTGTATATATCCACTCTAGAGTTGATTCCAAATGTCAATTCCGGTGCAGGGTTCTTGTATCTGTATTTATTTAATTGATTACTGCTAACTTCACCTTGCTCACCAGACAGGTCAACATACAATCCTTCCACAGGATTTCCTGACTCATCATAAACCTGCTCAAATACATAGAATGAATTAGCCGGGAACCCAACCGTATGAATCTGTACTGTATTCCCAACTCCGCCGCTGATGTCTCCAACGGCTACACCCGGGTAATCAGGATCGTCTACCAGGGTGAGTTTTGTGATTTTGTTGCTATAACTGGTGAAATTGACTCCAGCATTCCAGGTAATATCATTTGAACTAACAACAGTACCATTTAGACTGACTTCCAAACCGTTACTCTCAGTTTCTCCAACATTGGTCACCAGAAAATTTGAGAAGTTACTTCCTCCAGGGATTGGAATTCGGTTAATCAGGTCACTGGTTTCTTTTCTGTACCATTCAATGGCTCCATAAAACCTGTCATTCAATATACCAAAGTCAAGTCCCACATTATAGGTAGTGGTCTCCTCCCATTTGATATTGACATCATATGGGTTCGGACGTAAAGTCTTTACAAATTCATCACCAAATTGGTAAGAAGCTCCTCCAATGGATCACGATATATAGGCAAACCAGGATAATAAGGATTAGGGACATTACTAATATCCTGCTGACCGGTAACACCAATACCCGCTCTCAATTTCAAACTGGATATTGCCGAGACTGATGACATAAATCCTTCCTCAGATATTCTCCAGGCAAGTCCGAGTGCCGGAAACAGACCCCATTGATTGTCTCCAACAAACCTTGAAGAACCATCATTTCTTACAGTAGCTGTGATCAGGTACTTATCAGCCAAAATGTAATTCAATCTACCAAAAAAGGAAACCAGGTAATTTTCGTTTTCAAATTGCGTATCCTCTTTTGATTGAATCACAAAACCTTCATCTCCACTCCTACTAAATGTGAATCCATCTCTGGAAAAATGTTGCCAGGAATACCCAGCAGTCACTTCCAATTCATGAACACCAACCTCTTTTTTGTAATTCAGGTAGAAATCCAGTAACTCAGATTGATTGCCTGCTTCATAATCCAATAACCTCCCCGTTTCCGCAAATTCATCTGCCAAATCTCTGTAAATCCAGGTAGTCCCTGGTAATGCATCATCTACACCAACTGTCCTCGACTTATCCAACCCAAGATTTAAGCTGGCAGACAAGTCCTTAAAAAATGGTAGTGTGTAATTGAATTTTACATTACCAATGAATCTATTAACATCAGCTGTGTTGTTTCTAAGTTTTAGCATAGCCAATGGGTTACTAACAAATGTATTTGGTCTGGCACCATTCAAATAATTGAAGAATCCCCCAAAAGCATCACTCCCACTGTAAACAGGTTGTGTTGGATCGTAATTCACTGCTGAACCGACCGCTCCTTCATCTCCAAAATTGGTTGCTGCCAGTGATTGCTTGATATTCACATTCACTTTCAGGTTATCATTGAGTAGTGATGGCGATAGATTCAATGATATAGAATGGCGTTTCGTACTGGTGGTCTTAAGGATACCTTGTTGATCTGTATAGCCATATGAAATCCTGTAAGGAATAGTGGCCAAAGTACCGGAAGCGCTCAAATTATGATCATGAGAAATTGCCGTTCTAAATATTTTATCCTGCCAATCAGTGTTATCATCACCTAATAGGTCGACAGCTGTTTGGTTGATTCCGCTAAACCCATCCTCATACAATTGATTAATCAGTGTTCTGTATTCATCACCATCCAATACATCCACATATTCTATAGGTTGACTAATCGAAACCCTTGAATTATATGCAAATGAAGGTTTGTCTCCCCCTCCCTTCTTCGTTGTGATAATGATTACACCGTTTGATGCCCTCGAACCGTAGATTGCAGTTGCCGAAGCATCTTTCAATACTGTGAAACTCTCAATATCATTTGGGTTGATGGTAGCAAGTGGATTCGAAATACCTGTAACATTGGTATTGTCAATAGGAACGCCATCGATGACTATTAATGGATCGTTACTTGCCGTAAGAGATGAACCACCACGTATTCTAATAGTGGCTCCTGCTCCTGGGGCTCCACTATTGGTGGTTACCTGAACACCAGCTAACCGTCCTACAAGTAAATCCTGGGGAGAAGTAAGCACCCCTTTGTTAAAATCTTTTGATTCCACACTGGCTATTGCCCCCGTAAGATCTTCCTTTTTGGCTTGTCCATAACCAATTACTACAATTTCCTTTAATTCGGTCACATCCAGGTCTAGTGTAACATCGATGTGAGTCAAATTTGCAACAGGTACTTCTTTAGAAGAATACCCTACAAATGAAAAAGTAAGAATAGAGGCTTCAGAAGCCACGTTAAGACTAAATGTTCCATTTACATCAGTTACTGTTCCATTAGATGTTCCATTCTCCAGAATTGTTACCCCGGGCATGGGGCCGTTATCGTCTGAAGAATTAACTGTTCCAGTCACTTTTATTTGAGCCCAGGAGACCCCAATTGTGGTGACTAAAAACAAGAGTAAGAGTTTAATCTTTTTCATCATATCTACATTGGTCTATTTTAGCATAATTGCGATGGGTTAAAAGTAGCAATGGCATTCCCCGGGGTTGGAAAATATTCATACACGGAATAGCACAGATATTACATTGAGATGAAAAATCCCCATTTAAAGGCATTTTTAAAGCTTAAAATTTAGAATTTTATGAAATAGTGATTCGAAAATTGAAAATATCATTACACATATTAGGTATAGCGATGATCTTGTTTTCCAGCAATGTTGGATTGCATGGACAGGGAACGTCTACATTTTTCTCTAACCTTACAATTAGGGATGGTTTACCTTCTAATATCATAGCGTGTATCACACAGGATCAGTATGATTTTGTTTGGGTGGGAACCGGAAGTGGTTTAGCAAGGTTTGATGGCTACAACTTTCGTGTATTTCAAAAGGGTGATTCAGAGAATACCATCATATCTAATCAGCTCAACACGCTACTTGCCGATGAAGATGTACTGTGGGTAGGCACCTGGCACGGATTGTGCAAACTCAATTTGAAAACCTTTGAGATCACCAGACTCTCAATTCCCGGGAATCCCGCCGTAAGGGCACTCTATAAATCGGGTGACTTTCTTTGGGTGGGTACAGGGACAGGCCTAGTTAAATTCGATACTAAGTCAGAAACACTAGAATGGTTTACAGACTCGGCAAATAACCTTAGTCACAATACCATCCGGTCAATCCATGAGGACCGAAGAAAAAACCTTTTGGTAGGGACTTACAATGGTCTCAACTATCTACCAAATGGGCATTCTCAGTTTCAGCAAATTCCATTGAGAAATGAAGATGCTGAAGGCCCAAAAAACCATCTTATACTAGACATCAAACCATCTAATGAATCCGATAAACTCTGGGTTGGGACTGAGTTGGGTTTGTTTCAGGTCAATACTATTTCATTAGAAGCTAAACCGGTTTCAGCCAGCTTCAGTAACAATGTGATCAAATGTGTTTTTACGGATTCAGAAAACAAGCTTTGGCTGGGAACAGATTTCGGTCTCAATATTTATGATCCGGTTGCGAAAGACATTAATATCCAATTTCATAATCCAAAACTTCTGTATTCACTGGCCAATAATGTGATTTGGCAAATATTTGAAGATAGTGCTGGTGTTATCTGGTTGGTAACTTCCAATGGGTTAAGTCGGATCAATCATAATGGGTCTTTCTACAGCTATCAGGAAGTGGCAAGATTGCAAGGCCAGCAGGTCATTGGCAACCAGGTGAAAACCATGATGGCCAGCTCGAATGGAAATTACTGGATGGGGACACAGGATGGTGTGATACAACTTGACCCATCTTCCGGAAGAACTGAGGTATTTGATATCAATGCCAATATCGATAGGCAATTAATTCTAAATAATGTTTTTGCGCTATCTGAAGACAAAAATGGAAGGATTTGGATTGGATCTGCTGGAGGAATAAACATTTGGGATGAACGCCAGCAAAAAATGGTGGCAGTTTCAGCTACCCCGGAAAATGGATTGACGTCCAACTACATCGCTAAATTCTGTCAATCGCCAGAGGGTAAGATGTGGGTAAGTGCCTGGGAAGGCGGTCTATTCGAGGTTTCCGGAGTTGATCAACCACAAAACCTAAAGTTTGACAAAATTGAAGGTATTTCAGACGTTTCTGAGAAATTGGTATTTGGAGGTGAAAAGGTTTGGCTAATTACGCTTGATCAATTGTATCGTGTAGACCCTGAAACACAAGACATTACACATATTGAGGCTTTCACGAAAGTTACCAATCGAAAATCGATATACTGTTTATATTACTCTACCAGCGGAAAAGTTTGGGCTGGTACCCTCAATGGAATGATCGAATACGACCCGAAAACTGATGAAGCATTCTTTCATGAAGTGATAACCGGCTCAGATGTGCTTATCAGTAGTATTATTGAAGATGATCATGGAAATATCTGGAGTACCTCGAATACATCCCTCCATAAACTAACCCCAAACAATGAACTGATTGTGTTTCCCCTTGACAAAGACCTGCCATTAAAAAGCTTCTATTACGGGTGTGTAACCAAGAACTCAAAAGGTCAACTCCTATTTGGTGGCGACAATGGTTATATCCTGATTGACCCCATGCAAGCCATACCAAATACGTTTTCTCCAAAAGTTTATATCAGTGAGTTACAGGTAAACAATAGCAAAGTAGTCATCGGAAATCAGACAGAGGACAATGCCATACTTCAGAAAGACATTAGTTTAACTGATCAGCTTGTGCTGGATTATGATCAAAGGTCAATTTCACTAACATTTACGGCACTTCACTATTGGCAGCCTTCTATGAATACCTATTCCTATAAGCTGGAAGGACTGGAAGACCAATGGAATCATGTTTCCGGCAACAAGAATTTCGCAGTGTACTCCAATTTGGACCCTGGAAATTATACATTCCGAGTAAGAGGGAGCAATAATTTTGGTGTGGTCAGTGAAACGGAGGCCAAACTGGCTATTCGGGTAAAGCCACCTTTGTTGTTGAGTAGGGGTTTCCTGATAGGATATACAGTTTTCGGTGGTCTATTGATCTTCTTTTTGACTAGGTTTTTTATGGGTAGGGTCCGTTTACGCAATGAATTGAAGATAGCACGCCTGCAAAAGTCACATGCTGAAGAATTGGAAAGGACGAAAGAACACTTCTTCACCAATATATCACATGAATTGAGGACACCCATAAGCCTTATCCTTCCTCCAATTCATGAAATCCAAAAAAGTGGCACACTGGATGACCAAAGCAAGCAACTGATATCATTGGCTGAAAAGAATTCTCAGAGATTGTTGAAGCTTGTAAACCAAATTTTAGATTTCAACCGGTTAGAAACAGAGTCACTTCAGTTGAAAATATCCTCGGTTGACATGGTTCATTATTGCAGAGAAATCTCAAAACTGTTTTCCGATAAAGCCCAACGCAACGAAATTGACTTCCAGTTTCACTCATTTGTAAAAGAACAGATTGTTTGGGTGGATAGCGAGAAAATAGAAACCATCCTTTTCAACCTCCTCTCCAATGCCTTTAAGTTTACAGAAAGTGGAGAAAGGATCAGATTATCCCTGGATGTTGAGGCTGCCAATGAAACCTACAAGGAAGGGTCTCTTGTAATTGCTGTACAGGATTCTGGTATAGGTATACCCAAAGAAGAGTTATCGAAAATATTCGAGCGTTTTTACCAGTCTAAGTCAGGCCGAAAGCTGGATGCCAGTAGTGGTATTGGTTTGACCCTGGTAGCAGAATACCTGGAGCTACACCATGGAGACATTGAAGTAGAATCGGAGATCAATAAAGGAACCACTTTCAGGGTTAGACTACCTCTGGGCAAATCTCATCTGCCCGCAGACTTTATTGAAGAGGATCAGTTTACATTGAAAGCGACAAGATCTCATTATACCCAAAAATCAATTGAAAAAACCTACCAGCTGGACCCGGAATCAGAGAAACCCTTGATTTTACTGGTAGAAGACAACCTGGACGTGATTGACTTCATCAAAACAAGCCTCAAGGAGAAGTACAATTTCGTGGTGGCTGAAAATGGACAGCAAGGATTGGAAAAGGCCAATAACTTTACACCAGATCTGATTATTTCAGATATAATGATGCCGGTAATGGACGGTTTGGAGTTTTGCCATCAAATAAAATCTACACCCAGAACCAGTCACATCATGATCATCCTCCTCACTGCCAAAAACCTGGAGACACACAAACTAGAAGGAATTAAACAAGGAGCTGATGTGTATTTAACAAAGCCATTTGAAATCCCAATGCTGGAAGCGTACATTTCTAATTTGCTCAACCGAAAAGATGAACTGACAAGTTATGTCAGAAATGAATTCATGGGTATTCTGGATGTGCCAGATAGTGCCAATAATCAGGATAAGATATTCTTAAAAAAGGTGTTTGATCTGATTGAAGTAAACATTAGCGATCCAAAATTTGGGGTGGAGCAAATCAGTCATGAATTAGGGCTCAGTGCCACTCACCTTTACAGGAAACTCAAATCAATCACTGGTCATTCTGCTCAGGATATGATCAAGAAGTACCGTGTAAAAAAAGCTTCCCTCATGCTTAAGAACAATGAAGGGAATATCTCAGAAACCATGTACAAAGTTGGTTTTTCCAGTGCTTCTTACTTTTCTAAGTGTTTTAAAAGTGAATTTGGTGTAACGCCAAAGGCTTTTAAGGACCAAAACAGTCCTCAAAACCAGGTTTAGAACTAATATGATTTAATGTAACTGAAGAACAAAAGAGTAAGTGTACTGATTTCCATTCAACCTAAACTCCTCATGCGGATAAGCACCCCAACTATTATCACCACCAAGACCTCTTTGTGTAAGGTCAATGTGCAATGTAATATCCTTTGTATATCTCAAGTCTGTGGGATGTTGTTGTTTCTTTGTTAATCCAGGATCAAGGTCCTCAGTTTTGATGTTCAAAGCACTAAAACTCAAAGGTTGGTTGCCGATTACTTTTAAACCATTCCCCTTTTCATCAGACAAAGATACCCACCTGGTATCCGTGTGATAACCATATTCCTGAGGCCTGATATAAGGCATTTTAAGCTGATCCACATCGTCGTTCCAAACTCCTAAGAATGTGGCTGAATTTCTATCGGCATAATTCTCTTCTGGTCCTCTCCCATAGTATTCCAGATTATTCAATTTTCCTGGTAAATCCAATCGCATACCAAATCGTGGGAGTTCGGGCAAATCTGATCCATTCAAATCAATGGAAGCTTCAACCTCAATTGCTCCGTCATTTCTAATTAAGTAATTAATAGAATAGGAGGCGCCTAAACCTTGTAACTCAAAATCAACTTTGATCGGTAAGCCTGAATCACTTTGTTCTCCAACTAAAACTCCCTTCAACTTCATGTTTGCATGGGCAGTACGCCAAATTCCTAGTTCCGTAGGCATATCGTTACCAAAATCATTGTCATTAGGAGCACGCCAAAAGTAAGGTTGTGGGAAATTTGTTAATGACATAACACTATTTGAATAGCTGGTAAATCTTCCAGATTTTTTGCTAAAACTACCCTTTACATTTCCTGAACTAAAGGAGATGAAATCCTCATCTTCATCGAACAATAACTCACCTTCTTCTCCGATTGAGCCAAAATCAAATTCCGATAACCTGAATTGCTCTCTTGCAATTTCATGTCCTCCAGGAATGAGTTCACTTTTGTCTCTGGTATAGGCGTAGACATTCAATAGGTATTCTCCTTCTCCCGTTGTGGGTAGCTTCAATTTTTTCGAGACCTTTTCATGAGGAGCTACTTTCAATGTAAATGCCTTCCTTATTTGCTCTTTTCCATTTTTGAGAAGTTGGTATTCAAAGTCAAACGAGCTGAGGTCTGTGAAATCAAACATGTTGTTTATTGAAAGTGAACCTGATTTTTGATCATAATCAAATATGATGTTTTGGTAGACTTTCTTCACTTCCACTAATCCGGGATGTGGTGTTCGGTTCGCTGAAACCAGTCCGTTGGCACAGAAGTTTTCATCATGCTGTAAGTTCAATCCACCCAGATCACCTCCATATGCCCAATAAACACCATTTTCATCTTCTGTCTTCAATCCCTGGTCCACCCAATCCCATATGAATCCCCCTTGCATATGAGGACTACTCATGATGATATCCCAATACTTTTGGAAATTACCATTGCTGTTGCCCATAGCATGAGAATATTCGCACATGATGAAAGGTCTTTCTGCATTTGAAGCAGCATATCTCTCCATGTATTCAATTGATGGATACATTGGACTTACGATATCCGTATTCGGATTTTCACCAGCCTGTTCGAATTGTACTGGTCTGGTATTATCATACTCCTTGATCCACTTATAACCTTCATAAAATACTGGTCCATTGCCACATTCATTTCCCATTGACCAAATGATTACAGATGGATGGTTCTTGTCCCTAAGCACGAGTCTTTTCATTCTGTCCAGATGAGCGGGCGCCCATTCTTCCAGGTAAGCGGGATGCACAGATTTGTCAAATGGGCCTTGTAGTTCTGCCCCCATGTCATGTGTTTCAATATTAGCTTCATCCACCAGGTAGAGACCATATTGATCGCATAATTTATACCACAATGGATTTTGTGGATAATGGCTAGTTCGTACAGCATTGATATTGTTTTGTTTCATCAATCGTATATCTTTCATCATGGTTTCCATGGATGGTACATGACCCAATACATCATCATGAATGTGCAGATTGACGCCTTTTACTAAAACAGGAACACCATTTATCATCAACTGTGCATCCTTTATTTCAACTTTCCTGAAACCGACCTGCTCACTGGTAATCATACTCACTTCCCCCTCGGCATCCTTTAATGTGATCACACAATCATAAAGTGTAGGGGACTCGGCACTCCATTTGTCAATCGTGTTGATGGTAGCATTGAAATTGACAGAAAGTTTACCGCTATCTATTGTTTTTTCCTCCTCATATATTGCTTTGATCTCTCCCACCTTGAATAATTGCAATAACACAAATCCATCCACCTTCTGATTAGTAGAGAAGTTTTTGAGTTTGATTTGGGCGTTGAATACACCTTTTTGATAATTTTCATCAAGTCCGGCATCCAGAAAGAAGTCCCAAACAGTTAGTTTAGGAAGAGTGTAAAGAAAAACATCCTGTTCCAATCCACTTAACCTCCAAAAATCCTGGTCTTCAATGTAGCTGCCATCGTGCCAACGGAATACCTGTATGGCAATTAGGTTCTTTCCTTGCCTGATGAAAGGTGTTACATCAAACTCAGAAGGAGATTTAGCCACTTTTGTCATGCCCACTTCTTCTCCATTGATGAACACCCTGGTGTAACCTGAAACGGATGACAGGTTGAGTATCACCTGTTTGTCCAGCCATTCCTTCTTGAGATCAAACGTTCTCCTGTAAGTGCCAACAGGGTTGTATTCATTATCGAGATAAGGAGGATTCTTGGGAAAGGGATAAACGATATTCGTATAAATAGGTAATCCAAAACCTTCTATTTCCCAATTGGCAGGAACAGTGATGTCGTCCCAACCTGAATCATCAAAGTCAGCTTCATGAAAATGCAGTGGTCTTTCAGCAGGCTTCTTAACAAAATTGAACTTCCAGGTACCGTTTAGAGACTGGTAATATTGAGAATCAAAATTGTCTTCCCGTGCTTTGTTTACATCATCATAAGCAATGAAATCAACATGTCCCGGTAGTTTGTTTCTTTCAAAAATGGTTGGGTTTTCCCATTCGTTATTCGGTTGCTGACCATAGCCTTTTGACGAAACAAAGATGATCAGTAAGAGAATCAGGTTGCGAAACATTGTATTTGAAGTGGTTTAGCCTATAGATTCTACAATTATATAAAAAGCTGATGATTGAACAAGTATAAGTTTTACAATTGCATCAATGTTATTTTAGTTGATTAGGAATAGAATTGGAGACAAAACCTTTTGAGTTTTAGGAATCCTTCAATCGGGATCGAACGCACCCGGCCAGGGCAATGACCTACTGATTACAACACTACGTGTGCCGGTCAGTTTATTTGTAAATCTTTTTAAAACAAAAAACCCACTCGCTTGAGTGGGTTTTGAGAGCCTCCTATCGGGATCGAATCGGAACGCCGACCCGGCAATGACCTACTGATTACAAGTCAGTATTTTTTTAAATCGTTTAAAAACAAAAACCCACTCGCTTGAGTGGGTTTCAAGAGCCTCCTATCGGGATCGAATCGGAACGCCGACCCGGCAATGACCTACTGATTACAAGTCAGTATTTTTTTAAATCGTTTAAAAACAAAAAACCCACTCGTTTGAGTGGGTTTTTGAGCCTCCTATCGGGATCGAACCAATGACCTACTGATTACAAGTCAGTTGCTCTACCAGCTGAGCTAAGGAGGCAATACTTTATTTGAACGTCTGATCAGCTGGTGCATGCTCTGCAGGCCGGCTGCTCGCTAAAATCATTCACTGGATGATTTTTTAACGCTCCCCCCTCAGCTGAGCTAAGGAGGCATTTTTGATCCATTTTGCTGTGTTGATCAGCTAATGGGATGGCAAAAGTAGAAATGTTTTTGTTCTTTGCAAACTTCTTTCAAAAAAAAAATTATGCCTGGTGCAAAACCTGTAGTTCCCGGCGTAAATGCTCCAGTTCTTCCTGGGCCTTTTCTACCTTCTCTTCAAAGTCCGCTTTTAGTGCATCGGCTTTTTTGGAATTAGCAAAAAACTGCAAATTGTTTTTCCAGGTGCTTATGTCATTTTCAAGATTTGAAATCTTACGTTTGATCGTATGCTCCTTTCTGTTAAGCTTTCTATTGGCATTAGGGCCACTTTTTAGCTTGTTCACCTGTAAATTGATTCTAAGATCTTCTTTTTCCTCTTCGTCCAGGTTATCTGCATTGGCAATAACAGATTTCACTGCCTGATCAAACTTATTCTTGATCTTCTTGATGTCCTTTCTAGGTACAAATCCAATATCAGCGAACTCATCCAATAGGTCGTAAACCTCATCCGTATCTACATTCTTAGAGGCCGCAATGGCATTGAGTTTTTCACAAACTTCTTCTTTGGCTTTCAGGTTATCGTAGAATTCCTTCTCGGCTTCATGGTCATGAGCTCTTTTTTGATCAAAGAAGTAGTCACAGGCTTTCTTAAACTGCTCGAAAATTTCATTTCTGACCTTTTCAGGGACAGGACCAACATTTCTCCACTCCTGCTGTAATTTCTTAAGCTCTTCTGCTGTCTTGTGCCAATCCTGACTATCCTTCAATCCCTGCGCCTGCTCTACAAGCACCTTTTTCTTCTCAAGGTTTTCTTCTCTTTGCCCCTCAAGTTTCTTAAAGAACTGGCCCTTGTTGTGGAAAAAGTGTTTGAAAGGCCCCCAGAAGCTTTTATTGACTACTTTAGCCCTGTCTCTTGGAATACCTCCAATTGCCTCCCACTTCTTCTGGACATCCAGGATTTCCTTGGTTTTGGCATTCCATTCATTGATCCTGTCTGAATCGAATGTTTCAAATTCCTTAACCTCTTCAACCAGCGCCATTTTCTTATCAAGATTGTCCTTTAAAGAAGCTTTAAGCTGATCTACATAATCTCTTCTATTGGCATAAACAGCATCGCTTGCTGCTTTGAATCTTTGCCAAACTGGTTCCTGGTCTTCTTTTGGAATTGGACCAATGTGCTTGAACTCCTCATGAAGCTCATTCAATAGTTTGGTGGCCTCCCGGATATCATTGAGTTTCACCAACTCCTCAGCCTTTTCGCAAAGTGCCAATTTACCATCCAGGTTCTTCTTACGATCAAGTTCTTTTAATTCAAAATAGATACTTCTATTGTCATAGAACCTGTCAATCAAAGCATTGTAGTTGGCCCACAATGTTCTATTGTGCTGACCAGGCACGGGCCCGATAGCCTTCCACTGGTCTTGAAGTTCTTTCAGCGCATTGATACTTGTGGTACTTTCCTCTCCATCCACTAGTTCCCTCAATTTCTCAAGGAGATCATTTTTCAGGATGAGGTTTTTATCTTTTTCCTTCTCCAGGTTTGAAAAGAAATTCGACTTTCTTTCCCTGATTATTTTAGAATATTCTTCGAATTTTTCCGACTGAACATCTTTGTATTCAAACCCATCGGCTTCACCACCATCAGCAATGAATTTCTGATAAGCCTCTTCCCTTTCTTTATCTACATACTCATGAAAATGAGGTGTTATCTCTCTAAGTTCTCTGTCAGCCTTTTTAAAATTATCTGAATGGGAAAGGTCAGCAACCACCTTGAGTAGTTCTTCCTTGCTATGATTTGAGTAATCTACATGCTCGTCCTCATGCTCATCGTCTTCATGTTCCTCATCCTCACTGTGTTCCTCTGATTCACTGTCGCTGCTCTCAGACTCACTGGAAGCAACTGGCTGCTCCTCGATAGCTTCTTCACTCTTTTCTTCGATGAGGGTACTTGATTCTACTTCTGCCACTTCAGCTCCTGTATTATCGGAAACAGGTGTCTCTTCAACTGCTTCCTTCTTTTCTTCGGGTAACTCTTGCTCAGTAGCCTCCTCAGTTTGTTCAGTAGTTTCAGCTACCACTTCTTCCGGGGTTACCACCGGTTCGGGTTCTACTTCTTCCTGAATGGCTCCAACTATTGATTCTTCCTCTTCGGTTTCTTCTGCTTGCTCATGATTTACTTCAGAAACAGTGGGTTCACTTTGTTCCTTCACTTCTTCGACTGAACTCTCTTCCTCTCCTGAAATAGTGGCAGCATTTTCATTGGAAGCTTCCGGTGTTTCAGTTTCCTTCTCCGTTTCCTCAATTTCACCCTTTGGTGTTCCTTGCAAATCTTTCTCGTTTTCCATAATGATATGGCTCCTTGTTACGCTTATACTTCTTGTCTATCTACAAATCTAATAAATAACTTAGTTTAATCGCGGATCAGACGGATAGTTGGACATGACTTTGTATTTCCCCCCCAATTCATTCAAAACATGCTTCCACAAATCTTTGCTATTGACATCAAATACTTGCTGAGCACTTGCAGACTTGTAGATGATCCAGGAATTGGCATTGATTTCCTCTTCCAGTTGGCCTGGTGACCACCCGCTATATCCCACGAAAAACTTTATATCCTCAAAATCCAGGGTGTGCATGTTTATCCTTGACAATAAGTCTTCAAAATTCACGCCCCACAACACACCGTTCTTTATTTCTTTCGCTCCCTGGTTCAATTCTTCACTTCTATGCAAAAAATGCAATGTGTTCCGCTCCACGGGCCCCCCTATGAAAATTGGAGCTTCTGCTGATTCTATTTCCTCCAGCACATCCTGCAATTTCACTTCAGATTGATGGTTTAGCACAAAACCAAATGATCCATTTTCATCGTGTTCACAGAGATAAACCACAGACCGCTCAAAATTAGGGTCTGGAAGAAAGGGTTCAGAGATCAGCAAATCCCCTCTTTCAGGTTTTTGGTTAGTGTTCTTATGAAAATATTCAAACTCCATATTAATGTAATGCTGGTTTTATTGGTAAACTATTGAGCACACCCGCCTCAATCTTCTTCATCTCTCCCAGTCTTTTATAGACATCATCTTCATTAAAATAGTTTAAGGCCATCTTAATAAATATCTCCCCATGTTTCGCCTCAGATGCCCACAATTCATGATAAAACTTCTTTAACGAGCCTTCCGGTAGTGCTTCATACACTTTTCTGAATCTCTCAGCTCCCCTGGTTTCAACCACAGAAGCAACCAACAACCTATCCATAAACCTTTCTTCTCTACCTGACCTGCATTTATCGATCAACTGTTTCACATAAACGTCCTGGGTCATCTCATGGGTCAATGTGACCCCTCGTTCTTCCAATAATGCATAAACAGACTTAAAGTGATCCAACTCCTCGATAGCTGTATCAATCAGCTCTGGAATTATTTCTACCCGATCAGGATACTTCGCTACAAAACTCATGGCCATTGCTGATGCCTTTCTTTCACAATCCGCATGGTCCTTTAAAAACGCATTAAAGTCATCCATGACAGCATCTATCCACTCTTGCTTACTTTCTGCTTCCAGATCGATTCTGTATTGCATAATATCAGATAATTATAGATCAAACAAGTCTACTTTTTTAAACCATTAACGTTATAATATTGTAACACTGGTTTTGTGAAAAGTCACTTAACTTTGAGTTACTAAACTGCACATTAAAGTAGTTAATTAAAAAAGTATATAAGTTTTTATTTGATCCAATGAGCATATCCGACATTTCTTCAATCCGTGATGAGTACTCCAAAAATTCTTTAACTGAAAAGGATGTTAATGCTGATCCTCATGTTCAATTTCAAAAGTGGTTTGACGAGGCAATCAAAGCTGAGGTGAATACCCCAAATGCCATGTCACTGGCCACAGTAGGACAAGATGGACAACCATCGGTGAGAATTGTACTTCTCAAAGGACTTGAGTTGAATAAATTCAAGTTTTTCACCAACTACAAAAGCGCCAAGGGCAAGCAAATTGAAGAAAACCCAAAAGCCGCACTTGCTTTTTTCTGGCCTGAACTGGAACGTCAGGTAAGGATTGAAGGCAATATCCAAAAATTATCCAATGATGAATCTAAAACCTACTTCAACTCCCGTCCCGAGGGGAGCAAAATAGGTGCCTGGTCATCTCCTCAAAGTTCAAAAATTGATGACCGTTCTGTTTTGGAGGTCAATCAGCAGAAATACGCCTCAGAATTTGGTGATAATGAAATCCCAAAACCTGATCACTGGGGTGGTTATGAAATTGTGGCCAATAAGATTGAATTCTGGCAGGGAAGACCCAGTAGGCTGCATGACAGGGTTCAATATGATCTGGAAGGTAATCAATGGGTGATTTCCAGACTGGCTCCATGATGGAACCCAGTGTTTACCTGGATAGATACGCTGTTGAGTCATTAGGCATAGCCAATCAAATATCAGTTTGCCCTCAAATAGTGATCGTTATTCCTGCTTTGAAAGAGCCTGACTTGCTCAGCACACTTGATTCATTACAAGCCAGTTTTAACGAAAGCGGATTTGCTTCTAAAGATTTACTTGTACTCATCATTTTCAACGCGCCTGAGGGTCATGAAGAGGCTTTACTATTCAATGGCAAAAGTGCCAAAGAAGTGGAGAATTGGAAATCTAATCCACAAAACAAACTTCCTCTCCATATGGTCAATGTAGTATTACTCAAAAAGAAAGCTGGTGTGGGATTGGCAAGGAAAACCGGGATGGATGAGGCGGTTAGGATATTCAGGAAATTTGATCATAATGGAATTATTGTCAACCTGGATGCTGATTGCCGCGTGGCTTCTAATTACGTTAAGTCGATTATCAATCACTTTATGGAATATCAAAAATCTCCCGGAGCTTCGATTCACTTTGAACATGCGCTTGATTCAACCCCAATCACATTGTATGAACTTCATTTGAGGTATTTTATCAATGCCCAGCGATACTGTGGATTGCCGTTTGCATTTCAGACCATCGGATCTTCCATGGCAGTAAGAGTAAGGGCTTATGAGAAACAGGGAGGAATGAATGTAAGGAAAGCCGGAGAAGACTTTTACTTCATTCAAAAGATAATCCTACTAGGCAACTACACCGAGATAAATGATACAACAGTAATTCCATCGGGAAGAATCTCAGACAGAGTTCCTTTTGGGACGGGAAGGGCCATGCAGGATTGGCACAAAGAGGAGCATTCCAGAAACCTCACCTACCATTTCAAGTCTTTCGTCATCTTGAAGGAATTTATAGATAATATTCACACCCTTTTTGAAAAAGAGCTATCAATCGTCAAACAAGACATTGATCCAAAATTGTGGAACTTTCTTATATCCATTGATTTTGAAACAGCATTGGTGAAACTAAAAAAGAATGCATCCAACAAAGTTGTTTTTAGGAAGCAATTTTTCACCTGGTTTGATGGCTTTCAACTGATGAAGTACCTTCATTTCATACGGGATCATCACTACCCTGACATTCCAATTGACATGGCTGTGGAATGGCTCTTCAACAACTATATGTTCAGCAAGAAACCAGATGAACTTGACACTACATTATACGCAATGAGGGAATTTGATAAGAGTAGGGCTGTAGCTATATAATATCAAATAAGTCCTTTACACCCATCTTAATGGTCGCCATAAAACCTTCTCCGTAATTTACCTGAATAGCATGACCATACTCCTTTCCTCGAGATTCAATCATCTTCAGGAATTCAGGGCTTGATATGTAGGTGCTGGGCTCGCTGCTATTGGGATCATAAAACTGGCTTTTATACGCCTTGATAGCCTCCATTTTTTCTTCCCAGGATTCAGATACATCAACAATGATATCTGGCTCCAGGTATTGCGATTGCACCACGTGGTAAATTGATTTCGGTCTCCAGGCGGTTTGTGTTTCACCATCTAATGTGGTCTTCACTTTTGCCAGACCCGACATAAATGCGGATGTAATAACAAGTTGCGCACCTTTTCCATGATCGGGATGCCTGTCTTTCAATGCATTGGCAATAACCATCTCAGGCTGAAACTTCCTAATGGCTTTAATAACAGCCAGTTGATTAGGTTCATCATTCGTAAAATACACATCTTTCAAACCCAGGTTCTCACGAACAGAAAGCCCCATAATTTCACCGGCATTCGTAGCTTCCTGCAACCTTATTTGGGGTGTTCCTCTGGTGCCCATCTCACCTTGTGTAAGGTCAACTATACCAACTTTTTTACCTGCTTTCACCTGATTGATAATGGTGCCTCCACATGCGAGTTCGGCATCATCAGGGTGTGCCATGATTACCAGTGTGTCTAACTTCATGTATTCTACAATAAAAAAAAGCCGGTGTTCCCAACCGGCTATCTATTCATAAGTGTTTAATATTATGCCAATTCCATCTCCTTGGCAGCCAGGAACCTTTCGGCATCCAACGCTCCCATACAACCTGAACCAGCCGCAGTTACCGCCTGACGGTAAACGTGATCCTGAGCATCACCTGTGGCAAAAACGCCTTCTACATTTGTTTTGCTGGTTCCTGGAATTGTTTTGATATAGCCATTCTCATCCATGTCGAGTTGGCCTTTAAATATGTCTGTATTGGGTTTGTGACCAATTGCAACAAAGAATCCCTGTGCTTTGATGTCACTCTTTTCACCGGTCACATTATTGATAACTTTCACACCTTCTACTCCTTCTTCACCACCGTAAACTTCATCAGTTTCGGTATTCCAGAGAATCTCAATATTTGGAGCAGTCATCACGCGCTGTTGCATGATTTTAGAAGCTCTCATTTCATCTCTTCTAACAAGCATGTAAACTTTATTAGCCAGCTTTGATAAGTAACTAGCTTCTTCAGCTGCCGTATCTCCAGCACCAACGATCACCACATCCTGTCCCTTGAAGAAGAATCCATCACAAACAGCACAAGCAGAAACACCTTTTCCATTGAATTCTTCCTCAGAAGGAAGACCAAGCCATTTCGCACTGGCACCAGTGGAAATAATAACAGATTCTGCTTCTACTTCGGTGGTTTCGTCAATAGTTGCTTTCAAGGGATATCCAGAGAAATCAACTGCAGTTACCATACCAAACCTTACTTCTGTACCAAATCGTTCTGCCTGCTTCTGAAAATCAACCATCATTTGTGGCCCCATAACACCTTCCGGATAACCAGGGTAGTTCTCCACATCATTTGTTATGGTTAATTGACCTCCTGGTTGACCACCAGTATATAATACAGGTTTTAAACCTGCTCTTGAAGCATAAATTCCTGCTGTATAACCCGCAGGACCTGAACCGATAATTAGTACTTGAATTTTTTCTTTCGCCATTTTTAAATTCCTTCTTTCTAAATCCTTATGAAGTAACGGAAATTACCCCGAAAATGATTGGCAAAAATATCGATAAATTGGGAAATGTCTGCTACCTACCCTAAATAAGGTTTTAGTGATTTACTCCTGGACGTGTGTCTTAACCGTCTAATTGCTTTTTCTTTGATTTGACGAACCCTTTCTCTGGTTAAGCTAAATTTTTCACCAATCTCCTCAAGTGTCAATGAGTTTTCTCCATTTAACCCAAAATAAAGGGCTATAACATCAGATTCTCTTTGTGTGAGGGTAGAAAGTGCCCGCTGCACCTCGCGTCTGAGAGAATCGCTCAATAAACCATCATCTGGTGTTTTCTCTGAATCATCCTCAAGGACATCCAATAAACTGCTTTCTTCTCCATTAGCAAAGGGTGCATCCATGGAAATATGTCTACCAGAAATTTTCAAAGTATCTACCACTTCCTCGGTGGTGATGTCCAGAAACTCTGCCATTTCCTGGGGAGAAGGTTCACGTTCAAATTTTTGTTCCAGCTCAGAAAAGGTTCTTGATACTTTATTTAATGATCCTACCCTATTTAAAGGTAGGCGTACGATCCTGCTTTGCTCTGCCAGGGCTTGTAAAATGGATTGTCTGATCCACCATACAGCATAACTGATAAATTTAAAGCCTCGTGTTTCATCAAATCTTTGCGCTGCTTTAATCAGACCAAGATTTCCTTCATTGATTAAATCACCTAAGGTCAATCCCTGATTTTGGTATTGCTTAGCTACTGAAACTACGAATCTTAAATTGGCTTTTGTGAGTCTTTCAAGGGCCAGGTGATCACCTTCCCTGATGCGTTTGGCAAGTTCTACTTCTTCTTCTGCGGTTATGAGGTCAACTCTACCAATCTCTTGCAGGTACTTGTCAAGGGATTGACTTTCCCGATTGGTAATTTGTTTCGTGATTTTGAGTTGTCTCATCTAGGCTAATTAAAGGATATTGGGAGGACTCTGAACTATCTTGTTTAAAAAATGATGGTTTGTCCTCCCAATAAAATTAATCAGCTTTAGCCTTCTTTTCAGGTTTTGGCAATAAAACTTTTCTAGATAATCTGAATTTTCCGGTCTTTTTATCGATCTCGGTCAGTTTAACTTTTATTTCTTCTCCTTCTTCAAGCACGCCTTCCATCTTTTCAACGCGCTCCCACTTGATTTCAGAAATATGTAATAATCCTTCTTTTCCTGGCATAAACTCAATGAATGCTCCGAATGGCATGATAGATTTTACTTTTCCTTCATATACCTCTCCTACTTCTGGAGTTGCAGCAATTCCTAGAACCCACTTCTTAGCAGCTTCCATTGAATCTTTATCAGCAGAGAATATATTCACTAGTCCACACTCGTCTGCTTCTTCAATCACGATAGTTGCGCCAGTTTCTTTCTGGATTTCCTGAACTACTTTACCACCTGGACCAATTACAGCACCGATCATTTCTTTCTCGATCTTCAATTGTACCAGTCTTGGAGCGTTTTCTTTCAGGTCTTCTCTTGGCTCAGCGATGGTTTTCTTCATCTCACCAAGGATGTGAAGTCTACCTCTCTTAGCCTGATCAAGGGCTTCCGCCAAAACATCGTATGAAAGTCCATCAACCTTAATATCCATCTGGCAGGCAGTGATACCATCCTCCGTACCAGTTACTTTAAAGTCCATGTCTCCCAGGTGATCTTCATCACCTAAAATATCCGAAAGGATAGCATATCTTTTTGTTTCCGCATCAGAGATCATACCCATTGCAATTCCAGAAACAGGCTTCTTGATATGAATACCCGCGTCCATAAGCGCCAGAACACCGGCACATACAGTTGCCATAGAAGATGAACCATTAGACTCAAGGATGTCAGAAACAACTCTTATGGTATATGGGTTTTCATCCACTGAAGGAAGCATTGGCTTGATAGCTCTCATAGCCAGGTTACCGTGTCCTACTTCTCTACGTCCCGGACCTCTGTTAGGTCTGGCTTCACCAGTTGAGAACCCTGGGAAATTGTAGTGAAGGATGAATTTGTTATATCCTGAAATAACTGCACCGTCAATCATTTGCTCATCAAGCTTGGTACCTAATGTTACAGTTGTCAATGATTGTGTCTCACCTCTTGTAAATACAGCAGATCCGTGAGCGGTTGGCAGATATCCAACTTCAGACCATATTGGTCTTACTTCGTCAAGTTGCCTTCCATCTAATCTGTCTTTTGTATCCAACACGAAGTTTCTTACAGCTTCTTTCTGGATAGACTTGAAATACTGGCTCAAAAGGAACGGGTCTTTCTCATGATCCTCGCCCAGAGACTCAATATATTCTTCTTTGATGGTGGAGAACTTCTCTCCTCTTAATTTTTTATCAGCAAGTTTTTCTGCTGCTACTGCATAGCATTTGTCATAAAGCTTTGCATGCATGTCCTCTTTCAGTTCAGGATCGGTCGATTCGTGTTCATAAGTTCTCTTTTCAGTAGAACCAACTTCTTCTGACATTTTAACCTGTGCTTCACACTGCACTTTGATCGCGTCATGACCAATTTTAATTGCCTCGATCATTTCGTCTTCAGAAACTTCTTTACACTCACCTTCTACCATTAAAATGTTGTCGCTTGTACCAGCTACAATCAAATCCAAAGTAGACTCACCTAGTTGCTCAAGTGTTGGGTTAATCAGGTAATTGCCTTCGTGTTTTGCAACCCTTACTTCAGAGATAGGGCCACCAAATGGTATATCTGAAACTGCTAAGGCCGAAGAAGCAGCTAAAGCCGCCAATGCGTCAGGCATTACATTTTCATCATTACTGATCAGAGAGATCATCACCTGGGTTTCAGCATGGTAATCATCCGGGAACAGTGGTCTGATGGCTCTGTCCACCAATCTACTGACCAAGATCTCCCGGTCAGATAACCTTCCTTCTCTTTTAAGGAAACCTCCCGGTATTTTACCTGCAGCTGCAAATTTTTCCTGGTAATCAACAGAGAGTGGTAGGAAGTCAACATCTTCCTTTGCATCCTGACTTGATACAACTGTTGCCAGTAACATTGCATTTCCCATTCTAACTACAGCGGATCCATTTGCTTGTTTGGCAAGCTTTCCAGTTTCGATAAGAATTTCTCTTCCGTCTGGTAGTTGAATAGTTTGGTTATAAACTTTAGGAATCATAAATGTCTTTTACTTGTATTTTCAATAAAATTATTTGACAGAGGTTGGGTACTAGTGGGGCAAAAATAAGAGAGGGAATCCCTTACAAGAAATTCCCTCGCAATATTATTATTTTCTAATATTCAATTCTTTAATGATTGCTCTATATCTCGAGATTTCTCTTTTGTGTAGATAATCGAGTAATCTTCTTCTCTTACCTACTAATTTCAAAAGACCTAATCTTGTAGAGTGATCTTTCTTGTTCTTCTTTAAATGCTCAGTTAAATGATTAATTCGGTAGGTAAAAAGTGCGATCTGAGATTCTGCTGAACCAGTATCGTTCTTTGACTTTACCCGACCATGATTTTCAAAGAGCTCTTGTTTTTTGTCTTTGGTTAAATACATGCTTAGTATAAAGATTTAAATGTTAAAAATCAAAGCGCAAAGTTAGCATTAAGATTGATAATAACAAGCACTTTCGTCAAGTTGCGGCTTTTTTTCCAAACCATTTCTGTTTCATCTTATCAAACCAGATATAGTAGATGTCTAGTTCAAAGATTCTCGCATCAACTCTGGCTCTGTTTAGAAAGTACAAACCAATCGGCAACAGTACAATATCCGATATCCAAACAGCAATTCTACCGTCAATGAAGCCTTCTTTTGCCTGTTTATGACTTGTTATGGTAAGAACGTAATAAAGAATAAAGAAAAAGATAGAAACGATCACAGGTACGCCTAATCCTCCTCGCTTAATAATTGCCCCCAATGGCGCACCAATCAGGAACATCACGATACAAGCAAATGCCTGAGAATACTTCTTGTGCTTCTCAATGATAAAACGGTATTTTGTTTTCTGAAATCCCCTGATTCTGGTCTTTGAGTTAGCATAACTGTTTTTGATATTTCTGGCATTGGCCAATGCTCCTGACATTACTGAAGACCTACTTCCCAAACTTTCTGCAAAGTACTCGTCCAGACTTTCCTGGGTTTTGGCTACCAGAGTTGTGTCCAGGACAAAATTACTCTTCTCCCGATCCGTGCTATCAATTCCAACGATATCTCCGGTTTCACTTAAACTCGGTCTTAAATTCTGATTATCCGGGATTTTGAATTGGGATTTAACTTCTAATTTATTTTCGGAAGAATCCAATTTAGATTCCTCTATAGTTTTTCGTAATTGAGGTGTCAATTTACCAACACTTGGTTCCCTCAACACCTTTTTGCGATTCAGCGATTTCTCCTTCAACAATTTAAACTTAGAACTATCTTGTTGAAAGCTTAGGAATGACAGAATGCTTGCCTGGTTCATTTCTGTATTAGGCACATGAAATGAAATTCTCTTCGATATTCCCAGACTGTCCTTATTCACCCGCAAACTGTCATTATTATACTTGTCCTGCATCATTTGATTCACTGAATCTCTCATTTGCTTGAGTAAACCAGCTTTGAAAAATTCGTAGTACCCAAGAGTGGTGTATAAATTCTGCCTCCGTTGGTTATCAATCTCTCTTTGTAAAGAATCGATATCGGCGGTTAGTTCAGTGATGTTTTTCATCTGCCGATTATTCTTAAACAGGTCCTCCTTGGTTTTATTCATGTCAAAACCAGCCAGGCTGAATACCATTTCCATTTTGTCAAATCGGTTCCGGATAAACTGGTTATACTCGCGTTTACTTGTTCTCCCTTTTGGTATCTCGCTGTAATAATTTCCATTAAACAATTCAAACTTGAGGTACCTGTCATTAAGAAATGTATACATGATGCTGGAATCGGCCAGAATCACTCGGTTATTTCCTCTCTTCAATTTATCTGTGTGGTCATAGATCACCACTTCCTTTAATGTCTTATTATCGGGAAGTTTCTCTTTAACTTTAATACTATAACCGTCAATCCCATCATAAAACTGCCCCTCTCTGATATCAAGGCCAGGTTTTTTTTGCCTTATATCAAACAAAAGACTGTATGCTTTCAAGTTAGCTGCTGGAACAACAATGTTATTGAAGTGGAATGCTCCGAAAGACAGAAATATGACAAAAATGAATATCGACCTTAGCGCACGAAGTAGAGAAATCCCAGAACTTTTTATGGCAGTAAGCTCAAAATGTTCACCAAGATTACCAAAGGTCATTAAAGAAGAAAGCAGCACACCAAGCGGAAGCGCCACAGGCATCATGTTCAAGCTGAAATAAAAAATCAGCTCCGCAAACACATTGAATCCCAAATCCTTTCCTACAAAATCATCAAAGTATTTGAGCATATACTGAATCAGTAGAATAAAAGTAGATACTACTGTAGTCAGTATAAAAGGACCAATAAATGATTTTAAGATTAACCTATCTAGTTGCTTCATGCTAAACCCACCATTCTCCTGCAATTATACAGAGGAAACGCAAATTTAATGAATTGGGTATGTTAACCTCCTACTATTTCTTTTAAATCATGAATCAATGAATCCCACAATTCCTCGGCTTCTTCGCTGTCCATTTCAGAATAATCTAAAATGCGGAGGTAGACAGATTGCGTCAATTCGTTTACGTCCAGTTTGAATTCAAGATAATTCGGATCTTCACTATCTCCATTTAAGAATTCATACTTAACGAAACTGTTTAATCTACTCGCTGCTACCTTGGCTTTATTTTCTTCTCCGTCCCACAGAAAAATAAATTCTTTGTCGGCATTTATATTAACATCATCTGCAAACCATTGCGCTAAACCAGATGCTGAATTAATATATGGGAACAACATTTTCTTTGAAGCCTTGAATTCATATTCCCCAATAAATGTTGACTTATCCATAAACAAAAAATCAAAGTGAATAATACACTAGGCGAACAATATAACCTAAAATTCAAACTTTCAGGTATAATTCTAAAACTATGATCATTTCATCTCAACAAAATATTTTCAATTATTTAAAATATACGTGAAATTTTTTATTGGCTTTTCAACAATCTTTATACATTTGCACTCCAATTTTTTAGAGGCCACACGGCTTTCGAATCGGCGAGGTAGCTCAGTTGGTTAGAGCGTCGGATTCATAACCCGGAGGTCACGGGTTCAACTCCCGTCCTCGCTACTAATGAGAAACCCCAGTATTTTTGCTGGGGTTTTACTTTATATCTACAGTTTACTCTATTTTTCACAGAAATCCCAGAATTATTCATTCTTAAAGGGCTTCCTTTGTACCAATTTTTTAAGCTTCTATACATTTAAGCTTTTGTCACTTTACCCTGCTCTTTTAATTTATCCGAAATCTCTTCCAGGTTAGTCTCAATGGTCTTGGTATTATTAATAAACTTACGCACAAGCATATCATCCATTTCAAAGAAACTCACTACATGCTGATAACGATCAATCATGTTTAATAAATTCCCAACACTTAATGCTAAGTTCTTTGCTGTTTTTGGTTTTACAGCTTTCTTTTCGAGCCACATCAATATTTCTTCCAAATCAGTATAGTATTCCTCAGAAATCATGATTCCTTCAGAAGTCCATTGAGAGGCGAGTTTCTTGATAAATGAAACTTTTCGAGGTTTAGGTCGTGAACTGGGCTTAGCTTCTATATGGTCTACATTATAATACTCAAGTATTTCATCACACATAAGCATGATACTTTCTTCGTTGATTCGGCGCATATGACAAATTGTTTGAATCCAATTTAAAAAAGTATTTGATAGTTTCCTGAAATCCGCAACCCATAAATATAAATTTTCGTTGCATACATAAATTTCTTAGGTATTGCTTTTAATACTTAATTTTCTTATGTATAATTGTCTTATGTATTCTAAAGAATTATTGAAAGGTACCCTCAAAACCATTGTTTTAAAGCTTCTCAGGGATAATGATGAGCTGTATGGTTATGAAATCACTCAAAAGGTAAAAGACTTAACAGATGGAAAAGTACAGCTTACAGAAGGTGCATTATATCCTACACTTCACAAATTGGAAGCCCAGGGATTTCTTTCAACAGAAAAGAGAGACTATAACGGCAGAACAAGAAAGTATTATACACTTACCGCAACAGGTCAGGAGGAAGCGCATGATAAAGTGAACGAATTTGCTGAGTTCGTATTAGCAATGAAATTCTTGTTTAATCCAAATGTTGTACCATCATGATGACCCTAAGTCAAAAAAATATAGCTGACATCAAAAAGGACCTCACCAAAATGGGGCTTAGTTGGCATGCATTACAAGAAGAAATCCTGGATCATATCTGCTGCATGATAGAAGAAAAACTTGCTGCAGGTACGGATTTGGATTCCGCAAAGAGATTAACTTATAAAGCATTCAACAAAGAAGAACTTTCTAAAACACAGCAAAAAACCAAAAAGTCAATCAAAGTCATTTCCATCAAAAGAAAACTACGCTGTATTTCAGGTGTTGCAGCCTGTCTAATGCTTCTAATGGTATTGGGAGCAGATGCACATGACCAATCAGCCGACATCCCTCATGAACCCTTTCAATACAACTCACCATTTGAACATAGTGATGCGCTACCTAATACTCAGAAGAACACTATTCAACATGAACACATGCTCAACAATAAAACTGAAAATGAAATTTCTTATCCAATCCTGCAAGCCGAAGAACCGAAGGATATTATGAAATACAACATAATGAAAACAGATTAAATTTTATAAGGAGTTACTCGCTCCATCAATTCAATAAACATGTCAAAAACTTTAAATAAAAAAAGTGCTCTTAGAGAGTGGTTAGATGCTATTGTCTTTGCCGTTGTGGTAGCTACAATGGTCAGATGGTTGGTAGTAGAACCTTTTAAGATTCCAACTCAATCAATGGAAGGCTCATTGTTAGTTGGTGACTTCTTGTTCGTAAGCAAGTTCCATTATGGTTCAAGAAGTGCTTCCACAATGCTTCAAATTCCCCTTACACATCAAAAAATATGGGGAACTGAAATCCCTTCCTACCTCCCATTAGTACAAATTCCATTTTTCAGGCTCCCGGGGTTTTCATCTATAAAGCGAAATGACCCGGTGGTTTTTAATTTCCCGGTAGAACTTGAACACCCGATAGATATGCGTACACATTATATCAAACGATGCATTGGTATTGCAGGAGATACAGTTTCAATCAAAGGTGGTAATGTTTATATAAATAGTGTACCATTTGATACTGATGGGAAACTTCAATCAAGCTACCAGATTCAAACCAATATGGCGCTGCGTGACAGGTTTTTTGATGACCATCACATAAGAGATCATTTTAAGGTAATGGGTGAAAGCAGTTACGTTATACACATTGATTCTGCAAAAGCCAATGAATTTGGAAACTTAGATTTCATTACAAACATTAAACCTATTCATCATGACAAATTCCGGGCCTATGCTGGGGTCTTACCAAATCATGAGTCATTTCAGTGGACTGAAGACAATTTTGGACCGCTGTATATCCCAAAAGAAGGTGATAGCATTGCAATCAACGAAAAATCATTGGCTTTCTACGGAAAAATCATTGAGCATTATGAAGGTAACGAAAACGTCCAAATTCAAGATGGTATTCTAACGATTGGCGGTAATAAAGTTGAAAATTATACATTCAAACAGAACTACTACTTCATGATGGGTGACAACCGACATAACTCGTTGGATTCCAGGTTTTGGGGATTTGTCCCCGAAGATCACATTGTGGGCAAGGCATTGTTTACCTGGTTCAGTTTAGAAGATGGTCCGTTTTATAAATTCTTCAATCGAATCAGATGGAGTAGAATTTTGCGTGGGATTGACTAAGTTAGTAACCAAAACAATCAGGTAATGCAAAATGGGAGACTCCCAAAATGATGAATCAGCAATTCATGGTCAGAACTCTATCCTTTACAGGTTTCAGGAATACCTGGGAGAATTTGTGTATGGTGGAATAGATGGCAGTGTCACAACTTTTGCAGTAGTGGCAGGAGCGGCGGGAGCCGCCCTAGAAAGTTCTGTTGTCATAATTTTGGGATTTGCAAACCTGATCGCTGATGGATTTGCCATGTCAGTTGGAAGTTACTTGTCCACGAAAGCTGAGATCCAGAATTACGAAAAACATAAGAAAATCGAATATTGGGAGGTTGAGAATATTCCGGAGGCTGAGCGACAGGAAGTGAGGGAGATTTTTGAAGACCAGGGTTTTGAAGGTGAACTTCTTGAAAAAGTGGTGGATGTCATCACACAGGACAAAGACCGCTGGGTAAACACCATGATGAAGCATGAATTAGAGATGCAGGAGGAATCTAAATCTCCCATAGCCATGGGCATGGTGACATTTATATCATTTTTGATTTTAGGTTTTATACCCCTTACCGTTTATGTCTATGATTATATAAATCCAGTATCTATCAACCACTTTTTGTACTCGTCTTTACTAACTACCATGGCTTTTATTTCTATTGGCTTTCTAAAAGGGTATGTAACCAACGTCAGTAAATGGAGAAGTATGGCGGAAACATTACTTTTAGGAGGTGCAGCAGCCATACTGGCTTATTTCGTTGGTAACTTCTTGGAAAACCTAATTGCATAATTTATGAGATTTCTTTTCGGATATTTTTTGATTTCAATCATTAGCTATCAAGCTATTTGTCAAAAAGAAATGGCAGTAACTATTGACGATTTCCCAATTGTTTCCATGGATAATAGTGATAGCAATCAGGTTTATGTAATGAGTCAATTGATTACAAATTTGAAACAGAATAAGGCACCTGCTTTGGGATTGGTCAATGAAGGTAAATTATACGAAAAGGGTATTATCAATGATGTAAGACTCCAGGCTCTTGAATCATGGCTTTCTGCTGGGTATGAATTGGGAAACCACAGCTACTCACACATGAATTTTGACAGAAATGACACCACATCATATTTCGAGGATATCAAAAAAGGTGAAGAAATTTCAAAATCACTGAGCGAAAAGTATAGCTCCCCCTATCGGTATTTTAGACATCCATACCTGCATGCAGGCAATACATTGGAAAAAGAAATTGCATTAGAGAGTTTTCTTGCTAGAGAAGGATACCTGGAAGCTCCAGTAACGATTGATAACTCCGAGTGGATATTTGCAAGAGCATATGACAAAGCCAGAAAAGAAAAAGATGAGCAGATGTTGGCCAAAATTGGAACTGCTTATGTTAACTACATGCTGGATAAAACACATTTCTTCGAAGGGAATGCCCAGTCACTTTTTGACCGTCCTATAAAACATGTGTTACTGCTGCACGCCAATAACCTCAATGCTGATTACTTGGATGATCTATTAAAAGCACTTGCTGATGATGGATATGAATTTGTTTCACTCGAAAAAGCATTGGAAGATCCTGCCTATCAAACGAATGATCACATTGCCAAACCCTGGGGCATATCCTGGTTACACAGGTGGTCAAGACATTTGGATACTCCTGATGGATTCTATAAAGGGGAACCAGCCTGCCCACAGTTTATTCAGACTTATGCTGGAATTACAGAATAAAAAAGCTGATAATTAAGATTAGATTATCTGCTTTCAAAAAACCGGGTTTTGGGACTTAATCCATTTTATAAAGTGTCTTACCAGAAGCTTCATATTTGTCACCCTCAGTCCAGAATGGTTTTGATTCGATGTTGGCTAACAGAAATGCTGTATAAACGAAACTTTTGATATACTTTGCTACATATTGGAAGTCAAGCGATTGAACCTCATCGGCAGGCCTGTGATAATATTTTTTTATTTCTTCGTCAAAGGCACTTATTCCTGGGGAATAGCAGACAGCTGGTATCCCTTTTTTGGCAAAACTAGCATTGTCTGAACGATCATAAACATCTATTTCTGATTTATCCTCAGGTTGTGCACTGAGCAAGAAAGAAGAAGCTGTTTCTGAAAATACGTATTGTATATTAACTTTATTCAAACCCACCACAGTTACCATTGACGTGTCATTATAGCCCGCACCGTCTGCATTAAGATTGAAAAAAACCTGAGGCAATGGAATTGCCGGATTCTCCACATAATACTGACTCCCAAGTAATCCTTTCTCCTCTGCGGCTAATGCTAAAAACATCACAGAGTATTTTGGCTTGTATTGATTCAGAAATTTAGCTGCTTGAAGCATCGCAACAACTCCTAAAGCATTATCTCTCGCGCCATTATATATGGTGTCTTCAAGCGCTAATTTATTTTGCACTCCAACGTGATCGTAGTGTGCTGAAACCACTAAAAACTCGTCTTTTTTATCAGTATCTGTTCCCTCAATCCAACCGATAACGTTTCTAGATGGTATAAGTGTATTGGTAACTCCAGAAAACGAAATATCCACATTGAGCGGTTTTGATTTCTTCAAGAGTCGTTCAATTTTATGATCACCATCAGCCAACCATAGGTAGGGCATTCCATCAATTTCCTTATCCTCCAGGCTATGCTTTGAACCTTGAAACAAAACTGCCATCTGCCATGGAATTTTGGTGTATTGGTATAGCTCTATCAATGCTTTAGCTCCATTTTTGCGCGCTAATCTTCGCTTATCCCTTGAAATCAATCCATAATTAATTGGTGTCTCAATCTCAGGTGTACCTGGCTTGACTATGACAATTTTGTCTGTAACATCTTGTCCATGGTAGTCATTTTCTAAACCATACCCCATAAAGATCAACTCACCTGTGAAATTTCCGTCTGGACCAGATTTTACAATAAAGTCCTCCAGAAGTGCATATTCGTTCTTCCCAACTTTTAATACTCCTGAAGTTGCTGCAGTGAAATGCTTAAGACTAAAGTCTTGAAAATAACTACTCCCGTCAATTGATTTTACTCCGTATGACATTAATTCTGAGGACAGGTATTGTGCCGCAATGTCAATTTCTGCAGACCCTGTACCCCTTCCGCGTAATTCATCTGAGGCCAAAAAAGTGAGGTGTGCTTTTATTGAACTTTGATCAACCACACTATTAATTTCATCAACAATTTGAGCCTGCACAGTGGCTTGTATTATTAGCAACAAAATGGTCAATCGGCAACACTTTCTCATGGAATAGTAATTTTTCATTTTCAAAAAAAAAGCTGACAATCAAGATTAGATCATCAGCTTTCAAAATATCGTGTTTTGATACTTAATCCATCTTATAAAGTGCCTTACCGGCAGCTTCATATTTGTCGCCCTCAGTCCAGAATGGTTTTGAGTCCATATTGGCAATCAAATAGGCTGCATAAATGAAACTTTTAGCATACTTGTGCAAGTACTCCCAATCCAAAGTACCTACTTCGTCAGCTGGCTGATGGTAGTATTTCATCAACTCCTCGTCAAATCCACTAACACCAGGAGAATATGCAATTGCGGGCACTCCTTTAGCGGCAAAATTCACATTATCAGATCTGTCATACAATCCTTGCTCCGGTGCAGGATCTCCTTTGGCTTCAAGGCCAAATGCATTAGCTGCCTTGTGTAGATTCTCAGTAACACCCGTTCTATCTATACCTATTATCGTTACTATACTAGTATCGTTATTTCCTGCTCCATCTGTATTGAAATTGAAATAGGTTTGTTCCAATGGAATCAAAGGATTTTTAGAATAATATTCACTTCCCAAAAGCCCTTTTTCTTCAGCGGTACATGCTAAAAAAGCCACCGAATAAGCCGGAGGGTTGTTACTAAGGAATTTTGCAGTTTCCAACAATGTAGTTGTTCCAATTGCATTGTCTCTTGCTCCATTGAAAATAGAATCCTGCTCAGGACCTTTATAAGTGACTCCTACGTGATCATAGTGCGCTGTAAGAATAAGGAAATCACCTTTTCTTTCTGGATCTGTTCCTTCTATATAACCAATTACGTTTTTAGAAGGCACCATTTCTTTTGTCATTCCAGTGATCTTGACAGCACCTTGCTTTTTCTTTTTAGTCATCATCATTTTCTCAATGGCTCCATCCGTATCCGCCATCCACGCAAATGGAAATACACTTTTCTCCTCATCAATAACAGCAAAGCGTGGTTGTGCCAGGTAATTAACTAGTATTTGCCAAGGAATTTGGGGTGACTTGTACAATTCAATCAAGGCAGCTGCACCACTTTCCTGTGCTCTTTTCTTCTTCTCAGCGGAAATCTTGAAATAACCTTGTGGATTGTCTATTTCAGGAGTACCGGGCCTAACAATGATGATCTTACCTTCTAATTTTTTAGCTTTTTTAAAGTCATCTTCCAAACCATAATCCAGAAAAACTATGTCACCTGATAAATCTACATCTGCACCATCAAGCATCACAAATTTTTCAGATAGATTATAACTTTGGTCGTCGATTTGAATAGTTGCGGTGGCCGGAGGCGTAACCTTTCCTAAATCAAATTCCTGAAAATAAGAGTCATTGTTTCCGGGAACAGGCTTTAAACCATAAGACAAAAACTGGGTAGCAATGTATTGAGCTGCAATGTCTATCTCAGGAGATCCGGTATCTCTACCTCTCATTTCATCGGAAGCCAGGAATGTGAGGTGGGCCTTAATGGCTGATAATTTAACTTGTTGGTCTAGGTTTTCAACAATTTTTTGGGCGTTTGCATACAATCCAATGATCAGCAGGCAAACTGTTAATGTATACTTCATGTTGCGAATTGTTTGTTATTCTTCTATCAAATCTACCATCTTTTCCCATTCTTCGTGAAGTTTTTCTAATTCACTCTTAATGTTCGTATGGTTTTCCGTGATTTTATTGGCTTTATCGGGATCATCATAGACATTGGGATCACTTAATTCCTTCTCAACTGTTTCTAATGAACTCTCGAGTTCAGCAATTTTATCCTCCAGTATTGCCAGTTCTTTCTTTAACCTTTTCTGTTCGCCATCATCCTTAGGCTTGTCTTTCTTCTTACCCTCTTTGACTTTTGACTTTACTGGCTGTTCTGGCTTAGTTTTATTTTCTTGTTGGCTTCTCCACCAAACATATTCATCATACGTACCTGGATACTCTTTCAGTTCATGGTTTTCAATGTACCAGATCTTATTAGCGATTTGCGTTACAAAATGCCTGTCGTGAGAGACTACTACAAATGAACCCTGGTATTGCTGTAAAGCCTGAATCAGAATATTGACCGACTGAATGTCCAGGTGGTTAGTAGGCTCATCGAGCAACAGGAAATTTGCTTCAGAAATAAGCGTCTTGGCCAAAGCCACCCTGGATTTTTCACCTCCGGATAAGACTTTGATTTTCTTAAAAACCTCTTCATCTCTGAACAGGAATGAACCTAAAATAGATCTCAATTCCATTTCAGTCTTCTCCGTGCCCAGTTGCTTCAACTCATCCAGAATTTCATTATCTACATTCAATGCTTCTAATTGATGCTGGGCATAGAAACCATAATGTACATTATGACCTGTTTCAACTTTCCCCTGAACTGGTTCCGTCCCGGCGATAATTCTCAGCAAGGTTGATTTACCTTTTCCATTGGCACCTATTAAGGCTATCTTATCACCTCGCTCGATTCCTCCATGTGTATGCTCCAGAATTTTCAAATCTCCATAAGATTTGGAGACATCTTCCATCCTGATCACATGTCTTCCTGATTTGTGCTGGAAATTGAATTTAAAATTAACAACAGCATTTTCTTCTAGCACTTCATCTACCCTGTCCATCCTTTCCAGTGCTTTTACCCTGGATTGAACCTGTCTAGCTTTTGATGCCTTTGCTTTAAACCTGGTAATAAATTGTTCAGTTTGCTTTATTTTTTGCTGCTGATTCTCATAGGCATTTTTTTGTAGCTCATTTCTCAGTTCCTTTTCTTCCAGATAAAACTGATAATTACCTTGATAAGCATTAAGCTGAGCACCAGACACTTCCACAGTTGTTGTGATTGTATTATTCAGGAATTGTCTATCGTGAGATACAACAATTACAGCTCCTTCATATGTTTTGAGATAATTCTCAATCCATTGAATTGAGGGTAGATCAAGGTGGTTTGTAGGTTCATCAAGTAATAACAATGAAGGCTGCTCCAACAACAGTTTTGCCAACATTACACGCATTCTCCATCCACCTGAAAACTCCCTGAGAGGTCTTGAAAGATCCTCTGTGGAAAATCCAATCCCTTCCAGAATCTCTTCCGCTTTTGACTGGATAGTGTACCCTTCCAGGGCTTCAAATCTCTCCTGTAGCTTAGTCAATTTGTCTACAAGATGGTCCTCATAATTAGTTTCCATCTTGTGAAGCGTTTCGTCAATCTGCCTTTGAATCCTCAGAGCATCCTCAAATGCCGACATAGCAACTGACAGAATACTATCATCTGTCTGATATGAAAGTAAGTCCTGATTCAAAAAGCCAATTGTGCATTCATTGCTTTTCTGTATCTCCCCCCCATCAGGTTGATACTCTCCTACGATCAACCTCAACAAGGTCGATTTTCCTGTCCCATTGAGCCCTATCAGGCCAATTTTGTCTTTTGGCTTGATGTGTAATGATGCATTTTCATACAATGCCCGGTCTCCCAGATAATACGATAAATTGTTAATTGACAACATGGCTGCAAATATAGATTAATTGTTAATCCTGAATAATCTTAAACATGAAAGGTTCAAACGCGTTTTCTCATTAGATTTAACTTGATTATCAAAAATGTGTGGTTATGTATTATCTATTTACGCTTTTATTAAGTTCTCTTGTATTTATCAGTTGTAATAGCGCCCCAGAGACAGAAAACTCAAGCGCTCCCGTCATATCGAACGAAAGCAATCAGGATTCGGAGTTATCAAAATTAAGATTACCAGAGGGATTCGAGATAGACTACTGGGCTAAAAATGTACCCAATGCAAGATCAATGGTTATGAGTCCGAAAGGGACACTATATGTGGGTACTCGCAGCGAAGGTAAAGTTTATGCATTACGGGATACCGATGGAGACAACATAGCAGATGAACAATTTACCTTAGCCAGAGGATTAAATATGCCAAATGGGGTGGCATACAAAGATGGAGACTTGTATGTCGCGGAAGTGGATAAACTGTGGCGCTATGATAACATTGAAAATTCTTTGAATGATCCTTCGCCCAAATTAGTATATGATGACTACCCATCAGATCGTCACCATGGATGGAAATACATTGCCTTTGGTCCAGATGGCAAATTGTATGTTCCGGTAGGCGCCCCTTGCAACATCTGTGAAAGTAAACTTGAAACTTATGCTTCCATAACCCGAATGGATCCTGATGGAACAAATAGGGAAATTTTCGCTCATGGCGTGCGAAATACTGTGGGTTTTACTTGGCATCCCTCTACTGGAGATATGTGGTTTACGGATAATGGAAGAGACCATCTTGGTGATAACTTTCCACCTTGTGAGTTGAATCGAGCCTCTAAAGCTGGTCAACACTTTGGTTATCCCTATTGTCATGCTGGTGAAATCTCAGATCCCGAATTCGGAGGAAAAAGAGACTGTTCTGAATTTGTAAAACCAGCAAGAAAATTAGGACCACATGTAGCGCCACTGGGAGTGAAGTTTTATACGGGCAATATGTTTCCTGATCGATTCAAAAACCTGATCTTCATTGCCGAACACGGTTCCTGGAACAGATCATCTAAAATCGGTTATCGCATTATGATGGTACAGGAAGAAAATGGGGTAGGGAAGTCATATGAACCATTCATTGAAGGCTGGCTGGATAAAGCCGAGAATGATGCATGGGGAAGGCCTGTGGATTTGATATTTCTTGAGGATGGTTCCATGCTGATTTCTGATGATAAGAAAGGTGTGATCTATCGGGTTACCTATACTGGTTAAGATGGCTTTATTGGAAATCCAAGAAATAACTGTGTCCTACCCAGACTCTTCTTTTCCAGCAGTTGATGATGTTTCATTTACCGCAAATAAAGGACAGATTCAGGTTTTATTTGGAAGAAGCGGTAGTGGCAAGACCACACTTCTAAAAGCGGTTGCAGGTTTATTACAAATTGATAAAGGCCAAGTCATTTTAGAAGGAGAACCAATTAAGGGTCCGGATAAAAAGCTTGTCGCTGGTCATGAAGACATAAAACTAGCCTTTCAGGACTTTCACCTGAAACACAAAATGACAGTGTTTGAGAATATTCGATATGAGCTGCTATCCTATACAAAGGACTATCGTGAGAGTAGAACCAACTATTTACTTGAACTTTGTAATCTCATTCAACAAAAAGATCAGGATGTAAGTCAGTTATCAGGGGGACAACAACAACGACTTGCTCTGGCAAGGGCACTTGCTAATGAGCCAAAAGTGATACTAATGGATGAACCATTCAGCAACGTAGATACCATAACGAAGGGAATCATCTTTCAGGAAATAAAATCAATTGCCAATGAAACAAACACAGCAATTGTTTTTGTAACTCATGACCCAAAAGACGCCCTTTCTTTTGGGGACGAAATAATGGTAATGTCTGATGGACAAATTGTACAGCAAGGGACCCCTGAAAAAATTTATACCCAGCCAATAAATATGGAAATAGCTACATTATTCGGACCACTCAATCGTATCAACAATGAATACTACCGATTGGAAGCATTTCAAATTACCAGCAACGGGAAAGCTGATATTGAAACTCAGGTGAAGGACATCATTTACTTTGGATCATACCAGGTTTTACAAACAATCGAAGGGCACCAGGTATATGATATGCACAAGCATTATAAAAAGGGAGACAGTGTCAGAATTATAGCAAACAAAAACAATACGCTAAAATTCTAAGTAAGATTAAACTTTTTTTCACCATTTTGTGTCTAATAATTATGGCAAATAGTTTGATGAGACCAAATCGTATAATATTTCTTTTCATTTCGCTATTATATTCCGGGTGGTCTTTCGGACAAGATTTAATTGTCACGAATTCCGGAGATTCACTAAACGTGGAAATACTACGTGTTCAGGAGGATAGAATTACCTACCTGGGTGAATATTCTACTAAGAAGTTGTCAATCAATCAAAATGATGTAAGGTCATTTCAGTACTTGTTTTACTCTGAAAACCGTAGAATAAATTTCAACTTTGATCCCAATAATGTAAAGTGGAGAATTGGAATAACAGGAGGGTTAAGTAAAATGCATGATACTGATGTTGACCCTGCCCAGGGAGATGGAGTAGTCATCCATTTTGAACGGCTAGACAGAGGTTGGCACGTTAAATCAACTCTGGAGTATTATTTTTTAGGTGACCTTGGTGTGGGTCTTGTTTTTGATAATTTCCTGTCAAAAGAATCTACCGGGGTAATAAGCGATGATCTGGGGAGGGGAACGCTCTATGATTTTGTCAGCTCAAAATTCATTGGTACTACAGCAGCATATAACATAAATACTAACAATGAAAGCTTTACAATATTCCTTTCGGCTGGGCCTGGGTATACTATCTTCAATCAGGAATTTGAATGGTATGATATCACAGGAGACGTCAAAGCTGGAGCTGTAGGTGCTCATGTAAGTTTTGGAACTGACTTTTCTATTGGCAATAACTTTATGTTTGGTGTAGAGGTATCTTCCACGATAACCACAGTAAAACAGCATAAGCTCAAGTTCACAGACCAACCAAGAACGGTCATCAATGAAACCACAAACCTTAGTACCATTAATTTATCACTTGGGTTTAGATGGATACACTATTAATCCACCCACTCAGCTATAAATAAGTTGGTATCCCTTGTTCCTCCATTATTTCTGTTTGAACTAAAAACAAGGTACTTGCCATCTGGTGAAAACATTGGAAATGCATCAAACGAGGTATCGTGTGAAATCCTCTCAAGTCCGGTTCCATCAATATTGATCAGGTAAAGATTAAAGGGAAATCCTCTTTTAGACTCATGGTTGCTGGCAAAAATGACTTTTTCACCGGAAGGGTGAAAAAACGGGCACCAATTGCTATTACCCAGATCAGTCAGCTGACGTAGGTCACTTCCATCCGCGTTACAAATAAATAGCTCCATTGCAGTTGGCATCACAAGTCCCTCCGCAAGCAAGTCTTTATATTCCTTAATATCCTCTTCAGTTTTAGGTCTGGAAGATCTGAAAATCAATTTAGAGCCATCAGGAGAAAAGAATGCACCTCCATCATATCCTAGTTCATTGGTTATTTGCTTAACATTTGACCCATCAATGTCCATTGTATAAAGCTCAAGATCCCCACTTCTCATGGAAGTGAAAACAATCTTATCTCCTCTAGGTGAAACAGTTGCCTCCGCATCATAACCTGGTTCATCGGTAAGTTGCTTCTGAATTGTACCATTTAGATCGGTTACGAAAATGTCAAAATCTTCATAGATAGGCCATACATATTTACCATCGGTTCGTCGTTCAGGAACTGGGGGGCAGTTTTCATCACCCAAATGCGTAGAGGCATAAACCACCGAACTATCACCAGGCATAAAATACGAGCACGTCGTACGTCCCATTCCAGTACTTATCATATTGGGTTTCACCGACATCAAATCGTCCTGACCCAATTTGGAGAAAAAGATCTGGTCACAGTTTACATCCCAATCACTGTAGTTAGATTGAAAAACCAGCATTGATTGATCAAAACTCCAGTATGCTTCCGCATTATCCCCACCCATTGTAAGCTGACGCAGATTCTTAAAATGCTTTTCATCCTCGTAAGTCAAAGTATCAACGATTGGTTGTTCAGCCTGTTGATCTTTTTTTTCTGCTGTTTTAGTACTACAAGCCGCCACAACTATGGCAAGGAGAATGTGAAAATTAATTTTCATTTGTAAAGTTTAAATGGTAATCTTAAAGCTCAGCGCGAAATTAGTATGAATATATAATAATGTATTGATCAATATGAAAAAAATAGCGGTAGTACTACTTCTAGTAACATTTTTTGGATTTTCCTGCTCTAAGAAAACTTCTGAAAAAGCACCAGAAATCTCAATGAAGAATATTGTAAACTATTTGGCTTCAGATAGTCTAAAAGGAAGAGAAATTGGAGAACCCGGAGAAGAAATGGCGGCTTCTTACATCATGGAACAAATGAAATCCATTGGCTTGAAAGCAGCAGGCACTAGTACTTATTTTCAAACTTTTGAAGTTTCCCCATCCAAAAATCCTCACGAAAAACCAAACATTGGTGAAGGTGGCGATTCTCTGGCTATCAAAGGAAGGAATGTAATAGGCAAAATTGACAATGTATCTGATAATGTAGTTGTCATTGGGGCTCATTTTGATCATCTAGGTATGGGTAGCGCAGGGTCACTTTACAAGGGAGAGCCTGCCGTGCATAATGGAGCCGATGACAATGCCAGTGGTGTGGCGGTAATGCTAAAAGCAGCAGAAGCACTGTCGGCAATGAATTTGACGAAAGATTATGTTTTCATGGCATTCTCCGGAGAAGAGAAAGGGCTTTGGGGGTCAAATTATTATGTCAAAAACCCAACATTACCTCTTGAGAACATTTCAGCAATGATCAATCTGGACATGGTAGGAAGACTGGATGAGGAAAAAGCACTTGCAATTCATGGCAATGGTACCGCAATGGAGTGGAATGACATATTACAAAAACAAAATTCAGATTCAATCAATTTAACGCTCAAAGAATCTGGAGTTGGACCATCTGATCATACATCATTTTACCTGCAGGATATCCCTGTTTTACACTTTTTCACAGGTCAGCATGAAGATTATCACAAACCATCAGATGATCCCGAAAAGTTGAATTATGAAGGTATGCAAAAAATCACTGATTTAATTGTCAGAATATGTTCTGAAATTGACGGTTTGGACTCTTTGAGTTTCCAGAAAACCAAAGACGAGTCTTCGAACACACCAAGGTTTAAGGTAACTCTTGGCGTTGTTCCGGACTACTTGTTTGATGGCAAAGGAATGAGGATTGATGGAGTGAGTGAAGGAAAACCCGCTCAGAATGCTGGTATTGAAAAGGGTGATGTGGTTATTAAATTGGGGGATATTGAAGTATTGGATATGATGACTTATATGAAGGCACTTTCTAAATTTGAAGCTGGTGAACAAACAACAGTGGTCATTAAACGTGATAAGGAAGAAATAACCTTTGATATTACATTTTAGTAAATGCCAAATAAACGAATTGGGTTAATACTATTTGTGGTATCCCTTATTCTCCTCATCATTGGTGCGATTCTTTATGAATATATTATTGAAGGGTCAATCATAAGCTTGAAGGAACTCTTGTTGTACATAACAGTAGGAATTCCGCTGTTTATGATCATGATCATTTTGTACAGATTTCTGGAAACTGGTAAAACCGCTGGTTTTTATAGCTTAGCTTCTGCGACTAGCCTTGTAATATCTGTCACATTATGGTTTTGGAGGTTTCAAAGGGGATCCTTGGAAGAACAACTTCAAAACCTGGCCCTGATATTCAGTATGATTATGATCATGCTGATCTTACCCATCCAATTAATCAGAATGGTGATGAATTTCTTTCGGAATAGTTAGAAATTAAATCAAAACGGATAAATGATGGGAATCATTATCGTGGCGGCAATCCAAAATAGGATATTTAGAATAAACCCTACCTTCACAAAATCCAGAAATTTGTAATTCCCTGCACTGTAAACCATTGTATTTGTCTGGTAGCCAACTGGTGTCATAAAGCTTGCAGAAGCAGCAAAAGTAATGGCCATTAAAAATGGTGTCACACTTACCTCAAGTGCTTCGGCAGTTTGTATTGCGATAGGTGCTAATAATGCAGCTGTAGCATTGTTAGACATTAGCTCCGTTAGCCAACTTGTAAGAATATACAACCCTGAAAGAATCGCCACCGGACCCCATATACCCAGATTGTCGATGATGGCATGAGCTATCATTTTGTCTAAACCAGTATTTTTCATCGCTGTACCTAGTGTGAGTGCTCCTGCTAGCAGGAAAATCACCTTCCAGTTAATCGCGCTGTAAACATCTTTCATCGTCAGGTTACCAAATAGAACAAGAACTGACACTGCGGCTATTGCACCAACCATAATTGGAATTACCCCCGCTGTTGCTAACCCAATCATTGCCACAATCACCACCGCAACCAGGTAGAATCTATTCTTTTTGAAGTCAATCAGGACGTCCTCAGATAGTAGAATAAACGGGCTATTTCGTTCATTGTCCATTTGCCTTAGGGAATCAAGGTAGTGATTCTTAGTCTCTGCAAGGATTACATCTCCTGCTTTCAGCTTTGTGTCATAAAGTTCACTATGTAAAACTTCTTCCCTGTGACGGATTGCCAATGGAACCGAACGGTACCTTCTTCTAAAATCAACCTCTTTTAAAGTTTTGTTCTCAAACTCTGAATTTGATGTGACCGCTAATTCAACAAGCGTCGAGTTTTTACCTTTGAGATTGTCCCCATCAATTTTTAAAGGGGAAGTGTCCAATAATTTTACTTTGTCCTTGAGCAATTTGATGTTTTCCCGATCACATCGAACCTTTAAAATGTCATTGGCCCTTAGAACAAAATCTCCTTGTGGTAAATTGAAGGTATTGGTTTTTCTTCTTACCTCAATAATATCCATTTGCAATTCCCTCACCACGTCAGAATACATGATCATTTGGCCCACTGAGGTGTCTTCAGAAGTGATTTGGATTTCAGCGATGTAGTTTCCTGCACCAAACTTATCAGATAAAGTTTGAGGTTTTCTATTGGGCAATAATTTAATCCCTATAAATATCAGGTATAAAATTCCAATTACAACAAATATTAATCCCATTGGAGCCAGTTGGAACATTCCGAAACTCTCAAGACCTTCTTTTTCAGCGATACCGTTGACCAGTATATTGGTAGAACTACCGATCAAAGTACATGAGCCCCCGAAAATTGATGCAAAAGAAAGCGGAATCAGCATTTTTGATGGACTTATTCCTGATGTTTGACCAATTTGTATCACAACCGGTATAAACACTGCCACCACTGGGGTATTGTTAACAAACGCTGAAATGATGGCTATCAAAGCGATCATTAAACCCATACCGAGTAAAAAATTCTTTTTGAAAGTGTCTGCCAAACGGTAGGTCAAGTGTTGCAGAGCTCCTGTTTTGAGTAAGGCTGCACTCAAAACGAACATAAAAGCAACCGTTATTGTGGCAGAATTACTAAATCCCTCTACACCCTGCTCCGGTGTGATTACTCCGAAAAGCATGAGAGAAACCATAATTAATATGGCTACCAGGTCAATTGTAACCAATTCCGTAGCGAATAAAACGATCGCTCCAAGAATTACAATTAGTGTAATATATGCGTTGACTTCCATAAAAAACCGAGAGCAAAAATATGCGTCTCGGTCATATAACAATAACAATGTTTTAAAATAATGACTATTTGGCTTTCTTATAGTATTCCATAGCTCTCGGCATTAATTTCTTTAGGTCACTAATTCTTGTCTCATGAGATGGATGAGTTGACAAAAACTCAGGTGGTTGAGAGCCGCCTGCGTTTGCTGACATTCGCTCCCAAAATTTTGGGGCCTCATTGGGATTGTATCCTGCCATGGCCATAAAAATGAGCCCTAACTCATCAGCTTCGGATTCATTTGTCCGTGAAAAGGCCAGCATTCCAATATCAGAACCTATTCCTGAAGCCTGAAGAATCAGCTTTTGTGTCAATGTTGGATCCTGTCCAAAAGCTGCTCCTAAAGTCATGAGTCCATACTGCTTGATAATGGCATTACTCATTCTTTCTCGACCGTGATTAGCTACAGCATGAGCAATCTCATGGCCCATTACCACTGCAACACCTTTCTCATCTTTACAGATAGGCATTATACCAGTGTAAAATGCTACCTTACCTCCAGGCATACACCACGCATTTACAACGTCCTCTTCTAATAAATTATACTCCCATTTATAGCCATCTAACTCATCAGCTCTTCCAAGATCTGTGAAATATGATTCAACAGCCTTTTGTATTCTGGTACCTACCCGTTTTATCATATCTGCCTGAGTCTTATTGGAAGAAAGTTTGCCTTCTTTCAGTACTTCATCATATTGCTGGTAGCTCATAGGAAACAATTCGCTGTTTTTGACAAGGCTAAGTTGCTTCCTGTTTGTTCCTGCCACTGTGGCGCATTGATAGAATACAACAGAAAGAACCAGTAAAAGAGATGCTATTAGATTTTTCATTGATTTCTAATTTAATTCTACTTGGAAATTAGCTAATCTATTCGATAATTATAAATTCTAACTCACCTAACGTAAACTTTCAAATATTTCATATCAAACAAAACAATTATTCTCGATTTCTCTTTATTGATTGATACATTTGAAGCATAAATAAAATTACGAGATGAAGATCATTTGTGTAGGAAGAAATTATGTAGCTCATGCTGAAGAACTTGGCAATGAAGTCCCCTCCGATCCTGTTATCTTTCAAAAACCCGACACTTCCCTTCTTAAAAACAATGACCCTTTTTATTTTCCGGATTTCTCAAGTGATATTCATCACGAAATTGAAATTGTTTTAAGGATATGCAGGGAGGGTAAAAGCATTGAAGAACAATTTGCCCATAAATATTTCGATCAAATTGGTCTGGGGGTGGATTTTACTGCAAGAGATTTGCAATCGCAAGCCAAAGAGAAAGGGCTTCCCTGGGATTTGGCAAAAGGTTTCAATGGTTCTGCTCCGGTTTCTAAATTTTATCCAACTTCCGAGTTTCAGAACCTGGAGCATCTTGATTTTAGCTTGAAGGTCAATGGTGAATTCCGTCAGGCCGGGAACACCTCTCTAATGATCTTCAGTTTCGGAAAAATTCTTTCTTATGTTTCCAAATTCATTTTATTAAAAACAGGAGATCTTATATTTACGGGAACTCCAAAGGGTGTTGGACCAGTTAACATTGGAGACCATCTGGAAGGTTTTATAGAAGATAAAAAACTCCTTGACTTTGAAATTAAATAGTTACTTTTCAATTCTACTTCTTTTTATCATTTCTCCAATTTGGGCACAGTACAATATCCCTAATGGCTACTATTTGTTTCCTATAAGGCCAGGTGAAACGAACTACATATCAGGTACCATGGGGGAACTCCGTCCGGCACATTTTCATGGTGGGATTGACATCAAAACGAGCGGGACTGAGGGGCTAAATGTATATGCTGTAGCAGATGGTTACATTTCCCGGGTAAAGGTAGTGGAACGTGGGTTTGGTAATGCTGTTTATGTAAAACACCCAAATGGAACTACCTCAGTTTATGCACACCTTTCATCGTTCTCTGAAAACCTGAATGCGTATGTGCTTAAGAATCAGTATAAAAATCAGTCTTTTACTGTGGATTTATATCCGGGTCCCGGTGAATTCAGGGTGAAACGGGGAGAAGTAATTGCGTATTCAGGCAATAGCGGATCAAGTTTTGGCCCTCACCTGCATTTTGAACTGCGGGATAAAAACCATGATGTCATCGACCCGGCCAAAATGGGGTTCAAGGAGCTGATAGATAATCTACCTCCAAGAATAAGATCTGTTGCCTTTGTTACAAAATCATCAGATGCTGCTATCAATGGACGAATCGGAAGGTTTGAATTTGATGTCGTAAACGTTGGCGGTAATTACATTCTCAAAGAACCTGTTCACCTAAGTGGACCAATAGGCATTGAATTATATGCAGAAGACCGCATGAATGGTACGAGACACCGATATGGTATCCCAGATGTGGAAATGCACATTGACGGAGAGGTAAGGTTCAAACAGGAGCTAAGGAAATTCTCATTCAGGACCACACGGGACATCATGATTCACACCAATTACCAAAGTGCCTACTACACAGGAAGAAGGTTCAATAAGCTTTACATTGATGATGGAAACCGGCTTGATTTCTATTTGGTCAAGAAAGGAGTATTTAACTATTCAGATACCACAGCACATCAGGTATTCATCAAATTGACTGATGCATTTGGCAATGCTACAACATTCAAAACACAAGTCAACAAAAAACCGATCAGGCACCAACGTGTAGATTACAACAGCTGGTATGTCAATGAAAACATAATGGCCGTAACCGCATTGGATAATAACGCAATCCCGGAAATCTATGCGAATAACCTAAAGTACTCATTGCAAGCTAAGACAAGGGAACAGGACTATGTGGGTTTCTTTTGGGACTTGAGAAATGGCCTGGTAGATTCAATAGATTTCTGCAATGAGGTCATTAAAACAAATTACATTCATACCATATATCCCAATCAGGAATCGAATTTCTTCAACCACACCGTAAATGCTTTTTTCCCAAAAACCGCACTTTACGATACCATGTACCTGAAGTATCATTACGATTATGATACAATCAATGATCGTGAATTATTTACCTTTCAAAATGGTTCTGATCCCGTAAAAAAGAACATATACCTTACATTGAAACCAAATAAACTCTACAATACAGAATATGCCAGGGTTTATAGTGTTAATGGCTCTGGTCGTCAATCATTTGTAGGTGGAGATTGGCACAGAGGACAATTGAGTTTCAAAACCAGAGAGTTAACTAACTTCACAATTGCCTATGATAGTATTCCACCTACTGTCAAACCGCAAATACTTTCAAATAACCAACTGGTATTCTCTATCGACGATGATGAATCAGGAATAGACACATACCGTGCTGCCCTCAATGACAAATGGATCTTATTAAAATACGATTACAAGAAAAAAAGACTTTGGACTGATTCAAATGACCCAAACATTCCTTTCAAAGGTGAGTTTATTTTGGAAGTAAGAGACAACACAGGTAACTTAAAATATTATCAAACCAAAATTGAATAATTGATATGAAATTACAAGTTGGAGATCCGGCACCTGCATTTGAAGGTGTTGATCAGGATGGAAACGCGATAAAACTTGCAGATTATAAAGGCAAAAAATTGGTACTTTATTTCTACCCTAAAGACAATACCCCAGGCTGTACAGCACAATCCTGCAATTTGAGGGATAACTATACCGATTTGCAAAAAAATGGATACGAAGTGCTGGGTGTGAGTACTGATTCTGAAGCATCTCATCAAAAATTCATTGCAAAACAAAGCCTACCATTCAAATTACTGGCTGATACAGATAAAAAAGTACATGAATTGTTTGGCACATGGGGCGAAAAGAAGATGTATGGGAAAACCTATATGGGTACTTTGAGAACAACATTTGTCATTGATGAAAATGGAAAAATAGTAGAGATTATCGAAAAGGTAAAAACCAAAGACCATACTGCGCAGATCTTATAGGAATCACCTATTTTTGTTACGAAATTGTAGAACCAGCGAAATTCGTTGGTTTTTTTTATGAAATGAACTTCAAAAGGTACCGTAAGAAAAACTTGTTCATCATCATCTGGTCATTGCTTTGTCTATTGACTTTAGGAGCCATATTGATCCCTCCCTCAGTTTTTTGGCCAGCAGCAATTCTTACCTATTTTATACCATTAGTAGTTCTAGTCAATTCTTTATTGCTAATGATTTTTATATGGGTGAATCGCAAATTTGCCTTAATGAACCTGATTATCCTGATCATCGCCGGTCCCTTAATTCTATCATCTTATAAAATCAACAGCTCATCCCTTGAACAACAATCTGCAATATCCTTGTTAAGTTTCAATGCCAGGCTGTTTAGGAAACACCACACGTACAGTCAGTTTTCCATTGAATCTATAAAATGGTTGGCGAAGGATACCGCACAAATCATTTGCATACAGGAGTATAGTACCAATGATAATTGGGACGTTTTGGATGTAACAGGTAAAATGGATGCCCGGGGGTTTGAAAAAAACATTTATACAGCAGACCGTATTGACTCTGATCATAGTCCTGGAATGGCCATTTTTTCCATTTATCCAATTGTGAATAGTGGATACATCTGGCAAGGAGATTCTTCAATGAATGCAGGTATGTTCAGTGATCTCAAGATTAATGATGACACATTACGAATTTACAATGTTCACCTTACTTCCATGAATCTATCACTTTCCAGACTAAAAAATTCTAATAATTACCTGACTGCAACTATAGACATTTTATATAAACTAAAGATTGGAGCACTTTCCAGGGATAATCAGGTAAACAAATTGATTGATCATGTCAAACAAAGCCCACATGCTGCTATCGTATGTGGTGACTTTAATGAAACCCCCTACAGTAATAATTATTTAAAAATGAAGTCTTTTCTCAATAACACCTTCGAATCAAGTGGCAGAGGTTTCGGTTTTACTTTAAATAAGTCACTGTCTTTTTTTAGAATTGATCACCAATTCTATACCAAGGATATAACTCCATTGCATTATGAAGTAGATAAGTCAATGCGCATTTCCGATCACTTCCCTACCCGTGGTTTTTATCAATTATCCTCTCAATAAGTACTTTACTTTTCTGTGGTCAACAATTGTTCTAACTTTAATTCGTGTCGGTATTCAGTAAAAAAATAGAATTGAAAAATAGTCGTTATCGTTACATGAGCAACTTTAAATTTGTGTTATTGCTGGTGGTGATTTTTTTGTGCCGACCAGGATATTCACAACGGTATGAACAAAAACCTCCTGAGAAAACGAGAATTTTATTCCTACTGGATGGGTCTGGTAGCATGCTGGGACAATGGAATAATGGACAACTCAAAATTGATGTTGCCAGGTCCATTTTAACGGACCTTGTGGATTCTCTTAAGGAAAATACAAACCTCGAACTGGCACTTCGGGTGTATGGACACCAATATGGAAGACAATTACAGGTTTGTACTGATTCTAAACTGGAAATTGGTTTCAGGGCCAATAACCACCAGGACATCACCTTAAAGTTAAAAACCATTCAGCCAAAAGGAACAACCCCCATAGCTTACAGCCTTGAACAAGCCGCTAACGACTTCCCAGTTGACAAAAACGTTCGAAATGTGATTATTATCATCACTGATGGAATTGAATCATGCGATGGTGACCCATGTGCAGTTTCACAGGCATTGCAAAAAAAGAATATCTTCCTAAAACCCTTTGTTATTGGTCTGGGTTTGAACGAGTCCTATACGGATGCTTTTGCCTGTATGGGTACATTCTTTGACGTGACGGACATAGGTGAGCTAAGAGGATCACTTGACGAAGCACTGAAACAAACACTGGATAAGACCACTGTTAGTGTCCAGCTACTGGATCACAATAATCAACCCAGGGTTTCTAACCTTAATGTGAGTTTCATTAACAGGATTACAAATCAGCCTGTTTACGATTTTGTACATTTTCGTGATCAGGTAGGAAGGCCAGATACGGTGGAAATAGATGCGGTTCTTGATTATGATTTAGCGGTTTACTCTGTCCCTCCAGTCACGCTTAAAAACATCAAAATAAAAGGAGGTGTTCACAATGTTATTCCGGTTAAAGTACCAATAGGCACACTCTCATTCAAAATGGACGGACTTTCAGAATATGGAAATACACCAATACCAGTAATAGTTAGGCCAACCGGACATAGAGAAATATTGAACAAACAGGATTTTAGACAAAAATACCAGTACCTGGCAGGTAATTATGATTTGGAAATCTTCACTATGCCGAAAACTATCGTGAGAAATTACCCCTTAAAACCGGGTCAGGATAATACTATTACCCTACCAAAACCGGGTGTTATAAATGTGAACCTGGGAGCACGTGGATTTGGAAGCTTGTACCGAATGGAGGAGGATAAGCAGGAATGGATTTACAATATTCCCTACGAAACCACACAATGGACTACAGCGATTCAACCAGGGGTTTATAAAATTGTATATAGGGCTGATTTTGCCAAAGGAAGTAAGTACACTAAAGTTGAAACATTCACCGTAACTTCTGGGTCCACACAATCAATAAGCCTTAACAGGTAACACAACACAATACATTAATAATGCTCACAAACCGACAACTTTTCCTCTCACACCTCGCACAAACTTCAGAAACCCCATTACTACTGGAGATTGAAAAAGCTGAAGGTATATACATGTATGATCCAGATGGAAAATCCTATATCGACTTGATTTCAGGTATTGGTGTGAGTTCTGTTGGTCATAGACACCCAAAAGTAATTGCTGCGCTGCAGGAGCAAATGGATAAATATCTGCATCTAATGGTTTACGGTGAGTTTGTGCAATCACCTCAGGTAAAGCTGGCTAAAGCTTTAACTGACACCTTACCGGAAGGGCTGGATGCGGTTTATTTACTTAACTCAGGTTCTGAAGCTGTAGAAGGTGCATTGAAACTGGCAAAACGCTACACAGGGCGGCCCAATATCATTAGCTGCAAGAACGCATACCATGGGTCATCTCACGGAGCATTGTCGGTCACAGGAGATGAGTCTTTCAAGAGAAAGTTTAGACCTCTTCTGCCGGGAATATATCATATTGATCATGGTGTCCATGAAGACCTTGAATTAATTAATGAGAATTGTGCCGCTGTAATTATCGAAACTGTTCAGGGTGAGGCAGGAGTACGTTTAACCGATGAAACATATTTCAAAGCGCTACGAAAAAGGTGTACTGAAATGGGGTGCCTGCTGATATTAGATGAGATCCAATGTGGCTTTGGGAGAACCGGACATTTATGGGCGTTTGAGCATTACGGCATCACTCCGGATATACTGGTAGCGGCTAAAGGAATGGGTGGGGGTATGCCGATTGGTGCCTTCATCAGTTCACAGGAAATTATGGGTACACTCAAGAGTAACCCTATACTGGGACACATCTCAACTTTTGGAGGACATCCCATGAGTGCTGTTGCTTCGTTAGCGGCCTTAAATGTGATACAAAAGGATAGGTTATTAGAAGATGTCAATCAAAAAGCGAACCTCTTCAAAGAGCTACTGGTTCACCCCAAAATTAAATCTATCAGGAATGTGGGATTGATGATGGCCGCTGAATTTGAATCTTATGATGTGTTGAAACCTATAATTGACAGAGCAATAGCGCTTGGGGTATTGACTGACTGGTTTTTATTCTGTGACAACTCGATGAGAATTGCTCCCCCATTGATTATCTCGGAGGAGCAAATCCAAAAAGCATGCGAGCTAATTCTGAAATCAATTCAATGACCTATTAAAATAAATGGTGCCCAGAAGTATGGATCAGCATATTCCTCACCTTGGATCAGTGACCTTTTTGCATTACGAAGTGCCAAAGCATAATCATGACTTCTGGATAATTCATCGTAAAAATTAATCATCAGTTCAGCAGTAGATGCATCAGACACTGTCCACAGGGAAACGACTATGTTTCTTGCGCCAGCATAAAGCAATGCACGTGACAAACCAATGATTCCCTCGCCTTTGGAAATCTTTCCAAGTCCTGTTTCACAAGCACTTAACGTCACCAATTCGGCATCCAATTCAATATTGTATAGCTCACCAGAGTAAAGGTTTCCATCCTCTTCACCACCATCGTCAGAAAGGAAGATTCTTGAAAGTTCAGGGTTAGCTTCATCTACCACACCATGAGTTGCAAAATGTATGTACTTGTATTGTTTGAGATCAATGGCCTTGATATTTTTTTCATTGGCCTCAGCTTTCACATATAGGTTTGAGGTTACCTGACCCTTTTCAAGTATCTCTTGCAACTTTCCAATTTCCTGTTCAGTGCCTGGAAGGTCTGGCAAATCATCAAATTCTATTGGCGCACAAAGTAATGCCAGATTTCCACTACTCACTTTGCTACCTAATATTGCTTCCTGATAATAAAGGGCTGCAGCATATTCGTAGCTAAATGCCAACTCCTTACCAAGATAGGGTAATTGATGCATAGCAGATTCTTTACTCTTTACTTTATCAAGAATCAAAGTTTCAAAAGGTACTGCTCCCAAGCGGCCCACAGGTATGACCACTACATGTTCAATTCCTGAAGGAATACCAGACGGCATCAAAATATCTGCAAAATCCTGGGCTATTTCTGAATAGATTTTTGCATTTCTATAGTAAATACTGTTCCAAAGACCGCTCACGTATTTGTCAAATTTGTCAGTCTGAGGAACACTGTTGATACTAAATTTTTTATTGGTGATTTCAAAGACATATAACCTCTTGTAGCGATCGTCGATAAAGTATGAAAATAGCGCAGTTACGTCATCCAACGTCTCCTGAATATCTGTCACCTTGGGAATCCTTGTATTGTACTTCAAATTGAAATACTGAGGATAATTTTCCTCAAGCGACTTTATGAAAGAATGATACTGGTTATTCAGTTCGAACAACTTATCTCTAAAAATCTCTTCTTGTTTTTCGTCAGGCTTTTCGGCCAATTTTTGCTCAAAAAATGCGATTTCTTCTTTCAAGGTAGCCTCTTCCACCAACTGTTCATCTGGAATTGAGGCATAGTGTTTTGCTGATGACTCAGAAATTGCTTCCAGCAAAATGCCAGATTTACTCTTTTCATTGAAGTAAAATGCCATTTCATTATATTCCTCCCTGCCTCTTACCGCTACCTCACCCATTCTGTAAGCCACTCTCACTCCAGTTTCATAAACCTGTGTGGCCACTGAGCTAAAGGCTAACTTATCTGCCTCATTAGACTGTAATCTCCGAATTTCATCGACAAGTGAGTCACAAGATTGTAGTGTTTGGATACTGGTCTTTAGATCATTCAATTTAAGAGTCACATTGAAATGAGAGTCTTCAAAGGCCTGTGCTTTGTAGAACAGTGAATTCAATAATGTGTTGGCGCTAAAAAAGTCACCTACAGATGGGTTCTTTTCAAAATCCATGTCATTGAACTCCTTTGAGTTAGCAATAAGAGCCTTCTGATAAAGCTCAATTGCCTTTCCAAATTCTCCCTCCTGGTTTCTGATATTTCCCAGTAAATTATAAGTGGAAGCTACTTCCGGATGTTTTTCTCCATAATGCTTCTGATAAGTAGCCAAAGCTTTATTGAAAAATTCCTCGGCTCTACTTAGCACACCTAATGTATAGGAAGTTAGTCCAAGATTCGTATAAATAAAGGCTTCATTAGGATGACCCTCAGGGTATATCTTCTGCCATATTGCAAGTGCTTCTTCAAAAGATGTTTCTGCTTTATTGAACTCTTCCAGAGAACGAAAAATAATCCCTACATTAATTTTGGCCTGTGCATATTTGGCTGATTGCTTTCCCAACATCCTGTCATAGACGTGCAGGGCTTGTTCATAATAACTCAATGCTTTCTTAGGATCAGTAGCGCCATAAACCAATCCAAGGTCATTATATGAAGCTGCTGTAAGCTCATGATCCTCTCCATAAAGTTTCTCCCTGATTTTGAGTGCTCTCGTGATGTATTCAAAAGCATGCTGGTTATCTCCTTTGTTCCAAAGAATTATTCCCAAACTATTCAAACTGGAGGCTTCCTCCTCAGAACCGGTGCTTGCCTGGTTGAGGGCTTTTTCAAAATTCTCACGAGCCAGATCAAACCTTCCCATTCTCAGGTATACTTCCCCCACTGCCTTAAAGCAATCCAGACCGCCAGAACTATTAATTAATTCATTGGCTTCCAGTATTTTACCTTCCTTCAAAAACTTGTCAATCTGCTCACATCCCTGTGCTGCTAACCAATTGAAAGAAAGTGTACTAATAAGTAATATTAATAGATACCGCATCAGAATGTTAGAACGTGTGCAATTGAAAATACCCAATCCCTGGTGAGTCCATCAGGATTAACCTCCCGATCAGTTATCTTAACTCCATATGTCAGTTTTAAAGAACTTTTGGTAGAGAAATGATATGCAGCACCAGTTATCGCGGAAAGTGCCATTCCCGTAGTACCATCCAGTTTTTCTCTTTCATTGGTATTTGTATTTAGAATTTCATCCTGGGTAATTCTAAAGATTGGAAGCATCCCCACCCTAAAGTCGAACTTGGAGAAGAGGAATGCTCTTTCAACGCGTAACATTACATCTGTACCACGCTTTAGGTTATTGGCAAGATCATGCCTTATCAAATACCCCTGACTCGGATACCCATCCCATTCCTCGTATCTAAAATCATTTGCATTTTCAGTTAATGCGATTTGAATTCCAGTGGCAAACATCCATTTTCTTGAGGTGAATGCTCCTCCTGCTATGAAATCATAACTACCTAAACTAGTTTGATAGTACATTGGCATAGGTGCATCACTTACATCAGACTCCCCATTGATATTGGAATCATTTGTTGGAATTTTCGCTCCTATTGTCGCATTAAAATGAAAATTCTCCGAAGAGTACAAGTTACTTGTTAAACTCAATGAAATGTCACCAAGACCATTATTGGAACCAAGGTTTCCATCTATCCACATATATGGTAGTTTTACCTGGACCGAAGTTTTCTCATTAATCCCGAAAGTAAAATCGGTAGTCAAAGCTTTTATGTCAGGACTCAAAGTTGTGTTCCCATGATAATACTCGACCGATAAAGCCCTGAGTTTAAAATTAATTTTCTTATTGTATACTTGGGCGGGCCGCATGGCTCCCATCGTACAAAATCCAGCATCACTACATCCCTGCGCGAACAGGTCACCCACAAAAACTGATAGTCCAACTATCGTCAACAATAATGATCTCATTTAGAACAAATATTTTAGCTTAAAAAAAATAACTAAGGGCTGGTTCCGCAGAATTATGTTCAAAACGTGTGCAGTCTCAAAGGTATCAATGCCTCCAGAAAAAACACATATCAAGGTGAGATTTAATTTCATTCCAATCGAAAAACACCTCACACTTTTTAGACTATACCGTGTTTATGAAGAACAAGTTGCCCCCTTATTATTACTTCTTTAATTTAATCAAAATTTACTTTTTGAATCACACTGCATTTTTGTAACAAGTCATTTCTATTGCTCTCAAATGCTACTAATAAGCAGTAACAGAGGGTTTATTGCTGTAAAATAAGAAAAGATAGCCTTCGCTATCTTTCCTCATTAGATTTAACTCAAAATCTTATTAACCTTCCATTTGCTCTAATTCTTTCCCCTTAGTTTCATAAACATATTTGTAAACAAAGAATATGCTGATCGCGGCAAATGCTGCATACAACCCATAGGAAGTGGCTAGTCCTGGTCCAGCAAGCAAGATGGGGAAAGTCAAAGTGATCACAAAATTGGCAATCCATTGAGCTAAGCCAGAAATGGCAAGACCTGACCCTCTCAATTGATTAGGGAACATTTCTCCTAACATCACCCACATCACAGGCCCCCAGGAAAAGTTAAAAAACATCACATAAATATTGGCTGAAATCAATGAAAGCAATCCCATTGAATCACTCAAAGCCAAAACCAGTTCTCCATCTTCGTTTGGTTCCAGAACACCTGTACTAAAGGCAATAGCTACCAAAGTCAGTGTAACAGCCATACCAATTGAACCAATCAAAAGAATCGGTTTACGACCTATACGGTCAATGAGTAAAAGCGAAACAATAACAGCTGCTATACTCAATGCACCCGAAACCACATTGACGAGAAGTGCATCGCTTTCACCAAAACCTACTGCTTGCCACAAAACGGCTCCATAATAGAATACTACATTTATTCCTACAAACTGTTGGAAAGTGGCCAGGCCTATACCAATCCATACAATTGGTCTAATTCTTTTTAGCGTTTTATCATATAGATCAGATAATCTTGGTTTATGATGGTCTGAGGCCAATGATTGTTGGATATCATTGAACTTTTGTTCAGCCACATCCTCACCATACAATTTCCCCAGTACCTTTTTAGACTCATCAACTTTATTTTTTACAACCAGAAAGCGTGGAGTTTCCGGAATGGCAAAAAGAGAAATCAGAAATACAGCAGCAGGAATAAGCTCCATCCAAAACATCCATCTCCAGGTTTCATAATCCATCCAAAGAACGTTTTCAGCTGATCCCGAAACATTTGCCAGTATATAATTACTCAAGAACGAAATGAACAGGCCCGCAATGATAGCTATTTGTTGGGTTGTGGCTAAAGCTCCTCTGTATTTTGCTGGAGCAATTTCAGCGATGTAAGCAGGTGCCATTACTGATGCCGCACCTACTGCGATTCCACCTAAAATTCTGTAAATAATAAACTCAGGTGATGAAGTAGCTATACCTGAACCCCATGCTGAAACTATGAAAAACACAGCTGCAAATCGCAACATGGTTCTTCTTCCAAACATATCAGCTAGCCTTCCTGCAAAAAATGCACCTACAGCACATCCAAGTAACATGGATGCTACATTGAAACCACTGCCAATATCTTCAGTTTTAAAGGCTGATTCCAGTCCCTTTACGGTTCCATTAATTACCCCACTATCGAATCCAAATAAAAAACCACCCAACGTAGCTACCAGGGTGATTAAAATAATGTAAAACTGATTTGATTTATTTTCCTCCAAGATTTCTGTTCGATTAATGTTATACAAAAAATACCCCCATAGCCGGAAAAAGGCGGCCTAATATTGAACTATTTCATGCACTCTTCCAAATATTATAATGGTTTTATGAAGAAAAGCTTAAAGTATCTAATGAAATCATACCCATTTGGATACATTTTGTACCACCTTCTAGAGTGGCAGCCTTACTATGACAGTAGTTCCCTTTCCTAAAGCTGAATCAAACTCCAACTCACCATGATGCTCCTTAATCATTGAGTAGGTGAGGGATAAACCTAAACCTGTTCCTTTACCTGGTTCTTTGGTGGTGAAAAATGGCTCTGTGAGTTTAGCCATATGTTGTGGTGCTATACCTGATCCAGTGTCTGTAAATTTCAGAATGACCTGATTTTTGTGAATTTCAGACTGTATAGTAATAGTACCAGTACTTTCCATTGCATGAACAGCATTGGCCAAAATATTAAGTATGATCTGATGCAGTTTCCCATTATTGCCGTGAATGACTGGATCAATTTGATTAAATTCCTTCACAACGGTAATACCATGCTTCAAATTATGCTGCAACATATTCAGGCAATTTTCAATGATATGGTGCAGGTTGCATGATTCATTTTCATCATCACCCGGGTGGCTGAATTCGTTAAGACTATTTACAATTCTTGATGCTCGGGCTATACCTTCATCGATGACATTTATAAATTTCGAAGCTTCATCAGAAAGTTCTCCGTCTTTGTCTTTCAAATGCCTGTCCAAACCAAATAATCCTCCCCTGATAAAATTCAGTGGATTGTTAATTTCATGGGCTACACCTGCTGCAAGTGTACCTACAGAAGCCATTTTTTCAGATTGAATGACTTGTTCCTGTGCCTTTTTTAAGTTTTCAAGAGTTGTCGTCAATTCATTTTTTTGAGCTTCCAGTTCCCTGGTTCTGGTATCCACCATTTCCTCTAATCGTTTATTCCTTCTGGTAAGTGTTCTTACTCTAAGCCAATAAACCACAAGACTCATCGCTACAAACGAAAAAATAATCAGAAACCTAGCCCAGATTGTTTGCCACCAAAAAGCTTTTATGATAACCTCTGTCTCAAATTGGTTTCCACCAAATTTTTGATTTGCTCCTGCTTCTAAAATAAATCGATATTTCCCTGGAGATAAATTAGTGTAAGAGGCATTCCTTTGCCCTTTTGAGGTAATCCAGTCTGCATCGTAAGGAACAAGTTTGTACCTGAAGCTAATGCTTTCCAGGTGCTTAAAGTTGATGCCAGTGAATGAAAAACTTAGCCTATTATAATCTGGAGGAACTCTTGTGACGGTTCCCGGTTGATAAATACTCTTCTGGTCAAGACTAATATCCTCCAAAATTGGTTCTACATCCGAAAAAGATACATTGAGGACATCCGGATCTACTTTTACAACCCCTCCCTGGGTAGGCACCCAAAAATTTCCATCCTTATCCCGATAAGAATAAACTGCTCCCAGGCAATGGCTGTTTTTCATGCCATGACTTTTATCAAAACTAGCAATTTCAAATTCTTCTTTTATCCCATCTGCTACTGATTCCAGTTCCTTCAGATTGATCTTAAGAATTGCTTTTTCTCCCGGAATCCATAAGTTTCCATCCTCATCCCCCAGTATAAAATAGACTATATTGAACGGAAGCCCATTGTCAACAGTGAAGACCACTGTTTTTTCATCAGAATACCCAATCAATCCATCATTTGAAGCAATCCACAAATATTTGTCAGTCGGGTAAGTGGAGAAAGAGAAATTGGACGGAAGTCCATCTTTGATAACAATTTGCTTTACAACTTTCGAATCGTCGAGCACATTTATCCCATTAATTGTCCCAACTACCAATTGCCCTGAAGGGTTTTCAATGATGGACATGATGTAATCTGAAGTAAGTCCTTTGGATTGGTTGATGACTTCCCAGGTTTCCTGATTCTCATTAAACCTCACCAAACCAGCATTTTTTGTTCCTACCCATATGACCCCATCCTTATCTTCATAGACCATTCGCGTGTAATTATCAGGAAAGCCATTCTCAATTGTGAAAGCTTTGCTCTTTGCGCCATCCATCAAAAAAAGTCCTCGATATGTGCTTGCCCACACTCTATTTTTGCTATCCATGTAAAGATTTTTCAACCGTGCATTCGGAAATGAAATCGGTGGATCATACTTTGATATCACCCCATCTTTTATCAAATCGAATTGGCTATTTTCATTGCCAATCAAAAAAGAGCTATCCGGCAATTGCACTACACTGGCAACTACATTCGTGGACAATCCATCATTTTGAGTGTAACTGGTGATTGATCCATCTGTCAATAAGAAGACTCCTTTACGATAAGTTCCACCCCATAAGTTTCCCTGGCGGTCAATAATCAGATCTCTGATAATATTATTGGGTAAACCTTCGGTTTCTGTGAGTGAATCTAAGCTTTGAGTGACCTGATTATACCTGTATAAACCCTGGTATGTTCCTATCCAAAGCATGTCATCTTCATTTTCGACCATACTATTCACAGAAATTTGATCGAGTATAGCTGCCTTGGTAAGTCTATCATTATCAAATGTATATAACCCTAGGCTGGTACCCACATATAATATATTTCCGACACGCAAGATTTCATTCACACCATTTACTTCCTCTGGAAATTTAAACTCTGTGATATTCCCGGCAGTATCATGAACAATAAATCTCGAGTCGTCAGTACCAAAATAAATTGACCCATCATTTCCTTCTGCCATTGTCAGAATTGTACTTCCGGAGACTTTAAACTCCGCGGAATGGTCGATTAGTTGTTGATCTTTATACTCCCATAGATGATTTGATTTGCTGCTCACCCATATCCGATCATCGCTTGTAATCAACATACTCTCCACAGCATAATCGGTAGCCGCCTTTGAGTTTATGGGGATAGTTACTTTTCCCTCTTCCATATAAGCCAGACCATGTAGGGTACCTAACCATAATCTTTGTTTGCTGTCGAGACCCAGTCTTAAAATATTAGAAGATGGTAAATCACTATTTTGATTATTGTAAACAGTAAATCTTTTTCCGTCAAACCTGTGCAAACCAGTGTAAGTTCCTACCCAAACGTATCCGTCAGGTGATTGTATCAGATGGTTGGTTGTTTCTGTAGTCAATCCTTGTTCCGTTCCCCAGGATCGTAAGATATATTGGCTGGGACGCTTTGATGGATTTAAAACTTCAAATGATTGCGCTTGCATTAGAGTAGCAACCAGTGATATGATTACTGCCAAGAAATGGCGAAATACTTTCGTTCTTGCTTTTCTCAATGCTCTGTTCCCCTAAGAAATTGGTGGTATAGTCTAATATAATCAAAAATGGTGAACCACTTTGTTGCTCACTGAGCAATTTAAAAGCATTTCGATAAATGGTAGGATATTGGCAATCAATGTAGGCTATGCTACTAAAACCAATGACCTATCATGTGAAATTTGTACTTTCTTCTCATTGAGAATCCCAAAAAATCTCGGATAGATGATGTGGTGAAAGAGCTTTTCATTTACCTCGGAATTCAAGGGATTGATTTGTTCGGTCAAATAGTCAAGCAGCATGATATCTGTATGAGCAAAAAAAGCTAGTTCATACCCTTCTTTGATCAAACCGTTAGCTTTTGCCTCGTCCAACAAGGAACATAATAGTTCTTCAATCTCTTTGCGTGAGATGTCCATTTCCTCTGAAACAAATCCATATTGCCTGCCAGATCTAAGTAACACCGCAGGGTTTATACTTTCAATGAACTTGAAACAAAGCTTGTACACACTCATGATCTTGTTCACAGGATCCAGAGGGGCAGATTTTACGCCATCAAGTTCTGTTTCCCACCTCGACCTTATGTCATCAAAGACCCCTCGAATTAACTTTTCCTTACTATCATAAAATTCGTAAAGTGTTTTCTTCGAAATACCAGCAAAATCGGCGATATCATCCATATTGACACTACGCAAACCGTATTTAGCAAACTGCATAAGGGCTTTTTCCTGTATTTCTTGAAGTGATGACATAAGCTTTGATAACCTAATTGATTACACTTATTTCAACGACTTTCATTCAAAATAGATTGGGTTTTACCAGGCTTTTACAGACCTGCTAAATATGTTCTCTTCAGAATTTCGATCATAGCCCTACTATTGTGATAAGGACACTTCCATGGACCAGCTTTGTCTTCGGCGTAATCTATCTGACCTACCCTATTGACCTTCCAATGCCATTCCCCTTCCCGGTCGATGAGGTTTTTACTAATAAAACCCCAAACTTGAACCAGATCGCTGAGGTATATTTCATTATCAGTAATTTGCCAGGCATTGAATAACCCAACAAGTGCTTCCGCCTGTGGCCACCAATGCTTATCTGTATCGGTTAGTCCCTCATCATTTGCCTCATTCATTAAACCTCCATCCTGATCCAGCCCCATTTTTGCTGCATCTACCATATGAGTCGCAATATTTTCGATGGAGCCAATCAGCTCTTGATCTCCTAAGACCTCCGCAGCTTCACACAGTAGCCAACTCCCCTCAATATCATGTCCAAAGGATATTTCATTCGATAAGAGCTGCCATTCATCATTAAAAAATAATTTGAAATGGCCATTTTCCGTGAGAAATGTGCTGCTCATTAGCACGATTAGGTTCTTGAGTTGTTTCCGAAGGAATGGATCTGGCCAAATGCGATATAAATTGGTGTATGCCTCCAGAACATGTAGGTGAGTATTCATTGTTTTAGTGGCATTCATGTCTTTATCACTCAACCTCACATCCAATAGTGGGGACCAGGTTACATCCAATGCTTCCAAATAACCGTTTTTGTCTTTGTCAAAGCTGTGTTTTTCAATGTACTTAAAAAATTCACATGCAATAGCTAATGCATCTGAAGACTCATTGACTTTATGATATTCAGCCAGGGCATAAATCGCAAATGCCTGAGCGTAAATCTGCTTCTTATCTGCCACTACATTTCCCTTTGAGTCAAGCATCCAAAAAACACCACCATGTTGTTTGTCAAGAAAATGATTTATCAAAAAATCAAATGCTCTATCAGCGGTCTTTTTGTGTTTATTGTTCCCGGTTACCTGAAATGCTGCAGAAAAAGTCCATAGAATTCGGGTATTTAAAATGATTGCTTTGTCTGCATTTGGGTGTAGTACGCCATGCCCATCAATTCTTCCATAAAACCCTCCCGATGGATCAATCATTCTTTCCATCCAGAAATCAAGAATATTTTGTTCTAAGACATTCAGAAAATCACTATTTCTGATAGCTTCCAACTGATGATTCATCTTGCTCTAGCTTTTTAAACTGGATTCTTCCAGCTCCATTTTGATTTTCTCCATAAAGGATTCATCCAATTTATACAGTCTGATGAAAAAATAAGATCCCAATGCTCCCACTCCTGCAATCACGCTAATCATCAACCTAATCCCAAGCAATGCACTTTCTGACTGATCAACATTGGGCTCAAAGCCAAACCCTGCCAATAACCAACCTGTGATTGCTCCTCCTATGGTCCATCCAAACTTTTGAGACATAGAAGAAGATGAAAATACCAACCCTGTTGCTCTTCTACCTGTTTTCCACTCTGAAAAATCAGCGATATCGGCATACATTGACCACCCCAGGGGAAGTATTATTCCAGCGGAGATTCCAATAAAAACATTCAGTACAAAAATTGAGATGATAGCATTGGCCGGCAACAAGAAGAATACAAAACTGAGTCCAGCTGAAATCAAAGCTGCCCATCCAAAGGTTTTCTTCTTACCCAATCTCGCCGCAACAGGTTTCGCCAATAGCACTCCCACAATATTTGTGGCCAACCAAATGGACATATATGCTGAAGAGAGTGCCGTACTGGTAAGATCCCAGGATTGGCCAAACAAACTCAGGGTCTGATCTTTTACGAAATACTTGAAATAATAAAGAATTGAGCCGTCTCGTAAAGAATTGAAAATTAAAATGAAAATATTGGCGCCTAGCACGATAAACCAAGGTGCATTTTTCCCTAAATCTTTAAGATCATCTACCAATGAATTCTTTTCTTCCTTCGGTGGTGCTAATCGTTCCCTTGTTCCTGCAAAAGTCAGCACAAACAAGACGGCAGCCACCAATGCATATATCCCAATTGTGTACTGAAAACCAGTTGCCTGACTTGAGTTCTGACTAAAATACTCCACAAGTGAATTGGCAGTAGCAGTCACAAATAATCCTCCGGAGAAAGCCCCGATAAACCTCCAGGAAGCCAGGGATGTTCGCTGAACACTGTCTTCAGTCATAACGGCCATAAGTGATCCATAGGGCACGTTTACCAATGTATAAACCATCATCATTAACGTATAGGTGATATAGGCATAAGCCAATTTCCCATCGGGAGAAAGGTCTGGTGTTGAAAATGTCAATACACCAATAATTCCGAAAGGAACTGCTCCATACAGTAAAAATGGTCTGAATTTTCCCCATCGGGTTTTAGTCCGGTCTGATATAATACCCATCAACGGATCATTCAGAGCATCCCAAATTCTGGTCACCAGAAACATGGTCCCGACTGCTGCTGCTGATATGCCAAATACATCTGTATAAAAAAACAATAGAAACATGGAGAATAGCTTCCAAAACATGGAAGAAGCAAAATCTCCAAAACCATAGGATATTTTCTCTTTTAAACTAACTGTTGTGCTCATACTATTTTAATCCATTAGCCTTTAGGAAGGCAATGTTCTTATTGATCAATTCATTTCTTGTTTGAACGCTGGCATTCGACCGTAGACCATCTTCAGGAGTATTTTGGCAATAGTCCACGAGCTTTTCGATCGTGGTAGTTGCCACGTGCATCCGGGTGTCTGAGGAAGCATAGTAAATAAATACCTCTCCATTTGATTTTGCTACCCATCCATTCGAGAATAAGACATTAGACACATCTCCTACCCGCTCATCGTCTTGGGGTCCCATAAAATGTCCTGCAGGTCTATGAATTACTTTGGAAGGATCATCCAATGCAGTCATGAACATGTACAGCGTATATCTCAACCCTGCTGCCGTATTTCTCACACCATGTGCCAGATGTAACCATCCTTCAGGGGTTTTAATTGGAGGTGGACCCTGTCCATTTTTCACTTCTTTGATCGTATGGTACACCTTAGGGTCGATAATCTTCTCATTGGTGACTTGTGCATTTTCCATACTCTTTACCAAAGCCCATCCAATTCCTCCACCTTTACCAGCATCAATAAATCCATCTTGTGGTCGGGTGTACAAGGCATACTTACCATCCACAAAATCAGGATGTAGGACAACATTTCTCTGTTGGCTTCCTCCAGAATCCAGATCGGGTAATCTTTCCCAATTCACAAGGTCTTTTGTTCGTGCAATACCACATTTCGCAGTTGCAGCAGATTGATCTGATTCAGGTGCAGAATGATCTCTCCTTTCCGTACAAAACAAACCGTAGATCCAGCCATCCTCATGAGAGGTAAGTCGCATGTCATAGACATTTGTGTCTGGATCTTCAGTTTCGGGGAGGGTAATGGGATTATCCCAAAACCGAAAATTGTCAATGCCGTTTTCACTTTCAGCCACCGCGAAGAATGATTTTCTATCATTCCCCTCTGCTCTCACTACCAAACAAATCTTCCCATTGAACATAATTGCTCCAGCATTGAAAGTTGCATTCATACCCTGTCGTTCCTGAAGGTGAGGATTTGTTTCAGGATTGAGATCATATCGCCAAAAAATAGGTGTATGCTTATCAGTCAGTATGGGATATTGGTAACGTTGAAAAATGCCATTATATTCAGGAACTGCTTCATTTTTTCTACTGATGAATTGTTCATGTTCATCAAGCATTTTTTTAATTTTCTCTAAAGATTTACTCATATATTAAAGCTAAGCAAGTACATTGCGGATCAGGCATTTAAGATGGTGTATTTTTGGCAATCTTTTAAATCAGTAGTCATTTTAGACCCTAAATTTGATGAATTGACACATATGATAGGCCATAGAACGTGACCCTATTGTGCCACTTGTACTTTCAATATGCCATTACTAAAAAATGACCTGCGAATACCAAAAATTACATCTATCATCGCAACTAATTAAAAATGGATAAGTCTATGATTAAGCGTATCTCTTATATCTTCATCTTGCTTGCATTTGCAGCAATCAATAGTTTTGGACAGGAAAGGAAACTGGAACCATCTGATTATTTAAAGCCTTCTTTTCATGCTGAAAAAAGAGCTCAATTAAGGTCAATAATGCCCAATAACTCTGTGGCAGTTTTCTTCGCTAATCCAATAAGAAATCGAGCTAATGATACGGATTACCTTTACCACCAGGATCCGAATTTCTACTACCTGACAGGTTATCCTGAACCACATGCTGTGTTGATGATATTTAAGGAATTTCAAACTTCAGATCAGGGGAAATATAATGAAATTCTTTTCGTCCAGCCCAGAAATCCAATGGCTGAATTATGGTTGGGCAGAAGACTAGGTGATGAAGGTGCTAAAGATAAACTAGCTCTCAATAATGTATTTAACAATACAGAATTTGAGAATTACAATCTGGATTTTTCAAAATTCGATCAGGTATTGTTCTATGACTTTTTTAATGATGTTCGCGATGATGCGAGGAACAAGTCTGATTTGTTTGACCTCATCTCGCAGTTTAAAGCTAAGGTAGGTTACCCATCTGATGCCCCCACTTTGGTGCAGGAACCTGAAAGACAAAATTTAAACACTTCTCTATTAGATACCCTAATGGCTAATATGAGAGGCATCAAAACAGCCGAAGAAATTGCTTTGATCAGGAAGGCTGTAGATATTTCATGCATTGGTCAGGTAGAAGTAATGAAAGCCATGAAACCCGGAATGTCTGAGCGGGAAGTTCAGGGAATTCATGAATTTGTATTCAAAAAGTATGGTTCAGAATATGAGGGATACAACTCAATTGTAGGAGCAGGAAACAATGGATGCATCCTCCATTATGTTGAAAACAACCTACCTGAAGTTGTGAGTAATGAAATGATTCTAATGGACCTTGGGGCAGAATACCGTGGCTATACAGCAGATGTTACGAGAACTATACCTGTAGATGGTAAGTTTTCTCCAGAAGAAAAAACGATCTATGAACTTGTATTACAAGCTCAGGAAGCCGCAATGGAAATCACAAAACCCGGTACTACCTGGATGGAATTAGAAATGGTCTCCAGGAAAATTATCAACGAAGGTCTTGTGGAGTTAGGCATTGCCAAGAAAGGTGAACGACATCTGTTCTACCCTCATGGACTGGGTCATCATATTGGATTGGATGTTCATGATAAAGGCACCTATGATAAGCTGGAGGCAGGTATGACTATCACGATTGAGCCCGGTATCTACATTCCTGCCGGAAGTAAATGTGATGAGAAATGGTGGGACATAGCAGTTAGGATTGAAGATGACATACTTGTTACCAATGATGGATATGAACTCCTTTCTGACATTGCACCCAGGACTGTCAAAGACATTGAAGCAATGATGGAGCAACCCAGTCCTTTAGATGCATTTAATCTTCCTGAATTAGATACAGAGGCAAAAGGACCGAGTGGAGGCAAGTAAGTCTCCCTTTTTTATTCTAACTGACTTATAAAATATTGGCCATTCATATTTGAATGACACCAAATATATAATTGCGTTTAATCGTGATTTAAAATTGGTGTAATATTGAAATAGATCAAAACTCAAACATTATGAATAAAGCAACAATGATGACGCTCATTGCGTTTTTCGTCTGTGGATTGGTATTCGCCAATGACGTAACCAACAACAAATACACATATGTTGTTGACCTCACTCAGGTAAAAGATGATAAGTTATTTGTAGAGCTGTACGCTCCTAAAATAGCTGAAGAAGAAATCAAATTTTACCTACCAAAAATCATTCCGGGAACTTACAGTATTGCCGATTATGGCAGGTTCGTATCTGACCTGAAAGCTTATGACAAAAAAGGCAGGGACCTGGAAGTTACCCGTTTAGATGACAACAGTTGGAACATTTCTAAAGCAAAAAAGATCCATAAAATCACTTACTGGATAGAAGATAGCTACGATACAGAGCTAGAGGGACCAGATATATTCCAACCAGCAGGAACAAACATTGAAGATGGTAAAAATTTCGTGATCAACACTCCGGGTTTCTTTGGTTACTTCGAAGGAATGAAGACACTTGATTTTGAATTCAATATCATTTCACCTGAAGATTTTTACGGTAGTACCGGTCTAAGAAAATCTGATGAGAGTAATGGTATGTCTACCTCAATGGATAAAGATTTTGTTAAAGTTTCAGCAGACAGTAGGGTTGATACCTATACAGTTGAGAATTTTGACCGATTAGTTGATTCACCATTGATGTATGCTGAAGCAGATACTGCCTTGGTACAAGTAGCCAATACGGAAGTGCTGGTTTCATCTTATTCGCCCAATAAAATAGTATCAGCTGCACAGATTGCTGCTGAAATAGAAGAAGTACTAATGGCTCAAAAAGAATATTTAGGTGGTACACTTCCTGTTAATAAATATGCTTTCATCTTTTATTTCACAGACCAACCCGTAACCTCTTATGGAGCACTGGAACACTCTTACTCATCCATGTATTACATGCCTGAGTACACTATAGAGCAAATGAGACAGCAATTAAGAGATTTTGCAGCTCATGAATTCTTTCATATTGTAACACCTCTAAACATCCATTCTGAAGAGATCCATGCTTTCGATTTCAATGACCCCAAGATGTCGAAACACCTTTGGATGTACGAGGGAATCACAGAATACTTTGCCGGAAATGTACAGGTTAAGTATGACCTGCTATCAGAAGATGAGTACCTGGGAATTCTAACTCAAAAAATGAATGTAGCTTCTAACTTCTTAGATACAGTACCATTTACTGATATCAGTAAGTACACATTGGAGAAGTATGAGAATCAATACTATAACGTATATCAAAAAGGTGCGTTGATCGGAATGAGTCTTGATATTTTATTGAGAGACTTATCTGATGGTGAATATGGAGTACAGGATATGATGGCTGATCTTTCAAAGACATTTGGTAAAGACCAGGCATTCAAAGATGAAGAGTTATTCTCAATTATTGGAGAATTAACTTACCCTGAAGTAGAAGAATTCCTTAACACTTATGTAGGTGGTGGAGAAAGACTTCCAATTGCTGACCTAATGGAAAAAGTAGGTGTCAATTACGTAGATGTTGAAAAATACATGGATACTGATCTTGGAATTTCCCAACAATCAATTGGCGTAAAAGCAGGCAAATTGTTTGTTAGAGATAAGGATGTTATGAATGAATTTGGTCAGGCCTTTGGATTTGAAAATGGAGATGTTCTCACAAAGATCAATGGTAAGGATATGGTTCCTCTAGGCCCTGAGTTTGGTGCCTATATGAATGCGCGTCAAGAAGAGCTAGAAGCTGGCAAACCATTCTCCTACACTGTTGATAGAGATGGCGAAGAGGTTACTTTATCGGTTGAAGTTTTTGAAATTGAAAAGTCAAGAAACAATCAGCTTTCTATGCTAGAAGAAGCTTCTGAAAGGCAAATGATGCTGAGAAAAGCTTGGTTGAAGCCAATGGATTAATCCTCAATTAAAAAACTAATGAAAAGGCTCTGTCCCTTCCTATTTTTGGTGTTGCTAAGTTGTCAATCGACTAATTCTGCAGATCCAGAAGTTTTAAAGGAAGTAGACAGGGCCTTTTCTATGATGTCTGAAACTAAAGGAATGGGGGAAGCTTTCATTGCTTATGCAGACCAAAATGCCCTGATTCTTCAAAATAAAAGCCCAACTTTGATGGGTATTGACGAGATCAGACAAGCCTATAGTGGCTATACGAAAGAAAAAGTAAAACTCACCTGGGAACCGATAAAAGCTGAGATATCTGCTTCAGGAGATTTGGGATATACACATGGTAAATACACGCTAACTATAATAGACTCTGTTGACCTTGTGAGTCATGGAAGGTATTTATCCGTGTGGAAGAAACAGGCAAATGGAATGTGGAAGTATGTAGTTGACACAGGTGCAGAAGATCCAAAAAAAGGCTCAACCGAATAAAGAATGAGCCTTTTTTACGTTTAGCATAAGAATTTCTTCTAGTCAGCCAATGAAATTTTGATGGCTGCTCCACCACTAGCTGCTAACCATAAAGCAATCTCATCATTGGAACTCACTTCAATTTCTTCGATCGCATAGTCTTCAGGATTATCGATGTAGTGTGCATTATCTCCATCTCTATAGATCTTAGCAACATATTGCTTGCCAGCATCCAGGAAATCCAAGTTGAATTTTATTTCCCTTGGTTCCTCATTGGTAAGGGTACCTACAAACCAATCACCGGTTCCTTTTTCCTTTCTTGCCACCGTGAGATGCTCACCAATACTTGCATCCAAAACTTTTGTCGTTTCCCAATCAACACCTACCTCCTTGATAAATTGGAATGCATCAGGGTACTTCATGTAGTTTTCAGGTAAATCACAGGCCATCTGCATAGGAGAGTATATAGTCACATACAATGCTAATTGCTTGGCCAATGTAGTATTCACCTGATTATTTGGTTTTTTAGGAAGTTTGATGTCAAATACTCCCGGGGTGAAATCCATAGGTCCTCCAAGCAACCTCGTGAATGGAATAATTGCTGTATGACTTGGAGGATTACCACCATCAGCAGACCAGGCGTTAAATTCTTGCCCACGGGCTCCTTCACTTGAGATCATGTTAGGGTAAGTTCTTCGCTCTCCTGTTGGCTTAATTGGTTCATGTGCTACTATTGCAGCTTTGTGACGAGCTCCTGTCTTGATTACTTCCCTGAAATGATCAATGTATGCCTGACCGTGGTGCATTTTACCATTTGAAAGAATACCTCCATGCTCTACATAACCCGTTTTCACCGCCTTCTGCCCCATATCTTCCATGAGCTGAAAAGCTTCTTCCAATTGCTTGCCATAGTTATCAATGTTACCTGCTGTTTCATGATGACTCACCAGATAGACCCCTTTTTCATTTCCATAAGCAGCCAATTCTTCCAAATCATAATCAGGATAAGGTTTGGTGAAACTGAAAATATCACCATTTTTGGTCCAGTCGCCATCCCAGGTTTGGTTCCATCCTTCAACCAACACTCCCTGGAATCCATGCTCAGCCGCAAAATCAATGTATTTCTTGGTATTGGCAGTATTGGCCGCATGCCTTTCCCCAGAAACCCAGGTGCCGTAATCCAGGTGAATCTCCCACCAGATACCAACGTATTTTCCGGGCTTAAACCAACTGACATCACCCAGTTTGTTCGGCTCATTAAGGTTCAAAATCAAGTAGGAAGTTATCAAATCACCGGGTTTCTCTGCAAGTTGAATAGTCCTCCACGGTGTTTTTCCAGGCGCTGATACCTTTGCCCGCATGTCACTGCCCTTTTGATAAGGGATCAGGTCACATTTTAGCTTTGTGCCTGATGTTGCATCAATTGCCATACTGGAGTAATCCACTAAAGACGCTTCATGAAGGCTAATATAAATCCCATCCTCAGACTCAAATGTAACAGGGGTATGCACTCTACGTGGCTCATCTCCCATTTCAGAGAGAGGGGTTTTCTCGTACAGGTATTCATATCGATTGTGGGCATAGGCTGGTACCCACCACGCAGCATGATCTTTAGTCATGTTGAACTCTGTAAGTTCATCTTTCACCTCGAAATCTTTAAGGTTTTCCTGCTCGGGGAATTCATACCTAAATCCTATCCCATCATCGAATACACGGAATACAATATCCAGTTTTCGTTTGAGACCTGCTTTCTCTTGAAGGGATATTTTAAGTTCATTGTGGTAATCACGGATAAACTGTTGCTCTCCCCAGGGCTGTTCCCAGGTTTCATCAACACTGTTGGTTGATGAGCTTACCACTTCAAACCCCTCTTTCAAAGACGAGCCATCCATAAGCTCAAAACCTAAATATGAGGTATCAAGTACAATCATGTCATTGTATGATGCGATATAGTAAGGTTGACCAGCTTCATTTAGAGCAAATTTAACTTTGGCTTTTGCTTCCGGAGAGACTACCTGCAGCAATTCAGGTTTGTCTATGGTTTGACAAGCGACTGAGAAAAAAATAGTCGACAGCATTAACAGATTAAAATACTTCATTTTCTACATTTTTATTAAGGCACTACAATAGAGAGCAAGTTATTTAACAAAGGCAAAACCACATAGTGCGAAATGTAAGAAAAAGTAAAACTATTCACTATAAAATAACCTGCACTAATTGTGCAGGTTATCCAATTTAGAACTCTACTATTGTTACACTATGTTAGATCTTAATCCTTATTGATGGGGTTCTATGGTTAACGTTCTTCCTTCGTCCTCAGCGTTGATAGTAAAAGTAATATCATACGTGCCGGCGGTACTCACAAAGTAATTGTCCTGGCCATCTTCTTGAATAATATCTTCGTTATCAAAAGCAGTACCTACTTTAGCAGCACCACCAAACGTTACCCATTCTCCATCAGGGCTTTCTCTGAAAACAAATGACCTACCTTCAATTAATTCAAGTGTCCATATCCAATTGTAAATGTTACCATCTTTCTCAGGTGTTTTTACATGGTGAATAGCATCCCACGCACCTTCAGTATTTCCTTCTACAAAATACGCATTCCCAAAGATGCCATATTCATTGGATGAGTAATCCACTAATAAATCACCCGTTTTGGTTTTCACTTCTTCCCATTCACCAGTGGAAGCCGTAAATGTTAAGGTAACCGTATACAAACCGCTTTCTTTATTGGGTATGTTGTCTAAATGATACCCTACATCATTTACCCCAGAATCCCAGGCTTCACCATAGCTTGGAACCCCTAAACTGGAAAGTGTAACCACATTTTCGTCAGCATAAACATGCCATCCATCATTGAATCGGTATCGGTATCCGGCTGCCCCATAGAGTGTTACATCAGTTCCTTCAAAAACAGTGGATTCCGTATCAGAAGACTTAAGTGATAAGCCAGTTCCTGCAGACCAATTATTGATAGTGGCATCACCAATCATATCAGCCTTAATTTCCATTAGGATGACACTTAGGTTGTTGATGTCTACGTAGAGGTAATAAAGGCCCTCATTTGTTACATTGATAGGATCCGCATCAGCTTCAAGGGTTCCACTAATAACCCTGTCATTAATAACACCACCTACAAAGGACGCGCTATCATAAGTACCACCACCAGGTACACCATAAACTGTTCCATTCTCATTCTCAATGTGAGCAAGTGAAATTGTACTATTTGCTCCAATGTGGATGAATTTACCAAAAACACCATCCATATTTTCAACCTGAGCTCCTTGCCCAGGGTCCAATACTGCAAGGTTTACCTTTGAGGCAGCATTCCCGCCAGGTTCAGCCGCAACAGTATTTGTACCATATACATAAAGCCCATCAAGATTGGGTAGTAAAACTTCAGGTTCAGTTGGCTCATCATCACCACAAGAAACCAAAAACGCTGATGCTAACAGTAGCACCATCATAAAAAGTGAGTGTATCTCTCTCGTTTTCATAGTTTTAGGGATTAAATCATTGAATTAATTTAAATTATTAAGTAAAGTCTCCGCTTCCTCTACCCTGAGCTCATTAAGTGAGGTGAAGACCTGGTCAAGGACTATCTGTTTATCAGTTTGTCCATTGTATTCTTTTCTCTTTTTATAGAGATCATATATCAATTGAAGTTCATCTGCAGTGTAAACAACACCAGCCATTTTTTGAATTGAAACCAAAAAATCAAATCCAAATTCCTGTGTTGGTTCGATCATGGTTCCTTCACCGAAATCGTTCCAGGTAACTAACTGGACATAGTCCAAATCATGTTCTGAAGCTTTCAACAATGTGTTCTCGAAAGTTTCACCTCCCAAATGACTTAGATAACCATAGCTTTGCCCCCAGCCACCTTCTTCATAATAGTCATGAAACCCAGGGAATGCAGAACCGATCACCAATTCATTTGTAGGATCATTATAAAAGCTTTCCAAACCTTCTAGCGTATAATTGAAATCTATCCAGGAAAACTCCCCTCCACTATTCTCTTCTCCCACTCGATGTGAATGTCCCCAAAGCGGTAAAAAAATAGGTTTTTCGGCAAGTTTGCTGAATATTTCAGTCCATTGGGACGCTTCCTTAAAGTACCGGGGTCCGAATGTCAATAGCAGAGGTTGATCTTGCAGATGAATATACCTTGAGGAATTAAAATAATTTTCTTCCATGTAGGTCATATCAAGTTGAGAAGCCTCAATTGCAGTCAGATTTTTACGCTTAGCTACGTTTTCAGCAGTGAATTCTTCATATACTATTCCAAATTGAAGGCCTACTGTATCAAGTGCATGAATTAGCGCATTGGAATTTTCTAAATTTGAATAGTAATCAAGAACACGATGGGTACCGTACCAATCAATCAATACTCCATCGATTCCTGCATATTTCATTAATAGCAAATGGTATTCTATGACATGCGGATCCCCGGAATCGTATGGTCCTATCAATGGATAATAATGGGCTGCAATTTCTCGTTTGTCATCTTCAATAAAGTTTTCCGGGTTTTTATTGGCCATACGCCAATGACTTCCCCAGTAACCAGAATACTCTTTACTGTGAAACCAGGGCATATAGTGGATATATATTTTGGTGGAATTGGTTTTTGAAACCAAGATTGGCTCATACACCTCCCCAGAATTACCAGGTGAAGGCTCATCAGTTTGGCACCCTCCACAGAGGGTGCACAAAACCAGCGTTATAAAAACCAAACCAGAGCTTCTAATCCTATTCATAACCAGTACTTGGTGTCATGTTTGTATTATTGTCAACTTCTTGTAAGGGGATTGGGTAATAGTAATCTTTGTCATGGTAGATAATCTCTCCTTGCGTTACCCTGAGATCATTGTATTTCAATACTTCTTCTTCCACAATCCCCCATCTCGTAATGTCATACCATCTATGACCTTCAGCGAATAGTTCCCGAAACCTTTCTTCACGGATAGAGTCCCTCAATATATTCCCAGACAATCCTGTGTAATCAACACTGGGTTCCGGCAAATCAGGATTGAAACCATAAGCCCTTCTCCTTATCTTGTTCATGTACTCTGATGCCTGGGCGTCCTGTCCCTGCTCATTTAAAATCTCCGCATACATTAGGTATATGTCCGCTAACCTGAGCATCACATAATTGATACCACTATTCCGGTTAGTTGAATAAACCGAGTAATCCTCAGGTACATATTTTCGGAAGCTGTGTCCGGTATAATTGAATTCACTGACACCTACCGGTTCCATTGACCCATCAGCTGTTGCCGCTGAATCTTCAGGGTGGTAAGTAGAGATTTGAAGTCTAGGGTCATTGCCAAATCGAAAAATATTAACACCATGTGGAGTACAGTTACTCCATCCTCTTCCCGGAGGAGCCAATGTCAAGGCTATCCCAGAACCCAATCCATTTTCCCAGATATTTTGTTGCATATCCACTGCATAATTTAGCTCGAAAAGGGACTCCCGTGTAAACTCCAGTCTACCCTGAAACATATCATCCAGTTCTTCCAGAGTCAGAAGACTATGTGATCCAGCAATTACTTCCTCAAATTTCAGTCTGGCCAGTTCCTGCTCACCCATGTACAGATATACCTTACCAAGGTAGCCTTTTGCTGCAGTGTTTGTTGCCCTGGCGATTTCGTCAGTTCCCCATGAAAGAGGCAATAAATCTTCAGCTATTTCCAGGTCTTTTATGATTTGCGTGTAGACTTTTCCTACGCTTGCCCTTGGAAGCATCATCTCTTCTCTGGTAGTGGGTACTTTCAGATGTAACGGAACAGCTAACCTTGTACTATCAACTTCATAACTTGCTTCTCCCCACAGTCTTACCAGATGAAAATATGCAATCGCCCTTAGGAAACTTGCCTGCCCCACTATCAAGTCCAGGCTCTCCAGTTCCCCTTGAGAAAGCTCAAATTGTGATTCAAATTTTGGTGCATTCTCTAAAATATCATTAGCACGACTCACTACCCGGTATAATCCTCTCCAGGCCAGGTAAACGTTACCGTCACCTGAGGTCACCTCATTCCTGCATTGAGCATTCCAATAGTCAGATGAATGAGGAAGAGCCAATAATGTTTGGATATAAAAAGCTTGTCCGAACAGATCGATACTTTTCATTGATGAATAGACACCATTTAGTGCATAATCAAAATTGTCAACCTTAGTAAAGAAGTTGTCAGCATTCAATTCATTCTGATTCGAAACGTCCAGAAAATCATCCTGCTTACATGCCGATAATAGTATGAGCAGCATCATTACACTACACACAAATAATTTCATATGGCTCATTCTCATTTCTTTAAAATTGGACATCAATACCTCCTCCAAATGTTCTTGTATGTGGATACAATCCATAATCCACTCCGCGTCCGACGTTAGATCCAGCTATTTCAGGATCTGCTCCTGAATAAGATGTAATGGTCAACAGGTTGTTTGCATTGGCAAAAAGCCTTATTTTATTTATCCCTCCCAGTTTGGCCAATATTTGTTCTGGAATATTGTAGCCTATCTGCAGATTTCTCAATTTCAGATATGATCCGTCTTCCACGAAATATGTCGATGGTCTACTAAAGTTCTGATTGGGATCGCTGGCGATGTTCCTGGGATGCATTGTATTATTCTCAGGAGTCCAGGCATCAAAAATTGCTGAAGTTGTATTATAATCACCAAAGAAGTTTCTGGAGTAGGCCAGGTTAGCATTGAATATGTCTACCCCCTGAACCCCCTGAAACTGTAGCATAATGTCAATTACCTTATTATAATCAAGGTTAATATTCAACCCATACATCATTTTTGGCCAGGGATTCCCAATGTAAACCCTGTCATGCTCCCAGGTAATTTCACCATCCGGAACACCCTCTGGCCCACTTATATCCCGATACATAAAATCTCCCGGACCTGTACCAGCCTCCTGATATGTACCATCAGCCGCATAACTATTTACCGCGAATACATCTGACTCTGAATTCAGCATTTGCTGTACCACAAATCCGTAGAAACTAGAAATAGGATAACCTGCTTCAGTTCTAGTCATACCTCCTATTTGTCCACCGCCATTACCTGCAGTGATATAGCCACCATCAACAAGCCCCAAAACCTCATTTTTCATAAAGGAACTGTTGGCATTAACTCTTAAATTGAACCTGCCATAAGATTCGCGATAGGAAAGATCAAGGTCCAAACCAGTATTTCTCATAGTACCAATATTTTCCTCTGGATTGACAGGATCGAAATTGTGGGTTGCAATTCCCACAGAAGACGGAATGGCTACAGGATAAAGGAACTTCTCTGTATTTTTTATGTAATAATCAGCAGAGAAAGAGATTTTGTCATCAAATACAGCAACATCCAGTCCGATATTGTTCATTTTCACCTCTTCCCACTGGACATTGGCATTGGGGAACTTGCTTAAGTAGTAGCCAACAACTTTATTATTGCCATTTTCATCAAATGCGTAGGTAGAGAATTGGGATGTATATGTCTTATCAAAAATGAAACTCCTGATATTATCCGAACCAAGTTTTCCTGTACTTAACCGTAGTTTTAGATTGGATATAATGGGTATATTCTGAATGAATGTTTCCTCTGATAACCTCCACCCCAATGAGAACGACGGAAATACTCCCCAAACATTTTCATCACCAAACTTGGCACCTGAAGCGTCCCTTCTGACATTTGCTTCAAATAGATACTTTTCATTGAAATTGTAATTGAATCTGCCGAATTGAGAGAGCAAGGGGCTGGTATCAACAGTGTACCTATTGGTAACGTTGAATGTACCCCCTGCCAGATTGAAACTCTCTGCTCCGTCAACCAAAAAATTTGTAGCGGTAATGTTGTAATTGATTGAATTGAATTTGCTTGCTTCATAACCTACCATCAACTTGAAATTACTTTTTCCAATTCCCTTTTCGTAAGTCCCTACAAAGTTGCCGGTAATTGTTTCATTGTTTCCGTCGGCATATGTCAATGAATTTATCGGATTTGCGAAAGATCCATAATCAAATGCTTCATCGAATGCCTTACCCAGGAAAGACATGTAGTTATATCCTACTCTGGCTCGCACCATTAATCCTTCGACAGGAGTTGCCTGCAAATAGATATTACCATCTAATCGATTGTAATGTCTTTTTTCCTGTTGTTGATATTGGGTAGCTACTGGATTTGGTCCCTGAAAGTAAACTGGTGCCATGCCCCAACCCCCAAATGGGTTTGAATCATCGTAGATTGGCATAATAGGCAATGACCTGTATGGGATTGAGCCATTATAATCCTCATTGAAATTGTCAATTGGATTTTCACTGACCCTAGACAATAAGATACTCTCACCTACTTTCAACCACTTGGCTAATTCAAAATCTGAGTTGAATCTCAGACTAAATCTCTGAAAATCATTGTCAATAAGAATACCCGTCTCATCATCGTATCCAACAGAGAAATAATAACTGGATCGATCGGTTCCTTTTGCTATTGAAAAATCATGATAATGCGAAAAACCACTTCCCGAGTAATAGGCATCAACCCAATCCGTATCATGTTCCCAATTGTCCCAGCTTGGTTCAGGGTTTTGCCCGGCATTGAGTCTTGATATTCTTTTATAGTAAACAAAGTCCTCACTACCCAGAAGCTCAGGTAATTGAATTGGGTTCACCTTGGCAAACGAGCTCCTGTAATTGATTTGGGTTTTACCTTCTTTACCTCTTTTTGTGGTGACAAGGATAACGCCATGAGCAGCTTCTGCACCATAAACCGCGCTAGATGCTGCATCTTTCAAGACTTCAATTGACTCTACATCATCCAGGTTAAAGTGATTGCCAGGTTGCATTTTGATACCATCTACTACCCATAGTGGTTCTGTTCCATTTAGAGACCCAACTCCACGTATATGTATTGACGGACTGGCACCTGGAGCACCTCCACCTTTTGAAACAAATACCCCGGAGGACATCCCTTGCAACGCCTGATCTAACCGAATGATGGGCCTGTTTTCCAAATCATCCACCTTCACCGAACTTATTGATCCGGTAAGATTTGATCTTTTTTGCACACCATACCCTACCACCACTACTTCTTCCAGTGTTGCTATATCTAATTCAAGTGCAATGTCAATAGTAGATTGTGAGGTGATCAATAGCTCTTTGGTTTCATATCCAACAAATGAGATGACCAAAACGGCTGGCATGAGATTCTCTGGTATTTCCAATATGAAATTTCCGGATACATCTGATACAGTACCCTTGTCAGAATTCTTGATAAGAATTGTTGCTCCCGGTAATCCTTCATTCTTTTCATCAAGAACTCGACCTTCCAGAAAATGTGGTCCACTATTTCCGTTACGATTCATGTAGCTCCTGGAACCCAGGGAAGCAGTTTTATAAGTTGATTGATCAAGAGATGACTGGCCAGTATTTTGATTCTCCTTCTTTATGACATATGTATCATCCTTTAGTTTCTCAAAAGTAAGTCCATGTTTCTCAAATAGTGTTTCAAGAAATTTGTCCAGTTCATTGATGCTTGTAGGAAGTTTAACCTCCTCATTGACATGAACATCACGTAAAAGATCATCATCGTAATTAAAATAGACCATGAACTGCGTCTCCAGATCAAAAAGTACCTCCTTGAGGGAATCATACATTGTAGAGGTAGGTTCACCCTGTCTTGCATTCAAGTTACTGACTCGTCCTTCAGCAATTCCGTGTATCAATATGGATAACAGGAAGAAATAAACAATCCGTCTCATCATTTTTCCGGGTTTGGTTTAATAATCAGGGTTTTGTCCTTTCTTTGAATTTGCAAATCAAATGTCACTGATAAGGTTTTCAGCAACATGTCAATGTCATTGGCAGGGACTGTACCTGTGAAATACAATTCCTCAGATACACCTTCTGTAAAGAATACATCAATACCATAGTTTGATTTGAGTAATTCACTAATTTCTTCCAAAGAAGTTCTTCTGAAAATGAGAAGGTTATCCTTCCAGGCTGAAATTTCATTTGGGTTTACAGCAGCTAATGTGGGTTCATCCTTGGGAGTCTTAAAAGTCACCTGATCCCCAGGTTTCATCTCCACTATTCGATTCGTAGACTTATTGGCTAAAGTCACTTTACCTGATGCCAGAGCAACTTCAGCTCTCTTACCCCGAGCAAAAACATTAAATTCCGTACCTAGCACATTGACATCAATTTTGTTGGCATGGACCACAAATTTCTTATCGTCAATGGTATGGGTGACATCAAAAAAAGCTTCTCCTTCTAACCAAACTGCTCTTTCTTCATTATCAGAAGAAAACTCACCGACATATAATTTTGAATTGGCATTCAGAATTACTCTGGACCCATCATTCAATATCACCTCCTGCGTTTCGTTGTAACCCGTCTGATACGCAACACGACCTGACTCACTAAATGTAATGAAGAGATAACCTGCAACAACGAGAAGGAAACTTACAGATGCAGCCACAGCAAGTTTCACTAAACCTGGTCGGTATGGAACGGTTGATTTGTACTCAACATCAAGGTGCCGTTGCTTGGTCTCTTTCTCCTGTGATTGTTCAATCTCTATTCGGATTTGATTGAACATTGACTGCTTTTCTGATTTGTCCAATGAGTATGTTGGAAAATCTATATGTTTTACAATTGCTTTTGCTTCCTGAATATGCTTTACGCGATCGGGGTGATCTTTCATCCAGGTATGCCAAAACCTATCCAGTTCAGGATCATTGGAAACTACCCAATTCCTAAACTCCCGGTCCAGCACAAAATCTTCTACTGAGAAGTTCGTGTAGTCCATCTTCAAATTATTTACATGTACTAAAAGAAGCGGACTGTCTGTTTTTCTACTCCAGAATCGAAAAAAAAAATTAAAAAATTTCAACAATCACAAACAACCAACTGATAATCAGCGCTATAGATAATTGTTATTATTCACAGATTCCTGAAATACCTCTGCTATTAAAGCTATGGTGATTGGCGTGATTGTAAAATAAAAGTCTCCACTGGACATTGAGCTTCGCAAAGATTCAATTCCTCTCCAGGCTAGGTTATAAACAGTCTTTACATTCACATTCATGATAGAAGCAACTTCCTCATAACTAAATTCTTCAAAGTAAATATGGTAAATCGCTTCTCTTTGACGGGAGGGTAACTTTGAAAGTGCTTTTGTTAACCTGGTCTTAATTTCAGTTGTGTTAATACCTTCCTTGTCGAAACTGTCCATCGACTTCCTTTTAAAAAAATCGGAGATTTCTGAGGCTCCATTACTGATTGAAACCTTCCTTCTCTCCTTCTTTTCATGGACTGCTATTCTCCGTCTTAGAGACCGACATAGGTAAAACCGAATGTTATCCGTAGTGCCTAGATTTTCACGAGTTGTCCAAAGATTAACAAACAAGTCTTGTATCGCCTCCTTAACAATGAAGTGGTCATTAAGGAAATTCATACCATAATTAAAGAGTGCATCAACATGCCCTTCATAAATTACCTGAAATGCTTCCTCATTACCATCCAGGAATGCCCCCCAGATGATTTTATCAGACCCATGAAGGGGTTGGTTTTCTTCATTTACTACATCAAACTTAGTTCCCACAATCACGAATCTATGAATTTTATTTGTTTAGACAATAAATTTTGATGATTGAGCTGTAAGAAGGTATCCGTTAAAATAAGTGCAAAAACTTCATCTTAGGGGTAATATGGCATGTATAGTCATATCTGGTAATATCAATGCATTTTGCCATAGCTACAACTCCAGCCAATTATTTACACGTACTTCTAATTTCAAATTCTGATAGAATTACACTTAAAATAATATTCGCTCCAATAATCTTAAAAGCAACCAGAAACCACAACCCAAAATTATCCAGCAATGTATTGGCATGTAAATAGCCAAACCTGGTTAGTAGCTCATGGGCATAAAATGAATAGCCTAGCAATGGCAAATTTACAATCACGTACCAAAAGAGAACTTTTGCTTTCGAAATGCTTAATCTACTTGTTTTCATGTCTATTGATTTTTTTATTATTCTTCGTTTTCAATGCTAAGAAACCACATTCTAATGATGTATTCCTGTTACCAGGGAACGAGGTTGAAACTGATCGGAATGAACTTAGCTATTAACGGAATGAACCAAAGGTAATTTTCAATTAATCAATTATGGATTTTTCCACTTTATTACCAGCAGCTTCCCACCCTTCAACGCCGGGGCTATATCTTCTGATCTTTTTGAAACCTGCTTCCTCCAATACATGGTAAGCCTGTATGCTTGCCTGACAGTTTTCATTGACACAGTAAACAACAATCTCATCATTAGGTGATAGTGATGATTTGACCTTTTCGAAAGAATCTGCCAATGCAGATCCCGGAATGTGGCCATTATTGTATGCCCAGGCATTGTAGGTCATCAAGAGCTTAAAATTTTCACTATTATCCAATTTGGACTTCAATTCTTTTGTTTCTATCGTTTTCATTTTTTGTAAGTTTTATGGTACTTAAATGAGTCCAGATGATGTAAATGATTTGAATAGGAATTCGGAACCACAAGTAAACTACCCCCGGACCATCAACGGCACCTGTTTTATAATCTATTTGGTGAATAGCAGCATTGATATTAGCTGGTAGAATTAAGATGAAAAAGAGAATCAATAACCAACCAATAAGCTTTCTTTTAGAAGAATGAAGACCTATTGCCGCTCCAATCTCTAAAAGTGCTGTTAAAAACACCAGGGTTATTTTGAATGGTATTGGTTCCGGTATCATCAAGGCCATACCTTCCGTAAACATAAAGTGTCCCATAGCTGTAAATAGCAGCATTGCAGACATTCCTGCACGAGCGGCCAATCCCAAATTAACCTTGCGCTGTACTAGTTTTTGAGCTATAGCCCATACAGTACTTATGATTATTAATATGATAAGTGGAAGCATAATTTTCTCTTAAAGTATCTTATAATTGATTCCCAAAACATAGATGTGATTTTATCGTTTTGCATAGCTAGTCATTGGCTTGAATTTTGGATTGAAACAAGTAAATACCGGCTATTATCTCCCACATTGCAAACAATGAGAACCCTCCCAAAAAGAAGTAGCCGAGAATGGATGTCTTGAGTTCAGGAATAAAACTGAAACTACCAATCGCAGCTGAAAACCCAGCAATGAAGCCCAAAATGGAAAGCCAGACTGGGAATTGGCCATTTTTCAACCCTAACAGAAGAAGAATACCAATGCCCAGAAATGAAAGCAGATCTCCATTTAACCAAAACATGTCCTGTACACCGATGACACCTTGAATAAATAGCCCAAATTCTTCCTGCTCTGATGGATTATTCACCATGATTGGAGTGATGTAATAAGTAAGTGCTAATTGAAATAAATAGCCTATGAGGACAAACGACAACCCAATTAGACTGATGATCTTTATAAACCTAAAATAACTTTCATAACCTTTAGCTTCATTCAGGGATAATAAAATTGGGAAAATCAAAACCGTTGCAACAATACCTGGCCACCCATAAACCAACATCATTACTGAATGCTCCACTATGTGAGAAGCAAAAAGAAATGGCTGACTTAGGTCACCTTCAAAATAGACCAACATACCGCTGATAGAAATGAGGTAAAGTGTTGCAGATAAAACTGCCGCTATCCCTGCGAATCGATTGAATTTAATTGTTTCCATTATTCTGATTTATCGTGTTGAAAGAAATGCCATCATCCCCACCCAACCGATAGAGACAATTGATCCAAAAAGTACTATTCCTCCCACAAATGGGTGAAAGCTTTCAACCATACTCACAACAACAATTAATATCGTTGTGAAGACCATAAACCAGGTCACTGACAAAAAGAGTTTTTCTTCAAATGAATGTTTCATGACTGTATTATTTTCTTTAATTGTAAATCCATGATCATTATTGTTGCTGCTAAGTAAGTCTCTTATCAGCTTTGAAATACAGTGCTAAGAAATGAGTTTGTGATGCTTTGGAATGAACCTGACTTCAACAGGAATGAACCCGATTATGAATTACTAAATGAAGATTCAATTCTTCCCTTAATGCTCATTCTTCTATAGCACAGCTTTATTCTGGTTATTGGTAGGTTGATGATGGTTGATAGTTATTTTTTATAGCACCGGAATGAGTTTTACCTCATGAAATCAGTAATTTTAATCATGCCTAATAAATGGAGAATTGCCTTCTATTTTGGATTTGCTGGGATACTACCACTCCTGTTCTTTTCAATTCAGGATATTACATTGGGTAAAGTAGCATCATTCGACTGGGAATACTATTCAGGTAAATTTATCAATGTACTCACCAGTTATGGCATTACATTTTTCATTTCCTGCATGGTAATGTTCATTCCCATTAGATTAATAGAACAGCGTATTCCATGGCAAACTAATGTCTGGAAAAGAACCTTCATCGAATTTTTTGCTACGAGTATCACAGCCATTGCTGCCAGAAATATGACAGTCAACTTCTTCATATTGATAGGATGGCATGATTATGAATTATTTTCAGACATCTATTGGAACAAAGAGATTATGAATGCTACAATGGCTGTATTTATGAACATTGTTCTGGTATCCATTTATGAAGGAATTGTGCTTTTTCGTCAATGGAAAATCTCTTTAATTCACAGTGAAAAACTTGAAAAAGAAAGCATGGCCTCCAAATTTGAAGCTTTAAAAAACCAGGTAAATCCACATTTCTTATTCAACAGTCTCAATACACTTTCAAATCTAGTGCACGATGATCCGGATAAAGCAGAAGATTTTATTGATGAATTTTCTCATATCTACAGGTATGTATTGGAAAAGAAAGAACAAATGGTAGTGACTGTTCGCGAAGAGGTTGAGTTCGTACAGGCCTACCTTAAGCTGTGCGAAATCAGATTTGAAAAAGGATTAGAAAGTGATATAAAAATGGATATAGATCAACAAAACAGCCTAATCCCAACTCTTGCTTTGCAAACTCTTGTAGAAAATGCAATTAAGCATAACCAAATCACTCCTAAAAATCCTCTGAAAATTTTGATTCACACTGATAAAAATCAGATCCTGGTGGAAAACAATTACCAGCCACGTGATACCAATGTAAAATCAACTGGCGTGGGACTGCAAAACATAAAAGAGAGGTACGCCTTAATGTCTGACAAGCAGCCTTCATTCCTTTTACACAATGGAACTTACATTGCCAAACTCCCACTAATCGAAACAACATGATCAAGGTAATCATAATTGAGGATGAACCTAATGCAGCCAAAAAACTAGAAAGGACACTGGGCCGTTTGGATGAACCCCTTGAAATTTTAGGTGTTCTGGAATCTGTGGATACAGCAACCGAATGGTTTAGACATAATCAAGCGGATTTGATCTTCTGCGATATACATTTGGGTGATGCAAGAAGTTTTGAAATTTTTAATAAAGTAGAAGTAAAAACACCAGTAATATTCACTACAGCCTATGACGAATATGCCATAAAAGCCTTTGAAGTAAATAGTATTGACTACATACTCAAACCAATTAGACTGGAGGATCTTCAAAAAGCTATGACCAAATTTCATGAGAGGTCAGAAACAGGTGCCATCGCCATAGATGTAGTATTAAATCGATTAAATCCACCAGAAAACATAAAATATAAAAAAAGATTCATGGTTCAGTTTGGTGAGGAAATTCGAACTGTTCCTGATAATGAAATTGCTTACTTCTTTTCAGAAGGAAAATACCTGTATATCATCACTCATAATGAAGACGAGTACCTAATTGATGGCACACTAGACACTGTAATGGATAGAATAGACCCTGAAAAATTCTTCAAAATCAGTCGTCAATTTATAGTCTCTCTGGAAGCCATCCATAAAATGTATTCATTCCCAAAAGGGCGGGTCAAAGTAATACTGAAACCCAAAGGAAAAGAAGCAACTATCAGTATAGAAAAGTCCCCTCAATTCAAAAAGTGGTTGAACCAATAATCTCAAACCAAGGAGAATACTTAGTTGGCTTCATCCACCAGCAAAATATCCAAACCAGGGCCGGGAACATGAAATTTGATGGCTTTCCTGGGAGTTTCCTGACGAATCCAGATGATGTTTTCTGGCATTTTACCATCTGAAATTAAATGAATCTTATCACAGGTGTAAACCTTATTATTAACAGTGATCTGTTCAGTTCCTTCGTGAATCAATTGTCCTTCAGCAACCTGAAAACTGGTAGGTACTAATGCTTTTAGTGATAGTGTATCACCTTCAACCATATCCAGGGCATGTGTGATCATATAAATCTCTCCCCTAAAACCTGAAAACTCCATTAAGGTGTCAATCGGTATTTGATTGATCACTGTGTCTTTAATTATACTGTAAGTCCCAACAACTTTTTGATCTATTCTTTCCAGATCAATATCAAGTGCTGCATTTCTGGTTTTTAGATCGATTTTTACGCTTTTCATTTTGAATAAAGATGTGTCAAAGCTGAACTCAGCAGTCTCATAAATACTTCCATTGTCAAATTGAGAGGTATCTCTTGCCACTAATTGATTGTTATCATATGCAAACCCGAATACCATTGAACCAACCTTTGATCCAGTTGAGTCAAACATGTGGTAAGTGTTTATAGCAGGTACCAAATCAACAACCCTAACAGAGAAATTTTGCCACTCTTTGAAGGTAGGTTTTTTTGGCTTTTGGCAGCTCAAAAATACTATTGATAGAAAAAATAACGCTTGGTGATGTCTCATGGTACAGATTTAGTTTACCAATGAAACATAAAGTGGAAGGATACCCCTTAATGATAAATGATGGTTTGTGATGAACGGTTGTAGATGGTATGAACCGGGACTATAAAAGTAAAAAAAGGTCTACCAGTTACTACCAGAAGACCTCCTAAACCAAAATAAAATAATGCCTAAATTGAAATGGTACTCTTCAACCTAATATCCCTGGAAGATGCCCCAATTCGTAATTCATAATCACCCGATTCCAGTGTCCAGGCCCCTTTTGCTTCATCCCAATAGGACAACTCAGTAGTCGGAACTGCGAAAGTCAACCTCTCGGAACCTCCTACAGAAATCGTTTCTGTCTTTCCAAAAGCTTTCAACTCCTGTAAAGGTCTATCCACTGATGGATCAGTTTTGGAAAAATAGATCTGCACTACTTCCTTACCCGCTACTGAATCAGCATTTGAGATACTAAATGAAATTTGGATTGTATCATTTGTAACTGAAGCCTCTAATGAATCATAGGTGAAATTTGTGTAGGACAAACCATAGCCAAATGGATATGAAACCTCCAAACCAGCTTTATCAAAATGTCTGTATCCAACATAAATTCCTTCATCATAATTAGTGTAATCTGAATCTTTTACTTTTTCTTCTTCAGGAACCTCGCCCTTTGAGAAAAGAAAATCCGTCATACTCATATGTCCTCCATCTTGAGGGAAATTGGCATTGGCAGCATGATCATTAAGGTTGATTGGGAAAGTCATTGGCAACTTACCACTTGGAGTCACTTTTCCACTGAGAATGTCAGCAACTGAGTTACCTCCCTCCTGTCCACCTTGCCAGGCCAATAAAATAGCATCTGGTTTCGCCTTCCAGGAATTTGTTTCAATCACACCTCCAATATTCATCACGACAACAACCTTCTTACCTTGCGTGTTAAAAGCAGCACAAGTCATTGCAATCATTTCCTGCTCCACTTCTGTCAATAGAAAATCATCTTTTTCCTTGCGATCTCCCCCTTCACCACTATTTCTTCCAATCGTAATGATGGCCAAATCTGATGATGATGCAAAATCTTTTAGTTGCTCACTTGTGTATATAATCTGAGGAGGGTTGTAAGGGTTGAACATAGCAGCCATTCCTTCCGGCTTCACAAATGCTTCTTCATTGGCCGCAACATGATCTTTATAAACACCCTTAGCTTTCTCGTTTATTGAAAACCCAGCATTTAATAACCCTTCCTCAAGAGAAACTGTATAGGCTTCATTTACATCACCGGAACCCGTTCCTCCAGCGATAAAATCATAAGACGTAACGCCGATCAAGGCAATATTTTTACCCTTTTCAAGCGGTAATGTGCTCTCATTTTTCAACATAACCATCCCTTCGGAAGCGGATTGTCTGGTAACTGCTGCATGCTTCTCAAGATCGGGATTATTACCAAACTGATAATTCTCCATTTTCTTCGACTGAAGGATAAGTTTCAATATACGCTTGACAGAAATATCAATTGCTTCTTCAGTTAATGAACCATTCTCTGAGCCTTCTTTTAGAGCGTCCCATTGTTTTTTTGTACCAGGTTCAAGTAGGTCATTTCCAGCCATTATCTGGGCAACCGCGTCATTCCCACCAAACCAATCAGACATCACAACTCCTTCAAATCCCCAATCACCTCTTAAAACATCTGTCAAGAGCTCTTTGCTCTCAGATGTATAAGTACCATTCACTTTATTGTAAGATGACATTATTGTCCATGGCTGAGATTTATCCACTATTATCTCAAAACCTTTCAGGTATAACTCTCTCATCGCCCGGTCAGACACAATAACATCATTGAAATTTCTGTTAGTCTCTTGGTTATTGGCTACATAATGCTTTACCGATGTACCAATACCTTTCGATTCAATACCATTGACTATAGAAGCGCCCATATAACCGGTCAATACTGGATCCTCAGAGTAATATTCAAAGTTTCTACCACATAAAGGATGTCTGTGAAGATTGGCCCCCGGTCCTAATATCACATCAATTCCATATTCCAGTGCTTCCGTTCCCATGGCATCACCTACCTGCTCAACAAGATCAAGGTTCCAGGTTGAAGCCAAAACAGTAGCAATTGGGAAAGCTGTACAATAAAAAGTTCGATCTTCGCCTTTTCTGGTTGGTTCTATTCTTAATCCGGCAGGTCCATCTGAAAGATAAACAGTAGGGATGCCCAATCTGGGAGTTGGAACAATTGTACCCACTGCTCCTGGAATTCCATTTTCATCTCTACCCATTGCAGAACTTAATCCAGAGCCTTTAAGCAGGTGTATCTTCTCTTCCAATGTCATTTGGGACAATAAATCTGTTGCCCGCGCTTCTAATGATTGACTCGGGTCCTCATAAATATCCAGTTTCCCATTTCCATTACGGTCATAGAAAGTCTGGCTGTCAACAGTTATCTCATTCAATACAATAACTTCATTGTCTTCAAAACTTAACAGATTGGATGAAAACATGTAGTATCCAATACCTGCAATTATCGCAACAACACCAACAAGGGAGGCTAACACGATAAGGCTAATTTTTAAGGCTTTCTTCATTATTCACAAATTAATTTTCGGTAAAGGTACAAATTTTTTTGACTTTGAGGCATTTTGCCTCATTATATTTTATTAGATTAGCAGAAATAATTTGAAATGAGCCAGACGGGGTACGAAAAACTATTGGAGGAGTACTTTAAAGAAGGTGTAGACACCTTCCTACCACAAGTATCTATCAACTGCGTGGTATTCAAGTACGAGCACCCTAAACTTAAGGTGATGTTCCATGCAATTCCATTTATGCCAGAATTACTGCTTCCTGGAGGGTATGTAAAAAAAGAAGAGTCACTAGAAGAGGCTGCTTATAGAAATCTGAGTTATTCAGGTGTGGACAAAGTCTTTCTTAGGCAAGTTCAGACCTTTGGAGAAGTAAATCGAATCACATCCTCCTCTTTTCCTTCTACTACTGATTCAACCGTTTCTGAATTTTTAGAGTGGGCCAGTCAGCGATTCATTACTGTAGTTTACTATGGACTGGTGAATGAATTAAATAGCCCATTGCAAGACAAGGGGCTATTCTCAGAACTAGTCTGGCTTGATGTAGATCAGCTTGATAAAATTGCCATGGACCATGCACATATCACTCAAGAAACAAAAAGAATTCTCGCTAATGAGATCTTAAGTCAACCTATCGCGTCGAGTCTTATGGAGGAAACATTTACCTTGAATGAACTTCGTGGATTATTTGAAGTGATCATGGAAAGAAATATTGACCGGGGAACTTTCAGAAGAAAGATGCTCCAACTCGGAATTGTGGAAGAGGCCAATGAAAAGAAAGACACAAAGGGAAGGCCCTCGTTACTTTACAGATTCAATCAAGTGCAGTATGAGAAGGTGCTAAAAGAGCAGACTAAGTTTGGATTTTGAAAAAAGGGACCTATAAAGGTCACCTTTTAGCATCACTCAATCTATATCTAACTTTAGCATATTGTCCATACAGGCCAATTCCCATGCTGTTTGAAAAATTAGTCGTACTCTGGCCATTAAAATTTCATAATTGATTTTGTCCGGTGTATCCGTGGGCTCATGGTAATCATCATGAATACCTCCAAAATAAAAAATTACCGGAATATCATTTTTGGCAAAATGCCAATGATCAGACCTTTGAAATAACTGATCTGGTTGGTTTGGTTCATCATAGCTATAATCCAAAAACAAATCCAAATAAGTATCATTAATGTTTTCGCTTATGTTGAATAACTGATTTGATAGACGCTTCGAGCCAATTAAGTAGATATAATTTTCAAAATCAGCGTACTCAGGAGATACCCTCCCAATCATATCTACATTTAGATTGACCATCACTTTATTTATTGGAAAAGGAAGATTCCTGACGAAATATTCTGATCCCAGTAATCCGTCTTCTTCTGCTGAAAACGCAACAAATAGAATTGACTTTTTAAAACGAACACCAGCATGCCAAGCCTTCTTAAAAGCCTGGGCAATTTCCAAAAGTGCCGCTACCCCAGATGCATTATCATCAGCCCCGGGGTATAAAATTCCGTTCTGCATGCCTTCATGATCGTAATGAGCAGAAATGATCACCGTTTCTTCAGTTTCTCCGGGAAGTACGCCCACTATATTAGCCGTCGATATTGGAATTTTGTTTCTCTTAACCTGAAAATTGACCATCATTTCAGTTTCCAATTGTTTTTCTACCAGTTGATCTCCTGAAATTTCAGTCACTTTCATGAATCGATCCTTCGTCATATAATGAAATTGGACTGGTTCCTTCTTTCGTTCCTCAAGTTTCAGGTAGGCTAAACGTTCTCCTGAAGTTTGGAATTCATTTTGGAACTCAGCAATACTTTTGAAATCAATCAATTGAATAATCATCTCTGCACCTAATTGCCTTAACATCTTTTGGAATTGAAGGTTCTTGATTGGATCTGTATGTTGAATAAAAGCGACAGATTTTCCTTCAAGTCTGATTTCTTTGAAGCTTCCAATATCTGGAATGACAACAAGTTTAAGTGTTTTGGGGGTATTCATGTCCAATTCACCTTCAAAAAGGTAGTCAACTCTGTTTTCCATGGTTTGTCCATTTATTTCAAGTTGATTGATCGATGGAGAAGATTTTATCAAAGTGAACTCCTGTTTGTAACTGTTTCCACCTCCAAAAACCGGAGTTAAGCCGATAGTTTTGAATTGGTTTTCAATATATGATGCGGCTTTTTGTTGTCCAATACTACCTGTCTTTCTTCCTTCCATATCTCGGGAGGCAAGAAGATGCACGATACTAGAAAGTTCAATGGTATCAATTTGGTTTGAAGCTTCTTCCCGAGGATAAGGCTGGGCCCATCCCAACTCGGCAAAGAAAATGATGAACATTAAAAAAGATTGCCTCATTCCTCTACCTTGGTTGCCCGGATAACCGTTGTGCCCTCCACTTTATTCGCATTAAAAAGTACACTTAGGATTTTATTACTCCTTTTACTTCTGGTAAAGTGGACCTTTACAAATGCATCTTTGTGTAAGAAAAATTTATCCTCATATTGGGGGATAATAGTGTATTGAATAGTAGTTTCATATCCATCTTCAGAACCCACACCAGAAGGAATAATTATTGCTAATTGATCATTATCATTCAACTCAACTGATATATATGCCTCCCCCTCCGATTCAATGAGATATCTACCAGTATATTCATTCCGTTTTTCATTCGAGATTTCAATTGGCTTCAAGAATTCCACTTTTGCGTTTTCAGGTTCACTTTCCTGAGCCCAAATAGAAAGGCTGAATAGAACCACAATCATCATTAAAACTGTTTTTTTCATCGTTTTTCCCTGTAAGCTGGAAAACAACCCTTGTTTGAAAAAATGTTTGTGATAAACAACCATGATCCTAAATCAAATAACCCAAAAAGCCTCATATCTGACTTTTTTGATGGATTTTGGTTGTTTGTAACGTATTTGTGTTGTTCGTAACATCTCCCTGATCTTTTCTCACATTTTGACTAATTTCATTCGATGGTGTCTGGAAAAACATTTCCCTGGATTGAGATATTTAGTCATTTAATTTTTTGGGTGGGGATGATATTATTATTTGTCCTGCCACAAAGCCAGCAAACCATCATGTCTGAAAGAATTGGGCAACCAGAGCAAGTCATAACACTGGGTAATGTCTATTGGATTACTTATTCCGTGAGTGCTATACTTTTTTACATGAACATTTTAGTCCTTTTTCCATATTTTTCAAAAACACGGAGATATCTGTTGTATGTGATAGGGCTGGTTTCTTTATCAGGGATCATTATATTCTTTGAGCGTAGCTTTCTGCTTACCAATTTCGGTCAATTAGGAAATAGTCTATTCCTTTCTTCAATCCTTAATCACTCTATTTTCCTGCTTTTTTCTTTGATATATATTCTGATCAAGCAACATATAAGGTTAATTCAAAAAACCAGGTTTGCGGAAATGGAAAGGCTCTCAAACGAACTACAGTTTTTGAAATCTCAACTCAACCCGCATTTCCTGTTTAACGCGATCAATAACATTTTCTCTATCGCACAAAAAAATGAAGATGAGGAAGTGGCCAGGCACCTTACAGATCTATCCAAAACCCTTAGGTATTCACTCTACGAGAGTCATGAAAAAGAAGTACCGCTCTCCAAAGAATTGGAGTTTCTTGACAGCTTTATCCAAATGAGTCTTCTAAAATATGCTCCGAATCAGATCAATTTAAAGTATGAAAACAATGTGACTACTGACAAAAGGGTTATTGCTCCACTCCTGTTGATTCCATTGGTAGAAAATGCCTTTAAACACAGTTCCGGAACTAAAATTAAAAAGATCACAATATTGCTAGATCTTAATGGTGAGCATTTAACTTTATTTGTTTCAAATAATCATAAACAACAGGTGACCACTAACTTACCCACAACAGGAGGGATTGGTTTAAAAAACTTAAAAAGGAGACTGGAATTGCTGTACCCGGAAAAGTATGATTTTTGGACGAACGCTACTGATGACATGTTTGAAGCTAAATTAAGTATTCAACTAGATGGAGCATAGGTTAAAAACTATTGCAGTAGATGATGAATTCAGAGCACTTGAAGTAATTGAGCGTTATGTTACGAAAGTGCCATTTTTGGAAATGGTTCAAACATTTACTAATCCTATTGCAGCACTGGCATTCCTTGAAAATACTCCAGTGGACCTCATCTTTCTGGACATTAATATGCCGGATTTGTCAGGCACTTCGCTAGCCAAATTAATTAGTGGCAAAGTACAGGTAATATTCACTACAGCTTATAGTGAATTTGCTGTAGAAGGGTTTGAATTGGATGCTACTGATTATTTATTAAAGCCAATTGATTTCGAGAGGTTCCTGAAGGCAAGCCTGAAAGCGAAGAGCAAAGCTGAACAGCCCATTGCAAAAGAATCTGCTCTCAATCAGAAACGAAACATTTTAATTAACACTTCTGGAAAAATATTTCAAATAACGATTGATGAATTCCTCTATGCTGAAAAACTGGGTAATGACATGTTTTTGCATTTGCCAGGTAACAGGAAGCTACAATGCAGAATAAGTATCAAAGAATTACTTGATCAATTACCTGATGGGTTTTGTCAGGTTCATAAGTCGTTTGTTGTGTCTCTATCAAAAATTGATCAATTAGAAAAAAATCAATTGTCTATCAATGACTATAAAATTCCAATTGGCAGGACTTTCAGGCAGCACCTGCTTGATCAACTGAAACGTCATTAACTACAAAAAACTCCGTTGTTGACCGGAAAAGATAGGTTGTTCAAAGATTCTATAATGGAATCCTGTAATTATTTTATTCATTTGTAACAGACAACATAAGGATTAAACAGTTCATCATTAAAACGGTTTGCTTTAAGATCTAGATAGAAATAATAACAACTATGAAATCATTTTTTTTGAGTTTTCCACAATTGTCATCAAAAGGAAGTTTGGCAATACTGGTATTAAGAGTAAGCTTGTCATCTTTTCTCCTATTTGGTCATGGACTTGGAAAACTTCAAAAGCTATTTAGTAGTGAGCCAATCAAATTTCTTGACCCGATTGGATTGGGGCAAGAACTATCACTGGTATTGGCAGCAGGTGCGGAAGTGATAGGATCAGCACTTATTCTACTTGGATTGTGGACAAGAATTGCTTCTTTACCCGTACTGATCACCTTAGGTGTCGCCTGCTTCATTGTTCATGGTGGTGATGGTTTTTCAGGTATGGAAAAGCTCCTTTTATTTATTGCAGGATTTGTAACGATATTAATTGCCGGGCCTGGTAAATACTCAATCGATGCGCGACGATAATAATGATTCTCAAGGCACCTGGAAGGCTCCCAGGTGCTCAATATCGATTAACCCCTTAATCTTTTAATGATCGCCAATGCACTGCTGCATTTTTCAGTTATGGCATCAAAATCTTTGTTGGCTAGAACTTCTTTTGGAAAGAGCTGTGATCCCATGCCTACACAGTGAACACCAGCTTCTATCCAACCTTTCAAGTTCTCTTCATCAGGTGAAACACCACCAGTAGGCATAATACTGGCATAAGGAAACGGACCTTTCACTCCTTTAACAAATGCAGGACCTCCTACCTGAGAACCAGGGAATATCTTCACCACTTCGGATCCTAATTCATGTGCTTTTACAATCTCTGTTACAGATCCACAACCCGGGCTCCAGGCCACTTTTCTTTTGTTACAGATTTTGGCCATTTCTTCATCCATAATTGGCGAAACTATAAAATTTGCTCCTAGCTGAAGGTAAAGTGCAGTCGTCGGACCATCTATGATTGATCCTACCCCAAGTATCATTTCCGGACATTCTGTTTCAGCGAATTTGACTAGTTCTCCAAATACCTCATGAGCAAAATCTCCTCTATTTGTAAATTCAAAAACCCTAACACCTCCGGCATAACATGCTTTCAAAACCTCCTTGCATAAGGAGATATCTTTATTGTAGAAAACCGGAACCATTCCAGTTTCTTTCATTTTTATAGCTACTTCAATTCTTGTAAATCTTGCCATCTTATTTAAACCTTAATTGATCTTTATCTTTTTATACTTCCTGAGGTGTTGCCACCTACTAAATTCTGCACGTCTTCTACTGAGACCATGTTCACGTCACCTTCTACTGTATGTTTCAACGCACATGCGGCTGCCGCAAAATTGACTGCCTGCTGATCGTCTTCCAGGTTTAGAAGACCATAGATAATACCAGCTGCATAGGCATCCCCAGTTCCTACCCTATCTACAATGTGTGTTACATCCTGAGATGGTGAGGATAATATATCCGATCCGTTCCAAATGAATCCTTTGATCCTGTTATGCGATGCACTCAGCGCTTCCCTGTTTTTATCCACTACCTTTTTGACTCTCGGAAAAGCCTGCTTCAGCTTTTGGGATGCAGTAGCAAGGTCATCGGTTTCGAGAGCAACACCCAGGTTCTCCTGCATGTCATAAGGACTTGCAATCACGATATCACACCCTCCTACCAGTTCAGGCATAACTTCCTGTTTGGCTTTTCCATACTGCCAAAGGTTTTTTCTTGAATGAACATCCACGGAAACCGGAACACCAATTTCATTGGCTGTTTTGATAGCAGTGAGACATTCATCAGCAGCACCTTGTGATATACCAGGTGTAATTCCTGTCCAATGGAACCAGTCTGCATTCCTGAGAATGTGTTTCCAATCAAACATACCTGCCTGAATTTTGGAAAATGCAGAATTGTCTCTTTCATAAACCACCACACTAGGACGATGGACAGCTCCTTTTTCAAGAAAATATTTCCCCATTCTCCCCTCTCCATAGCTAATGTATTTGGTATGCAACCAATGATGTCTCAAGTACTGAGTAGCTGACCTGCCAATCAGATTGTCCGGAAACCTTGTGATATGAAATGCATTCATTCCGAAGTAGGCCAGAGAAATTGCCACATTTGCTTCACCTCCACCATAGGCCAATTCAACAGTTGTAGCCTGCGAAAATTTTGCATAACCAGGAGGCGAAAACCTCATCATGACCTCGCCGAAAGTGACAACTTTTTTACTCATGCTGAATTAGAATTTTGTTAAAACCAATGACAGGATGGGTCATTTGAAATAGGGGTCGGGTAGCACAATGAAGAAGTCTGTTTTTTGAATTGAACCGATTTCCCGACCCCACAATATTATCTAGCCACTCTACCAGAGGCATCTCCACCCATGAGTTTCTCTACTTCAGCCACTGTCACAAGATTGGCATCTCCCTTAATTGTATGCTTCAAACAAGAAGCAGCAACTGCAAAATCCAAAGCGTTCTGGTCGTCTTCAGGATATGTGAGTAGTCCATAAATTAAACCTCCCATAAAGGAATCCCCTCCACCTACTCTGTCTACAATATCAGTGATCTGATACTGTCGTGTTTCATACATTTTAGTACCATCATATAGCACACCAGCCCATGTGTTATGGGAGGCTGATATTGATCCACGAAGGGTGGTTATTACCTTCTTTGCACGTGGAAACTTTTTCATCATTTGCTGACAAACAGAAAGGAATGCTTCCGCTTTGACATTGTGCCCTTCTGTTTGCACGCTTATGCCTTCTGGCTTAATTCCAAAGTGCATTTCTGCATCCTCTTCATTGCCAAGTATGATATCACAATAAGACGTAAGTTCAGCCATAATCGCTTCCCGTTTAGCGGCATCACAATACTTCCATAGCTTTGCTCGATAATTTAAGTCTGTGGAGATGGTAATTCCTTTTTTGGAAGCCACTTTTACAGCTTCCAGGCAAGCATCAGCTGCTCCTTGAGAAATAGCCGGAGTAATTCCAGTCCAGTGAAACCAGCTTGATCCCTCAAATACTTTATCCCAATCCACCATACCTGCTTCAATTTCTGCCATCGCCGAATGGGCACGATCATATACCACCTTACTTCCGCGACTTACAGCACCTGTTTCCAGGAAATAAATTCCCAGACGATCACCACCAAATATGATGTTTTGGGTATTCACCCCTCGCTTTCGCATTTCCATCAAAGCACACTCTCCAATGTCATTCTTAGGTAGACGCGTTACAAAATCTACAGGTACACCATAATTGGCCAATGAAACTGCTACATTGGATTCACCACCACCATAAACGACATCAAAATTGTTTGCTTGTGAAAACCTGAGAAATCCTTGTGGAGCTAGTCTCAACATGATTTCCCCGAAGGTTACGACTTTAGTATTCATAATAAGAAAAGAATGTTGTTTTTATTTCTGTGTAATATATACACAGAAAGGATCAGATGCAAGTTTCCATATCTTAATTTTTAGCTTACTTTTTCAATCTGAATAAGGCGGGACCTCCTTTTACACCAGCTTTCTTTTCTTTGGTATCTACCAATAAGTCCATTTGCAGGATTTTCTTGCGGAAGTTTCTTCTGTCTAGCGCTTCACCTAATATTTTTTCGTAAAGCTCCTGAAGTTCTGTTAAGGTGAACCTATTTGGAAGCAATTCACCGAAAATGAAATGGTCTCTCAGGTTTGCTCGTAGCTTTTCCAGTGCATCTCGTAATAACTGGTCATGATCAAATCCTAGCTTGGGCAAAGCATCCAAAGCATACCATTTAATATCTGAGATATAATTCTTAGGAATGACCGGATAATTTTCTGGTTTGACCAATGCATAAAAAGATACTGACACCACCCTCTTAACCGGGTGTCTGTCAACGGCACTATAACAGGCGACTTGTTCCAAAGAAATTTTGTTGATGCCTGTAAGGTTCTCTAGTACATCTAAAACAGATTTGGCCAATGTTTTACCTTCTCCCATTGCCCCTCCCGGAAGCATCCAGTGATCTTTGAATGGTTCAATAGACCTTTTTACCAACAGAATTTTCAACTCATTATCCTGAAATCCAAAAACACAGCATTCAACAGCTATTGTACATTCATAAGAATCTAACGAAACAGCAGTATCCAAAGGACCAATTTTACTCATGGTATTCAATCAATGGCTTTTCCGTGTTTAAGATACACTGAAAATGTTCAAATACCAGAAGTGGGTAATTCAGGAGTGCGTATCACAGTTGGCAGTTGTTCTATTCATCTCGGTTAAAAAGTTTCACAATAATATTCTATACTTAGAGTTTCAAACAAACATTCCTAAATACTCCGTGATAAATTCTTGAGGATATAATATGAGTGATGAAAGCTACATCAAATTAATAGCGACAGGAAACAATGACGCTTTTGAAAAGCTTTATAGGATCTATAGCGATAAGGTTTTCAATACTCTTTTAAGTTATACCAAGAATGAAGAAGACGCTCAGGAACTTTTACAGGATGTATTCATCACAATTTACAAATCCGCCCCAGCATTTCAATTTAAGTCATCCGTTTCCACTTGGATATACCGAATTACAGTAAATAAATCCCTAGATTTTTTAAGAAAGAAGAATGTAGGCAAACGACGTGGAATTTTCACTTCACTTTATATTAAAAACTCTGTGGAAGTCAAGTATGAGATGTCTCATTTCGAACACCCTGGTGTCGAATTGCAGAATATGGAAAATGCGAAACTAATATTCCAGGCAATAGATGTCCTTAATGAAAAGCAAAAAACAGCTTTTATACTAACTCAAATAGAAGGTCTGCCTCAAAAGGAAGTGGCAGAAATAATGAATCTCAGTAGAAAATCAATTGAATCGCTCGTGCAAAGGGCAAAAGCCAATCTAAGAGAAGAATTAAGAACATATTTTCCTGATCGAGGGAATTAATATAAAATTACGTCAAAATGAATATGAATACTGACAAACGTGTATCGGAAATAATGAATAGTCTTGAAGGCATTGAAAGGGCAAAAGCACCGAAGAAAGTATTTCCTGAAATACTGCAAGAAATAGAGAATACCAAGTTTGTTAAGCACAATACAACAAAACGATGGTTGGCTGTTGCTGCTGTGATATCATTAGTTATTTGCTCTAATGTTTTAGTAATTACCGATTATTTCAATACTCCTAGACCCGATAATTCAGATCTGCAGCTATTAGTAACCGATTTTAATATCTATGGAAATGAATAAGAAAATTTATCAAATCGGCTTTTTCTTGATGCTTGCAGTTAATGTTTTATTGATTGTTCTACTGTCAAACAAGGCCCCACATAAGAACCCTTCAGACCTGAAAGAAATTATAAGTACGAAGCTAAACTTATCAGAATCACAACGACGCATATATTACGGGTTAGCCAGCGAGCATCGAGAAAAAATGCGAACACTTAGCGAAAACGAAAAAAAAATAATCGAAGATTTTTTCCAAAACCTCTCCAATAATAATGTTAACAATAACAGCCATTTGTTGAAATCGATTAGTGCCATTCATGAACAAAAAGTCAGTATCACTTATCAGCATTTTGAAGACCTTAGAAACATTTGTAATACTGAGCAATTAACTGATTTCGATAAAATTATGGCCGATATTTTAAAAGTCCTCCTTGGAGAGAACAATCAACCTCCCCCTCCTCCAGAAAGGAGATAACATGGTTAATAAATTGGGCCTTTTTACTAATGATCAGAGGGCCACCTCTTTGTCAAAGAAAAAATATCATATTTTTTAATTACGAGCGAGGGATTCTTATACACTTAGCGTCTAAATCGGGAAACAAATAAGAAATAGACGTTATGAATCAAATAGGTAAAACCCTTTTTTCAATTAGTATTGTATTATTCATTATTTCATGTGGGGGTGATGATCCAGATGATACTTCAGGTATGATTAATGAACTTCCTTCTGCTTTCGATGCTTTTGAAGATGATATATCCATTACTCTTAGTAGTGATGGCACTGAGATCACTATAGAAACTGATGGTCTACCAAATCACACATCTCCATATTGGTCAAATACGACAGAAAGGTGTTTGGAAAGTCCTATGGGAACTATGTGCACAAACACTAACACAACTGAAAATCATCCTTTGTTTGAGGAGCCTACTGTAACCTCTTATGAGCAAATGGCTCCAGGAAACATAGACGATTTTAATGGTTCCTATTCACTCACAGTTCCAGCTAATCCTGAATTGGCAACATCAACCTCAGCTACTGGTTTAGGGGCTATTGGTATCGCGGTGAGTGGCTCAGTGATATACAATGACCAGGAAGGTCCCAATGTTCCGTTAGATGATGCAGCTGGCTCACTAGATTTCAATGGAGCACATACTGGTCCTCAGAGTTATCACTATCACTTAGAACCAGTTTCATTTTCAGAAGACGATGACAATCTGATTGGAATTATTGCTGATGGATTCTTTTTATACGGTAGAAAATGCACATCAACAGGTACCTATCCTAACGATCTCGATGCATCAGGGGGACACAGTAGCGTCACTAAATACAGTAGTGACGAAGAATATCATTATCATATTCAGAATGAACTGTACTTAAACCAATATTACATATTATTTCCAGGTGACTATCAAGGCACTCCAAATGCGATTAATTAGTGGACTTATTGTAACCCTGATAGTAGTCTCGACTCTACTATTAGGATACATCAAACGAGGTACCTGGGATGGTTTAATATACCCTGGAGAATATGTATCAGCAGATCAACTTGAGGTAAATAAATCAACTGGAGTTGTTATATACAAAGGAGTTCCTTTTACGGGTATTAGTACTTCTCAATATTCAAATGATCTTTTCTCTGAAATTATTTCCTATAAAGGAGGGTATAAGCATGGTGAACGAATCAAATGGTTTGAAAATGGACGAATGAGTTTCAAAGCAAATTATCAGTATAACAAACATGTTGGTGAAACAAAATCGTGGTGGAGTAATGGATCAATAAGATCAATTAATAACTATGATGAAAACGGCATTCTCCATGGTGAACAAAGACAATGGTATAATACTGGTCAGCTCTTCAAAGTAATGAATATGAAAAATGGCAAAGAGGAAGGACTCCAATGCGCCTGGAGAAAAAATGGAAAGTTATATGTGAACTACGAGGCTCGCAATGGAAGAATATATGGATTAAAAAGAGCAAACCTCTGTTACGAACTCTCCAATGAAAAATTAGTAGTAAATGAATAGGATAACACTTATCTTCATGATTATAATCCAGGTGTGTACCGGATGTCAATCAAATTCAGACATGCACTCTGAAACTGGCAATTTGCCCTATTATGCTGAAGCAACTTTTACACCCCGATGGTTTAACAATCCGGAAGACATTCCTTCTAATTTTCATCGTATTCCAGCGTTCAATTTGCAAAATCAGCAAGGCAAATATATTACTGAAAAAGATGTTGCCGGGAAGATTTATATTGTTGATTTTTTCTTTACCTCTTGCCCGGGCATATGCCCAAAAATGACCAGCAATATGGCAATCATACAATCTGAATTTATGGAAGATGACGAAGTACTTCTGTTATCACATTCAGTAACACCAGAGTATGATAGTGTCACAGTCTTATCGGAATATGCTGATTTAAAGGGAGTGATTGATGGGAAATGGCATCTATTAACCGGAGACAGGGAACATATGTATGATCTTGGAAGAAATCACTACTTCGTAGAAGAAGATCTGGGCCTTACAAAAGATCCAGACGATTTCATTCACACTGAAAATTTTGTCTTAATCGATCAGAACAGATACATCCGGGGAATTTACAATGGTCTAAACCAATCTGCTATTCACCAATTGATCAAAGACATAAAAAGCCTAAAAGAGATGCAGGGATAAGCTACTCATTCAAATTTCTGTGACTTGCACCTCCAAAATAGTCAGCTTGAAAATCAGGGTTTCTGCTCAGACTCGCCCCCACCCTCAACCTTTATTGCCCAACTCTGTCATATTTATAAACTCATACGTTGAATGATATCAGATACAATTTCACCAGGAGCGTATTCAATGTTAAATACCCAGGAATTTTTTGGCCTTTCATAAATTTCAAATTGAGAATCCAATAGCCCCGCTGAAAAAAAATGTCCATTTCTATTTAATATTCTTGATAGAACCAAGTCACGTTCACCTTCCAATGTGATCCACTTGACCTCTATTTGGGGATAAGGAACTAAAATTCTTCTATGAAGGCAATTCAAGGCTGAACAAGCCAGCACAGCACCTCCATTACTCTCCCATTCCTTTATATGGAGTGATAATGCTTTTAGCCATTCTAGCCTATCTGAGTCTTCTAAAGGATTGCCATTTTTCATTTTTTGAATATTGGCTACCGAATGAAAATCATCAGCATCAAAAAAAGGCAAGTTCACACGATTAGCAAGTAATCTTCCGATAGTTGATTTTCCTGTACCTGATACGCCACACACAATACAAATCATGAGCATAAAATTTTGAGAATTAACTAAAAATATCACTTAACCCATTCACCATAATCACTACTGAAAACACAAAAGCACCTATCATAATTATGTTGAGAATCATCTTCTTATGGGGTGAATTAAGGCTCTTGCGATTCCATAAAAAGAGAAAACTTGCCACCACAAGTGGTAACCCAAATACGTTAAAGACCTGTGTCAAAATTTGCCCTCTTATTGGGTTAAAACCGAAAAAAGGCACACTCAAAGCCAAAACACTCGCTATGGCAGTAATCAACTTAAAGCGAATTGACTTCACATCAAGCTTTCCTGCACTAAAGTCTCCAAGCATCAGAGGGACAATCATTAAGCATGGGAATATTGATGATAGTCCAGCACTTAGTGTTCCAGCAAAGAATATTGTTACCGCAAATTTCCCAGCTGAAGGCTCTAATGCTCCTGACATATCAAGCACATGTGTAATTTCAATACCTGTTCCATGCAAACTGCCACTCGCAACAGCCATGATTGATCCGCTGATGATAAATATGAGTGTAGCTGCGACAATTGAGTCATGCTTCTGAGATTTAAAGTTCTCGGCTGACCAACCTTTGCCTTGAATGAATAATGGTCTAGACAAGAATGTCGCTCCTGCCATAGTGGTCCCCACAAAAGCTGCAATCAAAATACCTGCTCCCTCAACTTTAGGAACCCTTGGAACAAGCCCCAGAATTATTTCTGAGGGCAGTGGGAAAACAAAAAAGAGTGTAAACATGAATGAAAGCCCCATTAGCGTTACAAACAGAACCAGCACCTTTTCAAAAACTGCGTAATTGCCTTTGATTAATAAAATATAGAAAACACCAACAATCACGATCGCCAGACCCAAAACCAATTCATATTTAGCGTTTTCCAAATGTGGAAAATTGATGACAAGTATTTCAAAGATCACATTCGAAGTGATACCCAAAATCCCAATCAAAGAATTCCATTGACCAATGCCAACTGTAACAATGATGGCTATTGCTATGAACTTTCCGAAAGGTAAATGATTCCTAACTGCATATAGTGCAGTTTCTCCTGTAGTAAGGTAGTAGGTCCCGGATACGTAAATAAGAACTCCAGAAAACAGACAACTAAAAAGTAATACCCACAACAAGTCCATACCGAAATTATTACCTGCCACTATCATTGATGTAACACTTCCCGTCCCAATTGTGTAACCGATAGCGAAAATTCCAGGACCAAAGGCAAGTAAAAATTGAATCAATTTTTTCATTTCACAATATCATGATGCCTGTAATTCTCTTGTCCCTAATTGAGATCATTAGCCTCGAGTCAAATGTCCACATAACTCCATTTCAAAAACGCTTCAAATAAACCCGTGAATTAATCGATATATCATCTGCATGAAGCTTGATGATATAGAGCCCAGATTGTAAGTTTTTCGGAACATCCCATTTGAATTGGTGTTTTCCTTGAATTGGTTTGTTAAAGATCAACTCATCTACTTGCTTTCCGGACGCATCATGAATGGTCAAACTCACAGAGGAAGATACAGGGATGTAACATTCAATATTTGCTTGCTCATCAACTGGGTTAGGGAAGACTGTTATACCATTAGTTATTTCCCTATTCGTCGATAGAATTGATCCAAAAGTAGCGATAACAGAAAGATCCTCAGTGATGGTAACATCTATTTGGTCCTCTGTATCAACGATATCTCCACTCCATCCTGCAAACTGAAAATCAGAATCAGGAATGGCTACTAATGAAACCACGGAACCTTCCTGATATGTTTCAGCTATAGGGCTCACTTCAATTGATCCATTACCTACTATTGAAACAGTCAAGGTATAAGTGGGGATCGCTTCAAAATTTGCAATGACAGTTTTGTTAGCGTCCATGGTAATACTTATTGGGTTTTGTCTCCCGGATAAATCGCCACCCCAACCTTCAAACGTATATCCATCAGAGGGAGTAGCCAGTAAGCTAACAACTGAGTTCTCACTAAATTCTGGTCCTTCCGGGTTTGTAGAAACATTACCCTGACCTGTTGTGGAAATTGCAATATGATATACTGTGCCTACTGATATATCTATCCCTAATGATGCCGATGAAGCACCATCATTATCAACACCTATTGCCGTAATCGTGTAATTTCCTTCCTCAACATCACTCCAAACTAATTCAAAAGGAGCCGATTCATCCTCTCCGAGTTTAACATTTCCCTGATAAAATTCTACCCTGCTAATGGAACCATCCGTATCAATAGCATCTGCAGTGATTGTGATATTACTTCCGGCGGCAAAACCTTCACCATTTACAGGATTAGTAATAGTGACGGATGGAGAATGATTTACCGGAGATCCATCACCTTCGTAAAGCTCGGCAAAGTGTGCTGTAGCCTCTCCTTCATTTTGTAGATAAACACCAGCTTTCCAGTAACTCGGGAAATCCCAAAAAGAGACATCCACACCTACTTTTTCCTCACCGTCTATATTGATAATCATATTTCCATCCACCAATCTTACATCAAATCCCCAATATCCCTCAGGTGCCAGTCCTAAATCATATTGATCGGTATTATCACCAGAGTTATCTGTCTTGATGGCTGCCCATATATGGTTCGCAGGTTCTTTGCTTAAGTGCTTGTAAATTCTCAAAAGTGGTTTATTTGGTCCGTCTCCTGCATTTGCATCATCATGAATTTGAACAACCGTCACCTGATCACAAGTCTGTTCCGCAATTTGTATGGTTCCATGAAGGGAACGATCACCCTCGGAAATAATCCAGTTAGTTTCATTTCTAAGCTCAGTGCGATTGCTCTCACCAGATTGGTTGAAGGCTATCTTGTCTCCATCGGCTACATAAAAATTATCCGACGAATAACCATTGATTATTTGACTTGGGGTAGCAGCCGTTGAACTTGTTGGAGCTTGAAGCTTACATTCAGCCAGATAGTTTTGAAACCTTGGGATATCATAAGGAACATCGTATCCGGTAGGTTGAGAATTCACCACGATATTGATACTTTCAGAAGTAGTGCTTGATCCTATATCATCTGTTGCTTTTGCGGTAATAGCATAACTTCCTTTCGCTACATTTTCCCATGTAATTGAGAAAGGTGAAGTGGTATCTTCGCCAATTTTAGTTTCCCCCTGAAAAAACTCAACTTTTGCAATTGTCCCATCACTATCGGAAGCTTCTGCTTCAATTGTTACATCACCTCTTTCAATAAATACTTCATCATTCACCGGGGAAGTAATGTTCACCGAAGGGGGCTCGTTAGCTGAATTATGTAATACCTCAAGTTCAAAGAAAGAAACCTGGGCATAGTCACCCTCATCACCCGAATTATTCTGATTATAATTCCCAGCCTTGAAATACATCCAGTCATCGGCAAAACCACTATCGGTCATATCAATTTCCTGAATAACATCTTCTTTTCCTTCCCGCATAATCGAGACAGTCAGTGTATTAAATACCACTTTGATTTCATAACTGAATTTTTCACCAAGTGCTATACCATCAGAAGGATCAGAGGCGTTACTACTTCTACTTCCGATCATCTCATACCATTGCTCAGATGAAGTGGTAGGTTCATGAGCCACATATATTGAACCTCTTGTGTTTCCAGGTAATTTGCGATAATACAAACGACACGGTTCATCATCAGAAGCATGAATCTGACCGATGATTACTCTTCCTACTTTGCTGGATTCTCCAGTAGTAGAAACATGATCTACTGCTACTGTGGCAGTCATTATTCCATCTATTCCGCCTGATGCTTCCTGATTAGCCTGACTTGAAGACGAGAAAACCCAATTGTTTAATCCTATCCCTTTTGTGCTGATGCTGGTGTTTCCTGCTCTAAGCATTTCCCGAAGTTCAGATCTTGGGTAGGAACTTCCTCCAGTTTCGCCATTATTTGGGCAAACAAATACCATTGCACCCGTATTTGTATCCGTATAGAACTCATTAGGACTTTCAAAACCATTAGAAAGTTCATTTTCCTCCACTTCTGTTTGATCCGGGAGTGTGATCTTCCATTTTGTTAGATCAAAATTTTCACTTGGAGGTAAATTTGGATCTTGTCCCACTGCTTCAGTAATAAAGATTGTCAATGTGAAGCAAAAGAGCATCAAATGCAGAATCGGTTTTTTCCTTGAATTCATTGAGAAATCATTATTAGAGCGCCTTGTATATTTCATTGTATATATTTCCATAACTGTCATTAAACTTTAATATTCAGGCCTTATCACCTAATCACTGTTTTAGGATCAGAAAGCTGTACTCCTTCTGCCATATACAGGTCATCATATTTCAGGCCTCCGTTTCCATAGGGTTTTTCTTTTGGACCGGTATTGCAATTCGTCATGAAAAAGATCAACGGAAGTTCCCTTTTCATTCTGAAGTCTGCTCTTTTGTAAACCAGTTTCTGTACAGGAAATTCATTACCACCTCTCAAGTAGACATCATATGATTGTCCTCCCTCGGCAGTCAATCTGTTATCAACCACAAACCACACTTCATACCATTTTGCGACTTCTAGTGGCTGTGCATCACGGTCTTCATTGAAATTGAAAGTCTTCTGATAATTGTTCCCTTTCATCACCATCAGAGAACCATCATTTTTGTAACCATCCGATTCATATTTGTCTGTAATTCGAAGGCTCGGTTCCAAGGCGTCATAGTCATGCTCCTTTATACCGGCTGGTCCTAAATTACTTAGCCCAAATACATGATTGTTTGGAAATTCCTCCACCTGAAAACGAACATAAAAAGTATAGACTTTTCCTATTTCCACCAGAACCGGAAGTGCACGAAAACTAAGTGCTTTCCGATTACCCACTATACCATCGGCAGCAGGCTTTTTAAGTAGGTAATGATTTTCTACACCCTCTTCTTTCCTGATTTCAGTTACTTGCGGGTTTTCAATTCTGGGAGATGTATCATTTCTGGTGTCAGCTTTGATCCAATCTAATAGAGGAGCCTGCGACTCAAAATTGTCAATCCTTATCCATTGAGGATTCTGTCCTGATAACCTCAAAGTCATCAATGATATAAATAAAATAGTCAATCCAATATGTCTATTGTGATTTCCCATTAATACATCAATTTCATTGGTAGATTTTGTTCAACTATTAGCTCGCCCGAGTTTTCGATCATATTGTTACTATGAACATTATTTTTTGCCCCCCAGAGCCTTGCAATCAGCTTTACATCGTTATTCTTGAAAGAATTGTCAGCAATATTGACGTTAATTATTCCATAAGTATTTATCAGTATACCGCTTTCTTCTTTCCCTCCACAATTTATAAACTTGCAGCCCTTTACAATCAGATTTCCTCCCACAGTTGACTCATCATAGCCTCCCCGATAATAATCAATCACATTTTTGCTAATATTGGTAAATTCCGTGTATGTTACCAATAGATTTTCAGCATTGTAATCACCTTTATCATCATCTTCTGCTGCAAGTTCAATACCATTTTCACAGTCTGTGATAATTGAATTACTAACCTTTATGTATTCTGAGAATGAATATTTATATCCTTTCAACACATATTCAAAATTCGATATTTGAGAATTGTTGATTTCCAGATTATACAGGCTAGACATGTTTTCTTTCAAGCTTGCGAATGCGTAATTCCTTCCATTTCCAGTTAAATGAATTCTATCAAGTTTCAGGTGCCCATTTGGGTTCATTTCAAATGCGGGTGTATTTGTAGGTCCTGAATAAATTATGGTAGCAGGGTTTAGGTTATCTAAAGACATTATGATCAGCTTCTTATCTACTCTTATAGGAGTGCTCAATTCATACTCACCAGAATTCAATTTGATAGTATCACCAGTATTTGCATTGGCCAGAGCCGTTATTAATTCTTCTGAGGAATTAACACTAATCGCCGAAAGGTTTGATTGTCTCCCGTTTGGATTGAACCATTTTGGTCCATATTTAGCAGGTTCTAAAACATCAGGTATTTTATTTGATTTGGCTGTGATTGCTCCAATACTATTGATCTCATTTCGGGAATTCCCCAATAGGTCGCTATCAATTCGTTTAAATTCAAAACCTTCATAAACCTCAATCTTTGAGAGATCAGTGGTGGTGGTCCAGATATCATTGGATAATTCATTCATCTCCATATTTCGCTCATCAAGCCCTGCAACCCCTCTGAATAGTGTTCCCTGATTATCGATTACATTACTTTTGAATGTAATTCCCTCAATAGAATCATATCGAACAATCGGGCTATCATCACCTATTGAATTGTAAATCAAATTATTTGCTACAATTGTGCGTATTGGTGTCTCTGATCTAATTTCAGAAGCGGGTAATACATCTTTTTGGTCAATATTAGATCCAACACCAAATTGCCACGGAGACTTACAATCGACCCAAGTATTGTAGGCTACCACCACGTCAGTCACCTGAATGTACCGGTTAATTGCAGGCCTCTTTATTCCGTTCATCACAGCAAGCGGTCCTCTGAAGGTCTCCCCCCTTAGTTTGTAGAAATAATTGTTGGTCACCCAATGCCCAGTACCAATCAGTCTTACACCTCCAATATGTGGTGAATTCTCATCGCCAATGAAGTAGTTGCCATCAATCGTACAGTAATTGCCATGTCGTGTTACAAGGGATCCCTCGCTCTTGTAAAAAACATTGTTCCTGAACTCATTGAAGTTGGATTTACTTGAGATGACTTCTACCTCACCATTGCAACGATCAAACAGGTTATTATATACTTGTGTATAACTTGGAACCATGGAAGTATTGCTCGTTCCCAGCTGTATTGTTTCAGCACTCGGTCCACCTCTTGGCGGCCTGGGCCCGAAATAATTATGATTGATTTTGTGATAATTTTTGATACTTTCATTTCCAGCAAGATTTAATCGAATTGTGGGCCCACGATTTGACTTACCAGCCAGGTAACAGTGATCCAATTGATTATATCTTCCCTTAAACAATACCCAATAATCCTGTAAGTTTCTTTGGGCTTTGTTGAAGTCTTCTATTACGGTATTTGTTACCCGACAATGATTTGCCAGATTATCACTATCTATAAAGAATTGAATTACAGCCTCTGAAGGGGATGCTCCATCCCTAAAATAAAGTCCATCCACTATCAGGTATTGTCCTCCCAGTTTAAGTTCAGAAGCACCAGTAAGTATAACCTTACCAGGAGTTTCGGCTCGTAGTTGAATAGGTTTTTCTTCCGTGCCCATACCCGTAAATTGGATTTCTATATCCTGCCATTCGCCATCTTTCATCACAATTTCACTTCCGGGATTGGCCTTTGAGATGGCATCTATTAACTCACCAGAATTAGCCACCATTATGACATTTCTTTGGGCGATCTGTTGACAGCCCATCAATAACCAAATTGCAACTATGATTGATAACTTATTAAATGTCTTCATATATTCAATTCTCTGCATTTTCATGAATTAATCAAGAAGTTTCCCAGGCCCAACATATGAATCAGAAAACCAAACTTCAGTATAACAGCCATTGGCATATTGCTTCTCAAGGTCACCCCCGTATGTTATAGATTCAGAGCTCCAAACCATATTCGACTCGGCTTGCCGGCCATTGGTTTGGTTATATGCCCCCTGCTTAAAAAACTGTGACTCCCCTGTATATGCTGAGGGTTTTTCTGTCCCATCCCGACCAATGACTACAAACAAATCCTTTGTCTGCTGAGGAATATCTTCCTTATTGATGAACTCAGATTCAATGAGACTTTTAGTGAAAATTTTAGTCTCGTGACCCTCAGATGAAAAAGTGAGATACATGATGCCTTTATAAACATTTACTTCATAGCTAAAAACTTCTCCCAATTCGATTCCCTCTTCAGGTTCGTTGGGATATACATCAGGTTCCGAACCTACTACTGACATATCATAGCCCCATACAGGAGTTGAAAAATCCCATCTACCGTCATTACTCCCCTCTGTATTTATCTCATAATTCCAGTAAACTGAGCCCTTTTCATGTCCTGGAAATTTCTTGTAGAAAATCTTCAATGGTTCATTTTTATGACCATCGTCACTATGGATCTGTCCTATCACCACAGAATAAGATGCGGCTACTCTGGCATCACCGGAAGTAGAAACATGCATTACCTTTAATGTTCCCTTCAATTTGCCTCCCTCCATAGGGGTCCATCTTTTCTTCTGACCTAATTCCGTTCTTGTATTATGCGAATTTGGTGAAGTGACGCCTCCATTTGGCGCTTTAAAAACTACCCAGTTCGCTCCATCACTTGCATCAAAGAAATAGTCCTCCTGCTCATAATTTATAAGGTCACTTACCGTTTCTCCGTTACCAAGAAGGATTTTCCATTGATCCAGATTTGAGATTACGTCACTAGGGTATTTCGATATTACCTCTTCTTTGCTTTCAGATTTCTCCGTTGAGGAGCAACCCATCATTAATATCACAGTACCTATAAAAAAAAGTTTTTGTAGTTTAATCATCATCTTATAATCTATCATTCCTGGTAAAATATTCCTTGTTAGATACAGCATCTTCGCCTACTAATATCGAAGCATTCTTGAACCAAACCTCAGCGTAGTTTCCAGTCTCGTATTGTTTTTGTATGTCTCCATTGAAGGTCTCAGCACCGGAGCACCATATCTTGTTTACTTCTGGTGACTTGCCGTTAGTTTGATTATAGCACCCTAACTTAAAGAAGAGTCCCTCATCATGGTATGCATTTACCCTTTCCACCCCAGATTGACCTATTGGTGCAAACAGTTCTTTTGTCTGTTTTGGCAGACTAGCTAATGTTGTAAATGCTGATTGGGTTAAATCTTTCGAGAAAGTTTTAGTTTCATGTCCTGCACTTTCAAATTTCAGGTACATTGTACCCTCTTTTACTTCAATTTCATAGCTAAACTCTTCTCCTAACTTAATGCCATCTGAAGGCTCCTCCGGATAGATATTCTCGTCCTCTCCCACTACAGAAAAGTCATTTCCCCATACCGCTGAAGAAAAATCCCATCTCCCAGAATTGTCGTCACCATCGGTATTGATTTCATAATGCCAGAAAACGGACCCCCTGGAATGACCGGGAAACTTCTTGTAGAAGATTTTGAGTGGTTCGTTCTCATGTCCATCTGCACTGTGGATTTGACCAACCACAACAGAATGCGTGGCTGCTACACGGGCATCACCGGTAGCTGAAACATTCATTACTTTTAATGTCGCTGACAATTTGGCTTTGGTCATAGGTGACCATTTTTTTAATTGTGCCAGTTCAGTCCTCGTATTATTTGAAGTACCATGGGTACTGCCAGCATTAGGAGCTTTGAAAACGACCCAACTTCCATTTTCATCGGAAGAAGTGAAAAAGAAATCTGTGTTCTCATAATCAATAGCCTGCCCTATGTTTGACCCATCTCCCAGAATCAAATTCCAATATTCAAAAAATGGAATCACCTCACTTGCATAAACCTTATCGACTACAGTACTACCTCCAGTGTTGGATGTCTCAGAGCATCCAAAAAAAAGAGCGAGTGAATTGATAACCATGACCAACCCTATCAGTATAGTTTTATTTACTTTCATTAATTTATTTCTCAACATTTCATCAATAGAACCACAGTCTAACTGACAATCCCACAATAGCTAAAAACATCAGAGCTTTGATCCATTTATCGCCCTTCTTAATAGAAAAATAACCTCCCAACCATCCACCAACTGACGTACCCACTGCCAGGGTTAATCCGTATTGCCAATTGATCATATCCCGGTATACAAAGATCATCAGCACGGCAAGTGTATAGACAAAAGCTACTATCACCTTTACGCTGTTGATCCGCGACATGGGTGCTTTCATGAGTCTATCCAAAACAAGAATGATTATGAATCCCACTCCTGCATGAATAAAACCTCCATAAATACCAATTAGGAAAAACAGCACAATTCCCAACCATAATTTATTCCCAGCCTTGTACTGAGACTGAATATTTTTAGTAGGGGTTCCTAATAAAATTAGAACCCCCACTAGCAGCATTATCACCGAAAGCATTTTTGTAAAAAGCTCCCCCTTGACATCTATCGCGAGCCACGCACCTAAAACGGCTCCAGGTATAGCTGCCAACCCGAGATAAATACTGTATTTTGTTTCCACAATCCCAGCCTTCCGGAATTTGTTAATCGCAAACACATTTTGCCATAAAATCGCTACGCGGTTAGTGGCATTTGCAATGTTGGGAGGAAGGCCCATGAATATCATCACAGGTAAGGTCAATAATGAGCCCCCTCCTCCAACAACATTAAGAAAACCTGCTACAATACCAATTACTGCCAACAGCAGGCTTGAACCTGGATCTAGTGAGTCGTTTATCACCTAAGAAAATGCCAAACCTCCATTAATATCTACACTATTGCCAGTCATAAATGAGGACTCATCACTTGCCAAATAGGCAACCAGATCAGCAACTTCCATAGCTTGCCCTTCTCTTCTCAATGGCGTGTTCCCCGCGACTCTAAGGCGTACATCCTCTTTGGTAAAATCATCGTGAAACTTTGTAGCGATCATACCCGGGCAAACAGCATTTATTCTGATTCCTTCCGGACCAAACTCCTTCGCCCAGTTTCGTGTTAAAGTCATCACTGCTCCTTTTGAAGCAGCATATATGGCAGATCCCGGTCCTCCTCCATCACGTCCTGCCTGAGATGCCAAATTGATAATTGAACCACCATTTTTCATCATAGACTTAAAGGCTTTGGTGACAAATACAGTTCCCTTAAAATTCACATTCATTACAAGGTCATAGAAAGCTTCATCAATGTCGCAAATCGTTTTACGAGCAAAAAGACCGCCAGCATTGTTGACTAATATATCCACCGTTTCGCCATAAGCCTCCCTGGTTTCGTTTACTAAATAATCAATATCTTCTTGTTTCGTAACATCTCCTTTAACAGCTATTGCTTCACCACCTATTGCTTTGATTGCTGCTATTGTTTCCATGCTGTCTTTCTCACTACTGAAGAAATTAACAACAACCTTAGCTCCTTCTTCAGCTAGTTTGATACTTATAGCACGTCCTATGTCACGTGCACCTCCGGTTACAACAGCAATTTTTCCTATTAGCCTCATAATAATGTTATGTTTGGTTAAATGCCTAAAGCCTGACCACCTCCAATCTGGATGGTTTCAGCAGTAATAAATGATGCATCGTTGCTGGCAAGAAATGACACAACAGATGCTACCTCCTCAGGTTCGCCCAACCTTCCCAACAGTATGTTATTCTTCCAGGATGCAAACACCTCTGGTTTTGTTGATTTGATTTGCGCATGAAAAGGAGTATCGATAGTACCTGGTGAAACTGCATTAACCCTTATGCCATATTCAGCCAAATCCTTGGCTAATGCTCTGGTAATTGCATGTACACCTGCTTTGGATGTGCCGTAAATACCTGCACCTGGCCCTCCGGCATTCCATCCAGCATTAGAAGTATAATTGATAATGGAAGGCTTATCTGCTTTCCTGAGATACGGGATGGCAGCTCGTGAAGCAAAAAAGACCGAATCAAGGTTTAGCGCCATAACGAACCTATAAAATTCAGTAGTCATCTCTTCAAATCTTTGACGACCTCCTAAACCTCCTGCATTATTTACCAACACATCTATGCGACCGTATTTTTGCCCAATCGCTGAAATGTTTGATGATACTTCATCTTCTTTTGTAACATCAAATCCAAAGTACTCAGCTTTGATGCCTTCCTGACACAACTCCTCAACCCTCTTGGCACCTTCATCATCTTCTATGCCATTGAGTATAACTATATAGCCATCTTGTCCGAGTCTTTTGGCTACTTGAAACCCAATCCCACCAGTTGCTCCAGTAACTATCGCAACTCTATTTTCTTCTTTAATACCCATTTTTAATATATTTTTTTAAAGTTTTATTTCAATCTATTAGCCAACTGGCTTTATCTCTTTTGCGAAAAATTTTATCGATAAATAACCCATCGGTACAAATACTGCTATCATAATAAAGACAGGAGTATAGGAGTAATTTTCTGTTATTACCGGTACCAGGAAATTCATAATGATTACTGAGAATATCCCGACTGTTCCACCCAAACCTGCGAGTGACCCTACCGATTTACCACTGAATAAGTCACTTGGAATTGTTTGAATATTTGATATCACAAATTGGAATCCGTAAAGCACCAAGGCTACAATTCCAACAAATTTTTCTGGAGTATTCCCAAACATGATTGTTGCAGCCATCCCAAAAAACATAATCAGGCTACCCACCAATATGGTTTTCTTTCGTGCGCTATCCACAGAAGTACCATTTGTCATAAGGCGACCCGAGAAATATCCACCTGACAAACTTCCAAGGGCTGCTCCCACATATGGCACCCAAGCCATCAAACCAATTTCCTTTACATTGAACCCATAGACATCTGCCAGGTAAATAGGCATCCAGCCTACAAATAGCCACCAGATCGGTTCCACAAAAAAGCGTGACGCCAGTACCGCCCACGATTCTCTGTGAGACAAAATTTCAATCATACTCAGACCAGGTTTTTGATTATCCTCAGCTTTGTCTTCCATTCCGGAAAGGATGTACTTTCTCTCTTCTTCAGAAATCCATGGATGTTTGGCGGGCACAGCCTTATTGAATATGATCCAAGGAATGACCCATAAAAGCCCCAATAACCCGAGTAGCACAAAAGTCATTTTCCAGCCTATAGCTACCCATACGATTGCGATTAGAGGTGGAGCTACAATTGAGCCCATCGCTGCACCTGAATTAAAAATACCCTGTGCAAAGGCTCTTTCATTAACAGGAAACCATTCTGCATTACTTTTCACAGCACCCGGCCAGTTACCTGCTTCACCAAGTCCTAAAAGCACCCGAAAGAAGCTGAAGGAAAATACTCCCTTTGCAAATGCGTGCAAGGCAGTCGCCAATCCCCAAATAGTGATAGAAACTACAAACCCCATTTTAGTTCCAATCTTATCAAACATCTTCCCGGAGGCAGACTGACCAATTGCATATGCCACAAGAAAAACATTGAGTATCAAGGCATAGTCGTTCTTTGTCATTTCTAAATCCTCAGAAATGTCTGGCCACATTATGGCCAATGCAGACCTATCAATGTAATTGATAATTGTAGCAAGACAAACCAAGCCAATAATCCACCACCTTAACCCTTTAATTTTCATTTTTTAAGCTTTATTGCCAAAATAGGAGACTCCGTCCCCACTTAAGAAATCTTCTCTCACGGGACTGAATGTATCAATCAGCATTCCCTCTTCCAGGCATATTGCACTGTGCATGAGGTTTGGTTCAATGTATACTCCATCTCCACCCTGAATCACTTGCTTCACCCCATCAATCTTAAATTCAAATTTGCCCGAAACGCAATAGGTAGCTTGTGTGTGAAAATGTGAATGTGGTGATCCCTCTGCTCCTTTTTCAAATTTTACCAGGACCATCATTATCTGATTATCATAACCCAGGAACTTTCTTGAAACGCCTCCACCAAGTTGTTCCCACTCTAATTTGTCTGTCAATATGTATTTTTCGCTATTTCTATTCATTTTGTGATTCTATCTCTATCTCCCACTATCATTTATGGTCATTATTAAGCTCTTCCTGGGTTATTGCATTCAATACTTAGTCAAGAAGGAATTGCGTCTGTGGCGGCCAAAGCACGCCACAGATACAAATTCCAATAGATGAAGAAGAATCTAAACCCTATAAAGTAGCTAATTAAAAACCGTCAGTTTCTAACACTATATCTGTAATCCAAACCTCATTATCACTTGTTACCGTGCTTGTCGGAACAAAGTAGAAGATCACGAAATTTTGATCAGTAGAGGTTAGGATATCTTCTGTATTTTCGTCTACTCTGTCTTGAGAAAAACTGAAAGTTGAATTAACCGTGAAGCTAAACGAGACATTTTGCCAGGTGTCAACTTCAGTTGCAGTTACAGGCAATGTTGCAATAGCAAATGATGCCAAATCTGTTTCATCCGCAGGCTCATCATTTAAGATATAAAAGGTTCCTTCAACATCTGCCGCAGGTGTTGCTTCTGATCTTACAAACGCAGAAACTGTGTATTCTACACCTTCCTCAACTTCAAAAGGCTGATAAGCTCTCTCACCTGGACTATCGAATTTTAGTGATCTGCCAGAAGTACCTCCTGCTGACTGTGCATTGGTTGACGAGGAGCTTGCCTTATCAGTTGTTCCTCCTGTATTGGCTTCATCAGATACCCATCCTTCCAGGTCATCATTTCTCCAGAAATTAAATGGTGTGTCTGACCCATCATTGAATGTGTTATCAGGGTCAATTGTCCATGCATCAACCAGGTCGTTATTGTTTTGCTCTGCTGTCGGGTATGTTTGAAAATCAGCATTTTGCAAGACAGCCGCAAAAGTAGCCCCTCCCGCGGGGTCCGATACCACAATAGTCTCGTTTGCTACTACACTGCCAGAAGCATTGGTTGCAGTTAGACTTACATTGTATGTACCAGTGTTTGCATAAGTATGTGTGGGAGACTTTTCAGTTGATGTATTGCCATCACCAAAATTCCACTCAAACGAGCTAGCACTAATTGAGCTATTAGTAAAAGTATGTTCAAGAAAGTTTGTTACATCAGTCTCGAATGTGAATTCGACCGAAGGTCCTACAACACTCCCCATCTCAACTACCTTTACATTATCAATGTATGCATCAACTGCTGTATTCGCATAAAACAGTACAGAAACCTCACCACTCTCAGGAGATGTGAATGGGATTTGCACAAATGTCCCATAACCGTTTACTGTTTCATTGAACTTACCCTCTGCTATGAACCCTTCATGAAACCCAAGGTTATTTGAGGTAATATCATTTACAGCCTCCACTCCATCAATGTATTGCCCGTTCAGAATTAATCCTACAACTTTATTTCCATCCAAAGATGCTCCATCACCCTCTCGAATTGCATATTGGTATTCCAATACATAATCTGCACCAGGTGTTAGATCAAGTTCCTGATAGGCGTATCTGGAATCAGCTGTTCTGAAGTCCCCGATTCCTCCGGATTGACTGGAGCTCCATTTAGCTCCCCTGGTCTTATCCCCTGTATTATTACCATTGTAATCAAAATCTGAACCATCTGAACTGGAACCATATGGGTTTGTTGTGGATTCATCAGAAAAAAGTGGAAATCTCCAAATATTATTATCTGCTTCAAAATCGCCATTGATAATCTCAGACCCGGTAGCTCTATACAGATATACATTATCAACAAAAATGGAAGCATGGTCATTGGCATTTCCTCCAGTTCCCAATTCAAACCTTATTTCATCTATCGCTTCAACAGAACCAGAGAATCCATTGGTTAAACTCAGATCAAAACCAGTCCACTCTCCATTAGTTAACGATAAACCGTCAACAACATAGTTTGATGCTCCGTTAACGATTGTTATCTTCAATAAGTCTATACCTTCAGCAAAATCTGAATACACATCAAAATGAATATCAGTGACAGCTGCTATACCGACTATCGCACTGGCCGTTTCAACGGTTGGAACTGTTAATACACCGGCAGTACTACCTACCCTAGGGAAATGGGTAACGCTGTTATCACCAACAGAGACAACTGTTCCACCGGTAGCTGCTTCTCCATGTTCCCAGCCATATAAATTACCATTGAACTCAAACCCATCACTAAACAAAGCAAATACATTTGCGTCTCTTAAGGATGGAGATGCAGGTACAGAAGTGATCATTGGTGTAATTGTATGTACAACTTCCACGTCATTTGTAAGTGTCACATCTGAGAACCCTTCATCAGATTTTGCAGTAACAGATATAGTATAAGTGACTGATTCCTCTTCATTTGGATAATCGTATGATACTGAACCACCCTGGTCATCTATGGTTAGTATATCTTCTTCACTGTTTGGATCTCCAAAATCCACAACGAAGGAAGAAGCACCTATTGACACGGGAGAAACACTGATGATAGTTCCATCTCCAGAAGCTTCAGTAGAAAAACTTGAAAAAGTGATCTCTGAAAGACCTGTAGGATTTGGTTTATCGTCTTCGCCACAAGCCCCTATTAAAGCGGCAATAAGCAAAGCTCCAACTCCATTTTTTATATAATTCATCATTTCAATTCGTTTTAATTCGTTTATAGTTGATGGTTATCGCCTAGTTTGCTGGATAGACTTTCACATTATCTACATAGACATCAACCGGAGTGATTGCTGAAAACATCACAGCGATCTGTCCACTTTCAGGAGCATCAAACTCACCAGTAACAACTGTGAAATTGCCTTTTCCTTTTCTTTCAGATACTTCCATGTGTAAAAGGCTTGTTCCTCCTCCTCTATCAGTTTGTGCGTAGGCATCATCACCATCTTCATAGTGGCCTGCTATTACATCAGCAATTACAATTCTTCCTTCTGGCGGATCTGCTGCGATATCATCCTTGATAGAATATTCAAATTCAAGTATATAGGAAACCGTTCGCTCTTCTGAAGTAGGTGAAACTACTAAAGCCTGGTACGCTACTCTTGTGTTAGCAGAAGCCAAAGACCCAACAGATCTAGATGCATTCCACTTAGCACCTCTGGTTTTTGAACCATTATCTGTTCCATCGTACAGGTTATTAGACCCATCCGAACTAGACTCAAAAGCATTACTGTCCCATGCATCCCAGCCACTGGTTTTCCAGTTTTCGTTTCCTGCTTCAAAATCTCCATTAAGTACTGTAACAGGCAGTGGAACAAACTCATCAACAATATCGATATCAACCATAATGGTATGGGAAGCTTCATTAGCATCCAGAGCAGTCAATTGTACAGTGTATGTACCTTCGCCAGCTTCGAATTTTGCGTATGGGTTTTCAGTGGTTGTGGTGCTTTCTGTACCACAAACTAATTCTCCATCTACTATATCGCAAACCACTGCATCCGAACCAAAATCCCATACATAATTAGTTGCCTCAATTGATGTATTTGTGAAACTAATTACTCTGAAATCCTCAGCCAGTGGAATGCTCTCAAAACTAGCTTCAGGTGGAGTTTCGTCTGGAATAGACCCGGACTCCGGTAAATCTGGTCGCAATTCACAGCTTGCAACAGATACTGCAACTACTATCGTTAGAATAAGCCTGAACGCTTTACTCAATATATTTTTATCATTATTTTTCATAACTCACTTATTTATAATTAATAACCTAGATTTTGAGTGAGAAGACCTCCACTTAGGTTGATTTCCCTTTGAGGAATTGGTAAGAAGCGTGCATTATTTACATTCCATACATAACCCATTTCATCGGCATGCGCAGAAAGTACATTTTCAAATTCTCCAAATCTTTTCAGATCGAAATATCTTTGGTTTTCGAATGCCAACTCCACTCTTCTTTCGGTCATTAAGTCTTCTTTTGTTATTGAAGTAACAGTGCTTGTAAGTCCAGCTCTGTTTCGAACAGCCTGAAAGGAGGCCAGAGCAGCCGGGTCTACTGTAGCGGGTGCACCGGCCAAAATAGCTTCCACATGCAGTAACAAAATATCCGCATATCTTAAAGCGATGTAATCATTGCCAGCATTTCGTCCAACTCCATAATCAATTGGACTTACCGTTAAGTCCGTTCCCTCCGGCAAGAACTTTGCTACTTCATTTTCAAAGACATCAAGGTTTCCACCAATATCTGTAATTGAAACCGCAGTTCTATTGCCACCGAATGCCATAAAATCATTATACAGATTTTCATTTACTATATTTTGACCGTCTTCCCGCCCAGCACGAACAAAAGATGTAAACTCCGCTGAAAATCCCTGACTTTCTTCTGAGTTGCTCGCCTGGTATTGAATAGCAAAGATGATTTCATTGTTGAGCTCACTATAAAACACATCATGGTAATCTGGCATTAATGAATAATTTCCGCTACTGATTATATCCTCACAAAGACCTCTTGCAAGTCCGTATTCAGGAGTATCAAGGGATAGGTAAACTTTAGCCAAGATTCCTTGTGCAGCCGCCTTTGAAGCTCTGGATCTGCTTGAATTATCAAGTGCACCAACCGCTTCATTTAAGTCAATTATTATTTGATTATAAACATCAGCAGCAGCAATTCTCGTAAATAGAGCTGTTTCATCTGTAGGATCTATTGGCTCAGTTACCAACGGAACATCACCATACAACCTTACTAATTTGAAATAAGCGTAGGCTCTTAAAAACTTAGCTTCAGCAGTATATCGTGCCTGATTGCTTTCATCTGCAACATCAATGTAATTGAGTATATTGTTGGCTCGGAAAATAACCTGGTACATAGACTGGTAATAGTCCTCAGATTCTACATTCACGGCCTCCACAATATATCGGTGAAAATCAGACTTGGAACCCTCTAATGTTGCGTTCCTTGTGTTATCAGTACGATGTTCTGTCAATAAGTGCTCAAATTGCACACCTCGATTGGCATTACCGATATTAGTTTCAGTACTTTCATTCGTTCCCTGTAACGCATCGTATATCCCATAAATCCCTGCAAGAATGTCTGCATCAGTTGCAAAAAACGCATCTACTGAAACTGCAGTGTCTGGCAGTGGGTTTAAAAAGTCATCACAAGCAGTAACAGTTAAAGTTGCAATGGCAATTGCTATATATTTCAACTTTTTCATGATTAATTCTTTCTATATTAAAAGTCAATATTTAATCCCAGTGTGATTGTTCTAAACAGTGGTGTACCTGCTCTTTGAGAGCCATAAGCCCTTGGGTTCTCACCATCTACATGTTCTGGGTTGAAGCCATGATAGTCTGAAGCTGTTCTATAAATCAAATTCTGACCAGAGGCGTAAACTCTTAGACCATTCAAGCCAAATTTCGAAACTAAATTCCTGGACATATTGTACCCAAGTGTAACATTTCTTAGTGACAGATAATCTGCACTGGCAATAACTTCACTTGTTAGTACTTTCTCCTGAATGAAAGATTCATGTGGAACCAATCCGTTTTCTACAGCTTCTTCAGCAGCACCTGAGCGGGAACTGTTACCAAACCAGTTGAAGAAATATTGATCACCAATATTATTTACCTGAGCACCAAAGCTTCCCTGGATCATAAAAGACAGATCAAAGTCTTTATATTTAAATTCATTGGTTAAACTGAATAGGATGTCTGGGTAAGGATCTCCCAAGATTGTCTTATCATCCTCTGTGATTTTACCATCACCATTGAGGTCTCTAACAATTACATCTTCCGCCTGACCATTAATTCGGTTCCATGGGTTATCCACATAAGCAATCCTGAATTCTGCGTCATCATATTTTTCAGTATCAACTACATATCCGTAAAAAGAAGATATCGGATTTCCAATTTTGTTGATCCATTGAGAATTCCTTCCGTATGTATCCTGGATCAATGCTCCATCTGAGTCACCAAATGCTAAAAGCTCGTTTTGATTGGTTGAACTGATCAAAGTAGTACTCCATTTGAAATCATTTTGATCCATGTTTACCGTTCTTATTTCCAATTCAAGCCCCTGATTTCTAACCTTTCCAAGATTAACAATACCGGAAGTAAATCCTGTTACATATGAAACAGGGTTTTCCAACAGCAAACTCTCACTAGTTCTTGAATAAAAATCAAATGATCCCGTGATTCTATTGGCCAAGAAGCCAAAATCAATTGCCGGGTTGAATTCTTGTGATGCCTCCCATTGAAGAACTGAATTTGCAATGTTTAGAGGTGAAGCACCATTTACAACCTGGCCATCAATAACCGCATTGGTATTGTCTAATAATGCCAGATAAGGCCACCGGTTGACAATATCATTTCCTACACTAAATCGTTCAGAACCAGTTTCTCCATAACTCACTCTAAGTTTCAGGTCACTTATAATACTGTTTCCAGCAAGAAAAGCTTCATCATAAACATTCCAACCAACAGATACCGCCGGGAAATTTCCATATTTAGAGTTTGGGCCAAATACTGAACTTCCGTCACGCCTGAATGAAGCATTGAATAAATACTTTCCTGCAAAAACATAATTAACTCTGGCAAAATATCCGACCTTATTATACTCAGAATTAATCTCAGCCGGTTCTGTAATAAGGGTTGCACCTTCCAGGTTTTTCAATAAATCATTGGTGTATCCAACACCAGTAACCTGACTAATGTTATTTGTCCTGCGTTGAATTGTAACTCCTGCCAGAACACTAAATTCATGCTCACCAATACTGTTATTATAATTTAGTGTGTTATCAGATATAACTCTTGTGCTAAACTGGTTTTGCAAATAGTATTGTGATCTGCTCGCTCCAGCCGCATGATAATTTGTCCCATCCCATCTTTCTCGTTTCCTTTGCTCAAGCGTAGTTGCTAATGAAGTTTTGGCTGTTAACCCGTCAATAATATTGGCACTCAGGTATGTAGAGCCAAACAATTTAGTCTTGTATTCCCAATGTTCTCTTTCAACATATTGCTGATAGGGGTTTGAGTCTCCTGAAGTTCTGGGTCGAGTGTCACTTCCATCACCATCAAAATCAAGCTCAATCAAGTGATTCTCCCAAAAGTAATCTCCAACACCAACATCTGGGTAACTATCTCTATTTATGAGTTGAAGTGTCTCCTCTGTGTGGTAAATTGGTAACCAAGGGGATAATCTAAGCGGATTATGTATAGAAGTGGGAAGTGCTCTTCTTTTTGAATAGGAAGGATTAATGTTAATACCAAAATTAAACCTCTCATCTACTTTTTGGTCCAATTTAAGCCTCCCACTGTAGAGCTGGTATTCGTCTGTTATTACTACGCCTTCATCATCTAAATATCTTAAAGATGCGCTGTATTTCGTGTTTTTGTCTCCACCATTTGCAGAAAGTGAATGACTTTGAATTATTCCACCTTCTAGAAATACATCCTGCCAATCTCTGTCTACACCCGTAAGCTCAACAATTTTCTGCATGTATTGTGTTTCCTCGCTCAACTCCCCCGTTTCTGCTAGTTCAAATTCTACCCAATCTGCAACACTCTTTCTGTAATCATCGCTCCCGTGTGCTTCTTTGAATCCAACATAAGATTGATAACTAAACTTGGTTTTACCAGCCTGACCACTCTTTGTTGTGATCATGATAACCCCATTAGATCCTTCACTTCCATAAATAGCCGCAGAAGCTGCGTCCTTCAATACTTCAAAAGAGGCAATAGAATTCATGTCTAAATTCCCAAGGAAATCTGAATCCACAACTATTCCATCGACGACAATCGCGGGTCCTGAGTCAGCTGTAACCGAACCGACTCCTCTGATAGTGATTGTTGGTGCAGCACCGGCCTCTGCATTAGTTGCCTGTATATTTACTCCGGATACCTGACCAATAAGTGCATCATCTACCCTGGCTACCGGTAATTGATCCAGTTTCTTGTTGGTAACTTTAGAAATTGCCCCTGTAAGATGTGACTTCTTCTGAGTGCCGTATCCTACTACTACCACTTCGTCAAGCTGTGCAACGTCCAATACCAAATCGACATCAATTACTGTTTGATTTCCTACCTCAACTTCCTTTGATTGGTATCCCACGTAAGTAAACACGAGCACAGCGTCCGAAGAAGAGACATTTAGAGAATAAGACCCATCTACGTCCGTAATTGTACCATTCACCGTTCCCTTTTCCTGAATAGTTGCTCCTGGCAAGCCATCCCCTCCCTCATCGACAACTTTGCCAGACACAGTTCCCTGAGCGTTGGCAAATGCCGTAAAGAAAAGAACAAAACCAAATACAAGGAAGGCCCTCGCATACAGTTTAAGTTCAAAATTTTGTAAAATACTCTTCATACAAATTGGTTTTTAAATTTGTTATTTGATAAAAAATTAGGTTGATGAGTGAAACTGAGGACCAGTCTCATGTTACAGGAAGTTTTGCTTAAAAAAGCATTTTGGCTTAGTTTTGCAACAAGAGAAGGGGCCAGAAATAGATACCGATCGCCAAATTGATATTTTATTTTATGCTCCACTCAATACTTTGGATCAGCCCTCGGCTGGTCCATTTTGTTGATTGCCATTCATGTTTTCATAATTGTTCATTTTTTGCTAGACTAATGTTCCATTACCGTTAAGAAACAATCCATTTTTGATTGTTTTTACATATTCACTTATTTCTTTCAAGTGCTCTTTAATTGCTTCGCCAGCCTTCTCAGAATCCTGATCAATGATATACTGAAGCAATTCTTCATGCTGCTTAATAGCAACTTCAGCTCTGCCTTCTCCACACACATCATGCTTTTTGAAATACTGCATGATGTCCGGAGTTATAATAAGCATCAAAGAATTCAAGACTGAATTCTTACTTGCTTCAGCGATCTTCAGGTGAAACAGTAGATCCTCTTCAACCGCATCTTCATTTCTTTCTATTTTGATTTTATGGGCATACAAAGCGTTTTCGATCTCTACTATATCCTGCTCCGTCCTATTTTCAGCCGCCAATTGAGCGATATTTGTTTCAAGAATTACCCTCGTTTCAACCAAAGACCGAAAGTCTCTTCCTTTCACTCGTAGCATATCCGAAATAAGGCCCTCCAAGGCAGGTAAGCCTATTCCTGCTACCACAGTACCGCTTTGAGGAAGTGTTTTCAAAATGCCATAGAACTCAAGCTTTCTAAGTGCATCTCTCAAATGGGTACGCCCAACTCCCAATTTTTCACTCAACTTTCGCTCTGAAGGCAATCTGTCCCCAGGTTTTAATTGACCGGAAGTGATTAAATCCCTGATCTGCTTGATAATCTTATCTACAGGAGATTCATATTCAATTTGAGAGAAATTCTTCAGTATTTCCATATCAAAAACTATGTAATTGGTCGACCAATTTATGGTTAACCAATTTAAATTGCAAGAAATGGCATGCTTTTATTATGATTTATTTAAAAAATAGCACTGAAATACGATATAATTTAATGATTTCATAAGTGAGTTGAAGTGCGGTGGATTTATACAATCTACCCAGCTTAAGTACTCAGTTAATAGATTTTGTGAATAGATAAGACCTCCATTGTAATTCTGGAGCTAAAAATCATACGAAACAATGATTTGACTTTTCAACAAAGTAAAAACGCCTTTTAAAGAAAGTTATGAGTGAGATTTCATCAGACCTTTGTAACAATAGTTATCAGAAAGTAAATGAAAAATAAAAATCAATTTGGCAAACAAGGATGGACTCCTGACAGGATCGGTTCTATTTCAGGTAAAACATACGTTATTACAGGAACTACCAGTGGTACTGGGTTTGAGGCTACTAAGATTCTTCTCTCTAAAGGTGCTAAAGTCGTGATGTTGAATCGTAATCAACAAAAATCAGCGGATACCATTTTAACCTTGAAAAGAGATCTAGGCGAAAAAATTGATATCCTATCTATTCACCTGGATTTGGCAGAGCTGGTTTCAGTGAGGAATGCAGCACAAGAAGTGCTTGAAAAAGTTTCGTACATAGACGCGTTAATCTGCAACGCGGCTATCGCCCAGGTGCCAAAACAAGTAATTACTGTAGATGGATTTGAGAGTCAGTTTGGTACTAATCACTATGGTAACTTCCTGCTGCAAGGATTGCTATTTCCTCTTATTGAAAAGTCAAAAGGCAGAATTGTAACTGTCGGCAGTATGGGTTATAATTTGGGTATCAAAACCATTCAGTTTGATGACATCAACTGGAATAAGAACTACAGCCCCAATACTGTATACAGCCAAAGTAAACTAGCGCAGATGATGTGCGTGTATGAACTTCAAAGCCGGTTGGAAAGAGCTGATAAAAATGATGTGAAAGTTTATGCATGTCATCCTGGGGCTTCATCAACATCGCTGATCGAAACCAGTGGAAGTTTATTCACACGCTTTATCTGGCAAATAATGAAGCTGACTCCAATGGTACAATCTGCAGAAAAGGGTGCATATCCAGAGCTCATGTGTGCATTGGAAGAAGACCTGAATCAAGATGGTTTTTATGGTCCTACTGGTCGCAACTACTGGACTGGGCCTGTTGGTGAATGTAAACTAGAGCCTCATGCAAAAAATAAGCAAGTAGCAGAAAGATTATGGAAATTATCCGAAGAGGAAACAGGGTTTAAATGGAGTTTCTAACTATACTTTAACAATTGAGGTCAATTCAAGTTTGACAAGTTTTTAGTCTCAGAGTAAATGAATTATTAATTTTATTATAAGATGGAATCAAAACCCTCACACAATGGTAAGATTATTTTATCAGGTACAGTTAACAAAGAATACACCTGGGAGCACATATCGCCTCAACATATTGTGGCATTCATTTATTCAGGTGAAATGATTGTGTCATACGGAAGAGAAACTTTGTCATTGGTTGCCGGAGATACAGTCTTAGTTCCGAAAAACAAATTGACCAGGGTTGTAAAGTACCCTGCAGACGGAAAACCATTTAAGGTTGTTTCGATGCTTATTCCAGAGGTAGAATTACGCAAATTCTATCTTAACCGTTCAGTCCTTGAAAATTGGGATGATGGTATTGCTAAACAAAGGCCAGTCAAACCGAGTTCTCTATTGGAAAGCTTTTTCGGATCCTTATTATCCTATTTTGACATGCAGAATGAACTCAGCGATTCACTGGTATCTATAAAAATTCAGGAGGCACTGACCATTATTGATGAAGTAGATAAAAGAGCTAGCTCAATCCTGGGCACTTTTGGTGAAATAGGAAAGATCGATCTTGAAAGATACATGGAGGAGCATTTCATGTACAATCTACCCCTGGAAAGGTTTGCTTTTCTTACAGGTAGAAGCCTGACCACATTCAAATCAGATTTCAAAACAATATTTGGAAGCACTCCGGGGAAATGGCTCATGCAAAAAAGACTAGACCTGGCTTATTATAAAATCACAAGTAAAAAACAAAAGGCAACAGAAGTATATCTGTCTGCTGGTTTTGAGAATCTCTCTCATTTTTCATTTGCCTTTAAAAAGGCATTTGGCTTTAATCCCAGCACTATTAACAAGATCTAAAATTGACAATAATTCTTACAGCAAATAATATGGAAATACTAAAAACAGCTACTGATTGGGCAAAAGCCGAAGTTTTCTCATCACGGTTTTTTATTTTTTTTGGAGTCATGTTTATCCTGGCAGCCATTGGGTTTTGGCAACTGGGAAAAACTGATATAGCAAAAGCATACATTATTCCAGCGCTTGTTGCCGGAAGTTTGCTTTTGGCGATTGGATTTGGAATCTTCTTCACGAATAAATCCAGGGTAACAAGTTTTGTTACAGCCTATAATCGTGATCCATCGGCGTTTGTCAAATCAGAAATAACCCGAACTGAGAAATCAATGAGTGAATACAAAAACATCGTATTCAAAGTCATCCCCTTTATAATTGTGGCTGCCGCTTTGTTAATTTTCTTCGTAAACAAACCAACCTGGCAAGCGACAGGCATCATCACAATTGCAATGATGGTAGTCATCTTACTTGTAGATAGTAATGCAAACGCCAGAATTATAGAATACCATGATCAATTACTACAAACAATTAACCCTAAATGATATATACACTAATTTGATTTCCACTACTTAACGATCATCTTAAGTCGTTGAACATCGCCATTTTGCCTCACTATTACCTGATAAATTCCTGCGCCAAATTGAGTGAGTGGGATTGAATAATCAGTTATACCCATCTCAGGTTCTTTGACAAAAGTGGCTACCCTTCTACCATGGTTATCAAAAATATCAATGTTTATAGATGAGTTTACATCTTGCGAAATTGTTCTGATAGTCAGATTTGAATCAACTGCAGGGTTCGGAAACAATGTACTTTGAATTCGTTGTAAGGGCGATTCATTGTTCACATAAATCGTTGGTAATATTTCGAACATTCCATCATAATCGACTTGTTTCAACCTGTAGTAAGAGACACCTGGGATTGGAGATTTGTCCAAAAACTTATACTCCGATTTACCGGTTCTTGTTCCGTTTCCTTTATGAAAACCAATTACATCAAAACTTATTCCATCAATGGATCTTTGAATTTCGAAGAAATCATTATTTAGTTCAGAGGCTGTTATCCATTTCAGTTCAATAGAATTATCAAGAACGTATCCTTCAAAAGATAGTAACTCAACAGGTAAGGGATTATCAGCAGCCGCTGAAGCAAAGGTAAAGGGACTGAAAGTGCTAATTGTACCACTACTTGTTACTGATCCTGAGGAAATAGTTCCTGTGTAAGTACCTCCTTCATCAATCCAATCGGACCCATTATAATGAGCAACTCTTAGGTCTGAGCCTGCTATATCCTCAATACCACTAAGTGTTCCGGAATCCCAATATAAAGTAACAGATACAGCATCAGAACCTGTAGTTCTATCCAACACCCAATACTCTGCACCGCTTATATATGAAAGACCTACAGTGCTTTGATCTGCCGTATATCCCGCATCAAAATATTCAGCTTCAAAAGTAGAACCAACACCCGGAGCGGAGATCCCAATTTGTCCTCTGTTAGTTTTACCTACCGGAAAGGTGAATGCATCGTCTCCAATTTTGATTACTTTACCATTGACATAACTGGATGAGGTAGATGTTGCAGTAGCATTGTCATTAAAAGTGACTGTTTCTGATGTAGTAGGACTGATCAATCCCTGTGTCAGGGTAAGTGAGTTCGAAATGACTATGTCACTGCTACCTCCTAGGATCAAGTCTCCATTGGTCTTATTGACAACAAGGTCATAGAATGTTTCTCCATTGGTATTCACAATTGTTTGATCTCCGGAAGAGCCATCAAATGTGATTGCACCATTCCTTTCTACAAAAGGATCACCATCCGCACTACTATTCGTCCAGTCACCTCTTACTGCAAGGTCATAATTTGAGGTTGTAAGATCAAGTTGAGCCGTTCCTGATATCGTTATGTCATTTTGAATTATCGTATTTCCTGTGAGACTTTTCGCACCAGTTGATGTCAAAACCAGGTTATAATATTGTGATCCATTTGGCAATTTGACGGATTGAGCACCTGATACTCCGTAGGTGATTGTATTTCCAGTGGCCGACGCATTAAGTGAACCAGAAGACAAGAGAGTACCTTCAACGTCCAAGGAACTTCCACTCCCATTCATCCAGGTATCTGTACCATCTACTGCTACAAGGTTCCCCGCGATTGATATTGACCCATTATTGGTTACATCAATATTGCTACTTGAAATATTTAAATCACCTGAAGTCTTGCTGAAATTTGCAGTTGATAATATTGTTTTGTCTCCAGAAGATATTCTTAAGTCACCAGAAGTGCTAATTGTACCTGTTCCATCAATAGAGGTGCCTGCACCTGTTAAATCAATTATTCCTGTACCTGAATGAGTACCATTAATCGTGTAATCACCGGTTACCGTCAATGTGAACGTGCTATTATTCACAGTACCTCCTACATCAATAACAAGATTATCAATTGTTTCAGCTTGCGTAAGTGTCACAACATCACCATTTAAAATTTGGACACTCTCGGTGGTTAATGGTATACAGGCACAACTCCAGGTTCCAGTGTTATTCCAATCACCTCCTCCGGCTCCATTACTCGTAATGATTGAGTAGATTGATATTGTGGAATTTACCGAGGGTGCAGCGGCACATGAAGGAGATGTACTGGTTGCAATAACACTCACATCTCCAGCTCCAGCAGCTCCCCAATCAACAGTAATAGAATTTGTGGTCCCCCCTGATGCCTGTGATCCTCCTGATATTGACCAGGCATAAGAATACCCTGAAGTGTTTGTGACAGAATAGGAGACACCGGTTTCATTTTCAGGAACTATCGTATTGCCAGAAATCTCCGAAGTTTCAATGGTATGAATATTTACGCTAAGGGTCACTGTATCACCCACGCATTCACCACTTCTCTCTAAAACTTTGACACTTCCCACTTTACCAGTAGCTCCCCAATCTACAGTAATACTATTGGTGGTTCCACCGCTGGCTTGTACTCCCCCATCAATTAACCATGTATATGTATTGCCTGAATTGTTAGTGACTGAATAAGCTTCTCCAGTCGCTGATTTACATACATCGGCATTCCCAGAGATTGCAGAAGTAGAAGGCGCTGAACACACACTTACATCATCTACAGCCATATCACTTCTGAAATTTCCTGTCACACCTCTAAATCTGATCTGGGCATTACATTCTCCTGCAAAATCACTCAAGTCAAGTACCTCTTGCGTCCAGGCATCTCCGGTTGAACTTTGCTGTGGACCAGAAATTGAAAACACATTGGTTCCATTGACATCTACATAAAGAGAGCCCATTCCAACTCCATACATATGGTAAAAAAACGTCAGTTTTGGACTAGTCAATGCAGTAAAATCAAAATCTGCTTCAAGAAAAGCGCTTTTATTGGGATTGTTAGGATCAGTAGCTTCAGTGTAAACATAAGCAAACCCACTATTTCCACCAGACGGTCCTGTACTCTCAGAAGGAGTTGTTCCTGTGTTTTGAGTCCAATCGAAATCGTCACCTGATGAAGGATTGCTCCAAACTCCGAGTCCGGCTTCAAAATCCTCTGAGTAAGGGAACGAACTCACACCAACACCCCCGGAAGTAACATTCACAGAAACTGTATTGGAATAGTTAGTACAACCATTTGTAACAGCTGCCCTAAAATAATAAGTACTTCCTGTTGAGAGAGAGCTAGTCGTATGTAGGTCCGCAGTTGCTCCTCCAATATCAGAAAAAGTAATGTTGTCTGTCGATTGCTGCCATTGAATAGTTGTTCCGGCATCATATGAATTAAGTGCTAAATCAACTGAACCAGCTGAACACAAAGCATTAGATGAAATTGTAGCCGATCCTGGATCCACTGTACAGATGGCTATATCATCAATCGAAATATCACTCGTGAAATCAGTTCCCGTTCTTCCACGGAACCGTAAGGTCACATTACACTCATTTGCATAATCTGATAAATCAACGGTTTCAGTAATCCAGGAATCTGTATCTGCCGCTTGTTGTTCTCCTGAAACACTCCAAATTTCAGTTCCATTGGCATACAAATACAATGTACCCATTGTTTCACCAAACATATGATAGTTGAAAGTGAGAATAGGCGTAGAGATTCCGGTAAAATCAAAATCCGCTTCTAAAAAAGCATCAAGCCCTGGGTTGTTGCCAGTCGCTTCGGTAAAAATATAGTATGATCCTCCATTTGCAGCTGAGGGTCCGGTATCAGCCGAGGGAGTTGTTGTGTTTGTTCGAGACCAATCAAAATCATCACCAGAGGATGGGTTACTCCAAATCCCAAAATCAGATTCAAATCCTTCTGAATAAGGGAAAGTACTTGAGCCCCCGCCAGTTCCAACAATAACGGAAACGGTATCAGAATAATTGGTACAACCAACAGTAGCTGCCGCCCTAAAGTAATAGGTACTTCCAGTTGATAATGTAGAAGTTGTGTAATTTGGTGAAGTTGCTCCACCAATATCAGAAAAGGAAATGTTATCTGTAGATTGCTGCCATTGAAGGGTTGCTCCCCCATCCTGACCTATCAAAGATAAATCAACAGTACCCGCACTACATAGTACATCATCCGATATGCTGGCAGTTCCTCCGTTCACAGACTTACATGCATCCCTCACAACAATATCATCTATCGATATATCACTTGAAAAGTCAACACTCGTAACACCACGGAATCCAATAGTCACATTACAACGACCACCATATTCGGATAAATCAACTGTAGCTTGCTCCCAATCATCTGAGGATGAAGTTTGTTGTGATCCAACCAAACTAAATACGTTTTGGTCTGCACCCACATCAATATAAAGTGCCCCCATCTCATCACCATACATGTGATAGTAAAAAGTAAGCTCTGGATCAGTTATACCAGAGAAGTCAAAACTTGCTTCTACCAAAGCTGATTTGTTTGGGTTATTAGGATCTGAAGCCTCTGTATAAAGGTAATTGCTACCTCCATTTGCAGATGTCGGGCCAGTATCAGCAGAAGAAGTAGTCCCAGAATTTGAAGACCAGTCAAAATCATCACCAGCCGCATTTGCCCATGAACCAAAACCACCTTCGAAACCTTCTGAATAAGGAAATGTATTGATTGTTCCACTGGCAGATTCCACAACAACTGAAACGGTATTTGAATAATTAGCGCATGAGTTAGTCACCTCGGCTCTGAAATAATAATTGTTACCTGTACTTAATGTTCCGGTAGTATAATCTGCTGATGTACCTCCTCCAATGTCAGTGAAAATCAAATTATCAGTTGACTGTTGCCACTGAATTGTGCCTCCTCCATCCTGACCTGAAAGAGAAAGATCAACTGTACCTGCGGAACAAAGGACATTGTCTGAAATAGTAGCTGTTCCAGGATCAATTGTACAAACTGAAAAATTATCGATAGATATATCGCCCTGGTAGTCACTACCGGTTACCCCTCTTAGTCTGACTGTAATGTTACTTCTGTTTTCATAATCCGTAAGGTCTACTACAGCTTGTCTCCAGGCATCAGTACCAGCTGTTTGTTGCTCTCCTGTAAGACTGAATACTCCGGTGGTCCAGGCTCCATCATAGACATCTACGAATAATGTACCCATACTACCACCATACATGTGATAGTCAAATGTTAATTTTGGGTCAAATTCTCCAGTAAAATCAAATGTTGCCTCGAGATATGCTCGTTTCTCAGGAAATCCGGTTCCAAAAGTAGACGCTTCAATGAATAAATAGTAGCTTCCACTGGCTGCCGCGGAGGGACCTGTATCAGAGGAAGGGGTAGTTGTGTTGGTCCTTGTCCAATCCAAATCATCACCAGTTGCGTTTGTCCAGGAGCCAAAATCAGATTCAAAGTCTTCTGAATAGGGAAAGGAACTTATTTGCCCAATTACAGGAAGTGTTATAAAAAGTAAGCATATGCTCAAAACTGAATGGATGTATATCCACCTACTTTGGTTTCTTAAGAGTATCACGAGTCCAAGTTATTTATCCAATCTAAAAATAAGAAAATATCGTTTAACGGTAGACATATTACGATGAATTGCCTGATTTTTTAGATAAATCTTAATCACTACTGGATTGAAAAGCCTTTTATTTGAGTGACAAAAGGAAAAAGCCTGACTTTTTATGAGAAAGTTTCACCAGTCCCTAGGAGGACTGAGCGGTTAGAAATAGTCCAGTGGACTATTTTAGCGAACTCTTTCGCCGTAGCTTCAGCGTTGGAGTAAGGTCCAGCAAGCAAAGCGTGCAGGGGAGCCCCTAGGGACTGCAAAAAGCCGTTTGTATATTATATCCTCAAACTAAAGAAGTCTACAAAAGGAAAAAGCCTGACTTCTCAATAAGAAATCAGGCTTTTTGCAGTCCGTTATGATCGCAAATCTAACCCCATCATTTATCTCTCTGATTTTCAGGAAATTCTTGAAGAACCACTGTTAAATTAAAAAATATAGAATCCCTAAATTGAATAATCAATGATAACTAGCATTTGAAATGATTAACAAAGAAAACAAAAAAAGGAGGGGCGTTTGGTTCACTTTAGAGACAAACCGAATAGATCTACCCGGTATATTAGAAATAGATTACTTAGAGCTTCAGCAAACTCTTAAAGTTTATTCAGATATTGATTTCGATGGTATAAAATTGAATATATCCAATACCAATTTCAGGGAATACGCAACGATATATGGAGAAATTAATGGTCATATTAAAATAACTCTGTTTAATTGTGTTTGGCTTGGAAATTCAAGAATAAGCAATGATTTGTGGGAATTAAAATTTAGGCCTGAATATAGCCTTTTGGGAGCGTTGATTGACCCATCAAGGTCATTAATAAACGAGGTAACATGTCAATATCAATATTTTACATCTTGGTTTCAACCAAATAGAGATCATTTCAAACTTGAAAATGACTTAAGGTACGAAATAACGATCAATAGCCCTAAATTAATCCAAAGCGTTGCTCTGAATGATACAACGAATATAGATATCATCGAATACTATATTGATAATGAAGCCCAAACTACTCAAATTGGGTTCGACGCTATTCAAAGTTTAACCTTCAGGAGTTCGATTCCACTGAAATTCTCAAAATTCCAGAGTCTCATTTATCAGTTTTCGAATTTAATGCAAGTTGCAATTGGTGAAATCATCAATGTGGATATTACAGGAGCATCATTAGATGAAAATACCTTGATTGAAAAGTCTTTTACTTTTAAGAAATTTCTGGATGAAGAAATTCCATTTGTAGACATTACTCATTTCTCATCAAGGTCGAATTCTACTAATATCGATAATGATTACATAAACAAAAGTTTCATGTTATTTCATGGAGAAAGTAAGTTCAAAATCAGTCTTAAACATATTATCAAAAATTGGTATAACAACTACGAACAGTACAGAAGTGTATATTCTAATTACCTCGATATTTTCCCAACAGTTTCAGGAGCTAATTCAAATTTCTCATTACTAATGTTTCGAAATCGAATTTTAAACCTTATCCAGGCACTAGAAAAATATCATGAATTGAGGTTCCCCGAATTCGAATACGACAAAAGACAAAGTGAACATCAAAGACTGAAGCACCTTCTTGAAATGGTGACGAATGATGATGACAGAATGTGGATACTTTCGAAATGCTCAATTCATTCTAGTTTGCGTTCTAGGCTAATTGACCTATTTAAAAGAAAAAATGAAAGGTTATCGAAGCTTATATTCTCAAATAGCAAACAAATTGAGTCATTCGTTAATAAAATTAAGTTATTTCGAGATAGCATGTCTCATGGTTCAATTCCAACCATTCCAGAGGAGCAAGTACTTCACATTTATGAAGTTTCAAGATTATTTGCAGTCTCATGTATAATGGAAACTTTAGGCTTTTCAGAAGAGGAAATTTATAAAAGACTTACTACAATTTTTCCTTACAAATCACGGATTGAAAAATTGAGATTTTACTATGACGATAAATTGAAAAGAGATACTCAAGAATAGGATTTCACGAAAAAGTAAACAACTTATTATCAACAAGTTAAAAAGTTAAAAATTAATATCTAACCCCACAACTTATATGAGAATGTATAATAGAAAGCATTGTATATCAGGAGGTTGCAACAAAAAAACCAGTTCCAAACTTAAATTGAAACTGGTTTATTCGCCTTTGGCAGTCCTCAGTTGACTGAAATCGAACCCATCACCATCGATCACTTCATTGAAATCAAAGAATTTTTATCAGAATCGGCCATATGATACTACTTACAATCATATCGCCCAAAGTATCATTAATTAGTCTCACTAATTACGCATTCATTTTTTACCAAAAAACCTTTTATAATACTATGATTGTCGGCTACTCCAGGGTAAGTACCTGTGATCAAAACCTTGATCTGCAAATTCATGATCTAAAGAATCATGGTTGTGAAAAAATCTATCAGGAAAAAGTTTCATCAATCAAATCCAGACCGGAATTAGATGCTGTTTTGAACTTTATCAGAGAGGGTGACACTTTGGTTGTGTGGAAACTGGACCGTCTTGGAAGATCTCTGAAAGACTTGATTTATTTATTAGAAAGAATCCAGTTGATGGGGGTGAATTTTGTCAGTTTGAATGATAACATCAACACTGATACTGCTATGGGCAAACTACTCTTTCACATAATAGCAGCATTTGCCCAATATGAGCGTGATATGATCACGGAACGGACAAAAGCAGGACTTAAGGCTGCAAGGCTAAAAGGACACTTTGCTGGCCGTCCGAAAGGTCTCGGAAAGAAAGCTCAAAAAACAGCTGCAATTGCCTGGGCGCTAGCACAAAATCCAAAATACACAGTAGGACAAATAGTTGATGATTTGGATATATCAAAAGCTACCTACTACCGATATATCAAATGGGCGAGCACCGAAGAATTCAAAAAGCTATACGATGGCAAGAAGATCAAATGTGAATTCTTCACAGGAGAATACTGGGTAAAAAAGACATTTCTGGTAGATGCTGCATTCCTTAAAGATTACGAATTCAAAAATTTTAGAAATATAAAATGATCGAAATGGATAGCAATGAAATATTAAATATCAGGATTTGGGCAATTCACTTTCATATATCAGATGGATTTAGAATTAAGCCAATGTTTGCACTGTATGACTTTTGGGTGGGGTTATTTTTTGACTCTGAAAAATCAAAAGTTTATTTCTTCCCTTTACCAACACTTGGACTAAGGATTGAGGGAATTCGGATCGGATACAATGACTCATATTCTTTCAGGAAACATCCATTCATTTTTCTTTTTAAGTGGGGTGAAAAATCTTATTCAATGAAACCTAAAACCGATCCAAAATGAGCTTAGCATACATACGTGAATACTATGGTGTACCAGCTGAAAAAGGAAGGCGAATCAGGTACAAAGATGAAAAAGAGGGAGTAATTACCCGTGCTAGAGGTGGCTATATTGGTGTTGTGTTCGATGGAGACAAACCTACCAATGTGCACCCACTACACGCAACCGACCAGGTTGAATATTTAGGAATTGGAGAAGTTCCAAAGCTTACTCAAAGTCAAAGAAGATACCAGCAATATTTGGAAGCTGACACTTCCTTAACATTTGCTGAATGGTTAGGAATTAAAAAGGATCGATAACGAAATGCATGATTTAATCAGACAATCAAAGGAAATATATTACAAAGCTGTAAAGGATTACAAGCCAAAGGCTATTGTCTTGATGTTTTCCGGAGGGGATGATAGTATGGCTACATACCATGTATGCAAAGAGCTCGGGATAAAGTTTGATTATGTCATTCACGGTCATACCAGAACAGGTGTTCAGGAAACATTTGATTTTGTTAAAAAGGAAGTTGATAGAAATGATGATAAACTTCTTATCGCTGATGCTGGTGATTCATACGTGAATTATGTGATGAGAAAAGGTTTCATCGGATCGGGCAATGACGCGCACAACATAGCTTATCATATTTTGAAGGTTGAGCATTTCCGCAGGGTAGTTGGCACCCATTTAAGACACAGAAGAAAAAACTATCCAGTCCTTTTCATCAATGGAGCGAGGCGATTAGAATCTGATCGTCGAAAAATTACTATGGCTTCTCCTTATAGAATTGATCCTAATGTAAAATCAAACATTTGGGTGAATGTTATCAACGAATTTGATAATCATGATACAGTTGACTATTTGGAAGGTAATGAAATTGAGAGAAATCCAGTCTCTAAAATAATCTGTAGGTCAGGTGAATGCATGTGTGGAACAATGCAAACTGAAGGAGACAGAAATGAAACCTCATTTCACTTTCCAAAGTGGGGAAAATGGATTGACCAATTAGAGAAAGCTGTTCTTAAAAAGTTCCCCTGGAAATGGGGAGAGAACATCAAAAAATCACATCATATGGAAATGATGGGGCAAACCAATTTATTCCAGCCAATGTGTGTGGGATGTAAGATTAATTATGGTTTAAATAACGATCGAAATGGAAATTGAATTATTGGAGTTGTTTTCGGGTATTGGAGGCTTTGCAAAAGGAATAATTGATTCTGGCATTAAGGTTCGGGCCCATTACTTCAGTGAGATTAATAAACATGCGATCGCTAATTATAGATACAATTTTAAAGGAGCAGAATATGTCGGATCAGTTGTCGATTTTTCAGGAAAAGGATTTACCCCAACCATTATCACTTTCGGAAGCCCTTGCCAAGACTTTAGCCTGGCAGGAAAGAAACTTGGAATGGGTGGGGAAAGAAGTGTTCTTATCCTCCAAGCAATTAGAATCATTAGGGAATGCCGACCGAGTGTTTTTATCTGGGAAAATGTTAAAGGAACATTCACCTCAAACGATGGCGCAGACTTTTGGGCAATTCTCTCTGCCTTTGCCAACATTGGGGGTTATAGACTTGAATGGCAACTGCTTAATACAAACTGGTTTCTACCCCAAAATAGAGAGAGAATCTACCTTGTCGGACATCTTGCAGGAAAAAGTGAGCCAGGTGTATTTCCTTTCAAAGAAGATGATTTCATGGTTGATCAAACATACAGAGAAGAAAAGAAAAGAGGGAGCAGGATTCAAGTTCAATCCAATAGAAATGCAAGTGCCTTAAATCAACGAATGGCTAAAATGGGAGTAGATGACAACTATATAAAGGTTACCAGTAATACTAAAGCCGGGTATGAATTAGCCACTGTAGGTGATGGTGTTCGTTTTGATCATTTAGTAGAGAATAGCACAGGTAGAGGCCGGGTAACAAAACAACAATCTCACACTATTGATACAGGAGGCAAATTAGGAGTTGTATTAGAAGATAATATTCGGCAACTGACAGAAATAGAATGCGAACGCCTTCAGGGATTCCCTGATGACTGGACAAAGTACGGTGATTATGAAGGTTCAGGATTAGGAATGGAAATCAGCCGGACACAAAGATATAAGCTAATTGGCAATGCAGTGACTGTTGATGTGGTCAAAGCAATTGCCAGTAGGTTGAAAATTAATGTTTAACGAAACGATCGGTAATGGGTAACCCTGAAATAAACATAAACCTTAGAGACTGTATGCCAGCAATGGCAGAAATGAAGGATAACCAATATGATTTGGCCATAGTTGATCCTCCTTATTTCTCAGGACCCGAGAAAATGCAGTACTATGGTCAAAAGGTTTCATCAAAAGGTGTGAAGAGAACCAGCTATAAACCTTTGGAAAATAGTTGGTCGGTTCCTATGAAGGACTACTTTGATGAGCTCACCAGGGTATCTAAAAATCAAATAATATGGGGAATAAACTATTTCCAGTTTAGTCCTGGTTCTGGCCGGATCATTTGGGATAAATGCAATGCTAATAGTTCATACTCCGACTGTGAAATAGCTTCAATTTCCTCAATTGAATCTACCAGAATGTTCCGTTTTATGTGGAACGGAATGATGCAGGGTAAGAGTGCGACCGAAGGACACATTCAGCAAGGGAACAAGAAGATATGTGAAAAGAGAATTCACCCTACTCAGAAACCAGTGATTTTGTACAAGTGGTTACTTGACAAATTTGCTAAACCTGGAATGAAAATACTTGATACACACGGCGGATCTATGTCAATAGCTATTGCCTGTCATGATCTTGGTTTTGATCTGGATCTATTCGAGATCGATGAAAACTATCATGCTGCAGGGCTGAAAAGATTCGATGATCATGTGGCACAACTGAATTTATTTAACAACGGGGCTATGGCCTCATGATACGATCAATAGATGGAAGCAATATCAATGGCATTTACAATAATCGGGGTGGCTTGGGCTATCGCCTGGGCATCTGTGAAAAATCGTAAGTCCTCAATAGAGGAACTTAAGATTTCAAATGAAAGACCTGATTGGGCCACTTGGAAAAGTACTCATTTCAGTAAACCTGTGATCGATGGTCGTGAGAAGTGTTCTCACAAGAAATGTAATGAACCAGTGCATGAGCATAGTCTTTGTTTTAAGCACTGGTGTATAAATGAATCAGAAACCAATTAATTGATCGAAATGGAAAATAACAACTTAGTCTGGATTCAAGAAAGTAAGTTCATTCTTGGCCAGGGATATGTTACACAGCCACCAGTGCAGGTGACAAGAGAGGAAGCTAAAAGAGCTACTCAATATCAGAATGTATGGTATTACACTAAATGAAAAAGAATGGAAGTATTATCAAAAACTATAGAGACTCCATTAGGAGTACTTAAAGCCCCACTTCATCCTAAATTTTCTGATGATTTGAAAAAATGTGATACTAATCAAGATTTATTCAGATTGGTCGAAAGTAGTCCATGGGGACACATTAATCCTGATGCATGGAATGAAGTTGAAAAACGTGGATTAGTTGGCGAATACAAGAAGTGGAGAGATTCAATAGAAGTCAACAAAACCGATCGGATTACCGATCACAAACAATAGAAACAATGACTGGAGTAACAATACAAATTAATAGCCTTGAAGCCTTGGAAAGGTTGATTGGAAATGATGAAGAATTGAGAGTAAGCCTTAGAAATTCTGTAATTCAGAATTTTAGTAAAACATACTTTAAAAATATAGCTAACGAGATTAGTGAATCTGCCATTAGAAGAACAATGGTTGAGGAATTCAAAAAAATTTACACTAAGGAAGTAAAAGTTGGCTATAGAACAGAGACACACCTATCTGAAGATTTCAAGGATCAGATAAGGAAAGTGATAAGAAATGAATTAGATGATTTTGTTATTAATGAAGCTAGTTCAATACATCAACAAGCTGTTGAGAAATATGAAGAGATTGTTAGTATATATTCAGGCCATTTAGCTGATAAGTTGACTGATGAGTCTTTTCAGGAGCGACTAAATAAAGAGGTCGATAAAAAAATAAAATCTCGGTTGGGAATTGAATAACGATCAATAAAGAAATTCAATGGCGAAACGTCCCCGTCATTGTTAACTGAAAAAACAGGGGCGTTCATTAAAATTCAATAACAATGTTTATTTCTAAAACAAAAACAATTTCAAAAATCGCTGAGCAAGCGAGAAAAGACAGGTCATTACTTCAATATGAATCTGTAGTTGTCACGAAAGGAGATGATGGACACGGCCTCTTTCAAGTCTATACGGTTGAAAGGTCTGATGAAGGGAGCTTAAGTTTTCCATATCTAGGTGGGTTCAATCATCTCAAACATGCTGTAATGTTTGCTAAGAACTTCGACATTGAATTCAAAATTCAGGGATCTGAAGGAATCGACATCCTTCAATTTATGGTAAGTACCAGGATCGAGAAAATTGAATCCGACTTTCAGGATAGAACCCATGAACAAGGGTATATAGACATGATAAAGGCTGAGAAAGAGACTTTAGAGTCATGGGAGAAATCCTTGATTGAATTAGCTGGAAATAAAGAATGGTAAAACCTAAAAAAAGAACAATGAGTGAATTTAAAATTGGTTGCTCACCACAAACGAGCGAGATATATGCAGGTGAAGTTGTAAAAGATGGATCTATGCGAAACAAGAAAATAGTAACGGATTCAGCGGTTAGTTCAGTTGCCATACATCTTATTCAAAAGGATGTAAGTGTCAATTTCTCTCATGCAGGGAAAAACTACAAAATGCAGGTAGTTGAAGTTTAACCTAACGAGGCTGTTTAATAGACAGCCTCTGTAAATTTATAATAATTCTGATCATGCCTAAAACATGGAGAGACATAGCAAGACCAATTATTCATGAAGTCCTTCAATCTACCAAAGGACAGTCTGAAAAAGTAATAAAGAAAGCTTTGAGAGAAGCATATCCATTTGGTCAAAGGTCACTACATCCGTATAAGATTTGGCTTGATGAAATCAAAAAACAGAGATTTGGTAGAGTTAAACATCAACCAAAAAATCAAACCAAATTATTTTAGCAGCTGATTAATTAGTCCTACTCAATAAAACACCATTAAATGAGATTAGCTTACATGAAAAAGCTATTCTCATTACTGATATTAGGCATAGCAGCTATCCTGATATCACCCGATATTCACGCCCAGGAACTGGGTAAGGAAATCAAAATTGAAAACAATTATTTGGTTGTTACTGATACTGCTACTAGTGTAGTAGAATTTGAGTATCCAAAAAATGCAGTAAGATGCCAGATAGATGGCAGCAAAGTATACTTTTATGCCTTTGATAAAGGTGGGGATGTTTACAATATAAAGGTTATTCGTTTAGTCAATGAGTCTGATACACCTTACTCAATAGCCACATTAAGAACGTGGCTATATCAGTACACAGGGGATTTTAAGACGGGAGGCTCGACTCCCTTACCAACGAGTGTTACCTTAATCCATTCTTTAATGATTGGGGCTTCCCAGTCAGGTGGGTATAATTCTGATCCATCTTTAACAAGTACCGGATTAGACAGTGTATATACATTAACAGATGGTCCATTAGCTCCTGATGTAGATGGTACATTTATCACATTAGTAGAAGGTGACACATATAATCAAGATGCGGTACCACAAACATACACAGATGTAGAAACAGCTGCTAGTGGACTGGGGCACTCCCTTTATAATCTGATCACTGAAAATCAAGACGAATCCCAATACAGGGTGTGTGTTACTCATCACTATAGAGGTGGTACCAGCTTACAGCAGCTATCCAAGGATGGAACTCAGGCAGAATTCGGATTCAATGAGGCTGTTGCTTCCATCAAAAGAGTTAAAGAGTTATGTGATTCACTAGGTTGGAATTATCTACCCCAGCTTAATGTCTGGGTTTCCGGTTCTGGTGCCAATCCTATTACGGATGCACTGGATGAAATCATTACGGACTTCAGAGATACTATCCCCACATATTACTCAGGGACTTTAAAAGCTCTTATACTACAACCTAGAGTAACCGGATCTCCTGATTTTGGACCACAGTGTTATGAATATACCTTAACAGATTCCAATAGTAAAGTTATCGGACCTGTAAGGGATTTTGTTTTGTCTGGAGAGGTTCAGGGTGATGGAATACATCTTACTAATCACGGTGAACGGAGAGTGGGCATTTACTATGGCTATGCTATATATGAGGATATTTTTGGTAGTGGTTATGGTCCGTTAGAGTTAGATAGTGCAAATGTCTTTTACGATGCTGCCAATACCAGAATAGGAATTCCTACCATTAATGCAGATGGTGTCTTGCAAGGAACAGGAGACTATAACATTGTATTGTATGATGTTACTAATTCTGCTACAATGTCGGGAACCTGGAGTACATCAAACGATACTCTATATTTCACAATGTCTTTTCCTGGGCAGACTGGAGATACTGAGATTGAAATAAGAGCCGGACAAGGGACAGGAACCCTTACAGACTCCAGGAGTAATGCTGATGTAATTTACAATGCAGGAGATTCAAACCCGTATGACATATATAAACCATTAGTCAGATATACATACACAGCTACTGTTCCATTTCCTGACTTCACTACATTAGATAATACCTATCAGATCAATCTAACCAAAACAAGCACATCTGTATCAGGTTGGATAAATTTTTATGGTGATGAAGGGCCATACATGTTCATAAATTCTGAAACATGGACTGTAGGCGATGGAATAACTCTGGTTAATGCTGGATCTGGATGGTTACCAGGTGGAACCAATGGAACAAGTACAGGTGATGACTCTGGAGCATATCCAGATGACGTATTAGATGAATACTGGGCAGGATCCGGTGGTGCAGGTGATTGGCTTGAATTCAGAGGGCTTGACAGAAACAAAAGATATGAAATAGACTTTCTGGCAGCCAGAGCAGCAGCAGGTAACCCAACGAGAACTCATGATTATTCCGTGGTAGGAGCTACAACACAGGATCAATTAAACAATAGTGATCTAAATGATTACAATGTATCAGATAATACTAGTAATGTGGCAAATGTCACTAAGATGCAGCCTGACTCTAACGGGTACATAAGAATTACTGATACTCCTGTAGGTGATACCTTTTGGAGAATGAATGCCATAGTCTTACGTGTTTACTCATATTAAAAAATCCAGTCCTACTACTAGATGCCAATCAGCAATACAATTGTCTAAAAAAACATTGCAATGAAAAAAATCTTATTTCTATTCACAGTTATGGCCGTTTTGTTTTCCGGGATGGATGCCACGGCCCAGGGTGGTAAGATTGGAACTTATGATACCAGCTACGCCCTCACAGGATCTGACACACTCCTGAAATATTATGAGCCTCAATTCTTTGGCACCACTACAAAATTTAGTGTGGGAGCACTTTTTGAGAAAGGTGCCACTGAGGATGTTGCCAGCCGGTTGCGTGTATATTCAGCTCTCACTAAAGAAGCTCTGGAGGTTTCACTTACTTCAGGTGTGGAATTATCAGCTACGGATTCAGTCTATTATAATGAAGAGGCAGAAGCATTTTATGATGAGGCCACATATACACTACAGCCTGGCCATTGGGTAAAAGTCATTTTGGATAGAGTGGGTACTGCTACAGATACCAGCACGGTAAAGCCCTATATCATTATTCATCCATAATTTATTAGTAGAATCAATTATTTAAAGCTCGGTGAAAATCCGGGCTTTTTTCGATTTATGACAATACACGAAGCTATCATGCACATTGAATCATCCGGAACAGTTGGTCATGCCTTCAAAATAACCTTTGTTAAAACGGACGGTAGCATTCGAGAGATGATTGCTGTAAAGCGCAATAAGCAAAGAAAGCCCAATGGTGAGTCTGAAGAGAAGTCAGATTTCAATTATAACCTGAATGCAAAAAACTCACTTCTGCTCAACGAATGTACGGAATTCAGATATAAAACTATTGATGAAAAGGGTATTGGCACCATTCACCGGCTTATAAATGCCCCTACTGATCCTGCATCTATTATTTCACCCAAAAAGGTGTCCCCTAAAACCATAAAGCTACACAGTATATTAGCTTTCAACGATCAAAAGGTATACGCATGAGTAACAATAAATTCAAGGTGGTTTATCCAGATGTTTTCATTTCCACTAGCACCGGGAACCTCTATGATTTTACCAGTAAAAACAGTAGCCGTACTGATCCCAAAACTTCACAATACGGAGGTATTGAAATTGTACCCTGGGGAAAAGACAACCTGCAGCCATACCATGATCGCCAATTACTTGCTGAAAATGATATCAAACAGTCAATAATAGATCAGCTCGTCAACATTAATTCTGGACAGGGGTTTTTCTTCTATGAAGATAAAGTGGAAAATGGTAAGGAGATTAAGCATATAATTACAGATCCGGAACTGGAAGACTGGATAGAGGAATGGGCTCTGGAAGAGTTTTTCTCTGAAACGCTGGAAGACCTGGAAGAATTTGAAAATACATTTGTAGAGTTCATTCTTTCTCGTGATGCAAAAAAGGTGGCTTCCATGCAATCAATGAACCTGGTGGATTGTAGACTTACACCGGTAAAAAACAAACAATTCAATCCCTCTATTTTGGCAGTTGCCGATTGGTTAGATAAGCACCACTTATCTGCAAACAATATAGAACAGGTGCAACTATTAAATAGAAGATCTCCTGCTTCAGAACTTGGTAGGTATTACAAATCAGCACTTCACTTGAAGCATTCCAAATCCGGGCAGCCATATTACAATGTACCAAAATGGCACGGAACAAAAGACTGGACTGAAAATGCCAATATCATTCCTAAATTTCATTTACAGGGATTGAAGGGAGGTTATATGCTCCGTTATCATATTAAAATTCCTGTATCATACTTTGCTAAAGCAGGTACTGAAGATGAAAGAGAAAAACTTAAAACAGATATTCAGGAAAGGTTAGATGAAGTTTTATCAGGTGCTGAGAATGCCCAGAAAGCATTTTTTTCATACATAGAAGGTATTGGACAATCTTCTACTGAATGGAAGATAGAAAAAATTGAAACAGATCTGAAGGATGAGAGTTATCTGAAACTTCATGATCATGCCAGTAAAGTACACGCCAGAGGTCACGGTCTTAACCCTATTTTGGCTGGAATAGAAACTTCCGGATCCCTAAGTAGTGGAAGTGAAATACTTAACCTGATCAATCTACATGTAGCATATAAAACACCACGAAGAAGAAGATTAGCCATGCAACCAATTAACCTGGTGAAGAACTTCAATTTCCCAGAAAAAAAGAATATCAAAATAGGTGTTAGAGACAAGGAGCTCACCACACTGGATAAGAATCCTAAAGGAACCGAAAACGTAGCAGCATAATGGCAATTACATTCTTTAAAACTACCGATGATCTTAAAAACCATCTTCCCAGCTTTCAAGGGTCCAGTGAGTTGGATTCATTTCAGCCACATATAGATCATGCTGCTGATGAATATCTGATTCCTTATATAAGTCGTGGATTATATGATACACTCATCACCCAATACAATAGTGACAGTTTAACCACAGCCAATGATGCAATCTTCACTTATTTACAGAAGGCTCTTGCTCACTACGCTATGTATGTGGCAATTCCATTCATAAATGCTAAGCTGGCCAATACTGGTATGCATGCACAGAGAAGTAATGATGGTTTTCAGCAGCTTCCGCAGTGGAGAAACAATGAAACCAAGGGAGCAGCTATTAAAACAGCAGATCTATATCTTGATAAGGCCCTTGAAGTAATGGAGGCAAATCCAGATAATTATACTGACTGGAGAGACAGCAATGGATACACCCTCCGAACTCAGTTTTTCATCAATAGCGCAAAAGAATACAGTGATATCCTGAATATTGGTGAAAGTAGACGCACATTTTTGGCTTTGTCTCACTGGATAAAGGAAACAGAAAACAGGTACCTAAAGGATGCTATAGGATCAGAATTATTTAATGCTATTAAATCAGCTATCGAAGCTGATGACCTTACTGAAGCTGAAGGAATAATTCTTCCAATGATTAAACAATTTGTAGTTTATCAAAGCATGTACAAAGCTGCTCCACACTTGAAAATAGATGTCTCCATAAAGGGTATTAGGATAAGCAGTGAAAATGATGGTATTACCAGCTTCATGCCAAATGATTTGGCCTACAAAGAATGGCGTAATGAAATCAAAGCTATGGCGGATAGCTACATCGGGGAATTAAAGAAATACCTGGAAGAATACTATGAAGATTTTCCAGAATATGAAAGTAGCACTGCCAAAGGTAATGGAACCCCACAGACGGGATTTAGAGATAATTCTGGGTCTAACAGTAGCGTATTCGTATGAAAAAGGCTTTTTATCAAGGGACTAGATTACTTGAAGCTTTTGGAGGGTTTCAGGGATTTGCAGCCGGATTTACTGGAATATATGATGGTACACTAAATATCAACCCATTGGTTTTGCCGAATCAAGTGTTTTTTGTGTTGTCAGTTGCTGTATTCTTTGTTCACTTTCTTGCGGTAGCCCTGGATAACCTGCATTTGCGTCATTACACGAATCTTATTTCAGCGGTTATTGCTACATTCATTACAATCATCATATTCAAAAATCACGGGTTTATAAGTTATGGAGTAGGTGGATATGGAAGCCTGGCACTTGGTTGCGTTTATTGCTCATTCAGAACAAGGTATGATTTTTTAAAGCTAAAGGATGGAAGAACTATTTAATTGGGCGAAAGAAAATCTTCCTGTATGGGCTGTTCTTATTATTCTGGGGATTATTGGTTTTGTCCGATATGGTCCAAAATTCTTTAAAGAAATGCTGGAGATCGGTGAATCCTACCAGGAAAAGAATGAGACAGTCAGAAAAGAAATGATTCAGCTATTAAAGGAACAGGTCAAAACACTCCAATATCAACTGAAAGCTGAAAAAGAAGATAAAAAAATACTGCATGCTCAAATAAAACGGCTCAACGATCAGATTAATAATAGTCCTAATAATCAAGGGTAATTACCTCAATTTTTACCTTAAAAAAAGGCATGAAAAGACTATTAGAATTTCTTCAGGACAATGAAGGTCAACTTTCAAATGCCAGATTGGCCAATTTTTTAGTGGTATTGTGTTTCGTAGCAGACTGGGTAAGTCACATTGCACGATTTTCTAATTTCAATCCATCTTTTACAATAGTGGGGATTGTTTCTGCAATAATGGGAATTAAGGTTGTTCAAAAGTTTTCAGAAAAAAAATCATGAGATTGACTCAAATCATACTCATTTTGATTGCGCTTTCTGGCTGTAAGTGCTTCCGCAGCTTTGATAACTCTACTGAAATCAAAACAGAATACATTCCCTACCGTGACAGTGTTATCACTGAGCTGAAAACCTACAAATCAAAGTTCACCATAACACAGATAAAAGAAATACCAGTAGGTGATACCATATTGATCTATGATGAATCAGGAAAGCTATCACTAAAAGTGTGGCAGGATAAATATGACAGTATCAGGAATGAGTATAACCTATTGGCAGCATGCGAACCAGACACAATCGAAGTACAGGGAGAAGTGCCTTGTGAAACTGAAATTACTACTACCTATACGGAATCCACAAACTGGAAATTGATAGCATTTATTGCTCTTCTGGTAATTGTCTTACTGGTACTTTTTAGTGTAAGAAGATGATTAAGATAGCAATCAAACGAAACAGATTCCCATGGATACCTGATCGATTTAAGGTACCTAAAGAATTCGATGAACTTACCAGGGATCAATACCTAACAGTGGTATACCTGATTTTTAACTTTCATTTTGATCCTTCAAAACCACTTTCTGAAAATCCGGATTTCAGGGCTCTTCATCTGAGAACCTTGCTGGGAGAAGTACGATCAGAGCAATTAGGCATATTGGGTGTTCAGCGTATCTATGAAGAAACAGCACATCTATTTGATGATATGGCACATCCGGTACTCAGGTATGTGAAGCACGGAAAAAAGAAATTTCATTTACCTCACTACAACATGAAATATTCTACTTTTCTGGAGTTTGCAATGGCTGAAGAATACTACATGAAGTACCTAAATGAGCAGGATCAGGAAGCATTGAATAATCTTGTCACTATCATTTGCAGACCAAAGAAGCTTTTAATTCACTCTCTATTCAATGATCATCGGAAAAAGTTTGATTTGGATAAATCCAAACACATCGCAGAAAAGCTTAAAGTGTCTGATGTAGAAAAAATGGGGGTATTTCTATTCTACACTAATGTGAGAAAAAACTTAATAGAAAGTTATCCATCAGTGTATAAGAAAAAAGGTGATTCTAACAAAAGTGTAGATTTCACCAGCCATTACAATTGGATTGGGGCCATCCACTCACTTAGTGACACAGGTAATTTTGGTGACTGGGAAGGTACCTGCAATAGTAATATGCATAACGTGCTTCACTTTCTAAATTACAACCAGGATAAAATGAGGGAAATTGAAATTAACCAGGCAATATCATGATATCTACTGTATCAGAACTTAAAACTTATATGCGTGACACAATAGCTGCAAACCATGTAGATATTGATGGATTCATTTATGGAAACTTTGATCGAGTGGATAAAATGCTGGACGAAAAAGGATCATTCAGCAGATTTCTATTTATGGAATGGCCGGAATCAGATCCACGCGATGCAGATGGAAGCTATGATAATCCACTTACAGTAAGAGTATATTTATTATCCGTGGTACCATCAGATGATTATGACGCCCAGGATGAAGCCATGGATAGAAATATGGATATCATAGTCAATGAAATAATACCAAGGATAAGGGAGGAAGCGTATGGTGATGGTGATTATTTCCAGGTATCATCGAATGAAGGGATTAGACCAGTAACCTTTCTTTCAATGGGTGATGTTTTTGGGTATTATGTAGACTTTGTGGGAGGTGGATGGCATGATGTAAACGCTCAAAATGCCAGTGTGTGGGCTGATAGATAATGCTGGATATACACACTCATATTCTTAATATAGCAAATCAATTCAAACGTGAAGGAACTGCACTGGTGAGGTCTAATATTCAGCAGGCTAATTTGGTGGTTTCAGGAGAATTGCTGAACAGTATTGAAACGCAGATCAATGCAGATGCCAACAGGCTTATCTATGAAATCTCACTAATATCCACTGAATATGCCAGCATGGTAGACAGCAGACAGAAAACAGTGAGAATGGCTGCTGCGGATGTACTTACGGAGTACGTAAAAGCCAAAGGGTTAGAAAATTTTCAGTTTATTCCCGGATATAGAAATACCATACCCTCACTGGATGTGGCTGCAAGAAGAATAGCCTGGGGAATGATAAACGGAAACAAGGCCAGGGGCAAGTATAAAACACAATACACTCCCAATGTAGTCACAGGACCATACAGAAAGCTTTGGCGCAAATACCAGGATCAGATAGTAACTGCGATGGCTACACAGACAGCGGATAAAATATTTGATGAAATCAAGATGAAATCTGGAAAGAAACCCTGATTCACATTATCTTTATCACAAATGAATACCAAACATATACCAACAGCTAGACTGATATGTAAACCACATGTCAGGGTATTTCTGGAAAATGTAATGAATACTACTGCCACAGCTGATGGTATCAAACATAAGATGATTGCAAAGGGTATTATTTGGTCCGCAATTAGAGCAAAGCTCACACCACATTACCATGAAAGAAGCACCACACTTCCCGATAAAACAGAATACCTACATGTGATACTTCCAGGTAAGTTTAGAAACTGGTACTTGAAAGACGGTATGGAAAAAGAATGTATTTCAGATACTGAGGAATACTTTTGGGATCAGGCTGTGAAATGGGTGGCAGAAATGAAAGGCTACCATAGCAGGAGTAAAGAAGATGCTATGCAAATGTTCTATAGGGAATTTGATCTTACTGAATCCATATACCCAATGGAGAATTTCAGGAAGCAGCTTTTTAGGTCTGGGATAAGCGGAAGCACCACCGAGGCATTAGAAAAAGAGCTGGAAACAAAAACGTTTAGCACAAAACTATCTGATAAGGAATGCATGCGCATTTACCACATTTACAATAGAAAAAAGGTTGGAGTAAGGGATTTAGGTGCTCATTTTGGGGTAAATCCCAAAACTATTTCAAATATTTTGCATAAAGTTTCCAGCGTGCAGTCCTGAAATTACACACTTTTTACACGAATTTAGTACTTTATGTGTGTTTAATTAGATTAAACCAATGTTTGAATATTGGTATATTCCTATCTAATATTAGTATAGTTACATCATAAATTTTTAATACAAATGTTATCCCAATGTCATTACAATATCAAAGGTATAAACCCACTTTTACCCAATGATATCAAGGCACCAGGGAAAAGCATTCATCAGGGTTAAAGCACTCTACCTAATATTAAAGTCTGACATTGGTACATACCCAGAAGAAACAGACCTGGAAATTTCTGATGACTTCAGTGAAACATGGGAAAAAGTAGTGGCCGTAGATAATACTTCTTTTATGAATGTGAATGCCGATGAATCACAACATGGTTTAGCATACCCCTGCACTGTAGATTTCCAACTAAACAAAGATCAGCTGGCTACCACTCAAAAACTCAATCTTTTTAAATCAAAAGATTTGCTATGCCTGGTAGAAGACTTTCACGGAAATGTATCTCTTCTGGGAGATGAAGAACACTTCTGTAGATTAAGCTGGAGAATGTCAAAAGGCTCTACTAATATGTACAATTGCTTCATTAGCACTACAATGACGCATCCACCATTTTATTATACAGGAACTATTACTTCTGCTTAAAAAATTCAGTCCTAATTCTACCATTAAGCACACTATTCTTTTGTATCCATGGTAGAACTGCTAAACGTTCGTGCATGGGCATTAGAAGCTGGATTTTTCAAAAGAACCAGCCCACACATATTGCGTGCCATCAGTAATGGCAATGATTTACCCAATTATTTGGTCTCTGAACCTGAAAAGGATATCACCGCAAAGCTGAGTGAAAATATAAGCTATGAATGGGATGATAAGGCCAAAATGCGAGTGTACAATGTGAATGATGAGCACAAGCTGGCACGAATCTCCATGGTAGGTGTAATTACCAAGTATGGAGACTTATGTAGTTATGGCAGCAAAGAACTGGCTGCTATGATTCAGCAAGCAAATGCAGCAAAATCCATAAGTGGAATAGTACTGGAAATTGATGGACCTGGTGGGTCTGTATCCGGAACTACTCAATTGGCCAATGCCATAAGAGATTCTCAAAAACCTGTAGTAGCGTTTGTAGACGGCATGGCTGCCAGTGCTCATTACTGGATAGCCAGTCAGGCTGATCAAATAGTAGCCAATGAAGAAGAGTACACTGAGGTGGGAAGTATTGGCGTACTGTGCATGCTGGTAAATGAAATGGAGTGGCTGAAGAAAGAAGGTTACGAAGTAAAAATCATGCGTGCCGAACAATCCAAAGATAAGGCCAGGCTTAACAGTGTGGAAGAATGGCCAGAGGAAGAAATGAATCAGCTGCAGTTAGAACTCAACCAAATGGCAGATGATTTCAAGGCAAATGTAAAGAAAGGCAGAGGAAACAGGCTAACCACAGGCAGTGAAGACATATTCACTGGTAAAATGTATGATATCGATAATGCTATGGAGTTAGGTATGATCGATTATCAGGGAAATATTATTGGAGCCATTGAGCTCTGTGCTGACTTATCAAAATCGCAAACTAAAAATTCTATAAAAGTATGAATATTAGAAAACTGTTGTCTATCGGCAAAAAGTCAGAGAAGAGAGTATCTCACATGCTCCCTGAGAACCTTGCTGCTCTTTTTGGAGCAGAAGAGGGTCAGAATCTGGAGGTAGAGGCAACTGAGGACGGACTTGAAGCCATCACGGCAGCAGAGTCTAACCTGGTGCAGCTATCAAACGATCTGGAAGCAGCATTGAAAGATGCTGAAACTGAGAAAGCGAAAGCAGCTGAATCTGAAAAAGCATTGGAAGATGCCCAGCAGACCATAGCTGATCAAAAAGCAAAGATTGAGGAACTTGAAAAAGGTCCAGCAACCAATCACACTGCACCAAAAAGTGGTGATACTGTAAGCAATGATCCAGAGGAAAAGCCTGTATCAGAGCACAAGAGGAAAGAAACTGAAGCTCGGGAGAGAGCTAAGGAGACTGCAAAACAAGTAGAAAGTTCAAAATAAAAGGAAAATGAGTTTAGACGTATCATCATTATCTTCAGAATTGCAGCAACATATCTCGGATAATCCTGCAATATTCGAAAAGTACTTTGCTCCAATGGACAATGTACTCGGTTTTCAAACATTTGACAATGTTGTAGATAAGCTACCATTGTATGAATTAGATGTTTCTGATCCAAACCAGCCTAGCAAATCAACACATACACCAAAAGCAGGCGTATTGGACTGGAAAAACAGAATGCTCACAGTGAAAGAAGGTGAAATCACTTTGAAATTCACAAAAGCACAGATAGAGGCACTTCACAAAACTCACCTGGCAAAAATTAATTCTATGGCCAGAAGGGGCTCTGTATATGATGTTCCTTTTGAAGAATACATGCTTCGAAGAGTAATTGAAAAGTCTTCTGATCAATTAAGAAGGCTGGGTGTTTGGAAGGGTGTATTGAATGCATCCGGAAGTACTTCTGCAGATATTCTTAACGGCATATTGACAATTCTGGCTACAGATATTGCAGCTACTACAGTGCCAGCAGCGAATGTTGCAACAGGGGCAGCTATTACATCAAGTAATGCTGAAGCGCAATTCAATGCAGTAAAGGATATTGTAATAGCACAAAATCCAGAGTACATAGACCAGCCTTTAGTTTGTTATGCTGCCCCTGAGAATGTTCAGCACTACTGGAAAAACTACCAGGCTAATCATGGAGCACTTCCATACAATACTTCCTACGAAAAGAGAAATTTGGAAGGATTGGGAGATTGCCCAATTGTTTCTGAGATAGGAATGACTGGTTCTGATAGAATCATCATTACACCACGTGGAAACATGGCATTGGGTACAGATGCAGCTGAAAGAATGAGCAACATTGAGATTGAAAAACATCTTAGAGATATTCACTTCCTTGTTGACTACAAGGTAGGAGTGAATTACGGTATTGCACAATTGATTTGGACTAACGATCAGGCTTAAAAAGTATGAGTACAGAAGATCTAAAAAAAGAAATCCAACGTCTTCAGACTGAAAATACCAGACTGCAAGAAGAAAATGCTCACTTACTGCTAGAGAACAAGGCTTTGAAACTAGTAGAAGAAGAGGCTGAATCGAAAAAAGTTCCTGTTCCGAGTGAAAAGGATAGAACATTCACCGCTGAAGTGAATGGTGAGAAGAAAAAATTCATTTTTACAGCTGTTGATCAGGTGTTTGTTTCGGGAAAAAAGACACCCGTTGCTGATATTCTGAAAGATGCTAAGCAACTTCAGACAATGGTTGATAATGAAAATCCATATATCAAACCAGTAACTTCATAGCACATGGGATTGACACTAGGAGCATTACCCAGAAATCAGGGTAAAAACCCAACTGGGTATAAGAAACTGTACTTTACAGATATAACCAATGTTACAGCTATTGCAGCTGCTACAGCTCATGTTGTATCTGCAGATCTTACCATGGATGGCGCTGCTGTATTCGAAGAAATTCAATTTGATGACGAGGCTGGTGCATGGTTAAGCACAGACGAGCCAGATGCCAATGGAACAACTGGACATGTGTATAATGTGACAGCCTTTTTGGCAGGCAATAGCAGCGCATTAAAAGCAGCAGTTGATGCAATTGATGGTGTATCTCTTGCTTTGATTGGTGAAACCAAAGACGGAAAATACGAATTACTATTCGAAGTTGATCGAGGTATTAGATTGAGAGTAGTTGGTGAAAATAATGGTAAACCTGGTAGTAGAAGAGGTTATCTACTTCAGGGAAGCAATGATTTCAATAATCTTCCATATGAATATACAGGCACTATAGCCACTTCATAGTTAGGTTAAGGTTGATTTGAGTTTTTGTAAGAGAAGGCTCCTGTACTACACAGGAGCTTTTTTTGTGTTCAGTTTTGAAAGAAAAAACGAATGGAAAAATTTGAATTAACAGAAAAAGGCAAACTACTACTTGATAAGAAACCAAAGGCTAAGCTTGTCAATAATGGAAATATCTTCCCACTAGCTACACTCACTGATGACCAGGCAGAAAAGCTCGTGCCCAGTGAATACCTGAAAGAAAACAAGGAAAACAAAAAGGGGTAATTACCCCTTTCCTACCCTTTAAATAGATGAAACTAAAGGAAGCAGTATGTAAATGGCTCATAGCAGGATCATCCGCAGATTATCAGCAAGGTGTGGGACTATACAGTCAATCAAAGTATAATCCACACATACTACAGACAGTAATCAGGTTTGAATCAACAGACAATAGGGCCTTACTTAAGAGAGAACTTGGAAGGCTGCTAAAAACCGGATTATTGGATAACCTGGTGCAGGTAGAATCTACCATCATAAAGCCAATAAAACCTGAAAGAAACATCTCTCAAAGAGCTATAGTGAATGATGAAGATGAGAATTATGAGGAAAATGTACCTATGAGCCGGACCGCTAAGCTGGCAATTGATGCAGATAGCTTAAGGAAGCAGAGTATTTACCACCATAATCAACTACACGAGTGTACATCAGACGGTCAACGGAAGTCAATCATAGAGAACCTTAACAGGATTCAGGATGCTATACACCACAAGAAGAAGACAATCAGGCTTATAAATGAGGGAAAAGATCCGGAACCAGAACCACCTGTAAAGAAAGAAGCATTTCAAATAGGTGAAGTACCTGTAGATCCAATAGAAAAAATGAATGAACTCAATAGACTAAGGAAACGACGAAGTATTAGAAAAAAAACCATGAGTGACAATCCTGAAGGATCACCAAAACATGAGAAATCCAAAAGAGAATGGTATGAGTTGGACCAACAAATCAAAAAAATAAATGCCACAATCAAAACAGCTAACTAAAGCCAAAAGAAAGATGGCCATCAGTGGAAATAGTCTACCGGGAAGATATTCAAATATCGTTCAGTACCTGGACCAGGATGAAGCTAATCTTCTACCTCATGATAAGCCCGTAGAACTCACCGCAGATGAGGAAAAGAGAATGCGCATTTACTTTCAGATATTCGGCATGCTGGTAGATGGAAAAACCAGTACACAAGTAGCACATAGGATAAGTAAATTCTATGATATATCTGTAAGATATTCTTTCATGATGATATCAGAAGCCCAGCAAATATTTGTAAAGGTTAAACAGTTTGACCGGGAGGCATTGCGCCAATTGCAGATAGACAGAAGGGAAAGACTAATTCAGCAAATAGAGGCAGACACCAAACTTGAAGCTGCTGACAGGTACAAGCTAAAAGATGAAGTTTGGAGGCAGATTGAGAAGATTGCAGGGTTACACCGTGAGAAAGAGATTGATATCAATGAGCTAGCTGATAAGCTTATTATGCCCCAGGTTATATTATCAACAGACGCAAACGTGCTAGATACTACCTATGAAAAGGCAGACTAAGGAACTCTATACCAACAAAAAGCAGCTTGGTTTTCTCCAGGCCACTCAAAAGAACAAAATATGGGTTGGTGGTCGTGGATCCGGAAAGACTACTAACATAGGCGATACCATGAATTTGGTTATCCAGTCCATGCCACGAGCAAAGGGATATCTACTGGGAAAGACATTTAGCCAGGTATTTGGCAAGTTTCTGCCTGAAGTATTGGACAGGTTAAGTCAGTATGGATACAAAGAACATATCGACTATAGAAATCCCGGGCATTATGTGGTTTGTAAGCAACCACCAAAATACTTTCAGAAGCCATTTAAAAAGCCCAGGCGCTATGATGTTAGTGTTTTCTTCATCAATGGTTTCTTCATAGACCTTATGAGCTTTGACCGGCCGGATTTGGGCCGTGGTGGTAGCTATGATATCTGCTGGATGGATGAAGCTGCTCTCATCAAAAAGGATGTGTTTGATAAAACCCTTAGTCCATTGTTAAGAGGGAACATCCGAGAATGGAATCACCCAATGAGATTTACCCAGCATGTATATACCAGTAGATCCTGGACATCTTACGGTAAGTGGGTAGAAAACGATATGAAAAACCTGGCTGCTGAGTTTCCGGAGGAATACTACTACATGGAAACCAGTGCCCTGGATAACATTGAAGTACTGGGTGAAGAATATTTCAAAAAGCGCGAAAGAGAAATGGATCCACTGACATACGCAGTGGAAATACTTAATGAGGAAACCAAAAAACTTCCAAACGGTTATTACCCCTACCTCGATGAAGAGGTACACTTGTATTATCCGGAGAATGACTACAACCAAAATGAATCTGGTGTCTGGGTAATGAGTAAAGAAGGTGATTTAGATCCTTCACTTCCAATAGAACCTAGCTTTGATTTTAATAGCAAGTTCACCAGTGCAAGCGTTTGGCAGGATACTGGAGAGCAGCTAAACTGTCTACGTCAATTCTTTATCAAGTATGATCATCTGAATGTATTAGTTGATAATATTTGCGATCATTACATAAACCATCCTACTAAAATTGCCTACATCTATGGGGGAAAGGATGGAAATACAACCAGAGCCCTAACTAGTGAGCTGGATTATTATGGGTTAATCATAAAACGATTTAAGGAAAGAGGTTGGTATGCAGTAATAAAAGCAGATTTCTCATGGGCGGATAAGGAACACAAGGTTAAATACGAAGTGATGAACAGTATTTTACGAGAGAATGATCCCACCCTTCCGAAAATTAGAATCAATTCACATAACGCTATGCTCACGTTTCGTTCCATGGCATCCACACCAATAAAAGGAGACTTCCAAAAAGACAAATCAAGTGAGCTGGATGATTCTGTACAGCAAGAATATGCCACCCATTTAGGTGATACAGTAGATAATTACATTATTCCAAAGCTAAAAGGAAAGGTAATTCAAGGTTCATCATTTGATTTGAAGGTGTTCACTGCATAGGTGAAATAAAATCAATAAAACACTATCTATCAATCAGTTATTTACACCACCAAACGGAAAGAATTAATGAAACACAAACACGATGTAGCCCTGGTAGCTTAACAAAACGGTAATTACCCATTCTGATTTTATGAAATATTAAAATGTCCTAACAATAGGCATGTATGGCAATCTATTTTGTCATTGAATAAATACAATCAAATGGCAGGACGTACGCGTACCGAATCACTTAGGCTAACAATCAATGGCCAAGAAGTAGTGAACTCACAGAAGGACTTGCAGAAGGCTTTGAGAGAGAGCAGGAAAGAACTATCCGGATTGGAGGAAGGTACTGAAGCATGGATCAAACAATCCCAGAACATCAACCAAATAGAGGAGCGATTAGATGAGGTAAAGAAGTCTAATAAGGAGGTGGGCAAATCATTTAAAGAACAGTCAGCTGCTATAAAGGAAGGTCAGGTTCAATTAGAGAATAGTATACCTATATATGGACAGGCTAAGTCTGGTATTGTTGGTATGACACGTGCAGCCATGGCATTCATTGCTACTCCATTAGGTGCAGTAATTGGTGCTTTGGTTGTTGTGTTTAGTGCATTGAAGGCAGCATTCACTGATAGCGAGGAAGGCCAGAATAAATTCAATAAGTACATGTCTGTTATCAATGTGGTACTGGGCAACTTCCGAGATCTATTAGCAGATGCAGGTGAAGCCATCATATGGATGTTTGAGAACCCACAGGAAGCAATGGAAAAGTTTGGAAACTTCTTCCGGGATCAGATCACTGTTCGTTTCAACGGCTTCCTTAACCTAATACCAAACCTAGCTAAAGCAGTTGATGAACTATTCAAAGGAAACTTCTCAGAAGCTGGGAAGATTGCTGCTGATGCTGTTGGCCAGGTTACACTAGGTGTAGAGAGTGTAACAGACAGTTTCAATGATGCAGCTGATGCTGTAACTAACTTCATTGATGAGACAATCAAAGAATCTGAGCAGGGCATGCGTGTAGCTGAAATGAGAGCCAAAGCAGATAAGATTGACAGGCAGTTATTAGTGGAACGTGCAAAAATTGAATCTGAAATTGCTGGCCTTAGATTAAAGAGCCGACAGGAAGATGAGTATGGGGCTGATGTACGAAAACAGGCTCTATTGGATGCTCAGAAACTTGAAGAAGATCTATTAGCCCGTGAAAAGGAAGCTTTGCAGCTAAGAGCAGACGCTGTTTCCCTGGAAAACACTTTTAGCAGGTCTACTAAAGAAAATTTGGATGCAGAGGCCCAGGCAATCGCAGCTGTAGCACGCGTAGAAGCAAATAGATTGAATCAGCAGCGACAAACCCAAAGAGAGCTCAACCGATTGAATAAGGAAATCGAAAGGGACAGTAAAGCGAAACAAAAAGAAGCCATCAATGAACTAAATGAAGCTAACAAACGAGAATTGATTTCCCTCACAGAAAAACGTTCAAAGGAACTCATCTCTCAGGAAGAATTCAATAAGCAAAAAGAAGAATTAGAATTAGCCCACTTGCTGGCATTAATTGCTCTGAAACAGGAGCTTGGAGAAGAAACCATTGATCTGGAGCAAAAACTAGCAGAGAAGGAATTAGACATTCTCAATAAACGACTTGAAAAACAGAAGGAAGCTGATGAAAAAGAGGCAAAACTAAAAGCCGAACAACTTAAACTGAAGCAAGAATCAGCAAAAGCATTTGGTGAAGAAGCTGCAGCAGCAATCGAGAATGCCAAAACCATTGAAGAAGCAGCAACAGGTTTATTGAATGTAATCAAAAAAGAGATAGGAGCTTTAATTGCAAGAGCTGTAGCTAATGCAATAACCAATTCATTTATCGGAACACCGCCATTGGCAGCAGTAGCACTTGCACCAATAGCTGGAGCTGCAGCAAAAGCACTATTTAATAACCTAGTGCCATCATTCTACTATGGAGGCGACACAGGATCCGCTAATATGGGAGGCGGTGACAGGTATGGTGCTTATGCTGGGTATGTACATCAAAATGAATATGTAGTACCTGCTTCTATGCGTAGTGATCCGTATGTGGCAGACCTGGAAAGAGTGATAGAAAGCAGAAGGCCGTTTTCATCTCCTTCAGGTGGTGGCACAACTAATGTAAACACTAGTGTAGACTTTCCAGGAGCTACCAATGTAGAGAAGGCAGCAGCCATGCTAATGCAAGTTGCAAATGTCCTAGCAACAGCAGACAGAAGACCTTTAATTGGTGACCGTGAAATCAGAAAATTATACACTGAAGGCAAAAAAGACTATGATAAGAAAGAACAAACTCGCGCCAAAGGTTCCTTGCGCCAATAATCCGCTGTGCAGGATTGTGGAAGAGGAAAGTGATTGTTCAAGAGGTAAAATAGAACAGAAAAGGTGTCTCAATTGTGGTGACATTTTTGATCAAAGGATTATTCGATAAAAATGGCTATCACAATCTCAAAATTTCCGAATGATTTTTCCCTTGTTTTAAACAATGAAGGCTATGAGCTTCGTTCAGACAATCCAGCCAGGTCTCTTAAAATCAGTGTGATGTTTTGGATTGAGACCACAGCGGGTAGTGGTGTATTTGAGTTTGTAATGCTGAGAGAATTTAAACCCAATGATGAAAATGCAGTTGAGTTCATGATTGAATTCTTAAAAGCAAAACTCTCATCTTTTCAACCAGATCTGAATGCTGTTTCTGGAAATATTGTAGAAGGTGTATCAAAGCAATTTTTCATCAGCACTGCAGAAGTTACTGATAGTGAAAATATTCTTATAAGTGAGAACTACATAGAATCTGATAATTCATATGAAACTGTAGACCTGGAGTCAGAAACCGAGAACGGAGAGAAATACCTGGTGATTATTGAAGCAGAAACTGCCCCATTTGCTGGAGTAATGCAATTCAAAAAATCGAGTTCAGGGGAATTCAGATTTATCACATTTAGTAAAAACCTTGGTTTTGAACAGTGGGCTATTGTCACTACAGCAAATAATTACAATCAAATAATTATTCCCAGCTATGTGAAGGTAAGCGTTTACAAAAACCCACCTACATATATTGATCAACCTAAAAAATGGGTTACACTGGGAGGTAATCAAAAGAATCTTCAAGCAATTGCATAAATAAGAAACTCATGGGATTACAACAGACCATTACAATAAAACAATTTGATACTTTCAAACTTGGAGTTACAAAACCCTACCTGGTAAGTGGTTCTGCAACTAGCGGACTTCCATTATCATACTCACTTGTTTCTGGGCCAGCTACACTTACCGATAAAATACTTACACCAAATGCAGTAGGTACCGTAGTTATTGAAATCACACAATCTGGAAATGCTGACTATGACCCTGCGGATCCTGTCCAGAGATCATTTGATGTGGTGGATGCTACGAAATATGAAATCGCTGAAGCTGTTTTAAAGTTGAAAGATTCTTTGGATGTAGATATTCAGTCTTCCATGAATATAAACAAGTTCAATATAGACCAGATTTCTGAAATTTCATTTAAGATTTTACCAGATGGTTCAGGAAGTGTTGAGATAGATGGTAGCTCATACCCAATATCAGATCAGCAAGACATACAGGAGTTTTTGGCTACAGGTGTATCCTTCTGGAATAACAAACTGCAGTCAGAGTTCGTAAGGCTGGCAAATAATGAAGCAAACTTAAAATCTAAACTGTAATGCCTAATAATTTCAGAAAATCAGCAGATACTAACGGTTATTTCATTTCAAAAGACGGAGATAATGGAACAGCAGTCCAATTTACAGGAGCAAACGAAACAGCAGCTAGAGATAGTCCCAGGGACACACCATTCACCACAAAGCAAGGAACAGTAAAACACATTATTGGTGCAGGACATTATCAGATGGGAGCTGCAATAGAGCCTCAGAATTTAGAGGCAGATGGCTTGGTGGTTCTTGATGGTGATGGAGTGAGCTCTATGCTGGCTAATTACTCTGACACCACATCAGAAACCCAATTTAGAAATATTCTAATCCGGGGATTTACCAATTTTATGATATCATTTTTCAGGTCCCAGATATACTTTGAAGATTGTATTCTACAAAACATTAAATCCACAAAAGCATTTGGAGCAAACGGCAATGCATCCTTTGTGAATTGTCTCGTCTTTTCAGATGGATCAGCCCTTGATTTCTTGATTTACACAGCTACTAGTGGTACCATTGGTAGCCAATCAAAGGTTATTTCAAATACCACATTCTATAATATGAAAGTTACTTCTACCTTATCTAATACACTAGGCATGGTAATTAACAATTGTGCTTTTATAAATGAATCAGGTAATTGTATAGAAGTCAATAATTACATTGATATTATTACAAACAGTGGGTTTTACGGGCCAATAAAAGTAGGCGCTACTACTTACAGTAGTTTCAGTGACCCACAACTGGCCATTGATTTTCCAGATTTTGTAGACCCTGCCAATGGCAACTTTGAAATTACCCAGGATTTAGATGATTGCTTCAATAATAGGCTGAAAAACGATTTCACATTAAAAGCCAGTTCTCAGCTTATCAAAGAAGACAGAACCGTGGGAGGCACCAACTTTGCTTTCTCAAAATACATAGATGTTGATGAAGTCCTCTCTAGTCCTGGTCTCACTGTGAGCCCATCCACTTCTGCCACTGGTTTTTTGTTTAGAGAAGTAAAAGCTGGTGAATCTAATGTATCACTTACGTCAGATGCATTTCTTCTTGATCCTGTAAACAGCAGCATTGTCATTATGGACAAGCTGGATCTTTTAAATGAATTAAACTTTGATACAGATTTGGCAGCTGATGAACCAAAAAACCAAAACGTGCCAACTACTGAAAATTTTGCTGCTGGTACTGCAGGAGGAAACCCAAAAAGGCTAACATTTGAGTTTAGAACAAGCAGGAATGAACCCACAAATAAGCCCTCAGACGCTGCTGATTGGGACAATGGTTTCAATGGAATTACGGCAGGAGACTGGATAAAACATGAGTATAACAACGAAAAGGTGGTAGTAGATAGTCTTGGGAAAGGTAAAGGAGATGATGACTATGATGAATCACTGGATCAGCTGGAATTTGTAGCCGTTTGGTGCCAAATCAGAATTACACTTAGAAGGGATCACGATTTATGAGTTTAACAGGTTTTGTAGGATTTAATTGGACGACAAAGAGGCTTATTAGTCTGGGGTTCACAGGGTTTAGTTTCAGCCATGTGAATTATCTCATTGTCAAAGTGGTAGACAAAAACAAAATTGGTTTAAATAACCTCACCGTAAATGTTGCCGGTGCATTATATAATACTGATGATAAAGGTTGTGTATACATAGCAAACAGAACCTTTGAAACGGCATTCATAAGCACTACATATGAAGGTGTAGTATTCTCAAAAACATATGACAGTAGTGTTCAGACCAATCAATACATAGAAATAGAAGTAGAACCACCAATACCTACTCACAGGTTTCTCACCACCAAGCCACTTAAAAGAGAATATCCGGAGAGCCTTCCAGTGGATTTACTCCATTTCCAAAGATTAGATTCTGAGGTTACCGAATTAAAAGTAAAAGTGACCTACACTGATGATACCAGCACCACGCAAACTACTGATATTTCAGAATATCAGCTGGGTGTAACATACCTTACACCGGTAAGATTAAGCTCACTGCAAACACTAGACCCTCTAAAGACTATTAGAAAAATTGAGGTGTGGGTAGAAGAAGATCCTGTAATTACTGTATTGGAATACATTATTGTTTCAGATAAATCCAGCAGAAATTACATATTTTATTATAAGAATAGTATGGGTGGGTTAGATTACCTGGTATGCGAAGGAGATGAACAGAATATTTTCGAATCAGAAGAAGTTGTTCATAGAAAAAATCTTCATGTAGGATACTCTTATAGCGAGGCTGAGTTTGAGGTAAATAACCAAATAAGCAGGGATATATACGAGGTTTTCACCGGAAACAAACCGAAAAAAGAGATTCTGGCACTGAAGGACATGATCCACCATAATGTAGTACACAAAATTGTGGTCAAAGATGGTGTGAATATACCCGTTCCGGTCCGATTAATAACCAAATCATCTTCACTGCCATCAGAATGGAGCAATATTAAAAATTTAAGTTTCCAATACCGATACAACTATGATAACCGAACTTTAAACCGGGTGTCATGATAGGATTGCGTAGATACAGTACAGATATTTCGCTACCTCAAAAGTCAGTGATAAATTATGAGGTAGAGCATGATTTTTTGGATTTTGAACTAATAAACAACGAATACACGTGGCAATTCAAAATTCCAATTGAAGGAAATGAATCACTGTTCGGTTTCGCTCATGATCCTTCAAATCCTAAAAACCAGCTTAAAGAGTATGACGGGTTCTTCATTTCTATTGATGGCATGATATGGAGAAGTGGTGTTTTCAATCTTGATGATATAGACGATGAATATTTCATTGGCTCATTTAGTGTCATAAATTCGGAATTATATAAATCAAAAGATTTTGATCTCACTCAGGTGATCACGAAACAATTAGACATCATTGATGGCACATTTGATGAGTTCACCGCAGATTGGAATAATGAGAATTACCCAGAAATGGTATTTCCCAGGATGCAAATCAAAGATGATATACCATTTTATGTAAATGATAAAGGTGGAAATATTTGCCCATGCTTTGGGATTCAATATTTGATCAAGATTTGCTGTGAGCAATTTGGATATAAGCTGATTGACAATTACAGTTCTGCTGCTAACAGGTTCAAACAGCTCATTATTATTCCAGATAAATTCATCCCAAATATTTTTACAAGAACCAGACCCAGGGAAGCGTTTGCTAACAATTCAAATTCCAATTCTGCATACACACCTAGAAGGTACAGAGGTTCTGGTGGCGGATCCGGAAGAAAAAGCAGAAGACTAGCCAGAGCGTATTCTACCAGAGAATATAATTTTAGTCACATTTCCAATAAAATTGATGTGGCTTATTTCATGCCAGAGGGACTTACATTTTATGAGCTCGTGAGTGACTATGCTAAAGTCACATGCAGTGATATCAGTATTGATCCTGTTAACCAAACACTATCAATCAACAGTATAAACAGACTACTGAATAAGACTTCTCTTGAAATAGGTAGTAATTTCAGGTTTGAAGGAGGCAGCAGGATAGATGTAAAAGAACTTAAACTCATATGGAACCTGGATGATGAACTATTTGATGATGTAGAGGAAGAATTACAGGGAACTTATAAAGGTGAGTTTGATGATCTGAATGATGCAACAGCAAACATAGTAAGCCCAGAAATTGGTGATTATGTTTTTTTATTAAGGGATAACGCCTATTACCAGGTTCAAAAAACCAATCCTTCCGAAATAGATATAAGCAGTACTTCCGGTGAAATCTTACCTCATCTAATACTTACTGGAGTAAGTGGATCCATTACCACTGCAGACATTCTTACAGGTGACGAAAGTGGTGCCAAAGGTTATGTTTCATCCTATAGTGCAGGTGTATGTATATTGTTTAGACACGAGGCAAATAGATACAATTTTAAGGAAGGAGAAGCATTCACTACGGATGGAGGCGCATCCGGGACGATAGGTTCTGTCCATCTTGTTTTAGTGGGTGAAGAAAGTAATAGTAAAGCAGAAATATTTGGAATAGATGGCAGTACCTTAGAAGTTTTTTCTGATGGTGCATTCATAGATGGGGAGACTATTTCAAATGGCTCAGGGTCTGCCACAGCGGATTCTAATAATGGCTCATTGTTGCTACAGTATTATACACAGCCCTACCAGAAGTTTAAATACTCCAAAATAGATGACATACGTGAATTAATTCTGAATAAGTTACAGCCAGTCAAGTTTGATAGGTATGAAATCCGTACACTTACAAAGTTTACGGTGTCTTCATCCGGGGGATCTGATATTTATGGTGCATTTAAAGTGAAGATTGAGTTTGATGAGTTTTCTGGGCTCTTGGATTCATCTATGTCTGTTTTTTTGGTCCCTGAGCTAAATGAAGAATCAGATGCAATGCAGTATCCAAATAAATGGATAGGCTTTCACTTAGAAAATCAACGAGAAATCTACTTGGATGAGGCATATTTGGCAGACGTAACAGTCAAAACTATTCTGATCAGAGTTACATCTGTATACTACACACCTATAGTTTCTGAAAAACACGAGCCTAAAATTGCATACTATCATGGATTGCAACCAGACACTAACCAGGCAAACAATGATTACACATACTATTTAGCAGCTCCACATAATTACAATGCAGAATCCACTAAGCTACCAGGATATGCCCTGAGAAATTTCCAGAGTGAAAATATCCAGGATGCAGAACATGAGGTAGTTAATGCAAAACTTAAAAATACCCGACTCCTAAAATTTGAATCTAGTTTTGATAACCTGGAGATCGAAAAAGTAATAGCATCCAAGAAAATACAGAATAGGGATGCCACGATCATCCTGAGCAAACTAAGTTTTGAAATTACCGATAGAGGTTTGGAAAACCAGAAAGGGACAGCTTATAAGGTATGAATTAGATATTAACACCTAGATGATTATTAAGATTAATCCAAGAGCTGCACAAAACACTTGAATACACATAAAAACCGTATTCCTTTTTCTAACTTTTTGAAGAATGTCATATCCATTAAAATCTAATGGAGGAATTGTAACTCCTTTCTTGTGATTATTTGGATTTAATTCTATATCAAGAGCCTCAGAACCTTCTATAAACTCCTTCATGGCTCCATTCTGGTGAATTAAATTATCAATCATTAGCCATATAGGAGAAACAAAAGACAATACTATACCGAAAATTTGGAACCAGTTTTTATTGTCTATTTCCCTTATTGATGTGACTGATAAAACAAACATTAACCCAAGAATTATCTCTATTCTTGTCACGTTTGAAGAAAAGACTTTTTTTGTATTATCTAGCTTACTTCTATCCCAATCCAGGTAAAGCTTATACACTTCAAAATCATTAAATTGGTTTCTCATGTTTTTCATTAATTCTTATTTTTCATTCTCATTATCTGCTCAGTATACCCAGAAGCAATTATTCCAGAAGGCAAAGCAATTAATCCTATTCCCAATAATGTGATACATCCACCTAGCAATTTTCCTAATCCCGTTACAGGATATGCATCACCGTATCCCACAGTAGTAAGGGTTACCACTCCCCACCAGATAGCATCAGATATACTTGAAAATACATCTGGTTGCACATCCCTTTCTACATAATACATCATAGTAGAGACTATCACCAGTATTATCATGATGAAGGCCATGGTAACTAGTAATTCTTCTTTTTTCTCCTTCAATACATTCCTGATAAGGTCAAATGCATTCGAATACCTGGCCATTTTCAATATCCTGAATATCCTAAACAGTCGAAGAGCTCTTAAAAACCTCAAATCGATCCCAACAAATGGCAAATAAAATGGCATGATTGCCAATAAATCCACTAATGCCATAGGAGAAAAGAACCACTTCAATCTTCCTTTCAGTGGTTTATGGTATTTTTTGCTTTCTACTATTGTCCACAGCCTTAATATGTATTCAATTGTGAATATTGTCACACTAAAAATCTCAAAAGCTCGGAATATTTGATGGAACTGATCTCTCAAAAATTTCTCAGACTCAAGGATGATATCAATAACGCTGAGGATTATCAATATCATTAAAAAAATATCAAAGTAGTAGCTGATATCCTTACCCTTACCAGAGGGTTGAAGAATTGAGTATATGTATCTGCGCATTAGATTGTTGATAACTAACCCAACTTATAAACATTCCCGCTCATTAACAAACAATTTTCCCACACAACGGCTAATTACTAGTGTTGTCCCATGCAACGAGAGATACGATTGATTATATTGTCAACTCATTGATTCTCAACTAAAATTATTGATTATGAAAATCTTAAGAGTATTACTAGCAGTATTTTTTACTTCATTCTTTTTCGCATCATGCACTCCGGATACTGAGTATGATGAGATAGAAAATTCATTAATTATAGAACAACCTGCGGGCGATGATGGTGATGATGACGAAGATCCACCCCAGCCATGTTGTAATTAATTGGTATTAGCATATGATAATAAAACCGCTATGTTTCAATGAGTTGTGATTCATGGTGGTTTGTTTTTGTATATGGTTTGTATTATACTTGTTAACTCTTTACAAAAACCCTATTAATCACATCAATATGCGCGTCTGGTCGGTCGTATTCGCAATCTTACTTCTCTACGGATGTAGGGACACTTCCAATCCTGAATATTCATTATTGAATCAGAAGGCCCAGGACTCATATAAATTACCTGATAGTTCCATTTATTACGCAACAGAGAGTTTAAAGTCATACACTGATCCGGATAACCTTTATTACAGCCACCAGCTATTGGCCTATGCATTTACCAGAAAGTCACAGTATGATAAAGCTGTGTTCCATTACCTGGAGTCCATAAATCACATTCCAAAAGAGGAAAAGTATCATCCTGTCATATCTAGTTTGTATAAGAATCTTGCCAGGCTTAATAAATTGGCCCAGAATTGGGATGAAGCTGAAAAACTAAACCAGATTGCGCTAGACTATGCATCAGATGATCAGAAAGCATCTATACTTATTAACCTGGGGAATGTTTATCTGGCCAGCAGTAGAGAAGATGAGGCGGTACAAAAGTACTTGGAAGGACTTGATGCTGCTAAAGAAAACAACCAGGTAAATAAACAGGCCAAAGCATATAATTGGATTGGGATAGCTTTAAATAGAGCAGGTAAATACAATGAAGCCAGGGAGTACCTTTTCGAAATCATTAATGCAATAGATAACCCGGAGTACAACAGATACGCAGGTAGAGCTTATCACAATATTGGATTTGGTTTATACAAACAAAACCTTCCGGATAGTGCCATTGATTTTTATAAACAATCGTTATCCATAAAAGAAAAGGAATCAGACAAGTTCATCACTTACATGGACCTGGGAGAAGCTTACCATAGCACAAACCGGTATGATTCATCCTATAAGTATTACTTATTGGCAGAATCACTGTACGATAATGTGCCTCGTGATTATGCGTCTGTAGAACTCTTTCATAAAATGGAAATACTATTTCGGGATATGAAGCTTGCTGATCTCAGAGATGAATATGATATCAGACACCAGGAAGAAAACAAGATTTATAATCAGTATAGAGAAACCTTAAGCAGTGAAAGCCAGGCAGCAGCCATAGATAGTTTAATCAGAAACTACTATGAGTTACAGATCAGGGAAATGAGAAATGAGAAAATCATCCAGTGGAGTGGGCTTATAGTTTTTAGCCTTGCTTTAATCGGTATACTATTTGTGTATATCAATGGTATGAGGGAGAAACGAAAGGTGGCAGCTGTAAAAGAAGCCTATAGGCATGTGCCAAAAGTAAATCAATACCTAAATTAATCCTCAATATTGTATTGCTGTTTTACTACAGCAATAAACTGCTCCTGCATCTTTACGATGTACTTAAGCTGCTCAACTTCCTTCTTTAGACTTTGATACTCAATATACTCATCAAGAGTAATCTCTTTCACCTCTTCACCAGAGGCAGAATAATGGACATTGGGATGAACCTGTCTATTTTTAGCTTGCTTGAGCTTTGTAAACTTATGACTGATGTCTACTTCTAGGCCTTTTTCAATTTTAATGAGATTATCAGTACTAATTACTGGACTATTTATCCAATTAGTAAGTGTGTTTCCACTTACCCCAATTTTTTCCGCAAATCTCTTTTGATTTACTCCAATCTCATCAAATAAAATTCTTAGCTGTAGACCATCCCCTACAAGATCATCATAGGATTTTGTTTTAGGCATTTCCTTACCGTTCAATTAATCAACTACAATAATATACAATTATTTAATAATATATTTTGTACGTTAATTGTATTTATTATTCATTAATTGTATGTTTACACAAATTTATATACAACATTAAAAGATGGAAACAACTATTAATAACTCAACAAAGACACTTAAAAGCAATAACATATTGAAAGTTATTTTTAAGCAGAGTAGCTCTAGTGATGATCCATTAGCTTCAAGAAAGGCTATTGAAGAAAAGATAAGAGCCTCAGTTGGTCACCCAAGAAGAGTGTCTAATATTCTCCTAAACAACACACAACCTTCCTTGGATGAACTTGTTAAAATATCACAAATTCTTTGTACGTCAATTGAAGACTTAATTGTAGTTGAGTAATGATATTGAATGATCAAATCCTAAACACGGCCCTATCCCAGTACGGTGTAGAAGAAACCGTAGGTGGAGCACACAATGCCACCATCTTAAACTATTTCAAAGAGATAGGCCACAGCTGGGTAAAAGATGATGAGACTGCCTGGTGCAGTGCATTTATGAACTGGGTAGCTCAGCAGCAGTGTGCAGAAAGATCCGGAGAGCTCAATGCCCGGTCATGGCTGCAGGTAGGCAGAGAAACAGACCGTCCTATCCCTGGAGATATAGTAGTGCTCTGGAGAAGCTCACCCAGTAGCTGGAAGGGACATGTGGGTATTTTCATCAACTATGATGAAGACGGCCGTCACATAAACATACTGGGAGGAAACCAGGCAAACAAGGTATGCATCACTGGTTATGATAAAGGCAGGGTTTTAGGATTCAGAAGACTAAGACCGGCAGAATGAAATCACTCCACTTCACCGGAAATGATAATAACAGGCTGTATTGCTCCAGCTTCATGCATGTAGACATTCGTCTACCAGAAAAGTATGAAGTGGATCACGGCTATGATATATACCTACACGGTGCATTCCTGGGACACGCTAAAATTATCGAGCGGCGCAATCTTAAGGTCAGGGATATCTCAAAGTCCCTGGCCACTATTGTCACCGGGTATTCACGTGAAGTACTCATTGCTGAGCTAGCCAGCAAGTACACCATAGAGCCAGTTACTAATGATACCAAAATCTATTGCATTTGCTTTAAATATTTAAAATATGGAAACAGTCATCCTTTATTCGGATCTAAGCCCAGCCAGACAAGAAGAGGAAAGAAAGAGGTACGCCAAAATGGGCAGGAAGGCGGTATTCAAACCACGATCAGAGTATGAGCAATTACGACAGTCAGGGGAACCCTTTCATACTCCTTTGCGAGATATGGCATATTCAAGGAGAGAAGCAGAAGACATTCTTCGGCCTGTGGAGCTTCCAGGGGGAAGTAGTGAAAATACCCATGCGCTATAACCGGTACATGGGAGAACCTACAGAAGAAGTAATCAAAGAACTAACAGAGAAAGGATTCACATGCACATTAATAGATTAAATAGAGTATTCACACGCTGGGAAGACGCTAGAAAAGCCTTGGCAATAGCCAGGCGCATGCGAAAGCAGAAGATACTGGTCAAGGATCTTGAGAAGCTATACAGTACTATCTATGAAGAAGAATTAGAACCCTGCATTCCGCTGGTTAACTGGTGTCAGCTACCTATAGTCATAGACAGCAAAACGGGTAAGTTGTCCATATCACCACGGAATAAAGAGTTCGGTTGAGACAGTGTATAAAAGTAAAATGGTTCAGACGTTCTTTTAACCCCTTAACACTTTAAGAGAAGTGTCCGTAATCAGAAATCAGGTTTTGTGAGCCATCCTGATTTCAAATTAAAGAAATTGAAAGCCTTCATTTTACATTTTAGTTAAAGCAATTACCCCTGTTGGATATTCCACAGGGGTACATTTTCAAACTTCAATTAAACAAATGAATTCACTAACATATAGATATAAGCTTGAAAAACAAATAATTGGTACCTGCCTTATCTGCAACTGCTTTGATAAAGTTGCCAGCATTCTTTCCCCTAAAAATTTCTCTACTAAGAATGACCATGATCAGATATGGAAAATGATGCATCAGATTTATGCCTCTGGCAGATCTATCTCTTTACAAACAGTATCAATAACTTCTAAGGCCCATTATCTGTGTGAATGTACACTTCCAATTAACAATTCAGCCACACTCATACATGATGCACTTATGCTATTAGAGTGTGACATTCGGGAAAAAGTTTCAACCAGGCTTCACGATATAAGAAAGGGTTTCATTTCTAAATCAGATTTTGAAAACGCATCAATCATACAGGAAATGTATCAAGCCATTACAGACCTAAACAATGATTGCTTTCTAATAATGAGCCAAATAATAAACTACCTCAATTCAGATGAACAGTTGAAAGACATCTCGGAAGAACTAGCAGAATTCAAAGATGCCATACCTCAAAAAGTAAAATACATCAAAGATCAGGCACACATCACAAGGCTATTTGCACAACTAGAATTACTATCTAAGAACCTGGACCCCATCCGCTCGGTAATCATATCCAGATGTGAAGAAATAGTAAAAGCAACTCTGATAGATGCCCGTCTTTCAGATGACCTATTACCCAATCTCCAAAAGTTGAAAATTACAGCATGAGCGAAGCAAGATCATTCAACGTTTGGAGAAATAAAGATGCAGTACCCACAGTATCTACAGAAGACCTTGAAAAAACTTTAAAGGAAAGAGAAAGGAAAAAATTACACTTTCCACTGGATGTGTTCCACCCTACAGCTAAACCGTTTATTGAATTAATCCATAAGCATTACGACGTGCCTACTAGTTTTATTGGTCTTAGTATGCTAACTGCCTATTCTACAGCCATAGGGAACGGGTATTGGCTTGTCAATAAGAAATTGGGATCAATGCCACTTACGGTATGGTCATGCCTGGTTGGTATGAGTTCGTCAGGTAAATCTGTCATCATGAAGCAGATTTTTAAACCACTCAATCAGATTCAGCAATCCCACAGCACTGAATGGGAAGTACTCACCAGCGGAATGGGTGATCATGATAAGCAATCCCAACCGTTAAGAAAGTTAACATTTAACGATATTCAAATACCAACACTCATTAGATGGGTGCTGCCTGACAATCCTAAGGGAATGCTCAAATTCTCTGATGAAATTCTGGAGTGGATAAATGGAATGAATCCAAATAACCGTAAGGAAGGGAATGAAGAACAGTTTTGGTTAAAATGTTGGGACGGTAGTAGTCACCAGATTACCAGATCCGGAAAGCAGGAAACATTCCTGGAAAAGATGTTCATAAATAATTTTGGTTCTATCCAGCCTACGGTACTTCATAAGCTTTTTAAGAATGACCGGGATACTACAGGGTTTATTTTTCGCTTTCTTTTTGCAGTTCCAGAAGAAGATAGAATTGCCATACCAAGTCTTGATTTTGATATGCCTGAAGGACTAGAGAGGGACCATCACAAGGCAATTAACAGTATGTATGCTGGATTAGGAATTTATGATTTAGAGCATATTAGATCCTGCATTTTTTCTCCAGAAGCAATCAAGATTTTCGATTCATGGAGAAAGGAAAAAGCCCAAAAGATCAACCGTGAGGAAAGGCTATATGAAAGAAACTTGCAAGGAGGAATCTACGGCAAGATTAATGCTTACACACAAAGATTATCAGCCATACTCCACATTTCAGATAAAGCATACAACAATGAAACATTTCAGGAGGAAGAGATTATTCAGAAAGAAACGGTAGAACGTGCCATAAAGCTTGGTGAATACTTCTTTGCCAGTGCCCAGGAAACTCACAGTGTAGCCAGGGAACAGGTAGCTGCTCCAGCAGAAGTAGTAAGAGTAGCCATCCTTTTTACCCAGGGAAAAAGTTATCAGCAAATTGGAGACATTGAGTTTACAAATAAGAATACCCCTGCTGCACGTAAAAAGGCTGCTGAGCGCATTGTAAAGCAGAATTTAGCAAAATACCCGAGACTTTTTAAAGCTGAAGTTCAATGATTACAACAAAAAACATAAATGTCCCGATTTATTTGTGTCCCGATAGAGATAAATACCTGAATATCAATTCATTAAATATAAAAATATCGGGACACGATCGGGACATTGAAAATATATCCACCTGGTTTACAGGTAGTTACCGCTTGAAAATCGGGACACATTTTGTCCCGATTTCGGGACATTTTCTGTCCCGATTTTCAACTTGTAAGTATTTGTTAATCAGCGTATTAAAAAAGTATTGTCCCGATCGTGTCCCGATTTTACAAAGGTTAATTTGCTGGTTGTCAATTAGTTACATGAAACCGTGCATTAAAAAATCGGGACATTTCTTTTTTTTTTAAAATGAAGGAAACTATAGAACAAATCGCCCAGGTAAAGAACCTCTCATATGATGAGGCCAAAGCCCTGTATGATGATTTGTGTCTATTGGCAGAAGTATTGTTTTACCATTTTAATGATCAGGAAAATGAGTGAGTATGTTTTAGATTGTGTGTCATTCGCCCTTATATTGGGAATGTTGATTATAGTCGGTATTTCAGTAATTTTATTTTCACCATTCATAATTATTCAAATCATAGAAAGAAGGAGAAAATGAGATTAACCAGGGCCATACTATACACACGCGTAAGCACAGATGATCAAGCTGAAAGAGGCACAAGTCTACCACATCAGGAGACTAGACTTAGGCAATATTGTGATATAAACAGGATTACAATAGATAGACTATTTCAGGAAGATTATAGTGCAAAAACGTTTAAGCGCCCTGAGTTTACTAGGCTGTTAGCTTACTGTAAAAAATACAGTAAGCAGATAGACACTCTATTAGTACACCGGTGGGATAGATTCAGCCGTAACATGGAAGAATCATTCCACATGATCAAAACCCTCCGCAAACTCGGAATACAGGTTCAGGCTATTGAACAACCTATAGATCCTTCAATACCTGAGCAGAAGATGATGCTGGCTTTTTACCTGGCTATGCCAGAAGTAGATAATGATCGCAGATCATTGGTAGTTACAGCTGGAATGAAATCAAAACTAAACCAGGGAATTTGGATCTTCCCCTTCCCTATTGGTTACCTAAAAGATAAAAACACTGGCAAGGTGTCTATCACACCAGAAGGCTACCATATTGAACGAGCCTTTAAAATGGCATCTATGCGCAATGGCATTACTGACATCAGGAACAAAATGAGCACACTGGGAATAAAGGACAGTGTACAGACATGGTCCAAAAGATTGAGAAACCCAATTTATGCAGGATGGGTAGCCACTTCCATGATAGATAAACCGGTAAAAGGAACTCACCCAGCAATTGTAAGTAATGAATTATTTCTAAAGGTACAGGAGATTCTTTCTGGGAATGAGTCCATAAATATTGTAGACACAGAAGATTCATTCCCTCTAAAGAGATCATTGGAGTGCTCAAAATGTAATAGACCATTGACAGGATACTTTGTGAAGAAGAAGCAATCTATCTGGGACCAGGATAAGTATTACATTAAGAAGAACCCTATCGCATATTACAAGTGCAATGGTAAAGGCTGCAAAGAGAATATTTCCGCAAATAAAGCTCATGCCGGATTTTTGGAATTGCTAAACGAGCTTTCACTGGATATTGAACTGGTACCTGCATTTGAATCAATATTATCAGAAACATTCACCAGGTTAGCAACAGAAGACATAAAGAGGGCTTCAATCCTGAGGCAGCAGATTGGTAAGATCAATTCCAAATTGAAAGTATTAGAAGATAAATTTATATACTCCGGATTAGGGGAAGAAACTTATACTTCCCATCAGTCAAATCTGATGAGTGAAAGAGTAGAAATTGAGAAGGAACTGGAGACTATCAGAATAAAAAAATCAAACCCATCAAAGTTCGTCAATTACGCTATCAGATTTACCTCAGAAATAGCTGATCTATGGCAATCAGCCACGTTTTCACATAGACAAGTCATTCAGAAAATAGTGTTTCCACAGGGATTTACTTACGATAAGAAAAATAGCCAATATCGAACCCATCAAATAAACCCAATATTGGCCTATACACGCCATATAAGTAAAAAAGCCACCGAAAGTGGTGGCTTGTTAGTCTTTGGCAGTCCGTACTGACCACAAATCGAACCCCATTTATATTGAAGATTTTATCAAATTAGAAAAGGAAGAAGATCTCTTCAATTACTCATAAGAAACCTTATTTAAACCACCACACACCATTTTTTTGAGGATTTTGAATGAGATAATTTAGATGATTGCACCACATATTATTGATAAAATATATCGAGAGTCAGAAATAACAGATGTAGTATCTGATTTCGTTGAATTAAAAAAGTCGGGAAATAGCTACAGTGCAAAAAGTCCCTGGACAAATGAGAAGACTGCTTCTTTCTATGTTGTACCTAGCAAACAGATATTTAAATGCTTCAGTAGCGGAAAAGGTGGGGACGTAGTTACGTTTTTGATTGAGCATGAAAAATTAAATTATCCAGAGGCTCTTAGGTACCTGGCCAAAAAATATAATATTGAAATTGAAGAAGAGGATCTGACACCTGAAGAAAAGTCCAAAGCAGAAAAATCACACTATTTCAGCACACTACACAGAGCGGCTTTAAATAAATACAGTGAAACGCTTCTGAAGGTAATGGATTCTGATGAACCTAATTCATCAAAAGAGTACTGGGATCAAATCAATCGTTTTGATAAGGAAATTATTAGTGAATGGGGATTAGGACTAGCTGCCGATGACAATAAGTTCATCTACGATCTTGCCCGAGAAAAAGGAATAGCCCTCGATTGTGTTGAATGCGGACTACTTAGTACCAAAAACGGAAACTATTATGATTTTTTCCAGGATAGAATAATTTTTCCAATTTATGATCATAATGGTCTGCTGGTTGCATTTTCTGGCAGAGCATTTAAAAAAGATCAGGTACCAAAGTATCTTAACTCAAAAGAAAGCTTACTATTCAACAAACGTCATGTTCTATATGGTTTAAACCAGGCAAAGCGCTCAATTGTAAATGGTGTAAAACATAAAGGAGAGAAAATACTTGAGAGATCTGCTATTCTAGTTGAAGGTTATACTGATGTTATCAGCATGCATTCCAACGCATTATCAAATACGGTTTGTAGCATGGGGACGGCATTAACAGATTCACAGGCCAAGCTGCTCAATAAGTACGCAAGAACCATATACTTAATGCGTGATGGTGATGCCGCTGGGATGAAAGCTGTTAGAAAGGATACAGAAGTACTATCTAAATACGGGTTGAATGTAAAAGTCTGTCCTCTACCAAAAAATCAAGATCCAGACGAGTTATGCCAAGAAGTAGGTGAAAACATTGCTGAATGGATTATTGATAATTCAAAAGATGCTATTGTTTACCTGGCTAAACAGATCTACGATAAATGTACTGATGCATATGATCGTGCGGATGCCATGGATCAAATAGTATCGTTAATAATGTTAATTCCCGACACAGAGATCCAGGAGGACTACAGAACTCAGATTCAAAAGGAACTGAAACTACGGGCTAAGTCACTTAAAACTAGAGAAGAAAAGTTAAAGGAGAAGCAGACACAACGTCGAATAGCTAGCAAGTATAAATCATACAAGTTTGAAGGTGATGATGATTTACCAGAGGAAGCTGACCTGGAAGAGATCAATCATAAACAATACTTTGGTAAGGTAGATGGTGATCAAACAGGTTATTACATTCTAAAAAAAGATTATTCAGGTTTCTACAAAGTTTCCAATTTCATCTTCACTCCTATACTACACAAGTTTGATCCTGAAGATAATAGCAGGATCATTAAACTTGAAAATGGAATCTACGATGAGGGAGAAATTATTGAGGTTCCAAGTGATTCATTAATATCTACCGAAAAATTCCGAAATCATCTCTTTGCGAGAGGGGCATATTATTTCAATGGGTCTAAACAGGATCTCGATAAGATAATAATGGACCAAATGTATGAATTCCCAAAAGGATGGGAATTAAAAAACCTCGGTTGGCAAAATGAAGGATTCTTTGCTTACTACAATTGCGTGTATGTCATAGACCAGGGAATTATTAATTACAATGAAGCTGGATTAGTTGAGGTCGAGAATAAACATTACTTCTCTCCTGCTAGCAGTAAAATATTTAAAGACGTTCGCCAGGATAACGATTTACATGAAAAAGATAGGTACTTGACATACAGTAATCCTCCTATTGATTTTAACAATTGGGCTGCTCGAATGCAGACTGTGTATGGCAGACATGCGTATGCTGCTGTTTCGTATGTGTTAATAAGTCTTTTCAGGGACATTGTATTCAAAGTAGATAACAATTGTCCTCATTTATATGGCTATGGTCCAAAAGGATCTGGTAAATCTAAATTTGCCGAAAGTGTAGCAGCTGTCTTCTTTAAGGAACTCCAACCCTTCTCACTTCCGAGTGGTACAGATGCAGCTTTTGCCGCCTCTCTCGAAAGATACAAGAACTGCCCTATGATCTTCAATGAGTTTGATGACAACTCTGTCAAAGAAGAGAGATTTCAGGCAATTAAGACTGCTTTTGATGGTGAAGGAAGGGAAAGGTTAGGAAGAGGCGGAACAAAAACACGAAGTAATACACAAAAGGTAAACTGCACGATGATTCTTCAGGGTCAATATCTGAGTACAAAAGATGATAATTCAGTTGTTTCCAGGTCAATTGTAAGTGTTTTTGCAAGTAACAATGAACGTACTGAAGAAAAAATAAAAGCTTACCAGGAATTAAAGACATTGGAGAAAAAGGGACTTGGTGGAGTGTTAACCGAATTACTTCCATCAAGAGGTCATGTCGAAAAAAATTACTTATCTGCTTTTATTGAATCTTTTAAAATAATTTCTGCTAACATCAGATCCAGAAAGAAGCAGTATGATGAACGTGTATTGAGGAATTATTGTGCCTTAGTCGCAATGAACAAAATTTTTGATACTGAATTTCAGTTTCCCTGGAGTCATGAGGATTTTAAAACCTGGGCAGAAAATGAAATTATAGAATTAACAGATACAATTTCTCAATCAGATATTCTTCGTGACTTCTGGATGACCGTTCAAAACCTGTTTGATGCAGGAAAAATCAGGAATGAACTTCACTTCAAAATTCAAACTAAAAATAAAGTAAGAGTTAATTCCCCTGAAACCAGTGATGGTTACCTGGATCTGATGGAACCAACTGAACTTCTGTTCTTAAGGTTAACTGAGGTACAGAAACTATATGCGAAGGAAAAAAAGACTGAGGGAGATAACCCAATCAACTTCACCTCACTTACAAGCTATGTGAAAAGTAGGGGATATTATGTTGGTAGAGTTGATTCAGAATCCATTGGAGGAAAAAAGTATGGAGCATTCATCTTCAAGTCCTCTGAGTTGGGAATTAACTTAAATGCTGCTAAGAATTCCACCTATCCACCTACTTCTGAACCCGAAATTGTTCCTCCATCACCCTCAAACGATAGTGATAACGATGATTTACCATTTTAACAACCCCAACTATCCCAACTTACCTAACTATTTAAACTATCTAGTTGAATATCAGATATATACATACATTTCAATAGTTGGGTATTCTAATATATTAGTTGGGCTATATAAAATATTAGTTGGGATTACAATAAATAGTTGGGCTAGTTGGGCTAGTTGGGCTTGGATTTTTGCTTTTGGAAAGACTAAAAACAAAAAAATATGAACTGGACCTGGGCTGTTTGGACAAACTACCGTGTGTCCGGAGAAAAGTATTACAGAAGAATATTACTAAACCATGGATTTGATTCTCAAGAGCAGGCTCGTAAATGGCTCGACGATAATGAGGATAAATGCATAGTCGGTAAAGTATATGAAGTAACATATGTATCAATGAAAACTATAAATGATGATGAACAAGTTTAGAGAATTCGATTTTCAAACAATGCTCGAAATGATGAGCATAAATGAGGCATTTAAATTTATCCGGTTCGGAGACGGTGAAATGCGCTGCATCCTTAAACCTAATAGCGGATCCAACTGTGACAATCACACATACTTTGTTAACCTGAGCGAGCAGCTGATCAAAGTTCTTGACGAGCAAAACAAAAAGCAAACATGCTTTATAGGGATTCAAAATTTTGGGTTAAAGCAATATCCAAACTTCAAAGATCGGTGGCCTAATATTGAATGGTGTAATGCTGACATTCTACACCATGCTAGTATACAAGATAAGCTACTTCCCATCTGGGATGTTCTGAAAGATCAGGATTGCTTCTTTGTTGGTCCAGGTCATTTCAAGAAAATGGGATTGAGGAAACCAATAGTTTCTATTCCTCCTACCAACTGCTGGCTTTTCTACGAGAGAATTAGAAACGAGTCAAGACAACAGCTTAAGAAACATAATGTCGGATACTTCTCATGTAGTATGATGGCAGAAGTCTTAATTCATGAGCTATCAAAGGAATTTCCCAATTCTACACTTATTGATGCAGGAAGCTTATGGGAACCATACTGTGGTGTAAGGAATAGATCGTACCACTCCCGTATCCTGGACAGATTACAAAACGCTTAACCACACACCACAAAAAACTAAAGAATGATGAAAAAGGCAATATATACGGTTATGACGAGGAATTACGACAGTATTCCAGTTCCTCAATTCATAGATAAAGACATTGAATACCTGGCTTTTACTGACTCAGCAGAATCTATCCCAAAACCTTGGAGTAAAATAGAGATTGATACCTCTGGAATGACTCAATTTGAAAAGCTGATGGTTCAACGAAAGCTCAAAATTGAGGGCCATGAAGAGTTAAAGAGTTTTGAAAAAGTCATGTATCATGATGCTAACTTTTTTCAATTAAAGTCTACAGAATCATTGTTTGAAAAATTTGCACCCGATATAAACCTTCTGGTTGCAATGTCCCATCCCTGGAGAAATTGTGTATTTGAGGAAATAGAAACCTGCATAAAATCTTCAAAAGCCCCTAAAGACAAACTCAAAGCACAGTTCATGGAATACGAACGTCTCAAAATCCCAAAAAATTTTGGTTTGATAGCAGCTGGTTTTATGATTCGTGACTTTAATTCAGAGAACTGGAAAAACTTTGGCCCTATCTGGTACAACAACCTCCTACAGTTTTCACACCGAGATCAAATCAGTTTTTCTAAGACAATATGGGAATTAGGCATTGACTGGAATTCAGTAAACACTATTGAATGGGACAAGATAGTAGAAGGCACATTCGCCAAAATCCCACATAGAATTAAAACTACTTACTAAAATGAAATTGTTTTTTCTTACTCCCTTCAGCTTTGAGAAAGATTTAGGGAGAGCTTACAACGAGGCTATACAGTATATGCCGGATGATTGCTGGATATCTGTTCAGGACTATGATGTAATGTGGACAAAAACTGAGATACCACAAATGGAGATAATGAAGCGCTATATCCAAAAGTATCCAGACACAGGTTTATTTACATCATACGCAAGTCGTACCAAGAATGCCAATCAGAAGTATGAAGGAGGCGTTCACCAGGACAAAGACAGTTTAAAATACTGGAATATTAAGCAAAACGAGCAAATATTGAAGTATGGCGAATCACTAGAAATTATTGATATACCAAATGAAATAAGTGGATTTCACATGATTTTTAGTAAGGAAACATGGAAAGAAAACCCTTTTGAAGAAGGGATCGGATGTCTCTCGGTAGATAATCGATTTGCCTGGGGTATACACAGATTACAAAAACCAGTACGGCTGATGAAAGCATTATTGGCAATTCACTTTTATAGGTTAGACACTGATATAACTGACATTTCTCACTTAAAATAACCACACACCAATGAATCACACTGAAGTTTTAAATGCTTTAATTGAAAAGCACAAGTATGAATCCTATTTAGAAATTGGAGTGCAAAATCCGCATAACAATTTTAACAAGATAAAATGCGCTAAGAAAGTAGGAGTAGATCCAGAAAGCAATTTCGAAGGATCTGAATACGATGGAGTTTTTTTTCAACTAACCAGTAATGAATATTTTAGAAAAACTCTTAATTCCAAGTTCAATCATGATGTTAGACAATTTGATCTTATTTTCATTGATGGCCTTCACCATTGGGAACAAGCTCTCATTGATTTTTTGTATTCACTACAAGCATTAAGAGGTTACAATGGAACAATTGTCATGCATGATGCTCTGCCTAAAACAGAAATAATGCAACGTGTTCCCAGAGAATCCAGTGAATGGACAGGAGACGTATGGAAGGCTATTGCCTGTATCACCAACATAATTGGGGAACACCACAAAATTTACTTTCAGGATCAATATGTTATTGATGATGATTATGGAATTGCTGTTTTTGAAAACATCATTAATACTAAATTCTTAGAAGTAAATTACGAGGAATCTTTTTCCTGGTACAAAGAAACAATCAATGTTATTCCACCATCTAAATTCCAGGAAATATGTACCCAATTATAATTCCATTAGCTGAAGACCCTAAAAATGAGTACAAGGAACTCAGGTATACACTCAGAGGAATTGATCGATACTATAAAGGTTTAAAGGATGTAATCATTCTAGGTCCAAAAAAACCTGAATGGATACAGGGAGTCTGTTTTATCCGCATGAATGACCTTCAAGAATTAGGCAAGGATCACAACATGATCAACAAAATAAAAGTAGGAATCAGGCATCTAACCGGAAAAGGATACCAGGGTATTTTCACCAAGTTCTCTGATGACTTTATCCTGCTTCGAGAGTATGAACCTGCAAAGGAAAAACCTAAGTACTTTGATGAGTTAATTTCAAGCTACAACAGAATAAAGAAGCCAATTGTATACGGTGACTTTGTTATGTCATATTCAAAGTTTGCTGAGAAATTATTGAATACAATGAATGCACTAGCTGACATTGGAGTATTTTCCCCATTAAATTTTGAAACACACACTCCACAACCATATCACACGAATGATTTTGAAGATCTTTTCAAAAATGTGCCAGATGAGATCAATATCAATAGCTATTATCTTAATCTAAGTGAAAAGTTTTCAGAGAATCAACAAATTACAGTTGACCCCAAAAACCCGAATAGATTAGCGCAATTGTCTAATGCGGCTAATGTGAAGGAAGTGCAACAGAGTGTGAAAAACTGCAAATTTCTTAACATCAATGGCAATGATGCATTTGTCAGTTTTGATGGCAGTAAGTATTCACCTATTGAGAGGTATTTTATGAAAACCTATAAGAAAAGTAGGTTTGAGCAATAAATTATTTTTAAGGTTGTTGGTCTTCTTTCCACTCAATTTGACTTGGAAAATTAGGATTATGTCCTAGATAAGAGCCAACAACCTCTTCAGTTGTATAAAAAGGAAATTCCTCATACAAAGCTTCTCTGTAATCACGATCAATCAAGTAATTACCAAATTGTAATACATTTCTTGGAGGGACACAATCGAGAGCTTCTTCACGAGCAAAATCATGTGCTTTTTCTCCACAAGTCGGGCATCTACTATTCTTCTGGTCCATCTATGTAAGCTATCCTAAATTTCTTAATACTTAAAGGGGAAAGATGCTTCCTATCAGGAACACCAATATCCCGTAACATTTCTCTTAATGTGACTTGACTTATACTCATCTCAGAAGCAATGGTTTCTCTGGTGGCATTATCCTTAACTCCAGGATACTTAACAATTTTACTCATGGTGTACGCTTTAGTGTGTGGTTTAAAAAGCAATCTAAAACTAAAGAATACTGATAAATATTGTCAAATATAATTAGTAACAGAAAGTTTCTAAATTTTCATATATACTGATCACGTATCATTGAATTAATTGATTCAAGGTATTCAGTATGAAAAATCTTTTGATTCTTGGTGGGTTAGGCGCCATTGCCTACACTCTTTTCGGCAACAAAATACGTCAGGCATTGCAATTAGCGGAAATTAATACCTTCCGGATAGTCAGTGTAAAGAACCTAAAAATCCACCTTCCCAATGCAAATTTTACTCTGGTTGCAGAGTACGTAAATAATACTGATATCACTTTACCTATTGATAATCTGGTTGTCAAAATCTACAGGGTAACAGTTGAAAATAATCAAGAAGTAGAATCGGAAATTGGAAATAGTCAACCAACCCTGGGAGTAACATTTCCAGCAAGGCAAACCACAAAATTTGATATTCCACTCTCGGTAGGTTTGATGAACATAGCAACTTCATTCCTTTCACTGGTGAGCGCGAACCCTTTGATTAGGGTGAAAGCATGGATTACAAGTAAAGGTCAGCAGGTTATGAGTGAGACTGATATTAATCTGATTAAACAAAAATGACCAGAGTATTATCACGATATCCAATAACCTATATGAATGGTCTCGGTGTAGTTGCTTCTGGTGCGAGAGAAATTAACACTGGAAACCAATTTGATAGTTACTACCCGTCCAGAAAACCCAAAGAAACTACAATAACTCTTGGCACGAGCTATGATACGCTTAACTTGATGGTTGAGAAAATCCAGCAGGATCACAAAGAAGCAGCCAAAATTGCAAAAAAACTATATTCAGCAAATCGAGAGATTTTTGCTAGAAATATCTTCAATCACATATACAACAATTTCCAATATAAGCAGGATCCTAAAAACCGAGAACAGGTAAAGGGTGTTTCTGCAAGCTACGCTCTCAGAAAAAGCGGAATTGATTGTGATGATATGGCTTTCCTGACAGGCGCAATACTCTACAACTTCGGTATTCCTTTTTCTATACGAAAGATTAGTAAAAGTGCCACTGGAGATTATAGCCATGTTTACATAGTTGTTCCAAAAAGCGATGGAGCAAACTTATCAACCAGAGACAATTACTATGTGATTGATCCCGTACTTGACAAATTTGACTTTGAATATCCCAAAAACAATCTCCCAAAATACTATGATGAGGTGATTGTAAACCCTAAAAATATTACTGCCATGAATGGAATTACCTGTGACTGTGGTACAATGCAAGGTATCACTGAATATGCCTTAGACACAAAAAATGGTTGGGTAGAATTACGAGCCAACATCATTAATGGAGTTGAGCAAGTTCCTAATGGTGAATCTCCTGAAGATTTCATTTCAAAAGTTGATCTCTTGATTGAATCCTGGGATGATCCTGATAAAAGGGAATATGTTATAGCTCTTCTCATCGTTGACGAAGAATTTGGCAGTTTAGGTCTAGGTGGAGATGGTATTTTCAAAAAAGTATTTAATGGCGTTAAGAAAGTAGCTGGTAAGGTTGCTCAAGGGGTTAAAAAAGTCTTTCCCGCTACTTTACTAGCCAGGGAAGGAATTAAAGTGTGGTTTCGAGTCCTGGGTAAAAAGAAAGCTGCTGCTATTTGGCCTGGTCGATATTCACAACAACAGGCACAAAATGCAAAAATAGATCTGAATGATTGGAAAAAAAGAAAGGACAGCTATGATAAGGTCGAGAAGATTTTTAAAACCATAGGTGGAGATCCAAAGAAATTTGCGGAAGCAGTTTCAGACGGAGCGAAAAAGGTAATCGGAGATAAAAGCTGGTTCATTGATTTCAAGTATGTAATGAATCCACCATCTTCTTCAAAGTCAAATGTTCCAAAAGTAAAATCAACGGATCAAATCAGGAATGTTTCTTACAACACTTCCAGGGGATCTGCATCTTCGATTAAAAGAAATGATCCTAAGCAGCAACAATATTTGGCTCAGTACAAAAAGTACAAGGATTTAGCTGATAAGTATAGAGGTAATGGAAGACTTAGAAGTCAATTTATAGCAGCTGTCAATGCTGCCAATAAGTATGCAGCTTTAGCAGGTCAACCTAAATTGTCAACTACAACTTCTTCTAATACTAGCCCAATTCCAACCAGAACAATTTTCAATCCTGGTAATTCGGGCTCAAAAGATCCGGCAGAGATCGCTAAAATGAAAGCTAAGGCCGCTCAAAAGGTAGACCCAAATGCATTAAAACTTTACACTAGATACAAAGCCTCAGCCAAAACATATGAAATTAAAGGAAATAAGACTCTTGCAAACAGGTATGTAGAGTACGCAAATAGATATGCAGAAAAAGCAGGGCAACCAAAGCTACCTCTAATAACTACTGTAACAGATCCAAGATCATTGACTAAAGGTCCACGAACTACCTCCAGTACAACTTCCTCTTCTACCGTTTCCAGTAGAGACAGAGAGGCGGCACTTAAATCCTACAACAACTATAAGTCACGATATATTACATACAAAAACGCCAAAAGTTATACAGCGGCTAATAGATATGCCTCACTTGCAAATCAATACGCTGATAGGGCCGGTCAACCAAAGCTGGATGCAAACTTAAAGTCTGTAATTGGAGCTACCAGCAGACCGATTGTTACTGGAGGAAGACCACCTCAAACCACGAGTTCAAAAAAACCAACTCCTTCAAAGAAAACTTCTTCCTATGTTAGACCAACTACAAGTAAAACGTCTTCAATTAATATTCCAATTGCTTCACGTGCAAGAACCGCACTGAGAGGGATAGAGGAAGCTGAATACCTAGTAGGTATGGGAGAACCAGCAACAGCAGCAGCAGCAACCGCTGCGGCCGCTCCATTTATAGTGAAAATTGTAGACCTTCTGAAAGGCTTAAGTGAAAATCCAATAGTTAACGGGATTGTTCAAAACATTGGCAATGACAAGGAAGACACAAAAAATAACCTGGTTAAAGCGGTAGGAAATAAACTGAGTGATCTAACCAAGGATAAACCGCTTCTGAATAAAGCAGTTAATAAAATAACTAGTTCAGTCACAAAGAAAACTAGCTCAAGCAGTTCTTCAGCATCTAGCCTTGCGTTAAGTCGCTATAATTCATACAAGCAAAAGTATGATATGTACAAGGCCAAGAATGATGCAATTCGAGCAAACACATACGCAAATTATGCAAATAAGTACGCGGACCAAGCAGGAAAACCACATCTTACAAAATTATCAGTAACAGTTCCTGCACCTCCAGTTGTAAAGGAAAACATAACAAGGGAAGTAATGAACAATACCCTTCCTACTCCACCACAGAAAGCAATACCAGCTGCCACAAATTCAGATATCCAGGATGCTAAAGTCTTACAACCGGAAGTAATCAGTAGCCAATCTGTTAAGCAACTAGAAATTGGTGGACTTACTCAAAAAGAATTGATAATGGCGGGAATAGGTGTTGTTGCAGTAGGTGGTTTAATCTATGCTGTAAGCAGCAAGAAAGGAAGTACACAGCCTGTTTATCACCAACCAGCTCCAGTTAGACCTAACCCGTCACCGGCTCCTATGAATGGCCCAAAAAGGAAAAAAACTAAATCAAAAAAATCGAAGAATACGACTATCGTAATTTAAAAATTGAATGTTTTATGAAAATTGAAAATGCACTTATTGAGGTTGGCTCCAGCGGAGCAGGCCTCTTGGCAGCACAAGCCGCAGAAAACAAGATTCCAGGCTTAATTGGTCCAGGGGTTTCCTTGGTAGCAGGCGGTGCTGCGTGGTACTTTGGACCGGACTGGGCAAAACCTGCCGGTGCAGTAATGGCCGGTTTTGGCGCACTGAGCGCAGTAAAAAAACTGGTATTTAAACCTGAAAAAAGGTTCACAGGAGTATTGGCCGAAATAGAGTCCTTGCTACCTGGTAATGACGCAGTAGTCACCGTAAATGGCTTATCAATGGCTGATATGGAAGAGGCCGCTATGATGGGCGAATTTGACGATTTCGAAATGCTGCCTTCTGGAGACTCATTTGAAAATAGTCTCGCTGGAATGGGCAACCCCCTTCTTTCACAGCAACTGGCTGGCGAGGGAGGAGACTTTGAAGAAAGCGCAATTCTTTCTAATAGTTTGACCTAAAAGCCAAACCACACATCAATAAAAAACACCAAAAAATTATTTCTCAAAACGAAAAATTTAGAACAAAATGAATTCACAAATCATGTACGGCGAGAACAGAGTATTTGACTTTCTTGCCAAAGACAAAATCTTCGCTAGGCTAGATGAGGACACAAAAGTTGCTCTTGAGAAAGATGCCTTGAGACTTGACGACCATACGCTTTATGTGCGTAAGAATATCATTGGTCTGGCAGGTATCCAGGAATTGTTTCTAGGTGGCGACACAGAGGAGCAGGGAATTAGAAACTTCAACAACTCAAAATTACCTAAGTATGAGCATATGGTGATTTCTGGGGTGAAAATTGGAGTAGTTGGAAGTGATTCCACCACAGACCCTGCTCATACAGCAAACTACAGCAGCAAAAGATCCAATTTCCCTGCTGCTTTGGCTAATGGTAAACTGATCATTTCTCAAAATGACAGACCATTGCTTGAATTGGAGATATTTGAAGCTACCTCACAGGCTGATTCGAACAATGCCGCAGGAAAGGATGACACTTATCAGTTGAAGCAGTTAAGGTTGCTTCGAGCAGATGTTCCATTTACCTGGGAAATCAAATTTGCCGCAGGGGAAACTGTAATAAGCGCAAATACTGCTGTTCACCTTGAGGTGGCCTTAATTGGGTGGAAAACCAGACTGGACTAAGCTCATTCCCCTTTTTACCCTAACACAGAAAAAAGGGGAGTTCCTTTTTCAAAGGATTTCCCCTGTTATGTTTCCTCCAATGTTTTAATACCTATCAAAAATGAACAGTTTACTAGATAGAAATATAAAGGTCAAATCAGGAGTTCTTGTTGTTGCAAGTGGACAGCCCGCAGGGATACATGAAGACGATTTTGAACTTGACACCAACTATGACAGGTGTATTGGTTTAAGAGCTCAAGTTATTTCATCAGGAGGGTTATCGAATCTAAGATCCTATGGACTCAAGGATAACGATGGTGTTATTTTAGATTTTGTTAATTATAATCTGTTTACATCATCATACAGCGGCCCAAATGAAAAATTTCTTGATGTTAATTTTCCAATAAAATCAGGTCAAAATTTAAAACTGAGAACCGAAACACCTGGTGTAACATCCTCAGAGTTTAAGGTAGTTTTTGATGCTCTCTTGATAAAAGATGATATCCCAATTGAAAAAAAATCAAGAGTTAAGTATCAGAAAAAGTTATGCACCATCCCAGATGGATCTGCTGCAAACACTTATGAGTTTCCTTTCGAACTTGACTCTGAGTATGATAGATGTACAGGACTATGGGTTTATGAGTTTGATTCTGGAGGCCTAAGTGGAGCCAGATATATAGGACTAAAGGATACCAATGGAAGGATATTAGATCTTGCAGGTCACGAATTACTTGAAAACAATGCTGTTGAACCCAACAAGAAGTTCTTGAATGTTGATTTTAAGATAATTAAAGGCCAGGGACTTACAATCATGAAAAAAACTACTAGCGCTGTTTCTGGGTCAGATTACCAATTACTATTTCACGCAAGAATTGAAAAAGACTCTTAAAATGAATAAATCAACGAAAGTATTAGTGAGTATGCTTCTGAATACCGGGGCAGCAAATGAACTCACAAAACTTGAGTTAAGAAATGTTGTTGGTGTAACTATTGAAAATGAGAGCACCAGTATACTGTACGTTGAAATGGATAAAGACAAGACATACTCTTTGCCAATCGAAGCTACAGAAGAAGGGATTCAATGGACTGGTGATATAAATGCTCCATTAAACACTGAATGGTTCATTCATTTTGCTGATAGCTCACAAAATGTTCAATCCGGCTCTGCGAGAGTGATTATTAATAAACTGGTGGAAGAAGAAGAATAAATGACTCTAGTCAGGAAAGGAAATAGTATCCCTCGAAATCTCTCCTTACCAAGAAGAGATCATTCTGCAAAAGGAGGACCTTTAACATCCTCTCTTAACGGTGGAGCATCGATAAGTTCCATGCAATTATTGTATCTGGGAACTGATGGAGAATGGTTAGTGGCCGATGCGAGTGTTGAGGCCTCAAGCACTTCCTTGCTGGCAGTGGCTTTGGAAAATGGAAGTGATGGAAATAAAATGAGGGTCGCATTGCCAGGAAACCTAATAAAAGACGAATCATGGGACTGGACTCCTGGATCTATCATATATGTGTCAGAAACAGCAGGGGAAATAACAGATACCGCTCCTACTGGAACAACTGATGCTGTTGTAAGGATTGTTGGATATGCTTTAACTGCCGATGTAATTTATTTCAATCCATCACCATCATATGTAGTACTAGACTAAACGCACCAAATTATGACACTACAAGACGCCATTCAATTTATCGATCAGCAACAAAGTGAAAAGGAAAGGGATATTTTCCTTGATGTATGGGTAGATGCTAGAAAAATATCTAATAAGGAGCAGTACGAGGATCTTGATGATCTTGAAAGTGTTCTAAGCGACAAAAGTGGCTTTGTCCGAATTAGAGTATACTGGAAGTACGGTTCACAACCTTTCAGACATTTGCAGGAATTTTCCTTCCACTTAAACCCAGCTTCAGAAATTGAAGCAATTCCAAATGCAACATTGGGAAACATCGAACCAGAACCAAGAGAGTACAAAGCACCAACATCAAGAACAGACCCCAATAATCCTTTAAGCTGGATTTTGGAGGAACGAACTGAAGCACTTAAGGAGACTAAATCTCGACTCCAAAAAATGGAGGATAAAGTAGAGCATCTTAGAGAAGAAAAAGAAAAGCTTGAAAGGGAAATTATCAAGAAAGACACCATCATCGATAAACTCAATGATGAAGTAGACACCCCTAAAGGCCTCAATGGTTTCTTTGAGAACAATCCAGGAGTAGCGGAGAAAGCGATTGAAGTAATAGGACCTTCTTTGGCCAATCTACTCCAACCACAACCACAATCAATAGAAGGTGGAGCATATACTGAAACAGCATCAAAAATTGCTGCATGGGTATCCAGCCAAGCTGATGATATTCAGCAAAACTTTGGTGAGGCTGTATACTGGATTATTCAGCGATTCAATTCGAATCCTGAATTTTTAATAGAACTAATTGATAAACTAAAACTAAAGAAAGAAGATGGCACCACTCAACTTCGAAAAACAAGTTAGCAGCACAATTAAGGTGACCGCTAATAGTGACAATGAAGCAAAGCAAAAAGTACATGCTTTGGAGCAACTAAGCACATTGCAACTAAAAGATTTGCAATGGTTGGCACAGGCAAGTAAAAAGCCTGGTATTGACAAAAAATTACAAATGGCTAAAAAATTCATATAAGCGATGGAAACAAGCATGATCACAGCAGAAAGCACACCTAACTATGACGAATGGGGTTGGGATGACTATTGGGGTTGTGCTGAATGGACCATTTGGCATATGAGGCTAAAGGAAAAATACGGATTAAGTAAAGCAAAGGAAATTTGGCTGACAGCATGGGAAAAACAAGGTCCATGGGATCATGCACTTAATTGGTGTAGGTACAATACTGATTTTGTTGAATACTTTTTAAAAAACGGTATTGATATCAGGAGCTTTCTTTCAGCAATATTCACCAATGTGGCAGATACTGCCATTAATGTTACCGGAAGCGTTGCAAACATTAGTAGAAACCTTAACTGGATACTACCTGTAGCAGGAGGTTTGGCGGTTTTGGGACTAGGAGTAGTGGTAGTAAATAAACTTGAGAAACTTGACTTGATAAAATGAAAACCAAGGGTAAAATAATTGTAGGTGCGGCCGCTCTAGGAACGGGAGTACTGATTTATAAAGTTGTAAGCAAGCAAAAGGGTAAATCCACAATTGACCCTATTGAAATCGAGGATATCTCCACTAAAGGAGACTCTTTTCCATTGAGTCAAGGTAGTAGAGGCGAAAATGTTAAAATGCTTCAAAACGTACTTCTGTCAAAGGGAGGCACTATTGCTAAATACATTCGTGATACTGGAGGTGCGGATGGTATTTGGGGGCCTGGTACAAATAAGGCTGTTAGCTTGGCTAGGTGGCCTTTGTCAATCGACGAAGCAACATTCAAAAGTCTAACAGGTAAGGTAACATCAAGTCTTCCATCTACAACTTTTACAACTGCAAATAAAATGACCCCAGCTGGATTTCCTCTCAAAAAAGGAACCAGAGGCCAGTTTGTAAAGGATTTGCAAAATGCCTTGCTTAAAAGAGGTGGTACTGCCGGTGCTTTTATAAGATCTTCTGGTGGTGCTGATGGGATTTTTGGTCCTGGAACTGAGAAAGCACTAAAAGCCGCAGGGATACCCAAAACGATTGTCACTTACGACGAATTTAAGAGGATTGTAGGAACTTCTTCAGGGTTAAAGCGAATAGCGAGTAAAATACCTGCTCGACAAAGAGGAATAATTCCAAACGGCGCTTTCGGTCGAATGATCTAAAAGAAAATCCAACAGGTGAGCAATTTTGATCCAGCATATCGAATTGTAAGAAAGCACGAGGGCTACTATGCCAATGACCCTGATGATCTTGGTGGGGAAACCTATGCAGGAGTCGCAAGAGCCATTCATCCGAATTGGAGCGGATGGCCTCATGTTGATAATTATAAATATGTAAAGGGCCCATTGAGTAACAACCAGCAAATTCCTGGCATGGAACCCTTCGTGAAAGAGTTCTACAGGCAGAGATGGATAAAAAGCCGTGCCGGTGAAATCAACAACCAGAATGTTGCTAACATTTACTTTGATTTCTTCATACTGGCAGCAAAAGCAGTTGCCACAATTCAGGAGGTTGTAAATACATTAGGTCAACGAGTTTCGGTAGATAATCACATTGGGTCACAAACTATCGCAGCAATTAATAAAGTAAATCCAGTAAAGCTATATATGCGATACAAACAAGCTCGCATTAACTATCATCTGGACCGTGTGAGAAGGGGAATTGTACACAGTAAGTACCTACCTGGTTGGTTGAGGAGAACAAATCAATTCCCAGACTTGAAAGGTACAAATTATGCTCTCGTTGGCCTTTCACTTGTGGGGGCAGCTGGTTTATATATTTCATTTAACAAAAAGGCAAGAAAACAGGTCTTGGATTATTTAAATGCAGCATGAAAAAGGACAAAAAAAAATTTAAGGACACCAAAATTGGTAAATTTTTAGTAGGTGCAGCACCTGCTATAGTAGACGTAGTGGATGACTTTTTCCCTCCCGTAAAGATCTTAACCAAGTTAATTTCAGATGATCCGGATCTTACTCCGGAACAAAAAGCTGAATCTTTAAAGCTTGTCCATGAATATGAATTGGAAGTGATGGCTTTGGAAGTAGACGATAAGAAAAATGCCAGGTGGAGAGAGGTAGAAGTAAGTAAAATCCGAAAGATAGATTGGATGATGGTTCTAACTGGTTTGGTCGGCCTGGCTAGTTATGGAGTGATTGTCTATGCTATTATTTGGATTCCTGAGGTAGCAGAAAGAGAGATATTCATCCATTTGATTGGAATGGTTGAAGGAGTGGTTGTGACTAGTCTATTCAGCTATTATTATGGAACGAGTAAGAATGAATCACTAAAAACATAATTACGCACAATGATTGAAACATTATTGCTCCAAGTTGCAAAGAAGCCCACATTAATTGATCCGCAACTATTCCAGATAATTCTTTTGATAATATCAGGTTTAGTTTCAGTTATAGGAATATTTCTAACAATGAGTATTAACGGCTTAAAAGAAACACTGAAGGAACACAACCAGGAACTAAAAGATCACAGGCAAATGATTGACAATAATTCGGCACAAATAAAATTGAACACTGAGAAAGACATACTCAATCAACAATTTTTGAAAGAAACTATTGAGCGTCTTGAGGCCGCAATAACAACTGGCATCTCTGAAATGAAAGGCGAAATCAAAGACTTAACAAGTAAGTTCAACAATCAAAATACAGACTAAAATGGATGACAAGAGTTTAATAAAATTTGGAGTAGGCGCACTTATAGGATATGTAGGTGGTAAGACTATTCTCAAAAATGCTAAACTGCCAACACTTGGTGGCGGCAAGCGAAAGAGTTCTACAAGCAAAAAGAAGAAAAGTAGTAGCAGGAAAAAAAAGTAGGCGTGTTGGTGCCGTTTACCAAAGCCCCCATCCTTTCCCTTTTGACCGAAACGGGGGCTTTTTCTCTTTTAATTAACCTTATAAAACCTCAATTCCCAAATGGATGAAAATAGACTCTATAGAACAATTAGGAATCTGGATGGTAAAACCGTTCAAATTGGCAGTATTGAGAGCATAAAGTCTAATCTTGTCGCTTTAGATCCAGTCAAAAGTTATTGTCATCAGGTTGTTTTGGATCAACTGAATAAGACTATTTCTGCCATGAGGAAAAATAAGATTGGACAGGCTAAGATCAAGCTGAGCGTTAAAACTAAAAAATGCATAAATAAAGCAATTGCAGACCCGTTCAAAAAACTAAGCATAACACCAAACAAAGCCTCTATTCAATTCTCCAGAAAACTCAACACTAGTCAGAAGAAGACATTTATATCTTCCGGATTTAAGATATCACGAGATGGTAAAACTGCTTATAAAAATCGAGTAACAACACTTGATGGGATAGAATGCTATTGTGAAGAAACAGCCATGAACACTTTAGGGGCTGTCGCTAATGATGATGTTTACCAAATCATTACAGATATGGTAACAGACATGATTGAGAACAGTAAAGATCTTGTTTGGCGAAAACCATGGAAATCTATGGAATCCTATGGGTTACCAGCCACAAATTTCGCAAGCAAAAAACCTTATAGAGGTATAAACTCATTTCTGTTAAACTTTCTAATTCCTTTTCAGCGACAAAAAGAGTGGGACAATCCCTACTTTCTTACATTCAACCAGGTGAAGCAAAAAGGAGGAAAAGTGAAGGAAGGTGCCAAAGGCTATTTCGTCACATACTTTCAGATGATTTATAAACTCGATGGAAAAAGAATAACTGACAAACAGTACTTCAAGTATTTTGCACAATGTGCTAAAGGTCCGGTAACAGAAAACGGAATTAATGTGTGCGAAAACCTTGACGAGTTTCCGGTATTGCGCTACTACAAGGTTTTTAATGGTGAGGATATTGAGGGTATCGATTTTAAACTTAAAAAGAAACCGAAGAAGAAACAGACTGAAAAGATAGAGGCCGCTGAAAATATTATTCGCTCCTACCCTACTCCGAAACCAAAATTTTCTCATAAAAAACCTGAAGCATTCTATATACCTGGATTGGATGAGGTCAATATGCCTGTGCCTGAATCTTTTGAAAGTTTGCCAAAATACTACTGTACACTTTTTCATGAGTACATACACAGTACTGGACATAAAAAACGGTTAGACCGTCTTAAGCCAGGAGGAATGAAAACTAAAAATTATGCCTTTGAAGAATTGATAGCGGAGCTTGGGGCAACTTTCCTTTGTGGTGAGAGCGGAATACTCTATCATACAATCAATAACAGTGCTGCATATCTGGAACATTGGAAAAGTAATCTACTTGCCATCATGAAAAAGGATAATAAATTCTTTTTTAGAGCGAGCAGTAAAGCTCAGGAAGCAGCAGACTTTATTCTGCAACCAGATAGCAAAGGAGTACCTAAATATCTCAAAAGATCGCTTGCAAATTCTAAAAAGAAGAAGGACAGACCAACGGTAAAACGGCCTAAAAAAGCCCCTACAAAAAAAACCTCTACACTTAATGGCATAGAGGAAGAAAGTAATGAAAGGTGGGGCTTTCTCGACTCAATCACTCAAGACGAAACTGATTCTCAAGCAGAAACAAATTCATCAATGGGGTTCAAAACCGCTGACGATATCATGAACACAAACTTTGAAACATTGCCCTTTAATGGTGTATGGGGTGAGTTCATGCAAGATCCTGGTACCAATTTAAAATTGATCATTTATGGAAAACCAAAAAACGGTAAAACCTCATTCAGCTTTCAGTTTGCCGACTATATAAGTGGGTTTGGTGATGTGCTTTATGTGTTGGCGGACCAGGGAATAGGTCAGGCCACCAAAAAGCTAATTAAAGACATGAAGGTGGATGGTAACCCTGGTATGTTCTTTGACGCTTTCCGAAGCTTAAATGAACTGAGAAAAGCCCTGGATACTGGTAAATTCAAATTTGTTTTCATCGATCTGATAAACAACTTCAGAATAAGAGCCAGTGAAATGGAATCCTTTATGCACCAATACCCAAATATTGGATTCATACTGGTAATGGAGAGTACCAAAGCCGGAGACTTCAGAGGTGAGCAAACCTGGACACACATTGTTGACTCAATTGTGAATGTCGAAAACTTTGTGGCCAGCAATACTGGACGTTACGGATCGGGTACTTACACATGGCCAAAACCAGAGGTAGAAGTTGAAGCAGCATGAAAGTAACTACCGTAAATACCGATAACATTGCAAAGCTGGATGGTGTAGACCTGGCAAATGTATCAAAGTACATAACAGAGGAAATTTCAGCAGAAGTTGTTTTACAGAACCTGGCCACAGCTTCCGGCTTCTCGGGAACAATCGAAATGTGGCTTACTGGCTCAGGGACCAAAACTGTTCAATGGAAAAGTTTAGATACTGAACAGGTAGCATTATCAGCAACTCCTACTAAAGTCAGTCAGACTTTTGATAATGAAGATGCGGCTATTGCCATTGGGAACCATTCAGGGTTGACCGGTATCATCATATCAGTTACTAAAGAGGATGACTTCTCTCCGGATCTTACTATTAGCACATCTAATATCAACAACTTTCAAAGCCTCCAAAGCTTCTTTAACCTTGGTGGTATTATTTCAGGGGCTATTTCATCTATCAATATAAGCAGCCTTGTAGAGTTAAATCTTGGTGAACAAGTAGGAAACACTGCTCTTACAGGTGATCTGGGTGTCTTATTTTCCAATCACAGCTTTGACTTGTTTTACCTGGATGGAGGTAATTGTAGTGTTACTGACCAAGATTACCAAACCATCTCCGGTGATTTCTTCTACACATTTCACAATACAGGATTGTCTGATTCCGAAGTAGATCAACTGTTAATAGATTTTAGTGCTGCACATACTGTAAATGAAGATGCCAGGATAAGTATTACCGGATTTCTAAATGGATTAAGAACGAGCGCTTCAGATGCTGCCTTTACGGATCTGGATGGTGATGGAGTGGTATTGGAACTCAATGCTATACCAATTGAAGGATTTACCTATAGTAACAGCGACCAGGTATTCGAAGTGAGTACGGCCGCTACCACATTGACTCCAAGTTTTACCAATAGTCCCGGTTCAAATGTAGAATTCTCAAGCTGGGGGCTTCCAAGTTGGTTGAGCCTTAATTCATCTACCGGAGTTTTGACAGCAAATGGCTCTCCATCTACTGAGGGACGAGATACTTTTGTAATTAGAGCTGTTGGATTTAGTACACACTCAGGTTATGAGGATGTGTATTTTGATATCATTGTCAATTACAGTACTGCCGCTACATTAAGTAATCCTATTGATACCGCATCAGGCGGTGATTCAGCAATTGCAAGTGTTGATATCAACCAGGACATTGGGACGGTATATGTTGTATTGACGGATTCAATTACTGCTCCTGACGAAACTGAAATCATGAATGGGGAAGATGAAACAGGTACTTCAGTAGGCTCATTAGCTGATAGTACCGAAATTTCAGCTTCAGGAACTATTACATTTAATTTCACAGGTCTTCTCTCTCCTGGACAAACTAAATATGCGCATTTCGTTCACGCTGCAGGTAACTATACAAGTAACATTGCTTCAGGAGATGGTTTATCAACTCAAAACGATCCTGAAGAAGAAATATTTATCGATTTCGGATCACAGTATTCTCATGCATCCGGAAACTGGAATAATATAGACAACCTTGATAACAGTCCCGGGACAGTAATCAGTGACTTAGCTGCATTCAGTGATGGCAGTGGAACTGGAATTGACATGGAGATAGATACCGCATGGGACGGAACATATGACAGTACAAGTCAGGGATATAACGGTAGTATTACCGATGGAGTAACTACAATTCCAGCAGCAGCAACTAGAGACTGTTTTTATTCTGTAAATCCTGAAACTATCATTATAGATGTGTCTGGTTACACGGATTGGGCAAGTAAGATATTCAACATAAAAGGTGGTGGGTATCGATCTGCCACCAATGAAGATCAATGTAGAGGAGAAGTAACGGATGGTGTGCAAACGGATCAATGGTCATGTTCCTGGAACGATATGGGTGGCGCAGATTTGAGCGATCCGGATCAAAACATTTTGTTGGCAGATGTGGCTGTTGACGGAAGCGGATTAATACAATTAGATTTTAGTGAGGCTGCCGTAGGCACTCCTGCATACTATGCATTAAGCTGGTTGAAAATAGAAATAGTCCCAACTTAAAAATTCACAACATTATATGGCTGTTTTCACAACACTTACATCAGATACATATCACGACGGAGAACTTGGAATCAATGACCTGGGAAACGTTCAACCTGGAGACATCATTCGCTATGAATCGGGTATTCATAGTGTAAAAGGCATTTTAGGATATCATGGAACAGCTGCTAACCCTATCATCATTGATTTAAACAATGTGGAGAGTAATGGTGGAGCCGCTGCTAGTCCAATTCTGTCTTTATCTAATTGCAGCTACATTGACATAATCGGCGATCTTTCAAATCCACGCAGTTTAGCCGCAGATCTTCACAATGGACTAACTCAAGGCATAAACACCACAGTTAATTGTTATGGCATTCGAGTGTTCAATGTAGAGGTGCGAGATGTAGGAGATACAGGGATACGAACAGGTTTTCAAACATATAATTTATCTCAAGCCAGAGGGAATACCGCTTTTGGATATGATCCATATAGTGTAGTAATGGGTTGTCGAGTTCACGGATGTGGAACTGAGGCTATTTATCAGGGAGCTTCCAACGGTCATGTTTATTATGAATCCGGTGTAGTTTGGTACGCATGGAACTGGCTAAGACAGGCGGTATGTGCAAATAATGTTGTTTTCGATACGGACCGAGAAGGGATCCAGGTTAACGGATTTCAAGATAGAGTTTTGGTATACAACAATAATATTGAAAACTATGGTAGAGATAATGGTGGTGGCCAAAGTAGTGGATTACAAATTGGAGTAGGATCAAAAGGGTATATCTGGAATAACTTCATCAAAGATTCAGGAGCCACGGATCAGGGAGGTGGTATTGTTTTGTCAGGTGATGACATCAGATGTTTTAACAACACAGTAATTAATCCAATAAACGGCGTTTTCATAATAGATGCAATCAATAGGGCAAATTGCAATATTGAATTGTTCAACAATACATTTACTGACATAGCAAATGTTGGTATTTCAGCTGAAGCAAGTGAAAGACTAAAAGTTAAATACTACAACAACATATTGCATGCTACTACCACATTTAGCAGCCAGATTGATAGTGACGCTGGTTTAACTCCGGATAGTCAAAATAATACATTCGTTGAGGGAGCTTCTGGGTTAAGTAGCCTTGATTTTACAGACTATGCAAATGATGATTTAACACTGGGAGCAAGCTCGGTTGCCCTGGCAACTGGATTAAATTTAAAAGATTACGATTCAAGACTATTACTAAACGCATCAGGTGAGATAAGATCCTTAACCGGTGCGTGGAATAGGGGAGCATATTAACAAAAAAATTTGTAGATTATGGACGATAAAAAACTTCAAAAAGCGGCACTATACGCTTCTGCTACCGCAGCAGTACTCACCTCTGTTTACATGGGTATTCAATTGTACGAGTACAATAAGAAGAAAAAGCAGCTAAAAGCATAAAAAAAGGCTTTCGGCACCACCCGAAAGCCAACCACACACCAATTGGAACATGAATGAATGAATCCAACGGCGTATTCTTAAGTTTCTTTTTTCCAATCTTATTGGACTAAAGTAATTAAATATTTTCAAAACTTTTAAATTTTTATACTCATGAAAAAGCTATTCTTAATTTCCACCGTTGCATTGTTCGTATTTAGCCTGGGATCATGTTCCACGTCTGATCCTATGGATGAAATAGAAGCAGACTATCAACTAGAGACTCCGGCCTCAGAAGATGACGATGATGAACATCCAAAACCTTGCTGTAATTGATCATTTTATTATCATTTGCTAATATCAATTTGAAAATCAGTCACTTAATAGGCTGATTTTTTTTTATGGCACGGTTTTTTTAGTTATTATTGAATACACCTAATTACGCTTAAAGTCAATTTATCATGCGCTACTTTCTGTTCATATTAACTGTTATTCTTTTCCATGCCTGCTCCACTGTCAATGAGAATTACTCTATTAATAGTCCGAGCAACGAAATAGCTAAACAGCATTTTAATTCTCCTGATTCCGCAATTTTCTATGCTGAAAGCTCCCTGAAAGAGTATTCGGATAATCATAATGCCTATTTTAGTCATTTCCTCATTGCTGATGCTTACAACACTAAACGAAATTATCAATTATCGGTAAAGCACTATTTTAAAGCGCTCGAACTTATCCCGGAGGGCAGCTATTATGATCAGGCAAGGTCACGTTTGTACTGGTGCTTAGGAAGGATTTTCAAAATTCATAACAATTATGACCTGGCAGAGACTTTTTACAATAATGCGCTTCAGTATGTTGTAGATGAAGATAAACCAGGACTATTATATAACATTGGCAATAACTATAAAGCCATGGAACAACTTGAGAAAGCCTCCAAAATCTTTTTTGAAGCACTAGCCCTGGCAAAGGATGAAGAGCAACTTACCAGACAAGCTAAAATTTACAATAAACTAGGCTTTATACTTGTAGAAACTGGCCTCTATGCAGAGGCTAGAGAAGAGTACTTTTTTGAAATTATCAATCAGACTAGTGTCCCTAAATATGAGAAATACGCAGGAAAAGCATGGCACAATATCGCTCATAGCTACATGATGGAAGAAGACTATGAGAAAGCTGTAGAAAACCTCAATAAAGCGCTGGAAATAAAAACAGGTACTGAAAAATTTATTTCCTATAAGGATCTGGGCACATGCCTCCATCATTTAGGTAAGTACGAGGAAGCGGCTATTGCATACAGCAACGCAAAAGATCTTTTTGATCACGTGGATAAGGATAACCATACATTAGATCTTTATAAGCTGATGCACCGTAACTATCATGCATTAAATGATGATATTAACAGAACTGCCTACATAGAAAAGTACGAATCTGAACTTGAGGCCTTTGCTAATACTTCCCGTGAACTACTGTTTATGGCGCAAGCTGCTAACATTGCTCTGGTTTACAAACAGGAGCAGGAAACTCATCAACTGAATGACATCATTGAAAACCAGAATATTGTCCTTCTAGGAGTAGGTATTGGGTTATTAATTATATTGTACCTTCTATTTAGATCAATTATCAGATTTGTACGGGTGAGAAATAGAATGATTAGATCATTGAAACAGAATGAATAAAATTCCATTAGAAACAAAATGTACCTGGTATGATGAGATGTCTGGGAAAACTTTGACCGGTTGGGTGGTTATTGTTCCTGCACGTAGCTATTGCCCGGAATTTGAGGAGAAATACGTCTTATCTACAAAACACAAAAGGCCTTCATGGTCCAGGAATAATGACAAAGCTTTTTGGAAAATAGTACCGGCCTCAAAATTAGAAATATGCCCAAACTGATTGTTTTCACTCATGATGAAAAGGCCTTAATTGGGAAAGTTATAAAATTGAGATTAGAATATGATCCGCAATGGGAATCACGTTTTGAAGGGGTTATTCAAGAGGTTAATTATCCTGATTCATTGCTTCAAACAAAACAGAAGTCTGCTATTTGTGGGTGTATTAATGAATTTGAAGAGCGACTTGTTTCATCAGGATATTCAAAGACAACAATAAATCATTTACTTCAGAAACTAAAGTAGAATTACGTAGGATGACCGCATTCACAACAATTTTATATGATTCCCGTTCACTTACGAAAAGTCCAATTTCATTGGAAAATGTTTGGAAGTAACTTTACTTAGTTAGTACTTTTATCATAAACTAAATTGACTTTAATGTTGTTTTAGTAAGTATAATCGATCCGAAACAATCACTTTTTGCCTAGTATAACCCGTTTTTCAAAATGTCAAGTGTAAAAAACGTCAACAAATCTCAAGATATCATATCTAAAGATAGCCCTAGTGACTTACAAATTACTGGTTTGCTAATGGCATTAGATGGTCTATTGCAGGAATTGACTAATGATGTCAATGATGCCTTGAGCCTTCAAGATGTTGGTGCTGAACACGACTTCACTAAGTTTTTGAAGGAATCTGTTAGTAACCCTATAAAAACGGTTTCTAGTACAAATGAAAGTATTAACAAATCTATCGATAGCCTTAAATTTCAACTAATTGAAACTTTTGGGAGAAAGAAGCGAGAATTATTGACGCAAATGGCATACTCAAAGGATGGCAATGCTACTCACGTATTTTTTGTTTTGAAGGATGATTCCCTGGAGACACGTGATAGATTTTATGATTTGTTAGAGCAATATGAAGTATACAGTATTGCTCAAACTCATCCAATTATATTCCACTACATAGAGGAAGACGCAATTGGTTTGGTGAACGATTACAATTTAGTAAACCTTACCAAGGATGAGCAAGCATCTTAACCAATGTGCGCATAACGAAGACTTCTTATCCCTATTAGAAGATAAATTCCCTAAAATTTATAATGACTGGAAATGTACGGTGGTTTTTTATGCTGCAACGCACTTAATAAGAGGGTACGCTCTTCAAGTTCATGGCAAGTCAATAGATGAATCTCACACGGCTGTGTTTGAATTCCTGGAACAGAATCATGGTAAAAAATCCAAAATTTATAAAGGATTTGAGATATTATATCGCAATAGCAGTGATTGCAGATATCAGGGATTTGCGAAAGACAGGAATGGATTTGAATATTTTGCAATGCTTAAATTCAATGAAAGTTTAACTAGGTATAAGCAGCATGTAAAAAAAACTATTCTTGCTCAGGGTGTTAAGCTGCCAGATTTTGCAACATAAATTAAAATTGCGTGAACTACCTCTCCTAATAGAGGCAATTGCAATAGCACTGGGTTATAACAAATAATTGCCCTTGTCTGATTTTTGAAGTTCTCTAATAACCTGGTTTAAATTATTCCAAAGGGTGAAACTCTCAGTTTCTTTTTGCATACGGCCAGTGGGATTTATTCCATATTGATCATATGCATATCTGTTGGCCAGGTCAAATAAGGTGTAATCGTTTAAGGAGTTCACCTTGTCCAAAAATTCCTGATAGTTTCCAGACTTGTAAATTTTGATAAGCTCATCTCCTAGCTCCTTGGTAGTAGTGTTGTAGATGACTGAAGGGTTGCTCATTTATTTACCCTTTACAAATTTCCTAAGATCCTCTAGCAAACCACTCTTTTCCTTATCACGGATTTTCAGCGATTCTTTCATGTCTTCTACTAGCTTGGTGTGCTTCTTCTGAAGTTCATTGAGTTCCTCTAGAGATTTTAAATACTTATTCTTCCACTCATCAATCTCATCTCTGTCGGCTTCTACGTATCGACTTTGGGAGCCAAATATTAGCTCATCCACAGAACACCCGAATAAATTTGACATTTTTACTAACGCATCAGTCGTAGGTACCTTATTTCCTTTCTCCCACTCAGTAACAATACTACTTGCCGTATACCCCAGCTGTAGTCCTAATTCTGTTTTAGTTAGCCCTTTTGCCTGTCTTTTTTCCCTTATTGACTGGCTTAATAAATGGATATAATTCTCCAACTAGAAAAAATTTATTTCTCTAATAATTTGTTTTTATAATAATTTGTTTTTATAATTATCAGTTACGATAATTGTCCAATATCACTGGAATTTAGTCCAATATAATTGGAATTTTCAGTGAACACAAGAAAATTAAAATATCATGGCTAAAGTTCTTATATATCAGAACCTCCCTGGAATTGTTTGGATTTCCGGTGGAAATATTTCCTTAGATGCCAGCCTGAGTCATGAGGCGGTTTTCCTTTTTCAAACACCAAATTTTTAATCGAAAGTCAAAACCACACACTTGAATGAAACCACCTTTATTAGAACGGTATGAGCAGCTTGGTAAAGAGCAAAGGAATCAACTGAAGTTGGTAGATTTCCCTAATAAAACAGGGCTTAGTAAAAGTAGCTTCTACTTATACCTGAGTAAGGAAATAGATGAACTGTCTCAGGTTAAGGCTAATATTCTTCAAGTGTTTGCAGATGCGTTTGGCTGTAGTATAGATGATTTGGTAAAAGTACCACAATCATGAACGATCCCAGGACCAGGCTAAATCAGTTGGTAGAGAATCACACCAATAAAATGTTCAAGCATGCGAATCTTATTGCATCTATTAGCCAGGAAATGCAGGACCTAGCAAAACATGATAAGGTAGTAATGGCCAGACTTGGGCAATTATTGAAGGACTTAAGTCTGGAACTCAACGAAGGAATCAAGCAAGGAATAGCTTACAACAGAGATTTTAGCAAGCTTCTGAACCTACAGGAAAGTGAGTTACAGAAAATCAAAGCTGGCTGATTTCGTTTTTGTAAAACTTTTTTTAACTAAAACCTAAAAGATTATGTACCACACACTAATTGGGGGACAGGAGCGGCACCACTCTCTATCTCACAGGGGGACTCACCATCCCCCTACCCTTTCTCATTCACAAATTACTACTATGGAAGGAATTACGAATGCATCCACGTACCACATGGGCAATACTACCTTGTTTCATTTCTATAAAAACAATCAAGTGGTGCGTGTGCGCACTGAGCATAAGGGCATTTACATTGTTTACGTGCATACTCCCTCCTACTCTAAATGGAAAGGACAGTTAATAGAAGAATTACAGTCAAAACTGGAAGCGGAGGGATTCCAGTTAGAGAAGATCTAAAGTTTAGGTTGGTTAAAATTGGAAATTTTCCCCGTACCTAAAGGGTACGGGGAATCTTAGAAAAACCACACACCATGCCTTTTTAGGCACGTTAATTGCGCTTTTAGCTTAGAAAATTTACAAACCACTAAATGAATGAAACATGAAACTAATGGCATTAATTATCACATCTTGTCTGGTATTCTTTTCCTGTGAGTTTGAACAGATAGAGCCAGTACACATTAGCATTACAAATGAAGAAGATCCACTAGTAAACCTTCAGTATGATTATGAAACGGTTTTCACAGAGTACTTTTCCGGATCTCCTATCAGAGGCATTATAGACAATGATACCACCAAGCTTCTATATACTGAAGTATTAGGATGGTCTATACTTTTCAATGGCGGTCACAGCTTTAGGCAAAGCTATATAGACACGTTAACTGCCACTTTAGAAACACTGCTATTTGTACTACCACCTGCATTACACGATAGCCTTCAGGAAGTAGCTACTATTTATTTATCACAGCGACATAATAACAATCTCGTCGCTGGCCAGCATTATGTAGTAGATCGTACCCCAAAGAAATCGTTAGTTCACGCTAATGGATATCCTACGGAGAAAGTTATCATCCATGAATTAATGCACGGATGGGACCACCTTTATCTGCATTTTGCTCAATTCTCTGTTTCCAGTGGCTTATGGGATCTGTACCAGGCTGCTAAAAACAATGACCTATGGAAGTATGATAGTTATGTAGTATCTGATCACACAGAATACTTTGCAGAGATTGCCAGATATTTCTATTCCTCACCAGCACATCTTAAGAACACAGATCCAGCAGCATTCGATTTCATGTATAGTGTGAATAAAGGGTGGTGTACCTCAAATGCGTCTTTTTATCAATCCTCAACCCCTAACCTTTTATGAAACACGAAGAAAGACAGGCGATTGAAGGTGGTTGGCATTATATAATTCATCGCCAATATAGATCATTAGTCATACAGATATGGAAGCACAAGGCTCAAAAAAATAGTATTGTCATTACACCAAAAGATGACTGGTTAACCAATTTGATCTTTAGTAAAAGCGAGTCACTTTTTGAATCTAAAGGCATTGTTCGGCTATGGAAGAAAGCCAGGTCAATTGCGAAGAATAATATCAAATCATGTTTAGAGAATCAGGAAGGCGAAAGGATTCCATTCGAGGATGAACCCACCTATGGCCTATTAACTAATACTCGGTTATGGTTGTTGATGGGCTTTTTAATGCTGTTATCAGCAACTGCATGGGTTAGTGCTATAATGTTTTGGGTAGATAAACTGAGTGAGTAAATGGAAGAAGGTATACAATTAATTGTTGATGTCGACCGGATATTTTTTCACGGCCTGCCGAAATGCAGTAAAAAACATTATTTCAAAATTGAATCGATAACGAAATGCACGATTTAATCAGACAATCAAAGGAAATATATGACAAAGCTGTGAAGGATTACAAGCCGAAGGCTATTGTCTTGATGTTTTCCGGAGGGGATGATAGTATGGCTACATACCATGTATGCAATGAGTTAGGGATTAAGTTTGATTATGTCATTCACGGTCATACTAGAACAGGTGTTCAGGAAACATTTGATTTTGTCAAAAAGGAAGTAGATCGAAATAATGATAAACTTCTAATCGCTGATGCCGGTGATTCATATGTGAATTATGTGATTAGAAAAGGTTTCATCGGATCGGGCAATGACGCTCACAACATAGCTTATCATATTTTGAAAGTTGAGCATTTCCGCAGGGTAGTAGGTACACATCTTAGACATAGAAGAAAAAACTATCCAGTCCTTTTCATTAATGGAGCGAGGCGCTTAGAATCAGATCGTCGAAAAATTACTATGGCTTCCCCTTATAGAATTGATCCTAATGTAAAATCAAACATTTGGGTGAATGTTATCAACGAATTTGATAATCATGAGACAGTTGACTATTTGGAAGGTAATGAAATTGAGAGAAATCCAGTCTCTAAAATAATCTGTAGGTCAGGTGAATGCATGTGCGGAACAATGCAAACTGAAGGAGACAGAAATGAAACCTCATTTCACTTTCCAAAGTGGGGAAAATGGATTGACCAATTAGAGAAAGCTGTTCTTAAAAAGTTCCCCTGGAAATGGGGAGAGAACATCAAAAAATCGCATCATATGGAAATGATGGGGCAAACCAATTTATTCCAGCCAATGTGTGTGGGATGTAAGATTAATTATGGTTTAAATAACGATCGGTAATGGGTAACCCTGAAATAAACATAAACCTTAGAGACTGTATGCCAGCAATGGCAGAAATGAAGGATAACCAATATGATTTGGCCATAGTTGATCCTCCTTATTTCTCAGGACCCGAGAAAAGGCAGTACTATGGTCAAAAGGTTTCATCAAAAGGTGTGAAGAGAACCAGCTATAAACCTTTGGAAAATAGTTGGTCGGTTCCTATGAAGGACTACTTTGATGAGCTCACCAGGGTATCTAAAAATCAAATAATATGGGGAATAAACTATTTCCAGTTTAGTCCTGGTTCTGGCCGGATCATTTGGGATAAATGCAATGCTAATAGTTCATACTCCGACTGTGAAATAGCTTCAATTTCCTCAATTGAATCTACCAGAATGTTCCGTTTTATGTGGAACGGAATGATGCAGGGTAAGAGTGCGACCGAAGGACACATTCAGCAAGGGAACAAGAAGATATGTGAAAAGAGAATTCACCCTACTCAGAAACCAGTGATTTTGTACAAGTGGTTACTTGACAAATTTGCTAAACCTGGAATGAAAATACTTGATACACACGGCGGATCTATGTCAATAGCTATTGCCTGTCATGATCTTGGTTTTGATCTGGATCTATTCGAGATCGATGAAAACTATCATGCTGCAGGGCTGAAAAGATTCGATGATCATGTGGCACAACTGAATTTATTTAACAACGGGGCTATGGCCTCATGATACGATCAATAACTTATGTATTTACTCTCATACAAATACCAGTTTGTTCATTGCTTTGGAGATGGAGAATATCAGACAATTTATGAACTAACTGTTCTTAAGAAATATCTGTTTGGTTTGATTAAGAAGACTAAAAAGATTGAATACAAGGTATCAATGTTTCATAATATTGAAGAACATGAAGAGCATTGGGATCAACTAATTAAGAAAGGATTAAAAACCGATCCAAAATGAAAGCAGACGAACTAAATGATTTGAAGGAAGATGCAATGCGCTACTTAATTCAATTGCTTCCACCGGAACAATACGGTGAGGACTCCAGATGTGAGATTATTGAACTTGCACTAGAAGAACTTTCTAAGGTTAATTATATGCTCGAAAGGTTAGTCAATGAGATTGTAGAAATAGATCCCATTGAATTACACTCTAACAGCACTCTGAGGGCAATACTGGATGAATATCAAAACGATCCAAAATGACAACAGAAGAATTTGAAGCCAAACAAGCAGCTATGCCAGATTCACAGTTAATCGAACTGGCCGAAAAGGAAGTACACAAGCTTTGTAAAACAGGAGGTAAAAGCTTAACAATGTGTGTTCCTCCCATGATCACAGACACAGATATGATTCTGTGTGAATTAATCAAAAGGTACAAGTCTAAAATCGATCCAAAATGAGCAAACTAGAATTTGAATTAGTTGATGAGCATAAGGAATTTGAATTTAATAATGCTTGCCCTTACTGCAAATGCAAACTAACCTACACTGTTGAGGGGTGGGTGGAAGATAATAATGGTCAATGGATGGCTGACAGTATTACTTCTGAATGTTCAAGTGAGCCAGATATGGATGATGAGGATGAATGGGAAGAATGGTTTAGATGCCATTCAGAAATGCCTTATGTTCATCAACTGCCAGTAGATACACAAGTTAAAAACTGGATAAATAAAAGGTACAGATTTAAGCTAGAGGCGGAAGTCTCCGAAACCGATAGAAATGGATAGTAGTATTTCAAATTGGATTTCATGCAAGTCAGCACCGGTATATGGGGCGTATCCTGGAATGTAAGACAAGTCTCAAAACAACCAAATTAACGATCAATAGAATGACTAAACAGGAAGCAATTGAGGCAATGATGGCCGGACAAAAAGTGACTCACCGACACTTTACCTCAGATGAATTCATAACAATGAAATTAGGCAGAATAGTAGATGAAAACGGATATAGTTTCAATGCTAATCAATTTTGGAGTTTTCGAACTTCTGAGTCATTTAATAGTGATTGGAAAATATTTGAATCAAAGGAACCTGAACATCATACATGGAAGTGTAGATGTGGGGCTTTAAATAGGTCAGACGTAGGTACATGTGCAAGGTGCCGATGTGAAAAAGACGCAAGAGAATACTATAACGACTAAACGAATCAAAAATGAATGGAATGAACCCAATACTAGAAAAGGCGCAAGCTCTGAGAGAGAGTAAATCAAAATCAGATCAGGCATATCAAAAAAAGCTTGATAAACAATACAAGGAGAGCCAAGCAACACTAATCGAAGAATTTGAAATCGGTTTTGTTCAAGTGTTGGATATGCTTAAGGAATCAGGTGTTTCCTATTCCGCACACTACCAAGATCCACGGTACGAACACATGGGAACTTATATTCAGTTTGAGAAGGAAGGACTACCACCCCTTAAAATGGACTTTAACAACAGAAGATCTTACAGATATGAGTATGTACAGTATTCTACAGATAGGTATGGTACAATGACATACGGAAATTGGGATATGGATAAATTCATCCTGTTTCTGGCTGAATGGATGGAAGGTTTTGAGGGATGGTTAAAAGAAATTGAAGAATCAAAAGACTATCAATAGCATGATACTATCATTCGGATGGACGGCAGATTATCTGCCTCCTAATGGAACAAAAGACACTACTCGTAGGACTTGGAAACCTAGAACTCTCCAAAGCTGGCAGAAGGCTTGGGATGAGGGGAGATTAACACATGATGCCGTAGATAAATGCATGGCCTATGGAGGAAAGAAAATAGGTAAAGTAACCCTCCTGGAACGACCATATCTTCAAGTGTTGAAAATGATGCATCCTGATGAGTTAGTTCGAGAAGGCGGTATGGTTAAAACTGTAGATGAATTTATTGACCGCTACTTTGACGGAAATAAGAACTTACCTGTAGCAGTCATCAGATTTAATTATGAACCAATAAATTGTGGATCAACTGAAAGTATAGATATTCAATTGGGTCTATGCCCTGATTGCATGCCCTTTTAATCGATTCGAAATGGAAATTGAATTATTGGAGTTGTTTTCAGGAATTGGAGGCTTTGCAAAAGGAATAATTGATTCTGGTGTTAAGGTTCGGGCCCATTATTTCAGTGAGATTAATAAACATGCGATCGCTAATTATAGATACAATTTTAAAGGAGCAGAATATGTCGGATCAGTTGTCGATTTTTCAGGAAAAGGATTTACCCCAACCATTATCACTTTCGGAAGCCCTTGCCAAGACTTTAGCCTGGCAGGAAAGAAACTTGGAATGGGTGGGGAAAGAAGTGTTCTTATCCTCCAAGCAATTAGAATCATTAGGGAATGCCGACCGAGTGTTTTTATCTGGGAAAATGTTAAAGGAGCATTCACCTCAAACGATGGCGCAGACTTTTGGGCAATTCTCTCTGCCTTTGCCAACATTGGGGGTTATAGACTTGAATGGCAACTGCTTAATACAAACTGGTTTCTACCCCAAAATAGAGAGAGAATCTACCTTGTCGGACATCTTGCAGGAAAAAGTGAGCCAGGTGTATTTCCTTTCAAAGAAGATGATTTCATGGTTGATCAAACATACAGAGAAGAAAAGAAAAGAGGGAGCAGGATTCAAGTTCAATCCAATAGAAATGCAAGTGCCTTAAATCAACGAATGGCTAAAATGTCAGTAGATGACAACTATATAAAGGTTACGAGTAACACTAAAGCCGGGTATGAATTGGCCACTGTAGGTGATGGTGTTCGTTTTGATCATTTAGTAGAGAATAGCACTGGTAGAGGCCGGGTAACAAAGCAACAATCTCACACTATTGATACAGGAGGCAAATTAGGAGTTGTAACCAAAATAGGAACATGGAGGACACATGAAGATGGGAAAGGTTTTCGAGAAATGAATAATGGTGAATCCCCAACTATCCCATCAAGAGGTAGAACAGATGGAAGTGGCCAGCCAGTTATTCAAATTGAAACAGAGGATGATGTTAGAATTAGGCAGCTGACAGAAATAGAATGTGAACGCCTTCAGGGATTCCCTGACGACTGGACTAAGTGCGGTGATTATGGTGGAGACATAAAGGAAATTAGCCGGACACAAAGGTATAAACTACTTGGCAATGCAGTGACTGTTGATGTAGTCAAAGCGATTGCCAGTAGGCTGAAAATTAATGTTTAACGAAACGATCCAAAATGAAAATATTAAGTCTTGATACTTACTGTAATCACAAATATCATCCAGTATACCGCATCTGCATTCACTGTGGTAGACATATCTATGATGATCTAAAAAGACGAATGCACACTGCCGTCAATAGACGGTTTTGGAAATTATTTGATAACCAAGTAATCCGATCAATAATATGCCAGTAATGCGATTTATGTGTAAAGAATGTTTCGACCTTTCGCCTCTATATGCGAGGGAAAGGAAATACGAGCTTGAGACTAAAGAGCGTCCGAAATCAAGGGAAGTAAAATGTTCTTTCTGTGACAAGAAAACCACACGGCCATATAAGAAAATGAGTAATTACTAAATAATAAATCAATGATATTAGATCTTAAAGAAGAATTCGAAGTAATTGAGGAAGGTACCAGGTACCGACTTCCCGAGTATGAAATAATTGATGGACAAGGTTTGGCTTTGACTCGAATCCACATGGTACCACGTCCAGTAGAAATCAGATTTGTCCGTGGATCCAAACTGGGTAAAGAAGAAGTGGAAAAGAAAAGAGGCACCCTTCATGAACATCTATTAGCGATGATGATCCATGATTTGAAGTACAAAAACTCACTTGTTCCAAGCAGAGAGGGATCTCTAGTCATAACTAAGCTTGAAGAAGCTTTGGGATGGCTAAGACAAAGGCAAATTGATCGAATCAAACGTGATGTAGTTGGCACTTACCAGAAATAGACCAGTTTATTAACAAACCAAAATTACAAGTAAAAATGACTGAAAAATTCAAAAAAGCATTTAAGCTAACAATCGGCCATGAAGGTGGCTATGTGAATGATCCAGATGATCCAGGAGGGGAAACAAAGTTTGGAATAAGTAAAAGATCCTACCCTAAAATTGACATCAAAAATATCACCCTTGCTGATGCACAAAGTATTTATCACAGGGATTTTTGGACTAAACTATTTTGCGAGGATCTGGAGGAAGATATTGCAATAGAATTATTTGACACTTCTGTAAATGTTGGAATTAGAAAGGGTTCAGAGATATTCCAGCAAGCTCTGAATCTCTGTAACAAGAATCAAATAGATTATGACAACATTACAGTTGATGGCTCAATAGGCACTATAACACTTAATGCGTACAATGCCTGTAAATTAAAAAAGCTTCTTCTTAAGGTAATGAACATTCTTCAGGGATACCATTATATATCCCTAATGGAGAAAAAAGAAGTTTTTGAAAAGTATATCGGTTGGTTTGATCGTGTCCAAATCTCACACAACAGGTGAAATTAAAGATAGACGAATTTTCATTGGACAAAATAGCAGAAAGAATATCAGACTTTTTAGTTAGTCTGGCCTTTCTGCTACCAGTGTTTTTTGCTTTTATGGGATATAGATACTACGAAGTACAGAGTCTTTTTGCAGAATCATTAACTATGATTAAAAATGCAAACAGTAGATATCTGGCTTCAGTATTAATCGCAATTGTAGCCGTAAGCACCACACTGATATTTATGGTAAATAGCAGTAAAATGGCTCCAATTAACATAAAAGGTAAAGAGATTCACTGGTCGAAATTATTACTTGTTCTTTTTGCGTTCATAATAAATTACTTCTTTTGGAAGCCCTGGGAAGGTAAGAGTATCCAGGACACTCAATTTCGGTGGTTTTGTTGCATCATGCTTTCCTCTATGGATTATGGCTTTGCACACTTATTTAAAGAACTACATCGAATCACCAAAGGGGAGCAGCTATTGACCAACATTGAGCAAGCGATAAGCACCAAAAAGCATGAGTTGAGCAGTCTTAAGCATAACTTGACCAGCCTTGAGCAGAAGTATAAGAAGATTGAGCAACTAGTACACCAGCATACATGCCCTCATTGCCAGGAGGTATTTCATTCCATGAAAAGCCTAAACGCTCACAAGGGAATATGCAAATCAAAGAACCACACATAAACCAAAACTTAGCATGAATGATGTTGAAAAAAGGAAAGCGTTTCGAAAATTAGCAGAAATTCTGTACAATGATTTTATAAGATTGCAGGACAAATCTAAAAGGGGATGATGCATAGAAGTCTACAAGAAGCAATTAGTTTCATTGAGGCTCAGCAAGAGAAAGGAAGGACTTTGTTTCTTGAGGTTTGGGCTAATTCAGAAAAAATTGTCTTTAAGGAAACTCCTTTGCCTAATTTAGAATACCTAGTACAATTGCTTGAAACTGAAGACAGGTTTATTAGAATTAAAGTCTATTGGAAGTATGGAGTTCAACCTCTTAGACATCTTCATGAGTTTTCTTATCATCCAAACATAACTCCTGAAGCATTTTCACCAAAAAAAAAGGTGAATTACGTAGACTTTAATTCCATGGCTCATAAAAAAGATATTCCCAATATTGCAGGGAATATCAATTGGGAAGGGTTAAAAGTTAATTATCAAGTAATTGGACAAAATGTTTCTGCGATAAACTATAGTGAAGGCGAAATGGAAATCGTTTTTGGAAACCCTGAAACAAAAATTAAGATATGGGTGGATTAAGTACAAAGCCTGAAGTACTAAATTTCATTGAAATATATGGCAAAGACTCGATCATATTGACCAAAATAATTCATTCTTCAATATTGGATTATACCCTATTTGCGGTTGATAAAAGTGGAAATATTGTCGATAAATGTTCAGTTTCAAAGCGTATATTAGATTGGTTTCCTTGGAGTTTAATTCAAACTAGCAGGTATACAAATCAGGTTACTTGGAAAATTAAATATTAAAATTTATGTACCTAGATCAATCAACCTTTAAAAACAAAAGAGCCGTTTGCTATTATCGAAAATCAACAGATGATGCATACAGACAGAAATACAGCATAGATTCTCAAAAGGAACAAATGAGGTTTTTCTGCAAGCAAATGGGCATAATAATAGATCATGAGTTCAAGGATGATCATTCCGCAAAGGATTTTAAAAGGCCTGGATGGACTGAATTAATGAATTATTTACGGTCTGTGTATGAATCTATTTCTTATGTGTTGATAATAGACTACTCTCGGTTTAGTAGGAATGATGTACAAGCTTATGTTAGTATATCTCAGTTGGATGAGTGGGAAATTGAACTACAAGCGATTGACCAGCTATTAAACTATGAAGTACCTGAGTCACTTTTCATGAGAGCCAACTACATTTCCCTACCGGCAGTAGATAACAAGTGGAGAGCAATCAAAGTAAAACGAGGCATGACCCAATCACTAAAAAATGGTAATTGGTGTGGTGGCAGGCTACCACGTGGTTACTGGAAGGATAAAAACACAGGCATTGTATCAGTTAACAAAGAAGGAGATCTTATTGGCCAAGCTTTTCATAAAATAGCACATAGTGAATACACTATTAAAGAGGCACAAGTCTTTTTAAATGTAAGGGGAGTGAATATAACATTTAAGGCACTTAGTAAAGTACTTAGAAATACCTTTTACAAAGGAATTATATCACATAAGCTGCTTGGTTCCGAGACGGCTCCAGGCAAGCACACTGCCGTTGTAGATAGTCATACATGGCACCTTGTTCAAGAAGTACTATCAGGCAACAAAAAACAGGGTAAACAAGAAAACCTATTTCCACTTAAACAATTCCTGTCATGCCCCAATTGCGGAAACCTCTACACGGCTTACGTTGTGAAAAGGAAACAGAAATCAGATGGATCATATCGAATAAAGAAAAGTCAGCCTGTGTACTATAGATGCAGTTGCACATCCTCAATTTCTGGATTGAAGCTTCATGAAAGTTTCTATGAGTTACTCTCATCGCTTTGTATTGATCCGAATGATGTAGCTCTTTTTAAAAAGGAAGCGGAATATGTGTTCAGTAACATGCAAAAAGATGCACTGGAATCACGAACATTGATTAAAAAACAGCTTTCTGAGAAAACTTCATTTCTAAATCGAATTGAGGAAAAATTTATAAATGGAGAGATTGATTCCATTACATATAAAAAACACAAAGAAATAACCCAATTAAACATAAGCCAGATGAATAACCAATTGAAGAAACAACTTGAGATATCGAACCCCTCTAAATTCGTTTCTCACTGCATGAAATTCACTACTAAATTGGCCTATACGTGGAAAGAAGCAATATTACAGGATCAAAGAAGACTTCAAAACTTAGTCTTCCCAGAGGGTCTACAGTATGACAACAAAAAACAGGAATATCGAACCCCAAGAATAAATTCGATTTTTGTCCTAATTAACTCATTATCAGTAGGAAACAATAAAAAAACCAGCCCTTCAACACTTGAAAAGCTGGTTTATTCGCCTTTGGCAGTCCCTAGGGGAATCGAACCCCTGTTTCCAGGATGAAAACCTGGCGTCCTAACCCCTAGACGAAGGGACCAATAGACAACGAATCTGGTGTTTTTTAAACCCCTTTTCCGTTTTGGTGGTGCAAAGATATCCGCATCATTTTAAAAAGCAAAAGTCACCCTAAAAAAAATTAAAAAAAATCTTTAGAGCCCTATTGTTAATGATACTTTAGCACATAATGTTTGCTAAAGTCACCGCCATGGGTAGATTTGCATTGTTTTTTAATTCGTTTACATAAATACAACAAAACAATGTCTAAAATTACCGTAGCAATCAATGGTTTTGGAAGAATTGGTAGACTTTCTTTCAGACAGTTGTTAAGCAAAGAAAACGTAGAAGTAGTTGCTATCAACGACCTCACGGACACAAAAACATTGGCCCACCTATTAAAGTATGATTCTAACCATGGTCAGTTCCCTGGTACTGTAGAATCAGATGATGAACACATAATCGTAAACGGAACTCCGATTAAGGTTTATGCTGAAAGAGATCCTGCAAGTCTTCCATGGGGAGATTTAGGAATCGACGTTGTGCTTGAATCTACTGGTATTTTCGTTGATGAAGCTGGATCGCAAAAGCATATTTCTGCCGGAGCGAAGAAGGTTGTCATTTCTGCACCTGCTAAAGGAAATATTCCTACTGTAGTATTAGGTGTGAATGAAGACACGCTTACTGGTGACGAGAAAGTTGTTTCTAACGCAAGTTGTACAACTAACTGTCTTGCACCTATGGCAAAAGTATTGGATGATGCATTCGGTATCGAAAAAGGATACATTTCTACTGTTCACGCTTACACAGCTGACCAGAGAATTCAGGATGCTCCTCACAAAGATTTAAGAAGAGCGAGAGCTGCTGCTGTTTCTATCGTACCTACGTCAACGGGTGCTGCGAAAGCTGTAGGACTTGTTTTACCTCACTTAAAAGGTAAATTAGATGGTATTGCTTTAAGAGTACCTACCCCAACCGGATCGTTAACAGACCTTACAGTAGTAGTGAAGAAAGAAGTGACTGCAGAAGAAGTAAATGCCGCTATGAAAGCAGCAGCTGATGGACCTATGAAAGGCATCCTTCAGTACACTGAAGACCCACTTGTTTCTATCGACATTGTTGGTAATCCACACTCAAACATCTTTGATGCTCAGTTGACTTCAACTATGGGTACATTGGTGAAAGTTGTAGGATGGTATGATAACGAAGCAGGATACTCAGCAAGAGCTGCTGACTTGATCGCAAAGATTGGGTAATTATCCAGTAAAGAATTAGTTTAAGAAAAGGTCTGAGTCAAATCAGACCTTTTTATTTAGTACCAATTTTATTTTAATACCAATCGTTTAGATATTGTGGATTCACCTGAACTCACTTGCACAATATACACTCCCCTGGAAACAGCTTTCAAATCAATTTTAGCCAAACCGGAATAAATCTCTCCTGTCCTGATAGCTCTTCCCATCCCATCCAGAATACTATACTGCTTGTATTCAGATTGGTTAACTTTTAATTGAAAAAATCCTTGTGATGGATTAGGGTAAATTGACACATTGGTTGTGATCTGATACTGAGCTCCTGTAGGAATCACTGTTCCAGCTTTTAATAACATTGAAGTATACCCTGGAATTTCAAAATCTACAGCACCAGCCACAATCTCATACCCCTCATCATGTAGTAAATCGATGAAAAAGTCTTCGTCTTCAGCTGTTTCTAAAATTGTGTTGTTCAATGTGAAATTGATTTCTGATTCACCGGTGTTGATCACCATTAAGAATTGATCGTCACCGTCTTCTCTCATATAGGCGTACAATTGTCCGTTTTCCAAGTCAATTTCCCTGTAATTCCCTCTCCCCAGGGCTGGTTCACTGGTTCTAAGGTTAACCAAATTCCTGTACCAATTCAGCAAAGAACCTTCATCTCTATCCTCATCTTCAACGTTGAATGTCTGATAATTACCTGCCGGGCCATTCCATGGTGTGACTGTGGAAAATCCAGCATTTGCTCCTCCACTCCAGGACATGGGTCTTCTGATATTCTCATCAGGCTTTACCCCTGTCATACCTACCTCCTCCCCATAATAAATGAATGGAATTCCTGGTAACGTCAAATAAACAGAAGAAACTAACTTCATTATTTCTGGATTTTCATCTGTCAGGTCCATTATCCTGTTTTGATCGTGATTGGTGAGAAACGTACCAAACTGGTAATAAGGATAGCTGTTCAACATTTTATTTACATGAAAACTAAGTGGACCGGCTGATTCGTTATTAAAAGTTTGTCCCATGTGGTCAAGCAATTCAAAATCAAAACAAAAATCCAGTCTATCATTAAGAACATAAGGAACTACTTTCTCAGTGCTAGTCCAGGCCTCTCCTACTGTGAGTGATTGCTCATTGGCCGCTTTTACTACAGAATTGAATTCGTTCCAGAAATCATGAGTGGCCACAAGGTCTTCTAGTTTGTCTCCCTCTTCGTAAATGTATTTTACTGCATCCAACCTGAATCCATCAATTCCAATATCTTCCAGCCAGTATTCAGCAATATCAAACATCTCTGCCTTTACTTCAGGTTCTTCATAATTCAAGTCTGGCATTCCTCCCCAAAACAATCCGTAGTAATACCCATGAGAACTATTATGCCATACCTCCTGTCCCCAGGGCCCGGAATACGAAGGTTTGGTTTCACTCCAGCGGTACCAGTTTCGTTTATCAGCATCTACGGAAGCAGTAGCCTCCTGAAACCAGTCTATTTCGGTTGATGTATGGTTTAGAACCAGATCAATTATTACTTTAATTCCTCTATCATGAGCTTCATCCAGGAACTCCCTAAAATCAGCCATAGTTCCATAATCTGGGTTGATAGAACGGTAATCATTTACATCATAGCCATGGTAACTTGGAGATTCGTGAATTGGCATGAGCCAAATCCCAGTTATTCCTAAATCTGTATCAGTTTCCGGATCTCCGTCATTGAGATAATCCAGTTTTTCAATAATTCCCTGGAAATCTCCAATGCCGTCTCCATCACTGTCATAAAAACTCCTCACAAAAATCTCATAGAAAACTCCATCATTCCACCAGGCCAGCTGCTCTGTGTCCTGTTCTGTCACAGTGATGAAGCCTACCAGTGTCAATGTATCACTGGAAAAATCATGACTCACAACGAGTTGAACATCATATGCTCCTATCTCATCATAAAAGACTGTTACTTCATCAGTGTCTTCAGCAGAAACAGGATCTCCACCTTCAAAAGACCAACTGATATTCTTAACATAACCACTTGATGTACTCAGGAACGATACACTTCCCCCTACAAAAACCTGTTGGGAGGAAACCTCCAATCCTGCAACAGCCGGACCAGTCGGGGGTTCTTCATCATTGTACCAGAAATAAAGCGTTTCATCCTCAGCGGCTACTTCGTGAACCCTGTTATTTCCGGTTCCTGGAAATTCTTCACGGTCATCCCATGCTCCATTATACCGGAATTTGAATTCAATGGTTTCTCCAGCTGTGAAACCATCTACAGTAACTTCCCAAATGCTGTCATTCTCCGCGTCACTTAGAGGCGTGACGGTTCCTCCCCAGCTATTGAATGTCCCCGCGATATCAACGAATTCATTTTCGGGATCAAAATTCCCCTCATCAATCTGATAGCTCATGTTTACCTGGAAGGTAATTGAGATGTCCTGAGCGACGGTTACAGTTGAACTTATGAGTAAGACGAGTATAAATAGTTTAATCTTCATATTATCAAAAATAGGGGTTACTCGAGGGAACCCCGAAATATGGTGACTTAATTTGACATTTAGCGATAATCCAATTGTTCAACCAACAACAATATTCGCATGTTCATCGAGAAATAGTATGTCTTAAACGAATTTGAACTATCAATTCGGGTTTATTTAGGATATTTATCTAAAAACTTGACTATTTTATAGTATGAAAACACTTCAACTAGCTCTAATTTTTGTTTTCTTTCTGTTGAGTACCCTTTTACAGGCGCAGACCTCTTTTACTTCTGTACAATCTGGTAGCTGGGAAGATGGAGCCACCTGGGGTAATACAAGTCCGGGTGTTGCCGGGACTGATTATCCAGATGATAACGGTGATGATGATATAACAATATCAGCTGGTCATACTGTAACTCTTGCAAGCAACTCAACAATTGATGCATTTACAATAAACGCAGGTGGAATTTTTGATTATAACGGCTTTACTCTTTCTGCAGAAAATTCAGGAGGTTCAATTACCCCATTTATTAGTGTACAAACTGGAAACTGGGGAACGGGATCCACCTGGTTAAATGGGTCCTCACCGGGTACAAGCGATAGGGCTATTCTTATTAAAGGTCATACCGTAACTGCTAATAACAATACAATTGACGATCTTACAATTGATGCTGGAAGCGTCCTAGATACTGATAACAACAAAGACATCACAGTAACTAGTCAGCTTACAGTAAACGGGACTCTTTTACTTAACAAAACTGGTGATGATTTAACTTTGTCTACTGGGCCTATTTCACTCTCTGGCTCAGGAACAATAGATGCCAGCCTGGGAGGTGAATCTCTCAATATAAATGCGACAACAACGCTTGAATCGGGATCTAGCCTTACAGTGGTCAACAGCGTAAATATTGCAAATAGCATATTATTTACAGTAAATGGTGATCTAATTGTCCGGAGTGGTAATATTGTAGGAGGCAATGGTTCTTCACAACTTACAATGGGAAGCAACGCTTCAGTGGAATTAGATGGGTCCATGCTATTAACAGGTGTTTTGGATGCTAGTACTAACAGTGGAAATACGGTGGAATATAATGGAAGTGATCCACAAACCATCAAAGATCCCTCATCATCAACTTATGAAAACCTGGTAATCTCCGGAACAGGAACAAAAACTTTCCCTACAACCACACTCACTCTTGATGGTAACCTCACAATAGATGGTGGTACACTTGATCTTAATAGCCAAAATATAAACATTGGAGGAAATTGGACTAATAGTGCAACTATTTCAAATATAGCTACTGTAACATTTAATGGTTCAAGTGATCAATCAGTAACAACGAATTCGACAGATTTCGTGAATGTGACAGTAAATAAAAGTGCCGGAACTCTCAATTTGAATGAAGATGTTATTGTTACTGGTACACTAACCATGACCTCTGGTAATATTCAAACCTCTGGTAATACGCTTTCTTTGGGATCAGGTGCCGAGGGTTCCCTTAGCTGGACGTCAGGAACAATACTTGGTACCTTTACACAGTATGTTTCTAATCTTAACTCCTATTTATTTCCAATCGGTACATCAAGTAACCATAGGCCATTCAACATTGATTTTAGTCCGGCATCTAATATCAATGCCGGTACTGTATCAGTATCATTTGTAAGTTCTGATCCCGGATCAAGCGGCTTTCCCATTACGGATGACGTGACATTATATAATGCTTTTAACGAGGGGTATTGGGATGTAAGTGGAACTATTTCACTCACAGGAATGAATCAGATCTATAATGTAGATGCAACAGGAACCGGCTTCTCATCTTTTACGATAGAAGACCAAACCCGTATCGTTACCCGTGCCAATGCCGGTTCAAACTGGGCTGCTGAAGGCAGCAATAGTGCACGATCAGGAGATCAATTATTCCGAACTTCAATAGCCACATTTGGAGCTCATTTTGCTTTTGCTGATGACACAAATTGTAGTGGCCCGTCTGATCCATCAATTTCCGGAACAACCGAAGTTTGTACGAGCGATACAAATGATAGCTATTCCGCTACGCTAAACAGTGGTAATGAATACAACTGGACTGTCGTAGGTGGTACAATTGACGGGCAAACGAACCCAACAGGTTTTGTAACCAATTTAAACTCAATCTCAGTGGATTGGGGAAGCACTGGTCAGGTTGGATCAGTAAGTGTTGTTGAAAGAAATGGTTGTACCAGCTCTAATGAAGTTACACTGGATGTTAATATTAACTCAATTGATCCAGCTAGTATATCTGGAAAAACTGTCGTCGCAGAAAATTCAACTGATATTGCATACTCCTTAACCGGTGATGCCAATACCTCTTATAATTGGACTGTTGTAGGTGGTACAATTGACGGGCAAACGAACCCAACCGGTGCTATTGCTGATCTGACATCAATAACTGTAGATTGGGGCGACAATGGGGCTGGATCTGTAAGCGTAACGGCCACTAAAACCACTCCAAGTTGCTCTGCTTCATCGGCAACCGTACTAAACGTAACAAAGTATGTTATTTTGGATACAGATCTTTCTGGTGGTACTGGGAATTGGGGTACAGGCTCTACCTGGGAATCCGCTGCAACTCCTTTATCTAGTGAAAGTGCCAGGATCTTGGCAGGAGACGTAGTTGAAATTAACACCAATGAATCAATCGAGAATTTAATAGTGAATGGAACATTGAGATTTACCGGTAACAATAGAACATTAACAGTAAGCGGTGATTTATTTGTTGGTCCTGCCGGTTTGATAGATTTCAACTCTTCAGGGTGTTCAATTGACCTCACCAGTTCCTTATCAAGTCCACAAGCCGAGATTGATGGAACGGGAACTATTTCTGGAGCGAGTGCTGGAGACATTAATATCTTCAACGCTGGTAAAACTATAGCATCTTCTGCGGTTATCAGCTTTGGTTCAACCATTACAATGTTTATTGACAATGGGTTAACAGTCACAAATACTGGGTCAATAGATGTGGCAGGTGACATTTCTGGAGGTGACGGTACTAGCACCTGGACAAATTCATCAAATTCTACCCTTACAATCGGAGGAGACATATTGACTACTGGAGTATTGAATGCAAGTACTTCTGGAAATAGTGTCATTTACAATACCACAGCTGCTGCAAATGTTAAAGTACCTTCTAGTAACTATCAAAACCTTGAGATACAGGATGGTACAAAAACCCTCACTGCCAGCATTGATGTAAATGATGTTTTTACACTCACCAGTGGAACTTTTGCCATGGGGACAAATAGTATGACTGTTGCAGGTGACCTAACCTATACTGCAGGCACACTAACCTCAACTGGGACAATTACACTAGACGGATCAGCAAACCAAACAGTATCAGGAACCTGGACGATTCCTAATCTCACGATTAACAATACTTTAGATGGATCTGATGCCATTTCAGTAAGTAGCAATATTTCTGTGAGCACCTTACTTACCTTAACAGATGGTATTGTGGGGACAGGTGCAAATGTTGTTACAATTACAAATACTGCAACTGGAGGCCTTTCAGGAGGGTCCTCTGATAGTTTCATCAATGGTTTACTTGCCAGGCAAACGAATACTACTGGTCTTTACGATTTCCCAATTGGTAGCGGAACAACTTACAAGCGTCTTGGAATCACACCTACTGCGACCGGAGGATCTACTTTTCAGGGTCAGGCCTTTACAGCAGCATATTCTGATGTGACTAATATAAATACAGGAACACTCAATAATGTAAGCGAATTGGAATACTGGGACGTTCAGCAAACAGCAGGTACTGATGCCGCTCAGGTAAGACTTTACTGGAATACACAAAGCGGAAGCGCTATTACTTCAGCGGCTGAATTATTAGTTGCCCATTATACAGGTGGACAATGGGAGAGTCAGGGAAATGGAGCTAATAGTGGTGACGTGGATCCGGGATTTGTAGAGTCAGCCACAGCTGTGACAAGCTTTAGTCCATTCACTTTTGCTTCAAATTCTGCAGTTGAAAATCCTTTACCAGTGGAACTTATTGATTTTGATGTCACTGAAAATAATGGTTCGGCCCATTTGAACTGGTCCACTGCATCTGAAATCAATAATGATTATTTTGAAATTCAGCGATCTAGAGAAGGGTATAAATTTGACGTTATTGGAAAAGTACCCGGAAATGGAACTACTTCTGATCTACATACTTACAGCTTCATCGATCACAATACGCAATCAGCTTACTATAGGCTTAGACAAGTCGATTATGATGGAAAGTTCGAATATAGTCCTATTGTATATTTCAATGGAAATCTGGAAAGGGATGTTTTGATTTATCCAATACCTCTAAATGAAAACACAAAAATCCATTTATCTGGAATCAGTTTTGAAGATCTCAACATAAGCATTCTGACTACAAATGGTACTGCCATTGACACTAAGCCTAAATCAACAGTGGACGAGTTTTTAAAAGTGTTGGATGAGTTACCAGATGGATACTACATGATCAAATTCAATCATTTGGATTGGAGTAAAGTCATTCGGGTCATTAAGTAATTACTTCTTAAATATCACATTTAAAATCACTCCGGTTATGGATAAACCCATTCCACAATAGGTAATGAAGTTAAATGTCTCATCAAAAAACACAAACCCAAAGAGCAACGCATAAATAATGCTGGTATAATTGATGATTGATACTTTTGATACAGCTTCTCGTTGGTAGGATTTTGTCATGAAGAATTGTGCAATTTGGGTCAATAAGCCAACACCAATGAGCCAAACCCAATCCATTCCCTGTGGTTGGACCCAATTGAAGGCACTCATCACACCTACAATTGGAATTGTTACCAGTGGGAAATAAAAAATGATCACTAAAGGATGTTCAGAAGTTTTCATTTTGCGAATGAGGTTATAAGCCAATCCCATAAAAAATGTGGACCCTACACCAATCAATAGATAGTCAAACGATATTCTTGTATCAAATCCCTGAATGATTAGTACACCTCCAAATGCGATGGCGAAAAACAACCATTGTAGTGGCCAGACCTTTTCCTTCAATAAGATTATACCAATGATTGATGTAAATATTGGGGCCATATAGGCTATTGTCGAAGCAGTGGCCAGTGGTACATTTTGAAGTAGATTAAAAAACATTATCAATGCTATTGCACCTGTTGTACCTCGAAGAATCAGTAGTGTTCTATTATTTCCCCAAACAGAAACGTTTTGTGCCTTGAGCATCCCATAACTCACCACAAAAGAAACAATGGAACGAAACAGGATAATTTCCACAGCCGGAATGTGAGGTAGTAATTTTACCAGGACATTCATCGATGCAAAGGTGAATGTCGCTATGATCATATAACGAACGCCACTACTCAAATCAGGAAGCAATTACCCCATCCACAATCTCCAGTGAACGATCTGCCATTTCAGCCAATTCATTATTGTGGGTTACTACCACAAAAGTCTGGTTCAGCTTTTCTTTCAATTCAAAAAATAACTTGTGAAGTTCCTGAGCATTCTTTGAATCCAGGTTACCACTAGGTTCATCCGCAAATACAATCGCAGGATCATTGATTAAAGCACGTGCTACCGCCACCCTTTGTTGTTCTCCCCCAGATAGTGCTGCAGGTTTATGATGTTCCCTTCCTTCAAGGCCAAGTGTTCGCAGTAGAGATTTTGCCTTTTCGTGTGTGACAGCCTGGTCTTTTTTACCAATGTAGGCTGGAATACTAATATTTTCAATCGCTGTAAATTCAGGTAATAGGTTATGAAACTGAAAAACAAAGCCCATCTTTTCATTTCGAAAGTTGGCCAATGCTTGATTACTAAGATTAAAAACATCAATGCCATCTAGAGAGATGCTACCAGAATCAGGAGAATCCAAAGTCCCCATAATATGTAACAATGTACTTTTCCCGGCACCAGAAGCACCGACGATACTTACCACTTCCCCTTTTTCGATTTTGAGATCAATCCCCTTAAGTACTTCTACATGACCGAAGGATTTAACCACCCTATTGACTGAAAGCATAACCTTTATTTGGCGACAAATATAATCAGATGTTGCAGTTAAATGCTGTTTTACTTTGGAGGATTAGGATACAACTAAGAAAAATGAGGAATTGCGACAATCGTCAATGATTTATCTTGCTTAAACAAGCCGGATCAACTAGTTTCGCAAACAAAAAACTACCCCATCAATGAATATTCACGAATATCAGGCAAAGGAAATATTAAAAAGCTACGGAGTTAAGATCCAGGAAGGAATCGTAGCAGACAACCCTGAAAAAGCGGTAGAAGCTGCAAAGCAACTACACGCTGAAACGGGTACAGATTGGTATGTGATCAAAGCTCAAATCCACGCTGGTGGAAGAGGGAAAGGGAAAGTTCAGCAAACGGGCTCAAATGGAGTTGTGCTGGCTAAAAGCCTGGATGAAGTAGCCCCTAAAGCAGAAAATATTTTAGGTGGAACGTTAGTTACTCACCAAACCGGCCCTGATGGAAAGACTGTCAATAAGGTATTGATTGCTCAGGATGTTTATTATCCTGGGAAATCAGACCCTAAAGAATATTACCTGAGTATCCTATTAGATAGAGCCAAAGGTTGTAATGTAATAATGGCTTCTACTGAGGGAGGTATGGACATTGAAGAAGTTGCAGAAAACACTCCTGAAAAAATAGTGAAGGAATGGATTGATCCTGCAGTAGGCCTACAGGGATTTCAAGCTAGAAAGGTAGCATTCGGCCTTGGCCTGACTGGCAATGCCTTTAAAGAGATGGTTAAGTTCATTTATGCACTGTATAGTGCTTATGAAGCTACAGACTCATCAATGTTTGAAATCAATCCGGTACTAAAAACATCTGATGATAAGATTTTAGCCGTTGACGCCAAAGTAAACCTTGACGATAATGCACTTTTCAGGCATAAGGACCTTGCAGAAATGAGAGACCTTACGGAAGAGGATCCATTGGAAGTTGAAGCTGGCAAATCAGGTTTGAATTATGTGAAGCTTGATGGGAATGTAGGTTGTATGGTTAATGGTGCCGGACTAGCAATGGCCACCATGGATATCATCAAACTATCTGGTGGTGAACCTGCTAACTTCCTGGATGTGGGAGGTGGAGCAAATGCAAAAACTGTAGAGGCTGGATTTAGAATTATCCTGCAGGACCCTAACGTGAAAGCCATTCTTATCAATATTTTTGGTGGAATCGTTAGATGTGATAGAGTTGCCAATGGAGTAGTAGAAGCCTACAAAAACATTGGTGAAATTAAAGTGCCAATTATAGTGAGGTTACAAGGTACGAACGCCGAGGAAGGTGCTAAGATCATAGAAGAATCAGGATTGAAAGTTTCATCCGCTATTTTATTGAAAGATGCAGCCTCAAAAGTGAAAGAAGTACTTTCTTAACAAGAAAATATATAACAGTTAAAAGAGATACTTGACGGAAGTATCTCTTTTTTTATGGATCGCATTATATTTGCATCCTGATTTTTAATCCTGCGTCCGTAGTTCAACTGGATAGAATACCAGATTTCGGCTCTGGGGGTTGAGGGTTCGAATCCTTCCGGACGCACATACACTTATTGAAATTATATCAATTTGATACTAATAAAAGCTTCCAAAAAGGAAGCTTTTACTTTTTTACACCTATATAAATAGAAAAATATTAAATTAGTAAAAGGTGGAATACCAGAAGAAACAGTAACTTATTTCTCTATAAAGACTTTTAATTCTGCTAAAATTTCACTTTTTTTAAAAATTGTTATGCATGCATAACGAATGGATTGAACCCAAATCAGTTCAATTATTGAAAACAATATTAATCTTAAAGCGTTATTTTTTAACTAAACCAAAAATCTGAAGAAAAATTTATGAAAGTTTCAAGCTTATTCAACTTAAGAATGCTCGCAATCTTTTTTGCACTTGCGGGCCTAGTATTCATCTCCAGCTGTGGTGATGATGAGCCAGATCCTACAGATGATGGAACAACTGATGATATGGTAGATGATGGAACGGATCCAACAATGACTATTGCTGAGATTCTTGCAGCAGATTCAGACCTATCAGAATTCACAACATTTGTAAATGCTGATGCTGAGCTCAAAGGATATATTGAAGGAACTGCTGACTACACAGTATTTGCTCCTAATAATGCTGCCTTTGATAGACTGAGAGCTTCATTAGGAGTTTCTGATTTAAGCGACATTTCTAGTGGCGTAATTGGCCTTGTATTAAGGTATCACTTTGTTGCTGGAAAATTATTAAGCGCTGATGTATTGGGAACTACACCAACTACACTGCAAGGAGAGAACCTAACAGTCTCTGAAGATGGTTTTGTCACTGGTTCTGGGACAGATACAGATGGTTCTGAAATCTTAGTAGCCGATCAGGAAGCAACAAATGGTGTTGTTCACGAAATGGAAACTACATTAGTTCCACCGCTATTGTTCCTGGATTTAGCTGCTAAACTTGGAAAACTTGCTCAACCGATTCAATTAGGAGCTGCATTTACTGATCTGAATGGAATCGTGGCATTTGCTGATGGTACTATACCAGATGGCGAAATGGGTGTTGGAGAAATGCTTGCTGATGGTTCTGGAACTCAATACACAATTTTTGTTCCAACTAATGAGGTTCTTGATGGAGTGGTAGCAGCATCTGAAACTTTTGAAACCAAAGAAGATTTAGTGGCCTATGTGACTCAATCTGCTGAGTTTGCAAGAGGGTTTCTTTTGAATCATATCGTAATGCATGGTGAAGGAGAAACTAAAATCACTGGTGAAACAGTTGCTGGTTTCACGTATTCTGAGCAAGGCATTGGACCTTCAGTAACTACAGTTAGTGGTAAAACACTTACTTTAATTAGATCTACTCCTGTGGAAACAGCCCCTGGCTGTACAAATGGCGGTGATTTCTGCTATTTCCTTGCTGGAGACGTTGCTGACCAGGCTACATATGTTCCAATATTTGCCACGGATGTTTACAAAGCAAATGACTCAGAAGGAAATCAATTAGATGGAGCTACTAATGGAGCAATCCATGTATCTTCGATTATCCTCTAACTCGATATAAATATTGATAAAAAAGGGTGTCAACATGTTGACACCCTTTTTTATGGTTTACATTGGCATAATTGTAGGTCCATTTACAGTTTCAATATAGAGAAATTGAATACTGTTCATTTCCACTTAAAATATTATGAGAACCTTATGTCTTATTTCAGGATATTCGGCCAACTTGAATAGATCATGATTCTGAAGTAGAATAATTCATGGTTCAATTTTTCAAACAATGAAAAAATCGAAAGCCATTTATATCACTATCAACAAAAAAGCCAGTGGGATCTTCCACTAGCTTCTTTAACACTTTTCTTAAGGCTTGCTTTAATTCATTAGCTCATCGAAAGTAATTGATAAGTAATAGATAGCACCAATATTTGGTCCTCCTAAACTTTGTACATAGTAGGTATTGAATATGTTACTACCTCCAAGTTTTAGAACTGACTTAATGTCTTTCAACCTGTAACTCACCTGTGCATCTACTGTACTATAAGATGGAACATCTCCTATAGCAAAAGATGATTGCCAGTTAAAGTCAGATTGCCATCTATAAGTAAGGCCAAAGCCTAATTTTTGAGTAAGCTTTCTGTTGCTGAATTGGATATTAAATTTATGCTCTGGTGTATTAAAGTCATTTAAAGTATTTTCATTAAATCCACCAATTAATTTGTTCCAACTGTAATTACCTGATAACTGATAATTCTTGGGCAGTGAGTAAGTTAAACCAAGAGCCATACCTTGTGTAGTGACCTCTTCATTCAAATTAGTGTATACCTGATAAGTATTATTAGAAGTTCCTCTTAAGATCGTTGATAGATTTGGATCACCCGCACTTACTATATCAGATGCTGCCTGGTCATTGATATCCTGCGCATCATCAGCAGAAAGTTCATCAGCTATTACAATCCTTATCTGGGTAATGAAATCAGTATAAGTATTATGATAGTATACCGCATCAATCAACAGTTTGTTTGCTATCAAACTTTTATAACCGAATTCCATTGATCTAACCTTCTCAGGTTTAACTGGCTGAGCAATAGTAAATGCTTCCAGTTGGCCCGATGCAGCCTCAGAGTAAGGAGACGATCCTGAGAAAACTTCATTTCTGAAAGCCTGCACAGACCCTCCAGTGAACGCCAATGGGACATTTGTTGAGCTGCGTCTAGTCAAATCGTAGAATTCATAGAATTGTGGAAGTCCACCAAGAAGCCTGGCAGAAATAATATCTAAAGAAATATACTGTCCCTGAGTTGTAGGATTTCTAAAACCAGTTTGAAAACTTGCTCTAAGATTATGATTAGATCCAACAGTGTACACAGCAGAAATCCTTGGATTTACCTGGCCATCAAAGTTCTCATTCTTATCAAACCTTACCGAACCACTAAGTTTTAAAGCATCAGTTATTTGTTTACCAGCTTGAACATACGCACCGTATTCCATTATATTAATATCATTTCCCGTCGTGTCAGGAAATATAGTTCCATTGGATCCTAGAGCAAACTGCCTGATGCTAGCACCAGCCATCAATTCCATCCAGGAGATCTCATTCTTAAAGTCATATTGTACTTCTCCATGATTCATTGCTGACTTGTCGTTAAACTTCGGTCCTACCGGAACCACTCCATCGTTCACAACATTGATGATCGAATCAAATGCAGCATCACCTGGCATGATTGAACTAGCCATTTGCTCTCTTGCATACTGATGGGCAGCTGCTTGTTCTGCATCAGAAACAGTAGTTGGATCATCACCTGGCCTGTACCCGTATTCGTCATGTAAAAACCTTAAGTAGTGAAAAGGATAATTAACTAAATAGTCACCAACATCCCCTGTCCTACTTGTCTTATAAATTTCATCATTAACTCTTTTTGCTAAGAATTCTGCGATGTAAGAGTCTCCAGAATTTTCACGTGTGGTATAAGCCCGTACAAAGAAGTTATCACCTCGTAATTGCAAACGATGTTGCTGAATATCAAAATTTGTCAGAGAATACCTTTGCGCTCCAGTATATATACTTGTTCCAAAACCTCCATTATAGAGATAACTTAACTCCATTTTATCTGTTACTCGATAATACAATCCAGCGTTAGCTTTAAGGTTCTCTGCACCATAATTAACAATATGTACTTCTTCGTAACCAGGAGCTGAAATTACATGATTTGGAAGAAAGCCATTTGTTGCGAACTGCCACGCACTAGCCCCAGAGCTATATCTGGTATTTTCAGCTAGTGCTTCCCAGCCTGGTTCTCCTGTTTGTAGATTGTTTCTACTGAAACGTAAAATATTCATAGGTAGTGAAGCTTCATCTCCCATTATATGTAACCTATCGGCTCCTGGGTTCACGTCATTGATATCTGAAAATGGATTATTAGCTTCATTTCTATCAACCGTGCTAGTTCCATGCCAATCATCAGCTTTCATGTAGCTAAAGTTTACTTTGAAGGCGAATTTGTTATTGAAAGCCTTTGCATATCGTAAAGATCCCTCATACATAGGAGCCATGTCTTGATCCGCGTTAGAACCAACATGATTTACTCCTACCTTTCCAAAAGCACTAAAGCCCTGATATTCAAAAGGACTCTTACTATTTACCAGAAGTATTCCATTGAAAGCATTGGGACCATAGAGCGCTGATGATGCTCCAGGTATTAATTCGAGGCTCTCTACGTCCAACTCTGAAGGTCCATTTAGGTTCCCGATAGGAAAATTTAATGCAGGGGCTTGTGTGTCCATACCATCAGTCAATTGAACGAACCTGGTGTTTCCAGTGCTGGCAAATCCACGAGCATTGATAATTTGAAAATTGATACTACTGGTTGCAACATCCACACCTTTTAGATTAGCTATCGCTTTATAGTAGTTGTCTGACGTTGTATTTTGAATAGAGAGAATATCCATTTTTTCAATCGAAACAGGCGATTTAAGGATACTTTCCTCCACCCTACTGGCTGAAACTACAACTTCCTGACCCAGAAGGACTGATTCACTCATTTTAATTTCTAATCCATTTACTTCAGCACTTGGTATGTTTAATTCCTGGGACTCATATCCCACACTGGTAAACGATAAGGTAATTGGTGGTGGAGAGGATACTCTTAAACTAAACTCTCCTTCGAGGTTGGTGATTGTTCCGGTCACTGTTCCCTTGACCAAAATGTTTACACCTATTAATGGTTCTCCAGACTCATCCGTCACTGTTCCCGATATACTTGTTCCTTGTGCAAAAGCACCAATTGACAGGAACAAAAATGCCAGCAGAACCAAACAATTCTTCGTGTAATAATTCTTCATCATGATATTTTTTTGGGCAATTTTTATTCTACACTCTAATATGTGGGTTTTTATTGATTAAACCAATAAAAATTACTCTGCATGCATAATAAAAAAGGCAACTATTACATTAGTCGCCTGATTTTGTATTATAAAGGACAATATACTATTCTCCTAGTTCTTCCTGTAAATGCTTCACAAATTTATCGCAAACAGCATTCAGTTCATTGCTCATGAACTCATCACCAGTACTGTTTAAAACCGATTGAGCCAATCCACCGATGCAATCAATGTAAAAACGTTTCATTTCATCCACCGGCATATCCTTGGTCCAAAGGTCAATTCTTAATGTGTTCTTTGCTTTATCATCCCATAATGACAAGCTCATTGATTTTGTCTCTGATAATCCAGGTGACGTTTTCTCATCTGCGTCCCATTTGATTTTTTCTGGAATGTTTTCATCATCCAGCTCTATTTCAAGTTGTATTTTAGATTTTTTCATCTATTGTGGTAAATAAATTCTTTTTAATTGTAGAAATGTCTGTTGATTAATTTCAGGTTTGTTTGTGCATGAGGGAATATCAGCTGCTACGGTAGAAATATCATCTACTCTTTCTGCCGGATCAGGATGGGTACTGAGAAATTCGGGGGTACTACCTGTTTGGTCCTCCTCTATTAATTTTTCAAAAAAGGATTTTGCTCCATCACATTGGTAATCGGTATCCGATAAATAGTAGACAGAATACTCATCGGCTTCTGCTTCATTATTTCTGCTAAACTGTAATGTTGCCAAGCTTCCGGTGATGGCTCCCACTACTTCCTGTAACTTCCCCGGGTCCTCTCCTAAAGCCACGGCCAATAATGTACTGATTCCAATTTGAGCCTGAAGTTGGCGAATACTATGTCTTCTGTCTGAATGTGCTATCTCATGACCAAGCACTCCTGCCAGATCATCTGACCGGTCCAGGAATTTGATCAGGCCGGTATAGATATAAATATATCCTCCAGGAGTTGCAAAAGCATTTAAGACTTCATCATCATGTACCAGATATACTTCCCAATCAAATAACGAATCGTATTCAACCTCATCTGACAAAAGGATCTGATCGCGCATTGCCCTTATAAATTCATAAGCTTCAGGATACTCTACATCACTCAATATTACAAAAGACGTATCAGCCTCAATTTCATCTCGAACTTGTTTACCCAATTCTATATCATCTTCAACTGAGAAGAAAATAAGCCCATCGTCTCCCCCTCCACATGACATGAAAAGAGTGAATGCAGCTATCAATGTGATAAAGACTAATCGTTTCATAATAACAGGAATTTATATTTTCATTTCAGGAATCTCTCCTTCAATAACTAATTTTCCTTCAGTAGATTGTTCTATTTCTTCAACAGTTACTCCCGGTGCATGTTCCAGGAGCTTGAAACCTCCTTCTGGAAGCACATCTAGCACTGCCATATCAGTTACTATCTTTTTCACGCAATTGATCCCGGTAATAGGTAAAGAACATTCTTTTAACAGCTTTGAAGCACCAGATCTGCTTTTATGTTGCATGGCAACAATTATGTTATCAGCTGAAGCTACCAGATCCATTGCCCCTCCCATTCCCTTCACCATCTTTCCAGGAATTTTCCAGTTGGCAATGTCTCCATTCTCAGAAACTTCCATAGCTCCTAAGATTGTCAAGTGCACATGACCACCTCTAATCATGGCAAAGCTTTCTGCTGAACTGAATAAACTTGAACCATCCAACATACTCACAGTTTGCTTTCCTGCATTGATCAAATCAGCATCTACATCCTTCTCCTTTGGGAATGGGCCAATACCTAATAACCCATTTTCTGATTGCAGTACAACATCCATATGATCCGGGATGTAATTGGCAACTAACGTTGGTATACCTATTCCAAGATTGATATATGTTCCATCTTCGATTTCTTGTGCGATCCTCTTCGCAATTCCAATCTTATCTAACATTTTTAGTTTGGGTTATAATGATGTTGATTTACTTGGTAACAGTACGTTGTTCAATTCGTTTTTCATAATCTACTCCCTGAAAGATTCTTTGTACAAAAATTCCAGGTGTATGAATTTGATTGGGATCAAGCTCCCCTGCAGGCACAAGCTCTTCTACTTCTGCGATGGTAATTTTCCCTGCTGTGGCCATCATCGGATTAAAATTTCGGGCTGTCCCTTTAAAAATAAGGTTGCCGGCTGTGTCTCCTTTCCAGGCTTTCACTAAAGCAAAGTCAGCGCGTAACCAGGACTCCAATAAATACATTTTACCGTCAAATTCCCGTGTTTCCTTGCCTTCTGCTACTTCTGTACCATATCCTGCCGGCGTAAAGAAAGCGGGAATACCAGCACCACCGGCTCTTACTCTTTCTGCAAGTGATCCTTGCGGGATCAAATCTACTTCCAGTTCTCCTGAAAGTAATTGCCGCTCAAACTCAGCATTCTCACCTACATAAGAGCTAATCATTTTCTTTACCTGTCTAGTCTTTAGCATCAGACCGATACCAAAATCATCAACTCCCGCATTGTTTGAAATACAGGTGAGGCCTTTTACTCCTGACTTGACAAGTGCAGCAATACAGTTCTCCGGAATGCCACATAAGCCAAAGCCACCTAGCATGAGAACAGCGTCATTAGGAATGTCCTTTACTGCCTCTTCAGCATCTTTAACTACTTTATTAATCATTTTTTGGTTGTTGTTTTATGATATTTAACACATCAATTTTATCCTTACTAAGCTGCCCACTTAAAGCTTCAAGACTGGAGAATGTCATATCTCCTCTTACCTTATCAATAAAATTAATCGTTAGTTCCCGGTCATAAATATCTCTGTCAAATTCAAAGATATTGACTTCAATAAATCGCCTGGTTCCTTTGAGGGTAGGCTTATTACCAATATACATCATTCCATGCAATTCTTCATCTCCTAACCCAACTGAAACTGCATAGACACCATCACAGGGAATCAATTTGAAATGAGCCCCAGGTTCGATATTAGCTGTTGGATAACCAATATCACGTCCAATTTTTTCACCATGCACTACCTTTCCTGAAAAGGAATACTGTCTTCCTAAATAATGATTAGCTTCTTCTATGTGTCCTACCAATAATGCATCTCTAATCTTTGTAGAACTTACCCCAACATCGTCAATGTCCTGACGAGGTATTTCCTCTATTTCAAACCCGTATCTGTCTGCATTTTCTTGCAAGTATTCGAAACTACCCTCCCTGTTTTTGCCGAAGTGGTGGTCATATCCAATCACCAGCCTATTGGTACCCAGGTCACGAATGAGAATGTTTTGAATAAAATCTTCTGAGGATGTTTGAGAAAACTCTCTGGTGAATGGAATTTTTACAATGACATCTATACCCAATTCTTTCATGATCTGGGCTTTTTCTTCAAATGTTGTCAACAACTTTAATGTGGATGATTCGCCTTCTAAAACGAACCGTGGGTGAGGCCACAAAGTGACAACTACACTTAAACCATTTTGCTCTTTAGCCTGGTTTACAATTTTCTTGAGGATCTTTCTATGCCCAAAATGAACACCATCAAATGTTCCAATGGTAACTACATTGAAACCGCTTTTTCTGAAAGATGAGGAATCCTCGATTATGATCATTTTTGCGTTAGTTTAACTTCGTTCACAAAATCCTCGACCGTAGAAGCATCATCCACTGTGAAATCTCCAATTTTTGTTCTTCTCAAAGACTTTAGGTATCCACCAGAATTTAGCAGTTTACCATAGTCTCGTGCTATGCTTCGGATATAAGTCCCCTTTGAACATACAATCCGAAAGTGAATTTCAGGCATTTCAATCTTTGTCAATTCAAATTCGTGGACGGTTACTTGTCTGGGCTCAAGTTTAATATCTTCATTGCGTCTGGCTTTGTTATAAACTCTTTCACCCTTCACTTTGATTGCTGAAAAAACCGGAGGAACCTGTGAAATTTCACCAGTCAGTTGATCAACTGCCTTTTGAAGGGATTGTTCATCAATATGGTCGATTGGGTATTGTGCATCAAATTCAGTTTCCAAATCACATGATGGTGTGGTCTTGCCCAATTCAATGATTCCTGTGTATTCTTTTGGTTGCCCCTGATAGGTTTCAATCTTTTTGGTGAACTTACCTGAGCATATGATCAATAACCCGGTGGCCAAAGGGTCTAATGTCCCCGCATGGCCCACCTTTTTAACTTTGATTGTATTTCTTATTTTTTTGACTACATCAAAAGAGGTCCATTCTAATGGTTTATCAATTAAAATTACCTGCCCTTCATTGAAGTCTTTCAACGTATCATTCTTTATATTAAAACAATTGGGTAATAATCGCAACTATCCCGATTACGAAACAATAGATTGAGAAGTAGATCAATTTGCCTTTTTTGACGATTCCAATCATCCATTTACATGCGAGGTAACCGAATATAAATGCAGCCAGAAAGCCAGCAATTAAAGCAACACCACTAATGCCATCTGCCGCGACAGGTTCTTCGAGATAATCTTTAAACTTCAATACACTCGCTCCTAAAATTGGAACAAGCACCATCAAAAAAGAAAACCGTGCTGCCTTTTCTTTGTCGATCCCAAGGATCAAAGCAGTGGCTATTGTTGAACCTGACCTTGAAATTCCGGGGAGGATTGCAATTGATTGAGCAATCCCAATGACAAGCGCGCTGAGAAATCCAACACTTCCAACATTAGATTTTTGAAAATATGTGAAAGCCAACAATGAACCAGTCACTAAAAGCATTGATCCAACAAGCAACACATTTCCCCCAAACAGTGCTTCTACCTGATCTTCAAAGAATACTCCTACTATTCCAATTGGAACCATCGAGATTACTATCTTGACAACAAACTTCGTGGATTCATTCCACTGAAACTTGAGGATTTCCTGAATGATATGGAGAATATCCTTTCTGAAAACAATAACTGTACTTAGTGCAGTAGCTGCATGTACTACAACTGAAAAAAGTAAGTTTTCCGAAGTTTTGATTCCAAGAATGGCTGTTCCCAACTCAATATGACCACTGCTGCTGACGGGTAAGAACTCCGTTAATCCCTGGATGATCCCAAGAATAATCGCTTCTAGTAAGTTCATTCAGAATCTTTGGGTTTGTACATGATGGCTACAAACTCAATTGCAAAACCTAGCATTACCACTATTGGTCCCAATGTAAGACCAAAAAATCCAAAACCATATGTTTCGCTATCCATGGACATGATGATAAATCCGAGTAAAAGTACCACGATACCTATCAACATGATGATATAATTTATTTTCTGAAAGGCGAACTTTTCTTTATTGTCCATATTAATATAATTCGTCTAATGACATTCTCAAATACTTCTTGATGGCCCGATAACTACTACCAAAACCTACAATTATTCCTAATACGATTACAGCACCAAATAGGATTCCAAGACTCAATTCATCTTGTAACTCGTTTAGGTCCTGAAGGCGCTGATTCAGGTAAATGACTAAGCCATACAATATAGCACTTGCCAGCAAACCACTAATGAATCCATAAAATGCTGCCCGAATTAGGAACGGTCTTTGAATAAATCCTGCTGTAGCTCCCACAAGTTGCATACTTCTGATGATAAATCTTTGTGAGAACAGGGCTAGTTTGATTGTATTATTGATCAAAATAATTGCTGCTAGTAATAGGATTAATGCAAACCCAAGGAGAATCACAGAAACAACTGTCAGGTTATCATTTATATTCTTCACCAGGTTTTCTGAATAAGAAACCTCAAACACCCCATTCATACCAGAAATTTCCTTCTTGACCTTTGCAAGACTATCAGGATGATGATAGCCCTCTTCTACCTTCAAAACGATCACATCTCTTAATGGGTTTTCACCCAGAAAACTCACAAAGTCTTCACCAGTATCTTTAATAAATTCCTGGGCTGCCTGTTCTTTGGTAACTATCTCAACTTGTGCCTGATCCTCTTTGACAAGTGCATAACTCTTGGAAGAAAGCGTTTTACTAAGCCGAATCAATTCACTTTCTGAAGTATTTTTTCGAAGGTAAACCTGCATCTCCACATTCTCCCGAATGGTTTTCTTCAGTTGGTTAGCATTGATCATGATGTATCCGAACAAACCAATCACAAACAATGTGATGAAAATACTAAATACAACACTTAAAAATGGGTAACTACCCAATCGTTTCTTACGAGTATGTTTCTTTTCTGATCCACTCATTGGGGATCAAAATTAATAAATTATGGTTACCAGATGATTATTGAGTAAAATAAAAAATCCCGCCGATGGCGGGATCTGTATATTTTAATTTTTGTTGTTTCTGATTATCTCCAGATCTTCGATTAACCCTTCATCTCTGATGACCTTCAGTGGTACAATTTCTTGCTCTAGTTGATTTACTTTATAGAAGACCTCATCATGATACAAGTATAATTTTCTTGATACACCACTATTGATCTCAAGCAGTTCGTATGGTATATTATTAAAATCACCATAAAGATATAATTTACCCTCAGCAAACTTGTAGTGAAGATCATACTTAGTGGCTACAATGTTTTCTATCTCTACTTTGCGGTTGTCTTCTTTCAAAGTCACATTTTGCCTTACTTCTGGTAACTTGATTTCAATTCCATCAAGTGTTTCTTCATCTTCACCTAAGTCATCAAAAGCTGGCACTACAAAATCTGCTTTCACAACAGCTTGAGATGCATTAGTCCCATCAACCTCTCCGTCCTTCTCGATAATAACAGTCTCTTTTGATTTTGAAGTCTCGGCAACCTTTGAGCTCCTTGTGTTAACAATAGGTAGGCTTGTCAATTCCTTATAATTACTACTTTCTTCTTCAGTATTTTCACCAATATTTGTCAGGTTAAGGATCGCAACTTCTTCTCTTTTTGGTGAATTAATTGCTTGATCGATTTTTTCAATAACAACAGGCTCTTCTTCAATAAAAACAGGAATCACATCAGCCACATAGACATAAGCGCCAATTCCTATAAGTCCCAAAGTACCAACTGCTGCCACTAATTTCCCAATACCAGAATTCATCAATAAACCCGTAATGCCAACTCCCACAGTTACCTGATTGAGTCGGTTTTTCAACTGGTCCTTTCTAAATTCTTTTAAACCACCCACTATGTCCTGCTGAAAATTAAATTCTTCCTTCAACAATGGATCAGACTCGAGCATGATCTCAAATTCCGCCTGTTCACTGGAATTCATTCTGCCGCTCAGGTAGCTGTCAATTAAATCGCTATGGTTTGCTGGTCCTGTCATTAATCAAAAAAATCTCTAGTAGAATATTTACTTTTTATTAAACTATCTAATCGTTTTTTGCACTTGTATTTTTTTGTTTTTGCCGTATCCTGATTCGCGAAATCCATTTTGTCAGCAATGTCATTCATAGACATCCCATCAAAATAATAGTAGGTAAGTATCTTTTTACATGTTTCTCCAAGTTCTGCGATACAGTCCCGTACTATTTTCGCCTTCTCGTCCTGATCATGTGACTGGTAATCTTCACTGTCTTTCACTTCATTCGAAAGTCTCCCCTTCCTATCCAATTCTTTTCTCCACAGATTTAAACAAATGCTGTAAAGATAAGTACTGATCTTACTAGTCAACACTAAGTTCCCACTTACGGCTTTCTGCCAAAAGGCTAAAAGTGCTTCTTGAAAAATGTCCTTCGCTTCGTCCTCGCTCCCGTTATTACTAAGAACAATTTTAGTCATCATTCTGTAGTATTTCTTGTACAGGTAGTCTAAGGCCTTCTCATCTCCTCTACCTATTTTTTCAAGGATAACACTATCTTTCATAACACCCTGGACCTGTTGTCCATCTTTTAATACGATTAACCTGGAAAAAGTAACCCTTTACTTTTTCACTGGTATGTCGGTGGTTTTCATGTTCGGAGGAAAATCAAGCCCTCAAACACATCAGGGCAGATTTTGAAAGTTCAATTTAACTAAAAAAAATCACATTTAGAAGTAAAATAATCTAATCTTTAGTGATTTTGATGACTTTATCAGGCGCGATTGTGAATATATGATCAGTTTTTCTAACACCCACCTTTACAAAACCTGTGAATTCGCCAAATGCTGGCATCAAAGCTGTATCATTCCCAAAATGAAAACACGGTAAGCTCACGGACTGACGCGCTCTACCCCTAAGTTTAATGGCCGGATGCACATGCCCAGTGATGTTGTAGTGTTTTGATTCTACAGGTTCATGCGAAAATGTAAATGGAGGTCTGGTATATTCATCCACAAGAACAAGTGTTGAGCTCTCATAAAGATGATCCGGAAGCACATCGTGATTCCCCCTCACCAAAATAAACTGTACATCTAATTGCTCCTCTAACCACCCATTGAATTCATCCCAATTTACATTGACATCACTGTGGAAGAGATCACCCAGAAAAATTACAGTATCTGGCATATACATACTAAGCAAGCATTCGATCTTTTCAAGATCAACGGCATGAATGTGCTGAGGAACGGCTATCCCGGACTTCCTAAAATGATGTGCCTTCCCCAAATGCACATCTGAAATGATCAGAATTCTTTCATTCTGCCAAAAAATAGCCTTTAATGGCGACAGAATTAATTTTTGTTTTTTAAATATAAAGTGATAATTCCCTTCCTCCGGCATGCTTAATTAGCAGGAAGCCAGGTTTGTGTTCTGTACAAAAAATAAAGGTAGCCCCTTACTTTCAACTTACCTTCTTCTACCCAAAGCTTGCAATCATACACTTTACCATCTTCAGGGTCCAGGATTTCACCTTCTTCCCATGCATTGTCATCCTGATCAAACTCCATGTCTGTGATGATTTCCATGCCAATTACTTTTTTATCCTTGCGATCTCCTTTACAGTCATCACAAATTGGATCCGGATCTTCTCCTGGCTCTCTGAAAAGCTTCACAATCTTGCCAAAATATTTTCCTCCTCTTTCATAGATCTCAACAATCGATCTTTCTTTTCCCGTATTATCATCGATTGTTTTCCATTTACCTACAATGCTTTGTGCATTTCCTATAGTCACTATCAGCATGAAAACTAATCCAAGTATGTATTTCATAGTCATTTGGGTTTTTTATGTACCTGCAATAATAATTTCAAAACAACGAAAAATGTTACGAATTATTTAAATAATGTTTTCAAACTGGATGGTCATTTTCGCAATTCGGTCTGCTAATTCTTCAGAGGTGAGCTTTGCCCTGAGTCCATCTACCATAATAGGGAATGAGTAGGGAGTTGGTTTTGGAGGATACTTCAAAACGATTTTTTGTTTGTTGATCCTATTCATGGCTTCAATCATTCTTTCCTTATCAAGTTGCATGGTAATTACTTCATCCATAGCCTGTTTTAGCAATAGATTATCCTTGTCATACTCTTCAAAAACCCTGTAAATGATTCCTGTGCTGGCCTGTAAATGTTTGGCTGTAATATTCTTTCCTGGGTATCCCTGAAAAATCAATCCGGATATGGTGGCTACATCCCTGAACTGCTTCTTTGCCATTTCTGTCATATTGATGGATAAATTAATTTCCTCCATCAAATTTTCCATTCTAAAAAGGTCAAGTTCCAGTGCCTCTTCAATTGGTATCTCCTGGTCAGATAACAATTCAAAACCATAATCATTCATGGCAATTGAAAATGAGATTGGTTGCAACTGAGCTATTCGGTAAGCGACCAATCCCGATAATACTTCATGAACAAACCTACCTTCAAAAGGATAGACAAAAATGTGATGACCATATTTCGTTTCAGTTTTTTCAATCAATAAGGATTCATTATCGGGTATAGTGGACCATTTTGCCTGTAGGTCAAGAATGGGCTTGATCGTTTGCATTTCTATTTCTTCATAAATCCCTTTGGATGCATCCGTCAACTTCTCTTTGATCAACTCAGAAAGTCTTGAAGAAAGCGGTAACCTACCTCCCCCCCAAACAGGGACTATGCCCTTCTTGGATTTTGCTTTTCTCACATAGACAGTGAGATCTTTGAACTTCACAAATTCAAGATTCCTACCGGCAAACCAAAAAACAGTACCCGGGTTCAGCCTTGACACGAAGCTTTCTTCCACTGTTCCAATCAATCCTCCAGATAGGAATTTCACCTTCAATACGGGATCCCCTACAATGGTACCAATTGACATCCTATGCCTCATGGCAGTTCTACGGTTAATGACTTTATGAATGCCCTTCTCCACTATCACTTTCGAGTATTCATCATAAACTCCAAGAGTTTTACCGCCTGTAGCAATAAATTCAAGGCACCACTCCCATTCTTCCTCACTCAATGCCTGATAGGCATATGTATTTTTGATCTCATTTTTAATAATTTCAGCTTTCAAACCATCTCCAACTGCCAATGTTACCAAATACTGCACCAGCACATCCAGACAATTAACCAGCGGTTTCCTTACTTCATAGATGTGTTTATCAATTGCTGACTTCAGTGCAGCACCCTCCACTAATTCTAAAGAGTGTGTTGGTACAAAATATATTTTACTCAATGCCCCTGGTTGGTGGCCACTCCTACCAGCTCTCTGAAAAAACCGCGAAACACCTTTTGGACCACCCACTTGAATCACCGTGTCTACAGGTCTGAAATCAACACCTAAATCGAGACTTGAAGTACAAACGACACATTTCAGTTTTCCTTCATGAAGTGCGTCCTCCACCCAACCTCTCACATTATAATCAATACTTCCATGGTGCATGGCCAAAATACCAGCCAACCCTGGATCGGTTGTAATCAGATATTGATACCAAAGTTCTGTTTGAGACCTGGTATTGGTAAATAATAATGTGGTCTGGCTTGCATGAATGATTTTCAGGACTTTCTCCACCAGATGTATACCCAAATGACCTGCCCATGGAAAACGCTCTACATCATCAGGTAAAACTGACTCAATCTCAATCCGCTTTTGTACATTGGCTTTTACCATCACACCCACTTTAGCGCGTTTTGGTCCTAGTAATACCTCTAGGGCCTGATCCATGTTACCAATTGTTGCAGAGATACCCCACACCTTTAATTGGTCACCTAGTAGCCCTCTCAGGCGAGAAATCACTAGTTCTACCTGAACTCCTCGTTTGGTACCCAGTAACTCATGCCACTCATCTACCACAATACATTTTAAATCATTGAAATAATTAGGGTAGTTTTTCTGACTGAGCAATATGTGTAAACTCTCAGGAGTAGTCACAAGACATTCAGGTGGATTGTTCTTGTGACTTTGGCGTTCAGATGTAGAAGTATCGCCCGTTCGGACTTTAACCTCCCATGGCACATTCGTTTCTGCACAGAATTCCTGCATGGCCATTTGAATATCCTTGGCTAATGCTCTCAGAGGTGTTATCCACAGAACCTGAATGGTGTTTTTTTTGGGCTTCTGATAATTAGGAGTATTATTGGCATACTCGAGGACTGTCGGAATCCAAAGGGCATATGTTTTTCCGCTCCCGGTAGGTGCATTCAACAAACCGGATTTTCCATTGAGGTAGTGCGCCCAAACTTCCCTCTGGAAAGCAAATGGTCTCCATTTTTTCTCTCCAAACCAATCATCCGCCAATTGAAATGCCTGCATTAGGCTAAAAATAATGTATTTCTAAATTGCTTACAGGGATTGTTTTTATTTTGAAAGAAGAATTTCATTTTTGAGCCTCAATTAGAAAGCATGAATAAAATTCTCCAGGGATTAACTAATCAATTGAGCCTTATCCCAAGATGGGTTTATATATTTTTTCTTTCAGCGGTCAATTTTGTTTCTTTTGACCCAAGTCCCAATGAAGAGAATAATTTCACAATGGCCCGGCACTTCATGGATCCTACCTGGATGGAGGGTTCATTTTCCCTGCAACAATGGCCTGGAACTAATTACATCTACTGGTTCATTGCCGGAATTGGTTTGAAGTTTCTCTCATTCGGCCAATTGGCTTTTGCTACTCGATTTATTAACTACTTGTTATACGCGTTCCCACAAGCCAAGCTTTTTGAAAAATTTAAGATCTCCATACCAGCTATGTTATTCATTCTTCAGCTATTCATGCTCAAACAAGCCTACTTTGGTGGCGAGTGGATCTGGCAAGGTTTCGAAGGAAAAACCATTGGATACATATTTATTTTTTGGTCATTGAATTATCTGCTCGATGAGCGTTACCAAAAGGCTGCAGTATTTGCCGCACTTGCTACTTATTGCCATGTACTCGTTGGTGGATGGTATTTTGTGAGCTTAATACTTTTTACATTGATCAAACAGGGCTTTCAATGGAATCTCTTTAAAACCGGCATTACCTATACTGTCATTGTTCTTCCTTTCATCATATATTTGGCTGTAAACCTGTTTGGTGGTGAAAGTATTGCTAATGAACCTTCTGTAGATTGGATCTACGTATTTTTCCGAAATATCCATCATACAGCTCCCACTCACATGTCACGTTTTTGGGAACATAATATTGGCTATTTTATTATCATTTTCATCGCTACCCTGGTTTCAATTTTTGGATTGAAGCATACGAAAATCACGCGATCCCTTTCTTTACTTACCCTTTGCATGAATGGAATGATGATAATGGCTATGATTATTTCACTCATAGACACAGATGGTGTTCTACTTAAATTTTATCTTTTTAGAATAGGTTCCCTTGCAATGTTATTGACATATTGCTTTGTATTCATTGCAGCTGATAGCTTTTTGCAGACTCGCAATAGAGTTTCAATGATCTTTAGACCCATTATGTTCATATTTGGTGTATACCTGGTGAGTATTGGCATCTGGAGAAATATAATATTCTGGAATGAAACCACTCAAGAAAAAGATTACCAGGCATTTGTTGAATTCGTTCAGGACAATACTTCACCATCAGATGTATTTCTTTTCCTGGGATACAACGATAAAAATGAAAATGTTTCTTTTATCTCAGATGCGGAACGGGACAGACTAGTGAGTTTTAAGATGGTTCCGGAAGGTGATAATGCGATAGTGGAGTGGTATAACCGAATCAAACTACGAGATGATTTTGCATCAAACCCTAGGGCTGATCACCAACTTTTGAAAAAATACGAGATTGATTACATAGTTTATAAATCCTATCTGCAAGTAGATTACGTTTTTTCAAATAACCACTATCATGTCCAGTCTTTAAAAAAGTAAAGCCTTCCCATTACTGGAAAGGCTTCTAATTTTCGGTTATGTAAATTCTTATTGTGCAAATTGATCCACAGAAGCAGCTACTTTCTTCACTTCTTTCACGGCTTCCACTTTAATCTCTTTTGCTACTTTTTCCTCTTTCTGAATTTGTGCGTCAGCATGTGAACCACTGCCGTAGATCTCACCCAATATTGGGGCGATTACAAGACCTACCAGACACGTTAACTTGATCAGGATGTTCATAGATGGTCCGGAAGTATCTTTAAACGGATCACCAACAGTATCACCAGTTACTGCAGCTTTGTGAGCTTCAGAACCTTTGTAAGTCATTTCCCCATCGATTTCAACTCCTGCTTCGAATGATTTCTTCGCATTGTCCCATGCACCACCAGCATTATTTTGGAAGATTGCCCAAAGCACACCAGAAACGGCAACACCAGCCATATAACTACCCAATGCCTCAGGTCCCATTAAGAAACCAATGAGAAGTGGTGCAATAATAGTAATTGCTCCAGGTAGCATCATTTGTCTCAAGGCAGCTTTCGTTGAAATGTCCACACATTTACCGTACTCTGGCTCTCCCGTACCTTCCATGATACCAGGAATTTCTTTGAATTGTCTTCTAACTTCTTTCACCATTTCCATGGCGGCCATACCCACTGAATTCATCGCCAAAGCTGAGAATACTACTGGGATCATTCCACCGATAAATAAGGCTGCCAGTACATCTGCTTTAAAAATGTTAATTCCATCAATTCCGGTGAATGTTACATAAGCTGCAAAAAGTGCAAGGGCGGTCAAAGCTGCAGAAGCAATGGCAAAACCTTTACCAATAGCTGCAGTAGTGTTACCCACTGAATCCAGGATATCTGTTCTTTCTCTCACCTCATCCGGCAATTCACTCATCTCTGCAATACCACCAGCATTATCAGCAATTGGACCAAATGCATCTATCGCTAACTGCATGGCTGTAGTAGCCATCATCGCTGAAGCTGCGATACCGACACCATAAAAACCTGCAAACTCATATGCACCCCAAATTGCTCCTGCAAATAATAGAATAGGTGCAAAAGTTGAGATCATACCAGTAGCTAAACCAGCGATGATATTAGTTGCAGCACCAGTTGCAGACCTGTGGATGATATCCATCACAGGTTTTTTACCAAGACCTGTATAATACTCTGTGAAATATGAAATGGCACCACCAACGATCAGTCCTATAATTACAGCACCAAATACTGACATTGGGGTAATTTCTTTAAGTCCTTCGCCAAAGAAGTTCATTTGCATGCTTGCAGGTAACATTAAGTCAATAACGAAGTATGCCGCAATGGCAGTTAAGATAATAGAGCTCCAGTTTCCCTTGTTCAAGGCTGCCTGAACCTTTGCTTCTTTTGCACTATTGTCTGATATCTTAATAAATAGTGTTCCAACAATTGAGAAGATAATTCCCAAACCAGCAATTACGAGTGGTAACAAGATTGGACCAATACCTCCAAAGTCATCCTGGATAGATCCACCCATGTCTCTGATCAGGTAATTACCTAGTACCATAGACGCTAAAACTGTAGCTACGTAAGAACCGAACAGGTCAGCTCCCATTCCTGCTACGTCCCCTACGTTATCTCCTACGTTATCGGCGATAGTGGCTGGGTTTCTAGGATCATCTTCAGGAATACCAGCTTCTACTTTACCTACAAGATCGGCTCCAACGTCTGCTGCTTTTGTATAGATTCCTCCACCTACTCTGGCAAATAAAGCAATAGATTCAGCTCCTAAAGAGAATCCTGCTAGGGCCTCTAATAGCATGGTCATATCACCATTACTGGTCCAGGTACCTCCCATGTACATATGGAAAAGGACAATAAACAGCATGCTTAATCCAAAAACCGCAAGACCCGCTACGCCAAGTCCCATTACAGTACCACCAGTAAACGATACTTTAAGTGCTTCAGGAAGAGATGTTCTGGCAGCCTGTGTAGTTCTTACGTTTGCTGCAGTAGCTATTCTCATTCCTATGTTTCCGGCCAATGCTGAGAATACCGCACCGATAACAAATGCTACTACTATAAACCATGGCGTAGTTTCCACGATCGTTGAAATCACCCCTAAAAGGATACCTGCGATCACAACGAAAATTGCTAAAACTTTATATTCTGCTGATAAAAATGCCAAGGCTCCTTCGCGGATGTGCTGCGCGATTTCTTTCATTTTTGCTTCTCCGGCATTTTGTTTGTTGATCCATTGTGCTTTAATGATCATCACTAAGAGTCCCACAAGGGCTAGTGCTGGGACAATATACAAGACGTTACTCATATGTATTTTTTATCGGTTTCAAAAAACAGGATGCAAATATATGATAACCGGTTAATATTAAAAATATAAAAGATGTGAATAGGTAAAGTGTTGAGTATTAGTTGATATACCGCGCTTGAAAAGATCTGGAGAGTGAACCGACTAAACGGTGAAAATTCAAAAATTTTGAGTCTGTAGATTTAAGTTGTTCTATTGCTCACTTCCTTCGCGCTATCCTACTCACCTCCTCCCTCGCGGTGGCATGAGCCAACTTACCCACAAGCCTTTTCGGTCTCATTGCTTCACCTTTGTGGCCCTTTTCAGGCTGGTCCAATACTTCTGTAATCACTATAAGATGGAAGCTATTTAAATTGAGATCTATTTTGTAAATTCATCCTTTCATTCTAACCAATGTCTTCTATGAGATTGTTTACGTTAAAGAATATACTCTTCATCCTTTTAGCGGGCTTATTGTTTTCATGCAAACAAGAAAGTATTGAACCCTCTTTTCTATCAAAACCTACATTAGGAACATATAAAGTTGATTCAATTCATTTCCAAAATATCACAGGTGATCCAAATTTTGATGAAGATCATACAGAAGTATACATTATATGAAGACAACAGATTAATGGAAATAAGAAACTATCGGGGCATCCACAATAAAGTCTATCATTACAATTTGTCTTTAATAAGTAGTCGTAAATGGTTTAGAATCAGTACAAATCGCTATTTTCAACTTGATTCATTTATATTCAATAATAGTGGAATTCTTGAGAGGGTTCTGAGCTTTGACATTAGCAATTCCGGTCAATTGGATTTAATGACGGAATCCGTATTATCCTACAATGAAAGAGGTGAATTAATCAGTAAGGAATTCCATTTCCCGAATTATGATTTCGGTCGGAAACTATTTTATTCATGGAGTGATGGAAATAACCTGGGTTTGAAGAGCATTTCCATTGATAACCATCTAGATGTTGAGAGAATCAGGTATACATATGATAATAATGACAACTACCTATGTTTAGAAGTGGTGGATCCGGATGAACCCGTCTCAAAAAATAACTGGGTAAGTTATTCTTACAGTGATGGAACTGGATCGTTTGACGGAACTACTAGTATAGAGAATGAAATTGAATATAATCATGTAGGATTGCCTGTCCGCATTGTTTCTACATATTGGGGGTTTCTCCCTGGAACATTGACCAGGGAAATATATTATAGTGATCGTTGATTCCCTTGACCCGGCTTAAGCAACAAGCAAAGTCCATATTTCTTAAAATTGGATTGCTACCCATTTGGACCCATTGACCACTTTCGCGAAAAAACTTGTTCGTTTTCGCACAATAAAAATTGGTTTAAATTCATATAATCCTAGTAATCAAATACTTATTGCATCCTGATTCGATTGGCATATTATTTGGTAAATTATGATCATGCAAAAAATCACCACCCTATTTAGCTTGTTTAAGGCTACTTTAAGAATGATGTCTCGGAAAAAGAAGCACACATTTTTAAATATTGTAGGTCTCACTTTAGGTATTGCAACCAGTATTTTAATTGGACTATACGTACAATACGAATACACTTTCGATACTTCTCATACCTATGCTGACAGGATTTACCGCGTCAACCAATCTATGATTTGGGGGGATTGGAATGAGAAAATGTCCACAACTGGCCCTAATGTAGCTCTTGCTTTAAAAGCTGACGTACAGGAAATAGAAGCTATCACACGAGTCTTAAAACCTGAGGGTTTCGTAGTATCCTCAAAATCAGGTGAAGTCACCAACAGTTTTCTCGAGGAGCAACTGCTTGTCGCTGATCTTGAATTCTTTCAAATTTTTTCTTATGATTTGGTGGATGGTGATCCACAATCTGCACTATCCTCACCAAATATGGTAGTAATCACTGATGAGGTTGCAAAAAAACACTTTGGTAATGAACCTGCATTAGGAAAAGTACTATACCTCAAAGGAACCATCCTTGAAAGCAATGACCACAAAGAACCAGAAGCTCAACCCTTTACAATTAGCGGTGTTATTTCAGAAGCTCCCAATCATTCTCACATTCAATTCAATATGGTTGTTTCCTCCAGTAGTTTTAAAGATATCGAGCAGAATGAATCGACCTGGTCATGGACAGCATTTACCAATTATGCATTGATCCAAGAAAACACTGATATTGAAGTCCTTGAAAATAGGTTACAAGCAATACCTATCAAATATGCTGGACCCACTCTATCCAGGCTATTCGGACAATCTTTTGATGAGCTACATGCCAGCAACAAGTCATGGAACCTGTACCTACAGCCATTAGAGGATGTTTACCTGGGATCAGAAAAAATGGGCAATATCCTCGGACCACTTGGAAATAAAACCACTATATACTCATTTTCTGCTATCGGTATATTGATCCTGGTACTTTGTAGCATCAACTTCATGAATCTTTCCACAGCTCAATCTTCCAGTAGGGCAAGAGAAGTTGGTATTCGGAAAATCCTTGGTGCTGGTCGAAGATCACTTGTTACCCGGTTCCTCTTCGAAGCAATATTTTTGGTTACAATAAGCACAATCCTTGCCATTGTAGGAACGGAAGTTTTTATCGATAGTTTTAATCAGTTGTCAGGCAAACCTCTTGACCTCTCTCAGCAATTGTCGAACCCATTGATTCTTTTAGTCGTGGTGTGTTTTTGTTGTGTACTCGGTTTGCTTGCTGGGAGTTATCCGGCATTTTTCCTCTCTTCATTCAAGTCATTAAACAGTATCAAAGGCACCAATAAATCTGGTTTCCAGGGAAAAACGGTCAGAAATGCTCTGGTAGTCTTTCAATTCACAATCACAATTGCCCTTATTATTGGAGCGATCTTTATCAAGAAACAACTCAACTATGTATCCCAATTTGACCTGGGCTATGACAAAGAGCATATCATACAATTGCACAATATTGAGCACCTTAACTCAGATGTTCAGATACTCAAATCGAGCTTAAATCTGAATCCAGCCATATCACTCACTGGCCAATCACACCAAACACCTCCAAATATCACTCGTGGAGAGCTGATTAGCGCAAGCCCTGACAATGAAAATCAGTTAGAGTTGAGTCGAATGAAAATTGATGAGACTTATTTTGATTTACTTAATGTAAAGCTCATTGCCGGAAGAAAGTTTGAGGAAAATAAAATAACAGACACACACAATGGAGTTATTCTGAACGCATCAGCTGTGCAAGCCCTGGGGTGGGGAACACCTGATCATTATGAACAAGATTCACCAATAGGTAAATTCATTTACAATGGCAGGACTAAACTTCAGGTAATCGGGGTAACTGATAACTTTCATTTTAAGAGCCCAAAATACAAGGTTGGCCCTTTGGTTGTTTACCACATTGACAACAAGTATCTGCCAGATAGTGGAACAAATCCGTCACTGCTATCAATTAAGCTGAATGCCAACACTATTGCATCTTATGAGGATATGACAACATTGATTTCCTCTTTGAAAAATGAGATATACGCAATTGATCCATCTTTCCCGTTTGCTTATAGTTTCCTGGATCAGGAATTTGAGAATAGTTTCAAGCGTGAAGAACAAATAAATAACATGATGAATGCCTTTACCCTTATGGCATTGATCATTGCCTGTCTGGGGCTCTACGGATTGGCCATTTTTTCAGCAGAACAACGTACGAAAGAACTAAGCATAAGAAAAGTATTTGGAGCCAGTGTAGCACAGCTAATGATGATCTTTTCAAAGGATTTCGCCAAACTGGTAATCCTGGGTATTTTATTGGCCACACCAATTGCCCTATACCTTATCAATATTTGGCTTGGAGGATTTGCCTATAGAACTTCAATAGACCTTTGGGTTTTTGTACTGGCAGGAGGTGTAGGATTACTGATATCCTGGTTAACAATTGCTTTCCAATCTTTAAAAGTGGCAAACAGAAACCCCACAGAGACATTGAGAGATGAGTAATCTGTAAATGCTGCAACACAAGTTAATTTTATATTATCTATCGAGAAATTGACAACCAAAACAATCAACAAGCGTTATGTGAAATAAAAAATCACATGAACCATACTGAGAGAGAGGAAATCATTGAAATTGTCAACAAGCTATTCATTTACACAGATTACCAGGAATGGGAAAAACTGCAAAATGAAGTATTCACACCAAATGTATTTCTCGACATGTCTTCCCTTGTAGCTGAGGCCACTACTTTAACCTCACAGGAAATATGCAGCAACTGGAAAACTGGTTTTGAAGGATTAGATGCTGTTAATCATTTGGCTGGAAATTATCTGGTTACCATCACTGATAAAGAAGCAGATGTATTTGCATATGCAACTGCTACACATTTCAAAGAATCAGCGACCAATGGAAAGATCAGGGAATTCGTGGGTAGTTATGACTTACATCTGGTAAAGACCGAGAATGGCTGGAGAATTGATAAATTCAAATACAATCTGAAATATGCGATTGGGAATATGGATATGAGCTAAGCTTTGTGATTTCTCAAGTAAACAAACTCATCAAGTAATCTGCCAGACGGATACTTAATGCAACAATCGTTAATGTTGGATTCGCAGTTCCTGAGGTGGGAAATACAGACGAACCTGCTATATACAGGTTTGTGTTACCATGAACCTTTAAATTCTCATTAACAACTCCTTTTTTAGGGTTATTATGCATGCGTGTAGTACCCATGTGATGCCAACCACCGGTTAGGTTATCTGACCATAAATCTTCCTTGTCAATTAACCAGTCCTGTAAATGCAGCCTACCAAGTCCATTTCTCCCAAGCTCATTACCAATAACTTTATTGGCTTCTAAAATGGTCTTTTTGTCCAAAGTGGATAACCTCCAATCCAAATTATATTCAGGTATTCCGAGTTTATCTTTGGCATGAGATAAGGTAACCCTTGAATTCGAATTAGGTTTTTGCTCGATTCTTGTACTTAATATGTAAAAATTAGTTTCTGGTCTTCTTGAGGTTCTTTCCGATCTAATTCTATCTAAGCTTTCAGTGTATGCAAGTACATTTTTAGGGTTTTCTGGAAACATGTCAACATTCCAATTTCGCTGGGAATCATATGCGGTGGGTATTAATTGAGCTGAATAATTTAGCAATTGCTTTTCACGCTGTTTTTGCTCTGATAAAGCCAACATCCCAAATGAACTGTCAGAAAGTATACTCTCATAATAAAAGTCCATGTTGATACCTTCAGCTAAACAAATCTCTGCACTGTCCACATGAGGGTGTTCCATAAAATACCTTCCCACCAAATCATTTTGATTACCAACGCCCTTCTTCATCACTGAGTTTGCATGAAGCAACTGCCTGGTATTTTGAATAGCTCCACAAGCCATGACATAGCAATTGGCCCTGACATTGAATTGTTTCCCACTAATTGTTTTTACCTCTAACTGTCTGACCTCTTTGGCATTTTCAGTAAGATCAATGTTTGTGAGATTAGCAAAAGTATATAGCTCTACATTTTCTGAATTAACTATCTCATTACGGTATTTTTCACCCATTCGTGTAGGTGGGCTTTTCTGCCACACTTTCGTATATACTTCCGACGCATTTAAATCAAGTTTGGGTACCCCCAGCAAACTTTCCCAATAGTCTGGATCATAATTGAAAGGGCCCAATTCCAGTACCTTTTGTGCTCTTTCATAGAAAGTAGAAAGATCCTCTTTCGAGAATGGCCAACCACTATCAGATATCCAGGACCTCTCCTCAAAATCAATGGAATCAAGAGGCGCACAAAACCCACTCCATAGCCCAGTTGTCCCTCCAAAAAGTCTTAACCTTGAGGATTTTAGTGGAAAATATTTTTGGCCAATATTAATGCCTTTATTAAGTTGTTGTGTGCTTTCATCATACTCAAATCCACCACTTTCCAAAAGAATTACCTTTTTATTGGACTTGTTAAGTTCTAACGCAAGTGTAATACCCGCAGCACCCGCTCCAACAATACAAATGTCTCCCTTCAAAATGGAATTGTCTTCAAGTTTTCGTGCGTCTATATGCAAAACTTACTTGTTTGATAGATAAAGAAATGCACAGTATTGTGCTTCTGTTTCAGCAACAATCCAGCCTCCTGAAATCACCGTTTTCCCTAGTTTGAAATCCTCATATACAGACCTCCTGAGCTTTTCTTTCGTGATTTTAGAAATTCTGCTACCCTCAAAATCCGGGTTGCCTTTTATATAGTTTGAACCAATGTCATCTATTATGTCCTTCGGCAGAAATGTATTCAACAAGGGATGCTTCGGGATTGCGGACGAACAATTCGCGAGGGGGATAGTAAAAATTGATGTGCCAGCCACTGCAATAGCACCATTCAAGATGAATTGTCTTCGTTCCACGAAAATTTGTTTAAAAATGACAAGATGTACACAAATATAAATAAGGTCAATAAGTTATCGTAAACATTCCCTTATCACTCCTTAGTGTTCGTGTTGATATAATTTAAAAATTCTGACTTGATTGCTTCGTCTTTAAATTTACCACTAAAATGAGCGGTACCTGTTCGACTATTGGTATCATTTACTCCTCTGGAGGACACACACATGTGGGAAGCATCCATTACTACAGCAACATCTTCAGTTTGAAGGGTTTCTTTCAGGTCATTAGCGATTTGAACAGTCAACCTTTCCTGGACTTGTGGCCTTTTCGCAAAATATTGAACAATTCTATTGATTTTAGACAAACCAATTACTTTCCCGCTGGAGAAGTATGCTACATGGGCCTTACCATAAATCGGCACAAAGTGATGCTCACAATGAGAATAAAAAGTAATGTCTTTCTCCACAAGCATTTCATCATATTTGTACTTATTCTCAAAAAGCTTCGCGAAAGGCTTGTTCTTTGGGTTTAATCCACTAAATACCTCCTTCACGTACATCTTGGCAACCCGATATGGTGTTCCCCTTAGACTGTCGTCAGTCAGGTCCATGCCTAATATCTGCATGATCTCCTTGAAATGCTTTTGAATTAGTTCTATTTTCAGTTCGTCATCGAGTTCAAAGGCATCTGGCCTCATGGGAGTGTCATAGGAAGTTCCTACATGATCATCCCCAAACTCCTCATACTTTGGAAGTTGTTTTTCGTTATCTGGCTGGATATTCGACATAGTTTCTTTCTGTTTCATATAATCTTATTTGCAAGTCGAACTCCTCCTCTATCTTCTCTCTCAAGATGTTGTAAATCGTAACGACTATATTTTCTGCTGTTGGGTTAACGTGCTTAAATTCATCAGTGTCCAAGTTTAAATTTTTATGATCAAACCTTTCCAGAACATTTTCTTTGATCAGGTCACTCAGGACTTTCATATCATAAACATAACCAGTCTTATGATTAGTTTCACCAGTCACCTTCACCTCAAGATCATAATTATGACCATGATAATTAGGGTTATTGCATTTTCCAAACACTTTACGATTTGTCTCTTCATCCCATTCTGGGTTATGAAGTCTGTGCGCTGCATTAAAGTGCTCTCTCCTAAAAACTGATACTTTCATTCAAGCAATTGAAATAGTGAACAAAGTCACAAACATAACGATAACGATTCTGTTTAAAGAATGTTAGGCTTCTCTAAACAAAAGTATGAAGAATAGTCATTGGGACGTCATTGTAATTGGAAGTGGCATGGGAGCGCTCTCTTGCGCTAGTTTATTAGCCAATGAAGGAAAAAGCGTACTCGTTCTGGAACAGAACTATCTCCCGGGAGGGTGCACCAGCTCTTACTGGCGAAAAGGATTCGTTTTTGAATCAGGGGCCACTACACTTGTAGGATTGGATGAAGGAATGCCTTTGCATTACATCCTTCAAAAGACAGGTATTGAGGTCCCAACAAGAAAATTACACCTACCCATGGAAGTTCGACAACCAAATGGAAGTAGTATCAGAAAGTACCAAAACCTTGAAGATTGGATCACAGAAGCTGAACGGGCTTTTGGCAAGCCTGGGCAAAGAGAATTCTGGGAGTTTTGTTTCACGGTAAGTCAATTTGTCTGGGATACCTCCTTGAAACAGGTTTCTTTCCCTCCGTCAAATTTTAGTGATCTGGGAGCCTTAATTCGGAATATAAGTATTGATCAACTCAATTATAGCCGATATGCTTTCTATACATTGGAATGGCTGCTGAAAAAATTCAACTTAAACAACAATCTAAAGTTTAAGCAATTCTTAAATGAACAATTGCTCATTACTGCTCAGAATTACCTTGAAGAAGTAAACGTATTATTTGGGGCCACTGCTCTTTGTTATACTAATTTCGGTAATTATTATGTGGACGGAGGCTTACTCAATCTTGTCAACCCTTTCATTGAATTTATCAAGAGCCGAGGGGGTGAATTAAGTTTGAGGAATCCGGTTTTAGAGGTTCAGGAATCTAATAATGGATATAAAGTATGTGCAAAAAACGGAGATTTCACCTGTGACTTTGTTATTTCCGGCATCCCCATCAATGATACCGCTCCACTTTTTCAAAACGGAATCAGAAAACAAATTTCGAAGAAAACCCTTCAATCAGACAGGCTAAACAGCGCTTTTCAGATGGGAATTGGTTTTAAAAGTGGGAGATTTAAATATAGCGCGATTCATTACCAGGTACATTTAGATGAACCACTTCCTGGAACAGGTTCCAACAGTGTTTTTCTTAGCCTAAATCATGAAGAAGATCATTCAAGATGTGATGATCCAACTAACAGAGTAGCATCCATTAGCACACACATCCCAAACCCGGAGAAAAATATTTTCGACAAAAGAGAAACTGAATTGGCTATTCTGGAGGTTCTGGAGAAACAAAAGCTGATTCATCGGGATGATATCATTTATCGACATTCCTCTACTCAAAAATCATGGAATAAGTGGACAGGAAGATCCTTTGGATTTGTAGGGGGCTACCCGCAATTCCGTGATATCAAACCCTGGCAAATGAATGACGCCAGACTGGATGGAAAAAAAGCTTACATCTGCGGAGACACCACATATCCCGGTCAGGGAATTCCAGGTGTGGCTCTAAGTGGCATTATTGCTTATGAAAAATTAAAACAAGATTGGTTTTAATAAATAATCATGCTTTGAATTGATGTCAAATTAGCTAACTTCAGGTGCCAGCTGAACTTTAATCAAATCCAATTATGAAACTTAGACTACTACTCTGTGCAGTCACTCTAACTGCGCTTCAAAATTCAATTTTTGCTCAAATCAATGCCCGGATGTTCCGGTATCCGGATGTTTCCGAGTCTCATATTACTTTTTCTTATGCAGGAGACGTTTGGATAGTTGAAAAAACTGGTGGAACAGCTATTAGATTAAGTTCTCCTGATGGTGAGGAAATGTTTCCAAAGTTTTCTCCCGACGGAAAGACGATTGCCTATATGGCAAGCTATGATGGCAATAATGACATTTACACTATTCCTGTAACCGGAGGAGTTCCTAAAAGACTAACTTACCATTCAAGTTTTGATGTTTTGGTCGATTGGCATCCTGATGGGAAATCAGTCCTTTACTCTTCCGGCAGGGAAAGTGAAAGACAGAGATACCGGCAATTTCATAAAGTAAGCATTGAAGGAGGTCCATCTGAAAAGTTACCCCTACCCTATGCCGATTTTGGAAGTTATTCTCCGGATGGGTCAAAGGTGGCATTCAATTTCCATTCCAGAACTTTCCGAACCTGGAAAAGGTATCAGGGAGGTAGTACACCTTCAATCTACATATTTGATCTGAACAGCTCCACCTCAGAAAAAGTAACTGAAAACAGGGCCAGTGATGAATACCCGATGTGGATCGGGAATAAGATTTACTATTTATCAGACCAGGGACCAAATAAAAGATACAACATCTGGGTTTATGACATTTCGGCTAAATCAAATACACAATTAACAAACTTCAAAGACGAAGACATCCATTTTCCATCAGCTGGCAAAGATGATATTGTATTTGAGGCAGGTGGCAAACTATACCTGCTGGATGTTGGATCGGGTGAATACAATGAAGTAGTAATAAATGTGATCACTGATCAATCTGGTATCCTTCCCAGAATGGTGAAAACCGATGACCTAATTTTCTCAGCAAGTATATCTCATGATGCCAAACGGGTGGCAATGATCGCACGTGGTGAGGTTTACACTGTGCCTACTGAAGATGGTTTTGTTAAGAATTTGTCCAATACAAGTGGTTCTGCTGAAAGATATGCGGCCTGGTCACCGGATGGCAAAACCATTGCCTACTGGACTGATAAACAAGGTGAGTATCAATTGGCCCTCTATGATGTAGCTGCTGAAAAAGAATCCATTGTAACGAGCTTCTCAGATGGTTTCAGGTATAACATTTATTGGTCCCCTGACAGTAAAAAATTAGCATTTGTAGACCAAACCATGGATATCAACTACTTTGATGTTGGTACCAAATCGGTTACCAAAATTGACAAGGGTCTAAGCATGCTGGAATGGGGTTTAAGAAATTTCCAGGTTTCCTGGTCTCCCGATAGTAGGTGGATTGCTTACAGCAGGAGCCTTAAAAATAATAACAGTGCCATCTTTATTTATGATACCAGTATTAAAAAGAGATACCAGGTTACGGCAGGTTATTACAGTGACAGAAGACCTCAATTTGATGTGGAAGGAAAATATCTGTATCTGGTAACTTCCAGAAACTTTTCACCAGATTACAGTGATGTGGACGGTACTTTTATTTACTCAAACACGAGCCAGGTCGCTGCAATCAGTCTGAAATCCTCCACTCCTTCAATCCTGGAACCAAAAAATGATGCAGTTGAAGCTAAAAAAGAGGACACCAATGAAGCAGATGATAAGAAAAAGAAAAAGTCCAAAGAGGATGATGAGGACGCTGAAGATGAGATCAAGGTAGACATAGATCTTGCCAATATGGAAAGACGTATGGTAATTATTGAAGAAATCAAACCTGGTAATTACCGAAGTTTAGCCTCCGTAAAAGGCAAACTCATTTATCACAAAGGCCCAAATACCGGATCAGAAATTGAAAAGGCTCCATTAATGTACTATGATCTGGAAAAAAGAGAAACAAAAACTATTGTAGGTGATGCCGATGGATTTGAATTGGCAGCAGGTGGTGAAAAGATTTTGATCGGACACAATAATAATTATGCCATTGTAGAGGTAGGTGCCGATCAAAAAATGGACAAAACCATCAAAACGGACCAACTTAAAATGATGCTGGATCCGAAAGCTGAATGGAAACAGATATTTACAGATGCCTGGAGGTTTGAAAGAGATTTTTTCTACGATAAAAACATGCATGGAGTAAACTGGAATGGCATGAGGATCCAATATGGTAATTTGCTAAATGATGCGGTTACCCGATGGGATGTCAATTTTGTTTTAGGAGAATTAATTGGAGAATTAAATGCTTCCCACACCTACCGTGGTGGCGGTGACCAGGAAAGAGCCAAAAATGAAAACATGGGTTACCTGGGGGTTGATTGGGAATTGACAAATGGCTTTTATCGTATTAAGAAAATCATTCGGGGTGCACAGTGGGATACAGAAGTAAGATCACCACTGGATATGCCGGGAGTTGAGGTGAAAGTTGGTAATTACATATTGGCTGTCAATGGCATTCCTCTGGACCCAACGAAAGAACCCTTTGCTGCTTTTGAGGGACTTGGAGGAGAAACAGTGGAACTAACCTATAATTCATCCCCATCGAAGAGCGGCGCTAAAAAAGTCATTGTCCAAACGCTGAATTCTGAAACAAGGCTGAGACATCTTGCCTGGATAGAAGCCAATAGAAAAAGAGTGGAGGAAGCTACCAATGGAAGATGTGGTTATGCTTATGTGAGAAGTACAGGACTTGATGGACAGAGTGAGTTGGTAAGACAATTTGTAGCTCAGGTAGATAAGGATGCCATCATTGTGGATGAGCGATTTAATAGCGGTGGACAAATTCCTGACAGATTCATTGAACTATTGAATAGAAAACCTTTGGCCTACTGGGCTGTGCGGGATGGAAAAGACTGGAAATGGCCTCACACTGCAATTTATGGACCTAAGGCCATGTTGATCAATGGGTGGAGTGGATCTGGAGGAGACGCATTCCCTGATTATTTTAGAAAAGCTGAGCTGGGACCGCTGATCGGTTCCAGAACCTGGGGTGGATTGATTGGAATTAGCGGAGCACCTACCTTAATTGATGGTGGTGGTGTTACGGTACCTACTTTCCGAATGTATGACCCAGATGGTAAGTGGTTCAAAGAAGGACACGGTGTTGACCCTGATATTCCGGTACCTGAGAACCCGGGCGAATTGGCGACTGGGACTGATGCCCAATTGGAACGTGCAATTCAATACATTAACGAACAACTGAAAACATACAAAGGAAAGCCCGATCACGAGGAATATGAAGTAAGGTAAACCTTAAACAATTCAAGCCGTGGACAAGATCCACAGCTTGTTTTTTCACCTATCCCCGTAGAATTTATATGTAACAAATGGGATGGCGAATAGATAGACAGATGCTTAGACTTTGCTTAGCACAATTTCAAGACTGTGCTTTCCTTCTCTAATTTCTCTGAGTTTTACAAAAATTCTCCTCCCTTTGGATAAGATGCTTCTCATATACCTCTTAAACCCATAACCACCCGCTTCAAACGCCTTTTTATGTGCCAGCCAAATGACCAGAGAGGTGGAATAGAAGAAAATCTTATACAACTCATGCCAAACAACATTTGATTTTCTATTGCCAGCTATTTGTATTAACCTCTCAATTTGAAATTCAATGTGAGGTGCTTCATCCGTAAGAATATCCACACAGATTTGTTTCAAGAGTTTACATTTAGAAGCGTCATGGACCGCCTTGTAGTACAATTGAGCCGTACACTCCACTGTAATCACTGTTACTGTCCAGATTTCCATATTCCGATTGATGCCCCGAACTTTCCTAAACAGGGAATCACCCCAATTATGACTAATTCGCCTTGCACCGATTCTATCAAGATATCTACCCAGATTCTCACCGTGTTTTTGCTCTTCTTTGATAAAGAGTTTAATGGCTTCAAGGAAATATGGATCATTTGTCTCCTTTGCATACTTACTGGCTGCAAAGATTAGATTTGTGCCTTCTGAAGTTTCCCCGAGCTGCCAGGCTTGCAATGACTTGATGATCAGTGCCTGTTCTTCATTAGTCATAACTGGATCCAAACTCCAATTGATTCTTTTTTCTTTCAGGTTATCCTGAAAATAATGATACCATTCTTGTGATGTTTTCATAATTAGAGGTTTGTGGATGAATTTGACTTAGACGGAACCTTGATATCATACCAATTGACATTCCTGGAGAAGTACATGACAAGGACAAGTGTGATAAATAGTCCAATACTGCCAATTAATAATGAGTAATCCTGTGATTGAAGGATTACAAAAATAAATAGGTAAACCACTACCAGAAATCCTCCCATATAAGCACCTCGCTTCGTACTCTTAAATATCGAAACAGAGTAGGAAGAGACTGCTCCAATGATGAAAACCGCAGCGATGGCATAAGCAATATTGAAAGGTAAATACTCAGATATTGATACCAGTAAGGTGTAAAATATGATGATATTGAGCCCTACTATTCCATATTGGATTGGGTGGATTTTTCTTTTACCTAATATTTCACCGAAGAAGTAGGTCACAAACGTTAAGAACAGGATTAGCATAGCATATTTCGCTGATCTTGTCGATTTCTGGTATTCATTTGCTGGTACAAATAACTCTACGCCAAAATCAGAATTGGCCAGACTATATGCAGCTCCTCTCCATTGCTGTGGATAAGACCTGTTCAAATTCAAAACACTCCAATCAGCGGTGAATCCTGCTTCTGATATGTTTCTATTAGCGGGTAAAATATTTCCCGTAAAACTTGGGTCTTGCCATGGTGAGTTCACTGATATTTTTGTCTCAGACCCTACAGGGGTGAATGATAATGTGGTACTGCCATTGATCTTTACATCAAAATCAAAGGGAATTGAAGTCTGGTTTTTAGCATCGATGGTTAATGGTACGCTTAAGCCTCTGGAGAGTACATTGGTACAATTGAGTCCTGGTTTAAACATGAGTCTTTCATTGCCCAGGATAATGGGAATTGCTTCCTTTATTCCTCTTAAATCCGATAAACTGAATTGTACCTGGGCTTCCTCCCAAATGATTTCGGCTGGATCTATGTTCAAAACATCAAAATCAGGGTGTTCAAATGATCCTTGAATCTGCAGATCGGATTGATAAACGATGACTTCATGAATACCCCTGTACCGTGACTCTGGCTCAAGATTTCCATCAATTTTCAACTCCTCAGGAAGAAAGAATGCATAGTATTTCGTTTTGATCAACTTTTTCTCAACTTCCTTGTACTGCCAATATGGTATTGAAATAATGGGCCCTACAATTACCTGATCCGTTCCCCATTTACTGGTGACATCTGTAATGGCTGTGTACCTCATGTTTTGTCTTTCAGAGATGAGGTCCTCAATAGCTGACTTAGGATACAGTAAGATCAGTATCACAATTCCAATCGAAATTAATTTCAAAGTGACTGATCCCTTTACTTTGTTTTGAAGATTCTTTAATTGATTTTCCATGTTCTTAGAGTTAAAAGTACTTTGTATTTCAAAGTGTATATTGAAAAAAATTTTATCCGTTTTGTTTTAGTATTTCTTCAAGTGCATCTAAATGTTCCTGGAAGGCCTTTCTTCCTATATTGGTAGCCCGATAAGTTGTTTTGGGTTTTCTACCCACAAATGATTTTTCCATACCCACATATTCCAATTTTTCTAAAGCCTTCAGATGACTCGCCAAATTTCCATCAGTAATTCCCAGTGTATCCCGTATGGATATAAAGTCAAGGCTTTCCTCTATCATCAGTAGCGACATAACACCCAATCTAACTTTGCTTTCAAAAGCTTTATCCAGTTTTTCAAACCACTTTTTCATAATCACCAAGTCTATCCCCTGTCATATTTGAAGTACATGATAGTACCATAAACGATATGCCCAACACCAAAACCAAGTGCCCAAAAAAGAATTCCATAACCAATAAATTGCAGTGCCAACAATCCAATGACAATCTCAATGATTCCTAGCTGACGTACATCTGAATAGGTGTATTTGCTGGCATTCACCAGTGCTAATCCATAGAAAATCAATGTATATGGAGCAACAAATCCGATGAATCCTTTGAAGAGTGTGATCAGTATTACAACTCCCCCTGTGATTAGGGGAATCAATAAATTGACTGACAACCTTATGGTAATCTTATTCATCAAGGGTTGATTGTGTCTTTTTGCTTTTCTGATGGTGAGCATCATTCCTGTCAAAATAGTAATGAATAGGGTAATCACCCCAAGAAGGATCAATGCTGTTCTATTGTCAGAATTGTCATACACTACCCTGGGAAAACTGCCAGTATCCTGATAAACTATGAAGTAGGCTAACCCAGCTGCAATCAACGCATAAACTCCCGCCATGATCCCGGATAAGCCAGATAAGGATAAGAACCTGGAAGATTTCTCCATGAGAGCACGTACTTCTTGTAGGTCTTCTAAGTATTGGTTTTCAGTTTTCATAAAAAGTACTTTGTAATTCAAAGTTAATACGCTTATTGAAAACATTTGTTGTCATAGCTAGAATTTTTTCAATAAAAGCTTCTGATGAAGACATTTCAGAAAGTATTTGATGCAATTCTTTTAATTTTTTTGAATTTAAAGGATTACACAGTTGTTTTACACCATAAATATCTAAGGAAGTGGAAATACAGCAAATCGAAGATCAGATTAATCAGTACAAGGCTGAAGGTAAAAAGCTTTTCACCACCTCTTCATTTCAGACACACAGTCTGGTAATGTTGCACATCCTGAGTAAAATAGATAACACGATTCCGGTATATTTTATCAACACAGGTTACCTGTTTCCGGAAACTGTTGCTTTCAGGGATGAAGTAGCTGAAAAGTTCGGCCTTAGTATTGTGGATTTAAAGCCAGGTACACCAAAAATGATGCAAAGGGATGCCAATGGTAAATTATTATTCACAGCTGATCCGGATTATTGTTGTTACCTCAATAAAACCCAACCTATGGAAACTGTTCTGGCTTCATTTGATATTTGGATCAATGGAATCAGAGCGGACCAGAGTGCAGTTCGGAAAGCCATGAAGGTGGAGCAGCCTGCTCCATTCGGGACCACCCGTTTTCATCCGATGTTAGATTGGGACAACCGTAAAATTTTTCAATATATTCGCGAACATGAGTTGCCAAGGCATCCATTGGATCAAGTGGGATACCTGAGTATTGGATGTGAACCTTGTACACGAAAACCAGACCCGGAAATGTCTGAACGAGAAGCCAGATGGTACGGCCTTAACAAAGTTGAGTGTGGTCTCCATACTGATCTGGTTCAGAAATAATTTTTTAAGTGTCTAATTGAATTAACCAATGAAGGTATTACTTACAGGAGGTGCCGGCTACATCGGTACGGAGCTGACAAAATATTTATTGCGTAATCCAAAGGTAAGTGACATTGTCATTTACGATAACATGAGTACTAGCCACTCCAACTTTTTTCTTGGAGTGAAATACTTTGCAGGAGATAAATTAACTTTTATTGAAGGCGACATACTAGATAGTAGGTTATTAAAGAAAGCCATGAAAGATGCAGATGTTGTGGTCCACCTGGCGGCAAAGGTAACCACTCCATTTGCCAATACTGACCCTCATTTCTTCGAGCAGGTAAACCATTGGGGAACTGCAGAGGTAGTCTACGCTGCTGAAGAATCTGATATTTCAAAGTTTATTTACATCAGTAGTACTTCAGTTTATGGAGCACATACTGAACCCTGTACAGAGGAAACCACCCCAACACCTGGTACATTTTATGGTATCAGTAAATACCGTGGTGAAGAACATGTACAGCGTCTGGCAGAACTAAAGAATGCGATAACCCTAAGATGTGGTAATGTATACGGTTATAGCAAGAGTATGAGATTTGATGCTGTGATCAACAAATTTATGTTTGATGCTAACTTCAAAAGAAGGATACAGATTTTTGGAAATGGTAAACAATCACGTGCATTCATTCACATTTTCCACCTTGCAGAAATGATTGAGCAGGTAATTACAGAAAATGTACCAAGTGGTACGTATAACATTGTAGATAAAAATTTACAAATCCTGGATGTGGTGGACATTGTAAAAGAAATCTTCCCTGATCTGGAATTTCTGTTTACCAATCAGCACATGGAGCTTCGAGAATTGGTGATAGACCAGTCCTCAAAGATTTATGACCACATTAAGAAATTTGAAACTACTGAGTTGAAAAAAGAGCTTATTGATTTCCAAAATGGATTTGCTTTCTAAGTAGCCCGAAGGAAGTAAGCGTTTTTCAGTACATACCCAACAAGGTGATAATTGTGATCTTTTAAATATTTGACACATTCATTTTGTTGGGTATTGTTTATGTCAAGATCTTCCAATTCCATCACAACTAACCTGGGTTGATATTTGGCAAGATCTAATGACAGTAAAACTTCAAAATCATGTTCTTCCGCATCTATTGTAAGTAGGTCAAACTGAGTAGGAAAATCTTGTTCATCTAGAATTTCAGTCAACTTTCGGGGAACAATTTTAGTCCTGGAAACCACTTCCTGTCCCTCTTTCTTATATACTTCTTCCAATCCTTCGTCAATAGATGAAAGCACATTGTTTGTATATTCAATGTACTCCACTAATTCTCCCTTTGTAGAGACAATACTCGCAATTGCTTTGTCTTGCGGCCGATACCATCGATACTTCTTGATCAATTTTGAATTCCCATCTACACAAACACCTTTCCAACCCTTGCGGTATAAACTAAAAGTGTTATTAATGAATGTAGGATGATTGCAACCCACATCTATGTAGGTACCGGTTTCTTTGATGGACTTGTTAAGTAAACTTTCAATAATCCTGTCTTCACCTGTGTGTGCGTAGCTTAATCTTACAGATCTTCCAAAAAAGACTCTCAAGAAGCTAACTAAGATGTACTTGATGACACGTAAATAACTTAATGGGTTCCACCAAATTAGAAATTGTGGAATCACGTATCTCAATTCAGTGAGCAGAACCCCTATGCTTCCAAACAAAGAACGTGAAAATGCCTCCAGATAAAGTTTTCGATGAAAGAAACTATTAGACATGTTGCAACAGCACCTTCCAGGCACCCTCAACATCATCATGCTCAAGATATTCCTGAGCAAGCTTATGAAGTTCCGCAACAGCCAGGTGATCATCCTCGGTGAATGCCTCTAGGATTGCACTGACTTCCGGTTCTTTGGCGAATGCCGTAACTTCCATGTCACCAGGTAACTGATCGATATTACCTAATTTCCCGAGGTTATTTCCAGTGAGAATACCACTATTTTTAACTATCTCAGGTAAACTATCAATTCCAATACCTTTTCTACTTGGTTTAGCCACTTCAAAAATGGCCCTTCCTTGTGCTCTGCAATACCAATTACCTCCCATTCTAGCGACAGCATCAAGTTTGAATGGATCAATTTTGCTGCTATCATTGAGAATCCGGTCACTGATGTGCATTCTTACCACTTCGCAGATCACCAAATTACCAGCGCCACCTTCAGAGCCAAGGTGCTTTACCTCTACCACTTTGCATTCAATGGAAACAGGTGATTCTTTTACCCTAGGTGGTTTCACCAGGTCTGATTCTACTGGTGTAAGACCACTCTTCTCAAATTCATTAATACCCTGATCAAATTCAGCACTTGCCAATGACATCTGTTGTACAATGTCATAACTCACTACATTGATCACTACTTCCGGATGTTCCAGCACATTGTCAAGTGTATGTTTTGTTGTATTATCCCTTACCCTTCTGGCTGGTGAGAAAATTAGTGTGGGGGGATTGGCACTAAATACATTAAAAAAACTGAACGGGCTCAGGTTAATATTACCTGATTTATCTACAGTGCTGGCAAAAGCAATTGGTCTGGGAGCAATTGCCCCCAGTAAATATCCATGTAATTCCTGTGTGGAAATTTTATCCGGTTTTACGATCATAGGTTCGAAGGTAATACTTTGGAGCGTACTTCTCCAAACCCAATTCGAATTCCATTGTTTTCTGCAAAACCCCTCATTATGACTGTATCACCATCATGGATAAACTTCCTTTCAGAACCATCACTCATCTTTAACGGTTTGGTGCCTTTCCAAGCTAATTCCAACATGGAACCATATGAATCCGGAGTGGGTCCACTGATAGTGCCTGAAGCATACATGTCTCCGACATTCAAGTTACATCCATTGACAGTATGGTGTGCCAGCTGCTGTGCAATGTTCCAATACATGTTCTTGAAATTACTCGAGCAAACCTTATTCTCATCCGCACCATCTGGTTGAATGTATACTTCCAGATTGATATCAAAGTTCTTCTTTCCTTCGTATTTCAAATAATCGAGAACCTCAGGATCTTGCTTTGGACCATCAACTCGAAATGGTTCAAGTGCATCTAATGTCACGATCCATGGTGATACTGAACTTGCGAAGTTCTTTGCGAGGAATGGTCCCAATGGTACATATTCCCACTTCTGAACATCTCTGGCACTCCAGTCATTGAACAAAACGAATCCAAATATGTGATCTTCCGCATTTTTGGCGGAAACCGTTTCACCCATTTTATTGGACTTCCCTGTAATAAATGCCATCTCCAGCTCAAAGTCCAATCGCTTAGTAGGACCAAATGAAGGTGCGACTGCATCTGGTTCTTTCGTTTGACCGGCAGGTCTGATGATATCTGTTCCTGAAACAACAATTGAGGACGCTCTCCCATGGTAACCCACTGGAATATGCTTCCAATTTGGCAATAATGCATTATCAGGATCTCTGAACATACAACCCACATTGTAAGCGTGTTGCTCACTGGAATAGAAGTCTGTGTAATCCCCCACTTTTACCGGCATGAGCATTTCTACTTCCTCCATTGGTATCAGGCACATCTCAACGTCCGCTTTATTTCCTTTAAGTTCAGTATTGCTTTCTTCCAGTAACTCAGCAATCCGGCTTCTTACAGCTCCTGTCTTAGATCGCCCTAAGGCAATAAAGCTGTTCAAATAATCTTGATTAAATACTCCTGCAGGCAAATCGAGACCATCAAAATAACCATGTTCATGTAGATAAACCAGATCAAGTACATAGTCGCCAATGGCTACTCCTGCACCTGCATCAAGGTATTCTGTTTTAAAAATACCGAATGGTATGTTTTGTATTGGGAAGTCTGAATTTGTTGGTATATCTACCCAGGATTTAAGGCTGGGATCATTTGGGTTAATCATTCGAGTTGTGTTTTTTATTTGCTGGCAAATTTAGGAATAAAGATCACTTTTGTCCATTGATTGGCAAGTAACAATATCCCTAAATAAACCAGTCTTACTACTAAAGTGTTCCTCTTAGTTCCTGCTCACGCTCTATGGCTTCAAACAATGCTTTGAAATTACCTTTTCCGAAAGAAGTAGCTCCTTTCCTTTGGATGATTTCAAAAAACAATGTGGGCCTTACGCAAACAGGTTTCGTAAATAGCTGGAGCAAGTATCCTTCGTCATCTCTGTCAATAAGAATTCCTAATTGCCTCAAGGGCTCCAGGTCTTCCTCGATCTCCCCTACTCTATCCAGGACTGTATCATAGTATATGTCAGGAACTCTCAGGAATTCAACACCTCGATTTCTCAAATCAGTTACGGTCTTCACAATATCGTCAGTAGCTACTGCTATATGTTGCACCCCTGATCCATTATAGAAGTTTAGATACTCTTCTACCTGTGATTGTTTTCTTCCGTCTGCAGGCTCATTGATCGGGAATTTTATCCTGCCATTGCCATTGGACATTACCTTACTCATCAAAGCAGTGTATTCTGTAGAAATGTCTTTATCATCAAATGAGATGATCTGTTTAAAGCCCATTGTCTCTTCGTAGAACTTTGCCCATTTGTTCATTTCGTTCCAACCTACATTTCCCACCATGTGATCCACATATTTCAATCCGACAGGAGCTGGTTGATATTCCGGTTCCCATTTTACATAACCTGGTAAAAATGGGCCCTTGTATTCATTTCGGTTCACGAAAACATGAACAGTATCTCCATAAGTATGGATTCCTGCCAATTCTACTTTACCATGTTCATCTTCAATAGTTTTAGGCTCGAAGTAAGATTCTGCACCTCGTTTTGTGGTTTCTTCCCAAGATTTTTTAGCATCCTTTACCCAAAGCGCTACTACTTTCACACCATCACCATGTGCCTTTAAGTGCTCATGATACTCTCCATCTGAAGTCAAAGGAGATGTCAGTACCAATCTGATCTTATCCTGGACCAATACATAAGAGGTATTCAATTTGTCCCCTGTCTCCAGGCCTTTATAAGCCAATGGTTGAAACCCAAAAGCTGATTGATAGTAATGAGCCGCTTGTTTGGCATCACCAACAATCAATTCAATGAAATCTGTTCCATCAATTGGAAGGAAATCTTCACTCACCAACTGGTTTCCTACTAATGCTGCTTTATTTTCCATTTTTAATGCTTTTTTATTTAGACGCTAACCATGACTGATAATATTTTCCATCAGCAATTTTCATGGCTTCTTCTGTAATTTTTAATGGTTTGAATGTATCGACCATCACGGCCAACTCTTTGGTTTCCTTTTCACCAATACTTCTTTCCATTGCACCCGGATGTGGTCCGTGAGGTATCCCTGCTGGATGCAATGAAATATGCCCCGCTTCAATGTCATTCCTACTCATGAAATCACCATCAACGTAGTATAATACCTCATCTGAATCAATGTTACTGTGATTGTATGGTGCAGGTATGGCTTCTGGATGATAATCATATAACCTGGGAACAAATGAACAGACCACAAATCCCCCCGACTCAAAAGTCTGATGAATTGGAGGTGGTAGGTGCACTCTTCCAGTGATAGGTTCAAAATCAAATATTGAGAAAGCATAGGGATAATTGAGCCCATCCCATCCTACTACACTGAAAGGGTGTGCATCATAGACCATATCAAAGATGGTGTTACCTTTCTTTATTTTGATCAGAAAATCCCCCTTCTCATCATAAGTTTCCAGTTCCTGAGGTCTCCTGAAATCTCTCTCACAATAAGGTGAATGTTCCAGCAATTGACCAAACCAGTTACGGTACCTTTTCGGTGTGTATATAGGTTGGTAAGATTCGGTGATGAACAATCGGTTATCAGGAGTTTTGAAATCCAATTTGTAAATGGTACCTCTAGGAATCAACAAGTAATCACCATAACCGAAATCAATATTTCCTAAAAAAGTTCGAAGCGTCCCCTCACCTTTGTGAATGAAAATCAGTTCATCGGCGTCTGTGTTTTTGAAGAAATAATCTTCTGTAGAAGCCTTTGGTGCGCTAAGAATGATGCTGACATCACTATTGGTCATCATGACTTTTCTGCTTTCCAGGTAATCATCCATTGGTGGCACCTGAAATCCCTTTAATCGCTGTGATTCAATATTGTTCTCCCGGGCAATCACTGGTGCGATATTCCTTTCACCTAAAATTTCCTTGACTTGTGTGGGTCTTTGTGTATGGTATAAAAGTGTAGACATACCGTCAAACCCAATGGTACCAAAAAGCTCTTCATAATAATAGCTTCCATCTGGTTTGGTAAAAGTAGTGTGTCTCTTTTTTGGGAATTTTCCCAACTGATGATATACTGGCATAGTTTAGTTTTTTGGTGTTAGTTGTTCAAGCGCAATTTGAAAAGCAGTCTCTGTGAAATTTAAAGGTGATTCATTCTTTTCTCTTACCTGATGTATTGCCTTGAAGATTGTTGTTGAAATGTCTTGAAAAATAGATTGATCATCAAGTTTAACATCTCCGCTCATCAGGTAAGTAAAGACCCTCGCCATTCCACAATTCGCAATAAAGTCAGGTATTACTGATACTTTTCCATCTGCGTATTCACTGATGGGGCCAAAGAAGATCTCTTCATCTGCAAAAGGTACATTGGCACCACTGGCAATCAATTCCAAACCTCCGGCAATCATTCTATCCACCTGTTTTCCGGTTACTAATCGGGAAGCAGCCGCCGGCACGAAGATTTCAAATCCCTGATCCCATATGGCATCATTCAATATGTCAAACGGGATCATACGATCGGATACTAATTTATTTCCATCTCTATTGAGGAATAGATCTGTGATCTCCTGATGGGAGAAACCTTCTGGCTTCAATAAACCTCCTCCACGATCAATAATTCCGACGATCATCGCTCCCAATTTTGACAAATAGAAACCTGCGGCTGCACCTACATTTCCCCAGCCCTGGATCACTACTCGTTTGCCCTCCAATTTACTGTCATACAGTTCATAGAAGTGCACAATAGATTCTGCTACTCCATATCCAGTCACCATATCTGCAGTCGTATATTTTCTAGACAGATCAGGTGTAAATCGGGCATCTTCGATAATCTTATTCACACCAGCTCTCAGCTGTCCGATTCTATTGATCTTTTGAGGTTCCGTAGGACTGAAGTGCCCATTGAAAACACCTTCCTGAGGGTGCCAAACTCCCACCTCTTCGGTAATAGGAATCACTTCATTGATTTCACAAACATTAAGGTCTCCTCCAGTTCCATAATATTGCTTTAAAAGTGGCATTACTGCAGCGTACCACCTTCTCAATACACCATCTTTTCTGGGATCTGATGGATCAAAATTGATACCTGATTTGGCACCTCCAATATTTGGTCCTGAAACAGTAAACTTAAGTTCCATTGTTTTGGCCAGGGATTCAACTTCACGCTTGTCAAGTCCTTTTCTCATTCGGGTTCCTCCTCCCGCAGCTCCTCCTCGGAGGGAATTGATAACAACCCAACCTTCAGCATCAGTTTCATCATCGGCCCATTCAAACACGATGGTCGGCTTTTTCGCCTCAAATCTTGATAGTAATTCCTTCATGGTCATTTTTAGGTATGTACAAATTTACTTTTACAACCAACTGGAATAATTAATCATCCTATTATTAAATGAATATTTAGATGTTTTTTCTTTAAAAATGTAAATTATTGTATTTTTATTCTGATTTTAAATGAATTGTGGCTGCAAAAAATAAAAAATGAGTACCAAACTTGATAAAGTAGACATTGCGATATTGAACATTCTCCAGAAGGAATCTAACATCACCACCAAAGCCCTGGCGGACAAACTCAATCTCACAACAACTCCGGTATTCGAGAGAGTAAAAAGAATGGAAAAGCAGGGGGTGATAGAAAGGTATGTAGCATTGCTCAATCCAGCCAAAGTCAACAAGACCCTTACGGTTTTCATTTCCATCAGTATAAAAAACCACACCAGGTCTTACCTGGAGAAATTCATGAATGAAGTAAATGAATTTGAGGAAGTAATGGAATGCTTTCATATCGCAGGGAATTTTGATTTTCTACTCAAAGTAATAACCCGGGATATGGACTCATACCAAAAATTCCTTTTGAGTAAACTATCCACTAATGCCAATATTGCACATGTTCAGAGTTCTTTTGCACTGTCTGCGAGCAAGCAAAAAACCGCTCTACCTCTTCATGACATGGCATAAAAAAAGGTGTCAATTATTGACACCCTTTCAAGTTGATTTGGAACTCATTGGTTATTTTTTGACTACCAATGTATTGGCGATGATATCATGTAAGGCTTGTTTCTTTTCTGTGAAAGCAGCCATAAGATAGCCAATCATTAGAATCATACTGGAAATGATTTTTCCAACATAACGGATACTGGCTTTTAAGAAATCAATTCTGTTCCCGTCTGCATCAGTCACTTTCAATCCTAGAGCCATTTTTCCGATTGTGGCTTGTCTTGGACTAGACTCCATTAAAGCAAAATACAACCAGTAAATGACAATGTTAACAATTTGAATAGCTCCCATAGCTCCCGAGAGCATACCGATCAATGCCATTGCATCATCTTCATTCATAGAAGATGGATCCATAGATGCTACACCCAATCCAAGTGCTCCTAATAAGGGAACAATGATGAATGAAGAAATCGCACCTACGATTATCGCATCGATAATGATTGCAACGAATCTCAGCCAGAAACCGGCATAGTTAGTATTAGACATATTTATAGTAGTTTAAGTTGGTAATTCCGTCAAACTAGGAAAATTTAGATTGATTGCAAAATTTATTTTGCAGGTAACGCACTTATGAAATTTGGTCATCTCACCTTTTACTCCGTTAAAACTCTTAATATAGTTCGCAAAAATTGACAGATAAATTAGCTTTGCGGATTCAAAAATTAATAAGCTTAAAATGGCCCTAAGTACTAAGTACAATCCAAGAGAAGTAGAAGACAAGTGGTACCAGCATTGGCTGGCAAAAAAATATTTCAGTGCAAAACCGGATCCTGAGAAGGAACCATATAGCATTGTCATCCCTCCTCCTAACGTCACTGGTGTACTTCACATGGGTCATATGCTTAACAATACCATCCAGGATATTCTTATTAGGAAAGCAAGAATGGAAGGCAAGGTGGCTTGTTGGGTACCCGGTACTGACCATGCCTCTATCGCTACTGAAGCCAAGGTAGTTAAAATGCTTCGTGAGAAAGGCATAAAAAAGAGTGACCTTTCCAGAGATGAATTCATGAAGTATTCCTGGGAATGGAAGGAAAAATATGGTGGCATTATTCTGGAGCAATTAAAGAAACTCGGTGCGTCTTGTGACTGGGATAGAACTGCTTTCACGATGGATGATGAATACTACAAGGCGGTAATCAGGGTATTCGTTGATCTTTACAAGAAGGGATTTATCTATCGTGGTTTGAGAATGGTCAACTGGGATGTTGAAGCTAAAACTGCCGTTTCCAACGAAGAAGTACTCTATAAAGAAGATGGAGAAGTATCAAAACTTTACTCTGTAAAATACAAAATCAAGGATTCAGATGAATTTGTTGTGATTGCTACTCAAAGGCCTGAAACAATCCTGGGTGACACTGCCATTGCTGTCAATCCAAAAGATGAGCGCTATACACATTTGATAGGCAAGAAAGCGTTGGTTCCGTTTATTAACAGAGAAATTCCAATTATTGACGATGAATATGTAGAACTTGATTTTGGTACAGGTTGCCTGAAAGTAACTCCGGCCCATGACCCAAATGACTATGAGATTGGTCAAAGACATAATTTGGAGGTAATTGATACCATCAATGAAGACGGAACTTTGAATGAGCTTACCGAATTACCAAAATATGTTGGTATGGAGCGCTTTAAAGCCAGAAAAGAAATAGTAAAAGATCTAAAAGAGGCTGGTATCCTTGTAGGCGAAGAAGATTTTACCACCAGAATTGGTAGATCTGAAAGGACAGATACAGTTATTGAGCCAAAGCTTTCTATGCAATGGTTCATCAAAATGAAAGAAATCTCCAGAAAAGCTCACCAGGCTGTGATGGATGATGAAGTGTTGCTTCACCCTGCCAAATTCAAAAATACCTACAACCACTGGATGGAAAATGTGCGTGATTGGTGTATTTCCAGACAACTTTGGTGGGGACAAAGAATTCCTGCCTACTATTTTGGCGAGGGAGAAAATGATTTTGTTGTAGCAGAGACAGATGAGGAAGCATTGGCAATGGCCAAAGAACAATCAGGTAAGGCTCACCTCACAATGGCAGATTTGAAACAGGATGAGGATGTATTGGACACTTGGGCCTCTTCATGGTTATTTCCGCTGGCAGTTTTTGATGCCTTCAAAGACGAATACTTTGATAAGAAAAATGGAAAAATCATTGAGGGTACTAATGCAGACCTGGATTATTTCTACCCAACCGCTACATTGGTAACTGCACCAGAAATACTTTTCTTCTGGGTGGCCAGAATGATCATAGCAGGTTATGAGTACAAAGGACAGAAACCTTTCAAAGATGTATACTTAACAGGTATTGTAAGGGATAATCTCAGAAGGAAAATGTCTAAATCACTGGGTAATTCTCCTGATCCACTTGACCTTATAGCTGAATATGGAGCAGATGGAGTGAGAACTGGTATGCTATTCAGCTCTCCTGCAGGAAATGACCTTCTCTTCGACATGAAATTGGTTGAGCAGGGCAGAAACTTTGCCAATAAGATCTGGAATGCCTTCAGACTGGTAAAAGGATGGGAGATAAGTGAAGAAGAAAATAAATCTAATGACATCATCTTTGGTTGGTTTGATTCAAAACTGAATAAGAGTCTGGCCGAGATAGAGGATCACTTCACTAAGTTCCGTATTTCAGATGCACTGATGACCGTGTATAAGTTAGTATGGAATGATTTCTGTAGCTGGTACCTTGAAATGATCAAGCCAGATTATGGTAAACCAATTGATCGATACACCTTTGATAAGACAATTGGTTTCTTCGAAAGGCTCATGAAAGTTCTACATCCATTTATGCCATTTATAACAGAAGAAATTTGGAGTGAAATTAAAGATAGAGGTGCAGGAGAAGATGTTATTGTTGCTGAATGGCCAAAGGTAGGCGCGTTTGACACGCAATTAATCTCTGAGATGGATGAAATCATTGAAGTGATCTCTTCTATCAGAAACACTAGAAACTCTAAAGGAATCAGTCCTAAGGAAGCATTGGTATTACACATCAAAACATCAGCTGAGGATCATTTCAAGAGATATTTTGGAATCATTCAGCAAATGGCCAATATCTCAGAAATTCACTTTACTCAGGAAAAAGTAGATGGTTGTGTGTCATTCGTCATCAATAAAGATGAGTTCTTCATCCCAATGGAAGGAAACATCGACCTTGACAAAGAAAGAGAGCGTATCAATCAGGAGATTAACTACCAAAAAGGTTTCCTGAATGGTGTGATGAAAAAACTTGGTAATGAAAAATTTGTTACCGGAGCACCCGAAAAGGTGGTGGAGATGGAACGCAAGAAAAAAGTAGATGCTGAAGCTAAAATCAAAGCGCTGGAGGAAAGTCTTGCAAATCTAGGATAACAAAAAAACCCAAAAAAATCGAATCCAATCAACTGAGTTGATTGGATTTTTTTATGCTTAAACCTGTACAAAACCAATCTTTAAATTCATTTTTGGATTATTTTCTATTTTATAGAAACAAATAAATCCCTAATTCCGTATCTTTATTTGCAAAATAGAAACAAATAAAATGAAAGGAACCAATCTTGGTGAATTTGAAGAATTGTTATTGCTTGTAATTCTCATCCTACAAGATGAAGCATACATACTTCGCATTCGTGATGAAATAAAGAATCAGGTAAACCGCTCAATGTCTATGGGTGCACTTCATACAACCCTAAGTAGACTGGAGAAAAAAGGATTCTTACAATCAGACCTTGGTGGCGCAACTCAGGAACGTGGTGGAAGAAGAAAACGTGTTTATGAACTTACTGCTGATGGTAAAGCGGCTCTCAACGAAGTAAAGCAGCTTCGGGCTAACCTTTGGAATCAGGTTCCTTCATTTGAATTAAAGTATCTACGTGCCTAAATCAGTTCACCCACCGAAATTCTCATTGAGACTTATTAGATGGCTCTGCAAAGAGGAGTTGGTGGAAGAACTACAAGGTGACCTGGAAGAATATTACTTCGAAAACCAGGATTCAAACTTTTCAAAACTCAAATACTGGGTCCAGGTGCTTAATTACTTGCGACTCTCAACACTCAAATCCGTCAAAACTCAAAAATCAAGTCCTATGTTTGTATTCAATCCTATTGTAACGCTTAGAAGTCTCAGCAGACACAAGTCCAGCACCATTATCAGTATACTTGGATTCACGGTGGGTCTGGTAGCATCCATTATGCTCTACTTTTACATTTATTCAGAACTCACCACTGACTCATTTCATGCGGACGGTGACAGGATCTTTCGTGTCATAAGAAAATCGGAAGTAAATGCCACTCCTTACAAAATTGGTGTGACTTCAGGTCCATTTGCCAAGGCCTTAAAGAATGATTTCCCAAGTGCCATTACTTCTGCTACCAGAGTATTGAACGAGTCTGGATTAATCAGTGTGGGTGATAAGAAGTTTTTTGAGAATCGAATCATCATGGCTGATGCCAACTTCTTTGAATTCTTCTCCTACCCTCTTCTGCAAGGAGATCCTAAAATGGTGCTGACAAAACCAAACTCCGCTGTAATCAGCAAAGAAATGGCCATCAAATATTTTGGAAATGAAAACCCTATCGGAAAAGAGATCAAGGCTGACAACATGTTTACTTTCATCGTATCAGGTGTAATGGATGATTTGCCAGCTAAAACCCATATCAACTTTGATTTTGTAGCGTCCATTGAGACCTATGAGCAATTTGATTGGTTCAAGGATTGGTGGAATAACAATTTGATGACTTACGTGAAGCTTTCTTCCCCTCAGGTGGCAGAAAATGTGGATAATCAACTATCAGGTTTCATGGAGAAATATTTTGGCGAGGACTTCAAAAGAACAGGATTCCCAATTGGGCTAACCCTCGAACCTCTAAAAGATATTTATTTCAATCATGATACCCGATATGATCCAGCTCTTCATGGAAATTTTAATGCGGTCATTACCCTTGTTTTGGTCTCTATCGCTATCCTCTTTATCGCATGCTTCAACTATGTTAATCTTTCAATAGCCCAATCATTTCTTAGAACAAAAGAAGTAGGCATCCGGAAGGTTCTGGGGGTTCAAAAAGGCAGGTTAGTCCTTCAGTTTCTCGGAGAGTCCTCCCTGATTATTCTATTCTCTATCGGAATATCCATTGGTTTGTGTTATTCGATAGCGCCTACATTCCAAATGTTCTTTGACCTTGATCTAAACATCAATTGGTGGAGTCCACAATTAGGGATTTTCATTTTGGTTATTCTGATGGTAATTCTTGTAACATCAGGAGTTTATCCGGCTGTATTAATAACATCCTTCAAGCCAGTTGCGATCTTGAAAGGTAAGTTGGATAGTGGCAAAAAAGCCTATCTGAGAAAGGGACTTGTTGTTCTTCAATTTTGCATATCAATCTTCCTGATCATTGCCACAGCATTGATCTCGATTCAAAATAGTTACCTCAACAATAAATCACTAGGATTTGACAAAGAAGCGATTGCAGTTATCCGACTATACAATCAGGAGATTAGGCAAAATAAAGGCACATTCATTAAGGAATTGCAAGCCAATCCACATGTAAAATCTGTTTCTAATACTTCCGGAGAACCTGGTGGATTTCATGATGTAACTGTCTTTCATGTAGCAGGTGTAGAAGGAGATTTCAGATTCAGAACTGTTTTTTGTGACACATCATACATTAACGTATTTGATATTGATGTTATGGAAGGGAGCAATTTCAATTCAGCTATACAAACCGAGGCACTCAATGGTATGCTGATCAACGAAAAAGCACTGGCAGAACTGGGAATTCCTGCACATGAAGCTATTGGAAAAAATGTAAAACTCCCATCATGGAATGGTCTGGAGAGAAAAATAATTGGTGTGGTGAAAGATTATCATTTCACATCATTAAAAGATGAAATTGAACCTCTTGCCATAATTGCTGGTGAAAATTTTGGTGGTAGGCTCGCTGTGAAGCTTGATGGAAGAGACCTGAAAAACGCTATCATATCGATAGATGAAATTTATCGCGAACTTTCTCCCGGCTTTCCATTACAGTATGATTTTCTGGATGATAAATTGGCCAGACTTTATGAAGAAGAGCGAATTCAAGCCAGGTTATTCAGTGTTTTCTCCGGTATTTCAATCTTTCTTGCTTGCCTTGGAATATTTGGCCTTGCCGCATACGCTTCACAAAGAAGACAAAAGGAATTAGGGATCAGAAAAATACTGGGGGCCAATATTATCGAGTTATTGAGCTTAATCTCGAAAGAGTTTCTTTTACTTGTTGGTTTAGCTTCGATAGTCGCGTTTCCGGTATGTTTTTACTTTATGAATAACTGGTTAAAGGCTTTTGCTTACCGTATTCAGGTGATGGATTTCTGGTACATATTCATACTGGGAGGAATTCTAGCAGTCTTGATTGCGCTAGTCACAGTAATTCTCAAAACCCGACAGTCAGCAATAGCCAACCCTACTGAAAGTATTCGAAATGAATGATCAAAACCTGGCCGCAATAAGTAAGTTCAGGTCTTTATAACCAAGGTTATACTTCCTGGCCAGATGCACATTTGTAAGACTTCCGCGATGGCAATAAACTCCTTTCATAAACCACTTATGACTGAATATCATATCCTGAACCCCTCCTGATTCTGATATCTGGAGCAAAATAGGTGTGAAGATATTGCTCAGAGCATTTGTTGCCGTACGAGATACTCTGGAGGCTATATTTGGTACACAATAATGAATGACATCATACTTGGTAAAAATGGGTTTCTTATGAGTAGTAGTTTCAGAGGTTTCAATACACCCTCCCTGGTCAATGCTAACGTCCACTATTACAGCTCCAGGTTTCATTTTGGAAACCATTTCATCAGAAACCACCTGAAGATTTCTTCCTTTCTCGGCTCTTATAGCTCCTATCACCACATCCGCTTCTTCGAGAGACTTTGACAATGCCGCATTATCAAACGTTGAGGTATGTACCTGGTGACCAAGCGCGTGTTTTAGACGCCTCAATTTATAAACATGGTTGTCATAAACGACTATATCAGCACCCAAACCGAGGGCGGCACGGGAAGCATATTCCGCAACGGTTCCAGCTCCAAGAATCACAACTTTTGTTGGAGGAACTCCAGTAATACCGCCTAATATTATACCCTGACCAATGCTGCTATTGCTCAAATATTCAGCGGCAATTAACATTACGGTACTTCCTGCAATTTCACTCATCGCACGGACTAATGGCAAGCCTCCTACTTTATCCTCGATAAACTCGTAGGCCAATGCCGTTACCTTCTTTTTATTAAGTCCTATAATGTAATCAGTGGATTGGCTACCTGACTGAAAGGCTGAGATTAAAGTAATTCCCTCCTTGAGTAGTTCTATTTCCTCCATTGTAGGAGGCTCTACTTTTAAAACAATGTCTGCCTGAAATACTTCTTTTCTATCGTAGATGATTTTAGCTCCTGCCTCACTATAGTCCTTATCAGAATAATTGGAGGACACACCTGCCCCGGTTTCCACCCAAACTTTGTGACCATTATTGGTAAGCACATTGACCGACTCAGGTTTTAGTGCGACCCTGTTCTCCTGGTGTGAAATTTCCTGGGGTATCCCAATGAATAAGTGACCTTTACTCTCCTTTACTTTGGCAAGTGCTTCCTGAGGATATAATGCACCTTTCGCAAGTGACTCTACCTCAGATTTTATCTTCTCCACCATGCTTTGTTACAAAAAAATTGCGTTCATTACTATCCCCTAATTTAATATTTATTTCGACGTATTCATCAGGAATAAGGGAAGGTATTCTTTCTGACCACTCAATTAAGCATAAATCTCGGGAATAAAAATATTCATCAACTCCAATATCCACCGCCTCTTTCTCATCTTCTATACGGTAAAAATCAAAATGATATAATACTTCATCTTCATCAGTTAAATACTCATTAACTATACTAAAAGTAGGGCTACTCACATTATCCACTACTCGTTTAAGATCACAAATACTTTTGATCAATGTGGTTTTACCAGCCCCCATTTCACCCTGAAAAAGCCATATTGGTGTATCAGAATGATGACTGACCAAATAGTTTGCAATTTTATCCAGGTCATCAAGGGTAATATTTTGAAACTGCATTATTTAGGTTGCAATGTGATAATTGGTATAATCATTTCCTCTAAACTAATCCCACCATGCTGAAAGGTATCCTTGTAATAATTCACATAATGGTTATAGTTGTTTGGATAGGCAAAGAAATAATCTTCAATGGCAAATGCATAAGAAGTAGAAACATTTTGCTTCGGTAGGAACAGTCTCTCAGGTTTTCTACAGGTAAAAACATCCTCATCGTCATAGGCAAGGTTCTTGCCTAGCTTGTATCTTAAATTGGTATTCGTATTTCTATCACCAATTATCTTGAAAGGTTTCTTTACCCGTATCGTTCCATGATCTGTGGTAATGATCACTTTTACTTTTTCATTGGACAACGCATATAACAAATCATAAAGACTGGAATGAGTGAACCAGCTTACGGTTAAACTTCTATAGGCCGATTCATCTGGAGCAAGCTCACGGATCATTTGCATGTCAGTTCTCGCGTGTGACATCATATCAACAAAATTGAAAACAATTGACACTAGGTCATAATCCAACAAATTCTTATAATTATCAACCAGGGTCCTTCCTTCGTGTGCTCTGATAATCTTATGATAGGTGGCACGAATATCCAGGTGTTCCCTGGCGAGTTGTCTCACCAAAAAGTCTTCTTCATAATTGTTTTTACCATCATCATTGTCCTCTCCTACCCAAATATCAGGGTGATGTCGTGCCATATCATTAGGAAGCATTCCTGAAAAGATCGCATTTCTGGCATAGGCGGTTGTCGTTGGTAAAATTGAGTAATAACTGTCCTCAGAGACAATGTTAAACAGATTGGCCACTTCTGGTTCGATCATCTCCCATTGATCATACCTCAGATTATCAATGACAATGAAGAATACAGGCTCTCCATTAAGTTCAGGAAATACCTTCTTACTCATCACCTGATGAGACATTACTGGGCGTTCAATGTTGGGATCGTTGAGCCAATCCTCATAATTATCTTCAATAAACCTGGAAAAGTATGAATTGGCCTCTGATTTCTGATCCTTTAATATCTCGGCCATACTTTTATCTGGCGATCTATCGATTTCAATGTCCCAGTACACAAGTTTCTTATAAATATCAGCCCATTCCTGAAAATCCATCTGATCTGAAAACGCCATGCTCAGTCGTCTGAAATCCTGCTGATAGCCCATATTGGTTTTCTCAGCAATCAATCGTCTGTTATCCAGGATTTTCTTTACCGAAAGCAAGATCTGATTCGGATTGAGGGGCTTGATCAGGTAATCTGCAATCTTCGCGCCTATTGCCTCCTCCATGATTTGCTCCTCCTCACTTTTAGTAATCATGACCACCGGGATATTGGGGTGAGTAGATTTGATATAATTCAATGTCTCCAATCCAGTCATCCCAGGCATGTTCTCATCCAGAAAGACAATATCGAATTGGTTATGATCTATTTCTTGTAAGGCATCCGCTCCACTTGGTACAGGTGTCACATCATAGCCTTTGTTATTCAAAAAAAGTATATGTGGTTTTAAAAGGTCGATCTCATCATCGGCCCATAAAATCTTATAGTTTTGCATAAAGCAATATCTGGTTTTAGATTGAGTATAAAAATAAGGAACAAACTTTGAACAAAAAGAAAATATTCAATGATCCGGTTTACGGATTCATAACGGTATATAGCGGATTAATATTTGATATAATTAATCATCCTTATTTCCAGCGCCTCCGCCGCATCAAACAACTTGGGCTCACAGAGTTCGTTTATCCCGGGGCACTTCATACCAGATTTCATCACGCACTTGGGGCTATGCACCTGATGATGATCACTTTAGACAATCTCCGAAGCAAGGGAAATGAAATTTCAGAAGAAGAATATGAAGCTGCACTTGTTGCGATATTGTTACATGACATTGGTCACGGGCCATTTTCGCACACCCTGGAATTTAGTCTATTGAGAGGCATCAAACATGAGGATATCTCACTCAAAATAATTCATAGGCTCAATGAACAATTCAATGGAGCACTCGATCTGTCCATCCAAATATTTACAGGAACCTATAAACGACCATTTTTACATCAACTGGTATCCAGCCAATTAGATGTGGATAGAATTGACTACCTGAAACGTGATAGTTTTTTTACAGGAGTTCAGGAAGGCACTATTGGGGCGGATCGAATTATTAAGATGCTCAACATCGTCAATGATGAGATTGTCGTTGAAGAGAAGGCCATTTATAGTATAGAAAACTTCTTATCAGCCAGAAGACTGATGTATTGGCAGGTTTACCTGCACAAAACTTCGGTCAGTGCAGAAAGTATGCTCATTGAAATAATAAAGAGAGCCAGGAAATTAACAGAATCAGGAGAATCTCTTGCCGCTACACCAGCCTTTCAATTCTTCCTTGAAAGGGATATTTCAGCGGCTGATTTCCTTGAAGATCCTGATATTATTGAGGTTTTCACACTGCTCGATGACAATGACATTTGGAGTGCTTTGAAATTTTGGTCTAATCATGAAGACCAGGTGCTCGCCATACTCAGTACCATGTTGTTGAACCGGAAATTATTTCAGATTGACCTGAAAAATGAAAAGCACGACAAATCTCAAAGAGAAGCTTTGTTGACAGAAATATCCAGGTCCTATGAGTTTTCCAGAGCAGATGCCAGCTATTTTGTTAGCAAGGGAAAAATTAGCAATTCCGCCTATATCAGTAAAGGTCAATCAATTAATATCCTAACAAAAAAGGGCGAAATAGTGGACGTAGCGCAAGCAACAGATCTACCCAACATCAAAGCAATGAGCAAAATTGTTAAGAAATACTACCTGTGTTGGCCCAAACATATATCTTTGCCCTCCTGAGCGGCAATAACTCTTAAATAGGAAAAAATCTTTGCTAACAAGCTTAAATCTAAAATTGCTTCGGTTTAGAAAATGAAGTTATACCAACATACTATTAAAAAACCAGTAACACTCTCAGGAGTCGGATTACATACTGGTGTTGAGGCCAACATGACATTTGTCCCGGCCAAACCAAATCATGGCATTAAGTTTCAAAGAGTAGACCTTGAAGGTCAACCTATCGTAGATGCTGATGTTGATAATGTGGTGGACCTTTCAAGAGGTACAACAATTGAGCAGAACGGTGCTCGGGTTAATACGGTAGAGCATACTCTGGCTGCTCTTGTAGGATTGGAAATTGACAATATTTTGATCCAGTTGGATGGACCTGAACCACCCATTATGGATGGTAGCTCCATAAAATTTATTGAAGCACTAGAGGAAGCTGGTCTGGAAGAACAGAATGCACAAAGGAATTTCTTCGAAATCCCAGAGAGCATTTTTTACAGAGACAAAGAAAGGGATGTAGAAATTGCCGCACTCCCACTGGATGATTATCGAATCACTGTAATGGTTGACTATAATTCACCGGTACTTGGAAGTCAGCATGCCTCATTGAATGATATTTCAGATTTTAAAGAAGACATTGCTTCTTGCAGAACATTCTGTTTTCTTCATGAATTGGAAATGCTCTACAAAAACAACCTTATAAAAGGCGGAGATCTAAACAATGCCATTGTTATTGTTGATCGCGTTGTTGAGGACAATGAGCTGGATGGCCTTGCAAAACTTTTCAATAAGAAGAAAGTTGAAGTGAAGAAAGAAGGCATTCTTAATAATGTGGAATTAAGGCATAAAAATGAGCCTGCGAGACATAAACTACTGGATGTTGTGGGAGATCTTGCTCTTGTAGGAAGACCACTCAAGGCACAGATTCTTGCAGCAAGACCTGGGCATGCTGCCAATGTGGGATTCGCGAAGAAGATCAAAAAGATGATGGAGGAATCCTCTACTTCTAATGTTCCGTTTTACGACCCAAAACTTCCTCCCGTACTAGACATCAATAAAATCGCGAAAGTACTTCCACACAGGTATCCGTTTCTATTGATCGATAAAATCTTCCATCTGGATGATGAGCAGGTTGCAGGAGTTAAGAACGTCACCTTTAACGAGCCATTTTTCCAGGGCCATTTTCCTGGGAATCCTGTAATGCCAGGAGTATTGCAAGTAGAGGCCATGACTCAGGTTGGTGGAATTCTAGTATTGAATACTGTACCGGATCCTGATAATTACTGGACCTATTTTTTGGGAATTGAGAATTTCAAATTTAGGAAAATGGTAATTCCTGGTGATACGCTTGTTTTGAGATGTGAATTGCTGGCTCCAATCAGGAGAGGATACGCCAAAATGAAAGGACAAGGTTTTGTTGGCAACAATTTAGTGTGTGAAGGAACTATGACTGCTATCATTGTAAAGAAAGACGCATGACACAACCCTTGGCTAATATACACCCGGACGCTAAAATTGCGGAAAGCGCAATCATAGAGCCTTTCGCAACAATAGAAGCAAATACAGTAGTAGGTGAAAACACCTGGATAGGTCCAAATGCTGTTGTGGCATATGGCTCAAGAATAGGAAACAATTGTAAGATATTTCCAAGTGCCGTGGTAGGTGCAGTTCCTCAGGATTTGAAATTCCAGGGAGAAGAAACAACTGCTGAAATTGGAGACAATACAGTTATCAGAGAGTATGTTACCGTTAGCCGTGGAACTGCTGATCGACACAAGACAGTTGTTGGTTCTGGTTGTCTGATTATGGCATACGCTCACATTGCCCATGACTGCATAGTGAAAGATAATGTAATCATAGGTAATGGTGTACAGATGGCTGGACACTGCTTTGTAGATGATTATGCAATTATCAGTGGTACCAGCGCTGTTCATCAATTCACAAAAGTAGGTGCTCATGTGATGATATCAGGTGGTTCACTTGTCAAAAAAGATGTACCTCCTTTTACAACTGCAGGAAGGGATCCGTTGAGCTATTGTGGAATTAATTCGATTGGTTTAAGAAGAAGAGGCTTCACGAGTGAGAAAATCAATGAAATCCAGGAAATCTATCGGCTTATATACCTAAGTGGTATGAACAATACCAAAGCCATCAATAAAGTACAGGTAGAAATGAAGCCTTCCAGAGAGCGAGATGAAATTATTAACTTCATCAAAACCTCTGATCGGGGAATCATGAAAGGCTTTCTGAAATAAGGGATCGGAAACATGAGAGTTATCCTCGAAAATCTTGTGAAAAGATACGAAAGTGATTGGATCGTCAAAAATCTGGATTACACGTTCGAGGAAGGCTCCAAAACAGCAGTTATTGGACCCAATGGGAGTGGTAAAAGCACTCTACTGCGCTTGATTATGGGCATGGAATTGGCCAATAAGGGAAAGGTTACATATCAAAAAAACGGCAAGGAGTTAGACTCAGATATATGGTATAAATACATCTCATTCTGCTCACCTGCACAACAATTGATAGAAGAGTTCACCTTGGAAGAATTTCTGTCGTTTCATTTTAAATTCAAAACGCCTATCAAGGATGAATCCAGGGCATCCATTCTGGAAAAAATGTACCTGGAAAATTCGAAAAATAAACTGATTAAGAACTTTTCAAGTGGCATGAAACAGCGGTTGAAGCTGGGAATTGCCCTTTTCACCCAAAGTGAGGTTATTTTATTGGATGAACCTACCACCAACCTTGATGAAAAAGGTATGAATTGGTATCATGAACAAATAATAAACACTCTTGGAAACCGTTCCATCATTATATCTTCTAACCAAACTAATGAATACACTTTTTGCAACGAATATCTGAACCTGAGTGATTTCAAACCATAATAGCTCATTTCTGGTAGGATTTGACATTTTTGCTTAACTTACAATAACAATAATCTCTTATTCCACAAGTATGCAACCGTTATGTCGTTTGTAAAAAACTATAAAGTTTAGGTATAAAATTGAAAATGTTCTATTTTTGGATTTAGAGGAAAATTGAAATTTTAATCTAACAACAATTAAAAGATGAAAAAATCACTAATAAGTCTACTAACAACAGCAACAATCCTTTCCTTGACTATTTTTATTTCTTGTAACAAAGGTGGTGACGATACTCCAGAACCATCTGCACAGGAAGAACAATTTGAGAATTTGTCAGGAACATGGACAGTAACAGAAGGAAACAACGGTGGGGCAGTCGAAGGATGGCCTGGGGTAACAGTAACTCTAGGTGGATCTGTAGATAACATTACTTACTCAATGGGTGGTACTACACAACCTGAAGGTACAGACGCAGTATGGAACAGTGGTGGAGGAAGCTTCACTTGGGCTACTGATGAAGGTATAACTACGATCACAAGAAATGATCAGGTGGAATTTACTATTTCATCAGTAAGTGAAACCCAACTAATCGTAACATTTTCAATCAACACAAGCGCAAAGCAAGATGTAGTTGATGGAGATTGGACGTTTACTTTCTCGAAGAATAGCTAAAATTTTAAAACTTTAGTATAGAAGGACAATCCAAAAGGATTGTCCTTTTTTTATTATTCCCTATTTTTGCAAAAGATGATCACAAGAAAGTTTTTCCCTGCAGACAAAAACTACCTTTTAAAAGAGGCACAGAATTCCTTGACCATGGAATTGCAGGTGAAATTGTTTGAGATTATCAGAGATATTTATATGCAACAGTTCAATCCGCTTGGACTGCAAGACGATTTCATCAGAAGTTTAAATGACATCCCATTGTCCAGAAATGACTTCTTCACCCGTCCCTATCAGTTGCTTTGTGCAATATACCGTTACCAATATGGTGATAACCAGCTAGAATTCATGTGGGATGGGAAATCTCATATTGAAAAATATCAGGAAGAATGGTGTAACGCTTATAGCAGATGGTTGAAAGAAATGTGCTATGTAAACCCGTCTTTCACCAGGGCAATTACAAAACATGTGTATGCAGCAAACGCTGACATGAATGCCATTTTCATAGAGAAATACCTACGTGAGCAAATCTTAAAACACTTTGGGTTTAAATTGTACAGAAAGCGTGGGCTTGTCCCAATCTCGGCTTAGAAGTACTTTACCTGGAAATTCCCCTGAATCAAGTTCTCTTCTTCAGCAACCTCTACATGAGTTACATCGGAGGCAGGAGGCCCATCCCAACACCATTTTATGAGTTGATCTACTTTATCCTGATATCCACATGCTAATATTTCAACATCCCCATTTGGAAGATTTCTAACCCACCCTGACAGACCAAGGGTATCTGCTTTTTCTTTTGTTGAAGCCCTGTAGAAAACTCCCTGAACCTTTCCCTTGCAAATGATGCGCCTTGAGATCATAACGGGCTACTGGTTCCAATCCTATCTGCACCAGCTTTAATAAGTTCAATCACCTGTTCCCTGGTCTTGATTCCTCCCGAAGCTTTAATCCCTACATCAGGTGGTAAATTTTTTCTTAGTAATCTAATGTCTTCCACTTTAGCACCCTCACCTATAAAACCGGTTGATGTTTTTACAAAATCAGCCCCTGCATTTGCAGCCCATTTGGCCGCCATAACCATTTCTTCCTTGGTTAATAGGGAGGTCTCGAGTATAACTTTGAGCATTTTCCCATATTCATGGGTGATTTTGGCACACTTTGCAAATTCAATCTTTGGCCAGGTCATTTCAGACTTAAGTGCTGAAACATTCATCACAAGATCAACTTCATCAGCTCCATTGGCCAGCGCTATTTCGAGCTCTTTTACTTTAGTTTCTGTCATGGAATAACCAATTGGAAACCCAATAACAGTTACGAGGCTCAAGGAGGGATCCTTTTCCCTGGCAATACGCTTTACCCAGAAGGGTGGGACACAGACACCAAAGTAGTTATTCGATTTTGCAGTCTCTAAGAGCGCATCCAATTGTTTTTGTGAAACATCTGGTCTTAGATTTGTATATTCAATGTGGGAGGACAGGTTTTCCATAAATTTACTAATGGGTCAATCCGCATTCTTTGCAGAATTTCTTTTTACCATTTTTTCTTTTCTTAGGAGGCTTCTTATGACCAAAATACAGCGGGTTTGAATATTGGGGTTTATCAGCCATTTTCTCTTCTTTGTCTCTCCTTTTAGAATTTTCTTTCATGCGGGCGACATATTCCTCCTGTAATTGATCAGCAGTTTTATAAGGACTCTTCTTCTTTTTATTGAACAGAACGAATTTTTTGCTACCTGCTTTTTTAACTGATTTCTTTTTGGAGCCCACATCTTCTGAGCGCCTTGAAGTTTGTGCATTGGCATCATTGCCACATAATAAAATCAGGAACAGACATACCGATAGTGCAGAAAGAAAGTAATTGACTTTTTTAAATTGCATAACACTCACATTTTTCCTCTTCTCTATTAACATATCTATTCCAAATTAATTGCATTGATGCTTACAAAGTTCCTCTCAGCTCCTGCTCTCTTTCAATCGCTTCAAAGAGTGCCTTGAAATTGCCTTTTCCAAATGATTTAGCCCCTTTCCGCTGGATAATCTCAAAAAACAGCGTGGGTCTTGGTTCTATTGGTTTAGTAAAAATCTGCAACAGGTAACCCTCATCATCTCTGTCTATTAGAATACCCAATTCTTTTAATGGTTCCAAATCTTCGTCAATCTCTCCTACCCTATCCAGCACAGTATCATAATAAACGGCTGGAACTCTCAAGAATTCAACACCTCTATTTCTCATAGCCGTAACCGTTTCAAGAATATTATCTGTAGCCACAGCAATATGCTGAACCCCTGACCCTTCATAAAAATCCAGGTACTCTTCGATTTGTGATTTCTTTTTCCCTTCAGCTGGTTCATTTATAGGAAATTTAATTCTACCATTTCCATTGCTCATTACTTTGCTCATCAGCGCTGTATAATCGGTACTGATGTCTTTATCGTCAAATGAAATCAACTGGGTAAATCCCATCACTTTCGCATAGAACTCAACCCAGGTATTCATTTCACCCCACCCCACATTTCCAACCATGTGATCTACATATTTTAGGCCAACTGTACCGGGTTCGTAATCACATTCCCATTTTTCATATCCTGGAAGGAAAATACCATTATAGTCGGAACGTTCAATAAACATATGAATAGTCTCACCATAAGTATAGATTCCTGACTTTTTGATTTCACCGTATTTATCTTTCTCTACAGTTGGTTCCATAAAAGGTTTTGCACCTCTTTTTACAGTTTCATTGAATGACGCTTCAGCATCATCCACCCAAAGCGCTACCACTTTTACGCCATCTCCATGTTTGTCAATATGTTTCCCAATCTCGGTACCTGATTTTAGTGGTGATGTCAAAACAAGCCTGATTTTGTCCTGGACTACAACGTATGACTCATAGTCTTTTACGCCTGTTTGCAAACCTGCATACCCCAGTGACTCAAAACCGAGAGCTGTCTTGTAAAAGTGAGCGGCCTGCTTGCTATTTCCTACATATAATTCAATGTAATCCGTACCATTGATTGGTAGAAAATCCTGAGCGTCGGGAAATATTTTTTCAATTTCACCTGCTTTTGTGGTTTGCGTATTCTCCATTTGATTGTTGTTTATTTGCTTACTCAAAACTAACGTATCCATCTGGCCATGTCAAGCCTAGAAGTTGATGATCTGCTGAACGCGTCGGTTATTGAGGTAATCATGAATAATCATTGTTCCTTCTCTTCCTTTCATACCGGAATTGGCAATATCCTTGAGTAATTCAATGCTTTGTTGTTCTAAATCAATGTCAACATATCCAAAACCACTAAAACTACCATTCTCCACCTTTATGATGGCACGTTCATTCGAGGTTCTTCCCTTATCCAGAATCAAGAAATTAGATTGATCAAACAACATATTCCTGATCGTATCAGCTACACGCTCGTTATATGAATGAACCGATTCCTTATGACAGCATACACCATCACAAAGATTGATTAAGTGATTTTTACATGCGGTACTCATTGTGTTTCGCTCAAATCCGGTTTTTTGGGGACAAAGCCTATATTTTCTAACTATCTTCAATAAGAACTCTTCAGCAGCAGTTTTTGAGGAAAATGACACCAGATCATCTGTTCTACCTTTTGCCGGATAAACAGCCAGATGTGTCACACCATCAATCTGGTACTCTGCAAAAATTCCGTACTTGTTAGTCCCGGAACCATTATACTTTGGGCGGTTTCGTCGTATTTCATCCGCTTTTTTTAGTGAGGCCACTAATTCACTTCCTGTGATTTCAAAATCCACAGAAGCCACCTCTTCGATCATTTGTATTTCTTTCTTTTTCCTGGGATTAAGTATCTGATTGATCGCTTGAGATGCTATGTTATCTGAGGCTTCAATGTATAGTGGCTGCCCGATATTGTCTCGGAAGATATACACACCTGATGATGCTGGTAACCCTTCAATATCTTGTTTCTTTAAGAATTGATTGACTTGATCTGGGATAACTCTCCTTGTCAAAAGAGATTGAAAAATATCCTCATCGTACCTGGTTAAAAGTACATCCAATACTTTTGTAGTAGCATACGCATCTCCACCTGCTCTGTGCCTTCCATTGATCTCAATCCCCAGATGCTTACACAAACTTCCTAATCCGTAAGAACTGAGCCCCGTTAGAATCTTCTTACTTAACCGTGCCGAACAAAGTGTATCCCTCACATAATCGAATCCCAGTGATTTGAACTCGGACTGAATAAATCCATAATCAAAACCAACATTATGGGCCATGAAAATATGACCTTCTGTTATTTCTACAACTTTTTTTGCGACCTCATAAAACTTTGGTGCATCTTTTGTCATTTCATTGGTAATACCCGTGAGGTCTGTTATGAAGGGAGGAATTGTACATTCTGGATTAATAAGGGAGACAAATTGGTCAATAACCTTTTTTCCGTCATGAACAAAAATGGCTATTTCTGTAATTTTTCCATCCCTGGCATTTCCTCCGGTAGTCTCGATATCAACAACGGCATACATATTGTTAAAGATAGTAAGGCTTTGCTGATATTGATTTAATTTTACTGATTGCTTATGAAATACATATTACTTCTTATACTAGTTACAAGCTCCTTGTTAGTGAAAGGGCAGGGAAATGACCCAAAATTACAGCTGTATATTGATGAGGGTCTTGAACTCATGCAGGCAAAGGACTATGAGGCGGCTGACGAGAGATTCAGGGAAGTCATAGACAATTTGAAACCACTCCCCAGTAGAATGGCCTTTTTCTTTGGTAAAAATTCATATTACCTGGGAAAATACAAACAGAGCATCAACTGGCTTAACAAATACATACAATTAAAAGGTGCTGATAGCCAGTATTATGATGCGGCAAAACAATTCTTACAGTTAGCTGAAGAAGGTTATCTTGCCACTCGTTCTGATGAACTTGCTGAAATCAGCGCAGACCTTGAGAACGATTTCGACTGTTATTCCGATGAATTCATGGTCTGCCCAGCTTGCAAAGGCTCAGGTGTGCTCATAAAACAGGGTACAATGGAGAACATATATCAAACTTGTCCATTTTCAGGTGGTGATGGGTACCTCACCTGTGAAGAATACAATCTGTATATGAAAGGAAAGTTAGAACCTAAAGCCAATTAATATCAGGATAGCCGATTTCTAAAATCCTCATAGCCAAATACCCTCATCAATTCAATTTCTCCTTCCTTCCTCCAAATTCCAATTGACGGATGTCCAACACCGTTAAATGTATTGGTTTTTACCATCGTGTAATGGATCATATCATTGAAAATAATCCGTTGACCCAACTCAAGTGCATGCGGAAAAGAATATTCTTCCATATAATCACCGGCCAGACAGCTCATTCCACCAATTCGGTACTTATGAGGATATTTACCTGCATCTTTTTCCGCACCTAGAATTGTTGGTTTATAGGGCATTTCAAGACAATCAGGCATGTGACAGGTAAAAGATATATCACAGATTGCTGTTTTCACACCACCATTTTCAACAATATCCAGCACCTCTGATACCAGGTATCCAGTTTCCCATGCGATGGCACTCCCTGGTTCCAAAATGACTTGAACATTATACTTTTCTTTGAAAGCCTTTAAAACCTTTATTAAATGCTCTGAATCATAATCTTTTCGGGTAATTAAGTGTCCTCCTCCAAAATTCACCCATTTCACTTGAGACAATAGATGGCCAAAACGTTCCTCAAATTTTTGAAGTGTCTTTTCCAGTGCATAAGATGAAGACTCACACAACACATGGAAATGTAGCCCTTCGACACCTTCTGGAAGTTTATTTCCGAAGTGAGATGCTGTTAACCCTAGTCTTGACTGAGGAGAGGATGGATTGTACAAATCAGTTTCCACTTCTGAGTATTCAGGATTTACACGTAAACCAATGGAAACTCCTTTTGCAGCTACTCTTTCATGGTATTTTTCGAATTGCGTAAGAGAATTGAAAGTCAGGTGACTGCTCTTAGATGCAATTTCATCTATTTCTTGTTCTCTGTATGCCACCATGTAAGTATGTGAAGGAGTTTTCATTTCCTCCACGCACAGCCTAACCTCATTTAAGGAGCTTGCTGTTGCTCCAGTAAGGTACTCACGTACCATGGGAAATGCACTCCACATCGCAAACCCTTTAAAGGCAAGTATTATTTGAACACCTGCCTCCTTTTGTACCATTGCAAGTTTCTGAAGGTTTCTTTCCAGCAATTCCTCCTCTAATACATAACAGGGGGAAGGTACTTTATTAAAATTTACTGACATTAGTCTAATTCAAGGTCAATCCCTTTCAACTCATGCCATGGTAAACCATAATTACCAAGCTTTTCCAGGAAAGGATCCGGATTGAACTCTTCTACATTGAAAACACCTGCTCCAGACCATTCACCAGTTAAAAACATAAGGGCTCCTACCATAGCTGGAACACCAGTAGTGTAAGAAACACCCTGTGCCTTTGTCTCACCATAAGCGTGCTGGTGTTTGCAATTATTATAGATGTAATAAGTCTGCTCTTTCCCATCTTTCAACCCTCTAATTCTGCATCCAATAGATGTTTCACCATTGTAATTGGCTCCAAGTTCTCCCGGATCAGGTAATACTGCTTTCAGAAACTGAAGAGGAATAATTTCTTTTCCTTCATAATTGATTGGTTCAATGGATGCCATGCCAATGTTCTGTATCACCCGGAGGTGGGTAAGGTATTCTTCGCCAAATGTCATCCAAAAACGGGCTCTCTTTAGAGAAGGAAAGTTCTTAACTAATGACTCAAGTTCTTCATGGTAGATCAGATAGGAGTTCTTTCCGCCAATGTTGGGATAGTTCAATACCTTACTGATTTCGTGAGGTTCAGTTTCCACCCATTTACCGTCCTCATAGAATTTTCCTTTTTGGGTGATCTCCCTGATATTAATTTCAGGGTTGAAATTGGTTGCAAACGCCTTTCCATGATCTCCGGCATTACAATCCACTATGTCCAGATACTGAATTTCATCAAAGTGATGTTTTGCTCCATACGCGGTGAAGACAGAAGTTACTCCAGGATCAAATCCACAACCCAAAATTGCGGTAAGACCTGCTTCTTTAAATTTATCCTGATAGGCCCATTGCCAACTGTACTCAAATTTAGCTTCTTCTGGCGGCTCATAATTGGCAGTATCCAGGTAGTTGACACCAGTTTCAAGACAAGCATCCATTATGGTTAAGTCCTGATAAGGTAAGGCAACATTAATTACCAGCTTAGGTTGGTGTTCATTGAACAATTCAACAAGCTCAGAAACAACATCTGCATCCACTCTCGCTGTTTGGATATCAACTCCCATATCTTTCTTGATGTCAGCAGCGATATCATCGCACTTAGACTTAGTTCTGCTTGCCAACACAATATCAGAGAATACATCTGAAACCTGAGCACATTTGTAAGCCACAACACGACCTACTCCACCTGCGCCTATTATAATTACTTTTGACATATTGGGTCTATTAAGTTAAATCTGTAGAGGAACAAAGGTAATTATTGGTACCTAATCAGAAAACTATTTAATAAACCTATAAGTGTATTTTACAAGAAAAATATTGGTGGGTTTCACATTGAAAAGGTCATGTGATAAATTTTGGAAACTTCCATCGGCTTCATATCCACTGGAATCAGTTCTTCCTTGCGTCCAAACCAGAAAAAATGTAGATCCAGGAATATATTCCCAACGCAATACCATATTTGACCGGAACTGCATAAAGTTGAAATCCGGCCTATCAAAAGAATAATCAGTTTCTCCATTTTCATCCAAATCAACCAGATAGGAATCATCAAAGGTAATCTGTGAATCACTCAAAGTATCAAACCGTCGCTCATATTCGGCATGAGAAGCATTAGTAACTTCTTTATAGCTGTCATAGACTACTCGAGCGATAAATGGTTGTCCCCAGTACTGAAGTGATAGGTTTGGTGTGAAATTGTAATTAACTCTTAAAGATGCACGATATGTAGTACTCTTTACATTTCCCAGCACATAATGTGAGACATTAGACTCATCAATAGTGGTGACATATTGCATCTGATTTGTATTGTAGTTAAATGATGGGTTCAAAGATATCCGGAGTGCATTTGTTGGTTGAAATCGGATTTCACCATTTGTACCATGTCCTACTCCAAGATGATTATCACCCCACCACAACCACTGGTTAAACGAGACAACAAGTTTTTTTCTGTTGTTAGACTGCATCCAAATCCACCAATTTGTTCCTCCGGGATATCGAATGGAAGGTCCTCCTCGTAAGTCAGCATTTGATACAGTGAAACTTTCCCTGGTACCTCCAGTACTGAATCTCCAAAAATTATTGAATTGCGTATGGATATTGGTATTGTATGCATTGTAAGTATGAACTCCACCAAAGTCCCAGGAATTCCATTGATTCACGTTTACCCGGATTGACCGAAACATACCAACCGGCTTTAAGGTTCTGTATTGTCCCCATGAATACTGAGTGATGTAATCTGCTTGCATCAAAAAACCCATATCATTGATTTCGTATTCCGGAGAACGATACGTAAGGCCGGTTTGGTAAACTACTTTACCATCACTTTTCCCGAAATTTAATGTTGCTGCTGTTCCAGTGAGTGAAGTCATTGCTGAATCATATTCCCGGTGAGCGTTATCGATCCTATCAAAATATCTTTCAGAAGATAACTGAGTTTCAGCAATTGCTTCCTCTGATCCATTGACATGACTGACCGAACCTGTAAACGAAATGTAATATTTCCTGTCAAATAGATTGTGTAACAAATCTACCCCTGCACTGTAAGCATTCCTATGAAGAAAATTAAAATGGTCCTCTTTTAAATTTCTATTAGTAGCAGTTATTACACCTCCAAATACCGTGTTACCTCCATTTAAATCTTTCTGCACTCTTCCTGCCAGGTAATTTGCAAAAGGTTCCACAGCTACCTCTGATCTTTCACCCATGCTGTCTATTTCAGCAAATTGCTTTTGGGTAACAGCCTCAAGTACACCCCAACTGAAACCGTTTTTATTCTTTCCAGTTATTTTAGCCGCTCCCAAAATCTTTGTATTGGTTGGTTGCTTCACATAGCTTGTATCTTCGATCGTCTCGGGATAATAACTTGGGGATTTTCCAATTCTCCTGGAATAGATCAGGTTGTCATTCCTAAATGGTCCACCGGCTGCTGAGCTAGTCAAACCAAAATCCAGTATGTTATTACCTTCTATAAAAAATGGTCTTTGTTCCCTGAAAAATAGCTGAAATGCGCCCAGATTTACTTGTGATGGATCAGCTTCAACCTGTCCAAAGTCAGGGTTAATCGTTAAATCCAATGTGATATCACTGGTTATTCCAATTTTTGCATCAACACCCACATTGGCACCAAACTCCCTACCCGTTTGAAATGGGTTTCCCTCCTCTTTCTCACTATATATCGCTTTTGAAAGTACATACGGTTGTATTTCAAGTTGCTTCTGAGGTCTAATACCTTTGATGCCTTTCAGATCTCCAAAAAGGTGTACCCAACCTGGTTTACTGGGTGGAATATATTGCCAATTTGATCGCTCTTCCTGTCTGAAAAGTCTTCTGGTCACTTGTAATCCCCAGGTATGCTCTTCTTTGTCTGCGAATCTTAATTGGCTTAGAGGTATTCTGAATTCAGCAATCCAGCCTTTATCATCAATTGATGTCTTCAAGTACCAAATTGGATCCCAACTGCTATCCCAGTCGTTACCATTATTACTTACATATTCATCCCCTTTAACACCACTGACGCTTGCAGTAAATGAAAACGCTGTTCTTTTGTCATAGTAACTATCTATGTTGATCTCAACAAAATCTCCTTCGAAACCATCCCTTCTGGAAAGTCTTTTAACAATTTCCTCGGGATGATCATCATAAGCCCGGATCAGTACATACAGGTTTTTTTCGTCATAAAGAATTTTAAATGCTGTTCGTTGGGAGGGTGAATCTCCCTGAGAAGGCGAGTGCTGTATGAAATCAGTACCCCATTCCACCTGTTCCCAGGCCTTATCATTTGATTTACCATCTATCGTAATAGGGGATTGGAGCTTATTGGTCCAATAAGTCTTAGTAGGAATGTCCTGGGCTGTTGCTTCAAAAAATAAAAAGCAGGCTGCTAAAAAAAGTAACCTGATCATGAGCTGGGTAATAATAGAGTGAATAAAGTGATTACTCTACATTTTACTTCCCAGCTTTGATTCAGGTTGCTTTTTGTGACATTATTTTACGTAACTGGTAGAAAAGCCATATAAATGGTGTAACATCTATCCAGTATAGAGCATCGCAAGTAATATTACGATAAGTACTGTTAATGCAGAAAGTTTAGCAAAATCAGTAAATCTCTCAATTGTCGATTTCATAATCAATTACATTTTAATTAAACAAAGAGTAAGGCGATGAACTATTCTATTAATTGAATATGTATCGTACTCCAACAGTCATGCCAAAACCTTCCGGGTTCACAGAGAAATTACTGGAACTCTTAGTAAGAGAATTGATTGATCGTTGGTACGATGGAACGATTGTGAGTGCATAGTTGTCCAGGAAGTTATAACCAATTGACATTCCTGTAATTGCATTAAAGCTTACAGTTCTGTACGATGATTTACTTCCAGGGCTAAGTTTGATAGTCTCAATTTCCTGGTCAGGGTCAACAATTTCATTTCCCAAATAAAAATTTGTTACTACCCCGCCATTAATCATGATGTTGAATTTCTTATCCAACAAAATGTAACCAGCTTTCACTGGTACAGAAGCAAAATTGAATGTGTTTTGAAGTTCCTCATTCGAAAATCTTCTTTGTGAATCTTCATTTTCCACAATCTCTTTAACTTTCTGTTTGTTCAAGCTTTGTTCCGTAAATGGAATGTTTGTTCCATTGTCTTCAAATACAATATTAGTAGTTGTATTAGCTTCGTAAAGTCCATATTGAAGTCCTGATTGCAGGAATACTTTATTTGCAACCTTGGTACCATAATTAAATCCGACCACATATGATGCACCGGCTGTCATGTCTTCGTTTTTAGGAAGTGCCTCAGTATCAGCCAAACTAAACAATGGAGCAGTATTTTCCTGAACTGCACCACCTGCTGGTGATTGACTGAAATTAGGATCAAATGTACCCCCTGTAAATTCAACAGAAGCAAAAGGATCATTCAATGTTGACTCCTTACTGGCATTCATGAAATGAAATACTGGAACTTTATCGAAGTATACTTCAGATTCATTTACCGCAAGCATTTCATTGAATTCTCTTCCTTTTAATTCATCAAATACCAGGTTCCTGTCTACCGCCACCGCATCATAATCATTATTAGCATTTGCATCTTCCGGTAATATGTTAGTGGAGTGCACAATTGCTGTACTCTCATTCTGGTCCCTATTGTGAGCAATCGGAGTTTGATTACTATCAGCAAACATGGTAGGATCACTACTCAAATTATTTTGAGTATTCTGAGCTACTGATACAGTATTCGTTTCATCATTATCAACCATAAGGACATTCTGTTCAGACCCAGCATTTGCGCTAGCTGGAGCTAATGAAGTATTGCTATTTCCAGATGAAATACGTTTACCTACTGGTTTTGTAGTTTGAGGTTGTGTGAAATCCGGTGATTCAGTTTCAATCACATTCTGAGAGACTACATTATCCTGGTCAGAATAATCCACAACAACGAAAACTGATAATGAAAGTGCAATAATGATTGCAGCAGCTGCCACATATCGATAAAAAACTATCTTTTTACTTAGGTTGTTGGCCTGAATATTGGCCAACTCAGAGTCAATCCCTGCCCAAATATGTGCAGGCGGCTCCATTTCAGCATTCTCAAATGCCTGTTGCCATTGCTCTTCGAACGACCCTCTATCTTCGTTAGACATTTTTGTAAGCTATAATTTCGTTTTCCATAACTTTTGCCTTCAACAGTGATTTAGCCCTTGCATATTGCGATTTGGACGTTCCTTCACTAATATTCAGCATATCTGCAATTTCATGGTGCTTATACCCCTCCACTGCATACAAATTGAAAATTACCTGACATCCCTGTGGTAGTTCTTTAATCATTGCTAAAAGCTCTTTATGACTAAAACTAGAAATGGTTATTTCGCTGGAAGGTGTTTCAACCATTTCAGTGACATCTACCATCGGATACAGGTATAGTTTACTCCTTTGGTGGTTGAGTGCTGTATTAATGACAACTCTCTTGATCCAATACCCCAAAGAAGAATCCTGCCTGAAGTTTTTGATATTCTTAAAAACCTTTACAAAAGCTTCCTGAATAACATCTTCGGCCTCCTGTTGCATTTTTGAATATCGCAATGCAACAACGTACATCTGCCTATTGTATTTTTCGTACAGTAGTCGTTGCATTTTTCGGTCACCTTCCTGGCATCCCTTTATGATATTCTTTTCGTCTATGGCCATTTGGTTTTATTTCCGAATAACGCCTCAAAATCTTGACACGCTATTGTGAAAATTGGTTGTAACAGGATTCTATTTTTTTTCAAATTCGTTAATTTCCCGGCTCAAACAAAACAATTATGTATCGAACCATCGGATTTACGTTAATTATAACTTTAATATTCAAAGGATGTGTTCCTTTGGACACTTCCCAATCCACAAAAAGTGTTCCAAAACCAATTGAATACGATAATAAAAACTACTCTTCGAATGTTGGTTTTGTTAAAGTGTACAATCAGGATGTTCTAAACCCTCCCATAACACCACTTGCCAGCCAGGGCTTGATTCTGGAGTTTGACCTTCTGGTGAATGATTACCAGTACGTTTTCGCTAAGATTCATCATTGCGATGCAGACTGGACCAAATCTCAATTGAGTAATCTGGAGTACTTTGAAGGTTACAACGAAATCCCAATCAATGACTATAGTTTTTCTGAAAACACAATCCTTCGATACGTAAATTATCGATTGACAATTCCAAAGGTTAAACTTTCTGGAAATTATGTGATATCAGTTCATCACCAGGAAAATCCAAAGGCTCCTATTTTTTCAAGACGTTTTATTGTAACAGAAAACATTGTAAGTATTGAGGCCGATGTAGTAAGACCGAATGCTCCAGGAATGCGTGAATCAGGACAAAGGGTAGCTACTACAGTAAATGTTGGTGACTTGCAAGTAAGAAATGCCAATACTGAAATTGAAATGGTTATTCGACAAAATGGGAGATGGGACAATGTCAAGTCTGGACTAAAGCCAACCATTCTAAATATGTCGAGAAGCGAACTAGAGTTTAACTTTTTTCAAGGAGAAGATACATTTTGGGCTGGAAATGAATTCAAAATCGTTGACCTTAGGGCTACCTCTATGGCTGGGTTCAACGTTGCTAGAATTGAACGATCTGACGACCAGGGTGTGTTTGCGATGGTTCTTCCAGTAGCTCCTTCAAACAATACCTATTACTCTCAACCTCTCAACGAGGATATCAATGGAAAATATGTGCCTGCAAGCGTAGAAGCTACAGATGGGCCTTTGGATCTTGAGTATATATACACCACCTTTTCGTATCGACCAAAACTGAAACACCCTTCAAAAGTGTATGTCATTGGCCAATTTAATGATTGGAATCTGGATGCAAACAACTTAATGATCTATGACGAGACCACAAACACGTACTCAACCAACATGCTTTTGAAGCAGGGGATATACAATGTTGCCTATTACGTACCGGAGGAGAAACCTCCATATCCTACAGATGGCAGTTACTTTTTAACAGAAAACGAATATGAAATAATTGTATATCACAGAAACGTAGGTACATTCTATGATAGAGTGGTTGGATACTCGCAAATATCAAGCACTGATTGATGACCTTACTTCGTAAGGTACTGTTCTCTCTACTGGATTTTGGTTGGCTATGTCTATCATACCAAAACCTTTTTCACCTAACAACCCAATACCGCATTCAAAAATGAATTGCTGCACTTGTTTGGGTGCATAAAGTTTGAAAGGAAAGGTATAACCTCTGATCTCTTCATTGTCGAAACCACCTACAGCATATATTCGACTGAACTTTTTATTATTGGACTTAAGTTTATCAAGGTATTCCTTGTCCGGAACCAATTGAAATTTATTGAAGTCTTCAATGGCCTCAACATTAATTCCTGCCATTTCCATTTTATTGGCCACTGCCTCGAAAAGCAAATCAGAAAATTCATTAGAAGATGGATCAATAAACTGCTTTGATTCATTCAAAACAAGAACTATTGGAGAAATGCAAACCAGTTTGTTCTCATCAGACAATTCCGGCATCAATTCCTGATCAACTTTTTCCGGCTCCACCTGAAGATTTCCAAATTGAAGACTGCTCTGGTCCATAAGCAAGGATACAATTGTATGCACAAAATCATCATCTGTACTACTAATAACGATTGATACTTTCTTAGAGTGAAAGTGCAACCCCTTTCTACTCACCCGTGTAAGTCCTTTGATTCCTGAAAACGTAAAATCAGTAAAATGATGGAATTTATCATATCCTCCATCTTTCAACAGTGATTTAAACAAATCTTCGAGCAAATTCTGGTGGTGAAAAGGTACCACCGCCCCACGGTTCTTTACTTTGAAACTAATTCGTACTCTCATCTCTCTACTAATTCAAAAAATACCTAGTTCGGCCCTAGTAGAAAATTAACTATACTTATGAAAAAATGTTCATGTATTTCATTAAATGTTTGTACATAGGTCAAAAAAATTACACATTGAACCTAAAATGCATGATATCTCCATCAGAAACTACATAATCTTTTCCCTCAATTGACATTTTCCCTGCTTCTTTTACAGCTTGCTCAGTTTTAAATGTAGTATAGTGATCTAACTTGATCACCTCTGCCTTGATAAATCCTTTTTCAAAGTCAGTATGAATCACACCTGCAGCTTGTGGGGCTTTCCATCCTCTACGGATCGTCCAGGCACGTACTTCTTGTTTGCCCGCTGTGAAATATGTGATAAGGTCCAGTAAGTCATATGAGGCCTTGATCAACCTATCGAGACCAGACTCTTTCAAACCATATTCACCCAAAAACATCTCACGTTCCTCTTCATCTTCTAGTTCTGCAATTTGTGCTTCTATTGCTGCACATACCAGAATAACCTGTGCATCTTCATCTTTGACAGCTTCTTTCAGCTTTTCAACCCATTCGTTTCCAGTGTTGATTACAGCTTCCTCAACATTTGCTGCATAAATTACAGGTTTTGCTGTAAGCAATTGGAGCTCTTTAACAAGTTCCTTGTCCTCATTAGAAACATCGATATTTCTGACATTTTTACCTTCTTCAAGGTGTGATTTGTAGATCTGAAGAACTGATAGCTCCTTTTTTGCCTTGGCATCACCCGTTTTTGCTATTTTTTCGATTCGGGCTATTTTCTTTTCTATTGACTCCAGGTCTTTGAATTGCAGCTCTGTATCAATAATGTCTTTATCTGTGACCGGGTCAACTCTTCCATCCACATGAACAACATTATCATCATTAAAGCAACGAACAACATGAATGATAGCATCTACTTCTCTGATGTTTGCCAGGAACTTGTTACCAAGACCCTCTCCTTTACTAGCACCTTTCACAAGACCCGCTATATCAACAAATTCGATAACCGCGGGAATTACTTTTTCTGGATGAACCAGCTCCTCTAGTACTTTCAAACGAGGATCAGGAACTGTGATTACTCCTACGTTTGGCTCAATTGTACAAAATGGAAAGTTCGCTGCTTCAGCTTTTGCGTTAGACAAAGCATTGAAAAGTGTAGATTTACCAACATTTGGCAGGCCTACGATCCCGCACTGTAATCCCATAAGATCTTTATTCGATTAGTATTGAAAAACTCTATATTCTCTAAATCCAGCATACACTTCCGACGCAGTTACCCTCACAATGGTGTAAGCCGGTATCGCCGCAATCATGCCTGGAATCTGACCGATTGTTGCGCCCACAAAGATAATGATAAAAATTTCTAGTGGATGAGCTTTTACACTCTTTGAGAAAATTAGTGGCTGAAGCAAAACATTGTCGGTAACCTGAACAACCGCAAAAACTGAAACTATTTCTACTATTAGTATAATAGTCTGCTGGTTAAGACCAAATGAACCCATTGTAGAGAGACCTACCAAGATACCAAATGTCCCTCCCAGAATGGGCCCAAGATACGGTATTAAATTGGCGAATGCCGCGAAAATAGCTATGGTCAGGGCATACTTTACTCCGAAAATTGACAAACCAATGGAAGCAATAGAAAAAATGGCCAGCATTTGAAAAAACAACCCCAGCAAATAGTTTGACAACAGCTTTTCTGTTTTAAACATTGCGGCAATAAACACTTCGAAATACTGATTGGGAATGAGAGAAATCACCATCCTTCTCAGAATTCCGTTCTCATACAGCAAGAAAAAAGTAATAAAACTCACCGCCAGCAGGGCTATAAAAAAGGTTCCCGTAGCACTAATGAGGCTGTTGATTATTTTGGTGAAATTAATATCTCTGATGGCCCCAAAAACTTCAGATTTGAAAGTATCAACCAAAAATCCTTCCTTCTGATTTACCACTTCATAATCAATCAGCAATGTCTCTACAGACTCAACTGGAGCGGAAAGAGTAGCATAAATTTGATCAAAATTTAAGCGACTAATCACTTCTATTTGCTCTGTTAATAAAGGAATGAATAATAACACGAATGAACTGAGCAGCACAGCCATTAACAAAAATGAAAACAATATTGCCAAAGACCTGGGAGGCCTTGTTCCCAGTAACTGTACCTTAGTAATAGTATTTACCAGGGGCCGTAGTAAAGTACTTATTACAATAGCCATTACCAGGTAGAAAAATATACTGGCAAAATACCAGGCTGCAGTTACCAGACCAATTATAACAATAGCGATTATAGCGAAGAACCTGTATTTCATAAGGTATAAAAACAAAAAAGCCCTTGACAAGTGCAAGAGCTCTTCTATATATCATTAATTAAATTCTAGTCCCACTTAAGTTCTGTGTCATCACCACTTGTAGATACCTCTTCACCTTCAAGTTCTCTCTCAAATTGAGTGAAATCAACTTCTGGCATCAATTCATTTTTAACGTGACCTATTGTAAGATTCAACGCTTCAATGAATTTGTGAAAATCTTCTTTGTATAAGAATATCTTATGCTTCTCATAAAAATAACCATCATCTTTATACCTTCTTTTGCTTTCTGTGATGGTTAGGTAATAGTCATTAGAGCGTGTTGACTTGATATCAAAAAAATACGTTCTTTTTCCAGCTCTCACTCTCTCGGAAAAGATTTCGTCTCTTCCATTATCCTTATTCTCTTCCACGATTACTTTTTAATTTAGTGCTATATGCAATATTTGGTATCAAAAATCAATCTAAATATAGCATAATAAAAATGATTATTCCAAGCCACTCAAACACAAAACAGGCAATTCAGTTAATGAATTTTCAATAAAAACTTAAAAACTTAGCTATAAATCAGTTATTTATCCATTAATGTTACGTTACTATTAATATTGCTATTTGCGCTAAAATTGTACCATGAAGTTTGATCTCAATAAAGCAAAAGAATACGGTTCCCTGGAGTTTCTGGCAAAGCAGTTGGTTGATGGATTTATTACGGGATTACACAAATCTCCCTATCACGGATTCTCGGTAGAATTTGCAGAACACCGGTTGTATAATTATGGAGAAAGCACAAAACATGTAGACTGGAAAGTATTTGCAAGAACAGACAGGTTGTATACCAAGCAATATGAAGAAGAAACAAACCTAAGATGTTATCTGGTGCTTGATCATTCTTCCTCTATGCAATATCCTCTACCAAATAAACAAAAGTTAACGTTCTCCGCTTATGCTGCCGCTGCATTGGCTTATATGCTTCATAAACAAAGGGATGCAGTGGGTCTGGTAACTTTTTCTGATGAAGTAGAATTACAAACACAAATTAAGTCTACTTCTACCCATCTTCTAAAAATATTTGGGCACCTTGAAAACATCATCAAGGACGAAACAAAAAAGAAAAAAACTGACACAGCATCTATCCTTCACGAAATCGCAGACAAAATACATAGAAGATCTCTGGTGATCATATTCACTGATGCCTTTCAGGATGATGATCTGCAGCCACTATTCGAGTCATTGCAACACCTGAAACATAACCACCATGAGGTACTATTCTTTCATGTCACAGATCAGGAGACAGAGCTTTCCTTCGAATTTGAAGACAGACCCTACAAATTCATAGATCTCGAAAATGACACAGTGATCAAAATGACACCTACAGAATACAAGAAATTGTATAAGGAAAGAATGACTGAATACTACAAAGAAATCAAGCTCAGAGCTGGTCAACTCAAAATAGACTTCATTGAAGCAGATATTCAAGACGATTTCAACAAAATCCTGACATCATACCTTATCAAACGGGCACGCATGAAATAACCATAAAAAAAGGCTATCCCTTTTTGAGATAGCCTTCTTGAAATTTATTTGGTCGACTTTACTCGTCGTGCATCCACTCTTTCTTGGCTACCAGTTCATCTTCTGATTCCACATAATCAGGATCATCAATACAACAATCCACGGGACAGACAGCGGCACACTGTGGCTCCTCATGGAATCCTGTACATTCTGTACACTTTCCAGACACGATGTAGTAAAACTCATCGCTTACTGGTTCCTGAGGTTCATTGGCGTCCACCAATGTTCCATCTTCCAATTCTACTTCTTTCAGTTCGGTACCTCCTGCCCAGGTCCACTCTACTCCACCTTCGTAGATAGCAGTGTTAGGGCACTCCGGCTCACATGCACCACAATTGATGCATTCATCTGTGATCATTATTGCCATTATCTCACAATTTTATGTGTACTTGTTTCTTTTAAAATAGCTGAACAAAATTATAAACAATATGTTTGCAACCAAGTTCCTTTCAATTCATTTTTATGGATTTACAGCAAAGAATTAATGCATTTACTCAACTAGGTCAAAAAATCAGTGATTTTAGTGGCTCAGATTTGGAAAAATTGGCTGGACAAGCCTTTCACAAAAACCAATGGTTCACTACTGATTCGGTTAAATCGGCGTTTACTGGGATAGCCAAAATGCTTACTGTTGAGTCTTTAACCAATTGGACAGAAAAGTATAATCTAAACCCTACTGTTAAAAAAGAAGTAGGAATAGTGATGGCTGGGAATATACCAATGGTAGGTTTTCATGATTTACTTTCAGTTCTTATTTCAGGACATGAGGTTGCCATCAAAAAAAGCAGTGATGACGAGATTTTAATGTCCCAGTTGATCGAGTGGTTGCTGAAGATTGAACCCACATTTGATTCTTTCATAAAAATCCCACAGTCTCTCAAAGATGTTGACGCAGTAATCGCAACAGGGAGCGACAATACCGCCAGGTATTTTGAATATTATTTTGGGAACAAGCCAAACATCATACGTAAAAACAGGACCTCCATTGCAATCCTATCTGGAAATGAATCCCCTGAACAACTAAATGCACTTGGTAAGGATATTTTCATGTATTTTGGTCTTGGTTGCAGAAACGTTTCCAAAATCTATTACCCTGAAGAATTTGACATAAGGGAAACCTTCCCACACTTCGAAAGTTATGAAGAAATAATTCATCACAATAAATATCGAAACAACTACGATTACAATAAATCAATTTTGTTAGTCAATAAAGAACCACATTATGATACTGGTTTCCTAATGACAAAAGAGGACAAGAATCTTGTATCGCCAATTAGTACTGTATTTACGGAAGGTTATAAAGATTTCACCAAACTCAAATCAATGATAGGTACACACCAGAATAAGATCCAGTGCATTGTAGGAGGGGATATTGTCAAGCAGCATTTTGAGAATTCTTTCCCATTTGGACAGGCTCAATATCCTGATGTTTGGGATTACGCTGATAACGTTGATACGTTAGATTTTCTGGTTCATCTAAACACCTGATTAAAGTAGTTGGATCTAACCATTTCTTACCAAAACCACTTGGTGAGGGACGTGGGATTGAACTTGATATTGTTCAAAAAATAGTCAAAAGGCACGAAGGAATAATCAATTTTGTCAGTGAACCAGGAAACACCAGATTTTTTGTTGAGCTTCCAGTATATATGGAAGTGAAGGCATAATATCTGCCTCCACTGAAAATAATTTCTTCTTCTCCCTCGTTCATGCATACCCGTTTATTCCTTTTGTGTTGAAACGCATAGTAATATCATGTTCTCATTATCAAAAAGATTTTAATTTTGGCCCTTAAATACTCGAAATTGGATAAAATAACGCAATACATATTTCAACAGAACCAGAAAAAACAACTGATAATCATCTGCTTACTGGGAGTTCTTCTTTTCCTTCCCTTTATCGGCAAAGTACACCTGTTTGATTGGGATGAAATCAATTTTGCCGAAATGTCCCGGGAAATGAGATTAACTGGAGAATATTTCAAAGTTCAGGTCAATTTTGAGCCTTTCTACGAAAAACCACCACTATTTGCCTGGGTACAAAATTTGAGTTTTACCATTTGGGGAATCAATGAATTTGGAGCGCGCTTTCCAAATGCCCTTACAGGTATAGCTTGTTTGGTATTATTGTTTCTTACTGGATCACATATCATTAACCGAAAGTTCGGATTGATCTGGTCATTGTGTTATGCTTCAGGGTTATTGCCATTCTTCTTTTTCAAAACTGGCTTGATCGACCCAATTTTCAATTTCTGTATATTCTCTTCATTGGCCTACTTTATTTATATCCTTCATCAACAAGATAGGAAGGGAAAGCAATTCTTTTTGGTGGGTATCATTAACGGAGTTGGTATCCTGGCCAAAGGACCTGTTGCCTTGTTAATACTTGGACTCACTGTATCGACTTATTGGCTTGTGTTCAGCAGAAAGAGAGATTTCTTAAGGTTTTCGGAAATATTTTTCTTTGGGTTGGGAATATTATTGATGACAGGAATATGGTTTGGTCCTGAAACAATCATGAGAGGGCCCAAATTTATTGAGGAGTTTGTCACCTATATGATTGGGCTACTTTCAAAAGACATTGCCACACATGGTCAACCTTTTTACTATCACTTTGTGGTGGTATTCATTGGATGCTTTCCACTGTCAATATTTGCACTGAAAAACCTGGTGAAAACCCAAAAAGAAAAATATGATTTCAATAGATGGATGATGGTGTTGTTTTGGGTAGTTCTGATTCTTTTTTCACTGGTAAAAACCAAAATCATCAATTACTCCTCACTTACGTATTATCCACTTTCATTTTTAGCAGCATACACCATTTACAAGTCTTACCAATCAGGAAAAATGAAGCAAACCTCGTTTTTTCTGGTGATGGGGCTTTTATTGAGTATCCCAATCGCCATTGCACCATTGGCTTTTCAGCAAGAAAGTTTCATCGACCTATTATTTGAAGGAGACCAATTTGGCAGGGAGTCCATTGGGTCATTGCAATTACCCTCCTATACTATCTATGTTGGTTTGATTTGGGTTTTGGCAATTATAATAGCATTTGGGCTTTACCGAAAAGGAAAAATTCTTACTGGTGTGTTGACGTACAGCCTAATGTTTGGTCTGTTTATGAACAGTGCCCTTTTTTCAATTCTACCACCAGTTGAAAAAGCTGTGCAGGGAGGTTCAATTGAATTTTTCAAGCGTTTAGCAGGAAAAGAAGTCTATCTGGACACTGATGGCTTCAAATCTTATGGTAAATACTTCTATTCAAAACGGCCAACACATTTAAGCGGGTACGACCTTAACGAACTATACCACAGCAAAAAAGACCTGGACACCTACATAGTCATAAAACCAAAAAGGCTGGAAAAACTTAAAGGATTCCCGGAATTTGAGCTGATTGACCAACAAGGAGGATTTTACTTATTTAAGAGAACATCTCAGCAATAAGTGATACCATCTGGGTTGATATAAATTTTTCCTATTGGACTATTGTCAACCTCAATAAATCAATGCCTGAAACAAGTATAAAAGGTTTGTGTTTTTTATTTTAACTTTGGCACTCGCCACAGTTTGTATCAAACTATATTTAAAAACAAATCAACATGAGCAAAGATTTCTTTGGAATTGAGAAGCAACTTAAAACCCCACTAGGAGAGCATAAGTATTACAGCCTGAAAGATTTGGCTGAAAAGAGACCTGAGGTAAAGAAACTACCCTACTCTATCAGGATTCTTTTAGAAAATGCCATCAGAAATTATGATGGATTTGCTGTAACTGAAGAACACCTTGAAACTTTACTTAACTGGAAAGTAACCGCCGGAGATAAAGACATTCCATATACACCTGCCAGAGTTCTAATGCAGGATTTTACTGGTGTCCCCGCTGTAGTTGACATTGCGTCAATTAGGGCTGAGGTTGCCAGAAAAGGAAAAGATACGAGCAAAACCAATCCGATCGTACCCGCCGAGATGGTAATTGACCACTCAGTAATGATCGACTTTTTTGGAACTCAAAATGCCTATCAAAAAAACGTTGACCTGGAATACCAAAGAAATGCAGAGCGATACAAACTATTAAAATGGGGTCAGCAAGCATTTGATAATTTTACAGTGGTTCCTCCAGGAATGGGTATTTGCCATCAGGTAAATATTGAAAACCTGGCAAGAGTAGTAATGCCAAGAGATGGCTACATTTTCCCTGATACACTAGTAGGTACTGATTCTCACACACCAATGGTGAACGGGCTTGGAGTACTTGGTTGGGGTGTTGGAGGTATTGAAGCAGAAGCCGCAATGCTCGGTCAGCCGATATACATGATTCTTCCACAGGTTATCGGACTGAAACTAACAGGTGAACTTAGAGAGGGTGCGACTGCTACCGATCTTGTATTGACAATTGTAAAACTGTTAAGAGATCACGGTGTAGTAGGGAAGATTGTTGAAATCTTCGGACCTGCATTGGAAAACCTTACTATTCCTGATAGGGCTACTATCTCAAATATGTCACCTGAATTTGGCTGCACAGATACACACTGGCCTGTTGACGAGCAGACATTGGCTTATCTTAAAAAGACAAATCGTGCAGATGAGCACATTGCGATGGTAGAGGCCTACACCAAAGAAAACATGCTTTGGAGAGACGCTGACGACCAGGCTGAATACACTGCAACACTTGAGCTTGACCTGGGAACAGTTGAACCAACTATCTCCGGACCTAAAAGACCACAAGACAAAATATTATTAAGAGAGGCCAAAGAAAAAGTAATTGACCTTCTAGATAAGAATTACAGCAGGTCTTATGTACCGGTTGCTGAAAGAGGATGGGCAAATGACCCTGCTGTTGCAACTGCACCTCAGGACACTAAAATCAAGAGTATCCCGATGAAGATTGGTGATATTGAATATAACCTAACAGATGGTGCTGTGGTGATTGCTGCAATTACTTCTTGTACCAATACTTCAAACCCAAGTGTTATGCTTGGAGCAGGTTTAGTAGCGAAGAATGCGGTAGAGAAAGGACTGGACGTTAAACCTTGGGTAAAAACATCACTTGCTCCGGGATCCCGTGTGGTTACTGAGTATCTAAACAACGCAGGTTTGATGCCATTCTTTGAGGCATTGAAATTTCACACTGTAGGTTACGGGTGTACAACTTGTATTGGAAACAGTGGCGACATGATCAAGCCAGTTCAGGAAGCAGTGATCAAGAATGATTTGGTTGTTTGCTCTGCTCTTTCCGGAAACAGAAACTTTGAAGCGAGAATCCACCCTAATATTAAAATGAACTTCCTGGCATCACCAATGCTGGTTGTAGCATACGCTCTAGCTGGAAGAATGGATTTTGATATGGACAAAGAGCCTCTTGGACATGATCCTAACGGTGAACCGGTATTCCTTAAAGATATCTGGCCATCTCAAGCTCAGATCAATGAGGTAATGGACAAAGTGGTAACTGCTGCAGATTACGAAAAGACATACGAAAAAGTATTTGATGGAGATGAAGCATGGCAAGGATTAGATGCGCCAACAGGTCAATTGTATGACTGGGACAGCAAGTCTACCTACATTCAGGAAGCTCCATTCTTCAAAAACATATCTGAAGTTGTTCCTGAACCACAAAATATAACTGGGGCAAAAGTATTGCTGCAACTAGGTGACATGGTAACAACTGACCATATCTCTCCAGCAGGTAAATTCTTACCAGAACATCCAGCTGGTCAGTATTTGACTTCTAATGGAATCGAGCAAAAGAACTTTAACTCTTATGGTTCAAGGAGAGGAAATCATGAAGTCATGATGAGGGGAACATTCGCTAATGTGCGAATCAAAAACAAGCTTGCTTCTAAAGAAGGTGGATGGACTACTTATCACCCGACTGGTGAGGAAATGTATGTTTATGATGCCTCAATGAAATATCAGGAAGCAGGAACACCTCTTGTGGTAATTGGTGGTAAAGAATATGGATCTGGTTCTTCCAGAGACTGGGCCGCTAAAGGAACCACGTTACTAGGTGTAAAAGCAGTAATAACTGAGAGTTTTGAAAGAATACACCGATCAAACCTTGTAGGTATGGGTGTCCTGCCAATGGTATTCATGGAAGGTGAAAACCAAAATACACTAGGTTTGGATGGTACGGAAACATATGATATCCAGGGCATAGATTCAGATTTGACACCAGGTAAAATTGTTGATGTTACAGCTACCAAACCAGACGGGTCAAAAGTTGACTTCAAATCGAAATTAAGACTGGACTCAGGGGTGGATGTGGAATATTACAAACATGGTGGTATTCTTAACTACGTACTGAGAAATTTCTTGAAAGATTAAGAAACTGAGGATGATTTAAATAAAGCCACTCACTAAAATGAGTGGCTTATTTTTTTACTCTCAGCTGGAATAATGAACTTTATGGAAGTTGAACCAATTGGTGTAGCAGTTAAGGCTCACTGAATAACTAAAATTGATACCTAAACTTAAACGTTACTTAAACATGATGAGATCAAATCGAATCTTTACTTTACTCAGTGTTGGACTAATATTTTTGTGGTCATGTGGTGGCAGCTCTTCATCCAAGGAAGAAGCTGACAACACAACTGATCAGGAAAAAACTGCCTCCACTATCAAATTGACAAAAGCACCGGCTTCTCCGGCGTATAATGATGCAGTATTAACTCTTGTTGAACCTAATGCTGATATGGTTGATACAGGTGCTGTGGAATTTGCTTTTAATGTGAGCAATTACGAATTAGGTGTACAAACCGAGGATGCGGCTGAAAAGGGAATTGCCAATTCTGGAAAAGGGCAACATATTCACCTCATATTGAACAACGGACCATATTCTGCACACTATGAACCAGGATTTGAGAAGGATCTGGAACCCGGAAACTATACCATTCTTGCATTTTTATCCAGGTCTTATCATGAAAGTGTAAAAAACCCGAGCTCTTTTATCACCAAACAACTTACTGTGGGTGACGGAACTCCTGATACAGTTGATTTTGGTGCTCAACATATGTTCTACAGCAGACCAAAAGGAACTTACTCAGGCAAAGACACTGAAAAAGTATTACTGGATTTCTTCCTATTGAATACTTCACTATCTGAAGATGGAAACAAAGTAAAGGCAACAATTAATGGTGAAGAATTTATGATTACGGAATGGGTACCCTATTACATTGAAAATGCACCGAAAGGAGATTTAAAAGTTAAGCTTGAGCTACTTGATGCATCAGGAAACGCAATTCCCGGACCATACAATGTTGTAGAGAGAATTGTTAAACTGGAAGAATAAAACAAGTACCCCTCTCCGGAGGGGTTCTCTTTCCTATGAACTATAATTTTTCAGAATATTCTGATAGATTTTTGCCCGATCATAGTCTCCATATGCATGGAAAACTTTTGACAGCTCACTAATTAGCACCATGTGTCTTCTCGCTTCAATTTCATTCAAGGTATCATTTTCATAGGCATAATCAAGCCAATCAACAGCCCTGGCGACTAATCTCTCTGATAATTGATTAGCTGTGTCTTTTTCATGGATTGTAAGCAAATTAGTAACACTAGAAATCCCCGAAGCTAATCCCATTGGAATGCTTTCATCAGGAAAATAATTCAAAGATGCCCTCATGACATCTTTAGCAGAATCTATATCTCCCTCGTCAATTAAAGTCCTGGCCAACTGATTAAAATAGCTTCTGTAATTCTCAGTAAAGTATTCATAGTACCCACTATAAAAAATATCCGGGTTGTCGAGGTTTGTATAACTACTATTCGTCAAAAGATTCTCCTTCATTCTCCGTGAATCTATCAACCTTTCCACTTTTTCGGGTTTTGTCAAGGGTAATAACCTCATCACATCACCTACCTGGATGACATGATTTTCAAAATCAAGAGCTACTTGTGAGAGAGATGTGCTGTTGAAATATATTGGACGTTCCCATCTATTGGTGTCCAGCATATCCAATATCAAAAGATCTCGCTTCTGAAGTACTCTACCATTAACTTCAAATGAAATCCTATCAGAAACAAATGATTCATAAACCATCGGTACAGCACCAGATTTCAAAATCTTGGAAGAATCAGTATTCAAAATAACTTTTCTGGAAGGTAAAACAGATATTTCACCATTCGATGTACTTGTTTTGACCAGTTTGTGTTCCTTCTTTAATAATCCAAGGTACTTGTGTAAGTCAATTCCTTTCTCCAGAGTTGGGTTTTCTGCTACCAATACATAATCATTTAGACCTCCCTGTTTATAGTTCTTCGCATCCAGTGTCAATGGAAGAGGTGCAGACTCATTGATTTGCTCATACATTGGGTTGATGTACCAGTCAACATTGGCATAACTGAGAACGATCACCCTAACATCCTGTCTGAAACCTTCCACTTCCTGAACGTACCAAAGTGGATACGTATCATTATCTCCTCCGGTAAATAAAATGGCATTCGGTTCACAAGATGCCAACGTATTCCTGGCTGATTCCGCTGAGAAATACCGTTTCGATCTGTTATTGTCATCCCAATTGGTTGAGAGCACCAATATTGGTATTGTCAGAAGACAAATAAATGTGGCTACATTGACCGCTACTCGCCTCTGACTCCATATCTTTTCCCAAATCGCAACAACACCAAGGAAACCAATTCCGATCCAGACACTGAAAGCCAGATAAGAGCCAACATAAATGTAATCCCTCTCACGAGGTTCGGTTGGTGGACCATTCAGATACAAAACCAATACAAATCCCGTCATCAAAAACAGAAGCCCAATCGACCAAAACATTTGCATATTGGCACGAAACATGAAAATCATACCAATCATGCCTAGAATTAGCGGTAACATGAAATAGTTGTTTCTTGCTTTGTCTGTGGCTAGAATTTCCGGAACATTCTCAAAGTAGTCCCAAGGTCTTAACCACCCTGCATTGTCCATACTAGATGCTTTACCGGCGAAATTCCACAAGAAGTACCGGAAATACATGTGCCCCATTTGATGTTTGACCATATAAACCAGGTTATCTGAAAATGACGGAATTTCACCATACTTTAGCCCCATGATCTCACGGTATGCAACAGGGTGATTGGGATTAAGTGTGCTCCACATTCTCGGTAAAATGGTCTGCTCGTTCGGCTTGAAGATTTTCTTTATTTTATCCTCCTTGATTTCATACTTATCTGCCCCCTGCTCATAGACCACTCCATCATTTTCGTATCGCTGCAATTGGCTCGTGAAATACTCACCATAGAGCAATGGTCTCTTGGGATACTGCTCCATGTTGAGATAATAAATTAGTCCTAAAATATCTTTAGGGTCATTTTGGTTAATCGGAGGACCAACGTTTGCTCTAATAAGAATAGTTGCATAAGAGGAATAACCTATCAGTACAAACAAAAAACCAAGGCTGACCGTATTCAGCCAGACAAATTTTCTTTTGTGCGAATAATATATCACCAGGATAATAGAGGCAATTATGAATAATACCAGGACCAAAACACCGGTACCAAAGGGTAACCCCAGACCATTTACCATCAACAACTCAAAATATTTACCTACACTCGCAATAGTTACCAACCCATACATCACTACCAAAAGTGCCAATGCCGATAGCCCTAATGCAATCAAAGTCCCTTTTCTACTTTGTCTTTTAGATTTTTTGAAATAGACAATTAAGCCAATTGTAGGAATCGCCAATAGGTTTAACAGATGAACACCAACAGAAAGCCCGGTAATGAAAGCTATAAGAATCACCCACTTTTTTTCTTCCACCGGGTCTTGTAAACGGTCCCATTTCAAAATTGCCCAAAGGATCAGAGCCATGAAGAATGTAGAAAGCCCATATACTTCTGCTTCTGTTGCTGAATACCAAAAGGAAGCCGTGAAAGCAAAAGTGAGGCTACCAATGAGTCCTGCTAATATTGAGGTTAACTGATTATTAGCTGATTCTTGCTTCTTTAGTTTCAACCCAATCATCACGATTGACCAAAATAAAAACATGACAGCTCCTGCGCTGGCTACTGCTGAAAGTCCATTGATGTATTTGGCAACTAATGTTGGTTCAGGGGCAAAAAGTGCTACCAGCCTACCAAAAAGCAAATACAACGGTGCGCCAGGTGGGTGAGGTATTTCTAATTTATAAGCTGTAGCAATGAATTCTCCGCTATCCCAAAAACTGGCTGTAGGTTCTAAGGTAAGCAAATAAACAAGGCAGGAAATTGTGAACACACCCAGTCCAAGTAGGTTGTTCAGGAGGGTAAATCGGCGCATAGTGAGGGTTTTATTTCTCTAATTTTACGCGCCGTTAAAATTTTATGTTGGACTTAATTTCTTAAAAAACGTTAAATCACCTTTTGCTCATGCCAATTTGAAAAACACAGGAATGATCAACCTCACTTTCACGGCTTTACCTCTCTGCTTACCAGGTGCCCATTTCGGCATATTTTTCACAACACGTTCAGCTTCTTCATCACAACCTGAACCTATGCCCTTAACCGCCTCCACATTAGTAATTGAACCATCCTGACTGACAACAAACTGTACAAAAACTCTTCCCTGAACCCCCATTCTTCTTGCTGCCGTGGGATAATTCAACTGTTTAGAAAGGTATTCGTACATGGCATTGTCTCCACCTGGAAAAGAAGGTTTGTGTTCTACAATTGTAAATATCTCATCTGCTTCCTCTTCTTCAGGTGCCTCTGCAAAAACAAACTCTTCAATCACAGTCTCCTCAGTGATCTCTACGTCTAATTCTACCTCTAACTCATCTTCGATTTCTTGTTCATCCGGAACTTCAACAAACGTTGCAATTTGAATCACCTGCTTGGGCATAGGAGGTGGTTGTTCCGTAGGGGGAATTTCAATCATTTCATCAAACTCGGCTCTTACATTACCGAGTTCCATCAAATCTGAATCTCCAGAAGTTCTATACTCAAAGGCGATCAATGTAAGTGACAATGAAATACAAAGTCCAATACTGAAGAATAAGCCTCTTTTTCTGGATAATTCCAATGCGGGGTTCTTTTTCAGTTCCATAATCTCAACATTTTAATGAACACTTAAACCCAAGGTTGGGCTCATGATATCAAAGTACCCATAGCACTTCACTTATTTTCTGGTATATATCCACCAAAACAGATGATGTTTATCAGGAATCACTTCTTTTTTGGTGCGGAAATTTTGTAAGTTGAGCCTGATTTAAAGTGTAGAAAAATGAAGAAAAACCTTACTTTTTTAGCAATGGTGATGCTTTTTGCGTGCAACAATGAGGAAAAACCAACTGACGATGTGCTCTATCAATCTGAGGCATTTACAGTATATAGCAATAAAGTGGTCCAGGGATCAAATGTAGCAGAGGTGGTCTCCCCCACTCACATCAAATCCAACTATAAAAGTCCAGCCAGTGAGTCATATTCCCGTCTGATTATATTTAAATTCAGTATCAATGAAAAGGACAACGAATTACCTCCTGGAAAGAATCATTGGGTAATCGTAGGTGAGGAAAATGAGTCTTCTGTTGTAAAATTCGGAGAAGAGCCCCCACCAGCACCTGAAAACCCAGGTACGTTCCTCCCAACCAATTATGAGTACACGTTTAAGGTGGACGTTTCATCCATTTTTGATCAATTTAAGGAAAAAGGCTATTTTGAAACATATGACGGCAATAAAGTAGCCGAGTCTGATTTCAAAGGCATTTACATTGCTGGTGGATCAGAACCTCTAACCTGGGATTTTGTCAACCTTGATAATCAGGGACTTAAATTACAGCCTACTGATGAGGATGGGATTTACTCCATTACTCTTTTATTAAATCCCTATAATGAGGCGGACTATGAAGATAAAGAATGGCAATTGAGTGTTGACATTAACCAGAGACCTAAGTATACTTCAGATCAACCTTTGATAGACGCTTTATTTAATCTTAGTCTGGAAGAAGCTACACTTAACATAGAGGATGACTCTACATTCCGGACTGGTGCAAAATGGGGTGGAGTTTGGACAAGAGACATCAGTTACAGTATTTACCTAGCATTTGCTTATCATGAGCCTGAGGTTGCCAAAATAAGCCTTAGAAAGAAAATTAAAAGAGACCGGGTCATTCAGGATACTGGCTCTGGAGGCGCCTGGCCAGTTTCATCAGATAGAACCACCTGGGTTCTGGCTGCCTGGGAGATTTATAAAGCAACAGGTGATCAGGATTGGCTAGAAGAGATTTACCCGATCATAAAAAACACCCTGGATGATGATTACAAAACTATTTTCGATGAAGAAACAGGGCTTTATTCGGGAGAGTCTTCTTTTCTGGATTGGCGTGAGCAAACCTATCCCAAATGGATGTCAAATATGGACATTTATGTTTCTCAGAATCTGGGTACCAATGTAGTTCATTTTCAAGCGCATCAGATACTTGCTAAAATAGCCGCATTAAAAGGAGAAGATGGTAGCATCTATCAGCAAAGGGCTGACCAGTTAAAACAAGGAATAAACGAACACTTCTGGATCGATGATCGGGGGTATTATGCTCAATTTTTGTACGGAAGACCTTATCTGGTTCAGTCACCTCGGTTTGAAGCACTTGGTGAAGCTTTGAGCATTCTTTTTGATGTAGCGGATGAACAAAAAGGAGAAGCAATCATTTCCAAATCACCAGTCACAGCATTTGGTACTACTTGTATTTATCCTCAGATTCCAGGTATTCCACCCTACCACAATAATGGTATATGGCCTTTTGTGCAATCATACTGGAATATTGCTGCTGCAAAAACTGGAAATGAAGCTGTGCTCAATCATGGATTAGCTAGCATCTATAGAGCGGCCGGATTGTTTTTAACCAACTATGAAAACATTGTAGGTCACACTGGAGATTTTCTCGGAACAGAGATCAATTCGCATCGTATGTTGTGGAGTATGGCGGGTAATCTGGCCATGGTACACCGAGTTTTCATGGGTATGAACTTTGAGGAAAATGGACTCAGGTTTTCTCCAGCTGTTCCTCAAAATTATGGAGGAACCAGAACTCTTAGCAATTTCAAATATCGTGACGCCACCCTGGCCATTACTGTTAAAGGATATGGAAATAAAATCAGATCCTTTAAAGTGGATGGTAACGAGCAGGAACCATTTATTGATTCAGGTATTCAGGGAGAACATACCATTGAAATTGAACTCGACAATACTACTTTCGAACAGTCTATCAATCTGGTAGAAAACAAATTCTCTTTGCCTACCGTACAAGCTAGTTTGGATGGTAATACAATTAACTGGGAATCAATAGAGGGGGCTGTGAAGTACAACATTTACCTGGATGGTAAGCTTGCAAGTGAGGTCAAAACTTCTGGATATGCTATTGATACAGATGATTTTGCAATTGTACAGGTAGCTGCAGTAGATGAAAATGGCTATGAAGGTTTTAGTTCTGAGCCAATCCATGTCAACGCATCTTCACTACAATTTGAAGCTGAACAGTTTGCTGCTAAATCTGAGCTCCCTTATTCAAATTATTCAGGTGATGGATTTATTGAGATTTCTAATGACCAGAATCAAAGTATTACACTGAATATTAGTGTCGAAGAAGCTGGGGAATACTTGTTGGATATGAGATACTCGAATGGAAGTGGTCCCTGGAACACAGATAATAAGTGCGCCATTCGAAGTTTATATCAAAATGACCAGTATGTTGGAGCTTTTGTATTCCCACAACGAGGTAAAGACGAGTGGTCAGACTGGGGATATTCAAATAGTCGGGTTGTAAACCTTTTCCAGGGTAATAACCAACTAAAATTGGTATTTGATGAATGGAGCAATAACATGAATGTTGATGTCAACAAAGCTATGATCGATCACATTCGGTTACTCAAATTATAGCACTAAATATGGAAGTAAATTCGGTAATACCTCACGAATTTACTTCCACATCTTCTTTGTCCTCAATCAATCGATTTTCTTTCAGGTAGTCTCTCCATTCAGCAGCTCTGGTATTCTTCAGCACTCGTGGAAATTTGTTTTGCCCCCCTTCTTTGCCGAGTAGTTTCATCCATTTGATGAAGGTATCAGCTGGTAATACTTTCAGGAAGACATTTTTTAATGCGTGGCATCTTTCAGTTTTATAGTCATCATTGAGTGCACACAAATGCTGGTCTATTTTTTGGTTCAGTAACTTTTCGTCAACTGGATCATCCGTACCTACATACCAGGAATGCGCAAAAAGGTTTTCATGTTTCTCGCCAATAACGGTGAACTCTCTGATGTCAATATTTAGTTCATCACTGGCCAATTCAATTGCTTTATTCATATTCTCCAAGGAGAGGTGTTCACCACACAAGCTTAGAAAATGCTTGGTCCTTCCGGTTATCACAATTTCACAATCAAGTTTAGAGGTGAATTTTATGGTATCCCCAATCATATAACGCCACGCACCGGCATTCGTACTAATGAGTAAAGCGTATTCTTTATTTTCCTCAACCGCATCAATCATAATGGTCTTTGGGTTATCCACCATATCTCCATCATCAGTGAAGTTTTCTTCTGTGAATGGGACAAACTCATAGAAAATACCATTATTCAGCACCAAACGCATTGATTTAGCTCCAGGAATTGATTGGAAAGCAATAAACCCTTCTGATGCCAGGTAAGTTTCCATGTAAATTAACGGTTTGGCCAATAGTTTTTCAAACCCCTTTTTGTAAGGTTCAAACGAAACTCCGCCATGCACAAAAATCTGAAGGTTAGGCCAGATTTCATGGATCGTTTTTACCTGATAGTGATCAACGATTTTTTCCAGCAATATTTGAAGCCAAGCTGGCACACCCACGATAATTCCAATATCCCAGCCTTTAGCTTTAAGTGTGATCTCATCCAATTTCTCACTCCAATCGGAGGTTTTGGCTATTTTCTTTCCCGGTTTGTAAAAATGTTGGAACCAAAAAGGGATTTGACTTGCCGTAATCCCACTTAAATCACCAGCAAAATAGTTTCCGTGTTGTTGAAGACTTGTACTTCCCCCCAGCATTAGAATTCCTTTTGTGAAAAAATTATCTGGTAGGTCATACTTTGATAAGGACAATATCTGTCTGATGCTTGTCCTCTTCATCGATTTAAAAATGTCTTTTGTGACCGGAATATATTTGGAAGGTGCACCAGAAGTTCCCGAACTTAGTGCAAAATATTTTACTTTCCCGGGCCAGCATACATCGCGCTCGCCAGCTTTAGCAAGGCTCCACCAGCGATCAAATATTTTATCATAACTATGGATCGGAACATTATTGACATAATTCTGGTAGAACAAATTGGAATGATGGGATTTGAAACCTCCTAGCACATCATTGAAGTGATAATGTTGACCAAATGCTGTGTTTCTTGCATGGATCAATAACTTCTTTAACTCTTCTTTTTGAAGGTCAACCGGGGAAGAATATTGTTGCTCAATACTTTCTCTTAATCGTATACCTTTCTTGAGTAATGTTCCTAATATTGCCATAGCTTTTTTGTGCTAAGAATTCTCTAACAAATGAAATGTATTAATCGTTACAATGCAACATCATGAGTCAAATCAGTAAGAACATTCATCAAATATTGGAGGACTGCAGCGACTATGAATTCACATTGGTGGCTGTCAGTAAAACAAAACCAAAAGAAGACATTTTAGCAGCTTTGGATGGAGGTCATTTAGAGTTTGGTGAGAACAAAGTGCAGGAACTGGTTGATAAATTTGAGAACCTTCCAAAAGAGATCAAATGGCACATGATAGGCCACTTACAACGAAATAAAGTAAAGTATATCGCCCCTTTTGTGCATCTAATCCATGGTGTGGACTCAGAAAAACTACTCAGGCAAATTGACAAAGAGGGAAAGAAACATGAAAGGGTGATTGATTGCCTACTACAAATGCATATCGCGGAAGAAGATACAAAGTTCGGACTTGACCAAAACGAATTGATGACTTTACTTGAAACACTTTCTGAATACCAGAATGTGAGAGTGATGGGTCTTATGGGAATGGCCACTAATACCGAAAACGATAATCAAATCAGGAAGGAATTCAGACAATTAAGGTCCTTATTTGATTCAATTCAAAATAAAGACATTTCCAATTTTAAACCAAGGATCCTTTCCATGGGAATGAGTGGTGATTACAAAATAGCTTTGGAGGAAGGCAGCAACATGATTAGAGTAGGCAGTGCAATATTTGGAGCTAGAAATTATGGATAAAACATCAAGACAAATACTAATAACGGGAGGTATTATCTGTGGATTGTCAGTGGTAATTGGAGCATTTGGGGCACACTACCTAAAACCTCTCCTATTGGACAATGACAAACTTTCGGCTTTTCAAACGGGTGTTCAATACCAGATCTTTCATGGATTAGCTATTCTTGCTACTGGGTTAATCTATCAGGTGCATTCGAATAAGTTCTTAAAAACCGCTTTTTGGCTTTTTCTAACAGGTGTGTTGTTATTTAGTGGTAGTTTATATCTTCTTGGAGTTACAAATGAAAGGTTATTTGGACCTGTCACTCCCATCGGAGGAATTTGTTTTATGGTTGGATGGATCTATTTTATTATGGGCATAAAAAAACCGGTTTTATAAGAACCGGTTCCAATATTTTGTATTTCAATCAGAAATTATTTTCCTGCTTCTACTGCCTGTTGAGGTAATACATTCCCAACAATCTTTATTTTCTCGGGATTATTAGTTGCATTGGAAACAACAGTGATGACTTTATTCTGCCTTCCCATTTTTCCTCTACTGTTAAAAACGACCTTTATGGAGGCACTTGAACCTGGAGCTATTGCTTCTCTAGGCCATTCCGGTGCAGTACATCCGCAAGTAGTCATCACATTTGAGATCACCAATGGTTGAGTACCTGAGTTTTCGAATTCAAAAATGTGCTCTACTTTATCACCTTGTGTGATTTCTTTGAAATCAAATGATTTTTCTGCAAATGCAATATATGGTCCGTCCAACGATATTTTTTCTTCTTCAACAGGAGTTGCGTCCTGTGCAAACGAGTAAGTTGCAGCTAAAATTGAAACGACTAAGAGTGCAAATACCTTTCTCATATTTATGATTTATTAGTTTCTATAATTCAAATTAAAGCAATAAAAATGTGACTTTCTTGCCACACGTTCATTTTAACAATAGATTAACACGATAACGCATCTACAGTTAAAAAAGTTGATACAAAGGAATTAAAGTTTAAAGGCATTGGCAAGTAAGCAGGACATAACTTCATTATATAAGGGAAAAATCAGGATAAGAGTTTGTGGAATACTCATAGAAAATGAGAAGCTTTTACTTGTAAAACATGATGGACTAGGAGCAAAAGGCACATTATGGATACCCCCAGGTGGAGGAGTTGAATATGGTGAAAAAATAGTGTCTGCTTTGAAGAGAGAGTTTGAAGAAGAAGTAGGCTTGAAGGTAAAAGCCCTAAAATTTCTATTTGTAAATGAGCATATTGAAAATGGACTGCACGCAGTGGAGCTATTTTTCCTGGTTAACAGAGAAAGTGGAGCCGTAAAGATTGGAAAAGACCCGGAATTTGGAGACAATCAGCAATTAATCAAGGATGCAAAGTTTCACTCTTCGGCTGATTTGGATAATTTTCCACCAGAGATATTACATAGTCTATTCAACCATGTAAAAAATAAAGATGGTTTAATTAGTTTTGAGAGACTTTTAAATCTCGAGGACAAGTACCTTTTTTAGGCATTTACATGTTTTTTATGTAAAAGCTGATAAAATATTTATAATTGCAAAAAAAATTTCAGATGAACCTAACAAAAATTTTAACGATCGTATTTCTGGTTATTGCCATTGCTTTGGCAGGATATCTGGTTAATAGTATCGCTTCTAGTATCAACGAAGAAGAAAGAATCGCAAAAATGGAAGATGCTGTCATCAATCAATTAATGCTGATTCGTCAGGCTGAAGTAGCATACCAAACAGTGAATGGTCAATTCACCAGTGACTGGGATAAGTTGATAAATTTTGTTGATTCAGGTAGTTTTTATTTGATAGATAGAAAGGAAATTATTATTCCATTAGACTATGGTGCAGATAGCATTTATGTTGAAATTGACACAATCGGTACCCTTACAGTAATGGATTCGATTTTCTCTAAAGTGAAAGGTTTTGAATCTGAAAAACTTCCATATGTACCTGGTTACGATGATGTGAAATTCAAAGTATGGGCAGACAAGATCACAAAGAGTGGTATTCCTGTTGACGTGATCGAAGTATGGAATCCTAAACCTGTTAACCCAAGAAGATCAGAAGACAGTGAGTATAATACACGAAAACCACTTAGATTTGGGTCTAGAACAGCTGTTACTGTAGCAGGTAATTGGGAATAAAAAAAGATTGGAGACAACCGCGACTACATCTTCTAAAATTGTAAAGAGAATAAAGGATGAGAAGTTTGATGTAGATAATCTACACCATTACAGCTTATCCCTACAAGTGGGTATCAGGGATTTTCAAGTATGCATCACTGATACCCGTAATAATCATTGCCTTTTATTGGAGGACTATCGGCTCGAAAATGTGAAAACGATCAATTCGAGATTGAAAGTGCTTCACTCCATATTTGATAATCACCATTTATTATTAGCTGGTTTCTGGAATTCAATTAAAGTCTCTCTAAAAACACATAAGTTTTCACTGGTTCCAAATGAACACTTCCTGAAAGAATCAGCTGGTGACTATCTGCTATTAAACAGTGAAATCAAAAAAGGGCTGGAGTCCATCACTTACTATAAGCATATTGGTAGTGATGCTGTAAATATCTTTGCCTACGACCAAAAACTGGTTACCTGGATTCAATCGCTTTATCCCAAAAAGAAAATTCAGATTATCCAACAGGGAAGCGCCCTGATCGAAGGTGTACTCAGATATGATGATCACACCCACGAAAAGTCAATGTTTTGTCTTTATGATGCTGGTATCCTTCATATTGTAGTAACTAAAGATCAAAAGTTATTCTACTACAACCAGTTTGCCGTCAGGAAAAGCAATGACTTCCTCAAGTACATCATGTTGGTTTTCAAAGAGATTGGTTTAAGCCAAAAGACAACAAAAGTGCTTATGTGGGGTAATGTAAAACCAAAATCCCCTCAAATAGAAATACTAAGAAAGTACATCAAGAATATCTCATTTGGAAGTAAACCTTCCTACCTGAAGTTCGGGTACCATTTTGACGAAATCATGGACCATCAATACTTTGATGTGTTCAGCATTTTTCTATGTGACTAATGAAAAAAATAGCCATATTTCCTGGTTCATTTGATCCCTACACGAGAGGGCATGATGATATTGTGCGTAGATCGCTTCAATTGGTAGATGAGGTAATCATTGGTATTGGTTACAATTCTGCAAAAAACAAAAGGTATTTTGATATTGATTTCATGGTTGAGAAAATCAAATCAGTATATGTGGATGAACCAAGGGTCAAAGTCATTACATACAATGAACTAACCGCTACTTTGGCAAAAAAACTAGAGGCTTCTGTTATCATCAGGGGATTACGAAATACAACAGATTTTGAGTATGAAAATAGTATTTCGCAGATTAATCGTCACCTCAATGATGATTTGGAAACTGTTTTCTTGATTACTTCACCTAAGTACGCTTCTGTAAGCTCTACCATTATCAGGGAAGTACACCGGTACGATGGTGATGTAAATGAATTTCTTCCTTACGACCTCTGATCGGCCACTTTAGATTTTAGCTGTTTGTTGTATTCCTGAATAACGTATCGGATAGTTCTGTAACTGTTGTAAAGCGCCTGTCTTACTTCATCAGTTCGCATCCATTTTACATCGTCTATACTTTCCTCTTCCTGAGGAGCCATAGTTGTATCATCCAGGCACTCCATTTGATACCAGTGTGTTTTTTTCAAAACGTATTTCCGATTTCTGGTGTAAGTGTGCCAGGTTTTACAGATTTTTTCTCCAAGCTGGACCTTTACACCTGTCTCCTCTTCTACTTCCCTCACTGCACCTTCCTTTGCTTTCTCATTCTTCTCAAGCTTTCCTTTTGGCAGATCCCATTTCTTTAAACGGAATATCAGTAAGATATCAGTTCCTTTCCTGACCACTCCGCCTGCAGCTTCCACAATTGTGAATTTTGATTTGATGTAATCCACTACTTGCTCCCTGTTCTCTACCCCGAAAGTTATTGAGTCAAGATGCACGAATTTTTTATCAGTCATTAAACGAAAGAGGTGATCTATCTTATCTGCCGGAGCATTGACCATGATCACATCATCAATAAGTTGCTTGTGAGGTATTTTCTTTGTGCCATCCAGCACTACATCGTAAACAGACAAGTCCTCAATTGTAGATAACTCGACAATATTTACGGGGATGTCATTAATAAATAGCTTCATGCTCTGGTGGTCATTCTAATCCGTTCTTGCAAATAAAACAAAATGAAAAAGTGAATTAAAATTAATTCGATTAAACAGGGGAAAAAATATTGTTAATTTCGTGCCATGTTTATCAGTGTAGCAGAAGAAAGTATCGCAAAAAAGGTAGCAGGGTTCCTACTGAGTATTGAAGCAATCAAATTAAAGCCAGAAGATCCATTTACCTGGAGCAGTGGATGGAAATCGCCTATTTATTGTGACAACAGGTTGTCTTTGTCATATCCGGCCATTAGAAATGAAATAAGAGACCTACTTGTTTCGCAAATCAAGGAGTTATACCCTGATGTGGAAGCAATTGCCGGAGTTGCCACCGCTGGAATTCCACAGGGTGCCCTGGTAGCAGAGGCATTAAACCTGCCATTTATTTATGTAAGATCCAAACCAAAAGGTCATGGCATGGAAAACATGATCGAAGGAAAGATCATAGCAGGTCAAAATGTAGTTCTAATAGAAGACCTAATCTCCACAGGAGGTAGCTCGCTGAAAGCAGCAGAAGCACTGCTTACAGCCAATTACAAGGTATTAGGCATGGGTGCCATTTTCACCTATGGATTTGATCAGGCTGAGGATAATTTCAGTAAAGCAGGCATTAAGGCTTTTTGCTTAAGCAATTATGAAACAATGCTTACTCAGGCACTCGATATGGGATATATCACTGGCAATCAACTAGCCACTCTATCAGGATGGAGAAAAAACCCTTCAGCATGGGGTAAATAAGATATGAGTGAATATTTGTTCACATCAAAAAGATTAGGATTCAGGCAATGGAAAGAAAGCGACCTGGATCCTTTTTTTTATGCCATCAACAGTGATGAGTTAGTCATGGAATTTTTCCCTGGTACAATGTCAAGGGAAGATAGTGATGGCATGGCGAAAAGGATCAGTGACAATATTGAAAAAGATGGATTTGGTTTATTTGCTGTGGACCTATTGAAGGATAATCAGTTTATCGGGTTCATAGGATTCTCCAAGCCTCGTTTTGAAGCGCATTTCACACCTTGTATCGAAATTGGCTGGCGTTTGAGAAAAGATGTTTGGAGTAAAGGGCTGGCAACCGAAGGAGCAGAACGATGTCTGCAATATGGATTTGAGACATTAGTGTTTGATAAGGTATATTCTTTTACTGCGACCAACAACAAACCTTCTGAAAGAGTCATGCAAAAAATTGGAATGACCTACCAGGGTACTTTCAATCATCCCAAATTACCTGGACACGTCCTTGAAGAACACGTATTGTATTGTATTCAGAACAAAAAAGGAACGACCTAACCCCTCACCTGCCCATCACCTCTCACCACCCACTTATAACTGGTCATTTCTCTTAAACCCATTGGCCCTCTGGCATGTAGTTTTTGGGTGCTAATTCCAATTTCGGCTCCAAGTCCAAATTCTCCACCATCAGAAAAAGCAGTGCTTGCATTGGCATAGACACAAGCTGCATCTACTTCATTTAAAAACCTTTCTATGACATTTGTGTCCTCCGTAACAATAGCTTCGCTATGCTTAGAACTGTATTTGCCAATATGCGCCAGTGCGTCATCCACATCCTTCACAACCTTTACTGACATTTTATGGCTTAACCATTCAACTCCAAAATCTTTTTCCTGAGCGTGTCTCAACAATTGACTATCATAAGTTTCTTTAAGAACATCAAAACTCTTCTCATCCGCAAAAACCTCTACCGAGAAATTTTCATCCATTCCCTCCAAAATATTCGGCAGGTCCGATAATCTATCTTGATGTATCACAAGGCAATCCAATGCATTACATACACTCACTCTTCTTGTCTTGGAATTCTGAACAATAGCTTTGGCTTTTGCTAAATCGGCCGAAGTATCTACATAAGTATGTACAATACCCGCACCCGTTTCGATAACCGGAACAGAGGCATTTTTTCTCACAAACTCAATCAGCCCCTGGCTTCCTCTGGGGATGATACAATCAACTAATCCTTCAGCAGTTAAAATCTCAGGCAAAGCTTCCCGCTCAGGAGGAGCCAATAGGACAGTATCCTGTAGATCATGTTTTTGGAGCACTTTTTTGATGATACTAACAATTGCTTCATTGGAATCCGCCGCATCTCTACTTCCTTTCAAAACACAGGCATTTCCGGTTTTTAAGGTGAGCGCAAACACGTCAAAAGTAACATTGGGCCTGGACTCAAAAACGATTCCAATAACACCAATTGGAACAGAAATCCGGGAGATCTTTAAGCCATTTTCTTTTTCATATTCATCCAATACTGTTCCCAACGGATTTGGCAATGCCGCAACATGTCTCAAATCGGATGCAATCGCCTTTAATCGATCATCATTCAATAATAGTCTGTCGTACTTCGGATCTTGTGGATCCATCCTGGAAAGGTCTTTTTGATTGGCCTCCAATAATACTGCAGATTGCTCCATTGCTTTTTCGGCTACCTCACAAATTATTTCTTGTTTCAACTCATCTGAAATATTGATCAGTTTGCGACTTGCTTGCTGAATTTTATGAAGGTCTTCTTGTAATTGACTTGATTTCATGATGTAGTTAAAAATTTTGTTCCAATTTGCTTCCCCTCCAAAATATCCAGTATCACCCCATCACGTTTCCCATTGGCAATATACGTCTCAATTCCATTCGCGGCACTTTGACGGGCCACTGAAAATTTGGAGTGCATCCCTCCTCTTCCACGTCCGGATTTTTCTGTGGAGATGTAGGATTCAACTTCCATATTGTCAGGGCTTACTTCATGTACGACAGTTCTTGTGGAGTCATAGACACCATCTACATTACTCAGAATGATCAATTTGCTTGCACCCACCATATTGGCAGTAAGACCAGCCAATTCATCATTGTCTGTAAACATGAGTTCCTCCAGGGAGACCACATCGTTTTCATTGACAACAGGAACCACTCCTTCTTCCAATAAACCTTCAAAACAGTTGATCATGTTTTGATAATGCTCACCCTCGGAAAAGTCTTCTTTGGTAGCTAGTACCTGAGCACAAACTACATCATACTCTATGAACAGCTCAAAATAACGTTTCATCAGAGAGGTCTGTCCTATTGCGGAGAAAGTCTGTCTTCTCACGGCCTCATTTTTGATATGACTTTCTTTCAAAATAGCCTTACCAGCTCCCACCGCACCTGACGAAACCAAAATGGGATGCCACCCCTGACGTTTGAGTTTAACCAGTTGAACTACAATTTCACGGAACATCAATTTATCAAGTGCACCGTCTTCTCTGGTCAACACATTGGTTCCTACTTTTACCACTATTCTTTTCGCATGAGACATACGACAGGTATTTTCTACTAAAATAATTTGTTTCGGTGATACTGTATAATGTCTTAGATCAGGACAATCGTATCTTCATTTTTGGGGAATGCAAACGTAATAAGATTCTACCTATTTCCCAGACAAGTGGATTGCTTTGAGTCTTTCCATTACTGAATTAAACCCTTCTTGTCCCAAATCAAGTATTTCTTGTGCCTTTTGTGCATCTTCTTGATTTACAGGCTTGTATTTCAAACTCCATCTGGCATTCTCCATCAGAATAGGAAACAAGTCAATTCCTTTCTCAGTCAATGAATATTTAATCTTCTGCTTGTGATCAGAGGTAGATCCTCTGGTGACGATTCCTTCTTCTTCCAATTTTTTCATCCTATCAGATAATATATTGGATGCTATTTTTTCCTGAGACTGAAGAAATTCTCTGAAATAACGCTTCTCGTTAATCATTATATCCCTGATAATCAGCAGTGTCCACTTATCACCAATCACTTCAAGAATTAAGTTTTGTGGGCAATAGGATCTTGGTTCTTTCATAAATCAATAATTCTGATTGCAAAATACAATCAGTATATTATATTTACAACTGGTTTTAAAATACAACTAGTTTAAATTATGAATACAGCAGACAAGAATTATTCAGCAAGACTAATCGTCAATAGTACTCCTCAAGTAACATTTGATGCCCTATCAACTAATATTGGAGATTGGTGGGGAGATCAGGATAACCCGGTTTCGCAATTGGGTGATGTATTCACTATGTCATGGGGGGAACCCTGGTATAAATTTAAGGTTGTCGAATACCAACCCAATAAAAAGATTACCTGGGAATGCATTGACTCCAGGCAAATCATTGGAGAATTGGAAGGAGTTGAAAAAGAATGGGTGGGCACGCAACTCCATTGGTTAGTTAAAAAAAACAATGAGAATGAAATAGAACTGCTTTTCACACATGAGGGTCTGGTCCCCTCATTTATCTGTTATGATTTTTGCTCAAATACCTGGGATAGATTTATCACTTTTAATCTCAAAAAGTATTTGGAGCGTGATCAATAATGAAAATTCAAGTTTGAAAAAACGTAGCGCGAAATCAATTTATGACGCTACGTTTTTTAAATCATTGGTTATTAATTAGGCGAATGCACTCCTATCCTATTCCCTTCAGAGTCCATAAACATACCAAAATAACCATTCTCCTCATCGATGAGTGATTTGGGTACTACAACCTGCCCTCCACTTTTTTCAACCTTGTTCAATATAGTTTCCAGGTTGTCTCCACCATTCAGGTAGACGATTACTCCATTTGGAGATGGTTCGTATCCCTCTCCCTGGGTGATCACACCTGAAACAGCATGTCCTTCACTCGGAATAATCCCCATCTGCATTCCCTGCATGTCAATAACTTCGATTTTAATGTCAAGGATAGATTGATAGAATTCAACAGCTCTGTTGATGTCTGTTGCCGGGATCTCAAAAATGGAAATAAAGCTTTTCATGGTTTCTGTTTTTTGTTGTGACTGGGCATTTAAACTAATTGGACAATAGCTGGCTATGGTTAATACCAGTATCATCACAGGTTTCACTATTCTGTTTTTCATTTTGATTTGATTCTGATGTCTTTATGCATAATTACATCAGCAAAAGGAGGAGAAATTGTAAAAGTGCGACAGGATTAGTCTTTTGAATAAATTAATGAAGAGAGCATCATCTGATCATCACTGAGATAGTTTTTTGGATTAATTCCAGTGAATTCTTTGAAGTCCTTAATAAAATGAGCCTGGTCATAATAATCATTTTCATAGGCTACTTGTGTGAGGTTTTCTGCCTCATTGTTGAGCATCATCTTCAAAGCTGCCTGTAGTCTGATTATCCTACCAAGTTGTTTTGGACTAATCCCCACTTGCTGGGCAAACTTTCTTTCCATATTTCTCCTTTTGGAAAGATCGTCTTTAAGAATAGAATTGATGGAAGCTCTCCCCTTGGTTTCCAATAGAGCATCCAGTGTGGATTTCACTATATTGTCAATAATGGATTGTTCCTTCAATTTACCCAGTAAGAAATTTTCAATGACCTGAATTCTGGCTTGCGTAGAGTTTGCATCGGTGATGTTTTGTTGCAATTCATTAGCCTCATCCTCCCCAAATAATTCACTAAGGGTTGTTTCCTTATCAGCCAGGTCTCGAATTGGTCTATTGATAAAATTGGCAAATCCAAAAGGATAAAATCGGACTGCAAAAGTGTCTACAGCACCAATCGGTTGTACAAAATAAGGTTTTGTGATTTGACCAAATACCATTGCCCGAGGCTGTATGATGAATTCATCTTCCGATGTAAACCTTTTCACATCATCGCCCAATATGAAAAACATTTCTATGAACCCATCTGGCAGGACACTTTGCTTCGGGGCTTCAAGGTCACCTGGCACTTCCAGTATCCAGTGACATTTAACTATTGCACTTAATTCAGGGCTTGGCTCAAAAGCTTCGTAATTCATAATGTGGAATGGAGGCTTGGTGTTGAATAGTAAATATAATCCCTGGTGATATTAATTGAAATAATTGGTACTTGCGATTTTTAATCAACCTTCAACAGACTTCATTTGTGCTTTCACTAGTGTTACTACAGTCTTAATAAGTTCCTGATCCAGATCGGTCCTATAGGATATCACTAAGTCCAGCGGGATTTCCAAATCCTCCATCTTCAAGTATTTGACACGCATGTTATATTGCTGTACGATACTTTGCGGCATCACTGATATTCCAATGTCCTTTTCTACTAGTTTTAGAATTGAGAACGCATTGATCGATTCGTGTTTGACCTTTGGGAAGAACCCATGTGCATTACACCTGCTAACAATCTGGTTCCGAAAATCGCTCCCGGCGGACCTGGGATAAATAATAAATGGCACTTCTTTCAAATCCCCTAGTGTGAAGTCTTGATTAATTTCCCGTTTGCTTTTTGAAGCAACTACCAAAACAGTTGAATCTCTTAATATTAAATCTGACTGAACATGTTCAATACTTTGATGAGGTCTTCCAATCATCACATCTATTTGACCATCCATTAACTGATTGAGCAGATTCTGGGTGGTTGATTCAATAAGATTAGTTCTCACTTCCGGAAAGCGTTCATTCATTTCATGAATGAGATTAGGCAAGATCTCGACCATGGCAGATCCAATGTAACCAATATTGATTACACCTGTCATCGTTGATCCCAGGTCAGCAATAGATTCTTTAATCATATCTACCTTTTTAAGGAGTTGGTAACCTTCCTGTTGTAAATACCTCCCGGCTAGAGTAAGTGAAACATTTCGCTTATCTCGTTTGAAAAGGACGGTTCCCAATTGCTCTTCAAGGTCTTTTATTTGCCGACTAAGCGCAGGTTGAGCAATAAAAAGCTTCTCAGCTGCCCGTCTAAAATGCAATTCTTCAGCAAGCACCAGGAAATATTTAATATGTCTCAACTCCATTTGATACCTTTTAGTTATTAGTTAATGTATAAAATTCTATTTCTATTATCAAAAAACATTTCTGACTTTTGTAGAAAAAAGATGCAAAAACTGAGTTATTTAATGGTTTGCATTACTGTGTTTCTTATGGCAGGATGTGGAAACCCAAAAGTTAAGAAAATGAGTAAACCAAACTTTATTGAAATAGAGGTCCAAAACCATATCATACTTCATGGATTTGATGAAGAGAATAAAGAGATATTAGAAGAAGTAACGGTTGAGAAACCCATGAAGAAATTGATCAGTGTAGATAGAATTCAATCGGTCACTGAGAAATACATTTTAACATCTTACGGATATGATAGATTGATTTATTGGGAATACAAGGGTTCTTATAATTCATTGAAGAAGTTATTGGGTAAAAAACAAGATTAACCTTCGAGAGGTTAGAAACTCAAAGTGAGGTTTCAGAAATAATCTGACTTATTCTGATAAATATTTTTTTACTATTGCCATCGGAAATCTATCTTTTTGCCAATGCAATTAGTAAAATACTTTTTGGGAACACTTGTAATGACCTGTCTCGCGGCTTTCACCTTTTCGCAACCTCCTAATCGGGAGGGTCTGTTTAAGGAACTTGACCAAATCAATGTAAATGACAGCACAAAAGCAGTGCTTTATAACACCATTGCCAGAACCTATGTCAGGGAACAAAAGGATTCTGCCATCTATTACTTTAGGGAGGCTATTGATCTGGCGAATTCTCAAAAAGCTCATTTATTGGAGGTTAATACACTCAGTTTTCTCAGTATGACATATGCCATTTATGGCAATAACGATTCTGCTAAAGTTTGTCTGCTCGATGCTGAACAAATCTGTAAGAATAATACGTTGGATTCAGCTCTTCATCAGGTATACTTTGGACTGGGAAATGTTGTAGAAAGCGCAGGAGATTTAACAGGAGCTCTGGATTATTATCTATCAGCCACAAAGTATTTTGAATCGAATAAGATGCATAAAAGCGCTAATCGAGCAAAGGCTAATATGTCCTATATCTATATGAAAACTGATGATTTGGACAAAGCTTATCAACTGATCAAGGAAAGCAATGCTTACTATGCTGGAGTTGGAGCAAACCGTCAGTTGATGAATGGTTATTCCAGATTGGGAACCATTTTTTCAATGCTCAACCAATATGATAGCAGCATGTTCTACGCCAATAAGGCATTGGTTATTGCAGAGGAACTGGAAGACCAGTTGACCTCTCATGAAATCAGGTTGAATCTTGCTAACGCACAATTTAACACAAAAGACTACCAATCTGCCCAACAAAACTTCGAACACATCCTGCCATTTCTTGAGAACAGCTCTAAAAACCCGGGAAATCTAATCAATACCTACTCTAGTTTGATGGTTTGTAATATGTTAACTGGAGCGGTTCAAAAAGCTCAGAATTATGAAGTCAAAGCTGACCAAATGATCCCGAAAGTAACAGAGTACATTGACCTAATGGGATACTATCAGAAGAAATTCATGAAGGACTCCATTCAGGGAAATCTGTCTGGATCTATAGCGCATTATCAAAAGTATATTCAGCTTAAGGATAGTCTTTTCAATAAGGAAAAAGCCAGTCAACTTGCCGAACTTCAAACAAAATACGAAACGGAAAAAGTTGCTGCTGAAAAACTTCTTGCAGAGAACCGGGCAGAATTAGCCGAATCAGAAAGTCAGCGCAACCTTTTTTTGTTTGTTGGAGCCATTACACTTGCCATAATGATAGTATTGGCGGCAGTATTTTATAACAGCAAACTCAAACAGTCTAAAAAAGCAGAGATTGCTCTTTTGGAATTAAAATCCTCTCAAAAGCAGCTTGCACTGGAAAAACAATACCGAGATAGTGAGTTAAAGGCCCTGAAAGCTCAAATGAATCCACATTTCATCTTCAACGTGCTCAATTCTATACAGGAATTTATCATCATGAACCAAAAAGACCTGGCAAGTGACTACCTGGCTACTTTTGCAGAATTGATCAGAAGTTATCTCCATTTCAGCAACAAAGGATACATTTCTCTTCGTGAAGAAACAGAAACACTGGAGAAATACCTGGAACTTGAAGCTCTAAGGTTTGGGGATGGTTTTATTTATGCAGTAAATCTGAATAAAAATCTTCAACCAGATGAATTCAAGTTACCCACCATGATTATTCAGCCTTATGTGGAAAATGCCATCAAACATGGACTCTTTAGTAAAAAAGGAGAACGAAAGCTTGAGGTCAGTTTCGAATCACTAGAGGAAGGCATCCTGTTATGCAGCATCATTGACAATGGTATTGGACGTGAAGCAGCTATGAAAATCAAGGAGTCTAAAAACAATATGCACCCATCATTTGCTATGGAGGCAACCTCATCAAGATTAGACTTGTTTAATCAGCGGTCCCATCAAAAAATTGGTGTTGAAGTAATAGATTTAATAGATGAGGTAGATCAGCCATCAGGCACACAAGTAAAACTGACCATTCCATCCCAATCGTAAAGTATGAAGGCAATAATTATAGATGATGAAGAGAAAGCCCGGAACCTGCTAAAAGTGTTGGTTAAGGATAATTGTAAGAAAATAACAGAGATCTATGAGGCAGACCGCTTACTGGCTGGAGTAGAGCTTATTAAAACTCACCGACCTCAGATAGTATTTCTCGATATTGAAATGCCTGGAAATTCCGGGTTGGAGATCCTTGATTATATCAATAAAGCAGATTACTATTTTGAAATAATTTTTACCACTGCATACAGTGAATATGCCATCCAGGCGATACAACTTTCCGCTATTGATTACTTACTAAAACCGATAAGAGGATCGAAGGTAAAAGAAGCTGTGGACAAAGCACTTGGAATGATTGGAAAATCCAAAATCAACCAAAGGTTGGATGAACTTAGAAATGTCCTTAAGTCAAATGATTTCAAAAAAATCGGACTCCCTGTAAATGATGGTATTGAGTTTGTCGCTTTCAACGACATCATAATGTTGGAAGCTGATGGCATGTATACCAAAATTGATACCAAAGACAGAGAAATTCTGATCAGCAAGCCTCTTAAGCACTTTGATGAGTTATTGCAAAATGTAAAACCCTTTTATCGACCTCATCGATCTTACCTTGTCAATTTATTACATATCAAAAAGTACGTTAAATCAGATGGTGGCTACATTTTGATGGATAATGACAAGTCTGTCTCTCTATCCAAAGACCGCACTGAAGAATTTATGGTACTGATGCAGGAACTGTAATTTATTTGGTTTAGCAAGCAATAATGATCCTTTAAAAACTCAAACTGAGGTTTCAGAAATTGGTTTAATAATACGCCTCAACACTCCAGTAGTTTTGGTTTCGATGTTAATTAAAGAAACTAGAATGAAGACAAAATTTACCACATTTCTCTTCTTATTGTGTGTCATTTCTGGGTACGCCCAAACACCAATAACCGAATACTTTTTAACAGGTGGATCATTTGTAGACAATAAGAGTTCTATGAACACACTTGTTCAAACAGGAAATTCACTGACCAATGTTAATGACCGAGATGGTTACACTGGAAATGCAATCTCTCTCAATGGTGATGTTTTGCAATCCGTAAGTGCCACTAAAAGATCAAATTACTCCGTTTCGTTTTGGTTCAAGACCAGCACAAACGACGCACTCAATCGATATATTCTGGATCAATATGGATCTTCAGTAGGGTACCGATTCACGTTACAGGATGGAGACCTTAAAGCATATGTGAGGTATGTCTATTACAACAATGTTGCGCGGTACTCTTCTGGGTCTACTCTTACGCAAACAGATGTTGATGACGGACTTTGGCACCATGCTGTATTAACCATGCAAACCGCATTCACTCCCACACTCAATGGGAATATCCCTAAAGTAATCTATAAACTGTACGTAGATAACGCGCTTATTCAAACAACCGAGCTTCAGGTAGGTACTACCCAATATGGGACGAATGAATTTAGAACAATAGAAGCCACACCAGTTTCTATTGGGAATTCCCAGGACATGAGTGCTGATCACTACACTGAATTCGTGGATGATATAAGGCTTTATGCCAAAACGCTTTCTGTTGATGAGGTTGGCTCAATTTATAACCAACGAACCTCTCCAATTACATTATATGTTGATGAAAATGCCACAGGAGCTAATGACGGATCATCCTGGGCTGATGCCTATACTGAATTAGTTGATGCGACAGATGCGGCCACTGCTTTCGGGGATGTGATCTGGGCGGCAGCAGGTACTTACACACCTGATGGAGCAGACCGAACCAAAGCCTTTGTTCTGAATGAAGGTGTTTCTCTTTACGGGGGTTTTGCTGGATCGGAATCAGTTCTTTCAGATCGTGATTGGTTATCCAACGAAACTATTTTATCCGGAGATCTTTCAGGGAATGATGACTCGGATATTTCATACAGCAATAGTCTTAGGGATGATAACAGCTATCGGGTCATCAATGTAACTGGAAGCAATGTGTTAATTGATGGTGTGACCGTTAAATCAGGTCAGGCCAATAACACTGGAAATAACCTGTATAATCGTGGCGGATTAATTTACAAGGAAGCTGAATCTACTAGCCTTGAACTGAAAAATTCCATTTTCACTAACACAGTTTCCAATAGAGAAGGTGCAATTTTCACACCTTTTTATGGTGGTGAAAATACGTTTAAGGTTGAAAACTGCATTATCAGTAACAATTTTGGTAGATACGCAGCAGGAATAGGCTTAACAGCCAATTCAAATGCGCTTGTTGAGGCCGAAATTCATAATACTCTGTTTTATGGCAATATCGCCAATGACATCAGTGCCGGAGATGGCTTTACAGGAAGTAGTTTATGTGCATTCGCCAATGATGGGACTTTGGATATTGATGTCATCAACTGCACATTCGCCAATAATGAAGATCTTGGAACAACTTCTTCTATTGATATGGGAACAGTTGTTTTGAGAAGACTCAATAACAACAGTTCAGCAAATGTCCTTGCAGAGTTCTACAACAACATTTTTTACAATAACCTTACAACAGGTGGAGCTGTCAATACGCAGCAAATTGGGTTAATGAATCGCCCTTCGAACCCACTCAATAATCTGGTAATAACCAATAACATTACCAACCAATCAAACCTGGCCTCTAAGGCTACAATAAGTACCATTTCGGATAATTTGGACCAGGATCCATTATTCACAGATGGCGCCAACGATGATTATTCTTTGCAATCATCCTCTTCGGCAATAGATGCCGGAGACAATAGCAGAGTCCCTCAATCCCTTTTGTCTGATCTGGATAGAAACATCCGTACCTTCAATGGCACGGTCGACATGGGAACATATGAATATGGTTCTACTCCAAGGAACTTCACCCCACCTACTGCCATTGTGCAGGATATCACAGTTGAATTGGATGCTTCAGGACAAGTCACTATTACCCCATCACAAATCAACAACGGTTCATCCGATGATGACACCCCCACTAATGATTTACAATTGTCTCTGGATATCACATCTTTTTCATGTGATGACCTGGGGGAACAAACAGTCGAGCTTACAGTAACCGATAACAGTGGTAATCAAAGCACTGCTACATCGACAGTAACAGTGGAAGATAATTTAGACCCAAATGCAATAGCACAAGACATTACAATACAACTGGATGCATCTGGGAATGCCTCAATTACTGGTGTAGACCTTGACAATGGTTCATCAGATAACTGTACTTCTTCAGGAGATCTTATGCTGAGTATCGACGCAACAGATTTCACATGTAGTGATGTTGGTGAACATACAGTAACACTCACTGTAGAAGATGCCTCTGGAAACCAAAGTACTGCTACATCTACAGTAACAGTTGTAGAAAATACTGTCCCAACCGTAATCACTCAAAATATTACGCTTCAATTGGATGCTTCAGGTAATGCAACGCTCACTGCATCTCAAGTAGACAATGGATCGTCTGACAATTGTACCGCTACTGGTGACTTGTCATTGAGTATAGACAAGACAGATTTTGCCTGTAATGATGTTGGTAATAACACTGTTACACTAACCGTAACAGATGCATCGGGTAATCAGGGAACAGGTACAGCAGTTATTACAGTAACTGAACAAGTTGCCCCAACAGCAATAGCTCAAAACATCACAGTTCAATTAGCTAGCAATGGTTTGGTTTCAGTTAACCCCTCATTGGTTAACAATGGTTCCTCTGATAACTGCACAAGTGCGAGTGAATTAACATTTAGTTTGGACAAATCCAGTTTCGATTGCAGCAACATAGGAGCCAATACAGTAACTCTCACAGTGGAAGATGCTGCAGGAAATGAATCAACAACAACCGCGACGGTGACCGTGGAAGACGATTTAGCACCATCACTCCTATTTATTGGAGGCGCAAAATTAGCACTGGATACCCAGGGCAATGCAACACTGACTTCCACAGACATCATTCACACTACTACCGATAATTGTACCGATGGTGGAAACATTAGCATTGTGTTTGACAAAACTGCTTTTGATTGTTCAAACCTTGGTACAAATACAGTAAACGTAACTGTAGAGGATGAATCTGGTAACCAGACAAGTGCAGATGCCACCATCACCGTAGTTGATGAGATAGCTCCATTGGCCACTTCAAAAAATGTAACGATCAGTTTAAATGCTGATGGAAATGCTTCATTGGCAATACAAGATGTCGATGACGATTCTTCAGATAATTGTACCTCCACTGAAGAATTGGTATATACCCTTGACAAATCTTCTTTCAGTTGCGCTGACCTTGGTGCCAATACCGTGACACTCACGGTCGAAGATGAATCAGGGAATCATTCCACAACAACAACTCAAGTTACCGTAGAAGATAACATTGGCCCAACTGTAATTACTCAAGACATGGTTGTAGACCTGGATAATTCAGGCGCTGCAACAATTACAGTGGACCAAATTGATAATGGTTCATCTGATAACTGTACAGCGGATGTGGATCTAATTTTGTCGCTGGACAAAACCACATTCTCCAGCACCGATATTGGGACTAATACCGTGACACTGACAGTACAGGACGCAAGTGGTAACCAGAGTACAGGAACAGCAACTGTGACAGTAGAAGATAAAGACAATCAAGCCATAACATTCAATGCGCTAGCGGATAAGACTTATGGTGACGCTGATTTTACACTGTCTGCTTCTTCAGACTCCGGGCTTCCGGTTTCGTATATTGTTGTTAGTGGTCCAGCTTCTGTCAATGGTAATCAATTATCACTTTTAGGCGCAGGTCAGGTGACAATTGAAGCTTCTCAAGAGGGGGATGATGATTTTAAACCTGCTCAAAGTGTGGAGCAGTCATTTACTGTGAACAAAGCTAACTTAACAGTCACTGCAACAGATCAAACAATTAATTACGGAGATGCGATTCCTACATTAACATTCTCCTACAGTGGGTTCGTAAATGGTGATGATGATTCTTCGGTTTCAACTCATCCTAACATAAGTACTATTGCAACTGCAACCAGTGATGTGGGAACTTACATCATATCATTACTCGGCGGTTCTGCAGACAACTACAACCTGAATCTAGTTGATGGCACATTGACCATTAACAAAGCTGATCAAACTATCACTTTAGATGCAATTGATGACCAGGACATTGCAGTTTCGACTTCTGTCGAAGTGACCGTCAATTCTTCTTCAGGGCTCCCTGTTACATTAGATATCACTGGACCAGCTACCATAAATGGTGCAAATTTAATTCTCGCGGGAGTAGGAGTTGTAACTGTAACCGCTAATCAAAGTGGGGATATCAATCACAACGCAGCTCCAGAGATGAGTGTTAGCTTCAATGTAAGCGATTCCGATAATCCATGCGCAGGTTTTGCTTTGCAAATTGTAGCAACTACCGATGCGCAATCCGGAAATGATGGTAGTGCTGATATCTCGGTATCTGGAGGAGTAACTCCATATAAATTTAGCTGGAGTAATGGAGATGAAACGGAAGATTTATCTGGAGTTACTGCTGGTAATTACGATGTTACTGTAACTGATGCCAATGGGTGTACAGTAACGGAATCTGTAACAATTGGTGGAGTGATCACTTCAACCTCTTCTATTTATGAAGAAGCTTTAAAATATTTCCCGAACCCAACAAGAGATCAATTGAACATCGAGCTCTCATTTACACGAGTGACTGATATTCAAATCCAGCTATTCAACCTAACAGGTAGTCTTCTGATTAAACAACAGTATGATAGGAGAAATCAAATTAACACCCAGTTGGACTTACATCAGCTTGAATCCGGGCAATACATATTACAAGTACGGACCAATGAATCTAGTTGGGCTGAAAAAATCTACAAGCATTAGCAAATTTTAATCCACACAACAGATAAAGGGTCTCACAACATTGTGAGGCCTTTTTTTATTAATAAAAAAATAATCATTCGAAAGGCATATATATATCGCGCACGATATAAAAAATTGTTTAGCTTTGTATCGCGTACGATATATTATTGAAAAAGATTAAACACAACAATCAATAACTAAGTTTATGAGTGATGCAACTGCCACACAAGTGAAAAAGACTGAGACCCTCAAACAGAAGTTTTTACGTATAGCTTATCCGATTATTCGAAAATTGGGTAAGAAGGGAAAAAGTGGAACCATGTTGATTAATAAAAACAAAACTGCTCCATCAACATCATTCTTCGATTTAAAAGCAGACTTGAATAATGGTAAGACCATCGACTTCTCAGATTTAAAAGGTAAAAAAGTGCTTCTTGTAAATACTGCTTCCAATTGTGGATTTACTGGTCAGTATGCTGAGTTGCAATCGCTTTACGAACAATCCAAAGACTCCCTTGAGATCATTGCATTTCCAGCAAATGATTTTGCTGAGCAGGAAAAAAGCAACGATAATGAAATCGCCCAGTTTTGTCAATTAAACTATGGCGTCACATTTCCAGTAGCATTAAAAGGGGTAGTCCTTAAAAATTCAAAACAGCAACAAGTGTTCAAGTGGCTTTCTGATAAAAACCTGAATGGCTGGAATGGACATGCCCCTGATTGGAATTTTAGTAAGTATTTGATCGATGAAGAAGGAACTTTAACACATTATTTCGGCCCTTCCATTTCACCTTTGGAAGACACTTTCGTAGAGACTTTGAAATAAGTTGGTTTTTCCTATTCCATAAAGATTGACAATATATCGCAGGCGATTAATTCTTTTTTCGTATTATAGTATTTATTCCTGCGATATTTTTTTGGTATGACATACGAGCAACTAAAACTTGAGAATCAAATTTGCTTCCCCCTATACGTTACATCCCGCTTAATCACAAAAGAGTATCAACCCCTACTGAATGATTTGGGTATCACCTATCCCCAATACCTGGTTTTAATGGTGCTATGGGAAAACGATAACCTTCCAGTGAATGATATTGCCAAAAAACTTATTCTTAAGACTAACACAATCACACCTTTGCTCAAACGAATGGAGCAACTAGGTATTATCAGTAGAAAGCGTTCAGACCGAGACGAACGGGTAGTTTTAATTCAGCTAACTGATAAAGGAAAAGCACTTCAGGAAAAAGCACTTCGAATTCCAGAGGAGTTATCCAAACGACTGATTGGCAGTGATTTAGATTTGGGTGAATTAGAAAAATTAAAAGAAAACCTTGATTCTATCATCTCATTTTTATCAAAAGCGTAATCCTCTGATGTTTATAAGGAAACTGTAATAACAATTAGGTCTCCGGATTCAACTGAAGCTTTTTTTCTGATCTCAGCCTTCACTGGAAGCAAGTAAGTATTTGCTTTTGTATCAAACCAAATGGCTGTAGACCATTCCAACTGATCAATTGAAGCCATGACTTTCATTCTACCCCACCCTTCCTCTTGCCATTTCAGGTTATCCCTAATCTCTTTAGAAATCTCTATAGGTAATGAAACAAAATACCAACCGCCTTCGGCACTGTGTTGCCATAATTCAGCTGAAAAGTCATATTTGATTCTAGGGTGCATTATCTGTGTTTTCTAATCAGCCTAAGTATACGCCTAGTTGATTGTAAAGGATTCTAGTTATTGAAAATCAAAAATATGTTTCTCTAGTAATAGCGTTTTTGTTGCCTCTTGGAGAATCGTTTAATTGTTTACACTCAATTCTTAAAGGTAAAATTGTAAATGTTTATAATGAGTCAATTACACCGTCAATCAAAATATCTTCCTGCGACTGTTCACAATTCCGTATTAGGTTGATCAAAAGGAAAATTCTACATTAAACAATTACGCAAACTATGAAATATTTATTAATTACATCCATTATCGCAACTGGCTATTTGCTGATCAGTTGTGCAGAGGAATGTACACCCAATCGATTTGAGAATTACAAGCTCGAAGTGAACCTGGATAACTCCAGAAACTATCTTTCAGCCACAGGTCAAACCCTTGGTCTCATTAAGGTGATTGTGAAAGATGCTAACAACAATTTGATTGATGCATCCAACAATACACAGGACTTACGCTTAAGGTTCACCTTCACGGGTGGCGGTGAAGCAAGAGATTTTGATGACCGAGTGTACCCGAACAACATCGCACCAATAGGTTCCCAGTTTACAGAAGTATTCTGGTACATGGGGCCTAATCCAGGTAATAATACCATGAAAATTGAACTGGTCCAGGAAATAGGCCAAAATGAGAACATCAGTTTTTGTGGTGATTTCCCTGGGGTAGATCCAGTAACATACACCGCCTCTGCTGAAAGTGATATACCTAAACCTGGTGTCCTCTCAACAGCCTCAAAAGTTTTTGTGGTGGGAGATGGTGAAAATTTTAAGCAAACCTGGGTTTCTGGTAACCAACTTAGAAATTCCACCCCAGCAAGTCTTGCCAGTCAACTTGGGATTGATGCCAAATGCCCTGAGGATATACCACAGAATTGTAGCAATTATGGTGCCTTGGTGAATTGGCTCGGAGCTGTAGAAGCTTTTCCACCGGAAAGCAATCACACACTCCCTTCTCAGGAAGAAATTGATGCCCTTATAAACTACCTACAAGAAATTGGTGTCGAAGATGTAGCCGAGTATTTCTACTATGCACCATTTAACCTGGATACAAAAAGAGGTGGAGGTTATTTTGGTGATCAAGTAATCACTGAACTAAATAACCAAACGAATGGGTTTGACAAAATCAATGAGATGACAATCTTTTGGTTGGCAGATAGAGTTGATACTCAAAATGCCAGAGCTTTCGCTTATCGTGACAATGGCAATCAGCAATTTGTCACTTTTGATTCACCCGCTGCGAATTACTACAATATTAGGTTGATACAAAAATAACTTCAGGTTTTGGGTTTAGCATGAGTCTCTCTTTGTTCAGAGGCTTATGCTTTTAAATATCACTCCGATATCAGACCTACCTCCTCTATCATCATTTTCAAATGAACAGCCTTCACAATCCCATCATGGTTTTCTCCTGGTACCAGTTTCATCGTGATGTTTCCTCCTAGCTTGTTAACCTCCTCATAAAATTCTCTAGTCAATTTTGGTGGTGTGACAACATCTTTTTCTCCAACATACAGCCACATCTTCTTACTCATATCCAATTTTGATAAGCCTTCCAGTGGGGATAATCCTCCTAATGGAGTTTCCCAGAATGAGTTTTCGGTCAACTGAGCCATGGATTTTCTCCATGCACTCAGATTGCAAGGACAAGCAGCCAGAATGGACTGATCCGCAATTTCAGAATTGTGTTCAGCTAAAAGAGCGGTCAGTGCCGCTCCTCCGGAGTGTCCGATAACGGTGGTATGAGAAGTTTTTTTCTCTTCTTGCACAACAGCAATTATAGAAGCTATTGAAGCAACAACTTCAGCAGTATAGTTGTCCCCCATCATCTCTCCCTTCTCCCCCTCTGAAAAATCTCCACAACCATCACGGTACCCCGGCCTCAAAATAGCTACGGTTACCGCATTTGTCATTTCAGAGAGGCTTCTGGCTATGTTGTATTGATAAACAGGATCTCCAAATGGGGAGTCGCCGTGAATAAAAACGATCAGGTTTGAGTTGGTAAGTTGATCTGGAGTAATAACCAAAGCCTTTTGATTTCCAAGCCCTGTTTTGAACCACTTTTCTTCAATATTCTCAGCTTCAGAATTGCAAAACCATTGATTCGTTTGGGCATTAACAGAAAAACTGGCCAGCAATGCCAGAAGGATAAGCATTTTATTCATTTGATTTGAGTTTAATGACCTTGTAAGCGTCTTGCCTACAGTTTGATTGGCACAAACCTAACAAAAATGAACAGAGTCATTTATGAAACAATCAGATATGTTATTAGTAAATGAAGGTAAGAGGCAATTCTGGTCTCAGATCCAGGCTATTTGTACCTCCACCATCGCATTCCAACTGAAGTAAAAAGTCTTCGCTATTTTGAAATTCCACCAGATGTCCGTCAAGAAGATACTTCACAGCCTCAGAATCAGATGGATGGTTTGGTCCTGAAATTCGAATCTTAGTTATACTTCGAATTCCCTGCTGATGGCTTACATCTTGCAATAGATTAGGATTTGATCGAACCCTCTGCTTCCAGTTCAGCCATATAGGGACTACAAATATGGCAGGATCTGTTTGAATTGCTCGTTGGGCCACAGCCAATCCATCTAAAGGCCTCATCCATTCAGCCCAGTAAGAAGTTGTTGGGAATGGTAAGTCTACTGGTTCATCCTGAGAAGTACAAAGTCCAATACCTATTGGTGAAGTCTCTGGAAATCCAATTAGAGTTGATCCCAGCTCAGGTGCAACCTCCCTTAACAACGAATCATTCTCAACCCAAATGAATTCCAAATAAATGTTTTCAAACCTAACATAGATCCCTGCAGTTCCCTGACCTTTATGGGTCACTTTTGCATTTCCTTGAATTGAAGATTTTGAAATGTTGAGTCCAGCGCTTTCAAGCAATTGAGTTGTCACTGATTGGGATTTCACTTGAATCCAAAGGTGATCAACCTCAAGGGTCTGTCCTTGAGCCCCGAATACTATAGAAAAGAATCCCAAAGTGAAAATGGCTTTCAACCTGATTACTATGTTTACTTTCCTATTCATAATTCATACAACACCTTTCAATAAGTTTTGATTCCCCTGGAACTACTGGAAGTTCTTTTACCTGGTATGTGGCCCACTGAGCGCTCACACCTCCGTTTGTGTTTTCAACAATTCCTTTTTTCATTGTGAGACCTGATCGGTTGATATCTAGGCGAAAAATATGCGTCCATCACAAATAGACTTACCAAATAATTGAAACCCATATTTCATTTCTTAAATACGTTCTAAAACAAGTAGACGAAAGTCGATAAATTCGTCATCTCTAATTTGTGAAGCCTTTAAACTAAGTGTCTGAAGACCTTTATTCAATTTCAGTACACCCATTTCCAAGGCCTTGAAATCTTTTTCGAAAGATTCTTCACGCTTGATACGATCAAACTCTACCCCAATAAAAGGTGGGTCGTGAGATTCCGTTATGCGTACCTTTACTTCATTCTTACCTTGTTGTAGTGATATGCTAGAACCAATGGCTGATTCCTTGCAAGTATAATAAACGGTTGCAAGGTATTTCCCCTCTGTAAGTATATTGCAATCCCAGGTTATACTGTCATTAACTGATTTCCAATTAGTGAAAAAAGAGGAATTTGGCCACTGACTAGACCTGGTAATGTTACCATGTGGAAGACCATCTCTAGCGGGTAGATGAGTACATTTACTTCCTTCAAATCCTACTGGGAAAACCTCTTTTCGGTTTGTATCAAGCTCTTTCAAAACTGTGTTTTGCCAATTTTCCTTTGCAGAGATCATCTCAGAAATTACTGAATCCATAGATTTGGCAATATTCCTGGTTTGTCCCGGATCAACTGATAAGTCAAATAATTGATTTGAAAAGTCTAGCATATATCGTTGATTCCTAACACTGACATCTCCATTCCAGTGGCTGAAAATATAGCGGTCTTCCTCCGGATTATTCAACCCAAATAGAATATTCTTTAAGCTAATTCCATCCAGCGGTTTGCTGTAATTATTAGAAATGTTCGTCAAATCAGACAGTGTTGGTAAAATATCGATCGCACTAGCCACATTGTCAACTTTCTGTGATTTCAGAGTGTTTTGCCAATACACAATCATAGGAGACCGCACACCACCCTCATCTGTATGCCCTTTTATTCCTTTAAGGTCATCATTCCAGCGCCAACCATTAGGCCCATTGTCTGACATATAAATGATAATTGTATTATCAAGCAACTGCAGGCTATCCAACTTTTCTACTATTCTCCCTACATTCCAATCAATATTTTCACATAAGGCTAATGCTGCTCTAGTCTTATCAACATTTTGTTTGATACCATTAGGGTGTTTTGAGTCAATTATTGCATCCTTGTACTTGTTCCACCATTTATTGGGCACTTGCATCGGGCTGTGAGGTGTGTTGTAAGCAAGATATGTGAAGAATGGACCAGATTCATGTTTTTCGATAAACTCAATCGCATTGTTAGTTAAGTCATCTGTGATAAAACCTACTCCCTTTTCTACTTCGGTATTTCTCTCAAGCATAGGACTGAAATAGTTTCCCCAATGTCCAGAGCAAAAACCATAGAATTCATCAAATCCTCTGCTATTAGGATGATACGGGCCTTGAGCTCCATTGTGCCACTTGCCAAAAGCAGCAGTTTGGTAACCATTTTGCTTGAAAATATCAGCAATTGTTATTTCATCAAGATCCAATCGTTCACCTCCTCGCGATGTAGAATAGATGCCACCTCTCGGATGATACCTTCCAGTCAGTATTTCTGCTCTGGTTGGTGAACAAACAGGACTTACATAAAACCTACTAAATTGAACGCCATTTTTAGCGAGGTAATCAATATTCGGTGTTTGCAGATTATGATTTCCATTGACACCTAAGTCACCCCAACCCTGATCATCTGTTACAATCAATAATACATTAGGTTTATTATTGGTTTCTGAATTTTCATTACAGGACAACAAGACTAAGAGTATACCAAGTAGAAAACCTGTTGAAATGTTATTTCTTCTATTCAGTTTCATTGACATTTTTCCAATGTGATGTGACACATTTCTTCATTCAATAATACCATTCTTATTATCGTTTCTGTATCATTTCCAGTTTTTATAAGGATTTTTGATCAGTGATGAGTTGTAGAACCTTACATCATGAGATACTTCTTCATCAATCCACTCAGGCAATTCCACATTTTCATCTTCATTCTCTAATTCTATTTCGGCAATTTCTAATCCCTTATTATCCCCTTCAAATCTATCAACTTCCCAAACCCGACCTTGATATTTTACTATAAATCTGGTCTTTTCTATCAATGGAGCTTCGCAGAGCTTTAGCAGGGACTCACCATCCTCAAATGGAATTGCATATTCAAACTCCTGTCTTGTGGTGTTTTGGGTCTTACTTTTTATGGTAAGAAAAGCTGACTTATTTGTTATTCTAACTCTTACAGTCCTTTCAATATCAGAATTCAAATATCCTTGCCTGATGGTTATCTTTTCATCAATCAGCTTTTCCCAGTCCGAGTTTTTAAGTAAGAATTTTCGTTCAATTTCTAGTCCCATAAAAATGTATTTGATAATTAAGCATCCTGCCAATAAAACTCAAACATACAAGAATACCTGTCAAATGATCGTCATAGATTGGTGAATACTACACAAGGAAAATGTTGAAAACAGTTATATTTATTAAACATTACACAATAATTTCTGGTTGTGCAAAACACATAATTACTAAAAATGTCTCGCCCATGTATGATTACGAAATTATTGAAGAAAGCAATTTGGTAATTGCTATAGCAAAAGGGTCCATTGACCTCAATTCTATATTAGGAATGATAAGTTACGTTCACGAGCACGCACATCATTTCAAATCCATTTTGTTCCTTTTAGATAACACAGATGCAGTATTAAACCTCAATCCTAATATTGAAGCGGTTGAAATATTCAAGGTCAGATCACAAGTGGTTGAATTTCTGAGTGAATATGAATCGATCAAACAGGCAGTAGTGAATCTCAATGAAAAGAATAAAGGTATAGATGATTTCTACAGCGGTATCGTAGAAAGTGTTCCCAATTATAAATTCAAGGCTTTTGAGAAGCGAGAAGAGGCGATGAATTGGTTATTGGAATAATAATCTTCAAAATCACTTTCCAGTAAGCGTTTTTCATACCAGACCAAGCACTTTGTTCGTGCTTTCATCAACAAATCCTACTATGCGAGACCTGATCGATTGGCGACAACACCAACTGAGGCGAAGAGAGGTTTACGTTGAAAGTGTTTCATTTTCTTCCCAGCTAACACTTTTCTTCCAACGAATTCAAAACCTAGTTTTAAATATAATTTTTCTGCACCTGGGTTATATTCATCAACTAATAAGCCTAATGTCTGCTGATCACTTTCATATATATCAATTACTGATTGCAATATTTTTGTTCCCACTCCTCTTCCCTGACTATTGGGATTTACGCCAAAAGAATCAATATAATACTCACCTGCTTGTGTTTCCTTTTCAGGGTTAAAGGTTGTATCAAAGTGTTTCTTTACATATTGAATAACAGGTTCTCTTAACATTTCAAGATCTGCTCCATTGTAAATATTAATAGCACCCTCGATCCCATCAATGCTTTCTGCGACCCAGCAATTTTGAAATGAGTACTGATTGTTTACTTGGCGAACAAAATACAATAGAAATTCCTTTGCTGCCTCAACGCTTTTCACACCAATGAATTTGTATAGAATATCTTCCATCGCCAAAAACAAATGTTCTGAAATTACTTTCGAATCTTCTATTGTTGCTTTTCTAATTACCATTTTTATAATTATTCCCAATCCATCATTCAATCTGATTTTAAGCTAACTGCTATGATCAACTAACATTTGTGAAAGATCATATCCCAGGAATTTTATAAACTACCACAGAGCACAATTTTGTTCCTGCTTCTATTGAATTGAACATTCAATTGTCATGTATTTATCTAATTGTGAGTTTTTTTATCCCTGGTTGTTGTATTGGCTCCAGCAGCCTCATCCTACTGTCGGTGATGGAGTTTTACTTTTAACCCACCAAATATAAACCACTACACTAAGTACAATTGCCATCAACACCCAAGGAAGTTGCAAAGCATGAATAGATAATGACTCTAAATCAGCACTTGATTTAAAAACGCCCGCAGGAATAACCTGATGCGGCTCCTCTATTCGAAGATCAAATACGCTGATTGTTACAAAGTTTGCACCTGTATGCAGCCCTAATGATGCCCCTAAACGTTTGGTCTTATAATAGATGATACTAAAAAAGACTGTGTGTAAAGCTGGAATCAAAATGGTGTAAAAAAGTAGACTTCCTTCTAAATTAAATGAAAAGCTTTTCAAGCTTACAAAGAAAACCATCATTATAATCGCAAACTTCGCACCAAAACTCTCCTCAAATTTTGTGAGGCCATAACCACGAGTATAAAGTTCTGTCCCAAAGTCAGCAATAAAAATAAAGCATAGCCCATGAATTAAAGAAAGCATGCTAAGATCTGGTCTCAGGACCCAGCTAAAACCGGCAATTAGCGATTGACTTATAGAAACAATTCCCCAAAGTAGAACGCCTACAAGGAATCCAGTAAAGAATTCCAAATGGTTTCGCCTACTGAATGATATACCAAGGTCGCTCAATCTCATTTCATCTGATTTTGCAAACCATTTTGTTACAAGTAGGGCAAAAACAGCAAATAATGTGAATAGAAATAGAAAGTTCAGATTCAGTGGTAACATGAATGGTATAAAACTGGCAATGAGACCCTTTCGAAACAAAAAATTAAAAAGGGTTATTAGCATTATAAATAAAATGCCCTTTACAAATGGCTTCATATTTTATTTCTGTTTTTGGTTTTCTTAACAGGTCTGTAGTTACAAGCTCTATTATTCAAATATTCTATTTTGTATTCAGATAAAAGTTGTGTGATTAGTGCTTGTGTTTCCTCCTCATTAAGCCCAACCATTTGTCATAACTCAAATTCCGAAAGGTAACCATTGTTTTCCCTTAAAAGATTGTAGAATTTATTTTTAGTATTCATTGTTCTTTGGCTTTTGGGTTACAATCATCATGTGTGGACTAAATGGCAGTAGATATGGGTCATTTTCTGTAATCTTAATCAGTTCCAGCAATGTTTGTTTTCTTTTTTCATTTGCCATATTCGAAAAATAATCTTTATCCAGCCAGACCATTCCTTCGATTGCATACATATCCAGAAAAACCAAATCTTGAGATTGAAATTCGGCTTTTAATTGTTCTGGGTTATGATAGTACGCTTCGGCTAAAAGCCAGGGAAAGTCATCAGGTGGATTGTGTATACCTGTTGTCAATTCTTTTGCACACATTTCAAAGAATGTCCCTTTGTGAATAAGGCCGTTTATAAGTCCGGCCAAAGTAGAGGCGGTGTAGTTGATTGCAAATGCCAAAATAAAACCATTGTTTTTTAAAACTCTTTTGGCTTCCCGAATTGTTAGTTTTCTATCATTTTGATCTTGGAGATGATAAAGTGGTCCATGCAAAATAATCAGATCTGCAAAATTATTATCAAATTCCAATTTCCTTGACTCACCGGCATGAACTGAGAACTTCTTCTTCAATTTTAATGCTCTGTTTTGAGCTGTCATTAGATGTTTGGGTACAGGTTCAACTAGATGAACTTGATGTCCTTTATTGGCAAGCCACTCCGAATATTTCCCTGTGCCACCACCAATGTCAAGTATTTTCATTGAAGAATTTGATAGGTATTTTGTGATGAGCATTTTAACTCTTTCAAATTCAAATATCCCTAATCCTTTATTAAGCCTGGTTTCTTCAGATGCTCTGGTATAAAAAAGTTCTATATTTCTACTTATTAACTGTTTACTTTTCATTTGAAATGTCATGATTTTATCACATTTGCATAGCTAAATGTGTTTGCAGTCAATTTGATTATTGACTGAATTCCATTAAAATTTTTTGAATCAAAAGTGTGTAATTATCCCTTTCTTGAAATAAGGTAGTTTTCAAGAATTGCATAATAGCCTTCCTGTATAAGGAGTGGATAATATTTAGATTAGTAGAACAGATTGTAAAGATATGAATTCTGAGGGTCTTTCAAAAATTGTCTTGGACACAGCGCATTGTTGGTGTTGCCAGTTACTGCACCAATTGTGTAGTAATTGGATTTGACTTATATACAAAGGTCAGAGCCCCCAATAGGAGACTCTTCAAGTGTGTCAATTATGTTTGTTTTCTTCGTCATTTGTATTAAATGATTCTATTCCTCATCAATTTTGCTTCTCTAACCACTCCAGAATTGCTTTGTTGGTTTCTTCTGGTTTTTCCTGCTGTATCCAATGACCACAGTCAAAGCTTACTTCTTCTACATTGGGCACAAACGAAGACAATCCTTCAAACTTTGGAATCACATCCTGGTTGCCATAGATCATGAGTGTGGGTTGTTGGATGATAGGGTCAGCATCCGCCAATAATTGCCAGTTGCGGTCAAGGTTTCGGTACCAGTTGATGCTACCAGTAAACCCTGTTTTCTCAAATGAGGAGACGAAAACAGCTAAATCCCTTTCACTCATAACTGGTTCGCCAAGTGGTTCACTGGATTTGGCTAAATTGATCATAGCCATACCTGGTTCGGGCATACTTAGAGGGACATTCTTCCGGAATATATTGCCCAGGAATTGAGCTGCATTTTCATCCAGAATTGCATCTGCTACCCCTGGTTGCTTATTGAAGTGGACAAAATAGTAGTCTTCACCCAGTACTTCTTCCATCCACTCAATCCAGGGTCTTTCTCCTCTCACCTGATAAGGAACAGCCAACGCTACAATTTTCCTGACGCGCGAAGGGTGTAACAATGTGATCCACCAGGTAACCATCGCACCCCAGTCATGACCGATAAAGATGGCTTCTTCATATCCATAGTGATTGAGTATTGCAACAAGATCTTCCGTTAGGTGCTCAATATCATAAGCTGTTACTTCTTCCGGACAAGATGAGTTACCATAGCCCCGCTGGTTTGGAACAATCACGTGGTATCCCGCTTCGACAAGAGCTGGTATCTGATGACGCCATGTGAAAGCATGCTCCGGCCAGCCATGACACAGTACAATTGGGTTACCCGCATTTTGTTGACCAGCTTCAAATATTTCTAATTCTACACCATTGACAGAAATTAGTGTAGCTTCTGGAAATCCGGTTTCGATAAGAGTTGAATTCATAACGTTTGTCATTTTTATCTTTTTTAAAGGTTTAATGCAAACGTATGACCGGGTTGTGACAGCCTGGTGTCAAGGGTCAGTGAGAACTTTGATATTTATTAAAATATTCTTGCAAAGTCAGGTTGTGACGCTCGAATTTTTCTGATAGAATTTCCATTTTTTGAATCCGATCTGGCCGAAAAAACCGAAACTCCTTGCGCATGCGGCACCAGGCAATCAAATACCAGTTTTCCGCACTTAAAATGGCAAATGGTTCGATGATCCTGTCGGAAGCAGCGCCTTCTTTGTTGATGTACTTAATTTTCACCAGATTACAATTAGTGAGCGCATTTTGCAGGTCAGACAAATTGTTACTGTTTCTTTCCAGATTAATCGCCTCGTCATACTGGGTTCTATCAGCTAATAAATTGGCTTTATCTTGAATCGTGTACCTGAGAATTGACTTGATCTTATCAATGGCTTCCGAATAATCCTGTACAAAAGAGGCATCCTTACTTTTCAATACAAGCTGTTCCGCCAGAATCAAAGCATTGGCTTGTTTTTCAGTGAACATGACAGGAGGGATTCTGTAACCTTCCATTAAATTGTACCCTTTGCCTTCTTCAGTCAAAATAGGTACACCTGCCTTCTCCAGGGTTTTGATATCCCTGTAGATGGTACGGGTACTGACGCCAAATTTTTCTGCAAGACTTGCTGCTGTCAGTCTTCTTTTGGTTTGCAACTGTGTTAATATGGCAGTCAGCCTGGAAATTCTTTTGATTTCATCTCCTTCCATACTGATTTTGCGGAAATTGATTTAATAATGGTTTACGATATTTACACCTTTTACATTCCGATCCTCCCCTAAGCATCTGGACAATAAGTCCCTATTTGAGCCTGTAGTACTCTCACCATGGTCTGTGGCTCACAAACCACCCACCTAACCATAAACCTCTCTATAATCAGTGAGAAATTCAAACTCGGAAAAACCATACTCATGTCACAAATGTTCTGAAGGGTTATTTACCTTCAATAATACCATAGCAAAACCCAAACATCGTTTAAAACCTTTGCTCCACTCCCAACGATTTGGAAAATTAACTTCCGGTATGTACCCAAACATAATTTTCACCATCAAATACAATGAGATTCGATGCACCTTCACTTGAAGCTACTGAAATTGCAATATTTTTTAGTTCAATCGACCGCTGACCGGCTATATCGAAGTTTTGTGTAAACGTTGTTTCCATTGCTGTTGGCTCTCTGTAGACTTTCCAGGTATCCATCCATTTGAAATCATCACCTCCATTTCCAAATTTTGACCCTGCTCCAATTACTTTTGATTTAAAGGAATGTCCGTGCACTAACAAAATTCCTCTTTTTCTGTCAGGTATGCTTTCTACAATAAGCGCAATATCCAGTTTGTCGTCACCATTAAAATCAGCCTCTAAATAATATGGATTTATATTGTTTACAACTTCTACTTCTGTTTCTGTCTTTACTTTATTCCAGCTGAACATAAACCAGGCAGGTAAATTCTCCTGAAGCGAATAGTCTGGAATATTTATCTTTTGTGCCGATGCACAACTCGTAAAAGCAAGAATTAGTAAAATATAAATTAGTGTTTTCATTTTATCTAAGTTCATTTTTTTAGTATCTACTGGACACTTTATCCCAATCATCTCCCCAGACTACCAACCACCGTGCGCCTCTCACCATGGTCTGTGGCTCACAGACCTCCCACCTAACCATAAACCTCTCTATAATCAGTGAGAAATTCAAACTCGGAAAAACCATACTCATAAAATGCTGCGGATGACCACCTGTAGCCCTCAGGTTTGGTAGACAAATTCCATTTTTCTTGCAAAGGATTAAGATGAATATACTCCAGTTTTTGTTCAAATTTCTTCTTAGAATCCATCAACACTGCTAAGGCGTCTCTTTGCCAAACCCGATATTCTCGCTCCCTTTCATCTACTTTAAAATAAGGTAGTACATTGACATGATGCATTTTTAGGTCTTTAATAATTAAATGTCCTATTGCTTTATTGAAACTGGCATATGGCATTTCCCGACCATTCTTTTTCAGGTGTTCCCATAAAAAATGTAGATGGTTAGGCATAATCACAAATCCAAATACTCGAATCAGGTTTTTCTTGCAGAGGTCTTCCAGTATCTGAATAATTAATCCTTTGTATTTTTCCGGTTTCAATAAATGATTCCAGTCTTTGATGGTATCAGTCCAAAAGTATACTTCATTGAGAAGCATTTTTGATTTTCTTGATTGCATGGTTAATGAATTTCTGGATTTCTTAGATGAAGATAGTGATTATTATTGAATCAGTGGGTTCGAAGTTCAGTTCTGTGAGCCACAGACCTGGGTGGAGGAATACACTTAACATCATGTTTTAGGAGCTTTTTCTTTTGATCCTATTACCGTCGTTACTCCAAACAGCTAAAGCTTGCTTCTTATGGGTTTTCCAAATTCCAGAGTTAGATTTTAGGTGTTGATTCAATGAGCTGTCAAAAAAATGGTTTTTGCTGAGCCTAACATCGCTGTTAGATCACAATGATGTCTTAAGGTTGATTCGTCAGGGAGTTCATTAATTATGAAAATGAACCTAAAGCCAGGAACTAGAAAATCAATATAATTTAAAGCTTGTTTAATGCTGATTCGTAGGGGACTTAATATTTCCTCTTTTATTAGATGGTTCTTAATTGGTTCAGCTATTTTGTTTGGGTCAAAGTCAATAAATGGCTGTCGAATTGTATAGTCTTTTACACCTACAATTATTTCAGTTTCTGACAATGAAATAGTCAAGTAATGAATCCTGACAGAGTTCTTAAGTTTTTCTAAAATTCTATTCAAAATTCTTGCGATTGTTCCTCCTAACGTACGTCAATTTGCATTTAGGTATCATTCAATAATACATACTTTTGTGCTTATTATTCACCTTTCAATAATACCATAACAAACCCCAAATACCAATTAAAACTTCTCCTCCACCCCTAATCCAAACAGAGCAAAATCATATTTCACCGGATCTTGAGCATCCAGCTCTTTGAGACTGTTTGTCAATTCTACAGCCGTTTGCCAGTCGGTTTGCTGGCGGGTGATGATGCCTAGCTTTCTGGCCACTCTATCTACATGCAGATCACAGGGGCATATCAATTGGCTGGTCTTGATCTTTTTCCATAACCCAAAGTCAACTCCTTTATCATCTGCTCTTACCATCCACCTCAAATACATGTTGATCCTTTTGCACGTGGATTTTCTGGCTGGTGTGGCGACATGTTTTTTGGTGCGCTGAGGGAATTCAGGTAAGGAAAAAAACAACTCATGAAACTTCACTAACCCTCGTTCTATGTTATCGTCATTTGGGTTCAACCCCATCACAAATGCTTCTTCCAGTGAGTCATGCTGCTGGTAAAACCACCTGAAAAATGAAATGAAATGCAATGTGTCTATGTCATTGAAGGTTCGGTGCTTGAATTGCAGGAGTGGTTTTAGGTCCACCTCTGAGTGATTCAACACAAAATCATGTGGCTGATTGTCCATCATCTCCAGTAACTCTCTGGACTTTTTGATGATTGTTTTTCGCTGTCCCCAGGCAAATGTGGCTGCAAGAAATCCTGCAATTTCTATGTCCTGCTTTTTTGTAAAGGAATGGGGAATGACAATAGGATCATGCTCAATAAAACCCGGCTGGTTATACTCCTCGTATTTATCGTCCAGAAAGGCTTTTAACTCCGTGTTTATCAATTATTCAGGGATGTATGAGATCTCTACAGGGAATTTTGCGTCTATGGCACCCAATCTTTTATAAGCAATCTCTGAGAGACGGATCAGGACATTTTCATTGTTACCCGTATCAGGTAAAGTCCCCACCACACGCACAAAGATGCTCTGGTTATTCATTCTATTCCGTACCTGGATGATTGAACCACTTTCCAACGTCCTGTGTAAACAAAGGTATTTCTTGGTCTCTGGTGCATTCTCTATCAGCATTGCCATTCCTTCTTCATACACTTTCTGGAACTGTCCCGTTGGTTTGGGGGTATCAGTGTTACCGTATTTTTTGGGTTCTGGCTTTTCCTTCTCTTCTTTTTCATCTGTAGTTGGTTTATCATTAACCGGTTTATCTACAGGTTTTTCCTTCTCAGTTTTCACTTCAGCCACAACAGGTTCATCTGGGTTCTCAGGGCTTTTGATGCGTAATGATTGTCCAACACTCAAACTATTATCTGTTAAGTCATTGAGTTCCTTAATTTCATCCACTGACATCTCATACTTCTTCGACAAAGAGAATAAAGTCTCCCCTGCCTGCACGACATGAAACTCAGAATCTGAAACTTTTACTTCTTTCTTCTTCTTTTTAGTTTCCGGGGCTTGTTTGGTTGGTTTTGTACCGGTTTTGGCCACTATTAATTTTTGACCTACACTGATTGAATTATCAGTCAGGTTATTCCATACTTTTAAGTCATAAATGTTGCTGCCGTAGATGTGTGAAATGGCATACAGTGTTTCGCCAGACTTCACTTCATGGTAAGTGACATCATCCGGAGGTTGCTCTGACTTTGATGGTTTGGTCTTTGTTTCGTTTGAAATTGGTATTTCCAAAATCTGACCAATATTGATAGCATATCCATCCAGTTTGTTGACCTCAGCAATTCTGGATAAATCTGCATTGTATCTTTTTGAAAGAGAGAATAAGGTCTCACCGGAAGCCACACGATGAATCACGTATCTTCCATCTTCTCTTTCCTCCAGTTTCAGAGAATCAAGTGCGGTTGCATTCACCGCATAGGTTGAAATAAAAATCAAACAGAGTGTCAGTAATCTAAGCAAGGTCATAAACACAAATCTCTATTTTATTCTTAATAAATAATAGCTTCTTTTCGATTATAAAAAAGGATGTCCCAATCATTCCCTTCAATTGGGTTTCCAGTCTTTCATGAAATTGGATCGTTCCATCCGGTCCAATTAAAACCAGGTTACAATCATAGCCATTAGGAAAACGAACATAATATGAAAAAATGATATTTTCGGCAAACTCAAGGTAATCACAGCCCAATACTGGCGGAACATTGAGCTCATTTTGTATATACGTTTTAAACTCGGTGAAGTGTTCGTTTTCCTCACCATAGAATTTAGGCTGGTGAATTGGCTTAGGCTGGGGAGTCAATTCATCTTCAGTCAATTCTCCTGAGTCAATTTTTCTGGTCTCCAATTGGCCTTCTCGGTTATATCCGGTGAAAAGATTCTCATTGGCTTCTACAAAATTCCAATTAGAAAGCTCCCACAGTATATTTTGATCTCCAGGATGTAACCCGAAATAAGATTTTTCATCAGGATTATCATCATTATCGAAGGTATAAAGGATAATTACATTTGCCGATATGGCCGCTACTCCGTACCACCATTCTTCTTTTTCAAATACAAATCCTGTGAAAACCCATTCCATTGATTTCAGGTTGAGGCACGAAACTTCTGTTTGGTGTGTGGTTTCATTTCGTACTTCAAAGGTCAAAAAATTCCCCTTGGGGTCGATTTGTGTATTCCAAATTGGTTTTTCAAACTGGAAAGTGAATGCGTAGGGAATAGTATTCAATAATTTATTGTTAAAATTTAAGTAAAATTACACTTCTAAGAGAGAACGTAAAATGACTACAAAAACAATCTGTTATTTACTGACCAGCTTTTTCCTTTTTGCACCCGTATTGCTGCAAGCTCAGGATGATCAAGGCAAAAAAAAGGTATTCCTGATGAAAATCCAGGACGACATAGACCCAAGAAGCAACCGATACTCTGAACTTGCCCTTGAGGAGGCTATCAATCAGGAAGTAGACCTCATTATCCTGGAATTGGACACTTATGGTGGAGCTCTCAATGATGCTGATGACATCCGGACAAGAATTCTTGAGCTGGAAATACCCATTTATGTATACATCAATAAAGATGCAGCCTCCGCAGGAGCGTTGATTTCAATAGCCTGTGATAGCATTTATATGGCCAAAGCGGCCAGCATAGGTGCTGCTACGGTAGTTACTGCTGATGGAAGTGCTGCTCCCGATAAATACCAAAGTTACATGAGGTCCATTATGCGTTCTACGGCAGAAGCCAAAGGCAGGGATCCCAAAATTGCTGAGGCCATGGTAGATGAAACCATCGTAGTGGATGGGATCAGCGATACAGGTAAAGTGATCACCTTCTCAACATCAGAAGCCATCAAATTTGGTTTTTGTGAAGCGCAGGTGGAGGGCATTGAAGATATCCTCGCCAGATCTGATGTAGATGACTATGATATTGTAGAATTTGAGATTGGTGCCTCCGAAAAAATTATTGCCTTCTTTATCAATCCGTTTATCAGTGGAATCCTTGTCCTGGTGATAATTGGTGGATTGTACTTCGAGCTACAGACACCTGGAGTTGGTTTCCCATTGGCTGCCTCTATTCTGGCTTTGATCTTATACCTCACTCCATATTACCTCAATGGATTGGCTGAAAACTGGGAAATCGCTTTATTCTTTGTAGGTGTGATACTTCTAGCTGTTGAATTCTTTGTAATACCTGGATTTGGAGTAGCCGGTGTGCTGGGAATTTCTTGTGTAGTTGGAGGATTGGTTTTAGTAATGCTAAACAATGACTTCTTCGATTTTTCCTTTGTAGGAGTTGAAGATGTTTTATTCTCAACAGCCGCCATTTTTGCCGGACTTTTTGGAGCAGGAATTCTGATTTTTGTAGGTGGGGCCAAATTGGCCAATTCTAAGTTCTTCAGTCGTATCGCTTTAGCTGAAACTATGGAAAAGACCTCAGGATATACATCCAATTTCAAAAAGGAGTCTTTCGTGGGTAAAACAGGTACAGCTTACACCATTCTCCGTCCAAGTGGTAAAGTCATGATCGATGGTAATATCTATGATGCATTCACACGTGGAAATTACATCGAAAAGGATGTGGAAATTGAAGTGATCGCCGATGAAGGTACCTCACTCAAAGTGAAGGAAAAAGCCTGATGAAGGTCCTGGGTGTAATACCGGCTCGCTATGCTTCTACCCGATTTCCGGGTAAGTCCCTGGCAGATATCCATGGAAAGCCAATGATCCAATTGGTATATGAACAAGCCAAAAAGACCAGTTCGCTGGACAAAGTAGTAGTGGCCACTGATGACGAAAGAATAGCATCATGCGTCAATTCTTTTGGTGGAGAGGTCTGTATGACTTCAGAGAATCACCCTAATGGCACCACACGATGTAGAGAAGTCCTGGAGAAACAAGATGAAGCTTTTGATTTTGTAGTCAACATCCAGGGAGATGAGCCATTTATTGATCCCATAACAATTGACGATTTAGTCAACAGCCTTAGCGAAGATTCAGAACTTGGCACAATGATCAAGGAAATTAACGATGTACAGGTGCTGGATGATCCCAATGTGGTGAAGGCCATTATCAATAGCCGACATGAAGCTATCTATTTTAGCCGGAATTGTATACCGTATCTAAGAGGAATTGCACCCCATGAAAGGATGGATCACCATAAATTCTACAAACACATTGGCTTATATGCCTATAGAAGTGATATATTGAAAATTATCACTGAATTACCAGTAGGTAAGTTGGAAATGGCTGAATCATTGGAGCAATTAAGGTGGATCGAGAATGGTCTGAAAATCAAAACAGCCGTAACTGCTTACGAAAGTATCGGCATTGACACACCGGAGGATTTGGAAAAAGTTTTAAGCGATAGCAATGAATAAAAGGCAAATTTTAAAGGCTAGTTACTGGTTTTTTCTCGGTGCAACGATAATATGCTTTTACATTGGTTTGAGATATGACGAACAGCGAGTATTTTACACCCTGCTTGCTTTAGGGCTCTGGGGCGTATCATTCCTCATTAACCGTGAACTCAAAAACTTGTAATGAAAAAGTGGAAAAAGTCAGACAAGTGTCTGAATTGTGGTAATTCGATTGATCCGGAATTTAATTATTGTCCATATTGTGGTCAGGAAAATGATGACAGGAACGTATCATTCGCCCAGCTCACCAATGAATTCTTCAGCAATTACCTTTCCCTTGACAGTAGATTTGGCCGTTCTGTTGCGCCATTTTTGATCAGACCAGGTTACCTGACCAACAGGTTCAATCAAGGGAAAAGAAAAAACTACGCTAACCCCATCAGGCTTTATCTGATCGTCAGTTTATTCTTCTTCTTTTTCATGGGGCTTTACCTGAGTAACCACTCCACTCTCTTTGACGAAAACAACCGGGGATTTAACCTCGGCAATCAGAACACAAAAATTGATTCCACAGAGGCTCAAGTACTCAAAGACAACATCATTGCATCGATTGATCAATTTGACACACTGTCTACTGATCAGTCAGATGAGGTGAAACAAGTCCTGGATTCACTCGATATCAAAAGTAAGATCCGGAATTTTGAAACGGACAGCTTAAGCTTATTACCAGATGACAGCTCTAGCTGGCTTACTAACGAAAAATGGGAGATTTTTAATGGTATGAGGAAAAACCTGGAATACAGCAACCAGGATATCCTTGATTCACTTCGGGTAGATGAAATGGATGGCTCGAAGAAGTTGATTACAACGCAAATTGTGCGGGTCGCGAGAAGTTCTGATACATTTTTTGCTTTTGTCATCAAGAATATGCCCATTATGATGTTCCTGATGCTGCCACTTTTTGCCATCATTCTGAAACTACTATATGTCCGTCACAAGATTTTGTATATCCAGCACCTGATCCATTCATTGCATATCCACAGCATGGCATTTTTCATCTATGGAATGGCATTTCTGATCTCGCTGATATTCAATCCGGATATAATTGCCTCAATACTGGTTATCTCACTGGCATTGATAACGGTTTATAGCTACATTTCATACATCAATGTTTACAAACAGAATTGGGCTATGACCCTCTTTAAATTCTTGTTGACCGGATATTTCTACTGCATACTGCTTGTATTTGCATTTGTTGTTGAGGTGATCGTGTCATTTCTGATGTATTAGAACCCCAAAGAAGCCCATTTATATCATTATCGTTCCGATCAAATAATTGATCACTTCGGCGGTCCAATTCGATTGATCTCAAAGCAAGAATTAATTAGATTCGCATAAACCAAAATCTGAAGTCAATGCGCAACATTAAGCTATCCTTCCTTTCATTTTTCCTATTTGCAAGCACGCTGGTCAGTGCTCAGGTAGATCTCAAAAAAATTGAGAAGTACATCGAGAGTGCCAGAACCAAACATGAAGTTCCAGGATTGGCGGTTGCTATTGTCAAAGATGGAAAAGTTTTGATGAGTAAAGGATTTGGAACACTTGAAAAAGGTGGAAAACAAAATGTTGACGGCAATACACTTTTTGCCATTGCTTCTAACACAAAGGCGTTTGTCTCCTCTTCTATTGCTAAACTCGTGTCAGAAGGAAAAATCGGATGGGATGATAAAGTAGTGGATTACCTTCCCTACTTCGCGCTTTATGATCCTTATGTAACCGAGGAGGTAACAATCAGGGATTTATTGTGTCATCGAGTTGGGTTAGGCACTTTCAGTGGTGATGCCATTTGGTATAAATCCGAATTGTCTGCTGAAGAGGTGATCAAAAAGGTGAAGAATGTACCTCAAGCTTATTCTTTTCGAGGGGGATATGGCTATTCCAACCTGATGTTCATTACAGCTGGTGAAGTCATCAAAAAAGTAACTGGTCTTACGTGGGAAGAATATGTTAAACAAAACTTCTTCTCTCCATTAGGCATGTCCAGAACAATTACAACCATTTCTGATCTGGAAGCTAAAGGCAATTATGCTACACCACATAAAACTTATCTTGGAGAAAGCACACCCATCGAATGGACCAGATGGGATAACATGGGTGCAGCTGGAGGAGTTATTTCTTCTACATCAGATATGGCACAATGGATGATCATGAATTTGAATAGCGGTGTTTTCAAAGACAAAGAAATTCTGGACAAGAACCAACAAAATACACTTTGGACGCTCCATAATAATTATAACCTCAGCATTGGTGCTAAAGAATTTTTACCGGGAAGACATTTTGCCGGTTATGGACTGGGCTGGGGATTGCAGGATTATTATGGCAGAATGATCGTTTCTCATGGGGGTGGTTATGACGGGATGTATTCCAGGGTCGCAATGATGCCTGATGAAAAAATTGGCGTTGTGGTACTTACCAATAGCATGTCAGGAATTAGTACTCCCCTCACCTATTATATCTTCAACCAGTTTATTGGAGAAGATAAGCAAGACTTTATTGAGACTTTTTACAGAGCACCTAATGATTTTGCCAATGTACCGGAAATAAAAGCAGCTAGATTAGAGGACACGAGACCTTCCAAAGCAATTACTGATTATGCTGGAGAATTTTATGCATCCATGTATGGAGATATCTCCGTCAGATACGAGAATGAGAAACTTCGACTTGTTTTCTCACACTCACCGGAACTTTCTGCCACTTTGGAACATTGGCACAACGACACTTTCGAGATCAAGTGGGACAAGGTACATGCCTGGTTTGATTTCGGTCTGGCCACTTTTGAACTCGATGACCAATTGGAAATTACAGGCATGAAACTCAACGTACCTAACAATGACATCTTCTTCCATGAGTATGACATTGTGAAAAAATAACCCAATTATGGGAGGTCGGCACTGCTGAAATTACCTGAGAAAGTCATGGTTTTATTTTTTTCCAAAGGAATAGAATCATTGTCCTGTATGTAACCATACTCAAATGTGATCTCAGCCTCTACCTCCCATTTTCCATTGTTCTTCTTTTTGCCGTCAATTTCACCGGATTTCATCACCTGATAATCTACAGGTACACAAAAACAAGAATACCGGTACACAAATGGTAAGGCTACCAGGTCATCATCTTTGTAATTGAACTTATCTGCATTTTCATCGATCGGAATCTCAAGATAGACGGCATCCTGAAACTCATCGTCTGCTATCATTTCAGATTCTTCTGCCACATAAAATCGTTCAAAGACAATATGGTCACCTTCAGAAACAAAAGGATTCACCTGACCCAGACTAGCGCCTTCAAAGAATTTCAAATCCAATTGCGAAGGATTGGTATCATCCTCGCAAGACCAAAAAATAACTGTAAATAACAGTACGGGAATTAAATTTTTCATGAGATGTTGATTTTTTGAATAGATGACTCTGAAAAATGAAAAATGGTTTGAATGGGTATAAAAAAAGGAAGGCCTCACCACAAAACCTTCCTTACTCGCTACCTACAATTTGATCCTACTATTATTCGTTTCTCAAAGATTTTGCAGGGTTTACAGAAGCGGCGCGATATGCCTGATTACTCACAATCAATAAGGCGAAAGAAAGCGCTACCACTCCTGCCAGTGGAAAAATCCACCAGCTAATACTTACATGTATCGGATACCTCTCCAGATAACCATCCAATAGATACCAGGTGACTGGGGTCGCAATTACAAAGGCGATCAAAACCAATTTTGAAAAATCTCTGCTAATAAGTGATACGAGACTTATAACTGAGGCACCCAGTACTTTCCTGATACCAATTTCCTTAATTCTTTGTTCGGCCGTGAATGCCGCCAATCCAAATAATCCCAATCCCGTAATGATGATAGCCAGGAATGAGAAGATTGAAGCCAGTTTAATAGTAAGGTTGATCGTGGTAAATTTCTTTTGGTACTCTACGTCTGTAAACTGGTATTCAAATGGGTAAGCCGGATTGTACTGTTCAAATATTTCCTGCACTTTGGCCAGGTTTTCCTGTTGATTCTGCTTTGGAGTTAATCGAATGGTGATAGAACCACCCCAATCAGGATCAACCACCATAAAAAGTGGCTTGACCTCACGATAAGGAGAACCCATGATCACATTGTCAATGACACCAATTAGCTTTCTTTTACTACCCCATAGATCAAGACTGGTTCCAATAGGATCCTCAAGTCCCATCAGGTCCAATGCAGCTTTATTGATGACAATGGCTGCCGTATCAGAAGCAAAGTCTTTTGAGAAGTCCCTTCCCTGTAACACTTTGATACCCATCGTTTTAGTATAGTCGTATTCAGTGGCAATTGTGGTAAATATTACCCTAAGATTTTCAGGTTTTCCCGGCCATCCAAGAAAGTTATTCGAATTGATCTGGGTAATTGCACTATTGGATCTGGTTACTGCTTCCACAGCGCCCGATCTCAATAATTCCTGTTTAAAAACATCAAAATTTTCATCCAAATCATCTGACATTCCCAGGTTGATCAAATTCTCCTGATTGTAACCCAATTCTCTGTTTTTGACCAGACTAATTTGTTGAAAAATCACCACCGTGCTGATCATCAACAGAATTGAGAACCCGAATTGCAAGACTACCAAAACCTTTCTTGGTGTAGTACCCCCTTTGCCAATTTTGATTGTACCTTTCAGCGTCTTGACCGGATTGAATGACGACAAATAGAACGCAGGATAACTCCCCGATACTATTCCGATTGCCAATACTCCAAGAACTGAATAAGCCCAAAACTCAACCGAAAGAAAATTGATCGAAAGCTCCTTTTCCACCAAATCATTGTACCATGGTAAAGCGGTTAGGACCAATATCAATGCTACCAGATACCCAAATAATGCCACCATCACAGACTCTCCTAAAAACTGTCCAATGATTTGTGGTCTTTGCGATCCAAGACTTTTTCTAATGCCAACTTCCCTGGCGCGTTTCTCAGATCTTGCAGTTGCCAGATTCATGAAATTGATGCAAGCGATTACCAAAATGAATATCGCGATGACAGTAAAAAGCTGCACAAAATCACTTCTCCCACCTTTGGCTTCACCATTCTCAAAAGTTGAGTAAAGCCTCCATTTTTCCATTGGATGAAGGAAAAACTTACGTGGAATATCTGTCTGACCATTTTCAGTCAGCATGTCTTCAATATTGGTCTGTGCCTCCTGGAAAGATTCCTTGTCATTAAGTTCTACGAATACCTGAAAGGAATAATTTCCCCAGTTGGTTTTATTTCTTACTACCCAATCACTAATGCTTTCACGATGTTTCCAGGGAATGAGGTAATCAAATTCAAAAGAAGAATTTCCGGGTATATCTTTTAGGATGGCAGTTACTTTTAACAAACTCTCATCATCAACTTTTACTACTTTGTTAATTGGATCTTCATCTCCAAACAATGCTTTTGCTAGAGATTCTGTTATAACAATGGATGATGGATCCTCCATCGCTTCGGTTCTGGACCCTTTGAGTAAATCATACTCAAACATTTGCAGGAATTCTTTGCTGGCGAAGTAGCCTCTTTTCATGATCCGCTTATCTTCATAAGTGATCAATCGTGTACCTCCCCAACCAGTAACACAGGAGTTTATAATTCTGCTATCAGCAGTTTTCATGGCCTGATAAGTAGGCTGTGGTACAGAAATCCAGGAATTGACCTTGCCGTCAAACTCAGCATTTACCCACACCTGGTACAGCTTTTCATATTTGGGAATAAACTTGTCAAATGAGGTTTCATCTGCCACCCATAGCATAATGAGGACCCCACAGACCAATCCGATAGCTAATCCTGAAATATTAATAAATGAATAAAGGCTGTTTTTGCGCAGGTTGCGAAGTGTAACGACAAAGAAATTCCTGAACATATTTTGAGTATTTTGACCTTGAGAGTTTTTATAAGAGACTTCTCAAATACCAAAGGGTTGCACCCCTCAGTATTAAATCTCACAAGGAATACCAGCCAATTCAGGAAAGGTTACAGGGGATCTGAAAAAAATTATTCTTTCAAATGAAATCTATATACCAATTCAAGTTTGTAGATCATACCTCCATCAAGCTCAGCATTGAATCTGGTTCTGTCATCACCGATGGGAATTGCTGAAATACCAGCATCTATCTTATCTGAGGAACTGTAAAGTGCATAATCCAAAATAGTATATGCTGCAGAGGCTCTTAGTAATATTGAATTTTCAAGCAAACCATATTGTAAATACGGAGCATAATTTTGACGAGATCGTTCTACGTAAACAGGTTCAGTTAATCCTTCTCCTATTACATAAGAATTTATGAACCCACGGAAATTAAAGCCTGCCGCCAATGATTTTGTCAGTTTATAATTGGCATCAAGGGTGATGGGCATGGTGGCATTCAGCTCAAACTTTTTTGAATTACTCAAGTAGTAAATACCAATTAATGGCACAAAGAAAGGACCAAATGCTTCACTGGTAGTGTATAAACCAAACCGATATTTTAATTGTGCATGTTTTGTTCGGGTCCATAAAAAATATCCTCCCATTTGAAAAGGATTAGCATCCCCTTTATAGTCACCTGCAAGTTTAGGCAACAATAAGTAGGTACCTGACCATTTATCATTGTGCGTAATGGAAGCTCCTAATCTCAATGTTGTTGAATGATACACTGTGTTGGCTGAAAATACACTGGTTCTAAAATCATCTCTAGTATAATCCAGACCAGCAAGTATTGCAAAGTTATCGTTAACCGGTAATGGAACCATTGCACTGGTTTCCAGGTAGAAAATTGCCGCGGTTTCATCCACTACAGAATTCTTGATGCCGAGATCACTTGTTTGACTAAGGGCAAACCTCATCAGGTCAACATACTGCTGAGCAAATGTGCTGAACCCTACAAATAGCATTGGGAAGATTAGTAATTTTTTCATGACTAGGTGCAAACCAAAAATAACACCAAAACCACCAAGTTATCTGAATATTAAAAAAATATTGACTTAAGCCAAGTTTTCTGAAACTGCTATGCTGGCATTTAGGGAGCCTTCTTCAGAAATAGATCCCAGTTGAACTGGCACCAATTGATTAACCAGAGAAGAATCATGGGCCACACAAACGCGAACATAATTTTCAGTGAACCCGAATACATCACCGTTCTTTACATCTTCCTCAAACAAGACTGTAGATGATTTGCCAATGTTTTGCTCGTAGAAATTTCTCTTTTTCTTTTCAGACAATATTCTTAACATCTTGGAACGTCTGTTTCGCTCAGACATAGGTACAACCTCATCCATCTCGATTGCCCTGGTATTATCTCGTTCAGAATATGTGAAAACGTGCAGATAAGAAATATCCAGCTCGTTTAGAAAGTTATAGGTCTCAAAAAACTCCTCTTCAGATTCTCCCGGGAAGCCTACAATTACATCTACTCCTATACAGCAATGCGGCATCAATGACTTGATCTTATGAATTCTTTCACGATAAAGATCGGTCAGATACCTTCGGTTCATGGCTTTTAGGATCTTGTCACTACCTGACTGCAATGGTATATGAAAATGAGGCACAAAACATTTTGAATTGGCTACAAATGAGATGATCTCATTAGACAACAGGTTTGGTTCTATGGAGGATATCCTGAATCGGTCAATACCTTCTACTTCATCTAATTCAGCAATTAAATCAAGAAATCTCTCTTTTCTTTGACCATTTTGGATTCCAAAGTCACCAATATTGACACCTGTAAGCACCACTTCTTTCACATCAGTAGCAGCTATTTCTTTTGCGGTAGCTACTATATTCGCTATGCTATCACTTCTACTCTTTCCACGGGCCAATGGAATTGTACAAAACGCACATCCATAATTGCAGCCATCCTGAACTTTCAGGAATGTTCGTGTTCTGTCTCCATAAGAGAATGATGTGTGGTAGTCCTTCGCATCATAAACATCCGATGCATATATCTGAGGAATCTCCTGCTTTTCAAAACTACCTAGGAGTTCAAGCAGTTTGAATTTCTCAGATGCGCCTAAAACTGCATCCACTCCCGGAATCTGAACAATTGCCTCGGGTTTTAACTGAGCATAACAGCCAATTATAGCTACAAACGATTCAGGAGTAATTTTCTTAGCCTGCTTTACAATCTGTCTGCATTTCTTATCAGCATTTTCAGTAACTGAGCAAGTATTGATGATAAAAATATCCGGATTCTCATGAAAATCCACACGCTCATAGCCCTCTTCCTGAAACATGCGGGCTATAGTGGAGGTTTCGGAAAAATTCAGTTTGCAACCTAATGTGTAGAACGCGACTCTTTTCATGGGAGCGCAAAATTAAAAATATCTGCGAAGATAATTGTATGAAATTCAATGATTTATCAAAGGACCCGCTTTAACGTGACTGATCAAAAAAATGATTGAACATTATTCTGTTCAATTACGAACATTAAACAATTACCAGGAAAAATTTATTAACCTGATTATCAAACAGTTGAGGTTTATGGCACAGTTGTTATGTAACTAGAGAAAGAAAAAACTCACTTAAATTATGCTACGTAATTTCCTAATCACATCTTACCGAACACTCTTTAGAAATAAAGCATATTTTCTATTGAGCACGCTGGGCCTCTCACTTGGAGTGTCCTGTGTAGTTGCACTTTATTCCATTATCAATTTTCAGGATAATTTTGACAGTCATCAGGAGAACTACGCTTCCATTTATCGTGTTGTAGGACACTATAAAGTTGGAGACGAAGAAGGTACAACTCCTACTGTTCCCCACCCATTTTCAAAAGCCATCAAGGATGATTTACCAATGGTGGACGCTATGACAAATACTTTTCTGTTAGGCGCCCAGGTCAACATCCCTCAATCCAATGGCAATCTGAAGAAACTCGAACAAGAGCACATTGCCTTCAGTGATATTGACATTTATAACATTTTGTCCTTTGAATGGGTCGCGGGAGAAGCTCCAGTCAAAGAGGACATCTCAAAAGCCTATATCTCAAAAACAGTTGCCCAGAAGTTTTTTGATGTCAAGACTGATTTCAACTCGGTCCTTGGCAAGACTATCAAATTGGCCAATAAACATTCATTGGTTATTGGAGGCGTGTTTGAAGACTTTCCATTGAGCACAGATTACCCATTTGAGATGGTAACTGCCTATGAAAATCAAGAGGGAGTAAATCCATACTTTGGCCCGGATAAATGGGGAAGGCTAAATGGGGGAACTCAAGCCATATTAAAGGTAAAACCAAATACCAATGAAAGTGACTTACAAGAAACTCTTACCAGCACATTTGCTAAGCACAATGTTCTTGAAGGTTATAATGTAGAATTGCAAGCCATGGAGGAAATACATTCTGCCAGCATCGGTAATTACAGTGGGATAAACTTCTCTCCTCAGTATAAAGTCATTTCATATACACTTGCCATCTTCTTGGCGCTAATTGGAAGTATCAATTTCATCAACCTCACCACAGCCAGGGCAGTGAAAAGGGCTAAAGAAGTAGGTATCAGAAAAGTCATGGGCAGTAGCAGGATCAATCTGATTGGCCAGTTTCTCACGGAAACATTTGTCATCGTTTTGATTTCCGTGACTTTTGGTTTCTTCATTGGTGAACAAATCCTAAAACTTTTTGAAGCCGCGTTTGGCATGAGTATCAGGCTAGCGGATATAGCCATCAGTGACTGGATTGGCTTCACCGGTGTTTCTATTGTTGCCATTACCCTCGTGTCAGGTATTTATCCAGCATTAGCACTCTCAAAATATTCTGCACTTACAGCAATCAAGATAAAAGTTTCCAACATTGACAGACACTCAAAAATTCCGCTCAGAAAGGTACTTGTTGGATTACAATTTGGATTCTCAATCCTTCTCACAATTTCCGCGCTTGTCATTTTTGCACAAATGAACTTCCTAAAGGGGCATGAAACCGGTTTTACGAAGGATAACATTATTAGCCTGAGATTCCCTGAGTCAGGGGACCCTAAACAAGAGCAACTTAAAAACGAAATAGACAGACACCCTGAGTTTGAATTAACCTCTCTTCACTTAGGAGGACCAATGGCCCGAACAAATAATACAGATAAGTTCTTCAATCCGGAAGAGGGGGAAAACGCACAATTCACAATCAACGTTAAAGCCATAGATGAGAATTACCTAGACTTGTTTGGCCTAAACCTTCTCAGTGGTAGAAATATCACTAACAGTGACCCCAGGACAAATATTATTATTAGTGAATACTCATTGGAAAGATTTAATCTGGGCAATCCACAAGAGGCAATTGGGAAAGAATTGCACGCTTCCTGGGGAGAAAAATTTAAAGTTGTGGGTGTTGTAGAAAACTTTCACACACAATCTTTAAAGTCTGGTCTAATGCCGGTGGCTTTAGGCAATCAAAAAAGTCAATTCTTTGAGCTAGCCGTAAAACTAAGTCCGCAAGGTGCAGCAGATGTTCCAGCTTCGATGGAGTTATTGGAAGCCACATGGGACAAAGTGTTCCCTGAACTACTTATTGAATATAATTTCTTTGACGAATGGATCGCCAGTATGTACAAGTTTGAAGAAGTCATGGCCAAATCGACCAGTTTCTTTGTAGTAATCGCGTTAATTATATCAATTCTTGGACTTTATGGTCTCACTGATTATATGGCCAATGCGAAAAGAAAAGAAATTGGTATTAGAAAAGTGGTTGGTGCAAGTATCAAGCAGATCCTCTCAATCTTCGCAAAGGAAGTATCCATAATATTAGCGATAGCATTTGTATTGTCAGCATTCATTTCCGTATGGTTGATGAATAAATGGCTTGAATCGTTTGAATACAGGATCTCAATTGGGTGGGAAATCATTACCGGTGCATTAGTTGGAACAATAGTTATATCAATTCTATCGATTGGTTACAGATCATTAACTGCTGCAAAAGTAAACCCTGTGGATGTCTTAAAAGACGAGTAAGAAAACCTCTGATAGGTTAGGTTTATTTGAATCTAATCGGGCTATCTCTGCAATATGGGATAGCCCATTATTTTTTCAGACAGTTTGAAAAAAAGTGGTGGCAACCACACCACATGTTCCAACACTTCGTAGTTGCCACTTAGATCTGTGCTCCGCTTGTAAGGAGTTATTGATCACACTTTAACCTTATCTTGTTGGGTAAGTTTGATCCTTTTTTCCTGTAGTTTAACGGCCTCTTCATGAATTGCATCCAAGAAGGCCATCATAAATCGTTCGGACAATCCTTTCTCTTTACCCATCGCTACGCGTCCTTTTGTAACTTTTTCCCATCTGTCTTTCTGAAAAACAGCCAGGTTATGTTTTCTCTTGTAGTCACCAATAAGTTTGATGTAATCAAACCTTTGGGCTAAAAGTTCCACTATTTGCTCGTCGACGTGATCTACATTAGCCCTTAACTGTTCAATTTCTGACATCAGTTCTGGCCTTTGCAGGACACTATCTCTAACAACGAGCTTGCTGGTAATTTCTTGTAATTGATTTGGAGTAATTTGCTGCTTAGCGTCGCTAAGTGCATTGTCAGGATCATGATGCGTTTCTATCATCAAGCCATCCAGCCCCAAATTTAGTGCTTTTTGGGAGATTTCCTGAATCATTTCACGATTTCCACAAATATGACTTGGATCACAAATAATCGCAATGTCAGGTAATTCTTCCTTCAATCTTAAAGCATAACTCCACTCCGGATTGTTTCTGAATTTTGTTTTTATGGTTCCACTGAACCCCCTGTGAATAGCGGCCAGTTTTGTAATACCAACCTTGTTTAACCTCTCCAAGGCTCCCATCCAGAGTGCCAGATCAGGGTTAATTGGGTTCTTCACCATTACAGGTATGTTCACACCTTTCAGCGCATCGCACACCTCCTGAACAGAAAATGGATTTACTGTAGTCCTGGCTCCTATCCAGAGAATATCGATACCAGCTTCCAGTGCTTCCTCCACATGTTTAGCATTAGCCACTTCTACTGTAACTGGAATTCCCAATTCCTCCTGAGCCACTTTAAGCCAGCTTAGTCCTTCTTTTCCGATACCCTCAAATGTTCCTGGTCTTGTTCTCGGTTTCCAGATTCCCGCTCTGAAAATATCTGGAACAAATCCTGTTTTCATTTGTTCTACAATTTTCCGGATCTGCTCAGGGCTTTCGGCGCTACATGGGCCTGCGATAATGGGGTTCTCATTGAATTTGAATCCCCAGTCATCAATTTTTGTGATCTTAATGCTACTACTCATGGCTTTTCAGTTTTGACATAAAAAAAGCCTGGTTCGATGTTCGAACCAGGCTTTGTATTTCTTTTTGTTTTTTCTTTCTAAGCAAGACAAACCCGATCCGAACATTTCATTCGGTAATAAAAAAAGTAAAAAAAGAATGGGTTCTGTCTTTTAATCATGGTGTAAACGTATATTTCTATTTTTTAAAATCCAAATTATTTATTCTTTCATCATCAATTTTTAACATGAAATGAGCATAAATCACCAAATTCCAAATTTTCTTCCTTGATTTCGACCCTTCCATTACTAATTGATGAAGACCAGGAACATCACTCCATCCGCAATTGCATTACTGGGTTAAGTTTAGCAGTACGCATTGATTTGTATCCAATGGACATCAGGATGATTGACCCAATAATCAAAAATGGTAATACCATATGGATTATCGATATTTCGATGTGGTACGCGTAAATAGTATCCATGATGCTTCCAATTACAAAATAAGCTCCGGATAGGCCCAAGGACGCGGAGATCAACAAAAGAACAATGATATCTTTATGAATTAGCCTCAAAATGGTTCCAGGAGATGCCCCCAGAACTTTTCTGATCCCAAACTCCTTTATTCTCTTCTGAATCGTCAATGAGATCAGTGTATATAACCCAAGGACAGATATTAAAAGAGAGATCACCGCAACTGAAGAGTTTATGTTAATGATGATATGGTTAGTTTGACGAATTGATTTCATTACTTCCTCTTGCATAAATCCGCGATACAGTTGCTGGGGAAATAAACTATACCAGGTCTCCTGCATCAGCTCATCCAATTTTTGATCGCTTAAGGTATTCGTAGTAATGGTAGCAATTTGATAGCTCTCCTTTGGTATCAATTGAATCACTGTTGGCCTTATCCTGTTGTCAAAAATGATAGGCTTTATATTAAAATCATCAACTACACCAACTACTAAAAACTGATCCTCACCAATTGTGATATGCTTTCCCAATAATTCCTCACCTAACTGGTTCTGTAACATTTGATTGATGATTATATGATTGTAACCATTGTAATATTCAGTTTCAAAAAAACTTCCTGAAGCCAGCCTTATACCCAGACTTTTAATGTAATCCTTTCCAGTTTTTAACAATGCAATCTGATGATCTTTTGCCCGGAAAGAAAGTGTCTCATCCTGCGTATGGAAACCAACAAGGTGTTGCGTTCCACTGATAGATGTGATTGCCGGATTTTGACTGAGCCTATCCCTGAGAACCGTGAATTGATCAGGCTCGTTCAACTGAATATTGATAGTATGATTGACCTGGTATCCTCTGTCCAGATGCTTTTGGTATTCCCCATTATCAATGAAAACGAATAAACTGAATACATTATAAAAGCAGATCATGAATTGAAAAGCAAGAAGACTTTTAAATAACCAGTTGCTACCAGCAAGCTTCACACGATTTCTTAAAATTTCGAGTGATTCAAATTTGCTTACATACAATGCAGGATAGGCGCTTGACAATATGATAACAAGAATTAATACCAGTACACCAACCAAGATCAACTTACCAAACGCCACAAACTCAAATGAGACAATGTCCATTTCAAACATGGCATTATAGGGTGGGATTAACCAATATGAAATCAAAAAGGAAAACAAAAAGGCACCCAAAATTAGTGTTGTGTTTTCAAGCAGAAACTGGATGATGATGTTACTTCTCAGACCGCCAACAATCTTGCGCAAACCAATTTCTTTTAACCTTTTAGTCGATAAGGCAATGCTTGTATTGATGTAGTTGAAACATGCCAGGAGTAATATGGCAATAGCAGAACTCAGTGTGCCAAAAACAGAAGCCGGATGCAAATGTCCCATGAAGGATGATTTGTAGAGCTTTGATTCAAATTTTGGCCACTCCAATATAGAATCAATGGAATAACCTTCAAATTCTAATCCTTTATTTTTAGTGTTTTGAATTGCCAGCGAACTCTCCAGAGTGGATCTTACTGTCTCTATTTGTGAGGGGTCTTCAATCCTGACAAATGTCCCATGCACCCAATTCTCCCACGAATTTGATGAAATCTGATGGGCATTGAAGTAAGTTTCCATTGGCATCAACATTGAAAAAATGAAACTTAGATTGCGAGGACTATTAGCTGCAACACCTTCCACTGTATAGGTGACCTCTTGTTGGTTTGGGTAGATGATTTGAATAAACTCACCAATAACATCAGTTTTTCCAAACAGCCGCATGGCCAGTTTTTCAGTGAGCACTACCTGATCATCATGTTCAGATTTAAATCCTTGTCCATGAATGAATTGGTATGAAAACATATCAAAGAATTCAGGATCGATGAAGCCAACTGTCTCTTCAAAAAGTCTATCACCCAATTTGATGGTCATCTGCTTTCTATCAAACCTGGTGGTTTGTAAATTGACATTCTGATCCAATAATTCTTTTAGCGCAAAAGGTGTTGTGCCAACCAGGTTTTTATTTGCCTCAGCACTCCTTCCATTGATTTTATAGAGATTCTCTGCTCCACCGAAATAGGTGTTAAAGGTATCATTGAATTCATAGTTGAAATAGCCGATGGTACACAATGAAAATGCTATGGCTAAACTGAAAAGATTTACACCGATATAAAACTTATTCTTACCAGCTGCCCTGAGAGATGTTATCAAATAATTTTTCCACATAGTTTTACTTTGAGTTTTGAACAAATGTGAAAACAAACACGGTATGGATCGTCCTAATTGATCGGACTGGACTAATTGGCTACTGCTTTAAGCTTAAATTGACTGGGAGTGATTCCTTCTGACTTCTTAAAGATGTGGTTAAATGAAGATTTTGAATTGAACCCGCAATCCAGGGCTATTCCCAATAGAGACAGGTGATCATTTTCCGGAGCTGTACACCTTTTCTTAAATTCCTCTACACGGTATTGGTTGACAAAATCATAGAAATTTAAATCCATCGCATCATTTAGAGTTTGCGATAAATTATGTTTTGAGGTTCCAACAGTTTCGGCAAGCTCATCTATGTCTAGCTTGTTATGGAGAAATGGTTTTTCATTCACCATCACTTGTACCAGCTTGTCCTTTAATCGTTGTTGTTCCTCTTTTGAAAGTGTTGACTTTTTGTATTTAGGCTTGGGTGTATGATTTAAAGTATCGGGAACGGTATTGATACTAGTGAAAATGGCTTGTTGCCGGATTCCATAAAATCCGATGACCATGATATTGAGTATAATCAATCCAGCTACAACCTGAAAGCTTGTCATTAATTCAACCCATTGAAATTCCCCAGCCCAGATGATTGTGAACGAAATGATAAAACCAGCCAATTCCAGAAGAATCCAATGCCTCAGCCAGTCCATTCGGACTTTGTCATGATAAGAAAATTCCTGATCAATGCGGGTTTTGTGTTTAAACAGCAGGTAGAGACAAAGGCAAGGATATAGGAAACTAAAAAACGCCAGAACAAGACCATAGTAACCCAGGTTAATTGGACGTGGGCCAGTCATTTTGATAAATCATTCTGATACCCAGATAGACACTTCATTTGCCTTGAAAAAATAGAAATACAAAAAGGCAGACACCTGAATAACAAACGGGATAAAGTGGTAAGCATGGTGTCTCAACTGAAATGGTTTCGGTATGACTAGTGCCCGAACATAAAAAAATAGAAGAGGGGCTACCAATAATTGCAAAAGACCTCCAATAATCAGAATTGGTGTATTGTATTGCTCTGTAGTCCTGGTAAAACTGATGTTAAAATAGAACAGTTGGACAGCATTTAATACAAGCCAACTTAACAGGATATAATCAAAGGCAAGCTTCTTGTTTTTGGTTAGCAGTAGTCCACTTAAGAAAATTGCCTGAGCTATTCCGATATAAACTACTATTGTCATTGACCCTGAGTATTGAGTTTTGAATTGTTGTGGAAAGTTGATCAATTCAAAACTCAATCCCAAGACTCAACATAAAACTCTATTTCAATTCTTCAAGTGCTTCAAAAGGCGAGATAGTAACTTTCTCCATTTCCTCTTTGTAAGCTTTCCATTCCTCATCAAAGAATTTATTTACTTTTTCAATTTCAGTATTTACAGCCTCTTCGGCTATTTTAATGAGTGCCTCTTCCGTAGAAGTTGGTGAACCCATTTGATTACCGGTATACCAGTTTGCCCAAGCTATTCTATCTGTCACATACTGGTTATAATCTAATGTAATACCCTGACGTTTGTCTTCCTTACCAATAAAAAGATCAATTAAAGCTGTTACAGAATCTGCGATTGCTTTACTTCTATCCAATTGTTCTTTGAATTTTTCTTTGTCTGCTTTTGACAACCTATTGTTGAAATCATCGGCTATTTCTTTTGATTTTCTAAGTCTTGTAACTGCTTTTTCTGCACTAAGCTGAAATCCTTCAATTCTTTTCAAAGCATCATATCGGTCTTTCAATCCTTCAGTACTCACATCGAAACGCGGATCATATTTTACTTCTAGCTCTGTTGAATCAGCGCTATTGCCATATGCAATTTTCACTTTGTACTTACCTGGTAATACAGGCACTCCTCCTGGTTCTGATTTGGAAGTAGGAGCTGTTCTCGATGGACCACTTACCCCCTTTTCCCTCATTCGCCAATAAAACCTGTTGATGCCTTCCTCTTCGGGAGTTTTAACTGATATGGTTCTGATCAATTCATCTCCCTTATAAAAAGTAAATGTTACAGAATCATACGGATTCTCCTTTTTGTCTTTATCATCATCACTCTTTTTCTCCTCAGAGGCTTTTGGTTTCTTAATGCTGTATGTCAACATTGCTCCTCTGGATCGGTTCTCTCCATTGAACATCGCATCACCACCAAATCTAGTACCTGGTGCCTGCTGGATAATCGTTTGGTATGCGACTGGTGGATCAAATAGATTCAATTCATTATTCAGTACATTGCTGTTCTTTGCCATTTCTCTCAGTGGACGAATATCATCCAGTATCCAGGCTGCCCTACCGAATGTACCAATTACCAAATCATGTTCTCTTGATTGGATTGCCAGGTCTTTTGTAGAAACTGTTGGAAATCCAGCAGTCCATTTAGTCCATTGATTTCCTCCATCGATAGTCACATAAAGTCCATCGTCTGTACCAAGGAAAAGTAATTTTGGCTCGACAGGGTCCTGAACAATTGAAAGGGCATAACTCAGTACATCATTGCCGTCTACGATCCTGGTCCAGCTTTTACCATAATCTTTGGTCCTGAATACATAAGGGGTATAATTGTATCTTCTGTAATCGTTAACCACCATAAATGCTTCACCAACATTGTAAGAGGAAGCTTTAATTTGTGCGATCCAGGAACCTGATGGCATTCCTTTCACATTGGCTGTAAGGTTACTCCAGTTTTGGCCTCCATCACGAGTAATGTAAACTTGCCCATCATCCGAACCTGTCCAGATCAAACCTTTTTCAATTTTACTGGGCTCTATTACCAGCAAAGTTGTGTGATTTTCAGCGCCTGTGGCATCCATGGTAAGTCCTCCACTTTCATCCTGTTTTTGTTTATTGGGATCATTGGAAGTAAGGTCAGGTGAAATGACTGACCAGGTAGTACCTTTATTGGTGCTTTTATGCACAAACTGACTACCATAATAAATTGTATTGTTATCAAAAGGATCCTGAGCAATCGGCGAATTCCAATTGAACCTAAGTCTTACATTTGGATCAGGGTGGGTAGGCTTAATATTGTGATTGAACCCAGTTTCCTGGTCATATCTAGACAAATAACCTTCTTGTGCCATTGCATAACCATATCTTACATCATCAGGATCCGGAACTACATCAAAACCATCACCAAACTCCAATTCCTGCCAGTAACCATTTCTTATCCCTTGTACTTTTAAGGTATAAGCAGGCCCACTCCAAGAGCCATTGTCCTGCATTCCTCCATAAACATTGTAGGGAAATTCATTATCAACATTGATGTGATAAAATTGAGCAACCGGTAAATTCTCAATGAATCTCCATGTCTGTCCTCTGTCCCTCGTAATATTAAGTCCACCATCGTTTCCATCAATCATGAAATCCGGATCATTTGGATGAATCCACCAGGCATGATGATCCGGGTGAACACCGTTATTGACACCATATGCAGGCATTAGTTGCGTGAAGTTTTTACCTCCATCCTCACTTACATTCACGTAGGTGAATACTGAATAAACTCTATTCTCATTAGAGGGATCAACATAAATATCTGAATAATAAAATGGTCTGTTACCGATATCCGTTTTCTCATTTATTTTATTCCATTTAAATCCCCCATCATCACTTCTGTAAAGTGCATTTTTGCTTGATTCAATTAATGCATAAACCACATTAGGTCTGCTTTGAGAAATTGCTATCCCTATTCTTCCTAAGTCACCCTTTGGTAAACCTTCCTTTTCTGTGAGCTTTTTCCAGGTATCTCCACCATCATGTGTCATGTATAATCCTGACCCTGGTCCTCCAGACTTAAATGTCCATGGTTTTCTTTGATGTTCCCACATTGCGGCAATCAACTTGTTAGGATTAGTTGGGTCCATCACAAGATCAGCAGCACCGGTACTATTATTCGCAAAAAGTATCTTCTTCCAGGATTTCCCCCCATCAGTTGTTTTGTAAACACCGCGTTCAGGGTGAGAGCCCCATGGTGATCCAATAGCAGCTACGTAAACAACATCAGGATTGGTGGGGTCAATCACAACTCTGTGAATGTGCCTGGTGTTCTCTAGTCCCATGGCAATCCAGCTTTTACCACCGTCTAAAGACTTATAAATTCCAAAACCACCATTGAGGCTATTCCTTGGGTTACCTTCTCCGGTTCCTACCCAAATTACGGATGGATTGGATTGTTGTATGGCTATGGCTCCAATTGAAGCTGTTTTCTGATCATCAAAAACAGGCTCCCATTTTATACCTCCACTTTGAGACTTCCATACCCCTCCAGAGGCAGTACCCACATACATAACAGCAGGATTCTCAGTTACCACATCAATGGTAGTTACCCTGCCACTCATGCCTGCAGGACCAATACTTCTGGGTTTCATGCCCTTCAGTAAATCCATGTTGAGCTTCTGGGCATTTGTGAATGTGCAAGTGATTAAGAATAGTAAAGTTAGGATTGTAAAATTGCGCATAGGAATTATTTCGGATTAGTTGTTGTGAATCTAACGTAATCCTACTGATCCAACAAAAAACCACTTATTGAGTGGAGAAATATCTATTTAAACGGAGCAAAATTCTTGAGCTTCACGATTACATTTTAAAAGTCAGGCGATATGCCTGACTTTTATCTTTGTTACTTTCTCTTCGCCAGCGTTTTGCTTCCACGATACTCCCACTCACAACCAATTATTGATCCGTCTTTATTTTGAAAGTAGAGGTTGAGATCAAAGTATTTGCAATAAAAAGTGTTTTCATCTACCTGAACAGTTTCAGTTGGAGGATCGCCATGTGATACAACATACAACTTGTCTCCTATCAGCTGCATTTCAAATTCAAATGAATCTGTCTCATAAATTCCAGTGAATTGTTCCAAACCAGTTTCACTAGTGTAGCGCTTTATCACCTTTGGCTGGTAATATTTGTTTCCTTCCATTATTTTGAGGAAGGTGTGCGCGATAACTTCTCTTTCTGCATCTGCATGGTTTGCCAGGATAATGATGTCCAACTTGTTATCTTTATCAGAAAAATACCCACCTCTAAATCCGGTAGTTCTTCCGTTATGATTGATAAACTTCCGTGACTTCATTTCAATGGTATTGAAACCAAATCCCCACCTATGACGTCTTCCTTCTTTGTTGAAAGGTGTAGTCGCTTTTACCCATGTTTCTTCACTAAGTAATCCTGGTTGTCCTATTTGATTTATGAATTTCAATAGATCTCTGGGAGTTGAGTAAATTGCTCCAACGGCATCACTGTACTGATGTGAAATTAAGAATTGTTCTGCTGTTGAGGTATATCCATTACCATCCATTCCAAGTGCAAATCCATCTGCCAGTTTCAACGGAGGTGTTAATGGGTGTTCAATACCAGTTTCTTCCATTCCCAATGGCTGAAGGATCTTCTCATTAACTAGTGTTTCGTAATCCTTTTTAGTAGCCATTTCGAGAATCCGATGGAGTAAAATATAGCCACAGTTTGAATATGTCATTTTTGTACCCGGTTCATAAAGGAGTGAATCCACTTTAGAGAATTCAATGAGTTCATCGAGTGACCAAACGTCAGTTTTATTAGGAAACTTAATATCACGTTTGATCCCGGAGGTATGAGACAAAAGGTGTTTGATCTGAATTTGGTCAGCAAATGGATACTCCGGAATATAGCTTTTCAGATAGTCATCCAAAGAAAGCAACCCTTGCTCTATACATTGCAGAATCAGAACAGCTGTGAAACTCTTGCCGATAGAGCCAGTACGAAATTTCGTGAATTCGTCATTTGGGATATCGAATCTCCTAGAGGCAAGCCCGTATCCTTTATTGAAAATTATTTCGCCTTGATACGCTACCAGCACAGTTCCTGAAAACTCGGTTCTGTTTACTAATGCTTCCATAAAATCATCAGCCCTTTTCGAGAATTCTGTTCTGTCAAACTGGTTTGATTGGCCACAACCAAAAGAAACTACAATCCATCCGATTGTAGTGAGTAAAATTGATTTCATCATAAGAATTTTATTTTGAGTTTCCAGCAAATGTGATGAGAAAGAAGCTTGAAAGCGTCTCATTTTGCATATTGAGACTTACTCAAAGACTATTTATGTAGAAAATCGGTGTGATTTCCTCGTGTTTCTTAAAAGCCCTGTTGAAGCTTGCTTTCGAATTGAACCCACATTCGAATGCCAGTCCAAGAATTGTGTGTTTCGAGAAGTCGTAATTCCTGGCTCTTTGTTTGAATTCCTTAATGCGATAGCGATTAATGTAATCTCTAAAACTTGTATTCATGGCCTGATTGGTAACTGCCGAAACTTTATTGGGATGAAGTCCGGAGATTTCGGCAAACGTCTTTACATCCATTTCAGGATTCAGGAATAATTGCTTTTCTTTCAACAGTCGATCAAACTCCTCCGCAAGTAATGTAAGTTCTCGATGGAAAGACTCCTCCTTTCCCAGTGACACCTGTGCTACTGTTTTATTGGAAATCTGAAACCCTAACAGGCCAAATCCATATGTAAGACCCGCAAAAACTATATAGAAGGAATAAAATTCAGAAGGAGGAAATGTAAACTGGTAGTAGACCACATCCATGAGCGTGTATGGAACCCAGACCACCCACATGGCAAAGAACATAATCATAATATTACGAATCTTGTTGTTTGCGTGCATTACATCATTTCGTTTAAGTAACGAATAACTTTTGATGAGATAATATGCGATAGATGTCAAGCCAATTATATGCTCAATAGAGAACTGTTGAAACACTAGAAAGTATTCAACGGTGTTCAATTGATGCCGATCAAATTCATTGATATAAGTAATCAGGGTGGTACCATTGAAAATTAAGTGTTCAATTAGCAATGGCACAAACATTAACCATTTCTCTTTGGTTGGAACCGGTTCATGAAAGAGCTCCTTCAGGTACAGAAAAAATGCCGGACCAATTCCCCACAGAAATAAAACAGGCCAATATTGCATCGTTGGATACCTGGACTGGATACCAAAATCATACTTCAGGACCCAAAAAAGGTAGGAAGACAAAAAGAATACAGTTAGCCCGAGGTAGAAGTGAGGACCCTCCAGCTTACTACGTATCAGCAACATAAGACTAAAAGCAAATCCTTGTAGCATTGCAAATGCTATGAGCAGATTGAATATGTTAATGTGAAACTCCAAACTGATCAATTAAATGTTCATGGCTTTTGTCACTGTACTATTTTACTAAATCAATTTGCTGGATTGTTTGATCCAAAAAACGGATTAGTGGTGGTGAATCTAAAGGAATACAATTGATCCTACAAAAAACCACTTATTGAGTGGGAAATTTCCAATGTAAACGGACGGTAAACGAACTAAATCTAACACAGATGATCTAATTTAAAATAAATCACAAACTTCAATTCATTGATTATCAATTACTTAGCCACTTATGGGAGTTTTTTTTAGATTTTTTTTGAATCCACATTAAACCTTCTGACTCACCAGACATCTAAGCATTACAAATTGGATAACAAAACAAGAAAATTTAAAACTTACAGAAAAATGAAACGAATTACATTAGCACTATTGAGCATCATCACACTCACATTTATGGCTTGTCAGGATGACGAGACAGCCACTGACACCACGCTTGATGCTGAGGTTGCTATGGCAGACCTTTCTACTGAAGAATCCTACGATTATGTCAATGAAGATGTGGATGATCTGGTAGAAGCAGGAATCAACTTTGAAGGTTCAACAGGTGGAAGGGTCGAATTCGGAGTACGTGATAGAATTTTGAAATGTGCGGAAGTAGAACACGATACTGCGACAAACACCATCACCATTACGTATGATAGCCTATCTGATTGTCAGAATCCATTTGGACATGTAAGACAAGGTACTATCATCATTACTTATTCAGACAGAAGGTATGTCCCAGGTGCAACTAGAACTATTACCTTCCAGGACTTCTACATTGATGATGTAAAAGTAGAAGGAACAAGAACACTGGAAAATATTCAGGAAACCAGTGAAGATGCACCGAAATTCAGAATCACTTTGGTAGGTGGTAAACTTACATTCGATGATGGAACCACTATCACAAGAGACTCAGAAAGAATCAGAACGTGGTATAGAGCAGATAATCCACTTGATGATGAAGTGACTGTAGAAGGTTCTGCAAGTGGAACCAGAAGAGATGGATCTGCATACGAAATTGAGATTCTTGAGCCACTTGTTTATGTGAGAGATTGTAGAGAGAGTAATCAAAGTAAAATACCAGTGTCAGGAATCAAACAAATTACTTCTGGTGAAAATGTGATCACTATTGACTTTGGTGACGGAACATGTGATAACCTGGTAGACGTCACAGTAAATGGCGTAACTGAAACAAAAGAAATAAGCCCTAGAGGATTTAGAAGAAAATAGTTGCATAGTGCAACTGATTGTGAGGTGATGAGACCGGGATCCAGATTGGGTTCCGGTTTTTTAGTTTTCAGTAAACGCGAATGCAATAATATTGGCCCCCATTCTTAAGGCCTCCTGCCTAACAGCTTCCGGATCGTTGTAGATAGACCTGTCCTCCCATCCATTTCCTAAATCGCTTTCATAACTATAAAAGCATACCAATCTACCCTCATATATCAACCCAAAACCCTGTGGTGGTTTTCCATCATGCTGATGAATTTTAGGTAACCCGTTGGAGAAATTATATTTCTGTTTGTAAATAGGGTGAGAATAAGGTAATTCAATAAATTCCAACTCGGGAAATACTTTCTTCATCTCTAGTCTCACAAATTGATCTAAACCATAATTATCGTCGATGTGAAGGAATCCTCCAGAGACCAGGTAATTCCTAAGGTTCTCAGCGTCTGCCCTTGAGAAAGAAACATTTCCATGGCCCGTCATGTAAACATAAGGATAAAGGTACAACTCCACACTTCCCACCTCTACTACTTCCTCTTCTAAGGCAATATCGGTCTTCAGGTTTTTATTACAAAAACGAATCAAATTTGGGAGTGCTGTTTTATTGGCATACCAGTCACCTCCCCCATCATATTTCAATTTCGCAATTTTCAGGTCCTGGGATGAACCCAGCAAAGGCAGTAGAATTATAAGGAATGTGGAGAATAAATATTTCATTGATTAACCAGTTCGATACATTGATCAACGGTAATTTCGGTAAAATCGTTGATATTGATATCTGTTTCTGTCAATTCGTGTGCCTTATGAGTAGTGCTTAACCCTATAACCTTCGACCCTGAGGCTTTACCAGCCTGAATTCCCAATATAGCATCTTCAAATACGATACATTGTTCATTACTCAATCCAATAACTTCTGCACACTTCTGATACACCTCCGGATCAGGTTTACCTTTTGTGACGTGCTTGTCGAAAATAATTCCACTAAAGTAATCCCGAATGCCAATCCCGTCTATTGTAAACTCCACATTCTCCAGTGGCGCTGATGTTCCAATGACCATGTCAATTCCTGCTTCTTTTGCGGCATCCAGAAAACTGAGGAGCCCTTTAACAGGTTTTAGGTTCTTACCATAGATATCACGATAACACTGTTCTTTCTCATTGCCGTATCTTCTGGCATCCTCCTCTGTCATGCCTTCACCAAAATACTCTCTGATGATATTGATCAGCGTCCTTCCATTGATGGTGTGTTTATATGCGTCTTCAGTTAATGGAATATTATATTTCTCAAAAAACTGTTTCCACGCCTGGTAATGGAAAATATGATTGTCCACAATCACACCATCCATGTCAAACAATAATCCGATTTTACTCATTGATATTATTCAAATATTTCTTTAATGGGTTGGCCGGTCACACTATTTGGCAACCTGATTTTGTATTTCAAACACAATGTTGGCACAATATCGATTATAGTAATCGGGGCAACCGATACTTTCTTCTGAATACCTGGTCCCATAATGATTACAGGCACATGTGTATCGTAGGTATATCCTGAACCATGTGTAGTTCCTGTATTCCCATAGCCTCTACTCGGGAACCAGCCTGGTTCATACACTCCTAATACATCTCCTGATCTTTTAGGATGGTAACCGTTTTGAAGTTTATTTCTAATACCAGTCAGATACTCATTTTCCATAAACTCAGTAGCGCCATATGCTACTTTTATCCCTGGAAATGTCATCAATAATGAAGCAAGTCCCTCTTCCATTTCTTCGAGGCTATGACCTTTTTCAGCAATTAACTTTCTATTCAAAAAGAGCTGGTCATTGGAAGCATCTAAAACCCAATCTCCTTCGCCATATTTATCGCTTAAATACTTGCCAATCTCAAACTTAATTGGTGCAGATTGAAGATAGCCCGCAGGTACGTTATTATCCATTAAATATTGTGGATTCTCTGCAACTGCATGATCTGCAGTAAGAAAAACAGTGTAATTTCCCTTTCCTACTTCCGAATCCAACGTACCTAAAAGTTCAGCAACATCCTTGTCCAGCCTTAAGTAACAATCTTCGATCTCGACACTATTGGGACCAAATTGATGTCCGATGTAATCAGTAGAAGAGAAACTTATTGCCAATAGGTCCATGTGATCATCCTTTCCTAATTGCTCCCCCTTTAATGCTGCGATTGCAGCGTCTTTTACAATGGTATTCCCCCAGGGCGTCCCTGCCAGGACACCATAATTATTATAGGTCTCTTTTATTGCCTTAAGGTCATAAGGAAATGTTGGGCTGTCTTTACCTCCCAGAGCTGCTTCATATTTAGTATCATCATCACCACTTTCGAAATACTGGTCAATAGGTAAAAGTGTTTCCCAATTTTGATTCAAGTATTTTTCTGCCAGTTTCTTCTTATTGAATTTTGCCATCCAATTGGGAAGTTCCTCCATATAGTAGGTGCTGGTCACAAATCCTCCGGTTTCACTGTCATACCAATAAGCTCCATTTGGTAAATGCCCCGCCGGCAGAATTGCTCCTCTATTTTTGATTGAAACTCCAACCACTTTTGATCTTTTTTGTGAGCTCAATCTAATTTCATCTGAAATATTAGACGCCAAAAGGTTTATTGGCGAATATTCCCCAGAGCCATTATTTGCACCAACAGTATTCACCGTGGAATCATCCACACAATTGATCTCATCCTCAATCACTCTATTGTACCAATCATTACCTATTATACCATGATTTGAGGGAGTAGTTCCTGAGTAGATGGATGCATGACCTGGTCCCGTGTAAGTGGGGGTATAGTTATAATGAGCATTGAGTGAATAAAATCCATCATTCATCAGACGCTTAAACCCATCTTCACCAAATTTATTTTCAAACCTGAAGAGATAATCCATCTTCATTTGATCGACTACTATACCAACTATCAATTTTGGCTTTTGTTGACCATAAATATTAAGTGAAGCAATGGTTATAAAGGAAAAAATTGCAACGTATCGCTTTATCATTGAGTTATTGTTTCCAGGTAATACAAAGTGAGTTCAAAAAACCACGTGAAGTTACTACAAATGGATTGTATTGCCGAATAAGTGATCAATGTTAATGATCTGGTAAAAATTTCTTTACTATTCGCTCAACCTGACATACTCAGATTGGTTGTAAAATTCATGAATGATCTCCGCGATCAATCCAGTCCACCCTGTTTGATGAGACGCCCCTAAGCCTTCTGCGTGATCTCCATTGAAATATTCATAAAACAATATATAGTCTTCAAAAAATGGATCCTTCTGGAATTTTATTCTTCCGCCATATACTGGTCTCTGGCCATTCTCATCTTTTTCAAAGATTTTAAGCATACGTCTAGAAAGCAACATGGATAATTCCTTGAGATTTACCAGGTTGCCACTTTTCGTTGGGTATTCTACTTTAAAGTCATCACCATAATAATGGTAAAACTTGATGAGTGATTCCAGGATCAGGTAGTTCATCGGAAACCATATTGGTCCCCGCCAGTTTGAATTTCCACCAAACATAGAAGAATCAGATTCCCCTGGTAAATATTCAATGGAAAGACTGTGACCATTTAATTTGATCTTATATGGATTGTCTTTATGAAATTTAGAAAGTGCCCTGATACCGTAATCTGACAAGAACTCTTCTTCATCCAGCATCCGCTCGAATATCTTTTTCATTCTGTGTCCTCGCAAGATTGAAAGTAATCTTCTTCCACTCTCACCAGGGTTTTGCCATCTGGCTACCAAAGATGCCAATTTTGGTCTTTCCTGAAGAAAGAAATCCAGTTTCTCCTGAAACTCTGGTAATTTCTGATAAGTATTATCCAAGAGAATTTCCACTGCAAACAAAGGAATCAGACCAACCATGGAACGCACTTTTAATACCTGATTACTGTTATCAGGCATATGCATTACATCATAGTAGAAGCTATCCTCATCATCCCATAAATCCACATGAGCATCACCAATGTCGTTCATTGCTCCAGATATATACAGGAAGTGTTCAAAAAACTTGATCGCTGTATCCTGATAGACGGGAAACTTAACTGATAGATCCAGGGCTATTCTTAGCATGTTTAAAGCAAACATGGCCATCCAGCTTGTACTATCTGCTTGTTCTAACCTTGCATTCTCAACAATTTCATGATTCCGATCAAAGATCCCGATGTTATCCAACCCGAGGAAACCACCCTGAAAAATGTTATTCCCATCCTGATCTTTTCTGTTAACCCACCACGTAAAATTGATCAATAGCTTATGGAAGGCGGTTTGCAGAAAGTCATAATCAGGTTCATTGCTCCTGGCTTTATCCATTTTAAAAACCTTCATGACAGCCCATGCATGTACAGGAGGATTAACATCACTAAAATTCCACTCATAGGCAGGGATTTGTCCATTGGGATGCATGTACCGATCTTTTAGGAACAACAGTAATTGCTGTTTGGCAAAATCTGCATCTATCCGGGCTAAAGGCACACAATGAAAAGCCAGGTCCCACGCAGCATACCAGGGATATTCCCACTTATCAGGCATGCTTATTATATCGTGGTTAAAAAGGTGTTGCCAGGTGGAATTTCGGCCTTTCTTCCTCGATTCAGGAGGGCTATACTTCCCGGGGTCTCCCAATAACCAATTCCTGACATTGTAATAATAGAATTGCTTACTCCACAGCATTCCGGCAAAAGCCTGTCTCTGAATGTTTTTATGGTCAGGGTTTTCTACACGAGGCTGAATTTGCTGGTCATAAAATTCATCCGCCTCCTGCTTTCTTAAGTCAAAAATTTCATGAAAGTCTTTGAATGGGTCCCTAATGGCCTTTTTACTCACCCTAAAGCAAACTTCTTTTGATTCTCCGGGGGCAACATTCACCCAATACATGGCACTGCTTTTAGTACCAATTTGTCTTGGATTGACTGTTTTCTTACCTTCAATTATGTACCTGCCAATACCATCTTTCAGGTATTTGGATTTATTAGTGGTGTTGTAGAGCTTCTTTTTGTTGGTTTCATTATTGCAAAAAACCAATTCGTCAGGACGCTTCTCGAAATAAACGGAGTAATTGCCCAGGTCATGGTGACGAATATTGAGTCTTGAATCACCAGTTTGTTTTACCGCGGGTTTATGTTTGTCTCTTCCTGAGGACCAGGTATTCCTAAACCAGATAGTGGGTAAAATTAAGAGCGGAGCTTCTTCTGGACCTCTGTTATGTATGGTGGCCTTAAACAAAAGATCATCTGAATCGGCTTTCGCGTATTCCAAAAAAATATCGAAGTACCTGTTATCATCAAAGGCGTTTGTATCCTCTAATTCAATCTCTCTTTCAAGTTTCGAACGTTTTCTGTTTTCAAGTACCAGTTCTGAGTAAGGAAACTCCTGCTGCGTATACTTGTAGAGCATCTTCATGTAAGAGTGAGTGGGTGTGTTGTCCAGGTAGTAATAAACTTCCTTCACATCCTCTCCATGATTTCCTTCCACTCCTGACAATCCAAATAGGCGTTCCTTTAAAATTGGATCTTTCTCATTCCAGAATGCCCATCCTATACAAATATTTTGCTGATCATCGCAAACACCTCCAATACCATCTTCGCCCCATCTATATGCCTTACTTCGAGCCATATCATGAGTTACACTCTCCCAGGCAAGGCCTGATTCACTGTAGTCTTCCCTTACCGTACCCCACTGTCTTTCAGACAGATAAGGCCCCCATTTCTTCCATGGTTCTCCGGCCCGAGACTCTTCCAATCTTTTCTGTTCCCTCGTCATAAAACATTCCAAAGAAATGTAATACCAACAAATAATAAAAAGGTTTCATGAGCTATTAATTTTTTACCAATTGTGGTATCGTTTGCATTACAAAACTTTCAATAAAAAGCTTGAAAATTGAATTATTGCAATTTGAAAAATGTGATTTCACAACTAATTATTCGAAAATCACATACGCGGCATTAGCACGAAATCGGGAATGATAAACTTTATATTGAGTCCCCAGTATTTCTCGGAAAGCTTTTGTTTCACCCGGCCATTCATTGACATTCAGCTCATCAAATGCTATAACAGCACCCTTACATAAGTGCGGCAATATGGCTTCAAGGCAGACTTTTGTAGGTTCATAGAGGTCAAAATCAAAGTAGGCCAATGAAATAAGTGTCTCGGCGTGTTGTTCCAGGTAGCTCAAGATTGTTTCAGTTGCATCTCCTTTAACCAATTCAAACTTTTTGATTTCACCCAGCGGTGCTAGCTGCTCATGAATAGCCAGGACCTGCTCTAAATATGTTTCATAATTTTTCGGAACACCAAAATCTCCAGTTTCCCACAGGTCAGATTTATCTGATGGACTGAGCTTTGAGAAGCCTTCCCAGGTGTCAAAACCAACGATTTTTCTATTGTGATTAAAGGGTTCTAAAATACCTCTTAAACTATTAAAAAGTGCCAAATTTTGGCCATACCTAACACCAAACTCAAATATGCTTCCATGGATATTAAGCACCTTTTCGTACAGTTCATGAATAAACAAATAACGTGAGAATAATCTCCTGTCAAGGAAAAGAGCCATATTGTTCATTAACTCCTCTTGAGGGATTGGAGAATTTCTCATCATTTCAAGCAATTCGTTCCGTTTATTTACATCTGCTGGAGAAATCTGTTTTTGATGATCGGTATCGCTGGTGTGCTTATTCTTCACTTATTTCTTTGATTGTTTCCATTTTACCATATTTCTTTTGGCGAATAACACCCCTTCTTTTTCCAAAGGTGATCATTACCGCAGGGTATAACATGTACGTGAACCCTGAAATCATCCCACTAATGAAAGGAGAAGAAAATATTGCTGCCAATAAGAATGACAGAAAGGGTACAGACCCCATCAATATCATATTGTACAAACTTGATTTGGTGTCAAATAATTCAACATCATTTAATTCCAGCTCTTCTCTTTTTTCGATAGCGTATTTATACATCAATGCCAACAACAGAAAAATAACTGCAGCGAACAAGCCATACAACATCATGAGGGTTCGCATATCAGACCCACTGATCATTTCGGTGACATTTCCGAGTGCTGAAGACTCAAGCCCGAACATTCTGATGAACAAACCTCCATAGATAACGGTAAGGAGCTTCGCCAAAAACTTAAGAGGATGAACAAAAAATAAAACAGAGAATAAAAGCAATGCGTTTATGACCACCATCTTTCGGTTCCTGAAACCAAATCGTACAAAGAAGAGAAAATGCTCATACCAGATGTACATGATAAAAGCCATACACAGTAGAAAAGGCACCAGGTCAGCAACAAACAGGATCATTTGATCAAATTTGTAGGAGACTTCAGTCTGTAAAACAAGCATTGTTATGGCCAATGCAAACACAGCATCAGAAAAAGTCTCTAGCCTGGTTTGAGTTTCGCCTCGATAGCGAAAATCTTTGTTCATGCCAATCAGATTGTCCTTCAATGCATTCCTCATAGTAAAAAAGCAAGGTTTGAATCAGGAAGTTAAACATTATTTTCAGACCGATACAAGCGAAATAAGAATGTTTAGTTCCAATGAATTTTAAATTTAAAGGCTTTCTGGTTAAACAGCATTGACCATATTATTTTTGCACGCATGTCCGAAAAAATTATCATTCTAGATTTTGGTTCTCAGTATACACAGCTAATAGCACGGCGAGTAAGGGAACTCAATGTATATTGCGAAATCCATCCTTTTAATCATATCCCGGAAATTGACGATGATGTTAAAGGGATAATCCTATCAGGAAGCCCTTGTTCTGTACGGGAGGAAGATGCTCCTAACCTGGATTTAGAGCCCTATAGGGGAAAATTTCCCATACTCGGTGTATGTTATGGAGCACAGCTTTTGGCCAAAAAATATGGTGGAGATGTACTTCCCTCAGAAATTAGGGAATATGGTAGAGCCAAACTTTCTAAGATTGATACACATTACGACCTGTTGAAAGAAATGTCACTTGATACACAGGTTTGGATGTCTCATAGTGATACGATCAAGTCTTTGCCTGATGAATTCCATGTGATAGCCAGTACCCCATCTGTAGAGGTAGCCGCATTTAAAGCGCATGATGAAAAAACTTATGGCATCCAGTTTCATCCGGAAGTAACTCATTCAGTTCAGGGAAAAATATTGTTAAGAAATTTTGTGGTCCACATATGTGGCTGTTCACAGGATTGGACGCCTGATATTTTTGTTGAAGCAACTGTTGACGAATTAAAAGAAAAACTAGGAGATGACAAAGTAGTTCTTGGTCTTTCAGGAGGTGTAGACTCATCTGTAGCTGCCATGCTGATTCACCATGCTATTGGGAAAAACCTGCATTGCATATTTGTAGACAATGGGCTTCTAAGGAAAAATGAATTCCAGGACGTGTTGGATTCATATGAGCACATGGGACTGAATGTTAAAGGTGTTGATGCCAAAAAAGAATTCTACGCCGCACTGGAAGGACTAACGGAACCGGAAGCAAAACGAAAGGCAATTGGAAGGGTCTTTATCGAGGTATTTGATCGTGAAGCCCATAAGATAGAAAACGTCAAATGGCTTGGTCAGGGGACAATCTACCCGGATGTCATTGAGTCCGTATCGGTAAAAGGACCTTCAGCCACCATTAAATCTCACCACAATGTAGGTGGACTTCCCGAAAAGATGCACCTGAAAGTTGTTGAACCTCTTAACACATTGTTTAAAGATGAGGTGAGAAATGTAGGAAGAACGCTGGAAATAGATGAAAAAATACTAGGAAGGCATCCATTTCCAGGTCCAGGTCTTGGGATTAGAATCCTTGGTGATATTACACCTGAAAAAGTATCCATTCTTCAGGAAGTGGATCATATCTTTATCAATGGACTTAAAGAAAACGGTCTCTATGATGATGTCTGGCAAGCAGGTTCGGTATTATTGCCGATACAGTCGGTTGGAGTAATGGGTGACGAAAGAACTTACGAACAGGTAGTCGCATTAAGAGCTGTAACATCTGTGGATGGAATGACCGCTGATTGGGTACACTTACCATATGAGTTTTTAGCGGATGTTTCTAATAAAATCATAAATCAGGTGAAAGGAGTAAATAGAGTTGTCTATGACATCAGCTCAAAACCACCTGCAACAATTGAATGGGAGTAATATGAAGATTCTTACCAATTTATTAGTTGGTCTGGTATTATTTGGAGCGACCCAAGTGTATGCACAAGATTTCCAGGCTGAATACCTTGAGGCTAAGCGACAATTTAAGCTGGGCAATTTTAAAGTGGCAAAAGATGCATTTGAGTATCTCAGCCAACCAGCAAATGGCAATGAGTTTGTTCAGTATGCAAGATTCTATAAGGCATTATCAGAGTACAGCCTGGAAGAATACAGCGATGCGAAAAACTCTTTTCTGGCTATTAAATCCACCTACCCAAATTGGGAACAACTTCCAGAAGTGGATTATTGGTTAACCAGTGCCTATTTTAAGTTGGATGCTTTCGAATTGGGATCCCAACTTGTCACAGACCTCCAACGAACTCCTCTAAGAGATCATGGTACACAATTAAGACAGAGTTACCTGGATTCGCTGGATACTGATGAACTTGGATTAATGTATGAGACAACTCCAGCTGACAAACAAATTGCTGTAGCGTACGCCAATCGGTTGAAAGAGGGAAATCTATCAGATAATCAAGACCTGTTGTTACAAATCATGGTGGATCACAATCTTGACATCAAAGACTTTGTTTCCCAGAATTATGAAAATGTCATTAAGGATAGCTATAACATTGCAGTGTTATTTCCATTCAGGTTTGACGGTTATGACAAGGCTACTCTGGTCATGAGAAACAGGCTTGTCATGGATCTGTATGAAGGCATCATGATGGGTGTGCAAAGGTTAAATTCCAATGACGGTCCAGCCATCAATGTATACCCTTACGACACAAAGGGTTTGCCAACAATTACAAAAGAAATCCTGGAAAAACCAGAATTGAAGAGCATGGATTTGATTATTGGTCCTTTATTTCCAGGCCCTTTTAAAGAGGTCTACGATTTCTCGATCGCCAATAAAATCAACATGTTCAACCCGATATCCTCCAACGAGAGTGTTATTGGTTCTAACCCATTCTCTTTTCTTCGGAATGCTACAGTAACAACCCAGGCCAGAAAGATTGCACAGTACGTTAATGAAAATCAACAGAATAAGACAGCTTGGGTCCTCTATGATGACAAGAATGCTGATTTGGCTGAAGCGTATAAAGCTGAATTGGAGAAAAACGATTTCACGATCACAAGGCATCAAAAATTAACCAGAATTTCATCTAGAGAGATTCTGGATACACTTAACATGATCTATGAGGTTGAAATTCCAGAAGATGAGCTAGACTCTGTGGAGCAAGATTATCCTGATCTGGTCATCAAATCAAAAAGAAAAAGAGGGTCCACTGACCGTTATTCCTACTTTGAAAAATACCTAATCGACAAAGACAGTATAGGACACATTTTTCTGGCTACAAATTCCAATTTGTTTGCGCCGAGCTATGTCTCAACCATTATTACAAGACCTGATACTATTTCTCTGGTAGGCCTTGATAAATGGATGGAAATGGATGTGATTTCACCAGACCAAATGGAAAATATTGGTTTGATATTATCTGATCCTCAGCATGTTAACCGAGGTATTTATGCTTACGATGAAACATTCAAAGCATTCATGGATACCTATAAAACCATTCCTTCCTTGCATCACTTTATAGGAATGGAATCTATTATTTTTCTTGGAGAAGCGCTACGAGATTATGGTAAGTACTTCCAGGAAGGTTTACGAAAAGGAGAATACCGCAGAGGTTTCCTGATGCCTGGATTCGAATATGGATTGAGTAATGATAATCAGGTTGTGCCGTTGGTGAGAGTGGAAGACAGTAAGATTATACAAGCAAACCCAAGACAATAAATGAAAGCAGACAACAGTAGAAAACTATTTACTGAAGCACAAAAATATATTCCGGGTGGTGTCAACAGTCCAGTGAGGGCATTCAAATCTGTAGGAGGTGATCCGTTGTTTATCAAATCAGCAAAAGGAGCCTACATAACAGATGAAGATGATAACGAGTACATCGAAATGATCAATAGCTGGGGTCCAATGATACTGGGGCATGCTCATGAAGCAATTGAAGTGGCAGTCAGCAATGCTGTGAAAAGTTCCTTGTCATTTGGGGCACCCACTGCCGTTGAGGTAGACATGGCCAAATTGATTGTGGAAATGGTACCGTCTATTGAGAAAGTACGAATGGTAAATAGTGGCACTGAAGCCACAATGTCTGCTATTCGGGTAGCTCGTGGATACACAGGTAAAGATAAAATCATCAAGTTTGAGGGTTGTTATCATGGTCATGGAGACTCTTTCCTGATAGCCGCTGGAAGTGGTGCAATTACTATGGGTACACCCGATAGCCCTGGGGTGACCCGTGGAACCGCACAGGACACTTTACTGTCGCCTTTCAATGACCTGGAAGCAGTTCAAAAATTAGTAGAGTCGAATCGTGGCAATGTGGCAGCCATTATTCTGGAGCCTGTAGCGGGTAACATGGGTTGCATTACACCTGCCCCTGGTTTTCTGGAAGGATTGCGTTCCATATGTGATGAAGAGAAAATTGTATTGATCTTTGATGAGGTCATGACAGGCTTTCGACTGGCAAAAGGAGGTGCACAAGAGCTATTTGATGTGATGCCAGATCTAACCACCTTAGGTAAAATCATTGGTGGTGGTATGCCTGTAGGTGCTTATGGTGGCAAGCAGGAAATCATGGACTATGTTTCTCCACAGGGACCTGTTTATCAAGCTGGTACACTTTCTGGTAATCCAATTGCCATGGCAGCCGGGTTGGCATGTTTGAACTATTTAAATAACCACCCAGAGGTTTATCATCAGATCAATGCTACCGGAGACAAGATTGTTGAAGGCATCCAGAATAACCTCAAAGAACTCAACCTGGATTATACCATTAACCATCTTGGCTCTATGTTCAGTCTTTTCTTCACTGATCAGCCTGTAACTGATTTTGAGAGTGCCAAGCTATCTGATACTACAAAATTCGGGAGTTACTTCCGGGAAATGTTGAACAACAGCATATACCTACCCCCTTCCCAATTTGAAGCAATATTCATTTCTACTGCAATAGGCGATACAGAAATTGAAAAAATTGTATTGGCAAATGCCAATGCATTGAGAGCGATTATTTAGAAGGTTAAAAAAGAAAATAAGGTCTGCCACATGGCAGACTTTTTTATTTCTTGATGATTTGGAACGGCTCTTCACCTAATAAAAGAATATACCGACCTGATTCATACTTAGTCAGATCAATTCTCTTTTTGGAGGAAACCTGACCTTCTTTTATGAGCTTCCCAGAAATATTGAATAGCCTAAATTTTTCACCTACTTTATTATCAGGAACCTCTATATAGCGAGAAGCAGGATTAGGGAAAAGCACAGTAGCGCTTAATATCTCAGCATCCAAAATCAGGAATACAATCTCTCTATCAATCGTTTCAGCAGGCTCATAATCATCATCTCCTTCCTGATTGGCACTTATAGTTACTGTTCCACCAGAGGAAGATTCAATGGTTGCCAAATTCTTGTCAATCGCTATCATACTTTCATTGGAGCTACTAAACGAAACAGGTAGTCCAGAACTAGCTGTGGCCAATAAACCGAATGACTCACCCTGCTCAAAAGTTATATCTGTAGGAATAGGTTTAAAATCTATGGTTTGTGTGCCTCTTACTACCTCAACAGTTCTTGTCATACTTTCTGCTGATTTGAACTGACAGTTTCCTTTTTGTGAAGCTGTAATCTCAACTGTTCCTCTGCTCAAAATATCCGCTGAATCACCTACGATCTGAACTATACTATTATCACTTGAAACATATGAAATTGGAAGACCAGATGTGCTTGAGGCATTTAGAGCAAACCTTGCATCACCTAGGCGCTTCTCAGCGATTTCATCGAATGTGATAATCTGGTCTTCCGTTCCTCCACTTGTACTTGGTACATCTATTTTCCAGACACCTCTCCCATAGGTGGCAATGTATAACTTATTTGTAGCCTGCTGTATCTCTAATTCACTTACAACAACATTGGGTAACCCTTCACCCATATATTCCCATATTGGTTGATCCTCCAACAAACTCAACGTGTACACTCCCACATCCGTACCAGCATACAAAATATCACCGCAAGGGTGCTGTAATAAACAATTGACACTCAAATCAGGCAGTCCTTCACTTAGTGAAAACCAGGATTCCCCGGCATCATCAGATTGATAAACAATGCCTCCCGAAAAGCCGGCCCACAGTGTATTTGGGTCTTTAACATCAAACATTGCATCATTTAAATTTCGGGCTGGTAAGCCACCAGAGATTGAATTATAGGAAACTGCGTCATCAGAAGAATAAAAAAGAAGACCTCCCCTACCAACAAGAAAATGATTGGTCTCAGTAGGATGCATTTTAAGGATATCAATGACGCTCCCACCTTGAAAGTTACTTTGTTTATTCAGCGTGGTTCCCTGATCTGTGCTTTTCCAAACGTTCTGGTAACCAAAGTATAAGGTATTATGGTCATCCGGGTGCATGATAAATGGTGTTACCCATCCTCCGCTTTCATTGTCTTCGTTTTCTATGTATAAATCTGCATCCAATCCTTCATTGATATATCTGATGATGCCACCATATTGATATTCAGAATAGACAATTGATGGATCAGTATGGTCAATCAATGCTTCCATTCCATCTGCCCCAAAAATATGGTACCATTGATTGTCGATTTTTGTAAAAGAACCATTGTCTTGAAGGCCTCCAATGACTACATCCTCCTCGGTTGGATGTGTTCCTAGCCTATAGAATTGAGAAATACTTAAACCAAAACTCAGGTTCTCGAATGTTTCTCCGTCATCCTCACTGAAAAATATACCTCCATCTCCACCACAATAAAGATTACCATGATAGAAATCAATGGTATGGTTATCAGCATGCACATAAGGATATTCCTGATCATCCCAGACCCAATAATTCTGTAATTCCCAGTTTTGACCAGCATCCTGAGATTTCCATACATGAATTCCACTTACATATAATTCATCCTCATCTTCGGGAGAAACACCAATAGCCAGGTCATACCACCCCTGACCGGAACCATCATCGGCCGCTTTACTATAACCGAAGATATTAGGAGAAGATGACATCAAAGCCACAGAATCCAGTTGGTTAGGGGACTTAAAAAGGGCCCCATAAGTTGCGTCACTGGCAGCAGCAAGAATATAAACAACATCTGGATTGTCCGGTGTAACACCTAGTGCCTTTCGGGCAAATGTTTTATTCGCTTCCGGAAAACTAAACTCCATCTCTTCCCAGGTAATTCCTGCGTCTATCGATTTGTGTAAAGTAATTATTTCACTTGTCGACTCAAACCTGTTACAGGCATAAAGAATACTATCATTTGTTGGATGTACTACCAGATCAGAAAAGTTTCCGAAATGGACTTCATCCCAGGTTTCACCCCCATCGTCTGATCTTATAATATTGGAACCAGCCAAATACATAAGGTCTTTATTCACTTTACCCACTTCCAACTTGAAAAAAGTGCGGAATTCATTTCTGTCAAATTCCAGGTTCATCAATTGCCATGATTCTCCACCATCGGTTGATTCGAACAAGCCAATCGACGGTGTATCACTACCGTAAGCGTCTCCCGTGACAATTATGATGCGATCCGTATTATCTGGATCAATGTAGATATCGGTTACACCCAAAACACCCAGATCATCTGTGGAAGTGTTCCATGTAGCTCCTCCATCTGAACTTTTCCAGAAGCCACCCCCGGCCGCTCCGATATATAATTTTAAAGGATCATTTGGGTCCACTGTTATACAATTGACCCTTCCATTTCCTGGGTTATAACCATCATTCCCCACTTCCCACTTTTTAGGTCCTATTGGCTCCCAGCTGTTTTCAGTTTTTGCTCCTCTATTTAATTGGCGGGATCTTTCTAATTCAAAAGTTTCGTAACGTTTTTTGAAATATTGAGTAGCAGGAATTTTTCCATCAATTAACCTTGGTACTATGAAGTATTCCCACCTTTTGAATTTCTTCAACTCGCTATATCTGCTACCTTCTGCCTTCCACTCAGTATAGAAAGCTTCCCTCAACTTGATAAAATCACGTTCACCTTCTGCAATTAATCTTAGGTGACCTTGGGATGTTGCATCGAATGCATGTATTATTGATAGAAAAAAAAGAACTGTGGCAAATAGTAATCGATTCATTTGGGTAATTACGATTTTGAGTATTGGTTTAATATCTTGTAAATCCTCTCAAAAAAGGCTGGAAAAGAATATACAGGTAAATGTAATTCAGAATGACCAGACCATTTCTTTTGAAATCGTAAATAGTACAGGCCAGGTAGTGGAATTCCCTAATACTAAACAGTTCTTTATTTCCAAAAAGGAAGGGGGTGATTGGTCAACCGTGCCTCGTTTTCCATGTGAATGTGGTGTTCCTTGTGGAAACCCAGGTGTGCCAGTAAAAATTGCTAGTGGTGAGTCAATCATAATAAACTGGGATTACATTTCCCGAAAATGTAAAGGCAGAGAAGCAACAGAATACAGAATTGGTCCGGGTCAATACAAATTTCTTTTCAATTATAAATTAATTGAAGATGGCATTATCTCTACTCCGGGTACTTTGACTAAGGAATTTATTATTGCTGATCAATAAAACAGCATTGACAATAATATTTCAGCTGCCATGCCATACGTGATCAGAAAAAAGTAAAATACCCCTGACAAGATGAATTTCAGTGTCGTCTTCCAATACGATTGTCCATATACTTTCTTAATTGAGATATATACATACACTGTAATCAATAAGATGCTCACCAGATAAGGAATTAAAATTGTATTAGTAGAAAGGAATATGGCAACCAATGCACTTAAACCCAGCATAAAAAAGGAAAAGCAATGGAGATGTATGGCATGAATCAGGTGTTTGATATACAGGATTTTCCTCCTCCAATAAAGTAGTTTTAGCCCAAAAGCATAGATAGGCAATAACAAAAACATCAATAGGGGCATATTCTCAATCATACTCGCAAAAAGTGCCTTCTCCTCTGACCTGCTTGTACGCACCAACTGTTTCATCATCTGACGATCAAACCAAGCTTCCGTATTCTCAAGATGCAAGGAATCAATTACCTCTTCATTTTTGAATTCGTACTTATAACGCATATTTTGAAAAGTGACGTACTGCTCCCATGAGAATGGCCAGGGTGGCTTGGTATTGAGAATGCTATCAGGAAGAATTAATTCATCATATTTGGATTCACGGTATTGTTCGGCTACTTCATCAGAGCTAATTCTTACTGCATCTCCCTTTCCAGAGGGCACCTGGACCTGCATCATTTGACTAAGCATAAAGAAATGAAATAAGCTGATGATTAAATACAATCGAATTGGATTAGCAAAATTTTGACGCTCACCCTCATTGAATCTGGTAGTCAAATAACCTGGACTAAAAAAAAACGGTTTGATCGACCTCCCTAATTTTGAATCAAAAGAGAGATAGTTGTTGAAAAACTCCTTAATAAGTTTACCAAATGAGATGTTTTTATGATCATTCTCCTGACCACAATAAGGGCAATACTTATAGCTCTCACTAATGGTTAGTTTACAGTTTAGGCATTTATTAGTTTTTCTCTGGATATCAGGCATTTATTCCTTAGTGTGAAATTTCAGCTATTTATTACGGCATGTCATCTATAAAAGACTATCGGGTTAATCTGTAAATAAATATAGCTGTTCTTTTGATTAACATATTGAAAGACTCCAAATCCATAAATTCTTTAGGTGAATGAGAATAACCACCCATTGCCCCAAGGCCATCCAACCCATCTACGTATTGTGCAATGAATGAAATGTCTGCCGCTCCTCTCATTCCAGGATCAAATGGTTTCACTTCTCTCAACCCAAGATCCATATGAACATCATTCAAATTGGCTAATAAAGCCATATTACCATCTGTAGGCGACATGGCAGGATAACTGTCCTTAAACCTTATTTCAGCAGAAGTGTGAGGTAAATTCCCCCGCATGACGATAGACTTCATTTTTAACCGTGCCATGTCTTTTTGATCCTCAGAGATAAACCTTAATCCACCTTTTACAAACACTTTCTGGCTCACAATATTGGTTTTACCATAGACATCAATTCTAGATGTTTTGTCATCATAAGTAACTCTTGTTCCTCCTCCCATTAAACCGGGATTAAAGGTCAGTAATTCTACATCACTAAGTTCCTTGTAGAACTCATGTAATATCCTGGAAGCTTCAAAAACAGCTCCTGCACCTACGTCATCACTAAAAATTGCCAAAGAATGTGCTTGCCTTCCTGTCACCTCCAGTTCCCAATCGCTCGAACCTCTTCTCGCCACAGTCGCATAAGAAAATCCAATGGCAGGTTCAAAAGCCAAAGCAATGTCACTTCTCATTGCAGCACTGATTAAATGTTTCCTACTGATACTTTTGGGAGTGCCACTACTTTCCTCGTCACCATGTAGGGCTACAACGATTTGTGTACTGTCCAGTAATCCAAGATCATATAGTGCCTTTAGTGCAAAAAGAATGATCACATTGCCACCTTTCATGTCACTTACGCCTGGTCCATATGCTTTATCTCCTTCTACTTTATAAGTCTGAAATGGGCTGTCTCTGTCAAATACAGTGTCCAGGTGACCGATGAGCAGGATTCTTTTTCCTTTGGTCCCAATTCTTTCAGCAAACAAGTGTCCTGCACGGTTTATTGAGTCTGGCATATCATACCAATCTGTAATAAACCCAATGGATGCGAATGCTGTATCATACATTGCTCCAGTAGCTTTGACACCTTCAATATTGAGCGTACCACTGTTGATATTGACATTTTGCTCCAAAAATGATTTAGACATAACGTCAAGCGACTCTACTCGTTGTAAAATTTGACGCTCGACCTGAGATAACTGACCGAAGGTGACAAGAGGAACCACCAAAATCAGGAATAATAGATTGTTTCGCATGTGGACGGTAATTGTGCTGAGGTTTTAACTAAACAGTTTGGTAACTGTCATTAAGATAAAGAAAAAACAATCAATGATGGGAAATTGAAACAAAAAACGGGAATTGAAATCAACCCCCGTTTAGAAAATGTTTATTCTGAATACTTTTTCTGAAACCGTTTATATAATACTTGTTGCTTACCTTCCAGGTTCAATCTCCTTCCCTGTATAAATGCCATTTCTATGTTATTGGTGCGCATGTCCAGGAGGTCTCCAGTAGAGATTACGATATTCGCATCTTTACCTCCTTCTATTGTTCCTGTCATTTTATCAATCCCCAGGATTTTGGCTGTATTAGAAGTTACAAATTTAAGTGCTTCCTCTTTCTCCAGACCATGTGCTGCAGCTGTTCCTGCATAAAATGGGAGATTTCTAGCGTTGGATGGCATCCCATTTGAATAAGTTAATCCTACTAATACTCCTTCCTTGTGCAACATACCGGGGAGCTTATAGGACAAGTCAACATCCTCCTCTGGTCGGGATGGAATTCTGTGTACATCCGTTAGTAAAACAGGTACATTATTCTTTTTAATGAAATCAATAGCATAATATGCATCTCTTGCTCCTACCAGCACATATTTTTTGATCCCCATCTGAACGGCCCATTGAATACTTTCAATGATCTCATCTCTTTTATTCACGTGAATGAAAAGTTGTTGAGATCCATCAAGAACACCCTGCAGTGCTGCTAATTTAAGATTTGGCTCCCTGGCGGATAAATTTCCATAAGACTTGGCATCATTGAAGATATTTGTAACTTCCTCTACCTGCTCATCATACTTTTCATTATCCTTTGGCTCTGTCTCACCTAACCACCACCTTGCTCCAAGTCGTTTGGAAGGCCAATTAAGGTGTACCCCATCATCAGTTTTGTAAGCCGCATCTTCCCAGTTCCAGCCATCTAGTTTCATAATGGAGGAAGTTCCTGATATTCTCCCTGATGTAGGAATTGCCTGAGCAATCAAAATTCCATTGAATTTATAGGTTGGGATCAATTCCGAATCTGTATTGTATGCAATCAGTGACCTGACATTTGGGTTCATCCCTCCTACTTCACTGTAATCCAATGTGGCACGAACAGCATCTATTTCAGAAAGACCTACAATACTATTTGGTAAGATCAATCCAGGATAAATATGCTTTCCACTCACATCAAACACTTCATCAAATTGGGAAATATCCATCCGAACCAATCTCGCATCAGCACACACACCTATTTTTCCATCAATAATTGAAATAAATGCATTCTCAATGATTTCTCCATTTCCAAGATGCGCCACACCATTTCTAAGAAGGATTGATCCTTTTTGTGGGGTAGCTGGCTCGGGAACCTGGGCATGAACCAGGCCGGATATCACAAGCATTATTATGGTCAATAACTTTTTCATCTTTTCTATCAATTTTAGCCTAGTCATTTGAAATTAAATCGGTTGCTATATCCTCACAATGCCACAAGTGATGGTATTTTGGAGATGGTTTCCTGGTAGGTTTACCACTCTTCTTGTCATCTCTCATTTTATTGATGAGTCTGATGCGTTCTTTAGCAATGGTCTCTCTCATTGCCTGGTCTTTTTCAATATCAAAGTACACCTTACCGTCTATAATGGTCTTCTCTGCCTTGGCATAAATGGATAATGGGTGATCACTCCACAACACAATATCTGCATCCTTACCTACTTTTATACTTCCCATTCTATGATCCAGGTGTAAAAGCTTTGCAGGATTTAAAGTGACCATTTTCCAGGCCTCCTCTTCAGAAATAGCACCATATTTAACCACTTTTGCCGCTTCCTGATTAAGCCTTCTCGCCATCTCCGCATCGTCTGAGTTGATTGCCACAGTTACACCTACCATATTCATAAGTGCAGCATTATATGGGATGGCTTCTCTCACTTCAAACTTGTAAGCCCACCAATCTGAGAAGGTCGATCCACCGGCACCATGCTCGAGCATTTTATCTGCTACTTTATAACCTTCCAGAATATGAGTAAAAGTATTGATGTTGAAATCAAATGCTTCTGCCACTTTCATCAACATGTTGATTTCAGACTGCACATATGAGTGACAGGTAATGAATCGTTCACTATTGATTATTTCTGCCAGCGCCTCCAATTGAAGATCTCTTCTGGGTTTTGTCGCTGTTTTTTTTGCCTTGGCCGATAAGGAATTGTACTTCTTCCATTCCTGGTCATACGTTTTCGCACGGGTAAATGCATCCATGAAAACCTGTTCTACTCCCATTCTGGTTTGTGGATACCTGGACGTTTGGTTATCACCCCAATTGGATTGTTTTACGTTTTCTCCAAGAGCAAACTTGATGTAGCGGTCAGCACCTTTGATCTTCATATCTTCCACCGTTCCACCCCATCTAAATTTCACAAGGGCCGATTGTCCTCCTACAGGATTGGCCGAGCCATGAAGCAATTGCGCTGCAGTTACACCTCCTGATAAATGTCTGTAAATATTCACATCATCCGGATTTACCGCATCACCCATCCTCACTTCTGCAGTTACAGCATGAGAACCTTCATTGGCTCTTCCTAAAGCAATGTGAGAATGTTCATCAATTATGCCACTTGTCAGGTGCTTTCCTGATGCATCAATTACTGTTGCTCCTGGCACAGATAAATTTGATCCAACCTGGGCTATTTTCCCATTTTGGATCAGGACATCAGCTTTTTCAAGGATTCCATCTGATTCATTGGTCCAAACAGTGGCGTTTTTAAACAACAATGTTTCTTGTTGTGGGATTTGCTCATTCCCATAAGCTACAAATGGATAAATAATATTTCCTATTTCAGGTTTACTCTCCTCTTTGGCCTCATCCTCATCAACTTTCTCAGAATCTTTCTCTAAATCACCAGTTCTTGTGGCTAACCATTTCAACCAGATTCCTTCTGGTGACTGACCAGTTCCCTCAAAGCCGTTATCAACTTTCCATCCAGTCAGGCGAATGTCACCATCGGCTTCTTCACCCGTGCTGAAACTTAGCTTAATGTTATCGATTTCAAAACTTGCCTTTGACTTGAGTTTTGTCGTATCATTTGATTTAATCTCAACTTTCTGCTTTCCAACTATACCAGATACTGACATTTGGTAAGCATCTTCACCGACCTTCAGGTCATATTTTCCTGAAAAGTCTGGCATATTCTGGTCGGTAATCTGATTTTTTTGACCCATGACCCAGTTTTCATAAAAAACGGTTTCGTCATCAAACACATTTCCTGAGGTAATGATGAAATTGGCTTGCATGCCATTTTTCAGGCTACCAATTATATTAGATGCTCCAATCAATTGAGCAGGTGTGTATGTCATGGCCTTTAATGCATTCGTTTCTGACAACCCGTACTCAATAGCTTTTTTGATATTTTTCAAATAGTCCTCGGACTTCTTGAGACCATCTGCGGTAAAGGCAATTGCTATTTGGTTTTCGGAGAGTATTTTTGGATTAGCTGGTGCCATCTCCCAATGCTTCATCTGCTCAAGGCTAATGTCTAAAGCAGCATATGGGTCCTCTACATCATATGCATCTGGAAAATTTAAAGGAAGGATATAGGCAGCCTCGGTTTGTTTAATTGCTCCAATGCGTTGATATTCGTCTCCGGCACCCTTTATAATGTATTGACTCTTAAACTCATCACCAATCTGATCTGCCAATATAGCTTTGAATTTGTCATTTACTTCAAAAATAACAGGTAGGTTTTTTGCGCGATTGAAGGCCTCAAGAGAGAGGTTCTTCTGCTTGGTGTTCTTTCCTGATTGATACCATTCCGCATCATAATAGGTCTGTCGTATCAATGCGACTCTACCCATATTGGAATTAGGATATTCCTGAGAAGTGGCTGCATTTTTGAAAGACATGTTCAGGGATGCCTGCTCTTTCAAAATGGCTTCTTGTTCAGGAACTTCAGCAAGTGTGACCAGGGTGGATGTGCCACGAATAATTCCATTCTGCATAACAGCATTTACTGCCCCAAACCCCAGTTTCTTCAAAGATTCTGCGTCTTTGGATTTTACACTGAAATTTTCTGCTGCATTGTACTCTGCCAAAATATTCTCATTCCATCCATAGGGACCTTGTATCTTAGATTCGAATTGCGGTGGATCTGTCCAGCTCGAAGTGCTTTTGGGAGCAGACGGTAAACCGTAGTTGCCAAAAGGCTCCACCCAGGAAGGGTATATGTATTTTCCATTCAGGTCCTTTACGATGGCACCTTTAGGTATTGAAACTCCAGCACCAACTGAAATAACTTTTCCTTCTTTGATTACAAGCGAGGCATTTTGAACACGGGTTTTATAATCTGTAAAAATTGTTGCATTTGTAAATGCATAAATCTGAGGTCTTTTATCGTGAGGGCCATTCTTGGGAAATGTCTCCTGCCCCATTACTGCCGATGTAAGGAACACCAATAACATCAGCATCAATGATAGTTGCTTCATACTAAAGATCGGTTCGTTTAAAGTGAACCGTGAAAATAATAAATATGAAGCTAGGCGTTAAAATAATTTATATAAACGGTATTAATTGTCAAGCAGTCATTTGCGCTTTCTCAGATATACCTCTTGAATCATTGAAGCGATTTATATCTTGTGATTCACTTATCTCTTTGATTTTGTTTAATGTTGACACCATTTTCTTACTGATTTTCCTTTTAAACATAGGCGCCATTAAGGACTGAAAGAATGACCTGGACTTTAAATGAAACTCCATCCTTACTCTGGTAGTAGATTCATCAATTTCTGCCAGTAGAAAGTAATTCGCAAAATCTTTGAATAATTTACTGTTTTTCAATTTCTCACCATAAACATAGGGGTTGTTATCAAAGGATTGCGTGACAGTTTCGAAAGACAGTTTCTCTTTATTGACAATACAGTAATGCTCAGTTCCCAGTCTATTTAATTTTTGAGAATCGTATTCAATGCTAATCGCCTCCTCATTCCATAGTGATCGGTATTTAAAATCTGAAATCAACTGATAGATATTTGGCAAAGTATCGGTGATCAAAACTTCCTGAACGACAGGTTTTGCACTTTTATACCCCAGTGCCTGACCATCCTCAATTTTGACTTTAGATTCCCAGGAATCGATGAGGGTATATTTGAAACCGATGGTCCCAATTTCGTTGATTTGAAGATTACCGGATTCCAATAATGTAGTTGCATTTTCATCCATACCATAATGGGCACGATATTGATCAGAATACAGGATATACTGACTATGACCTATTTTATTCTTCAGCAACCTATGTGCTACCACCACCTCTTTCCCATGTGGTTTTTTCAAGGTTTTATTGATATTGATAAACCCAACTTCCCCACTGTGAACTATGAACTTCAATTTGAGATTTACTGCACTACTACATGCTCCACAATTACAGATTCTTTGTTTATGGTATTGTTTTATATGGGAATGAAAAGCCAAAAATATGTCCTGAGCCAGATTGTCAACCTCGAGGGCTGGAAATTCCTTATCCGAATAGAAGAAAATGGCATCTCCTTCAATTTCTGCAACTTCCATTCTATTAGAATTGGCATCAAGCATCACCTCCAATAATTCCTGGATTATGTGCTGACTATGATCTATGTCAGTTTCATTGACAAATTTTGTAAACCCACTGATATCTGGTAGAAAAAGCAGGGTATTGGATTTCGACATGCTAAACCTCTGATGTTATTCCGTCCATGTTTATACGGAATTTTGTTGTAAAAGGTAATTTGATATTTGAAAATGTCGTGTTGAAGTCAAATTAGCCTTCTATCATTACAAAAGCTCCCCAGTAGTAGGGTTCTGCATATTTGGCTTTGATTTCCCGCTTGGCAGCATTAAATGCCAGGAACTTATTTCCAGTACTAAGCCACTGCTTGTAAAATGCAATCATAAAATCCTTTGTGGCTGTATCATCCACTTTCCATAATGACATGATTACTGAATTGGCTCCTGCTACAAGAAAAGATCTCTGTAGACCATACACCCCTTCGCCGGTCTGTATTTCACCCAACCCAGTTTCACAGGCACTCAGAATTACGATTTCGGTACTTGGAAAATCTAGTGCACTGATCTCATAAGCTGTTGCCATTCCATCATCAGATTTATGCAAGTCATTGGTCGTGTTTTTTTGGTTATCTGCAAGTACCAAACCAGAACGCATCAGCGCGTCAAGGGCATTGGCAGACAAAACCTTTTCACCTGAAAGCTTACCGGATTCCTTTTTCTTTTCAATGAAAAATCCATGTGTCGCTACATGAAGTACATTGTATTGAGTGGCATTGTCAAAATTCTTCTCTGTTGCCTCTCCTTCCAAATAGGCATTCACACTGAGCCCATTCTGACTTACTAATGATTTAATACTCTTAACCTCCTCTTCAGTCCCTGGTAGGGGGGTGAACTTCTTCAAATCAAATGCCGGGGAGCCCATCAAAAACACACTACTGATCTTAGATGATGCTGATTTAATATTGATCAATTCAGAAGGGTTTGTTAAAACTGAAAAGTCATAAAGCTCTGCTAAATATTTGCTACCATTATAGAGTGTACCTGTACTCAGTTGGTTATAAGCTCCATCTTTCACCACATATACTTTTTTTACACCAGTCAATTTTGGAGCAATAGGTTTCCAAAAGCTTGTATAGGATTTATCTTCCTGCTGCTTGTAAATAATGGCATTTTTGTAAAGTTTTATAGCTCTTCCATCTAGTGTTTCTTCAGAATTAATTTTCACAATCGATGGACCAGTGGACCGTATAATTACTGCCGCATATTGATTACTGTTGGACTTTGGGTCATAGTATTTGATAACATCAACCAGCGCTTCGGTCGAACTCAGTTTGCCTTGTAATTCCGTATAAGAGTTACTTTTTTGTTGTGTACCAGATTTGAAAACATCGGAGTTGCTACTCAGCCATCTTTCCTGTTCATTAGACACCCTCACCATGGAATCCAAATTTACTTTTTGGGTTTCTAAATCTTCCGGAGATAATGTGTAATAATAAGCTAGCAGAGTCTTTGATTCTTTCCAACTATTGTACCTTCTGATCAGATTTCTGTCATTACTCGCCAAAATCTGTTGCCTGATTTTTCCAGAAGTGGAGAGTAACAGCCCCTTCACTACCATTTCATAGGTTATCAGTTGTTTGATATTTTCCACATCTGGTTTGTCAGCGACGAAAGCATAATACATTTGAAAATCTGACTGGAGTGTTTGCCAGTATTTTGATTTTTCGACTTCACTCATCGCAGGAAAATAATTTTTGATGTAGTCTATGTTTTGATCCAGGGAGGTCTTAAAATCTGTTTTGGCTCCACGTGTATCACCATTGAGCCATTTGGCATAGGCCAATAATATTCGGCTCTCGTTTACCTTAGGATGTTTTATACCAAAAATTTTCTTGGTCAGCTCATAATTTCTTTTGAGCGTCGATAAACCTGCTGCATTTTGATTAGACTTAAGCTGATAGGTACCTTTTACTTGCAAAACCGAACTAATTGTCACATGTTCCTCGCCATATTCCTTTTCATATATCTGTTCAGCCTTATTCAGGTTACTCTCAATATCTTTATCCAGTTGACCGGAGTTCAAATAAAGTGAAGACAAATTGGTCAGTATCGATGCGTAATCAGGTTGACGTGTTCTACCTTGTCTCTCTTTTAGTTTTAACGCTTTCAAATATATATTCTCGGCTTTTTCAGTTTGCCCTGCATTCTCATAGATCAATGCTAGATTGATGTTTATTCTCTGATAGGTGTTTGATTTTTCATTCCAATTGGCCTCATTATCCAGGATGATCTCCTCAAGAATGGCAATTGACTCATCCAACCTTCCAAGATATTGATAAAGAATAGCCAGGTTATTTTGGACGATAGCCCTTGAATCGCCTTTCTTTTGGATTGGTTCTAACAGTTTGATTGATTGTTTGAATTTGTCCTCGGAATCATTGAACTCGCCAAGATCTCTTAATAGAATAGCTTCATTGTTGAGTGTAACTGCTTTTTGGTAATCAACACCTTCTAAGTTTCTCAAAATACTATTACACTCTTTGAAATAGTTTTCCGCATTATTGTACTCTCCAAGAGTATGACTCAACATGCCAAGGTTCGACAATACTTTAGCATTGAGTAAGGAGTTTTTCAGGGATGTTGCACTACTTAATTTTTCAGAAGCCTGTTCAAATGATTCTTTGGCATAATTGAAATACCTGGAAGAGTAACTCAGCTCACCACTTTGATTTAAGGTTTCTGCTTGTTTGAGCGTTTGATATTCATCGTCTGACAGGTTATCATAGCTGTTACTATTGTCTCCGGAAAAGTTTAAGGCGCCTCCTCCCCGATCGAATTCATAGTCATTTAGTTCTGCCAATAAACTGGTTGTATAACGCAAAGCAGTTCCTGCAGCTTTTCGGTCAGAATAAAAGGACACGTTATCATAACTGGACAATGCCAGGCTCATTGAGGCACTGTCTCTTTTAGCATAAGACTTTTGTAGTGCAGAAACGGCTACATTTATGAGCGCTTCCTCGGTAGTAGCATTATTGATTGCTGTAGTTGCCTTGTCTTTCAGTTTGTCTCCCACATTTTTGAGAAAACCCTGAGAAAAAGCAATTGATGCTGCAAAAAATAAACCTACAATTATGAGGTATGATTTGAAATGGAACATGTGAGCGATTAAGTTTGTCTGGATTTTAATCTAAATTATCAAAATATTTTAATTTGGCATAGAAATGGTATAATCATCACCACGAATACTAAACCTAAAAGAAAATGGCAAAGATCAACAGCTTAGTACTTATTATTTTTTCGGTAATAATCATTTCTTGTTCAACAGGGAAAAAAGCACTGGAAAGAGGCAATTATTATGAAGCAGTTATTCAGGCTGTGGAACGTCTCAGAAAAAACCCGGATCACAAGAAATCTAGAACCACTCTACGAGAGGCGTACCCGCTGGCTGTTGATTATTACAAAACAGAAGTACAAAACCTTTCTAATTCCAACAGGCAATTTAAGTGGGGCGAAATAGTGGGGTGCTACGAACGCATCAATCAAATGGGTGATGAAATAAGAAGATCACCTGGTGCTCTGGAAATCATCAAAAATCCAACACGATTTGCAGGTAAACTTCAAGAGGCAAAGAAATTGGCAGCAGAAGAAAGTTACAGCGCGGGAGAAAGATTGCTCAATCCAAATAGCAGAGTGAATTCGAAAGAAGCTTATTTCCGGTATAGTGATGCCAATAACTATGTACCCGGATACAAAGACTCCAGACAAAAAATGGATCAGGCGAAAGAGTACGCGACTCTTAAAGTAGTGGTAGAGCAAATTCCAGTTCACGGAAGGTTTTCATTAAGTGCTGATTTCTTTCAGGATCAGGTAGAAAGTTTCCTTCGTACAGGCGTAAGAAATGAATTTGTCCAGTTTTTCACTCCTCAAGAAGCCGAAAAATATCGTTTGAACGATGTTGATCAGGTGTTGTCTATGTATTTTGATGACTTTACTGTAGGACAAATTGCATACTTTAAGGAAACTAAAGAGTTTTCAAAGGATAGTGTTAAAGTAGGTGAAATTAAGGAAGGCCGAATTACTAAACCTGTTTATGGAACTGTAAAGGCAGAACTCACAACAAACAGAGCGGAGGTAGTTTCAGCAGGTATCCTGGCTATGCGTGTGCTTGATGCCAATACGGAAGCAGTAATTCAAAGTGATAAATTCCCAGGCAATTTCACATGGTTTGTGGAATGGGCTAGTTACAATGGAGACGATCGGGCACTTTCAGATGATCAGATTAGATTAACCCGCTTGCAATTTACACCTCCTCCATCAAGGCAGGATATGTTTATTGAGTTTACCAGGCCGATTTATGACCAGTTAACTAGAAGCTTGCAGCGTTTTTATGGACAGTATTAACAATTAATTGAAATATTTTCAATAAACATTACTAAAGAATTCGCTATTTTAGTAATATTCAAATAAACGCAACCCAAAATTATGATAAGATTAGTTCTATTATCATTGGTAATGGTATTAGGATTGACTGTCTGCAATGCGCAAAAAAGAGCGAAAAGAACACCAACTCCTTTAGCGAGTAACATCATGTATAACCCACATGTTGCAAGCAAAAAGGTTGTGGTAAAAGAGAGAGTCACCGGTCCTAAGGCTAAAGCCAAGAAACCAACCGGTTCTAAAGTATATATCCCGAGGACGAGAATTACTGGTCCGAAAGCTAAGCATAAGGGAACTAGAAAACTGACGAACTGAGAAAAGAAGATGAAAGCAAAAAAAAGCTGGAGTAACCTCCAGCTTTTTCTATTTAGAATTATTCTTTAATAATTTTCGTTGTGAAATGTCCTTTACTATTGATGAGCTTTAGCAAATACATACCATCTGGTAAGGATTTCATGGATATTTCAACATTTTTGCTTTCAATCAATCCTTGTTGTAATTCTTTTCCACTTAAATCGTGAATTGAATAAGCACTCGCCTGAATATCCAGGATTTGAATCGTAAGGATATCATTCACTGGATTAGGATAAGTATTGAAAAGCCCTCTGAATTTATTTTGATTATCCCTGCTCAAGAAACCTGCATTAAAAGTAGCTCCGCCAACACAAATGCTTTGGGTTTCAGATGAACCAAATGATCCTCCAGAAGCCAGTGTTGACCCTTCAGCAGTTACTGTATAAGATCCATTGCCATACGCACAACAAATTCCATCCCCATAAGTGTCAAATATATTGAAGTTGTAACAACCTGCTGGCAAATCAAATGTTTCCACAACTGTTGATCCATCTGGCTGAGAACCATATGTTCCTCCCGATGCATATGTAGTACCACCTTGAGTAACTGTCCAGCTTGTTTCTTCCGGATAATTATCCAAAACAATTGTTAAAGTTACAGTAGTGTTTCCACCACCAGATGAACCATCTGTTAAAGCCAGTTTGTCAATTGCCATATCACCTTGCCAGGTTGTTCCGGTTGTACCAACGAACCTTACTTTCACAGAACTACCAGCATAACCACTTAGGTCAATACTTGCGTCCTGCCAGGAATTACCTTGATTCCCAGACATTGACCAGATTGAAGACCATGTGTTATCATCAGTGGTTGCCTCTAAAACAAGCCCACCCATATTTGATGCTCCGTACATGTGATATTTAAATGATAGTGTAGGGGCTGATACTCCTGCCAAATCAAAACATGGACCATTTAGGATTGCGGTCATATTAGAATAGTTAGGACTAGAGGACTCTACATAAACATAATAAGTACCGTCATTTGCTCCGGAGGGACCAGTGTTACTTGATGGTGTACTACCACTTCTTGTTGTCCAGTCAAAATCATCCCCAGATGCGTTACTCCAGGCACCTAATGTATTTTCAAAACTCTCACTGTATGGAGCACTTACTGTTGCAGAGCAATCCAAACCTCCAGGAGAAGAAGTAGTCGTCACATCCACTGCAGCAGACCAGGCACTGGAAGTTCCGCCACAATTTGATCTTACCCTACAGCTATAAGTAGTACCAGCTGCTGCACCGGTAACATTTACTGAAGTGGCAATAGTGTTATCAGAAATAATGGAACCATCAATCTCAAGGTCATAAGAGTCAGCACCTGAAACCGCATCCCAACTCATAGTAAATGTTGTTTCTGCAATGCTAGAACCAGCTAGTCCGGTTGGTGTATCACATGAGGTTCCTCCACCTGTTGTTAATTCCAGGTTATCAACTGTCATATCACTAGTGTAGCTGCTTCCCGTGGTTCCCACAAACCGCAACTGCACTTCAACACCAGCGTAAGAAGATAGATCAACATTTTGGCTGTTCCATGAATTTCCCTGATTACCACTCAAAGACCAAACACTAGACCATGAACCAGTACCTACTCTTGCCTGAAGTGACAATGTTCCCATTGTTGCTCCATACATATGGTAGTCAAATGAGAAGGTAGCTGAACCCGCTCCGCTTAAATCAAAACAAGGTCCATATAAATTAGCTGTTTTTGAAGGGTAATTAGGACTTGATGCCTCTACGTACATGTAATATGATCCATCTGAAGCTGAAGAAGGTCCAGTGCTGGAGGACGGTGTTCCACTTGCATCCCTGGTCCAGTCAATATCATCATCACTTCCCTGCACCCAGTCACCAGCTCCAGATTCAAAACTTTCTGTGTATGGGAATGAGGAGATGGTTGCAGAACAAGCACCAGATCCACCAGGGTTATATGCTGCTCCTACCCCAACTGCGTAGAATGCATTCTGAGTAGCTATTGCCTCAGCTGAAGCAACTCCATAAAGATCTTCTGCTGCCTGTATACTGTAGTTTCTGGCGTCACTATACTGCGAGTTTGATGATAAATACACAGATTCTGTTCTGTAAGCAATCTCAGCGGCCTTGTCAATTCCAATTCCTGTTACATTATAGCTATCTCCATTATCATTTGTCCCTGATTTACCAACAGATAGGATGTAGAACCAATGGTTCAAAACACCAGAATTGTAGTGCACACCACCATTGTCACCAGATCCTGTATACCAATTGGTACCCAGATAAGTATCTGGTTGGCCAGCTGCCTTTGGATCTTCCAGAGACCTTACTACTGCTCCAAGGTCCTCACCCAAAATCCATGTATTCTTCTCAGGAGCAGCAAAATACTCAACTGAAGCTGCCCAAATATCTGAATAAGCCTCATTCAGTGCGCCAGACTCATATGAATAAACCAGGTCAGCCGTGTAAGTACAAACCGCATGACCAATTTCATGTGCTGCGATATCTAGTGTGGTCAATGGATCAAGGCTAGTACCGTCACCATAAGTCATTCTACTTCCATCCCAGAAAGCATTATCGTTATTTGGATAACCGTATGCTACCAGGTTAAAATGTACATAACTTCTGATCGCTGCACCTGCATTATCAAAACTGTTTCTCCCGTATGTTTGAAGAAAATAATCATAGGTCATTTCTGCTCCCCAATGTGCATCCAGGGCCGCATCATCTTTTTGGGCATTAGCGTGCTCACCGGATGTCCAGTTGTTATCATTGTCGGTAAAATCAACAGCCGAGTTATAATTTGTACCATTGTTCATGTCATAAGTAAGGATACCATTACCTCTGCTATAATCTCTAAGACGATAACTACCTGCGTTGCTATCAGTGTGAATAGATCTTGATCCGGAATAACGAGTAGCAGCTGTTCCTATAGCATCTGCATGGTGAATAATGTCATTCTTACCAAGGAATTCACCTGATTTTGCATCAATATAGACATAAGCTCTGCTGATTGGCTGTAGTGCGTAAATGTCAAATTTATAGGCTAGCTTTTCCTGGTAAATCACCAATTCACCTTTAGGTTTTTCATATTCAATCAAAGAAGCTTCGGCTGCATCTTCCCATAAATACTTGCTTGCTCCAATTTGATTTATGGCAGAAGTAAGTGCCTGAGATGGCCTCAAGGCTGGTGTCACATCAAAGTCATCTATCATGGTGTATTCTCCATTCATAGATTTGGCATTACCAGCCTGACGGTGGATGGTATAGGTACCGTATTCCACTTTCACCCCCTTATAGTACTGCTGATACTTTTCATGGGTAAATCCGAGGACATCCTCGGTTGATTTCAAGAGAACGAATTCCTCATCCGAAGAAGGTTCAAGAAATTCATAGATCAATTGACTGGAGGTTTTAGATTGTGTCTCATCAAACACAACTTGCTTCACTTTGCCATTGTCTTCTCTAACTAGTTTTTGGATTTGTGCCTGGGTATTATTGGCCCATAACAGAGCAAGACCCACCCAGACCAGGGAGGTCAACTTTTTCATAAAAATATAGGTTTAGTTAGCAAATAAAGGACGGAAGGTAAGAAAAAAATGAGAACTTACAATCGTTTGTATTAGGAAAATTTTGCCTTCTCAAATTCTATTTCATAAATAAAATATTCGCAAAACAATATTTTATTTTCCCGCATATTCACCAAATAACCTGGTAAATTATAAAAACAAAGGCCTCCTTCAAGGAGGCCTTTGCCCGTAACTGTTTAATATAAAGCTTTATATCTTAGTTATTCTCCGGCTACAGTAGTTGAGATGGGAGTGCTTAGACTGACAGATAAAGTGAAATCATCATAAATCACTTTGTCACCCAGGTTATCAAAAAAGCTTCCGCTACCATACCTTACATCATATTCTGATCTATCTACAGTAATGTCAGCAGTAGCAATCAAATTCTTTCCATCTTCTTTTGTGTAGGCAATGAACTTCACTGGTTTTGTAGTTTTCTTGATTGTCAAGTTACCTTCTACTTTATATTTACCTGGTCCTTGAGGTGTCACTTCTGTAATGACAAACTTAGATGTAGGGTAAGTAGCTACCCCAAAGAAATCATCTGATTTCAAATGACCTTCTAATTTTCCTTTATACTCTCCTTCAAGGTCAAGATTTGTAATAGTAGACATGTCAATCACAAATTCTCCTCCAATCAGCTGAGTATTATCAAAGGATAAGCTACCAGATTTTAAATTAATGGTACCATTGTGACTTCCTCCTACTTTAGCACCTTCCCATTTGATAGTGCTTGTAGCGTTATCAACTTTAACTGTTTTCTGTGCAAATGCTCCAATTGTTGTGAAGATTATCGCGGTAATTAGTAAGCTTAATTTTCTCATGATTTTATAATATTTAAAAAGTAAATTCAATATTTGTATTTTATATGTATGTACATTTATTGTATGTGCATAGATAACGGATGTGCAAAAAAAATTGTTTCAACAAAACAGAAAAAATTTTTATGCGTATCACTATTGCATGTCAGTTGAGTAAGAGAATTAACTGATAAAGGGCTACAGAACTATTTTTTTTAAGTAATTAATGTACTTTGTTCTATGCTAGAAAAGACAATATCCATTCCAACTGATGGTCTGGAAATCGAAGCAACGCACTTTACACTCAACCAGGAGAGTACTCATAAAGTAGTAATTATTGCCTCCGCTACAGGTGTTCCCAGAGGTTATTATTCAAATTTCGCCAGACATCTTTTCCAAAATGGATATGATGTAGTTTCATTTGATTATCGGGGGATGGGGGGAACTTCAAATGTGAATATTGCTGCAAATATGACTGATTGGGGAGAATATGACCTGAATGCATGCATCAATTGGTGCGAAAGTTTTTATGATCATATTTTTATTATTGGTCATAGTGTAGGCGGGCAGGTTTTTCCTTTTGTCAGTAATCCCAATAGGGTAAAGGCTGCTTTTTTTGTGGCTTCTCAATCCGCTTATTGGCGAAATTGGAGTGGCTTTTACCTACTGGCTGTATTGAATTTCTGGCATGTGATGATCCCGGTAGTTAGTAAAATATATGGCTATCTTCCTTCATGGGCTATGGGAAGTCCAGGTGGATTACCATTGCCAAGACAAGTCACATTAGATTGGAGGACCTGGGGTTTACATCCGGAGGGAATACTATGTGGGAAAGAAGATCGGCACAAAAAATTTCAATCTGTGCATATTCCTGTTAAATTTATTGGCTTCAAGGATGATAACATGCTTGCTCCCTGGAAGTCAGTTAAAGAGCTTGCTGGATTCTACAGCAATGCTGAAGTAAAGTTGGAAAAAATTGATCCCTCAAGTATAAATGAAAAACAAATTGGTCATTTTGGTTTCTTCAAAAGAAGGTTTAAGCAATCTCTTTGGCCAAAAGCGGTACACTTTTTGAATAGTCACTCGTAAATTATGATCATTTAAAATAGAATCAATATGAAAGGCTTGTTTGCTCTAATTATAGTCGCTTTATGCACATTTTCCCTACAAGCTCAGACCAGTGAGTCAGTAAGGAAAATTGAAGTACAGGGTAGTGCAGAAATTGAAATAACCCCCGATGAAATATATGTAGAGATACAGTTACAGGAATACAAGGATGGTTCCAAAAAGGTGCAGTTAAATACACTTGAAAGTCAACTTGTGAAAGCAGTTGTTAAAGTTGGCATTGGAGAAGAGAACTTAACAGTTAGCAATGTTTCAGGATATAACTGGAATTGGCGCAAACAAAAAACCGAAGAGCTGATGGCTCAGAAATCATTCATACTTAAGGTGAGCGACCTTAAGAAAATGAATGACCTGGTTGCATTACTTGATGCGGAGGGTGTCAGATCCATGCACGTAAGAAATTATAGTCATAGCAAAATTGAAGATTACAGAAAAGAAGTAAAAATTGCTGCTATGAAAGCGGCAAAGGAAAAAGCTGGCTATTTATTAGAAGCAGTTGGAGTCTCCCTTGGAGAGGTCATTGAAGTTCAGGAATATAATGATGTCATGCCTTCTACAAGAATGGCTATGTCCAATATGGCATTGGAATCTGCTCCTTCTGGTTACCAATCAAATGTTGAATTTCAAACTATCAAATTACGTGCACAAGTGCGCGTCGTTTTTGAAATACAATAATAGATTTTGGCACCTAAGGTGCCATTTCACTACTGAAAGACCGTTTAAATAATATCTTGTAGTCTTTCCTGTCAATTTCTCTAAATTAGGGTTTTAAAAATTTGAACCCGGATATGAGAAAACTAATACTCAACCTTACTTTAATATTTGTTACTCAATCACTACTTGCACAAGTAGTTTTTGATCCAGACACAGTAACCACACGCCCGTTTGATTATGGAAAAATGTGGACATTTGATGATGCTCCTGTCGAGTATTTTGCTGAGACCTACAATTTCAATCCGGACCAACAGTGGATGAATAGAGTCAGATTGGCGTCACTCAGGTTACCAGGCTGCTCAGCTGGTTTTGTAAGTGAAAATGGTTTAATCATTACCAACCATCATTGTACAAGAACTACAGCAGTGCTTAATTCACCTGAAGAAGAAAACGTATTGACAAATGGATTTTATGCTGAAACAATGGATCAGGAGAGAAAGCTCAATAACTTTTATGCTGACCAGCTTTTGAAGATTGAGGATATAACACAAGAAGTAAATAAGAGACTCAATGGGAACAATGAAGCTGAAGTGTTGCAGGCAATTGAGAATGAGTATTCCAAAAAACCTGAATGGGAAGGTCTTACAATCCAATCACTATCTTTCTATAGTGGTGGGAAATATTCTCTTTATGGGTTTAAAAGATTCACTGATATAAGGTTGGTTTTTCTTCCGGAAAACGAATTAGGCTTCTTCGGTGGAGATCCTGATAATTTCACCTACCCAAGGTATGCACTTGATTGTGCATTTTTAAGAGCTTATGATGAAAATGGAAATCCCGTAAACTCCGTCTCACACTACTACCCATTCAATCCAGATGGTATCGTCGAAAACGAACCAATTTTTGTAATTGGTAATCCCGGTAGTACAGGTAGGTTCAGGACCATGGCGCAATTGAAATTCGATAAGGAGGTACAACTTCCTGTGACACTTTCATTTATTCAGGCCAGAAAGAAGGTCCTTACTGATTTGAACAAAACGCTTAAGAGTGATAGTTTGCAAAATGTGATTTTTATGCTTTCCAATGCGGAAAAATCATACGGAGGAAGGCTGGAAGGATTACACAATGAATACTTCATGACCCGTAAAGAGAAGCTGGAAAATCAGGGGAAAGAACAGTATTTAGCAAAAGAAGGAACTGATTACTGGCAACAAATGGAGGGTTTAATGCAATCGATGAAGAAGCCCATGCCAGAAACCATCTTACTTAATCCTAGTCCATTTCAGGGTAAAGTAATTCAACTCATTCACGCTATTAATAAATATGGTCAGGCACTTGAAAGTGATAAAGAAGAAACAATTACAAAATACAGCAACGATGTTTCCAACTTAGTCAATGGTTTCGATGCTGAACTTGAACAACTCATCTTTAGTGATGTGCTAGCGCAATTGAAGTTACAATCCAGTCAACCTCAATGGCTTAATAACTACTTAAATGGGATGTCTCCTAAAGAGAAAAGTACAATGGTGATATCTGAAAGTAAAATCATCAATAGTGGGGAACTACCAAAGTCTGCGAAGACCTTTTCAAAAAGCAAAGACCCATTGATTCTTGCATCAAAGTCAATACTTCCTGTTTTCCAAAAGTCAGCCGCAGAGGTGGGTAAATTGAATGCTACCGTTACACAATTGGAACAAAAAATCATCAGCGCAAACTTCTCGATTGGTGGAACAAGTGCACCTCCTGACGCAACTTTTTCTTTAAGAATCTCTGACGGATTTGTGAAAGGTTATCCATATAATGGCACATTGGCCCCTTATAAAACAACCTATTATGGGCTTTATGCACGACACGCAAGTTTTGATGGTGAAGAACCATTTTCCCTACCAGAAAGATGGATGAATCCACCAATAGCATTACTTAAAGCTCCTCTGAACTTCGTGGGTACATTTGATACAATTGGAGGAAATTCAGGAAGTCCTGTAATCAATCGAAACGCTGAAATTGTGGGACTCAATTTTGACAGCACAATTGAGCGATTACCAATCCGAAGTATTCTATATGACCCTCAATATGGCCGATCTGTAGGAGTTGCGATGGGTGGTGTGGCTGCTGCACTTGAACACATTTACAAAGCAAACAGACTACTTGACGAGTTACAGTCAAAGTAGACGAATAAAAAAAGGTGACTCATATGAGTCACCTTTAATTCTGAATATTTTATTTGATTAGGCTACTACCTGTGCATCTAGTTTTTGGCTAAGAACACCTTTTGGAACAGCGCCTACTTGTTTATCAACTATTTCACCATTCTTGAAGACAAGAAGAGTAGGAATACTTCTAATTCCAAATTTAGCAGATACAACAGGATTGGCATCTACATCTACCTTGCCTACAACAGCTTTACCTTCGTAATCTCCAGCTAATTCTTCAACAACCGGACCGATCATTTTACAAGGTCCACACCATTCTGCCCAAAAGTCTACCAGTACTGGCTTTTCACTGTTGATGATCTCCTCGAAGTTGCTATCAGTAATTTCTATTGTTTTTCCCATTTTAAACTATACTTAGTGATAATATCAATTATTAAATCTCAAGTTGAAAACGCAAACTTACTTCAATTTGTTCTTAGAAACCTGAAGTCAGAAGGCATTTGTCGGGCACGTGGCAAATGGCTTATGCTTTGATAAAGCGTAAAGCTTTTGAGGAACCATTCTGTCTTACGATAAGATAGTAAGTTCCAGGTACCAATTCAGTTACATTTACCTGTCTATTAACCGGATAACTGATCCCATCAATAATCATGATACCATTTTCAGTACGGATCTCATAATTAAACTCACCTTTGCCTTCACCAAGGCTCAATGTATTCTCCACTGGGTTTGGTCGAACTTTTACTTCAAGATCTGCAGCTTCATTGGTATGAACAATAACCGTTGTATTATCTGATGCTTCTATCTCATCAAGGCTAGCAGATATTAGATCATATCCATATGTCTGGGCCTTCAATGAAAAACCTATACCGATCAACAATGCAGAAAAAATAATACGCTTCATGCTTTTTGAACTGTCCGTGTTAACAACGTGCAAAGTTAGTGTTTAGATATCCTTCAATGAAATAAACTAACATGAAATTTAGCTACAAAAGTACTTTGTAACTCACTTCTTCAAACTCCTCTAACCTTTTGATCAATTTGTCATCCGGTTCTATTTTAATCTTCCTGGATAACATTTCCAGGTCTATTATTCTGTCCTCATATACTGTAGTAACACTAAATTTTAGTTGACAGTTTCCAGCGTGTTCTTCAGCAATATTTTCCAATTCCTGTATCGTGGATTCATTAACTTTGTTCAGGTCCATTCTCAATTCCAGTCCCTTCGTCATTTCACTTCTAATGTCAGTGAGAGGCCGGATATCATTGATCTTGAATTCTAACTCATCACTTTTCCATCTGGGTTTTACAGATCCCTGAATATACAGGAACCATCCCGGCATAAAGTACTCTTTAAATTTGATGTAATCCTGTGAAAAAAGATAAAACGTGTGAGAGTCATTGTAATCTTCCATCGTGATCACGCCAAAAGGATTTCCTCTTTTGGTTGTGCGATGCTGTACAGATGAAACTACACCCCCGATTCTAATGTTGGACATTGTTGATAAAGCCTGGATATCCTGGAATTGTCCGAGATTAGCATTGGTAAAATACTCCATCTCAAACTTAAACTGATCTAATGGGTGACCTGAAATATAAAGTCCCACCACTTCTTTCTCAATATTGAGTTTCTCTATTTCACCAAAAGGCTCCATCTGCTGAACACGAGGAACAGGGGTAGCCACACCTGAATCTCCGCCAAATAGAGAGGATTGTGCACTGGCTTTCTCTGCTTGCAGGATATTAGCATACTTGATCGCTTTTTCAATCAGGGTGGTATCTGTATCATCAGGATGCAGGTATTGTCTTCTATGGAAACTTGTGAAACAATCAAATGCGCCACTCATCGCAAGACTTTCAAAGGTTTTCTTGTTGACCGTTCTTAGATTCACCCGATTGGCAAAATCAAAAAAGTCCTTAAAATGACCGTTTTGTTCCCTTTCCTCAATAATGGAATGAACCGCTGCATCACCAGTTCCTTTAATCGCTCCTAGTCCAAAACGTATCTCACCTTCTTTATTTACTTTGAAGTTTACACCAGATTCATTTACATGGGGTCCCAAAACAGGTATTGCACGGTTTCTGCATTCTTCCATAAAGAAACTCACCTTTTCAATATTACTTTGGTTGTGAGTTAACACAGCCGCCATGTATTCTGCCGGGTAATTTGCCTTCAGGTAAGCGGTATGATACGCTACTACTGAATAACAGGTGGAGTGAGACTTATTGAAAGCATAGGCCGCAAATGCTTCCCAGTCTTTCCATACCTTTTCTAGTGTCTCCGGTTCGTGACCCCTCTCTTTACCACCATCAATAAATTTAGGTTTTAACTTTTCCAGTAAGGCAAAGATTTTCTTTCCCATCGCCTTTCTCAGGACATCCGCTTCACCCTTTGTAAAACCAGCTAGTTTCTGCGAGAGAAGCATCACCTGCTCCTGGTATACCGTAATCCCGTAAGTCTCAGCAAGATTACCTTCCATATCAGCCAGGTCATAGGTAATTTCTTCTTCTCCGTGCTTCCTACGAATAAAGTTCGGGATGTATTCCATAGGACCCGGACGGTACAGCGCATTCATCGCTATCAGGTCCTCAAACCTATCGGGTTTCAGTGCCCGTAAATGCTTTTGCATTCCAGGGGACTCAAACTGGAATGTACCATTGGTCTCCCCTCTTTGATACAATTCGTAGGTTTTTAGATCATCCAATGGAATCTGATCCGGGTCAATCTCTATTCCGTGCCTTTCTTTTATATTGGCGCATGCCGTTTTAATAATGGACAAGGTCTTTAATCCTAAAAAGTCCATCTTCAGCATTCCAGCTGATTCTACCACGCTGTTGTCAAACTGGGTGACAAACATGTCAGAATCCTTTGCCGTGGATACCGGAATAAATTTCGTGATATCATCGGGCGTGATAATCACTCCACAAGCGTGAATACCAGTGTTCCGAACAGATCCTTCCAGTACAGTGGCTTGCTTAATTACCTCTGCTTTCAGGTCTTTGCCCTTTTTGAGCTCTCTTAGCTCCTCGACCTCATCAAATGCTTTTGAAAGAGAGGTTCCAGGTCTTTCCGGGATCAATTTGGCAATAGCATCAGTCTCAGGTAAACTCAACTCCATTACCCGTCCTGCATCTCTAATGGAAGATTTGGCCGCCATGGATCCATAGGTGATAATTTGTGCTACCTGGTTCTTACCATATTTGTCAATTACATAATTGATCACCTTTTCACGACCTTCATCATCAAAGTCAATATCAATATCAGGAAGTGATACCCTATCCGGATTCAAGAAACGCTCAAAAAGCAGGTCGTATGCTATTGGATCAACATTGGTAATTCCAATACAATATGCCACCGCTGACCCTGCTGCAGATCCCCTTCCTGGCCCTACAGATACTCCCATTTTTCTTGCCTCACTAGTAAAATCCTGTACGATCAGGAAGTAACCGGGATAACCAGTATTCGCGATGGTATCTAATTCAAAATCAAGCCTTTCTTTTATTTCAGGGGTGATTTCTTCGTACCGTTTCTTTGCTCCTTCATAGGTAAGATGCTTCAGGAAGTTATTTTCACCCCTCTTTCCTCCATCTTTTTCATCTTCAGGATCACGAAACTCCTCTGGAATGTTAAACGCAGGAAGTAATACATCTCTCTCAAGTTTGTATTCCTCAACCTTATCCAGTATTTCCTGAATATTCTCAATCGCTTCCGGGATATCTGCAAAGAGCTTTTTCATCTCTTCCTGCGATTTGAAATAATACTGGTCATTCTCAAAACCAAACCTAAAACCTCGTCCTCTACCAATTGGTGTAGATTTCAACTCACCTTCTTTTACACAGAGTAGGACATCATGTGCTTCTGCGTCTTCTTTGGTGAGGTAGAATACATCATTGGCCGCTATTACCTTTACTCCATACTTATTAGCCAACGAAACCATGACTTCATTCACATGATGCTCATCTTCTCTATTGTGACGCATCAACTCCACGTAAAAATCCTCTCCAAATGTCTGGTGCCACCATTGGAATGCTTCTTCCGCCTGCGTCTCGCCTACATTAAGGATCAAATTCGGAATCTCTGAAGCCAATCCACCCGACAAGGCAATCACACCTTCTTTATATTGGACCACAAGCTCTTTGTCAATCCTGGGATACAAACCATAAAGCCCTTCCTCATAACCCAGTGAACTTAGTTTGGCCAGGTTGTGGTAACCTGTTTTATTTTTTGCAAGCAATACCTGATTAGCCCTTCTATCCGGGTTGTCCTTTGTGAATTTTAGTTTGGTCCGCTCTTCTGACAGGAAAAACTCACAACCCACGATAGGCTTGATTTCATTCTTCAAAGCCTCTCTCACGAACTGGAAAGTCCCAAACATGTTACCCAGGTCAGTAACCGCAACGGCGGGCATGTTGAACTCCTTAGCTTTAGCTACAATGCCTTTAATATCCGGAGTAGCCTGCAAAATGGAGAACTGAGAATGTAGGTGTAAATGACAGAAAGGGGCTTCAATGTCTTTGTGGTCTACCTCTTTTCCAAAAGTACCGTCGGTCTTCTTTTCTTTTACTGCAAAATTGGCATCATCTAATTTGGGGGCCTCATAGACAATATCCAATACAGGGGTTTCGTCCAGTGGTTTTACAACTCCCTCGGTAATTAATCCAAAGAAGGCTTTTGAGGTGGCATCCACATCATATGCTGCGTCGTGAGCATCATCAAAAGGCTCACCAAACAACTTTTCATAAAGCTCAATAAGTTTAGGTTTCTTGAGCTTGCCTCCTAGACCTCCCTGCAACTGGCAGAATTCTACAGAAACCTCAGAGGTATCAATACTCTCAATTTCCTGCAGGTTATTCTCTATTTCCTTTCTGAGGAATTCCGCACCGATGATTCTGTTGTCAAACTCAATGTTGTGGCCAATGGTAGCCTGAGTACTTGCAAGGTCCTTTTTGAAGATTTCAAGTACTTCCTTTAGGTCATGTCCCTCCTCTTCAGCTCTTTTTGTGCTGATACCATGGATTTTTTGAGCGTTAAAAGGAATGGTAAAACCCTCAGGCTTGACAATATAGTTATGCGCTGCAATCAGTTCACCCTTGGGTCCATGAAGCTGCCAGGCCAGCTGCACGAGCCTGGGCCAGTTGTCCAGGTCTTCAATGGGCGCTGAATAATTCTTGGGTAATCCGGTAGTTTCGGTATCAAAAATTAAGTACATCGGTACAATTTGGTGGTTTTAAATATGTGCTGATTATGGAGAAAGTAAACGCTTCAGTTCCTCAACACATTGCAGTCATAACTAGCTTCAAAAGTAATGAGGTTAGGGGATTTTTGACCGAGTGAAGGAGAGAAAATTTTAGGCAAGATGCGATAATCTGCTAGGATTGATTAGACCCCTAACATAAGGCCTTAATTGTGCCGAAACCTTTGTTTTTACCAACATCATTTTCTAATCTAAATTAGAATTTCCGAATGGTACTATCTCCCCAACCTAGGTAATTATAGGTATGAACTTCTGGTTGTTTGAGGAAATCTATTCAAAAAACCTTCAATTAAATTGTCAGGATGTGTAGTAGGAAGTATCGGAAAATCAAACCAATATTGAAGGGGTTTGTCCAGACTTGTTTTATTTAAGTAACTATTCAATGCACGATTTAGGCCTTTGGTGTATTTGGAGTGATCGGTACCTAGGGGGTCTTCATGGGTTAAATCATTTTGTGCAAAACCTTCAAATGAAGGGCCAGTGATGGTTATCTCAAATTCCTGAGGGTCTTTACCAACCGGGCTATGTACAGTAGTAGTAAACAGATGCCAATACGCAGATTGGATACAGTTTTGTTCAAAAAGCTGGCGAACTACCTCAAGTGAGTCAATGGTTTCCTGGTCATTCTGGGTTGGGAAGCCATACATAAGGTAGGCATGGACAAGAATATTGTTCCTGGCGAAATTGTGGGTAACTTGTGCTACCTGTGCTATATCAACTCCCTTTTTCATTTTCGCCAAGATTCTATCGGATGCCACTTCAAGACCTCCGGTGATGGCAATGCAACCGGCTTTAGCCATGAGTGAACACAGTTCAGTATCAAAGGATTTCTCAAAGCGAATATTGGTCCACCAGGTAATGGTCACATTTCGGTCAATCAATTGCTCCGATAATGCTCGAAGCATCTTAGGAGGTGCCGCTTCATCTACAAAATGAAACCCGGAAATACCGGTATCGGCCATAATTTTTTCAATCTTATCCACCAAGCTGACAGCTGTTGTGTTTTGGTAATTACCTATATAATCGAGACTTACGTCGCAAAAAGAGCATTGCTTCCAATAACAGCCATGAGAAATAGTCAGTTTATTCCATCGGTCATCCGTCCACATGCGATGCATCGGGTTTACCACATCTAAAAATGAAACATATTGATCAAAAGGCAATCCCTTGTAACTGGGCGCAGGCATATCCTTGTGATGAAAAATGGTATTGGGTAACTTATTCTTAAATACCACGGTATCATTTTCCAGCACAAAAGTTCGCTCTAAATCATCCAACTTTACTTTTCCTGCTATGAAATCAACAATTTTTAACAGAGGGCCTTCACCATCATCCAGTGAAATATAATCTACAAACTCGAAAATGCGCGGGTCATTGAGTGAACGTAATTCGGTATTACAGTACCCACCCCCAAACGCCACATACATATCAGGATAAAAGTAACGGATGTGTTGTGCACATCGTAAAGCAGCAAACAGATTACCTGGAAAAGGAATGGTAAAACAAATAAGTGTTGGAGCATGTTCCGCCAGATACACGTCCAGGATCTCCAACATTTTCTCTTCGATAAGAGTAGGTTCGTACCTTAGAAACTCTTCCAGCCGGTCAAAACTAGTTGCTGAAGTGGCTATTTGCTCTGCGTAGCGAGTGAAAGAAAAAAACTCATCAACATTAGTCTGAATAAAATCACCAATCTCTTCTATAAACAACGTTCCATAGTGCTTGGCCTTATCCATTATACCGCTATCTCCCTGGGCCCATTGGATGTTTGCATTTACCTTTTCCAGCCGGTGTCCAAAAGGTAAAAAATCCTGTTCGAGTATTTTATGTGCGGCAGCAACCTCCTGTTTTTGTAGATAACTAATCACTGTATCCACACATGAAAGATACTGGGCTTTCATTTTAAGCAGTTGAGGATAAGCCACCTGTTCCAATTCATCAACCTCTTCGAAAATAGATTTCAAGAAATCCCTGGAGAATATAGAAGTGAACAGCGCAATACTCAAATCGCTCTGTGCGACAGGGATGTCATGTTTTTCCAAGAAACCTTTCAGGTAAGCTGTAGCAGGATAGGCCGTGTTGAGTTGCGTAAAAGGGGGTGTCACTAAAAGAATTTGGGGGCGCATGAAAGCAAAGATAGGATTCTGTGGAAGGAAACTGACAGTAATGAACGAAGTTTAAGACAAATCTTGCACATAAGATCTGATCCTAACATTTTTCTCGATAGTAATTAATGAAGATACGCTAATATAAAAGTGCCAAGGAGGTGAAAATCTTCGAAACAGATATTGTGACGTGATGGTTCATTTACCTATAAAATCTTTGAATTGCCGTTAGGATAAAAAAGGAAATATTCATTCACTTACAATACAATCGATTTTACGAAAGTCACTAATTTTCGATTCGATTAAATCAACGACACAATGAAAAAAGTATTCTCTCATCTTATTTTGGCCATCGTTAGCTTTCACGGCTTTGCCCAATCATCTGACGATCTCCCCTACCAAACAATTCCCGATTATCCAGAAACCTACACCGCCGGAACAGTTTTATCCCGTATGGTTGATGGACTGGGATTCCGGTATTATTGGGCCACCGAATCCCTGAGACCTGAGGACCTGTCCTTTAAACCTTCTGAAGAAGCTCGTACATCCCTGGAGACTCTTGAACACATTTATGGTCTAACCAATGTTATTGTCAATGCTACACAACAAAAACCCAATATCCGGGACACAGCCAGTTATTCTTATGAAGAACTTAGGAAAATGACACTTGATAATCTAAAAACAGCATCTGAGATCCTTTTGAAAAGCTCAGCCAGTGATATAGAAAATTACAAACTTGTATTTGGGACCAGCAAGTACCCATTTTGGAACAATATTAATGGCCCTATTGCAGATGCGTTGTGGCATGTTGGGCAGGTAGTTTCTTTCAGAAGATCTTCTGGTAATCCCTTCAATTCCAATGTGAGCGTATTTAATGGAAGGTTAAGGGAGTAAGATTGTGCTGTCGGGTCGAAAGACCCAACAGTGGTCAAAAATGACCCACCAGGGACGTGGCTGAGGGGTGAAGAATGTTCTTATCGTGTCGAAAGGCAGAACAGGAATAGTAATTTCACGAGATGTTCGGTTAATTTGCTGGTGACCATTTTCCAGCCAATGAAACCAAACTTCAAAAATGACCAAAAAACTCATCTAATCGTCATTTTTGTACTCTTCATCATTGTCAATGCCTGGGTTCTCCAACATTTCGGAATTAAGGTGATGGATGACAGTCATCGGTACCTGAGGTGGACCAATGAAATTTGGGAAGGTAAAATAAGTCTTTACATGTTTTGGTACAGTGGCTATGTGATTTTCCTTTCATTGATATTAAAACTTGGACTCGGCCTGGGAGGAGTAGTTTTCATCCAAATTACACTTTCATTGATCGCCTGTTTTTGTCTTTATTTCCTAACTAAACGTTTTACTGATCAAAAATGGCCTGGATTAATCGCTAGCTGTGGCTATTTAATGTTCTTTGAGATTTCTAGTTGGAATGTTTATATCCTCACAGAGTCAATATTTACAAGTTGTATCATCATTCTCATTACGTGGGTTTATCGTTTAAAAAAATTGAAGGATATGGTACTATTTATACCGTTTCTGTTGTTTGTAAACTTCATACGCCCCATGGGAATTACGGTGTTATTGTCATTTCTAGCATTCGTTTTCTTTGAATTTAAACTGGGTAAAAACTTCACTCCCAAGTTTAAATCATTTATGATTTTTGGGTGTATAGGATTTGTTCTAACTATGATGATATTACTACTGGAAGGTAACCCCGGCATACAGTTCTTTTACTCAAAAGGCAAAGTAGTTTGGGGGGCAGATCAGGTTCCTCACCTCCGACAAAACCCATGGCTTGTCATTGATGCTTCAAACATAATTTACAACGATAAGCAAAGTTCGACACTTGCATTTTTCCAGTTTGCCTTGGAGAACCCAATCTATCTATTGGAACTTTTCATGAAGAAGTGTATCATGTTTTTGGCACATATAAAGCCGTATTATTCTGTTAGGCACAATGTGTTCATCATTTCCTTTCTCTTGCCATTATACTTATCTTTTTCATATGGACTCTTAAAGGCTAACCATACAGGAATAAAGGCTTTTGCCTTTACGTTATTTCTTCTAAATATGCTCATGACAGGATTTACTGTTGAAGCATGGGATGGAAGGTTTCTGATTCCAACTTTACCGTTACTTTTTGTAGTAGCTTCATTGGGTTTAGATAAGGCTTCATTGGGGAAACGAACTTCCCCATAACAGTGTGCATATCTATTATATCACTTATATTGCAGTCTTATCTCGGGAATCACCTATTACACACCTATGACTTTTTTGAGCAGAGTTTTAAAAGAACCTTCATATGGCTGGAAAGACACTAATGGTACATTAGTAAAACCAACGCCAAAGCAGCTTGTCAATGAAGTTTTCAGCAGGATAAACATTTTCAAATCAAGGAAAAACTGGCTGGCCGCAACAACCTGGGCCTGGACTTTGATGTTACTTCCCTTTCTTTTAGTATTTGCATATAATTATTTTTCCTGGTGGTTGGCGATAGTAGCTTTTCTGTACAGTATGGTTGCGATGGGGACACATGGCACCATCTGGCACCATAGGTATGCCACACACAGAGCATATAAATTCAGCAATAAATTCTGGAGCTTTATCACCCAAAACCTGGTTATTAAAGTGGTACCCGAAGAAATATATGTGGTTTCGCATCATGTACATCATACTTTTTCCGATGAACCGAGAGATCCCTACAATGCACGTGCTGGATTTCTCTATTGTTTCTTTGCCGATTCAAATCACCAGCCTATCGCAACGGACTTAAACGAAGAAGATTACCGGAAAGCAGCAGGTCTATTAAAAGACACTGGTGTTTACATCAACACTTATGAGCAATATCAAAAATGGGGGTCAATTACACATCCGCTTTGGATGTGGCTACACACACTTTGCAATTGGGCAATTTGGTACGCAGTATTTTTCCTGATTGGCGGACATGCATTGGCTTGCTGTATATTTGGGGCTGCACACATCTGGGCAATTGGCATCAGAACCTTTAATTATGAAGGTCATGGAAAAGGAGAAGACAAACGAAAAGAAGGATTCGATTTCAGTAAAAACGACCTATCCATCAATCAATACTGGCCAGGAATAGTAGCTGGAGAATGGCATAGCAACCATCATTTGTTCCCAAATAGTGCAAGAAATGGATTTACACTCTCGCAAATTGACCTCCCCTGGTATTACATTCGGTTCCTGTATGCCATCGGTGGTGTAAAAAGTTATAATAACGCCACAGAAACTTTTTTTGAGAAGTATTACAATCCGTATAAAGAGCGCTCAAAAGCAAGGTCCAGGGTAACTTCATAAGAATTCTCACATAAAACTAATGTGTTAATGTGACGCATTGAAATTTATTTGTATCTTGTATTCTACAAAAATTTCATATTATGGATCGCTCCAGTTCTGCTTTCAAAGATTCCAAGCAACATTTCAAGACCTTAGATGCTCTGCGGGGTGTTGCAGCACTCGTTGTTGTCGTTTTTCATATCCTTGAATTTTATTCCGGAGGTGACCATACTAAACAACTAATAAACCATGGCTACCTGGCTGTTGACTTTTTCTTTCTACTATCCGGATATGTGATGGCTCATGCATATGATGACCGATGGAGTCAAATGACTTTGAAGGACTTCTTTAAACGTAGAGTAATTCGGCTCCATCCAATGATTATCATGGGGATGATCATCGGGGCAATTTGCTTTTTCTTTGGAGAGAGCGAAATGTTCCCTAAAGTAGCCGAAACTTCAATTTGGCAAATGCTTCTAATCATGGTAATTGGATTTACAATAATTCCGGTACCTCCTTCAATGGATATCAGAGGATGGAATGAAATGCATCCATTGAACGGACCTGCATGGTCCTTGTTTTTTGAATACATCGCCAATATTCTACATGCATTAATACTGAGAAAACTCACTAAAATTGCATTAGGTATACTGGTTTTCATAGCTGGTATTGCTTTGATTCACCTGGCAGTAACAGGCCCAAATGGAGACGTAATTGGTGGATGGTCACTTGAACCTGCGCAGCTGCGCATTGGATTCACCCGTCTAATGTTCCCGTACATGGCCGGAATGCTTTTACGCCGAATTATTCAACCCCGAAATCTTAAATATTCTTTTCTAATTTCAAGCATCTTACTGGTACTGGTTTTGAGTTTTCCCAGAATTGGCGGTCATCAAAATTTATGGATGAATGGATTATACGATTCTCTGATTATCATTCTGGTTTTTCCAATCATCGTTTATATTGGCGCAAGCTATAATCAAACAGGACGTATGCTGGATAAGGTTTCAACTTTCTTAGGTGATATTTCTTATCCAATTTATATCATACACTACCCTCTCATCTATGTTTTCTATGCCTGGATCTCCAATAACAATATTCCAATTGAAGAAGGAGTCTTGTATGGTATTGGTCTTTTCGTTATTAGTATTTTAATTTCCTATGCAGCCCTTAAACTCTATGATGAACCAGTCAGAAAATGGCTTGCAAAAAAATATATGAGATCAACAAAGTAAAAAAATAGAAAAAGCAGCCCAAATAGGCTGCTTTTTACTGTTGTTGTGAATCAAATTGATTATCGTTTAATGACTTTTTTCAGCTCGATGATTCGATTATTTCGATCGAGAATTTGTAGCATGTACATACCTTGCGTTAAAGTGTCTACCTCAATCTGATTAATTGAACCAGTTAGCTGAACAGTTTTTACTTTTTGACCATTCATATTCAATATATTGACCTGACCAATTTCTTCTACTTCTCCACTGATATGGATCACTGATTCAACTGGGTTCGGGTAGAAAGTTAATTGAGTAGATCTTATGCTATTGGTAAGCACTGGTTCAGCAATGACAAGGATACCTGTTGTGAATCCTTCAAAATTGGTCTCCTCAATTGTAGCTACAACTTCATAGCTTCCTACTCCTGAGGGGGCCTCAGCATTTCCGTCATATGTCAACGTAAAGTTTAGTCCAGCTGGATCAGTTGATACCGTTGGGACGATCGCTAATCCAGTCATTTCCTGATTCAAATCAGAAAGTTCGATAGTGGCTGTAGCTTTCAAGATGGAAAGTGAGCCAGTAACATATGAGAAATCATAATTCCCTGATACTCCACCACCTACAGCTATTTCATACGTTCCTGCATCACTGGAAGAGCTAGCAGATGTAGATGCCACAGGAATTGCAGATAAATTACTTTGGTCCTCATCTGTAGCAAAACCTGAATAACTAATCGTCAATCCCGGAATTTCATCTCCAAATACAATTTCTTGATTATCAGCAGCCACAGTGAGCAGTAACTTTTGGATCGTTAGCGTTCCATTAATAAGGTTGAGATCGTAGTTATTAGCAGTCTCCGTCTTTGATTCACCAGTTGAAAGAATGATATCATAGGTCCCGGCACTACCATCTGTATCGACAGAAATCTCTGGTAAAACACCTAGAACACTCTGATCCTCACTATTTACAAAACCACTGAAAGCATAAGTCAGCTCAGGTACGTCTTCACCGTAATTAATGGTGTGGTTATCTGCTGTAACATCCAATGGCGCTGCTGATATCGATAATGTCCCACTTTCATGTGTAATCGTATAATTATCAGCATTTGCTCCTGATGGGGTCAATGTGTATGAACCAACATTCGCAGTTGCGTCACTGGTAATTGAAGGAGCAGTTAGTAGAACTTCTTCATTTTCACTATTCACAAATCCTTCAATCGTATAAGAAAACTCTGGTACGGTTCCATTGTAAACTTGTTCAATGTCATTTGCAGTCACAGTTAAACTTGCAGGTAAAACTTCAAATGTTTGCTGCACACTAGAGGCCGCAAAATAGGTGTCATTTCCGGTTTGCGTTGCTTCTACTGTTACAGTACCTACACCTGTGATTGAAAGCGAATTGCCATCCAAAGTACCAGGCCCACTCAACACGGTTAAGGTCACATCAAGTCCATCTGCATTCGTAGTGGCATCCAGCTCAATTGGTGCAACACCATAAGTTTGGTCATTAATTGCTGTGAACGTAATAACTTGTGAAAATTTCTGTATCACCGTTATGGTGGCTGTTGCAGTACTTGAGTTTCCTGCTTCATCTGTAACTGTCAGTATTACATCATTTTGTCCAACATCATTAGTTGTAAAGCTGGAAATATCCAATGTGAGCTCCAAAGATTCCTGAGCGGTACAATTATCCGTTGATCCGTTATCAACCTCATCAGCAGTAATTGTAGCTTCTCCATTCTCATCAAGGGTTACTTCAATATTCTGAGCTATTGCAGTTGGGTTTGTTTGATCACCAATCGTTACTTCATTTCCTAACACGAATGAACAAGAGCTGGATATACATGCGTTACTACTTGTACTTACCCAAGAAGACTCTTCCAGGTTGCTCAATGTGCCATCAACTTCATAAGCCGAATTATCTGATGTGGAGGACCCCGAACCTTCTTCCAGATTAAAATACCCCACCAAAGAAGTTTCAGAAGAAGTAAAACAGCTTTCCATGTTGGCAGCAATTGCACTAGCGTCCAGGGCTACATTCCAAAAAGTTATTTGATCAATCTCTCCAATGAAGTAGCTATCTGAATTGTGCATACCCGTGTACAGTACTGTGGAATTTGCTAATGTGCTACCAGTACTATTTGTTGCGGATGCTTCTAAAACACCATCTACAAACACACTCCATTCGCCAGTGGAGATGTTGGCGGTTCCAGATACATAATGCCATTCGCCATCATTAATCAATGTTGTACTCGCTCCGGATTGTTTGTAAACTCCTGAGTTGTCTCTTCCATCAAAACTAATTTTTCCCTCATTTATATATAAGACAAAACCTGTCACAAAATCGTATTTGGATGCCAAAAACATTCTATTGGCTGAAGTGGTTTTTACCCACAAACTTACAGTCACCTGAGTGCTGATTCCTCTGGTATTCTCAGTAAAAGAAATATAGTCATCCACCCCATCAAAAGACAAACCAGTACCGGAAGTTGCTTCCTGCTCTGCAAGCACATGAAAAGTAGTGTTCTCATCTAATTCACCTGTTGAAAACGATAACCCACTTCCGGTCCCGGCAATTGGTCCATCGATAATTGAATTATCTGAACTATTTCTTAAATAATAATTGACCCCACTATCGGAAAAATCAGTATTGACTGTGTAGGAAGATCCATCCAAGCAAACTTCAGTATCACTTGTAGTAAGTTCTATATCACTTAAACCTGACAGAACTGTTACTACTACCTCTTCCTGAGTTTCATTCCCTGCGTCATCTGTTGCGGTAATGGTAATTGTGTTTTCTCCCACATCACTACAGGAAAATTGTGATTTTGAAAGTGAAATTGTAGGTACAGTTGTACAATTATCTTCCACAGTTGCCACATCAGCGGTTACGATAGAGGCTGTTTGTGATTCATCCAGTGTTACTGTAACTGGTGTTATGTCTATTTCCGGTCCATCATTGTCCTCAATGTATAGGTTGATTGAAGAGGCTGTACTTAAACCTGAACCAAAATTGGCTGTAATCGATATATCGTTCAAGCCAAGATCGGCACAGGTAAAGTCACTTTGTCCGAAGGTGTATGTTATAGCACTGCAATCAGAAAAAGGTGTGGTGTCAATATCATCAATGTCTAATGTAGTATTACCGTCTGCATCAAGACTTAAATGCACCTCAGTAACTTCCAGGTACGGATAAACTGTTACTGTAGCGGTATTGGAATCCTGATTTCCTTCTCCATCATCACCTGTGAGCGTTACGGTGTTTTCTCCTAAATCGTCACAACTAAAGCTACTTACATCAAGAGACAATGAAACAGGATCTCCACAAGTGTTTACTGATCCATCATCTATATCATCCGGATCTATTGTGGCATTTCCATCAGCATCCAGGTAAACCGAAACATCTGTAGTACTTATTGTAACTCCAGTACTTGCTGCACATGCAGTTTCTCCAAATAAAGAGGTTACTTCAGCATCAGAAAGTGCTTTGTCATATACCCTCAAGTCGTCAAAATTATCACGGTAATTATTAGTGGAGTTGCCATCCTTACTATTGCCAATTGTAATTGGATAATTAACATTCAGAAATCGCTTCACTTTTGACCAGGAATGATCAGGAGCGGTATATATTTGGTCATTGGAGCCTTCCAAAACCCCATCTACATATACTTTGTAAGTGGCCTTGATCTGAGTGCCATTTTGTCTTTCACCTTCATTGGTGAATACAGTTACAGCTATGTGGTGCCAATCATCATCTGCAATACTGGTAGTGGCACTGGTACTCATATACCCTGTATATCCGGTTTGCTCATAAACCGTACCTGAAACGATGTTCACTACCTGTTTGGCCCATAAAAAATTCCCAGCTACTCCGACTGTACCATTTTGCAGAAAAACGTACCATCCTGTGTAACCTGCAGCTTCAGTTTCATCAATTCTCTCAGTTTGGTCCACAATCACCCGCTTATTCGCATCATTTGTGGATGTTTTCACCCAAAAACTGACAGATTGGTCAAAATTGGCGGTTCCTGTTCGCTGAAGGTAATCTCCGGCCAGAAACAGTGCCCTATTTGCACCTCCCGCTCTATTAGTAGTTCCCGTTAGCGTGCTACCAAATGCAGAAAGATCTGCATCTCCTGCTGTATCCTCGTAACTGCTGTTGCTAAATCTGTATTCACCTACCAGTCCATCAGTTGGTACCTGAGCACCCAACATCGTGACAAATAAGGCCATACAGAAAGTAATAGACCATTTTTTCATGTGTGTTCAATTTGATTCGAGATCAAAAGAACTAATAAGAGACCTGAAGATTCTAAGAGATGATTATGTGTAGTAGTGTATCGAAAATTCGTTTGGATAAACTGAAAATTCGTTTTTTGTGGAATTAAAGATGATTCAGAGCATTGATCAGCTGATCTTTTTTCCTCACTGCCACTGGTAAGGTACTTCCATCTTTCATGTGTACTATGCCCCCCTCCTTTTTCTCATACCGATCAAAATAATTCAGGTTGATGAGATGGGACTGATGTGTACGGAAGAAATTCAGGTCTTTGAACATAGCATCGAATTCCTTTAGTGTCCTGGAAATTATCAGTGTCCGGCCATCCTGAAGATAGAATCGGGTGTAATTTGCATCAGACTCACATCTAATGATATCTTTCAGGGTTACCAGGTAGACATTCTCGGAATCTTTCAAAACAATTCGCTGGTCCTGACTTGTATAACTTCTGTTTTCAACAAGGTTAGATACCTTCAAGCTCAATTCTGTACTGTCATTCATTTTTTGAGCCTTCTCAATCGCTTTTACAAGGTCATCAGGGTCTACTGGTTTCAGTACATAATCCAGGGCACTGTATTTGAAGGCTTTAATTGCAAAATCATTGTGACCCGTTACGAATATCAATTGAAAATCAATCTCTCCATAAATGGCCAATAAGTCAAATCCCGTTCCTCCATCAATTTCTATATCCAATAAAACCAGATCAGGCTGATTTTGGCGGATACATTCAATTCCTTCTTTCACGCTATGAGCAAAAGCAACCACTTCGAGATCAGGAAAATAGATAGATAGCAACGTTTTCAGGTTGTCAATTACAGCAATATCATCATCTATCAATACTAATCTCATTGGCCTGAATTAAATCACATATCAAACATAGCTGAAGGGTAACATCAATTCAATTTTGGCACCAGAAATCTCGCCTTTTTCATCGGTCATGTTTCCTACAGCCAATTGAATTTTGTGTTTGAGCGAGCGATTGAAATTATTGATCCGCTCGGCAATTATCTGATTAGAAAGCGAATGATGATCTCCACTGCTTATCGTTTCCTGGATCCCTTTCCCATTGTCTGTCAGAACAACCTGGATGTAATCACCGGACTTTTTCAATGAAAGGGAAATTTTTCCTCCTTCCGTTTTTCCAGATATGCCATGTTCAATAGCATTTTCGACAAATGGCTGAACCAACATGGGAGGAAGTGTATCCATTTCTGGATCAATATGATCGTCTACCTCAATTACATAATCAAACTGGTTCTGTAATCGCATTTTATGGATCTCCAAAAAGTTGGTAAGCATGCTCAACTCCTCCTCCACTGTAATAAATTCCTGTCTTGAATTTTCGAGAATCTCCCGCATCAATTTTGAGAACTTGGACAAATAACTGGCCGCTTCCTTCGGTTCGTTTTTGAGAATGAAATTCTGAATCGCGAGTAAGGCATTTGAAATGAAATGTGGATTGAGCTGAGACCTTAAGAACCTTTGTTGCAGTTCTGACTGTGCTCGCTCCCTTTTCTCCGATTGCGCTCTGTAGATAAAGTAGACTATCAATAAAAGCACTATCACAACAATGGCTCCTACCACAATCGTCAGGTTCTTTTGTTTTAATTCTAAGGCTTGAATGGCGGCTTGCTGAGACAGAGAGGCTATTTCTGCTTCCTTTTTCTCGGTTTCGTATTTGGTTTCCAGTTCAATCAGTTGTTTTGATTTGGTCTCATTCAGTAAGGAGTCATTCAGCTCAGTGTACTTTTTCTGATAATTGTAAGCCTGCTTGAATTGATTGGTTCCTTCATAGGCTTTAGCCAATGTTTGATAAACCGGTACCACAGACCCCATTTGATCATTTTCTTGTGCAATTGCAATTGCTGCCTGACTATTCGCAATGGCTTGAGGATAGCTTGAAATAGCCAGATAATATTGCCCCAGGTCCCCATGAAGTTTTGAAATATTCGAAAATACCTCATTCTCTTTTGCATAATCAATAGCTCGTTCGGCTTCATCAATCGCCAATTTTGGTTGATCGAAATTGTATAATGCTTTTGCTTTACCCATAAGCAGCAAAACATTCATATTCGGATCATTTTCAGACTGATTTACTTCAAGTGCCTCATCATAATACTTAATTGCAGCATCATAATTTCCACTGTCAGACTCAATTGCTGCCAGGAATTCTAATGCTCCCATTTCATTTCTCCGGTCCCCGATACTTCTTGCAATTTGAAGTGTCTCGAGAAATTGAGATTTCCGTAATCGTTCAGGGAAATGATCATAGTGGATGGTGGCAATGTTTTGTTTGGCTGTTAGCAACAGCCGTTGGTTATTGATTTCTTCCGCCAGTTTCATGGCTTGCTGGTAATTGATCAATGAAGATTCTAGCCGGCCAGCTTCCTGTTCAGCTATTCCAAGTCCAATCAACACGCCACCTTGCAAAAGAGTGTCCTGGGATTGCTCGGCAAACTGAAGGGCTCCTTCAAAGTAAAACTTGCTACTGTCATTATTACCTTTCATCTGAAACAGGTGCCCCATGTTATTAAACATTCTACCCGCCTCGGAATATAATTGATTATTAGCCGCAATCCGGCTTGCTTTATAAAAGTAAAATATCGCACTGTCTACATCAGAATCACAATATTTAATGGTGCCATAATGTTTATTCGCTGTAAATTCACCTATTGGGTAATCGGTAGAATTGAGTTCCGTGAGTTGGACATTATAGATGGCCTTAGCCAATTGTTGATTGAAACAGGCATACTCACCGATGAGCACATTGAGCGTATCAATCTTTTCTTTTCCTTCCAGACCTTCAACACGATGGGACCAAACCTCCTCATGTGATTGCTGCGCCTGGATACCGTAAGACAATATCAGAGTAACTATTAAAAAGTAATATTTCACGCTGGACTTAAAAAATATATAGGTATTCCAAAGCTGTGAAATTAGTGAAAATAAATCAGAAAAAGTTGCAATGACTGCCTCATGGGTATGTGAAATAACCTAATAGCAGTCATTCAGATGAACCATTGCGACTTACTATTTCGTAAATCAAATTCATGTCAAATTCCTTAAAGAATTGAAGATGTTTGTACTGCTCAATTTCCTTTTGATTTCCATCACCTGGCGCCAGAATGGAAATTCCTGAATAGTCCTTCATCTTGCTTCCGGAGTTACTAAACTGACGAAGTACTACCAAATCTCTAATACTCTGAAGGAGATCCTCGGAATCCAAACCTTTAAAGCATTGAACAAATGTTCCTAAGTCGAAGAATGATTCTCCATTGTATTTTAGGACCCTGTTATTGTTAGTGTATGGATTAGGCCCTGAAGTGTTTATAATAAAGGACTTGAATTCTGATTGGAAGGCATCTATTTTGGAATTATTAATGCAAGTTAGTGAGGTATACATGTCATCACGTTCTTGCTGCATGATGCTTTTGGCTATTGCCAATCCATCAAAACTTCCCTTTCCATTAGATAAGTCCTTCAACACCTGAGCATAATAATAATTTGGAGCACCAATCAGGACCTGTGAATACATCGTAAAATGCGTTACATCTTTCAATTCATACAATGTCTCAATTGACCCTTTGGCACATACTTGCAGAAATATCAGGTCTACCTTCTTGCCGGTAATCATATTAAATTGATCAATAGCCCATGCTATACTGTCTATTGTAAGAAACTCCCTATCAGGCCATTCATCCAGCCCTATCTCATCCAATTTCCCACCATGATCCAGAAAAACAAGTACATAAGATTTGCTGTCAACCTTATTAGCCACCCATTTCAAATATTGGAAATAAGATAGACCAGAATATGATTTTTCATCTGCTATTGTTTCATCAACAATTGAGTCATGTCTTATGATAGATCGGGTCATCCCTTTTCTGTCACGAGTATCTTTCTGAATGGTAACCACCACATGATCACTTAAAATTCCGGAATTGATCTCCGAATAAATAGAATCAGCCCAGTTGCTTAGGTTGTTGTCATAAGGCATCCAATATACAAAAGTGACCTCCGGAGTTAATGGTTGAGCCTTCAAAATCAATGTAAGGCATATGAAAGTAAATAATGGAAAAAGAATCCTTTTAAATGAAGGCATAACTGCAGTTTCAACTATGATCCTGAATCTTAATGATCTTATCGCCCTCAAACCGAAAGACTGATTTCCCTTTTAGTTTGAGCTCATCCCCGGCTTTGGCACCATTCGGAAAATCTCTGGCCAATGTAGCTTTGTAATCAATGAGGATTGTCACTTTGTCTTCATCTGCCTGCCATTTCAGTACTTTTTGCTGCCGTTCAGAAAAATATTCACAAGTGAGTTCAGATTGCTTTTGAAATGCATCCCTTCCCTCAAGTCTCATCCCCACTTCCTTATTGACGATATTTTCAAATACAACATCATCATGAAGGTCCTCAAGCATGCCATGAACGTCAAAACGGTTATATGAATTGATATAATTCTCTATGATGTGAATATGTTGCGCTTCCATAAGTATTGGTTTACCATTAAGTTAAAACATAAACGAAGGGAAGACAAGTTTTGATTACTCCAACTAAAACTTCTTAAACCATCTCAAGGTTTTGTGAAACCCATCCACGGGTTTGATAAACATAAAAGGACAACCGTTTGTGATGGCAGTTATTCCCTTCTCCTTGCAATAGGTTGCCGCCTTTTCTGAGTAGCTCCCTTTCCCAAGTCCCCGATGCATCCAAACCTGGTCTATACCCAGCTGAGCACATTCTTCTACCATGGCTTCAGAAACTTCGGGTGAAGCCGCCAAAAAAACAGCTTCCGGTTTTTCAGGAATAGAATTTAAATCAGGATAGCAAGTTTCATCCATGAAAGTATCCATGTTTGGATTGACTGGGTACATGTCATAACCTGCACTTTTGAATTTCTTGTAAATCTCATTGGAAGGAATATCTCCTTTTCTTGACACGCCAACTAAAGCAATGTGTTTGTTGGACAGGAATTTGTGAATTTCATCTAGCTGGAGCATTTTTTGTTTTGAATTTCGGTCCGTAGAAATGAATTCACAATGATTTTAGGCATTTGGAGAATTGATTTTATTCCTCTGCAAGTTTCAGAAAGTTGACTCTTGTTGGTGACAACACCAACAAGGGGCGGAAGTTGGCGACAACACCAACAAGGGGCGGCAAAACACGATGATATTAGGCATTTGAGGAATTGAATTATTCCTAAGGGTGACTTTTAGGAAGATTCAAGGCGATAAGAATTTTAAGTTCGTTCCTTTTTAATGAGCCAATCCACATAGAATGTTCCGGCAGGCAAGATAGAAGCAACAAGGGCAATTCCTGTAAACTTAGCAGTCCAGTTCTCGTCCGCTCTCATTCGGATAACAGCCATCACATACGCAATGAATAATAATCCATGAAGCATTCCGACAACTTTATTGGGTTCCGGCATTTGAAATTGATATTTCAAGGGCATGGTGATTAGTAATATTGCCAAAAAAGATATGCCTTCAGCAATGGCTAATAAACGGAATCTACCCAGGGGCGTTTTGAATAAAGTCATCTTTTATAATTACACTGCGAACCTAATAAACCACTAAAGCTTGTCCAACTAATAGACGTTATATTGTTCCAGCCTCCAACATGATACCTTCTCACGAACTCTTGTTGGTGACAACACCAACAAGGGGCGGAACACCAACATGGGACAGAATAACACCAACAAGGACGATGTTACTATTATTATAGTTTACAAGCCCCAGAGGGGCGATCTATTCTTAGAATTTTCTATCAAAAGCGAACAAGCTCCTATGGGAGCGGCCCAAAATTGGCAACAGATCAAGGTATGTCCTGGTGAAGCTAAAATCCGAATGTCCCCAAATCACCGAGAAAGGGATAATCCGAAATATATTACGTTTTAATTTTGGTGATATTTTCATATCTATAATGAAACCCATATAAATTCAAGAATCTGAATAACCACCCAAGGTACCAAAAAGAAGGAATAGCCCTTTCTAATAGACCAAAATGTACGGTAAACCTGAAATCCACTCCACACCCCCACGCAACCCATAAACATTTGCAATATCAGTAACCAATCCGGAATCATAATAAAATTAAGTACACCAGTTTGATGATAGTTATATAGAGTTTCAGCAATAGTGTAAATCCAAAATAATGAGATTATGATTTCAATGCTACCAGCAAACTTATTGACTGAATGCATTTTGTGAGATATATTGGTCATACCTTAATTTCTGAAACTTGAATTACCTCTTACACAAAACACTAAACTCACAATAACCACATTTCTTCAAATCATCTGTCTGGTCAAACACAGTATCTTCTGCAAAGATCTCTTCCAATAAACCTTTCAGGTGGCCCTTGTAAGTGGCCAGGTAACTCCTCATGTCTTCAATGGTTCCTGCTTTCTTTTCCGTGATACTGATATCAAAATCAGGCTTGAAGAGTTCCAGCATGTTATAAATACCTGGTTTTATGGGTAAATCTTCCCCGTGTAAATTGGCGTATAACATGCCATAATAGAATGTCTGGAAAGCAGCTTTATTTCTTCGTTTCTCAGATCGGTCAAATAGCTTTTCGAGGCTTGCGAATTCCTTTTTGTCACTCCCTGACTTATAATCCAGGACACGAACTTTTCCTTCTTTCTTGTCAATTCTGTCTATGATCCCTTTGAGACCCACTTTTCTACCATCATCTAGATCAAAGTCCATTTTATAACCATCTCTGCTACTTCCTTCCAAGCTAACAACCTCAAACGGTGCGTATGTTTGGTCATGTTTCAGGACACTCTTCATGAAATCTTCCATGATTTCCCAGATCACAATGTTACGTCCTTCTATCTTGAATTTCTGGTGTTTAGACAGGTGGTAATAGTCTTTGAAAGCAGCTTGTAAGGCACCTGTAATGCTACCCTCCAACATAAAAAAATCCATGGGTTCGATGATATTGGACTTCTTTTTCTTTCGGGCATCCTTGTACAGCTCCTCCATGGCTTTATGGAGAATGTTTCCAAACATGGCAGGGTCTATTTCTTCCTGTACATCGTCCTCCTCGTAATATTTAAGCACATACCGGTAATAAAACCTCAACCTGCAATCCAGGTACGTATTCAGAGCTGAGGGGGTCAATCTTCTTCGACCACCGGCTAGGAAATCAGCCAGTATCCGCTCAATTTCCGGAGTTTTTTCAACTCCAACGCTTTCCGGAGAAGTCACCTTGACCGGATTTGAAAGGACGTGTTTTTTTACTGGAATTCCGGATTCTACTTCTAATTGGCTCACAAAACGACTGATCTCTCCACTCAGACCAAATTCAGCATGAGTATTATAAAGGAAATGGACATTTTTTGCCCGTTGGATCAATCTGTAAAACAAGTAAGCATAAATCGCATCCTGGTGCTGATAGGTAGGCAAATCAAATGCCCTTCTGATGTTGTATGGAATGAATGACCCCTTCTTAATTTCAGCAGGAAAACTTCCCTCATTCATGGAAAGAATGATCACATTGTCAAAATCAAGGTTCCTTGTTTCCAACACCCCCATAATCTGTAACCCTCTTAACGGCTCCCCAGTAAATGGTATACTCTGGGATCTACAAACCTGCCTGAATAGTTTGGTGAATGTTTTGAGGTCAATTGCAGTGTCTTGCAACAACAAGATTTCCTTTAATCGCTCCAAAGACTGATGGAACTGGTAAAGAAATTCCTTTTCAAGACCAAGAATTTCATTGGTATACCTGAATAAAGACCTGACTATCCCCAACAAATATTCCAATAAATCTTTAGGCTCAATTTTCTGAAATATTTGATTGATCAGCGCGATTTCGGTGGCCAATTCTTCCTTATAGATCACCACCTTGTTCCTCTTTTTCACATCCACCATGATTTCATTCACAGCATCCGGATATGCCTGAAAAAGATACGGATGTGCCAATATCTCCAATACAGGTTTATGATAGAAAAGCACGAAATGATTCTGCTCCAATCGGCTTGTATCCTGTAAACTGATCACTGATTCCAGCAAACCATACAATGGACTGTCCCGAAGGGGGTAACCCATGGTGACATTGAGATCTTCAATGTTTTGTGGGATGGAATTGAGCACTGGAAAAAGCATGTGCTCATGAGGAAGTACCACTACTGTACGTTCTGGTCTGAAGTGTAGTTCTTTGGCGTAGTTGTTCAACAACTCACCAGTTGCTTTAGCCTGACCAATTTCTAAACTGACACCAATGGCATGAATATCTTTGTCTTTTCTGAAGTTCTCCGGCCCAGTCCTAGGAAATGTTTTTCCCAGAACTTTGTCGCTCGCATACTGCCTTAAAAAACTGCCCGCTTCCTGAAACTTGTCACCAAAATAGTACTGGTCATAATCCCAGTATACTTCAGCTTTGTGTTGATCAACATAATGTTTGATGATGATTTCTTCAGTTTTGGTCAGGGCATTAAACCCTGTAAAAATGACCTGGTATTCCCCTGGAGTACAATCACCTATGTTCTCAGCCACTGTTCTATAAAGTGAACCACTGTACCCTATCTTATTGCGCTCAAGTCTTTGTTTAAAATCTGCGTAAACCTGGTGCAATACCTCCCAGGTTTTCAGAAAGTTATTTTGGTTAGGAGAAGCATCGGGTAAGAAGTTGGCCCAGAATTCCTGAAGGATCTTCTTGTTGTCCTCATCCATGAAGAAAAATGCTTCATCCAATTCTTTCTGGGATTTCACACCTTTAAACAAGTGCTCTGCATTGACCATGTATTTATCTACATCATCAAAATCACGTAACAGCATTTCTCCCCAATAGTAGAATTTGTCAAATCCCTCTTCCTTGCTTTGAAACCGACTAAAAGATCTGTACAATTCAAAAACCAGGGTAATCTGATCAGCAAGGGTTTTATCGGTAAGTGAGGACACAAAATCCTCCATGCTAAAGATTGTTGGTGACCAAATAGGTTTGCTCGCCAGTTTTGAAAGGTACGATTGAAAAAATAGTCCTGCCCTTCTGTTAGGAAATACTATTTTGAGTTGCTGGAGTTTACCTTCATACTGATCGAATATTGTTTGAGCCAATTCCTCCAGAAAATTCATCTCAGCTACCGATGCTTGCTGTGTATTCTCCACCATGTTACCCAACTTCCTCCTCAAAGTTTACTGAAACCACACTTACATCAGTTACATACACCAGCTTACCACTCACTTCGTCAAAACCCATATCAACTAATAGTTGCATATATTCCCTTACCTGTTTTTCATCAGCTTTCTTGGGTTTACCAGTCTTAAAATCAATGACAACCGCTTGATTACCCTTAATGACTACACGATCCAGTCTTTTAGCATCAGTTTGACCAGGAAGGATCAATGCTTCCGTACGAACTTCCCAATCTTTGGAAAACCAATTGGATATTTCCTCATTCGCAAATATTCCGTTAATCGCTGATTCAATTTGTTGTAGTTCCTCTTTGTTGATCTCCAGATGATGATACGCTTCCTCCAATGCAGGCTTCACATCATCGTGGTACTTGATATTAGCCAGAATTTTATGCATCACCACACCCTGATTGATACTGCTCTGTCTTTCCGTAGGCTCTTCCTCAATAAACGGATCACTTTGTTTCTTGATGGTGATCTTGTTACGCCATTTTTCAGACAGATATTGTTCCAGCTTAACTTCATGCTCTTCTGAGGAAGCTTTTGACTCACTGAACTCAAATGTTCCCAATTGAAGTACTCCTGCTTGTTGATCAAACTCGGGTAATTCACTCAATTGCGCTTTTACCAGGTCTGAAACCGTTTTTAATTCCTTTTTCTTATTGTCTCTACAAAATACAAATAGTCCTTCCTCAGCCCTGGTGAAAGCAACATAGAGCAGGTTGAGGTTATCAATATGTGAGGCTATCTTCTCTTGAAAATAGTAATTTCTAAAATGCGTATTTTCTAGCTTGCTATTGTACTTCAATGGAACAGCAGGCAAATTATTGTATGGATCTTTTTCCTGATCCTGCACCCAAAGAATCATGTCTTTTGAGTAAGTTTCATGGTCCAGGTTCCAATTACAAAATGGCATCAAAACAGTCTTATATTGTAATCCTTTTGATTTATGAACGGTCAGGATTTTTATGGCCTCTAGGTCTTCAGAAAGTTTCACTGTTCTTTTGTAACCAGTCTCACTCCACCAGATCAGGAAAGAATTGATATCGGACTTTTCCTTTTTCACATATTCCAAAACCGAATCCTGAAATGCCTGCAAATAAGCAATCTGATCCGTGAGTTTATTGAGCTCAAAAATTCTGATCAACGCTTCAGTCAGCTCGTACAGTGGAAGCCGAACCAGCATATTCAGGTAATTTTTGAATGTTTTGGGTAAACCAATTTTAATACTTGATTTGTTGAGAACATCATCCACTGAACTGGTGGCTCCTTTTATATCTATTTCATAAGCCTTCACTATTTCTGCCAGGGCAATTTTGTCTTTGTTGTTTTTGAGATATTTAAAGACAGATAACAAGAAATTGACCACCACAGAATTATCCAGAAACATTGACTCAGAAGAAACCACGTCGTACTTGTATTTTGATTCTTCTTCTTGTTTCTTGGCTAGCAATGCGTTCACCAGTTTGGCCGCATCACTGTTCCACCTTACCAAAATAGCGATATCCTTCAATGCCACCTGCTGATCCTGTAACTTCTCCACCTGATCTATGGTCCAGGCAATTGCTAAATCATCCCAGGTTTCTTCTGCATCCCTTTCTTCCTGTTCAAGTTGAATTCTGATGAAACCACCTTCTTTAATTTTTTCAGGATATCCTTGATGCGCTTCATTAAAACTTTGTGTGATCTTGTTTAGAGTGAACTCCATTTCTTCACCCACTTCACCAAACTCCCGTTCCAGGTGAGATTGAACTATCGAAGGCAATGTGGTAAACAGGTTATTATTAAAATCAATTACTTGTCGACTACTTCGAAAATTGGATTTCAATTGTTGTTCATTCACAAAGTGATTTCCCACTTGATCTGCCATCTGATGTAAAAGAATATCTGCGTTTCCTCCCCGCCATCGATAGATAGACTGTTTTACATCACCTACCACCATATTGAATTCCACTGAATCCAGTGAGTTCTTGATCAGAGGCCTAAAATTATCCCATTGGAATCCAGAAGTATCCTGAAATTCATCTATTAAAAAATGTCTATATCGGGTACCTACTTTCTCAAACACATAGGGTGTTTCACTGTCGCCAATGATGTCCTTCAAAAATACTGGCAAATCAGAGATCAGGATTACTTCATTATCCTGCCGATAAGCATCTACTCTTTTCGCCAGGTCATTCAGAAGCCCATAAGTGAATAAATAGCGCTTCACCTCATGGGCTGTCATATAATCAGTGAACCCTTCCTGCCAAAACTGCACTCCCTTTTCCATCAGAGGTATCAACTCAGATTCAGTAACGCTAATGATTTGATCGCGTAAAGGAGATGCTTTCTTACTCCACTTTGAAGCATCTTGCATGCCTTCAAAAACTCTTTTCCCGGGTTCCTTCTGTAGGTCATCTCCCCCATTGAACCATTTGCTAAATTGACCAACGGGTCCCCCTGAACCATAGGAGAAGTCTCCTTCACTTAACCCTACAGCAGTGTATTTATTGATACCCTCTCTACCAATCTCATGAAGCGTTTTTTCAAAAGACTTTACTTGCTCATCCACCCATTTTCTTAGAGTGGCCAAAGTAGCTCTATCCAGCTGTTTCAAATCTCTTGCCCTGACCTGGTAATTCTCATTAAATAGCTCTCTTGCCAACTTCGAAATCTCCGATCGAAACTCCCATGACTTTCCTTCCTGCAACCTGTTTCTTGAAAACTCGATCAGCCATTGTTTTAGTTGATCGTCCTCATCTATTTCAGTCATCAGGTCATCCACCACTTTCTGCAGCACAAGATCAGTATCCAATTCAATTTCGTACCCGCCATGCAGGCCAATTTCTCGGGTAAAAGACCGGATCACCTGGTTAAAAAATGTATCAATAGTGGTGATAGAAAAACGAGAATAGCTATGAAGGATATTTCTTAGCACCTCACCGGCTCTCTGCTGTAGTTTATCTGATGTAAACCCGAAATGTTCTTGTAGCTCCTCAAAAAGTGGATGCTCCCCAACCGAAATAGCTTGAATGTATTCCAGGATACGGGATTTCATCTCCTCTGCCGCTTTATTAGTGAATGTTACCGCAAGAATGTATCTGAAATAGTGTGGACTTTTCAGCGCCAGTTTAAGATACTCCCTGGCCAAAGTATAGGTCTTTCCGGAACCAGCCGATGATTTATAAACTAAGAAAGGTTTGTCATTGGTCATTGAAGCTAAGATAATGAAAAGGGGGCTCCTGTTTGATTGAAAATAAGGTAATTGTTTGGTATAAAAAGATTTAGTGAAATCACTTAATGAAACTACAACCTCCTCTTTTTTTCTTATTGCTCATGAGTTCAATAAAGATTCGATATATATCCCTGAGTAGACTTACAATGATTGTCCTATTTTTTCACCCAAGGACTTGTTAGACCAACATCGTGTCCAACTTTTGCTTCTAAAAGAAAAGGTTAGAAGTATTTATAATATTCAGCAATGTAACTTGAGTCCCCAGAATAATAAAGTGTTGAATCAATTAATCCTGTCCTATCGGATAAGAAATCAACTTTCTTCTGATCTTTAAAATTGATTTGTACCAACGTCTTTTCTTTATATTTATACTCAATATGAAAAAATTCTGACTCAATTTTCCAAATAAGAGTATCACTTAAATAGAGATAGTCAACTATATAAGAAGTATCATTATCCTCATTAAGGCTAAAAAGTTTCTCCGGGAGCATTTTATCATTCATTAAAATGTAAGTTGTATCCCTCACAACAGTATCTTCTTTGGACACACTATATCTCCATTTCTCGACTAGGTTTTTGGATCGATCGAAATTATATTCAAATATGTTGATAGAATAAACACATCCCAGATACTCATATCTTAGTAGATTATTATCTAAATCATAATCCTTTCTGAAAGAGCCCCCGAATTTATCACTCGAAATAACATTCCCTGATGTATCAATTCTTACAGAATCTGCCAACTCTAAGTAGTCATTGAATTTAAAATATGTGAGATATCCTTGAACACTATTTCTGATATATGATTCTCTAAGTGGGTTGACTTCAATAGTAGGGATCTTACTTGGGTAATCTGAAGTACAGCTCTGTGAAATCAGGGAAAGTATGATCAAAACCAATGAAAGGATGAAGTTTCTTAACATAACAAGGCACTGTTCCTTATTAACGGATCTCTATTTCCTTGTATTGTAGAATACAAAATTCTCCTCATCAAAACAACAAAAAGTTACTTCAAGTGATGAGTACTCCTTTAAGAAATCCTTTACTGTCTCAATAGCCACTTGAGCTGCTTTGTCTTTAGGGTATCCGTAAATGCCGGTGCTTATATTTGGGAATGCTATTGTTGTTAATCCATTGTCGATGGCCAACTGAAGACTATTTCTATAGCAATTGCTCAGTAGTTCAGGTTCGTTCTTAGTTCCTCCGTTCCAAACTGGTCCGACCGTGTGAATCACAAATTTGGCTGGAAGCTTTCCCGCGGTGGTTATCACCGCATTTCCCGTTTTACAACCACCAATAATTCTGCATTCATGAAGAATTTCAGCCCCTCCGGCCCTGTGTATGGCACCATTTACTCCTCCACCACCCAATAAGCTGGAATTGGCGGCATTTACAATAGCATCTACTTCCAGTTTCGTAATATCTCCCAGGATGACATTTATTGAGCTCATTAAGAGATTTTTTTCTCTAATTCCGATATTCTTTTTTCATGATCAGAGTAAGTTTCAGCAGTAAACGCCATAAAATCAGTAAGATCTTCCTTAAATTCATGAAAGCCCTCGCTTAACCCTTTTACACCAGCACTAACTAAGGAAATTTGGTGCTCCATATTGTTAAGACTTCTGGTAAATTTAGAATTAAACTGATCAAATCCTTTCATGACTTTAGAATTCTCTCATTCAATATATTGAATTAATTCTCCATTTGCTTCACAAAACCGGAGATACCTTTGATGGCCAGCTCTTGTCTGGCTGCTTCTGCACTACTTTTTTGAGTGAATTTCCCAAAATATAGTCTGTACAACGTGGCACCATCTACTTTAACCTTCACTATATCAATCCCATCCAGCTTTTGAGAGAAACTTTTGGCAGATTGATAGCTATCATATGATCCAACTTGCACGGTATAGTGCGGCGTTTTGACGTCTGTTACCCTGGAATTATCGGTGTTTGAAATTTGATAGATGCTCACCTTCGCGGTACCAGGCCCAATCATGTCTAATTGTTTTGCAGCCTTCTTAGACAGATCAATAACCCTGTTCTTGGCATAGGGACCTCTGTCATTAATCCGAACCACAACAGATTTTCCATTGTCTTGATTTACTACCTTTACAATTGTACCAAAAGCTAGTGTCCTGTGAGCGGCAGTCAGATCGTTCATGTTAAACTTTTCACCATTTGCAGTTAGTCTGCCATGAAATCCTGGCCCATACCAGCTGGCGGTCCCACTATCAATCAGTTTTCCCTTGTTTCCTTTATTTACCTGACAGCCTGTTGTGAAAGTAAGAATAAGAATTGGTAGGAAAAGCCTACTGAAATGTCTCATAAACCTTGTCAAATGCATCTTTGATCTTATCTGTGGCCAAATTTCCAATAGAACCTAAATGCTGGTGTTTTATTGCTTTGTTGGGTTGGAATTCTCCATTGGCTATTCTTCTACCAACTTCCTGATAGGCATCTCTGAAAGGCATTCCTCCCAGTACCAACTCATTGACCAACTCCACACTAAAAATGTCGTCATATTTACTCTCATCCAACAATTGTTCATTGATCTTAATTTCAGCGGTCATGATGGCGGTCATTTGCAAACAGCTCTTAAGTTGCTGAAAAGCAGGTATGAAGTGCTCCTTTGTAATTTGCAGGTCTCTGTGGTAACCGGAAGGCAAATTATTGATGATCAAACTCATTTCATAGGGTAACCCTTGGATCTGATTACATTTCGCCCGTACCAGTTCAAATCCATCGGGGTTCTTCTTATGAGGCATAATGCTAGATCCTGTAGTGTATTCATCTGGCAACTTCAGAAATCCAAAATTCTGACCAGCATACTGACACACATCCATAGCAAACTTGGCGAGTGTTCCCGCGATGCAAGAAAGACCCATCCCAATCACCTTCTCCATCTTTCCTCGGGTCATTTGGGCATAGATCACATTGTAGTTTGGACTCTCAAAACCCAATTCCCGGGTAGTCATCTCCCTGTCCAGTGGAAACGAGTTCCCATAACCTGCTGCAGAACCCAGTGGATTTTTATTGGTCACATCAAAAGCAGCCTTAAGCATCGTCAAATCATCCACCAGACTCTCTGCATATGCGCCAAACCATAATCCAAATGAAGAAGGCATGGCAACTTGCATGTGGGTATAACCTGGCATCAGGTGATCCTTATGTACGTCACTTAATTTCGTAAGGGTCTCAAAGAGTGCTTTAGTCAGTTCAGCAATCTCGAGTAATTCCTGTTTTGCATAAAGCTTCAGTGCAGTGAGTACCTGATCATTCCGTGAGCGACCACTGTGAATTTTCTTCCCAACATCCCCAAGTCTCCTTGTAAGCATCAACTCAATTTGGGAGTGGACATCTTCTACATCCTTCTCAATTTCAAAATCCCCTAGTTCGATGAGTGATTTTATTTCCTCCAATCCATTTATCAACTGAGTAGTCTCCTCTTGTGTCAACAAGCCGATTTTACCCAACATTCTTGCATGGGCAATGGACCCAATTACATCGAAAGGAGCCAGGAATAAGTCAAGTTCCCTGTCTTTCCCAACAGTAAAATCTTCCAGGAATTTATCAGTGTCAAAATCTTTCTTCCAAAGTTTTGTCATAGTTGAGTTAAGGTTTCTAGCTGGTAGATTGTATTATAACAACCTCAAAAATTTTGATGCAATTTATTTCAAAAATATCGGATATGGGGTATTATGAGTGGTTAGTTCTGTCTTTAGGCTTTTCTGATAAAATCTAAAACTTTGATGTATGTATCAATCCCGGCTTCTACTTCCTGTATCCAGATATATTCATCTGCAGTATGAGATCTTTCTGATTTTCCAGGACCCAATTTGATCGTCGGAAAAGACATTAGCGCCTGATCTGAAAGTGTAGGTGAACCATATGTTTCTATATTCAGCTCCTGTGCAGCCTTCACCAATATGTGTGAATCATCAACACCGCTTGGTTGTAATCTCAGTGAACGAGGAGAAACTTCCGCATTGGTATTTTCTGAAATGATTTCAACCACCTCCTGATTCGTGTAAGCATCTGTAGTGCGCACATCCACGACAAAATCACACTCAGCAGGTATTACATTGTGTTGTGATCCGGCCTGGATTTGGGTCACCGACATGATAATCTCTCCTAAAGTACTGGACGATTTTTGGAACTTATAATCTCTGAACCAATTCAGGTCCTCCAGTGCCAGCTCAATTGCATTTTTACCATTTTTCCGCGCAGCATGTCCTGCTTCACCCAATACTTTACAGTCCAAAACAACAAGTCCTTTTTCTGCTACAGCCATCTCTAAATTAGTAGGTTCCCCTACTATTCCAAATGAAATCTCAGGTAGGGTCTTAAGAATACTAGCCACTCCATTCTTACCCGATATTTCTTCCTCAGCAGTAGCCGCGAATACCAAATTGAATGGAAGGTCTTCCTCTTCATAAAAGTAAACAAATGTGGCCCACATACTTACCAGAGCTCCTCCAGCATCATTACTACCTAATCCGTAAATAATTCCCCCACGTTCTTCTGCATCAAAAGGTCCATTGGTATACTTGTCATTTGGCTTTACAGTATCATGATGAGAATTAATCAAAATACTGGGCTTGGCTTTATCAAAATGCTTATTGACCGCCCATACGTTATTCTTCTTTCTCTCGAAGGCTATTCCTTTTTCTACCAGTTTACTTTGGATCAAATCAGCCGTTTTGTCTTCTTCTCCACTGAAAGAGGGTATTCTAATGAGTGATTTCAGCAAGTCTACTGCCTGTTCCTTGAGTTCCGTGATCATGTCTTAATTGGATAGTTTTGTGAATAATTCTGTCTTGTTTTCGCTGATGTCAAAAACTCTTCCATAGTGGCCAATTACTACTGACTTGGCATACTTCCCAGCTCTGAAAGCATTATCCAGTTTTGGGATCATACCTGAGTGTATTTTATCGGTTTCTTTTAATGACTGATATAAGCCATAATTTAAATCGTGGATCAGTGATTCAGATTGATTGATGTCTTCAAGAACACCATCAATTTCAAACCCGTAAATAAGATAGACGTCAAAATCCTTGGCCAACCCTTTCGCGAGCTCAGCTGCCATGGTATCTGCATTTGTATTCAGTAGTTGGCCGCTCAAAGAACCTGTTATTGGAGCAATAACTGGCACAAACCCATTGATCATCAAGGTTTTAATTGCTTTGGTATTGACTTCCTTCACATCGCCTGCAAAGCCATAATCAATAGGATTAGCAGGTCTTTTCTCGCTGACAATGGTTTGTCCGTCCATACCTGTCATTCCAATTGCGTTGATACCAATACTTTGCAGCAAAGCGACAATCCCTTTATTGACGAGACCACCATACACCATGACAACCGTATCAAGAGTCTCAGCATCTGTCACCCTTCTACCATTTCGCATCACTGGCTCAAGACCCATTCTGCGTAACATTTGATCAGCCATAACGCCTCCTCCATGCACCAACAACCGGGGGCCTTCTATTTGCTTAAACTGCTCTACAAAAGCAGTTAGTTTTTCACGGTCTTCAATAACCTTGCCTCCAATTTTTATGATCGTCAGCTTCTCCATCGTCAATTTGTTGTTAGCATCTCTTCTAAAACCGCCTGTGCAGCAAAAACCCTGTTACCAGCCTGATGAATTACCACGGATTGGTCTCCATCCAGCACTTCATCCTTGACCACTATGTTTCTTCTTACTGGTAAGCAGTGCATGAAACAACCATTATTTGTCAATGCCATTTTCTCGTTGGAAATTATCCAATCCGGTGCATTCACCAGCTTTCCATAATTCTGGTAGGATGACCAGTTTTTGGCATATACAAAATCTGCATCCGCCAAAGCCTCATCCTGATCATGGGTAATTAGGGCATTCCCGGAAAATATTGGATCAAGTTCCAATCCTTCAGGATGTGCAATTACGAACTCATAATTAGTTTTATTAACCCATTCAGCAAATGAGTTGGGTACCGCCTGAGGCAAAGCTTTGATATGTGGAGCCCATGTAAGTACCACTTTTGGACGTTCCTTTTTCTTAAGTTCTTCAATTGTCAACAAGTCCGTAAGCGACTGTAGTGGATGTCTTGTTGCTGATTCCAGACTAATCACAGGTTTTCCTGAGTATTCAACAAATGAATTGATAAGTAAATCTGCATAATCCTCTTCCCTGTTCTCTAATCCTGGAAATGATCGCACCCCAATAACATCACAATATTGTCCCACAACCGCTGCTGCCTCCTTGACATGTTCTGCCTTTCCGGCATCCATGATCACACCGTCCTGATATTCCAACTGCCATCCTTCTGCCCCCATGGTCATAGAAATTACGTTGATTCCCAGGTTCTGGGCAGCCTTCACTGTACTTAATCTTGTCCTCAGACTTGGATTCAGGAAAATCAGACCAAGTGTCCTATTCTCACCAAGGTGTTTTGATTTTAAGGGATTCTTTTTGATTTCAAGGGAGCGTTTCACCAGCTCCATCGGGTCACCTGCGTCATCTACGGACAAGAATTTATTCATATGCTAATAGTTTTCAGGCGCTTGCTTTGCCTGCTTTTTGTTTATTAATTACTTTCTGGATTTTTTCAATGAAGAACTCCACATGTCCTTCATTAATTGATAATGGAGGAAGCAATCGCAATACATTTGGATTACTCGCACTTCCAGTAAAAATGAATTCCTTGTATACCAGCTCCTTTCTCAAATCAGCTATCGGGAAATCAAATTCCAAGCCTAGCATCAGCCCCTGACCTCTTAGTTCAACTAACCCTGGTAAGTCCTTTAATGACTCAATAAGTAAATCTCCCATCTCACGGGCATTCTCAACTAAATTCTGCTTTTGGATCACTTCCAAAACAGATAAACCAGCGGTACATGCCAAATGATTTCCTCCAAATGTAGTGCCTAACATTCCATACCATGGCTCAAATTGAGGTCCCATGATCAATCCACCTATTGGAAATCCATTCCCCATTCCTTTTGCCATTGTTACAATATCTGGTTTGATATCGGCATGCTGGTGGGCAAAGAATTGACCCGTACGACCATAGCCACTTTGTATTTCGTCTGCGATGAGTACTACACCATTTTCGTAGCACTTATTTCTAAGTTTATTCCAGAATTCTGATGTTGGCACATTGATCCCACCGACCCCTTGTATTCCTTCAACTACTACTGCACATAGTGAATCATTGATCAAATGATCTAGTGACTCCACGTCATTCAAAATTCCACGGACAAACTTCATACTCTGATCCATGCTCGTCTGGATCTTGGGGTTATCAGTAGCCTGTACTGCCAATGAAGTCCTACCGTGAAAAGCCTTGTTAAAAACCAGCACCTGCTGACGTTTATTGTGAAATGCAGCTACTTTGATTGCATTTTCAATTGCTTCTGCTCCTGAATTTACCAGAAAAAGACTGTAGTCATCATAGCCGGAAACTTTCCCAAGCTTACTAGCCAGTTGATCCTGCAACGGATTGATTATTGAATTACTATAAAATGCGAGCTTCTCGAGCTGTGCACTAATTTTCTCTACAAAATACGGATGCGAATGACCAATGGAAATTACCGCATGACCTCCATAGAAGTCAAGGTATTTCTGTCCGGTCTCATCCCAAACCCACGCGCCTTCTCCGCGCACCGGTTCAATATCGAATATTGGATAGACATCAAATTTTTTCATAGTGCTACGCTCTGATGTTTTTAATTTTTTCATAGGACACCATCAGCCCTTTAATTAACGCTGAGCTGAGTCCTGAGTGTTCCATTTCATTTAAACCGGCAATTGTACAACCCTCTGGAGTTGTTACCCTATCTATTTCAACTTCCGGATGTGAATGATTCTCCAGCACTAGTGATGCTGCTCCTTCAGCAGTTTGTACTGCAATCAATTGTGCCTCCTCTGGGTGAAATCCCATTTGTATTCCACCTTGGGTTGCTGCACGTAGGTAACGCATAAAGAATGCTATTCCACTTGCTCCCAAAACTGTAGCAGCCTTCATCAGTCGTTCTTCAATAACTAAAGTTTTGCCAACGGTTTCAAAAACAGACTGAATTAGCTCCAGATAAGGCTTTCCATACTGGTCTGTAGCAATACATGTCATTGATTTACCTATGGCTACAGCCGTATTCGGCATACACCTTATGACTGGAACATCCATTTGCAGGTACTCTTTCAATTGGGAAATTTCCACTCCGGTAATCACAGAAACAATTACATGATTATCAGTAAGTACAGGTTTGATCTCCTTAATCAGACCTTCCACCTGTTTGGGCTGTACACACAGGATTATAATTTTAGAGAGCTCTACCGCTTCCTTGTTATCCTCAAATACCCGATAACCTCTACTCGCGTAGGCTGATATGTGTTCTGTGTTTCTTCTGGTCAGGCATACCTGCCCTGCATTCACTAGTGCATTATCTACAATTCCCTCTCCAATGGCCAGGCCAAGGTTACCCGCACCTAATATTGCTATATTATCTTTCATGTCTTTTTTATGATTGATTAGAATGCTACTGATTTGAGTCTTAACCCTTCATATTCAGGTAAGCCAAATATTAAATTCATATTTTGAACCGCCTGACCTGATGCGCCTTTCAATAAATTATCAATAACACTGATGACCATCACCTGATCTCCATGTTTCTCTAAATACACCAGTGCCTTATTGGTATTGACTACTTGCTTTAGGTCAGGATTTTGAGCCACAACATGTGTAAATGGTTCATTCTGGTAATACTTTTCATATGATGCTTTTACCTCTTCCAAAGATTTAGAGCATTTGAAATAGCTGGTAATGATTATTCCTCTCGTAAAATCACCTCTATAAGGGATGAAATGAATGGCTTGGTCTTTACCATTGTCCAATTGTGACAAACTTTGCTTTATTTCTCCCAGGTGCTGGTGTACAAATGCTTTGTACACACTCAAATTGTTATTTCTCCAGGTGAAATGGGTAGTTTTCGAGAGTGCCTGACCAGCTCCTGTACTTCCGGTGATCCCTGAAGTGTGAACATCTGATTCAATCAAGTGATTGGCTGCTGCCGGCAATAACCCAAGTTGTATACATGTAGCAAAACATCCGGGATTAGCTACTTTACCAGATTGCTTGATTTTCTCCTTTTGCAATTCCGGAAGCCCATACACAAAATCATTACCATCTCTTGACAATCTATAATCATGACTTAGGTCAACAATTTTAACTCGCTCTGGAACCTGGGCAGAATCAAGGTACTTTTGAGATTCACCATGCCCCTTGCAAAGAAAAATCACATCAACATTCGTTAAATCTATTTCTTCTGAGAATTCCAGCTCAGTCTCACCTATAAGATCTTTGTGGGTTTCGTATAGTTTTGATCCAGCCTGACTTCCACTTTGACAGCTCGTAATGATTACATTCTGGTGGTTCATCAGAATTCGAATCAATTCACCAGCTGTATAGCCAGCTGCCCCGACAATCCCTACCTTAATTTTTGACTCACTCATGATTGACTCACTTTTTGTATAATCATATTCTGGTTTCCAAAAATCTTGGAGAAACCTTTCACATCTTCACCACTCCAGGAAGTATTCATCTCACCGTATTTCCCGAATTTAGATTGCATCAGGTCATTTTCAGATTCAATACCAATCACATGGAATCTATATGGTGCAAGGAATACTTTCACGCTACCCGTAACATTAGCTTGAGTACTATCGAAAAAAGCTTCTATGTCTCTCATTACCGGATCAAGGTATTGGCCTTCATGTAGTAAGTTTCCATATGTCAATGAAAACTGATCTTTTAATAGCAATTGATTTTTTCCCAGTACATGTTTCTCAAGGGTATGGTGAGCCTTGATAAGTATCAATGGTGCGGCCGCTTCAAAACCGACTCTTCCTTTTATTCCAATGATGGTATCCCCTACATGAATATCTCTCCCAATGGCATATTTCTTTGCTATATCATTCAGTTGGTTGATTACTTCAACTGATGATAAGGCTTTGCCATTAAGACCAAGAGGTTCTCCCCCTCTAAAATTAATTTCTATTTCAATGCTACCTTGTTCTTCCAACTGCGATGGAAAGGCTTCTTCAGGAAGGTATTCATTTGACGTTAATGTTTCCTTACCTCCTACGGAAGTTCCCCACAGTCCCTGGTTCACGGAATAAAGTGATTTCTCCCAATTCCCACTTACACCATGATCGATAAGGAACTGAATTTCTTCCTCTCTGGATAACTTCATATCTCTAATCGGCGTAATGATTTCCTTGTCCGGGCAAAGGATATTAAATATCATGTCAAATCTCACCTGATCATTTCCTGCACCTGTACTTCCATGAGCAATGGCATCAGCACCAATTTCATTAGCATACTCTGCGATTGCCTTGGCCTGAAAAGCTCTTTCTGCACTTACGGAAAGCGGATAGGTATTATTTTTCAATACATTCCCGGCAATCAGGTATTTGATACATTTTTGATAATATTCTTCAGTGACCTCAATATTGCTATGTGTAACTGCCCCAAGCTTAATTGCTTTAGCTTCAGTTTCTTTTATTTCTTCGGTTGTGAATCCACCTGTATTGACCAATGCAGTGTACACTTCATACCCTTGTTCTTGAAGGTAAATTGCACAATACGTTGTATCCAATCCTCCACTAAATGCCAGTACTACTTTCTTTCCCATATCCTAAAGTACTTTCACGTTTTTGTTCCAAACTCTTAATTTCTGTTGCACCTTCTTTTTCTTCAATTCCCATTGGCGCTTCTTCTCATTGGGATCATACAACATGCCCGTGCAGAGGCAATGTTGATGATTTTTACTACTGAGAATATCATAATTCACACAGCTGCTACAACCTTTCCAGAATTCAGCATCATCAGTTAATTCTGAGAAGGTAACGGGACGATACCCCAAATCCGAGTTGATTTTCATGACAGCAAGGCTCGTGGTTAACCCGAAAAGCTTAGCCTCTGGGAACATTTTACGAGAATGTTTGAAGGCTTTATCTTTAATATTCATGGCAAGGCCCTGATTTCTAAAATCCGGATTAACCACCAGACCAGAATTGGCAGCAAACTTTCCATGCCCCCAGGTTTCTATATAACAAAAGCCGGCCAACTCGCCCTCTTTGGTGACGGCAATAATAGCTTTACGTTCCTGGATTTTTTTTGCAATGTATTCAGGGGATCGTTTCGCGATACCTGTACCGCGTAACCTGGCGCTTTCTTCAATTAATGCAGATATAGTTTCAGCGTAACTTAAGTGAGACTCATCTGCAACGGATACAATAAATGAACCCATCGTTCTTGACTACTTTAAGGATTTTGAAAAAAATAAATTTGGAAAAATGCTGTTTTGCGAAGAATGATTACCACATAGGTAATCCTAAAGAGTATACATAGGCCTAGCGCCTACCCGGGAATGCGGGCCTAAAAAATCTTGGCGAAGTGAATATGGTGTATACTTTTCCCATGAATTACGACAAAGCTACGTCGAAGAAATTCTAAAAGTCAAATATTTTCAAAAATATTTTATCCCTACTACGATATTATACCAAAAAAAGTTTGCTGAATTAACGTTCTACTTCAATTTTCCCGGATACTCCTCCACTTACGATATACTTCATTATTTCAGAATTATTCCCTTTTTTCAAAGGAACCACGTACTTTTTGTCCACGATAAATACATTTCCAGAGAAGTTATAAGAATGTGGCATATAAACAGCTACCTGACCTGGTAATCCTATTGATTCCAGGTCCTCTGATGTGATGAATCCAGGTTTTTTGAGTATCCCATCTTTATCAAAACTAACTAAAACAGGATTTTTAAACCGCTGTTCTTCTCCAACAAAGGCTTTTATCATGTCGTTAATCGAGGTGTAAATGAAGTTCACCAGAGGAACTTTCCTCAAGGCTTTTTCCAATAGAATAAATACTGGCTTGGCAAAAAGTGTATTGGCTAAATAACCGAGCACCACCATCGCCGATAAAACAATAACCAATCCTAAGCCCGGTATTTTTATGGGAATCAAATCGTCTACCCAAGCCACTGAGATAAAAACTATGTAAATCGTCAATGCAATGGGTCCTACCAGGATTAAGCCCCTTAAGAAGTATTGTATGATGTTTCCGATCTTGAATCGATTCTCTGTGCTCATCGTACTAAGTTCATCTATTTAAGTAGCAAAAAAAAGAAGGTGCTTGAAATCAAACACCTTCTTTCAATATTTTTAAAGATATTGTTTTTACAGGGCTATACCAATAAAAGATTTGAATGCTAAGCCCATTAAACCAGTAATGATCATGGTGATTCCCAATCCTTTCAATCCATCCGGTACATGAGAGTACTTCAGTTTCTCTCTAATCGCAGCAAGCGCCACAATTGCAAGGAACCAACCAACACCAGATCCGAAACCGTATGAAGTGGCCTCAAGTAATGTGTAATCTCTTTGAACCATGAAAAGTGAGGCTCCCAGGATAGCACAGTTTACAGCAATCAATGGTAAGAAGATACCTAATGATCCATAAAGTGCTGGTGAGAATTTCTCAATTACCATTTCCACCAATTGTACCATTGATGCGATAACGGCAATAAACATGATGAACTGAAGGAAAGTCAAATCAATTTCTGCGAATTGAGGTCCTAACCAGGTCAGGGCCCCTTCTTTCAATACATATTCTTGTAATAACCAGTTTACGGGTACTGTGATTGTCAATACGAAAATTACTGCCATACCCAGACCGAAAGCAGTTGATACTTTCTTGGATACCGCCAGGAATGAACACATACCAAGGAAGTATGCGAAAATCATATTGTCAATGAATATTCCTCTGATTAATATGTTAAATGCTTCCATTATTTCTTCCTAATTAGTGTTCTACGTAACCAGTTTTTGTCCTCTGAATCCAAATCAATATTCCTAATACCATGAATGCCCCAATGGAATCCACCATCAGACCATTTGTAGGGAAAGACTCCCATCCTATCAATTCGAATATTTTGATATCAAACACAGAACCTGAACCAAATAACTCTCTGAAGAAAGCTACAGTCAGGATAATCCAGGCATAACCAAAACCACTACCCAGACCATCAAGAATTGAATCATAAGGTTTGTTACCCATTGCGAATGCTTCCAGTCTTCCCATCACAATACAGTTGGTGATAATCAGTCCTACAAACGCTCCAAGTACTTTGTACATGTCATAGTAATAGGCCTTTAATACCTCACTTACTAGTGTTACCAATGTGGCAATTACCGCAAGCTGTACGATGATCCTTACCCTTGTCGGAACAAGATTTCTCATGATCGATATGATTAGGTTTGAAAACACGATCACAAAAATTACTGCCACAGACATTACGAATGTAGGCTCCATTTTTACAGTAACAGCAAGTGCAGAACAAATCCCAAGTACCTGTATGGTAATCGGGTTATCTTCACTCAATGGATCAGATACAATCTGTCTACGCCTTTTGGATAATAACGGCTCAGCAGGTTCTTTTACTTCTGGTTTTTCGAGTGCTTCAGTACTCATATATTCCTGGTTTAAATAAGTTCTTAATTAATAGCTACTTTACCACCTTTTACCTGATCGATAAAAGCTGTGTAGCATTCCAAATAATTTGAGATCATGGCGTTCACACCTTTAGCTGTCATTGTAGCGCCAGACATACCATCAACTTCATGATCAGATAGTCCTGTTTGTCCTTCTCCTTTTACCATAGTGATTGAAACAAGATTACCTGAACCATCAAATATTTTAGTCCCTTTGTATCTATTTTGAACCACATCCGATGTGATTCTTGCTCCAAGACCTGGTGTTTCCTGCTTGTGGTCAAATGCAATTCCTTTTACGGTGTTTAAATCACCTTCCAAAGCCATGTATCCAGAAATCCAATCCCAGAGTCCAGCTCCGAACATCGGGAATATATATGAATCTACCAGGCTGGGATCAGCTTCATTCATGTACATGAAAACAGGGTAAACTCTTTCTTCTTTTGGCAACTTGTAATTCTTGGCAACATTGACTTTTTCGGCAACAATAGGATTTCCTTTCTTGTCTACCTTTACCTCATTGCCATTGATATCAACCACTTTTGAAGTTACACGCTTATCATAAAGTGCAAGAATTGCCTTCGGATCTTTTATATCAGATATATCGGTAACAGCACCTAGAATTTTCTTCTTGGTATCTAGTTCAACCTGTTCATCTTGCTTTTCTTTTAACCCAACGGATGTGAGTGAAAGTAAGCCTCCCAGTATAATTGTTAGTACTGCGGAAAATATGATAACATATGTATTAGACTGTCGCACGACGTAACCTCCTTTTCTTGTTTGCTTCTACAACGTAAAAATCTATTAATGGCGCGAATACATTCATAAACAGTATCGCAAGCATAATTCCTTCCGGATAAGCTGGATTAAGCACCCTGATAATTACAGTGATCACCCCGATTAGAAATCCGTAAATCCATTTTCCAGTTTCAGTTTGTGCTGAAGATACCGGATCAGTTGCCATGAACACTGCTCCGAAAGCAAATCCTCCCATAATTAAGTGATAATAGGCAGGAACCTGAGCAAAAGCATTGCTACCAGCAACGTTCAGTAGTAACCCCATTAAATATCCTCCTATTACACAACTTACTATTGTCTTCCAGCTACCTACTCTTGTTGCAATAAGTACTAGTGCCCCAATCGCACACATAATGACTGATGTAGCTCCTATTGAACCTGGATAAGCACCTAAAATCAAATTCCAAGTGCTGTAAAGCCCTTCAGCAAAACCAGCTGATCTTTCCGCTAATGCATCAACCATCGTTATATCTGCACCAGATTCTGCAATTTCGGCTCCTACTGCTAATGGTGTAGCTCCAGAGTAACCGTCCAGTGTAGGCTTATCACCTAGATAGGTCCAAACTTCACCTGAAATCTGTGAAGGGTATGCAAAATACAAGAATGCTCTTGCGGTAAGAGCCACATTTAGAATATTCATTCCGGTACCGCCGAAGGCCTCTTTGGCAATGATCACAGCAAAAGCAGTTGCAATTGCTACCTGCCATAATGGAATCGTAGCTGGCATCACCAATGGTATAAGCATTCCTGAAACCAGAAACCCTTCACTGATTGCATGTCCTTTGATCACACAAAATGTAAATTCTATCGTCAATCCAACACCGTAAGAAACCACAACAATTGGAAGTACCTTGAACAATCCGATAAGGATTTGATCCATAAGCTCTGGTGCTTCACCAGTGGCAAGGTGATATTGGTATCCTGTATTCCATATTCCAAATAGCAAACAAGGGATCATTGCGATGATCACTGTCATCATTAATCTCTTCAGATCCATTGCATCCCTGGCTTGTACACCAGTGGATTTAGTGACAGAATCTGGAGAAAACACGATTGTTCTGTGTCCATCGTAAACCGGGTGGAACTTTTCCCACTTCCCACCTTTCTCAAAGTGAGGCTTTATACTATCAAAAGCTTTTTGAAGAAACTTCATATGTATTGTTTAACTATTTTTTAGCAAATCCAAACCTTCTCTAACCAAGCTCTGCAAATCATGCTTTGACATGTCGATGAATTCACAAAGCGCAACATCTTCCTCTATTACCTCATAAAGTCCCAGAGCTTCCATATCATCATAATCTTCAGCCATAATAGCTTTGAATAGATATGTAGGTAAAATATCCATCGGTAATACCCTCTCAAACTCTCCAGTCTGAACAAACGCCCTTGACTCACCATGTGTGTTGGTATCAAGTACAAATTCCCTTTTAGGGTTCAAGAAAGATAGTAAACCAAATCCTTTATGAAAGCTGAGTTTCTTTGTTGACGGAGCAATCCAACCAAATGGTTCTTCAAAATCTCCTTCCGGAATCACTGTAAATTGATTGTGATAAAAGCCCAAATACCCATCATTTGTTACTTTTTCACCAGTGAGGATATTACCTGAGATAAACCTGACATGATCTTGCTTCAGGTTATTGGCAATAAATTTATTGATACATGCTCCTGAGTATGTCTTATAATACTGTGGGTTCTGGATCTCAGAACCAACTACAGAAATGATCTTGGAAGCATCGTACTTACCTTCTAAGAATAACTTACCTATCTGTACTACACCTACTGGGTTTACTGTCCAAACAATTTCTCCTTTGTTAATAGGATCCAGGTGATGGATTTGCACACCAACATTTCCGGCTGGATGTGGTCCTGAAAACTTGTTGACATTAACTCCATTCAGTGAGAAAACAGGTGACACTTCAGCTTTAGCGTTTACATTAATATGTACAGCACCTCCACTAAATTTTTTCAGTATTTCCACACCTGTTTGGAAATTTTGTTCCTGACCTTCCAATAAGAAGCTAATATCCGCTGCTAATGGGTTAGAGTCAAATGCTGAGATGAATATTGCTTTTGGAGTATCTGCCGGATCAGCAACAACTCCATAAGGTCTTTGAATGATGTGTGGCCAAACACCGCTTGACATCATTTGGGCCTGTGCATCTTCCCGTGATAGGCTGTTTATGTCTGAAACTGAATGTTTCTTAAATTCTTCATATGAGACCTCTTTATCTGCAAGGATTTTGATCTCAAGTAATTTTCTTTTCTCCCCTCTTTTGATTTCAACGATTTCACCACTTACTGGTGCCGTGTAGAGTACCTCTGGGTGAACTTTATCGAAGAGAAGTGGGGTACCAGCATTAACGTTATCTCCTTCCTGTACTTTAAGTTTAGGACGTGACATTCCAAGAAAGTCTGTAGGCTTTAATGCAAATGTCTCAGGTTGGTCTATTTCAGCGATTTTTTTTTCTGCTTTTCCAGCAAGGTTTATATCAAAACCCTTTTTCAATTTTATCGTCTCAGACATGTTTTAGAAACTCTTGTCAGTTTTTAAATTGGAGCAAAATTAACAAAAAAAAGTTCAAAAGAAACGTTTCAGAAAAGTTTGAAACATCGACTTAAATGCGGATTAAATACCTGCCGAAACAGGCATGTTGTCCTTCAGGTATTTAGCAACTCTTTCCATCAACCATCGAGGTGTAGATGTTGCACCACAAATACCTACTGTATCACCATCATTTAACCAATCTAAATCTATTTCATGCTCTCCTTCCACAAAATAGCTACGAGAATTATTGGCTTTGCAAACCTCATAGAGTGCTCTACCATTTGAACTCTTCTTACCACTAACAAATAAAATGACATCATGTTTAGAAGAGAATTTCAAAAGTTGTGGCTCCCGATTAGAAACTTGTCTACAGATGCTATCATTTGCCTGAAACATTTCTTCAGAAAATTCACCATTTGACAACTTGATTCGCTCTTCTATGAGGGATCGGATTTTATAGAAGCCTTTTGTACTTTTAGTTGTTTGAGAAAATAAGGTAACTGGTTTCTCAAAATTGATCTTTTCCAGGTCCTCCTCTTCTTTTATAACAATGGCCTCATTTTTTGTTTGTCCAGTCAACCCAATAACTTCAGCATGACCTGGTTTGCCATATATCACAATTTGACCATCTTTTTTATTGGCCTGGTCATATGCATTTTTGACCCTGTTCTGAAGCTTTAATACTACTGGACAGGAAGCGTCAATTAACTCAATATTATTCTTGAGCGCAATCTCATAGGTTTCAGGAGGTTCTCCATGTGCCCTGATGAGTACTTTACAATCTTTAAGATCTTGCAGTTCCTCCCGAGAAATTATTCTCAAGCCTTTTTGATGCAGCCGCTCAACCTCAAGGTCATTGTGAACAATATCCCCCAGGCAAAATAGCTTTCCCGATTCGGCCATTTCATCTTCCGCCATTTGGATGGCAAATTCCACTCCAAAGCAATACCCCGAATTATCGTCGATTTCAACTTTCATAAATAATAGCTTTAGCTAAGTCTACCACCTGTTGAACCTGTTCATCAAAGGTAAGGTTTGATGTATCTATTTCTATTGCATCCTCAGATTTCCTCAAAGGACTTTCATCTCTAGTTGTATCAATCCTATCCCTACTCAGCAGGTTTTCCTTAATTTGCTCCAAAGATAAGTGCTTACCTATTCTTTCCAGCTCTATTTGGCGTCTTTTCGATCGAATATCCACATCAGCTGTCATAAATAGTTTTAATTCAGCTAGGGGAAGAACCACAGTTCCAATGTCTCTTCCATCCATTACAACTCCCTTGTTATCAGCAATCATTCTTTGCCACGCTACAAGCTTATCTCTTACCTGCTTTATTGCACTAGTGTTGCTTACATGTGATGATACCTCAAGGTCACGAATTACTGATTCAACATTAATCTCATTGAGGAAGGTGTCACACCGACCATCTATTCTTTCAAAATTAATATTGATTTTATCGAGTGCTGCATAAACCTCATTGATGTCAGTATGATCTACCTCATTCTGGATAAAGTAAAGCGTAACTGCACGGTACATTGCTCCCGTATCCACATACAAATAGCCAAGTTTAGCTGCTACACGTTTTGCTGTAGTACTCTTACCACACGCAGAATAACCATCAATTGCAATATTGATTTTCCTCATCGGCAATCCTTTAAAGGGCACGGGATTGGCTTACCCTTTTTGATCTTTTTCTTTTGACCATAGGAATTTTGGGTTGATTTACATTGGTGAAATGTTCCCATCAACCCAAAACATATGATTACGATATATATTTTTTTAATTTTCAACTGATTCCTGATGTTTCAGCTTCTCTATCTACTTTTTTGATCAACCCTTGTAAAACTTTACCAGGTCCACACTCCACAAAACTACTTGCACCATCCGCTAACATTTGCTGAACTGATTGTGTCCATCTAACTGGTGCTGTAAGCTGTGCGATTAAATTCTGCTTTATTTCATTAACGTCACTGGTGCCTTTTGCCGTATAGTTTTGGTAAATCGGACAAGTTGGAGTGCCAAAAGTGGTAGATTCAATAGCTTGTGCCAGCTCCTCCCGGGCTGGTTCCATTAACGGTGAATGAAAAGCACCTCCCACCTGCAATGGTAGCGCTCTTTTTGCTCCTGCTTCCACCAACTTATCACATGCTATCTGAATTCCTTTCATAGATCCTGATATCACTAGCTGACCGGGGCAGTTATAATTTGCTGCAACAACAATCTCATCAATTGAAGCACACACTTCCTCCACCACTTCATCTGAAAGCCCAAGAATTGCTGCCATCGTGGAAGGGTTTATCTCACAAGCTTTCTGCATTGCTGATGCTCTCTTTGAAACAAGCACTAATGCGTCCTCAAAGGATAATGCCCCATTAGCGACAAGCGCTGAGAATTCGCCCAATGAATGGCCTGCAGTCATCTCAGGTTTAAAGTCATCAGAAGTCAGTGCTGCTACTACAGAATGAAGAAATACCGCCGGTTGGGTTACTTTAGTTTCTTTTAAAGCCTCCGCAGTTCCCTCAAACATGATATCAGTGATACTGAATCCCAAGATTTCATTTGCCTGATCAAAAAGTTCTTTGGCTTTCGGATGACTGTCATAGAGTGGTTTACCCATTCCTGAAAACTGAGCCCCCTGGCCCGGAAAAACATATGCTCTCATATAAGTTTTTAGATTGTATGGAGACCAAAATTAATTGGAATAACTCGAATCGAGAAATCTTTCTCGGATCTCAGGGGTAGGCATTCTACATGAATCCAACTTACCAAACCATTTATAGCGATTATTGGCAATGAAATTATAAAAAAAATCCCTCATGAAAACTGGTACAATCTTCAATAATCCGAGCAAAGGCCAGGCACCAGACATATTTTTAGTGATTTCCAAAGCCGCGCTACTCCTCTGAAACATCTTCCCGTTTTTTAAGAGGATTATACTATGCATCTTCGAAGGGTCAACACCATATTTAGGCAAGACGCCCCTTGCCAGATCTGATTGAAGAGAAGCAAACTTGAAGGTTCGATTTGGATCCCGATCAATTAGGAAATTCACAGCGTTATTGCAGAAGTTACAGATACCGTCAAAAAAAACGATATTATTCAAAGTGATCTCAGGTTCTGTCATAATCAGTAGAACATGAATGTACATAAAAAGGTTAACACAATCCCTAACCTTATTATCTCATTAATTGTATATATCCTTTGAAAACCTGATTTCGTTTCGATTTATCCAACACATCGAAGGTTACATCAGCACTGTAAAAATAGGTCCCGGCTGGTAGTTTGACTCCTATGTTAGACCTTCCATCCCAATGTATATAGATATCATTTTCTGGTTGCTCCAGACTTTCATATGTGTATAATTCAATACCAGTTCGATCAAATACTCTGAAAATCACAGATTCAACAAACCTTGGACACTGGTCCGGATTGAGTGTAAATGGTGTAAACTCATCATTGCGACCGTCTCCGTTTGGTGAGAATGCGTTTGGAAGTTCATAATTAGGGCAATTATCATTACACACGGGATCAGTAAGAATACTCTCATTACCAGACCGATCGACTGTAGAAATTTGGTAACACCCTTTCAATGAAGTCACAGTGTGAACATAGCTTGTATCATTTACTGATACTGAATCCAGTAAACGGTAGCCTTCATCTGTACCATCTCTTGAAAAGTACACTTTAACGTAAGCCACATCATTATCGCAAATTGCATTAGGGTCTAAATTCCAGGATAATGTATTTGATAAATCATCAAAAGTACAATCACGCCCATTTAGCTGAATATCATCACATGATAATAAACCCTCATTAATAGTGAATTCAATAGGCCTACAAGGTGGAATAGAATCGTTTGGTTGGGCACAAGTAATCTGAGACCGGTTGATAAGAGGTTCATCTATTAGTGCGTTACCATATACACCCTGGGTTGTGATAAAATAACAATATTCCAGCTGATCACTTAACTCCACGCCATTAAATGAGCCGTCATCCAGATAGGAAAAACCATTTTCATTGACCAACACTGAATCGATCAATACAAGTTCAGCAGGATCATTTGTTACTCTGTCTCTATATATATAATGGTATGGGTAATCCTGAGCCACATTAGACCAGGGAACCACTGCATTCCACGATAAGTCAAGTGCCGCAACCTGCGGATCGATCTCAAGACGCACACTTGATGCTGTGGCAGAACTATCAAGAACATGCTCACCATCCTTCATGATAATTTCATAATTATACACTTCATCTAATGTGTTTATCTCAGGTGCAATATCCTGAATGGAGCTACCATTTGTTGTGGCAACCAATGTCCTGTTATCTTCGCCTGTAAATCCTGTTGACCTGTATATTTCATAAGTAAATGGTTCATCAAAATCAGCAGAGTCTAAATCAAATGGTGGCTCCCATTTTACAAATATTTCACCATTTGCCTCGGAAGTTCTATTGATATCCACATTTGTAATTATCGGGCCATTGGAAATAATGCTGTCACATGCCTCCTCGGAAACAACACTCAATACTTCAGGTCGAAGATCCAAACGTGCGACCAGACGATAACAATAAACAGCACCTGGAGCAAGATCGTTATCTACGTAGCTGGTGGTTGTAACAGGAACTTCACCAATCATTTCATAACCTGTATTGTCGGGCATACCAACCTGACAATCATCCAGCATTATATCAAATGAATCCACTCGTCTCCAAATTTGCATTCGATCCTCATCGGGTTTACGTGCACATTCATAGCTATCCCATGATAAATTCATTTTCCTTTGATTCATAACACTTTCGGCTACCAGCCCAGTTGGGGCAGGTGCGACTACCTCAATAAACCAGGTTTCAAAATCAACAAGGTTTACAAATATCCTATTTGTGTCCTTAGGTTCTTTTTCAAAATCAGTCGCCTTAAAAAGTGCCTGATAAGGTTTAGCATTGATTGTATTACAATTTGTTTCCCAAACGAAATTCACAACTGCCGGATCATCCAAAATTTCTAACGGGGTTAAAGAGGCCCTGGGAGAGGTAACTGTATCAAATGGCTCCCCAAATCCCTGAATAAATATTCTGTCCCCATCGGGATCGGTGGCCTGGATTTCTTCTGAAATGATATCCCCTGCGATGACACATATATCTTCCGGGACTATGAGCTCAGGTGGTTCATTATCAGTTTCCACCACAATCACCTGCATATCCCTGACTGTAAAGCCAATTGGTAGGTATAAGTCTCCAAATTTTCTCCACTCAGTTATCTTAAATGCCATGTTGTATTCTCCTAACATACCTGGAGAATCCCAAACTAAATTTCCAAACTGGTCAATACTAAATGTAGGTGGCCCTCCGTCCTGGGCGCCTTCATTGTAATTATCATAAAACCTGGGATCGTTAGGATACACATACCCGAAAACATCAATGATATTATTCCCTTCTTTTTTCTGTTTAGGTATAACCAGTTCGTATGAGAGGCTGTCCCCATCAGGGTCAAAGGCTCCAGGATTATGAATGAACTTCACACCAGTAGCTGCAAAATCAATTGGCAATGTTGATAAAACTGGTGACCTATTATCTCCCCCTATCAATGGATCCGTATCAAAGACTGCCTCTACCAAAAACTGGGTTTCAAGTGAATTATTCATATTCAGAATATTCGCATTTCTATTTTTCTCGGTGTAGCTGACTTTGTAAACGAAGCTCTCGAAAAAATATTCATGCTCAAAAGAGAATACCACTAAAGCAAGGTTATCTTCGGGATCTCCAATTGGTGTTTCTATTAAGTTTCCATCAGGCGGATCAAAGGGTCCTTCTATAGTACTTCCATCACCAAAATCAAAAACACCCTGATCCCCAAATTTTATTCCTTCCGTATCTCTTATGGCTATTACAGTAAATCTGTACCAAAGTCCAACTCTTGGTAGCCGTTCTATTCGAATCTCAGCAGCCCTGATGTGAGAGGCTTGTACAGGTTGGGCCAGTGCCAAAAACAACAAGCACATACAAAAACTTCCCAGGAATTTTAAAGTAGTGTAAATGTTTTTGATCATAAGCTTATTTCTGCGCAATTGATATCATTAGTACAATCTAATAACTGTATTTCCCTCCAATTGATTGCATTTTGAAAAATATTCTTCCAAAAATAATCAAACAATGGCTGTAAACACATGCTTAAATAACAAACGAAAAATCAGAAGACATTATATTCCTTATTTAGAATATTTCAAAATAGATATTCTGATTGTTTGATAACGTTTCCAAATATACCTTTGGCGTCTATAACAAGCATAGACATAAACAATATGAATTGGCTTATTGAAACACTTACTAGTACGATTGGTAGAAAAGTGATTATGTCACTTACCGGTATATTTCTTATGTTATTTTTAGTGGTGCACCTTATCGGAAATTTACAGTTAATCACTGATCCTTCCGGAAAAGCATTTAACCTATACGCCCACACAATGGGTCACAACCCATTAATTCAAACTGTTTCCATCGGAAACTTCTTTTTCATTTTACTCCACATCATCACTTCAATAATTCTTTCAAGGAAGAATAAAAAAGCAAGGCCAGTAGGTTATGCTAAAAGTGGTGCTTCAAGCAACAGTACATGGACCTCAAGAAATATGGGAGCTCTTGGGCTGATCATCGCGATTTTCCTATTAGTTCATTTGAAAGGTTTTTGGTTTGAAAGTAAAAGTGGTGGTCTGGAAATGATTACTTATGGTGAGGAAACGGTAGGTGATCTGTATGCGGTAGTTAATACTGCATATTCCAATATTTTATATACCGGGTTCTATGTGATTTGCATGCTTGTACTGGCATTCCATTTGACTCATGGTTTTCAAAGTGCTTTTCAGACCTTAGGCCTGAACCACAAAAAATATACCCCGGCAATCAAAGTTGTGGGCGCCATATTTTCAATTGTAATACCTTTATTATTTGCAATCATCCCTATTGTGATGTACGCATCTAATATTTAACCATAAAATAGATCGACATGAATATAGATGCTAAAATACCTGAAGGAACTATTGACGAGAAGTGGACGAAACATAAGTTCAACGTCAAACTTGTAAACCCAGCAAATAAGCGAAAATATGAAGTCATCGTTGTAGGAACTGGTCTCGCTGGTGCTTCAGCTGCTGCCTCCCTTGCAGAGCTTGGCTACAATGTAAAAGCATTCTGCTTCCAGGACAGTCCCAGAAGAGCACATAGTATCGCCGCTCAGGGTGGTATCAATGCTGCAAAAAACTACAAGAACGACGGTGATAGTGTTTTTAGATTATTTTATGATACTGTAAAAGGTGGTGACTACAGATCTCGCGAAGCTAATGTGTACAGATTAGCAGAAGTATCTGTGAACATCATTGACCAATGTGTTGCTCAAGGAGTTCCATTCGCCAGAGAATACGGTGGGAAGTTAGATAACCGCTCTTTTGGTGGTGCGCAGGTATCAAGAACATTTTATGCGAAAGGCCAAACTGGTCAACAACTTCTATTGGGAGCTTATAGCGCATTGAGTAGGCAAGTTGCCACTGGTAAAGTAAAACTCTATCCAAGAACTGAAATGTTAGATCTTGTAACTGTGGATGGAGTTGCCAAAGGTATTATCACAAGAAATTTGATTACTGGTGAAATAGAATCTCACAGCGCTCATGCAGTCTTACTTTGTACAGGTGGATATGGTAATGTATTTTACCTCTCTACCAATGCCATGGGAAGTAACGTAACTGCCGCCTGGAGAGCGCACAAGAAAGGTGCTCTTTTCGCCAATCCATGTTATACTCAAATTCACCCAACCTGTATTCCTGTTTCTGGAGATCATCAGTCAAAATTGACACTGATGTCTGAATCATTAAGAAATGATGGAAGGGTTTGGGTTCCTAAGAGTCAGGATGTTGCCAAGAAAGTTCAGAAAGGTGAACTGAAAGCAAGAGACATCAAAGAGGAAGACAGAGATTACTACCTGGAAAGAAAATATCCTTCTTTCGGTAACCTTGTTCCAAGAGACGTGGCTTCAAGAAACGCCAAAGAAGCATGTGATGACGGAAGAGGTGTAGGACCTACTGGTTTGGCGGTTTATCTTGATTTCTCAGACGCGATCAAGAGAGACGGAAAGGACACTATAGAAGCCAAATATGGTAACCTGTTTGATATCTATGAAAAAATCACAGGAGAGAATCCATATGAGGTACCAATGAAAATTTACCCTGCTGTTCATTACACAATGGGTGGACTTTGGGTGGATTACAACCTGATGACAAACGTACCAGGTCTATATGCACTTGGAGAAGCTAATTTCTCTGATCACGGCGCTAACCGATTAGGAGCAAGTGCATTGATGCAGGGATTGGCTGATGGATATTTTGTGATCCCTTACACCATTGGTGACTACCTGGCTAAACAACCGTATGAGAAACTTCCTGAAGATGATAAGGTCTTCAAAGATGCCATTGCTGAGGTAAAAGGCAATATTGACAAACTGCTTTCTATCAAAGGTTCTAAACCAGTTGATTATTTCCACAAGAAACTTGGCAAAGTAATGTGGGATTATTGTGGAATGAGCAGAAATGCGGAAGGTCTGAAGAAAGCCAAGAAAATGGTTCAGGAGATCAGAGAGGAGTTCTGGAAAGATGTAAAAGTCATTGGAGACAATGAAGAATTGAACATGACGCTTGAAAAAGCTTCTCGGGTAGCTGACTTCCTGGAATTAGGAGAGCTTATGATCGATGATGCCCTGAACAGGGATGAATCATGCGGTGGGCACTTTAGGGAAGAGCACCAAACTGAAGAAGGTGAAGCAAAAAGAGATGACGAAAACTTCTCTTACGTGGCAGCCTGGGAATACACCGGTGAAAATGCACAGGAAGTGCTGCATAAAGAAGACTTACAATTTGAGAATGTGAAACTGACTCAAAGAAGCTATAAATAGTGATTTGGCTAACAAAATCGAATAAGAAATGGATTTAACACTAAAAATATGGCGTCAAAAAGACGCTCAGGATAAAGGACATTTTGAAGAGTATCCCATGAAAAATGTTTCAGCGGATAGCTCGTTTTTGGAGATGCTGGACCAATTGAACTATCAATTGGAAGAAGAAGGCAAAGAGCCAATTCATTTTGATCATGACTGTAGAGAAGGTATTTGTGGAATGTGTAGCCTTTACATTAATGGTAAACCTCACGGTCCCAAGCAAACCACTACTTGTCAGCTTCACATGAGAAGCTTCAAAGATGGAGACAGTATTACGATTGAGCCATGGAGAGCGGGTGCTTTTCCTGTGGTGAAAGATTTGGTGACCGATAGAACTTCGTTTGACAGGATCATTCAGGCTGGTGGTTTCATATCCGTGAATACGGGAAGTGCCTCTGAAGCCAATGAGATTCTAATCTCAAAAGAAATTGCCAACGAAGCAATGGATGCCGCTACCTGTATTGGTTGTGGTGCCTGTGTGGCAGCTTGTAAGAATGCCAGTGCTATGCTATTTGTTTCTGCAAAAGTTTCTCACCTTGGATTACTTCCTCAGGGAGAAGTAGAATCCAAGAAAAGAGCAGCCAACATGGTAGCACAAATGGACAAAGAAGGATTTGGGGCCTGTACTAATACAGGAGCTTGTTCCGCTGAGTGTCCAAAAGAGATTAGCCTGACTAATATTGCCCGTTTGAACAGGGAGTATTTGTCTGCTAAAATGACTACTCAAGACGCCTAACCGGAGGAATAACATAAATTTGTGAGCCATCTCAATTTTTTGGGATGGCTTTTTTCATAAATTCACACAAAAGTCTATCCAATATTCATGGAAAATAAGAATATCCTGGTTACCTGTTTCCCCCGAATTTCAAAGATTCTTGAAAATGAGATTCAGGAACTTGGACTGGAAGTCACGAGAACTGAGAATACCGGTGTTTGGCTAACCGGCGGCTGGGATGAGATTATGCAACTCAATCTTTATTTAAGAACCGCTAACCGAGTCCTCTGGGAAATTGACTCATTTACTGCGGCTACTCCGGATGAATTATATGAAGCCATCAAAAAGATCAAATGGCATTTACTGATCAGGAAAAATGGCTATTTCACCGTGCAGTCATTCGTGAAAAACGATCATATCAAGGATAACCGATTTGCCAATCTCAGAGTAAAGGATGCCGTAGTGGATTTCTATCAGGAAACCATGGGCATCAGACCAGATTCAGGACCGGATTTGGATAAGGTTGTGCTTTACCTTCATTGGGTTGAGGACAAAGCGACACTGTATTTTGATACATCTGGTGAGTCTATTGCCAAACATGGGTACCGGAAAAATCCCTGGAAAGCCCCTATGATGGAATCATTGGCTGCTGCCACTATTTTACAATCAAGATGGGACGAAGAATCTGATCATTTTGTAAATCCCATGTGTGGTAGTGGAACTTTATCGATCGAAGCAGCACTTATCGCCAGCAACATACCTGGAAGCTGGCACAGAACAAATTTTGGGTTCATGCACATTCTGGGATACGACCCAAACCGATGGATCTCTTTTCGGAAGTCCGCGAAGAAGTTTTTCACGCAACCGGAGCAAAAATTCATTGCTACAGATATTAACCCCAGAGCCATAGAAGCAGCACAAGAGAATGCTGAATTGGCTGGTGTGACAGATCTGATTGAATTCAATGTATGTGATTTTAAAGAAACTTTCATCCCAAAAGGAAAAGGTGTTATATTCCTCAATCCTGAATATGGTGAAAGATTAGGTGATGAGAAGAAATTGGTGGATGTTTATAAAGCCATTGGCGACTTCTTCAAGAAAAAATGCTCAGGATACCTTGGCTACATATTTACTGGAAATCTCCAATTGGCAAAGTCAGTGGGTCTTAAGCCAAAAAAGAAAATAGAGTTTTACAATGCCAGGATTGACTCACGGCTCATTGAGTACGAACTTTATTCAGGTAAGGGAAAACCCGGCAGGTAATTTGTTGATCGTCTAAACGTTATGCAATAATTTAGGGCACTTATCGAAATCGGAACATAATTGAAAAGGTTACTTCTTGTACTTCTCATGGCTATCATTTGCATCGGAGCTTTCTTCGGGTACAAATACTTCTATGGTTTCGGAACTGTGCAGGCCTGGTCATTTGTCCCACCTAATGCAGTCTTAGTCTATGAGTCCAATAACTCCCTACAAACCTGGGAAGATGCGAAAGACAAAAAGATATGGCAAACCATACACAACCTGAGTGGTGTTAATCAATTGGTTTCACAAATAAACAGGATCGATTCTGTCAATTCGAAAGAAGCTGTTCTGAGAAAACTTTTGTCTAATAACCAACTATTGACAGTTGTCACGCCAGTTGCCAATGACGAGTTTGACCTCCTCTACATCTTTGAAGTAAAAAACATTGACCAACACAGCCTCATCAGCAGAATCCTGGATGAAAAATATAAAACCAAGACCCGGAAATATGCCGGATTCAAGATCAGTGATGTTACCAACATTGAGAACGGTAGCAGATTCAGTTATATTTTTTACCGTAATTTCTTTGTGGGGAGTAGCACAGCGTTCCTGATAGAAGATGCCATCAGAACAATCACAGAACCTGAATCTTCTAACTTCCAGGCCGAGCATGCTGAATTATTTACGTTGGCCAAGCTGCAAAATGATGCTGGAAATGTATATGTCAATTCCACAAGGATGAATGAATTTCTGGAGTTGTTTATCAAGGAGAAGCTGAGTTTCAATGTTTCCGGAAAATCCACCTTCCTCGATGCTAAAATTGCCGATGACCACTTATTATTCAATGGTTTTTCATTGAACGTACAGGAAAACCAATACTTATCTGTGTTTCAGGATAACATAGGCACCACGTTGGATCAACTGGATTATATCCCAACAAGTGCACAAATGGTGGTTCACTCTTCATTTTCAGATTCAAAAAAATACCTGCAAAACATTAAAAACTGGACCCGAAAAATGTCACCGGAACTCTGGAACATAATCCTGCCTCAGAGCCAGAAATATGACATTAATTTTGATGCCTATTATGAATGGATTGGTGATGAAGCCTCGCAGTTTGAAATTGTCTCCAGTAATAAACTCAATAATAAGACAGTAGCAGTTGTAGAAACTTCTAACATCGACAAGGCTCTTCAGGAAATTGCCAATGTGGCCGATAAAGTGGCACAGACCAATAGAGATTCTGTCTTCCTCGAAGAATATGCTGGAAAGGAGATTATCCATATCCCACTGAAAGAATTCGTTGCTTCGTTCCTGGGGCCAATATATGCTGGGTTTGACGAATGTTATGTCACCTCCATTAATAACCAACTAATTTTGGCCAATAGCCTGGAAGGTATTAAGCAGTTGGTAGATGATATGGAATCCGAGAATGTGTGGAGCAAGTCCTTGAAAATGAATGATTTCTTTAACATTTGCAACAAGGAGTCCAACCTCAGTTTTTTCTACAATGTACAAAGAGGATGGGATCAGTTTAGTGAGAAATTGAATCCGAGGTGGTCAGAAATTGCTAATAAGAATAAAAAAGCATTGCAAGCAATAGAACTGGTTGGGGTTCAATTCAGCAATGTTGACAACAAGTATTTCACCAATATTAGTCTTTTCCAACCTGGCCAATTCAATCCTTTAACAGAAAGCCGGTATCTCAAACCCAAATACTCTCTGGGGCTTGGTGCGTCACTTATCACTAAACCTATTGTGGTGAAAAATCACAATAACAGCAGCCTGGAAATCCTGGTTCAGGATTCAAGCAATGTACTGTATTTGTTAAATGATGAATTTGAAGTGCTTTGGGAAGATTCATTGGAATATCCAATCCATACAGATGTTCACCAGGTAGACCTTTTTAAAAATGGGAAATTGCAATATCTCTATGGTCAGAAGAATCAGCTACACTCAAAAGACAGAAACGGAGATGATGTGGAAGGATTTCCACTGGAAATTGGAGAAACCTCAATTAAAACCCTGGAAGTGGTAGATTACAACAAATCCAAAAAATACCGGTGGTCTATTACCAATAGCAATGACCAGGTCTTCCTAACAGATAAAGAAGGTAAGAAACTAAAGGGCTGGGATCCTTTCGCTAAAGCATATAAAGGTTCAAATTCCGTGAGACATTTCAGGATCAGAGGAAAAGACATATTCGTTTTAGTGGAGGGTAGTGGCATAGTCAACCTGGTGGCCAGAAATGCCAAATCAATTGATGGTTTCCCATTGTTATTCGATGAACCAATTGATGAGAATTATGTCATTACTGCCGGATCGTCATTCAACAATTCATTGATAACTCTTATTACAAAAGATGGTGAATTAGTGACTTCAAACCTTCAGGGGCAATTGAAGAGCAGGGAACAATTAATAAAATCAGGAGCTAAGACAGAATTCTCCATGGTGAAGGACCCAAATAGCATCAATTTCATTGTGATTAGTCAGGATGCCAATGTAGTTACCGTATTTGATACTGAAGGAAAAACAAAATTCACCAAACAATACATCTCAGATGGACCAGTTAGGGCCCAGTACTATGATTTCGGCCCGGGGAATGAATTGGTTATTCTAATTGACCCCATTCAGGAGCTAGGCTATATCTATGATGGAGAAGGTCACTTGCTCAGCAATTTGCCACTTGAAGTCAGTCAGGAATTGAGTATCCTTTACTATGAGAGCAGCAAACTCTATAAGTTTTTCACGATCTACCATAATGATCTGGCTTATTATGAGTTGAAGAGGTAAATACTCATTACTTGTGTCCCTCAGAATATTCGGATATGCGATAGTTTTTGTATTGTTAACAGCACTTACACAGGTAGGAGGACTGCTGCTTTTAATATCTATAGTAATTTGCAGGATTCTGAAATTCAAAAGAAAAGCCAGTTTGATCCTGTTCACTGGACTTTACCTGGTCTCCACGGTCATAATTATTCCTATAGTCTCCCCCATTTTTGGTAGAGTTCCCTTGCCTGTAACCGGGAATCTACAGCCACTAAACTATTTCACTTGTCTCCTTAACAGGCATTATGTGAGACCCGAATTAAAAGAGCAATTGCTATCAACTTCCAATTTAATGAGTAAAGCATTTCCGGGTACAAAAACCAATTACCTGGATGCCAATTTTCCTTTTTTCGATGGCTTTCCATTACCTCCTCACCTCAGTCATAATGACGGGAAGAAAATTGATCTGGCATTTTACTACACAGAGCATGAAGAATTGAGCAATAATGCTCCAAGCTTTATTGGATATGGAGTTTATGTGGAGCCTGGAAGTGGTGAAGTTAATTTTCCTGAAAACTGCCATTCAAAAGGATTTTGGCAGTACTCCTTAATCGGTCATTTCATTCCCGAATGGTCCAAATCAAAATATTCACTTGATCAACAACGTATTAGAAAGTTGCTTATACTGCTGGCAAAACATTCAAATACCTCCAAAATTTTTATTGAACCCCATTTAAAAGAAAGGTGGAAACTTACTGCCTATAATAACATTAGGTATCATGGATGTCATGCGGTGAGGCATGATGACCATATTCATGTGCAGATGAGGTGACGGAACACCTTCTTGATCAAAAGAAGCGCTATTTTGATGATAGGTAATCCTTAAAAAATCCCACAAAAGAGATAGTTGGCCACAAAAAACTCATAGTTAATGAAAAGCAATTCAGAGTTGATCACATGGAACTCCTGGTTAATGAAAAAGAACTCTAAGCTGATCATAAGTAACTTCTGGTTGATCTCCCGAAACTCTTAGTTAATCACACGGAACTCTAAGATGAAGACCTAGAACTCCCTTTGGAGCGTACATCACATCTTGTGAATCAAAATGATCAGAGTACCCACATGGAATACTCTGATCATGTGCAAGTAGCGGCAATCAATTATTATCCAAAGGGATGTATCGCTCATTTATGATATTAAAATGATGGATTTGATGTGCTCTTATGGTTAACCCAATTGCATACAAAGGCATCTCGTATTCAAAAAAGACACATTTTGTATCAAGATGTTTTTTGTTGAAAGATGCAAACATCGCTATTGTTGATTGACGGACAATTCGAAGCTCATTTACCAGTTGTTCGATTGACAATTCATTTGCATTTGAATTCTCACCCATGACTTCCTGGTCATGTGCAACTGGTATGGTACCCTCTCCGCGGACAAAAATGATAGCCCGAAAACACCATATTCTTTCCCAATCTATAAGATGTTGTAGAATTTTGTGAATCGTCCATTTACCTTTTTGATAAGTTTTTGAACCAATTCGATTCATTTGAGCTATATCTAATTGATCAATTTCATTGAGACTTAATTGAAGAGCCTCGTTAACTTCTATTTCACCGTTCAATTCGAACACATATTCTAAAAACTCCGGGCTATTTTCAACTTTTTGATTTTTCATAATTAATAGTATTCTGACTTTTCAGTAATATTAATTGTGTGTATCAGTGCTATTAAAATTCAGCAAAATCAGAATTAATCATCTGTAATACTGATGCATACTGAATCCTGATTGTCTATTTCAGCTTCTGATGAACTACACACTAAATGTTTATAAAAGAGGATCTGGTTCGGAAGAATATCCGAACAAGGATACAAGCCATAATATTCACTGGCTAGATTATATTAAATTAATTTCAGAATTACTCTCAAAATTTGAATCGATAATTAGAGGCTAATATATGGAATTTCTGAGATGTCAGAAAGAATTCTGATTATTCCATAAAAGTTAAAATAGAGATTACAGCCAACCTGTTAAAATCTATATTTCAGCGCTAACCTGATCGTCTGGGTCTCATAGAAATTTTGGTACTCAGCAATGAAACCATCTCCCACAACTTCTTGTCGTAAACCAAACTCGTTGAAAATATCGGTCATCGCTACAATCACCTCTCCTTTACCATCAAAAAACCTTTTCTTGAACCCAATATCCATTGAACTTCTTGAAAATTGGGTCCCTTGTGGAACAGGGCGATCAGCGAAATATAATCCTGTCAGCTGTATTTCCAGGTCTTCACTCAGTGCAAATGTGTTGGTGACCTTTGCATCCCAGGTATTGTCTTCAGTGGATGAAATGATGAATGAATGTGGGTAAGGAAATAGTAAATCACCCTCATAGTTATCAATACTTATTTTGTAGAGATTCAAATTCGCGGACAGATCCCAGAAACTGGTAATATCCTGACTCAATACCAATTCCAACCCCAGGCTATTTATCTGGCCTGTATTGGCATAGCTTTTCACAATCACGTTAAATATGCTGGTAGTATCATTCGAATATACACGCTGAAAGGAGTCTTCAATCCTTCGGGTGTATCCAGAAATAAATACAGATCCCGACTCCCAATATTTTTGAAATGCAATTTCTATTGAACTCGTGTATTGAGGTCTCAGATATGGATTTCCCACTTTTACCAGTTCATGGTCATCTGATTTAGAATACATCCGAAGCTCTGGTTCTCCTGGCCGATCTATCCTCTGATTGAAAAAGGTTGACAATCGGTGATTTTCATTTAGGTTCCAGGTGAATCTTATATTAGGAAAGAGATTAAAATAATCATAAGCGTCATTCTCGTCATAATAAATATTCTCCGGATCCATTCTGTAAAAAACAGAGGTGAATTCTGCTCTCAAACCTCCCTCGATTGTGTATTTGGGCTTCTCGTGAACCAAATTGACGTAACCAGCATATAATTGTTCACCCCATTTGGAAAAATTCCCTAAACCATCATATAACATGGAGTTTAGATCGCGTTTCTGTTCATACTCTACCGGCAGATTTCTGATCCTTACTTTACCTCCGGTTTCTACTCGCCCGCTAGCAGTAGGTCTTACGTAATCTAGCCCACTGCTTACGATATGTTCGGTTCCTAAAACACTAGTAATATCCCTACCATCTTGTCTGATGAAGGAGCTATCATTCAAAAAGTAAGTTTCATCCTCCCATCCTTTTGAATATTGTAAATCCGCTTCCAACGTATGACCTGGTTGCTCATAGTGATGTTTAAACCGCAAAGCATAATTCACATATCCTGTAATTTCCTCTTCATTCCAGGTAATGTACCGCTGTCTGAATCCATTTTGATTGATATAAGCCACCTGTGCAGTATCTACATGAGATTCCCAATCAAAAATCCCCATAAATGACAATGTGTTTCTGTCATTCAACTGGTAATCTGCTCCACCCTTCACAATGTAGTGTGTTTGTGTACGGTTCTCAGGTACCTGCGATGAAATGACTTCTCCATCATCATAAAACCTCGTAGTAAACTCGTTATTAGGCAGTCTTTCCTGAAAGAGAACTTCAGATTGCAGAAAGAAATTGATATGGTTTTTATGGTAATTAAGATCCAGGCTGGGAATATATTTGGGAGTAGGTGAGAAACTCCCAAGCTCTGTTGGAAGGTCATCTTGTCGTTTGGAAAGTACACCAAGCCCATAGGCAAATCCCAGGCTTCCATGTAAACCGGTTTGTGACTGTTTTTTATAGATGATGTTAATAATCCCAGCCATCCCGTTTGCATCATATTTCGCGGATGGGTTATTGATGATTTCAATACGTTCGATATTGGCAGCAGGGATATTGTCCAGACCTTTTTGATTTCCATAACCAGTCAAACTAGACTGCTTTCCATCGATTAAAACTACTACCCGATCACTACCTCTTAAGATTACATTTCCATCCTGGTCAAAAGACACGCTGGGCATGGCTTTCATAGCATCCATGACCGATCCACCTGACTGAGCGACACCATCGCTCATGCTATAAGACTTGGTGCCAAGGTCATTGGAAATTTCCTCCCGGTCACCGGTTACAACCAATTCTTCTAATTTGGTTGTAGATGGGTTCATGGAAAGCTTTCCAAAATCATAATTTTCATTCAGTTCCCCTATCAGGATTTCCTTTTCAAAACCTTCATACCCCACACAGGAAATCTGCATCCGATAATTGCCTGGGGAAATCCCCTGGATTGAAAATTGGCCCTCGATTGTCGTAATGCCCCCATTGATGATTTCACCATTTGTGGTCAAAATCGCAACCGAGGCAAAAGGAACCGGCTCCTGACTCTCATAGTCTACTATTTTACCAACAATTGTTATGTTAGATTGGGCAAGACAATTGATGGTGAATGAGAAAAGAATAAAACTCCAAAACAGTCGCTTCATTGATACTTTTTTGCTTACTCAAATGTAAACAAAATGGGAAATGAACTATTTACAAAATGATGAGAGTTCTTTCTGGGAGCACTGATCGGGTGTAGACACAATTTCTTAGTTGAACACTATCACTCCAATCAGAACAGTTGTTATTAAAATTGACAAAATGACTGATTTAATAATTACAAAACTGTAAGTTAGGACCTCTAGTTTATTCCTATAGGGTTTAGAGTTGAAAGGGATAAGCGCTAATACTGACGCGATAATTATGCTTGTTGGAACAACAATAAATGGAATTAGATTGGTTAAAAAATTCGAAAATGTAGAATTGTCAGGATGAGAATATCGCGGAGTTAAAGTCGACCATAAAATAATAGTAAGTAAGGTCTGTATGGCTGCAAATACTCTTAAAGTCTTCATCAAGTATTAATTTGTAATCTTAGATCAAAAAAGGCCTACCACAAAAATGCAGTAGACCTCCTCTATTTAAACTTTAACTGTTTTCCATTTGCCATTTCTAAAGATCACCACACTGATTACAGCATGGATAGAATGACATATGGCTATAGTCGCCAGGGTTCCAGTGGCTTCCAGATCCGTGTAAACAGACAAATAATAAGCCAAAGGTATTTGCAACACCCAGAAACAAACCAGGTTGATCATCAGCGGTGTAAACGTATCCCCTGCCCCATTGAATGACTGGCTTATCACCATGCCATAAGCAAAGAATATGTATCCCAGACACACAATCTTCAAGGAGAGTGTGCCATAATGTATCACCTCTGGTTCAGCATTGAAGATCATCACAAATTGCTCCGCAAAAATGAAGAACACCACAGAGATTAAACCCAGAAATATCATGTTGTACAATGCCGTTTTCCACACAGAACTCTCCGCTCTATCTGGCTTACCAGCCCCCAGGTTTTGACCTACCAATGTGGCCGCAGCATTACTCATTCCCCAGCTCGGTAGTATGGTAAATACAATGATCCTGAATGCCACCGTATATCCAGCCAATGCAGAAGCACCAAATATGGAGATGATCCGTACCAGGAACATCCAGCTCAGTGACTCAATCAAGAACTGGAACACCCCTCCAAATGAGATCTTGATGATCTCAATTACGGTTTTCGCTCTGAATACGAAATTGCTAGCCGTTATCCGAATAATTGAATAACCTCCAATCAACATGACCAACTGATAGGAAACCCCAATAGATCTACCAATAGTAGTCGCTATCGCTGCACCGGCTACTCCCATTTCCGGGAATGGACCAATACCGAAAATCAACATTGGATCCAAAAACAGGTTCAACCCATTGGAAATCCATAACGCACGCATGGCTATGGAAGCATTACCTGCCCCTCTAAAAGCAGCATTGATCAAAAACAACAACAAGATACTGATGTTTCCGGCATACATGATTTTGGTATACCACTTACCCTCAGTGATCAGTTCTTCAGAACCTCCCATCAATCGAAGGATGTCTTCTGCAAAGAAAAATCCTGCAGCGCCCAATGTGATTGCCACTAGAGAAGCCAATGCGATAGACTGAAAAGCTGCATCAGAAGCACGTTTATACTTCTTCTCGCCCACTCGTCTGGCTACAATAGCTGTAGTTGCCATGCTTAGACCTATGGCAATTGAATAGATGATGGTCATAACAGACTCGGTCAAACCTACTGTTGCCACCGCATTTACACTCACCTTACCCACAAAAAAGATGTCCACTACAGCGAATAGTGATTCCATCACCATCTCCAAAATCATCGGGATAGACAGCATGAAGATGGCTTTGTTGATGCTACCTGAAGTGTATTCTTGTTCTTCGCCTCTTACAGCGATTAAAAAGTTTTTATAAAACTTCCTTATGAAAGTAAAAAAATGAACCATTATGTTAAAGAAATTATAGTCTTGAAAAAATAAATATTGTATTGGACTGGTAGCTTAGGATAACTACCTCTGAGGTATTATCCTCTCACTCGGGTGAGTGCAATATTTGATGTGACTATCTTCATAATGATGCAAAAGAGCTCGAATTAATTTTTAAAAACAAGAAAAATTGGAAGATTTTATTTTTTAACCCTAAAAAATGGGATTTGAGAAACCACCCTGTCATTCGGTGCTCTTGTGATTTTCACTTCATGCATGTTTTGATCTAACCAACTGATATCCAAGTAGCTAACAACCCCACGTTGCTGGCTTTTTTGGTTATAATGAAATTTCATGGGAGGATCTGAAATCAACGAATCATCTACCCATACATGATAGAAACTTTCAACACAGGTAAGTTTCAGGCTATCCAAATTATCCACTGTCTCAATTAATGAGTCATATAGGCAATGCTCTTTGATCCTCTCCTGGTACTGAACATTAAGGTTGATAAAGAGCCTCAAATAATCTTCCTCAATCACATCTGAAGGTATTTGTGCCTGAAAGGAAGCAAACTTTTCATTTCTATTTTCATAGTAGCCACTGAACATATTGTAATCCAGGTCATCTGAGTAAGTTTCAATAGAGGACCAGTTGTCATCGTGTTTATCAAACTCTCCAATTTGATCAGATAACCAAATGGTAGAAACCACAAAGACAATGTAGAAACCTGAAATCCACCAACGGTTGAAATTTGAGACCAATGAATAGTAAATCGGCCTGTAAATCGGTGATAAAGTCAGGAAACTAATGATCCTGTGTATGTAGTAATAGACTTTTGAGAAATATTTGATCCGCTTCAAAAGCCCTGATGTGAGGAAATCGATCATGTACAACAGACCTGAAGCCAATATCGTTAGGATATAGATACCAAATACCACATTGTTATTGGTCTCAAATTCAAATACCCTGAACAATAATACAACAGGAAGAATAATGGTGATGAACAAATAAATATACGCCCCCACTATCGACATAAAGAGCATAAATGAAATAGAAAACAATGAACTACAAAGTCTTTCCAGCTTTTCTATACTATCAACAGGGAATGGAATCTTTAGGATGGTGTTTTTAAACCCATATTTGAAATTGAGCTTCTCTTTGTTTACACCATCTGGAAATACATAGCTTAATCCAACTAGTCCAACCCATAAACCCCGAGCTATGAGGTGTAAAAACAACCCTGTGATGAGCCAGTAAATAGCTACTTTCATCATACTCACAAAATTATTCCAGTCTCCGGATCCACTGATGTTATTTTTAACATACCAAAGTAAATTGTCCAGTTGCTCAGGGATCTTAAATAACCCAAAAAGAACAATACCGGATAATAGAATCTCTGGTTCCCATGACCTTATTTGTGTGTCTTTAAGCCACTTCGGAGTTTTTTGGTCGCTCATAGTGAAAAATGGATGAATGCCAGGCAGTGAATTTAATGATATTCTTCAATTATCTTAAATTCCCTGAGTTCAGGGCATAAAAAAACCAGCAATTCAAGCATTGCTGGCTTCTGAATTTCTATAATTTCTAATTAGGCTAACCCCGCACGTTTCAGTAATGCTTCTACCTTTGGCTCCCTCCCCCTGAATCGTTTGTACAATTCCATCGGATGCTCACTGCCTCCCTTAGAAAGGATATTTTCTTTGAATGAATTAGCTACCTCCTCATTGAATATGCCTTTTTCCAGGAATAGGGAGAATGCATCGGCATCCAATACTTCAGCCCATTTATAGCTGTAATATCCGGCACTGTATCCACCTGCGAAAATATGTCCAAACTGCGTGCTCATCATGGTACCTGGTACTTTAGGAAACAATTCTGTTGGTAACATGGCTTGTTCTTCAAAAGCCGCTACATCTTCTATACTTCCCGCTTTCTCAGCTGACTGATTGTACCAGGCCATGTCCAGGTAACCAAAACTCACCTGACGAACTGTAGCATACGCTTCGTGATAGGTACTGCTTTCCCGGATCTTGTCAATGTATTCCTGAGGGATCTTTTCACCGGTTTCATAATGACTCGCAAACAGATCAAGACATTCTTTTTCGTAACACCAGTTTTCAAATATCTGAGAAGGTAATTCCACAAAATCCCAGAAAACACTTGTTCCTGACAGGCTACCGTATTTGCTATTAGCCAACATGCCGTGTAAAGCATGCCCAAACTCGTGGAACAAGGTCAATACTTCATTAAATGTCAATAAGCTAGGATTATCAGGAGTTGAAGGTGTGAAATTACAAACAATAGAAACAAGTGGTCTGATGTCTTTACCATCCTTCACATGTTGTTCCCTAAAAGAAGTCATCCAGGCACCTCCCCTTTTCCCTTCTCTGGGGTGAAAGTCCGCATAGAATACCGCCACATGATTGCCTTTTTCGTCTTTCACCTCGTAGGTTTCAACGTCTTTGTGGTAAACAGGAATATTTGAAATGCGCTCGAAACTGATTTTGTATAGCTTTTCAGCAGTAAGGAAGACACCTTTTAAAACATTCTCTAGTTTGAAATAAGGTCTCAATAAATCATCATCGATGTTGAATTTTTTCTTCTTCAGTTTCTCTGAGTAATAGGCCCAATCCCATCTTTCTAATTCTATATCATGGCCCAGTTCTTTTACAAACGCCTTGATTTCAGCCACCTCTTCCTCTGCTTTTGGTTTGGCCTTCTCCAATAAGTCATTCAGAAAGGAGTTTACGGTACCAGCTGATTCAGCCATTCGCTCCTCCAACACATATTCTGCATAGGTGTTATAACCTAATATCTCTGCTTTCTCAGCTTTCAAAGTAACCAGTTGTTTGACTACTTCTTTGTTATCACGGTCATTGCCTTTGTTTGATTTGCTCATGTAGGCCCTGAACAATTGTTCTCTCAAAGTCCTGTTATCAGCATTCTCCATAAAGGGCACATAACTTGGTGCCTGCAGTGTGAATACCCATTTTCCATCCTTCCCTTTTGATTTGGCAGTTTCTGCGGCTTGATTTTTGATCAGCTCCGGTAAACCAGCTAGGTCCTTTTCATCTTCAATGACCATTTCGTAATCATTGGTCTCTGCCAATAAGTTTTCTCCGAACTTGAGACCCAATTGTGACAATTCCTTTGATATCTCCCTAAACCGTTCTTTCTTCTTGCCATCCAGATTAGCTCCATTTCTCACAAATGCTTTATAAGACTTCTCCAGTAACATTTTTTGTTCCAGGTCTAATTCAAGTGAGTCCTTTTGATCGTAAACTGCTTTGACACGTTCAAAAAGCTTCTCATTTTGAAAAACTTCATTACTGTGCTCAGAAAGTAAAGGAGAAGCATCTCTGGCAGCCGCCTGGATCTCGTCATTGGTTTCGGCTGAATTGAGGTTGAATAGCACATGAGAAACCACTCCCAATCTTTCACCGCTTTGGTCAAGTGCTACAACTGTGTTTTCAAACGTGGGTTCATCAGAGGAATTGGCAATTGCCTCTACCTCAGCTCTTGACTCTTTGATAGATGCCTCAATGGCTGTCAACATGTGTTCAGGTTTAATCTTGTCAAAAGGAGGTGTATCAAATGGTGTATTGAAAGGTTGTAAAAAAGGGTTATTCTCTCTGCTCATAGCTCAAATTCTGTTTATCAGTGCGCTAAGTTAATGATAGACTTAGACGATTCTAAAGAGTCTTAAACCAATTTTATGAAGATTAGTTGGCAAAATTTTAAATTACATCCCACATATGTCTAATAGGTGTATATTTTTGTGATGGTAACTAAATTTTTCGCGTTGTGAAAAGAATATTTTTACTTTTAACCCTGTTCGTGTCCACAGGACTTTTTGCTCAAAATGATTCTACTGAGGCAGCCTATAACATTACCTCTCCATATCATTCTGTGTACAACTTTTTATACTATCTCCAACCAGATAGTTACGAACCAAAAAAGAGCCTACAGTCCTTCAAAATTGAAGGTATTAGTGATAAGCAGGCTGAAGATTATGCTGTAAAACTGAAGCAAACCCTGGACGGTAAAGGGATATATATTTATGTAGATGAAATTCCCAAAACGACCAACTACCGAGACACTGTTACCAATAAAGCACGATACATCCTTACAGACCTATACCCGGATATCTATCTGGAAAACTATGGAGGGGAATGGAAGTTCTCCAAAAGGTCCTTAAATGCCATAAACACTGCCCATGATGAGATGTTTCCATTCGGAACAGGTGTTTTACTGGACCTACTACCTAAACTAGGAACAAAAAAATTTCTGGGACTACACTTCTGGCAACACATTGGATTGCTGATCATGATCATGGTCTCATTTGTGTTGCACCGAGCCTTTACTTTTGTTTTCGAGAAAGTCATTCTCCAATACCTTAAGAAGAAAAAGCAGGGTAAAATGGCCGATAATTATGTGACCCCTGTCGCTAAGCCATTAAGTGTGACCCTGGTAATAGGATACCTGGTGATCTTCACACCTGTATTGCAATTGCCTGTAGATTTCTCGAGGTGGGTGATACTATTGTTGAGGGCTCTTTATCCTTTATTTATAACAATTGTTCTATACCGATTCGTCAACCTGATCTCATTCTATTTTGAGAAGCTGGCAGATAAGACTGAAAGTACACTGGATGACCAGTTGGTCCCATTGATCAGAAAGACGATTAGAACTTTCATTGTGATCATTGGTATTTTCTGGGTACTCGTAAACTTGAATGTAGATATCCTACCACTATTGACCGGACTTTCCATTGGTGGTCTGGCCTTTGCATTAGCTGCTCAGGATACCATTAAGAATTTCTTTGGCTCACTGATGATATTCGTAGACAAGCCTTTTCAAATAGGTGATTGGATAACATCGGGGGATATTGATGGAACAGTGGAAGAAGTGGGATTCAGGTCTACCAGAGTGAGGACATTTAGAAATTCAGTAGTTTATGTTCCTAACGGAAAACTGGCAGACAGCACCATTGACAACCACGGATTAAGACAATACAGAAGATTCTTTACCTATCTATCCTTGACATACGATACACCTACCTATCTGATACAGTCATTTGTAGATGGTCTTAAAAAGATTGTGGAGAATCACCCGGAAACCAGAAAGGATTATTTCGAAATCCATATGAATGAATTTGCCAACTCATCTTTGAATGTACTTTTCTACATCTTCTTTCAGGTGCCTACCTGGTCAGATGAATTACGGGCTCGACATGAAGTGATTCTACAGGTGATTGATTTGGCTGATGAATTGGGGGTAAATTTTGCTTTCCCAACACAAACTTTGCATGTGGAAAACCTACCAGGAAAAGATTCGTTATCACCTACCTACAGTACAAAAGAAGAACTCAGTAAAAAGTTGGACGAATACTTCAAGACTGCTGGAAACAACAATTATTAAGACATAAACAACAATCAAATAACAACTCATGAAATTCGGAACGAAAGCGATACACGCTGGTGTGGAACCAGATCCATCTACCGGTGCAATCATGACACCTATATACCAGACCTCTACCTATGTTCAGGCAGCTCCGGGAGACCATAAAGGGTATGAATATTCAAGGACTCAAAACCCAACAAGAGATGCTTTGCAGAAAAGCTTTGCGGCTCTTGAGAACGCTAAACATGGATTGGCATTTGCATCTGGGCTTGCTGCTATTGATGCAGTGATCAAGTTGCTCAATCCAGGTGATGAAGTGATCTCTACCAATGACCTTTATGGTGGTACCTACAGGATCTTCACCAAGATCTTTGAGAAATACGGGATCAAATTCCACTTTGTCAATATGACCTCAGTGGCCGATGTTGAAGTAAAAATCAATGCTAATACTAAACTTATCTGGGCTGAAACACCCACTAACCCAATGATGCGGGTTGTGGATATTGAAGCACTTTCAAAAGTAGCAAAGGCCAATAATTTACTTTTTGCTGTAGACAATACCTTTGCTACGCCATACCTACAAAACCCATTGGATCAGGGAGCGGATTTGGTGATGCATTCAGTTACTAAATACCTGGCTGGTCATTCAGATGTGGTGATGGGTTGCTTGATGCTAAACGATGATGAACTGGCTGATAAGCTTGCTTTCATCCAGAATTCAAGTGGTGCAGTATGTGGTCCTCAGGATTCATTTCTTGTTTTGAGAGGAATCAAAACATTGCATGTAAGAATGCAGAGACATTGCGAAAACGGTAGCAAAATCGCCAAGTTTCTAGCCGATCATCCAAAAGTAGAACATGTTTATTGGCCTGGATTCCAGGACAGTCCGGAATATCCAATAGCGAGGAAGCAAATGAAAGATTTCGGAGGAATGATTTCATTTATTCTTAAGGATGACAATATCGAAGCGGCTTTTGATGTATTGAAAAAATTGAAGTATTTCAGTCTGGCAGAATCCCTAGGTGGCGTGGAGTCATTAGCAGGACATCCCGCTAGTATGACACATGCCAGTATTCCAAAGGAAGAAAGGGAAAAAGCAGGTCTCAAGGACTCACTGATCCGACTAAGTGTGGGTATTGAGGATGTGGATGACCTGATTGAGGACCTTGCGCAGGCAATTGGATGAAATATTCCCGTTGTTGAGGTGTTACTCGCAATTCCCCACTTACCTGTTTGATTGGTATCGGTTGGTGACAACCTATTGCCGTCAACTTTTTGAATGTAAGTGTACTTAATAAGCCCCAGAGGGGCGATCTATTCTTAGAATTTTACAACAAAAATGAACAAGCTCCTATGGGAGCTGCCTAAATTGGTAACGCACCATGGGTAGCTCCTAATGGAGCTAAAATCTGTACATGTTTCCCTAATTCTACGGACAGCCGACCTTTTGTTTTTTCTAAGCATGCAGGCCATAATGCCAGCCCAATGTTTGTGTTTCCCGTGCATTGATAACAAACCTCGACGCGAAAGATTATTAAACAGGCTTCTCGGGGAAACTCTAGGAGCCTTTTTTATTGATCAAAGCTAGGAATTTCTTCAGGTTCAATGCAATCAAAGTATCACAACACACAAACGTGGTTATTGCTAGTCCAAACAAATAACCTCCATCACCTTGTACTTCGATCCCCAAGACTGTTAAGTGGGACACAATAGCTCCAAACATTACTCCAACACCTATCACCGCACCAAAGTGAGAGGTACGTGGATAAAGGAGCAGTAAACCAGCTACAAGCTCAGCAACGCCCGTTATATACCTGCCCCATGGTTCTATACCCATGGTTTTGAAGATATAGATACTCTCTTCAGCACCTGAAAATTTGAAATATAAAGTCTGTAGCATTATCACAGCCGCTACAATAGATAAGACTCTTTCTAGGATGAATTTAGGTTTCATTTCTGGATAGCATTTAATGATAAATCTAACCAATTTTTCATTGCCTTCTACAATACCTAATTTGATTAGCCAATTGTGTCAGATTTCTGATAAGCATTCGTCAGATCTTATAAATGAATTCAAATTTCTCACCATCAAACAAACCTAAGTCACTCATCTTGATTTTGGGGATAACCAATAATGCCATGAAGGATAAAGTCATGTATGGAGCCCTCAGTTGGCACCCCATGTTCTTCACAAACCTGTCAATATCAGCATACGCGTTTCCTATCTCTTCAGCCGGCTGATCACTCATTAACCCTGCTATTGGCAAGCCGATCACTTTGGAATCATTGATATTAACAGCAGATAAACCTCCTTGATTTTCGACCAGTAGATTGACAGCTTTAGCCAGGTATTCGTCGCTGGTGCCTACCGCAATAATATTATGTGAATCATGGCCCACAGTAGAGGCGATTGCTCCTTCTTTCAAATTAAAATTCTTAATAAAACCGCAAGCTACCGGTGCTTCTCTGTACCTATTGACAACAGAAATCTTCAAAATATCATTTGGTACATCAGGAAGCAGTTTACCGTCTCTTAGTAATGTCCTGGTATCCAATCTTTCGGTAATTAACTCACCATCCAGTGCAGTGATAACGGGTACTTCAACTGAATCGGACTTGATCTCAAAATCAGCTAATGATTTTTTACCAATGTTGAAGTTATTGATAATTGGATGCTCTTTATCTGGAAATTCAGTTTTTCCATCTTTGGCAACACATACTCCATTGACGTATGTCTCCAGCACCCTAAAATTCTCTGTATCATCTAAAACAATAAAGTCAGCTGGATCACCTGGCCGTAGCTGACCTACATTCATTTTGTAGTGCTCAATTGGGTTGATACAAGCTATTCTCAGTACATCAAAAAGATCATGACCCAGGTCAATGGATCTTTTGACCAGTTCATTGATATGTCCCACCAAAAGGTCATCCGGGTGCTTGTCATCACTACAAAACATGACTTTATCAGGATGGGTTTTGATCAAAGTATGTAATGCCTCATAGTTCTTCGCCGCTGATCCCTCCCGAATGATCACTTTCATTCCATATTTCAGTTTATCCAGGGCTTCTTCTAATGTGAAACATTCGTGATCTGTTGAGATCCCTGCGGCTATGTATTTTTTGGCATCCTCTCCTTTTAGACCTGGCGCATGACCATCAACGGGTTTGCCAACATCATGCGCAGCTTTTATTTTTTTCATCACCTCCTCATCATTGAAGAGTACACCTGGGTAATTCATCATCTCTGATAAATAATGAATGTCATCCCAAGACAAAAGTTCTGATACGTCCTTACTATCAATGACTGACCCTGCTGTTTCAAAAGTAGTTGCTGGAACACATGAAGGCGCACCAAAATGAAACTTGAGAGGGGTGCTTCTTGCATTCTTGATCATGTATTTTACGCCCTCCATACCAAGCACATTGGCAATCTCATGAGGATCTGAAATGGTGGCTACTGTTCCATGACCTAATGCAACTCTGGCAAATTCATATGGCACTACCATACTGGATTCTATATGAATATGTGCATCAATAAATCCAGGTAGTATGTATCTATCCACCGCTACATCCTCAGCTTGAATATTTGCTATTTTACCATCTTCTATTGTTAACGATCCCTTAAAGATTTTCCGATGATGTAAGTCGATGATGTTGCCTGAAATTCTGGTCATTGGTGTTTCTGTTGATAAAATTGAAAACTAATGCATCGGATTCAATTAGGCGAAGAAAAAACGAATTGTTTAAATTTAAATAGCATTCAAAACCCCTGGAACATGAAAAGAGTTTTTCTAGTCATTAGTCTTGTTACATTAGTCAATATCATAAGAGCCCAAACCTTTTATCAATCACTGGATACTACCTCGTATTATGAGTTTCATGTCAATTACTGGTTCAATATGCACAACTTCCTTTGGAATGAAGCATTTCTACAGGTCAATGAAGACAGTACCTTGCTTGATGCGGATATTACCACGAAAGATCTGAAAAGCATCCAACAAGCGATTGGTTACTACAAATCCAACCTTGTGGAAAAAGACTTGCGAACTGATGACTACATGAAGTCTTTCAAGGAATGGATCACTGCTTTAGAGGAACTCCCTTCTTCTACACCTGGGCAGTTTAGTGAACATATGAGACAATTAAAGCTGATCGACCCTACTTATCAGAAAGTTTTATGGCCAGGTCAGATAAAGCTGATTCAAAAGACATTATCTGAAAATTTACCTCTTGTAATTGCTACTGAAGAAGGTTATTGGGATCGGATTACGCAAGTAACCCGTCATTATATTCGTGAAAAAGCCAGAGTAGATGTGGTCTACATGGCAAAAGCGACCAAATGGAACCTGCGAAACCGACCTTACACTTCCATATTCCCTACAAGAGTTGTCATGAACGTAGTGGGAGAAAATGATGTGAAAGGCAACTGGGTAGAGTTGCTATACCATGAATCTGCACATTCACTTATCTTGACCAATACTCACTTTGTAGCAGGTACAATAAATGATGTTGCCCAAGTACATGATCTCAAAATTCCACGTCAATTGTGGCATGCGTACCTTTTCTATTTTACAGGGGCTATAAGTCAGGAACTCCTCAAAGCGCAAGGTATTGAATACAAAAGAACTTACATGGAACGCAATGAGGTGTTTTCCAGCTATATACCAACGCTCAAAACTTACATGAAACCATACCTTGATGGCCAAATAACATTATCAGAAGCCACCAAAGAAGTGATCATGGCTCTGAGCAAATGACAATGGCATTTGAGCTTAAAAATGATTATATTCTGATAGCTAAAACTATATCAGATGAGAAGCTTTTATATCATATCTCTTTCGCTTCTCCTAATTACCTTCAAAAGTGAGGCCCAGATTTGGGATGGGCATGTGGCGTTCAGTGAAGGTCGTTATGAGGATGCCATTTCCTTCTACAACCAGGCAATAAGTGACGGCTCCACCTGGGACTGGCTTCCCGAATTAATAGAAACAGTAGAAGCTCGACAAGATTTAGGAGAAATTTCACCAGTAGACATTCATCACATCGGGGTAATTTTTGTCACAGAACTCAATGAAATCCAGGAAGACGGAACAACTATCTCTTCTGAAGATGTAACTGCAGTACAAAAGGAAGAATGGCATGTCAATTTTTACCTGATGAAGCAGGTAATAGAAAGCTTCAGTGCTGGAAACTGGTCTTTACAGATAGACACTGTGAGCGCAAGATCGACTTACGAATTAGGTTCGGACCTGAAACCAGATAACCCTGATCACCTGGATACAGAATCCCATTTCTTTGAGACAATACATAACAGTGATAGTTACATCACACTTTCTAACACAAGAAGTCCTGCCAGAGGATTAGCAAGACAATATCCAATCATCAATGGTGCTGTGTATGGACCTCATAGGGGCATGGCGGCTGTAAATGCCGGGACACACAGTTTTGGGGTATTGATTCATGAGTTTTTTCATATCATTGAATGGGTTTCGAACGCCATCGGGGTTTCACATGGATACTATGATGATAACAGGCATAATTTCCCTGATTGGACTGGTACTACTGAATTTGATTATTATCGTTGGCATTTTGTTGAAACACTTCCAGATGCAGGGTGGGATTTAATGCAACACAGGGATCGATGGCTTCCATTTAAATGGTCTGAAACCGCCCAACAAACTATAATCGATGAAATGCAGGAGATTCCTCTGAAAACCAGAAGAGATGGGTATGATCTGTATGATTCAGCAAGGGCTTTAGTAGGAGAAGATCCTGAGGGAGCAATAGCACTAATGGAAGAAGCACTAGAGATGAATCCTTACCGACCAGCAATTTTGTTGGAGCTATTAGAGTACTACAGGCTTGAAGAAGTTAATTCAGAAAAATCAGGTCTATATGCAGCTCGCCTGGAGAAAATCCGTGATGCTGGAGCCTGGTATTGGCAAAGGGATGAAACCAGGGAATTAGGTGAGGTAGTTGGTATGTGGCACCCTGAAAACATGTCAGATCCCAACAAGTTTTTCACTTTTGACGTGACAGATCAGGTAAAATATGCAGGAAGATTTGAGGCTACTTTCTATTACCTGGAAGGCTGGAATGGCGCAGAAATTGATTCTGTATACTTATTGGAAAATGAGATTGAGGTATCCTCTGATTTACATTTTGGTCAAACAGGAAATGTAAAAACAAATCATATATATACTTTGGAGTTGAATGAATATGACCCTGATGCTAGTTATACATTGAAAGCTTATATTTCACAATGGGGAAATGGAACAGACAGCAAAGGTCAAATCCACTTTATTCAGAGAGATACTTTTGACGTGGCTGATGTTACCCATACATATCCTGTGGCTAAAGTACTTTTCTACCCCAATCCATTTGAGGGTACTGTTTATTTGTCGCAAAATCATTCTATCAAACAAATAATAGTATACTCCTCAAAAGGCGAGGTGATTTTACAGAGAGGAGATCTTAAAAATGAGCAGAGTATTGACCTTGGAAATCTCTCTGCTGGAATTTACCATATCAAGTGTTTGATTGGTGACTCCTGGAATGTATTTAGGATAGTGAAAGAATGAGTACTTCTGAGGCATGATTTTTTAAGTTGTACTACAAAGGTCACTGTGGGCACAGAGTTACTCAAAAGGAAAGACATTCTCATTTGAATAATCTTCAAACGACATAATTTTACTTGTCATGAGATTATGATTCATTATCTTCAGGACTCAATCCAATTGACCCAAAATGAGAAGAACACTTTATCTGGTTTTACTGCTATTTCCGTTAGTCACCTTTTCCCAAAGAAAAAATAAATCCAACCCCGTTACTTTGAATTACGATACTGCTCTATTTAGCGCTGTTAAATGGAGGCAAATTGGTCCTTTTAGAGGGGGAAGATCCTGTGCAGTGACAGGGGTTTCTGGTCAACCCAATCTTTACTACATGGGAACGACTGGAGGTGGTGTCTGGAAATCTATTGATGGTGGACAGTCATGGAAAAACATCTCAGACGGCTTTTTTGGTGGTACAATAGGTGCCATTGCAGTCGCTGAATCCAATAACAATATTATTTATGCCGGTACAGGTGAAAACACATTACGTGGAAACGTCTCTTCCGGGTATGGTGGCGTTTTCAAGTCGATGGATGGAGGAAAAACATGGGAGTCTTTGGGGCTGGAACAAAGTATGCACATTGGAAGAATCAGAATCCACCCTTCTAATCCCGATGTTGCATATGTAGCAGTAATTGGCAACCTATTTAAAGATACTGCCGAAAGGGGTGTATACAAGACCATAGATGGTGGACAAAGCTGGAGAAAAGTACTTTATGTCTCTGACAAAGCAGGTGCAATGGACCTTGTTTTCGAACCGGGTAACACAAGAGTTCTATATGCTTCCACCTGGAATGTGAGAAGGACTCCATATGATTTCAGTAGTGGTGGACCAGGATCTGGATTATGGAAGAGTACCGATGAAGGAGAAACCTGGACGAATATCTCTGAAAGAAAAGGTCTTCCTGAAGGACCACTTGGGATTATAGGTGTAGCTGTGTCTCCAGTCAAACCAGATCGTGTATGGGCACAGATTGAAGCTAAGGAAGGAGGATTGTTCCGATCAGATGATGCCGGAAAAACCTGGATTAAGATCAATGAGGATAGAAACTTAAGGCAAAGGGCCTGGTACTACACACGTGTATATGCAGACCCGATCAATGAAGATAAGGTTTACGTTTTGAATGTACGATTCTGGAGATCTGATGATGGAGGAAAGAATTTTAAAAACATTGACACACCACATGGAGACCATCATGACCTGTGGATAGCTCCAGAAAACCCAGACAGAATGATTGTGGGAGATGATGGTGGAGGCCAGGTAAGTTTCGATGGTGGAACAAATTGGAGTACGTACCAAAACCAACCAACAGCACAGTTTTATAGAGTAACCACAGATGATGCGTTTCCTTATAGAATCTATGCAGCTCAGCAAGACAACAGCACTATTCGAATTGCCCATAGAACCAATGGTTCTAACATTGGCAACAGGGATTGGGAATCCACGGCAGGAGGAGAAAGTGCACATTTAGCGATTGATCCCACTAATAATGATATTGTGTATGGTGGAAGTTATGGCGGATATCTCACACAAGTCAATCACCAAACCGACCAAATCAGAATAATCAATGTTTGGCCGGATAACCCTATGGGACATGGTGCAGAAGATATGAAATACCGCTTCCAATGGAATTTCCCCATATTTTTCTCCCCTCATGACCCCAAAAAGCTCTACACTACTTCAAATCACGTACATGTTTCTACCAATGAGGGTCAATCCTGGGAAGTAATCAGCGAAGACCTTACCCGTGCCGAACCAGATAAACTGGTGCCTTCAGGAGGCCCCATCACGAAAGACAATACGGCTGTAGAATACTACGCTACTATATTCACTGCATGTGAATCATGGAAAGAGGAAGGGCTATTATGGACCGGATCAGATGATGGGTTGATCCATGTATCACGTGATGCTGGTAAAACCTGGAAAAATGTAACCCCTCCGGATGCCCCTAAATATATCATGTGGAACAGTGTTGAGGTGAACCCTTTTAAAGAGGGAGGAGCTTATTTTGCCGGAACATTGTATAAGGCAGGTGACTTCAAACCATACATTTATAAAACCAGTGATTATGGTAATACCTGGACAAAAATCACAAACGGAATTCCTTCAAATCATTTCACCAGAGTGGTGAGAGCAGATCCCAAAAGAAAAGGCCTTTTGTATGCTGGAACTGAATCCGGCATGTATATGTCATTTGATAATGGTGCCTCATGGCAAAGTATGCAATTAAATTTGCCGCTCACTCCTATAACAGATCTAGCCATTAAAAATGATAACCTGATTGCTGCCACTCAAGGAAGAAGTCTTTGGATGATTGATGACCTGACGGTTTTCCACCAATTAAATGATCAGGTGAAAAGTAATCAACTGACCGTTTTTGATCCAATTGATGCCTACCAGCTTGGAAACACCGGAGAAAGAGAGTCCCTGAAACAAGGAACCAATCACCATAGTGGATTGAAGCTGTATTATTATTTAAAAGAAGCACCTTCAGAAAAGGATACTTTAACTATCACATTCTTTGAAGCCGATGGAGATACGATCAAATCATTTTCTTCACATGACGAAGAGAATAAAGTGGAAGTTAAAAAGGGGTCCAACAACTTTCTATGGGATTTGCGGTACAAAGATGCGGAAGGGTTTGATGGTCTGATCATGTGGTCCGGTAACCTCAAAGGCCCAAAAGCCGCTCCAGGTTCATATCAAGTTTCAGTCAGTTTAAATGGCATCAGTAAATCTTCCGATTTCAAAGTATTGAGTGATCCCAGATCTCCAAGTTCAGAGCAAGACCTCATTGCACAATTCAATTTTTTGGTAGAAGTTCGAGATAAATTGACAGCCACCCATTCAACCATCAAAGACATCCGATCTGCAAGAGAACAAATGACATCATTGAAAACAAAATTGAAGGATGCAGAAGTTCACAAGAATCTGATTACTCTAATAGACACCACCTCAAAAGAGATGCAGGAGATAGAAGAAGCACTCTATCAAACAAAAAACAAATCCGGTCAGGATCCTCTCAATTTCCCAATAAAGCTAAATGATAAATTGAGTGGAGTTGCTAATGTAACCAAATGGGGTGCCTGGAAACCAACAGATCAGGCAATTGCTGTGAAAAACGAGTTGTTTGACTTAATTGACAAGGAAATTCAACGGTGGGAAGACGTTAAGAAGAACCAGATCAAGGAAATTAATCAGCTGGTTTTGCAGGGTAAGGTGGATGCGATATACCTGGAATAGTAGAACGGAAAGTATAAATTATCGTCTATATTAGTATTATGAGTGATACAATAAAGGAATTAATAAAAAGATTTGAAAAGCAAAAAAATGTGAATGATGCCAAATTCCAATTCATCCTGGATAGACAGAAAGATATGGAAAACGCGATAATTGAGATGCAAGAAGAATCTTCAGACTTTTACTCCTTTGTTGCAAAATCGCTTGGTGAGCTGGATAAAGATATCACCGAGATCAAAAACAAGATAAAAGGTCTCTAACTATAAACCCAGGTGCCTGAACTTCTCCAAAAACAATAAATTCTCTTTGAAATCAGCAATTCTTTCAGTGTAAGCATAGGTTGGTGCTTCCAGGTCTTTGTAATTTACTGTGTAAATGGCCTCCACATTTCCTTTGTCCCAGCGCAACTGAAAATGTTGTAAATCAGGGGCGAGATGCAGTCCACTATCAGATTTATGAAGTAATTTTCCTTTCTTAATTCTGGCGGTTGTTAGGGAATCAAGTCCCTTGATTTTGCATTTACCTAATTTCTTCAACAAATAGGATGAGATATCATGGTCCATGGCATACTTAACATTACACAATGATTCATCCAGGAAACAAAGTGTTATTTTTTTGGAGTCAGTGCCACCAATCTTTACGTCAAGCTGATCATTGATATAGAATTTAGCTCTGCCATCAAAAAAGTCTCCGAAATGATTAAATCCTGACAAGTTAGTTTCATTGAGCTCGTTTCCAAGTACATATTTCCACTTCATATTGGTACGCTTCTCAATAGAAGACTGATAAGCTACTTCTGGCTCATCTCCCTGATCGCCCGGTTCTTCATTAGTCTCAGGCGTTGGTGTATCACATCCAAATAGAAAGCTTAAAAGAACAGCAATAAGTAAATAAGATTTTTTCATCAGTGGATAAGTTTTACGGCATCTCTGAAATCCTTCCGCATCTCATCAAACCTATCGAGGACTTTTTGCACGAATAAAGCATTAATCAATGCATCCCAATCAGATTCCATTAGAATTTCAGTTTCGTTTATCTTATACGTTTGTTCCAGACCTCCTTGTTCAAATTTTATGAGGAATTTATTGTTCCATGAATAAATGGTCAAATTATATGTTTCTGAAGGTATTTCTTTAACTACACGCATAGATTAGCCCGTCCTTACCGTTAATTTATTGTAAATCTTATCTTTTAATGGTGGAAATATCGTAATTAAATCTACCTTTGGGTATTATAATTACAATTTTTAATGAATACAGGTAAAGTAAAATTCTTTAATGAAAGCAAAGGTTACGGCTTCATTAAAGACGAAAACTCCGGACAGGAGTATTTTGTTCACGTCTCGGGATTGATCGATGAGATCAAACAAAATGACGATGTTTCTTTCGATTTGAAAGAAGGTAAAAAAGGTTTAAATGCAGTTGAAGTGAGATTAGTTTAATTATCGATATAAATCTTTTTTTATTGGGTCCCTCCTTTTAGGTGGGACTTTTTTTATAGCAGCTCAATAACAAATCACTTCTCACTAACCACTTCTACGCTGTGCGTCAATACAGTGGACTCATTGATCGTAGATGCTACAGAACAATACTTTTCAACTGCCAGGCTCACCACTTTTTCGAAATCCGCTTTTGTCATATCAGGAGATACCAGCGTATAGTGCACATGAATCTTGTTGAATTTTCTGGGGTGATCCTCATTTCTATCTCCAACAATCTCGGATGAGAGATCGATAAATGTCTTTCTTTTCTTCTTGACCATGCTTACGATATCAACAGCTGCGCAGGCCGTTACTGCAGACAATAACAATTGTGTAGGTGACATATGGTTTTTCTCTTCCGGAGCATGCATGTCAATATTTACCTTATTACCTTCTTCATTTACCGCTTCATATTCTTTATCTGCGAGGTATTTTAGTGTTACTTTCATAGTTTCTTTATTATATTGTGTTCCGGTTAATCACAATTTTATGTCAATTAACATACAATTAGTACAGGAAATTCCTGTTTAACTACAATTATTCTGATTAACCCGTTATTTTCCTTGTCTATACACCGTTAGTTTGCAATCAGGCTGCATATTAACAATTTTGATTCAGGAAAGTATAATTCACCAATGAAACCAACAATGAAAATTGCTAACAACCTTAATAACCGTTTGCAGGATTCAATGACAGCAACTGAGGAAGAGCTATTTCTTGATTGCGCATGGCAAATGGTAGGAAACCTTGAAACAAAAATCAAGAAATCCCGAAACCTTACTGAGATCTCCGGTTTGAAACAGCACGTGCTTGTGGTGCAAACCATGATCCAAAACTTTAATCAAGAGCAATTGAAAGTAAGCTAATTACGCACTTACTTTTAATTTTTAAAGCTTACACATTGACTACCATATTAGAACCCAAAATCGAACTTTCAGAAGAATCATGTGGAGAAGACATGATCATCCTGGAATCTCTTGTTGCCATAAAGGACCAGCTATTGCAAGTTGAAGACCCAAACACGGCATTACACCTTAATGTTGTCAACAAAGCCTTAAAAAACAAGTTAAGAAGCATGTATAATGTTTCAATGAACTGATATATTATCCAATATTTTATTCTGATAAATTCTACATAAAGGAATAAAATATTATCAAATGCTAATAAATCAGAATATTAATCTAAATTGAGTCATTTTCACACAACGTATTAATCTCCGGTTTACTCCAAATATCCCTCGATAAATACAGTTTTTCCCTGTTTGACTTAATTGCATTTTTAACTCCGCACACATAATAAGATATTTGAATATTCAATCAGTATAAAATATAATATTATGATACCAGCTATAAAGAATCAGTCAACATTTCGAAGTGAAATAATGACTACCAGTGAAAACGACTTAGTATTAGAATGCGCCTTACAAATTGCTAAAGGTCTTGAGGTAAGAATGAAACAATCAAGAAACCTAAAAGAAATTGAAGAATTGAAATTCCATCAGCGAATCGTAAATCGGATGATGGCCAATATTCATTAAGATAATATACAGTGTATGAATATCCCCGGTCAAGAAATCATGTGACCATGAACATAAAGTATTGACCTTAACATTTTACTTACAATCAGCTTGGAATACACCCTGGTCTCTTTAGGATCAGGGTGTTTTTATTTATACTTTTCAAAAAACATCAGAATTGCTTAACATAGTACCCATAACCATGTTTTGCATTCATGAAATCTTACTTACTATTTTCAGCATCCATCCTGTTTTTTATTCACTCAGAAGCACAACAAAATTCATATTATCAGCAAGAGGTTAATTACAAAATTGTTGTCAAACTTGATGATGAGCAACACATACTCCATGCTTATGAAGAGTTTGAATACACTAATAATTCTCCTGATGCCCTTGAGTTCATCTACATTCATCTTTGGCCTAATGCCTATAAAAACAGGCAAACAGCATTTGCAAAACAAAAAGTAAAACTAGGATCTCAGGGGTTTTACTTTGGAGGCGAGAAAAACAGGGGTTTTATAGATAGCCTTGATTTCAGAATCGATGGAACTTCGGCAATATTGGAGCCTGACCCCGGTAATCCCGATATTGGAAAACTCATTTTAAATGAACCGTTAGGCCCTAATGAAAGCATTACAATCTCAACCCCTTTCAGAGTAAAACTCCCCGGTTCCTACTCAAGACTTGGTCATGTAAAGCAACAATACCAAATCACCCAGTGGTATCCGAAACCTGCTGTATATGATCATGACGGCTGGCACCCAATGCCTTATCTTGATCAGGGAGAATTCTATTCTGAATTTGGATCGTTTGATGTTTCCATCACTGTACCAAAAAACTACGTTGTTGGGGCAACTGGTGTACTACAAAATCAAGAGGAACTTGAATTTCTTGACAGCCTTTCAGCTGAGACTAATTCAATAACAGAAGTACCCACTTTTTCGGAAGATACCTTTCCAAAAAGCTCAGAAACCTGGAAGACTTTAAGGTATGTTCAGGACAACATACATGATTTTGCATGGTTTGCTGACAAAAGATACATAGCACAACAAGGTGAAGTGATATTACCTAATTCCGGTAGAAAGGTTAAACTATTGGCACTATACAATAAGAATAATCATGATGTGTGGGAGGACATAATCGAATATATGCATGATGGTGTTTACTACTATTCTAAATGGATTGGTGACTACCCGTATGATATTGTGACTGTTGTAGATGGAGCACTGAGTGCAGGGGCAGGAATGGAATATCCCACCATCACCGTACTAGGTGCAGGATCTCCGTTCTTTTTGGAGACTGTAACAGTTCATGAAATTGGGCACAATTGGTTTTATGGAATTCTTGGAAGTAATGAACGTATACATCCATGGCAAGATGAAGGTTTAAATTCTTACTATGAACTGAGGTATTACGCCACAAAATACCCTGAAATGTCACTTTTAAATCTAAATGATACTTCAACTGAAGATAACTTTGGAAAAAAGCTGGCTCATTTCGTAGGTATTGATGAATGGAAGCAGTTTGAAGCATACAATCTGGCGTATCGTTCTATTGCAGGCTATAATCGTGATCAACCTAATGAGACACATTCAAATCAGTTTACTTCAATCAATTATGGTATTATATCCTATCAAAAAACTGCCTATTTATTGGACTTCCTAAATCACTACCTGGGTGAAGAGGTTTTTGATAATTGTATGCAGGCCTACTTCAATAAATGGCAATTCAAACATCCTCAACCATCTGATTTACAGGATATTTTCGAGGAAATATCTGGCGAAAAATTGGACTGGCTTTTCCAGGAGTTTCTTGGAACGTCCAAAAAATATGATATTGCCATGTCAGGAATAAAACAGGTTGGAGACAATTATGACATAGTACTGAAAAACAAAAAGCAAATACAGGCACCAGTTAAAATCACAGCTTTTAAAGGAGAAAATGTATTGGCGGAAAAGTGGATAGAAGGGTTCGAGTCTGAAGAAACAATTGCATTCAACACTCCCAATGCAGACCAATTTAAGATAAATCATGATAAAAGGTTAGCTGACTTAAAGACTAGCAACAACACTATCAAAACAAAGGGTCTATTTAAGAAAGCATCCCCTTTACAATTAAAACTTCTTGGCAAAGTTGATGATTCTGAAAAACATGTTTTAAGCTGGATACCTGCTATTTGGGGAAATACAGTTGATAAGACATTATTGGGCCTCACATTTTATAATACCACTATTCCCAACAAACCATTGTTTATTTTGGCTAATCCTATGTACAGCTTTGGAAGAAATGCACATGCTGGCCTGTACCAGTTAGAATATAGTTGGTATCCTACGGAAAAATTCGAAGAAATAAGATTAGGTGGTCTATTCAAAGAATTTGCTGGTTATCAAAAATATTCAGGAAGTATTACATTTAATTTTAGGAATCAAAAACCACTATACAATGCTGATCATCAACTAGACATCTCACATTCCTACCTCTCAAATGACATAAGGTATCTGGGTTTCTATGATGAAGAATTACACCTGGGAAGTATCAGCTATCAAATGAAATATGGAGATGCTATTAAGTTTTTTGAAACAAATTTTGATTTTAGCACTGATTACGATCGATTCACGCTACTTGAAACTCGATTTTCATATAGCAGGGCATACAAAAGAGGTAGGTTCTACCGTCTATCGGCTTACCTGGGAAAATTTCTCAGCTCAGAGGATCTCCCGGAAACATACCAACTTTACCTTTCTGGTGGAACAGATTATGAAATGAATGACATTTTTATTGACCGGGCCCAGACTTCCCGAAGAATGAAGTTACAGGAGTACCAAACCAACCTATCACAGGGTGCGATGAGAGGATTCATACCGGTAAGTAGTAGCAATGGTGTCTTTACGTTGAAAGCGGATATCGACATGCCATTCACCAGAATGATTTTCACCTTCCTGGATACTGGAATTGACCTGGAAGATGGAGCGGTTTATTATTCAACAGGGGTAGGTTTCAAACTTGGTCCACTGATTCAAATGTATATTCCAGTGTTCGGAGATGCGTATGAAGGAGGTTCATCTGATACTTTCAAGCAAATCACACAAAGTATTCAGTTTCAAATAGATCTGAATTCCATAAACCCTAAATCATTCATAAAAAGCAATCTCCAATAACACTTTAAATTGTAATATTTTAATATTTTGTAGGCTTTTATAGTGTTTTAGTATCACTTTTCTAAGTAGACAATTATTTCACCCCTAAATTTTCCGGTTTAGAATAGAATACACCGGTTTGTGCAGTATTAATTCGTTTAAAGTGTTGAAATAAGGACATTTGAATATCCAATTAACACAAACAGGAAACTTGAGATGACCAGCACAATTAAAATCAACGAAACAAGTTTACACATACTAGCCCAAATGATGATCAACAATGAAGATTCAGCATTTATGGCTTGTGCGAAACACATTGTAAAAGACCTTGACATACAAATTCAGGAGTCAAACAATGTATCAGAAATTATACAGCTACAAAGACACTATACTCTGGTAAATAAAATGCTTGCAACTTATAGCATAGAACCGAGTATATCATAATACAACTTCTTCATATTATTGGTTTAAACCAGCTTTCTGGTAATCATGAATTAAAAAGCCGTCCCGGATATCCCAGGACGGCTTTACTTTTAACTATATGATTACTTTTAGCTCGCTTCAGATTCTGAGGCTACTTTTATGTTGTCTTCAGGATTTCTGTCAATCAACTTATGTAAAGGATCTATTCCAACTTTAATAGGCTCCTCATCTACTTCGATCTCAATTTTAGATTCGGCCTTATTGAAAAGATGTTTCTTCAGGTAAATCAATTTATCTTCACCGTCCTCATCTTTGCTATAAACCCCAACATCAATCCAGTCTGTTAAAGAGACAGGATTTTCCACACCAATTGTGTCAGCTTCTAACTTTTTGGTTTCCAGATCAATTGTAACTGAATACTTATCTCCCTTTGGGGTATATGTTGCCGATTCTACCTTGTTCTCAAACAAGATAATCTTGTCAAACATATCAGTAATGATATACTGCATACTGTCTGGTGTAACTTCTCTTAGATTCTTTATGAGATCCTTTGTTGTAGCATATCTACCATTCTGTTCAAATGTTCTGAAATCTCTGACAAGCCTCTGAAGGGCCATATTCACGCTATCCTCACCAATGTAATCCTGAAGTGCATACATAACATTTGCACCTTTTCCATAGTGAATGTAGGCCTGACTTTCTACCATGGAGAGTGGCATTTCACGTTTGGTTTCAGTGGCTCTTCCACTGAGGTATCTATCCAGCTCCTGTTTTAGGAATTCACGGATGTGTTGTTCCGGATAGGCTTGTTTCATGACCATTAGTGCAGAGTACTGCGAAAGACTCTCTGACAAAGCAGCTGCACCCTGAACGTTGGCAGGGAATAATTGATGCCCCCACCACTGGTGAGCCAATTCATGTGCTGTCACATAAAATGCTATATCCACATCATCTTCATCTTCTATCTTTAGCATGAATCCTATTCCCTCAGAGAAAGGAACTGTATTGGCAAATGACTGAGCAAAAGTTGCGTACCTTGGAAATTCCAGGATCCTCATTTGCTGAAATTGATAAGGGCAGAAGTTATTAGAGAAATATGCAAAAGATTGCTTCATACCCTTCATCATACTTTCCAGGTTATATTCATGCCCTTTGTGATAGTAAATCTCGAGATTGATATCCTTCTCCAATGTATCATTTTTGATGGTAGTTCTATCACGCATTACTTCATACCGGGCTGAAACGATATTGAAGAACGGCATCATCGGCTGATCCATCTTATAGTGATAGTACTTTCTACCCTTTTCCTCCCATTCTCTTTGGATGTACCCCGGAGCAATCGCAATTTGATCCGATTCGGTTCCAATCACAATCTCAAAGTTGATCCCGTGAGAATCATCAGAGATAAAATTGGATTTCAGACCTCTTGGATCTTCCCTGCTCATTGACCTGTCCTTAGGTTCAAGGTCATGGTCTTTCCTGTCGTTATCGGAGGACAATTCATTTCCTTCGCTATAACCTAAACTTGGGAATTGACCATTGTTCAGGAATGTGCCATTATATACAATTCCTGTATTGCTGGCACCAGCTGATTCCTTGAAACCTTTAGTGATGTAGTTCAATTTGAAATTCATTTTCATAGAATCCCCAGGTTGCAAGGGCTTTTCCAATGTGTAGATGTAAAACTTGAAATCACCATGGGATTCTGACACTTTACTGTCACGATCAAATTTGATGTATTCATGGTCCATATCAGCATCAGTGGTTAACTGCAAGTGAATATCACTTATCGGTACAGACTCAAAATTTTTCAGTACATAATATCCTTCTACAGTATAATCTCTCTCTGATGGGTATAATTCTACCTGAAGATTGACATCTGTCACCTTAGGTTGGAGGGCCCACTCATATTTTTTGAGGGTCTTTTCATATTCTGCAGATTCCTTTTCCTGCTCATCAGAGTTTTGGTAGCTGTTTACCATGTTTGTGTTGTAATAGATGTAACAGCCTGATAAACCAAAAGTTAAAAATGCAGTGATACCTAAAGTCAATAGAGGTTTAGTAAGTCTCAATTGTCCCACTTTCCACCTCCATTTCATAGCGGCTTCAGATCCCCTGACAGCAAACATTACAGAAACGGCGAAAAGGAAAATTGAGAAGGCTATCCAATACAGGTCAAACCAATTGAATCCTGTAAAGAAGTGGCCATAACCGTTCATTTCTGAGAATGTTCCTAAACCAGCACTTCCAAATTGAAACAGGCTATGCTCCAATCCGAAGTTGTCCATCACAATCATCGCAATAAAGAAAACTATCATTACCGCATGGCCCAGAAACTTGTTATTCACCATCACCTGAATAAAGAATGCCAGCAATGTATACAATACAAGAAATGAGAACGTATCAGTAAATAACGTACTAAAATAGATTCCCAGATCATATTCATAAAATCCTTTGAATGTCTGTACCAAAACACCACTTAATATCAACACACAGAGCATGGTGGCATATACCAATATCAATCCCAAAAACTTAGAAATTAAGTTCACGAAATCAGGCATTGGCAATGAGTCCTGAATGAGGTTGATCTTTACATCACGTTCACGCCAAATCAATTCGCCGGAATAAAAAACCAGGATAATCAAAAAGAACAATGAAAACGCATTCGTAATCAGGTTCAGCATTAGGTAGGTAGTAGGGTATGTATAAGTTCCGAATACCTCTCCAATATAGAATGAATTTATAATCATGAGCAGAAAACCAAATAGCACGATGGCTCGGAAAGGGATTCCCTTAAAGACAAATCTGCTGTAAAATAGTGTTTGCTTCCAGATCTGAAGCAAATAGGTTTTTAGACCAAAAGTGTAGTTAGCTTTGGGAATAGCAATACTGGTATTCGATTGTTCGGAATCTTTCTTTGCTTTCTTCTTCAACCACGATGATTTTACCACATTAAAACTAAATGAGATGTGCCCGACAATCAGTGCAATGAATCCAAATACGACCCAAACTATTCTATTGAGTAACACAGACCCTTCTATTGGGACTACCATACTATTTTGTTCAGCTACTGTCCAATATTGTACTGCATTATTCACTGTATTGTAACCAAAAGGATCAAGTACAGCTGCTAAACTCTGGTCATCCAATTCGTTCATCAAAATGGCTGCCAATTGGTAAAAGACAAACAAAACGATCCATTGTACGTAAACCACAACCATCTTTCTGGACAATGCACCAGTGAAAAAGAACAGTACCCCACTGAAAAATAGATTTGGGATCACGAAATAAAGAAACGGTTGAAAATAATTCCAAAAGTTGAATGCCAATAGTTTATCAGCATCTCGCCACGGCATGAATTCACCCAGCACAAAACCAAACAATATCCCGGAAAATACAAGCAGAGTCACAATAAAAGAACCCAGAAATCTTCCAATTAGGTAATCTCTCTTCTTGATTGGGGTTGTAAACATCATCGACTCTGTATTGTGCTCAAAATCTCTTAAAACACCAACACCCATGATTGCAGAGGTAATCATCATCATGAAAGCAGACAAGATCACCATCATTTTGGCAATTGTTGCTGGGGCATTCTCTTTTACGAGACCTGTTCCACCTCCAATCGTAACAACATCAGTGCTGATTGAAAGGAATGCGACTAAGAATAGGATACCAAAATAAATATAAGTAGCGGGCCTTTTCTTTCTGTATTGTAATTCAAATTTGAGTATCTGGAACCACATAGTTTTACAATTTTTTAAGGTGAATTAAATTGCTTCAGCTAATGCTGGTTCAGAAACAGTTGCTCCCATGATCTCTGAAAAATACACATCCTCCAGATCAGCCATCACAGGTTCAAAGTCAGCGCCTGGTTGCACATCGGCAAAGACATGAATCTCCGGTTTCCCGGCAATTAACCGCTCAGAAATCACTTTGTATTCAGACTTGTAACCGGCCAATTCAACCTTCTCTACTGACTTTTTCCAAATCTTACCCTCAATCGCATCAATTGATTCCAATGGATTACCTCTTAACAAGACCTCCCCTTTGTTGATGATCGCCATATTGGTACATAATTCCTTTACATCATCTACAATGTGAGTACTGAGAATGACCACTGTATTCTCACCCAATTCACTCAACAAGTTGAGAAAACGGTTTCTCTCAGCAGGGTCCAAACCGGCAGTCGGCTCATCCACAATGATCAGTTTTGGATTTGAAATCAATGCCTGTGCAATTCCAAATCGTTGCTTCATCCCACCGGAATAACCGCCCAGGTTTTTCTTTCGGGCTTGCCAAAGATTGGTTTTATTGAGCAATGCTTCCACAAGCTCTTTTCTTTCTTTCGAATTGCTAATTCCTTTCAGTACAGCCAGGTGATTCAATAATACTTCGGCACTCACTTTTGGGTACACGCCAAATTCCTGTGGCAAATAACCCAGTATCTTTCTAACCTCCTCTTTCTGGGTGAGTACATTGAGATCTTTCATTTGAATACTTCCGGTATCCGGTTCTTGTAGCGTGGCTATGGTTCGCATCAGGCTTGATTTACCGGCTCCATTGGGTCCTAGCAAACCAAACATCCCAACAGGAATATCCAGGTTGATATTATTCAATGCTTTTACTCCGTTAGAGTAAGTTTTTGATAGGTTTTTTATTTGTAACATGAGTTTTTGGTTATGTGCAATTATTATTTTCTTATTCGTAATGCCTAATAATCAATTTATTACACCGCTAATCACCTGATTTACGCGTCAGTCACTTTTCACTACCTGTTGCCAGGCTTCATCCTCCAGTGGATATATCTGCTTATCAAGTTCTTTACCGGTGTCTAATCTTTTTGATGATTCTATTTCTCTGATGTCTTCAGTTTCTATGTTCTTGATTCGGAATACCTGTCCGATTTCAAAGAGGGAGTATTCATTTTTTGAGAAAAAGTGAAGCTTACCAATACCGAGATGAAGGTCCCACTGGCTTACTTCTGGATACCAGATACCATTGGTGCTTTTGTATTTAATTGAATGTTCGTATTTCGTTTCATCAATCGTAATTCCAAAAGCCAATAACACAGGCTTCACCGCTACAGGTATCACATATTTACCAGTTTGCTCAATTTTGATAATTGCCAGACTGGCCTGATCCACAAAAACATTGACAGTGAATTTTTGATGATCATACTTTCCTTTTGTTTTGATCTGAACTACTTCAACATCTCTCCCATTGTAAACCGTAGGTTCCATGAACTCAAACCGGAACTTCTTGAATTGGGTAGAGTCCATAAAATTGGTAAGGTTACGCACCGGATCCATCTTAAGAATAGTTTCCGGTCCTCCGAAACCTGCTTTTACTACATTGTAGTCTTCTTCGTCAAATTCCTCACCCTTTTTCTCCGCTTTACGTTTCTTTTTAGCCTTTTTCTTCTCAGCTCGGTCCTTCATGAATTCTATTTCATGTGCTCCTTTTTCCGTGTAGGCTAATAGTTGATGTTGATTGGTGCTGTCCAATAAATAGGGATATTGGTAAGAAAGCACTTCCGCATCTACTATGGATACTACCCGTTCATTTTCCTGAAAAAGCTCTGAATATGAAGAAATGGTATTGAATGGAGTATTCATGTAATTCTCCGAAATTCTTCGAATGACTTTTTTCATGTATTCATCAGCGGTAACAGCTCTGATCACCACCTCATCAAACTGGAAGTCTTCATGCTGCAGGGCAATCTTGAGTTCTCCCTGGACTGCTCTGGGGATAAATTTGTAATCACCGTAACCAATAAAAGATACGGTTACCTCATGGTCCCTAAGTGCTTCGCTAATGGTCATTTTAAAAAAACCATCTGCTTCACTTAAGGTACCAATGTGGTAATGTTCGAAACCAATCGTTGCATAGGGTAAGGGTTCATTAGTTTCTGCATCTATAATTTTACCAGTAATGGTTTGTTGTGCGGTAACCAAGACTGAAATCATAAGTGCAAGAAACGTAAGTACTAGAGTTTTCATTGTTTTGAGTTTTTGATACACTATGCTGATGCTTATATGTGTGTAAAGGTTGCTTAAATGTTACAAGCCCCTTTCGATTAATTTCAGTTTCAAAAGAATGGGATATGGCACACTATATAAAATGCAATAGACGACCTCTCCTAATTACTGGACCAACTCGACATTATTATCGCCAATGTATTTCATAGATTATTTGCGCCCTGTGATCGATCCAAATGGGTGTGTTGCAGATTTAAATAGGCGGTTTTACCGAATACAAGTACTTTTGGAGCATGACAGAAACTGCAAACCTATTTTTCGATAAGCGATATCTAAAAATCACTTCTCAGGTGATTTATTGGCTTTGCTATATGTTTTGTATATGGTTTATCATGGATAATGCAGATGAATTCCCTCAGGAAAAAATCTGGTTATGGTTTGTAGTTAGTATGCCTTTCAAATTCGCTATTTTTTATGGGTATTATTATTACGTTATCCCTAAATGGTTTGCTCGCAAATGGTTCTACTTCATTGGTGTAACCCTTGGAATACTTCTGATTTACCCTGTATTAAAACTTGGAATTGACAATCTTCTGGGTCTTCCTTCTCTAAGGGCAGTTGTGATACAAAGTGAAGATGTTGATTTAGAATTCCTTGAAATTACTGTGGAGCTAATCAGAAGGTTTGCTACACCATTTGGCTTCATCATTTGGGCATTCTTCCTGCGATTTGTGGTGGATTGGTTTAAAAACCTGGAAATGAGATCAAGAATGGAAAAAGAACAGCTGAGAAGTGAATTAATGATGTTGCGAAATCAAGTTAATCCCCATTTTCTGTTCAATGTCCTTAATAATATTGACACACTCGTATATCCTCATTCACAGGAAGCCTCAGACGCCATTGTGAAACTCTCTTCCATAATGCGGTACATGCTGTATGATTCCAATACTGAATGGGTCAACCTACAAAAGGAGATAGACTACCTGAAGTCCTACATTGAATTACAGAACATGCGTTTGAAAGATACCAGTGGTATTAAAATAGATTTAACCAATTTCGATCACCAGATCAATGTGGCTCCTATGTTACTGGTTCCATTTGTGGAGAATGCGTTTAAACATGCAGGGAAAGATCCAAAAATAGAGATGTCATTGACCACAGAGGAAGACAATTTATTTTTCCAGATCACTAATTCCATTGACGATGAAAACAATCAGAAAGATGAGGTCGGTGGTATTGGACTCCAGAACGTTCAGAGAAGACTTGACCTGCTTTATCCTGATAAACACCAATTGGAAATTAAACAGGAAGACAATTACTTTAAAGTACGCTTATCACTGGAAACGGCATGAATAACTTAAAATGCATAGCGATTGATGACGAACCTTTGGCACTTCGCAAGATTGTGGACTACATCAACAAAGTCCCATTCCTGGAGTGTGTCAACAGTTTCAGTAGTGGATTGGAGGCACTCTCCTATCTCAAATCCAATCACATAGACCTTATCTACTTAGACATCCAAATGCCAGACATTAAAGGCACCCAATTGGTCAATATCCTGAAAAACAAACCACAAATAATATTCACAACCGCTTACGATGAATACGCCTTAGAAGGATTCTCACTGGATGCCACGGATTACTTATTAAAGCCAATTGCCTTTGACCGTTTTCTGGAGAGTGCTCAAAAAGCACTAGACAGAGTTGCATTTACGCCATCAGGAATTGAAGGAGAACCCAGTGAAGAAAAGAACTTTCTCTTTGTAAAGACTGAAAATAAATGGAAAAAAGTCAAAATTGATGACATATTTTACATTGAAGGGTTAAAAGATTATCTGAGCATATATACCAAAGCAGAGCGTGTATTAACACTGCAAAGCTTCAGTGCGATGCTAGACAAATTATCAACAGAACAGTTTGTTCGGGTTCACAAATCCTATGTGGTGGCCATCGGGCAGATTGATGAAATAGAGAAAGCCAGGGTGTTAATCAATGAACAATGGATACCTGTTAGTGACACCTATAAAACAGCCTTTTTCAACCTGTTAAAATCACAAGGGTTACTTTGACACTTAACGGGCTAAATTCCCATTCTTCCAATACTTTTCTGGTTGACTACCACCCTCTTTCCTACCCTAAAAAAACACCCCATCTTTGAATCATCAAAACGATAACAACCAGCTATTTTATCGTTTCGAACCAGCTAAAAATATTGTATCTACCAGCTATGGATACAGCTACGGAAAGAAAGAATTAGGGCGCCCAAGAGGCGCCTTTTTTTGTTTGTTTAAAATGAGAATGTGTTCGTGATAATCCCAACATTGCAAGAAATTTGGGCAAAAAGTCGGGCAATCATTCCAATCCTTCCTTAATTGTAGATATCAATCCATCCCGATCTGTACTTGCTTTTTCGATCAATCCTTTATCTATTGCCAGCCCTTCCTGATATTTATCCGACCATACCATCATTTCTATCATAACTGGAATCAAATCCTTCCCTTTATCCGTGAGAGAATACTCCTTCTTTGTCTTTAGTTGCTCAAAAATTTTTGAGGAAATAATTCCATTGCTCTCCAGCTTTTTTAATCTATCTGATAAAATATTGGTGGCAATACCCTCTTTGGAATTTAAAAAATCCTTATAAAACTTCTTTCCTTGCACTAGGTCCCGGATGACTAAAAACGTCCATTTATCACCGAAAAAGTCCAAAGCATAACTAACCGGGCAGTCTGATCTCATATTCTTTCCTGTTATCACTTGCAAAATGCAAGTTAATGTTTAATTTTGCTTACTTGCTTTTTGCAAGTTAATAGATAAATGCAAAAAATAATTGATTATGGATACAATTAATATCAGTTTCGAACAGCTTAGAAAAGACAATTGGTCAATCGGGGAAACCAGAAATGTACAGTTGGTATTAGACTTTGTGCAACTCTTAATGAACAATCACGAATTTTCGCGTGTGCTTAAAAAATTTGGGAACCCTCACTATAGGCAACACAATAGGAGTATTCCAGATGGAATGGAGGCGCTCGTAAAATACGTACAAGATTTTACCAGGCGATTCCCAGACTATTCTTATGATGTAAAGCACGTGTATGCCGATGGTGAATATGTCATTTTCCACTCACAGATCACAACGAACAAGAAAGATCGTGGAAATGATAGCAAAGGGTTTAACGTATGCGATACATGGAGAATAGAAAATGGACAAATCGTAGAGCATTGGGACTCCCTTCAACCCATGAATGGATTTCTAAGATTGTATTTTTGGTTAATTGGAGGCAAAATAGCCAATAGGAATGGTGTCTATTGATAGCTCAAGTGCAAAATAGTAGTGTCACCAGATAGAAGAGCAATGTAATGATCCCCAATGAATAATAAGTTTACAGTTCTGCTTTGATAAAAGTTCGGATTCCTTTTATTCTCATAATTGCTAAAGATTTAAAGTTATTCATGTTTGCAAGATGGATTTTCCATAGTGGTTACTCTTTAGGGTCAGTAGTTGAACAACTATGTTTGCAAGCTACCGTTAGAATCAATTAAAAACTAAATGAGCCCACAGGAAGAAATCCATAGTATTCTCAACAATAGTATTGAACAATTCAAATCCATCAGTGAACAAGATTGGGAATTCAAAAGAAGTCCGGAAAAGTGGTCGAGAAAAGAAGTAGTGGGACATTTGATTGACAGTGCTGTTACGAATTTGAGAAGGTTTGTCATGACCCAATACAAACCAAAAGAAAACATTGTTTATCATCAGGACGAATGGGTCCAGCTCCAGAACTACCAGGCAGCCAATATCCAGGATAGTATTGACCTATGGCGACTGCTGAATCTTCAAATAATTAGAACCATTGATGGAATTTCTCACGAGAAACTTCAAAACCTTTGTGATACAGGGAAAGAAGGTCAGGAATTATATACACTTGAGTTTTTGATTGAAGATTACGTTTCCCATTTAAAACATCATTTGAAACAGGTCTTAGGGTAATGAATTTGGTACATTTAGGGTAGAATCCCATGAATAATCCATTTCTCATACAGCAACCACATGATAAATTTTTAGCTACCCTGGTGGATTATTACTTCTACATGGAGACTCCAATTGATCAATTCAAGGAATCACAAGAGTATGTCATGCCGTTTCCAAGGATCACATTTGGATACTTCTTCGATCATCCATTTATGGTTACAAATCATGATCTTGAAGTCAGTGAAAAGGTAGACATGGTCATTTCGAGAATATCAACCAACAAAATAACTGTATTACCACTTACAGACAAGATAAAAATACTAGGTGCTCATGTTAAACCTTACACCCTGGCACATCTTACAGACCGCCCCATTAACGCCCTCCCCTGGCTTATCGATACAATTGACCTGTTTGGAAAAACTGCCACTGATTTCCGTGGAGAAATACTCAATTGTCTTTCTGTTGAAGAAATGTTTGAGAAAGTTGAGCAGGTTTTTTTGAACACATTGATTGAGAAAGACCTGCAAATCATTAAAGATGCAGTGGATACTATTGAATTGAGGCAGGGCTATATCCAACTTCGTGAATTGGCTGATCGGTTAAACCTATCAGATCGTGCATTACGTGATCACTTCCACAAACATATTGGCTGTGCCCCTAAAGAATTCATCCAACTCGTTCAGCTCAAGCAGTCTATCCTGCAAATGAGTCAAACAGAAAATACGCTCACTGAAATAACTTATGATAGTCACTTTTTTGATCAGGCACATTTCATTAATGCTTTCAAAAAAATAACTGGAAGATCTCCAAAAAACCTGAGAAAAGAGATGGCTCACTTCCGATTCCTACAATTTTAAATAAGCCGCCTAATTGAAATTTGAGCTCACTCGAATTTCAAAAACATGAAACATAAACAAATTTTATACATACATATTGCTGCAACAATTCTGGCGACTGCAACGATTTCCTTATTCCTGATTTTCTCGATCCATGCCGAAATTGATGGAAACCATAATTACATCAGATCAGTGAAGCAAAGTATATTATATACCCTACCTATATTGATCTTCTGTATGCCCGCATTAGCCCTGACCGGTAAGCAACTTGCAGGAAATTCAACACACCCCACTGTTACTAAAAAGTTAAACAGGATGAAGCTCATAATGATCAATGGATTTATTCTCATTGCTTTAGCATGTTTACTTTACTACAGGTCTCATTACGGGGCAATTGACATAATATTTCAATTTGTCCAATTGGTTGAACAAATCATTGGAAGTTTGAATCTTTTTTTTATTGGATTAAATGCCAGGAACGGAATGATACTTTCCCGCAAAATTAGATTCAGTGAAGTTTTATGACAGTGCTCATAACTAGCGACATCTAAATGTTTACTTTCTGTTTTGGTTATTCCATCATTTGTCAAATCCTTTATATTAGCACAGATTTTTTTAATTCGATAAAATGAAGAATATTCTGTCCCTACTATTACTATGCTCAATCATCTTTGGATGTGAAAATAAAAAAAAGTATGAATTTGATGGTACAACACTAAGTGCTCAGGAGAACGGTGGTACATATACCGTGAGCGCTGTACATCAAAATGTTTTTAAAGTCTCCTATACTGATAGCATTACGTATTCTGACCGCACGCATGCACCAGTTTTGATTGACCCAATTCCAGTGGAATTAAGTGAAATTGAAGAAAATAAGCTAAAACTCAGCACTGCTGAAATGTACGCTGAAATTTATTTGAACCCTTTTAGCATAAGTTACTTTGATATAACAACTGGTTTGAAACTTTCTGAGGAGGATGGTTACACAAGAGATACAACCACCACCAAATGGAGGTTTAGCCTTTCGGAAGAAGAACATATTTACGGTACTGGATTCAGAGCCATCCCTTTAAACAGAAGAGGTTATAAATTTGAACATTTTAATCGACCGCAATATGGATATAGCTATGGACATGAGTCTCTGAACTATTCTATACCTCATCTAACTTCTTCGAGTAACTATATGTTGCTTTTTGATAATCCAGCCAGGGGTCAGTTTGATATCGGAAAAACTGCATCCGATATTCTTGAATTTTCGACCCTGGGAGGAAATATGACTTATTACTTTATTAATGGTGATGATAATAAGGAACTTCTTAATACTTACACTGATCTCACAGGAAAACAGCCATTACCTCCAATCTGGGCTCTTGGAAATCTTCAATCCAGATTTGGATACAGAAGCCGTGAAGAAACTGAGAGCATTCTAAATCAGGCAATTGCCGCTGGATACCCAGTAGATGCAGTGATATTAGACCTGTATTGGTTTGGTACTGAATTAACCGACGGAAATATGGGGCAGTTAGATTGGGACCTTGAAAATTGGCCAAACCCAGAAGAAATGATCCAGGGTTTTGCTGATAAAGGGGTTAAGACTATTGTTGTCTCTGAACCATTTTTTACCAAAAAATCAAAAAATTTCGATTATCTGGACAAGAATAAACTATTAGCACTGGGACCAGATGGCAATACTAAAACCATCCCTGAATTCTATTTTGGTGATGCCGGATTGTTAGACATATACAAACCAGAAGCAAGAGACTGGGTCTGGAATCAATATGACCGACTTAAGAAACAAGGCGTGTCCGGTTGGTGGGTTGATCTGGGGGAACCGGAAAAACACCCGGATAGTCTGGTACATGAAACTGGGCTGGCACTGGAAGTACACGGCACCTACGGTCATGAGTGGACAAAAAACATTAGTGAGGGTTATGCTCAAAATTATCCGAATGAAAGACTTTTCAAATTGGGACGAGCAGGATTTGCAGGTACACAAAGATACGGATTGATCCCTTGGACCGGTGACGTAAGCAGGTCCTGGTCAGGTTTCCAATCAAATGTCCCTGCTATTCTAAGTATGGGTCTTTCGGGGCTTGGATATATGCATTCAGATGCTGGTGGCTTTAGCATGGCAGAAAAAGATCCTGAATTGTATGTGAGGTGGATGCAGTTTGCAGCATGGACCGCCATATTCAGACCACATGGAGATGCGAATACCGCTCCTCCTGAACCAGCACTGTGGGATTCACAAATTCAATCATATGTTCGTCCTTCCGTTGAATTAAGATACAAATTGCTTCCCTATAACTATACAATTTCATGGGAGAACCAACAAACTGGAATGCCCCAGGCCAGACCTATGTTCCTGGAATTTGAAAATGTTTCTGACACACTATTTAACCAGTACATGTGGGGAAATGCGTTCCTTATTGCTCCAGTACTAGACCCAGGAGTTGAAAAACTAGATGTATACCTTCCTGAAGGAAATTGGTATAACTACTGGACAAATGAAGTTCTCAAAGGTGGATCTTTTCATTCACAAAGTCTTACTATAAATGAGATCCCCGTTTATGTAAAAGCTGGGAGTTTGATAACCACTACCTCAATGATGCAAAACACTGAGGAATATACTTCTGAAAATTTAACTATATCCTACTTCCTGGATAATCAAAAAAGTACTGGACAAACGTACTTCGATGATGGTAAAACTAAAGAAGCACTTACAAAGGATGCTTATCAGGTCATAAGAATGGAAGCTGAATCCAATTCAGAATCAATAGACATCACACTTGAAGTAACTGGTAATGGTTATAACGGAGCTCCCGGTAGCAGGACTATTGAATTGATGACCATTGGGATGGATAAGGCGCCTTCATCGGTTACGATTGGTGGAGAGGCCAGTGAATTTGAATGGAAAGAGGATGGAAAGACATTAAAAGTAAAGACTACTTTGGTGAATACTGTAATCATCAAGGTCAATTTGTAAGGACTAACACTTGTACATAACCTGTCGGGTCTTTGTAAATGAGCTGTAGGGTCTTAAATGATCTGTTTATTGAGCTGTCGGGTCTTTCGACCCAACAGCTCATTTGCTTCTTACATATTCCTTCTATACTGCCCCCCCACTTCAAACATAGCATTAGTAATTTGACCTAAAGAACAGAACTTAACGGTCTCCATTAACTCTTCAAAGATGTTACCATTTTGGATGGCCACATGCTGCAGCTTTCGAAGCATTTCCTTTGACTTTTCTTCATTAGCACCGTGCAGATTACCCAACATTTCAATTTGGTATTCTTTTTCTTCTTTGGTGGCTCTGATTACTTCTTTAGGAATGATAGTTGGTGAACCTTTAGAAGATAAGAATGTATTCACTCCAATGATTGGAAACTCTCCGGTATGCTTCAAAGTCTCATAATGAAGACTCTCTTCCTGGATCTTATTTCGCTGGTACATGGTTTCCATGGCACCCAGGACACCACCTCTTTCGGTAATCCTGTCAAATTCTGCCATCACTGCTTCTTCTACCAGATCAGTTAGCTCTTCAATGATAAAAGACCCTTGAATTGGATTCTCGTTTTTGGCCAATCCTAGTTCCTTGTTAATGATTAATTGAATGGCCATTGCTCTCCTCACAGAATCTTCCGTCGGCGTTGTAATGGCTTCATCATAAGCATTGGTATGTAAAGAGTTACAATTGTCATAAATCGCATACAATGCCTGTAGAGTGGTTCTAATATCATTAAAATCAATCTCCTGAGCATGAAGTGATCTCCCCGAAGTTTGGATATGGTATTTTAGTTTCTGTGATCTCTCATTGGCACCATATTTCAGTTTCATGGCTTTAGACCAAATTCTTCTTGCCACCCTGCCAATTACTGCGTACTCAGGATCCACACCATTAGAAAAGAAAAATGAAAGATTAGGTGCAAACTTGTTAATGTCCATGCCTCTGGACACATAGTACTCAACAAACGTGAACCCGTTAGATAATGTTAATGCCAACTGTGTAATTGGATTGGCTCCTGCCTCCGCAATATGATACCCGGAAATTGAAACAGAATAAAAATTCCTTACATTCTGGTCAATAAAATATTGTTGCACATCACCCATTACCCGCAGAGAGTACTCGGTGGAGAATATGCATGTGTTCTGAGCCTGATCTTCTTTAAGAATGTCTGCCTGAACAGTTCCTCTCACTGAAGAAAGCGCTCGGGTTTTTATCTCATCATATACATTCTTTGGTAACACCTGATCACCAGTTACACCCAAAAGCATTAATCCCAGTCCATCATTTCCCTCTGGAAGTTCTCCCTGGTATGATGGTCTCTTGGCTCCCTTTTCTTTGTATAGAGACTCAATTTTTTGAGAAACCTCTTTCTCCAGGCCATTTTCCTTGATGTAAATTTCGCACTGTTGATCAATCGCTGCATTCATGAAGAATGCACATATCGTTGCAGCTGGTCCATTGATGGTCATGGATACTGAAGTAGTAGGGTCACATAAGTTGAACCCGGAATACAACTTCTTAGCATCATCCAAACAACAAATACTTACGCCAGAATTACCGATTTTTCCATAAATATCCGGACGATAATCAGGGTCTTCTCCATAAAGTGTAACAGAATCAAAAGCAGTTGATAGCCTGGCAGCTGGCAAACCCTTCGATACATAATGGAATCTGCGGTTTGTTCTTTCAGGTCCACCTTCCCCGGCAAACATCCTTGTTGGGTCTTCACCTTGTCTCTTGAATGGGAATACACCAGAAGTGTAGGGAAACTCCCCTGGTACATTTTCCTGTAAATTCCAATGTAAAACATCTCCCCAGGCCTCATAGCGCGGGAGTGTAACTTTTGGGATTTGTGAATGCGACAATGATTCGGTGTGGGTTTTTACTCTGATTTCTTTATCTCTAACCTTATACAAAAATTCCTCACCTCTGTACTGCTCGCACTTACCATTCCAGTCGTCGAGAATCCTTTTGTTATGAGGGTCCAGGTCCAGTAGGACTGTTTCATAAACCTCTTGCAACTGCTTGATCAACCTGTCTTTGTCGTCAAAATTGGAATCCTTCAAAGTATCAATTGACTTCTGAATACCAAACAGTTTTTGAGCTATTTCCTTTTGCTGTAATGCTGTATCGTTATAACTTCTGATGGTTTCAGTGATTTCAGATAGATACCTGGTCCTCTTTGGAGGGATGATATAGACCTTCTCCGACATCTCATCTGAAGCCTCAAATGTAGAAGGTAAATCTGCTCCGGTTTTCTCAACAATCCTGTCAATGATCACCCGATACAATTTATTCATCCCTGGATCATTAAATTGAGAAGCAATTGTCCCATAAACCGGCAATTCCTCATCTTTAGCTTCCCAAAGATTGTGGTTTCTTTTGTATTGCTTTTTGACATCCTTTAATGCATCAAGTGCTCCTCTTTTATCAAACTTGTTCAGGGCAATCACATCAGCAAAATCAAGCATGTCTATTTTTTCCAATTGTGTGGCAGCACCATACTCAGGAGTCATTACATATAGTGAAAGATTGGAGTGCTCAATAATTTCTGTATCTGACTGTCCAATTCCTGAGGTTTCCAGGATAATCAGATCAAAATTGGCGGCTTTAACAATATCCACAGCATCCTGAACATATTTTGACAATGCCAGATTAGATTGCCTGGTCGCAAGTGATCTCATGTAAACCCTGTCACTACTAATGGAATTCATTCTAATCCTATCACCAAGCAATGCACCACCTGTTTTTCTTTTGGAAGGATCAACAGAAATTACTGCAATCTTTTTGTTTTGAAAATCAATTAAGAACCTCCTAACCAGTTCGTCTACCAAAGAAGATTTACCTGAACCGCCAGTACCAGTGATTCCCAGTACGGGTGTCTTAACCGTCTCAGACTTCTCCCTTACCTGTTTGATAATGTCAATTGCTGATTCCGGGAAATTTTCAGCTGCAGAGATCAATCTGGCAATATTTTTTGGGTCTTTAGATTCAATATCCTTTGCTTCGCCATTTAGACTCACCCCAATTGGAAAATCGCAAGACTGGATCATGTCATTGATCATACCCTGTAGGCCAAGCTCTCGCCCATCATCAGGACTATAAATTCTATCTATTCCGTAATCATGTAGTTCTTTGATCTCGTCTGGCAGGATAGTTCCTCCTCCCCCGCCGAATATCTTAATTTGCGAAGCTCCCTTTTCTTTCAAGAGGTCATACATGTACTTAAAGAATTCTACATGCCCACCCTGATATGATGTGATGGCAATAGCATTGGCATCTTCCTGAATTGCGCAATCTACGATCTCCTGAACGGACCTATTGTGCCCCAGGTGTATCACTTCACAACCGGTAGACTGAATAATCCTGCGCATGATGTTGATAGCGGCATCATGTCCATCGAAAAGTGAAGCAGCAGTTACAATTCGAATATGGTTCTTTGGTTGATATGGTTTTACGGGTGTTAATTCCTTCGACATATTCTTTGGCTTGTTGTTTATTTAATCCAACAAAATTAAGCAAAAAGCTGCAGAGATTGCATGGATTAAAACAATGTTTGGAATGCAAACTAGTGATCAAAATCTAAGCTAGGATGATCCTATCTTTTGATTAGATTTGTTTGGTCAATCTTTACTTATAAAGAACACTACAGGTACAGAAACATGAATGAAAAGAGATTTTGGAATTCAGAAAAACTAATGAGTATACTTGCCATTCTCGCCAGTATGGGTACATTGTTCATCATAATTTATCAAACACAATTGATCCGAAAACAACAACATGCTTCGGTGTTACCGTATCTGGAAGTATGGAATTCACAACCAAACGACAGTACTTATCAACTTACAATTGTCAACAATGGCATTGGTCCGGCATTCATTGAGGAGGTAAATGTGCTTTACGAAGATTCCACCTATAATTTGGATCACCATGGGTTTTATAAAGCTGTGATCCAAAAAGTTGACAGTTTTAAATATGGATATACCAACCTTGTCCCAGAAACCATTATACCAGCAGGAAGAACGATTCAATTGCTCACCACAAAAGACTTAGAAGGAGCTAAAACTGCAAGAAAATGGTTTGGGGGTGGTAAAGCTGTCATGCAAGTTACATATAGATCAGTCTATGATGAAAGATGGAGATTGACGGGACATGGTGGAGGAGCTCTTCTTGACGATTAGTTTTCCTCGATCCCTCGTTGGATTAAGTTTATGAGATGTTTACCGTCCCAGGGTTTGGCCACCAACTCATATACATTGGCTTCTTCAGTGGCTTTTTTAATTCCGCTTTGATCAATCAAACCTGATAAGATAATTTTAAGGGAATTTGGATACCTGTGATGCACTTTGACAAGAAACTCATCACCTCTCATTCCAGGCATAAGCCAATCACTGATGACAACCAGCTTGTCAAAATCATTTTCAGGGTGATCTTCCAAAAGCATCAGTGCTTCCTCAGCACTTTCTGCAAATTTGAGAGAATAGTTTTTAAAAGCTCTCCTAAGCAATGCTCTCAGTGTATCCAGGATGGATTTTTCATCATCCACACAGAGAATCAAGTTTTTGTCCATAAGTTTCCGTAGCTCGAACTGGCGTAACAATAACGTTCGTCAATTACGACCGCAAAGAAATACAATCTATTTTGAATGAAAAAATTTTATGATAGACAACATAAAATAAAATGAAAAAGGCGCCTGAGTATAGCGCCTTTTTGATGTTGTTGTTCTTCAGATTATTACAGTAACCTATCTGCTTTCCTGATCTTGGCTTGCTGACTCCTCAGATCAGAATTTACATCAATAGCACGAGCTTTATCCATGCTTTTGATATAATACTCAATGGCCTTAGCGGGCATTTTATTCTTCAAATAATAGTCTCCCATTACCTCCAGATTAAATGCAGTCTCCCTGATTTCAACAGATTTCTCAACCCAGTCCAGGGCTTCTTCCCAGTTAACGGATTTTTTGAAACACATGCTAGCAGCCTCAGCATAAGTTTGCCAATCATGTGGAGCCGCTTCTTCCACTGCTTTACGAGCTTTTTTTACTGTTTTGGGATCTTTTGCAAATACAGATCCCTGCATTGCCACAAACAATAGTGCCAATGCCACAAATCGACTTAGAAATTTTGTGCTGTTCATAACCTTTTTATTTGAGTTTAAAATGGTTTTGATCATGCCAATTCAATACCAATATTATTAATTAATTGATTATCAATGATTTAACTTATTTCGGGATTCTCATTTAGTATAATATTGCAACAAACCAGTGAACAGTACCGTACAGAAAACATTTTAACCCCTGTTTCGTAATAAAATTTGCCAAAAATACATTTTAACAAAATTTAACAAACACCTGAAGTACGCACTAATGAAAAAGTATAATTAAATATTGGTATATTTCAATTGGATAGATTTCTTATTATCTTTACTTTTCAACTTACTGAAACAAAAACTACCAAATCATGAAAACTTTATTTGCAATATTTACCCTGTGCCTTTTCATGGCTATTTCATCAACTGATGCAGTTGCACAAACTAACGCTGCTGACAGTGCTGCTGCTGCAAAAGCAAAATTAAAATCATGGGAGGACCTTTTGATGAATAAATGGTGGATTCCCGATAACGCTAAGAATGAATCCAATGCTTTGAAACAAAAATTTATGACGCTTGGAAAGTATAAAACCATTGGTACACAAACAGGAGCCTGGGGATGGAGAGACAAAGTAAATGGTGTACTTTACGTTGATTACATTGGTCAAAAGTGGGAGCAAAAAATCATTTCACTCACAGAAACGGAATTCATATTTGAACGAGGAGGAAAAAAATACTTTATGACAGCTACACAGTAGCCATAGCCTTTTCTCATTTAAAAGGAGCCATTCAAGAAATTGATGAGTGGCTTTTTTATGTACCACCAATTGGATTTCAATTTGATATTCCTGAAATTCATTGCTCACAATCTTAATACCACAAATCATGAACACAAGAATGAAAAATGCCTTATTATTTAGTTTGATAGGTCTACTGTTCACTTATTGCAGCTCGTCAAATTCAAACGAAAATGCGGAAAATACTACTACAGACTCTACGACATTAAGCACATTAGAAGAAGAAGCAACATTACCGGAAAACCAGATTTCAGAAGCAGTTTGTATATGGGATAAGAGTTCTGTTCGCGAAACGCCAAATCCCAAAGGCAAGTGGAAAACCTCCTTGAACCTTGGTGAAGGAATCACCTATCTGGGAAAAACAGAAACTGATACAACATCAGGAAAAACTTTTGTGAAGATTAAACTTGCTGATGATATGGAGGGCTGGTGCCGAACAGAGTTTATTGTTAAAGGAGGGAAAGCTGGAGTTTTTATTCAAGAAACAAAAATCTATAAAAGACCTGATCTACTAACTGAATCCAAAAAGGTCTTTAGCACAATGGATGTTGTTGCCATTCAGAGCAATGAGGGTGACTGGGCAAAAGTAAAAGGAAAAAGAGCTGATGGTAGCTGGATAGATGAAGGTTTTGTACTGGCTGAATCTCTTTCAACAGATCCCATTGATATAGCGGTGGGTAAGGAAGGATCGAAAGTCATGAGTTTAAGGATTTGGAGGATAAGCTCAAGGGTATTCAGGAAATTATCAATAATGAAGATCTTTCAAGTTCTCAGTTTATTCCCAAATTGGCAGAAATGATGGTAGATCTAAAAAATGGAGCCAGTGGAAATTTACCGGGAGTCGATTAAATTATCTTGATACAATTCACACTTTACGATAGCCTGATCAATGATCGGGCTATTTGTTTATTAGCCAATTAGCAGCTGCTAATAGGTCCTCTGCAACATAATCAGCTATACCGTCATCATGACCATCTACCTGTATAGTTTTAACACCTAATTTTTGTGCTGGTTCCAGGTCTCTTTTTTTATCTCCAATCATCCATGACCGAGCAACGTCTATGTTAAACTTTGCAATTGCTTTTTCAAACATAAGTGAGCCCGGTTTTCGGGTAAGTGACTCAGTAACAGAAGGATGGTAGGGTGCATAATAGATCCCATCGATCATTTGATCAAGGCTTTTCTGCATGTATTCATGGCATTTCCGCATGTCATCAGCAGTATATATTCCTTTCGCAATTCCAGATTGGTTAGTGATGATGATCAATAAGTAGCCAGCTTCTTTTAGTTTTGTCAGACCTTCCTTTACACCATCCAAAATTATAAAGCGATCCAAAGTGTATGCATAATCCACAAAGTCTTTGTTTATGACACCATCTCTATCCAGAAAAACGCACTTGTATATTGCTCCCATATCCTAAAAATTCCAAAAGCAAATATAGATTTTTCAACTGCATTCGGTTGGAATAAAAAGAATTTCTCATTCGTACACTTATTGTTCCTGTTCACCCATTTTCAGCACTAAGAATTGAGCAATATCTATACATTTGAATCACGTATAAGCGTGCGTTAAGAGTTACAAAAATATAGTAAAGACTATTTTTCATAGTGCAAGGGTGGCTACCTTTTGGGGCCGCCTTTTTTTTGTTTGATTACTAAATACCAATCCGGTATATTTAAGAAACCTTCAAAAAACTATGAAACCTTTCACAATTCTATCCCTACTGATATTGGGAGCCTTCGCATGCACAAATTCCTCAAACAAAAATGAAAAAACTGAAAGTAACAGCCCTGATTTGTCAGATTTTCAGAGTAGCTACTACATTGTGGATCAAGCAACCAAATCAATAATTGAAGATTGCTTCACAAAAAAATATGCCAAAGTTGACTTCTCAGAGTTTGCAGGAAGCCCTGGTAGTTATTTTCTGGTAATCAACGAGGGGGAAGAGATCATGTACGAAGTGAGCGATCCAAAAATGGAAAATGGTGTCCTCACGTTTCAGGGAATGCCAGATGTGGAGATGGAGTTTCAAAATGTGAGTTTCAAAATGTCCAAAAATGAAAACGGAACAATTCAATTGAAATCCGAACAAATTGGTAATAAGCTTCTCACGAAAGAAGGAGAAGAAGTTTTCTCCTTGAAGAAATGTGACGAGTATTATATTTCAGAACCTACGGAAGAAGATGTGCTTTTTAATGCGCTGGCCATTTATGTAGCAATCAATAATCAAGACACCGAATTTTTACAAAAGAGAATTACTGAATCAGGAATTATCACATTACATCCAGGGCCAGGAATTCATCAAATTCCAGATACAATTCAAACAGTTGAGGAAATTCTGGAGGATCCTGCTTTCGATGAAGACTTTAAAGAAATCGCCAACAAACTAGCCACAGATGATGGTGCTGAAGAAGGGTATTTCCCAACCTATGTAGGTGAAGGATTTGATTTCTGCTTTCCAGAGGGTGAAGGCCTATTTGTAAGAATTGATGAAGAGGACGGTAAAATCACTGGTGCGAAATCAGTCATATCAAAAGCAAGAGACGACTATTTTGAATCCCTAGTAGTTATCGAATTTGTATACAATGAAAAGAACCATTTCAAGATCACGGTCATAGATGTAAATGATTGTGGTGCATAGCAAGAGAAACAGGCCCATTTAGCAATTAATTGGACCTGTCTCTTAAAAATTCTAGATTTTAAGTTCCTATTGTGGAAGTTCTTCCCCTGGTTCAAACATTACCTGAGCGACTTCCCTTTCTATAGGATCCAATGAGTTTAGGTATCTGTAAATTGCTTTCAATTCCACCGTATCCAACTTGGCAAACGCCCCCCACGGCATTGGGGATCCCGCGTAAACTCTTCCGGATTTCATTCTATTGATAAACTGTGCTTCATCCCAACTGGTAATAATTCCAGTGCCTTGATGTGGTGTTAAATTAGGTGAAATAAAGGCATATCCCTCCGTAAAGTTATCTGGTTCAAAGACCATTCCTCCAGCAAAACTTTCACCGATGAAAGCACCAGACTTTAAATCTCTTTCAGTGTGACAACCCACACAATTCCCGACAGAGTTGGCCAGGTACTTCCCGTAAGCTATGGTAGAATCCGGTTTAATTTCCTCAATTGTCGGCCCGGAAGGCCCCTCGGGCTTAATCGCACCAAATGCTAGCAAGGCCTTACCCAAAAAAGTAAATTCACTCCTGGGTACTTCATTTTTTACAGCTGGTTGGCTCCTGAGATAGGAAATAATGGCCAGCATATCCTGATTACTCATATCCTGAAAAGGCATAAACGGCATTAATGGCATTCCATCGTGAGCAATGGAAAAGCGCATAGCACGAGCTAATTGCCCATCGCTGTATGAGCCAATCCCAGTTTCTTCATCAGGAGTAAGGTTGGGCGCCCTCATTATTCCAGGAGGGATTTCTAGCCCCCAACCTCCGCTCAAAGGAGGTTCACTACCAGTTTTCTCAACTTCCATTAGCTTTTCAAATGGCATATGACAATGGGCGCAATGTGCAGCTCCATAAACGAGGTGCCTACCCCGAGCAATAACTGCTGAATCTGTACTTGCTGTTAAACTTGGTAACTCTTGATCATATGTTTTTTTCCAAGAGACATTTACAAAAATGACGAGTCCTACGACAAATAGAATGATTATCGCCAGGAGCCCAATTATTACTTTTTTCATGGTCAGTGGTGTTGGTGATTAAAGTTAAAAATTTAGGTTTTGCGTCCTTAGCTTGTCATGAATATAACTTAATTTTCATATAATTTAAAATGAAATACTTCCCAGAATGGACATTAAAACAGCACTTTCCGGAAAACAATCAAAACAACAAGCTGAAAACATTGCGCACTACATTGCCGAAGATGAAACAAAATTCAGGGAGTTAATGCAGGAGTTTTTCAGTGATGATTGGAGACAAACCCAAAAAGCCGCCTGGGTGTTGAGTCACTGTGCAGATAATCATCCTCAATTAATAGAACCATACATTGGCAAACTTGTGGCAAACCTCAAAACAAAACCACAAGTTGCTGTCAGAAGAAATACTGTGAGAGTACTTCAGAATATGGCCATACCAGAAGAAGTTTTGGGGGATCTGGCAGATATATGTTTTAATTATCTGCAATCGTCAAGTGAACCAGTAGCGGTGAAAGTTTTTGCCATGACCATACTCACAAACATCTGTAAAGACCTGCCAGAATTAGGAAATGAATTAAAACTGATCATCGATGACCAGCTTCCTTATGCCAGTGCCGGTTTTAGAAGCAGGGCCAAAAAAACTTTTAAGGTGCTTGATAAACTTGGTATCTAATTATATTTTTCTATATTTGTTATACAATAGTTAATTAAATAATTGTATAATGAAAGAAGTTCCTAATCTTGGAAGCCTTGAAGAAACAGTACTGTTAATCGTGTTGGCCATACCGGACGATGCTTATGGGGTATCCGTAGCTGAAGAATACCAATCACGCTCTGGTAAAACCATTTCTATACCTGCGATTCACACTGTACTGAGCCGATTAGAAAAGAAAGGGTTTCTTAGCTCCAAAATGGGTGGCGCAACAACTGAAAGAGGAGGTAGAAAGAAACGACTTTATGAAGTGACCGCATTTGGTTACAAGGTATTAACTGATCTTAGAGAAACTCGGGATCAGCTATGGAAAATGGCACCAAAATACAATTTCTAATGCAAGTACCAGAACCACCAAAATGGGCTTCCAGCTTTCTGGAATGGTATTGTCACCCTGATTTGATGGACGAAATCCAGGGGGATCTTACCGAACAATATTTCAAAAACACAACAAATAAAGGTCAACGAAGTGCTCAGGCGCATTACATCATTGATGTAATAAAGTTTTTCCGCCCAAGTAGCTTCAAAAAAACTCAAATCTCAATACAAATGGACATTTTAAAAAATTACTTAAAAGTTGCCCTCAGGGTATTTAAAAAAGAGAAAGCCTACACGTTTACAAACCTTTTGGGGTTAACACTTGGTTTGGTATGTAGCCTGTTCATCTATTTATGGATAAATGATGAGCTCAGTTATAATCAATTCACTGAAAACAAAGACAAACTTCACTATGTCTCAGTAAACATGCCTGAAAATGGAAAAATGGTTCATTGGCAAGGAACACCATACCCCTTAATGAAAGTCTTAAAAGAGCAATACCCTGCCATCAAAGAAACAGCTATAGCTGGTTGGGGTAATGATCTTTTAATCAGAAAAAATGAACAGCAATTCCAGGAAATAGACGGTGTTTATGCAACTCCAAGTATAATAAATTTCTTATCAAGGAAAATTATTGCCGGGAACCTGGAGTTCATGAATGACAATACCATGTCTATCGCTTTGGCTGAATCCGAAGCGATTAAATATTTTGGGCCTGATTGGCAAAATCAATCTGTTATTGGGAAAACGCTGGAGGATAATAATAACAACTCCTATCAACTAGCAGTGGTTTTTGAAGATATCCCCGAAAGAAGCACACTGCAATTTGATTTTCTTGTACCATATGCAAAAAAACTTAAAGACCGACCTTATCTGGATAGTTGGGGCAATTACTCTAATCGGTTATTTGTTTTGATTGATGATCAATTCAATACTGAACAAGCTACTGAAAATATTCAAGATGCAGTTAAAGATCATCGACCACAAGAAGATAATGCAGAACTGTTTTTGCAGGCTTTTAGCGATATGTATTTGTATAGCAATTTTGAAAATGGTAAAGTCTCAGGAGGCCGAATAGACTATGTCAGGATACTCAGTATAGCCGGAATACTGATTTTAGTTCTTGCAAGCATCAATTTCATTAATCTCACCACTGCTAAGTCCACAAAAAGATCAAAAGAAACCGGTGTTAGAAAGGTAATGGGGGCCGCTAGGAGTGGCTTAAGAGCTCAATTTATCCTGGAATCCCTGCTAATTACAACAACTGCTTTTATGTTGGCACTGGCACTTTTGTTTTTGTTGCTACCATATTTCAATCATATTACCGGAAAGTCAATTACTCCAATAGAGTTACCATTGAATATCTATTTCAACATGTTCTTTGCGATGTTGGCAGTAGGAATGATAAGTGGTATTTACCCAGCCCTGTTTATGTCAAAAATAGATCCTGTAAGATCCATGAAAGGCATACTTAAAGTTGGCAAGTCCGGTCATTCCATTAGAAAATCGTTGGTCACCATTCAATTTGTTATTACCACACTAATGATTATTGGTTCTGCGGTTATCTACAAGCAACTTGATTTCATATTCACCAGAAATACAGGAATTGACAGGTCAAATGTGGTAAGGACTTTTATGGGTGATATGGACCCCAGTTCAACCTTTAAAATATACAAGGAAAAACTGCTTGGGATGCCTGGAATTCAAAGTGTGGCAACATGCAATAATGATCCATTGAGGGTTGGTAATTCTACATCTGATCCAACATGGACGGGAAAATCACCTGACGATGAGCAGAATTTCCACGTACTAGGTGTGGACCCGGAATTCATATCAATGATGAACATTTCTGTTATTGCAGGGAGAAATTTTGATTGGCAATTGAGATCAGATTCTGCCAATTACATTATCAATGAAAGTGCTGCAAAGGCAATGAACCTCGCTGACCCAATCGGCCAGGAACTCTCTTTTTGGGATAATAAAGGAACAATAATTGGTTTGGTTAAGGATTTCAATTTCCAGACCATGCATGAACAAATTGATCCATTAATTATATACATAGATCCAGACCCCTGGATGATTCTAACCAAAATCAAACCTGGCCAAACAAAAGAGGCAATTGCTTCTTTAGAAAAATTACACAATGAATTCAACGGCCACAGAACATTCTATTTATCATTCCTTGATGATGAGTATGCTAAACGGTACAAAAGTGAACAAATGGTTAGTCAGGTATCCTTAATTTTTACAGTTGTTGCTGTCATCATATCTTGCCTGGGGTTACTCGGCCTTGTAACATTCTCAACTCAATTAAGAACTAAGGAAATTGGGATTAGAAAAGTATTGGGAGCAAGTACGATTCAGTTACTAAAGATTTTATCAAGTGAGTTTATCGTACTAATCACAATTGCCATCATAATTGCCATTCCATTTGCGCATTTCATTTTAGAAGACTGGTTAAATAATTTTGCCTTCAGAATAAATCTAAATGTGATATACTACCTGTTGGCTGCTGGAGTGACTATTTGTCTCGCCTTATTAACACTCGGCCAGCAAACTATTCGACTGACAATGAAAAATCCAGTAGAATCCCTGAGAGATGAATAAATATTTACCCTGAGGTCCTAAGGGCCTCAGGTCTTGCTTACTTCAACAACAACCTTTCCTAATACCATTCTTTGCTGTAAATGATGAATGGCCTTTGCACCTTCTCGCATGCTATAAACCTGAGAGATAACAGGGTTTAGCCTTCCCTCAGCAATATGATGAAGTACCTTAAGTAAATTCAATCGGTTTTTTTCAGGAAAATTCTTCCAAAAACTACTCCAAAAAACACCCACCAAAGACGCAGATTTCAGCAGTGGCAAATTCATGGCAATAGAAGGAATCTCACCATTTGTGAATCCTAAAATCAAATGTTTCCCACCCCAGGATATACCCCGAAAGGCTGGCTCAGTATACTTGCCACCAACAGGATCGAAAATTATATCCACCCCTCTACCATCTGTTAAATCTTTTATCACCGATTTGAGGTCTTCTTTTTCATAATTAAGGGTCAAATCTGCCCCTTGTTCTTTGCAAAACTTTAATTTCTCTTCAGATGATGCTGCCGCAATAACCTGAAGCCCAAGAAGCTTCCCCAGCTGAATTGCGGCTGTGCCTAGCCCGCCTGCTGCCCCCAAGACAAGCATGCTATCACCAGCCTGAGCGTTTGCTTTATCAACCAGAGCATGATAAGTCGTTCCGTAGGTAACTAAAATACCTGCAGCCTGATTAGATGGAATGATATCCTGAATAACAAAAGTATTCACAGGATCAGCAATCACATATTCAGCCATGCCACCCCAAGTAGTGCCGGCAATCACTCTGTCACCTAAGTCAAATCCATTCACTCCTTCACCAATGGCCTCAATTATTCCACACACCTCACCACCTGGGGAAAATGGTAGCTCAGGCTTAAATTGATACTTGCCTTGAACGATTAAAGTGTCCGGGTAATTAATCGCACAGGATAATACCCTGATCAATAGCTGCCCAGGTGAGACTTCCGGTTTATGAATCTCACTATATGTCAAGTTATCTATTGCACCAAAATTATTACAAACAATAGCTTTCATATGACGAAAATATAAAACTGATCTCTATATAAATCAAAATAACATTGTTAGATTTAATGACAATGACATTCAACCTTAAAGAGAAAAGCAAAGAAGAAATCCATCAACTTATTCTTGACACTTCCCTGGCAATGGCCTCTGAATCTAACTGGGACAGTGTAAGTATGAGAAAACTTTCAGCTAGATTAGGTGTCACCACAACTGTAGTTTATAACCAATTCAAAAATAAAGATGAGTTGTTGCAGGAGATTGGTAAAAGCGGGTTTAACTATCTTACCAAATCCTGCAAAAAAGCTCTCAAATCGAAGAGTAGCCCTAAGAAACAGCTAAAAACCATCGCAACAATCTATTGGAACTTTGGCTATGATAACCCAAGACTCTATGAAGTGATGCATTCTATGGGCCAGGTAACTTTTACTGAAGAAACAAAGTCATTCCAAATCAAGAAATTGGCCAAACTCATATACCCTCTTATTCAATCAATTTGTAAAAGATCCCTGGATCAAATAGAAGTAGGTGACCGGTTCAATGCCTACTGGAGTTACCTTCATGGGATAACAGCCCTGTCCATTACACGAAGAATAAAAGGAGGAATTGACCGTAATGAGAATGTATTGCACTATGGTCTTGACGCAATCATTGATGCCATGAAAAAGTAAATTTACTTCCTCAGAAATTTGTTACTAATACTTGTTAGGGAATATCTCTCTCAGTTTGTATAAGAGTTTGTGAACACGAAATCACCAAATAAAAGTTCGTCTAAATACCGCTCATCAAATAATAATTTGGGAATTCAGATCTACTTTTTATTTGAGCATCCAAATGCTTATTTTCGCACCTTTTATAACAAACCAATATGAAGATCCTAAGCAAGAATCTGATTCTTATTGCACTAATTATTATCTCCGGAACTATCCTGAAAGCCCAGGATCGACCTCTGTCTAAATATGAAGCTAAAATTTACGGTTACGTTAAAAACAATAGAACCAAAGAAGGAATATTTGGTGTAAATATTTATATAGAAAGTGTGAAAAAAGGTACATCAACTGATGAAAATGGTTATTATGAGATGATTGTACCAAAGGGTCTTTTCAAAATCAGCTTCACAAGTGTGGAAATGGAAGACCAGGTGCTTACCATTGATGTTATTGAAAACAAAGAGATCAACATCACCATGAAGGAAGAATTCATCAATTTAGATGAGTTCACAATATACGCACAAGAGGAGGATGCCAATGTAAGAAGTCTCGATGTTGGTAAAAATACACTGGACAGTAAGAGTATAAATAGTTTACCATCCTTCCTTGGTGAAGCCGATGTAGTCAAAGTGATGATTTTGATGCCTGGAGTATCAACAGTTGGTGAAGGTGCTTCTGGTTTCAATGTTCGTGGAGGAGGTGTTGATGAGAACCTGATCTTGCAAGATGGCGGTCAGTTGTTTAATTCATCTCACGTTTTTGGATTCTTCTCATCCTTTAATGCCCAAATGGTCAAAAGTGCTACGCTTTACAAAGGGGGAATTCCTGCTAAATATGGAGGAAGACTGTCATCAGTTTTGGACGTTGAATTAATTGATGGTGATTTCAGGGAATACAACTTAGATGCGGGTGTAGGTATTGTTTCAAGCAAACTTGCTGTTAATGGACCAATATTAAAAAACAAACTATCATTTGCATTTGGAGGTAGAGCCTCTTATTCGGATTGGTTGTTGAACCTGGTAGATGATAGTGACTTAAAAAATAGTTCAGCTGCATTTCAGGACACAAACTTTAAGCTTACCTATTTGTTAGGTGAGAGTGACAAAATTTCATACTCTGGCTATTATAGTCATGATGGATTTGCATTTGCCTCAGACACCGCCTTTCAATGGTCGACACTAAATCACGTATTGAACTGGACACATATTTTCAATGACAAGCTAGCAGTAGACACAAAAATCGTAGATGGAAGATACGGCTATAATGTTAAGGATGATCAGGGATTTGATGCCTTCAAGGTAAAATCCAAAATAGGTTATCGAAGCATAAAATCAGACTTTGAATTTCTATACAGTGGTCATACAGCCAATTTTGGTATTGAAGGAATCATGTATAACTTCAAACCTGGCACTCAAAAGCCCCTTTCTGAAACATCTGGTGTAGATTTCCTCAAAATTGAGAAAGAACAATCGATTGAAGCTGCCATCTACGCCGAGGATGAATTTAAATTCAGTGAATGGCTATCTGTCAGAGGAGGTTTAAGGTATAACTACTTCATTAATCTTGGTGAAGGGACAGATTATATATATGGTGCAAATGACAGCAGAAATATCAATAATATCATTGATACAGTTTCCTATAGCGCTGGAGAGAAAATTGCTGATTACGGAGGATTAAGCCCAAGGGTAAGCATAAATGCTAAACTAAACAGTTTCAGCTCTGTGAAAGCCAGTTACAACAGGACAATGCAGTTTATTCATCTTATATCAAATACAGCTGCCGTTACACCAACAGATATATGGAAAACAAGTAACAGGTACATCGAGCCAGCAAGAGGTCACCAGTATTCTCTTGGATACTTCAGAAACTTAAAAAATAATGTTTACGAGTTCTCAGTAGAGGGGTATTACAAAACTGCAGATAATATCGTCGACTTCAAGAATGGTTCAGCCATTTTCATGAATGATAATATTGAGGCAGACCTTGTACAGGGTGAATCTGAAGCGTATGGTATTGAATTATTCATTAAAAAAAGGACCGGAAAACTAACTGGGTGGGGTAGCTATACATATTCCAGGACGTTTAGAAGAATTACTGGTGAATTCGATGATGAAATAATTAGTCTTGGTGACTGGTTCCCAGCAAACTTTGACAAACCCCATGATGTTACCTTTACAATGGATTATAAACCAAGCGGTGTATTTCAAATGGGGGCAAATTTCACATACAGCACTGGAAGACCGGCCACCGTTCCGCTTACAATTTATGATGTTTCTAACCTCAGTAACGTTTACAGCTTTTCTAAAAGAAATCAGGGAAGAATTCCTGATTACCATAGGCTAGATATTTCATTTACTTTCAAAAGTCGTCCAAGGACTAGTAGTAAATTCAGAACAAGCTGGGTATTCTCTATATATAACCTATATGGTAGAAAGAATGCTTATTCCGTATTTTACGAAAATAGATTCGGTAGCCCTCCGAAAGCATATAAACTTTCAGTGTTGGGTACAGCATTCCCTTCATTAACATTTAATCTGGAACTTTTAAATCCAAATAAATATTAAAAGACTAAGATATTTAAGATGAAATCTATAATTGGAAAAATATTTATACTGGGCTTAATTCTATTCAATATCTCCTGCATTCAGGAAATTGAATTGTTCTCAGATAATGAGAAGACACTTGTAATAGATGGTGCGATTACATCAGAGGCAGGTCCGCATAATGTCAGAGTCTATTACACAACTGGGTTTAATACACGCTCAGAGTTTGTAGTTGGAGCTAATGTGTCCATATTAGATGATCAAGGCAATGTGGAAGAATTGGCATATACAGAATTTGGCTATTACCAGACTTCCGAAACTTTCAGCGCTATTGAAGGAAGAAGTTATGTTCTGGACATCACGGTGACAGATGGAAAAAATTACAGGTCTAGCCCTCAATTGGTTTTACCAGTCCCTACGATAGATAATGTGTCTTATAAACAAAATGGTTCAGATATTGACTTTCATGTAGATTTTAAAGATGATGCTACTAGCGATAATTATTACAGGTGGAGATATGAGCCTACCTATCAGGTGAAAGCGCCTCTCGCTGAATCAATTGATAATAGTTTCACTGTAAGCAGATGTGATAGAGGCTATTATTTGCCACAAGCAACAGCTAAAGAAAAAGTAAACTGCTGGGTAACTGCAGTTGATCCAGAATCATTAAGCCTCACCAATGATGTACTAATCAATGGGAGGACTCTAAAAGAGCTGAAAGTTGCTTCAGTCGAATTAGACAGGAAATTTGATATCGGTTATTACATGCATATCAAATTGCATAGTATGAACCGCGATATGTACAATTATTGGGAAGCGATAGATAATCAACTTGGCAATAGTGGAAGTATTTTTGAATCTGCCAACTTTCGGATTCAAGGAAATATTTACAATGTAAATGACGAAGAAGAATTTGTACTTGGTTTTTTTGGAGTTTCGAACGTAAGTGTTGGAGGAACATTCGTTGATCAATTTAAAGGGTCATTTGAACCATTGTCTTGTCAGATGAATGAAGCAGGTTGCTATCCAGCAAGATGTCTGGACTGTAGAAGATTCGCGACAACATCTTCAAATATTAAACCTAATTATTGGCCTAGATAGGGCACAGAGAAATCAAAAAAGCCTTTCAAATTTTGAAAGGCTTTGAAGCATATCATTTTGTGTATATCAGTAACACACATTAATAAAAGCTCAATTTGAGCTTCCCCTTATTTCTTCATGATTTTTTTATAGTTTGATCCCCAGGTGTTCAAAAATCCTTCGCATTTCTGACTCTGGTGAGGCACCAGCATAAAAGTGCAAACACCCCTCATCTAAAGATCTCTCATGGACATTCAATACTTTATCGCTAAATGGTTCATAGATCACCTGGAATAACTTAGGTCCAACCTTAAACAATTCAAATTGTTGATTGCCATACCACCTTGTCGCTACAAGTTGACCTTCTTTCACAATGAACTTCAGTCGATCATCTAGTGGTAGTCGTTTGAAAACTTCTTTTTGTTCCATTCCCCCGGAGATAGTTTCCCCGAATATAAAAAAGCAAAAGAAATATTAACAAATATTCATATTTTATTATTGTAAATAATACACATGACGATATGATGAACTCAAAGCTTCATTGGTATTTAGAACCTTTTAAATCGCTCAAATGCATCTTTCTCGAGAGCCTCTCTATGATCTGGATGGGCAATATTGATGAGTGCATGCGCCCTTTCTCTTAAATTTTTACCATACATGTCTGCCACACCATATTCTGTTACAATGTAATGCACGTGAGCTCTTGTAGTTACTACTCCCGCACCTGGTTTAAGAATACTACTTATTTTGGAGACTCCTTTATTCGTTGTAGATGTAAGTGCAATAATTGGTTTACCACCTTTTGACAATGAAGCCCCTCTTATGAAATCCATCTGCCCTCCTACACCACTGTACATTTTAGTTCCAATCGAATCTGCACAAACCTGTCCAGTAAGGTCTACTTCTATGGCACTATTGATGCTGGTCATTTTGGGCATTTTTCTGATCACAGCCGTATCATTAACATACTGAATATCGAGCATACGCACCTCAGGATTATCATCCACAAAGTCATATAGCTTTCGTGTTCCCAGTAAAAAGCCAGACACAAGTGCGTCTTTGTGCATCGGTTTCTTTTTATTATTGATAACACCGGATTCTATTAGCGGTAACACACCATCAGAAAACATTTCAGTGTGAACACCGAGGTTCTTATGATTACCTAAACAGCTCAGTACGGCATCCGGAATAGCCCCAATTCCCATCTGGAGTGTTGCACCGTCATCAATAATATTTGCTATGTGCTGCCCAATTCTCTCTTCCTCCATGCTTAATATATGCTGTGGAAGCTCTGGTAACTCTTGTTCAATCTCTACACAACTATCAAATTTGCTAATATGTACAAGACCATCTCCATGAGTCCTTGGCATCCTTGGGTTTATTTGCGCAATAACAGTAGTTGCCATATCAATAGCAGCCTTAGTAGCATCTATTGAAATCCCCAACGAACAAAAACCATGTTTGTCTGGGGGAGAAACCTGAATCAAAGCCACATCTATCGGAATGATTTCATTACGGAACATGATAGGAACTTCACTCAAAAAACAAGGTATGAAGTCGGTTACCCCTTCATTGACAGCCTTTCTTACATTACTGCCCAGAAACATGGAGTTCACTAGAAAACTATCCTTGTACTTTATATCAGCATATGGTGCTGCTCCTTCTGTATGGAGGTGATATATCTTTACATGCCTTAATTCATCAGCCCTTTCAGTCAAAGCCTCAACGAGTGCCTGTGGTGTTGCACCTGCAGTGTGTATATAAACATGATCTCCAGATTTCACCATGGAAACAGCCTCTGAAGCTGTAGAAACAGATTTTTTTAGTATCATTTAATGCCTATTTACTAATGTTTGTTAGATGCCCAAAATTACAATTACACCCTCTACCAAAACTATCAAACCTCAAGCAGAATACTGATAAACAACAGTTATTTCCTAAGTCAATAATTATCAATACATTTAAGTAGTTGACTACATATATTCATGAGTTTAATATTTAGAAAAGCATCAGATAAGGATAGGAGTCTGATAATTGACATATTTGAAGTGATTATTAGAAAAGGTGGAACATATGTCCAATCTGAAAATACCCCCAGAAAGGAATTGGAAGATTATTGGTATCAACCTGCTCACCATGTATATACGGCCCTATTAGAGGATGAAATAGTCGGAAGTTTCTGGCTTTGTGAAAATCATCCGGACCATGGTGCCCATATCGCCAATGCTGCTTATATAATTTCTCCGGATTCCTCAGGTAAAGGTATAGGAAGGAATATGGCCAAATTCTCCTTAAACGAGGCAAAAAACTTAGGTTTTCATGCCATTCAATTCAATTATGTCATAGCGAGCAATATTGCAGCAGTGAACTTATGGAAGAAAGTTGGATTTGAGATTATTGGAACAATTCCAAAAGGTTTTAAAGACGTCAAATTTGATTATTCTGATGTATACATCATGCATAAAGCGTTAAAATGACTTAATGAAGTCCACAAACCAATCAAAATAACTTTTGTTACACTGATCACTAAAGATGAAATCGTCCTTACAGTATGCTTCACTCCTGATAGTTCCTAATTTTGTATAGACTTAAATAAAAGAAAGATTCAATGGAAAAATGGACGAAATTATCTAAGAAGGAAATCAAGGCAAGAGTATTTGAAGCACTCCAACAAAACGTGAATTTCTTCGAAGAAAATATTCTTGGTGTACCTGGCTCTCATCTGGATGACAAAGTCTTTTACCAGGATGCCCCGTTTCTTCAGGACGCCCCATTTTTAACTTCTCTAATCAATAACCCTAACCACATTGGTTGTCATACATTAGGAAAATCAGAAAGCTTCTTTGCTGGCACACATAAAATAGAAAAAGAGTTAATAAAAATATGCGCTGAACAAATACTTAAAGGAAACGAGGATGGGTTTGATGGGTATGTAGCCTCGGGTGGCACTGAAGCCAATATGCAGGCTATTTGGACCTACAGGAACTATTTCAAAAATGAATTCAAAGCCCAACAAGAAGAAATTTGTATCATTTGTTCCGAGGACAACCATTATTCTATGGATAAGGCTTCAAATATCTTAAATATCGGTATTCAAAAAGTGGCGGTAGATTTTGAGAATAGAAGCATTAGTTCTGATACTGTAAATGAAGCAATTGATTTAGCCTCAAATAAGGGTTTTAAATATTTCATCATTGTAGCCAATATGATGACCACCATGTTTGGTTCAATTGATGATGTAGATACTTATATTGTCAATTTTGAAAAGAGAGACTTGAAGTATAAGCTTCATATAGATGGAGCATATGGTGGTTTTTTCTATCCTTTTACAGAGTCTCAATCAAAACTTGATTTTGCAAATCCCAAGGTAGATTCAATCACATTGGATGCCCATAAAATGGTTCAGGCTCCTTATGGCACAGGTATATTCCTGATCAGAAAAGGTTTGATCCATCACACAAACACGAAAGAAGCCAGTTATGTTGAAGGTGAAGATTTTACACTAATTGGAAGCCGATCTGGTGCAAATGCAATTGCTGTATGGATGATCCTGATGACATATGGTTGGTACGGATGGATTGAAAAAGTGGCAGTGCTTTTAAAACGGACTAATTGGCTTTGCAAACAACTTGACAGCCTTGGCATCAGTTATTTTAGAAATGAGTTTTCAAATATTGTTACCATAAGGGCCGAATACATTAATCCATCCATATGTTCAAAATATGGACTGGTCCCTGATAACCACAACAACCCAAAATGGTATAAAGTAGTAATCATGGATCATGTTGTGATTGAACGATTGCTACCTCTTGTTGAGGATTTAAAAAAAGCATAAAAAAAGGCTACTCAAATTTGAGCAGCCCTTCATTATATTAGTTTAAAACAAGCAAGTATTTTTTATTGCTTTACAATCTTCTTAGTGAAGTCTCCTTTAGAGTTCATTACTTTCAATAGGTAAAAACCTCTTGGTAATGATTCCATTGATACCTCAGCATGCTTGTCAATTATTTGACCGTGAAGCAATTGTTTTCCACTTAAATCATGAATCGAGTAAGAAGTTGCCTTGATATCTAAGATATTGATATTCAATACATCTGTTACCGGGTTAGGATAAGCATCAAACACACCTCTGAATTCAGAGTGGTTCCTGGTATCTACAAATCCACTTCTTCCTGTACCAACACAGAAATTAGTAGACTCAGATGATCCAAATGAACCTCCTGAGGCAAGTGTAGATCCACCACTTGTTAAAGAATAAGATCCATTACCATACGCGCAGCAAATACCATCACCATAAGCATCATTGATTACAAAATCGTAGCAGCCATCTGCCAAATCAATATCTTCAACAACAGTAGAACCATCTGGTTGAGATCCATAGGTACCTCCAGATGCAATGGTACTTCCTCCCTGAACGATTGACCAACTGGTTTCTTCAGGATAATTGTCAAGAACAATAGTTAAAGTTACCGTGGTATTGCCACCACCTGTAGTTCCGTCTGTCAAAGACAGGTCATCAATGGCCATATCCCCTTGCCAGGTTGTTCCTGTTGTACCCACAAACCTTGTTTTCACACTTCCTCCGTTAAATGAGCTCATGTCTACACTTGCATCTAACCAGCTGTTTCCTTGATTACCTGATTCAGACCATATAGTTGACCATGAATTGTCATCAGTCGTGGCTTGTAATACAAGACCTCCCATACCAGATGCACCATACATATGATATTTAAAGGCTAAAGTAGGATTAGTTGCTCCACTTAAGTCAAAACATGGACCTTCAAGAATTGCAGTTTTGTTTGAATAATTAGGACTTGAGGATTCCACATATACATAATAAGATCCATCGCTAGCTGAAGAAGGTCCTGTGTTGCTTGAAGGTGTTCCACCTGATCTTAGTGCCCAATCGAAATCATCACCAGACGCGTTCGACCATGAACCAAGTGTATTTTCAAAACTCTCACTGTAAGGAGCACTTTCAGTTGTAGCACAAGACAGACCAGGAGGTGCCGCAGTAGTTTCAGAAATACTGCTCGGAGAAGACTCATTACCAGCGGCATCTTTTGCCCGAACGGATAAAGTATAAGTTGTAGATGCGGTTAAACCAGAAACTGTATAGGAAGTACTAGCGGTAGAACCATCTAATGAACCATCTACATATACATCGTATCCAGTCACGCCCACATTGTCAGAAGAAGCAGACCAGGAAAGATCAATGCTGGTTTCTGTAATACCCGAAGAAGAAAGACTTCCAGGTGCTGTAGGTGCTTGTGTATCAGGAGCACTGCCTTCAAGACACCAAGATTGCTGTTCAGAAGAACCAAAATCTCCACCTGAGGCGATTACGCTTCCACCTCCATCTTCTATTGTGTATGATCCATTACCATAAGAACAGCAGATACCGTCTCCGTAAGAATCATTTATTGTGAATACATAACTTCCAGGACCGTAATCCAAATCAGCATTGTATGTGGTATTATTCGAATATCCAGAACCGGATGCTACCTGGGAACCGTCTTTCGTCAAAGTCCAACTTGTTTCAGAACCATAATTATCTGTCACTAACGTTAATGAAGCGCCAGTCTTACAGTTACTTCCAGTAGTCGTTACACTAATTGCTGAAGAATAGGCACCACTACCACTTGCACAGTTAGCTCTCACCGATACAGCATAAGTCGTACCCGCAGTTAAGCCAGAAATACTAATCGATGTTCCTGTTGTATTTGAAACACTACCATCAACACTTACATCATAAGACACAGCATCTGTTACAGCAGACCAGCTTACATCAAAGCTATTATCCTGTACATTAGAAGCTGATACACCAGTTGGTGCTGGTAGTGTACAACCACCAGTAGTAGTTCCAAGGCCTTCTCTTGCTCCTCCCGGTTCAAAAATAGCGTCAACTCTAGCTTTTTGGCCCGGAGAAAACATAAACATACAATCATCATCCACATAATCCATGTAGTTCATGAACATATCACTGGTGAACCCACCATTGTTAGTACATGATTTAGAAGGATAAGATGGGCATCCATAGTTTGCAGCAGCAGCAGTTGGTGTATCGCTTACAAAATCATCAGCACTGCAGTTACCATCTCCCCAAATATGTCTTAGGTTAAGGTAATGTCCTACTTCATGAGTAGTGGTTCTTCCTTTGTCAAATGGAGCTGATAGGTAAAACCCTGTTCCTTTGTCAGAGCTACCGAAATATTGTGGACTCATTACAACACCATCTGTTGATGCAGGACCTCCAGGAAATTGGGCATATCCCAAAATGCCACCTCCAATATTACAAACCCACATATTGATGTTGTTTGCCGGATCGATTGGATCTACTCCACCCTGTGATAATTTCTTCATGTCATCATTTGTTCCCCAGCTGGTCCTGGCACTGGACTTTCTGGTCACTTGAGACAAAACAAACTCGATTTCCATGTCAGCAGTTGGGAACTCTGATGGAGTTCCACTAATGTCGCTATTCAAAGCTCTGAAATCTTCGTTTAATACATCGATTTGTGATTGAATTTGAGCATTACTAATGTTTTCCTGTGAATTGCTGTAGATCACATGCACTATCACAGGAATTGATAAAACTCCTGACCTGGAAGACACTCCACCTCTCTGCATAAACTGCTGAGTGCGATCTTCGATCATTTGACGGGCTTCCTTGATTTTGGGGTTTTTCATCTGCTCCTGATAGACGTGATCAGCAGCACAATGCCTTAAGGCATCTTGACCGTAGGAGTTGAATAAACACAATACTCCCAGGCCGATTCCTAGTAGAATCTTCTTCATACTGTATAGGTTTGGTTAGCAAAAATTTAAACTCTTATAACTATGCAAAATATAATTTTTATTTATTAACTGAAAACAGATAATTTCATAAATAACCATTAATTATTTTGCCGTTTATTGCTTTTAAGAATCTTTGTGTTGATAATTAATTAATTAGCCATATTTTGTATTTATCAATGAGGCTTTTTATTATCATTAATTACGAAAGCAAAAAAGTTGATTTTTTTACTGGGTGCCCCTCTGGATCAACAGTTATTGTTAAATCTTGTCACAAATAATATGCAACGACTCTATCCAACAACAGTTTTGATGAATTTTATGTAGATTTCGAGCTGTTTATTAATCTGGAACTAAAGGATATCACTTTATACGATCCTTAAAACTTAGTGAAATGAAGTTAAAAGTTATTGCTGTACTTTTAGTACTCTTTGCTTTTTCATGTGAAAAAAAGAAAGAAGAAGCTGATGGCAAATTAGAGACCATCAAAAAAACTACTCAACCATTTAAATGGGAAAATGCCAATTTCTACTTTATGCTAACCGACAGGTTCAATAATGGAGATCCCACAAATGATACTTCCTATGGTAGAAAACAAGATGGTTCTAAACTTAGAAGCTACCTTGGTGGCGATTTAACTGGAATCACAAGCAAAATCAACAGCGGTTATTTTGACCAACTTGGAGTAAATGCCATATGGTTCACCCCTCCATATGAAAATGTACACGGCTATACCGATGAAGGCACAGGTAAAACCTACGCTTTTCATGGATACTGGATCAAAGATTGGACCAATATCGATGCAAATGTGGGTGGACATGAGACATTAAAAGAACTTGTTGAGGCTGCTCATGCGAAAGGTATCCGCATAGTGTTGGATGTGATTATCAATCATACCGGACCTGTTACGGAAATGGATCCAGTTTGGCCTGATGAATGGGTTCGAACTACGCCACAATGTACATATCAGGATTTTGAATCCACTGTTACATGTACCCTCGTGAAAAACTTGCCCGATATTAAGACAGAAAGTGATGCTGATGTGGAATTACCTGAGGGATTAGTTGAAAAATGGAAGGCAGAAGGACGCTACGAACAGGAAATGAAGGAACTTGATGAATTCTTTGCCCGAACTGGTTACCCCAAAGCTCCAAGATTCTACATCATCAAGTGGCTTACCGATTACGTAAGGGAATTAGGTATCGATGGATATAGGGTGGATACCGCTAAACATACAGAACCAGGAATTTGGGCTGAACTATACAAAGAGGCTGTACAGGCCTTCAATGATTGGAAGACAAATAATCCGGATAAGGTTTTAGATGATAATGAGTTCTACATGGTAGGAGAAGTCTACAACTATAATATACAATCCGGACAGGGATTCAATATGGGTGACTCTATTGTGAATTTTTATCAAAATGGATTCAAGAGCCTCATCAATTTCTCCTTTAAAGGTGATGCCAATAAAGATTTTGAGACACTCTTCAGTAGTTATGACAGCATGTTATCTTCGGATGCACTTACTGACTATTCTGTACTCAATTACATCTCCTCTCATGATGATGGATATCCTTTTGATAAAAAAAGGGAAAGAACATATGAATCAGCGACTAAGCTTCTGCTTACTCCTGGTGCATCACAAATCTATTATGGAGATGAAACTGGACGCTCTCTGGATATCCCGGATGCCCATGGAGATGCCACGCTACGCTCTTTTATGAATTGGGAGGACCTGGAATCCAATGAAGAAACAAAAGCCCTATTCGCTCACTGGTCCAAATTGGGGCAATTCAGAAATAAGCACCTTGCCGTGGGTATTGGCAATCATAATCAAATATCATCATCTCCATATACTTTCAGTAGGGTATATGAGGAAGCTGATGTTACAGATAAAATTGTGGTCTCTATAGACAACAGTTCAGGAATAGTTGATGTAGGGGATGTCTTTCAGGATGGTGAAATATTAACTGATACCTATACGAATCAAAAATCAACTGTCACAAATGGTCAGGTGACATTTGAAAATCCTGGTAGGATAATTCTATTAAGCTTATAAAATTAAAAAGGGGTTTCTTCATATGAAGAAACCCCTTTTCATTATAAAATTCCTAACACTTCTTCAGGTGGTCTTCCTACTTTGGCCTTCCCATCTTTAACTACAATAGGTCTTTCAATTAAGATTGGGTTTTCAATCATTGCATTGATCCACTCTTCATCAGATAACTCTTTTCCCTTATAGTTCTCCTTATATACCTTCTCCCCTTTTCTAATTAAATCATGAGGTGAAATTCCAAGTTTTTCAATAATTCCCTTCAATTCATCATAGGAAGGACAAAATTTCAAATATTCTACAACCTGAACGTTTTCTCCTCTTTCATGAAGAAGTTTAAGTGTCTCACGACTTTTTCCACATCTAGGGTTATGATAAATTTTTGTATCCATTAGTCAACTTTTTCGATTACCAGATTATGGTTTGTATAAATGCATATGTCCGCAGCAATATTGAGACTTTCTCTTACAATATCCTCTGCACTTAATTCACTACTATGCTTTTTTAAGGCGATGGCTGCTGCCTGAGCGTACATGCTTCCTGAACCTATAGTGGCTATCCCATTATCAGGCTCTAATACATCACCAGTACCAGATACGATCAAAACTTCTTCTTTATTGGCAACAATCAACATTGCCTCTAACCTTCTTAAGTACCTATCCATTCTCCAATCCTTCGCCAATTCAATTGCAGCGCGTTTCATATTTCCACCATAGGTACTAAGTTTCTCATCAAACCTTTCCAATAACGTAAAAGCATCTGCTGTAGATCCGGCAAAACCAGTCACAATCTTTCCGTCCTGAAGTTTTCTAATTTTCTTGACATTGCTTTTTGCAACAGTATTACCCATTGTTGCCTGACCATCTGCCCCAATAGCTACCTGTCCATTGTGTACGACAGCACAAACTGTTGTTGATTTTATTTTCGTCATTTGATTTCGTTTCAATTTATCCAACAAGGATTATTCCATATAGTTCATACCAGACATATTGTCAGGTGAACATAAAAAAAGCCATCCCATGATTAATGAAATGGCTTTCTATCGATACGTCGTGTTCCTACACTAAAATTCTAACCGGATCTTCCAATAATGATTTGAAGGTCTTCAAAAATGCCGCCGCTGTTGCGCCATCAACAGCACGGTGATCACTGGATAGTGTTACCTTCATTACATTACCTGGAACTAATTGGCCATTTTTCACAACAGCCGTTTCTTTAATTCCACCAACAGCCATGATACAAGCCTCAGGTGGATTGATAATCGCAGTAAAATCCTCTACACCAAACATTCCCAGGTTTGAAATTGAGAAAGTACCTCCCTGATACTCTTCAGGTTGAAGCTTCTTATCTTTCGCACGCTGACCAAAATCTTTGATCTCTGCAGAAATATGTGATAAAGATTTGTTGTCAGCAAACCTTACAACAGGCACAACCAATCCATCTGGTATGGCTACTGCAATACCAATATTAATGTGATGATTTTTAACAATTTTATCACCTTGCCATGATACATTTATATCAAGGTTTTGTCTCAAAGCTGCAGCTGCGGCTTTTACCACCATATCATTAAAGGAAATTTTTACAGGTGAAATTTCGTTCAGACTCTTTCTTGCTTCAATGGCCTTATCCATATTCACTTCCATTGTTACGTAGAAGTGTGGATTTGTGAATTTACTCTCTGAGAGACGTTTTGCGATTGTCTTCCTCATCTGAGAAATAGCAATATCTTCTTTCTTCTCCTCACCAATTACCGATGGCAGACTGACAGATTGCTCTGAAGAAGAAGTTGCAGCAGCAGTAGTAGTTGAAGGTTTAAAATTCTCAACATCTCGCTTCACGATTCTTCCACCTTCACCTGATCCAGGAATCGTGGAAATATCATATCCCTTTTCTGCAGCAAGTTTCTTTGCCAGTGGAGAAGCTAAAATTCTTCCATTTTTCCCCTGAACTTGGCCTGAAGCTGGTGAAGCTGGTGCAGATACAGGGGTTGCAACAGGTGCGGCTGACTGACTTTCAACCGTAGGTGCACTTTCCTGCTTTGGAGAACTACTTCCTTTGGAACTATGGGCTTTTAACAATGTTTCAAAATCTGCCCCTTTTTCTCCAATGATAGCAATTACGCCATCTACAGGAACACTCTCTCCTGCTTCTTTGGCTACATAAAGCAATACACCATCATTGTATGATTCAAGCTCCATTGTCGCTTTGTCAGTTTCAACTTCCGCAAGAATATCTCCTGAGCTCACCTCATCGCCTACTTTCTTCAACCATGAAGCAATCACACCCTCCTCCATAGTGTCACTCATCTTGGGCATGGTAATTACTTCAGCCTCTATTCCCGAAGTATCTACTTCTTCAGCTCCTGAGTCAACTGTAACTGATTCTTCCTTCGTGGGTTCTGGAGCTCCATTCGAAGTACCATTGCTAAGGCTGGCAATTAGTTCATCAATATTTTCACCCTTCTCACCAATAATAGCGATCACGCCATCTACAGGCACTGCTTCTTTTTCTTTTACCCCAATGTATAGTAAGGTACCATCCTCATAAGATTCAAGCTCCATTGTCGCTTTGTCAGTCTCAACTTCTGCAAGAATATCTCCGGATTGTACTTCATCACCCTCTTTTTTTAGCCAAGATGCGATCACCCCCTCTTCCATGGTGTCACTCATCTTAGGCATTTTAATCACTTCAGCCATTTATGAATCTTCGTTACAGTTTAATATGATTTGGTTCAAATTTAAACTAGCCCGATTTATTAACCAACATTGAAATGAATGATTAATTGCATTTAATTCAACAATCGGCTACAATTACAATAAAAGCTGGAACCAAATGCCTGTTCTGCACGATAATTCATATATTCCACCGAAAATTTTATTTGAGGGTCATTTGCAAACGATATACCCTGCACTTTTCAGAAAAATTACAAATCTTCCCTCTTTCGAGCAAATTCGAATTACCACTCCAGATGAAGATTTCATTGACCTGGACTTCTACCAACAAGATTCCGAAAAACTGGTTATTATTTCACATGGCCTTGAAGGAAGTTCTGATAGACCTTATGTCAAAGGGGCAATAAAATCAGCATTTAAATCAGGCTTCAATGTAGTTGCCTGGAATTTCAGGGGTTGTAGCGGAGAAATGAATAAAAATGCAAGATTTTATCATAGCGGAGCAACAGAGGACCTGGAAACAGTAATTAGGTGGGCACTCAGCCTGGGTTCTTACAAAGAAGTGGTTCTTGTGGGATATAGCTTGGGAGGAAATCTTACGTTAAAATATCTTGGGGAGAACAATACCACAAAATTTGCTCCGGTTACTAAATCTATTGTTTTTTCTGTACCGCTGAACTTGAGAGCGGGATCATTGCATATCGGTAAACGGTCTAATTATCTATATTCAAAAAGATTCCTGAAGTCACTTATAAAAAAAGTGAAAGAAAAAGATAAAACACATCCAATGAACATTCATGCATTAAAAAATGCAAAAACACTTTATGATTTTGACAATTACCTCACGGCTCCATTACATGGTTTTAATGATGCCAATGATTATTATGAAAAATGTAGTGCAATCAATTACATAAAAGGAATTTCAATTAAAACACATGTGATAAATGCTGAAAACGACCCATTGGTACCAATTGCATCTATTGATTTAAATCCATTTATCTCAAATCCAAATGTGACTTTGGTTTTGACAGAGCAGGGTGGACATGTAGGGTACCCTTCTCTCTCAAGAGATTTTCCATATTGGTCAGAGAAAAAACTAATGGAGCTTTTGTCATGATTGATCGATATACATTAGTTGTCAACTCCAATTCCCTAAATTCCCGGTTTAATTTATATGGTGAAATTGATTTCGAGATTTTTAATGGTTATCCTACCAGAAAGTTACCAGTCATCATAGACGGTAGAATCAACTACTTTTACTGGGGAAATTCTCCTGAATGGGCCAATAACAAACGGTTAAGTGAAAAATTCTTCAATTTATCTTTAGATAAAATTTCATCTTCTTCAAGCGCGAAGCGTCTCTTAAGCACCAATAGGTGTATTATTCCAATTACAGGTTATTACGTCTGGAGACAGATAGGTAAAAAGAAGAAAGTACCCTATTACAATCATTTTGAAGGAGAAATCAAAGGTGTTGCAGGTGTTTGGGAAAAGCAAACCGACCTGGATGAAAACGAGTACTTCACCTTTAAAATGATCATTGACTCTACAGAAAATGATGACCCAATTCCACTCACAATCAGTCAGGAACATGAAAAAGAGTGGTTTAGTGGCGACAATTCCGATGATTTTTTAATAAATTTACTTAGAAATGAACCACCCTTAGTGCGCGTCACTTACTCTGTTTCGCCAAATGTTGCGAATATAAAGATAGATGATGCCCAGTTGATCAAACACGAACCACCTTCAGATCAACATGGAAATTATACATTATTTGAATTTTGAATATTGAAGATTTGACCTTCAAAAGGTTGACCTGGTAAGTCAAAAAAATGAAAAAATGAAAAGAATAATTTATTCAAGACTCTTATTCACTCTGGCTTTGAGTTTATCTTTTTTTGCTGTTAGCGGCCAAAATATCGCAAAAATGGAAGCTCAGGCTGGTACTTTTTTCTATGCTGAGAATTTCAAAGAAGCATTACCTCTTTATGAAGAAATCCTGGAAAAAGACAAGAATAATAACCTCGCAAAATATAATGTGGAAATTTGTTCTCTACTTACCTATTACAGAGAGAAACCACTTGATATAATACTCAGCTATGAGAAAACCAGAGGTAGAAGTGATAAATTCTACTATTACTGGCTGGGAAGAATTTACATGAAGAAATACATGTTTGAGGAGGCCATAGCTTCTTTCGATAAATTCTTGAATATCCGTGCATACAAAAGTGATGAGATTATTAAAGAAACTGAGCGATTTAGAGATTGGGCAATCAGATCCAAAGAGTTCTTTGATCAACCTGATGAATATGAAATACATCCATTGGGTAGTGATGTCAATTCCAGATACGCTGAGTTAAGCCCTGTATTCTTCGAAGAATCCAATGAATTACTTTTTACTTCGAATAGAAAATCATCTGGAAAAGGAAAGGATGAAGAATATCATGTATTCCACTCTGTCAAGATTGGAGAACGTTGGGCAGAACCTACCCAGGTTACAGTATTAGGTGATTTCCCCCGAAAACAAGCCAATATTGAAGCTGTTAACTCTGATGGAAAATTGTTCCTGTACAGAAATGTTAAAGGAGGTGACTTGTATTTCAGTGAACCAGTTGGTGAAGGGTTATGGGCAGAACCTAAAGAGTTTGATAGTAAAATTACCAATACACATCTTGAAGCACATTTCTACATCTCAAGTGATGAAGACCGAATCATTTTTGCATCCGATAAAGACGGACGTACCAAAGGGCTTGAACTCTATCAGTCATTTAAAGATCCCATATCGGGTGACTGGAGTAAACCTGAACCGCTGGATGATATTATAAACTCTGAGTTTGATGAAGATAGTCCATACTTGACCCCAGATGGTAAAACCTTGTATTTCGCTTCAAATGGTCACAACACTTTGGGTAAATACGACATATTTAAGTCAAGTTACGATGAATCAACCGGATCATGGAGCGAGCCAGAAAATATGGGATTTCCAATCAATACGCCTGATGATGAAGTTAACTTCAAAATGAATGATGACACAAGATCCGGATATTTTTCGTCAGATCGATATAACTCTATAGGCGAGCACGATATTTACTTTTTCTGGGAGATCAGCAAAGTTACAATCGCAGGGAAAATCATGGACAAGAATACAAACAAGCCAGTTCTTGAGGGAACCGAGATCAAGTTTCACCCTTCTGAATACGATGACGAAGCTTTTGTAGCTTACACAGATTACGAAGGAAATTACCATACAGACATAATTTCTGATGAAGTGTTTAGGGTAGAGATAATTGAAGATGGGAAAGTTGTCCATAACGATTCATACGAAGTTCACGCTACTGGGGGCCAGTCAATGGAATTGAAGAAAGATTGGATCATAGATGGTTTAACGATGCAGGAAATTGCTAAAATCGATGAGGAAAGGGATGAAGTCCTGGAATTTAAGGAAGAGCTTACAGACATTTCCTTTTTAGGCAGCAAATTCAGACCAGGTAATAAAGCGGTTACCCGAAACATTTACTTCAATTCCGCAGAATCTGATATTAAAGAAGGTTCTGAAGAAACATTGGAAAAGCTTTACAGAGTCATGAAGGACAATCCAAATCTAAAAATTGAGATTGGTGGCCACACAGACAATATAGGGAGCCATGATTCTAATATGAGACTCTCATTACAAAGAGCTCAAAAAGTAATGTACTATTTGACTGATAGGGGAATCAGCAGGTATCGTATAAAGCCAAAGGGATATGGTGAGACCAAACCATTGGCAAGTAATGATGATGAAGAAATGGGAAGGGAACTGAATAGAAGAATTGAGATTATCGTGATAGAATAAGTCCCGATCTCGACCGCTACGTTGACTTAGGAAATAGCTTCCACCAATGGTGGAATTAAAACTTATTGCTATGAAGAGATGTCTACACATAGTGTTTGTGATGCTATTTGCCTTATTGAATGCAAATGTTTTTGCTCAAACGATTGATAAATTAGAGATCAGAGCTGAGGATACTTTCTACGAGGAAGATTTCGCAAACGCACTGCCAATATATCAACAGATTTTAGAAATTAACCCACAGCACCGAATGGCTGGTTATAAATCGGAAATCTGTTACATCTTATCGTGCTGTCCAAAACGTTCATTGGATAAAATCCTATCTTATCAGGAGTATTTTTCCAAAAAGGACAAATTCTACTATTACTGGCTGGGAAGAATCTACCTGGAGAAGTACAAATTCTCACAAGCTATTGCTTCATTTGAGAAATTTCTTGATCTGAAAGCTTATAAAAGCAGTATTATAGAGGAGGAAACCAATAAATTCCTCGAATTTGCCAGGCATGCAGAATCATTCTTCAATCGCCGGGATGAATATGAAATTCACAAGATGGGCCCAAATATCAATACTGAATTTGATGAGCTAAGCCCTGTCTACTTGAAAGAAACCAACGAATTATTGTTTACATCAGATCGGGATGCCGAGTCCAAAAACAGAGAATTTGGTGTTTACCACGCTGTATACAATAATGACGAATGGCAAAGTCCTACTCCAGTGGTTGCTCTTGGAAAATTTCGTAGAGATCTAGCCAACATAGAAATTATTGCTGACAATAAGAAGTTATATGTTTACGGACATCCTAAAGGACAAGACCTCTTTGAAAGTCACCCTGATGGCCATGCCAGCTGGACAAAACCTGATGAGTTTGACCCAAAAATCAGCCATATCCATTTGAAGTCCAATTTTTACATCAGCAGTGATGAAGAACACATTATTTTCACTTCAGCCAAAGACTATAAAACAAAAGGCCTGGAACTCTATGAATCCTGGAAGCATCCTACAACTGGGAAATGGTCCAAACCTCAACCACTTCCTCCAACAGTAAATTCAATCAATGATGAAGACAGCCCCTGGATCAGTCCAGATGGGAAAACCTTATACTTTTCATCAGATGGACATAACTCACTGGGAAACTTTGATGTTTTCAAGTCTACTTTTGACACAGTTTCAAATACATGGACAGCTCCAATAAATTTGGGATACCCCATCAATACCCCTGGTGATGAAATGAGCTTTAAAATAAATGAGGATGGTATTTCAGGCTATTTCAGTTCTGATCGATATGGTACAGAGGGGAAACATGACATTTTCTTCTTTTGGAATACAAGTGATGTAACTGTAAAAGGGGTAATTGCTGATCAACAAGGGACTCCATTGGCTGGTCTAGTTGTCAAATTTATCCCGGAAGGTCACAAAAATGAGGAATTCCTAGATGTTACCGACGAAAAAGGGGAATATGAAATTACTACCATATCTGATGAGTTTATTGATGTTGAAATTTCAAAGGATGGAACAATTCTACATTATGATACATTCCAAATTGATCCAACCGGTGGTATCAAATCCAGTCTGAATACAAACTTTTCAATTGATCCATTAAAAATTCCCGAGAAGAGAATTGAGGATATCGATGACGATGAACCTATTGCAATAGAAGATGAGGATGTACCGATTGACTTCCTGGCAAACAAGTTTAGAAAAGGAAATAAATCTTTAATCAGGAACATATATTTTGACTATGCATCGGCTGTCATCAAAGATGAATCTGAGCCTATTTTACTAAGGATACTTCATTTAATGAATTCTAACCCAACATTAGAAATTGAAATCCATGGTCATACTGACAACCTGGGTTCAAAAAAGACTAATCAGGAGTTATCAGAACAAAGAGCTCTGGCAGTCGGCAGATGGTTGGTCTCTAATGGTGTAGCAGCATCCAGGTTGTCTACAAAGGGATTTGGAGAATCAGTCCCTCTAGCCTCAAATGACGATGAAAAAATGGGCAGGGAACTCAACAGAAGAATTGAAATCGTTGTAGTAGAGTAATACCTATTCAACCGAATTACTTCTTATTTTTTTACTCATTCATTAAATTGCTCGGAAAAGATAAACAACATGTACAGGACGAAAATAGCGGGAGTTGGTCATTATGTGCCAGATAATGTAGTAACCAATGAAGACCTGCAAAAACTGATGGATACCAGTGACGAATGGATCACCGAAAGGACAGGTATTAAAGAACGGCGATTCATTGTTCCAGGATCAGGTGATAGTCCATCAACTATGGGTACTAAAGCAGCCAAAGTAGCTATAGAAAGAGCAGGATTAACACCAGATGATATCGACTTCATCATATTTGCGACCCTTAGTCCTGATTACTATTTCCCCGGACCTGGTGTTATGGTTCAAAACCAACTTGGCATTAAAGAAATCGGTGCATTGGATGTGAGAAACCAATGTTCAGGGTTTATTTATTCACTTTCTGTTGCTGATCAGTTTATCAAAACGGGAATGTATAAAAATATCCTTGTGATTGGCTCAGAAAATCATAGCGGGGGGCTTGATAAGACCACTCGAGGACGAAATGTATCTGTGATATTCGGAGATGGTGCTGGAGCTGTGGTTCTTTCAGCTACCGAGGAAGAAGGAAAAGGAATTCTCTCTACACACTTGCACTCAGAAGGACAACATGCGGAGGAATTAGCCTTGATTGGACCAAATACTGGCAGATGGGTACCAGAGATACTGCAGGATAATGATCCTGAGGACATTAGCTACTATCCATATATGAATGGTAATTTTGTATTTAAGCATGCAGTTACACGATTTCAGGAAGTAATTCATGAGGCGCTGCAAACAAATGGAAAAACTGCAGAAGAAATCTCACTTCTAATTCCCCATCAAGCTAATCTTCGCATTAGCCAATTCATTCAGGGAAAGATGAAACTCACTGATGACCAGGTCTATAATAATATCATGCGATATGGAAATACCACTGCTGCTTCCATCCCCATTGCAATGAGTGAGGCATGGGAAGAAGGAAAGATAAAAGAAGGCGACCTAATTTGTCTGGCCGCATTTGGAAGTGGATTTACCTGGGCGTCTGCATTGCTATATTGGTAATGCATTTGACAGAAAAAGAGGTTTCTGTTTTATCAAATAGTGAATTTCTTACTGTTAAAGCAGAAATCTCATCAAAGATAAATGCATCACTTTCTGATATTCATAGTGAGCTAAAACAAGTAGCTAAAAATACGCCATCTGAAGTCCTGAAGTATTTCACAAAACCAGGGAAAATTTCTAGAGGGGAAAATTATAATTCACTTCCTTATTTCGTATTAGATTATCCCAACCATTTTAAAAAGGATGAGGTATTTGCAATCAGACATCTGGTTTGGTGGGGTAATTTTCTCAGCTGTACACTCCATATTTCCGGGAATCTGAAAAAGAATTTAGAAAACCAGCTTTTACTTTTTAAAGAATTCTACGATCAGGAAGAATTTTTTATTTGTGTAAATACAACTCCCTGGGAGTATCATTACAAATCAAGCAATTATTTAAAAATCAATGACTTATCGAACACTGATTTTCAAAAAATTCTTGAAGAACAAACCTTTATCAAGTTAAGTATTAAGGCACCAATTGATGCTATCAACGACTTGAAACCGTTTTATAAAAAGATTTTTCTACACTTTATTTCATTATTCAAGTAGTTTTTGCACGGTAATTGCTAAGCATAGAATAAATTTGGATAACTATGCGTACTCAACTCACATTCTACCTTATTTCTATTTTCTTTATTGCCACAATAAGTGGTGTGAATGCCCAGGAAGGTCATCCCAAGGACCAGGGCACTCTAAAGGATGGTCTTAAAGAGGGAAGATGGCGAGAGCATAATGAAGATGGTAGCCTGAAGGCCATTGGTGACTACAAGGAAGGAAGAAAGAATGGGGTATGGAATTATTACTATCCAGATGGCAACCTTAAAGAAATAATTGAGTATCGCAACAATCAAAAAAATGGTAAGTATGTCATTTTTGATGAAACATTGATGATTATCAGAGAAGCCACATATGGGAATGATTCACTAAATGGGCTTTTCATGGAATATTATGATGACGGTAGTGTTGCTTTAACGGGAAGGTATAAAAATGACCTTAAAGATAGTATCTGGACAGAATACCAGCCCAATGGGTACAAACGTGTAATTGAAGAATACAAAAATGGTTTCCCGAATGGCGAGTGGGTGACATTTTATGATAATGGCAACTTACAATCGATTGAAAAATACAAAAACGGTGTGAAGCATGGTTTCTGGCAAATCTTTCACGAAACTTCCGGGGTGTGGAAAGAATTCTATTATAAAGATGGATCTTATGACAGCACCTATCGTGAGTATCATTATAATGGTCGGGTGAGTGTTTCTGGCCAATATAAAAATGATCTTAAAGTTGGAGTGTGGAAATCATACTACCTCAATGGCCAACTTTATACGCAGGGCAAATACAAAAACAATGAAAAATTTGGAACCTGGAAAATATATGATGAAGTGGGGGCATTAGATGGTGAAGGCCCATATGTTTCTGGTATGCAAAATGGTCAGTGGATTTACTATTACCCGTCAGGTCAGTTATACAAAGTAGGGAGTTACGTCAATGATAAGAAAGACGGACTATGGGGGTCATTTTACCCGAATGAACAATTGATGCAGGAAAAACGATGGAGCATGGGACGCTTAGTGGAGCTGGGACCTTATTACTCTATAACTGGTGAAACGCTTGATATTGGCGAGTACACGGACGGAACTGGATATATCTATACTTATTATGAGGATGGAGCAATCATGTCAAGAACAGAGTTTTCAAAGGGGTACCCGGATGGCAAAGCTGTTGTCTATTATCCAGATGGTAGTACAAAACAATCAGGGACACTTTCCAATGGACAAAAAACCGGTGAATGGACCAACTATCATAGCAATGGGAAAGTAGAATCCATTGGTAGTTACGAAAATGATGAGCGGACAGGACAATGGAGATTTTACAATAGAAAAGGCAAGTTACTGGGAGTCAGAAAATACTAGTAATCTTCTGCATTATTAATCTGATCTACAACTGCATTGACAATTAGCTCTGGGTTATTCCAGGGTATAAAGTGATTTACTTTTTCAAAATACCTTATATCAATATACCGGGGATGGATCATTCTTCTTGCGAATTCCGCATTCTCTTTTGGTACGAGTTCATCTTCTACACCCTGAACAATAGTGACCGGAACGTTTATTTTTTGCCAATGGGGTAACATTTTTTGCAATTCCTCTTTGAGGAAGAAGATTTCTTCGTTAGTTACAAACAGAGACTTAGGCAGGAGCCATTTTCCCAGTTTATTTCTGGCTAAAATCCTAAACCATTCATCCTTTTCTAAATTAGGATCAATTGAAGGACCCACCAGTACTAACCCCTGAACAAGTTCTGGAAAATCCATTGCTATTCGAGCTGCAACTGGAGCACCAAGTGAGTGCCCAACCAACAACAACTTATGATCCTTGTAATTACGTAGCACATCACTAATCAAATAAGATTGACCTTTCAATGAAATCATCGGTTTCCCAAAATCCGAGTATCCATACCCTGGCCTGTCCACCGACAAAATATTAGCAACCTCTCGGAGACTATCCATTTTCATAAAATCAGCAAATGCGCTCCATGAACCTGGTGCTCCATGAAGAAAAACAATCGTAATTGCTTGATTATTATCCTGGTATGCGTAGTTTATAGTATGATTTGCAATGAGAGTATCTCTTACAACAGGCGCTTGAGAAGGACTGAAATATTCCTCAACCTCGGTTGTGGACATTCTAAATGACAGACAACCTGAGGTCAGTTGTGTGAAAACAATAAGGATCACCAATGATATGATGATCCTTTTCAAAAATTTTCTTCCTTTAGACTGATTCACTTCAAATAGAACGAATTTGCAGTGAAACTGTTTATCGGATAAATAACATTTCTCTGTATTTTATTAATGGCCAATCCTCATCATCCACATATAATTCAAGTTTATCAGCATCATACCTGATCTCCTCAAAGAACTTATTTTTCACTTTATCGCAATACGCAATGGCCTGATCTCGAGTGTCCTTGAGGTTATTCGCCTTCTTCCTGGCTTCAATCATGGCGAAGACATTAGATTTCATTCTACCAATATGTTTGCTAATTTGATCAATCATCTCAACTACCTCTTTGTTGTCTAATCCTAGTTCCTTCAAACCTTTGGCATTTTCAATAAGGCGGTTCTGATAGTTTATTGCTGTTGGAATTATATGATTTAATGCCAAATCACCCATTACCCTTGACTCAATTTGAATCTTCATGATATAATTCTCCAGCAATATCTCATTCCTGGCCTCTATTTCAGTATCATTTAACACTTTGTGCTTTTTAAACACTTCCTTAGCCTTATCAGAAAGGTTGAAATCGAGGGCCCTCGGTGTATCTTTCACATTGGATAAGCCTCGTTTTTCAGCTTCTTTCACCCACTCTTCTGAATAACCGTCTCCTTCGAACCTTATCTTCTTTGAGGTTTTGATATAATCTCTCAAAACTTCAATTATCGCTAATCTTCGCTCGGTACCTTTATTGATCTTTGCTTCCACCTCATCATTAAATTGAAGCAACTGTTCTGCCATGATCACATTCAATACAGTCATAGGGTTGGCTACATTAGCATCACCACCAACTGCCCTGAACTCAAATTTGTTTCCTGTAAATGCAAATGGAGAAGTCCTGTTCCTGTCAGTATTATCAAGAATGATTTGAGGAATCTGATCAATTCCCAGCTTCATATAAAGATTATCTCCCTTCTCGATTTCAATATTACCATTGCTTTCAAGCTCATCCAGCACTTTTGAAAGTTGTGATCCTATGAAAACAGAGATAATGGCAGGTGGTGCTTCATTTGCTCCCAAACGATGGTCATTACCCGCTGAGGCAATACTCGCTCTTAATAGGTCTGCATATTCATATACAGCCTTGATACTAGTCACGAAGAATGTTAGGAACAGGAGGTTTTCTCTGGCACTATTGGTAGGCTGAAAAAGGTTGACCCCTGTATCAGTTATTAATGACCAGTTATTATGCTTACCATTTCCATTCAATCCAGCAAAAGGCTTTTCATGTAACAACACTTTAAGTCCATGTTTGAGTGCTGTTCTGTCAAGAATGTCCTTTAGTAATTGGTTTTGATCAGTAGCTCTATTGACTTCATCAAAAAGTGGTGCTACTTCAAATTGAGAAGGAGCCACTTCATTATGACGGGTAGATACTGGTATCCCCAATTCAAGGGCAGTATTTTCAAAATCCCTCATAAAATCATAGATCCTTCCTGGTATGGAACCAAAGTAATGGTCATCCAATTGTTGTCCTCTTGCAGGGTTATGACCAAAAACTGTTCTTCCAGACATGACTAAATCTGGTCTTGCCTCGAACAGTGCTTTATCGATCACAAAATACTCTTGTTCCCATCCTAACGATGCATTTACTTTTGTGATATTCCGGTCAAATAATTTGCAAACCTTTGTTGCTGCTTTATCAACTGCCTCCAGTGCTTTTAATAAGGGAGCTTTATAATCGAGTGCCTCACTGGTATATGACACAAAAATAGTTGGGATACAAAGTGTCGATTCGATTATAAACATTGGTGAACTTGGGTCCCATGCCGTATACCCTCTTGCTTCAAAGGTTGATCTGATTCCACCGTGCGGAAATGATGAAGCGTCTGGTTCCTGCTGTACCAAAGTTGAGCCCTTGAAGTTCTCTATTCCTTTTGAAGCATCAAAAAAGGAGTCGTGCTTTTCAGCTGTTGCGCCAGTTAGTGGTTGAAACCAGTGGGTATAGTGTGTGATACCATGACTCATTGCCCAACCTTTTACAGCAGCGGCTACAGAATCTGCAGTATCTGGATCAATTTTTTTCCTCTTTCTAATGGCATAATCAACCTTTTTGAAAGTATCTGGAGATAGGGCTGCTCTCATTTGTTCATATCCGAAAGCCTTTTGACCAAAGAAGTCGGAAATACGAGGAGCTGGCGGATGTACTTCAACTCTTTTTCTATCTTGCACTTGTTTGAGTGCTTCATATCGTAAATGAGCCATAAATTTGAATTAGATTTTAAGGGTTTATATTTTTTCTGTGGACCAATTCCATAGACTGGTCTGATTGTTCATTAAAATTAAGTCATTTTGGAATAATTACTATAAAATGGAATAATTATAACTCCTTTTTAATAAAAATTCATTTTTCTTCGTTTTTTCAGATAAATTTTCACCCATGTCAATATTCCATTGCGAAAATATTACCGAAAATCAATTTTCTCTTCCTGAGGATGAATCCAGACATTGCATCAAAGTGCTAAGAAAAAAGGAAGGAGAGATTATTCGGGTGACGGATGGTAAAGGAAAACTGGTGGAAGCAATAATTGTAAAAGCTCACCCAAGTGAAGTGATTTGTAAAGTGAATCAGGTTATTCAGAATGGTACACCAAAAAGCTTCTACATTCACATTGCAATAGCCCCCACAAAAAATATCGATCGAATAGAGTGGTTTGTGGAAAAAAGCTGTGAGTTAGGAATTGATGAAATAAGCTTTATAAAATGTAAGCACTCCGAACGAAAGGTGATCAAAACTGAGCGGTTAGAAAAGAAAGCCATAAGTGCTATGAAGCAAAGTCAGAATTTCCAGAAAGCCAGGATAAATGAATTGCAAACATTTGATTCGTTTCTCTCAAATGTAGCTGCTGATGCAAAATTCATAGCTTACGTAGATGCTGATAATGCCATAGGATTAAAGGATGTAGCAAGTACTGGTATGACTTATTGTGTACTCATTGGACCAGAAGGTGATTTTACTGAGAAAGAATTGGAATTGGCCATTAAGAATGGATTCCAAAAGATTTCACTAGGTAGTACAGTCCTAAGAACAGAAACGGCAGGCTTAATAGCCTGCCATTCCCTAAATTTCATCAATAATTACTGACTTAATCAAGTATAATTAACCTCAGTTGTTTTCTATTACCCGCCTGATCAACGATCATGTGATAAATTCCATAATCTAATTGGTCATCTATTACAATCTGTTTGTGCTCATTGAAAGATTCAGGTACAAAGTGCATTTTACTCACCATTCTACCACTATTGTCAATAAGGGTAATATTCATTGGGTTTACCAAATCATCCGTTGCTAGAGCAATATGTGCTATCCTGTTTTCAATGGGGTTCGGGAATATTGAAACTTCTAGCCCAGTCTGCTCAGGATTGTAAGAGACTACTTGTAATTTCGAATACTCGAAATCTCCGTTGAAGTCAACTTGTCGTAATCTGTAATAACTCACTCCCACTACTGGATTGGAATCTACAAACTCATAATCCAATCTTCCTTCAAAATCTCCTGCTCCTGCTTGCTGACCTATCTCCACAAAGCTTTCACCATCAATTGATCTCTCAACTGCAAAATAATCGTTATTACTTTCACTTAATGTACTCCAATTTAAGACTACATTATCGTTTTGAACTGTTGCAGAGAAATCTACCAATTCAACCGGTAAAGGATTGGACTCATCCTCAGTTCCAAGCGTCACTGGAGAGAAGGAGGTCATCACCGTATTAGCAGTTATTGATCCTGAACTTGCATCACCTGTAAAACCAGCTCGTCCCAGATCTTCCCATTCTGGCGTTCCAGAATTAAAATGAGCTACTCTTAATGTAGTAGGGTCACCCACATCACTGCTGGTATCCCAGAATAACGAAACAATCGGCTCCCCGGCACCATTAGTTCTATTTAAATCCCAATACTCAGCTCTACTGACATAAGCCAATGACCCTCCAAAAGGAGATGAGTCTGTATCGGCATTCTGGCTAAAGAAATATTGTGCACTAAATACATCTGTAGGCGCGGATGCGTTTATGGAAGAAATTCCTATTCTGGCAATCCTATTTCCTTCACCAATTGGGAAAATGAAATCATCATCCCCTACCTTCAATACAGGACCAACAGCGTAACTATTTCCGTCAGCGTCAGTACCAGGGAATACTACCGGTGATTCTTCTGTACCATCAAAAGAAACTGTGGCGTTATCATTGAATGTAAGAGGATTTGATCCACTTGATTGAATGACACCTGTTATGAAATCTACATTGTCATTAATTGTAACGTCAATGTTTAATTGAATATCACTGTTTCCACTGGCAGTATTCTCAACCACCAAATTATCAAATCCAATAGACCCAGAGCTACCTGTTACAACTTGAATTTGATTTCCAGAGAATCTGAAAGTACTTGTTCCTCCGCTAACATCAAGATTACCATCCACATCAAGGTTACTACCTGCAAAATCAATTGTTTCATCCACTAGCGACAGTGTTGACACTACTTGTAAGGTTCCTGAAATTGACAGTTGGTCCAGAAGAGTTTTAGTACCACTTCCTGAAACTGTTACATTATTAAATCCAATGTTACTACCAGAACCATCTCCAATATTTTGAGCAGCTCCGTTAAAAATCACTGATGCAACATCATCAACGAAAGAGCCATTTGTAGCATCAACTGAGAAATTTCCTCCAACTGTCAAAGTATGACCAGCGTCTGCCACTGTATAAATACCATCAGTTACTGTGAAGTTATTATCTACTTGCATTGCTGCTGAAGTTGTAAACACAATTCCAGCCCCAGTGCCAGCAGCATCAAATGACAAGTTGTAGAAACTTACGCCACCTGATATAGTTACATCTTCATCAGAAGTCATTGTAACAGTAGAAGTTCCTGGATCAAAAGTTCCATCATTTGTCCAGCTATCACCTACAGAAATAGAACCTGATCCAATTATGACTATATCTCCTGAATTAGTGATTTCATTTACAACTGTTAAAGACTCATCATCATCAATTGTAAGCGAGGCTCCACTAAATATTGTTAAACTCGCAGCATCGGCACTCCCAGAGGTAGAATTTATCAATGGGAATGGATTAGGAGAAACATCTGGAATTTGAACTGTATTTGCATTTGATGGAATTCCATTATCCCAGTTTCCGGCATCATTCCAATTAGTCCCAGAACCTCCAGTCCAAACTGTAAGCGGATTAGTAAAGGTCCATTGTACTTCACCAGTTGTAGCACTACCATCATCTAACTCAAATGATGCACCCGATAAGGCTCCCTGGGCATCATCAAATATTATATTTGATCCTGCAGCCTCATTTCTTCTAACATTGTAAGTAGGTCCGGCGTTGAATGTGATATCATTTGCCGTCAAGTCTGTGCCCAGATCATTACTTAGCCTTAAGTACTGTGTGGCAGAAGACCCATTTGTAAAAGTTCCATCATCAAGTCCTACCAATGTTGCTCCAGCCTGAATCCATATACCATTATTCGCCATGTGTTCAATTAGAAAGAAGTCAGCTTCAAAAGTCGCACCAGTTTCAACTGTGAAATCATAGGCTCCTGTAGTTCTTCTAGTCATTGTAGCTCTGTCACTGGTACCTGTTCCTAATAACCTAAAATCACCACCACTGATAATATCTACGATTGCATCATCACCAAGAAATAAAGTCTCATTCGGTCCGAAGTTCAGAGTTCCCGAAATGATGATATCATCAACTGTCGCATTTGAGTTACCTAGGGTAACATTGAATGCATTTGGATCTAACTCAGCGTTTTCTAATGTAAAATCATGATTGATGATAAGATTATCCGATAAATCATATTCTACAAAACTATTTTTGCCATCACCAATTATAACATTATACAATTCGGAGGTACCCGGATCAAATGTTTTAGGAGTAACTGCATCCGCCGGTAAGAGTGATATTGTTTGAGTTTGTGCTGTAATTGTACCAGAATTGACAAAATCTCCTCCAACTACGACATCTGATGAAGATAAGTTGAGTATACCGGCAGTAATGTTAAAATCATGATCTACTCCTAAATCAGCCGACAAACTAACTGTTCCTGTTACGTTAATTTCCAAATCATAGAAACTGCTGGAATTGTCTATCACTTCAGCACCCGTGGTTGAATTAAATGTTACAGAGCTGGTTCCCGCGGAGAATAATGCGTTGCTCTCTCTAATCCAACTTCCACCTATTTCAATCACATCCTCAGACCCGGTACTTTCTATTCTAGCACTATTTTCAAACACTACATCCCCTAGCACCTGAAGATCAATATCTGCAGCATCTGTAGTATTTACTATGAGAGTAGCGTTTACTTCAAGGGTTAAATTGTTAGCTTCTGCGGCAGCCGCATTATCTGTAATTATTGGTTCATTGAGGGTTTGAGGAATAATCACATCCTGCGTATTATTAGGTACCGTACCAGAATCCCAGTTAGCATCAGTGAACCAGTCTGAGCTTGATGTACCTGTCCAAGTCACTGTTGGTGGTTCAAGCCATGTAATTAGGTCATTCGGATCCTGATCAAAGGATTCTCCGGAGAAACTACCAGAGTAATTATATATCTCAATTTCTCCTGTAGATGAGGTAGACTTCACAATATTTGAAGCTCCGCCACCTGGATTATCATCAAACACTATATTTTCAATTCTATCTGCATCTGTAAGATCTTGTGAATTCTCAATTCTCAAATACTTACCGGCAGCTATACCATTTTGGAAAGTACCATCACTAAAATTGTTTGTAGTATTAATTGTGGTATTAGCATTTATAAAAATTCCATCTACACCTATATACTCGATCAGGTAATACCTGGCACCAATTTGCCCATTATTACCTACTGTCCCGGTAACTGTAAATGTGTAATCTGTAACTCCCGTACTTGTAAGAGTTGCGATTTGACTAGATGTGCCGACAAGATTAAAAGCCCCTCCAGGATTTACTACAAGTTGAACATCATTTCCTAAAGCCAAAGTACCTCCAGGTTTTGCAGTTGTACTTACATTCAGGGTACCATAAATGTTAACGTTATCTTCAAAATCACCTATTGAAAAAGTTTGTCCATTTACATCCAATGTCCCAGCTGTCAGGGTAAAGTTACCCAGTATGGCCAAATCATCTACCATTTCATAAGTACGCCCAGTAGCATCAATTTCAATGTCACCTGGAATTAAGGAACCGTTTCCTGCAATAGTAGGTGCACCCGTTGAGGCATTCAAATAGTAAAGACCAGTACCCCCACTTGTGTAACTTCCAGTACCAGAGGCAGTCATATTTCCACCAATTGTTACCTGGAAATTATTGGCGTCAAATGTTCCATTGAATACATTGAGGTTACCTGCAATATCCATATCACTCGTAAATACACCAACTTCGCCACCTGAGTTATCGATTACTACATCATTAAATTCTTGTGTTCCTGTTTCCCCGATATCCAATACCTGATCAGCGGATCCATCGAATGTTACTGTTCCGCTTCTTGCAATAAAAGAACCATCATTATTCCCATTATTTGTATCCCATCTATCACCTACATTTATTGAATAATTACTGGTGGACACATCCAATGTGGCTTCCCTGAAAATTAGGTCACCCGCAACCACAATATTGCCTCCCAGCGTTTTTGTGTTTTGTTCATCAAGATCAAGGTTTCCGTAAGAAATTCCACCCCTGATTGTTTGATCAATTGTTCCCCAATACCTAACTGTACTGTTCGCATCAAGTGAATAGGTGGCAAAATTGGAAGGAAAATTATTAGTTCCTGTAATTCTGACAAATTCACTATCTGCAAGACTCATTGTACCAGTTCCTGATGTATTATCTACTAAGTAGGTGTTTGCCCTGAAAGTATTGATTGAATTATTGATCGTCAAATCACCTGTCATGTTCACATTTCCATCATACTGTGTTCCTCCAACTAACCTTCCTAACTCAACTCGTGAACCTCCTGAGAACGTTAAATGATGAAACTCTACCGGATTGCTCCCTGCAGTAGCTTGTCTGATATATTGAACACCAGCTGCTGCATTAAAGTCTACGGTTCCTTCTCCTGTATAAGATCCAGGACCCCCAATCCAATCATCACCATTCATTGTATAGGTAACGCTATTAACTCCATCAAAAATACCGCGAATGGTAACATCATTTTCAAAGGTGATGGCTGCCCCACCTTGTAGTGTAACTCCACTTTCTATTAAGAAAACATCATTCACGGTAATTGTACCACTTGTCATTTTAGTACCAGATCCACTAACAGTCAATTCATCGAAATCCATATCTGTGATTGTCTGTGCTCCTCCATCAAGAATTATTTCTCCGTCAACACTAGTGTCAAACGCACCTGCTTCTGAGGTAATATCTCCAGCAATAGAAATTGTGTAATTAGTTGATGAAGGTATCAGGGATGCACTGTTTTCGATTACTACATTGCCATTAATATCAATGTTGGCTCCTGATAGAACAAATTCACCTGCTGAAGTAGCATTTGTGAAAGTAATATTATGGAATGATTGGTCTCCAGGTGTAATTGTTACTGTTGTCGCAGCTGGAGCATTAAACTCAACTGTTCCATCTCCATTGTCAAATAAAGCATTGGCACTTGTATTCCATGAACCAAGCACTTCCAATGTGGATGAATTATCCATTATTAAAACACCACCAGTTCCATCACCTAAAGTTACATTGCCATCTACATCAAGAGTAGCTGAATTAATTACCTTCAATATACCGTCAGTAATTGTGACACCAACTGTATTTACGCTAATGCCATCAATACTAGGGTTAAATGGACTACCCTGCCCAATAATAGCTTCATTAACTAAATCAGGCACACCATTATCCCAGTTAGAAGCATTATTCCAATCTGTACTCACATCACCTTCCCACTGTGTATCGGTAGGTAAATCCCAGGTCAACAGACCATTTGAATGTGCCGGAAGAGTCGCGTCACCATCATCTTCATATTCAGCACCATTCCTTCCCAATGTTCCTGAGCTGCTTGAAAAATAAATTGCTAAGTTACCTCCTGCATTAGACCTGGTAACATTATAGTGTTCTCCAATGGTTGGTGCTCCGTCAAAATTAAATTGGACGTTATTTATAGTATGCGATGCATCGGATTCAATTGTTAAATACCGGTTTCCTGAGACAGGGTTATCATCACCACCTGAACCATCACCCGCATCAGTATCAAGGTTAGAAAATGTTCCATTGCTGAAATTGTATCCATTTACATCCGGGTCAATTGTTGCACCGTCTTCCACTTCCAGCCCTTCATCTGTTAAATATTGCATTGAATAATATTCCGCTTCAATTTCACCTCCGGATTCAATGTTAATATCAACTCGATTTGCACCTGCAGATCTTGTGATAATCGCCAGGTCTGAACTGGATCCAAGCACGGATAATCTACCACCAGACTGAACATCAAGGTTACCGCCTATTTCAGTGTCCGCAACATCTCCTCCATCATCGTTTGCGTCAAATTGCAATACTGCTCCTGGATCAACCAGTAGGGTTCCGTTGCTTCCTATTATATTAATTTCAGCATCTGGATCACCTCCATCGTTATTTCCTAGTGTGAGTGTAAACCCATCCAAGTCAAGTGTTGCTGAAGCAAGTGTCAAAGCTTGTCCAGCTGTTGTACCATAAATGGCCATGTCGTCTGTCAACGAATAAGTTCTCACTGCAGACCCCTGAAAAGTAACTGCACTGAACAGCTCTCCACTTGAAGTAATCGTTTTGGGATCTGTGTTATCGGAATTGAATACTACTTCTCCATCTCTCTGGAAGAAATCTCCTCCATTATTTATCCAGCTTCCATTGACTGTAATTTGGTAGTTGTTGGTATTGTCTACATCCAGGTTAGTTCCTGAACCAATAGTTAAGTCATCAACCACAATGTCTCCTGTAAGAATCTTTGTTCCGGTATTGCTCGTAGCAATTGACGGAATACCTGTAATGTTAGCTTGTGCCTCATCAATAATTGGTATGGTCTGCCCACCAGCTTGATCAAAATCTAGTGTTGCCCCATCGATTACCCAACTTCCAGCTCCATCTATATTTACATTTTCACTTCCAATCTGATGTGTTAATGTTCCAAAATCAATTTCGGCATCTGCACTTATATTGAAATCCCCTGTACCTAAATCAAAACCATTGTTTTGGATTGTCACTGTAGTTCCGGTTGAGTTTGAAACTGTCAATGCAGCTATATCATTGGTCCCAGGATCCATTGTTACATCACCACCGTCAAAAACAAACGGTCTGGTGTTTACTGTTAATTCAAATGTTCCGGAGTTAGTCCAGCTAGTTCCACTAAATTCTACTCCTCTGGCTGTAGACACAATAACACCTGATGCAATTGTTACGGTACCACTTATGTCTGTGACTTCATCTGCTGCATTAGGGGTTAATGTTTTTGTGCCTGAACCCGAAAAAACTACATTTTCGAAAACAAGATCCTGACCTGTTCCATCATTATCCTGAATTAACTGATCTCCTGACCTACCGAAAGTTACAGTTGTAGATGCAGTTGGGGTATAGTCCTGAATATCGTTTATTTCTCCATTTAGGGTAATATCAAAGCCGCCATCCAATAAGGTTGGGTTACCATTCATATCAAAGTCACCTGCAACTATTAAATTACCATCCAACGTGGCATTTCCATTTGTAAACAAATCGATGAATCCATAAGTCAGTGTACCTCCATCGGTAAATATTGTTTGATTCCCAGTTGCTTGTAGTTGAACTGTACTTGTAGGATCCAGGTCGTAGCTTGCAAACCCTGATGGAATACCAATACCTACCACTCGGTTATCAAGGATTGAATTGGCCTCCATAGTAAATATATCACCCCCATCATTTGTAATTGAATTTGTGGCCTGATATAGCTCAACTCCATCAGCAATCGTTAGGTTACCGTTAACACTAATGTCTGAATTAACTGTTTTCACACCCGAACCATTCAACGTTAGGTTTTCAAATGTTCTGTCAGAAGTATTAAAATCCGCATCCATAGACCAGGCACCACCTGTGTGAATCAGAGAACCTCCGTTCCATGTAAGTGTTTCGTTATTATTCAGTGAGAATACATCGAATAATGTAATAGTATTACCATCCGCGTCTAAAGTAACTGATCCCGTAGATAGTATTAGATCATCATTTACCTCAATATCACCTGTAAGTGTTGCAGTTGTTGCATCACCTCCTCCAACGGCCCTAATCTCCAAATCATTGAAGGTGACATCTGCTGGTAAAGTTTGCGCTCCATTCGCCTGGAATTCCACTTCACCACCAGTTAGACTATATGTTGCAGCTGTAGGGAAATTACTCCCTAGAATTCTTATTGTTCCTCCAGTTTGAACGAGATCTCCTGTAATGCTTACAGTGGTACCAGATTCAAAATCAACGGTTGTTGCATCAGCAATCACTGAAAAATCATTATTGACTGTCACGTCCTGAAGGAGGTTTTTGGTGCCTGAGTTCTGGAAAATAACATTGTAGAAAGTTGCTGGGTTATCATCTACACTTTGACCAGACTCGCCATTAAATATCACAGTACCTGTCCCTGGATCAAATGTTCCAGCTTGAACAAGGTCCCAGTTTCCTCCAACAAAAATTGTTTTATTATTTCCAGAGACAGTGCCGGATCCACTTGCAAAATCAATGTCATCTCCAGCGAGAATATTCCCATCTATGCTTTTTGCCGCAGCTCCTTCAAATCTTACATCATACATGGTACCACCTGAAATACTTTGAGTTCCTGACGCACCATTGAATCGTACTCTACCCTGACCTGGTTCAAATATGCCACCATTAACCGTCCAATCAAGATTGATGAACATATCAAAGCCACTAGAAGCATCGAAGGTACCATTTGAGAGAGTGAATGCATTTGATACTGTAATTACAGAACCCATTGTATAGGTTGCACCATCTCCATCAATCACTAAATTATAGAATGGATCGCCATTACCTTGTGTGGTAATTGAATGCGTTCCAGAAGTACCATTAAATGTAACTGTGGCACTTCCTTCATTAAATGTTCCAGCGTTAGCATATGCCCCCGCTATATTTAATTGAGAGCTGGCGTCATCTGTCATATCAAGTGTGCAACCTGAAAATACGGTGAAGTTTCCTCGAACTGACAATTGTCCATCCCCTTGAAAAGTTAAGGAACCACTGTTTCTAATGGTAACCCTAGCAACAGCAAAATTTTCTCCTGCCCCGATAATCGGATCAAATGATGAACCTGCTGGTATATAAATAATATCATCTGAATCAGGAATATCATCCGCATCTGTTGCACTCGCATCATCCCAGTTTGCCGGATTATCCCATTCGGAACTTGTCCCTCCGATCCATGTCAACCCTGGGTCTTCATTCCATCTTATATATCCATCTGTTGCTCCGTTAGCTGGAATATCAAATTCATCCTGTGCGCCGGCCAACGTACCTCCTGCGATTACAAACTCAATATTACCGCTGTTTGGCAGATTGCCACCATCAACAGCTACATTGTATGTCGGGCCACTATTAAATACCACACTGGTAGCTGAAGGTGTTCCTATATCAATATTGGCAAGTGTGACATAGGCAGTCCCCTGACCACTTGTGAATGTACCATTGCTAAAGTTATTGCCTGTACCTCCAGTATCTATAGTTCCTCCTTCTATTCTGATACCATCTCCGTCAGTGGAAGCAATCGTATAATACTGTGCCTGAAAATCTCCTCCTGATTGTGTAAAAGTGAACCCATCATCATCATAAGCTGTTAATGTTGCTGGATTTCCATCAACACCAACAATTCTGAAGGTACCACCAGCCATATCAAAATCAGGATCTGCTGCAAGATCATTAAGTATCAGTGATGCTCCTTCATCTATAGTTAAAGTGCCCCCATCCATATCAAATCCACCTCTGTTGATTGTTAGGATGTTTCCGTTCAGGTCAAGTTCACCCTCAGTGAGTAAAAACTCATTATCCGCATCATCGCGCATCTCGAAGGTATTGGTAAGTTGGTAAATAGCAGATGGATCTGCATTTATCTCAAAATCACGTACTTGATTACCTCCAAGATTTATTTCATATGTTCCAGCGCCTCCGTTCATAATAACCTTCGCTTCATCTACCATGTCAAGCGCATATGCTATTGTTCCATCTGTAATTATGAAATCACCTCCAATGTACGCTTCAGGAAATCCAGATAACGCGCCAGAGGCATCCTCGAGAAGTCGAAAATTACCTGATTCAATTCTTAAATTATTTAAAATTTCGATGGTTGAGTTTAAAACCTCGTCATCCTGAACATCAAAATATGATCCCTGATCAAGGTTTATGGTCAGGTTATAAAATTGTTGATTGGTATTTAGGCCTGCAATATCTGTTCTATAATCTGATTGACCCCCTGTGAAAGTAACTGTTCCATTTCTGGGAACAAACACACCATCATTGTTCCAGTCTTCTTCAACTGTGATACTATAATTACTGGCAGAGACATCCAACGTACCATTAGCATTGATATTCAATTCTCCAGAAAGGGAGATATTGCCTGCCAATAAGACTGTTGTTGTTACCAACCCGTCACCCACTTCAACATCATGAAAGCTAGACGTGGAAACATTTGTGGTTCCACCATCATTCATAAAAACTACATCGTTGTTATGAACAAACCCACCATTATTGGTCCAGTTGTCTCCTTCGAAATTGATAATGAAGTTATTGCCATTAAAAGTTGATTCATTACCAATAGTAAGGTCACCCTCAATTGTCATTGCATTATTTACAACTTCTTTATTCCCGACAGCTTCAAATTCAATTGATGGAAATAATTGTGCTGCGTTAATATTCCTAATATCCTGTTCTACCGTTCCGTCAAATATTAGAATAGAAGTGGTCGGATCAGTATATGTAAAACTTGCAGTACTATTGATGGTCAGGTCTCTTCCAATTCTGATTTCCTGCCCATCCATATCAAAAGTACTTCCGTTTTCAATGAGCAGGTCACGCCCTACTTGTGCATTGGAAACGAAATTTAGGGTCGTACTACCCGTAATGTCCAGGTCATTAAAATAGGAATTGGCAGTGGCAGTAATTTGCTGAGTTGCTCCACCATTGAAATCTGTGGTTCCTCCTGTCTGAGTAAATGTACCAGTGCCATTCTCTGTCCAGTCTCCGGCTATGTCAATATTTTCAGAAACCGCATTCAAGGTAACCCCATCTTCAATTGTGAGATCACCTAATACGATCAAATTACCTGTTAGTGTTTTTGTTCCGCTATTATCAAATGTAACATGTACAAAATTTGAGGCTGCAATGGTTTGACTTGTCCCGTTAAAAGTTATACTAGGATCATTTGTTCCTCCATAAGATTCATCACTACCAGTGTAGGCAGTTCCTAAACTCCAATCTCCTGCAACAGTTATTGTTGTTAAAAGCGGGAATTCAAACCCAGCAGCGCTAGTAGTTCCAAACCTAAATACAGGTGTACCAGCAATTCTTTCCACGTCACCAAGGATATCAAGTGTTGAGGAAACCAGGTACTTATTGCCATTACCAGAAAACTCTAAATTTCCGATTGCTCCATTGAAACCGGGAACCAATTGGTCCGCACCATCTAGTCTGATGATACTATTCGCATCAATATTAATTACATCAGAGGGATCATCAAATCTTTCAGCAAATCCTTCAGCTGAAGTTCCACTGGGTTTAGAGGAATAAATGGCAGTGAAGTTAGAAAGTGTGAAATTATCAGCATTGGTTGACTCCCCAATTATATTATTTTCATCAAGGTCAACAATTAGAAGGTTAGCATTTGATCCGTTTGGGTTATAAACTCCAAAACCTGTGCTGATGTAAACATCTTCGTCAATATTTACTGTTCTCGTAGAAGTTGGTGTAGCCGTGTTTGTGATTATGAAATCATCAAGGATGTAGCCATTATTAACCGGCCCATCAATTGTTTGATTGTTATTAGCATCTACTGTCAATACCGAATTTGGTGCATTAAACTCAGGGTCACCGGCAGTGTCCCCCGGATCAGCAAACAAATCTTCTTTAATTGTAATACTCGCAGAATGAGTTACCTCAAAATTAATTCCATTTACCAAGTCAAATTGACCATTGACCAACAAGTCATCATCCCCTGTAAATAACGTTTTGGTAGAAGTTCCTGCATTACTTTGTGACAAGTAAAGTCTTCCAAAACCAATAGTTGCATCAGCATCATTTTCACTCATAATAATCTGATCAAAATCCTGATCAAATCGTACCAGAGATGTATTATCTAATGTATATGTATCAAAACCAGTTGGGAAATTATCATATCCCCTGATAAAAAGATCCCCTCCAGCTTCAATGGTTAAAGTCCTTATTCCAGTAACATTTAATTCTGAATCAGCTCCTCCATTTGACAAGGCCTGATCATCTCCATTGATTACAAGGTAGCCTGCCGCAGTAATCGTTACATCACCGTCTACAGTTAGCTGATCGTCCCTTTCAATGGAACAAGCACCGTCAAATGTTATTGGTGTTTCATCTCCTATTGTGACCGTCCCATCGGTATTCACGTTATCACCGAACCTTATCTCTCCACCAGTAAATGTTACTGTACCACCAATCAAACTAATTCCGGATGCGTTTTTTACCTCAAATTGTGCAATTTCGTGATCTCCTCCAGCAGCACTGCTCCAAACTGCATCGTCTGTTATCTCAAAGATCCCTGTACTTATAATATTGCCAGAAACATTTTTTGTACTGTTATCAAATGTCAGGTTATCAAAAGTGGCAGTACCACCACTAAAATCTATGGCTTGAGCACTTCCTCCATCAAAAAATTGAGTACTGTTTGTAGCTGTAAAAGTCGCTGAATTGCTTAAGGTAAAGTCACCTGAGATAGTATGATTTTCAGTCGTTGATATATCAGTTCCTGATCCATCCAAAACAAAATTACCGTTGACTGTTAGTTGAGCAGTCATGATTACATTGGCACCTCCGTCAATGTCCAGGTTATTTAAATTAATTCCATTTCCTGAAATGACAGATGTTGTTGTATTAGAAAGAGTCAGGTTAGCCACGTCAGTTCCAGCAGCAAAATCAAATGTAGTACCCGCGTGAACAATATCTCCGTTCACCGAAACACTGTGTGTAGCACTATTGGAAGCTGTAGTTATTGTGGCGTTTGCCAGAATTGTTAGGTTTGAAGCTATTGTCAAACTTCTGCTTGTGGCATCATCACCAATAGTGAAAGTTGCAGCTGCCCCCTGACCAACCTGAAGGCTATTTATTGATATGTCACTTGCCAGCACAACAGCATCCCCATCTCTGATGATGAAATCATCAATAGCAATGTCATCAAAATCCGGAACCACCGGGCTCCAGGTAATTGTGCGAAAATCTCCCGATCCCTGGGATGTATAAGTTGTCTGTGCTGAAACACTTAAAACTAGGGTAGAGAACAGCGCAAGAAATATATACCTTAAGCTGTTGGTGTGTTTTATGTTCTTCATTTGATATTATTCAACGTCTTCACCTTTCTAATTAACACTTCAATTCCTTACAAATTCTGTTGAACTTCAGGAATACTAATTACGTCAATCCGTAAAAAGAATGTGTTTTATTGGTTTTTCAAATAAACCCAAGTAAGAATATGCATCTGAAATATAACATTCAGGCTCAACAATACATTATTCGTCCTATAGTGCAAATTTAAATAAAGAAAGTACAGCGTAAAAATATCAAATACCCTTGAATTGGGCATTGATCAGGCAAAAGTTAACGCTTGTCGAAAAACAGTTTTCAGTTTTGAGGTTATTTGTCTCTAAGATCCCAAATGTTACCGTTATCCTCGATAAGCTGGAGATCTACAGGTGATATGTTTTCTAACTTGACATTATTCACATCACTCCCCTCAATAAAACTAATGTATCCATCAAATACAGTAAATTCAGTTGTATCAGTGATAACCCATTGCCATTGATCCAATGTGTCGCTTACAATGGTATCAGCACAGAAATCAATTGGGTCCAATAAATAGACCATTCCTGTATCAGTCACCAGGTTCGTAAATTGAATCAAATCTGTTTGTGAACACGCATCAACGTCTTCGTTGCTGTAAACCCAGTTGCGGTATTCACCAGAGGATAAAATAAATGTTATGTTTTCTTTTGTTAAGGGTTGACTTACCTCTTCCTGATCACAACTTATCAGGGCCATGAACATGGTAACACCCAATAGATATTTTATCATTTTCTAACTTTACCAGCTCTGTCAATCACAATGTATTCTAACGCTTCTCCTGCTGGTAAATTATCAGGATCATTGAGGTATATGATAGTTTCCTTTGTTAAATCATTGAATTTAACATTAAATGGTGGGGTCTCTAGTTCAAATTTATGTTCCCACAATTTTTTTCCCTCTTTCATGTAGCACGCATATCGATAAAATGGTTTGTTAATACCATCTTCAAAAGATAGTGAATAGGTAATTCGATCATCTTCGGAAGGCAAAACCTCAAACTCATAGTTCTCCAGTAGAGATTCTGTACTTGTACTCTGCAATTGGAATCTATCGACCCAAAGGATTTTCCTGTCCTTACTAACTCTGGCCAAATAAGATTTATAAGGAGTATCCTCTACTTGGAACCCAAATACATTAAGGTTATAATCCGGGTCCTCCACTTTCATAACAGTTAAATAATTAAGGTCATATCCTTCCATGGTTTCTGGTTCAAATAATGGAATTCTGTAATTCTCTCCAATCGCCCAACTATCAACCTCACTCCAGTAGTCAAACGACCTGTCTAATATGGCCCTTCTATTTTTAAGCCATACCTCCTTCTCCTGAACATATTTATTGACCTGTGTATTTCTACCGAAAACTGCTTTTACATAACTTTCATATTTGGCTTTTTCTTCCTCGCTATTGCTAGCTTTTACCTTAGCAAAAATGGCGTCCATTTTGTTGATAATTTCGTACAGCGTATCTACTTTACTCATTTGCCTCGTAACAAAAGCACTGTCTTCATCTATCAACTCAATATTTTTAAATGCTATTTCATGCTTTTTAAACCGGAGAATGTTACCTGCCAGACCATCAGGATCTATGTCAATGATTTGCTTTTCTAATTCAGCTGGTATTTCGGGTAACTCAAATAAAGTTTCAGCCCTCTCTACAGTAGCTAATTTGTTTGAAAGGTTTTTATCTGTTTCAATCAGGTCATGTTTAAATTGCTTGATTTCGCTATCAACTTTGCGAAGCATATCCTCAGCAAACTTTTTGTAGTCCCAAAACACATAATGCCCTTCATAAACGTTGATCATTGACGATCCGTCTACAGCATAAGTTTCTATCTTACTCCATTCAGAACTTGCATTGTAATCAGCTCTTGGATGTGTAGCTGCAATATCCTGAATATTGTCTACCATATCTCGAATTTCTTCCCCGTTTGAAATCAACTCTTTCAATAAACCCTGAATTTCCTGATTCGCTGAGAGTGCAAGCGCATTCTCAGTCTTAAATTGTTTTGTAAGATTCTTATAGATCTCATTGCTCTTTTCATAAGTGCTTTGCAATCCAGGTAGAGATCCGGCTAGTTGTTTTGTTTTCCTTGAAACAAGACGGTACCTCTCTATTTTATTATCCAGTTCTAATTGAATGTCAGATAGTTTAATTCCAAAATCTCCTGTACGCAAGTCCCGTCTGTGAAACTGTTGATAATAGTCCTCATTTTTTCTAATCTCTTTATCGTCAATGAGTAGTTTGGCTTTATTGAAAGCTATTGCAATTGAATCACTGTACCTAATCAAGGCAATTGAATCCGTCACGACATTTAACTTTTCCGCGTGACTTTCGAGTATATAACCAAATTGTAAATGAGCATTTGGTTCTTCCTGGTTCTTGGGATCCGTCAGAAACTGTCTCAATTGAGGTTCACCCTGGGCATAATTTTTTGCCTGAAGCAATGGAAATATGTTCTTATATTTTAATTTCTGACCGTTTGCCGAAGATACGGTCAGTAAAAAAAAGATACCTAAATAATAAAGGTTACGTTTCATGTTCACAATTGTATATACCCTGCTAAATTAACAAATATCAAGTCAATCTTTAATTAATGCAAAAATTACCAAATATCACCAGCTTGGCAAATTCATTGAACGTTCAAAGGGTTAGAATATGTTACACCATATTAAGTTTGCAATAGATCTTGTTTCATGAATAAAAAAATTAGAAAAGAAATAATAGAATGGGTGATCCTGATCTCGGTCATTATAATTCTATTTACTACACCAATTGGAAAGACAATATCTTCCACATTACAAAGAGGATTGTTGGCTACAGGCATTTTCCAGCCTTCGATTGAAAAAGAATCAAAAAAAGCAGATCTAAATATCTCATTAATTACTCCAGATGGAATGAGGGTAGATGTAAAGACATTTGAGGGTAAAACTATCTTCATAAATTTTTGGGCAACTTGGTGTGCACCATGCATTGCTGAAATGCCAGATATACAAGCTCTTTACGAGGAAATGATTGACGAGGAAGAAATTGTTTTCTTGCTGATCAGTATGGACAAAGATTTTGAGAAAGCAAGTAGCTTTTTTCAAAAGAAGAATTATTCTTTACCTCTGTATTCTTTAACTAGGAATTTGCCCGATGTATATAGTACATCCAGTATTCCAACCACTTACGTAATTGGCAGAGACGGGGAGATAAAAGTAGAGCAACATGGTATGGCCAAATACAATACAGAAAAATTCAGAAATTTATTAAGAGGCTATTAGTTGATCTTTATCAATCCCTGTGAAGCTGCTGTATGGATACTGAGATTATAAAGTACCCTGGCCCCAACGTTTGCATCCCATTCCGTGTTTTCTGAAACTCCTACCTCTGAAAGATCAAACCCGATTATCTTCTTATTTGCTCTTACGATTTCGGCTAATAGATATTGGATTCTGGGTAAATACAGACCTCCTGGCACAGGAGTCCCTGTATTCGGACAAAGTGATGGATTCAATCCATCAATATCAAAACTGATGTACAAGGTGTCTGGTAATTGAGCAACGATATCCATAGTTATATCACGCCATGAATCTCCGTGGAACATGCATTCCTTAATCTCCTGATCAAAAAACACCTTCATCCTACCTGACTTAAATGCAGGGTGATCTAATTCTTCCTTACAATAATCTCTGATCCCTATTTGTACTAATTTTTTAATGGATTCATTCTTTAAGGCATTGTGCATTATCGAAGCATGGGAGTATTCGAAACCCTCATAAGCTACCCGAAGGTCCATATGTGCATCAATTTGAAGAATTCCAAACGACTTAAATTTTTCGGCATATGCATTTATCAGTCCCAGAGGGGTACTGTGATCTCCTCCCAGACATGCTACGATCTTTCCCTGATCCAACCAATTATTGGCCTCTTTGAATAACCAATCATTCAATTCTCTCGATCCCTTATTCACGTCATTGAGCAATCTTTCATCAACCTCCTCACCTGCTTCCAGGGCATGAATGTGCTTCTTTGACAACTCTCTTAACCGGGCAGACTTATTTTTGATGGTTGAATTGATGGGCAGCATTGTTTGCCCCACCATCCAGGCGTCCTTAAAATTGTAAAGTTCATGATCCAATTGGACTGACGCTTCAAGTACAGCATCTGGGGCATTGGCTGTACCATCATGGTATGAGACTGTTACATCCCATGGAACTGGAATGATCACAATATCAGCTGTATCAGTCGTATATGGAAGCCCAAATACTGACCCTTTCACACCTACCCCTGAAGAATTGTACCCCTTAAGCTGTTCTTCTTTTAAACCCATTCAGATCTCATTTGCATGTATATGTCCTTTAAATATTCCTGATCCCTGGGTAATTTCACTCCAGGATATACCATCAAATTCTATTTCTACCATGGAAGCTGGTGCCATATTTCCAATTGGCTCACCAGTTAAGTACTCAGACAGATAAGTAATTGCAGGATTATGACTTACCAACAATACATCATTGACATTTTCTTTGATCTCACCAATCACTCTGGCCATTACTCTGATAGATGGTTCATATAAGTCATCGATAAATTCAACAGAGTCATCACTGAAATGTATCTGATTCGTAATAGATTCTACAGTTTCTTTTGTTCGAATTGCCGGACTACTTAAAATGGCATCTGGAACTATTGAACGATCATTCAGGTATAACCCAATATGTGTTGCGTCACGTAATCCATTGCCTGAAAGTGGTCGTTCGATATCCTTCATTCCAGACTCCACTGAAACGGCATGAGCATGCCGAATTAGAAATAATCTTTTTAACATTTTTACCAGGTTGTAGGTTGGTTTGCTAAAGATAACCTAAGCTTGCAAAAAATCGCAATCTTGATTCGCTCTTGTTGTATTTAGTTTTTTTTGAAGATATTTGATCGATCAAAAGTGTAAAGAAAGGAAATTACTATGTCAAAAAATCTTGTAATTGTTGAGTCACCCGCCAAAGCAAAGACTATTGAAGGATACCTCGGTAAGGACTTTTTGGTGAAGTCTAGTTATGGCCATGTAAGGGACCTACCAAAAGGTGATAAGGCAATTGACATAGAAAATGGTTTTACACCAACCTACGAAGTTTCCAGCGATAAGAAAGAGGTCATTAAGGAGTTAAAGAAACTTACGAAGGAAGCCGAAACAATCTACCTGGCCAGTGATGATGACCGTGAAGGAGAAGCTATTAGCTGGCATTTAAAGGAAGCACTCAAGCTGGATGAAAAGAATACCAGAAGAATAGTTTTCAGGGAAATCACGAAAAATGCTATTCTTAATGCACTTGATAATCCAAGAGGTATTGACATAGATCTTGTTAATGCACAACAGGCACGAAGGGTACTTGACAGAATTGTGGGGTACGAACTTTCTCCCATCCTCTGGAAAAAAATTAAAGCCGGACTATCAGCTGGAAGAGTACAATCTGTTGCGGTAAGACTCGTAGTAGAAAGAGAAAGAGACATTGATAAATTTAATCCTGAATCAACTTTTAAAATCACAGCACTTTTTAATCTTGAAAAGGGAAAAGTGCTGCAAGCTGAATTGGGTAAAAGGTTCAAAACTGAGGAAGAAGCACTTGAGTTTCTTGAAAAATGTAAAAATGCTGAATTCTCCATCAAGGACCTTGTCAAAAAGCCAAGTAAAAAGACTCCAGCTCCACCCTTTACCACTTCTACACTTCAACAAGAAGCCAGTAGGAAATTGGGCTATTCAGTCGCGTATACTATGAGCATAGCGCAAAGGCTTTATGAGTCAGGTAAAATTACATACATGAGAACTGACTCAGTAAATCTTTCTCAGGAAGCTATTGGTAAAGCAACTAGTGAGATCACTTCAGCTTATGGTGCTGATTTTGTTCAGAATAGAGCTTTCAAGACAAAATCCGCGTCTGCTCAAGAGGCGCACGAAGCAATAAGACCAACTGATTTTTCGGTACACTCTACTGGTGATGACGGGCCACAACAACGTCTGTATGATCTAATTTGGAAAAGAGCCATAGCTTCCCAAATGGCAGACGCTCAAATTGAAAAAACTACTGCCAGTATTGCCATATCCACTACAAACGAAACTTTATCTGCAACAGGTGAGGTAATCAAGTTTGAAGGATTCCTAAAGGTGTATATAGAATCTACGGACGAAGAAGATGAGGAAGAGAACAAATCAATGTTACCTCCACTTACAATTGGTGAGATCCTTTCATTAAAAGAATTGAAAGCCAGAGAAGGATTTAGCAGGCACAAACCAAGATATACTGAAGCAAGTCTGGTGAAAACACTGGAAGAAATGGGTATAGGGCGTCCGTCTACCTATGCACCAACAATTTCAACCATCCAGAAAAGAAATTACATCATCAAGGAATCCCGTGAAGGAAAAGAAAGAAGTTACAGAGAGTTTATTTTAGAAAACAATGAAATTGCTAAATCTGAAAAGACTGAGATAACCGGAGCTGAAAAAAATAAATTATTCCCTACCAACATAGCAATGATCGTGAATGATTTTCTCGTAGATCATTTCCCAAATGTCATTGATTACTCCTTTACCGCTGAAGTTGAAAAAGAATTTGATGAAATAGCACATGGTTCCAAGTCATGGGATCAAATGATCAAATCTTTCTATGGCAGTTTCCATTCCAAGGTAGAAGATACAGAGCAAATTGCCAGGGCGGATATTTCAGCTGCAAGAGAGTTAGGAAACCATCCTGAAAATGGGAAACCCATCTATGCCCGAATGGGACGTTATGGTGCCTATGTTCAAATTGGTGAAACTCCTGAGAATGATGAAGACGAGAAACCACAATATGCCTCGCTAAGGAAAGACCAATTTCTTGAAAATATCACGCTGGAGGATGCGCTTGAATTGTTCAAACTTCCACGTGAGGTAGGAACTTTTGAAGACAAGCCGATAGTGGCTGCCATTGGGCGTTTTGGACCATATGTTAAGCACGATGGTAAATTCGTATCGATTGGGAAGGAACAGGATCCTCACACCATTACGGAAGAGGAGGCTATCGATCTGATTGAAGCCAAAAGAAAGTTGGATGCAGAAAAATACATTAAAGTATTCGACGAAAATCCTGATGTTCAGGTCCTGAAAGGCCGATATGGTCCCTATATTAAGTTCGGCAAGAAGAATGTAAAAATCCCGAAGGATAAAGCTCCTGAAGAACTTACTTATGAAGAATGTGTTGAGCTTGCAGAAAAAGCACCTGAGAAGAAAGGCCGCAGAAAGAAAAAATAATAGCCGATCATGAAACCAGTTGAAGTAATCGCATTTGATGCGGATGATACTTTGTGGGTAAATGAAACCATTTTTATCAAAACCAGGGAGAACCTGGAAGAAATAATTGCACATTACGTTGATCCGAAAGATCTGGAGCAGAAGCTCTATGATACAGAAATCAAAAATCTAAGATTATTCGGGTACGGCATCAAAGGTTTTATGCTTTCGATGATTGAATCTGTTATTGAACTTACCGATGGCAGGATTTCAGGAAAAGAAATCAATCAGGTTATAGAATTGGGCAAAGAAATGCTGGAATTCCCTGTTGAGGTTTTGAAAGGTGTTGAATCTACTCTCGAAATACTGAAGGATGATTTTCGGTTAATGCTCATCACGAAAGGCGATCTGTTTGACCAGGAGAGTAAAATTGCGCGATCTGGCCTGGCAGATTATTTCGATAGTGTCGAAATAGTAAGTGAAAAAAATGAAGATGCTTACAAAAAGGTTCTTGAGCGAAACAACGTTGTGTCAGACCAATTCTTGATGGTAGGTAATTCGCCTAAATCAGATATTTTGCCTGTTTGTAAAATTGGAGGCCGGGCAATCCATATCCCGTTTCACACTACCTGGAAACACGAACAAATATCCACTAATGAAATAGGAGGTTACCTTTTTGATGAGCTTAGTGATATTACGCAGGTCCCGGATTTTATCAGAAGGTTAAATAATAGGGCATCTTCATAACACAGTTTATTCTACTGCATTTAATAAACGATACTTCAAAATTCCGAAATTTTAATTGTCATAAATACAACTTTATTTGGAATTACTCGTTTTTTACAGTTTAATATTTTAACTTAAAATTGATAGAATAACGTAAAATCATAAATATTTTACGATTATTTGAACCAAGATTAATGTTTATTGTTGATTTCTTAGAAAATCAGCTTTAATTTTGAAGCGACAATTCGATAGTAGTAGAAAGCCAAGATCTGAGGGATCAGAAACCTAATTACGGAAACACAACCTTATATTCATTTTTATTAGGTTTTAAAAATTACGGCATTGATAACATATTATACAAAATCCAAACCTGTGACGTCCACCCAAAAATATGACTGGTCATCTTTTACTTTAAGGATCTCAATTGATCAGGATTGGCCAAAAATTTACAGGGCGTGGACCACCAGGCAGGGACTGGAAAAATGGTTTCTTAGAGAGGCCAAATTCAATAACAGTCATGGAGACAGCAGGAAAAAAACTGAGTTTATCCATACTGGTGACACTTACAAATGGTTGTGGTATGGATACCTGGATGACACATTTGAATCAGGGGAGATTATGGAAGCAAATGGCACTGATTTCATTCAGTTCAGCTTCTCAGGGGGTACAATTGTGACCGTCCAATTGAAATCTGAGTATGGCCATTCCGTTGTAGAACTCACTCAGGAAAATATTAGTATTGACGAAGAAAGTAAAGCGAAGTATCATTTAGGATGCTTGACAGGATGGAACTTCTACCTGGCTAACCTAAAATCAATACTCGAAGGTGGTCTAGACTTGAGAAACAAAGACCACATGATCAAAAGAGTAATTAATTCATAATAAAACCAATCCTATCAGAAATAAAAAACCGCTACTTCTAGCGGTTTTTTTGTTTGTTTGTAGTCATCCATCACTTTCGATATTAGCCTATAAAACTTGTTAAGCACCTTATATAAATGTCATTTCCCCTATCTTGTTGACTTTACTTTGCTATAATAACCCATGAGTAACCGATATGAAAGAATTAACCAGCTTCAGTCAAAGCTGGACTTACTAATAAAAAGGCAGGAAGAATTCTCCAATGAGATCAACCAACTAAGAATTGAACTGAATCAACTCAAATCTAAAGAGGACTCACCTGTGGAATTAAAAGCAGCTCAGCCTCAAAGGCATTTGAGCTACGAAGATTTAGAATTGGGTGATGATTTTGTAAAAAAGCATGAGCAAAAACCTTCACCGGAGGCTAAAAAAAAGAAACGAACCTCGGTCTTTCCCACTGAAATAAAGTCTGATCTTGAAAAATTTATCGGCGAAAACCTGATCAATAAAATAGGGATTGTGATCACAATTATTGGTGTAGGGATTGGAGCTAAATACTCAATAGATCACTCATTGATAAGTCCACTTACAAGAATTATTCTCGGATATCTTATGGGTTTGGGTCTACTTGGGTTTGCCATACGATTAAGATCGAAGTATGAGAATTTCAGTGCAGTTTTACTGAGCGGATCAATGACAATCATGTACTTCCTCACCTTTTCAGCTTACAGCTTTTATGACCTTATCCCGCAGCTAATGGCATTTGGGCTCATGGTAGTTTTTACGGGATTCACAGTCCTGGCAGCTTTGAATTATAATCGGCAGGTGATTGCTCATATCGGTTTAGTAGGTGCATATGCTGTCCCATTTCTGCTAAGTGACGGATCTGGAAGAGTAGCAGCACTTCTTACTTACATGACCATTATCAATATTGGGATTCTGGTAATCGCCTTTAAGAAATACTGGAAATCTCTATACTATGCAGCGTTTGGTGTTACCTGGTTGATATATGCAGCCTGGTTTGGCACTAGTTATGAAGGCGATGAACATTTTGGGTTAGCATTAGCATTCCTGATACTGTTTTTTATAATTTTTTACCTCACCTTCCTGGCATACAAGCTTCTTCAGAAGGAACTGTTTAACCGTACCGATATTCTGCTAGTACTTACCAATTCATTCGTAGTTTATGGTTACGGCTATGCCATTCTCGAGAATCACACAACCGGGGAGCACCTCTTAGGTGTATTCACATTATGCAATGCAATTGTTCATTTTATTGTAAGCTTCATTATATATCGGCAAAAACTGGCCGATCGTAAGATATTCTACATGATTTCGGGTCTGGTACTGGTGTTTATCACCTTAGCTATACCTGTACAATTAGACGGAAACTGGGTGACATTGCTTTGGGTTTTTGAAGCAGCTTTGCTTTTCTGGATTGGAAGAACCAAGCAAGTTCCTATTTATGAGAAGCTCTCTTATCCACTCATGCTACTGGCATTAATCAGTATCGGTCAGGATTGGATTGCTGCATATGAGAGCTATCACCCAGAATATCCCGAACTTCGGGTAACTCCTTTCTTAAATATCAATTTTCTGTCGTCCATCCTGTTTGTTTTAGCTTTCGGTTTTATTCTCAGAATTGATCGGATTGTCAAACACGAAAAATCAACCGATTCAGAGAACAGGTTTGTTGGAATGGTGGCGTACGGAATCCCAGCTTTTTTTCTATTGGCCCTCTATTATACTTTTCGTTTGGAGATCTCCATTTATTGGAATCAATTGTATTTGGACTCTGAACTCACAATTAATCCAACGGGTGATTACCCCAATTACTATCTGAATTATGATCTAGTAAAATTTAAAACGATTTGGGTGATCAATTATTCATTATTATTTGCGTCATTATTGGCCATTGCCAATATCAAGAAGATTAAAAACGAAACACTTGGGTTATTCAATATAATATTTATTGTTTTAGCACTTGGTGCATTTCTTACGCAGGGGCTTTATGAGTTGAGTGAACTTCGGGAAAGTTATCTTGAGCAGCACCTGGCAGAGTATTATCAAAGAAGTCAGTTCAATTTATTAATCCGATATATTACAATTGGTTTTGCCGCGATCTCATTATTTGCTACTCACTTTTACAAAAATCAGGAATTCATTAAGCAAGAAATGACTATTGCCTATGACCTAATTCTGCATATTCCGATTTTGTGGGTCATTAGCAGCGAGTTAATTCACTGGTTAGATATCACAGATTTTTCTCAATCCTACAAATTGGGATTGAGCATACTTTGGGGTGTTTACTCTTTATTCCTAATTTCAATTGGGATCTGGAAAAAGAAAAAACACTTACGAATTGGTGGATTCAGCTTATTTGGCTTGACATTGATCAAACTATTCTCTTATGACATTTCACACCTTAATACAATCTCTAAAATCATAGTTTTTGTATCACTGGGAATACTTCTACTGATAATTTCATTTCTGTATAATAAGTACAAACATATCATTTCTGATGAGCCTAAAAATTAGAATTTCTTCCATTGTCACTTTGTTCATGTCCTGCCAATTTGGCTTTTGCCAGATACAGGAATTTAAGTATACCAGAGAGTTGAATGGAGTGACAGAGCAATGGCATAGAATTGTTCTGCCAGATGAACTGTTTTCGAGAGCCTCTCAAGGTCTCAATGATTTGAGGATTTTTGGGATTACAGAAGACCAGGATACCATAGAAGCTCCTTATTTCCTACGACTGACTACAGAGAAAATATCCAACAAAACTGTCGCTTTTAATCAACTCAATGAGTCTCACAATGATGAAGGCTATTACTATACGTTTGAAATACCCACAACAGAAGCCATCAACCAAATTGAGTTAGATTTCAATAAGAAAAACTTTGACTGGAAGGTTAACCTGGAAGGCAGCCAGGACCAAAATAATTGGTTTACTGTTCTTGAGAATTACCGAATTCTTTCCATAAAAAACAGTCTAACAGACTATCAGTTTACAAGGCTTTCATTCTCTGATTCAAAGTATCGGTTTTTTCGATTGTTAGTAAAAAGTAAGAAAAATCCTGACCTGCAGAATGCCAGTATATCACAGTATGAGAGTTCAAAAGGCCAATTCAGAAATTACGATACGGATATAAAACACAATGAAGAAAACAAGAATAGCAACCAAACCATAATGAGTGTTTCATTGGCTGCTCCTGCCCGAATTAGTTCTCTGAGTATAAAGGTGGGTAACACTTATGATTATTACAGACCCGTTACAATTCAACAATTGGTTGATAGCATCGAAACAGAGCAAGGGTGGCGGTACCAGTACAGTACACTAACATCTGGTACAATAAGTTCTCTTGAACCAAATTATTTCAGGTTTCCAAGCACCACTTTACAGCAATTGAAAATCATCATTAGTAACCAGGACAATGAACCACTGACCATTGATTCAATTCAGGCACATGGGTATATTCATGAGCTTGTCGCCAGGTTCACAAGTCCGGCCAAGTATTATTTGGTCTATGGTGATCCTCTTTCTGATAATCCCCAGTACGATATTGATCGTTTCAAGAGTAATATCCCAAAAGAACTTGTAGTACTTGAGCCAGGTCCTGAGCAGGTGGTCATTACATCTCAAGAGGAAGAAATCAATCCATTATTTGTCAATAAGAACTGGCTTTGGGGAGTTATGATTGCAATTATCTTCTTATTAGGGTGGTTTTCATTGAGGATGATGAGAAAAGGGTGACGGTTACCAATAAGCTAGCATACGAATTATATATGATCTAAACGTCTCAGGGTAAATCTAAAATCTTCACAAAACAAAAAAAGGTGCCTTCAGCACCTTCTTACATCTTCATATTATTTGAACTTGTTATACGTGAGTATTCAACATCACTGGCATTACAAGCATTAAAATATCTTCGTTATCATCCTTCTCCACAGGAACAAGCAGACCTGCTTTGTTAGGTGCGCTTAATTGGAATTCAATTTTGTCTGATTCCAGGTTACCCAGCATTTCTACAAGGAATTTTGCATTAAATCCAATCTCAATGTCCTCACCGTTATGCTCACAGCTTAATCTTTCATTCGCCTCATTAGAGAAATCTAAATCCTCTGCGGAGATTTGCAATTCACTACCTGATATTTTCAATCTTACCTGGTGGGTGGTTTTATTGGCGTAGATCGCAATACGCTTTAAGGAGCTCAGGAACTCTCCCCTGTCGATTGTCATGATGTTATCATTATCTGCAGGAATAACATTCTCATAATCAGGAAAACGCTCATCAATCAGTCTACAAATCATTTTGATATTGTTGAAACTGAAATAAGCATTAGAGATATTGAACTCAATGTTTACGTTAGTATTCTCTGATGGTAATGTAGCTTTTAATAGCATCAGTGCTTTTCTTGGGATAATCATGGAGTTATCAGTATCTCCAGCGATATCCACTCTTCTGTATCTTACTAATCTGTGTCCATCAGTAGCCACAAATGTTGTATTGGTTGCATCCAGTTTCGTGTAAACACCAGTCATGGCTGGTCTCAACTCGTCGTTACTGGTTGCAAAAATTGTATTGGCTATCGCATGAGATAGTACGTGTGATGAAATATTGATGCTAAACCCATCACTTACTGAAGGAACTTTCGGGAAGTCTGTGGCATTCTCACCCGCTAATTTATACCTACCGTTATCTGAACTGATCTCAATGCTATAGGTTTCCTCGTCAATTGAGAAGGTTACAGGTTGCTCAGGAAGGTTTCTCAACGTTTCTAAAAGAATTTTGGCCGGTATGGCTATACTCCCATTTTCCTTTGCCTCTACCTCTAGCTCAGTGATCATAGAAGTCTGTAGATCCGATGCAGTAACTGTTAAAGTACCATCACTGATCTCAAACAAAAAATTCTCAAGAATTGGCACTACCGGATTGGTAGTAATTACGCCATTTATAGATGATAGTTGCTTCAGTAAGTAAGAAGAGGAAACAATAAATTTCATTTGTATCTTTTTGTTTTTCTAAGGTCAATCCGAAGGGTATAAACCCAGAATTTCGGTCGGTAAATTTATAAATAAATCCGACAATTCATTAGCCCAATCAAAAAGCAATTCGTAAAATTCTTATAATACTGAAATACCAGTTATTTTTTAGATTGTTTTAGTGACGATGATTGATCAGTTTTAATTGCTTACAATAGTCGTTAGGCATATATGGAGCTTTTCAAGAGATAAGAGTTTCTGTATGCTATCATGTTTACTTTTCCCGATCAAACCATGTCATGTCCTTTGGCTAGGAATAAAAAGTGGTTTCCTTTTTTAGAATACTTTTCAAAATATGCTTGCATGGCCTACGTCGATAATTGCTTGTGAAACCAATATCAGGAGAGATATTTTAGGTGAGCTCTAGCTCATGACATGCTGTGTAACATTTGTTACATAACTCATTATCAGCCACATAGATCACGCCAATGACTGATATCTGTCATAAAACACGATGGGTATTTCACCTTTCTTTAGGGAACAACTAAAGAGCATGAAAGATGAAAAACCTAGTAATACTTGGAGCAGGGTCTGCGGGAACTATGATGGTAAACCACCTGAATGGTAAGCTCCCAGAAGACTGGAAGATCACAATTGTAGATCAATTTGAAGTGCACTATTATCAACCTGGTTTCTTATTCCTTCCTTTTGGTATCTATGAAGAAAAAGACTGTTACAAACAGAAAAAGAACTTCATTCCCGAAAATGTACAATATATCCAAAAAGGTATTGAAGTCATTAAACCAGAAGACCAGAAGGTATTCCTGGAAGGAGATGAAGTACTGAATTATGACCTTTTAATTATTGCTACAGGATCTCGTATTGCACCAGAAGAGGTGGAGGGCATGTTAGGTAAAGAATGGGGTAAATCAGTTTTTGATTTCTATACATTTGAAGGAGCAAAATCCTTGCGAGATAAACTGGCTACTTTTGAAGGAGGGAAATTAGTGGTTCACATCACTGAAATGCCAATAAAGTGTCCAGTTGCACCACTTGAATTTTCTTTCCTTGCTGACTGGTATTTCAAAGAAAGAGGAATCCGCGACAAGGTGGAGATATCTTATGTCACTCCGTTAGATGCAGCATTCACAAAACCGAAAGCAGCGGCTAGCCTGGGACATTTACTGGAAGAGAAACAAATCAATATCGTACCAGATTTTGCGATTGCCTCTGTCAACAACGAAGAAAAGAAAATTGTGTCCTGGGATGAGATCGAAGTACCTTTTGATCTTCTGGTTACCGTACCTACCAATATGGGAGATGATGTAATACTTAGAAGTGGTATGGGGGATGATCTAAATTTTGTACCAACGCATAAACACACCCTTCAATCTCGAAAATATGAGGACATATTCGTTTTAGGAGACGCGACAGATCTACCTACCTCCAAGGCAGGTTCAGTGGCACATTTTGAATCAGAAGTGCTCACAGAAAATATACTTCGATATATAAATGGACAAGAATTGAAAGAAGATTTTGATGGGCATGCCAATTGTTTTGTAGAAACAGGGTTTAACAAAGCCATGCTCATAGACTTCAACTACGATCAGGAACCAGTTCCTGGTGTTTTCCCATTCAACAACATTGGTCCAATGAAACTCCTACAGGAGAATACACTGAATCACTGGGGAAAACTGGCCTTCCGATGGATATACTGGAATATGCTAATGAAAGGCAAAAAAGTACCTTTCATTAGTCCGCAAATGTCAATGGTAGGAAAGGAGATTGAAGAACAAAAAGAATCAACTAAAGAAGAAATACTCAACTAAAAATCTAAAAGAAAATGGAAACTTTAATAGCAAACAAGCCAGTAGAATTGAACGAACAAGGCTACTTATTGAATATGAATCAGTGGGATAAAGAAATTGCCCACCAAATCGCTAATGAAGAAAGTATTCAATTGACAGATCGTCACTTTGAAATTCTTGATTATCTCCGCAAAGAACAGGAAAAAGGTACTGCACTTTCAATCAGAAAAGTTGGTAAATCAGGTGTTGTGGATATCAAAGAGTTTTATCAGTTGTTCCCAGGGGGACCACTTAAGAAAGCTTCCAGGATAGCCGGAATACCAAAACCCGCCAGTTGTATTTAACCATTAAAATTCAAAGAAGATGGAAACTTTAGAAACTCCCGTAAAAGAAAAAGTAGAGAAAAAAAGAGCGTTGAAAAAGCTCATGATCATAAACTCCAAAGCAACAATTGACTCTGTTTATGCAGCGCTCATTCTTGCAAATGGTGCACGAATGGAAGGATTGGATTCAGAAATATTCTGTACCTTCTTTGGCTTAGAAATGCTCCAACCTAAAAAGATGGATCATTTACATGTAGCTACAGTAGGTAATCCCGGAATGCACATCCCAACTATGGTGGGTGGACTTCCCGGTATGGAAACACTGGCCAGCAACATGATGAAAAAAGAAATGGACAAATTGGATATTCCTCCTGTAAGTGAGTTCCTGGAAATCTACAAAGCATCCGGAGGAAAGATCTTTGCCTGTAAACTCGCGATGGACATGTTTCACCTCAAAAAAGAAGACCTTTGGGACGAAGTAGATGAAGTCCTTACAGTAGGTGATTTTTATGAAAGAGGCCAGGAAGAAGGTTCGCAAATCATCTTTATCTAGTACTCTTTAGTTGAATGTAAGCTGGTTCAGGAATGAGCCGGCTTTTTTTGTTTGTATATCTTCAGAATATTATTTTTCTAAATAAATATTGTAAACATCGGGCAAACCCTGTTTTGACATAGAACTTTTATTGATTGGATGACCAAACCAATTAAATGATCGTATATTATATAGCAGTAAAGACATTCTGATTCAATCTTTATGGTATACAAACAACAAGCTTATACGATTAGTTACTTTATAGCTTCTGCAATTTTGATTTTTATTGCCAGCTACCTGATCATACAAAACATAGGCTCATTTGCCAATTCGCAACTTCTCACCTTTGGCGTCACTTTTGACCTCACTTTTTTAATGGCGGGTTTGTATTATTTCTTCATCCGGAGGACTAATATTCCAAATATCACGGTTGTACCCATATTTGTATTATCATGTTTGTTAGCCAGATTGATCATCCCCACTAACCTCCAGGAATTCATCAACATGCAATTCAACTATGTAATCCCACTGCTGGAATTAGGTGTGATTGGCTTTATTATCTTTCAGGTTAGAAAATTGAGTTTGTCCCTGAAGCAATCATCAGGAACCGACTTTGTCAATAAATTTTATGCTGCCGCAAATGAAATATTTCAGAATGAGCGTATTGCTGGTGTTTTCACTACAGAAGTAAGCATGTTCTATTATTTGTTTTTTGCCTGGAAGGCTCCAAAAAGTGAAAAGCAATTTTCTTATCACCGGGAAAGCGGTATTGTAGCCATTCTCATGACGATCGGGGTGTTGACAGTAGTAGAAATGTTTATTGTGCACATTCTAGTGAATATATGGAACCCAATAATTGCCTGGATACTGACTATTCTAAGTTTATATACATTATTGCAGGTTGTATCACTTGCCAAATCAATCATTCTACGACCAATCACACTTTGTGACAACCAGCTGGCAATCAATTATGGTTGGTTTAAATCAGTCAGCGTTCCTTTAGAAATCATCAAAGAAGTTAAACTTTTAAGAAACCCTGAAATCAACAAAAACGCTGGAAATTTCTTTTTAGTAGCCGAAATGGAGTCTCCTAACCTACAAATCCTTCTAAAGGAATCTATCGATATTCAAGGGGTTTATGGCATTACAAAAACCTCTGATGAGCTGCTATTACATCTTGATGAACCTCAAAATCTAATCCATGCACTGAATGCTTTTGTTATCGCAAACGATTAGGTTCGTTCACCTTTTTAAAGACATCTATCTCCTCAGACTGTGGCACACAAAACGAAATTATACTGTTTTGTGTGCCGCAGACCAGGGATAAGAACCAAAAGTAACCAGAATGCACACAGTTTCAGATTAGAACATGGCGTCATCACCGTTTAGAGCTCTTTTTTTGTGCCTCATTCTATACACCTCAACCACTGATAAGATCCATGTCAAATAGAGTGGAAAATAGTCTAATTCAATTGAATCTTCTTTACTGCTTCCAAGCTTCCAAAAGCTTAAGTAATGCTTGGCGAAAGGTATCTTATCTTCAGGATTTTGTTCAGTTTTCAACATGACACAAAGGACTTTTTCCCACTTTATTAATTTGCTTTTACTTATTTCAATACCTTCATCATTTATCACCGCATAAACAAAACCAGTCCTCCATCTTTTGATAAAATAAAAAGCACTTAAGAATAAAACTAATGTGAGTGCTACAATAATCAGGCTTGTCGCAGATGTAGAGATATTATTAGAGTTAACTACGATTATTGGTATTGAAATAAGAATAATTAAAAATAGCAGGAATAAACCTATGCTTGGTATTCTCAAATACAATGTCTCTGGTAAAGTTTCATCAAGCTTAGAAATCCTTTTACTATTTGCCGGATACTTGTACTCTAAACGAGAACCCTCAATAACTGATTGTTTTAGGTAATTTCTGTATCTATAAAAAATCTCTTTTTCTGCTCTTTCTCTTTTACTAATATCTTCCTTATAATCATGACAGGTTGGAAAAAAAACAGGTTTCTTGTCGGTCAAAGAACATAAAATACCTTCATCAATACTGAATTTCTGGTTGACACAAATCTTACAATATGTAAGTCTATCTTCTAATCTCATAAGTGAGCCCTAATATATTAATAACAGCACATGTGCTGTTATTTACCTTATGTCTTTATGTGTAAATCTAGTGGATTTTATTTTTCGAAAAGAAGTTGTAGTTACAACCTTGGTGAACCTCAAAAATTGATTGATGCATTAAATGATTTTGCTATCGCAAATGATTAGGTTCGCTTACCTTTAAAGACATCTAACTCCTCGGTCAGTGGCACACAACGAAATTATACTGTTCTGTGTGCCACAGACCAGGGATAAGGACCAGGGATAAGATTTTCTCAACACTTTATCTAGCGGAAATGAGGCGACCAAACAACAGGGGTTCCTAAAGGCCAAACCCACTATTCATTCATCAGCGTTTGTTATTATCATTTTCCTTTTTAAGAGCATAGACTACTGATTTTAACTCTTTAATCTCTTCATTTTGCTCTATCAAATAAAGTGTTAACTCTTCAATTTTTTTTAATAGCCTTAAATTCATATCACCCAAATCCAGACCATTGTCACCAATTTCTGCTGCTGAAGGTATTTCTGGTAGGTGTTTATTCTTATCAATAAATTTCTTAGTTTCATTTAATGTTCTCAGTTTATAGTCTGTTTCAAAAACATAATCTGGAACACTATTAATGTCTGTCAAAACTTTTACCTCTGTAGATCTTATTTGACCGTCTACGGAAAGTTTAGATTTCGGATCATTTGTTCCAATTCCTACATTTCCGTTATCCTTTAGTGCTAGAACGATACTTTGATCATTTAGCCTGAATTCATAATTATTGTTTCCATTACGCAAACCTGTATGCCATATTCTTCCATCACCTTTACGGTGAAAATCTACAAACGAGCCTTTTCCCGCAGCACCTTCTACAATATAATAGGCATGATTGTCTGAACTCTCAACAAGAGATTTTACAAGCCCAGAACCAGAGACATGTAATTTCTCTGTGGGTGTCATAATTCCCATTCCAATGTTGCCATTACTCAGAATAGACATTTTGGTTCCTGAAAGAAACTCTGCGTGTGTTAAATTTTTTTGAAAGTTACCGGTTGAGGGATGAACAATGAAGTTGAACCCTCCTGGGTTATTAGGGATGTGTATTGCTGAGACATCATTTGCTCCATGCTGTTTTATTTTCCAGACATCAGAATCAAAATCCCAGTATGCATTGAAAGAAAATATTGACCTTGAATAGGAGTTTGATGGTTCACCAACATTTTGCATATAGGTTCCAGAAGCATAGCTGACTGTTGATCCTGACTTAAAATATCCAGACTCGACGTGTTGAGCATGTGAAAAATGTGTGAAGAATAGAAGTACAACAATAAATTGAGGGAATTTATTCATAATTTCAGATAGTTAATTTCCGTAAAATTAAGACAATATTTAATAAATATCATTTTAATAACAGCAAATGTGCTGTTATTAAACGCTTATGTCTTTATGCGTAAATCTATTGGATTTAATTTTCGTTGTAGCTACAACCTTGATGAACCTCAAAAATTGATTGATGCTCTTAATGCTTCTCTTGCTATCGCAAACGATTAGGTTCATTTACCTTTTTAAAGACATCTTTATCTGGAAGTAATCCCAAAACTCTTCTTCTGTCGATCATCATCCATCGGTTTTTGTCATCAATCGCCAAATGATAACCTTCATTGGCTAGTGCCGGAAATACTTTCACACTGACATTCTTTGATTCATCAATGTCGCTGATCGTTAAAACACCCATCGGTGAAGTTTCGGAAAGACTATCATATCTTGAAAATTGACCTGGTTGGATGTATTCATTGATCATGTACCCTTCAAACTGATAAACATATTGCATCATTTTGGAAGAATCCAGAGGTGTTACTTCGGGAATAAAGAGGTCACTATTTTCGTACACTACTGTAAAACCGTTTCCATTTTGCTTTGATACTTCAATGGAGTTTATGCTGGTCCAGGTACTGTTGAAAATCACCCTGTCCTTCCATTGGATCTCTTTCAGCCCAAAAATTGCTGATACATAATCCTGATAACCTGGTATCCCAACGCGATAGACCTGATCATCCTTCGCAAAGTAAGAAATGGTCCTGCTGTCATTGCCTCCCGCTAAAAATTCAATCGGATTTCCGTCAATTATAACTTTCACCGTGGTACCATTTTCCTTCAGGTTTGTCAGGATTTCGGGATTGACTTTATCTGAAACAGGTCTTACTACCTCAACCCTATTCAGCACAGATTTTATAGTATGCATCAAAGCTCTATCGGCCTGGAATTTTTCATTGACATACCATTTGCCTGAAACGGGTTGAATATTTATTGTTTCAACACCCTCAATTTGTATTGACTCAATGGCAGCAGTATCTGCTACCGAAAATAGTTTTGGATCATAATTCAGTGAGCGATCAGCATTGTTTACAGAAAACAAAATCCCAATCACTACCAGTTGACCAATAAAAATGAATAAGAGTTTCGTATTTCTATTCATTTACTTCAAATTTTGAATGCTTTCTTTTTCTGAGGTAATATTTAAGTATACCAAATAATACCAGCAACACAAGTGGTCCAACCAAATTGATTACCTGCCACTTTACCTTTTCATTTTTGACCTTAATCTTGTCCAATGGACGAATCTTGATCTCTTTTGATTTTGCACTGATCAATCCATCATTGGCGACAAGGTAATCCACCGCATTCAACACAAAGTCTGCATTGCCATATCGAATACCAGAATATGGATCAACACCTAGTTCCAGTGGTCTACCACTTTGTCTGTCAAATTCATTTCTAATAAAATCACCATCTGACACCACTATTAGTCGGGTTTCTTGTCCTTCTGGTAGAAAATCTTCTTTTTTCGAACCTGGAGGTAGTATTCTGTTCTTAAACAGTGAGGTGAATTTCCCTTCTAATAGATATGCAACAGTTTGCGGTCCGGATTGGAAATTCTCAGGAGTAACCTCCTGCCTCATATCATTGATACTCACCCTAACAGGCGAACTAATGACCCTGCTATAAGGTGAAGAAAGCATCAATGGTGTTTTAGTAATCCCTGCTGCCTTCACTGTATCAATATTGGAAACAAATTTCAATAAAGAAGCATCAATGTTTTTTACCAGTGAATGAGTCCCATAATTGTTGATCACAGGGAAAAACGGCCATGGAATTGAACGGTATTGGGCCTGGTCCCCCATATTTCCGGCAATAATTGGCATTTCACCACAATTGAGATCCTGTATGTAGTTTGGATTGATCCGGATTCCGTATTTGAAAAACAGATCAGTCAGATCGGTATCATAAGGAAAAGCAAATGTTCCTTCTCCACCAATACTATCCGGATTGACCCGTAGTGCATCGACAAAAGCAAGAAGTGCCCCACCACTCATCACATATTGATCAAGATTGTATTTTTCCTCCTGACTAAACTTTTCTCTGGGTTTCGCCAGGATCAACAAATCATATTGGTCCAAGCTTTTCTCACGATCGTCCAGGCTGACATTGTAGAGGTCATACTTCTCTAGTAACAGGTTTCTAAACCCTGCTGTGAAAGTGGAGTCCAGCTCATTGTGGCCTGTTATGATTCCTAATTTCTTTCTGGAATCAGAAGCCAGTTGATTTATCGTGGATGCTATGTGGTATTCAATACCTTCAATGGATTGATTCAAAACATCATCAGGATTACTGGATTGGCTCCCTTTTAAAAGCAATACACCTTTCTGATCACCGTAATAATTGACTACAGCCCCTGGGAAAATCAGTTTTTCAGTTTTCTTTCCTTCTAGCTGATAAGTAAGATTTGTTGGCTGAATCCCCAATTGTGCCAGGTAGGTATAGAATTCATTCTTTGCTTTCGTACTGGTCGCAACAGAGGGATCCACAAACCTGAACTGGACCTTACCCTTTGAGTAAACACTGAATTCATCCAGGGTCTCTCCTATTGCAGTCTTAAATCTTTTGAAATTTGCTGGTAATTCTCCATCCAGGTATACGTCTATGTAAACTGTTTCTTCCAGGTTCTCCAATAGTGATTTGGTAGCATCGCTAATAGAATAACGCTGTTCTTCAGTAAGGTCAATCCTAAACCTTGCCATCTCTGCCAACTGATTGATAATAACAATCGCACCTAAACCAATTAGGAAGTACAAAATACCGGTCACTTTTTTGCTATGCCAACTCACCATTTTCTACTATTTAGCACCAAGTTGGTAATTAACAAAAACAACCCCGTCACACTCAGGAAGTAAACAATATCCCTGGAATCAATCAATCCTTTACTCAGTGAATTGTAATGAAAAATGATCCCTATTTTCTGCAAGATCAATGAAAAATCCCCCCAAACATTGATAGCTGCCATCGACTCAAATCCTGTGTACAGAATGAATGACAAAAACACGGATAGAATGAAGGCTACAATTTGATTGGCGGTCATGCTAGACGAGAAAATTCCAATTGCTGTAAACACACCTCCCAGTAGCAATAACCCGATATATGATCCGATAATCCCGGGTGTATCCAAATTACCAACAGGATTACCTAGCTGATATATTGACCAGTAATACACAAATGTAGGAATCAGGGAAAACAAGACTAGTGTAAATCCAGCCAGGAATTTACCCCCTACAATTTGCCATTCTGTAAAAGGTCTGGTGAAGAGAATTTCTATTGTTCCGGTCCTTTTCTCTTCTGCAAATGACTTCATGGTTATTGCCGGAATGAGGAACATAAAAACATATGGACCTAACCCGAAAAGGGTTTCTAAAGAGGCATATCCATAGTCAAGCACACTGGACTCAGGAAATACCCAGGTCAGCAAACCTATTCCCGTAAGGAAAACTCCAATCACCACATAGGCAATTAAGGAATTTAAAAAGCTATTGAGTTCTTTTAAGTATATCGTTACCATAGTGATTATTGCTCCGGTACAAGCACAATCTTGATCATATTATCTGTATCCAAATATTTTTTAGCTGTCTGCAGTATATCACTTGTTGACAGTGCCTTCATCAGTTCTTCTGTTTCATAGTAGTTAGTGATGTCACCCTGGTAGTAATAGGTACCCTGAAGTGTATTCAACCAATACTGGTTTTGCTTCAACCCTTCTTGTCTGTTAATGCGCTGTGCTTCTTTTACCTCATTCAATTCTTCTTCAGTAATTCCATCTTGCTTTACTTGCTCAACAACTTCCAAAGTAGCTTGTACTAATTCATCTAAATTTTCCGGTCCACACGGGAAGCTGATACTGAATGTGTATCTGGGTTTTGGATATTTAGAGATCGAACCATTGGCTCCTACCCCATATACACCACTTTTCTCTTCTCTGATTACGTCTATCAATTTGTTTGACAGAACCTCTCCTAATGATTTGATGTAATAATTAGCTTCTTTTGAATAGTCGGTCTCACCAGTGAAGTAGATATTCACCAAACTCTTAGGGTCAGTACCCTTTTTAATAACTTCATCTACTTTGCCAGCAGGTGGAACAATACCCAAATCTTTCCAGTTCTCCTTGCTCCCTGATGATGGTAAACTGCCTATATACTTTTCAACCAAAGGCTTCAGATTATCGATCTCAAATGCTCCAACGAACAGAAAAGTGAAGTCGCCAGCATCAGCAAATCTCTCTTTGTATATTTCAAATACCCTTTCAAAATTGATGGCCCCCATATCTTCTGGCGTAGGAAACCGGTCTGCTCTGGGATGATCCTGGCTTAAAATCCGTGCTATCTGATCCTGGTAATAATATTGTGGGTTTGACATGATGTTTTGGAACAACATAAGGCTCCTGGTTTTATAGGATTGAAATGCACCCTCATCTTTTTTGGGATTCGTAAAATACAGATGAGTCAATTGAAGCATTGTCTCAAGATCTTTTGGAGATGAACCACCTCTCATTCCTTCGCTCATGGTTCCAATATATGGAGAAACACTAACTGTCTTCCCAGCCAGTAGCTTATTCAGGTCCTTCGGTGAAAACTCCGATACACCACTCTGGTTTATAATCTGAGATGCACTAGAAGCCGATTGAAAATCTTCATCACTGTAAAGTGAGTGCCCACCGTAACTAAAAGCTGAAAAAAGGATCTGATCATTTTTAAAATCGGTAGGCTTCAAAACAACTCTGGCACCATTGCTCAATGTCCATTCAGTTACACCTACTTCTTCAATGACCTTTTCACCTGTTACTTTTCCTGCTTTGGGAAGTGAGGTGATTAATTCAGCTCCGGCAATGGCATCATCATATGGCTCAATTGATTCGTTTTCTGTTGCTTTAATCCATTTGAGCACTTGTTCTTCATCTGGCATTTGTAATCCTTCTTTTTCCGGACCAGTGATAATGATTACACGGTTGTAATCAGTTATCCATTTAGGAGCCAATTCGTTCAACTCTGATAACTCTACACTTGGAAAAACTTCATTGGCGAATTCATATTCGAACTTTATTCCCGGAATAGGTTCATTTTCGAGAAAATTACCAACATACTCATTGACATAGGAAGCAGATTCTGTCTTCTCATCTTCCTTCAGGGCTTTTTGAAGGTTGTTCAGGTAAGTCTTTTTTGCCCGCTCAAGTTCTCCTGCCGAAAAGCCAAACTGTTTTACTCTTTCATTCTCTCTTACCAGAGCCTTTAATCCCTTTTCAATCTCTGTCTCACCTACATACGCTATGGAAGAGTAGTTGCTTTTAGTTCTCACCATATTACCATAACCGGTTCCTGCAAAAATGAAGGGAGGTTCTGGTGACTGACGAAGTTCATTCAGTCTGGCATTCAACATCTGGTTGTACAGGTTATACACCAACCTTCTTCTCATGTCAAGTAAATCTTCATCAGGTTGGTTATCATGTTTGTAGATCATCATAACCTGTGTAAAACTTGCTTCTTTGTCTGTCACAACTGAGACATTTGTTTCCTCATGTGAGGGAACCTCCATGTTTTCACGTTTACGTTCTTTTTTTGGATTTTTCAGATCTCCAAAACGCTTTTTAATCTCAGCTTCCATTGCCTCTGGTTCCAAATCCCCTACAGCCACAATTGCCATTAGGTTCGGTCTGTACCAGTCTTTGTAGTATTGTTTGATTGTCTCATAAGAAGCACCTTCAATGATCTCTTTGGTCCCGATTGGAAGTCTGTTCGCATATTTAGAATCCTTGAAAAGTACAGGAAACCATTCCTCTCTCATACGCTGATCGGCTCCCTGACCAAGGCGCCATTCTTCTACCACAACGCCTCTTTCTTTATCGATCTCTTCCGGATCAAACGTCAATCCTCCAGCCCAATCTCTCAATACCTGAAGGCCTTCATTCACTAACTTTTCATTTTCTGTAGGGATAGGCAACATATACACCGTTTCATCAAAACTTGTGTAGGCATTTAAATCAGCACCAAACTCCACACCAATAGACTGCAGGTAGTTGATCAGGTCATTCTTCTCAAAATTCTCGGTTCCATTGAACGCCATGTGCTCAATGAAATGGGCCAAACCCTGTTGGTCATCATTCTCAAGAATTGATCCGGCATTTACTACCAATCTGAATTCAATTTTGTTTTCAGGTCTGCTGTTTTTCCTGATGTAATAAGTTAAACCATTTTCAAGCTTCCCAATCTTAACTTTTGAATCAATTGGAATGAATTGTGACAGGTCACCTTCAATCGGCTTCTCCTGAGCAAATATAAGAGAGGCTGAAATTATCAAAAGTAGGGCCAGTAGTTGTTTAAGATTTTTCATGATGCATAGTATTAATTGGTGAGGCTGTGGAATAACTCTTCCAGCGAACTGGACTCCTGTTTTATACCAACGAGAGGTAGGTTCTCATCAGCTGCTGCTTTCAACAACTGGTTCCGAATATCTGATTCACTATTCACTTCCAATTTCCAAAAAAGCGGATCTTCCATTTGATATCCGTTATTGATTCCCTCCATTTCTAAAATTGCTTTTGTATCACACGCTGAAGAAAATTCCAGGATCACATATTGTTTGTTGGACAGGCTTTGTTTCAACTCATCCATTGTTTTATCTGCCACGATTTTCCCCCTATTGATGATCACCACATGATCGCATAAGGCTTGTACTTCCTGCATGATATGTGTGGAGAAAACGATCGTCTTGTTTTCAGAAATTTGCTTGATTACCTTTCTTATTTCCAGAATTTGGTTGGGGTCAAGACCTGTGGTGGGTTCATCCAGAATCAGAACCTGCGGATCATGAATCAATGCCTGAGCGAGCCCAACTCTTTGTCGGTATCCCTTAGATAGAGATCCGATGAGTTTATTTTGTTCTCTTTCTAATCCGCACAGGTCGATGACTTCTTTTTTTCTTGTGGAGAGCGTTTTCCCTTTAACTCCATTTGCATTACCTATAAAGGAAAGGTATTCATGCACGTACATATCCAGATAAAGAGGATTATGTTCCGGTAGGTAGCCAATCATCTTTCTGGTGGCCAGACTATTCTGAACTACATCCAATCCCTCTACAGAGATACTTCCAGAATTTGGTGGAATATAACCTGTAGCAATCTTCATGGTGGTAGATTTCCCAGCACCATTCGGACCCAGAAAACCTGTGATCTTTCCTTTCTCAGCTTTGAAGGAAATTTCATCCACTGCGCGCTGCTCTCCGTATATTTTGGTAAGGTTTACAACTTCTACTGACATAACACGATCCTCAACGAATGACAAATATATTAATTGCATTCGTATAAGCGACCCAAATCATCACCACTCATCAAATAATCTCATTTTCTTACTGAAATGGTCTCTTCATGAGGATGAAATTAGAAACAAGGTAGATTGTAATTGAATATATCTATTTTTACATCCAATTTTTCAGAACATCAATTTTTCATATGATTACGATCCTTTGCGGCACCAATAGAAAAGATGCAGTTTCTAAAACCATCTCCTTAATTTATAAAGGTTTGTTGGATGAAAGAGGAATTGATAATCAAATCATCGACCTGGCTGATTTGCCGGCTGATTTTGTGGTTTCTGCACTATATGAAAACTCAGGGAAAAATGAAGAATTCAATCCCTATAGGGAAATGATGTTCAAGTCTGAGAAATACGTATTTATTGTTCCTGAGTACAATGGGTCATTTCCAGGCGTTTTAAAAGCATTTTTAGACGGACTGAAATTTCCGGGAACCTTCACGGATAAAAAATGCGCCCTTGTTGGTTTGTCATCCGGTGTACAGGGAGCAGGGTTGGCTTTAAGTCACCTAACTGATATTCTAAACTATTGTGGCACAAATGTCCTTGCTCTAAAACCTAAACTCGCAAGAATCGAGAGTAACATGGAAGGGGAAGAAATCACTAATGACCTATACAGACAGCTTTTGGAGGAGCAAGTTGAAAAATTCATTCAGTTTTAATTTTTTAGTTAGCATTCAAATACATGAGATCAATCATCCTGTCAATATGTCTTGCGACTTTCTTAACAGCTTATTCTCAAGAGACTGATAAGAACAAAATTTCAGACACCTATGGATCTGGAGAAAATGTTGTGATCAATTTTTACCAAAACTACATTTCAGACATCAATGGGCATACCTGCCAGATGTATCCATCGTGTAGTCAGTATGCCAAGCAAGCTTTTAACACACATAACTCTGCAAAAGCATTTACATTGACGGCAAGCAGGCTCAACCGTTGCGGTAATGATCTGAAGGATTTCAATACGATTGAGGTGGATGGAAGAATACTATTTCATGATCCATTAACGGATGAAGTAGCCATTAAAACTGCTCCTGTGTATAATCAAATTGAAAAGCCAGACAGTATAAAATGTTTTGGTGACTTTCTTTTTGAGATCAAGCAATTTGAAAGTGCAATAGTGCAGTACTATAAGCACATTTATGAGAATTTGAATCCTACCCTCAACCAATATTTTCTAACCCAAATAGCCAAATGTCATTATCAACTTCACGATACTGACAATCTGAGAGCACTTTATCTAAGTACTTTTGACACACTGCAAATAGACAACCGAAATTCAATTGCCATTCGGTTAAGCAAACTGTATTACAAAGATCAACTATTCAGCAGCGCCACTACTGTGTTATCGACTATGGTACAGCCTTATTCGATCTATGAAGATGATTATTACTTGTTAGTCGGGTTAATTGCGCTTGAAAATGCTGACTATAACCAATCAAAAACTGCATTCGGAAAAATCTCTCCTGACGCTGAGTACTCAAACAAACTAACACCTTTATTGAGTTTTGAGACTTCAGTATATGAATTGCCACGAAGAAGTCCTTTCGTTGCTGGTTTGCTTTCTACCATTATCCCTGGAAGTGGTTATTTAATGTCCAATAAACCTGAAACAGCGTTGAGCTCACTGATAGTAAATGGTCTTTTCGGTTGGTTAGCTTATGAAGCATTTCACAATGAAAATTATGCATTAGGAACCGCAGTTACTATCTTTGGTACAGGTTGGTATATTGGAAATATCAGTGGTTCAGCTAAATCTGTAGTGAAGTGGAATAACCATCAATATCTAGATCTGAAGGAAAAATCATTTGAAACTATTATCATCAATTAAAATGCTGTAGCTACACTCCAGAGGTTCTGAAATTGAAAAATAGATGGAAAGCCAAAAGTGATCAAGAAGAAAATAGTAAAATCGACCAGTAAAATTGCTTTAGATATTTATTACAATTATTGTAAACTTGTGGCGTTTTAGAATCAATTAAAAAATAATTTGAAACGATTCATACCAACCATAATCTGCCTGTTTCTTACGGTCATCAGTGCATCTGGACAAACAGTTGTAACGAAAGGAAGGAATATTAAGCTTGCAAGAGACAGTTACATGTTTGTGGATGCTCCAGACAGAGAAACAAGACAATCCATACTGAATGCGCTCTACAACAACACGGACTATGTCATTCTTCTGGCTGCAAACGGTTCAATTGAAAGTCCTGTTATCATCACTCAAAGGAAAAAAGGGTTAGTTAGAGACAATACGTTGAAAGATTGTTTGATTGGAGCTGGTACTTATGCAGTCGCCAATATTGTTCTGGCAGTATCAATCGATGACTTTTTTGAGGTCAATGAAGCAGGAGCTGTGGTTGCATGCGGTCTGGGGATCACATCATGTTTTTTCTCGTCAAAAGGGGTAATCGAATTTTTCAGAGGCAAAACCAAAATCAAGACAGTCACAGCTCTCACCAATGAAAACCAAACTACCAAAAACATCATCAACTACAGTGGAATGGCAAAAACTGAAGAAAGGATTTTTGAAGCAGACACACTAGTCTCAGAAATCGTGAATTATATCAGGTTGCAATTGCTTTGAGAAAACTCTAAATCCGAAATTCTAAACTCTAAAAATTGCGAATAGCAATAGAGAGATTCCAAACAAGATGATTTTTTCGAGTTTCGATATTAGGATTTCGAATTTTAAATAAAATGCCCCCATGACCATTACGGCACACAGGGGCTAAAACATGACAGATCTTTGTAAGGAAAATTCGAATATCGAAGCTCGAAACCCGGAAAAAAGCTTTCGAGTTTAGAGTTTAGGATTTCGGATTTCCTTAATCTACATTATCGTGTAGGAACTTATTGTTTCCTATGATCTTGTTATCATCATTCAGATTAAACTTAGAGATGTTTCTTTCTGAGGAATGAGGTACTTTTTTCAATTCTACTTTCTTTCTCATGTAAGCAGGCACCTCAAGCTTCTCTTTGAAATTTTCGGAATCCATGGATTCAGACTTTTTCAGACCTTTCAACTTCTCAACCCGCTGACGTGCTTGTTCCATCAAAAGAATCTTTTTGGAAGGAGGGTGAGCCATGCCATCCAATTCTTCCAGGTAAGCATCCTCATCAAAATCTTCATCCTCATTGTCATCCACAATGTCATAATCATCGATTATATCATTGTCCAGATTGAAATTGAAGTCGTCATCATCTTCTTCTCTATTCACTGGTGCAAAATCAAATGAGTAAGAATCATTTGCATCATCTCCACCCTGATCACCACTATCCTTAAATCCGGATCTCATATCTGTTTTCTCTTCATTCTCAATGAATAAAGGGATCTGCTTATTGGACTCCAGGTCAAATATCTTTTTCTCTGGCTCATTATCTTCTTCTGAATCATGAGTCATGGTTTGCTGAATTTCTGTAGGTTCCTCTTCTTCATGACCACCACCTTCATCAAAACCGGTCGCAATCACAGTCACGCGGATGCTGTCACCTAATTCAGGATCTACACCGTGACCGAAGATCACCTCAGCTTCATCACCAGAGAATTCCTGGATGAAATCTGTGATATCAGTCAACTCGTCCATTTGCAATTCAGCTTCCTCACCGGAAATAATGGAAAGTAATATCTTTTCTGAACCGTTGATATACTGGTTATTAAGCAATGGGGAATTTATAGCTTCTTCTGCTGCTCTTTTCGCTCTATTTTCACCAGATGTTTCTGCGGATCCCATTACTGCTGCCCCGGAATCCTTCATCACAGTTTTGACATCTTCGAAATCCACGTTCACATAACCCGGAACCGTAATAATTTCCGCAATTCCTTTCGCCGCAGTAGTTAGAATGTTGTCTGCCTGAGCAAAAGCATTACTGATTGACAGGTTTCCAAATATCACACGAAGCTTATCATTGAGGATTGTCAATAACGTATCACAATGCTTTCTCATCTCAGAAACTCCTGCTTCTGCAGAGCGCATCTTCTTTTTACCTTCAAATGCAAATGGTACCGTCACGATACCCACCGTAAGGATATCAAGTTCTTTGGCCACCTGAGCTATGATTGGTGCTGCTCCTGTTCCGGTACCACCACCCATACCAGCAGTGATGAATACCATTCTGGTACCATCGCTCAGCATGTCCCTAATTTCTTCTTTACTTTCGATAGCTGCCTGACGTCCTTTTTCAGGATTGGCTCCTGCTCCTAAACCACTTGTCAGATTAATTCCTATCTGTAGTTTATTTGGAACCGGGCTTGTCAATAGCGCCTGGCTATCGGTGTTACATACAACAAACTCCACATCCTTAATACCAAGATTATACATGTGGTTCACGGCATTACTGCCCCCACCACCAACACCAATCACCTTAATGATCGACTTGTGGTGCGTTGGTAAATCAAATTGATACATATTTTCTGTCATTGTTTTCTCCTTTGACGGATGACTGTAGACCGCTGACCGAAGTTGAGTCCCTTGTCTTCCGTATATTATTTTATCCCTTTCTTAAAAGCGACCATCATATTCATGAGCTTATGAGCTATTTGATAAAGATTATCAAATTCATCTGGCTCAATATATTTTCTGTTTTTTGCTTTATGCAAACAAGTCACCACCTCGGCTAGTGACCTAATTGCGTAACTCAGAAATTTCTTCTGCTCTGGATTGGATTGACCAATTGATCCCTCAGCAATATTCAATGCTATTGAATCCACAGCTCTCCTTATCTGCGTATTCAAGTTGAATACTTCGGAATCCGGAAACGTCTTTGTCATGATATTTATTGACTCACCATATTCCATTGATTCTTGCCATATTCTCAATTTCTCAAACTTAAATTCCGCGTAATTCATGTTTAATTAATCCAAAATCAAACCTCCGTCAGCCGTCTCCGGTCATCCGTCAATAATCCTTATCCTCCTCAAAGTCGTCTATCAAAAGTCCTTTGGTTTTTTCCAGGATGTTTTTGAAGAAATTAATTCCTTGTTTATCCACCCTGTGTTTCTGACCTTTTGTATTCAAAACCTGGTTGTATCGGTCTTCTCTTTCATCCAATGCTTTGAATCCTGAGAGTACCAACCCAGCCGAGGTGGCATACATCGGGCTCTTGATGTTTTCCACTTTGCTCTTGCCCAGGTGCTCATTTGGATAACCAATCCTGGCATCCAGCCCCGTCATATATTCAAATAATTGTTTCAGGTTTTGTAACTGTGAACCACCACCGGTGACCACAATCCCAGCTGCCAACTTCGTTTCATACCCTGAGGTAATGATCTCCGTATGAACATGCTCGATGATCTCTTCCATCCTTGCCTCAATAATATGAGCCAGGTTTTGGATAGAGATTTCTTTGGGAGGTCTGTTCCTTAGTCCGGGAATCGAGACGATCTCATTTGGACTAGCCTCTTCTGAAATAGCTCTACCGAACCTTGTTTTCAATAATTCCGCCTGGTGATCCATCACCATACATCCCTGCTTGATATCAGAGGTGATGATGTTACCGCCAAATGGAATGACCGCCGTATGACGAATGATGTTGTCATAGAAAATCGCAATATCAGTAGTACCACCACCTATGTCTACAAGACAAACACCAGCCTCTTTTTCTTCTTCACTCAGTACCGCCAAACTAGACGCCAAAGGCTCAAGAATCAGATTTTCAATCTCCAGACCCGCTCTGCGCACACACTTGTTGATATTGTTTATAGCATTAGTTTGTGCCGTGATCACATGAAAATCCGCTTCCAGTTTTACACCAGACATACCTACAGGATCCTTGATACCATCCTCATAATCCACAATGTAATCCTGTGGCATTACGTGAATGATCTCACTCCCCGGAGGAATCACGATACGATACATATCATTGGTCAACCGATTTACATCCTCAATGGTGATTTCATCGTCCAGTGACTTTCTGGTAATTGAACCATGATGGACAGAGCTTTTGATGTGCTGGCCGGCAATACCCACATTTACTACCCTGATATCAATTCCCGATTGTTCACTTGCTTCATTGACTGCTTTTTCAATGGCGTGAACTGTTTTGTCAATATTGGTTACTATCCCTCTGATTACTCCCTCAGAGACAGCTTTTCCCATACCTAACACTTCGAGTTTCCCAAACTCGTTCTTCCTTCCTACTACTGCGCAGATCTTGGTTGTACCAATATCTAGTCCTACTATTATTTTATCGTCTGTCATGGCGTTTACGGTTTTTCTGCTACGATTTGGTCCTTGTACTTCAAGCTAACTTTCTCGTAATAATTCCACCCTTTTACAGGTAATATTTTTTTATAAAATGTCTCAAGTCTCTTAAACTTGGCATCAATGTCTTCTATCGCTCCAAACTCTACTGTTTGTTTTGTCACCTGTGGCAAAAACGTGATCTCATTCTTCTTATTCACCAAGATATGAGCCACCTGTGCAGACCAAAACTCATCATTGTTGACATAATTGATAAACTCAAACAACTCAAATCCATCTTCAGTCTCAGTGAGCGGTTGATCCAATATTTTAGCATTCTCCAGTTGAATTAGAGGAACCCTTGCAGTGAAACGATTGGAAACTGGTAACACATTCCCATTGTCACTGATATAATGGTTTTCTCCTTTTGGGCTAAATACCCTGGCAATTGGTTTAGTCTGAAAAACATTCACCATCAGGTTTCCTTTCAGGTCTTTGAATACCTCAACATCCTTCACAAAGGGATGCGAAAGTACACGTTGTTCCAGTTGTTTCAAATCCAATTGATCCAATCTTAATCCCAACACATAATCAGTATTCTCAGCATTGATCAGCTCAATGATCTCCAGGTTATCAATAAAATAATTATCCTCCTGATTTTCAATCTTGACGATCACATCATTGATCTGTCTCTGTCTTTGTTTCTTACCTGAGAAACCTATCGCCACAAAGAAGACCACAATGATCGCCCCGATCTTGGCTATGTGTTTCCAACTATCAACTAACATTGTTTACCTCCTTTCCTTTGTTTAAATGCACTGCAATTTTTGGTACTAACTGGTCTATGTCACCAGCTCCTACTGTCAACAAAACCTCAGGTTTAATTTGATCAATAACATCAATTAAATCACCTTTTTGGCATGTTCTGGAATTCTCCAATTCTGTTTTGACCAAAATCAACTCAGATTCTACTCCGGGAATTGGTTCTTCTCTTGCCGGATAAATGGGCAACAAGATCAATTCATCCACTTTCGATAATTCCAAGGCAAAACCATCTACAAAATCCTTTGTACGGCTATATAAATGAGGTTGGAATATCGCTGTTATTCTTTTACCAGGATAAAGTGATCTCACAGATTTAACCAGTGCCCTTATTTCACTGGGATGATGTGCATAATCGTCAATGAACACCTGATTTTCATCCTTGATGATATATTCGAATCTACGCTTAACCCCTTTGTATGACGCCAATGAAGCTTTTATTTGCTCACCACTTAGTCCTTCGTTCAGTGCCACACTGATTGCTGCCACCGCATTCTCTACATTGTGATAACCTGGTAACAACAATTTCAGATCTTTAATAACATTGTTATCACTCACATAGTCGAAAACAAATTCACCATCCTGTATTCTGAGGTTTTGGGCTTGAATTTCGCCTTGCTCGAATCCATAAGCCACTTTTTGAGCTGCTGTTTCAATATCACTTAGTTTGTCAACCGCCGCTACATTCATAAATACCTTGCCAGAAGCATTCGTTTTCTGGATGTATTCACCAAAAGATTTCTTCATTGCATCAGGATTCCCATAAATGTCCAGGTGATCAGGATCAACTGATGTCACCACAGAAACATTTGGGTGTAACCTCAAAAATGAGCGATCAAATTCGTCTGCTTCTACCACAACCGGAGCATCTTCTTTTCCAATGATCAGATTGGAATTGTTATTGGTCATGATACCTCCCACAAATGCATTGCAACCCTTCTCACTTTCATTCAGAATATGTGCAATCATTGATGAAGTGGTAGTCTTACCATGTGTTCCAGCAACACCAATTGCATACTTGCTAGAGGTAATGATCCCAAGCACCTCAGACCTCTTCTTAATTGAAAAACCATTCTCAATTAAGTAATTCAATTCTTTATGGTCTTTCGGTATAGCCGGAGTAAAGATCACCAGTGTCGAATCTTTGTCTTTGTACTGATCAGGGATCAGGTTTACGTCATCATCATAGTGAATTACAATCCCTTCCGCTTCTAAAGTTTGCGTAAGCGGAGTAGAAACACGGTCATAACCGGCCACATTGGCCCCACGGCTATTGAACCATCTCGCCAATGCAGACATACCGATCCCTCCGATCCCCACAAAATAAACGCTATGTATGTCTTCCAGTCTCAATTCACTAATGCTAATATCTCTTTTGCAATATCTTCGGCTGCATTGGGTTTTGCCAATCCTTTTATATTCATTGACAACCTTTTGCAGTCTTCTTCATTCCCAAGCAGATCCAGTACTGCTGGTATTAATTTTTCTTTTCCTTCTGCGTCTTTCACCATGATTGCAGCGTCCTTTTCTACCAATGCTTCCGCATTTTTGGTTTGGTGATCTTCTGCAACATTAGGTGACGGCACAAAAATGACAGGCTTACCCACCAGGCATAATTCCGATACAGACAGTGCTCCAGCTCTTGATATCACAACGTCCCCTACTGCATAAGCCAGGTCCATATCGGCGATAAATTCTTTAAGAATAACACCTTTTCCCAAAAACCCTTCAGCGCGTTCCTGCATTTCATTGTAATAGAACTTGCCACACTGCCAGACCAATTGAGCACCACTTTCTTTAAGTTGAGGGAGCCCTGCAAGGATCATTTCATTAACACTTCTGGCGCCTAAACTTCCACCCAGCACAAGGATCGTCTTTCGATCTTTTTCGAGACCAAAAAACTTCAATCCTTCCTCTCTTTTGTTAACCGCCTCGGCAATGTTTTTCCTTACAGGGTTGCCTGTGATCACAATTTTCTCCTCAGGAAAAAACTGCTGCATTTTATCATGCGCAACACAAACTTTATTCACACGCTTCCCTAACAACTTATTAGTAATACCTGCGAAAGAATTCTGTTCCTGAATCAGGCTGGGTATTTTTTTTCTGCTGGCTGCAAACAACACCGGTGCACTTGCATAACCACCAAAACCCACAGCAATATCAGGTTTGAAATCCTTCAATATTCTTTTTGCTTTTCTAATGCTTCCCAAAACTTTGAATGGAAACGATAAATTCTTTACCGAGAGACTTCTCTGCAAACCACTGATGTTTAATCCAATGATTTTGTAGCCAGCTTCCGGTACTTTCTGCATTTCCATTTTACCCAGTGCCCCTACGAATAAAATTTCCACGTCTTTCAACTGGTCCTTCAATTCATTGGCCACAGCAATAGCAGGATAGATGTGCCCTCCCGTTCCACCTCCACTTACAATCACACGATATTTTCGATCTTCCTGCATTTATTCAATTATGCGGCATTCGCCACTTCATTTTTTCTAAAAACATTTCCTTTGTCACCTCCTATCTCCTCAAGAGATCCACGGCTTACACTGATAATGATCCCTAGTGCCAATCCGGTAAACAATTGGGAGGTTCCCCCCATACTTACCAATGGTAATGGTAATCCTGTAATTGGTCCTAGTCCAACTGTTACACCCATATTCACCATGGCCTGTAACACCAGCGCAAAACTCAATCCTGCTGAAAGTAACCCACCATAGGCCCTGTCACTTTCTGATACGGCCCGCATTCCGCGATAGAGTAAAGCCAGGTACAAAAACAGCACAATCAATCCCCCAAGCATACCATATTCTTCCAGGATAATCGCATAGATAAAATCCGAATACGATTGTGGAAGGAAATTCCTCTGATCACTTTGCCCAGGGCCCTTACCTATGACTCCTCCCGAAGCAATAGCGATATAAGATTGCTCTGCCTGGAATGAAGTTTCTCCATGCATAAAGGTTTCAACCCGACCGATGGCCGTTTCACCCCTTTGCCCAACTACCAGCGCCATTGTACCAGCGATTACACCAATTCCCACCAACATGGCCAGGTATTTTACCGGAACCCTACCGATAAACAATACCAACATACAAGTCACAAACAGCAACAAGGCTGATGATATATCCGTCATCGCAATCAGTCCTGAAATCACTCCAATCCATAGCAGGATAGGCACCACTGATTTCTGAAAATCTTCAATGGACTTTTGCTTCTTTGACAACATGGATGCAATTGCCACAATCAAGGCCAACTTAGCCAAATCTGATGGCTGAAACCCCTGATTGATAACCGGAATGGTAATCCATCTTGTAGCCTGGTTGATATTGTCTCCAAATCTCCAGGTATAAAGCAATAAAGGAACTGAAGCCCACAAAGCGAACTTGGAAAGCTTACTGTAATACCTGTAGTCTATTCTATGGGCAATCCACATGGTCAGGAAACTTAACCCTACCAGCAATGTATGTTTTACCAGGTAATGTTCAGTATTTCCCTGCATTTTCTGGTAAGCCAATGAACCTGTAGCACTGTAAACCACCAAGATACTCATGATTGACAATGCGAACACGACAAACCAGATCACTGGATCCCCTTTCAAATTTCTTTGTGCCCACTGTTTCATGCTACTGTGTTGCTTTGATTAAACTGATCTTTAAATTTCATTACTGAAGCCTTGAACTGATCTCCCCTATCTTCATAGTTTTTGAACAAATCAAAACTTGCACATGCCGGAGACAATAAAACCACGTCTCCTTTTGTCGCCGCACTAAATGATACTTTTACCGCATCATCAGTGGTAGTAGTTTCAACAATGGGTATTGACAAATCACCGAAAGCATTTTTAATTCGGCTGTTGTCTACTCCCAAACAAACTATCTCTTTTACCTTTTCCTTCACCAATGGTTTGATAGTCGTATAGTCGTTTCCTTTATCGGTTCCCCCTACTATCCAGACCATCTTATTGGTGATACCTTCCAATGCATAAAACACTGCATCTACATTGGTAGCCTTACTGTCATTGATAAACCTCACTTCCGCGATATCACTGACCAATTCGAGTCTGTGAGCCGCATTCTTGAAGTTTTTCAGTCCTTTCATGACTGCTGCAAGTGGTGCTCCCATAAACATAGAAGCAGAAACTGCCGCCATGGAATTCACCATATTATGTTTACCAATCAGTGCTATTTCGTCAACAGGAATTTTAAACTTCTTTTTTGGAACCTTCCTGGTGATGTTGAAGGATAAGTGATCCTGATCCAGGTAACCTCCTTCTTCCACCTGATCCTGTAGTGACAAAGCAAACAGACTGGCTTCTATATTTCTTTTCTTGATCTCCTCGGAAATTGGAATACTGTCCCCAAAATAGATTAGACACTCGTTTTTTGTTTGATTTTGGGTAATCTTAAATTTCGCATTCACATACTGCTGAAAATCATTTTCATACCGATCCAAATGATCCGGTGTGATGTTCAATAGTACTGCAATATCCGGATTGAACTTGATGATTCCATCCAATTGAAAGCTACTGATCTCAAGCACAATAACATCGTATTTGTCCTCGATCACCATAGCTGCAAAACTGTTTCCAATGTTCCCGCCAAAACCCACATTAAATCCCGCTTCTTTCAGCAAGTGATATGTGAGCAGCGTGGTAGTGGTTTTTCCATTGGTACCAGTGATGGCAATCAACTTTGCATTTGTATACTCATAAGCAAACTCAATTTCTGAGATCACAGGAATACCTCTTTCTACGGCCTCTACTATAAAAGGTACCGTATCCGGAATCCCAGGGCTCTTCACGATGATGTCTGCCGCATGAATTCGGCCAATGCTGTGTTTTCCTTCTTCAAAATCGATGGCATTATCAACCAATTGTTGCTTATAGGACGCACCAATTGTGCCTCGATCTGAAAGGAATACCTCATGTCCCTTTGCCTTTGCCAGCAAAGCAGCACCAGTTCCACTTTCTCCCGCTCCCAGTATAACAATTGATTTCACCACTCTCATTTCAATTTAAATGTTGTCGATTTCGTCCTCTCCTTTGGCCACTTTGCTGTCAATGACATGATCACATGCCAATGCATACACAGAAAGCACATCGAATCCTTCTTTCACCACGTCTGTCATGGCTTTGGAGTCATTCTTTCTGTCAAAAGCAGTCAACTGATCCAGTGAAAAGATGATCTCATCAGTTTCATCTTCAATTGATCCCATCATGGTATTGAATTGTGCCTCAGAACCTGCTGTAAGTACCTTTCTAAAATACTTATCCATTCTTTTGGCACTCCTGATCAATAACGAGCAATGATCCAGTACCATAGGGTGATGGATCAGCTCTGTGATCTGGGCCACATTACTCTGGAACCTCTGGTTCCGTCTGGTTAAGTCATCGAGTGTCATATTGTATTATTTAATATTTATGTTCCAACTATCTCAATTTTAAGGTCGCCAATGTCAGGATGGCCAATAGAATACCTACCGTCCAAAACCTGGTGACTATTTTTGCTTCATGAATTCCTTTTTTCTGGTAATGATGATGCAATGGAGACATTAAGAAGATCCTTCTGCCTTCTCCATATTTCTTTTTCGTGTATTTGAAGTAAGACACCTGCATGATCACACTGAGATTCTCTACCAGGAAAATCCCACACAAAATCGGTATCAATAATTCCTTTCTGATCACGAGTGCCAGTACTGCTATGATTCCTCCAATCGACAAGCTTCCTGTATCTCCCATAAAGATCTGTGCCGGATGTGAGTTGTACCACAAAAAGCCAATACAGGCTCCCACAAAAGCCGCACAAAAGATCACCAGCTCACCAGATTCAGGAATGAACATGATGTTCAGGTAATCAGAAAAAACAGCGTTACCGGATAAGTAGGCCAGTATCGCCAATGTCAATCCGATTATTGCAGAAGTACCTGCTGCCAGACCATCAATACCGTCCGTAATGTTCGCTCCATTAGATACTGCTGTAATGATGAAGATCACGATGAACACATACAGTGCCCAGGTGTAATCTTCCAGAAATTCAGGGACCAACCAGCTGTAATCAAACTCATTGTCCTTCACGAAAGGAATCGTAGTGACAGGATCTCGAGAATCTGTATAACCCACAGAGAATACCTCAGAACCAGTATCTACAAATTCCCTTACTACAACACTGTCACTGAACACCAATGTCAACCCCACAATCAAGCCAATTCCTATCTGGCCAAACACTTTAAACTGTCCTCTTAGGCCTTCCTTGTTTTTCTTTTTTACTTTCAGGTAATCATCCAAAAAGCCAATTCCACCCATCCAAAGGGCCGTGACTAATAACAGGATGATATAGATGTTGTCAATTTTGGCAAAGAACAATGTTGGGATCACGATAGCCGCAATAATGATGATCCCTCCCATGGTAGGCGTACCTTCCTTTTCTTTTTGACCGGCCAATCCCAGATCTCTTACCTTCTCACCTACCTGGAATCTCCTGAGCATGTTGATCAGGTTTTTACCGAAAGTGATCGTGATCAGCAATGAGATCAATGCCGCCATACCTGCACGAAACGAGATGTATTGAAATACACCAGCTCCGATGAGATCAAGTTTTTCGTCTAGATATTGAAACAGGTAATACAGCATTTCTTATTTATCGTTCTCATTAAATATTTCCAGCATCTCTGCCAGCACTTCTTTATCATCGAAGTGATTTCTTACACCATTTATTTCCTGATAATCCTCATGACCTTTTCCAGCCACCAGGATGATATCGTTTTTCTGTGCCAATGAGCAAGCCATTTTTATGGCCTCCCTCCTGTCCGGCACAGTTACAGTCTTTTTAAAATTGGACTTTGAAACCCCTTCCTGCATATCGGCAATGATTTGCATTGGGTCTTCTGTCCTTGGGTTATCTGAAGTCAGGACAACCTTGTTACTCAATCGGGTTGCGATTCCGGCCATCAAAGGTCTTTTCGTTTTGTCCCGATCTCCTCCACAGCCTACCACCGTGATCACCTGCTCGTTTCCGGTCCTGAAACCTTCAATGGTTTGCAACACATTTTCCAATGCATCAGGTGTATGGGCATAATCCACAATCGCGATGACACCTAATTGATTATCCACCAATTCAAATCTTCCTCTAGCGGCTCTCAGCTCTGATAAAGCCATTAACACCTCATCCGGGTCCTCATCCAACTCATTGGCGACTGCAAAACATGCCAACAGGTTATATGCATTGAACTCTCCAATCAGTCTGAACCACACATTTCTATTTTCAATGTCCAGTTCCAAACCCTGAAGTGTGTTACCAATGATCCGCGACTTATAATCAGCCATAGATTTGAATCCGTAGGTCTTTTTAGTCGCCTTGGTGTTTTGAAGCATCACCATGCCACGCTTATCATCTACATTGACAAGGGCAAATGACTCTTTTGGCAATTCATCAAACAGGATCTTTTTGGCTTTGATATACTCATCAAAAGTCTTGTGGTAATCCAGGTGATCATGCGTAATGTTGCTGAACACCCCTCCCTTAAACTTCACTCCTGCAGTTCTTTTTTGAACCAGGGCGTGTGAGCTTACTTCCATAAAACAATGCGTCCCTCCTGCATCCACCACTTCTCGTAACAATTGGTTAAGTTGGATAGCATCAGGTGTCGTGAACCTAGCTGGTAAGATCTTGTCGTTGATTCTGTTTTCTACCGTGGATAATAAGCCCACATTATAGCCCAGTCTTCTAAAAAGCTGGAATAATAATGTAGCAGTAGTGGTCTTGCCGTTCGTACCAGTTATTCCAACCAGGTGAAGTTTTTCGGACGGATTCCCATAAAAATTGGCCGCCACAATGCCCAGTGCCAATGCACTATCAGCTGTCTGCACATAGGTGACCACATCATTTAACTTTTCGGGTAGTTTTTCACAAATTATTGCCTCCGCTCCAGCCAAAATTGCATTTTCAATATAATCGTGACCGTCTACAGTGAGCCCTTCTACAGCAATGAATAAACAGCCCTGCCCGGCTTCACGTGAGTCGAAGCAGAGGCTGTTTATTTCCTTATTCATATCACCCGATACGCTCTTTAAAGAAACTTTATATAATATGTCTTTTAATATGACCATTAACTCAATTCCAATACTATTTTTCCACCTTCACTAATTCTTGCACCAGGATTTAAAGACTGACTTTTTACCCGGCCAATTCCTTCTACCAGCACTTCCAAACCCTTGTTTTCCAACAGGTAAAGTGCATCTCTCAATGTCATGCCCCGAACATCAGGTACTAAACCCGCACCGTCCAATCTCTTCTCCCACATGACACTGTTATTCACCACATTGGTTCGTACCCATTCACTTTCTGTTTTACTGTGATTGGATATGCCCAATTCATTGCAGATCATATTCAGGTCGTACTGATTTCCTCCCTGGATCAATGGGAACACACCCATTTCCGGGATCTGCTCTACAAAATGCTCCTGCATTCTGATATCCATAGAATAGATCTTATCAGCAATCTCTTTGAATACTGGTGCAGCCACGTCACTACCATAAATTCGGTATCGTTTCGGGTTGTCAATCACTACAATCGCACTGTATTTTGGCGCTTCTGCAGGAAAATACCCCACAAACGAAGCATAGTACTGATTGGTATACCGACCATTTTTCACCTTCTTGGCTGTACCCGTCTTACCTGCAATCTGGTAATAACTGTCACTGATATTTTTGGCAGTTCCGCGTTCCACAACGCCTTCCAACATCACTTTAACTTTCTTCAAAGTACTCTCAGAGCAGATCTTCTTATTCAAAATCTTCGCCTCATATTGCTCCACCGATCTATCTGCCCGATTCACTGATCTAACAATGATTGGTTGGACCATTTTACCATTATTAGCGACTGCATTATACAATGTCAATGTCTGAAGAGGAGTCATCCTCAACTCATAACCATGAGAAATCCATGGCAATGACAACCCACTCCAAGTAGAATCCGATGGATCCTTGATGTAAGGTTTTCCCTCACCAATCAACTGAAAGCCAAGTGGTTTGGTCAACCCAATGTTTTTGATGTAATTCACAAACCTCTCCGGATTATCCCCGAACTGATCTGTAATCAACTTGGCGGTACCAATGTTGGAAGACACTTCAAACACTTCCTGCACGGTCAATGTGCCATATCCACCAGGTTTGTGATCCTTCATCACCTGATCATAGAATTTGTACTCACCGTTTCCGGTTTCAACAGAATCCGTCAGGTTTACATCAGCGTCTTCAAACAAGGCAATCATGCTGGCCAGTTTGAAAGTAGAGCCGGGTTCACGTGAACCCTGGCTTCCTACTGCGTAATTGTATCTTTCGGAGTATTGTCCGCTACTATTCTTTGCCAAATTGGAAATCGCTTTGATCTCACCTGTGGCTACTTCCATCACAACCACACTTCCGTAATCCGCATCGTTATTCACCAGGGCTTTCAGTAAAGCATTTTGCGCTTCGTCCTGGATGTTGATATCGATGGTGGTGTGAATGTCATAACCATCCTTTGGAGGAATCTCATTGCCATTGTACACTGGTTTCCATCCACCTCCGGACATTTTCTGGAACAATGCTTTTCCATCAGTTCCGGCAAGTTGTCTGTTGAAGCTGTATTCCAATCCTACCACGCCTTTTCCGTCCGCATTGGTGTTACCAACAGTCCTGTATCCTAAATTGGAAAAAGGCAGAAACCGCTGGTCCACCTTTTCAAATATTACTCCGCCTTTCATTCTGCCCTCCCGGAAGATGGGCCATTGTTCCATTTGCTTTTTGTCCTGGAAATCAATTTGGCGCCTGCTGAGTAATAAATATTGGCGATTCCTTTCCCGTGCCTGGTGCACCATCCGTTTATAAGCGGTGGGTGACCGGTCCTCGAAAAAATCCGAGAGCAGGTAGACGAGCGAATCTATTTTTAGTTTATAGAGTTCATCATCGATTACCGTGGGGTCCATCGCCACATTATAGAAAGGCAAAGAGGTAGCCAGTAAGCTGCCGTTATCGGAGTAGATATTACCCCGTGTAGCTTTCAGCTCCAGGTATTTCAGGCTGCTTTTTCTGGCTTTTTCTTTCCACGTATTGCCTTCAATATATTGCAATGTGAAAATCCTGTAGACGATTGCGATCGAAAACAGGAAAACCAGGATAAACGATACCCTTACTCTTAATAATATGCCCCTTTTGATGCTCATTCAGCGATCTCGATTTTTTTTACGGGTTCTATACTTTCAATTAGTCCTAATTCTTTTACTCTTTTGGCCACTTCCGTTTGCTTGCTGGCTTTCATGTAGGCAGCTTTAAGTGTGGTATAATCCGCTCTTAAATCTTCCACCTGCACTTCCAGCGCATCAATCTCACGAATGGTCTTGTCCATCTGGTGACTGTTCCAGATGTAGATAATTCCCAGAAAGGTGACAAAAGCAATATGAGGCAGGAACTTTACGTAGTTGCTGTCTTCAAACAGTTGATCCAGTTTTAGGGTGCGCTCCAACCAGCCAAAGAATGAGTCCTGACCAGTAGATCTCGCACCAGGAAGTTTGTAAGTATTTTCTGCCATGTTTCTTACTTTTCTGCTATCCTGAGCTTGGCACTTCGTGCCCTGTTATTTCTTTTGATCTCTTCTTCTGAAGCCGTGATCGGTTTGCGATTCACGGGATTCAGCGGCCGAATCAGATTGCCGTAAAAGTCCTTTTCAGGTTCCCCGGAAAACTTGCCCTTTGCGATATAATTCTTCACGAGCCGGTCTTCCAGGGAGTGGTACGACATGATTACCAGTCTACCACCTTCATTCAATACTTCACTAGTCTGCTCAAGCATCTCTTCAATGACCTTGAGCTCTTCGTTCACTTCTATTCTAATCGCCTGAAACACCTGTGCGAAATACTTGTGCTCCCGCCCTCTCGGTGCGTATTGCTTCAGTATTCCTTTCAGGTCTTCAATACTTTCTATTCTCCTCGTTACCCTTTCTGCTACAATTCTAGCAGCGAGGGTTTTCGCATTTTTGACCTCCCCATACAATCCGAAGATCTTGTGAAGGTCCTTTTCCGGATACTCGTTGATCACATCAGCGGCAGTTTGCGGTTGGTCCTTATCCATTCTCATGTCCAGGGCTGCATCGAACCTGGTAGAGAATCCCCTTTTCGGGGCATCAATCTGATGGGACGACACACCCAGATCTGCCAGGATGCCATCTACTTTTTGTATTCCGTGTGCTTTCAGGTATCGTTTTAAATACCTGAAATTGGCCAGTATAAATGTGAGGTTATCATTGTTCCCAATTGCATCGACATTTTCCTGAGCCTCCTCATCCTGATCGAAAGCATAGAGATGTCCCGTATCCAGATGTTTAAGAATTTCATTGCTATGGCCACCACCGCCAAACGTTAGGTCTACATACAGGCCGTCAGGTTTGATGTTTAGTGCTTCAATGCACTCACTTAACATGACGGGAACGTGATATTCCGGATTAGCCTGCTGCTGACCCTCTCCCATCATCTTATTCGTCTAAGAACTTTTGTGCTAGTTCTGAATATTCAGATGGATCGTTGATCAGGTAATCATCATAGACTTCAGGGTTCCATATTTCAATTGTATTGCCCATCCCTACTACAATCGCCTCTTTCTCCATTTTGGCATGAGCTAACATGGTTTTCGGTATTAAAAATCTCCCCGCGTTATCCAACTCTACGGTAGCGATACTTCTAAAAAAATTCCGCTTGAGTCTACGTTGCTCGGCGTTGAATTCGCTCAGTGATGAAATCTTGTTATGGATCTTTTTGTATTCGAGCATAGGGTATACGATCAGGTTAGGCTCGAAACCTTTCCTGATAACTAACTCTGTAGAAGAAGCCTCGGGGAGATTGACCTTAATCTTCGCAGGTAAGACCAACCTACCCTTGGCATCTAACTTACACTCATACTCGCTTGTAAAAAAAGCCATATTGAGCCTTAGAAAATATAAACCACCACTACAAAAATATGAAAATCATCGACATTTTCAACCACTTTCTCCCACTTTGCACCACTTTCATCGAATTCACAACACAAAAACCTCGTTTATTCAGTTTTTAAGCAGATTTAAGGAATTAAAAAAGTTATCCACATTCGTGAAATTAATTGGAAATGAGGGAGATTTAGCCAGAATTGATGGGTAAAGTGGGGGAAAATGGGTTTGGTGGGGGGATGTGGGGGATAAGCTGGAAGTTGGGAGTCTGAAGCTGGAAGTTGGGAGTCCGAAGCTGGAAGTTTGCGTTTTGCCAGCTTATGTATGTGACCTATTCAATCCGAAATGCATCACTTTAGGAAGTGAAAATGCTCACTTTTTGGTTTATGCTTCTGTTGAGGGAGAAAGTTGGAGAAATGGGTTTGGTGGGAGGATTTGTGCCACATTTAAGGGCCGGAGACCGAATGTCATGGTCGTCACTCGGAAGACCCAAGTGACTGGTAGGTATCAGTTATTGCAAGTGTAGTGTTCGGAAATAATGTATCATCTATGGCTATTCTTGATTATTGCCATTAACATTTTTCTCATGTCCAATGTAGGTTCTGATTTCTGCTTCCCGCCGTTGAGAACCAGAAGGACTACCAGCTGAAAAAAAGATATCAAGTGCTGGAATATAAGATCCTAAAGTTCCAAATAACATTCCAATGGTAACGGCCAGGCCATAACCTGTAAATGCGCTTTTAAAGTCGAATACAGCAAGCATAGATGGAACATTTTCAGATTCTGGACCTAAAAAAAGTTCGATTGACGAGATGACTAACAAGGATATAAAAAGTGGGCAAGCCCCCCAACTGCAGCAACGAGCAATTCCTCTTAGTGCATTCCAGAAAGCGAGATGATAAATGTGTGGCGCTGCTGAGATTAACGCTATGGCTATCCAAACCCACCAATGGAACTCTAAAGAACCAAAAACTAGCATAGTTCATTCTCTAAATTAAGATGATGTAAATTAGTGATTTTATGAGACAACTTGACCTAAACAAAAACAGCCCTTAGGTATTTGAGTGTCTAGACCCCTTAAAAGTTAGCTTAATCAGTCGCTCAGATTTCCGGAGTGACAGTTATTCGCCTGGACTCACCCAGGGATCCGTACAACTGGGAACAATTGGTTTTCTTGGATAATATAATGGTTGTGCTATCTTAGTACAAAATACTATCTGTGGGTATTCACATACCTATTCCACGTTTTGCGATATCCTAAACTAACTGAACATTAATAATGAAAGAAAACTTTATAGCAGCAGCAAAGATTGGTGGAAAAACAGCTTTGAAATGGGCTTTCATTTTTATTATTGGTAATGTTGTGACCATCATCACTTTTCTAATCGCGTTTTTTGGAAATGCTGAACTGGCAGGAAGTGGACATGGAACTATCATTGGTTTATTTATAGGCTTGCTGACAAATAACTTTTTTGCTTTTTTACTCATCTTCGGAGCTCCAGTCTTTATTGCATTATATATTGTTGTTGCCAACAAAACGTCTATTCAAAATGTAATATATCAATTGTGGCAGGGAAAAATGGGCGATTATATTTCTTCAAAAGTTGGTGCTATTGCAAAAAACATAACGGACAAAGAAGGATGGAGAAAAGATCTTTCTGACAAAGCCCTTCTAAAAGCAAAAATATTACAGCTTGCTAAAAATGATGAGGATACCTCCAAATTACAACGCAGGGTTATAAGCTATGGATTTAAAAAAATAAGACTTGATGATATCAATTTTCAAGATGAGAATTTAGCACTATCCGATATTCTGACTCAGAAATTCAATAATTTCATTTCTGATACAACCAAACCCTCATTAAATCTCTTTTGGGTACTGGTACTACTGCAGATAGCCCTTCTGATTGGCTCTTTCATATTAAAATAGTTATAGTGGAAGTTTGTGTTTATCAGCCTGTTTATGTGTCCTGTTCAATCCAAAATGGGTCACTTTAGGAGGTGAAAATGTTCATTATCGAGCAGATAACTCATGTTACCTGAAATTACGTTTAATAGAGTATGAAAATTCTACTCTGGTTAATTCTGCTTATTCTTTGCTGGCCGCTGGCAATAGCTTTTTTATTCCTTTACCCAATTATCTGGTTGCTCTCACTGCCCTTCAGGATTCTGGGTTTTGCTGTTGAAGGTGTTTTTCAGTTTATTCGAGCTCTTTTTTTGTTGCCGGCGAGGGTTTTGAGGTAGGTGGTGGAGCTGGAAGTTGGGAGCTAGAAGTCGGAAGTTTTGGGATAATGTGCTGATTAGTCAATGTGCTGATGTGAAAATAGTTCGTGACCTTTATCCTGTTTATCCTTTAATCCTTGGAATTCCTAATCAGTCGCTCGGGTCTCCAGAGTAACAGTCATTCATCCGGACTCTGGCCGGCGAAAGTTGTGCGACCTACGAATGTATATGCTATAGTTTGGTTTCAATTTCAATAATATCCCAACTATCTCTGTCTATTTCTGCTAAAACCGAATTAAATCTGTTCTTATGAATTGCAAAGCATAACAAGTGAGTTGGTCGTGAAAATCCTACATAAGCCATTTTTCCTGATTGTCTTATCTTATCTTTTCCCCCTAAATTACTATTTAAAGTATCCTCAATATTGACTCCTAAAATCTGGTTTCGTAATCTTTCTGACTCATAATTTCCGTAACCTCTGTTATAAAAAGATTCAAGGTAAAGACTAGCTGTATGAGTTTGACCTTTAGCGGAATGAATGGTTCCCACTTCAACTGTTATTTCTTCAGATTGATACAAATGCAATTGAGGTTTTAAATCTATGTTGCCTGCATCAATTTCAGATTTCCCATTCATAAATTGGATTGATAAAGTAGGCGTCTTTTGAAAGATACCAAGGAATATAGGGATGTATTCTCTAACTGAATTAACTGATGACTCTGTGATACCTTTAATTATGGCAAATGACCATTGATATAGATTAAGTTTAAAAGTCTCATATTCCTGGCCTTCAAGAGTTTTAAGGAAGTTGATTAATTTTCTTTTCGTAAAGACTCTATTCTGTTCATCAAAAATATTTTCTAATCTGAGAATTTTTAGGAGTGCATTTAAAATGTTTTTACGCACGGACTCAAGTGTCCTCTTTTCTTTATCATAAAACAGGATGTAGTCTTCAAGTACTTTAAAGTCAATTTGGTTTTTAGAGCTTGAATTGGAGAAATTCGGCCAATAATCCGCTAAGGCAGTTTTATCAGAATCTTCATGTTCCTTTACCCATGCCATGGCCATGAATTTGTTAGAAGATTCTAGGGAGATTAAACCTAATTCTTGAAGTGCTTTTATTCTATCAGCGAATGTGGGAATCACTTCTTCAATAGTAGTGTCCTGATAAATTATAATAGTTGGTTTAATATCTATTTCGGAACCATCATGGTTTTGATTTCTACCTTCAATCGGATTTGGAGTTAAAGCAAGTTTTTGAACTACAGCGGCATTTCTCTGACTCAACCTGTGACTACCATTTATGTAAAGTTCGGTTGCTCTTGGTATCCATATTGAATCAAGATGAATGGCTCCTCCATTAAATATCGCCTGGTTTTTATCTCCAATCCTTTGAAACACTGTAAGATTATCGTCCTCTGAGTAGAATATTTTCTCAAGCAAGTCATATTGATGAGTATCCATATCCTGCATTTCATCAACAAAAACGTATGAAAATCTCTTCCGCAAAAGAGATGGGTACTTTGGAACTTTGACTAATTGAAATGCAGCAAGTGTATAAGCGTCATCAAAATGTAAATAACCTTTTTTGAAAAGGTTCAATTTAAATTTAAGTAATGCTTTGTAGGTTGGTGTGTTTGGGTCTTTAAGTTTAAATGTTTGGGGTGTTCCATCCAAATATGAGATTAATTTACCTTCAGTTGTAAGCCGAACTGATTTTAAGAATTCTAAGCCATTGTTTTGTCTGTCGAGATAGGCTTTTAATCCAAAATTTTGGGTATTGGTGAAGAATCGATTGACCTGTTCATCATATATTTCGTTATCTATCCTAAAGGGCTTCTGATTAAATTGATTGGTATAAAAAGGAATTGCTAAAAACGTGTCAACAAAACTTTGAATGGTTCCAACGAAATTGGGATAAGCAAACAGTTTAGGGCAGTATCTACCAATTCGTACTGTTATCTCGTCAATAGCTGCATTTGTATGAGAGATCACCAAAATTCCACGACCTTCCTTTAAAGGCATGTATCGCTCTAAGATGAGAAGTTTAGCAAGTAGAGCAGTTGTCTTTCCACTACCTGGTACTGCTTGTAAGTCAACAGTATTTAGGTTTTTTATAAAATCAACTCTCTCTCGATCGAAGCTCTGATTTTCTTTTAACAGGATTCTTTCCGCATACTCAATATCATTATCTGTTATATTAATCATGGCAGACATATTGAATTGCGTCTATTAAATATTTTATTGGCTCATCATTTGGATCTAGAGTAATAGTGTCTTCACTTTCAATGGATTTGGCCATTTTATGGGCTATTTCTGTTTTATATAGCCCCTTGTTAATTAGTTTTTTGGCCAACTCCATTTCTGATTGATCCATATCAATATTGGGATGAACCTCCTTAAGAATTTCACAAAACTTGGTATTCAAAACAGATGACTGAAATAGAGCATACTCTAAAGTCCATTTTGGAGCAACGAAAACTTTAAGATTCTGTTTTTCCCACGCATTTACCAATTCGTCGTTTTTAGCAAGAGATTCTACTGTTACAGTTGCGGCATCTCTTTTTATGTATTCATAATCTGTTTTACCATCAGGTGTTTTTATAATTGCACCTAATTCATCTTTTTTCGCGGTTTTAACATAGTCTCTAACATCGACGTCTGTTATAATTGAAACAGGAATATTCAAAGTTTGAGGGTCTCCATCTTTTCTTAGGAAAATACGTGAATACCTTAGAAATGCTGTATTTCCAATGTTTACAATTGAAACCCCTGATTCGGTTAAGCTTTTATTTATTAATCCTTGTGATTTTAATTTATTAGCGAATGCTGGAATTAAGATTTCTTCTGCCCATCCTTCAACAAATATGACACCCTTTGCAAAAAATAGATTTGCTTTTGTGGTATCTAAAAACCTCTCTAGAAATGCATAATCATCTGTTTCAAGCTGTGTATATTTAGGGCCAAGTGAAAAGGCATTTTTGTCGGCACATAGTATTAGGTTTTCGAGTTTTAGTTTTGAAGCAAGATTTGGACTGTGTGTAGTTAATATCAATTGAATGTTTTCCTCTTTCTGAAGGGCTTCAACAATTTGCATTTGAGCTTGAGGATGCAAATGGGCTTCTAATTCTTCAATTAATCCCAGTCTCAAACCATTCCAGTTTTTCTTTTGTAAATGAAGTAATTCAGATGCCATGAATAGTCGATTTAAAGTACCTAAACCAGGATTTAGTTCGTCCTTGATAGATAACTCTAATTTTTCCAAAATGCTTTTGAGATTATTCCCCTGCACTCCGAAATTTGATTCTCTCTCTGTTGAATAAAAGGCCTTTATAAATTTATCTATTTCATCCTTTAATTCTTTTCCTTTTAAATGTTCCCCGGTTAAGGGAGAATCATCCTTATCAGTGCCTTCAAAATATTTTTCCACTTGTTGGTTGAACTCTTTAAATAAACCGACAAGCAGGTGGTCCTGATCCTTGCCTTTGAAAGCGTCATGTCCCTGAAGAATTTGAGTGAGCCTCGAGTTTTTACGAGGTATCAGTTCCGATTTGGCGTCACGCAAAGGTTTTAGATATGTTGTTTTAAGATACTCCCTAGCTTCTGCTGTTAATTGATAACCAGTTTCGTCAACTCCCGCTCTAAGCTCTGTTGGATAAATGTACTGTTCATCAAGACTTCTACTCGCATCGTAAATTAATCTTAAATATGGTTTAGCTGAATCACCCTGACCTGACCAACCTAACCACTCGGTGAAGTTTTTCGCCTCATTATCATGCAGATTTTCAAATTTCAACTCAATTCTTAATCGAACTGAACCATTGAAAAAATCATTCCAATCTAACCTTAACCAATCGTAGCTATGGGTCTTAAGTGCAAGTTTTATAGCATCTACTATCGCACTTTTGCCTGAATCGTTTTCACCAATCAGAACATTTACCCCTTCGGTGAAATTCAAATCCAAATTTGGTTTTGTAAGGTCAACTTGTGAATCGCTACCAAATTTTCGGAAGTTCCATATTTTAAGATTGGATAAGTACATATTTCAATTTCCTTTTTATATAAGCCTAAGGGATATTCTTTTCTTGTGAACTTTGGTAATTCTCTATTAAACTGATTTTTTATTCAGTGGACCCGAGGTTACGCGCCTAACATTCCACATCCAAAACTTTATCTATAATTTAAATCTATTTTGCTTGTACCTTCGTTGTTCTATTCTTTGTTGAAAATATTTAGATACTTGGAAATTGGGTTGTCCAAATCTTGAACTGGATTTCTGAATAGTTCTGGCTCTGTCGATTCAGTAAAGAATTTTTGTTTTCCTTTCTGAAATGATTTTAAGTACATTGAATCAGATTTATAAAACCCCTTTATATTGATTTCAGATTTTAGTTGATTGTTAGTCAATATGAAGTAAACCCACCAAATCTTTTTGTGCTCATCGTTTGATTTTTGTAGTTCCAAGTTGTAGTTCTTCATTTCTTGAATTAAAGAATCTTTAATCTCCTTTGGTATTTTAGTTTCAGGTTGCCTGAAAATTGCTTCTAATACTCCGATAGAATTAGGAAAAGATCTTTTACTTCTCTTAGCTAAGTGAATTAGCAAACTGTATGTTCTAAAAACTGCCTGTTGCTTTTTCTTTAGATTTGAGTAGTCAATTTTAAGTGCATAGTTGTTGTTCCTGTCTGTAAGTTTTGCTAAGAACTTATCAATTATTCCTGTACCCGGATAGTCCGAGTCAATCATAAGAACTTCTTGTGCTAAAGTGAAGAAATCCCGAAATCTGACATTATCTGTTTCATCAGAGATTAATCCATACCAAGTTTTATTAAACTGAAGTATCCAAGGTCGCAAAAGGCCGTCAGGTAAATCAAACTTTTCTGTTTTCTCTTCATTTATGAATAGATTAAACTCTTTAAAACAGCTTTGTAAATTTTTTAATATCCTATCTGCTTGTTCATCATTTTTTATGAGAAAAAAGTAGTCATCTTTATATCTAGCAGCTATAAAATCTTCGTTCCGAATCGATTTGGTAAAGGACTTATCGACAGCTGTTAGAATAATTTCGGCTATTAGGTCTGAGATTGCAGGACCAATAGGAATACCATTTGTCTTTCTGTCATTTCCAAATTGAATTAGTTTGTCAAGTACGTTACCTACTAACCTGAAATTATTTTCATTCCCATCTCTAATCCTATCTTTTGTATGTATTGCCCAAGAAATACTATGTGTATAAATTGAAGGGTAAAAATTCTTAATATCAGTTTTTAGTAAGTACTTGTATTTGTGACTTTCACATAGTAAGTCTTTTTCGGCTAATTCAAGGTATTCATATATCATTCTACCTGTTCTCAAACTACCTAAAGATCCTACACTCTCATTAGTTACTGGAATTGGAAAGCTATAGGAGTAAACCTTATTTGAACTACCAAAAAGGTGATTTCTAATTTGGTTCCAATTCTTCTCTAAGTACCAAACTATGTCGTGATATGCTTTAGGAGCATAGATTCCAAAAATTCTGTCAGTGAGCTCTGTTTTAGGGTAGGAAATATTCAAAATTTTGCTCGGATCGAGTTTAGGAGAAAAATCACGCTCACCTTTTTTATAAGGTGCTTTATTGTGTGGCTCCTTTTCCAGTTCGAATTTGTCAATTTTGAAGTTAGGTGGGAATATGTATTGTTCAGGAAAATATCCTTGCTCCAAAAGCCATTTGGCAATGTCCATTGAGTCGATTTTACTTACCAACTCCTTTGTTTCATTCCAATGCTTTTTTATTTGGGTCATCCTGTTTTTTGTTCAATGATGCACGACATTACGATACAATACTTATACTTATGTATATCATACTTACCTTTAAAACACTGTCGCAATATTGGAAACAAACACACACTGAGGACCAATGTGCTATCTGGTTTCTGATCTGACTAATTCCAATATAGTTGATTAGATGGGAATTAATTCTAAAACTTTGGAATCGGGCAAAAGTTTCTTGATTAGGTACTATTTGATCAGTAAGTTTCCGTTTGTTGGAGGCTCCATTCCTCCTGACCTTCAAGGTTGTTGCAATATTTTTCATTATCGTAATTAGTGAATATCTCATATAAGTATTATTTAACTTCATAAACTAATCTGGCTGTTGTTTGTAAATCCAATTCCAGCTGCTGACAAGAATAGATTTTTTTAACTCTCTCTTTTAGTAGTGAATAGTTTATGCCGTAACCACTTATAGTCCGTGAAGTCCAAAATATAAATTGATTGTCCTTAACAAAGTAAATTCCACTCGAAGAACCCCCTCTAATTGTCACATAACCTTCTTCAATCGTTGAAATAGTAAAAATTGATGGTGTTTGATCAGGCTTAGTTTTAAAGTCTATATAATCCTGATTTTCAGAAATATCAATGTATACATCTACCTCTCCTCTCTGATAAGCATCTAGTTCGCCTCTGTATAATCCATGCCTAATACCTGTGAATGTCTGGGTAAATCCAAAATAACCCAGCATGAGTAATAAAATAGTTGTAATTAGTTTCTTCATTATTCCTGATTTTCTTAATAAATGTTTTCTTTCTTAAACAGGGGAAATATTTAATCAGAACTGTTCTATTCTGCATTCATAACCCAACCCTCCCCTTTAACTATTGCGGCAACTTCAACCACAACATGTAGTCCATGAATGTTATCTGGATTTTTAAACCCCAAATACATTGGTTCTTCCATGCAACATTCTACTTCAACGACTCCAGAAGTAAGGTTCTCCCTGGACCCTTCCGTATAATACTGGTATTCTAACTTGGAAGTAAACAAGCTTGAGTTTTGGTGATCTACCAGATAGATATCACAAAAATTTGATCCAGGAGGTTGTGTCAACTGGTCAATTCCAAAGCCTAGAATGCCAGTATTATCAATAAGCCCACTCAGCTCTGAAGCAAGATTTAAAGCATTTGAGACACTTTCAATTTTTTCCTTATCTCTGTCAGAAGAAAAAGTATAGTACCATTTTACGGTGTTTTCTGGAAAGTTTAACGGCAATAAGACACGTGATTTCCCCCCTTTGAATGTAGCGTTGCTACCACTATTTATGTAAAATTTTTGGGGTTTTTGAATGACTTCTACAGTAAAAGTCTCTTGCCAACTAACTGATGTGCTAAAATCTCTTGTCAGTTCTGATTTTGGAATCCTTTCAATTGTAAATCTAGCATCTCTATCAAAAGCATGATTTGAGCGAAATGTGAATACAAAGATCTCTCTTTCTCGAACGTTTATCATGACTTCCTTAAGATCTACAAACGAATCTTTGCTATAAACCAGATTTTCATCGGATAGAGTATATACTTCAATAACGTTTGTACCTTTTGCATTAGTCATCTCTACATTAAGCACAATTTGGTCACCCTCTTCAAAGGCATACAAGTAAGTAGGATACTCGAAATCATCTAGTGCAGCGGCAGTAACAATTCCAGGGATATTGAAGTCTATCTCAGCAATACGAATTCGTTCGTTTACTAGCTCAGTATCGTTCCCTTCCTCAAATTCATATTTCAATACAAGTTGTTTACCGGACGCAATTTCCAGAATCTCGTTTTGTTCCATTTTTCCCTTGACTGATATGACCTGTAGGTAGTGTTGTCCGACAGATATCTGGAATTTACCAGGTTTGCCCGGCTCAAGAAGACCAATTTCTTCACTATCAAGAAATACTGAAGATTCTAAATTTGTAATAACTAGAATCGTTCCGGTTGACTGACATGAGCTTTGAATTGCTAGCGAGGCAAGAACAATTGTAAGTACTGTTTTGAAATGTATTCGTAACATTCGTGTGCAATTAGATTAAATAACTCAGAAGCTTTTTTATAAAAATTTCCTATCAATATTTCACTCATGCTGCCAGCACTTCTGACTGGTATTCTTTGTCATCCGCTTACACCTGGAGCCAGCTTGTGTTGTTGCTATGCACCTTCGTGAGGTAGCGTATTTGATATTATTTGTGTTTGGTGTGGTTTGAGTTTGTTTTGTAGTGTCTAAACTAACTACTTTGTCAGGCTTGCAAACAAGACAAGCCCCATACCCCTTTTTCACTGCTTCCTTCAAACTGATTTCATACCTGGAGTATTTAAGATATCTGCAGTGTTCAAGATGATATTTCTTTCCTGTCTCAGTTACATAAACATTTGACTTCTCCTCCTTTTGAGTCCATGCAGTAAAGAAATTAAAGCATAGAATCAAGACCAGTATTACATGCCGGATCGGACTTAAATCCCTCCTTCTTTTATTTGGTAAACCTGGCATATATCCATCTCAATAAATACAACAACAAAGTCACTATGTTATAAACAATCACAACTGCCAGATAGATAACTCCAAAGAGCAGTACCAGTACTAAACCTTCCTTACTTTTCATCCAGCTGGACCTGAAGGTCAGTCCAGGAATCCCAGTGCGAATAGAGAATCCTCTTGAGCCAATAGATCCGTATTTCGTTCGGTAGCTAGCGGATACTCCAGATTTACTAATATTTAAACCAGCTCCTTTCCCTAGGCTAACCCTTTTCTGAAAGCGGAATCCCATCGCTATTTGCATTTACACCCATCCCCCACAATCCATTGACAGCACTTTGAAGCACATTCAGACTTCTTTTTATTGGAACACCCACAATTGGATGTGGCAGGACAATCACCTCCGGAATTATTTGGGTCCTGGTTGTTGAAAAAACTTTCACATGCTATCCCATCATGATCAGCATCCAGGTCATTCCTACATTCAGGATCTGACTCAAAATCTAACTGAGCAGCGGCTTGAGAAGAATAGTCTGAACAGTTTGTATCAATACAATTAGACCCATCATCCGGAGGTGTGCATGAGAAAATGATGGCTGCATAAAATATTATAGTTCTCATTTTAAATAGTAGTTAAATCAGCTTGATAAGCATAATCTGTAATTTCAAGCTCAGTCTCCTAACCTGCTAATATCCAGTTTGTTCCGTGTCCTTTGTCATTATGATTGCACGGAGGAAATGTTTCACCCTTTGATAAAAAAATAACGTAGCTAGGATGAGTGCTGCACTTATACTTTCCACTCTTAGTGCATTTTGTTCCTGTACTATTCATACCTAAAAAATTTATGAGTTTAATTATTAAACCAAATCTCACATATCATTACCATGAAGAGAAATTTGATTTCCCAAGGGATAGTTTAGGTTTCCCAACAGATGGATTAATCTTCCGAAGTTTACTGGATTATTTGTCAGAATCGACTGACCTAAATTTCCACCCTTTGGAATCTTTATTAAAGGTGTAATCTTCCTTTGGAAGAAAACCTTCAATCTCATAAGTAGTGTGTTTGCGTAGGTCTGTCTTTTTGCTGTACTGATAGTGAAATGAAGCAAGTCTGATGGGTTCGGAATAAGTGACCGTTACTATGAAAGTGGTATCTGTAGTCGAAATGCTTTCAATTAAATATGTGGTAGGCTGTGTATTGAAGTAGATAAACTCTTTATCAAAGTAAGGCTTAGGTTCCTTCTTTTCTACTAGGTAGATCTTAGGATGCTCAAATCCATAATCATCCGTTGCTTGCCAGTTATCAAAATCAATTTGTGTAGCTGGAGCAACATTTTTCTTGAAGAATAACGTGGTAACTCCATTTGTGAATTCGTAGTAATTGCGATATTGGGTCTCAAGTGCATCATACATCTTTGTTCCTTCTATTACAACACTACTGTCTACTGAAATACCATTTTCCAATTTCAAGGTGGTAGTTAGTCTCTCTTCAAGGTTGGATTGGAAGGTTTGGATCCTACTTTCGATGGTTTCTTTCACCTTCGTATCAGATGGACCATTTTGCGATAGGTTGTTCCACAGTAAAAATCCCAACAGTATGGCAAATAACAAGATAGAAACACCGATAGACCAAGTGGGATACTTTCCATTCTTCTTACTCTTTATAACTTCAGAAAGCTCCCTGGCAACATGTTCAATTCCATCAATTGTATTCAGAGACCATCTTCCCGCAAGAGCCACATCATAGGCTGAAAGTTCTTGTAAAGTGATGTTATGAAGTACAGGAAGCACTTTTTGTCCTTTGCCCTCAAGTGACCATAGAGCACCCAGTTCTTTCTGAGTCCATTGGGTATTGAAATAATTTGGAGTCAAAACCACAATACCAAACCTGGACTTACTCAGACCTATACGCACAGTATCCTCTATGCTCTTCCCTACTGTAAGCTGATGGCTACTAAACCATATTTTTAGGCCGTTTTCCTCAAGAGCAGAACACAAATCATTGACGATTTCTGATTTGTCCTCAACGGCAAAGGAAATAAAAGCATCGTATTCGTAGTGTGCCAACGTTTATGGTGTTTCCTTAAAAATAAAGAAATCGTTCCAAGACGAAAAAAACTTTTCCTAAGACGGGAATTCGTCTTCCCAACTCCTCTTAAATTACCTTAAAATGCTGTTTTGCTACAGTTCCGTACGTCTCACCAATTGTAATGCGTTCTTCATCTACATACAGATTCTGACCAATAATATTGCTAACATGGTTTTTGTTCACAGAATATGATCTGGATACTCTGATAAGGTCTGGGTAAGGAATTTTCTTGATCACGTTTTTTAATGGTTGAGAAATAGTGAACTTCTGATTCTTCGTTACCACATCGCAATATGATCTGTCTGATTTCAGATAAAGAATATCCCTGTAGTAGACTTTGATAGCTTGATCTTTTACTTTGAAAAAACCGAAGGTTTCTTCATATGAATAATCAGTTCCCTTAAAAAGAGCTAACTCCACGGCAATCATTAACTGATGCGACTGAAAGGGCTTGGTTAAATAATTTGAAGGTGATGTGGACTTGGCTTTATTCAAAGTATCCTGGTCCTTTAGATCGGTTATATAGATAATTGGCACCCTGTAATTCTTGTTAATCATATTAGATACTTCGATACCATCAAGTTTTCCTTCCAGCTTGATATCCATCAATATTAGATCAGGGATTTCTTTGTCTAACAACCTCAAGACTTCCTCTCCAGATTGGAGTGAGTCAAGTATTTTATAACCATTTGATATCAGATCTGATTTTATTGTTTCAGCAATAATCAAGTCGTCTTCTACAATCAAAATTTCAGGTTTCATATTTAATTAAGTGGAATAAAAAATTGAAATACAGCTCCTCCCTGATTGAATTTTTTGGAACTAGCTTTAAGCTGATTAGATAAAATATTTATCAGACCAAAACCAAATGAAGTTGGCTCATCCTGGTCATCTATAATTCCTATACCGTTATCGCTTACTTGCAAGATCAACGTTTGATTTTCCAATTTCAGTGATACATTGATAATTGGGTTATTTACTCCTGTAAAAGCATGTTTAAGTGCATTAGTCATCAACTCATTTACCATTAACCCTATATATACAACCTTATCCACCTCTAAAGAAATATGATCTGCAATTAGCTTTATTTCCAAGTCACCACTAACTGGATGAAATGAATATTCGATAGCCTGACAAAGGTCACTCAGGTATTGATGCATATCAATTTTTGAGTTATCGCTTTTCGCAAAGAGTTGCTGATGAACAATTGTCATGGCGTTTATTCTACTTTCACTGCTTTTTAACGTAGAAACTGCTTCTAAATCAGAAGTACTCTGAGATTGAAGTTTAAACACATTCGAGAGCAGTTGCAAGTTGTTTTTAGTGCGGTGTTGCATTTCCATGTGAAGATTCCTGATCTTGTTATTTGCTCTAATTTTTGACTTATAGAGCATAACCAGGACAATTATTAAGACAAGAAACATTGTTACCGCGACCAACAAAATTATCAATGCTTGCTTTTGATAGTTTATCTCCGCCAGTTGCAATGCTTCAGTATTCTTTAGCAAGTCTATCTGGATATCTTTTTCATTTGCATCATACTTTGTTTGCATCTCAAACAGAGCTTTTGCTTTCTCTTGATTCAGTAGACTATCATTGATCAAAATGTATTTCCTTAATGTTTGCGCTTCATATAATGGAGCATTCATCTTTTTATGATAGCTCGACAAAATATCCAGATATTCCCTGTGCAGGTATAAATTTCCAAGATTGGATTGTAAGAAATAAGAAGAATCTAAGAAACTTTTAGCCTTCTGTAAGTTGTCTTCCAGAATCAATGTGCGAGCCAAATTATTGTAGGTATTAGCCATACCCTCACTATCTCCTACATCCCTCTTAAGCACCAATGCCTCAAAAAAAGACCTTTTAGCATTATCTAAATCCTCTTCATGAAGGTAAGCCAATCCGAGATTGTTGAGAGTAGTTGACAACCCGCTAATGTCTTGATTACTTTTTTTGATCTCAATTGATTTAGAAAAGTAATAAATGGCACTATCTCGTAAATCCAGTTTATTATAGACATTCCCAAGGTTGTTATAGCTCATCCCAATTCTTTTATTGTCTTCAAGGGCTATTCTTGCTTCCAGAGCTTGAAAATGATATGAAAGTGACTTTCGATACTCCCCAATTTGTGAAAATATTGAAGCTATACTGTTTAAAAAGGATGCTCGTTCTCTACTCACAGAATCTATCAAAGCTAATCCTTCAAATGAATACTCCAGGGATTTCTCATATTGTCCCAGTTTTTTATGCAAATACGCAAGACTTGTAAGTGCTCTAATGTATTCTATTTGATTATTTGATTTCTTGAATTGATCCAAAGATTTCTCATAGTACATAATTGCTGAATCATACGCTTTATCTTTCAAAAATGCATAGCCCATTTCTGCATCCTTCATACCAGGCTTCACATTGTTTTGAGCGATTCCGGAAACTGTAATTAACAGTATCAGAACGTTCAACCCATATTTGATAAATGCTCGAGAATTCACACTTTGAATGTAGGAAAAAAAATAATAAAGCCGCAAAAAGCGGCTTTGATTGTTTTAGTTCACATCTTCTATGTTTGCTCTGCCTCCACCTCCTGGGGGTACTGGATCGTCTTCATCCTCGTCTCCACCATTAGGAGAGGTAGTTGTAGGAACATTCAAAATATCTGAATCTTCGTCGTAACAACTAGTCAAAGCCAAACCCAATAAAAGAGCAGCAAATAATACTACCTTTTTCATCTTTGAAAAGATTTGGGGTCGTTAAAACATCAGCTACACCAAAGGTGTAGTGACTTCCAAAAAGAGAAGGGGATAAACAGAATGATCTGACTGAGAGATTTGACTCCCCCGAATGGCCTCAATCAGCCAAACCTTCTGTAATAAGAACATTACAAAGGTGGGGAAAGAAGGAAGGGTTATTGTTACGGATTATTGCAGTTGATTTACGGTTTTACTACTTTGTTTTCAGGTTTTTTGCAGAAAAATGAAAGTAAGTAAGGAAGAACTATCTCAATTATTTGACTTGTTATCATCAAAAACTGGTGAGTCATTGAATTTAACTGGGTTCAGGGAGATGGAATTCAAAATAGAGAATGGGATAACTCAAAGATACCTTTATGATAAGTACCTAACTGTTCAGGACATATCTTCTCATGCGGAGGTTTCAATCAATGAGACATTGCTTACTGCTATAATACAATATGTAGGCTTTGAAAACTACAGAGAATTCCAACATTTTTTGCAGAACCCTATCCCCGAAGTATTAAAGCATTGTGAAGGAACCTGGGTTAGCTATGTAAGACAAAACAGTGGTAATGGAATTGTTTATCAATCACCGGTAAGGATATATGAAGAATCCAATAAAATGATTTTTCATTTGAAAGGCCCATCAATGGTCTACCAGGGAGAAATCAGTTTTAACAATGGATGCTTGTTTACAACTTTCAAGGCCCAGAATCAAAAGCAATTCCAGCATATATATAAAATTGGAAACAGCAAGCATCCGAAGTTGATGCAAGGCATATTTTCCGGAATTTCCTCTTCAAATGATCCAATTGGAGGTAGAACCATCTTATTAAGAAGTGATCTAGGGTTTAATCAACTCAAAAATGAACAATTGTCAATTGACCAGATGATTTCCTCAGAGGATTCAAGCCTCAAAAAAATGGGGGAATATTTTAAAGATTTTCATCAGAACAATTTACGCCTCAACCCAAGTATGACATTCGATATCTACGATTTATGATAATGATAAACAGCAAGACCTTCATATAGAGAGCATCCAAACGAATTATCTCAACTCATGACTTCAAATAATTTTCCAACATTCACCCCACCGTTATTTGCTAATCACCAAAATACCTTCTAGTTTAGACGGCTTTAACCAAACCAACTATTACGCGCATGAATTTTGATCAACGATCCGTTTTCGGGGTGGAAGCCTCTGGAATGACTCAACCGCAGTTTGCAATCACTCCACCGCTTTATTCAATGACTCAACCGCAGTCTGCAATCATTCAACCGCTCCCTGCAATCACTCCACCGCTGATTACAATGGCTCAGACGCTCTCTGCAATCACTTAACCGCATCATGCAACGATAAAACCGCTCGGATCAGCCTTTGCAATGACCGGATGGGTCACTGCTCATAAAGAATTAACTATTCACGTTTATACCTGATAACTATTCCATTGCCAGAGTAACCAATTACGCAACCAAGAAACTATTGCAATTACGCTACAAAACCATGTAATAGTATTTTTTAACCAAATAATAATTTCTATGAACAATCAATCTATAGCAGGTAAACTGCTATTCTCGCAAAATGCGATTTCTAATGCTAAAAATGTGGCTTCCATCAAAGAGGCTCTTGCCATTTTTGGCTATGATGACACCAAAATCAACGAGGGCGCAAGTCTCCTCTCCACCGCTGAGCAGTTGCAAAACAAACAGCTGAAAGAATATGGAGAGCAATTTGCCGCCACCGATGAATTGAACCTTGCCAAGGCTACTGCCAATAAGCAGTATATGGTCCACCTTAAGTTGGCAAGAATCGTATTTAAGCAAAACAGAGAGGCTCAGGAGAGTCTTATCCTCACCGGAGACCGTAAAACAAGTATTTCCGGCTGGCTCAAACAAGCCAAAACTTTTTACTCCAATGCCATTGGTAACCTAAAATTTGTAGAATCCCTGCAACGATTTGGAGTAACTGCAGAAAAACTACAGGAAGCACAATCACAGGTTTTAGCAGTAGAATCCAAACTAGCAGCCCAACTCACTGAAAAAGGTGAAGCCCAACAGGCCACCGTCAACAGAGACCAGGCCCTGGACGAGCTCCAGGAATGGATGGGTGAATTCAAGACCATTGCCCGAATCGCACTGGAAAGTGACAGTCAGCTGCTGGAGGTGCTTGGGATTGTGGAAGAGTCTTAAGGATTTTTATAGTGCCATAAATTAGTTTGATGATGCCTCCGGTTGTGAATCGGGGGCTTTTTTTATGGGAAGTGGGGAGTCGGAAGTGGGAAGACCGGGTACGGATGGTGAGAAGAGAAATTGAAATTCTATCATGTGACTAAATGAAAACTTGACTCAAGCGATATAAATTGAAACTTGATCAAAGAACAGTGAAATACCAATTTTCAGGTATTGAATTGTGGACCATTTGTACTGATATTGCTTCTAAATTTTTAAAAGCTGTATGGATTTTGGCTTACCAATCGAAGAGATTGAGCTCTTCAAATTGTATTTCGAGGAATTAAAGGACATACAAAAGTCCTATTTCGCTTTTGAGATAACCATGTCACTTGCCATAATTACAACGATTGGATGGTTCATCACCAGTGAAAACTCAAAGAAAGTATTAACCAACAGCCCGCTTGCACGAAAAGTTTTCCTGATTTCCATTGGTTTGACAGCAATTGCGGAATTAATTGTAGTTCTTAAAATACGCCAAAACACAATCCATTTATCACAACTTTTGCGGGATTTAAATGTATTGGATAAATATTTCAATCATAGAGTTGTCAGCGATTTAATATTTTCTGTGTTTTATTCATTTCACCTATTACTGTTTGGTCTACTATTCGTAATTGTGTCAAGGTTACGTAATCTCAGCAAATCTCTTGGCTCATCTGAGTCATTATAATTGATTCTGATCCCAATCTTTACGAATAACTTTATTGATTATTGATGATTCATCATACTTTTAAGCCACAATTTAGCAGAGTCAATGTCTGCAAAAACTTCCAAATGGTAATTCTGGGCTCCACCAATCAGCCTGCTGTAAAATTTAAATATAGCTTCATTTGTTTCATTATCAGCAAATAGGGCATTACAGACTGTCTTGTAATTATCGATTTTGGATTTCGCGGCTAACATAATTTCATTCAGGTCAATTCCAACCAGGGAATTGTTGAAATCAATCGTTGCTCCTGAAAAATCAGACAAGGTGTATAATGCTGGAATATGGTTAAAACTATCATCAAGGTGATTGGGATAATTCAGTAAACCTCCAATATCCATCCACCTTATTCTTGATAATAGAATAAACTATCCCATCATCGCTGTTATATGAACTCGCATATTCTGACATCTACTCAATTTGTTACTTTTAAAATCAGAATGTTAAACGATCGGCTATTATATTCAAGTTAAGTTTTTAGGTGGGCGCCTTTGATAATATTGCCACACTTTTCAAGCTCGAAGGAAATTAATTTCAAGTAAGGTTCTGATTAAGCAAATTGCATCTCGTCTGCTGGCCTTCTAGTTTCTAATTCGCCATTATAGCCAACATAAAAATAATTCACATATCACTTGTTTCTTAATATAGCTTATTCCAATTACCAGATGGAATAAGCTTCTTTGTGGAAAATGATAAAGTCTTTTTTGGTAGCTGTTCCACAGAGATGGCCACAAAAATATGACCTGATTTTCTATAGCCTAAATGAAATTTCACATGCAGAATAGCCGAATCAAGAATCTCCAAAAAGAATTGCTTTCTAACAATTGGTACCGGCTTGATAAAGTAACTTACGACTTCCAGCTGAACAATGGTAATTGGCAATCACAAACAAGAGAAGCTTATGACCGTGGAAATGGTGCTACTATACTCCTGTACAATACTTCTAAACAAACAGTTGTGCTCACAAAGCAGTTTCGCCTTCCCACCTATCTCAACGGAAACGAGACCGGTTTTCTAATTGAGACCTGTGCTGGCTTACTGGATGAGGACAAACCAGAAGAATGCATCAAAAAAGAAGCTGAAGAGGAGACCGGTTATCGTCTGGATAATGTAAAAAAAGTATTCGAGTCTTATATGTCTCCAGGATCAGTAACCGAGATGTTGTATTTCTTCATTGCAGAATACTCTGATGATATGAAAGTGAATAATGGAGGTGGACTTGTAGAAGAACAAGAGAACATTGAGGTACTTGAAATACCATTTAAAGAATCATTTGAAATGATTCAAACAGGTGAAATTAAAGATGGCAAAACCATAATGCTTCTTCAATACCTTAAAATCCAGAATATCTTATGAGTCTAACATTTTTTTTGGCAACAATTAGATTTGCTCAAGTTTATTGAAAATATACTTTCAGATTTAATGTGACGGTTTTGGTGGTAGTGTAGAGGTCCACTTAATCAGTCGCTCGGGTCTCCCTAGTGACCAGTATACATCCGGACTCTGGCCGGCGAAAGCTACTCCACCAAGTTAGCGCAAAATTGAGGATACTTGCACGCACTGCTATACATCCATGATTCAGCTTCAGTAACCAGGCCAGCAACCACAGGATTTTCATGGATATAGTCTATTTTTTGATTGAAGATTTTAGGGTTACTTAATTCTGTTGCATAGTTGGTTTTTTGCCAAAACATGTGTTTTAGGTTTTGTTTTGTATGTTGTGCTTGGAAAGCGAATAAATACTTTAACCATTCCCTTCTGCTTTCATTTTCGCTTTCTATAAGACCCAATATTCTTTTAGCCGTATAGCTCTTAAAGTCTCGGATAATATTAGGAAGATTACAATCCTGGTTTCTTGCAATTAAATGGATATGCGATGGCATAATGACATATGCAGCTAATTCCATTGACTTGTGTGCAGTACAGTAATTGAGATTTTTGATCACTTCATCACAATAAATTTTTCTGGTAAAAATGTCTATCCATCCAACAACAGTTAGGGTGAGAAAATATGGATGCTCTGTATTTGCTTTTCGTAATTCTGACATGGTTGTTTGAGACTTATAGGTTAAGATGATATAGACGAAAGATAGGTTTCATTTTGAATAGAATCAAGTATTTTCACTATACCCGGCCAGGAGGCCTACATAATGGTTGTCACTCGGGAGACCCGAGCGACTGGTTGGTGACAAGCTTCTGCTTTGGTGCCATTGTTTCTTAATTCATTGGCGAAGGGTTGTAACCTCTTGTTATAGTGGTTGAAATTGTTGGACATGGATGGATGGTTATTGATACCATTAAGATACTGAATTACACTCTGTCACGTTCTATGAAAAATCGTTTAAATTTAAATTGCTTGTAAGGGCTCAAAAAACCAAAATCATGGCAGACACAAAAACGAAAGAAACTGAAAGAGATGTAAGTGAGTTTATCGACTCATTTGCCAACAGTGAACAAAAGAAAAAAGACAGCTTCGAACTCATTAAGATACTTCAGGATATTACCGGAGAAAAGCCCAGAATGTGGGGGCCTTCAATCATTGGTTTTGGTCGGTATCATTACAAGTATAAAAGCGGTCATGAGGGCGATGCACCCGTTTTGGGATTCTCACCGAGAAAGGCAGCTTTTTCACTTTACATCTACTCCGCTACAGAAAAAAGTCAGTCACTCTTGCCCAGCCTGGGAAAACATAAAATGGCCAAAGCCTGTATGTATGTCAACAAACTGGCAGATATCGATATTGCTGTGCTCAAAGAACTCTGTATTGAGACCATTAAATACATTGATGAGCATAATGAGTGTGCTTGTAGGAAGAAGTATTGATCATATAACTTCAACAGTCACAGTTGGCCCTGCTTGTTACTTACGAAAGAGTACATTTACTCAAGTGCTGGGTTATCCGACTGACAGGGAATCTTAAATTTAAATAGAATTCCTTTTTTAAGGGACTAGATTCCTGGTTCCTAAATTGTCCACAGATAGTGGGCAATTTGCGACTATTCAGTTCCTCTATTTTTCTTCTTCACCTGAGCCACTTAAATCATAGCGTGTGATTCTGTAATAGAGCCTTAATAATGTTCTCATTGAGAAGAATAAACAAATACCCAACAGAATTAAAGTGACTAAGAGCAAGATAAATCCCTTATTGAATCCCAACACAAATAGCCAGGAGACTAGTATTGGAATTAAGTTAATAAATACGTTTCGGAAACAACTATAGTAAGTCCATTGCTCTTCTCTGTATGCACTTAGCTTATCGTTAACATTTTTCCAGTATTCCTGATATTCAATACCACTCGGTTCATTGTTTGAAACCTTATCATCTAAAAACCCACTTCCAATAGTCAATCCTATAGCATCCATCAAAATTCCCAACACATAGGTAATGATCAAGAAAATGCTAATAAATTCAACAGTAGTAATTTTATCCAACAAACTTTTCATTTCCGCAAATGACAGAATATCAAATAAGTGAAAAAGTGGTGCCAGGTAACAAATGAAACTTAAACCACTTATTAGCTCGCAAAAAATCTCTTTGGGATTGAATTTCATAAATCTAAATTTTCAATTTATAGAATTGATTCGTATATAATGATTCTTCACCATCAATAATCTGAATGTCAATTGCTTCATTAAGAGAAACAGGTTTCATTTCAAATTCAACAGCCGTTTTATCATAAATTGAAACCCAACTGTCAGGAATTTTCTGAGGCCTGGATTTTGGCTTACAACTTTTCCAAACATCTTCAGATCTTGTTAAATATATATTTTCGGTTCGTCCTTTGGCCATGGTTAAAAGTTCATGGAAAAGAATTTTCCTCCACCCTCTAAAATGATCTCTAATTACCGTTGTTTGGTTAAACATCAAATCTGACTGTACAATAAAAACAAACCACCCTAGATGATTGGTTTTTCCAAGAAGATAGCCAATAGAGGGGTTCCCATTTACTCTAAGATGTCCTGAATACATACGTCTTAATTTGTTGCGTATTTTCTGAGGATAAAACAAACTCATTGAGGTCTGCAAACTAATCTTCAGATTGATATCAGGTCTAACTTGTGGCCATCCCAACTCAAATCCAGTTATCAATTGGTAAGAAAAGCCACGCATTTTAAACTTCCGAAATAACTTTTGAGCGTCTATTGATTTATCAACGTCTTGTCCCAACATCCAATAGTCTCCATTTCGTTTACCAAAGTAATTGGCACATATATAGTTCTTCAAACAATTAGTTGACGTCAAACGCTCATGCATGTCATCTTTGCGCATCTGATTTTTAACTGAATCGTTGGCCAAAAGAACACAGAGTTCTTCCAAACCTTTTGAATGATGGAGAAAGTTAAATTCTTTTACTATGCCAGGCAGTTTTTTCAATATTAGCTCCAATAAGTGTATCAAATAGGATTGGTAACATGGATCAACCTTCGTAACCTTGAAACTAAGGTTTTACTGGACAAGATTAAATACCTAGATTTTGGTATTTTTTACCCCATTAAGTAGCTTCTATATCCTGTTTTTCGGTATGGCCGATTCTAAATCGTATGTTAATAAATGTTAAAAATCAAAAAATTACCCCTACCTGGATAAACCTAAATATTTGAATATTCGTATTTCGCGATATAAGACCTAATAGACTCAGATGTTTGTTAAAGATGAGTTTTGATAGTCCTCCGCTGATCTGATTGGCGGGACTCGATTTTGCTTAGTTGTTGAATTGTTAACTATTAAAATTTTAAAAAGATGAACATTGTAAGAAGATCAAATCTGATTCCATCAACTACTTTTTTTGATGACTTTTTAACCAGAGAACTTTTTGACTGGTCAAACTGGACGGACAAAAGCACGTCCATTCCCCGTACCAATATTCTGGAAACCGATAATGATTTTGTGGTTGAAATGGCTGCTCCAGGATTGCAAAAAGATGACTTTCAACTGGAATTAGACAATGACATGTTAACCATTCAGGTAGATATTAATGATCAATCTGTAAATAACAATTCATTGCATTTCACAAGAAGGGAATTCAGTTACCAATCTTTCAAACGGTCATTCTATCTGCCAAATACTGTAGAAGCTGATAAGATTGAGGCAAGATATGAAAACGGTATTCTCAAATTACTTATCCCTAAAAAAGAGGAAGCCAGAAAAAAACCGGTAAAAACAATACCTATTAGTTAATTCATATTTCTTCATATTATTCTGAGTACTTTCCGAAAATCGGATCGTGTTTGTTGACCTTGGAGGGGTGTTCATTTCAATACCTCTCCATTTTTCTAATTGTTTTTTTGGTAACCATTAAATAATAGGAAAATGAGCGATATAAAATTCTCTAAACTAATTGCTTATGGGTTTGCATTTCTCTTAGCATCGGGGATTCTGGTGGCTTGCGTCAATACTGAATCCCGTGAAAGTTTGAAGGAAAACAACAATGAATCAGCTGAAACCATCATAAAAACAGGTGCAAGCACTGAGTTGGATTCAGCGCAAACAGACAATAAAGAAGTAATAACTGAAACTTCCGGTGATGACAAAACAGAATAAAGTTTTAGAAGGAGATAGTATTAGACGTATATGAAAATATTAAAAGTAATACTTGACGTGGTACTTTTAGGGATTGTGGCATTTGCCATGATAGCAGTATGGTCATGGTCACTAAAAGGATACTTGAGAGGACAATTACTCTCTTCAAAATCAAATGGTTAGTTCGATATAAGTAATCTGCAAAACAATACTTATGAAAAATTCATTTTTAGATTATTATAAAATGATCCTTGAAAAGGTGAGTTTCGATCAAACATTGTTGGTGAAAGAGTATCAAAAAGCCATGAAACTTCTTGAAGGAGATGAGAAAGATCAATTTCACGATTGGCTGATCAATGAAGGACCCCTGTTGAGACAGCACTAGCATTTTTTAATCAGTCGCTCGGGTCACCCGAGTGGCTGGTTACATTTTACAAGCCCCATTTACATTTTTTAACATTAGCGCTCTCATTTTTAAATTATATTATGACTTAATTGAATGAGGTGTCCATTCAATTCATAATATTTAACAGGTTGTATACCGAATAAACATGAATTCATATCAATACATAAAATTGCTCTTCCTTATTTTCTTTGTGATTAGTTGCTCAGAAAAAGAAACATCGAGCATTGATAAAACTAACGACAACAAGAAAATAATGGAGAAAAAAGAGGATTCAATCGAGTTAAAAGCTATCACGACGGAGTTTATGAGATGCATCAAGGAAAGGGATAAGGAATCATTTCTTACACTTTTCTATAATGACAAAACGCCATGGCTGGGAAAATTTGATAAAAAAAGTGAGCAAATCACAACAGAGAATAATCCTGAAGCTATCAATGAGAAAGGTGTTTTCGATATTACCAAAGTTGATTTTATTGATCAAATGGTAAACGCTCCGGATTCAATGATCATAGAAGAGAAGTTTACCGACTTAATAATTGATACTGACGGATTGGTTGCCTCTATCAATTTTGATTACGAAATGATTGTGAATGAAAATACTGTCAACCGAGGGAAGGAATTCTGGCATTTAATTAAGACCAGGGAAGGTTGGAAGATCACTTCCGTTATTTACTCAGCTAAATATTAATTTTCACTTTTGAGAGTATCGAAGTATTTCAAAATATAAAGCAGCACGAAGAAAACTAGTTTCCTAGTGCTTAATCATACCTAAAATGGACGGCAGAAAAAGAGCAGACATCAAAGCAGGTCAACTGGTCAATATTGTTTTAAAGCAACACCAAAGAACAGGTGAATTGACGGAAGGTATCGTAAAAGATATCCTCACTAAATCACCTTCTCATCCACATGGTATAAAAGTTAGACTCGAAGATGGACAAGTAGGCAGGGTGAAGGAGATTATTGAAGAGGATTGATTTGATATCCTGAAGTACATATAATTAATCATTACAACTGCACGTAGTTTTTTCCTGGCTATTAATGGTTTGGATCACATTGCACAATTGGGCTTGCATGTACTGGACTTCCACAGAGGTGTAGGGTATTTTAGGAGCGACTTCCATATGGTAAAGTGATATGTCAATGCCCGTTCCTAAAAAAGCCTCCTGAACATCCTCAACCTTAAAAAGAGAATCATCAAAGTAAAAAATCCTATCATAAGATTTGTCCTTAATATACTGAAGCAGAATTTCTCCCTTATTCTGGCCTTTTGTGTAAATAATACCATGCTGCATTACAACGTCCTCTGCTAATTGCACTGAATCTGCACTGAGGAAACTGTATTGATTCTTCTTCAAAGTCATCTCAGTAGAGGTTGCAACACTCGTGCTATATCCCCGGGACGTCAGGGCGATCGTTTTACTTTTTCCTTTTCCAAGATCATCCACACTTTTGGATTGTTGAGTGAAAAGTCCTTTCGTTTCATACATCGCATAGAATAAAGGAATTAGTACATCAAAAAGGCATTCGTTGGTGATCCCTATTTTCAATGATGAGTTAGTTTTGGTTTGGGCATACCACCAATCACTTCCAAAACCATTATCGTTGGTAACCAACAGTGTATTGTCTATATCAAAGACGTAGAGCGCATTTTTCTCTCTGCGGATTTCATCAATTACCTGAATGAACTCAGTACTGTCGTTGATCACTTCAATCGGAATGAGAACATCCGTTTGGGCCGAAGAGATGTAAGGAACGGATAACGCAATTGCGACCAGAATAATTTTTAGGGATTTCATGAAACTAAGTTAAAGTGGAAGCATAATCTTCCTGGGTTTGATGATTAATCACGAATAAATGATTGTTTATTCACCTTCCAAATATATTTCGAATAGTTGGGGAAGCCTTTCTAATTGTCGGTTTTATTAGACATTCTTTGTCTCACAAAAGATGTTTCTTGGTGGCAGGAATCAATTGAGTTTTTCTAAAATCCTTCGATTTCATTACTTTCAGGTTTTCAAACCCAAAAAGATAAAATGAAGGTATTCAAACGGTTTCTCCTTGCAGTACTTGTACTGATCGTCATCTCCGGATTTGTTTTCTATTCAAAAATTATGCGTGTCAATCATGCGATGCACCTATTTGATGAAGAAGATATTGTTGAGAATCTCAGAACTGTTACCGACTGGTGGTCTGCCTCCCCTATTCAGGCACCAGAGAGCAAACATACATTCCCCGCGACATCAGATTTTACCTTACCTGAGGAGTTTACTGTAGCAGATGAAACCATCAATGTTGATCAATTTATGATTGATACCTATACCACTGGATTTCTGGTATTGAAAAATGATAGCCTGGCATATGAGCAATATTTCAGAGGACATACACCTGAAAGAGAGCAAATAGTTTGGTCTGTCTCCAAATCGTTTTTATCGGCCCTCTTTGGGATTGCTGTTGAAGAGGGTAAAGTCAAAAGCATTGATCAAACGGTCGAAGAGTATTGTCCTGAGCTTGTTGGATCCGGATATGAGGGTGTCAAGATAAAAGATGTATTGCAGATGTCTACTGGTGTTGGCTTCAATGAAGATTACGGTGACTTTTTCTCCGATATCAACAGATGGGGTAGAGATTTTTCATGGGGAAACTCCCAGGATGCTTTTGCTGCTTCCCTGGTAAGGGAACGAGAGCCTGGCACTTACAATCATTATGTGAGCATAAATACGCATGTTTTAGGTATGATTTTGGTGAAGGCCACAGGCCAAAGCATTTCTGAGTATGCTCAACAAAAATTATGGGAACCATTAGGTATGGAACACGATTCACATTGGTTAGTGGATGATTACGGTATGGAAGCAGCACTAGGTGGATTAACAACCACGGTTAGGAATTGTGCCAAATTGGGATCTTTGTTTTTAAACAATGGCAATTGGTATGGTGAACAGATCGTACCAGCATCATGGGTGGAGTCCTCAACTACTCCTGATGCACCTCACCTTAAGCCAGGAAAGAGAGATAATTCAGCACACGATTTTGGTTATGGCTACCAATGGTGGATTCCAGAAGGAAATGAGGGAGAATTCATGGCTATTGGTGTTTACAATCAATTTATTTACATCAACCCAACTACCAAAACTATTGTGGTAAAACATTCAGCTAATCCTGGCTTCCGGACAGGTGAATTTCTTTCCAGATCGGCTGTTTTTCTTGAGCTTTGCCGGGAGATCTCCAGGGTGAATGAGTGAGTTGGGAGTGTATTTTCTTTTTTCCACCTACTACCCCCGCCTCAATACCATTAAGTTAAGGATTTGGAGGCTACCCTTCGGGTCGGGCTTTCCGTTGCAAGTCCTCGTACCTGCGGGCTTTCCACTACTATCCCTAGCCCAGATGTACTTGATGATAGAATACTTTCCGTTAACTTATTAACATTTACCTCCGACTGAAGGGGGAAGATTGGAGCTATTCATGATTTAGAATATTTTGACCAGGGGATAAATGCCTCCAATCTGGAGGTCATGTGCTTATAAATTTCAGACAAATTATGGAATTCATGACCATTTCACATCCCATTATCAATAGTCATCGGAGCACATAATTTCAACACTAAACTTTAAGAATTATGAAAACGATGATCTTATGTCTTACACTCTTTCTAACTTTTGGAAATGCATTTGCAGTTACCTGGTGGGAGGACACAGATGGGGATGGCAGGAAAGAAACCAAATTCTATGATACAGATAATGATGGCATTCCGGATAATGCCAGTGTAGATAGGGATGGTGATGGCAAGGAAGACGAATATTGGGTAGATGAAGACGATGATGGTGACTGGGACCGAATGTGGAAAGACACAGCTGGTAAGGATGAGAAATGGGACAAAGGTTTTTTCGACCTGGATGATGATGGTGACTGGGATAGGACATGGGAAGATCAAAATGGAAATAATGAGGTCGATCCTGGTGAAACCCGACCGTTAAATCCCGAACAACCTTTCAATGGACCCAGACCAGTGCAGGCTATCGCTGACAGAATGGAATGTGATTGTGGGACAAACCTGACTGAACCTGTAAGAAATGATTTAGAAAGTGTAAATGGTAATGTGCTTTGGTGGTTTGGTGGTGGTCTATTGCTACTTATTATAATCGTCATTGCCTTTAGGAAGAAAGGATGAGACAAATAAGAATCAATAGGGTGACTACTGACTTTGCAGAATGGCAATATTAAGAAGTTGTCTTAAGAGAGCTCCACCACCCCTTTTTCTTGACAGGGTGGTGGAAACTTCTTTCTATTTCAGTAATATTTTAAATTTTTCAGAATACTCTGAATTCGAAATATTGATAAAATAAAGTCCTCTTTCGTAATTCATCAGGTCAATTATGGACTTGCCTGTAGCTATCTCAAACTGTCCCACTTCTTGACCAGCAGCGTTTGTTAAAATAACCAGTGATTTGTGCTTTGTAACTATTGTAAGCTCATTTCCTACTACCGGGTTTGGGTATAAGGAAATAATCTTTCTTTCACTCCTGGCATCTGTTACATTATTTCCAGGTGTGGAAGTTGCTCCAGCGTACCGGGCAATTGCATTATCTTGCAACTGGTTCGTCTTAAGTTCAAGAAATCCCGGGATATTATTGATCTTTCCCTTCCATGCACCTACGAGTAAGAAATGCTCATCGAATGTAGGATTAGGCGCTGTGGTTGATGTAATCGATTCAGTGTGAGCATGATAGTGATACCCAAACCCATCACCATGATCATGTCCTCCATACTCATCTAATGCCATACCGTAACCCACCATGGAAGAATAATTGTCCTCATATTTACCAAAAAGTGCAATTCCATCATATGCCATTCCTATTACAGGAGGATGGTCATGTCCGTCAAAATCACCGAGGTTATACAAATTGATGCCATTGCCAGTAAAAGCATGTCCATCTGCATGATAGTGTAGTTCCAATCCTCCACCTACATGTATACCGGAACTAGTTACTTCTCCATCTTCCACGGCAAACCTTAAATTATTGTTTTGAGCCGGGTAAATAGTTACTCCGTCAACAGCCATTCCTACTGAAGCCAGACCCGTGTAGTTATATTGATCTTTGGTTGTTGTGGTTCCTTGTTTGTCATCAAAATCTGAAGCCAGGTCTCCATAAGCACTTAGATCATTGTCCAATAAGTCATTAATTAATCCGTAATCTTTCAAAGGTATCTTTACCAGGAATTCCCCCAATTTCCCATGCCTGGTCACAGTAGATTGGGCATAACCTGCACCTGATGTTGCTCCTGGAGGTCTGTTTACGTCCAATAGTAAATTTGGACGGGTAGATACAGCATGTGCTGCAATGACCATAAATGGATGTGGTACTCCTGAATCATCGGAGGCATTTGTGAAATAAACATGTTCCACGGTATTATTACCCAACACAGCATTAAAAATATCTGAGCTACCAATAGTATGTGAAAGCATATTTTCCCGGACAGCCAGGTAGAATGATTTAGGGTACCTCAATTGACCTCCACTATTATTCAGGGAAGACTCAATATCGTCCAGAGCAGTTGTAGCTGCAGTGGTGGCACTTGCTGAATTTCCTAATTGATCTTCATATGAAGAATCCAGGTCCTTTATAAAATCACTAATTAATTGACTATTCTCCATTGCATCAATATCATCCGGTATGGCTGCAGTAGCATTTGGCTGATAGGTGACATTCAATGGATTGAAATCAGATCCATCTGCAATTTTGATTGATAATAAGTCTGTAGCATCCGCAAGGAAGAAATCCGATGCATTGTCTGGGGAATCGGTCCACATTAGATTGTTTCCGTCGATCATCAGGTACTTGGGAGTCCATGATGTGTTTTCCTCGAGTAGGTCTGAGCCCTCATTATAAATAAATTGGCTAACAGCTTTAATGGTAGTAGATGAAGAAGACCCTTCAAAATCAATTAACAAATACCCCGGATCAGTATGATCCGCTATATAAAAAGTGCCCCCATCCGTTATGATTGCATTAGCAGCACCATCGGAATTCAAGTTGTAGTAACTATGTAAAATGGGGTTTAATTTGAAAAGGCCACTCAATGGCGAGTATTCCCCACTTCCCCCTCCCGGATCATTTTCATAATGGGTATTTTCATCCACCATTTGAAAAATGCTCCTCATCATATTCCCGAGTGTGGCTGATGCACCTGTTATATCTGATACCGGAACCATTTCTACCTTTTCGAAATCGGATTGATTGATCGAAATTGCATTAGTTTGAGTAGCCTGATCCAGGATTACAACATATTGCAGGTTCTCAATAGCTGAAATACTGGTGGGAGTCCATGATTTCGAGTATGAGCTCTCTAAAATGTCTGAGAAAGGTTTTGGGCCATAAAAATCAAATTGAGCGAATGCTAGTTGTGGTAATATGAAACAAAGCGTAATTAGGAATCTTGAAGTAGATTTAAGTTTCATGGTATTTGAATTAATTGTTCAAGTCTATGAGCCTATCTAAAGTTACTCAATATATAGAAGACAGCTCAATGAGGTTTATCCACCCCCAGGCCGGTGGTGAAGACGAGCTGGGAAAGAATCAGAAAGCACCTATCTGCAAACACTTACTAGTTACACATAGATTGGGTGACTTTGTTTTTCCATTGGATCCAGTGTTCTTGTAATCCTTCAGTAGTTTTTTTAAGATCACTTATATCTAACTCATGGTAAGGCATCAACGCTTTTTCAAGTTGTTTTTTTCTTGCCTCTAATGCGGGTGCATGATTCCATCCTCCAACATGATCAAAAGAAGTGAAAGCATCACACCTATCATCAACTCTTATAAACGGAATCTTCAAATAAAAAATAACCTGACCACTTCCCATTCCAATAGTTGACATTTCAATATTCTCAAAATCGACTTTTGAAAATTTGACCTCATGAAATAAGTCTTTTAGTTTATCACCTACAACTGCAGACATTTTGTTGGAGAATTGGTGCGCCACATCTGATCCGTTGATGAACTCAGCTCCTTCATATTGTCCTTGACAGTCTGAATCAGTACACTTTATTGATTGACCATTAGTATTGAAGCTACAAAGAAAAACAGCAGATGTAATTACGCTATAGAGAACAAGTTTTATCATTTTAATCGAATATATTAATAATAACTCTAATGAAGTTCATCACCATTCAATGAGTCGTATTTCATCCAGGAGCATTTTGATCATTTTTTTTCAGGGTGGATTGGGTATAATCAATATGGCATGCATCTTAGTGATGAAATGATGATAATATTTTGCTTTATTACTAATCTAAATAACCTGAAACGTAATTGTTAACTGAAGATTTAAATAGCGACCAAAGACTTTTTGAAAGAATTTTATCCGACGATAAAAACGCATTTAGAATCTTGTTTGAAAGGTATCATACCATCCTTTATAACAGAAGTGTAAACCTTCTAAAAAATGAGGATTTGGCACATGAAGTAGTTCAAAAAACATTTGTCCAAATATGGAATAAAAGAGAGGAGATCGAAATTCATTCCAATGTATCTGGATACCTGTTTACTTCTACGAAACGCTTTGCTTTGGAAATTATGCGAAGAGAAAATACACGCTCCAAACATGAAATGCTGTACGGAGAAGAAATTTTCTCGCATGATGATCAAGGTATTGACCAATTACTGTTGCAAAAACATATTAATGCAGCAATCCATAGTCTACCTGACAGAAGTAAACAGATTTTTGAACTGTGCAAAAACGAAGGGCTCTCTCACGAGGAAGCAGCTGAATACCTGGGATTGGCTGTGAAAAGCGTCTCGAACCACATGACGATAGCCTTTAGAAAACTTCGGGAATACTTTGAATTACATCAATTAAAAGAGGAGATATTCGGATGAAACCAGAACTAGATGAAATATTAGGTAAATATTTTACCGGAGACTGCACTCCTGAAGAGATCGAATTTGTGAATCAATGGAAAAGTGAACCTGAAAATTTCACACAATTTCGTTTTCTACAAGACACCTGGAATCAGAAGGCATCTGATCAGGAAAAAGATTGGTCCATCATCAACCAGATAATTGATGAAGAAAATGGATCAACTTCACAACGAGCTGTGCCCATCATGCAAAGAAACTGGCTGAAAGTTGCCGCATCTATATTGGTGATCATTGGCATCAGCATTATTGCGCTTTTTTGGACAGGAGATGATAACTCACAAAAATTGAGTTTCGAAGCAGGGGAAAACAAGAAAATTGTGTCGCTAGCTGATGGGTCTATCGTCGATCTGGATAAAGGGAGTACCCTTGAAGTGATCGAGTTTAATGACCATGTTCGTGAGTTAGAACTTAAGGGGAGAGCATATTTCGATGTGGCCAGTGATAAAACACGACCATTTAAAGTGAAAGTAGGAAATACTACCACTACCGTTTTAGGTACCAAATTCTGTCTTAGTCATAACAATCAATCTGTCGAGATCATTCTTGAGGAGGGAGCTGTTACTTTTGAAAAAGGAAATGAAAAAGTACAGCTTTCTCCCAATGAAATGGTTATTAGTAAAGACGGCACTGATGAACTCTCTAAACAAGAATTGACAATCAAACGGAATACATTTTCCTGGAAAACCGGAATCATAGAATTTGACAATACAACTATTGATGAGGTGGCTGTTGATTTGCAGAAGCATTATGGAATTGAATTCAATTTTCCAGAAGCCGTGCAGGGGCAAATTCTAAATGCAAGATTTGAAGAAAAGAGCACCGAACAGGTGTCGAAATTAATTGGTGAGCTAATGGAACTTGATTATACAATAACCTCAAAAAGTGTTGATTTTGTAAATCGTAAGTGAATGAATTGAGATCACATATCGTCAATAGGTCTTTACTGATATTTTGGCTGCTTGGTTGTGCTCAGTTACTTCATGCTCAGAAAATAAATAAAACTGTTGTCTATCACTCAAATGGAAATACTTTGAAGGAATCAATTGAACAAATTGCCCAACAAGCCGGAGTTTCTCCATTATACCTGGGAAACCTGGAGACAGATAAACCGGTGGTGATCAATTGCGAATCATGTGATTTGTCTGTTGCACTTACTGAGCTACTCGAACCACATGGAATGAGGTTTGTACTTGTAGATGACCAGTTGATCATTAAAGAAATCAAAAAAATATCCAGACCAAAGATTGTTAACGGACGAGTTATAGATCGAGAAACAAACCTTCCGTTACACTGGGCTACCGTTCATTTCCCTACTTCATTAAGAGGATCTGTTTGTGATGCGGATGGTCAGTTTTCAATACCTGTTCTATCGGAACAAAGTGGTGATACACTGATTATAAGTCGAATTGGATATAAGAAACAATCGATCACGCTTGATGAAATGATGTTGAATGAATCCCAAATTTATTTAGAACGAGACGATGTGATCATACCAGCTTTTACAATTGACGGTAGTTCATTTATCTCAACCACATTGGGTACTAAAAAACGAAAAGCTCATTCTTCAATATACCTGGATAGCAATGGACAGAAAGTAGCTATCGAATTTACCGAGGCTAATGAAGGGACCATTTCATCAGCTAGTTTTTTCCTGACAAAGGAAGGCAACAACCTGGCTCCTTTTCGTGTAAGACTGTACGCGAAAGATTCAATTAACCAAGGTCCTGGAAGAGAGCTTTTAAATGACTTTTTGATTGCTTACCCATATGGCAAGGACGGCTGGTTCGAAGTTGATCTTGATCACTACAATTTGAGCTACCCGTCAGAAGGAATTTTCGTCGCAATGGAGGGGATCACAAGTATGGAAAACGAGGACCTTCGTATGATCTCCTCTTCTAACAAGAAACAAGATCAATTGAGTTTACTCAGTTATGGGCAGAGACTTGGTGTTAGGAAATCCAAAAAATGCAGAACCTGGCATTACTCTTTATCAAACACATGGTTTCAACTGCCCGAGTCAAAATTTGACGCCATGATCTCATTGCGACTAACTAAAAGAAAGGAGGTTGACAATGAATAAGATAATATTTGCATTACTCATTGCAATTGGAATATCCACCCAACCTGTGTTTAGTCAGTGTGACCAATCACTATTGGACCTGGCTTTTGACAAAGCAGGACGATATACTGAGTTTCAATCAGAATATAATGTCAAGCTGGAGTCAGGTAATATTCAACAACCTGTCCCATTTGCCATGTTCAAAGCCCAACTCAATAAGGGTGACGCTTATCGATTGGCGATTAGTGGTGATATAGATAATCCATCGAGACCAGTTATTGAATTATATGATAATGGCATGCTATTGGGCAGCACATCAGATTTGTATAAAACGAATGAAGCTGATGTGATGGAATTTCGGTGTGACAAAACAAATGCATATGACGTTAAGATCTATTTTCAGCATGGCTATGAGGGATGTGCATCCGGAATCTTAACCCGATTAAATGTATCTCCGGAAATTAATAAGGAAGACTTACGAAAATCCTATGATGGGTCGATCGAGTATGGTATGCTCAGTAAGGTTCAACTCAAACTTCCCAAATCCATACAGGATAATGGCATTTTTAAATCGAACAATGGAACTGTTGAGTATAAAAACGATTTCGTCTATCTCAGACCAGCCAGAGAAGAAGACATTGAAATATCCATTCTGCATAAAGACGATAACAGCGAATTATTGAATCTTACCTTTGAAGTCATTCCACAAAGAAAGGTAGAGGTCCGCTTAGGTGCTTTCCCTTCAGGGAACATCCGACTAGACTGGTTTGAAAAACCGCTATCCATCAATGTTTATAATAATCAGGCTTATTATAAGGTTGCAAGTTTTGACCTTCTAGTAGAGAGCAATACATATCATATAACTGGGCCCAAGCTCAATAATGCAGTTTGGAAAAAACTTAAGAAGCTAAATACCGGATCAAGCTTTCGGGTTGAAAATATTATCATCATTTCAAATGACGGATCACAGCAAACAGGTGATCCATTAACCTTTTACATCGAATAAGCGATTTGAGATATGAAAAAAATTATACTTACAAGAAATATATTATTGCTCATTTTCACACTTTCAGTCATTTTGGTTCAAGCGCAAACTAAAGTAATTAAAGGACAGCTGAAGGGCAGTGATGGCAGTGGTTTACCTGGAGTAAATGTTATTATTAAAGGTTCTACAACAGGTACAACTACAGATATTGATGGGTACTACGAGCTGGAGGTACCAATTGGTTCGACCGTGGTATTTTCTTTCATAGGAATGAAAACCCGGGAGATGTACATCGGTCCGGATTACGATGATGGTAAGAAAAAAAACAGTGACCGAAAAAACTACCGGCATACCATTCCCAATGACCCAGAGAAAACCCTCTCTCCTTATTTTTTTATAAAGGGAGATGTAAAAGAAGGATTTGGAATGCCACTTAAATCCACTAAAGTCATTGCTAATGTCACGGGGATCATTGCTGATGTCGAGGTGAAACAGGTCTATGTAAACAATGGTACAAAACCGCTAGAAGCCATTTACATATTTCCTGGTTCAACGAGAGCTGCTGTCCATGGAATGGAAATGAAGGTGGGAAATCGGGTACTCAAAGCAGTAATTCAGGAGAAAAAAGAAGCTCGTCAAACATATGAAAAGGCAAAAAGTGAAGGCAAATCAGCCACACTTCTAGAACAAGATCGACCGAATATATTTAAGATGAATATCGCCAACATCATGCCTGGGGATACCATTGAGGTCAAATTAAAATATACAGAAACATTAGATGCCATCAATGGAATCTATGAATTTGTATACCCAACAGTAGTTGGTCCGAGGTATAATGATGAGGATGTTTTGAATCAAAATGCAGAAACGGATTTAGGTGGTGTACAAAATGAAAATTGGGTTCAAAATCCTTACCTCAGTGAAGGTACAGAGCCAACAAGTACATTTTCTATGGTCGTCAATCTAAACACCGGTATTCCAATCAATCAGGCCTTCTGCAAAACACACGATGTGAAAGTGGTATATGCCGATAAGAATCGGGCTCAGGTTATCTTGACAGACTCAGAGACCAATGGAGGTAATAGAGATTTCATCCTTAATTATAAACTTAGGGGTGCCCGCACTGAATCAGGTTTGATTCTATATGAAGATGATGATGAGCAGTATTTCCTGTTGATGATTGAACCGCCTGAGAATGCGGAAAGTATTGTGTACCCAGACAGAGAGTATATATTTATAGTAGATGTCAGTGGATCAATGTCAGGGTTTCCGTTAAACCTATCGAAGAGGTTAATGAAAGGACTTTTGAGCGATCTTGAGCCTACAGACAAGTTCAACATTATGTTCTTTGCCGGTGACAACTATTTGTTTTCAAACAAATCTGTTTATGCGTCTGAAGTGAATGTGCAAAAAGCACTCCATGAGGTTTCGAAGCAATCAGGGGGAGGAGGAACGGAACTCTACTCATGTCTGGATAAAGCATTGGCCATGAAGGCAGATCCTTATTATTCACGGTCATTTATAGTCATTACGGATGGTTTCATCAATGTTGAAAAACAGACATTTGATTTGATAAGCAATAATTTGAATAAGGCCAATTTATTTGCTCTGGGTATAGGGTCCAGTGTCAACAGACACCTTATTGAAGGAATCGCTTATGCCGGAAAAGGAGAAAAATTTATCATTACCAATCAGTCATCAGCGGAATCTGTTGGAAAACAGTTCCTGGACTACATAAAACATCCTGCTCTCACTGATATTAAAGTAGATTTTGGTGATTTGGATGTTTATGATTTCACACCCTCTGCTATTCCGGATTTATTTTTAAGACGACCTGTTGCGATTCATGGCAAATACAGAGGAGCATTGGACACACCAATTAAAATCAGTGGAAGGAATGGTGAGGGATTGTACATGAACATAGTAGATCCTAAAGTAAATAGCAACGATCAGAATGAAGCCTTGAAATACTTGTGGGCCAGAGACAAAATCAAATATTTGAGCGACTATAGCAAATATTATGAGGGCAACATAAATGGCTATTCTTCCTATAGTCCTGAACCTTCTGATTTGGTCAAAAAACAAATTATCAAACTAGGGCTGGACTATAATCTTTTGACAAATTATACCTCATTTGTAGCGGTAGATTCTATCATTAGAAATGAAACTGGTTTAAATGACAAGGTGAATCAGGTATTACCATTACCAAAAGGTATGAGTGATCAAGGTGTTCAGACCGTGGAGCTGGCTCAACTAGTTATGCAGGTAGATGCTCAAGAGTTATCTGAAGTTGTAGTAGTTGGTTATGGAGTACAAACAAAAAGTGATATCACTGGTGCGGTCTCAAGTGTTGAATCGGAAATTTCGAATACAGGATTAATTTCAAATGTCCTTCAGGGTAGAGTAGCTGGAGTTACTATTACTAATTCTAATGGTTCTCCTGGTGCTGGAGCTACTTTAAGAATAAGAGGAAATAGTTCTATATCCATGGATTCAAAGCCACTATATGTGGTGGATGGGGTTCCAACAAGTGAGTCTAATTTAATCAACCTTGATCCAAATCAGATAAGCTCAATCTCAGTGCTTAAAGATGCTGCTTCTACTGCAATATATGGAAGTAGAGGTGCGAATGGAGTCATAATAGTAACCACCAAGGATAAGTCCTATCAGAACTACATTGAGCTCAATAGTCAATTTCTCCTGAGTTCTGCCGGAAACCTTCCCGGTATACAAAACCAATATGGAATGTTAACAGAAAACACATCTTTTTATAATCCAAAAAACTACGGATGGGGTGACATACTAGGGGTTCCAGCTGATGAAGTAAAAGACAGACTTAATAATGGAATCGCATTTTCCAATACAATTGAAATAGCCAGGAAAATCAAGGATCATCAGCTAAACCTAAGTTTTAATCACACAAATGAGGAGAACATACTGGATAATGAAAAGAAAGTATCCAACCTCGTAACCAATTACAAGTACAGTAAGAACAATTACACCACTGGGTTTGATCTTCACTTAACTGGGGTAAATCAGGATCTAACAGATAATTTGTTTGGTCCTTCCAGGTATATTCAGGGAATCTACAGCATAGATCAATCCAGTACTTTGAGTCCCACGGATACAAATAACTTCTCTAATTCGAAATCATGGTTAGCGTTAAATTCTATGAATGAATTCAACCAGCGAAATGGCAATGGAGAAATATATCTGGAAAAGGAATTTGAAAAATTCAAGTTGCGCTTGGCTCATGCAGTTAACCTTAACAAGGATCGGTTAATCACTGGTTACGGTACAGGTGTTGCAGGAATTTCACAAGGTTATTTTTTCGATCATTCAAATGACATCACCGATAATGGATCTGAATTTTCAGTAAATCACAATTTCCAAAGAGAAGATTTTAAACTGGACAGTCGACTCATGTCGGGTTATTACCATCGTTCCATCTACTCAGATATTAATTTCTTCGATGATCAGTTAACCATGGGCAATTTCGAAACAACTAATTATCTAAATCAAGTCTATGAATCCATTGATACTACACAGAGTAGATGGCTCACAAACCTGGAAAACCGTTTTTCATTCAATGATTTCCTTGCTATAAAGTATGCCCTTACACTCGAAAGCAATTCCTTTTTCAAGGAGAATCTGTTACCGTCACACAGCATGGGTTTATCTCTGATTATCACAGAGTTGGTTAATATGTCCAACCAACTTTTATCTAATCTGAAAGTAAGGTCGTCAATGAACGCTTCTAAAGTTGGGTATAACTATTTAGGTAAACTGCAATTTAGCAATCCCATTCTATCGATGATGCGTTTCAACTCATCTCCAAATCTCTATCTACCATATTTGGATGAGAATTTAGTTCCCGAAAACAGGAAAGAGTTGAACCTGGGAATTGATGCAGGGTTCCTGTCAGATAGAATTACATTGACAGCAGATTACTATATCACAGATATAGAGAACCAGATCGGTAATAATTGGACCAATAGTGAACTGGAAATATCAAATTTGGCTCATGTCAAAAAGCAAGGTTTGGAATTGTCACTTAGTTCATTTCTCATAAGTGGAGATTTCAGTTGGAGTTCAGACTTTAGTTTTACAAGGGAGCGATCAGAAGTATTAAGCATTACTAGTGGAGCAACCTATCAACCAATAGCCGGTTTTGTGGAAGCACACACCGCCCTTGTGGTGGGTGAACAATTGGGTACACTGGTAACTACAAACGATGATGGAACAATTTCTGTGATTGGAACACCTAATCCTAATTTTAATTTGAGTATGGTCCAAAATTTCAGTTACAAAGGGTTTGACCTCAATGTCACCATGCAATACAAAAATGGAGGCCAGGTTTGGAACGGTACCAGGGCGATAAATGATTACCTCGGATTATCCACCCAATCACTCGACTTCAGATCTGAATCTAATATTCCAGACTACAGTCAGGACCTGAATTACAATGCGAATGAATATGTGGAAGATGCTTCGTTGTTGAGACTTTCTCATTTGTCATTGTCTTATAGATTTCACAATTCTATTGCTGAGAAACTTCACTTAAAGGATTTGAGGTTAACGGTATTCACCAATAATCTTTTCCTCATATCATCTTATGATGGAGTAGATCCTGAAAATACTATATCAGGAGACTTCCTGACCTACGGAATAGATCTATATAACAGACCATCCTCACGCAGCTTCGGAGTGGGTTTGAAGATTAAATTTTAATTCACATTAAAATCACAAAGTATTTCTATCAGTAATTAATTACTGATAGAAATACTTAATTAATTCCGACTGTTGACAAATATTTCCTATCGCTTAGTCTTCTTTTCCAGTTCATTCAGGATTTTAACCCCAATTCTTTCAAAATCAGAGGGATATTTTTTCCCAAGTGAACGCAGTGCGGTCTTTTGATCATCAAGTTCCTTTTTTGTTGTTTGATGTTCCTCTTTTTCTTTTGACAGAGTTAGATTCAGCCCATCACGTTCAGATGTCAATTCCTGAAGATCTCTTTCCAGCACCTCGATTTTTTTGATTAGCTGTGGGCGCTCTTCTTCTAGTTTTCTTTTTACAGCCTCCAATTCAGATCTCTTTCTAACCAGGGCTTTAACTTGTTCCTGTAGCATTTCGACCTCACTTCTATCTACAACAATATCGGAGGGTGATGGTTGGTCCACTACGAGATCTCTATTCACTGTTGGTGTTGGTGTTGCTGATGTTTGATCGTTTCGAATGTTTCTTTTTGCTGCTTCTTCGAATTTGGATTTGATGGTTGCTAATTCAGCATTCAATTTATGTAACTCACTTTCTCTTTGATCAAACACAGATTTCATTGACTTCAATTCTTCTTCGAAACGCTGATGCTTCTCTTCCCCTGATTTCAACCTTGCCACAAGAGATTGATCTCTTTGCTTCAATTTTTCCAGCGCATCCTTATCCGTGGTTGTTTCATTGTTTTGAAGACGTAGGTAAGTGATAATTGCTCCAAACGCTGCACCTAATAAAATGTAGAGGATTCCCATGAGTGAAATTTTTGTGAGACTATTGATGACGTTACTTCAAATCTACGGAAACTTTGGAAAATGGGATGATCCATTCCAATCGCAAAATGTGTTAAATCAAAAATCTGTGAAACAACCTCCATGAATTTCGCATAAAAAAAGTGGTCACGAAATCATGACCACTTTCAATTTCACATATTCACTAACTACTTACATTTTCTTAAACTTCCTGGTGATCGTACCATTTGGTGATTCTACCTTAAGCAGGTAAATTCCTACAGGAATATCTGATATATCCAGTTGCTTCAAATCAATATCAAAATCACCTGATTTAATGATTCTTCCACTTACTGATATAACCGAGAACACACCTTGCTCTACATTATGATTGAAATGAAGTGTTCGACTAGCTGGGTTAGGATAAAGCGCAAAATCAAACTCAGGTTCGGTTCCAAGTTTTGGAGTGATTTTAGACGCATTGGTTTGGGCAACAGCTGCTACCGCTCCACATGGACCTTCTCTAACCACTATGTTTCTGAAATATGAATTATTGCCGCTTCCCGCATCATTGTCGTTGGTGAAAAACATTCGATCAAATGACCCGGTGTAAAACGAACCAACCGGAATGCTATAAGCCACCCAATCACTTCCGGAGTAATTATCATAGTTGGTAATTCCCCAGTTTTGTATGCCGTGTACTTTAAACGTCAGGTTACTGCTGATGGAATTATCGCTATCAAAACCAATACCATGGATCTCTCCCTCAGATGTACTTCTAAATTCAAAGTCAATCACTGTATTTGTAGTAACAGTGTAAGGGAATGAAATGTATTTCCAGGTGTTGTTTTCCATGAATAGGGTTGAACCTCCATCTTGTACTGCAAAATCACCGGCAGCATCTTGCGTTCCACCATAAGAATTCACAGTTGAGATCGTGATAGGTGGACACGTTGGAGGTGTAACATCTCCATCCTCCACACTCACATCATCAATGGCGATATCACTACTCCAGCTGCTCCCTGTGGTTCCATTGAATCTGATTTGAAGACCATCAACCTGAGGGAGTGCAACAGAAACTGCATTCCATGAATTACCTTGTGAACCGGAAATTGACCAGGCATTGCTCCATGAACCACCATTATTAGTACTTGTTTGTACAATTAAATCTCCCATAGATGTACCATTCATATGGTAAGAGAAATTCAATTCCGGACTTGAAAGTCCCGTCACATCCATACATGGCAATGTGATTATGGCATTCATAGTAGGATATCCTGTTCCACTGCCAGAAGCTTCAATGTATAAATACCAGCTACCATCTGATCCGGAAGACGGTCCAGTACCACTAGACGGTGTACCTCCAGAATCCCTTGTCCAGTTCAGATCATCACCTGTATCCTGAGTCCAATCTCCAATGCCTGATTCAAAACTTTGGCTATATGGGAACGATGAAACAGTAGCAGTACATGAGCTACCTCCGGATGTTGTTACATTGATAGAGGCCTGAGCGGATGTATTACCTGCTGCATCTTCTGCTTCAACCGCTACAGTATAAGTGGTACCGACTGAAAGACCAGAGAATGAATAGCTTGTTGAAACTGTAGTTCCATCCAATGACCCATTCAAATAAACATTGTATCCAGTTACTCCAACATTGTCAGTAGAAGCTGTCCAACTTACGTCAAAACTTGATGTTGTGATTGAAGAGGAAGCCAATGACGTTGGTGTCGTTGGTGCTTCTGTATCCGAACCACCTCCTGAGAATGGATCAGCTGTATAAACACCTCTTCCGTGGGTAGCCACCAATACAGTCCCATCTGAATCTCTGTATTGCAACATGTCACACCTTACATTAGCCAAACCAGTATTTGTAACACCCCAAACCGGTGATGAAGTATTCACATTATCTGTAGACCATACTCCAAGTTCAGTAGCAAGTAAGACTTCATCTGTGTTTGCTGGGTTATACAATGCCCATCTGATCGGAATATCAGGAAGATTTCCTTCTCTATTTGACCAGGAAGAACCACCATTTCTGGTTTCCCAAACTGAAGTGACACCATAGTTTGAATAAGTAATTATAATTTGATTATCGCTTGATCCTACTTCAATACTTGATATATATCCATTTCCTGGCAGTGCAGTAGTACCAATTTCAGTAACAGTAGGACTTGCTCCTTCAGCATTATCCACTCTAAAAACCTTTGATCCCCCAGCACTTCCATAAGTTCCTGTTCCCAGGAATAGTCGATTGCTTGTGTAAGGAGAAGCCTTCAATGCCGAAACTCTGAAACCTCCCAGACTAACAGTGTTTAAAAATGCTCCTACGGATCCAGTCATATTGGTAAGTCGAATATATTGATCCTCATTAGCTCCACAATAAAGCACTTTTGCATTATCATCGTAATCAGTAGGGTTGATAAACCTTCCATAAGTTTGATTACTTAAAATTGAACTAAAAGAAGAACCACCATTCGTTGATCTGTAATAGCTATTATATACATAGGATGTCACCTGATAATTACTATTTGCCTGATCAATGTGACAGTAAGCACCATCTCCACCCGTTACTTCGGTAGTTGAATTGATGCCTGACGAAGTATACTGATGACTTCCATTATCCTGAGCACCGGCCAACATGTAATTACTACCACTTGAATTAGCCTGATCAGCCGCATAAAATTGAGTCACATTGTAACCATTATTTCTAGCAGAAATTGATGGATTGGAAGCACTACCTACATTCGATGAGTAATAAACACCTCCATCGTTACCAAAGATGGCAGCATTACTATTTACCGGACTAAACTGAATAGCATGTTGGTCGGCATGTACATAGGTATCACATGATCCTGTCCAGTAAGATATCAATCCCCAGCTACTACCACCATTAGTAGTCTTGTAAAGGTCAATACCTCCCACGATAGCAATGTCAGGGTTTGTTGGGTGAACGGCTAAAGTCAAATCATACCAGGCCTGTCCCCTGGCAAAATCGTCACTGGATGTTGTACACGATTGCGAAGTATACGAAGGAATACTAACAGTAGTCCACGAACTTCCTCCGTTGGTAGATTTTCTGAACCATGCAATATCCGTATTATTAGATGCAACGGCATAGATAGTGTTTGAATTTGATGGAGCAATAGCCAATTCTATTCGTTCTCCTCCTGTAGTAGGTGTAACTGTAGACCAGGAAACACCATCCGTAGTAGATTTTCTTACTATACCAGTTGAAAATATTCCTTCACTAGCATAAACATCACCGTTAGAGGCTACCTCTACATCAGCAAACCTCCCTGAGAATAATTGGGTCCAACTAGATCCACCATTCGTTGAACGGAAAAGTCCTTCCCTCGTGGCAGCAATAACAGTACCTGATGGGGTAACTACCAATTTTTGAACATAATAAAAGTTGCTGTTATCTGTACTTGAAAGTTGTGACCAGCTGGTTCCTGCATCAGTTGATTTCCAAATTCCAGCTCCTCTTACAGCATCCACATTAAAGAAACCTTCACCAGTACCTACGTAAAAGGTTTGAATACTGGAAGGGTCATATGCAACGGTACTAATGGCAAGGTTCGCCCAGAAATCATCTACATTTTGCCAGGTAGACGAACTAGAGGTAATATCGTTGTTAAACCAAAGTCCTCCGGCTACTCCCCCAGACCAGACTTTAGAACCACTACCATCATTAGGGTCAAACATGATAGCCCTTGTTCTCCCACCGACATTATCCGGCCCTCTTTCGGCCCAATTAACACCACTTATAGGAGCACGTGAAGCATTAGATTGAATCGTTTTAAATGCTTCAAGCGTTCTGTTTACAGGGATTAGGCCTGTAGCAGGATCCCGGGTCATATCCCGATTTTGGTTAACTGCCAAATCTGGCCTGTCATACTTTGGGATCTTTTGATTTTCTCTGTAAACAGGGTTTTCAGAACTGTCAGCGATAGGAATTGGCTGACTTTTTTGATTTGAAAATTGTAGCAATGCTACAACGCAAGCGGTCATCATTACCAATGAGGTAATGTACAACCGCCTCTTTGGGTTGTTCATAATACAACTTAGGTTTAGTTAGCAAATAATTTTAAAAAACGGGAAGCTAGGCAAAATACTCAATATATGCAACATGATTGCATGATGCTTCCGGATGTGAAACTAAATGGTTCTTATAATTGATTCAAATATTCATACCGTTATTTGTTATTTAACCAATTTCCTTCTAGCTTAGAATACATAACCAAACCAACAAAGAAATTACGCAATGACTTTTAACCAGCTTCCAAATTCCAAAATTGACAACCGAACCATGTAAGGCAAACCAGATTTCTGGCTATTGCTTACCATTATACGGACATCCGAATATGTAATCCATGCCCTTTGGATTATAAATGTCAAACCGTAAGAATGTAGATACTCTTAAGGATTTTTTATCGATGTATGTAGTAACGCTCCTGGTGAGAATCAGGGGCGTTTTTTTATGGGTTGGGTCAATTATTTAACCAATCCAGTCTTAGAATGAGAAATTGCTATTAAAATTATCAACAGAATTGGAATATAATTCGCTCAAATCCTTCATGATGCAGTAGATGCTGTTTCAGCTTGACTTTTCAATCGCTCTTTTTCAGCTGAGCTCATAAACCCTAACACATCTCTGAACAAACCTAATGATGCTTTGCTTCCACCAGCAATAACGAAAGATGTTAAAATCATTCCAGGAACAGTGGCTACCGCACTATTTTGAAGGATGCTTGTGATCACATCAAACTTTATCCAAAATATGAATGCTAATGAAACTACCAATGTGATTATTTCCTTTACTCCTTTCTTAGATGAACCACTTTTACTGATTCTTTCAATGAAAGGCCTGGATTCAAACAATACTGATAAAGCTCTTTCGATAATGAATGAAAATACCACAACAGTTGTCAAAGCTTCAAAAACAGCATTGTAGTCCAATTGAAATGAATTTGGTGATATCGGTTCCATATTAAAATTAGTTAATTACAAAAAAAGGTAGGACAATAAATGTCCTACCAAATATATTTTCAGGGATAATTCAATGTTTCAACAGTTAAGGCAATAATTTTGGGAACACCAGACGTATCTTGCATTTCAAAACCATTATTATATGATGTAATCTTGGTTTCCTTTTTCTCACCAGAAGATGATTCTGAAGCTATATTTATCAAACCAAATAGACTGAAGCTTGCATCCTCATGCCATTTGGTATCTGATGTAAACTTATCCCAATCAGCAACTGTAAACTTTGTGGTTTGACCATATGCCACGTAACATCCTGTCACTCTAAGATTAAATTTTCCTTTAGGACCCCAAAGATCATCAGCAAAACTATCTCCCGGAGGAAACCCTTTGAATCCCTTGTAGTCTGTAATCATATTTCCCTCATACCAGGAACTGGCTGGATCGATTGGTACATAGAGTATGGATTCATAAGTAACAAGCATATCAAAATCATAATTGTTTATATTGACAGTTGTATTACTTCCACTAACGTGACCCCCAATCATAAAAATATCTTCGATTGGAAATCCTCCTCCACCAGAAAATTGATAATGAGAATAATCCGTCTCATGGTCTGATTTCTTTAGTTCCATAGTTATCTGTGAACCTTGACCACTTTTGGCGCCTTCCAACCATGAATTGAAGTCTTTCTTTGTAATACCCATTGCATATCGAGGCACTTCAATGTTCACCCCATTTTCGTTTGCAGGCATCTGATACTGTAAAAGTTCTTTGTCTGATAAAGATGAATTATCTGCTTTAGGATCAGCTTTAGCTACAGCAGCCTGAGCCTCTTCAATTTGCTGATAATTAGGGCCGTATGCTTTTTGAGCAAGTGTATTATAATCGGATTGAAGTCCCGATAGGTCCTGCCCTACCTCTTGCACCAGATTAGCTACTTGATCCTGATAAGTTGCTCCTTTTTGGTATTTCTTCCAATACTTAAGAAACCCTGCAGCACTTTGACCAGGTAGCCAGGTTTTACAAGAACCATCAGGGTTTGGTTCCAGGCAATAGTCACTCATATATTGTTTGTATTGCTCTTTCATAATGGAATTTATTCCATTGTCATACTGTTCAATCTTTTTCTTAATGGCAGGCAATTTCTTTGCCGCGTCAGGGTCTACAGGTGTAGGGTGGATCAGGTTTATCCAGTGTTGATAAGAGCCAAAGAAACTACCAGTTTTTGACCCAGGCCATGTGAGAGACCATCCGGGCACACAATCTCCTATATTCCATACAGCATAATCAGCCTTACTTTTAGAATTTCCGAAATCACATTCAATTGCAGTTCCAGCCATAATGACTGTATTTGGGTCAATCTTATCTGCACCAGCACCAGCCAGTTGCTCTATCATTTTTACCCAGAATGCTGCTTCATCCTGGTCGCCTTTTTTTCCGGCATCATTTGCGTCGTTACTCATTTGTTTTATATTTTTTGGTTTGTGAAAAATTCTATTCTGGTATTCCTTCAAAAGGAAGGTCATCTAGTTCATTCGCCCATCCGTCCCCATCAACTTCTGTATCATCATCAGGTCCTTCGTCATAATCATCCTCTGATTGTTTGGCTTCATCAAGCTTCTCCTGAGCCGCTTCTTTAGCTTCATCGTTGTCTGCCTGCTTTACTTCTTCCTCAAGATCCTGTAGGATGTTACTGTCTGCAAAGTCCATGTCTTCATATGGAGAACTTGCATCATCGGCTATCTCCTTTTCAAACTCTGGACCTTCAGTATTAGCTTTATCTAATGGCTCCTTGAGTGCATCGCTATCTTTTTCAAAGTCCTTAGTATTTTTATATTTTTTACCCATTGACCATACAGTTTTTATGATCATAAATCCAAGAATGCAATAGCCTAACCACTTGGCTAATTTTTCTCTTAAACTCGGATCGTGTGCCGGCAAGCTATCCTTGTGGTTTGGATTGTTAGGATCTGGTGCCAATTCTCCAGCAATGTGATATTTGATCACCTTGGTTGGTTTGTTCCCAAATGGATCAAAACTTCCATCTTTTTTTGAAATGTAACCACTGAAAATTGGGCCGGTATATGGATTTGCAGGTGGGGACTTGTAGAATTTACCATCGTAGGAACCCTTTCCCAATGGTAAAGTAATGTCACTGAATGTAATGTTTCCACTATAAACTGAAACCCCAAACATACCCGGGCCAGCTTCCCATGCGAGTTTGCCATTTGAATAGACATATTTCCCCTGGTCTGTTTTATCTGATAAATCTGAGATACTAGTTGCACCGGTCTTCCTAACCAGTTCCTTAGATGACTCGTCAGCCGCCAGTTGAACTGTATTGGGGCCAGCGATAACCAATGTGGGTCCTACTTCAGGCTTATCACTGGTTGGATTGTCGTTTTCATCAAGTTGCTGAATACTGGTATTGTAAGTGCCTGACCAATACGTGATTTGGTGATTTCGCATTTTTACGAAAGAGGCATTCACCTGTATTGCAGTACAATTGTATCCTGCTTTTTTTAGATAGTCATCCAGGGCATCTGTGTCTTTTGCTCCTGAACTTACCTGTAGCAAAAGAGAATTCCAGGCTTTGAATATCTTAGCATTTTGTAGAAGCTCCTGTACAAATTTATCAGAATCAGCATTTGGTTTATCTGCTTCGAGATGATTCTCCCAAAAAGGAGTTTTTAATAAATTCAACACATCCTCGCCCGTAGTTTGATATCCATGTTGAACTAGAAAATTATTACAAGCCTGAACAGCCTCAGTAAAAATCGTAGACTTTTGTTGTTTACTGGTTGCTTTATTCAGGGCGTCAGTAATTTGAGAGATCATTGTTTTCCAAGCAGTACTCATTTGTACGTTGGACTTCAGGTCTGTCACAAATAATTTGGCGGCAGCCTGGTAACCGGGGTTATCCGGGGTATTATTTGAATCTGTAGTTGTCATTTTTTATGTTTTTAAAGATTTACCATTCAGGTGTTTCAGGAAGTAATCCATCGTCTTCATTAGTCAATGATGAATCTGTTTCATCACTGCTTGTGCTTACATCATCATCATATTGATCTACTTCATTATCATTTTGCTGTTTTAGGAAATCAAATGTAGGTTGGTCAATAAAGCCCCCGGATAAGTCACTTTCAAGGGATAATTCACTGCTGCTACGACTGGAATTCAGTGGTTGCATTTCCTCTTCCTGATAATTGTTGGGAAGGTCTTTCTTCATCTTTTCATACTCCGTAAGCTCTCTTGACCTACCCCGAAATTTTTTGATAGCCAAACCGATCCCACCAATTACAGCTACCCCGGCAACTACTCCTATGATGATACCCGTATAATTACCATGCTTCTTAACTGAATCCGGTGGCACTGATGGAGGTGTATCCGGTGCTTGCTTTTGTGTCCATCTATTGTAATATGATACTGTTCCTTTTTGAGGTGCTGTCCCGGAATCTGGAAATGTGATGGTTCCATAACATTCTCTGCCCACAAAATTATCTCCATGTCTGGGTCTGGTTATTTCGCTGAAAGTCAAGGATCCGGAGGTATTATTCTTTTCAAAACCACTACTTTTTGTATCCCATGAAAGCACACCATTTTGAAATTTTGGTTTGATGATCAGAATTTGACCCAATGCTGCCGCAGGCACAGGTTTTCCATCACCAGTTTCGGTATTTGTATAAACCGTTAATGATGGTGCTTTTTGATGAGTTGAGGAATCATTTGTAGGATTGGATTCAGCTGCTACTAAAGCATTTGAAGTATTGTTTTTAAATTGATCAAAATAATGACCTCCATCCTCTAAAATGTATCCTCCGGTATTGTAAAAACCTGTCCAGAATTGTAATCGTTGATCACGTAGCTTGTTATATGAAGCAAACACCTGCGATGCAGTACAATCATATCCTTTTGATTTAAGCCATGTTGTCAAAGCACCATTAGCCTGGCTGGTGGTGTCATAATCAGCAGTAATTATTTTGACAAAATCACCCAATAAACTTTGATCTGTTGACAAGTCTTTGATGAATTTGTCAGATGCATCATTTGGAGCACCTTCATTATTTTTGAAGAAATCTAATTTTAGTGCTGCTGCTACATACAGCGCATTGGTTTGGAATCCTCCATCCCTAATGATGTAGGTAAGAAATTCATTGGTTTCTGCCTGATAAGCTTCTTTAACATCCTGTGATGCTGAGCTATCAGGTTGGCCTGACTTACGCTCTGCGACTGTTTTTTGCCAGATCGCATTCAGTCGTTTGTCTCTTTGAATAGCCATCAAAAACGCCACAGCCTCAGTTTTATATGAATCTATGTCAATCCCTGAGAGGGCACTTGGCCCTGAATATCTCCAAAGTGGAGTCCAATAGGAAGCAATTAGTTCATCAACCGCTTCGATTCCCTCAACCAGATAATTTACTTCTGATAAGTATCCAGGGTAAAGATTATCTGAGCCCACTACATAGACTTCATCATCGATTATCATAATTTTAGAGTGATTTCCAGGCGCTGAGGGAACTGGTTTCCCCCATTTAGCTGAAATTGCCGACATAGCTGCACTACCAATGATGCCTTTACTAGGTGGCTTTTCACTTAAAGGCCTCTGTTTCAATGTTCTGGTATAACCTTCTTCTGTTAGATTTGGCCAGAAATATGTGGATCCTTCCTTCCTACTGGCTGCTGGTACTTTATTAGTAAAATAAAAAGGTGCCACCTGCACTCTGGATAAAGCATAGGCCCGTTTACCATCCGGGTCAGGTATTTCCTCATCAGTATCCACCTTATGGTTCATGTAATATTCAAGGAGTTCAAATGTTCTTGATGCTCCTGAACCGAATGAATATTGATCACCTTCAGCTCCTGCACCTGCATTAAGAGGTGAAACCACAATTTGAACTTGAAGATCTTCATTTGCGAGAAGTGCTTCAAGCAACCAAATGGCTACATGGTGATCAGACCAGTTCTTTTTCCAAGCACTAATTATGTCCATTTGCGACATCTTGATTGAACGCTTGGCATTGCTAATCAAATACTTCTTCATCAACTCTGAAGCCATTTGAAAATTTGTGGATTTTGAAGGGCCATCCCAGTATTTTCCTACTGTTAGAAGGCGTGAAGCCAACTTGTAGTCATCAAAATTCTCATATGTATTGTAGGTTATTCGTTCTTGAAAAACTTCCAGATCAAGATCACTAAGAGTTTGAAGGTCTTGTGCTTTCATTCCACTGGCCAGCGCAGGACTAGATGCTGGGTTATCATTATCTGTTCCTGTTTGTTTTCCCGATTGGTGCAGTTTAATAATGGCATCTTGCTGCGCCTTCATATAGGTCACAACTCCTGACCCAGTCAATGGATCACTTGGAACGGAAGCATTATCACTTTCATTAGTCCATGACAGAGAGGTTGTATTCAGCGATTCTTTGACTAACAAATCTTTTCCACAACTCCACATTTGATTAAGAAAAAGTTGAACGCCATAAGATGCCTCACCATGTACCACAACTGAAGCATCATGTACAGGGGGGTAACTTCGGAATAGGTCCATATTAAGGTTATGGCCTCCTACAAGTGCCTCTGTTCCATCCATACTTATAATTTTAGTATGGTTCCAGGTCATTGTTGTGTCAGTACTTCCAATGGCAGGCGGACCAAAAAATGAAGCTTGGAGTTTAGTTAAAATATTGGTGTCCAGCCGGTAAAATCTACCCATCCATATCTCAGGAAGGATTTCCCAGTGAGAGGAACGTTCTCGGAATAGTCTGACCAAAGCCGCTTTGAAGTCAATGAAATTTGGTGGATCACTTAGCGCATAAAGCGGTGTCTGCCCAAAAAGGAACCGGAACTGAGTGGGTTGGGTTCTACCCATAGTTTTTGTAAGGCAGGTATCCATGGCCCCTAAAATTGCTCTTACCCAATCCGGATCCGGACTGTTTAGTGATGATAAATCACATCTGTACTTTGTTTTTTGAATTATCTCAACAATGGCTCTTTCAAATTGCACTTGACGGTCAAGAGCTGTAGGCATTATTTCGTTACCAAAAGGTTGACCCCAAACACCCGGAGTATCCAGCATTCTAACATATGCTGAACCACTTAGATGATTGAAATAATCTTTTACTTCTGTTTTTACATTATCTATATAGGTACTCATAAGAATTAGTTGAGGTGAGAAATGCTAAGAATTTGTTTTTGATGAGGATTAAAGAAATTTCCACTTGACCCAACCTGCATCTTTCCTTTCTGCAGTTACAGGATAGGCCATTTTATAAGGAGGGTCACCTACAACATTATCCATGTAGTAGCTATCAAATGGATTTCTTCCATCAATGGATGAGACTCTTCGAACATAGGGCCTATTGGGCAAATCGCTTGTTCTGGTTTCTCCTCCACCCATTGCGTCAAATTCACGGTGGTTCGTATTAATTTTCCTCCTCAGATCTAATACCCGCTGATCAGCCTGGCTTGCTGTTTGAAAAACTGTTCCCCATTTTGTTAAATATCCTCGAGCCATTTTATAGATTAGTTCGGGTACCGGTGCTACGTTAGGGCTCACATTATCAGGGTTATATTTACCATCTGCAGTATAGTTACCAGCAACGGTTCCATGTCTCCCTCTACAAGCGTAAAGGTGATATCCAGTTGGTTGAGCATCAGTTCCTGGTGTTAGCGGGTTGGCCAGTTGAGCATCATCAGCGATATACATCCAATTCCATGTACTCCAAGGCCAGCTAGAGGACTTAATTTTCACTGGGTTGTTTGTACCAGTCATTAAACCATTAGGTCTTGGAATAAGGGCCTGAAAACCTATATCTTCTGGTCTACCGCACACATCCCATGCGTATACACCCACGTAATTGAGGACATTTGGGGGGAGCTGTGTAATAAGTCCATACCATTTACCAGTTCCTGGTACAGGATCAATGGCAAAAATATTTATTGGAATTTTCTTGAGATCAGCTGATCCATAAGCATAAATGAACCAAGCTGCCATTATGCATTCTACTGCACCTCTGCTATGCCCTATGAAGTTGAATTGCTCCAAGCCACTTTCTGCTGCGAGATTTGCACCATGTAATGCCAAAGCTGGTGCTGACCAACCATCAGCTTCTGTAATTTTCGATGCTTGGTTTCCTCCTGAATACTTCTTGACATATTTGAGGAGAGACTTTTCTGCATTAAGTGGGCCATCAAACTTTAATGGTTCACTGGTTTGACCAGAATTCGCCCAATCATTAACCCCAACCCCTCGAACTGTGATACTTGGAGTTGTGCTTGTTAGGCTTCCTGAAATTTCCTTATTAATTCTTACTGGGATGTATCCTGTCTCATTGCAGTAAATGCTTTTATCACTTCCAGGGCGTGTTACCTCACCCTCATCTCTTGTACAGGCAGTTCCACAAAAACAAACTGTGAAAACACTGGATGGGTTAGAGTTAAGTGGGACAGAAGTTATTTGGGAGGACGTTCCAGTATCTTCTGATATTGGAATAATATCAAATGACGCTGAATCATCAACATTAGCAGCAGTCGCCTGAAGAAAATTATCCGACTCAGAAAGTTCAACATAATTGTTATTTGACGCCTTAAAAGAAAGTGGATCTCCCGTAGAGGTATCCATTTGAAATTTCTCATTCTCGGTGATTGTGTCCGCTGAGGCTAAAAGAACAGGAGTACCTGTGCCAGAAACTGTTACGTATTTGTTCCCAGAAGATTTTAAGGTAATCACTGAATTTTCATCCTGAGTAAATTGAAATTTCTCAGCTGAATCCAGAGAAGATTCAATGGCTTGCAAAGTGTTTGTTCCTGATTTAAGGCTGACAAATTTTCCGCTAGAAGCTTTTAGAGCTACTTGAATCGAATTTTCGGTGTTTGAAGGGGTTGGCATTGTTGGTTATAATTTCATTTATATAATAATCGCGTGAGAGCACGAAAAGGGAGTCTCCACGAGTTTTCCATTATTCAACCGTTCTTTGGAAAGGGCATAGTAATTCTACCCAAGCAATCAGACTCAGTTAAATTTTTTAATTCAAGAATAAATGTCGAAAAGTACTACCCCGATAAAGTGGGGTAGTCTGGAATTGTAGTATGTATCATGTGTGCGTAATTAATGTTTAACTGAAATGAATTTAAGAAAGATTTAATTAGCATGCCGTTGATGGTTGGCGAACTCACATTTTCGGTGGGTCAAATAACTGATTACTGTGTATGAATCGCCTAATCATTAGAATAACCAAATCCCCCCCTAGAGTTAAAAAATACCTGATTTTAGGTATTGCAAATGCTTCGTGGTATTACCACATTGAACAAACAACAGTTTAAAATGCCGAGAGAATAACCCTGTAGCAATCACATAACCTGATATCAATAATAATATGAAGAGCATTTCTGAATCAATAAGTAAAAGCAATACAACTTGTAATTGTAATGACCCAATAGAATGTTTGCGCCACATGTTTGTTGACATGGTTCAAAAAGAAAGGGTTAAGAAAGGGCAATGCCCAGCTAGAAGACCTGTATTTCTCTGTACACATGGTATTATAAAAGGGACAATTGAGATCGAGAAGAATATTCCCGACTCATATAAACAGGGTATTTTCTCCCATTCAGGTTCACATCCTACTTATATAAGATACTCATCTGACCTTTCAGACGGTCGCCCTGATTGGATGAGTACTATTGGTATCGGAATAAAGATTTTTGATATCCCAGGTAAAAAAATTATTTCAGATGATGGACATAATTCTGCAGACTTGATTTTGCAGAATGTACCCAATTTTTTTGTAGATACTGCAAAGGATATGTGCGGCTTTACAAAGGCAAGCTTAGAGGGTTGGGGAGATGAATGGATTCAAGAAAACTCACCCATAACAAGTCAACTGCTAGAAGATATGGCAAAACCTATTAGGTCAGTCTTCGAAACCTCTTTATGGAGCGTTGTTCCTTTTCGTTTAGGCAAAGACAATTATTGCAAATATATTTTGAGGCCTGGAGAGTCTACATTTCCTGGGGAACCCAATATTGAAGATCCAAACTTTCTAGCAAAGGACCTCATTGGTCGATTAGCACTTGGTGATGCCAGTTTAGAGATATATATTCAAAAACGACCAGACAAAAAAGAATATAGTGAGACTGATTTAGAAAAGACATTTCCGCTTGATAAGGGCACTGTAATCTGGGATGAGAAAAAAGCTATTCCAGTAAAAGTTGCCACTATAAAACTACCAAAACAGGATATACAAAAAAAGGAACAAGAAATTTATGGTGACTGGTTATCCTTTAACATAGGAAGGGTACCAAAGGAAAACGGCCCGGTAGGGAGCATTGCTGAAGCTCGAATGAGTGTTTATCAAACTAGTGCTGATTATAGGAGGGAAACCAATAATCAACCCACGAAAGAACCTACCGCTCCAGGAGAACCAAAAGTTAAAAATCCTGAATGTCCTTTTCCAGGCCATGAACCTCAAGAAGCACCAAAGGCTCTTAGTAAAACAGAAATAGACAGAATTACCCATGTGAAAATTCACCCGGGAATTGGAGTCTCAAGGGTTGGCAATAGCCAGTCTGGCTACTATATTGGACCAGAAACAAAAAACCCGAATCTTACTTCATTTGGGGAAACAAGAGATCCAAGTGGGGCCGTCAAGAGGCAAGCTGCTCGTTTTAGAGTATATGGCTATGATAAAAATGGAGATGTAGTCGCTGAAATCCAACAATCCAAAAATTCCTCCATTGAATGGTCCGTCCATATCGCAAATAAGAAGGCGGCCTGGTATGAATTTGATGCTGCCTTAGATATTCCAGCCACCGTCAATTTAAAAGTACCTCTGAGGAACCCGGATGTCACTGGCAGTGGCAGAAAAGCGTTGTGCATAGACCCAGGTCAAAAAAAGATTTCGGGGATAGGAATGACTGACTCTAGCTTTCAGATGATAGGAGAGTTCCAGGGGACGGAAGTTACGCTTGGTGAGCTAAAAACAGATATGGTTGGTAGATTGTTAGTATTGCCTGGGCATGGAATTTCGGCTAGTCCTTCCGGGAAACCTGTTTTTGATCCGGGTAAACCCAGTAGTTTCAATAACGCCGCTGGTTGGTATGATGATATTGCCGATGGGCCTGTGCATGCGAAAGTGACAGTAGGAGAAAAAGATTTCAATGCTGATGGCGCCTGGGTAGTATCAGCCCCTCCCAATTTTGCACCTAATCTTGTGGGTTGGCGAACTTTAAACGACCTCATGAGAGACGTATTCATTAAAGCTGGAATGGAGGACTTACCGACCTCCGTATCTTTTTCAAAACATGTTTTACCAATTTTGGAGAGATTAACCGAAATGCAGTGGGTTAACAAAGGATTTTCATCAATGTTTGGTGCTGGGTCACCTATGGACTTTCAAAACTCTGAAATCATAAGGAAGATATCCCAGGCTCCTACTAGCTCACAATATCCAGACCCATTTCAGGAACTTCGACGAACCATCTACAATAGCTTTAGAGCCACCAATACCAGATCTGTGGAGGAAGGTGCCTGGCCCTGGGTTTATGGAGATGCATTTGGATATACCGATCCTGACCCCTCTGCTCCTCCTTCACCTAAAAAATACTTGTCTTTACCATTCCTGTATGATTATATACTTTCTAAATGGGTAGATGGTACTTTCATAAATGATTACGATCCTGGAAAACAAAAAAAGAAACAGACTATAGATGAATTTCCGCTCCAGCAGCAACCATCTCAGCTAGACGAAGCTGCCATGCATTTTTGTTTAGCAGATGCGTTTCATCCTGGTTGCGAACTTACCTGGCCCATGCGTCATACGTCAATGTATCGGGCTCCCTATAGAATACGCGAAAGAGAAGCAGGGAGTGCAGAACAAAATTATGGGAGCACACTATCAACATCCGATGTAGCTAAGATGAGTGGACCTCTATTCGAGCAAGGTCCAGGTGAGCTTACCAGATGGATGGCAATCCCATGGCAAGGAGATACGGCATATTGTCGGTCAGGATACGATATGGAATACGATCCGTATTTACCAACATTCTGGCCAGCTAGAGTACCGAACCAGGTACTTACAGAAATTGACTACAACACGCTATGTGATACTAGCTTATCAATGGAGGAACGAATCGCTGCATTCCACAACAGACCTTCCTGGTTACGACAGCTACCAGCTCACCAACCAGCTCCTGTGCAAATGATGTATATGATCAATCACTTCGGTGAAATGGGAATTTTGGAAGCGAGACCAAAACCTGGAGACATAGATTGGTTACCTGATGTGCTTTACGTTGAAAACTTAGCTGAAATAAAACGAAAAGAATTAGAGGAAGCTCATAAACTATTCCAGGCTGATTTTGGTCAACTTGGTGCATGGGACAGATTGATCAGGGAAGCGGGTTGGTTCAGTGAAGAACAAAGAAATGAGTTTATATCAATTAAACGGCGAAACAGATGAGTGACTTTGATGTATTAATTGCCGGAGCTGGCCCGGCTGGTACTGCATGTGCATTGGCTTTAGCCAAATATGGTTACAACATTGGACTAATTGATCAAACTAAAAAAACTTCGTTCCAAATAGGTGAGTCCATACCGGGTGCTAGCATTCGATTACTGAATAGACTGGGGATTCATGGCATATCAAGTCTTTTAAAAGATAAAGCGTATGAACCTTGTTTATCAAATGCCTCAGCTTGGGGAACTGATGAATGGCAATACCAGGATTCAATTTATAATCCTGAGGGTGGTGGTTGGCATATTTGCAGGCAAAAGTTTGACGAATCCCTTCGGCAGCAAGTGAGAAGTGTAGGCTGTAAATTGCATATGGGTAAAGTTGATAAAATTTCGATTGTTCAGGATTCAAGATTTAATTTCGATGTAACAATAACCGCTACAAACAATTGCAAAAACATCATACGTTCAAAATGGCTGATAGATGCATCTGGAAGATCCAGAATAGTATCAAGAAATTTAGGGACCTACAAGAAAGGAAAAGAATGTGATCAGATGGCACTTGTTTTTTGGGTGAATTCCAGTTTGGAAGACCAAGACCTAACAACTCGAGTGAAATCGGTAGAGAAAGGTTGGTGGTACACCACTAAATTGCCTAACAACATACGAGTAATGGCTTTCTTTGGCAACCCAAGTGATGTGTCCGATCTATTTAAAAACAAATCAATAATTGATGTGGCTAACAAATCTCAAGTTCTACCTTTTGAACTCAGGGACAACAATTGCATTCTGGAAGTAAGAGTACAAAAAGCAGATGTATCCTTGGCAAACAGTATTGTTGGTAATTATTGGTTTTCAATTGGTGATGCTGCATTAACACTCGATCCCCTATCATCTCAGGGTATATTTTTTGCACTTTACTCAGCAATTAAGTGCTCGGAAACGTTAGTAAAAATTGATGAGAATCAAATGAACTTCGGTTCATTAAAGCAGAAGTATCACTCGATCATACTAGATGTTTACGAACACCACCAAAAATTCAGAAAGCAGTATTACAATCAGGAGAAGAGATATGCGTCTTCTGATTTTTGGAGTAAATGGTTTTTACATGATACCACTAATTCTAATCAAAATGTAAATTATTAGCTGATCAATAGTACCCATAAAAGCACTCAAACCTTTTGATCCGATTATACCTTGTGAAGTCTAAAGCAATTGATGACTTACCTGCCAAACATAGTTTTCCTTTGTCTTTGTCGTCTTCTGTCATCGTGGGTCCCCATCGTGAGTAAGTAAAAGAGCCATCCGAACAGGATAAACTTGAGAACAGGTGTAATTACCTCATCAAAACAGCATACCATTTTTTGGGCAGAATTTTACGAATTCTGTCATATCTCAAAGATCTCCGTTCGTTTGATATCATGTTAAAAAACCTCACACTATTTCTGTATACAGAATAATTTGTGTTGATGAACATCCAAATTCATGATGAAGACACCCTTCATGAGTTCCATTTGGAAACTACTCTAAAACTTTACTATTTGCTCCTTTGTTGTTAAATTATCATTAACAAAATAGAGCACTATCAAAAAACTAGCTATTGCCATTTACCTAACCTTGATTCTGCATTACCCTATCGTATGTCAGGAGATTAGCTCTGACAGCCTTTTCGACATGACACTCGAGCAACTGATTAATCTGAAGGTCACTGTTACATCCAAAACCGCACTAAATTCCAGAGAATCACCTGGAATCGTAAGTATTATTACCAACAAAGAAATTGAAGCAAGTGGTGCAAGGGATCTCATTGATATCCTCCGAATGGTGCCGGGTCTAACCTTCTCTTACGATGTAGGAGGTGTCGTAGGATTAGCAGCAAGGGGAAATTGGGGGCATGAAGGAAAAATTCTTCTGATGATTGATGGGCAGGAAATGAATGAAAACCTTTATTCAACAACTCAATTTGGCAATCGTTATAATGTTGATCAGATAAAGCGCATTGAAGTAATCAGAGGGCCAGGCTCAAGCATTTATGGTGGGTATGCGGAACTTGGCGTGATCAATGTAATCACGAAGAAAGGGAGAGACCTCAATGGTATTCAGTTAGATGGAAGTTTTGGAATTGTACAAAATAGCTATGCCCGGCAGAATATATCATTGCAGGCTGGTAAAGAGTCAAAGAACTTGAGTTATTCATTAGCTGCTTTTATGGGTCGTGGAATTCGTTCTAATGCAATGTTTACTGACATATATGGAAATAGTGGTGATCTCACCGATAATTCAGAGTTAAAACCATTTAATTTTAATTTAAATGTCACCTATAAAGACTTAAAAGTTTTGGCTAACTATGAAAACTATCAAACTACTTCATTAATGTATTATGATGCTATTCTAAATAATCCAGCTCCAATCAACTACGAGAGCGTCAACCTACAGGCATTGTACGACTGGAAAATCACGAAAAAAGTAACAATCACTCCTAAAATTAGCTTCATAAATCAGTCCCCCTGGAATACCAGGTCTGCCGAAGGTAATGTAGTTCAGGAACTAAGAATCATTGACACATATTATGATGTCAACGTCACGAAAGCTATCGGTAACCTATCTGGCAATGTTGATTTTAATAGAAACCTTAACATGCTTTTGGGGGTAGAATTTTTCGTTGAAAATGCAATGAACAATGACCCAAATAACCGGGGAGTATTCTTAAATAACACTTCAGACCAAGTAGATTTTAATACGATCAGTGGATTTGGTCAACTACTTTACAGGTCCAATTCTGGAAATTTCACCGCTGGTGGACGAATTATCAATCATAATCAATTTGGTTCAGCCTTTGCTCCACGATTTGGCTATACAAAAATATTTGGCAACTTTCATACAAAATTATTATTCAGTAGAGCATTCAGAGCACCAGTCATTGAAAATATGAACTTAAACCCGAATGTGAAACCAGAGAAAACAAATGTGGCTGAGATAGAGGTGGGTCTAAAAATCACCAATAAAATGTTTCTTACTGCAAACATATTTGATATAACAATTGAAGATCCGATAATTTACTTTTTCGATGATATGACTGGTAATGAATCTTACCTAAATTTCGATCAAAGTGGATCTCGCGGATTTGAACTTGAATATAAAATCAAAGAAGACTGGGGATTTGCCACGTTTAGTTATAGTTTTTCTTCCACTGCAGGGAAAAACAAAGCTCCACTTTACGAGGTACCAATAAATAGCAATGCTGTCCTGGGGATTCCACAGTCGAAAATGAATCTAATTTCAAGTTTCAGGTTATCTAAGAACTTTTCAATTAACCCTTCCTTTACTCTAATTGGCAAAAGGTATGGTTATGCATCTGTAGATTTAAATGAAGCACCTATTCTTGAAACATTCGGAGCAACTCCTTTACTCAACATAAACCTCAGATACGATAACTTTCTCACAAATGGATTTTCTATATCTTTCGGTGTATTTGATTTATTGGATGAGCATTTCGATTTCATTCAGCCCTATAATGGTTATCATTCTCCCCTACCTGGTTTGGGCAGAGAATTGGTTATGAAAATAGGGTATGATTTAAAATATAGATAATTCATCCTTAATACCACTGCTTCAAATTGATAACCTGTCTTCAATCATTCAAACTGCAATGTCTCCGCAGGATTAGCCCTGGCAGTCTTCAGTGAAATATACCCTACAGTCAGAAATGTTAACATAAGTGTGGCAAACAATCCTAAAGCAAATATCTCCCATCCCATGTCTATCCGATAGGCATAATTATTCAACCAAAGATTCATCGCCATATAGGCCAATGGAGCACTGATCAAGAAGGCCACCAGGGTTAGGATAAAAAATCGCTTGGAAAAGATAAATAGCAATTGCCCAATGGTAGCTCCCAACACTTTTCTTATACCTATTTCTTTCACACGCTTGATCGACATAAACGATACCAAACCGTACAATCCTAGACATCCAATACAGATGGCAATGATGGAAAATATGCGTATGCTTTTTAGCATAATGTTTTCAATGATGTATGCCTCCAGCATAAATTCATCAATAGTCTTAAATCGGAATGTGCGGGAAGGGAAAACCTCCGTCCATACTTCTCTTAGTTTGTCAATTGCATCAGGTAAGTTTCCTGCAGCTATTTTCAAATCGGCGTTATTTACCTGGGTACACCATGGGAACATTATAAGTGGAGAGATCTCCTCATTCAATTTGTCAATATGAAAATCCTTTGTTACCCCTACTATCACTGCACGTGTCCCATAACAGATCAATGATTTACCTATAGCTTCTTCCGGGCTATTCACCTCCAGTTGTTTCACAAGTGCCTCATTGACGATAAACGCATCAATCGTGTCATTGTACTCATCCTTTCTGAAATTTCTACCTGCCACCAACTCAATCCCAAAATTATCCAGGAACCTGTGGTCCACAAATTTATTACGGGTTTTGATGTCACCTTTGTCTTCATGCCCCACTTCATTAAATATAGTTCCATATCTACCAGCATCCATCGGCGGTCCTGATGAAAATGAGTAGGAAATGACTTCTGGCATGGATTCAATTACCTGAGTCAATCGGTCTACACTTTTTCTATTGGCTTTATAAGTAGGAATGGTGATCATTTCTTCTTTGTTGAAACCCATGTCCTTATTGATGAAATAATTCATCTGCCAGGCTACTACAATTGTTCCAATAATGAGTATCTGCGTAATGACAAATTGGGTCACCACCAACACCTGTCTCAAATTCACCCCTGACATTTTTCCTGTCAATGCAGAAAAACCACTTCTTAATGATTCTGATGGCTTGAAGGACGAAAGTTTCAATGCCGGATAGATTCCAGCCACGAGACTCACAAAAACAATCAATACAACACCAAATACAAGGACAGACCCATCGATTTGCATATCCATTCTTACAATGCTGAGTAAATCATTCCAACCAGTCAATGCCAGTTCTGTTAGCCACAATCCAAGGATGAACGATATGGTTGTCAATAACAATGTCTCAATTAAAAACTGGGAGATCAATTGCAATCGCGTGCCTCCTAATACTTTCCTCACCCCTACCTCTTTCGATCTGGTAACCACCTGGGCAGTTTGAATATTGATGAAATTGATACATGCTGAAAGTAGAATAAACAAACCAACAGCTGTGAAGCCAATCGTTACTGCCGGATTACTGGTATAATTACCTGCAAATCCCCAGGTGGGATCACCATGCAATTTCTTCAGGTTGAGCAGACTGTAGCTAACCATCTCTGCTTCCCGTTCATTTCTGTATTTGTTGACAAGCGCCGGGAATCTTGATTCAAAGTCTTCTGGTTGTTGTCCTTTCTTAAGTACAAGAAAAGTTAATCCTGAGTCGATGTTCCCCCAATTATCACGATCCCATTCATTCAATCGGTAATAAATCTCTGAAGAAGCCAGCATCTCAAAAGGAAAATTGCTATTACTTGGTGGGTTTTCAATAACTCCGGTCACAAAAACCCTCATGGAATCATACAATGCAATTTCAGATCCCAACAATTCTGCTTCTCTCCCTACATATGACGGATAGTATTTCTCCACCATTCTGGTAGACAATACAATTCCGTTTCGTGTATCCAAAGCTGTACGCCTATTCCCAGCGATAAAATCGTAATCGAAGTGTTTCAGAAATACACTGTCAGCAAAAAACAGGTTGTTAGTTTCTTCAAATACTTTTTCCTGGGTAGAACCTGGGTTGATAGCCACAAGACTCTCCCTAGGTCCTATGATTTGAACCACTCCCTCCAATTCCGGAAATTCATTTCGCATGGCTTTCGCCAACATAGATTCTGTATTACCATCGTTGAAAGTTCTGTTGGGGTATGAAATTGTTAGGTTTACTCTATAAAGTTGATCGGCTTTTGGCTGATGGATGTCAAAACTATTTTCGTATCTATCCTGTACATACAGAAACAGTGTACTGCTTAACCCAAGTGTGAGCGCGATGATATTGATTGCGGATGTTACTCTGTTTTTCCAGAGGTTTCTAAGAATCGAAAGTATGAATGTCTTTGTCATGAGTTATTAGGTTTCACTCTATTATGTCCAAAAGACTGCCAAAAATCACAACAATCTGATTATTAGTGATTTATAATTAAATTCATTCAATTTTTTCAAAAATTTGATCACTTTGGAACAGGCCAGTGTTCCAACCTGGAACAGTAAATGACTATCTTTACTATCCATGGAAATAATAGCTATCGATGATGATCCAATGTTATTGCATACCATCAAAATGGTACTTGAGGAACCATTTGGAGAAATACAAACCCTGGAACATCCAGATAGAGCCATGCCCATATTACATCAAACCGATGTAAAAGTCATCATTCTGGATCTCAATTTTGCCATTGGCGATGATGATGGTGCTGAAGGTCTGGCATGGATCAAAAAGATCAAACAAGAAAAGCCAGCAATTTCAATTGTGGTCCTCACGGCACACGGATTTCTAGAAGTAGCGGTGGAATCGTTGAAGCAAGGTGCCACAGACTTTCTGGAGAAACCTTTCTCAAATGAAAAATTAATAGCTACCATTCAAGCTGCCCTGAATCTGGCCAATTCAAAAGAAGAATTGGCAGACGCTATCTCAACAAGAGATACGCTGATCCATCAAAATAACCAGTACCATAACATGGTATTCGGTCAATCCGAAAGTATGCAAAGGATTATGGAGATGGTTTCGAAAATTGCCGGAACAGATGCTTCTATTCTCATTACTGGAGAACACGGTACAGGTAAGGAAGTGTTAGCCAGGCATATTCATAACCAATCATTAAGGGCCTCCCAACCCTTCATTCATGCTGATTTAAGTGCCATCTCTGAGAATTTATTTGCCTCCACCTTATTTGGTCATGTGAAAGGTGCATTTACAGATGCCTCTGATGATAAAGCCGGGTTAATGGAAGCTGCTAATCTCGGAACATTATTTCTCGATGAAATTGGTGATCTACCAATTCACCTTCAATCCAAATTATTGGCAGTACTTGAAAACAGGACAATTCAACGAGTAGGTGATCATCGGGCTAGAGCGGTTGACATCAGGACAATCAGTACTTCCCATAAATCTTTGGCACTACTACAGGAGTCTGACCAATTCAGGCAGGATCTGCTCTTTAGAATCAATACGGTTCATATTGAGTTGCCTCCATTGAGAGAAAGAAAAATGGATATTATCCCGCTGATTCATTACTTCCTGGATTTGTTTAACAGGAAATATGGGAAATCTATTCAATTTGAAAAGAATGAGCTCAAATCACTATCAGCCTATAGTTGGCCAGGTAATATCAGGGAGTTGAGAAATAGTGTAGAAAGAATGGTGATCATGGGAAGTACCGAAGACATAAGGCACCTGAATGATCAGGATGAAAAGGATGGCAACTTATATGTAATGGAAAAGAAGAAGATTGAGGAAGCGATTAAAAGACATGCAGGTAACATTAGTCATGTAGCTGCCGAATTGGGAATAGGAAGGAATACCCTTTACAGAAAAATCAAGAAATATGGTCTTTAGCAGGGGGTTATTATTCATATTGTTGCGGGTTTTGATATTAGTCGCTTTTGTATTCGGGCTATCTTATTCGTATTATAAAACTGATCTACTCATCACACCAATAATGTTTGGTGTTTTAATCCTGATTTCAGCATTTGAGATAACCTGGTATTTACAACGCCAGGAGCGTGGCTGGACAAGGTTTCTTCTTTCTGTCAGGCACAGGGATTTCAACAGAGCTTACAAAAGGCAAACCTCCTCGAGAGCCATGGAAGAAGCTTATGAGTTGATCACACAAAGCCTGGAAGAACTTGAATCAGGTAAACAAGCTGAATACCATTTGTTAAGAATGGTTTTGGGACATATCTCAGTAGCAGTAGCTTGTTACAGTGAACATGGAGAAGTGTTATTTAGTAATAAGGCTTTCAACACATTACTTGGAATTCCTGGATTGATCAATACTGACAGACTCAAATTCGACTATCCCAGGATTCATGAAGTAATGACCAGCCAATACACTCCTGCTGAATGGATAGACCACAAAAATGGACAAAAGCTCTTTGTAAAAACTGAATCTTTCAAACTGAAGGGAAAAGATTATAAACTCATCAGTTTAACTGATATCAAGAACCCTTTGGACGCAAAAGAATTTGAAAGTTATCAAAAACTCATGCGTGTCATGACACACGAGATCATGAATTCGGCAACTCCCATATTATCTCTGATCAGTGTGGTCAATAAAAAACTGATAAATGATAAGGAGCTGATTGAACTAGACAAAAAAGACCAACATAACGTTGTTATCAGCCTCAAATCCATTGAAGACCGTACAGCAGGGATATTGAAATTCGTAGATGCTTACAAACAGATCAATAGACCAATTGAACCAAACCTTGATACTTATCAAAGCTCCGAATTGGCAGATTTAGTCAACTCATTGGGTCCAAACTATCCGGGTATCCAATTAACGTTCAATGATCAGCTGCAAGATGCTCTTGTTTTTGACAAGGTACTCATCAGCCTGGTCTTGAATAACCTAATCAAAAATGCTGCGCAGGCTGTTGCGAAAATTGAGGGAGGCGAAATTCAGGTATCTGTAAGTCAGGAAGGAGATCTCGTTTCCATCGCAGTTGAGGATAATGGTCCGGGAGTACCCGATAAAATCATCAATCAAATATTCGTTCCATTTTTTACCACAAAAGTGGATGGTTCTGGTGTTGGGTTGGCCTTATCCAGAAAAATTGCCCGGGCACATGGAGGGACATTGGAGTATTCCAGAGTTGGAAATCATTCCCGCTTCTTGTTGAGTTTGCCACCTGAAAAATAATTTTAGTATGCTATATTGAGTTTTAGAGTCTTTTGACAGACATACTTTGTTATTCATTAAGTATTTCTTGTAAAAGGCTTTTGAAGGCTTCTGATTTATACATCTGTTCTCCATTGTGCCCCACGGACTGCACAATAGTTCGACCATGATTATGTTCTGGAAAGTATTTATTCATAAACCCAAAAATGTTTTCACCTCGATCGTATCTTGTGGAACCAAGTAAAGTAGCTCTGCAATCTGTAGTATTCAATGCTCCATCGCCACTGGTGTCATTCCCTAAAAGATATTTAACTTGTTTATCAGAAAACAATTGATTGAAAACAGATTGACCATCTTCAGCATTAACGTAAGTAGGCAAATTTTCAAACCCAAATGGCCAACTATTGTACCCTGTACAGTTAGTTGGAGTAAAGAAACCATTAGTTGCTTCATCAAACCGAAATTCCAAAGGGTAATAGAAGTATTGACTATTTGCGACAATGTAGGTAACAGGCTGACTGATATTCATATCAATAGTTGTTGCTGCTGAATATGTATGGGTAAATGTACCTCCAGATGAATGCCCTGTTAAAATTAACCTTTTCAAATTGGGAAATTTTTCAAGTCTAGATAAACGATAAATCAACGTATCAATAACAGAATAGCTACTTACTTTATTCACCCCTTCTGATTGTCCACCTTGTCTCCAGCTGTTGGATTTCCATACCAGGCTCTCCTCACTTTCTGCGAATAGAGGAGCCACTAGTAGGGTGGTTTCTGAAAGTTCTAATTCAAACAATACAGAGGAGAGGTACTGAAAATAATTATCAGCATCACGATTTTGGCCATGTACCACAATAATTGCAGTTTCAAGGTTTGGCCAAATAGTATTATCTAAGCCATATGGATAGTTAGAGTAAGTTGGAAATTGAATCTCATTTTCTCCGATTGCCAATTGAAGAGGCTCCTTACATGAGGTTGTGCCAAAACATGGGGAGATAGAGTTAATTGTTTCATCTGTTATAGTTGTAAAGGGAATTTCGACCGAATGATCTAGTTTTTCTCCAGCTGCACCAATAATCTGATCTTCAATAGTAAAAGTATACTCATTCTCATACTGCAAAGTTGATGTAATTATAGCTTTTGTGTTGGAATTAGTTAACGCCAGCACAAATTCAATACTATTATTACCATTAGTTAATGAAATTGCCTCTTCCAGTGCTGCACTTTCTACGGATGTGCTGAAAACTATTTCAATTTCTAAACTTACTGGAATCAGATCAATAGTACCACTTATCGGGTGCCCATTAATCGTTCCAGATAATATTTCTACAACAGGATCGGGTTCATTATTCGAATCACAACAATGAAAAATGAGTGAGATCAAAAGACCTACACTCATAATAATTTGATATCTTCCTTTTAACATCACATCAATAATAATGTAAAATTTTATCCAAAATAGTTATTCGCAGAAGGTGTAGACACAATCAGCTGTTTCATTAGAGGTAGCCGAATTACTGCATCCCGAACCAGGAAAAGTGAAATCGGCACCAGCTACTTCGCGAAAACCAAAAGAATTTGTATAATCCCATACCTGACCTGTACCATCCACTCCGACAACTCCAAGAGTGTCAATTGGTACTTCTCCTTCAAAAAATACAAGAGCATCATCACCATTACTTGTCACCTCTGTACTTTCATAAATTGTCCAGTTGTGAGTACAGTCTCCAAAATATGGTTCAACATTTACAATATCTGCATCACGAACAACTAATATATCTTCTCCCTCTGTAGCAGACTGAGATGGTAGTTCGACAGTTCCAAACGCTGGAGGGGGATTGCCGTTATTGAATATATCAACCCTATATATACTGAGGTCCTGGATGTCACTATAAGCTTCAAAATGATATGCTCTAATCCGCAATCCTCCATCCGTATCTATTTCCATTGCGCCTTTGAAAACAAGGGAGTAAGAGCAGGTTGGGTAAATACACTTTGAATTATTTGTACTATTGGATCCACTACTGCAATCCACACCTCCAGTGATCCAGTCACTTCCTAGTTTGTAGGCCCATGAACCGGTATACTCCCATTCCTGACCAGAACCATCTATATCAGCATCACCGTATGTTTCAATGATGGCATCTCCTTTATATAATTCAATCGCATCATCTCCATTTTGAGACATTGCATCCGACTGAATTATATGATTAAAATTACCGTAGCAGCTATTGAAGTATGTTTCTATCGCACCGGGTTCCCGGCTGAGAAGTATACTTTCACCAGCTTGTACGGATATAGCTGGAAAATTGTACTCTAAACCGTCTGTGCCACCACCATTATTTGCAACACCGATCCCAAACTGACTTAAATCTTCAATATCCTTAAGGGCAATCAAATGTATTGCTTTACCACTATTTCCGTCAGATTCTCCATCCCAACGAAGTGCCATTACCCCTTTCAACTCTAGGTCTGGTAATTCATCATTGAGAATAATAACCAGCTCCTGTACTTCATTTTGCTCTGCATGGCTGATAGAAGTAATAGTAACAATTATCACCTCCTCTCCCTCTGTTTCAGCGTCATTTAGAACTTTCAATTCTAAAGTACCCATCAGTTCACCGGCTGGAATTTTAATATTAGTGGGTATTGTGTAATCCGTATCAAAAATAGCTGTTCCGTCAAATTTCAATTCAACTGTGACATCATCAAGCGCAGGTTTATCAAGAGATACTGATAAAAATCCAGTCTCTCCTTCGAGAAGACTTGAATTTTCAGTAGCTATAGTCACTTTTGGAAAAACATAAGGATCGGTAGTAAAAATCAATTCTATCGGTTCTGGAAGAATTTCTCCATTGCTACCTAGCTGACCTGAATTTATTTGAATCGTATAGTTTGTTTCAAATGCTATATTATTGAAGGAAATCGTTACAAAAGAATTAGTCTCATCGTATTCAAAGGAGTAGCCAGCATCACCTGAGACAGAAAATGCGTTTTCAAACGTTGTAGTATTGAGTGAGTGTGAAAACACTAATTCTAGTATCAAACCATCATTTTCAATCATGATTAGTTGATTCTTAACATCTTCCTCATTTAACTCAGCTGTCAGGAGTCTCACGTCATTGGAAATACTTTGCTCTGATTTGTCCTCGCAACCATTGACTACAATCATGGCCAGGCATAATTTCAAAGCAGTTAACAAATTTGTAAATTCTATATACTTCATAATTGTATTTTTAAGTCAATTAATTAATGGATATGTATTTGTCTTAAATGCTTCTGGGAATTGATTGGGATCAATTTTCCAGACAATTGGGAGAAGAAAATAGGTAACAATTGTAATCAGTATTATTGATAGAATATTCATCAATACTCCTGTTCTAATCATATCGGGAATTCGCAAATAACCTGAACCGAATACCACAGCATTTGGTGGAGTTGCCACAGGAAGCATGAATGCACAAGAGGCTGCAATTGTTACAGATACCATGATCATAAATGGATGTAAATCAAATGATAGTGCCATTGGAGCTAAAACTGGTAATAGCATTGCGGTAGTGGCCAAATTGGATGTGACTTCTGTGAGAAAATTTACTATTGCCACCAAAGAAAGTATCAAAATTATGACTGAGAGACCATTCAAATGAGTCATTTGCACAGCTATCCATTCAGCAAGACCAGTAGAAGTAAATCCTTTCGCTAAAGCCATACCACCTCCGAAAAGGAGAATAATACCCCAGGGTAATTTTAGTGCCTCATCCCACTCAATTAGCCTCCTACTCCTATCCTGATTTGGTATAATAAATAAACTAACTCCAGCTACCATTGCAATAACTGTGTCATCAATCCCTGGCAATATCTTTTGAAGCAAAGACCTGAGAATCCATGCCAATGCTGTTAATACAAAAACAAGCAGAACTAATTTTTCCTCATGTCCTATTTTTCCAAGCTCATTTAACATGTTTTCTATTTCCTTTCTTCCTCCTGGGAAGCCAACTTGCTCGAAAGAAAAGGCCCTTTTGGTTAAATACCACCAGCAAATGAAAAGTAAAATTAACGAGGTAGGCAGCCCTATCATCATCCAATCCAAAAAGCCAAGTTTCACATTATATATTTCCTCTACTATTCCCGCAAGCACCAAATTTGGTGGAGTCCCAATCAAAGTTGCAAAACCACCAATGGATGCGCTGTAAGCTATTCCTAACATTAGAGCCTTACCAAATGAATTACCTTCATGCTGATTATTCTCAGCTCTCTTCTTAAACTGGGAAACTATTGCTGTACCTATGGGCAACATCATCACTGATGTTGCGGTGTTTGAAATCCACATGGACAGAAATGCCGTGGATATCATAAACCCAAGGATAATATTTGTCACATTTGACCCAATGAGCTTTATAATATTCAATGCAATTCTCTGATGTAGCCCCCAATTTTCAATAGCGATAGCTAGAATAAACCCTCCTATGTATAAAAAAATGTATTTATGTCCAAATGAGGAAGTCGTGTCCGCAATATCCAGTGCTCCAGTTAACGGAAAAAGAATGATCGGTAATAGGGCTGTAACGGCAATGTTAACTGCCTCCGTCACCCACCAAAATGCAACCCAAAGCGTAACGGCCAATACATGATATGCTTCTGGTGCCAGGCCTTCAGGAGGGTTAAAAAATTCGAACAAAATAAAAATTGCAGGACCTCCAATAATTGATAATCCTTTTCGGTATTTACTTCTCATTTGCTTCCTAGGGTTTCTAAATCTGTAGAGTCTACAACCTGCTGCATAAAAGAAGCATCGTCTTGACTCATAATAGAGTAGAATAAATCTTCACCATTTTTGTCTGTTGTAGATATTCGCTTAGGCACGTTAGCAACCTCTTTTCCGGTAAGAATCTTCAAGAATACTAAAGCAGTGAGGTAGGTACCGATCGTAGAAGGGTGGCTTCCATCCGGATCATAGAGTCTAAAACCTGGCATAAGTTGTCGAGCCTTCTCCCAAACTTCTCCAACTGCTGCCACCTTCACATTATTTTTTATCCCCAGGCTTCTATAGCTTTTGGAAATTTGTTCCTGCATAAGTGGATTGGACTCTCGTGCCCAGGTCATATATAGAATTGGTATCGCCCCTTGACTCTTAACTAATGAAATGAATTTAGAAGTGTATTCAATAAAGTCATCTTCCTGTTCAATGGTAATCATACTATGGTCTTGCAAAACAACCACGTCCCACTTATTGCTTTCTATCAATTCAATGGTATTGAGGTTTTTATCACCTTGCCAATGTTGTTTTAAAGTAGACCCTCCAGCTGTGGATTTGCGAGCCAAAATGTGTATATCCATATTAGTGGCCATAGCACTGATAGTTTGAGGAAGATTCCAAAAATATGTGTAGCTATTCCCTACAAACAACACTTTCAGAGTATCTTTTTCCTGAGCTTGTATTGTCAATGAGCATACAGATACAAGCAGGAGAATACCATATTTAATTTGCTTAATCATACTTGTTTTGAATTGATCAAAGGTTTACTTCTGTCTTTTGGAATAGTCCAGGAATCGGATTTGGAATATTATCATTCCGATCGATCTCTGATTGCGGATAAATAAATCTTTGAGGAAGCTCGTCACCGTCATTTGGTTGCACCTGCACTCTAACAGCAGATTCTCCGAGAGTCCTCCTAACATCGCAAAACCCTTCTATCTGACCAAAAAAAGTGACGTACCTTTCTTCCAAAACTTCTCTTAGCAATGCATTGTCCGGAGATATGTTATCTGGATTTTCAATGCCTCCATTGTTAAAATCATCAGCGGTATAGGGGTCATATTGGATGTCCGAAGATTCCGCATTGGTCATATATCCTCCACCTGCCATATAGGCTCTAAAAGCATTGAGCGCAGCTAATCCTGAGCTAAAACCATCACTTCTGAGTCCAGATTCAGCCAGAATCAATAAATTTTCCTGATACGTAACAATTGGAGCTGAGGCCTCTGCGGCCGCAAGACCGTCAACAGTATTTGGTTGAGTTCCCACATCATTTATCTGAAAGTAAAATCCGTACCTACCTGCTTCATTAGTCTTCTCATTACCTCTGTAAGCGCTGAAATTAGGACTTAGATCAGCAGATGGAGCAATAAGACTGGTCATGAAATCAGAAGTGATTAAATCAGCTCCTCTAACTTGTATTGCGAAGAATTGATAACTGAGGTTATTTTCATCCAGGCCACTTCCATGCATGGCATTCATGGAACCTTCCTCATTGTTTATTCCTTCTTGGGCAGCAATATAAGCTTCATTATACTGTTTAGTGTGCATATAATAACGTGCTTTCAAGGTATTTGCCACCGCAATCCAGGCATCAGGATCTCCATCAAAATATATATCAGAACCGCTGGCTGGCCGATTAGAACCTGTTTGAAGGTTGATTATGGCTTGATCCAGTAAAGTCTGAATTTTATTATAAACAACTAATTGAGATTCAAATTGCGGGTTTTCTATAAATATCTCAGCTGCTTCTTCGAATGGAATGGCTCCAAATAATGAGGTTTCTGTGCCATATATTAAAGCCTGCAAGACTTGTGTAATCCCAATTGAGACTCCAGCTAACCCCTCCTCTAATGCTACTTCCTCTGCTACTTTAGCATTCCTAAGACCATTTATGAAACCATCCTGCCATAATGCATCAAAATCACTTGTTGTTACCGTATAGGTACTAAAACCTTGATGCTGCCTTTGAATTCCAGTATAATAACCACAAAAAATTCCAGCTCGCCGAGCGGATTCACCAGTTTGCAAAACTATATTACCAACCTCAGCTCCTGTAAGAATATTTTGGAATGCAGCAGAAGTAGGGCTGTTTGGATTGTCATTTAAACCGTCAACAATACTATTGCAAGCAGTGAATCCAGCGATTACACAAATCGAAATTACTATTATAAGCTTATTCATTGTATTTGGATTTTAGAGATTCAAAATGAGAGTGAAGACATAAGATTTTGTGCTTGGATTATTGAAGTAGTCAATACCTCGAGCGGCACTTACCCCGTTTAGGTTTGTATCTGGATCATTTCCTTCAAACTCTGTCCATAAAAGTAGGTTTCTACCGGTTGCAGATATATCAACTGACCTAATGCCCATCTTCTGAATCAATGGGTTATCGATTGTGTATGATATCACCAATTCCCTTAGCCTGGTCCATGAACCATCTTCAACATATAATTCATCATTCCCGTTACTAAAAAAACCGCCATCCCCTAGATACCAGGGTTCAGTAAGAGCGACAGGACCGGCTCCAAAATCATGGATCACACCACGAAAAGTAGTCCCCAGTGGAATTACATTTCCATTATAATCCAAAAGGTTTTGTGTGGACGTTGTTTCAATTTCTGAATCTTTCCATCTCCCTAAGTCATATAATACCGACTTAGTTCCGGCATAAATGTCTGCACCTTGAAATGTTTCAAATAATGCTGAAAGACTGATTCCCCTCCATGTCACCGTAGTACCGAATGATCCTTGCCAGTCAGGATTGGGATTACCTATTACTCCCTCTAGTTCATCCTGAACCGGGAAACCATTCGCATCGAATACAATATTTCCATTTTCATCTCGTAAGGTTCGAGAACCCCAAAGGACACCCAGAGGTTGTCCTTCCACAGCTCTTGAATTAACCGCTGAAAGGCCTCCAAGATCTAACGATTCTACACCGGCAAGGTCACTTACTTCATTTCTGATTATTGTATAAATAAGGTTTACATCCCACTGAAAGTTTTTATGTCTTACAAGATTAAAACCCAAATCAGCCTCAATTCCATTGTTTTCAATCGTTGCGGCATTGGAGTAAATCGAACTATAACCTCTTGTATTCGCAATTGGAAAATCCATCAATACATCCTCAGTAGTATTATTAAAATAAGTCCCACTTAGCGAGATTTTGTCGTCCACAAACCTCAAGTCAGCTCCAAATTCGAATTCTTTTTTGCGCTCAGGTTTGAGTAAGGGATTTCCTCGGGAGGTGCTTGGCACAAAACCTCCATTTCCATATAATCCAAGGCTAAGACTACCTCCATATGCATCTCCAAACGTAGGAGACACGTAATTATTTGCTGTATTATATCTACCAGGTTGTACACCAACTTCGCCATAAGAAATTCTTAATTTACCGAAGGACAATGGATCCAGGTTCAACAAATCTTGGAATTGCCAGGCTAGGCTTGTTGAAGGAAACAGAAACGTATTATCTGATGTATCTCCAAAAGTAGAGGCAGTCTCAGAACGCAGTGTTCCTGTAAGAAATAATTGATCAAACGCTGATAGTGTAATTGATGAATATAATCCAACAGTTCTTTCCAAGCCAAAAGTACTTTCAACTATTCTATTCTCCGGAAGAGCATTATCAATATCTCTGGTTGAACTATTTACATCTGTAAACTGAATAAAATTACTTATTTCACTTCCGTTTACTGAGATCTGTTTTTGGTTTAAGTTAAATCCTACCAATCCGGATAAGTGATAGTTTTTGCCAAATTTCCTTGAACCTTTTGCAATCAAATCAGCATTAAATATTGTATTTGCCGCTTGTTCGGAACTAAAGAATCCAGTTCGATATTCACCGGCAGCTGAGCCTGGTGTCATAAATTCTTCTCTCTTTTCACTGTAATGATCAATACCAAAACGTGCAATTAAATCGATTGATGAATATGGTGAATAAGTGAATTTTAATGTATTGATAAACCTGTTAACCTTTGCAAGATTTTCTTGCTCATTAATAGTCCATAGTGGATTATTATAAGTTGGAGTACCATCTGCACCTAAAGGTTCCCGGTAGCTCCTGTGACGTTCTGAAACTGGAGAAGCGCTTGACGAAGAATAGTAATTTCCACGATATCCCGAAATGTCAAAATCAGCAGGATTTCTCAACAACCCTAGATACAAACCGGATGAACTTGCTCCGCGTCTTATTCGATCTGATGAAGAGTTTGAGAAGGTTGTATTTGCATTAATTCTGAATTTTTCATTTGGTAAATGTTCTCCGTTTAACCTTACTGTGGTTCTTCTATAATTAGAGTTATTTCGAATTATCCCCTGCTGGTCAAAATCAGAGATACTAAAAAATACAGTACTGTTGTTATTTCCTGCACTTAGGCTAATATTGTTTTCCCAGAAGTGCCCATTTTGAAACACTTGATTAAAATTCGAGTCATCAAATATTTCTTTGGAATTCTTATTAATGACTGGATACCAAACATTATTGTCTTGATCAACAAAGTACTCTCCCGATGTATCGAATATATCATCTCCCCCTTCACGATCAGCGATTTTATCACCCCATGAATCTCTTGCCCTGCTATTGTAGATACCATTATTTCCTTGACCAAAAGTGGTTTGAAGAGGATATTTCCGGTTGATTTGATCGATAGAATAACTTGTCTTTATAGAAATCTGCAATCCTTGATTATACTTACCACTCTTAGTAGTTATCACTATAACTCCACCTAAAGCCTGAGTTCCCCAAAGAGCAGCAGCAGAAGCTCCTTTTAAAATTGAGATATTCTCAATGTCATTTGGATTTATATCGTTTAGTCTTGATTGTTGGGCTATTCTTCCGGCTCCATTACCTCTTACCTGATTGCTAATTGGTACACCATCTATTACGATAAGAGGTTGGGCATCACGTGTAATAGAGGAAAGTCCTCTGATCTGAATGTATGCTCCTGCACCCGGATCTCCTGAATTTCTAGAAATTCTTACTCCTGATGACTTCCCTGAAAGTGAATTGATGAGCGTGCTTTCTGCGGCTTTTGTAACGGTTTCTTTATCGACTACAGAATTGGCATATCCCAAATTATCCCGATCTTCTTTAAATCCTAAGGCAGTAACCACTATTTCTTCAAGTTCCTGCACATTCAATGACATCTCTATGTCCAGAGTGCTACGACCGTTCACAGGAATACTCACTGTTTCAAATCCAACAAAACTGAATACCAGTACGGCATTTTGTTCAACAGAAATTTCGTAGTTTCCATTTACATCTGTAATTGTACCATTAGTAGTACCCTCCTCAACAATTGTGGCGCCTACTATTGCTTCATTGTCCTGAGCATCTCTTACAGTTCCTGATATCCTAACCTGGGCCATGGCCGATTGATGGACACATAAGCATAGGAACGTTATCATAAAAGGTATCAATCTTTTCATATGTCGTCTTTTAGAGTTCTTAATAATATCAGACACTTCAAAAAATGGAAGTATTAATAAAATATTTTCAATACGAGTGTGTAAAAACGACTTCACATTGAACATTTCGTAATAATATGAGGATGATTTCAAAAACAGGCGATTAAGAAGAATTATATTGATTTTTAACGAATTTTATTAAAATTTGACAAAATAGGATTACGTATTTAACTCATTATTCAGTTGAAATAATTAGTATTAATCACAATGAAAGAATTGTATTCTGCATTTGTTAGCAAACTCAAGAAGCTATTCGGTAAATTCGATGAGCCGCACAAGCGATTTGAAAAATGTAGTAATTCGGAAATCGCTCGTGAACTGGGTTATAGTGATGCACAATTCTCAAGACTGATCAATGAAACTGCAACTGAGGGAGAATATCAGCGAGCAATTCAAAATATCGATAGAATTATTCGGATCACCGAACTGGAGAAAGCACTTGAGAATGGTCATTCCACTATCACAAAAAGAGATCAAATCAGTTACAAAAAGATTCTTTTTCTTATTCTATTTGTGACAAGTATACTTTTGGTAACGCTTAAGCTCTTTGATAAAAGTGAAATACCTGACCAATCCACACAACGAGATAATACACTCCAATGGTCTTTTGAAACCTCCTTCATCAATCCGTATGTCAAATTAGATGATCTACCTATCGATTGTAATTATCCATGTTACAAGTATCAGGGCCGATGGGTCTTAGAAAAAGGCTATAAGATCCCATTCTTCAGAGAAAGAAACGGATTCCATTACCTTGCGACTGAAGTGAATATGTATGCAAGGTGTATGAGTGAGAAAAGTAACCTTGGTGAAGTACTGGAAGGATATGAATATCAAAAACATGAAATCTGGTATGACCTCAAAGAACTCCCGTTAGACTCCTTCATTCTTCAAGGTAATCGCTTACAAAACTTCTATCAGGATTTGGACTTTAGAGAAACTGACAATTTTATTAAGGTAGCTACAGTCCATACATTCTTCCGAAATGAATTTACGATTGAAGATAGTCTCATACACCGAACGGGTAAAGTGATTGGAAGAGACCTGGAATTTGAGTCAGATGAGATATTGAAGGAAAAACTAGGAAACTCAAAAATTGTCAATGACATTAAGAATGAAATAAACAGAATATCGAGTAACCGATTGCAAGATTTCTCAAGGCCTATTTCATGTAATTCAGCTATTGTCCCTTCACTAGATATCCATGAAATAACAGACGGAGCAAAACTCCAATATCAGTGTCAACTAACTACTAACAGGGTTTCTTTTAACTATACAAAAACGTACGTTCTTGAAAACCAGTTTATCAAAAATAGGTGTAGTATCTCTAGTACTAATTAATTCATTCCAACAATAAACTTTTGCTTAATAGGTAATTTCCCTTAGACTGTTGGGTTTTCCGATCAACTTTCAATTTGACAGCATTTATGCTGGATTACTCTCCATCTCCTTGATAAGTTCGTCAACTGCTATTTTTCCTTCATAGGATACCTCCACTCTCAAAGCCTTCAAACCAGAAACTCCCTGCAGATCCTCAAGTTCAAAATCTTCAAAACCATTCTTCAGGTAGCCCTTGGATGCTAGGAACTCTAAATACTTTCTGTATTCTACCGCATCTTCTTCCTGAGAGTAGATGATTGCGATGTGTCCAGGTTGTGTAATCCTTTCTTTCTTCCCTTTGATTCTGGCTTTATCAACTCGTTTTTTGATGATCTCATATCTTGCATTATAGGCTCCTTCTACGTCAAATTGCTTCTCATCCATCCTGAAATGTACTGAAATAGGTGTATTGTAAACCAAAATCAATGAGGCGACTTCTAAAGGAACGAGAAGCTCTTCTTGCAATGACCTGAACTCATTCTCCATTTCACACATGACCAAAAGCTGCCAAAGTCTGAGATTGCTCAGATATATTGGATCAAATCTTTCTGCCTTAGTGATTGACTGGCCAATGTACATGTTGTACTCCACCCCATCTGTTTTGTAACGTTCAAAATAATGAGGGAACATGTTTTGTGCTTCAACCTGTTTTTCATCCAAATACGAGGCTAGTCTTTGATTGACCAGGTTGACACTCTTATCGTATTTTTTCCGCTCCTCATACACCGTCTTGATTTCAGGATCGAGTAGCTTGTTGTATTTCTCTACATGCTTCTTCAACTCAGGGAAATTGGTACTGATGTACTCAAAAACCGGATATATTTCAGTATCCAGGAACCCTAGAATTTGATGTTCACTCCCAGCCGAAAGACCTTTCTTTAATTCAGATTTATACGCTTCCAATCGGAAGATAAGCTCTTCGTAGATCGGCATTTTAGTTTCCTTGAGTACAGCTTTGAGTACTTTCCGTACACCATCAATTTGTTTCAACAGATCGGCACTGACTGCATCATTGCGCTTCTCAGAAGAGCTTTTAATATCCATTTGACCATAAAGCGGATATAATTCATTAAAAATCAGATCCCGAAAGACCGGTTGTTCATTTCTATACTGACTATTCATGAACTTGTGAGCCTCTTCCTCAAACTTCCATTTTACTGATTGGTGAATGGTGGTACACTCCTGCTGAATAATTGCTTCGATCCTGTTTTGAGCTTCATCTTTGAATCTTTTATTGGCGTCCACCATGATGGGCAAGACTTCATCTAAAATAGGTAGTATTGAAAAGTTGAGCTCATACTTATTATTAGCTCCCAATTCAATAAACCCAAACAATTCATCTTCGAATACCAAAGGCACAATGATGTAACTCTTATACTTTGATTTTGTCAATTTGGTTGAAAATCCCGTTTTATTCTGGTGATGGTACTTATCTACATCGGGAATCACCAAAGGTTCCTTTCTTTGAATTAATTGACCATATGTCATATCACAAAGTGCTTCATCGCATCCCAGTGATTCTCCCTGATTTAAAAGAATACTTGTTATATCCTCCTTGCCCATGGTGGTAAGGGATCCACCATCAAGCGTTAACAAACCAAAATCAATCCGTGCATTGTTCAATAAAGTTCTCAGACCCTGCTGAATCTTATTAAATGTATCCGGTGTTTTGACGAGTAGGTTTGACGTAATATCAGCAATAGACTGATCAAGTGTGATGTCCACCAGGTTTACTACATTCACGCCCCTCATGATCCAGGAATTAGGTGGGAACTTTTTCTTCCACACCTCCATGTTCCCAAAGTTGTCCATTAACTCTTCATAATCCTCTTGTGTAATCCGGATTGATTTATCAGTAGCAATAAACTCTGACATATCAGCATTCATCAGGAGTTTGTATGTCCTGGTCAATCCCTGATCCTTGTTGAAGAATTCTATTTTTAATGGCCCGCCACCATGAGTAGGAAAGCCAAAATAACTTCCCAGAATGAATAAGCAGCAATACATATAAAACATATGCTCATCTACATCCTTCATTTCAAATGTAAATGCTTCCCCTGATGCTTTAATGATGTTTTGAAAGCGTGTACTCATGTACATTGGCTCAAAATAGAATGGGGGCGTGACTGCTTTTATTTCGTTGGATAGAAGTGATTCAGGGAATAAAACTTTGCTAAGCTTTTCAATTGATTGTTGATATTTTGGCAGATCCTCAATTCCAAAACCCTCCTTAAGCGCCGGGTACTTTTCCACTTCCTTCAGAAGCTCTTTTGCATAGAGCGCTGCTTCATCATTTCCCTTTGCTCGGTCTTCGAGTTTTCCTATCATGTCAAACAAGCTGATTTGCATGACTGCAGGAAACTCAATCTCTTTTCCATTGAATATCATGATCCGTTTCTCTTTTATGGTGGAGCGTTCTTTAAAATTACGGATTTTAAGCGTAAATAGGTTTAAGAACAGCTGTTGAGTAGACGATCAAGGTGACATCAATATTTTAGTAGACACAAAACAAAACCCAATTGCTCGGTTCAATCATTGGCACTCCACCAAAATCCGACCCCATTTTGCCGGAATTGGTATGTTAGAAATATCCTCAATTTTTTCGTCATTCAATAGATCAGTCAGGCAGGAGAAATTTATATCGAACTCAGTAGTTTTCTCAATACTGTTATTGTTAATCACAATAATTACAGATTCATTACCCAAATCTCTTCTGAAAGCAAATAGATCATTCTCATTATCCGCAAGAATTGTTTGGAAAGATCCTGTTCTTAAAGCTGCTTGCTCATTTCTAATGCTAATTAGTTTTTGGTAGTGAATAAACAAATCTTTGTTTTGAGCAACACTATCAGGTTCGTGAGTTGACTGATCAGGGTTATAGATTTCATTTTCATATTCTAAGTCATCCCAAATCATTGGTTTTCTACAATCCGGATCATTGCCTCCCCACATCCCCACTTCATCTCCATAATAGATCATGGGAGCTCCGACATACGTCATTTGTATAATCGCAAACAGCTTTTGAATTTTAATGTCTTCCTCTGACGGTTTTCTAGGTGAATAATCGGGGTTTCCAATTGCATTAGAACTATTAAAATAATGTCCCCAGTTTCTGAAATTCCCAATTCCTCTATTGACGATATGTGATCCTATTCTGTTGGCGTCATGACTTCCAAATAAATTTTGGCTCACATATGAGACCCCTTCAGGGTACAACTCTCTCAACTCTTTTAATTTGCTGTCAAATGTGGTGGCATTGATTCTCATTGAATCAGGGTTAATCAAATATTCTGCACATGTAAAAGCAAAGTTATAGTTCATCTCCCCATCAAACTCGTCTCCCTGCATGTATGGTTTAACCTTTTCAGGTGTGTCTACTATTTCTGCTGTCAGATACGCTTCAGGATTGATGGATCTCACATGCTTTCTCCAGTCTTTCCAGAAAGGATGTGCGATGCAATAAGCCACATCGAGTCTCCAACCGTCTATACCACCAGAAATACCCGCCCCATATGGGTTCATCCATCTATCCGTTGCACTGAATATGTAGCTTTTTGGTCCATCTACTATTCCTAAACTATCTTCCCTCAATTCAGGAAGTGATTTCACTCCAAACCAACCTTCATAATCAAATTCAGTCCCTGCTTCTTCATTTTTAAATGACTTTACGATGAACCAATCCTTGTAAGGTGAATTCTCCTGATTGATTAGCAGGTCCTGAAAGGCAAAGCTGTTATAGCCCAGGTGGTTAAAAACACCATCGAAAATAATTTTCATGTCCCGGTCATGAACTTCCTTTATAAGCTTGAGTGCTAACTTATCTGCACTTGTCCATATCCAGGTTGAGGGTTGAAGGGGATTTTCCTGAGCAATTAACTGTCGATCACCTTCTGGATCTGGGCCGAAATTTGGGTCAATATGATGGTAGCTTTCTCCGTCATATTTATGGAGTGAGGGTGATTGAAATACAGGATTTAGGTAAATAGCAGTAATTCCAAGTTTTTGTAAATAATCAAGTTGATCAATAATTCCCTGCAAGTCCCCTCCGTACCGCCTCCTCAATAGATGTTTCCATAGCTCCGGTTCTCCATTTGCTTGTTCATAATCCTGAAGTTTATACCAATCACTCCCCCATGGATGTATCTGCCATTCTTTTGGTAGTTCCTTTGGATCAGCTCCCGCAATATCTTTTAATGTTGGGTTATTGCTGGGATCACCATCCCTGAATCGCTCTGGAAATATTTGATACCAGACTACATTTTTAGCCCATTCAGGAACGAACTGATCCGTCTTGTGATCATTGGTTACTTGAGAATCTTTTTGAGTACAGCCAAATAAAAAAGCAAAACAGACAAGAGAGAAAATAGATCTAAGCATAGGTGTATTGGTTAATATGAAATTACCTGGATGACTCGATCAATTGCATCATCGGCTGCATAATTTACTTAAAAGTTTCATTGTCGGGTTACTTCATGGGATCTAAATTCTGATACACTCTAATCACTCAAACACTGGGTAAACCAGTTCACCAACCGCTTTGTGCGATTGGATCATCACAATTTAACTCAATCCACCTCCTCATCAATATCCAATTGCTCCAGGGGCAACTTGATATCGAACTTCGTCCCCTTACCCGGAACGGATTCAAATGTAATTTCTCCGCTATGTTCTTTTATGATTGAGTATGAAATGGCAAGACCCAATCCAGTACCTGCACCAGCGTGCTTGGTCGTGAAAAATGGATCAAAAATTTGTTTTTGCTCCTCTTTAGGGATGCCTTTTCCGGTATCTTCTATTTGAATAAGTAAAAGTTCATCATGACGAGTGGTGGAGATGATAATCCGGCCCTTTCCGGTAATGGCCTGAATTGCATTGGACAAGATATTGAGAAAAACCTGGTGAAGCTTCCCTGGGTTTCCTTCTATCATATCATTCTCACAAAATTTTCTTTCAATTTGGATGGTTTGATTCCATTGAAACTGGAGGATAGTCAGGCAATTTTCAATGATATCATTGATGTTGCACTCCATCCTTGAGTAAGGTGTCACATGCGAAAAGTGGGTTAAACTTTCCACAATCCGTGCAATTCTGGACAATCCATCATCCATAAGGTCGAAATAAGATAAGCTGTCCTCAGTAGCATGGCCTTTCAATTGTTCCTTAATACGTTCATATGATCCTTTAATGAAATGAAGCGGATTTTTTATTTCATGATTAATGCCAACCATCATTTTCCCGATAGATGCCATCTTTTCTGCCTGTACCAGTTTATCCTGGGTTTCTCTCATTTGGATCAGGGTCATTTCTACTTTCTCCTTCTCCATTAAGATCTGCTTGTTGACATGATTCTTTTGCCTAATTGCCAGAAATAATAGTATCCCCGAAAAGGACAAGGCAGATAATATGTGGAGTGTGTCACTCACCATACGTACCCATTCTGATATTTCAATTTTAAAGAATATGTGCCTGGGAAGAAGAAATGCGAGTACAATGCATGAAATGGTAAATATAAGTGACGCCAGAAAGTAGTTTCTTTCAGAATTCTGATGAAAAAAAAATGAAAAACTAAACAGGATCGGGAAATAGAGAGATAGAACTGAATAACCAATGGTATAAGTCTGATAAGTGAATAAAACACTAAAGGCTGTTGTCAGTACAAGAATTAATTTTGAGGGACCAGTTTTACCTTTAATGTTAAGTATCAAACCTGTCAGGCACAGAATCATAAAAAATAGAGCAAAGACTACTGTGCTGACACTCACTAAATAATAGCCGTATACGGAATAGAACAAAAAGAGAAATGCAAGGGTAAGTGCTATTACACCTGTAAAGTCTAGCCTTTCAATCCTTTTTAGAATCATCTTTAGTTAAATACCGCTTCTAATTGTACCTGTTTTTGAGGGTAAGCCAGACAATTTGAGATGTCCTTAATTGTTCCGTTTCTTAGATCCCCATATGGAAACTACTTAAAATCTATTTAATGAAATTACCTATTCGCTAAACAGTTGTTTTCAATAGATGAAACTATAATTCGCGTCGACTATTAGCAAAGTTATCATATCAAAGATAACGTTAGGTGTAGGTTTAAAGTGTGCTTATCAACTTTTAAGAGACCTTTGCTCATGATAATTTTGGTATCTCTCTTATCAGGAAGGTCCCAATTCTAAAGTGTTGAACACAATAGATGTAGGCGTCCCTCTCTGACCCGAATGATCCTGCGACTTTTTCTTCGTGTATCACAATAAACTGACCCGGGTATTCCTTTGATAGCCTTTCTTCATTGACTATAAAATATCGATTCTGTTTTTCAAGGAGCTCTCCCATAATTGTAGTAAAAGCTTTCATTTTATCTAACGTAATAATTGCTTCTGTAGTCAGGCAAAATGATCTTTTAATTTGATTTTCAGGAAGTGCTAAATCTGCTGCTATCCATGTATTTACAGGAGGCTTCAATGACTGTGGTTCATCTCCCACAATTGTCTGAACCTAAACAACCTTCATTTTGCTCATATTCCATGATACTACCCTTTCCTCCCTGACTAATGGTGCAGCATTTTGAGAATAATTCCTTCAGCTTTTTTCGCCCTCTTTGTACTTTGGAGCGAATGGTGACGTAGTTCATATTCAAAGATGCTGCAATCTCTTTTTGAGATTTGCTCTCGATCTCAGACAGTTTCATTACTCCACGATATGATTCTGGTAAGGCTTCCACATAAAAATTCAAACAAGTACTAAGCTCTTCTACTACATTGTGATCATTGTACTCTTCTTCAATAGTATGATTTTCAAGCTCTTCAGTGACTATCCTTTTCTTTCTGTAGTAATCAGTGATGGTGTTTTTGGCTATCGTATACACCCAATTTTTTATGTTATCGACCTTTTCCAGGTTGGATTTTGCCAGTTTTAAGAAAATCTCTTGCGTCAGGTCTTCAGCATCTTCCTGGTGCCTGATCCGTTTTCTGACATAGTGAAATAATGGTTTATATAGTTCTCCTACCTGAGCTTCCATAATTGTGATATTTGAAGTTACTGAATGCAAAGATTATTAACACTGAGATGATAAGATAAAGATGGGATACACCCAATTTTTCAATTAGAAGCATACCCAAAAAGGCTCCTAATGCAGCTCCCAGATCCCACCAGGTACTAACAGACGAGATGGCTTGTAGTGCATTTGAGCGCCGTTGATTTCCAATAGCCACCAATGGTACGTAAGTCACTACAAACGTATTAAACAGAAAGGCTATCACAACACCAGATCTGGTAAAGCCAAAAGCAATACAAAGCGTACCGATAATAATGAAAATTACTGAAGCATTGAAAATTCTTATCACATCTATCCTCAATGTTAAAAAACCACTCGCAAGCGAGAGCACCAATACAAACAATCTCTTTAACAATAGGTAAAAGGCCACTATGCTCAGCAAAGTCTCGGATTCAGTAAATTGATGCAGAAATAATGCTGATAATGTGACCACAAGAATACCGTCCAGTGCTATTGAAACTGTGAAAACCAGTAGATTTACAGGAGAAGGGTAAAAAGTGGTTAACGACTTTATTTTTGCAGACCTATTAAATTCATTTTCTGGTAATCTAACTGCCAAAAAAACTCCTACCGCGCTGATTGCACCAATAATCAATAGTCCATTTTCAATACCAAAATGTCTAACAAGCATTGTACCTATGAATAGGGAGAAGAATGCCCCGGTCGTTTTAATGCTAATGGATAATCCAAATGCCAGTCCCGATTTACTTTCGGCTTGAGCTGAATAATTTAACGTTGCGATTTTTAGTCCCGAATAACAAACTCCCCAAATTATCCTTGCGATTAAAAAACTGATCATCCCTGCTTTGATACTATAAGTAAAAGTCGTAATAACAGCCAATGCGGAAGTCCAGATAAGTACTTTCTTCATGCCCTTTTTTCTCACCAAATTGGCTATAGGTGTATTAATCAAAATTCTCACAAACCGATTAACCGATAGCAAAATGCCAATAAAAAACACTGAAAACCCCATTTCTTTACCATACACAGGCAATAGTGGGTAAAGCAAAGCATCACCTAAACCAGAAAATGCCATCACTCCGCTGGCAAGAATTACCCCCCGAAAAGGGGGGCTCTCATCACCTAATATCCTGGTGGACAAGTCATTTACTAGCAACAACCTGTCTTTACTGCATTCACCTCTTTTGATTCACTCTTATCACAACAAGCTGATCCATCAGCTGGTTGTTCGCAACAAGAGTTTGCTTTGCTTGATGCTGTAGTTGTAGTACCACAACAGCCTCCACTCGATGCTTCGGTATCCTGAATGTTCGTTTTTCTTGATTTCATGCTTTCTATTGTTTTCATATTCCTTATTTATTTTAAATGTTCAATGTTTACTTATATGACGAGTGGTTGAAGAATTGATGCTCTTAGTTATCAGCAGCAACCACCTACAGATAATACTGGTTCAGGTGTACAACAGGCTGCTCCACCATCTTGTCTGCCAACATCTGAACTACATACGCCTGTTTCCGGAAGATCCAGCTCCACTCTTTCTGCTGCTTCTATATCTCCTGCCATATAGGCTACTACTGACCTGACCTGTTCATAGCCTGTAGCCATTAGAAATGTGGGTGCTCTGCCGTAGCTTTTGGAACCTACTATGTAAAAATCTTTCTCCGGATGGCGCAGCTCTCTTTCTCCATGCGGCCTTACCGTACCACAACTATGGATATTGGGGTCAATTAGCTCAGCCAGATCAAATACTGATTCAAGTGAAGAATCCAGGTCCACCCTAAGCTCCCTTATCATGTCCAGGTTTGGTCTTGATCCGGTATTGCTGATTATTTCATCTACTTCCTGTATGATTTGCGGGATACCTTTCAGCTCTCCCTCGATTTGAAGTCCTGTATCTGTTTTTGATAGATTTAAAACATGGAATGGTGTGTAAATGGAGAGGTTCCCGCTGTTAACCAGATTTTCAATTCTTATACCCAGCCTTCCCCTGGCTTCTAAAGCATCGTCCTCCTGACCTCCATATACCAATGATACATCTACTTTTCTCAGAATCCAACTTATTTTGGTATCCGGATAATCCTCTTGTACATCTGCTAAATCCAGAAGGGCATTTATGGCAGAGTGTCCACCCCCCACCACTACTACATGCTTATTTTTATAACGGTCTAAGTCATGGCCTTTCACATTGGGAATACCATAAAAGATACGATCTCTTAGCGCATGCTCTCCTTCAGCATAAAGACCACCAGACCCTATTGGATTAGGCTGATTCCATGTCCCGGATGAATCAATTATCCCTTTGGCTTCATAATATTGAATTTCACCTTTTTCTTCTACCTTGATCGAGAATGGTTGCTGTTCCCTTCCTGAGGTCTTCATTTTATCTATGCTTTTCCGGCCAATTGAAATGACTTTTGTACTGAAGTGAATACCAGGTTTAATGACAGGCAATTCTGAAAAGGGATTGAAATATTGCTCTACAATTTCTTTTCCTGTTGGAAGATCTTCCGGGTTTGGTGACTTCCATCCATTGTCATTTAACAGCTCCTCAGCAGCTTTGTCAATATTATATTTCCAGGGTGAAAATACACGCACATGCCCCCATGACAGGAAATTAGTCCCAGCCGAATCTCCCGCTTCGAAAAGGATGAAAGGAATGTCTCTTTTTGTGAGGTGCGCTGCAGCCGCGAGACCTACTGGCCCGGCTCCTATTATTGCAATTGGTAAGTTATTTTTCATACATCAATTTTTGTAACTCACTAGTTAAGACGCGAGCCCAAAAAAATGATGCATGATAGAATTAGATATTCAACAGATTGCACAAATGCGAAATCAAAGAATCTTTTTGACGATTCTGAATTGATCCTTTCCACTTTTATTTGGGCATGGAGAATCTAAAGTTCTAAAAAAGCGTATGTAATATTTTTAACTTCCAAAACAAGCAAACTCAATTATGAATAGAATCATCACTATTGTATTCATTTCATTAAGCCTACCTTCTTACTCTCAAACAGCAAATACCTTTAAAGCACAAAACTTATTAGTCCTCTCTGATGCCGACATGATTGCTTCAACTTATGAAGATGGCATACTCAATAAGAACTTCAATATTGAAGACAGTCTTACGGTAATTACTTTCAATGGATCCAACTACAAAAAAGACCAAATACATGTGAGTAATTCTGTAATATCCTGGCCCGCCATCATGACATATTCTACTGTGTCTAAAACGGCCTATGTAGCTGAGTCCATAGGAGTTCATCACATCAAAGAAAACCGGGTAAAAGTACTTCGGGAAGAATTACCACGAGGAGAAATCATAAGTGTTGTAGATCTTTCAAACCCTCAAAATCCAAATCTTGTACAAAAAGAAAGACTTGGCAATAAAGTGCTGTCCGTATCAGTAAATCATGATGGCACGCTATTGGCCGCCTCTACAGTCATTGAAGATAAAGGGCTGTTTCTGATGGAACTGGAAAATGGCAAAATCATAAGCAGATATGCAATCGACAATGAGACATTTGGAACCAATATCAGAGCCAGTTCAATTTTCTTTCATCCCTCTGAAAACATTCTGGCGGTCAATGTGGACAATAAATATTTAGGATACTATGAAGTTGTAAAGATTGATGAGACACTTCAGTTAAAACAAATCGGTCAAAAAGTGAAAGTCTCTATCAGATGGAGTGAAGGGAAATGGTTTAAGAATGGTGATTTTTTTGCGATATGTGATTATGCATTCACTGGATTAGCTGTTCCCAGAAATGGATCAATTAAAACTGTTTCATTTGACCAAAAAAATGGTGATCACTCGATCATATCAAGCGTTGAGACAGGATTGAGTAATGAGGGTTTTGATTTAAGTCCAGACAATAATTACATCATTTCTGTCAACATGGAAAGGTCATTTTTGCCTTTAGAGTTTCCGGATTCACTCACCATAAAGCCTACTTTGACCCTTATCAAAGTCAACCCAAATAACGGAGAAATGGTCAGACTGGGAAACAATGTTGAGTTCGAAGGTGCCTTACCAGAAGATGCTGCATTTGACAGTGAAAGCAACACCATTGCAGTTGTCTCTTTTCACGAAATGGGTGAGATACACCCTATCACAGGAAAAGTTGAATTCTGGGAAATTCAGGATGATAAATTAACTCAACTAGATTTAGTCATTCCATTGACCAGAGGTCCTCATGCCTTACTAACAATTCACGATTGACTTTTTCGAGGTAATTCATTGCTCTTAACTATTCCTATATGCATCACAGCGTCTCCCTGATGCAAAATAGGATTGTTGTTTAGTCCGATAATAAAACCTGTGGAAGGTGACTTGATGGGGACTTTAAAGTCACCGAATGGATCAGTTATATGTCCTAGTAGTTGATTTTTCTTAACTGCTTCTCCAATCTTTACTTCGAGCTGTAAAAGTCCGGAGGCACGAGCCCTAACCCATGAAGAGTGATTCACCATCTGGTTTACGAATTCGGGTATTGGTGCATGATCACTCATACCCAAAAAGTGCATGAACCGAAGTACTCCATCCAATCCGGTACTAATCGCGAACTCATCGAATCTGGAGGATTCTCCTCCTTCATAAACCAATATGTATTTGCCCATCTTACTGGCTGCCTGTCTTAATGATCTGGGTCGGTAGCTGGAGTGAAGTGTAAATGGTGCATAAAATGCTTCTGCGATCCTGACATTCTGTGGATCGGTCATCACACCTCTGATCTGTGGATAATTGGTTCTTTCAGCCCCTCCAGTGTGAAAATCAATACCATAATCGATCTTTGGGATGATGTCTTTCATCAGGTAATGAGCCACTCTGGAAGCGAGAGATCCGTTTTTGTTACCAGGAAAAGATCGGTTTACATCTTTTCCATCAGGTACGTACCTACTAAAATGAATAAAGCCATAAACATTGATTATCGGAATACATATAGTAGTTCCCACCTTTGGAACATTCAGCTTGTATTCGATCATTCTTCTGACAATCTCTGTCCCATTAATTTCATCGCCATGCAAACCTCCCGATAAAAGGAGGACCGGACCATCCTCTAAGGCCCTACTGACTGTAATGGCCATTCCGATTGGCGAATGCGAAGGGAGCTGGGCAATTTTCACATTGATCCTTTTAGTCTCTCCCGGAAGGATCTCTTGATTATTGATAACCATACTATGCCTTCACCTTATCTTTTGGTTTCCTTTTTTTAGTTACAGAGCGTTCAATGTACTCAACTATCATTCCAGCGATATCTTTCTTGGTGGCCTTCTCAATTCCCTCTAATCCCGGTGAAGAATTAACTTCTAAAACCAAAGGACCTTTTTGGGATTGCAACATATCCACACCCGCAATTGCCAAACCCATACTCTTGGCCGCTTTGATCGCTGTAGCCTTTTCATCACGGCTCAATTTTATAACATTGGCTTCTCCTCCTCGATGAAGGTTTGATCTGAATTCACCTTCTTTACCTTGTCTTTTCATGGCACCAACTACCTGTCCATCTATGACAAATGCCCTGATATCTGCGCCTCCTGCTTCCGCAATAAATTCCTGTAAGATCACTCTAGTTTTCAAGCTTTCAAATGCCTCAACTACAGATTTCGCTGCTTTGTTGGTCTCTGCAAGCATTACTCCAAGTCCCTGAGTTCCTTCCAACAATTTGATCACTACAGGAGCATTACCAATATGGTTAAGTACATTATTTTCTGTCTTGCTATAGTTTGTAAATGCTGTCTTTGGCATGCCCACCTTTGCCCTGGAGAGTATCTGTAAACTCCTCAACTTGTCTCTGGACCTGGTAATCGCCAATGAGTCAACCGCACTAAAAACATTCATCATCTCAAATTGCCTGACCACTGCAGTTCCGTAAAAAGTTACTGAAGCTCCTATTCTGGGTATGATGGCATCAATGTCTGTTACATTATTTCCCTTGTAAAATACTATTGGTCCGGACTCATCCATGATTATGTCACATCTGAGGTGGTCCAATACTACACTTTCGTGCCCTTTAGCTTCAATGGCTTCCACGAGGCGTTGTGTTGAATATAGTTTTGGGTTTCTGGATAATACTGCAATTTTCATAGTCTGATTATTTGTTGTTGAATGATAGGTCTTTATGTGATACATCTACCAGGTATTTTTTCTTCAGAAATTTTCGACCTAATAGTACTGGATATTTCATTTTTTCTCGATTGGTCAACGAAAACTCCACGCTTCTTTTCTTGCCAAAAATGATTAAGTGGGTTTTTATCGTGTATCTGTGCTCAGATATTCCTCCTGAATTTTTGACAATCTTATCACTAAAGTCCCTTGTAGTATAGGTCTTATGCTCATATTCAGGATGTGATGGATCGAGTAATTGGAACGTGAGTATTTCTACGCCATTTTCCTGCTTTATCATCACTTCATGGCAATGTAATGCACAACCGTATGCACCGGTATCCACTTTCGCTTCGATATCAAATAAGTCAAATTCTGGTAAGTCTATCTTATCTTTTCTTCCAATAACAATCACGCTTGATACTTCGGATTTGATTAATACAGTTAGGGCAAAAATTTCATTTTCAATTTACATATTAGAAATAACTCAAGCGAATATTTCACCTAATTCCCTAACAACTCCTTGATTTTATTGTACTTCTCTGTGTCACGCAATCTGGCATAAATTTGTTGAAGGGACAACAAGACGTTCTGATTAGCTGGGTCAAGTTGATGAGCTTTTTCCAGGTAGGGTAATGCTTTATCAAATATCAACTCACTTTCTTTTTTAAGTTCTTCATATTTCTTTGGATCATTTTCATCATTTGCCTTGTTGTTAGCCTCTACTCCCAGGTTAAAATACAGCGCACCCAAATTGTAATTTGCATCAAAATAGTCTGGATTAATCTCAAGGGCTTTGTTGTAAGCAGCAATAGCTTCTTCATTACTACCCAACTGATTCAGGATGGTACCTTTGGTATAGTGCAAAATATAATTACCAGGATCATTCTTTGTGGCCTCATTCAGGTTAGAAAGTGCCTTTTCAATTTGTCCATACTTTAAATTGTAGTTGATCTCAGCGACTAAAATGTTTTGATCCTTTGGATACTTGGCTCTGCATTCACGGATCTGCTGGAACATTTCCTCATCTCTTCCCTCACTACTCAATAAATAGATAATGTTTTGGCAACATTCAGCTGGTTTATACTCGATATTCATGCACTTTCTGTACCAGTCGATAGCCAAATTAAGGTTACTTCCCATCTCAGAGGTTAAAGCACAATTGTATATAGCGAGTGAATCTATTTTTCCATGGTAGTCACCAATTTCGACCGCTACCAAAAATTGATCATAGGCCTTTGAGTAGGCTTTGTCATTGTATTGTTCAACGGCATTGGCAAATGCTAAATTCTTAATATGCTCCAATGTGCGATTAATATCCTTCTCATACATGCCTCTTTGATCCAATCTCAGAGCTTTTAGAAATGAATCAAAACTTGTTCTGGCAGCAGTTGCTTTCAATTGGGTATGTTCAGGATTCTGACTTACAAGGATTTGGTAGTAAATGTCTCCATGATACTTCCAGGTCTTGGCTTTATTCTTTGTTTGTTCATGTAAAACTGCCTTGTCAATAGCTTCCTTCGCTTTATCTAATTCACCAGATTGAGAGTAATTGTATGCATTGAGTACATTGGTGGCCTGCCCAAAACCAGGAACCAGGACAATAAATACCATTAGAGAAGTGAAGACATATTTCATAGTGTGCATATTATTTAAATAAGTAGATCCTACAACAATAAATTTATTGATTCCCCAGAACATTTCAATCCTCTCTCAAGGTAATCCTTCAGCAAGAAACGGGTCGCAAATAGACCCTCCACTGATCATCTTTGTTTCAAAAAAGGATATGCAAAACAATTTTCAGATTTTAGGAATTGATAACACATTTAATCACCTATTTTCATTGAACCAGCAAGAACTATCTTTAAAAGGAATGGTCAAAATGGTTGTAGATAAGAAACCAGGTTATCCATGTCGGGTAAGCCTGGAGGATGTAGAGTTAGGTGAAGAAGTGATCTTACTTCCATTCAAGCATCATAATACTTCATCACCCTATCAGGCAAGTGGGCCAATCTTTGTCAGGAAAAATGCCCAATCCGCCCATCTCCGGATCAATGAAATTCCTAATATGCTATTACATCGGTTTTTATCACTAAGAGTTTATGACGAAAAGGGATTGATGATAGAATGTCATACTATTGAAGGAAAGGTAGTAAAAGAATCAATTCAAAGGATTTTAAGGAATACTGAAGCCTCTTATATCCACATCCACAATGCCGGTCCGGGATGTTTTAATTGTTTGGTCAATAGAGCTGTTTAAATTTGTATGAATGAGTCGATTTTCATTGTTTTGGTATTGTGAAATAAAAGGTGCTCCCCTCACCAAATTCTGATTCTATCCATAACTTTCCTCTGTGCATATCCACCACTTTGGCACAATGTGCCAATCCTATTCCTGTTCCCTCATATTCTTCCCGATTGTGAAGTTTAGTGAATATATTGAAGACTTTGTCCTGGTTCTTTTCTTCAATGCCTATACCATTATCAGCTACTGCAAATTGCCAGAGATCATCATTTTCTTCCACTGAGATTTCAATTTGGGGTGTATTCCCGGGCTTTTGGAATTTGATAGCATTGGTAATTAAATTCTGTAGCAATAACCTCAATTCAGTTTTATAGGCTTTTATATTTGGAAGACAGTCTGCATTTACTGTTGCGTTTGTACTCATTATTTTCTCGTTAAGGTCTTCCTTGATTTGCATCAATAGTTCATTGCAATCAACATGGGTAAGTTCTCTTTTTTGCCCCAGACGGCTATAGTCAAGTAGTTCCTTTATGAGAGTTGACATTCGCTCACCAGAGTTAAAGATCATATTGATTAGTTCTATTCCCTGTGAATCCAGCCCAGTGCTAAATTTATCACGCAACACTTTACTAATACCAATGATAGTGTTTAACGGGTCCTTCAAATCATGACTAGCGATGTATACAAATTGTTGTAATTCATTGTTTTGGTACTCTAGTCTTTTTACGTAATCTGACCTCAACAACTCTTCTGCCTCTTTACGTTTGGTAATATCTTGTCTTATTGATAGATATTCTGAGATTTTACCCTCAGCATCTTTGAATGGAACAATTGCTGTTAAAACCCAATAATAACTTCCATCCTGTGCCTTATTCTTGATTTCTCCATGCCAAATTTGTCCTGCACTAATCCTCTTCCATAAGTCAACAAAAAACTCTTTTGGGTGATAACCGGAATTGATGATTGAATGAGTTTGACCGATGAGGTCTTTCCTTTCAAACTTTGAGATTTCACAAAACTTATCATTAACGTACTTGATGACTCCTTTTTTATCGGTTATAGCTACAATGGCCACCTCATCCAGACCTTCTTTGTATCGTAATAAATCATCATTCGATTGCTTGAGGGAATGTATAGAATACCTGAGGTCATTGTCGATCTGTTCAAGTTTGAAAGCATAAATAATGGTGACAATTACTCCAGTGATTATAAATAAAACAGTATAGCTAATAATACCAATATCCGCCGATACGTAATCATTCTTTATGAGTAATAGCAATAAAATCATTGCAGCAATAGGGCTAAGAACAACAAATAGCATTCCACTTCTAAGAAGTTTTCCACCGCGATTTTTACTCCTATACAGTACTTTTATGTCAGGTTTGGGAATGTTGTAAACGTCTTTGTTTTTCATAACGCCTTCATCAAGACTTTAGAATTTTAACTTGCAAGAAGCAAGATGAAACTTATCGAGTGAGTACGTTTTTTAGAGTCAGGTTATAAGTAATTTAGGCTTTATTCAATTGATTTGCCAGTAGTTTAGATAATTGACCACTTCAAAACATTGGATGGTGCGGTAATGTCGATAAATGAAAAAACCCATTGACCATTTATAGCGTATTCTCTAAGTCATGGCAAATTCAACTACCCTAAAAGAAGGAACATTTACCGGAAACATTTTATCAAGTACCTATTTAGACCGATATGTGTTAACGGAAACATTCCATGCCCAAAATCAAGAAGTGCCTAAACACACACATGAACATTGTTATTTGAGTTTGCTACTGAATGGATTCTATGAAGAAAACTCAATAGTGGCAACAGAAGGGGTGTCTGCCGGTACAACACTTATTCGGACACACGATTATGAGCATAAGAATAAAATTGGCTGTGTTGGTGGCATATGTTTTAACCTTGAAATTAAGAATGAGCAGTTTAAGGAATCAATTGAAAAACTACCTCAAAAGTATCTCAGATTAGAACACTTCAATGTAGATACCATTAATGTTTATTTAGCCTTTAAAAGAGGTTTTCAGCATGACATTTTGGGTCTAATCGTTGAGGAAAGTCTTTATACCCTCCTCGAAAACAATCATGGTGGAAGATTGCTTCAGAAAAACCATTGGGTAAAAAAAGTGCAGGATCAGGTGAAAGATGCTCCATCTGCAAAATATGGAATTGATCAACTCTCCAATTCTCTCGGATTACATCCAGTATATTTTGTTAGGAAGTTTAAGGAACGTACAGGTATCAATTTTTCAGAGTTCGTGATCAAACAAAGACTTTCGGCTGCTATCCAACTGATGCACGAAAACCATAAAAACCTTACAGAAATTGCCCTCGAAGCAGGGTTCTATGATCAAAGTCACTTCATTAAAAGATTCAGGGAAAAATTTCAGATAACACCCTCGCAGTACCAAAAAATTATAACTGGTTAATTCTGTACAATTATTTCTGTTGGCGTGTTTACATTTTTACTTTTAAAAAGCTCAATGCGTAACATAATATTGGCAGTTGTATATTGTCTTTCAACAGGTCTTATAGCTCAATCAGCAACTCTAAAAATTGACAGCACCAATTTCGGAACTATTTACCCACATGCACTTAGGGGTGAAATGGGGGAAGTTTTCAAATTATTGACCAATGCCAATAATGAGGCTCTTACAGATCATCAACTGAATATCAAACAGCAATATTTCCAAAGGTTTCTATACAAATCAGAGGATTTTAATTCCAACACTTCTGATACCGTGATCATTGATCTCTATGATAGGTTTAGAAATTACTGGCATTCAGTCATCATGGAACAGGTTCCACTGGAATTGGCAGACAGTCTTTTCAGAGGTGAAATGATGCATTTTCTTAATAGGAATTACAAGCCAGATCTTTCCATTGACTCTATTGAAAACAATTATTATTCACTTTTTCAGCAATTCCTGGAAGAAAGAGACTATCATGGTTTAGTAATGGGGAAAACCGGTCATTTGTATGACCTGTACCTCTGGACCAATGAAGAAGAAGTCATTTATGAAGTAGAACTACCTGATGTTAAAACGAATATTACGGTAGTATTCATGAAAGATTTTGTCTCCAATGGATGGTCACACTATACTACATTTGGAAGAAGCTTTAGTGGAGGATGGGTAGGAAGTGAAAAGATCTTTTGTGTAGAAGAGGCTTATGATACAGAAAGTGAGCAATTCAAAATTAGTTATGTGGCACATGAAGGGCAGCACTTTGTAGACTTGTCCAATTATCCCAATCTTAAGCAAGCTGATCTGGAGTACAGGGCTAAGTTAACTGAATTGACACTTGCTCAAAATTCAATTTATGATCTGGTCAAAATGTTTATCGCACATGGTAAAAATGATATGTCATATGCCCACCCCTTTGCTAATTATCTGGTTATCATGGGATTATCAGATTCATTATTCAAAGTAGACATGGTTTCTGAAATCGAGGAATGGAAAAAAATCCCAGTAGCTAAGATTAATGAAGCAGCTCATCAATTACTTCGTCAAAATTCCAAATTGTTAAAAAAAGCAGGATCTAACGTTGAATCTGTTATTCTGAATTAGAAGTAATTAAGGTTCCAAAACTTGATTCGATAAATATTCAACTTCCTTGACGAACTCTCAGTCATACCGCTATATTGCATTGAATGTTTGTGAAACAATTGAAAACAATACCTTTGAATGCGATTAGAGTTATTGGGGTAGCGCTATTTGTAGCTGCATCCCTGATATCAGGTATTTTAACTGGTTGGAACAGACTAGGGATTTCATTACCAACCGACAATATTGCACTGCATCATGGTGCAATTATGACGGGTAGTTTTCTGGGCACTGTTATTCTTATTGAGAGGATTGTAACTTTAAAGAGAATGTGGCTCTTCCTATTTCCAATAATCAACGCCACTAGCACCTTCTTTTTCTTCCTTGATCAACTCGAGTTAGCCCAAACTTGTTTGATCCTAGGTGCAATTGGGTTGGTGTATGTTTTCTATCTCATCAATAAGTGGCATTCTGACCTACCGCATCAGATCATGTGGTTCGGTGCAAGTGCTTTACTTATTGGCAATTCATTACTATTTCTTACGAATAACTATGCAGCAATTCTCTTATGGTGGATGGCCTTCTTATTATTGACAATCTGTGGGGAAAGGCTGGAATTATCAAAATTATTGCCTGTGAGCCATGTCGCAAAACAGTTTTTCGTAACTTTTTTGCTGCTATTTATTATTGCCTGTATCGCCCCATTCCATTCAGTGGGGAGATACCTTGCTGGTGTCGCTCTATTTCTAAATGCTGCATGGTTACTCAAGTTTGATATGATCTGGAAGTCAGTTAAAAGGCCTGGAATACATCGTTTCACAGCCATCAATTTATTTTTGGGATATATCTGGTTAGCTATCTGTGGCTTGTTTTATCTGTTTGAAGTATCCGGCAGTATCCCTTATGATTCCCTGGTACACAGTTTCTTTCTGGGATTCGTGTTTTCAATGATATTTGCTCACGCACCAATTATTCTTCCTGGAGTGTTAGGACTGACTGTGCGACCTTTTCATTTGATTTTGTATCTCTGGGTGGCTTTGTTCCAGGCTTCACTTTTAATTAGAATAATTAGCGGCCTTACCTATTACACAGATTTGAAAAAATGGGGAGGCTTTTTGAATGGAATGACTATTCTTTTGTTCATTATCACCACCGTAATTTTAACATTATCAAAAACAAATCGGGCGTCAAAGGCTTAATTGCAAACTCCATGGAAGGGTATTCTGCGCTCATTAAATTAATGATATGATATAAATCATAAGTACTAATTGCTTTTATCAGGTTCATCTTTTTGGATTAATTTCAATTTACTGCCACAATCACCAATTACCTGAAATGAAGAAAGTAGTACTATTCATAATACCACTAATAATATCCCTTTGCACCAATGATCTGGTTGCTCAACTTAAGGTTTCAGCAGAAGTCAGACCCAGGACTGAATTTAGAAATGGGTTTAAGACATTAAAATCTTCGGAAGAGGTTGAGGCTGCATTTTTCACAGAACAACGCAGCAGATTATACCTGGAATACAGAGCCGAGAAATACAAGTTCAAATTAGCATTCCAGGACATAAGAATTTGGGGAGAAACCAACCAGATTTTCAAAGAAGAGTATGGAAAAACATTTTTGAGTGAAGGATGGGGACAGTATTTTTTCACACCATCCGTATCCTTAAAAATTGGCCGACAAATAATTTCATATGACAATCAGAGATTTCTGGGTGGATTGGAATGGGCCCAGCAAGGAAGAAGGCATGATGCAGTGCTTCTGGTCTATGAAAAACCCCAGAATAATGTGAAGTTACACTTCGGGTTTGCTTTCAATCAGGACGATGATATAGCAGAACCTGCCTGGTTGCAAGGTGTTGGTGCCAGATACTATTCGGTAGGAGGCAATTACAAATCATTAGAATACGGTTGGTTTCACAAAAAATTTGAAACAGCAAAGATTTCAATGCTGGCGCTCAATACTGGTTACCAAAATGTAGATTCCACTGAATCATTCAAACAAACTTTTGGATTTATTGGCAGTAAAAGCTTCAGTTCAATCACTATTGGAGGTGATGTGTATTACCAAACCGGGGAATTCAATGCGAATAAAGTGAATGCATTACTGGCTGGTGCTTATGCTAAATTGGAGACTTCTATCACACCTATTACAATAGGTTATGAATATATCTCTGGAAAGGATGATGATGACACCTCTTCAGACATTACGAATTTCAGTCCGGACTTTGGTACAAATCACGCTCACAACGGATACATGGATTATTATTTTGTGGGTCCGGCTAATGGAAATGTGGGGGTACAGGATATTTACCTTAAGACTAAATTTAAATTAGGTAGTGGTTCATTGGTGGTTAATATTCATGAATTCTTAACCGGTTCTGCGCAAATCAGCAGCACGAATGAAGAACTTCCTAAACCAATGGGAACAGAAATTGACTTTGTTTATGCCCAAAATTTGACGCCAGACATAACTTTTAATATTGGATATTCTCAAATGCTTGCTACTGAAACAATGGAAGCGTTACGAGGTGGTGATGCTTCATTATTTACTAATTGGGCATGGGCCATGATTACTTTCAAACCAACCCTATTTGAAACTGAAAACCTAAATAACTAAATTAAAAGATGCCCATAAAAAGCTATTTAGTGTATCCACACGCAGGAAAAAAAGAGCATTTGATAAATGCCTTAAAGGATCAGATGTGTGAAGTGATCCCTGCCGAAAATAAAGAGTTGTTGATTGTAGTGACTGACACAAAGGATCAAAATGAAGAAGACAATCTATTGCGATCCTTGAATGAAATTGAAAGCCTTGACCACTACACGCTAGTGGCTGGATTTAAAGACTAAAAAGAACTGACTATGTGCCATATACAAGGACGAAGAGAATTCCTAAAAAAACTAGCAACTGCATCAGCATTCGCCACAGCTGCCAGCATGTTTCCAGGTATTGTATTCGCAGAAGAACAAATCAGAAACCTTCCTGAAGGTGATTTCGAGTGGAAAAAAGCACCCTGTCGGTTTTGTGGTGTAGGCTGTGGTGTATTAATTGGCTTACAAAATGGAAAGGCCGCTGCAGTTAAAGGTGACCCGCAAAGTCCGGTTAATAAAGGACTCTGCTGCGTGAAAGGTTATCATTCTATTATGGCTTTGTATGGAAAAGACAGGTTTACCAAACCCCTTATAAAGAAAAACGGAGTTATGGTTGAATCCTCCATGGAGGAAGCTCTGTCTCTTGTAGCTTCCAAAATGAAATCATCCATTGAAGAGAATGGCAAGGATTCTGTGGCGCTGTATGGATCAGGTCAGTGGACGATTCCAGATGGATATGTGGCATCCAAACTTATGAAAGGTGCCATTGGAACCAATAACCTGGAAGCTAATGCCCGATTGTGTATGGCCAGCGCTGTAACGGGTTTCATGACATCTTTTGGAATAGATGAGCCAATGGGGTGTTATGAAGACATTGAACATGCCAATGTATTTGTGTTGTGGGGAAACAACATGGCCGAAATGCATCCTGTTCTTTTTTCGCGTTTACTTGATAACAGATTAAGAAGAGACAATGTCAAGATAATTGACCTGGCTACTAGAACCACCCGTACAAGTGTAGCAGCAGACCGTTCGATACTATTTAAACCACAGACTGATTTAGCAATAGCGAATGCTATTTGTTACGAGATCATCAAAAATGGGTGGGTCAATACACGGTTTGTGGAAAAACATACGGCTCTCAAAAAAGGGAAGACCAATATTGGATATGGCCTTGAGGATGGATTTGCTTTTAAAGATGAAGCACAGGACATCTCTTTTGAGGATTTAAAAGTGTTTCTGGATGATTATAAACCAGAAAGAATTGAAGAACTAACAGGAGTTTCTGCAAAAGATATTAAATACCTGGCTTCCTTATACGGTAATCCTAACCTCAAGGTAATGTCTCTTTGGTGCATGGGTGCCAATCAACATACCCGTGGAACCTGGATCAATAACCTCATATACAATATCCACCTGCTTACCGGTAAGATCTCCACCCCAGGAAACAGTCCATTTTCACTTACAGGTCAACCAAGTGCCTGTGGTACAGTCAGGGAAGTGGGTACACTCACTCATAAATTGCCCTACGGTGTGGTAATGAACGAAAAGGCACGTAAAAAAGCCGCTGAAATTTGGAAAGTCCCGGTTGAAAATATACCAGCTAAGCCAACCTATCATACAGTTGAGATGTTCCGTGCACTTGACCGAGGTGATATTAAATTTATGTGGATTCAAGTGACCAACCCTATGGTTACCATGCCAAAGCTAAATCGGTACAGGCCGGGTATGGAAAAGGATGGGAGGTTTATTGTGGTTTCAGATATATACCCGACTCCTACCACAGAAGTGGCTGATGTCATTCTGCCCTCTGCAATGTGGATTGAAAGAGAGGGTATGTTTGGTAACTCAGAAAGAAGAACTCAGCACTTTGAGCAAATGGTTGACCCACCTGGTGAAGCCATGAGTGATACTTGGCAAATAATTGAAGTGGCCCGCAGAATGGGTTATGAAAGACTATTCCCATGGAAGAAAGAAAATCATATTGAAGAGATATGGAATGAATATGGCTTATTTCACGCTGGAGCAAAACATGGAATGGCTCCATATGAAGTACTCAAATTACAACCTGGTGCTCAATGGCCATTTGTTAATGGAAAAGAAACAAAGTGGAGATTTCACGGCAAATATGATCCTGCTTGTGATAGTGATACTTTCGATTTCTATGGGAAACCAGATGGAAAGGCGTGGATTCTTGCTAGACCTTATGAAGCACCTCCTGAAATACCCGATGAGGATTATCCTTTCTGGCTAAATACAGGACGGGTGATTGAACACTGGCACACTGGCTCAATGACAAGAAGAATTTCAGTACTTCACAAGGCCGTACCCAATAGTTACGTTGAGCTTCATCCTGAGGATGCTGAGAAAATGGGAATACGAACTGGAACACCAGTTAAGATCACATCCCGAAGAGGTGAGATTGTTATGCCAGCTTCAGTGGATGAACGTGGGAAACCAGCCAAAGGACAGGTATTTGTTCCCTTCTTTGATGAACAATTTTTGATCAATGAACTCACATTAGACGCTTTCTGTCCGATTTCAAAACAACCGGACTATAAAAAATGTGCAGTTAAAATAGAAAAATACACAGGTGCTTAGAGCTAGATACAGAGTTATATTGATGTTTGTGATGCTGATGGCAGCAGCGATCTACATATTTGATGATTCTATCAGTGCGAATAATGACGTTTCTACAAATTTCATCGCCTCAGAATATGTAGAATCGTTACCGTCTGAATCGGGAGTATTTAAAAGAGCAAATGGTAAAATAGATTTCAATGATATGCCCAATGATAATCGGAAGTCTCTGGAGGTATATTATCAAAACAGGGCGTATCCCGGAGCTCCACCAGTTATCCCTCATCCACTACTTAGTGAAAAAGGGATTGGAGATAATACATGTTTGCAATGTCACCAAAATGGTGGTTTTGTGGAAGTATTCAAAGCGTACGCGCCCATTAGTCCACACCCTGACCTGATCAACTGCAGACAATGTCATGTACCTCAAAAAACTGACAAACTTTTCAAATCAAGTAACTGGGAAAAAGCAGACCATCCTCAAATAGCAGGATCAGTTTTACCAGGAAGTCCGCCTCCAATTCCTCATGGCTTGCAAATGAGAGAAAATTGCCTGACTTGTCATGCCGGACCTTCTGCTCCTAAGGAGATCCTGGTCAGTCACCCCGAGCGGGTAAATTGTCGTCAGTGTCACGCTACTAAAACCAATACGATAAAGATCGACTGGGATTCTATTCCCAGTAAAAAACCAAAAATACAATGGGAGGATTTAAGTCAATGAAACATTTGTTTTTGTGTTGTCTGAGTTCATTTTTGATGGCCGTGACCTCTTGTGAAAATCATGGTGATGAATCTCATAATAAACACGGAGATCATCACAGTCTGATGGATCAATTACCCTCAAACCCACAGGATTCAATTGAGTACGATGAGGCAATGAAAGCACTTATGGATGACCTGGAGAAAGTGTTAGTGGATCTCCCACAAAACAAAGCACTCGGAAACACCCCCCCTCCATCCGCTAAAAATACATTTGTGCTAACCAGAACACCTCATCTGGAAGCCTTCCCCTGTTCTAATTGTCATAAGGAAGTACCAAACAAACTAACAAATGATGAGCAAGATGCACATTGGAATATTCAATTAAATCATGCTGGAATAGAAGTGATGAATTGCAATTCCTGCCATAATTTGGATCAGCCTAACAACCTCATTTCATTGACCGGTGTGGCAATTGACATCAATCACAGCTATCAGCTATGTGCACAATGTCACTCCAGTCAGGCCAAGGATTGGTTGGGAGGAGCACATGGTAAGAGAGCAATAGGTTGGATAAGCCCCAGAGTTATCAATAGCTGCGTAAGCTGTCATAACCCTCATCAGCCGCAAATTCAAAAAAGGTGGCCTGCAAGACTTAACACAATTAAGCTAATTGAAAGAAACGACTGATCTAAACTTAACTATTATGACCCATTCCAAAAAAGAAAAAGAATTAAGTTCAGGAGCTTGTAGCTCTGGCAATTGTACCTGTGGAAATAACGATGGTTTTGATCAGAAATTCAACAAAAAGACTGACCGAAGGGGGATGTTCAAGTCGTTGACTGCTGGCTTGGTTGCTGGTGCCGGATTGGTCAATTCTTCCTGCAGTGTTACAGCAGGTGACGACAAAAAAGAGAAAAAACAACTGGAGTGGGAAGAGTTCTTCAAAGGGAACTACCGTCTAATGACTGACAAAGAAAAGGGGGAAACGGTGGAGCGACTTGAGAGATTGTATGAATTAAATCAAGGAAAGAAATCTTCTGTTTCGACCAAGGGCGCGATAAAAGGAGTTCTTTATGGCTATGCCTTCAATATATCTAAGTGTCAGGGATACATGGATTGTGTGAATGCCTGTGTGAAAGAGAATAATCAGGATAGAAGTTCACAAATGCAATACATCCGTATCCATGAACACAAAAATGGGGCCATTAACTTCGAATCTTCAGAAGATAACTATTTCCATGAAGTTCCAGCTGAAGGTCATTTCTACATGGGAACACAGTGTTTCCATTGCGAAAACCCTCCATGCGTTGACGTATGCCCGGTAGAAGCCACCTGGAAAGAAGAAGATGGGATTGTCGTAATTGATTATGATTGGTGTATTGGATGTAGATATTGTATGGCTGCATGCCCCTATGATGGAAGAAGGTTTAACTGGAGCACTCCAGAAGTACCAGAAGAAGAGATTAACCTTGTACAGCACTACCTTGGAAATCGACCAAGGAATAAAGGTGTTATGGAAAAATGTACGTTTTGCATTCAGCGATCCAGAAATGGTAAAAACCCAGCATGCGTGGAGGCCTGTCCCACAGGAGCAAGAATCTTCGGAAACCTATTGGATCCTGATAGTGACATTCGATGGGTATTAGCCAATAAGAAGGTATTTCGGTTAAAAGAGGATCTGGGTACTGAACCCAAATTTTGGTATTTCATGGATTAGATTATGCAGCAGATCAAGATATTTTTTTCAATGGTAAAAGATTCCCTCAATGAAGCTACCCAGGGAAGTAGAGCGTATCACATCTGGATGGGAGCACTTACCCTGTTTATGCTTCTAGGTGCCTATAGTTTTCACCAACAACTAAACGAAGGGCTCTCAGTTACCGGTATGAATGACAGGGTAAGCTGGGGACTGTATATTTCGAATTTCACATTTTTGGTAGGAGTAGCTGCCGCTGCAGTCATGCTGGTATTACCCACCTACATTTTGAAAGATTTTGATTTTTCAAAAGCCGTTCTAATCGGTGAAGGAATGGCTGCTTCCGCATTGATCATGTGCCTGGCATTTGTAACCGTTGATTTAGGAGGACCAATCAGAGCCTGGCATTTAATCCCTGGGATTGGTAGGTTTAACTGGCCTGATTCAATGCTTGCGTGGGATGTAATTGTATTAAATGGGTATTTATTCATCAACATAACGATTCCACTCTACATTCTAATGAGTAAATATCAGGGCAAATCTCCCAATAAAAATTTTTATCTTCCGGGAGTAATGATATCTGTATTTTGGGCAGTTGGAATCCATATGGTAACTGCATTCCTTTATGCTGGCCTACCCGCCAGACCATTCTGGAATAATGCATTGCTCGGTCCAAGATTCCTGGCATCAGCTTTTGCGGCTGGCCCGGCATTAATTATACTATGCCTTCAGGTAATTCATCATTACACTGATTATAAAATCTCAAAGACCACAATCAGAAAAATTTCCCTCGTGGTAACTGTGGCTGCCCAGATAAACCTTGTCATGCTAATTTCAGAGCTCTTCAAAGAGTTTTATGCGCCTACTCACCACAGCATTAGTGCTGTATATCTCTATTTTGGATTAGATGGAAAAAATGCTTTGATGCCCTGGATCTACTCCTCCATTGGCATGAATCTTCTTGCAACGATCATACTTACAGTACATACATTCAGAAAAGACCTGAAGTGGCTTAATATGGCATGCATCCTACTATTTGTGGCAATTTGGATTGAAAAAGGTATGGGATTAATCATCCCGGGATTCATACCAGGTCCCTGGGGTGCCATTGTCGAATATTCACCTACCTGGATTGAAATAGGAGTGACTGTCGGAATATGGGCTATGGGATTTTTCATCTTCACAATATTGGTAAAATCAGCCATCCCAATTGAAAATGGAAGATTGAGATATTTGAAGACAAAAGAGTAATATACTTAATCCAGGGTAAAAATTGTATAATCAAAATATTGGTCTCATTATCATGGTTATTAGGATGTTCCTTCTCCCAAATAAATGGTGCAGCAATCATGACGAACCCTTTTTTATAGTCTGTTCACTGACAATCTCATTGAAATATTCTGTATACTCGAGCAGAGGTGGTTAAACAAAACGATTTGAATTTATCTTAACATATAGATTTGTCAAGTACTTAATTCTCGGATATGAAAAAGTTACAAAAAATCAATATGCTGAAGACCTTAGGCCTACTTTCTCTTGTATTATTACTGGCTTCCTGTGAACCAGAAGAGGAACCTACAGCGCAAATGGATAACATGGATGATGAGATGAGTATGGATGATAATGGCACCACCGAGCAAGCTCCTGGTTTTAGTCTTACTTCCCTTGAAGATGGTACAATATCACTTAGTGATTATCAAGACAAAGTAGTGGTGTTATTTTTCTTTGGATATTCCTGCCCGATTTGCCTGGGATCTGCCCCAACAATTGAATCTCAAATTGCTCAGGCTTATGGATCGGATGCAAACTTCGTTATTCTGGGTTTAGATCAATGGGATGGAAATGAGGCGGGTGTTCAGTCTTTTAAAGACAACACCGGAGTTACTTTTCCTTTGTTAATGCAAGCATCAGGAACAGCTTCTAATTATTCCACCACATATGACCGGCTGATTATCGTTGATCAGAATGGCAATATTGCTTATAAGGATAACACTTCTTCAAGTTCAAGTATGAATGCTGTGGTGAATAAATTAGATGAATTACTCAAATAGTTGAAAAGTAGATTCAAAAAAATGAACATTCCTACGCTAAAATCTCTGCTACTTATAGCTACTTTAACATTGGTATGTATTGAAACATCAGCACAACGAATAAGAAATTTTTCATACAACGATGTTAACAATAACACCCAGTCTTACGAAGATCTGAAAGGAGAAAAACTCACTGTTATTGACTTCTGGACTACCTGGTGTAAGCCATGCCGAAAAGCTATGCCAGAACTCAACAAAATCTTTAACTCCTTCAAAAATGAGGGAGTAGCAGTAATTGGCATAAACTGTGATGGACCCAGAAGTATAGCGAAAGTTGAGCCTATGTCTGCTTCACTTCAAATCGAATATCCGGTTCTTCTGGATATTGATTCCGAGTTATTTAATTACCTTAATCTGTCAGGATTTCCAACCCTTATTCTGGTAGACGCTTCTGACAAGGTTCGCTACATTCATGAAGGTTTTGTAACTGGTGATGAGGAGGAAATAATTGAACAAATCAAAAAACTGCTTTCTAAAGCTTCCGGATCCTAAATGAAGAAATGGCTTCTATTCCTTTTTAGCCTTAATATTGGGGTCACAGTATTTGGCCAGTTTAGTGCTATTAACCTGATGGAATACCAGAATGGCCGACTTCCCTCTGATACAGTCAATTCATTTTCCAATTTGTTTAATCGACTCCTTGTTGATTATACCCTGGATAAATTTAAAGCTGGATTCACCTTTGAACAGTTTACATCTCCTTACCAAAACAGAAATTACTACCGGATTACTCAAGCCCGACTTGATTATTATGGTGAGAACCTTGAGATAAAAGTGGGCAATTTCTACGAAACCTATGGCAGGGGGACATTGCTTCGCTCCTATCAAATTCCGGGAGCAGTACTGCAAGACCTCACCTTCCGATCACGATACTACTTTAATCAGGATATGCTGGGAGCGCAGGTCAAGTACAAATGGAAGAAGCTTACCATGAAGGCTTTGTACGGAGCACCTCTCAATGCTGTTTTGCCTCCCACACAGGAATTTGAAGACAGGAGACCAGATAAAGTTGGGATGTTTGATCTTGGGTATGAATTTGAAGATCATGCTATCGGATGGACTTTCCAATACCTGGACAATGTATCTCAGCAGTCTCCAATCACAATGCTGAGAGCCTCAGGCAGGTTAGGTAATTCCATTACCTATTACACAGAACTTGCTAAAAATCTGGATGGTCAATATCAAATATTTGATTTTAATTCTTCTACTTCATCCTATGCGTGGTATGCTAATTTGAACTACACGAATGAACGCTTTGGTATCACTACTGAGTTTAAAAGTTACCGGGATTTTATCCTTGGCCTTGGCCTAAACCAACCCCCAGCTCTGGTGCGACAGCATATCTATCGTCAGCTCAACCGTAGCACGCATGTCATGAACCCTGCCAATGAGACTGGATATCAAATTGAAGCTTTTTACAACTTTCCAGGTGATGATCCAAATGAACCAGGACATTCAGTCCTTACACTGAATCACACACTAGCCATCAATAACTTCAACAGAAGATTCATTTTCCAGGAATACTTCCTGGAGTTTGCAAGCACACTTCTGAAATCTCATGATTACAAACTTTTCATAGACTATGCTGAAGACCCTTTTAAACTCCAGGAAACACGTATCAGTTTTGGCACCTACATAGACTGGAAATTGAACAAAAAGTCCGGGTTGAGCACTGAATTCGAATTTCAACGATTTTCCCGCTTAGGGGATTCATTTCAAAATCAATTAATGGCACTCACCTACAATTTCAAATCTACTTTTTCCGGTGGCGTTCTGATCGAGCGCAGCACAGACGACTTTTTACTTGAGAGGGGAAAAGAAAAGAGGTTTTGGTTTGGCACCAATCTTAAGTACAAACCAGGATTCAAAAATACTTTTCTATTGTTTGTGGGCACCCGAAGAGGTGGTCCTGCATGTAATTCAGGAGTTTGTTATGAGATTCTGGACTTTGAGGGTATTGAAGTAAGATGGACAACCAGGCTTTGATAAAATTGAAAATTGAGGAACCAAACAGATAATGTTGGTTCCTGAAATTAGCTTCGTCATCTTCTATGCAACCACTATTTTTTAGGAGGTTTCAAATCAAAATCTTTGAAAATAGGTACTCTACCTACTTCAGAGCATATTGGGCAGTCATTAGGGTTGTGTCCTCGCGCCGGACAATACTCCCTTCCAAAATAAATGATTTGAAGGTGCAGTTTATTCCAGAGGGTCTTAGCAAAAATTCGTTTGCAATCTTGTTCTGTTTGTTGGACACTCTTGCCGTTTGAAAGGCCCCACCTGTAAATCAATCGGTGTATGTGTGTGTCCACAGGAAAAGATGGTACCCCAAAGGCCTGAGCCATCACTACAGATGCTGTTTTGTGACCAACAGCTGGTAATTGTTCCAAGGCCTCCATGTCAGCAGGAACTTCGCCACCATACTTTTCCACTAAAATTTTAGACAGGCCTGAAATGCCTTTTGACTTCATTGGGCTGAGTCCACAGGGCCTGATGATCTCTTTTATCTGCTCCACAGGTATATTAGCCATGTCAAAAGCATTATCAGCTAAAGCAAATAATTCCGGAGTAGTCTTGTTTACACGTTCATCTGTACACTGAGCGGAAAGTAGCACAGCCACCAGCAAAGTATACGGGCTGTAATGATCTAATGGCACGGGAACCACTGGATACAGTTCTTCTAGTTTTTGAACAATAAAATTGACCTTTTCTGCCTTCGTCATAGAACGTCGCAAATTATAGGATTTACAAAACTTTTTCAGACTAACCAGACAAAAAAACCGACTCATTTGAGCCGGTTTTAACATAATTACACTATTTTTCTCTTTGTGAGTCTATCAACTATCCTTTTCAGCTAATCGACTTTCCCTTTTTTTGCTGGTCCATACCAATAATAAAGTGACCGACAATAATAACAATAGTAATTTTTTCATCAGGATATTTAAACTTTACAATTTAGGATCAACTGTTGCTACTGGTGCCTCCAACAATTTGAAAAACTGATCCAGTTTTGGTAAAATAATGATCTCTGTCCTCCTGTTAATAGCACGTCCTTCTTTGGTCTCGTTGCTTGCTTTTGGCACAAACTCACCCCTACCTCCAGCTGTCATACGATCAGATTTCACACCATATTTGTTTTGAAGTATTCTGACAATGGATGTTGCACGTTTTACGCTCAAATCCCAGTTATCCACCATAGATGTTGTTGAAATAGGTACATTGTCTGTGTGACCTTCTACCAAAATATCAAGTTCATTATGGTCATTTACCACCTTGGCAATTTTACCCAATACTTCATCTGCTTTCGCACTCACTTCATGGCTACCTGATTTAAACAACATCTTATCAGAGATAGAAACATAAACTACACCTTTCTTGACCTCAACGGTAATGTCTTCATCATCAAAGCTGGCCAGAGAACGTTTTAAGTTCATCACCAATACAAGGTTAAGGCTATCCTTGCGTTGCATGGAAGATGTCATGTTCTGGATGTACTTATTCTGTTGATCAAGTGCTTCCAGGGACTTTTTGATACTTTCAGCTCCGGATTTATTGATTACTGACAAGTCTGATAACCTATCTAAGAGATTGTCATTGGTATTCTTGAAGTAGTCCATCTGCTTTTCCATGCTTGCCACTTTGTTTTGTTCATTGGCGAGGTTGGTATTGCAAACCAGCAATTCATTTTGTCGGGTTTTGATTGTCCCGTTACTTGTTTCCAGGTCAGCAAGAAGATCCTGATTGGTCTTTTCCTGATCAGCCAGTTTTTGTTCTACAGCCAAATACTTTTTCTGGCTCACACACGCTGTGAGTGACACGCAGATTGTAAGAATGATTATTGGTCTCATAATGAACATGAGACTCAGTTATTTCAAAAAGTCACACTTATCGAAATGAAAAGTATCTGAAAGATTTTAATCTGAGGGAGGTAAAAAAAGAAGGCTGTTTCAACCACGAAACAGCCCCATTTTTGCTAATCCAAATAACTATATAATTACTATTAGTCAAAATGAATTTCTATGGCATGACGAGATATGTTTCCATCTTCATCTTGCGCTAATACGATCAAATACAAATGCTCTCCTTCTTCAAGCTCATCTAACTCACTTTGTTCCACCACAATGGACTCTCCATTGAGTAAGTCTTGAATAAATACTGTTGTTTCTCCTTCTACTTCATATTCCTTTTCAAAAATATGATCATCACTGTCTAAGCGTCCATGCTCGTGATCATGCTCTCCTGCATCTTCTAAATGACCCACCATGATTGTCACATGATCCAATTCACCTACCTCATCCTCTATTTCTCCATAGAATGATAATGCAACTCCAACTTCACCTTCATACTCATCCACTTCATTTTCATTGGCATCTTCAAAATGAACATGCGCCATCTCTTCATTAGTAATCCAAATTTCCATTTCAACCGACGATCCATCCGCAAAAGTGGTAGAGTTTCCAGCGGCATCAATAGCTTCTACGATCAGGTGGTATGGACCAGCTGTTGCGTCAGATGTCACATCGATATCTTCATGGACATCATCAGATGTTCCTGTTAATTCAAAGCTTTCATCAAACCCAAAGGCAGATACTTCAGTTCTTCCATGACCATGGCCATCGAAATTATCGTGAATTACTAAACTGAAAGTTCCTAAAGCCACATCATCTTGAAATAAAGCATCAAAATGTATGGTGCTACCGGCATCAAACATTTCACCTGCACCAGGCTCTTCCATTGTGATTGTAGGGGCTGTTGTGTCTATGGGTTCATCATCCTCACATGCAACGAAAAACAGTGTCGCAAATATTCCCAAACCCAATAATGATCTTTTCATAACTAGTTTTTTGTTTATGCAATAATATTGCAAGTATAAACTAAGTACTACTTAATTGCAAAAGGAATGTTTAAAGAAATAATGAAGTTTCTGCCTTGTTCCGGTAGGTTTAATAGTCTGTATCTACTCAGGTGATTAAAATATTGAGCATTTGTAAGGTTTTGGACGGCAAACACGACTTCTGGTTTTGTTCCAAGCACGTTGAAATCACTTCCAATGTTGAAACCTATTAAGTGATAGCCAGGTGTAGTTCTTTCATTTCTATCTACTCTGTCCTGATCAAAAACCCGTTTATAACTCAATCCAATATTGACGCCATTGATCCACTCAGCATTAGGTGAAAGCTCATATTGGAGCTCAGTATAAATGGATGGTGGAGGTGTAAATGGTAAAGGAAGTTTGGTGTCCAGATTAAAGTTATAAACCAGTTCGTATGCTACTCTGAGGTGAATAGCCTCAATAGGATGATATTCCGCTGCGATCTCTCCTCCTGCATAGAAGGCATCATTTTGTCTGTATTGGAAAACCTGTCCACCTTCCGGAAAAGCATCCCGATCAAGGCTTGATGAGAATTGTGCTGTAGGAGCCAAATAGATGAAATTATTGAACAACGACACAAATGGACTCACTACAAAACTAATGTTACTCTTTTGGTAACTTAAACTCACATCTCCCTGTAATCCTCGCTCTGAGGTAAGTGTGCTATCACCTACTTCATGTCTGAAAGTGCCATGGTGAATTCCATTCATTGACAATTCAGCAGCTGTAGGAACCTTGAAACTGGTTCCTAAATTCAATTTTGCATTAAAGGAACGAGATGGATAATAACTCAACCCAACAGCTCCTGAAACATTATAAAAATCAGCTTCAATTTCAGCATTGCGTTGATAATATCGGTCGATGGTTACCTCATCGCTGTATATTGGCTCTGAAAATGAATTGATCAACCTATTGGCAAAATCAAACCTAAGTCCAGCTGTAGTGGTTACCTTTTCCTTGAAACTTAGTTCTTCAAAAATAAAAGCTCCAATCGCCGAACTAGAATACTCCGGAAGAAGAAATTCAAATCCCCCCCGTGAATTGAATTGCTGCTGACCCTGAACACCAAATATGCGTGAATGATTTTCAGACAATCTCACAAAGTAACGCGCATTTAGACTATAAGTCTGGAGACGAAGGGCATGTGCTTGTGTTCCTTCTGGTCTTGGGCCCTTGCCATGGGCGTGTGGATTGGATTGTTCCTGGCGGTAATTGTTTTGATATCCAAGATCCAACTCCAGCCAGTTCTTACCAATAAGCAAGTTGCTATTTGAAATGACCTTGAAGTGATTGATAATTTGCCTGGGTAAGTCAATATTTCTATTATCTCCATCAGCTGTCAACTGATAAGATCGTGGAATGCCAATAGCTCCCACAAAAAAGCCTGCGGTTTGATGGAAATTACTCACAGTTAAGGTGGAGTAACCCCAATTTTTCTTTAAGCCAAACATACCAGTGATATTTCGCTCATTCCCTGCCGTGTTTTTCAATTGATTGTCATAGAGCGGTAAATCGAAATTGTTGTAATTAAAACTGGTAGCTGGCACCCTATAATCACCAAAATCCTGTGTGCTAAACCTCAACCGATAAACTTTGTCATCAAAATTACCTTCCAGAGACGAAGAAGTGCTTATTGACTGGTTATTAGACTTGTAAATGCTTTGAACAGCTCCACGATGAGTTCCGGGATCAGGAAGAGGAGCAGGAAATATATTCAATACCCCGCCTAATCCATCTGAACCATACATTAATGAACCAGGTCCTTTCACCACTTCCACACGACCAGGTTCAAACATATCAATTTCAAGACCATGGTCTGTTCCCCACTGCTGGCCTTCTTGCTTTACACCTTTGTCATTGACAATGACTCTATTGAAACTCATTCCCCGAATTACCGGTTTTGAGATCCCCACTCCGGTGTTAATGGCATTCACGCCAGGAAGATCTTCTAAAGAATTGACAAGCGTACCTTTCCTATTTTTTTTCAGGTATTCCAGGTCAATGATTTCCATTGCCAGGGTATGTTCTTTTGGTCCGGTTTTGTAGTGATTGGATTCTATTACTATTTCATTGAGTTCAAGAGAAGTAGGCTCCAATTCTATGTTTATTAACTCACCACCATTGGCTTTTGCCACAATTGTAGTGGCTTCAAATCCTACAAAACTAATATGAAGATGGTAACTGGCTTTTCTTAAACCATCAAAACGAAACTTGCCTTCTATATCAGTTGTAACACCCTTTTCCAACTCATGAATCACAACAGTTGCCCCAATAAGGGCTTCACCTGCTTTATCAGTCACTTTTCCGGCAATAATTGCTTGTGCCATTGCACTGGAGGCCATCATCGTCAATAGCCAAAAACAAATTATGCGCATAGGGTCAATTAGAATTGCAACTGTCACAGATGCCATTCACGATTACATCCATATCTGTCATTTCATAATTTTTGGGAAGTGTAATTGCGGGGATATCTATTGGAATATCAATACACTCGGTAGTCCCACAAGTAGTGCATTTGAAATGCATGTGATTGTGGTGATGAGACGAAACCCCACAATCGTTACAAAGACCATAAACAGCAGAACCGCTATCACCCGGGATTTTATGAAGTAATCCATTCTCTTCAAAAGAATGTAAAGTCCTGTAAAGTGTAACCCGATCGTACTCCTGAAACCTATCTTCCAGGTCTTTAAATGAAAGTGCCTTCTTCTGGACCTGAAAATGTTCCAATACATCCATTCGACAATCTGTGATACGCAATTGGTGCTTTTTCAAACTGTTCTTTAGCTCACTGTACTTCATATTGCAAATATAAGGTAAATGCAATTTTTTTGCAGAATGTATCCTTAACAAATAGCACTACTTTTATGTTCCAATTCCCAAATAACTTTAGAAGCCAGAATAACTAAAATTGTTTCAAAAAAGTCACTTTCCCCACCAACTGTTGTTCTTGAAAAGGAGTTTCAAACCCATCAATTTTAGTGTCATTGAAAACCAGATAAACAAATGACAGAGGTTGGTATTCCCAACTGGCACGAACATTCCATCTACCCTGGTCATCAAATGAATTATGTTGATAAAAGGCCGAAAGTTGTATTCTGGGATTTAGGGCAAACCGTGATCCTACAGTGATCAAATGAGTTTCTAAGTCTTCCAGGTTTTCCCCCAGGGCTACTATGTTATTAAACTCATAATCTATTGTAAGCGCAGCATGGGGAATTGGTGCAATACGAATTCCACCCTCTACTGTAGTGCGTTTCCCATTGTAGAATGATCCCCAATTCAGACTACCCGAAACTGAAATTTTTGCTGACCTATCAGAGTTAAAATTAAATTGGTGCCTGGTATAGTAATACGAATCTTCTTCTATCCTGACTCCCAAAGGTGAAAAGTTGAAGTTGATATTTTGCCATGTTGGAAATATCGCATACTGGAAAAAGGTCCCATCTGTCAGGTATACATACACGGGAAAGAGATAAATATTGGCTTGCTGGAAGTTTCCGGGATTATCAAAATCGTGGTAGAAGTTAAAAAATGCTCCAGGATCGTATCTTCTTATCCAGGGTATATTCTTTGGCCTCCAAATGTAATAGGCTCCAGGACTATGATGGATCACATTCTTTTGAAATACAAACCCCATGTCCGGATTGTAGTCTGGTGATACAAAATTGGTAAGCCAACCTAAATAAACCTTATTGGCTGAATAGCCGGTAAAAAACCGACCAGCAACCCCTAAAGTATCATTCGAATTGTCTTTTGACCCTGAAAGCATGTAGCTAACTGTCACCTCATCTTTCGGGCGGATCAATCCATCAATGGTAAATGTGGAATTATGACTTTCCAGATCATTTGTAGATTCAACAGATTCATCCAGGCGATGGGTAATCATTAAACCCACATTGTTCTCCTTCCCGTAGTTTTGCAAATATCGAAATGCGCCAAAGTTAGCGGTAGGCAAGCTACTGGTCCCGGCTTGTCTAATGTACAGCCCGGCAATAGAGAGGTTTTCATTTCTCATTGTATAACGCGTCCCAGCATCTATTCTGGCTGGTTGGGCATTGAAGTTGCCTTGCAATCCAATAGTTCTGCTGAAAAAGGGAACAATGTAATTATTATTAGAGCCGGCCCAAATTCCAGAGTTTTCCAAAAAAAACTGACGCCTCTCAGGGAAGAAGATATTAAATCGTTCCAGGTTATTCACGGCTCTGTCGACATCAGCCTGTGCAAAATCTGTATTGAATGTAAGGTCTAATACTGAACGAGGATTGATCGCCCATTTTACGTCCCCTCCAAATTTCAAATCCCCATCTGACATAATTTCATCTGCTTCATCTACCTCATCATATTGATACAGTAAGTATGGTTCGATTCGAACATTTGCGCTTGGTTCCGGCACCTCTAGTCCTTCTAGCCTGGCAGCATAGGTCATCCTATAAGGTGAAAAAGATTGTGGAATCGCTGGAAAGACAGAAAGTTCATAATCTCTTCGGGCCAAACGACTAAGCGTGATACCCCAGGTGACAGAATCTCCACCTTGGGAGACATCATAACGAATAGACTTGAAAGGAATAGCAAATTCAGCATAATAACCTGAATCTGTCCTGTGAGTTCTTACTGTCCACAGCGCATTCCAATCACTGTCCCGGTTTGTATCATTGAAGGCTTGTAAATCCCGTTGATTGCCGTAGGGGGTCGTTTGAAATGAAACACAATATTGCTTTAAGTTTTGCGGATCAAGTTGAATGTAGAAAACATCGTTATCCCAGGGACTGAAATCACGTCTCAAATCCTGTGCCCTCACCCCAGCTTTTCCTACAGAATCCTGGCAGAATGCGCCCACATAAAGGTTTTTTTCATCGTATAGAATCTTTACTTCTGTATCATAAAGATAATCTCCGCCCTGTCTTGGTTCCATTCGGAAGAAATCAGTAATTACATTTGCTTCTTGCCAGGCTCTTTCGTCAAGTTTACCATCAATTTTGATATCATCGTTAACCTTTTGGGCTTTTACGATTGGAGCGGTAGGCGGGGGTGGGAAATTTTGATCGTCCTGAGCCAGAAGAATAAAATTCCCCAATGATATAAATAACATTAACTGAAATCTCAAAAATATCATATTGGCCAATCATCCTTAAAATCGTATCCTCCGTCCATTCCCAGGACCTCCATTTCTGTCATAAGACAGTGGTCCAGATCTGCTATAATTTTTGGTTTATCCATGTCCTGTCCAATGAAAACCAGCTCATTCATGCGGTCTCCCCAACGTTTGTCCCACTTTTTCTGAATGAATTCCTGATTTTCCAGATAGGCTGGGTTCATGGCTCGTTGCTTCAAAGGTACACTTGCCCACCATCTTCCATAGATTTCTGCTTTTAATGAACCACCAGCCTGGCTCCAAAGTATTGCTTTGTCAGTACGTGAACCAATCCAAAATATGCCCTTGCTCCTGATGATTGAAGCGGGAAAATCCCGACTCACATACTCCAGAAACCTTTCTGGATGAAAAGGCTTTGCATTTTGATAAACAAAAGAACTGATCCCATATTCTTCGGTTTCCGGACTATGGCCAATTCCTTTTTGAGCAAGTTCCAATTCCTTCTGCCAACCAGCAGATTGCTCGGCTACTTCGTAATCAAAAAGTCCTGTATTGAGTATTTCTCTCGGGTTGATCTTACTGTGCGTGGTGGGAATAATTTTGGCTGTTGGGTTTAGTTTATGTAAGGTGTTTTCCAGCAATCCTAATTGTTCCTCAGCAACCAGATCTGCCTTGTTCAGGATGATAACATTGGCAAACTCAACCTGATCGGTTAAAAGGTTCACAATTGACCTGTCATCTTCCTGATCATCAGTCATACTTCTGTCGACAATGGTATCTGCACTTCCGAAATCCTTGAAAAAATTAAAGGCATCTACAACGGTTACCATTGTATCCAATTGACTTATTTCTGTCAGGTCATACAATTCATCTCCGGTGGCAAATGAGAATGTCTGTGCAACGGGGATTGGCTCAGAAATACCGGTACTTTCTATCAACAAATAATCAAACTTGTTAATTTTGGCCAAATGTTCTACTTCAATCATCAGGTCCTCGCGTAAAGTACAGCAGATACACCCATTGCTCATTTCTACGAGTTTTTCATCCGTACGAGAAAGCTGAGTGCCGTTTGACACAAGTTTTTCATCAATATTGAGCTCACTCATGTCATTGACAATGACAGCAACTTTTAACCCTTCACGGTTATTCAGCACATGATTGAGCAATGTGGTCTTCCCAGCGCCCAGAAATCCACTGAGTACAGTTACTGGAAGCTTTTTCTTCTTTTTCAGAAAGTTCATCTTATTGAATTAATTGATCTTGATAATATTTTAGGCGCGAATTACTATTCATGGTTCAATGATTTCTGAGTTTTCCAGTATAAAAACCATGTGATCATAATCCCATTTATTCAGTTTCAGCTTTCCTCTCACTGTCAGCATTTCATCTGCTTTAAAACTCCGTTGAGGTGAGCTAAATACGATTTCTGCTACAGTTTCAGGACCTGCTCCACCACAAAAAAAGCATGAGGCAAAAGGTTGCTTTGAAATAATGATTCGATTGACATCCAGTTCCATTGGGATGTAATGTCCTGAAAGTGTATACTCCCGTCCTTCCAGAAACTTAACACTACTGCCGAAAGTGGGTATTTCAATATGAGATTGATATTCATCGGACCATAACCACTCAAAAGTTGTGTCTTTAAAAGCTTCCCAACCTGAATTTTGGGCAATTAAACATATCGTCAGATTAAACACGAGATGCATGTAGCCTCCATTTCAAGTTTTGAACATGAGCATATATAATGACCAGGCCTCCACCAACAGATAAAATGAGTGAAAGCACTTCATTCACCACTGATTCACCGTTGATCAATAACATAAAACCAGCTAAAAACAATACAGGTATAAAGTGTTGTCTGTGAGTCAAAAAGCCTCCTAAGAAGGACACAACTCCAACAAATAGCGCAAACACTATAATCATCCACTCGACCCAGGGTTGGTCGATTATCCTGAGGGCTGCATCAAAACCAAATAAGAAAAAGAGTGGAATTGATATGCAGTGTACCAGGCAAATGACAGAAGTGCACATGCCTATCTTATCAAGGGAAATTGTTTCACGGTTCACTTTACTCATAATTGATTTTCCAGTTTTTTTAGGTCCGACAAAGAGAATTTTTCATCTGAGAATATTCGTTGATAATACACCTCCTTCAGGTTATTGTGATAGTCATACACCTCATTTAAGAATTCTAGATAACTTTCTCTATTTGTTTTAGAAATTGTAGATAATCTATCGTGCACCATCGCGGCAGGTGCTATCCATTGCCATTTATCAATAAGCTCATTTCGCTTAATAACCTGCGTTTCATACTGAACTTTCAATTCATTGGCTCTTTTATCCAACAAGGTAAATCCGGCATAATACCACTTGTAGAAATCGGTAGTATCACCATGATTATACTCAGGATTCTCAGCATAAAATTTATCAAGGACATAGGTCTCTGAGTTTTGCCAGATTTCATCATTCAAACTTCTGACCTCATGGATCATTTCTGTTCTGTTGGGAAGTGGCGTGCTTGTGAGGACAAAAAGATTAAGTAAAGCGGGAGTAATCAATGTGAAAATTAGCCAAATTCCCAAACCGACCATGGCTGTCAATGCTGAGCTCATTCTAAACCCAACAATAAAAACCATAATTATAGTCCAAGTAAGACAATATGAAAATATGATAAACATCCACTGGAACAAGAGTTGACCATTCCCTCCAAGTGGAATATTTTGTATGAGGAACCCTGAAACAAGTAACAATGCCGCTAACCCCCATACAATCAGTAATCTGATAAAGCCTTTACTGATAAGTATCATATTCAGTGGGGTAGACTGTGACTGTAGTAACAAAAGAGTTCCACCCTCCTTTTCGCCAGCATAGAGGTTATAAAACAATGCAACAATCAATAGTGGAAACAGGAATACAAACACGTAAGACAAGTCAAAATTACCAGTCAATAGCTTCATGGGATTGGCCAATTCACTTGTATTTACTTGTCTGGCTAAATCGGTAACATTAAATCCATAATAGGCAGGGAATAAATCTCTTTGCCCCAGGCAAAGGCCTGCTGCATCAGGAGCTTCATTGGTCAAATAGTAGGTGAAGTGCTTATTCCAGCCAGAACCTGTTGGGGATACTGCCTTGAGAAATTTCTCTTTATTCCCGGCAACTGCTGTATCCAGGTTTGCCCAATACAAGAGGCTATCAAATTGCTGCCGTTCGTGCTGCTGAACCTGCGAAATTCTAGCTTCCTGTTTATCTATTTCAAACTTACCAAAGTAAATACCATAAACTCCAGCACCAATGATTACAAACAGCAGTACCTTCAAAGTGTTACTGCGCCAAAGCGTTTTCCATTCAAATGATATGATATGAATTAATGTCTTCATAGCCTGGAAATTTTAGGTGCATAAAGCATAGAAATAATGAATAAACCGAATAACCATCCAAATAGGGCCAGGACACTTCGCCACTGAAGTGAAAGTATGTCAATCCCGTTAGGAAGATCATAGTTGAAAGGCTCAATACTTGACCACATTTCTTCTCCTACCTTGTAATCCCTGTATGCCATGTCGGGTTTATGATTCACCTCCATGTCCTTATTCATCTTTTTCACAAACCTCCTCCGATAGTTTTCCGCTGCTTTTGCGAAGGTCATATGGTGGTGAAAATCCGTACCTGATAAGGCCATGGATAAATTCCTGGTCGCTAAAAATGGATCAAGAAACCCCACCCATTCTGATAGTTGGTTTTGTTGTTTGAAAATATGCTCAACCCTTGAAAACTCCGCATCGTAGACCTGATCAGTATATTCTTCACCAGCCTGCATAGCGATTCCACTCCAGTTCACTGGTAGCTCCTGGATTGTAGCTACTCCATATTGATCCAACACCTGCTGCTTCAGCGATTCAAGACGTACATCCGAAGGATTATGCCCATCAATTCCATTGGCCACTTTTTCTTTGATGGTACTTTTAAAATCAAATTGGGATGGGGTGGGATAAATTTTATCAGCAAGGTTAGCAGTAGCTTTTGGAATGATGACGCAAGAGGCAATCCAAAGTCCGAGTAATATCAGAAGTGAGTAACCTGAATTCCTTGCAAATGCGGAGATCAAAACACAAATCAGTACGAATACTAAAAAGTAAACAGCATATCCACTTGTGAGCAGTATGAATTTAGCGGTGACACCTGCATCCAGACTAGCGGAATTATTGTCAAGTAAGAAGTAGGCCAGGATAATGATAGGTAAAAATATCAGCAAGACCATCAAATAGGTCCCCCACACTTTTCCAAGGAATAATTGCCTCATGTTTAATCCCTGTGCATGGATCATCTTGAGTGTTCCCTCCTCCCTTTCTTTACTAAAAATATTGAAGGTTAGAAATATGATCAGCAGTGGAAGCAGTAACTGAAGGATCATAGCGGTGGTCATCTCACCGAAACGAGTCATGCCATTACTATCCTGAGCCGCACTAAACAAGATTTCATTCTGCTTGTGGGCTTCCAGGAATACTGATATTCCAGTGTAATTATCCAATCCAATATCTAAAAAACTTAATACTGGTTTTGGCTTAAAAGCAAATTGACCATAATGAGCGGCACTGTGAGGATGTTTTGAACCCTGGTTCAACCAGGTATCATACATATCTGATTGGGCCCTGGCACGATCTTCCTGAATTTGCTTTTGACCTTGTCTACCAACAAGAACAGCAGTCAGCATTAATACAATCAAAATACTCCCTGAAACTTGCAGGCGCACGTCCCTCAAAGCTGTCAGGAGCTCCTTTCTAATGACTAACCATATCATAACTTTCGGATTTCATCGTGTCTAAATACAAATGCTCCAATTCGGTTAGGGTTATTTCATCACTCCTCATAGAATGAATCAACTTGCCAGCCTTCATAATTCCGATATGGGTACCGCTCTCCTTTGCACGAAACAAATCATGAGTTGCCATCAGGATAGCCATATTGTTTTGTCTCATTTCTTGAAGCAATTGAGCAAAGTCATTACTTGCCTGGGGATCAAGACCTGAAGTTGGCTCATCAAGCAACAAATTGTCAGCTTGTTTAGCTTTTGCAATAGCAATACCTACTTTCTGGCGCATCCCTTTTGAATATTGAGAGACACGTTTATGCATTGCATCAGCTTGCAATCCTACAGACCCAAGAAGTTCTTCTCCTCCTGACTTATCAGGTTTCTCACCCCCTAAACCAGCAAAAAACTGTAAGTTTTCGACTCCCGTAAGGTTACCGTATAAGTTTAGGTTTTCAGGAATATATGCCATGCTTTGAATAACTGATTTGGAATGTTGAGCAGCATCAAGACCATTGATCAACACCTTTCCTGAAGAGGGTTGAATAAAATTCATGAACAAATTGATGGTGGTTGTCTTACCGGCTCCATTAGCACCTAATAAACAGAATATTTCTCCGGGTGAAATAGACAGGTCTAGCTCAGAAAGTGCTGGTTGCTCACCATAGTGTTTTGATAGTTTGAGTGCTTCTAACATAAGTGCAGCTATTTTTTTGAATGTTTATTTGAATCTTACTTATCTATGAATCAGTCAAAATGTAGGATTGTACTTGGATCACCCTGAGTAGTGACAATTGGGGCATCACTGCCTTCTCCTGTGGCCGGGTCATAGGAATATATTCCCACTCCTTCTGTACTAGATACTCCAAACAAAACCTGATCATCCATCACTAGCGAAGAGGCCGAATAACCATTCGAAAAGGGGATATCTACTACACTTATACTCTGGTTATAAATATCTACTTTGAAATTGCCAAACGTTCTGTCATTGATATAGTCTGGTGGATTGCTGGCCAGTGCGTAAACATTCCCAGTGCTGTAAAGAATTCCATTTCCTGCGTAATCGGGCCGGTGGAGATAATCGATGTGATTACCTTCTATACCATTGATATTCAGATCTGTTGTATTGAAAAAGTAACTTTCATCAAACGCTGATTCCCCATTCCTAATTCTTAAGAAACCCGCTTTTTGACCTGGCCCAAACCCATATGAGCTAACACAATACACATAAATATCTCCTTGCTCATCCAAAAACAATGAGCCTGGTGTATCCACATTCCCCGCATAGGAGGCCCTGTCATCAGTAATGCTAATAACTTCATTGTTATTATTCAGGTCTATTTGTAAAATCTCAGCAGGGTGAGAACTTGTATAGGTATCCGTAGTTTGGGAAACTGCCACATACAATAGGTTACCATGCAATAACATGACTCCAGGATCAGGACTTCCATCCCCTTTGGCAAATGAAGTCAGGTCTATTGTACCTGTCAACGTCATAGTTGATGGGTCAAAAACGGCTATTTCACCTGCATTGTACAATGAACAAAATGCCCTTGTATCACTGTCTACCAGTACATGCATAGGTTGAGAATCTGGTGTCATTGTCATTCGACCTGACTCAGTTAAGGTTCCTTCCTCAGTTCTTTGATATTTGATTACCTGATCTCCTTCTCTGTTTTGAGTCACAAAAACTTCATCTCCGTGTATGGCGACAAACGGGTAAGAAGTTGTTTGTTGAGCCACCTGATTGGTATACGCTTCAGAGCCAAGATCTTTAAAAGTTCCAACATAAGAAGTCACGTTAGAGGTGGACGTAATATTGGTGACTACTAAAAACTCATGTTTTCCTTCATTCTCGCTAACTGAATCATCATCATTACATGAGGCTAGAAACGATGATACCAATACGGATAAAACTGCCACTTTTAAAAATTTCATAGAATTTTCAATTTTAATGTTCGATACTATTTGTTTGATGTTTTGATTTTTTATCCATAAGAAGCATCCGAATCTTTATTCTGAAGCTACGTCCTGGCAAAGGCTGATTCCAGTTGTTGAGAACCACAGCATTTGTGAAATTTTGCACCTGTCCGGTGATGGTAAATTTTTGATTGGAAAGGCTATGCTCAATTATGAAATTGTGGGCCAATGATGTTGGGATCATAAACTGATCATTGACGCTAAGCTCAAATCCAAAACTGTATTCATTGATGTGACTTCCTTCGTAGATTATTCTGGTATTAGAATCTTTCCCAAGCAAATCGTTGGAATGGTATTCTAAACTCCAATTAGAAAACAATTTCGGGATATTTGGAATTTCTTTGCTGTATGTTGGATTGGAAACATCATTGGTACCTGGAATGTATTCATTAATATCCTTTATAGATTGCCAGGTCGCATTAAGGCTCATAAAGAAATGACTGGTTAGATCAAGTTTGCAATCAAGGTCAACCCCCATGATCTGAGCTTTGGAATAATTAATAAAACCAGTTGTTAATCCGGCTCCCGCTAACTGAATTAGGTGATCTACATCCAAATAGAATGCATTGGTTTCTAGTTGAACTCTTTTTTGTGGGTGATAATACCGATCGTAAACTAATCCCAGTGAATAGTTATAAGCCTCCTCCGGGTTAAGGTTGATGGACGGAGTGATCAAGGCACCATCTCCAAACATTTCTGCAGCAAGTGGCAATCGAATTGCAAATTCATGGCTGGCTTTAAAAAACAACGCATTTGTTAAATTGTATCTCAACCCAAAATTGTATCCAAACTTATTGGTCGTATTTGAAACTTCCTCAGGTTCCCCCTGTACATATAGATTGGTATTGAATCCAGTGACCAGGTTGTAATAATGTTTCAATGCGGATGAAATCAAAAACTTATCATCCATAAGCCTGGCTTCTGCAGTCAGTCCAGTTACAGAACTCTTCAGATTTCCATCATAGTTGTAAATGTTTCTTCCAGCATACTCATTTCCCAGGTCATCTTGTGGATTGAAATAACTTGCTCTAAAGTTGTGGTTCAGGTTGATGGAAAGCGAGGGGTTAATGGTATAGTTAAAGTTTTCACGAGCTCGTATCTCTTGCTGATTTGTATTCGAAAGGTTGGGTCCTATTCCAAGCTCACCACGTCCGATTAAACTAGGTATTCTGGAACCGTCCCAATTGTACGCAAATGAGCTGGTGTCTGAAAATGTACTTCGGATGCGTAATCCCAATACTTTCATTTTGAAGTTCAATTTACCATCCACCATTCCAGTCTTCTCTACTTTACCTGCCAATACGGAGGTCTTAGCTGTAGTTTCTACATGTTGTATGTTTCGTTGTATTCCCTGAAATTCCTTGAATACATCATTGCGTGCAAATTCTACCTCCACCTCATCAAACCACAAACGATGAAAGCGAACTGACCCGCCAATGAGAGTGTTTCTGAACTTGTCATGATCCCTGTTTATCTCAAGATCCTGTTGGTAAGGAGACTGCATGATATAATCATTGTCACTTCGATTATCAAAAATCCCTATGCCAGTTTCTATACCCTGATTCTCAAATACCTTTTTTATTATGAGTCCGGTATTGGTTGTATTAAATGATTGTCTGGCAACATTGACATCTATATAGCTATAATCCCTGTGTTTAGTAACCACATTCACAGCACTACCTAGACCATCCCCTCCCAGATGTGCGGGAATCGTCCCTTTGTAAATTTCAACGCGTTCAATTAATTGAAGAGGTATATCATTGATCCCAAAACTTCCATCAGGTGTATTAACAGGATTTCCATCGATAAAAACCTGAACTCGTTTACCTTCCAATCCACGAACTGAAATGGTAGCACTCGAACCAAAACCGCCCGTACGTCTTATTTGAACACCGGCCTGCCTTGTCAGAAGTTCATTCAGGTTGCTGGCACGGTTCTCCATATCTTTTGAGGTAAGTACAGTGACTGGCATCACTTTTTTCATTACTTCTCTTGCCTTTTTAACCTCTTCCAGCTCCCCCACAACCAGGATCTCATTAAGGTTCTCAACAGATTCAGACAAATACACTTTTAGCTGCTCCACCTTTTCGTCTACCTTGATTTTTATGGATTGCTTCACGAATCCTACAAATGAAAACCGTACTTCATAAGTGCCATATGGAATTCCACTTACTGAGAAACTACCCTGTTGATCCGTATAGGTACCAGTTGCCAGGTCAGGTATTGCGACAGTGACATAAGACAAAGGTTGACCATTTGACTCATTCACCACCAATCCTATAATAGTAGCTTGCTGAGCACTAACGAACGTTCCAACCATTAGCATTCCTATCAATAATGATAGCCTGAAGCGAAAAATAGCCAACATAAAACTTGCTTAATAAATGCAACAATATTGCAAATATATAATTTGATTTAATTAATGCAACATAGTTGCAATAATTAATAAATACTTAATGTGACAATGCTGATTGATTGAAACCTAATTTGAGTATCTTAATACTTAATGCAATTCCCAAAACACAAACTGGCTGATTTCCTAAAAGATGGGACAGCTGCTATTCATGATGCAGCTGAGAATACCATGTCTAAGTTGAAGCTAAGTAATGAATCTTTTAGCATCGATGATTATGTAAGGTTGATGCAAGTTCAACTGGCTTTTTACAAAAACAACGAACGCGTAATCCTGACTGACCAGGTAAACTACGAATACCAATACAAAGAACCATTGATCCTTAAGGACCTGGAAGCCCTAAACACCGAACCTGAGGACTATCACTTTGTCATTCCTGACCGGTTGGATTTTCGGGGCTTTTTGTATGTCATAGAAGGCTCGATGATGGGTGGTTCATTACTATATAAATCATTTTTGGAAAAAGGGATACCTGAAAACTGCCTTCATTTTTACCGGTTTTGTAAAGAAGTAGGAACCCGACAATGGCCCTCAGTCAAGCAATACCTCAACAGCTGTACAGAAGATCCATTGCTGTATGATCTTATCCTGGAAAGCGCCAAGTTTTCATTTCAAAGTATGGATCAGATTGTAGAGGATTACTTGTAAAAATTACGCATGGCAATTACTGATTGACACGAGAGTAAAATTTTAGTATTTTCAGTGTTACAATAAACAATTGTCATGAATCGCTTTTTCAGAGTGTTTTTTGCCTTGACCCTGTTTTTATCAAACACTTTGCTTCATTCGCAATCTAATAATGGTGAGTTAAGTTTTGAGAATTTCCTGATTGACCAGGATATCCCTGAAATTGAGTGCTTTCTTTTTGATAAAACCGGACATATGTGGGTTGGCACGATCAACGGATTATTTAGATATGATGGTGTCAGTTTGGACGAGTTCAAACATAAACCAGCCTATGAAAATACCCTCACAGATAATCACGTTATTAGCCTCTATGAAGACAGAGACGGAAATCTTTGGATTGGAACGAGAAATGGTTTAAACATATATGATCCAGAAACTAATACATTCAAATTAATACCAGGTGGATTTGGTGATGCCAGGTTATTTGAAAATGTAAGTATCAGACTTATCTATGAAGACAGATCGGGTATAATTTGGATAGGTGCCTCTGGTCTGGGCTTATTAAAGTTTGATAAAAACAAAGGCAAGTTTATCAGACAATATAATATGGACTTAAGCAAGTCCTTATCTAGCAACCATATCAAAGCAATCGTTGAAAAAGAGAATGGAGAATTCTGGTTAGGCTCGGACAATGGTTTGATTTTATTTAACCCCGAGAATGAAGAATTTATTGCTTACACTGAAACTGTTGAGGAGAACGGATTACCACATCGTTTCATTAAGGCTATTATAGCTGACAAACAAGGGAATCTTTGGATTGGTACAGATGGAGGATTAAGTTTCGTAAACACCTCTTCTCAGAAATTAGAATTTACTAATTTTTACAGATCAGAAGACAACAATGGACTTAGTGATAATTTTATAAAGTCTCTGGACTTTGACCATGAAGGAAATATTTGGATTGCCAGTGATTTCGGATTAAATATATTTTCTCCTTCAACTAAAACTTTCAGGAAGTTTTACTTCGAAAGGAATGACCCCCACTCAATTGCAGGTAATCTGTGCAAAAAAATTGTTAAAGATCAATATAACAGGATGTGGGTTGCTACACGATTTGGCACAAGTAAATACGAGCAACATTCAATTTTTTTCAAACACTATGACTCACATCTCCTTTCAAGCACTGATATCTCTGCGATCAAAGTTGGTAGCCCGGAACTTATTTATTTAGGAACGGATAACGGTATCAATACCTATAATCCCCAAACTAAAACCTTCAACCTGGGTAAAAAAAAGCAACCCACCATGCATGGCAAATACATAACTTCCATTGAAAAATTTGATATTAACAATTTGGTTGTAGGAACTACAAAAGGATTGTACCTACTAAACACCAACACGAATAAAACTCAGCTATTCTCAACCAGAGTAGATAGAGTTGCGGGAAATATCATCAATCAGGGAATCTTATGTTTGGCTTTAGAGAAAGGAAAATCACTGTGGGTTGGAACATGGGGAGGGATCTGGAAATACGATTTGACTTTGGGTAACAATCAGGCCTATCTCAAATATAGAAAAATTCAATGTTTGTTAATTGATTCTTCGGATGATATATGGGTAGGAACCCGGACAGGTGTATTAAGGTTTGATCGTAACTTGGATAAGTTTATTGATCCCTTTATTGATACTAACACCCATAATGCCCCCAATGAAATCATAAGCATCAATGAATTTCAAGAAGACATTTGGATTGGTACATCAAAAGGTCTTTATAGGTACAGTAAAGACAGCAATCATTTATTTAAGTTCACAATAAAAGATGGATTACCCAGTGAATATATTCAAGGAATAAACGGAGAAAGGGGCCTTTGGATCACCACCGTAAATAGCTTAGCCAGGCTTAATTCCAAAGAGTTTGAAGTTTTCAATGAACTTGACGGATTAAGCAGAAGCATATTTAACCCAAGAACTATCGCTTCTACAATGGATCATTTATATATCGGTGGAAACAATGGACTTTACGTTATAAATACGCCACAAAAAACTTTAGAGACAAACAGCTTTCCTATCGTTTTGAAAAAGTTTTATCTAGGTGAGAAACCTGTAGAAGTTGGATCCAAACAATTGCCCATATCTGTCAATTCTCTTGACACCATAACCTTAGAGCAAGATCAGAATAATATAGGATTCAGATTTGCTCAGTTAAATTTCACTAATCCTCTCAGAAACAAAATTGATTATATGTTAGAACCAATTGATCGAGATTGGAAGAGAACTGATGGTTCTGAGATTCATATTTCGGATTTGCCAGTCGGTCTTTATCAATTGAAGTTGAGAGACAGAAAAGATCCAAATAACAAGTTTTTGAAACAACTGACAATAATAATCCAACCTCCATGGTGGAAAACGTCCAGGTATAATTTCTTTTGGTTCTCAGCGCTCTTCCTGATTATTGTGGTTGCCTATTTTGTCCGTACAAAAACCCTGAAAGCCCAGCAAAAAAAGTTACAAAACAAAGTAAACGAAAGAACAAATCAGCTCGAAAATAAACTTCGCGAAAATCAGCTTCTTTTTAACCTTAGTAGTAACCTGATTGCACCCATAGAATTAGAAGTTCTGCTAAAGAATCTAATTGATACAGCCGTTGAATTGATTCCAAATGCACAAGCTGGTTCTATCTTTTTATTGGATAATAATACTAATGAACTTGAAGGGAAAGTCTCTCATCTACTACCAAATGAAAAAATCCAGCAAGTACGCCTAAAATCAGGTGAAGGTCATGGTGGCAAAGCGCTAGCATTACGAAAAAATATTTTGGAGAATCATCGTCAACCAAACAAAGAACTGGATGACAGACTTATTAGGTTAGGAGCTCAACCGTTAAAATCCATCATTGTCGTTTTGTTACGGACCAAAGAGAAAATCCTGGGTACAATTTCAGTTGATAATTATGAAACTTTCAATGCATTCACAAAACACGATCTTGAGATAATCGAGTCACTCGCAGCTAATGCTTCGATTGCCATAGAAAGGGTCCGTATTTCTAATGAATTGGAAAAGACTAATGAACAATTAATTGGCGCTAATGAAAAACTCAAAGAACTGGATGAATATAAAGAGTCAATGACTGCCATGATTGTACATGATTTCAAAAACTCTTTGAATACAGTAATCAATTTTTCAGAAGGGAAACCCACGGAAAGAAGAATCAAGGGAATTCATCAGGCTGGTCAGTTTATGCTAAATATGGTTATGAATATTTTGGATGTGCAAAAATTTGAAAACACACAACCAAACCTAAACTTGCAGGTTTGTGAGGTAAGCGATCTAATCCAATCAGGCTCCAGTCAGTTAACCTACCTTCTTGAACAGAAATCCATCAATTTAAATATTGAGCAATCACATGACATTGCTGTGAATGGAGACAAGGATCTCCTGATAAGAGTAATGGTAAATATTTTATCAAATGCGATCAAGTATTCTCCACTAAATGGTGAAATAATAATAAGAATAACCTCTGAAAACAATTCTGTACAAATTGCCATCAGCGATGAAGGTCCAGGTATTCCTAAAGATAAACTAGAGCTAATTTTTGATAAATATGCACAGGTAGAGGCAAGAAAAGAGGGTATCGCACGATCCACCGGGATTGGACTTACCTTTTGTAAAATGGTGATTGACGCTCACGATGGAAATATTTGGGCTGCCTCCACGGAGGGACAGGGTTCAACATTCTACATTAATATGCCACTCATGCATGAAATCAAATCCGCTTCCACTCAAAATAATCACATCCCTCATGGCCAGAAAATTGCTTTAACAAGTAATGAAAGAAAAAAAGTAGCTCAATCAATTACAGAACTACAAAAATGGGAGGTATTTGATTTCAGTGAGGTGATGGAGATTATTGAAAGGATCGATAATAATGAGCCGAATATTATATCATGGAAGAAAGCGCTTATGGAAGCATTACATAATGGCAATGAAAAGCTTTATCAAGATTTAGTTCGGGTTTGAAAGATTTACTTAGTTGGTAGCTATCACTTGCCAGGAATTCATGAATTGAATTAAACCATAAGAATTCTTATATTGATTGATAACTAATTAACACTCAGTGAAATCATCAGTTCTTCTATCGGTCCTAATCTTATTTTCGATCGCTTGTTGGGGTAGGTCAGAAGAAATCATTAAGCGTCTTAATCAACAACTGGATAGCATCAGAATTATAAACAATACCTATGTAGATGTACTCAATGACCTTGCTTTTGAATACATAAAGATGGATCCTGAAAAAGGAATACAGACAGTCAATAGAGCTCTAAGAATGGCTGATAGTTTAGGTTACGACTTAGGGTGTTTTAGGGCAACCATTCACAAGGGTAGTAGCTACTGGATAAATGGTTTGTATGATGAGGCTCTTAAATATTATTTAAAGGCTACCTCTTTTAAAGTAAATGATCCACACGGCTATCAGTTTCTTTATAATAACATTGCGGAGACATACAAGAAAAAGAATCAGCTTGATTCAGCCAGTAAATTCTTGAAGAAATCTATCGGTTTAGCATCTAAATCTAATCAACCTATTCCGCCAATGCTTTTTTCAAATCTTGCAGAAGTATTTTACCTAAATGAACAATATGATTCTGCAGAATTATACTTTGAGATTAGCCGGGAAAGTAGTACCAAAACCAAAAGAAAAAGAGGGACAGCTTATGCACTGTTTGGATTAGCTGATATTGCCTACCAAAAAGGAAACACTACAAAATCCATCGAACTTCATGAGCAATCCCTCAAAATAAGAGAAGCTATTCAGGATAAACGAGGTATCATTCAGTCACTAATGAGGCTCGCTGAGCTTTCATTTGAAAATAAGGATGTTGCATCAGGACTCAACTACCTCGATCAGGCTGAGGAAATAGCAATGAATACAGGATTAACCGATCTCCTTTATTTAATTTATTTCAGAAAATATGAGTTATATCAAATACAAAATCATTTTCGAAGAGCCAATGAGTTTCTGGTAAAGTACCATAGCTTAAAGGATAGCATTGAATCCATTGAATTCGTAAATAGAATAGGAATTTTGAAGAATGCACTTAACGCAGAAGAGCAACTAGCTGAAAATGAATTATTGAAAGAACAAAAACGACAACAAGAACAGGAGTTAAGCAACCGATCTATCCTGATCTTAGGAATATCATTGATAGTGTTTGCTTTAGGTGCATTTATTTATCAATATGATAAAAGGTTAAAAATCACCAGAAAAGCCTCAACCAAGCTTCGTGAAACAAATAAAGAACTCAACGCAGCAAATCAAAGATTGCTGGAAATGGATCAATACAAGGAATCCATGACAGCCATGATTGTCCATGATTTTAAGAATTCATTAAACACTGTCATTTCTTTTTCAGAGACAAAACCGTCTGATCAAAGGTTAAAAGGAATTCGTCAGGCCGGTCAGTTTATGTTAAATATGGTAATGAATATTTTGGATGTTCAAAAGTATGAGACCACCAAACCAAGCCTTAGTCTACAGGTCTGTGAAATAAGTAAACTAATCCAGCTTGCCTCAATGCAGCTATCTTATTTGATAGAGCAGAAATCAATTGAATTAATCATTGATCAACACCATGAGTTTTCAATAAATGGAGACAAAGATCTTCTTGTGAGAGTACTCGGTAATATTCTATCCAATGCGATTAAGTATTCTCCTCAAAATGGAAAAATACTAATTAAGGTGGCTCATGTAGGCAATGATGTGATGGTTGCAGTAAAAGACGAGGGCCCGGGAATCCCAAAAAGTAAGCTGGAATTCATCTTCGATAAATTTGCACAGGTTGATGCCAGAAAAGAAGGTTTGGCCAGGTCAACCGGGATAGGTCTTACATTTTGTAAGATCGTGGTGGAAGCTCATAAAGGAGCAATATGGGCGGATTCTACACATGGAGAAGGATCTACTTTCAATTTAACACTGCCAATAACCAAGGAAAATGATACCACCATCAATCATTCAAAAATTGAGGTACACCCTAATGACAGGATAGTTTTACAAATTGATGAAAAAGAGAACCTGGCTGTTTTTATTGGAGAATTAAGAAAATGGGAAGTCTTCGACTATAGTGAGGTAATGGAAATTCTTGAAAATATTCCTGACGATCATGCCAATATACGTGCATGGAAAAAATCTCTTGCCAAAGCACTTCATAATGGCAATGAAAAACTCTATAAAGAACTGATCCAAACTTGAACCAATGGAAGAGCTACAGATTTTAATAGTGGATGACCAACCGGACAACTCAGATACTATCATGCAATACCTAAATGAATCTGGTGAAAGGTATAAGTTTCTACAAGCAATGAATGGAAAAATGGCGTGCAAAGTCGCTGAAAAAAGAGTCCCTGATCTGATCATCCTCGATTGGGAAATGCCTGAAATGAATGGGTACGACGCACTCGTCTCAATAAAAAATAGTCCGGTTACAACAGGCATACCTGTGATCATGGCAACAGGCCGATCATCAGGAGCAGACCTGGATAAAGCCCTTTCAGCTGGTGCTGCAGATTACATTCGTAAGCCAATAGAAAAGCAAGAATTACTAGCGCGGGTCAGGACATGTCTTCAACTTTCAAAATTTGTTCGTGAAATCAAATTAAAAAATGCTGAACTCAGAGCTTATGATCACATGGTATCTCATGACTTAAGAGGACCGATTGGTTCCATGTACCAATGGACCGAATTACTGCAGTTGAACATGGAAGGAAATACGCTGGAAGAAAACCAGGAAGCCATCCAAAATATACGCGACCAGTGCAAAAGAGCCATCGACCTAATTAATGGCATTCTCGAATTTGCCTCTGCTGAAAAAGAATTGGAATTCGAAACTAATATTGATTTACAAAAGATATTGAATGAGGCTGTTGAAGCCCACCATGACACTGTGACTACAAAAAATGCCAAAATTGAGATTCGTGATCTCCCAACTATTGAAAAAGGAATTTCTGTGAAAATTTACCAGTTATTTTATAACCTAATTGGAAATGCATTAAAATTCCAAAAAGAAGATAAGACCCCTGTTATTGATATATATGGGAATGGAGATAAGGAAATTGTAGTTGAGGATAATGGCATTGGGTTCGAACAAAGTAAAGCTGAGGAAATATTTAAACCTCTAAACAGGCTGACAAATAGTTTTGATGGATATGGGATTGGACTTGGAACCTGTAAGCGCATAGTTGATATTCATGATTGGAACATTAGGGCAGAAAGTGAATTAAATCAAGGGACAAAATTTATAATTAGTATTTAAATACTATGTTTCCTGACAAGCACAGAATTCCCACTGGCCATTTTTTGGCCATATCAGATTCATCAACTATCTAGACACTACCTCATGCATGTGTAACATGATGCGCTCTTACTCCGCTTAAACCTTTGATCCAGGTTACCAATGCTCTAAACACACCGGCAATAACAATAAATGGCATCAAAAGGAATGCAAGTGGTGTAATCGCTATGGGTAGCACTACTGAAAGTACGATTTCTTGTGCGCTTTTCATGACTAAATTACATTTGATATTGCATTAAAGAAGATAACTAATCGTAATTTACTATCCTATGACAATTATCACGATCACGTGCATTTGAGCATATTAATTACTCCCAAAAATCTGGTTTTTTGTTGCTACCATAGTAGGTACATTCTGAACACCTGGATGGAAGATAGTGAACTGTACTTGGACTTGTAAAAAATGCAATGGCCCATCCGGGACCAAAGGCTTCCATTGTTTCTCCAAGTTCACTGATATCACTTTGTCGTGTTTCAATATCATAACAAGAAACGTAATTCAAAAACCTTCGTCTATAACCAGCTGCGTTGAAATTCTGAGCAACAAACATTCTTCTCACAGACTCCTCATCCACTGCATCAAAATATCCTAACACAATCTCATCTGGATTATCTACTGATCTGATGTTCCCACGAATAGTACCCACCTGAATTGCCGATATTCCCCCCTGTCCCTGAATACTATTGCCAATTTCATTCCAATAATTGAAAGATGCTTCGCTCAATGCGTACTGCTTCACTTCCATACTGTAACCTCTCAACATTAATTTAGAATCTGAATGAAATGAAGTCATGGGTAATCTTACAACTCCCTCTCCTGGGTCAATGAGTTTGCGGGTCATTATTTTATCCAATATTTCAGTGCGCCAACATATTTCCACCTGAATGGAATCATTGACACCTCCCAACTCCCGAATTTCATAGTTGTTGCCACCCGTCCATAACCACCTGGAAGGATTTGCCACGGATAACTCAAATGTCCTATTCCAGGTCCACCTCATGTATTCAGTATTATTGGTTTGGTGAGCATCAATGTAAAAGGTGAAATTACCACCCAGGTTATTGATCGAACTGGAACTGGGAATGAATTCAGCATATAAAGAATCAATAGCAGGAGTAGGAATGACCTCAGCGATTTCTGAAATATAATTTCGCTCATCACTTGTTGTGATAAATAGTTGCCACTTCTCACCAGGAATTACTGCAAAATCTGAAGCTGTCTGATAGAAACCACTATTGTTTTGTAAAAAATCTACTCTTCTGCCAGACAGGTCCTGCATGTATACAGAGGCTCCCCATTCATAAACAGTTGTGTCACTACCAAGAGGATGTGTTCTACTAAGAATAACAGTCTGTATACCGGGCTCATCAGTAATCATTGCATCAACAACCAATAAATCATCAAATCCTATTGATTCAAAGTCTACAGGTTCAACACAGGAAACAATTACGAATATTAAAAGCGATATATTAATTCCTGATTTCATACTCTAAAACTGCGTTATAATAAACAATCACTCAATCATTTTATTTGAAATATAACCATAATTACCATCTTCTTGTTCGCACTCAACCAATTGAGAAAGCCTTGGAATACTAAGAAAAACAGTGTATTTTGAATAAGTCAAGTGAAATGAAAGTATTCTCAACCATTAAGATTGTAACTAATCAACTACATTAATATGAAAAAACCATTATTCACATTGCTTATCATTCTTGGATTTAGTGTTGCGTCATTGGCTCAGGACAAACCCATTAGAATAGGAATCAAATTTGGTGTTCCACAAGTCATAGGCTTAAATGCGGAGTACGTTACACCATTACTAGGCAAAAAACTGGCGGCATCAGCAGATTTTTCTTATTTCTCACTATCAATCGCAGAGGCAAGCGCATCCTACAGTTATTTTGAGTTAGGTGCAAATTATTACTTCATGAATGAAGGAAAAGGCTTATACGGAAACGTGAGCTACGGTCGAATGGGATTCAACTTTGAATATGAGGATTATGCTTCTGATATTGACCCAAGTCTGTCAAATGGTTCCGGTGAGGCCAATGTTGGGATCAACCTGGTAAACTTAAAACTCGGTGCTAAACTCGGAGGGTTATTTTATTTCAGACCTGAACTTGGGTATGCTGTTGCAACCGGTGATTCAAATTACTCTGTTAGAATTACCTATCCCGATGGAACTACTGAATCCGTTAGTGAAGAACTACCAGGAGCCCTGGCAGGAGGTTTTGTGGTAAATCTGGGATTTGGATTTGCATTCTAGCATTAAATAAACACTAAGTAATTTAAGCCATCCCATTACGGATGGCTTTTTGTTTTCTTAGATTGTCGAAATCATTTTCGACAAAAACGAAACATATATATAATGTTTGTCGTATCTACCCTATAATCAATTTCGACATATACGAAAGATTAATTAACTTAGTCAAATTCAAACTAAAGATCGTTCGTGAAAAAGCAAAACGCACATCCACCACAATGGATACAACGGCTTATTGAGAGATATTGCGAACCTTACCTCTTTGAAGGTATTTCAGGAGATTTAGAAGAATTGTTTGTCGAAAATGTCAATACGAAAGGTCCTGGACGAGCCAAAATCTTATACCTGCTACAGGCATTTGGTTTTTTCAGGATGCGATTTAAGAAAAACTCAAAATACTCGACGAACATGAAAGCAATCTGGACCAATTACCTGATCACATCATTCAGATCTTTGAAAAGACACAAAACATTTTTTGCCATCAACCTACTGGGACTCATCACAGCTATTACATGTGCGATTTATGCGCTTGTGTTCATCAATGATGAATTGCAATTTGACAAAAATGTGTCAGTCTCAGACAATATTTTCAGACTTTACAAACGCCATATTAATGAGGCTGAAAATGTGGACCATCTTACCTGGGAGACGTCTGGAATGATGGGTCCTACAATAGTAGAAGAATTCCCGGAAGCAACTGAGTTTACTAGAGTTCTTCCCTGGTGGGACAAAATTCTGGTGACTCATGAAAAAACGAGCATCATGCTGGAGAACCCCCATTTCGCCGACTCTAATTTCTTTGATTTTTGGGGAGAAAATCTGGTCCTTGGTAATCCTGAAAATGTACTCAAAGCACCCTTATCCATTGCCCTCAGTGAAGAACGAGCTCATGCACTTTTTGGTGATGAGAATCCTCTTGGCAAGTCGATAATTGGCTTAGGGGATCATGACTATACGGTTACCGGAGTATTTAAAGCACCTTCGAGGCAAAGTTCCTTTAAATATGACGCAATCATCTCCTGGTCAACTACAGTACCGGATGTTGGACCACTCCGTATGAATTACATGAATAATTGGCTAAGTCAGGGCATTTTCACATTCGTTCGGTTAAGTGATCCTGATCAATCAGAAGCGTTAGTAAAAAAACTACCTGAAATGATGGAACGCCATTTTCAGGAAAGAGCCGATCACTACTTCTTAAAGTTATTTCCATTTTCAAAGATGTACCTACATGGTGAGCACATCAGAGCGGGAAGAGAAATGAATGCTGGTAGTATAACGTTTGTGTATACTCTCGGATTTTCAGCACTTCTGGTTTTCCTGATTGCAAGTGTGAATTACATCAATATTATGCTTTCCAGAGCAGCAGAAACAAAAACTGAAGTAGGAATACGAAAAGTGATGGGTTCATCAAAAAATCAACTGATGGGACGGTTTGTTGCCGAGACATTTATCAGTACGGTAATCGCCTCAATAGTGAGTTATGGCATCCTTTTGTGGTTGTTGGAGTCTCTGAATATGGTCACAGGGAAGGAAATTCCTCTAAATGCCTTTTTCGAGCCAATCATCATTCTCTCATTACTGGGTTTCATATTTCTGATATGCATTATAGTTGGCGTTTATCCTGCATTTGTACTTTCCTCGCCTCCAGTATCTACTATTTTTCAGGGAGGCAATACCGTTGCTTCCACAGGATGGTTAAGAAAAGGCTTGCTCACTTTTCAGTATGTGATTTCCGTCTTTTTGATAGTCTGCACCATTACTGTGATCCAGCAAATTCAATACTTAAAAAATAAGCCGCTTGGCTTTGATAAGGAAAACGTGATCGTGATCAATACCAGAAATGAAGTGAGAAACCAGGTAGGTGTATTGGAGCAAGAATTTCTCAAACATCCGAACATATTGAGTGTATCTGCTTCAAGTTCAGCTATTGGTGCTGGAAATTACTCTACCACCACCATTCCTGAAGGATACACTGATGAGTTGGTTACCCGAATCTTCGGAGTTGATCAGGAATTTATGGAGACTTTTGGTATTCAATTGATTTCCGGTAGAAACTTCTTGAAAGGCTCAGAAGCAGATAGCAATAACTTGATAGTAAACAATGAAATGGTGGAGTTTATGGGATGGGAAGATCCAATTGGAAAACATATCCGCTTTCAACCAGACGGAGAATCATATCCTATTATTGGTGTGGTAGACAATTTTCACTATAACTCTTTGGCTTCCACTACTATTGAACCGATGGTTATGTATTTGGCTACTACTGCTAATAGCAATGTATCTGTAAGAATCGGTAATGGTAACGTGAAGGAAACTATTGACTATATGAGTTCGGTTTGGGATGATTTGGCTGACCGAACACCATTTGACTTCATTTTTGTGGACCAATGGTTCAATGAACATTACCAAAAAGAAACCCAACTTTTACAAATGGCTTCCACTTACTCGCTAATTAGCATCATCCTTTGTGCACTTGGCCTATATGGTCTTACAGCAATGCTATTATCACAAAAGCAAAAAGAATTGAGTATCAGGAAAGTGTTGGGAGCTTCTGTAAACTCTATAATATATCTTGTCAATAAACAATTCCTAATGGTCATATTAATTGCATTCATTTGTGCTAGCCCATTAGCCTTTTACCTAATTGATGACTGGCTGGAAAGGTTTGTTTACAAGGTTTCAGTTGATCCACTGACTTTTCTTTTAGCAGGCGGATTGACGCTAGGGATTAGTGTTACCATTATCAGTTTATTGTCTGTAAAAACAGCCAATACAAATCCATCAAAAATTTTAAGTCAGGAATAATTATGAAAGGAACTAACCTGGGAGAACTGGAAGAATTAATTATGCTCACAGTAGCTGCATTATTTGATGAGGCCTACGGAGTAGCCATACAGAAAGACATCAAGAAAAGGTGTAATCGATCGATCACGATAAGTACGGTTCATGCTGCGCTTTCCAGGTTGCAAGACAAAGGCTATGTAGATTCTCGCTATGGTGACGCTACACCTGAACGTGGGGGAAGAAGGAAACACCTTTTTAGAGTTACAAAGGCTGGTCAGAATGTCCTACAGCAAGTAAGGGAACAACGGAACTCAATTTGGAAAGAAATCCCTTCAGTGGCATTTGATGCATAATGAACTTATAAAGTTGCCTTCTTTTAATTGAACCGGTTATACCATTGGTCAATAAATCAATACCGTCGATCAATTTTAATTCTGCGGTAGATGAAATGAATTCACTTTTGGAAAAAAAAATGAAAAAAATAGCATTTTTAGCGCTCTTAGGGTGTATCAGCATTCTGTCTTCACTGACTTCCTGTAAAAATGATGATGATGTTTCTCCGAAAGAGGAAGTGCCATCAGACAACCAACTCAGTACCACATTGGATTCCATAGTCAATGAGAACTTTGCTCCTTTTATGCAAGTAGAAAAAAGGCCTGGTCTAAGCCTGGTGGTTATCCAAGATGGTGGAAATCATTACTACAATTACGGAAAAAATGAGTTAGGTGAGATTCCAACATCTACCTCTCTTTATGAAATAGCTTCAATCACAAAAACGTTTACGGCTACTGTAATTGCGGCGCTTCTGCAAGAAGAAGGGGTTTCCATCAACACACCAATCCATCTTCTGCTGCCAGGGGATTTTAATGACCTGGAGTTTAATAATACCAAAATCACCTTATTGCACTTACTCAACCATACTTCAGGGTTACCCCGGCTTCCTGGTGATATTTTTGATTTTGGAACAGAGGAAACAGCATATAAAAATTATGATGAGGAGAAAATTCTCAATTATGTGAATGGATATGAGTTAGACAAAGAACCAGGAACTGTTTATGAATACTCTAACCTGGGATATGCACTTATTTCCATCATTGCTGCATATCAAACTGAAGTTTCCATTGCTGAACTCATTAAAGATATAATAACAGATCCCCTGAATATGACTGCCACCGATATGGAACTAAAGGATTTAGATGAAGTACAGGCAGGACAGATCATGTACCCACACAATGCCAAGGGAGATGAAACATACTTTTGGACCTGGGAGGATTGGCAAGGAATGGGTGGATTATTTTCTACTACAAAAGACATGGCTAATTATGCTCGTGCCCAATTCAATTCGTACAATGGGCCATTCAAGGATGCATTCCAGGCTACACATGAAGAAACATTTGATCTTGGCGCTATCTCATTAGGGCTTGGATGGCATATTCTTGATGAAGAAGGAACAAAAGTGTATAATCACAATGGTGGATCAAGCGGCTTTTCTTCATGCATCCTGTTTGAACCAGAAAGAGAGGTCGCGATTGTGGCTATGATCAATATCATCGATGAAGAATTATTTGTACCATGCATCACTTCATTTCGGGAATTGCTTCAAAACCAATAAATTTCTGTCAGCAATCTGAATTTATGGTTTTCAAGATCACCAAACATATCATTCTCTGGATCACCCTGCTGCTCATCCTAAACTTTAGTGATTGGACCTGGCAGGGATTTTCTACAGAGAATGATACATTTCTGATCCCCTCTCTTTACGGAACAGCATTTAATATTTTAGTCTTTTACGGTAATGCATTCTATTTTCATCCACATTACTGGAGACAAGACAAAGGAAAATATGCACTTATAATAAGTCTCTTTTTGATTATTATTAGCTTGTTTGAGGGTTTCCTGGACTTACAATACTCACTTTATTCTGGTGCATTTGAAGGATTTCAAACAAGTTTGGATATCAACCATGATGCTGGCCCATCTCTTTACAAATGGCTGGCTTTCGCTAGTTTCTCATTTGTGTGTTTGGTTGTTCATCTGCTTTTTTTGGCACTTTCGTTCGGGTATCTAATGCCGAAGGAAAATATGCGTAATATCAAGTTGCAAAATGAGCAACTCAAGTCTGAACTAAAGTTCTTAAAAGCCCAGATTGATCCACATACTCTGTTTAATGGCATCAATGGAATTTACCATTTAATTGACGAAGACACAGAATTGGCCAAAGAGTATTTACACGGTTTTGCGAACATACTGAGGTATCAGATTTACGATTGCCAGGAAGAAAAAATACCCATCAACAAAGAAATCCATTTTTTGGAAAGATTTATGCGTTTGTCTGGGTTAAGGGTAAAAGACGATGCAACTATTAATTTGGATTATCCCAAATATGAAGATACTCTTGAAATTGCACCTCAAATTTTTCTTCCATTTATTGAAAATGCATTCAAGCACCTCAGTGCCTACGATGATCCTTCTCGCAATCGTATAAAATCGTCCATTTCAATTGAGAACAGTACAATACACTTTTTAATACAAAATACATTTGAAAAGGGGGAAAACTCAACAGAGCATCAGGGAGTAGGCATCAAAAACTCTGTAAATAGAATGGCGTTGATATATCCAGGGGCACACACAGTTGATTTCAATAAAGAGAATGGTGTTTTTGAGGTGGACATAAAAATTCATGTAAATGGCAAAGGTTAATTGCATTATCATCGATGATGAATCCGTCGCAAGAAAAGGGCTGGAAAAATACGTTGATCGAATTGAATATTTGAATTTAGTGGCATCATGTAAATCTGCATTGCAAGCGATTGAACACATTGACACAGGAAACATTGACCTATTATTTTTAGACATCAACATGCCTCATATCAAGGGCACAGACTTTCTAAGGACACTTCAAAAATCCCCTTTTGTAGCCTTTACAACCGCCTATTCAGAGTATGCGTTAGAGAGTTTTGAATTCAATGTGGTCGATTACCTGGTAAAACCAATAGCATTTGATCGCTTTTTACAATGTACCAACAAAGTGAAAAGCCTGTTGGAAAAAACAGGAAAAGAGGATGATTACTTTTTTATCAATTATTCTAAGAAACTCATCAAATTAGAAATTGATGAAATAGTATTCATTGAGTCTGACCAAAATTATGTGAAAATCCACACCAGGAAAGGTGACCAACTCATGACCCAGATTACACTAAAAAGTGTTTTGGATCAGCTTCCACAATCAACATTCATCCAGGTACACCGCCAGCACATTGTAAATATCAAACACATTAGTTCTTTGGAAGGAAACCGCATATTCCTGGGTGAAAAATCAGTGACCATATCCCGAAGAATGAGAGAAGAGGTGATTCAAAAAATCTCCCGCAACAAGATATTGAAGTAACCATCCATGGAAAACCTATTTGATTACCTGGATGAGTATTCACGAGCACAACGGAAGGTTGCACGCTACTATTTGTTAGTGGGAATTGGGCTGAGTGTTTTGACATGTTTTTCAATCTTACTGGACTTACGAGTGTCATCTGTGTTAAATCTCCAAGTCGGAATTTCTGGAGGATTCATTATCCTTGTAGGGATTTTGTATTCCTTGCTTGAAAGATCAAGAAGTTCAATTCGTCAAAATAGATTAGAGGAGAATGCTGCCAGGTTTATTACTTCAGAGTCATTGAGAGTGGGGCACTTAATCAGAATTCACAGAATCATTCTAATCATTTGTTGGCTCACTGGGATTGGACTATTGGTGGCAATATCATTGACCGAAAATCACCTCTGGATGAGTCCCGTTATTTTGTCAGTTACTCTGGTCCCAATTGAATCATTTTCAATAAAAAGTATGAAGCAATACCTTCATATTTTAACCAAAGATTGATATTATACAGGGTTCATTGAAAGCTATACATCAATGAAATATTCCAAATAAAATCACTGTCGGGAGCGATCTCTGTATCGATTGCTTTGTTGAGAATGGAGGTGACGGACAAGGGAAAGTCTTTCACTGCCATTTGCAGGAATCCAACCACATAAAAACCGTCTAAATCGTCAGTTTTTAAATAATATGCCTGGGGGGAAATATTGAAATAGACATGATCTGTGATAAACAGGTTATTAAGATAGGAATTTACGGTAATAAAGTTGGTTTGCTTCACACCATCGTCAAAACCTCTACCATGCAGGTAGTACATCCCAACACCAATATTGTCCGTAAGCTTGAAGCTGGGTGCCAATTCCCCTGCCACATATCTTCGGGACTCCAGGAGCTCCTCAGTTTGCCCATTCCTAATGATACTGACAGTTCTAAAGTTTAAAGCCGGATGAGCCCCTACCCGTAAACTGAACCGCTCTTTGCGTATGGCCTTATGCCGAAACCAAAATATAAATGTCCAGGGTTTACCCGCTAATGCAAAACGCACATCTGGTTCAAAACTAAACCTGTCCTTGATGATCTTTAAATCAAATAACAATGCCGGATCACCTAACGAAAATGAAGGAATCAGCGAAATACCATTTTGTGTAACGCTGGCTGATCCTTTGAAGGATAGGTTTGGATCCTCTTCTTCCTGGGCCATTCCTGGTAAAGTCAAAAAAATGATTAAGAACATTATGACCGATCCGTAAAGTAAATGTTTTGGATACATAGAACTTATTTATTTAAACAAATCTCATAAGGTGGACGATCAATAAATAACTCAAAACAAACCGAAGATTACGAAAATCAAACAAGGGGATGATTTTGAAACTCTACTGATATTTAAGCACACGGTCATCTGAAATCTTTCCACTCCAGTTCAGACCAAATGCAAAGTCATATGAGTTACCGTCTCCATCTACATAAACTCGCATATCACGTGGAGTGTCTTCAAATTGCTCTTCCACAGTTAGCATGTCAGCTGGCATTTGAAATGGTAGAAGTGCAGAAGGTTCTGCTTTCCCGGTTATGATATCCATTAATGCCTGGTCCTGTACTCCCAGGTTTAATAAAATGGCAGAAGCACTCTCTTCAATCTCCGACATGATCATTGGATTTGATATTTTCACTACAACAATTACCGGCTTGTCACCCATCAATTTTTTGGTATCATTTACCAGATTCATATCATGGTAATTGCTCGATTTTACTGTTTTACCCTTGTAACTTCTATTGGTAAAGTCTTCAAATGGACTTCCTCCTGCAAGACTTGTATCACGTGCTGTAGTGGCTGTATATTCACCATACTGTAAACTTATTGGCATGTAGCCGTTTCCACCTGCCTCTCTGTCTTTGATATCATAACCTACCATCCCGGTAGGATCTTCTATTCCTACCAGTGCTATATCCGCTTCTTTTGGGCTATCAACTAGCTCTACATAATTTTCTAATACCTGTAAATTGAATGGTGATTCGGTTCGTTCCGGAGTTACAAACCCGAACCAGTTTGTACTCGGTGCAATATACCGTTGAGGTACAAAAACCTTCTTCTTTTCTGTCAAAGGAAGTGTGTTTTCCGAATTCTTCAACATGATAATCGACTTCAGCTGTGCCTGATAACCCATTTTCATAAATTCCGGATTCCCTACAATGGCTCTTGTTTGGTCCACATCCCTATATGGGTTCTCGAACAATCCCGTATTGAAAATATTTCTAAGTAGTCGCACCGCAGAAGTTTCAAACCGCTGACGCATCACACTTTCTCCCAATTCCTCCACACCTATTTTATAGGCTTCCAAAACAGGTTCTTTGTCGTTATTTCCTCCAAACTGGTCCATTCCAGCCTGAATCGCTTTATAATGCCTCTGAGCAACATTCAGGTTTTCTACCCCCCATGGTTTTCCCCTGAACTCATGAACATTTTGAGCATCTCTGGTAATTCCCCAATCTGTACACAGCACCCCATCATACTTATATTTGCCACGTAACAGATCTGTAATTAAATACTCATTAAATCCGTTGGCTACTTTTTCATTGTTTTTAAGATCCTGGCCAGTAGAAATGGTGTAATAAGGCATAACAGCGGATGCCATTTTGATGGATCCTTCTAAATTGAAGGCACCTTTCACGAATGGGGTCAAATGGTCTTCAAAACGGTTTCCCGGATATACAGCATATGCACCATAACCGAAGTGCCCATCTCGGCCTCCTTCTTCAGGTCCACCTCCGGGCCAGTGTTTCACCATAGTATTCACACTCTCGTTTCCCCAACCATTGCCATTTGTATTTTGAAACCCTTCTACATATGCCCTCGCCATATCTGCTGCCAAATCGGGATCCTCTCCCATTGTCCCATCAAATCGGCTCCATCTTGGTTCAGTTGCCAGGTCAATTTGTGGGGACAGGGCTGTGGCAATTCCCAATGCACGATACTCCTGAGATCCCACTTCGCCAAACTGTTTCATCAAACCCGGGTCAAAAGAAGCTGTGATCCCCAGCGTTCCGGGCCACATTGAAATATCTCCTCCAGCACCGGCATTGAACTCCGCATATGAATCACTTCCATGTCTGGGGTCTGAACTTGTATTGATTGGAATCCCCAAACCAATTCCCTCCACATAAGCTTGTGCCTTGTTATTCCACTTTGCTGCAATTTCGGGGGATTGCACCGCCACAATCAGCACATGTCTTAAATTATCATCCATCAAAAATCGCTGCTGATCATCCGAAAGGTCACTGGGGTCCGCACCACTCTGACTAAAAGGTTTGCCGCCATAATTTGATTCACCACGAAAACTTTTTGAGTCACCCGGAATAAACTGGTGGGCACTGTACAGCATAAGTCCAGCGATTTGCTCAACAGTCATTTTTGAGGCCAAATCCAGTGCTCTCTCATCTGTCGATAGCCGCCAATCCTCATATGGATCAAGTTTATTGTTCCTGTTCAGGTCTTTAAACGCATATCCACTTTCCTCAAGAATGGTAACCCCTGAAGAGGAATGATAACCTAACGTAGCTCCATTCTCATTCTGAACTTGCACAAAATCTGGTTTAACTACTTCGGTATATCTTGGACCGCAAGCAACTATTACTGTGCCAAGAAGAAAAATTAAAAGGGATATAGAGGGTTTCATATTACTTTCATTTAAAGGCTAATCTGAAGAAGGACCTTCCAAAATCTGGAGAATTTACGTAGTAATTCTGTGATCCTACTCCAAATATACACTTTTTGTGTCATATAGACACAATGAAAGTGCAAACAGGTATTAGAATTAACCGTAAACTTGTTCAGGGACTACCTATCCCAATGAAAATCCACCTTTCAAGAATGGCTGGTTGTAATACCGCTTTCCTGAAGATTTGTACAAAGCATTGGCTATTGCACCAAAAATTGGTGGAAAAGGAGGTTCTCCCAATCCAGTGGGGTCTATTTCATTTTGGACGAAGTGTACATTGATTTCATTAGGTGCTTCATTGATCCTGATCATCCTGTACTTATCAAAGTTGGTTTTCTCTGGAGCCCCTCCTCTGAAAGTCATCTCGCCATAAAATGCATTACCAATTCCATCAATAATAGCACCTTCAGCCATATTTGCGGCCGCATCGGGATTCACCACTATACCACAATCCAGTGCACAGGTCACTCTATCCACTCTTGGCCTTCCATTTTCTACTTTTAAATCCAGCACATGAGCAGCATAACTGTTGTGACAGAAATAAGCAGCCACCCCTCTTGAAATTCCTGGTCTGGATTCGCTCCAATTGGATTTATCACGCACCAGTTTCAATACACCAGCATAGCGATCAATGTCATAATCATTGGTTTCTCCTACCGGATTAGTTTTGGCCCTGTCCAATAAATCCAATCTGAATTGGATGGGATCTTTTTCAGCTGCCTCAGCTACTTCGTCCAGAAAAGATTGTTCGGCCCCTGCCAGGAAATTAGATCGGGGTGCTCTGAAGGCACCTATCGTTATATTTGAATCAACTGACCATTCCTCCGCCAGGTAATTATCAACTGCTCCTGCCGGGAATCTGTGAGCGGCATGACCTAAAGGGCTTTCAGGAATACCTCCAGCTTTCACATGATAAGCAATCAATTCATTGTTTTCATTCAATGCCGCTCTATAGGTAGCCATATAAGTTGGCCGATAAATGCCAAAGGACATATCATCTTCACGCGTATACACCAACTTTACTGGTTGGTTCATTTTCTGAGAAATCACAGCGGCTTCTACCATGTAATGTCCATAGGCGCGTCTTCCGAAACCACCTCCCATACGTGTCATTACAATTTCGATTTTCTCCAGTGGTAATCCCAATCTTGCGGATAGCGTACCCTCAATAATCTCAGGTGCCTGAATCGGTGCACTGATTATGGCCCTTTCAGCAGTCACATCAGCTACACAATTGATGGGTTCCATCATATTATGAGCCAAAAATGGAGCTGTGTAAGTCCTTTCAATAACCTTTGCGGCACCTTCAAATGCCTTTTCCGGGTTGCCATCTTTTCTTAATAATGTAGCCGGTTTGGCCGCTGCTTCTTGCATTGCCACTATATGATCCTGGCTGCTCTCTAAACCCGGAGGGACATCTTTTGTACCAATGTTGCCCCGTGCGTCAAAATTGAAGGATTGTTTGTCAAATTCTTCCCATTCCACATTCAGTGCTTTCTTCGCATTCATCACCTCCCATGTGCTTGTACCGACAATCGCAACCATCTCAGGAAAAGTATTGGTATCAAAGAAATTACGTGCATAATCATCATTGAATGTCTTAAAAGCAAACACATCTTTTATCCCTGGCATGGACTTGACAGACTCAGCATTGAAGGACTTTAATTTCATTCCAAAAGCAGGGGGATGTGCTATCATGGCCGTAAGCATCCCCCCCTGATTAATGTCGAGGCTGAACATAGGTTCCCCCGTGGCGATTTTCTTACCGTCTACATTCTTCTTGGAATTGCCAATAATGGTGAAATCTTTGACAGCCTTTAATTCAACTTCTTCAGGTGTGTCAAGCAATGCTGCAGCTGAAGCAAATTCACCGTAACTTCCATATTTACCGCTTGCCTGATGCTCCAGTTTTCCAGCGGATGTGGTAATTTCAGAAGCAGGGACACTCCATGCTTGAGCTGCCGCTTCTTTTAACATATGACGTGCTGTTGCTCCTGCCATTCTCAAAGTATTCCAGCTTCTTCTGATACCCTGGCTTCCTCCTGTAAACTGACGTTCATATAAACTGGTATTAAAAGGTGCCATTTCCACAAGCACTTTCTCCCAGTCCATGTCCAGTTCATCCGCGACTATCATGGGCATAGAAGTTTTGACGTTGTTCCCAAATTCCGGATTGGGACACATGATCGTTGCAACACCATTTTCACCAATTTTGAGGTAAGCATTTAGAGCAAACCACTCTTTTGGCATAGCCAATACCTCTGCTTCTTTGGTCCCCGGGGTACAACTGGCCAGCCAGCTAAAACTGATCATCAAACCACCTCCAGCTGCAGCTGACGTCTTTAGAAAAGATCTTCTTCCGAATTTTGTTTTTAGAATTGCCATGATGATTTTTTTTTAGAGGTTAGACGCTGTTTTGATTGCTGCTTTGATGCGGACATAGGTTCCACATCTACAAATATTTCCACTCATGGCTCCTTCTATCTGTTCGTCGCTGGGACTAGGATTTGACTTTAGCAGGGCGGCTGCACTCATGATCTGCCCGGCCTGACAGTATCCACATTGTGGTACATCATGCTCCAACCAGGCTTGTTGAACCGGATGGTCAGCGTTTTCGGAGAGACCTTCTATCGTTGTGATTTCTGTAGTTCCAACAGCTGAAACTGGTAGCTGGCAGGATCTTGTTGCTACTCCATTAAAATGAATGGTACAAGCACCACATTGTGCGATTCCGCATCCATATTTTGTTCCGGTGAGGTTCAGGTGATCTCTTAGTACCCATAGAATTGGAGTTGTAGGGTCAACATCCACCTCCATAGATTTTCCATTGATCTTTAGTTTAAATAGGGCCATGGTAGTTTATATTATTGTGTGTATAATTTACTGTATCATTCAATCGATTCAAATCAATTTCAACTTAAATCAAACGCAACGCTTTTAAAAACGCTTGTTTAAGCATTTCGAAACTTAAGTGGACTTAATTCAAGGTGTTTTTTAAAAAAATTGTTAAAATGGGTAACCTCCTTAAAACCTAAAGCATATGCAATTTCGGAAACATTCCATGCTGTCTGTTTCAGCAGCACTTTTGATTCCTGTACAATCCTTTCTGCAATGATCTCAGAGGTAGTTTTACTTGTTGTGGTTTTCACAGCCCTATTGAGGCTGTTCACATGAACATTCAAACTATCTGCAAATTCAGCCGGAGATTTCAATTGGATGGATGGGTGTTGGTCATCTATTGGAAATTGTCTCTCTAACAATTCCATGAATAACATTGATATCCTTCTGGAAGCATTCATCGGTTCGCTACTTTCAAGTGATAAACCTGGTTCTAGTTTTAGTGCAAAATGGATCAGTTCCTGTATGTTATTTCTTACTATGTCAAACTTATATTTATATCCTGAATTGAATTCAGCTTCCATTTTCCCAAAGATTCCTGAAACCTGATCAGCCTGGTCGTCATTAAGTTCAAAAATGTGGTTACTGTTGGATTGAAAAACTTCATATTGACCAAAATTGGGCATTTGATGAAAAAACTCAGTATTGAAAACACAATAGACCCCATCTCTAATGCCATCCAGATGCTCCCATTTATAAGGAATGAGTGGATTAGAGAATGATAAAGCCTGTTTCTTCACTTCATATACTTTATCGGCATAATGTACCCTGCTGTGTCCTTTCACAAGCATCACTTTATAAAAATCCCTTCTTCTATAGGGTACCGTTGTGGGTTGACCTTCTTTGGGAGGTTCAAGTTTGAACAGGTTAAAGTGCCCAATGTTCTTATCCAGGTCCTCGGGCAACCATTCAAATTTGCGTTGATAAAATTCTTCTAAAGATTCTGTAGCACTCATTGGGTTTGCCTGTATATAATTAAAAAATCGAATCCACTCTGCTGTCATTCCAGTTCCTTTTGCAGGTATTTAACCCTTACAAAGGAGCATTAGAAATTACAATTCCTGTAATGAAAATCAAACGATAACTTACGAAAATCAAACAGGGGGTGAGTGGGAAGTTAGGAGTCGGAAGTCGGAAGTTGTCAATCTCCAGTGGTTATTGATTGATGTATTTGTATAAAAATAGCAGGCAAAGTATCAACAAACCAAGTGTAGGATAGGAAAATGCTGTCGAAATCCCTCCTGCTACAAGAGAAGGACTAATATCACCCACTTCAGCGATAGCAGCCTACATAATGTCATCAATTAAAAGACTGCCCTAATTTTTAAAATTCACTAGTTATAGCGATTGCATGATTTAATCAAACTCTTTTTCTTTGTCGCTGTTTAGAATGATTCTAAATAAGAGCGCTGTTGGTTTTACCCTACACCTATATTGTCAACAGCCAGTTTTAACCAAACTAACTCAAAGCCCTCTTAAGCCGTGCATGAGGCGCAGTTTAATGAGGCACCAACTGAAAATTAAGGTACAATGGCTAGTAATGAATTTGACTTTGTAATGCTTGAACTAAATAAAAAGCTTGTAGAGAAACCCAACGAGAAATACAGAATTATCATGCAAACACTTAAGCAAATTGATTGCCCTTATTTACAAAGAAAATTAAAAGAGACCTGTAACATAGGATTCGAAAGCTAATCTCCTCAGTAAATGAAGGTAGCCACCACTATTTATGATCATTTGAAAATCATTCAGAAGTTAGTCAGGCTATTTGGTCTTTTTTACAGTAATGCCCTGAACCCCTCAGTGGGTATAGTTTGGAATAAAACACATTAAAAATGAACGATTGTGAACCCAAAATTTTAGTAGAAGCAGCACATTATAGTATTGCCCAGTGTGTTAAGTGTAACAGAATTGGACTCTACTATAATAACCTGCTCATTGGATTTGAATTAACAAGTTTTTGCCGTTTCGCTAAAGCTGTTTTAAAACTAGACTTTAACAGGTCCAGTATTCTGTTCCCTGACCAAAAGAGGCACATACTCCTGAATACCTGTCATCATGACATTCAGCTGTCCTTTGTAAAAGAAGAGTTTGAAGAGTTTTCCACTATGCTCAATCAGGCACTACTGATGATTGAAGCTGACATATATACCAGAACAAAAGTAAAATAATATGGTAGAGATTTTTGAAGGGGAAAGAGCCGTTAAATATGATAACTTCGTTGATACCTGGATACCCAATTACAGGGAATTCCTTCAACAGATTCCTCAGTTGCTGGATGACGTTGGGTACAAAAAATTGCTGGTAACCGGATGTGGAACAGGTAATGAAATATTGGCTCTTGGAGACTCCCTAAACAACTGGCAGGTCACCGGAATTGACCCTTCCCCTGAAATGCTCGAGCAAGCTAAAGTCAGATTGTCTAATTATGGGAATGTAAGGCTTAAAAATTGCCAGGTAACTCAATTGCCTGAAGACGAATTTTATGGTGCAGCTACCCTAATACTAGTGCTTCATTTCCTGAAAGATAACGGGTCCAAACTTGATCTACTGACCCAAATTAGTGATCGACTTGAACAGGGAGCACCTTTCATTATGCTTGACATCACAGGAAGTTCCTGGCAAATCCATAAAAACCTTGATATGCTTAGTCGTTTGATCCAGGATGGAGTTGATTCAGAAGATCTTAAAAAACGAATGAAAAGAATTGAAACCGAGCTTTTCTACGTCCCAGAAGAGCGCCTAACAGAGTTATTAATGCAGGCTGGATTTGAAAAACCCGTTCGCTTTTACCAAAATACCATCTACATGGGATGGTTCGCCAGAAAATCTTAAAAGTCAGTTAACAAAAAAGGTCAACACAGTTGTAAGTTCTAGTTGACATTGCTGTTGATAAAGAGGCTTCCCGTTTGGGAAGTCTTTTTTCTTCTATTTCCACCTGACCACATGATATTTTATAAAATCGCAGTTGGTTGCCTGTTTTCGTCAATGGCCACAAAAGTGAATTCACCCCGAATGGCTCGTTCCCGATGTTCAGAATACATTTCCTCTATAAACACCTCCACTTCTACAATTAAACTGGTATTACCGACATGAATAACCTCTCCACGTAACTCAACAATAGTACCAGCAGGTATCGGTTTCTTGAAATCAATTTTATCACTGCTCACAGTAACCATTTTTTGACGGTCATATCTTGTTGCAGTAATAAATGCCACTTCATCCATTAATTGCATAGACGTACCTCCGAAAAGTGTATCGTAATGATTAGTCGTACTTGGAAATACTGCTTTGAAAATACTTGTAATGGATTTCTTTGTTCTTTCTTTATTGATCATCATTAGTTATTTCTCTTTCCAGAGCCAAAAAGTGCGTCAGCTCATTTTTGTGGTTGAATAATGCATGAATTTCTACATGACACAAGTATTCTTCACCATCTTTTCTGTAATTGGTAATTGATGCTGAAAAAGATCTCCTCTGGTTAAGCTTATCACTTATGGCTTTTCTGGATTTAGGATGAGTATTTTTCCCTTGTAATAAACGAGGACTTCTTCCCAATACTTCTTTCTTTCGATAACCTGTCATCTGGAAGAACCCTTCACTTACCCACTCAATTTCAATAGCACGGTTTGTAAGCACCAGCGCCTCATACTTTTGTGACAGCAACCTATCAATATCAATCTGCCAGTTATTTTTTAACTGTAGTTGCTTTAAAAAATCCTTCTCCACCCTACATACCTGTCTTAAATCCGCCATATGCATCGCATAAATATCCCAACACATAAGAGGCAGTATCAACTTTGAATTTATCGTTCCATTAATGTCCATACTGTTTTATTTTTTCTTCAAATTTCTTCTGATGGTATACATGTTTCTCATCCTCCATACAAGAGGCACATAAGCAGTCAGTGTACTTTTCTTTTAAAAACTGTCTTTCCTCCTCATCAAGTGCTACTGGCCAGCATTGGCACAAAAAAATTGATCCGATCTTGCATTCGAATGAGGTCCCACACCTGGGGCATTGTTTTATCTCATGCTTAGACATCTTTTCATATTCTCATTGAGAGGGCAATAAATCGTAAAACCAAAAGGCTGTCTTATCATTGCCATTTTCATATTCTTTCAGCGCCTATTCTCCAAATGAAAATGGCACTTGATATTTGAAAAATGGCGCCTGGGTAGTACTTAGCATAAATCACATTATTAATAAACAAATCACTTAACCGGGTCGCGGTGATGGGTATCATAAAAGCCTGACATCTTTGTGCGAAATACGCTGCACCAAATAAACCAATAGCACCCAATGGAGAAAAGTTTGGCATGTGTGGAATGATACGGCTAAAAGCCGCTAGCATAATCATGAGTATCAGAAGACTGATCCGTAGATTTATTTTTTGGATCATATGCTATTTAATTTAGGCAAGCTGCCCACTGGCAGCTTGCGTTTGAAAATTTACTCTACTTCTTCTGTGATGCCTTCACGCAATTCAGTTGCCGCACTGACCATTTCTACCAGTGCTTTCTTGGTTTCCTCCCATTGTCTGGTTTTGAGTCCACAATCAGGGTTTACCCACAATTGCTCCTCCGGAACGACAGCTTTTGCTTTCTCCAATAAGTTGACAATTTCATTTTTTGAAGGTACTCTCGGCGAATGAATGTCATAAACTCCGGGACCGATTTCATTTGGGTATCTGAACTCTGCAAAAGCGTCCAGCAATTCCATTTGAGATCTTGAGCACTCTATTGTAATAACATCCGCATCCATTTCAGCTATATTCAATATAATATCATTGAATTCAGAGTAGCACATATGCGTATGGATCTGTGTGTGGTCCTCTACGCCTGAAGAAGCGATACGAAAAGCTCTTACAGCCCAGTTGAGATAATGCTGCCAGTCTGCTTTCCTCAATGGCAGACCTTCTCGTAAAGCTGCTTCGTCAATCTGAATGATTTTGATACCTGCCTTCTCCAGGTCCACTACTTCATCCCTTATGGCCAATGCAATTTGCGCACAAGTCTCCGATCGAGGTTGATCATTGCGAACAAAAGACCATTGCAATATAGTGACTGGACCAGTTAACATTCCTTTTACCAATCTGGAAGTAAGAGACTGAGCGAATTCAGCCCAATAAACGGTCATGGGTTTAGGTCGCTTGACATCACCATAAATAATGGGTGGCTTCACACATCGGCTACCATAGCTCTGTACCCATCCATTGATGGTGAAAGCAAATCCACTGAGCTGCTCACCAAAATACTCTACCATGTCATTGCGTTCAAACTCGCCATGCACCAAAACATCCAGACCTATCTCTTCCTGCCATCGAATAGCTTTTTCGGTTTCATTCTTGAGAAGTGTATCATACTCTGTTGACCCCAGCTCTCCTTTTTTATACCTGGCTCGCCAACTTCTCACCTCTTTAGTTTGGGGAAATGACCCAATCGTAGTAGTGGGGTACAATGGCAGGTTCAATCTTTTTTGTTGCTTTGTTTTACGATTTTCAAAAGCACTTACCCTTTTAGTATCAGCCTCATCAATACTGAGAACTCTCTGCTTAACCTCATTATCATGGATCAGTTTAGAGGACTTACGTGTATCCAATGCAAGCTCATTGGCTTTGAGTTTATTCAATGCATCCCTATTTTCCTTTGGATTCACCAGTTGCCCAAGAGTGACAACTTCATCAATCTTTTGTTTCGAGAAAGACAACCAATTCTTTATTTCCGGATTCAGTTGGGTCTCAAAATCCAAATCACATGGTGAATGAAGTAAGGAGCATGAAGGAGCTATCAATATACGATCGTAACCAATATTTTTCACAGCCTTGTTGATAAGGCCAAGTGATTTTTGGAAGTCATTCTTCCAGACATTTCTGCCATCTACTACTCCCAGGGATAAACTTGTATGCGGTGATAGAGTTTCATTTTCTAATATATCATCCAGTTGCTTTTCACATCGTACAAGATCCAGATGCAACACATTCACAGGTAGTGATAGGGCCAATTCCAGGTTATCACCAAAACAGTCGAAGTAATTAGCCACTATGATTTTTAAATTTGGGAAAGCTGACCTGATCTCTGCATAAGAATATCGAATTGTTTCTCTGGCCTTTTCGCTGAGATCCATTGCCAAAAAAGGTTCATCGAACTGGACCCATTGCACACCTTGTGCCTCAAGCTTTTTCAAAATGTCAATATAGGTTGGTAGCAGGTTATTAATGAGATCAAGACGATCAAATCCAGCTTCTTTTTCTTTTCCTGAAAGTAGATAAGAAACCGCCCCGATAATGACAGGTTTAGTCTCGATACCAGATTGTTTCGCCTCTACGTATTCTCCAATAATTTTCGCTGAATAGGGATTGAAGCTTTGGTTTGAATGAAATTCCGGGACAATGTAATGGTAATTGGTATCAAACCATTTCGTCATTTCCATTGCAGTAATATCCAACCCATTTTTTTGATAGCCTCTTGCCATGGCAAAATAGAGATCAAGTTCATTGTTTGACTTTTCCAAAATAACATCGTGATAACGCTCTGGGATTGCTCCAACAGTGAGAGACATATCCAGTACTTGGTCATAAAATGAAAAATCATTAGATGGGATCAGATCAATACCAGCAGACTGCTGCAATTTCCAGTTTTGCTGACGGATATTGATTCCGGTTTCAATGAGTTCCTGGGAAGTGATTTTGCCAGACCAGTAGGCTTCACAAGCCTTTTTGAGTTCTCGTCGACTACCAATTCTGGGGTAGCCTAAATTGTTTGTTAGCATTTTTTAGCTTTTAAATAATTGAACATTAGATAAAAGCCTTTAGCCCAACTTCACAGTGCCTTAAGAATGAGAAAGAGATTTTTTTAAATGGATTGGGTATGATAATACCCACAAGTGCTATTCTCTGACCTACCCAACTACGCGAAAGCATTGTCAAATCCCGCAGGTTATTTCATACTGCAGGTCGAAAAAGGCAGGTCTCCTGGCTTATCTGATCTTTGCTCCCCTTCTCATTCCGCACATGGCAGAACAATGGATTTGCGAACAAAAACATACTATCACGCTTACAGCGTGATCAGAATTACAGTTGCGCGTCAGCTCATGAATTATCACTTTCCGTGATTCACATGCATTCCCTATTAATTTCTCCAACAGATGTCAGAGAAAACCTCAATCGATTTTGATTAAGAAATCAAGTAAAGAACTTTTCACCAAATATATTGAAAAATTTTACTTCAGAATTATTTAAAGTTATCGATATATCTCATGGTCCCAACAATGATTGAAGAGACGAATAAAAAACATCAGGTCCAAAAACGTAATTAATCGTACAGAATCCCAAAAACCTCATTGATGGTAACAGCCTCTTGCAGCATAGCTTTGAACTCGAACAGGTCAGTTTCATTAAGACACAAGCCCATTGAAGCATGAGGGTTTTTGATAAGCACATGAGGTTCCTCCAGAAATTCAAATTTGAAATCATGAACATCCAGCGTATCAAGAAATTGCTGGAACTGTAACATTTCTTTTTCGCAAAATGCCAAACAGCAGCTGTTATAGATCACAGAGAAATTTCTGCACCCCTTACACCAGCTTACCTGGCCGTGTTTAGTAGTGGTTAAGATAATATGTTCGAGTTGAGTACACATAGCATTTCAAATTTGGCAGAGATAAAACAGATTGACAATCGCTAATGGTAGTGTATTCAATCCCTATAAATAGTGATTTTATGTAATTAATTGCTATAACTCACTACCCCTTATAAGTGCCTTTTCTTTGCATTATTTAGAATTAGTCTAAATAAAAGCATGAAGTTATTAGGAGTAATATTATTTTTAATCGCTACTCATCCAGTTTTCGCTCAGGATGTAATATTTCTTGATGATGAAAGCGGAGAAGGTGTGGAAGGAGTTGCCGTTCTATTGCAGTACCCTAATGGAGATTCCGAACTTCTAATATCAGATATTGAGGGACACATAAGTATTAAAAATACACCGAATGTACTCAAAGCCACCCATGTAGCATATGAAACTCATGAGGGTTCAATTGGCACTCTACCGCTTACAATTAGACTCACCAAAAAAGATTTGGAGCTAGGAGAAGTGATTGTCACAGGACAATTCCAGCCTCAGGCAATAAATGAAGCAGTTTTCTCCGTAAATACAATCAATAACAAACAGATAGAAGCACAGGGAGCAATCGACCTGGCAGATGTCCTGTCCAATAGCCTCAATATCACATTAACTCCAGATAAAGGTGAGGGAAGAACTTCAATCAGTATGTTGGGATTAAATGGCCAATATGTTAAGGTTCTCATCGATGGTGTTCCCTTTGTAAGTGTGGACGGCAATGGTAATAATGTAGACATCACACAAATCAACCTTAATAATATTGAGCGTGTAGAAATAGTAGAAGGCCCTATGGCAGTAAACTATGGTGCCAATGCTGTGGCAGGTGTCATTAACCTGATCTCAAAAAAAGGGGCTTCAAACAGTTTGTACATACAGGAAGAAACAGTGGGAAATGAATATGCTATTTCAAAAGGTAGACATATTCAATCCTTGTCGCTTGGACACCAGTTCAATGAAAAGTTCACAATCAACACAACCTATCGCCGAAATGATTTCAGAGGTTTTCAAAATGGGTTCTTAGGATCTGAACATTTCGAGAATGATGGTTCAAGAGGATATGATTGGCACCCCAAATTACAAAATTCCGGAAGTGTAAAATTATCAGGTAAAATAGAATCTCACCAGTATGCCTACAAACTTGATTTATTCAAACAATCCATTAATAGATATAACAGCCAGGTGTTTCCAGACGAACATGTGCCTACTGGAACTACAAATCCTTATGCGTTTGACTCAAGGAATGAAAACACACGATTTACGCACTCTCTCAGTGTCTTTGGTCAAGTCAATAAAGTTTCTTACAACGTTCTCAATTCTTTTGCCGGGGTGGAAATGAGAGAACTCACTTACCGTCATCGGTTACTCCCAGATGTAGAGGAAGAAATAACAAGTGAAGATATCAGTTATTTCCGGTCTGCTATGAGCAGGGGAACGCTAACTAACATTTTTAGTGATGGTCATGTCGATATTCAACCTGGCTATGAATACACGTATGAGGCGGTAGAGTCAGCCTCTATCCAGGAAGGAAGAAAAGAACTTCATAACCTGGCCGCTTACCTAAGTGCTGAATGGCATCCATTTTCCAATTTCACTTTCAGGCCAGGTGTAAGAACCATCTATAATTCACTGTTTTCTTCTCCGCTTATCTATAGTACCAGTATTAAGTATGTAGTTCCAGTTGCTTTACTGGATATCAGAGCTTCTTTCGGCCGATCATACCGCACACCAAACCTTACTGAAATGTTCTTCTATTTTGTAGATACAAACCATGACGTGCAGGGAAATGATCAACTCGATCCGGAAGATGGGCATAGCTTGGTAATTGATATTAAGAAAAACAATAAACTGCCTTCCGGAAACCTGTCTCTCAATTTAAAAGCATACTACAATGACATCACAGACCAGATTACATTGGGTATCGTCAATGAAAGCCCTCTTAGGTACCAGTACATAAACATAGATCGTTTTAAATCAAAGGGTCTATCATTCCTACAAAATTTATCTCTGGGTAAATTTTCAGTTAATACCGGTATTTCATGGATCGGCAGGTTAAATAGCATAAGCGAATTACCCGATAACCTTGACCAATTCCTATACACAACAGAAATCAATGGAAACATCTCCTACGCTATTCCGGCAATCAATTTGTCTTTTGCAGCTTTTTACAAGCATACAGGAGCTGTAGAACAATACATACAATCTGACAATGAAGGTGAATTCATCAAAGGAAAAACAGACTCATTCGATTGGCTAGATGCCACTACAACCTGGAATCGTGGTTCATTCAGCGTCTCGACTGGTGTAAAAAACATATTAAACATCACTGATGTCAATACAACAGCTGGGCAAGCAGGTACGCACACAGGTGCAGCTACAACTGTTGGGCGCAGCTATGGAAGATCTTATTTCATCAAAATGGCCTACAAATTCGGTCAAATATTCAAATAATTTAAAACTAATAACAAAGAATAATAACTAGGTAAATGGCAAATTTTGCACAAAAAATAACACTTTCTTTAGTACTACTAGGTTTGGTACTTTTTACATCATGCGGAGAAGATGACGAACCGCAGGTTGCTCCGATGGGCGTAGCTTTTGAATCAACAGCACTTGGTATTGATGATTCAGGAGAAGTAACTGCTACCATTTCCTTTACTCGAGCGGCTGTTGTAGCTGGTACAATTGAAATCACTGCCACTGAAAATGGAGTGGTATATGGAACGGATTATGTAACAGACCCTGCTGTTTCAAGTGGAACTCTTTCATTGACTATTGCGGAAGGTGATACAGAAGCTTCTTTCACCATTACAAGAGAAACTGAATTCATCTCTTCAGGTAACTCAGTTTCATTTGAAATCTCAAGTGTTACAGGAGAAGAAGATGCCTTGATTTCAGGTAACACTTCAGTAGAGGTAAGCTTTGAGGCCATTGCTTCAACAGGCGGTGAACTAGAAGCAGACATGGGTGGTGCGTCAGAATCGCATCAGGTTTATGTGGACCTAAGCTTAAAAAGCATGACCAGAGTAGAAAGGACATCCTGGGACTTGGGTTTTTATTCTGGAAGTGATAACAGAGTAATACTCAACTACTCCACATACATGGTGGCATCAGCTACTGAAAAAACAAGTATGGGGGATGTAAGTAGTGCAGATACAGTGGGACTGTCTAATGTTTTAAGAGTTGGTACTTTCGGTTCAAATGCCTTCATTGATGATCCAGCAGGAGATCTTAATGCCACAGCCATTGCGGAAATATCTTCAAATGACGATGACAATGTGGTTTACATTGTGAACCTTGGTTCAGGACCTGGTGAGGGTAATGTAGATCCGGGACTTTCTGACGTAGCTTCAGTTGCAAGAGGATGGAAGAAAGTAAGGATTCTGCTCTCAGGTAATGACTATGTTGTACAGTATGCAGACCTGGATGCTGAAACATTTTCAGAAGCTACCATTTCAAAAAATGACCTTTACAACTTTGTTTATTTCTCCTTTGAAACAAATGAAGAAGTGATGGTGGAGCCCACAAAAGAAAAATGGGACCTAAACCTAACAGTATCTACTTATGTGATTCCCGGATATGGTGCTTACGGATACAGTGACTTTGTGACACTTAATGGGACAGCAGGTGTTGAAAGTATTCAAATCGCTACCAAAGAGGATGATGGTGAAGGAAACCTTATCGAAACCGGAGCAATCGCCTATGACGACCTGACCCTAAGCGATGTAAGTGCCATGGAATTATCAGGAGCCAATGATGTGATCGGTGGAAACTGGAGAAGTGTATTCACAGGTGTGGCTTACGATTACAGGTATTACATCATTAAGGACACTGAAGATAACTATTACAAGGTCCAATTCCAGGAATTAACCAACAATGAAGGGGTCAGAGGCTATCCTTCTTTCAAATACGAATTATTGAAATAATCACAATCTTAAATAAATCTGAAACCAATGAAATTTATCTATTTCTCAATTCTAACACTGGCCATTTCGGTGGCCGGTGTTGCTCAAAAAGCCAAAAAACAAGATATCGAGGCTATCAAAGCAATGTGCGGATGCTACAAGGTGTCATTCAACTTTGCTGAAACATTTGCAACAGATACTGCCTACCAGTTCAAAGACAATTATTCTTCCGGAGCATTAGAGCTTGTTTTGCCAATTGTAGAAGAAAAAGACAAGATTGTTTTACAGCATCTATTAGTGATCAATGACACGATGATCATTAAACACTGGAGACAAGACTGGGTGTATGAAAATACAGATCTATATCAGTATGATAAGGAAGACACATGGAAATACGTCAGCAAATCTCCGGCATCTGTAAAAGGGCAATGGACTCAAAAAGTTTTTCAGGTGGATGACAGTCCCCGATATGAGGAAAATGCTACCTGGGTACACTTTGATGGTAAACACTATTGGGAAAGTACTACTTCTGCGCCACTTCCAAGAAGGGAACGAACCACCAGAAATGATTACAATGTGATGGTAAGAACCAACAGACAGGAAATTACTGATTATGGATGGATCCACGAGCAGGACAATGCCAAAGTAGTACGAGCCAATGGTGAAGAAGATAAGACAATCGCCTGGGAAAAAGGATGGAACACTTACACAAAAGTTGAAGACAGCAAGTGTCAACCAGGTAATGACTGGTGGGCTGACAATAAAAATTATTGGGCAGATGTAAGAACTGTTTGGGATGAAGTATTTGCTAGTCAACAGACATTGGCCATTAGTATGAAAGCGGAAAGAAGAAAACTTTACAGAAGGCTCTTCTCCATTGGTGAACAATATGTGGGAGAAAATTATGATGGCGAAAAAGCCATTAAAGAAATTAGAGAGGCGATTCAACTTCATTTAAATGACATTCAAATAGCTGGAAACTAATTAACCCTAATGACAGTAAACAAAAAACCTTTTATTCTTTGTGTAGGACTATGCTTCTTATTGGTATTTACATCAATGGGACAGGATAAAAATGACCTGTTAGACCGTAGTTTCTGGAAGTCACTGCCAAATGTTGAAGACATCAAATCAAAAGTTGAGGAAGGACACTCTCCTACCGATATGACCATATTTGGTTTTGATGCTACAGTTTATGCTATCCTTGAAAACAATGCCATTGAGAATATCCAGTATTTGCTCACTCAGGGAAATGACGTGAATAAAATCACTCATGATGCCAGAACATACATTTTCTGGGCAGCCTATAAAGGCAATGTAGAGCTGATGAAATACCTGATCTCAAAAGGTGCAAAGACGGATTTGGTAGACCAACATGGTTACACAATACCCATGTTTGCAGCAGCTACAGGTCAAACGAATACCGAGGTTTATGATTACTGTGAAACTTTAGGTTTCAGTTTAAAAGATGAAAGAACCCAGGATGGGCGTAATGCCCTCCTGGCTTATGCAGGAAGTATGAAAGATGTTGAAACCATCGAATACTTCATCTTGAAAGGTTTCGATATTCATGGTAAAGATCCTGAAGGGAATGGCATCTTTCATCATACCGCCAAAACAGGAAATCAGGAATTCCTGGAGACACTGATCTCAACATACAAAGTAAATATCTCCAAAAATGAATCTACCAATGAAAACGCCATACTGTTTGCTAGTAGGAGATTCAACAGGTCTGGAGCAGAAAATCCACTTTCATTCTACCAATACCTGGAAGGACTGGGACTCAATCCTACCATAATTTCCAAAAATGGCGAGACTGCTTTGTTAAACATTGCCCGAAATACAAAGAACATTGAAGTCATCAAATACTTCATTGAGAAAGGCACTGACGTCAATCAAGTTGACCAAAGAGGAAACACCGCCCTGATCAATGCCGCTGGAAAAAATAACATGGATGTCGTAAAACTAATTCTGGCTAACACTCAGCGCATTGACCATAAAAACAATGAAGGTCAAACAGCTTTTATGAGCGCTATTGGCAACAATGAATTGGAAGTAGCTAAAGAAATTTTCGAAAATGGTGCTTCAATAAAAGTCAAAGACAAGAAAGGGTTTGATCCTGGTTACTATGTGGTAGAATCATTCGATGGAAATATTGAAGTGTTCAAAGAAAAATTCAACTTCCTGATTCAAAATGGATACAGGATCACCTCAAAACATGAAAGTGGTACGATGCTTTTCCATTCGGCAATTGCTAAACAAAACACAGAAATTCTTGACTATTTATTAGATAAGGGAATTGATATCAATGCAAAAGATAATGATGGAGAAACGGCCCTTCATAAAGCCGCTATGCAGGCTAAGAATACAGACATACTCCAATTTTTGATAGATGCAGGGGCTAATAAAAAAGCACTTACATCCTTTGATGAATCTGCTTATGATCTGGCCAGGCAAAATGAAATCCTGGCGCAACAAAACATCGATATTGAATTTTTGAAGTATCAGTAGCAATGAGAAAAATAGCATTACTTATATCAATAATACTGGTAGTCGCAATGGCACCAAAATCGTCTGATGATTCATCTGTTGAGCATAATTATAAGTGCCTGATCCAACTTAGCAATTATGGGGGATTGGGCGCTTATGTGATCGCTTCCTTAATTAGTCCGGATGAATCATATGTAGAAACCCTCTCAGTCAGTGGTGATGAAATTGACTGGTACGAGGACCTGCCTAAATGGTGGGAATTCCAAAAAGAGACTATTGAAGACATTGATGGGATCACCGGAGCATCTATAAAAAGCGGTGACAGAAGAGTAGTGACATTCCAACTGGACCCCATTTTGATGAACAAAGGATACAAATTACGGTTAGAATCCGCTGTAGAGGATAAACCATATTACGAGAAAGATATAGAACTTCACCTGACAGACAGCATTTTTGGCAAAAATATAGAAGGCCAGGGGTACATTCGATATATCAAAATAATTAAAAGGTAACCTATAGTACTCAATGTGGCGATTCATTCATTTCTACCTGGCCCTTGTGTCAGGCATTTTTATTGTATTGCTATCCGTTACAGGGATTGTCCTATCCGCCGAACCAGTCTTTGAGTATACCAGACCATACCATGTGGCTGGTTCTGAATCCTTGACCATTAGAGATTTAGTACAAACGATTAATAAAAACTATGATGAAGTCTTCAGCATTACCAGAGATGAGAATGGGTTCATCAGTATTGATTCTTTTGAGGGTAAATTCTATATAGACCCTTTTACTGGAAATCAGCTCGGGCCAATAATCGAGACTCCCGAATTATTTGACTTTTTTAGAACCCTCCATCGCTCACTTTTCCTGGGATCTACTGGCAGGTTTATTTCCGGGGTGACTGCTATTTTTCTTTTACTAAGTTGTTTCTCAGGTATTGTCCTGACAGTCAGGAAACAGGGCAGTATGAAGGCCTATTTCTCCAAAGTAATAGACCATGGATTTTTTCAGGATTACCATACCAGACTTGGTCGTTTGTCAGTGGTTATTTACCTGATTATTGCTTCATCAGGAGTGTACCTTTTCTTAGAACAATTCTCTGTCATTACAGTAGAAGAAGGAAATCACACACCTGTATTGAATACTGTTTCTGAAGCCAGAATCACAGCTGAAGAATTCCCAATATTCAGAGAGTATGAGGTATCTAATTTGGTTGAACTCACTTTTCCATTCATGGAGGACCCTGCTGAATACTATGAACTCAAACTAGAGGACAGCAAATTTCTGATCAATCAATTCACCGGTAAGATCATCAGTAAAGTTGAGCACAATACAATGCAATCTTTATTTGAATTGAGCTTCATGTTGCATACTGGAGAGGGGCATCCGTTATGGTCAATTCTACTTGGATTAAGTGCAATTGGGTTATTGTTCTTTGTTTACAGTGGATTTGCGATTTACCTGAAAAAAGAAAAATCTAAAATTGTAAATCCTTTTCCGAAGGAAGAGATCTCCCACCTAATCCTGGTGGGAAGTGAACACGGAGGAACTACGAGATTTGCTCAATATTTACAGGAGCAATTGCTAGCCGCCAACAAAAAGTCTTACGTCACATCCCTGGACAACTTTGAACCTTTTCAAAAACTTGAGCAACTCATCATTTTCACCTCCACCTATGGAAATGGCGAACCTCCTTCTAATGCAAGAAATTTTGAGAAATTGATCACGAGACATGTGGCGACTCTCAACCCCTTTCAGTATTGTATTGTAGGATTTGGCTCAACCGACTACCCGAATTTTTGCCAGTACGCCAAAACTCTGGATAAAAAATTGAATGATTACAACAACACCAAAAGACTAGTCGATCTATTTACCATCAACAAAAAGAACCTGCATGAATTTCAAAGCTGGCTCAAATCTTTCAGCACCCAGCTCAATATCTCCTCTTTACAAATACCCGAAAAACTTGATGAAGATGTAAGACTGACCGCAAAATTTAAAGTAGTACAAAAAACTGTGTCTCCGAACAAAGTGGACAATACCTTTTTATTAGAATTCACATCAGAAACCAAAGGGATCAAAAAATTTCAATCAGGTGATCTACTGGTGATCAAACCAAATCAATCAGAAAAAGAGAGGTTCTATAGTTTAGCAAAAACATCAAATGGCTCTTTTTTGCTGAGTGTCAAAAAACATTTCAGAGGTTTGGGGTCTACTTTTTTGGATGCTTTAGCCATTGGTGGTGAATTTGAAGCAGCGTTGCAGAAAAATTCCTCCTTTCATTTGCCCAGAAAGGCAAAGTCCGTAATAATGATTGCGAATGGTACTGGCATTGCTCCCTTTTTGGGGATGATCACCAACAATTCCCAGATGAAGATCACACTTTATTGGGGTGGTCAGTCTCCAGCTTCCCTATCGATATATAAAGATAGGTTGGACCATCTCCTTAAGCAGGGGAAACTGGAAAACTATGTTCCTGTCTTTTCAAGATTTAAGGTAAAAGAGTATGTGCAGGATGTCATATTGAAAAACAAAAATTTCTTTCTTGACGCTATTGAAAATAAAACTGCTTTCATGTTGTGCGGCTCAACTGAAATGAAGGATGAAGTATTAGCTACATTAGAAGTACTTCTAAATGAAAAGAACTGTAACCTCGAAGCATATAGGCACGATGGCCTGATTATAGAAGATTGCTATTGATTGAAAAAACCATCCTACCACTTTTAAGGGATTCCCCTATTCTATTAGTCATCGGTTCGGGGCTAGGTTTATTAAGATTTTAATAACTTAAATCCCCTCTCAATGAAATTACATAAATCAATATTCACACTAATTAGCGAAATCAGAAACTTAAAAGTTGAATTGGAACTGCTCGAGGAAGTATCTTTAAAAACAATCGAAATCAACGATCATATTGCCAAGACAAGTGAGGTCTTAAACAGTGCAAACAATGATATTGTAGCCTTGTCAGAATTAAGAAAAAATCATAAAACCGCTGCTTAACCATTTGTCTTGTCCACCCGAAACTTATTTCAATGTTTTTGCGGGAGAGGTTCTATCTATAAAAAATAGCCCATCAAACTGAAAAGGGATAGAGTACCTCGTCCAGTATCCATATTCTATATTCACATGATTAGCAAAACGAAGCGGTTGAGGACCAGTGAACCACTTTTCGTTTCTGGCACCTGCTAAATCCAGAAATAACCCGATACTTCCTCTCTGTAATGTCAACTCATGTAATGCATGATCCAAAGTTCCTTCGGGAGCAGGATAGAGTGGACAACCTATCTGTTTGAAATTAGAATAACTCACCATTCCACGGTAGGCCCCTTCATAAGTATTAATAGCAAATGCCTTGTATTGATTACCATATTTGTTGCTCAAATACCTACCCATACTAAGCCCATTGTAGATATTCAGCTGATTGTCAGGATGGTCTCCCCTACTTATGTGATAGTCATGGGCCCAGACCATCATTCGTTTTTGAGGATACAGCTCCTCCATAAACCAGATAATATTTTCAGCCATGGCCTCATCACGATAAAACGAAAGGTGCCCTTTATGAAGGTTATTAGCAAATTGCCTGATTAGATTGGCATATTGAAATCCCCAAATTAATTTAGTCCTATCTTCCACAGACCAGTTCTGAGAAGATTTTTGTACCAGTTCATATACCAAATTGGCATCTCTTAACCAGGCTTCCTTTACACTATCAGAAACGTAATAATATTGGCTTCCATTTGCTCTCAAATCTGTTAAAGCCTTCTCAACTTGCGCTAACAAAATGGGATCCATTTCAAACAGAAAGCTTAGTAAACTATCAATGGGTTGTGTTATTTCCTGGATATCGTACCCGACAAAAGCTATTTCATCCCCTTCATGAATCAGGTTATAATTTCTCACCCAGTCAATCATTTCCCTTACTTCTTCATTGTACCAAACCATAAAAATGCCTCTCATACTTTCTTTAGCGTTTCCAGGTGCTCCCAAAACATATTGATTGATATTCTCGACTGTCAACATGTTACCTTCCATTGCAAATACCCGCACACCCAGGTTTTCAACACAGTAAGCAAGCATCCTATGTTTAAGCCTGAAGAATTCACTGGTTCCATGTGTAGATTCACCCATCGCGATGATTTTGGTATCCTGAAAACTTTTTTGAAGTGCCTCTAGATCAGAAAAATCATCATTATCGGCATCCACAGATTTTAGAACTGATACACGCTCTTCAAACCACTTGATATTGTCCTTTGTGAACGGGGCTTTAACTTCAAGTGCTATTTTGGATTCTCCATTGACTGACAATTGAAGATTGTCAAACCAGATCTTCCCACTGCCACTGAAAATCAAGTCTATATTGACTGCACTGCATGTGTCTGGAACTTTAGTAGTCAATTCAAAACTTGTCCAGTCAATTGTCCCTTCGAATGAATTGGAAATCGTCAACAGCTGATCATCTTCCTGGGATATGGCTACTTTCCCTTTTCCGGTCAATTTCTCCGTTTTAACTTTTCCTGTGAGGGCTATGTTTTGACCGGCTAGCTCTAATGGTTCCAAATAGAATTGAGCCACTTGTTTAGTTGAATCCTCTGAATTCTCACTAAGGAGAAATAAACTATACTTGCCTGAATCCTTTACCAAACTATCCATTCTCGTTGTGGTAGTTGGATGCAAATAGTATTCCCAGCCCCAGGGACGAACCGGGTGCTCCACGCTCTTCATTTCAAAGTCCAGATTGAGCAATTGCTGACCGTATATTTGATAATGACTAATTATCAGAAGGAATGCCCACAATAAATGTTTTGATTTCACGGCAATTAAATTCATTGGACTTCAAAAATGAATTGAATGAGTCAATTCTACACCCTCATGTGCAGGCAATACGTCCACATTTACGAATGTTGGACAATGTTTTGAAGTTTCCTGTACTCACTAGGGGTTACACCCTCCAATTGTTTGAATACATTGTTGAAAGATGACTTAGAACTAAAACCTGCCTCTTCGGCTAATGCTACAAGGGTATACTTTTGATCTACATCATGGTCAATTAGTGATTTCACTTTTTCCACACGATAGTGGTTTAGTACCTGAGAAAAATTGGAATTATAGAGCAGTCGGATATACATAGACAGTTGCTTTTCTCTCAACCCAAGACTTTGCGCCACTTCGTTTATTGTAATCTTTTTATTCAGGTAAATCTCCTCCTCCCGGAACAAACTTTCAATTTTAGTTTTGATTTCCTCCGGCACCTCTTCACCTTCATTGATACCATAGGTTAGTAATATTTCAGGTTTTAGGAAGCCAATGATCCCAATCCCATAAATCAATCCGGAATTAAGCAGAAAATTCGGATAATAAAATAACAGTGTTTCCTGGCCCTCATGAATGATCAGGTCAATAGCATAAAGCAATAAATCAATAAAAGTTTTTATAAAGAATATAATTGTAAGCATCCTTAACCAATGGAAGGTCTGTTTTTTACTGTATTTGAATTGGTCTGTACGGGTTTTGAATAATTGAATTCCAGACATACCAATCAAAGCGAGCGTAAAAAAGAGGTAGACGAATTCATTGATCCTGAAGAAATCCGTTGCAATAATTACTGATGTGATTCTGTAACTGTTTTCATAAATCGAAATACTCATCCAATAGACATGCAATAATCCATAAATTACCCCTGGAACGAACAATAAATTCCATAATCTTGACCCAGAGAATTTACTTTGAATACTTCGAACCAAATAAAAAAAGAACCCAACCCCAATCAGGTATTTATAAGGGAATGGAAATAAGTAAAGGGGTTTATATAGTTCAAGAACTTTCGCATCCAGTAGGGAATAAAAGAAATTAAGAAAGCTTAATGAAAAAATAAAGAGTACAAGGTTTTTGACACTCTTCCTCTGCTTTTTGTTTTTTAGGGTTAAAATTCCACAAAGTGTGAAACCCTGAATAGCGCCGAATAGGGTAATAATATTGACAATCGTAAAATCCAACTGCATGCTTCTACTAAGATCATCATTTTAGCCTAAAGAATTGGACTGGCAGCTGTCAATAAAGTGAGACGTGCCTCAAATGATCATGAATTTTCAGGGGCTGAATTTAGTTTTCTGGTAAAAAAATACCCAAACTCGTTACAACAAAAAAAGAAGCCAATAGCTTCTTCTTTGCAGATTCGATAACGATATTTTAGACGAATAGAAGAACGAGTTTCTGATTGGTCAGCTATTAGTTCTTATAGAGTCATTACAAAAGTAATTCCCGCACTCATCTGTTTAATCTCTAATAGATCATTTAAAAATGAAGTTCTGGTGAATGCAATGTTAAAGACTGGTCGACTACATAATACCAAGAATATTTCGATCAAACCAAATAAAAAGCCCACATATGGCTCGAAGAAACTAATATGGCTAATGGAATAAATAAGTATATTAGAAGTCCTTTAGGATCAAATAAAAACCCATTAAGGTAGTTCGATACATATTAATAATCATAAGCTCTCTGGTGAGCTTTCATCACTACGGCCAACAGAAATTCCAGTTTGAAAGATTAACTGTACATGATGGGTTGCTTGATGCCACTATTTTTGAAGTTTACCAGGACTTTGATGGGTTTATCTGGATTGCATCGGCTGCAGGGCTTCAAAGGTATGATGGGTATGATTTTATCAACTTTAAACATGATGTAACTGATGAAAATAGCTTCCCTGCTGGGGTTATCAGGCATATTACCCAATCCTCAGACAGTACCATTTGGATTGGCTCAACAGGCGGAGGACTTATCGCCATAAAAAGCGACTTATCCTTCACTGTTTATAAGCACAATCCTGATAATGAAAACAGTTTGGCCGGAAATAATGTAGAATTTGTTCTGGAAGACACCCAAAGAAAAGGATTGTGGGTTGCCACTAACAAAGGGCTTGATTTTTTTAAGGGTAGTAAGTTCAAACATCATACCCATGATATTAATAATCCATCCTCACTGTCAAATAACGCTGTTTTTTCCCTGGCATTGGATCAACAAAACAACCTTTGGGTGGGCACTCAAATTGGGCTAAATCGTCTTCTGGATAACGGTAATTTCATACAATACTTCCACATCCCAGGCAACCCAAATTCCATTGCAGGTGATTTTGTTCATGATATCCTTATTGATCATCAGAATATTCCCTGGTTTGGGATGGCAAGAAGTGGTCTTTCCAGTTTCAATGCGGAAGACAGTACGTTCATTTCCTTCGTCAATAATCCGGATGATCATAAATCACTTCCCAGCAACAACCTACGAGTAATTGAAGAAGATCCCCAAGGCAACTTATGGATTGGAACATGGGGAGCTGGTCTGATTCGATATGACCGCAAGAATTTTAGACAATTTCAAAATGACCCTGTGGACCCAAAGTCTATTTACAGTGATAATGTGGAAGACATAATGATCGATCAAGCTGGTAACATCTGGACTGGCAACTACCTTGGTTCAGTAAATAAGCTGACCAGACGAAGAATATATTCATACCCGTATCAAATCTACCGATCAAAAGGTATGTTGCCTACAGGTAATCTAAGGGACATATATGTGGCACCAGATAGCAGTATTTGGTTTTCAAGCCATAATGGTGTCATGGTATTGAAGGACAATGAATTCACACAGATGCCTATCTCTGACGGAAGGTCTAAAGGTCTGAGCCGGTCAACTGTTAATTGTGTTTTCCATGATAGTTATGGCAGAATTTGGTTCGGATCTGATGGAGGAATTGATCTTCTGATAGAAGGCTCCTACCAATCTTATGAATATGATAAGTCTGATAAAAATAGTGGGCTGCAACTAGAACGAATCACCAAAATAACAGAAGACAAGCAAGGTAATATTTGGATAGGTAGCTTGCTGGATGGACTACACAAATACAAAGATGGAGTATTCACATCCTTCAAAAATGATCCGAAAAACCCAAATTCGCTACCTCATAATAGCATTTTTGGGATTGAAGTTGATCAACAGGGAAACATTTGGTTTGCGACAGGAAAGGGGTTATCTAAATTTAATGATGGCCAATTCACAAATTACTTGCAAGATCCGAACGATCCGTATTCCTTACCACAGAATATCCTTACTACAGCAACACTTGATAATCATGGAGATGTATGGGTCAGCTATAACGGAGGAGTTAGCAAATTAGATGTTGAAACAGGTAGGTTTAAGGTTTTTTCCTCCAATGATGGGCTGTTTGGTAATGTAATTGAGGATATAGATGTGGATTCTTATGGAAATGTTTGGGCTATTAGTAGAATAGGTGCTTCCCGTTTTAACACCGAAACCCAAAAGTTTGAGAATTTCACAATCAAAGACGGGTTTGAAGATGGAGGACTGGTGAGGATGAATGGAGGAAGGCAAATAGGTCAGGTGATTTTTGGAGGCCCGGGTGGCATCTACACTTATGATCCAAGGAACGATTCGAAGGTTACAGGTACCTGCAAACTACTATTTACCCGTTTAGATTTCACGGATAACAAATATGTTAATGAAAGTATTCTTTTGGGCTCAAAACATTCAAAAGAAACAATTACGCTGGATCATAAACACAATTCATTTAAGCTGAAATTTACAGTACTAAATAATGAAGTAAACCCGATACATCAATTTTACTACAGAGTCAATTCAACTGATTCACTTTGGAACTATAATGAAAACGACAATGCGATCTCATTTAGTTATCTCAAGCCAGGTAATTACAAGGTTGAAATCAAGAAAGTATCAGATAGCTCACGTGAAGTATCCACATTTTTAAATATCAAAATTCTTCCTCCATGGTGGAATACAACATGGTTTAAATGGTTATCTGCTTTGCTGTTGACTGGTTGTGTGCTTCTATTTTACAAATGGCGCTATCGTTTTTTGGAAAATGTGAGAAGAGAGTTGTCAAGTCAGGTATCAGAAAAAACGGAAGAGGTCAATCAAAAAAATCAATCACTAATCAACCTAAATGAAGACCTTTTGAAAAAGATAGATCAGCTCAAAGCCACTCAGGACCAACTCGTGGAAGCTGAAAAAATGGCTTCAATCGGTGTATTGACAGCTGGTTTAGCACATGAATTAAATAATCCACTAAGCTATATTGGTGGTATTACCTATCCTCTCAAAATGAACCTGGACGACCTGAAAGCTCAGTTAACAAAAGATCAGGTGGTAATGACCCGGGAAATATTTGATGAAATCAATCTGCTGTTGGATAATTTGTCAGTTGGATTCAATAAAGCAAGTGATATCATTAAGCGACTTGTAGACATTGCTCCAAATGGTTCGGCAGGTTTGATGACAAACTTTGATGTATCGGCTTCTTTAAAGGCAACATTACTATTATTCCAAAAATCAAATGCTCATGTGAAATTCAAAAGTGATATTCAGGAGGAGCTTTGTGTAAATGGGAGCCAAATTGAATTGAATCAGGTATTTATCAACCTACTCAAAAATGCCATTGATGCAACCCCCGACGAGAAAAAAGGAGAAATTTCAGTTACCGCCAGAAATGTAGATGAGCAAATCATTATAACAGTGGAGGATAATGGTACAGGTCTGGATCCTGAAATCAGCAAACAAATATTCGAACCGTTCTTTACAACAAAACCTGTTGGCCAGGGCACTGGGCTTGGATTGTACATTTCATACAGCATCATCAAAAAACATAGTGGAAAACTATCAGTCTTCTCGAATGTGGGGGAAGGTACAATCTTCAAAATCGCTCTCCCTTCCAATAAAGGTTAATTTTCTTTTACCATTTTCATGTAATTAGTAAATCACATTTAATATACCGTTATTTGTTAATAACTATTTACGCTAAACTTATTACCGCCATGCCTAGTTACTGGAGGCTAAAATACATTCAGCCCAAATCAGAAAAGCAACGTATCATTTCCAACATTCAAAAGTTAAGGTCTCAGATTTCTGACACTATCCCCAGAAAAAAAGCCAAAGACTCATTACTCCTGGCTACCTGGAACATTAGAAACTTCGATGACAATCGATTTGGGTATGGTCCCAGAATGGATGAATCCCTGTGGTACATAACAGAAATTCTTGCTGCCTTTGATATCATCGCCATTCAGGAATTATGTGAAGACCTGGAGCCACTAGAGAGATTAATGTCATACCTGGACCCTTATTATGACTATATCGTGACAGATGTAACTGAAGGACCAGGTGGAAACAGAGAAAGGTTAGGTTTTATTTATGACAAGGAGAAAGTGAACTTCAAAGGAATTGCTGGTGAAATTGTGTTGCCTTACAAAGATCTAATCAGTGATGTAACCAAATCTAGGCAATTTGCGAGGACACCGTTTTCGTGTTCCTTTCAATCAGGCTGGTTTAAGTTCATGTTCTCTACGGTACACATTTATTACGGCAAAAGCTCCACAAATTCACCTGAATACAAGAGACGTGTCAAGGAAATCAAATCAGTAGCTGAATTTCTGGCCAAACGAGCTAAGAAAGATGTCTACAATAACATTTTAGTTGGTGATTTCAATATTGAAGATTTCGAAGGGGAAACATTTGATGCACTGGAAGATCAGGGATTTGAAGTATTTAGAAATAAAGTTGGGAGCAATAGCGACCTAACAAGGTTTTATGATCAAATTTCATTCATTGAACGAGAAAATCAGGTCCAGCTGATGCCTTCTCAAAATGGCAAGAGCCAGCATGATGTATTTAATTTCTTCACTAACCTTTTCACACCAAATCAATTTCAGGATTATAAGAAAGTCATGAGACAAACCATTGACGGAGGAATCAAGGAGGCCAAAACCAAGCTGGAACAAGCCAAAAAAAGACTCGCTACCACTCAATCCGAAAAGTCAAAAGAAAAAGCCAGAAAAGACATTGAGAAATACAAAAAAAGTGTTGATGAAATGACCAAAACTAAAAATGATGGCACAGAGCTGAAAAAATATTATAAAACCTGGAGAACTTTCCAATTGAGTGATCATATGCCACTATGGGTGGAGTTGAAGATCAATTATGCAAATGAATATTTAGAAAGAATTAAAGGGTAGATTGGCTTAAAGTGTACGATACAATTCAAACTTATCATTCACTTTTTCCACATCTGCAGCAATTTCATCGTAAACTTTTAAGCACTCAGTAGCTACATCATTCTCAAAACGTACCTGGATGTATTCCTCAAAAATTTCCTTATTCAGAGAGGTGTCCATGAAAACCATTTCGCTTGCGTCTGCTGTTTCTACTGATTGTACAACCGATATAAACCGCCCAGCAGAAAATATCCTGGCTCTGTAGTCAGTGGATTGGCCGTTTGTTCGATTGCCTCTGGCACCCATTTCTTCATCAAGTAGACGGGTATTGTGCTTGATTTTCTCAAGATCCCGGGCCACTCCAAAATTGCCGTCTTCATTCATAGTATCAACAAGCAATTTAAACTTGCCCGAATTTCGGTCGTGCGTAATGTCGTTCAATTCCATAGTACTAGTTGGTTGCCAGATGATATATTAAGTTAATCAATTTTGAGCAGGTTTTAAAACAATAACAAGGCAAAGGCAACTTATACGTATCCTTTACTTATTAAAGTTTACGACTACCGGTAAGCTTAGGTTGGAATTGTAAATTTTTTTGGTAGCTGGCAACCTTTTTATCATCTTCGATAGTATTGGCAATAACTTAACCGAACTTTCCTTTAATGCAGGAAGATCCAAAATACATTAAAAACCTTATCGAAGGGTGTGTAAGTGGTAAACGTGAGGCTCATAAAGAGTTCTATATGCTTTTCCATGCATACGCCATGAGTATTTGTTTAAGGTATTCCAGTTGTAGAGAAGATGCGGTTGAAATAATGAATGATGGATTTTTCAAAGTATTCAAGTACCTCCAAAAATTTGATCAATCTCGACCTCTTAAACCGTGGTTGAGAAAGATCATGGTAAACAGCGCATTGGATCACATGAAAAAATTCGAACAAAAGCTAGAAGAAAAATATATTGATGATCAGATAAAAGATCTAATTGGTCAAAGTGAACCAGGAATTGTGAGCTACGAGGACATCCTCGATATGGTTAGGTTGCTGTCTCCAGCATATCGCACGGTTTTTAACCTTCACGCAATTGAGGGATACAAACATGCAGAAATTGCCACCATGTTAGGGATAACGGAGGGCACGGTAAAATCTAACTATTTCAAGGCCAAGAAAAAGTTACAGGAATTATTAAGTATTCATTTTGACCTAAATGCCTAATGGAGAAAGATAATAACATAGAACAATTCTTTAAAAAGCATCTTGAGGTGGAGAATGACTCCTTCATGGAAGGGGATTGGGCATTGATGGAAAAGAAACTGGATGTAGCCGGAATGATTGATAGCACTGGGTCTTCTGGAATTTCCAGTACAAAAGTTGTTCTAATGTTGCTCCTTTTTGGATCTATCACATTCTTGATTGGCTGGTATTTTGGTCTGCAATCTGATTCTAAGGAAGCCACAGAGCTAAATCACTCTCAAACAGAGATCAGTGAAACCCTTCCCAATAATGCTATTATTGAAGAAGGTCTTTCCAGTCTAAATGAGGATGAACAAATTGAAATCACTCAATCAGATACTGAAAATCAACAAGCAAATGCACTGTCCTCCTCGTCAAATAAGGTTCTGGATAATAATTCAGCAGAATCAAATTCACTGATTGATGATACACAGGCTTTTACGTCCAATAACAAGGACCAGGCAAAACCTGTTTTAACTACAGAGGATACACACAATGTCATCAATAAAGATATAAAGGATGATCAAACTACTCAAACTGATATCACACAATCAAATACAGAGAAGCAACAAATAGATGAGCCTACCTCCTTATCAGAAAAGGTCCTGGAAACCTCTACAACTGAAACCAATGAGCACAAAAATGATGATCCCGAGTCAATCAGATACAATAGCATTGACCAAGTAAAAAATGAATCTTCCAAAGAGGGCTCAAACAACTCAAAATATGCGGGCTCAATTGACCCTAACAATAACCGGACGCCAATTTATTTAGAAGATTCAAATATCCCGGATTCCGAACCTGGTTTGATCCCACCAAAATCATATAAAACAAACCTGATTTCTTATGGAGGTAGAATCAATATGATGACTTTTGACTCGGCTGATTCTACGGATCAAGTAGAAGACTCCAAACAAGCAATGGAATCAAAAGCCAGTTTCAATCGATTTTATTTAGGTTTTTCATTTGCACCTGACCTTAACAGTGCAGGTTGGGGAGAACCTTCATCGCTATCGGGTAGAGTTGGGGCCAGGCTTTCATTTAATATTTTTGAAAAATGGAGCATAGCTTCAGGCATTTTTTACAATACAAAAAAATATGGAGTAGCTGGAGAGGCTTACTCTCCTCCTCCTGGTTATTGGCAAAACGGAACCGGAGGTGCTGTCCCTGATTGGGTGGATGCTTCGTGTAGTGTTATTGACATTCCAGTCACGCTAACATTTCAGCAATCCCTAAATGAAAAAATTAATCTTGTCCTGACTGGTGGCGTAAGCCACTATACGCTTTTAGATGAAGAATACATTTTCGATTTTGGGCGTAACAACCCATACAGGACAGATGAATGGTCTACCGATGAAAATACTGTGGAAGGCTTCACAACAATCAATGCCTCTGTAGGTGTAGAGTTTATACTGAAAGAACAGCGCAAAATCCGACTGGAAGGTTACGTGAAATCACCATTCAAAACGATTGGATGGGGAAATGTCAAATTATACAGTAACGGTTTGATGATCTCTTATATGATTCCATTAAAAAAACGATCAATCACAAATGTTTCTAATAACTAAAACCTGATAAAAGCTAAAAGCCTGATTTAAGAACCGGTTAAACATTTAGGACCAACATTGAAAAAAATAATTCGATGATTTGGGCAGGATTATTATGCTCAATTCAATTTAAAAACTGATAACAAAATACAATGAAAAAGTACCTCTTTACTATTACTATGATTACCGTGATGCTTTCTTCCTGTGAGTTTTCCAGTGTAGAAGTTCAGGTTGATTGCTCACTTGAAGGACCCTCGCTGCAAGTTTCTGCCTCCGATTCCGAGTGTGGAAATGCAACAGGGGAAATTAATTTAGAAGTCACGGGTGGATTAGCACCATTTACATACCTGGTAGATAACGATGAAGTTGCTCTTAATGCCGGAAGAATCGAAAATTTGGGTGCAGGTGTTTACAATGTAACCGTTATAGATGGTAATGAATGTTCGGCTACCCAGTCTGTTCAGGTAGAAAGCCCAAGTGGATTGGTCATTACAAGCACCAGTATCACGGAAGCAGGTTGTGAATCATCTAATGGAAGCATCACCATAACAGCGGAAGGAGGATCAGGAAATCTACTGTATGCTATACAAGGTGAAACGCCACAATCCAGTAATTCATTCACAGGATTAAGTACCGGAACTTTTGTCGTAGAAGTAACAGATGAAAATGATTGTGCTACTTCTCAGCAAGTTGAAGTCCTTTCCGGTATAAAACTAAGTCAGCATGTTTCTCCAATTATCAGCAATAACTGTGCAGTTAATGGATGTCACAACGGAACACAACCACCAAACTTAAGTACAAACAGTGCCATTATAAGCAATGCATCAAGAATCAGAGCAAGGACATCTGCAGGATCTATGCCTCCTTCAGGACCACTTCCAGGGGCAGATGTACAAGCTATTTCATGCTGGGTAAATGATGGCGCACCAAATAACTAAACAATTAAACAAATGAGACTAACAATTTTTATCATTTTGGCATTTGTGCCCATGTTCACTTTTGGCCAACAGCTTATCGACAGAGAAGCGTATGTGAAATTTTTTTCTTCTGCCCCCTTAGAAGATATTGAAGCTGAAAACAAAAAAGCATTGGGTGCTTTAGACCTGAGCAATGGAAATATTGCTGTAACCATGAAGATGACCTCTTTTGAGTTCGATAAATCATTGATGAAGGAACACTTCAATGAAAACTATGTGGAATCTGAAAAATATCCCAACGCTGTATTTAAGGGCAGAATTGAAGGCTTCTCAAATGGAATGGTGACCAATATCAAAGATCAACTTAAGATTAATGTCAAGGGATCCTTAGAGATACATGGAATCACCAGGGAAGTAGTGTTACCGGTGACGCTTTCAAAAAAAGAGGGAACCCTGTTAGCAGACGCTGTATTCATGATCCGACTTGAAGATTATAAGATAGATATCCCTCAAGTGGTGTTTATGAATATAGCTGAAGAAGTAGAAGTCACAACCAAGTTTAAGTTTAACCTTTAATGAGCTCTATGAGGAATATTTTAATTATACTAGTTCTATTGTCCACAAACACATTTATCTATGCCCAAGACGATCTTTTGGGCATGTTGAATGAGGAACAACCTAAAGAAAAGGAGTTCAAACGGGCCATTTTCAAAGGGACAAGAATCATCAATGGACATAGTGTTGAAACAAGGAGAGCAGGTGTTCTGGAATTTATCATTTCTCATCGATTTGGAACATTGAATTCCGGAGCGTATCAACTATTCGGCCTGGATCAGTCCAATATAAGGCTGGCCCTGGAATATGCGATCTCAGACCGGCTCATGATTGGTGCGGGAAGAAGCTCATTTGAGAAAACATATGATGGTTTCTTTAAATATAGGCTTTTAAGGCAACAAACGGGTATTCAGAATATTCCTTTCAGTATTACCTGGTTTTCTTCTACCACTATCAAAACACTGAAGAGGTTTGATGAATATGAAGCCACCTTTTCACAAAAAATGGCATATACCAATCAAATGCTGATTGCCAGTAAATTGAGTGATGGGGTTTCATTACAGCTTTCACCTACTATGATACACTATAATCTCATAGAACTGACTGACAAGAGAAACATGATTTACGCTGTTGGTTTTGGTGGTAGGGTGAAAGTAAGTCAACGCATTACTATCAACGGAGAATACTTTTACAGAATAACTTCTAAAGGACCGGGCTTGCACAATGCCATTGCCCTAGGTGTGGATATTGAAACGGGAGGTCATGTTTTTCAATTTCAGCTTTCCAATGCAACTGCAATGATAGAAAAAAGCTTCATTGGCGAAACAAGTAATGATTTCTTCAATGGAGATATCCATTTTGGTTTTAACATTTCAAGAGCATTTCAGTTAAAAAAGTAATATCTAGCCAATCCCGAGGATCCTGATGCTGTTCAGGGTCCTCAAATTACTTTGACGCATCGGAGTACTGATGTAATACTGACTTGATGCTTTCAATATAGTCTTCAGGAACACTCAACCAATCTAATGCAGAATCCAGTGAGTGAAAGGTCATCACTGCTATATTGTTATCACTTGCCTGCATGGCATATTCATAAGCCACTTCAAAATCAGCGAATGCACTTTTGCTGGTAACTAGCGCTCCATTAAAACTTTTATATTGAGAATGATGGGAAATTAGAACTGAAAGAATTTCCTGAAGGTCCGCTCTGGAGAGGTTTGGAAATGTAGCCTCAGTTAAATCTGTCAGCATCAACACTTCCATATTTTCCGGAATATCTGAATACAACTCCTCCTGTGCCCTAACAATAAATTCACGTCCAAAAGCACCTATATACTTTTCAGCAATTAGTGACCCCTTCGCATATGTCCACTTCTTATATCTCAATTAATGGGTTGGTTTTGCTCAATTAAAATTCGCCGGATAGAATTTAGCTAATCGTGGTGAATTTCCAAATCAATGGTCTCAAATATACCATCTTTCGTGATGTAATCTAATGACCTTGGGTATACAAAAAAATTAACTCGTTGGACATAACGGAGAACAGGTGAACTACATTCAAAAAGAAGTTATATTTAATACACGATGCGTAAAATTATCCATTTCTTTGACATTTTGAGTTCTGAGGAAACTGTATATGATGCCCTTTCTACAATCAAAGGTTTATCCGGATGGTGGACTACTGATGTAAGTGGTGAAATGGCAGTTGGCAAAGTGATTGAATTTACTTTCATCAGTCAATTCAATCCTAAAATGCTTATTACCTCACTGAAGCCACCTACACGAGTGGAATGGAAATGCCTGGACGGCCATGACTTGTGGCAAGGTGATGTTTTGACCTGGAACCTTGAAGAAGATGAAGACTGTACTCACGTGATGTTAACACATGAGCTTGTTAATGAAGAGGTAGATGATGAAGATTATGGCATGTACAATTTTAATTGGGCCTATTACCTTAATAACCTCACAGATTATTGCGAACATGGAAAAGCAAAACCGTTCAAACCAATTAACTACTGATTGGGAACATAAACAGAAACTTTTGTTCCCTGGCCTTTACTGCTGTCTATCGATAATTCGCCTCCGGTAGCAACCAAAGCGCCTCTACACAAACTAAGCCCTATTCCAAAACCACTTCTGTCAATTGCTTTGTTGTTGATATCAATCTTATTGGCCATGATCGCATCAATTGCATTTTGATCCATGCCCTTACCAGAATCACTAACAGAAATAACGGTGTTATCACCAGTTTTTTCAGCAACGATCATTACTTGTGATTCATTATCTGAAAATTTAATCGCGTTAGTCAGGAGATTTCTTAACACCACATGCAGAATAATAGGATCGGCAATCAATTGCTGACCTTTATGAGTATCAACAATTAATTCAATACTTTTTTCGCTCGCAGTTTCTTTATACAATGCACAGAGATTACTCAACCAGGGTTCAAGATCGATGGTTTCTTTCTTAATGGTAACTTCTTCAAAATTACTTCTGGTCCAAACCAGGGTAGTTTCCAGAAATTGTAAGGACAACTTACTTAGGTCATGTACGCTGGAAATTTTGGAAAGCAGCTCTTCTGGGCTGAAATGTCCTTTGAGAATGAATTCGGTGAGCTTGTTCAATTGAAAGATCGGCCCTCGTAGATCATGTCCTAAGATGGATAATACTCTGTTCTTATTGGCATTTGCTCTCGCTAATTCCAATTCCTTTTCCACCACATCATTGACATTCACAAAGGCCACAAACTCCAGATCTCCCGGTAGTGAAGACTTTACCTCATACCACTGGTATCCCTTTGTACGTGTGAATATTTTGGCTCTTGCTGTAACTGATCCTTTTCCATTTGCCAGTGCGTCATCTATGTCACGCATCCAGGATTCCTTTACTCCCTGTCGATAGTTTTCATCAGGATAAGCGAGTTCAAACCAATCCTCTATGGTCTTCACCTCATCCAGGGTATACCCAAACTCCTCTTCAAATAATTTATTGGCACCCCAGGTATTGATCCCACCACCCTGATGAACAGCTATTAGGAATGGGTAGGGAAGAAAATTCAATAATTTTTTTACAGATTTAGGATCAACCTGCAAAGCCTCAAGTACATTGTTGTCCATAAATTTCCCGTTTCTAAGTAGCTATCACGTTTGTCCGAACGTGCTTCCTACCTAAAAATAAGGAATTTCTAGAGAACAAGTGATTGTTAACCTTACGAATTCATCAACTTTTCACAAGCCTAAACAAACCATAGGCTACCAATCCAATTCCCACTGCTAAGCTTAAATAATAAGAAGTTTCACTCATGTTATATGACCCAGATAGTTCATTGCCGATAATTTGTCCGAGTTTCGCCTTTGGTGAATGGGTCTGCGCCCAGTATATTACAAATGCGCCAATCAAACCGAATATGATTCCCTGTAACTTGCCTTTTTTCATTGGATAGTAAGTTTAGTGATCAGGGAAAAGTAATGAAAAGTAATTAAACATATGGAATACCTGGTTAGACTTCTTCTCTTGATGATAATAATCTGTTCTGGCTGTCAGGATAATACAAAAATTGAGAACCCAGTTGAGAAATTTACCAGTTTCTACCATTGGAAATCAAATGCAAGGTGGAGTAATTCTATCGAAAATACTTTAACAGTACACAATGTCAACAAACTTTACATGCATTTCTTCGATGTAGACATCGTTGAAGAGAATACAAAGGCTAAAGCTTATCCAAAATATGTTTTAACTCATCTTGATGAGCCATATAAACACTTTGAAATTATACCGGTCATCTTTATTACAAACAGGACCCTCAAAAAAGATATTGATATTGAGGAATTAAGTACGAGGATTAAATTCTTGATAATTGAGATGGGCAACAAACAATTTGGCCGTGAATTCACTGAGATTCAGGTGGATTGTGACTGGACGCAATCTACTGCAAATAAATACTTCAAACTCATCAACAATTTAAATGAACAATTTGAGGTATCAACAACCATCAGGCTTCATCAAATTAAATACTATGAATCCACTGGGGTTCCTCCAGTGAAAAAAGGCGTATTAATGCTTTACAATGTTGGAAATTTATCAGACAATGAATCAAACTCAATACTGGATACTGAAATTGTCAGTGGATATATCAATCACAACTCCACCTATCCTTTAAAATTGGATCTTGCACTTCCATTGTTCTCTCAAACCGTTATTAAAAATAATGAGGGTGCCATTCGACTTCTCAATTTTGCGACTCCAAATCAGGTGGCCAATGATAGACATTTCAAACAGGTTGCTGACAACCTGTACGATGTAGTATCAGACACACTTTATCATGGTTTCTATCTTTCTCCAGGTTATCAACTCAAACTCGAAATCCTGGAGGAGGAAACTATCATCAAATCTGCAAAAGTTGTAAAAAACAGTAAACTAAATCTTGAGGGAACTATTTTTTATCATCTATCAGATGAAGTACTTTTAAATATAAGTCTCGATCAAATTACCTCTTCCTTATGAAAAAACTATTAATAGTTCTATTCCTGTTTCAGGCACTTACAGTCTTTCCTTGTGGCTGGGGACCCGGACTTGATGCTTATATGTTCTACAGCTTATTTGATCAATCTAACATCACTTCCAAGGGTTATTTCCCGTTTTTGAGAGACCGCTTTAATCCATACTATCAGGGACAAAGAGCCGATCAAACATTGGACCTCAAGTCTGGCAACATTGCGCTTTGGAAAGAACTTCTGAAGGGATGGAGTGATGACGAGATAGAAAGTGTTGTATATGCCTCATCTAAAGTTGAATTTCAGGAAAAATGGAAAGGAAATTCCTACCAGACCAGCAAACGGTACCTGCAATTTGCCATGAAATGCTCGGAGTACTTTGATTACCGTAGAGACAAATACTCCTGGAATTATGAGGAAATCCTAAAATCAAAAAGAGAGGGAATTGATCAGTTATTGGAAGAAGGTATGGCACTTTTTTCAAATGCCAAAAACGAGCAACTATATAGCAGGTACTTGTATCAATTGGTAAGAATTCTACACTATTCCGGTCGGTATCAGGAAGCTCTGGACCTTTTTTCCAGTAAAGGAAAGAATCTGCAAGATGAAATCTACTACTACACATTGGATCAGGTGGCTGGCTGTTATTATTCACTTGGCCAATATGAACAAGCTGCTTACCACTTCCTCACTGTTTTTGACCAAAGCCGTGATAGAAAAACATCCGCATACATGAGCTACCGGTTTTGCGTAGATAAAGGAGCTGAAGGTAAGGCATATTTCAAAGGTTCTGGTGACCAGGCCACTTACATAACACTGAAAAACCTGAGCAGCTTCTCAAATGATCTGGACGGTTTGCAAGAGCTCTACAATGTAGCTCCTAATGATCCAAAAATGGAACTATTGTTTATGAGAGCTGTCAATAACCTCGAACAGGAGATCTGGCCTATCAGTCCGGGATTGACAAGTGATATTTTACCTGCGTTGAACTCTCCTGAAGATCTTAATGCACTCATTGGCATAGCTAACAATATGACAAGTAATAAATCAGTGAAGAAAAAAGAGTTCTGGCAATTGGTCAGTTCTTACCTCACATTTTTAGCCGGAAACATTGACCAGGCAAAGGCTTTACTCACTGAAATCAAGGCACCTGGGTTTCAAAAACAAGTTGCAGATCTGCGAATGATTTACAAAGTGTTCTCATGGACCTCTATTGACTCACAAAAAGAGGAGTTTCTTCACGGTACATTACAAGATATTGTTCCGGTGGAATCTTATGCTCTTCGGCTTCCCGCAGCTCAACACCTAATCCTTGATCATGCAGCACATCTTTATTATAAAAACGGAAATCTGGCCAAGGCCTACTTACTCCACAATCAACTGGATCAGGTCATAAAGACCAGTAGCATGCCTCTGATTGACCAACTCATTCAATTCTTTGAAAAACCTGATAAAACTGAATTTGAGAAACTTCTAGTAAATCTGGGAGAAGACCAACTTGGCGACAATGCTTCAGATTACCTGCTGTATACAAAAGGTTTGCAATACCTGAGACAAGGTAATCCAGGGGATGCTTATCCACTTCTTCAAAACAATCCCACCAACACATCCGGGCAACCAATCGCTAACCAGGTATCAGCTTTTGTTTTTAGCAACAATACCAGAGAATGTTTTACCTGTGGCCAATATGAAGTAATGGTAGATTCCGTATTTCTGGCAAGCGTGTATTCGTTTATTAAACCCAATTTCTCAAAAGCCGATCTTGCTAAGAATTTGATGACACTTGAAGAGATGACATCCGATGAAAAACAGTGGAAAAGAAAACTGGCTCATTACCTTCTGGGCAATTACTATTTCAATGTGTCCAATACTGGTTATTTCCGTGGAGCACTTTCCGGAGATGATAATTGCTGTGATTACAACTATTTTCCATATGGACTTGACAGAAAAACCACAGACGAATACATTGAATCAAAATCAGGTTACAATTTGAAAGAATTCAATTTTCAACAACGAACCAACTTTGACCTGGCAGATATAGCCTACCAGCACTATGAAAAAGTACTATCCCTTTCAACAGACCGGGAATTAAACGCCCGATGTTTGTATATGATGGCCAAATGTGAGCTCAATAACCTTTACAACAAACATAGCTATTATGAATATGAAGGTCAGGTCACGGAAAAAGAATTGCCTTACAAAAAAAGTTTTGAGACGCTTGAACGTGACTATAAAAACACCAAATTCTATGGTAAATTGTTCAGGGAATGTAGCTTTTTCAGGGAGTATAGTGGGATATGATTTGAATAAAACTATAACAAAAAAGGCCTCATCCAGAGACCTCTTTCCATCAGAACCTAATCACCTATAAAACAAATTAACTCACTCTACTGTTTCCCAATCCAAATCTCTAACATACCTATGGTTTACTTGTCCAAGGTCATTCAAGGTTAGTAAACTTATCCATTGATTATCTATCAAATTTTTAATGCCTTCATGTTTTTTCAGGATTTCATTGATTGCTTCTTTAGGTGCCTCAATTATAACATTTAGTCTGTTTGGTTCATGTTGTAGCATTTTACCGTCATGTACGGATTGATACGCCAATCCAGTTCTTATATCACCCGAAGCACCTTCAATCACACCAAGTCCTGAAGTCACATTATGCAAGGTTTTATTTCCGGAACCAAGGTTGTCATTATCAACAGAAGACCCATAGTATTGTAAGTTGATCCAACTCGTTACTACCATTGGAGCAGTCATGATCTGTTCCAGCACTTTAAAGCTCTTGTCCTTTCTCCATTCATATGTGTGAAGGAATGATTTTCCATTCAAATTGATCTGGGAAGTATGAGACCTGGGAGCTATAACAAACGCTGAACAGCCAGCGAGTCCCCACTCTGGGCGCACCTGTGACCAATCTCTGCTACGTTTCAGTATTTGAGGATCAACATCCCGGTTACGATCCATTGACATTTTTAGAGATCGTTCAGTTCTGGTAAGTATTCCTGCTGTATCCAATGACATCTGAATATCAAGGAAGTCATCTCGCTCACTTTCAGGCAAATCATGAGAATTTAGGATTTTAACTTCATCAGTTGTGGTATCATGTAATGCAGCTAGAAAAGTAGTCTCATTCGGGATGTGAATACCGAACAACTTCAACTCATCTCGAACACCAGGATGATTCAATACTTTCGCTGCAACTTTGGCATTTGCATCTCCACTGTGGCCTCCACATGCTCCGCAATCCAGTCCTGTAGCATGGGGATTGTTAACACTCGTTGACCCATGCCCTACGATTAACACATATCGGGCAAAGTTTTCAGTAAGCGACATAGCGGTCAAAGCATTTTTTGCCATTTCAACTTGCTGCTCCAATGAGATCCCTGTCTGTATATTGTCTTCAATCTTTTCGTTGAGATCAACAGTTTTCTCTCTTCGATGTTTCTTGCTTAAACCGAACTCTTTGGGATCCACACCTGGTCTTGACCAGCCAAACGTATCTGAAAATATCTTTGGTAGGAAGGATAATCCCAATGGACTAACAAATCCAAAGCAGGAAATTGCCCCTTGCTTGAAAGAACTCCATGCCTTCTTAAACCCGGCATCAGCTTTTCTTTTAGAAGAAAACCGGTCGGTGGATGCAACGTCTGATAATACTTCTTTCACTGTCAATCCGGGCTTAATTAAAGCAGGGTACTGTGCTTCTGATTTCGAACTTCCTATTGGCTGGTAGTTTACCGGGAACCCAAAAAAACCAGCAAAACCTAATGTCTCAATGTCTCCATTAACGGCTTCCAGGTTCCTTCGATAAACTTCAGAACGAACATCAATACAAAATACCGCCTGAGCTCTGTACTTTTTATTGGAAATTGGCTGTTGCCTGTTACCTTGAAACTGTTTGATTATCCGCCTTTGTTCTGCTCTGTCAAATGCATCCTGTAACACAATATGTTGCATCAATTGTTGCCTTGGTACAGTGAACAAAGCGTCATTGGTCAAAGCATGTCTGTTTATTCGCCATTTATCATGCAATGCCTCATCACCTACGCTTCTCAAGAAACAAGCTTCCCAACAAAGCAAAACAATTAGGAACTGCATTAAGTGATCCTGGTCCTTTCCTTCCAGTTGATCCTCCCAATCCAGATAGGCCTGATAAGCTGACCAACCTCCCATAATTCTGAGTAATCTGTGAAAATAGACAGTTAAATCATCATCACTCCCAAAGCCCAGTACATCAAGCGCATACATCAGCGCTTTATGTTTATCATTTGGTAATTTTCTTACCTCCTCTCTGAATCCTTTGAGTCCAGAGAAATCAGGTGTCCGATCAAAACTAGCTTCTTGTTTCCAGGACTTATAAGTATCCAGCTCTTGCGTAGATGTCTGCCACAAAGCCTGTCCCTTATCAAAATAAGAAGCTGCCCAGGAAGATATCCTATTGACCATAAACCTGTTCCAATCCGTTTCTGTAACTGTGGAGGCTATGTCAACAAAGGCATAAACTGTATGTTTTGGCTCAGATGCCGGGAATGCTTTCAATTCCTGAATAAATGAACTGACGCTCTTCTCAATTCCCTTCGCCTTTAATGCTGCTTTAATATCCTCATTGAGGATAACGTTTTTATCAATTTTCGAAAGGTAATAGTCAATCGGCATGGTCATCTTGATGTCACCAACACCTTGAAGCTCAACAGCAGCATCGAAAAACTCTTTGTCCGTATACCCCAAATATGGATTGACTGCAACAAAGTTTTCTAAAGGCCATAATGGTGCAATTTTTTTACTGGCCTCTTTCATTTGAAGCCACCTATTGTCAGTATTGATTTGTAATGCCTGTATTTCCATGTTTAATTCTTCTCCTGGGAGTTATTAATTATTTATCGTATGCTGGAATCAACCTCCTCTGAATCGTCTTCTCTGCCAATTTCTCCTGATGACTCAAATCAATTTTAGGGATGGAAATGTGCCATGCACCCACCAATCTATCAAACCAGGAATTCATATAAAATCCATTTTTTAAATGAATCTTAAAAGCCAGAAACTTTTCATTCTTCTCAAGCAATGGACTTGAAACCTGTATACCAATCACCAGACTGAACGCGACTAGTATAAGTGAAGCCACCATGACTTTTTCAATACCTGGTGTTACAGGCATTGGTGCCGCATTTTCAAGCAAGTGACTAGCACCAGTTTCTAGAATCAAGAAGGAAGCCAGCACATAAACTGACATAACACAAGCTTTCAAAAGCAATCGGACATTTAGTTTCGTATCAACTATGGTTGTAAATAATTGTGATAAACTCAATATAATCACTGCCCCAATGAAAATAACTGGGAAATCATTTACCGGATGAAGATCAAAAACCGTGTTTATCATCAGAAAAATGGCCATGGATATGAGCAAACCCAAAATAATTTTGAAGGGATTACCCTCTCTTTTGAACCCGAATCCCTGGGTCGTTCTAAGTACATCAATTGCATTCCCTGAAGACAAAAATGAATGCGCTTTGTAGAATGAATGTGCAACGAGATGGAGCATCGCTGCTGGATAAGCTCCCAACCCACACATCATCAAACTAAATCCCATATGCGCAATACTGGAATAGGCTAACGTGGTTTTCACAGAGGTCTGCATAAGATATACCATCGAGCCAAATATGGCTGTAATAGACCCAATGACCATTAGCATGATTCCTGGTGCTGTTAAAGCTGAAAATACAGGTGCCAGCCGAATGATTAAAAATGGACCTGCATTAATCAACCCTGCATGTAATAGTGCAGAAACAGGTGTTGGTGTTTCCATCACTTCAATTAGCCAACCATGTAAAGGGAACTGAGCAGATTTAAATATTGCCGCTAGCGCAAAACAAATACCTGCTATTACCACTGCAGTCGGCAAAGCATTCGCATTTAACTGGTCTATCCCTTCTGAAATTACTGTTAAATCAGCTGTTCCAAAATGGATGTATGTGAAAATAACAGCCATAATTAGAGAAATATCACTCAATCGGGCAATCACAAATTTTTTCCTTGCAGCAATAATTGCACCTGTCCTATGTCTGTAAAAGATGAGTAACCTATGCAATGAAATACTCGTGAAAACCCAAGCCACAAACAGGAGCCCTAAGTTTCCTGAGAGTACCAGCAACTGAACTGATCCAAACGCTGATGCAAGCCTTCCCAAAAAAGAAACCTGATTTTGATCTCCATCCAGGTAATTGAAACTAAACTTTGTAATCACAAAACTTAGCAATGCAATCATAACGAACATAATTGCGCTCACTTCATCCAATTGGAGACTGAATCCTACCCCTTTGAATCCTATGAAAGAAGATTTAACCGGTCCTTGCAAATACAATAAACCACAAACTGAAGCAGCACAAATTATATTGAATACAACGGCAACTTCCATGACTTTTTTCATCTGATTAATACCAATAGATAGTCTGGATAATCCTGCTGAAATAATGAAAAAGCTTACCGCCACTAAAGAAAAGATAGAAAAATATACTTGAGAACTCATGTTTCGGCTTTATATCAGATCAATTGAAATAGTGGAAGAAATTCTCATGGTCTTTCCCATCCTTTTTGCTTCTTCTACCAGAAGCTTCACTTCCTCTCTGGCTTTACCCAATTCCTTAATCCTTTCCTGAGATGCTTGATTAACTTTTCCAAACCTAATTTCACTTGAGAAGCATTTCACCTCATGAAAGTTGATCTTTTTCATGATCATGTAGTTAATAATCTCTGCTGCTTCATCTGCCTGAAAGTCTCCTCTAATCAGATCATACTCAACCTGATTCTCTTTTTGTTTTTCAATTTGTACAGTTTTCATAATCTTGGATTTTTAGATTTTACAATCACAAAGCTGAGTAAAAAATTTCATATATTTTTATTTATATTTATTATCTGAATTATAAATAATATTTATGAATTACACGATTCATCAATTACAGGTTTACTTAAAAGTAATTGAAAATGAGAGCGTTACTAAAGCTTCAGAAGAATTATTCATGACCCAACCTGCTGTTTCAATTCAGCTCAAAAAATTTCAGGAACAGTTTGATATTCCCCTGACTGAGGTCATTGGAAGGAAGCTCCACGTAACAGAATTTGGATTAAAAATTGCTGAAATTGCAAGGAGTGTAATGGTTGAAATTGAAAAAATCAATTACGAGACTGAGGCTCACAAAGGATTGCTAACAGGTAGACTTTACATCTCATCGGCTTCTACTGGTAAATATGTAATGCCCTATTTCCTCTCTGATTTTATGGAAAGCAATCCTGGGATTGACCTTGTTTTAGACGTTACCAATAAAACAAGAGTTATTGAGAGTTTAAGGAAGAATGAAATTGATTTTGCCCTGGTTTCCACACTACCAGAAGGTTTAAATGTTTATGAAGAGTTACTTCTTGAAAATCGGCTTTACCTGGTCAGCAAGGACTCCAAACCTGATCCTCAAAAACCACTTATCTATCGCGAAGAGGGTTCCGCCACTCGTAAAGCCATGCAGACCCATTATGAAACAGATAAAAAAATGTTCAGAAAGAAAATAGAACTAACCTCAAATGAAGCAGTGAAACAAGCTGTCATTGCTGGACTAGGTAATTCAATTATGCCTCTGATAGGTATACACAATGAACTTGAACATCAGCAACTTTACATCATTAAAACGAAAGGACTTCCAATCAAAACAGAATGGAGACTTATCTGGCTGAAAAATAAGAATCTGACTCCAGTGGCTACCGCTCTTCTGACTCATCTGAAAACCAATAAGCAACAGATCTATGACAAATATTTTGACTGGTATTTTGCACAGAAAAATTAACAGGTAAAAAATCAGCTGCCCCCTACAGGAAACAGCTGATCAACAACATATGATAGTACTTAACTAAGATCCCCTTACTGCCATCCTCCTCCCAGGGCACGGTATATGTTCACTTTTGCCTTGAGCTGCTGCACCTTAGTTTCTATCAGGTCAAACCTGGCATCCAGCGCTTCACGTTGTGTCAATAACACCTCCACATAATCTGCTCTGGCGGATTTAAAGAGATTGGTGGAAATGCTAATTGACTCAGTCAGTGCCTGCACTTGTTGTTGTCTTAATTCATAGCTGCTTTGCAGGTTTTGAATATTATTGTATTGATTAACCACCTCTATATAAGCATTCAAAATGGTTCGCTCATAATTGAAGACCGCTTGCTTTTGTTTGGCATTCGCATTGAAATAAGCTGCCTTTATCGCTTTTCTATTCAGCAACGGTGCAAAAACATCCCCAAACATGTAATAAAGGGCTGATTCTGGAGTAGCAAACAAAAGAGACGGCTTAAATGCCTGGTAACCAAGTCCTGCGGAAATTCCTAATGAAGGATAAAACTGGGCTCTTGCTACTTTTATATCCAGGTTGGCAGCCGCCAATTGCAATTCAACCTCTCGTACATCTGGCCTTTTCTCTAGTAATTGAGCCGGTAAACCAATATGAATTGAATTAGTTGGGAGCTTCTCAAACGCCAATGTATCCCTTGCAACAGGTTGTGGGTACCTTCCCACTAAAAAGTTAATCCGGTTCTCAGTCTCTATAATTCTTTGCTGGATATCAAATTGTAAGCTTCGTGTGTTCAGTACTTGTGCTTCAAACCTCTTTACCGCTAACTCCGTAACACGAGCGGATTGTTTTTGCAACTTTACAACCTCCAACGCATCTGACTGAATTCGTACATTTCTTCTAACAATCTGCAATTCATTATCCAAAGCCAATAGCTCATAATAGGACTCAACTACCTCAGCTACCAGATTGGTTACAAGGAAATTCCGGCCATCCATACTGGCCATATACCTTTTGTAAGCAGACTGCTTTGCATTCCTCAACTTTCTCCAGACATCCAGCTCCCAGGAAGCGTACGCTCCAATTGTGACATCTCCCAAAGGCTCAGGAAACTCCTCTCCTTCTCTGATCTCAGTATTTGCTTCAAGAGCTCCATTTCTAGTATATCTACCAACTTTATCACCTCCTCCTCCGGCAGCTATACCTAATGAAGGTAGGTACTCTCCTTTTCGGGCCTGCACTTCATTCCTCAACATTTCAATTTCCTGCATCACAATATTTAACTCCTGGTTATTACGCAATGCGGTATCGATCAGTGCATTTAAATGTTTGTCATTGAAATAGGTTTTCCAATTGGTATTAGCTGTATTCAATGTATCTGCACTTGCAGCATATTGCCCTGGTAACGCAGGACTTGCCTGCTTTACCGTTATCTCTGGGGCACAGGCGAAAACTGCAATTGCCATCAAACCCACTACTAAATATTGTTTAATTCGATTTGTGATCATTGCTTTAATTTTATTTCGTCCTCTCCACCATTTGATGATTTTACTTTGCGCAATTCCTGCAACATTTTGTTACGATCTTCCATTGTTTGAATGTATTCCTCTGAAAGTGGCTCATGCTTCTCATCCTTAATGAGAGATCTTCCCTCAGCCAGGCTTCCAAATACATAGTAAAGGCCAGGTATAATAATTACCCCGAATATTGTTCCCAATAACATCCCTCCCATTGCGGAAGAACCAATAGTTTGGTTACCTACTGCTCCGGCACCATGAGAAATGACAAGTGGAATCAAACCGGCTATAAAAGCGAATGATGTCATCAGAATTGGTCTGAAACGTACCCTTGCCCCTTCAATTGCTGCTTCTAATACAGTAGCCCCTTGTCGGTGCTTTTGTACTGCAAATTCAACGATCAATACAGCATTTTTACCCAATAGACCTACCAACATGATCAGCCCAACCTGTGCATAAACATCATTGGCCAGACCCATAATCTTCAGCAAAAAGAAGGAACCAAATATTCCCATCGGAAGTGACAAAATCACAGCTAAGGGTAGCAGAAAACTCTCATATTGACCCGCTAATACGAGATACACGAAAATGATTACAATGATGAAAATGAACAGCGCCTCATTACCACGTCTCGCCTGGTCATATGAAAGGTCTTCCCAAGCTACATCAAAGCCTCTGGGTAGCGTTTCTTGAGCCACTTCATTGATTGCAGCAATGGCATCTCCAGTTGTATACCCTTTTGAGGGAAGTCCACGAATCGCCGCTGAGTTGTAAAGGTTATACCGGGTGATCTCATTAGGACCTTGCTTTTTCACCAACTGCATAAAGGATGAGTAAGGAACCATTTCTCCATGTTCATTTTTTACAAAAAGCCCACTCAGGTCTGATGGATACCTCCTGTATTCAGGTCCGGACTGTACGTAAACTTTAAAAAATCGGCCAAAACGAATAAAACCTTGCTCGTATGTACTACCAATCAGGATATTTAAATTTTCCATGGCCTTACCAATGGAAACTCCTTTTTGCATGGCCATTTTATTATCGATCTTTAATTCATACTGAGGATAATTGGCTGCATAGAAGGTGAAAAGACCTGATAATTCTTTACGCTCCCGCAGAGCATCCATGAACTTGTCGTTTATCCTTTCAAACTCATGATAATCGGTCACATTGGTTTTATCGAGCAACCTCATAGAGAATCCACCCGATGTTCCGAAACCCGGTACCGCTGGTGGTTCAAAAAACTCAACAATTGCCCCCAGATTTTGTGATTTCTCTTCCAGTTCCTCCATGATTTCATGTACGCCATGATGGCGATCTGACCAGTTTTTAAGATTAATCAAACAGGTACCGGCATTTGATCCTCTACCTTCGGTCATGATCTCATATCCCGCCAGTGCAGATACTGATTCAATACCCTCTACCTCCTCACATATTCTTTGTAATTCTCTGGCCACCTGATTGGTTCTTTCCAGGGTAGCACCCGGAGGAGTTTGAATGATGGCATAAATTGTTCCCTGGTCCTCATTGGGTATAAAACCTGATGGAAGGATCTGGTTTTCCAGGAATATTCCCACGACAAAAATCCCCAACACTCCCCAAGTAACGACTTTCCTGTTAACAATCAATTTGAGCAACCCAACGTATCTGCCTGTCAGCTTCTCGAAACCGGTGTTAAATCGATCTAGTACCCGGGTAATAGGAGATTTCTTCTTTGCATTACCATGATTGTTCTTAAGCAACATGGCACATAAGACCGGAGTTAAAGTAAGAGCAACAATAGCTGATAGAATAATTGAGCTCGCCATGGTGATAGAGAATTGTCTGTAAAACGTTCCCACCGGACCTGGCATAAAGGTGATTGGTAAGAATACGGAAACCATAACCAGTGTAATGGCAATAATAGCCCCACTGATCTCACCCATCACTTCTTTCACTGCATTATAGGGAGAAATGTCTTTTTCTTCCATTTTAGCATGAACCGCCTCCACTACTACAATAGCGTCATCCACCACAATTCCAATGGCTAAAACAAGTGCGAACAGGGTAATCAGATTGATTGATAATCCAAAAACCTGTAAAACGAAGAATGCGCCAATTAACGAGACCGGAACCGCTAAGATCGGAATCAGTGTAGATCGCCAATCTCCCAGGAATATGAATACTACTAAAGCCACCAAAATAAAGGCGTCTCTTAGAGTATGAGTAACTTGTTCTATGGAAGCATCCAGGAATTGAGATACATCGTAGCTGATCTTATAATCCATCCCAGGAGGAAAATTACCTTCCATTTCCTTCAGCTTCTCTTTCACCTGTGCAATCACACTAGAGGCGTTACTTCCCACCGTTTGTTTTAAGACTATCGCAGCTGCAGGATATCCATCCAAATTGGAATAAATATCAAAGAATTCACTTCCTAGTTCTACCTCAGCAATGTCTTTCAGGTGAATGATCTGCCCCTCTTCATTTTCCCTGATGATGATATTTTCGTATTGCTCAGGTTTACTGTATCGCTCCTGATAAGTTAATACGTATTCCAGAGATTGGGCGGCCTTTCCTGAGCTTCTACCTAATCGTCCTGGTCTACCAATGATGCTTTGTTCCATCATCGATTCCATGACCTCTTCAGCTGAAATTTTGTAAGCCCTCATTCGATCTGGTTTTAGCCATACCCGCATCGCAAACTGACGGCTACCCAGAATTTTTGCCCTGGCGATCCCATTGATCCGTTGTATTTCGGGGATCATATTGACATTGGCATAGTTATAAAGAAACTTTTCATCTGCCTTATCATCAGTACTGTAAAGGTTGACATACATCAGCATACTAGGTTGTATTGGCGAAATGATCACACCTTCTCTCTGAACCAGAGGAGGCAGCAATGGCATTACCTGATCTACTCTGGTTTTAACCCTGACCACTGCCTGGTTTGGATCCGTACCTGGTTCAAAAATCACCCTAATAGTAGCTTCACCTGCGCTGGTTGCATCTGATGATATATACCGCATCCCCTGCACACCGTTTATAGATTGCTCAAGAGGAATCAATGTGGAATTGACAAGTACCTCTGCACTTGAACCGGGATAAGCGATAAAAATATTGACCGTAGTAGGTGCAATCTGAGGAAACTGTGAAATTGGTAATGTATTGATAGCTAGTGTACCTGTGAATAACAAAACAATTGATATCACAATAGCCAAAACCGGCCTTCTTATTATTCTGCTTAAAAACATTTCTAAAAGATTTTAGGTGATACCAATTATTCAGCGTGTAGCTGAAGTTGAGATAAAGCGATTTCCGGATCTACAAAATCGAATTCAATCTTGTCTCCGTCACGCACTTTCCTGAGCCCTTCAAGAAGGATTTTCTCGTCCTCTTTTAAGCCAATTTGAACCTCATACAAATGAGGCAATTCAGCACCGACAGTGATTTGCTTCGAGTGCACGACATTATCCTCACTCACTACAAAAACATACTTTTTATCCAAAATTTCGAAAGTTGCTTTTTGTGGAATTAGCATTGCATTTGTCAATGGGGCGTCTACCAGAATATTCCCTGTTTCCCCATGCCTGAGCAATCCCATTGGATTAGGAAAAGTGGCACGAAAAGCTATGTTTCCTGTTTCATTATTGAAATCAGCCTCTATGGTTGTTACCTCACCCTCATATTTGAATAACCTGTTATTGGCCATCATGAGTCTTACCTTGAGCGTGCTATCTGCATTGACTTTAATTTTGTAATCCAGGTATTCAGCTTCCGGCACATTGAAATACACCCACATCTCATGGTTATCGGAAAGAGTTGTCAGTAACTCTCCTTCTTCCACCAAACTTCCTAACCTCACATGAAAATGGTCCATGATACCATCAAATGGTGCACGTACCTGGCAAAAATCAAGATGTACCTGTGCCAGTGATAATTCAGCTTTTGCTTTGTCCAATTTGGCTTTTGCTAACGCCAATTCATTAGGTGCCACCACATTGCTTTCTGCCAAACGCTTTGTGTTTTGGAATTCTATCTCAGCAAAATTAGCTTCTGCCTCAGCTTTCTTTAGCTCCGCCTGGTATAGGTTAGGCATAATCTGGAACATTAGCTGTCCCTTTTTGATAAATTGTCCCTCGTCTACATAAATCTTCTGGAGATAACCCTTCTCCAGCGCACGTAAATCAATGTGCTGAATAGAGTGAATTTGGCAAACATAATCTCTGGTAATTACGGTATCCTTGCGTATCGGTGAAGTAACCTGATAGGTGCCTGCACTCTCATGCTCTTTTTTGTGTGTTTCACACCCTGAAGAGCCCAGGGCAATAAGAACCATCAACATTAAGCTGAAACTTACTGAAGAGGATCTTCTCAATTTCAATATTTTTATTCTTAAACTCATTTTTATTATTCTTTGTAGTTACATCAGCCATCTGCTGACTTGATTTCTTTAATGCTTTAGTGTTCGTGTGTTTGCTTAAGAATTAACTACAATAAATTTTGAGTGCGTGAAAAATGATGTACAGTTCCGGACCACCTGTCTCGGTAGAGGGTAAATGAATATTTCCCTTTTTCACAAACCCTGAAAAAAGTGAGTGATTCAATCCCAGATATGGGAATGTGAAGTAAGCGATAGGACTAAACTGAAATTCAGATTCCTGATTTTTTTCGAACCTAAGTTCTTCTTCAAATGCGTTTTCCTCCGCGTTTATTTGAGAGACGATCCGATCATCCTCCACCAGCTTGACCCAGATATAATCGGTCAAAGCGATAATCAACAGCAGAGATACTCCTGCAAAAAGTACTTTCTTGCTCTCAGTTAAGTTCATACAATTTCTAATTGGTGCTTAGTTACGAATTAACTTATTAGCAAAAGTTGACCTGAATATTGGAGAGATTCTGAATTAGTGCGGATTATCAATTTTTTTACGATAAAAGCGTACAATACAACGATAAAGATCAAATAACCCGGATTTTCGACCTGGAATCTACCAACCCAATCTGAGTGATTTGGCAATTGATCCACTTCCTGGAGAAATTCTGTCACATTCAGAAAATGGATGCTTCAACACGTGACAAAAGTTACAGAGACATTGATAGGCAGTTTTTACATTTACTGCATCACATTAATAACGATAACATGAATAAACTTTTGACCATACTCTTTATAACCCTCTCAATATCAGCTTATTCACAAGAACTGCAATTCCCAATAATCAAATCAACTGGGGGTGTTTACAAATTGAATGATGCTGAATTACCTAATCAGGGGGGAAAGATTCTCATTGACGTTACCTCCTATAAGCTTAATAAAAGTGGCATTAGCAAAAGCATTGAAAAAATTGCCAGGACGATTAATTTGTACGGACTTGCTGGTATATCGGGAGATCAGCTAGAGATTGTTGTGATCATCCATGGTTCAGCTACACGTGTTGCACTATCAGAAAGTGCACACCAGGCAAAATATAGAGAATCTAACCCTCATTTGGAGATCATTGACCAATTATTAGATAATAATGTGAAATTGATGGTATGCAGTCAGGCATTAATGCATAGAGGATTTGGTCTGGAAGCTATTAATCCCAAAATCAAATTAAGTACCTCAGCAATTACCACTTTGGTAGAATATCAACAAAAAGGGTACTCAGTTTTATATTTCTAATATTTACAAATCTGTTAGCTTCCTGGCCTGATCCAGGTATTCATCCATTCCAGTTTCAGGGGAGACGTTTCCTAGGCTTTGAAGTTTTCTTAGAAATTTCTTATCTGCCACAAATTCAGACCCTTCCAGGAAAAACAATGCATCATGATATAGATGACAGGCTTCATTAATACTGGATGAAGCCGCTTCTGTATTTTGCTCATCCATATATGCTTTAGCCTCCAGTAATTGGGCATATGCCAATTTATTAAGGACAAGTCCAAATTGCATTCTGTAGTATTCCTGATCTGTATTATGAAATTCCATTTCCTCTTCCAAGAATGACAAATCAGACATCACTTCATATAAATTGATCTGCCCTTGGCCACTATGGGGGTGCGCATGTCGCTCTATAATTGCCATTACACTATCAACATCACTTTCAGCCCTAAACAGGTTATATTTTGAAATATCAGAGCAAGCTTCCAGCATGTAATGTGTCTCACTGGTCTGCTCAGAGAGATGATAAACCCTTGGCACGATAAAAAGTGCCGAAAATAACAAAGTTGCTTTCTTTAACCCCATGATCGTCTAATTCTTTGGTGCTAACTGAATTTACGGGAAGATTCTGAAGTGATTCTGGATTTTTGCTGGTAATCAAGGGAACATCGTATATGATTTAAAATGTGTGTGACAATTGTATCATTCAGCGATTCTTTCCTACCTTAAGTTGCGTTCCATATATTTAAAAACAGATACTTACTTTATGATATTAAGAGACCACCTTGCAAAAGACAGAACCATTCTTGCCAATCAAAGAACGCTGCTTTCCTTTTTGAGAACATCACTCTATTTGATTGTTTCTGCTATTGCTGTATTCAATGTGAAAATACTAGAAGGAATTAGCAACATGGGATATGTCTTGATTGCATTAAGTGTCTTCACCCTAATATTTGGTTTAGTCAATTACTTCAGATTTAAGAAAAAGATTGACAAGGGGTATAAAGATCTTGCTGAATAGCACATTCTTCATAAATCAATAGACCACAATCATTCTTTAGGATCAGGAATTATTTCACCCATGTATCTTCAAATCGAAGAGATTAACCGAAATCTTTATAAAAGTTGAATAATTAGCATTAATTTTTATAAGAATTCCGGAATAGCACAAAATGGCCAATAAAGAAATCCTTGAAAAGATGATCAGTTTGATTGAAGATTACTCAATCATCATGATTGATTTATATGGCAACATTCTAAGTTGGAATTTGGGAGCTGAAAAAATTTGTGGCTATTCACATGATGAGGCGATTGGACAAAACTTTAGAATTTTCTACTCGAACAAGGATGTGGAAAATGATGTCCCAGATATGCTGTTGGAAGAGGCAATTCAAAATACACACGCCCAACAGGAAGGGTGGCGTTACCGAAAAGATGGTTCTAAATTTTGGGCAGAAGTTACAATTACCACAATATTGGACGATGGTGGAAAGAGAATAGGATACAGCCAGGTAACGAAAGATCTTACTGAAAAAAGGGAAGCAGAAATCGACCTGGCCAAACATGCACAGGAGTTGGAAGAAAAAAACCGGCACCTCGAAGAGCTCACGTACATTGTGTCGCACGATCTGAAATCCCCATTGAATGGAATCAGCAGAACATTGGGAATGCTAAAGCAGCAAATCCCAACCAATGTGATTGAACATCCGGAATTTGCCATGTTACAAAAATCTGTCACCCGGATGAGAGCTGTAATAGAAGATGTGTTAGAGCATTCTTTGATTGGTCATAACCAAATCATTTCTTCTGTTGATCTCAATCTGGTTATAGAAGATGTTCTTACCGACTTGAGGGAAAAAATTGAAGAAAATCAGGCTAAATTCAATATAACCAAACTACCAACGGTACCAGGTTATCCGACAGCCATTCGGCTTTTGTTTCAGAATCTTATTTCAAATGCGATCAAGTTCCGGAAACCAATGACACCACCGTTAATTGAAATCAATTACGAATTCAGTTATGGGCAACACCATATCACAATTACCGATAATGGCATTGGCATTGATGAAGATTATTTCGGTAAGATTTTCAAAGTATTTCAAAGGTTACACACCAATAGAACTTATCCGGGCACTGGAATAGGACTTGCCAATTGCCTAAAAGTGGTTGAATTGCACCAAGGACAAATTTGGGTGGTTTCAAAAGTCAATGAAGGCAGTACTTTTCATGTAAAACTTCCTGACAAAATATCACATTTAAAAAAAGTTACTTAGTGTGACCTTCGCTGTTTTTTCAGGAGGGTGAATAGTTTCCTGGGCACAACACCAATAAATTTCTGAACAGTCAATAATGTCTTATCGGGGTTATCTGCGAGTTCTTCGTACGATAATTCCAAATATGGATGTTCCGAAAATACTTTTCTAAATGTCATGATAAATTCTTGTTGTTTTTCAGAATATGCCATAAGATCCTCCTCTGGAATAATATTCTCCTCCACATTAAGGGAGACTTTAGTAGAACTCCATTCGCCAGAACCCCAGGCTTGCCTCAAGGATTGAAGCTGGGCTTTGAAATCACGTCTGATTAAATGGATGATCTTGACTGATCTATCATTGACAACTTCTGCAAATACATCTTCAAAAAAGGGCGCTTCATGCTGTTCGTAAAACATCTTAAAACCCATTGATTGAATCAATTTTGGTTGGGGTGTGAAAATAAAATTATCAACAGATTTGAATGTCCCAAATTTTTCCAGCTGCCCCCTCAATACCTCACCAAGAGATAATATGTTTAGGTGACTATTCAGATAAGTATGTAATAATGTAGTCCCCGATCTGGGGGAACTGATGATCACAAATTTTTGATAATCAGAATAACTGGAAATCGGTAAAAGTTTTGAAACCCTCTTGATTGTGATAATGATCCATGTCAATAGGTATCGCCACCAGTAAAATATCCGCATTTGTGCACTTTACTTTCTAAATGCTTAAAGGTATTGTCATTCGAAGTGGTTTCATACAAAAGATTTAGATTTCAAATCACATGAGGTATACAATTATTCTAATTTCCATTCTGATCTTCACACTATGCGGCTGCCATCAAAACGACCCGGACAAATTACCTGAAATTAATTTAATAGAAACTCACAGTATAGTTTCAGATCAGGAAATAGATTTCATTACACATTTATCCTTTGATGCAAATGGAGCAATTTGGGTAGGTACTTTCGGATCGGGTATTATATTAATAGATGGTGACAAGGCCACTAACTTTAACACAGAAAATGGTTCTCTACCAGATGACAGAGTCAACGACATCTTTATTGATTATGAGAATAGGGTTTGGGTTGCCACGGATGAAGGGTTTTCCCTTTATGAAAACGGTCTGTGGCAAATGTATGATGAGGGAAATACTCCTCTGAACAATTCCAGAATAACGGAAATAGCCTGGAACAATAATGATGAACTTCTCATTGGGACTGGAAATACATCGATCGGAGGATTATTGTTTCGTAAAAAGTCTGGTCAATGGATAAAATTGAGCAACTCAAACTCAAGTCTCCCATGTAATTTGATCAAGGACATTGAAGTATCAGAAGATGGTACATTTTGGGTCTCTACTGCTCAGTTTACTGGTGAGGGTGGTATTGTAAGTGTAAAAGATGGCAGCATTATGGAGGTTCTCACAGCTGAAAATAGTGGATTGCTTTACAACCATGTCGATAACATTGAGTTGAGTGAAAATGGGATTTGGGCGGGATATGAAGTTTTTATTTTCAATGAATCGGGAATTGGAGATGGTGGCTTGCAGCAAATAGATCCTGTTGGAAAGACCGCATCAAACTATTTCCCAAATGATACCGAATTAGTTTCAAACAGGATTTCAACAATGAAACTTCAATCAACAGGCGAACTTTGGTTTACTACCAGTATTGACGATCCATTATGCAAAAACTGCTTATCAGGAATTGGTAAGATCAATACACATGGAGAACTGATCGCTTTTTCAGCATTAAATGCAGACATGGATGAAAATGCCTTTTTCAGTGCTTTAGCAGAAGATAATGATGAACATATGTATGTTGCTTCTGAATTAACAATCTATAAATTGTCTATCAAATAAATTAAATCAAGCCATCAAGCCTCAATTCCTTGAACAATCCCTTTGAATAAACAATTAGAAAACTATCCAACTCACCTGGATCGAGAATCCTGGATCGTCCGGTCCACATTAACTGGCCATCTTTCAAACTGTAAAGATTTGTTTCAAAGAAATATTTGGTTGAATGTGTGAGGTACCCGGGGCGGTACACCAAATCATATGTTTTATAATAGTAATTCCTGAATCTATCATAGTAGACTAATGGTTCGTATTCCAGAGATTCTGGCCTATACCTTTCGGCAGTAATATCGACAATGGTTACTGTTAAAATAGCATCGTAATTATTGTTCCTCAATCTGGTCTTTACCCGCTCCACATCATCAAATGGTTTTCCCAATTCAGGGGGAAACATAGACATCCCATCTCCAGCACCAAGTTTAAAATTAACAGCCGCATAAACCACCTCTTGTTCCACCTGGCTTCTTACAGTTGGGTTATTGACTAGCCCCATCACCATTAAATTCTTAAATTTCTCCGCGGGTAGATTCGGGTTTTGCCACGTGCGGGTTAAACCTTCTGGAACGCACGCTGAAAAAACCGAAAACACCAACAAAAATCCGAATATCCGAAGGATAACTTTCATAAAGTTTGAATATGCTTGATAATTAATTTATCACTATAATAGCGGTTATTTTAGAGATAAACCTACTATATCCGTATAAATACGGAAGCGCTATCCCAATAAACACGCGTTTAATTTTACCAATTTTTTTCGAGTCACTTCACTTATGGTTCTGCGTTCATTTGTATAGAACGATAAACAGAAAAATAAATGAAAAATATACTCCTAATACTAGCCGCCATTATGTTGGCATTCACAGTAAATGCACAGGACAATAATGAAAAAGGTCCTAAAGCTAAGAACCAAAAAGTTTGGGAAAATGATGCAGAAGCTACTCCCCTTTATACTTTGGAGGATTCTGAAAAAGCAATGGGTCCAATGGCCAAAAACCAGAAACAATGGGTGAAAAATAAGAATGCAGAAAAGAAGGTTCTTATTTTGAATACAGATAAACAGAAATTAAAGGGACCTGCAGGTAAAAATGCTAAACCATGGAACCGTACAAAGCGCAAAAATAAAACGGTTCCCAATGTGATAGCACTTGATTCAGGCATGGTTGCCAATTAAGCATAAATAAACAACAGATAACCCAAGTTAATCCCCAGGACAATAAATCCCTGATAATAACTACATAGTTGTGACACTGTTCTGGGGTATTACTTACTTCATAGTGTAGTTTGTAAATAGTGTTCGTGATAGACCCTGGCTTTGAGCCAGGGTTTCTTTTTTAAATTTCCTCTCCACTAACGAAATCACCCATTACAGCATTAACAAATCCCAATTGGTAACATTTACATAATATTTGGTTAATATTTAAGTAATATTTGGTTAACTTTGGAAGATGTTCTCAAATTTTTAATGGAAGATTATATATGAAACCATACATCAAGACACCCAAAAAAGATGGCGAAGAGCTAGTGAGAAGGTTTTTAAGAGAGGATCGGGGTCTTTTCATGTATTTCAGATACATGTGCATCAGGATGCAGGCTCACTTCAAAACATTAATAGACCATAATGAACTTCCCAAAGTATTTATGCATGGCAACCCACATACTGAAAACTATGTCATTACCGAATCAGGATGTGGCATGGGAGATTTCGACCGATCAAGGATTGGGCCTTATGCATGGGACATCACCAGGTTTTTATGCTCCCTCAATTTAAAAAATGAAGATCCAGAAAGTCCGGAATTCATTTCTGACGTAGTAAAAGAATACTTTCAGGAAGGATATACCAGAGGATTTCTCTCACCCGATATTCCTTACAAAGGAGTTTCCAAAACGGCTGACAAAGCTGATTTTAAAGTCTGGTTTGAAAGTACAGAAGCCTATCTGGAAGCAAATGTGAAATGGCCTAAAAAAATGAGGCAACAAGTGCTTAAGAAGAAAATGGAGAAAAAAGTAAAGCAAATCCTGCACGGATATTTAAAGAACCGTAATGAATTGGACTTGCTGGATCGCTATTTTGTTGAGGAAACCGGTACTGCCACAGGAAGCTTTGGAAATAGAAGATGGCTCATTGCTTTGGCTCCAAAAAAAGAGCATCCTGATATGGATAAAATACTCATAGAAATCAAGGAGGTCTATCAGGATAAGGATAGTCAGCATTACTATAATCCTTATGAACATCATGGATTGAGAATGATAAAGGCCAGTGAACTATATGCCCCCGAATTAGAACAAAGATTAGGTTATACCACTCATGATGGGATAGAATATTGGGGCAGAGAAATCCCTCATAAGAATGCTAAAATTAAAGACCAGCTAAACGAATTCGAGCAGGTAGATATTGCTTATTCTGTGGGTACTCAATTGGGTCAGGCACATAGAAAGAGTCTTGACACAGAAGTTTCTCCAAAATACCTAATCAGTCATTTTCAAAACAATTTCAATGACTACTTGAAGATAGGAGAAAAAATGAATCAGCAACTTACTAACGCTTACCTCAGATATGTAAAAAAAGCTAGCTGATGCAACCAGTTTTTATACTTCTAATAGCAGTTGCCATTATTGCAGCAACAATATCTGCGATTTTCGGGCTTGCCGGCGGAGCGATTCTGTTTTTTGTGATCTCACAGGTAATGGATGTAAAAACAGCGATCCCTATTCATAGTGGTGTGCAGATGATTGGCAACTTCTCGAGAGTATCTGTCTTTTTGAAGTCGATACAATGGAAAACCGTTGGGCTCTTTTGTCTTCTATTGCTACCCGGAACCCTTCTTGGTGGAGCGGTTTATAAAACGATGGACCTGAAATGGATGGAAGTAATTGTTGGGATTTTCATCGTTATGAGTATTTTCGTTCCTAAAATAACGGAGAGTCAAATTAATAAATGGACATTAGTTATTCTTGGTTTTTTTGCGGGATTTCTGGGGATGATAGTGGCTGTAACTGGCCCATTTATCAACGCTTTCCTAAGCATGAATGGCTTAAGAAAGGAAAATCTGGTAGCTACTAAATCTGTTTGTCAGGGTATTTCTCAGCTTCTTAGAATAGTCATCTTTTCAACTATGATTGGATTCAATTTCAACCAATACTACAACATGATTGTTTTACTGGGAATTGGAGCAGTTGCCGGAACATTTCTTGGGAAATTTATTATTGGCAAAATATCTGAACACAATCATAAAAAATGGAATAATGCCCTTCTTCTGGTGATTGCGCTGGCAATGATACTAGAACCAATCATTAATTAGCTGTGCAACTCCGAATTGGAGCATAAGACTTTTTTATCCTATCACTATTGAATTTCGAAAAATCTGATCAGATCGAACTATCAATATGTTAGATTTGGATAAACCCTTACTGAAATGAAATTTAACCTCACCCAGGCGATAGAGATCCTGGAAAGAACCCCAATAACCATTCGTAATTTACTGGATGGGCTATCTGATGACTGGATATTAAACAGTGAAGGTCCTAAAACCTGGAGCCCGTATGATATTGTAGGGCATCTAATCCATGGTGAAAAAACAGATTGGATAATTAGAACGAGGCTTATTCTATCAGAATCTGATAACAAGACATTTGAGCCATTTGATCGGTTTGCTCAATTTGAAAATAGTAAGGGAAAATCATTGGCCCAATTGCTCGATGAATTCACATCCCTAAGAAATGAAAACCTGTCAGAATTGTTGAAATTGAATATTTCTGAGGATGATTTGAAGAAGAAAGCAAGTCACCCTGCTCTGGGAGCCGTAACATTAGAACAATTATTGGCATCCTGGGTAGTTCATGACCTCAATCATATTTACCAGATTTCTAGAGTGATGGCCAAACAATATACTAACAATGTTGGTCCATGGAAAGCTTATCTTAAAGCACTCAATCAATAATACAGACATTCAAACCAACCTTGCTCATGAAAACTTCTTTCAAGTCCGTCTTCAAAAAAACCTTCAAATATATTTTTGATTTCATTGTGGTATTTGCAGGTGTTTTTCTGGCATTTTATCTGAGCGAACGCAAGGACGAGCAAAAAGAATTACAGAAGAAACAGGAAATATACCTGGCCATCTATGAAGACCTTAATTCCTTTTATGAATCTGGCAGAAGAGAGAATAAAGATGGGTTTATCAACTTCTTTGAAAAAATAGACCATGATTCTGATAGCATGATTGCTGTTAAACAACTCCCGGTACTTACTACGGTATACGGTGACTATTGGAAAATAGACATCATCAAAACACTTATCGAAAGTGGATACATCAAAGAAATTGATATCTATACTTTCAAGAAAGTCACCCGGTTTAATACTGTCCACCAAAATTTTTTAAGAAGCATTGAGATTTATAATGAATTTTATGACAAGTATGTAACTGCCAATCATGACAAAGGAATGGACTTCTTCTACAAACCAAATTCCAATGAACTCAAACCAAAGTACAGCTATCTAAATAATGCCATGAAAGGTATAGCAGAGTTTTCTGAATTATTGGTTGGGATTTCCAAAGAGTTATCAGTTGAAATTAAAGAGAATCACCTTAAAGAGGACCAATAGGTAGTCTAATTCGATTTAAGGTGCTCCATTAATTCTAACAGCCGGTTCTTATAAGTTCTGCTCACAGGGATTCGCTCCCCACAAACTTCTAACCCATCAGGTGAATAAGCGTCTATCAACTTTGAATTTACAATATATGATTGATGAACTCGAATGAATCCATATGAGTCAAGCTTCTGCTCCAGTTCTTTCATATTCATTAGACTCATAATGCCCCTATCTTTTGTTTGGAAGAGCACATAATCTTTTTTACCCTGGATAAACCGAATCTCGTTAACAACAACTTTCACCAAATTCCGGCCATCTTTTACATATAGTACCTCTGCTTGATTTTCTGGTTCAGAAACCTGTACGGGAATCAGGTTTTTCTGAGTCTTATTAACGGCTTTCATAAACCTGGGAAAATCGAATGGTTTGAGTAAATAATCAATCGCATCGAGTTCAAACCCTTCAATAGCATATTCTGCAAAAGCTGTTGTAAAAATAACCGCTGGTGAAGATGAAAGTGATTTCAAAAAATTCAAACCATCCAAATCAGGCATTCTGATATCCAGAAAGAGTAAATCAATAGGGTGTCTATTGAGGTATGCTGCTGCATCAATGGCATTTGAGAATTCGGCCTGTACATACAGGAAAGGTACCTTATCACAATAGTCAAGTAAAAGCTTCCTTGCAAATGGTTCATCATCGATGATGATACAATTTATGCTCACTTTAACTGTAATTTTAAAACAACCATATGCTGATCATTTGTCTTATTAATCTCCAATTGATAACTATCCTGATAACTTAAATCAAGCCTCTTCCTAAGATTTTTTAATCCAAAACCCGACTCCTGGTTTTCTACAAGAGATTTAGCAGGTAGGCCGTTTGCGACAGCAAAATCCAAAACTCCATCATAATAAGTGAGTTTCAGGTTAATCCAATTACCACTTTCCCGGTCATTGATACCATGTTTAAACGCATTTTCGACAAGTGGAATTAGTAGAAGTGGTGCAATCCTTACTTCCTCATTTATTCCCTCTATTTCAACCTTAAGGTCTACCTGATTATTAAGTCTGATCATTTCCAGATCCAGGTAGTCTCTGATGTAATCCATCTCCTGGGTTATACGAACACTATGTTTATTGGATTCATAGATCATATACCGCATGATATTGGATAGTTTCATAATCACACTGGTGGCCTGATCGCTCTTTATCTGCGTCAGGTAATTAAGATTATGTAGTGTATTAAATAAAAAATGAGGATTGATTTGGGCCTTTAAATAATTCAGTTCCGCATTTAACTTTTCGTTTTCCAATTCTCTTTTTTGATTTTCCAGTATAAACCTATCAATGGTAAACCCAATGAGTGCAATAAAAAGGATGAATGAAATTGTATTCCATACAGTATTGATAAACCTGTGAACAGTCCAGGTGGTGTAATAATCGGATTTGAACAGATCGCTTAGGAAATATCCTTCGGCATAAGTTCGAATTACAGAGATGAAAAGTAATAATGTGATCAGACCGAAAACGTATAAAATCCAACGTTTCGTTAGTATCAGTGGTAGAAGTAGAAAATAATGAAGATAAGCTCCCACCACATTGAAAACAAGTGGAACTCCGATCAGGAGAAATGAACGGTAGGAACCAAGGTCATGACTGTAGTCTATGTATTTAAATACAAAAAAAAGTACCCAAAACGTGACGTGAAGAAGAATGATAATACGTCTCACAGCTCAAAAATCATCAATTATTCACTATCTGAAACACTAAATCGACAATTATACATAACTAATCGACATATGACATATATCGCTCAAAATGGATGTGATGTCTAATTCTTTGGAGGACATGTATATCGTCTCTGAAATTCTTCTAAAGATTTGACAGCTTAGAGGAATGAAAACAATACTATTAACAATTTTTACATTGAGCACTTACGTTACTTTTGCTCAAAATATTGACACGATCAAAGTAGGTTACAAATTCAACATGAGAGACCTGGAGATCGGAACATTCAAAGAAATTCTCTACACTGAATTCAAGGGTAAGACCAATCCCCCAATTTTGAAAACAAAGTCTGTTAATAAAGTGAAGATTAATGGGGTAAGTTATCTGGAATTCAAGCATGACTGGGTATCATCCAAGGAAGATTTCAATGGTGGGTTCTACTATATATGTGAACCGCAAACATTAAAACCAGTACTGCATATTAGAAACACCAAAGGAAAAGGAAAAGAAGCTTTTAAATTCAATTCAATGTCGATCACAGGCCTGGATTCAGCTCAAGAAAACGTAATGGCCGACTTTAACCTGTCCCTTCAGGTTCCTACCTATAATTGGGAGATTGATCTTGAAACTTATTCACTTTTGCCAATGAAAAAAGGATATGTAGCTGTAATGAATTTTTATCATCCGGGAGGAGGTTCACCAGGATACTACAGATTGGAAGTCATTGATGAAGCTACAATCTCACTTCCTAATGGACAGAATATGGAATGTTGGGTGTTATTCACCGATTATGGAGGAACTCAACCCGCAAAATTCTATTATACCAAAAAAGGTCAAAACTTTATCAAAATGGAAAGTACATACAATGGTATGAATATCACAAAGGTTAGGTTACTGTAAATTATTCCACTTATTAGAATGGAAGGTTGTTTGAATTAAGCAACCTTTTTTCATTTACAGACTACTCAGAAAGTGAATTATTTAGTAAATTCCTGATGCAACTGTGAAATTTCTTTTTGACCATGCTACAGACTGGTGAGCTTATTGACCTGGTGATCAGTGCTATCTTAACTGTGTACATTGCATCACTGTCTATCTCAGGAAGGCGATTTATAAAGACTTATTGGTTCTTCGGAATCTCTTTGATCCTCTTTTCCAAATTCCTATCTGTAGCAGAAACTTTTTTCTTACCGGTTACCCTCAACTTCATCGAACATCTTTCTTATCTGACGGCCGCAGTTTTAATATCCATCAGTATATACATTAAAGAGATATGATTCAAAACCTGGATATTGTCATATTGAATGCACTAACTGCACTAATATTACTTTTTGCATGCAATATTTTGGTGTATCGATATTTGAGAACTAAAAGAACGGGTCTCTTATTCATGGCTTTTGCTGTACTCATGCTAGTATTAGGCGCAGTTGTTAATATTTTAGAGCATGCTAAACTTATCGATGGTGTCAATCAATTTGAAGAAATAGTGGGTGTATTGTTTTTACCCATTCTCATTTTTTCTATCCATTCAGCAATCATCCGGAATGAGTTGACAAGACGCAGGGAAAGTGAAAGCAAGTTTAAAGGAATATTTGAGGAATCATTTTCATATATTGGCCTATTAAGTCCCTCTGGGATTTTACTTGAAGCCAATTCCACTTCTAAAAAACTAATTAGACAAGAAAAGGATATAATTGGAAAACACTTTGCTGAAACTCAATGGTGGACCCATTCCCAGAAAGAAAGAGAAAAAATCCTTTTGGCTATAGCTGAAGCCCAAAAAGGCAAAATAATTAGGTTTGAATCCTCACACATAGATAAAAAGGGACAAATTCATTATGTCGACTTCTCAATAAAACCAATCATCAATGAGAATAACGAAGTTTTGTACCTGATCCCAGAAGCAAGAGATATCACTGAATTAAAATTAGCCAGAACAGAACTAGAGAAACATAAGAATCAATTGGAAGAACTGGTAGAAGAAAGGACACGCGAATTAAATAAAAAAAATACCGATCTAGAAAATACCCTTCTGGAATTACATAAAACTCAGCAAAACCTCATAGAATCTGAAAAAATGGCATCATTAGGAATTCTAACTGCTGGCGTTGCACATGAAATCAATAACCCTTTGAACTTTATCCAGGGAGGTCATCGGGGGCTTGTCAATCACCTTGAAAATTCTGGATCATTGGATGAGCAATCTAAAATTCTATTAGACCATATAAAGCAAGGTGTTGAGCGATCGGCTACAATAGTAGATAGCCTGAATCAATTTAGTAGGAATAAGGAGACTTTTGATGAGCTATGTGATATCCATGAGATTTTGGAAGGGTGTCTTCTAATTTTGAATAATAAGCTTGATAAGATTAATGTCGTCACAAACTTAGATGCCATACCATCGGTTGCACCGGGTAATGTAGGAAAGCTTCATCAGGTATTTCTAAACATTATAAATAATGCAATTCAGGCACTTAATAATCAGGGTGAAATAAGGATAAAAACTGCTACATTTGATTCATTGTTACATATATATATTGAAGACAATGGAGTTGGAATTGCAAAGGAAGATCTTGGTAGGGTAATTGACCCCTTCTTTACAACCAAAGACCCGGGTCAGGGTACAGGATTAGGGCTTTCAATTGTATATTCAATTATCCAGGACCATGGAGGAACCATCGAAATTGAATCTGAACTTGACAAAGGCACACAACTCATTGTGAAGTTACCATTAGATAAGAGGATTTGAACGTATGAAAAAGATCTTATATGTGGATGATGAGGTGGTAAACCTCAAAGTATTTGAGCTGAACTTTGCTGAAAAATATGAAGTACTGACGGCAAGAGGAGGTGAAAAGGCTATTGAACTCATGAAAAAAACTCCTGATATCGGTGTTGTTATCAGTGATATGAAAATGCCATTAATGACAGGATTGGAGTTCATTAAAATGGCGCAATCCACATGGGATCAGGTTAATTACTATATTCTAACAGGTTACGCGATTAGTGATGAAATCGAAGAAGCCATAGCTAGTGGCATCATTACAAAGTACTTCAAAAAACCTTCTGACCTGGACGAAATCGAAGAAGAAATCGACCAAATCCTAGAGTAGTATTAATGTTTCAACGGTAATCATCTTTGTCAAAGCTTACAATATAAAAATTGAGTGAGCCATTGTTACTTGATCCAGTTATGTCCTGAAACGATTCGTAATTGGCCATTGCCCGTTCCTTAATGGATGATTCTAACCTTCCTGATGTAAAAATAAGGTACTTGCCATCGGGCGTTACATGTGGACTTCCATCTATTGCAGAGCTGTTAATTGTTTCACCCATGTTGATTGGGTCTGTCCATACATCATTTCCATGATTAAACGATATGTATAGATCACTTTGCCCGTAACCATCTTCTTCATCTACTCTCACAAAAATGATATAATCCTCATCAGGAGAAATGAAAGCATCTGCCTCTGTTCTTGCTGAATTAATGTTGTCAGGAAGTTTTATTGGTTCTGTGTAAACACCTTCTCTCAATTTACTGTAATAAATATCAGAATTTCCTCCCCTGTCACTGTTGAAATACAATGTCCCACTCTTTGTGATCACTGGATAAAACTCGTTTCCTTTTGAGGCAATTGGGGCCGGGATTGCTTGTGGAGTTAACCATTTACTTCCAGACCTGGTTGATTTCCATAGATTGAAATTGAATCCTTCGGGCTTTCCATCAAAATCTTTAAAAGTAGTAAATAACAATGTTTTTCCGTCTGGAGAAATCTGTATGTCAGCAGTTGGGATATCATGCGATGCAAATGGAAGTAATTCAGGTGCTGTAATTTCATTCTTCCTGAAAATCTGAAACGCCGAACCTGTGACCCCTAATGTTTTAGAAGTAAGTGTAAAGTATATGGTATCGCCAGATGGATTGAAACTTGTATTAAACTTATCATGTTGGGTTGAAATTGCCTCAGCATGAAACTTTTCTGGAGTTGATATTAATCGATCCTTATTGTAAGGATATTGATCATAATTTCCTTCCTGACCGAATAGATAATTGGAAGCTATTAAAAATAGACTTGACACTAATAATGCTTGCTTTTTCATTTGTTTGATTTGAGTAATTCATGCGGTCAGTACATTTAATTTTAAACTTTGGATTCGTTTTCTATTCACCTCTAACTTGAAAAGCCTATTGGGGTTATGCCATTTTGATAAACGGTCAAATTACCTTATCAATGAAGATCATCTACAAAGGATCATGATACCTGGCTAATCGTATGAAATACCGTTAAGACAAATTGGCACAGTCTTATTTCTAACTATTATTAATCGATATTTATTAGAACTATTACTTTTGTGTTAAATTAATGGGACATCCCTTTTGAGGTGCTCAAACTTATTACGCACACCCTGGGTTATTTTTTGGAGTCTCGATCAAATTTAACTTAATGCAACTAGCTAGAAAATACCTGGTTTCAGGGTTCATTTTTATTTTAGGGTTATCCATTTCAGTTGGGTTGTATTCAGCGCTTTTAAATGCCAATGAGTTAAAAAGAGACCAGATTCGAGCTACCATTAATACAGCTGTTTATAATAATATACAGCGAGAAATTGATAAAAACCTGGATGTTCTTTATCTCCTGCGATCTGATTACAATGCTCACGATGGATTTAATAGGGACCAATTTTCGGAATTTGGCTGTTTCTTTACATCGAATATTAAGAGTATTCAAGCGTTGGAATGGGTTCCTGCTATTAAGCTCAACAATCGGGATTCATTCGAGTTAGCCGTTCAAGAAGAAGGTTTTAGTGATTTTCAAATTTTCACAAAATCTGGTGATTCAATTCTCAGAGCTGAAGAGAGACCAATATACTACCCTGTAACATTTATCGAACCCTATGAAGGAAATGAAGCTGCCTTGGGTTTTGACCCAGGTAAATCCAATAAGACCAGGGATCAAACTATAGAAAAAGCTATATCATCCGGACAAGCTGCCTTATCGAATGTCATCACCATCATCCAGAAAGTCGATCCACATAAAGCTGTCCTTGCATTTGTTCCTGTTTATCAGAAGACAGATAGCAGTGTTATTGGCTTGATTGAAGGTGTATATCTAATTGATGAAATATTGAATACGGCAATTGATAATCTGGACCTTGCCACACAAATTGAGCTATCAATTACGGCGACTGATAATAGTGAAGTACTTTATGGGGAAGCTGCAAAAATCACAACAGATTTTTCTGGTAACCTCTCTTTTGCGGACAGGCAGTGGCACCTTCAGGTAGACTATTTAGGAAATATTGGTTCCTCCTATTATGAAATCCAGCTGATTTTCATTGTGTGCTTACTATTGACTTTGATCATTTCATACTTCACATTTTACACAATAAATAAGTCAGAAACACTGAACCTTAGGATCAAGGCTAATATTGAATCAATATTTAAGATAAGTGACCGGGCCATCGCATTATATACACTTGACCTTACACTGATCGAATGGAATCAGGAATACGGTGATCTATCCTTTGGCCTCTTAGGTTTTAAACCTTCCGCAGGGCAACCACTTCCGGAAAACCTTAACTATGAAGATGGTAAGTTCATCGATAAATTAAAGGCTGGCGAAAAAGTTAAAACCATCAGGCAACTTAAAATTGGCAATGAGATCAAATTTTTTGAAATCAGATATCTGCCAATTTTTCAAAACTTTAAAATAGTAGGTATTTCTATGCTTCTTGGAGATATCACGGAGATCAAGAAATATGAGCAAGAGCTTGAAAACTATAATAAGAAGCTGGAATTATTGGTAAGCGAAAGAACCCGGCAATTAGATGAATCCAATGAGGACCTATTGAAAAAAAATGCGCAGTTAGAGGAAGCCATGAAGGAACTGAAACTCGCCCAGGATGAATTATTACAATCCAGAAAAATGGTTTCAATGGGTATAATTTCATCGGGAGTTGCCCATGAGATCAATAACCCGCTCAATTTTATTGTGGGTGGCATCAGAATTCTCAAGAAAAACATTGCAAATAGTAACCTGAATGAAGATCAACTAATGGCGATGAAGAGTATAGAAGAGGGTGCCCGAAGAGCCACAAAAATTGTACAAAGCCTGAGCCATTTTAGCCGAAGAACTACTTCTCTGGATGAAGACTGTGATATCAATGAGGTTCTTGATAATTGTCTGGTTATGCTACAATCATCTTACAATGAAAAGATTGAAGTAACGAAGGATTACAAGCTTGAGAAAACGATTAAAGGCAATGAAGGATCTTTACATCAGGGAATGATGAACATCCTGATGAATGCCGAACAATCCATAGATCACAAAGGAAAAGTAACGATTGCAACCTATGAAGAAGATGGAAAGGCAATCATCAAAATTAGTGACACTGGGTCTGGGATAGATGAAAGCCAGTTACCCCACATTATGGACCCATTCTATACTACAAAATCCCCGGGAGATGGAACAGGACTAGGTCTGTTCATTACATACAATATCATCAATGATCACAGAGGCTCTATTCAGTTTGAATCAGTCAAAAATGAGGGAACTACCTGCACAATAACATTAAAACTTTAATCTTTTATGGAATTACAGGGATGTTGTGTCCTTAAGTAAATGAGATATTACTTAATGATCCTGGGAATATGCTTTCATTTCGTATCCTACGGACAAAAATGCCCTGATTTGGATAACGACATTGATTATGAGGCACTCTCTTTAGAAGAGCTTTCAGAAATATACAAAGAGGACAGACAAGACATTTCATCTTGTGATAAACGCTGGAATAGTAATTTTCATCAAATAATGATAGAAATTGGATCCCAACTTTCAAAAGGATCATTCTCCAAAGTTGAGGTGATCCAATATCTGGGGGTCCCTGATTTCGCTGGTCAAGAGGTTAATGTTTTGTCAATTGAAGATAGTGAAGAGGTCATGATCTACTTCTGGCGAGGTTGGCATGATTGGCTCTACTTTATCGTGGAAAATGAGCAGGTAAAAAAAGTTGATTGGTGGTTTGCCTATGAATAGTCAATCTAAATCATATTTGAATTGATTTTCCATCTTCTGGGATGAATACCTTTTCTATTAACCTGTGTTTGGTAAGTTCTTTTTTTAGCAGGTTTCTTGAGGTGGCACAATGGTTTAGTACATCCATGTGATTAGCTATCACGTTTCCTGGTGCCTTTCTTACAAATTTGATAATATCCTCCATATCCATAAGAATAGGTTTACCGATATCTAACTGTGCCGTCCCTGCTGCCAAAACTGAAATATCTGGTTTAAAATCCTTGAATACCCGTTTGATGTGTTTTGTAAAAACCGTGTCAGAACTCAAATAAATTGATTTTTGACCAGGCAAACTGATAAAATATCCAGAAACATTTCCCATCAATTTTGCTGTAAAATCATAACCATGAATAGCTGGCACCCCGGTAATCTCCCCTCCCAGGAATGCACATGGCTCCCAATAACTGACTACTCCTGCCACATTAAGCCCTTTTTTACGTAGCTTACTTTCATCCGCCTTGCTACAGAAAACCGGAATTGCCCTATCTTTTAGAAAGTCTATTCCAGCTTTGTCTAAGTGGTCTCCGTGCAAATGTGTAATCAAACAATGTGTAGTCTTACCAATCGTTTCCTGTGCACCTTCCACGAGATCAACCAGAGGATTCCTGGCTACCTTAAATCTCACAAAACTATAAGGTACACCTGAACCTTTCTTCCCCAGCATTGGGTCAACCAGGATGAACTTTCCGTCCATCTCAATTACCAATGTTGCATTCCTGATTTGATGAATTACCATTTAGATTAATCGCTAGTTAAATTCAATGGATAAACGAATTCTATTAATTTTTGTCTGGATACAAGCAAATAATATTTGAATTAATATCTGACTATTTGAAGTAGATGAGTATCGCACCAATTGCTGTCATCACCAAAATAAATCTTCTGAAAAATACTTCGTTAATTCGTTTCACAAACCTTATCCCAACTACCAAACCTACAATTACTCCTGGTATTAACCATAAATCAATAGACAATGATTGCCCATTTATCGTTTTCCAGCTCCATACATGGAAGGGAACCTTAAAGAGATTGATGATCATAAATAACCAGGCAGTGGTCCCTATGAAGTTGGTTTTTGGAAGCCTCATTGCAAGAAAATACAGATTGGAAAAGGAACCAGCCAGATTCCCAACCATCGTTGTAAAACCTGCTGACAATCCCATGATACTCGCGAAAGACCAATGAGACGGAATTGTATTCGTTTTCCTCAGATCACGCCAGGTCATGATAATCACACTAATCAGAATAATGATGGCCATTCCCTGTTTAAACGTCTCCTCATCGAGTTTTTTTCCTACAAGCGTTCCAATGATAACACCCAGCATCATCCAAGGCAACAATTTGATGAGGTGTCTCCATTCAGCATGTCTGTGATAATAGATGACCGCAAATACATCCCCTACAATCAACAAAGGCAACAATATACCAGTGGAAGCCTTACTACCAAAGACAAGTGCAAGCAATGCTACTGAAATAATGGCTATTCCTTTTATTCCGGATTTTGAAATACCAATTATAAAACTTGCGCCAAAAGCAAGTATCCAGTTAATAGTTGAAATGTCAGGAATGTTCAATTCAGAAACTATTTTCAGATTATAGAATTATTTGACTCTTCTCAAATCAAGATCATGAAAATCGAAACTGAAATCAATGTCTGGTGAGATTCCTTTCATTTTAAAAGACTGTGCTTTCCCCGATTCATCTAACAAAAAAGTGGCAAATGCATCACATTCCATGTCATCATATTCCCAATCCACAGCAAATGTGTTTGCATTGTAGAAATGCATCTGCCCTGTAAGTTTAGGAGACCTTTTACAGGTTATCCACATCTCTTTTCCTTTCTCGAAAATCTCCACAGTCCCAAACCAATTGTCCTCATATGTGCCGATATATTTTGATTGATCAATCTTAATTTTCTTATTGAGTTTTACTTTATCCCAGACTGCCGTTAAAACAGAATCCTCTTCACCAACAGATGCCTCTAATCTGGATTGTGCAAAACTCACCCAATCACGATCACCACCAATTACTTCATCAATTATTTCCTGTGTAATGGTAAAGTAACTAAAGCCACCTGGTTCTGCATTGGTAAGGACAATCACACCAAAGTCTAATTCCGGAATCATGGTTATCATTGACAACATACCAGGTAATCCACCTGAGTGTTGAATTATTGTGTACCCATTCCAATCAGTAATGAAGAAACCCAGCCCATATGCCTGATAATGTGAATTGTAATTCTGATTACCATTAGCATTGAACCTAAGGATTGTATGCATGTTCCACAGCTCCTGATGGGCCTCAGTTGAAATAAGCGAAGTATTGAGACTATCTCCGTACTTGCCAGCATTCAAATGCAAAGACACCCATTTTGAAAGATCGGTCACATTTGAAAAAACACCTCCTGCCGCACCAAAACTTCCTTTATTTCCCGTGTATTGCTCAAGCTGAGTAATTGTACCATCATTATTAACCCTGTGGGGCTTGGCAACATTCGCTTCTTTTGGGATGTTTTGTAAGGCTGCAAAGGAACTGGGCATGCCAATCGGCCTCATTATCTCCTCTTCAACAAACTTGTCCCATGGTTTACCACTTACTCTGTTCACAACCTCTCCTGCTACCATGTAAAGTAAGTTGTCATAGTCAAACTTTGTCCTAAAATCTGAGACAGGTTTCAAATGTTGAAGTCCTGAAAGCACATCCTCTATCCCAAAATCTGTCCCGTCCGGAAAAAACATGAGATCTCCAGCTCCCAGACCTAAACCACTTCTGTGTGTAAGTAAATCAACGATTGTAAAATTTGCCGTAACATAAGGATCATGCATGCGAAATTCCGGGACATAATCAATTACTTTATCGGTCCACTTTAGTTTTCCATTATCCACAAGGATGGCTAGTGCTGTGCTTGTAAATGCCTTGGAATTTGAGGCTATAGCAAACAAAGTATTCTTGTCCACTTTGTCACCCGAATCGGCTGATTTTATACCATAACCTTTTAAGTATGCAACTTCACCTTGCTCAATGATTCCAACTGCTAACCCTGCCTGAGGCAACTTTTTCAGAGAAACATTTATGATTGAGTCAACAAATTCTGGCCTAACTTGTTGGGAGAAAATGTTAAATGAAGTGAGGATTAGGAGGAAAGTCAGCGCTTGTTTCATCTTACGGTCATTTGATTGTCCAACCAATCTAAATTACATGATCTTGAATCACAAGCAAACTTCATGCTGTATGGTGACATTATTTTACAAATGCGTAATAAAGAGATCACAACAAAAAATCGTCCGATATCGTTACAGTACTTAGTAACTTCTTCATATTTTATTGGTTTATTTTAAAGGGAGGGTATCTGATAGGTATCCTTTTCTTTTTTTTATTTAGGATCTAGCGAAAGGACGTATTGATGAGATTCATTCAGTAGGTCCACAAGGATGTCCATTTGATCCCACAAACTTTCAGGAATCGAGATATAGCCTCTCATCTCAGCACCATACGATTTGAAGATCTCGGTTTCATACTTTCCAAATATAATTGCTGTACTACCTTAGAGAACCTTATACCTAATTCACCAGCCTTATTAACTTGTGAAAACATATGGCCATTTGCCGAAGTATAGGGCATTGACTTTCCTTTGCGATCAATATCGGGGCATTTGGACAATAGCTCATCGTACTTTTTTATGGTCTCCTCTCTAGTCATGATATTAAAATTACCAAAAACCCCTAAACAAAAAAAGGTGTCAATTATGACACCTTTCATATAGCATTAGGCATTACCTAAACTAAAATATCTTGAGGAAATTCCATTTCATAAAGTCCCTTTAATGCTGTATTGAATTTGTCAAATGCATCATCATCAACTGTTGTGCCTGGATCAGGGTTTTCAAGAGTCTTTACCGTGTAACCTTTTTCTCTAAATTCGGGAATCACTTTCAGTACTACCCTTGGCCATGCCATTGGACTTATATTATCCTCACACCAGTTCTTAAAATTCTCAACTTTCAGCGCCATTCTAGTAGTTTTGGTTCCGTTATAATTTAAATCCTAAAACAGTATAATCATCCGTTTGATCACCTTTAAATGTAGCAGTTATCTTTTTGTCTATTTCGATATGCTGCTCATAAAATGGCTTATCCGTAACACCTGAAACAAGGTCTGTGAATGTTGCAAGATCCATTAATTCTGATTCTGCTCCTTCCTGTGCCAGAAAGCCTGTAGAGAACATGTAGAATGAGGTAGTTTCATCATACTGCATGCTGAACTTCTTAATAGCTCCTTTCTTTTCACTTGGATCTTCATTGGTTCCTTCCACTAACTTCAACTCGTTATTGTGGTGTACGAAAATGTTATGACCTACACCTGCAAAATTTAGCATTTCATTAATGTGGTCAATGGAAACAATAGAAGCCTTCACCTTACCTCCTAGCTTTTCATTGTTGTCTGAGCTAAACATCTCATTCAATTCAATGAAAAGAAACTGAAGAATATCGTCTGCATTTATAATCTTTCGTGCCTGCACGATCTCATTCACCATGGAGTCCGCAATAAAGCTTTGGATAGAACCAATTAGCCCTTCTCCCTTACACTCCAATAACGCCAGGAAAGTAAAAGCCTGACCTCTCAGGTCAATATTTCCTAACCAGTAGAAATCAGCACTAACCGTTCCCTTCGGTTTATAAATCACAAAATGCTCCTCAAACTTTCTTTCCAGTTTTGCAGTTTTAGGTAGCATTGAGTTTTGAAGTTTTCCTACGAAGTTGATACTCTTGGTAAGGTCCTGGTTCAGATCCGAAAGTTCTTTAGTTCTTTCCTGAACAGTACTCTCAAGACCCACATTCATTTCCTGTAATTGAGACACAAGATTCAGGTTATCCTGCTTCAATTGGAAAGACTCCATGGCCTTGTCGATGGTAGACTTCATCTCACCAAAATCCCATGGCTTGGTGATGTATTTATAAATACCTACTTTATTGACAGCTCGTTTAATTACTTCAATATCAGTAAAACCAGTCAGGATAATTGAGATCATATCGGGGTAATCCACAATCATTTTCTCAAGAAACTCTGTACCGGTCATTTCCGGCATTCTTTGGTCAGTTATGACCAAATGTATCTCATTGTCTTTTAATATTTCAAAGGCCTCAGAAACGTGTTCAGTAACGTATACATTGAATAACTTTTTGAATAGAGATTTAAATACCCTAAGGTTACTCTTCTCATCATCCACGTATAGAATACTATACTTCTTTACTGCCTTTTCTCGTTTTACTTCGGGTTCTGCTGTAAGCTCCATCTTTCGAATTTAACAATTACTCAATAGATTCAATCTCAAAGTTAGATAGATTCAGCTTACTTCTTGTCAGCTGATACAACATCCTTCTTACCTTTTTTCTTATCTAGCACTTTAGGAAGTGTTATGACGAACTCAGTTCCAACTCCCACTTCACTGTTTAGCTGGATACTTCCTCCATGCTTTTCAATGATACCATAAGAGATTGACATACCCAGACCGGTACCAACACCTACAGCTTTCGTGGTAAAGAATGGTTCAAAAATTCTTTGCTTGATCTCCTCAGGAATTCCAATACCATTATCCTTGATTCTGATCACAGCTCTATTTTCTGCTTCTACGTTTTCAGTGTATATCTGAATTTCCGGATCCTTGGCATCATCTGGCATAGCCTGAATAGCGTTGTTCAGGATATTCATGTATACCTGATTCAACTGACCAGGATAACATTCGATTTCTCCCAGTGAATCATCATAGAACTTGGAAATAGTAATCTTATTTTTTGTCTTGTTTTTAAGAAGTGTCAGAGTAGCATCAATGTTTTCATTGATAAGTGCTGGCTTACTTTCCTCTTCATCAAGTCTTGAGAATACCCTCAATCCTTTCACAATTTCAATTGTCCTTACCGCACCGTAGTTTACGTCATTCAGAATCTCATCCAGATCATCTAATAACTCTTCGTATTCTACATCCTCTTTCAATTCAAGAATTTCTTCTTTCAATTCAGCCGGATCTGCTCCCTCATCCAATTCAGAATATTTCTCCAATACTTCTTTTACAGACTCCAATGACATCTTAATTGAGCTGATACCATTGTAGATAAAGTTAATCGGGTTATTGATCTCGTGTGCAATACCTGCGGTCAACTGACCAAGTGATGCCATCTTCTCAGAGTGAACTAGCTGAGATTGTGTTCCTTTCAAACGCTCCATTGCTTCGTTCAAATTGGCGGTAGCACTTTGCTCTTTTTCAAGAAGCTCTTTCATTTTCTTCTCAGCCAGGAATAATTTCTCATTATCCTCTAGTTGCTTATCAGCCATTTCCCTGATTTCTTCTTCAGTGGTCTGCAATTTCTCATATGCAGTTTCCAGCTCTTTCTGGGCATTGATAAGCTTCTCATTAATGGCAATCTGCTCCTTCGTACTCTTCAATAGTTTTTTCTCAGAAGCTTCAAGTTGCTCGTTCTTCTGCTCAAGCTGCTTCTTGTTCCTGTTAAGTTCTTTGTTAATTGATATCTGATTATCGTATGACTTACGAAGGTCTTCCTCGGATTTCTTAAGTTTTTGGTAGGCTTTGTTTGCAGATAGGAAGTTCTTTCCAGCCAGGTTAACAGTAGGTCTGAATATAAACAGTGCCTGAATCAGGAAAATACCTACGAAACTACCAAATAGTACATATTCTGTTAGGTTGTAACCTGTTCTTGCCACCTGAGACTCCTCATATAGGTAGTCCGTAATTTCCCTCATGATAGGAAGGTACTTTCGTTCAGATTGCAGGATATCATTAATAGATGCTTGCAGTAGGATTTTCTTATCACGAGCATTAAACTCTAAAACAAGCAAACTATTGGCGGCATTCACCATGTTCTGTTTATAGAATTTTAATTCTTCAAGTTTCTGACCGATTAGGTCGTTTTCGGTCTGGGCCTCAATGCCATATGTCTCGCTACCTTCCACAATAGCATCATGAACCTCTTCCCATTCAGTAAGGGTCCTGCCAACCTCATTTTTAAAACTTGTATAATTCTTTTCAGAGCGGTCGCCGGAATAGTGCATTGAAACGGCAGCCTTAGAGATTTTCTGGCTCAGCATTTCTTGTCTTGCCGCCAGTCTGATCAGCTGGTTGTTGTCATTTTTGGCTTCCAGTACGTTGTCCTTGAAGAAAACTTCGTTGAACACCACGATACCTGCTAGAAGTATCATTGTAATTACGTAAAGGATACTAAATAAATTATTTTTCATAGCTGTTCCCTTTTAGAACTTATAATTTTGATAAACTGTCAATTAACAAATATATTTTTGCATACGGAGACTTGAAAAACAGCCTGGATCAACAAGTAATTATCCTGTTTGAACTTGGAAATACTTTTACTGAATACCTTGCCGCCTAATTAAAAAAGCCTCAAATCAGGAAATTTTCCTGAATTGCTTTAAATATTAGTAGATCAATTATCAGAAATATTTGCTGAATTTGCAAATTATATTTTTAGTGGGAAAAGCATCAAATATCATCCTTCCAGAGACATATTATTTGGATTATTTCAATTTTGTCCTTGAATATGTAGAACATCACTATGAAGAAATCCTTCTTGAAAATGAACGGGATTTTCTGAATAATTTCAGACAACTGTCTTTCGATGCTCAGTGTACTTACGTAAGAATGGCCAATCGTAAAGGCACCTCCTTTCGCCCCTCAAAGCTTGTTTATCGTGAAATACAAAATGTTGATCTGGCAATTGAAGAGCTTCATCGAAGGGAATTTGCTGGAGACGTAACTGAAGAATTCCTATTTGATGCCATATCAAAATACACAAAACCTGAGCTTCTAAAAATTATCAAATATGCCGATTGGATGGACTTTTATACCCCTCAGGCCAAAAAACTTGATATAATTATTCTGATATTAGAAAACTTACCACATCAGGAAATTGTCCAAAATTTGTCGATGTATGACCCAATTGTGTCGATGAAATGTATTGATGAATTGGAAGTTTTTAAGCTGCTTTTCTTTGGGAATCATTATGGAGATATGTCACAATTTGTGATTAGAGACATTGGAAATGCAAAATTTGAAAAGTTTAAAAATGAGGACTTTACCCCTCATTTTAAATCCAGAGAGGAAGTAGAGGCCTATTTATTCGCACTTAACCGTTACAGAGATTATAAGGTCTTGAAGGAAGAATTTCATTCCCTCGAAATCTATGATTGGTTTACAACTTTAGAAGTGGATTTTCTTAATAATTATCAGAAATCAAGACGTCTATTCGGAAAATTTGCAAATCGATTGGGTTATGAATTAGAGAAAGAGGATCTCCTGGAGGAGGCCCTTACTGTGTATGAAATGACGTCAATCAGTCCTTCCATCGAAAGGCGTTTGCGTATTCTTAAAAAATTGGGATTGCTGGATAAAACTACCTCTCTCGCACAGGAGATTCTGGAATCAAGTCACAGTCAAAAGGATAAAATATTTGCCAAAGACGTGTTGGAATCAATTCAAAAAGATCAAACCCGAATTAGTAGAAGTACCACCAAAAAATTAAAATCAGGCACTGAAGTAAGTATTGATAAACCAGCCGGCAAAGTAGAACAGGCAGCCATTGAATATTTTCAGGACCTGGGATATGAAGCTTATCATACTGAGAATTTCTTATGGCGTAATATATTTGGTTTAGTGTTTTGGGAGGAACTCTTCAGTACTGAATCTAAAGCGATCCACAACCCTCTACAACGTGCACCATCTGACCTCTATGATGCTGACTTTTTCAAAAAGAGAGGTGATAATATAAAAAACAGGCTTGAGGAAATAGAATCTAGACCACAGCTTTGGCAGGAAGTGGACTCCATCTATCAAAAGAAGGAAGGAATTAGCAATGCCTTTGTTTATTGGCATGAAGACGGAAATCAATTATTGAAAGAGGCGGTTGATCGATTACCCTTATCTGGAATTAAGGCAGTCCTTCTGGAAATGGCTAAAAACACAAGAGAAAATTCTACCGGTTTCGCCGACCTGTTTGTATTTAAAGAGAATGAGTACAAATTCTATGAGGTAAAGTCTCCAAATGACCACTTATCCGATCAGCAACTTTTCTGGTTGGACTTTTTTGAAGATGTGGGCATTGAGGCTGATATTCTGAAAATTAAATGGAATGATTAGCCCAATGTAAAGATGGTTTTCGTAGATTCGTTAGCAGTCAATTGCCAACAAAATAAACAAGAACAATATGAAAATTCTCATGTACGGATGGGAGTATCCGCCTAAGAATAATGGCGGGCTTGGTGTAGCAAGTCAGGGGCTTGCAGATGCACTGACTAAAAAGGGGCATGATGTCACTTTTATATTACCAAAAGTACATGAATCGAAGACCAGGGATCACCTTCACCTGGTGGATATTAGTGATGTCAATGAGGAAGTTTTGGAGGAAATGTCGGAGAATGAGGTCCTGGATTATCAGGAAATTGGCACCAAATTAATGCCATACCTGTCGGTGAAAGAATTTAAGAACCAGGAAAAGACCAAACCCAAATCAGGAGTATCAGACCTACAAAGAGAAATTGATCTGCTCAAAAGAATTGAACTTACAGGAGACTATAATCAGCATGTGATGGCAGAGATGTCAAAATATGCTATTCTTTCTGCTCAATTGTTGAAGAATCAGAATTATGATGTAATCCACGCACACGACTGGATGAGTATTAAAGCTGCGCTGATAGCCCGTAACATATTGCAGGTCCCATTGATATTGCATTTGCACAGTACTGAATTCGACAGAAACGGTGTTTTTGTCAATCCTGAGATTCAGCGTGTGGAGCAGGAAGGAATCCAGAAGGCTGATCACATTATTGCCGTGAGCCAAAGGTTAAAGGATTTCCTGATCAATACCTGGCAGATCGATGAATCCAAGATAACTGTTGTACCCAATGGAATCAAAGCTAGTGAGTTTAGCGGGAAAAGAAACCCAGGCAAGAAGAAACACATTGGTTTTGTAGGGAGACTTGTAGACCAAAAAAGCCCGCAGAAATTCATTGATATCATTAGGGAGATCATCAAAGTTGACCCAGATATCCAGGTATCGATTGCCGGAGATGGGTACCTTAAGAATGACCTGGAAATGAAGATCAAAAAAATGAATCTGGAGAAGCATGTAAAGCTTAAGGGTTTTCTGGATAGAAAAGCACTCAAAAAACTGTATAAGTCATTAGACTTACTAATACTTCCTTCAGTGTCTGAGCCTTTCGGATTAGTGGCATTAGAGGGTATTTCAGCTGGTGTACCCGTCATAATGGGGGAAAACGCTGGTATTCTGGAGTATGTCAACCTCAAAAACTGTGAACATTGGGACATCTTTAATTTCGCGAGAACTTCTCTGGAGTTGTTGAACAATGAAGAACTAAAATTGAATTACCTGAGTGAATGTCAACAGCAAGTAACAAATCTAACCTGGTCCAATCCAGCTAAAATGGTCGAGGCAGTTTATCAAAAATCCCTTAAAAAAATCAAAAAGTAGTCGATGATAAGTTGGTGGGAGAAAAATTCATTCCTGAATTATGATATTGTTGTAATCGGAAGTGGTATCACAGGTTTGTCATGTGCCGCATCACTCAAAGAAAAACATCCAAACCTCAGTATCCTGGTCCTGGAACGAGGTACATTTCCATCCGGTGCAAGTACAAAGAATGCCGGGTTTGCTTGTTTTGGTAGTCTTACAGAACTAATTGCTGATCTCGATCATGTAAGTGAGACGGAGATGGTGGATTTGGTGAAATTACGATGGAATGGATTACAAAAATTGATTTCCAGATTAGGGAAGCCAAAAATTGGATACTTGAATCAAGGAGGATACGAGATGATTACCGAGAAGGAAATCTATTGTCTCGACAAAATAGACAAGATTAACAACCTCTTATGTTCAAACTTTGCAAGCGATGTTTTTGAACTAACCGACCACAAAATTCAAGAATTTGGATTCAGTCCTACTGCTGTCAAGCACCTGGTGTATAATCGGTATGAATCTCAAATAGATACCGGAGAGATGATGAAAAACCTCATTGCGTATTGTAGCCAATTAGGTATTCAAATTTTGAATGGTATCGGAGTTATTGCACTAAATGAGGCAGATAATAGTGTCGCTGTTGAAACGACTGATGGAATTACTTTCACTGTAAAACAAGTTGCTGTATGTACAAATGCTTTCTCCAGAAACCTTCTTCCGGATTTACAATTAAAACCAGGTCGTGGTATGGTTTTAATTACTGAACCAATCCCAAACCTACCCATCAAAGGGACTTTCCATTATGATGAAGGCTTTTACTATTTTAGAGATTACAACGAGCGAATCATTTTCGGTGGAGGCAGAAACATTGATTTTGAAACCGAGACAACAACTGATTTTGAAATAAATACTCAAATCAAAACAAAGCTTATAGAATTGCTCGATGAGGTCATTTTGCCAAAAACAAATTACAAAATCCATCATGAATGGGTCGGTATCATGGCTTTCGGAGAAACAAAGGAACCCATCGTGAAGAAACACTCTGATCGAATTAGCATAGGCGTCAGAATGGGAGGAATGGGTGTAGCAATAGGCAGTATGATAGGTGAGCAAATAGCTGAAATGCTATTGAGTGAAATGTAATTTCAAAAAATGATTATCTTGCTGGCTTTTACGGAGCAGGAGAAGCAATAAATTAACCGAAACGCATGAGTGAGAAGAGAGAGCCTACCCTATTAGAAAGTCTCGTACCTATACTATTCTTGATTGTAGCACTATCAATTAATGTTTTGATTTTTGGGGACAGTGCGCTAGACGGATCAAATCAAATCATACTAATACTTTCTGCTGCGGTTGCGTCCCTGGTAGCATTAAGAACGGGAATCAAGTGGATTGAAATAGAGAAAGGTATCGTGAAAAGCATCAGCTCAGCAATGAGCTCTATTTTGATACTCCTACTCATTGGATCTCTGGCTGGCACTTGGCTCCTAAGCGGTGTTGTACCGGCAATGATCTATTATGGCCTCCAAATACTGAATCCAACCATTTTCCTGGTTGCAGCTTGTATTGTTTGTTCGATAGTTTCAATTGCAACAGGGAGTTCCTGGACAACTGCTGCGACCGTGGGTATTGCTCTTATAGGAATTGGTAAAGCGCTTGGTCTATCTGAGGGAATCGTTGCTGGAGCTATCCTATCTGGCGCATACTTTGGTGATAAAATGTCTCCGTTATCAGATACAACGAATCTTGCACCCGCCATGGCAGGTACTGACTTGTTTACTCATATCAGGTATATGGCATTTACTACGGTACCTTCCATCACAATCGCGTTGGTGCTTTTTCTTATCATTGGATTAACGGCAGGTAAAGCTGGCGCACCTATAGATACGGATGCTATGTTGATTGCTCTCAAATCAAAATTCCATATATCTGGTTGGTTATTTCTGGTTCCCTTAGTGGTTGTTATCCTGATCGTTAAAAAAATGCCTGCCTTACCTGCACTTCTGGTTGGGGTACTAATGGGTGCTTTATTTGCATTCATCTTTCAAAGAGATCTTATTTTGGAAGTGGCAGCTTTTGAAGGCACTATCAACACACAATATTTTGTAGGCATTATGAAATCCATGTACGGGGACATTTCAATCATAACGAACGATCCCATCATGGACGAATTACTTTCAAGTGGCGGCATGAATGGAATGCTTGGAACCATTTGGTTAATTCTATCTGCAATGATGTTTGGAGGAGTAATGGAAAGCTCAGGTATGCTTAAGAAACTTGCCGGAAGTGTGATGAGTGTCATCAAATCTACAGGAGCAACAATTGCTGGAACTGCCGGAACTTGCGTATTCTTTAATGCAACAGCCTCTGATCAGTACCTGGCTATTGTGGTACCCGGTAGAATGTATTCCGACATTTATAAGAAGAGAGGTCTGGCACCCGAAAATCTTAGCAGAACCTTAGAGGATTCTGGTACTGTAACATCAGTATTGATTCCGTGGAACACATGTGGTGCCTATCATTCTAAAGTATTGGGTGTTGCCACTGGTGATTACTTCATGTATTGCTTTTTTAATTTGATTAGTCCACTGATGACAGTAACTTTTGGTTATCTTAATATCAAAATAAGAAAACTGACCCAAGCTAACGCCTAATGTTCCAAACCAGAATCTCAAAGCAGGATATCAATGAGCTCCCGCTCATGAAGTATGAAGGCGAGATTATTTTGATAGATTCATTGAATGATTTATCAAAACATATAGGCGATATTAAAAAAGAACCATTTATTGGATTTGATACTGAAGCTAAACCGGCTTTTAAAAAAGGGGTATATAATCCTGTTGCCCTATTACAAATTACTACTTCTCAGAAGACATATCTGATCAGAACCAACTTAATTGGGTTACCCAAATCAATAACTTCAATATTTGAGGACCCAAATATCAAGAAGGTTGGTATCAGCATTCGCGATGATATAAAGGATCTTCAATTTCTAAGTCATTTTGTACCACAGGAAGTCATTGAGCTAAACCAGCTCTTAATCGAATTGATCAAAATAGAACAAGAGGGTGTACGAAACTTATCAGCGATTATTCTTGGAGGTAGGATCTCAAAAAGTCAGCAAGTGTCTAACTGGGAAAATGAAGAATTGACTCCCCAGCAAAAAAGTTATGCCGCCACTGATGCGTGGGTTTGTCATGCTATCTATGACAAATTGTACAGGCAGGGTTATATGGATTAATCGATCCACTCTATGTTCAATTCAACACCAATATCAACCATTTCTCTCGTTACCGCTACAAATTTGGGTTTTATATCTTCATCAATCTCAGCATCTAATGTGCAGGACTCCAGGTAAATCTGTTCGTTAATTTTAAGACTAAATTCGTCAACCAAACGCATAACCTGACTAGTAGAATCATAAGGATAATGGATCTTTAGGTTTTGAGTAACAATCTTGTCTTCAATTGTGCATTGGCTCAATGCCTCCTTTGCAGCGGTTTTATAAGCATTGATCAATCCGCTTACACCCAGTTTTGTTCCTCCAAAGTACCTTACCACAACTACAAGAACATTGGTCAGTTCATTTGATTTAATCTGACCTAGAATCGGGTCTCCCGCAGAATGATTGGGTTCTCCATCATCATTAGCTCTGGTTTGCTTTTGCTTCACACCAATCTCAAATGCATAACAATGGTGTCTGGCATCAAAAAATTGCTTTCTCAAAGCATCGAGTGACTCCTTAACCTCTTCTTCAGATTCTACATATCTGGCGAATGCCAAAAACTTACTTCCTTTCTCTTTGTATAACCCCTCTCCTTCATTGGTGATGATGCGATAGTGCTGTGCCATGAACTACAAACTTTTAAGTAGCAACTGTGCCTCATCTTTCACCCAATTTGTCTCAGCAATGTCAATGGCTGTCTGAAAATACTCTTTGGCACGAGAATCATTACCAAACTCTAAATAGATTCTGCCAGCTCCTAAATAAGCCTGACTTACGTAATGAGTACCATGCCCCCTCAATTCCTCAATTTTCTCTAGTGCCAGGTTATAAGATGTCAGTGCGGAGATTTTATCCCCCAATCCCTCTTCCAGATAAATTCCCTGAAAAACCAGGGCACTTGCATGGTAGTATGGCTTTTTGTTTTCCAGAAGTTGATCGATCAAAGGCTTTGATTTCTTGTAATAACCATTTATTAGTAAGGCCTCTACGTATTTTACCTGGAAATACCTGTTGTTTGGAAAAGAATTGTAAAGTTCATTTAATACATCATATGCTTTCAACTTATCATTTTCATATCTCAGGTAGATATAGGATAAATATAAATACGCCTCAGCCCTGGAGATGCTTGTTTCTTTTGTTGCTCGATGTAGCTGTTTTAGCCCTAGTGCCTTATCACCATCCCGGAATAGCCAAACAAAGGATTTATAGACCGGATACTTATCTGGGTAGGCCACTCTAAAATAATTGTAGAGTCCTGTGGTCAATAAAAACTCGGGATTCTCATCTACAAGATCAAAACCTTCTTTCACATACCCATAAACTCTCCTTGCCTCCCCCATTGCCTTTAGGTACGATCCTTCATCGGCATAGTGTTCTGCCAGAAGTGCTCTTGCACCCATCTCGAAGAAAATTTTTTCCTCATAATACTGATCATCCAGAGCATTGGCTTTTTCAATTACTTCCCTAAGTGTAGCTTCAAATTTGATGAAAGACTGATCCGTGGTTTTCATTGGCATTTCCTGCCAAAGGAGAAAAACAGCTTTCATCATGGGAACAATGGGGTGATCAGGCAGTAAGCTTGCGGTTTTCTCAATTGCTTGGTATGCTCTTTCCTTATCCTGATTATAGATGTAATCTGCTGAAGCGGCCACAAGCTCCTTATACTCCTCATTCTCAAAAAGCTGTGCCTTCAGAGGAACAAAACATAAGTGTAATAATAAAAGGCTAATGCTCGCTTTTTTAGACATAAATTATGATACTAAAAGTATATTTATTAGCACAATTCAAAGTTAAGTGAAAAAAGATGGTTCTCATCAAATGGCTGTGAAATACTTTGACTAACTGAGATAACTCATATATTTCATGCAAATTGCCACCAACAGAGACATTTTCATCTTTAAAGACAATTTTTTTAATCATTGGTTTACCCAGGTGTAACTTTAATCACTCAAATGACTACAGCATGCCTAACAGACCCCTCGTAAGTGTAATCTGCTTGTGTTACAATCATGAAAAATATGTGAGGCAGTCTATAAATTCTGTTCTTAACCAATCCTATAACAATATTGAAATAATAGTTGTTGACGATCATAGTACCGATAATAGTGTATGCCAAATTAAAGAAATACTAATTGATCATCCGGAGATCAGGTTCATTGCGAATCAATCAAATCTTGGAAACTGCCGGTCATTTAATAAAGCATTTGTGCTCTCGAAAGGTGAATTCATCATTGACCTGGCTACAGACGATGAAATATTGCCTGCAAGAGTTGAGCAAGGGGTACAATCTTTGCAGAAAAACGGTAAAGATTATGGAGTTAATTATTGCCTGGTTAAAGAGGTAGATTCCATAGAAAATGAACTGCAGTCAAAAAATGAAATCTCACCGGAAGGAGATTTGTATCAATTGCTGATTCAAAAGTACTTCATCAACCCCACCTCGATGATTGCCCGACGTGAGGTTCTTGAAAAAATGAATGGCTATGATGAATCACTTCATTACGAGGATTTTGATTTTTGGGTTAGATCATCTCGGCATTTCAAGTATTGCCACACACCAGAAGCACTTGTTATAAGAAGGGTATTAAAATCAGGTCATGGACAAAAGCAGTATGCATTCAATAGCGATCAAATGCGCTCAACTTTCATAGTTTGTTCAAAGGTTTTCGATTTAAACAAATCAAGAGAAGAAGATATCGCGCTTGTGAAAAGGATTATGTATGAACTAAAACACGCATCGGTGCGATTGAACCTCAAGCTATCCTTGGACTATCTTAGATTATATAACAGACTTCAGAAAAGAATAAAGTCAAACCTCTATTAGCGTCTGTTGTCTTCATTTTCCAGCATACTCAGGTAACTTTCATACCTGGACCATGGAATGTCACCAGATTCAACAGCTTTTCCCACTAAGCAACCTGGCTCTTGTATATGCATACAATTATGAAACTTGCATTTCCCCAGATAATCCCTCATTTCAGGAAAATAATGACTTAATTCTTCCGGTTCTATTTCAGTTAGACCCAGCTCCTTTATACCCGGAGTATCAATGAGGTAACCACCTGTTTTTGTGGGGAACATTTCGGCAAATGTAGTAGTATGCACCCCTTTTTGGGCAAAATCAGATATCTCTGAGGTTTGTTGCTCGGCACTTGTCAATTGATTGATCAGAGTGGATTTTCCTGTTCCGGAATGGCCTGCAACAAGTGTCAATTTCCCTTTTGTGATCTCATCCAGATCATCTAATCCAAATCCGGTTTTAAGTGATATGGCATAGCATTTGTAGCCAATTGATTCATAGATAGCCATTACCTCAAAAAGTTCATCCTGTTGCTTTTCATTTAATAGATCAAACTTATTGAAGACAATTATTGACGGGATTCTGTATGATTCCGTGGTTACCAAAAATCTATCGATAAATCCTAGTGAAGTTTTAGGTTGCTTTATAGTGGCCAATATTAAAGCCTGATCAATGTTGGCTGCCAATATATGAGAAAACCCCGCTTTTTTGGGTGACTTCCGGATTACATAATTTGTTCTTTCAAAAACTTCAGATATCACATAGTATTTCTCACCTGATGATTCCTGATCAAATTTTACCTGATCGCCTACAGCTATCGGGTTTGTTATTTTTGAATCATGTAACTTGAATTTCCCCCTTAGTCTGGTAGAATAAATTTCACCATCTTCTCCTCTTACCAAATACCAGGAGCCCGTGGATTTCACAACGATTCCCTTCATTCCAATTCTACGTCTTTAATATAGGCCACAATTTTATTGGTTGCTCCTGCATGCTCTCGAACATATTTATTGCATTTCTCACCAATTTTTCCGGTGACTTCAGGTTCACTGATGAACTTACCAATAATGTTTCCTACTTCTGATTCTGAAGAAATCTCAAATCCACCACCACTAAGTATCAACCCGGCAGCTTCATTGAACTTGGCATTATTTTCATGCTTGCCAAAAAGTACAGGAATACCATAAACTGCCGCTTCCAGTGTATTGTGAAGGCCTCCACGAAATCCTCCTCCAACGAATGCAAAAGAACCATACTGATATAATGATGACAGCATACCTATGTTATCAATAATCAATACATCAATATCTGTTGGCACAAGCTTGTCAACCTTAGAGTATCTCAGAGATTTTCCTTGAAATGCATTTTCAAATTGTCTTATCTCCCTGTCAACGATATTATGTGGTGCCAAAACAACTTTCATTTTACCAATATTGTCATTTAACACATGCATCAAATAGTGCATATCAATCGGCCAGGCACTTCCAATTACAAATACAGGCAAATCATTTGGGAAAGAAGCTAATTTGTCTATCGGTTTTACTGAATCGGCTATTTCAATTACACGATCAAACCTTGTATCTCCGGAAATCACGCAATTTGAAATATTAATTCCTTTCAGCAACTCACTGGAACGCTTATCCTGCACAAAGTAGCAATCGATTTTCCTGAGCATTCTTCTAAAGAAGTACCCCATTGGATGAAATACCATTTGCTTTTTCCTGAAAATACTGGAAATACTAATTAAAATAGTATCCCGTTTATGGGCTTCATTTATAAAGTGAAACCAAAATTCATATTTAATAAAAACCGCTATGTCAGGCTCAACTATATCCATGAACCTTTTTGCGTTCCTACTTGTATCCACTGGAAGGTAGGTGATGTAATCAGCAAGTGCATAATCCTTTCTGATCTCATAGCCGGATGGAGAAAAGAAGGTAATAAGGAGGAAGAAATCCTGTATTTCTTCTTTCAGTTTTTCCATAACAGGTCTACCCTGTTCAAACTCTCCTAAAGAGGCTGCATGAAACCAAATAACTGGGAGTTGATTATTGGCAAGATTTGTTTCCAGATCATCGAAAATGGTCTTTCTACCATCAATGAAATGCCTGGCTTTTTGATTAAAAAATGAGGCTATCCATACCAGTAGATAGTACCCTCCTACTGATAGATTGTAGAAAAGTTTTGACATCATGCAAAAATAAGAAACCCCACCATTTGGCAGGGTTTAATTCAAAGAATATTGTATTTATAGCTTAGTGTGAAGAAAGGTATTCTGATACACCTTCTTTTGTAGCTTGCATAGCATCTTTACCTTCTTCCCAGTTTGCAGGACAAACTTCACCGTATTTTTCAACGTGGTGCCATGCATCAACGATTCTTAGCATTTCGTCAATATTTCTGCCAAGAGGAAGATCATTGATTGTTTCGTGTCTTACAGTACCCTCTTTGTCGATGAAAAATGTTCCTCTGAATGCAACAGGAGCACCTTCAAATGTAAGAACACCTTCCTCGTTGTATGACCAATCACCAGCTAGTACACCAAAATTTGTAGCAATAGTTTTTGCTGGATCAGCAACCAATGGATAGGTAACGCCTTCGATACCACCATTCTCTTTTGCAGTCATTAACCAAGCCAGGTGAGTTTCTTCAGTATCACAAGAAATACCTACAACAGCTACTCCTCTTTTTTCGAATTCACCAAGCTTTTCCTGGAAAGCCAAAATCTCTGTAGGACACACAAAAGTGAAATCTTTTGGGTAAAAGAAGAACATAACTTCTTTCTGACCAATGAACTGCTCTAATGAGAAGTTTTCAACAATTTCATCTCCGTTGATTACGGCTGGTGCTGAAAATACAGGTGCTTTTTTTCCGACTAAAGACATAATTTAATTTTCTGTTTTTATTGTTTAATTAATCTATTGAAACATTTTTATCAGGATCAATCTTCACACCATTGATTTGAAGTTTGATGTCTGAAATTTTAAAATTCTTGATTTGTTTTTGCTCTAAAAATTTGGCAACCACCTCATTCAATTCATCATTGTTCCAGTCAATGATATCATGTGTATTGGTACAGTAGATATGATTGTGAGGTTTCGTATTGGCATCATAGCGCATGGTACCCTGTTTAGAGGACACTTTATGGACCAATCCAACTTTTACTAAATCTTCCAGTACCCTGTAGATTGTTGCCACCGAAATGGAGGGAGTTTTCTCTCTAATTTCTTCATAAATACGATCCACAGTTGGGTGCTCCCTTGACATGGCGAGGTTTTCAAACACCACCATTCTCTGATGTGTTGCTTTTAACCCTGCAGCCGTAATTTGTGATCGTATTGATGCTAATTCCATCCGATTTCTAAATAGAAAAAATTATCATTTAGTATTAGGCCGCAAATATAGAAAGCAGAGATTAAGATGCAAGTATTGGTTGTTTTTTATTCTCATGAATCATTCAAATATGATTATTAACATTTTGCACAAGTCAGCTAAAACAGTATTTTTACTTAAATACAAGTACATATGATTGTAATACACAACCAAAAGAATATGAAAATAAAATTACTTTTAACCTCATTGATGATTGCAGTAGTGATCATTTTCTCATCACCTGGTCAATTGATGGCGCAGAATTTTGGAGAGATAATTCAGGCAGGTACCTCAGATGCTAATCAGTATGTTGAAAATTACACCAGCCCAGCTATTCTTTCATTTGCAAATGGTATGGCCAATGGATGGTACAATACAGCTAAACCTCACAAACTTATTGGAGTAGATTTGACATTCTCTCTAAATGTTGCTGGAATTCCTGATGAGGAAAAATTATTCACATTCATTAATTCAGAATATGAAAATTTGCAATTAGCTAATGGATCTTCTGCAGAGTTACCGACAATGGTAGGTGGAGAAACTACTGAAGGGCTGATTATCCCAGTTAGCCGAAATATTAATGGGTTTACTGTTGAAAATGAGATCAACATTGATGCTCCTGATGGCTTTAATTTAGAAGATGTCCCTTTTGCAGGTGTTCCTGCACCAACTTTGCAATTAGGAATAGGTCTTCCTAAAAATACTGATCTGAAGATTCGTCTGGTTCCAGAACAAAACTTCGATGATGTTAGCTTCAGGCTATTCGGTGTTGGGGTAATGCATGATGTCAAACAATGGATCCCAGGCATGAAACTAGTCCCAATTGATCTAAGTGCATTTATAGGTTATACATCCTTGAGCTCAGAGATTGGCATTAATTTAACCGGCGGTGACTTCCAGGGGTCTGGAACTGCAGAGTTTAGTGCAAGTGCAACTACTGTTCAGGTGGTGGCATCAAAAAACCTTGTATTCTTCACTCCTTACGTGGGACTTGGATTCAATGCAGTAAGTTCCAATTTGGATGTACTGGGAGAATATACACTTTCTCAAGGCACTCAATCATTAGATTTTACAGATCCAATTTCTTTGGAATACTCTGAAGGTGGAGGAGCAAGAGCCACAATAGGTGGCAGGTTAAAACTATTGGTTTTAACGATCCATGCTGATTATACTATCCAAAAGTATAGCACTTTCACAATGGGATTGGGAATAAGTGTCAGGTAATAAAGACTTAGAATTGAACTAAAATAGAAAAGCCCCGCTAATACGGGGCTTTCTTATTAAGTGTTAAACAGGTGTATGAATAAAATTTGTGTTATGCACTAGTATATACGACTTAAAACAAAAAGGTAACCCCCCTCTCAAAAAAAAATTAAAAAAAATGCAGAAAGTACTTTTCGTTTGTCTTGGAAACATCTGTCGATCGCCTTTAGCGGAGGCTATTTTTGATCATCTTGTGAAAGAAAAAGGGCTTCAGGATGTGATAGGAAGCGATAGTGCAGGTACCGGTGCTTATCATATTGGAGAAGATCCTGACCCAAGATCAATTACCGTAGCGCAAAAAAATAATGTCCCAATTTTCCATAAAGCCCGCCAGTTTACCCCTAAAGATTATGAAGATTTCCATTATATAGCTGCAATGGACCAAAGTAACTTCAGAAATATCATACATGCTACCGGATATAAACATGACGGATTATTTCTAATGAGGGAGTACGATGAAGGTCAATCAAATATGGAAGTTCCCGATCCATATTATGGTGGAGATGATGGATTTCAGCACGTATTTGACATGTTAATGAGATCGAATATAAAATTTCTCAATCATTTAATTGAAAAGCACAAGTTATAAGCATGCTGGACCCTCGGTTGGAGCAATTTTTAGAATCCTTACTATTCCAGACATTTGGAGAAACCCCAAATTCAGTCTCTATCCATTTTGTAGGGGGTGGATGTATCAACAATACCCTTCGACTTGAATCAAACCTTGGAACCCATTTTGTGAAATGGAATGAAGATGAGGAGAATGATATGTTTCAAAAAGAAATGTCCGGATTAGCACTGCTCAAGACTTGTGACCAGGTGAAAGTACCACAGACCATCAATGAGGGTAGAATAGAGGGTAGAAACTTTTTGATTATGGAATTCATTGAAAAGGAACCACCAGCATCAGATTTTTGGGAGCAACTTGGACATGGCCTGGCCTCTTTACATAGGATCAGCAATGAATCAAATGGATTAGACGAAAACAATTACATCGGCCGCCTGGCACAAAAAAACACTCCCACTAAAAGCTGGATTGACTTTTTTATCGATAATCGGTTAGAAGTCCAGTTAGGACTTGCTCTCTATAACAATCTGGTGTCACAAAGTTTTGCCAATAAATTCAGGCTCCTGTTCGCTCAACTCCCTGGTTTACTGGTAGACTATCCACCTTCCATACTTCATGGAGATCTCTGGAGTGGCAATTTTATGGTAGGACCAGCAGGGAAACCTTACCTGATAGATCCGGCTGTTTATTTTGGCAACAGGGAAATAGAACTGGCCTTTACACAATTATTTGGTGGATTTGACCAGCGTTTCTATTCGGCTTATAATGAACAATTTGAATTGGAACCAGGGTTTTCTCAAAGAGCTGACCTGTATAATTTATATCCACTAATGGTGCATGTAAACCTTTTCGGAAAATCGTACCTGAGCGGTGTTGAAAGAACACTCAATAGATATGTTTAAAACAGAGGTCACTAATGGTGCATTCTATTTTCTGTAGACTACCTGAAAATTCAACCTGGATTTTTGTTCCAAAAGCACCTCATTCAATTTTAGAGATCCCAATACATGCGCATCATAATTTTTGACCGTCAACAATTTCAGTTCATTATTGTATAATATCTCAAAATTAGCACTCAGCTCACTTATCAATTCCTTTACTTTGGAAGACTCAAAATCAAATACAGCAGATAATGTAACAGCTGAACTTTGGACCATATTCAATTTCACCCTCAACCGATCAAATGTATGAAAGATCAGACTCAACTTTTTCTCATCAATAAAACTTAAATCCCTAGCCTTAAACGATACCAAAACCTGATCATTCTTATAAATAAAACTCGGTACTTGCCGGTGTTCTTTTTCTTCAGCATTTATTTCTGTTCCTGGTAAGTCATGGTTCAAAAATGATCGCACATATAATGGTATCCCCTTTTGTGCCAAAGGCCGTATGGTTTTCGGGTGAATTACCTTAGCACCGTAATAAGTCATTTCAGCTGCCTCCTGATAAGATAGATGATCGAACATTCTCGCGTTCTCCATAAGTTTCGGGTCAGCGCTGAGTACACCGGGGACATCCTTCCAGATGGTTACGGATTCCCCATCTAAACAATATGCCATAATTGCAGCAGTAAAATCTGACCCTTCTTTCCCGAGAGTAGTAGTCTTATCCAAGGTATTCTTACCAATGAACCCTTGTGTTACATATATATAGTTAGAATCCGCCAGGTGGTATCTGATTTGCTTTTCAGTTATGACCCAGTCCACAACTGCTTCATTATAATTTTCATCAGTTAATATCAAATCTCTTGCATCACGCCATGATACATTACTGATCTCTTGCTTCAGGTATTCACTGACAATACTTGTTGATATCAGTTCACCGACAGACATCACTGTATCCCACAATTCTGGTCTTGGGAATGTTTTGGCAGTTGTGAGTGTATTCGCGAGATGGTCAAAAAAATGATTTATTCTTCCAATATCACTTAACTCTAATCCATTGATAATCTCGGAATGATATGACTTAAAATGCTCAAAATCAGCTCCATAATCCTCTCCTCTAATTGCTTTTTCAGCAAGATTCTCCAGCGCTACTGTAGATTTACCCATAGCGGAAACAATAATCACATCACCTGGATCAGCATTTTTTTTAACTATCTCTCCGAGGTTAACAACTCCTAAGGCATCTTTTACAGAAGCACCACCAAACTTAAACACTTTCATAGATGGCAAATATTAAAATTTTTTAAATACAAACGTTTTAATTCTTCTATTTCATGGATTTTTTAAAATTAAAATTATATTTGCAAACGTTTTCATTAGAAATATGACGAAGAGCGATTTAGGACTACCGATTGGCACAACACTAGATAGATTCATCAAGAAAAAGCAGGATGACTTTCCTTTTGCAACAGGAGAATTGTCTCAATTACTAAGAGATATTGCCCTTGCAGCAAAAATTGTAAATAGAGAAGTTAACAAGTCTGGTTTACTGGATATAGCTGGAGGTTTTGGGTCAAAAAATGTTCAGGGTGAAGACCAACAAAAACTTGATGTTATTGCCAATATCAGGTTTATAAGGGCATTCAAAAATGGTGGCCAAACCTGTGCAGTTGTTTCGGAGGAAGATGAAGAAATTGTACACCTTAACCCGGATTGTCGGTACGTTGTAGCAATTGATCCTCTGGATGGTTCTTCAAACATAGATGTCAATGTATCTATTGGTACCATCTTTTCTATTTACAGAAGAATTTCACCAATTGGTGGACCTGTACAAACAGAAGACATTTTACAAAAAGGTAGTGAGCAGGTTGCGGCGGGTTACATATTATATGGATCGTCGACAATGCTGGTTTATACCACAGGTCATGGAGTAAATGGATTTACATTAGAACCGTCATTAGGTGAATTTGTATTGTCTCATAGTAAGATGGTTTCCCCTAAATCCGGAAATATTTACTCAATCAATGAAGGTTCGTGGCACGCTTTTTCGCAAGCCACAAGAGATTATATCATGCATTGTAAGGAAAAAGCTTATTCTGCAAGGTATATCGGTTCATTGGTGGCTGATTTTCATAGAAATATGCTGAAGGGTGGTGTTTACATTTACCCAAGTACTGACAAGGCACCAAAAGGCAAGCTGAGATTGCTGTATGAGGCCAATGCATTAGCCTTCATTGTAGAGCAATCTGGAGGCAAGGCAACAGATGGGAAACAAAGAATTTTAGATATTGAACCAAAGGAATTCCACCAAAGAACTCCTTTGTATATAGGATCCTCTGAGATGGTTGATGAAGCCTCTCAATTTATAGCCGAAAGCGTTATGAATACCCCATAACGCACATTTATGATGACTATATGCCTGTAGGCATATAAGCAACGTTTACCCCGAAAGTCCGGTACCCGAGAGCCGGACTTTTTTTATAACCTCATTAAAACTACTTCTCCATCCAATGCCGGTCTACAACCAGTTCCAGTCTTCCCTGACCTACCACGAGCACCGCTATTTATTTTTTGAATAATTCTACCAGTTTTAGGGTCCTGAATAATACTTCGTGATCCACCGGATCCACCCTCTCCTGGTTTACCCGGTTTACCACAGCTCCCTGCCGCTGTATTGATATATAATGAATGCTCAGAAACCTTATTTACTATTGGTATAAACTCTCGACTGGAGTAATATAGTTTGAGATGTCCTCCATCTCCACCTGATCCACCAGGTCCTCCATCTCCACCATCAAAACCAGTAGCTCCAGGAACTGTATTTCTCTCTGGATAATACCCACTGCCACCGGGTCCACCATTCCCACCTTTGGTTGATATACTGAGGGACTTTAAAGACTCCAGGTTTATTACTAAAGTTAGATTTCTACCTCTTTCACCAATATTTCCAGGAAGACCATCAATAAATTGGTAATCGCCATCCCTACCAGGTGTGCCATTCAATCCTTCAGCAGAAATGCTGCATTTTTCACCAATGGCAGCACTTCTGATTACTATGTAGGCATCATTTTGAATAATTAACTGAGATTGATCACCCATGGATAATGAGTCGATTCTCAATGAGTCTCCTGAATAAACTATAAACTCACCAGATTCAATTTCCAAACTCTTCACATAATTACCTGAAAAACTCCCTTGCGAAACGGAACTTTGGGAAGTCAGTATTATTACCAAAAGAGTAACCAAAATTAGAGTTGCTTTCATGAATGATTAACAATCAAGAATCAGACCAACCTAGGTTACTTCATGTTTAAATGCTCACGATTCGTTTTTGTACTTCTCCCGTATAGCTACTTTTTGGATGGTCCTATCAAGGACACGTTGAGCCAATGCATCGGCTAATTGATCCGGCTCTGTTAATTCAAGGATTCGCTTAAAATCTTCCTCCGGAATATCAATCCTGTACATTGCCTGCAGCAATCTTCCAAAATCCTTTTCCAGTAAATAGGCAATTATGCCGCTCAATCTAAGCTTCAAGCCTTCCATAGGATCATTTCGGGCTGGTAACTCGTCAAAAGATTTTGGTTCTAGTTGGAGATCCTTCTCTAGGATATCAATATAAGGCTTGAGTGTTGCCAAATTTATTTTTTAGCCGGTTTCTTCGCTTCTTTCTTTTTTGGCTTTTCTGCAACTTCTTCTTTCTCAGGAGTAGCATCTTCTTTTGCCTCAAATACTTCCGGGAAATCCGCTGAAAGTTTGTTGTACCAATTCACAACTTTCTTTATATCAGATACATAAACACGCTCTTCGTCGTATTCGGGAAGAATGAACTTCATAAAGGATTTCAGCTCTTCAGGGTCTGAATTACCGGTAAGATCTGTGTCACCATTGAACTCAGCATGTATCTTTTTCATTACGTCTTCCAAAGGTTGAGCACCTTCAGCATCTGTAGTATAAATTGAAATTTCCGACAGGATTGAAACTTTGGAATGCATATTGGCCACCAATTTCTTTTTGGCTGCATCCAATGACTCCAAAATCACTCCGGTTCTGGTTGGTTTTAATACTTTAAACAATCCACCTTTACCTGATACAGACGCAATTTCACTAAACTCCATAACTATTTTCCTATTCGATTAATTTGACGCAAAAATAATGGAATAAATCACTAATGTTAGGGTCATGTTAATTTTTAGTGATTTGTTCATTCAAATGCTGAATATACCCCAGTAGGGCTTCTTTTCCATCCTTCTTGACAGAAGATGTTGTAAACATTTGTGGCAATTCCTCCCAGACCTTCATCATTTCCCGCTTGAACGCTGCTACATTGGCTGCTACCTTATTTTTAGACAATTTATCAGCCTTAGTGAATACTACATTAAAAGGAATCTGATTCTCACCCAACCAATTCACAAATTCAATATCAATTGGTTGCGGTTTTAATCTGGAGTCAACCAGTACGAAAAGGTTATATAAGTTCTCTCTTTTAGTAATGTAATCGAAAATCATATTACCCCACTTTTCTCGATCTGTTTTGCTGACTTTAGCATATCCATATCCGGGTAAGTCTACTAAATACCAATCTTCATTGATGAGAAAATGATTGATTAACTGTGTTTTACCTGGTTTTGAAGAGGTTTTTGCAAGTTTGGAATGATTGGTGAGCATGTTGATCAATGAAGATTTACCCACATTAGACCTCCCGATAAATGCATATTCTGGTAAATCAGTTTGTGGACATTTCTTAAAATCTGTGTTGCTCTGAATAAATTGTGCCTTTTTAATGATCATTGTGCGAATTTACGACTATTTAAATTCTAACAATTGCAATAAGCTGCTGTTATGTACTTAATATTGCAAGTGGAAAGATGTAGACATGGCGGTAGTACCTTATAAAGAGCAAAAAACAGGTAAGAAAGAACAAGTAGCGGAGATGTTTAATAACATTAGCCGTAAATACGATTTTCTGAATCATTTCTTATCTCTGGGGATAGATATTCTGTGGAGAAAGAAAGCAATCAAACAACTCAAAAAGCTTCAACCGAAAGAGATTTTAGACATTGCTACCGGCACAGGTGACTTTGCCATTGAAGCACTTCGATTAAATCCAGATAAAGTCATTGGTGTAGATATCTCCGATGGAATGCTGGAGGTGGGGCGAAAAAAACTGAAAGAGAAAAAGCTTGACCATATAATTGAGCTATTGCATGGTGATAGTGAGGGGCTCCAATTTGATGATAATTCTTTTGATGCTGTTATTGTCGCATTCGGTGTTAGAAATTTCGAAGACCTTAGAAAAGGACTTACAGACATGCATCGGGTATTAAGACCAGGTGGAAAAGTAGTTATCCTTGAATTCAGTAAACCTGAAAGAACTCCGTTCAAGCAGCTCTATAATTTTTATTTCAGTTCAATATTACCTAAAATAGGACGTTTAGTTTCCAAAGATCAAGCAGCTTACACATATTTGCCTGATTCAGTTAGGGAATTTCCTAATGGAAAAGCCTTCACTGAAATACTTGATCAAATAGGTTATCAAGACACAGCATGCAAGAAGTTAACGTTTGGCATAAGTTCAATTTACACAGGAATAAAATAAGCCTGATCATAATTGGAATACTGCTAGTTTCAAGTGATTTATTGGCCCAAAGAAACCAGAAGGAAAATCTTCCATTTTATGATGATCAGTTCATTCATTATGGTTTCCTAATAGGTCTACATACCTCCAACTACCAGATAAAATACAGCGAAACGTTTACTCAACCCGGTCAAGATTCAGTCCATTCGATTGTACCTAGCAGGCTTCCCGGCTTTAAACTTGGGTTTATCTCTAACTTCCATATTTTCCAATACCTGGACGTTAGGGCAAGCGTAACATTTGGGTTCTATCAACATGAGCTCGTCTATAGATTTACCAATGCTGATCCTGTCAGTATTTTAAAGGATCCTACAATGGTGGAGATTCCAATTTACCTGAAGTACAAATCCCAAAGAAGAGGAAATATCGGTGTTTATATGCTGGGCGGAATCAATCCATCTTTTGAAGCTTCCGCGAAGGGTGATGAAGAAAATAGCACTGAAACACTGGAAACCAAAGGTTTCAATTTGGCAATGGAGATAGGGCTTGGACTGGACATGTACTATCCTCTGTTCAAATTCTCTCCAGAAGTGAAATACGCGTACAGTTTCACTAATCTTTTACAACAAGACATTAACGAATATAATGTTGGGCTTTCATCAGTCGTGGCGCACAATATCACTTTCGCCATTACCTTTGAAGGAGGGCCCAAATAATCTCATACAAACGTAAAGATCAAGCATCAACAAAAAAGGCGTCCAAACAGTCTTATAACGTGAAAGTGTTCCAAAATTTGGTGTGGTAAGAGTTACCATTGTTGCGATTATAACTGTGTAGACAATAATGCAAATCGCGAGTATTCCGGGACTCTCCTTTTTCCAAATAACCAATCCTATTGCTATGATGGTCAGCAAAAATATTATCATATTCTCAATGCTGGCAATAACCGCAAAAATGGAATTGGTTTCCCAGGGCAATGGACGAAATAAGCCTGATAATAGCGCTAATGGGCTATTCCATAAAAAAGACCTAATGGAAGGTTCCAAATTACTATATTCAATCCTGGATTCTGGAGACGATAGTTTATAAAGCAGGTCATGGGTGATCACCATTCTGTCAAGAATTCGGGAAAACATAATGTTGTAATCCAAGAGTGATGTTATCAGCCCCATCACTACTACAACAGTTCCCAAAAACAATAATTGCCTCTTTTTTGAACTCAGCCCAAGCTTATCAGCGAATAGCTTAATCAATATCATTCCTGCAAAAACAGGTAAAAATACAGCTGCTACATAATACTTCAAATTCATTAGGAGTAGCAGTAAAACGACAGCAATGAAAGCATCAAACAGCCTAAAGCGGTATATTGTCTCATAAACTTTAAGGCCAATCACCAGTAAACCTGACACACATATCATAACTACAGTTTCTTTTTGAATACCAGAGGTCCAAAACAAGAAACTAGGAAAAAGCATAAGTGACCCATACCACACTCCCCAATTCCCAAATAGTTCTTTTAACCTTAGGTACAATTTCCAGGAAGCAAGAAATGAAATTACCGCGAAAGTCAATGTAAGCAACCAATAATTTCCCATAAGGGGAATTAGTAATAAACCAATTATTTTGCTGAAGAACAATGCCCTGGGCTCATTATAGAACACCCCTGATGCCGATTCCCTTGAATCAAGAAAGAAATACCAAAACTGGTCAAAGTCATTCAAGAAAAGTTCCCTCAACCTCATTCCTTCCTGAAAGTAATTCCAGGTGTCCCCTCCATTTTGATGGACAAGGTAGAAGTAGCTCATTACTAAAGCGCCAGCAATTTTAGCAGTAATTCCTATTGCAATTAGCAACCCCGGGTGTCTGTCAAGGTGACTAAACATTTGATCTCGTTAAAAGTTCTACACCAATTGAACAGGAAGCACATTGTTTATTTAAACACATTGTATTGTATTGCATGATATACCCTTGTGAATCAAAGGCACTGTTAGCCTTTTTCCCATATTTACCCCAGATTCTTGTAATCTTATTGTCCTCTGGTGGAAGTGACTCCAGCAAACTCAATGCTCTCTCCATTGACTTCATGTCACCAGTGTTTCGTGAATATGCCGCAAGAACAGGTGCAAACGTGTTGATCAGGATATTCTGAAGAGCAGACACACCCAATCCCTGGTTCTTAGTCTTGATCTCTTTCCCAAAATCAAAATGGGTCTTCCAATATGAAGACTGCTGAATAGATAATTCAGTTAGGGACTTTATTTCTCCAGTAAGAACTGTTTCAAGAAGTCCATGAAAATTAGATGAAAATGATGCCAGCTGAGCTATTCTGAATGAAGGAAAATTAGCTGGTCGTGTTCTGAGAAATTTCCACTGGTGCTTTTGTAATGGATTTCTTAATCCATACTTGTGTTTCAAATAATCATACTCTCTTCTGAGTTGAAGATAATAATCATCACCCTCTGCACCTTCTAAAAAACCTGCCTGACCAAATAAGAGTGCCTCTAAATGAAATATATCACCCAGGTGTTTTCTTAGTATTCTCCAGGGTAATACTTCAGCTAAGTCAGTGAAGGCCATATCATTTACCTTAAAACCAAAGTTTCTGGTGAGCATCACATATACAACTTCTTCCCAATCTCCTTTGTACTTCTCAAGCAGTTGCAGCACCAGGTCTGATTTCTTTTCCAATCGACTTGCTACTGCCTTGTCTAGCATATCGTACATTTTTAGGGTTGAAACTGATTGCAGCATCTCTCCACAGGCTAATTTTTTCTCAGTAAGGAGCTTGTCATATTGCTGTACTAGTTCTAAATCAACCCTGTTCTTCAATTCCAAAGTAGGAAGATTGGCCAGTTGACCAGTCTTGTTTCTAAGATCATCAGTCCAAACCACATGTAGAACTACATTATTATAGGCTGAATCATCCTGATGCTTATGCAGTATCCAATCGGAAGATTTTACATGGATCTCAATTGAACCAGACCATTCTATATCTCCAATTTTCACTTTACCTTCAAGGAAATCCGGTCCTGCATTATGATTATGAAAACCCTGTTTTAGTACAGTTACTGCTTCTTTTTCAGTAGTTTCAAGTAGTTGATGGTTGAAGTATTGAAACTTCCATATAAAATGAAGAAATGCTTCCTGCATGGTTTACTCAATGAAATCAGAATATAATTAATTCTGATCTATCAGGCGATAGAATGGCTGCTTAATTCAGCTGCCATTTCTTCTTGTAAGATCGATGCTGCGGTAGACGCATGCACAGCAAAATCCTCACCCTTACCGGCATAGATGATTCCTCTTGAAGAGTTTACCAAAAGTCCACAATCTTTGTTCATGCCAAATTTGCAAACGGCCTTTAAACTTCCTCCTTGCGCTCCTACTCCTGGTATTAAAAGAAAATGATTAGGAATCATTGACCGTATGGTAACCAGAATTTCTGGTCTGGTGGCTCCAATTACGTACATCATGTTCTCCTCTGTACCCCATCGCGCACTTGTTTTCACAACATGCTCATAAAGGTGTTCCATACTATCTTCCAGGATCAGGTCCTGGAAATCCATCGCTCCCGGATTTGAGGTAGCGCCTAACAAAATCACCCATTTACCTTCAAAATCCAGGTAAGGAGTAACTGAATCCTCACCCATATAAGGTGCGACAGTCAGGCTATCGAAATTCATTTCTTCAAAAAATGCCTTCCCATACATTTTTGAAGTATTTCCAATGTCTCCTCTTTTGGCATCAGCAATTGTGAATATTTCTTCTGGGATGTAATCAAGCGTTTTGATTAGAGATTGCCACCCTTTTAAGCCATGTGCCTCATAAAATGCAATATTAGGTTTGTATGCTACAGCATATTTCTTAGTAGCATCAATAATTTGCTTGTTGAATTCAAATATCGGGTCATCTAATTCCAATAAGTGTTTTGGAATTCTCTCCATGTCCGGATCAAGTCCAACGCACAGAAAACTTTCCTTTTCTTTAATTTGGGAGATGAGGGCTTCTCTCGTCATTTATTAATTAAAATTTGGACGAGCAATATAGGAAATCTGGCTGTATTATGCACCTAATGAGTTTCTCAGGCACATAAAAAAAGCCTCGATAAATCAAGGCTTCTTATTTTTTAAATTGCATTTTCTTAAAACCTGTCTGTCATATCTACTGAATCCACTACATTCAGGCCAGCTTTAAAGAAATCAAAAAAGCTATTCGAAAGTGAAGGTAGTTCTTTAAATCCTGTGATCTCCGTTGTAACCAGGTTACCATTTTTTTCAAAATAAGTGAATGACTTAATGTTGGAATTAGTGTCTACATTCATCAGTATTTTAAAAAATGATTTTGTTCTATCCTCTGGCTGAAGTTCAATTACATAACCATCAGCATTTTGTTCTCTTACGTAATACTTAAAACCATCTTTATAAAGATCCATTACCGATGAAAGGTTTATTTCTTCCTCTTCAGAATCATATTCACGGATGGTGTATTCTTCGAAATCTGAGTCATACTCCCGAATAAGGTCTCCATCAAAGAATATAATTTTGCTTAATAGTTCTAGTTTAAACTGATCATCCTTGATATAAATGGTTCCTTTCATCTTTTCATTGATGTCGGCCTCTTTATTTTCAAGCTTGTAATTGAAATCCGCTTTGAAAGCATTCATTTTGCTATACTTGTTACTTACACGATCCAGAATCTCTTTAGCCTGTGGGTCGTATTGAGCAACTCCATCGAAACAAAAGGACATTAATATCAGTCCCAAAATATAAAATCGCCTCATGTGCTTACTAATTAATTTCTTTTTCAAATTACTATTTATTTAGCTCATTCAATAATTGTTCCAAACTGTATTCATCAGGAATTAAAACTTCTCTTGCTTTACTTCCTTCAAATGGACCTACTATCCCTGCAGCTTCTAACTGATCGATTAATCGCCCAGCCCTGTTATAACCTAACTTCAATTTTCTTTGAATAAGGGAGGTACTTCCCTGCTGGTGCAGCACAATCAATCTGGCTGCATCATCAAAAAGAGCATCTCTGTCTGATAAATCTACTTCACCAATAGCACTTTCTCCATCCTCGCCTACATATTCTGGTAATTGATAGGCATTATCGTATCCCCTTTGCTCACCTACAAAATCACAAATTCCTTCTACTTCAGGTGTATCTACAAAAGCACATTGCAACCTGATCATCTCAGATCCTGTACTCAGAAGCATATCCCCCATCCCAATCAGCTGATCTGCTCCACCGGAATCAAGTATGGTCCTGGAATCTATCTTTGACGTCACTCTGAAGGACATCCTCGTTGGGAAGTTTGCTTTGATTACACCGGTAATCACATTTACTGATGGTCGCTGTGTAGCTACAACCAGATGAATTCCAATAGCCCTTGCCAGTTGTGCCAATCTCGCAATAGGTGCTTCAATTTCTTTTCCGGCAGTCATCATTAGATCTGCCAATTCATCAATTACGAGTACAATGTATGGTAAGTATTTATGCCCCTTCTGTGGGTTTAACCTTCTATTGATAAATTTTTTGTTGTACTCCTTAATGTTTCTGCATTGTGCATCTTTCAGCATGTCATAACGGTTATCCATTTCAATGCAAAGTGAATTAAGGGTATTAATCACTTTCTTGGTATCCGTGATGATCGCTTCTTCACTATCCGGCAACTTGGCTAGAAAATGTCTTTCTATTTTATTGAATAAGGTTAATTCTACTTTCTTAGGATCAACAAGTACAAACTTCAATTGAGAAGGATGCTTCTTATAGATTAAAGAAGTCAAAATCACATTCAAACCAACTGATTTACCTTGGCCTGTTGCTCCTGCCATCAAGAGGTGAGGCATCTTGGCCAGATCAGTAATGTAAACCTCATTGGAAATAGTTTTCCCAAAAACCACTGGCAGTTCTTTGTCAGAATTCATGAACTTCTCGGTGGTCAAAACAGATTTGATGTCCACCATTTCCCGGTTTTTATTTGGAACTTCAATACCAATTGTTCCTTTACCAGGGATTGGGGCAATTATCCTAATTCCTAAAGCTGCAAGACTCAATGCAATATCATCTTCCAGATTCTTGATCTTAGATATCTTCACACCCGCTTCCGGTACAATCTCATAAAGTGTAACCGTCGGCCCAATAGTCGCCTTAATGCTGGAAATACCTATTTTGAAATTGATCAATGTCTCCACGATCTTATCCTTATTGGCTTCCAATTCATCCTTAGTAACGCGAACTCCTTTATCAGGATATTCCTTCAAAAGATCAGGAGTTGGGTATTGATATTGAGGTAAATCCAATTTGGGGTCATAATGCTCCATATCACCGGAACTGATTACTTCCTCAACTGGCTTATTAATCTTGAAATCCGGTTCTGGAATCTTTTTCTCAGTTGATTTACGTTCTACCGGAGTTTCATCAATGCTATTCAGGGTATCTTCAATATCCAATACCAGGCCGTCTGCCTCTTCTTCGGTTTTTAGAGCCTTTTCTTTCTTTTCAGATTTCTTTACGGTCCATGTCTCGACCTCTACTTCGGGATTAATCGCGTCTTCTTCTTCTACCTCCTTCTTCACATTTTCAATAAGAGAAGAAATATCTGGTACCTCCTCATTTTGATGGTCTCCTGTTTTCTCAGTTCTGGCAAAGGATGGTATCGGCAGGTTAAAAGATAAGTGTAGTAAACTGGTGATATTAAAGTAGTAAATGGAAAATACAAGAAGTGAAAATACCAGTAATAGAACAGTCCCCCACCCCATTAAACTTTCACTGAGTATGGCAAATTCAAATCCAATTCCTCCGCTTAAAAATCCCCATTCAGAAACCTGATCTGAGTTAAGTAAAAAATATCCTGTCAGCAGACTTACCCAAAAAAGGAAGAACGCCGAGAAATAAAAGACTCTGGATACTTTTATAAATTCTTTTTCAGTAGTAATTCTCAATCCCAAAATGATCAGAAATGGTGGGATAAGAAATGAGGCTATTCCAAACCATTTAAATATGAAATAGTAGGATGCATAAGCACCAATTAACCCTAGCCAATTTTGAGACTCAAGTCCGGATGATTTGATATCAGATGAAGAAAGTGCTTCAATAACACTTTGATCAGCTTTACCTGTAAATAGATACGATAAGAAACTGATCAATAGGAAGATACCTGAGGTCAGGAGAAATATTCCAACAGCCAGCTGGAACCTTCTGTCCTTAAGAAATGAAAATTCAATTTTTATCCTTTTCCTTTCTTTGTCCTTTTTCTTACCTGTTTTTGCTTTGTATGTATTTTTTGCCATCTAAATAAGTCTCAAAATTAGACTTTCAAGAGTAGAATCCTGTAGATCAACGATAAAATTTTAGAAACAATCTAATATGACAGTCTAAAAGTGATTGGGACAACCATTTTAGTTTTGACAATTTTGTCTTCATTTTTACCAGGCGTCCACATTTTATCAGTCATTTCAATAACGCGCAAAGCCTCTTCATCACAGCCTGCCCCAATGCCTTTTATTATTTCAATATTGGACAGTGAACCATCGTAATCAACCACAAATTGTACATAAACACTGCCTTCTATTTTTTTACTAGTCGCAGAAGGTGGGTATGTCAAATTCTCATATAGAAAATCTCTAAACCTGTCCTTCCCCCCTAAAAACATTGGGTTTACTTCTACTTTCGTATAAACTACATTGTCAAAGAATAACCGTTTTTCAACTTGCTGCCCGGAATGATTGAAATCCGTGATATAAAGTTTTTCTTCCTCCTCTTTAGAAATCAAACTCGCCAACTGTCCATTATAGTGATATGTCTCAAACCCCTCTTTTTTGTTGCCTTTATCATAATTACCCTGCGCCTTAATCTGTCCTGTGATGTAATACTCCTGGTAATCACCAGTTAATAAGTCCGGGGCTATTTCAAGGTAGGTTGCCTTTTTCTTGAGTTGATCATTAATAACATAATATTCTTCCACTTTGATCAATCCATTAGACTGACGTTTTCTTGGTTCTTTTCTGATTCTATAATAAAAGGCTCGCTCTTCAGATTCTACCACATTATCGTACATGTCAAAATAAGTGGTCTCCTGTGCAGATAGTCTACCAATTAATATGATGCAAAGAAATGTAAATCCAAACCTCATGATCTCAGCTTCAATAGACTTTTGTTTATTTTTTTGACGATTCCGGGACCTTCATAAATGAAACCTGTATATACCTGAACAAGTTTCGCGCCAGCTTCGATTTTATCAATGGCGTCTTGAGCGGTGAAAATTCCACCAACACCAATTATAGGTATTTTACCCACTGATTTCTGATGTATGTATGCTATCACTTCTGTGGACCTTTCACGAACAGGCTTGCCACTCAATCCTCCAGCACCAATGGATTCAACTTGATGAGTACTTGTTTTTAAATCAGCTCTGGAAATAGTGGTGTTTGTGGCAATGATCCCATCGATACCGGATTCCTGAACAATATCAACAATATCATCCAACTGTTCATTGGTGAGATCTGGTGCTATCTTTAACAAAATTGGTTTAACTTTTTCCTGTTGTTTATTTTCATTCATGAGCCCCAAAAGCAATTGCTTAAGTGGTTCCTTCTCCTGTAACTCTCTTAGATTAGGAGTATTGGGTGAACTGACATTTACAACGAAATAATCAACATAAGGATATAGAGCTTTAAACGAAATCAAGTAATCGTCAAAAGCCTGATCATTTGGAGTTATTTTGTTTTTCCCAATATTACCTCCAACCAGGATATTTGATTTCCTCTTTTTCAATCGTTCAACACACGCTTCAACTCCCTCATTATTAAATCCCATCCTGTTGATTAAACCTGAGTCCTGAGGTAATCTAAAAAGCCTAGGTTGTGGATTACCAGGTTGTCCTTTTGGGGTTACTGTTCCAATCTCGATAAAGCCGAAACCCAATGTTGAAAATTCATCAATCACCCTGGCATCTTTGTCAAATCCGGCAGCCAATCCTACTGGGTTTGGAAATTTTAATCCAAAAACCTCCGTTTCAAGGTTCAAATGCTTAGTTGAATACATCGCCCTGAATATGGATGCTAAGCCTGGAATTTTATATAGGATTTTAAGTAAACCAATTGTAAAATAATGCGCTCGCTCAGGAGCCATTTGGAAAAGGATCGGTCTGATAAGGGTTTTATACATTCCCGCAAAAATATATGGATTTAATTATTACGAAAAGTGTTCTGAAAGTATAGTCAGCTCCTTGGGTGAAAATCTCTGATCACCTGTTTTAGATAATCACGATCCAGATGTGTGTATATTTCTGTTGTCGTGATGGATTCATGACCTAACATCTCCTGTACTGCCCTCAAATCCGCACCTCCCTCAATCAAGTGAGTGGCAAAGGAATGACGAAATGTATGTGGACTAATGTTTTTATCCAACCCAACATGTTTTGCCAGGTTCTTGATGATTGTAAAAATCATTACTCTGGTAAGATGCTTACCTCGTCTATTGAGAAATAGATAATCTTCAAATCCAGGTTGAATTGGAACATGAACTCTGACATGATCTTTATACAAATTGATATGCTTCAATGCCTCCCGACCAATGGGCACAAGACGCTCCTTACTGCCTTTTCCGATTACTCTCACAAAACCCATGTCCTCATACAGATTACTAAGCTTTAGATCCACCAGTTCAGAAACCCTGAGACCACTGCTGTATAGTGTTTCCAGTATTGCCCGATTTCTTTGCCCTTCCGGAGTAGACATATCAATTCCCCCAAACAAACGATCAATCTCATCAACATTAAGCGTATCTGGCAATTTCCTACCGAGTTTTGGTGCTTCAATGAGGGTCATGGGATCATTTTCCACATCTCCCTCATAAACTAAAAACTTGAAGAATGCCTTTAATCCCGAAATGATTCTTGCTTGTGAATAAGCACTCATTCCTAATTCATTGATAAACTCCAATAAATCCAGGATATGGTGAGGTTCTACCTGGTTTGGTGAGAGGTTGAATTCCTTGATTTCAAAGAATTGCTTTAACTTTTTCACATCTCTTAAATAGGCCTCCACGGAGTTCTCTGAAAGTGATCTCTCCAACTTTAAGTAATTCTTGAACTGATTTATGTGAAAATCCCAACTCATAGATGCTAATCTGATTACAAATGTATTATTTTTAGCGTCCGGAACGATACCATAATAAATGAGGATCTGCATAATCAATGGGCCAAACCTAAATCTGCTGGGTAAGCGGGAAGTAGATATTTACGGCAATCAGGCATTTGAGGACTATTTTAATGAATTAAAGGGCATGTACCCCAATATTGAACTTCAGTATTTTCAATCAAACATGGAAGGAGAATTGATCAATAAAATTCATGAAATTGGATTCAATTATGATGGCATAATTCTCAATGGTGCAGGCTTTTCTCATACATCAATTGCTTTAAGTGATGCATTGGCTGCTATTCCTGCAAAAACAGTCGAGGTTCACATTTCAAATGTATACAAACGTGAGGCCTTTAGACATCACAGTTACCTTACTAAAAATTGTGTGGGAATGATCACCGGATTAGGAATTGATGGTTACAGATTAGCATTGGAGTATTTGATTAATTCATGAAACTGATTTCATTTTATCCGGGTCCATCAAGAGTTTATTCAGGCGTTACTGAATATCTCTACGAGGCATATATGGAAGGTGTGCTTTCTTTTAATCATAGAAGTCCTCAATTCATGGAACTCCTGGAAAATACTTTAGCGCTTCTTAAAGAGAAACTGGATATTCCTCAGGACTATGAAATTGTATTTACTTCATCTGCTACGGAATGCTGGGAAATAATCGCCCAATCACTCACAAAAGAAAAATCTTTTCATTTCTATAATGGCGCCTTTGGTGAAAAATGGATGAATTATGCTGAAAAGATCAAATCTGGTGTTTCAGGAATTGAATTCAATATTGAAGAAGAGCTCCCTGTAGACACTTCTATTCCAGAGGGAACTGAAATCATTTGTTTGACGCAAAACGAGACCGGCAATGGTACACAAGTCAGCAATGAGCTTATCAAGAATTTAAAAGAGAAAAACCCTGACCAGCTATTGGCTGTAGATGCTACCTCTTCTATGGCTGGATTATACCTGGATTTTCAGAATGCAGATATTTGGTTTGCATCTGTTCAAAAATGTTTCGGCCTACCTGCGGGAATGGGTGTAATGATCCTTTCCCCCAGAGCTGTCAAATATGCAGATGAAATTGGAGAGAACGATCACTATAATAGTTTGACATTCATATTGGAGAACTTCCGTAAACACCAAACACCCTATACCCCTAATGTAATGGACATATATCTGTTATATCGTACATTGGATGTTTCTCAGGGTATTAGACATTTGGACGAAAAACTTAAAATCAGGAGAACCGAATATGAAAAATTATTCGAGGACCATGAAGATTTCAACTTCCTGGTTAAAAATCCTGCAGTAAGATCTGATACCGTCCTGGCTATGACACACCCCAATGTAGAAGAAGTAAAAAGCAAGGCGCTTGACTCAAGTATTCTTCTGGGGAGTGGGTACGGTGAGTGGAAAAAAGACAGCTTTCGAATTGCCAATTTTCCGGCCATTAAAAAAAGAGAAATTGTCAAGCTAAAGAACTTTCTATCAGCTCATTACGGATTTAGATAACCCACAAAAATATTTTAGAATATAATAGTATCTTCTTGCCAGAATAATTCTACTTTTGCGGCCAAATTTTAATAGTAGAAATGTTCAATTTTAAAGAAATCATGTCTGTATCACTGATCCTGTTTTCAGTGATAGATATTGTAGGAAGTGTACCAATCATTCTTGATCTCAGAAGAAAAGCCGGTCATGTGCAATCAGAGAAAGCAACTATTGTTTCTGGTGTGATCATGGTCATCTTCTTAATCGTGGGTGAAGGTATTCTCAAACTATTCGGAATCGATATCGGGTCTTTTGCCATTGCAGGTGCCATCATTATGTTCTTCCTGGGTATGGAGATGATTCTGGGTATTCAAATTTTCAAGGAGGGTTCTCATGATGTAAAAACAGCCTCCATTGTTCCCTTGGCATTCCCTCTTATAGCTGGTGCAGGAACAATGACCACATTGATCTCTCTCAAAGCTGAATATGAAACAGCCAACATCTTCGTAGGTGTGTTTGTCAACTTGTTATTTGTATATATTGTATTGAAAACCAGTGGCTGGTTGGAAAGAAAGATTGGAAATGGTGGGTTTATGATCCTGAGAAAAGTATTTGGTATTATCTTGCTTTCCATTGCCATTAAACTTTTCAAAACAAACCTTACATTTTAATATGATTATTATTTACACAGATGGTGCAGCTAAAGGCAACCCGGGACCCGGAGGATATGGCGTAGTAATGATGGCCACTGTGAAAGGAAAACCGTACCGCAGAGAATTATCGGAGGGTTTTCGAAATACAACTAATAATAGAATGGAATTGCTTGCAGTCATCAGAGGATTGCAAGCACTCAAACAGGAAGGTACTCCAGTAACCATTTTCTCAGACTCCAAATATGTAGTAGAAGCCGTGGAGAAAGGCTGGCTTTGGAATTGGCAAAAACAGGGGTTCAAGAAAAAAGCAAATGTAGACCTCTGGCAAGCGTTTATTCCGCTTTACAAGAAACACAAAGTGAATTTTAAGTGGGTAAAAGGCCATGCTGGTATCAAGGAAAATGAAAGGTGTGATGAATTAGCTGTTGCCGCGGCAGAAAGTCGTGACCTTAAAATAGATGAAGGTTACGAGAAGCAAGATTCTATGTTTTAGAGGAAATGCCTAATTCCTATTTTCAATTCAAAAAGTTTAGAATAGAGCAAGGTCAATGTGCCATGAAAGTCACCACTGAAGGGTGTATACTTGGGGCATACGCCAATATTTCGAAACCAAAACACATATTGGATATTGGGACTGGAACGGGACTACTTTCTTTAATGCTTGCTCAACGGTATGAAGCCTCAATCGATGCTGTGGAAGTCGAGGAACAAGCCTTCAATCAAGCAAAACACAATTTCCAACAAAGTTCCTGGTCAAATCAGATCAGTTGTCACCATTCATCCATTCAGAGCTTTGGGACAAACAGAAAATATGACCTAATCATTTGCAACCCTCCATTTTTCACCGACCACTTGAAGTCCGATATCAAGGAAAAGAACCTTGCCATACATTCAGATTCATTACAACAGGATCAGCTTGTATTGCATATAAACAGGCTTCTTGCCGATGAAGGGACTGCTTTTGTACTTTATCCCGAATATGAGAGTGAGAGTTTTTTAACCGTAGCACAGAAAACTGGCCTGTATTTATCAAGCATTCTAAAGATTTATAACCAACCCAACAAGCACGTTTTCCGATGCATTCTTACGCTGAATAAAAAAAGCTCCTCAGTCTCCAATGATCAATTGATCATTAGAGAAGGGAGCGATTACACGAATGACTTCAAAGCTTTACTGAAGGAGTATTATTTACACCTTTAACTCAGGACTAACTTCTCGTTCCTGAAAATCAAAACCAAGTTGACTCAATTCTGCTAAAATAGGTTCGTAAATGTGTTTTTCTGTTGGAATATGAATGCCGGAAAGGTCAATTTTACCATTGAGGATCATTTTTGCTCCTATTGCCAGTGGCAATCCAACAGTCTTAGACATTCCGGTATGGATGCTGTCCTCACCTATTGCAACCATGTGTGACTGAATTTGTCTTGGCTCTCCATTTGCGATAAAATCAAATTTGTGCCACATGACAATCATGTCTTTATCATCTTCATTGATTGTCCATTTCTTTTTCAAAATATGCTCAAGGATTTGAGCTGGTGTTCCTTCTTCTAATCCCACTAACTCTTCCTCGAAAATACCCAACCACTTGAGTTTGTACATTTCTTCTGACTCCAGATCCAGATTTAGGTAATGAGCCAGCTTCAGCTCTACAGAATCATGTGGATTAAATTGAAGGAAGGAATTAATGAACTGGCGATGTGTCATTTCAGCCACCCCTTCCATTTTGTAATTGTCATCGGTTGCGCCAAGTTGAACAAAAGTATCCCAGGCCTTACAGAAACCAGGTCTTCTCAGTGTCCCTCTGTAAAGGGTTTTAATACCATGCAGCTTATAGCTATCCAGGTATTTTAAAGAATCGCGATTGGCATACCCTTCAAAATAACCATGTCCTGGAATATGGATCACCTCCGTCCTTCTGAACAAACGGTGATAGGGTATATACTTGAATCGGTGCTCCTGTATAAACTTTACAATACCTGTTCCTGCCAAAACAACATTCCTGGGATTCCATGTAAACTTATATTGCCATGGATTATCCTCTTCGCTGGGTGCTAGTAATCCACCAGTAAATGTTTCAAACCCTACAAGCTCATGTCCTTCTTCTTTGATTCTGTCAAGCACTTGCATGGCTGACATGTGGTCTATTCCAGGGTCAAGACCTAGTTCCATTACCAGTAAAGCTCCTTTTTCTTTGAATTTTGGTTCCAAAGCCTTTATCTCATCAGAAACGTATGAGGCAGTAAGCATATTGACACCTAGGTCAGCACAGATTTTGGCCACATGAATGTGAAAACTAGCAGGTAACATGGAAATGACAAGATTGGCCTTTGCTATTTCTGCTTTGGCTTGTTCTTCATTGAAAATATCAAAAGCTATGGCAGATGCCTGTGGTCCCCAGCTGGCTTTTTCCTGGGCAAGTTTCAGGTCTTTGTCACCTATCACAACCTGCCAGTCATTGGATGCAGCCTCCTTAATCAGATAATCTATTAGTGATGAGCAGGATCTCCCTGCACCGAGTATCAGAATTTGTTGCATGCGTCAAAAAATGTTGTTTGAATTTGAAATTGGAAGCAATGATAGGAAAAATATCACTAGTCTCTCAATTCAAATAAGTGAAATTCTAAAATGTTTTCAACCTTCCTTTTAAACCTTTTTCAGATTCTAATATCTAAAGCCCAAAACAAGTAAATAACAAAATGAGACATTTAATTATCATCCTTTCACTAATCATAATTTTACCAATATTACCAGACACTGGAAAAGCTGAAGCCCAGGTAGAGCGTAGGATCGCCAGAAGACAGACTAAAAGGAAAGTCAGAAGAACAACCAGGAGAAGAGTGCGAAGAAGAGTGGCTAGACGCGCCCATTTCAGATATAAACATCTCCCAAGATACAGGGTACAACTAGCAACAGCTCCAGCTTCCGCTATAGTTGTCAAAAGAAATGGGCTAGTATATCACTATCATGAAGGAATATATTACAAGCCGTCTGCGACTGCTTTTGTAGTTGTCCGCCCTGTTCCTGGTGTGAGAGTACGTACTTTACCTGCAGCCCGACGAAAAATTATCATTTCAAACACCAGTTACTATTACTATTATGGAACATTCTACAAACTAACGGAAAATGAGTTTGAAGTTGTGGAAGCTCCAGAAGGAGCTTTAGTGGATGCATTACCGGATGGATATGAAGTAGCAGAACTTGATGGTACAGAATATTACGAACTGGATGGAGATTACTATCAGGAAGTTGAAACTGATGAAATCGAAGGTGGCATAGGTTACGAGGTGGTAAAAATTTGATCACTTCATTAGTGTGTGGCATATCAGGCGGATGTCCCACCCTTACCTCTGGCATCCACTTCGCTCATGATGATATTCATCTTCTCTGTACTTTCGTTCAAAGACTGAACAGAAACATGTAATTCTCCGGAGATCTCTCCATTTAGCTCCGTTTCTTTTGAGATCACAGCAATTGATTCCATGATCACATCAATTCGGCGAGCCTGCTCTTTGGCCACTTCTGAAATCTGTTTTACGCGATCATCAATCGTTTTAAGCTCTTCAAACATTTTGACAATATATTCCTGGGCTTCATTGGAAATTTGAATACTATCATTGACCAGGTCTTTGATTTCCTTAGAACTAACTGTGGTATTTTCTGCCAATTTCTTGACTTCTGACGCTACAACACTAAATCCTTTTCCGGCTTCTCCGGCACGAGCAGCTTCAACTGCCGCATTTAAGGCTAATAAATTCGTTTGTGATGAAATCTTCTCAATGATCTGTATTTTATTACTAATGTTCTTTACAGCCATCATGTTTTTATTGAGCACTTCTTTATTCAGATTCATGAACTCAACCGTGCTGTCAATCTTTGTAGCTGTTTCAGTGGCCGAATCGGCATTCCCATTGATAGATGAGCTCATTTTTTGAAGAATACCGACCATTTCATTAACATTTGTAATCTGATCATTGGCATTTGCTGCCAGAGATTCAGAAGATTTTTGAACTGTATGTGAAAATTTTTGCTGCACCTCCGTTGAGGCTTTCACTTCTCTCAGGATATCGTTTAAAGCAAGGTTTCTGTCTGCCAGTTTTTGGGCGTTTTCCTCAATATTGTTTTGGGCACTGGTCGTTATTCTCATGATGTAAAACAAAATACTAGCCATCGCCACATAGGCTATTGAATAACTTAAATAGGCACTTTTAGCCAATGTAGCAATCACCCCTTCATACACATCCAGGCTACTATTGTAGATGAGAAAAATACCTCCGAGTACTACAATGACATTGACCAGTAAGTTCTTCCAGTTGCCAAATAATGCGGAAAGGGTTAGTAATGTCATTAGAAAATAAAAACCACTCACATACATATTCAATGGGTGAATGGTATTCTTTGCGAGGAATAATCCCGCCAGTAGTGTGAAAAGTAAACCAGAAGAAAAGAATATCCCAGATGCCTTGTACCCTGCAATTCTGAGTAGAACCAGATTGACTGCTGCTACAGCTCCCACCATTAACGGTACACCTATAAGGGCAAAAAAGCCTTTCTCGCCATCCCAGGTGGCCAGGTTAGTGACAACCCGCAATGTCACAAACGCAACCGCAAGCAAACTAAGTGAAACCAGGGCCTTGGTTTTAGCTCGAATAATGTAAGGCTGATTCTCACTTTTCTTAGAAAAGAACGCAATTAGTTTTTTCATCATGTCCAGACAGTAATATGAATCGAATATACGGACATTCTGCAAAAAAATGGAACACAACTGATATTGATTGGCTAATGAGGCAACTAACCGAACCAATTTTTGAAATCAGTTGCTTTTTCAGTACTGACTATAATTTGTTCCTCAGGTTCATGATCCACCTCAATCAGAAGTTTCCCTTTGTGGTATTTATGTACCTGCTTAATGGCATTGTAATTCACCACATACTGCCGATTTGCCCTATAGAATTGTTCGGGATCTAGTTGTTTGGATAACTCATCCAGAGTGAAATCCATAATATATTTCTTTCCTGAATTTACTACCGAATAAACTACTCCATTTCTGGTTTGAAAGTAACTGATATCTGACGTTTCGATCGAAAGCAACCGATCCCCGAGTTTCACTAAAAATCTGGTTTTATATTTCCGCTCATCCAGTTTTATTTGACTGATTAAGTCATTTAGGTTTTGGTTTCCACTAAACGAAGCTTTAAGAGATTGGAATTTTTCCAAGCTGTGTTGCAAGTCTTCCTTTTTGATTGGTTTGAGTAAATAATCTATGCTATTGACCTTGAAAGCTCTTAACATATACTCATCAAATGCTGTCGTGAAAACTACTGGACTCGTAATCTCTACTTCATCGAATATTTCAAAACTAATCCCATCACTTAGCTGAATATCCATAAAAATGAGATCAGGATTGTCATGATTTCTGAGCCATTTAACCGTATCCTCCACGCTATCAATCACCTCAACTATCTCCAATTCCGGATTGATCTCCTCAAGGATTTTCTGTAGTCTTCTGAACGCTGGTGCTTCATCTTCAATGATCAATACTTTCATGCACTGGTCTCTATTGGGTGAGAATCATTTAATACAACATTGATCAAAGGAATGGCTACCATAAAATTTTGTGTGGTTGTGATTATATCTACAGTTTCATCGCACAAGTAAGCATACCGCTTTTTGATATTGGCCAAACCAGTTTTAGTTGATTTTTCAAGGACTTTTTTCACCTGTAAATTGTTTTTTACCACAATTGACTTTCCGTTTTGCACGTAAATCTCAATATGGAGGGGATTGTTCTTATTGACGACATTATGCTTGATGCAATTCTCTACCAGCATTTGTATAGTCAATGGAGCAATGTGACTGTCCAGATAAACAGGATCTACCTGAATGGATGTATATAAATTTTCAGGATACCTGATCTTCAACAGGTACAAATAAGCTTCCACAAACTCCAGTTCTTCTTTCAAGGTGACAAGCTCCTTTTCCTTATTTTGGAGGATATACCGATATACTTCTGATAACTTTTCTGTGAAGTCAATGGCAAGCTCCTGGTTTTCAGCAATTAAAGTGGTGAGTGTATTGAGGCTGTTGAATAGAAAATGAGGACTCATCTGATTTTGAAGCACCTCAAATTGAGTGCGTATTTGTTGGTTTTTCAAAGCTTCGTTTTGTTTGATGGTCTCTTTCCATTTTTCAAAAAAGTAAACAGTCTCGTACAAAATACCTACAATGAATGATGCACTGAAATTCACCCACATGTACTCCGTAAGGATCATTGGATTATCAGATATTTCCTGCCAGGTAATCAAACCAATAATTAACCTAATAACCGGGGATGTCAGGAATAAAAACGTTGAAAGACTTACAATCGTTAATATCAATCTTTTGGCAGTAAATTTTATTGAGGGAAACTTCCTTCGGTAATAGAAAAAGATATTGGCTGCCCCATTCCAAAAAATTGCCGTAAAAAAGAAGGTAAATGATAATTGCACCCACATCGGGCCATGTTCATCACTCTTTAGACCATATGCTATCGGGAATGTTAGCAACACTATCCCGATCCATCTGATATGTATTTCTTTTAGCTTTATCATAATCGTCCTGTCTACAAATTAATGAAAATGCTTCATACAGAGTTCTAATCTTTCCTGGGAAACCGTAAAAAATGAGACTGAAACCTGTAAACCCAGTCACCAAACCTGAAAACAACCAACTAAACCCCTGTTAGTAAGTTCATGCCCAAAATTCCTCACTTGAGTAACTAAAATCCGCGACTCAACCTGAAAGACATTCCATGCGGTTATGCCTAAACGTAAAATTGTCCAGTTACAAAACTCAAATTGAGCATGACATGAAAAACTTAACTTTCAAACTTACACTTACAATTTATCTGGCTATACTTACTTTAACCGCTCAGGCTCAACAAAAGCAGGTGGTAAAGGGAAAGATCATTGATGCCCAGGCGGAATTTGGTCTTATCGGCGCAACGATTCTTCTGGTAGGTTCTGATCCTGTTATTGGAGCCACCACAGATGTAGATGGAAACTTTAGGATAGAAAATGTCCCAATCGGCAGACAAAATTTTTCTGTACAGTACATAGGCTATAAAAGCATCACTATTCCAAACGTTTTGGTAACCTCTGGAAAGGAAGTTGTGCTTTCAGTGGTTCTGGAGGAATCAGTTGAGAAACTTCAGGAAGTAGTAGTTACTGCTGATTCTGAGAAAGACCTTCCAATCAATGAATTAGCCAAAGTCAGCGCACGAACATTCAGCCTGGAAGAAGTAACCAGGTACTCCGGAGGAAGAAATGATGTTGCCAGACTTGCCACGTCATTTGCAGGTGTTAGCGCTCCGAACGATTCAAGAAATGACATTGTTGTAAGAGGAAATTCACCAATAGGCTTACTGTGGAGAATTAATGGAATTCCAATTGCGACAACAAATCACTTTGCAACATTAGGTACAACCGGAGGACCTGTGAATGCGCTCAATACAAACTTGCTTAGAACGTCTGATTTTCTCACTGGAGCATTTCCCGCCGAATATGGAAATGCTAACTCAGCAGTCTTTGACGTACAATTCCGAAATGGTAATACCGATAAATATGAATTCACTGGACAAATAAGTGCCTTTAGTGGATTAGAGTTCATGACCGAAGGCCCAATCAGTAAGAAAAATGGGTCCTCATTCGTTGCTTCTTATCGATATGGCATAGCTAGCCTTGCTGCAACCGGAACCAGTGCCATTCCCTATTATCAGGACTTTTCATTTAAAGCCAATTTTGGCGAATCTAAAATTGGAAGATTTGAACTGTTTGGAATTGGTGGAACAAGCAGGATTGACTTTCATGGGGAGGATATAGATGAAACAGACCTCTTCGCAAATCCTAACCAGGATGCTTTTGTGGATAATCAATTGGGTCTTCTGGGCTTATCACATTTGTTAAGAATCAATAAGACCACATACCTCAAAACATCTGTTGGAACATCTACTAATTTCAATCAATACCTACAGGATAATCTTATACTGGATACAGAAGGGAATCAAGTCAATAAATACCGGGCGACAAATGTTAAAAATCGTGAGAACAGGTACACATTCACCACTAACCTCACTAAAAAATTCAATGCCAGAACCTCTTTAAAAGCGGGTCTCTTAACAGAAATGTATGATATCAACTTCTTTGTAGAAGATAGAGATAACAGGGTAAATATTCCGGATGACAATAATGATGGCATTCCGGACTACTTTATGTCTGTAACGGATATGAACGACACCTATTTACTTTCACAGGCTTTTGCACAGGTGGAATATAAATTTACCGATCAATTTAACATCACAACAGGTATTCATAGCCAGCATCATTCTGTAACAGAAGCTGTCTCTGTTGAACCTCGCGCTGGTTTGAGTTGGCAATTCCTGCCTGATCAAAGGCTGAGTGCGGCTTATGGGTATCATGCCCAGGCCATTCCATCTCCAATTTTATTTTATGAAGAAGAAGTAAGTCCACAGGAATACGACAGAACAAACACTGACCTGGGTTTTATGACCAGTCACCATTTTGTAGTTGGTTATGATAAGAACTTTGGCACCAATTGGAGATTAAAATCTGAATTGTATTACCAGAGTCTTGCAAATATTCCTGTAGAATCTACACCTACCAGTTACTCGGTGATCAATGAAGGAGCTGATTTTGTATTTCAAAATAAAGGGTCCCTGGTAAATGAAGGAACAGGAACGAATTATGGAGTAGAATTAACACTTGAAAAGTTTTTCAGCAAAGGTTATTATTTGTTGATGACAACTTCCCTGTATGATTCAAAATATGAAGGAAGTGATGGAATTGAAAGAAATACGGCATTCAACAACCAATTTGTATACAACGTCCTATTTGGAAAGGAATGGAAATTTGGGAAAAACAAAAAAAATGCATGGACTTTCGACACAAAGTTTACGACTTCCGGAGGGAAACCCTACACACCTGTTGACTTGGAAGCAACCAGGAATAATGGTGGAAGAGAAATCAGAATGGATGACATTGCTTTTAGCGAAAGATACGGCGATTATATTAGATGGGATGTCAAATTTGGTGTAAGGTTAAATAGCTCAAAAAGAAATGTTTCCCATCAATTCTTTGTAGACCTGAGCAATGTGACAGACCGAACTAATGACTTTGTAAGAAGATATAATGAGGTGACTGATGAAGTTAATTTAGTAGAACAGATAGGGTTTTTTCCTGATGTCATGTATAGAATACAGTTTTAGTTTTATCGAACACTTTTATATCTTCAATTTATATTCAAAAAGCCGGCAAAAAATTTTGTCGGCTTTTTTATTTAACAATGTGGTAATACTCAAGGAATGCATTTATTTTTATCTCGTGCAATATTTGTAAAAACCAGTAAGCCATGAGTGTTACCAAGCCACGCGTAGTAAAAGATTTTGAAAAGCTGGATGAGGCCATCCAGGAACAAGTCAAATTAGCTCACCCTTATGGGTTTGCAGAGAATCTTATTCATTACAATGATAAAGATGGGAACAGGGTCTCAGCACTCCCATTTGAGACCGAAGAAAAGTATTACCTTATCAGAATGACCAAATCTCAGGCACTTCAAATTATTGAAGATGATGAAGACTATGATGATGATGGCGAACTAAAAGAATCAATCAAATCGGATTATGAAGATAAGTATGGTGAGTTTGATTCTGACGATGATGATGATGAAGAAGATGATGACCCTAAAAATTCATCAGAGGATGATGACGATGAAGACGATGATGATTATTAACCAATAGCAATTCTACCTTCCAGAAAAAGCACTTTATTTTCTTCCATCAATTCACGAAGAGCTGATGTAAATAATTGTCTATCGGCAATTTGAAATTTTTCTATAGCGTCATCAATGGATATATAATTCTGATTTAGCTTTTCAATGATGAGTTTCTTGTAGCCTTCAATTTCTGCTATATTATTTCCTTCCTTCCTAAGTTTGATACAATAATCACAAACGCCACAATTCAAGTAAGACACTTCATCAAAGTACTCTTGTAGTTGTTGGGTCCTACAACGATGTGTGTTTTCGATGTAATCAATCATTGCCTCAACTTTATCATGAGATAACTTATTCCGAAATTCAAGTTTCCTGAGGTCTATTGAAAGCTTATTGGCATCTTGTCTGGGTGTTAAAAAAGTAATCTTTGGATGGTTAGTTGGATAATCATATGCAATGATTTCGGTCTGATGAAGGTATTTTAGTTTTTTCTGTATATCCTCAACTGATGTGTTTAATAATTTGGCGATATCTATCTCCCTTACTCGCACAAAATTTGTAAATAACTCACCTCCGTACAATCTGAGAAGCGTCTTAATAATTGGATCAATATTGGCATTTGCCACCTGAAACTTATAAAGCTCCTCTCTGGAGATGATAATATTGATGTTTGAGTACTTTTTGAAGTTGTCGCTGAGCTGTATCAAACCAACTTCTTCCAGTTTCTTCAGAGCGAAGTGTGTCTCAAGTCCGGGTAGGTTAAAAACATCCACCAATTCGTTGATATCAAATTCAAAACTAGCGAGTGTGTGACTCCCTACTGCAAGTTTCAGGTGATTTGCTAAAGACTGATATACTCTTTTCATCAGGTCTATGCCAACGGCAGATTGCTCAGCCCACCGCCTTATTGACTCAATATCTCCCACATCATAAAGCAATACAGCGTAGGCCATTTTTTCATCCCGGCCGGCTCTACCTGCTTCCTGATAATATGCTTCCAGTGTATCAGGAATATCCAGGTGAATGACTGTACGAACATCCGGCTTATCGATTCCCATACCAAATGCATTGGTGGAAACTATGACCCTTGTTTTGTTTTGTATCCAGGCATCTTGTTTTGCTGAGCGTTCTTCACCATTTAATCCGGCATGATAGAAATCAGCAGGTATCTGATTTTGCCAAAGCATAGTGGCTACTTCACGGGTTCGCTTTCTACTCCGTACATAAATTACTGATGACCCGGGAACATTCCGCAGAATTTCCAGGACTTTTGGCATCTTATTATTGAGTTGAAAAGCAGAGTAGGATAGGTTTTTCCTGGAAAAACTCTTTTGAAAAATTGCAGTATCTGTGAACTCCAGTTTATTGATAATGTCCTCTTTCACCTGACTGGTAGCTGTTGCAGTCAATGCAATCTTCTTTACCGATCCCAAACCTTCCAGAAAAGCTGCTATTTCCAGGTATGGAGGCCGAAAGTCATATCCCCACTGAGAAATACAATGTGCTTCATCAATCGCTACCATGGAGATTTCTATTTTTTTAATGCGTTCCTGAAATAACTCTGTCTGAAGCCTCTCCGGTGAAACATACAGGAATTTGTAATTCCCATAGGCGCAATTGTCAAGTACAATATCCAATTCCCTATGAGTCATCCCCGAATAAAGGGCTGCAGCTGGTATTTTTCTTTTTTTGAGTTGCTCTACCTGATCCTTCATGAGCGCTATCAAAGGAGAAATCACAATACACATGCCATCTAAAGCAAGAGCTGGAACCTGAAAACAAATAGATTTTCCTCCACCGGTGGGTAAGAGAGCCAATGTATCCCTATCATCCATTACAGCCTGAATGATATCTTCCTGCATGGGTCGGAATTCAGAGTAACCCCAGTATTTCTTTAAAATGTCAATTGGTTCCAATTGCATAAAAACTATTTAAACCGAAAATCGGGAAATATTCACCTGTTATCGACAATAAAAATCTACATAACTAATTTAAGTAAGGCTAATGAATTTTAAAGGTATCTTTATTAAACAAACAGTAGAATCAAACCAACTTAAAGTATAGAAAGTCGCAAGATCTTTCAACCGTATTAGATACCACACTTTATGTTCCAACTAGGCCTTTGGATATCGCTACAACGTCCATTGGCCTTTCTTTTTTTACAACGATTTAATGTACGCCTTCTCTTTTATAAAATGTGCTTCTTTCCCAAGTTTTTGCGCCTCTTCGGACAATCGCTTGCCTGAATAATAATTATTGGAACTATCAATTATTAACTCTTTGTAGTCAAAAGAAGAAAGTTCTTCGATGGATCTTATGGCATTGTTAGAGATCACTAGTACCTCACATGAAATCGCTTCTTTAAAATTGTATTGATCTATTTTACCCTTGACAATAACAATTCTTTTTCCCTTCCAAATCATGAGATCAAAGGACTTTCCCACAACTTCATGGACATTATTTAGGTTAGCTGCAGAAACTCGTGGTTGATAACTTGCTAGTCTATTAGGTCCTAACTGATAATTTAATAATTCAAAATCTTCTTCCTTGTCAATAAGATATAATTCCGCATTGAGTCCGGAGACCAGTTCAATACCCCCATTATTTCTTAATTCATAGAATATGATACCTTGCTTATCACTTTGAATCTGATGCTGGAATACATTGAAACCGACTAATGCGAAGAATGACAGATACACATATTTCAACCAAACTCCATCACGATAATGGAACATTAAAAGTAGAAAGAAAAACAACGTATAAAACAATAACATTTCCGGAAATGTGATGTTCAGCCAATCAATCAAACTGTATGAGAACGAATTGATGAAGTGTACAAAACGATTCAACAACTCAATCCCCCAGCTTAGTAACTCGCCAATCAGTGAACCAACAAAAGAGCTGATCGAACCGATGGTCACCAAAAGAATTCCTGTCAACAATATCCCGAAAGCCATTGGGATGACTACCAGATTTGATGCCAGGAAATAGGTTGGAAATTGATGGAAATAGTACAATGACAAGGGAAACGTGGCAATTTGAGCTGCCAAAGAAACGCAGGTAATACTCCAGGCTTTGTCCAGTAATAAATATTTTGATTTATACAGAGCATAAATCTTGGGCTGAATATAAACAATTCCTAACACCGCTAAATAACTTAGCTGAAACCCAACACGCATGATCATATATGGATCATACAGGAGAATGAGGATCGCTGAAAATGCAAGTGAATTATAAATATTGGCGTACCTGGCTGAAGATTGGCCAATTAACACAATTGAAAACATAACAACTGCCCGCATTACCGAAGGTGACAAGCCAGTAATGAATGCATATCCCCACAAAAAAAACAGATTTACTACAAGTAAAAGGTACCTGCCGTATTTCCACCTTTTGAAAAACCCGAAAACATTTGAAATGATCATAAATATGATACCAACATGTAAACCTGAAACCGCTAATACATGCATGGCACCAGCTGATGAGTATGATTGTTTTAAATCCTGGGTAATCTCATCTTTGATTCCCAAAATAAGTGCAAACGCAATAGCTCTGGACTCCTGGTTGGATACAAATTTTTCAATTTGTGATTTGAAATAATCCCTTATCTGGAAACTCAAACCAATCACCTTACTTTTCGATGCATGATCTATTATTTTGTAATCTTCAACACCCAGAAATACCTGGTGATGAATCTGCTGGTAAGACATGTATTGCCGGTAATTGAATTCATTAGGATTCTTCGGGTCAGTCAAAAGAAAAGGAGCCTTAGAGATGGCCAGGACATCCCCATATCTCACCTGGTGATCTGTAATTGAATCCTTCTTCAGATAGAGACTTATTTTTCCAGTCACGTTACACAATGAATCGTTCTCGTACATCCCAAGGATATTTGCCGCATACCTAATGTAACTGTCTTTTTCAGTAGGATAGTCATCCAACCTAACCAGAAAATCGCTTGACTCGTGAGATACATTCATCAGGTGATTCTTGTATTTTTTGGACTCCTGAACTTCCAATCGATAAAAACCAATAACTATAAAGAAAAGAAGTGGCAGAACTCCGTTAAATCGAAACTTCCCCGAATTAACAAAATGAAGTAATAGAATAATTGTCAGAACACAAACTGCTATGATACCTAAATAGACTTCAGAGAAATCAAATTGTATGGCAAGTAAAATACCGACAATGAAAAAAGCAGCAACTCTTATGAATGGAAATGGAGACCAACGAAATATTTGCCTTTCCAAGAATGTGGTGTAATTAGTTTAAAAAAGAAAAGAAAAAAATACCGGTGGCTAACAATAGGACAATTCGAACAAACGGGAACGGTGACCACCGGTACATTAACGGGAACTAAAACTATCTCAATTCGAATGTAATCAATAAAAAATAAGTGGTATTATCATATGATAATGAAAATATGGTTTTCAAGAAGCCGTTCTGTCCAATAATTCTTTTTAGCTGTCAACAATCCAATGTAAACACCTGAATAAGAGGATTTTACAAAATAATATTAAGAGAAAATTAATTTTAAAAAATTTAAAAAAATTATCCTTTTTCATATGCTTTGATGATTTCGCGCACGAGCTTGTGCCTCACCACATCTGAACCATCCAATTCCACAAACCCAATTCCTTTGATGTCTTTCAATACCTGTATTGCCTGCACCAAACCAGAGTGTTGATTTTTTGGAAGGTCAATCTGTGAACCATCTCCAGTGATAATCACTTTGGAATTAGGGCCCATTCTTGTCAGGAACATCTTCAATTGCATAGGAGTAGTATTCTGGGCCTCATCTAAAAGTACGAAAGCGTTATTGAGTGTTCTGCCTCTCATATAGGCCAATGGTGCTATTTCAATAACTCCATTTTCACGGTAGTACTTTAGTTTTTCGGTCGGTACCATGTCCCCAAGAGCGTCGTAAATGGGTCTCAGATAGGGATCTATTTTTTCCTGGAGATCTCCTGGTAGGAATCCTAGGTTTTCACCAGCCTCGACTGCCGGTCTGGTGATAATAATCTTCTTAACATCTTTATTCTTAAGCGCCTTAACAGCTAGTGCCACTGAAATGTAAGTTTTTCCAGTTCCAGCTGGTCCCAATGCAAATACCAAATCATTCTCTCTGGCCGCATTTACAAGATTCCTTTGATTTTTGGTCTTGGCCTGAATTTTAAAACCACGAGTGCCATACACCAATATCTCATCATCTACATTCGTGTGCTGATCATCATTTTCCTTTTTGATGTAGGAAACTACATTCTCATGGGTAACCTTCCCAAATTTATTATAGTGGGCCAATAATGAATTCAAAATATCATTGATCTGAAGGATTTGCGGGGCTGTTCCCTGAATTCTGATCTCGTTACCACGGGAAACAATCTTACTTTGAGGAAAAGCGGTGGCTAACTCTTTGATGTTTTGATTTTCTACACCCAGGAAATCAACTAATGAGACATTTTCTAATGTTATTACTTTTTCTAACAAACGCAGTTATATCTTTTAATATGAATAAAGCTTTTTGAGCCGAAAATTTATATTTGTGCCTACAAAATAAATAAATATTCTTTTTGCTTCTATGGCGATAGTCACATTTATGTCAGATTTCGGAACCAGTGATCATTACGTGGCTGCCGTGAAAGCAAATATCCTCAAAAAGGATCCCACAATTCCCATTATCGACATAAGTCACCACATCAAACCGTTTGACATTGGACATGCAGCTTATGTAACCAGATTGGTATACAACGATTTTCCTGCGGGAACAATTCACTTAATTGCTGTAGATAATATGGGACGCAAATCAAATAAGTTTCTGGTGGCCGAACTGAACGGACACTTTTTTGTTTGTCCGGATAACGGAATCATAAGTTTAATCGATAGTGAGCCCGCTGAAAAAGTGTATCAGATTAATACCGATATTGTCAATTCAACATTCCCTGCTAAGGATATTTTAGCAGAGGCATGTGCCAATCTTCAAACGAAAGGTCCAGAAACCATTGGAAATCCTGTAGATCAATTTATCCAATTGCTTGGAAGACAAGTAAAAGCAACTAAGAAAGAAATTGTTGGGAATGTAATCCGGGTCGATCATTTTGGTAATCTGATTACCAATATTGAGAAGCAGGAATTTGAAACCATTCACAAAATCAACAAAGAGCTGGGATACTCCATAAGAGCGGGTAGAGAAATATTCCAAAAACTGAACCAGTCATTTAGTCAGGTGGATCCGGGAGAGTGCTATATTATTTTTAATAGTAATGGACTTATGCAAATAGGCATTAATAAAGGAGACGCCTCCAGATTATTAGGATTGAAGGAAGACACACCAATTTTTGTACAATTTAACCAATAAGTTATGCTGATCAGAATTGTTAGAATGACTTTTAAAGCAGATAAGGTTGAAGAATTTCTGTCAATGTTCGAGGAAGTAAAGCACAGAATCAGCATGTCTGAAGGATGTGTACACCTTGAGCTCTTACCAGACTATCACCAATCGAACATATTAAGCACTTACAGTATTTGGGAAAGTGATGAGTACCTGGAAAAGTACCGGCATTCAGAATTATTTGCAGAAGTATGGGCTAAAACCAAAATCCTGTTCGATGGTAAACCAATCGCCTTCTCTTTAAAGAAAGATTCAGCCTTTGATTATAATTTCTAGAGCCGTTTCGTGGTAAAATTCATTCAAAAAAGGCCTTTTTGTTTAAGCATTGTTAATTTTCGATGGGTTTAATTGAATATCGATTAAGTTTGCAATTGAATTTTGAGGTAGAAGGGTAATGAAAATAATCGGATTACTTATCAAAAGTTCTTTAGGGACTTTTATTATATCCAGCATTTCAGCAGTCATTTCAGGATTAAGCTTATCCGGACTAATTTATCTAATCAACACCGGGATCGAAACAAGAATGGAAAAACCATTCCCGTTGATCTATCAATTCCTTGGATTGTGGCTTTTATATGGTGTAATGAGTGTTGTCGCTGTATATTCGATTACCAAGGCAGCCCAGCTGGTCATTCTCAAGATGAGAGTTGATATTAGTAAAAAAATCTTAAAGTCTTCATTCTCACTCCTCGAGAACAAAAGTGAGAAGATCCTTACAGTTCTCACTTCAGATATCAATACGATTTCTAATAGTGTCAACCGATTACCAAATTCACTTACCGGGATAGCAACAATAATCGGTTGCTTTATTTACATGATCTACCTGTCTCCCATCATATTTTTAATGTTCAGTGTGGTCATATTGATTACATTTTTGCTTAACAAACTGCCACTTCGATCTTACAAAAACAGGATGCGAAGTGCCAGGAATATTCAAAGTGATGTGTTTGGCCTTTTCGAAGGATTGGTCCATGGTTTGAAAGAACTTACATTAAGTAGAAAACTAAGGGATTCATTCATTTATGAAATTCTATTTCCTGCTGCTGAAGCACAAAAGAATGAAAATCTATTAGGACGTACAAGATTGGCACTTTTTTCAAAATCTGGTGAAATGGTAGTGCTACTTGGGATCGGTATTATTCTTCTGCTCGTCAACAGGATTGAAACTGCAGAATATAGTGTTCTTGCTCAATTTCTGACAATTGCCCTGTTTACAATTGGACCGCTTAGCAGACTTGCTAACTTCCTACCCGTTCTGGGTCAGATTGATGTGGCTATGGAAAAAATTAATGAAATCGGTGTTACCCTGGAAGAAAATGCCAAGAAGGAATCTGAGCTAAACGAATTACCTGTTACAAATAAAAAATCACCGCTAGTTGAACTAAAGGATGTAGTATACGAGTATTATGTTCAGGAGGAAGAAAAGAATTTTCAGCTAGGACCAATCGACTTAAAAATCAATGAAGGTGAACTGATTTTCCTTGTTGGTGGAAATGGTAGCGGGAAAAGTACAATGGCCAAAGTGATATGTGGTTTATATCGCCCAGTATCGGGTTCAATTGAAAGTAAAGGCACTTTAATCACAGAGGAATATATGGATTCGTATAGGGAGCAATTCAACGCGGTCTTCACAGATTATTACCTCTTTAATCACTTTTATCACCTGGATGAGAATCATGTGAACCAAAACGTGAAAGCGTATATCAAACTCCTGGAACTGGAAAATAAAGTCAGGTTGAAGGATATGAAATTGACAACCACGTCACTTTCAACAGGTCAGAGAAAAAGACTCGCCTTATTATTGGCACTTCTGGAAGATAAACCTTTCTATATTTTTGATGAATGGGCGGCAAGCCAGGATCCGTATTACAAGGACGTCTATTACAAAAAGATTCTTCCACAACTGAAAGCCAACGGCAAAACAATTCTGGCTATCTCACATGACGACAAATACTTTGATGTTGCAGACCGTGTGATAGTGCTAAGAGATGGAGACCTGTCTCAGCCTTCTGAGAAGGGAGAAGCAATTGTTCACTCTGTTTATAACATTGAAAATCCTAATTGATAGATGTTAGTATCTCACGATTATAAGTTCATCTTTATAAAAACAAAGAAAACTGCAGGATCTAGTTTGGAAACCTATTTAAAACCTTATTGTGAAAATGGTATTGTAGGAAAAAAATTAGATGAAAAACATACTACTGCTTCAGAAATTAAATCAATAGTAGGTGATCAGGTTTGGAATGATTACACTAAGATTGTCCCTATCAGAAACCCATGGGATACTATGGTCTCCATGTATTTCTGGAGGGGCCGGAAAAGACCATTTTATTACTGGATGCACAGGTGGTTTATTCAGTTTAAGTTTCGCGGCATAATAGAACATTCCATCAGCTTTGAAGAGTGGATCACGAGAAGAAAAAATCAGCTCAATGAAAACAGGGAAATAATTTACATTGATGGGAAATCGGATGGCTACAAATTCATACGATATGAACATCTGATGAGTGATCTTGAAAGAGCTTGTAAAGAATTGGGAATCCCTTTTGAAATTGAACGTCTGCCACATGAGAAAGGTGGACATAGACCAAAACGAGATTATAAAACATTCTACAATGAAGAAACTCGTGAAATAGTGGCAAAAGCCTTTGAAAGGGAAATTAAGGAGTTCGGTTACACCTTCTAACACATGTTGGTCTCACACAAGTACAAGTTTATCTTCATCAAAACTCACAAGACTGCCGGTAGTAGTCTGGAGGCTTACTTAAAACCATTTTGTAAAGAGGATGGTATCATAGACACCCGAAAATTTCAAAGTCACCGACCAGCATACAGTACGAAGGAAATGGTAGGCGACACCATTTGGTCCGAATATACAAAGATCTGCCCCGTAAGGAATCCATGGGATAAAATGGTCTCGTTATACTTCTGGAGAACAAGGAAACGCCCCTTCTATTACCATTTGCTGAGGTTAATCAGGGGCAAACATCCTCGACCATTGGAACAACGTTTAAGTTTTGAGGAATTACTGAAAAGAAAGAAAAACCGCAACAACCTGGATAAACGAATCATGTTTATAAATGATGAGTGGGAAGACTATTTCTTTATTCGTTATGAGCACCTACATGAAGACCTGAAGTCTTTTTGTAACCATGTGGGGATTCCGTTTCAGCCTGATAAACTACCCAAGAAAAAAGTGGGTTACCGGGATGACAAAGATTACCGCAAATTTTATTCTGAAGAGACCCAACAAATAGTTGCCGAAGCTTTTAAGGAAGAGATTGAAAAATTTGACTATTCTTTTTGATCGCCTGTGTTTCCAGGACGATAAATACGAATAGCTCTTGCCTTAACATCCTCTTTGTAGAAAGCAACATCTTTAAATTCTCCCTGTGCATATAGATCCACCTGATCATCAAAATGCGGTGATGAGGGATCTCCTGATTGCCCTCCAGCCAATAAACTTTTTGCTTTTATCCGCTTCCCAAATTCAACAACCGCTACAAAACTATTTCCATGAGTACCGTAGATCTTTTTGGTTTGCTCACCGGCTCTTGCTCCATATGAAGCTAAAGCACCCCACCTTCCCGAGGCTAAGCCAATAGGGGTACTGGGCTGATTATCATCAAAAACATTTTCGATTGCTCCTGAGAGCCTTTGGTACCTGTTTACATTTCCCCAGGATACTTTCCAGGTTCCAAAATCATCAGTTAGTTGTTTGAGCGTGATGGCCATTATTTTCAAACGTTCCTTTTTGGGCGACTCATTTCCAAAGTAAATGACATTTTCCATCCAGCTACCACCCGCTGGGACTTTCCCGAATCTGAAGCAATTCATGCCATAAAAATGAGCCAGCGTCATGGCGATAGATCCGGTATCTACTTTATAATCCCAATTTTCAAGTAACTCAATTGCTTCTTTCATTCCAGAAACACTACCTGGTGACGACTTGAACGCTTCTGTTAACCCTGGTACCAAATGTTGAAAAGCTGGCAGTATCGGATCATACGCCAAATCAATCATTTTGTCCAGGGTAAGGTCATTGGCATTCTCAAGAAGTTCAATTGCATGAGCTGCCCTAAATCTCTCTCTGTTCAGAGACATGTATTTAGGAAAATCACTAGACTTTGGGCTATTCGAACCCGCACAGGTAAATGGTGTTGAGTTACAATTTTGAAGCCATCCATTTTCCGGATTGGATACCACAATACATTCTTCTACAGAATGCAATCCTTGCCAATCAGTTTTTGGGTTACTGCCATCCACTGGCTCCTGGTAATTAAAGGCTGTATCCCGGATAGGAATAAAATTGCCATGATAATACGCTATGTTACCCTCTCCATCTGCGAAAACCGTGTTATTGCTTGAGTTTGTTCGCATATCCATCATTTCATGAAACTCACTTAAGTTTGTTTGCTTAGTTCTGATATAGGACTGTGAAAGGGCCTTCACGGGTTCCCACATCATGGCAGTTGCCACCCATTGCTTTCCTATCTTATGTGTAATGGGACCATGATGTGTTTTATAAATTGGAAATTTTTTCTGTAACACAGAGTCTCCAGAAAGGTAGTTTAATACAACTTTCTCTTTCTTAACAGATTTAAGTTCCTTGCCGTATTTGTAAAATAACTTTCCGTCTTTCTCAATAATCGTCTCCTTGAATTCATCGATTACATCAGTATAAGTAGAGGTGTGCATCCACCCTGTTTTTTCATTGAATCCCTGATACACAAAAAACTGCCCCCAGGTAACTGCTCCATAAGCATTCAACCCTTCATTACTCACAACATGAACCTCACCCCGAAAGAAAAAAGATGTGTGTGGATTGATCAGCAACATGGCATTCCCTGATTCAGTCAACTTACCTGAAACAGCAATTCCATTAGACCCAACAGGTTCCTGATAATAATCCAAGGGAAGATCGTTCTTTTCAAGTTTGCTGGATTGGAATGCCTTGTCTTCATAAAATTCACGAATACCTTTAATAGAGACTCGCTCAATATCACCTCCTATAGAGCCCTCGCTAAAATACATTGGCATCCACGGTTCGAAGCGTGTAAGTAATTTGGGCTTTACTTCAGGATGGGTATGCAGGTAATAGTTGATCCCGTCTGCAAAAGCATCACATAAAGCTCTCAACCATTTTGGACTTGTTTCATACATCTCAATAGCCTCCTCCTGTGACATGAACAGCCTTGCCCGAAGATCACTGTAAAGCATTTTTTCACCCTCTACTTCAGATAATCTTCCAATCGCCCAAATATAATTTCTTTCTACCCTGGGAAAATCATCCTCACATTGTGCATACAGAAGACCAAATACTGCATCTGCGTCAGTCTCTCCATAAATATGAGGTACACCATAATCATCCCTTATGATTTTCACACGATTAGCTTGCTCCTCCCACCTGACGAGTTCAGGATCAAGAGAAGACTGATTGCAGGCCAACATCGTGACCAGAAAAAAAAGGTATCCGTTTTTCATGAAATCGGGGAATTTTCCGGAATATTATTCACCATGCCAGTTTCCGAAAATCCAGTTGCCAGGCGTGTCTTCCTTACTAGACACGAAAAAGTCCTTCACAGCTTCCACCAACTCTTTTTTCGATATTACCTCATCCTGATTTTTGTCCAGCAACGTAAAGCTTTTGGCGGAATACTTAACATCTATTCTATAAATGGTGAACATATCCAGGTATTCATCAAGCTCGATCATTCCATCTTTATTCTGATCATAAAGATCAAAAACATGTTTTACTGTGATCTGGATTAATTTCTTAAGAAGTTCAACATTCTTTGCAGATATGATTTCCTGGTCGAAATAAGTTAACCAGTCATTTAGTTCGATTGCGTCACCCGGTTGTTTTCCAAGTCCATCAATGAGATATCTGTATAACTCCTGGGACTTCTCCATGACATAATTGTAATCATCAGTACCTTGTGGTATTGCCAGGTTAATGTTGATATTTTCACCTATACCTTCAAAGTCGTCTTGCTGTAAACGGCCATTCTTGTTGTTATCAAGGATATTGAAAAAATGGGTTAATTTTTTTTCCTGAACAGGTTTTAGCATATTCTTCGGTAGATTAAACCGTTAAGATAGCGTTTTTTGTGCATACCAATCAATGAAAATATGCATAGGATATTGAATGGGAATAATATGTGAGTTAAAAGGATTGTAAGCTTAGGTTTGACAAACCTCCCTCCTCTGTATAGCTTACTTCAAATAAATTTTCACCAAAATCAGCTGTCAGCATCGCCAGGTGCCCTTCATTTTCCCATTTTAACCTGATGGTTTTTTCATGATCACCAGAGACACTAAACTCTCCATTAAATGCCTCATGAAGGTTTCTCAACCTGATCAGGGTAACTAAATCTCTTACCACTGGTTTCTCAAGTGCTGACAGTACTTCCTGCTCATCATAATAATGCCGGTTTATATCCCGACCAACCCCGGTTTTTTCTAATAATTCAAGGTCATTCTCTCCTGCCAATAAACCTGCATAATATACTTGTGGGATCCCCGGGCAAAAAAACTGGATTGCTCTGGCTAAAATATAATCACTGTCATTTTGCCCTAAGGCCGAATAATAAGTGCAATTAACCTGGTAGAGGTCCAAATTTGAAGCTGCCTCACCTGTAGCTTTTCTACTTTCTCCACCAGACCTTTTATGAATCTCATCAACCAATTCATCTACCTGCTCATCTGGAATTAAACCAGGCTTACCCCCTTTTGGACCAATATCTATCACCCCTATTCCATCATGTGTATCCAGAACTGTCACGCAATTTCTGGGACTTACTGAAAGCCACTTCTTTAGACCTTCTGTACTCCCGGTAAAAATGGTATGGAGTATTAACGGAGGCAAGGCAAAATCATAAACGTAATCTACCTTACTGGCAATTTCTATTTGATCTTTATAATAAGAATGAATCTCAACCAATACATCCATTCCAAGAGCATTAGCCTTCTCTGTAAATTCATCAATGAAAGCATAAGTCTCAGGCATCATGAAACATGATTCTCCCTGCTTCTTTATGGCATAGCCTGCTGCATCTAACCTGATAGATTTCAGTCCATTTTCATGAAACAATTTTAAAATCCTGTCCAGGTATTTTTTCCCCTCTTCATGTTCCACATTAATATCAATCTGTTCACTTGTGAATGTGGTCCAGAAAATATCTTTGTCTCCATTTTCAAAAAGTTTTACTGTAAAGGGTAACCCTGGCCGGGGTCTGTAAATATTTAGCAATTCATCGCTATTCGCACCACTGGGAAAAACATCGCTGAACTTCATGAATAAATCGTAATATTCAGAAGATTTGCCTTTGGTTATGACATCCTGAAATTCATTTGATCCTGAAGACATGTGATTGACAATAATGTCTCCCATCAAATCAAAATCTTTACCTAATTGCTGAATATCTTCCCATGTACCGATCTGAGGATCCACAAGCGTGTGATCAATTGGATCATATCCCGCATCTGCTCCGTCTATAGGGAAATAAAAAGGAAGGACGTGAACTCCTCCGGGGAAAAGGCCACACAATGGTCCTAAGAGAAGTTCATTCAACTTTTTGATCCCAGTCCTTCCAGTGTACTTTGATAACCTATCTACATAAGTTATCAACTGTACCTTATTCTTCATTTTATGTACACTTTAACCAAATATTACTCAAAAATTATTAAGCACAAATTTTCAGATAGGATTGAAGTATTTCACCATGCAAGCAAACGTTTGCAAATAATAATTTAGAATTATTCTAAATTAATTCCATTAATTTGTTGCTCCTACTTCTGATGACGCTTCGGGTGAATAGTCAGTTAATGTTGCTAAAATTGCGTCATGTCAAAAAAATTAACATTCACAGGTGTGGCATTGGTATTGGTGGGTACTGTGCTCATTGTCTATGCTTCCAACATAGGATTAGAAGCAAAAACAATTGCTATTTTTGGATATATCTCATTTGCCATTGGTGCAATCCTGTATTTTCTCAACCGAAATAAATGAATTTATGGTAAGGGCACATAGGTATTGTCCCCACTCACCTTTGGAAACATTTTTTTCTCCCACTTTTCCCTGGCTTCCTCTATTTTCTCTTTACTGGTAGCCACAAAATTCCAATAAATGTGTCGTTCTTCTTCGAACGGTTCACCCCCGAACAGAAGTAAATGAGTGCCCGCTTTTAATGACATTTTACAAGCCCCTTCGGTTTTGGACACCAACATGTTTCCAGGCCCAATTTCATGTTCACAAGCTTGTATTTCACCGGTTACAACCACTACTCCGACTTCTCCTTTCAGGTTATTAGAGATATCCAATTGATAAGGCTGGTCATTCTTGATTTCAACCATAAATTGATGTGAGAATGTGGGGACAGGAGATACTTTACCATAACCCTCTCCAGCAATTAATTTGAATGAAGCCCCATTGTCCTCCCAGACAGGTAGCTCATTTCCATCAATCTGATGAAACTCCGGCTCCATTTCCTCAAATTGTTTGGGTAATGCTATCCAGATTTGGTATCCATGGGCTGTAAATATCTTCCCCCGCAAGTGTTCCGGTGTCCTCTCTGTATGAGTTACACCTTTACCAGCCACCATTAAATTGACCGAACCGGGATTGATAATCTGATCTGAACCTATGCTGTCTCTATGTCGTATTTCTCCCTCTAATAAATAAGTCAAGGTACTTAAACCAATGTGAGGATGCTGATCAACATCCATGTACTTTTTGGGGCCCATTTCCGTAGGGCCCATATGATCTATGAAAATAAAGGGGCCCACCATTCTTTTCTTCCTGAATGGAATTAACCTACCCACCAGAAAATCCCCAATATCCCGACTTCTTTCTTCAATTATCAGATCCGTATTTGACATATTGCATGGTTATAACTTCGCCTGACCACCATTTAATTCATTGTAGTACTCCACCATAGTGATCATATCTTTCTCAACATTCAAATTAAGGTTGTTGTTTCGGACATAATCCAGAATTGCCTCTTCACCTGAATTAAAGAGTGCTGACTTTTTCTTTCTTGAACCAGATAGCTCGAAGTACATGTCTCCCTCACCTAAAAAATACTCTTCAAATTTCTCAGTATTTCCAGTACTCGTATCATTTACCAGAGTAGGTGAAGTTGTGTTTCGTAAGGCTTTTATACTTACCTGTTTGAGTAAAGTTGCCTTTCCGGAAGCCAGTACTTCGAAAAAACTTTTTGCTACCATTTTATCAAATTGATAGGTATCACCATTTATAAAACGTGCAGGTTTTAGGGTCTCTACATTAAACCATTCAAATGACTCCACTCGATCTTTATTGATGATCCTGATTTCCTTTCCCACAATAATTTCCAGTCTGTTTTTGACAAGATCATATCTCAGGTAGTACCCTAATAGCTTTTCACCAGTTTTCAAATACACATTGCCTGCGTTCCATTTATTATCCAGATAGTGTTTACCCAGGGATGTTGCTTTTGGTAAAGTCAGCCTGTATGTGATATTAGTAGTATCACCTGGACTGAAAAAATCATTTGTTTCAGGGATCTGGGCTTGCAAAAGAAAGGTGATGCATAGCGAGGCTGCTATACAAATAAAAAAGTGTTTCATAGAGTTTTTAAGTTTTTGACTACTTCTAGTACAACTCAACGAAACAAAAGCCTAAAAGATACTATTCATCAATTTGCTACTCAACTGCTACAACATCAGTATCTTCAAAAAGACTTTTCTCAGACTCAATGTATTGCTTCGAACAACTGTTGAGAGCAGCTACGATAAATGTAGCAATCAAGACTGCCAATAGTGGCTTATTTGACTTCTTCATAGCAAGCGGGTGATTTAGGTGGAATTAGGAAAATAAGAAATCTTATGGAATTATGAAAGCTAACGGTGCTAAAAAAAATGATGATGGCATAGATTTCCCAAATCCTCTATTTCAATCACGATTTTTTCATATCTTTTAAAAAATTTGCCTGACCATGAAATTCAATTCTTTCAATTTACCCACACTTATCATTATTACCACAATGCTCTGGAGCTGCTCCGGAAATCCCAAAACTCAAGTATCTGAGGAAGCATCAGAAGAGACAGAAATAGTGGAAGAACAGGCGGCAATGGAGGAAGCTGATGGTGCCTCAGATGATACATCTACTCCTGTTGAGACCATTGCAAAAGAAGATTCTGCCTATGCAAAACAACTGATTCTTTCTTTTCCTCCAATTGGCCGTTATGCCATTGGAGAAAACTATGAAATGCTTATGTCCATGCTGGAGCACACTGGTCAATCTAATGCTGCAGACAGTATCAAAGGAATTATTCAAAGGGTGAGAAGCAATGTTTATGGTTTCAGCATCAGAGAATATGACGCTAAGAATGGGTATATTCAATTTGCACCGAATGCAGCAGAAACCTTTTTCACAAAGGTGTATTGGAACAAATCCAATGGTGACAAACTAATTGGAACAGAAAGTGTGGGTTGTGGTCCTGTTTGTGACAGTAGTCTTGATTTTCAGATTGATAATGGCAAAACCATTGTAAGTGTCCCTTTTGAGGAAATCATAGCTTCTGTGGACGATTCTAGTTTGATTCCAGAAGGTTATGATGGAATGGATCCATTAGAATTTAGATGGCTGCTGCCTCAAAAAGGTAAGGATATCAAATTCTGCTTGGATGAATGTATTACTTTCAAATGGAATGATGGTACTTTCATTCAACAGTAGCCTGGCTGAAGAGGAAATAACCAATCGAAAATTGCAGAACTCTGTTCATTAATTCTTCTTCTCTTAATACTGACATTGGGTCATAGTGAGTAAGGTTATTGAACCCATGTAAGTATCGAACTTCCAATGTAAAATCGTTCAATAACACAACCCCACCTCCCAGAGAAAGAGAAATATCTATTGGGTCTATTTCCTGTTGGATTCCTTCTCCTATGACTGAATTGCTTGCAAAATGAACTGCAGATAAAAGATAACTCAGCTGAACACCTCCTTTTATGAAAAACCCTTTTCTTTCTACTGAAGCTAGCAATGGTACAGACAAATAATGTAAACTGGTTTTACCAGAATCTCCATTTCTTCCCTGTCTATTGTAGTTCAACTCGGTTGAAAATGAGATCAAATCATCTAACTTTCTGGAACCTGAAATTCCTAAGTGGTAACCTGCTTTGCCGGTAATGTCACCAGGTGAATTTCCTGCCAGCGTAGACAGATTAATACCTGTTCTCACTCCCAATTGGTAATTCTGAGCGTAACTTAAATGAGCAAATAGAATGAACAGCAATGGTATACAGAATAGCTTCATAGGGAATTAAAAAGCCACCTTTAAATAAGGTGGCCTATTACTAACGTTATATTTATTTCAAATATTACCCCAGTGCCGCTACACCAGGTAATACTTTACCTTCCATATATTCAAGCAAGGCACCACCACCGGTAGATACATAAGAAACTTTGTCTCCGTATCCCAATGTATTAACCGCAGCAGCAGAGTCTCCTCCTCCTATCAGTGAAAAACCTCCACCTTCAGTAGCGTCTACCACAGCTTTGGCAAGGGTATTTGTGCCTTCTGCAAAGCTACTCATTTCAAATACACCAGCAGGTCCGTTCCAAAGCACCGTTTTAGACTCTCTGATGATTTTAGAAAAAACCTCACGCGCTTCCGGTCCTATATCCAGTCCCATCCAGCCGTCAGGAATACTGTAATTATCTACTATTTGAGTATTCGCTCCATTATCAAAAGCATCTGCTGCTACAGAATCCTTTGGTAATTGTAGGTCCACACCTTTATCCTTTGCTTTTTGGATCAGTTCCTTCGCCAGATCAAGCTTATCCTCTTCTACCAGCGAGTTTCCAATACTTCCTCCCAATGCTTTGAAAAAAGTATAAGACATACCACCCACAATGATCAGGTTATCCACCTTGTCGAGCAGTCTTTCAATGATCAATATTTTGTCGGAGATTTTTGCGCCTCCCATAATTGCCGTATATGGTTTTACTGCATTGTCCAGCACTTTCTGTGCATTTTCCAACTCAGCCAGCATCACATAACCACATGCCTTCTCATCCACATATTTGGCCACCACTGTGGTAGAGGCATGTGCACGGTGTGCCGTACCAAAAGCATCATTCACATAAATGTCTCCATGCTTGGAAAGTTTTTCGCTGAAGGCTTCATCACCTTTTGTTTCCTCCTTGTAAAATCTCAGGTTTTCAAGTAACAGCACTTCACCATCTTTCAAAGCACTACTTTGAGCAAAAGCATCGTCTCCTACGCAATCATCTGTGAACTTCACATCCACACCCAGTTTTGCAGAAAGGTTTGGAATGATGTGCTTCAATGAAAACTTCTCTTCAGGCCCTTCTTTAGGTCTTCCCAGGTGGCTCATGAGTACACAAGATCCTCCGTCTGCTAAAATCTTCTTGATAGTAGGAACCGCGGCATTTATCCTGGTCTCATCCGTTACCTTAAACTCACCGTTCAGTGGCACATTAAAATCTACCCTGATCAGGGCTCTCTTACCTGCAAAATTGATTTGATCAATGTTTTTCATATGCTATTATGGTTTTCTTCCAGCTATTGTTTGGTGCCACACTGCCCTCTGCGCAACCCTTCCCGCATTGGCTAGCCGCGTACAAGCCTCCTTCCCACTTCCTACATCGGTCTTGTACCGCTCCGCATGGCCATCATCTTTGGGAAAAGTGTCCTCACTGGGTTTGGAGGTGCTAAGTTAAATCACCCCTGTACAGATACAAGCAATGCCAGATTTTTTTTGTGTTAAGCGTGAAGGACTTGGCCATTTTTGTTAAATTCTAATAAAAATCAGCTCCAATGGTAAAACACCTGTCCAACCTTTCCATTATGCTGCTCTTCCTGGTCATAATGGCTACCCCATTTGTGTCCGTTCAGGCTCAAATTTCAGATCCACCTATTCCCATTGAGATTGTGACCGGGCACAAACGCTTTTGGTACCAGATGGTCATGAAAAAACACTTTACTCCGGAAAGCAAATTTGGACTTTTCACAGTCACCCAGTTCTTCACTACCTATGAAAACAACAGCGACAATAACCAACTCAACGTACCCGTCCAGATTGACTATGATTTTCTAAAGACCTTTTCCATTTTTGGGGGAGTCCGGGTCAATTCAGATGTGGGCATCACCCCTATTTTTGGGCCAAAACATACCTACGGTTCACAAAAATGGCTCACCATCACACAGGTAGCCTACTACACTTCAGACAAAGACTTACAAATGCTGGGCATATATGAATACAAGCCTCCCGTCAATGAAAAATTATCACTCTACTTCAGGATCCAGGCAATGTACATCAGGAGTCTGGATACCAGTGCCCATGGCCGAAGCTATCTGTATGCACGGATTGGTCTGAAAAGTGGGAGGTGGTATTACGGTTTGGGAGCCAACCTTGATCGCTTTGGCCCAACAAAAAGAACCGTAGAGAATTTTGGACCTACCTTACGATATGATTTTCTCTAACAGACAAAACAACCGAGAATTTTGAAGATCAATATCAGCTTCTTTCTGGACGAACATGGCTGGTCTACCTGTTGGATTTACAAGGAAGGAAGTGTACATGAACTTCATGCCACTCAAGCCTTTCCTCCTGATCCTATCGGGGAATGCATCCAATCATTGACAGACATTATGTTTCAAAAACCTGAAACCTCATTTACCTGGTATGAAGAACCGGGAGGTTCCAAAACGACCATTCAGGAAATCCCCACCAAAAAACACATGGTCACATACCAGGTAGACGATTTCTCAGAGGATTACGGAGAAGAGATCACAATACGCAAACCAATAGTCAGCTTTGAAATCAAAAAGGTACAGCTAGTAAGAATTTATTATTACGAATTCAAAAAGATTGCAGAGCTCATGCGTGATAAGCATTTCAAACAAAACCGGGAGGATTGCTTTCCATTGCAGGAGTTCCTTGAGTTTGAGAAACTGGCGATGCAGTATATTGATTTGTAGCCAGTTTGTAACACCCGGTTTTTCCCTCTTCTTCCCCTGTGAAACTCTGAGCTTCTTTGAGTGCTTTGTGGCATAACCAACAAGCATTCAATAGCGAGAGCGATAACTAAAGCGACAAACTGCCATTCATATAGTCCTGCCAGGTAACCAGTGAAAATTTTGTTTTGCCATTTTCTATGATCTGTTGGAAGCCATATTCATATACAAAGAGATAAGTATTGCCATTTCCGGCCTTCCAGTAGTGTGTAAATACCCTGGAATGGAAGCCCTCAGCCAGCAAAACTTCTTTTCGCACTGTGGATTTTCCACTTTTATTGTAGGCAGCCAGGATCCTTCTGTTTTTCTTGAGTTGGTGGTCAATTTGTTTAAAAAATGATTCAGCTTTCTCTTTGGAAGCTTCATAGTGGAAATTAGACCTGCAGTAAGAACCACAATATTTTTTATCAATCCTACCGATCAGTTTTTCTCCACAGTTAAGACAAAATCTTTCCATGGTTGATGTAATTAGTTAGTTCTAATTTTTCGCCTCGTTTGGTGTTGTCACCAAATCGATCCAGACTTCTGAGAATTTTCAAGAAGTTCAAAGAATTAGTTGTTCCAATTTAGAAAAAATCCTAAGCGTTTAAAAAATTATGCGTTTAATTATACGTATAATTCGACGCTTACCCTTTGAGTTGGTATAGTTTTCAGGGTTATTTACGAGCTATGAATTCAACCAAACAAATCACGCTGCGTCATCTATTAATAGAGAATAGAAAGTATATCGGTCTGCAGTTTTATCCGGACAAGGTAATTCAGGCACTTGTAAAGCAGTTGGATAATCCAAAATGGAGCACGGATCATCAAATGGTCATTATTAATAACAACAAGGAGAACCTTACTTCTATATTCAAAACATTTAAAGGAGTTTGCTATGTCAATTGCAAGTACTTTTTCCGTAACAGGCCTGTCCATCAGGGCAATGCTCCGCTTTCAGTGGACGATTACCGCAAAAGAAAGCTCACACCAGGCTATAAGGCCGTTCCAGAGGAGTTTTTAAGGAAGCTGGAGATCAAAAGGTATTCTTTGAATACGGCTCGCATTTATATATCCATGTTTGAGAAGTATTTAAACTACTTTGATACAGCTGATCCCAATCAATTGGACCAGGAAGATATCAGAACATACTTAGATCATTGTTCCAGAAGTGGCAAATCCAGCAGTTACTTAAACCAGGCCGTTAACGCCATCAAATTCTACTATGAACTTGTTTTAGAGATGCCTGGGCGTTATTATGAGGTGGAACGTCCCATCCAACAGGAAAAACTTCCTAAAGTCCTGTCGAGAGAAGAAATTTTTGAAATGATTGGTACTACACATAACCTGAAACACAAAATGATCCTGAGTGTTTTGTACTCCACTGGGTTGAGAAGGAGTGAATTACTTGACTTGAAAATATCAGATATAGAAAGTGACAGAGGTCTCATTTTTGTACGTAATGGAAAAGGAAAGAAAGACAGGTATACATTATTAAGTGAAAGTCTATTATCAGAATTAAGAAACTATTACACCAGATATAAACCCAAAATTTACTTATTCGAAGGTTTGCCAGGCGAAAAGTACAGCGAAACAAGTGTAGCTAATATCGTTAAGCGATCAGCAAAAAAAGCCAATATTCGCAGACGAGTAACACCACACATGCTGAGACATTCATTTGCAACACATTTATTGGAATCAGGTACAGACTTACGCTACATTCAGACATTATTGGGGCATGGAAGCCCAAAAACAACCGAGAATTACACCAATGTTGCGACTACTTCCTTTCAAAAAATTAAAAATCCACTAGATTTACCCATAAAGACATAAAGTAAATAACAGCACATGTGCTGTTATCGATATGTTAGTTGCAATTTCCTTCAAGGCGTAGACTAGCAGAACTTAAATACAGTATGGACTGGAGACCTTTAAAAATTAAATACTTCAAGGACGATGCAGAGGGATTTAAAGAGATCATTGATCACCTGACTTTTAAACTCCTGGAACTTTATAAACCGGATGAAGTAGCTGTGATAAGAATTAAAAACTGGTTTGATCACAAATGGCTGAATTATTCCGGGCAAGGGCCTCAGAAGTACGACCTTCACGCTGAACCGGGAATTCCTTTCGTTCTAAAACCTTTCTGGAGAGAAGAAATAACTGTTCCTCCGTTTAATCCGAACAGGGTTTTATCAACTACTTTCTACAAACCAGATGGAAATCATAACTCCAAGTTTATCGAACCTATCCATGTTTACCAGAATTCAACTGATAACTTGAAGAATCGGATTACCAGGAGGTCCGTCAATGGGATATGCTTTTGGATCTCAACGAACTCAGTAACGAATAGACAAGGAAGTTTGATGGCGTACCGAATTAAGGGTGAACAGATTGAGACGTGGTACGCAAGTATTAAGGAACATGGACTTTGGAAAATCAACCAAACGACAGGAATTAGCAAGAATAAACTCCAACTATTAACGACTGAACTGAACGAACAATTTAAAAGCAACTAACAAATGATATAGCACACGCCTCCAAGTGGTTACTTGAAACTGTTCTGCAAATCCGATATTTTAGTAGATATTAAAATGGTCTGGAGGCACGTGCCATATCCGGACGTTAGCTGCTACTACATGGAAGATTCAAAAACAACCAAATTATTAGAGCAGATTCGTGACCTTCTTCAGAAAAATGAAGCGAGGGTTTCTGTTGATGAGTTGACTTCTGAATCAGAACGATTAATTAAGAAAGCGGAAAAAGAAGGAGATGAAGCTGCAACAAAAATTCAATCGAGTTTCGACCGAATACATGACAAGCTGTTTAGTGTAAATAGCATTTTAATAGCTGCTTTTGTTGGTTTTGGTAAGTTCCCCGCTGATGCCCCGATTTTCAATATTTGGGTAGCTCTTTTACCTCTTTTGAATATTTTCTATCTGATATTTCTTGAACAAAGACAGATGGAAGTTTACAGACATGCTTCTCAACGAATGAACTGGAACCTCTCGACAGATGTAGAGAAGTACGGTAAGATGATAAACAAACAAAATCTAAGGTCTTTGCTTGCCATTTTAACGACTTTAGGATTGTCAATATACTTAGCGGTAAAAATCATCATCTATTAACAAAATGGGATTCCTGAACAGAATATTCAAAAGCAATAGACCTGATAATCTCTCAAAAATGAATTACTGGAAAAAATGGGAGTTCTTTGAATTACTTGAAAATTTACATAAAGCGGAAAAAATACTTGCTGATTACAAAGGAGGATACTCAGGAGAGTTTTTATCGGCTGAAGAATTTCACGAAGCTTTGTTGGACGCTATTGATGATATCGAATTTGGCAACCAAACAGATTTATCTCGATTTTGGACTTGGTTTGCTCCGACTTGTGCTTGGGATGATTTTATTGGAGAAGAAGGAATCGAATTAGGAAATAGAATTTTTGAACGAGTAGATAAATGGAAAAAAGCAGCTAACACGGTATATAGCAAATAGGGCGTTCGATGGTTAGGAAACTCTGTGGTTATTTGAAACACCGCCAAATCGTTGATTTGGCTTTTAAGAATGAATAAATTAAAAACAAAATAAACGATTTGGCTCGGAGCGGTTCGACAGTTCAGTGCTTTCTACTGCCCTACTTGCCATATACTAATCGTTCTATGCCATTCCTCCTTCGATCATGAGTATTTTCAAAAAAGATAAAGACGAACAAAATCGAATACGACTTAGGAACCTTCTAAAGAACACACAGAGCACCTGCCCAGATGGTTGGACAAGTGAAATGTTTGCTGTTGGAGGACTAACTGAAGTGGGCTTTTCCAACGAACACCCTGAACTTCTTTTAGTGGTTTCAAGCCAAGGACGCGGACTGATTGATTGCGAGAATCTACAAAAAATTGACAGGGATAACGAACCAACTGGCACGTGGATAAACGAACACGAACTTTGGTGCATGGGTATTGGAATAGCAGCAAACGAGAAAATTCGAATTGCCGGACTACATGGCGGTGGCCTTCCAACTTCTAACAAAGAAGGCGATTCTATTGAATTTTTCGCTCCGAACTGGCCTATCGTCAACTTGATATTTCAACCAAACTTTCTGAGTATTTACACGGAATCAGAGACACATAAATGCTTTAACATCCTGAACGATTACGAGCCTCGAACATTCGGATTCTCCACGAACGGAAAATACTTTTTAACGGCAACTGGCGGAGATGTAACTGTCTACCGAAAAAACAAGACGGCATAGAACAATCGCTAGCACGAATGCGCCAAACTGCCTCTTTGCTGGCTTATGTGCAAACATCACCATGAATCTGCCGCTGAGAAACGGCAGTGCTTTCTACTTACTTCTGCTCGCAGGATTTTTTCTCTTGCTGAACGCAGTGCATTCAACAAACTTTGGAAGCACCGGCAGATTCACTAGATTAGTGCTTTCTGCCAAGCTCGGGGCGCACTCCTGCTAGCTTGGCGTTAGGGTGCATTTTCTATGAGGATACAACTTCTGTCAATATTAATTATATGTAACACGTTAGTGATGTGTCAGTCACCTTGTTCACTAGCTGAGCAAGAGGCCATCTCCGATTTTCATAATAACAACTACATATTACATTCTGCTCCATTTTCTCCTGATGATAATACTTATTTATATGTGCTGAGAAATTATTACAATATCCAATGGAGATTCATTAGCTCTGATTCTACAGATTATTATAGTTGTTATGATTCAACAATGCTGATGAGTTTGAATAGGAAACTTGGTTTTGATTTGACAAAAAAGGCAAGTAAAATAGCTGACAGTTTAGAGCATACTTCACATTGGAATCTTGAACCGGAGTTCCCAGGAGGGAAGCAAGAGATGTATAAGTATATTATTGAAAATCTCGTAATTAATGCTGCTGATTTAGATGAAGGTGAAGTGCTGGACAAGTTGTATGTTCTGTTCACAATTACAACAGAAGGAATGTTAGAGGACATACGAGTTCATAAAGCACAAAACCAAAGCGTAAATAAGAAGGTGGTCGAATTATTTAGCAGTATGCCAAAATGGAGGCCCGCATATAAGTATGGTAAGCCAGCAAAAATAACTTATTCGGTTCCTCTAACGATAGAAGTGAAATAAAAGAGCACCCTAACAAACGGTGATGCCGCCATGCTCTAATCCGAAACAGCTTGCATTCTGGTGACTTTTGGTGCAGTGAGTCGCAAGATTTACTAGTGCGGTTTAGAGGCGCAGGGACGGAGGTCAATCCTACTGCAGCGGCTACAATGGAGTTTTTGGCGCTAGTGCTATCTGTGATTCCGTAAATCTTGCTTAGGTTTGTGCTTATCAAAAGGGTAATGCACGACGCATACCTAGGCGTTGTGGTGCATTTTACAGAACGTTCCTGCATAACATGATACATGAAAATAATGACTAAAGAAATAAAGATTCCATACAGCAATTTGAAAATAGGATTAGTTTTTATCGGGGCTCTAACTTTCGTTGTGTTAAGTGTCATGATTTTAATGGATAAGGAAGGTTTGACCTCAATAATGTTTAGAAGCGAAATACTAAATAAAGTAGTTGCTGTGATAGCGATTCTGTTTTTTGGAACTGTCTGCGTTACGATTCCATGGAAATTATTTCAAAATAACATGGGATTGATAATTAATGACAAAGGAATTATTGATAAGTCAAATTTATCAAGTATCGGACTGATTGAATGGGAAAATATTATAGGTATTCGAACAGAAAAAGTACAAAAAACAAGATTCTTTTTAATCGACACAAATAAACCTGAAAAATACATTGATAAAGCCAGTAGTAATTTTAAGAAAAGACTTTTAAACGGAAATAATAGAATTTACAAAACCCCTCTTTCTATTACATTGATAATTTTGGGTGTTAAATTCAAGGATTTAGAAAAATATATCATGGAAGCATATGATGAGTATAAGAACAATGTAAAGGCATGAAAGGTAGATTGAAAATATTGATTTTGACAGGCATAGTTTTAATTGTCTCAGTAATTATTTATCGTAATGACCCAGTTTTCAAACGCGAAGTAAGTTTTGATAAATATTCGGTAAAATATGAGTGGCGGATTTTCAATAATTCTTACTGTAATTCAAAATCAGCAGGACATTGTTTGACAAATAAAGTGAACAGGATAAATGCAGAAAATGAGCTATATATACAATTGTTGGATAATTATAACGGAGAGGAAAAAATTGAGCAGAAATTAAAAGAAGTAGTTAATAAATCGTACAGATATGACATGACTTATAGCGATTTGACAAAGACAAGGAATGTAGAAATAGATTCGCTTAAAAAGTACAAGGACATAGTGTTTAGAAAAATAATATTGAAATAAAAAACGACACCACAACAATGTATATAGCAAATAGGCGTGACAGTAGTATATTCAGCGGTTGTAGCTCGCTCCAACTTCATCTCGGTTTGATAAGTATGAAGCTCACAATCGCCTACTTGCCATATACTAACCGTTATGACCAACTGTTGGGAAATGAAAAACTTACTACTTAGACTTTTTTTCTTAATTATTCCTATTGCATTTGCTAATGCTGAGATAATTGATGGACCTGCCAATGTTCGAGACAAACCCAATGGAGATATTGCATATTCACTTGAAGACGACCAGTATGTTTATGCATATGAGCCAATTAATAACTGGTTTAAGATCACGGTAACTGCTATCATCAGAGTTGAAGACCTAAAAAACGACTCTCTTATTTCAAAAGATGCTATTCTGTATGATTATGACTTTCAAACTCCAAAAGGTGTTACAAAAAGTGTGCTTAACATATCAGGTTATACAACTGAAACGGAGGATGAAAACTTCATTGAAGTAATGTTGTTTGGTTACACATTTAAAAACAACATTAAAGTCTCGTCGATATTAGAAAGGGAAATTGAAAGAACCATTAATAATTCATTATTTGAAGAATTAACTGAATTAAAGAAAAAGTTTGATTTCTATGAGCATAAGGTGGGAGAATATATCGTCTGGACTACCTATGATTGGGAAGTACCTTGGGGAAGTGCAGATTTCAGAATGATGATATACTTCAATTCTGAAAGACAGATTATAGGGGTAGCTAACAAAGGGAGAAAACTGACCTTAAGAAATAAATCAGAGTCAACTATTGATAGGAATTACAGAATTCAATACTTGGTTGACATGAATAAAGAAGATCAGAAAAATTTTAGTGAGGCAATGACTAGAGCATTTGCTGGACGGGACTAAAAATGGTCATAACATCGGGTGATGACATCATGCTGTTGTGAGGAGTCTATTCTGCATTCTTCCAGCTGTTGTGGTGAGGCCCGCATTTTTTCCTACGGCTGTAGGCTCAACGACTTTCTAAATGGATAAAAGCCTTCTTGGTGGTATGACCAACCGCTGCTTAGGTGCTTTAGTGCTCCTAGAAACTCCGGAAAAAATACTACATTAGTGCAAATTTAATAGGTGTCGCACGCTGCATACCTATGTCCGTTATGCACAACCACTGGATGAATGGAATCTGTAGAAATTAAAATTTACGATAAGAGAGAAAGATCAACTGCAACCTTGGAAGTTGAACAAATTGGGGAGAACAAGTTCCGTATGATCGACAATGATATTTGGAACTGCATGTTGACTCTAGGGACTGAATTTGAAACACGAATTAACAAAGAGGGACTTCACGAAATCATCAAAATCACCAAGCAATCTGAATTTTTGACAAGAAGATTCTTCCTTTCTCCACGATATAAAGAATCAGACTACAGGTTTTTAGGTGATGAGCTTGCAAAAAGAGGTGGATTTTGGCAAGTCGATTTTGGAGGCATTGCAACCATCAACATTCCAAAAGACTTTGAGTTTGACGTTGATGAGATACTTCAAGCATTAGATATTCGCTTGACTGAAATTGTTGACGAAGAATAGGTTTACGTAGAATAAAAAAGTGCATAACATCTAGCATGAGGTAATGCCGCTGTGAGGAATCCCAGTGCATTCTGGAGTCCGGGGCTGTTGGGCCCGCATCTTTTGCTCCGGCTGTATGTCCAACGTTTGCATGGCGGAGACTTGGATTTTCTGGGTGGCATGCCCAACCTGTGCATTTAGTGGCTGTACTGCCATCCTTGATTCCGCAAAAAGATGCTACTTTTACCTAAATTATGTTGGTGTGGCACTACCCATGCTGACGTTCGTTAGTTGCAATTTCCTTCAAGGCGTAGACTAGCAGAACTTAAATACAGTATGGACTGGAGACCTTTAAAAATTAAATACTTCAAGGACGATGCAGAGGGATTTAAAGAGATCATTGATCACCTGACTTTTAAACTCCTGGAACTTTATAAACCGGATGAAGTAGCTGTGATAAGAATTAAAAACTGGTTTGATCACAAATGGCTGAATTATTCCGGGCAAGGGCCTCAGAAGTACGACCTTCACGCTGAACCGGGAATTCCTTTCGTTCTAAAACCTTTCTGGAGAGAAGAAATAACTGTTCCTCCGTTTAATCCGAACAGGGTTTTATCAACTACTTTCTACAAACCAGATGGAAATCATAACTCCAAGTTTATCGAACCTATCCATGTTTACCAGAATTCAACTGATAACTTGAAGAATCGGATTACCAGGAGGTCCGTCAATGGGATATGCTTTTGGATCTCAACGAACTCAGTAACGAATAGACAAGGAAGTTTGATGGCGTACCGAATTAAGGGTGAACAGATTGAGACGTGGTACGCAAGTATTAAGGAACATGGACTTTGGAAAATCAACCAAACGACAGGAATTAGCAAGAATAAACTCCAACTATTAACGACTGAACTGAACGAACAATTTAAAAGCAACTAACAAATGATATAGCACACGCCTCCAAGTGGTTACTTGAAACTGTTCTGCAAATCCGATATTTTAGTAGATATTAAAATGGTCTGGAGGCACGTGCCATATCCGGACGTTAGTAGCAATCCCTGAAATATGAAAAACTTTATTTTCGCAATAATATTTTTATCTGCCTTTAGTGCGCAATCTCAAGATTGCTATTCCCCTTCAACAACCTATTCAAAATCAGATTTTTCGAATTTATGGCTCAATAAGACATTTCAAGGAACAATCGGAAATAGTAATCAAAGAATTGAAGTGAGGTTTTTGAATATTATACAGGATGCAAATTCCAAACTGAAATATCGAGTATCTGGTAAATCCAAGGTGAATAAAAACATATGTGATTTCTCAGGGACGATTGAATTGCAAGAAGTGTACGAATTGAACACAAATAATCTAGATTGTGAAGGCCCTGATTTTGCCAGTGGCTATGTAATAGGAACATACTCCCTAAAGGAAGATTCAACACAAAACCATGTGGGAACGTTTAACGGCTCGTTAAATTCAAAGTATGTATTGAGTGATGGCAACATCAAGAAATACAGAGGATGGTATGTAAGTCATGGCGTCAACGATTTCATAGGAACTTGGAAAGAATATGGATCTTCCAAACCTAAATATTGTTCATGGGGTCTTCAAATTCCACCAACACAAAAGAACGACCTATTCAAGCATTATGACAATGAATTCTACATTTTTAACACTGAATTCCTAGACAAAGGTTGGAGGACTTATGTAGTTGCAAACTTGAATTCTTTTATCTCCATCCCACTTGACTTTGAAACCGACGAAGCGCGATTTTCAAAGGACTTTGATAAGTCATTCACAGCTGTGGACATTAGCGAAGCACGAGAAATTGAACAAACACAATGGTGGAAGTAAAAGCTACTAACATTTGCTATGAATGAATGGGGTTTTATCGGTCAGGATATTTTTGTGGGGATTGGAAAGTCCGCCACACGTTTTAAATTTAAATCAAGGCGTGGCTATGTGCGAGACGAGAGGTTAGTGCTTTCTAATCCCCACTCATCATAGCTGAGCGTTATAACTCATTAAATGAATATTTCACATCTTTTCAAAGGAGATAATAGAAGCCAATTGGTGAAGAATTGGACTAAAATGACTCTTGGTCTTATTGATAAAAATAATCGGTTAGATAAAGAGGTGCTGGGGATAGCAGATGGTGAGTCAATAATTATTGAATATCTCAAAAACAGAGAAGTCGGTTTAGCTTTTGAACATCTGACTTATATGATAAATGAAACTGGATTATATCTCAATCAATTACAAGAGAAGGCTTTAATTGAGTTTGCAGAAAAGAACAGTTTAGACAGACCCGAATTTTTAATACCAACTGAATTTGATGTTCGTGATTTTTATACGATTTTAAAGAAGTTCAATGAATGTCAGAGTGTGGTTGTTAATAAACTTATAGAGCTATGGTCTGCCTCATTACCAATTACAACTATAGAATGGCCTGTATGGAGTCAGAGTCAATACGATGAAGACCAATTTACAAATGAATACGGAATCAGAATTTTTCCTCATGGTTTTGGATTAAGCTATCAGGACTCTGAATTTTACATAGACTTTGATTTTGGGGAAAATGGAGAGACTAATGGATTCGATTCTAATAGGATCTGGCTTTTCGCAGAAAGGAACGGGATTAATACACAGCTAATAAACGAAAACCAAATTCAAAAAATCATAGAAGATCAAGTTTTGAAGGGTAACCTGAAATTCAGTGGGTATATTAACTACTACCCCGAAAAAGAGTTATAACATGCTGTATAAAATCATGCGTAGACAGTGGTAGAAGAGAGTTCTCCGCATTCTGGCAGCCTCGCCAAGGCTGGTGCGATAAGATACTTTTATAGATAATTGAAAAGTCCAGCTTCCAGATGATAGTTTTGCGTTAGCGATAAACTTATGAAATCTAACTTCTGTTTTGTATTCATTATTCTGTCTTTTGATCTATTTGGTCAAACTGTATTATTTCTTGATGAACTTGAGAATCAAACCTCCAAAGAATATGCAAAATACTATCAAATTGGAACGCTTGATCTAAATGGAAACATCATTGGTATGTCAAAAACATATCGTATTGCAGATTCTAGTTTATATAGTTCTGCAAACTTTTTCAATGGTGTTGTAAATGGAACCTATGAAGCATTCTATGACAATGGTAATCTGAAGGAAAAGGGTAAGATTTCTAGTGGCTCACGATATGGAAATTGGAATGAATACTATGAAAACGGTCAGATCAAAACAACCGTGCTCTATACATATAACTTCCCAAATGAAATTCAGAACTTTTATTCTATTGACGGGGATACTTTGGTAATAAATGGAAATGGTCGGATTATTGAACGACACGAAAATGGCAATGTTAAATTTTTCGGTGAAATTAAAAATGGTTTAATGAATAGAGAATGGGAATTCTTTTCGGAGACAGGCAAACTTGAATCCAAATTGTTTTATGAGAATGGGATATTTAAGAAAGGTACAAACTACTGTTTCAAAAAACCATTGGACTTCAGTGAACCCAATATACGAGCTAGTCCAAAAAAAGGATGGACAGACTTCTATATGAAATTACAAAAGAAATCAAAAGGTAAATTCCAGAACATTAATACAAAAGTTACTATCAGTTTTATTGTCAATGAAAACGGAAAAGTTGAGAATTTTGAGGTAGTGAACGGGTATAATGAGGAAATTGACAAGGATGCCATAAGTTTGGTGAAGTCAATGCCAAAGTGGAACCCAGCTATCGTGCACGGAAAAGCTAAGTCTGCAAAACTTTGGATAGAAGTGGAGTATTAAAAAAATCGCAATCACCTGGAGTGACATTATGCACCAGGTAGGAGTCCACCTAAATTACTACTTTTATACATACGCGTTTGTTCGTCCAATGCGTACCCATGTTTGGCACAATTAAGCAATGATCAAATATTTGAGATTCATAGCCATTTTTCTAATTTCTGGAAGTTGTTCTTCTACAACGGATGAACTTGCCAACTATTTCGAACCAGCTCAGGTCAAAGAACTAAACCGACTAACTGAATTTGTTGTCAGTGAAATAACAGCTGATTGTACAGGTAACCAAACCGACTGCCTGGAGAGGTATTTCAACCGATTTAAAGACTATGATTTCGATTTCGAACTGACAGGGATTTCTAAGGTCAAACAGAGTGAACTTTTAAATTCATTATCCGAATCAACATATAGAGACATTTGGTCAACTTGTGAAAGAAGAAAATCCTTAGCAAGAGACAGCATTGTGAACATTGAATCAGTTTGCCTTAACATAGACGGAAAATTTGCAAACTTCTTCACAAGTTACTGCTCCAATCTCAAGAGGCTGACTGATTATGGCCATGCCTTTCAAGAAGCAGGTGATTATAGTCCAGCAATGAATGGACAACTTCTTAAACACCCAACAACCTTTGACATGAACTCTAAAGCTGAGCTTTTACTCATGTCGGTTCATTTGTTGACTCTGAACACCGAAAGTAAAATCGTAGAACCTGTACTTAACTGACTGATTCTACTGAATTGAAGTCGAAGGTATCGTTGTCCAGTCACCTGACAGATCAAACACTACCCATCAGCTTCGACATACACATTTAACCACTCATCAAAATATGAAATCTATGTGGGCACATCTATCATATAATTCGTGAACTTTGTATCTTGAAACCTAAACATTCACGGTTTCTTTTCGGTCTTAAAGACAAGCCAATCATAAAATGAATAAAGCTGTAAAGAGAATATTATACATCATCATACTTTTAGTGGTTGTTGGTTTGATTGCCTACCCCAAACTCCCGAAAGTTTCGGAGGAGAAAGTAGGTGATGCGCCTTCAACTGCACAGAATAATAAACTGACCGTGGAAGCCATTATAGTTGATTCGGAAGAGCTAGACAATACAGTGAATGTGACGGGCTCTCTCATTGCGGATGAATCGGTTATTCTCAACTCAGAGCTTTCAGGGAAGATTGAAAAGATCTCTTTTAAAGAGGGTCAACAGGTACGCAAAGGGCAAACTATTGTGACACTCAACGATGATGAGATCCTGGCTGAAATTGAGAAGCTGCAATTCACCAAAAAATTGAATGAAGACAATGAATACCGTCAGCAGGTATTGTTGGACAAGGAAGCAATCAGTCGAGAAGAATATGAAACGGCGCTTACTACGCTGAATACTGTGAAATCAGAAATCAAAGTGCTCCAGGCACGGCTTGAGAAGCATTACATCAAAGCTCCCTTTTCGGGCATTACTGGCTTTAGAGACATAGCCGAGGGCAGCTACCTGAATCCGGGAGCCCGAATTACTGAGTTATACCGCATCAATCCAATTAAACTGGAATTTAAGATTCCCAGCAAATACATCAGCCTGGTCAACCAGGGAGATCAGCTTACCTTCGAAGTGGACGGTTATGATGAGCAGTTTACAGGAGAGATCTATGCGGTTGAGCCTCTAATTGACCCCCAGACCAGGAGTATAAGTCTGCGGGCCAGGGCGGACAACGACGAGTCCAAGTTGTATCCAGGCCAGTTTGCACGAGTAAGTTTGACCTTGGAAACCATCCCTAACGGGCTATTGATCCCTACCGAATCTGTGATACCTGAGCTAAGCGGCAAAAAAGTCTTTTTGTATAAAAATGGTCAGGTTACACCGGTACAGGTTACTACAGGAATTCGGATGGAAGACAGGGTGCAAGTTACTTCCGGTATTCAACAGGGAGATACGGTTATTACCACTGGGATTCTTCAAATACGTCCGGGGGCATCCATCAACGTAAATATTCAATAATATGGCCAGTCTCTCCAATATCAGCATTGAACGTCCGGTCTTATCGATCGTAATGTCGATTATCATCATTTTGTTTGGTGTTATTGGCTTTAGTTACCTGGGCGTAAGGGAGTATCCTAGTGTGGATCCTCCGGTGATCACCGTTTCTACCAGCTATACCGGGGCAAGTGCGGATGTGATTGAAACCCAGATCACAGAACCGCTGGAAGAGTCCATTAACGGAATTGATGGTATCAAGACCCTTTCCTCCATATCGGCGGATGGACGGAGTACCATTACTGTAGAGTTTAATCTGGAAGTCAATCTGGAAACAGCCGCCAACGATGTGCGGGATAAAGTTTCCCGAGCCATCAGGAATTTACCACCTGATGCTGATCCACCTATTGTGACGAAAGCTGATGCCGATAGTAACCCGATCATTGCTCTCCGAATTTACAGTGAGAAGCGAAATCTCCTGGAAATGTCTGAGATAGCTGACAACCTTTTCAAGGAGACCTTCCAAACCATACCGGGAGTGAGTGAGGTCCGTATTTGGGGGGAAAAGAAGTATTCTATTCGGCTTTGGATGGACCCCAATAAGCTGGCTGCTTACCAACTAACGCCACTCGATATTTTAAATGCTGTGGGGGACCAAAACATCGAGCTGCCCTCCGGACGAATAGAAGGTAGCGCCACAGAACTGACAGTCAGGACATTCGGTCGGCTTTCTTCACCAGAAGAATTCAATGACCTGATCATTCAAGAATCAGAAAACGATATTGTCAGGTTCAGGGACATTGGTCGCGCTGAATTCTATCCTGAAAACGAACGTACTGCACTTAGGAACAATGGAATCCCATTAGTGCTCAATGCCATAGTCCCGCAACCCGGTTCCAATAACCTGGACATTGCCGAGGAATTCTACAACCGTTTGGAGGCTCTCCAAAAGAACATTCCGGAGGACATACAGACAGAAATTGCCTTTGACAATACAGAATATATTAAGGAGTCTATTGCGGAGGTGAGGCAAACCATCTTTGTAGCCTTTGGGCTTGTGGTACTGATCATTTTTGCGTTTCTAAGGGACTGGCGGACCACCTTCATCCCAGTGATCACCGTGCCGATCGCCCTGATAGGTTCCTTTTTTGTGATGTACCTGCTTGGGTTTAGTATCAATGTACTCACGTTACTGGGAATTGTACTTGCCATAGGCCTGGTGGTAGATGATGCCATTGTGGTACTGGAAAATATCTACTCCAAGATAGAGGATGGTATGGAACCCGAAGAAGCTGGCAAAAAAGGCACCAAAGAAATCTTCTTTGCTGTTATTTCCACTACGGTGGCGCTTACCTCAGTTTTTTTCCCCATTGTGTTTTTACAAGGACTTACCGGACGACTTTTCAGGGAGTTTGGTATAACGGTAGCTGTAGCGGTGATCATTTCGTCGTTCGTAGCACTGACACTTACCCCTATGCTCTCTAGTAAAATGCTTAAGAAGCGAGAAAAGAAGCAGTGGATTTATGAAGTAACAGAACCATTTTTCATTTGGCTCAATACAAAATATAACAATACACTGGATGCTTTTATGGGTAATCGCTGGATTTCAGGTGTAATTGTTTTGGTTGCTGCCGGACTCATCTACGTTTTTGGACAGATACTGCCCTCAGAACTCTCCCCACTGGAAGACAGGGGACAATTCAGGATATTCGCCACAGGTCCGGAGGGCGCTACTTTTGATTACATGGACAAATATGCCACTGATATGACCAATATGCTCATGGAAAGTGTACCCGAGGGCAAGTCTATCATTTCCATTACCAGTCCAGGTTTTTCTTCCTCTGCTGCTACCAATGCCGCCTTCGTCATTGTCAAACTAAAGGATGCAAAGGATAGGAAACGTACCCAACATGAAATTGTACAAAGCATTCGTCCCAAAGTAAATGCCAACACCATGGCCCGGGCTTTTATATCAGAGCCTGAATCTATTGGCAGGAGCTTTGGAGGATTACCAGTAAGTTTTGTCATTCAAGCGAGGACACTGGAACAACTGAAAGAAGTGCTACCTGCCTTTCTAGAAAAGGCCAGAGCCAATGAAGCATTCAGCTATATTGATCTCAACCTCAAGTTCAATAAGCCAGAATTAGGTGTTCGCATTGATCGTGAGAAAGCCCAGTCCATTGGAGTGTCCGTGAGGGATGTGGCACAAACCCTACAGCTGAGTCTGAGTGGGAATCGATTTGGGTACTTCATCATGAATGGAAAGCAATATTATGTCATTGGTCAGCTCGATAGGTATAACAGGAATGAACCATTGGATCTTAAATCCATTTATGTAAAATCTAAGAACGGTGACCTGGTACAGCTGGACAATCTGGTGTCCCTCGAAGAGCGATCTACCCCGCCTCAATTGTTTCACTACAACCGTTTCACTTCAGCCACAGTAAGTGCACAACTCAGCGAAGGGGTTTCTCTGGGAGAGGCTTTGGAACAAATGGATATCATAGCGGACGAAATACTGGACGACACCTATCAAACTGCGCTTTCCGGTTCATCACTGGAATTCCAACAAAGCTCGAGCAACCTGTATTTTGCATTTGCACTGGCATTGATACTCATTTATCTGGTACTTGCGGCACAGTTTGAAAGTTTTAGGGACCCTCTCATCATCATGTTCACCGTACCATTGGCCTTACTGGGGGCAATGTTTAGTTTGTGGTATTTCAACGAAACCCTTAACATTTTCTCCCAAATAGGAATGATTATGCTAATAGGATTGATCACAAAGAATGGTATTTTGATCGTGGAATTTGCCAATCAGCAAAAAGCAGCCGGCCTGGGAGTGATGGAATCTATTCAGGTAGCTTCCAAGATGCGTTTTCGTCCCATTTTGATGACCAGCCTTTCCACGATCTTAGGCATTTTGCCAATTGCTCTGGCCCTGGGTGCTGGTTCGGAGAGCAGGGTCTCTATGGGAATAGCGGTTATTGGAGGGATGATCATCGCTACATTTTTAAGCTTATTTGTGATCCCCGCGATCTATTCGTTCCTCACAAGCAAACAAAAAAGACTGGCAAGGGTATGATAAAGCTGCTGTTATTACTGACATTGGTTCAGCCTGGAGACACTATCCTCACCGAAGAAAGGGCGATAGAGCTGGCACTGGAAAACAATTTCCAGATCAGGTTAGAGAGATACAATTTGGAGGTAGCTCAAAATAATAACACCATTGGGAATGCGGGAATGCTTCCCACAATAGGTCTCAATGGATCCGGTAGACAAACTGTACAGAATACAGAACAGACGTTTATCAATGGAGAAAGCCAAAGCAGAGATGGTGCCACTTCGACGGTATATAATGCTGGTGCCAGTCTCGATTGGACCCTATTTGATGGTTTTCGCATGTTTGCTACCAAGGATCGACTGGAGGAACTGAGTCAATTGAGTGAGATGGCCTTCAGGAATCAGGTCCAGCAGGCGATTGCGGATGTACTCAAATCATTCTACAATACAGCCCTGGAGCAGGAACGATTGTCATTACTGGAGAGTACCCTGAAATTATCAGAAGAAAGAGTGGCGATCAGTAGGGAGAAATATGAAGTAGGAAAAGCCAGTAAGCTGGAGTATTTGCAGGCACAGGTGGACTATAACTCAGATCAATCGGCCCTGGTGAGACAGCAGGAGGTAATCGCTATCCAAAAACTGCAACTGTTGCAACTGATGGGGGTCACTGATGGCTTTGACTCATTTAAGTTGATCTATACTCAGAAAACATCTGATCAACTAAAAGATTTGGCCAATATTGAAGCAGAGGCTATACGCCAAAACCCCTTGTTAAAACAGCTCAGAAGCCAACAGGAGGTGAATATCTTAACGATCAAAGAAAATAAACGGGACAGACTGCCCTCACTGGATTTTAATCTTGGTTACAATTACTCTAACCTTAATGCCGAAGCAGGCTTTTTGCTGAGCAATGTATCCAGTGGTTTCACCTATGGCCTCACCGCTGAATTGACATTGTTTGATGGGTTAAACCAAAGCAGAGCCATACAAAATGCCAGGATCCTTAGTGAACAATCCCTCACAGCCTATCAACAGGGGGAAATGCAACTACGGACAGCGATCAGGTCTGGTATTCTGACCTTACAAAATGCACAAATACGTGCAGAACTGGAACAAAAGAACCTGGCGGTTGCTGAGGAGAATGTCACTATAGCGCTGGAACGATATCGTGTAGGTAAATCCAACCCCATAGAAACCAGAGAGGCCCAGAATAATGCTGTCAATGCACAAATACGCTACATTGAAGCACTAAATACAGCCAAAATTGCTGAGATAGAGTTGTTGCGACTGTCCGGTAAATTATTGGATGATTAGAGACGATCAGCTTTCAAAGTTTTGCTTACATTGCGAAACTCAAATTTGTAGTCTGCTTCTGCATACTTTGGAAGCAACAACAGATTTCACTATTTTGCCGCCATTAGGAGTGCACACATGCCGTTACCCTCCCATTGAGCAACTTTCCACAAACAGAAATAAATGACTCAGAAACGAAAAACACTAATCATCAGAATCATATTGTTCGTTGGAACTGCCATTTCCTTGTTCTTCGTACCATGGCTTTTGGTTAAGGCTTGGATACTTCCGTTACCAGATACAGTTCAGGAACAGCTAGATGAAGCTATTGACCATGGGTTTGAAGGAATGATTGTTTACGTGGACCAGGCAGGTCAACCACCTCAATATTTTGCTTCTGGTTGGCACAATCGGGAATCAAAAATCCCCGCTAAACCGAAGGCCCTTTTCAAAATTGCCAGTATCAGCAAGCTATATGATGCTGTAGCGGTTACCAAACTGGTAAGTGATGGTCGGCTCTCTCTGGATAAAACAATAGCCGATTATTTACCTGACCTGGTAGGAAGAATCGAAAACACAGACAAAATCACTTTGAGGTTGATGATCCAGCATAGAAGTGGCATTCCCAATTTTACGGACGCACCTGATTTTTGGGCAGCACCAACAGGGACCTTTGAAGAAAGTCTGGCTTTGATCCTGGACAAACCTGCCAACTTTGAACCCGGTGAAGACTATGAATATTGTAACACTAATTATCTATTAATCAATAAGATAATGGATGACGCATTGGGTTATGGCAACTTCCAATTTATTAAAGAAGAAATCCTTATGCCTTTGAACCTTAACAACACCTTTAGCTCAGTGAGGGAAGTGAATATTGAGGATCTAATGAGTGGCTATCATGTAGGATATCCCGATGATTTAAAAACAAACGATTATGGTATGCACGCCACAGCTGAAGATGTGGGTACCTTCCTGAGGGCATTAAATGACGGTTCTTTGTTTGATGATGGTGAACAAGAAATCTATTCTTCCATATATGAGTTCAAACATGCTGGTTGGGTGCCGGGTTACCAGAGCTTTGCAGAATATTATGAAGACCTGGACGCTGTAGTCATTGCTTTTTACAATACCACAGACCCTAAACTTTACAATTGGAACTTATCAGAAATCATTAATAATAGAATCGTCAAAATTATGAGAAAGCAAAAGGACTGATAAAATTACACCGTGTTTCGATCATTGCATATTAAACCATATACGCCCCTATTAGCATTATTTTTTGATAATTGTTTACCTCAATCTAAAAAACTCACCAATAACCAATCAGGATTAAAAAAGAGGCTAGAAGGAAGCCATAAATTTAATTATATCTTCGTTTCGACTTCTTAAAAACATCCAAAATCATACTCCACCTGGATCGTCGATCCTCCCCTCCATGTGAGTCAAAGAAAGCGATGGTCTTTTTGAGTGTGTTATGTAGTAAAGCAAAATACAATACAATTGTCATGAGCCAGATAAATGCGACATTGAAATGAAAAGTAGAAATCTTGTTGTCACCGATGACTTTATTTGGAGCATAGAAATGAGCTCTTCCCATGTGGGAATATGGTTGCATGTATATCGGGTCTTTCTTTTGAATCAACTGGTCCTTACCTCTATATACCATATCCAGCTGGTTTCTGTTCCTCAATAGGTCTGCAAGAAATTCATTGTGATATTTCTTCTCCAGGTTCTTAAATTCCTCTTTCCCCAATTCGTCAACCAACGCACTATATACCTCGTCTCGTTTTTGCTGGGCGTCTTTATACAACTCTGCAAAATGATTCCTGGCCGATTGCAGATAAGCTTCCAATTGGCGCCCCGTTGATCCACTGTATTTTCCTGGAGTCAAATCATCTGCACTGTTGAAAGCTCTGAAATTGAATTCATGATTCAAGTAAGCCACTCCATTTGACAATATTCTCAAAGACTGATCAGCACCTGACCAGCTTGTGCTATCGGCGAGTAGTGCATTATTAATGGAAAGCATTTCAGGGACAATGAATGACCGGTAAGTTGAATTGATACTAATTTCCTGATTTACTTCAAAAAAGTATTTGTCGTAATCATTGTATCTGAATTGGGCAACTGCCAATGCTTCATACGCCCACCTGGAAGCCATCAAATCCCCTACAATTGGCACATATTTCTGATTGGTAATGGAGTGATGCAACTCATCAAATTTGATCATGGCCCCACCTAACAAAAGTTGAGGAACCAAAATAAATGGAATGAGGATATAAATATTAATGACTGAGTTAAACGCCGAAGAAATATTTAACCCTACCATATTTGAAAAGCACGAAACGGAGAATAAAATGATCCAGTAATAAACAGTCATGCCATGAATCTCCAGGATATAATTCCCAATAATTACGAATGACAGGGTCTGTATTGCCGATAGGAGAAACAGAAACGCAATTTTAGAATTAAGGTAGCTGGGTCTTGACAGGTTAAGAAAAGATTCCCGTTCCAGAATCTGCCTGTCTTTATAGATTTCCTGTGCACTAATGGTGAGTCCCATGAAAAGTGAGACTACAATTGACATAAACAGGTAAACTGGTAAATTGATGTTCTCTGAAAAAGCATAGTTTTCTTCAGGTGAGTACTTTGAAAAGTATCCCAATATAAAAGCCAATACTGGGGCTTCCAGCAGGTTAATTATAACATATTGACGATTCGAAATCTTTGAAAGAAAGTTACGCCTGCTGAAAATTTTGAACTGGTCCCAAAAATTAGGAATCTTAAAATTGGAAGGTGGAAGAACATTTTCATATTTCAGCTTCTCTAACTTGGGTAAAATGTTCTCTTCATACTTTTCATACCATGAATTAGGGCTTACCCTGCGTTTCTTGGTTCTGTCTCCATTATCGTCAATCTCTCTGGCCTCAACAATTTGCAGTATTTGTTCCGGGATCACATTTCCACACCTGGGGCATTCACTTTCTGCGGCATTTACATGTGAATTCATCGATTTGAAATACACCACTGCATCAATGGGATTTCCATTATAAATGGGATACCCACCTTTATCAAGTAACCAAAGACCATCAAAGAGTTTGAAAATATCTGATGAGGGTTGATGAATGATCGCGACAACCAATTTCCCTTTCCGTGACAGTTCCTTCAGGAGTAGCATCATCTTCTCAGAATCCATAGATGATAGTCCAGAAGTGGGTTCATCAACAAATAGAACTGATGGTTCTCTCATCAGCTCCAGAGCAATATTTAAACGTTTCCGCTGTCCTCCTGAGATGGTTTTCTGTAGTGGATTACCTACTCGTAAATCTTTTATTTCATCAAGGTCCAGATCATCCAGTACTTTGTTTACCGTTTTAGCGATCAAATCTTCAGAGAAGTCGCTGAAACATGTTTTTGCATTAAAATACAGGTTTTGATAGACCGTCAATTCCTCAAAGAGCAAATCATCTTGCGGGACATACCCAATCACTCCCTCTTTAGAGGCTTGCTCCAGAGAAAATCCGTTGATATGGATCCTTCCACCATCGTATGGCAAGTTCCCATTAAGGATATTCATTAAGGTACTTTTACCTGTACCACTTCCACCCATGATACCCACCAGCCTTCCGGACTCTTCCGAAAAAGAAAATGCTTTCAGTCCATTATTGCTGTTTTTGAAACTGAACTCTACATTCTCACCCGACAATACAACTCTCCTTCTTTCATTATCCTGCAGGAATTTCTTTTTGATCTCAGATTCATAAATTGAATTGATGTTGGGTCCCTTGATAATCGCTCCGGGGTTCAGAAAGTAAGATTTGGCCTTAATGATTTTTAGCCCCTCCAGATAAAGGTTAAGTGGGCCATCATATCGAAATACGTATTTATTGACACTTTCCAGGTGTAGGATGAGTATTCTCCCAAACAGGTTCTTCACAAATATGTGACGTGCTTGATTGGCCGTTTTCCTTTTGCGCATAATCCACGCCATTTCTTCTGGCCATTCTGTCATTTTATTATCAATGATCAGAATTTTTTGCTTGTCTATTTTACCCTCATCGGCACTGATAATGAAATTTTTAAGGTTGGCTACATCGTCTTGATTCAGGTTGAAATTAAGGGCCACTAAGGTGGCAAACTCCTCTTCCTTATCAGTAATTTTTTCATCTGACCTGATGAGCTCCAACAGCTGCATGAAAACAATCAAACGTTCTGACTGCAGTAGTTCCCTATTTAACTGGTTGCAAATTTTAGCTATTTGAAGAATGCTGGTGCCATCAACACTTTCTTCATCGTTTAGATCAGGTTCACTTTTGTAGAAGTTCAGGTAATCATAAAAGAGGTCAATGTATTCCTTAGTAAGTGAATCATTATTAAGGTTATGCTGTAGGTAAGGTTTGATAACCAGTTCGCCTGAATCCACCAGGTCAGTATCTTCCTTTGCGTTCTCAATGATCGCGAAAAGATGTATGATGGCATTTAAGATGGATTCGGTCATTTCCTTAGGTTAATAAAAAAAGCCCCAACATGGTTGAGGCTAATAATATCATTGCAATTGAGATTATCCAACCATTTCTTGTCTCATCTCCTTGACACTTTTGGATATGTCACCAAATTGTCCTTCTGTCATGTCAGTACTCTCTCCTAATTGGTCATAAACAAGTTTGATATATCGCAGGTTAGGTAATACTCTGCTGACATTTTTATCATCCTGATGGCTTTCCATTAGTTCTACCAATTTAATAACCTGAGTTCTCTGAGCAGCCAAAACTTTCATCAAATCAGCTTTGTTTTCACTATTCTCAATCAGATTACAAGTAATGTACAAACCTTCGAATACACTACCGGCAATTACAAGAATAGAAGTCTTTTCTTCTCCGTTTTGGTTGAGGTAATTGTATGTATCGTAAAACGACTCTGTTACAATTAGAATTAGTGAATCAATGTTTTCAATATTGGCTTCAATTCTTTCAGCCATGGTAGCGTTGAAAGCTGAAGTTATATTCAACTCATCAATCAGCTTCTTACTTGCCTCCAGGTAATCAATCGTCTCCTGAGTTTTTTCAAATGTAGCTGCGTAGCTCAGGTCTGCTCCATAAATACCTAAATTCACGGCTTTTTGCCAGGTAGTAACATACTCATCTACTTTCGAAATGTCATTTACAACATCCGGAGAGTAAGAAGTATTGGCATCACTGAGCATTTTAGATATTTCAAAAGAAGTAGGAAGTGGGTATGTAAACTCTTTCTGAACAAAAGATTCAATTTCTTCCTTTTTTTCCTCATTGGCAGAGTTATCTGAAGAAGAGCCTCCGCAGGAAGCAATAAAAAATGATGCAATTATTAAAGTAAGATTGAGGTATTTAGTTTTCATGCTTATAGATTTTTAATCTTAAGCGCTCAAAATAGCTCAATAATTCTTATTCGTCAAGAAGTTCTACAGCAAATAACGTTTATAAGTTGTTCTAAGTGATATTTGACTTTATATAAGTCTGCAGAATGAAATTTTGGCCACAAAAAATTTGTGACCAAACGTTCATGACTCTATATCTATTCATTTCTCAATGCATCTACTGGATTAGATACAGCAGCTCTGATTGTCTTTAAACTCATAGTGACCAATGACACCAATAATGACACCAAACACGCAACCGCAAATACCTGCCAGCTGATTCCAATACTGTAAGCGAAATCCTGTAACCATTGACTCATCATGAAATAGGAAATCGGGATGGCAATGAGCACGGAAATTCCAAACAGTTTCAGGAAATCAATGGAGAGCAATTTCAGAATACTTTGCGCCGAGGCTCCTAATACTTTTCGGATGCCAATTTCTTTGGTTCTTTGGGCTGTGCTGTATATTGTCAAGCCAAATAATCCCAAACATGCAATGAATATCGCCAGTCCCGCAAACACTGTGAAGACATGCCCAAACTGCTGGTCCTCGCCATACTGCTGATTGAACTTGTCATCCAGAAAATTATGTACAAATGGTCTGTGAGGCGCTAAATCGTTCCAGATCTTCTCTAGCTCAGTAAGAGTTTGCCTGTAATTTGTTGAATTCAGCTTGAGTGTGATTTTTGTGACATTGTACGTTGTTCCGTATCTAAGGGAAAGGGGTTCGACATTCCTATGAAGTGAAACATAATTGAAATCTTTCACGACCCCCACTACTGTTCCTTGTCTACCCCATTGGTCAAATCGTTTCCCGATGATATCTTCAGGGTTGGGATATCCAAATACTCTAGCGGAGGCTTCATTGATGATCAGGGAATTTGCAGAGTCAAGTGGGAAATCTTTTGAGTAATTCCTTCCAGCAGCCATTTCCATATTCAGGGTAGGAATGAAATCTTCGTCAATCTCAAACATGCCTGGACTGAAGTAAACCATTTCTCCGTCGGGCCCTTCGATACCGGTTCCTCCATTTGGGAAGAAGTCACCTGGAACGGCCCTTGATACTGATGCAGCAACCACATCCTTATGTTTGAGAAACTCATCCTTAAAATACTCTCTGTGCTGCTGAATCTTAAAATCCCATCCGAAATCAATGACAAGCATTTGCTCAGAATCAAACCCAAGGTCATGATTTCTAAGGTGATCTAACTGAAAATAAACCACTGTAGTACCAACAAGCAGGATAATCGAAATACTAAATTGAAATACCACCAATGCTTTTCGAAGGATAACCCCTTGTCTGGATGTTTTGAATGAACCTTTTAAGACCTTTACCGGCTGAAAATTGGATAATATCCAGGCTGGATAACTTCCAGCTAATAGACCCACAACGATAATTCCCAGGATTATCATGCTAATAGTTTTGGCCTCAAGTATCCAGTCAGGGTTGAGTACTTTGCCAGAAAGAATTTCCAAGTAAGGTAGGGTCAATACGACAAGCCCTGCGGCCAGGACAGCAGCAATCCCGGTTATGATAATGGCTTCAAACAGGAACTGGTAAATCAGGGCTATTCTTTGTGAACCAACGGTTTTTCGGATAGCCACTTCTTTTGCCCGCTCCACTGATCTGGCTGTAGAAAGATTCATGAAATTGATACAGGCTATTAACAGTATAAAGAGGGCAATGGAAGTGAATACATAGACATTTGTCAAATTGCCTGTTACACCAGGTTGTCTACCTGCTTCTGAATGAAGATAAGCATCAGCCAGTGGCTCCAATTTCATACTAAAGCCTTTCCACCCATCAATGTATTTGGATACAAATTCCGGAAACTTTGCTTCCATTGCAGCAATATCTGCATTTGGATTAATCTCCAAATAGGTGTAGAAGTCTACATATCCCCATTGGTCAAAAATATCTTGCCTGATCTTATAGAACGTACTCATTGATATGAGTGCATCAAATGTAAAATGTGTATTAGGTGGAACATCCTCCATTACACCCGTCACAGTTACTTTCAAATCCTGATCAACGATAAGCGTTTGACCAATTGGGTTCAGATCACCAAAGTATTTCTTAGAAGTTGTTTCTGTCAGGACTACTGTAAAAGGTTTTTTCAGGGCATTCACAGGATCACCCACAATAAGGTCCCAACTGAAGGTTTGAAACGCAGTGGAATCTCCATAAACAAAATTCCTTTCCTGAAACCGCTTCGATTCATATTCTACCAAAATATTTATCGGGCTGGTGAACCTGAAAAAGCTTTCAACTTCAGGGAAATCATTCATTAGATTTGGCCCCACTGGTGCGCTCCCCCACACCTGGTATTCACTGGCAGGGGCTACTGGTTGTTCTTCTGCTTCCTGGTTACTTCTAAAAGCCTGCAAGACTCTGTAAGTCTTGTCATACTTTTCATTGTACGTATCAAAAGATCGCTCATTTTTTACATAGATCATAATAAGAATGGAACAAGCCAAACCTACGCTGAGACCTGTGATATTGAGAAAAGAAAATGTCTTGTGTCGCTGAATGTTGCGAAAACTGATTTTGAAATAATTTTTAAACATACCGAAATAATTGAGTTTTTGAGTACCTTCTAAAGGCCTGATTAAGCTGGGCCTGAACAGCTGAAATATATCTTTCATGAAAAGCAGTTTGGCAACCATTGAGCCGTGAGTAAGGACTCGCCTTTCAAATCTTTCAATCACATCACCTTCTATATCCTCCAGGTAATCCGGATGACAAAACCATCTGAAAAACCTCAGCAGGATTTTGGGTGGGCATATATTGGATGTTTGCACCATTGCTTACTGACCAGTGACGTAACTTGGGATGGCATTCCAAAGACCAAGACGTTGTTCCTTGATTTCTTCCAGTGTTTTTATGCCGGTATTGGTAACAGAAAAGAACCTCTTTCTCTTTCCTCCCCTCATCTTAGTTGCTTCTCCAAACTCAGAATCCAAAAACCCTTTCTCCTCCAGTCTCCTCAAAACAGTTTGTAGAGAGCCAATGCTAACCTTCCTTTTAAGTCGTTTCTCCATTTCGTCAATGATGGCCACACCATAGGCCTCTCCTTGCAAAACAGCAACAGTTAAAAGGACCACTTCTTCAAATTCTCCCAGTTGATACTTACCCATGAAAATGATATTTACCTCAAACGTAGTTAAAATAATTTCACAATTCAAAATTATTTTAACCTTAATTGTAGTTTTTTGTTTGAAATGGGAAATATCATGATGAAATCAACCATAAAAAAGGCCGCAAAATATTGCAGCCGTGATCTTAGGTATATCGTACAATTGGATGTTTACAATATTGCTTGCAATTTCTCTTCCAATACCTTTCTTGAAGTAGATCCCACATGCTTATCCAGTACTTCTCCTCCTTTCAGGTATAAAACAGTCGGCATATTGCGAATACCAAACTTGGAAATCAGTTTAGGGTTGATATCAACGTTCACCTTTCCAATAGTAGCCTGACCATCATAATCTTTTGCCATGGCATCCAGTACTACTCCCACTGGTTTACATGGAGCACACCACTCTGCCATAAAATCAATTATAACCGGTTGGCCATCATTTTTAACCAGGGACTCAAAATTTTGATCTGTTAATTCCAGTATCATATCTCAATTGTTTTTTGTCAAATGTGGTCATTCAGTCCTATTTTTGAAAGTAGTTAATAAAAAATTACCTAGTATGTTTTTTCATACTTATATTGATTATCAATAAGTTAAAAATTAAAATTTCTTGGAAAAATTTCGTATTAGATCAGCTTCTCCTGTGGATTATACCATGCGGGTAATTGGGGGTAAATGGAAACCAATCATACTTCACCTGATTTCTATGGACATTAATCGTTTTGGCCTGTTGAAAAAAGGGGTTTTCGGAATCAGCAAGCAAATGCTCACCAAACAGCTCAGAGAACTGGAAGCTGATGGATTGATCACCAGAAAGATCTATCCTGAAATACCTCCAAGAGTAGAATATTTCATCACAGAGAAAGGAAATTCTATTTTCCCTGTCATTCAATCTATGCAGGAATGGGGCGAAAAACATATGCAATTTGATGAGGAAGGAAATGTTATTTAACAGATTGGAAAGTATCTTTCAGTGCGATTAACCCGAAATGAAAAATGTATAGAACCAAATTCCTTTTTCTGATTCTTTTACAAGCTGGCATGCTTGGATTGACCAGCTGTAATGAAACGAAGAAAACCTCCCCGAATGAGACCTATTCCGATATCGAAATCGTGGGAGCCATGAAAAATGTGATGTGGAAGGGCAAATTGGAAGGGAGCGTCAATCTTGACACAATTTCAGATAAATCAGGTCTTTATGGACTTGGCCCCCAAAGTTACCTGACTGGTGAGCTACTTATAATTGAAGGTAAAACCTACTTGTCAAAAGTCACTTCTGATTCAACAATGTCAGTAGAGAACACTTCAAATGTGACTGCTCCGTTTTTTGTTTATGGTAATGTAACCCAATGGGAAGAAATCAAACTGCCTTCCTCTGTCAAAACCATCAAAGACCTGGAACAATTCATTGATGAAAAAACGAAGAGCTTTAAAAGGCCTTTCGCATTTAAATTAACTGGAATGGTAGATAAAGCGACTATTCACATTCAGAATCTACCTGAAGGAACAAAGGTCTCCTCCCCTACTGAAGCTCATCAGGGACAAACAAACTATGAATTGATTAACGAACCATCTGAAATTGTAGGCTTTTTCTCCACTCAGCACAAGGGTGTATTCACACATCACGATTCTTTCCTTCACATGCATCTGATCAACAAAGACAGAAGTAAAATGGGCCATTTGGATACATTGGCAATTGGAGAAATGAGCTTGTTTTTGCCGAAGAATTAAGCTTCAAATATCCTGAAATTCGGGACAATCAATCCTTAAATCGCGGGAACGAAGGTTCACTTTCAGGAGATTGCAATAATGGCTTTTTTCTTTACTCTCATAAAATCGACAGTTTTTACACATGCGCTGTACTGAAATGACACCCCTCTTATTGAGTGAGCTAATTACTTCATAGAGGCCATCCAACATATTACCCTTTACACCATCTTGAATATTATTCATTGACCCAATCAATTCATTCGTAAAATAAGAAGTGGATTCAGCAATGTTGGCTCCTTTTTCAGTTAAACATATCGAATAACTTCGGGCATCTGTGAGGCCAGTCTTTTTTGTAATCAACTCCTTTTGAAGAAGTAATCGAACTGAGTCAGTAATGGTCGCTTTTGTCACGTTAAATTCTTTGGCCAGATAGCTTGGGGTATTACCTTCTCCAGAATGAAAATTTAAATAGACCAGTATCTGAATCTGAATAGGGCTCAATCCTGTTTTCTTCGCTTCATCCCAGAGCAAAACCCTAATTGCCTCAGAAATTCTTTCTAGTGCAACTACTATCTTGTGATCAATACTTTCGTTCTGTTTATTTACATCAAACGCTGACTTCATCATTAATCCTTGTCGAGCCTCAAATTTATCCAATCCAATAACTTCAGAAAATCCAACTGACCAAAGTGTTCCAAAATTACCTCTTTCCGTTCATTAAAAAATACAAAGGAAGGTGTTCCTTTTAATTGATTAAGGGCGAATGATTTTGCGACAAGCGTTTGCTTGAAGTAATGGTTTCTGACTTTTTCGTGAAAGGCTTCTTGCTCATATTTTGGCCAATATTTGAAATTTGGATTGACGGAACAGATTTCATCAATGTGACTGTCACTTACAAATTCTTTTCCTGAAACCAACTCATCAAATGCTACAGGGAATTTAACCTGAGGTATTTGATATCGGATGTTTGACTGGAAGAATTTTTTGGTCTCACCTACTGTCTTTCCTGTAAGAACAAATGCTTCGGTATTTATTACTGTATTCAGATTAAAATCTTCGAATGCAGTAGATAATCCCAGGATCGACAGACGACCCTGGAACATTTCCGTTAATTGATTTACAACAGGTATCCCATAAATAAAGCAACCTGGACAATTCACCTGAAAAACGAATAAAAGATTCAATTTTCTTAGTTTGAAGCTTCCATTATATACAGAATTATGAACCAATTTAACATTTCGCATTTTACTGGCAATTTTCTAATTCTATAATTGCAAAACCTCTTTTTTCAATCTGCCCAAGAACTTTCTCATCCGGTTGCTCGATATGACAAAACTGACAATAATCAGAAGATGAGATTGAATGAGCGATCGACCGGGAAGCTAAATAACTATTCCCATAGGCCAATATCTTGTCTTTGTTCTGAACAGTAGCAGGCACCAAAATATCAAAGTGCATCATTGTTCCATCCTGCTTCATCACATATGTATCCCAAACTGAAATTTCTTTCATGATCATAGCTATTTTGTTGCTACAGATTTACTGGTGACCTCATATGGCATAGAAAGATCCCCGGAAGCCACATCATAAACGGTGTACACTCCCAGCATAGGATAATCAGGAATTTCGGTATTGACTTCCATGTAAGCAGTGACGCCATCAAATTGAAAGGAGGTCTTATTGTTTATTCTAAAAACCGGTATGACAACTTTGATTTCATTAGCTCGTGTGAGCACATTAAATCCAGGTGAATCCATGTACATAGGCATCCCAGGATTAGTAGGTGGTAGAACAGCACCAGGATCACCTTTCTCGAATTGTAATACTGAAAGACCTCCAGGAACTCTTTCATCAGAAGTTAGCACTACCCAGTGGGCATGCCAAACCACCCCGTCATTGAGATAATTACTATCATTGTTTTCATCCCATAGCGGTGTGTCGTCAAAATCAGGGTGGGATGTTAAAGCAAGTGCTGTTACACCCTTTACATCACCAAAACCTACATCGGTAGATTTTAAAGACGTTGGAAAAACATAACCTAATACAGGAGCTCCATGGACATTTCCAACTGCTTTTGGAACTGACTTACCTGCAGATCCATTTACTCGAAAAGACCAAACAAGCTGTGCCAGTTCATCATCATATTTGACCTTAACATCTTTGATCTTCAAATTATCAGAATTTACAAAATCAGGATCTTCATTTCCTCCTTGAGAAAATGCCACATATGACCCCATCAAAAAAACTAGTAGAATAATTGTTCTCATATTTAATAAGGATTCCTTACTTTAAAGGTTAAAAAAATACTTTTATAATTGATTTATGAACTTTAACGGAGTAAATGTAATAAGGATTCCTTATTATATAAAAATTTTCAACTCTTCTGAAAAGAAACATTTTTTCGACAAATCAGAACATAATATGTAAACTTCCCGTATTTATATTATCGACAAATCAGAATTTTATATTCTTTTTACTCAAAACAGTTGAACATGAATACCAAATATTTTCTTGCAAGTATCCTATTATTGATGTATCAACTGTCTTTCGCTCAAACCAACAAATCCACACCAATTACTTTCATGAAGTCCCTGACTATGGCTGATAATCCGATCAATCGTGGTGTAACTGTTGAGCCTATTCAGGGGGGTGGGTATATATTGACAGGTGTCACTTCCTTAAGTAGAGATCAGGGTCAGGACATATTTCTAATAAAAACTAATCAAGAGGGTGATGTGCTATGGAAGAAAACATATGGTGGGGACGGAAATGACAATGGATGGGCTGTTCGCCAGTTAGAAGACGGTTATGTGGTTGTTGGATTTTCAGACAGTTTTGGTGCTGGTGACATGGATATAATACTCATTAAAACAGATTTGGAAGGTACTGAACTTTGGAGGAAAACTTATGGTGGAACAGGTGAGGAATTTGGTTGGGATATACAGGTTACAAACCAGGGATTCATTATAGCAGCGCAATCTGAGAGTTTTGGAAACGGAGAAATTGATGCTTACCTGATCTACACTGATTATGAAGGGAACGAAAAGTGGTCCAAGACTTATGGAGGTGATAAAATAGATCGGGTCTTTTCAATACAGGAAACCCAGGATGGTGGTTTCATTACTTGTGGCATCACATACAGCTTTGAAAGTGCTCACCCCGGAGACCGGGACGGGTATTTCTTTAAAGTAGACCCGAATGGTAATGAACTCTGGTCTAAAGTTTACGGAAATGATGCTTACGATGTGATTCACCATGTATCTAGCTTGTCTAACGGTAATTCTCTTCTCACAGGGTATGGAGAAAGTTTTACGAAATCCGGAAAAACAGATGTCTATTTAGTAGAAGTCGATTCCGAGGGAAGTATTGTCAATGAAATCAGTCATGGATTTGAAACAAACGAAAGGGGAATCAAAGGAGTGCAGGCTAAAGATGGAGGTTTTGTAGCGATCGGGTTCGCGGAGAAAAACAGGGATTTGTACCTGGTTAAGACCAGTCCTTCCGGTGAAGTAAAATGGGATAGAACATATGGTAAAACCAACCAACTCGAATTTGGATATACTGTAGAACCTACTCCTGACGGAGGTTTCATCCTGATCGGGCATAGTGAGGATTTAGTAACTGGGGAAAGTGAAATCCTCTTGATCAAAACAAACGAAGACGGACTTGTAGAGTAGGTCAATTGAGATAAACAATCGAAAAAGTAATGACACGACAAACACTTGGAGAATTAGAAGAATTGATCATGCTGATAGTAGGCACCCTACATCCTGATGCTTATGCGGTCTCTATTCGAAAGGCATTATTGGAAAAAATGGACCGTAAAGTCACACTGAGTTCAATTCACACAACTCTTAACAGATTGGAAGAAAAGCAATTTGTCTCCAGTCATTTTGGAGAAGCTACTCCGGAACGAGGCGGTAAAAGAAAAAGGTACTTTTTAGTCACCAAAGAAGGTTATCAGGCACTTGATCAGGTGAAAGCCAGTAGAGAACAATTGTACTCTCAATTTTATAAGGTGAAATTTAACTTCTAGTCAATTGGGAAAGCAACCACCTAAAATCCTCCAAAAAATACTCGCCTGGTTCGTCAGCAAAGAGTTGCTTGAAGAAATTTCAGGTGATCTGGAAGAAACTTATGGGGAAGACCACACCAATCATGGTGTTATCAGGGCCAATTTAAACTATTTGAATGAGGTTCTGTACTCTACGAGAATGTATAACCGGGGACGTCATTTCAGGTCCACAAATCAATTGAGCATGATACAGAATTACCTAAAAGTTGCTTTCCGGAACATCTTCAAAAACAAGGTGTACTCCTTCATCAACATCAGTGGACTCGGAATTGGTCTGGCCTGTGTTTTGGTGATATTTCTCTTTTTGAAGGTAGAAACAGGGTACGACAAATTCCATGAGAACGGCCCTAATATCTATCGGTTACAACACATCTACGGCATGATCAATGCTCAGGCTGGACCTGCTTTCGAAAGGGAATATGCGGATGTGGTGGCTTCCATGCGGATCAATCCGTGGTTCAGGGACAGGACAGTCCTTGTTCGGGATGATGAGGAATATACTGAGGATGTTTTGGTAGCTGATGATAACTTTTTCACATTCTTTAGCTTTCCAATCGTAGAAGGTGATCCTAAAACATGCCTTTCCGAAAAATACAGCATTGCCCTCTCGGAATCAAAGGCTAAAAAGCTATTTGATAGCCCAGCTATTGGTCAAACTTTACAAGTAGCCGATTACGATGGTGACCTGCTGACTTTGACGGTCACTGCAATATTCAAAGATGTCCCCTACCATTCTCATTTACAATTTGATATGGTGGCCCCTTTTGAGTTGCTGAAAGAAAATAGCTTCATGATTGGTTTATTGGAAAGTTGGCCGAATGACTGGATCGGCACATACCTCCAGCTTGATCCTAAGGCAATTCCGGATTCAGTGGCTGCCCGATATAAAAACATTTGGTGGAAATATGTCAGTGAGCAAGATACCGCCCTGATTGATTTCATGCCCCTGGAAAATCTCCATCTTGAGTCGCATCACTTGAATAGCGATTATGCAGCGCATGGTAATGGCGATCACGTAAGGATTTTTACAGCGATAGCAACCATCATTTTATTGATAGCCAGTATCAACTTCATGAACCTCGCCACTGCACGTGCGGGAAAAAGAAGCAAAGAAGTGGGGCTCAGAAAAGCCATTGGTGCCTACCGGAAACAATTGATCCTTCAGTTCATCTCAGAATCAGCATTGATGACTTTGTTTGCATTTTTACTGGCTGCAGGAATTTTGATGGTTGTCATCCCACAAATCATTGACTTCACTGGAATTAACCTGTACCACACGTTTGAAGAACCCGGATGGCTGGTAATGGCGGGGCTTAGTGTTTTTGTGATCACCACATTGGCCACAAGTATTTATCCCGCTCTAATACTATCCTCCTTCAAACCAGCAGTAACCTTGAAACCACAGGTAAAAACCAATGGCAGCCATGGCATCATTCGAAAAATTTTGGTTGTCTTTCAATTTGCAACATCAGTTGCCCTAATCGTTGCGGCTATTATCATTTACGACCAAATGCAATTTGTGAAAAACAAATCATTGGGATTTGAAGCAGAAAACCTAGTGGAATTCAATACTGGGGATACCCGTCAGTTGAATCAAAAATGGTCAGTGGTGAAAGGTGTCCTAAAGAATATTCCGGGTGTGAAAGGAGTTGCCAAAACAAATCATATTCCGGGTGACAATGCTTTTTACTGGAACTATCTATTTGAGGGTGCTGACGAAATAGATGACCCGCATGGAGAAGGATGGAGAGGGTTTTACATTGGCGAACAAATGGTAGAGACCCTGGAATTAGAAATGTTACTGGGAAGGCCATTCAGGGATAACTTCCCTACAGATAGTGCAACATTCCTTCTCAACGAAACCGGTTGGAAATATGCCATCGAAACTTATGGAGAGGAATGGAAAGACCCCATTGGCAAGAACATCAAATACTTTACCTCGAATACTGGAGAATGGGCATTAGAGAAAAGCGGAACAGTCATTGGTGTGGTAAAAGACTTCCATTATCACTCATTGCAAATGCCAATTGATCCTGTTGTGATACACAACATACATGGTTATCGATTTGTAGTCAAAGCTGAAAACGGTAGTCTTCCAAAAGTCATTAAGACGGTAGAATCCAACTGGACCAATTGGGGTATTGAGCGTAAATTTAATTACAAGTTTGTGGACGAAGACTTCCAGGCCCATTATGCCTCAGAAGAACAGTTCAACACATTCGTCTTAATATTTTGCTTATTGGCCATTGCCATTGCCTGCCTTGGGTTGTTTGGACTTTCCCTGTTCACAGCCCAACAACGAATCAAAGAAATTGGTGTTCGAAAAGTGCTTGGAGCTTCTGTTCCTTCAGTGGTAAGAATGCTTTCTATGGATTTTCTGAAACTTGTGGGAATAGCCATACTTATTGCGATTCCGGTAGTTTTTTATTTTCTGAATGACTGGCTCAATAATTTTTCCTACAGAATTGATCTCTCAATCTGGCACTTTCTAATTGGGGCCGTTATCGCATTGGTTATTGCCCAGTTTACAATTAGTTATCATACAATATTGGCTGCTCTTTCAAATCCTAGTAAGAGTTTGCGGTATGAGTGATTGACGTTGGTATTATTCAAACCAAGTGAAACTGAAGTCTATGTGCAATTACCTTCCAAAAAAGTATATTTTGGGAGCTTGTCAATGAATTTGTTAAATTAGATTACTGTTCACCAAAAGAATAAAACTATGTCCATCAGATCATTTGTCATAATATCATTGAGCTTCCTCCTATTTTCATGTGCAGCCAACAAGCAAATGTCATCCAGTATTACCGGAGTTACTGGAAAACCAACTGAATTATTTGATGACCAGACTTTTCTGGTCACTAAAGTTTCCACAGATCCTGACTATGCATTCACAAAGAATAAGCCTGTAAATGTTGGGGGTGTGAACTCTTCGGAAGGGCCGTTGAATGAACGTCGCTACCTCAATGTACTCACCGGACCCAATGGTGAACCAATTTCCTATTATAGGGCGGGAAGCTGCTGCACTTTTGAAACTCCTAATGGATTTCTAGGTGGAGGTCTCCTAGACCACTACAAGGTTACCTGGGAAGGTACCACAGACACAGTTTCCATTTACCTCAATATGTATGATTTCGGAGAGCTGATGGCTCCTGTAGGGTTTGGTCTCTTGATTTCAGAGTAATGCTTGAAGAGATTTTCATTGAACTAACTCAATTCTACAAGGCTGATCAAGCATTGGCCCAGCGTCTATGGATTGAAATTGAGGAAAAGCACGGGGAATCTCATCGGGCATACCACAACCTGTCTCATCTGGAAAACCTGTACAAAGAACTTCTACCTCTGAAAGATCAGGTAAACAATTGGAACATTATACTATTGGGTATGTTTTATCATGATGCCATTTATAACCCTAGAAAGTCTAATAATGAAGAAAAAAGTGCCGAGTTAGCAAAACAAAGAATGACCGAACTAAAGGTCCCAGAGGATCAAATCAAGAAATGTTACCAACTCATACTAGCCACCAAATCCCATGATCAATCAAAAGATGATGACATCAATCTCTTTACTGATGCTGACCTTTCGATTTTAGGTTATCCCTGGGAAGATTATGAAGCATACACCCGGCAGATCAGAAAAGAGTACAGCATTTATCCAAACTTCTTATACAAAAATGGACGCAAGAAAGTACTGAAACACTTCCTGGAGATGGACCGGTTATTTAAGACGGATTATTTTAGCAAGAAATACGAAAGTCAAGCCAGAAATAATCTGGAAAATGAGTTAGTTGGGCTTCAGTAAAGATTCCTAACTTTATCCTAATCAACCTTAAACCATTATGTCAGATAGTAGAAAAATGTTCTATGGAGCTCCTCCCGAAATTTTCAAACGAGCCAAATCTCTAAGATTGAACACTACAAAACACGAAAAGTTGCTTTGGGAAAAACTGGGGTCAAACAAAATGAAAGGACTTAGATTCAAACGTCAGCACCCCGTGAGCAGGTACATTGTTGATATCTACTGCCACAAATTGAAACTTGTAATTGAAATTGACGGATTGTATCACAATCAAAAAGAGCAAAGGGCTTACGACCAAAACAGAACACTTGTATTACAAGAGTTTGGTATAACAGTAAATTCGGTTCACAAACGAGCAAATTGAAAATGCGATGGGTGATGTAGTTACGAAAATTGAGGATATCTGTAATGGGTTATTAGGTGAGGTGAGTGATTAAGAGAGTGCTTCAATACCAGGTGCAAAATGAAGCAACGGTTCTTTGCCCCAGCCCTAAAGCGTGGAACCATGCTTCGGAATAATGTAGGAGCAAGTTCTCCATAAAGCCTTTTAGGGGGCAAGGGGGTCCTACTTCATAAACGCCTCTAAAAAAGTCGCCTTCTTCTTAGGTGCCACCTCCAATTCCTTTTGATTCTCAAGGGTCACATATCCACCCTTTCCTTTAGTGTAACGGATAACGTATTCCAGGTTGATCATATGTGAGCGATGGATCCTGATGAATTGATTGATTGGTAAGGTGTCTTCAAAATACTTGAGTGTCCGGCAGATGAGTAGTTCCTGCTTGTCCTGGAAGTAGAATCTGGTGAAATTATCATGTGCTTCACAGTAAATGATATCAGCCAATTTGACTATTTCAAAACCTTCCATCGTGGGGAGCATAATCTTTTGAGGCCCGTTTTGTTGTTGGAGGTTTTCAAGTAAAACGCTGGCATGTAGAGGTTCTTTTTGGCTTTTCAACTGCTCATGAATCTTCTCCACGCAAGCTACCAGCTCATCAATGTCAATTGGTTTCAATAAATAATAGGCCGCACTCATATTGAGCGCTTTGATCGCGTAGTTATCATAAGCTGTGACAAAAACCGTCTCAAAATTGATCTCATTCACCTGCTCCAGTAGATCAAACCCATTACCATATGGCATCTCAATATCCAGAAAAACAATTTCCGGTTTATGCTGTTCAATGGCCTTGAGCCCTGTTTTAACGGAATCACATTTTTCCAGTAACTGAATAACAGGACAATATTTCTTCAGGTAATTTTCCAGGATATCCCGGCTGTCCTGTTCGTCATCTACTAATATGGCTTTCAACTTTTCATCCATGATAGGGCAAAATTACTGTTACCTGTGTTCCACTTTCCTGATCTGAAAGGTCCTCAATTTTAACCTGATAATGCTTTCTGTATACTTTATTGATGATCCGTAACCGCTCTTCAATATTTTTGAGACCTGTAGAATTATGCTGTTTTTGATTAGCAGTTTTCAGTTGCCTGGATGCCTCCCGACCAATTCCATTGTCAGCGATTACAACAACAAGTTGCTTATCCTCTTCTCTGATTGATACTTTCAGGGAGCCAACCTCCTCTTTGTACCGCAATCCATGCCAAATCGCATTTTCCACATAAGGTTGGATGAGCATTGGAGGTATTTCCACACTATCTAAAACAATATCATCCTGTATATCCAATTCATATTCGAATTTGTCTCGAAACCTGTAGTGCTCCAACTTTAAATACAGGGCAATGATCTCTTTTTCTTCAGCCAATGTGATAAAGTCTTTCTGGGAGTTATCCAATACCAGCCTCATCAGGCGAGAAAATTCTGTTAAAAATTTATTAGCTGCCCGCTCATCATTTAGAGCGATAAACTGGTTGACAGAATTCAGGGCATTGAATATAAAATGAGGATTCATCTGACTTCTCAACGACTTAAGTGCCAGCAACTGGCTCATTGTTTTACTTCTCCTTGCATTGCGATAAATCAAGACCGAGCCAATCATTGATCCGAAGAGCAAAAAAATGAGACCATAAATGGCAAGGCGCTGCAAAATCAGTTGGTTCTCCCTGAGTTGATAACTGGTTAAGGCCAGGTTATATTTACTCTCATCCAGTTCCAGGTCCTTGGACAAGGATACAATATCCTGTTGCTTCTTGATCAATTGTTCCTTTTGTTGCTGATTGGTAGCTTCCACTTGCTGGATTTGGTCCATTACTTCACTGTACCGTCGATACGCTTCTAAGGCTTGTTGAGACCTTCCTTTATCATGATACGCTTCCGCTAATGTTTGAAAAGCTTCTGCTTGCTCTACAAAATCCCCGGATGTACTCGCCAATTGACTGGCTTCTTCCAGCTGTTTGATGGCATCATCAGTTTTACCAATTTCCACCAGTTCCTTACTTAAAGCTACCTTCTCACGAGATACTTTCTTGGTATTCCCCCTCAGCGTATTATCAGCAATAGATTGATTTCGGATGTCTATTGCTTCGGCGGAGCGATTTTGCCTATTAAGGGCCTCAATTAATTCTTCTTTTGAACTTTCTATAGATGCCAGGTCAGTATTCGTCAAAGAATCAGGAAATAGGTCATTGAAGGCAATATTCTGTTGATACAGTTGCTGAGCCTCATCTACCTGATTGCGCTGCGCCAGGATCTTTGAACGGATCCCGGTTGCCCTTACCTGATTATTTTTTGAAGGTATCCTCCCAAATCTTTTTTCAGCATCCTGAACGTATTTCATGGCCTGCTCATCATTTCCTGATTCAAAAGCGATATCAGCAAGGTCCAGGTAAGTCTCTGCCCTGGATGAGTTAGAGTTACCAACTTTTAACTTTAGTTGACCCGCATAAATGGCACTGTCATACCGTCTTGTTTGCCGATAAGAGTTTATTAGTCCACCCAATGTTTCCAGGTAAACTGGAGTTTGCTCATAGCTGCCACTAAACATGATCCTTGCTTTCTCATAATTGGTAATGGCCAGGTCCCACTCATTTATCCCTTCATTAATTTTTCCTAACATGAGGTAACAACTAGCTTCATTGTAGCTACTTTTCTGGGTGATGCTCAATGCCAATGCTTCTTCCACTTTGTCTAATGCAGCAGAAGGATCGGTAGTACTTAATTGTGAAGCCTGCTCCAGTAGTTCCGGTACACTGCTTTCCAGTTTCAATTTCCGCTTTGAGATGCTTTGGTATTTGTCCAAAATATCCTCCTCTTGTGCATGTAAGGTCACGGGAATCATCAGAATCATTGGGAACAATATGTAAGTCAATAACTTCAATTACAACTCGTTTTTTTTCACAAGATAATGCATAAAAATTAACCGGTTCTGCACTGAAATTGATGAATATCCACCCCTACGGAGGCAAAAATGAACTTTACTAAGTGAAACAGTCTCTTCACTAAGTGATGCTATTTTTTTGTATACACAATGGCCAATTTGTACCTATAATCTAAAAAACAAAACGTCATGGGTATAAAATTCAAACACTTCCTAAAACCAACAGCTATAAAACTTTCTTTGCTCCTGTTAATGAGTTGTTCCACACAATATTCCAGATCAGAAAACCCAGGTGTAGAACAAGCTAGCCTTGTAGAAAAAGAAATATCAGAAACATCTGCACAAAAAATCATGATCGCACTCCTTCTGGACACCTCAAATAGTATGGACGGTTTGATCGATCAGGCGAAATCCCAGCTTTGGACCATTGTCAATGAATTGGCTACTGCCAAAAGTGCCGATGGAAAATCTCCTGAAGTGAAGATTGCACTTTTTGAATATGGCAATGACAGATTACCCTCCTCCGAAGGATTTATCAGAATGGTTGTGAACCTGACCAGTGACCTGGATGAAATCTCAGAGAAATTATTCCAATTGACCACCAATGGAGGAGAAGAGTTTTGTGGGCAGGTGATCAAAAAATCCATTGATAAATTAGACTGGTCTGAATCCAAGGCTGATTTGAAGATGATCTTTATTGCAGGGAACGAACCTTTCACACAAGGAAGGGTACCTTACAGAACTGCTTGTAGCCTGGCAAAAGATAATGACATTGTGGTCAATACTATCTTTTGCGGAAATCATGATGAAGGAATTTCTACCTCCTGGAAATCTGGTGCTGATGCCACCGGAGGTTCTTATATGAGTATTGAGCAGGATCGCAAAACTGTTTATGTGAAGACCCCATATGATGATAAGATTGATCAATTGAATGATGCCCTGAACAAAACCTACATTTACTATGGCTCACAAGGCCGGTCTAAAAGGGAAATGCAACTTATGCAGGATTCAAATGCGAGTCAGTATGGTCAGGCCAACAAAGTAAAACGGGCCATTTCGAAAAGTTCACATATCTATAAAAACAGTAGCTGGGACCTTGTAGATGCCTACAATGATGATCCAAAAGTGATCAATACCATTGAAGAAGATGATCTTCCGGAAGAGTTGAAAGAGCTTGACGAATCGGATAGAGAAATATACATCTCAAAGAAACTCAAGGAACGTCAAAAAATTCAACTAGAAATCCAGGAATTGGGTTTAAAAAGAAAACAATACATTTCCGAGAATCAACCACAGTCGGACGACCAGATGCTAGATCGGGTAATGATTGAATCAATCAAATCTGTTGCTAAGACCAAGGATTTGAGTTTTTAGCAGCTTTAATATCCTGGTAAAATCGGTTCAGACTGGGCCGATTTTTATAAATTAATCTAATTATAAAATTAACCTGAATCATGTCTGAAATTAATAACGTTTTCGTCTCCATTTTTATCTTCTTATTGTTGACCTCTTGTTCCAAATACAGGCCTCAAAGTGAACATGGAAACGGAATTGACACTGTGGCTACTGTCCTTGACATTGCCTCCGACACAACGAAAATTTTGGTTGCCGGATTGCCAACCAGACTTGACAGTGTAGAACACCTTTTATACCCGATTCAATTAGTTAATTTGGAAGAAAGAAACCACCTCAGACTACTAAAATCAGGTTCCTATAGTGATCATAGTTATTCCAATGGATTTAATCATACAAACGGCTATACAATGGCTGGAAACTTCGTCAATATCATATTTGAGGATAAAGAAGGCAACAGAAAAAAACTTACTAACCACGTCATGAGTATCAACCAGGCAACCTTCCTGATTCACATATACAACGAGACAGGCAAAGGCTACATACTTTATACAGTTTACGACAGAGATACCAATGGTGATGGGTCCTTTAACCGCAACGACTTTAATTCTTTATACATAAGTAACGCTGATGGCTCAAGTTTTACAAAGGTCACCAAGGAATTACATAATTTCCAGGGGTATAAAACCTTCAAAGACGATAAGGCCTTGTATTTCAACTCAATAGAGGACAGCAATAGGGATGGCAAAATATCGAATGATGATACTTTTCACGCTTATAAAATAGATTTCTCCAGGCCTAAAATATCTGCCGAGGAATATAACCCATTGGAAGTATTTGAGTAAGTAATCGGGACGCAGGTTATGATGAGGAATCACTCACTTCTCAAAACCTCTGCCGGATTGGTTTTTGCTGCCTTCCAGGAATGAAAACTCAAAGTAAGCAATGCTACAAATATTGAGACCATACCAGCTCCTGCAAAAACCCAAAGAGATATTGAAACCCGATACGCAAATGTGTCCAGCCATCCAGATACCGCGTACCAGGCAATCGGCCAGGCGATGACATTAGCCGCGATCAAAATAAAAACCATTTTTCTGTTCAGCAGGTAAAGTATTTGGCCAATGGACGCTCCGAGTACTTTTCTGATCCCAATTTCTTTCAACTTATCTTCCATGATCAACATCACCATCCCCAGTGTCCCAATGACACTCACCACTATTGACAGCAGCATTAAAATTTCCAATATCGTGTCCAGCCTCGATTCGTTGAGGTATTGTTTTTCAAAATTTTCATCCAGGAAAAAACTTGATAATGGTCTTTTAGGGTCAATTTCCTGCCATGTTTCTTCAATGAATTGCATGGTTTCAGGTAGGTTCTGTGCCCTTAGTCTCAACGCCATGATGTAATTGTTGTGCTGGTATTGAATACCGAGTGGGCCAATGGTATGGTGCAGGGAAAGAAAATGAAAGTCCTTCACTACACCAACGACTACCCAATCTTCTCCTGAAATGATCATCCTTTTCCCGATTGGGTCCTCCCAACCAAATTGTCTGACCGCTGCTTCATTCAAGACTATTGCGCCTGTCGAGTCACCAACCTGTATCCCGTCAGAAAAATCCCGACCTTCAATAATCTCCCAACCCATCGTCTCAAAAAGTGTTTCTCCACCAGCGTATAGCGGTAAAAACAGATTCTCACCTGGTGCCATTCCTTCTGCCCAGGCATTTTGATTACCCATCATACCGCCATCTCCCGGAGCTCCCATTATGGAGGTAGCACTAATGACGCCATTTGATTTTTCAAACCTGGAAATGAAGCTTGTACTTTTATTCCAGTTGTCCTCATCCTGTAAATGAATCAATAAGATTTGCTCATCTCCATATCCCAAATCTCTTTCCAGCAGCAATGCCAATTGTTCTTTTACCAGAAATGTACCTATAAGCAACATAGTAGCTATAGCAAACTGGAATACAACAAGTGGATTACTTGAAGCTTTGCCTTTCTTTCTCTTTAGTGATGTCGTCAGATTTACCACATTGAGATAGATGGTGGGGATGAAACTGGTAAGGATTGCAAAGCACAAAAAGATACCTGCTCCCATCAAAAGTAGGTCCCAAATACTCCTCATGATACCTAGATTTACGCCAAATGATTGATTGATTTGAGGAATCGCTATGTAAATAAGGATGCTACATAATATGTAGACAGCCGTCAATATCAATACTACCTCCACTAAAAAACGTAGGAATATGTGAACAACATTAGAACCCAGCACTTTTCTAAGCCCTACTTCTTTATTTCTCTTGAGGAAAATAGCAGTGGTCAGATTGATAAAATTAATTCCTGCCACAATCAATATTAACGCGCCGATAACTGCCAGTATCATGACAATCGTCAAATTGCCTTTTTTGGAATGCTGGTATTTTGAAGTGGAATGAAAATAGATGTCTTTCAGTGGGACGAGTGCGTACTCGGTATCATTATAAAATGGGTCTGCCAATTCAGTTGCCATTTCATTGATTTGATGTTCTACCTTTTCAGTGTCTGCTCCCGGGTGCAATTGTAAGTACAGGTATATCCAACTTCGATGATGAATCTTCTCATTGTAGCCAAGGTAGATATCTGCTTGCATATGATTAAGAACCTTTTGCCTAAAAACCCCACTGACTATAAATCGGTCCTGGTCATCAACTAATATTTCTTTACCCAATGGGTTTGGAGTCCCAAAATATTTCAAGGCATAATCCTCTGAAATAATTGCATGGTTTGGATCACCCAGGGGATCGTTGGCAGATGAATGCACCAACTCCAGATCCAGGTAATCAATTATTTTAGGAGTGGTTACATAGAGTTTTTCTTCAATAAATTCCCTGCCTTCAACTGTAACCTTCTTGTTTGGGCCATAATCCTTGACTTGAACAAAGTAATTTATCTCACTGATCCTGTCTGCATAGTTTTCTGCCCAGGAGACATGGTTAATTGCCCATTTTGGTGATTGATCACTCCGTTGCTGTAGTTCCAATCGGTACTTGTGATCTACATCTTCAAAATCATCAATAGACAATTCGTGACTGGTATAAATATAAATTAAAGATGAAGCTGTCAGCCCAATTGCCATCCCCAGGAGGTTGATCAAGGTGATGATCTTTCCTCTTTTTAAGCTTCTTAAAGCAGCCTTGAAGTAATTATGAATCATACATTATTGTTCTTAACAACTTCAAAATATCTTGTTTGAGTGATGCTAAAAAGAACAATGTGATGGATCGTTATGAATGTGATAAGATGTGCTAAATAATCGGACTGATACGGTTTATAAAAATGTCCTGGTCCACTATAGTTAACCAGGACACCTTATCCAAACCAGGTTACTGCTCAATCAACACCTTATGACTCTCACGCTTACCATCATGATCCAATACCACCACATAAAGTCCCGGGGCTATGGTGAGATCCAATGTTGCCTCACTTCCAATTTTGATCATTTCCTGATGTTTTATATTACCAGACATGTCTGTGATTGTCATATTAACCGACCTCATTGATTCAAAATCATTTCTCAGATACAACTTCCCATTGGTTGTTGTGGGATTGGGATATATGTTGAAAGCATTCGTGGGTATGGGTTCATGACTTACATCAACCCTACTCCCACTTGAACTGACTGGAACAAATTCCCAAAGCTGACTGCTACCACCGAAGTATTCCCACTGATGGATATTGGTACCATTGTCTTCTAAACCCTGGTAGATATCAATCGCTTTTTGACTGTGTTTCGAAATGATTTTGAAGTAATTTCTGGTAATTTGAGTGTATCCATTATATTCTATTTCGGATGTAACCCATTCTATTCTCCATTTTTGGTTGTCATGCTCACCTTCATCATAGTATTCCCAAAGGTGAATATTACCACCATCGTTGAGAGATTCACCCTCCACATCAATAGCAAAAACTGAATCTGACTCATTTTTTATCTGCATACTATACACACAATCGTCTTCAACTTTCACTTCCCAATGTTGTGTTTCTAGTGCAGGAAAGTATTCCCATTGATGAATATTGGTCCCGCTCTCTGCTGAACTTTCAAACAAATCCAGAGCTCTTAGACGGGTTCCTCCATAAGTATTGTAGCGTTCTCTGGAAAGTTTGGAGACTATCGAGTACTCCTCATTAGCCTTTATTTCATTACCGTTTATAGTTTGCTCCATTTTAGCAGGACAGTAAACATCACTTCCGTTATAAATTGCTTCTACGACAACTCTTCCCTTGCATTGAAATGCTAATTTCTTACGGCAAAAATCAATGTAATCTCCTCCTTCCTTGATTTCGAAGTTCACTTTCCACCACCTGTTTTGTCCATCTTGATCTAACGTTACAAACTCCGTAAGATCAATAGTATCGCCCGCCAGGACATTGTCCCCGATTGGAGCAAAATCAATGGTTTGAGGAACACAAACGCCATTTTCTTCCAAGCTGATGGCATAGCCAAGTGTAAAATCATCAAAAGTAATCCCATAATAACCTGTACTATCAACTGTAAAGACCACATTATCGTCCTGACCACTTAGCAATGTTGCAGCTCCTGTCATACCGTTTGACTGGCCCCATAACTTCCCTTGATACTCCATATTATTCACGAACTTCATTCCATACTCAACACCCGCTTCAAAGTATACACGCTGAATTGTCCAAACTTCGTTCTGTAATCTCATTCTGTAATTACCAGGACTCCAGCCGTTAAATGTGCCACCTATGAACATTTCAGGTTCATGGTAACCCTGACCAGCCACAGAAAATTGCTGAATAACACTTTCAGCCGGGCAAAATATTGAATCCCCAGGCTGGCTTGCCACTAGTTCGAATAGTCCACTTTCACTTTCCAGGGTCACCTTGAATACTGAATCAACACTTTCCCGGATCACACTTCCTCTTCCTTTCGACAAACTCAGATTTACAGGGAGACCAGAATCTGAGTAGGCATTGACGAAGAAATGGGAGTCTCCAGTTTTACCAGATATTGCATTGAAGGAGATGTTTTGTGGACTGCAGGAATTTGTCGGAGATTTCAATCTAAGCATTACACAACTATGCGGGGGGAGCAAAGTGTCAAAATCCGTGAAATATCCTCCAAAATCCTGCCTTGCCCAAAGATCTCTGACTTTTACACTATCAAACTCATAACCATAGATTTCGTCGAAATCTACACTTTTTGTGTGCTCAACGGTGTCTCTGTTAAACAAGCAGACAATGAAATCTCCATTAGCCATTTTACCGGCCCAACGCTCACTTATGTTCACAATATCATTTGGGTCTATGGGTTGGCTACTCTCCCAATCATAATCGATAGGCTTACCCACGAATCCTTCTCTGTTCAAAGTAAAAACTTCATCATTTTCCAGCAGATGCATACTGCTTGCAATATCTTCTATGTAATATTCAGTCAATGCAATAGCTCCACCTGCCACCAGGTTGATCGAAAGAGCTGCTTTCTTTTCATCATCATCTTCAAAAGATGACAACCATATAAAATCTCCATCAAGGATCATTTCACCATTGGAATCATCAAAGCCTGATACTATTGACCAGTATGTTAATCCATCGAACGTATTGTGGTATTTTGACCAAATCTGGTGTTCATTCCCTTTTTCAAGGTCACTCAGCCTATCCCAACCACCATGTGTGGCATCTTCGTTTATCCTGATCATACTTCCTGGCGCATATTCTTTCTCTGTGGCTGCATTATTGTATAAATGCGGCATTACAAGACTTAACTGAATATCCAGTGAATCACAAAAATCATTTAAATAACCAAGTGCCTTTTGGTAATCTTCAATAGGTCTATTGCTTTCCACGGTGTAACACGAACTTTTGTCAATGCCATCCTCATACCATGACAAGAAATCTACACGCAAGTAGTCTGTCTGTATGTCATTAGCATAATACTCAATGTACCTTTTCATATGCTCTCTGGCACTTATAAGAGTATCACCACTACCGTTGATTGATTGCGGCTCATTGATTTTTATCCAATTAAACCAAACGTCACCTGCAGTGGAATCCATAAGATGTTTTGTGGATTCAATTTCTGAATTGATCCAAAGGGGATTATCATACATTCCAATCTTCACACCAATCTGATTGCTATAAACCGACCATTCAGAGTAAGAACTGTCCCAGGTGGGGTGATGTCTCACAAGAAAGCCATTATCATCTTTTTGAGCTTCTCCCCAACCATCAGTAGCGATTATGTCAAAACCAAGTGGAGCTAAATTTTCTGATATGTAATCAATATTGTGCTTCCACAGATCCTCTTCCATATACAATTCAGTAGGTTGGTTGCTATTAATGGTATAGAGGTATGCATATGCACTGTAGTACATAGGAGCACGCTGACGTTGACCTGATGATGAGTGAATGATTATAAAGCTAATCGCCAATAGAGATAAATAGTTACGCATAGGTTCTTCTTCATTTAATTTACACAGAACCAAAATTGACTCTTAAAAACCCCTGCTCGAATTTTATGACAGTTTAGGTAAATATTATTCTGACTCAAAAAGGATTAAACAGCTGATATACAAAGGATTACAAATTATTAACTATTCATTTTAGGTAAACAAATTGTAAGGTGTAACACAGCTATATAAATACTCAATCAATTGTTTTCAGCTTCATCAACTCATCCTCAAACTCATCCTTTGGGAGTAATGACTTCCCTTTTACTATATTCTTATAATTATAAACTGTGCGAACCGAGTAGCGTAGAATGCTTGCTATTTGTTCATGATCAGTAATACCAATCCTAATCAATGCGAAGATTCTCAGTTCAACCGGCAAGGCTTTATCATTCTTTAGGTGGAACTGATCTTTCGGGTTGAAAAATGAATTAAAATGGTTGATAAAATTTGGAAAAAGCTTAAGAAATAATTCATCGAATTTTATGAAGAGCGCTTCCTGTTCTTTTTTGATATTGAACATTCGCAAAACATATCGGATGTCATCAAACTTCCTGTCCAGCATTTTCTTTTCAATATCCTCTTTAAACTTCTCAAGCTTTCTGAGGTATTCTGCATCCTTGGAAAACGAATGTCCTATGTATTCTTCCTTGATTGTATTCGCTTCCTTCAATTTTTCATTCAACTGGAGCAAGTTATGCCTGGTTTTTACAAGCTGTTTGTATTGCTTGTAAAGTGCCAAACCAAAGAGAAGAATAATAATTGCGGTAAGACTTACTCCCAGAAGTATTATTTGCATCCTGCTACTTTCGGATTGAACACTTGCCAGCTTTGCTGCCTCAATAGCCGGAAAATGAGATGAAGCTTGTAGTATTCTTTGTCTGGCTCCATAAAAATTGGCATCCTCCACTGCTTTTGAAATGTAAGTGTAAGCCCGGTCAATATCACCTCGATTATACAAATAATTAGCTACCTCCATAAGTGCAATTGCCTCTCGAGTATTAGACTGGATATCGGCAATAGCTGCTCTTATAATCATATCAATGGCCTCCTCTCCGTCCTTCAACCTATCATTGATCTTACCAAGACTGTAGCAGGCCATTGCATACTGATGCTTATCTACTGGAAAATTTTCTACGATGGTATGAAAAAGGAAACTAGCCTCCCTGAAGTTACCATTTGCTTCAGCCTTTAATGCGGCTATCCGAAAATACGCCAGACTGTTGTCAGGATAACGTTGGATAGCTGAATCTGCATAATCATTGGCCAAATCATGATTTGAAATGGCGTAATACCTGTCCCGGTTATAGGCAGCAAGGTCATAGTATGCTCTGGCCATTTGTTCATAGTAAACCGAAACAAGATCATCTGGTAATGATTCTGGTAAAATTGTATTCAAGGAATCAAAGGTTTCCTTGTAAAGCCCAGCTGATCGAAGTACAAAGGTGAGATTCAATTTGGCTCTAATGAGTTTATCCTTATCATTAAGAGAACTTGCCAGATTAAATTGTTTCATAGCATAATCAAATGCTGAATCATATTGAAAGGAAGCATATTCCATGAAAAGGCTGTCCAGAAGAGAATAATGTTGCACACCTTCTGAATCTATAAGTCTGACACTCATTTTCCTTATGCGTTCAAACTTCTCCTTTACAATTGATGACTGATTAGCAATTGTCTGGTCAAGCACCAGTAATAAACTATCAGTATTGGCTCTGCTTTTTAAACATAGCATGCAGGCTAAAACCAGCAAAAGGTATCCTGCTTTCTTCATTTTACATACTTTCGTTCGCATACTAAAGTAGCTGAAATCACCACAAGGACAAAATGAGAAAAAAGCGTAACAGAAATCAATAGTAGCCTGACAAACGTATCAATATATTTCAAATCCAATTACCTTTAAAACCAAAAAACTCAATGTCATCAATTCAGCAAAAAATGTTTGCCGACAGGGCGGATCGATCACTTTTCGAAAAAGCGGAAGCCATGGCCCTGGATTATCAATCACAAGTACATGACCGCAATGTTTACCCAACTGAACAGGCGTTAAATGATCTAAGCAGATTTGTAGAGGACTTACCTGATCAAGCAAGTGAGGCTCATGATATAATTGAGATACTGAATACCTATGGAGGCCCTGCCACTGTGGCTCAAACAGGTGGAAGGTATTTTGGGTTTGTCAATGGAAGTACTGTTCCAGCAGGTCTCGCCGCTAAAAACCTTTCAATTTTCTGGGACCAGAATACAGGTCTGCAGGTCTTGTCTCCAATAGCTTCAAAATTGGAGGTTGTGGTCCAAAACTGGTTGATCAACCTGTTTGGATTTCCAAAAGAGACGGTAGCGGGCTTTGTCAGTGGTACCTCAATGGCAAATTTCTGTGGTTTAGCAGCAGGAAGGTATCGTGTACTTATGAATCAGGGTTGGGATCTGACTGAGCTTGGACTTTTTTCAGCTCCCAAAATAAGGGTGGTAACCGGTAGACATGCACACTCTACTATACTTAAAGCCATATCACTTATCGGCCTGGGTAAAGCCAATATAGAGTGGGTGGATGTGGACGATCAGGGAAGGATCATACCGGACCAAATACCAGCGTTAGATAACTCTACTATTCTAATTCTACAAGCTGGTAATGTGAACAGCGGCTCTTTTGATGACTTTGCAAGCATTTGCAAAAAAGCAAAAGAAGCAGGAGCATGGATCCACATTGATGGTGCTTTCGGGCTTTGGGCAGGAGCAACAAAAACGTTTAAACATTTAACAAAAGGATTTGAACATGCAGACTCCTGGGCTGTGGACGGACATAAAACCTTGAATACACCCTATGATTCCGGGATCATATTGTGTCAGAATCAGGATGCTTTAGTAGCCTCTCTTCACATGAGTGGCGGGTATATCGTGAAAGGCGATGAGCGTGATGGCATGTATTTCACACCTGAAATGAGCCGCCGTGCAAGGATTATAGAACTCTGGGCTACCATGAGGTATTTGGGGAAAGAAGGAATTGAAGAAATGATTGTTGGACTACATAAAAGAGCTAAACAATTTGCTGACTTATTGGAATCTGTGGATGGTTATCAAGTGCTAAACGATGTAGTATTCAATCAAGTGATGGTCCAGTGCAAAGATGATGAAACTACGGAAAAAGTAATCAAATCCATACAGGACCAAAGAGAGTGCTGGGTAGGAGGTTCCACCTGGAATGGAAGAAGGGTAATCAGAATTAGTGTTTGCTCATGGGCAACTACTCAAGATGATGTGAGAAGATCTGTGGACTCTTTCCAGAAGGCAATTGACCTGTTTGGCTAAGTATAATGGTTTATGCATTCTAAATTTATCCATGGTTTTGGGGATTATTTCATCTAAAAAACTACTTTAAGATGAAGTAAACAGCCATTTCAACAACTTGGCAGGATTGGAAAGTCCTTTGACAAATTCAAAAAAATAAATCTCAGTTACTTTGAAGCATAGATTGTGTTCCGTAGCTGTTTGAGATCCCAGGGTGGCATAGTGCTGTTCTGGGATTTCTTTTTTTCATAAAATCCACTGTCAAAATACATCTGCCAAAAATGAACTAAAATTGTATTGATTAGTTTTTAATTACTATGGCAGAAAAATCACACTGGACCGGATCTGAAAAATATTTGTGCGACCCTGCACTGGCACAAGCCTTCCATATGGCTCGGGTATTAGGAATGCCTTTACTCATCGAAGGAGAACCCGGAACAGGAAAAACTGACCTCCCAATCCATTATGCCAATGATCGTGGATTGTCCCTGGAAGTATACCCTGTTGGGTCTAAAAGTAACGTAGAACAATTCGTAGCAAGATTCGATCATGTGAAATATCTCCGAGATTCTCAAATAGAGATTCTAAACGCACAGCGTGAAGAAAAAGGGTTGGAATCGAAGCTTACCACAGGAGATAGAAATCCGGAATCTCTGGGAGATTATGTGGTGAAGGGTCCGGCAGCCATTGCATATAGCAAACCCAATTCTGTATTGCTTATTGATGAAATAGACAAGGCTCCAAGAGAATTTCCAAATGACCTGCTTTATGCCTTGAGTCATAGAAAATTCATCATGCCGGAATCAGGTGAAGTGATAGAAGTATCTGAGGAGGATATGCCTGCTATTGTCATCACGTCTAACCGGGAACAAGAATTGCCCACTGCCTTTAAAGGAAGATGCATTTACCATTACATCGATTTCCCTGATAAAGATGTGATGGCAAAGATCATAGAAAAACATCATCCTGGAATAGATGCTCAAGTGGTAAGAGTTGCACTTGATGTCTTTTACCACTTAAGAAGATTAGGCCTGGAACGGGCACCAACTACCAGAGAGATTCTCAATTGGCTCAAGTACATGAGAGATATCGCTCCTAAAGATGCGATAGAAAAAATTGAAGGTTTAGAAGGCGTGGGCGCTCTTATCAAAACCCAGGCTGATATGGAACGTGTAAACCGTATGCTGGGAGCAAGTGGTGCAACATTTGGAACCCAATGGAATTAATATGCTTAGTAGTCTACCAGAACGATTCAGAGCCCATGGCTTAAAGGCAGATGTAAGAACACTACTTCTATTGAGAAAAGCCATGCAAAAGGGATTGATCAAAACCCTGGGAGACGTACACAATGTGCTGAAAGGGATCATAGTAAAAGAACCTTCTGATGTTGGACCTTTCACGAAAGCATATTATGAGTATTTTTTACATATCCCAATAAAACCTGGCCAATCATTAGAAGATGCTATCCTAAGGTCTGAAACCTTTTCCCAATGGAAAACACAATTCCTGGATGAAGCTGATCGTGACGTTGATGAAGAAAAACTAATTAACACCTTTCTGGATGAAGTTCATTTGACCAGCTACGATATCAAAGAGGTGATTGACGGAAAAGACATTTGGGACAAAGACAATCCTGATCTGGAAGACAAGGATCCTGTGGAGGATGATGCTGAGCCCTCTGAAAGGCAACTTGATAAAATGGCGGATTATTCAGACCTAACACTGGAAGAGCTTTTGGAAAGAATGGAGAAGGTGCGCGACCAGCAGAGATCAAAACATGGAGGTGGCAGCCATTGGATTGGAACCGGAGGGATTTCTCCTTATGGTCATGGTGGTGCTGCCAAAAATGGCATCCGTGTTGGAGGTCAGGGTGGGGGCAAGATGGCCAGAAAAGTAATGGGTGACAAAAATTATTTCCCTATTGACAGAGATGCCACACTAAATGATAACAATGTGGATGCGGCATTGGCTTCCATCAAGGGAGTGATTGAAGAAAGTGCTACAGAAAAATTAGATGTTCCTCTAACTATCAAATCTGGCCTAAAACGTGGTGGTTTATTTATTCCGGAGTTAACCAGTGAGAAGAATGAGGAGTTAAAAGTGATGGTTTTGATAGACAATGGTGGATATTCCATGGCTCCATACGTTCGAAGTGTCCAGCGATTGTTCAGGAAAATGAAAACCCGGTTTGCACATGACCTGGAAACCTATTATTTCCACAATACCATCTACAATAAGGTCTACATTGACGAAAGGAGAACCAAATCAATTAAGATAGAAAGACTCCTGCAACATCATAAATCATACCGGGTATTTTTCATCGGCGATGCGGCTATGGCACCATATGAACTGGATTCTCAAAGTATCGGGAGCATCAATGCAATCGTTGAAAAGTTCAAAAAAAGTGTTTGGTTAAACCCGGAACCCATTAAGTATTGGCCACATACTTATACCATTCAGGTGATGATGAAACTCATTCCAATGTTCCCGCTGACCCCAGCTGGAATAGAACGCGCTGTAAGATCCATGAACTCAAAATACATTGAAGGTTAGTTAAGCGAAATTCCTATCACGAATAAATTCGTTCTCACTACCACATTATCAATAGTCACTCCATATGTTTTATATAGATCAATAATTCAATGTAGTTTAGAGTAATTGAATTTAAAAAGCTATGGATTTAACGGTTATTGCGGCTATCTCATTATTGGTGATTTCAGTATTACTTCTTACCATCAAAAAGAAGAAAAAACTTCAGTATTCAGAGGGTGATATATTCTCTATACAGAACGCCAATGGGTCATTTAGTCTGATCAAAGTACTAAATGAAGTAGATGATATAATTGGCTTTAGCTTTTACACAAAGGAATTACCAAGCAGACCTAAAACGATGATCTTGTCGGCAATGGCTGATCGACCATTTGTCTCTACACTAGACAAGAAATCATTGAAGAAATTAAAGCCTGAATATATTGGGAAAACTGCCCTTAAGAAAAGGGAGATCACAAAATTCATGGACAGTAAAAAGGCCTCCTAGACAAACGATGTTGGTTAAAGGTTCGGGAGTCGCGTAGCGGATTTTAGATTCCCGGACTATTTCCAGTAATTATTTAATTTAGACAAATGCTGGAAATAAGACCCAATTGTGAAAACTGTGGAAAACCACTTCCTCCAAATAGTACTGAAGCCCTGATTTGTACTTTTGAATGTACATTCTGTAAAGATTGCGTAGAAACCATTCTGGAGAATGTGTGCCCCAATTGTGGTGGGGGATTTGAAAAAAGACCAGTTCGACCTGCCAGTCGTCTTGAAAAATACCCTGCTTCAAAGAATGCGGTCCAAAAAACACCCGATCCAATTGAATTTCAGAAATTGAAAGACAAATTCAAAACAATCCCACCTGAGGAAAGATAAATTCTTCAATATTATTAGCAAGAAGGTAATACTTCAAAGTCCAACAATCGATTACCTTTGTCTGGAGAATTCAACCTATGAGTGACGAAATAAAAAAATTGAGAGAAGCGCTTTCCGCATCCCCTGACAATCATTACTTACAACAAATCCTTATAGATACCCTTATTAAAGATGAGTGCTGGGATGATTTACAAAATGAGTGTTTAGAATTAATTGGAAAGGATCCTGCCAACCCATTGGCAAAAATGGGACTCGCTAATAGCTATTTTGGCAAGCAAAATTATGGAACAACTATCATAATCCTGGAAGAAATTTTATCGGGCTCACCAGAAAATATAGAAGCACTCAAGCTTTTATGCAAAGTTCAAATAGCAGAAAATAACATTCACGATGCTGTGGAGTCCTATCATAGGATTAAAGTCCTGAATCCCGATTTCAAAGATGGTCATCTGGAGTCAAAATTGATCATTGATCCTTTGGACATAGAAACCCCTGTTGAAGAGGAGGAGAAGTCTTTTTCAGAAGACATAGAAGACCAAATCTTTGGCAAAAGGGATGTTATAAAATTTGCTGATGTGGGAGGAATGGAGAAGGAAAAAGAGCAAATTGAGCTGAAAATTATTCATCCTATTCAACATGCAGACCTCTATAAATCTTATGGGAAAAAGATAGGTGGTGGCATCTTGTTTTATGGCCCTCCCGGTTGTGGCAAAACATATTTAGCCAAAGCAACTGCAGGAGAAATAGAATCAGAATTTATTTCCGTGGGAATAGATGAAATTCTGGACATGTACATTGGCCAAAGCGAAAAGAAATTAAATATGATCTTTGAAAAGGCGAGGGCCATGTCTCCATGCGTGCTGTTCTTTGACGAAATAGATGCCCTGGGCGCCAATAGAAATGATTTAAGAAGTAGTGGAGGAAGAAACCTCATTAACCAATTTCTGGCAGAATTGGATGGTATGAAAAGTGATAATGATGGTATCCTGATTGTAGGCGCTACAAATGCTCCCTGGCACCTGGACTCTGCATTTCGCAGACCTGGACGGTTCGATCGACTGATATTTGTTCAACCTCCTTCACGTGAAAGCAGGAAAGAAATCTTTAGAATCGCACTAAATGGGAAGCCAACAGAAAGCATTGATTTCGACAAGTTGGCAAAAAATAGTGAGGCGTACTCTGGTGCGGATATTAATGCCTGTATTGATGTTGCTGTGGAAGAAAAGTTGCAGGAAGCTATTAAAAAGGGAGTTCCTTCACCTCTCACCACTAAAAATATCCTACAAGCTATTAAGACCGTGAAACCCAGCACAAAAGAATGGTTTCAAACTGCTAAAAATTATGCTGTTTATGCCAATGATTCCGGAGTTTACGATGAAATATTATCATATCTGAAAATCAAGAAATAATCAACCATGATGGAACTGGAAAAATCTTTACAAAAAGCAGAACATCTGCTAAACCAGGATAGGTTTGGAGAAGCGCAAACCGAAATAAAGAATTACCTGACTGCTAACCCTGAAAACCTGGATGGTTTAATCATTTTAGCCCAAACTCACCTTGGACTCAATCAGGACGAACAAGCTGACCAGGTAGTGGATGACCTCATTAAATTAGCCCCATCAAATCCCTATATCCTGTATTTAAAAGGTATTACGCAAACGCAATTAGGCAAAAGGAAGAGTGCATTAAAGCTCTTAAACAGTGCTTTGAGTTTCAACCCCATGCTGGTAGAAGCGCATGCCATCAAGTCGATGATTTATTTTGAGGAAGCTCAATTTGAGGAAGCTGTTGCAGCAGCGAATGAAGGCCTGGCAATTGATGCCCAAAATGAAACCTGTCTTAACCAATTGAGCAGAGCTTTATTGAAGCTGGGAAGAGAAGATGAAAGGATTGAGGCAGACAAACAAGCTTTGAAAAACAATCCAATGAACCCAAATACCCATGCGACTGTAGGGTTCAGTGAGCTGGAGAAAGGAAATATCAAAAAAGCTAAAGAACACTTTAGAGAAGCTTTAAGATTAGACCCAAACAATGAATTTGCCAGAAACGGCATGCTGCATGCGATTAAATCAACTAATTTATACTACAGGCTATTTCTGAAGTATATCTTCTGGATGCAGAGTTTACGGCCAAATGTGAGGTGGGCCGTCATCATAATAGGTTATTTAATGATCAGAGGGTTAGACACAATCTCTGAAAGTCTAGGTAGTTTGGCCCCAATTGCAGGTATATTCGTTTGGCTATATGTTATTTTCGCTGTTTCAACATGGATAATAGGACCAGTTTCTAACCTGTTTCTGAGATTTAACGCTTTTGGAAAATACATGCTCAAAGAAAGCGAGATCAAAACAGCCAATATTACCGCATCACTCTTAACATTTTCTTTGGTGGGTGGTGTTATTATGCTCATGGCTGAAAGTGATATAGTCTTATATAATATTGGGTTATATAGCCTGTGCGCAGGTATTGCTATGACAATAGTCTTTAGTGCAATTGAAAACTCAGTATTAGAAAAGAGCAAACGAAACCTGAAAACCGCTGGGCTCATTTTTGGTATTGGGTGGATCGCATTGATATTATCTGGGATTGTACTGCCAGCGTTAGCATTGAAAATGTTTACCTGGCTAATCTATGGATTCCTGGGTTTTCAGTTCTATGCCAATTCACAACAGTAATTGCTAAGTATACAGATAAGCCCAATAGATCAGAACTCCTTGTAAAGGTAACCTCAACCATAGCAACCAGATTGGAATTTTCATACCAGCTCCTTTCTGTTGCAGGTGATATATGTTAGCAGGAAATACGGCAACAAGTAATGCAATTACTCCCCAGGCTGCATATTCAGTAATACCCGGAATTAGTAATGCAACTGCGAGAATTATTTCAGCAGCACCACTGAGAGTATTGATCAATTTTTTATTGCCCAATATCGGGGGGATTATCTTACCAAAGACTTTTGGATACCTGAAATGCATTACCCCTGTGAAGAAATAAAGAGCAGCCATTAAGTATAATCCGATTGTTGCCATTTGGTAAAGCTATCAAGAAAAAGAACATATCTTCAGCCTCATTCATTATCTTTAAAACAGATCGATACCTATATGGAGCTTTTCTCTCATGCCGCAACCGTATTACCTGTTTCTGATATTCAGAATTCAATTCAATTTTATACTCAAAAACTATCCTTCCAACTCAATTTTACCTGGGGAGAACCCACTTCATATGCCATATTGAAAAGAGGAGATATCTCAATACACCTTACCCAAACTGACAACTACCTGAAACCCTCTCCCGGCCCGGCTTCTATTTATATTTTTGTGCACGATGTGAGAAAAGTTTTTCAGGAATTCCAGAAAAAAGAAGTACCTATCATATCTACATTAAAACAACAGGAATACGGCATGGAAGACTTTGACATTACCGATCCTGATGACCATATTTTAACTTTTGGTAGGGGAAATTGATGTGAATTCTTATTAGTCAATAATTTGACTAAATTAGGATGCACAACAAGGATTAATCCAAATCATGTGTCTTTAATTACAAACTTATGATCGTAGAAAATTTTGGAAGTCAGGACCTGAAAGACTATCAGTATGAGGTTGATAGAGGTGGAAAATTCGTGGTATATCAATACTGTTTTTCCATTATTCTTTTAACCTCCAAACAATCTTCGGGGATATACTTAATAAAAGGTGGTGAAAATGCCGTTGTGAAAGGATTGGGTTATACTTTTTTGACATTCTTTCTGGGTTGGTAGGGTATCCCCTGGGGACCCATCTATACCATTCAAACATTATTTAGGAATTTAACTGGTGGAATTGATGTCACTAATGAAGTGATGGAAGAAGTTACCCGCCAACTTGATCCTCAAAATCAATACTTCTAGTCTATTCCAAAATCAGCTGTTCCTGTATCCTAATATCTCCAGCCTTTAATTGGTAGATATAGGTGCCTTTGGAAATATCAGAGAGGTCATATGTACATTGATGCTTTCCTGAGGTAATGGTTTTACCCATCAATTGTTTTACTGGCTTACCTGATAAATCAAATAGAATTAATTCGACAAAACTGGTGAAGGGAACCTGGAAGGTGAAGGTTGTTTGATTCTTCACAGGGTTTGGGAAATTCTGTGTGAGCCCATATCCGTGGCTCAAATTTTCCGTGTGGAGCGGTGCTTCTTCATCATAATCTAATAATGACAACATTTTCTCTCCATAGCGCCTGCCAAGTTCTCTGTAACCTTCTGCATCAAAATGGATTTTATCACTTTTCGCGGTACACCCGCTGGAAGAAATTATGTGTGAATTAGGTATTGTTTCAGGTAGCATGTTAATAATTGTATTCATTCCTGCCAATAATCCCCCCTGATCCTCATGTACCAATTCACCTGCCAGAAGAGGTGTGTTCTCAGCAGTGAGTGAGAGGTCACTTATTAGGTTATCATAAACAACTTTAACTTTAGCTGGCCAATTAGCATCTCCGTTATTTGATTCACCCTGGTGAAGAAGAATCCCTTTAACTACCCCAAATTCCTGCGCTTTTTTTGCCAAAGACACCAAATGACCATATGGATTACCGTCATCGTATTCATTAATGATATTGAGTAACCAATCCTCTGTAATAGATGATACATAGTTCTGGTAATTATCCTTATCGTATAATTCAATTTTACAACCACCCACTGAAACATTAATCACTGCAATTCGAATGTGTTCTGGAAGAGCTTCTACAAGTGTATGACCAAAATAATCAGCCGGTGACAGACCATTCCAGCACCTGGTGAGTGGTGGAACTGCCTTATACCAATTACCCTGCTCTCTTTCCAGGTTTTCACAGTCTACTGACTGTAAAACACGAAATCGGCCATCCACTATATTGTCTTGCCCACTAATAGTTCCCTGACCTTCCATGTTTGACTGGCCAAAACATAAGAAAATAAAGAAATTTGGATCTTGCGCCAGAGAATTCTGAGTGATCCCAATTAAAATTGATAGTAGAATTATTAAACTTTTCGATGTGACCTTATTCTTCATTTCATCAATCTAAATGATTCTTTCAGATTGATTTAGACTATAAGTGTCAAAAAGACATTTTAGGTGCTAATCCAATACATATCAACTACTTGAGCGATAATTATTCACTCAATAACGACTCCCATTCATCCATTACCGCTACATTCAAATAGGGCAACCACAACCTGAATAAAGACCGAACATAATAATCCACTTGATCAGCACTATGCTCTGAGTACCTGGCTGCAGTGAGCCAGGATGTGATTTGAAAAATAAATTGCTCAGATAAAAAGGCTACCTGAGCATCGCTAATATCTGACCGGAATATTTTTTGTTCCCTGTATAACATTATCAAATTACGAATTTCCAACTTTTTCTGATTGAACAAGGCTTGAACCATTTCCTTGATAGCAGGTACTCTCCTCCACACATCTTCATTAGATTGGAATAAGAACCTGTACTTGTACATCAACTGAAAGTTACGGTGCATAGAATCAAGCACATCCTGTTTTTCAAATGGCTTATTCGGGTCAAAACCAGATGCCCCTTGAACTTCTTCAAGGAAAGCTTCAAACAAAGCTCTGATGACTTCTTCCTTATTTGGGTAATGGTAATGCAAATTACCCTGACTAATACCAATTGCCGCGGCAATATGTCGAGTAGTAATCTTCTCCACACCCTGGTCATTGAACAACTCTCTTCCGGACTCTATGATTTTTTCTTTCGTTTTCATAGCGCTGTTCTTTCAAATTTACTATTATTGCTTAAGATTAGTTCAAATGAACTAGAAATGAAAAGAATTATAACTTTTATATCCCCATTAATCCTGATTGCTATTGTAGCATGTCAAAAAATTGAAGGGAATCAATTGGTTGAGCTGGGAGATCAGCAAATTTTATTGATTGAGCATGTTGACATATTTGATGGCTATTCACCTGAGCTCATTAAAAATCAATCCGTTTTGCTGAAGGATGGAATTATTGCCAAGATTGGAAATTACATACAATCAGAAGCAGGCTGGAAATTGATTGACGGAAATGGAAAAACTCTTTTGCCAGGATTCATCGATGCTCACGTACATTTATCAGGAAGCGGTGCGGTTCCCTGGGAGAATTATAAAGCCAATTTAAATTTTAACCTCGAGGCATATCTTTATGCAGGAGTTACCACTGTTTATGACCTGGGGGGAATTGGTGGAAACCTTGAAAAGATTCAACAAAAAGTGATTGCAGGCAATATACCTGGTCCCAATATATACCACACACATATACCAATTACTGTAAAAAACAGCCATCCTATACCACTGACCGAGCAGATGTTGCCCTGGCCATTGAAAAGTATGGTCAATGGAATTTCTCCAACTATTGAACGTCCTTTAGAAGCAGAGACGTTGCTGAAAAAGTACATTAAGAGTGAGGTGGATTTTGTCAAAGTAATTATGGATCAGATCCCTCCTGGATCACCAGAAATGTCATATAAACAACTGAAGGCCATAGTTTCGGAAGCTCATAACCTTGACAAAAAAGTCATAGTACACATCGGCAGCCCGGATAATGCCATAAATGCTTTGAAGGCTGGTGCGGATGCTTTGGCTCATGGTATTTGGAGAGGTGAACTGACTCCACAGCAAGCTGATGAAATTGCCTCTTATGGAAAACCAATCATTTATACTTTGTCAGGTTTTACAAATGTTGCTGCCATTCATGATGGAAAATTTCAACCTTCAGAAATTGATCAGGAATTGGTTCCTAAAGTGATATTGGATCCGGTAACTGGTCAAGATGGATTACTTGCACGTGACCAGGCAGTAATGAGTGATTTCTTTGCGGATGTGAAACTTCATGAGCAGTCTTGGAAATCAAACTTCAATTTGTTGCTGGAACGCAATGTAACAATCCTTGTTGGTACTGATAGCAATTTGCCTGGTACGTATGCAGGATCAACCTATTTCCAGGAACTCAGTTTACTCCAACAATTTGGAATGGCTCCAATTGATATTTTAAGAGGAGCTACCGCTTTGAATGCCAAATTGTTTCTATCCAATCCAAATTTCGGTACTGTAAGTGAAGGGAAAAAAGCAGATCTTATATTAGTAAATGGGAACCCATTGAAGGATTTGAGTACTGTTTTTCAACCTTTCATAATTCTTAAGGATGGAAAACTGATCAATAGACTTTGAACCAAACTCAATTTAACCTCTTATATCTAGAGCAAGGGTAAGAGATATCAATACTGTTTATCCTAAAAGGCCTATGAAATACTTCGTTTGTTTAGCTTGCATACACCTAATTAATCTTCCATTATTCAGTCAGGACCAAGACGTTAAATCGCTAGAAACCACTTATAATAATTGGGTGGAAGCATGGAATAATCTGGACTCAAAAACTGTGGCAGAGATTAGCTGGGGAAATTATGGGTTTGGTAGAGATGTGCCATTTCTCAGGAATGGAGCCAATAATATGGAATCATACCAACAGGGAATTCAGAATTATATGGAGTCAATGGAAAAGATTGGGTACTCTGTTTACCATTCCAATTTTAAAATTATTGACAGTGTAGGACTGGTTGATGGGTTTTATGCTCAAACCACAAAACCAAAAGATGGGCCGTTAAGAACTGTCTATGGGAGGCAATCCCTTGTATTTACAATGCGTGATGGTAAATGGAAAATGATTCATTATCATCGATCAGCATTACCAAATGAATTTGTCAGGTAGGATATTATTTTTATAGAAATACTTTTATAAAATTATTATAGTATTTTTATAAAATGAATCAATTAGAAGACCTTGGTTACCTGTCCACCGGATCCAGAATTAGACGAATTTATGAAAAATTGCAAGTTGAAGGCGACCAGATATATAATGAATTAGGCATTCAATTCAAATCCTCCTGGTTTCCAATATTTCAGTCTCTATTAATTGAAAACCAGCAAAGTATAACTTCATTAACGGAAAGAATTGCATTCACTAATATCACAGTGAAGAATATTGTGAGAGACCTGGAATCATCTGGACTAGTGACTATATATCCAAATCCCAATGATAAAAGATCAAAAATTGTCAGCCTCACAAGTGAAGGTCAGGAATCCGGAAAAAAGCTCAATCCTATTTGGGAAACATTTTCAAAAGTCCTGAATGAGTTATTTAATATCAATGGAAATTTTCTGGATTCACTCGGCAGAATAGATCAAGCGCTTCAAAAAGAACCTCTATCAGATCGATTTTTCCGGCATCACTCAAATCTTATCATCAAGAATGCTGATGAGAAAGACTATGAAGTGATTGGCGAATTGATGGTAAAGGTTTATTCCAATCTGGATGATTTTCTTGACCCAAATGAACATCCAGGCTATTATGACCTTCTTCGAAATGTAGGGGAGTTGACTAAAAAACCGAACACAGAAATATTTGCGGCTTATGACCAAAATGGGAAAGTTTTAGGAGCCGTAGTGTTTATAGATCAAATGAAAAACTATGCCTCTGGTGGTTCCGCCCCTTTCGAAAAAAATGCCGTTGGATTTAGGTTACTCGCTGTAGATCAGGAAGCAAGAGGAAAAAAAGTAGGGAAATTATTATCAAGGAAATGCATCCTGAGAGCTAAAGAACTCGAAAAAGGCCGAGTGTTGATTCATTCCACAAAAGCGATGCAAACAGCCTGGAAGATGTACGAAAAACTAGGTTTCAAGCGCTACCCAAAAATCGATTTCAAACAGGGGGATCTGGAAGTCTTTGGATTTAAATTGAATGTTTAGTGAAGAATTATTTTTGAGTGAAGTCTAGCAACGTATATTCACATTTTGGAATTAACTTGAGTTATAAAATTCATTGACATGGCAAGAATCATCTGGTGGTCATTAGCAGGCATTTTATTACTTAGTTTCATTGTCCTGATGATAATATTTACGGACTTCCCAATGGAATTCAGTGGGATTGATAGCCTAAGCAATTTTTTGGGGTTATCAATCATGGTGGCAGCTGTAGCCTTTGTTTGTGTCGGTGTAAGTATCTTCAGTTCATTTATTCCTTATAAAGGCATGGAGTTTAAAGATAAGTTGGTAAAATTACTTCCAGTAATATCCACAGTGTTGCTTTTATTTGTAAATGTATCGCTGGGTTACACTTTATACCAAAAGGAAACACCAGATATTACAATTGGGCCAAGTAAGGATTACAATATGGTCAACATTCCGGATTCACTTTCATGTCAGGATGTGCGTAACGGCAAATTTGAAACAAAAAACCTGATCATTACACGGACAGGAGATCAACAAATTCAGGAAAATAAGAATTCTGGAGAAATAGATTACTATAATGTAACCTGGGTAGCTGATTGTGAATATCTCCTAAGGCAACAGGACGATTCCGCAATTTTCTTAAAAGTAAAGATAGTTTCAGTTAGTGCAAGTTCATATGAATGTTATGTAGCTACCAATCGGACAGAGAATGCCGGCATGTACGAATTGAAAAGAATAGATTAAACTTTATCCTTTTTTCCGTCTTTTATGACTCGAATTTTCTAAGTAGTAACAGTTGCCAGAAAATTCATCAGGTTTTCATCCCTGGTTAACCCTAACTTCTTTCTTATTCTGTATCGTGAAGTCTTCACACTATCGGGGGCTATTCCCAGGATTTGAGAAGCTTCCTTAACACTCATGTTGAGCCTAATCAAGGCACAAAGCTTTACTTCAGCGCTTCCCAAATCCGGGTATTTCTCCGCCAACTTCACAAAAAACCCTTCGTGTACTTCTTCAAATCTCAGCTTGAAATTTTCCCATTCCTTGTCGGCTCTGAAACTCTCATCAATAATTCCACTAATTTCCTTGAGGGCTCTCCTATTTTCAGGTAGGATCTTTTTATCCAGTTCCTGTACCTTCTCTTTCATTGTATTGATGATCTCATTTTTCTGCACAAAATTCACCGCATATGCTGCCAATTCCCGGTTTTTATGTTCTACCTCTATTTGCAAAGCTTTAGCACGTAACATTTCATTTTTAACCCTGACCCGCATTACAAGAAAAATTATTACTCCTCCCATGGAAGCAAACAAAAATAGAATTCCCGCAATAAGGTATTTCTGATTGGTTTCCGCCTTTTCTTTTTCGAGTGTTAGAATTTGTTTGGCTTTCTTGTTGTTTTCATTTTCAAGTTGAAGAACTTCAATTTTTTCTTTCACTTCTGTTCCTCTCAGCGCCTTATCCAGATCATACTCTTTTTTTAAATACTGATAAGCTTTCTCATAGTCTCCCCTATTCTGATACATTTCCACCGCAATGTTATAAATGCCCCTAAGTGTATAATCACTATCTATTGTATCATTCCCAATGAGCGCAGAATCCAGATAAATCTCAGCCAAATCATATTGCTTTAGCCGGGAATAAGCATAGATCAGGTTCGCCTCCACATCATTGATTTCAACGGCGCTCTCCGCCAACTTCCGGGCCTCCAGCAAATACGCTAATCCTTCATTTAATAGTGAATCATAGTTAGCCATAATGACGCCCATATTGAGCAACATCAATTTTGTCCCATACCTATCCCCAATTTCTCTCTTCAATTGAAGCGCAATTTTCCCATGATACAGTGCTGAATCCAGTTTATCAAAATAATGGTAAATAGCTGTCAGGTTAGTATGCCCTCTGGAAAGTATCTTTTTATTGCCTATACGCTTTGCAATTTTAATGGAAGTCGTGGCTGCATTAACTGCTTCATCAATACTTCCCATTCCCTCATGAACAAGCGCAAGACTCAATAAAGTATTGGCATACCCCTCATCATCCGATAATTCCAAAAATAAGTCCTTTGCTACAAGCAGGTGTTCCATTGCCACATCAAAGGGACCGTATTGATTGATCCGACCGATGTTGTAATGCGCCTTACCCAAAGCTGAAGTATAACTTTCCTCTTCTGCAAGGGCTAGTATGTATTCACTAATAATTTGAGACTTTGAAGGATCTGATTTAGCTATTGAAGATGCCCAGGAGTTTAAAGAATCTATTCTGGCTCTGGAGTCTACTATTTCGTCATATTTAGATGACAACTCTCCGGCTAAATCCTGCGCATTTACCTGCAGTATAATTATTTGGAAAAATAGTATTAAATATGCTCTCATCACGACGAACCCCTGTTTATCCTTATTTAATTAAACCTTCACAAAACAACCGTGAAATACATCAAATTTTAGATCTTTACTCCAGAATCTCTACTAGAATCAATAAATGAATTTTATGACATCAGGACCAGATAAAAATGTCCGATTTCCCCTGGACCACTATGATCGGCTGTGTTTCCTAAAAAACGTAGTTACCAACCCAAAGATAATTGTAGGTGATTACACATACTACGATGATTTTGAGAATGTAGAAAATTTTGAAAAAAATGTAAAATACCTGTTTGACTTCATTGATGATAAATTGATCATTGGCAAATTTTGCCAAATTGCCTCTGACGTCAAGTTTATTATGAATGGTGCCAACCATATGAGCAATGCTCTAACAACATACCCGTTTGCAATATTTGGTAATGGGTGGGAACATGCCATGGAAGGACGTGAATATCCCATTAAAGGTGATATTGTTATTGGAAACGATGTATGGATTGGGTACAATGCAACAATCATGGCAGGGGTAAAAATTGGTGATGGCGCAATTATTGCCACCAATTCCACAGTGACAAAAGATGTAGAACCCTATTCCATTATAGGAGGTAACCCTGCCAAACTTATCAAAAAAAGATTTGACGATAGGACCATTGAAAGACTACTTGAAATCGAATGGTGGAACTGGGACATTGAGAAGTTAACCAGAAATGTAAATCATTTAACCGGATTAGATCTGGACAAGATTGAATAACCTTAATCCATTGGTGCTGCAGCCCTTTGCAATCGATCATTAATGGCCAATCCCAGTCCTTTTGGAGGCACTTTTTCTGCAATTATTTGTTTGATATCCGTTCCTTCAAAGAAGCGTAATGCCTTGAATAAATTTCGGGCTGCTTCTTCTAGTGAACCTGTAGGTGATAAAGTAAATATTCTTTCACCAGGGATATCGAATAAAGAATTGAATGTGATAATACCAGTTTGCTCATTAATTTGGGAAAAGTCCAGTTTGTCTACTAAAGCAAGTGGTATAGTAGGTGCATAATGCGATTTGACCATCCCAGGAGCTTTCGGGTTGCTGCTTTGGTTGATGTTTACCGTCACTTTGCCCACTACTTTTTCAATTTCATCAATTGAAGTTCCCCCAAGTCGATAAATAATTGGTATTCCATCTTCAAAACCAACTATGGTAGACTCTAGTCCAATTGTGCAAGACCCTCCATCCAGAATATACTCTATTTTATTCCCAAGTTTGTCTTCCACATGTGACGCTTCAGTTGGGCTTACGTAACCAAAAGGATTTGCACTTGGGGCTGCCAATGGAAAATCCAGGGTAGACAGCAATTGATATGTTAACTCGTGTGCTGGTATCCTAACTGCTACCTGAGGGAGCCCTGAGGTCAAAATATCCGGAACCATTGATTTTTTCTTCAGGAGGATAGTCAACGGGCCTGGCCAAAATTTAGCCGCGAGAGCATTCGCTTCATCTGGAATCTCATCTACAAATTGTGCGATTTTCACTAGGCTATCAGTGTGTGCTATCAAAGGGTCAAATGCCGGTCGGTTCTTCACTCGGAAAATATCAAGAATAGCATCCGGATTGAATGCATTCCCCGCAAGACCATATACTGTCTCTGTGGGTATTGCAACGAGCTTGCCTTCCTCCAGTAGTTGTTTTGCTTTTGATATGTCTGAACCAATCACTGCCATCCAGAAAAAATTTCCACGAAGGTAATATTAATTGGTGATTTTATTGGAGCTGCATATATTTGAAGTAACCTAAATAACCTATTATGAGTAACAAAACCAGATCAACCTTAAAACTTATTGCCGTAATTCTTGCACTAGTAGCTGTATTGATGGAATTGGGATATCTCAGCGTTGCAGGAATAGTCATTTACAAATTCTGGATAATGGTTATTGCTTTCGGTCTCGTCCTTATTTCCAGTAAATAGCTTTATCGGTTCACCATTACTCTTCCGGATAACTGTTGATCCTGGTATCTGATGCTGTAAATATAGATGCCATCATTTACTGGATATCCTGCATAATTGGTCCCGTCCCAGGTTACTTTGGATGAACCGCTGAATTGTTCCCCATGTAAAATATTTTTCACGAGCTGTCCGGTGGCATTGTATATATTCACCTGAACTATGTCAGTTTCTGGCACATCAATATATATGTTAATTTCTTCTGAAAATGGGTTCGGGTATGCCTCAGTAATCACAAACTCCTCTACGGAAGTAGGTGTGGGAGAAATTAGTTGTGCGCCTTCTACGATTGTAGAAAATATACCATTCCCATGGGTTGCAACTACTAATTTCCCATCAATCAAACGATAATCAGTCATCACAACAAGCGATGATCCGATTTGTTCAGGTCCCTCTTGTTCCCAAATTGTATTAACACCATTCAATGAAGTGGTGCTTACCAGACCTACACTAGTGCCAAGAAAGTACTTTGTTCCGTTTTGTAGAGGAACAATCTCAGACCACCTAACACTAGGCCCGTTACCAGTGCCATCTGGTACTTGTTCTAAGTTTCCGCTGATACTTTCAAAACTTTCTCCTCCGTCAGTTGACCTAAATACACTTAGTACTTCATAGTTTGAAAAAACTACTAAAAGTTCATTTTGGTCAATAGGGTTAACACTTAAATTGAGGATATACCCATTAGAAAAATCTTCACCGGTAATTTCAGTAGGTTCGGAATCATCATCAATTGGATTTATTAATTTGAATAATCTTCCGGTATTTGTACCATAGTATAGAATATCCTCCTCCCCTTTTGCAAGTTCAAGTGCAGATATTTGCCCATCAAAGCGTACTACTTCCCCTCCTCTAAAAAAAAGGGTTTGTGTTTCGTCCAGACGTGTCCAGCCAGCAGATGTAGGTTCTTGAGAGCCTGCCGGCACCTGCGCCAGGTTATCATTTCGCCAAATATAGTCAGCTCCGGCCAGGTACATTATATTCTGATTTGCCGGATCAATTACGTAGGGGTTTACAAATAAAAGACCAAGACCATTAGCGGCTACATCTACCGGATCAACTCTCGCAAAACTTGTGATATCCATTGTATTATCAACAGTCACCCGAAAAGTTTGACCGTATTGGAAAGAGATGTAATAGTACTTTTGTTGGTCAGTTATGTAAGTGTAACCACCATCTCCTACCAGTACGTCATTCCATGAGGCCCCTCCGAATGTGCCATATGTACCATTATCCTGCAATCCCCCAAGAAGTGTGTTTGTTGCCTGATCCTTTTGCATGCTAATGGTGTAGAATTGAGAAGTAATGAAATTATTATTCAGGGGTATCCAATCTACAGAATCTTTTAGATTATCAAACGTATAATGTATTCCACCGTCACTTATCGTGTACATAGCATCAGCATCCTCCGGGTCAAATATGATACCGTGAATATCAGGATGATGATTTGGATATGCTCTCCCATTCCTTTTAATATCATAACCGCCTATCCAGGTTGTTTCTTTATCATTGATAAAGCCATTAGTGGACCGGTATATATTTGTTGCTCCAAGAAAAACTATCTGATTATTATCAGGATGAATCGCGACTGATAAGTTATATCCTGTTTGCGTATCAAATTCGCCAAGTGGTGCCTCAGGATAATCTGGTATGCTTGATGAACGATCCTGCCAGGTGGTGGTGATGGATGATCCATCTCGTTCATATGCACATACAAATAACCTGGGTTCTTCCTGATTTTCTTCATTGACATGATCACTTAAAAAGTAGATAAGGCCACTATCACCGCCCTTAATTGCTATGACTGTCCTATCAACAGAACTAGGGTAATCTGTTGGGTCAATTTTATCCCATGTTACACCATCCAAAGAAGCGTAAACACCGGACTTATCATAAGTTTCGCTACTGCTAAAACTACTAAGTGTTGCAAAAAAAATTCCGGTTTCTGACATTACCAGATCTGTATAGAAGGGAGAAATACTTTCATTTAAATCTTCCAGGTCACTTACATTCTCCCCTAATACTACCTCCCAGGAGTCTCCTCCATCCACTGACCTGATGATAGCTCCATAGGACGCCAATAAGATTTCATCCTGTTCCAGGTTCCTCGAATTCAAAACTATTTTCCAGGTATATTGAAATTGCGTGTTAAACCGGTGTATCTGACCAAATGATGTCATGAAAATAGGTTCCCAGGTTTCACCATTATCAGTAGACCGAAAGAGACCGTCTCCTCTCATAGGCGCACCAGGCGCAGCAGCTGAATTTCCTCGTAATTCTCCTGTTCCGTAATACCAGGTATCCTCTTTACCAGGCCTGGTATCCTGTGCGATGGTTGTCACATTATTAACAAGCAATGGATGAGATGTTCTTCTCCATGAAGCACCACCATCCTCAGATTTCCAGATTCCGCCTGTAACGCCACCTGCGAGTGCTACCTGAGCATCTCTAATGTCAAAAACCATCGACCTGGTTCGCCCCCCTACATTATCAGGTCCCGCGCTAATCCAGTCATTCTCCGGACGAGCTTCTGATTCATCGAAAGATACCTTCGGGAGCGATTTGGCATACTCTAATTCCCTTTGCCTGATCCCAAAAGGAACAATATTCGTGGTTGGGTTTTTGGTAAGATTGAATTCATAATTATATCGGGCTGCTGGATCCTCATTGCTGCCAATAGATGATGCTACCGACTTTAACAATTCACTGACCGAAATTGAATCTTCTGAGACTGTTTGTTCGCGTTTGATTGAATTATCGGCATCCTGACAACTAATAATTAGCCAAGCAATGACCATCACCCACACAGTGTTCCTCATACAACTCTTATTTTCATTTTTTCAACCATTCTCTGAATCGAAACTTCTCCATTTGTGATGGAAGAAACTTCATCCAGGTCAAACCACTTCACATCCAGTGATTCTTCGTTTCTCTTAAGATCGAATTCATTTCCATTTGAAATAAATAGAAACCTCACATCATAGTGATAGTGCTCGGGAACTTCTTTCCTGGCGGGAATTTTATGTATATCAATATCAAATATCTCTTTACTATAACTCACATTGGTAATACCAGTTTCCTCCTCCAATTCCCTCAATGCAACCCTAAGTAAATTTTCATCGCCATCGGCATGACCTCCGGGCTGTAGCCATCTGTCTAATTTTGTATGATGCAGCAACAGAACTTTGTTTGCCCTTTGATCAATTACCCAAGCTGAGGCCGTAAAATGAGCCTCCAGAGATTCACGGGAGTAGGCTTTGGGAACCCTCAATAACAGAAGAAACTTGTCTCGGTATTGTTTTTCAGCATCGGAAAATGGCTCATAGGACAGAAGTTGCTCTTCAAATGATTGCCTATCCATCTACTCGATAACAGTATTCAACTTATTTAGTCTTCCCTTAGTGAGAGGAGCTGTTTGTACTCCTTCGCCAATATTAGTCTTATCTCCTTTTACTGCATGGATATAGTATGAAACGGCTGGAATGTCTTTGAATCTAGCTCTTCCTTTTTTGTCGGTAATCTGTTTTTCACCAACAGGATTTGTACCATTTCTATAATCCTCCTCCGTTTTATATATTGTTACCTCAGCACCTTCTACAAAATTCCCAAGATTGTCTATCACCGTAATTCGCATAGACGTGGATAGCTGTGGTTGATAAAAACCGGAATTCAGTATTAACACAGAAGCAAGTACCAATAATATGTTTTTCATAAGTTTAGTTTTCAAATATAATAGTCAATAAATCTTCAAATTTATAAGCTTTCTCAAACTGACGATCTGTATAGGTATTTGCCTGAAACTTCAAATAGCTTGGTTCGTCATTTACAGTAATATGTTCAATCTGAATATTACCATATAGCTGAGGTATTAATCCTGGTTGGGCAACTCTTAACGGTTTCAGATAATGCTTTTCTTTGACTTCAATAAAATCATTTTTTTCAGAGATTATTCTATCCGACACTTCTCGTTTGTAATCCAATGTCGTTTCAATCCTGTGTGCTAACCAATCAAACAAATAATGAAAATGTTCTTTTACAATCGATGAGTTATAAGATACCGCCAGCCCATTGGACGAAGGTGTTGCCAACACATGAACATTCACTTCTGAAGCTTCTTTACTGAGTTTCTTATTGTAACCATCTTTTACTCTCACTAAAAGGTCAGACCTTTCTCCTGATTCTTTCCAGATATCATAGTAGTAATTGAACTTGTGATCACGTGTGATCAGTTCATGAACCAGTACTTGCTTTTGCGGGGAAGATGACTTAAAAATCTTCCGATATACCTCCTGAAAATAACTCATCTTATTAAAGTTACTGTCCCTCTTTGCTTAATAGGTTTTAAAACAGGATCCAATGCACTATTAAACTGAATTATGTAGGCATATGTTCCCACGGGAAGCATGGTCCCCTGAAAAGTCCCATCCCACTGAAAATCTATGGAGTTTGACTCGTAGACAATTTCTCCCTGGGCTGAATATATGTAAATTTGAAAATCACTTACATAATCATTTGGAAAAACGAAAAAAGTCTCGTTGGTACCATCTCCATTTGGACTAAAGGCATTAGGCGCTTCCAGTCTTGGATCACAATCAGTCATCACTGAAATCTGTCTGGAAACACAAGCGGATCCATCCAGAATATCTACTTCATATATGCCTTCTGAGCTAACCTCAAGAGTGTCAGAAGTACCTAAGATCGTAGCATCAGGTTGCAACCTCCATCGGTAACTATCAAAACCAGAGCCTGCTCTTAAAATGACTGTAGGGTTTTCAGTATCCAATGGACAGAATGTGTCACTTCCCAAAATGTTGATTAAATCTTCGTCGATTGGCTCTATAAGTACCTGAAAATCATCTGTTACCAGGCAAAACCCACCTTCCGCTGTAACAGTTACTGTATAATTGCCAGATTCAGTTGCTCTGATTCGATCATTGGTTGACCCTACTAATGTTTCACCATTCTGGAACCATTGAAATGTAACGTCCTCTCGGCTAGAATTGGCAATTAGAAATATCTCTCCATTATTATCACAATCTGGTTCTGAAACGATATCTACAGTAAGTAACTCTTCAAGAGTAACATCGGCATTACGATCTACAAGGCACCCGGTTGTCTGATCCCTAATGGTCACACTGTAATTTCCGCTTTGATTTACCGTAATAGTTGGTGTAGTTGCTCCGTTGGACCAACGGAAACTATAAGGTCCGGTCCCGGCAGATACATCTACACTTAAAGTCACCTCACCGGTACATGGATTACCCATTTGTACTATTTCGGCGATCAGTGAATTGTATACCACTTGAATAGTATCCCTTCTGGGACAGAAGTTTGTGCCTTCTGTTACTACCTCCAGCGTCAGAGATCCTCCCTGTACACTTACTTCGTTAGTAGTACTTGGAGCTACCAGACTTCCCGGACCAGAAAGCACATTCCACGTGTAAGTTAATGTCTGACCAGTGTTGTTTGTAACACCAACCGTCTCACCATCAGCACAAACAGCTTGAATGGGGTCATAAGAAATATCTGGTTGAGGGAAAGGTTCTGAAAGTGTGACAGTATCTGTTACAACACAACCTCCCTGCTCCTGAACTGAGAAATAATAAATACCTGTATCCAGGTCTACAATCTGGTAAAGAGGATTGACGCTGATAATACTGGATCCATCATAGGTAACAGCATTACCATCAGTTACAATATTCCCTGATTCATCTAATATTGTTATAAAGAAATTGGGAGTAAAAGGATTGTTCAGACTGTCTGGATTTACAATTCTCAATTCAATATCTCCATCACTTCCACACTCAGGAATTGCTGTCAAACCAAGTGCCCACCCCGATCCATCAGATATTTGTACCACTTCGGTATAAGCACAACTCGTTACATTGTTTGTTACCACAATAGTATAGTTACCAGGGGCCAGGTTAGTGATAGAAGGAATCGTTGCAGGAGCATCCACCGAAGTAGAGGAAACACTAGTTGGACCTGTAACTGAATAACTGAAATTACCTGTAGAATTAATAGTAATGTCAATCATTCCATCATCTGCACCACAAGCTGACGTTTGGGTAGTTGTAATGTCCACATCTGGTAATTCCTGTACTGATATTTGTACTGTATCAGAATTTATACAAGCAGATACTGGGTCAATAACCTCAACGATGTATTCGTAAACCCCGGGAACAGATGTGTCAACTGATTGAAATTGAGTTGTATCCGATGGGACACCATTTATTGTCCATGTAAATGTTGCTCCTGGATTTCCTGCATTCAGCCTTGCTGCCAATTCATCCTGACAGTAAGTTCTGTTTGGTCCTAAATTTACTACAGGTCTTGCATCTACCACAGAAGTACCTACCGTATCAGAAACACAACCATTAGAATTTACAAGATAAACCTGATAAAACCCCGGAGCATCAACAGTAATTTCATTGGTTGTTTCGCCATTTAACCAGAAAAAAGACAACCCTGTGGTATCCGAATCATACGCCTGAATCGTTACCGGATCTCCGCAATATGCCAAAGCTGCTGGATTTGTTGGTTGTTCGGGTGCTGCAAAAATTTCAATAGTTTGTGTTAGGACGGTATCTGGTTCGCAATCATTAGATAGTGTTAGCTGAACGGTGTAAATTCCAGGAGAAGTGTATGTGTGTGTAATGTTTTGACCAGACATATTAGCTAAACCTGGTACACCCAAGTCCCATGAATAAGTTTCTATATAAGGATCCCTTCCAGAGCCATCAAAAGTAGAAACTATCCCAACACACCCTTCATTTATGGTCATTCCGGGAGTAGTTTGGACACTCGAAATATCTACCTCATAGTTTGGTAGACCCCTTCTACTAGTTCTACCGGCCAAATTGAAATTTGTTAATGATGGAGTCAATGTGTTTTCACCACCTATCAGACCCAGATCAGGACTATTTTCTATGGCCATGTATAGCTGTCCATTTGGAGCCCTCTCTAACGCCCCGTACCCAGTTCCTGTAGCAACTTCATTTTTTGAGTCCTCAACTTCCTGAATACCATTAGGAGTATCTAAGCTATCCAGATCAAACTGTAATAACCTGGCTATACTTCCATCATCAGTTGTTGTGAAAATTTTAGATCCGTCAAGTGAAAAAGAGACACCATAAATTCGGGAAGGAAACTGTTCATCTATATTAAGGAGCCTGGGATTTGAAACTCCACCGACAGAATCAAAATCAAAAATTTCTATAAAATTTTCAGCCGTGTCCTGAATCACTACAGCCAGGAGATCCCTGTTTTGTGATATATCGATATAGCCTCGTGAGTAATCATCCGCTATCCTGGGGTGAATAGTTCCTACCTGACTAAAAGCTACAGCCTGAATACCAGTCTCAGTGACTTGATTTGTTCTGAAAGTATTATTTCCAAATTCCTTGCCAATGACAGATGCTCCATTCACAAATGCATCGGTCGTCAATTTCTCTGTACTGTTTTTAAAAAGTGGGATGTTTTTGGCTATCACACGCCCACCCATCTCATTATACTTTAAATCCACAATGGAGTAGCTCATTTGATAAGTCCCATCCTCTACCTGTTCATTAGTAAATATGTAATAGTATCCAAAATTGAAGGAGGCAGGAATAATCAGTGCTGACATGGTGGACGTACTATCACCACCAATATTTGTTCCATTCTCCATAATTTCGTGCCGCCTGTTCCAAACGGTACTTCCATTTGTATACAAACTCACATTTCCAAGAGAGTCAGTTGCTGTAGCACAACCCTCGGGTGAACTCATGAGGTTCCCATCTGCTAAAGCTGTAGTACCTGCTGTCCCAAATAAAATTCCAGCCCGCTCACCAAAATACCAGTAAGTGTCAATTGTCGGCTGTTCTCGATATATATTCACTGTGATTGCATCATAAACAGAGCATCCTGTGGCATGAAGAACCTTAACCCAATAGGTTCCTGCTGAGTCAACATCAATTGTTGGTGTTGTTTCTCCGGTATTCCATAAATATGAGAAAGTCTCAGCACTTTCAATTGTTGCGTCAAGCTGAAGGATATCCCCTGGACAAATTGTGGTGTCATTCCCCAGGTCCACTGTAAAATCATCCGGAACAGTTGAAATTGTAATGTTGCTTGTGAATGTCTCAGTAAAGCCATTTAATTCTACGGTAAGCTGTATTATTTTCGGTCCCGGATCCGGAAAACTAAATACAGGACTTTGCGCATCTGATTGCTGACCGTCATCAATCTCCCAGAAATAACTTGCAGGTGTAGGTTGAACATAGGGTGTTAGGATTATCGGATCAGATAAACAATCGTTTATGATCGTAAAACCTACGGAATCAAATTGAATTTCAGAAGAAGGAGCAAATTCAGGAAACTGAATACCATCAAAATCAACACCAAATGCATCTAATTCATACTGAATCACTGATACAGCACTGTCTGCCTGTAAAATCCTACCAAGCACTGTGGGGTCTCCATTATTTTGTTGATACAAATGATAAATATTGCTGTCTGGTCCCCTTTTCAATCCGAAGCTTCTGTACACAGGAGCACCTAATACATCATTTACAAGCTCCAGTGTATCATTAAGATCAAAATGCATCACATTTCCACTGTTACCCGTGGATGTCCCAAATCTTGATATGTAAAGGTTTTGTCCACTTGCAGACCATGCCACATCAAAAATATTTTCACCGGCATCATCTGATTGACCTGAATTAAGGACAGGCCGGTTAAAAGCCAATACACCAGAATTTCGATCAAAATCTAAAAGGATCACATTTCTGTTGCTCTCCCTGGGTGCTACGGCAATCAAATTATTAACCTCGTTATATGCAAATTGGACCGCCTCTGCTTCAGGGTTTGTAGGAGTTACAAAATCATAAGAAACAGGGACTCCAACTGTTCCATTCACATCAATCTCCAGTACCTGAAATGAAAAGTCTGAGATATCCTGAGCAATTAGCCAAAATGCTGTGTGATCTGCATTTGGGACAATAATCATTCCTTCCGCTGGATTAGTTATACCTGTAGCTGTACCAATAGTCCCCAAATCTACATCACCGGAACCAACAATATTTCCATCTACAGATTTGTCCACAATCGAGTAAGTAATCGCTGTACTTGTATTGGAAAAAATAATGAATCTATCTGATTCTCCTGGAATTGGACATGCAGTTGCTGACTGATTTCTATCTGCAGTTACAGCTAGGTTTGTTCCATTTGGTACCAGTTGATGCGTGAAATCAAAAACCTGCACACCATCAGTGTAAAACAAGAGATCTCCTGTTAAAGGATCAGAAATTACTGCACTTCCTCCTCTTCCGAATGGAATCGCCTGATTATTCTCAAGGAAAACATCATCTCCGGCTTTGTCAAATTGTAAGTTACTTGTGGAGTTACCAAAGTACCAATGCAGGTCAGTCCAATCCTGTGATTGGAGATTGGTATTCGCAAAAAATGCAAATAATATTAAAGAAAGACTAAATTTTTTTAACACACCTGCGTTATTCATTCCTGATAAGGGTTTGATATTCTGACGTTGTCCTGATAACACTTAAAAGCAGCACAACGGTAATTAATTACAAAATAAAATACTAACGGTGAATTGTTCTCTAAAGTACGCAATAAACACTAATTTGTCGGCACTGTCACGAATTTGCCACATAATTGTATATTTTGCGGAATACATTGGAAACACGCCAATAAGTAATAAGTTTAAGTGTTGATGAAAAGAGTAATTTTTGTGTTCATAATACTGGGTTTTGTCTTTAACCTAAAGAACAATCTTTTGGCGCAAGACCCCCAATTTTCTCAGTATTACGCAGCTCCCCTCTATTTGAATCCTGCCCTTACCGGTTTGAATCAAATGGGTAGAGCCGGACTGAACTATCGAAACCAATGGCCAAATATCAACGCCGGTTTTGAAAGCACTTCTCTTTATGTTGATTATAACTTCGAAGATTATAGTAGCAGTGTGGGTTTGCTCTTCAATACAGATCAGGAAGGTTTTGCAGGACTTAATTCCACTTCTATTTCATTGATGTACGCTTATCAATTGTATCTAAATTACAAATGGGCATTTAGACCCGCGGTTCAAGTGAGTTATTATTGGCGAAATGTGGACTTTTCCCAGCTGACATTCGGAGACCAATTCGATTCAGAAGGACAAATAGTGAACCCAACAGGAGAACCTTTTTCTGATCTTCGGGCCAGGTTCGTAGATGTCTCTCTTGGTGGAATAGTTTACAATAAAAATGCCTGGATTGGCTATTCCATGCATCACGTGCTGGAACCAAACCAAAGTTTAATTAATGAAGATGCTCCATTGCCGCGAAAAATATCGTTACACGGAGGATATAAAATACCTTTCTCTCAACTGAATTCTTATAGCACGGATAAGAGAGACCGGGCACTTACTCCATCCTTCAACTACCGTGCGCAACAAGATTTCGATCAGCTTGATCTGGGTGTGTATCTAACGTATCAACCCATTTTATTTGGGGTTTGGTATAGAGGAATCCCTATCAAGCAACTGAATGGAACACCAAACAATGAGTCTCTTGTATTTATGCTAGGTCTTCAAAAAGACAAAATGACATTGGGATACAGCTTTGATTTCACACTCTCTGACCTTGGTATTGGCAGTGGTGGTGCACATGAAATTTCATGGAGCTATGCTTTCTACCTGGGTGATCCCAGAAAGCCTCCAAGAGATGTACAGCAATTGCGCTGTCCCGTACCTTATTTGTTCTAGGCATCTGCAATAACCTCGCTATATTTGGGGCTATGACGGAACAGGTAATCTTCACAGCTCTATTAGGAATAATAACTTTTGACTTTTTTCTCGAGAGAATACTCTCATACCTAAATTTCAAAAGTTCAAAAAAGCCAATTCCTGAGAAACTTGCTGGGATTTTTGATGAGGAAAAGTATAAAAAATCCCAGAGGTATCATCAGGAGCTAAACCGGTTCGGCAATTTCACCTCCACATTGAGCTTTGTTGGAATGTTCCTTGTCCTCTATTTTGGGATTTTTGGAGACCTCAATGATTGGTTGAAGCCATTTGCTCCAAATGAGCTTGTGTTGTCACTTCTATTTTTTGGAGTCCTTTATTTCGCTTCAGACCTGCTTATGATTCCATTCAGTGTGTACAGCACCTTTGTGATTGAGACAAGGTTTGGATTCAACAAGACTACCGTCAAAACCTTTATTCTTGACAAATTGAAGGGTTATTTGCTTACAGTGATCATTGGTGGGTTGATTGTAAGTATACTTTTATACCTCATTTGGGTATTAGGAAGTCAATTTTGGATTTACTTCTGGGCCGTGATCACAGCATTTATCCTTTTTGCCAATATGTTTTACACCTCACTGATTCTACCTTTATTCAATAAACTTCAACCCATGGAAAATGGAGAACTAAAGGAAGCTATCGAGAAATACTGTCAATCCGTCAGTTTCCCTCTGACAAATATTTTTGTGATAGACGGCTCCAAGAGGTCAAGTAAAGGAAATGCATTCTTCACCGGTTTTGGTAAAAGAAAAAAAGTAGTGTTGTATGATACATTGATTGAAAATCATTCCACAGAGGAATTAGTGAGTATTTTTGCCCATGAGGTAGGGCATTTTAAGAAAAAACATATCCTATTAGGCACCATTTTGAGTATTCTGCAGACAGGGTTTATGTTGTATTTGCTTTCTCTGATGATCAATAATAGTGAGGTTTCTTATGCTTTAGGAGCTAGAACCACTACAGTCCATCTAAACATTCTGGCATTTGGAATCCTGTTTTCTCCTATTTCCAACATTCTGGGGATACTCATGAATTTATTAAGTAGAAAAAATGAATTTGAAGCTGATGCCTATGCGGTCAATACCTATCAAGGTGAGCCATTGATTAAAGCATTGAAGAAATTATCTTCGGATCATTTATCAAACCTAACACCACATCCGGCATATGTTTTTGTTCATTACAGCCATCCAAGTTTACTGCAACGTATCTCTGCCATGGAACAAGAAATGAAGCCTTAAGATCTATTTCCCGGATTGTAAAAATTCAATTTCAGCCCTGAAAGGAAATTTCATCAGGAAGGTATGAGCGTCTTCCATCGTCATCTCATGGTGAATTACCTTGTAAAGAGATTCAGTTATTGGGCATCTTACACTGTATGTTTTGGACAGTTCGTTAATAATATCAACGGTTTTCACTCCTTCAGCAGTTTCTTCCATTGACGAGGATATTTCTTCTATAGTATCTCCCTTCGCAAGCCTGTTCCCTACTGTGTAATTCCTACTTAAGGTACTACTACAGGTTGCCACTAAATCACCTATTCCAGCTAACCCCAGAAATGCCTGTGCATTCCCTCCCAGAGCCTGGCCAATATGAACCATTTCCACAATCCCGCGACTGATCAATAATGATTTGGCATTTTCTCCTAACCCTAAACCGTCTATGGCTCCTGCTCCTATGGCAATAATATTTTTGAGTACCCCGCAAAGTTCTATCCCTATTAAATCATTACTTCCATAAATAAGAAACCGATCATTTCGTAGAAGCCGTTGACCCACATCAATTACTTCATCAAAATGACTTGCGATTACAGTCGCCGCAGGTTTTTTATCAGCAATTTCCCGGGCTAAATTAGGACCTGCCATGCATCCTACCCTGACTACCGAGCTTTCTTCAGTTATCACCTCGCTCATCGTCTTGACTTCTTCTCGTGACAGAGGATTAGTACTGTTTATTTTGACACCATCACGGATATGTACATCTAATCCCTTTGTACCATGGATCAGGATGTGATAAGGTTTAAGAAATGGCGATAAAGCCCCCATCAGTTCCCGGAAATTAGCAGATGGGACAATTGGAAAAATAATGTCACATTCCTTCGCTACCAGTTCAAGGTCACTAGTTGGTGTAATCCTTTCACCCAACTGATGTCCGGATATCTTACGGGATTTAGCCGCCTCCTCAATTTTCTCAGCACTACGGCCATAGAGTAATACATCACTTTTTTCGGCCAGTATATTAGCTACTGCTGTACCGAAGCTACCTGCTCCAATAACACCTACCGGTTTCTTAAATAAATTTTTCCAGGCCATACCCTTCCATTCTATTGTGATAATAAAATAACGTATTCATATCCTGGACCTGAATCTTGCCGTTCTTCTTCAAAACCAATGGCCTCCTGGCATGGTACATACCCACATTTTCAATCCCGTCAGTAATGGTTTGATCAGCCTTTTGCTTCAAGTGATCAGCAACGCCCACTTTACCCTTCTTGTTCAATTTCAGGATTTTTTTGCGTAAGTGTTTAAACTTAGCCTTAAAATCTTCATAGTCTAGTTCAAGGTCTTCTTCCGGTAATCTAAGCAAACCATAAAGATCTACCTTGTCATTAGCCCTTTGAATCATTTTAAATGCGGTATATGCCACCAAATGACTGGCAAATACCCGATTGATTACATGGTAGTCTTCTACTATTCGTCTTCCGAGGATCCTGACATACTCATGTTCCCTCTGACTGTCTATGGTAACCTCCCCATCAGTCACGAAATAATCTCTTGTATGAATAAAGTTTCCATGTGCATCATAGCTGTGCCCCTCATCATCCACATGGTTACCAATAACATCCATACCCCGTCCAATTGAAACTGAAATATTTGATCCTTTTGTGAAAAACTTGAAAAGGAAGGTAGCTATCTTATAAGATGTGCTGTACTCATCATTTTCAACATAGTATCTTTCCTGACCTTTAATCTTCAGATAGTTATTGATCAAGCTAGGAGCTTCCAGTGTGAAATTGTAATTGATCACAACTGGGACTATGAAAACTTTGCCCGCTTTATCTCCGTCTTTCTGGTAATTTATTCGCTGTGCTTCAATTGTAGTACTCAGCAATCCCAGTTTCAATTGTTCTTCAATACTACCTGACCTTGATCGAGTTCCGCCTGGAAAAAATAAACTGTGACATCCCCTTCTAATTGCTTCAGTACTGTAGGTTTTAAGCGCTTCCAGATAAACAGGATTCTTCTTCCTTCTATCTACTTTATAAGCACCTAAGCTATTCATAAAATAGGCAAATATTTTAATATTGAAAAGGTTAAGACCTGCGCCATAAATAAACGGAGGCAGACCTAAGAACTGTATGACCCACCCAATTAGTATAGAATCCAGATTACTGAAATGTGTAGGTACCAAAACGACTGTCCCTTTCTTAGCCAGTTTCCTGATATGTTCTGTTTCGCCAACAATATGGATCTTATCATCCAGGTCAAGCTGTCTGCTAAACAATGATTTGATACCCTTCACCCTGGCAGCAGTTAGTAATCTGGCAAAACCAACTGTTACAAAAGATCGGGCAAAACGATATGATGATTTATTAAAATTCCCAGCAATTTCATTGGCATATCTTTCAACAATTTCTCTGAGAATTTTCTGTTCCTCCTCCTGCTCAGATTCTGTGTTTTGACTATCCAGTAAACGTTGTTGGATATTTTTCCAGAAAGCATGGTCATCTTCCGGATCTACCTTCCAGGGGTTATTCTTAATTCGAAGCTTCTCCCGGTAAACCGTCATTTCCAGGTCTTCCCGTAATGACTTACCTCTTGTACGGCCCAGAATGTTTTCCAGGCTCGTCTGCCCTACATCTTCGATGAAACTTTTTCTATTCCTGGCTAGTTGAACAATTGGCCATTCCTGTATTTTGGGGACTACCTCGGAATACTTGACCTTTCTACTATTTCCCCTTTTTGTCATAGAGAGTCTTTAAAAACCAGTCGGCAATTTAATTAAATTAGGATGACTCAATTTACTTTTTTAAGTCAAAATAGTCACATTATTAACTTTCTTAATTCCGAAACATCGGAAAATCTTAATGCAGAAATCACACTTTCTTTATTCAATGGACCATAAATATGAGGAAATGTTTCGTTTCTGTCAGGCGCTAATTCATATTTAATTTCGTGATTAACTTTCAGGGGATCAATCTCTAACAAAACGAAATTACCTGAATCTGGAAAAAATAATTCAAAAGTCCTTACCACCTGTGACTTTCCGGAAGCATGAATAAAACCTTCACTCTCCAGAGACGCATGGTTATAGTCTTCACCAGGACGATCCCAATCATCCAATGTAGCAATATGATAAAGATTCATTTCTTTTTCCATAGTACGAATGTATGATTTATAAAAACTGAAATATGCCTTAAGATTTGTTGTAATACTATTCAGATATATCTTCGTTTCAGAATTTCCTTCACGAATAATCAGCACCGATGATCCAATCCATCCATAGTAAATTAAGCCAAAACCGGCTAATAATGCGATTAAAGTCATAAACGGATCAAATAAGTTTCTCATCAAAATTAATATTGACAGAGAAGACATAATTCCTCCCAATACCAATGGTATCAGTAATTTATGATGGTCATAACCCACATCAGTTATATGATCGTTTTGAAATCGCCATGATTGTTTTTGGTGATTAATGTATAACCAATGTGGCGTAAAATAGGTGAAATAGCGCTCATCTCCTTCTTGATTGATGTAGCATTTGGCTATTATGGGCTGTTTCATGCGTATGCAAAAATCCTTTAATAGTCAGGAAATTTAATTTGCTCTCAGTTTTTGAGCACCTAATTTATTCCATTTCACAGCAAGTATCGAAGTTAATTTGTATTTAGCTGGTGCTTGTAGTCAACTTTACGACGGTTTCATGGTTTTAATTTATATGAATGATATTAATATTGTGCCTAGCTCATATATGGTTTTGACCCTGAAAGAAATACAAGCGCCTGTTGAGGCAGAAATGATTGAATTCGAAAAGAAATTTCGACAATCAATGCGAAGTAAAGCGCTACTGCTTGACAAGATCACTTCATACATTGTAAAACGTAAGGGAAAGCAAATGAGACCCCTATTTGTTTTCCTCACCTCAGGAGTTGCAGGAGGTGTTTCGGAATCCACTTATAGAGGTGCAGCACTGATTGAATTATTGCATACAGCAACTCTGGTCCATGATGATGTAGTGGATGATGCCCAATACAGGAGAGGCTTCTTTTCCATTAATGCACTTTGGAAAAATAAAATTGCTGTATTGGTTGGAGACTATTTGCTGAGTAAAGGACTTTTATTGTCTATTGATAACAATGACTTCAATCTTCTAAAAATCGTATCAGATGCGGTGAAGGAAATGAGTGAAGGTGAGCTGCTTCAAATGGAAAAAGCCAAGAAACTCGATATCACTGAGGATATATACTACGATATCATTCGTCAGAAAACTGCCAGTTTAATCCAATCATGCTGTAGAGTAGGTGCGGCTTCCACAGGAGTTGATCAGGATGTGATTGACAAAATGGGCGAGTTTGGATTAAAAGTAGGAATGGCCTTCCAAATCAAAGACGATTTGTTTGACTATGGTTCAGAGGAGATAGGCAAACCGACTGGAATTGATATTCAAGAACGAAAAATGACCCTTCCGCTGATCTACGCATTGAATCGAGCCAATTGGAATGACAAGAAACGCATTAAGTCAGCCATCAAAAAAAGCGCGAAAGAAAAAAAGAAAGTAGCAGAGGTAATCCAATTCGTAAAAGAGTCTGGTGGAATTGAATATGCCATCTCAGTGATGGAAAAGTATTATCAGGAAGCGCTTTCCATTCTAGATGAATTTCCTGATTCTGCTTATAAAGATTCATTATCTTCGTTAGTAAAATTTACTATCGATAGAACCAAGTAGAATTGACTTTTGCAACCTTACTTCTGAAACGCCTTCCATGGATATTATTGCTATTGGCACTCGCATGGATTTTTATTACCACAAAAGGTATTCAGGTAATTCCTGAGCGTACAGAAGTCAATACAAGCCTGGTACTGGAAAAAGTTGAAAACCTGGGAAAACTAGAACTTGTAAAATATAATTTCCAGGAGATCACAGAGCTCAAAAAAATCTCCGCTGAATGGGATTTGAAAATCTTCAAGCTCAAGAATGGCCCTGATAGTAAAGCAATATTGATCTCAAAAGGAGAGGCAGTCGCCTGCATTGACCTCACACTGGTTACTTCACGGGATATTCTGGAAGAAGGAGATACAATCTATATTCAGCTACCTAAAGCAGATCTCTGCTATTTCAAACTAGACCTCCAGAAGAGTAAACTATATGACCTGGAGCTAGGCTATCTCTCCGAGACGGCAAAGGCCAGCTTTTTCGATGATTTGTATAAGAAAGCGGAAATTGAATTAGAAAAAACTGCTAGAAACTCAGACATCTTTGATCAGGCTGAAGCCAATGCCCAGATAATTCTGAAACCTCTTCTTGAGGCCATTACCAATAAAACAGTTATTCTTAGATTTCCATTAGACACGGAATTAAGAACCCCCAATTAATTTATCGGTGATAACTTTGAATTCATCCTTCCAGGCATCAAATGCATCCCCGGTTCCAGGTCCATTAAAACCGGTGTGAATTTCTAATACTTGTCTTTGCTTGTTGAGAAATATGGTTGTTGGATAAGCGATTACATGATTAAGCATGGGAAGCGATTTTGAAGCTTCTTCCTTATCAGATACGCCCGCAATCAATATATCATACGGGACATCCAGCTTTTCCTTCATAATCTTAATTCGCTTTCTGGCGTATTGAAAATCCCTCTTCTGCTCAAAAGCCAACCCAACTACTTCCACATCTCTGTGTTTGTTGTTCTGATACCATTCAGAAAGAAATATTGTTTCATCCATGCAATTGGGACACCAGGTCCCCATGATTTGAATAATTAAGGCTTTGTCTTCGAATTTCGGGTGAGACAAACTGATAATATTGCTATCCAAATCCGGAAAATGCACTTCAAATTTTTCAAAACCTTTCTTCAGGTAGGTTAAGTTGTATGCATCAGGTAATGAAGCTGCCATATTCTTCACTCCGCTCCATTTTTCATAGGTATACTTTCCGTGCCAGAATTCTCCACCTACCAGACTATCCCCTTTTACCATTGCTGTAAACAGGAATAAATGCGAGCCATCAAATCCGCTTAATTTCAGAGAATCTCCATCAACAATGCCTTCCAGGTAGCGGTAGTCACCAGTTTTTGTTAAGAATGTTCCTGTCAGGTGATTTCCCTCCTGCTTGAACTTTCCGACAGCAGGGTAGACAGTCCCATCTACTTCTTTAAAAGACAGTTCATAGCTCCCTGAAATATCAATTACCGGTTCATTGCTTGAAAGAAGGAATCTTTCATTCACCCCAAAGGTTGCCTTGAAAGGCAGGATATGATCATCCAGGTAGAATTTCTCATAAACCCCCTCTAATCCCTTGTTCACGATTTTACAGCGTAATTCAGCATCGAAAATATTCATTACCACCTTTAATGAATCTACAGAAAGATCTAAATCATCAATCAGCAGTTCTTCCTCACCATTTTGTATAATAAACTTAGGTGTATTTTCTAAATCAGTTAACTGAAAATTAAAGGGTAGCTCCTTACCTTGTTGTGTAATTAGTCCCAGGTATGAGCCATCACGAAGAATAGGGACTTCAATTTGCTCTGGTTTATTCCGGCACCCAATTAGCACCAGCATACTACAGATTAATAAAAGTGGACCTAAGGTGTATTGTGCTTGTTTATGTTCCAACATATTTGGTATAACTCAATAACATTCTGGTAGTTATCAGCTTCTCCTCCTTCCAATCACATTACCATTTTGATAGGGTTCTCATCATTGCTACAATTTGCTAACATAGCCAATGAAAATGACAAAATTGCTTTCTTATCAACAGAAAAATATTTAAATTTCTTTAAGAATGTCCTGCCGGCTATGGATTCAGGTAATCATAAATTGGTTCCTGCAAAATAATTTATAAACCACCACGATAATTTAATTGGTTAGAACAGCTATACTAATACTTGCTGCGGGAAATTCATCGCGTTTAGGCCAATCCAAACAAATGTTGGAAATAGATGGCATGCCTATGCTATATGCCACGGTTCGTGAAGCTGTTGTTTCAAAAGCTGATCACGTTCAGGTTATTCTTGGTGCGCAATACCTAAGACACAAAGCATTGATCGATGATTTTTTTGATGTCTCCATTCTAAGGAATGAAGATTGGGACAATGGTATAGGCTACTCAGTTAAAATCGGTTTATTAAATCTGAGAAAAAGATATCCGGGACTGCAGAAAGTAATTATTTCGGCTTGCGATCAACCTGAACTTAGCACAAAAGTGTTTAATCAATTATTAGCTATCCCAGAAGAAGGAGTTATGGCCTCTTTTTACAGTAATAATGAGTACGGGTTTCCATTCAGCTATGGAAAAAATGTACTGGACAAAATTCACCTCATTCCTGAAAAAGACAATACCCGGGCACTTCTAGAACTTAATGGAAAAGTAAGTTTTGCCCCATTCGAAAATGGACACATTGATATTAATACAATTGCTGACTACCACAACTACATTGCGTTACAATCACACATAGATAACCTTTACGCTTAGGCCATTCACCTAAGCAATATCTCCACTTATCCAAAAAAAATATAGGTTAAACGAATTACATAACTGCAAATCTTATTTCTGCGTATATTTGAAACATGATTGATCTAGTAGACGCCCGTCTACGTTGTTGATCATATCGTAAGACAGATGGTTGATGAATAGTTTAAGTGCCAATAATCTTTATTGGCACTTTATTTTTATCCAGTCCCCGACTAACAATTTTTAAGTTTTTGTGTTCAAGGTTTTGAAGACTTTAGTTCTTCTATTTTTTGATCTATTTTTAAGCCAAAAAATTTTACATGAGCAACATTTCCTGGAAAACTGCTGAGAACTTTGAAGATATAACTTATAAGAAATCCGCTGATGGAATCGCGAGAATTGCCTTCAACAGGCCTGAAGTAAGAAACGCATTCCGACCGAAAACAGTAGGTGAGCTTTACCGTGCATTTTTGGATGCCCGTGAAGATACTTCTATTGGTGTAATTCTTTTTTCAGCAGAGGGACCATCTCCCAAAGATGGTGTTTATTCTTTTTGTAGTGGTGGTGATCAGAGAACAAGAGGTCATCAGGGTTATGTAGATGAGGACGGCATGCCTCGATTAAATATTTTAGAAGTACAACGCCTCATAAGGTTTATGCCTAAGGTAGTGATTGCTGTAGTTCCCGGATGGGCAGTTGGTGGTGGTCATAGTTTACATGTAGTTTGTGACCTTACATTAGCCAGTAAAGAACACGCCATCTTCAAGCAAACAGATGCAGATGTTACCAGCTTTGATGGTGGTTATGGCTCTGCATATCTGGCTAAAATGGTTGGACAAAAGAAAGCCAGAGAAATATTCTTTCTTGGAAGAAATTATTCAGCACAAGACGCTTTTGAAATGGGGATGGTAAATGCTGCTATTCCACATGCAGAATTAGAAGAAACAGCCTATCAATGGGCGCTTGAAATTATGGAGAAATCTCCTACTTCCATCAAGATGCTAAAATTTGCATTCAATCTAACTGATGACGGAATGGTTGGGCAACAGGTTTTTGCAGGAGAGGCGACCAGATTAGCCTACATGACTGATGAAGCCAAAGAAGGTAGAAATGCATTCCTTGAAAAAAGGAAGCCGGACTTTAAAGATATCAAGTGGATTCCTTGATCAAAATTGATAGCACCGGTTACCAGCTGGTGCTACTTTTCAATCTTTCTTTTCCATTTGTCCTCGATCTTGTAGTTCTTTCGATAGGGAATGTACCCCAGATAGAAAATGAATCTCCGCAATTTTGACATTCCAGGCAGAGAGTAATAACCTTCAGGACAAGATTTCAAATTAAACTGGGCAATAAAACTTTCAACTTTCTCATAACCACTGGCCATAATCCTTGCAATTGTGATGTGAGCAGCAAAAGCAGGTTGAGTTTTGAAATTATAAACCTTCTCAACGAAATCCGGAAGTGGATAAAACCTGGCATTGGGTACTTTATTGAAGGCATTCAGGAACTTGGTTCGGTCATAGGGATCTCTCTTCCATTCACTTGAATCCTGCATTTCTTCTTTCCAAAAATCCAATATTTCTTTAGAATATTTCCTGTGAGCAATCATGAATCCTGTATGCAAATGGTGGGGATCATTATTTGAATGTTGCCACTGATGATCTTTTATCCTTAGTTTTATTCCTGGTACGTCTTCCCATTCACTAGCTAAAGCGATAACCTCTTCCAATAACTCATTCCTTGTAAAAAGGACATCCGAATCACAATAAAGTGCAACGTCCTCATCTATGTACTCAAAAATGGAAGCCTTAAGAACCTTTGATTCCTGAACTGTTTTGGCCGGAACAGATGTCAGAAAAGGAAATTTACCATTGATAGCAATAGGCATATCCCATTTATCAGAAAAAGCACTTACTGATTTAAGAACAATATTATCAGATCCGGCATCCACCTGAAGTTTCGATAAATCAAAGCATTCAGGAGAATCTGTTATGAGGTATATTTTTCCCTTCCAGCCACATACCTTTACCAAAGATTCAATTGCCATTTCACATCTATAGGTTCTTGCATATGGGCCACAACCAATGAATACGAATGCTAGTTGGTCAATTCTGATCATACCTTGCTATTAATCTCAATTATACCTTCTTTCTCCTTCAAGTATGGTTGCAACTTTTCTAAAAAATCGGGATTGTTATAGGCACTGAAAACCTTTGACATTTTATTGATTCTTTTCTTATCCTCACTCATCATTACGTGATACATGAATGGAATTGGTTTGAAGATTCTTAAATAGTCATGTTTTGCATTGGAGGAAACATGATCAGGTAGAATTTGTAGTTCGTTGATATATTTTGGCATAACAAAATTCCAATATACCAACTGATTCCTAGGGTGGACATCATTGAATATTTTTCCTTCACCTCTGGCAGCTTCTAACCATTCACTGATCATTGATTTACCTTTAGCACTATTTTTGAGAATAATGAATCCTGCATTTGGTCTCATGCTTCTTGGGGGCCTTCGCTTTCGTTTTGCACCAAATGCGATATAGGTATCTCTTGGCATCATGATTTCTGTGCTCTCGTTAGCATAATTATTAAGAAAATACTCAATGGACTTCTCCTGATCAGCTATAACAACATCAGCATCAAACAACACTACATAATCATTCTTTAATGTGAGAGCATGGCGTAGTAAGTCAATTTTAGACCAATTTACGTGTAGATCAGGTAGTGAATTTGACCGCTGAACAATATGACGGTAGTTGTGTCTGGAACAATACTCGTTTACACTTGCCAGACTATACATGCCATAACTGTCTATATTAGGTGTAGCCAATTGTACAACAGTAATCTCAAGATTCATAGAGCTGGATCAATTCTTTATAACTGTCAAATAGGATACTGGAAATACTTTTCCAATTTTGAGATTTTGCATAATTTACAGCTGCTCTTCCCATTTTATTTCTCAGGTCGGGAGTATGCAAAATTTCATCAATCTTCTTGTAGAAAGCCTCAGTATTTCGGGGTTCGACCAGGTACCCCCATTTCCCATCCTCCACTATATTAATAGGGCCTCCGGCCTTGGCAGCAACCACAGGAGTACCGGAAGCAAGGGACTCGAGGACTACATTACCAAATGTTTCTGTAACGGAAGGAAATATAAAAACATCACAACTAGCATAGATGGAGGCAAGTTCGTCACCAGTTTGTCTCCCTGTGAATATAGCCTCTGGCATTGCATCTTCCATATTAGCACGATCAGGTCCGTCTCCAGTAATAATGAACTTAACATCGTTATACCTCTCTGTAAATAGATTGTATACGTTCACTACAGTGTCTGTCTCTTTCTCTTTCACTAACCTGCTCACAAACAATACAGTTTTCTCCTTATTCAAACCAAATTCATCATTCAGAAAAGATGTTTTCTTTTGTGGATTGTATTTATTAGTGTCTACTCCTCTTTTTAATATCCTAATCTTTTTGCGTGGTAAAGTTGTGGAACGAAGGAAATCCCTCATTTCTTCCGTAGGCGCGAAAGTAAGATCACACTTATCGTATATTCCTTTTATTCCCTTTTTTACTGGTTTTTCCAGATAATCAGAAGCTTTGGGAACTCTAATATAATAATCAATATAAGTGGCATAATTGGTGTGGTAAATATTTACAACTGGAATTTTCTTTTTATTCCCATATTTCACTGCGTACACTCCAAGAAGTGAGGGCGTACTAAAATGAATCAGGTCAGGTTCAAAATTATTCAGTCGCTTTCTTAAATTCAGATCAAATCTTGGAATAGCAAGTCGATATCCTTTATTTACTGGTATTGGTATCCAGGTACAAACGTAAATCTCAAAGGGAATCGTATCAAAGTTTTTAGGAGGATGTGGAGTAATCACCAAAAACTCAAATTCATCCTTTGGAGCCCTGTTAAGAATTTGATGAAGGGTCACACTCACCCCATCAAAATCTTCTTCTAATACATCAGCAAAAAATGCTATCCTTAACTTCTGCATCTACAGCGAAATTATATGATAAATTGCAGTAAATTATATTTTTGCCCGAGCAATGAAAATACTGGTTGTCTCTCACAAATACCCACCTTCAATTGGAGGCATGCAAAAGCATTGCTTCGAGCTTGTAAATGGACTTTCTAAAAACCACACTGTATTGACACTGGTTTCAGGAGAAAAGTCTAAACTAGGTTTTTTTTTGACCGTCAGAAGAAGAATCAAATCTTTACTGAAGTTACATGATGATATTGACCTGGTATACCTGAATGATGGATTGATGGCATTTGTTCTTGGTAGCTACATCCAAAATCTCAAAATGCCAGTTTTCATGACCGCCCATGGCCTTGACATTGTATTTCCTGTTAAGTTTTACCAAAAATGGATCAATAAAAAACTTTCAAGACTTACTGGCATAGTTGCTGTTAGTGAAGGCACTTTGAATGAGTGTTTAAAAAGAGGTATACCGAAAGAAAAGCTTACAATGGTTGCTAATGCCATTGCTGATTTTGAAGCTGAGAAATCAGAATTTCAGTTTGATTTTGATCCTCAAAAAAAATACCTGGTTTCACTGGGGAGACCTGTTCTCAGAAAAGGAATCAGCTGGTTTTTAAAAAATGTTTTTTCGAGTCTACCTGCAAATTTCGAATACATCATCATAGGTCCCAATCTGTCGAATCAAAAAATGTGGGAGATTCTAAAAACAGTTCTTCCTGATAAATTATTTAATCTAATCATCATTTTTGGTGGAGTAGCAATCGATGCTATTGCCATCCAGAAAGTGATTGACGAGCATCAACTTAAGAATAGGACACACTTGTTAAAAGGCCTCAAAAATGGAGAAGTAAATTACATTTTAAGTAAAAGCGACATTTTTGTGATGCCAAATATTTCTATCCAGGGCGATTATGAGGGATTTGGTTTGGTTCTTCTGGAAGCTATTTCCATGGGACTTCCTGTCATTGCTTCACGAGTTGATGGCATTCCTACTGCGATTCAACACGAGAAAAATGGGTTTCTCGTCGAGTCTGAAAATTCCAAAATGTGGATGGAAAAGCTTCAATCGAAAGGCCTCAAAGATAGTATAGTGGCTTATCAGGAATTCACCAAAAAAAATTACTCTATCGATATGATGATACAAGGATATGAGGATTTTTTTGTAAAACTCAGTGGGCGGCTCTAGTGTTAATCCAATAATCCTTGAAATACTGGTATAACACATTGTTATTCTGGTGATTCTTATTGGCTGTTTTTATCAAACCTGTTTTAGCGCCAACTTTTAAATTTGACAACCTACAATATTTGAAGCTAGCAGGGAATATAAGCTTGCTTACTTTACGTTTGGCTAAATGCCCGGATATCCATATATCATCCACATAATAAGCCTCAGATGGAGCCTCCTTGTACTGAAATAATGATTCATCAAAGAAGGAAGGTTTTATAGCATAACTTGAAGCTCCTTGCATGATATCTACAGGAACAACATCCTTAACAGGTTTCTCCTTGTGATTTAGTCTGAATTTAGCTCCAAATTGAATGACCCGATCCTCATGTTGTAAAGATTGTGGTGTTTCCCATCCAACCATACACAATGCGCAATCAGGGAATTTCATGGAAGCCTCTACATAATTCTGCACCAAAGTTTTAGGGTAAACCTGATCATCATCAACGATTATTACTAATGCATCTTTCGGTACAAGTTTCAAGGTAGGCAAGAACTTTGTCGCAGGACCTAAATCTCGTGTCACCAGGTTCAATTCAATTTCCTTTCTCAACAAAAAAACTGGTATCTGATCTTTCTCAAAACCAGCCAGGTTAATGATTATTTTTTTAGGTTTGGTGCTTTGATCAAGTAAAGAATTTATCGTTGCTTTCAGGGTACCAATTCTTGATGGTATTGTAGTAAGGCTCAAATAAACATCTTTTCTTGTATCGGTATTATTCGAGTCAAAAGAGCTACCTGGCAAAAGGTGCAAAGCAACGTATCTGAAAAACTCAATAAATTCTTTCAAGTAGGTAAATCTTAAAGGTATAACTTCGCTTCAAAAGTAAAGAAAACAAAATGGTCGATAATACTGAATTGCATATTGTGACTATTGCATCTGATCAGGGAAAGAAATTTCAGGTGCTCAAAGAAAGCTGCACAAAATACGGCCATGACTTAATAGGGTTAGGTGAAAATGTGCCCTGGATATCAAATGCAATTAAATTAAGAATACTTAAAGACTACCTTACCCAATTAAACCCAACTGATCTCATTCTGTTTGTGGATGCTTATGATGTTATTATACGTGCTCAAAAGGAATCAATTATCAATGAATTCAAATCATTTGAGTGTGATATATTGTTTTCAGCAGAAGCCAATTTTTATTTCCAGGACCCAAGCCTCAGGTATTACTACTGGAAATACTATCCAAGATCACCTTTACCCTACAATTATTTGAATTCCGGAACTTTTATGGGTTCTGCGTCATCTATCCTCAGGATGTTAGATGAAATTTCTTCTTTTTATCAAGTAGACTTTTATGATGATGATCAAGTCAGGCAGATAAAGTCTGATCAATATCTGTTCAGTAGATATTATATTGATTCGTACTACAAAACTATTGAGACCAAGAATAAAGTTAAACTAGATCATGGTCAACAACTTTTTGGTTGTACTGGTGGAAGGCAATTTGGAATGCCTTCCTACACCATCAATTGGATTCACCGATTCCTGTATTTTCGTTTCGAAAGAAAATTACTCAGATTATTCAAATTCCCTGATGAACAAAACCAGGTGTTGGATTATCATTATGACACAGTTAAGGATGAGTATCAACAAAAACTGACCTCAACGGCTCCCAAAGTACTCCATTTCCCCAGATCTGAAAATAAAATGGAGAAACTGCTCCAAATCATCCAGGGAAAGCGAATAAATTTCGCTGTTCTCAATCCAGTTGTAATCATTTCCAGTTTCGCAGCTTACTTTCTAAGTTCCTTATTGTCCCTATTAATTTTAATAATCAATCTTGGGGTCACCAATCCTGGTAGATTATTTAGGTATAGAAACAATCAAAATCCGGAGTTTACTGAGAGTGTTGAAGCCATCTTGCAAAAGTTGAAAGACCGTAAGCCTTTTGCATTTGCCCATTTCAATGATGGTGAGCTAACATTTATCAAAAAGCATCTCGAAGAAGACAAAAAAGAAACCTGGTATGGCAGAGGCCAACAAAAATACACAAGTGCGTTGGGTGAATTGCTAACGGAATCTATTCAAATTGATGATGAAAACTTTTTTGTTGGAGTACCATGTTCAACATGCTGGTCTGAGCATCGGGATTTAGCCAATAAACTCCGATCCGGGATGAAAAACACGATTCCAGCAATGGTGTTTCATCATAACCTAAACTACCTTCCTTCGATAATTGGTCAGCTCCACAACAGAACCTGTTATTTTATTGCTAATGAGAAACAAGACTTCTCATTACTGGAAAAATTAGGTGTTAACGTGATTGAAAAAAATCGAATCAATGTGCCTTTTGTAAACTCATACTTACTTTTTGAAGAGCTGAAAAACAAGAAATTCGAGGAAGGAAGTGTTGTCATCCTTACCTGTGGTATGCTGGCAAAAATTTTAATACCTGAATTGTACAAGAGGAATCCGGAAACCTCATTCATAGCCCTCGGCTCTTCCATGGATGATCTTATTCAAAAAGATAATATGAGATTCATTCTGTTCCCAAAAAAGTTACCTTTCACAGCCAATCTCTATCCAACTAAATTCTTTCTATTCGGAAGGAAAAAACCATGTAACGAGTGCTATAGGATTTAATGCCCATGAGTCCTTTTATACTCTTGGTATGTGAAACCGAATATTGCTGATAGCATCCCAAAACCTGTACAAATTCTTTTGAATTTTCCAATACGATGCACTTTACCATTCCAAAAAAACAAGAGCCATTCTAATCCACCGGTTATTATTTTTAAACAAGCAAGAGGTAAAAGCTGAAAGGCTCCAGGATTCCCCTTTCTAATCCTTTGCCGGACCACTCTGGAGTTTCCATGACGAAAAGCTCTATTCCACACCCATTTTTCGGTCACTCTTGATAGCGGAAGGGTTTCAGAGACTAAGGCCTCATCAATCCAAACTATTTTTGAACCTTTCTTGTGGGCTTCTTCAAAAAAGAAAGTATCAGAGGATCCAACGAGATTTAGCCTTTCATGGAAACGCAATCCCAATTCACGGCAAAGGCTCATATTGAACAACACATTTCTGGTACTGGCTGATTCTCGCAAGGTGCCTGTTGGATATGTGGACAACTTGAAAAAATTACTTTGTCTGGCCCAGTTGGGAGCATTGATAGGAAGTTTTTGATCTGCAAAGCCAGCTGCAACATCAGCCTTGTATTTCAGCATCCCTCCATACAGGTTCAATAACCAATTTGGATCGGCTATCTCATCATCATCAATAAATGCAAGAAAATCAGATTCATTTGTAATCGCCTGATCTATGATACGATTCCGCATAAACACGATCCCCTTTCTAGGTTCAACAATATACGTTATTGGATATGATTGAAATTTAAAGCTCTCTATGATTGATGCTGCACTTTTGTCGAGATCATTGTCACAAAGGATAATTTCTACTTTACAGTCACCTGGAGCTTTGAGAGCCATCAGTGAAGAAAGTGACTCTAAAAGCATTTTTGGACGTTTGTATGTCCCAAGGCCGATTGAAATTACCTTGTTGTTCAACCTATTTGAAATATTGAAATTTCCACAATCCCCACTTCTGTAGTCGATATTGAACAGAAGTACCTAAAACACCAAAACCATATGTCATGGACCTTCTAAAATTAATAGACGAGGCTTCAGCAAAATACTTTGTTGGACAACTTATTTCTCCGAAGTGCTTCCCTTTATAGTGAAGTTGGGCGATCATTTGATTGTCAAATACAAAATCATCGCTATTCGCTTCAATGGCTATATCATTAATGGCTTCCGCGCTAAAAGCCCTGTAGCCTGTGTGGTATTCACTTAATTTTAACCCCAATAGAATGTTTTCGAATAAGGTGAGCATTCTATTAGCAATAAATTTGTATAAAGGCATACCTCCTTTCAATGCACCGGAACCTAATATTCTTGAAGCTAAAACCACATCATATACGCCCGACGCAATCATGCCAGCCATTGCCGGAACAAGTTTAGGTTCATATTGATAATCCGGATGAAGCATGATCACTATATCAGCACCAATTTCTAATGCTTTCTGATAGCAGGACTTCTGATTCCCACCATAACCACGATTAACTTCGTGCTTAATGGTGATCAGACCTAGTCTTTGTGAAAGTTCGAAAGTATTATCTGTACTGTTGTCATCAACAAGTACAAATTCATCAACTATTCCTTTGGGTACTGCTGCTATTGTTTTTTCAAGTGTTTTTTCAGCATTATATGCCGGAAGAATGACTACAACTTTTTTGCCGTTCAACATTAATTTCTCTCAATTTTGCAAATAATTCAAAGATTCACTCGTTGTATTCAAAGTGTTTCTTAATTTTGCTAGCTTAGTTATTGATTGTCAAAATTGATACAAAGATTCAATTTCTTTTGATCATTAAGAATGAATCAACGTTTTTTTTGAAAATCATTTAAGAATTTTCCTAATCATTTCGATAATGAGGAACATACTAAAGGAGAGAACCAGTCAGTATAAGGAACCACAAATCATCAAACAACAAGGCTTCTATCCATTTTTCAGAGAGATCAATTCCGAGCAAGGCACGGAAATAGAAATCTACGGAAAAAAGGCCATGATGTTTGGTTCCAATAGCTATCTAGGTCTTACGAATCATCCTTATATCAAGGAGCAGTCAATTCGTGCATTAGAAAAGTATGGATCAGGCTGTGCTGGTTCCAGATTCCTAAATGGTACTATTGATTTGCATGTGGAACTAGAAAACAGATTAGCCAGATTTCTTAACAAAGAAGATGCAATTGTTTTCAGTACAGGTTTTCAGGTAAATGTAGGAGTGATTCCTGCTATTACCCATCGGGGAGATTACATAATAATGGATCGATTGAACCATGCTTCAATCATCGAGGGCGCCAGATTGTCTCAGGCAAATGCCGTTATGTTCAGACATAATGATATGAGATCATTGGAGTCTAAACTTAAACATATTCCTCAAGATGCGTTTAAACTGATTGTGGTAGATGGTGTATTCAGTATGGAAGGTGATATAGTTAAATTGCCTGAATTAGTAGAGCTAGCTGAAAAATACCAGGCCGTGGTTATGACAGATTGCGCACATGCTATTGGAGTCCTGGGTAAAAATGGTAGAGGAACAGCTTCACATTTCGGACTAGACGATAAGGTTGATATTATCAGCGGTACCTTCAGCAAATCCCTTGCTTCAATTGGTGGGTTTGTGGCGAGTGACAATGATACCATCTCTTACCTTAGACATCATGCAAGATCATTGATATTTAGTGCCAGTATAACACCTGCTTCAGCAGCCTCAGCACTCGCAGCTCTCGACCTAATTGAGAGTAATGATAATATGATCAAAAAACTATGGGAGAATACTAAATTTGCTCAGGACTTATTGAGTCATTTGGGATTTGATACAGGTGATTCTGAAACACCAATAATTCCAATCTATATTAGAAATCAGGAAAAAACATTTATGCTGACAACCCAATTACTGGAAGAAGGTGTTTTCGTGAATCCGGTAGTACCTCCAGCTGTTGCCCCGGGTGATTCATTGATCCGGTTTAGCCTGATGGCGACTCATACAACCGAACAAATAGAAACAGCAATCAATAAGATTTACAAGGTTGCTAAAAACCTGGGGGTTGAATTGATGAAACCTGCAAAAAGTGCTTAGTTTGGTTTGAGGGTATTAGTTACTGGTGCCAATGGGTTTCTCGGAAGCCACCTTGTTCGTTTATTTATTGATAAACAGCATCAAGTAATCGCAGGACACAGGGAAGGCGCGGACCTTTCAAAAATTAATTCTTCGGACTGTACATTTCAGGTACTGAATTATAACAACGTTCAGGCGCTTACCGAAAAATTTTCAGAATTATGGGAACAATTTGGCACCCATGACATAGTCATTCATAATGCCGCATTAACTCATAGCATTAAGTCCAAAAAGTTCTATGATGTAAATGTGGGACTTACAAGAAACCTATGTGAGGCATTAAAGGAATCACAACTTCTGTCTGAAAATGGCAAAGTAGTTCTTATTTCATCTATGGCAGCTTTAGGACCCGTTAGTTATGAGGGTCCAGTCTCTCATTATGGCAAAAGTAAACTTCAGGCAGAGGAAGTGTTAAAGTCCTATCCATTCGACTACCTGATATTTCGCCCAACCGCTATTTATGGACCTGGTGACAGTTCATTTAGACCTCTTTTCAAATCAGTTCGACTAAAGTTATATCCAAGGTTTAATCCATCTTCTCAGAAAGTAACTATGATACACGCCGAAGATGTTGCACGAAATGTCGAAAGGCTTTCGACTACTGCTAAAAACCTAACAGTTCACCTGGATGATGGCAATGTCTATTCTCACAAGCAGATTTCGGCAGTTACTGGAGAAACTGTCGGCAGAAAACCAATTGTTATTCCCATACCGCAATTTTTGGCAAGGAGCATTTTTGGTTTCATCACTTTTTTCTGTAATCTATTAAATATTACTCCTCCCATTACAAGTGAAAAGTACTTTGAGATTAGTAAAGATTGGGACCATGACTTTTCAGCGGAAAGAACCCAACATCCTCTCCTAATCAAATACTCTCTTCTGGAGGGTTTTAATGAAACTTATCTTTATTACAAATCAAATAAGCTACTTTAGCGGAAATGTCATTATCAGTTGAAAAAGTATCCGGCAAAAAGCAATTAAAGGCTTTTGTTCAGTTCCAAATTGACCTATATAAGGGCAATCCGAATTTTGTTGTCCCGCTGAAAAGTTTTGAACTGGGCACATTCAATCAAAAAAAGAATCCAGCATTCGAAAACTGTGAAGCTGAGTTATATCTGGTCACAAGAAATGACGAAATAGTAGGGAGAGTTGCTGCGATTGTTCATAAAGAGGAGCTTTCAAATGAACAAAAAGTAAGATTTGGTTGGATTGATTTTACCGAAGATTATGAGGTATTTGAAAAACTCATTTATTTGGTGGAAGAGTATGCCAGAAAACACAATGCAAAACAGATCCACGGTCCACTTGGGTTTACAGACCTGGATTTTGAAGGAACATTGATCGAAGGTTATGATAAATTGGCTACACAAGCTACAATCTATAATTTTCCCTATTACAAAGATTTTTTTGAGAAAAAAGGATTTGAAAAGGCCTGTGATTGGGTGGAGGTAAGAGGGAATATTCCTAATGAAATGCCTAAAAGACTTGCCAGGTCTGCACAATTCGTCAGAAACAGATTCAAATTCAAACCTGTCGAAGCTAAAAATAGCAAGGCACTTCTCCCGTATGGTGAAGGAGTCTTCAACCTACTCAATAAAGCCTATGATGGATTATATGGCTATCACAAATTGTCAGATAAGCAAATTGAATATTACATCGACCAGTATTTTGGGTTTATCAGAAAAGAATATGTCAGCATTATTGTAGATGAAAATGATACAGTAGTGGGGTTCGCTATTTCACTCCCCTCCTTTTCCAAAGCACTTAATAAGGCCAAAGGCAACTTATTCCCATTTGGGTTTATACATGTTTTGAAGGCATTAAGAAGTAATGATGACATGGATTTATTTCTAATTGCTGTTGACCCAGACTACCAAAAGCTTGGCGTAAATGTTTTGATTTTTCATCAACTTTTTGAAGCCTATATAAAAAATGGAGTTAAAACTGCCGCGACAGGACCGATGCTGGAAAATAATTTTAATGTACTTAATTTGTGGCAAGAGTTTGATGAACACATTGACGAGAATAATATCAGAAGACGGTGTTTCATTAAAAGCGTTTAGACAATGAATAAACATGCATTAATAATTGGGGGATCCACTGGGATTGGTCTTGCTAGCGCAAAAAAGCTTGGTCAAAAGGGGTTTTCCATCTTCATTATACATCGTGATAGAAGGTCAGTTCTGGAAAGTATAGAAAAAGAATTTGATGAAATCAGAAAAGTAGCTCCAGCGTTTTCTTCATTTAATATTGATGCTACTAATCCGGAGAAAATCTCTGAAACTATTTCCTTAATCCAAGATTCATTGCCAAAAGAAGAATCCATAGATGTCCTGATACATTCTCTCTCAAGAGGAAACCTTAAGCCTCTTGTAAACGACGATGGCCCAGAATTGAGTGAAGCTGACATTTCGCTCACTATCAACTCAATGTGTTCGAATCTCCTGTCATGGATCCAGCATTTAAGAAAGCAAAAAATGCTAATGAATGGGGCAAGGGTCCTGGCTTTGACATCAGAAGGTAACAATAAATACTGGTCAGGGTATGGAGCAGTTGGAATGGCGAAGGCTGCCCTGGAAACAATGGTGAAGTACCTTTCCGTAGAATTAGCCCCCATGGGCATCCAGGTAAATGCCATACAAGCTGGTGTTACCGACACACCATCTCTCAGGTTGATACCAGGAAGTGATCAGTTACTGGAAGGTGCTAAAAAAAGAAACCCAAACAGTAGAATCACCTCTCCTGAAAATGTAGCAGATGCTGTTTATTTACTTTCTAGAGAAGAAGCTTCCTGGATAAATGGAAGCATTATCCATGTTGATGGAGGGGAGCACTTTATTTAATGGATAGATTTGATTACATATTAAAGGCACTTCCTTATAAAGCACCATTTTTATTTGTTGATGAAATTTCAGGGGTTTCAGAAACTGGCATATCCGGTAGTTACACGCTTAAAAAAGATGAATACTTCTATCAGGGGCACTTTCCTGGGCAACCAGTTACTCCTGGAGTAATTATTACTGAAATAATGGCTCAAATTGGGTTGGTTTCGTTTGGTCTTCATTTATTATCTTCGCAGAAATCTTTGGAACCTATTCTTCCTGTTTTCACCTCATCTCATGTAGATTACCTTGCGCCATCCTTTCCAGGGGATAAGCTATTGGTATCCGCAGAGAAAGTATATTTTAGGTTTGGAAAGCTGAAATGTAAAATCAGTTGTTATAACCAGAATTCAGGAAAAGAGGTTTGTAAAGGTGAATTCTCGGGAATGTTGACAAATGCCAATGACTTTAGAAAATAGAAGAGTTGTAATCACTGGATTAGGAGTTGTTTCACCAAATGGAACAGGAGTGAGTGAGTTTCTGGAATCTCTGAGGAATGGAACTTCAGGAATCTCATTTCGCGAAGACTTGAAAGATCTAAGCTTCAGCTGCCAAATTGCTGGTACACCTAATATTTCAGATGATTACAAACGTCAACTTCTTCCTGAGTTAATTGCCGCAAAAATTGAGAATAGTGGAGTAATATACGGATGTCTTGCAGGTGTAGAAGCATGGAATGACGCTGGATTGGAATTTGATCCGGAAACTTTACATACTGACACAGGGCTAGTTTTTGGAGCCGGAGCACTGGGGCTAGACAGCTTTGTTGGTGAGAAAATAAATATGATCGACAGTGGACGTACCAGGAGGCTTGGAACCTGGTCCAGTACACAATCAATGAACAGTGGGGCAGCAGCTTACCTTACCCAAATACTGGGACTTGGTAACAGAGCCGTCTCAAATTCCTCCGCATGTAGCACAGGAACAGAGGCAATTGTTTTAGGTTATGAGTATATCAAAAATGGTATAGCGGAAAAAATGCTTTGCGGAAGTAGCGAAGGAGAAGGCAGGTATATTTGGGGTGCTTTTGATGCATTGAGAGTCCTCTGTAGGGATAGTAATGATCATCCAACAAAAGGTTCAAGACCTCTAAGTGAGTCGTCAGCTGGCTTTGTACCTGGTGCAGGTGGTGGCGCTTTGATTTTAGAAAGTCTTGAAAGCGCACAAAATAGAGGTGCCAAAATCTATGCTGAAATCATTGGTGGGGGAATTAATTCCGGAGGTCAAAGGTCAGGCGGAACAATGACGGCACCAAACCCAACGGCTGTACAGAGTTTGATTAAATCTACAATCAAACAATCTGGCATATCACCAAAAGAAATTGACCTTATATCGGGTCACCTTACCTCCACAATGGCTGATCCGCTGGAAGTAAAAAACTGGTCGGAAGCATTGGATCTATCTGGTGACGAATTCCCTTACATCAACTCCACGAAATCAATGATTGGTCATTGTATCGCCGGAGCTGGAAGTATAGAATCTGTTGCTTCTATTCTACAAATGCATCATGGATTCATACACCCTACCATTAACTGTGAGGAAGTACATCCACAGGTGGCAGCCACCATTTCAAAAGAAAAAATCCCAACTCAATCTCAAAATGTTGATATAAATTTTATAATAAAAGCTAATTTTGGCTTTGGAGATGTGAACAGTGTTATTGTTCTAAAAAAATGGAATGACTAATGGATAAAGAGCAAATCAGAGGAGAATTGAGGACCATCATCGATCCTTATGTTACGGAGAAGGATAAGTTGGATGATTTGAATGATTCAATGGAATTAATCAATGACTTAAAAATAAATTCTGCTCATATCGTAGACATAGTGCTGGATATAGAGGAGAAATACGACATTATGATTGATGATACCTCAATCAATAATATGAATACAGTTGGAGAGTCTTTGAGTATTATTGAATCCAAAATTTCGGAAAAATGATCGGCGTTGATGTAGTGGATTTAAGTGATCCGCTACTCAAACCCAGAACCAAAGCGCACTTCAGGTTTATAGCCCACCCAAAAGACAACCTTGCGCTGACTATTGCCACTCATGGCATGCAACTCGCATGGTGGTTGTATTGGTCCGCAAAGGAGTCAGTTTTCAAAGCTTACAGAGAATATAAAAGTTACAAGCCATCTTCTATTCCAATTGCATTTACATTAAGTGATGATGAAATTGTGTTTGAGAGTGGAGCATTTAAAGGTTTCGCAAAAATCGATGGTTCGTTACTTTTCAGTTGTTGCTCCAATATTCCGCTAGAAGAATGTCATTTTGAACACTTTGTGATCCCCTCAGAAGCCACAGACACTTACCATGTCAGGATAAAAGCCATGCAGACTGCCAGGTCCTTATTACAATCAGAATCCATAAAATTTACAGAGGACAAAATCCCAACACTCTCATTTAGAGGAAAAAACCTGGAGGTAAGTCTATCTCATCATGGTGAATTTGGGGCTTTCGGAATACCACTACAAGGTAATCAACCAAAACCAATTCAGTAGCAGTATTCCTGTTGTTTGCCCACTTCTATTAATCAACGATTCAATTAGCCAGACCATCAGTTTGGTCATGAATTCTGTTCTCTAATCGTTATTCTAAACCTCATCTAAAATTTACTCTTTCAACTATTACTTCGTGAATGAGTAGCTAACCTTTCCATCATATGGATCTGCATTCACTTTGTATTCGTTCCCTTCCTTCCTAATGACCAGTTGCTCACACTTCTCCTCTCCAGGCTTATAAATTATCCCAACTGCTTCTTCAGTAGAGGAAAATACTTTCAGTTCCAGATTATCCCAGTCAATGTCCTTTGTAGTTTGAGCCAACTTGGCATGTGGAATAACCGCACCATTTCTGACCAACATGACCACAGGAATCTCTCCGGCCTCAATTGTGTACCAGCCATTCTCATAGGTTTTACCTGTCTGGTAATCAATCCAACTTCCTTCCGGGATATAGACTGAACGACTATTACCTTCCTCCATTAATGGAGCAACCAGAATGTCTGCGCCAAATAGATACTGATCATCTACTAACCATGCCCCAGGATCATTGGGGTGTTCAATAAACAAAGCTCTGACCATCGGCAAACCATTCTCACTTGAATGTTTGGCTTGCGCATAAATGTATGGGATCAGCCTGTATCTCATATTGTCCGCTTTTCTGAAACCATCCATAAAATCTTCACCATACTCCCATGGTTCAGTAGGTGGTTCTCCGTGGCTTCTCACATGCGAGGATAGCATTCCAAATGGAGTCCATCTACTGTATAAATCCTCAGGTGAGGCTGTTACAAAACCTCCAATATCATGTGACCAAAAGCTAAAACCACTGAGGCCAAAAGAAAGTCCTCCTCTCAATGTTGCTGCCATAGCATTATTACTTGTGGCTGCATCACCTCCCCAGTGAACCGGATATCTCTGGCTTCCAGCCCAGGCACTTCTGGCCCAAATAAATGGATAACCTGTTACCTCTTTTGTGATTTCTGCAACCGCCTTATTATACCTTAATGGGTATAAATTATGCTCATAGAAGCCTGTTTTTCCCGAGTGGTACTGTCCGTTGATTGGTGCTGCCTCACCAAAATCAACTTTAATTACTGACACTCCATCATTTAAAAGCCCTGCAATCTTATCCTGATACCATTTGACTGTTGCAGGATTCGATAAATCCATCACAGCATCCTCGTAAGGAAGGTTGCCCTTGGGATCTCTTACAGCCAATCCATTTTCTACCAATTCGTCAAATAGTGTATTCTCTGGAGTGAAGTAGGGCAACTGCCATAAACATATCTCAAATCCTTGTTTATCAAAATCAGTCAACATCTTTTTGGGGTTTGGAAACCGGTCAGATGGAAACTTATAATCGCATCTCCAATCTGTTCCAAACCACCCAGTGTCAAAATGTAACACATCAGCTGGGATCTTGTGTTTTCGTAGATTCTTAGCTACAAGTTTACCTTCTGTCTCTGAGAAATAGGTGATCCGGCTCATCCAGAACCCAAATGACCAAAGTGGTGGCATTGGAGACTTTCCAGTTAACTCGGTATACTCATCCAGTATATCCTTGGGTTCTCCCACGAAAACAAAAAGATCCAATTCATCATCACCAATCATCATACTATTGGCTGCACTAAAATATTTTCCAAAATCTATTGTAATGGGACTGCTGTGATGCATAAACACACCGTAACCTCGGTTACTCATGTAAAATGGAATCGGCTTGTACATGGTTTCATTTTGAACTCCATTGGCATCATCTATCCACAACGTGACTTTCTGTCCTCTTTTATCAAATGATTGAAATGACTCTCCGCAACCAAAAATTTTCTCTCCTGGTGATAGGTTCAATACGGCATCCATGCTTCTGGAATAATCAGATGCTCTTCTTATGTAAGAAAATGGTACTACCGGTGTGTAGGTATTCCTCACATCCTCCTGATGTAAAGTATGGGTCAATAACTTTCCGTTTTCGTCATATATCAATACTTTCCATGGCTTTTCCTTGATTATTACCTTTCCAAATTTACTGGTGTATTGATGCCCTTCCTCAGTTTTTGCATACTTCCAGGAGGACTTATTAATTGGTGCTTTACCATCAGCTAACATTAGCGATGATTCATCTTTCACGAATTGTGGTCCTGAACTAACTCGAATTCTTATAGTTCGATCCGATACAAATGAAATCGAAAAAGGATGCTCCGGAGATGCTGCATACTCCGTTGTTGGAAATTCATTGGCTTCTGCCGGAATAAGCCTCATCAACATGTTATTAAATGCCTGCCTGGTGGCCAGATTATGCCTGGTGAAACGTACTTTGCCTTCACCCTTTTCAGGATCAAATGTTGTCATTTCCTCTGCGACATAAAAAGTATTTCTCATGTCCGTAAAGTCCTTACTTATATCTGGAGGCTCATTGAGAACCCCTGAATTTTGTAACTGAGCCTGGCTTGTGAATGCTCCTAACAGGATTAAATACAATAATTTTTTCATGGTAGTTATCTTATCGCTATTCTGTTTCTTTTTTTGTTATAATACTTTGTGTACCTGACTTGAGTCCATCCGAACTAGCCGTTAATTGAATCTCACCAATCTCCTCTGTACTTTGAATGATGGCTAGACATTTTCCATTAAATGCTTTTCTTTTCGTTCCTATAAATGACTCATGGCTGACGGGATCCCCATTATCAACAGCACGCAATTTTCCGTTTCCTGTAACCGAGAAAATGATTTCGTTATCAGCGTTAGGAATAGGATATCCATCTTCGTCATGTATTGTCACTGAAATAAATGACAAGTCCCTTCCATTTGCGTCTATGACATTTCTATCGGCTGACAATTGGATAGATGAAGGAGATCCGGCAGTCTTGATAAGTTTTTCAGTGACCTTTTTGCCATCTCTAAGGGAAACAGCTTTCAATGTACCTGGTTCAAATGGCACTCGCCATTGGACATGAAGTGCATCCCCGTTTTTGGATTTCTTACCCAGAGACTGGTCGTTTAGAAAGAGTTCAACTTCATCGGCCTGATTGTAATAGGCCCATACATCAATTTCCTGACCAACCTCCCAATTCCAGTGAGGGAACACATGTAAAACAGTGTCTTTTGTCCATTCACTCTTATACATGTAGTAAGTGTCTTTGGGAAAACCTGCCAGGTCTACAATTCCAAAATATGAGCTTCTGCTCGGCCAGGTGTATGGTGTAGGTTCTCCGAGATAATCAAACCCAGTCCAAATGAACATTCCTGAAAGGAAATCATGTTTCTTTATGATTGGCCAGGTTTCTTCCTGCAAACTTCCCCAGGGAGTTCTGACATTATCATACGAAGAAACTGTATTGTCAGGATTTCCGTCTTCAAACGGAATATCCCATTGCTTTGGCCAAATCCTGACACTATCCGATGGCATGTCATAATACCCTCTAGTAGCAAGAGATGAATTAGTCTCTGTAGCAATGAATGGTTTTCCCGGAAACTTCTCGGGGAATGATTCGTATTCTTCATGATGATAATTGAAACCAACCAAATCCAAACCTCCATTTTTTATTAAAGTATTCTCAGGACTTGTATCATTGTTGCCGGTAGTAATGGGTCGTGTGTTATCCAATGACCTTACAATTGCTGCTAATTCTTTAGTTATTTCCCCACCTGTGCTGTCTTCATGGTTGTATTGTTCAATAATTTCGTTACCCACACTCCAAATAATCACACTTGGGTGGTTTCTATCTCTTTTCACAAAATCCTGAAGGTCCTTCACATGCCAATCATCCCAGTTTAAACTGTAATCAAACTCTGACTTGCCGGCAGCCCACATATCAAACATCTCATCCATTACCAGCAAACCCATTCGATCACACAGGTCAAGCATAGCTGGGGCCGGTGGGTTATGAGAGGTTCTAATCGCATTGACACCCATGCCCTGCATGATTTCCAGTTGGCGCTCCATAGCCCTCTCATTAAAAGCTGCACCCAGTGCACCCAGGTCATGATGCAGGCACACGCCTTTGATTTTAGAGGATTGACCGTTTAGGAAAAAGCCTTTATCGGCATCAAACCGTATTGATCTGATGCCGAATTCTGAAGAAAAGTCATCTACGAGTTTACCATCTACATAAATTTCACTTTGAATTGTATATAAATTTGGTGACTCAATAGACCATAAGACCGGCTCATTGAAAGAAAAAGCTTCTTTTATAATTTGTCGCTCACCTGATTCGATTTCACTTAATTGGTTCTTACCAGATACCACAGTGCCTTCAGGTGAAAATATCTTTGTTTTGAGTGCTACATTTTGTGCTGTCTCAAGGTTGTTCACAACCTCTACCTCAATATTTACATTACCAATACCATCATCAATAGTTGACTTGATGTTGAATGCATATTGTGGGAAATAAATTTGTGGGGTTTTGACCAGTCTGACGTCCCGGTATATACCTGATCCTGAATACCAACGAGAATTTGGTTGTTGTGCATTATCAACCTTTACAAGGATTTCATTTTGATTACTAAAATCAAGATATTCAGTAATGTCATATTCAAATGAAATGTATCCATTTGGTCTGGTTCCTACTTCTTTCTTATTGATGAAAAGTGTACTATTTCTATAAATACCATCGAACTGAATGAAAATCTGTTTATCCTTATCTTCAGGAGAAAGGCTTAACAATTTCCGATACCAACCAACACCTCCTGGTAAAGCACCACCTCCCGTTCCGGCTGGGTGTTTCGCACTAAAATCCCCTTCAATGCTCCAATCGTGAGGTAAATTAACTTCTCTCCATTGCTCAGATTCAGGAATTTCGGCTTGTTGAAAATGCCAGGAACCATTAAAATTCTCTTCTTCACGCAATGAAACTTGTTCTGAAGAGCAGGAAAAAAGGATGAATAAAAAATATATGCTGGTTAAGTGCCTCATTAAAATTAAGATGAGTTTGGAAATTGCCGCCCCAAATTGGAGCGGCATTTACCAGTGAACTAATTGTTATATATGAAGAAAAGTCTATTGCTTAATAAAGTGTACAGCAGCCGATTCTAATTTGGTTTCATTTTGATATCCGATCCATAAGCCACCCTCTACAGATGCTCCCTGTACATCCAGTGCATTATAAGTGGTACCAGATATAGTAAACCAGTGTGCTCCTACCTGGAACCCAACACTATCCGCAAAAGTGATTACACCATCAGCCACTGAGTAAGTTGTTGCTGTTCCTGCCAAATCACAACTACCATCATTATTGAAGACAAATTCCTGAGCTTCAGCCACGTCAATATCATCCTGAGTAAGTCCCAACCAATCAGTTCCTAACATTGTCGCTTGATCTGCCCAGTTGTTTAATGGATTCTGCTCAGCCCAACCGATCCAGTCAAATGGTACGGAAGCGTATTTCCATGTTCCTACCAGGTCATTAGCTGTGAAGCTTGTTAATACAGGCTCTTCCGGATCAGGTTCCTCATTTACTGGATACTCATAGTCATCAACGATGAAGTTGTAAACGTTAATCCACTCAGAAGCATTCTGACTTCCATCTTCCGCAAAACCTTCGTAGGTTCTTCTTATACCGATCTGCATCGCTGAGTCAGTCAAAGTGAAAATTCTTACTTCTGCCAGGTGCTCATCCGTATACTGAGGCTCATTTAATCTCATTGTATCAATCGGCAATACAACACCTGTAAGGTTCATGATCCAGGTTTCATCATCGAAAGTAAAAGAACCATTCGATGTAGCACCTGTCACATCTGTCATGGACGCAGTTTTGTTTGTTCCATCAAATGTTATGGTACCATAATCACCAGGTGCCATGATCCACTCATTACCTTTGTAACCTGGCTGCCAGTTGAAGAAAGATGCCTGCTCTACACCATTTACTGTGAATGGTAATTCTTCAGGAAGCACATTGAATGCCCAATACGCCCATTCAGTCATTCTTGTATCACCATCAGCATAGCCACTGAAACTCAAGGGACCATCAAAATAAACCACTTCAGCATCAGCAGTCATATCAAGTCTCCAGGTTTTTGTTTCATTAGCACCACCGCTCAGATATAACCATAGTCCTTCGTTTAAGAATGACACATCTGTTACAGTGATTTCAACATTGAATGGCTCAGAAGTCAACTGCTCTCCACTTCCCAGACTACTACATGTAAAGGAGTAAGTGCCTTCATTTGGTAGATTTACTGTTACTGCCTGATCTACAAATTGATAGTCTACATCGTTGTTAGTTACCCATACGTTCCCCGTCAGTGTAGTAGTAAAATTCACATCATTTCCATCGACTTCAAATGAGAAATTATCATTCAAGACAGGCAAAAAATCATTTCCCGGATCTGGATCTGGCTCGTCATCACCACAGGAAGCGAGAAATATCATAGGAATGGCTATAAAGGCCATTAGAATAAATTTTAGAACATTCTTTTTCATTATTTTCTGGTTTAGTATTTACGAATTAATAATTCCTACCAACCGGTATTTTGTTGTAGTACCCCGTTTGATAGTGTGATTTGATTATTTGGTATTTGAAATAAGCCACGTGTATTGACCAGGTTTGCTCCGTCAATAATTTTATCGACTTCTATTCCCCCTGTGCGAACAGTTCCGGAATAGGTAACAGCCTGAGAAGCATAATTGAGTGTATTGTCATATCTCAGCAGATCCCAATAGCGGTGACCCTCAAAAGCAAATTCATATTTACGCTCGTTGAATATGACATCTTTAGTCACAGAACTCACTGGGTCCAACCCTGCTCTTGTTCGCACGTCATTCACATAATTCAGTGCGTTCCCACTTCCTAATTCTGCTGCCATTAGCAGTACATCTGCATATCGAATACTGAAGTAATCCTGAAACTGGCTAATCATGAAGCTTACACCACCCAGGATGTCCTGAGCTATACTTTTACCATCCTGGTCAGCGGTTGGTGTATATTTTTTAGTGAAGTATCCAGTGTACTCTTTGGTATCCCCAATTTGTTCAAACTCGATACCCTCTTCCTCAATCGCAATGACAGATGAGGTTTTTCTAGTATCATTATCATCCCAATCAGCATATACTTCCGGTGGCACTGTACATGCTCCCCAGCCATTGCCATAGCCAAGTGGACCCCAGCTTTGGTTTCTTAAGCCATTCATTACCATCCAGTGGTTGCCGTCAGCATTGCCATCCCAATCACTGGTATAGGTGTATTTGATGGCAAATACTACTTCTGGATTTGTTTCACCTGCATAAGTATTATTGGAAATGGAGTCTCCTCTCATTGCAGCTTCATAGGTGGAAGCTGCTGGCCATAAATCAGCGAAGTTTTCAAGCAGGCTAAATCCACCATTTGAAATCAGGTCTTCCAGGTAATTGAGTGCCTGTGATTGTGTTATAAGTCCAACAAGGTCTGATTGACCGTAATATCCAGTGTAAAACAAATAGACCCTTGCTAATAAAGCTTCTGCAGCCCATTTATGGGCATGACCATGATCAGCGTCCCCAATTGCTCCATAAGGGAGTGAACTTCCGTTCTCAATTGCAAACAGCAAATCTTCAGCGATCAGCGCATACACTTCATTAGGGTCAGCCTGGGGTATATTTCCGCTGGAAGGTTCCTCTAAAAGTGGAATGTTCTCAAACATTCTCACCATATCAAAGTAGAGGTAGGCTCTAATAAATCTAATTTCAGCTTCAATCTCACTTTGTCTCTCAGGACTATTGCCCCAGTCAACTGATTCAAGGTTCATCAAAAGTGTATTGGCACGGAAAATGGCCTTGTAGTAGTCCTCCCAGTTTGGTTCGAACAGGTTAAGATCTCCCGGTGAACGAGATTTGTCATACTCATCCATCATCGGGTAGGCATCTCCATCAGCAGCCCCTGTTCCTCCAAAAGCCATATCGGCCATCACAGTGGACGCTACCGGAAATGATATTCCGGATACCCATACTTTCTGTAATCCATCATAAACACCAACCAAGGCTGTTTCAGCTTCTCCCGGTGTTGTGTAGTAATTGGCTGATGTGATACTGGTAACTTGTTCAGTATCCAGGTAGTCTGTACAGGCAGTCAAAAATGTTACTGCCAAAATCAATATTGAATATTTCAATCTAAGTCTCATTTTTGAATTCCTTTAAAATTTTACATTTAGTCCAACCAACATAGTTCTGGGGTTAGGATAGAATCCAAGGTCTATTCCGGAAGAAAACCGGTCCTGAACTCCATTATCAAATCCATATCCGATATCCGGATCCATTCCAGTATATTTCGTGAAGGTGTAGAGGTTATTTACTGCAAAATATAAGCGTACCTGCTGCAGCTGATCAATGTCAATGAGTTTGGCAAAATCGTATGCCACAGTAAGATTCCCTATTCTATAGAAATCTCCATCCTGGATGAAAATGTCTGAGAAACGGATGTAGTTGATATTACCATTTGTTACTCTTGGAATTGTTGTAGATGTCCCTTCACCGGTCCACCTATCCAGAATATCTGTGGTATAATTGGCATACCTTCCTGAGTGCCCTCTATAGGATTGGACAATCTGGTGACCAAATGATCCATAAGTCATTACAGAAAAGTCGAAGTTTTTATAATTACCACTGAAAGTAAACCCAAGTGTTACAGGAGGATTCGGGTTCCCCAATTCTATTCTGTCATCGTCATCTAATCTTCCATCATCATTTTGGTCAACATATCTGAGGTCTCCAGGTCTGGCAGTCGGTTGAATAACAGTACCATCAGTGCTGGTATAAGCCTGGACTTCTCCGGTATTTTGGAATATACCATCTGTTTGATATCCCCAGAAATAACCAATTGGGTGTCCCGCTTCCGCTACATAGAAATCAGGTGCGTTATTGTAAAGTTGATTAGCACCTCCAATTATTCTTTCATCTTCAGTGGGAATATTGACTACACGGTTTTTATTGAATGCTCCATTGGCAGCCAATGAATAATTAAGATCGCCAATACTGTTATTGTAGGTCAGCTCAAACTCAATACCGGTGTTTTCAACCTCTCCACCATTGATTACTGGAGGATCTGCTCCGGCCGTTCCTAAAACTGGCGCTTCAATCAACCAATCGATAGTAGACTTTTTGTACCAATCCAAAGTGATGAATAATGGTGTAGAAAAGAGTTCCATTTCAGCACCGATATTAATCTGCTCGGATGTTTCCCACTGCAACTGCTCATATGCCAACCTGGACTGATACGCTCCCGGTGAATTTACAGCTTCTTCATTGCCAAAATTATAAGTTGCCTGAGTAAATGTAATTGGCGCCAAATACTGGAATGACGGAATATTTTGATTACCATTTTGTCCCCAGCTGGCACGTAGTTTTAGGAAATTCAGGGTACTCACACCTGACATAAAACCTTCTTCACTAATTACCCAGCCACCAGAAACGGAAGGAAAAATTCCCCATTGATTTCCTTTAGCAAATCTGGAAGAACCGTCAGCCCTTATTATGGCACTGAATAAGTACCTCTCATTAAAATTGTAGTTGACCCTGCCGAAATAGGAAAGTAATTTTTCTTCTCCATTCTCTTCGTCATCATCAATTGGAGCTCCTTCTAAAGTGATCAGATTCCACTCTTGGTTAGTTGCATTATCCAACCATGCTTTATCAAAATCTGAAAACACCAGGTTAGCGTTCACTCCTTTTATGAATGATCGGTTATATTCTCTGGCAGACATACCCACCATAGCACTGAATTGATGACTACCAAATCCAAAATCGTAATTGGCATAATTGTCATACTGAATGGCTCTACTACGGCTCATGTTTTGCTCTACACTATTGTAAGCCTGTTGTGAATAGATTGACAATTGATATTCCGGAGAATATGACCTGTATTCATCTGAATAAAGATCCATTCCCACAGATGATCTTATCCTTAAGTTCTTAATTGGGTTTAACTCCAAATAGACATTTCCCAACAACTTTTGATCATTTCTATCATTCTGATTATTGATGACCATACTTCCATATGGATTGGCTTCCGTATTGTTCCAATATGGTTCCCCAAATTGATCCAGACTTGATCCAGCCGTATTGAAAAACTCTCCATTCTCATCATAAACCGGTAGTAATGGACTTGCATTGAATGCGCCTCTCAATGAGTTGCTATATTGGTTTCCTACACTAATTCCGTTTTTGTTGGTATATGCATAAGTGAGGTTTTCTCCTATCTTCAGTTTTCCCCCGAAATAGTTATTTTCCAGATTGATCCTGGCATTGTATCGGTCATAAAATGACTGCTCTTTGCCTCCTACAATTCCGGCCTGACTGGTGTATGAAAGTGAAATAGAATAAACAGATTGTTCACTCCCACCTGATAATCCAAGACTGTAATTTTGAGTGGCCGCATTGTCCACAAACATCTCATCTAACCATCTGGTATCAGCATTGGCACCTCCAGTATATGCTGGTAGGTTATTCACATCAAATGGTAGTCCACTAATCGAACCTCCGGAGTTGATATGCTGCTCATTCATAATTTGAGCATACTCACGAGCACTGAGCATTTCAACAGTTCTATAGCGATTTTGAACTCCGTAATAAGCATCAAAACTGATTGATGATTTTTCGGCACTTCCTTTTTTTGTTGTGATAAGCACAACACCATTTGCTGCTCTGGATCCATAAATAGCAGCAGAAGCAGCATCTTTCAAAACATCGATTGACTCAATGTCAGCATTATTAAGATAACTTATATCTCCTGTGGCTATTCCGTCTACTACATAGAGTGGCCCGGCATTTCCAATTGTTCCTAAACCACGGATGTTCACTCTCATTCCTTCACCCGGCTGACCAGAATTTGTACGTATATTAACACCAGCTGCCTGACCTTGAAGTGCCTGTAAAGGACGTGTTGTATTCCTGCTCATCAGGTCTTCACCATCTACTTTCACAGTAGCAGCTGTAACTACCTTCTTCTTCTGAACGCCATAACCCACAACAACTATTTCCTCGAGCTCGGTAACATCCAGATTTAGAGAAACTTTGATTGACGACTGGCTTCCCACAAGGACCTCCTTGGTTTCATAACCGACAAATGAAATTACCAGTACAGCGTCATCCCCTGGAACGCTCAAACTGAATTTCCCATCAAAGTCACTTATGGTTCCTTCAGAAGTTCCCTTGATAAGGATAGTTGCTCCTGGAATGCTCCCACTACCATCAGCACCTTCTATGGTTCCTGTCACAGTGCGCTGTGCAAAAACTGAAGTCAATCCGGAAAGGAAAACCACAATAAAAATGGGTATCCTTTTGAGCTGACGGTTAATTGACAATAAAAAATTGATCTTCCTCATATATTGAAATATTTTAAAGTGCCTTTTGATCTTTTATGAATTTTTCAATCGACAAATCAAAAAGACTTCTTCTATTATCGATTTCTCAAATATATGAGGGCTGCTTTCTGAGTATGGTTATGTATTTCAAGGTATAGGGTACAAAAATGTCAGGAGAGCATTTTACTTACATTTCATCTAAAGAATAAGGAGATTGATTAGATACATTTTAACAAAATGAGCTTTTTGTTGAAATTATCATCAAGAAAATAACCTAAGTTTTGTCAGCTTTTGAATTGATTCCTGTATTCGGAGGGATAGATCTTAAACTTTGATTTGAAATACCTGCTAAACAGCTTGGGATTGTTATAACCAACCGTATATGCCACTTCAGAAACATTAAGCTGGCTCCTTTCCAAGAGGTCAGCGGCACGTTTCATTCGGATGTTTCTGATGAAATCAATGGGTGTTTCATGTGTGATTTTGAGAATCTTCTCATACAGGTGTCCTCTACTATAACCTAGTTCATGACTCATATCCTGCACCGAAAATTCTGAGTTTGACATATTTGCTTCCACGAGGGCTGTGGCCTTTCTCACCAGAATCTCATCCTGAGATTCGATCTCAATTTCACTAGGAGTAGCTTCAATGGTTTTGCCCGATTCTTTCACGCGATCATGAAATTTCAGTGCAGTTTGCACAGAACTCAAAAGCACTTCGAAATTGAATGGTTTAGAAATATATTCGATTGCGCCAGCATTTAAACCTTCTACTTTGTTCTCGACAGCTGACTTTGCTGTCAATAAAATCACGGGAATATCAGAGGTTCGTGGATCAGATTTTATTTTTTCACATAACTCCACACCATCCATCACAGGCATCATCACATCTGATATCACAATGTCAGGTGGGGAATTCTTAATTTTTTTCCAGGCTTCTTTACCGTTGCTGGCTGTTTCAATATTGAAGTACTGCTTAAGATTATCACTTAAATAAAACCTGAAGTCAAAATTATCTTCAACCAGCAATGCTACTGGTGCACCATCTATCCTTGAGTCATTTGGCAAAACCTCAATGTCTTGCGATTGTGTAAGGTCTTTTACAAGTTCTTCCGCAACTTCTTCTTCTGAGCTGATCTCTTTGAGAGGTAATTCAACTATGAATGTACTTCCCTGTCCCATATTACTTTCTACTGATACATTTCCGCCATGCAACTCGACAAATTCTTTTGTGATTGATAAGCCTATTCCTGTTCCATTATTGACAATTTCTTCTGAGGTATCGTTTTGAAAAAACCTGTTAAAGACCAGTTTACGTTTGTCCTCAGGGATTCCCACACCAGTATCAGCAACAATAATTAATACTCTACTTACACCCTCTTTCTTTTCAAGGACCTCAAAATCAACTCTAACCTCGCCATCAGGTAATGTGAATTTGAAGGCATTAGACAGCAAATTGAACATGATTTTTTCAAGCTTATCGCGATCAAATAAGGTAAAGAAGTTTGCCTTTTCTGACTCAAATGACAGGTCAATATTCTTCTCATTGGCCAAATCTGAAAATGAATCAGTTATATTCTTTAAAAAGGATATGACGTCACCACTTGATTTCTGCACCACATGCTGATTGGCTTCCATTTTACGAAAATCAAGCAGCTGATTGACCAGTGTCATCAACCTTCTCGCATTTCTTTGAACCAGCTCAAGCTCACTCACTTTAATGTTGTCTGGCTTGCCGAGCATTCGTTCAATTGGTGTAAGAATCAAAGACAAAGGCGTTCTGAAATCATGACTGATATTGGTGAAGAATTTTATTTTCATCATATCTAGCTGCCTTCTACGCTCAGTTTCTTTCATTTCATTCTCCACTTTCGCTTTGTGCCGCTCACGTCTTACAATATATCGACGCGAAAGGTACAGGACTCCAATTACTACCAGGGTGTAAAGAAAATAGGCCCATCCCGTTTGCCAGAATGGAGGATGAACAACAAGATTCACTGAAATTACTTCATCTGACCATGCACTAGAATTGGAAGACGCTCTTACATTAAGTGTATATTTTCCATAATCCAGGTTAGAATATGCGGCACTTCTATCATCGGTGGCTACTGATCGCCATTCATTGTCATGACCTTCTAGCTTATATTGATACCGCATTCGGTCAGTCTGTGTAAATGATAGCGCCACAAACTCAATTTTGAATGAATTTTGATTGTAGTCCAATTCAATGGCACCTGACTGATTCAGATTATTTTGTAAAACCACATGACCACCCCTCTCCTCTCCAGGTAAAATCTTTTCCCCATTGACGAAAAGATGAGTAAAAAATAGCTGAGGCTTATGCTCTGTGTATTCTATATCGGCTGGATTGAAAATATTCATTCCATTTTGTCCTCCAAAAATCAAATGACCATCTGTGGTTTTAAAGCTAGCATCCTCTGTGAAATTATCTCCCTGAAGCCCATCCGTAGTGGTGAAAGATTGAAACTCCAGCTCTGTTGCATTCATGGACATTTTGGTAATCCCTTTTGAAGTACTCATCCAGAGACTTCCATCTGAATCTTCTTCTATAGCATAAACCATATTAGCTGGAAGGCCATCTTTCTCATTCAAAACTTTGAAATCATCAGAATTAGGGCGGTAAAGATTTAAACCATCCAGAGCTGCCACCCAAATCCGATTTTGAGAATCCCTTTTGATATCTATGATGCTGTTACTTGAAATTGGAGAGCGTACGAGTGTGTCATTTTCCTGGTAAATCTTGAATAAACCTTTTTCCGGATTATGCTTTACCAGACCCGTACCACTTCCCATCCAAATATTCCCAAAATGATCCTCTTCCACACAGGTTACATAATTGGCTGGGAGGTAATCATCTATTGAATAGTGTGCCTTTTCTTTACCCTCTCCATCTATTACAAAAACCCCGTTGTTTAAAGTACCGATCCAGATATCACCCTTTGAATCTTCAAAAATTTCCCAAATGCTCAAATCATTTAATGCTCTATCAGAAAAGCTAAATTTCGTAAACCGTTTCCCATCATACTGATAAAGGCCCTCCAAATAAGTACCGATCCATAGTGTGCCCTTCGAATCATAAAGTAAACTCACAATGACAGAAGGGGAATGTCCGTTCACCTTTTCCGTAATACTTTCAAAGTGATGACTCTTCTTATTAAATGAAAGTATACCTTTTCCATTTGTTCCAATCCAGATGATACCATCCCGATCCTCTACAAAACTGGACATGTCATTGAATGCAGGAAACTTTCTATCGATTTTAAAATGAGGAAAATTATTAGACCCTTTCACATAGTAGCTGACACTGGACTTTGTGGTGGATACCCACACTCCTTCATCCCGGTCTTTCAAAAGGTGGTTTACATTATTACTGGTTAAAGATCCTGGTATATCCGGATCACTGGACAGGTGCTTAATATTCCAGGTGGCTTTGTCCAAAATAGATATCCCACCGTGATCTGTCCCTATCCACAATTCACCTCCCTCTAACTGAATGATAGAACGCAAAATATCACTGGACAAAGTTCCATCACCTAATATCTTACTTACTCCTGTACTGGTGTTCAGGTAGTAAAGTCCCACCTTTTTGTCCCTCACATAAAGCCAAAGGTCCATATCCCGGTCTACAAAAATGTTCCACTCGTGATTACTGGCAGTCAATTGATTATCTATTCCATACTGCTTTTTCACCTTATCCTCCACCGGATCAATCATTTCTACCATTCCATGGGCATGTGCTAGCCACAACCCACCATTTTCATCCAGAAATATATCCCTAACATTATTGGAGGCTATTTTCACATCGCTATTGGGTCCTACACCAAAATCTATGACTCCCTGATCCCTGGATATCTTTGTTACACCTCTGTTTTCTATTAAAAACCAAAAATTACCCAGTTTATCTTCTACTATTTCAAGAAGAAATACACCATCAGTCCTGAGCATTTCCAGGTAGTAATCTACGTTCCTAAAAGACTCAGAGTAACTGTCATAGGAAACAATCCCGGCACTGGTTTTCACCCACATATTGCCATCAGGTCCTTTGCCAATCCAAACTATGGTATTATTAGGAAGTGATGTGGTATCAGATACTTTATGAAAGAATTTTTTTACTTGTTGACCGTCAAACCTGTTGAGACCATATAATGTAGCAATCCAAATATATCCCAGGTCATCCTGATATGTCTGGTGTATCTGATGGTTAGATAGTCCATCAGCTGTTGTAAGTTGTTCAAACTTGATCTGCCCAGGTATTTGAGCAAAGTTCTGAGAGGTGATTATTAAAAATATTACCGAAAAGGCCACCCAGTTTTTCAAAATTCTAATCGCGCACATTATTTACATCTTAGCCTATCTTTAAAAAAATGTAATAAATAAGAAGAATAAAAGCTCATAATTTCAAAGTTTTTCAAAAATGACATTTGTTACCTAAGATTCTTTTAATACTATACCATCCACCGCCTTATCCACTTCTAAATTGCATACTGTTAACATACGAATGAAAATGAACAGATGCTTACTTTTTTTTCTGACCACCTGCTGGTTCTTCCAATCCTGTAATGATCCACAGGAAGAATTAAGTGTAGTCCAGTATGAAGCAAACTGGGATTCATTGGCACAATATAACGAGAGTCCTGAGTGGTTCAAAGACGCAAAATTTGGTATCTATTGTCATTGGGGTGTCCTTTCGGTTCCGGCATTCGCCAATGATTGGCATCCCAGATTACTACACATTGAAGGAACGGAAAATTACACACACCACATCGAAAATTATGGCAATCATGATGAATTTGGCTATCATGATTTTGTACCCATGTTCGAGGCAGATAGTTTCAATGCTGCGGAATGGGCAGACCTATATAAAAAATCAGGTGCAAAATTTGCAGGACTTGTTGCTGAGCACCATGACGGATGGTCCAACTGGGATAGTGACATCAATCCCTGGAATGCAGTGGACAAAGGACCAAAAAGAGATATTGTTGGTGAATTAGAAAAGGAAATACATGGGCGAGGAATGAAATTCGTGACCACCTTCCACATGGCCAGGAATCTGCAAATCTATCAAGCTGATACTGCAAATAGACTCAATGATAAATCATACTTTCCATACGATCCTGAAATGGCCACTTCTTCTGAAGACCCTGAAATACGCATGATGTATGGGAATATTCCAAAGGAACAATTCTATAATAACTGGATAGGAAAACTCAAGGAAGTAATTAGCTCCTACCACCCGGACCTCATCTACTTTGATGGCGAGCTTTCAAAGTTACCAGATAGTTTGCTATTGCAATTTGCAACGTACTACATTAACGAATCCCTTAAGAACAATCAGCCAGTAGTGATCACACATAAAAATGGAGAACTACCTAAGAGTGTAAGTTTGATGGACCTTGAAAAGGGCCGAATGGATGATAAAACCGAATTCTCATGGCTTACCGATGAAACCATAGCCCATGGTAGTTGGAGCTACACCACCACAATGCAGGTTAAACCAGCTAAAGAAATCATTCATGTTTTGGTAGACATTGTCAGTAAAAATGGGAATTTGATGCTTAACATCTCTCCTAAAGCGAATGGTGTTATTCCCACGGAGCAGAAAGAGGTGTTAGTTCAAATTGGACAATGGCTGGAAAAATACGGGGAAGGAATTTACGGTTCACGTACATGGGATGTATACGGAGAGGGTCCCACAGTTCTTGGCGAATCTGGCCATTTTCTGGAATGGAAGGCTTATTCTAATGAAGATGTCCGGTTTACCACCAAAAATGGAAACCTTTATGCCTTTATCCTTGGTTGGCCTGGATCCAATAAAAAAGTACACATAAAATCAATTAAAGAATCATTACTGAAGAAACCCATTAGTAACGTAAGCATACTTGGATTTCCTGATGCGAAAGTCGAGTGGTCTTTTGTTGCCGATGAGTTTACTTTCACTACCCCTGAAATACAGGGTGATACAGTGACAACAGTTCTGAAATTCAATTTTTAGAACCCAATATTCAAATAATTACCAATTACAAATGAAGATTTTAAATAAGAGCATACTATTTAGCCTACTTTCAGTGCTTACCTTTTTTATAGGTTGTAATAAAGAAGATGAAGCCAGCATAATTGTCAGCAGAAGCGAATTCAATTTTCCTGCTGAAGGCGACACACTTACATTGGTTCTGCAAACAGATGCTGATGAATGGAGAATTCAAAATCCTGCTGACTGGATTAGTTTATCACCAACAAACGGGACTGATCCTTCCACAACGATCGAGATAATCGTGAGTTCAAAAACACCGGAAACACGATCTGAAACATTAACTGTTTTTGCCGGTTCTGCAGACCCAGTGGAAATTACTGTTACGCAAAGTGCTTCTGAGTTTCTTTATGAATTGTCCAGCAATTTCTCTGCAATAACTTTCAAGAAAGGAGGCAACACCAATGTAGTCACCATAAAAACAGATGCACCAGAATTCCAAATTACTTCAGATGCAGATTGGTTATCATTTGACCCTCAAACTAGCTCAGAAGATAGTGTAGGGGTTTCGATCACAGCTTCTGAAAACGTTTCTGATGATGAACGAACTGCTACTATTACAATTTCTGCTGCGTTCACACCAACTTATGAAATTACTGCCTCCCAAATAGGCATGTATTACCCGGATTATAACACGGATCCACTTCCACCAGATGAGACTGGGATGACAAGTACCGCTGTTGAATTGGCTGGTAAAATGACTTTAGGAATTAATATTGGCAATACACTAGAAGCAATTGGGGGTGAGACAGCATGGGGTAACCCATTGGTTAATGCTGCCTATGTGAATTCTGTAAAAGAATTGGGTTTTGATGCCATTAGGATTCCTTGTTCATTCAACCAATACGCCAATCCAAAAACTGCCAAAATCAGCGATGAATGGTTGGACAGAGTGAAAGATGTGGTAGAGCTATGCGTGAATAATGATTTGTACACTGTCATCAATATTCACTGGGATGGTGGATGGCTGGAAAATAATGTTACTCCGGGTGCTGCCGAAGAAGTAAATGCACGTCAAAAAGCATTCTGGGAACAAATTGCCACACATTTAAGAGATTTTGATGAGCACCTCATCTTTGCAGGCACCAATGAACCAAACGTAGACAATGCTACCCAAATGGCCGTTTTGGATGGTTACCTACAAACATTTGTAGATGCCGTACGCTCTACCGGAGGTAAAAACAGCTATCGTGTTTTGGTTTTCCAGGGTGCTTCCACAGATATTGAAAAAACGGATGACCTACTTAAAAATATCCCAACGGATGAAGTCCCAAATAAATTGATGGCTGAACTTCACTACTACACACCTTATCAGTTTTGCCTAATGCAGGAAGATGCGGATTGGGGTAATGTATTCTACTACTGGGGACAAGGTTTCCATTCCACAGAAAACCCTGATAGGAATGCCACCTGGGGAGAAGAAGATGACATGAATGATCTGTTTGGCATTACTCACAGTCAGTTTGTACAAAAAGGAATTCCGGTGGTCCTGGGTGAATTTGGAGCATACAAACGACCTGGTGTACCAGAAAAAGATCTGCATGATGCATCAGTAGAATACTTCAATGGTTACGTAGTAAAAGAATGCCAGGAAAATGGTTTTATTCCTTTCTACTGGGATACAGGAGGAGCTATTAATCGAAGTAGTGGAGCCGTTCAGGATCAGGGCTTGATTGATGCCATGCTGGAGGGAGCAGGAAATTAGAAAAACTCGAAATCCGAATCTCGAAATCCGAAAAAAGGAAATTCAAAATCCGGAGCTTAAACCAGAACTTAAGCTTCGGATTTCTTAATTAATATCGATTTTGGTGAATCAGCCTGACATAAATCAGCAAATCATTTCTAGAATTTCGATTTACTTCCAGCTCCCGACTTCTAGCTTCCAACTCTCTACACCATCGATCTGTTACAATATGAAGCCGCTTCAAAATCCCTCACATTCATTGAAATGATCGGCACATCCGGAAACATCTTTTTGAGTACTGTTACAACTTTCGTGGAAAGATCCTTTTTCTGTTCATCAGTTCTTCCCTGCATGATATTGGCAAAGACATGAATAAATTCTTCCTTACCCTCACCCAATTGAAAAAGAGTGAAAGGATTGAGCCGCACTTTAATATCTCCTTTGTCAAATAAACCAGTGGAATAAGCTGTCTCAAAAACGGTAGACATGATCTCTTCGGGAGATTTTTGGTTGACAATACTGCTGGAACAATCCAGGATGAAATGAGGCATATTTTAAATTCAATTTGATCAATTAGAAAATACGAAATTGAACAAATTTGGATATGGAAAAACTTCGAAATCCGAATCTCGAAATCCGAAGAATCGGCACATCAAAAAATCAGCATATCAAAAACTTCCATCTCCGGACTTCAAACTTCCAGCAGTGCGAAGCACCTAACACCCCTTCCTCATCAACTTCCCACTCACCTGAATCTTTGGCCAGGGTGCCGTCTTTTTATTAACCAGGTAATATGTCAATGAATTTTCATCACCAGAAAACTCTGCAAACCCTCCATAGAAGACTGATAATTCATGTATTCTTTCAACAAGTTCTTTATGTTGCTCATTGGGGTTGTTAGGTAATTTTGGATAAAGCAATTGCTCATGCCATGCCCTGGCTCCACCATATAAGATATAGACATTAGACCGGGATTCTATGCTGACCCTATCCCAGAACTGACGCACCAACAAATCATCTCCAGAGTATATCACATAATTCTTATCAGCGTCAATTACCAATTCCTCAATTTCACTTCTAGAGGCTCCAGGTAAACGAAAATCCTTGTACAATTCCTCACTCCTGAGGTCTAACAATTCAAAATCTTCCCGATTCTTAATTTTTTCTGCAAGTTCTATCACTCCAATGAAATTAGGCTGTTCATTTACGTCATTCAACCCATTAGGAAATGCCAATGCAACAACCAAGCTAGCAAGGACAATACCTATTCCGATCAGTGCTAATTTTTGATTCATGGCTTCCCGAATTTTGCCTCCAGTTTTTCAGAGGCCCAAAATCCAATCAATGCCATAAATACCAGTAAAAAGACCATCACTCCATCTGGTAAACCAAATAATTGAACCAGTGTGATGTTTCCCATTTCCCCGGAATTATAAAACTGTTCAATCAAAGAGTACAGCTCCCCAAACAACAGTATACCTGCCAACAATCCCACCACATTTATCAACCCATCCAAACTCCCGGTACTGGAAGCCACACATGAAGTACCTGGACAGTAGCCTCCAATGATAAACCCAACACCAAATACAAGTCCACCAATGAGCTGAGGCCAAATATAAGTTGGCGTTAAATAGATCAAATCAGCATGGAGAATGCCTAGCCAATTGAGCCAGAACACGCCTATCATAGCGGTAATGATAGCCGTAAACATCATTTTAAAAACAGTAAGGTCTCTCAAATAAAACTGTGCCGAAAGCTTTTTGGCACTGCCCAAACCGGCACGTTCCAGAAAAAAGCCAAATGCGATCCCAATAATGAGTGCAAAGGCTAAACTAGCCTCCTCACCTATCCAGCCGTAATCATAAAAAGGTCCGTTCATGTCCAAAGTCTTTTAACGGTTCCTGCCATAGCATACGCCCCAATAAACAGTGCAATCATAAAGACCCAGCTCCCAACGTTCATCATCGCTCCCCCTGTTAATGCCTGACCACTCGTGCAACCACGTGCCAGTTTGGTGCCAAATGCCATGATAATTCCTCCAAAAAAAGCAAAGAAGAATCTCCGGCCATTAGAAAGGGAAGGGCCTTTTTCTACCTTAATACTTGCTCTGTTAGCCAATCGACCTGAGATAAACCCTCCAATTAATACCCCAATTACCTCAAAAACCAGCCAGTCTTTCAAGGGATGTACTGTGCCATCACCTAAATAACCCATGTAAAAAGTATTGGCTGCTGCATGAGACGCTGAAGCAGTTTGCACCCCGGTGGCCACCAAACTTGTCATGGCTCCAGATGCTCCGATACCGCGTCCCATGACTACAAAGGTGGCCAGTAAAACTATCCCCAATCCAATACCACAGACATAGGGATTCCAATATGGTTGTGCTTGTTTCATTAATCCAGTGTCATGGGTTTTGTGGTGTCTGGTCCCCATTCATGCATGGAACCATCAAACACACGGACATTTTTATAGCCCAGGTGCTGGGAGACAGTGTAAATACTGGTCAACTGAAGGCCAATGTGGCAATACAGAATAATGTCATCATTCTTTTTTAAACCCTGTTTTTCAAATATTGCTTTGAGCTCATCCTCCGTCAAAAATTCATAGTGACCGGTCTCAGATTTCTCAAACAGGCTCATGTATGGGATATTCTTAGCCCCTGGCATGTGTCCTTTCCTTCCGCCACTATGATGCTCATTTACATCTATCCCATTAAAATAAGCTGCGGCCCGACAATCTATAATAGTAATCTTAGAACCTATTGCTTTACCTACTTCCTCTTTGGTAGCGACCAGGTCTTTATTCACATCAAGAAAAATAGTGGAGGATGTTACGAGCTTCATATCAGTTGACAATTCCTTACCAGCAGCAACCCAGGAAGATTTACCACCACTCAAAATCGAAACCTGATCCTTAAAACCTAGATAGTGAAAGGTAAAAAGCAAACGAGTTACCGTAAGGTGGGAAGTACCACCTGGATAAAGAATAATTCGTGAATCTTTTTTGATCCCTTTTGATTCCAATAGCTCTCTTAGAACAGAAACTTCAGGCAAGTCATAGACCCTGTCCGTTTGTTCCATTCCTGTAGTAAGAATGTAAGCATCTGTACTGACAAACAGAGCACTCGGAATGTGCCCTTCATTATAATTGTCTTCAGATCCAACATGTAGAATAATTACTCTGGGGTCGTTCATCTGGGATTCCACCCAATCAGCATCCACAATAACCGGTGTACTGGCCATGGCAGAAAGCGTGATTAATCCAATTAGTGATAAGAGTGAGATTTTCATACTTCGAGTTTTTTATTGCATGATACGAAAGAACCCTATCCCGATAGGTTAATACCCAGTTAAAGAGGCTCAATGAAATGTTAAAAATGTTAGGTAAGTGTTAGAAGACCGGTGACCGGGGACGGAAGACCTATGAACTGTGAAGAAGACTGACCTGTGACCAGGGACGGAAGACCGATGACAACCTCCAAACCAATTTCCCCCTTTGAAGGGGGTTAGGGGGATGACCATGCAAAGACCGGGGACCGAAGACGGATGACCGATTTACTTGATGAAGACTTGAACTGAAGACCAATGAAATATCCCCAAGCAATTTCCCCCTTTGAAGGGGGGTAGGGGATGATTAAGAACCCAATACAAAACCAAACATCCGTCCCCAGTCCTCCGTCAATAATTTACCACTTCCCTCTACCCCTTTTAAAGGAATCCCCTATTCCCCTAGTGCCGTTACCCGAGATACCTTTGTAAATATATTGGAAGTAGTTATCCATATGGCAGAAGCTTCCAAGCACCATCAACGAAAAAATAAATAGAATTTCTTCATAGTATAAATAGGTTTTGAGTTTGAGTTTGAGAAAAAAAGCCCCTCCTAGGGGCCTTTTTTTTATGCCTTAACCAGGTACAATATGACAATTCTCGAAACAGCACAAACCAATCTCCCCCTTCGAAGGGGGCCAGGAGGATGAAGAATGACCTGAGACCGGTGACGGATGACGGTCAATAATATCCCAACCTCGGTCCTCCGTCCCGGTCACCCGTCACCCAAGTGTTAAAAGTGTTATAGAAAAGTTAAATTTCTTATGAAAACCTTCTATTGACGTTAAATTACTGAAATGAAGATCAATCAGTTTGTATTGGCAGGGTTGTTTATCATCGTGGCGGGGGCGCTTGGTGCGCTGCTTGTGATTCAGTTCAGGATCATCGATAAAGATATCGCTACCAACCAGAATATGATGAAACTGGCCATCCCTGACATCCTCTCTGATCTTTATGACAACATGATGTTCAACAATGACCTGAGAACGTTCACTGATAACTTCTATGGAACAGACTCTTTCAGATTCACAAGCAATTCCGCCCCAACAGATTCTCTGCAATTACTTCTGAAAAAAAACCTGGATGAGGTTATATCAAGAAACTATCCCGAACTCCATTATGTGATAGATGGCTTCATTTCTCATGAGTATGGTTGTATGATTCACCGTGGACATAGACCTGAACTCCCAAAGGCACGTTTTGTCATGGAAGCTGACAACCACATGTGTTTCTGCATGATGCTGGACAATACCCTGGACATTTCCATGACCTATACCAATCTGGAAGAAACTGCCATTGGCAATTCTGCAGGATTACTTCGGGCCAGTTTTGTGATCATCCTGTTGATTCTTGCTGCGTTTTGGTACACCATCTATACCATCCGCAAACAAAAAAGACTCTCCGACCTCAAAAGAGACTTCATCAACAACCTAACGCATGAGTTCAAAACACCCATATTTTCTATTTCATTGGCCGCCAATGCACTCAAGTCTCAAAAAGAAGTAACTCCCTCACCGGCACTCACCAGCTATGCCGATGTAATCATGACAGAATCCAGAAGATTGAAAACACAGGTAGAAAAAATATTGCAGACCGCACTGCTAGAATCCGGTAACATCAACCTTGAAAAGAATGAAATAGACCTCCATGATATCGTTACATCAGTAGCAAAAAGGTTTGATGTCATCAATCAGGAAAACAAGGGAAAAATCACTTTGAAATTGGAAGCTTCCAATAGCAAAATCATTGGGGACGAAACACACCTGAATAATGTCCTTTTCAACCTCATCGACAATGGTATTAAATACTCAGATAATGCCCCGGACATTACCATCACTACTTGTGATGACCCAATTGGATTGTTATTAACTGTTCAAGACCGGGGAATAGGTATTGACAAAAACACACAAAAACACATCTTCGAACAGTTTTACCGTGGACAAAAAGGTGATGTACACGATGTGAAGGGATTCGGGCTTGGACTAAGCTATGTGAAGAAAATTGTAGAGTACCATAAAGGGAAAGTCCATCTGAAAAGCACACCCGGAGAAGGAAGTGAATTTTTAATTTATCTACCCGTACTGCCATGAACAAACTCCTACTCATAGAAGACGACAATAGCCTGGGATACATGCTGAAAGAGTACCTTCAGATGAAAGATTTTCAGGTGGACTGGGCAAAGGATGGAGAAGAAGGCGTAAAAACTTTCAAAACACACAATTTCGATTTGTGTATCCTGGACATCATGATGCCCAAAAAAGATGGATTTACAGTGGCGGAAGAAATCAAAAACCTCAACCCACACATGCCCATCATATTTCTCACAGCCAAGTCCATGAAAGTAGATAAACTAAAAGGTTTCAAAATTGGAGCGGATGACTACATCATAAAACCCGTAGAAGAAGAAGAACTCATTGCTAGAATCCAGGCAGTACTCCGCAGGTCTGGGGCATTAAAAATAGAGAAGATAGAAAAATTCCAGATTGGCCAATACGAATTCAACGCAAGAAACCAGTCCCTGTGCTTTGATGGAGCACCCACCCACCTAACCCAAAAAGAGAGCCTCGTTTTAGAAATGCTATGTCAGGACATGGGCACCCTCGTTTCCAGAGACGATATTCTCACGAGGGTCTGGGGAGAAAACGACTACTTCAAACGCAGAAGCATGGACGTAGTAATCTCAAAACTCCGTAAATACCTGGCAAAAGATACTGCTATAAGTATTAGTAATGTGCACAGTAGAGGCTACATCCTCACCCTAACCTAAACCAATGAGAACCTCAAACCTCTCCCCATTTGGAGGAGGGCAAGAGGCATGATGTGATAAGTTGGAAGCTCTTAATATCCCCCTCGGAGGGGGCTAGGGGGATGACCTTCGATGGGGGCTGGGGATGAGAAGAAGGTCAATTCAATCTCAAAATTTCGAATTTAGATATTAGAGTCTTCGAATTTCCCCCTATGGGCTAGGGATAGAAGTGGAAAGCCCGCAGGTACGAGGACTTGCAACGGAAAGCCCGACCCGAAGGGTAGCCTCCAAATCCTTACTTAATAGCATTGGAAGGAATCATGACAAAGACCCGGTGACAAAAGACCGATGAAAAATTCCCAAACCAATTCCCCCTTCGAAGGGGACCAGGGGGATGATAGGGGGATGACATTTGTAACAAATCTTATACTAATTCGTCATTCAAATGCTGCAATCTCCAGGATCAAAACTCATACAGCATGAAATGCAAACCGATTACCTACCTAGCCCTGCTTTTATTCTTCATTCACTTCCACAATAGTATTTTCGGTAAACCCCAATCAATCCCAGATCACACGTATCTATCAGATTCAATTGTAAATGAACTCCTCAATTATGGGCTTGAAAAAGGGATGTACCCTGGAATCAGTCTCGCCATGCTTACACCAGACTCCATGTACTATTTCCAGAAAGGATATGCTCGATTAGATACCAATCAACCTATACGTATCCACACCAAATTCCAACTGGGATCCATTGGCAAGCTCCTAACGGCGATCGCTGTATTACAACTTGTAGAAAAAGGCCAATTAGCCCTTCATCAGGACATCACCACCTATATCCCCGACTGGAACAGGCAATCTTATCAAGATAAGCCAATCACCCTTCATTGTTTATTGACACACACCTGTGGATTCAATGATGTGAATATTGGATACATGGCCAGAAACCAGGAAGAACTCATTCCACTCAGGGATTTTATTTTCGAAAGGGATCCAGGATTATTTCAGTCTCCTGGTGAAGAGATTGTGTATTCAAATTATTCCTATGCTCTGGCAGGTTTCATTGTAGAAACAGTAAACAATCAAAGCTTCACAAGCTATATCGATGAAAATATTTTTGGCCCATTGCAGATGCAGCATTCTTCACTCAGCTTTCCTGACTCCTATCAGGAGGATGAGACTTACGCAAGGGGATATCAGGTTAGAAAAAGTCAATTTGAAGAGGTCCGGCAATATCCCAGGCATGCAACACCTGCAGGTAGTTTGGTTTCTGATGCACATGATATGTCATTATTGATGAGAGCATTATTCAACCAGAATGAGAAAATTCTCTCCACAAATTCATGGAAATTTCTTTTCAACTGTCAATTCCAAAACCATCCCAGGCTGAATGGTTACTCATATGGCATGGAACAGGAAAATATCAATGGCATTGAATCCTGGGCAAAAGGAGGAATGGTACCTGGTATGCTGTCCCATTTACTGATTATTCCTGGCAAGTGCGCGATATTCCTGGCAATCAATACGGACCATGATGAATTTGGGGAATATTTCATACCCAAATTATTCAACCAGTTAGCATCTCAAAAAGCAACCCTGGAGAAAAGGATTAATATCAATACAGAAAAATTCACTGGCATTTACAGGGACAAACGATATAACCACAAGACCCAGGAAAATATTGTCAGCCTGTTTAGAGGACAATTTAATGTCTACACCAATACGGGATATGACACCCTGGTGATATATCACAATGGCGCATGGCAGCATTACGTACCTGCGTCAGAAAACCTGTTTCAAAATACCGATTTACCGCATGAATACATCTACTTCAAAACTGATGAAAAGGGTACTGTTACTGGATTGTATCGCAACCAAAACATAGGAGGTTTGTCCATACCTACCAGCTATGAAAAAACAAAGTGGTACAACAGCCCGGAGTTCATCAACGAGTACTATGGGTTTATCCCGATAATTGTATTCTCCGGTATAATCCTGCTCCTGGGCCGAGCAATAATTCAACTGATCAGATTATCAAATAAATCCTTCATGCAGGGTAAATTAATCCCTGCCTCTATTCATTTCTGGCTAGTATTCCTTATTGTAACCCTTGGCATTCACACCTACTATGTCCCGTTCGATCTGTTGACCAATACCCGGGAATACCTTTTTGGTCTGCCGGATAGCTTTAGATATGCCTCACTATTGGGTTACCTGATGATTGTTTTATTAATCATATTAGCCTGGCTAACCTATAAAACCTGGCAAATGAGATGGGGTACACTGGTGGTTCGGGTTTATTTGACAGTAGTTGGGTTAGCAATGGGATTGCATCTGGCTTATTTGTGGTATTGGGGGTTTGTGGGGTGATTTAAGCTCTTTTAGCTCCTTCAACGTTCTTTACATGCCAATCCAGGAATTCGTCTTTAGGTGTTCAAATGATCCAGATTGTGGCATTCCAATTTGTCAAAGGTGATACTCAACTAACCATTCATACTTGCAATGGTCCCACTTACTTTCTCTGAAATCACTAAATTCAAACTATCCATCAATCGTAAATGCTTCTAAATCGAATAACTTGTGATGGAGGCTTAACGCACAAGTTTTGAATTTCATATTTCATTTTATTACCTATCTTAACTTTTCTATGAATGAACAGAATACTGGAGATGGCAAACGTGTGATCCTGATGATTGATACTACTGAATCCTATGGCAGGAACCTCATCAGGGGCATTAGCCGGTATTCTGATGTTTTTGGTCCCTGGTCGCTTTGTAAAATGCCACTTTCATTCAAGGAGAAAAATGGGATCAAGGGTCTGATCGAATTTGCCCGTAACTGGGGTGCACATGGGATCATTGGCAGATTTTATACCCAAAAAGAAGTAAGGCAATTGGTAGAGGCCGGTCTGTACCTGATTGCCATTGATTACAAGGAGCTTTTCAATGAAATCTCAAATATTTCAGGCGATTACCAACTTTCCGGTAGAATGGCAGCTGAATATTTCCTCTCAAAAGGGTACAAAAACTTTGGCTATTACGGCACAATGGACACAGTGTGGTCACGAGAACGTGAGGTTGGCTTTAATTCTGTGCTCAATAAAAAAGGATTCAAGGTAGAAAGGTACGCGCCTAAAGCTTTTAGTACAGATAACTTCTGGTATTATAACCTTAATCCGCTGATTGAATGGCTTGAAGACATCAAAAAACCTGCTGCCTTATTCACCTGCGACGACAACCGTGCGGAACACATCCTGGAAGCTGCCAAAATTGCCAAAATAAGTGTTCCAGAAGAGCTCGCCATCCTGGGTGTGGACAATGATGAAGTGATCTGCCGCTACACCAACCCTACCCTTTCCAGCATACAGCAAAATGAAGAGATCGGTGGTTACCAGGCTGCCCAACTCATGGACGAAATGATCCGCTCTAATACACTGATCAAGCAAGATATTGTATTGGAGTCTGTACAGATCATTACCCGCCAATCCTCCGATATATCAGCTATATCTGATGAACATGTGAAAGCCGCTCTGGCATACATCCAGGATCACCTGGGAAACAACATAACAGTGGGTGATCTTCTTCCTGTCGCAGGTCTTTCTCGAAGGGCACTCGAGAAAAGATTCATGAATGTGCTGGGCAGGTCTGTTTATAAAGAAGTCCAGCGCCAACGAATGGAGCGGGTCATCACCCTTCTGCTTGAATCTGACCTGAGCATCAATGAAATCTCCATGAAGTGCGGCTATACTGACAGTAAAAATTTGTCACGCTTGTTTTCATCTCTCCATCATGTGACACCCCTGCAATACAGGAAAAAACATCAGTTTATCAACCGTACACCCTGATTTTCCCTGTCTTCATCACCAGCCCATGTTGAGTATATCAAATGCTAATGTGCGCAAATCGAGGATTTATTTACGCAATCTATCACCCTTTACGATTCAATTTGGAAGACATTTGTTAGGCAACAATTTGATTAAGAATAATGCAAACACTCGGAATAGACGTGGGAGGAACCAACATAGCAGCGGCACTTGTACAAGCGGGAAATACCTACGACATACGCACCATACCGGTAATAAAATCTGGAAGTAGGGATGATGTACTGCACCAGTTGGTGCAATTAATTTCACAATACACCTCCCAGGGATTTGAAGCCATCGGGGTAGGTGTTCCTTCTTATGTAGATGTAACTACAGGGACAGTTTATGACACAGTCAATCTTCCGGGCTGGGATGAGGTTCCCTTACGACAAATCCTTCAAGACAAATTCCATGTCCCTGTTTGGGTAGAAAATGATTCTAACTGCTTTGCACTTGGAGAAAAACAATTTGGCCAATGCCAGGCTCACGAATCCATCATTGGGCTCACATTAGGTACAGGTGTCGGATCCGGTGTGATCATTGAAAATAAAATCCATTATGGTCTGAATGGTTGTGCCGGTGAAGTGGGTGGATTGCCCTTCAGAGACAAGGTTTACGAATATTACGCAGGGCATAGTTTCTTTTCGGAGATACACCACACCACTGCATTGGATGTGTTTACCCGTGCAGAACATAATGACCCACAAGCTAAAGCCATATTCCACCAGTACGGAGGATATGTTGGTGCCGTGGTAAACCTGGTCCTGATGACCTACGATCCAGAGGCTATTGTTTTAGGGGGCTCTATCTCAAAGGCCTGGAAATACTTTGAGGACGGCCTTTATGAAACCGTTCGAAAAAATCCATTCAGGCAGCTGATCAGTAATATGACTATCTATACGTCCGAGCTGGAAAACGCTGGCATCCTTGGAGCAGCTTATCTGGCATTACAAGAAATCAAACCTGTAATTATTAACTCTTAAATGATCATGAACATTGACAACCAAAAGTATACTGACTATGCATTATGCCGAGAAATGTTTGAGACTGTGGAAGTCATAGGACAAGTCCGGGAGAAGCAGTTTTCATTTGACTTTCAGCAACTCAACGCTGGCAAAAATATCCTCATCACCGGAGAAGGAAGCAGCAGGCTCATTCCTGCAAAAAATGCTATCTATCAAAATATGAGACACGGATGTAAAGCAAATATCTTTACTGAAGGTGCCACCCAGGCCCTCGAATATCCCATGCATGATATGACAGTTATGGGTTTATCTAATTCAGGCAGAACAAAAGAATTGATCAGGTTATTTGATCATTTGAAGGAGGCTAATCATTCAGCTTTGATTGGCATAACTGCCAATGAAAGCACCTTACTGGAAGAAAAGGCCACAGCCACGATACAACTCATCTGTGGAAAAGAAAATGCAGTTGCGGCAACCAAGAGTGTCGTGGAACAGGCATTGATTGTTGAAAAACTTTTGCAACCCATTACAGGAACTTCCCCTATTGATTATCAAAAATTAGCAGCTGAATTCCACCAGGTCTTGTCAGGAACCATTGACCCTACTATCATTGATGCGTTGGTGCATGCCGAAACCATCTATTTCTCTGGAAGAAACACTGGAATTGCCGAAGAGTTGACCATCAAAACCAATGAGATCATAAGAAAGAAATCTGACTTTTTGGAAGGCACCTATGCTGTCCATGGTATTGAAGAGGTTATGACCAGCAAAGATGCCATCATTTTACTTGACCCATTTCCTGCGGAAGAACAATTATTTCATGACCTGTTCGTGGACAAACTGGGAATGAAGGTGATTGCCATCGCCTCAAAAGAGACTCTCTTTCAAACCATTATCATCCCGCATAGTGATGTTTACGGAAACTACCTGAAACTTGCTGCCGGATGGAACCTGCTGGTAGAAACAGGCCTTACCTTAAATGTGGATATTGACAAACCCGAAAGAGCAAGAAAAATAGGAAACGAATTTATTAAACAACCCCAATTGGTATAACAATGAAAGGAATTATGAAACAATCACCACTGTTTTGGATCTGTATCACCCTCCTAGGTTTGGCATTGCCCTTTCGTGAAGCGCAGGCTCAATCTTCTGACTTTTCTAAAGGCTGGCTGGTTGTCTCATCAGCGGATATTACTGCCGATGGTGCCTTAATCTCTACTGAAGAATTCAGCACCAGCAAAGGTTACTCTACCGAAATGCCGGCTACCGTCATGGCTGTACTTAATCGACACAATGTTTTTGGTGACCTGTTTGTAGGTGACCGACTAAATGATGTAGACAAATCGCAATTCCAGGTGCCGTGGTGGTACAGGAAGACTTTCACCATTAATAAGTTGAGTAAAAACGACCATTATCAATTGCGATTTGAAGGCATCAACTACAAGGCGAATGTATGGCTAAACGGTAAGCTACTAGCATCATCGAAAGATATGGAAGGGGTATTCCGAATGTTTGATTACGATGTAGATACCTACGTCAAAGAAGGCACCAATGTATTGGCGGTAGAGATCATTCCACCTGCTGAAGATGACCTGACCATTGGGTTTGTGGATTGGAATCCCTGGCCACCAGACAACAACATGGGCATCTGGCGACCAGTTACACTGGCGAAAACAGGTGCTGTGGAACTGGAGGAACTATTTATCAAAACAGACCTGGATACTGAAACACTTGATAAGGCGAGTATTGAAATAGTTGCCAATCTCAGAAACTTTGAAAATAAGGAAAAATCTGGGGTGCTTTCTATTGAATTCGACGGTAAAACCATTGAGCATAACTTTACTCTCAAATCACTGGAGACCAAAATCATTGTCCTCAATGCAGCCCAACATCCTTCTCTGCAGGTAAAATCACCAAGAATCTGGTGGCCCATTAATATGGGAGATCCCAATCTTTATGATTTAGGAGCCAAAGTAACTGCTGATGGCAAAACAAGTGATGCGCGTAACGAGAGATTTGGTATCCGAAAAGTGGAAGACTATTTCAATGTAGCCGGCCATCGTGGGTACAAAATCAATGGAAAAGAAGTCCTCATCAAAGGTGGTGGATGGGTAGATGACCTCTTTCTGGATGATTCCGATGAAAAGGTGATTCAGCAAATCCAGTATGTAAAGCATATGAATTTGAATACTGTCCGATTGGAAGGATTTTGGGGTAGAAACCAAACGATATTTAATGCCGCAGATGAGTTAGGCATTCTGGTGATGATTGGTTGGAGTTGCCAGTGGGAATGGAAAGACTATTGCGGTCGTGAAGAAGACGAATACCTTGCCATCCGTACAGATAAAGAAATTGCAGAACATGCCCAGGCCTACCAGGATCAGGTGGAATGGATAAGAAATCATCCAAGTGTATTTCTTTATGTCTATGGTAGCGACAAATTGTTGGTACCCAAGCTGGAACAAAAACTTAACGCAATGATCTCCACCACTGATGGCACACGTCCAATCCTCAACAGCTGTGGGGGTAGGGTATCAGAAGTGACCGGCAAAAGTGGTGTAAAGATGAACGGTCCTTACAGTTACGTGACGCCCAACTACTGGTATGTAGACAACTCAAGAGGTGGTGCTTTTGGCTTCAATACGGAAACCGGTCCCGGCATACAGATTGCCCCAATTGAAAGCATTCAAAAAATGATCCCTAAGGAAAATCTTTGGCCCATTGACAATGTCTGGGGATATCACCTGGGAAGAAGAGAATTTACCACCTACAAGTACTGGATGCGACCATTCCAGAAACGATATGGCATGCCTGATGATGTCAACACCTTTGCTTTAAAGGCACAAATGGCCAATTATGAAGCCATGCGCCCTATGTTTGAATCATTTCATGTCAACAGACCCAATACCACTGGTATCATCCAGTGGATGCTTAACTCTGCCTGGCCGGCCATGATTTGGCAATTGTATGACTATTACCTTTTGCCTAATGCTGCCTTCTATGCCACCAAAAATGCCTGCCGACCTCTGAATGCTGTCTACCATTACGGGGACCAGAGTATTTACGTAACCGATACAAGGATTAATAAGAAGGCCATCAGCCTGGAGGTAAGTATTTATGATGCGAATGGACAAAAACTATTTGGAGAAACCAAACCGGTTAATCCCTTCGACACTGAATCCCTGAAAGTGATGACCCTGTCTGACATTGACAAACTACCGGAAACGTACTTCCTGGACTTAAGGCTGAAAGATGACAAAGGGGCAGATCAGGCGATCAATTTTTACTGGTTGTCCAACAAAGAAGATGTTCTGGACCTGGAAAACTCCCAATGGTTTGTGACGGAAAATAAATCGTTTGCAAGTTTCAATGGCATCAATCAAATGAAAAGTGCTACCGTTAATACCAATACGGAATTCATTCAAAAGAGCCTTCTCCCGTCTACCTCTGGAAGGGGCGAAAAGCAGCTGACTGCATCTGTGACTCTAGAAAATACATCTGATCAAATTGCTTTCTTTATAGAGCTGGCGATCAAAGACAAAGATGGCAACACGGTGCTACCAGTCTTCTGGGATGACAACTATATCAGCTTGCTCCCTGGTGAAAAAAGAACCATCAGTGGTTATATTACAGATGCCACCCTAACAGAAGGTGATGTAAAAGTAGAATTAAACGGCTGGAACCTTAAATAATGAGCATGCAGTCAACACAAACCAATACACTGGGAAAGTACATTAAGATTGCATTACTGATCCTGATTTTCTTTGTGATATCCTTTTTTACTAACATATTGGGCGCATTGAATCCAAGTGTATCAGAGAGCTTTGATCTATCCAAAACGATGATCTCTTTCCTGCCTTTCTCCTTTTTCATTGCTTATGGCATCATGTCGATTCCGGCGGGAATTTTACTCGAGAAATACAAGGAGAAAAAGATGCTCATTGCTGCATTTGGCATGAGCTTCCTGGGGGCCATACTTTTCTCCCAGGTGCCTAATTTCAGTGTTTTCCTTCTCTCCCTGTTCATGATCGGTACAGGATTGGCAATGCTGCAGGTAATCATTAACCCATTGTTGAGAGTAACTGGTGGTGAAGAAAACTACGCTTTCTACGGGGTAATGGCACAGCTAGCTTTTGGGTTGGCTTCTTTTATCAGCCCTAAATTGTATACCTGGGTAGTCACTAATGTAGATCAACCTGGTGAACATGGACTGGTTACAGGCCTGGTGAGTGCCATGACACCTGATCAATATAATTGGGTGGGTGTGTATGGTGTATTCACCTTCATTAGTCTCGGCATGATTGTGTTGATTGCCTTGACACGGTTCCAAAAAGTAGAATTGAAAGAAGACGAGCAAGCAGGCAGTATCCAGGATTACCTGGAGCTGATCAAAAACAAAACCGTGATCATTTTCTTCTTTGGCATATTTGCATATGTAGGTGCTGAGCAGGGTATCTCCTACTGGATGTCTAAGTTCCTGGCCGATTACCATTTGTTTGATTTTGAAACCACGGGGGCCAATGCGGTCGCCAACTACTGGGGACTGATGACAATAGGCGGTGTGGTTGCACTGGTGTTGCTGAAATTGTTTGACAGCAAAATCATTCTTAAAATATTCACCTCCTTGACCATTTTGTTCCTGCTTGTGGGGCTGTTTGGTAACGCTGATGTAGCCAAATTCTGCCTGCCGATAACAGGATTCTTTATGTCTGTGATGTATCCAATCATCATCTCCCTGGCACTGAACTCCCTGAAATCCCACCACGGCGCATTCGCTGGTATCCTGATGTCAGGTATCATGGGAGGTGCAGTGGTCCAATTGTTAATTGGCGGCCTTGCAGACCTCTTCGAATTACAATGGGCGATGCTGTTTAATGTGGTTGTTTTGGGTTATATTTTCTGGATAGGCATTTATGCGAAACCAATTGTAAAGAATAAGACACTGGGGAAGAGTTAGAGGCTGGAAGCAAAGAGTGATTGTGAGGGGGTTAGACCTAATCCTAAACTCGAAAATTGGATTTAGGGTTTCGAATTTAGAGTTTATCCGCTCGGTCATCCGTCCTCGGTCAACGGTCCTTAGCACATTAGTACATCGTTAAGAAAAAAATTCGAAATCCGAATCTCGAAATCCGAAAAGGTAGTCATTCAGCTCCCGTCACCAGTCATTGGTCCCCCGTCATTCTTCTCTAATACTCATAAAACCCACTCCCCAAATACCCTTCCATATTAATCTGGGCAATCTTTTGGAAATCGATTGACCCAAAGGTCTTTTGCGTTTTTAGAAACAAATCCTGTTCTGTAGGAACTTCCTGAAGCGTCATGAAGAAGTCTGTTCCGTAGAGGATCTTTTTGGAGAGTACCGGATCGGTCATGTAATCATGGAATTTTTCGCGTACAGTTTCATAATGAAGCGAATAAGAAATATCGGTATAGACATTATCATACTTTCTCATCAGCTCTACTATGTATTCGTGCCATTTGAGCTCAATCTTCTTGTCATATTGGTCATTATCCAAACCAAAATGCGCAAAGCATATTTTCAGGTTGGGCCATTTCTCCAGTGCATCGGTATAATTGACCGGATCCAGGAAATTATCGGCAAACCTGCTCATCCATAGCTTTTTCTTGTACTTCTTCTTTGTCTTTGGATTGATCGGTGGAAATGGATATTGGTATTGTCTCTCCCCTCTCCAGATCACATCATGTGTCTGAGGGTTGAAACTTGTGGAATCAAGAAAGTCTCCGGGAATACACTTTCGATCGTTGTAGAAGACTCCTGTAGAAGAGCAATGTGTCATTATTGGAATGTCATTGGCGGCTGCATATTCATAGACCAACTCCAGACGCTCATCATAAGGGTAATAACCCAATGCAGGATATAATTTGATCCCTACAAATCCTTTTTCCTCAATGTATTTTTTCACAAAATCCCTGTTCTGCTCCGCTGTACCCATTCGTGGGTCAATGTATACGTATGGTAGCAAGGACCCATTTGAAGAGGCCGCTACTCTAATCAACTCATTCAACTGTTGCTCATATGGCACTGAAACCTTCCCAGCACCCATGTATTTGAAATTCAGCGGCAGAACAGCAAACCTGGTCCCATCGGGATAACCTTCCTGGTACCGTAAATCATTGAAAATTTTATATTGGCTTTCCTTGATCCCCACTTTCAGGAAAGCTACATATTTCCGCATTTCGGCATTGCGAGGGAGTTTGTTCAAAATGGCTACTAGTGCCTTGCCAGATCGCTTTCCTTTCAATATTCGGGTCAGGAGTTTTGGGAAAATATTAAAGAACTGGCCCACAAAATTATTAGGCACATATTGTGCATTGAAAGTATGTACGTGAACGTTGCAAATTGGCTTACTCATGGTCATTAAGGTTTAGAGGTTTTGGTCTCCCCTGTTGAGCGAAGGTTAATGAATTTAGACAGCATATTGAACCAGAAAGGAGCTCCTCTGGAGACAGCAAAGGCAGTGATCAACCATCCTATTACCATCAGCGGATAATCCCAGAAAGTGTACCTTATCATAGTACCTCCTCTACCAATTTTCATCAAAGCACCTTCTCCCCATCCTATTGGTAACCCCAGTGAACCGAGGGTCTCCATATTGTTTTTCATTTTTAGGGTCCACTCTTCTTTTGTATTGGCCTCAATATCACTTTGCTCCAGGGAGAGCCCAATGGTGACCAACTCATTTCTCAAATCTTCTTTCTCATAAACCTGTGAGGTTACTTTGATCAGGTCTATGTTTCCAAATCCGGCAATCAGGAAACCAATAGCAAGTAACGTGCCTTGAGATTTTCGCTTAAACCATCCTCCTACTCGTTCCATATATCCGGAAAACCAATTGGCAATTCCAGTTTGAATTTGGACAATGCTTTGATATTCCGATTGAAATGACCTCAGAAAATCACCGATCTCTGTGTATTTGAGCTCCTCAACGGCTTTCTTGAATTGCTCAGCCTGAGAAAGGGCTATGAAATCAGCAGGTTCTATATATTTTCCAGTCGCCCTGTCATATACCAGATGATTCAATTTGTAATACTCAATTACAACATCCGTCAATACCTCACTGAATATTTTGGGAGGAATGTAGGAAGGCTTTTCAACCGGGGTTTTGTGAAGGGCTTTAACCTGCGGATGATTGTACAGGAGCTCTGCATAATTAACCTTTACTCCAGGGTCATGTAGAGCCTGGCCGATAGCTTTACGAAGCAGCTTACTCCGAGCCTTGGTGTATTGACCAAGCAATTCAAAAACTCCGGAAGCAATCACAGAAATCAATATGATTACTGTAACTATCGAGATGGCCGTGTCAATCAGGATGGGTAAATCCATTGGCGTAATTAGTTTAAGTAGGTAAGGTGAATTGTAATTAACTGAAATATAGGAAAAATTTGGGCATAACAAATCCGGAAAGAGGGTGAAATACCTCAAAAGCTCATCTTCCTATTTGATTCCTTCGCAAAAATCCCTAATCTTCTTATCTTAAAAGAAAATCCAAATCCACCATGAAACTACTACCTATCCTTGCCATTAGCGTAATCATGCTCTCCTGCTCAGGGGGCGGCTCCCAAAATGAATCCTCAAACACGGAGGAAACTGAAGGAGAAGAAGTATATGAAGAAGTTGATGGAGATATTCCTGAAGACATGGCTCTCAACATCGATTTTGATGATATGCTCAAGAGAATCCCCAATGCTAATTTCCCTGATGTCTGGGACATGGATCGACTTGATCAGGTGGAAGGAGACGAGAAAATTTCAGCAACCACAGATCAGCTCTTTACCACTGGTTGGTTTCCGGAGCGTATCAGTTCAGAAGACCCTGTTGAGTTTCACTGGAAGCATGTCACACCTAATTACACCATCGTCATGTTTGAAACTTTTGAAATGTATGCAAGAGGTGGTTCTTCTGAATATTTTGTTGGAACCTTAAAAAAGGATGAAGAGGGAGGTTTTAGGAGGATCAGCATAGAGAATTTTGCGGCCAATAGAACCATTTCAGTATCTAATCCCAATGGTGGAACAAGTGCCGGCCAGGAATTTCTTTACGGCTATTTCAATAAACCCAATCAATTCAGCACAGTCTATTATGATGATTCGCTGGCCTATTTTATTCAGGATGATGGTAAGATCCAATTGGATTTACTGGCTACTTATGCCAATAACTATGGTAAGCCCCTATTCATGGAAGGTACTTTGACGGATGTGGTAAACAACATTGACTATACCTCATTCTCTTTTGAAACCAGCGACGGTGAAAAGGAATTTAGCAGTGTTTCTGGTGATCTCACTGGCCCTGATAATCCATTTTATGAATTGGTTGATGATCCGGACGGTGGAGTGATTGCCACCTTCCAGGTGAAAGAATCTGCTAAAAAACCTTATGCCATACGTTATGAAATCGGATTTGGTGAAACAATGGCTGGTGAGTATGAAGAATATGAATTACTAACAGGTCTGGAAGAAATCGGCACGCCAATAAGTGATTTCACACCAAGGGACAGGAGCTTTACCGGCAAAATTGTAAGGACCAATAAAACCAATGCTAACGTCATGCAAATCCTAATGCAGGAAGAATACTCGGAACAGAAGTATGTCTTCTTTATTCAAAGTGGTGCCAGCATGATCAGTGATTTCAATCAGAAATTTAATAACGGTGACAAGGTAGAACTTAATTGGAAATGGGCAAATGGAGCAGCTATTGATCTAAAACAGGACATGTTTAGAATGGTAATTTCTTTTGAGCAATCGCAATACTAAATAGTTGATAATTGCCCCATATATTGACCAAACTATTTTAAAAGTTTCTCGTTTAATCCTCGATTTCAAACTTTGATATCTGATAATTGACGATTAGCTTAATGAAGAAATTAACGCCCGGACTGAAAGTCCTTATTTTGCCCTATGAATAATTCATTCGATGATCCCACCGTTCACCCCGATTTTCAGGAAGCATTCAAGGGTCAATTTGAGCAACTTAAAAAGTTATTCAATGATTATTATCTCAGCCAATTAAATAACCGAGCTGATCAATATGGGCAATTCTGTCAGGAAGTAATTGACCATGTTACAAAATTCGAATCTGGAGAAACACCTGATCATGGTAACATCTCAGTTGTCAAAACTGAATTAAGCAACCGTGTGAGAAAAGAGTCTTCCGAACCAACTGCTTTGGAGTACTCAAAACATTACCCAACACTTTCAATTGAAGTTGAAAAACTGATTGGGGAACTGCCAGATAAGATCAATGTGCAACAACATCCTGATCGATTCACAATCCTTAAAAGTGATCGGTTGATTGTCAAGATCAGGAAATTTGGCAAAAAAATCGGCTTCTTTTGGTCACGTGTACCCAGAAGATTTGCCAATCTCTTTAGAAGAACGAAAAAACCTATCCACTTCTGGCTCCATGAGGTACCTGTTCAGCAATTGTTCATCAAACACTACGAATCAAGTCTACCAATAGCGCTAAGGTTGATCACAGGGATATACTATAAAGGCATCAACCAAACTTTGTTGGAAGTGAAAAGCTGGGAAGAACATGTGATCAACGATGAAAGTAGTAGTGATGTAGAGGATGCACCCACATTCGCAAAAAAAGTGCTTTCTCAATTGGATACACTGAAGGAAAGTATTTCAAATTCATTTGACAACATCATTAATGGTCAACAAGGCGCTCTATTGAAAGAGATAGAGCTTGTGGGAACCCTGGAATTATCTGAATTGAAGTTTGCTCCAGCTACCATACGTGAAAGTTTACAGGCTTCTCATAAAGACTGGAGCAGGAATAACCTAAACTGGCAAAACACCCATTACGCGCTACTGGAAGAATGGATCTCTGATCTGGAGCTTTTTGCGCTCTCTCATGCAGTTCATGCTGAAGTAGACACTTTTACGAAAGCATTGACGCAAAGAATCCAAAAGGCTGTAATTCCAACTTCAAAAGCCATTCATACTGCGGTGGAAAAGGCTCTAAAAGATTTTGAAAGTCAAAAGGAGTCTCCTGAGAAGATTCTGGCTAAGACCAATTACTCCCTAGCGAAAAAGTTGGATGTAGAATTGGTACCTCAACTGAAAAATGGGATTCTTTCATTGAATTTCGCCAATCAAGTAGACAAACTGGAAGTAACGCTAGACAAAAAATCAGAAGCGCTTGAAGATAGAATTATTGTAAAAACCGACTCTTTTGACAAACCCTTAAAGGCTGATGAATTACAGGTAGTATCAATATATGATCTAATAGAATTTGAACCGCTTGCAAAGTTCAAAAAGACTATCAAACCGGCCAAAACGGAAGCTTTCAACACACTGAATGAAACAGCTGAACAATTCGAGGAACTCGATAACATTGCCTCCTTTAGTTTCAATTCTGCTATCTCAGCACTAAAAAACAATGATTGCTCTGAAGAAGAGGCCATTCAAACAGCAAAAGAGGGACTTCTCCGTGTGATTAACAGGCTGGACATGTTGGAAAAGCAGCTTGAGGAAATTGCCAATAAAACTGTAGAGCAACTCAATACAGCTTCCATAGAACTCGCCAATGAAATTGAGAAACTTACTGATGATGAAAATTTCAGAGGCCTTAATCTTAGAATTAAAAAAGCCAAAGCTTCCGCCCAGGCACGAAACCTTTCCAGCAATGTTACTGGTAAAGCAACTGGTTTTGGAAGGAATGTTTTTTCACTTGGTAAATCAGGTTTTGCTGCTACAAAAGCAAGATTCAACAAATGGCGCTCAAGCTTTATTCTAACTGCTCCCAAAGCGCCCATGACTCGGGAAGTCAGTAATTTCCTCCTCGAATCAGATGCCCACATCAATAAATTGCCACTCGTTTATAAAAGGCTATTTCAAATAGAACCACTAAACGACGCAGACTTCTTCATTGGCCGGAACAATGAAGTTGAGCAACTAAGCACAGCTTATGAAAACTGGCAAATGGGTAGGTATGCAGCCACAACAGTGCTGGGTGAACAATGGAGTGGGTTGACCAGTTTCATCAACTATTCCAAAGCCAGAGTAAAATTCAATCATTCAGTTGTTGAAATTCGCCCCAGGCAGAATATCAATAGTCAGTCCGGGTTACTAGAATTGCTTTCAGTTCTTATAAAATCTGAAGAAGCTGCAACAGTTGAGTCTTTGACCACTGAACTAAACGAAGGTGCAAAAAAAATCATCGTACTCGAAGATCTTCAGCAACTCTTTTTGAGAGAAATTGGTGGTTTTGAAGCATTGAAGCTCTTATTTCATATTATAAACAAGACACATCAAAACATTTTCTGGATAACAAGCTGTAATGTTTATGCCTGGCAATACCTGCAACAGACCATTCACATTGAGGATTACTTCAGCTACCAAATCAAACTGAAGGAACTCACGAATGATGAAATTGTCAATATCATCTTGAGAAGAAATAGCATCAGTGGATTCAATGTAATCTTTAAACCTTCTGAGGCTAAAATGGAAAGTAAAAAATTCCAAAAACTGAACGAATCAGAGCAACAACAATTGTTGAAGCAGGAGTATTTTGAATCCCTCAATGTATTTGCCAAAAGTAACGTAAGCATGGCATTGACCTATTGGTTGCTATCCACTCTGAAAGCAGAACAAAATGCGATTACCGTCAATGCTTTTCCAAAACCAGACTTTGGTTTTTTGAATACATTGAACGCAAACAAAGTATATATCCTTCAGGCACTTACACTGCATGACGGATTAACGAAAGAGCAACTATGCAATACACTCAATTTCACCATGGCCCAAACAGAACTATGGATCATTGCCCTCATGGAGGATGGCATAATTCATGAAAAGAAAGGAATTTTCCAGGTGAACTTGATTATTTACCGTGCTGTGGTCAATTTGTTAAAAGATAAAAACCTGATTCACTGATGAAACGCCTCTTTGTCACATTCCTGCTTTGCCTATTGGCACATTTTGGATGGAGTCAGTCAGGTCCTGTTGATTCCTTAAAAAATGATTCTGCAATAGCGACTTCTCGTGTTGATACTGTAGTCATTGCAGTGGACTCTTCTCAAGCAGTGACTAATAACGTAAAAGAACTGCTCAAAAAGAGCGATGCTCCTGAAATTGGGAACCTAATTTCATTCTCGAAGATCTTCTGGACAATCGTGTTTTTAGTATTAGGTTATTTCGTCATCAGGCTATTGACCAAAGTCCTTGAAATCCTGGCTGAAAGAAGTACACAGTATCGAATTACCTTCAAAGGATTTATACCAGTTGTTAAAATTTTAGGATGGATCACTATTGTATTTCTAATCATTGCCGGAATATTCCATCCTCCTATTGCTACAGTACTGGCATTTTCGGCTTCCATTGGGGTGGCAGTTGGTTTTGCTTCTCAGGATATTTTGAAGAATATTTTTGGCGGAATCATGATCCTTTTTGACCAGCCCTTTAAATCTGGAGATAAAATCGAGGTTGGAGGTTTTTATGGAGAAGTAGTAGAAATTGGCTTACGATCCACACGAATTGTAACTCCTGATGATAATTTGGTTTCTATACCAAATAGTGAGATCATGAACAGCTCGGTGTCTAATGCCAATGCCGGAGAATCAAACTGTCAGGTGGTAACAGAAATATACCTCCCCATAGATGCAGATACCTCATTAGCCAGATCAATTGGCATGCAGGCAGCCCAGGTTTCAAAATATGTTTTTCTAAACAAGCCTATAGCGGTTCTATTTTTCAATGAGTACAAAGAGCGAAAACCCATCCTGAAAATGAAGATCAAAGCCTATGTACTGGATATTCGGGATGAATTCAAATTCAAAAGTGAACTGACTGAGATGACAGTCAAGAAATTGCTGGAAGCTGGGATACTGAGTAAAGATTAAACGTGATTTGAGTTACTCTCATTCAGTGCTTTGAGGAGTTCCTGCTTACCACAGGGCTTGGCCAGAATTTTATCAACCAGATCAGAATCCATAGCTTCATTGAGTATCTCAGAATCCATGTACCCTGTGAGTATAATGGCAAAAACCTTTGGATTTCGTGCTTTTATTGACTTGACAAGCTCATAACCATTGAGCTCGGGCATCCTGAAGTCTGTTACTAATAGGTCGACTTTATCTAAATCCTCATATTCTATCGCTTTTGTTGGATCCTGAAATGTAACCACATTAAATGATCGCTGAAATTGTACCTGATAGACCCTTAAATTGAGGGATTCATCATCCACAATCATCAATGTTTGGTGTGATTCGTCTGGCTCTGTAAATCGCATCATGGCGCAATTTAAACAACCGATATCGTTATGAACTTCTCTCGGAGAAAAAAATTTTGATTCTACCCTGATTTTCAGCTCATTGTGGATTTTCATTGCTGGAATTTCAGTTTTTTTAAGAGTTCCATTGCTAAAGAGTTGCCTGGATCATTGCTCAATGAAGTCTTAGTGACCTTCCTTGCCTCTTCAATTTTTCCATTCTCCCATAAGTAATTGGCTAACCTCGCCTGGTATTCAGATCGCCACAGTTCATCCAGATCATCTCTCCTGTCCAGGGATACCTGTAATATGGCAATTGCTAAATCCAGTCTTCCACTTTGTGCTGCATGAGTTGCACCCCTGAGATTTTGAGCGTGACTTGTATTGTATTTTTCCGGCTGAGCCGAAACGGTATCCATTACTTCACCAAGGGTTTCTAATCCATCGGTTTTTGCCGCAGTGCACAATATTTTGCCAATTGAATTGTCTCTAAATGGAAAAATAGTCTCCAGAGAATTATAGTAGCTTGCTCCTACTTCAATTTCTATTTCAATAGGACCATCTACTATCCCATCCCAAAAATCGTTAGACCTGTATATCAACCCATAATCTTTTCGGTTCAGTGTTAAACTACCCTCAAATACAACTCGATAATGATTGAACTGGTCTTGTTTTGGTCCGACAATTAGCGTATATGGAATTCGGACCTCCTTTTTGACAGCTCCCATCTGTAAATCCCCGATTAGATATTGCTGACCATTTTCCTTCTCTACTCTTCTGGATTGAAAAATCACCAAAGGAAATTCCTCCTCTTGAAAAAATTCCTCTTTTAAAATTCCATCTCGGCCTGAATTGCCCGTTGAAATACTACTAACCCTGGCGCTGAAACTAGCACTGAGCGAATCGGGATATACAGGATCAAACCAAATTGTCCCTTCATACTCCTCAAATTGTCCACGAACACTTCCAAACCCAATGTGTCGGGCTTTGAAATTAAGTACAGAATGTGATGCATCGACCACATAAAACCGACCCTGACCATAAGTAGATATGGAAAATAATAATGCCGAAAAAATCAGAATAACCTGTTTCATTGTATGAGATTTTGACCAGGGTGAAAGATGTTGCAGTTTGGGCACAAATCAGTGCGATAAATACCTCTGGGGGATGAAACCGACCTCTACAGGGATCAAATTCCCAGTGCTTTCTTGAGTTGTGGGGTGTAAGTACGACTACTTGTTATGATCTTTCTATCATTCATGGTAAGGATGTATTCTCCCCTTTGCCAATGTTGGAAGGATTTAATGGAATTGATATTGATAATATATGAGCGATGGACTCTCACAAAATGAGGCGAGAGTAACTCTTCCATGTCGCTGATTCTTTTCTTTAGTCGATATGAAATCCCTTCTGCATACAACTCTACATAATTCTTATCAGCTTTTAACCAATCAATATCCTCCACCTGCAAAGGGACATTCCCATTTTTACCCAACACTATCAGTGGAGGTTGACGTCCAGGTTTTTTCTGATTGATCCAAAACAAACCAAACATAACCAGCACATAGTAGATCATTTCAAATGCCATTGATGCTGGTACCACCCAAATCACACTTTTCACCACCTCAAGTGGAGATGTTTTTATAAAACCAATCAGGTATTTAATGGAGAAATCCAGGTATAATGACAGAAATCGGATGCCTGGGACAAATAATAACATTGATATAAAATGAACCAGGAGTAGGCCTTTGTTAGGAAACCATTTATTCAGGAGGTTAAACCAAAACCTCAGTGTACCTAGTAATATCGTCCAAACCAATGCCGGCACCCAATAATAGAAGGAGAGATCAAAAATATGCCGTAAATCAAGTGGCTCATCCTCATGAATGGACCAGAAAACAGCACTCACAATTCCCAAAACAGCAATAATCCAGAAAACCGCAATCAGGCTTAACCTAAGCTGTTTCCACGCTTTGATGTTGATTATTTTGTTCATGGGGAGTTACTGTTTAGATAACTTTATGACGCATGAGGACAGCTTAAGGTTAGGCAATCTTATTCAATTGTAATAACCGATCCGTTGAAATATGGAACAAATCCGTCATATTCTGAAAACTAGAAGAAAAAATCATGAAACCACATCGAAACACGATCATCAAGGTTCAAATAGATTAATGTTAGCCATATAGAATCATACAACCCATGTATCAAAACCAGTAATAGCAAATTGGTCCTGTATTTGAAGAATAAAAAGGCGAAAAACAAAGCTCCAATAGTAATCCCTACCATACCAGACAACCCCTGATACCCATGTGAGACTCCAAAATAAACAGCTATCAGTACACCTGATATTACCCATGCCCTATTAGAATCCCCAAGTAGTTTTGCAAACCTCTTCATGTAATACCCATGAAAGAGAAGTTCCTCTCCAAATGCAGCAAAAACCCACATGATGACAATTATGATTAGATAGCTCACAACATCACCACGAATGTCATCAAGTGAGCTCAGGTCCATTTCTCCGAAATAATGCACTGCAACTGTGTCAACTATACCGCTCACGAAAAAGTAAAGAATTGTTATCCAAAGACTATTCACAATTGTGCGGAAGCTTAACTTCTTTCCAATCCCGAAATTGGACCAATCCCATTTTTCATACCAGAGGATTAAAAAGGTGACTCCTAATCCAAAAAAGTATCCGAAATTTCTATCAGCAAGTGATAACAATATGGCTATCCCAATCACAACCAACACTGAATACGGCTGAGATAAATTATGATAAATCTTGTGTTTCATCTTAGTAGTATTTGTAATTCTTAAAGCTCAAATGACTTGTGATTCATAAGAAGACGAATGTATTTTCCGTCTTTGATCAGCAACCCCTCAGAATCTCTGTTGGGCCATTTTGCAGCATAGTCCTTCGGGTGCTTCACATCAATTGCAAATACTTTTCGGTCAAATAAAGATTTGACGGTCCACTGAAGTGTATGGCCAACAATGATTGCATTTGCATTAAACATTGCAATGCCCTTTTCTACCTGTTCCTGTGAGAGACTTTCCTCAAAATAACCTCTGTACCAGCAAATACCTTTTCTCCGGGATAGTGCCAATTGGTTCATAGAATCATCAGGCTTGGGAAAGTAGGGTTTGCGATAGCTTTCACGATTCATTTGGTTGAGCTGGTCAATGGTGAGATTATAATCTGATAGGTCAGGATGTATTCCTCCATGAGTAAATAGATTACCATTAATTAGTTCGATGGTATTCTTAGAAGTCATCCATCGACCTAAGAATGAATGGTCATCATATAAATTGTGATGCTGTTTACCCAGAATTGAAGCTACTCCATAATACTTTCTTGAAGCAGATTCATATTTACCTTGCAAATTATAGAGCTCATGATTACCTAGAATAAAATGTACCAGGCCACCATAATTTTCAGCTTCTTGCTCTAGCTTGTAGATAAACCAAAGTTGCTGAGTAGTAGAATTCCCTCGATCGACAAAATCCCCAACCAGTACCAAATGTCCTTTTCCAAATGTCCAGTTTAAGTCATCGTCAATGACATCATTACTAATCAGGTAATCTCGAAAAGTTCTGTAACCACTTTCAATATCCGAAATGGCCAGAATTGGCTCACCGTCGTTGTAAGTACTGGCTGGTACTTCAAAATTAGATCTCAACTGAAAACTGAAACTCGATTGATCAAGAGGGAAAAAACAATTGACCAGTGTTGAATCACCTATATGATATGTTTCTTTGTCCAGATAGAAGCCATCCGTCTTATTCCCTTGTATATAATTCACTGTCAGTGTACTGTCTGACTCATAAAACACATAAGGTCCTTCATTATTCAAATCGAAGGCCTTTGGATCATTATTGTAATTGATTGATCCGTTTAAGGAGATCACAACCACAACACCTACTAGGGTTAAGAATATAACTGTTCCCAGTAAGTGATATACATATCGAATAATTCGCTTTTTCATATTGATTCAATTTTTTTTAAGCGAATCTATTTCTCGTGTTGCTGTAGCTAAAAAATTTGGGATATACAGCAAATTGTCTGGTACACAAGGCATTAATACACCGTGGAAAAGCGTTTATAACACTTCCAAAGTATTTTATCACCAGTAGACAGGTGTTTGTCCCAATTCCTTACTAAGGACTAAATTGAAAAGTAACTTTAGGGTATGAAAATATTTAAAGATGGTCGTCGTGTGTTTTATGTGCTTGCCATTTTATCTGTAGCATTACCAGGTATCTATGTCAGCTTTCATATCATACAATCCGGGAGTGATTCGGTGACATTGACATTGGATGATGCCTTTGGACTATTCTTGATATTGTATTATATCCTCTTGGTAATCATTTCAGTATTCTTATTCGTCAATTGGTTAACAAAACGAATCAGGGAGCAAATTTCATTGAAGGAAGAAAAAATCAAGACCGAAATATTGTTCCTAAAAGCGGAAGTAAACCCTCATTTCTTTTTTAACATGCTAAACAACCTGTACGCGATGGTTGAAAAGGATACAGCTCTGGCCAAAGAAGTAATTCTTGGCCTTTCCGATTTGATGCATTACAGTATTTATGAAGGCAAAAACGAAGAAGTAACCCTTGAAAAGGAAATCGAATTTCTTAACAATTTTATCCGTCTTCAGAAAGTCAGGTACCATAGAGATATTGACGTCCGATTCGCCGTAGAAGTAGATGATTTGGACCTCAAAGTAACCCCGCTCCTTTATATTATTCTGGTTGAAAATGCTTTTAAGCACGGGGTAGAATCTATTCCAAAAAATGCCTACATCAATATGAGTTTAAAAGCTATCGGGAACAAAATTGCCTTTCAGATAGAGAACAATTTTGATATAGAGAAAAAAACCAAAAGTGGAATAGGTTTGAAGAACCTTATGAGAAGGTTGGAACTACTGTACCCTGAAAGTAGTAAATTGGATATCAAAGTAGAACAAGACGTCTACTACAGTAAGCTTGAATTATCAGTTTGATGAGGTACATTATTGTTGACGATGAACACTTTGCCCACGATATCATCCAGGGATATTGTGATCAAATGCCGAACATGCATTTCGTGAAAAGCTGCTATGATGCCGTTGAAGCGCTACAATGCTTGAAGGAAGAAAAAGTAGACCTGATTTTTCTGGATATCAACATGCCCAAATTATCTGGTTTTGATTTTCTGAGAACCCTACCTACTCCTCCAAAAGTAATAGTTACTACAGCGTATCAGGAATTTGCTCTGGAAGGATATGAACTGGATGTAGTAGACTATCTCCTAAAACCTGTGTCCTTTGGACGCTTCATCAAAGCTATGAACAAGGTTGGAACAATTGAGCAAAGTGAAAAACCAACGAACATTACAGTTTCAAGTTCAGAAGATAATAGCTATGTTTTTTTGCGCTCCAATAAACGCTATTTTCAAGTTGATCTGAAGAATATTTTATACGTAGAATCTTCAGGTAATTATTGCAAAATCATCACCATTGACAATGAAATTGTTATCCGTGAAAGTATTTCTGACTTAATCAACAAACTTCCCTCACCTACCTTTATCCAGGTTCATAAATCTTTTATTGTATCCAGAACTCACATCAAATCTATAGCGGGCAATCGAATTCAGATCAAGGGTAATGAAGTACCTATTGGCAAGCATTATAAGGCAATTGTAGATGACTTATTAAAAGGTAGTATTTGAAGATTGACATTATGTTTTTAACAGCGAACTGAAACTCAAATCTTTCCTACTGGCAGAAATTTCCTATATTTGTTGCATCATGATTTTATAATTCACATCCTATAATCCATTTCAAGCATGTAGCATGCTGAAACCCGGGTTCCATTCGCGCCTCGTGCGCATAAATCATTTTTTAACGTATTAATTTCAACAAGTATGCAACGCATCATTTATTATGTGGCTGTATCTGTGGATGGTTTTATTGAAGGGCCAAACCAGGATATCAGTATGTTTATGCCGTCAGGGGCTGGAGTAGATAAATACCTGGAAGATCTCCAATCTTATAAAACGGTGATTATGGGTAGAAGTACCTACGAATTCGGGTACCAGTACGGTTTACAACCCGGGCAACCGGCCTATCCGCACATGGACCATTATATTTTCTCGAGCCAATTGAAATTCAAGGAGCAACATGAAAAAGTTCATGTAAATCCAATAAGTGTAGACATGATTCAGAAAATAAGAGATAATTCTCCCACAGACATTTATATGTGTGGAGGAGGAAAGTTTGCAGGATGGCTATTGGAAAATGGCTTGATTGATCAACTCAAGATCAAACTCAATCCTGTCATAATAGGAAGTGGAACTCCTCTTTTTGAAGGAGTTAAGCGCCCTTACCAATTAAAACTAACAGATTCAGTCACCTATCCGGAAGGACTTCAGGTCATGAATTATGAAGTAATCTATTAATTGAATTTAGCCCTGGTCTTTAGATCAGGGCTGTTAATCAAAATGTCTTGGATAACTTAAGCATAAATACAAAAAGACTTAAACTCACCCCCTTAGAGACAAGTGATCATTCCTTATTTCTCGATATAAATACTGATCCATTTGTGAGAAGATACCTTTGGGATGATGAAATGATCACCTCAGAAATGGTGGGTGAGATATTGGAAATCAATCAAAAGCATTTCCAGGAGGATCAATATGGTCTTTGGAAAATTCTCAATACAGACCAAACGATCATAGGGTATGTGGGATTGTGGCATTTTTTTGATGAAGCACAACCCCAGCTCATATACGCATTGTTGGAACCCTTTACAGGCAAAGGTTATGCCCATGAAGCAGGCCTGGCCATCATTGAATACACTTTCAAGAGACTTAAATTCAAATACTTGCTAGCTGCTACAGATGAACCTCACTTAGCCTCTCAAAAAGTGGCATTAGGATTAGGGATGACATTAGTGGGAACCAAAACAATTGATGGGAAACCTACTTTGTTTTATCGGATTGAGAAGAACAAAAGCGCATAATATCTAAAATTTGCCCTGATAATCAAATGATCATCAGGGCTCTTCTTCATTCTACATTTTGAAAACCAATTACTATTGTTTCAATACTTTCTCGAAAAAAGTTTCACCAATTCCAGAAATTTTGATCATATATATTCCGTTACTAATGGAAGTCATATCTATACTTAATTGTCCACCTTCCATTTCAATCGAATAAACAACAGTTCCTGAAAGATCAATTATCTCTATTTGACTTTCTCCTTCCGAGTGGTGTGAAATATGGAGCACATTGTCAATTATCGGATTGGGATATATGTTTATCTTATCCTGATTTCTAGATTCTATATTTGTCAAATCTTTTCGGGAGGAAGACGTGGATTCCAATTCCCATTGTGCACTCCACCATGATGGATCTATTGTTCCATACTGGGCTTCACCTACAAGGTTTTCAACATGAACATATTGATTGCCTTGCCATGCATTTCGAATTCTGCTGTGTGTTCCATCCACATCTACAATTTCCCACCTCGAGCTATACCATCCAAAAGTTCTTGAGGTACTTTGTATCCTGCCTGTCAAATTCTCAATGTGCATGTACTCACCGGTTCCCACATTTCTGATCTCAACATATCCTTCTCCAACATCCTCGAGTTCCCATTCATAGGAAGATCCACCCGCGGAACTACTGTAACCTACATTACTCCCTGCATCATATAAATACGTGTTTTGCCACCTGTTTCTGATGTGAAACGAAGACCCCCCCGAACCAGAATTCTGAACCACAACCTGAACATCATCTGTAGCACTCAGTACTCCATCGGAAACGGTTAATCTGAAGGTATAACTATTGCCGTCAGTAAGTCCTGATACTTGAGTATCTTCAGATGAGGGGCTGTTTATTGTTACGGAAGGCCCGCTAATCTGAGACCAGGAAAAAGAAAGTCCATCACCATCAGGATCGCTTCCGGCCCCATCGAGGTTTGTATTTATAGATCCGGGTGAAAGCGTCTGATCGCTTCCCGCATTTGCCGCAGGAGGATTATTAGATGACCCTGAACTGGTAATGATAACCTTGTCTAAATTATGATTTGGATTGTCCAGAGCAATTCTCATCACCTGTTGACCTGCATTTAGAGGAACCCCATTTACATTAACACTAGCCCAGGTTTGCCAAGCCCCAGTGTTTACACTAGTAACAGTGCCAGTAACATTACTTCCATTGAATTCCACATGGAATGTACCTCCGTCAAAGATTGAAGCAACCCGAAATTCGAAATCATACGTACCGGCTGTGGTTACATTCACCGTATATTCAAGCCATTCTCCTGCACTGGCCCACCCAACATTGTACCCTCCTTCTGAACAAACTTCTATATCAACTCCTTCAGACGTTCTATACTGACCACCATTATTATTCGTATCAGAATCAGAGTATGCAATACCCTCACCACCAGTATCAAAATTTTCTACTTCGATGGTACCTGGTATATTCACAGGAGAACCCAAATAAGGATCTTGCTGTACGATTATCACATTAATTTGACAGTTGTCAGATAACCCATTGGCATCAGTAGTGACAGTGATAATTGCAGAGCCTCCACTGTTTGCTGTTAGCAACCCATTAGCATCCACAGATAAAACAGATGGATTGCTACTAGCAAAAGTAACTGATTGATTGGTCGCATTTGCAGGAAGCACAGTCCAACTCAATTGGAATTGATTCCCTGCATCAATTGATCCCGGACAGCTCATTGTCACACTGGTTGGCAGCACCTCTGAAGTTGAAACCGTCACTGCAGTTGATGCCGTAAAGCCATTTACCGTTGAAGCAGAAATTGTAGTGCTTCCATCACCTATTGCTGTTACTACACCATTAGCCACAGTGGCAACACTGGTGTTACTACTCAACCAGGTAACAGATTTATTGGTAGCATCGGCAGGAGTAACTATTGCAGTGATCGTTGCGGACTCTCCGGTATTCAGGGTCAAGGCTGTTGGATTTACAGAAATTCCTGTGGGATCTATCGTATTACAATAATTGATGTTGATATTTCCAGGATTGTCAAGCTGAATGTCAGGCTGAGATGCTGCATTACTCACGGAAAGGTTACAAATATCTATTGCTGCTTGAACTTGATTGTCGGCTAATACCGCATACCCAAGGTAATCATCATAGGTACCTGAAGTAAAATTGTTCTGATTTTGATCCAAACCAGTACCATTTACAGTAATGTTATGCAACATCAGATTCTGAATACTATAACTTGGATTCACAGTGTAAATGAAGATAGCATCCTTTTGAGAATCAAATATATCGATGTTGTCAAACCGTACATTGGTGATATCATAGAGTCTGGTGAATATATCAATCGCTCCATACCGGTTCCACCATAGGTTTGCATTTGTTCCACTTCCAATTACCGTGATATTGCTGAATTCGATTTCATCATTCGTAAATTGATATCCTGGGAAATCCGAATTGATTCTTAAACCTGCTTCTGTATTGTCTTTTACAATAAGGTGATGCGCCTTGTGACCTCCTCCTCCAAAAAATCCTACTCCCGCAGCTCTTAAAGTATTCTCGGCAGTGTTATACCGAAATTCATTGAACATTGAAGCTGTCGGTCCATCAGATGGAGACCATGAAGCCATGGCATCATCAAGGTTATTTCGCATATCTGAGTGTTCACAAATTGAATTGGTGGTTCCACTTGAAAAATTGATACCATCAGCATAATTATTCCTCAATCGGCAATGGCTCATCACAAAATTACTGGTAGCTACCCCATTAACTTGCCAAATCCAGGCCCCAGTTTCATGGTGTACAACCCATACACGATCAACTGTTGAATTAGCTCCATAAGATCCTGTAATGCCTTTATAATCCGCAGTTCTTATCGTATTTTCTGTCGACATGTAAAAATCGGCAAGGTGTACATTACTACCATCTGCACTAATTCCACCGGCACTAGGTGTACCTTGAGTGTAGTGCAGTTCAGTGTACCACATTCCCGCTCCCTGAATAGATACATCATGACCTATACTCCATTTGAAATTAAGATCAAACGTTCCCTCTGGAATGTATAATATCTCGCCGGTATTTCTAACTGTATTGACTGCATTGACAAATGCCTGTGTATCCACAGTTCCATCATCAGCCGTTGCTCCAAATTCCACAACCGACCTCATGGTAGATGAATTGAAAGCAACTGGAGAAGGAATTGGTTCTAATTCCATAAAGTCAACAATATAATAATCAATGCCACCAGAAGATGAGTTTCGCTCCAACCTAAACGTTGTTCCGCTTGGGTATTCGGTATCTAGCTTGATACGTTTTTCATCGTATAGCATTCTAACTGTTCTGTTGGTTCCCGGGTCGTTTCGTGGAATATTGGGGTCACCTGAATTAACATTATCAAAGTAATTATATGACCATTTGGAAGTAAGTGGAATATCTGCATAAAACTGCCCATCGATATAGAGCCCTAAACTACCATTCAGCCCTCCACCGCCAGGGGCATCCGGCATACTGAACCGAATCACCATTCCCTGGCCGGCATTTGAACTAGTCCACTCAACAAATTGTCCGGTGCTATTGAGTTTTACTGCTTCTCTATCAGTTGCTTCAAATTGAAGGTCAGCCTGATTCATGCTAAATGTTAGCAATTCAGCACCTCCACCTAATGAATTGGCTCCCGCCTCATAACGAACATATGGAGCGTCATAGTAACCTCTGTCAGCTGGTATCACTGATTCTGGATTTACCGTTACAGAGGCAATTGCGATATCGGTGTTCCCGTTGTTATCTGTCACGATCAATTCAAATTGATAGCTTCCCTCAATAAGGTTACTTACTCCAAGCACAGCAGTATTTTGTCCGGTGAGTGTTGCTGTATTCGGGCCGCTTATCTGTGTCCAGTTGTAAGAAGTAATACTCCCATCAGGATCGGAACTTGCTGAGCCGTCAACCTGTGTGCCATTTACAGGTAGTGTGATACTGCTGGAAGTAACAATTGCTTGCGGTGGTAATTCTCCGGGGGCCGTTACCTGTATTGAAGAAATTGCTGTGAAACCACCGTCATTCGTAGTAGCCGTGATTGTTGTATTGCCGGAGGATACTCCTGTAACCATTCCGTTTGAATCCACAGTGGCAATACTGGTGTTAGAACTGGTCCAGCTTACACTCTGATCAGATGCATTACCTGGGCTGATTGCTGCCGTTAATTGAACTGTCCCTGAAGTTTGTATTGTTGAATTGGTTGGAGTAACAGAAATTCCAGTGACATCCACTGCGTTTACTGTGAGCATAAGGTTTTCTGTATCTGTACCTGCTGAATTGCTAGCTGAAATGGAAATATTAGTTGTTCCAATGTCATTCAAAACACCACTTAGCACCCCCGTACTGGTGTTTAGAGAAATCCCTTGTGGTAAATTTGATGCTGCAAATGTTTCAGGGAAATTCGATGCTGTAATGGTGTAATTAATTGACTCGCCATCCAGTCTTGTAATAGAAAGTGGACTGGTAATTACCGGAGTTGTAGGTGTAATTGCTTCACATGTTGTTAGGTATACCGATCCAAATAAACCTGGATTTGTCCATCCAGCATCACTTGTGGCAAAACTGGAAATTTGAGAGTCTCTGGCTCCTCCATTATCGTCATCATCCACGGCTACATCAAAACCTAATGTGTATCCGACACTCGGTGAAATGCCAATTGTGGACCATGGTATAGCTACTTTTAAACCATATCCACTTGAAGTCGCAAATAATGTGAAGTTCACTCCTGTAGTATTATTGACCGAATTTCCCCCAACATTTATTCCACTGTCATTCCATCTGAATCCTAACTGAAAGTCGTTTATTCCATCATAAGAGCTCCCTTTACTATTATCGCCATCGATGAAAATATTGATAACGTCATCATTCCACCATTCACCACCGGAATCGTTATTCAAATCATTATCATCTACTTCAACGAGGACGTAAAGTGCTTGTGCATCGTACATCGCTCGCCATTGTCCTGAGTAGTCTCCAGGAATTCCCCCAATTGTTACATTGGAAATACCAGTAGCGGGAACCTCATTCCAGGAAGACTCAATTGTGCTGTTATTGGCTGGCGCATTTGCTGTTAGCCCAATAACAGGGGAGACACATGGTGGGTTTTCATTGTCAGCAATAGTAATTACCCCAGAAGTACTTCCTCCTAATTGATAACCTGTACCTGCCAGTAGCGTCATTATTAGATCTTCAGGACCCTCAAACTCTGAATCATCAATCGCTGAAATTGTGATTATTTGAGAAGGATTAGATGGTGTTAATGTGACAGATCCATTTAGTATAGGGCTTCCTGTAAAATCTATATCAGAAACCGCGCTACCGCTTAGTAAATATCCAACAGTAATGCTTTGACTGATATCTGAAATTGTAACCTGGAATGCTCCGTTATCGCCATTTTCGCTAGCTGAAGCATCGAGTGTGGTAAGATTAACTGCCGCACTCACATTGAATGTAATATTATCATTTATCCCACCATTTTCCTGAGAAGTTGCTGTAAGAACAGCATTGCCTGTTCCCACTCCAGTGACTTGCATGGACTGTTCATCGAAAGAAATCACTCCTGGGTTTGAATTACTCCATGTAACAGATTTATTGGTCGCGTTACTTGGAGTGAAACCTAATGCGACTGCTTGTGATTGTCCAACTAAAATATCTGTATCGCCTGCTGATAGGTCCAGACTCGTTAGTTCGATATCTGCATCGATTATTTGTAAATCGAATCCAGTATTTCTATTTAAAATATCCTTATTGCCATCTTCATTCACAGACTCAATGTCACTCATGGCGATCTTGTTTACGGTAATAGTTCCACTATTTGCCTGAACCATCATTGCCAAACCACCATACACGTCACCCCCAATATCTCTGACAACAGGATCTTTCCCAGTACCATCAACTGTAATATTATTGAAGTTTACATTATTAAAACCTTGTCCTTCAATTTGTATGCCGTGGCGCTGTGAATTGAATATATCAATATTCTCAAATAGCACATTATTAAGGCCCTGAGGTGTATTTATTTCAATTGAGCCACGCTTTCTGTCCCATAGATCATAGCTAGTTCCACAACTTATGATGGTATTTTCATAGATCCTGTGTAACCCGGAATTTGAAAACTTAGGTGATTCAGGGGCACTGAAGTCGGTGGTCAACCGTATACCTGAACCCGCGAAACCATCTTTGATAATACAGTGATGAATTTCATGACTCACTCCGCCAAAAAGTGCCGCTCCACCAGCCCTATAGATATGCTCTACGGTATTGTATCTGAAGATATTGTTAGTGGCAAAGACAGTTGTTCCGCTTCCATCAGGCCATACAGCCATTCCATCATCCCCCCCATTTCTCACATTACTATGCTCCAAAACACAATTGGAAGATCCATTCGCAAAATTACAACCATCGGCATAGTTATTCCTGATCCTTATTCTTGTAAATGTGGTTCCATCAGCGATATTTCTTGGAGAATGATCATAATCACCCATCCAAATACCAACTTCAAAGTGTTCTTGCCAAACATCATGTATGTACGATTGAGCAAATGTACCCATGAAGGCTTTATAGATTTTATATGGAGTTCCTGGCGCTTCTGAAGGCTCTTCACCATAATCCATTCTATCATTGTTAATGGTGTTAATGTAAAAGTTCCCCATCGTAATGTTGGTAGCACCATCTCCATATATACCTCCTCCGAATTGAGCATTGTTCATGAAATACAATGTTGTATGCCATATTCCAGCACCCGTAACAGTTACATTACTTTCAGGTACGATCCATCTATAATCCAGGTCCCACTGCCCTGATGGGATATAAACTCCTGTTCCCGATGATTCAGCGGCCGCCATTGCACTTTCCAAGGCTGGTAGATCATCATTTCCATCATTTGGAACAGCATTATAGGGGGCATCAGTTATTGAAATGTATCCTGCAGGTTTTTGTATGGGATCTGGTATTGGTTCGACTTCTATGAAATCTATTCCGTATTCTACTCCACCAGGACTTTCGATAGTTATAGAGCTTCCAGAAGAGTAACTTTGTCCAAGATTAAAATGAACCTCATCAAACCTCATTCTCACCTTGTTGCCGGCTCCTGGATTGTTAGATGGATGAATGCTCCCTGTTGCCAGATATTGATAAGCCCAGTAAGAGGAGACATCAATTGTTTGATTAAACTGTCCATTGACTCTAATGATAAGTGATCCATTAAGCCCATCACCACTACTCGCATCTGGCATTGTAAATCGAAGAGTAACACCCTGCCCTGCTTCAGTGAGAGAAAATGTGACTGAATTCCCTGCTCCTACCAATCCAACATATTTCTGATTAGAGGCTTCAGAAGCTGTCAAGGACTGATCAAATTGAGGAGATTCGTATAAAACGCCATTATATGAAGCTTCCTCTGCTTCATATCTAATATACGGCATTTGATAAGCTCCTCTGGGAAGTCCATCACTCTGGGCTAGAAGACTGCTTAATGGAAATCCAATAAACAGTAAAACGTAAAACAGTCGAAACTGTGTATGGAAATAATGCCATAACAGTCTTTTTGTAGGTTTAAGTTGCGTTTGCATATTGTTATTAAATATTGATTGATCTATTTATGGGGTTCTTTGTCTTAATAAAATTCATTGCTCAATTTTAGGAGGAGACAGATAGAGTTAGGTGTAATAATTTTAATAAAAGGTTGTCATTTGAGACAAAAGATGACTTAATTGTAATTACAGGTCATTTTTTTGTAATTTTCTTAAAACTGTTCAAATACAGTCTTTTAATATGGTCAAGAAAAGACCTTATGTCTGGTTCTTTTTACGAGCAAATCATATGTTGGAACATAAAGCAACAATTACCAGGGCATTTATATTATTTATACTTCTGTCGGGGAATCATTTTGTGGTTGCTCAAGAAGCCTCAATAAAATTTGAGCACCTCGTGATTGAAGAAGGTTTGAGTCACAACTGGACCAAATGCATCAAAAAGGATAGTAAAGGTTTCCTTTGGGTAGGTACAATGAATGGCCTCAACCGATATGACGGTAAAACATTTAAGATATTCAAGTCTGATGAATCAGTTGCAGAAAGTATTAGTGACAATTTTATTCAGGCAATCGAGGAGGATAAAAATGGAGACCTATGGGTAGGCACTTACAGTGGAGGCATCAATAGGTACAATAAATTTTCTGAGAAATTCCTATCATTTGAGTATATACCAAATGATTCCTTTAGTATCAGTGCCAATAGAATCTATAGCGTTTTGAATGATTCGAAAGGTCGCCTTTGGATTGGGACTGAAAAAGGTCTGGATCAATTTGATTTTGAAAAGGAGTATTTTATTCATATCACTAATTTCTCCCCACCTCAAGAATTGATAAAAGGGGTAATATATGATATCTGTGAAAGCGATAATGGGGCCATCTGGATAGCGTCTAGTACTGGATTATACCAATTAAACCTTGAAAATAATGATCTTGAAAAGTTTACCAACGAACCCGATAATCAATATTCAATTTCCAGTAATCATGTTACTCAGGTTTATGAAGATGCTTATGGTAACATCTGGGTGGGTACCCTTGGAGGTGGCCTGAATCTTTACAACAAAAGCAATAATAAGTTTACACGATTCAATACTGATGAGGAAGTGAATAGGTTGAATCATAACAGTGTTTTAGCACTTTCGGGAGATAAAAAAAGGAGGCTTTATATTGGCACTGAAGGTGGTGGTCTTAGCATCATGGATATTCCCACCAAATCAATTAAAACTTATCTACCGGATCCAAACTATGATAAAAGCATCAACAGCAATTCTGTTCATTCTATCTATTACGATGAGGTCTCCAGAGTTACATGGGTTGGCACATACCATGGAGGGCTAAATTATTTTAGTAGTTGGGACAAACCGTTTATACATTATAAAAGCCAAACTGGTCAATTAAATAATAACAACATTCTCAGTTTCACAGAGGATAAAGATGGAAACATTTATGTTGGAACAGATGGGGGAGGAGTTAATATCATTCATGAAAAATCCGGAAAATCCAGATTCTTAGTTCATGAAGAAAGCAATCCAAATTCCATTCTTAGTGATGCTGTATTGGCAGTTCATGTAGATCGTGCCCAAAATCTGTGGGTTGGGTCATTCAATGGCGGGTTGGATTGTATTCAAAAGAATGGAAAAATGAAGCATTTACAGAACGACCCTTCAAACGAAAATTCAATTAGCAACAATGATGTGAGTGCTATTTTCGAAGACTCCAGAGGGAATATTTGGATTGGTACCATGAAAGGGGGAATAAATTTACTCGATCCTAATTCTGGAAAAATACTAAGGTTTCAAAAAGAAAGTAATTCTCAATCGAGTGTAGCTGATAATTTCATATCAAAAGTCTTTGAATCTCGTGATGGCATGATAATGATTCAAACAGGTAAGTCAATGGATGTCTATAATTATGAGAATAATTCATTCCATCGGTTCGGAGATGACTTTGACCTGGAACTGGGTATGCCAATTGCAAGTCTTGAAGATAGTAAAGGTAACTTTTGGATAAGTGGAAGAGAGCAATTATTCTACCTCAATTCAACTGATAAGACGCATCAATCTTTCACAGCAGCTAATGGGTTACCAAGCAACAGTATTGTTGGGATATTAGAAGATGCTTATGGAAACTTATGGTTAAGTACAATGAAAGGGCTTGTGAAAGCTAATGGAGCAGTGAATAATCAAGAAAACATTTCGTTTCAGGTATTTACACCAGCAGAAGGATTACAAGGTCTCAATTTTACTGAGCAAGCTTGTTTTAAAAGCAAATCAGGTTTTTTGTATTTTGGTGGACAAAACGGTTTCAATGCTTTTAGATCAAAAGATATTTTAGTCAATCCTGTTGCTCCAGAAATTGTCTTTACAAGTTTCAAATTGTTCAATGAGGATGTGAAAATTGGGATGGATGAAACCTTACCCAAACCAATCAATGAATTAAAAGAGATCAATTTACCTTACGAGAGCAATGTAATTACTTTAGGTTTTTCTGCCCTAAATTTCATTCAACCTGAAAAAAATCAATATGCGTACAGGATGGAAAATTTTGAGGAGCGCTGGAATGCCGTTGGCAATAATTCAAGTGCTACTTATACTAATCTTGATCCCGGAGACTATGTTTTTCATGTCAAAGCCTCAAACAATGATGGTATTTGGAATGATGTAGGATCTTCTATATCGATCAAAATATCCCCGCCATGGTGGAATACTATTTGGTTTAAGATAATAATGGGTTTAATGGCTATTGCAATAATTGTTACTTACTTCCGTGTAAGGTTATATGTATTTAGGGCCAGACAAAAAATATTGAAAAAGCAGGTCAAGGAAGCCACAATTCAAATTCAACATGTAAATGAATTATTAGCAGATCGGAACATAAGGATTGAAAAACAAAATGCGATACTCCTTGATAAAAATGATCAGTTAACGATACAAAATCATGAACTTGAGAACCAGTCCAATGAAATAAAACGCCTTCTAAATGAGATTCAGGAACTGACTGAGATGAAACTGAGGTTCTTCACAAATATCTCTCATGAGTTACGCACACCATTAACATTGATTTTGGGCCCTTTGGAAAACCTCCTCAATAAGGATTCTGAAAAAGCTCCATTCAATAAAGAGTTAAATGTTATGTATCGGAATGCGTCTAAATTGAAGCACTTGATCAATCAACTCTTAGATTTTAGGAAAATAGAAACAGGCAACCTTGAGCTAAATGCAACTCAGATAGACATTGTTGGTTTTACGAAGGAAATTTTTGATTCTTTTTCTTTATTGGCAGATCGCAAAGAAATCAATTATCAGTTTTGGTCAGAAAAAAATGAGATTCAGACATGGTTTGATCCTGAAAAAATGGAAAAAATCATTACCAACTTGCTTTCTAACGCTTTTAAGTTTACCAGGCATTCCATTTCGGTCCATATTATTAGAACTCTAGAATTTGTACAAATGGAGTTTTCTGATACAGGTAATGGTATCCCTGTTGATCAAAAAGAGCATATATTCGATTTATATTATCAGGCCAAGAACTCACAAAACCTCAGACAAGCTGGTACTGGTATTGGGCTGGCATTAATCAAACAATATGTAGAATTGCATCGCGGCAAAATTGAAGTACAAAGCAAACCTGGAGAAGGAGCGACTTTCAAACTCTATTTTAGACTTGGAAAAAATCACTTTTCCTCAAATGAGATAAAAAAATCATCCATTGATTACAAGTCAGAATGCCCCATTTTAGAGTTTCAGGATACTGCACCCATATATTCAAGCGCCCAGGAGCTTTCCATAAAAGACGATGGGGAATCGTTGCTAAGTTTTAAACCAGTATTACTTATTGTAGAAGATAATGATGATATAAGAAGGTATATCAAAAATGTATTTCATCACCAATTCCAAATCTACGAAGCTCAAAACGGTGAGGAGGGTTTGCAAATAGCCCAGGATGTCATTCCTGATATTATAATAAGCGATGTAAAGATGCCAAAAGTAAATGGTTTTGAATTATGTCATCAAATAAAAAATGATGAAAGAACAAGCCATATTTCGATCATTCTCCTAACTGCTTTTTCTGAAGAGAAAAAACAAATAGATGGTTTAGCATCTGGTGCAGATGACTACTTGACAAAGCCATTTAATGCGCAGGTACTCCAAAGAAAAATCCTGAATGTCATGCAAACCAGACGTAACCTAATGGAAAACTTCAAGAATCAATCAACACTTGAACTCGACTCGCTAGCAACTAAAACTGAAGATCGTAAATTCATCAGAAAGGCAATCGGGTTAATTGATCAAAATCTAACATCAGTTGATTTCGGAGTTGAAGAATTCAGCCAGGAATTTCACATGAGCAGAAGGACATTGCTAAGAAAAATCAAAGGTATAACTGGTCTTTCGGTTAATGAGTTTATTAAGAACATAAAGTTGAAAAAGAGTGTTCAGTTGCTCCAACTTCAAAGCATGAATGTTTCTGAAGTTGCTTATGCGGTTGGTTTCAATGACCCAAAATACTTTAGTAGATGCTTTAAAGAACAATTCGGAAAATCACCAAAAGACTATCTCGTTTACCTACGAGAAACAGTTAATAATTAACATGGTGGTGCCTCATAACTAAGACTTAATTTTCTATTCTGACTAAATACAAAAACCCCTACCTAAATCATTGATTTTCAGCAGGGGTCTTATTAATGTACCCAGGGCCGGAATCGAACCGGCACGGTATTGCTACCATTGGTGTTTGAGACCAACGCGTCTACCAGTTCCGCCACCTGGGCATTCCATGGTACCTTTCCTTGAAAAGGATGGCAAATGTATCTAACAATTGGTAATAAAACAATATCATTTCAATTCCAATACAAAAAAAGAAGCCGCTCCTAAATAGGGCGGCTTCTACTAAACCAATTATGTAAATAAAATGAAGAATTATAATCTTTATTTCTTGATAGAACGTCTCTCTACTTCGTTACCAGAAACGATTTCAACAGTGTACTCACCTGAAGGAAGTTTACTCATGTTGATAGGAAGCATAAAACCATCTGTAGATTTTACTCTTTGTGTGTGTAATACCTTGTTGTCTCCATCAAGGATGTTCACTTTCACAGTTTGTACTGCTTCGCTTTTGTAGATTAATCTGAAAGTTTTTGCTTTAGTTTCCCAAACTTTCAATTCAGTTCCTGAAGTGTTTGCATTTGCATTTACAACTGTACCTAGTACGATTACTAATGCTGCTAAGATGTTAATAGTTCTCATAATTTCTTTCTCTTTAACTGTGTTGATTGTAATTTCTTTTGCAAAGATGAGATAGAATTGAGAATTATTTAAAGAAACTAGGTAAACTATGTGTTAAATATCAACGAAAACGGTTGTTTATTGAAAAAATCAAAACTAACAGCCGTTCGTTAGAAAATTTTTAATTCCACCGAATAAAAAGTCGCTTTATTGAGAAAATTTAAAAACGCTTTTCCGAATACAAAATCCAATGTTAACTAAATGTTACTATTTTTAACTGCTTAAGCGGTTATACAATTATCTATTGTCATAAAATGTAAAAAAGCCGCCTCAAAACGAGACGGCTTTTCACCAAACCAATATGTAAATAATATGAAGAATTAAAACTTGATAACTGAAGAAGCAATTACCTGGCCATTTTTGTAAACCAATACATTTACATTATCCACTGCCACCTTCTCCAGGTTGTAAATTTTACTAGTGCTTGTAGTTTCATCATAAATCACCTCACCACTCTCACTTACAATGTAGAAATCAAACGAGTGGTTGTTTCCAGCAATATCTAACCTTACTTTTTTGTTGTTATCCAATTTAGAAACTTCAACAAGACCATTGTAAAGCTCCTGAATTGATGCTTTATTGATCACTTCTCTTTCTACAGAAGTACCTGATATAACTTCCACTACATACTCACCCGCAGGAAGTAGAGAAAGATCAAATGGTTTTGCAAAACCAGTTTTTGTACTTACTCTTTCTGAATGCAATACCCTGTTTTTGTTGTCTCTCAAATTGATCTTTACAGTTTGCGCTGAATTGCTTCTGTAAATTACCTTGTATAGGTTCTGACTTGTATTTCGTACCCTTAAAGTGTTGTCACCTGTAGACGCGGTAACTGAATCAAGAGTGTTTGCATTGGCAACAGTTCCAAATACTATAAGAAGAGCTGTTAAGATGTTAGTAATTCTTTTCATTTTGCTAGTTGTTGATTGTTTAATTACGATGCAAAATTGCTTCAGGCAACCAGCATTCTCAAAGGATTCATGTAATCAATATGTTACAATTGAACTATTTCAAAGTACTACTGTAATTTCAGTTAAACGAATATCTTTAGACGATTGCAAACGAACATCATACCATACTTAATTCTTCTAATGCATTTTTTGTTAATATATTATTCTGTTAATGGTGTGTCTTCAATGTTAACTTAAAATTAACTTCTGTATTTGCATAACCGGTTATTAAATCATTCACCACACAAAAAAAGGCGATAAACCGTAATTTATCGCCTTCAGTATTTATTGCTAGTTGAAAAGAAATTTCGTCTTAAAGAAATTATTCCCTCCCCAACCTGGGGAGGGACTAAACCAAAATGTAAATAAAATGAAGATTAAATCTTTATAAGAATAAACTTAATGTCTGTTTCTACTATTGCTGTAAAGCAAAAGTCTTAGTTCCTTCCAGCACTTTCACTGTTTCAGTAAGTACATCTTCTTCTGTTTCCAAAACAAACTTGTACGTACCCACAGGTAGCCTGGATAAATCGAAAGGCTTCATAAATCCACCTTCAAATTTCACTTTTCCAGAATAAAGAACATTGTCCTGATTGTCAACAAACTTTATTTGTGCTTTCTGAACGTCAGCATTTGTATAGATCATTCTGAAAAGTCCCTGTTTAGCAGACCAAACCTTAAACTCAGGTTCAGCTGTTGTCGCAGTTGTGGTTGTCGAATCGTAAGCGAAGCTTACATGCGCAGCGCTAATAACTATTAAAAGGGCTGCAAGAAATTTAGCTGATTTACTCATGATCATAATGTTTAGTTATTTTGATTATGAATTCTTTAGCAAAGTTTACGATTCATTATGAATCACACAAGCTTTATGACATTTTTTTACTTTTATTTTCAATAAAATGTCAATTTTTTTAATAATTTCATAATTCAGATATGCTAAACTCAGCTAATTGTAGAAATGCTAAATTTCAGACGTCAAAGATAAAAATAATTCAATAAAATGACCGAATACTGCATACACAGGTTGGTTTTAGAGATATTATTACAATAAATACAGTTTTTGAGTAAGTAAATTCGCTTTATTCAAAAAATTACGAAATAGTATGTGCTATTATTGCCATAATTCACAATAATGTCAGGGCACAAATGACTGATTTAAACCAAAAAAAAAGAAAAGTTGGGTTCTGGATACGCATCATGGCACAAAATATTGATGTGCTGTTCAGTGTTTTTGTATTTTTTATACTTTCAATTCTAAAATTACCCGACATCTGGATTGTTGTTACGGGTAGCCTATTGACACTCCTTTATTACTCAATTTTTGAAGCAAGTCCATTACAAGCAACCCCAGGTAAAATGGCGATGAAAATAATTGTCACTAATAATGAATTCAAACGAATCACATTTATTCAATCACTGCTTAGATCAATAGCTAAAGTATTTTCCGCATTATTTCTATTCATTGGTTTTTCGATGATTGAGTACAATGATAAAAAGAAGGGTTTACATGACTATTTAGCCAAAACGATGGTCATTTTTAAAGAAAAAGTGTGATAATAGCACGGAAACAATTATTTTGCCCTAAATTAAATAGTAGCGAATCAAATACTTAGACAAATAATCAACTAACAATGGCTAAAGAATCTGGACTAAAGCAATTTGAAAATTTCTTTGAAGGGTTTATTTTCTGGAGTAGATGGGTACAAGCCCCTCTTTATACCGGTTTGGTAATAGGTGCGTTCCTTTATCTGGTTAAATTCTTTCAGGAGCTTTGGCATATTGCTTCACACATCTACTCACTCACTGAGTTGGACACAATGCTGGGTATTCTAAGTTTGGTAGACATTTCTATGGTAATGAACCTTGTTGTAATGGTTACCATTGGTGGATATTCCATTTTTACAAGTAAAATTGATGTGGACTCTCATGAAGATAAGCCACTTTGGCTGGATGGACTGGATGCGGGACAACTTAAAATTAAATTGGCAACTTCCCTGGCATCTATCTCCGGGGTGCAGCTTTTGAAGACCTTCATCAATTTCAAAACAGTCGCTTCTCAAGATTCAGTTACAGGAGTTATAATTGAAATTGTGATTCATATGGTATTCATTTTCTCTGCGTTACTGCTTTCTGTAACAGAGAAAACTCTACACTCTTATCCTCATGGCCCTCACAAGTCGAGTGCTGAGGACGAGGAAGAAGAAGATGAACACACAGGTCACTAATTCTTAGAAAAGAAATGTAGTATTGAGAGGGTGCAACAAAATGTCACCCTCTTTTTTTATTCCTCTATGGTGAGACTCCTTTTTAGAGGACATAGTTTTAGACTTTAAAAGCAATTTTACAGATCATTCATAACGAAGTGATTCCACAGGATTTCTAGAGGCCACCTGATAGATTTTTATGCTTATTGTGAGAACAGCTATTACAAGCACAATAATCAATGGAGTATAAATAAACCAACCACCTATTTCTATATTGAACTTATATTCGTTTAACCACTCATTTAAAAAATACCAGGCCACAGGAATTGCCACAATAAACGAAATCAAAAGCAATACCAGGTAATCCTGCGAAAGCAATATAAATAGATCCACAAGTCTTGCCCCCAGCACTTTTCGCATGCCTATTTCCTTGGTGCGTCTTTGAAGGATAAATGTAGTTAAGCCAAACAAGCCCAAACAAGAAATCAGAATAGCCAACATACTAAATGAGGTAAATACTGTTCCAAAATGCTCATCAGCAGCATATTGTTGATTGAAATTATCATCCATAAAGAAGTAATCCATTGGCTGATCAATGTAAACCTGGTCCCATTCGTATTCTACTGTGGCTATAGCCTCTCTTAAACCTTCCACTCCGTTAATCTGATTTCTATTGAATTTCACAAAAAAGTATTCTTGCCAATTGCTCAGGATGTAAGCAATAGGTTCAAAATCTGTGTGAAGTGACCTGTGATGGTGATTCTGTATGACACCTCTTATTTCCAATGGAATATCGCCATAAAATCCCTCTAACTTCTCTCCCAGTGCTTGTTCAGGATTATCATAGCCAAGCATTTCTACCAATTTTTCATTGACCACAACATCTCCTCTACTCCAGGGACTATCACCTGCTCTTAAAAACCTTCCAGCTATCAGTTTCATGTCCAGAAACTCTGGTAATCCAAGTCCCATACTATACAATTTAGTATCCACAGACTGATCCGTATGCGTATTTTCAATCCTTAGAGAAGTCCCCCACCCAATTGGCTTACCTGGAAGTTCTCCAGCACTCACCACATCCTGAATAGCAGTATGCCCCAGCAACCTATCCTTCAGCGCATTGTAATCATTCAAATACTGGTCATTATTTCCATGCAATATTCCTGGGGGTGCCTTCAATACAAATATCTGTTCCATATTAATCCCAAGGTCCGCTTTCTTCATGAAAGTGATCTGCTTATACACGGTAACAGTACCAGCCACCAAAAAGAATGTAATAGCAAACTGCACTGCAACCAACATTCTCCTAATACCAACCTTACGTCCTTTAGGCCCATAGGATCTTTTCGCTAACAAATTCACAATATTGAATGTTCTCAGTATCGCCGCTGGATAAACCCCGGTCAGCAAGGCACCAAATAAAATGAATAGAAGCATCACCCCGAAAATTAGGTTGTTCTGAATCACTTGATAGCTAAATCCCGTCATTTCACTAATAAAAGGAGCTACGATTTGAATAATTGTGACTGCCAAGACGAAAGAAAACATGTTTACAATGATTGATTCATATACAAACAGTTTTGTCACCTGTTTCTCGCTAGCTCCAAGGACCTTTCTAATACCTACTTCTTTATTGCGCTCATAAGTTTTTACCAAAGCCATATTCAGGTAGTTTATCCAGGCAATCATTAATATGATAATGGCAATCACACCTAGAGCATATACACTAAGAGCATCCGCCCCATCTTTAAAAAGTTGATGATTACTAATTCCTAAATGAATGTCTTTTATGTTAGTAAGGCTGAGATCAAACTGGTAACCATATTTTTCAAAATGTTTTCCAGCATGTGTCTCAAAAATTTCATCCAATATTAATGAAGTAGACTCTTGATCATCTGGATTGTTCAGCTTCAGGTACGTAATATTATCATTGCTGACCCAGCTGTGATCCGTATCATTATAATGTCTTGTCGATGGGTAGGACAATAGAACATTAAAAGCTAAATGAGTATTTTCCGGAAGGTTTTGAATGACACCTACAACCTCATACTCATTTGATTCTGTGTTTCCGCTGAGAACCATCTTCTGACCAATAGCAGTCTCTGCATTCTCAAAATATTGAATTGCCGTTTTTTCGTTCAATACCATTTTAAGAGGTTCATCAAACCTCTTACCACCTCCTGCAAGAAAGTGAATATCGAATAATTCAAAGGTGCTTCTATCAGTAAGATAAACCCGATCAATTTCAGTTGAATACACCATGCTATCTCCCTTATGAATCAGGGTATTATTCATGTAATTAATGTCCCAAAACCTGCTTAATGCCTTAACATATGGACTATTGTCAATCATGGCACTTCCAATGAGAGATCCTAGCATTACCCCCGTTCCTAATCCTTCTCCATTTCTCGTAACTGCTGAAGTCACCAGAAAAAGTTTGTCATGATCTTGGTGATCTCTATCATAGCTTAGATGAAAAAATACATATTGAGATATCAACAAACAAGCTGCCATTCCTATGCTCAAACCCAATATATTCACTAGGGAGAAGGTCAGATTATTCCGTAACTGACGGTATATTGTATTGATGTAATTGCGTATCATATCTGTTTATTCGTATCGTAAGGAATGTGCTGGATTTTGAATTGCTGAATGATAGGTTTTCCATCCAACAGTGAGGATTGCTATTACAACAATCATAAGAAATGCCAAAAGGAAATACCAAACACTCAAGGAGATATGATAAACAAAGGACGATAGAAACATATCCATTATATAGTAAGCCAATGGAGATGCCAGTAGGAAAGCAATACCCAGTAATATGAAATAATCCCAAATAAAGAGCCTTAGAATTTCCATAGTTGAAGCTCCGAATACCTTCCTCACCCCAATCATTTTACTATTACGAGCAACCATGTAAGACACCAGGCCATACAATCCTATGACACTTATGATCACAGAAATAATGCTGAATACCTGAATAATGTGATAAACGAATTCCTCTAGTGCATAACTATCTCTGATGGCATCTTCCGGATCCACGTACTCAAACAGAGCTCTTGGAAAAAATTCATGAAAAATGGTTTCAAGCTGAGGTTGTACCTCTAAGAAATGCTTGCCCTCTACCTTCACATCAATTCCTGAAAAATAGTCTGGTCTATAAGCCAATATTGCTGGTCTCAAGGTGACTTTTAAGGAATTTGTGTTGAAATTCTCAGTAACACCATCAATAATACCATATAGATTATTATTGAACCCGAATCTCTTACCTATTGCTTCCTCTGGAGTAAACTCTATTTTCTCCAAAAACTTCTTGTTTACTAAAACATGAAATGTTGAATCATTAACCTCATTAGCAATTAATCCATCCCCATGTGCTAATTCTATATCCCAGGTCTTCACATAATTTTCATCAACAAACCGAAGTGATCCGCGCATTCCATCCTCGTATTCATTCTCTAATTTTTTAAAGGATGTGTTCCAGCTGGATCCTCCCACAGGAGGACCAAAAGACTTTGAGGCTTCAAAAACATAGCTAAGTTTTAGTAATTCGCCACGAAATGCTGCTACTTTATCACTCTTTGCTGCATTTGTAGGAACTTTAAGGTGAATAACCTGTTCCCTGTTAAATCCCATTTCTGTATTACTCAGAAATTGCATCTGACTGGTGATGATAATCAGACTTACTAGCATAAGAAGACTAAAGCAGAATTGGGCTAGTACAAGTCCCTTTCTCAAAAAGTAGCTCCCAGATCCTTTTTGCACGCTAATACGATTCTTCAAGGCATCCACCGGGTCATACCCTGAAACGATCAGTGAAGGGTAAAAACCAGCCATAAATGTTACTGTAATAATCAGAGGGACCAGAAACAATATACTTTCGAATGTAATTTGCAGATCGAAAATGGTATACTGCGACAAGTAATCGTTCAACACGAAAAGAAAAATCTGAGCAACCGTCAAAGCAAATATTGATGAAAGTGTTACCACTAATACGGTTTCAAGCATAAACTGAATAACAAGCTGTTTCTTATTACCACCAATTGTCTTCCTGATACCAATTTCCTTCCCACGCTTGGTAGCCAATGCTGTTGCCAGGTTTATGAAATTAAGGCAAGCTGTACCAATCAATAAAATAGACAAAACGATCAAAGTATAAATTAACTCATGAGGAATAGTATAGAAAGTATTATATCCATATTCATCTGCTGTATGAATCTTTGTTATTGGTAAAAAATCAAGCTTATACTTAGCAGCATCTTCATCACCAATATACTTGGGAAGAATAGAGTTTAACCGATCCCTGGCCACAGATAGATCCTGATTTTCCCCGAATTCGATATACAAAGAACCAACCCACGTCATTTTCCAATTCTCATGGATATTTGGATAGCGGTTTGCAAAGGTTTTGTAACTTATAAGGAGATCAAAAGGCAAACTACTATTAAGTGGAGGGTTCTCAATAATTCCAACAACTTCTGCAACTGAAGAATCATTTTGTAACCTAACCATCTTCCCAATTGGGTCTTCATCAGAAAAGTATTTTGCAGCTAAACGCTCGGTTAAAAATACCTTATTGGGTTCACTCAGAATTTCGCCACCAGCACCTCTCAGTATATTGAAACTGAGCATTTCAAAAAACTGTTCACTTACATAGATTGTGCCTTGTTCCTTAAATATCTTGAAATTACCATCAGTATCCGTGTACGAAATGGTGTTCTCATAGGGTCCCTGAATTTGAAGTATACTCCCAAATTCTGGTAAATCACGTCTTATAGCATCCGCCAATGGATAAACCGAACGAGAATCATGCCTGATATCACCCTGATCAGTTTTGTATGACGTAACCAACTTATATAATTGGTTCTTCTTCTTGTGAAATGAGTCATATGAAAGTTCATTAGATAGAAAAATGAACGTCACAATACAACATGCCAACCCTAAACCCAGACCAAATACGTTGATCACAGTGTAAACTGGCTGGTTCTTAAAAATTCTAATGGATATGGTAAAGTAATTTCTTAGCATGACCTGATAGAGTCAAATCCAATACCAAAATAGCAAAATATTGATAATCAGCATATTATTAAATTTCAGTCAAAAGATAATGTTTCATAATGAAACGTTTTATTGTTTCAATCTGAAACGTTCAATATCTTGGATCTGATGAAAAAGAAAGCATCCATACTAATAGTAGACGATGATGATGATGTGCTATTTACTGCAAGAGCCGTACTGCGTAAAGAATATCAAACAGTTGAAACACTCACCAATCCGGAAAGAATACCAAAAATCATTCAAGAACTGGAGCCGGACCTGGTCTTACTTGATATGAATTTCAAGCCCGGTGCGACAGCTGGAAAAGAGGGATTGTTTTGGTTGAGAAAAATAATGGAGATAAAACCAGACTCTCATGTAATCATGAATACAGCATATGGAGATATTCCTTTGGCGGTTGAATGCATGAAAGAAGGTGCCATTGACTTTTTAATAAAGCCCTGGGAAAAAGAAAGGTTGATCAGTACAGTCAATGCTGCCTATCAATTATTGAAATCTAAAAAAGAAATAGAAAAGCTTAAGAACACTGAAACTATACTATCCAACGACCTGGCAACTGGCTACACAAACATAATTTCAAAAGCCAGAAGTATGGAGACCGTTCTTAGCACCATTGATAAAGTGGCCGAAACTGATGCAAATGTTTTGATCCTGGGTGAAAATGGTACTGGAAAAGAATTGATAGCCAGAGAAATTCACAGAAAATCAAACCGAACTGATAAACCCTTTATTAAAGTGGACCTTGGTTCAATAAGTAGTACGCTTTTTGAAAGTGAACTTTTTGGTCACACTAAAGGTGCTTTTACAGATGCACGCACAGACCAGGCTGGAAGATTTGAAGTGGCCGACAGGGGAACACTATTTCTTGATGAGATAGGTAATCTGGAAATGGCACTACAAGCCAAACTACTTACATCTCTTCAGAATCGAGAAATCACAAAAGTCGGTAGTAGCAAACCGATCTCTGTTGATGTAAGAATAATCAGTGCCACAAATAGCCCCATTGAAACATTAGCCAAAAATGGTGATTTCAGAATGGATTTGCTCTACCGTATCAATACGGTGATTATTCAAATCCCCCCTTTGAGAAATAGAAAAGCAGACATTGAGCCAATGTTAGAACACTTCTTGCGTGTGTATTCGGAAAAATACAAAAAAAAGCACCTTACTATAGAAACTGAAACAATTGATGCTTTGAAAGCCTATGCCTGGCCAGGGAATGTGAGAGAATTGCAAAATGCTGTTGAAAGAGCAGTTATCATGTGTGATGTTGATAAAATAAAAACTACTGACTTCTTAATTCAAAATTCGACGAGTACTCCACTCAATTCAACAATTTTAAATGTTGAGGATGCTGAAAAAGTGACAATCCAAAATGCTTTAATAGAAACTGGTGGTAAATTAGCAGATGCAGCTAAACTACTTGGAATTGGCCGCACAACACTCTATCGGAAATTGAAGAAATTAAATATTGACCAATAACCCTAACTTGAAGACTACAATGAGTAGAAAATATTACTTTTTAATCGCCATTATAGGAATACTTACCTCATGTGGGCCAAGAAACACAGCCTCTATTGATGGAACCATACAAAATATTGATGCTGATCTTATCTCATTCTCATCACCAAATAGTATTTACGAATTTCAGGTAGACACATTGGGTAAATTTAATGGAACCATACACCTGGAAGAAGCACAATATTTCAGCCTCAATTTTGGTGGAAGGTTTGGTAATATTTATCTGGAGCCAGGAGATCAACTCAATATCAGTTTTGATGCCCAAAACCTGGCAGGAACACTAAAATTTAATGGGAAAGGAGCTGAAGAGAATAATTACCTCGCCTTGGCAGTGAATCAACAAAGCAAACTGCCAACTTATGATGAATTGATCATGATGTCAGAGAGGCTGTTTCTAGCACAACTTGACTCTATACACAAGAAAAAACTTGAATTACTAAACTTGAATGCTTCCCAGTTTAACACCTCATTCATTGAAAGAGAAAAAGCTAAAGTCACCTATGAAATAGCCAATATCCTCGTATTATACCCTGATCTACACCGGCAATTGACCAGAAGTGAGCCAATCCTTACAGAAAAATTTCAGGGTCGTGTAGACTCCATTTCTCTTGAGAAACCAGAGCTATTAGGATTATATCAATTCCAAAATTTTGTTGATGCCAGAATACAACTAGAATTAAAGAATTACCAGGACTCTTTAAAAAAACCTGTTGAGTTCTTCAACTCAGCCCTGTCTATTGCAGACAAACTTATTACTAATCCAAAGGTTAAAGCATTTAGCTACGGAAAGTCAATAGAGAATTACATGAGTACTCTTGGGTATGAAATAGCTCATGAGAAGTTCACTTCTGTCAAAGATGATTTAAGACCTTCTCAGAAAGACGCAATTGAAAATAAACTGAAATCACTAGCAAAATTAAGAAAAGGTGAAACTGCTCCTGATTTCAAATTTACGTCTGTCTACGGTGATAGTATTTCATTAAGTTCATTACAAGGAAAGTATGTCTATATTTCAGTTTGGGACGCCTGGTCACAAACGTATCTTCGTGAGACACCTATATTAAATGTATTGCAGCAAACCTACTCAGATAGTCTTCAAATTGTATCTGTATCACTGGACAACTCCGCGGAATCTTGGCGTGATGTTGTTCGTCAACTAAAGCTTCCAGATATCCAACTATTAGCATCAAATGGCTGGGGAGACAAATTCGTCTCAGACTATATGATTGAATCATTACCCAGATTTATGATTATTGATAAAAAAGGTAACATCATTAATTCCCTGGCAAACAAACCTTCTGGTGGTGGAGTTTTGGAAATACGGCAAATATTGAATGATCTCCCAACAAGTGACTAGGAATGAAAACCCATTTTCGGATCAGAATAGTAATAAGAATTCTGCTGCTACTTTTTTTTGGTATTGGCGCTTTTCTGATTATCGATCAAACCGAATTTTGGCTTCTTGGGCTATGGTGCATTCTTTTCATGATCATTACATTATTGGAACTGATACGATTCATCGAACGAGACAGAAAATCGCTTGAAAATTTCCTAATTGCTGTAGATCAAGATGATTTTACAGGAAATGTAGGAATAGCTCAGGATCAAAAAATATTGTATAGCGCGTACGTTTCCTTGAGTAACAAATTCAAGTCAATCACCTCAGAAAAAGAAGCTAATCACCATTTCCTTAATTCGATCACAGAAAACTCTGGAGTTCCCATGATCGCCTATAGAGAAGATACGGAACAAATTGTCCTTTTGAACAAAAAAGCAAAATCTCTATTAGGCAAACGTAGCTTTGGAAATTTAAAAAGCCTTGAAAAGCTTGAACCAGGTTTAGTCAAAATCTTAAGATCAATTGATGACTCGCAAAGAGAGTTGTATAGATTTATCAATACTAAGCTGTGGTCAGAATTATCAATTGTATCAAATAGAATCCAACTGCAGGAAATCTGGTACAAATTAATTTCTATGCATAATATCAAAAGTGAGTTGGATCAAAGAGAATTGGATTCCTGGCAAAAATTAATTCAGGTAATTACCCATGAGATTAAGAATTCAGTTATACCAATCTCAACAATGTCAGAAGTCATAGCCCAATCCCTTGAATCAGAAGGTCACAAGAAAGCTCTAAAAGATCTTAATTGTGAAGAAGAGGAGGACCTACGTGAAGGTTTAAGAAAAATCACCAACAGAAGTAAAGGACTAGTCAGTTTCATTAAAAATTATAGTAAAGTATCAGACACTCCTGAACCAAAATTGGTGAAGGTTGATATTGCAAAACTTATTGCGGATACCCTGGATTTCCTTTATCCGGAAATACCCTCCAGGGTTACACTTATTAATGACCTACCAAACAATCCCATATGGTTGGATATTGACCCGGAACTTATAGAACAAGTATTGATTAATATCTTGAAAAATGCATTTGAGGTTTTAGATAATGGAGGTACAATTCATTGCTCGCTTGAGCAAACCCCTCATAAATGCACTATCAATATCAAAGACACCGGTCCGGGAATCCCTGCTGACGTCATGGACAATATTTTTGTACCCTTCTATACAACAAAAAACGAAGGATCAGGAATCGGATTAGCAATCTCACGTCAAATCATTAACAAACACAAAGGAGAAATTACTGTTTCCAGTACCACTAAAGAGGGTACAACATTTTCAATTTCACTACCCAAGTTATAGAATTTGGGCGTGCCCCTCGTCATACTTCCTCAGGTCGGGTTATCCGTACTCGCCAATCTCCCCTCAAGGCCACTTCGGGCTCAAACAATCACTACTACCCCTCACGCAACTTCATCAGAACAATATTGACCAAAACCAGGTCAATCCTGAGCCTACTAGGCTCCTAATCATTAATAGATTGGTTTATTCTGTGAGTAGGAATAACATCCCGAAGCTGTACTCCTGTTTAGTAAGGCTACTTGTACTATTTTATATCTCTGAACAGGTTGACTATACGCTAAACAATTTCAAGATTGTATAGACACCAAAAAAGTCTTGCAGTTTCCTACAAGGCTTGTAATAATAAGCCGGGTCGCGTAGACTGGTAACGACTTACACGACTGGTATTAATCTTGATAGTCAGTCTAAGATGTCTTTTCCTACATCATTGTTGTAAAACACATTGCAGTATAGACATAAAAAAAGCCTTGCAGTTTCCTACAAGGCTTTTAATAATAAGCCGGGTCGCGTAGACTGGTAACGACTTACACGACTGGTATTCTTGATAGTCAGTCTAAGATGTCTTCTTCCTGCATCATTGCTGTAAAACACATTGCAGTAAAGACATAAAAAAAGCCTTGCAGTTTCCTACAAGGCTTGTAATAATAAGCTGGCAACGACTTACTCTCCCACGTTTTACCGCAGTACCATCAGCGCTGACGGGCTTAACTTCTCTGTTCGGAATGGGAAGAGGTGGACTCCGTCGCTATAATCACCATAAAATCTTTAGTGCCGTGACGCACAATATCTTTAATCCGGTACTTCTTACCGAATATCTAGTTGACATAAATTTGTGAAAGAAACACAATAAAACGCGTTACAGAAAGCTTACGAGTAATTAGTACTGCTCAGCTATGCCATTACTGACTTTACACCTGCAGCCTATCTACGTCATCGTCTTTAACGTCTCTTAAAAGAATTCTCATCTTGTGGTGGGTTTCGCACTTAGATGCTTTCAGCGCTTATCCCTTCCCAACATAGCTACCCAGCAATGCCCCTGGCGAGACAACTGGTACACCAGCGGTTAGTCCAACTCGGTCCTCTCGTACTAAAGTCAGATCCACTCAAAATTCTTACGCCCACAACAGATAGGGACCGAACTGTCTCACGACGTTCTGAACCCAGCTCGCGTGCCACTTTAATGGGCGAACAGCCCAACCCTTGGGACCTTCTCCAGCCCCAGGATGTGACGAGCCGACATCGAGGTGCCAAACCTCCCCGTCGATGTGAGCTCTTGGGGGAGATCAGCCTGTTATCCCCAGAGTACCTTTTATCCTTTGAGCGATGGCCCTTCCATGCGGAACCACCGGATCACTATATCCGTCTTTCGACCCTGTTCGACTTGTTGGTCTCACAGTCAAGCACCCTTGTGCTATTACACTCTGCGCACGGTTACCAAGCGTGCTGAGGGTACCTTTGAAAGCCTCCGTTACTCTTTTGGAGGCGACCACCCCAGTCAAACTACCCACCAAACAATGTCTCACGCTTAGCGTGATTAGGCATCAAGCAAATAAAGGGTGGTATTTCAACAATGACTCCACAATGCCTGGCGACACT
>OZ253939.1:4612500-4975000 GCA_965267245.1 Cyclobacteriaceae bacterium | reverse complement strand
ATTCTTAATACTTAATGCAATCATACTTAATACTGTCATACCCCGTCTGAGGGGGTGAACGGCGTGTCTGAGCCCGAAATGGCCCGTGCGATCGCAGGCGAGTAGTGAACACCCGGCCTGAATGTAGCGACGTATGAAGCTCAGACAGACTGACCCAAGCATTATCAATCTGAAATTATTAAGATTCTACTAATTGGTCTTTGATGATCGTTTCTGTTCTATCTGGTCCTATTGAGACAATATTGATAGGAACTTGCAATTCTTCTTCGAGGTATTTTATATAATCCCGCAGTTGCGGTGGAAAATCATTATAGTTAGACGCTCCTGCTAAGTCCTGAGCCCATCCCGGTAATTCCTTATAGACCGGTTCTACTCTGGTAGATTCCAAGTCGTGAGGTAACTGTGATGTAAGGGTACCATCAGGTAATTTATATGCGGCACACACTTTTATAGTTTTAAAATCACTGAGAACATCAGCTTTCATCATAAAGAGCTGTGTCACCCCATTGACCATGACGGCATATTTCAAGGCTGGCAAGTCCAGCCATCCACATCTTCTGGGCCGCCCGGTGGTAGCACCAAATTCACTCCCGATTTTTCTTAGCTGTTCGCCATCTTCATCAAATAACTCTGTTGGGAATGGCCCTGAGCCTACTCTGGTACAGTAAGCTTTAAAAATCCCGAATACGTCTCCTATTTTCCGTGGAGCAATTCCTAACCCTGTACAAGCACCTGCTGCGGTTGTGTTTGAGCTGGTTACGTAAGGGTATGAACCAAAATCCACATCCAGCAAGGATCCCTGTGCTCCTTCAGCTAGAATTGTTTTCCCTTCAACAAGTGCGTTATTGATTTCATATTCAGAATCTACAAGATTGAGTTTTTTGATTTCTTCTATAGCGTTGAAGAAGTTTGTTTCATATTCAGTCAGGTCAAACTCGTATTTGTAGTAATTCAGAATATCTATGTGGGATTTCTTTAGTTTTTCATATTTGCTGGAGAAATCTTCGGCGATCAAGTCACCTACTCTTAATCCAACACGAGCAATCTTATCCTGGTAGGTAGGTCCTATTCCACGAAGTGTGGATCCAATTTTTTTGTCTCCTTTGGATTGTTCGTAAGCTGCATCCAGCAGTCTGTGAGTAGGAATGATGAGTTGTGTTTTTTTGGAGATGAAAAGATGCTTTGCCAGATCAATGTTAAAAGGCTCTAGTTCTTTCAGCTCTTTGATAAAGATTACAGGATCCAACACTACACCATTACCTACAATATTTCTAATGCCTTCATGGAATATACCAGAAGGAATTTGATGTAATACATGTTTGATCCCCTCAAACTCCAATGTGTGCCCCGCATTGGGTCCTCCCTGGAACCTTGCTACAACATCATACTTCCTGGCTAAAAAGTCAACCACTTTACCTTTTCCTTCGTCTCCCCATTGAAGACCCAGCAACACATCTACTGCCATTAACTATTTAATTTTTCGTTCGCTTCTTCCGTTGAATTTACGATTGTAAATATAGCTTGAAGCTTCGTGATGATTAATAATTTTTTTACGTGTTCTGATGGATTCACCAAAACCATCTCACCTCCTTTATTTCGGAATTTTGTAAGTATCGTAATCAATACACCAATTCCACTACTGTTGATATACCTTACATCCGAAATGTCAACGATAGATTTCTTAATGTCTTTACTTATCACATCGTTAACTAATTCTATAATTTCCGGCCCATTGTTTTCACCAATAAGGTCTCCAGAGAATTCAATCGTCAAAATTCCATTATTTACATTAGATGTGTAGTTCATAGATTTTTGTTTAAAGGTATGTTTAAGGTCATTGAAAAATGTAGCGATTTGTTTGATCAGCTTATCCAACCTAAGAATTAGCTTTCTCTTCTACCCTGTTTTCGCAATTCTCTTTTTTACAGTCAGCATATAGTATGAGCGAATGATGTACAACATCATATTGCAATAGCTCACCTACTGTATTTTGTATATTTTGAATCCTAGGGTCACAAAATTCAACCACTTTATGACATTCAGTGCAAATTAAGTGATCGTGTTGTTTGTATCCGTAGGATTTTTCGTATTGCGCCAGGTTTTGTCCAAACTGATGTTTACTTACCAGGTCACATTCCATCAACAGGTCTAGAGAATTATAAACGGTAGCGCGGCTCACTCTGTAATTCTTATTTTTCATGCTTATGTAGAGTGACTCCACATCAAAGTGACCATCTCTGGAATAAATCTCTTCAAGGATAGCATATCTTTCTGGTGTTTTCCTTAGCCCCTTTTTTTCAAGGTAGGCGGTGAAAATCTTTTTTACCTGCTCAAATATTTCTGTATTTAACGCCATAATTATTAGTGCGGTGCAAATATACTATTAATAGGTTATCATCAATGGTTTAAGTAAACCTATTAATATTTATCAGACCATCTATTTCAGAAAGGTTTTCAATCAGTTTGTCTAGATGAGCTGTGTCTTCAATGTACACATGAATCTCACCTTCAAATATGCCTCCTTCCGTGTCAATAGACAGTGACCTCATATTAACCTTAAGTTCCGAAGATATAACATTAGAAATGTCATTAATGATTCCAATCCTGTCTGTGCCAATAACTTTAAGGCCTGCAAGGAACGATCTATCCTGAGATGATGTCCATTTTGCCTTGATCACACGATAGCCATAATTAGAAAGTAATTCGACAGCATTAGGACATGACGTTCTGTGAATCTTGATTCCCTCATTAACGGTAACAAAGCCAAAAACATCATCTCCTGGTATTGGATTACAACACTTTGCAAACCTGTAGTCTACTACATCCATGTCTTCACCAATCAGAAGCAAATCCTGGTCCTTCTTCCTGACTTTCTCAATTTGATTTTTGAAGCCCGATGGATCAGATACACGGGTGGTAGTTTTCTTTTTTTGCTCGATTTCTGCTTCCCTAAAACGCTTAATTGCTGTTTGGTCTATTTTACCTTTGCCTACTCTATAAAAAAGTTCGAGAGGAGTTTTGGTATTGAAATGTTCAACCAGTTGATCCAGTACCTTATTGGTCATTTGAATCTTCATTTGATTGAGTTTTCTTTTGACTATTTCTTTACCTTCTGCAGCAGCTTCCTTCTTCTCTTCTTTTAGAGCATCCTTTATTCTTCCTTTGGCCTTAGAACTTACCACATACTTCAACCAATCTTCATTTGGTTTTTGTTTTTTGGAGGTAAGTATTTCTACCTGGTCACCATTTTTTAATTTGTGATTGAGTGGGACCAGTTTCTGATTAACTTTTGCTCCAAGGCAATGGGCTCCTATCTCTGTATGAATATCGAAGGCAAAATCAAGTGTTGTAGCACCATAGGGTAGTGTCTTAAGGTCACCTTTTGGTGTAAATACAAATACTTCTTCCTGAAAAAGGTTTGACCTAAAGTCGTCAACAAATTCTATTGCAGAGGAATCGTTCTGTTCAAGGATGTCCCTGACCTTCATAATCCATTGCTCCAATCCACTTTCATTGTCAGTGTCCTCTTTATATTTCCAATGAGCGGCATAACCTTTCTCAGCAATCTCGTCCATGCGTCTAGTTCTGATTTGTACTTCTACCCATTGCCCAGTGTTACTCATTACTGTAGTATGTAGCGATTCATAACCATTGGACCTGGGTGTGCTCACCCAGTCTCTTAGTCTATCTGGGTTAGGTTGGTAAAAATCAGTTACTATAGAATATACCTGCCAACATGCTCCTTTTTCATTCTCAGGATCTGTGTCAATGATGATCCGTATTGCAAAAAGGTCATAAACTTCTTCGAACGCAACGCCTTGCTTTTTCATCTTATTCCATATGGAATGGATGGATTTAGGTCTACCCTTTATTTCTACATTAAATCCAGTTTTCTGCAATTCTGACTGAATTGGGCGAATAAATCCTCTGATGAATTTATTTCTGGAGATTTTGGTTTCATTTATTTTTGAAGCGATTGAATCGTACGTCTCTCTATCTGTATACTTCAAGTAGTGATCTTCCAATTCGCTTTTTATGGCGTACAATCCTAATCTATGCGCTAGAGGAGCATAAATGTAAATGGTTTCTGATGCTATTTTTAGTTGTTTATGCCGTGGCATGCTCGCCAATGTCCTCATATTATGGAGTCTGTCCGCTAACTTCACCAAAATTACCCTCACGTCCTCTGAGAGTGTGAATAGCATTTTTCGAAAATTTTCAGCTTGTTGGGAGCTCCCTTCTTCGAAGACACCAGCTATTTTAGTAAGACCATCTATGATTTTGGCTATTTTTCGTCCAAACATCCTTTCGATGTCTGCTATTTCCATATCAGTATCCTCTACTACATCATGTAATAATGCGGAAACAATACTGGTAGTACCAAGACCGATTTCTTCTACACAAATCTGGGCGACAGCAAGTGGGTGAAAAATATAAGGTTCGCCAGACCTTCGTCTCATGTCTTTATGCGCTTCCAACGAGGTGTTGAACGCTTTCTTTATCATTTTAGCATCACCATCCTTTAATAAAGGCTTGGCTTTTCTGAGTAGTTTGCGGTAACGCCGGATGATCTCCTTCTTCTCTTCTTCTAAATCTACTGCGATCATTAAAAAATTATTCCAAAAAAAATTTTGTTATTCAACAAAAATAATACTTAAATTTGCATTCCATTTTTCGACCAGCGGATGTGGCGAAATTGGTAGACGCACTAGACTTAGGATCTAGCGCCGCGAGGCATGGGGGTTCGAGTCCCTCCATCCGCACAATTCCAGACCCTCTTATCTGTTTCGGTTAAGAGGGTTTTCTTTTTAGTTAGATAAAACATAAAATACATTGGAAATCTCATTAGACAAAATCAATAACACTGAGGCTCTTATTAAAATTAGTTTAAAAGAGAGTGATTATCAACAGAGTGTTGAGGAAAAAATCAAAGATTACAGCAAAAAGGCTAATATTAAGGGTTTTAGACCTGGAAAGGTGCCTACGGGTGTAATTCAGAGAATGTATGGTAAGTCTATTCTGGTTGATGAGATAAATCACATGTTATCACACAAACTATCTGACTACATCAGGGAGAGTGATCTACACATTTTAGGAGAGCCACTACCTAACATGGAAAAGGCTGAAAGCATTGACTGGGAAACTCAGAAAGACTTTGAATTCGAGTACAACATTGGTTTTGCTGAGGAATTTGATGTGAAAATTGACAAGAAAGTAAAAGTTGACAAACATATTATCAAAGTTGACGACAAAGTAATTGACGAGACTGTAGACAACTTGAAAAATCAGTTTGGTGAGTCCACAAATCCTGAAACCATTGAAGAAGGAGATTCAGTGTATGGCACATTGGTATCTGGTGAGTTTTCAAAAGATGTTACAGTTGAACTAAGTAAGTTAAAAGCAGCAACCGCTAAGAAATTCAAGGGTCAGTCAAAAGATTTCAGCATTGAGTTGTCATCAAAGAACTTTGACAATTCTGAAGATTTGGGTGCATTATTGGCGGAAGAAGTTACTGATGAGTTAAAGAAAGGGAAATTTGAATTCACTGTCAAAAACGTTAATAGATTAGTTCCAGCGGAAGTTAATGAGGAATTGTTTAAGAAAACCTTTCCAAATGAGGAAGTAAAGGATGAGAAGGAATTCCGTGAAAAGATTGCCAGCATTGTATCAGAAAACTATGCTAAGGAAGCAGATTTCTTATGGAATCAGAAGATAAGAGAGAAATTGATCTCTGATGCTAAAATTACTCTACCTGATGAGTTTCTCAAAAGTTGGCTAATGAGAACCAATAATGATCTTGACCAGGCAAGCCTTGATCATGAGTATGGTCATTATGCTGATGAACTTAAGTGGTCTTTGATCAAGAGTAAGATCATGAAAGATCAAGAAATCAAAGTAGAACATGCTGATGTTGTGGAGGAGGCTAAAAAAATGATTAGAATGCAATTTGCTGGTTCAGGGTTTACAGGCGAGCAATTCGAAAGTAGCATGGATACATTTGCGGATAATTACCTAAAAGGTGAAAACGGCGATAATTATATGAAAGTGCACAATCAGGTTCAAACTGAAAAGGTTTATGCCTATGTGAAGGACCAGATTACATCGAAAGATAAAGAGGTTTCTCTGGATGAATTTAGGAAGCTTTAGACCTGAAAAAATACATAGTCTATGAACCTAGTCTACGTAAATCAGGTTATATTGAAGTCCCATTAGTGGACTTTTTTTATTTTTGTAATATTCAGCAAATTTTAGAATGATCAACAAAGAAGAGTTTCGTAAATTTTCAGTGTATGACCAGGGAATTTCTGGTTCAAATTTTGACAGGTACGTTCAACACATAGAGAACATGACCAGATCGGTTATTGAGGAACGTCCTACCCGATTTGCAGAAATAGATGTATTCTCAAGACTTATTATGGACAGGATTATTTTTCTGGGCATGCAAGTTGAAGAAAACATCGCCAATATAATAACTGCTCAACTTTTATTCCTGGAATCTGTTGACTCTAAGAAAGACATCTTATTATATGTGAATAGCCCTGGAGGTTCTGTTTATGCCGGATTAGGTATGTATGACACGATGCAATATGTAGGGCCAGATGTTGCTACAATCTGCACTGGAATGGCAGCTTCGATGGGTGCCGTACTTCTTGCAGGCGGAGCTCCTAAAAAAAGATCCGCATTACCACATGCCCGCATTATGATTCACCAACCAAGTGGCGGTATGCAAGGTCAATCCCGGGATATGGAGATTACAATGAAACAAATGTTAGAGATCCGAAAAGATCTTTATCAGATATTAGCTGATCATACTGGTAAGTCTTATGAGGAAATTGAAAATGATTCTGACAGGGACTACTGGATGAGATCATCAGAAGCCAAAGAATATGGGCTTATTGATGAGGTTTTGAAGAGAGACTAAGAATTAATATATAATGGCACAAGTTACCTGTTCCTTTTGTGGTAGAAATAAGAAAGATGTTGACCTGATGATTTCAGGTATACATGCTCATATATGTGATAAATGTATCACCCAGGCTCAACAAATCTTGAATGAGGAACTAAAAACCAAAACTACTAGTTCGTCACCAAAATTTAACCTGATTAAGCCAGCTGACATGAAGTCTCATTTAGATGAATTTGTCGTTGGTCAGGATGAGGCTAAGAAATATATTTCGGTGGCTGTTTACAATCATTATAAGCGATTGATGCAACCAAAATCCACAGATGAAGAAGTGGTGATTGAAAAATCAAATATTGTAATGGTAGGCCAAACAGGAACTGGTAAAACTTATCTAGCCAGAACACTAGCAAAAATACTTCAGGTGCCATTCTGTATTGCTGATGCTACTGTTCTTACAGAGGCTGGATATGTAGGTGAAGATGTTGAAAGTATCTTGACTCGACTTCTACAAGCAGCGAATTACGATGTAGAATCAGCTGAGCGAGGAATTGTTTATATCGATGAAATTGATAAGATAGCAAGGAAGTCAGACAACCCATCAATTACCAGAGATGTGAGTGGTGAGGGAGTTCAACAAGCATTGTTAAAGCTATTAGAAGGAACAACGGTAAATGTTCCCCCTCAAGGAGGTAGAAAGCACCCAGATCAAAAAATGATCACTGTGAATACTGAGCACATTCTTTTTATATGTGGAGGTGCTTTTGATGGAATTGACAGACACATAGCCAATAGATTGAATACGCGACCAATTGGTTTCGTAGGTGCGGAAGATGAAAAAGCAATGGGACCTATTGATAAGGAGAATTTATTGCAATACATAACTGCACAGGATTTAAAAAGCTATGGTCTAATACCGGAATTAATCGGTAGACTTCCCGTGTTAACTCATTTGGATCCTTTAACAAGAGAAACACTTAGACTCATATTGACAACACCAAAAAATGCTTTGGTAAAACAATATGAAAAGTTGTTCCGTATGGAAGAAGTTTCACTTGAATTTACAAAAGGGGCATTAGATTATATTGTAGACAAAGCTGTCGAATTTAAACTTGGTGCAAGAGGGCTTAGGTCTATTTGTGAAGCGATCATGACTGATGCCATGTTTGAAATTCCTTCGGATTCTGAAATCAAAGATTTCTCAATAACTAAAGCTTATGCAGAGCAGAAGTTTGAGAAATCAAAGTTCAATAAGTTAAGAGCTGCTTAAGAATTAAGTGACACGAAATCATAAATAAGCTTCGCAGTAGTTTGTGAGGCTTTTTTTGTGCCTAAATTTTCTTTAACCTGTTTGTATCCATCCAATATGTTGACAATATTTTCACTATTCTGAATAACGTCCTCAACAAACAATCTTAAATTTTCTACTGTCAATTGATCCTGAATCAATTCTTTCACAACTTCCTTTCCTGCGATCAAATTAACTAGCGAAATGTAATCCACTTTTATTAAATGCTTTGCAATCGAATAAGTCAATGCTGATGTCCTATAACATACAACCTGAGGAACATTGAATAATGCAGTCTCTAAAGTAGCGGTCCCCGAAGTGACAATAGCACCATCAGCTACATTTAGGATATCATATGACTTATCAAATATAATTTCTACATTATTAAACCTTTCAAGCGGATGGTACAGTTTCCTGTCTAAATTTGATACACCAGCGACTAAAAATTTTATTTCAGGATAAGCGTTAATTAGTCCTGCAACAGAATCGACTATGTTCAATAATTCTTGTTTTCTACTACCTGGTAATACTGCTAAAATCTTTTCATCCGGGTAACTATCTGTGAAATCAATATCAACTGAATAATTATGAATACTATCCTGCAATGGATTTCCAACGTATACAACATCATAGCTAAATTCCTTGTAGAATTCCTTCTCAAAAGGAAGAATACAAAACATTCTATCCACAAACTTCTTTATCTTGTGGGCTCTCTTTGTATTCCAGGCCCAAATTTTAGGAGAGATGTAATAACAAACTTTAATACCATAGTTCTTGACAAATTTGGCTATTCTCATGTTAAAACCAGGATAATCTATTAATACAACTGTATCTGGGTTCCAATCTAAAATGTCATGTTTACAATCATTAAGGTTCTTCCTGATAGTCCTAATGTTTACTAGTACTTCCCAAAAACCCATAAATGCCAACTCCCTATAATGTTTTACAATAGTTGCTCCAGCAAGTTCCATTTCCTCACCACCCCATGCACGAATTTGAGCATTTCTATCAATTCTTAGAATTTCTTTAACCAAATTACCTCCATGTAGGTCTCCAGACCGTTCCCCCGCAATGATGTAGTACTTCATGTTATGTAAATATATAAGTTGCAATTAAATTTACTTTCCATAAACAAAGAAAGTCCAATGATAGTAGTAACTGGTGCAGCTGGATTTATTGGCAGTTGCCTTATATCAAAACTGAATGAGGAAAATTTCAACTACATTATAGCAGTTGACAAATTCGACAATGAGACTAAAAACAAAAACCTTTCTGGTAAGAAACTTCAGGGAAAAATAGATAGGGATGATTTTTTTGATTGGTTGGATTCTAATCATGAGCTTGTTGAATTTATTTTCCATCTGGGAGCACGGACCGATACGGCTGAATTCGACATGGACATCCTGGAAAAGCTCAACACCAGCTATTCAAAAGAAATATGGAAACGATGTGTATCTTATCAAATCCCCCTTATATATGCTTCGTCAGCAGCCACTTATGGACTTGGAGAAAATGGCTATGAAGATGATGAATCAAAAATAGAAAACTTGGTACCTCTTAATCCATATGGAGTGTCCAAAAACAATTTTGATATATGGGCATTACACCAGGAAGAAAAGCCATTCTATTGGGCTGGATTGAAGTTCTTTAATGTTTATGGGCCTAACGAATACCATAAAGGAAGAATGGCTTCCGTAATCTTTCATGCATTTAATCAAATTAATGAGACACAAGCAATGAAATTATTCCGATCACATCATGCTAATTATAAAGACGGAGAGCAAATGAGAGATTTCGTATATGTGAAAGACGTAATCAATGTTTGCTACTGGCTTATGCATCATAGGAAAAATTCAGGAATATATAATCTTGGATCTGGAACTGCGAGGACATTCCTCGATTTAACCAATGCGGTATTTGATGCTTTAAATGTTTCTAAGAATATTTCATTTATAGATACGCCAACGGATATAAGAGATAAATACCAGTATTTCACGGAAGCTACAATGCATAAACTTAGTGCGATTGGTTACCCCACTCCATTTACTCCGCTAGAAGCAGGTATAGAAGATTACGTGAAAAACTATCTTCAATCAAACCAACGGTTATAAACAAAAAAAGGAGATGCTAAGCATCTCCTTTTTTAATATATCCATCTTTAGGATTAGATCGTTCCCATTAGGTTACCATCTTCATCATAAAGAGTCATTGTTTCACCAGAAACAACTAATTGTCCGACAATGTGAGTATCAGCACCTTCATTTTCACTTTGGAATGAACCTGAGAAAGTATATACTCCGCCTTCTCCACTATTATTAGCGATAGAAACAGAATATGGTACTTCAATACCTGACAAACCAGATAGACTACCCATACTCCAGAAATCAATGTAGATATCATAAGTTTCATCACCTAATCCACTCAATGCTTCGAGAGAACCGATCTCAGGACAGTCTCCAGAAGCAGTACTGAATTCTCCTAAAGAAAAGTCAGCATTAGCAAAGTACATGTCAAGGTCAACTCCCCAATCACAGAAAGTCTCATCGTCATATGAACCATCCCATACTAGATTGTATTCTAGATCTCTAATAGTAGTCGAAACAGGATCAGTGTCAGATGCATTTTCGTTCAATTGGAAACTGAAATCTCTATCATACCTAGCATCTAGAGTGAAATCAAAAACTTCAGCAGTTTCAACCTCATCATCATCAAGGATTATGATCATTACGATATTCTCCTTAGTAAATGCTGGAAAATCTCCGTAAACTTCAACATCACTTGCATCAGCTGTTGAACTTGAAGAGAACAATGGACCGAAAGTCATGTCCTGATTTGCAAACTTATCAGTAGTTACTCTCCACATCAATGTATCGCCCTCACCAATTGAAGCAGGGAAATCACCAATACGCTCGATAGTAGCCACTGGATTATTCGTAGGTGGCACAATCGGTGCTACCTCTTGTTCTGGATAACATGCTGACACTACAACTGCAATACCTAATACCCAGAATAAATTGTTTAATATATTTTTCATAAGTATATCTTCTTAATTATTGTGGAACAAAAGTATGCGTATACGTACGGTCACCAGATCCAAAAGTAATTGTATAAATACATGTGATTACTCCTGTATCAGGGTTTCTAGCACTTTCTCCAGCTTGGAATACTTGATTACTGTAGAAGTCTACAAGATCCTGCTGAGGTATAGTAATAACATCACATACATCAGTAAAGTCGAACCCAGGAGTTCCTCCGATTGCTCCAGGACCCCATGTACCGATTGTAGTACTTCTGTACTGACCAACACCTGTTTCCGTCAATACATCAGGATAAATTGCAGTCAATCCATCATCACGTACAATTGTTGCTTCATATGAACCAGCTAATTCAGAAGGACATAAATACAACAATGAGATTCTCAACTGAGCACCACTTGCTATGATATTACCACTTCCAGTTGCTGCAGTGACATTAAGTACTGCTACAGGAGCAGTTGCCAAAGGCGCTTCAATTCCTTCTGAAAGCATAATTATCTCAACCAACCCAAGTAGGTTATCATTTTCAGCAGAAACTTCCAAAGTTTTGTTTGGAATACTGAAATGAACACCTTCTTCAGCTGTAGAACTTGCATCCACAGTAATTGTAGCAGTATAGGTACCAGTAAGCTCTCTGCTTGAAGGACCTACAACTTGAAATGGCACCATACTAGGATACTGGGTACCATCAGAAATTCCACTAAAACTAAGAGCTCTATCCACGAACCCAATTGTATTAGGTTGTGCTTCTATCTCTTCCACAAGTGTATTTGTTCTCTCATCACATGATGTGAAAAACACACTTACTATAGCGATTAAAAATATATATTTAATATGCTTCATTGTAATTCAAATTTTAGTTTGCCCACCAGTTAGGATCATTCTTAGAAGCTTGCGTCGGTAGATTTCCACCATTCGAAGTTAACTCACTAGCAGGGTGTAACAATCTGTGAGGTCTAACAAGGTTTGCAGCTTCCTGAGAAACAGGTAATCCCTGAGGGAAACCAGTTCTTGACCAGTCAAACCAAGACTGTTCTGCTGTTAAACCTAAAGTAGCCAACCACTTTTGTACGATAATTGCTTCTTGTTTATTGCTAGAGAAAGCATAGTTTACATTTTGAATGTTCTGAGCCAAGTATGTGCCAGAACCACTAGCTCCCAAAGTTGCAAAAGAAGCAGCAACTCCAGCATTGTAAAGCGCTTCAGGATCTCCTCCAAAACCAGCTAAGGCTAATTCCGCTCTATTTAATTGAATCTCAGCCAAAGTCATAATTATAGAAGACTGACTTGCACTCTTCAATAGACCAGGTCCGATATTTGAAACAAAGTCAGCACTTTGTGTATCCGTATCAGAAACGATACCTTGTGGAACTCCCATATGTCCATCAGCAGGTTCCTCGAACATTCTGTCGATTCTTGGATCTCCACTATCCTGAAGATAAGTGATTATGAAATCTGAGGCACAAGTTGCATCACCAGTCAAGGTAACAGTACCTGCAGGAGCAAATCCGAAATCTTCCCAAAATACTTGTTGCTTACCTTCCTCATTTAACCAAGGAAGAGAGATCATAACATCTGCAGGTGCAAATCCTGATCCTTCCGCCGTGATAGCATCCATTTCAGTCTGAACATTGTATGTGATACCCGAAGCATTGTAAGATCTTGCTAAAATTCTAAGTTTAATTGAATTAGCAAACTGTTTCCATGAAGTTAAATTACCTTCAAAAACAGCATCATCTTCACCCGGAAGAATTGCTGAAGAAGAAGATTCTGCATCATTTAATAAAGTAATAGCAGCAGTCAACTCAGAAAGTAAATCAGCATAAATCAATTCCGGTGCATCATATTCAGGAGTTACGTTCGCCCCTCTTTGAAGTGCATCAAAGTAAGGAATCGGTCCGTAAAAATCTGTTAGGATCTGAAATGTATATGATTGCATAATTTTTCCAATGCCGACATAGGCACCATATACTTCAGGATCCAGGTTTTCTAAGTTCTGATAGCCATTCAACGCGAACTCATACGCATCGTCAAAGATTTGATCATAGAAAGTAGAATTTACCAGGTAAAGGAATTCATCATTGTACCAGGAGAAACCAGCAGTTTCACTCCAGTTGTACATCATCATGTTTCCTAAGTGGTTAACATACCTGTCTGCAAGTAACCATCTTGAAGTATAATCTAGTGCTGCAGGAAGCATCAAATCCGGTGAAACCTCAGTTGGGTTGTTAGGATCTGTATTTACGTCCAACCAGTCATCACAACTAACTAGCGTTGTGACTAGCAGTATATATATGAATATTTTCTTCATGATTCAATTATTAAAATTCGATATTTAGGTTGAAACCAAGCGATCTAGTAGGGAATCCTTGTCCGTATCCGTTAACCAGGTTACGTGAGTTAGCGCTGTTTACAGATCTACCAAGGTTATCAGTATCAGTCGCACCGAATTCAGGATCACTAAATCTAGACTGACCACTAGGGAATTTAATCCACAAGTTTCTACCAATTGCACCTACAGTAAGTTTCTTAATGAAACCGATGCTTGAAATGATGCTACTAGGCAAAGTGTAGCTCAAAGAAACTTCTCTCAATTTGAAAGTTGTTGCATCTCTCACATAGTTTTCTTTGATCTCATTGTAAGTATTTTGCCAGAAGCCCATAACACCTCCACTTACAGGAATAGTATTTTCTACATATGTACCTTCACCAGTTTCAATAACTGAATTTGGCCAGATGAAATCCTGTCTGTTAGCAGACACACTTTCTTGAGATCTTCCTGTAAATTCCATTGCATCATTACCTTGAGAATAGAATACATGACCAGTTCTGTAGTCAGCTGTAGCAGAAAGTCTTACACCTTTGAATCCAAAAGTTGTATTTAAACCTAGGATGTAGTCAGGTGTTCCTTTTCCGTGTGCTTCAAGGTCTCCAACAATTGGGTTACCTGTTGCAGGATCAACAACTACTCTACCGTTAGGGTCTCTAACGTATGACTGAGCTTTCAGCTGAGGGAATGCCTCACCAACAATTGCGAATGTACCGTAAGTACCATAGTTATCAAGAACAATTTCATCAAGTCCAGGAGCAATTTCTTTCACGACACTTTTGTAATGTGTGAAGTTAACATTAGCATCCCATGTGAAATCTCCAACTTTAAGTACCTGTCCTGAGATTGTAGCTTCAATACCAGTAGTAACCATTTTACCAATGTTTGTATCAAAAGAGCTCGCTCCTGAAGTAATTGAAGGAGTTGTTCTAGTAATCAAGTCAGTAGTAGTAGTACTATAGTAAGCAGCATCTAAAGAGAATCTGTCATTCAGGAAGCCAACATTTAATCCAGCCTCGATTGTACTCAATTTCTCTTTTTGGATATTTTCATCAACAGCAATTCTTGTTTGTCTGAAACCATTCACTGTTCCAAGAGGGAAACGTGGTTGTTGTTGCCAAACTTCATTTAGTTGGTATACACCCAAATCGTTATAAACAGTAGAGTTACTAACTGTAACTTTTGCAAATGAAAGTACAGGATTGCTAGTAATTGCAGGAACTGCTTCTGACAAGATAAAGCTAACACTTGCAGATGGATAGAAGTATCCATTGTCATCTAATGCTAGTGTAGAAGTATAATCTTGTCTACCTGTTAAGTTCAAGAATAAGTACTCTCTGAATCCTAACGTTACATCTGCGAAAACACCAAAGTTTCTGTAATCAGTGTTGTCTTTTTCAGCAACCGGAGCACCTGTTCCGTTAGAAACATCATAGAATCCTGGAATACTCAAGTTATTAACTGTAGTAGCACTTGCTTGCCATGAATTTGAGATAAATGCCGCACCAACGATTGGCTTCAAAGTCAATTCACTAGAAAGGTTAAATGTACCCGTTGCAAGCACCTGACCATTAAGGTCTAATCTTTGGAATTCACTATCAACCAAGTAAGAAGATACTGCACTGTGGAATGGTTGTAGCTCTTCATCATATTCCTGAGCATCTCTCCACTCTTGTCCTTGACCAGCATGAGAGTTCATACCAATTCTTGCACCAAGATTGATCGCTTCTGTAATTGCATATTCTCCATTGATATTAGCCACTAACCTTCTGGTTTGGTCTGTATCACGGTTGGTACCTAGTGCCCAATATGGGTTTTGGTAGAATGCATTGTAATAGTTATCTGCATAACCATAGCTAAGTGGGTTATCCCAATCCTTATAATCTTTCAAAGGAATGTTAGCAGGTGTATTTAGGATGAACCAGTTCATTTCTCTGTCCTGATCTCCAATGTCATCATGAACAACATCAGTATCATCTTCAAAGAATGTAGAAGAAACTCCGAAGCTCAATTTGCCAATTTTCTTATTAGCATTTACTCTGAAAGTATTTCTTTTGTAAGTATCACCCAAGTAAATACCTTCAGTGTTAACATTACCATAAGAAAGGTAGAATGAACCAGATTCGTCACCACCACTAGCATATACAGTGTTTTGTAGTGTAGAACCAGTTTCAAAGAAATCTCTTAAGTTATCCGCAATTGGAGCATAAGGGATTACCTGATCAGCTACTGGATAATCATCTGGGAAGTCAGGACCTACAAGTCTTGAAACTCCATCAAATCTTGGACCCCAGTTTGTGTTTTCGATCGCATTATAGTGACCATCCCAACCGATTCCGTGTTCAGTTTGGAAATCAGGAAGGAAAGAAACTTCTTCAAGTGTGTATGAAGAGTTAATACCAACCGTAAATGCCTGACCTACTTTACCTCTTTTAGTTGTAACGATTAATGCACCGTTAGCTGCTTGAGATCCATAAAGAGCTGCAGCATTCGCACCTTTTAGTAAGTTAACACTTTCAATGTCACTTGGGTTAAGGTTGTTAAATGCGCCAATGTTAGCGATAGCTCCATCAATTACAACAAGCGCCTGATTTTGTCTTGTTATGGATCTAAAACCTCTTAATTGGATTTGAGTAGATGGGTTTACACCGTTATTGTTAACGTTGATTTGCAGACCCGCAACTTTACCAGCTAATCCAGCTCCAGCATTTTGTTGCTGAGCTTGCATAAGTGACTCAGAATCTAACTTCTCAGTCTGGTAAGTAACCTCATTTGCAGCTCTTTCGATACCGAATGCAGTTACTACAACTTCGCTCAATGTTTCTACGTCTTCTGACATAGTTACATCAATCACTGATCGTGCGCCAATCTCAACTTCCTGAGTTTTCAGACCAATGAATGAAAATACCAATGTACCTCCATCGGATGGAACAGATAATCTGTAATTTCCATCGATATCAGTGGTTGTACCGGTAGTGGTACCTTTGAGGATTACGTTAACCCCTGGAAGGCCTTCGCTCGCTTGATCGGCGACCTTTCCAGAGACTGTCCTCTCTTGCGCCCACGCACTAAAACAGAACGTAAGCAACAACATGAAACTTAATAGTAGAATCTTCTTCATATTGTATTAGTTTAAAGTGAACATAAATTATTAGTAAGCTAATATTATAATAAAATGTGAATATTAAAAAAATTCAAATTTTTTTTTAAAGTATGTACTTATACTGGAAAATAGGTTCAAATTATCTAAACCAAAGCTTTATTTAATACTATTTCGTTAATTGTCACTATTTCCAAATAATAATTTTCTAAAGGCTTATTTCGGAAATTTTATTCCGAATTTGTTTTTAACAAAAAAATGAAAGTTTTGTTAACGAATTATGAATTCAATACGCCTGTTTTTACTTCTTCCCAATTCAGTTGAATTGTCTTCTATGGGCTGTTTAGAGCCAAGGCCTTTATATAACAACCTTCCCTTATCAATACCCTTACTTACCAGGTAATTAAATACTGACTCAGCTCTTTTAGCTGAAAGGTTTTGATTATATGATTCAGATCCCTGATTGTCTGTGTGTCCTTGTATCTCTACCCTCACATTCCTGTTTTCAAGAAGGAATGAAATGAAAGTATTTAACTCAGGTTTAGATTCATTCTTTATTTCATACTTATCGAAATCGAAAAATATATTTTCCAGTATTCCTTTTTTACCAGTTTTTATTCTTTCCAGTGCAATATTTACAGTATCCTTGGACAAAACATGTTCAGGATCATTTAGATCAAAAGTTATCTCCTTATATATGTAACCTTTTCTTGAAGCATATAACCCATAGTTACCACCTTCATTTAACACCATATAATACTCACCGTTAATAGAGTCTGATACTATATTGTAGCTTTCCTCGCTATTATCAAGGTTATAAAGTTTGATATTTGCACCAAGAGGTTCATGAGTTTCTTCATCAGTCACTTTTCCAACCAGGTATATGCTCGCAATTTTAACCCGATCTTCAACGGGAATATCAAATCTGTAGAGTAGACTTGAATATTGAAAGTTCTTTTCTTCTTCATGGGAGAAATAACCGGTTTTTCCGTCAGCTGTCACAAACAATGAAACTTGATCGTCAGTATTATTCAGAGGGTAACCCATATTTCTAGGGTCTTCCCAGCCTCCTGCTATCTTTTCAGTGATAAACAAATCAAAGCCACCGAATCCAGGATGTCCTTCTGAAGAAAAATATAGCGTAAGGTTATTTGGATGAATTGATGGTGTAATGTCATCAAGCTTAGTATTAATTGTTGGACCAAGGTTCTGTGGTTCTGACCATTTTCCGTCGTCTCCCTGCTTGGTCACCCAGATATCCAGTTTCCCAATGCCACCACTCCTATCGGAAACGAAATACAATGTTCTTCCATCTGCAGAGAGTGCCGGTTGTGATTCCCAGGATTTAGAATTTACCGGAGCTTGCATGTTGATTGGGTAAGACCATTTATCGCCAGTTTTCCGTGATATGTAAAGATCACATGATCCTAAACCTCTTCTATCTTTACATATAGTGTAAACCAAAACTTTACCATCTGCAGAAATTGTACATGCTCCTTCATTTATACCTTCCCTACTTATTTGTGGTGAAATTAATTTAGGTGCTTGCCATTCTCCAGCGGTATCTCTTCTGGAGACAAAAATGTTTTCATCAAACCCAGGGCTGGTTCCGGCTCTCGCAGTAAAAATGATTTGATTCTCGTCTACAGTTAATACTGGGAAATACTGAATTGGAAACCTATTAACCACTGAAGACAATGGTTCAGGGTGAAAGTCAACCGGATCTTCTATCGCATATCTAGCAAACGTTGCATTTTTAATCATTTGCTCAACCTCATCTATCACTGCTTGTTTTAAATCAAGCCCAGCTTCCAGGTATGCCTTGAGATATCCTTCTGATTTCTTATACTCCTCCATCTCAAAATAGGTACTTCCTATCAGATAATAATACCTTTTCAATCCTGGGTACCCTGGTTCTGTGACCATTGCATCTTCAAAAGATCTAACTGCTGCTGAATAATTCCCCTGTTTTTTTTGAATTGAACCTAAAGACATATAGGCTTCAATGAAAGAGGGGTCTTTGCGGATAGCTAATTCAAGGTTGTCAATCGCCTCACCAAACCTAAATCTTTTGGCATGATTCAAAGCATCCTCATAAAGTTTGATTGCTTTCTTATTGGTAGTACTCAAGTTTGATTGCGCTAAAACTCCAATTGAAAGCGTAATCAAAAAGACTGCTAAAAAGTGTTTCCGCATTGGGCCTGTTTAACTATACAACCTTAAAAATATAAGGATTAAAACTACAGACCTAATCATTTTAGTTTTTTTAGTGCATCTAATTTTCTTCCTGTTCTCTTCTTCTTTCAGCCGCCTGGTAGGTATTTAATAACAAGGAAGCAATGGTCATTGGGCCCACTCCTCCAGGAACGGGAGTTATGTAACTTGCCTTAGAAGCAACCTCGTCAAAAACCACGTCTCCGACAATTCTAAACCCTCTGGGTCTGGTTTCATCGTCAACCTTTGTGGTCCCAATATCAATAACAACTGCACCTTCCTTCACCATGTCTGCTGTTACTAATCCAGGTTTTCCAACTCCAACTAACAGAATATCAGCTTGCTTTGTGTGATAGGAAAGATCCTTAGTATGGACATGACAAACCGTGACGGTCGCTTTTCCATGTGACGCTAACATCATACTTAACGGTGCGCCTACAATCCTACTGTTTCCCACAATCACACAATGTTTGCCTGTGGTGTCAATATCATACCTCTTTAATAACTCCAATACTCCAAATGGGGTAGCCGGTAAAATACCCTGGTCCTTTGAAACAATGCTGCCGAAATTCTGATTTGTAAATCCATCCACGTCCTTTGAAGGTTTTATCATCTCAGTGACACGCTCGACGGATATATGCTCAGGCAATGGTAGTTGCACGATCAATCCATCTACATCTTCATCCTGATTGATCTGCTCTATATGTTTAAGTAACTTTTCTTCTGAGATAGTTTCAGCAAATCTTAGAAGCGTGTAATGAAACCCAACAGATTTACTTGCCTTGACTTTGTTGTCCACATAAGTTTGACTCGCCCCATCATCACCGACCATTATAATTGCCAGGTGTGGTAACTTTAAATTCTCTGCTTTTAGTTTTTCAACTTCTTCAGCAATTTCCTCTTTGATGTCAGATGCTACTTTCTTACCATCTATCTTGATAGCCCCAAATTTGGTTTTTTCCATTATTGATCAAGCTTTAAAACAGCCATGAATGCTTCCTGTGGAATTTCCACACTTCCCACCTGTCGCATTCGCTTTTTACCTTTCTTTTGTTTTTCGAGAAGTTTTCTTTTTCGGGTTATGTCACCACCATAACATTTTGCCAATACGTTTTTCCTCATGGCTTTTACTGTTTCACGGGCGATGATCTTAGTACCAATAGATGCCTGAATTGCAATTTCAAACATTTGTCTCGGCAATAGCTCTCTTAACTTTTCACATAATCGTTTTCCCCACTCATATGCTTTATCTCGATGTACTATAGCCGATAATGCATCAACTTTTTCACCATTTAGCATGATGTCAAGCTTGACCATGTTTGATTGCCGATATCCGATCAATTCATAGTCAAGAGATGCGTAACCTCTACTGATTGTTTTTAGTCTGTCAAAGAAATCAAAGACAATTTCAGAAAGAGGAAGTTCAAAAGATAATTCAACCCGATCTGATGTGAGGTAAACCTGATTTTTAATCTCTCCCCTTTTGTCCATACACAAGGCGATTACTGCTCCTATATAATCAGATTTAGTTATAATCTGAGCTCGAATGAAAGGCTCTTCTATATGAGATATTGTATTTGGCTCAGGCATTTCTGACGGAGCACTTACACCTAAGATAGACCCATCACTCTGAACAGCATGGAATTTCACTGAAGGAACCGTAGTGATTACAGTCATGTCAAATTCTCGTTCGAGCCTTTCCTGAACGATTTCCATATGAAGCATCCCCAGGAATCCGCATCTAAACCCAAAACCAAGTGCAGCGGATGTTTCAGGTTCCCAAATTAAAGAAGCGTCATTGAGCTGTAATTTTTCCATCGAGGCTCTAAGTTCCTCATATTCGGAAGTCTCCACTGGGTATATTCCGGCGAAAACCATTGGTTTTACATCCTCAAAACCCTTGATCATATTTTTTGTGGGGTTTTCAACATGTGTAATTGTATCCCCAACTTTGACTTCTTTTGCTACTTTTATCCCTGAAATGAGATAACCTACGTTTCCTGCACTTATTTCTTTGACGGGTTTTTGTTCCAATTTTAGAATCCCTATTTCATCAGCATCGTAGGTTTTACCGGTATTGACGAATTTTACCTTATCACCTTTTTTGAGGGATCCATTAAAAACCCGAAAAATTACTTCAATACCTCTAAATGAGTTGAATTGAGAATCAAAGATCATTGCCTGCAATGGCTCTCCTGGATTTCCGCTTGGTGCAGGAATACGATCCACAATTGCTTCCAGAATTTCTTCAATCCCTATCCCTTCCTTTGCACTCGCGTGAATTATTGATTCTTTATCACAACCAATTAAATCTATTATCTGATCAGACACTTCTTCCGGCATAGCACCTGGAAGGTCGATTTTATTTAAAACAGGAATTATTTCCAGGTCATGTTCCAATGCCAGGTAAAGATTACTAATGGTCTGTGCCTCAATCCCTTGTGAGGCATCCACTACCAATAGCGCTCCTTCACAAGCTGCTATTGACCTTGAAACCTCATAAGAGAAGTCTACGTGACCAGGAGTATCTATAAGGTTAAGCACAAATGTTTGTCCATCCCTCAAATAATCCATCTGAATCGCGTGACTTTTAATTGTTATCCCCCGCTCTCTTTCCAAGTCCATATTATCCAGCAACTGTGCTTGCATATCTCTACCAGCTACCGTTTGGGTGGTTTCCAGTAGTCGATCGGCAAGTGTACTTTTACCGTGATCAATGTGGGCTATTATGCAGAAATTTCGAATATTTTCCATATATCTCAACAAGTCTGCAAAAATAGATAATATACTTGTAATTGCAGAGTTGGAAATAGTTTTAGATTAGGATTAATTTGGTCTTAGTTTTTAGAACAACCTTATGCAAGATTTAAAATATCCAATCGGCCAATTTCAGGCACCCTCCACTATCAATAAATTAGATATCAGTATTGCTATCAAAGAAATTGAAAAACTACCCTCTCAATTATCAAATCTTGTAAAAGACTGGGATGATGAAAAATTAGATACTCCTTATCGTCCAGGAGGTTGGACTGTCAGACAATTGGTTCACCACATTGCCGAAAGTCATATGAATAGCTATGTGAGATTCAAATGGGCACTTACGGAGAAAACGCCCACTATCAAAGCATATGATGAAAAAGCATGGTGCAATTTGGCAGACAATAAAAAAGCCCCAATTTCAATCAGCCTTGATCTTATGAAGGCTCTCCATAGCAAATGGGTATTCCTGATGCGTCAGATAGAAGAAAATGATTGGGAAAAGTCTTTCGTGCATCCAGAATCAGGGGATCTGGTCAAATTATCCAAAAATGCTTTACTCTATGCATGGCATGGCAAACATCATTACGCGCATATTGATCAATTAAGAATTAGAAATAACTGGTAAATCATTCCTTATTCTTTGAGTCAATTATGATAGTCACTGGCCCATCGTTGACCAAAGAAACTTTCATATCCGCACCAAACTCACCAGTCGCTATCTTATTTGGGAAATTCAATGATAGGTTTTGCTGAAACGCTTCATAAAGAGGAATAGCCATTTCAGGTTTCGCGGCTTTAATATAGGATGGTCGGTTTCCTTTTTTGGTACTGGCATGCAAAGTGAATTGAGAAATCAATAAAATTTCACCATTCGCATCAATAATGTTCTTATTCATCACACCGTTTTCATCATCAAACACCCTTAAGCCGATGATCTTTTTGGTGAGCCACTTAATATCCTCTGACTCATCAGCTTCTTCGATTCCGATTAGAATCAAAAGGCCTTTGTCTATTGCCCCAATGACTTTACCATCTACACGAACGGCAGATTCGCTAACTCTTTGAATTACTACCCGCAAATTAGTGTGCTATTTTTCTGATTTTGGCTGGCTTGTAGACATAAATACCATCCCCACTTCTCTGAGCTACTAACAACATTGCCTTGGCAACATCAGACCCTTTCACAGACCACAGTCTTCGCTTGGTACCTATAACAAAGAACGTTAGGATGGCTGAAAAAACTTTAGCCATGTTCTCCATGAATCTAAAATCATCCCTGGGTCCAAGTAATAATGAGGGTTGAAAAATATGAAGTCTTTTCATATCCAGCTCCTTCAAACTATCTTCTATTTGCCCTTTGACTTGGTTGTAAAATAATGGTGAAGAAGAATTGGCGCCCACCGCTGTAACCACAATAAATTGAACGAATGATGGGTAAGACATGGCAATTTTTGCAAGTTGCAAAGGGTAATCGTGATCTATTTTAACAAATGCCTCTTTTGAGCCTGCCTTTCTAAGAGTGGTTCCAAGACAGCAATAATGATCATGGGCTTCCATATCTTCTTTATGGTTGTCCAATTGATCAAAGTCGATTACATATTCCTCAATTCTATTATCCTTATAATTGAGGGGACGCCTGGTAAAAACTTTTATTGTACTGTAATAATCGATGGCTAATATCTGATCCATCAATTGTTTCCCAACCAATCCTGTTGCTCCTGTGACTAAGGCTATTCTTTTTTCCATAGAAAATTCTGAGGCCTTTATTTGTGCCTAGGTCCTAAAAATAATCAATAATTTTAACTATTAATGATTTAGACTACCTAAGCCACTATTTATGAGTCAACTTGTATGATTCAATATCATCAGCAAGGCTTTGGTAAATGAAATAAATCACAGAGACATCATCAGTAAACCCTAATAGCGGAATAAAATCAGGAATCAGATCCAATGGTGTAATAAAATAGATAAGGCCTGCTGTTAAAAGAAGAACTGTTCGCCATGAGAATTCAATACTTCGGTTGATCACAGAATCTTTTATCATATTGACAAAGAGTTTTAAATTCTCAATAAACTCATTCATTTTATGATTGTCCGATTGTAGATCAGAAAGTTTATTTTTTGCCGAAACCAATAAATGATCAATCTTCTCATTATCCTTCAGCACTCGCTTGGCTTTATTAATATATTTTGAAAGCTTTTTTTCCTTTACCTCTTCCATTTAAAATATTGCTCTAATTTCATCCTTTACAGTAGTTAACGCTATATCTATAGCATTTTGTTCTACCTGCATGATTTTATCAAAAATTCTTTTCACAAGATCCATATTGGTAGCCTCTCCCTCTAGTTCTCCGGCTGACTCATTGATCAAACTAATGGTTTGTTCCATTGCCATTTTTACAGCATTCCATGATTCATTTGACATATAGAGTTGCTGTGAAAGATTATGACTGAATTCTTCACGTATGTCCCTTAACAACAATGTCTGTAACTCTTTAGAGGTCAGGTTTGGTGCATTGAGTCTGGGTATCAGGTTAGTAGGTGAAATTCTTTCCAGAAATAAGCAAATGCGTTCGTAAGCCTGAAGTCTGATCGGCAATACCGTATCCTTACTTCTATTATAAGCTTCTACTTTTACTTTGTCCAGTTCTTTTGCTGTAAAAGCCTTCACTGTTAAATAAAGTGTATAGGCCACAATCACTGCTGGAATAGAAATTTTGAGTAACTCAATAAGTATCTCCATGAATTGAATTATAAGTAGTTATTAAACGTTTCAAAAATAAATAAATTTGACTGCCAAAAAACAATTTATGCAACCGGTAAATATCACAGATTCAGCAATCGAAGAGATTACTAACATTATCACAAACAAAAATATTCCATCTGGTTATGGTTTGCGTATTGGTGTGAAGGGAGGAAGAGGTTGCGCCGGTGTAAATTACATATTAGGCTTTGACAAGCCAAAAGATGATGACATATCCTATCAAATAAAAGAAATCAACGTTTTTGTGAGCAAAAAAGAAGTAATGTTCTTAATGGGGCTTGAAGTGGATTTCTATGAGGGGGCAGATGCCAGAGGATTTACCTTTAACAATCCTGACTTGCAAGCCAAATAATCTTATTTCTCAAGTATAACTGAAGCAGCTTTGCACAATCCTTTTATAGGAGGATTGTATTTACTCACCTTCACTTTCACCTTTTCTATTTCACTAAACTCATTTTTGATGCTCACAATGATATTATTGGCAATATGTTCCAATAAGTGTGAAGTTTCATTCATCACCTTAGCAGTAATAGCGTAAAGCGTCTCGTAGTTAGCGGTCTTATTCAGTTGATCGCTATCAGCAGCAGCTTCAAAATTTAGGGTGACTTCCAGGTCTACTGAATACTTATTCCCAATTTTTCTTTCCTCATCATAGTACCCATGGTGAGAAAAGAACTCCATGCCTTCCAGCAGAATCTTACCCATTATTCCAGCTCATCAAAAAAGGAAACAGAATCGTCCTTTGACTTAGTTTTTTGGTTTTTAGCAGCCACTTTTTGCTTCACATAATCACTGGTGGCTACTGTTTTAGTAACTTTTGTTTTTTCGACCTTTCTGGGTAGTTCTGGTTTTGAATCACCCTCTACCCGATCTCTGGATTCTCTTACCAGATCTTTAACCTTTTGTAAGTGATCTACTAGTTTGAAATTGCTTTTTTGCTTATCCGTCCTTTCTATTCTCTCGATAATATCGGAAGATAAGTTTCTTAGCTCAGTAACAAGATTATCTCTGTTATTCTCAATAATCCTATAATTCTGCTCCAGGTCTTTGACTGCATCCTGCATCTCTTCCATGATTGCTTTCGCATCCGCTTCCGCTTTTTCAATGACAGCTCGTGCCTTTGACTTTGATTCACTCATAAGTGCTTCAGAGGCCATTTGTGTCTCTTTCATATGGAGTTCTGCAGCTTTTGTTGCCTGGTCAACAAGGTTTGCACCAGTGTCCTCAGCAGTCTTTAATGTTTTAAAGAGAGAACTTTCTACTTCCCTCAATTTTTCCACCTCCTTCTCGGATTGCTCCAGCTTAATCCTTAATTCCTTCGTTTCGTCAAGAAGACGTTCCCATTCATTGGATAGCGAAAGCAGAAAAGCATTAACCTCATCTTTATCATACCCTCTTAATTTCTTCTCGAATGCTTTTTGCCTAATTTCTAATGGCGTGATCTTCATAATTAATTAGTAAAATTTAAGTCCCAAATTGATATTGTTCTATCATCGCTGCAGGAAATCAGCTGATTCTGGTGGTTGGACCAATATAACTTATTGACTGAAGTACCGTGCCCGGCATGTCGGGCTTTGTCAATAACCTTTAAAAGTCGGAGGCTCTCGGCATCCCAGACTTTTATAGACTTATCCATGCTACAAGTTACGAAATGTTTTCCATTTGGACTAAAATCCAAATTATTAATGGCATACATATGTGCTACAATAGACTCTTTAAGACTGTAATCCTCAGATACTTCCCAAACATTCAAGTGGGCATCCCTCGAACCACTCAATAGGAATTGCTCATCCGGAGAGTACTTCACTGTAAAAACAGAGTTCTTATGAGCGTCAATCGTTCGTTTCAATTTATAGTTTTCCAAATCAAATACTCTGATTTTATTATCACTATAACCTACTGCAAATTCGTTATTGGAACTGCTAACTGAAATACTTCTTGCGCTTTTTTCAGTAAACTTCAATTTTTTTAGTATAACATTCCTATCCTTATCGATCACAAAAACTGTTCCTTCTCCTGAAGCAACAAGGATAATATCACCCACAATTTGTATGTCAAAAAGGTAGGTTTCAGTAAGTTTTAATGAATTAATTTCTTTTCGTGCTGTAACGTCAATGATATGAATACCCTCGTGATTTTGACCGATTACTGCCTGGTGGTTATTTTTATCGTACGCAAGACAGTAGACAGAAGTTGGGATTTTAGCAATTAATCTACCTTCCTCCGGATTATGAAGGTCCCAAATTACTACCATACCATCTGAACCCGACGACATGAAATGTCTGGAGTCAATAGGGGCAAGTGCATAGATACAATCACTATGACCCGATAATGTATGTAGCTTATTGACCACAACTTTACTCATATACCTCACATTTCAGGGTAAAATTATTACAATTGCACCGAATCAGTGAATTTTAGTCATAATTCTTATGCCCTTATCCCAAATAACGCACGTAAATGATAAAATAGCATATGCAATATGGGATATGTCTGAACCATTGAGTGAATTAGAGCACTTGCTTGAAGAAATCAATCACGAAAAAGTTGATCTAACAAAGGCTCATCCAAAGAGAATTGTGGAATTTATCACCACCAGACTTCTTATTAGAGAACTTTGCACACATTGTAATCTTCCTTATGAGGGTATCTATAAGGATGAGTTTGGGAAACCCCATCTTTTAAAAGACAATGCCTTCATATCAATATCTCACTCTCCTCCTGCAGCAATTGGATTAATTAATTTATCTGCTCCTGCCGGGATTGACATTGAACAGCCAAGAGATAAAATTGACCGAATCAAACACAAATTCCTCAATGAAACAGAAATTCATCATCAGGATAACCTTGAGGCTATTAGTTTGATCTGGAGTGCCAAAGAAACACTTTACAAAATACATGGTAGAAAAAGCCTTGATTTCCGAAAAAATCTGTTCGTTAGTTTAGAGCCAGGTTTTACCAATGCAAAAGGTACAATTCTTACTGACTCGAAAGAAGAATATCATCTGGCTATTAGGCGCTACAATGAATTTTTGTTTACCTTCAATATATGAATGGCTTCAGGTTAATCATATTTATTTTAATGATTTGCTTTTCAATTTCGGGCTCCTATGCTCAGAATGCCGTCAAATTGCTAGATACCAAATCCAATAGTGAGATGGCAGTTCCTGATTTTAACGGCAATAACCTCCAAGTTATCATTTTTACCAGTGACCACTGCCCCTATGCGAAGCTTTATGAGGACCGTATCCTGGCTTTGTATGAGAAATTCAATTCAAAGGGAGTAGGTTTTATATTGGTAAACCCCAATGACTCGAAAATCTGGAAAGCTGACAGTGAAAAACAAATGGCCTTGAGAGCTGTAAATTATCCGTTCCCGTATTTGAGCGATAAATCCAGGATATTGGCAGATCTACTTGGGGCAGAAAAAACTCCTACAGCTTATGTTTTAAGTCCATCGAAAGAAAATGGCTACTCCATCCTTTACAAAGGTGCGATAGATGATAACCCACATGTGGCTACAGATGTCAATAGTCAATTATTGGAGGATGCCATCGAAAATATCCTAAATGGACGAGCCACAAAATCAAATGAGCCTCTTGGGTGCCGTATTAAAAGCTAGGAGGAGTGTCCTCCAGTGATTTAAGTACCATTTTTACTTCATCTGACTTGGAATATTCTCCCAATTTCTCAAATGAAACAATCAGGTTCCTGAGTGTCCTCAAAATGATGTCCAGGTTATTGCAGGGTTGATAAAATAAATCTTGCTTGGGAATGCCAAGATGCTCGATGTAATTATCAATATCTTCAGTTGAAAAAACAAGACCTTTATTAAACACATTGATATAGAACTGAGTATCCTCAGTCTTATAGGTCAGAATAAAAAGATTTGGAAGATTTACACCAAAAATGGGAAGATCCAGCTTTTGAGCAATCAGCATATACACCACACAAAGGGTAATTGGATTACCTTTTTTGGATTGTAAGACGATGTTTATCATTGAATTACTGGGTGAATGGAAATTTTTGGTATTTGCTCTAAATTTTAGTTTATCAAATATTACACTGTTTAGGATCCTTACATAATCATATGGGTTTAGATCTTCCTTAAACTCAGGCCATACTTCATAGTAGATTTGCTCAAAGTCTTTATTGAGTTCTTCCAGTTCCAGATCGGGATACAGGTAAGTAGCAATCAGCCACATCCCTTCCATCAAATTATCACTTCTTTTTTCTTTCCACTCTTCTAGTCTTTCTCTTAGCAGATCAAACTGTAGGGTATGAATTAGATCCTCAATCCGTCTTTGCAGGTCGGGGTTGAAATTTGTTTCCCACTCCTGCTCAAGTACTGGAATTATTGAAGTGCCAATGGAAATAATTTTCTGTTCCACCATGTTTGCCACTTCATGATCTTCATCATCTAGTAATGAAATTAATGCTTTCAGCTCCCTGTCCTCCATACAACTAAATTAAAGATCAAGTTTGAATAACACCAACATTGAATTGTTTTTCTAGAGGTGCATGGTTAGCCGCTTCAATCCCCATCGATACCACCTTTCTGGTATCAGTTGGAACAATTACACCATCTACCCATAATCTGCTTGCTGCATAATATGGGCTTAGTTCACTGTTGTATTTATCAGTGATCTCTTTCAAATGCTTTTCTTCTTCCTCTTTGGAAATTTCTTTTCCCTGAGCTTTTAAGGTAGACACCTTAATTTGAAGTAATGTTTTGGCTGCAGATGCACCACTCATTACAGCTATTTGTGAAGTGGGCCATGCAAAAATGAGTCTTGGATCGTATGCCTTTCCGCACATCGCGTAATTACCAGCTCCATATGAGTTCCCCAAAACGAAAGTAAACTTCGGAACAACAGAATTGGCCATTGCATTCACCATTTTCGCTCCATCCTTTATGATACCACCATGTTCGGCTCTGCTTCCTACCATAAATCCACTGACATCCTGAAGAAAAATTAATGGGATTTTTCTTTGGTTGCAATTCATAATAAAACGAGCAGCTTTATCAGCGGAATCAGAATAAATTACGCCCCCCATTTGCATTTCACCTTTCTTGGATTTCACAATCTGTCTCTGATTGGCGACAATACCAACAGCCCATCCATCTATTCGGGCTGTTCCACACAAAATAGTTTGGCCATATTTATCCTTGTATTCATCAAATTCTGAGTTATCCACAAGACACTCGATAATCTTTCTCATGTCATATGGTTTCGTCCGGTCAGATGGAAACAAACCATAGATTTCATTTTGGCCTCTTTTGGGTAAGATTGGTTCTGCTCTATCAAAACCTGCTTTGTCAAATTCACCTACCTTATCAAATATATTCTTGATTGCATCCAAACAATCTTCATCTGAATCATATTTATTATCAGTAACTCCTGAAATTTCACAATGGGTAGTTGCTCCACCTAAAGTTTCATTGTCAATGTCTTCACCAATAGCAGCCTTTACCAGGTAACTACCCGCTAAGAATATTGAACCAGTTTTGTCAACAATCATTGCTTCATCAGACATTATTGGAAGATAGGCTCCTCCTGCTACGCAACTTCCCATAATTGCCGCAATCTGGATAATCCCCATTGATGACATTACTGCATTGTTCCTGAATTGACGACCAAAATGCTCCTTATCCGGGAAAATCTCATTTTGCATTGGCAAGAAAACACCTGCACTGTCTACCAGGTAAATGATAGGAAGCCTGTTTTCTATCGCAATTTCCTGAGCTCTTAAATTTTTCTTTGCTGTAATAGGGAACCACGCACCAGCTTTAACAGTAGCATCATTGGCAACAACAATACATTGTCTTCCTTTTACATAGGTAATAACAACCACAACTCCTCCGGAGGGGCATCCACCGACATCTTCATACATACCGTCTCCAGCGAACGCACCGACTTCTAGCATTTCAGCGTTTTCGTCTTTTAAGAAGGCTATTCTTTCTCTTGCTGTAAGCTTTCCCTTTTTATGATGAGAGTCAATTTTTTTTTGACCTCCACCTAAATGAACGGCTTCTAATTTTTTGGTGAGTTGAAAAACAAGTTGTTTGTTAGAATCTTCGTTTTTATTGAATTCCAGATCCATACTATTCGATTTTTTGGGTTGTTATTTGAAGTCCCAAAAATACCAGATTAATCTTCTTTAACGCCTTTCAGCTTCTTGTTTTTTCTTCCCAGAGGTTTAAGGAAGTCTTTAGGGTACTCATTGAAATGATTAATTGTTTTATCCAGATCTAAAAGAAGCTGGTTGAGATTCACGTATAAAGAGTCTTCAGACATTAATTTACCAAGTGTACCGTCATTCTCTTTGAATTGTTTTACGGTTTCGTTCAATGTCACCAGAAGAGAATCTGTGTTCCGAATTGTTCTTTCAAGATCAATTTGATGCAAACTATCAAGTAATCCATCAGTTTTTTGCAAAATAGGAGTAATCTGAGACACACTCTTCCTCAATTCAACAGTGGTTGTTTTCACCTCGAGAATGGTAGAAGACAGATTTGCTGAATTCCGGTTGATTAGATTGTTAACGGACCTAAGTGTTTTGTCTAATTCAGTAATGGCACTTTTGATTTTTTCACCACTACCTTGCATACCCCGTAGTATCTCATTGATTCCACCGATGGTGACACTTAAATCTTCCGCAACAGAACCAGTACTAGCTAAAATTTTCTGCAGTTCGTCATCGATATTGGCCTTTATTGTGTCCCCTGATTCCAACGGTTTCGTTAGGTCTCCTACATCTAACTGTATGGCCTTTCCTCCGAGAAAATCACTATTTGCCAGGGTGGCTACTGCACCTTTTCCAACAACAATATTGTTACTCACATCAATTTGCACGACAATTTCATTATTTTTTTGATCCAATTGTATGTCACTCACTCTACCAACTGCAAGACCACTTACAATGACATTATTGGAGACTGTAAGTCCAGAAATGTGATCATACTTGATGTAGTATTTGTTAGTACTGGAAAAGAAGTCAATGCCCTTCAGATAGTTGAATCCAAAATATAACAATACACCTGCTACAATGGCCATGAGGCCGACCTTAAATTCGTTTGACACGTTTTTTGTCTAGTTAGTTATTCGTTCAGTTAATTTCCAGCTCCTCTTTGTAATCTCTAAACGCTCGGTAAATTCCTGAAGCAATATACACCTGATTTAATTTATCGTTTAATTCTTTTTCTTCTTTCAAATTGCTCAAAAACCCTACTTCGACCAGTACACTTGGCATAGTGGTTCGCCATAAAACCAGAAACCCGGCAGATTTCACTCCCCTACTTCTTCTATTGACTCTATTTTTGAATTGATATTGTATATTCTGTGCAAGTTTTACACTGTTTTGCTGATAGGCGCTCTGGTATAATGAAAAAAGAATGTAGGATTCTGGAGAATTAGGATCAAATCCATCATAAGTCTCTTCATAATTATCTTCTCTCAAAATCACCGAATTTTCTCTTTGTGCTACTTTCAAATTATCATCAGATACGTGGTTACCCATCACATAGGTTTCACTTCCATAAACTTTAGTATTGGGATTAGAGTTGCAGTGAATACTAATAAACAGGTCAGCATTTTTCTTATTGGCCAGATTTGCTCGCTCATCCAGTGTCGGGTAAGTATCTCCTTTTCTGGTATAAATCACCTCCACATTAGGTAATTTTTCATTGATGATCCTTCCTAATTCCAGTGCTATAGAAAGTGCTACATCTTTCTCTTTGGACATGTTTCCACTGGTCCCAGGATCCCTGCCTCCATGGCCTGCATCAATGACGACTCTTTTGACCTGATAGTTTCTGATTCCAACCGAACTAAAAGAGCCCATTACAAATAGCATGGAAAAACTAATAATTATTGCAATATTTTTCACAGCATTCCGGTTGTATATGTTAAAAACACATAATTTTACACAAATTTGGCAATTTTTCTTAGAAACTAAAAACGGGTGTTGAGATTGAGGTCGGTCAGCTTTCTGATTATATTTTTATTTTTCCAAAATTATATATTTTGCCAATCACAAGATAGTATACCAACGATTACTACTGGTAATTTAGTATCTGACACTATTCCCCCTGCAGATGTAGAGAACAATTTTGAAAATGAAGGGCTATTAATACAGGGTGCTAACCCTTCATTTAACCTTCCGGACTCTGTCAAGACTGATTCTATCAAAACACCTCCTCCCAAAGGAGATATCGAAACTACTGTTTTCTACTCAGCAAAAGACAGTATTTTTTTTGACTTGCAAAATCAGGATGTTTTTTTATACGGAGAAGGTAAAATTGAATATGGTGACATAAAACTGGAAGCTGAACGCATTCAGGTAAATTGGGTGAATAAGACGATCAAGGCCAATTATGTAATTGATTCATTGGGTAATAAAAAAGGGAAACCAGTTTTTTCAGAAGAAAGTGATGTCTATGAAACAGAGGACATGATTTACAACTTCAAAACGAGAAAGGCTATCATTACTGGTGTAGTGACTGAGCAGGATGGTGCATTTATGCATGGGGAACTTGTGAAAAAGAATGCTGAGGATGAAATGTTTATTCGAAATGCTGGCTACACTACCTGTGACTTAGCAGACCCTCATTTTCACATTCAATCAGAAACACTCAAACTAATTCCAGGTAAACAAATCGTATCGGGTCCATTTAACCTACGGTTTAGGGATATTCCCACTTTTCTTTGGTTACCATTTGGGATGTTTCCTCAACCCAAATCGAAAACTTCAGGAATCATTGTACCATCTTATGGAGAGGAAAGAAGACGGGGTTTCTTCCTGAGAGATGGAGGATATTACTTTGCCATCAATGACTACCTTGATCTGAAAGTAACTGGCGACATCTACAGTAAAGGTGGTTTTGCAATAAATGCTGCCAGTACTTACAAATGGAGATACCATTTTAGTGGAAATTACAGTTTTTCGTATTTGCGAAACATCATCGGAACAGGAGATGATGCTATTGAGCAAACGGATTGGTGGGTCAGATGGTCGCATTCTCCTCAAACAAGGGGATCCAGCTCATTGTCGGCATCTGTAAACCTTGGTAGTGGTTCTTACAACACCAATAACAACCAGGCTGCACAAGACTTCTCTCGAAATATCACCTCACGGTTCAATTCAAGTGTGAGTTATAGAAAGACTTTTAAAGGTACCCCCTGGAACCTTTCTTCTAACTTAAGGCACAATCAGGATGTAAGTACCGGAAAGGTAAATATGACCTTACCAGAATTTACCCTTAACATGAACCGGATTTATCCACTTAAGAAAGTATTTAAGAATTCTAAAAACCCTTTTGGTAAAATAAGTATCAGCCACAGCTTCAATGCACGAAATGAAATTACCAACATTCCTACTCTCGGGAATGTACCATTTGACCTGGTAGAAGCTCAATCCACCCCTGATACACTTACATTTAATGATGATCTTCAGGAGATTTTTAGAAGAGGTAAATATGGTGGAAAACATACTGTTCCCATAACCACTTCATTCAGTATGTTTAAGTACTTTACGATTAGCCCAAGTGTGAATTACGAGGAAACCTGGTATTTACAAAGGCTTCAATACACATATGATGCTGAAGCGGAGGCTGTAAATATTGACACGCTTCAACAGTTTGAGCGGTTATCCGGATACAGCTTGTCTGCAAGTATGAACACCACACTTTATGGCATGCTCGCTTTTGCTCCAGGAAAAAAAATAAGCGCTATTCGGCATGTTATGCAACCAAGTGTGTCTTTCTCCTACCGTCCAGAGCAGAGAGATAAGTTTCTTGAAACAGTTCAGGTAGACAATGAAGGTACTGTTGAAGAAGTTGATCCGTATGAAGGGTTTCTCTTTGGAACACCAGGAGGTGCAGAAAGTAAAAGCATGAGTTTCAGCTTAAGAAATAATATAGAGATGAAAGTTAGATCCGACAAGGACACAGTAAATGAGTACACAAAAGTCAAGATCTTTGACAACCTGTCTTTGAGCTCCTCCTATAATTTTGCCGCTGATTCATTCAACCTAAATGATATCACCTGGAATGCAAGAACCAGCCTTTTCAAAAATGCTGTAAGTGTTGCCCTAAACGGTACAATTGACCCATATAACTATATTCTTATTTCGGAGACTTTCAATGAGGATGGTAGCAGAACAGTGAGCGACAGGCGCATCGATCAATATGCCTGGCAAACCGGAAATGGTATAGGAAGTATGAAGAATATTGCTGCCAATATTTCATTTTCTCTTAAGCCTAAAGGATCCAAAAAGGATGCTGAGGAAAATGAAAGTGACTATGGGCGACAAGGAGAACTGGCTCCAACTGAATTCCAAAGTGATCAGGGAACTGAAGAAGAACTGGCTTATATAAATGCTAATCCTCAGGAATATGTTGATTTCAGTATTCCTTGGAGTATGAATGTGGGTTACAATATTAGTAGAAACAAAATCGGCTTTAGAGATGCTACCATCAATCAAACTATGCGACTGAGTGGAAATGTGAGTATTACTGAAAAAACAAAAATCAATTTTTCCTCTAACTATGATATTGAAGAAAACCAATTTACCGCAACAAGAATTGGGATTACACGGGACTTACATTGCTGGGTATTGGATTTTAATTGGGTACCATTCGGAAGGTTCCAATCCTACAACGTCTCCCTAAGAGTAAGGGCAGCAGTGCTAAAAGACCTTAAATTAGAGAAACGCCGTAGTTTCCAGGATTTATTTGGATTCTAATACCAATTAGCCTTTAATCCAGGCTTCTACCTCCTCGAGAGTAGGATTTTTCACTTCTTTCAACTTCATTTTCTTTCGCATTCCGCACACATCATTATGTAGTTTGGATGCCACAGCCTCATCAAATTGTTCTATCTTGAGAATTCCTACTTTCTGGATGATAGGGATCAATTCTACCCTTACACCTCTATCAAGGTAGTCTTTCTCAGACGCAAATTGCTCCTTCTTTTCAGGTTTCATCTGTGGAAAGAAGAGTACATCCTGGATTGAATTGGAATTTGTCATAATCATTGACAATCTGTCTATCCCAATTCCTATACCAGCCGTTGGTGGCATTCCATATTCCAACGCACGTAAGAAGTCTTCATCCAACTCCATCGCCTCTTCATCACCCCTTTTCGCCAATTCAAGTTGTGCTTCAAATCTCTCTCTTTGATCAACCGGGTCGTTTAACTCACTATATGCATTAGCAATTTCTTTCCCATTACAAATCACTTCAAACCTTTCAACAAGGCCCTCTTTGCTTCTATGCTTTTTAGTAAGAGGAGACATTTCAACTGGGTAATCCGTAATGAATGTTGGCTGGATCAATTTTGGTTCACAATGTTCCCCGAAAATTTCATCTATCAGCTTTCCCTTCGCCATTGTTTCATCGTAGGGAACATTGAGCTTCTTGCATGTCTCAATCAGGTCTGCCTCATCCATCTCCGAAATATCTATACCTGTAAACTTCTCAATGGCTTCAAACATGGTATACCTTGGCCATGGTCTTTTGAAATCAATCACGTTTTCTCCTACCTGAACTTCTGAGGTCCCATGTATATTATTGGCTACTTTTTCCAACATTTCCTCCGTGAGATCCATCATCCATTCGTAATCCTTGTAGGCCACATACAGCTCAACCTGAGTAAATTCCGGGTTATGAAATCTCGACATCCCCTCATTTCTGAAATCTTTTGAGAATTCAAAAACACCATCAAAGCCACCAACGATTAACCTTTTCAGGTACAACTCATTGGCAATTCTCAAATAAAGAGGAATATCCAGTGCATTATGATGCGTTACAAAAGGTTTTGCAGCTGCTCCTCCTGCAATTGATTGCAGTATTGGTGTTTCCACTTCGAGATAACCTCTATCTGCTAGGTAATCTCTCATAGTATTGACCATTTTAGTCCTCTTCATGAAGGTGTCTTTCACATGAGGATTCACAATCAGATCAAGGTATCGCTGTCTGTACCTTAGTTCAGGGTCTGAGAAGGCATCATGTGTTTTCACATTCCCTTCCTCATCTTTTGTTTCCTTAACAACCGGAAGTGGTTTCAGTGACTTAGACAACAATTTAAGACTTGTGACATGGATGGATATTTCACCTGTTTGTGTGGTGAAAACATAGCCGGAAACACCAATAATGTCTCCAATATCCATCATTTTCTTAAATACAGTGTTATATAAAGTCTTATCTTCATCAGGGCAGATGTCGTCTCTTCTGATGTAGATTTGGATTCTTCCGGTACTGTCTTGTAACTCAGCAAACGAAGCAGATCCCATAATCCTACGACTCATGATCCTTCCTGCAATCGAAATATTCTTATAGTCCGTCTTACGCTTCTCATAATTTCGTTTTATGTCATCAGCAGTAACGTTGACTTTGAATAGTTCCGCAGGATAGGGATCAATCCCCATTTTCATTAACTCTTCCCGGGTTTGTCTTCTTTGAATTTCCTGTTCGCTTAGTTGCATTTTCTATTTAAGGAATTATTTATTTTTTCTTCTTTTAATTTCTTTTTCTATGAGCAAATACTCCCGACTACTTTGCCCTGCAATGGAAGTATTTTCATCCGCTCTTCTGGATAAATATGGCATCACCTTTTTCACTGGACCATATGGAACATACTTAGCTACATTGTACCCCATACTGGCCAATGTGAAAGAAATATTATCACTCATTCCATAAAGTTGGGCAAAGAATATTCTTTCATCGTTTGGTGAAAGACCATGTTTGTTCATCAAAGTAGTTAAATAACTACTGCTAAACTCATTATGTGTACCGTTTACTACACTTAATGTTTTCACATTTTGAACACAAAACTCAAGTGCCTTGTTATAAGCTTCATCGGTAGCTGCCTTTGTTGCCTGGATTGGGCTTGGGTATTCCAACTCTTCAGATCGATCTCTTTCCTTCTCCATATAAGCTCCTCTCACCAGTTTAGCACCAAGGAAGTATCCTTTTTCACCGGCAATTCTATGTGCCTCCACTAAATTATCATACATGCCTTTTCTATACATCTGATAAGTATTGAATACAACAGGCCTATTCTTGTTGAAGCGTTCCATCATCTCATACGTGATATCATCGATCACATTTTGAATCCAGGTTTCTTCGGCATCTATGAGAATTCTTGAACCAATGGCATCTACTCTTTCGCAAATTTGGATCACTCTTTCTCTCCAGTTTTTGTGTGCTTCCTGCTCATCTTCATTTAGCGGCTTCCCAGCCTGAAGTTTCTCCATCATTGTAAAGCTGCCCAAACCAGTCAGTTTCATCACACAAAAAGGGATAAATCTTGCCGTTTTCGTAATTTCGATAATACGAAACATTTCTTCCTTTGTGTGCTCAAAACTCTTATAATTTTCTTGCCCCTCAACTGAATAATCCAGGATAGTTCTTACACCAGAATCTCCCAGAGTATCAATCGTATGCTCACAATCATAGACTGATTCACCACCTACAAATTGTTTATATACGGTAGCCTTGATTAATCCTTTCACTGGCAGTCTTAAATTCATTGCCCAAATTGCCAAAGTTGTGCCTATCTTTACCAGCCACGGATTATTGATCATTTTAAAAAGCCAATACATCCGTTTCAACGCTTTGTCCGATTTAGACGCAAAAGCTACGGCGGTATCATTAAATTTTATTTCCTGGGTATCTGTCATTGTAATTCTAAATGCGTGCAAAGATATATAACAGTCGTTTATTCGGGGTGTATAAAAAACGATAATTAATGATTCCAGACAGTGTTGTTGTTACAGAGGATATTCATAATGTCCTGGCTAATTTTATTAAAGAAAACAATTATCAAAAAATTGCAGTCATTGCAGATGAAAATACAGAGAAGCATTGTCTTCCTGCAATAATTGAATCCTTACCTGATCATTGGCTTTTACCCATTCAAAGTGGAGAAGAGAATAAGACTCTGGAAACATGCACATTGCTGTGGCGGGCCCTTACGGAAGCTCAATTTTCCAGAAAAGATCTAATCATTAACCTGGGTGGTGGTGTGATAGGTGATATGGGTGGATTTGTGGCATCTACCTATAAACGGGGAGTTGATTTTATCAATATTCCCACCACATTGCTTTCACAGGTGGATGCCAGCATAGGTGGTAAATTAGGAATTGATTTCGATGGTTTCAAAAATCATATTGGCATCTTCAAAGATCCGAAAAGGGTTTTTGTGGATCCAGTTTTTCTTAAAACCCTTTCAAACCGTGAATTGAGATCAGGTTTTGCTGAAATTATCAAACATGGGCTTATTGCTGATGAAAACTATTGGAAATCTATTGTTTCAGGAGATCATAATTCTCAAAATTGGCTAGAAGTCATCGAAAAATCTATCTCTATTAAGGGAGATGTAGTCAATGCTGATCCTTTTGAGAATGGTCTTAGAAAGATTCTTAATTTTGGACATACATTAGGACACGCTATTGAAACCCATTTTCTTCACAGTGGCAACAGATTACTTCATGGAGAAGCTATTGCTGCGGGAATGATCATGGAAGCATTTCTGAGTGAAAAATTTGCTGGCCTCTCTACTGATTCTCGTGATGAGCTGGTCGATTACATCAAAAAAATTTACACACCTGCTCCGATCGATGAGAAAATCTTTGAGGAACTGATCCGGTTAACGGGGCAGGACAAAAAGAATGCTCAGGGACAAGTGAATTATAGTTTATTAAGGAGGATTGGGGATTGCCGTTTCGACTTCAGGCCAGATAATGCATTGATCTTAGACAGTATGTTTTATTACAATGCAGTCTTAAATGAATAAATCGCTACTTTCTGATTTAGGTTCAGAAAACCTATTTTTTACAGTCTTCGTTTTGCTCTTATTAATTTTTTTAGGAGCATTGAAGAAAAATGCCAGAGCACCAATTAGAGCTGTGGCTAAAAATGAAGTTACAATTCCTTTTTTCATAACGTTGCGTTGACTATGTGTGTAATTTAGACCACTGATTTAAACGTTTAGTTGTAAGGGTTGTTTGAAATATTTTTAAAAATTCGATAAAAGGTATAATTCGTTGGATATAGTTCTTAAAGCACAGTCGAAAAGTATTAAAGGTGAGATAAAATTGAATGCCTCCAAGAGTGAGAGCAATCGCGCACTTATCATTAACGCGCTTTCAGGAAACCAGTCTCAGCTTCATAACTTGTCAAATGCCCGTGATACCGAAACGATGATTCGGTTGTTGAATAGTGAAGATGAAACTTTAGATGTACTAGATGCTGGTACTACCATGAGGTTCCTGACTGCATTTTTGGCGGTTGGAAACAAACCTCGGTCTTTGACTGGCACGCCCAGGATGCAAGAACGACCAATAAAGGTTTTGGGAGATGCATTGACCAAATTAGGTGCAAACGTGGAATACTTAAAGAATGAAGGTTATCCACCTCAGAAAATCACTCCAATTACTAACCAATTAGCAGATGAACTGGTGATTCCCGGAAATATTAGCAGCCAATATATTTCGGCATTATTGATGATAGCCCCTACTCTACCAAATGGTCTAAACATCATTCTGGAAGGTGAAATATACAGTAGACCATACATAGAGATGACACTTTCATTGATGGCACATTTCGGAATAAAGCATCAATGGTCTGAAAATCATATTAGCATATCCCATCAAAACTATTCAGGTAATGAATATACAATCGAATCTGACTGGTCCGGAGCAAGTTATTGGTATAGCCTTGTTGCCTTGGCAGAAAGTGCTGATCTAACCTTACTAGGCCTTAGAGATAAATCCAATCAAGGAGATCGGGAAATAGTTGAGATCATGAAGCATTTTGGCGTTAACTCAACTTTTTTTGATGGTGGGGTGAGATTAACAAAGTCCAGCACCTTGTCGAATGAGGTTGTTATCGACTTTAAAAGTTGTCCTGACCTGGCTCAGACAGTAATGGCGTGTGCAGCGGTAAAGGGAATTCACTTAAAAATGACAGGTCTGGAAAGCCTGAAGATTAAAGAGACAGACCGAATTGCAGCAATGAGAGAGCAACTCATCAAGTTTGATGCGCAACTTATTGAAACCGGAAAAGAGTGGACGCTTATTCCCGGGAGACCCAATAACGAAAATGAGATTTATGTTGAAACTTATGAGGATCACAGAATGGCAATGGCATTTGCACCTCTTAGTCTTGAGTATAAATTAAAGATTGAAGAAAAAGAAGTTGTCAATAAATCATATCCTGATTTCTGGAGAGATCTGGAAACAGTAGGGATCACAGAATAACTACCAAAGGTTTGTGTCCTCTCCTTTTCTGAAAAGGTTGAGGTGTAAGACTATTTCATGACTCGAATTATTGAAATCACTCACATTGGCGGTTTTGTAATCATAGGAATAGCTTAAACCAAATGCCTCGTTTACATCAAATCCCAATAACCCAATCAATGTATTATCACTTCGGAATCCGAATCCAAAATTCACGTGTTCGCCGTACTTGGCCCTGGTATTAATATCCAACAATGACGACCCTGAAAAATCAAAACGATAGAAAACATTTGTGAATAACTCAATCTTGGGAGAAAGTGAAGATACGGTACCTAATAAAATATTATTTCTCGCATCTGCTGCCAGATTGAATTCCATGTCATCACCACCCAATTGATTATTAATTAATCTCGAGATGCCATAACTGACATAAAATCTTGGAGAATAAAATCCTAGGCTAGCGTCCATATTCAAATGAGTTGACTGTCCGGCATTGTTGATGAAGTTTTGGTACGTAATATCATTTGCCGGGTCAGCTGAAGTAAGTTCATCTACATCTACTTTTGAATTGGTGATACCCATGGAGGTACCTAGGGATAAACTCTTATTACCTACAAACCTGATATGGACAGCAAAATTTGCCATAGCTTCCAAATGTGATATTGGCCCAATATCGTTTGATACCACAAAGCCACCAAAACCAGCCTTTGCACTTTCTCCGGGAAAGAACTTTTGGCTTTTTACATTGTGTTTGTTCTCATCGGATTTTCGCTGAAGAACACCGTAACCACTAGCATATGTTAAAGCTGGGGCTCCTACATATCCCGTCCATTGTGAACGAAAACCAGCTGCTATGTCCCAATAGTCCTGAGAACCTGTAAAAGCTGGACTATAGGCAGGAAGATTTTGAAAATATTGTGATGCCGGAAGGAGGTTTTGAGCCCCTACCAAGCAAAACGAAAACAAACCAAATAATGTAAAGATGATCTTTCTCATAGCTGTTTATTTAATAATCATCACAAAACCTTTGACCTTACGACTCAAACTGTCGTTCAGATGTATAATATAGTAATATGTTCCGGCAGGAAGTTCCTGACCATTGTAGGTTCCGTCCCATGGTGTTTCATAACCAAGTGACTCAAATACCTTTAAGCCTTCAGGATTAAAAACTATAACATTGGCATTGTTATGAACACTAATGTTATCGATTATCCAGGTGTCATTAAACCCATCTCCATTAGGAGTGAAAGTAGTTGGTACATCTAATTGAAGTTCTGGGTTTTGAACTATCTCTATCACAAATTCCTTTTCAACAAACTCACCAGAGTCATCAGTAGACCTTACGTTGATATAATACTCTTGCTGCGATTCGTAATCTGGTATAAATTGAGAAATGAGGTTACTTCCTTCTATTAAAAACAAGTGATTATCATAAACCGAATCTGGATCTACAAATGAGTATGTATGGGTATCATTACTGTTTAGATCACTCGTTGAAAATTCCCCTACGGTATGTCCTGAATCCGACCCTTCCAGAATTTGATCTTCTGATATTGAAATATTGAATGGTGCTTCATTGGAAGACTGAATGGTTACTGTGAATTCCTGACTCACCGTAAATTCACCATCTGAAACCTGAACTGTAATATTTGCTTCACCCGTCTGATCCTCTTCAGGAGTTATCACAAGTGAAATTGTCGTTGACTGTTGAACAGAAATTCCTTCATTGGATATCAAAGTAGTATTCCCTGAAGTAACTGTAACAACCAAATCTACAATCTCATCATCTGGATCTGAAACTAATAGATTAATAGCTCCCAATTGTTGTCCTTCAAATCCAGAAACATTTCCAATTTCCTCAAAAACAGGTGAGTCATTAACTGGAGCCACTTCAATTGCAACTGTGGTTTCGTCAGAAGAATTGGTGCCATCTGAGGCCAGATATGTAAAGCTGTCTGTTCCGCTAAAGTCAGATGCTGGTGTGTATATGAATGATCCATCATTTGAGAAATTAATAACACCATTAGCCGGACTAGAAACAAGTTGCCCCACTAAGTTATCTCCATCTGCATCTGAATCATTTTCAAGAACACCTGGAGCGTCAATTGTCAATTGTCCGTCTTCCACAACTGAATAAGAATCAACATCTGCTATTGGAGCATTGTCATTAGCTCCCAATACTGTTACATGTATGATACCGGTCTCACTTGTATTTGTTCCATCACTAACTGTGACACCTAATTGATATAGGTCATTTGTTTCAAAATCCAATCCACTTGCATCTGAAACAATCAATTCCCCAATTGTTGAAATTGAAAAGATTGATTCATCATTTCCTGAGATAATCAGCCAATTATTTAAAACTGTTGATGATATATCAGCATCTTCCGCAGTGAGTTGACCAATGACCGTCCCATTTGCAGTACTTTCTGATATTACTATTGTCTGCGCATTTATGACTGGAATATTGTCGTTCAAATCTGTGAGATTCACAACTATTGAACCTGCGTCTGATGTATTAGTCCCATCTGAAACCGTCACCAAAAGTTCAAAAGCTGCTGTTAATTCACGATCCAGATCACCTTGATCACTAACAGACAACTCTCCACTTGATGCATTCAAAACAAAAGGTAAAGTACCATCTCCATCGATATCAGTATTTCCTGATGTGATCGACCATTCCTGAAAAGTTGTACCATCATCACTGTCACTTGCAGATAAAGTCAGAACAACTTCACCTTCGGTCAAATGCTCGTCAATAGTTAGATCTTCGTCTTGCACTGATGGTGCATTATCATCATCATATAGTATTATGGTGGCATCACTAGCCGTTCCGATATATGCGTTTGAATTATCCACTCCAGTCAGCTCAATTAGGATAGATTCACTTGATTCTGCCAGATCATCACTTATTAATTCTATATCCTGAATAGCCGAAACTGAAAATGCCGGGATCACAATGCTTCCAGATAAAGATTCAAAATCTGTCCCTTCAATAGCATCACCCGAAACTGAATAATCAATTGTGATATCTTCTGTGAAAATTTTATTAGTGAATACTGAAAATTGAGCGTCATTTTCGTCTTCTATCCCGTTAATGCTCTTTAATATCTGAATAGAAGCCGTATCGTTGTTCAAAATTGTAATTTCGGCTACCGAGTCTAGTAGGTTTGAGTGTGAAGAATTGGAAAGCTCTACTAAGAATGATTCATCCTCTTCTACAATAAGGTCTCCATAGATTGGAATTTCAAGTATTTGAGTAAGATCTCCAGCATTGAATGTGATTAATGTTGCATCATCTAAAGGATCATAATCTCTATCATCAACAGTTGCTGTATTATCTGAGGTAATAGCTTCAACGGTAATGTCAATCTTACTTATTGCCGATAAGCTAATTACAACTGAACTAAGTTCTGATCCGTTATCGCTTTCTGAAATTTCTAGATCAGCTACTGAAATAGTTGGGGCATTATCATCATTTGAAATTGTGAGTGTCCCCTGATTATCCAGGATTGCTGCGTTCACTGGATCTGAAAGTGTTATAAAAATAGATTCATCATTTTCATGAAATTCATCTCCAATCACATCAATATCAATTGTTTTAGATACCTCACCTGGGGCAAATATGAGAGTCCCAGAAGCTTCAGTATAGTCATCATCGGCTGAAGTACCTGTATTATCTTCCGTTTGATAGTTCACAGTTATCTCCTCAGTTGAAGACACATCTAAAGTAACAGTAAATGCGGCAGCAACTGATTCACCTTCATCACCCTCATCAATTGACACATTGTCTATTGAAATTTGAGGGGTTGAAAATATTTCATCATTTGTGATTGTTCCCTCTCCCTGATCATCAGCAATTGTTGCATTGGTAGGGTTGGTCAGGTTGACAAAGAAGGTTTCATCAGATTCACTGTTGGTATCACCATTGATTGTTATGTCAATAGTTTTCTCAAAATCTCCTGGATCGAATGTAATAGTAGCTAAGATAATTTCATCATAATCTCCATCAGCTGAGGTAGCAGTATTATCTTCAGTGGAATAATCAACTGTAATAGTTTCAGTTGATGTCCCTGACAGAGACACAGTGAACTGGGCGATAGTAGTGCCAGCGTCACCCTCAGTAACGGATACATCGTCAATACTGATTTCAGGATCAGTTGTAAAATCATCATTCGTAATAGTTCCTTCTCCCTGATCGTCTGCTATTATTGCATTCGTTGGATTGGTTAGGTTAACAAAAAAGGTCTCATCTACTTCATCGTTCGTATCTCCATTGACCGTGACATCTACGGTTTTATTTAATTCTCCTGGATTAAAGGTTACTGTGGTATTAGAAATTGCATCATAGTCGCCATCCGCTGTGGTTGCTGTATTGTCAGCCGTGGCATAATCCACTGTAATTGTTTCGGTGGAGCTAGCAGATAACGAAATTGTAAATTGTGCTACAGTGCTTCCTGTATTTCCTTCTGTGACTGTCACATCATCAATACTAATCGTTGGATCAGAAGAACTGTCATCATTGGTGATGGTTCCTTCTCCCTGGTTGTCCAGGATTGTAGCATTCGTCGAATTGGTCAGGTTAACAAAAAAGGTCTCATCTGCTTCATTATTTGTATCGCCGTTGATAGTGATGTCTACAGTCTTGTCTGTCTGTCCTGGATTGAAGGTTACAGTTGTAGTGGTGACTGCATCATAATCGCTATCAGCTGTTGTTGCTGTATTGTCTGCTGTAGCATAGTCTACCGTAATTGTTTGACCGGATGGATCTGATAATGAGATTGTAAATTGTGCTGTGGTGGTTCCAGCATTGCCTTCATTCTCTACCACATCATCAATGCTGATAGTTGGGGCTGTATCGTCATTAGTGATGGTTCCTTCTCCCTGATTGTCCAGAATTGTAGCATTCGTCGGATTAGTCAGATTAACAAAGAAAGTCTCGTCTGCTTCATCTTTTGTATCTCCATTGATAGTGATATCAACTGTTTTGTCAGTCTCTCCCGGGTTGAATGTTACTGTTGTTGTGGTGACTGCATCATAATCGCTATCGGCTGTTGTTGCTGTATTGTCTGCTGTAGCATAGTCTACCGTAATTGTTTGACCGGATGGATCTGATAATGAGATTGTAAATTGTGCTGTGGTGGTTCCAGCATTGCCTTCATTCTCTACCACATCATCAATGCTGATCGTTGGGGCTGTATCGTCATTAGTGATGGTTCCTTCTCCCTGGTTGTCCAGGATCGTAGCGTTCGTTGGGTTGGTCAGATTAACAAAGAAAGTCTCGTCTGCTTCATCTTTTGTATCTCCATTGATAGTGATATCAACTGTTTTGTCAGTCTCTCCCGGGTTGAATGTTACTGTTGTTGTGGTGACTGCATCATAATCGCTATCGGCTGTTGTTGCTGTATTGTCTGCTGTAGCATAATCTACAGTAATTGTTTGGAAGGAAGAACCTGATAGAGAAATAGTGAATTGAGCCGTAACAGTACCAGTATTTCTTTCATTTTCCACTACATCGTCAATGCTGATCGTTGGCGCTGTATCGTCATTAGCGATGGTACCCTCTCCCTGGCTATCCAGAATCGTAGCATTCGTTGGGTTAGTAAGGTTGACAAAGAAAGTCTCATCTGCTTCATTATTTGTATCGCCATTGATCGTAATGTCTACAGTCTTATCTGTCTCGCCGGGGTTGAACGTTACTGTGGTAGTGGTGATTGCATCATAATCACCATCTGCAGTAGTCGCTGTATTGTCAGATGTAGCATAGTCTACGGTGATGGTTTTGCCTGATGGGTCTGATAATGAGATTGTAAATTGTGCTGTGGTGGTTCCAGTATTGCCTTCATTTTCTACTACATCATCAATGCTGATCGTTGGGGCTGTATCGTCATTAGTGATGGTTCCTTCTCCCTGGTTGTCCAGAATTGTAGCATTCGTCGGATTAGAAAGGTTTACAAAGAAGGTCTCATCTGCTTCATCTTTTGTATCTCCATTGATGGTGATGTCTACAGTTTTATCTGTTTCTCCTGGATTGAAGGTTACAGTTGTAGTGGTGACTGCATCATAATCGCTGTCTGCTGTAGTCGCAGTGTTATCGGCTGTGGCATAGTCTACAGTGATCGTTTGACCTGATGGATCTGACAGTGAAATGGTAAATTGTGCTGTCGTTGTACCAACATTACCTTCATTTTCTGTCACATCGTCTATGCTGATCGTAGGTGCAGTATCATCATTGGTGATTGTTCCCTCTCCCTGGTTGTCCAGTATCGTAGCATTCGTTGGGTTAGTAAGGTTTACAAAGAAGGTCTCATCTGCTTCATCTTTAGTATCGCTATTTATCGTGATGTCTATAGTTTTGTCTGTCTCTCCTGGGTTGAAAATTACTGTGGTAGTGCTGACTGCATCATAATCACCATCTGCAGTAGTCGCTGTATTGTCTGCTGTAGCATAATCTACCGTAATTGTTTGGAAGGAAGAACCTGATAGAGAAATAGTGAATTGAGCCGTTACAGTACCAGCATTTGCTTCATTCACTGCTACATCGTCAATACTGATCGTCGGGGCTGTATCGTCATTAGTAATGGTTCCTTCTCCCTGGCTATCCAGAATCGTAGCATTTGTTGGGTTAGTAAGGTTGACAAAGAGGGTCTCATCTGCTTCATTATTTGTATCGCCATTGATCGTAATGTCTACAGTCTTGTCTGTCTCTCCTGGATTGAAAGTTACTGTGGTAGTGCTGACTGGATCATAATCACCATCTGCAGTAGTGGCTGTATTGTCAGATGTGGCATAGTCTACGGTGATGGTTTTGCCTGATGGGTCTGATAATGAAATTGTAAATTGTGCTGTGGTGGTTCCAGCATTACCTTCATTTTCTGTCACATCGTCAATGCTGATCGTTGGGGCCGTATCATCGTTGGTAATTGTTCCTTCTCCCTGGTTGTCCAGAATTGTGGCATTCGTGGGATTTGTCAGGTTAACAAAGAGGCTCTCATCTGCTTCATCTTTTGTATCACCGTTGATCGTGATGTCTACAGTCTTGTCTGTCTCTCCTGGGTTGAACGTTACTGTGGTAGTGGTGACTGCATCATAATCGCTATCTGAAGTAGTTGCTGTATTATCTGCAGTAGCATAGTCTACGCTGATTGTTTTACCTGATGGGTCTGATAATGAAATTGTAAATTGTGCTGTGGTGGTTCCAGCATTGCCTTCATTTTCTGTCACATCGTCAATGCTAATTGTTGGTGCAGTATCATCATTAGTGATGGTTCCCTCTCCTTGATTGTCCAGAATTGTAGCATTCATTGGGTTGGTCAGGTTCACAAAGAAGGTTTCGTCTGCCTCATCTTTTGTATCGCCATTGATCGTGATGTCTACAGTTTTGTCTGTCTCCCCTGGATTAAATGTTACCGTCGTTGTGGTGACTGCATCATAATCGCTGTCTGCTGTTGTTGCTGTATTGTCGGCTGTGGCATAATCTACAGTGATCGTTTGTCCGGATGGATCTGAGAGTGAGATTGTAAATTGTGATGTGACAGTACCAGCATTCCCTTCATTTTCTGCTACATCGTCAATGCTAATTGTTGGTGCAGTATCGTCATTAGTGATTGTTCCCTCTCCCTGGCTGTCCAGGATAGTAGCATTCATTGGGTTGGTCAGGTTCACAAAGAAGGAATCGTCTGCCTCATCTTTTGTATCGCCATTGATAGTGATATCAACAGTCTTGTCTGTCTCCCCTGGATTGAAAGTTATTGTGGTAGTGGTGACTGCATCATAATCACCATCGGCAATAGTCGCTGTATTGTCTGCTGTAGCATAGTCTACAGTGATCGTTTGACCTGATGGATCTGATAGCGAAATCGTAAACTGTGCTGTCGTTGTACCTGCATTACCTTCTGTAACTGTTACATCATCGATACTGATTGTTGGTGCAGTGTCATCATTAGTGATTGTTCCCTCTCCCTGGTTGTCCAGAATTGTAGCATTCGTTGGATTAGTAAGGTTTACAAAGAAGGTCTCATCGGCTTCATCTTTTGTATCTCCATTGATAGTGATGTCTACGGTTTTGTCTGTCTCTCCTGGATTAAACGTTACTGAGGTAATGGTGACTGCATCATAATCACTGTCCGCCGTTGTTGCTGTATTGTCTGCTGTAGCATAGTCTACCGTGATTGTTTGGAAAGAAGAACCTGATAGAGAAATTGTGAATTGAGCCGTAACAGTACCAGCATTTCCTTCATTCACTGCTTCATCGTCAATACTGATCGTCGGGGCTGTATCGTCATTAGTAATGGTTCCTTCTCCCTGGCTATCTAGAATCGTAGCATTCGTTGGGTTAGTAAGGTTGACAAAGAAAGTCTCATCTGCTTCATTATTTGTATCGCCATTGATCGTAATGTCTACAGTCTTATCTGTCTCGCCGGGGTTGAACGTTACTGTTGTGGTTGTTACTGCATCATAATCGCTGTCTGCTGTAGTCGCTGTATTGTCTGCTGTGACATAGTCTACAGTGATTGTTTTACCTGATGGGTCTGATAATGAAATTGTAAATTGTGCTGTGGTGGTTCCAGCATTACCTTCATTTTCTGTCACATTGTCAATGCTGATAGTGGGGGCCGTATCATCGTTGGTAATTGTTCCTTCTCCCTGGTTGTCCAGAATTGTGGCATTCGTGGGATTGGTCAGGTTCACAAAGAAGGTTTCATCTGCTTCATCTTTTGTATCGCCATTGATAGTGATGTCTACAGTTTTGTCTGTCTCTCCTGGGTTGAACGTTACTGTGGTGGTGGTGACTGCAATATAATCACTGTCTGCTGTAGTCGCCGTATTGTCTGCTGTGGCATAATCTACTGTAATTGTTTGGACAGAAGTAGCGGATAAAGTTATTGTAAATTGTGTTGTCGTAGTACCGGCATTACCCTCATTTTCTGCAACATCGTCTATACTGATAGTAGGTTTTGCATCATCATTGTTGATGGTACCAACACCCAGGTTATCTAAAATTGTCGCATTTGTAGGATTAGACAAGTTGACAAGAAAAGTTTCCGGGTCCTCATAATTAATATCTCCATTTACGGTTACATCAACAGTCTTATCTGTCTCTCCAGGGTTGAATGTCACTGTAGTTGTAGTAACCGCATCATAATCTCCATCAGCAGTTGTTGCCGTATTATTGGCTGTCGCATAGTCTACTGTGATCGTCTGGCCTGAAGGATCTGATAGTGAAATCGTAAACTGTGCTGTCGTAGTACCAGCATTACCTTCTGTAACTGTTACATCATCGATACTGATTGTTGGTTGAAGATCATCGTTTGTGATTGTTCCCTCACCTTCGGCATCTGAAAATGTTACGTCTTTTCCACCGGCTACTACATTCGATAATTGAATGGTAAAGATCTCATCGTCTTCTGCCTTGGTATCACCATTTATGACAACATCAATTGTCTCAGTTTCTCCATTACTTCCACTGAATGTAAGTGTTCCAATCTGACTGTTGTAATCAGTATCTGCTGATGTTGCTGTTCCATCCTGAGTGGCAAAATCAACATCAATGCTTTGATCCACATCACCTGTTAATGTTGCTGTGAAAGTCAGGTTTTTTGTCCCTGAATTACCTTCACTTACTGATACGTCACCAATGGAAATTGTTGCTGCATCATCATTTGTAATAGTAAAATCTACTTGCTGTGTCCCCGTTTCTTGTGCATTTACCACACTATTTATAGTAGCCTCTATGGTTTCATCAGTTTCTACAATGGCATCTGTACTGTAGCTAATCAAAACACTATCCTTTAAATCTCCTGCTGTTATAGTCAAGGTTGTGGATGCAGTGTAATCCACTCCACTTGTGGCACTACCAGAATAGTCAAATGTAATATCAACATCTGAAGCTGATGTCCCATCCAATTCGGCGACCAGGTACACTTGTCCTCCATCTTCATCATCAGATGCACCTGTGGTTGATGAGGGGTAAAGGGTAAGACCTGGTTCTGATGAAAGTACCTCTACCTGAAACATCATGTCTAGTACTCCAAACGGATTACCGTTGAAAAACATGATACCATCTGCGTATGCTGCATCATTATCGTGACGTATACCCTGTGGACTTCCTGCTGTAAAGGCATAAGTGTATTGATTTCCCGAGGTAATGGCAATAGATTCTGCAGAGAAATCAATTGACTTGAAATCTGAATTATCGGCAGATGCTGAAAAACTTATTCCTGAAACTGACCCAAGTAAGTTAGGTGCACTAATTCCTTCTCCAGAGTATACACTCATCGTCAATCCGGAATTGGCTGACTGAGCTAAGACCTGAATAGATTCTAATGTTCCAGAACATGATGCTGTGAAGCTTTGACCAACTTTCGCATTCAGAAAGCCAACATCCGAATCGTTTGTGTTTGCCATTGTACAAGATCCAGAGGGTGGTGATACATCATCATTGGTGATTGTTCCTTCTCCCTGGTTGTCTATTATTGTAGCATTCGTTGGATTGGTCAGGTTTACAAAGAAGGTCTCGTCTGCTTCATTGTTTGTGTCTCCATTGATAGTGATGTCTGCAGTCTTATCCGTCTCACCTGGGTTGAACGTTACTGTAGTTGTAGAAACTGCATCATAATCGCTATCTGCAGTAGTTGCTGAATTGTCTGCTGTTGCATAGTCGACGGTGATCGTTTGACCTGATGGATCTGATAATGAAATAGTAAATTGAGCTGTTGTAGTTCCCGCATCGCCTTCATTCTCTGTTACATCGTCAATACTAATTGTTGGTGCAGTGTCATCATTATTGATCGTTCCTTCTCCCTGGTTGTCCAGGATCGTAGCGTTCGTTGGGTTGGTCAGATTAACAAAAAAAGTTTCGTCTGCTTCATCCTTCGTATCTCCATTGATTGTAATGTCTACATTCTTATCTGTCTCTCCAGGGTTGAATGTCACTGTAGTTGTAGTAACCGCATCGTAATCTCCATCAGCAGTTGTTGCCGTATTATTGGCTGTCGCATAGTCTACTGTGATCGTCTGGCCTGAAGGATCTGATAGTGAAATCGTAAACTGTGCTGTCGTAGTACCAGCATTACCTTCTGTAACTGTTACATCATCGATACTGATTGTTGGTTGAAGATCATCGTTTGTGATTGTTCCCTCACCTTCGGCATCTGAAAATGTTACATCTTTACCACCGGCTACTACATTCGATAATTGAATGGTAAAGATCTCATCGTCTTCTGCCTTGGTATCACCATTTATGACAACATCAATAGTCTCAGTTTCTCCATTACTTCCACTGAATGTAAGTGTTCCAGTCTGACTGTTGTAATCAGTATCTGCTGTTGTTGCTGTTCCATCCTGAGTGGCAAAATCAACATCAATGCTTTGATCCACATCACCTGTTAATGTTGCTGTGAAAGTCAGGTTTTTTGTCCCTGAATTACCTTCACTTACTGATACGTCACCAATGGAAATTGTTGCTGCATCATCATTTGTAATAGTAAAATCTACTTGCTGTGTCCCCGTTTCTTGTGCATTTACCACACTATTTATAGTAGCCTCTATGGTTTCATCAGTTTCTACAATGGCATCTGTACTGTAGCTAATCAAAACACTATCCTTTAAATCTCCTGCTGTTATAGTCAAGGTTGTGGATGCAGTGTAATCCACTCCACTTGTGGCACTACCAGAATAGTCAAATGTAATATCAACATCTGAAGCTGATGTCCCATCCAATTCGGCGACCAGGTACACTTGTCCTCCATCTTCATCATCAGATGCACCTGTGGTTGATGAGGGGTAAAGGGTAAGACCTGGTTCTGATGAAAGTACCTCTACCTGAAACATCATGTCTAGTACTCCAAACGGATTACCGTTGAAAAACATGATACCATCTGCGTATGCTGCATCATTATCGTGACGTATACCCTGTGGACTTCCTGCTGTAAAGGCATAAGTGTATTGATTTCCCGAGGTAATGGCAATAGATTCTGCAGAGAAATCAATTGACTTGAAATCTGAATTATCGGCAGATGCTGAAAAACTTATTCCTGAAACTGACCCAAGTAAGTTAGGTGCACTAATTCCTTCTCCAGAGTATACACTCATCGTCAATCCGGAATTGGCTGACTGAGCTAAGACCTGAATAGATTCTAACGTTCCAGAACATGATGCTGTGAAGCTTTGACCAACTTTCGCATTCAGAAAGCCAACATCCGAATCATTTGTGTTCGATGAAATACACTGGCCAAACGACAGATGCACACTGATTGTCAGTGTGACAATAATCGTAATCAAAATTTTCTTACACCCTATCACAGTTTTGCCTAATTGTTTAATTTCCGTAAAGCTGATCATACTACTGTACTAGATACAATTATCTAAAGTAAATATGATACGAAAAACAGACAATATTTCATGTTTACGACTAATGGTACATATTAGTCGACAAGGCAAATTCTGGCTTAGATTAAACTATTTTGGGTTTTTTCAAAACACATAGCTCATAACTGTTGATGTAGATTTTGGAAATACTTCCCCGCATTCAATAAACGACTACCGTACCAGCTAAAAAACTCACCATTTACAATTACCGGTTTTGCATTGGGCAATAATTCTTGAAACTCTGAGAGTCCATTTTTTTTGAATGGATATGGTTCGGTGGACAAAAAAAGATAATCTGGTGTGTAATTCTTTAAAACATATTCGTCAATCTCAGGGTAACGTGATTGTAGTACAATGTTTTCAAATCCCAGAAACTTAATCATGTGGTCAATGAAAGTATTCTTTCCAACCACCATAAATGGGTTCTTCCAAATAAAATAAAGTACACTTCCTTTGAATTGCCCTTCAATTTCCGAAAGTATTTGTCTGGTCTTATCAATAATCAGTTTAGCCGATTCCTGGGATTGAGTTATTTCTCCAAGTTTATGAATCAAATCATAATTGTCTTCCAGGGTAATTACATCACTCATCCAAACCGGATAATGGTTTCTTAGCTCTTCTATTCCTTCAAAATAATTTTCTTCTTTATTTCCAATAATCAGGTCAGGATTCAACTGATGAATATCGTCAAACCTAAAATTTTTAGTACCTCCAATTACTTTGACTCCTTGAATCTGTTCTGATGGGTAGATACAGAACTTTGTCCTACCTACAATTCTATTTCCTAAACCCAAGGAGAAAAGTAATTCTGTAATGGATGGAACCAATGAGATAATCCGCTTGGGATAACTTTTAAGATCAACCTGATTCCCAACCTGATCCTGAAAAATCATTGGAATTCCAGGTGTTTATTTGATATATCTAAAATCCTGGCCATCTTCTATTGAGGTTACAGTATTGTATATCAACTGAATCACATGTTCAATATCATTTAAAGATGCAGTTTCTACAGTGGTATGCATATATTTGAGTGGTAGTGATATTAGTGCAGATGCGACACCATCCTTCGAATAGGCAAAAGCATCAGTATCAGTTCCAGTGGCCCTTGATAAGGCTAATCTCTGAAAAGGAATGCTTTCCTTCTCGGCAGTAGCTATGATCATGTCTCTTAGGTTATTCTGAATAGCAGGTCCATAAGACAATACAGGACCCTTACCTGCTTTATTGTCACCACTGGTCTTTTTGTCATACATGGGAGATTGTGTGTCATGACAGACATCTGTTACAATTGCAACATCTGGACTAATTCTATGGGCCATCATTTCAGCACCTCTTAATCCAATCTCTTCCTGAACAGCATTCACCACATAAAGTCCAAATGGTAATTCTATGGCATTTTCTTTGATTCTTCTAGCCACTTCTGCGATCATGAATCCGCCAATTCGGTTATCCAATGCTCTTCCGCATAGGTACCTATTATTAAGCTCCATTAGTTCATCTTCAAATGTGATCACTGAACCAACATGAATTCCCATTTCAAGCACTTCATCTTTCGAATCTGCTCCCACATCGATGAAAATATTTTTGAGAGATGGAGCTTCTTCTTTTTCTTTTCTCACATGGATCGCAGGCCATCCAAAAACTCCTCTAACAATTCCTTTCTTTGTATGGATATTTACTCGCTTGGAGGGAGCTATTTGATGATCCGAACCTCCATTTCTAATCACGTATATATATCCTTCCTCAGTAATGTAATTTACAAACCAGCTAATCTCATCAGCATGTGCCTCAATCACCACTTTGTATGTAGCCTCAGGGTTGATAATTGCCGCTACCGATCCATAGGTATCGGTAATGTAACTATCAACATTTGGCTTTATATAATCTAACCATATTTCCTGCCCACTAGATTCAAATCCAGTTGGAGAGGCATTATTCAAATATTTGTATAAAAATTCTTTACTCTTAGTATCCATCTATTCTTCAATTATAAAGGCATGTTTCCATGTTTCTTTCTAGGTAACTTATCTACCTTGTTTCTCAACATCTCAAAAGCACTGATTAGCTTTATTCTGGTATTGTGAGGAAGAATTACTTCATCAATGAAACCTCTTCCTGCTGCAATGTATGGGTTGGCAAACTTTTCTGTGTATTCATCTACCTTTTCCTGGAGCTTCGCTTCCTTATCGTCAGCTTGCTTAATTTCTTTCTTGAATATGATTTCAGCAGCTCCTTTTGCACCCATAACTGCAATCTCAGCAGAAGGCCAGGCAAAATTCATATCAGCTCCAATATGCTTGGAGTTCATCACATCATAAGCTCCACCATATGCTTTTCTTGTAATCACTGTTACTCTTGGGACGGTAGCCTCACTGAAAGCATATAATAGTTTTGCTCCATTGGTTATAATTCCATTCCACTCCTGATCAGTTCCCGGCAAAAACCCAGGTACATCCACTAGTACCAAAAGCGGAATATTGAAGCTATCACAAAAACGAACAAATCTTGCAGCTTTTGTGCTGCTATCAATATCAAGTACCCCTGCTAATGATGCCGGCTGATTCCCAACTATTCCGATGCTTTTTCCAGCTAACCTTCCGAATCCAACAACAATATTTTCTGCAAAATCCTTATGCACCTCTAGAAATGTATTCTCATCTATGATCCCATCAATTACCTCACGCATATCATAAGGTTGACTTGGGTTATCTGGCAAGATTTGGTCAAGCACCTCGCGGGTTTCATCTTCTTTTAATTGATAAGGAATGCTTGGAGCATGGTCTTCGCAATTTTGAGGAATATAGCTCAGAATATTTCGAATGTTCTTTATACACTCTACTTCATTTGCACAAGTGAAATGGGAGACCCCACTTTTACTGGCATGAGTGCTAGCTCCACCCAGTTCTTCAGATGTCACTACTTCATTCGTAACAGTTTTCACTACATTTGGCCCTGTTACGAACATGTATGAAGTTGTATCTACCATCATGATGAAATCTGTAATGGCTGGAGAATAAACCGCTCCACCTGCACAAGGTCCCATGATTGCTGAAATTTGTGGAATTACTCCGGAAGCTAGAGTATTTCGATAGAAGATATCAGCGTAACCACCAAGCGAAACAACACCCTCCTGAATACGAGCACCTCCCGAATCATTTAATCCAATGATTGGTGCGCCATTCTTCATGGCCATATCCATTACTTTAACAATTTTCTCAGCGTGTGTCTCAGACAATGATCCCCCGAAGACAGTGAAATCCTGACTAAATACATAAACTAACCTTTTGCTGATAGTCCCAAATCCTGTAATCACACCATCTCCAAGTACTTGCTGTTTTTCAAGACCAAAATCTTTTGCTCTATGCACAACAAATTTTCCTATTTCTTGAAAAGAATCCCTATCCAATAGAAGTTCTATCCTTTCCCGAGCGGTAAGTTTTCCTTTCTTATGTTGCTTCTCAATTTTATCTAAACCTCCAGCCTCAAGAGCTTTGCTATTCTGTTCTTCGAGGTATACAATCTTTTCTTTGGTTGTTTTATTCACTTTTGATCGATCGTTTATTTGATTTCGTCAAAGATATTTTAAAAATACGATTGATTTTTTCAGCTGTGCGTATAATTATCAGGCGCATTTTTTAATAAGTTTCCTCAATCTAAAAAAAATAAGCGAAGGATTTAATTATCTTGCGGCCATTCAAGCTAAAGAAATGAAGATAGCTGTAATTGACATGGGTACAAATACTTTTCATTTGCTGATTGCCTCAGTTCAATCGGCTGATTTTAAAGTATTGTATAAAGAAAAAACGGCGGTTCGAATCGGCAAAGGTGGAATTTCAGAAGGTAGAATTACTCAGGAAGCAGAAAAAAGAGCACTGAAGGCGCTTAGAAGATTCAGAGAGACTATCGACATAGAGAAAGTAGATAAGGTTTTCGCTACAGCCACAAGTGCCATCAGAAATGCAATCAATGGCCTTGAACTAATCAAAAGAATAAAGGAACAAACCGATATAAACGTCAGAGTTATAAGTGGAAACCAGGAAGCAGAATTTATCTATGGTGGTGTAAGAAAAGCCCTTGACCTTGGTAAGGGGACATCTCTCATAATGGATATAGGTGGTGGAAGTATTGAGTTTATTATTGGGAACCAAAAAGATTTACTTTGGAGACGAAGCTTTGAGATTGGAGGACAAAGACTGATTGACAAATTCCACAAAAACGATCCCATCACCACAGAAGAAATCAAAGACCTGGAAGATTACCTTGATGATCAATTGACTGAATTGTTTATAACCGCAAGCAAATACGATATTAATACACTAGTAGGCTCTTCAGGTACATTTGATACTTTAAGTGATATCTATAGAATGAAGCAGGATTTAGAAAAGTCCCCTGACACAACGGAGTTTCCATTGCCGATGAGCGAGTACCCAGCAATTGTGGAGGAAATAATTGCCAAAAACAGATCGGCCAGATTAGAAATTCCTGGGATGATCCCATTAAGGGTAGATATGATAGTTGTGGCAGTTGTGTTGATCAATTTCATCATTAACAAACTCCAACTTTCAAACATCAGAGTATCAGCCTACGCACTTAAGGAAGGCGTTTTACTTGACATTTTAGAACAACTTTGTAAAGAAGAGGTAGACAAGAAGTCATAACTCTTCAGCGTATTACAATTTTCAAGATTTCATGAAATATTCTTACAATTCACTCAGAAACTTTACCATTGATGTTTTAAAAGCAATTGGATGTAGTGATGACCATGCACAACTAGGAGCAGATGTTTTATTGTCAGCTGATATTAGAGGGGTTGATTCACATGGTGTTGCCCGGTTATCAGGTTATGTGAGACTTTATAAAAAAGACCGAATCAATCCTACCCCGGAAATTCGCATTGTACACCAAACACCCACCACTGCGGTGGTAGATGGAGATGCTGGTCTGGGATTAGTGGTTGCTCCTTTTGCCATGAATCTAGCCATCGAAATGGCTGAAAAATATGGTTCTGGCTGGGTATCTGTTAAGAATTCTAATCACTATGGAATTGCAGGATACCATTCAATGAAAGCATTGGAAAAAGACATGATTGGGTTTAGCATGACCAATGCAAGTCCACTGGTTTCACCAACCTTTTCTAAGCAAAGAATGCTGGGCACCAACCCAATTTCAGTTGCAATCCCAGCTGATAAAGAGGATGATTTTGTATTGGACATGGCAACTACCACAGCTGCCAATGGCAAACTGGAAATATTGCAAAGAAAACAAATGGACGCTCCATTAGGATGGGTTCAGGATAAAGATGGTATCCCAACCACAAATTCCTCAGGGGTAAAGGAAGGAGGAGCTTTGCTTCCATTGGGAGGAGATAGAGAACATGGTTCTCACAAAGGTTATGGGCTTTCAGCAGTCGTAGATATTTTTTCAGCTGTTCTTTCAGGAGCTAATTATGGTCCTTGGGTACCACCATTTGTAGCCTTTTTGGAACCATCAGCAAATCCGGTGGGTAAAGGGCTCGGACATTTCTTTGGCGCCATGAGAGTTGATTCTTTCAGACCTAAGAAAGAATACTTTAATCACATTGACAATTGGATCCGTACATTTAGAAGTGCTGAAACGGTGAGTGGACAAGAAAAGGTATTAATTCCAGGAGATCCAGAAAGAGCCTGTGAAAAAGTTAGAATGTCTGAGGGTATTCCATTACTCAAACCAGTAATTGAAGACCTTAAGACATTGGCATCAGAATTCAACGTCCCGTTTCCAGAAACAATCAATTAGAAGCCAAATCCTGCTGTGATACCCGCCCTAAAAACCCAGGGACTATCATAGGGAGATGCTTTGTTTTCATTCCATGAAAAATTATACAAGCCAATAGCATATAAAGCCGCCACACGACCAATCGGAACAGCATAACCCAACCCAGCAAGGTAACTTGAAAAGCCCTGACGCTCATTGTTATCTCTATTCAGTAAATCAATGATCTCAAAATTCAGGTACTCGTATTCGTTATAGAGGAATAGCTCCTGGGTAATGTTGAATCGACCAAATACCCTACCTCCATAATTTGAAGCACTAATGTCAACATTTCTAAAACCAATATACTGATATGTAAAACCAAGCCCTGCGGATAGCCTATCAGTAATCATGTAGCCCACCAAAGGGGAAGCTGTTACAGAGGAAACATTAGACCCTACACTAAACCCCATACCCCCTCCAAAATACAGCCTGTCTATGAAAGATGGCTCATTTCCAAAAGATGTTTGGGAGAATGCCTGAGCTGAAAATAAAGTAAGAAAAGATACTATTAATACTGACTTCTTCATCTAGTTGTCTTTGTCAACTACAACGAAAACATCTTCATTAGGTTTTTTCATATAGTACTTTTCCCGGGCAAATCTTTCAAGAAGCTCCGGATCATTTAAGAGGGCCTCTCTTTCAGCTTCTACTTGCTTAATTTTCTCTTGATAAAACTCTTTCTGAGCCTTCAGCTCAGATAACTTAGACCTTAAACCAACATGACCAAATAAATCTGCAGAGTCTATAAATAGCATCCACACGATAAAGAACATACCTGTGATGAAATAAAAATTTCGAAAAATTTTAGGAGCTCTGTTTAACATGATGATCTTCTCTTTTTGTTAAAGATAATTAAAAAAGTCCCAATGATTCATTGGGACTTGTATATAACGTGTCAAATTACTTTCTATTTTGACGGAAACATGGCAGTTTCGCCCAACTCTTCCTCAATTCTAAGAAGCTGATTATATTTAGCCATTCTGTCCGATCTTGAAGCAGAACCAGTCTTAATCTGACCAGCATTTGTCGCTACAGCAATATCAGCGATCGTAGCATCTTCTGTTTCACCTGATCTATGAGATACAACCGCAGTAAATCCTGCCTTATGAGCTAATTCAATCGCATCAAGTGTTTCAGAAAGTGTACCAATTTGATTCACTTTAATCAAAATTGAATTTGCACTTTTCTCTTCAATACCTCTTTGAAGGAACTTCACATTGGTCACAAAAAGATCATCACCTACTAATTGGCATTTGTCTCCTATTTTGGCTGTTAATAATGCCCATGCATCCCAATCGGTTTCAGCACAACCATCTTCAATTGAATCAATCGGATACTTACTGATTAATTCTGCAAGATAATCTACCTGTTCCTCCTTAGACCTTACCGCACCAGAATCACCTTCGAATTTTGCATAATTATATTTTCCATCTTCATAAAATTCAGAAGATGCACAGTCGAGTGCAATGGTGATATCTTTTCCAGGTTCATAACCAGCCTTTTTAATCGCATCAAGAACACTTTCCAATGCTTCTTCAGTTCCACCAGAGAAATTTGGTGCGAAACCTCCTTCATCACCTACAGCAGTACTTAATCCTTTTGCTTTGATGATACTTTTTAGGTTATGAAATACCTCTGAACCCATTCTTAAAGCCTCTGTAAAAGATGGCGCACCTACAGGTCTGATCATAAATTCCTGAAATGCAATAGGCGCATCGGAGTGAGAACCTCCGTTTATAATATTCATCATTGGAACAGGCAATGTATAAGCATTAACTCCTCCAATATATTTATAAAGTGGCAAACCCAATTCAGCTGCTCCGGCTTTTGCGACAGCAAGAGACACTCCAAGTATTGCATTGGCTCCTAGTTTTCCTTTGGTCTCTGTGCCATCAGCTTCAATCATGATTTTGTCAATCAATCTTTGTTCCAAAACTGAGAATCCAATAATTTCTGGAGCAATAATGTCGTTGACGTTTTCAACAGCCTTTAAGACACCTTTGCCCATGTACTTTGACTTGTCCCCATCTCTTAATTCAACTGCTTCATTCTCTCCGGTTGATGCACCAGATGGTACAGCAGCTCTTCCAAGAAATCCATTTTCAGTTACAACATCTACTTCAATAGTAGGATTACCTCTTGAATCAAAAATTTGACGTGCATGTACGCTTTCGATTAAACTCATCGCTTTTAATTTTTAGTTAGTAATTGTAAAAATTGATCAAACAAATACCTGGAATCGTGGGGTCCAGGGGATGACTCAGGGTGATACTGAACGGAAAAAGCATTCTTTCCATTTACAGCTAAACCCTCGACAGTCTCATCATTTAGGTTTGTATGGGTCAAAGTTACTTTATCTGATTTTTTTACTGCCTCCATATCTACGGAGAAACCATGGTTTTGACTAGTTACCTCACTTTTACCGGTGAGTAAGTTCTTAACCGGATGATTAATTCCCCGATGGCCATGGTGCATCTTATAAGTATCAATATCATTTGCTCGAGCCAATATCTGATGTCCCAGGCAAATACCAAAAATTGGCTTATCTTGTTCTAATATATTTTTCACAGTATCAACAGCATACGGCATTGCGGCTGGATCTCCAGGTCCGTTAGAAATGAAATAACCATTGGGTTTCCAACTTTCCATTTCAGAGAAAGTGGTCTGTGCTGGAAATACTTTACACTTGATCCCTCTTGCAGTCAGGTTCTTGAGTATTGATTTTTTCACACCAATATCGAGAACCGCTACCTTGATTTCAGATGAATCACTACCTAGCTCATATGGTTCTTTTGTCGTTACCTTCGATGAGAGTTCAAGAGACTCCATTGAAGGTATTTTATCAAGCTCTTTCTTTAATTCCTCCAGATCAAAGATCTCTGAAGATATGATGGCATTCATTGCTCCCTTGCTACGAATATGACGAACTATCTTTCTGGTATCTACATTTGATATCCCAACTGTATTGTGCTTTTCAAGATATTCCTGTAAACCGTCATCAGCTGTTTTTCTACTGTAGGTGTGAGAAAATTCATTCACCACCAGGCCTGTGATTTGAGGGTGGTCAGATTCTTGTTCATCATCATTCACACCATAATTCCCAATGTGCGAGGTTGTATTGACAATGATTTGACCAAAGTAAGATGGATCCGTGTATATCTCCTGATATCCCGTCATTCCAGTATTGAAACATATTTCACCGCCAGATGTACCAATTTTGCCTATAGCACTACCCTTGAAAACGGTTCCATCTTGCAGCATAAGAATTGCATCTTTTCCGCTAGTGTATTTCATCTATTAAGATTTTGAATTTGTTCCAGTAAATTTTTCTGATCAACATCATTTTTGAGGTCGAGCAAAAATAAGAATTAAATAACCAAGTGTTCAGTATAAACATAAAAAAAGGGTAAGATCATTAAAGACCTTACCCTTTTAATATTATCATGATGACTTATTAGTCTTTCTTCTCTTCATCGCTTTCTTCAGCGTCATCAGATTTTTCTTCTTTCTGTTCAGGAGCTTCCTCCTCTGCTTTAACTTCCACTACTTCTTCAGCAGCAGCCTCAACAGTTTCTTCTGCAACTGCCTCCTCTTTAACTTCCTCCTTTACCTCTTCAACTACCTCAGTTTCAGCAGCCGTTTTTGTTTCAGTCTTACTACCACCACCTCTTCTGCTTCTTCTGGTTTTTGCTTTTGCTGGTTTGCTTTCTTCAAGAAGTAATTCATTGAAGTCTACAAGTTCCATCATACACATCTCAGCGTTATCACCCAGTCTAAAACCAGTTTTGATAATTCTTGTATATCCACCAGGTCTGCTGGCTACTTTCTCAGCTACTTCACCAAAAAGTATATTCACTGATTCCTTATCCTGAAGATAAGAGAATACTGTTCTTCTAGAATGAGTTGTATTACTTTTTGCCTTTGTGATTAGAGGCTCCACATATTTTTTCAATGCTTTGGCCTTTGCCACAGTTGTATTGATCCTTTTATTTACGATCAATGATGTAGCCATGTTAGAAAGCATTGCACTTCTGTGAGATGCTGTTCTACCAAGGTGATTGAATTTTTTTCCGTGTCTCATTTTCTTTTATTCCTCGTCAAGTTTGTACTTTGACAGATCCATTCCGAATGTTAAATTCTTCTCTGCCACCAACTGTTCCAATTCTGCTAAAGACTTCTTACCAAAGTTTCTAAACTTCATCATATCAGAAATCTCCAGTTTCACTAAGTCACCAAGAGTTTTTACATCTGCAGCTTTCAGGCAGTTGTACGCTCTAACTGAAAGATCCAGATCATTCAGTTGAGTTTTCAACAACTTCCTCATGTGAAGCAATTCTTCATCTACAGCCTCAGGCTCTCCTTTATCATGTGTATCAAGAATCATTGTCTGATCAGAGAATAACATGAAGTGTTGGATAAGTATATTTGCCGCACCTTTCAATGCATTCTCAGGGTGTATTGAACCATCAGTTTCAATATCCAAAATCAACTGCTCATAGTCAGTCTTTTGTTCAACCCTTGTATTCTCAATTGAATACTTTACATTTTTGATTGGTGTGAAGATTGCATCAATTGGAATAAATCCGAATACCTGATCAGCAGGTTTATTATCTTCTGAAGTTACATAACCTCTTCCCTTCTCAATTGTCAATTCAATTTCAAATTGAGCAGAGGGGTCAACATTACAAATTACGTGCTCAGGATTCAATATTTCAAAAGAAGTTGTTGAACCAGCAATGTCGCCTGCTTTGAATTGACTTTGGTTAGAGATTTGGATACTTACTTTGTTATCGATCACATCCGAAATTTTCTTGAATCTAACCATCTTAAGGTTTAGAATAATTTCAGACACATCCTCAATCACACCCTCGATCGTAGAGAATTCGTGCAAAACACCAGGAACCTTAATCCCAGTAATTGCATAGCCTTCTAATGAAGACAAAAGAATTCTCCTCAATGCATTACCAATGGTTACCCCGTAACCTCTTTCTAAAGGTTTGAATGTAAAAAGACCATGAAAATCGTCGGCCTTTTCCATCACTACTTTCTCGGGCATTTGAAATGCAAGTATTGACATATTGTAATTCTTTAATGTTGAAATTAATTATTTAGAGTAAAGTTCAACTATCAGTTGCTCTTTAATATTTTCAGGAATCTCTTCCCTACTAGGTGGATTTAGGAATTTACCAGTCATCTCAGCACCTTCCCATTCTAACCAGCTATATTTGTGGCCAGTTCTGGCAGCTAAGCTATCAGTAATTACCTCAAGAGATTTTGATTTCTCTCTTACTGCAATTACATCACCATTTCTTAAGTGATAACTAGGAACGTTAACAAGCTCTCCATTTACAGTGATGTGCTTGTGTAAAACTAATTGTCTGGCAGCTCTTCTTGTAGGAGCAATACCCAATCGAAATACAGTATTGTCTAATCTTGCTTCAAGAAGTTGCAACAATACTTCACCAGTAATTCCGCCTTTTCTGGTTGCTTTATCAAATGCGTTAGCAAATTGCTTTTCTAGCACACCATAAGTGTATTTAGCCTTTTGCTTCTCAGCTAACTGGATAGCATATTCAGACTGCTTTCTTCTTCTACCTCTACCATGTTGTCCCGGAGGGTAGCTTTTCTTCTGAAGCGCCTTACTTGGGCCAAATATAGGATCATTGAATTTTCTGGCTATTTTAGTCTTTGGACCTGTATACCTTGCCATATTCTTAAATCAAAATAATTTTAAACTCTTCTTCTTTTCGGTGGTCTACATCCATTGTGTGGAAGTGGCGTAACATCTTTAATCATTGTTACTTCAATTCCATTATTCTGGAGTGTTCTGATAGCAGATTCTCGACCTGCACCAGGACCTTTTACAAATACTTCTACTTTTCTAAGACCTAGATCATAAGCTGCCTTAGCACAGTTTTCTGCAGCTACCTGAGCCGCATAAGGTGTGTTCTTTTTTGAACCTTTAAAACCCATCTTTCCAGCTGAAGCCCAGGAAATAACCTGTCCCTGATTGTTCGTCAGTGAAATAATGATATTGTTGAAGGAGGCTCTAATGTGTGCCTGGCCTATCGGCTCAACAAGAACTACTCTCTTCTTTGCTTTATCTTTTCTCTTTTGTGCCATTTCAAATATTATTTAACAGCTTTCTTCTTGTTAGCAACAGTTTTTCTCTTACCCTTTCTGGTTCGGGCGTTATTCTTAGTTTTTTGTCCTCTAACAGGAAGACCTCTTCTGTGTCTTAACCCACGATAGCATCCAATATCCAGCAATCTTTTGATGTTAAGTTGGACTTCAGATTTCAGTACACCTTCTACTTTGAAATTTTCACTAATGATGCTTCTAATCTTGTTAGATTCATCATCATTCCATTCACCAACTTTTTTGTTAGGATCAACTCCTGCTTCTGCCAAGATTTTTTGGGCAGTGCTTTTGCCTATACCAAATATGTAGGTAAGTCCTATCTCACCTCGCTTATTATCTGGAATATCTACTCCTGAAATCCTTGCCATAATCTATCCTTGCCTTTGTTTAAATTTTGGATTCTTTTTGTTGATCACATAGATTTTACCCTTTCTTCGGATAACCTTGCAATCTGCACTTCTTTTCTTTACTGATGCCTTTACCTTCATGGTTATTTATATCTGTAAACAATTCTACCTTTAGTAAGATCATATGGTGACATTTCCAATTTCACTTTATCTCCAGGAAGAATTTTGATATAATTCATTCTCATCTTACCGGAAATGTGAGCAATCACCTGATGACCGTTTTCTAATTCTACTCGGAACATCGCATTAGACAATGCTTCAACGATCGTACCGTCTTGTTCTATTGATGCCTGCTTTGCCATAATTATGCTACTGCAACGTTTTGAGATCTTCCAGAAATCTTACCGCTCTTCATCATACCTTCGTAATGACGCATAAGCAGGTAACTCTCAATTTGTTGTAAAGTATCTAAAATTACACCTACCATAATCAACAATGATGTTCCTCCGTAAAACTGAGCGAAATCTCCACTTACACCTGCAATGATTGCAAAGGCCGGCATGATCGCTACAATTGCAAGGAAGAAACTTCCAGGAAGTGTAACTTTGGTTAAAACTCCATCAATATATTCTGAGGTTTGTTTACCAGGCTTAATACCAGGAATAAACCCCCCATTTCTTTTCATATCGTCAGCAATTTGATTTGGGTTAATCGTTATTGCTGTATAGAAAAATGTAAAAACTATAATCAGCACGGCAAACAATGTATTGTATTGCCAAGAATCAATCTGACTGAAAGTTGTACCTACATAATTCGCAATATCATTTTCATTAGCCCAAATTCCAGCTATAAGTGCGGGAACAAACATTAATGATTGTGCGAAAATAATTGGCATTACACCAGCAGCATTTACCTTCAATGGGATATACTGTCTTTGTCCTCCGCCATATACTTTATTCCCAACCACTTGCTTAGCATATTGCACCGGTATTCTCCTTACAGCCTGAACTAACATCACTACTCCCATTACTACAAAAAACAATGCAACAATTTCAAGAATGAATATCAAAGCTTGATTCATACCCCTGGACATTGCTTCCTGAATAATACTACCAGGAAATCTGGATATGATACCGATCATGATCAGCATTGAAATACCATTACCAATTCCTTTATCTGTTATCTTTTCACCCAGCCACATACAGAAAATTGTACCTGCCGTCAAAATAACCATTGAAGTAAAAAGGAATAAGTTTTGATTTATTAAAATGGCATCTGAATTTACAGTACCTTTAATATACCCCACAGATTGAGCCATACATATTGCAATAGTCAATAATCGGGTAATTTGACTAATCTTCTTTCTACCACTATCTCCTTCTTTCTGCAACTTTTGGAAATAAGGAACAGCAACTGTTAATAGCTGAAGAACAATGGAAGCTGAAATGTATGGCATAATACCTAAACCGAAGATTGATACATTACTGAATGCACCTCCAAGGATAGTATCCATGAACCCTAATATACCCTCAACTTTACCTCCAACTTTATCTGGGTCAATTCCAGGTAAAACGACAAAAGAACCAAGTCTGAAAATGATAAGAAATCCTAAAGTATTTAGGATCCTTACCCGAAGGTCTTCAATCGAAAAAATGTTCTTTATAGTAGTAATAAATTTCTTCATAGATTATAAAGTCACAGCTTCACCACCAGCTTTTTCAATAGCCTCTTTCGCTGACTTAGAAAACAAATGAGCAGTTACCTTAACTTTTGCTTTCAATTCACCTCGGCCTAAAATTTTGACGATATCATTTTTACCGACTAAACCGTTTTCTTTCAACAATTCTAATGTTACTTCAGATGCTTTTGAACTATCTACTAACTTCTGAATGTCATCTAGATTCACAGGTTTAGTTTCCACCCTATTTGGACTAGTAAATCCAAATTTTGGAACTCTTCTGTATAAAGGCATTTGACCACCTTCAAATCCAAGTTTTCTACTGTAACCAGATCTTGATTGAGCTCCTTTGTGACCTTTTGTAGAAGTTCCACCTCTACCAGATCCCTGGCCTCTACCAATTCTTTTCTTATTCTTTACAGAACCCTCAGCAGGTTTAAGTGTATTTAATTTCATCTTATAATTCTTTTACAGAAACTAAGTGACTTACTGTTCTAATCATTCCAGCTATCTGAGGAGTAAGCTCCTTTTCAACAGACTTACTGATTTTACCTAACCCTAAAGCTTTAATTGTAAGCTTTTGATTCTTAGGTCTTTTGATTATGCTTCTGGTTTGGGTAATAACTACTTTCGACATGATTATTATCCGTTAAATACTTTTGATAAAGAAACACCTCTTTGTTGTGCTACAGAGTATGCATCTCTCATTTTTGAAAGTGCATCAAATGTAGCCTTAACCACGTTGTGAGGGTTAGATGAACCTTTAGACTTAGCTAGCACATCATGTACTCCAGCACTTTCAAGCACAGCCCTCATAGCACCACCGGCTATTACTCCTGTACCAGCTGAAGCTGGCTTTAATAATACTAAACCTCCACCAAATTTTCCAATTGCCTCATGAGGTACAGTACCTCTATATACAGGGACTCTCACAAGATTTTTCTTGGCATCATCAATTCCTTTAGTAATAGCATCAGTTACTTCATTCGCTTTACCAAGGCCATATCCTACAACACCGTTTCCGTCTCCAACTACTACAATAGCTGAAAAACTGAACCTTCTACCACCCTTTACAACTTTAGCTACTCTTTTTATAGCTACAACCTTTTCTTTAAGGTCTATTTCGCTCGCTTTTAATGTTTTAATGTTTTGTGACATAGCTAAATTATAGTTTTAATCCTCCTTCACGAGCACCTTCTGCCAAGGCCTTTACTTTTCCATGATAAGGATAACCTCCTCTATCAAAAACGACTTCTTTGATTCCGTTAGCTCCAGCTTTTTCAGCTATTTTCTTACCAACGGATTTTGATACTTCAATATTTACTTTACCTTCAGAACCAACTTCTTTGGAGGAACTTGCAGCTAAAGTAACACCATTCACGTCATCAATAAGTTGAACGTAGATGCCTTTATTGCTTTTGAATACAGATAATCTTGGTCTTTCTGCAGAACCAGATATTTTTCTTCTGATTCCTAATCTGATTCTTTTTCTTCTATCTTTCTTAGTAATAGCCATATCCAAAATTATTTAGCAGCAGTTTTACCAGCTTTCCTTCTAACTTGCTCTCCGACAAATCGAATACCTTTTCCTTTGTAAGGTTCAACCTTTCTAAGAGATCTGATCTTTGCGGTTACCTGCCCCAAAAGTTGTTTGTCTGAACTTTCAAGTGTTACTACAGGATTCTTACCTTTCAATGTTTCCGTAGCTACCTTAACCTCTTCAGGAACTGCAACGAAAATATTGTGTGAGTAACCCAGGTTCAATTCTAAAATATTTCCCTGGTTTGATGCCTTATAACCTACACCTACTAACTCTAGTTGAGTTTTAAATCCTTCACTAACACCTTCCACCATATTATTGATCAAAGACCTGTAAAGTCCGTGTAGTGCTTTATGTCTTTTTTGGTCCGTTGGTCGCTCAACTATAACCTGTCCATCTTCAGTTTTTACTGAGATATCAGGATCAATAGCTTGTGTTAGCGTACCTTTTGGTCCTTTAGAAGTTACAGTATTACCATCGACAGTAATCGTAACATCTTTTGGAAGCGAAATTGGTTTTTTACCTATTCTTGACATGATTCACTCAATCTTAATATACGTAACAAAGTACTTCACCCCCAATGTTCTGACTCTTAGCATCTTTGCCTGTCATAACACCTTTAGAAGTGGAAAGTATCACAACACCAAGGCCATTTAATACCCTTGGTAGACTATCTGCCGCAGCATACTTTCTTAAACCTGGTTTACTCACCCTCTCCAACTTCAATATAGCAGATTGCTTTGTTGCTGGATTGTACTTCAAGGCTATTTTTATGTTACCTTGAGCACTACTGTCCTCAAACTTGTAACTTCTAATAAATCCCTGATCATAAAGTACCTTCGTAAGCTCCTTCTTTATATTGGAGGCAGGCACGTCAACTACCATGTGGTTTGCTTTAATCGCATTCCTCAGTCTAGTCAAATAATCTGCTATAGGATCTGTCATTGCTTATAAAATTTAAACCCGCTGTTCGAAACAGGGGTGCAAAGTTAATTATTTAATATCTTAAATGAAAGTTAAAGAGAAAAAACTACCAAGAAGCTTTAGTGACTCCAGGTATCTTTCCATCAGAGGCCATTTCTCTGAATGTTACCCTTGAGATACCAAACTTTCTCATATACCCCTTAGGTCTACCAGTTAATTTACATCTGTTGTGTAATCGAACAGGTGAAGAGTTTCTTGGTAACTTATCAAGACCTTCGTAGTCTCCAGCCTCCTTAAGAGCTTTTCTTTTAGCTGCATATTTTGCAACCAATCTTTCTCTTTTTCTTTCTCTAGCTTTTATTGATTCTCTAGCCATATCTTAATTTTTTCTAGCGAATGGCATTCCAAACGCCTTCAATAATTCGAAACTTTCTTCGTCAGTATTAGCAGTTGTCACAAAAGTGATGTCCATACCAGAAATTCTACTAACTTTTTCAATACTGATCTCAGGGAAGATGATTTGCTCCTTTACACCTAATGTGTAGTTTCCTCTTCCATCGAATCCTTTATCCTTCACTCCTCTAAAGTCTCTTACTCGAGGAAGAGCAACAGACATTAATCGATCTAGGAATTCATACATCTTGTCACCCCTAAGTGTAACTCTTGCACCAATTGGCATTCCTTCTCTTAACTTGAAGTTTGAGATTGAATTCTTTGCTTTAGTAGGTACTGCCAACTGACCTGCAATAGCAGTCAATTCTTCAATACCCGTATCAATTAATTTCTTATCAGCAACAGCAGCTCCAATACCTTTATTGATAGAGATCTTTGTGATCTTAGGAACCTGCATCACAGATTGATATTGAAACTTTTCCTTCAAGGAAGGAACGATTTCATTTAGATACTTATCTTTTAATCTTGGATTTGCCATTGTTATATAAAGTCTCCTGTTTTCTTAGAAAATCTCTGTAACTTATTATCGCTATTCAGCTTTCGTCCGATTCTGGTAGGTTCTCCTGAAGAAGGATCAACCAACATCACATTACTGATATGAATAGGTGCTTCAGTATTCTCCAGACCACCTTCTGGTTTTGTAGCTGAAGGCTTCACATGCTTTGTAATCATGTTAGCTCCTTCTACAATAACTCTCGATTTTTCAGGAATTACCTCTAAAACTTTACCAGTCTTGCCATTTGCATTACCAGCAATTATTTTAACAGTGTCTCCTTTTTTTATCTTTAGTTTATGAGATTTCATAACTCTTATTAATTCTTAAAGTACCTCTGGGGCTAATGAAACAATTTTCATGAACTGCTTCTCACGAAGCTCTCTAGCTACTGGACCAAATATCCTAGTACCTCTTGGCTCATCATTTGCAGTCAATAATACCGCAGCATTATCTTCGAACCTGATATAAGAACCATCTTTTCTACGTACTTCTTTCTTAGTCCTTACGATAACAGCTTTAGAAACTGTACCTTTTTTAAGACTGCTTGACGAAATTGCAGATTTTACAGAAACTACGATCTTATCGCCAATTGAAGCGTATCTTTTCTTAGTACCGCCAAGCACTCGGATACAAAGAACTTCCTTTGCTCCGCTATTATCAGCAACACTTAATCTAGACTCTTGTTGTATCATCTTATTTCGCTCTCTCTAAAATTTCTACTAGTCTCCACCTTTTATTCTTACTTAAAGGTCGAGTTTCCATAATTCTTACAGTATCACCTATACCGCAATCATTCTTTTCATCATGAGCGGTAAACTTGGTAGTTTTAGCTACGAACTTTCCGTAAATAGGGTGTTTCACCTTTCTTTGAACAGATACCGTAATGGTTTTATCCATCTTATCGCTAACTACCTGACCGATTCTTTCTTTTCTAAGATTTCTTTCCATGTCAGTATTATTGTGCCAGTTCTTTAGCCCTGATTTCTGTCTGAATTCTAGCTATCAATTTTCTAGCATGTTTTATTTTGCTAGGGTTTTCAATAGGTGTAATCTCATGAGCAAACTTCAGTTTCTGATAGTTATCCTGCTCACCAACCAATCTGTTTTTCAACTCATCAAGAGAGAGTCCTTTAAGTTCTGAATTCTTCATGATCTTAACCTTGATAATCCCTTCTAACTACAAATTTTGTTCTAATAGGCAATTTTTGTGCAGCTAATCTTAATGACTCCTGCGCTAATTCAAGAGGAACTCCACCTGATTCGAAAAGAATAGTTCCTGGTCTTACAGTCGCTACCCAATATTCAGGAGCTCCTTTACCTTTACCCATCCTTACTTCAGCGGGCTTCTTTGTTACAGGTTTATCTGGAAATATTCTAATCCAAACCTGACCTTCCCTCTTCATTGCCCTGGTCATTGCAATCCTGGCTGCCTCAATTTGTCTCGATGTAATCCAACCTGGTTCCAATGCTTTGATAGCGAAAGATCCAAAAGCTATGGTATGTCCCCTTTGAGCAATACCTTTAACTCTACCTTTCTGCTTCTTTCTAAATTTCGTTCTCTTTGGCTGTAACATTTTCTGTTAACCTTTTAAAGTGCCTATTATGATCTTCTTTTTCTTCTAGGTGCTTCTCCGCCTCTTCGTCTTCTCGCTCCTGCACCAGACTCGTTTGTCAACCCAACATTCGGAGAAAGATCTCTCTTACCGAAAACCTCTCCTTTGAATATCCAAACTTTGATTCCAATTTTCCCGTAAACGGTATCCGCTTCACTAATAGCATAATCAATATCAGCTCTCAAAGTATGTAGAGGAATTCTACCTTCTTTGTATTGCTCTGATCTTGCCATCTCAGCTCCACCAAGTCTACCAGAAACTTTTATTTTTATTCCCTGTGCTCCGACTCTCATTGCAGAAGAAATTGCTTGTTTCATAGCTCTTCTGTATGATATTCTGGCTTTCAATTGTTGTGCAATTGACTCACCCACTAATTTAGCATCAAGCTCAGGTCTTTTAATTTCGAAAATATTGATCTGAAGATCTTTTCCGGTTAATTTCTTAAGCTCTTCTTTGATCTTATCAACTTCACTACCACCTTTTCCAATAACTACTCCAGGTCTAGCGGTATGTACAGTTAATGTAATTCTCTTCAATGTTCTTTCGATCACAATCTTCGCAATACCACCTTTCGGTATCCTTGCATACAGATAATTTCTGATCTTGTGATCTTCTACTAGTTTTTCAGGGAATGTATTTCCACCAAACCAGTTAGAATCCCATCCTTTAACTATACCTAACCTTAGGGCCGTTGGATTAACTTTCTGTCCCATTCTTATTCGTTATTAGATTCTTGTGATTCTTCTGTGTGATTATCGATCACCATTGTAACATGGTTTGATCTCTTTCTGATTCTATGAGCTCTTCCCTGTGGTGCAGGTCTAAGTCTCTTAAGAATTCTACCACTATCAACACTGATGTCTTTTACATAAAGGTCAGCGTCTTCAATTTTTATATCTTCATTCTTAGCTTGCCAGTTTGAAATGGCAGAAAGTAATAGTTTTTCCAACCTTGCTGCTCCCTGCTTAGACTCGAAACGAAGTACGTTTAACGCGTAGTTCACCCTCTGTCCTCGAATCATGTCTGCTACAATTCTCATTTTTCTTGGAGATGTAGGTACATTTTTCAGGCTAGCCACAGCACTTCCCTGGTTGCCAGAATTTTCTTGCTTTGCTTGTTTAGCTGCTTCTTTGGCAAGTCTAATTCTGACTGACTTTTTAACTTTTGTGCTTTCAGTAGTTTCCATTACCTCTTACCTTTATCTTTTTTGGCAACATGTCCTCTATAATTCCTGGTAGGAGAGAACTCCCCAAGTTTGTGACCAACCATATTTTCAGTAACAAACACAGGAATAAATTTATTTCCATTATGTACAGCAAAAGTATGCCCTACAAAATCCGGTGAGATCATAGATCTTCTTGACCAAGTTTTGATCACAGACTTTTTGCCTGATTCATTCATCGTATCAACCTTCTTCTCAAGTCTGAAGTCGATATATGGCCCTTTTTTAAGTGATCTTCCCATTATTTTCTCTTACTTATAATTAAGTTATTAGAATATTTCTTTGGTGTTCTGGTCTTCTTACCTTTTGTATAAAGACCATTTCTTGATCTAGGGTGACCTCCTGAAGACTTACCTTCACCACCACCCATTGGGTGATCAACCGGGTTCATTGCTACACCTCTAACTCTAGGTCTTCTACCTAACCATCTGTTCCTACCAGCTTTACCTAGAGATACGTTCATGTGGTCACCATTCGAAACAGTTCCTACTGTTGCAAAACAAACAGAAAGAACAACTCTCATCTCACCAGAAGGTAACTTCAAAGTAGCATATTTACCTTCTCTCGCTACAAGCTGTGCATAAGACCCAGCACTTCTTGCCATCGCTCCACCTTTACCAGGCTTAATCTCAATGTTGTGAACAATAGTACCCAGAGGAATTTCCTTTAATGGAAGTGCATTCCCAACTTCAGGTGCAATACCAGATCCACTTAAAACTTCTGTACCTACTTCAAGGCCTTCAGGAGCTATGATATATCTTTTTTCACCATCAGCATAAAACAGAAGGGCAATTCTTGCAGTCCTGATCGGATCGTACTCAATTGTCTTCACTTTAGCAGGGATATTTAATTTATTCCTTTTGAAGTCTATTTGTCTGTACTTCTGCTTATGACCTCCTCCTACATTTCTGATGGTCATTCTACCTGAACTATTTCTACCACCAGTGCTTTTCAGCGACTTTGTCAAAGACTTCTCTGGTTTCGACTCAGTAATTTTGTCAAATACTGGAGCTAACCTGTATCTCTGTCCTGGTGTAATTGGTCTTAATTTCTTAACAGCCATTTTTCAATACTTTTATATGCCACTGTAAAAGTCAATCACGTCACCATCTGCTACTTTAACAATGGCTTTCTTGAATGAAGGCGTTCTACCTTCAATGATCTTAGATTTAGTATATCTTGATTTAGACTTACCAGGGTAAACCATAGTGTTAACACTTTCAACAGTTACACCATAAGCTTTTTCCACTTCGTTCTTAATCTGAACCTTGTTGGCAGCCTTATCAACTACAAAACCGTATTTACCCTCTTCGTTCATTGAGGACATTTTTTCGGTTACGAGTGGTTTAACTAGTATGCTCATTACCCTAATTGGTTTTCTAATTTCTCAATCGCGCCTTCACTGAAAATGATAGTGTCAGCATTTAATATTTCATAAGTATTCAATTCACTAAGAACTGAAACCTTAGAATTCTTTACGTTCCTACTAGACAATAACAAGTTTTTATTCAACTCGTCAGTAACTATAATTGTCTTCTTGTCAGCCAATGAAAGATTATTCATGATGCTAACAAATTCTTTTGTTTTTGGAGCAGCTAAATCAACATTTTCCAAAATAGAAATTGCATTGTCTTTAGCTTTATAAGTAAGCGCTGATTTTCTTGCTAACTGTTTAGTTTTCTTGTTCAGTGCCACCTTGTAATTTCTTGGTTTAGGACCAAAAATTGTTCCTCCACCTCTAAAGATTGGAGACTTGATGCTACCAGCCCTGGCAGTACCTGTTCCCTTTTGTCTTTTAATCTTCTTAGTAGAACCTGCAATTTCAGCTCTTTCTTTTGACTTGGAAGTCCCTTGTCTTTTATGAGCCAGATGTGATTTTACATCCAGGTATATCGCGTGATCATTTGGCTCTACTCCAAATACTGTATCAGTCAGGCTTACCTTTCTGCCAGTATCTTCTCCTTTTATATTTAAAACAGATAATTCCATTTATTTCTCCAGGATTACGTATGAATTCTTTGAACCAGGAACTGATCCACTTACTAAAATCAAATTCTTTTCAGGTACAACTTTTAGTACTTTAAGATTAAGTACTTTCACTCTGTTACCACCTGTTCTTCCAGCCATTTTCAAACCCTTGAATACTCTTGAAGGGAATGAACAAGCACCAATAGATCCAGGCGCTCTTAGTCTGTTATGCTGTCCGTGAGTTGCTTGTCCAACTCCACCGAAGTTATGTCTCTTTACAACACCCTGGAAACCCTTACCTTTTGCAGTACCGATAGCATCAAGGAAGTCATCTTCCTGAAACACCTCGCCTACTTTCACTTCGTTTCCAAGTGCAACCTGCCCATCGAATAATTCTCTAAAATCTCTAAATTCTACAACCTTCTTCTTAGGAGTAGTTTTGGCTTTCGCAAAATGTCCTTTTAGAGCTTTCGAAGTATTCTTTTCTTTCTTTTCATCATAAGCAAGCTGTACTGCGCTGTAGCCATCCGTTTCCTCATTCTTAATTTGAGTAATCACGTTTGGACCAGCCTCAATTAATGTGCAGGAAACATTTCGACCCTCATTATCAAAAATGCTGGTCATTCCGATTTTCTTTCCAATTATACCTGACATTTTGCTCTAATATCTTACTTTAAACTCTTTAAAACCCTTATTCGTCCGTAAAGGACTGCAAAGATAGCAATTTAATAATCTCTACCAAACTGTAAATCAAAAAAATAGCGCAAAAAAAGAACCAACACACCATTGTATTGGTTCTTTAAGAATTAGCTCTATTCTTATTATACTTTTATCTCAACATCAACTCCACTTGGTAATTCAAGCTTCATTAATGCATCAACAGTTTTAGCACTGTTTGAATAAATATCTACAAGTCTTTTGTATGTGCACAATTGAAATTGCTCACGAGACTTCTTATTCACGTGTGGTGAACGAAGAACTGTAAATATTTCCTTTTCAGTAGGTAATGGAATTGGACCACTAACTACTGCTCCGCTAGTTTTCACCGCTCTAACGATCTTCTCAGAAGACTTATCAACCAAGTTGTGATCGTATGACTTTAGTTTGATTCTAATTTTTTGATTCATGATCGTTAATAATTTAAACGGCTACACCTTTAGTTTTCTTGATCACCTCCTCCGCGATGTTCTTAGGAACTGGATCGTAATGAGAGAATGTTAAAGAAGCTGTTGCTCTTCCAGAACTCATTGTTCTAAGATCAGTTACATATCCGAAAAGTTCAGATAACGGGATATCAGCTTTAACTACCTGAGAGTTTCCTTTAACATCCATACCTTTCATTATACCTCTTCTTCTGTTCATATCACCAGTGATAGAACCTGTATATTCATCTGGAGTAACTACTTCAACAGCCATAATTGGCTCAAGTAATACCGGATTAGCATTTTTAGCTGCCTCCTTGAAACCAAGTCGTGCTGCCATTTCGAATGATAATGCATCTGAATCCACATCATGGAAAGAACCATGATACAATTTCACTTTCATGCTATCTAATGGGAAACCAGCAAGTGGACCATTTGCCATAGCTTGTGCAAAACCTTTCTCAATAGATGGAATGAATTCTTTTGGAATCACACCACCAACAATTTTATTATCAAATTGCAATCCATCCTTCTCAAAATCTTCATCAACTGGAGATAGTTCGAATACGATATCGGCAAATTTACCTTTACCACCTGATTGCTTTTTATAAACCTCTTTGTGATCAACCAAAGTTTGAATAGCTTCTTTGTAAGCCACCTGAGGAGCACCCTGGTTAATCTCAACCTTGAATTCTCTCTTCAATCTATCGATGATGATATCCAGGTGAAGCTCACCCATACCTTTCAAGATAGTTTGACCAGTTTCGTGATCAGTCTCTACAACTAGAGTAGGATCCTCTTCAACTAACTTAGCAATAGCCATTCCAAGTTTATCAACATCAGCTTGAGTTTTAGGTTCAATTGCATATCCAATTACTGGATCAGGGAATACCATGGACTCCAGAACGATCTTATGCTTTTCGTCACAAAGAGTATCTCCTGTTTTGATGTCTTTAAAACCAACTACTGCAGCAATATCACCAGCATGGAATTTATCAATCTGGTTTTGCTTGTTAGCATGCATTTGGAATATTCTGGAAATTCTTTCCTTCTTCATAGTTCTGGTGTTGAACACATAAGAACCAGATTCTAGTAATCCAGAATAAGATCTAGCAAAACAAAGTCTACCAACAAATGGGTCTGTCGCAATTTTGAATGCCAAAGCTGCGAAAGGCTCATCGCTAGAAGGTTTTCTAGAAGTAGGTGCTTCCGTATCAGGATCGATACCATCAATTGCTTCTCTATCCATTGGTGAAGGAAGAAGTTCCATCACGTAGTTCAGCATCGTTTGAACACCCTTATTTTTGAAAGCTGAACCACAGAACATTGGCACAAATGCCATGTCAATGGTTGCTTTTCTTGAAGCCTCAATAATTTCATCTCGAGTAATAGACTCAGGATCTTCGAAGTATTTCTCCATTAATCCTTCGTCATATTCAGCAACTGCTTCTAAAAGTTGCTCTCTATATGTGTCAACGTCATCGACCATGTCAGCAGGAATGTCGATTTGCTCATAGGTCATCCCCATGTCCTCTTCATTCCAAACCATTGCTATTCTTTCTACAAGGTCAACAACACCTTTAAAGGTCTCTTCTGCTCCTATTGGTAATTGGAAAGGAACTGCTTTCGTTCCTAACCTTTCTTTTACCTGATTACAAACCATTAAGAAGTCTGCTCCAGCTCTGTCCATTTTGTTAACAAAACCAAGACGAGCAACTTTATAGTTATCAGCTAACCTCCAGTTTGTTTCAGATTGAGGTTCTACACCATCAACAGCACTAAAAAGGAAAACCAATCCGTCCAGTACTCTCAATGACCTGTTTACCTCAACTGTAAAGTCAACGTGACCAGGAGTATCAATGATGTTAATGTGGTACTCGTTTCCTTTGTATGGCCAGAAAACAGTTGTAGCAGCAGAAGTAATGGTAATACCTCTTTCCTGCTCCTGCTCCATCCAGTCCATAGTTGCAGCACCATCGTGAACCTCACCAATTTTATGGCTCACACCTGTGTAATATAAAATCCGCTCAGTAGTGGTAGTTTTACCAGCATCAATGTGAGCGGCTATACCAATATTTCTAGTGAATTTAAGATCTCTAGCCATTATTTAGAATCTAAAATGTGAAAATGCCTTGTTTGCTTCAGCCATTCTGTGCGTATCGTCTTTCTTCTTCACAGCAGCTCCTTCTCCTTTTGATGCAGCGATGATCTCACCAGCAAGTCTCTCTCTCATTGTCTTCTCTCCCCTCAATCTTGCATACTTGATCATCCACTTCATTGCTAAAGCAACTTTCCTATCTGGTCTTACCTCCATAGGAACCTGGAATGTAGCACCCCCTACTCTTCTACTCTTAACCTCAACAGCAGGTGTTACATTACTTAGAGCTTTTTTCCATGTCTCTAGTCCGTTCTCTTTGGTCCTCTCTTCAACGAGTTTAACAGCACCATAGAAAATTGAATATGAAATACTCTTCTTACCATCTAACATTAGGTTATTTACAAACCTGGTAACAAGTGTATCCTTATAAATCGGATCAGGAAGAATGTATCTTTTCTTCGGTTTCGCTTTTCTCATTATTCAATTATTATTATTTCTTGTCTTTAGGTCTTTTAGCACCGTACTTAGATCTTCTCTGCAGTCTACCGTTTACACCTGCAGTATCTAATGCACCTCTAATGATGTGATATCTTACACCTGGTAAATCCTTTACCCTTCCACCTCTGATCAATACGATAGAGTGTTCCTGAAGATTGTGACCTTCACCAGGGATGTAAGCGTTCACCTCTTTACCATTGGTCAACCTTACCCTTGCAACTTTTCTCATCGCAGAGTTAGGCTTCTTAGGGGTAGTCGTGTAAACCCTTGTACACACACCTCTCCTCTGTGGACATGAGTCCAATGCAGGAGATTTTGATTTAGAGGTAAGTGTCTTTCTACCTTTTCTTACTAATTGTTGTATAGTAGGCATTTATATACTTTTTTATAATTCACCTATAAATTTTGGGAACGCAAAAATAGAGATATTAATTTTTATTCCAAAATATGGTGTTAAATAATTACTATTCTCATTATGCTTCTCCCACAGTTCCGCCAAAGTTTATTGGAAATTTTGGAGATTCTTCTACTTGTTTAATCGGGCCAAAAGTAGCCTCATACTTGTCGATATTGTCCTCCAAAGCATGTAAAAGTCTTTTTGCATGCTCGGGAGTAACCACAATTCTTGATTTTACTTTTGCCTTAGGAACACCAGGCATCAGCCTGATAAAGTCAATTACAAACTCACTGTTTGAATGGGCAATCATTGCTAAATTGGCATAGACTCCTTCAGCAATTTCTTCTGAAAGCTCAATGTTAATTTGATTTCCGGATTGCTTTTTCTTGTCGTCTTTATCCATTACCCACTAATTAGTTAGTTTGATATTCTCTTGATCTTTCTTCTTTAGAAGCAATTAGGTTATCGTATTCTTCTTTGTTTCCAACGATATTCATACCAAACTTTCTAATTCCGGTACCTGCAGGAATCAAGTGACCTACGATCACGTTTTCTTTAAGACCAATCAATTCGTCTTGCTTACCTCTAATAGAAGCTTCACTTAATACTTTCGTAGTTTCCTGGAATGAAGCGGCTGATATAAAGCTCTCAGTACCTAAACTCGCTTGAGTGATACCTTGAAGGATTGGTTTGGATACTGCAGGATCTGCACTCCTCACTTCAACCACTTTCATATCTTTTCTCTTCAAACTAGAATTCTCATCCCTAAGCTGTCTCATTGTAATTATCTGACCTGGTTTAAGGTTAGCAGATTCACCCGCGTCAACCACTACCTTTTTATCCAGAATCAAATCGTTTTCTTCCATGAAAGAGAATCTGTCAACTACCTGATTGGTCAGGAAGCTGGTATCTCCTGCATCCAGGATGATCACTTTTTGCATCATTTGCCTAACGATTGCTTCAATGTGCTTATCATTGATTTTTACACCCTGAAGTCGATATACCTCCTGAATTTCATTTACCAGATATTCCTGAACGGCAGTTGGACCTTTAATTGCAAGAATGTCAGCTGGAGTAATCGCTCCATCAGAAAGCGGCATTCCGGCCTTCACAAAGTCATTGTCCTGAACCAGGATGTGTTTCGATAAAGGAACAAGGTATCTCTTCTTCACACCATCCTTAGATTCGATGAAGATTTCTCTATTACCCCTTTTAATTCCACCGTATTCAACCACACCATTAATCTCACTAACCACTGCTGGGTTAGATGGGTTTCTTGCCTCGAACAACTCAGTTACCCTTGGAAGACCCCCAGTAATGTCTCTTGATTTACCGGTTCTTCTTGGAATCTTAACAAGTACCTGACCAGCTTTCACTTTATCACCTTTATCAACAGCAAGGTGAGCTCCTACAGGAATGTTATATGATTTCTCATTGTCTCCTGCCATAATCATAATAGCAGGGTTTTTAGTCTTATCCTTAGTATCAATGATCACTTTCTCTCTGTGACCAGTCTGCTCATCAGATTCCTCTTTGTATGTTATTCCTTCAATAATGGCATCAAAATCTACTTCACCATCAAATTCTGAAAGAATCACAGCATTATATGGATCCCAGTTACAAAGCATGTCGTCTTTCGAAACTTTTGCACCTTCCTTAACATGTAGGAAAGATCCATATGGTACGTTATTGACCATTAATACTTTTTGAGTCTTAGGATCAATTAATCGAATTTCTCCAGATCGACCCATTACTACTTCAACCTTATTGCCATCAGCATTTTCAGTTGTGATAGTTCTAATATCTTCAAACTCAATAACACCATCAAACTTAGCTTTGATTGTAGCTTCAACAGCAATGTTTGAAGCTGTACCCCCAACGTGGAATGTTCTCAAAGTAAGCTGTGTTCCTGGTTCTCCAATTGATTGTGCAGCTATAACACCAACTGCTTCACCAATTTGCACCATTCTTCCAGTAGAAAGGTTTCTACCGTAACATTTAGCACAAACTCCTTGTCTCGTTTCACAGGTAAGTACTGATCTGATCTCCACTTCATCAACAGCAGACTCTTCAATTGCCATTGCTATCTCCTCTGTGATTTCTTCTCCTGATCCAACTAACAAATCGTCAGAAATTGGATCATAAACATCATGAACTGAAACTCTTCCTAAAATTCTTTCAGAAAGTGATTCCACCACCTCTTCATTATCCTTAAGTGCTGAAACATTAAGTCCTCTAAGTGTTCCACAATCAACTTCGTTCACAACTACATCCTGAGCTACGTCAACAAGCCTTCTCGTTAGGTAACCAGCATCGGCCGTTTTCAAGGCAGTATCTGCAAGACCTTTTCTCGCACCGTGTGTTGAGATGAAGTACTCAATTACATCCAGACCTTCTCGGAAGTTTGAAAGAATTGGGTTTTCAATGATCTCTCCAACAGATCCCTGTAAGTTTTTCTGTGGTTTCGCCATCAATCCCCGCATACCACCTAGCTGTCTGATCTGCTCTCTTGAACCTCTGGCTCCAGAGTGCATCATCATGTAGATGGAGTTAAACCCTTGATTGTCTTCTTCTAACTGTGTCATTAGAGTAGAAGTCAATTGAGAGTTAATTCTTGTCCAAATGTCAATTACCTGATTGTATCGTTCGTTATCAGTAATAAGTCCCATCAGGTAGTTATTCCAAACGGCATCCACTTCTTCCTTAGCCTGTTCTACTAGTGGAAGTTTCTCATCTGGCACCATGATGTCACCAAGTCCCATTGACAATCCACCCTTGTAAGCCATTTGGAATCCAAGAGTCTTAATGTCGTCCAGGAAGTGAGCAGTTCTAGCCATTCCAGAAATTTTGAATACATTCTGGATGATTTGCTGCAACTTCTTTTTGGTTAATAATTCATCAACAAATCCTACTTCTTCAGGTACGTATTGGTTGAAAATTACTCTACCAGCAACAGTTTCAATTATTTGTGTTTCAAGCTCACCATTCTCAGTTCGAACTGTAGTTCTGACCTTAATATGAGCATGCTTAGAAAGTCTATTCTCATTGATAGCAATAACTACCTCTTCAGGACTATAGAAAGTCATTCCTTCTCCAAGAACCTTCTCTTCGTCTGTTGATTTTCTTCCTTTTGTTACATAATAAAGTCCTAAAACCATGTCCTGGGATGGTACAGTAATTGGTGCACCATTAGCTGGGTTCAGAATATTATGAGAAGCAAGCATCAAAACAGATGCTTCCAAAATTGCTTCATGTCCTAGAGGTACATGAACAGCCATCTGGTCACCGTCAAAGTCGGCGTTGAACGCTGTACACGCTAATGGGTGCAATTGAATTGCTTTTCCTTCAATCAATTTTGGTTGGAATGCCTGAATACCCAATCTATGAAGTGTAGGAGCCCGGTTCAAAAGAACAGGGTGTCCCTTCAATACGTTTTCAAGAATATCCCAAACCACAGGATCCTTTCTATCAACTATTTTCTTCGCAGATTTAACAGTTTTTACAATACCCCTTTCAATCAGTTTTCTGATAATAAAAGGTTTGAATAATTCAGCAGCCATATCCTTTGGAAGACCACATTCGTGCATCTTCAACTCAGGACCTACTACGATTACAGATCGACCAGAATAGTCAACCCTTTTACCCAATAGGTTTTGACGGAATCGACCTTGCTTACCTTTAAGCATATCACTTAAAGATTTCAATGCCCTGTTTCCATCTGATCTTACAGCATTTACTTTTCTTGAGTTATCGAAAAGTGAATCCACTGCTTCCTGAAGCATCCTTTTTTCGTTTCTAAGGATTACTTCTGGTGCTTTAATATCAATAAGTCTCTTTAACCTGTTATTTCTGATGATAACCCTTCTATAAAGATCGTTCAAATCAGATGTTGCAAAACGACCACCATCCAATGGAACTAATGGACGTAATTCAGGTGGAATTACTGGAACCATTTTGATTACCATCCATTCAGGTCTGTTTTCAATTCTGGTTTTAGCATCTCTGAAAGCTTCCACCACTCTTAATCTCTTAAGTGCTTCTGCCTTTCTTTGTTGCGATGTATCAGTTGCAGCCTGGTGTCTTAAGTCATAAGAAAGTTGATCAAGATTAAGTCTTGCCAACAACATTTCTAAGGCCTCAGCTCCCATTTTAGCAATGAACTTGTTTGGATCATCATCATCCAACATTTGATTTTCCCTTGGAAGTTTATCCAAAATATCAAGATATTCATCCTCAGTAAGGAAATCCAATCGGTTAATGCCGTCTTCTTCTTTTGCCCCCGGTTGAATTACTACATATCGTTCGTAATAAATAATCTGGTCTAATTTCTTAGTAGGCAACCCTAGTAAGTAACCAATTTTATTTGGAAGCGACCTGAAGTACCATATGTGTGCCACTGGAACTACAAGTTCAATATGGCCCATTCTCTCTCTTCGAACCTTTTTCTCAGTTACTTCAACACCACATCTATCACAGATGATACCTTTATATCTAATTCTTTTGTATTTGCCACAATGACATTCCCAATCTTTCACGGGACCAAAAATTCTCTCGCAGAACAAGCCACCCATTTCAGGCTTGTAAGTTCTGTAGTTTATGGTTTCTGGCTGGGTTACTTCTCCATGTGAACTCTCAAGAATTGACTCTGGAGAAGCCAAGCTAATCGTCACCTTAGAGAAATCGTTGTTAAGCTTTTTATTTTTTCTAAACGCCATAGTTATCAGAGAAATATTGTTAAGTCTCTGCCAAGACAGGGACTATTGTTTCATTTAATTAGTCTAATGTAATTTCAAGAGCCAATCCTCTTAGTTCATGAACCAATACATTGAATGATTCAGGAATATTAGGTTTGTGCATATTTTCACCTTTTACAATGGCTTCATATGCTTTTGCTCTACCAATAACATCATCAGATTTAATTGTAAGAATCTCCTGAAGTACGTTTGCTGCACCAAATGCTTCAAGTGCCCATACCTCCATCTCACCAAATCGCTGACCTCCAAATTGAGCCTTACCACCAAGCGGCTGTTGCGTAATCAATGAGTACGGCCCGATAGATCTAGCGTGCATCTTATCATCAACAAGGTGACCAAGTTTCAACATATAGATAATACCAACAGTAACTGGTTGATCAAATCTATCACCTGTTAGGCCATCATATAGATAAGTTCGACCGAACTCTGGTAATCCAGCTTCTTTCAATTCTGAGGCAACCTCATCCATTGACGCTCCATCGAAGATAGGAGTGGCATACTTTCTTCCTAGTTTCTCACCAGCCCATGCAAGAACAGTCTCATAAATCTGACCAATATTCATCCTGGAAGGTACACCAAGAGGGTTCAATACAATATCAACTGGTGTTCCATCCTCAAGGAAAGGCATATCTTCTTCCCTTACAATCTTAGCTACAACACCTTTGTTACCGTGTCGACCAGCCATCTTGTCACCCACTTTTAATTTACGTTTCTTTGCAACATAAACCTTTGCTAGCTGAACAATACCTGCTGGTAATTCGTCCCCAACTTCATGGGTGAATTTATCTCTTTTGAAAATACCTCCAATTTCATTTCTAACTACATTGTAGTTCTTAACCAATTTTGAAATTAAGGTATTTGTATGATCATCATCAGTCCATCCTTCGATGATTAAATCAGAAAGTAAGTTCGCCTCTTCAGGCACATTGTAGTTACTTTCATCTCTAAATACATTCTTTGGAGGGAAAAGATTCTCTTCAATGTTTTTAGCTGAAAACTTCACACCTTTCGACATGATTTCTTCGCCAAATTTATGCTTAACACCCTGACAAGTTTTTCCATCAAGAAGTTTAGCCAGCTTTGCAATTGCAGTAGCTCTCAATTCAGTGAGTTCAGCACTGTATTTACTTTTCAATAGCTCAACTTCTTTCTTAGCCCTTGCCCTAAGGTCTTTATCTTTCTTAGGTCGAGAGAAAAGCTTCGTATCTATAACAACACCTCTCAAAGAAGGCGAAGCTTTCAAAGATGCGTCTTTTACATCACCTGCTTTATCACCGAAGATTGCTCTAAGAAGTTTTTCTTCAGGTGTTGGATCAGTTTCACCTTTAGGTGTGATCTTACCAATAAGAATATCCCCTTCTTTGATCTCAGCTCCTACTCGGATGATGCCATTTTCATCAAGGTTTTTAACTGCCTCCTCACTTACGTTCGGAATTTCAGAGGTAAGTTCTTCCTCACCACGCTTAGTATCCCTTACTTCCAATTCAAATTCTTCTACGTGGATCGAAGTAAACACATCGTTCCTTACCACGTTTTCAGAAATTACAATCGCATCCTCAAAGTTGTATCCTTGCCAAGGCATGAACGCCACTTTCATATTTCGTCCAAGTGCCAGCTCACCCTTTTCAGTGGCAAAACCTTCACTTAAAGCCTGACCTTTTTCAACCTTATCGCCTTTCTTAACAATCGGCTTTAAATTGATACAAGTATCCTGGTTAGTTCTTCTAAACTTTGTAAGTTCATAAACTACACTGTTATCGTCAAATGAAACCAGATCTTCGTCTGAAGTAACATTATATCTAACAATGATTTTTTCAGCATCCACGTATTCAACCTCACCCGATCCTTCAGCCAAAACAAGAGATCTTGAATCAAGAGCTACTCTTTCTTCAAGTCCAGTTCCAACAATTGGAGCCTGAGGTCTTAATAACGGCACAGCCTGACGCTGCATGTTTGATCCCATTAGAGCCCTGTTCGCATCATCATGCTCAAGGAAAGGAATCATAGATGCCGCTACAGATACAATTTGGTTTGGAGCAACGTCCATGTAAGACAATTCCTTCGGTTCAACAACCGGGAAGTCACCTTCAAACCTTGCCTTAACCCTATCGTTCTCGTAATTTCCTTTATCGTCAACAGGTGCATTAGCCTGAGCAATGTTATGTGTGTCTTCTTCCTCAGCGGTTAAGTAGACAACCTGCTCTGACATATTTACAACACCCTTTTCAACCTTCCTGTAAGGTGTCTCTATGAAGCCCATGCTATTTACTTTCGCATGTACACATAATGAAGAAATCAAACCGATGTTCGGTCCTTCAGGTGTTTCAATGGTACAAAGTCTACCATAATGAGTATAGTGAACGTCCCTTACTTCGAAACCTGCTCTTTCTCGAGATAATCCACCAGGTCCAAGCGCTGACATTCGTCGTTTATGAGTAATCTCAGCCAATGGGTTAGTTTGATCCATGAACTGAGAAAGCTGGTTCGTTCCGAAGAATGAGTTAATTACTGAAGAAAGTGTTCTGGCATTGATAAGATCAACAGGCTTGAAGTCCTCGTTATCTCTCACATTCATTCTCTCTCGAATAGTTCTTGCCATTCTTGAAAGACCAACACCAAATTGAGCGTATAGTTGCTCACCTACAGTTCTTACCCTTCTGTTACTTAAGTGGTCAATATCATCCACAACTGCTTTTGAGTTAATCAAACCAATTAGGTATTTTACAATGTGAATGATATCCTCAGTTGTTAATACTTTGGTATCAGCCTCAACCTCCAATCCAAGTTTCCTGTTGATTCTGTATCTACCTACTTCACCTAAGTCATATCTTTTGTCACTGAAGAACAGGTTTTGGATGATATCCCTGGCGGTTTGTTCATCAGGAGCCTCGGTATTTCTTAATTGTCTATAGATCTGCTCTACCGCTTCTTTCTCAGAGTTTGAATTATCCTTTTGAAGCGTATTATAAATTATAGAGTAGTCTGTAACGTTTACATCTTTCTTATGAAGGATTACGGAAGTTGTTCCAGAATCAAGGATAGTTTCAATATGCTCTTCCTCAATAATAGAATCTCTTTCAAGGAGTACTTCATTTCTATCTATAGAAACTACCTCTCCAGTATCCTCATCAACAAAATCCTCAGTCCATGTTCGAAGAACTCTGGCCGCTAGTTTTCTACCGACGCTATTTTTTAAGTTCTTCTGATTAGCATCAACTTCTTCAGAAAGACCAAATAGATCTAATATATCTTTATCTCCACCGTAACCAATAGCTCTTAAAAGAGTGGTTACAGGGAATTTCTTTTTCCTATCGATGTATGCATACATAACGTTGTTAACGTCAGTAGCAAATTCTATCCAAGAACCTTTGAAAGGGATGATCCTTGCAGAATATAAGATAGTACCATTGGTATGTTTACTTTGGGCAAAGAAAACACCAGGAGATCTGTGCAACTGAGAAACAATAACCCTTTCCGCCCCATTTATCACAAATGAGCCTTTTTCAGTCATGTAAGGTATATTACCCAGGAACACTTCCTGTTCAATGGTTTCAAAGTCTTCATTATCCTCGTCATTACATGAAAGACGTAATTTTGCCTTTAGTGGCACAGAATAAGTCAGACCTCTATCAATTGATTCAGAAACTGAATACTTCGGGGGGTCAACCATATAATCTATAAACTCGAGAACGAAATTTTCCCTCGAGTCTGTAATCGGGAAATTCTCAGAGAAAACTTTATATAATCCCTCCTGCATTCTTTTTTCAGCAGGGGTTTCTAATTGAAAGAAATCTAAGAACGATTGTAACTGTACATCCAGAAAATCCGGGTAGTCGATTACTGATTTGATGGAAGAGAAGTTTATCCTTCCGGTTCTTGTAATATTAGCCAAGGCTTTTATTAATTTTAGTTGACAATAAAATTTGAAGAACACATTTAGTTCTTCATATTGCTCCTGTCATTCGAAAATCTGTACAAACAGGAAAAGACCTGATCCTATCAACAACCCGAAGATCGGGCGGTCATAGGACCCAGGCCTAATGATTCTTACAAACCATTAAATGGAATGTATAATCTCTTATTTCAATTCAACTTCAGCACCAGCTTCTTCAAGTTGCTTTTGAAGAGCTTCAGCTTCGTCTTTTGCTACTCCTTCTTTCACTGCTTTAGGAGCACCGTCTACTAATTCTTTAGCTTCTTTAAGTCCTAGTCCTGTAAGTTCTTTTACAAGCTTCACGATAGCAAGTTTTGCTCCACCTGGTGATTTAAGGATTACGTCGAAAGAAGATTTCTCTTCTCCTCCACCTTCACCACCATCTGTAGGAGCTGCTACTACTGCCGCTGCTGCAGCTGCAGGCTCGATACCGTATTCGTCTTTAAGTATTTCAGCTAATTCATTTACTTCTTTCACAGTTAAGCTTACTAACTGCTCAGCGAATGCTTTTAAATCTGCCATTTTTAATTCTAATTAAAATAATGTCAATAAATTTTTAAATCTGTATTTAACGTTCGGATAAAGCTTTAACAAGCCCTGAGATAGTGTGACCACCACTTTGCAGTGAGCTGATAACATTTTTCGCAGGAGATTGTAGAAGACCAATAACTTCACCAATAAGCTCTTGCTTAGACTTAAGCTTGCTAAGAGCATCGAGGTGTTGTTCTCCTATAAAGAGATCGGTATCGATGGAAGCGCCCTTTAGTTTTGGTCGTTCTTCTTTATCAGTTTTCTTAAATTCTTTGATAACTTTTGCAGGAAGGTTAGCGTTTTCCGGAGAAAACATGATTCCTGAAACTCCTTTCAATACTTCATCAAATGGAGCATAATCAGTATCTAACGTATCAAGTGCCTTCTTAATAAGGGTATTTTTAACGATTCTGTATTCAATCCCTTTATTAAAACAAAGTCTCCTGAAGTCGTTGATCTGAGCTACTGTCAAACCTGAAGTGTCAGTCACATAGAAGAAATCCGTAGATTTTAACTTCTCTGACAGTTCATTTACGATATTAATTTTTTCTTCTTTCGTCATGATTATAATCCAGCGATTGAACCTTTATCAATTTTAATTCCCTTGCTCATCGTGCTTGATAGGTTGATACTTCTAAAGTAAGTACCTTTTGCACTTGCAGGTTTAAGTTTAGAAATAGTCGCAATTAATTCCGCTGCATTTGCATTGATTTGCTCTGGAGTAAAGGAAACTTTTCCAATACTTGCATGAATAATTCCGAATTTATCTACCTTAAAATCAATCTTACCAGATTTTACTTCACCCACTGCCTTAGCAACATCCATTGTTACTGTACCTGATTTAGGGTTTGGCATTAAGCCTCTAGGACCTAATACTCTACCAAGTTTACCAACCTTAGCCATTACAGTAGGCATAGTGATGATAACATCGATATCAGTCCAACCACCTTCAATCTTAGTAATGAATTCGTCTAATCCTACGTGATCAGCTCCTGCGTCTTTTGCTTCCTGCTCTTTGTCAGGTGTGCAAAGCACTAGAACTCTTACTTCCTTACCTGTACCATGTGGAAGGGCTACTACACCTCTTACCATTTGGTCAGCTTTTCTTGGATCAACGCCTAATCGAACATCTAAGTCAACAGACGCATCAAACTTAGTCGTAGTAATTTCTTTTACTAAGCTAGAAGCCTCTTCCAAAGAGTATTCTTTATTAGCATCAAGCTTCTCAACTACAGCTTTTTGTTTTTTTCCTAATTTGCCCATTTACTTATTATTTAGTTCGCCCAAGGCGCTTGACCAGTTACTTTAATACCCATACTTCTTGCAGTACCAGCTACCTGACGCATGGCTGATTCAACTTTAAATGCATTTAAATCTGGCATTTTAGTTTCAGCGATCGTCTTGATTTGATCCCAACTTACAGAGCCAACTTTGCTTCTGTTAGGTTCTGAAGATCCTTTCTTAATTTTAGCTGCTTCCATAAGCATTACTGCTGCTGGAGGAGTCTTGATTACAAAATCAAAGCTTTTGTCAGAGTAGATTGTTACTACTACTGGCAAAACCTGACCTTGCTTCTCCTGGGTTCTGGCATTGAATTGCTTACAGAACTCCATGATATTAAGACCCTTACTACCGAGAGCAGGTCCAACAGGAGGTGAAGGGTTTGCCTGACCACCTCTGATCTGAAGCTTTAAGTATCCACTAATTTCTTTAGCCATCTCGCTAGTCTATTTTTTCTACTTGAATATAATTTAATTCAACAGGGGTATTTCTACCGAAAATCTTAACCGTAACGTTGAGTTTCTTTCTTTCCTCAAATACCTCTTCTACAATACCGGTAAAACCACTGAATGGTCCATCCATTACTTTTACCGACTCACCTACTATAAAAGGAGTATCAAGTTTCTCTTCAAATTCATCAACTTCATCAACCTTACCTAAGATCCTGTTGACCTCATTCTGTCTTAAGGGAATAGGGTTCTTGGAAGCATTTCCCCCTCCGGCACCCAAAAAACCAATTACACCGGGAATATCTGTGATGGTATGCTGAGCTTCACCATGTGACAAATCAGCAGACACTAATACATAACCTGGAAAAAAGTTACGCTCACGAACTCGCTTCTTTCCATTGCGCATTTCATATACTTTCTCTGAAGGGATAAGTACCTGTGGTATAAACTCACCCAAACCTCGTCTTTCGATTTCGTTTTCGAGGTAGTTCTTCACTTTCTTTTCCTGACCACTTACGGCCCTTACCACGTACCACTTAAGATCTGCCATCCTAACTTTCCCTTAAAAATTTTTGTAATACCAGTCAATACCTGTTTGAAAACCCAGGTCAATCACCCATATTAGCAATGCAAAAATTAATGAGGCTACCAAAACAAGGATTGAGCTACTTTGCAACTCATTGTACTTGGGCCAGGTTACCTTGTGCACCATTTCGTCGTACGACTCCTTGATTGCTTCTATTATTTTCGCCATTTCTACTCGTTTAAAAGTTTAAAGCACGGGTGGAGAGACTCGAACTCCCAGCCAATGGTTTTGGAGACCACTACTCTACCAATTGAGCTACACCCGTGTGTACCTTTGCTCAAAAGGACTGCAAAGGTAGGGTAAATTCCATAAACAAACAAATGCGTCCTAATGAATGTTAGGACGCACTATGTTCAATTAATTTTATATGTGATCTTAGTCTAAGATTTCAGTTACCTGACCAGCACCTACGGTTCTACCACCTTCTCTGATCGCGAATCTTAAACCTTTCTCAAGAGCAACTTTGTTGATCAAGTTTACTTCGATAGTAACGTTATCACCTGGCATAACCATTTCAACGTTATCAGGAAGTTTGATCTCACCAGTTACGTCTGTTGTTCTCAAGTAGAACTGAGGTCTGTACTTGTTGAAGAATGGAGTGTGACGTCCACCTTCTTCTTTTGATAGTACGTATACTTCAGCTTTGAAGAGAGCGTGAGGAGTAACTGACCCTGGCTTACAAATGATCATACCTCTTTTGATATCAGTTTTCTCGATACCTCTAAGTAGTAGACCAACGTTATCACCAGCTTCACCTCTGTCTAGTATCTTTCTAAACATCTCAACACCTGTTACTGTAGACTTCATGTCTTCAGCACCCATACCGATGATATCAACAGCGTCACCAGAGTTTATAACACCTCTTTCGATTCTACCAGTTGCAACAGTTCCTCTACCAGTGATAGAGAATACGTCTTCTACAGGCATCAAGAAGTCTTTGTCAACAAGTCTTTCTGGAAGTGGAATGTAAGAATCCACTTGTTGCATTAATTCGTCAACTTTAGCAACCCACTCAGCCTCACCGTTAAGTGCACCAAGTGCAGATCCCTGAACGATTGGAAGATCGTCACCTGGGAATTCATAGAAGCTAAGTAGTTCTCTAACTTCCATTTCTACTAGTTCAAGTAGTTCTGGATCGTCTACCAAGTCAACTTTGTTCATGAATACAACTAGTGCAGGAACACCTACCTGTCTTGCAAGAAGGATATGCTCTCTAGTTTGAGGCATTGGACCATCTGTAGCAGCAACTACAAGAATAGCACCATCCATCTGCGCAGCACCAGTAACCATGTTTTTCACATAGTCAGCGTGACCTGGACAGTCAACGTGTGCGTAGTGTCTGTTTTCAGTTTGGTATTCAATGTGAGAAGTATTGATAGTAATACCTCTTTCTTTCTCTTCTGGAGCGTTATCAATTGAAGAGAAGTCTCTATTTTCAGCTAATCCTTTATCAGAAAGAACTTTTGAAATAGCAGCAGTCAACGTAGTTTTTCCGTGATCCACGTGACCGATTGTACCGATATTAACGTGTGGTTTCGAACGGTCAAAGGTTTCTTTTGCCATGTTTGAAAATCCTAAGGTTTAATTAATGTAATTTAATTCTATAATTCTATAAATATCAAAATGAGCATCTAAGAGAAAAACTCCTATCCACTCCAAAAGTACACTTTCTAAAATAGAGCCAATGACGGGATTTGAACCCGTGACCCCTTCCTTACCAAGGAAGTACTCTACCCCTGAGCTACATCGGCTTCACAAATACCCAATCAATTCTTGATTGAGGAAAAGAAGTTATCAACTCCTTATAAATATAAAAAAAGAGCGGGTGACGAGGCTCGAACCCGCGACCTACAGCTTGGAAGGCTGTCGCTCTACCAACTGAGCTACACCCGCATTACTCTCTTTTTATCTCTCTGAAACAGAGTATGAAGTGGGGGGAGCAGGATTCGAACCTGCGAAGACATAAGTCAACGGATTTACAGTCCGTCCCAGTTGGCCGCTTTGGTATCCCCCCATTTCTAATTCAACATTTCTAAGAACTAATTTTAGCCGATAAGCCAAACCCCTTCTTTTAAAGGGAATGCAAAATTATACGCTTTTTCGTTTTATTCAAATTTTTAAAAAAAAATATCGAACAGTAATAAAAATAATTATTTCTACCCCTCTTCAAATTGAATTTGATTGTAGAATTCAATGAGCCTGGGATCTTGTTCTTTCTCTATAATTTCACGAAGCAACTCATTGGTATTCAGGCTTTCGTCCAGAAGTGCTATGCTTTGAAAGGCAGCCAGTCTTACCAGGTAATAACTATTTTCTAAAGCTAACTTCTTCAATAAAGGAATTACACTTTTTTGGTCCTCAACTGGTGATTCGAGAATAAATTCAACAAAATACTGCATCAGGTAAAATAAATTCTGTTCCCGAACCCTGCTCATCTTATCCAAATACCAGGAAAGTCCCATGTTATCATGAATCACATTAACAAATCCGGCTGTTGGAAGCAATACATCCACTTGTGTCTCATCCATAAATGGCTCAAAGTATTCTGTTAGTTCAATTTTATCTACCTCTAACAATCCTTCCAGTGCTACTCCCTGCACACTGTAGGCCTCATCCTGAGTTCCCGCTTTCAGTTCTTCCAGAAACATGTCAGCATTATACAATGCCATTGCATATAATGCACTTGACCGAATTTCTGAGATTGAATCATTTAACTGCGACCTTACCTCAGCTAGAAGATCTTCATTTGAAAGAAAATCAGGAGCTGAAGCCAAAAATTCCAGGGCCAGGCTTCTTATTCGAAATGAACTGTCATTGAATGCCATTTTTATTGCGGCATTCGTTGCTACCAGGTCGCCAGATTGGGCTATTGCCACGAAAGCATCATACCTCCCAATCAGGTTGTCACAATTCTGTAATTGAAAAAGGAATTCAGATAGAGTCTTTGGATGTATTATTTCACCAAGGATTTGAAATTCACCATCCAAAACAACAAGGTCTGGCTCGGTTTTCAATGGAATGACCAATTCCTCAGAGTAATCTTCCATGATCAATGGGTACCTAAGTAATTCTCCTCCTGCATAAATATCTAGAATCATTGGTAACTTATACAATGGTAATTGAGATAAATCCTGAGACTGAATAATATTGATAAATAGTGTATCTCCCTCATAGATATGATCAACTTCCAATACAGGGTGACCTGGTTCCATAAACCACTGATTAAAAAACCAGTTCAAATCCTCGCCGGTTACGTCTTCAAATGCAATTCTTAAATCATGGATCTCAACAGATTGAAATGCATTGTCTTTCAGATATTTATTAAGCGCATAGAAGAATGCTTCATCACCGACATACCCTTTTAACATCCTTAATATCAGTCCACCACGAGCATAAGTATGGTTATCAAATAATTCGTCTTCCTCTTCATAGTAATAACGAATCGTACTGTTCATCACTTCACCTGCTTCCTCTAAGTAGGCGTCTCTTTCGGTGAGAACATGATAGTTTAACTCATCTTTGCCATATTTGTGACCAATCCATAGTTGTTCTCCAAAGCTGGCGAAAGCCTCGTTCAAAGTAAGGTTTGCCCAGGACTCACACGTTACAAGATCACCAAACCACTGATGAAATAGCTCATGAGCAATTATGTAATCCCAATTTTCATCGAGCAACTCCTTATCTGTCATTTGTAAGGCATCCATGAAAACCGAACTGGTTGTGTTTTCCATTGCCCCAGAAACGAAATCTCTCACTATAATTTGGTCATACTTTGGCCAGGGATATGGATAATCCAAAATTTCTGAAAAAAAAGTGATCATTTCCGGAGTGTTACCAAAAATGGATTTGGCATATGCCTCATATTCAGGATCCACATAGTAGGAAACCGGGATAGTAGTCTCATCTTCAGCAACCTGAACAAATTTCCCTACAGCCAACATGAACAAATAGGGAGCATGTGGTTTATCAAGTTTCCAATAATCAGTTCTTAATCCATTATCTCCTTTTATTGAAGAGACCAGCACACCATTAGATAAGGTTTTTAACTCATCCTCTACTGTCAAATACATTTCCTGAGTGCATCTTTCATTTGGAGCATCAATGGTGGGAAACCAAGCCGAATTGGATGTTGTCTCTCCCTGCGTCCATATTTGTCTTGGTATATATTTATCACTTTCCATCGGGTTGATGAAGTACAATCCCTTATCTGATGTTATAGCAATTCCATGTTTTTCAGACCGCTCATTTGGTTTAGCCTTGTAATCAATGAAAATATCGAGCTCTTCATTTCGTGAATATGGTCTTCCCAGCTCAATGAAAATCTGATCATTTGGGTATTCATATTTCAAATCGGTTGTATCTAACTCCTCTATTAAAGCGACTCTAGAGATATCAAATCCCTTAGCATCCAGGATTAAAAATTCCTGTTCATAAAAATAAGGTCTTAACTTTAAATGAGCCTTCCCAATTACATGTTGTCTATCCCAATCAAATGCTAGTTCAAGTTTGGTGTGAAGCAGATCAAAACTTCTGGATTTACTGGCATGATAATCTTGGATTGGATGAAAATTGACACTATCAATTTCTACAGATACCGAATCAACATACAAATCTTCAGGATGAGAATCTGCAACTTGAGCAGTTTTGCAGCCCAATAAGAAAAGAAGCGGAATAAGATAAAAAAGGAATTTATTCATACCGTGCAAACAATTCAATTTTAAGGAAGCAAAGATGCTAATAAATATCATTATTTCACTTAATGGAGCAAAGAGGATTATTGGTATTGGAATGAAGTGAAAAATATATTTTAAATTGTCGCCCAAATCTTCAAACCCGAAAATAATTCTATGCAAGCTGAAATTGGATCTGAGAATTATGACTTGAACTTTAGTAATGGTGAATTCAAGTTCAATAATCAAGTGGAGTCTTTGGATGTCGTTAAACTATCTGAAAATAGTTACCATATTATAAGAAACAACAAAACTTTTCATGTTGTAATTGAAAGCAAGAATGGTAAGGGATATGACATCATAGTAAATGGAAAACACTACCCTGTCAGAATAAAGGACAAACTTGACCAAATCCTGAAGGAAATCGGTATTGATGAGCACGCAAGCAATGTTGCAAATGACCTGAAAGCCCCAATGCCAGGATTGATTCTGGATGTAATGGTAAATGCAGGTGATCCTATTGAAAAAGGTCAGCCACTATTAATACTGGAGGCAATGAAAATGGAAAATGTCATCAAATCACCTGTTGATGGAGAAATTAAAGAAATTCATGTGGCTAAGGGAGATTCAGTTGAAAAAAATAAAGTCCTTTGCCTCTTTTAGTTGATTGTGCTTTTTTAGCCCTGGACTTATTTTATATTTGTACGATTTATTTAAATAAAATTCCTCAATGAAATACAAAAGGATTCTCCTGAAACTTAGCGGTGAAGCGCTTATGGGTGACCAGCAATATGGTATTGACTCCAACAGATTATCACAGTATAGTCAAGAAATTAGAAAAGCTCACGATATGGGGTTGGAAGTAGCCATTGTAATCGGAGGAGGTAATATTTTCAGAGGTGTGCAGGCGTCAAGTGTAGGTATAGACAGGGTTCAGGGTGATTACATGGGTATGCTCGCTACAGTGATCAACGCAATGGCCTTGCAAAGTTCACTTGAGCAACACGGTATGTATACTCGTTTGATGTCTGGTATAAATATGGATCAGGTTTGTGAGCCTTTCATTAGAAGGAGAGCAGTGAGACACCTCGAAAAAGGCAGGGTTGTCATATTCGGTGCAGGTACTGGAAATCCTTATTTCACAACTGATTCAACTGCAAGCTTGAGGGCAATTGAAGTAGAGGCGGAAGTTGTGTTGAAAGGCACAAGGGTTGATGGAGTTTACACAGCGGATCCCGAGAAAGATCCAGATGCAAAAAAATATTCAAACATCACATTTCAGGAGGTTTATGAGAAGGGGTTAAATGTGATGGACATGACGGCATTCACGTTATGTCAGGAAAACAAATTACCAATTATAGTATTTGATATGAACAAACCTGGGAATCTGGTAAAGATCGTTGAAGGAGAACAGGTTGGAACATTGATACAATAGCCTTATTATGGAAGAAGTAGAATTATATCTTGAAGAAGCAAATGAGTTAATGGATAAAGCAGTTGCTCATGTAAATCAAGAATTAGCTAAGATTCGTGCTGGAAAAGCTAGTCCAAGTATGCTGGATAGTTTGTTGGTTGATTATTATGGAAATAAGACACCGATCAATCAGGTTGCCACTGTAAATACCCCTGATGCCAGGACACTTTCGATCAAGCCATGGGAAAAAAATATGATTAGTGAAATTGAAAAAGCTATCATCAACAGTGATCTTGGTTTGAATCCACAAAATGATGGTGAGCTTATCCGAATCAATATACCTATGCTTACTGAGGAAAGGAGAACTTCTCTGGTGAAGCAAGCAAAGTCTGAAGCAGAGAACGGAAAAATAAGTGTTCGTAATATTAGAAAAGACACTAATGATTCTATCAAAAAATTGCTCAAAGAAGGGTTGTCTGAGGACGCAGTGAAAAATGCCGAAATCGAAGTTCAGGAACTAACTGACAAGCATACCGCTGAGATCGACAGAATCTTTGAGGTCAAGGAAAAGGATATCATGACCATTTAAGGTCATGGTATTTTGTTAGTGGTAGAATTTCTTTGCGTTTACCAGTTCAATTACCCCTTCCGGAATTAAGTATTTTGGAGAAAGGCCTTCCTTAATCATTCTTCTTATTAGCGTAGCAGAAATATCAATTTCCGGAGCTTCTACCATTTCCATATTTTTATACTCTTTCGCGGCTGGTTTCGCGTGGGGTCTCGGGTAGACTATTAGTCCATACTCTTCCAGAATCTGATCATAATTCTTCCATTTATGGAAATTGGCAAGGTTATCCTGCCCTATCATCAGCTTAAACTCATGCTGAGGATACTTTTCTGATAAATATGTTAAAGTATCGATGGTGTAGCTAGGCTTTGGCATTGTAAATTCAATATCCGAAGCTCTGAAGTGGTAATCATCTTTTATTGCTGCCCTCACCATATCCAATCTATCAAATTCATGTAAGAGCCGGCTACTTTTTTTGAAGGGGTTTTGTGGGGAAACTATAAACCATACCTCCTGTATATCTGTAAGTTCTCTAATCACCTGTGCTACTATCAGGTGTCCCATATGTATTGGGTTAAATGAGCCAAAGAAAAGTCCTATTTTCATGATGGTTAGATGCTATCTTATGAAGTCTTCAATTACTTTCTCAGCTTCTTGAAATGATACTTCAAGGTCTCTATTTACTAAAGTATAGTCAAAGAATGGTTCAAATTTCATTTCTTCAGTGGCTTTACTCAATCTCATTTGTAGTTGGCTATCTGTTTCTGTTTTTCTTTTCTGCAATCTTTCCTTGAGTGTTTCAAAATCCGGTACTTTCACAAATACCGCCAACGCAGCATCTCCAAAAAACTTTTTGAGTTTCAATCCCCCTTTTACATCAACATCGAAAATAACAACTTTTTTCATGGCCCAGATCCTTTCAATCTCGGACTTTAATGTACCATAGAAGTTTCCTCCGTAAACCTCCTCCCATTCTACTAATTCATCAGTCCCAATTTTGGATTCAAATTCTTCTTTCGAAATGAAATAATAGTCAACCCCATTTTGTTCCACACCTTTTCTGGGTGATCTGGTAGTGGCAGAAATTGAAAATTCTAATTCAGAGAATTTTTTATTGAGGTGCTGAACGATTGTGGTTTTACCTGAACCTGATGGAGCAGAAAAGATAATGGCTTTGCCTTTGTGCATGCCGCAAATCTAGACAGATTGAATGATTCTGTTGCGAATTGAAGACACAAGTTCTTCAGGAACCTGATGCCTGTTTACTTTGGACTTTAATAAAGATTTAATTTCTTTCTCGAGATTATATTCTTCAAGGCATATAATGCACTTATCCAAATGGGCGTTCAAGTATGTGACCTGGTCGTCATTGGCTTCATCGTCAAGCATCATGCGAAGAATTTCTAAACATTTTTGGTACTCACTGCATCCCTTCTTAGATGAATCTGTCATAGCAAATAGGAAAAAGGTGATCAGACAAATAAAAATAATTTTTATTTATATCCCATGCTTTGTGCATAAGAACTTAATTTCTCTTTTAAAAGATTTCTTGCTCTATGAAGTCTTGATCTTACCGTACCAATAGGGATATCTAGTATTTTCGCCATTTCTTCATAAGTAAAGCCTTCCAGATCGCAAAGGATAATTACAGTTCTGAAGTCTACTGCCAGGGCATTCAAGGCATTGGTGACCTCATCACCCATCATATCCTTAAGTGTTTCAATTCTTAGATCAACAGTCTTTGATTCATCAACATCATCTGAATTATAATAATTCTCTACTTCTTGATAATCAACCTTTGCAGGTTGTTTACTTTTCTTTCGGAAGTCATTGATAAAACTGTTTTTCAGTATTCGAAACAACCACGCTTTTGCGTTAGTTCCACGTTCGAAAGAATTTATGAATCGATAAGCTTTCAGGTAGGTGTCCTGAACCAGGTCCTTGGAATCGTCTTCTTCGAAAGTTAAACGATAGGCAAAATTGTACATAGAATCTATGTGAGGCATAAATTCCTCATCAAAAATCCGTACTTTTTCCAGTTCAGAATAATTGTTTTTTCTATTTTCAGATTCGTTTGATATTTCCTGTGTCATCGCGATGGTAGCCCCTCCTTCCATATCAATTTAAAGTATGTACATACATATACGTTTTTGAATGGATATAGTTGGAAAGCTGGTTTATTTTAGGCCCTATATAAATTTAATTCTCAATTACCGGAAATGTTATAAAAAACATCGTTTTCCTTATGAATAATTCAAATTGTTTTGCTTCAAAGACGTATGACTGACCAGATTATTGTTTAGCTCCACCAGTAAAGAAATACCATTTCACTGGCTTTTTCCTATATTCATCGACAATGCGTCTAATTGTTTTTCTTTTCAACCACCCACCAAGTATTCCATTTAGAAGCCTTTGATCAAATGCCAAGTGTAATTCAGATTCGAAATCTTCTGCTGTTCTCTTAACAGATTGAAACTCGGCAAGCTTTAAGTTGGCAAATCGTTGCTTTAAAGATTTTTGCAATCCTGGGACCAAATGCTCGTGAACTTCTACAAAAATATCACAGGAAAGTAGCTTTTCACACTTCATTGGGTCCAGCAAAAAATCCTCTGCACCTTCTACATCCATAAACAGCAGTGTTTTTCCATCAATGTGTTGACACATGTTTTCTGTGGTACACTCACCATGAATGTCAATTTTATTCTCTACTCCATTTATTTCCGCCAGGCTTCTTATGTTACTTCTTCCCTTACTTTCAAGTTCGAAGGCTATGACCTTTACTTCATCCATAGATTTCGCAAATCCTACTGCAAAATACCCTTCAGCTGCACCAACATTCAGTATTGTATTATAGGATGTGGAAATGATTTCCTCAATTGCCGAATGCGTTTCCTTTTCATAGGTCCCGAGAATTTTAGGATAAAGTTTGCTCCCCGTACTGAAATTAAGATATGAAAGACCCTCAAATGGACCTGACTGTACAGCATCAAATTGCTGCATGTGCTTGTGTGCAATGACTTTGGAATTATACCGGGGTATTCTGAATTTTTTGATAAAATTTTCCAGTTTTTTAAGCTTCATAACATTTACAAGTTTTCCCAGTACCCTAATATTTTGTCAATATGATTATTTACTTCAAACTGAGCACTTAGATCGTTTTGGTCTTTGAGTGTTTTTTTCTGTAACCCTTTAATAAGATTGAGCCATGTATCCAATTCAAAACCATCCACCACAATACCCATATCACCTTTTACAATTTCCTTTGCCCCTACCTTATTTGAAATGATGACCGGCGTTCCGCAAAGAATTGATTCTATTACCACCTGACCAAATGCTTCATAAGATGCCGGATGGATCAGGTAATCCACACAATTGTATAATTCCTGGGGCCGGTTCACAAACCCCACCTGATGAATGTTTTCCAGATCATTATCCAGCCTATCACCAGCAACAAATAAATGATAGGGGTCTCCCAACTCTCTGAATAAATCAATCAAGAAGTTGCCACCTTTGCGTTTATGGCCTGTCGAAACAAATAAGAAATTAATCTTACGTTGATCGATTGTGAATTTAGATTGCAAGTCTTCAATTTCCTGCTCGTTCATTTTATAATAATCCTTTGTGCGAATGGGGGGTAAAACAACTTTAATCTTTTCGCTGGGCAGCTTAAAAAGATCAATCAATTCGTTTCTCACCATTTCTGAGGCGGCAATAATGAGCTTACTCCGGTCGAAAGTCAACTTATCTGCGTAATACATATTATTTTGAAAAACATTGCTCCTTGCAATTGTTTCAGCAGTTGCATTTGGGTAATTGCCTGCAGCAATCACTATATCGCTTCTACCAGTGCGCCCCATGGACAATACCAGGTCATATTTTTCTTCATTTCTTTTAACGAATCTGCTGGCTACAATTGAAAACGTGACTTTCCTAAGCTTTCTGGACGGAACAGGGCCGACTGATAATTTCTGATAGTTAATCTGATCCTTGAATTGATAGTCCTTTGCAGCTGATCCATATGCTACAGTAATGCTGTATCCTCGGTTAAGAAATTCTTCCACATAATTGTGAAATCGTTTTTCTATTCCCCCTTTTTGATTTAGCAAATACTTTACAATCAATAATTGCGGCATTAATTGATGTCTTTTGGCAGGTCCAAAATTATACTATTTTTGCCCAAAAAAAATTTGAAAGTATTACACCTGAGTTCTGAAAAAACATGGAGAGGCGGGGAACAACAAATCGCCTATCTGATTGAAGAGCTCGACGGTCTAGGTGCTACTAATTTTGTTTTATGTAAAAGCGATTCTGCGTTTGAAAAACATTGCCAGGATAATGCTATTGAATATCAATCAGCTGGGTTTAAAAATTCGATGGACTTAAATACTTCCAGGGTCCTTTTGAAGCTCACGAAAGAAATTAAACCAGATCTAATCCATTTACATTCTTCTAAGTCTCACGGCATAGCCGCACTAGCCACGTTATTGGGATTGAAAATACCTTTAATTTTGAGTAGACGTGTGGATTTTCTATTGAAGAAAAATTTTCTGAGTCAATGGAAGTACAACCTCCCTCAGATCCAAAGAATTATTTGTGTATCAAAAACTATTTCTGATATCGTCAAATCCTCCGTTAAGAAACCTTACCTGGTGCAAACGGTTTATAGTGGGATTGATTTAGAAAAATTTAAAAAGGCTGAAGGAAGCACCAAATGGATCAAAAAGAAATTTGAATTGCCTGATGAATCAATTTTGATTGGAAATACTTCTGCTATAGCAGATCACAAAGATTATTTTACGTTTGTGGATACGGCCAAAATAATTTGTGAAAACAATCAGTCTGACCATGTGTATTTCATCATTATCGGTGATGGGCCAATGAATGAAGAAATAAGGAGTTATGTGGTCAATTCAGGATTAGAAAAAAGAGTACATTTTACTGGTTTTATGGATAATGTGCCTCAGTTGCTTTCAGAGCTTGACATATTTCTTATGACTTCAAAGACGGAAGGCCTAGGCACAAGTGTTCTGGACGCATTTGCAAGTAGAATTCCAGTAGTTTCTACCAATGGTGGCGGCCTGAAAGAACTTGTCATTCATGAGATATCTGGATTACTATCAGAAGTTGGAGATTCAAAGCAATTGGCAAAGTATCTAACTCTTTTGATAGAAGATAAGGTATTACGTGAAAATATCACAAATGGTGCCTACGAATATGTACAGCAGTTCTCAAAAGCCAATACCGCCAAAAAAACTTACAGCATTTATAAGGAAATAGTACAAAAGTGAAGGTTTCGGTAATCATATCATTTTACAATAAAATTGACTTCCTAAAGAAAGTACTGGCGGGATTTGAAGCCCAGACATTCAGAGAATTTGAAATCATTATAGCCGATGATGGATCAAATAAGGAAGTTGTAAATCAAATTGAATCCTACATACGGGAATCAAATATGAGAATTCACCATGTTTGGCATGAAGATAATGGCTGGCAAAAAAATAAAATTCTGAATGCAGCAGTTCAGACAAGCAATGGAGAATATTTAATTTTTGTAGATGGTGATTGCATTCCACACAGACGTTATGTGAGAGATCATTATTCTTTAAGTGAGAAAGGAGTTTTGCTAGCAGGGAGAAGGGTAAGACTTTCGAATAGGATTTCAGAATCACTTAACTACGATAAAATAAAGAGTGGTTGGATAGACAAAAGTGTATATACCTCCCTGCTTTTTGATAGTTGGTTCGGAAAAACTATTCAAGTTGAAAAAGGCTTTCGAGTTAGCTTTTTAGCCAATAAGGTGAACCGTGGCACTCCTAAAAGAGATGTTCTTGGATGTAATTTCTCATTACATAAAGAAGAGTTGATGGCTATTAATGGATTTGATGAACGGTATGCTGGCCCTGGAATTGGAGAAGACATTGACATAGACCTGCGGTATGAAAATGCTGGATATATGGTTAAGCTCCTAAAATATTGTGCCGTTCAGTATCATATCTGGCATCCAATTATCCCCAGATCTACAAGGTCAACCAATATGGAGATATATGTTGAGAATAAGGAGGGAAATATTTCCTGGACACCATATGGCATAAAAAAGGCCACTCTCTGATTAGAAAGTGGCCTGAGTTTATATAATTTTCAGATTAATATCTGTAATACTCTGGTTTGAAAGGACCCTCAACGCTCACGCCAATATAATCAGCCTGATCCTGCGATAATTCCTCTAGTTCAACACCAATTTTTGATAAGTGAAGCTTCGCTACTTTCTCATCTAAATGTTTAGGAAGCATGTAAACGTCATTCTCGTACTTATCAGCATTTTCCCAAAGCTCTAATTGAGCCAAAGTTTGATTTGTGAATGAGTTGGACATTACAAAAGATGGGTGTCCTGTGGCGCAACCCAGGTTTACCAGTCTTCCTTCTGCCAGGATAATTACGTCATTGCCATCAACATTATAAAGGTCAACCTGTGGCTTAATTTCAACTCTTGTATTGCCATAAGTTTTGTTGAGCCATGCCATATCCAATTCATTGTCGAAATGACCGATATTACATACGATCGTTTTATCCTTCATTAGTTTGAAGTGCTCACCAGTGATGATGTCTTTGTTTCCTGTAGCGGTAACAATCAAGTCTGCTCTTGGAATAGCGTTCACCATTTTCTTTACTTCGAAACCGTCCATTGCAGCCTGTAATGCACAAATAGGATCGATCTCTGTAACTATAACTCTTACACCAGCACCTCTTAATGAAGCTGCAGATCCTTTTCCTACGTCTCCATAACCAGCAACCACTGCTACCTTTCCAGCTAGCATCACATCAGTTGCCCTTCTGATAGCATCTACTAAAGATTCTTTACAACCATATTTGTTATCAAATTTAGATTTTGTAACAGAATCATTTACATTGATAGCAGGCATTGGAAGAGTACCATTTTTTACTCTGTCATATAGTCTGTGAACTCCAGTAGTAGTTTCTTCAGATAATCCTTTGATGTCTTTAACAAGTTCTGGATGATCATCCAGTACCATGTTTGTTAAATCTCCTCCATCATCAAGAATCATATTCAAAGGCTTACCACCTTCAAAAGCATCAAGCGTTTGTTCAATACACCAATCGAATTCTTCTCCAGTCATTCCTTTCCAGGCAAATACCGGAATACCTGCTTTGGCAATTGCTGCTGCTGCGTGATCTTGTGTTGAGAAGATGTTGCATGATGACCAGGTAACTTCAGCTCCAAGTTCAACAAGCGTCTCAATTAAAACAGCAGTTTGGATTGTCATGTGAAGACAACCTGCAATTCTGGCACCTTTCAATGGTTTTGATGGGCCATATTCTTCTCTTAATGCCATAAGGCCAGGCATTTCAGCTTCTGCCAGCTGAATTTCTTTTCTTCCCCATTCTGCCAGGGATATGTCTTTTACCTTGTAGTTGATTTTTTCGTCAATCATTCGTTAAGCTTTTTCAAAAGTGGACTGCAAAAATAGTGGTTTATCACTAAATACCACATCCTAATCTAACTTATAAAACTAACCTCCTGAATATTGTAGGCTTTTTGCCCTTTAGAGGTAAGCAATATCAATCTTCCAAAAGTATCCACACCCAGTATTTTACCTTCAAAAGGACCTTCACTATCCTCATAGGTAGCCCATTCCTCATACCGATAGAGCACTGATAAATATGCTCGCTTTAATGATTGAGGCTGTTGTTTTAACTTCAGGTATTGCACTTCAATAGCTACGATTAGTTGCTCAAGTAATGATTCCAAATCAAATTGTTGTCCTGTTTGAATTGAGAGAGATGTAGCTGAAGGAAGATGAAATGCCTGTTGATTTATGTTCAAGCCAATACCAACAAAAGCGTATTCTATGAATTCACGCTGAATCGTATTTTCAATAAGCATCCCACCGATCTTATGATCCTCAATGTACAGGTCATTTGGCCATTTCACCACTGCTAAAGGAAGGTATTGTTGCAAAAATTTATTGACACCCAATGCAATTGCCATGGTGAGCATAAATTGATCCTTCACTTTCAGAAATTTTGGTTTTAAAACCAATGTACAGGTAATGTTTTTTCGGGGCTCGCTGATCCAGACATTCCCTCTCTGACCTTTACCACTGGTTTGGTTTTGAGTAACGTACAACGTACCTTCCTGTATGTCAGCCTTTTTCGCTTCATTTTGAGCAAAATCATTAGTAGAGTGACATTGTGGCAGGAAAATGACGTTTTTGGCTAGAAATAAAGGTTTGGCAAAGAATTTATGCAATTATTTTATGTAGTTTTGTTTGGTAAAAATAGATTTTGAATGCAGGAAAACAAAGAGGCTTTGAGCTCAATAAGTTTAAGTGAGGTTGTAGTGAAGGGAATGACAGAGAAAAAGGCTTCTGATATCGTGGTAATGGACCTGAGGAACATCCACCATGCTGTTGCAGATTATTTTATTTTGTGTTCTGGCTCATCTGACACCCAAATTGATGCTATTGCAGATTCAGTGGAAGAAGAAGTTTATAAAATTTCTAAGCAAGATCCATGGAAAACGGAGGGTAAACAAAATAAAGAGTGGGTATTAATCGACTATGTAGATGTAGTCGCTCATATCTTTCGAAAAGACAAGCGTGAGTTTTATGCTTTAGATGAATTGTGGGGTGATGCAAAAATCAAAACAGTACAGGAAGCTTAACCCAACTTTATCATGGGGATAGCGTTTTAGAAGAGACTTATAAATTAGTGAATTAATGGATAAACCTAAAAGACAGGGAAACAGGCCACAAAAACCAAATTATCAGATATATGTCATATTTGGGTTGTTGGCAATTGTGTTGGGGATAACGTATTTCAGTAACAACAATTCAGCGATTGAAATCAGTGCAAGGCAATTTGAGGACATGATGCTGAGCAACGATGTGAAAGAGGTGGTTTTGATTAAAAATCAGGACTATGTGGAGATTACTTTAAAAAATGAAGCGCTTTCAAATAGTAAATACAAACTTGAACTACAAGAGAGAAGCCCATTTGCTCCAAGTACAGGACCTCACTATTTCATGAAGGTTTTATCTGGCGAGCAATTTGCTGAGAAATTTGAAGAGATTAAACAAAAATCCAATTTACCGGAAAGTCAAAAAATAGATTACAAAGTAGATACAAGAACTGACCCTAGCAGTATGATATTTAACTGGGGGTTACTATTCCTTGTAATTTTTGGTTTTTGGTTTCTGATGAGAAGAATGACTGGTCAAGGTGGACCTGGTGGTCAAATATTCAATATTGGGAAATCAAGAGCTGCTTTATTTGATGCTGAAAACAAAGTGAAAATCACCTTTGGGAATGTTGCAGGATTAGATGAAGCTAAAGAAGAGGTTAAGGAAATTGTAGATTTTCTCAAAAACCCTTCAAAATTTACGAAACTGGGAGGCAAGATTCCTAAAGGAGCACTCCTTGTAGGCCCTCCGGGTACAGGAAAGACGTTATTGGCGAAAGCTGTTGCAGGAGAAGCTGCAGTACCTTTCTTTACATTATCAGGATCTGATTTTGTAGAAATGTTTGTAGGTGTTGGTGCGGCCAGAGTTAGGGATTTGTTTAAACAAGCAAAGGAAAAGGCTCCATGTATCGTATTTATAGATGAAATTGATGCTATTGGTAGATCAAGAGGTAGAGGACAGATGCCTGGATCTAATGATGAGCGAGAAAATACATTGAACTCGTTATTGGTTGAGATGGATGGTTTTGCTACTGATAGTGGTGTAATTATCCTGGCTGCCACTAACCGTCCAGATGTACTGGATTCTGCACTTTTAAGGCCTGGTAGATTTGACAGGCAAATCAGTATTGACAAACCAGATATTGTAGGTAGAGAAGCTATCTTCAAAGTACACCTGAAACCTTTGAAATTGGGTGATGATGCAGATCCTAAAAAGTTAGCAGCTCAGACCCCTGGGTTTGCTGGAGCAGAAATTGCCAATGTATGTAATGAAGCCGCATTGATTGCAGCGAGAAGGGATAAGAAGGCAGTAGGCATGCAAGACTTCCATGACGCAATTGATAGGGTAATTGGCGGTCTGGAGAAAAAGAATAAAATCATCTCCCCTGAAGAGAAGAAGATTGTTGCTTATCACGAAGCTGGGCACGCAGTGGCTGGATGGTTTCTGGAACATGCTGATCCTTTGGTGAAAGTTAGTATCGTACCAAGAGGTGTGGCGGCATTAGGGTACGCTCAATATTTGCCGAAGGAACAATTCCTGTATCAAACTGATCAACTCATTGATGAAATGTGCATGGCACTTGGTGGAAGAGCAGCTGAGGAATTAGTATTCGGCAAAATATCTACCGGAGCATTGAGTGATTTGGAGAGAGTTACTAAAATGGCCTACAGTATTGTGACTGTTTATGGTATGAATGATGAGATCGGCAACATTTCGTTCTATGATTCAAAGCAATCAGAATACAATTTCAACAAACCATATTCTGAGGCGACTGCAGAAAAAATAGACCAGGAAGTCAAAAAGATAGTTCAACAAGCTTACGAGAGAACTAAAAACCTGCTCAAGAGTAAGTCGAAGGAACTGGAAATTCTTGCTCAGGAACTTCTTGAGAAAGAAATCATTTTCCAATCTGACCTGGAAGGTTTAATTGGTAAAAGGCCATTTGAAAATGAAACTACTTATGAAGCCTTTACTAAAAAATCTGAAAACGGCACTGCAAAAGAAGAATCTGAGAAGCAAGAGGATTCTGATGACCTGGAAAAAATCAAGGCTGATGTGAAGAGCGAGGTTGAGCAGGAGGAGGAATCTTCTAGTGAAAAAATAGATTAGAAGTAAGGATAGAAAGTCAAAGAAAAACTATAATTGAGGTTTCTGGTGATCCGGAAACCTTTTTTATTGCTAATAGATGAATTTAACATTTGAGCACCTTCCTGAAGGAAAGAAACTTTACTTTGCCAGTGATTTTCACCTGGGAGCGCCAAATCAATCTGCAAGTCTACTTAGAGAAAAGAAGATTGTAAACTGGCTTTCCTCTATAGAAAATGAGGCTGCTGGGATTATTCTTGTTGGGGATATTTTTGATTTCTGGTTTGAATACAACCATGTTATTCCAAAAGGGTTTACTCACTTCCTGAGTAAGATTAAATCCCTTCGAGAAAAAGGCATACCTATTATCTTTTTTACAGGGAACCATGATCTTTGGATGTTCGATTATTTCCCGAAGGAGTTTGGCATCCCAGTTTTACGAGACCCCACTATTTTCCAAGTAAATGGTAAACTACTATTTGTACATCATGGAGATGGGTTAGGACCAGGTGATCACTTCTATAAATTTCTAAAGAAAATATTCACCAATAAACTTTGCCAGTGGTTATTCAAATGGCTCCATCCTAACATTGGTATGGGACTGGCAAATTATTGGTCTAGTAAGAGCAGAATTGCCAATAATGCCAAAGATGATCAGTTTAAGGGTGATGATGAGTGGTTATTTGTTTTTTGCAAAGAAATGGAGGCTAACAAACACCATGATTACTATGTGTTTGGTCACAGACATCTACCTTTGGAAATACCGGTAGGAGAGAGTATTTATTATAATCTTGGGGAGTGGGTGACAGATAGTAAATATTTAACCTTTGATGGCCAGAAGGCGAAACTCCTGACCTTCAAAGGTTAGTGAATGTTATTGACCTTGTAACAGGTCTAATATTTTCTTCCTAAAAATGATTGAGTACTTAGCATTTACAAGTTCAACCTCAGCCCTGTTTTTGTTATTCAAACTTTCCAGGTAAGTAAAGAAGTCAGTGTTACCTGTTTCATACCTTCTATTTATAAATTCAAATGATTGCTCCAGGGCTTTTAAATTTTCCACGGAGGCTGCATAGGTTTCTTGCGCAGCAAGCATATCTAAGTAAACGTTTTGAAGTGCATTAGTTGCATCCAATTCTGCCTGTTTGTGATTTAGTTCGGCATTAAGCATATTCAGTTTTGCAGTCTGAATTTGGGTCTCAGTATTAAACCTTGTGAAAATAGGAATCCGCAAATTCAAACTTATTTGCTGCTGGGTATTCCAATCCATTTGGGTGAAATAATCTGCACTTTCATTGAATTCACCATTAGAAGGATTCCACGCACCATTTGAAGAGAAATTACTCCCAAGCGCAGCAGACCCTGTTAATCTAGGATACCTTTGGGCTTTGGCTATTTTTAGTCCATATAATGATGCCTCATAATTAGCATTTGCTTGCTTTATACTTGGCGAATAATTGATTCCGCCTTCTAACACTTCATCAAAACTCTTTGCATTCAATAATTGATCGTTTAAAGAAGGCTCAATGGGCTCAAATGTGTACTCTTTAGATATATCTAACCTCAGTAATTGAATAAGTTGAAGTTTATCTCTTTTGTACTGGTTCACCAGACTTACTTTATTCAACTTCTCATTGGCCAATTGTGACCTAAAATTATAGACTGATTCCATGTTTCCAACGCCAACCGACTCTCTCTTCTCTTCTCTATCAAGTTGGGCAGAAAGCAGCTGAATTCTATCTTCAGAAATCTTGATATTTTCCTTGTCAAGAATAACACTCAGGTAGGAAGAGTATATGTTGTTTTTGAGATTTATTTTAGATGATTCAACACCGTATTGTGCTGATTCAAATTGATGGGAACGTTGTTTTAGGTTATAATGGTTATTTAGTCCATTAAAAATAACAATATCAGCACTCACCCAAGGATTTGATCTTTCAGTTGTTTCAGAAACCTGTCTTGCCGCCGAATTATCCCAGAAGTTACCAAATGTAAAGCTGTAATCCACATTGGCAGTTACTCCCGGCAGAAAGTTTAATAATGCCTGCGTCTTGTTACTATTTGCAATGTGTGCATTATTCTCAGAAACCTGTAAATTGATATTATTTTTCAATGCTATATCAATGCATTGATCCAGTGAAAGTTGTGTCACTTCTTGAGAATACCCCGTAGTTGTTATAATGGCCAGGGCAATAAAAGAAAATATAGGTTTTAAAAACTTATGCATAGCAATAAAGAAATTTCGAATAGACTGGGAAAAAGTGGCCACCCAAAATGGTGGCCATTGAGTGTGAGTTTTTGTTAAACTAATGAGTTGTCTTTTGCATTCACGTTTTCCGAAACAATCTGTCCGTCAAACAAGTGAATTACTCTGTGTGCATATTCTGCGTCGATTGGAGAGTGTGTTACCATTACTACGGTAGTTCCATTCTCGTTCAGGTCAGTCAATAATGACATAACTTCCTGTCCGTTTGCAGAGTCAAGGTTACCAGTAGGCTCATCGGCCAATATTAATTTAGGCTTTGCCACAACTGCTCTGGAAATAGCCACCCTTTGCTGCTGACCTCCGGAAAGCTGCTGAGGGAAGTGATTTCTTCTGTGCATAATCTTCATTTGCTCCATCACTTCTTCTACCCTTTTCTTTCTTTCAGCAGAAGAGTATTTCAAATAGATCAATGGTAGCTCAATGTTTTCAAAAACAGTCAGTTCGTCGATCAGGTTAAAGCTCTGGAATACGAATCCAATGTTTGCTTTTCTTAGATCAGCTCTTTTTCTTTCATTGTATCCAGAAATTTCCTGGCCTGTAAAGTGAAATTCGCCTTCTGATGGGTTGTCCAATAGCCCTATGATATTTAAGAGTGTAGATTTTCCACAACCAGATGGTCCCATGATGGCAACAAATTCGCCCTCTTTCACTTCAAGGTTGACCCCTGCCAAAGCGGTTGTTTCGATCTCATCTGTGTAGTAGAATTTCTTAAGGCCTACTGTTTTGATTAGGTTATTTGAGTTTTCCATGGTATAAATTTTATTATTGTACTTTTTTATTTGAATCCGTTATTTGAATACGAGTCTGTCTTTATCCTCGTAACCCTCATATGAAGAGACTACAACTTTCTCCCCAGGTTGCAATCCACTCAATACCTGATAGTATCTAGGACTCTGCATACCCAATCTGATGTCTCTTCTGGTTGCAAAATCACCGGATGCATCGACTACAAAGATCCAGTTACCACCAGTTGTATTGTAGAAGCTACCTCTTGGTATTTGTATTGCCTGAACATCTTCACTTAACTGAAGTTTGATTTGAAGTGTCTGACCTCTTCTGATACCACCATCTGGAATTGTGTCAAGAAATGCCATATCTACCTGGAAGAGTCCATTGTTTACTTCAGGGTAGATTTTAGTAAGTTCCAATCCGAAATCTGTTCCAGAAAGTGGGAATGTACCTCTCAACCCTTCGTAGATTCGTGAAATGTAGTGTTCGTCAATATTAGCTCTCACTTTAAATCCACTGATATCATCTATCTGGCCAATGTTTTGACCTGGATTAATTGATTCACCAACTTCCACATCGATCGAAGAAAGTCGACCTGAGATTGGTGCTTTAATGTATAGGTTCTCAAGGTTGCCTTTGATCATTTCCAGGTTACTTCTGGTCCTTGCCAAAGTCTGCTCAGTTTGTCTGATTTGAACAACAGCATTCAAACTGTCAAATTTTTGAGATTCTATTTCAATTTTTCTGTTACTAATGAGTCTTTCAAATTCTCTTTTGATGTTCAGGAATTCCTGCTCTGAGAGAATTTTATCTTCATAAAGCTTTTTGCTTCTCTCATAGTTGTCGCGTGCAGCGTCAATTTGATAATCTAGTTCTGTGAGTCTTCTTTTGAGTGTAAATTGATTCCTTCGGAGTTCAAGTTTTGTGTTTTCAAGGTTATTTACCAGGATAAATGCCTGGGTTTCCTCTCTTACAAAACTTTGGAGTAAGTTGTTGTTGGCTAATTTCAGAATGGTATCACCCTTGTTAATAAAAATACCTCCTTCATAAAATTTCTTTTCTACAACACCACCTTCAATGGCATCAAGACGAATAGTTTTAATCGGTAGAACATTTCCATCGACCGGGATAAATTCTCTGAAATCTCCTTCAAATACATCAGCAATATTTACTTTATCAGCTTCTACATTTAGCTTCGATCCTCCTGAAGCAAATATGAAACTGTATATCACAAATAGGCCAAATGCTGCTGAAACGCCTATAGTTAATAATTTTTTGACTGTCCACTTTTTCTTTTTGATCTTACGGTCCATTGGTAAAAATTTGTCGTTGTACTTCCCCTTATGCCAATAAGGATGCCACAATCGTAACAGATTGATTATCAGATATTTAAATAAATCACCCGATATAAGTCAATGATAAATGTATTGCTAGTGTACAAGAAAGTGTTCGCAAGTGAACGCTTTTATTGGGAATACTTGAAATTAGATGGGTTAGAATTCACCGGTAGTAATGAGACCCCTGACTATTCCTAAAAATGAATTCTGAATCAACGAATTCTTTTTTTTCTTTTCATGTCACTTTTTTCTATCTCAAAACACTATTACTATTGGAAGCACAACTCAATGGCAAATAAAAAACAATCAGAATTTTTAAAGCTTTATGAACCAATCCATCTACGGTTTGAGAAATACTGCCGTGCAAGTGCGTACGGTGGGTATCCATATGAAGACTTAATGAATGATTGCTTATTGAAAGCCTATGATAAGTTAGATTCCTTAAAGGAGCCACAGGCATTTCTGAGCTTCCTTATTGGTATCAGTCGACGTTTGTTAGCAAATGCTTCCAGAAAAATAAAACCCGAACCCATGGCGGAATCAATCAACCCATCCGAAATTGGAAAGTTTGAGACCACTATGAAAGTTCAGTTTTTGCACTGGTGTCTTAGTCAGATACCTGAGCCACAGAAGGAGGCTTTAGTATTATTTGAGATAGTTGGGTTCTCTGTTAAGGAGATTGCAGAGTCCTTTCAAATCTCAGAATCAAATGTGAAGAAAAGGCTTAGCCGAGGTAGACAGAAATTGAAAGAAGTAGTTGCCACTGAAATTGAAAAAGAGAAAGGAGTAAAGCATGCATAACGAGAAACTAATAGACGACTTGTTTGAAGCTGCTAGAACTGAAGGCTCAGTACGTACTTTGGCTTCTGTGGAACAGTTTGTTCAGACCTCAACTGACACCAATATAAGTTTAATTTCGAAATGGTTAAAACAGAATAAAATGAACATTCTAATCACAACAAGCGGGATAGCAATTACAGCCGCAATCTTTTTGTTTCCTGGAAGCGACACAAAAATGGAAAAGACAATTACTAAAGTTGAGCAAGCACAAGAAGTATATGTTGAACAAAAGCACGAAGATGCATTGGAAGAGAGTCCAACATCTATCTCACGTCCAAATCCGGTTTCTCTTAATATTGAAGTAGAGGATAAAACTACTGACCCAATTGTAGAAGTTGCACCAGAAGAAGAAAAACTTTCGAATAATGACACAGCCAGAAGTCAAAACCCTGTAAAAAAATCAAAGCTCGTATCAAGTGAAAAAATTGTTGCTCCTACGAATATGGAAGTAATTGAATATCGTGTGATACTTGAAAGTAGTAAGGGAAGAGTTTCTGCAGATCAATTTAGTGAATACCTTAAGAATAACCTGAAACATTTAGATCATGAATTCAATAGCTCAGCAACGGATAGTGTAATCAAAAAATTCACATTGAAACTGGATAACAGACATGAATCTAATCTAAGAATGCAGGTATCCGGATTTAGTACATTAGAATTGTCCTGGGAGAAAAACGGAGAGGCTGCACCACAAAAAATATGGTATCGACTAGATGGAAAAGAAATTAAGGAGTTGGATTTTTCGAAAACCACTAAGTCTTCAATAAGAGTAAGGTATAGACATCAGGAGTTTTAAATAGTGTATTTATTGTGCCAAAAGGTTAAATATGTTTCCAAGATCCACGGAGCACAAATTCATATCCAGTCCGAAGAGATCGATCAAGTATGAAATTCTCTAGGAGGGTGCCTTTTTGGTCGAATGTTGCTTGCAAAAAAGGGCATAAAAAAAGGTTCAGGTCTCCACCTGAACCCCAAGGTCAAAAACTCAAAATAAAAAGGACTAATCAAATCTTAATCCACAACAACAACTCGAATATAATGCATTTTTACATAAAACGAAATAATTTATTCGCCATCGAGTTATAGTCGGAATTCGAAAATCCCTTTCAATATGTAATGAAAAGCAATTTTCACTAGAAATAGTTCAAATCGTGCTATTATTTTTTGAAAAAATTCTAAAAATATCGTGGAGTGATAATTTTTGATTTTTCCAGTACGAATCTATAGTTTAACATGATCTCGTGACTACCTGATGTAATCTGTGCAATATCAGTCAATGCATAGTCGTACGCGTACCCAATTTTAAATTGTGGGCTAGCCTGGATGTCAAGCAAGAAACTTACCGCGTCAAAAGACCTGTAAGAGACTCCTAGCCATAGTTTATCATCGAGGATAAGGTTTGTATTAATATCCATATTCAATGGAGCACCACTGACATATTTTATCAAAGTACTCGGTTTCAGTTTAACCATTGGACTTAATTCCAAAACAATACCTGACGTTGCAAAAAAGTGAGGAATTTCTGTGGCACTGATAACACCGCTATTAATAGCCCCTTCAAGGCTACTTTTTATAACGGTTGGTACCGAGAATCCAGCGTAGAACTTCTCATTATAATAATAGATTCCTGTCCCAATGTTTGGTAGCATTCCACTAATATTTGAAGATAGATTTGGGTCATCAATTCCCAGGTCAGCATATGAAATCTCACTGGAACGAAATCCACCCTGGAGCCCCATTGATAATGTACCTTTTGGCAGCTTTATTCTATAGGATGCAACTAAATTAATGTTATTTTGAGATGATACGCCAATCTCGTCTCTTGAAAACAAAGCTCCTAAAGCTGCCCTCTTTCCTGGAATTGGTGTATGAATAGAAAAAGTTTGAGTTCTGGGAGCACCTTCTACACCCAACCATTGGATCCGAGCTAATCCGGTCAAACTAACAGTCTCATGACTACCAGCATAAGCAGGGTTAATAGCCAAACCATTAAACATATACTGAGTATACATGGATTGCTGTTGCCCTTTGGAAGCAAACCCCAATAAAAGAATCCCTGATATAATTATTAACCTTTTCACTTTAAAGAATGCAATAAATCTAATGCATTTAATGTTCCAATTATTCCTTATTCGATCACACATATACTTCAATCGTTTAACCTTGGATTTCCAATGATGGAACCATTATCTGTTAATGACTACAAATCCTGCCATAGGCTTGGAACCATCCCCAAGATCAATCATATAGTAATATGTTCCATCTGGTACATCTGTTGCCCCTATTATAAGCCCAACATTTGACTGTCCTGACCAATTATTAGATTGATTGTCATATCCAGCAGTTTCGAAAACTTTATTTCCCCATCGATTAAATATCTGGACTCGATTATTCGGATATTGCTCAATATTTTCAATGTAGAATGCATCATTTATTCCATCTCCGTCAGGCGTAAATCCTTTGTTAGGTGTCACATCTGAGGTATCATCTGGAGAACAGCTATCAGGATCAAGGAAGTTTGGAATATCATCTTCATCGCAATCATCATTGTATGGATTGCCGTCTCCATCGGTATCTTCCTCTCCATCATCAAGACCGTCTCCGTCACTGTCACATGGATCGGTATCCAGATAATTCGGTGTACCGTCATTGTCACAATCATCATTGGTCAGGTCATCATCACCGTTTAGGTCTTCATCTTCATCAAGGATTCCATCTCCATCGGTATCACAACTGTCTGCATCCTGGAAGTTTGGTGTGCCATCATTGTCACAATCATCATTGTATGGATTACCGTCTCCATCGGTATCTTCCTCGCCATCATCAAGACCGTCTCCGTCACTGTCACATGGATCGGTATCCAGGTAATTCGGTGTACCGTCATTGTCACAATCATCATTGGTCAGGTCATCATCACCGTTTAGGTCTTCATCTTCATCAAGGATTCCATCTCCATCGGTATCGCAACTGTCTGCATCCTGGAAGTTTGGCGTGCCATCATTGTCGCAATCATCATTGTATGGATTACCGTCTCCATCGGCATCTTCCTCTCCATCATCAAGACCGTCTCCGTCACTGTCACATGGATCGGTATCCAGATAATTCGGTGTACCGTCATTGTCACAATCATCATTGGTCAGGTCATCATCACCGTTTAGGTCTTCATCTTCATCAAGGATTCCATCTCCATCGGTATCACAACTGTCTGCATCCTGGAAGTTTGGTGTGCCATCATTGTCACAATCATCATTGTATGGATTACCGTCTCCATCGGTATCTTCCTCTCCATCATCAAGACCGTCTCCGTCACTGTCACATGGATCGGTATCCAGATAATTCGGTGTACCGTCATTGTCACAATCATCATTGGTCAGGTCATCATCACCGTTTAGGTCTTCATCTTCATCAAGGATTCCATCTCCATCGGTATCACAACTGTCTGCATCCTGGAAGTTTGGTGTGCCATCATTGTCACAATCATCATTGTATGGATTACCGTCTCCATCGGTATCTTCCTCTCCATCATCAAGACCGTCTCCGTCACTGTCACATGGATCGGTATCCAGGTAATTCGGTGTACCGTCATTGTCACAATCATCATTGGTCAGGTCATCATCACCGTTTAGGTCTTCATCTTCATCAAGGATTCCATCTCCATCGGTATCGCAACTGTCTGCATCCTGGAAGTTTGGCGTGCCATCATTGTCGCAATCATCATTGTATGGATTACCGTCTCCATCGGTATCTTCCTCGCCATCGTCAAGACCGTCTCCGTCACTGTCACATGGATCGGTATCCAGGTAATTCGGTGTACCGTCATTGTCACAATCATCATTGGTCAGGTCATCATCACCGTTTAGGTCTTCATCTTCATCAAGGATTCCATCTCCATCGGTATCACAACTGTCTGCATCCTGGAAGTTTGGTGTGCCGTCATTGTCGCAATCATCATTGTATGGGTTGCCATCTCCATCGGTATCTTCCTCGCCATCGTCAAGACCGTCTCCGTCACTGTCACATGGATCGGTATCCAGGTAATTCGGTGTACCGTCATTGTCACAATCATCATTGGTCAGGTCATCATCACCGTTTAGGTCTTCATCTTCATCCAGGATTCCATCTCCATCGGTATCACAACTGTCTGCATCCTGGAAGTTTGGTGTGCCATCATTGTCGCAATCATCATTGTATGGGTTGCCATCTCCATCGGTATCTTCCTCGCCATCGTCAAGACCGTCTCCGTCACTGTCACATGGATCGGTATCCAGGTAATTTGGTGTACCGTCATTGTCACAATCATCATTGGTCAGGTCATCATCACCGTTTAGATCTTCATCTTCATCCAGGATTCCATCTCCATCGGTATCGCAACTGTCTGCATCCTGGAAGTTTGGAGTGCCATCATTGTCGCAATCATCATTGTATGGATTACCGTCTCCATCGGTATCTTCCTCGCCATCATCAAGACCGTCTCCGTCACTGTCACATGGATCGGTATCCAGGTAATTCGGTGTACCGTCATTGTCACAATCATCATTGGTCAGGTCATCATCTCCGTTTAGGTCTTCATCTTCATCAAGGATTCCATCTCCATCGGTATCGCAACTGTCTGCATCCTGGAAGTTTGGTGTGCCATCATTGTCGCAATCATCATTGTATGGATTACCGTCTCCATCGGTATCTTCCTCGCCATCGTCAAGACCGTCTCCGTCACTGTCGCAAGGATCTGTATCCAGGTAATTCGGTGTACCATCATTGTCACAATCATCATTGGTCAGGTCATCATCACCGTTTAGGTCTTCATCTTCATCAAGGATTCCATCTCCATCGGTATCACAACTGTCTGCATCCTGGAAGTTTGGCGTGCCATCATTGTCACAATCATCATTGTATGGATTGCCGTCTCCATCGGTATCTTCCTCCCCATCATCAAGACCGTCTCCGTCACTATCACATGGATCGGTATCCAGGTAATTCGGTGTACCGTCATTGTCACAATCATCATTGGTCAGGTCATCATCACCGTTTAGGTCTTCATCTTCATCCAGAATACCATCTCCATCGGTATCATTTGTAAATGTAATTTCGTCTACAGTTGCATCCGTAGAACTGTTCCCTGCATCATCTGTACTTGTAACAACTACATCATAATTGCCCTCGGTTAATGGATTAAATGTTCCAGAGGTTGGAGTATCAGTTTCAGTGTCAATTGACCAATTTCCGTCTACATCAGCTACAACACTATAAGTCGCTCCTCCAATTTCAACAGTCATTGTCGTACCTGGCTCACCCGTTCCACTAATTACAGGAGTTGTATCATTTGTGGTTAACGAGTTGACAGTTGGAATCGAAGGTGCTGTAGTGTCAATTGTAATTTCATCTGTTGTTGTATCCTGTGTGCTATTCCCGATCGAATCTGTACTAGTTACAACCACCTCATTTCCTCCCTCTGATAATGGAGTGAATGTTCCGGAGGTTGGAGTGTCAGAAGAAGTATCAATTGACCAATTTCCTGAAACATCTGCTGTTGTTGAGAAAGTTGCTCCACCTACTTCAACTGTAACTGTAGTTCCAGCATCTGCTGTTCCTGTAATTACTGGTGACGTTTCATTTGTCAGAATTGAATTTACTGTTGGTACTGAAGGGCCTGTAAGATTAATTTCCAATTCATCTGTAGTTGCATCACTTACACTATTGCCTGCTGCATCGGTAATAGTGGCAGTTACTGGGTAAGTTCCTTCTCCTAAGGTCAGCGCACTCAAATCCAGTGTCCAGTTATCTCCAGTATTTGATAGTTCTGTATCTGTGCCTAGAACGTAAGTGACTGAATTGACAGTTACGGAAAATATATCTGCGTCTGACTCATCGAAGGTTCCTGTGATTGTTGGGCCTTGTGAATTGGTGATTTGTGAAACTACTGTCGGGGTAGCTGGATCGGTGATGTCAATTTCTAGTTCATTGGTGGTTGCATCACTTACACTATTGCCTGCTGCATCGGTAATCGTGGCGGTTACTGGGTATGTTCCTTCTCCTAAGGTCAGCGCACTCAAATCCAGTGTCCAGCTGTCTCCGGTATTTGATAGTTCTGTGTCAGTTCCTAATGTGTAGGTTACTGAATTGATAGTTACTGAAAATACATCTGCGTCTGACTCATCGAAGGTTCCTGTGATTGTTGGGCCTTGTGAATTGGTGATTTGTGAAATTACTGTCGGGGTAGCTGGATCGGTGATGTCAATTTCTAATTCATTGGTAGTGGCATCACTTACACTATTGCCTGCTGCATCGGTAATAGTGGCAGTTACTGGGTAAGTTCCTTCTCCTAAGGTCAGCGCACTCAAATCCAGTGTCCAGCTGTCTCCGGTATTCGTTAGTTCTGTGTCTGTACCTAGTGTGTAGGTTACTGAATTGATGGTTACAGAGAATACATCCGCGTCTGATTCATCAAAGGTTCCTGTAATGGTTGGACCTTGTGAATTGGTGATTTGTGAAACTACTGTCGGGGTAGCTGGATCGGTGATGTCAATTTCTAGTTCATTGGTGGTTGCATCACTTACACTATTGCCTGCTGCATCGGTAATCGTGGCGGTTACTGGGTATGTTCCTTCTCCTAAGGTCAGCGCACTCAAATCTAGTGTCCAGTTATCACCGGTATTTGATAATTCTGTATCTGTGCCTAGAATGTAAGTGACTGAATTGACAGTTACGGAAAATATATCTGCGTCTGACTCATCGAAGGTTCCTGTGATTGTTGGGCCTTGTGAATTGGTGATTTGTGAAACTACTGTCGGGGTAGCTGGATCGGTGATGTCAATTTCTAGTTCATTGGTGGTTGCATCACTTACACTATTGCCTGCTGCATCGGTAATCGTGGCGGTTACTGGGTATGTTCCTTCTCCTAAGGTCAGCGCACTCAAATCCAGTGTCCAGTTATCTCCAGTATTTGATAGTTCTGTGTCAGTTCCTAATGTATAGGTCACTGAATTAACGGTTACAGAGAATACATCCGCGTCTGATTCATCAAAGGTTCCTGTAATGGTTGGACCTTGTGAATTGGTGATTTGTGAAACTACTGTCGGGGTAGCTGGATCGGTGATGTCAATTTCTAATTCATTGGTAGTGGCATCACTAACGCTATTGCCTGCTGCATCGGTAATCGTTGCTGTTACTGGGTAAGTGCCTTCTGCTAAGGTCAGGGCACTCAAATCTAGTGTCCAGTTATCACCGGTATTAGATAATTCTGTATCTGTTCCTAGAACGTAAGTGACTGAATTGACAGTTACGGAAAATACATCTGCGTCTGATTCATCGAAGGTTCCTGTAATGGTTGGACCTTGTGAATTGGTGATTTGTGAAACGACTGTTGGAGTCGCGGGATCAGTAATATCAATTTCAAGTTCATTGGTAGTGGCATCACTAACGCTATTGCCTGCTGCATCGGTAATCGTTGCTGTTACTGGGTAAGTGCCTTCTGCTAAGGTCAGGGCACTCAAATCCAGTGTCCAGTTATCTCCAGTATTTGATAGTTCTGTGTCAGTTCCTAATGTATAGGTCACTGAATTAACGGTTACAGAGAATACATCCGCGTCTGATTCATCAAAGGTTCCTGTAATGGTTGGACCTTGTGAATTGGTCACCTGGCTTGTGACCGTTGGGGTAGCGGGATCGGTGATGTCAATTTCTAGTTCATTGGTAGTTGCATCATTTACACTATTGCCTGCTGCATCGGTAATAGTGGCAGTTACTGGGTAAGTGCCTTCTCCTAAGGTCAGCGCACTCAAATCCAGTGTCCAGCTGTCTCCGGTATTCGTTAGTTCTGTGTCTGTACCTAGTGTGTAGGTTACTGAATTGACGGTTACAGAGAATACATCCGCGTCTGATTCATCAAAGGTTCCTGTAATGGTTGGACCTTGTGAATTGGTCACCTGGCTTGTGACCGTTGGGGTAGCGGGATCGGTGATGTCAATTTCTAGTTCGTTTGTGGTTCCATCACTTACGCTATTGCCTGCTGCATCGGTAATCGTTGCTGTTACTGGGTAGGTGCCTTCTGCTAAGGTCAGGGCACTCAAATCCAGTGTCCAGTTATCTCCAGTATTTGATAGTTCTGTGTCAGTTCCTAATGTATAGGTCACTGAATTAACGGTTACAGAGAATACATCCGCGTCTGATTCATCAAAGGTTCCTGTAATGGTTGGACCTTGTGAATTGGTCACCTGGCTTGTGACCGTTGGGGTAGCGGGATCGGTGATGTCAATTTCTAGTTCATTGGTAGTTGCATCATTTACACTATTGCCTGCTGCATCGGTAATAGTGGCAGTTACTGGGTAAGTGCCTTCTCCTAAGGTCAGCGCACTCAAATCCAGTGTCCAGCTGTCTCCGGTATTCGTTAGTTCTGTGTCTGTACCTAGTGTGTAGGTTACTGAATTGACGGTTACAGAGAATACATCCGCGTCTGATTCATCAAAGGTTCCTGTAATGGTTGGACCTTGTGAATTGGTCACCTGGCTTGTGACCGTTGGGGTAGCGGGATCGGTGATGTCAATTTCTAGTTCGTTTGTGGTTCCATCACTTACGCTATTGCCTGCTGCATCGGTAATCGTTGCTGTTACTGGGTAGGTGCCTTCTGCTAAGGTCAGGGCACTCAAATCTAGTGTCCAGTTGTCTCCAGTATTTGATAATTCTGTATCTGTGCCTAGAACGTAAGTGACTGAATTGACAGTTACGGAAAATACATCTGCGTCTGATTCATCAAAGGTTCCTGTAATGGTTGGACCTTGTGAATTGGTCACCTGGCTTGTGACCGTTGGGGTAGCGGGATCGGTGATGTCAATTTCTAGTTCATTGGTAGTTGCATCATTTACACTATTGCCTGCTGCATCGGTAATAGTGGCAGTTACTGGGTAAGTGCCTTCTCCTAAGGTCAGCGCACTCAAATCCAGTGTCCAGCTGTCTCCGGTATTCGTTAGTTCTGTGTCTGTACCTAGTGTGTAGGTTACTGAATTGACGGTTACAGAGAATACATCCGCGTCTGATTCATCAAAGGTTCCTGTAATGGTTGGACCTTGTGAATTGGTCACCTGGCTTGTGACCGTTGGGGTAGCGGGATCGGTGATGTCAATTTCTAGTTCGTTTGTGGTTCCATCACTTACGCTATTGCCTGCTGCATCGGTAATCGTTGCTGTTACTGGGTAGGTGCCTTCTGCTAAGGTCAGGGCACTCAAATCTAGTGTCCAGTTGTCTCCAGTATTTGATAATTCTGTATCTGTGCCTAGAACGTAAGTGACTGAATTGACAGTTACGGAAAATACATCTGCGTCTGATTCATCAAAGGTTCCTGTAATGGTTGGACCTTGTGAATTGGTCACCTGGCTTGTGACCGTTGGGGTAGCGGGATCGGTGATGTCAATTTCTAATTCATTGGTAGTTGCATCATTTACACTATTGCCTGCTGCATCGGTAATCGTTGCTGTTACTGGGTAGGTGCCTTCTGCTAAGGTCAGTGCACTCAAATCTAGTGTCCAGTTGTCTCCAGTATTTGATAATTCTGTATCTGTTCCTAGAACGTAAGTGACTGAATTGACAGTTACAGAGAATACATCCGCGTCTGATTCATCAAAGGTTCCTGTAATGGTTGGACCTTGTGAATTGGTCACCTGGCTTGTGACCGTTGGGGTAGCGGGATCGGTGATGTCAATTTCTAGTTCATTGGTAGTTGCATCATTTACACTATTGCCTGCTGCATCGGTAATAGTGGCAGTTACTGGGTAAGTGCCTTCTCCTAAGGTCAGCGCACTCAAATCCAGTGTCCAGTTGTCTCCGGTATTCGTTAGTTCTGTGTCTGTACCTAGTGTGTAGGTTACTGAATTGACAGTTACGGAAAATACATCTGCGTCTGATTCATCAAAGGTTCCTGTAATGGTTGGACCTTGTGAATTGGTCACCTGGCTTGTGACCGTTGGGGTAGCGGGATCGGTGATGTCAATTTCTAGTTCGTTTGTGGTTCCATCACTTACGCTATTGCCTGCTGCATCGGTAATCGTTGCTGTTACTGGGTAGGTGCCTTCTCCTAAGGTCAGGGCACTCAAATCTAGTGTCCAGTTGTCTCCAGTATTTGATAATTCTGTATCTGTGCCTAGAACGTAAGTGACTGAATTGACAGTTACGGAAAATACATCTGCGTCTGATTCATCAAAGGTTCCTGTAATGGTTGGACCTTGTGAATTGGTCACCTGGCTTGTGACCGTTGGGGTAGCGGGATCGGTGATGTCAATTTCTAGTTCGTTTGTGGTTCCATCACTTACGCTATTGCCTGCTGCATCGGTAATCGTTGCTGTTACTGGGTAGGTGCCTTCTGCTAAGGTCAGGGCACTCAAATCTAGTGTCCAGTTGTCTCCAGTATTTGATAATTCTGTATCTGTGCCTAGAACGTAAGTGACTGAATTGACAGTTACGGAAAATACATCTGCGTCTGATTCATCAAAGGTTCCTGTAATGGTTGGACCTTGTGAATTGGTCACCTGGCTTGTGACCGTTGGGGTAGCGGGATCGGTGATGTCAATTTCTAATTCATTGGTAGTTGCATCATTTACACTATTGCCTGCTGCATCGGTAATCGTTGCTGTTACTGGGTAGGTGCCTTCTGCTAAGGTCAGGGCACTCAAATCTAGTGTCCAGTTATCACCGGTATTTGATAGTTCTGTGTCAGTTCCTAATGTGTAGGTTACTGAATTAACGGTTACAGAGAATACATCCGCGTCTGATTCATCGAAGGTTCCTGTAATGGTTGGACCTTGTGAATTGGTCACCTGGCTTGTGACCGTTGGGGTAGCGGGATCGGTAGTATCAATCGTTAATTCATTATTGGTTGCATCAGTCGCATCGCAATCTCCATTATTAGCTGTAACAGCTACCTCATTGGTTCCATTTACATTTGGACTAAAAGTACCTGCATCGGGTGAATTAGTATCTATGCTCCACTCACCTAATCCATCTGCAGTAGTATTATAGGTAGCACCAGCAATTACTACTGAAACTGAATTTCCCACATCCGCCGTTCCTGTAACAGTAGGAGTAGTATTATTAGTTACTAGAGCATTTACTGTTGGGGTTGATGGAATAGCATTAACTGTAACAGTTATGTTATAATTGTTACTAGTACATCCGGTTCCTGTATTAGTAACTGTTAGTACAGCATTGTAGACACCAACGGAGGCAGCTCCAGGAACAGTTATTGAAATTGGGCTCACCGTGAGGCTAGCACCCACAACATCAACAAAGCCCTCACCTTCTGCTGTGGCATCAAAATCGATATCATATTCATCTGGAGTATTGGTTGTGCCACTGTAGGTAAGACTCGCTGAGGTTTCTCCGGCACAAACTTCAGGATCAGAACCTAGTGTGATTGTTGGTGAACTTGAATTAGTTAAGATAATTGGTCCTGCGAGTGTATTTGACTTACAGCTACTAACATCAGTAATAGATAGGTTAGTGTAGTTTCCTGCGTCTAATCCTGTGATTGCAATTCCAGAGGCTGTTGCAGCAATTGAAGTAATAGTAGGAGCTCCTCCGTTGAATGAATATTCAACATCATAAGTACCTGTAGTAACTCCTGTCAATACAATTTCACCATTAGGGGAACTACAGTTTGTAGGTTGAGTGTGGGTTCCTTCCGCGATAGTAGCACCTCCCGGGTCTACTAAAACAACTGGTCCCGAAAGAGCATCCGATGTACAGCCAGATAATGTGACTTCAAAGTCCGTATAAGACCCTGCATCAAGACCTGTTATTTCGTATTCACCACTCCCATCTGATGTAAAACCTCCATGATTCACAGTATTTCCATCATCCACATAGTCTAGGGCGGTATAAGCAGTACTTGCCAGAAACCCTGTTAAAGTAATAGAACCATCTGTTCCTCCACATGTTGTGGGGTTTGATGAGGAACTCCCGCCAATAGAAGCATCTACTACACTTATTGTAAAAGCATAATCTGAGCTTGTACAAGTTACAAGATCGGAATTTCTTACTGTGAGTACTGCATTATAAGTTCCGTGAGAAGCTCCACCAGGAACTGATATTACAAATGGATTGGTAACTGTACTGTTATTAGAAACATCGACAAATCCTTCTCCTTCTGCAGTTGCATCAAAATCTATACTGTAATCCACAATTGGCCCATTGGCATCAATTGTATATCCTAAATCAACTGTGGTTTCTCCTTTGCACACCTGAAGGGTGCTTGATGACAAGGTAATTTCAGGCAGGTCCTCAACATTTACGGAGACTGAGCCAAATTCAGTTTCACAGGTGACTCCTATACGTTCTGCTTTAACCTTGACAGAAGTAACTGTAGTAGCCAATCCATTTGTTGTCACAGATTGAGTGGCACCATCTCCGAGAACTGATGGACCGATTTCATTGTCGTCCTGATCCAACAGGGTATAAACTACCAGGTTCTCCGTTCCCAAATCAAAAGTTATGGTCTGATCCTCACAAACAGTTGTGGCAGAGGTAGCTGAAAAGGATTGAGATGCCGGAGGACTACATTGTACAGTAACACCAGCTGATTGATCGCCTTCACATAATGATCCAGATTGAGAAGTTACTGTTACCACTCCTCCGGCGTAAAGAACATCATATCCTTCACTGGCTTCATCCAGACCTGAAATTGTCCAGGTTCCGGAGCTTACCACCGCTGTGAAACCGTCGATTTTGGTATCATCAATGTATAATTGAATTGTATTGCCATCCGAACCATTACCAGAAATTGAAGCATCCCCTTCTGTAATTGGACTTGATGTAATTGAGAGCGATCCATCTACTGTCTGGCTGAAAACCTCCACTTCACTACTTGGATCACTTTCCAATTCTCCTGAATTGGTTGCAGTCGCAACCATAAAATCACCAACAATTACAGTGGTCGAGATGGACCAGCTTCCATTTGAAGCTACTGTTGTGGAGGCAACAGGAGTAACTGTACTAACTGGGGAGCTTCCGGTATAAAGATTTATAGTGGCTCCTATTTCTGAAGAAATTCCATTAACAGTGGATATGCTACCAGAACTTGAGCAATAGTCACCTGTAATAATTGGGGCATAGGATTGTTCCTGAACCGTTACGCTGTTTGAGGAAAGTGTTGGGCATTCGCCAGACTCCTCAGAATAAACGGTGATAGACTCCCCAACTGCTAATCCTGAAATACTTGAAATAGACCAGGATGTATTTGTGGTTGTTGTACTAAATCCTGACTCAGCTCCATCAATGTAGAGTGTAATTGTTGCTGTTCCAGTGGGAGTCGCATCCAGCGTTCCGGAAATCGTTGTTGTTAAGGTAGTTACAGGAGAAGTTGAAATAGTTGGTGTTTGAGATCCAGTAACACCACTGCAGATAAAGGCAGGGTCAGATTCACATTCTGAGGCACTTTGCGCAGTTACATAATAAGAACCGCTAGAAAGACAATTTCCGGTTCCACAATCCAAGTTAAAAGTTGCTGCTCCTGTTCCATCAGTGGTCACAGAAACCGGATTCTCAGATGGTGCCCATGCTCCACCAGAAACGACCAGATCAGTGCTCGCATCGTATAATGTCAGCGTATATGAGGTACTAGCCAATCCAGAAATAGCTCCTGATACTCCTTTTGTACCTGAAATGATGGCCAAACTTGTTGGAACATTGGAACATGTACTTCCAACTTCGACAGGATTACAATTATCAATTGAAGTTGACTTTGTGCCAGGTATTTCAGCAGTTGCTGTTATCTCTTCTCCTAAAGCAAGAGCAGGACTTAAACCAGATAATGTCCAGGATCCACTTGAAACGGTAGTAGTTCCGATTGAGCCTCCATCTTTAAACACTTCTATAGTTGTACCATCTGCCTCTGAGGAAGTTCCAGTAACCGTGGTAGCTCCAACCGCGATAGGAGCATCAATACCAGGGCAACCTGCTCTTGGTAAAATATCACCACCACCAGACAGATCATCTCCGGAGGTCGGTGGAAAAACTTCTATCAGATCTTCAAAAAGATCATCAGTAATCCCAAGCGCATCATCAATACCGGCTAAATCACTAAAACCATTGTTGCCGGTACCTGCATTAGGGTTAATAACAGTTCCAGCAACCATTCGGATCGCGTCTGAACTAGTAAAAGGCAGACTTGCATATGGGATGTAAAAATCATAGAAGTAGTCATCATCTCCGCATATTTCAGTTAGCGCAATTGACTTTTGACAATAAGTGTCATAATCAAGTGTGGTGGGGGCAACTAATTCTGTTGGACTTGTTGTACCATCTACATTATAGACACCTACCCCAAAGTTTGTCTGGAGTGAGATCTCAACCTCAAATCCGGGATTTCCTTGCACAGCATTCGCATCCGGATTACTGGAATTAAAACCAAATGCCTCATCAGTATCAATGAAAATAGAGTATCCTTTGGAGTTAGGCGCTGTGCCCCCTAATCTGATCCTAAAATAAAGGTTTGTCCCATCGGAGTAGGTATATGCTGTTTCGTTTTCAGGGTCTTTTACCAGGTCTGTAAATCCACAATCAGGACCAGGGCCCAGGTCACTGTCCGGTTCACCAGCTCCTATGATTGGAAGGGGTACAAATGGAATTTCACTTTCTAGTTCGTCATCACTAATGAACCCAGAGGCATCCTGAGAAGTATATCCATCGCTATTTGGGTCAAGGATTGATGCTCCTGCTCCGGTGGCTGGTTTATAGATCAATCCTTTGGTTTGTGCATTGGCATGCTGAGGAGAGCATACTGTCAGTATTACAAAGACAAATAAGACATCTAATCCAACTATTAATTTCTTCATACGTCCCTAAAAATGAATTTCAAAGTGAATTTACAAAGTTTAAACCTCGCCCAATGGTGATTTTCGGCCATGTAGTTTCTCTCATCGACGAATCACATTTATTGAGCGGTAAACCAATTTTCTTGATTTTTAGTGGTCATCGAGGATTTTTATCTCTGTTCTTCTATTTACCTGATGTTCCTGTTCCGAGCAATTTTTACCATCTCCACAATCGTTTATTAAATCACTCTCTCCATAGCCTTTTGGAATGATTCTATCTCTTGGAACACCTTGCGTCACAAGGTACTCAGTAGCAGATTCAGCCCTTCTTTGTGATAAGTTTAAATTATAAGTGGCAGCCCCTCTTGAATCTGTATGAGAGCTTAGCTCAATCTTTATTCCTGGATTATCTATCATGAAAGTTAATACTTTATCCAGCTCTCTTTTTGACACTTCTCTTAAATTAGCACTATTCACATCGTAATAAATGTTGTCAAGCCTAATACTCTCACCCACTACGATCTTTCTGAGGGCCACATTGTATTTTCCCAATGATTTTAACACATTGTCGTCAATCATCATGGTATCTTTTCCTGTGTAATATCCTTCTTTGGCAACAGTCAATAAGTAAGGTTTATCTGGCTCAACTTTATACATGCCAGATGATCTTTCCGGTAAAATTTGCGTACCTGTATAGTCAGTTACTTTAATAATTGGATCGTTTACAATCTCCTCAGATTTGCTATCTACTACCTCAATCGCTAGTGGAGCAAATACTTTCGTCATGAATAGATTTATCTCAATTTGTAATTCCTCTGATGCCGTATTAAAAGGAATGGATCTTGTTGCAGTGTAATTATTCTTTAAGCAAGAAATGACCAGTTCCTGTCCCCAAGGAACTTCAACAGCATATTCACCAGACGCATTTGTAACTTCAGAGGCAACCATGTTACCTTTTTGATCTCGAATCGAAACAAGGCATTCATTCAGTAATATTGAATCCGGTAATGATTGGATAACACCTTTTAGGGTGATTATATCTGGTTTTTCAAATATGAACTGATAAATTTCATCGTTAAGCTCTTCTTCTCTATTAGAACTAAAATACCCACCTGTAAATGTAGAATTGGAAGCGAATCCAAAGTCATCTTTCGGACTATTAAATGGGATGCCAAGATTCTTTGGATCTCCTACAGTATGTAAATCTTTTAATTCCACCTTGAAAAGGTCCAGACCTCCAATTCCCCCATGACCATTACTTGAAAACACTAATAGACTATCATTGACAAGAAAAGGAAACACCTCATTTCCTGAAGTATTTACAGATTCTCCTAAATTCTTTGGTTTTGTCCAAACATTTCCTGAGCCATACGTTACATATATATCTGTCCCTCCAAATCCTCCTGGCATATCTGATATGAAAAGAATAACAGATCCCTCTTCATTTACAGTGGGATGCCCAAACGAGAAGTCCTTATTATTGTGTGGGAATGGTTCCGTTTCCATAAATTTATTGAGCTGCTCATTCCATTCTGCAAAATAGATTTGTAATTTGGTAACACCTTCCTTATCACTGTTTAATTGCCTGTCTTTCAGACTACTTCTTGTAAAGACCAACTTTTTATCATTATCATAAAATTGACCGGGACCATCATGATACTTTGTATTGATTGACCCAAAACCTTCTTTAGAGACTGATTTCTCTCCAGGGTTGAAATAAAACATATCCAGATAGGAGGACTCATCCCAATTGTAATCATTTTGGACCCATTTGATACCTGACCTGGAGGAGACAAAAACTATTCCCTCTTTATGATAGGTAGGGCTGAAATCGCTAAAGTTTGAATTGAAACTAACTTTACTAATACTAAACTGACCCTCCTTCATCAGGAAATCTTGTCTTTCCTTGAGCATCTCAATTTTTCTATCTGCAAGGGCTTTGCCGGATTTATCGGATTGTCCATACCTTTCATACCAGGTAATCGCCTGATTATAATGTTCATTTGAAGCAAGTGCTTCAGCCAGGTAAAGAAACAACTTAGGGTCCGGATTATCCTGAGCATCAATAGCTCTTTTGAACCATGTCTCTGAGCGAGATGGCTGATTTAGTTTATGAAAGCACATCGCTATGCGTTCTAAAATAAATGGTTCAAACTTTGTATTATCTTCCAGGGCAATTTGATAATACTTTAATGCATTGGAATACCCAAAAGCATCAAATTCTTTGTTGGCTTTTTGAAGGGGAGAAAGGTTAAAAAGCTGAGCATTTAAACCAAAATGCAGAAAAATGAAGGACAAAAGTAAGCTTCGGCGCATGCGATAACATAATTTAATAGAGGCTAAAACTAATTACTTCACATATACAATGTACTCAACTTTCGATAAACGCAATGTGCAGGTAGATAAATATGTCGTAGATTTCGTTGTGACTTTTCGAGGATAAAGAACCAAACAAAATTTCCTAAATACACTGTTAAACCGGCTCAGAAGCAATTCTTCCAGCTGTTATGAAAAATAAATTTGTCAATTTATTATCATATGATAATATTTCTGCTATTTTTGTAATGCGTAATTAGTTTAATTATGTTTTGGCTAGTCGCGGTTAAGTTGCCGACCATTTAACTTAATCTGGCTAGCCATTACATTTTTTAGCCCCTCCTATTTTTATTCACAAATTTGTTCATTTCCTACAATTTAACTGTTCAAAAACGAACACAAATTCAGTAAATGTGTTTATATTCCCACTCTAAACACACAAAATCCGTATTGGCATAGTTTGTGGTCACTTACGAACAAATAAACATAATCACGTGGATAAAGAATTAGGCAAAATTTTAATAATTGATGATGATGAGGATGTGCTATTGGCAGCCAAAATGCTGCTAAAAAAGCATGCCCAAGAAGTAATTATCGAGAAGAATCCAAAAAAGATACCTTTCCTACTTAATCATGACACCTATGATGTAATCCTCCTGGATATGAACTTCAGTCACGATACCACCAGTGGTAAAGAGGGATTTTACTGGTTACAGCAAATCAAAGAAAAAGATCCTCAGGCTGTTGTAATCTTAATAACAGCATTTGGTGATGTAGAGATGGCAGTTAAGGCCCTTAAAGAAGGAGCCACAGATTTTGTACTGAAACCATGGCAAAATGAAAAATTGATCGCCACACTATCTACAGCTTCCAAGCTTAAGCAATCCATGAATGAAGTGGATACTTTGAAACAGGCTCAGAAGCAAATGCAGCAAGACAGCAATCTTCCCTTTAAAGATATTATCGGGGAAAGTAAGGCTATAAAGGATGTATTCAAGATTATTGATAAAGTAGCTGCCACTGATGCAAATGTACTTATCCTAGGTGAGAATGGTACAGGAAAAGAACTGATTGCAAGAGCCATTCACCAAAGGTCACTTAGAAAAGACAATGCTTTCATCAGTGTGGATATGGGAGCCATCACTGAAACACTGTTTGAAAGTGAGCTTTTTGGGCATAAGAAGGGGGCATTCACTGATGCGAAGGATGATCGAGCAGGAAGGTTCGAAGTTGCCAACAAAGGTTCTTTATTTCTTGATGAGATTGGAAACCTTAGTATGCCACTTCAGTCTAAACTACTTACAGCTCTGCAAAGCAGGCAGGTTACAAGAATTGGGACCAACAAACCAATCCCAATTGATATCAGGCTTATTTGTGCCACTAACATGCCTCTGTATGAAATGGTTGAAGAAAATACATTCAGACAAGACCTGGTTTATCGGATAAACACGGTTGAAATACAACTCCCTCCATTGAGAGAACGTCAAGATGATATTGTGCTGCTGGCGGATCATTTTATTAAGGTTTATAGTCAGAAATACAGAAAACCAACCAGAAAAATTTCATCTTCAGGCTTAAAAAGACTTCAGAAATATCATTGGCCTGGTAATATTAGAGAATTGCAGCATGCAATTGAAAGGGCAATTATCATGTCAGAAGAATCTACACTTACTCCGGATGACTTTTTCTTCCTGATGCAAAAGTCTGAAAGTGGTGATCCATTGGATAGCCTCCACCTGGAAGATGTAGAAAAGACAGTCATTCAAAAAGCAATTAATAAACACAATGGCAACATCAGTAAGGCTGCCAAAGAACTGGGTCTGACAAGAGCCTCATTATACCGCAGACTTGAGAAACATGGGCTTTAATAATCTAAAAGTGAACATAACAGTCAGGGTAATTCTGATGACCCTGACTGTATTTTTATTCGCGAGTCTTTTCTATGAAGAGTCTTACACGTTCACAAAAGTTCTTGTATTCATTTTAATAATTGTACAAGTGGTTGTCATGATTAGCTTCCTGGAAAGAGGAAACCGTGAGGTAATCGGCTTTCTGGAAAGCATTAAGTACGATGACTTTTCACATACCTACCCCAATAAGAAAGGCAACTCTACAATGGAATTGCTTTATAAAGAGTTCAACAACGTAATTCGCAAGTTCCGTGAAATTAGAGCTGAGAAGGAAGCCCAACATCAGTATCTAAAAACAATTGTGCAGCATGTAGGGATTGGGATCATCACATTTGATAAAATGGGTGAAATCCAAATCATGAATACGGCTGCCAAGAGATTATTGAATATTTCTCAAATTAAAAATATATCCCAGCTTAAGCTACTGAATTCCACATTGGTTAATACACTTCACGATCTGAGGACTGGAGGAAGAGACTTGATCAAGTTTTCCAAAGATGGGGAGGATTATCAATTAGCGGTTTATGCTATAGAGTTGTCCATGCAGGGAAAAGAATTCAAATTGATCTCTTTACAGAACATCCAGAGTGAACTGGAGGAAAAGGAAATGGAAGCATGGCAAAACCTGATTAGGGTATTGACACATGAAATCATGAACTCTGTGACTCCAATATCTTCACTAGCGGCAACAGTTGAGTCCGAATTGGACAATCAGTTAAATAATGATTTAGACATCAATCAAATTACAAATGAAGAGGTTGAAGACCTATATTTGGCCGTAAAAACCATACACCGTAGAAGTGAGAGCCTTATCACATTCGTAAGTGATTTCAGAAACATGACCAGAATTACCTTACCAAAATTGGATCAGATAAATGTGAAGCAAACATTGGATCATGTAATTACCCTTTTGAAGTATGATATTCAGGAAGCTGGTGTAACATTGGAGATGAATATTGATGATGAACTAGAGTTTTGCATTGACCAGGATCAGATTGAACAGGTATTGATCAATCTGGTGAAAAATGCCATTCAGGCAATCGCAGGTGATGATAAAGAGGAAAGGTTAATTACGATTTGGGCCAAACATGAAGGCAATAGTATTCTAATCTACATCAAAGACACGGGCCCTGGTATTGAGGAAGAGGCACAGAAGAAAATTTTTATTCCATTTTTCACTACTAAAAAACATGGTTCCGGGATTGGACTTAGTTTATCCAAGCAGATCATGAGAAATCACAAAGGAACAATTAATGTAGATTCAACACTGGGCATTGGTACCGAGTTTTCACTTCGGTTTCCGGCTATGTCCTAATTAGCTTAGCTTCGGCCTAAGCTTTAAGATTTTCCTTAAGTTGAAAACTTAAGAAAGTAAGTCTTAAGATTTGTACGGAGTTCTCACTTCGGTTTCCGGCTATGTTTTAGGTCGTGATGTCTCTGTAAAGGTCTGGTTTTTTGATCAGCATGAGCAGGCTCATTTTCACAATCTCTCCCATGTTCTTACATGAAAGAAAATCTTTCTCTTTGTAAAAAGAAGCTAATTCCTTTCTTAGTGAAGCCACATTTTCATCAGTGGAAATTCTATCCTGGGCCATAGCATCTGTAAGTTGCTTCACTTTATGTCTGTTCATTTTTAGTCGCTTGGCGATAAGGGAACGTTCCTCTCTTTGATACTGACGTGTGGTACGATGGTTGAGGTTTTTAAGCCCCAATTCGATCAAAGGGTTGTTTTGTTTGAAGTATTGAGGAAGATAAATAGCTTTTCTTCCTTCATAAGCCTCCTGATCAAAGTCGATGGCTCGAATTCGATAGGCTACTTCTTCAAAGTCCGGTGTGATGTCTACTACAAAATTACTGGAGTGCATATCACCCAATAAACGGACAAAACAGCGTTCGTTAAATTTGATAAATTCTTTAGCTAAACGTATCTCATTAATTTCTGGGTCATTCAGGTAGTTTTTAATAAAAGCATCTCCGGGTATCCCGGCAATGTGCTCTTCTATCAAAGTATCCTGATCAACCAGGTAGCTCATTCTATCTGGTGAAAGTAAATCCTCCAATTCAAGACCATAAACGCGACTTGCATCAGCATTTTTTATGTAGAAATAATCAAAGTTATCATTCAACTGATTGACTACCCGTACGCGAATAGGTTTTGTGTTCCCATAAATGCAGAGATCTACCCTTTCAATCATGAGGTGTTCCATGACCTCCATGTCTCCATCTGCTTTGAGTAGGGCGTAGATTTTCTTAAGGGCTAGATAAATCTCTGTCATGTCAGACTGAGCATAGAACACAGTCTCCCAAAGTGTATCCTTCCCTGTCTTATCATACAAAGGAATAGAACTATTATATCGCAATAAATCCTCATAGCTGATCGGAAGGTTTATCTCTCTTCCATTATCAATGAGGTACTTGTGCAAGACCTTGCTGATCTTAAAAGGTATTTTTTTCTTACTAATTATTGCCATGAGGAAAACATCAACTCAGGAAAGTTAATTATTTTGACACTTCTGATTGGCTATTTGTGAGTGCTTTCAGAATCAGTCCTTCAGTTTTCTGAACCCAATCCTGAAATTCTGATGGATTATCAGGGTGTTTTGGTATGTAATCTACGAGTTTGGAAATATTAAATGTCTCGCTAGAAATTCCTGCTCCTGATAACTCCGCATCCAATGCATTACACTCCTGTTCATATTGCTTGGCCACTGGCACCATCATCACTGGTTTTGACAGATACATCGCTTCACAAATAGATTCAAATCCTGCTGTGCTGGCGTATCCCTGGCAACTTGCCATTTTTTCAAGAAACTTTTTATCATCAATTTGATGAAATGTCAAAGTATCATCGATTTTGTCTTCCTTGGGTGCTCTTTTTCGATCCCAAAAGCAATATAATTTTACACCTGGATTCTTTTCATGAAACGATTTCACCTCCTCTCCATAGCCATCATTGACCATGTAAACCAAGATAAAATCTTCTTTCTGTGGCTGTAATTGAAACACTTCACTTCGTAATAATGGAGGTACTATGGTAAGTTTAGAAAATGCTGAATATTCTCTGAAACTAAGCGCAATCAACTCATCAGCTCTCATCGAAGTGATATCATTAGCCTTCTGCACAAAGAATCGATCAACCCTTCCCGGGGCAAATGGAAAGTCCGGATGTTTCATCAGATATTGATGTGCAACACAAACAAACCGGGCAGTATGTTTGTATCTTCTGTTGTAAAGCCCCCCAATAAAATCATAAAAATTTACAATTACATCAGGTTGATTTTTCTGAATGACATCATCTATTTTCTTTAGTGATTCTTTGAATAACTTGAATTTCTTTAAGTTGTAAATAATTGAGGGTAGTACTTTGACAGACTTATTATTTTTGTCTGTTACAAAATTTGGGCTGGCTATTCCTTCAACCGGAGTATCCTCCATTTTGTCCAGGAAAAACTGTGGGATATCCCTCCTACTACTTCTTCCAAGGAAAACATACTGAACAGTATGGTTAGCTTTCTTCAATATTTGATAGAGGGATATAGCCTGTGTCATATGGCCTCTTCCTTCACCCTGTACAATAAATATGAAATTCACTGATTCTAATTCTGTTGTCTCAAGTAAATCTAGTCATTCTCTTTTGGGTCACACAAACAGTGAGGTATATTACTTTCAGGCACAACTAAAAAAAGCCCTACTTAATCAGTAGGGCCTTTCTATATTAGTTATTAATTGAGAATTTACTTAACAATCAGTCTTTGTATTTTGGCTATTTTTCCAATCACAATTTTACATTGATAAATTCCAGGAGGCAGAGTTGCTACATCAAAAACCAACTCATGATTTCCTTCCCTCAATTCCTGATCAAGTTGTAAATGAGACCGGCCACTTATATCAATCAAATTTATTGAAAGATGGGCCTGTTCTGGATTTGCAACCTGTAATCTTGTTACACCATTAGTTGGGTTAGGGAATAATTGGAATGTTAGCTCAGGAACAGTATTTGATGATGATTCATCCACTCTGGCAGAGTTTGACCAGCCATTATTATAGTAACCATCGCCACATCTATACAGATCACCAGTTTGTGAACCACCATTGTCATTGAATACAATATTGGCACATTCAGCCCCCGGAATGGTATATTCCCACCAACCATTTCCATTATCAACCATTGGAACACCTGGCCAATTGGTTCCCGGAATTCCTGATGGTGTCACATTCCAATAATGCATATTCACTGTACCCCAATTTCCAGGTTTGAAGTAATAAATGGTTAAACCTGCACCCGGTTGTGGTTTGCTATCATACCACTGACCATCTGTATACCAACCTTCCTCACAACGTGAAAGGTCAGGTGTTTGACCACCACCATTATTGCTGAATATTACATTGGCGCAATTGGCATTTTCAAAAGTATACATGTACCATCCATCTCCTTCATCAGACATGGTTACACCTGGCCAACCAGTTGACTGGCCTGTCGGTGTTACACTCCAGAAATAAACTTCCGGATCTGTATAACCATTTGGCTTAAAATGAACAGTTAGCCCAGAAGCAGGTGGGTTGAAATTGTACGTTTCTGACGGGGTGGTTGAACTTAATCCCTGATCATCAATGGCAATAGCCCTAATTACAACATCATCAGCTATTACAAAAGGCCCAGTATAGGCCGCAGATCCAACTGTTGGTTCCGACCCATCAATCGTGTAAAATATGTCCGGATCAGGATCAGAATCATCTGTAGCTGTAATGGTAACTGTGACCGATTCACCCTCTGTAAAATCACCACCAACAGGAGAAATAGTCACCACTGGAGGTTCATTTACAGTTACTCGTGGATCCGTATCATGCCACACACCATCAATATCATACCAACCAGTATTTATTCTATTTAAGTCTCCCGTTTGACTTCCTCCATTGTCATTAAACACAATGTTTGTACTCGTGATCCCCACAAAATCATATCGATACCATCCATCTCCTTCATCTATCATGGATGGTCCTGGCCAATTACTATTACTGACTACTCCACTTGGAGATCCATTCCAATGATGAATATTAGCTGTATTCCAGTTAGTAGGTTTTTCAAAATAGACAGACATGACTCCTACATCACCAATAGTGTAGTTTCGTGTAAGGGTAGTAGACTGTTCATTGTTATTATCGATTGCTTTCGCTTTCACAGTAGTGGTTTGATCAATGGTAATTGCTCCGGTATATACACTACTTCCTGTATTAGGTTCTGAGCCATCCAGTGTATAGTAAATTGTTGTAGGATCGTTCTCAGAGGTGGCCGTCATTGTCACTTGAATTGGATCAGCGTAAACACCGCTTCCCGGGTTCACGTCCACTATTGGACCAGTGCTCCCAGAACCAGGTTGGAAAAAACCAACACCATTTCCACCAATTCGGCCTGGGCCATTCAACACATAGATACCCGCAGAACCTGGCTCAACAAAGAAACTTATTGATCCATTGCTCACATTGATCTCATTACCGGTTACAGCATCCCTGTAAGTACCATTTGTGAGTCCTGAAAACGAGAAGTTTACTCCTCCATCTTTTGCAAGGCCAACAGCCACTTCGCTATCTCCATGGACACGGACATAACCTACGCCATTTCCGCCACCATTTCCATCCCATCTCCACGAACCTTTTTGTAGCGCTGGAATAGCCCTTCTCATGGCATTTAACTTTTTAATATGCTGGTATATCACATGATTAGGAGCATCATCGAATTCATTTCCGTAATAAGCTCTTCCTGTTTCATCAATTGATCTCTCAATACCGGCAGAATTATGAATATCAGCAAACTCACCTGCTTTGAATCGCTTTTCTGTGCCATAATATACTATTGGAATCCCCCTCCAGGTGAACATGAAGTTCATTGCGGCGGCAAGATTCTGGTCAGAACCACCATATCTTCTATTCCAATCATTGTTTGGACCAAAGTCGTGATTATCTAGCCAGGTTAAAAGTGTAGATGGATCGCTGTAAAGGTGATCATACCTAGCAGCTGCCGTAACCCCAGAAAAGTTCCCCCCTTCTTCAAAAACTCCATGAAAGGTAGCTTGAGCAAAAAAGTCAATTACTGCAATTCCAGAGTTAGCTGAATTATTTACATCGCCTCTCCAGGTATAGTAATGTGGATTAATCTCGTCAACATTATGAAGCTCATGACGGAGCTGTGCTACTTCTCCAAAAATGAACAAATCCGGGTTTGCAGCTTTGAACGCATCATAAAAGTAGAGGACATCATCTTTACTCATATGTTTCATCGTATCCCATCTGAATCCATCCACTCCCATGTTGATGAAAGTAGTATATGCCGCTACTAAATAATCTCTCACAAATGAACTTCCGGTATTCAAATCTGGAGTATCACCAGCCAATGCTCTGTTCTGCAGATTTTCTACATCATCAAATCCCTGAGCAAAACCATTTCCGGAATGGTGATACCAGTTTGGATCTGAAGTATCCACATAACTTTCTTTACTTGGCCACTGGTAGGCTGCCAGGTTTTGATCATATGGAGGTGGCATTTTTGCCAAATTAGCTCTACTCCATATTTTTCCATCATCAGGATTTGGTGTTAGGCCGTCATATTCCCAATTAGGGTTGTCCTGTAATGGATTACCATTTGAATCTTGTCCCCATGGCTGAGTTGGATCAGTATTGTATTTGATTTCAGCTACGTCTTTGATTCCAAATCTGCCTGAATGGTTCGTAACTATATCCAGAACGATTTTCATACCTCTGGCATGAACAGCATTGATCAGGTCCTGAAATGTTGAACCCGGAGACTCCAACCTGGGGTCTACTTTGGTGAAATCCCAGGCATGATAACCGTGATAATCCAAAGGACCTCTGTTTTGAACAATTGGTGTAATCCATATAGCTGTGAATCCAAGATCTTGTATGTAATCCAATTTTTCCATCAATCCTTTAAAATCACCCCTCCATGTTACATCCTGGGGGTCTGTTATTGAAGGATTTAGATTAGGGTCTGGATTATAGGAACTCCATTCTGTAGGCGCATTATTATTGGGATCGCCATCGAAAAATCTTGTGGTTAACAAGAAATAAATACTTTCTTCACGGAAGTCTACTTGACTTTTGGCAGGAAAAACTGAGAGCAATAGCGTCCCTGCTAACACTATTATTAAGGTTAGTTTCTTCATTGATTTGGATATTTATAAGAAAAGAAGGGGGCAGTTGACACCCCCCTTTTATTGAATTATTTTTTATCTACCAATCACCATTCTTTTGGTCATTTTAATCTGGTCTGAATTCAATCGATAGAAGTATACGCCATGTGGCAATGAATCTACATTGATCTGGAACAGATGAGTTCCCTGATTCATTTGTCCATTTGATATAACCATCACTTCTTCACCCTGAATGTTGTAGATCGACAATCTTACGTGATCATTCTCAGGAATTGTGAAGCTGATATTGGTAAACGAAGTAGCCGGATTCGGATAGTTCTGACTCAAAGAGTATTCAGTTGGAACGTTGGATTTTACAATACCTCCGTCTATTCTGGCACTTCCTGACCATCCATTGTTATACCATCCTTCACCGCATCTGCTTAGATTTCCTGTCTGCGGGGAACCATTATCATTGAATACAATATTCGCACATGATGCTCCGGCAATTGTATAACTCCACCAACCGTCTCCATCATCATTCATAACAGGACCAGGCCATGCAGTCCCAGGGATATTGTCTGCCGGGTCAATTGGTGTTACGCTCCAATAGTGCATGTTCGCTTGATTCCATGAACCTGGTTTAAAGAAGTGAACCGTCAAACCTGTAGCCGGTTCAGGCTTTGTATCGTACCATACACCGTCCTTGTACCAACCTTCAGAATCTCTGAAAAGATCTGCTGTTTTAGGCCAACCATTGTCGCTGAATAGCAGGTTTGTGCTACTAACACCTTCAAATGTATACTTGTACCAATTAGCGCCTTCCTCTGTTGCTACTTCCATAGCAGGTCCTGGCCAATTGCTTTGAGGTAATGCACCGGCTGGTATATAATTCCAATAGTGAACATTGGCTGTTGCCCAACTTGCAGGCTTGTAGAAATAAACGGTCAATCCTGAAGGTCCGCCAATTGTTGCATTAGCTTCATTAGAATAGGATGTTTCTGTACCTCCGTTTCCTGTTGCTTTCACTCGATAATAATAGGTCCCATCTGCTAACCCTGTATCACTGTAGGCATTTGCATCAACTCCTAGATTAGCAATTACACTAAATCCACTTCCTGATGTAGTAGATCGTTCTAATACATAACCTGTCTCTATGGTAGTATTATCTGACCAGGTCAGGTCAATTTGTGTTCCTGAAGCGTTGGCAGCCAAATCAGATGGGGCCGTTAAAGAAGGAGTTTGCGCTACATCTACATAGATATCGGCACCACCAGGTCCTTTTCCAGTGTTGGCTCCAGAAGCATCTCTAAATACCATTGCCAACTTGTAAATATCTTCACTTCCTCCTACACTGTAATATTGACGTGGCGTATAAGTGATTTGCCACCTATCATTACCTAATGATGTCATTTCACCAACACCATCATCAGCTCCCCAATTTCCAACTGTATTGTTCCAGGTAGTTCCTGAAGGTCCATCCAAAACAACACCTGTATGGATATACACTTTTGATGCTCCTACCAAATTCCCTTCTGCTTCTTTAGCATCGAAAGTTATAGTGATTTGGTCATCAGCATTAAAGCCTTCAGGTGAAACTGAAACAATTTGACCTGGTTCAAATCCAGCAGGTAATGGTAATTGGACATCCGTCAATAATAACCATTCACCAGCTTCAAGAGTCACACTTCCACCATTGTAAACAAACTCTGTTCCTGTGAAGTAATTGTACCAGGTACCAGTGTGTGTAAAACTTGGCGTGAATGTATGTGTATGGCTATCAAAGTTTCCTAATATCACAACATCCATGTCATCATGAGCGATGTTGATCCATCTGGTTGCTCCCAGATCATCCCATGAAAAGAACCCTTCATTGAAAACAGGATGATCATTTCTTAAATTCATTAAGGCTGCCATTGTATTATACAAGTCCACCCGATCAGGATCATCCATATACTCTTCCCAAACAATTGGCTTATTACCCACTCTTCCATTGAAATTGATAGAATAATCATAACCTTGCTCACCAAACATCCAAAGCATTTTAGGACCTGGAACAGTATACAGGAATGCTGCACCTTGTGCCACACGGTCAAGCGCAGTTGGCAAACTTTGGATATTGTAACTTCCTTCCTGTTTACCATAGTTTAGGTTTTGAACCATAATCCGCTCTTCGTCGTGGCTCTCCATATAAGTTACACGACCTCCATTTTGCGCTACTCCGAAATGTTGTGTATCCAGTTGATGTCCTGAAATAACTTCTTTGTACTCTTCATCTACACGTTTCCATGGTAACATTCCATTCCAGTGTCCTGCAAGTACATTTTCTTCTGTTTCATTTGCCAGGTGCTCGAGAATCACATATGCATTGGGATTTGTGTTCCAAATCACATCAGCCATTCTGGTAAGAAGATTGATCCTACTCTGGTCATAATCCCATCCGCAATTTCCATCATCATTGTTGGTAAAACCTTTTGTGAAGTCATATCGGAATCCATCCACTTTATACTCCGTCAACCAATAAGTATTAACACTATCGACGAAATTTTTAGTGTATTGGCTTTCATGATCAAAGTCATTCCCCCAATTGTAACAAGGGTGAGGAGCAGTAGTGTTGAACCACGGGTTATCCCAGGCCGGCTGACTATTGACTTCATCCCAATACATCCGTGCCATTACGTTTTGGCCAAATGCATGATTCAATACCATGTCAATGACTACCGCAATATCATTTTGGTGAGCCACATCAATCAGCTCTTTCAATTTGTCTTTGGGACCGTAATATTTGTCAGGAGCAAAGAAGAATGAAGGATTGTATCCCCAGCTTTCATTCCCTTCAAATTCATTTACAGGCATCAATTCAATCACATTAATCCCAAGGTCTACCAAATATTGCATTGAGTCTATCACAGACTGATAGCTGTGTGCTTCAGTAAAATCTCTGATAAGCAATTCATAAATCAGCATTTCATGTTTTGCCGGTCCCTGAAAACTTTGAACCTGCCACTGATAAGGTACCTGTGCTGTTTGAAGAACACTGGCAATTCCATAGTCTCCATTTGTGAATGTGATTAGACCAGGATAGGTCTCTTCCGGGATGGAACCATCATTCCATGGGTCTGCAACTTTATCTGTATATGGATCTGCTATACGAATATCACCATCTATGATATACTGGAATATATATTCCTGTCCGGAAGTCAGACCATTGATCTGCAACCAGAACCTTTCTCCATCCGGGGTTCTACTCATTTGATAGGCTGGATCAATTTGCCAGCTATTGAAATCACCCACTACATGAACAAAATCTTTCCCAGGTGCCAATAATGACAAGATTACCGTATTGTCATCGATATAGTTAATACCATCAAGAACACCTGAAGGTCTGTTTGCTACGGGGCTGTTGTCAACAATTTCAAGAGTAGCAGTTCTTTCTCTTGTATCACCTCCGTTAGTTGCTTCCACACGCACATTTCTGGTTCCGGAAGTCGCATATGATGAATTGAACACCAATGATGTTGCGTTACTAGCCGATTGTACCAAAACATCATCTATATAAAGATCTATATCTGCATTTGAAGGTGTAGAAGCCTCCAATGATACGTTTTCATTCGTTTTAGCGAACTTTGAACCATCTACAGGATCATCAAATAACACATAAAATCCTGGATCGATGTTGACATAGAAGTCACCATCAGAAGCATTTTTTCCTACCAGATCTCCAGCTGCATTTCTGAAAACGATTGCCAATCTGAAAATATTTTCAGTGGCTGCTACTCCATAATAAGCCGAAGGAGTAATGGTAATTTGCCAGACATCATTTCCGAGTGATGTCATTTCACCTACCCCATCATCAGCACCCCAGTTTCCAACAGCATTGTTCCATTCAGTCCCGTCAGGCTTGTCCAGCACTACCCCTGAGTGCATATAAACTGTTGATTCACCAACAAGAGCAGCATTACCCAATTTGGCATCATAGGTAATTGTTACACTTTGATCTGCTGTTGGTAAGGAGGGTGAGAGGGTCACTTGCGCAAAGGCAGGTATACCCAAAATAATTGATGCAACGAGCATCGTGAAGACCCTGAGGGATCTCCCGAGATTGTAATTCTTCTTCATTTCACACTTTGGTTTAGTTTAGCACATTCAGTTTTATCTGAAATGCACTATCCAAAGTAGGTGATCAGCGCAAATCAATCGTGTCAAATTATAAATTGAATCGAAATTCGCCTGAAAAAGGGAGGTTTTTATGATTTCGAGGTGTTCTCGAAAAAAATCCTGGTTTAAGAAAATCGGCGTATGGATGTTATGAATGAAGATAAACTCCCACTTCGTCTCTCAACTGGACAGAAATATATTCATCAATCATAGTTGCAATCTCATATCCCATGAAATTGGCAAGTATTGGAAAAGACTTGTGTGATCTATCAACCAGAACCGCTGTTTCAATCTTCTTGACGCGGTTCATAAGTAAGTAACCAAGGCCATGCGAAATGGTCCGACCGGAGTTTTGAACATCGTCGATCAGTACAATGGCTCTCCCCTTTAAATGAGCCTCTTCCAGGTTTACTGAAATTGGCTCTGACAAATGGTCGTCTTTATTAATTTTCATTTCGCCCAATAAAACAGGAACATCTGAAATGGCTTTCAATTTTTCCTGGAGCAGTTCTGCGAGGACAAACCCCTGGCCATTGATCCCTACAAGAACAATTTCCTCTTCTTCGTAATTGTTCTCATAAATCTCATAGGCCATACGGGTGATTTTGTCATTCACCTGTTGGGCAGATAATATTTGATTAGATGTTTTTACTGACATTAACCTGGAATTGGCATCACTTTACTGTCTTTGAAAGAAGACAAGATTACCATAGACTGTAAACTGTCTACAACTTCGATCTCGCTTACTTTTTCAAGCATAAGCTTCTGGTAACTTGCAATATCCTGGGCAATGATTTTGAGCATAAAATCTCCAGAACCAGTGATGTGATGACATTCAATCACTTCATCGATTTTGTAAATCTCTGCCAAAAAGATATCAATGTTGTTTTTGTTGTGACCTTTCAAGGTAACCAGCACAAACGTACTTACTCCAAGACCAATTTTGTCGGTATCCAGTTTTGCGTGATAACTTTTAATGATACCTGAATTTTCAAGTTTCTTAACCCTCTCCAAGGTAGGTGCAGGAGAAAGACCTATGTCTTTGGATAATTGCGCATTAGTAATCTTCGCGTTTGATTGCAATATCTCCAGGATTTTACGATCGGTTTGATCAATTTTTAGGGTTTGAATCATTTCAGTTGTCCGAATATTATTTGCCTCAAAATTAATAAATGAAATATTATTTTCTGAATCATACGAGAAAATTATATTTCTTAATTAGAATTTGTTTTTTACTTAACATTCCACAGAATATTTCACCTTATAGATTTTTAACAAATCTTCATTCTGTTTCACGTAACTGATTAGGTCGGGCGATTCAAGCGGACGCAAATTAATTTGGAAAAATCGAGAAATGAAAGAATTACCTTCGGTTTCTGCCAATGGCAGAGTTGGAAGTCCGAAGCAAAAATTTGAAAACTTCAAGCTTCCGACTTATCAATCTCTTTGGATTCTTCTTACTTCTGTTCCATTGTCGTGTTTGATGTGAAGGAGGTACATACCCTTTACATAAGCCGAGAGGTCTATTTCGATCCAATTAAGACCAGCGATTCTTTCAGGATACAGTTGTTTTTCGAGCATATTCCCTGACATATCAAACAATTTGAGTTTTAAGTCCATGGATCTCGGCAATATCAGTTTCAGGTTTGAAATTCCGTCAGTAGGATTTGGATAGGGTTGTTCAATGCTAATTGTATTGATAAGATCAAGACATATTTCATTGTTATGCGGATTCAGGTCTTGATATTCATCAGAAGGACTTTGCAACTGGATGCAGATGTAATTCAGGTCTTGCTGGGAAGGTATTTCCAAATCCAGTTGATGCACAACCTTCCCTCCCCGATCAATTACGCCATCATACCTCTCAGCAAGCACAAAATCATTTTCTAATTCTACATTGATGCTGAAATTGGTAACAGGTAAATTACTATTATTTAATATTTCCAGAACTAAGAGGTTGGCATCAGACTGTTCAATAACTTCAAAATCTAACAGTCCAAGGTCATACTCAGGGATGGCCGATATGATGGTAAATGATGATGAGTCTCTGCAACCCTCCTCAGTAAAAGCAACCTGCTTCAATTCAAACTCTCCCGGATCATTGAAAAGGAATGAAGGATTTTGATTGTTCACTGGTTCAAACAATTGATCATTTATATACCATTCATAAAAAACCGCATTTTCTCCTTCTTCCGAAGCACTCACGGTAAACGGTGGGATACCAAAATATGTATCGAGATCAAAATCTGATACCGGACTTTCAAAAATTGTGATGGTTTGTGTCTCGGAAACCACACATTGATTTTCAGTAGTTCCAGTAAAACTGAGTTCGTATGCCCCAGATTGGGAATATTCATGAAAAGTATTCTCACCATTTGCAGTGCTTCCATCTCCAAAATTCCATAATCTGGACATCAGTGGGTCACCAAATTCTTCAATCACAGCATTGAAACTGACCAGCTCATTGTCACAGTTATTCTGCACATCCAATGCAACAACCGGTAATGCTTCAACTATCACCTGTGTTTCCAACGTATTTACACAAAAATCAGTGGTCGTAACTTCAAGGGAAACATCAAATGTTCCAGCATCATCAAATACAATTGTTGGGTGCTGTTCAAATACCTGATCACCATCAATGGTCCAAACCCAGTTGGAGATATTTCCAGTACTGAGGTCTATGAATGTTGAAGATTCTCCAAGGCAACCAATGTCAGTTTCAAAATTGGCTTCAGGTATAGGATCTACTACAACCATTGTATCTACTGAAGCCATGCAACCAGATTCATTACTTACTGTCAATTGAATGAAATATTCTCCAGTTGTTTCAAATGTATGTTCCGGGTTCTCACTCGTAGAAATATTTCCATCTCCAAAATCCCATGACCAACTTATAATATTGGCTATAGCACTATTGGTAAGGTCCATGAACTGCAATGGTGTTTCTGAACAGGCTATATTGCCTTCAATTGTGAATTCTGGGTCAGGAATCTGTGATACAATTACCTCTCTAATTACAGTGCTTTCACACCCAAAGGTATCAACAACTGTAAATGTGGTTATAAAAGTGCCTTGACCACTGTACAAATGAGATGGATTTTCAAGATTATTTTGATAGCCGTCTCCAAAATCCCATGCATACGTATCCAAGTTTGTCTCTGAAGACAAATTGATGAAATCTGTAGAGGTTCCTTCACAGACACGTGTATAGTCAAAGTCTATTTCCGGGGAAGGGTTAATTTCCACGAGTTGCCTTGTGGTGTCTGAAGTACAACCCGGAATTGCTGCCACCAGAGAAATAGTCTTCAAACCATCGCCAATGAAAGCAAAAGTTGTATCTGTTGATGAAGCATTTCCTTCATCGTCAAATAACCAGGAATAAGTTAATGCTTCATCATAACCTGTTTCATCTGTGGTGTTGGTGAAATCAAATGGGGTGTTTGTGCAGGCAACTGGTACATCTGCGATGAAAGATGGGGTTGGAGGTGGTGGGTAGATGGTGATTTGTTGGGTGGCGGTGTTGGTACAGCCCTGGTCATCCTGGACCTGGAGCTGGATTTGATAATTGCCTGTTGATGGGAATTGATAAGTTGTATCTTGTGCACTACTTGATTCATCCCCGAAAGTCCATAGATAGCTTGTTATACCTCCACTACTATTTATACTGGTAAACGTATTTGTATTATCCACACATCGATTGTCATCTATGCTGAAATCTATATCGGGGGCTACATCAGTTGTGATTACAGCAGTATCAATCCTTATTGATTGTTTGCCGCTTGTATTCATTGCCGTAAGGCTTATTTCAAATGTCCCACTTGTTTCATAGTTCAACCCTGTTGGTGATTCACTTGTACTGTAACTGATGCTGGAAAAACAATCCTCAGGAAATTGAACTCTGTCAATTACATTAGACGAACTTGTAATGAAACCAGTCCAATTGCTACTATCTTTTACAAGTGTTATCCCATGCTTACCGGTACTTATTAAATCAAGATTCCCGATATCTTCAATTGTAGGGATCTCTTCAAACGATATATCATATATCAGCCTATGTACATCACCTGCAAACTCCTGCACAAAAACATATGATCGAGAACCTTCCAGTGCTATTCCTACACCTCGCGGAGAACTTAAATCCGTCCCACCCACTTCTGTGATCACAGGGTCATTTGCAAGATTCTCCCCAAAATCAAGGGCAAATAACTTGTTGTTCCCATTTGATACTAAAAACCCATGCCAGTCTCCTGATTGATCCACAAGTGAAATGTCCAGTAAATTACTCCCTCCTGATACTGAAATTGAATTTGTTATTGGGGATGCTGTTATTGAATCAGTAAAAACCACTCTGGTCAATGTAGATGACCCTGTATTAGATATGTAACACACATAATTTGACCCATCAAAGCCAACATCAATCCCAAAAGGACCTGATAATCCCAAATCACCCAAATCCTCCACTGTTGGAGTACTGGTCAGATCATTCCCAAAGCTAAGTCTGTGAAGCTTTGAATCGTTATATCCGATTACAAGACCATACCACTCTCCAGACTCTTTTATAATCTTTATATCTATCAACTGACTTGATACCCCTGATACATCTCCCAAATCTGTTACCTCTGGTGTGCCTGTTAAGCTATCTCCGAAATCTAGCCTAATTAGTTTGGTGCCTATTCTGGATGCTAGAAAACCATGATAAATGCCGTCATCAGTCTGAACTATTTCCAGGTTATAAACTGTCTCGAATGTCCCATCACTAATAAGTTGTTCTCCAGTAGGTAAATTACCAAGGTCTCCAAGACAAAAATCCCATGCATAACTTTCTGCATTGACTGTGGTATTTGTTATGGTAACTTCTTCTCCAATACAATTCTCTGCTGAAAGTGTATAATCTACAGATGGATATATTGAGACAGAAACAGGCACTGTCTCTATTATCGTTTCCCCACAGCCCTGCGCAGTAGTTACCATAAGACTAACCGCTTTATCTCCCGAACTGTTAAATGTAAAGGTTGTATCCTGACTGGACGAATTTCCTTCACCATTAAAATCCCATGACCATGTTAATACTGAATCGTCTGCTATTGTCTCATCTACCCCATTAAATAACCCCGGCAAATTCTCAGTAACAGATGGTACTACAAAGGATGCAAGGGGCTGATCTGTCACCTCTATATCCTGACTATAGATTGTCTCACAACCTGAGGCATTTATTGTTGTTAGGGTCACTGTATAATTTCCCGCTAAACTAAACGTATGAGTTGGATTTGAAATATCATCCTCTACTGGGCTTCCATCACCAAAATCCCAGCTATTCCCTGTTCCTCCAGTACTTTCATCTGTAAATTCTATCGCTTCTCCAAAACAATTGTTTGTATAACTATATAAAGACGTAGGACCAGATAAAACTTCTACATCTTCTGAGTAAACTGATGTTGTACAACCTGGTACTATTACCTGTAGACTAACTGACTTGGTTCCTGAAGTACTGAATGAATAAGTTGGGTTTTGTAAAGTGCTTGTGGCCTCTCCATCAAAATCCCACAGGTATGACGCTATTTCCTCTATTGCTGGCTCTACCGTGTAGCTAAACTGCAATGCAGTATTACTACAAAATGAACCTGAGGCACTTACTTCAAAATCTGTCGGTGTTAAAGGAGATGGGTAAATCGTCAACTCCTGACTCACCTGATTGGAACAGCCTCCTGTACTAACTACTGTAAGGCTTACTATATAAGTACCCTCTCCTACGGTCCCATAATCAAAGGTAGGATTTGGTAAGGTACTATCTTCTACATCATCACCATCAAAATCCCAGCTGTATGTAGCTATATCCCCACTACTATTTATACTGGTAAACGTATTTGTATTATCCACACATCGATTGTCATCTATGCTGAAATCTATATCGGGGGCTACATCAGTTGTGATTACAGCAGTATCTACATGAGTTGCATGCTGCCCATTCATGGCAATTGCCGTTAAACTAATTTCATAGCTTCCATCAGTATCGAAACTCACATCATCCGGTTCAAAGTCTTCGCTGTACCGGACTGAGGACTGACAAGTCTCAGGGAATGTAATTCTATCTACAATATTGGATGCACTTGTGATAAAGCCTGTAAAATTGCTGCTGTCTTTTACCAGCGTGATCCCATGACGATTGGTGCTGCTCAAACCAAGGTTACCTAGATCTGTGGTAGATGGGCTTCCTGAAAAATCTGTGTCATACTTAAGTCGGTGTAAATCGCCACCAAATTCTTGAACAAAAACATAATAGCTCGCTCCCTCCTTAAAAACCTCAACATCCCTGGGGGAGCTTAATGAAAGTCCGCTTACTTCCGAAGAAGTTGGGGTGTTAGATAGTGTTCCACCAAAATCCAGATGAAATAATTTGTTATTACTATTCGATGACAAAAATCCGTACCAGTTTCCACCATCATCAACCAAAGAAATTCCCAAAAGGTTACTACTCCCACTAATTGCTATTGTACTCCCAGAAGGCGTGGCTGTTATTGAAGTGTTGAATACAATTTGTGCAATATTGTTGTTGGTACTTGAATTAGTAATGTAACAGACATAATCAGTTCCATCATAACCCAGATCCATTCCGAAAGGGCTTGCAATAGTACTCACAGCTCCAAGGTCTTCGACAGTTGGTGTATTCTCCAGGCTAGCTCCAAAAGTTAAGCGGTATAAATTTGATGTATTGAAGCCAATCATCAGTCCGTACCATACATCGGATTCTTCCACCAGTTTGATCTGAATTACCTGTGATATGGTCCCTCCAAGATCTCCTAGATCATTTACGGTAGGTGTATTAGCCAATGATGTTCCAAAGTCCAACCTAAATAAACTGGTCCCGATTCTGGAAGGCAAAAATCCATAGTAATTACCCCCATCTTCAACTATCTCAAGGTTATATGCAACATTAAAAGAGGAGTTTGATAAGATTTGAGTTCCACTTGGTGTATTCGCCAGGTCACCGATACAGAAGTCCCATTCGTAGTTTGTGGCACCAGTAGTGTTATTCTCAAGTGAAATCACTTCATTTGTACAATATTCCACGTTAGTAGAGAAATCTACAGATGGATATTGGGCCAAAATATCTGCACTTATCAACAAGAACAGACATATTAATGAAAAGTATGATAATTTTGAACATTTCACAGAGCAAACACCATATTTATAAGGTAGCAAAATAACGCATAACACGAGTAATTATTAGAATTCTACCAGATTTTCGATAAACATGGAATTTAAGGACATATTTATAACTCCCTTCATTCTTTTACTGTTGGTAATTATTGCATTCTTACTTAGAAAAAAGGTAAGTACACCTAATACACAAAAATATTTTCTTCCTGCCCTGTGCTTGAAATTCACAGGAGCGTTGGCAATTGGGTTTATCTACCAATTTTATTATAGCGGTGGAGACACGTTTAATTACTTTGATGAAAGTGTAATCATAAATTCTGCATTAGGTGAAAGTGTTGGTACATGGATAAAGATAATGTTATCTGATGGTACACAAGATTCAGAAATATTTGATTACACATCCAGGCTTTATTGGTTCAAGGCATCATCAGAATTCATAATATCAAAGATATGTGGAATCTTCGGTATTATAACCCTCAATACTTATAGTGCTACGGCACTTCTTTTTGCTTTTTTTAGCTTTACTGGATTGTGGGCCATGTACCAATCCTTTGTTTCTTTATATCCAAATCATTCTGGGAAAATCGCTATAGCATTTTTCTTCGTGCCATCTTTATTTTTCTGGGGTTCAGGCATTATGAAAGATACAGTGACAATTGGATGTTTAGGTTGGCTCTTCTATGGATTCTATAACCTGACAATTAGTAAAAGACGGATCTTATCTTCGACAATCATTATCTTGATTTGCATCTTTTTTTTGAAAGAAATAAGAGTATTCATGCTACTAGCATTCCTACCTCCAGCAGCATACTGGATATTCATGGAGAATAATAAAAGAATTAAAACCAAATGGTTACGGTATGTGACCGTTCCATTTTTCCTTATAACTGGTATTGGACTTGCATATTACTTACTACTTAATGTTAGTGCTGGTGATGTTAGATATGACATCAACAATATTGGTACTTATATGAAAATTAATGCAGAATATCTGTATCAACACAGTCTCAATCAGGGTGGTTCAGCTTATTATTTAGGGAAACTTGATGGTACAATTTGGGGAAGTATTAAATTAGCACCACAAGCAATTTGGGTAACCCTATTTCGACCAAATTTATGGGAAGTTAATAACATTGTAATGTTATTGTCTGCTTTAGAAAGCACCGTTATCTTGATTTTTACTGTCTATGTATTATTTTCAGTTGGCCCAACTAAAACACTTAACATTATCCTAAAGAACCCTTTAGTTTTATTTAGCATTACGTTTAGTTTAATATTTGCTTTTGCCGTAGGGATCACAAGTTACAATTTTGGTACACTTGTACGTTATAAGATTCCAATATTTCCATTTTACTTATCTGCATTTTTTATAATACTTGACTTTAAGAAAAAGCATGCACGATCCTAAATATCGATTTGAGTATATTCAATCCTGTAATCTATGCAACAATCAAAATTACAAGATTTTAGGAAAGCGAATGAATCAAAGCCAAGGCTTTAATCCTGCTAAGAAGACAGGTATCACCACTACCATTGTTAAATGTAAAAAGTGTGGTTTGATTTATTCAAATCCTTGCCCTGTACCTGAAAAACTTTCGGATCATTATGGTATCCCAGCAGAAGATTACTGGAAGCCAGAATACTTCGATTATTCGGAATCCTATTTCAAAAGAGAAATCGAATGGCTAAAAAAGATCAGACCAATTACTCAAGGAATGAAGGCACTTGATATAGGTGCTGGAATTGGTAAAGCCATGATCTCACTCGAAAAAGTAGGATTTGATACATATGGTATAGAACCTTCCGAACCATTTTACCAAAAAGCAATTGACAAAATGGGAATTTCAAAATCTAAATTGAGAGTATCATCTATCGAAGACGCAGAATTTGAAGATGAGCAATTTGATTTCATCACTTTCGGGGCTGTTCTAGAACATTTATATGATCCAGGAGCAAGTATTGAAAAAGCCCTTAAATGGCTAAAAAAGGATGGAATAATACAAATCGAAGTTCCTTCAAGTGATTGGCTGATAAATAAGTTGATAAATTTCATCTATCGCATAAAAGGACTTGATTATGTAGGTAATATCAGCCCAATGCATGAACCTTTTCACCTATATGAGTTTTCTTTGAAGTCATTTGAAGAACATGCTAAATTAAATAATTACAAGGTAGTTGATCACGGATATCAGGTATGCACCACCTTTATGCCAAGATTTTTAGACCCATTATTCCGTTGGTACATGAATAAGACAAGTACAGGGATGCAGCTTACTGTTTGGTTATCCAAATAATAACCTTTGGTAAATTTCATCAATTTTATCAACTGCGCTGGAAAGGCTATAAAGCTCCTCAACTATTTCACCTGAGATAATCTTATTGGGGTTTTCTTTCATGTAATTTATCCCTTGATAGAACGTAGATTCATCTAATGCGTCCACTACAAACCCTAAATCATACTTCTTTGTAAGTTCATCAAGATCCCCAACTCCTGAATTACATAAAAAAGGAACATTCATACTTGCGAGTTCACCCATTTTTGTAGGGGCAGAGGCAGATTTCGAGAACACAGGTTTTATGAAGAATATGGACCAATTTGACAATTCAATATAATAAGGCACCATATCCCTGCTTGAGGATCTTACAATAATTGCCGATTTCGGAATACCTCTTTTTTCGAACTCAGGGTACATTGCGTTAATGTTATCCTTAGTAATAATCAGGAATTTGGCATGCGGAACTTCCTCTCTAAAAAGCTCAAAAAACCTGATCATTTCAGTGAACATATACCATGTTCCCAAAGAACCTATATAAGAAAGTACAAAATCTCCTTCCTGAAAAGACAAGTCCCTTCTTAGCTCTTCAAGTTGTGTCTTATCAATTGAATTTTTGTCAAACAATTGTGTGTCAACACAAGTAGGTATTACTTCAATCTGGACCTCTTTCTTCGTTAGTTCCCAGGATTGGATAATTTTTCTTGCTTTAAACGTTAGACTAATTACTTGATCTGCTTCAACAAGAAACTCCTTCTCTTTGGACTTAAAATATTTATATACAGCACTGAAAATCGGATTACACAAATTCCAAATATGTCCGTCAACCCTTTCATCAGCATAAAATCCCCTCATATCGAAAATAAACGGAATACCTTTTTTACGTTTAATGCCTAGACCTACTATGCTTGTTATGTAACTTCGGCAGTGAGTTGCCTTAACACGATGAGTTTTTAATAGCTGTTTAACACATCTATTTAATCTATAGATATCCCAAATAGTCGATAAAACGGGGGGCTTCTTAGTATAATTTAAAGGTATCCATGTAATATCTAACTCTGCTATTTCGTCAAGTATTGCCTGTTTTCCTGTCTCAAAGACTCCATCTTTTTCGAAGCTCACTATTATGAATTGATATCCTCTGCCAGCAAGAGACTTGATATAAGGTAGAACCTGAGAACTGCCTAATGGGTCTGTTAAGCCATCATATGAAAGGTAAAGAATCATTCTCTAGTTTTTAGCCAGGATACCAACAAACTGCTCATTCCATCTGACAACCACAGGGGTAACACCTACAATTTGGGAGAATTCTTTGAAAGCTATGTTGTCATTAATATCGTCAGATAAAAAAATACCTCCTTTTCTCAATTTCTTCCATAATCTTGGATAAGCCCACATCCTGCCTCGATATGATTTATCACTATCATAATGACAAATATCAATTTCACTGACGCTCTTTAGAACTTTTCTTAAGCCCTGGCGATCTGGAGATCTAAATAGACTCCAGTGTTTTTTCAGACGATTAGGTATTATACACCCAACGAATGACTCATTCCCAAGCTTCGCATAAGGCATGTCGACACTCATTAATTTCCCGGTACCACTTTTCTCAATTGCAAGCAATATTGCCATAGTTGACCAACCATAAGCCACACCTGTTTCTACAACTATCCTTGGTTTCATGAATGCAGATAGATGATACAATAAATCATAATTGCCAGCTCCGCCCATTTTCAAAGGTAATTTTTCCTGTATCTCACGTGCACTTTTAAACTCCGCTGCGTATAGTTCTTCAACCTTTTGGTAATTATCAAAACCAGATAGTTCTTTAAGTGCCTCATTTGTTCCCATGGCTACATCATTGCACCAATCTGTAGATTTCTGACGAGTGGCCTCTTTGGGGTGAGGAAAAAGTGATTGCCTTAATTGATAAATCAATTGAAGATATAAATTTGGCCTTCTCAAGAACCAAATAAGTGTTCTAATTTTTTCCATTGAACAAATTTTCGTGCAGCTTATGGTATGCTGGCATTACATTCATAATATCGAACCGATTGAGAACATCCTGTTTCAGCTTCTTACCAATAGACTTTGATTGTTCCTTATCATTATAAAGCCGTCTTACCAACGCTTCTAACTCTTGGGCTGGCGATTCTTTATCAAGGAGGAATCCATTTTTCTCGTGAATTATGTAATCACTAAAATCACCTACATTTTCGCAAACAGCAACTGGTGTTTCAGTCAATGCAGCCTCTTTGATAGCACTATTACTGGCTTCAGAAACCGAAAGATGAACAACCAAATCAGCAACGGCAAAGTAATCCAGCACATTGTATTTATATCCTAGCAAATAAATATTCTCCTCAAGATTTCTCCTTCGAATCAAATCTGCTATTTCATCAAACATAGGCCCTTTGCTCAACAGCAAAACCTTAATATCCAACCCCTCTGACACTAATCTGGCGACCACATCAATTAACAATTCATGTCTTTTTTCTGGAATGAACCTTGCTGCCATGACCAATAATAACTGAGATGAGAATTGGCGCTTAAGCACACTCACAACTTCAAGATTTACTGTTCCAAAATTTTCAAAATTATAACCGTAATTGATTAATGTCACTTTCTGTGGTCTTGTTCCTTCAATTGATACAATTTGATCAAAAACTAACCTGCTTGGCGCAATATATATTCGGGAAAGCCTGTTAATAATCTTATCACCTACACTTTCCTTGAAATTATGGTCTACTGTGGCACAATCAGAATGGTGCCTGGTGATAATAAATTTTGCTTTCGTAAAATACTGTGCCAGCACAGCTATCAAATTAGCTTCCTGATAGTGAGAGTAAACAATATCAATTTTGTTGCGATAACAAAACATTGCGAGTTGAAAGATCCTCATCAAATGGTATAAGAAAGGAATCCTCAATTTAATACGGGGAAGACAGGTAATGCTGGCTTGAAACTTACTAAAATTTTCATGTGTGGGACCCCAATCATCATAAGTTACAAGGTAAATGTTGTCCTTATTTTGTCTAAACTGTTCAGCAATGGATTCAATGTATACTACTTGCTGATTATATGGTATGAAAAAAAGGATATTCTTTGACATTCAAGAAAAGTTGTCGTCGTGAAGTTACCTAAGAATTAAACTGAACACATTTAAAAATTCAAATTTAATCGTCTGATATTAAAATATTCTAATATTGCATACAACAACTTAAAGGGCATGTTAAAAAAGTTATTAAAGAAAACACTAAATCGGTTTGGTTATGTTGTTATAAAGGAAAGTATTTTATCTGAGGATATTCCTGAGGCTAGATCACCAGTATTGCCAAATACGCTCCTAAGTAATTGTAATGTTGTCCCTTCAAGGGATGCAATTCTTCCTTATATCCCCAAGGGAGGGGTAATGACAGAGATAGGAGTTGCCTCTGGAGGATTTACAAGAAAAATACTGGATCAACTCAAACCAGAAAAACTATTCGCCATAGACCTGTTTGATTACGCAGAGTCCACTACTTCAAGTGAAAGTCATGAAGAGTTATTTAAAAGAAAATTTGATAAGGAAATAGCCAGTAAACAGCTTGAACTTAGAAAGGGATATTCATGGGATGAGCTCTCTAAATTTCCAGATGCTTACTTTGATTATATTTATCTTGATGCAGATCATCGATATCAAGCTGTTGTGAAGGATCTTGAGGAGATTGCAAAAAAAATTAAACCAGCTGGTATCATTCAGTTCAACGACTACACCACTTTTAATCCGATTGCATTGATGACATTTGGAGTTCAAAGAGCAGTTAATGAATTTATGTTAAAACATAATTATGAAATGATCCATTATGCTTTAGAACCAAACAATTTTTGTGATGTAGCAATTAAAAAGATTAGTGGCTAAATATTATTGGTAACTGTTTTTTTGAAATTTTCTACCGCCTTATCCAATGTGTACTTAGAAGCAATTGAAATGCTTTTATCTGATAAAACTCTTTTTTTGTCGTCACTAAGTGAGAAAAACCATTCAACCGTCTGAATTATTGACATTTTATCGGGTTTTGCAATTAATCTTTCATCAACCTGACCCACTAACTGTTTAGCGCCTGTTATGTTTGAAACAATACTGGGCATGCCGATAGCCATGGCCATATGAATAGTAATTCCCCAGGCTTCTCCTCTAGCGGCATGAAGAAGTAAATCATATTGAACTATGTCATTATACAAATTATTTGATCGCCCATGAAATGATAACCTTGAGGCTGCATTATTACTCAATGAGTCAGAAATCGTTTTTTGAACCACTGTACTTATTTCTCCGATAAAGTGCAATTCTACTACTGGGTCTGAATCTGCTAAACTTTGAAATGCACCTAGCATCAGGTCAATCCCTTTATACCAAGCACGCCATTGTGCCTCCAGGTTTGCAAGTATCAAAATCTTTTTGGTCCTTCTGATTGGAAATTTTGCTTGCGCTGTAGGCAACTCTATCCCATTGAAAACATTCAGTATCTGAACCTCAGGTTTATTTACTATTTTTCTGGCCAAATCTGCCTGAAAATCACCGGTACATACTAGAATATCACAAGCATTCAAGAACTTTTTCATGATGAACGAGGCAGCTTTCGGATACCTGTTAATGCTCAAAAAATACAATGACTCATCACCCATTATTGCAATAAGCTTTTGTTCTTTTCTGAGCAGTTTGAAATACTTCATGAAAAATTGGGGAATTCTGATGCATTCTGTTAAAATAACATCATAGCTTCTCCGATTTGGAAAAAATATCGCATTAAGTACCCAACTCATATATCGTTTAAACTTGGAAGCGTCCGGTCTATCGTGCCATCGAAGCAATCTGTCTTCATGATAGAAATCAGCATCAATACTTTTAGCATAAGCGGCATGCAAAGGATGCCCACTTGGTCTTCCATGAACAAATGCTACCTTTTTTTTCATACACCCAATGCCTCTTTATAATGTTGCTGAACCAATTGTGACATGGTCCTAAATCCAAACCTTTCCTCAAGTGATTTTCTTGCTTCTTTCCCCAATTCAAGTCTTCTCTCTTTGTTCTTGACCAAAAACTCTATACTAGCACTTAAAGCAGTTGAATCACCTAATTCATATATAAGCCCATTCACATTATGACTAATGAAATCTGTTAATTCTGGGATATCAGAGCAAATAACTGGCAATCCCATTGCCATTTTTTCAAGAAGAGCAATAGGGAGCCCTTCTTTTTTGGAAGGAAAAACTGCCATATCTGCTTCTTCCAGGTACTCAACAACATTTTGCACGGCCCCTGCAAACTCCACATCCAACCCTACCAAATGGTTATTAGCATATTGCTTCAAATCAGCCTCCAGTTCTCCTCCACCTAGAAGTTTAAGCTTTATTTGAGGTGAACCTAATTTTTGCCAGGCATCCAGTAATTCATAGTGGCCTTTTACATCACTAAGTCGGGCCATATATACTGCAGTAATTTTGTGGTCCCTACTTCTGTTGGACCTGTCAACCGGCTTGTATTCAGACAAGTCAATCCTATTTTCAAGTAGTAAATGTTTTCCCTTCGAATTCAACCATCCATATGTCTCCTGGCACTTTCTGACTGCTTTTGAAACGGAAACGACATGATACTTGCGATACATTTGTCTATAAACCAATCCCAAAAGTAGTCTATTAACCCATGGGTAATCCGCTTTAGCTATTCTGAGTAAATGATCTGTATAAATCAATTGGAGTTTAGGATTTCTCTTTTTTGCCAGTATACCTATTAGAAGTTCTCTTGGAAGTATGTGAAGGTGGAGTATATCAGGATTCTTATTATCAATACTTTCAAGAACATCTTTAGCCCTGTTTCTTGTTATGGATTCCAGAACCCCCATTTGAATATATCTTTTAAGAGAGTAATCAGGGTCGAAATAATAATTGAATTTTTCAACTTTAACTTCAGGCGGAATCTTAGCCTGTTTGTTAAAATCCATATTGTCTGATAATAAAATAATATTTATATCAAATTGATCAAAGTTCATTCCCTTCAGAATATCAAAAACTACTTTTGATACCCCTCCTACTCCATAGTCATTTAATAAGTAACATACTCTAATTTTAGACATTACGTTTTAAGTTTTTCAAACAGGTCATAGTACCTGGAAGAGAAATTACTAATCGAAAATAACTCAAGAACTTTTGGACAATTTCTTATCAAAGATTCTCTGAACACTTCATCCTCAAGTATTTTACTTATTGCTTCTCTTAATCCATCGACAGATGGCTTCCCATCACCGTCCATAGGTACCGCAATACCGCATTCCAAATCCTTGATATTGATTACTTCACCAACACCTCCCACATTTGATGAAACCACCGGAACGTCATATTTGATATATTCTATCAATGAAATACCAAGTGCTTCAAAATATGTAGGCATAATACCAACATCAAACCTTTGAATATATTTCCCAGGGCTCTCGCTGTATCCAACAAAGTGTATATTAGGACTGCTAAATTTCTGTTTCATTTCATCAAGAAACGGACCATCGCCTATTGCCACAAAGTGCATTTGAGCCTGGTTATTTTGACCTGAAATTATCATAAAAGCTTCCAGGGCTTCCAGCCACCCTTTATGATACACGCCTCTGGCAACCATTCCCATCACAATTGAATTATCTTCAATACCAAAATCCACTATCCAGGACATTTCGTTAACATCCTTCTCTATGGCAACCCCATTATAAATAACATCGACCGAAGCTCCAGGTTCAACTTCATTTAGGATTTTCTTACAGTAGTTAGAAACAGCAACAAAATGATCTGCTCTCTCAAAAATTCTTTGGAGGGCCAAAGGGCTGAACTTTTTGTCATCTGTAACTTGTGTGATCATGTAATCACCATGTTCGGTTATTACAAGAGGTATCTCAACATTTCTTAGATTACGGACGCAGAGTAAATCCGATACTGCCAAATGACTGCTAACTAACTGAATCTTATGCCTTTTCAATAGATGCCTGAAGTACATCGAATTTATATAATACCGGAACGACCAGGTTGAATTGAATACTTTGCAAATGGCGTTCATTTTCCAGATTAGCTTATTTATCAGGTTATTGTTCGATAAAGATTTCAGCACTACTTTGTCTGATTTGAGTGAATCCACCATTTTCCAATTCACTTCTTTTGCATTTGCATCAAAGTAAATCACATTGTAGCCAAAATGATCAGCCAACTGTGTAGCTAAATTCAGTGACGACACTTGAGCACCACCAAGGTCCATACCTCCACAAGAAATTAGAATATTCATGTCCTAGACCTGATAAGTGATTTGATAAGAAATGAAATATAACCTGGTCTAAAACTGCTCCAAAAATAACGGTAGAAGAAGAAGACCCAAAACGACTTAAAACCTAGGTAAGGCATTGAATTTAAAGAGCAGTAAAAATACTTTCTTGATACAGTTTCAATAAGATGTTTTTTATCTATCTGTGCCTGCAATGAATTGATCAATCCTTCCGCCCACGTCCGAACATTCCGTAGCTCCTGTGATGAATCAAGACCTTTTTCTTCGATCAGGTGTTGATGGTAGCGGTAAGATTCTCTACTATATTTAACACCGAATTTGTTTAGTAGTTTTTTGATGATAATCGATGTGTTCTCCCTTTGAATCATAGTATACCGACTACCGACCTGATTGTTATGGATCCTATACTTCAGCAGCACTTCAGGAATGTTGGCTAATTGACTTTTCTCAGCAATGAGGACCCAAAAGTCATAATCCTCCGCATGTAAATATCTCTCATTATACCTGATATTATAATCGGAAATAATCTGCTTTCTCAGCATTACTGATGGATGTGCAAAAGGGGATTTAAACAGCATTTCAGCTCGAATATCTTTATCAACCAAAGGATATTTCCAAACCTTATTTTCGATCTGATCTCCAAAAATCTCAACGTAGCTACCACAAATTCCTACAGACGAATGTACTTCTAAATATTTCACCTGCTTCTCCAACCTTTCAGGCATAGCAATATCATCAGCATCCATGCGAGCTATATATACTCCCCTTGAGAGTTCCAGTCCTTTATTTAAAGTCCTTATTAGCTTAAGGTTTTGGTCATTTTGAACTAATCTTATTCTTTTATCGGTAAAAGATTTAATGATTGAGAGAGAGTTGTCAGTACTCCCATCATCAATTATAATCATCTCTAAGTTAGTATATGATTGACCCAATATACTCTCAATTGCCACTTGGATGTACTTCTCAGCATTATAAACAGGCAGGACAACACTTACTAAAGGTCCATTCATATTAGTTTAATCTAATTAAATCTCTGCAAATATTGATCCACCAGATCATCCGGACTTGAATCGTTATTTATTTTCATGAGATTCAACGAAGTGGATACATGCCCTAAGCTCTCAGATATTATTTGATGTGTAACTCTCATATACTCTTCAAAATCAATTATCTCCAAAGCTCCCAAAGAGAATATTTCTCTTGAAAAATCAACCCACTCATGATTAATAATAGCATACATTACTTTACTTAAACGCTCTTGCGTGATTGTTGTGATTGAACCTTCACTTTCTGTTCTAATTAGGAACGTCACCTGGCTCAATTTACCTTGCATTGCAACAGAACCATCTCCAAAGATTTTTTCAACTGGGACCGTGAAGAAGTCCTGTTTCTTCATTAAAACCTTACTGAAACCTGTTCTGTAAATTAGACTTTGCATCAATCCAGTGAAAGGTAAATTCTTAAAGATGAGTCTGTAAAAAACTAAATTCAGCAAATAATTCAATCTTTTTCTCCTCTGTGATTTCACTTTGAATCCATATTCCTTAAAGATTGAGTGATACGTTTTGTGATGGTAACTTTTTAGAACAAATTCTCGTGGAAAAGCATAACAGGTACCATCTTTTCCTATCCCAATAATATCGTCACCGAGTGTCCTGTATCCCAACTCCTTGATGAAGTAATTGATAATTGCTGTTTTACCAACTCCCCCAGGTCCGGGAAATAGAATTACATTATCATCCTTATCCTGAACAGCGGCTGCATGAACCATTGATATGCCCTCCTTCAGAAAAATCAGCTGAATATAAAAATTAATTAAGAAGCTCTTCTCAGAGGAATAAATCTGATATCCATCTTCCTGTATCTCTAGTGCAAACTTCTTAATAGGATCATGATAAATTTTTCCATCATTCCCTTTTACCAGATGAAAGATGTCCTCTCTTTTGGGCTTTATAAGTTGAAATTCAGAGTAATTTCTTATTGTGATCTTGTATTTTAACTGTTCCTTAGAATCTGTTTGAAAATACTTGATTTGAAAATTAATGTCATCAATCACATTTTGAGGTAAATTCTCATCTAGACTTACCGAAATGATATTGTGAATATTGTAGTAATACATGAATCTTTTACTTAACTCTATATTGGCACCTGAAAATATCCTGTAATCATAGTAATCAGATACAAATTGATTCTAAATTTGCCGCATCGAAAGTAAACTTTCCATTTCAATGTTAAAAACCTTAGTAAAGAAATTCCTTGGCAAATTTGGTTATCAACTTACTTTAATTCAAAATTCTGCAAAACAAACACCAACAACCTCCAAGCTTCCAAATGTTGTTACAGATCTTGAGAAACTAGCTGAAAATTGTTCCAAAATCCCTGGGATGACCAGCTTGAAATCTGGTCAGTTCTTGTATTCACTTTGCTATAACCAGGAACTTAGTGGTGACGTGGTTGAGATAGGATCCTGGCAAGGAAGATCCTCCGCTTTTTTGGCACAAGCTACCAAAGATGCCAGGAATGGGAACTTTTTTGCGATTGATCATTTCAAAGGAAACGTTGGAAAAGAAGGTTTTTACAAAGTTGGAATGGACGACTTGAGTGATTTGAAAGAAAATTTTCTGAAAAACATGAAGATGATAGGACTCGCTGAAAATGTGACCCTACTCGATATGCCTAATACTGAAGCAATAAAAGAATTGGTTGATAAAAAAGTCAGGTTTTTGTTTATTGATGGGGACCATACCAAAGAAGGAGTCAAAAGAGATATTGAATTGTTTTTCCCTCTGTTACAGAAAGATTCCATAGTAGTTTTCGATGATTATTCGGATCATTTCCCAGGATTAGTTGAAGCTGTAAATTCATTGATCGCAGCGGAAAAAGTTAGTCGAACTATGTATTACAGCAACACTTTAGTGATTAAAATTGGTTGAAGTATTATTTCCTAACGAACAAAGCATCTTGGAATAGACTTTCTCCACTTTCGGAAATAACTAAAGGATCCAGACATCCCTTGAAAATAAAATCCTCTCTTAGCAGATCAAAAACTTTTTCGAATGAACCTTCATTTTCAAAAAGTCCAAACGTTATTTCAAGAATAATAACTTTCGTCCTTTTTAGAAGTTCAGTAGCACCTCTGAGTACATAAATTTCAAAGCCTTCTGTGTCTATATGAAGAAACACGTTTTCTCCCAATTTTTCCCATTTATTGGAAAAGAAATCATCTAGTGCATAAACCTTTGTCACTACCTCTGAATATTGGGCTTGTTCCGGATATTCATGTTTATACTTTTCGGTGTATTGGAGAAAGCTTGAAGCTTGTGATGTATCACTAGAATGTGAAACATGAAAAACCTTTTCTTCTGTTACTTCTCCAGCACCTGCTTTTACAAGATATGTATTTTCGTAGTTGCCTGCAATTTGATTTAAAATCTCGAAGCAATTATCCGATGGTTCAAACGTGTACAATGGTACAGATTTCTCAAAGAATTTACGGCTACTTATAGTGTTTTGACCTACGTTCCCACCGATATCCAAATATGCACTAATATCATATTTTTCAATATGCAATCGTTTCATTAGCTCAAACTCTTCAATACACCTTCTTTGAAGAGTTGGGCCTCCAATTTCACGTGTCTCCAAAAACCTTTTATCCTGTTTGTAAATGAATCTTCCTAGACCCAATCGCCTTATTATGAACCTTACTAAACCCCTAAAAGGTATGTTCTCTTTGATAGCATAGATTATTTTATCTCCCATTTCCGACTAATAACTGATTTTTTGATCTAACCGATCTAATATTTTATCTATGGTAGTCCTATCAGCAACTGAACATAATGGAAAATCCGAACAATCAAGTTTATGGTTGATTTGAATGAAATTCCTAAAAATTCTAAAATCACTAATATGATTGATTAGAAAATCCTTATCCCATACAATTCCAGAAAGTACAGAAAGATTTTGCCTTATATAAGCGCGTTTCCCATTCATGAGCGTGCTAAGTTTCACTGCTTTTACAGGTGAATCCATTTTGAGTTTAAACACTTTTGAGAAATCATTTAAATAACTAGAGTATTCTACCTCACCAGTCCTTATAATCACAAATTTTGTTGTTAATTTAGGACCCTCATTCTCTAGCCAACTCCTCAGGTTCCTTATATTTGTTCTACCTAGATTTACAACATCAAAATTGTCACTACTGTACTTTTCCTTGGTCAGATTGATAATCGTAATTTTCGCCGTGATTTGAGTAGGGTTTGTAGGCAAATCAACCAACTTCTGAAAAAGTGCTCTATACATTTTTTCATAATCGAAATCGGCAGATATCTTTTCGAACATTCGCTTAGCTAACGCCTTCCTTTCTTCGGGATATTGTAAATAATACAATACCTTTTTGACTAAATCTTGTGAAGAATGGTAATATACTATCGATTCATCTTCGATAAGGCCGTAATCTTTTGTTAGAGGTTCATAATGTGTAACAATAGTAAATTGACCGTATTTGACAGCATCCCACACCTTCGTATTCATATGCAAGTCTCCGGATAAATGATCCTCGAGAAAGGAAAGATAAATTTTACTTTTTTTAATAATATCTGGAATATCATTGGAATCGGCAAAACCATGGTAATAGGGAACAAATTCTTTGTACTCCTTCCACTTTGGGGAACCAAAAATCGCTACATTAACTTTGGCATTAATCAAGTCTCTGATAAGATCTGGTCGCACTCCAAAAGGAGCACCCATAAAAAGAACATCGTACTTCTTATTAGAATCTACAATTTGTAATTTCTCAAAGTCTTTTTCAGGAAAAAAACAACTATTAGGTAGATAAAAGCAGTTATCCTTTATTTGATTAAAATAATTTGTGATCGTCTTGACGTAAGCAATTGTATAGTCAAACAAAGGAATCCACCACATGTTTTTTCCATAATTGAACTCATCATCCCCCAAAATCCCAACTACTTTAGTTCCAAGCTCTTGAATTTCTCTTACAGTTTCTGGTAACAGGAAGGCCCCATAGCAATCAACAGTCCCTAAAACCAATACTCTTGGAAGGTTTTGTATAATTTTATCTAAAAATTGTTTATTAATATTTAAAAGGTCTGGTTTTTCTCTATGAAAATAATTGTCTGTTTTATGTCTTTTATGAATTTCATGGGCTTCACGCTCTGAAGCAAATGAATAAATATCAATTATTTTGGAGTTATGGCTCTCCAATGCACTTTCAATAGCCGGAATACGGTCTCTGTACCACGGATTGCTTTTGACAGTATCCGTGGCAATCAAAATATCATATTTATACTCCATAAATAATAAATATTACCTCCTAATTGACCTGCAGTCCTTTAGCCATGCATCAAGTGCATCTATTTCCGACTTTTCTACAATATTGTTGCGCCACAAAATGTTATAGGTCTTTGCCATTGCATCGAGTGGATCCTCAGGAAGATCCATTTCATTAAATAGCTTCGTGATTTTGACAATATTCAAATACATTGGAACTTCATCTTTAAAATCTCTCATCAAATCATGAACATTTCGTTCCTGATAGACAGTGGCATTTCCAAAGCCCAACAATAGGTTCTGGTGCCAAAACATTCGCTGTGCAACATAGCCTCTAAGTATGTCTGTAAACCTGAAAGTAACTGATATCGGCAAATATTGGAGATGAAATGCTTTTTTATTCCAAAATGTATTTTGGGAATTAAAAGGACAATAAAGTTTCTCAGCGAGTGCCACTCTTCCAAAATTCTTAAACTCGATTTCCTCCGGACGAGTCAATCTGAATATTGCATCCACATCAGGACTGTTATTAGCCAAAAATTGCCATGCCCCTATTTCATTTTCCGAATTTTCAAATTTTGGTTCTACTTTAGAATTAACTTCTTCCAGAGGAAATCCTCTTGGCCAGATAAACTCATCTGAATAAAGGTTATATATATTGTAAAACCCATTGTTACTAAGGGTCCGGTTAGAATAGAAAGTAAGGTCCTCAGCCCAGTCATCATTTGGCAAGTTGTCATCATCAGATTCAGCAATCAGATCAGCACCCTCTTTCATCGCAAAGAGATAGCCGATATTTTTTCTGGAGTAATGATTTTCCGGACAGTGGTCAACATATTGAAATCCCAGTTTCTGCTGCGTTTCAATGTCAAGAAATGTGGTATTAGGTAAATCAATCTTCTTTGGTCCTTTTCTATCACCAACTACAATTAGATGCCAATCATTAAGTGAGGCAAACTTTCTCAGCACCTCGTTCTCTTCATTAATGGTCGTAATGATTATTACTTTATCCATAACTAATATCTAATTTCTAAATTTTTTCCCATTGAACATCTTGATAAATGAGCCCCGAGACTCTGGTCAAAGGTCTCGAAACAATACTAGAATTTTGGCTTATGTTAAAACACAAATTATCAACTTCATCATATTCTCCTGTTGCCACGTTGAACAACACAAATCTTAGTATGTACTGGTTGGGGTACAAAAAAAGTGGTTTGATAGACATCTTAATCTTTTGTAATCCAGGTGTCTGCTCTAGTTTAAATCCAGTATCGGTTGTTGCCGAGTGTATTATTGGCACATGAGTCATTTCCTTTATTTGTGCACTCAATGTGTAATCAGAAGGTTCTTCAATTTTGACATGTAACTCAGCGAAGATTTCATCATCCATAGCAAAATCACTAACTGACATCCCTTTACCATCAATGATTCTAATCTCTTGGATGCATCCATCCATTTCCTTATCCCCCTGGTTTACATAATGGTTTGTAGCTCCAGTGCTAGCCTTGTTTAGATAATAAGATATAATTTTATCCGGATGATCCTGACCAATAACTTTCCCCCTCTCTAATAAAATTGAACTTGAGCATAAGCTCTTTATGGCTCCCATATTGTGACTAACAAACAGTACTGTTCTCCCTTCACCTGCAACATCACCCATTTTTCCCAAACACTTCTTTTGGAAATCTGCGTCTCCAACTGCTAGTACCTCATCTACAATTAAAATTTCGGGTTCCAAGTGGGCCGCAACAGAAAAAGCTAACCTTACATACATTCCTGAGGAATAGTGTTTAACTGGAGTATCAATAAACTTTTCAACACCACTAAAATCTAAAATCTCATCAAATTTTTGTCTGACCTCCTCCCTGGACATCCCTAAGATGGTGCCGTTTAGGAAAATATTCTCCCTACCTGTTAACTCTGGATGAAATCCAGTCCCAACTTCAAGTAGGGAAGCAACTCTCCCGGTAATACTAATTCTTCCCCTGGTTGGTTCTGTTATTCTCGACAGAACTTTTAACAACGTAGATTTACCAGCTCCATTTCTTCCAATTATACCAACAGCTTCGCCTTTGAAAATCTCAAAATTGACCCCATCGAGGGCTCTGAATATTCTTTCATCCACCTTTTCCCTCCTGGAAAATAGTTTAGTTACCGAATCTCTGAAGGAGGTCTCTTTCCTTTTCCCTATCTTATACTCCTTAGTAAGGTTCTCAACCTTAATCACTGCATCCTCCATTCTACACTAAATCAGCTATTACTTTCTCTACTTTTTTAAAGTAAAATAAACCAGTAATAAATAGTACCACAGAAATAAAAAATGATATATAAATATAATCGTTCTCTATTGGTGCCCCCAGAATAGCCCACCTAAATCCTTCAACTACACCAGCCATTGGATTCAGAAAATAAATGGTAGCTGCCCACTTTGGTAATGAATTAGTCACTATAGAAGCCGGATATGCAATAGGTGTTGCATATAAACCAAACTGCACAACAAACGGAATAATATGCTGAATATCCCTGTACCTAACTGTCAGAGAGCTCACCCAAACACCTAGTGCAAGTGAGGAAATCATTCCAAAAAAAATAAAAACTGGTAAATAAATAAGCTTGTGGGAAGGAACAAAATTATACCAGATCAGAAGAACGATAATGAAAAGGAAAGCGATAGCAAAATCAACCAATCCCACAACGGCTTTTGAAAGTGGTATGATCAAACGAGGAAAAAAAATCTTCTTGATCATATTTTGGCTGCTGATTATTGAATTTCCCGATTGATTAAGAACAAACGCAAAATACGACCAGGCAGCCATACCACAAATTGCAAAAAGCGGATAAGGTATATCGCCTGTATCAATTTTTGCAGCTTTCCCGAATACTAATGTAAAAATCAAAAGTGTTGCAAAAGGCTGAATAAATGCCCAGGTAAAGCCTAGAAAAGTTTGGGCATATCGCACTCTATAGTCTCTATAGGCTAAAGTCCAAAACAGATCTTTATAGTCTACCAGTTCCTGTATACCCAATGAAAGCTTTCTTTTGTTGGGGTCAATAATTAGTGTTTTCTTCATATGTACTAAAGCACAGGACTAAACGATTTCTCTTCAGTATTTTAAGCCTGATTTTCTTTATCTACTTTGTTGTAAGCACAAATATATAATGATCCTTGACCCAAATTCTACTTTCATTTTGAATCTTGATTTAACATTCTAGAATAGATAGTGCTTTTTTGGAGTCAGGCTAAAGTCCGTGTCCAGATGCTACTCTATTTAACTTTAAAAGACTTCTCAATTCATTGCCTCGAAAACGCTCAATCTCATTACTTGCATACTCATCCACACCACCTTCAATAGCTCCATACGCATCCAAAGCATCATCAATGCTCATTTCAGCCTCAGGGACAATAAAATACCTGCCATTACTCAATACTCTTTCAGCCTCTACCCCACTGAAAAGACTTTCATGCATCTTTTCGTATTTGCGTAGACCAATTATTTTCCTCACACACCCCGGTGCAATTACATCCACTAAATCATCAATCTTAAATGCTTTCCATTGAGGTATAAAAATCTCACCACCTCGCATTTTTTCAAGAGTATACATAATTGATTTTACGGCTTCACTTACATTACCGGCAAATCTTGTCATCTCAGGATGAGTCACTGGGACAGCACCTTTTTTAGCCATATGCTGAAAAATCGGAACTACAGAACCTGTAGAACCAATTAGATTTCCCAAACGTAATATGCTGAACTTTTGATCTGAATTGTTCGCACTGATAAATAACTTCTCGGCTGCTTGCTTGGAATTACCATAAACAGAAACCGGGTCAACCGCCTTGTCTGATGAAATCAACAAGGTTTGTGAAACACCATGCCTTTTCGCTGATTTTATTACGTTCTGAGTGCCACTCACATTAGTTTTGTAACATTCCTCAGGGTTATTCTCACAAGCCCCAACTTGCTTTAATGCAGCTGCATGGATTACGATATCAACTCCCTGCATGGCTTGCTCGACCCTTTCCAGGTCACGGATATCACCAATCATATACTCTACTGGGACCTGTTTATCTACAAAGTCCCAATTCATATAATGATGTTTCAGCTCATCCCTTGAGAAAATTCTCAATTTCTTCACTTTTGGATAGTGCTCCAAGATGTAATGGGTCAATGCTTTGCCTAAAAACCCTGCACCACCTGTAATTAAAACAGTTTTTTGATCCAGCATAAGGCCAAAGATAATTGGATTTGGGATTTTAGGAGTAGGGAGATGCTAAAAACAAATTCGAAATCCTAAGTCCGAAACTCTAAAAGGTCAAAATTTAGAAATTGGCAAATCAGCACATTAAAAAGGATATAGGTTCAAACATCTATCAACCGTCATCGGACTTAAAGGAAACGCGAAATCCGAAAACTCTCAATAAGATACAATATTCAAACTTCTAGCTTCGGACTTCCAACTTTATCAAACATCGGTCGTCGGTCTTCGGTCATCGGTCTTAAAACTGTTCAGACAATCAGCACATTAGCACATTAACCAATCAAAAAACATCCGTCAGCCATCACCGGTCCCCCGTCATTAGTCTTTAAACAATCAGCACATTATAAATCAGTAAAATTCCAACTTCCAACCAAATTTACTAGTTTCACCCATCCATGAAGGTCTTGTTCCTATTTCCATATCCACTACATGAAGCTCCCTCTCAGCGCTTTCGTTTTGAACAATATTTTGATGTACTCTCCACTCATGGTATTCAGGTCAAAACACAAGGGTTCCTGAATTTATATACATGGAGAAAATTGTATCAGCAAGGGAATACGGTCGAAAAAATGCTGGGAATCATGATTGGATTTCTGAAAAGATTTTGGTTGCTATTCTCAGTTTCCCGTTATGATTATATTTTCATTCATAGAGAAGCTACCCCTGTAGGACCGCCAATAATCGAATGGTTAATAGCCACCAAATTTAAAAAGAGAATCATCTATGATTTTGATGATGCCATATGGCTCCCCAATACCTCTACTCAAAACAGTATCGCCGCAAAATTAAAGTATCATCAAAAAGTAGGAAAGATCTGCAAATGGGCTAAAAAAGTAAGTGTAGGCAACAAATTCCTCGCTGAATACGCCAGACAATTCAATGATTATGTGATAATCAATCCCACCACAATCGACACAGAAAACCTACATAACCCCAAAAACCGAACACTCAAATCCAACACGCAAACCCTTATCATTGGCTGGACAGGCACCCACAGCACCATGGTTTATCTCAATGAAATCCTACCTGTCATCGATGATATAGCCAAAACCACTGAAATCATATTTCGAATAATCTCGAACCAACCACCCGAATTTCACCGGAATTATGTAGAATATCTACCCTGGAAAAAGGAGACTGAAATCCAGGACCTGTTAAGTTTTGATATAGGCATTATGCCACTTACTGAAGATAAATGGGCTGAAGGGAAATGTGGGTTCAAGGCTTTGCAGTATATGTCCCTCGAGATTCCTACTTTGGCATCACCAGTAGGAGTGAATAAAGAAATTATTACAAGTGGAACCAATGGATATCTATGTCAAACGCCAGCTGACTGGTTTAAAAACATACAGTGGCTATTAAAGGATGAAAAGTTAAGAAAAGTAATTGGTTCAGCTGGAAGAACTACTGTAATTGATAGATATTCCGTGCTCAGCAATAAACAAAATTTCATCAACCTATTTCATGACTAAAGAGTCAAAAATCAGAACACACCCATGAATAAACTCGAAATCCGAAAAGCCGTCACCGGTCAGCGGTCTTAAAACTTCCCTACTTCAAGCTTCGGACTTCCAACTTCATTAACCTCGGTCAGCGGTCACCGGTCTTCGGTCCTAACTCTTCAAACAGTCAGTTACATTTCCTTCAATGCTTCCCTGGCTCGCTTCCACGCACTACTACCACGTTTGGCGTATTTTTTAGTTAATTTATAATATTCTTTCGCTTCTTTGTCTTCGCCCCTTCCTCTTAGAATATTGGCTGTATGCAGCAAAGAAAAGTGATAATAGCCCTTGTCTGTCGCTTCCATATATTCGGAGTACCCGATGCAGAGTTTATAGTATTTTAAAGAGTTTTCATAATCTCCTCTCAGCTCATAAATATGTCCCAGAAAAAAACTGGCATATCTGCCGGACTGGTACTCATACCCCACTTGCATGCTATCAATCCTGTTGATGATTGACTCAGACTCCTCAATGGCTTTACTATAGCTTCCTGTAGAGTACAGTAGGCGAGCATAAAAACGGTGGAAATAAGAGTTGTCTGGAAAAGTTTCATGTAGGTATTCAGCCACCTGCAAAGCCCTTTGCCTATCCTTCTTTTCCCGTGCAAGAATACGCATCAAAAAGTACTGGGCTTCTGTTCTGGTATAAAATGCATTGGTGGCTACTTCCTTAAGTTGCTTTATGCCCTCCTCTTTGTCACCATCTGGTAAAAACCACATTAATGGTTTGAGTAAAGGGTACTCCTCCTCCGCGATTACAGCATAGTAATTGAATAATGCCTCACCAAACAAAATTTCCGGGCTATAGTCTTCATTCCCCTTTATCTCATCCAGGTACTTCAAAGCATTCCGACCAGCTGAGGCGGCTTTTGTCCACTGTTTTCTGTCAGAAAACAACCTGGATTGAAAACCATAGGTAGCTGCTAAAAAAAACGCTCCTTCAATTGGATTATCCTCCTCATAAAGTCTTTCTGCGAGATATAGAGAAGTATCCATATAGGCTAAAAATTCATCATCGTACTCTGCGCTTTTCAAATAAGGTATCATCCTCCAGTAATAGTTCAAACCCATAAGAAAATAGGGCATAGGATGCCAACCATACTTCTTTTTCAGGTAATTGATCTGTGAGGCAGATCTTTCAAACTTAAAGTTGTACAGATCGTTGATTGCGTCAGTTGCTTCTAGTTGGATATATAAATTCTGCAACAAGTTGTGGGAATGCAAAGTGTCAGTACTGGAAGTATCTGTTTCAGTAGCTTTGGAAATGCCAAAATTTAGGGCAATGAAAGCCACTGTTATAAGTACTTTATTTAGCATATAATTGATTTTCATATCTGAACAATTGCAATATCCATTCCATTTTAGAATTATTGCAAAATGTCACCTGTAAAAATACGGACGTGAATAATAAACGATACAACATTAGACGAAAATTTGTCGAAGAATGGTTTGATTTTAATCCATTGATATTGTTTTTACTTCTTTGTGTGCTTTCATTCATCATTCTGTTTCTTAAAAAAGCCTTTTTGATAAATGAAATTGCAGCCTTCGAAATCCTCGAGGAACGTGGGGAAATGGGGATTTTCAACCTTTTTTTCGCCTTAGAGTATTTTGTTGTACCGGTTTTCCTGGGTTGGAAAATTACCCTCACTACATTTGTCTTGTGGGTGGGCTGTTTTTTATATGGCTATAAACTTACATTCAATACCCTCTGGAAACTCATATTACTTCTTGAAATATGGTTTCTTCTACCAGAACTACTTAAAGTTTTCTGGTTTCTCATTTCAGGAGACGATCCTACCTATTGGGATGTACGTGCTTTTTACCCACTTTCATTAATGAATTTCTTTGATTACGAGGTTGTCAGTCAAAAATATCACTACCCACTAAAGGCACTTAACCTATTTGAAGTTGTCTACTGGGCACTCATGATATTTGGCGTTTACTGGCTCTCAGGCAAAAAACTCAAGTATGCCATCGCAATAGTTTGCAGTACTTATGTGCTGGTATTCGTTATTTGGTTAGGATATTATATTGGTAGCTATAGCTAATATATTTTAACCTCCATCCTCAGCATAATAAGAGTCATCTAGTTCAAAACCCCTGTTAATAAATTCAAACAAATTTAGAATCTCGTCAATATTTTTTCCCTTGATTTTATGCGCTTTCATGTAAGATGTTAATTCATTGTCTCTTTCAGCCAATATTTTGATAGCCTCCTTGCCTTCCAGTGAAATGACATTGTCATTTATTAGCGTGAAATATGGAAGGTATTCAATGGTGGAATATTGGTCAAACCGAAGACCTTCTCTGTATAGCAAAGGGTTCGGTCCCTCAATTACTGCTTTGAATAAAAATTTCTTGGGATTATCAGCAAAATACCTTGAATAATAGGTGGTAAAACCAGTTTGTGCTCCCTGATATATAGTCACTCTTTTCAATTGATCAGCTCTCAATGTCAGGTAACTGGATTCTGTTTTAACGAGAACCATGTTCCTGTCAAAATTTATACTAATCTGACCATTAATGCTGTCAAATGCAGTGATCACATAACCCATCGTATTCTCCGACGCATTCATGTTTTGCGTGTGGGCAATTGTAATTTTGAAAACCGTAATAATTACGGCAATCCATAGCGGTTTAATATTCATGTTCCTCTGGTTATAGCTTAATTACAATTTGAAATTACAATCGTATCGTTCTACAGCAAACCAGAATCTATCAACTTTAACAAAAGCATAATGTAATCGAAAATCTTAAACTTCAGATAACCTTAAAGTTCCTATAAGACAACAAAAAGTTAATTCTGAATGTTATCACTGAACGTAGCGTATAAACCGCAAATAATTTTAACTAGCCCTGGTCAGGTGATGAAACCTCCAGAGATGAAGGACACCAGCTATAGAAAGACCAATCAGTAAACCGACCCAGATACCCATTAGCCCAATATTTAAGATGAAGGCTATTCCATATGCCAGAGGAATGGCAAAAAACCAATAAGCCAACAGCGTAACATAAGTAGGAATTTTTACATCCGAAATTCCTCTTAAAGAACCCAAACCCACTACCTGAACACCATCAGAAATTTGATAGAGTGCGACTACAAAAAATATGGGACCTGCAAGACCAATAACCTCAGGATCATCCACATATAACCTGGGGAAAAATTCATTACCGATCATGAACAAAGCACACCATAGGGCCATAAACCCAGTCACGACTAAAAAAGAGGTGTTACCTGCTTTTCTTAAATCAGAAATTTCCTGTCTACCATAGAAATTTCCTACCCGTATGGTAGAGGCTGAACTAATTCCTGTGGCCATCATGTATGTCACACCTGATACATTTAATGCAATCTGATGAGCAGCCAAAGATTTTGCTCCTATCCAACCAGCCATCACAGACGAAAAACTGAATGCACTCACTTCAAACATGAGCTGCACACCAGATGGCAAACCTATTCCCATGACTTTTCTAACTTCAAGAAATTCAAATGAAATGCTTTTAAAATGTCGCCAATATTCCTTGTATTTTGGCCGCCAAATAAAGTAACCAGCCATAAGAGCCGCCATCAAAACCCGCGCTATTAGCGTAGCAATACCAGCCCCCAGAAGTCCCATTGGTTCAAAACCAAATTTTCCAAATATTAACACGTAATTCAGCCCAACATTGGTAAGGTTACTAATTATCGACACCATCATCGCAGGTCTCGTACTGGTAAGCCCTTCCATGTACTGTCTGAAATGTTGAAATATCATCAACCAGAAGATCGATATCCCTGTGACTTGTAAATACGGAATTGCCTCCTCTACTACAGCAGGATCCTGTCCAAAATAGATAAGCAAAGGTGCAAAACCAGATACAACAGCAGCCAGCAAAGCACCCACCATCAGATTAATGTAAAAACTATGCTTGAAAACTTTCTTAAGTGCCGATTCATTTCCACCTCCAAATGCGGCCGCTACAAGAGGTGTTGCTCCATAAGAAATACCAATCCCAAAAAGTTGAGCTGCATGAAAGATACTTCCAGCCAGTGCTGCTGCAGCCAACGGTATCGTTCCCACTTGTCCCACCATCATACTATCCGCCACATTCACCATGATATGCCCCAACTGGCTCATCATTACTGGCCCAGCCAACAAAATTGTGCGGTTAAAATGCTGGTTGTAATTCATTTATTTACCAAGAATTCTGGCCACTTTTAAAATACCTGCTATACTCAAACTGTCTGTAATTTCCTGGTCCATTACCATTTTCAGTGCAGTATCAAATGGTACTTTTTTCAATGTAAGCTGCTCTGTTTCTTCACTTTCTTCTTCTCCTTCTGTGAGATCAGTGGCAAGAAAAATAAATCCCTCCTCATCCGTTACTGAGTTACTGGTATGAATGCGCACAATGTTTTCCCATTTACCGGCTGACAACCCTGTTTCTTCCTTCAATTCACGTTTTGCAGAATCGAGAATATCATTTTCTACAGGTCCCCCTCCCATTGGGATCTCCCAGGAATACTCTTCCAGAGGATAACGGTATTGTCCTACCAGCCATGTATTCAATTCATCATCCAATGGAATAATCCCAATCGCTTTGTTCTTAAAATGAACAGTCCCGTAAATACCCGGATTACCGGCAGGATTGAGTACATCATGCTCCTTCACCGTAATCCAGGGGTTGTCATAAAGCTCTTTTGAAGATTTTGTCTTCCAGGGGTTTTCTTCATTATGCATGCCACAAAACTAGTCCAATACCATTCTAAATGACGGTCATATACTTGCAATTTATTTTTAATCCACACTACCAACCCTCAAAACTCCTCCCACTTTGGCCATCCGCGTGTCAGCCTGCCACACACAAACAAACCCATTTCGGTCTGCCACAGCTCCTTTTTTAAAAAGGAAACTCTAAATCCGAATCTCGAAATCCTAAAAAACTTCCGACAGGCAACTTCCAATTTTATTAAACATCGGTCAGCCGTCATCGGTCTTAAGCCCTTAGACAATCAGCACATCAGAAAGGAAATCCGAAATCCGAAAGCAAAAAATTCCACACATTTACCAAATCGGCACATCAGCACATTAACTAATTAGCAAATTCAAAACATAGTGTCAGCCGTCATCGGTCTCCGGTCACTCAATTTCACCAAGACTCAAACTCAATCACCTCATCAGCACATCAATAAATCAATAAATCAACACATAAGAAGGGAAATCCGAAACTCGAAATCCGAAAATTCTCTACATCGGTCAGCCGTCATCGGTCTCCGGTCATCAAATCCCTCCAGCTTCAAACTCAATCAACACATAAGAAGGGAAATCCGAAACTCGAAATCCTAAAAAACTTCCGACTTCCAACTTCCGACTTTATTAAACATCGGTCACCTGTCATCCGTCTTCGGTCATCCTCACCATATCAAACAATTCCACTATTTTCGCAGCATGCTTAAAAGTTACCATACCAAAGGCGTAATAGAAGCAGGGTGCGATGAGGCCGGACGAGGTTGTCTTGCCGGACCTGTGGTGGCAGCAGCAGTGGTTTTACCACAAAGATTTAAGCACGATGTACTAAATGATTCCAAGCAGCTCACAGAAAAACAACGTTACGAACTTGTTGGAACGATCAAAGAAAAAGCCTTACATTGGGCAATTGGTGTTGCCAGTCAGGAGGAAATTGACCAGATCAATATTTTAAACGCTTCCTACCTGGCCATGCACAGAGCACTCGATGCATTGGAATCAAAGGTTGATCATATCCTGGTAGATGGTAATAGATTCAATGCCTACAAAGAAGTAAACCATACCTGCATCGTCAAAGGAGATTCCAAGTATTACTCCATAGCTGCCGCATCAGTTCTTGCCAAAACACACCGGGATGACCTCATGAAAGCTGCCGCAGAAGAATTCCCTGAATATTCCTGGCACACTAATTTCGGTTACCCAACCAAAGCACACAGAGAAGCCATCAAGACTTATGGCACCACCCCACTCCATAGAATGTCTTTCCAGCTCCTACCGGCACAACTGGAGCTTTTTCCAAAAGATTAACCCAGAGGGAAATTCGAATATCTAAATCCTAAATCCGAAAACAAGGTTAAACATCGCTCAACCTTCCTCGATCCTCGGTCTTTTGTCTTTCAAACAATTCAGCACATTAAACCAATCAGCAAATCAACCCATCGGTCAGCCGTCACCGGTCATCGGTCTTTAAAGAATCAGCGCATCAAAAAGGAAACTCGAAATCCGAAAAAAATAAATATTCACGTTCTGAATCAGTAGTAACAGCACTTAAACCAATCAAAAAGACATCGGTCACCTGTCAACAGTCACCTAATTCGACAATTCCCAAACTCCATCAGCACATCACCACATTAATAAATCAACACATCGGATCATCAGTCAACCGTTACCGGTCCCCCGTCTTATACCCTATAGACAATCCACGCATTTAACAAATCGGCACATCACTACATTAACCAATCAGCACATCAACCCAGCGGTCAGCCGTCACCGGTCCTGAGTCTTAATAACTAATCAGCAAAGTCAAAACATCGGTCACCCGTCCCTGTCTTCCGTAAAAAAAACTACATTTGCGGCTCAAACAACAAAAACCAATTGATTCCCATGGAAGTGAAACAAGTTGCATTAAATAACCTGCATGAAAAACTAGGAGCGAAAATGATCCCTTTTGCTGGCTACAACATGCCTGTACGTTACAGCTCTGATATCGAAGAACATAAGTGTGTTAGAGAAAAAGTGGGTGTATTTGATGTCTCACATATGGGGGAATTTTTCCTGGAGGGACCAGATGCCTTGTCTTTAATCCAAAAAGTTACCAGTAACGATGCTTCCAAATTGGTAATAGGTCAGGCACAGTATTCCTGCTTACCCAATGACGAAAATGGTATTGTTGATGACCTTATCGTTTATAAATTAGGTGATGAACAATATATGCTTGTTGTAAACGCATCAAACATTGAAAAAGACTGGAACTGGATCAATAAGCATGTTTCTGGAGATGTGAGATTGGATAACAAATCTGATGAATACTCATTATTCGCAGTACAGGGACCTAAAGCTGTAGATACACTTCAAAAACTGACTGATGTAAACCTGGGTGAAATCAAGTTCTACACTTTCCAGATTGGTTCACTGGGTGGAATTCAGGAGGTTATTATTTCTGCTACAGGGTACACTGGGGAGCCTGGTTTTGAATTGTATATCAAGAATGAAGACGCAGAGGCACTATGGCATAAAATCTTTGAGGCAGGTGAAGAATTTGGTATTCAACCCATCGGACTTGGAGCACGTGACACACTCAGAATGGAAATGGCATATTGCCTTTATGGAAATGACATAAATGACACCACAAGCCCAATCGAAGCTGGTTTAGGCTGGATAACTAAGTTCACAAAAGACTTTATCAACAAAGACAATATCCTCAAGCAAAAGGAAGAAGGTGTTCAACGAAAATTAGTGGCTTTCAGGCTTGATGACAAAGGGATCCCAAGAAACGGCTATGAAATCCTGAATGAAAACGAAGAAGTAATTGGACAAGTAACTTCTGGAACCATGAGTCCCTCTATGGGTATTGGTATTGGGATGGGGTATGTTCAATTTGGTTATCACAAACCGGAAACCCAAATTAAGATTGGTGTCAGAAACAGAAAATTGAATGCTACTATTGTAAAAGCCCCAATCCTTAAAAAATGAGCAAATTAGAAGTCTGCCTGACCCCCTCACTAATTGATCAGCATGATCAAATCGGGAAAGTGGTTGTAGTGGTTGATATTTTCAGAGCAACCAGTTGCATGGTATCGGGGTTGGCAAATGGAATTGAAAGCATTACTCCTGTTGCAGAATTGGATGCATGCAAGGAGCTCATGGATCAGGGTTATATTGGCGCGGCTGAAAGAGGTGGCCAGAAAGTGGATGGATTTGATATTGGTAATTCTCCTTTCAGCTATATGGCTGATGAAATGAAGGGCAAGAAAATAGCCGTTACTACTACTAATGGTACACTTGCTATTCAAAAATCTTTGGTTGCTGACGAAATCATAATTGGTGCATTCCTTAACCTCTCAGCTGTCACAAATTATCTCCGTGACTGCAACAAGGACATAATAATTCATTGTGCAGGATGGAAAGGAACTCCGAACCTGGAAGACACAGCATTCGCTGGAGCAGCCATAGATCAATTGGAATGTGAGCTTACAAATGACGCAGCAACAATGGCCCTGGAGTTATACAAATCGTATAAAAGCAACTTATATGAGAACTTGCTTGTCTCTGCTCACGCCAAAAGACTGGAGAAATTTGGAATCAGGAAAGACCTGGAGTTTTGTTGTACTGTAGACAAATTTGATGCGCTTCCCAGGTTAAAAGGAAAAGAATTGAGATTATAGTTTTTTTGGCAATTCCATGTCTGATAGCTCCAGCTCCAGCGCATAAGTGGAAATATTGAGTTCTTTCAACATTATCCCCAGAGAGATTAAAAGTAACAGCAATGAGCCACCAAAAATATATCCACCAGCTATTGGGGCATCCTGGAATATGAAGATCATGCTTAATACGCACAGAAAAAAACTGGAAACTCCTGCTACCTGCATCCATCTGATCAGGAAAAGCCTCTTCCTCAGATTTTGTATTTGACCAACAATCACACCTTTTTCTGGGTTTTCGTTGTACTTTCCATGAAGCTGTCTTATCAAGGATGCAATCGCCAGGAATCGATTAGTATAGGCCAGAAGTAGTAATGATATTGCTGGAAATAGTAAGGCTGGAGTAGTTAGTGTAATCATTGAAGCTTCTTGTTTTGCTTATGCCGCTCTTTATCCCGATTGGTTTTTTTTGAAATGTTTTTTTCAAATGCTTCTGTCAAATTTACTCCTGTCTGGTTTGCCAGACATATCAATACCCATAAAACATCAGCTATTTCATCTCCCAGATCTTCCTTTCTATCACTTTCTTTAAATGACTGCTCGCCATACTTCCGTGCAATGATTCGAGCAAGCTCTCCAACTTCTTCGGTTAAAATTGCCATATTGGTCAATTCATTGAAATACCGTACCCCTATGGTTTGGATCCATTCATCAACCTTTTCCTGGGCTTCTTCAAGAGTCATTATTTGTCAGTATTTGCCTCCAGGTTTTCGTTTTCTTCCTGAACGGAAAAGCCCTCTTCATTTAATTTTTGTTTGAAAAAAGATAGCCGCTCGTCCTCAATAGCTGTAAGGGAGTCTAAATCCGGAGAAAAATACTCAAAATGCTCATCTGGAAATTGCTTTCCTGGCACATAGTGATCTTCCCAATACATACTGGCAAAGAGTTCTCCATTGTGATAATAATATTTATATTCAGCGGCATCATGCTCGTCCATTAGATTCATCATGTGTCCAGTGAACATAGGATGCCCTGCATGATCGAAGTAAAAATAATCATCCCTTACGAAATGAGCTGTTCGTGTGATCCCTACCAATTTCAGCAGTTGGCCGTCCATAAAATAGCCCCTGATTTTATAGATGGTATCTCCTTCATGATAGTCATCTTCTAATATTTGAACTCTGTGATTGGCATCTATTTCTTTAGCCTTAAAATTTATGGCATCAACTAATTTGTCAGTCTCAGTTTCACAACTTGCAAGAAGCAGGATAAAACCAAGACCAGTGATGATTAAGTTAAATTTCATTGGAAACAAAAAATTTTTATGATTTCAATATAAACAATCTGATGCAATTTTTACGATTTACAGGCGCAATGAGAATCTGGTATATCTGTCATTCAGTAACCCTTTGATAAAGTTTTGCGTCATTGATAGGTATCTGATTCATTTAAATAATTAATTTGTTAAACTGATAACATAACCATTTTAGAATATGAAAAAATCAATCTTATTTTCTATTGCTTGTACATTACTTGTTCTGTTTGTAATCCAGGATGCAAGCGCTCAGGAAGATAAAAGTAAGCGCAAAAGCCCGCCAGCTTCAGCTGAAGCTAAAATAAATGGAGTCAAAGTGAAAATTGATTATTCCAAACCTTCAAAAAAGGATCGATTAATTTGGGGTGGACTTGTAAAATATGACCAAATCTGGAGAACGGGTGCAAATGAGGCAACCACTTTTGAAATTTCTGCGGATGTTAAGGTAAATGGTCAACTATTGAAAGCTGGTAAATACGGTTTGTTTACAATCCCTGGAAAGGAAAAATGGACCATTATTTTTAACAGTGTTCCTAATCAATGGGGTGCCTATAGCTATGACAAATCCAAGGACGTGCTTAGGGTAGAAGCAGATGCTTCATATGGTAACAAGAGTGTAGAGACCTTTGATATTAGTATTGACGGTAACAAGGTAGTGATGAAGTGGGATGATATGACCACTGGCTTCACACTTGAGTAAGTAAAGCCCTTTAGATAAGTATATTATTGTCTCATATTGTTTCAATGATATACTTATCTTTTGACTAAATAATATTTAGAACCTGCTCCTTAATTTTCTCCAATTCCTCTTTCATCTCCACTACAAATCGTTGCAAGGTAGCATCATTAGATTTTGACCCTATGGTATTGATCTCCCTGCCAATCTCCTGAGAAATGAACCCAAGTTTCTTCCCATTTGAATCAGGGCCATTCAGGATTTCGATAAAATATTTAAGGTGATTACCCAATCTGTCTTTCTCTTCTGTTATATCCAGCCTTTCAATGTAATAAATAAGTTCCTGCTCAAATCTGTTTTGATCTACTTTGTCTGTTCCAACAAATTCTTCAAGATTATTTTCAATTCTCGATTTAATATTTCGTACTCGCTCAGGGTCCCTTTCAATAACCTTCTCTAATCCTTCCCCTATACTATTAATATATTCTGTGAGCTTATTTGACAGGGCTTCACCTTCCTGCTTTCTAAAATCCACACATTTATTTACTGCCTCTTCGAATACATTGAGGAAAATTCCCCAATCCGGGGCTTCTTCCTCTTCTTCTTTTACCTGGATTACATCCGGTGACTGAAGTGCTAATCGAAATATTTCGTCATCATTGGCCTCAACTTGCTTTGCTAAAGACCTGAATTGTTCAAAGTACTGTAGAAAAAGCTCTTTGTTTATCTCATGTGAAACAGAACTCCTATTAAGAATAGTAAAATCAATAGACACATTGATCTTGCCTCTTTTAAGTTTAGTTGTAAGAAAATTTTTGAGTTCCAGTTCCCTATCGGAAAACTCTTTTGGAATCTTATAGGAAAGGTCTAAAAATTTTGAGTTAAGTGTTCTAAGCTCAATTTTTATCTGATACCTATCGTCACTATAAGTTGCTGAACCAAAGCCAGTCATGGATTCTATCATCTGGCAAAAATCTCATATTCCTTGAAATAAACAAATAATAGCATCAATTCTGCTTAAAAATCATATCCAAGGGTAAAATAGAATTTGGTTTTACCTATGTTAAAGTCTTCAATTGGTTTAGCCCAGTCAAATCGCACATAGTATCCCAAAATCACTGTCCTAAATCCGAATCCAAAACTTGCAAGCCAAACATTTCTGAAATTGTTAATGGTTGCACTAAACAATCCAGGAGGATACTCTACATTATAAGAATTCACACTACTTGATCTCCTAAAAGGTGCTGTGCCAGTCCATGCGGCACCAAGATCATAAAATCCAATCGCCTGGAAATTTCTAAGAAAATTTGAAGAAATAGGACCTTTACTTAAGTATCTAAAAACCGGGAGTCGTAATTCTGCATTCAATGCCAGGTATTCCGAACCATAAACTTCTCCATAATTATAACCTCTCAGTGGAATGAAATCTGTAAACAAAATACCTGTTATAGGCTTATCATTTGACAAGACAAATGGATAATCCTGAGGTATTTGTTCGGAGGTTTCCCCGGTAACAATTGGGCTTTGCGAGAATGGCCAGTTTAGCATCCCTCCTAACATGAAATTTTGCCTGCGTTTACTCATAAAATTACCATAACTCACACGTGTAGCAAAAGTAAACTCTCTATGTATAGGCAGGTAATTTCTAATGTCGATTTCTAATTTCCCAAAACTGCTGTCAAAATCAGAAACCGCTCCATAATATGTATACTTCACTTTACCACGAGTCCCATTATACAGGTTCAAGCCAAAAATTTTCGTATTATCAAGAACCAATTCTGTCATAAAACCTGTGTAGAAATTATTTTCATAGTTATTTAAACTATCAAAGGCGATAACGGTGCTTTGAAGATTCCGATATGATGTTGTTGCGAAAAAAGGATTCAAAGAAACACGTAAGGCATTGTTAAACGGATAAGATGCTCCAAACTCAATCTTGTTCAACGAATATCGTTGAACCTTAGGATCACGTATCGGTTCTTCAAATACGTAAACCTGTCGGTCGAACCTAACTTTAAAATCAATCCTGTTTTTAAGAAACTGGTACTCTCCAAAAATATCGCCATTTTGGAAGTCAGTCATAAATAGAGCACCTCCGTAAAATTTATGATTTTCCAGCATGTCACTCATTTCCCCCTCTAGTAAGATCCCGAAATCACGAATAGGGTCTATTACAAATGAAGTAACAATATTACTCATGCTGAACCTCGGAGTATACTTGATCGGTCCAACTATCGAAGGTTCTTTTTCAAGCTGAGAATAGGTAGATAAAAATGATAGCGATTCATTCTTAAATCGCGTCTCCTCCTCAAATTCATAATCGTCAGCCTCAATGTAGGCATCTTCATCAGATGGAATTGAATCTGAAACTGCCGGCATTTCATCGATTACTTCTTCTTCAAGAACTTCATTATCGATTGGATCCTTTGCTAATAAACTATCAGGAAGGAGTGGGTCCTTTTCTACTTCAGTAGGCGTTCGGGTTTCTATTCTGTTGATCAGAAACTTGGCCTGAATCATATCCTGCCTTAAACTTTGAGGAGTAAAAGTGCTTTGTGCGAGATCAAAATTCTTGTCAAGAAATACCTTATAATTCCCATTATCTAGCATAAGGTAGGTGAACTCATCGTTAATGCCATTGAGATCAAATTCTATGATGCTCATATCAAAGTTTGTTACCTGCTGATAGGTGTTATCAAAAAGGTCATACCGGAATAAATTGATTATCCCTTTTTGATCACTGAGGTAAAATATGTACTGATCATTTTGCGGTGTAGGATAGAAGTCTTTACCTAGATTATTAGTTAGTTGTTTTAACTCATTTTGAGTAGTATCTAAATCATAAATATAGAGACTATGGTTATTGCTAACTTCTTCAAGTGTTCTGGCTCCCTCTGCTTCATCCAGGTATTTTGTCATACGATTGGAAGAGAATACAATAGCATCGGTCCCTGGTACGAACTGAGGATGAATGTCATCGTACATATCTTTCGTAAGTCGCTTTATGGCCGTTCGTCTCATACTGACTAGAAACAGGTCGTTCATCTTATCAGTATTTGCACTTAAGATGGCCAGTTTTCCATTGTGATTGAAGCTGAAATCATGTATTTGTTCAAACCGGTTCAATGATTTTTGGTAACGCTGTCTGGCTTCAAGGTCAAAATACTCAAGTACGTATTTGCCATATTTATCGTAGATATAACCAATAGTATGGTCATTCATCCAATCAATTAACGGAAGGTTATGATTTGTTTCTTGAGTAAGTACTTTGTTACCTCCTTTTTGGATTACCTCAATATTTCCTGACTCAATGTCATAGACAATTACCCTGTATTTTCCCTCATATCTTTGACTATAGGCAATTTTTGTCCCTGAAGGATTCACTCTCACCTGACTAAACTCGTATCCGTAATTCTTTTTCTCAACCAGGATATCCTCATTATCTGGAGATGTGTAATCCTGTTTGATTCTATTGGATGAGTTCAAATAATAATTCTGCCATTCAAGAACAAATGTTCGATATCGGGTAACCAATGTGCTGGCTATGCTATTTTCCTCATTTCTAATGATCCTGGTAAGGTTCAGAATATTAGAAATATTTCCATTTCCATACCTTACAGCTATATAATTCCAAACTGATTGCCCTACTAACCGTGCATCATTTTCATCAAGCCTACTGAGTTTTCTTACGTTTTTTCTTGACAGAAAATCCCTTACATAATCATCCATCTCAGCACTCCATCCATAGGTAATATAGCTTGCAGCTCCTTCTATAAACCAATTAGGCAATGACAACAAATACGCACTCTGAAACATTTCAGCTAAACTTCCACCAAACATCATGTCATTCAGCAATACCTCAGTCAACTTAAATGTAAGCTCTTCCTTGAATTTTTCGGCTGAACCCGGATAGGCAATTTCAGTATGCAACTTCACGAAATTTGTCTGACCCGCTATAGAAAAGTGGTCACCATCAATACCGATATTACTTTGCTGTAAATCTGTATATGAATTGAAAAGAAATATTGTGGTCTTGTTGAATGGGGCATAACCCAATAAATCAGTTATCCGGTTATATTCTTCATCCAGATAGTCAATAGCCAATCGGGCATAATCAACTCCACCCTGATAATAGTAAATATCAAACTTTTCGGTACTATAGTAATACCATTCAAAAACCTTATGCTGTACCCGGTTTTGTCCAAAGCCCTCTCTTCTTTCCTGTGCATGATGTACAAGAGGAACTAATAGAAGTATCAAAAAAATAAAACTGTACCTATGTAACTTCATCATTGATCAAAATAACGAAAAAAATCGATTAATATTCACTTCTTTGTCCAAACCCGAATTAAAACATAAATGGTCAGCGAACTGACGGCTGTAGTATGGTGCCAAAGATACTCCTTTTGCACCGAGACCGTTGAAGATATAAACACGATCCAGGGCAGGATGGTTTCCGATTATTGGTCTTCTGTCCTTGGTAGCCGGACGTATTCCTGCATTTTGCCCCACAACATCAAATTGTCCCTTGAAAATGGCACCTAATTTCTCCAATAATTCCATTCTTGCCTGTTCGGTTGTTTCATAACTTAGGTCTTGATTGTTGTAGGTTGCTCCTAAACGAAAGTGATTATTCTCTACTGGCATTAAAAAAACACCTCTGTTAAGAATTTGTTCCCTGGAATAGTTAATTTCCAAATCCAGGGTCTCACCTTTCACTGGTCGGAAAGGTAACCACTCAAAAAGTTTGGTATTCCTGGACTTCTCTCCCTCGCAAAAAACCACTCTCCTATATTTACAATCTTGATAAATAATTCCCTCACTATCAATGGATGTCCCTAAATCAAACAATCCTTCCAGATAACTTCCCTTATCAGAAAAAAACTTCCTGAACGCATCCAGCATTTTTCCTAGCCTCACAAATCCAGCTTTCTGAAGTATTAGCCCTCCATAAATGTCATTCACCTGAGCGTCTTCAGTTGATGTTAAAACTACTTGAGATACATATTCTTTAAATCCACTATCAGAAGCTTTACCCTGCCAATCATTTTGTTCTTCAATCGAGAGAAATGGTCTGTATATACCTGTTCTTTCGAGGAATTTTTCTTGAATTTCATTCTCCAGGGTCTCATAGTATGGTTCAATGAACGGAAACAGTTTATCACAATTCCAGGTCTTCACCATCTTTCTACCTGTTACTGGGTTATACAATCCTGCCGCAACACGAGAAGCACTTTGTGACCAGGTCTGATTCACCACCATAACACGCTGATCTCTTTTCATCAACTCATAAGCAAGTAAACTACCAGCTATCCCCTGACCTACTATCAAATAATCTCGTTGCTCCACTCTAATATTTGTCTATTGAATTATTTACAACAAATTTGCAGTTGACTCTGAATAAAACCATGATACAAATAAAATCTTTTGTTTTTAATCCATTTATGGAAAATACTTATGTGGTATATGACAACACGAATGAGGCCATTATAATTGACCCCGGTTGCTATGCTCCGCAGGAAATAGATATTTTAAAAGATTTTATAAATGAACATCAGTTGAAAGTGACAAAACTTGTGAACACCCATTGTCATATTGATCATGTACTTGGAAATTATTTCGTAAAACAGAAATACGAAGTACTTCTATACATGCATAAAGCTGATGAAGAAACGCTTAGATCAGTTGAAGTGTATGCTCCTTCCTATGGTTTTCAACAGTATAAAAACACCACTCCTGACAAATTTATAGATGAAGGAGACGCCATTGAATTTGGTGACAGTTCACTGGAGGTGATTTTCGTTCCCGGGCACGCACCAGGGCATGTTGTACTATACCATAAACCTTCTAATCAATTGATAGGTGGAGATGTTCTCTTCAGAGAAAGTATAGGAAGAACAGACTTACCTGGAGGCAATCATAATTTACTGATAGAAGGGATTCATCAGAAACTATTCAACCTTCCCGAAGAGACAATAGTATATCCAGGTCATGGTGACCCCACCACAATTGGCCATGAAATGAAGTATAACCCCTTCTGCGCCTTACAGCAATGATTAAAAAACATATCCCAAATCTTATTACCTCGGGTAATGCGGCATGTGGTGCAATTGGCATCATCTTCATATTCCAGGACAACCTGATGATGGCTACCATAATGGTTTGGTCTGCTGCTATTCTAGACTTCTTTGATGGATTTGCTGCCCGACTGGTTGGTGTGTCTTCAGAACTTGGAAAACAATTGGATTCTCTTGCGGATATGATTTCATTTGGTGCGCTACCAGGTTTTTTCCTCTATCAGATGATACTGCCTGAAACAAAAGTTTATTGGTTGCCCTATCTGGGAATATTAATCGTTGTATTTTCAGCATTGCGCTTAGCAAAATTTAACATTGACCCAAGGCAATCCGATGTATTCTATGGGTTACCTACTCCTGCTAATGCGTTGTTTATCACAGGTCTTCCCTATTTGGCAGATATTCAATTATTTAGTTGGATTGCTGGTTTAGAGTCACTGTTGGTAATTGCAGTATTGTTTTCACTTTTGATGGTAGCAGACATACCCTTACTATCTTTGAAATTCAAAAACTTTAAGTTTCAAGACAATTGGGAAAGGTTCCTGCTTGTTACAATGTCAGTTATTTTACTTCTTGTCTGGAATTTCAAGGCTATTTCACTTGTGATTTTGGCATATTTGTTACTTTCAATAGTAGTGAATTTGTTAAGACCAAAATCTGTTAACAATAAATAATCCCTAAAATCGTATAACTGCTGAGTGTTCCGGCTAATTACCATATTACTTTTAACGATAAGTACCTCTTCATTTTGCCAAAAGGGAGTTGAGTCCATATTTAATAATGGTGAGTGGTTTAAACTGGCTTTCACCGAAAAGGGAGTATACAAACTCGATAAAGCATACCTGGATCAAATTGGACTTTCTGTGCAGAACCCTCGCGGGGTTAGGGTTTATGGAAATAGTTCCGGCGGAATGCTGCCACAGCAAAACTCACTGCCATTTCTTGATCAGGAAGAGATCTCATTAGGATTCCACGGAAATGAAGATGATATTTTTTCTAACGATGAGTACTTTCTGCTATTTGTAAATAGTCCTAATTCCTTCGCATATGACACTTCTAAGGAGTTGTTTACACATGAGAAAAATCTATATAGCGATTCGATATTCTATTTTATAAAGTATTCTGAACAAGCTGGCAAAAGAATAGCAACCAAAACAAAGGCAATCGATGGTCAACCAGCTATAAGTACGTATGATGATTATTTCCTGATCGAGGAAGACAAGGACAATATTCGATTTGAAGGCCGTAGATGGTTTGGGGAAATGCTTTCCAATGCCACCAAACTATCCCTCAATTATACCTCAGGCATTTCTGGTATAACTAATGGATCGAGTGTTAGCATTTATGCTGAAGCCGTCTCTATTGCAGATATTCCGGCAAGTTTTGACTTTACAATTAATGACCAACATACGATCAAACTGAATACTGTGGCCAGACCTCAGGGAGAGTATGACGCAGACGGCATTGTTGTGGACTCTGTTTTTGTGATTAACTCTAATGATATCTCAGGTATTGATTCAAAATTAGATATCAATGTAACTTACAATGCACCAGCATCAGGAGTAGGACAAGGATACATTGATTTTTTAATGATTCAATTTACCAGGGATCTGGCCGCCTATGAAGGCAATACATTTTTCCGTTCCTTAAGTACTCTGGTGCTACCAGAATCTACTTTTCAGATTAAAAATATGTCTGATAATATGGAAATCTGGAATATTACGGATCCAACCACTCCTGAAAATATTTCTTATCAGTTAGATGGAACTACTGGTAGATTTGCTGCTACCAATACTGAGTTAGATGAATATGTAGTCTTTAATCCTGCAAATGCCCCAAAACCTGTGAAATCCACTAAAATCTTTAAACAAAACATACTGACTTCTAATCCACCAGATGCAGTTATTGTTACTCACTATCTATTTTTGAGTGAAGCTGAACGGTTAGCTACATTTCACCGGTCTCACGACTTATTAGACGTCAAAGTAGTCACAGTTGAAGAAGTGTATAATGAATTCTCAAGTGGCCGACAAGACATCTCTGCCATTCGAAATTATATGAAATACCTATATGATCTTGATCCAGGCAAATTGAAGTATCTCTTACTTTTCGGAGATTGTTCCTATGACTATAAGAAACGGTTCAGTCGTGATCAAAATTTTGTTCCTATATATGAAGCTCGTGAATCTCTAGACCCAATCTATAGTTACTCTTCAGATGATTATTTTGGATTCCTTGAAGAAGATGAAGGTGAATGGGCAGAATCTTATCAAGGTGATCACACTATGGAAATTGGTGTTGGGCGTCTTCCAGTTAAATCCATAAAAGAAGCTGAGATCACTATTGATAAAATCATAAGGTATGAAACCAGCAGTAACTCCATGGGTGAATGGAGAAACGACATTTATTTCATTGCAGATGATGGTGATAGTAACGTGCACCAGCGTGATGCGGAGCAATTATCAGAGCTGGTAGAAACCGTTGACCCACAATTCAATTCCCAAAAAGTATACCTGGATGCTTTCGAGCAAATATCAGGTGTTGATCGTGCTTCGCCACAAACCACTCAAAGAATAAACGACATTGTAGCAAAAGGTGGATTAATCCTCAATTATTCAGGTCATGGAAATATTGATGTCTGGGCAGATGAATGGATTCTGGTAAAACAGGATGTCCGAAATTTCACAAACCGCAGAAAACTGCCACTATTTGTAACCGCTACCTGCGAATTCGGTAAGTATGATTACCCACTGGAGGACAGTGCTGGAGAAGAGCTGTTAATGAATCCCAATGGTGGAGCTATTGCCTTACTTACTACCACAAGAAAGGTATTTGCCCATACAAATAGAGTAGTGAACGAAGCATTTTATGAAAACGTCTTTGTACCTGTAAACGGTGAAACACCTCGTCTGGGAGATATTATAAAGAAAACTAAGAACAGTAGTCTTCGTGGGCCTATAAACAGGAACTTCGCTCTACTAGGTGACCCTATGATGAAATTGGCTATCCCAGATTACAACCTCAACATCACTGAAGTCAATAATCTCTCAGCAGAAGGGGACACACTTTCCGCCCTTAGTCTCGTGCAAATAAAAGGAACAGTGGTTGATCAGGTAGGCAATAAGTTATCCGATTTTAATGGTACCCTTACAGCAAAAGTTTTGGATAAACCAACTACTCTTCAAACCCGAGGAAACCAAAATAATCCTTTCAATTATTCGGTAAGAAATACAATTATTTATAATGGTCAGGCTTCTATAAGTAATGGGGATTTTCTGTTTGAGTTTGTTGTACCTAAAAACATAGCTTATAATTATGCCAATGGTAAAATCAGCATGTATGCCACATCTGACGATAAAAAATATGATGCCAATGGAGCCAATATCGATATCGTAGTTGGTGGGAGTAATCCCAATGTAACAGAAGATACTACGCCACCTGAAATTGATATATACATGAATGACACCTCTTTCAAACCAGGAGACAAGGTCAATCCTAACCCATTGTTATTGGTCAGGTTAACCGATGAAAATGGAATCAACATATCAAATCGGGGCATTGGTCAAAATTCGATAGCAATACTGGATGATGAGCTTGAAATAAACTTAAATGAATATTACACTGCTAGTATTGACACCTATAAGGAAGGTTGGATTAACTATCCAATGAATGATTTAGCCCCAGGCAGACACACTATAAAAATAAAAAGTTGGGATACACACAATAATTCTGCAGAATCCTCGGTTGAGTTTGTAGTTTCGTCTGATGTGAAAATCAAGTTTTACGAAGTTTATAACTTTCCTAACCCAATGACAAACAACACCACCTTTCATATAGCGCATGATCGTGATGGAGAAGAATTATTGATAGATTTTGAGGTATTTAATACCACCGGCGCTGTTGTATACTCACAGCAATACAGGTACACAGATCCGGGTGAAATTATCAGTGACATTGAGTGGGACGGAAAAAATTTAAGTGGCGCTCCCTTAAGGAATGGAGTTTATATTTATAAATTTCATTTCAGAAGTACTCTTGATGGAGCGACAAATGAAGTATTCAGACGACTAGTTATTACGAATTAATTATATCTTTGCGCTTCATAATCTAAAAAAATGACCTATTTAAAGCAATTTGTTGGACTATTTTTGCTAACGATTTTCATCGCACCTGAAACTTATGCCCAGCTTGTAACTGGAAGCGACAGTACAAATAGAGTAATTACTACTGCTGTTCCATTTTTAACATTTGCACCTGATTCCAGAGGTGCCGCTATGGGAGATTTAGGTGTAGCAACATCTCCTGATGCTAATTCTGTACACTGGAATAATGGTAAACTCGCTTTTATCGAAGAAGATTTTGGATTTAGTGCTTCTTATGTGCCCTGGCTTGGCAATATTGTGGATGATATGTCCGTATCTTATTTGAGTGGTTTTTACAAAATTGATAGAATTCAAACTGCCGCTTTTACTTTCCGATATTTTGACCTTGGTGAAATTCAACTTACAGATATTCAAGGTTTGCCTTTAGGAAATGAAAGTCCAAGTGAGCTCGCCTTTGATGGTACATACTCCAGAAAATTGTCTGAGAATTTCGGTATTGGACTTACTGGTAGATTTATCTTTTCAAATCTCCCGAGTAACCTCCAAGGTGCTCCTGATGCCAGAGCAGGTACTAGTGTTTCTGTTGACCTTGGTGTTTACTACACTAGGGATCTTGTATTTAGTGGTAAGAATTCAAATATTTCTGCTGGTGCTCATATCTCTAACATAGGTCAAAAAATCACTTATACGAATGAAGAAAATGAGGATTTCCTACCAGGAAATTTAAGATTAGGAACAGCTTTTAAAACAAGCCTGGATCCATATAACTCAATTACACTTGCATTTGATGCCAACAAACTTCTGGTACCTTCTCCTCCTGTAAGAGATGGAAGTGGTAACATCATTCCCGGTCGTGGAAAAGATCCAAATAGAAATCTTTTAGGTGGTGTATTTGGTTCATTTGCAGATGCTCCAGATGGTTTTGGCGAAGAAATGAAAGAAATAACATTGTCTTTCGGTACAGAGTATTGGTACAGAGATATATTTGCTGCCAGAGTAGGCTATTTCCTGGAGAGCGCTGATAAAGGAAACAGAAAATTCCTTACTGCAGGTCTTGGGTTTAGATATCAGGTATTCGGTGTGGATTTCTCGTATATAATTCCACGAAATCAAAATGACCCATTAGGTGACACGTTGAGAGTTTCTTTGTTGTTTAATTTCAATAAACCAGAAGTTTCTTCACCGGCGGATGCTCGATAGATCAATTCCCCCATTACCTAAACCTATTCCTCATGTCAATATTCCAATTCCTAAATCCAAAAGCCTGGATAATGGGGTTGTTTTGCACTATTTTGACATTGCCGAACAGGAGGTAATCAAGCTTGATTTAATTTTTGAATCAGGTGTAAAATATGATTCAATGCAGGGAGCTTCCTTCATGGTCTCGAAAATGATCATGGAGGGTACATCTACGAAATCCGCTACTGAGATTGCAAACAAACTTGATTTTTATGGCGCTTTCCTTGAGGCCAGTTCCGGGTTTGACCATTTAACAGTTTCAATCTACACTCTTACAAAATTTGTAAAGCCAGTACTCGAACTGGTCATTGAGTTACTTACAGATTCTGTTTTTCCTGAAAAAGAATTTGACCTGACTCGAAGTATTAAGATTCAGGACCTGGAAATCAATGACAAAAAGAATAATGTATTAGCAGGTAAGCAGTTTAGAGCAAATTTATTTGGTAGTCAGCATGCTTATGGCCAGATTTTGACCATTAAGGATATTGAGAAAATTGAGAGAGAAACAATAATTGATTTCTATCAGAACAGATTTCTCAATCGGCCCATAGCGATAGCAACCGGTAAAATTGATGATGATACACGTGATATTATCGAGCAACAACTTGCAAAACTAAGTGTTAAAAACAATCAGGTTGAACCTGGAATAATCAGTTCAACTGTTGGTCGACACACGGTAGAACGTGTTGAAAGTCTCCAGTCTTCTATTAGATTGGGAAAATCTACGTTCCCCAAAAACCATCCTGACATACATCAATTTAATATAACCAATAATATACTTGGAGGGTATTTTGGCTCGCGCTTAATGAAAAACATCAGGGAAGATAAAGGTTACACTTATGGGATATACAGTAGTGTTGCCCACCTAGCCGAAGCATCATTTATGGTGATAAGCACTGATGTTAAGCGAGAGTATACAGAGGAAACAATTAAAGAAATTCTCAAGGAAATTGACCTGTTGAAATCAGAGCCCATGGATATCAGTGAGCTTGAAAATGTCAAGAATTATTTTGCAGGTCAGTTTTTATCAACCCTTGACTCACCATTTAGTATAGCAGAAAAATTCAAATCTGTTACACTGGCCGGTCTGGATTACACATATTATTACGAGTACCTCGATACATTGAAAGAAATTACCCCTGATCAAATTCTGAATACTGCTAACAAATACTTTGACTATTCTGGGTTTGTGGAAGTTGTAGCAGGAGGTTACTAAGCGCCTTTCCTTGTGAAGTAGAGATTGTTTTCGTCATCATATATCAGTTGATCATACAAGTTGGGTATCACATAAGCACCCTTTGTACTAATAACACCCCACTTACCACCTGAAGAAATAATTACATTCCCATTTCCAAGATCTCTTACATAATCATATCGCGGAAACACCACTACATTTCCTTCTTTTGTTGCAAGACCAGTTTTACCGTTTACTTTAATCACATAACTATTGTAGGATGTGCGCTCTACATGATCAAATTGATAGTTTTGTATCACTACACCTGCATCATTTATCAACCCCCATTTTGTCTGGTAACTAACTGCGGTGGTCCCTGATGCGAAAGGCATCACATCATCATATATTGGCTGAATCACCAGGTTCTCATGTTTATCTATGTATCCCCAATTTCCATTGATTTTAATGGCTGCCATACTATTGCTAAACAAGGCCGCTGAATCATACCGGTTTGAAATCCTTAACCTGCCTTCATAGTCAACAAAACCGAACTTACCATCTCTCTTTATTCCAATATATCCCTCAGATGCACCTAATACAGCATTATTTAAGGTATCCATGGGTAATACCAACCTCCCATTTTCCCAGATGACACCCCTCGCTCCCTGTATCTCTACTTCTACCAGCTCGGTTGCAGGTATGCGTTTGATATTATTGTAAGCAATTGATGTCAATCTCTCTCCACTTTTACCTAGCAAACCAAAGTGAATACTGTCTTCTTCGACCAGAATTCCAAAATCCTTGATCCGGATTCTCTCAGTGATGCTATTCATTAATTTACCTGAATGATCAAAAAGTTTGATGTGCCTTTCTTTCTGAGACATGTAGGTGCTGTCAAATACCCTTTTTAGAGAATTTTCATAAGGAAGAATTTTCCAATCTCCATTCTTGCCAATCAACCCCCATGTATCTAAAAATTTCACAATACCCCTTCCAAGATAAAAATCACCGACTGAATCGAACTTACAATTCACTACTGGGCTTCCATTTTCGTCAATGTAGCCCCAATACCCCGCTAGTTTCACTGGAATTATTTTCTCCTGATGAGGTCGAACTGAAGAATATCTTCGGGCACTGATTTTGGTACCAAACTTATTGTAAATGGTCCAGGCGTCCTTTTTATCAAACTCTTTTACATAAATAAATTCATCGTCAAATATGGCTGAATCATAGCTTTCAGGAAGCAGTCTACTACCTGTTTTTCTGTATACTTCATACTTATCTGGACCATGGAGCAATATGTACCTATCAGAAACTGCAATGATTTCCTTTTCAGCTAATTGCGGGTTTTCAGTAAAATCTTTTTGGTAGATGGTTTTATGTCCATTTCTAAAAAGGAGAAAATTCTCATTACCTAAAGCCCTAATAGAGTCTGCATAAAATGTTTGAAGGATGTTATTCAATCCATTGCGTACCTCCCACTTTGGAAATTCTTTACCCGTTTCTCCATCAATGGATTTATACCTGGGTTCAAGCAATTGTTTGCCTGAAAAATCATAGAGGCCTAGTTGACCGGAAAGACTCACTTCGATTTTATCTCCCTTAATTTCAAGTTTCTCAAAGCTCTCCGGAACTACAAGAATCCCGTTTGGGTCATACAAGCCAAAATATACTCCAAATGTGTGAACCCTAACGTAATTTCTGTGATCTATCTGAAGGTCTTTATAACGAATAGGAACAATTGTCTCTCCAGTGCTGGAGATGATGCCGGCCTTTAATAAACCATCCACCCATTCTCTTACAACATAGTTGCCGTCTTTCCAGCTCCTGATCGACTGGTACCGAAAACTGACAATTCCTTGTCCTTTCGTATTTAAAACTCCATATAGTAATTGATTGGAAAACTTACCTTTTCTTGAACCTAGCAGGAAATCATTCAGCACGATTAAACTGTAATACTCAGGCCCGGTTATGAGTTTGTTTTTCAATGAGATAATTCCCCATTGACCTTTTTCTTTGTAACCTACAACATTGTCAAATTGGCGTTGATTCCCATCAGACCATCCAATTGCTTCGTATACTGCCGGAATTATGATTTCCCCGCTAGGGTCCTTCATACCATAGCGTCCTTCTTCCTGGTATACCTCGTATTCCTGCTCTGCAAAAACCGAAAATGAATATAGGAATAGAATGATCCAAAAACAGTATCTCATTTAGTAAACGTATTTTACTGATTGAATCACTTATTGATGCTTTGCTGCTCTAAGTTGAACAGGTCATTTAAAACATCGATGAGTGTTTCAGCCTCACCACGCTTACATGCAGCTTTAAGTTGAAGTACTGGTAACTTGATTATTTTTTGCATCATACCTTTGGTAACTACCTCAAGAATTTCTTCCTGCTCAGGAGCGATTTTCTTCATATGACGGGCCAACTCTGTTTTCCTGATTTCCTCCAACGCATTTTTCAGCTTTTGGATGGTGGGAGATACCTCCATCTCCTGGGCCCATGTGTTGAATTCAAGGATGGCGTCTTTTATTATTTTTTCTACGGCTGGAATAGCCTTCTTTCTTCTTTCCAATGCAGCATTCGCTTTATCATGAATGTCATCTACATTGTATAAAAGGATACCAGTCTGCTCCTCTACATCCGGGGCAATACTTCTTGGCACTGAAAGATCTATGAAAAATTTATGACGTAAAATTTCTACGTTTTGAAGACTCTTCTTAGTAATAACAGGTTCTGAAACGTTGATTGAGCTAATCACCACATCAAATTCATGAAAACAATCACTGAAGTCTTCATAAGGAAGTACTTCAAACTCCAATTCTGAAGCCAATTCCTCAGCTTTAGAAAAAGTTCTGTTAGTAATAGTTACAGCTGCCTTTGAATAGGTTTTCAGGTTTCTGGCTGCATCCTCTCCAATTTCACCTACTCCAGCTACCAAAACTTTGGGCTCCTGATAATCACCAATTAAATCATTAATGAGTGAGACTGTTGCATATGCCACTGAAGCAGCACCATCACGGAATTCAGTTTCCTGTACCACTTTCTTATTGGTAAAGAAGATAGTGTGCATCAATCTATGAAGATATGGACCCGCCATGTCTTCATCCACACACCACTGGTAAGCTTGTTTTACCTGATTAGAAATTTGTAAATCTCCAACTACCTGAGCTTCTAAACCAATACTTACACGAAACAAGTGCTCAACTGCATCTTTTTGATCATCTAACCCATGAAAGTATCCTTCCAAATCATAATCCAGATGTTTTGTGGATTGAATTAGGGTTACAATTTCCTTGCATCGGGATGTCTCTGCAGTGTAGTAAATTTCAGTCCGGTTACAGGTAGATAATACCATGGCTTCCGGAATACCTAAAATCTCCTTCAAGCTTCTCATGAATTGCTTCGCAGAAGATTCATTGAAAGCCACTTGCTCCCTAACTGTTAGCGGTGTATTTTTATACGAAAGTTGTACTGATCGAAAAGTTTGTTCCATGTCAAATTTATCGGTCTACAAAAATAAATTCGAAGTGATAAACGGCCTCATGATTAACGTCTTGAAATTCTAATTTAGAATCATTCTAAATAGGCATATCATTTTGAAGATCAATTATTTAGGCATACCATCAGATTACGGACCGATATGATAAAAATCATATTAGCACACATTCGTAACCATTTGGGGTTTTCCCGATCAGAAGCGAATGGACTTCTATTATTGCTACCAATTATGTTATTGTCAATATTTTTATTGCAATGGTACAACCAGTATCTACGAGAATCCTCTTTTCAGGCTATTGATTATGAAGCGCTTGAAAAATGGAAAAATGAAGTAAAGGCGAGTATTGAAATAAAAGAGGCAATTGAGCCAATAAGTCAACCCACTTCTATTCAAAAGTTTAGATTTAACCCCAATAAGGTCAGCCATGAAGAGATAGTTTCTTTAGGTTTTAGTAAAGCTGTTGCCTCAAACTGGTCAAAATACCTCAAAGCCGGAGCTGAATTTCAAAAAAAAGAGGACTTGCTTAAAATATATGGAATTGACAAAAACAAAGTAACTGACCTTTGGTCATACATAGATCTGCCTATCCCATCAAACAATAGCTCTAGGGAGATAGAGGCAGAAAAAGAAGAATCCCAAGTTGCACTCATGGCCAATCCCATTGCAAAAATTGATCTAAACATGGCTAATGCTGAGGAACTGAAACGTGTTTATGGTATCGGTGAAGTTTTATCTATTAGAATCATAAAATTCCGTGATAAACTGGGAGGTTTTCATTCATTAGAACAACTCAATGAAATTTACGGATTAAAAGCAGATGCAATTGCGAACATATCAGAAAAATTCACTGTATCCCGACCTCACAAATTTTTAAGGGTAAATTCAGATTCAATCAAAACATTGGCCAATCACCCCTACTTAAATTATAACCACGCACGGGCTATTGTAAATTACAGGTCTTCAAATGGTCAGTTTGCAGATTTGAATGGCCTATCAGCAATTAAAATCCTAAATGATAGTTTGTTAATCAAAATAGCCCCTTACGTTAAAATTGATTAGAGAATATCAATATCTTTAGACCGTGCAAAAAATTCTGGAATCATATCTTAGGCGACTTACTAATTTATCTGGAAACAACAGGTCCCTCTTGCTCCTGAGGTTAATCTCAGATCAGTTTATGGATCTTCATGACCTGGACTTTGCACTGAACCAGCCATCATTTGATGTGATTAAGCACTTAATAGGTAGTAAAGCCTCATTTCCTATTGCTAAAAACATTGATACCCATGATGACAAGGTCAATCAGGTTAGTAGAAAACTTAAGAAAATTGACCGGATAGAAAAATTCATTTATGAAGAAAGAGGCGCCAAGGATCTATTTGTTGGATGGCCTTTCGTGAGAGGAAAATTCAACGAAGGAACCCTGGTGAGATGTCCATTGATATTTTTCCCGGTAGAATTGATCCAGAAAGATAATAATTGGCATATCAAACTAAGAACCAATGTTAACCTGACCTTAAACAAGTCTTTCTTATTGGCTTATTCATATTTCAATCAAACCAAACCTGACGAGGAATTACTTGATAAAGTATTCGATGATTTCGATCACGATAGCACTGTTTTCAGAACCGAATTATATGAACTTCTTAAGGACAGTTCTGTTGAAATCAATTTTAACCAGGAAAATTTCATTGATGAATTACATAGTTTTCAGAACTTCAAAAAAGCAGAATTAGAAGAACAGGAAGCAGATGGACAATTGAAATTATACCCTGAGGCTGTTTTGGGTATTTTCCCTCAAGCGGGTTCTTACCTTGTACCAGATTACGTACATATGCTCGAAAATGATGAGTTTTCTGGTATTGAAGAAATATTCTTGAGTAAGGAATCCAAGAATAATGAGACACCTACATTTTCTTTTGTGAAGCAGGTGAAAGAAGAGCTTACGTTCACCCCATTTGAATTGGATGCCTATCAGGAAAATGCGCTAAAAGCTGTAAAAAACAGCCACTCTGTGATCGTTCAAGGACCTCCTGGAACTGGAAAGTCACAGCTTATTTGTAATCTCATTGCCGATTTTATTGCAAGAGGAAAAAACATCCTGCTCGTATCTCAAAAAAAAGCAGCACTGGATGTCGTATATAACAGACTTCAACAACAGGAGTTGCATGAGTTTGTTGGACTGATGCATGATTTCAAGAATGACCGAAAGACCATTTATGAACAAGTGGCTTCCCAAATTGATCGGCTACATGAATATGAGCAAAAGAATAATACACTTGATGCCATTCAACTGGAAAGAAAATTCCAACAGGCGAGTAGGAAAATAGATCAACTCACGGAGGAGCTTGAAGAGTTCAAATTCGCGTTATTTGACGAATCAGAATGTGGTAAATCAGTCAAAGAACTTTACCTGACTTCAAATCCTCATATTGACTTTATTGATCTCAGACAGGAGTATAGGCAGATAGATTTTACTGGTCTTACGGAGACGGTCAAAAAATTTGAAGACTATTTTGATTACAATTCACTTCTCAATAAGGAAACACATCCCTGGTCCAATCGCAAGTCCTTTGCCAGTTTCGGTATCACGGAATTTGGCATTCTAAAAGACTTAATTGAAGAAATTCCTCTGTACCAAAAGAATCTGGGTGAGAAACTTAAAAAGTTTCTTGAATCAGAAGTGGACCTAGAGACTGCTGGTTATTTGTATGAAAAGAAAGACGATTTATTAGAACTACTGGAGATCCTGTCTGATCCCAAAGTATATAGTAGCTTCATTCATGTGGTAGAAAGTGATAAAGAAGGAGACTCAGCCTGGCTATCCAATATTGAAAGAACGATCATGCAGGCTTACAAGGGACATGGTCCAGAAACTTCTCTACCCCCTACTGAATTGGGCCGATTTCAGGAAGTACTCAACAGAGGTATTGCTGCCAGAAGAAGTTTTGTTAGCTGGTTTACCTGGAAATTTTTCTCCAAAGATAAAACATTTCTTACCAGGGTATTAGTTGCTAATGGCCTCAAAAGCACTAAACAGGATTTCAATATTCTGATCGAGAAAATAGATAACAGGCTTAATGTGGAACATAATATTTCCGAGCTGAAAGAAACCAAATGGCTTCCTGATTTACCTAAAACGCTTCGGAAAATAGATCTACAGAATTGGTTCTATTATCAAAAATTAGCCATTCAGTCCAAAAACATTTTTGCTTCTGTCCGAAATTTAAAGGAATTCATTTCTGTTCGCCATCACAGTTATGAAGAAATGTCATCCAAGATCAAATCTACTATTCAGGAGCTGGAAAACTTGCCCATCAAAAAATCTCACTGGCAGAATTATTTGAACCTTGCTCAAATTGATCAAATCGCCAAGCAGCCGCAAGCTCGAGAAAGGATGCTCAAAACTCTTAATAAGGATTTTGAATCCATGTGTCACTTTGACCTGATCAAAGAAAGTCTGGAACCAGTGGAAGAAAAAGTACTGGATAAACTAAAAGAGCAGATTCACGAAGGTAAAAAGAATGAATACCTTGGGCTGTTTCAAAATAGCCTGAGACTAGCCTGGATAGATCATATAGAAACAAAGTACCCCGTTTTGAGAGCCGTTTCCTCCCTGAAGTTTGAGAAGATGGAAAAAGAATTGCAAGAGGCTGTTGAAGAAAAAATGGCTGTTTCAGGTGAAATTCTTTTGCTTAAGGCACGTGAGAAAACATATCACAACCTGGAATACAATCGCCTCAATAATCTGGTAACGTACCGGGATTTATTGCATCAGGTAACAAAGAAACGTCGAATCTGGCCCATGAGGAAGCTTATCTCAAATTTTGAGGATGAGCTCTACAACCTGATCCCTTGTTGGATGGCTAGTCCCGAATCCGCCTCTGCCATCTTCCCGATGAAAGAAATTTTTGACCTGGTGATCTTTGATGAAGCATCTCAATGTTTCGCTGAAAAAGGATTGCCGGCAATGTACCGAGGCAGACAGGTAGTGATAGCTGGTGATGACCAACAATTGCAACCACTTGATATTTATAAAGTCAGATGGGAAGATGACAATGATGAAGATATACCTGAATTAGAAATTGATTCCTTACTAAACCTCGCCAAAAGTCACTTAATGGAAGTCCAATTAAAAGGGCATTACAGATCTCAGGCATTAGAACTAATTGATTTTTCAAATCGTGAATTTTACAATGGTAAACTATCAGTATTACCGGACTTTTATAAAATAAATGATGACACACCTGCGATCCATTATGTGAAAGCCGATGGTGAGTGGAAGAACAACGCCAACTACCTGGAAGCAAGAGAAACCCTACATATTGTAGCAAAATTATTGAAAGAGAAACCAGGAAAATCAATAGGGATAGTAACTTTCAACGCAAAACAACAAGGTCTATTGCTTGATCTTATGGAAGAATACGCCATTGATAATAAGTTCATTTGGCCAGACTCCCTATTTGTGAAGAATATAGAGAATGTTCAGGGTGATGAGCGAGATATAATTGTATTCTCAATCGCTTATGCTCCGGATAAAAAAGGTAAAATGGAGATGAAGTTTGGAACTCTTAACGTAGACGGAGGTGAAAATAGATTAAATGTGGCCGTCACAAGAGCCAAAGAAGAGGTCTGGATTGTTTCCAGTATTCATCCCTCACAGTTAAACGTGGATGAAGCCAAAAATAGAGGACCAAAATTGCTGAAGAAATACCTGGAATATGCTTACAATGTATCAGAGGGTAAATATATCCCTGCTCCTTTGCCTCACGTCAAACACCAACCCGATTGGTATTTGAAAAACCATTTCCAATCACTTGACCTAACCAACTCAAAAGACACAAAACTAGAGGAGACTTTACCATTCTCAGACCTAACCATTACCAATAAAGGAAAATATCTTGGGCTATTGCTTACGGATGACAGCCTATATTTTGAAAGTATTTCAATTAAAGACCCACATATCTATAAACCCGCGTTGTTCCTCAAGAAGAATTGGAGATTTAGACAGTTTTTCTCCCGGGAATACTGGATGGACAAGGAAGCTGTGAAGGACAAAATGGCCATGTTTATCAATACAACAGAGCCTTGAAACAAAATATGAAATTAATTTCCATTAAATGTATGAACATTTAATTGTGTTTGTTACATTTGTAATTGTCACCGCCCGGTGACAAAGACAGATGGTTGATGAATAGTTGAAATAGGCTTCATTTTGGAGCCTATTTTTTTTTGTGCCATGTTAGAATGATTTTTTTAATAGCTACTCAGAAATTTTGGCTATATGAGATCCCACTGAGATAATGTTTGGAAGCTTTTCCATGCGCATATACTGCTGAAGAGAAACTGTATATTTTCCAGCACTGGGGAACTTGTAATTTGAAAGAAAAGCAGACTGCACGTCAAAAGCATCACTGATTCCACTCCCCAAAGGCTTACCAGTTTTGGGGTCAAATAAGACTACCTCTTTCATACCAGTTTCCAGTACACCTCCATTATCATCTAATAATTGAAATTGATAATAGATGTTGTGATAGGCATAGTCTAAATGATACCGAAGGGTGATGGAGAGGTCATGAGGAATATTGTTATCTGAGATTTCTACCTCAAACACCACAAGAGAATCTTTGTGCCATTCCTGGTGTTCCAGATTGGTATAATCTTCAAAAACTCTATTGCTGTTACAGGAAACCAGTAAGCTTACGACTAATAGACATAGAAGACTTACACTACTTATTCGGGGCATTTTGTTTATTGTTTGGCTTTCTTTTCTTCTTGTTCCTAGGTTTGTTCTTTTTATTTTGCTGGCCACTGTTCTTTTGATTTCCTCCCGCATTCTGTGGTTGTTGCTGATTTTGAGGGTTGTTATTTTTGTTTTTGTTTTTATTTCGGCGTTTTTTCTTGTTGCGGTTGCCTTTGTATTTCTTATCTAACCTTTCAAGGTCGCTATTTAGTCCCAGCTCTGAAGATTTATCATCACCACTTTGATCTTCTAATAATGTAGCCGGCTTATCTCCTTTCTTATTGAGTGCAAGAATTTCATTGACCCTCTTGATATCTACAGGATGCCAGGTGTTTTCATTGGCATAGCCAAACCACATTATTTTTCTAAAAATGTCAGTTTTATGGAGAACTGCTTCACCCTTTTCAGTTATCAGTGGAGACTCTACTTCCGGAATGTCTTCCAGGGCTTCCATATAGGTGTCAAGCTCATAGTTGAGGCAACACTTCAACCTTCCACATTGCCCGGAAAGCTTACTTGGGTTTAGTGAAAGGTTTTGGTATCGTGCTGCTGAAGTTGAAACACTTTTAAATTCAGAAAGCCACGTACTGCAACACAATTCTCTTCCACAAGAACCCACTCCTCCAAGTCTCCCAGCCTCCTGCCTAAGACTTATTTGACGCATTTCAACCCGTATTTTGAATTCTGATGCCAGTACTTTGATCAATTCACGAAAATCTACACGGTCATCAGCGGAATAATAAAAAATAGCTTTAGAATTATCTGCCTGGTATTCAATGTCCGTCAATTTCATTTTTAACCCCAAATCAAGAATGATCTCACGGGTGCGGTAAAGGGTAGGCATTTCCCTCTTTCTTACATTTTCGTATTTTTCCAGGTCTTTCAGGGTGGCTATTCTGTAGATTGATTTGACATCATCATTGTTTTCAACTCCCTTCTTTTTCATTTGGAGCCTAACAAGCTCACCTGTCAAAGCAACATGACCAAGATGATGTCCATTTGGGACATCAACCACCACACTCTCACCTGTTACCAATTCCAGATTATTTGTATTCCTGAAGAACTCTTTTCTCCCATTCTTAAAGGCCACCTCCACTATGTCAAACCTACTTAAGGCGGGTATATCCATATTGGATAACCAATCAAAAGTATTCATCTTGTTACAGGAACCAGAAGCACAACCTCCATTATTGTTGCATCCTGCTACAGTGTTTTCATCCTTCTTTAATGTACTACACGTACTACATCCCATCCTTTTTCTGTTTCCTTACACCAAAATCTCTTAAAAATAATCCAAAATAACGGATTAAAAATAAAATTTTGGTAATGTTTCGGCTTCAGGCCTTTGGAATGATTAGAGGCTCATTCCCAGTAGGTCTTTACCAATATCTTTACGATAGTAAATGCCTTCCCATTCCACCTTTTCTATGTTTTTGTACGATTTATTGAGGGCCTCACCCAGATTCTTGCCGAGTGCAGAAAATGCCATAACCCTTCCTCCATTTGTCAGTACATCATTAGAGGGTGTCAACTTTGTTCCGGCATGAAAGGCTAAAATTCCATCCACTTTACTCAAACCATGGATTACTTTCCCCTTCTCATAACTACCAGGGTATCCACCAGAGACTCCAATTACCGTAACAGCATGATAAGGTACAAACTCAACTTTCTCCTCACCAAGTTTTTTATTGGCTGCTGCTTCAAATAATTGAGCCAGATCGGATTTCAATCTTGGCATAACCACCTCTGTCTCAGGGTCCCCCATTCGTACATTGTACTCGATGACAAATGGTTCATCATTTACATTCATCAACCCAAAAAATATGAACCCAGTATAATCAATTCCGTCTTTCTTGAGCCCCTCAACAGTTCTTTTAATCACCTTTTCTTCTACCTTATCCAGAAAAGGTTTGTCTGCAAAAACAACAGGTGAAACAGCTCCCATTCCTCCGGTATTGAGACCTGTATCTCCCTCACCAATACGTTTGTAATCCTTTGCCTCTGGAAGTACCACATAGTTTTCACCATCCATCAGAATGAATACTGAAAGTTCAATTCCATCCAGAAACTCCTCAATTACTACCTTGCTGCTGGCTTCACCAAACTTTTTGTCAACCAGCATTTCATCCAGTGTATGCTCTGCTTCTTTTCTATCTTCTGTAATTATTACTCCTTTTCCTGCAGCCAGACCATCCGCTTTTAACACATAAGGTGGGTTTAACTCATCAAGGAAAGCTTTGGCATTGGCCAATTCTTCTGCATTAAAAGTCCTGGACCTGGCAGTAGGAACATCATGCTTTTGCATAAACTCCTTTGCAAAATCTTTACTACCTTCCAGCTGGGCACCTACTTTGTCCGGACCTATGATTGGGATGTTCTTTAAAACTTCCTGAGTTTTAAAATAATCGACAATACCTAAAACCAATGGCTCTTCCGGACCAACAATCACCATATCCACATTATTTTCGATTGTGGCATTCTTCACTGCTTCGAAATCATTAGGGTTGATGGGAAGGTTAGTGGCTAACTCACTTGTACCAGCATTTCCCGGTGCTACAAAAAGTTTGTCACATTTAGTACTTTGTTTCAATTTCCATGCAATTGCATGCTCTCGGCCACCCGCACCTAATACAAGAATATTCATTGGTAGTTTTTACAAAAGTTTAAAAATAAAAAAACCTCACCCTGTATGGGTGAGGCTCAAAATTATGTAGTCTCTTTTTAATTAGCGTATTCTGACATGAATTTAATACGCATTAACCTAACCTCATCCTCAGAATAGTCATCTCCTAACTCTTCCATAGCTTCATCCATACTATCCGTCTCAGCACTTAAGAAGTAATCATAGATATCATCCTGACGGTCATCGTCAAGCACATGATCAATATAATAGTCAAGATTTAATTTAGTGCCTGAATAACAAATATTTTCAATTTCATTGATTACTGCATCCACAGTGATTCCTTTTGCATCGGCAATTTCTTCCAGGTCTATCATTCGGTCTATTTGTTGAATGATAAAAATTTTGAGCATGGATTTCTTACCAGATGATTTCACTACAACATCGCTGGCAGTAACAATCTCGTTTTCGTCAACATAATTTGCAATTACCTCCAGAAAGTCCTTGCCAAACTTGGTGACTTTACCCATCCCCACTCCATTGATCTGTGACAATTCGTCTTTACTGGTTGGGTAAACTGTGGCCATTTCTTCCAGTGAGGGATCCTGAAAAATCACATAGGGTGGTAGGTCTTTTTTCCTGGCCACATCCTTCCGAAGCTTTTTGAGCATGTCAAAAAGCACCGGATCGTAAGATTTTATGTTACCTGCTGGCTTATCGGAGGTTTCTTCTTCGTCTTCACTGGTCTCAAATTCATGGTCCCTGGAAAGTTCTACTTTATAACTATCAATCAAGAAGTTGATCCCTTTTTCAGTAACCTTGAATACACCAACATTTTCAATGTCTTTCTCAATGAATTCATTTAGCAATGTCTGTCGATAACCGTTTTCCAGAAATTCTCTGATTCCCCTTTACCTACTCCAAAGACCTCCAATTTGTCATGACCATAGCTCTTAACATGCTGTGAATGTTTTCCTTCCAACACATTGACCAGGTGATTCAGAGAAAATCGCTCATCTGTTTGTTTTACTGCTTTGATGACCTTCTTAATTTGCTCGGTCCCATCAAACTTTTCCTTAGGATGGACACAATTATCGCACATACCGCAATTCTCCGCTTCGAATTCTTCACCAAAGTAGTGTAGTAACTGTTTTCTTCTACATACAGACGATTCAGCATAACTGGCTACTTCTTCAAGCAAGAATTTTGCATTTTCTCTTTCACTTACAGCCTTGTCTTTATTGAATTTCTCTAGCTTAAGAATATCGTTGTAAGAGTAAAACATAACACATTTACCCTCTAAACCATCTCTTCCGGATCTTCCGGTTTCCTGGTAGTAACCTTCAATAGATTTAGGAGCATCATAGTGCACAACAAATCTTACATCAGGCTTATCAATACCCATTCCAAAGGCGATGGTCGCAACAATTACGTCCAGTTCTTCATTGAGAAAGTCATCCTGATTCTTCATTCGGACATTGGCTTCAAGGCCAGCGTGATAAGGTGCGGCTTTAACGTCATTGACCCTAAGTAATTCGGCAATTTCTTCTACTTTCTTTCGGCTTAGACAATAAATAATGCCCGCTTTCCCTTTGTTATCCTTTACAAATTTGATGAGTTGCTTTTTCGCCTGCTGTTTTGGTCTTACTTCGTAATACAGGTTCGTACGGTTAAATGACGACTTGAATAAATCAGCCTCCTCCATTTGGAGATTCTTTTGGATATCCAGTTGTACCTTAGGTGTTGCAGTAGCTGTAAGTGCAATTATTGGAATATTTCCAATCTGGGCTAAAATTCCTTTTATTCTTCTGTATTCCGGTCTGAAGTCATGTCCCCATTCAGAAATACAGTGAGCTTCATCGATCGCTACGAATGAGATCTTGGCTTTCTTCAGAAAATCAACGTTTTCTTCTTTTGTGAGTGACTCGGGAGCCACATAAAGTAGCTTTATTTTCCCCTCAAGTGTTTCTTTTTTCACTCTGGTCATCTCACTCTTTGCCAACGTAGAGTTGAGAAACTGTGCATCAATGCCAACCGCATTCATCTGATCCACCTGATTTTTCATAAGTGCAATAAGTGGGGAGATTACAATGGCGGTTCCATCTTTGATGACAGCTGGGAGCTGATAACAAAGTGATTTACCAGCGCCAGTAGGCATGATCACAAAAGTATTGGTATCACTTAGGATATTGGAGATGATTGGTTCCTGGTTTCCTCGAAACTGGTTGTATCCGAATACCTCCTTTAATTTTTCTTTTAATATAGCGTCTTGATTCACTAACATAGTCCTATTCCGCGTAATTAGTAGTGCCCAGAATTCAATAAAAAATCGACCTTGAAACTAGTGAGGCTGAAACTGATAATCCTTAGCCGGGTGAGAGCTCTTTAGTTTCAATTGATCGTTTTGAAGCAAAATGTTTATAATATGAATTTAATAAATTTTAATTGATTTCTTATCATAATTACCCTTCTATGTCAATACTTTATTGATTTCACAAATCTAACAGTAGGGTAACGACAGATAATTAAAGTAAGTTATATTTGGGATCAAATTTAAACCTCTTATTACGGAAGTGACTATTAAATTATGAGTAAGAATATTTATGTAGTGATCATGGCTGGTGGTGTAGGTTCAAGGTTTTGGCCCTTTAGCCGTACCAGCAGGCCCAAACAATTTTTAGATGTACTTGGAACCGGTAGAAGTTTACTCCAGCATACATATGACAGATTCCTGGGAATAACCGATAAATCAAGAATTTTAATAGTTACTAATGAGGATTATGGTCAATTGGTTCAGGAGCAACTCCCTGAATTAACGCAAGATCAAATTCTTCTTGAACCCGTAAAAAGAAATACCGCTCCATGTATTGCCTATGCGGCCTATAAAATCAAAGAGAAGGATCCTAATGGGATTATGGTTGTTACCCCTTCAGATCATACCATTTTTGGAGAAGATAAATTCTTTGATGTGATTAATAAGGCATGCGATGCAGCATCGTCAGAAGATAAGTTGATTACTGTTGGAATCAAACCAAATAGACCTGAAACAGGATACGGCTATATCCAATACATTGATGGTGACGATGACGCTAAGAAAGTAAAGACATTCACTGAAAAACCTGAGCTAAAACTTGCTCAGCAATTTATGGAAAGTGGAGATTTTGTTTGGAATGCTGGAATTTTCGTTTGGTCAGTGAGGGCTATTGTGGACTCATTCAAATGGAATATGGCGGACCTGGCATTAATTTTTGAGGAAGGAGCTGGTAAGTTTTATACAAATGACGAAAAAGCCTTCATTGCAAGTGCCTATGCCCAATCTAAAAGCATATCCATCGACTATGGTGTAATGGAGAAAGCCAACAATGTTTATGTCATTCTTGGAGATTTTGGATGGTCTGACCTTGGTAGCTGGAGCTCTCTGCATGAAATCAAGGATGCAGATGAAAATCAAAATGTTATTGAAGCTGATACCATACTCTACAATAGCAAAAACAATTACATCAAGAGTGAAACTGACAGACTGATCATCACACAGGACTTAGATGGTTACCTAGTAGCCGATTTTGATGATGTACTGGTCATCTGTAAGAAAGATGCAGAAGCTAAATTCAGAGAATTCGTAGCTGATGTGAAAGAAAAGAAGGGTCCTGCACTCATCTAACTTATAACAGGGTCGATTTTGCAATTAATCGGCCCTAAGTGTTTTGTCTAAGTGCTTCGAATAATACTATTCCGGTTGCTACTGATACATTCAAAGATTCTATTTCTCCTTTCATTGGTATTTTTATTGCGCCATCACACAGCTTCCAATAAGCTTCTGAAACCCCATCTTCCTCTGAACCCATAATTAGTGCCAAAGGACCTTTCATATCTTCCTGGAAATACAATTTGTCTGCTTTCTCTGAAACTGCGACTACCTTAATTCCGCTTTCTTTGATGCGAATGATGGTGTCTTTGAGATTATTTTCCCTACAGATAGTCAAATGATTGAGAGCTCCTGCTGAAGTTTTCATGGCATCCGCGTTGATTTGAGCTGCACCCTTGGTAGGTACTACCACAGCATGAACTCCAGCACCTTCGGCAGTCCTGCATATTGCTCCAAAGTTTCTCACATCGGTGATGCGATCCAGTATAATTATAAAAGGATCCTCCCCTTTTTCATAACACTCCATGATCACATTATCCACTTCTGCAAAGGCAATCGGGGAAACAAATGCAATAGCGCCCTGATGATTTTTCCTGGTAATTTTATCGAGCTTCTCGAGAGGAACAACCGACATAGGGATATCAATCGACTTGGCTAAGTTTACCAACTCTGCAGTTAAGTCATTTTTGACACCTTTTTGGATAAACAATTTGTCTATAGTTTTTCCTGCGCGAATTGACTCAATTATTGCTCTTGTCCCGAATATAGCATCGTTGCTACTGGCATATTTCGGTTTTCTCTGATTATACCCCTTATTCATTTTGCAAAGAAAAGCTATTCATCCAAGTAAAGAAATGAATTGTTTATAATAATGTGATCCACAAAATGTCGTTAGATTTGCCCAAATTTTTAAATATCCATGGCAGTATACACTACAGAAATTGCATCGGACAAAATTCAATCTGATAATCCAATCCATCAGCGCTTGCTTAAAGCGTACTATGCCGCTAAACCATATGTAAAAGGTAGATTACTTGAACTTGGTTGTGGTGAAGGACGGGGTGTAGAACTTCTGGCACCATTGGCTGATGAATATGTGGCGATTGATAAAATTCAGGAGGTAATTGACAATCTAAAATCAAATTTTCCAGAAATAGATTTCAGGCAAGGTGTATTCCCACCCTTTGAATTTGAGGATAACTCTTTTGATACAATTGTTTCCTTCCAGGTTATAGAGCATGTAAAAAAAGATGTGGACTTTCTAAAGGAGATCCATCGTGTATTAAAACCAGGTGGTTCAGCGATCATTACCACGCCGAATATTAAAATGACACTCAGCAGAAATCCATGGCATGTGAGAGAATACACTGCAGATGAACTAAAAGGTATAGCAGCTGGAATTTTCCCAGAAGTGGAGATGAAGGGAATTGCTGGTAATGAAAAAGTGATGGAGTACTATGAGCAAAACAAGGTGTCTGTCAACAAAATTATGCGTTTTGACATATTCAATTTACAATACAAACTGCCTGCACCTATCCTCAGAATCCCTTATGACCTTTTAAATAGACTTAACAGAAATAAATTAAATGATGGCGATAATACACTTGTTGCCAGTATTCAACAGGAAGACTACCTTTTAAAGGACCAAAATGAGAAGAACCTTGATTTGTTCTGTATAATGAAGAAATAGTGCAATTTGTTACCAAATTGTTATGAAAATGCGGAGAATATTTTTGATCGTTATTTGCAGATTAAGATTTTCTTTCTACCTTTGAAGAAGTCACCGCCCGGTGACTATTAAAGACAGATGGTTGATGAATAGAAAAAGCGAGATTTTATCTCGCTTTTTTTGTGCCCTTTTTTCAACTAATGTTATTGAAATACCCTTTTATACCAGTGCTGGAATACAAATAATGCCCAAACCTTAGCATGAGCATCAGCCGGGTTATAAGAATTGATACGTTTCTTAAGTTGCATGACTTGTTTAGGTTTAAAAATGTCCTGACTTGAAAGCAACTCCTCATTGAACAAAGTCCTGTTTAGGTCTCCCTGCAATTCTCCTTTGAACCAACTCAACAACGGTACTTCAAATCCCTTCTTTGGTCTATTGTAGAGCTCCAGGGGAAGGATCTCTCTAAATGTATCCTGCAAGATGCGCTTACGAAGGGAAGAATTGATTTTGAAATCATCAGGAAGGCTGTTCACAAATTCTATCAGGTTGTGGTCCAGGAAAGGGACTCTGACTTCCAGGTGATTGGCCATAGACATTAGATCAACTTTAGTAAGCATATCATTCGGTAGTACCAATTGACAGTCCGTGTATAGCATACTCCCGATAGAAGGATCAACTGACTCCAAATAGCGTTTCTTCACTTCATTATAGGTGGTTAGATCTATTTTTTGATTGGTCAATAACTTTTCTACCTCTTTCAATTGCTGAAAAGTGGCCAAAAACCAGTAACGATCATTGACATTACAATTGAGCATTTTGCTGAAACGCTCCAGCTGTCTGAATTTATTCCCAATTTTCCCCGATCTGGATTTTGGCATCATTGACCAAAGCCAACCTGTACTTTTGACAAGTGAATTACCTAATCCACCCTGACTTGCTCTTAACCAGGCCGCATGCTTGTTATATCCTGAAAACAACTCATCGGCACCATCACCAGACAAGGCGACTGTAGCATACTTTCTGGTCTCTTTGCTTAAGATATACACCGGTAAGGCAGAGGAGTCAGCGAACGGATCATCGATGTAATTTAAAATGTCTGGCAAGTGATCCAGTAAATCATTTTGTGTGAGTGAAAAAACTGTGTGATTGGTTTTGAATTTTTTGGCGACTACCTCCGCATAGTGTGTCTCATCGAAAAATTTATCATCGCGATAACCGATGCTGAAGGTATTCAATTGCTCCACATGCCTACTTGCCAGTGCAGTTACTATAGAAGAATCAATTCCGCCACTCAAAAATGCTCCAAGAGGTACATCTGCCACCAGCCTTCTCATCACTGACTCATCTAGTGTGCCCTGAAGGGTCTTTTTTGCATCATCATAATTCCCATTGAAAACTTTCTCCCCCGGTTTCGGAATATGGTACCATTGCTGCGAGTTGACTTCCCTTCCTTTTATGGTAAGCCAATGCCCCGGTTCAAGTTTCCTGATTCCTTTGAGCATGGTAAAAGGTGCTGGGAGGTAATTTAACTCCAGGTACATCCGTAAAGCTTCCTCATTGATTTCTCTTGGAATACCATACTCCAAAAGAGACTTCATTTCTGACGCAAATAAAAATTTGTCCTCATCCTGATAATAGAGTAATGGTTTAATTCCTACCCTATCCCTGGCAATAAACAGGCTATTTTCGGCTTTATCGAATATGGCGAAAGCAAAAAAACCATTGAGCTTCTCCAGACAAGATTTTCCTTCTTTGATGAACAGCTGCAAGAGTACCTCAGTGTCACTGGAAGAGTCAAAAGCAATTCCCTGATTGACTAAATCCTTCTTTAGCTCCCGATAATTGTAAATCTCACCATTGAAAATAATGGTGTATCTCCCCGAAGGATCTGTCATTGGTTGGTGACCAGCACTGGAAGTATCGATGATAGATAACCTACGATGACCCAGCCCTACAAATTGGTCCAAAAAGGTATCATGGTGATCAGGTCCTCTTTTTTCCAGGATTCTGGTGGTGTTTTCCAGGTGGATCAATTGCATCCTTCCTATTTCATTAAATGCCAAAATTCCTGTAATGCCACACATGATAGTTGGTTTTGTTCGTTACTTTTGAGCTAATATAGATGGAATTACAAAATATGGGAGTTTCTCTTAGTCAATTAACCAGAAATCTTTTTTTCTTCTCGATTATCACCATTCTTTTCAGTTCTTGTGCTGCTAGCAGACGAGCCAAGCAAGCCAAGGTCAATACAGTGATCAAAACAGCCCGGACTTACACCGGTGTCCCCTATAAGTGGGGTGGAACCAGCCGAAGTGGAATGGATTGTTCCGGATTGGTTTGTACATCCTACAATTCGGTAAACGTGAGTCTGCCCAGAACAGTAACCGCTCAAAAAAAATACGGAAAAGGGGTTTCCCAAAACAAACTAAAAAAGGGAGATATTGTTATTTTCAAAATCAAAAGAAAAGGCAAAGACTCCTGGCACTCGGGGATTGTAACTGATGTGATTGGTAAAGACAAAGTAATGTTTATCCACGCTAGTGTCTCAAAAGGAGTTATGGAATCCAACCTGAAGGACAATTATTGGATAAAATCGTATAAGAAAGGCAGACGGGTAATAAAGTAAAAAAGTTCATCCTTAATTAAAAGTTAATTCTGTTTTCACTATGCATCTGATGGACATTCATTGCCTGCTGAAGATGCCGAGCCTCATGGGCTACAATAATATCAAAGGCTGTTTCAAGTTTGTAAACTATATTTTTATTTGCTGGTGAAGAAATAATTGTGCCACGCTTAACCAGATCCTTGGAGGTGCGAATCACCTTTTTTAACGCTGACTGATGCTGCACAAACTCATCGATTATATCATTTGTTACTGTACTAGAGGTAGGCTCCCAAATTGAGAAAGTTCTGGTTTTCTTTTGTTGACCAGGCTGGACACCCTTTAATACTACTCTACCCAAAAGGTTTACAACGAAACCAAATTTAGCGACAAAAGGTAGTTTGTAATTTCCCTTACGCACTGCATCAATCACAGGAAAATAGGTTCCATTGATAACAATAATATGGTCAATTATCTGGCCTATGCTCCAGGTTTGAGAGTTTGGTTTCCAATTGAGCCCATTTGAATCTAATTCCTTAAACTCATCAAGGAATTGTTGGGTAATATGGTCGATTTCCTTTTCCCAGTTTTTCATTCTTCAGGTTAACTAATATCAGAAATTGAAAAAAATGATAAATTAACCCATACTTCATTTAATAGTAGTTAAAGTAGGATCTCCATTAAAAATATCTACAACAGTTTTCCAGCTACCATCTTCTTGTTTCCTCCATATTTCGACACCACGGCCGTACGTAGTAAAAACATTGCCAGTGGAATCTGGAAATTTGAAGTAATTATGAGCAATAACATATCCTAAATCGCCACTTTGTGAGACAAAAGCTTCCTTTGGTTCCCAATTAACTTCAAAGCCCGGAATTTTAGCTGATTGCTCGAGCATTTGACGAATTCCTTCATGCCCTTTAATTGCTGGCTGATCGGGAGAAAGAACTGTCGCATTTTTGGCCCAATAATTCAAAGTTTTTTCAAGGTTATCTCCTTGCGCAGTTTTGGCCCATTCACGAGATAACTGCAGGAGTTTCTCAGCTTCAGCTTCCTGATCAATAATTTGTTGATTACATGCTGCTATGAATATGATGAGCAACATGTGAAAATTAAGTTGGTGAGTTTTCATAGGCTAAACTTTATTTTGAATGTACAAAAAGAAGCCTAATGAATCAAATCACCTTATAAAAATCTCGTCTCAGACGCTCTCTCCAAGCAATCCTTCAATCTCCTCACCAATGTCACCTGAAGGTCTCGTTGCATTCGCACTAATGATGTTGCCATCTTTGCCAATGAGAATATACCTTGGAATACCCGCAATCATATAATCTTTTGTGATCGTAGAGTTCCAGGCACCAGGTGCATAAAGATGAACACCCTTCAATTCCCTTTTCTGCACCATTTTCACCCATGGTTCGGGAGTGCTGTCTATGCTGATAGCCAGAAATACTACATCTTGACCTTCAAATTTCTCAACCAGTTTTTCATAATGTGGTTGTTCCCTGATGCATGGTCCACACCAGGTTGCCCAAACATCAATATAGACCAGCTTACCTTCAAAATCCTTCATAGTAAGTGTATCGCCATCAATTGAGGCAAAGCTAAAATCGGGAGCAGGTTTCCCAGGGGCCAATTCAGCCCACTGTGTGGCTTTATCATCCATTTTAGTTACCTGATCCGATTTAGGGTTCAATGTTTTCCAATAGGAGATCATCTCATTTCTGATATCATCCTGCATATAGGTAAATCCTCTGTATATATTTTCGTAAAGGAAATCTCGCTGCACTGGTTTTGCCTCAATAAGTTCCTTGGCTGCCTCAAATTCGAAAGTATAATATGTATTTGGTGATTGCTCTTCCTCAGGAAGCGCTGTGTATTTTTCAGAAGCCTGGTTACTGACCATGGTCTCAATGTAGCTCATAAATGCACTGTTATCCAACATTGAAGTATCGTTGATATCAATGGCTTCTTTGAAAGCAAAAAAGGTCTCGGACACTTCAAAAGAATCCAAACCAGTATAGTGTGGATGGTAATCCGGGTATCTGAGCTTGTTTCTTGCAGTTGAAAATTTCAAGCCATCCTTAAAGAATTTGATAAACTCTTCATCACTAATATCGAAGTTAGCCATTATGGCAATTTTCATGTCTTCTAGCGAGTCAGCAGCCTTTAGGAATGCTGCTTCTTCAAGCATCATTAAATCCTTGAAACTCATGAGGGAGTCATCCAGTAGGACTAATGCTGCTTTGTAATTATTGATGGCAGCTGCTCCGCCTTCAAATTTCAATGTTTCATCAAACTCCTCTGTATTCAGCGACATGCTGATGTTATCTCCAGGTCTCAGATAAAGTGCACCATACTCACCACCGTGACTAAAACGGATATCTGCGGCTTTTTCAATGTCTATGGTAGCTGTGAAGGTACCTGTAGAATCTAATGTTGCTTCTGTAGACTCATCGTTGTAACCAAACCGGATTGTTTCCCCTTTTGGGTTGATGATTTTACCGGAAATTGTGGTGACCGCTTGCTCCGTTTTTTCTGAACCACAGGCAAACGCAAAAATGAGCACAGCTAATAGGATTGGTTGTGTTGCTTTCATCGTAAGGTTAATTTGTAATTGGGCGTATTAATTCACTTCGGAATTTACAGGAGATTATCAGGAGTAACAAATGGGGTGGGATGAGTGGTGGTATTGTGTGATTAAGTAAATATGATAGAGCATTTTCGAGTTTCCTAAATGAAAAAACTTATTTATCCATGAATGCATTTTACATTATTCAAATTATTCATAATAAAATAATTGATATTTTTGTGTTATCATGCATTCAGTTAATCCATGTGCTCTCCGTCCAACACTCTAACTAAAATCTATTTTTGTTTACAATTCACTCTTTTTTGGTTTTCAGCGGTTAGTCAAAATGCCAAAATTGATTTGCTTAAAAATAAATTAAGCAAAAATATTTCTGATAAGGATAAAATTGAATCTTTATATCAATTGGCAACTGAATATTGGGATTATGATTTTGATATAGCATTGGAGTATTCTAATGAGTGTTATGCTCTAGCTAAAAAAAATATTAATATAAAAGGTTTAGCTCAAGCATATACAAATTTGGGTTTGTATCATTATTTTAAAGGAGATCATAATACATCAAGATTGTATTATGATAGTGCCTTAATTGTAGTTGGAAATCAAATATATGATGATTTTCCAGCATACACTTACACCCGAATTGGAAACTTATTCAGGGTCGAAAGTCAATTTGATTCAGCCCTTTTCTTTTATTCAAAAGCATTAGAAAATTTACCAGTAAATAATTACGAAATTGCTGCATCGTCAACTTACTATAACAGAGGCCTAGTTTTAACACTTAAGGGTTCCTACGATCTTGCCATCACTAATCTAAATAATTCTCTAAGGTTGAGAAAAGATATAGGGGATACCCTTCTTGTTTCAGAATCTCAGAAAGCAATTGGGTTAGTTTATTTGGAAACAGGCATTTATGACTCTGCTGCATACATCTTTAATGTACTTGATTCAATCGCAGATAAATATGATAACATAGAGATTAGGATTTTTAGTCGGATATATACTGGCGAGCTTCATTTAATGAAGGGTGAGCTATTAGAAGCTACAAATAATTTAAAATCAGCCCTAGAAATGTTAAGTGAGCATGAATTTGTACAGCTAAAAATATTGTGTTTGTACAACCTTGGAAGAATTTATGCTGAAAACGGCCTTTATGACAATGCTCTGGATTTGTTACTACAAGCTGAAATGTTAAATGAAACGATAGGCAACAAATTACAGTCAGCAAAAATATTCTACGAAATCGCCTATATCCATTTATATCAAGAGAATCCAGCATCAAACTCAATGGCGCAAAAAGCCAAAAGTATTTTTCAACAGGTGAAGGCTAAAAAATATATTGCTGACACTTACAATCTGTTGGGTACGATAAACTATGAAAAAGAGAAATATGACTCAGCATCGTTCTATTATTTAATGAGTTTCGAACTTCAAGATGAATTAAAAAACTTCAAAGGCATGGCAGCTGCAAAACATAACTTAGCGTTGGTCCATGATGGTTTAGGTGAATCAAAGAGCGCGATTAATTTTTTATTAGAAGCCCTTGCACTAGAGAGAAAAACTAAAAACAATATTGGAGTAATTATCTCTTATAATACTATAGGAAAAGCATATGAAAAAATTGGCAAACTGAACGAGGCTGAATACTTTCTGAATAAGGCAAAAGAGGAACTTATTCAATATCCTTCACTTAAGAATTTGGAAGAAAATGCTCGTTTCTTGTCGGACCTTCATTACAAGAAGCAAAATTATCCCCAGGCTTTAGAGTATTTAAAATTGAGTATGTCCCTAACGGACAGCCTATATTCATTGGAAAGCCTTGAGAAATCCATGAGGATTCAAGCAATTTATGATCTGAGTCAAAAAGAATTGGAAATAGTTAATTTAAAACAAGCAAGTCAACTACAGACGGAGCAACTAAAAATAAAATCCCTTCAGTTAAGGCATCAGCAATATTTGTTAGTATTCGGTAGCTTTTTGATTGTTGTGGTCTCTTTTTCAACGTATTTCATATATCGATCAAACAAAAAACTAAAAGAGGTTCGCAATAATTTGCAGAAGTCAAATGCAGAAATTTTGGTAACACTTAATACGTTAAGGGAAGCCCAAGACCGAATAGTTGAATCTGAAAAACTAGCCTCTCTGGGAATCATTGCGGCTGGTATCGGACATGAAATTAATAATCCACTAAATTTTATACAAGGTGGTTTACATGGTATTTCCAAATCATTCAAGGGTAATCAAGAATATCAGAATTATCTTGATTTAATTAAAGAGGGTATACAAAGAACTACCGGTATTGTTAGAAAACTATCAGAACTAAGTCAAATTAATCATTCAATGGAAGAAAAATGCAGTATTGAAATCCTTCTGGATGCCTGTCAGTCTTCATTGGAACAACATTATCAAGAATTACTACCGATTGAAAAAAGGTATTTTGGAGGTGATCTTTCAATCATGGGAAATCAAATTCGATTGAAACAAGCGTTTTTCAACATCATACAGAATGCTAAGCAAGCAATCTCAAAAGAAGGCAGGATAATTATTCAAACTAATCGCGATCTTTCATTTGTATCTGTCATTATTAAAGATGATGGTGTAGGTATACACAAAAAAAATCTTAAACATATAATGGACCCTTTTTTTACAACTAGGCAGCCTAACGATGGGGTAGGATTAGGTCTATCTATAGCTTATCATATTATTAAGGAACATAATGGAGAAATTAAGTTTCACTCCAAGTATAAAAGTGGAACAGAAGTAACAATTAAATTTCCTGTTTAGTGATAAAAATATTGAACAAAAAAGAAATCACTGTGGAGCTAGGGGCTCTAGAACCTTAATTGTAAACTATTGATAATCAGAATATTTTATAACAGTGGAGTACATGCGAACCGATTTGCTAACCGAGTATTTTGATATAAATTGAATCAAAAAACTTTGAATGAATAATGAATTGGCTAAGCATAAAGCCAATGTCTCATTTTAAATTGCTTTTAGTGATAATTTGACTCTAAAGATTCTAGTTTTTCACTTAGCATGACAGGTGACCTATGCATGGAAGTGTGCGATCCGTTCAGGAATAAACTGGGGTTTAATGAAAATGAGGATAGGTATTGGAGATAAAACTTCAAGGCTTATTTCGTATTTTTGACCCAATGCTTGAAAAGAAATTAGAACATCGGAATATCAAGCCCACTACAATGCGTCTTTTAGTGCTCAAGAAGCTTGTGGAATCGGGAGCTGCTATTAGTCTAAGTGATCTGGAGGCAAAGTTTGAAAGAGCTGACACTGCCACTCTGTATCGTACATTAAAAACATTCGAAGAAAAGAAACTGATTCACAGCATAGAAGACGGAACCGGTTCTGTTAAGTATGCACTATGTGAAGAAGGATGTGAGTGTGAACCTCATGATCAACACATTCATTTTCATTGTATCAAATGTGGAGAAACATACTGCCTAACACAATCTAAAATACCTCAGACTCAAATCCCTTCAGGCTTCAAGGCAGCTATTGCTAGCATGGTATACAAAGGAACCTGTGCCAACTGCACCTAACAATGCAAACAGTTTGCATTACATGATTCGTATAATTGTGTAGTGAAAATTGGTCCATTCATATTATCCCTGTTAATACTGCTATTAGTACTGACACCATGTGCAGATGAACCACATTCAGATGAATCCATTTCAATTGAATTTGAGGATCATCCACAAGGATCAGATCATCATGACCTATGTAGTCCATTTTGTACCTGTCATTGTTGTCATAGCAATTTTACAAGCCCGTGTATTTTTTGTTTAGGCACACTCTCTTTCTTCATTAGTGTTCCAAGTGAACTAGATTTAGACATACTTTCCAGAATTGCGTTTTCTATCTGGGACCCTCCACCGTTTGATGAATTCAACACTTTAGCCTAATCACCCAATAAGTTTATTCATTAACAAGTAATCAAATAAATGAAGCATATAATCATGTGGTTCATTGTCCTGATAGGAACAATGGCTCATGCTCAATATATATTTACAGCCCGCATAATTGATGCGGATGATGGCGAACCTTTATTAGGAGCCACAGTAAGTGTTAGTACAACAAAGGGAGGTGTATCAGACATAAACGGGTACCTTGAAATCAGGAACATCGAAGAAGATAGCTTTCAGATATCTGTTTCCTATGTAGGTTATCAGCCTTTCTCTGCAAGTTATTATTTCCCCCTATCAGGAATCCAAACAATTGAGCTATTACGGGGAGAAGAACTGGAAGAAATAGTAGTAACCTCTACCAGAAGCAGTAGAACTATAGAAGAAATCCCTACCAGAATAGAAGCAATCAGCTCAGAAGAGCTGGAAGAAAAGGCCATTATGAAATCATCAAATATTGCGATGGTTTTAAGAGAGAGTACAGGGATTCAGATGCAACAAACCTCAGCTAGCTCAGCAAATCAAAGTATAAGAATACAAGGGCTTGATGGTAGATATACACAAATTTTGAAAGATGGCTTTCCCTTGTTCGGAGGCTTCTCCAGCGGATTGAGCATCATGCAAATACCCCCTCTGGATTTACTACAAGTTGAAGTAATAAAGGGAAGTAATTCGACACTTTTTGGTGGTGGGGCGATTGCGGGATTGATAAATTTAGTCACCATAACACCGCAAGATGAAAGGAAACTCCGATTGATGTTAGATCAAACACAAGCTTTGGGAACCACCTTCAATGGCTTTTTCGCGGAACGATTCGGCAAATTTGGATTATCAATTTATACTTCTACCAATAGACAGCAAGCATACGACCCAAATAATGATGACTTTAGTGATATTCCCAGAATAAGAAGTTTAACAATAAATCCTTCTTTATTCTTCTATCCTAGTGAAAAATCAAGCCTAAGGCTAACACTCAACACAACCCTGGAAAATCGACTGGGTGGTGATATTCAGGTTATTGAAGACAACCAAATTGGCATTCATCAATTCACTGAGGAAAACGAATCTAATCGAATGTCATACCAGCTGACTTATCAAAACAAATTGGACAATAACAGGTCACTGACCATAAAGAATAGCCTTACCTACTTTGAGCGGGACATTACTGAACCTGATTTTCGATTCATGGGTGAACAGTGGTCGTCCTTTAGCGAGATTGCTTACACCTATGGTACAGAAAAATCAAGCTGGATTTCAGGCCTCAACCTCTACACTGATCAATTCGATGAAGCCCCGTTTGATTCGCTAGAGCGGGATTATAGCTATACCACGTTTGGAGCATTCACACAAAACACCATTGATCTGACGGAAAAATTGGCATTGGAAAGTGGGTTGCGTTTTGACTATGATCTCGAATATGGATTCTTCACATTGCCAAGACTTTCATTTCTTGCACAGTTCAATCAAGCATGGTCTGCACGAATTGGTGGCGGCCTTGGCTATAAACTACCGACCATCTTTACTGAAGACGCAGAAAACCTCACGTACCAGGGCATTCTCCCAATAAACATAAGCACAGAGGCAGAGCGATCAATGGGTGTCAACCTGGATGTCAACTATCAAACTTTTCTGGGTGATGAATGGACGCTATCTATCAATCAATTGCTCTTTTTCACCCGGTTGAATGACGCTTTAGTATTTCGGGAGAATGCCTTAGGTCAATATTTCTATGAAAACGCTGATGGCCCAGTGAGCAGTCAAGGAATTGAAACCAATGTAAAGCTAGGATATAGAGATTTCAAGCTCTTTTCCAATTATGCATTGATTAATACAAGATTGAAATATGACAATCTTAATGAGCAAAAACCACTTACTCCAAAACACAATATTGGTTCTGTCTTAATGTATGAAGTGGAAGATAAATGGAGGATTGGATATGAGGCCTACTACACTGGAAGACAATTCAGGAATGATCGTACCAGAACAGATGATTACTGGACCATGGGTTTCATGGTCATGAGAAAGATCAAAAACATAAGCCTATATGTCAACTTTGAGAATTTTAGTGATACAAGGCAGCATAGAATGGAGTTATTTGATGTGGATACACATTTTAAGCCCGATTTTCCTGAGCTATGGGCTCCAACAGACGGACGAATTATTAATGCTGGTTTCATATTAGAGCTTTAGAAAGATGAACTTCTATCAAATATTTCTACCCATTGCCACGCTGCTTTATTTGCTGATGGTATTCGTCCTGAGATCAGTGCTTCTATGGAAGCAAACTGGAGTCAACCCATTTGTTTTTGCCAATACCGCTGAGGGTTCGAATCCCCATCTAAATACATTTAAAATAAGTCAAAAAACATCATTTAAAGCCACTGAATAACGTTTCTGTTAACATTTTTATTGCTAACCGCATTGTTAACCAATATAGTGCGAATATATGAAAGAAATGGAGGTTGGAAAAATAAAAATCCCCTCATACGCGCAATATGAAGAGATTTGTGTCTTTCTGATTTGTGATAACATTGTGGAGCTAGGGGGATTCGAACCCCCGGCCTCTACACTGCCAGTGTAGCGCTCTAGCCAGCTGAGCTATAGCCCCATTCTTAGATAGGCTTGCAAATATATTTCTTTTCTGAATTAATCCTAACATGCAGCATCTATTCCCACTTTTTTTCACATTGACAGTATCGGAAAGTCTTTTGACATTCTGCTTAAGAATTTCTGCAGTTACTTTGAGGTATAGATTGTGTTCCGTAGCTGTTTGAGATCCCAGGGTGGCATAGTGCTGTTCTGGGATTTCTTTTTTATCGGCTACTTATAAAATACATCATCCAGGAATCCTAACATCTTGTCCAGTGCCTCAGGTGCATCTTCCTCAAATTTGATCCCTAAAAATTCGTTTGATCCTGAATCTAAAAAGGCATGTGGCCTGTCCTGATGCTCCCAGTATTCAATATTGGTGTGACCCGCTTCACTCAACTTATCAAAATAAGCTTTTACTGCCACTGGTGGTGTGGTGGTATCTTCGGTTCCAACCGTAAACAGCTGTGGAGGTAATGGTCTTTCTGCGGCATTTGGAATATTATAAATCGGGGAAATAAACTTGTATAGGTCTTCATTTTCAGCAACAGTGTATTCCTTACCAAAAATTGGTCTGGCCTGGGCTCCTCCCATTTGCCAAAAGAAATTCCCTGGAGATTCAAATCCTCCCTGACAAGCCCCATACAAATCAAAGGCTCCATAACTAATCAATCCTGCCTGCACCTGAATCCCTCCTTCTTTCATAATTTTTGCAATGGACTTGCCTTTCGGAAGATAGCTTGGTGTAAAACCCTTTGATTCTCCCATGATCCCGGATTCACTCAATGTGGTTCCCATAATGATTACCATAGATGCCAGATGCCCGCCTGCACTATCTCCTGTCACTGCTATATTATTCGGATCTCCGCCATACTTTTTAATGTTTTCTTTGACCCACAGGACTGCCCCAAACACATCCTGAATTATTTCATCCATCCTCACCGTATTTTCCTGATCTCCCAGCAATCGGTAGTCCACATTGCAGACTACATACTTACCTGTCTTTGCTACGTAATCAGACATCTGATTCATGATGGATTTGTTATTGATCAACCAGCCACCACCATGAAAAATTACCAATACCGGCAATTCTTTTTTAGGCGCATCATTGGGAGTGTAAATGTCCATTTTCAATGGAAACCCTTCGGGTTCTGCCCATTGGATGTCTTTGGCTAATTTATAGGTATCCTGAGCAGTTCCCAGGAAAAAAAGGATAGAAAAAAGGGTGGTAAATATCAGTTTGCGCATCTTCATCTTATTTTTTCTAAAATAAAAATGAATTGGCAGAAATGGAAAGTCTGTTGACAGGAAGGGTTGAAAAAGATGGAGTTACTTTGAAGCATAGATTGTGTTCCGTAGCTGTTTGAGATCCCAGCGTTGCATAGTGCTCCGCTGGGATTTCTTTTTTACTACAAAACTCACTCTTCTCGTAGTGTCTTTCCTGGGTTGCTATTAGCAGTTTTAAATGTTTGTGAGCCTATCACTAAAAATCCTAAAGTGGCAACAATAAAAACGGCTAATAAAACCGAAAACACACTTATCTCAGTTCTATAGGCAATTGAATTCAACCAGGCATTATTGATCAGCCAGGCTAATGGTACTGCCAACACAATTGAAACACCCAATAACTTGATAAATGATTTTGAAAGGAGCAACACCAATGACTTGCTCGTCGCTCCCAGGACTTTCCTGATGGACACTTCTTTCATCCTCAATTGTGTACTGTAAACTACAATCCCCATCAATCCCATGCATGAGATGGAAATAGCCAGCATTGAAATGAAGAAAACAACTTTTGATAGGTCACCGAACATCATCTCCGTGAAGAATGAAACTTCATCGGCCATTAATTTATAGTCTATTTGAAGTGAAGGATTCACCGTTACCCACGCCTTCTCAATATCCCCAAAAGCAGCCTGTACATTTTGAGAATTCACTTTAGCCTGAAGAATTGAAAATCTTTCGGGATTGTATTGAATTGCCAATGGCTTTATTTCAGAGAGCAAAGTCTCATGATGAAAGTCTTTGATCACCCCCACTACCTGCTGTGTAACGGAATCGTCTGTAATGACAGGTTTCCCAATTGCATCTATAGCATTTTCAAATCCAAGGAAAGGAATAGCCTGTTCATTGATTATCAATTTATTCTTCCTGTTATCTTTTGTGAATGTCTTGCCGGCAATTAACTCCAGCCCCATGTTATCCAGGTAATCTTCATCCGCATAGAAAAAATTCAAGGCCTTCTCTTCCTCCTCAATAAAGACATCTCTCTGTGTACTGGTTCCTGAAGCTGGCACAAAACATGCCGCCGAAACATTAGTTACACTCGCATATTTCTGTAATTCTGTTTTCAATAATTCAGGATCTGTATTGTTCAGGCGAATGACAATATTAGCTTCCTTGTCGAAACCATAATCTTTGTTCAACATAAAGTCCATCTGGTCATAAATGACTTTGACTGTAATGACTAGCAACAACGAAATACAGAACTGACCCACGATCAAAGCTTTTCTCATGCCCACTCGTGACATCACTTTTACACCTGAAAGTTTCTTTAAAGCATCCAAAGCTTTCACTGAAGAATGGAATGAAGATGGAAGTACACCAGCTATGATACCCACCAGAATTGAGAAAACAAGACTCAACAAATACACTGAAAATGATTGCTTCAGGTCCCAATCCAACATCTGACTAAAATTCAGCGCCAGGAATGCTGGTTTCAAAATGGTCATTAACACCAGTGAAAAGAAAAAGGCCAACACAGCAATCACTACTGATTCTGTTAGGAATTGAGTAAAGACCTGACCTCTTACAGCACCAAAAACTTTTCTCACTCCTACCTCTCTGGCTCTTTCCAAAGACCTGGCGATGGATAAATTGGTATAATTAAAACATGCTGAGATCATAACAATCACCGCCAATCCAGTAAGGAAATACACTAAAATGAATGGTACACTTGGCCCGATCGGATTACCCATTAATGGCCCTGGACTTATTTTTCTTATGTTCTGCAAGTAAAAATCTGCATTAATGTCTTCATACTGGTCATACTGGGCATGACTGATTTGAGCAAGATCCTGCTCAACTTGTTCTACAGTGGTGCCTTCCTGTAATTTCAAGTATGTCCAACCGCGGTTTCTATTTTTCCAGTCATCAAGTGGAGTGGATAAAACACCTTGCTTTACTAATCCCGGAACTGTAGAAATGGATGCTAATCCTTCAAATTTAATGTGAGACTTTCCATCTATCGGCTTTAAAACCCCGGTGACTTTATAGGAACCAAGTTCTCCTACTTTGATCACCTCACCAATCGGATTGTCGGTGTTGAATAGCTTTTTGGCTCCTTCGTGACTCAAAACCACCGAGTATGGTTCTTCCAGGGCTGTGTGTTTGTTGCCCAATGCCAATTCATACTGGAACACATCAAATACGCCAGCATCAGCATAATAACCTGCAATTGGGATATTGACATCATGTTCAATTTTGATCCATTTGTTTCCAAAACCCCTATAGAGTCTGGCGTAATTCTCAATTCCAGTATAATTGCTCATCAACTCTTCTCCCAGTGGCATAGGTGAAGTTGCCATTCCGGCAATGACTGCATCCATGTCTGTTTTGGTGTGATTGACACGGTAGACACGGTCCGCATCAGCATTAAAGTCATCGTAGCTGGACTGATCAGCGACCAACATGATGATGATAAGGCAAACTGAAAGGCTAAATGATAGTCCAAAAATGTTAATAGCAGAAAATAGTTTCTGCTTTTTGATATTGCGAAGCGCAATTTTTAAGTAGCTGTAAATCATAACGAGAATATTTTGAGTTTGGCCATTGGACGCCACAGTCTCCGTCGCGGTTACAGCGTGAGGGGGAATAAAAATATAAAAGGCGTTTCAGGTTACCCCAAAACGCCTTCCTCTATGTTTTAATTCCTATTATAATTCGAACTTAATTCCTTGTGCCAATGGCAACTCGGTTGTGTAGTTGATCGTGTTCGTTTGTCTTCTCATGTATACTTTCCAGGCATCAGATCCGGATTCTCTTCCACCACCGGTTTCCTTTTCACCACCGAAAGCGCCACCTATTTCAGCACCCGATGTTCCAATATTCACATTGGCGATACCACAATCAGATCCAGCATGAGAAAGGAATAATTCTGACTCTCTCAAATTGGTGGTCATTATGGCACTTGATAGACCTTGTGGCACATCATTCTGGATAGCGATAGCCTCTTCGATATCTTTATATTTGATCAAATATAAAATTGGCGCGAAAGTTTCGTGTTGTACAATGGCATAGCTATTCTCCACTTCATAAATCGCTGGTTTCACATAGCATCCAGACTCATAACCTTCTCCTTCAAGAACGCCACCTTCTACTACAACTTTTCCACCTTCCTCTTTGATCTTTTCAATAGCTTTAGTGTATGCATCCACAGCCATTGTATCAATTAGAGGCCCAACATGATTATTTTGATCCAGTGGGTTACCAATCTTTAACTGACCATAGGCACCTGCCAATTTGTTTTTCACATCCTCAAAAATGTCTTCATGAATGATCAACCTTCTCGTAGATGTGCATCTCTGACCAGCAGTTCCCACTGCACCAAATACAGCCCCGATCAATGACATCTCTACATCTGCATCTTTAGACATGATGATAGCGTTATTTCCTCCAAGCTCCAACAATGCTCTTCCCAGTCTTCTTCCAACAGCTTCGCCTACTAGTTTGCCCATTCGGATAGACCCGGTAGCCGATACTAGAGGTACTCTTTTGTCATTGGATAACATTTCACCTACTCGGTAGTCACCAATAATCAAACCACTAAGTCCTTCCGGAACATCATTTTTTGCAAATACCTGCTGTACAATTTTTTGACAAGCTATGGCCGTAATTGGTGTTTTTTCAGATGGCTTCCAAACACATGAATCACCACAAACCCATGCCAACATAGTATTCCAGCTCCATACCGCTACCGGAAAGTTAAATGCTGAGATGATCCCAACAATTCCAAGTGGGTGGTATTGCTCATACATTCTGTGACCTGGTCTTTCTGAGTGCATTGTCAATCCATACAATTGTCTTGAAAGACCTACTGCAAAATCACAGATATCGATCATTTCCTGTACTTCCCCAAGTCCTTCCTGGTATGATTTACCCATCTCAAAGGATACGAGTTTACCAAGATCTTCTTTGTGTATTCTTAATTCATCGCCAATTTGACGAACAACTTCTCCTCTCTTTGGTGCTGGTACGAGTCTCCAGGCTTTGAATGCCTCATCAGCTTTTTGAATAACAGCCTCATAAGTTTCCTGAGTAGCTGCCTCCACTGAAGCAATCAGTGAACCGTCTACCGGTGAGTTAGAATCAATCTTTTCTCCTCCTGATTTTATCCAATTGGCTCCTGTTGATGAACCAGAGTTGATCGCTTCAATTCCGAATGCCTGAAGCGCTTTTTTGATACCAAATTGATCTGACATGATTAATCGTTTAATGTTGTTTGGCCGCAAAAGTATACAATGCTATGAAAGCATCAAACCTGACCCTGTATTATAATTGTGAGCAGACCTGTATATACAAAAAGAGCCGCCAATTCAGGCGACTCTTCAATGAAAAAACTACTTACACTATTTTAAATCTTCTCAGCTTACCACCCCAGGCCGTAATAGGCTTTTTCACCATCCGGATAAACGCCTTCTACCAGTATTCCATCTCCTGAGGTACGCTCCAGCTCTCTGGAAAGAGATTCCACATCCTCTACTGGTCTTTTATCTATTTTCGTGACAATGAACCCGGGCTTGATACCTGCTTCTTTCCATATTCCATCAGTTACCTCAGCAACAGCTACCCCACCTTCCAAATCAAGTTTCTTCTTCAGGTCCTCTGATACTTCCTCAAATTCTGCACCACCTATTTCAACATTGGCGGATGCCAACACCATCTCTGTATTTCCTTCAGCATTCTTTAATGTTGCTCTGGTCACTTTTGTGCTACCATCTCTTACGTAGGTAACATTCACTTTATCTCCCGGACGGTTCAACGCCACCTGTTCCTGTAATTCCGAAACATTATCTACAGGACGGTCATTGATCGCGATGATCACATCACCAGATTTAATTCCTGCCTCGTCTGCAGCACTGTTTGCACCTACCTGGCTCACATATACTCCTTTCAGCACGTCCAATCCTTCTCTTTCAGCAAGGTTTGCATCTACATCGCCAATTCGGATCCCCAGTAATGCTCTTTGTACTGCCCCAAACTCCTTCAAGTCATTCACCACTTTTTGCACCAGAGTAGCCGGAACTGCAAATGAATATCCTGCAAATGTTCCTGTAGGAGTAGCTATTGCTGTATTGATCCCTACAAGCTCTCCTCTTAAATTGACAAGCGCTCCACCACTATTTCCTGGATTTACGGCTGCATCTGTTTGAATAAATGATTCTATTTGCAAGCCATTGTTATCTCTCAAGATATTAAGGTTTCTGGCTTTAGCACTTACAATTCCTGCCGTAACGGTAGACCTGAATTCAAACGGGTTTCCAACTGCCAGGACCCACTCACCAATTCGCAGATTATCTGAACTACCAAATGTGATTTGTGGCAACTCCCGGGCCTCCACTTTCAAAAGAGCCAGGTCAGTAGTAGGATCTGTGCCAACAACCTCAGCTTCAAATGTGCGGTTGTCATTGAGCATCACCTCAATTTCAGAGGCTCCCTCTACTACATGATTATTTGTAACGATATAACCATCAGGAGTCATGATCACCCCGGAACCGGCTCCTCTTGATGGGTTCCTTCCCTGATCAGGTTGCCCAAAGTAATCTCTGAAGAAATCTTCAAAAGATGGATTTTGAGATGATTTTTTATATCCGGAGTAAATAGTCCTGATATGAACCACAGCCGGAGTAGTCACTTCAGCTGCATGAATAAAGTTCAGCCCCTCTGGCACAATGATCTCCCCAGGATTCTCAGCATAATTGGTCAACTTTGTCGGTTGATCCTTTTCGAATGGAACATACACTTTTTCTTTCTCTCCTAGAAAATAAAAGCCTCCCAGAGCAATAGATGCCCCGACAAAAGAAGCCATTATCATACCTGCTATAAATTGTTTCTTGCTCATTCTTTTTCCGTTTTTATAGTATACTGCGTTTGGTTGACTTATGTTCATGAAACGCAATTCTTATTCCAAAAGATATTTTCATTAACAACATTTAACAAAAAAGGCGGATCTCCATCCGCCTTAAAAACTCAACACTTACTCACGCTTACTTAATACTAATAGTTTTGATTTCTTTCTTCACTTCGCTTTTTGGAAGATCCACTATCAAAATGCCATTTTCATATTTCGCCTCAATTTTTTCTTCCTTCACATTCTCTGGCAATTTGAAAGACCTCTTGAATGTTCCAAAGTAACTTTCTACGGAATGAAAGTTTTTCTCCTTCTTAGTCTCCTCAAATTTTCTCTCTCCACTTACTGTTAGCACGCCATCATTGATATCAATATGAAAGTCCTTTTTGTCCATACCAGGTACTGCAAACTGAATTTCAAAATTCTTATCAGTTTCTGCAATGTCTACTTGTGGTGTGAAACTTGGAGCAGTTTCATTTGATACGAATGAATCGTTAAAAAACCTATCAATCAAACTGTTGAATGATACCGGTCTGTAGTCTCTTGGATTGTATTTCATCAAGCTCATCGTTTTAATATTTTTTTGGTTAAACACTTATGTTTTTTTTTTGTAAATCAAATTCAACTGCTACTGATCGAATTCTGTGCCAATCCAAAAAAATGAGATTTTCACGCCATAATGACATGATCAGCGGGTGAAATCAAAATTTAACTGACATAATGACTTGTTTATAGTGAATTATTGTCGGGAGACTAGATGAAGGGCCGGTATAAATAAAAAAAAGACGATCACATTTTAGCAATCGCCTTTTTCAGCTACGGAAATAGGAAATAATCTTGATCTAAGTTAATTTATTCATTTTAACATTTTAGAATTTCTCGATAACCTATCCGTTTGCTTCTGTGATCGTTCAATATTAATCGGTGAATGACTTTGCACAAAAAAAGGACCGGCTTCAAACCGGTCCCTGATCCATATATTATGAGTTACTTTGTTACTTTCTTAGCTCAAAGCTTTTAGCATGGTCTCTCCAATATCAGCAGGAGACTTCACTACATACAGACCACACTCAGCCATGATCTTCATTTTGGCCTCAGCTGTATCGTCTGCTCCACCAATGATTGCTCCGGCATGTCCCATTCTTCTACCTGGAGGCGCTGTTTGTCCTGCAATGAATCCTACAACTGGTTTAGGATTTCCCTGCTCTTTGATCCATTTAGCTGCTTCGGCCTCATAGTTACCGCCAATCTCACCGATCATGACAATACCCTTTGTCTCAGGATCAGCCATTAGCATTTCAACTGCTTCTTTAGTAGATGTCCCGATAATTGGATCTCCACCTATTCCAATAGCAGTAGTTACACCTAATCCAGCTTTTACAACCTGATCAGCTGCCTCATAAGTAAGTGTTCCTGACTTACTTACAATACCAACTTTCCCTTTCTTGAAAACAAAGCCTGGCATAATACCTACTTTGGCTTCTTCCGGAGTGATTACTCCAGGGCAGTTAGGACCTACCAAAACAGCACCTTTCTTTTTCACATAAGGTTTTGCATTCATCATATCCTTCACAGGAATACCTTCCGTGATAGTGATGATAACCTTTATTCCAGCGTCTGCAGCTTCCATAATGGCATCAGCGGCAAATGCAGGTGGAACAAATATGATTGAAACGTCTGCACCAGTAGTATCTACGGCATCTTTAACAGTATTGAAAACAGGTTTGTCAAGATGTGTTTGGCCACCTTTTCCAGGTGTTACACCTCCAACAACATTGGTTCCGTACTCAATCATTTGGGAAGCATGAAAGGTACCTTCTGAACCAGTAAAACCCTGTACGATAATCTTTGAATCTTTATTTACAAGAACACTCATCTATTACTTGGATTAAGTTTGGTGCAAAAATAGAAATAATCAGTTCTTGAGATAATAAATCCTCAAAAAAGGTTAGACATAATCCTGACTAAAACATAATCTCACTGGCTACAAAAAGGTTACAATGTACTTTTTGCGAACAATTGTGTACGAAAACGATACACTTTTTCCGATAATCCTATATTTAATGTTTTGATTATCAATATTTTATGTTTTTTGGCACTGGTTTCGCCAATATACTGGCACAAGGTCACTCAAAATAATTAGGATTATGAAAACTCAAAACAACAACAATAGGAAATCATTTTTTACTGCATTGGCAGTTATCGGATTAATGACAATTACAAGTTTATCAGCTTCTGCTGAACCAGAGAAGGAGTTAAACAAATCTGTGGATTCAGTTACAATCAGCGAAATACTTGTAGAATTGGAAGATGTTGATTTATCGATGGCTGATATTGAAACAATGGCATCCAGCCAATCAATTGAAATTTATAATGCACAGGATCAATTGGTATTTTCAGGAACTTCTCAGGAATATGAGAACATGAAAAATCCCGCTGATATCCTTTTGAAAAGAAAAGCTGACTTTTTATTTGAATCAGGTAATACTAAGGTTTATAAAATCTTTTAGTACTTCTTTTTTTAAGACTTGGGGGCTTCCATTTTTTGTTGGAGCCCTCATTTTATTTTTTCTGTGATTTCGCTGGAATCAGGAATTCATCAACAAATTCACGAACACATCCCTCACCACCGTTAAATTGTAACAAAATATCAGCTACAGCTTTTACATGTTTAACAGCATCAGCAGGACATGCAGAAAGCCCAACAGCCTCCATTATAGGAATATCTGTGAGATCGTCTCCAATGTAACCTACCTGATCGATTTGCCAGTTATTTTCTTCACACCACTTGTTCAAAACCTCCAGCTTGGGTTCTTTACCCACATAACAAAATGTCATCCCCAGCATTTTCGCCCTGGTTTCAATCATTCCGCTTGACGAACTATGACTAATGATCCCTACATCAACACCATGGTCCATGGCCAGCTTGATTCCTAAACCATCCTTCACATTAAATTTTTTTGATTGATTGCCTCTCTCGTCAATGTAAATGCCTCCATCAGTTAGGGTTCCATCTACATCCAGAAGCAACATTTTAAGGTTCTGTAATCGTTCTGTCATGTTAGTTGAATTGTGACAAAGCTTTTCTAATAGCAACTACTTTTCTTAATACTCCTTCCAGCTTGTCCAAAGGCAACATTGACTTGCCATCACTCATTGCATTTGCAGGATCCGGGTGTGTCTCAATGAATAAACCATCAGCGCCAGTAGCAGTGGCAGACAAAGCTACCGTTTCGATCAACTCAGCATTTCCTCCGCTTATACCTTCGCTTTTGTTTGGTTCCTGAAGTGAGTGCGTGCAATCCATCACAACAGGCACACCATGAGCTTTCAATCTTGGGATAACAGTAGCATCTACAATCAGGTTATTATAACCAAAAGTAAACCCTCTCTCACAGAGCCAAACTTTATTATTACCAGTAGACTGAACCTTTTCGAGAGGGAATTTCATCGCTTCTGGGGAAACAAACTGGCCTTTTTTGATATTTACTCCTCTACCGGAATTGCCTGCTGCAAGCAATAATTCTGTCTGCCGACAAAGAAATGCCGGAATTTGCAGATAATCTACATATTTTGCCACCTCTTCTACCTCATTACTTTCATGAATATCAGATATGGTAGGGACTCCCAGGGCTTCCCCTGTGCCTTTAATGATTTGTAATGCTTCAGTATCACCTATCCCAGTAAAGCTGTCCAATTTGGTACGATTGGCTTTTCGGTAGGAAGCTTTGAATATGTAGTCAATATCTAATTCGTCGCATAAAGCTTTTACCTTCTTACCTATTTCTAATGGTGTTTTCTCATTCTCGACCACACATGGGCCCGCTATTAAGAATAGTTTATTCATCTCCTCTACTTTTTTGGCCTAAATAACCACTGTGGTGCCTTTTGGCATATTCTTCTTTACTAAAATTGATCTTTTCCATCATTAATGCTACCATCACATCACCAATTACAGTCATAGTAGTGGTACTTGTTGTAGGGGTCAATCCCAAAGGGCAGATCTCAGTTGGATTACCTGTACTTATATCGGCATTGGAAAAGCTACTCAATTCATTTTCAGGATGACCAGTTAATGTTAAAATTGGAATACCACTGTACAATCTTCTGCTCAAGTGCACCAATTCTATTAATTCTCTTGTTTTGCCGGAATTGGATATTAGTAAAAGCACATCATTTTTCTGCAAAATACCCAGATCACCATGCTGTGCTTCCGAAGGGTGTAAAAAAACTGCCGGAGTACCTGTACTTGAGAAGGTAGTCGCGATGTTGTACCCAATTTGCCCCGCTTTTCCCATACCACTGATTACGAGCTTACCATGCTTGGTGTGCACCTGTTCATAGATCAGATCTAACGCTGCTGATATCTCACCATCTACAGGAATATTCTGAATGGCCTCAATCTCCCGGGCTATTAAGGTTTTAATTTTTTCTACCATTGACCAATAATTGAGCCCAAAGATATCCTTTTAAAGCCAATCGCTCAATTGAAAAAAATTACTTTTTATTTCTTCAGGATCGGTATATTTTTGGTTTATCATGAAAACCATTTCAAAATACTTCTCATCCAACTGGCTCTTTACGGAGGTCGACAATAGTCCGCTGGTAATTTTTCGGATACTTTTTGGCCTCCTCTGTGCAGCTGAGTCATATGGAGCGATAATGACTGGTTGGGTCAGGCGTGTAATGATCGAACCTGAGTTTACATTTACATTTATTGGTTTTGAATGGTTGCAGCCTTTACCAGGTGATGGTATGTACTATTATTTTGCGGTAATGGGCACAATGGGGTTACTCATCTCACTTGGGCTGTTTTATCGAGTTGGTGCTTTCGGGTTTTTCCTGATGTGGACAGCCACTTACCTGATGCAAAAGACCTCCTACAACAACCATTATTACCTGCTCTGCCTAATGAGTTTTGTAATGGGAATTATGCCGGCACATCGAAGATTTAGTCTTGATGTACTATTTGGGTTTATTGTTAGGAAAGACACCTGCCCCCGTATATGCCACAAATTTTGGGTGTTTCAGGTGGGATTGGTTTACTCATTTGCATCATTTAATAAAATTTATCCTGACTGGCTCAATGCAAAACCTATCGGGGTTTGGTTTAACTCAAAGTCAGGTTATTGGTTAATTGGCCCTTTATTAGCACAGAGATGGTTTCAGTACGCGATTAGTTACGGAGGAATCCTCTACGATGGCTTGATAACACCCATATTACTTTTCAAGAGAACACGGTATCTGGGTGTCATATTCACGCTAATATTCAACCTATTTAACTCCTGGGTATTTCAAATTGGGATCTTCCCTTACCTGATGATATCGTTACTTGTCTTCTTTTTCCCACCGGATGAGATCAGTAGGTTATTTTTCAGAAAGCGCATGCCCGCTAAAGACAAGATCTATCAGGGCAGCAACTGGTCGCAGAGCTTATGGTATTACTTGTTCTTTGGTTATGTCATCCTGCAATTAGCCCTGCCATTCAGGCATTTTTTCTATTATGGTGATGTGCATTGGACCGAAGAGGGACACAGAATGTCATGGCAAATGATGCTTCGGGCAAAAGGTGGGTTTGGGCATTTCAAAATCATCAATAATGACACGGGAGAGAAAAAGAAAATATTCCCAATGAAGGAAATGACGAAGAAACAGGCCAGGAAAGTAGCTGCCTTCCCTGACTTCATATACCAATATTCCCGAATACTCGAGAAGAAAATCAGAGAAGAAGAGGGTTGGGAAAACTTTTCTATTTATCTGGAGGGATATGTAAGACTCAATCAAGGGGAGAGAGGCAGACTTGTCGATCCTGATGTCGATTTACTAAAAGTTGAATGGGACCGATGGGGAAGATCAGAATGGATCAATCCGTTTCCACCAGAAGAGAAAGAAGAGAAGCCTGCACCTGAAGAAAAAGATGAGCAAAACAAAAATTGATTTCAGAAGTGATACCGTCACAAGGCCCACTCAGGGTATGCTGGAAGTCATGATGAGTGCGGAAGTAGGAGATGACGTTTTTAATGAAGATCCCACTATAAAAGCGCTTGAAGAAAAAGTAGCCAACCTTTTCGGAATGGAGGCTGCCCTGTACTGCCCTTCCGGGACCATGACCAATCAGATCGCACTAAAGATCAATACAAATCCCGGAGAAGAAGTAATTTGTGACAAGCGATCCCACATCTACAATTACGAGGGAGGAGGAATGGCCTTCAATTCTATGGTTTCCAGCAGACTTGTGGATGGAGACAGAGGAAGAATTACCGTTTCTCAAATAGAGGAAAACATTAACCCGGATGACATTCATAATCCAAGAACTACTTTAGTTTCTATCGAAAACACTGTAAATAAAGGAGGAGGAAGCTATTATACACTATTTGAGATTTCAAAGATCAGTGAGTTTTGTAAATCAAATGGACTAAAGCTTCACCTGGACGGAGCTCGCGTTTTCAATGCGTTGGCAGAAACAAGTGAACAACCATCAGAATATGGAAAGTATTTCGATACCATTTCAGTATGTTTTAGCAAAGGCCTTGGTGCACCAGTTGGTTCTTGCCTGGTAAGCTCTGCCGAAAAGATCAAAGAAGCGAAGAGGGTTCGAAAAGTATTTGGCGGAGGTATGAGGCAAGCAGGCTATTTGGCGGCTGCATGTATCTATGCCCTGGACAATCATATTGAGAGACTCAGTGAGGACCATCAAAGGGCAAGAAAAATTGGAGCAATCCTGGAGAATCTCTCAATTACCCACGGAGTTTTACCAATTGACACCAACATTGTCATTGCAAGTCTGAATGAGTCATTCAAACCGAAAGAGGTGATTTCCAAATTAGCTGATGAAGGAGTACTTGCTGTTCAATTTGGCGCGAAGGACATCCGATTTGTCACACATCTGGAAATAAATGACAATGACCTGGATAACTTTGAAAGAATCGTGAAGGGAATCCAATTCTAGTGTGATCTCGACTTATTGACCATATACACGCCAATAAAAATCAGAATTGCAGCAATGACATGCTTAACACTGAAGGCTTCACCAAAGAACAATACGCCTAAGAATGTAGCAAATAAGGGCTGGACATAAATATACATCCCAACAATAGAAGCTGAAACATGACCGAGCGTCAGTGCATTGAGCCAATAAACCAATACAGTCGTGAAGAGGATTACATAACCAATACTCATCCAAACTTTCAAAGGATAGACCCCAGTGGCCAATTCGTCCATCTGAAACACCCCAAATGGAATCACAAAGATCACTCCGAATGTGAAGATCCATTTCACGACTGTCAATGGATGGTATTTAGACATCAGAGGTTTCACAATCACTAAATAGTACCCATAAGAAAACGCATTGACAAAGACACAAACATCTCCAATGAATGTCTCATTATTGAAATTGAGATCTTTCTTATAAATAATAAGTACTGCTCCTGAAAGACCTGCCAGAAGTCCCATCAACTTTCGCTTTCCTACCCTCTCCTTCAGTACAAAATAGGACATGATCACAATCAATATGGGAGTTGAGGTCATGATTATTGACGCATTGATCGCTGTAGTAAGACTAAGTCCTTGAAAGAATAGTAACTGGTTGACAACCACTCCAAAAATGGAACACTTAAATAAGGCAATGAAATCACTTCTCGACTGAATGGATTCATTAACCACAAACCTGTGCAATAGCCAAAGTACTGCAGTAGCTATGGATACTCTGATCGCGATAAACGTAAATGGAGGGATATACCCGTTCAGGGCAATTTTTGCAATATTGTAATTGGCACCATAGATCAGTCCTACAAGGGCAAGGGCTGGATGTATGTACCATTTACTATTTCGCATGTGCGAATATCTTCTAAATTAAGTAGAGAAAGAAAGTTTGCCGGGGTTGAATCTGACATTGTATCTTTGATTCAAATTTTCTAATCATGTTCCAAAACACCTTACCTCTTGCCGAAAGAATGCGACCCTCCAAACTCGGAGACCTTATTGGTCAGGACCATCTGGTAGGTGAGCAAGGCATTTTAAGAAAAACCATCCGTCAGGGACAAATTCCATCCATGATACTTTGGGGCCCACCCGGAGTTGGTAAAACCACAATCGCCAATATCATCGCAAATGAAGTGAAACTCCCCTTTCACACACTTAGCGCTGTAAGTGCAGGTGTGAAAGAAGTGAGAGAGGTCATAGCAAAAGTTAGACCCGGCCAGAAATCCATTTTATTCATTGATGAGATCCATCGGTTTAATAAAAGTCAGCAAGATGCTTTGCTGGGTGCTGTTGAGAAAGGTACGATCACACTGATCGGTGCAACCACTGAAAATCCAAGTTTTGAAGTAAATGCTGCATTGTTATCAAGGTGCCAGGTATACACCTTAAAACATCTCGAAAGGGAAGATCTACTGGGTCTATTGGATAAAGCAATGGTACAAGATGAAAAATTCGATGGAAGAGCCATTGATATCAAAGAAAGTACAGCTCTACTCAATCTGTCAGGAGGAGATGCCAGGAAATTATTGAACCTTTTTGAGCTGGTGGTGGACGCTTTAGGTGATGATAACGTCATTACAGACCAATTTGTCATGGAAACTGCACAGCAAAAAACTGTCATTTACGATAAGTCTGGCGATATGCATTATGATGTTATATCGGCATTTATCAAGTCAATAAGAGGGAGTGATCCAAATGCTGCCGTTTACTACCTGGCCCGGATGATTGAAGGTGGAGAAGATGTCAAATTTATTGCTCGCAGACTCGTTATTTTGGCTTCTGAAGACATTGGAAATGCAAATCCCACTGCTCTTGTCATAGCAACCAATACTTTTCAGGCAGTGAATTTGATTGGCTACCCGGAAGCCGAAATTATTCTTTCACAATGCGTGACCTATCTGGCCGCCTCTCCAAAGAGTAATGCAAGTTATCTGGCGATTAAAAAGGCGAAAGGATTAGTAAGAGAAACGGGTGACCTTTCGATCCCTATGCAAATCAGAAATGCCCCTACCAAGCTTATGAAAGACCTGGATTACGGAAAAGGTTATAAGTATTCACATGACTACCCAGGGAATTTTGCCTTTCAGGAATTTCTCCCAGATGAAATAAAAAATACCACGCTGTACGACCCTGGAGATAATGCCAGAGAAGCAGAAATGCGAAAGCGGCTCAAATCCTTATGGAAAGAAAAGTACGGTTACTAGTAGGCTACTTCAGTTTAGAAAACCTGATCAAAGCAGGCAAGAAAATAACATCAGCTATTAATGCGAAAAATAGAGCAAGGCTGATCAATGTACCTGTAGTTGTCGTAGATTGAAACGAAGAAAAAATAAGGCTCACAAAACCAGCAATTAATATTACTGAAGTGATGCCAATTGCCTCTCCAGTTGAAACCAACACGTTGTTCAATGCCTTGTGAAGGGGCTCTCCATTGTTCAATTCAGTTTTTAACCTGCCCAGAAAATGCAGTGTATCATCCACTGCAATTCCAAAAGCAATTGTAAAAACCATTACTGTTGATTTGTTTAGGTAGATCCCACTAAAATACATGACTGTCAGCAAGGCCACCAAGGGAAAAATATTGACAAGCAACGCAATTAATGCAATGCGAAAATTCCTGTAAAGTGCCAGTACAACCATAAAAACAATCACAAATGCTCCAATGAGACTGAAGAAAAGGTTTCTTGCAATGTTTTCATTACTCTTATCAAGGAATAAACTCTCGCCGCTTATTTTGATGGTCATTAAATCCTTATCAATGTGCTGAGTGAGGAATGCATTTAATTTCTCCAACTTTTCATTGCTCACTTTGCTACCCCAGTCCATAGATTTCACCATGATTTGAGTATAGCGATGATCCGGAGTGATGACTTCATAAAGCACTGATTTTGGTTCAAACTGATCAAAAGCACTGACCAGCCTGTCCTGGATAATTTTCTCTCTGGGGATAACAAATCTTTCCGGTACTCCAGAATAGTACATCCTGTTATATCTTTTGACCAGTGTGGCAAATCCATACACACTTCTGGCCCCATATTCTTCCATCAGGTAGTGCTCAATGCTTTCCAGTTGAATCAGCACTTCCCTGTCATAAATGCTATTCTTCGGATCAATAGATATGAACAGATTGATATCTCTTATTCCAAAGAAATTCTCCTCAAAAAAATGCAACGCCTCACTCATCGGATCAGACGAATCCAGGTCATCATAAATGTAGGCATTTACCTCATTTTGTCTTGCAAAAACGATGAACACGGCAAAAAACATAACGAAAACTGCTGCAATTAACCTATTCCTCTTTGATATAAGCTGATCTATCCCACTAAGCAGGTTCCTGCTTAGTGACTGACTCAGTTGTGGACTAGAATAAAACAACCTTAGTAACTCTGGTAAAAAAAATATGGTGAGGAGATAGGCGCAAAGTATACCAAAAGCTGACGTCAGTCCAAAATGCACAAAAGGCCTGACACCTGTAAATGTTAGGCTTAAAAACCCAAAAGCAGTAGTAACTGAAGTGAGCAATAGGGACAATCGCAAATCATTGTAAGTTCTTATGATTGCCTGTTCCAATAAACGACCTCTCTCTTCATGTAATCTTGATATGACATGAATCAAATCACTCATGGCAATAATAGCCACAACGGAGGGAATAATGACAGTCAATAAGTTCAGATCAGCGCCAATTAATTTTAAGAAGCCTAGTGAGATCAATACAGTGACTCCAATAAATATTATGGCAATCAACACAGGAATCATCGTTCGGTAAAACAGATAAACAAAGGCTATTATCAGAATCAAAGAAACCAAGCTCAGTGTAATGACTTCCATTTGAAGCTGCTCTTCAAACTGTTCTTCAGCAATGCGGTACCCATAGATGTAGTGGTTTTGAAAATTTTCACCGCTCAACACCTTTTTTAGGTTGGCGATAAAATTCTCTGGAGGCTTTTCATCTAAAAAGAGATAAACACACACCGATTTTCGATCAGGGGAAACAAACTTCGGGTACACATCCGGATATTGAAAAAACAGGGAGGTATCCTTCCGAAGATTTAGAAAATCAATTGATACGAATAGTTCCTCTTTGATTCCTGTCAAGCTATTGACATAATTTTTGGTGGTAACTACTGAGGAAGTGGCCTTTACTCCTTTCACCTGATTTAGAATGTCTTCAAAATCTCTAAGTTTTTTGAGGAAAGTAGTATCAAATACATTCTTATCATGTTCCACGCCCAAAATCAGCAAATCTTCATATTTGGTGAATTGAGCCATTGCGGAATCATAAAAAAGCAACTCGGGATCATCTCTGCTGAAATAATCAGAATAGTGATAGGAATACTTGAGACCAGCTATCATCCAGGCACTGATGATTAATAGCAAACTAAGAAAAATATAAAAAAGGATCCTGTATTTGCCTGCTAGTATCAAGCGGATATCCTGTTTGCCCTATAATGGTGAACCGCTGAGAGTGTCAATACAGTAGCTATTCCCCCAGACATCATGAGTAATAAAACAAATCCCTGATAGTTACCAAACCCAAATGTGAAGTATGCTGAAATCAGGAAATAGAAAAAACAAATCACTTCAAGAATTGAAATGCTATTGATATTCCATTTGACATAAGATTTATTATTGATGCTGTCTTTCCCATTCATAATATTGAATTTGGGAGTCCTTACAAAGGGTGATTTTTTACCAACGTAACCTTCTATTACACCAATGGCATTATAGATTGAGATCCCCATTGTAAAAACTAAAAACACCGGGTAGGCCAATACCAATTTCAAACAATTTTGCCAGGGACATTTTTTTTCTGCTACAATATTAGCAGTAAGGTAGAAAAATAACAGCAGGACAAATGAAACCTGAAAAATGGACAGTAATTGATCCAGAAAAAAGAACCCATCGTTTGCCTTCACAAAGTACTGCATTGGTAGTAAAAGCAATGCTGAAAACAAAATGCAGACCCAAATAAAGCTATTCATTAAATGAAAGAATGCATGAATTTTAGTTGAGAATCGCAGGTTTTTCGCTTTCATCACATTGAAGAAATTCTTTCTCATGCATTCAGCTGCCCCCTTAGACCATCTGAATTGTTGGGACTTCACAGCATTCATTTCCACTGGTAACTCCGCTGGTGTGATTACATCTTCAAGGTACTTAAACTTCCAGCCAAGTAACTGTGCCCTATAACTTAAATCAAGATCTTCTGTAAGAGTATCTCCTTCCCAGCCTCCTGCATCAATGATTGTTTCCTTTCGCCATATACCGGCTGTGCCATTGAAATTGATAAAATGAGACCCAATATTCCTGGCAGTTTGTTCCAGTATAAAATGAGCATTAAGCGCGAAAGATTGTAGTTTAGTGAGCAGAGAATAACCTTGATTAATATGTCCCCATCTGGCCTGCACCACACCAACCTTTTCATCTTCAAAATAAGGCAATGTCTGTTGGAGAAAATCTCTTTCTGGAAGAAAATCTGCATCGAATATGGCAATAAATTCTCCCTTAGCTGATTCCAGCCCATACTTCAGTGCACCCGCTTTGAATTCACTCCTCTCAGGCCGTTGCACATGTACCAGGTTATATCCTGAATCTTGATATTGTCTGACTAACTCAGAAATAATGGATACAGTTTCATCAGTGGAATCATCCAGCACCTGAATCTCAATTTTTTCCTTTGGATAATCTAGAGAGACGATGGCTTCTATCAACCTTTTAACCACGTACTTTTCATTGTATACAGGCAGTTGGACCGTGACAAAAGGTGTACACTTTAAGTCACTAGTATTTTTCTTCTTTTTCATCGCATGATGCAAATAAACCAAAGCAATATTGGCCTGGGAGAAACTATACATCAGGATAAATGTGAGAAGCAAAATATAAAGTATGACAACTATCCAATACATGTTTTAAAGATTCAAAAAATGATGCTTATTTAAATACTTGGCAATCCCATCCGCATAAAACTTGTGTGCTACTGCGTTAGGATGCGTGTCTACCGGCCAGTGATTAAATGCCTTTTGGTGAACTGGTAATGTAATATCCAGGGTATTTATACCATGCTCATTTAGCTGGGCTAGTAATCTCATGGTATCAGGATGATCTGTAATCCCCGTCACTACAAGCTGAATATCATGTGAATTACAAAAACTATTTATCTCTTTAAACAACAATTCAGTGCTTTCAAAGGATGCAAGCTTCGCGCCTGACTGGTTATCGTAAGCCGTTTGCACTGCATTGACTACACAAGACCATTTTCTGCCTGGCCAATGATCATAAATATCTAGCCATCTAATTGACTCATAAGTAAGTTTCCCATTCAGGTTCTTAACAAAAGGAAAACTAGCTGATTCCATGCTGGCCATATCACTACCACGAGCTCTTTCAAAACCTATTTTCAAATGCGCACGGTATACAGGAGAAAGCACATTCCGCTCCAGATGAAAATCAGCAAAATTAAAAATAGCCACCTTTGGTTTTTTGCCCTCAGATACAAGCTCCTGCAGTTTTAAGAAACCATGAACATTGCCATAACCTGGAACGGCATATGATTTAATATTGAAGTTTGTGAATTCATCCGACAGCAATGATGTCAATACTAAACTGTCATCTTCACCTATTCCGTATGTATAAGAGCAGCCAAAAACTGCCAGGTCGGATTCATATTTCTCATGAGAGGATTTTGTTTCTCTAATGGAGTCAAGGGAGTGAGTTACCTGATAAGTAAGCGCTCCGTTCATAGTCACCTGAAATTTACCTGGTTTTAGAGCAATCCCGTACTGCGAATGAGGCACCAGACAAAACTGTGGATCACTTACAATTGAAAAATCTTTAACCTCGTATGGCCTAAAACCGAACGCCCACAACAAAGCCTCCAATAATATTGGTACAGAAATCAGTAAAAAGAGTGTGTATTTAATTCGTTTTTTCAACCGCACTTATCAAATCGGGTAACAGGTACTAATCTAAAAATTATAGACTCCTTTTTGAAGAAGTATTGCGTAAATAGTGAAAGAATCTGATGAACAAGTGAAAACCTGGACCAAATTCATAAACTACTGGTCTTCCTCTAAAAACATTTGCTCTATGACCTGCTGATTTTTACAACATCAAATTATTCAAAACAAAAATCAAATAAGATGATCAAGTCAAATCAAAAAGTAGAGAAGATTCTTTCGGTTCCTGCAGCAGATGTGTGGAGCATAGTGGGCGCAGTAAGTGGCGTTGATAAATGGTTGGCACCTATAACTAGTTGTCGTGTTGAAGGAAATAACCGCTATTGTGGAACTGAAGATGGTGAATTCAAAGAAGACATTCTAAATGTGGATGATGAAAAAATGCTGTTTGAATATGCCATTCCCAAGCAACACATGATGCCTGTAGAAAACATTGAAGGTAGCATGCAGGTGGAAAAAGTAGATGAAAATAGTGCGAAGGTAACCTGGAAGTGGAATTATGATGTTTTACCAGAGAATGAGGCAGCAGCAAAAGAGGGTTTAGCACAAGTTGGTAGCATGGGGTTGGATGGTATTCAGAATTTGATACTTAGCCAGTCTGCAGTATAAGACTATTTGGGGCAAATCTTGCCCCACTTTTTAATTTTGTAGTATATTCAAAACCACAATGATCATCAATAGGGATACCTTAGACCTTTACGGCAAAATGTTGTTTGAAACAGCAACAGTAAAGCCCCCTTTCGCATTACCAAACCCAATGCCTGAAGAGGCGTGTCTTCTTTTCATCAAGGAAGGAAGTCAACATGCATACGGTGAAGTAGAAAGTATTGTGGCAAAAGAGAAGGAATCCCTTCTGATGAAATGTGGTAACTATGTTGCCAAGATGAAAGGTTCTGATGTAACAGGTCATTATCAGGCTGTTGCCATCCATTTTTATCCGGAAATACTCAAACGAATCTTCAGCAATGAGATCCCCTCATTCTTAAAAAGTCAAGGGAATTTACCGACTGCATCCATCGCTAAATTCAAGGAAAATATTTTATTTGAGAAGTACTTTGATAGCATTCTCTTTTATTTTGAAAATCGCGAATTAGTCACTGAGGATATATTAGTCCTCAAGGTAAAAGAGTTACTGCTATTACTCAATCAGACTTCAAATGCACCGAGTGTGCGCACTATTTTGAGTAATCTGTTTTCCCAAAGAACTTACAAATTCAAGGAAATCATCGAGAAGCATCTGTATGATAATCTCAAAATGACTGATCTGTGTGAACTCACTAATTTGAGTTTATCGTCTTTTAAAAGAGAATTCAAAAAAGTATTCGGTGAATCACCAGGAAGGTATATCAAAATGAAGAAGCTTGAGAAAGCAAGGGAATTATTAGCCTACAGTGACCTAAATGTTACACAGATTACATTTGAATGTGGATTCAATGATCTGGCTACATTTTCAGCGGCCTTTAAGGAATTTTTCAAGACATCTCCATCTTCCTATCGTCAGCTGCAGCAGACTTGAAATTAATTAGCATTCGGAAGTGTCAATTTCCCTTCTTTTGGTTGATGCTGGAAGGGAATCGTAAAACAAAATTCTGACCCTTTATTCACTTCACTCTGCACAAATATTTCACCACCATGAGCCTTTACAAATTCTTTACACAAGAATAGTCCCAGACCTTTTCCAATTTCTCCTCTTGTACCAGGTTTAGACTCAACATCAAAATGAAATAAGGTTTCCTGAATTTCTTCAGACATGCCAATTCCATAATCCCGTACACAAACCTTGTGATTACCCTCCTCTTCTACATAAATCACATCGATCTCTCCCTCATTGTTAGAATACTTAATAGCATTCATCACCAGATTTCTGATAATGGTTTCAATCAATGAAGCGTCTCCCTCAATTTCAAGGTGACTTGGAATATGATTCTTTATGGTAGTGTTCTTCTCTGTATAAACGGTGGTTACATTCTCAGTTATTCTATCCACCATAGATTTTAGCAGGAATTGCTCCCTGTGGATAATCTCGTTTTGTAAGGAAATTCTAGACCAGTCAAATAGATTATTGATGATTTCTGATGTATTCTGGACCCGATGAGTCAAACTCGGCAGCATTAGCTCAATTTCTTCCGGAGTGGCCAATTTGTTCCTGATAAAATCTAATATTGACGAAAGACCCTGCAATGGAGACATCATATCATGCCCCAAAATTGCGAATAACTTAGTCTTGAACTCATTCATCTCCTGTAATTGACGAGTTTGTTCCTTGATCTGTTCATTCTTCTTTCTGAGCTCCTCATTCTTCAGAAGATTCTCCTTTCTTTCAACCAAATAACTGGTGGTGAGCTGGTAAACCAAAAAAAATGTAATCCCGGCAACAGTGAATATCATAATATCACTGGTAATGATATCACTTACCGATTGGTATGATGCCCTAATTGTAGGATCCATGATTTCTGCAACCGCCACGATTCCCACACATGCCCACCCATAAATGGCCAGGTACAAAATGTTTCTTCTTTTAATGGTACCTATCAGTATCACAAACAGTATGATAAACATTAACATGTTGCCTGTAGAAAGGCCACCTCTACCCATTATACATCCAGCTGTCACTATAGGAAATAGTATAATCAGTAGCGTACTGGATAACCTGTCTATATTTTTTTGCTTATTGAAGAGGTAAAGGAAATAGCTGGCCAGAATAAAAGTGAATATCTCGAAAGTGCCGGAAACCATGTCTCCCCGAAGGCCAATATCTCGCAACCCAAGAAAAAATGCGGCTGTCCCCACTACATACGTAGAGAGCAAAAACATCCGTTGCTGGAGTGTTATTCCATTAGGATACTTGAAGAGTTGCATTGTTCATAGTGATTGCCCTAATTGAACTTATCGATTTTTAAGGTCCTAAGGGCTATGAAATAAAGTGAACCGGAATAAAAATTGAATGAACCGGAAAGTTTTTTCAATTATTCTTGCAAACGTTTGCATATGACCCAGTGCCAGGTATCTTTAACCCCAAATAAAAAAATGGTCTGTGTTTAGCACAACACAGACCACTGGTTAAATAAGTTTGGTGATTAGGACACCATTACCAATTCTTCATTTTACATACAATTGAATCCGAAAAATAAAAAATCGCATAATTCAATCCAAGCGAAATAATATTTTTGTTCAATTAATTTTATATAATTTTTATTCTTCAAAAATTAGTTTTATAGAATTTTATAATATTACTGGAAGTATGACCTGTGTAGGAATAGATGGATGTAAAGGGGGATGGGTGGCAGTGAGCTATTTTAGGAATCAATGGCAGATTGCACTTCACGATAATATTGATAAGATAACTGATTTTCTACTTGAACCTGATATCGTTTTAATAGATATGCCAATGGGGCTTAGTAGTTCAGATTTCACAAGGGATATAGATAAACAACTCAGAAAGCTGTTAAAGAAGAAATCTGGTTCCGTGTTTACACCAGCATGCCGGGAAGCACTGTATAAAACTACTTACGAACAGGCCAAGGAGATAAACAAACAAATTACAGGAAAGAGCCTTTCGATCCAAGCATACAACATATCAAAGAAAATCAGAGAACTCGATACATTTTTATCGCAGCTACCAAAAATTGACCATTTTTTTGAAGCACACCCTGAGTTGTGCTTTCAAATGCTCAATTACTCTGAAACTATATTAGATTCAAAAAAGACCCGAAAGGGCATTGAGGAAAGAATAGAAATCATCAAGGCTCATGCCCCTGAATTATTGATACAAGTAGAAGCATTTATGAAAAATACCCGAAGGGTTCAGGTGTTATTAGATGATGTTTTAGATGCTTGTGCACTTTGTCTACAGGGATTAAAAAGAAAAGGAAAGCTAAAACTAATTTGGAATAGCGATATCAAATATGATGTAAAGGGAATACCGGTTCGAGTGGGTTATTAACCCCCGAACCAGTTAACCTAAGTCTTATATTTTTACGGCTATGACAGTAATGTCATCATCTTGTGCCTCGTTTCCAGCATCCAGCCAATGTATAAATTCTTCTTCTATTTGAGATTGGTGCGTGTCAAATGAAGTCTCATTGATTTTTTGAAGCAATTCTCTTACCCCTTTGGAACTATACTTTTTATCTTCCGGTCCACCTAACTGATTCATAAAGCCATTACTGAACATGTAGATGGTATCCCCTTTATGCAAATCAACCGCATGTGATGAGTAAGATTGATTCTCTTCTTTCTGATAGCCTCCGGCGAATTTTCTATCTCCCTTAATCTCATTCATTTCTCCATTGTGAAAGACAATAAGCGACAATTTCGCCCCTGCAAATTCCAGTTTATTTGATTTCAGATCAAAAAGACATGCTGAAATCTTCACACCTTCCCGGTCTCTGATTTCCTCATTGGAAAATTCTTCTAAAAGGTGTTGATTCAACTCTTCCAAAACTTTTTCCGGATGCATAAATCCTTTTTCATCAAGAATCCTATGAAGTAAAACATTGATCATCGTGGATAAAAGTGCTCCGGTTATTGATGGGCCTGGGTCGCAGAGGAAAATAAATACCTTACTATCATCTTTACTGTGAGTTACCCAATACAAATCACCTGAGAGTAATTCTTTGGGCTTACTGATCACAAAACCTTGTGAAAAGTGGTCAGAAATCTCTGCCTTTGGAGGCAACAGTGCTTTTTGAATTTCCCTTGCATAATTCAAACTATACCTGACTGACCGGTTCTGTGCCTTTATAAGATTATATGACCTGGAAAGTTCAAGTGCAGAATTGAGTCTTGCATTCAATTCAGTCGCCACGATTGGTTTTCGCACGTAATCAATGGCCCCCGCATCTAATGCTCTGGCCAGGTCATCAGGAGAAGTCATTTTACCAGTAGCGATTATTACCGGAATATCCTTTGTTAAACTCTCCTTCTTTAATAATTTGACAGCATCCAGTCCATTCAGACCAGGCATTTCCCAATCCATAATGATGGCATCAGGAAGTTGCTTCCGGGCGATGGAAACTCCTTCATCTCCATTCGAGGCATATAAAAAGTTGTAAGACTTCTGTTTTAAGATGATCGAAATCATCTCCATGTTTAATGGATCATCGTCTACTACCAATATGGTCGCGTTCATCAAGTTAGTTTTTTTTAAATATATAAGACTTACATTTCTATTCCAATTACTATTAGATCATCTTCCTGGCTAGCCCAGGATTGTTGCATCCAATTATCAAATTCTTCTGAAATTTGTTTTTTCTGTGAACTCATTGTCAATTCCTGAATTTTTTCCATAAACTGTAGTTGTTTATCATGCCCATAAGGCTCTTTTTCGTTTCCTCCGTGCTGATTTGACCACCCATTTGAGATCAAATAGAACCTGTCCCCTTTACCGTATCGAATCTTATAGGACTTGTTAAAGGCTTCATCGTGATCATTTTCTCCAAATAAATTGACCAGGACCCTGTTTTTAAAAACAAATAACGAATTTCTAGGTCCTGCAAATTGAAATGTAGATTCATTATAGTCAAGCAAACAAACCGATATTTTCACTCCTCTTCCTCCCGCTGATGTCTTAATCTCTCCTGCTAATAGCTCATTGATCTTTCCCAGGAGGATATGTGATTCTAAAAAATCGTTCTCGTCCACAATTCTCTGTAAGCTCAAATTGATCATTGTCGATAATAATGCGCCACTTACAGAAGGTCCTGAATCAATTAAGACCAATAATACCTGTCCATTCAAATTACTTCTCAACCAGAAAATATCACCCTTTATCACTTGCTTCGGTGAATCCAGGATGAAATGTGTGTCAAAATAATTATTAAAGTCTTCATTTTTGGGTAGCATGCTTCGCTGAATATCCACCGCATAATTCAAACTGGTTTTGATGGCATTATTCTGCTCTTTGATCAATTTAATTGAGTTCGAAATTTGTATAGCTGAATTAAGCCGTGCCACCAATTCAGAGTCTACAATGGGTTTCCTTAGGAAATCTACTGCTCCGGAAGCCAATGATTTTTCAAGATCATCTGGTGTAGAAACTTTGCCGGTCGCTATCAAAATTGGAATATCACAAGTGTCTTCCAGCTGTTTTAGGATTTTTGTAGTTTCAATACCACTCAAACCTGGCATGTCCCAGTCCATTATTATGGCATCAGGAAGTCTCTCTTCAGCTATTTCAATACCTTTTTTTCCTGTAGGTGCATAGAGCAGGTTGTAATCGTAAGGTTCCAGTATTTCTGCAATTACCTGAAGATTCATGGGTTCGTCATCTATGATCAATATCAATGAAGTCATAGATCTTTTATTAAATCTTTGAACTTTTCTGTATTACTTGAGAAAATCGCATTTTTAAAGTTCTCCTTCCATTGCAGTAAATTTTCATTCTTCCCTTCTATCTCGTCAATGACCTTTGTAATCTTAGTGAATTCATAAATCTCGAAATTCTTTAATCGCTCCACATATCCAGATAGGTAAGCACGATCTTCCTCTGAAAGTTGAAATGTTTTACTAACGTTTTCTGAGTCGTCATCCTGGCTAAATACAATTTTTTGACTCTTTGCCAATGTGAAATAAAAGGTGGCTCCTTTATCTGGTTTTGAATACACTCCAATGAACCCATTGTGGGCCTTAATTGCCTGTTTACAGAATGTCAATCCCAGGCCGGTCGATGGTGTTACCCCAAATTCTTTAGCCTGTAATTGACCGTACAATTCAAATATTTTTTTCTTGGCTGATGCTGGAATTCCTGGGCCATAATCCTTCACTGAGATCTGCCAGGTTTCCGGTAATTCCAGGGTAGAGATTTCTACAGCACTATTTGCAGGTGAAAATTTGATGGCATTGGAAAGTAAATTCACAAGTACTCTTAAGATAATATCGGGATCTGCAAGCACAACAGCTTTTGGGTCTACCATGTTTTTCAAAGTGACAGACTTTCTACTGGAGGACGCATCCAATTGTTCTATGGCCTGTTCTACAATACCCAATATTCTCACCTCTCTTTGTTGAATTTGAATTTTAGCTTCTTCAAATTTTTGAATATCAAGCATATTCGTGACGAGATTCAGCATTTGCTGTGCCGCCCTTAATACTTCAGGTTTCTCCGTAAGATTAAAAACTGTATTTAATGGGTTCTTAAGATCATGAACGATCATTGAGGTCATCTGATCCTTGTATTCACTCAATTCCATCAATTTACTGTTTGTTTTGCTCAACTCTGAGGTGCGCCTGTCAACCAGTTTTTTAAGTTTTGCATTGATCCTTTCTATGTTTCTAATGCGAAACTTATAGAAACCGTAAGTGAGGCCAACAAACAAAACAGCCGCCAGAGCTTTAGCCCACCAGGTATACCACCAGGGTGGTAATATTTTAATATTGATAAACGTAACTGGATTATCCCAATTCCCACCGGTTTCTGAAGCTTTGACTTTGAATACATAATTACCAGGAGGAATATTGCTGTAGGTTGCAAATGTTCTTTTCCCTGCATAATTCCAATCTTTTTCATAACCTTCCAGATAAAATGCATAATGATATGTTTGAAAAAGCCTGCTATAATTAACGGTAGAGAAGTCAAACGAAAATACTTTGTCATCGTGTGTCAGGGCAATGTCCTGGGTTCTGCTGATTTCTTCATTAAGAATACCGGATTCATCTTTGGGAACAACTGGTTTATACAACACCTGCAGACCAGTGATAGCCACTTCGGGATCGGTTTTATCTATTGTAATGCTGTCTGGATGAAATGCATTGAACCCATTGGTTCCCCCAATGTAAATTTTACCCGTTTCAGGGTTAATAAACCTTGAATTTCTAACAAACTGATTGCCCTGAAGACCATCCAAATCAGTAAAATTTGTAAATGTCTCAGATTTAGGGTCAAATCTGGAAAGACCACTCATCGTGGTGATCCAAATATTTCCGTTTAAATCCTGAACTACTGATGCAGTCCTATTACTTACCAGTCCGTCTTTTGTGTCATATTTTGTAATTTCATCTTTCTGAATATCTATTTTAAATAACCCCAAAGAAGTCCCTACCCACACCACAGGTTTATTAATGTCCTCGACAATACTCCGTGTTTCCGGAACATTCGTTTTCGAATCGTCCCATTCAAAAAATTTATGCGTGACTGTCCCATCTTCAATTCTTACCAGGGCATAACTTTCTATAGTAGACCAAATAGCACCATCGCGTGCTTCTAAAATATCAAAGGCTGGATGGTTGGCCTCTGAAAGTACATTTGAGGCAGCATTGAATACCTCCTCAAATTGGCCATCTCGGATTTTTATAATCTTTCCATCCCAGGTACCAAAAAGAATATCACCACTTCGGATTTCTGTAACACAATAGATCAGATTATTGATAATCTTACCCTCAGGATCCGTATAAATAAAATGATTGAACTTATCCCCCACAAGTTGCTCGACTCCATTTTCTGTCCCTACCCAAATTGTATTATCAGAAGCCTCTTCAATATTCCAAATTGTATTAGTAGGGTCACCCAGACTCTTTGGATCACCTGGTTTATGACGGAAGTAAGAGAATTCGCCATCCTTTATTCTATTCAATCCTCCTCCTAATGTCCCAACGAAAATTGATCCATCTTCCGTTTCTACTATATCGGTAATAAAATCGTGATTAATGCCCAAAGGTTCTGCTCGACTTCTATAGGTAATGAAGCTGCTAAATGCAATACGATTGATTCCCCCTCCGTAAGTTCCTACCCAAACGTATCCAGCCTTATCAACAAAAATGCTTTCAATGTAATTATTACTGATAGTTGACTTTTTGCCGGCATCATTGGTATAGCTGGTGACTTTATAATTTTCCCAGACTTTCAACCCATTTCCCCATGTACCAAAATACATCTGTCCCTTAAATTCTATACTCGCCAGTACTGAACCATTACTTCTTCGTCTATCCAACAATAAGTTTTCTGAAGAAATAGGGAAACCTTCTTCATTTAAAGAAATTTTGCTAATTCCTTTCTGCCATGTACCTGCCCAGATTGAGCCTTCACTATCCTCAGTTAAGCTAATGATTAAATTACCACACAACTTGACCTGAGAGTTTTCAGCACTGGAATACTGATAAAATTTATCACCTTTCATCAAATGTAGGCCTCCCCCATAAGTACCAACCCATAATCTATCTTTTGAATCCAGAAGTAAAGAAAAAACACCATTATGTTGAAGAGAGTAATCATTTGACTCATCAAATTGAAAACTAGTGAATAAGCCATCTTTAAACCGACATAGGCCTCCACTTCTGGTTCCTATCCACAGTGTGCCATCTTCAGATTGGGCCAATGCCTCTACACTATTATCGCTGATGGAGTTTGGATCGTTTGGATCATGGAGGTAATGCGTGAATTCTCCATCTTTTAAAAAACTTAGTCCTCCACCAAAAGTGCCAATCCAAAGCCCACCGTTTTTATCAACCAAAAGAGACCTTATTCTATCAACCAGTAAAGAATTGCTATCTAAAGGATCATTTTTGAAAGTTTGAAAGGAAGTACCATCATATTTTTGCAATCCACCGGTAGTACCAAACCACATAAAACCACTTTTGTCCTGGACAATGGATCTAACCTGATTATGCGCCAGACCTTCTTTGGTAGTTAATCTATCAAATGATATGCTGGATTGCCCCCAAAGTAGCGTCCCGTGAAGTACAAAAATGGACAAAAGATAGTGCCGCATAAAAAAGGAATGTGTTAATGCCTTGTACTAAATATAATCAATCTAATACAGTTAGCATCTATCCTTAATTAGCTTATTCGATGAAGTATAATAGTTTCAAGATGCAATTAAATATTTCAAAGACGTAGAATTTTCACAGGTCCATCCACCTTTTAAAATCTGCTACACGTTCTCTGGAAACAATTACATCTTCATCTAAAGAAGGATTCAATCTCAATATCAACCTACTATTAAAATAGGAATGAATCTCAGCAATAGCTTCAATTGTTACAAGTAGTTTACGGTTAACCCGGAAGAAATCTATTGGACTTACCAAAGATTCAACTTGTTCCATGGTTTGATCCATTGGCCATTTTTCTCCGTTTTTAGTCACAACAGAACACATGGACTGCTGGTATATAAAAAAAGCCACATCCATGGTATTTATGGACTTGTATTGATCTCCCAACTTAACCAAAAACCTTTTTTTGAAATCCTCATTCAGGATTTTCCGTGTATTATCAATTTGATTATCCGAGGGCTGAAAACTTATGGATTTAAACTTCTCCAAAGACTCCTTTAAATCACCCTCTTCTATAGGCTTCAAGAGGTATGACAAGCTATTGAATTTGAAAGCCTTTATAGCAAACTCATCATAAGCTGTAGTGAATATAACGGGTGTTTTGGCTTCTGTTTCTTTTAGGAAATCAATACCTGTTCCATCCCCCAGTTGAATATCCAAAAACATGAGATCTGGTGGACTATTATCCCTGTACCAATCTAAAGCGGCATGATAAGAATCGAGGCGGGCAATTATTTCAATATCAGGATCAGTTTTTCGGATCAGGTGCTCTAATCGTTCAGCGGAAAGGCGTTCATCTTCTACAATAATTACCTGTGTCATGCAAATCTTAAACTGGCAAGTATGGGTAATTTAACGGTAAAATATTGATCATCCTCCAGAATTAACACCGGAATATCTGACTGAATTTCATATTGACTTTTTAGGTTTTCGAGCCCAATCTTTGTAGAAATGATCTCAGTCCCTTTTTTATTCAAACTGTTTTCTACAATAAAGTATTCTCCTTTTGTGAATAATCGGATAACTAAAGGGTTCTGCTTGCTGAAACGATTATGTTTTACCACGTTTTCTATGAGCATTTGCAATGAAAGTGTGGGAACAAAATAGGTGAGGTATTTTGAATCAATATTGATATTGACATCCAGACTATCTTCATGCCTTACATTCAAAAGGTATAGGTACGAATCCAGCATTTCTAGCTCCTTGTCCAAAGAACTCATTGAATCTTCCCGGCTCTCCAGTAAATGTCGGTACATCTTGGACAAACGAGACAGAAATTTAGATGCCTTTTCTGGTTCAGTTTCTATCAATGATTGCAGTACACTAAATGAGTTAAACAGGAAATGTGGTTTAATTTGATTTTTCAAATTAACATATTGACTTAACAACAATTCCTTTTGCATCTTGGCTTTATCCCCTTCCATTTTGCGGACTTGTTCATAATATTTTCTAATCAATTTTTGAGATACGATCAACATGCCCAGGACCTGACCTTCCAATACATCCTTCACAAAGTTATCTCCCACAAACACGCAATCTTTCAAAGCAGGCTTTAACCAGTATTCTGATACCCAACTTGCCAAAACGACAGGAGGAAAAATAACAAGCGATAAAATAATCACCGCTTTTACCAGATCTCCTGACTGGCTGATGTCTAACCTTTGGAAACTTCGCAATCTGAATGTGAAATCAATAAGCTCCCAAATAAGCATCACAACTGCAACGATGTATACAAAAAAGACCCTGTCAGCATAATTAAAGGAAACTGCCATTGCCAGGTCTTCTGCCAGTGTGAAATGGAAAAAGAAATAGATTAAAACAGAGACTCCAAGTCTCTGTAAATATTTCCGGGTCTTGTCCATGTAGAAATTTACTATTTTTCGTCGGAAGAAGAAAGGATCGGTCCTCCCTCAACAGTTACAAACAGCATTGTCCCTGTAATTCTCTGTTTATTTACTCCGGATCCTTTGATAATTACATTATAACTTCCTGGCTGACCTTCACTGGCAAGCCTTAAAGATAATTCATACTTATCCGGAGTTTCAGTGGGAGTAATTGTAGCTTCCAGAGCAGAAGGTGCCTGCACAATTGGCGTGTCAAATTTCCTTTTCAATTCAACCCTTGACCGCACTAATTCAAGCGTTGTTGTATAAACTGGTTGCTCAGAAGTTATGACAACCTGGGTCTCAGTTGTTCTCAAAACTGCTCCCTTTTTTGGTGCTTCCTGAGCAAAAACTTCCATTGTAATGGCTAACATGAGAATCATTAAAAGTGTAAGTGGCGTTTTCATAGGTAGAGATTTTGTACCTCTATGTTTACGCTAAGATTAGGTCTGAGCTAGGTAAAATAATTGGATTGTAGAATAAACTGATTAAGTTGTCAATTTCATCACCTGGATTGTTGACTACTGAATACCATTCGCAGCTGTAAGTATCACGGGTTCTCTATCTGTTACTAAAATGGTGTGCTCGTGCTGTGTAATATATCCTCCTCTATCCCCTATCAATGTCCAACCATCCTCACTAGTCAATGCGTAACTGGACCGGTTTGCAATGAAAGTTTCAATGGCAACAGTTGTATTCTTTCTGAATCTCTCACGATTAGACTTATCCCGAAAATTGAGAATATCCTCCGGTTTTTCATGCAAACTCCTTCCCACCCCATGTCCAGCTAAGTTTTTGATCACCCTAAAGCCTGACTTTTTAGCTTCAGTCTCAATGATATGTCCAATATCGGCAACTTTTACACCGCCACGAATATGAGAAATGGCTTTCATCAATGTATTGTGTGACACGTCTACCAATGGTTGAAATCCATTCAGATCTTTTCCCAACACAAACGAACCACCATTGTCTGACCAAAAACCATTTAATTCAGCAGACACATCAATATTCACAAGGTCTCCTTTCTTTAGAAGAAGTTTATCAGATGGAATCCCATGGGCTCCCGCTTTGTTCACACTAATGCAAGTGTAACCAGGGAATCCATAGGTAAGGTTAGGAGCTGATTTCGCACCATAAGAGGTGAGTAATGCGCCTCCGTATTCATCCAGTTCTTTGGTAGACATTCCAGGAGTAGCATATTCACGCATTAGTTTCAAAGTAGTTCCTACCACCTCGCTAATCTCTTTCATTCCACTTAGCTCTGACTCAGATGTTATTGACATGCTATTTTTTTCTTTATCAGCTTTAACGGAAAAATACAAGAGGAGTTCAGCTGGTAGACTACCCGGTATTCCTCATTGCACCAGCAATTGCATTGATAGTCGTCAATAGATGAATCAGTGTTTTCTCTGCCTCATCATTGTCTCCTGCTTCTTTTTCAGTTCTCCACTTTTTCAACAATGCTACCTGCTTGCTATGCAAATGCTTCATAGAAGAAGCTCTAAGAAGATTAGAGTAGTAATGTGCCACACGTCTTTCCTCAATGTCTTTCTCCAGCAAAAGATGTAACGCTTCACGAGTTTTTTCGAGCTCAGAAGTAAACATTGAAAGGAATTTATCCTTTACTGACTCATTTGAACAGAGACCTGCATACTCTTCCATTACCTCCTGGTCAGTGGCAGCTAAACTTGTGTCTACATTGGTCAACACATACCGAATGAATGGATCTGATTTGGTAGCTTCTTTTATCCTTTCAAACCCTTTTGGATCTCTTTCGCGGAAATTGAGCAAAGTGCTGCCCAATCCATACCAGCTGGTCATGTTATACCTGGACTGACTCCACGAAAACACCCATGGAATAGCCCTTAAGTCATCCAGAGAATTCATTCCCTTTCTTCTGGATGGTCGGGAGCCAATTTTACTGTTTTCGATGGCATCAATTGGTGTAGCCTCTCTGAAATATGGAATGAAACCTTCTTCATTCAATAAACCGGAATATATTTTTTTACTCTCTTGAGCCAATTCATCCAAAATATCCGCAAGCGGATGTGGTTTTAGCTCTGTAAATTGACTTGTAATCGATTTTGCTGTTGTACTGGCTGCCAAAAGTTCCAGGTTGTATTCAGCATTTATCTTATTGGCATACTTCTGCTCAATCGTTTCTCCCTGTTCTGTCAATCTCAGGTCTCCACCAACTGTAGAATGGGGTAAGGCGCTCACAAAGTAATGAGTTGGTCCGGCTCCTCTGGAGATACTTCCTCCTTTACCATGGAAGAATCTGATTTTTACTCCAAATTCCTCACCTACTTTATTCAACTCGGCCTGAGCTTTGTAGAGATTCCATTGACTAGCGAGAATTCCACCATCCTTGTTACTGTCACTGTATCCAACCATTACCTGCTGGATCATTTCTTTGTCTTTACGTTGCTCTTTGAGGTATTTCAAACTCCTTTGTGTGAAAGGGTGAGATAAAAATTCTCTCAGAATTTTTGGTCCAGCCTGTAAATCCTCAATTGTTTCCAGTAAAGGCACAACAGGCACCCGACAAACAATTCCATTTTCTGTTTTATGGGTAAGACCGGTCTCTCTGGCTAAGAGGTATACACCCAATAAATCTGCAGTAGACCGTGTCATACTGACTATGAAAGATCCGATTCCATCAATACCATATTTCGTGATATGATTTTCAACTACTTTGTACACATCAGTTACAGCTTTGGCATTGGGACCAAGTTGCATATTCGGGTGTGTAAATGGTCTTCTCGATTCCAGTTCTCTATTCAAAAACTCGACTCGTTTATCAACATCCCATTTGATGTATTCATCATCAGTGACACCTGAAGCAATCATCAGTTGTGTGATGGCATTGTCATGGAAATCACTATTTTGACGAATGTCTAAGGAAGCCAAATGAAACCCAAACGTTGACACTATTCTGATAGCATCATTAAGGTCGTAGTATGCCACTGTTTTCGCTCCATAATGAAGCAATGCCTCTTTCAGCAATTTAAGGTCTTTTACCAGTTCATCTTTTACTGTGTAAGCTCCCTTAAACTCATAAATCTTTGTCGCATGGCCTCTTTGTGTATCAAGTGGCAGCTTGGTCACCATTAGGTTCAAAAATTGACGAAATGCTTCTCCTTTGTTTCTTCTCAGTGCTTCAAATCCATTATCGCCCATTTCAGAAGCCATCTGATTGATTCTTTGCTTCATTGGCTCATATGCCTCTTCCAGGGTTACTGCAAAACTGATATTCTTGATCAATTTCATCAATGCACGTCTAACCACAACAAATGCATTCAACCTCAGCAGGTCAAGTGTACTGTTGGTGATTTCGGCGGTAACCAAAGGATGTCCATCACGGTCACCACCTACCCAGTTACCGAATGTAACTCTTGGAAATGCTCCTGCTTTCAATATTGGTTCAACATCCAGACCCTGGTATTCCCAGGCTTGCAGCATTCTCCTGTCAAGTACTGGTAGTACTTCAGGGAATACATTGATCAGGTAGTGTAGAATATTTCGCAATTCAGAATCCAGATCCGGTTTTTCAATAAAAATTTCACCTGTTTTCCAGAGTCTGTACAATGAAAGTTTGATATTATGACGAATATTGTCCTGCTCCTGCAAGTTGTACATGGTGTTTTCCTTCATTACCATGAGCAGGTAAAGCTCACGGTGATGTTCTAAGACGGTACTTCTTTTAGCTTCAGTAGGGTGCGCTGTTAAAACTGGCTCTACCCTTATATCGGCTAGTCTTTTAACAATTTCATCAACAGGAATATCCAATTCCTTCAACTTCCTAAACCCACTTGCCCAAAGTCCATGAACTCCGTCAAGTTGAGCACTCTCTTTTCCCCTACGATTTTGAACAGCTCCGTTTACCTCCACTGTATTCAATAGTTGGAAAACAATACTGTAAAGCTGTATGTGTTTTATTGTAAACTTCTCGGCATCAAAGGCTATTTCTTCATTGATCCATGGAATGCTATTGGCCATCTCATCCTCACCATTTTCCAACAGGACTTCCTTTAAGGCTGTCAATAAATATTCAAGGTCTTCGTATGGTTTGCCAAGTTTGGCTTTTACGCTTTCAAGAATGCTCATGCAAATCTGATTTAGGTAGTTACAAATTCTATCAGATCATTTTTGGGATATCAAAGAAACCAATGAAATTCAATAAAACCAAAGGTCTATTAACAGAAAAGCCGGTAAAACCGGCTTTTCATTTTAAATTTTTTAAAAATCTGTGTTAATCATTGTTAAGAAATGGATACCTGTAATCTACTGGGGGAACAAAAGTCTCCTTAATAGTTCTTGGTGAAACCCATCTTAACAAGTTTAAGTATGAACCTGCTTTATCATTGGTACCTGATCCTCTTGCACCTCCAAAAGGCTGCTGTCCAACAACAGCTCCTGTAGGTTTGTCATTGATATAGAAGTTTCCAGCTGCATTCACCAGGGTTTTAGTTGCCAATTCAGCTGCATACCTGTCTTTAGAGAATATTGCACCTGTCAAAGCGTAAGGTGATGTCTGATCTACCAATTTCAGCGTGTCCTCGAAATTCGCATCCTGGTAAACATAAGCAGTCAGGACTGGCCCAAAAATCTCTTCCACCATAGTAGTGAACATTGGGTCTTCTGCCTTGATCACTGTAGGCTCAATAAAGTACCCTTCACTCTTGTCATAACCTCCACCAGCAATAACTTCTGCTACGTTACTATTTTTAGCTTCGTCAATGTATTTGCTGATCTTATCAAAAGCTCTTTCATCGATTACAGCATTGAAAAAGTTTGAGAAGTCTTCCGGACCACCCATTTTTATTGTTTTCAAGTCTTCAATAACATGCGTCTTCACCTCTTCCCACATACTTGCAGGAATATATGCTCTAGATGCCGCACTACATTTCTGTCCCTGAAACTCAAACGCTCCTCTTGTAATGGCAGTAGCTACTTCTTTAGGGTTAGCAGAACTATGCGCCACAATAAAATCTTTTCCTCCTGTCTCGCCCACTATTCTTGGGTAAGTCTTGTATTGGTCAATGTTTGCTCCAATTTCTTTCCAAAGGTGTTTGAATACTGCTGTACTACCAGTAAAATGAAGACCGGCAAAATCAGGGTGCTTGAAAATAACATCTCCTGCTACAGGCCCATCTACATAGATCAGGTTGATTACACCATCAGGCAATCCAGCTTCTTTGAACACATCCATAATTATTTTTGCTGAGTAAACCTGGGAATAAGCAGGTTTCCAAATGGTGGTATTCCCCATCAAAGCAGCAGATGCCGGAAGGTTTCCTGCAATAGAAGTGAAATTAAATGGCGTGATGGCAAAAACGAACCCCTCAAGAGGTCTGTATTCTAATCTATTCCACATGCCTGGTTGTGACTCAGGTTGCTGTGAATATATGTCAGTCATGTATTGGACATTGAACTTTAGAAAATCAATGAATTCACATGCGGCATCAATCTCTGCTTGAAAAGGGTTTTTTGATTGAGCCAGCATGGTAGCTGCATTTATTTTTGCTCTGTAAGGACCAGCCAATAAATCTGCAGCCTTCAGAAAAATACTTGCTCTGTGTTCCCAGCCCATATTTGCCCAATCATCTTTGGCATTTAATGCAGCATTTACAGCAAGCTCTACATGGGTTTTGTCTCCTTCATTGAAATGACCCAATACGTGCTTGTGGTCGTGGGGAGGGCTCATTTTTATCTTCTTATCAGTAGTAACTTCCTCACTACCAATATACATGGGAACATCTATCTGCTCCGATCTCATTCTTTCCAACTCAGCTTTGAGAGCCGCTCTTTCCGGGGAACCGGGAGCGTAGGATTTAACGGGTTCATTTACCGGAATGGGTACCTTATAAATTCCTTTTGGCATGTTGCTTACTGTTTAAATTTTGATAATGTTTTTAAGACCGCAAATCTACAATTTAAAAGGCGAACCGCCGAATGAATTTAATTTTTGGATTCTTGCTTGATTCTAAAGAATTGAGGTAATCTCTTCTAATGATTTCACTTCGAATGTGGGGGTAAGTTTGTTGGGGCCTATCCCTTCGTAATCAATTGATGACGGGTTAAAAAAAATTTGGTCTATAGACGCATTTAAAGCACCCTGAATATCAGTTGATAAATTATCGCCAATCATAATAGTTTCAAAACTAGTCCCACTGAAGACCTCCAGGGCGTGTTCGAATATTAGTGGGGAAGGTTTTTTATGTCCAATTGTTTCTGATGTAAACACATGTTTGAAATGATGGTCAATTCCTGCGCTTTTCAACTTAGTAGATTGTACATCTTCAAAACCATTTGTAATGATGTGCAATTCATATTTTGGAGACAGATATTCCAGGATTTCATCAGCAAATGGTATTTTGTGCGGTTTTGTTGGGCATAGGAACAGGTATTCCTTTTCAAACCCATAAGGATAATGCCTCAACGGTAAATTTAGACTGTCAAACAGTAGCTTGAACCTCTCCTCCCTTATATATCTTTTGTCGATTCTCCCATGATTATAATCATCCCAAAGCGATTCGTTCAGTTCCAGAAAAGCTAAAACCAATTCCCGTTTGTCAAAAACATCAAAAGAACCTAACTCATATTTATCATACAGTTCCTCCAGTGCAACCTTGGCATTGGATTCATAATCCCATAAAGTGTGATCCAGATCGAAGATGACATGTTTATATTTTTTCATTTTCGCCACATTCGCTGCTCTAGTTTGTTTAGCGAGAGTTCTCTGTTTTGGTACATCACCTCGAAAGTTTCCAGGTCATTTATCAGTGTATCGTCTTTCTTAAGAAACTTAAAAATCTGCCCTACAAAATCCATTACTTCCTCTTTCAAAGAATACATGATCCATTGATCTATTTTTTGGGCATTCACAAGGCCCGCACTTTTGAGATAGGCTATATGTCTGCTTGTTTTAGTTTGTGTGAAATCTAAAATCATTTCAAGGTCAGAAATACATAGTTCTTTTTTTTCATAAAGCAAATGCACAATGCGTATTCTGGACTCTTCAGAAAATGATTTAAATATCTGTGTCCCATAGTAGAGACTGAAGTTTTTAAGTTTCATATATGTAAGACTGGATCCGTTTCTATTTGATAATTAATCATCAAACTTAGTAGCTTTGTAAACTTTGGGTAAACTTTTCCCATTACATTTACATTATAAAGAAAAAGTAAATTTTGATAAAAGCAGTTGGCAAATACATAATTCTCACCATAATCCTGATTTCAGGTTGGGGTATTTCATTCGCCCAAACCCAGGAAGAAGAGGAAGATCCATACAAAAATGTAGTTCAGTTCACAGGAATAGTTGTTGAGAAAAATACTGAAAATGGCATCCCTGGCGTCCACCTTTACGAGCCTACCGCAGGGAGAGGTACCACTACAAATCCATACGGTTATTTTTCAATGCCTGTTTTAATAGGTGATAGTATTGTCATCAGTGCCATTGGATTTGAAAAAAAATCAATTATTATCCCCGGAGACCTGGGCAACAGTGTTTCAGCAGTTATAGAACTAGCTGAGGATACCACTTATTTGAAAGAATATACCGTATTTCCTTACCCAACAGAGGAGTTGTTCAAGGAAGCAATCCTGGCTCTGGAATTACCATACCAGGACAACCTCAACAACCTGGATGAATTTCTTAGCAGAGATGTAATGAATCGTATGTATTGGGAAATGGGGCCTTCACCAGAAATGAACCACAGGTACTTCATGGACCAGCAATTCAGGGCACAACAGTACAGGTTTCAAGCTCCTGCTAACCCATTGCTAAATCCCTTCGCTTGGGCCCAATTGATAAAATCTTTAAAAAGGGGTGATTACAAGAGTAAGTAACCACCCAATGTTTTTTTTGGTCTAAGAAGCTTCTGCTACTTCAATAACTTTATTCCAAACCCTGAACGTGTTCAGATAGAAAATTTTCTTAAGTTCATCATCAGTATAACCTCTTTTCAATAATTCAAATACGAGATTAGGGTACATGGAAACATCTTTTAATCCATCTGGAAGAGAATTTCCCACACCATCAAAATCAGAACCAAACCCTACATGGTCTACTCCTATTAAAGAAACCACATGATCAATGTGATCAGCGGCTGTTTTTACATCTGCGAAAGGATTGTTTTCTTCAATGTACTTAGCTTTATAAGCCGCATATGCTGAATCTTCTTTTGTCAATCCGTTTTCAGAAGCATAATTCACCATGACAGAATCCATCATTGTAAATTTATCTCTTGAAGATTTTGAAAGAAATGTGGAACCAAAGTTGATGTGAATCACACCTCCATTTTCACCCACGGCCTTAATCATTTCATCATTCATATTTCTCTCAAACCCGGGTGTGAATTTTCTCGCTGAGGAATGAGAAGCAATTACTGGAGCCTTTACGATTTTGAGCACATCATAAAACGCACTATCTGATACGTGAGATATATCAACCATGATACCTACATCATTCATTGCTTTCACCACTTCTTCACCAAATGGACTCAAACCATTCCATTTATCTGGGGATTCATCATAGGATGAATCACAAATTTGATTGTCAGTGGAATGAGTCAATGTAATATACCGTATTCCTTTGTCGAAGAAATACTGAACATTGGCAACATTGTCACCAACCGGGGCACCATTTTCCATTCCCAAAGGCAAGGAAATCTTACCTGCTGCAAAATTTGCTTCTATCTCCGCTGGAGTATTTGCAGCTGCAAATTTATCCGGGTAGGTCTCAGCTACTTGTAATGTCATATTGATCAGTGAATCCGCAAATTCTTTTGCACCTCCGGTCTCCTGATACCCGGATGGTACATAAATTGACATAAAAGGAGCATCCAAACCACCTTTTTTTGCCTTTGGAAAATCAAAGTTTCCACTTGTAAGGACTGAAACATCTTCCACGTTCTTTTGGAGCATAAATCCTTTCACCTCCATGCGATAAGGTAAGTCCACATGACCATCTACAATGATGTTTTCCTGACACAATTTGATGGCTTTTTCCATTAATTGCTCGTCAGAAAGGGGTACGTCTTTGGATTCGTCTTGTGTCTCCTGAGGATGACATGAAAATATAAATATTGGGATAAGTAGTAGGAAAAGATTTCTCATTCTATAAATTCGGTCTATTTTTGATACGATTGCTGCAAACTAAATCATTTATTCAATTTTACCATAGCATATTATCTGAATGGCGGAAATCAATATTAATACCACCCAAAATGTAACATTGAGTTACGAAGTTGCCGGACTTGGAGAACGTATCCTGGCATACATTATAGATAGTTTCATTGTATGGGCTTATGTAATAGCTGCCTGGTTGCTTCTTTTCCAAACAGATTTTGTGAATACTGACTATGGGTGGGTAATCATCCCCATCGGTTTGATACCTGCATTTTGTTATCACCTGGTATCTGAGATTTTCTTCAATGGTCAAAGTATCGGTAAGAAACAGGTAAAAATTAAGGTCGTTAAATTGGATGGGTCTAAACCCACCATTGTGGGCTTTATCCTTCGTTGGGTTCTTAGACCAGTTGACCTTGGTATATATGGGGTAGTGGCCATTTTATGCATCGCTCTAGGTGGCAAAGGTCAAAGACTTGGAGATATGGTTGCTGGTACAACTGTGATAAAGACCAATAGAAAAAATTCTTTCTATAAAAACCCAATGGATGTGGTCAAAGAACTTGAAGGATATGAAGTTATTTATCAGGAGGCAATCAATCTTAATGACCGGGACATTCAAATCATGAAAGAAGCACTCAAAGTTTACAGAGATTCCGGAAATGTAGCACCAGTAGAAGCTACTGCACGTAAAGCCGAAGAAATTCTGAATGTTAGGTCAAATCAGCCAGCAGTAAAATTTCTAAATACATTGATCAAGGATTACAATTACCTGGTAAATATGGAAATGGATTAACGAACAACAAGTTTTCCAATTATTTTCTGATCGTTGAATAATATATGGTAGACATACATGCCTCCTTCCAAGCCAGTCATGTCCATGAAATCTATTTCAGGCTGAACCTGCTGTGATATAATCAATTGGCCATTAAGGTTATACAATTCAAATTGAACAACTGTGCTACCAAAGTCATTGGAAAAAATCCGCAATTCTTCGTAATCATATACGGGATTTGGAAAAACAAAGAAAGGAATGTCACGAAAGAAAAAAGCATCTGAGGTACTCGAAACAATTTCCTGACCATTTTGAAATTTGATCCGAACCTGGTATTGATTCAACCCATTTTTTGGTTCAAAATCAAATACGGTCATGGTAGTATTTCCAGGAAACAAAATGGTATCTACAATGGCGGCAGCACTCCCTCCAAGCCTTTCAAAAAATACTGTGTCAATTCCATATGTGGTTCCTGTTCTCAAATCCAGTTGAATGGCATCATCCAGTGAAGTCGAATAAAATGAGGTTAGGTAGCAACCAGCACCTTGCTTTTCATAATCATAGGTTAAACTTTGTATCCCTTGTTTGGTACCTAAATTTGGTTGCACTGCGAAAAGAGTTTTCTCATACAATGATTTCTCAATTACAATCGCGGTATCATTAATCGATAATGATTGCTCAAGAATTGAGTCCCCCAAATGAAATAATCTGTAATTTGTAGCATGTGCAAATTTCGGCCACTGAATCAACACTGAATCAGCACAATTGAAACCAAAAGTTAATCTCAATGGCCTGGAAACAGTAAATGTGCTGGAAAGAAATTCTTCAGTTCCAATTGTCATCCTAACCCTGGCAATGCTATTGGAGTCTGGAGGTGTCCACCTATAAGCACCTTCAGATAAAAGAACATCTTCTAATTTCATCCAGTCATCAGTTTCATTGTATTGAATTTCCAATAAACCGATTTCTTCAGCATAGGTGCTTTTCCAGCGAAAGTAAGTTGGAGTTTCTCCATTATAAGGAAAATTATCACTGCCAGTTGGGTTAAGCCACTTAAACCTGTCCACCTGTTCCCATTGGTAGGCTATAGCAAACGGTTGGTAATCAGAAGAAATGTCGTATCCATAAACATCTATTTCATATTGACCTGGCATAGGATCCTGTAGTGTAATCTGTTCAATATTATTTAGATGATCTTCTCCACGTTCCGCATCTGAAGATAAGCTGGATTCATCTGGTGTTTCATCCAAAACCCATGGCAGCCAGGACTCAGCATCCAAATGAAGGATGAGATCCAAATCATTAATAAGCGCTTTATTGTTTCCAGAAACCGCTGGAACGTCATTCCACACCAGACTCAATTTTAAGTTTTGCACATTGGCAGGAACCGATAATGAAAATGTATAGGTGGAATCATGCTGTATGCTATCAACTACAAAACGATTTGATCGTACTGTCCTTATCGCTTCATAGGCATTCAGGTTCCCATAACCCGTCTTAAAATCTACATGAGGATTTCCCACGTCATTTGCACTATTTATTAAAATAGCTTTCAATAAGTCTGAACGAAGTAAAGTATCATATAGAATTTGATATTGCTGTTGCAAAAGCAATCCCATTCCTGAAACCAGGGCGGCACTATTTGAAGCTCCGGCCATACTATAAGTCACAAGCTCTGGTTTTACCCTGCCGTCATAAGCCGGTCCTACGGATGAGAAAGGTATTTCATTTCCTGTAGTATCCACTGATCCTACCACCAGCACATTTTTGCCCATTTTATAATTTCCAGTTAGGTTAGCTCGACTTGGAACTCCTTGATACTTTCCACTTTGAGTGGTGTATTCCCCCTGATTACCCGATGAAAAGACATGCAGTAGGTACGGATTATCTATTGCGCTCTGATCAAATGCCTCGGCTTTAGTACCATAAAAATTTTCTATTGCAGTTCCGTAGGAATGATTCTGAACAGAAACTGACAAGTCTGAATAATCTGAAGGACTATCAGGCAATACCGGCACAAAATTAGAGGCGGTAACGTATGCTCCTCTGGCCACACCTTTACCAGTGACAAAGCTATTGCCGGAACCCACAGCTATAGTGGCCATCTCAGTTGCGTGATTGTCTACTGCCTCAGCAGCCAGCGGTGAAACAATCACCTTGCTCAACAAGTCTATGTCTGCTGTATCAATATTCTGTTCCTTGATGGAAATTACTGTCCCTTTTCCTGTTATTTCAGGAAATTCGTGATGAATGGTGTTTATATGATTAGGATTTAGGTTCAGATCAGTTACCCGGTTTTCCGTTTCCGGACTATCTGATTCCACTCCTACATAAAGTACTTCATCCCAACCAAGAAGATTTTCAACAAGGTAGGCTGGATCTACTTTAACCTTTATGGATTTACCAGCTTCATGAATTATCTCAATCCCTGGGTCAGTTTTGATACGACTTAGTGATACACATTGAATCCAAAAAACCTCACTGGAATTGGTCAATTTCCCAGTAAGTTTCCATAGGTTATTTGCTGGCCAGGAAGAAATTTCGACTGGTAAATTCTTAAGGGGTTCTTTGTTAACAAACCTAACAATGTATTCATGATCTCCTAATTCCTTAACTATTTCAATCCCATGATCCTTTAAAGAAGCTCTCCTGGTTTCAGGTTCAGTTTTGAGAAGGTAATAATGAGATGGCTTTTTGAAATCCTGTTGGATATACTCAGAGTGAACCTGACCTATCACAGATAGGCAAATATTGCTTAAAAGGATGGTTAGCAATAATCGTATCATTCAGGTTAATTTACTGTTGGTTCAAAGCCTAACCGACTTATACTTCTTATTACGAATATATACAGATCAGTCATTTGGAACACTACCATAGTGTGATTAAAAAGATGTTAATATATGATTAACCATTCAACAAACAGCAACAAATCTTATGCCGAAATTGATCAAACCGTTTTAAGGAAATTAAATTTTTAATTTCAAATGAAACGCAATAAAATATTCTTTATTTGAAAAAAGTTTAAAATAATATTGCACGAACAGAAAATACATCAATAAAAACATAAATTATTTGGCTGGATGTCATATATTCGGTTAAAATTTTTGCTAACCAAATATTATATAATTATGAAAAAGACGAGATTCCTCGCAGGGAAAGCTATTGCCCTAATTTTAGCCTCCACACTTATTATTTCTTGTACTCCTGAGTCTGATGTAATTCAGGAAAATGACGTACCTGATGAGGTGCTAGCGATTTTGGATGATGCCGGATTTGATGCTGGTTCCACAAAAGCCGTAAACTTCACCAATCCATTAACTGGAGAATCATCAAAACAGTATGTAGTAGAAGGAGACCTTTACTTCACCGAAGGAGAAATTTCCGAACTGGCAGTTAACAAGTATCTTGAATTTGAGCTCCCAACTGAAGAGCAATACAGAACAAGTGCTTTGGTTTCAGGTTCTCCCAGAACTATTACTGTGTTAGGTTATACTGGTAGCTGCTGTGCACTTACCAGTAAGATGAGAACAGCGTTGCAATGGGCTGTAAACAATTACAACAACCTTAACATTGGATTGAATTTCACTTTAGCTTATGGTTCGGCTAACTGGCAGTCTTATGACATGGTAGTCTATAACAATGGCCAATCAGGTGGCGGAGGATCTGCAGGATTCCCTAGTGGTGGTGACCCGCACCAATTGATCCAAATTAATGCTGGTACAAATTCTTTTTCTACCAATGTTAATGAACATGTAATCACTCATGAAATGGGCCACTGCCTTGGATTGAGACATACAGATTACTTCAACAGATCATTATCTTGTGGTACTGGTGGAAATGAAGGAAGTGGAGGAGTTGGTGCTGTTCACATTCCAGGTACTCCAACTGGCACTGATTACAATTCAATTATGCAGGCATGTTTTGGATCGGGAGAAGATGGAGAATTCGGTTCTTATGATGTAGTGGCATTGGAATATCTGTACTAGTAAGGAATTACAAACAAGTATTTTAACCCAAATTAAGTGTGGAAACCGCGGCTAATAGTCGCGGTTTTTTGTTTTCGATTGTTCAGGATTTTGATTAAATTCTTAGCGGACCAAAAACGCTTAACTCTTGAAAAAGATCAGCTGGGTTTGTTTGTTGCTGATAACGTGCATTCACCCACATCTTTTTTCCCAGCAAAAAGTGACTGGGTTTTATAGACTTTCGGTATCAGATGGGCTATCGAACAGTATCGTTACGTCAATTTATCAGGACTCCCAAGGGTTTATCTGGTTTGGTACCAAAAACGGGTTAAACAAGTTTGATGGGATCAATATTGAATCCTATTTCCGCACCTTGAATGACCCTACCTCCCTTTCAAATTCAGTAGTCAATGACATAATGGAATTCCAGGGAAAACTGTGGGTGGCTACAGAGTATGGTCTCAATTATTATGACAGCTCAACGCATTCCTTCAGATTCATTGGGGTTGATGAGGAGGATGACCTCCACTTAAACAATGTTTTGCTACGCGATATTGAGTTAAGGAATGATAATGAAATGTGGATTGCCACAGAAAATGGCATTAATATTTTCAATGGCGACTCCATCTGGTACATGACCCAGGAAAATCAACCTCTGTTTAGGAGTAGTGTTATTATGAAAATTCACAGGGATCAAAATGGCAATATGTGGGTCGCCGATAACTTAGGGTCCATTTACAAATGGAATGGGAAGGAATTTCAGGTATTTCAATTGGGGACAACCGTTCGGGATTTTGCAGATGGGCCAAATAATCAACTTTGGGCTGCCTCAAATAATGGACTATTCAAAATTGACCTGGAACACTTCACATTTGACCAAATGTTGCCAGGTAATAAGGAAATCATGTTAAATACCAATGAAATATTCTCCCTTCATACCAGTCAAACCAAACTCTGGATAGGTACCAGGAAACAAGGGCTCTCGGTCTATGATTTTGATAAAAAAACCACAGAAACCATCAATAGCAATGACAACCCTCTGAATGGGATCACCTCCAACGAGATCTGGGACATCTACGAAAGCAGAGATGGTATTATCTGGTTGGGAACATACCGGGGTGGAGTAAATTTTAACCGTGAAAAAAGCGAGAAATTCCAACAATACAAATTCATTGAATTGACAAAAAAGGACATTACCAATTCGATTAGTTCCATTTTCGAAGATTCTAATCATAACATGTGGTATGGCCTGGATGGTGGAGGGTTAATTAAAGTAGACCCAACAGGAAAGACAAAACGATTTTCCCGGATAGAAAACACTATCTATGATGTCCCTAGAACTATATTGTCAATCGCAGAAGACAAAAGCGGAAACATCTGGATGGGTTCATTCTATGGAGGTGTCAGGTATTACAATCCTGCACTTGACAAATTTTTTATTTTCCCGGATGACGACCAATTCCCAGAATTGCATCAAACTGCCATTTGGACAATCATCAAAGATTCAAAAGATAGAATCTGGCTAGGAAGCCTCGGGTCCGGGGTATTCAGGTATGACCCGCAAACAGGGGAAAAAGAACATTTCACCATGCCTGACAGACTCACTAATTATGATATTGTATGGTTTTTATATGAAGATAGCCAACAAAATATTTGGGTAGGCACCCATTCAGGCCTAAAACTACTGGAAAACACAGAAACAGAATTTGTCAGCTATACCCATAATCCATCTGACACCAGCAGTCTTTCAGAAAACTGGATACATGTAATTCATGAAGACCAAAGAAAGCAAATCTGGGTAGGCACACATGGTGGAGGGCTAAACTTATTTGACCTGAAGTCAAAGTCATTCAAATATTTTAAAGGAAAAAAGGAGCTACTCACGAAGGTAATTTACGCCATGGAAGAAGATAAAAATGGCAAAATATGGGTCAGTACTGATGGGGGTATTTTTTCATTGAACCCAGTAACAGGTGAAGTAATCCAGGAAAGTCCTCAGCAATTGCAACAATTGGAATTCAACATTTCCAGTCACCGCAAAAAGAAAAATGGCGATATTCTCTTTGGTAATATGTCTGGGTTTGTGAAGATTGTAGCTGAAGAAGAAATCGAAAAGCATCAGCACTCACCCACTGTTATTACCGGATTTGGCGCCAGTAGCTTCTTCACAAATGAAAAGGACTCCAGATACGATAACGCTATTTTAGACGAAACCCCTGTCCAACTACCGCATCAACTGAATGCAGTTTTCATTGAGTTTTCCATTTTGAGCTACTATTTATCACAAAAAAATAAATTCAAATACAAATTAGAGGGATATGATTCCGCATGGTCAAATGCCACAACAAGGAATTGGGTAAACTACACAAACCTTCCCGCAGGGGATTATACATTCAAAGTGCAGGGCAGCAACAGCAGTGGAAAATGGAGTAAGCATATTGCTAAAATCAATTTCACAATTGCCACACCCTGGTGGCGAAGCAAGGCCTTTAGGATTAGTGCATTGATTTTATCAGTATTGATAGTTTACGGAATAATTATTCTTCGCACACGCTATTTACAAGTCCAAAGACAGAAACTCCGATTGCTGGTCAACAAGAAAACAGCTGAAATAGAGGCACAAAACAGCAAATTAAGAACTACTTTGGACGACCTTAAATCTACACAGGAACAACTCATTCAAAGTGAAAAAGTGTCCGCGCTTTCTCAGGTAGTATTCAACCTGCTGCATGAACTCAACTCACCACTTGGAGTAATCAAATCAGGCTCGGAATTGAGCCAGGAAGAGATACTCCTTGAGATCAAAAATCTACCCAAATTTCTGGAGGAGCTGGAAGACAAAGAGTATCAGGTATTTGAAGAATTCATCGCATACATCTTCAAAAATCAGAAACACTATTCTGCTGTAGACAAAAAAGCCCTCACCGCTACACTCAAAAAATCATTGGAAGAAATAGACCGCAACAAGGCGGAAATCCTGGATTGCCTGGTCAATATGGAGTGCTTCAGAATTGATGAGCAGGTGGCAGCATTATTAACTGCCAAAAATCATATCAAAATGCTTGAAATGGCCGAAAGTATTTTCTTCAAATACAAAAACTTAGAAAACATAAAATCCTCCGCCACCCGGTCAATTTCCATCCTTAATTCATTGAAGACTTATGGTAGTCAGAATTTTGAATCGTTCACCTCCAGTATTGATGTGATTGAAAGCATTGAAGAGGCACTTGTGGAGTTGGAAAGCAAGCTTAACCAGCGAATTGTAATCAAAAAGAAATACTGGAACAAGCCCGTCATCAAAGGAAACCCAGCCAGGATACAACAAATCTGGATCAACCTGATCTCCAATGCCATTCAGGCCATGGAATACCAGGGAGAACTGGAAATTGAAGTAAAACAAGACGACCATTATGCCATCATTGGCATCATAGACAATGGACCCGGCATTCCAGTAGAACTACATAGCAAAATCTTTGAACCTTTTTACACCACCAAACCCCTGGGAGAAGGACGCGGCATAGGACTGGACATTGTAAACCGAGCACTGGACAGACATGGAGGAACCATTGAAGTGGATAGTGTGCCTGGTAGGACTAGTTTTGTGGTGAAGTTGGAGTTTGATAATCAATAATTACACATGAAAAAGCCTCCCAAAAGGAGGCTTTCAATATCATTTCTAACTTAACTTCTTCTTAGTTCTGAACGAGAATTTCTAATGTGATAGAGTCATCTCTTCCAGCTTCTCCTACCTGATCAGTAACCAGTGCAAGTCCGATTTTAGAACCACCCTCTTTTGTAGCATCAGTTTGGAATGCGAATACATCACCTACTTCTAGCTGGTTAATAAAACCATCTGCTGCAGTAGCAGGGTCTGTACCAGCCGCGTAAGCAGCAGCAACTTGCTCTTCAGTTTCTAATTCCGCGAAATCAGCAGCAGAAATAGTAGTCTGTTTGAAAGTAGTAGTATTCAAAGTATTGAAGTTACTAAGGTCGTACGCAGGAACTCTTGCTGAGAAAGCGTGCATTGATACAATGCTTGGACCATTTGAAGTACCCCAATAGTATCCGAAATCAAGAAGTGGAGAAACTGATTCTGCTGTTCCTTCAACCTCATCTTTACTATAAGTAACACCTGTAGTTGATGCGAAGAATGTTTCACTGTCTTCTAGGTCACCATCCTGGTATGGAGGTGCTAATAAAACTGCAGTGTAAACTTTAGCTGGCGTACCGGTAATCTCAATTACTACTTCAAACTCAGTCACTTGATTAAGGTCATCTACTGCAGTTAAAGTAATAGTAGCAAAACCTGCCTGATCAGCTGGTGTTTCTACTCCATTGATAGTAGCAGAAGTTGCTCCGGCATCAAGACCAAGATCATCTCTGGTTTGCTCAAAGCTTGCTTCAGGAATTCTGAATGTGTTAAATCCACCTGGAGCAGTAATAGTGAAATTCCATGTAATAGTTGATCCTACTGATGTGGTTACAGTGTCACTCTCAGCATTTGCTGTACCGCCTGTTACAGTGTAGCTAATGGATGGTGCGTCTGCGGTTGGTGTTTCTGGCTCATCCTCCCCACAACTATAAAGTAGTACGAATGATCCCACAGCAGCAAATAATAAAAACTTGTTGATTAAACTTTTCATAACGCTAATTGAAATTTAAATTTTGATTAATAGCTAATTACAATAAATGTGAACAAAATAGATGTTTCCGTTTTTGTTTCCTTAATGCAGACACTAGGTGGCATTAAAAGGTTGGTAATGTTAACTCAAAAATACTGCTTAAATTGTTACTGTAATTAACAAAAACTATAATTAATTTAATTTTTTTTATATTTCTTATTGAATTCTTACACAAAAATTGCAATTTGAGTATATTTGAACATTAACATATACACCAACACAGCTTAATTTTTAAAGTTAAATAGCTATGACAAAAATCGAACCTGGTCTACTGGAAGCTTGGAATACCTATGGAAGGTATGCTGCTTTCGGGATAGCAGCAATTGGAGTACTCATCCTATTGGGACACTTTGTAAAACTTCTCACAACAAAAGACTTCAAGTCGAAGTACGATTACATCAATATGCATGAGATCAATTACCTCTGGTATGCGGCGCTGTTGGTGATCGTGGGTGGAGCTCTTTTCGCAAACACCATTGCTACCGATACTACATGGCTATGGTTCTTTGTTAGATTATTTGTGAGTTCAATGCTTGGTATCATAGTAGGCGTTGTAGTACAAAACATCCTTAAGTTCTACTATCCGTTCTTCATTGAGAAGAGACTGAAAAAGCTGAGATATACTCCTAGAATATCTCCTGACGGTAGAAAAATGAAGCTTCTTTCTGAGGAAGAGGAAGATGTTTACCTGGATGAAGGTATGCAGGCTGAAGAAAACGCATTCTCTGTTGATTACGATGTGTGGATTGACGAGGTAAGTGGATATACCAAAATTGAGAAATACAATGGTAGACTTCACGCACTTCAGTGCTCTGAGTGTAACTATCAGACATTGAAAGTAGAAAGAGAAGAAGTGATCCAATCTCCTACAATGACTGAAGAAGGAGAACTAATGAAATATTTCACTTGTGGCTATTGCGGACATAAGGAAAGAAAGTCATTCAAGATCGCTCAGCTGAAAGAAGGAGAAGAAGCAAGCGCTTAATTAAAGAAATAAAATACATTATAAAGGCTGCCAAATGGGTAGCCTTTTTTTGTTGTTCACCTTTTCACAATTGCTTTTTTATTGTAACACAAAAGTTTCACAAAGGAAGGGTAGACTCTCTGTGTAACTCAGTGGATCTCTGTGCAACTCTGTGCCGTAGCTCATATAATCCTCGTTATTTGTTGTTACACAAAGAGCTCAAAGAAGCACAAAGTTTCACAAAGGGTGTTTCGTAATAACCCAAATTCTTTAGTTGGATGTACAATTTACTTAAGGAGTTAAAATTCGCAGGAAGAATCAAAAAATCTCTGTGTAACTCAGTGGATCTCCGTGCAACTTTGTGTCATAGCAAATCAAAGCCTATAAATGGGGTATGTTCTTTACCTCAAGGGTTAGATTCCTAAGAAGTATATAAACCTCTGTCCAACTCAGTGGCTCTTTGTGCAACTTTATGGTCCAACTAATCCGAAACCTAATAATAAAGATTGGTTACTTGACTAGTTAGTTACAGCTTAACACATATATTTTGTGTCTCACTAAAAAATCTGAGCGCCTCCTCACCTCCTTCTCTACCTACACCAGAATTTTTCATCCCTCCAAAAGGTGTCCTCAAGTCCCGCAGTAACCACGTATTGATCCAAATTACACCCGCCTCCACTGCATGGGCCACACGATGAGCCTTCTTCAAATCAGTAGCCCAAATGGTAGCGGAAAGACCGTAAGAGATTTCATTGGCTAATTGAATGCCTTCTTCCTCGTCTTTGAATGGTACTAACGTCACAACAGGTCCAAAAATCTCTTCCTGATTGGTCCGACAGGAATTATCAAGTCCTTCGATGACCGTAGGTTCAAAATAGTATCCTGAAGCATACTCACCAGACATTGTCAATTGATTGCCTCCACAAAGTATGCTACCTCCTTCTTCTTTGGCCAATGCTACATAGGATTTAATTTTCTCTAAATGTCCATCAGAAACGATGGCTCCCATATTGGCTTCACCATCTTTTGGGTTACTTACCTTGAGTTGAGACACCTTTTCTACAAAAGCATCCCTGAATTGACTATAAATGGACTCCTCCACAAATATTCTGGAAGAACAAAGGCAAATCTCCCCCTGATTGGAGAAGCTTGCCCTCACCACTTCTGAAACCGTCTCTTCCAGGTTGCAATCAGCAAAAACCAAGGCTGGATTCTTGCCACCCAGCTCAAGGGATAGCTTTTTAAACATTGGAGCCGCAATGCTTGCGATTTTCTTTCCAGTATTAGTTCCTCCCGTGAAAGAAATAGCTTTTACACCTTTATGTTGTACCATAGCCTCCCCCACTTCATGTCCATATCCATGCACAATATTCAGCACACCCTTGGGCATACCCGCTTCAATACAAATCTCTGATAACATATAAGCAGTAAGTGGTGTAACTTCAGATGGTTTTGCTACCACACAATTTCCCATGGCCAGGGCGGGTGCTATTTTCCAGGTGAAAAGGTACAATGGTAAATTCCAGGGAGAAATACACCCTACTACTCCGATCGGAGACCTTCTGGAGTAATTGACTGCCACATCTTCCATGATATTGGCGTCTGATGAGAAATTAACAATTGCAGAGGCAAAAAACCTGAAATTGGCTGATGCCCTTGGAATGTCTACTTTTTTAGCCAACCAAAGTGGTTTACCATTATCGGCACTTTCTGCCTGAGCGAGAGCCTCATGTTTTTCTTCAATGAGATCAGCAATTCGTGTAAGAATTCTTGATCGACCTTCAATGGGCATAGTGCTCCATGATTTAAATGCTTTATTTGAAGCGGCAACAGCTTTCTCTACATCATCAGCATTACTTTGGGGGATTTGACCAAAAACCTGACCGGTGGATGGATTTATATTGTCAATGTATTGTCCACTGACAGGTGGTACCAGGGCACCATCGATGTAGTTTTGAATTTTCATTTGGGTCTCTTATCGTTGCTTCTGCAAGATAAAAAAACCACAAGAATCAAAAAGGGAATTACTTTTTACTGGCGTTGAATAATTTTTGCTTTTCATCTTTGGTCAGGCTTTCATAACCTGACTGAGAGATCTTATCCAGAATGGCGTCTATTTCCTCCTGCTCAGATTTGGCTGATTTAGAGCTTGGTTTTGCCGCTGATTTTGGTCTTCTGGTGCCGCTCCTGTGTGTTACCTTAATTTTCGGTTGTCTCACAAAGAAACTTTTGATAAATGAGATGACATTCATAACAGGTTTTCCAAAGTCTACACCATTTCTTAGCTGAGAAATAAATAACCATCCCATAAACGCACCGCCAAGGTGTGCTATTTCCCCTCCTGCATTAGAACCCGTCATTTGGATGAAAGATAAAAACACAGCAATCATGGCGATGTATTTAATCTTTACAGGTCCAAAGAGTAGTAAAAACATGGTGTAATTAGGCATAAAAACCGCTGCTCCTACCACAATTGCCAGAACACCAGCAGAAGCTCCAACTAAAGTTGAAATCTCTACAGCATTACTATAGAGTGGAATGACATTATAAAGTAGAATGTAAAACAAGCCGCCGGATAGACCTCCTAATACATAAAGACCAATCACTTTGCTACTACCCAGATATTCCTGGATGATTTTACCAAACCAGTACAGCATGAGCATATTCCAAAGGATATGCATGAACCCTTCATGCGTAAACATGTAAGTGATTAAAGTCCATGGATGTGTCAAAAACTGAGGAACAGCAGAAGGTAAAGCAAAAAGATCCCTAATGAAATAATAGGTTTCATTTGACTGACCTATTCCAAAAACCACCCTCAAAATATTGATCACAACGAACACAATCAAATTGATCAATATCAGCTGAACCACCGAATTATTGGGGCGGTTCCAGGCATTTTTAAATTCGTCTAATATTCCGCTAAACATTTCTAGTAGTATGTGTTGTTTTTGTGCTTATTCCAAATTTTTAACAATATAAAGGCGATCAACATTCCTCCCAGGTGTGCCAGGTGTGCTACATTATCACCTTCAGTCCGGTTCAATTCGGAGTATATCTCATAAACGCCGTAGAAAAATACTAAATATTTTGCTTTGATAGGAATCGGTGGAAACAATAGCATTAGCGTCATATTGGGGAACAGCATTCCAAAGGCCATTAAAATTCCAAAAACAGCTCCAGAGGCTCCCACCATCCCTGGAGTTCCTTGTTGTTTTATTGCATAAACATCATTGGCCACTCCAACAGCCTGACGTTCATATTGTGAGTTATCGGGGTTATCGTAATAGGAATCAATCAAGTCTGCAAGCATTTGGCTATTGCTTCTTCTCAACCTTGGATCCATATCCTTTAGCACAAATTGATCAAATCCCTCTGGTGTAGGGTTTTCAACAAACTCCTGGGCTGCAACCATTTCAGGGTAGGTTCTACCAAATTCAACACCGGCATATAATATCCCAGCGCCAATTCCTGTTGCCAAATAAAAGATCAGAAACCTCTTTGATCCCCAAACCTGTTCAAGTAAAGGTCCAAAAATGAAGACCGCAAACATATTGCTGATGAGGTGCCACCAGCCACCATGCATCCACATGTAAGTGATAAACTGATATGGGGCGAATCCGTCTGAAAGTACAAACTTGAGTCCAAGAAAGGAATTCAAATTCCCACTAAGGAATGAATTCACTAACATCAAAAGTATATTGGCTAAAAGTATATTCTTTACAACAGGTGTTAATCTACCAAACATTTAAACTCTTTAATTAAATAAATCTGCGATCTTATCTAAACTCAAAATTACCAGTGTAGGTTGTCCATCTGCGGTGTAATTTGGCTGATCGCACGCAAAAAGTTGATCTATCAGGGCATCCATCTCCTTATCCATCAGTCTTTGTCCGGGTTTCATGCCAGACCTTTTACTCATGGCTCTGGCCAGGTTCTCAGTCTTCGAAACAGACAATTCTGATTGGTTCCTTTTGAACTGCTCAATAAGCCCTTCAAATATCTCCCGCTCATTACTTCCCTGCAATTCAGACGGAATACCATTGATAATTATTGAATTTTTCCCAAAAATATCAAAATCAAACCCGAGTGCAGCTACTTCTTCTTTGATGTCCATCACCAACGCATAATCACCTAAACTCAAATCTATTGTTTGCGGGAACAAACATCTTTGGGATACCCCGGAATCATTGTTTAATGTCTCCAGGTATTTTTCATATAAAATTCTTTCATGAGCCGCTTTCTGGTCGATGACCATCATGCCGGATTTTATCTGTCGGAAAATGAATTTCCCATGCAATTGGAAAGATTTATTACCTTCTGAGGAATCATGTGTACCGGAAATCATCGTCTGGTTCAGAGAACTTCCCATGGTGACCACCTGCTCAGGTTCTCCATCCTGCTTAAATGAAGGAAACTGCTCTTTCCTCAACTCATCCGGATCAACAGTACTTTCTTTTTCAGCAAAATCGTAAAGCTTTGACCAGTTTTCCAGGTTAGAGTCCTTCAATTTGTCTGATTTGAAGCTGCCGTAATCCCTTTCCTGATTAGTATTCCTCTCCTTTTGCAGCACACTACTGAATGCTTCAAAATTTACATCTGCACTAAAGTCAATCGAAGGAGTCACATTATGGGCACCCAGGGCTTGTTTTACAGCAGATCTGATCACCCCATAAACTGTACGGTCATCATCAAATTTGATTTCGGTTTTAGTGGGATGCACATTGATGTCTATATGTTTTGGATCAATTTCAATGAACAACACATAAAATGGATACTGATCCGCATTGATCAACCCTTCAAAAGCATTGTTTATGGCATGATTGAGGTAATTACTTTTTATGAACCTGTTGTTGACAAAAAAGAATTGTTCACCCCGTGTTTTTTTGGCAAATTCTGGTTTCCCAATGTATCCGTGGACTTTCAGGTGAGGTGTCTCTTCCAGGCAAGGTACCAGCTGCTGCTGATAGTTTTTATTGTACAATGAAACAATCCTTTTGCTCAGTTTTCCTGGTTCTAGGTGATTTACCTCCATGTCATTCTGATGGAAAGTGAATCCAATTGCAGGATTGGCCAATGCTACACGCTGAAATTCATCGATGATATGACGCATCTCAACCGGGTTCGATTTAAGAAAATTTCTACGGGCAGGAACATTGTAGAACAAGTTTTTCACACAGATGCTCGTCCCTTCCCTTATTGCAGTTGGTTCCTGTACTTTAAATTCAGAAGCCTCTATGACCAATGATGTCCCCAGATCACTCCCGCTTTCCTTGGTTTTCATTTCCACCCTGGCAACAGCCGCAATGGAAGCCAGTGCCTCACCGCGGAAACCCATTGTCTTGATAGTAAAAAGGTCTTCTGATTTTTGTATTTTGGAAGTGGCGTGCCTCTCAAAACTCATTCGGGCATCCGTCTCTGACATACCCAAACCATCATCAATCACCTGAATCAGAGCTTTACCGGCATCTTTTACAACTAATTGTACATTTTTAGCTCCTGCATCAATACTATTCTCTAAAAGCTCCTTCACCACAGACGCAGGTCGCTGCACCACCTCTCCGGCAGCAATCTGATTGGCAATGCTATCAGGTAATAGTCTAATGATGTCTGACATGTACTAATTCTTCCTTAACTGGCTAAAGTGCTATTATTTTCTGAGTCTGAAATAAAGGTATACAGGTAATACCAGAAACAGGCTGTACCAAATATCATTACCTATGTACAACCAACCAAAAACGAGTATTGAAAGTGTTGCTGCAATGATTAATTGTAACAGTGATGCACTGGCTCTTACTTTATCTTTTCTTTCAAACTTTATATCGAATCGCTGACCCGATAATCCTGAAGAGGTTCCATTTCTATTCTCTGCCGCTACCTCTCGTCTGATCCGAGCAGTACGTTCTTCAATCTCATCTTTAACAGGATCGAAATACCTTGGACTAAAATCAAACGTTCTATGCCTTGGTAGCCGGATAATTGATGGGAACTTCATAGGCTAATATTTTTTTATTTTAAAAAAGACCTTGTTCATCGAACAATTTACCTGTTCGAATGATTCAACTGGCCTGAAAGTTGTTATCATCAAAGTTAAATGTAATTTTAGTATGTAATGAAATCTAAAGTGGTTAATTGAGAAAAAAGCTATCCATATTCCTTTTAGCGCTGCTCTGCTTTATTCAGCATGTTTTTGCTTTCACCCTTGAAAAAGAAAAATGGGTGGACAGTGTCTTCATGCATCTGAACTTGTCTGAAAAAATCGGGCAAACAATTTGGGTTCAACTAGATGAGTTTCCAGACTCCCAAAAGCGATCAGAGTTGATTCAATTGGCTAGAAAAGGTCAAATTGGAGGGATAATTTTTCATGAAGGAGAGGATATTGAGGTAAATGCATTGATACAGGATATTAAAACCCTGAGCATTTATCCAATTCAGTTCTTTGTGGAATATCAGAACATCAATGAAACAAAAGTAAGTGCCCAGGAATCAATCTTACCCACAGTGTATCTTGAAACTGCCCCTACAAGGACAATAGAAGATTATGGTAAAACTCTCAGTGAATTAATTTCAACACAAGGCTTTGACGGTTTGTATTTCTCATCAAAGGTATCTTCTTCGAAAAAAATTGTTTCATTTACCGGTCAGCTTCAGAAAAATGGGCTAAAGCTTGTTGGAGAGGGAAATGCATTACCATTTGACGCCTATAGTAGCTCTGGAAATCAATTTACAGGCGAACTTCAAAAACCAAAGAAAGTCTACAAAGCATACGAAACTGAGAATCAATTTACCACCTCGCTATTAGAAAATGATGAGATCCTTGTTGCCTGGTTGAATACAAACACATTAATCCTGGATCTGGAAGAAATTGAGCAACTTCATTCACTCACATATACGCTTAACTCAAATAAGTGGTATCGCAAAATCCTGAATGAAAAGAGTAAACAATCATTGGCCTGGTATGCCCGGAAAAGTAAAATTCCGGTTACAAGCCTGAAAGACTTTTACAAATCAGAGAAGTTAAAGGTGGCTAATTATGATTTAAGAGCAAATAGCATCACCATTGTGAAGAGTAATGGATCTCTACCCATAAGCAGTTACAATAAAAAGATTGCGATTCTAGGAACAACTTTGGATGACCAACTCATTTCTTTTTCATCACGTTTTGCCAAAACTAAAATGTACTCGCTTCTAGAGAATTCTCCTGAAGTTTTGCTAAATGAAATTTCTGATAATGACCATCTCATTGTTCCTGTCTCTCAGGAAAACTGGAATGATGACCTGAAAGGGTTTGTTCGTCTCTTGCAAAATGAATTGGATATCACATTCATTGTATCAGGTTTGGAAATAGATATAGATGATCTAAGTCTATATGGAAATGTTATTTGGGCAGTTGATGCCAATACAACAAACCTTGACCTGGCCATTCAGGTAATTTTTGGGGCTATTTCAGCAAATGGAGCACCAGAATTCTTAACTGCGTCAATGGATGGAAATAATCACCTCAACTCTTTACCTGTTTTGAAACACTCATTCCCTGCATATGTAGATGTAGATGCCAATAAATTGGAAGCCATTGAAGACATTGTAAGTGAAAGCATAAAATCAGGAGCGTTCCCCGGATGCCAAATCGCCGTAATCAAAAACAGCCATGTGATTTACCAAAAATCTTTCGGGTACTTTACATATGACAGTCTGATGAAGGTCAACAACAATACACTATATGACCTGGCCAGCATCACTAAAGTGGCGGCCACACTTCAGAGCATTATGTTTCTGGCTGAGCAGGAGGTGATTAATTTGGATGACAGCCTGTCAAAGTATCTACCAGAAACTATTGGCACCAATAAGGAGCATCTTACCTTAAGAAAAATCCTACTTCACGAAGCTGGTTTACGGTCATACCAACCGTTTTGGAAAGTAACATTAGAAAAGGACTTTATGAGTTCCTATGTTTATCAGGATGCCTATGATTCTGTGATGGATATCAGAACTTATGGCTTATATCTTCCTACCCTCAGGGAAAAACAGGAGGTTTGGCAGGAGATCATTGACTCGGAGTTGAGGAAGTTGCCAAAAGATGAAAATACCTATAATTACCTCTACAGCGATCTAGGTTTTATGATCCTGCAAATGGTAGTAGAAAGAGTCACTAACCAACCAATGGACGAATTTCTTGCACAAAATGTATACGAACCTTTGGGGCTTTATTCAATGACATTTAACCCGCTATTGAAATTTGATCGCATGAGCATTGCCCCAACTGAGTATGATTATCATTTCAGAAATGCACAGGTGTGGGGAACCGTGCATGACCAGAATGCGTCAGTATTGGGTGGAGTGGCAGGACATGCAGGCTTGTTTTCCAACGCCCTTGACCTGGCTAAATTGATGCAAATGAATCTCAATGGTGGTATTTATGGCAATTACAAATACATACACGAAAACACCCTCAATGGCTTTACCAGTAAGCAACACCAATACTCGAGACGAGGATTAGGCTGGGATAAACCTGATCCAATAATCCATAACCTTTCAGAGAGGGCCAGCAGCAATACATTTGGCCATTTGGGATTTACCGGAACTGCCGTTTGGGTAGACCCGGATGCTGATTTGATTTATGTTTTTCTCTCGAATAGAATTTTCCCGTCTGTCAGAAACAGAAAACTTATGGAAGACAATATCCGTACTAGGATTCAAGATGTCATCTATGATGCACTTGGTGATTAATTGCAGTTATTTAAACTACAGTTGAACCAAATTCACTTAATTGTGTTGATTATTAGTTGATAGATAGTCACAATCTTTGATAAATGAAAATAGGAATTGTTTGTTACCCTACCTATGGTGGTAGTGGTGTAGTTGCCACTGAACTAGGTAAATCATTAGCTCATGAAGGTCACGAAGTTCATTTCATCACCTATTCTCAGCCCACAAGGCTGGATTTTTTCAGTGAGCACATTCATTATCACGAGGTAGCCATAAAATCCTACCCTCTATTTGATTATCCGCCTTATGAACTGGCCCTAACAGGAAAAATGGTGGATGTTGTAGAATCTGAAAAACTGGATCTGCTTCATGTACACTATGCCATACCGCACGCCTCTGCTGCTTATATGGCCAAACAGATCCTAAAAACTAAAAATATATCCATACCATTCATCACAACTCTGCACGGAACAGATATCACACTTGTAGGTAAAGATGAGGCCTACGAACCTGTAGTTACTTTCTCCATTAATCAAAGTGACCTGGTAACATCAGTGTCGGAGGATCTGAAGAAAGACACTTACGCACACTTCGACATCAAAAATGACATTACGGTTATTCCAAACTTCATAGACCTTGAGCGATTCAAAAAGCAGAAGAAAGACCACTTCAAGCTGGCAATTTGTCCCAATGGTGAAAAGTTACTGGTCCATACATCCAATTTCCGGAAAGTAAAAAGAGTACAGGATGTACTGGAGGTATTCAATAAAGTAAAGCAGGTTGTACCTTCAAAATTACTTCTTGTTGGAGATGGCCCGGAGAGACCTCATATGGAAAAGCTTACCAAAGATCTTGAAATGGAGGATTGTGTGAGGTTTTTGGGGAAATTAGAAGCAGTGGAAGAGGTTCTTTCGGTTTCCGACCTGTTTTTCATGACATCCGAGAAAGAAAGCTTCGGTTTAGCAGCACTGGAAGCCATGGCTTGTGAAGTACCAGTTATTTCAACTAATGCTGGTGGCTTACCCGAACTTAACATAGATGGTAAAACAGGATTTTTATGTGATGTAGGGGATATTGAAACCATGACTCAAAAAACCATTCATATTCTGGATGATGCCAACCTGGAAACCTTCAAGAAAGGTGCACTTGCCAGAGCTAAAGAGTTCGATATCAAGAACATATTACCGCTGTATGAGCAGGCATATGAACAGGTAATTGCTAAAAACAAGCAATCTATTTTAGCTGAGTAACAAGGATTTTAGTAATTCATTGTTATTTTTGCAGTCTGATACGGAAATTTTAAAAAATTCAAACAATTATGGCACACGGAAAGCCTAGTAACACCGGTTCAGGTCAGGTTTTTGAAAACCCCTGGCTAGAAAAACTTACGAAAACCCATATCTCTCTTCCTTTGAGTGTGTTTACAATTGTATCCACAGGGTTAATGTATTACGGATTTGACAATGGATACTTAACGATCCTTGGCTCAGTTGGTCTATTTGTTAGTGGTTTGCTAACATTCACACTAATTGAATATTTGATGCACAGGTATGTATTCCACCTGGTACCAAAGACTCCAAAACAAGAGAAATTTGCTTATAAGGTACATGGTGTTCACCATGACTATCCTAAAGATAAAGACAGATTGGCTATGCCAGTGCCTTTGAGTTTACTGTTAGCAACTGGATTTTTCTTCTTATTCAGGTTATTTCTTGGAAATCTTGTATTTGCCTTCTTACCTGGATTCTTAATGGGATATGCCGCTTACCTGGGTGTTCATTACATGGTTCATGCATTTCAGCCACCTAAGAATTTCTTTAAGATACTTTGGATCCACCACGCGAAGCATCACTACAAAGAGCCTGAAAGAGCATTTGGAGTAAGTTCGCCATTCTGGGATCAGATTTTCAGAACTATGCCTAAGAAATAGGATTATGAAATATTGAGAGAGAAGGACAGCTATTTTTTATGGTTGTCCTTCTTTTTTTTATGATGAGGTGTAGGTTCCAATATTAGCTTATAAAGGAAATCCCTCAGAAATGTATAGGTACCACTTACGAGCCCAGCGAATATGGGTCTTCTACCTGCCATGTGATGATTAGAGTTTAGTGTTTTCAAAGGTAAATTAGAGGTAAAATAAATTTCTTCCAAATAACGATTTGAAACTCCTCAAATTAATCCAAACATTTCCCTTTCAAACAAAAAAATCCAGATAACGTGAAATCATATTCCTTTTTAATTAGTTTAATACTAGGAATATAAAATCTCGGATATGATTGGCAACAGATTTACTGAATTCATTCCTGATAAAGACAACAGCAAATCGACATTTGAGAATCTGCTGGACATTTTTAAACAGCTAATAACTATTACTTCTGGGGATGTTGGGGAAGCACTGAGTTGGATGACCAACCTGGATCGGCAATACAACATGACTAATGAAGATTATGGCATGGGAGATTTTATTGATGACCTCAAAGCCAAAGGTTATATCACCGATGAAAATGAAGAAGGAAAATTTGAGATAACCGCAAAAAGCGAACAAGAAATCCGAAAAAGCGCACTCGAAGAGATATTTGGGAAACTGAAAAAATCCGGGAAGGGGAATCACCAAACCAATTATTCTGGTCAGGGTGACGAAATGGGTACTGACTACAGGGAATACCAGTTTGGAGATACATTGGATCAAATATCCATGACAGACAGTATCAGAAATGCACAAATCAATCACGGATACCAGGATTTCACATTGACCGAGGATGACCTTGAGATCAGAGAGAAAGAGCTCAAAACGCAAACTTCAACGGTTTTAATGATAGACATCAGTCACTCTATGATTTTGTATGGTGAAGATAGAATCACACCAGCCAAAAAAGTAGCCATGGCACTCGCAGAACTTGTTACCAGGAAATACCCTAAAGACACACTTGACATTATAGTTTTTGGCAATGATGCCTGGCAGATCAAGATTAAAGACCTTCCATATCTATCTGTGGGTCCCTATCATACCAACACGGTTGCAGGTCTTGAACTGGCGATGGACTTATTAAGAAGGAAGAAAAACAAGAATAAACAGATCTTTATGATCACAGACGGTAAGCCTACCTGTCTGAAAGAAGGCATCAGATATTACAAAAACAGTTTTGGTCTTGATCCCAAAATCATTAATAAAACATTGAACCTGGCCGCACAATGTAGACGAATCAAAATTCCTATCACTACCTTTATGATCGCTTCCGATCCTTATTTGAAGCAATTTGTACAGGAATTTACTCAAGTAAATAATGGCAATGCTTACTACAGCAGCCTAAAAGGCCTGGGCCACCTAATATTTGAAGATTACCGCAGAAACCGAAGGAAAAACCTTTAGTTCACAAGTAAAAGACACCATGAATTACACTGATATACCATCCGATAAACTGGTACAAATAAAGACTTTAGGAAATCTAAAATCAGTCGGGTACCAACCACAATCCATCAAAGAGGAATTGAGGAATAACCTCATCAAAAAACTCAAAAACAATGAAAAGATCTTTGAAGGCATCTGGGGTTATGAAGATACTGTCATTCCTGAGATCGAAAGAGCACTTCTAGCCCGTCATAACATTAACCTTCTAGGGTTAAGAGGACAGGCAAAAACCAGGATTGCCAGAATGATGGTAGACCTTCTAGATGAATTTGTACCAGTTATCGAGGGATCAGATCTCAATGATGACCCCATGCAACCCATTTCCAGGTCTGCCAGGGATCTGATCAAAGAACATGGGGATGACACACCAATCATATGGATGCCGCGAAACGAACGGTACACTGAAAAATTAGCTACTCCTGATGTTTCCATAGCGGATTTAATTGGTGATGTAGACCCAATTAAGGCGGCATCACTCAAATTGCCGTATTCTGATGAGCGCGTAATTCACTATGGTTTGATCCCTCGGGCGCACAGAGGCATCTTTGTGATCAATGAACTCCCAGATCTACAAGCCAGAATTCAGGTAGCACTTTTCAACATTTTACAGGAAGGTGATATTCAAATCCGTGGATTCAAATTGAGATTACCTTTGGACATTCAGTTTGTATTTACTGCCAATCCTGAAGATTATACTAACAGAGGAAGCATAGTCACTCCATTAAAGGACAGAATTGACAGCCAGATCATCACGCATTATCCAAAGAGTATCGAAATCGGCAAAAAAATTACCACGCAGGAGGCCAATATTAAAGACGAACAAAAAGAACTTGTTGAGTTCAATGACATAGCACTTGACTTAATAGAAGAAATTGCTATTGAAGCACGTGCGAGTGAATACGTGGATGAAAAAAGTGGTGTCTCAGCAAGATTGACCATTTCGGCTTTCGAAAACCTGACCAGTACCGCTGAGAGAAGGGCATTGATAAATGGAGAATCCAGAACACATGTAAGGATGTCCGATTTTAATGGAGTAGTGCCAGCCATCACCGGAAAAGTTGAACTCGTATACGAAGGAGAACAGGAAGGTGCAGGTATTGTAGCCACTAACCTGGTGGGGAAGGCAATCAGGAAACAATTTACTACCTACTACCCAAATCCGGATGATGTTAGAAAAAATAAGGAACAACCGAACCCCTACAAAAAGATAACTGATTGGTTTGGAGATGGAAATATGGTTGATCTAATTAATGATGAACCTGATAGCAAAAGGAAATCTCAATTATTAGCTGTTCCTGGTCTAAAAGAGCTGGTAGACTCCAAATTCTCCAAAGAATCAGACCAAAAGAAGCTTTTCTTGATGGAGTTTGCGCTCTATGGTCTGGCAGAATTCAGTATGCTAAGCAAACATGGGCTAGAAAAAAGCATGCAATTCAAAGACTTGCTGAGCAGCATGTTTTCCATGCCTGAGAATGAAGGAGATGAGGATGATTTTAATTACTAGAGAAGGTGGACCCAAGGCTGAAAAATATCATGGCCCTGGTGCGACAGGGTGAAAATGACCATATTGAATTTAAAAGGAAGGTTGCCCATCCGGAAAAGATCGTGAGAGAAGTGGCAGCATTCGCCAATAGTGATGGTGGACATTTATTGATAGGTGTAAGTGATAATGGCGATGTACCAGGTCTTAAATTCCCTGAAGAAGAGGAGTATGTCATGACTAAAGCTATTCAGGAACTGATCAAACCCAGGGTTCAATATAAACTTGAATACATCCCCATTGCTGAAAATGATGACAAAGCAGTCCTTCATTATGAAATATACCGCGGGAAGAAAAAACCCTATTTCGCCAGAGAAAAAGTCGGAGAAAAACTGGGCATAGCCTATGTGAGGGTGGCCGATCGAAGTATCAAAGCCAGCAAGGAACTCAAAGAAATTTTACGATTGGAGAAACAAAACAGAGGGACAGCCTTTCAATACGGGCAGGAGGAACAGATGCTAATGGAATACCTGGAAGCAAATGGTGAAGTCACCCTGGAAGACTTTAAAGACCTGGCCAGTATTCCTCTAAAAGCGGCTTCAAAAAAGCTGGTCTTACTGGTATCAGCCAATGTTTTAAACATTATCCCACAAGAAAAAAGAGATGTTTACACTATAAAAACCACCTCTATGAATTACTAAATCACTGATTGCGTGAGGCTTCTTGAAAAAGTGTAATAAGTCAAAAAATAAAGTCAATAATCCGTGGACTTTAAGATAAAGAATCATTATTCTTACAACACACAGTACGGAATAATTGGTTACCCTCCAACTATCGATTTATGGCCAAACGCGCGACGAAAGAGAAGAAGATTTTTGTACTTGATACTTCAGTCATCATTTTTTCCCATGATTCCATCCTTAATTTTGCTGAACACGATGTGGGCATCCCAATAGTGGTTCTGGAAGAATTGGATCAATTCAAAAAAGGAAATGATACGAAGAACTTTGAGGCACGAGAATTCTCCAGGTTGCTAGACAAATTGGCTTCTGGTCACCTACTGCAAGATTGGATTCCACTTGATGGAAAAAACAAAGGTAAGTTCAAGGTCATTATGGACATGGAGAGCAAGATTGATGCTCGGAAAGTCTTCAATGACAATAAGAATGACCATAAAATCCTGAATGCTGCCCTTCGATTAAAAGAGCAGGAATCCGGGAAGAAAGTAATTCTGGTAAGTAAGGACATTAACCTACGTTTAAAGGCAAAATCCCTTGATATCCCCGCAGAGGATTACGAAACTGGCAAGATCAAGAATGTAAATACACTCTACACAGGTAAAGCTGAAAAAGAAGATGTTAGCTCTGATGTGATCAACCAACTTTACAAAGATGGCCAGGCTAGCAGAACGGCTGTTTTTGGAAGAAAAAAACCAGTATTAAATAGTTTTTATATCCTGAAGAGTGAAAAAAATAGTGGTCTGGCATTTTTCAACGCTGAAGATAAGAAAGTTGATCTTGTTGAGAAAAAAGCAGTATACGGTATAAAACCTCGTAATGCGGAGCAAGCGTTTGCTATTCATGCCATGTTGAATCCAGCCATCAAACTGGTAAGTATTAATGGAGTGGCAGGTACTGGTAAAACATTGCTGGCACTCGCAAGTGCACTCGAACAACGAAGAGATTTCAAACAAATATACCTGGCACGACCTATAGTCCCCTTATCCAATAAAGACATTGGTTATTTACCAGGAGACATCAAGTCGAAACTGAACCCTTATATGGAGCCACTATGGGATAACCTGAAATTTATCCAAAACCAGTGGAAAGAAACAGAAAAAGAGTTTACCCGTCTTACCGATATGGTGAACAAAGAGAAATTATTAATCACTCCATTGGCATACATTCGTGGTAGAAGTCTTTCAAATATTTTCTTCATTGTGGATGAAGCACAAAACCTTACCCCGCATGAAGTGAAAACCATTATTACACGTGCCGGGGAAAATACAAAGATTGTATTCACGGGAGACGTTCATCAGATAGATACTCCTTACCTTGATTCTCAAAGTAATGGACTTTCTTATTTGATAGACAGACTCCAGGATCATGAATTGTACGCACACGTGACATTGGAGAAGGGAGAACGATCTGAATTGGCCAATTTGGCAAACGAATTATTATAATCTTTACATAAGACAAGTCTTCTTGAAATTTTTGGCACGTAGCTTGTAACACCAGTCGTAAAACTCAATTAAACTAAAGTTTTACGACAATGAAATTCACTATTAAAAACTTAATCATGCTAGGTGCTGTAGCAGCACTTGCCATTACCTCATCATGTAAAGAGGATGAACCAGAACCGCAAAATCAGGCTCCCGTTTTTGAAAACACCGAATTCACAATAGCTGAGAACTTTACTCCAGGTGAAACAATTGGTGCTCTGAACGCCACTGACCCAGAAAACGATGAATTAACCTTTTCCATTACCTCTGGAAATTCAGATAACCTATTCGAACTATCAGAAAATGATCTGTTACTAAGCGCATCCGGTAGTCTGGATTTCGAAACTGCAACAAAATACGTCTTGACCATTGAGGTTTCGGATGGAGAATTAAGTGCTTCAGCGTCCGTTACCGTAAATGTTTCTGACATTGCTGAAAATGCAGCTCCTGTTATTGAAGAAGAATTTTTTAGAATTACTGATTATGCCAAGAATGGAGATGAAGTAGGTACAGTTACTGCAACTGATGAAAGTGCCATCACATTTAATATTATATCAGGTAATGATGATGGCTTTTTTACCATTGACAATGTTGGAAAGATCACTGTGGCAAAAGACAACCCTGAAGGTGATAAAACCTATGCCTTAGAAGTAGAAGCTTCCGATGGAGAACTTGTATCAAGTGCCACTGTAGAGATAAAAGTTGCCGAATCACATGGATCTTTCACGGTTGAAGGTGAAGAATTTCCACTAACTGTGGGAACTATCACTGACTATGGAGCATATGATCCCATTGAAGACTTCAGCCACTACAATTACGATTTTGTAACTGCTGATGCAGAATTCGATCCAGATGACCTTGAAGGGGAACCTGAAATAGCTAATTCTTATATCTATATTGAATTATTTTCAGCTGGAACTGATGCTTTTTCTCCAGGAGAGTTTGTATTCATGGATGAAAATACAACCACACAAGAAGACATAAATGGAAAATCTTTTTTCTTCTATGGTGCATTAGGAATTGATGCGAATGGCAACCAAAAATTATTCAATACCGAAGAAGATGAGGAAGAGGATATACTCTATTTCATTACAGGAGGCTCAGTAACGGTTGCAGAGGAATCCGGTGATAATGCCTATACAATTACTTACAATCTTGAGGTAAGACAAGCAGACTACAATACAGAAGAATTTATTGGAGAAGTTGTCACTTTAACCGGTTCGTACTCACATGAGTTTCTGGATACTGACGATGCTGGAAGATCTGCCAAATCCTCGCAAAAAAATACCTTGCTGAAAAAGAAATAATAACCATCTCTAATTTCAATACAAAAGTGCAGATTCTCCATCTGCACTTTTTATTTGCCTTATAATTTCAGTCCATGAGTTTCTGCAAACTCAGAAGCCTTTTCATAGCCAGCGTCGTGGTGTCTGAATATACCCATTGCCGGATCATTGTGTAATACCCGCCGGATGCATTGTTCAGCTCTATCCGTACCATCTGCAAGAATTACCATACCTGCATGTTGGGAATAACCCATTCCAACACCTCCTCCATGATGAAAGGATATCCATGTTGCACCTCCACTGGCGTTGGACATCAAATTGAGCAATGGCCAATCTGATACCGCATCTGTACCGTCCAACATTCCTTCAGTTTCTCTATTAGGAGAAGCTACAGACCCACAATCCAGGTGATCCCTTCCAATCACGATAGGTGCTTTCACTTTGCCTGATTTCACAAGATCATTGAAGATCAAACCGGCCTTTTCTCTTTCGCCAATTCCCAACCAGCAAATTCTACAAGGCAACCCCTGAAAAGCAATTTTCTCTCTTGCTTCATTCAGCCAGTTTATCATATGATGGTTATCAGGAAACGCCTCAATGAGCGCTTTATCCGTTTCATAAATATCATTAGGATCTCCAGAGAGAGCCGCCCACCTGAATGGACCTTTTCCTTCACAGAATAATGGCCTTACGTATTCGGGAACAAACCCGTTGAAGTCAAAAGCGTTTTTTTCTCCTCCCTGCACAGCGAACTCTCTGATATTATTCCCGTAATCGAAGGTTTTACTTCCCTTCTTCTGCATTTCCAGCATCAATCCAACATGTCTGGCCATACTTTTCAACGAGAGCTCCTTGTATTTTTTTGGATCAGATTTCCTTAGGGTTGCAGCCTCATCAAGAGATAATCCATTTGGCACATAGCCGTGAACAGGATCATGTGCAGATGTTTGATCAGTCAATACTTCCGGAATAATACCATCAGCGATTAACTTTTCAAGCATGTCCCCAGCATCACTCACCAGACCAATTGAAACCGCCTCTCCTTTCTCTTTTGCTTCCAATGCCCAATCTCTTGCCTCCTCATAACTGTAGGTCATTTTATCAATGTACCGAGTCTCTAATCTTTTCTGAATTCTCGCAGGGTCTACGTCAGCTCCCAGAAAAGTACCTCCCGCCAAAGTTGCCGCAAGGGGTTGAGCTCCCCCCATTCCACCTAACCCGGCAGTTACAACGAGCTTATTTTTGAGCGATCCGCCAAAATGTTTATCAGCGCATGCTACAAATGTCTCATAAGTTCCCTGGAGAATTCCCTGTGACCCAATGTAAATCCAACTACCAGCAGTCATTTGACCATACATCATCAATCCTCTCTCTTTGAGTTCTTCAAAATGCTCCCAATTGGCCCAGGCAGGCACCAGGTTTGAATTGGCGATTAAAACTCTTGGAGCTTCCGGGTGAGATCTCACAATTCCTACCGGTTTTCCAGATTGCACCAATAAACTTTGGTCGTTTTCTAATTTCAATAAAATCTCAATGATTTTTTCCAATGATTCACGGTTTCTAGCTGCTTGACCTGTACCTCCATAAACCACCAGATTTTCCGGATCTTCTGCCACTTCATTATCCAGGTTGTTAAGAAGCATTCGCAACGGTGCTTCAGTTTGCCAGGATTTGGCATGAAGAGTTGTTCCAGTAGGTGACTTATAATTTTTGGGATTGGCGTATTTTTCAATAAAGTCCGAATAATTCATTCTGGGATCCGTTTAGGTTAATATATTCTTTTTGAGCGATGGTTTCTGATGTTTCCATCAATTGTTTATTTCTAATGATATTGGCAGCAATGGCTATGTCATCTCCAAATACCCTGTCTTCCTCCGCATGGTCAATTTTTGACCGTACAAGCTCATGACAGGCATCCAGGATCTTCCCACTTTTCATCGGTTTCCTGTAGTCAAAGGCCTGTGCTGCACAGACTAGCTCCACTGCAAGTATATTCTCGAGGTTAGTAATAACCTGATTTGCTTTCCTTCCACTGATTGACCCCATACTCACATGGTCTTCTTGTCCCAGGGAAGTAGGAATACTATCTGCACTGGCTGGGAAACATAGTGTTTTGTTTTCACTTACCAACGCAGCAGAAGTATACTGAGGAATCATAAACCCGGAATTAATTCCTGTATTTTTCATCAATAATTTTGGCAGACCTTGCACATTTCCTTCTAACAGGAGATAGGTCCTTCTATCAGAAATGTTCCCAACTTCTGCACCAGCCAATGTTGCATAATCAAGTGGAAGAGCCATGGGCTGTCCATGGAAGTTACCTCCGCTAATTGTGTTTTCTGCTGAAAGAATGATGGGATTATCCGTTACAGAATTAAGCTCAACATGCAACATATCCTTTAAATGTAACCAGGCATTTCTGCTTGCCCCGTGTACTTGAGGCATACATCGAATACTGTAAGGGTCTTGCACTCTACCACAATCTGCATGAGATTCAACCATCTCTGACTTATCCAACAAAACCCTTAATCTGTGAGCTACATATTGAGTTCCTTGGTAAGCACGTAATTCGTGGAGCTTTTGGTGAAATGGGCTTTGAGAACCCAACACACCCTCCAAACTCATTGCGCCCACGATATCAGCAGTATCCAGGCAATTTTTCAATCTGGAAACTGCCATCACCCCATAAGCCGCGATGAATTGCGTACCATTAATCAATGCCAATCCTTCTTTTGCCTCCAGTGCAATGGGTTCAACACCTAATTTTTGGAATACCGCTCCCGTATCCTGAATTTCCCCTTTGTACCAGACCTGTCCCAGACCTATCAATGGTAAAAACAAATGTGCCAGTGGTGCCAGATCTCCTGAAGCTCCAACTGAACCCTGGATAGGTACAACGGGAATTATGTCTTCATCCAGGTGCCATTGGATACGTTGTAAAGTTTTGAAATTGATACCAGAGAAACCGTAACTGAGGGATTGAAGCTTCAAAACCAGCATCAGTCGGGCCACATCTATGGGTACAGGTTCACCTACTCCAACACTGTGGCTTCTTAAGATATTGTCCTGAAGTTTATGGGTATCCTCTTCTGAAATGATCGTAGTGCACAGTGGTCCAAAACCAGTATTTATACCGTACACTACTTTTTTGGCGTCTACAATTTTATCTACGTCTGCCTTACTGGCATTGACCCGATCAATTGTTTCTGCACTGAAATCTCCTTTTTGCGCTTTTGAAATGATATCAAGCGCCAGGCCAGTAGATAATTTATCCTGGCCATAGTTGAAAACCTGAGGCATGTTTGTTGTCTATTTAAAAATCCCAGGCATCCTGACTTTCCAATTCATTGTTCAAGTCCTGAAACCTAACCTCAAAAGTAGAATATTCTACCGGATCAACAAGGGAGTATAACTGAAGAAGTGCATCTTCAGCATATCCGGTTAAATGCACACGCAAAGCACCAAGTGCATAAGCTTTAATTAACGGAATGGAATATTTATTGACTTCCCTGGCTGACTGCAATAAATCATAAGCCTCCTGGTCCTTCCCTTGCTCATTAAAATATCTGGCCACAGCAATCACAGAAGTTTCATTAAATGGGTCAGCAGTTGCCAAATCCAGTAGTCTGCGATCAAATCCCGTGGTGTCAGCAGGTTTATTAAACACCATGGCAATTGGCCATTTTTGCAATAATTCCTTATTGGGGTTTAGGAAAATATTTTCTGTACTTTCAGAGATACTCTCCATTGAACTCAAAGCAAATGTCAATTGAATTTCTCGGGCTATTGGAGCATTCCTATCAAAACCAAAATCGTTATACAATATCCAGTAGTCATGAGCTATCTCTAATTGATCATATTCAATTCTCTTCTTGGCCATTTCCAATAGCAATTGAGCTTGAGCTGATTGATCTGTGATGGTTTGTAGGATGTTTCTAAACATTGTAGCATCCATATTCAGACCATTGTATTTTAAATATTGATATTTTACCACATCATTGGAATGAGCCAATACCTCTTCATGTGTCAACTTCAAATTGTAGATGAGATTGAAGGCCGTTTTTGTTTTTAAACTGTCAGGATCATTTTGGAGCACATATTCCCAATATTCAATTGCTTCTTCGATGGCACCTTGTTCGCACAGAGATATTCCGTAATTCAAAGCGGCTGCCTGTTCCCGCGTTTCAAGGCTTTGATAAAAGAATTCCTCTGCCATTTGAAAGGCTCCTAGTTTCATTGAAAGCATACCAGCTATATTCAGGTAATAACCTCTTTGTCTTGGAGTAGCACCTTGCAAAATATCCAATAACCGTAGGGCCTGATGATAATCTCCTTGTTTGTATGACGCCAGGAATGCGTCATAATCAAGAATGGTTTTATAATCACTATTTTCTGTGACAGAAGCCAATTTCACCAAATGCTCAGGTAGCTCATGATTAACATATTGGGCATTTATAGACAAGTTATTGAAGTAGGCCAGTTCTGAAGATTTTATTAGCGTATCTTTTGGAATTGCAAAATCGATTTGACCGTAATCAAGACTATTTTTATTGGCGTATGCCAGGTAATTACCCAATAATTCTAAAGATTTTTCATTCTCTATAACTTCCAAAATCGAATCGGGGGGATAAGTAAAATTGGATTTGGTGTAAACATACCAGTTGTTCACAATGGACATATTCTCCCATTTGCTGGAAAAATATTGGTCAGACAGATAGATCAGTGCACTGTCTAAAATGTTCGCTGAGGTATAGAGCAATCCCAGATTATTTCTGAGATAGGTGTTCTTAGGAAATTTCTGAAGCCCTGTTTGAAGTGAAAACAAAGCATTAAAGTAGTCTCCATCACCTTTATAGTAGTCAGACAACTCAACATATGCTTGTGGAGATGGATTCTTAATCAGTGCTCTTTTAAGGTAGAATTGTTGATCCGCTTTATTATTTCTTTGCTTGCTAATAGCGGCCAGCTGCATATTAGACTTGTGGTTACTACCACCGTAAACGCTTCCTTGTTCGTAATAGGTCTCCGCAAGAGCAGCATTTCCTAAAGAATACTGTACATCACCTTGCATGTTATAGTAACCTCCTTTCAGCTCGAACATGGGTTCTTTATCCGCCAAGAAGAAAAATGCTGCTACTCCAACCACACTTCCCAAAATGGAAGTGATATATGGAAAATTCACTTCCTTATAGGCAATTCTATAAACTGGAAGACTCTCACTTAGAGGATTAATGAAGTTTAACACGATGTAGAACAAAAACATCACTCCAAATGCTAGGTGAATATAACTGATAATGTTTTCAAAGGAATCCAAAACAGGATCATTCACCATAGCTGATTGACTTCCTAAGAGTCCATAAGTCACAATGGCTAATCCACCCAGTAAAGGAAAAATTGATGTTTTATAATCAAATGATATGAAGATTGGTTCTTTGAAATGAATAGTCCAAAAAGCTATCAGGGAAGACAACAACAAAATGAAATATTCATCCAGAAGAGCAACTTCCCAACTGATAAATCCTTCATTTTTGAGATATAAGAATAACAGATTGACTACATATACACCCCCTAGTATCAAAAAGTGACGTGCATGGTTGCCCCCTAGGCCTGATCCTGTCTGGTTTATTCCCCAGAGTATAAAGAAAATTACCTCCTGAGCCACTAGAGCAATAAAAATAATGGCTAATATGGCTGCAGCATAATATGCATATGGCGCCATGTAGATGAAGGGTGTAGGAGTTTGTGCGTATTGGCCAATAATAAACCCGAGAACACTAAAGAGTAGCAGGAAACTTAAGACTCTCCAGTGCAAAGGAGTCTCCTCGGCAAATGCCTGAAAGTAATATCCTAAAACAAGGAGTATCCCAACAAATACAAAAACAACAGTTCTATCTGTCGTGCCAAATAACAAGAGCTCCTCAAGGTGTATCTGATTGATTAGTAGTATTATACCTACATTAACCCCAAAAAACCACCATCTGGGAAAGTATGATGCCGCACTACAAATGATCGCCAGCCCTACACCTAAGCTCAGGAGCATCAGGTGAAACATACGTACATCAAACTCATATGGAGCCAATGAAAAAGTTTTGTAGATCAATTGGTTTTCCGCAGGAATAGCATACTGAAAAAGTCCCAGTGAAAAATTATCAGCGCTTATTTTCTCTAGCTCTGTGAAAGTAGTGATGATCCAGCCATAGGCATTTTCCAGCCCTTGCATCTGAAAAAAAACAAACTGACCGATAGTGAGGAGGGCTAATACGAATATTACCCTTGATGTGCTATCAGGGAAATGAGCAAAGATTTTTCTCATGAATTAATCCAGTACTTTGGGAACTCTAAAATAATCGTCATCTTTTTTGGGTGCATTCCTTAAGCCTCGTTCATGGCTCAGGTGCTCAGTGACTTTGTCTTCCCTAAGAACGTTAATTTCGTGTGACATATTGATCAGGGGCTCAACATTTTCTGTGTCAAGCTCTTCCAGCTTTTCCACCCAGGTGAGAATTTCCTCCATGTCCGCGATCATTTCCTTTTCAGATTTCTCATCAAACTCCAACCGTGCAAGGTGTGCAATTTTTCGTAATGTATTCTGATCTAGTTTCATACCTAATCAATTGATTCACAATATTAAGCAGTATGCTTTACATTTTCAGGGAAATGTTCATTCAATTCTCCCTGAATGAGCTCAAAAACCTGTTTTTTCAGATTGGGTAATTCTTCCAGTGTTAAAGTACTTGTATCTATGGGTGAATGAAAGATGACTTTGGCTTTATGCCACCTGAAGAGAAATTTATTATCATCAGCCAATATCACATGATTGTAGACAAAAGTAACCGGAACAATAGGAACTTTAGATTCAATGGCCATGCGAAATGCCCCATCCTTAAACCGCACCATATTGGGTGGATCCTGCGTATATATCCCGCCTTCAGCAAAGACGAACAAGCTGAATCCCTCTCGCAACGCTTCAAAACCCTGCTGAAAACTTGCATATCGACTTCTCATACTTTCTCTGTTGACTGGAATGTGCAATTTCCGGAACATGTAACCAAATAACGGAACTCCGGAAATACTCATTTTCCCAATGAATTTGAAAGGGATTGGAACAAACCCTGCCGATGGAATATCCAGGAAAGAAAAATGATTAGAGCAGAAAATGTATTGTGTATCGGAACGCTTAAAACGCCATTCCTTTTTGACCGGAATGAGAATGAGAATGAAGAATAGTCTTGCCCAAAGGTGATTCAGGAACAATACTGGTTTGTGTAGAAACCTGAATTGAATGCCAATCAAAAATGCTGGCAACAGTAAAATAAATAACACACTGAATACCAGTCCAACATATCCTGTATAAATCCTGCTAAAAATGTCCTTGATACTCATTCGATAAAAAGATTTCAATCATAAATTCTCCCGTTAAAATAAAAAAATTGAAATTTATGTAAGAAATCAATTTCAGCTTATACTAACATCGCGAAACCAAAATAAAAAGCATTGGACTTATTAAAAGTAGAACACATTTCTAAATCTTACAGCAGCCATACTGCTTTGGATGATGTGAGCCTAACTGTTCCAAAACAGAGCATATACGGCCTACTGGGACCAAATGGTGCTGGAAAAACAACACTCATCCGAATAATTACCCAAATCATTAACCAGGATAAAGGGGAGGTTTATCTCAACAACACCCCAATAACCGCGGAAGACATCCGCAAAATTGGTTACCTGCCTGAAGAGCGGGGTTTGTACCGAAAGATGAAGGTAGGAGAGCAACTAATCTATTTTGGACAACTTAAGGGGTTAAGCCGAAAAGAATCTGTGAGCCGTATCAAATTCTGGCTTGAGAGACTAGACCTTATGGCATGGTGGAATAAAAACCTGGAAGATCTTTCTAAAGGAATGGCCCAAAAGGTGCAATTCATCTCAACAGTACTTCACGAACCAGATTTGATTATCCTCGATGAGCCATTTTCAGGATTTGATCCAGTAAACGCAAATCTTATTAAAGACGAGATCCTCACACTAAGAGAAAAGGGAGCAACGGTTATTTTTTCAACACATAGAATGGAAAGTGTAGAGGAACTCTGTGATGATATTGCGCTGATCAATAAATCAAAAAAGATCCTGGAAGGCAAGAAGAAAGAAATTAAGATGTCTTACAGAGACAATACTTACATAGTCGACCACATTGGCAAAATTGGAGATTTACCCATTGATTATAAGATTCTGGAATCAAAATCAATGGAAGATAACCTGATCAGCACAGAAATAACATTGATGAACGGATCATCATCTAACGACCTGATCAAATTGTTGGTCGAACAGGTAGAAATTCACAACTTCAAAGAAAAAGTACCATCAATCAATGACATATTTATCAACCAGGTGAAAGGAGGCTCAAATGAATAAGATAGGACTAGTAATTAGTAGAGAATATTTAAGCAGGGTAAAGAAAAAGTCATTCATCATTATGTCGATTCTGGGACCTGTGCTAATCGCGGGAATATTTCTTATCCCATTAATGATGGCCATGTACGGAGGTGACTCTAAAACAATCGTTGTGAAAGACGAAAGTGGCTTATTCAGTGAAAGCTTCAAAGATGAAAGTAAATTGGAAATCACTTTTTCCACTGACCCATTGGAAACTTTAAAAGACAAGGTGAAAGTTGAGGAAGTTGATGCGGTTCTATTCATTCCCAATGTCGAAATCGACGATCCTGAAGGGTTGCAACTTTATTCCAAGTCAAACCTGGGTTTTGAGATTACTTCAGACCTTAGCAGGTCCATTCGTGATGAAATTGAACAAATTAAACTTAAAAGGTCTGGCATCTCACAAGAGGCGCTTGATAACCTCAAGGTAGACCTTGATCTAACCACCATTAATTTGAAACAAGGCGGTGAAGAAGAAGAGAGCAGCACAGCTGGAGCCAGTGTTGTGGGTTATATTTCAGCCTTTATGATATACATGTTCATCTTCATTTATGGCGCCCAGATCATGAGAGGGGTGATTGAAGAGAAAACGAGCCGTGTAGTAGAAGTTATCATTTCTTCTGTCAGGCCCTTTGAGATGATGATGGGAAAAGTAATTGGAATTGCCGGAGTTGGGTTGACACAACTTGTCATTTGGATTGTGTTCTCGCAATTGCTGATATCAGGCATTACCATGGCTATGGGCCCTGATGTACTTGACCCAAACCTTTACAACCAGGAAATGGGTGTTGAGAAATCCGTAGAAATGCAGCAAACTGAGGCAGATGTGATGGGTGAAATTATGATGTCGCTCGACAAAATTGATATCCCAATGGTGGTCATTGCTTTCCTGTTCTTCTTTGTGGGAGGATACCTGCTGTATGGCGCTTTATTTGCGGCGGTTGGCTCTGCTGTAGACTCAGACGCAGACGCGCAACAATTTATGTTACCAGTCTCCATTCCACTGATCTTATCAATTATTATGCTAGGTCCAATTATTCAGGATCCGAATGGTAGCCTTGCCTTCTGGATGTCGATGATTCCATTTTCCTCACCAGTAGTTATGATGATGCGGGTAGCTTTTGGGGTTCCTGTTTGGGAATTAGCACTTTCTATGCTGTTTTTAATTGGTGGATTTATACTGACCATTTGGGTAGCTGGCAGAATTTACCGGGTAGGAATTTTAATGCATGGAACCAAGGTGAATTATAAAGTACTAGCCAAGTGGTTCATGACCAAACAATAAAATCAAATTATATTTTTGTTTACGGCTCCTTGCTGCGTGAAGCACACAATCACCAATTGCTTCACAAACAGGGAGCTGTTTCCTATATTGGCTCAGCCAGAATAAAAGGAAAACTTTATTTAATTGATTGGTACCCGGGATTCGTTCCAGGTGAAGAGGGATCGGTTTACGGCGAGGTATTTGAGATGCATTCGCCCAATTTTGCTCTTCCCTTTCTGGATGAATATGAAGGTATTGGACCAGGTATTGACGAACCTGAATACGAACGTGTGCTTATTGAGGTCAATGTGAATGATGAATCGTACAAATGCTGGACCTATTCATTTATCCATGACACTCAAAATTTTCCTCAGATCCCAGATGGTGATTTTAGAACTTATTTAAAATCCAAACGATGAAATTTCTGTATTTTGCTTGTCGTTCATAAGGAGCAAGAACACAATTAATGGCAAAACAACAAACAGAAAGTACTTTTGACCTTTACCAGGGCAGATCCGGCATGCGATGGATCATCCTTATGGTAGCCATTCTTATAGGTACCGGGTCAATTCTATACACCAATTACCTGGTCCAGCAAATCAGGGAAAGGGAAAATCAGCAGGTTGCTCTTTATGCCAGCACCCTGGAATACATTGCCAATGAATACAACAACCCCAGCTTAAATTTCACGCTGGAACAAATAGTACAGTCCAACACTACTATTCCGGTGATCCTATCTGATGAGGATGGCTATCCACTGGAGTATAAAAACCTACCCTATCTGGATAATATTCAAGACTCTACTTTGAAAGTAAACCGGCTGATCAGTGAAATGAAACTGATGGCGCAAGAGTATGATCCCATCAAGATTACTTTCCGAGTAAGCCCTGATGAGATTTTTGGTTATGGATACATTTATTATAAGAACTCCATATTATTGACACAATTGAGGTATTATCCTTACATCCAATTGACTGTTATCGCCTTCTTTGCGGTAATCGTCTATCAAATATTCAATTATTCAAGAGTAGCGGAACAAAATAGGGTATGGGTTGGGCTAGCAAAAGAGACAGCTCACCAATTGGGTACTCCTCTCTCCTCTTTAATGGCTTGGGTGGAATACTTTAAATCGAGCACGGAAGAAAATCAACAAATAGCTCACGAGATCAATAAGGACATTGAACGCCTTGAAATGATCACATCAAGGTTCTCAAGCATTGGTTCAGTACCACAACTGAAAGAATATAACTTACCCGAAATCATCAAAGGTTCAATCGCCTATCTGGAAAAAAGAGTTTCTACCAGAATCAATTTCACGATAACCTCTTTCCCCAATGAGCAATTATTCGCGAAGATCAACAAATCATTATTCGAATGGGTAATTGAGAATCTTTGCAAGAATGCAGTGGACGCCATGGGGGGAATAGGGAGCATCGACATCAAGATCCTCAAAATCAGCAACGGCAGAATTGCTATCGATATTACAGACACTGGAAAGGGTATTCCAAAAAGTAAACAGAGCAAGGTTTTTCAACCAGGATTCACTACAAAAAAGAGGGGTTGGGGACTTGGGTTAACCCTGGTTAAAAGAATCGTTGAGAACTACCATGAAGGCAAAATATTTGTGAAAAACTCGGAGAGTTCACGCGGTACAACCTTCCGGATTTTACTAAAATCCTAGCCATTTTTAATCATTCATTTGGTTGTCATTCAAGAAATTAGGAGAGAGGGTCAGACAAATCTACATTACCTTTGTTTTAATATATTATTGGCTTAATTTCGCACTCTGAAAATATCAGAGCACTATAATATTATTAAATCATAACAAATGGCAAATAAAGGCATAGTAACCCAGGTAATCGGTCCAGTAGTGGATGTGAGCTTCGATTTGGAGGGTTCAAAACTCCCAAAAATTAACGATGCACTTAAGGTAACAAAACCAGACGGCACAGTAGTGGTGCTGGAATGTCAGCAACACCTTGGAGAGAACACTGTAAGAACTATCGCGATGGATGGTACTGACGGATTGATGAGAGGAATGGACGTACTGGATACTGAGTCTCCTATTAGAATGCCAATTGGTGAAGATATTAAAGGACGACTTTTCAACGTGGTAGGTGAAGCCATCGATGGTATTGACCAGCCAGAAGCAAAAGAAGGTCTTCCAATTCACAGACATGCTCCTAAGTTTGAGGACCTGTCTACATCTACTGAGGTACTTTTCACAGGTATCAAAGTAATTGACCTGATCGAGCCTTATGCAAAAGGTGGTAAAATTGGATTGTTCGGTGGTGCTGGTGTAGGTAAAACCGTATTGATCCAGGAATTGATCAACAACATTGCAAAAGCATACTCTGGACTTTCAGTATTTGCCGGTGTAGGTGAGAGAACAAGGGAAGGAAATGATTTATTGAGAGAAATGCTTGAAGCGGGTATCGTAAACTACGGTCCTGCATTTAAAGAATCAATGGAAGAAGGAGGATGGGATCTTTCTAAAGTTGACAAAGCGCAACTTAAAGAATCAAAAGCAACCTTCGTATTTGGTCAGATGAACGAACCTCCAGGAGCGAGAGCGAGAGTGGCCCTTTCAGGATTGACAATTGCTGAGTATTTCCGTGATGGAGATGGTACAGGTCCAGGTAGAGATATCCTTTTCTTCGTAGATAACATCTTTAGATTTACACAGGCAGGTTCTGAGGTATCAGCCCTTCTTGGAAGGATGCCTTCAGCGGTGGGTTACCAACCTACACTTGCTACAGAAATGGGTCTGATGCAGGAAAGAATTACTTCTACAAAGAAAGGTTCAATTACATCAGTACAGGCGGTTTACGTACCGGCGGATGACTTGACTGACCCTGCTCCTGCTACAACTTTTGCTCACCTTGATGCAACCACAGTACTTTCAAGAAAGATTGCTGAGCTAGGTATTTACCCAGCTGTGGATCCTTTGGATTCTACTTCCAGAATTCTTTCTGCTGATATTCTGGGTGATGAGCACTATGATTGTGCACAAAACGTGAAAGAGATCCTTCAGCGATACAAAGAATTACAGGACATCATCGCCATCCTTGGTATGGACGAACTATCTGATGAAGATAAATTAGTTGTACACAGAGCAAGAAGGGTACAAAGATTCCTTTCTCAGCCTTTCCACGTAGCGGAAGCGTTCACAGGATTGAAAGGTGTTCTTGTAGACATCAAAGATACGATCAAAGGATTCAACATGATTATGGACGGAGAGCTTGATCACTTACCAGAAGCGGCATTCAACCTTGTAGGTAACATAGACGAAGCGATCGCAAAAGGTGAGAAATTGATGGCAGAAGCTTAATCTGAAGCAATATGTTTTTAGAAATAGTTACACCAGATGAAAAAGTATTTGAGGGAGAAGTGATCTCTGCCACATTTCCCGGCAGTGACGGATCTTTTCAGGTACTGAACGATCATGCCCCACTAATCAGCACTCTTGGAAAAGGTGACCTGACTTACAAAGTGGAGCTGAAGAACGCGAAAGAAAAGGAAAAATCAACTACCATTGAAGTAGATGGAGGTATCGTTGAAGTGCTCAACAACAGAGTGATCGTCCTTGCTGAAGCGGTACACGGAGATTAAAAGAATTAGTCACATAGATTTAGAAAACCACCTCTAATCAAGGTGGTTTTTTTGTTTTAGGCTATCCAGATCATATTAAACATAAAAAACAATTTATGGTCAATACGTATAATTAACCAAACCCATCTATTATTATGCAACAAATAAAATGGTTCGAAAGAAAATTTGATTTTGATTTCAAGCAAAACATATTCCCGTCAATAATTGACCGTCTTGAAGGAACAACTATTAGACTGGAAAGAAAAATAGACCACATTTCACCCAATCTACTAGAAATAAAGCCTAATAATTCCTGGTCCATCAAAGAACACATTGGTCATCTGGCTGATTTGGAACCACTTTGGCAAGATCGGTTGGGAGATATTCTAAATGGAGAGGAATACTTAAGGGAAGCTGATCTGGAGAACAAGAAAACTGATAGGGCAAACCATAACGATACCGGGATTAAGGACTTGCTGGATCAATTTCAAACTCTCAGAACAAAAACGCTCAAAATGTTGACCCAATTGAGCGATGAAGAGGTATTCAAGTCAGCGCTACACCCCAGACTCAAAACTCCCATGAGGGTAATGGACCTTTTTCTATTTGTTGCGGAGCATGATGATCATCATTTGGTCAGTATTAATGAGATATGGAGGTCAAAACACCAGTAAAGTGGAACCTCTTCGTCACTTTTTGAGGCATGGAATGTTCAGCAAAAGCCTTCCCTTTTAAAATAATCCTTACATTAAGAATCTTTCGAATAAACCATTTGAACATGAGGATTCTATTAGTACACGGGTTAGTTATTTTTTTATCAAATTGTACTCAAAAGTACAGCCTTAATGAGCCACTTTCTACTCATTCTGTCCAGGCGATCAGCAATAAAGTGATCCAGGATCTCCTCTTACGTAAAGAGTACATGTGGTATAAAACTGAGAATGTCCATGCAGTTCATTATGCAGAAGCCTGTGCTGCTTATGGGGCTGTCAAGTTCGCCTCATTTATGGAAGACCAAATAAGTTTACAGCGATTAACAAGAAGATATGAGAAGGTTATTACCGATAGTTTCCCCAATACTGCCAATCATGTTGACGCCAATGTTTATGGAATTTTGTCACTTGAGTTATTCCGGCACACCAATGACCGTAATTTTTATGACCAGGGTATTGAGTTGGCAGATGGCCAATGGCAGGACACCTTGCACAACGGGCTGTCCGCACAAACGAGGTTTTGGATTGATGATGTGTATATGATCAATGCGTTGCAGGTGCAGGCATATAGGGTTACTGGTGATACTATCTACTTGAACAGGTCAGCTCTTGAGACTACAGCATATCTGGAAAAACTTCAGCAACCCAATGGCCTCTTTTACCATGGTGAAAGTGCTCCGTTTTATTGGGGAAGAGGGAATGGATGGGTTGCCGCAGGACTGGCAGAATTATTATTGGAACTTCCTGAATCACATCCTCAGTATAAAACAATTGTTACTGGATATAGAAAGATGATGAAGTCGCTGTTGGAATTCCAATCTGATGACGGTATGTGGCACCAGCTCATTGACAAGAGTAATTCATTTATAGAGACTTCCTCCACGGCAATGTTTGGTTTCGCATTTACAGTTGGCGTTAAAAAAGGGCTGTTACCAAAAGGCACTTATCAAAAGGCTTACATGAAAACATGGAATACACTTTCAAAGTATATTACTGAAGATGGAAAAGTTCGTGAAGTATGTGTTGGCACAGGACAAAGCCAGGATGTAAATTATTATTTAGAGAGGCCAAGGATTGTTGGTGACTTGCATGGGCAAGCTCCTCTACTCTGGTTTGCTTATGGGATATTAGTCAATCAGTAGTGTTAATGTGTTGGTTTACATTATGTCTACCCAACCATTTTCTTGCTTTCCACCTTTTTTAGGTAAATTGGGGCTCCAACTAAAATTCGTCTGCAATGAGAAAGTTCATTCTCGACTCTACCCTGGCCTTCCTTTTCGTGCTTGGGGTAATTGGTTTTTTCAACAGCATTACTTATTTCAAAATCTTTGAATTGTTTGACCCCATCGGTGAAATGTTTGCCGATTTTGAATTGACGGACATTGTAATGTCTCAAATCCGGGAAGTTCCCTCCGCTGATGAAAGGATTGTCATTGTCAATATTGGAGACCTGGATCGCATGGGAATTGCAGAAGAAATTAAGATTATCAACAAGTATAATCCCAAGGTGATTGGACTGGATATCCTCCTGTATAGAGATAAAGGAGACTTTCAGGACAGTGCATTGCAGGCCTCTTTTGATCAGGTTGAAAATTTAGTGATTGGTGAGAAATTACTCTACAATCCAGTAACTGATGAATTTGACTCTTCCATCAGACCTAACCCTAAATTCAAGAATAATTATGACCTGGCGTTTGTCAATCTAATTACAGCTGCCGAAACACAGGATGACTTAAAAGTATGTAGGAGTTTCCCCACAAAAGAAAAGCTCAAAGGTGAAGACAGGATTGCTTTTTCATTGGAACTGGCAAAATACCTAGACCCAAATGCCGTGGACAAATTCCTGGAGAGGGATAAGGATGTGGAATTTATCAACTATAAAGGGAATATCCTGGATTACGGAGCTACACAATTTGGTACCCGTTACTACGCATTAGATGTAATAGATGTACTTAGCGAAAATTTTGTTCCAGATATCATTGAAGGAAAGATTGTCATTTTTGGTTATTTGGGAGATTTCATTGGTGACAGGATGACCATTGAAGACAAATTTATTACTCCCTTAAATAGTAACTACGTTGGAAAGACTTCACAGGACATGTTTGGGGCTGTAATTCATGCCAATATCATTTCTATGGTATTGCAAGAAGATTACATTGATGAAATGGCTGATCACTGGGCCATTATCCTGGCACTTGTTATAGGTTACCTCAATGTTGTCCTTTTCAACTATATCTATAAAGCCATGGCCAAATGGTATGATGGCATCACGAAAGTCTTTCAATTATTTGAAGTGCTTCTTTTAGCTACAATAATGATCTATGTATTTCATTGGTTCAACTTAAAAATGAATGTCTCGTACCTTATTGTGATTATACTTTTGAGTGGAGATGCATTGGAAGTATACCACGGAGTAGTCAAAAACCTGTTTACCAGAGAAGGCAGGAGATCCCTAAGAAAGATTAAGAAAGTATTTTGATCGATTCAATTGGCAGTACTAGTTCACCCAGGTCTATCATAGCATTGAATAAACATATTTTCGGATATTGTTCCATTGACTTGAGCGCTACAGGTTTTTGAATAATTTGACCAGTCTCCAACAAATATTGTCTCCGAACCCCATTTAACAAATAAGATGCAGGTGTGACCCAATGATTGCCATCCCAAAAAGCAACATTAAAATAGGATCCGTCAGTTACCCATCCATCCCGAATGATCAGGATATCATCGCACTCACCCCGCTGGGAAAGTAAGCTGTCCATAACGGCCCGATTCTCATATTTAAAAGAGTATTCAACATGATCGTCTTCGATTACTTTGAGAGAAGAAATGTTTCGCTTTGAGTATTGCTGATATTGCAATGAGTAATCATGCTCATTATACACGATCCTGGCTTTTTGTAACTCCTGAAACTCAGTATTTAACAGCGCTTTGATATCAAACGGGTTTTCTCTCCCATAGAACACCTCAAATGTACGGTCCATCCTGCGCTGGTGGTATGCCAAAAGCGGTACTTTTCCATTCAAAACTGCTATACTCTCTATGAAAGCTGGCTTACTCATTCTTAAGAGCCACTGTGGTTGCCTGGTGAATTGGTAGGTAAATTTTGTCCTGGTATTCCTGATATTCTTTTTCCGGATCGCTAAAATGTGTGATCCCGCCTCCACTTTTGAAGAAAAGTTTTCCGTTTTGTTGCTCAATAAACCGGATCATCACGGCACTATTCAACTTTTTGCCATCGTAATAACCGAAAACACCTGTATAAAAACCACGGTCAAATTTCTCCGCCTCCGAAATAACTTTTACGGTTTGAGGTTTAGGAGCCCCCGTAATTGATCCTGCAGGTAACAACCGGAATATCAAACTCCCAAGTTTGTTCTTATATTCCTCTTTCAGTTTACCAGATACCTCTGAACTCACCTGCAATAAATGCTTTTGATTGGTCTTGACCTGATCAATATACCTAAACCTTTCTACCGCCACATTATCGGCAACCATACTGAGGTCATTCCTGATCAAATCTACGATTGTCACGTGTTCGGCCATTTCCTTTGGGTCATTCAAAATGACTGTTTCGGCGTTTGGGGTACTGGCGTCAATGGTCCCTTTCATTGGAAAAGAGGCTATCCGGTCTCCCTCAATTTTTACAAAAGATTCAGGAGAGAATAAGACAAACTGGTCCTCCAGGATAAGTTTATACTTTGCCTTGCTAATAGCGTATATCTCAGCAAGTGAAAGATTAGATTCAATAGGGGTCTTAAAAGTCAAATTCGTGAGAAACGAATTTCCATAATTGATATTCTTTGTTACTACTTTAAATGATTTTAGAAATGCTTCATACGAAATAACATCTTTTGATAGAGTAGCACCTTTTCCATCCATTGAAGTTGGTAAACTATTACTCAAACCATCTACTTCAAACTGGATTTCTTCAGGATGGATCTCATTATTCTTCAGTACTAAAGACTTTGTCTGATCGAAATTGACAACAAAAAGGAAGGGCTCCTTTCGTGAAGAAAGATCATCCATTTTTGTAATTGTCGCATTTCGGTCTAGATATATCATTTAATCCTTAATTCTGAAAATTCTTTTGAACATTCTCTTTTCAAACTGCCAAAAGAATGAAAACATCCCAAACAGTGCACCATAAATCAGGAGAATCACATTATAAACTGGTAAGATCAAGAGATAGTAAATTACACTAAACCAAATGCTACTCTCCCTGGGTTCAACAAAGAAACCCACCACAACCGGTTTCAAATACATCACTGTAAATCCTGTACAGGCAAAAACTACCAAAATCAGGAATACCTGGTAGCGGTGCTTCATTCCCCAGCGATTTTGCAATTTCTCGATCCACCCCATTAAAAAAGCCTGTCAAGTTTTGAGTCTCTGACATTTACTTTGTCAAGCGCCAAAAACTGTTCCCAAAATTCATTTACAGGTAAACCAGCAATTACCTCAACTGGTTCTTTTTTTACGGGATGAATGAAATATATTTTTCGTGCATGCAAATTGATATTGCCATCATGATTTGGTTTAGGAAAACCATATTTTACATCCCCCCGAATAGGACATCCAATTGAGGATAGTTGAACTCTGATTTGATGAGGTCTTCCCGTAATCGGTTTCACTTCCAACAGGAAATGGTCATTTAACTTCCCAAGAACTTTATAATTCAATTCTGCCCTTTGTGAGCCTTCTTGTTGTTCTTTATAAGCTTTTGTTGTGTTTTTCTTTGAATCTTTGACCAACCAATGTACCAGTTTATCCTGTTTTTTTGGCGGATGCTTTTTTACAATTGCCCAGTAAGTTTTATCTACCTGATTATTCCGGAATATTTTATTCATCCGTTCCAGACCTTTACTGGTACGTGCTAAAATAATGGCTCCACTCACTGGTCTATCTAAGCGGTGAGTAAGCCCCATAAAAACCTCCCCTGGTTTATCATACTTTTCCTTTACATATGCTTTTCCCTGGTCAATGATTGTTTTGTCACCGGTTTTATCTCCTTGTGACAAGACACCTCCAGGCTTATTCACAATAAGCAAGTGATTGTCTTCATACAGCACCTCTAAAGGTTGTTCTTTCATAGGCACAAAGTTGATCATATTTCGTTAATTTTATAAGGATGAGCAAGGAATATGACATTGAGGAGATTTCAGTTGATGACCTGATTGCAAAAGAACCGTCTGCAATGTATAGCTATGCTGATTATTTGAAATGGACTTTTGATGAACGGGTAGAAATCATTAAGGGCAAAATTTTTAGAATGTCACCAGGACCTAACCGGAGGCATCAGCAAATTAGTGCTTCTATCTCCGTAATGATCGGTAACCACTTAAATGGTAGCCCATGTGAAATGTACTATGCACCTTTTGATGTTCGATTACCCAAAAATCCAAAAGACCCAGACTCAAAAGTTTTCTCAGTAGTCCAACCTGATCTTGTAGTCATTTGCAACCCCGAAATATTAGATGACAAAGGTTGTAATGGAGCGCCAGATTTCGTCATTGAAATTCTCTCGCCTTCAACCGCCAAGAAAGACCTCAGTCTGAAACACTCACTCTATGAGGAAAATGGTGTAAAAGAATATTGGGTTGTTTATCCAACAGACGAAATTGTGGAAGTCTATTTACTCACTGCCAATAAATTCCAAGCCCCAATCAAGTACACAAACACTGATTTGATTGAAGCAAAAACAGTAACAGGGTTATCAATTCAGTTAAAAGACGTATTTGGAGTATAAACAAAATTAAAATTCAGAAGTAAAATGGAAATCAATCTCAGGAAAATTATCCTGAACCATTTGTAACCAGGCCTTGGTTTCTGCCATGAATACCAGCTTTCCATCCTTATCTCTAGCAATATGTCTCTGCTTGCTGTCAATAAATTCATTGAGCTTTTTCTGGTCTTCGCTGGTAAACCAACATGCCTTATACAGGTTCATCGGCTGAAACTGAACTTTAGCACCGTATTCATTCAATAACCTGTATTGAATTACTTCAAATTGAAGTGCACCTACAGTTCCTACTACCTTTCGTGAGCCCATTTCATAAGTAAAAAGCTGAGCCACCCCCTCATCCATCAATTGAACAAGTCCTTTTTCTAATTGCTTACTTTTCATAGCATCCATGTTGATTACCTCACGGAATATTTCAGGCGAGAAGCTAGGGATGCCTTTGTAAATACCTTTTTCCCCTTCACTTAGGGTATCGCCAATTTTCAGATTTCCGGTATCATACACTCCCACAATGTCACCAGGAAATGCCTCGTCCACCACTTCTTTGGATTGTGCCATAAATGCCGTCACATTTGAAAACCTCAGGTTCTTTTCTAAACGCACATGGTGGTAATTTTTTCCTCTCTCAAACTTCCCGGAACACACACGAACAAAGGCAATTCTATTTCTATGTTTTGGATCCATATTGGCATGTATTTTAAAAATAAACCCGCTGAATTTATTTTCATCCGGTCTAACCACTCGTTCTTCCGTGGCTCTTTCGATGGGTGCTGGAGCTATGTCAACAAAGCAATCTAGCAACTCTCTTACACCAAAATTATTTACAGCACTTCCAAAAAATACTGGTGCTACCTTTCCAGCCAGGTAGTCATCGAGATCCAATGGTTCGTAAACTCCTTCTATTAACTCTACATCTTCTCTTAGCTGATTTGCATTTCTTTCCCCAACCAATTCTTCCAGAGATGGGTCATTTAAATCTTCAATTTCCAACACCTCATCACTTACTTGCTGCTTAGACCCCTGAAAGAGTACCAGTTTTTTCTCATACAGGCTATACACACCTCTAAAATCTTTCCCCATACTGATAGGCCAGCTCATAGGACGCACCTTGATATCCAGCTTTTCTTCTACTTCATCCAATAATTCATAAGGATCTCTGCCCTCCCTGTCCAGTTTATTGATAAAGCAAAGAACCGGGGTTGCTCGCATTCTACAAACCTCCATCAGTTTTTCAGTTTGGATCTCAACCCCTTTCACACAGTCAATCACCATTACCACACTATCTACTGCGGTAAGCGTTCGATAAGTATCTTCAGCAAAGTCCTGGTGACCTGGAGTATCCAGCAGGTTGATTTTCATGTTGCGGTAATCAAATCCCATAACTGAAGTAGCCACTGAGATACCTCTTTGTTTCTCGATTTCCATCCAGTCAGAACGGGCGTGCATATCTATCTTACTCGATTTAACTGCTCCGGCTTTCTGAATAGCACCTCCAAAAAGAAGTAACTTCTCTGTCAAAGTTGTTTTACCTGCATCTGGGTGACTGATGATACCAAATGTCCTTCTGCGTTTTATTTCGTCTGTCAAACTCATGGATGATCCCTTGAAAATTTTCGGTTGGCAAAGTTAAAGAGAATCATGAGAATCTACTCCTTATTATTCAGATTGAAACCTTTTTGTACGATCTTTACTCCTGAATTACCATTCAAACATGCGCACCATCAAAGAAAAGCTCTCGGGATGGGGTAACATCCCGAAATCTGAAAGCCTGGTAGCTTACCCTCGGAACTTGAAAGATCTAAAAGAATCTTTGAACAATGGGAAAGTTATTCCCAGGGGACTTGGAAGAAGTTATGCAGACCAATCTACCAATAAAGGAGAAAAAGTAATCCTATCTACCAATCAAAATTATTTTCTTGATTTCAATGAAGAAACCGGAGTGCTTACTTGTGAAGCTGGGGTTTCCCTTGAAGAATTAATCGAAGTTTTTGGACCCAGAGGATGGTTTCCAATGGTAACCCCAGGAACTAAGTTTATTACCATAGGTGGCGCAATTGCCAATGATGTGCATGGTAAAGCCCATCATGTAGATGGAACATTCGCCAACTGTGTAGAAGAGTTCACTATTATGATTGCTAGCGGAGAGGTCCTGACAGCCAGTAGGAATGAGAACAGCGACTTGTTCTGGGCCAATTTTGGTGGTCTTGGTCTTTTGGGAATTATCCTGACAGTAAAATTTAAGCTTCGAAAAGTAGAAACCTCTTATTTCAAGCAAAAAACGATTGTTGCCAAAAACCTGGACGAAATGCTAAAAGCAATCAATGAAAGTAAATCTGAATACAGTTCTTCAGTGGCATGGATTGACTCAATGGCTGGAGGGAAGAATCTTGGAAGAGGAGTGCTGACTGTTGGAAACCATGCCAGGTTGGATGACTTGCCTCCTAAATTAGGAAAGGAACCACTTAAAATAGGAGGAAAACCCAAAATTACAATCCCGTTTTTCCTTCCAAGTTTCACCTTAAACAAGCTAACTGTGGGAGTGTTGAATAAAGTACTTTTCTTTCTTCAAAGCAGAGGCAAAGGGTTTGCTCATTATGATAAATTCTTCTATCCTTTAGATGCTATAGACCTATGGAATCGAGGTTATGGTAAAAAAGGCTTTATTCAATACCAGTTTGTTTTACCCAATGAAAATGGAGATGATAACATCAGAATTCTATTGGAAGAAATTACCAAAAGCGGGTGTATCCCATTCTTAAATGTCCTCAAAAAATTTGGTAAGGCTAGTGATGGGCATCTTTCGTTTCCAATGGAAGGTTATACATTCGCGATTGATTTCCCAATCACCAAAAAGCTAAAGCCATTTACTAAAAAACTAGACAAAATGGTTTTGGACATGGGTGGTAGGATATATTTAGGAAAAGATGCATTCCTGGATGAAGATTCTTTCAAGGCGATGTACCCTCAGCATATAGATTGGCTTGAAATAAAGAAAAAGTATGACCCTGAAAATAAGTTTTCTTCTGACCTGTCCAGAAGAATTGGACTTTGCTAAATTGATTGGAAGGATTCTTTAATGGCAGGTCTGTATTTTCTTCCTATCGGGACTTGTACCTTACCAAGGTATAAAACATCGTATCGGACTTTTGTGACTGCTGCTTTTGAAACCAAAAAAGATTTATGACACCTAATGAATTCATTCCCAGGAAGCAGATCCTCCATATTTGACAGGCTTTCTCGAACTAGTATGTACTTTTCAGGTGTGTGTAGTTTGACATAATTTCCGTCACTTTCACAATATAATAAGTCACCTTTTGGAATTTGATGCACCTCCGTTCCACTTTTGATAATAATCAAATCATCTGGAGCTGACTCGGATTTCGATTCAACAGAGGTTGATTTCAACCAATCTTTTGCAAACCGATGCAGAAATGATGGCACCAGGAAAAACAAAAAATTCAGCAAACAGACAGTTTCAATGATTTCAAGAACGATTGCAGTATCAATTGACTGGTATGTGAAATAATATACCAAACAATCCAATAAAGCTTCACCCATTGAAATTGTAGTGAAATATCCTATTCCAATGAACAGGTACTTTCGAAATTCCCGGTTGCTCAGGTATTTTGGAATGAGGTAATAGATGTTACCGAAGTAAATTATTGCATTGACGAGTACACCATAAATAGAAGGAACCAGAAGTGAGTAGTCCCCAGATCTGAATACCCCAATTCGCCAATCATACTGCGGTAAATTGAAAAATACTGCGACAGCAATCCAAAGAAAAACTGTCCATACCCATCCCTTATGTTTTTTGAATAAACTCATTCAAGAATATTGCATGTAGACCCAAATAAACAACTTCTGTAGTTCATACCAAAAAACCAGTCGTTTGTCACACGGGTGCAACAAGGCTGATCCAGATCCATTCTATTTGTAAAACAAAAACTCAACAAAACTTTTTAGCAATGAAAAAAATAATACTAATCCTGGCAACCATAACCTATCATGTAGGCCTTGCTGCTCAAAGCCAATTGGAAAAACTAATTGAAACCGAAATAACCTATGAACATTTTAGCGGCGTGATTAAAATCTCTCAGCCCGATGGCATACAATATGAAAATTGTGCCGGCTTTGCAGACATTGAAAACGAAGACCTAATAGTTTCAGGTGACGTTTTTGATATTGGATCTGTCAGCAAACAATTCACAGCAGCTGCCATCCTACACTTGGTTCAACAACAAGTCTTAAATCTGAATGACCCAATCAACAAACATCTACCCCAGCACTTTTCCAAAAAGTGGAAAAAAATAACAGTACACCATTTGCTCACTCACACCAGTGGAATTCCCAGTTTATACCAATTAGGAGGAGGATTTGATGATTTTATGCCAAAGCCCAGACCAATTTCCATTGATACATTGATCAGCACATTTAAATCGGCTAAACTTCATTTCTCCCCTGGAGAGGAGTACAGCTACAGCAATTCTGGGTATATCCTACTGGCTAAAATAATTGAGAATATATCGGGTGAAACCTATGGAGATTTCATGCAGAAGCACCTATTTGACAGGTATGGATTATCAAATACACAATTTGGAAACCCAGAATCAAGGTACGCAAAACCGCATCATGGTTACAGACGAGACATGTCTCAATTGGCTGTTCAAAATCATCATTCATGGGCCATCGGAGCAGGTGGTATTTTTAGTAATGTCAATGATTTACAAAAATGGATACAGACTATTCAATCCAATCAATTTCTCAATCAAGAACTGAGATCTGCTTATTTTGAGCAACACAAGAAAAAAGGAGACAGCTACTACGCTTATGGATGGGACGTATACCCACATAAAAATGACAAAACTATTATCCAGCACGATGGTGTCAACTTCGGATATGTGGCACATGTTGCGTTCAGGCCCTCATCTGGTGAATCAATTGTCATCCTGACTAATCAATCACATGAATCATTAAATAATATCGGTAAAAGCGCCAGCTATATCAATGAACTGGTCTCCAGGATCTGGAAAACCATGGACGGTGAAAAAGTAGAAATACTGCCAGCTATTAAGACAGAAAGTATACAGAGTGGCAGGTTCTATTTCAGTGATAATTATGATTTGTCTATTGAACCCACATATGATGGTTCCATCACTGTAAAGTCTGAAGGATCCTACTCCCCAACACAACTCGGATTTTTTCAGGCATTTGAAGAAGACAACAACCGTGTAAATCGATTAAAAAAGGTAGCCGAATGCACTCAAAAAGGTAAATACTGGAAGATGGCATCAGAATTTGATGGACTAATGAAGTTTGTTATTTATTCAGGAATTTTTTCCTGGGGGTTTGGACAGGTTACTGAGGGATTAGGAGAAGTCAAATCCGCGATCCCCTATCAAATTGAGGAGAACAAAGGAAGGTTCAGAATGCTAGGAGAGAATTGCATACTAGACATGATCATATATTTCAATGAGGAAGGAAAAGTACAAGGCATGTTTGAAGATGGTTGGAATGACTATTTTAATCTTAAAAGTGTTAGAGCCTATCCTATAGGTCAGGGTTCAATCTACATCGATGGGTTTCCCTATGGAGAAAAATCTGCCATTATCAATATTTCACAAGATAAAATTGATTATCACCAATTTGGAAGAACCTTTACAGGATACGCCAGGGGCATGTGACCAAAAAACAGCCATTTACAAGTATAAATCGGTGACAACCTGACACAATGTCATAATTTCAGTTTTGGCACGTGTGTTGATGATTAGGAGTTGAACAAGAATTAAAGATTAAAGAAATAAATTAAATAATCATCATGGGTAAAATAATTGGAATTGACTTAGGTACTACCAATTCCTGCGTTGCGGTGATGGAAGGAAATGAGCCTGTAGTGATCCCAAATAGCGAGGGAAGAAGGACAACACCATCTATTGTGGCGTTTTTGGATAACGGTAAAGGCGAGAGGAAAGTGGGAGATCCTGCCAAAAGACAGGCCATCACCAACCCACAAAATACCATCAGCTCTGTTAAAAGGTTTATGGGTAAGAAATACTCTGAAGTAACTGAGGAAAGAAAAAATGTGTCATACGGACTTGAAAGCGGAAGTAATGACACTGTCAGAGTAAATATTGGTGACAGAAAATATACACCTCAGGAAATTTCAGCAATGATCCTTCAAAAAATGAAGTCTACTGCTGAAGATTACCTGGGAACAGAAGTAACAGAGGCTGTTATTACGGTACCTGCTTACTTTAACGATGCGGAAAGACAAGCTACCAAAGAAGCTGGAACAATTGCGGGACTTGATGTGAAAAGGATCATCAATGAACCAACTGCTGCTGCTTTGGCCTACGGTCTTGACAAGAAAAATCAGGATATGAAAATCGCAGTGTTTGACCTTGGTGGTGGAACATTCGATATTTCAATCCTTGAATTAGGTGACGGAGTATTTGAAGTAAAATCAACAAATGGTGATGTTCACCTGGGTGGTGATGACTTTGACTCTGTGATCATGAACTGGTTAGCTGATGAATTCAAAGCTGATGAGGGACTGGATCTTAGAAAAGACCCTATGGCGCTTCAAAGATTAAAAGAAGCTGCTGAGAAGGCTAAAATTGAGCTTTCAAGCTCTACAAGCACAGAGATCAATCTACCATACATTATGCCAGTAGATGGCGTGCCTAAACACCTTGTCAGATCACTTTCAAGAGCCAAATTTGAACAATTAGCAGATACATTGGTTCAGAGATCAATGGATCCGGTAAAAATTGCATTGAAAGATGCTGGCATGTCTGTAAGTGACATAGACGAAGTGATATTAGTAGGTGGTTCTACAAGAATCCCTAAGATCCAGGAAGAGGTTGAGAAGTTCTTTGGCAAAAAACCATCTAAGGGGGTAAACCCTGATGAGGTAGTTGCGATTGGAGCATCCATCCAGGGAGGTGTACTTACTGGTGAAGTAAAAGATGTTTTACTTCTTGATGTAACACCACTTTCTTTAGGTATCGAAACAATGGGTGGTGTATTCACGAAATTGATCGAAGCGAATACTACGATCCCTACTAAGAAGTCTGAAGTATTTTCTACAGCTGCTGACAACCAGCCTTCTGTTGAGATTCATGTACTACAAGGTGAAAGACCAATGGCCAAGGATAACAGAACCATCGGTAGATTCCACCTAGACGGTATACCACCAGCACCAAGAGGTGTTCCTCAGGTAGAAGTAACCTTTGATATTGATGCAAACGGTATCATGAATGTATCTGCGAAAGACAAAGGAACTGGTAAAGAGCAAAAAATTAGGATCGAAGCTTCTTCAGGCTTAACTGACGAAGAAATCGAGAAAATGAAGCAGGAGGCACAAGCCAATGCTGAATCAGACAAAGCAGAGAAAGAAAAAGTTGAGAAAATCAATCAGGCTGATAGCATGATCTTCCAAACTGAAAAGCAATTGAAAGAGTTTGGAGACAAATTATCTGCTGACAATAAATCCAAGATCGAAAGTGCACTTGAGCAATTAAAGGAAGCCCACAAGAACCAGGATTTAGCTGCGATTGATACTGCGCTTAATGGATTGAATGAAGTATGGCAAAATGCTTCTCAGGAAATCTACCAGGCACAACAAGAAGCAGGCGCTGCTGATGGAGCAACTGCTGGTGCAGAAGGAGAACCAACTGCCGAAGGTAGTGATGACGTCTCTGACGTAGAATACGAAGAGGTGGATGATAAAAAATAATCTGACACCCTACCGATAAATAAGAAAGCCTCTCAGTAATGGGAGGCTTTTCTATTTGCAAAATTTCTTATTTGATCCTAAAACGTCTTTGTCAATAACTCCAATTTTTTTAGTACCGCTTCAGGTAAAATTTTATCCATGATTAATCCCGCTGTTGCCGGATCATAATCCATGATATGCCATGTATCACCTTCACTGTTATTGACAGCAATCATATGTTTCTTTTGAAAAATGTCAAAAGTAAATGTCTCTGCTTCGAACGACACATTATCCTCTCCAAATTGCGTATTAAACTGTTGCTTAAACATTCCAAGCATCTCGTCACTACGCATCTCTTCTTTCGTAAAAGTCATTTGGATCTGAGCTGAATATGGCACAAAGAAAAAACGTTCACTAGCTTCTTTCTCCATAAACTGAATTTCTCCAACCTCAAGATCAGACATACCCATCTTTAATCCCATTGTTTCAAATTGGGCAAACATTTGAACCATAGTTTCTTTGGGAACAATATCAAAAAGTTTCGGGTATACGCCATCCATGAGCCCATTCCAATCATTGGCATTTGTGAGCCTTTGATTGTCTTCTAGCTTCGACTGGATGTTTTTAATATCACTTTTGCTTACCTGGGCTATTGTTGAAAAGGAAGCAATACATATTATTAATGTTAATATATTTCTCATACTGATGAATTTGGTGTAATAGTTAGTGAAGTAAACAAAAAAAATGCAGAGATATGAATATTTAGTTAGGAAACGAATCTGTTTACATTTAAATATCGTTATTAATTTATCGTTACACCAATATCTACTAACCACTAATCTCCAATTTCTCTTTACCATGGACTATTATCACATCCTTGGAGTTGATCAATTTGCAACAGATGGACAAATAAAAAATGCCTACCGTAGGTTAGTCAAAATGTATCATCCTGATATAAATCCATCAGCTGAAGCCGAATTGAAGATACGTGAAATAACCATCGCATATGAGATTCTTTCGGACCCGTCTGCCAGAAGCATTTATGATCTTCAGAGAAACTTTGGAAGTCAAAATAACCATCAGGTCCACCGTGAACCCACACCTGAAGAGATTTACCGACAGGAATACAGAAAGAAAAGAGCAAAAGAAGAACAACAACGCCTGGAATACCTTTGGCGGCTTAAAATTAGGTTCTATGGCATTCAAAGAATATTCTGTTATGCTTTCGTACTCGTTTCTATTGTATTTTCTATAGACTACTTTTTCACAGGAAATCAAATGACTGATGTCGTGAAATCGGTACGCCTAAGAGAAACTAAAGGTGACTTTATCACAGAGGTATCCGCGAATTCATTTCTATTTAGCACCTCTAGTGATTTCTATGATCATTTTGATCAAACAAGAAAACCCTATATTCAGGTATACTATTCCTCCATCTTTGAAATTCCTTCAAAAGTAGGTTTTTTGGTGAACAGTGAAATCAAAACATTCGAAATCTATGACACCTTGCATACCTATGGTAATTTCTTCTCCTATATTCTTCTTCTGTTATCTGGGATAATCATTATGAAGAAAAGGTATGCTGATTGGGCATTAACCCTTGCAATACTTCCGTTTTTCATTGTCGCATTTTTATTCCTTTCTGTTTTACCAATGTAATTAGCATAAAAAGTTTTCACTATAATTGCGGAACATTCCCCAAAAATCCAGAAACAAATATTTTTTGATGGATCAATCGACAAACGCCATATTACTCATCCATTGTAAGGATCAACCGGGTATCATTTCTGCCGTGACACAGTTTCTTGCAGACCACAACGGGAATATTGTTGACTTAGATGAGCATGTAGACAGAGATCATGGAATATTTTTCATGCGACTGGAATGGCAAATGGACCAGTTTAACATACCCAAAGATGAACTGAGAGACTACTTCCAGGAACATTACGGTGAAAAGTATAATATGAATTGGAGGTTATATTTCACTTCCAAAAAGCCAAAAATGGCACTCTTTGTAACCAAACTGTCCCATTGTTTATTTGATGTTTTAGGCAGATACCAGGCAGGAGACTGGGATGTGGAGATTCCCTTGATCATCAGTAACCATGAGCACTTACGTGGTGTAGCAGAAACTTTTAAGATTCCTTTTCACCATCTGCCAATTACAAAAGAAAATAAAAAAGAGCAGGAGCAAAAGCAGCTGGAGCTTCTGAAAAGTAACCAGGTGGACTTCATTGTATTGGCTAGATACATGCAGATTCTCTCAGAAAATTTCATTAACAAGTATCCGAATAAGATCATTAATATTCACCACTCTTTTCTCCCAGCATTTCCTGGCGCCAAACCTTATCATTCAGCATTTGAGCGAGGCGTAAAAATTATTGGAGCCACCAGCCATTATGTAACTACTGATCTGGATGCTGGTCCCATTATTGAGCAGGATGTTGTAAGGGTAAGTCACAAAGATTCCGTAAAAACGCTAATTAGAAAGGGGCAGGATCTTGAAAAGATTGTATTGTCTCGCGCTATTTACAAACACCTTCATCGAAAGGTATTGGTATTCAATAATAAAACAGTAGTATTTGATTAGACTTGTTGTTCCTTCTTTTCTGAAGTTTCTGGCTCCTCATGTGAAGGATAGCTCCTGCACCATTTTGAAACAAACTTTTCTTTGAGCTCTTGTTTTTGCTCTGGTGTTAGTTCATGTTTATGGACAAAGTGGTTTTTCCAGCCATGCTTGTAGTGCCTTTTATCCATTTTTTTCCCAAACCCCGAAAAGAGAATCTTGGAAAGCAATAGTAATCCGGCGGCTTTCCAAAAATTAATATATGGACCATTGAATAAATCAGGAACAAGCCAATTCCAAAGTATCATGACGAGGTAACTTACCACCCCAAAAAACAGCAATACAAAGAATGCTATTTTAACTCCCCAATAGACTTTAGGATTATTCATTACTTAATCTTTAAGCACCTCGTTGTAAAATGATTCTAACTCTTTTCTGAGGAAGATCATTGCATATCTTTTTCTGGAGAGCAATGTGTTCAGGTTATTGCCTGTAAGATTTTCCATCTCCTTGAAACTTTTCTGTTCCAATTCATGCATGATGAAAACTTCACGTTGCTCCTTCGGCATTTTTTCAAGGGCCAATTCAATTCTTTCCCAAATCACATCTTGTAAATAATCATCATCTGGCAAATTCCCTAAATCAGGAATTAGTTCTTCCATGCTGATGGGCTGATCATCATTGATGTATTTCTCAAGACTACTGAAATTCTCAGGCTTTTTCTTTCTAAACCTATCAGTAATTTTATTCCTTGCTACACGAAACATCCAACTCGAGACCTTATCAATTGACCTGATGTCATCAAAATTAGCCGTAAGCTGAAAAAAGACGTCCTGCATGATATCCTCCGCATCAGATTTATCAGGGACGAATTTTCGAATAAAATTCAGTAACCTGGCTCCTTCTCTTCCGATTACTTCTTCGATTACGTGAGCCTTGTATAAATTCATATTGGTAACAGCCGTAGCTTCCATAGTCATTGTCATTGTAGTTCAGAAATAAATTCTGTCTCTGCTTTTGGTTTCCAGGTCTTCACAAAATCCCCATACCCTTCCAGATAACCAATGAGCTTTTTACGTAATTCATTATCAGTTAGTTGATAAGACGAATTAAAGGTGTCTTCTATTTTACTTACTGTGAATTTTTTATGAAATAATATCAATTCTTGTCTTAAAAGTACATCCTGTAATCTATTAGCCGTATTTTCAGCCCAATATTGTTCATCAGCATTCACTATAATTGCTGCATTTAACTGTTTTAAGTTTGGAAATGTGTCTGCCAACATTTTATTAAGGCAATCACTATAACTGAAATTGGTTTCCTGAGCTATCACTACTAAACCATCCACATGCAATGACTCCCTTAATGACTGTGCGTCTGTCTTGAAATCCTGCAGATCTATCAACCTGGCAGAATAGCCCTCAATACCATTAATGATCTCCTCAGTTTCAAGCGCAAGCCCTAAACAATTCCTTTCAGGACTGCAGTCTGACAAGATTACCCCTAGTTGCCTCATAGTCGTAGTGATTAGTAGTTTTCATATAGACGTACGAGATTGAAATATATTGGATGTGAATTATACTTTAAAGTCTCAAATTTGTGGGTTAAAACGGGAAATTGTACTGTTGAATTGTGACCAACAAAAAAAGGTGTTCAAATGAACACCTTTCAATATTTTGGTAAGCTTAAAGCTTAGTTATTCAATTTGAAGAACACTGGTAGTACCATTCTTACCTTTACTGCCCTACCTCTTTGTTTACCAGGTTTCCACTTAGGCATGCTTTTGATCACTCTTTCAGCTTCTTCGTCACAACCAGCACCGATACCTTTGATGGCCTGAACATCTGAGATAGAACCGTCCTGATTCACAACGAACTGAACGAAAACTCTACCTTCAATACCCATTCTTCTGGCCTGACTCGGGTAGTTGATGTTTTTACCTAAGTATTGATACATCGCTGCATCTCCACCAGGAAATCCAGGCTTGTCTTCCACAATTGTAAAGATCTCTTCTACTTCTTCCTCTTCAGGAGCTTCTTCGAAAACGATATCTTCGATCACTGTCTCTTCAGTGACCTCCACATCAAGATCTACTTCAATTTCTTCTTCGATTTCCTCCTCATCAGGAACCTCGATAATTTCAGGAAGTTGAACTACTGGTGGCGGGGGAGGTGGTTGTTCTGTAGGTGGGATTTCCATGATATCCTCAAAATCATCCTCTACTTGTCCAAGGTCCATTAGTTCTCCTTCTTCACTCGGAGTGTACTCAAAAGCATAGATTACTAAGCTCAAAGTAACGCAAAGCCCGATGTTAAAGAATAAACCCCACTTCTTGGATAAGTCTGCATTAGGGCTTTTTTTCTGTTCCATATATAAATTTTTTAAATATTTTCTGATTGTGGAATTCCAAATATATCAAATTAATAACTGGAATTCTAAGCAAATAGGTTCATTTCAATTAATTTTTTTACTCTTGAAAATAAAGAGTCACCGATAGCATCTACAAAAGGACCTTCTGCGTTAAGGATGCAACCTGAGATTAATTTCCATAAAATCCTTATTTTTTTTGAAAGGTCATTGCACTTAACCCAAACAAATACCCCCCTAGCACGCCCAAAGAATTGGCAATAATATCAAAGAAAGACATTGATCTTGTAGGTAACATTGATTGGATCAATTCTGTTAATAATCCAATACTTAAGGTAGCAATTAGTATTGAAATGACTGCTTTCTTGTTCCTCACTTCAAAATTATTGGCCATCAATGCCAAAAAAGTGAGCCCGGAATACATGATAAAATGAATCAGTTTATCTTCATTTCTAAAAAAGAAAAACTCCTGATCCGTAATTTTATCGGTAGGAAGGAATGAAGCTACCAATAAAGCCAGGAGCCATAAAGTGGTAGCTATTGAGTATTTTTTTGAAAATAATTTACTGACCAATTAATTCTTTGTATGCTGCCGCATCCAACAAACCATCTACCTCAGAAGGGTCTGAAATTTTCAATTTAATCATCCAACCATCTCCATAGGCATCAGAATTCACAATTTCAGGCTCCCCCTCCAGTTTCTCATTGAATTCCAGGACTTCTCCACTTAATGGCATAAACAGGTCAGAAACTGTTTTTACTGCCTCAACAGTTCCAAAAATATCGCCATTGTCAATTTCATCGCCAACAGTTTCGATTTCTACGTAGACAATATCGCCAAGCTCCCCTTGTGCAAAATCAGTAATACCAACTGTAGCTGTATCTCCATCGATTTTTACCCATTCATGGTCCTTGGTGTATTTCAAATCTTCAGGTATGTTCATTGAATATTCGGTTAAATTTTAATTGCTCCCAAAAATAACCGGCTTTTATGGAATGTTGAAATTTTATTGGGCTAAACTAAACCGAATCTGGAACCCGAATGCAGTAGTTCTTCTAGGGAAGTTTCCTACTCGTGGGTTGCTTAATGTCCGCTCAAAGTAAGCGGTTACGTTTAGTCGCTTATTGTATTTATAATCCAGTGTTGGGCGAATGCGGACATTCATATCCCCATTTGTGATTTCAGATCCTTCACCTATTTTCCTTTGGAAAACTCTGTTATCGGTGATACCAATTGCCGTTCTGAATGTCAGATCATTCTCAAGGGTCACTTTTCTTCCTCTTATTCTAAATGGAATTGTATAGGATGATTTTGTGATCCCAAAATCTACCGTCACATTATTTCTCTTCTCTTCTGTTACCTGTCTGTTTGATAAGTTCAGTGAAAGATTTCTTTCCTTCTTATAATCAATTTTAATATTCATCTTATTATTGGTCCGAATATTAATTCCTATAAAAGGTGCAAACTGCTCTGTTATGGTTATCTGATTAACAACGTATACGGGTTCTCTGGTGCCGGTTTCTGAGTTGAATCTTGAAAAAGGGTAATCTGTAATCCGGTTTTCAAGGGATAAGGCGTCACCTAAAGTATTGTCATTACTGAAACTAAAATTACTGACATAGTTACTCACATTGTAAACTGATCGGTATGCATGTGTGATGTTAATGGCACTGAACATCGATTGAAGTGCAGGTATTTTTGTTAGCCCGGCGTAATCCAGGCGCCAATTCGGTAACGGAATTTTTGGAAATGGATTAAGTTTTGCAGAATTCATATCACTCCCATTGTAAGCTGCCAGGAATGCCGGAATCAAAACATCCTGGGATATTCCATCATACAATGAATCCCCCGGATTTAATCTTTCATTGTTCAATCGGTTCCTTACAATATCTATGTTCTCCTCAAAAGTGGCAAATACTTCAGAATTTCTCCCTTTGGACTCAAAAGCCGTTCGAATGGTATTGAACGTGATGGAATAGGACCCACCTCTGGAAGGAGTGATGGATTCAAATTCATTGTCTCCTCCAAGAGAATCAGACAGGAATTTAAAGACTTCAGTGTACTGTCCGGTAGCCTTCCTACTCACATCAAGTTGGATCTTCAAATCACTGAATGGCTCAATACTTGCCTGGCCAGTAATATCTTCCGTTCGATTTTGTGTAAATGGGTTATTTAGATATGCAGACCGGATTAACCATTCATTTCTTACTGCATTGAATCTTATATCAGGATCCTGACTCCCCAGTATAAATGGTACACCAGGTGCATGAAATCCACTATCCAAACCAAATAAAAAAGGTTTCATTGTTACTCCAGGTAATATGGTTGACTCAGTGAGTTGGTAACTCATTTTCACATTCCTGACACTCATCAATAGCCTGGCTAGTCCTTTAATAACTTTGTTATCATTTCTTTGCACAGTATCCTCTTTGGAAGGTCTCCTTCTTACACCTCTGGAGGGGGTGTTTACCCTTTTAAAGTATTCCACCTTATTATATAAACCGACAAGATCAGCTCCAGTGGTTAAACCAATTTGTCTGGAATTTTGAAGGGTATTTCCTACTTGATCTACTTGTTGACGGGTACCTGCTGTCCAATTATACCGTGCAGTATACCTTGCAGTTGAATTTATCCAATCGGTAACTGGAAACTTATCAAATGGGAGCGTATAATTGGCTGACATACTTTGATCGAAAGTTTTTAATCGACCGAACTCTTTCAATCCCAAAAATATCGAATCTCTTACATGCTCAGTAATTTCACCATCAGGTTCATCTATAATAGCATTAGCCCTGGCGGTGTAATCGAGAGATAGACTTCTGAATAAATTCCATTTCACAGCATAATTCCTGTCAAAGTAGAAGGTCTTTATATAGATAGCTGAATCCAGTGGAGAGTAATCAATTGGATTACGGTTTCTGGTTTTCTGGAAGTTTCTATTAAGATCAGCCCTTACTGAAATATTATTAGGCAAAGGATTGAAATTAAGGTCCTTGATCAATTGAAAATACGGACTACTTAATGCCTCAGATTCCTTGAAAGGTTCTACATATAGCTCCGCAAATTGATATTGATAGGCTGCACCATAGTTGATTCGTTTATTAAAGAATTCTGCTTCAGAAGTTCCTGATCTTACAACTTCTGAATAAGCCCAATCAAAGCTGAGATTTTCTATATCATAGATGTGTGGAACAGCATCTTCTTTTACCTTTTCTTTGCGGAAATTAGAAATATTGATGCTTCTTGTTGTCTCTTTTTCCTCAACAATCTGCCTAAATTCTTCCTCCTCTTCATCTGAACCATAATTTAGTAGGGCTGCTTCCAATGGTATATCAGAATCTGTAGGATCAAATCTAGGAACACTCATTCTATTTCCATAGCTCATGGATACCGGTATTTTAATACCATGCTTACCAGGTAAAAGTTGATCAGCTTGAACTGACGTATTCAAACTAATGGACCTTGTGTCAGTTTGGGTTCGTTCTGAAATGTTTTGTTGAATACCACCAAACCCCGAGGAAATGTAACTACCAGATGCAGAAAACGTCGCGAAATCTGCAAGTTTTGTATTGAAGGTGGCTTTTGCGGCCCACCCCCGTTTAGTATCAAAATCTGTCACCCTCATTTCATTGGCCCAGATGCAAACAGACTTTGGTGCTCCATCATCAGATTTAGGGTTACGAACCCCAATCATGATTGTTTTTATATTACTTAATTTAGGATCACCAAATACTGTTAATTTGTATTTACCATCAGATGATTGCCTGGAAAATTCTTGGGTAGTGCTTTGCGATAATTGGTTTCTTAGGCCTTTAAGGGCATATAATTCATTGAAGGATAAATCAATTTCATTTTCCTCTGGCCAAACTGCTCTTTTCAGTGCATCTTCATTGTTTGGAAGGTTGTTTTTATCTGTGATTCTCAGCGGTAATTCAATCTCATAATAGTTACCTGTTCTGTCAGCTCCCAATCTAACAAATGCCGCTACATCACCATCCTCAACCATTTCATCTTGTTCTTCAGCGTGCAGAAACATCTTCAAACGACCGTAATTCTGAAGGTTCAACTCCAACCCTTGCTTAAACACTGCTCGGGCATCCTGATCTTGCAAATCATTTACACACACTCTCAATGATTGTTCATTGTTCCTTCTTTGAATAGTTGTTGTATTGTCCTGATCTCTGGTTAATCCCGGAGGCACAACATAAGGCACTTTACCTTCAACCAATTCTCCATTTTCCTCGATACTTACTACCGAAATGTCGAAATCGGATTGTGAAGGATCCGGAATCTCCTGAAATCCTGGTTCAGCCAGTAACAATTCATTTTTTCTCCATTGAGAACCAACCAATTGAAAATTGGTCATTCTCAAAACTACCGGAGTAGTAAATCCCGTTAAGTACATTCTATAGTATTGTACATTTTGACGATCTTGAATTGGACCATACTTGCGAGTAGGCCTGGAGAGTGGGATTCTAAACAAATACCATGTGGCCTTGGTCCCGGGAACTTCCACACGGTCTACAATGAACTCCTCACCCACTCGAAGATTCTCTTCCCGGAGGTTAATTTCATATTCAAAATATGTTTCTGTTGTAGAAACACCATTATCTCCCAACAAATCCTCCTTATCAGGTTGATTGGAATAGGCTGGTACGAAATTCCCATTTGACGCGCCTACTGGAGAATTATTTTCGGGGTTATTGAAATCCTTATATCGTTCAATTATTTCCGCGGAATTCTGATCCAGATCATCCCCTAAATAATAATGAAAATCATCACCTGAGGGGTCATTTTCAACCAATGCCCTCACATCTGGGGAAAGTTGATCAAGATAATCAGCAAATATTTCCTGTTCCTGAGTATTGTTAGCTCCATCCAAACCTAAATCCTGATTGATTCTATCATCAGGCGAATTAGAGAAAAAATCGTTTAAGTAAGTCTTGTCTGTGATTCTTCCCCAGGCATTGGTAGTCACTTCTCCATCAGATCCATCACCTGGTAAACCATGCTCGAATGAATGCCTATCATCTTTCAATACATCTTCACTAATGGAACCGAAATTAAATACCAGTTTTCCACCGGATGCTTTAGGAATTGTACGACCAGGTAGAATTATTTCATCCGCAAATGGGTCAAGGAGCCAAAACTCAATGTACTCCATGTTATTTATCTCGAAATTGCTGATGTTATTATTACCTCTACTTAATGCACCAAAATTTGAAGCCGGATTACTCAGTTCTGCTTGGCCAGTAAGTGGGTTAATAGATAAATCTGTGCTGTAATTGTAGGGGCCTCTTTCATTGGGAAAGTAAACAATATCAAATAGTTGTTCATTCGTGACAAAGGCATTTCTGTCTCTCTGAGTAAATATTTCCTGTGGAATATAAGGTCTTTGGTATATATTATCAAAATCCATATCGCTCAGGTTTGCTGGTGCGTTTACTCCTCCATTCCTGTAGAAGACGCTATTGTCTACTGAATACCACGCAATTTTAGCTCTCTTAAAGTTGGCACTTCTTATTGTTTGAGGATCAGCGCCCGCATTATCAAGTATCGCCGGGTTAAAAAATTTGTCTCCATTGGTTTGGGGAGTTGACCCCAATTTCCATCCAAGATGACTTCCCAGGTTGATAGGTGTTATCGCATTTTCAAAATCGTCTATGTATGAAGTGCTCTCCCCATTCACCTGATTAGATGTACCGGGAATCAATTGTGCAAATTCGGCGCTAAAATTAATAGTTGACTTCTCCTTGGTGCTCACAAACGGAAGAGCATCTACCATTTTCGTTAAGAACCTGGATTCGCCTGAGTAATTAATGTCAAAACCGTATTTTGTATTATTTAATGGCTCACTTCCTATTGAGAATCTTGAAATTCCACCTGGCCTCTCATTTAGTCTAAGGATTGTACCTCCAATATTGAAATTCTCATTGAAGATATACTCTGCTCTAGCGCCTGTTAGCCATTTCGTTTGAAAATTAAACAAGTCTGTCTCCTCATAGCTAATCTCAATAGTTTGACAGGAATTCAAAATTTGGTCATTGATAATAACAAATGCGTTAAAATCCACCCGGTAATCAACCCCCGGTTGAAGTGTCCTGCTACCCATTGTTGCCACTATCGAAGACTCAGGGATATTAAACCCACGTAACGGAAACCTATTTGTTTTTTCCTGGTTCCTTCTTGAATTACCCGAACTACCAGCTCCCCCTGAATCACCGGACATCTCAGTGACTTTCAATTTAAAATAATCCTTTTCTGCGACAAGGCTTGCTCTCTGCTGTGTCTCATCATAAATTTCATCAAAAACATATTTCTTGATGAGGTCATCTTCATTTTCGCCAAACAATGCCCTGAAATTATCACCGAAAGGTTCAAGAATTGGGAATACCAAGTGTCCCTGATAAATTGTAATTCCTGGAATATCATCAAAGTTACCATCTGGTTGATTATCTTCATTTTGATTTAATCGGTCTAGCCCCAATAACCTTAATAAATTTCGGTTGGCTGTATTAATACCTTCAGGGATTGACGGGTTAGGTAGTCCTGCTCCAAAATCCCAATATTGAATTTGCATATTCACATTCGAAATATTGGACCCACCCAACCGATATATGTTTTTCATTTGTAGATCCCATGTTGGATGTGACGGCTCTGCGGTATTAGGCTTAATTAGTTTCAAAAAGATATTCTGATCATCTGGAATCCTTTGAATGTTCTGGGACACTTCACCTACCGTATGAACCACTCCGTTATAAGTGTACTGGTAGGCCACAGCTACCATTTGATTTGGATTTACGCTAGTTCTCAGTGAGAGAAATCCAGACGTTGGGTTAATATAGTACTCATCCTGATCTAATTTCCTGGCTTGAGTCCGTATGTAGTCAATGCCTTCTTCGAGTCCCCAGCTCCTGAGAATTGAAGCTGCCTCATTAATATCCCTGGTTCCTGTGGTATTCACCAGATTTTGAAAGAGGTCGTTCGCTTTATTATCGGTAGGAATTGAGAGGGGATCTGTTGGAGCACTACTTATCACCTCAGGCACATTTGGTCGGTTTAACACTTTACTTTCTCCCAGATCTGTTAGTGCCAATACCTCTCTAAGGCTTCTGGTATCGTTATTACCAATTGTCAATTGCCAGACCTCAACTCTGCCATCTATAGAAAGCCCTCCATTGTTGATTAATGGATAATTCCCAACCCATTCTTCATACTTTTCCCTGAAAAAATATCCAAGAAAAAAATGCTGGTTTTCGGCATAATCCCAGGCACTCAAATTTGGGTAATTACTTTCCTGACCTGCATTCAATGCTCCCGAATTCAATTGAGATCCCCCTGACGAAGGAACAGTTTCACATGGGTTAAATCTATCATTTTGTATTGTCCCCTGCTGCCTGGACGCTACTCCTGTTAAAAACAATTTCCCAAATTGCAATTTGGTCTTCACACCAAACAAACTTTGTGCACCAGTCATCAATGAGTTATTTACTGGCATACTTACGTTACCGATCTCAATTTTTTTAATGATGTCTTCCTCAAACCCCGTGTACTCTACCTTCATATCATTTTGAAAATCGAAGGTATTGTTGTTGTCAAAATTGGCAGTTACACTTAATTTCTCTCCTACTTTCCCCACCACATTCATACTGATCTGTTGGTCAAAGTTGAAACTTCCATTCCTCTGTCTTCGAATAGGAATTTCTGGGTTTTCATTTCTCTGCCATCTACCACCAAAATCCAGGTTTACAAATCCATTGGGCTGGATGTCCACATAGTCCCCTCCGAATATTCTGTCAAAAACAGGACTGATATACAGTTTGGGGATCAATCTTCTGCCGCTTACAGCACTCTCTCCATCTAAACCAAGCGATCGGTCTTTCCAATAATCTTTTACCAATTGACCCGTGTGGTAATTATTGAACTCTTCGAATGACATTGTACTGGTAGGACGGAAATTCAGGTCTCCAATCTTCTCATAAATGGTGTAATTCATCCCAGTGTCAATCTCTACGTCCAGGCTCAAACTAGACGGGTCCTTTAATGATAAAGGTGATTTACTGGTACGATTGGAAAAAGGATCTCCAAATCGGTCTGTAGGCTCGTACGTAGGTGTCTCACTGGGCTCGTACGGTAAATTACTAATACTATCCAGTGAATCCTGCCGCACAGTATCCAATGCAAAAAATCCATCCCTTAAGATGGCACCAGCATTTCCATTGTCTGCCCTAGATATTAGAGCGGAGATTAGGAGAGGTGATATGATAATAAGTGCTATGTAAGACCGTACTCTTAGCAAAATTTGTTTCCAGGTGTTACGCCCTCTTCAGCGCAAGTTTAATTACTTCTTCTATTGCAATTTGATGATTATGTTCCTTCAATATTGCCCTGACACTCTTTTCAGCCATAGGTTTACTAATTCCAAGAGTTGTCAAGGCGGATAACGCTTCTGTAAATAAAGTATTGTCCGCTTGCGGGATCAATTCGGCACTTTTATCAAGTAAGCCTTCTTTTTTCATTTTATCCTTCAATTCCAGGATAATCCGTTGGGCGGTTTTCAAGCCAATCCCCTTGACTCCCTGAATAACTTTAACCTGCTCATGGACAATGGCATACTGTAACTCTTCTGCAGATAGTGAAGACAAAATCATGAGTCCGGTACTGGGCCCAACACCTGAAATAGATATTAAATCCAAAAACCTCTTTTTCTCAGCCTTCTCAAAGAATCCATATAGCGTTTGACTGTCTTCTTTGACATGAAAATGGGTATGGAGCTTACACTTCTCCAATGCCTTTACCTGAGAAAATGTGTTGAGAGAAATCTTCATTTCATACCCCACACCATTTACATCAATGATGACATAGGTGGGATCCTTCTCCGCAATTTTTCCTTCTATGTATGCAATCATACCTGAGTTTCACTACTGGATTGGGCATCTACTACAGCTATGGCACTCATATTGACGATCTCTCTCACCGAACTACCAATCTGTAGTACGTGGACTGCTTTCTTCATCCCCATCAATATTGGACCAATTGCTTCTGAGCCTGCCAGTTCCATTAACAATTTGTAAGCGATGTTTCCGGCTGCCAAATTAGGAAAAATTAAGACATTTGCAGTAGTTCCACACAAAGAACTGAATGGATAAGTTTCTTCCAGCAGTTCTTTGTTTAGCGCAACGTTGGCTTGAAGCTCACCATCGATGACCAAATCTGGCCATTTTGCTTTGGCCATGGCAACTGCTTTTGCCGTTTTAGTAGCCAATTCTCCTTTTGCTGAACCAAAATTACTGTATGATAAAACCGCTATTCTAGGATCGTAATCAAAGAATTTTACTGCCCTGGCTGTAAGACCAATTATATCTACTAACTCTTCTGCGGATGGGTCAAAATTGACAGTAGTATCTGCGAAAAAAATGGGCCCTCGCTTTGTGTTGATAATATACATTCCAGCTACCCTGTTAATTCCCTCTTCGGATCCTACAATTTGCAATGCCGGAGAAATTGTTTTTGGGTAATCATTATTAAGTCCGGAGATCATGGCATCAGCTTCTCCTAAATGGACCATCATGGCGCCATAAAAATTCCTGCTCGAAAGATTCTTTCTGGCGAGCTTCAAGGTCATCCCCTTTCGGCTCCTCATTTCAAAAAAGATCTTTGCGTATTCTTCAACTTTTTCAGTCTCCAAACGTGGATCGATAATGGAAGCACGGTTGAATTCCAGATCATTTTCAGAAATAAGCTTATTGATCTTTTCCTTATTGCCCAACAAAATTGGAATGGCTATCCCTTCATCATCCACTTGTTGTGCAGCTTTCAATATATTCAGATCATCTGCATCTGGGTAAACTACTCTCTTTGGATCTTTTCTGGCTCTAGTGATTGTACGGGACATTAATCTTTGGTCTATGCCAATACGCTCCATTAATTCCTGCTCGTAAGCAATCCAATCCTTGATTTCCCGTCGGGCAACACCAGATTCAACTGCGGCTTTTGCGACAGCTGGAGAAATGGTGGTAATGAGCCTAGGATCAAGCGGTTTTGGAATGATATACTCAGCACTGAATTTCAAACTGGAAAGACCGTACGCCTTTAATACCATTTCAGGAACATTCTGTTTTGCCAGATCGGCAATTGCATTCACAGCAGCCAATTTCATCTCTTCATTGATAGCTGTAGCTCTCACATCCAGAGCTCCTCTAAATATGTAGGGAAAGCCCAATACATTATTCACCTGATTAGGATGATCAGACCTACCTGTGGCCATGATGATATCATCCCTTGTATCCATAGCGATCTGGTAGGATATCTCAGGCTTGGGATTAGCCAATGCAAACACAATGGGATCTTTGGCCATCCCTAGAAGGTGATCCTCATTAAGAATATCCCCTACGGATAACCCCAGAAACATGTCCGCACCTTGCAATGAATCATCTAACCCATGTAAGTCCCTGCTGGTAGCATATCTTTCTTTGGATTCCGGAAGATTTGGTCTGTCTTTCCTGATAACTCCTTTGCTATCAAGCATGACAATATTTTCTGGGTTGACACCAAGAGATACATAAAGATCTGTACAGGCAATTGCAGCAGCCCCTGCGCCATTAACAACAACCTTTATTTCTCCTATTTTCTTTCCATTTAATTCCAATGCATTAAGTAAAGCAGAACTGGAAATAATAGCTGTTCCATGCTGGTCATCGTGCATTACCGGGATATTCATCTTCTCCCGCAGTTCTCTTTCTATTTGGAAACTCTCCGGAGCTTTGATATCCTCCAGGTTAATTCCTCCGAATGTAGGTTCAAGTGACTTGACTATTTGGATAAACTTGTCAGGGTCAGTTTCATCAATTTCAATGTCAAAAACATCAATTCCTGCAAATTTCTTAAAGAGAACTCCTTTTCCTTCCATCACCGGTTTTGATGCTTCCGGTCCAATATCTCCCAGCCCCAATACAGCAGTTCCATTTGAAATAACCCCAACCAGGTTTCCCTTTGCTGTGTAACGATAAACATCCTCAGGGTTTTCTGCTATTTCAAGACACGGATCCGCTACTCCAGGTGAATAAGCAAGTGCTAAGTCTCTTTGGGAAGTAAGAGGTTTGGTAGGAACAACTTCTATTTTACCAGCAGGCTTGGACGAATGAAAGTCCAGCGCTTCATTTTTTCTTACTTTGCTCATTTTCTAGGTTCTTTTACTGCTGTGCAGCTTCTGTTGGTGTGTCAAAAGTAGAAAGGATTGCATCCAATTCCTGCACATAGTTCTTCTTTTGTGTCCCAGGTGCATAAACATAACCTTCTATGTAATAAATCCTGCCAATCCTCTCATCTACAAAAGAATAACTCACATAGGGGCCGCCAGCACTGTTGTCACTGACTTTCCAAAGCCCTTTATTGGCAAGAGCAAATTTATTTTTGAAGGTTATTGTATCCGTAATCATCGGCAAAATAGGTTGCATCGTAACATACTTATCCGGTTTTTCACTGTCTCTTAAATACAGAGATGTGATTTTTTCGCGTAGACCCTGCATGTCTTTAAGTTGATTCTGAGATTGGTATTCTTCGTGATAAATAAAAATGTTCTTTTCATACTGCACATCCAAAAACCGAATCCAGCTGAAATCGGGTAAATTCTTCGCCAGGTCATAGCCATATGGAATTTGTATGCTGTAGCCATGTTTTTCTTTCAGGTTATTCTCGATAAGTTTTTCTCTGGAGGCAAATAATTTTTTCTTCAATCGTTCCTGCTCATATTTCTCAAGGATGGACCGTAATAATTCATCATTTGAATTGATTTTATCGGCAAGAATATCTCCATTTTTTCCGTATAAATGCATCACTACCTGGCCAATAGCATATTCATCATTTTTGATAGAAAGGTATTTAGAAGTATCCCTGTATATCTTTTTTAATGCTTCATCCGTGAAGAGTTGTCTTAACTTCTTGCTATCATCTGATTTGTCCTCCAGGGTAGTCACATAAATCAGATTCTTTGCCTTTTTCAATACATTATTGACACGAAGTGGATTCACATAATGCATGTCATACAACATTTCATCCTGAGGTAGCGCCTCCATGGGAACATTAAATGCATTTCGAATGGCACGGCCAAGGTTACCGGCATATTGGGATGAGTCCATCACCAAAATTATTTCGCCAGGAGCTCCCTGTGCCTGTGGCAATATGGCTTTTCTGGCCGATTCTGATGGTTCACCGCAACTGAAAAGTGCTACTGAAAAAAAAATAATCAGTGAAAGTTTGATTGATTGGGTTCCTGTCATGTGAATAAAAATATTTAATCTGTACCTATAAGCAGCTTCATTCCAGGTTTTATATTATTGGTTCTGAGATTATTTAGTTTTTTGATTTTGTCGATTGACAAATTATCATACATTCTACTAATATCCCAGAGTGTATCTCCAGGTTTTACCTGATGGAATCGGCCATTTTTTACATCCGCATAAGCAATGGGTTCTGATTCCTTTTTAGCAGTAACCGTTTTTGTTGTATTTGAGGCATACAGATGTTTAGTACTGCTACTATAGGAAGGTAACACCCAAATATTTAACCGTTGACCTACTTTAATCATACTGCCCCTAATGTTATTCCATCTTCTCAGATCTGAAACTCTGACATGATACCTTTCAGCTATTTTCCCTAAAACATCACCACTTCTTACCCGATATACAATTCTTTCTCTACCATAGGTACTCCCTGGTGTATGCCTGGCAAGATATTCGAGGTGTGCTTTCCCCACTTTAGAGGCAGTATCGTAAAGAACTGTTCTATTTTCAACAATATACGGCTTCAAATCTACGGGTACTCTCAGTGCAAATTCTTTGACATTTTCAGGTAATGCACCGCGTTTAATATGAGGATTTAGTTTTTGGATATCCTCCTCGCACAAATTCAACTGGTTGCAAAATGTCTCCAAATGAAAATACTGACTTACCAAAACTGTATCATACTCAGGTAGATGCTGTTTCTCAGCCTGAAACAGATTATTCTCTTCCGCATAGTTCAACGCATAAATCACAGCTACATACTGAGGCACATATGATCTGGTCTCTCTGGGAAGGTATCTGTACACCTCCCAAAAGGAATCTTTGTAACCTGATCTTCTAATTGCTCTTCTTACGTTTCCAGGGCCACAATTATATGCAGCCAACGCCAATTCCCAATCATTGAACATATTATATAACTGCGTAAGGTATTTACAAGCGGCAATTGTGGACTCCTCAGGGTCCATTCTTTCGTCAATGTACCAATCCTGATGTAATCTAAAGCTACTTCCGGTATATGGCATAAACTGCCACAAACCAGCTGCACCTGCCCTTGAAATCGCATTAGGATTTAGGCCGGACTCTACGATAGAAAGGTATTTTAATTCATCAGGCAGACCATATTCCGCCAAATACTTTTCAAAAATTGGAAAGTAAATATCTTTTTTCTCCAGAATGCCTCTGGTGTAATTTCTATCACGAATGGTAAAGTATTCAATGAATCCCTGAACTTTCGTGTTGAAATTGAGGGGCACAGTTGATTCAATACAACTCAACCTATCCTCGATCAAATCATATGATAAATCTGGAATGTGATCGTAATCACTTGTAAATGTAACCTGACCTTTAGAGATAATGGGAGATGCAAAAACCACTGTCAGCATCACCACTTTCCACATTTTTTTCATACCTACTCCTGTTCCAATAATTCCACAATATATTTAGAAAAAGCCAATAGCTTATCCTCAGTGAAATGTTTTGACATAATTTGTACACCAATAGGAAGCCCATCCTTGTCTACACCACAAGGTATAGATATAGCAGGTATTCCAGCAACACTGGCTTGAACGGTATATAAATCAGCTAAAAACATTTCCAAACTATCACTTATTGCGCCTATTTCAAACGCTGTAGTTGGGGTGGTGGGTAATATTAAAAAGTCGTGATCCGACAGTAATTGCTCAGTATGACTCTTAATGAGTCGTCTAACTTTTTGGGCTTTGGTATAAAAAGCATCATGATAACTGGCACTTAAAACAAATGTGCCAAGCATTATTCTTCGCTTCACTTCTTCTCCAAATCCCTCAGTTCTAGACAATTTATACATTTTTTCTAAATTGTCCGCATTTGGAGACCGGTATCCGTACTTCACTCCATCATATCTACTAAGATTAGAACTTGCCTCCGCAGTAGTTAAAATATAATAAGTGGGTAACAAATACTCCATCATAGAGAAATGTCCTTCATCTACTTGATGACCAGCTTTACCAACCAAATCCAGTACATATTCCACCTTCGCTTTTATTTCCGGACTTAGTCCTTCCCCATCCAAAGTCTCCTGTATGTAGGCGATCTTGTATGGACCAGAAGGTTCCAAAAGATGACTGTAGTCTGGAACTTGTTCTTGCGATACGGTACTGTCATATTCATCAGCCCCACTAATCACTTCCAACACTTTGGCTGCATCTTCCACAGATTTTGACAAAACACCAATTACGTCAAATGAGCTAGCATAAGCTGCCAGTCCATATCTACTGACCCTGGAATAGGTAGGTTTTAAACCATATACCCCGCAAAATGCAGCCGGTTGTCTTACCGAACCTCCTGTGTCTGTTCCTAATGAAATTTGGCACATGTCCATTTGTACAGCTACCGCAGACGCACCAGAAGAACCTCCAGGTACTCGATTTGGATTGACACCATTTCTTGTTGGTCCAAATGCTGAATTTTCATTGGAGGACCCCATTGCAAATTCATCACAATTTTGTCTACCAATGATTATTGCGTCTTCATCAATTAGATTTTGTACGGCTGTTGCGGTAAACTGGGATTTAAAACCATCCAGAATTTTACTAGCCAGCTGTAAACCATGATCCTTGTAGGCCAAAACATCTTTTATTCCCACAATTAATCCGGCTAATTTACCAGCTGTTCCATTTTGAATTTTTTCATCAACTACCCGCGCCTGCTCTCTAGCTTCATCTTCATACACATCTAGAAAAACATTGAGGCCCTCATTGTTTTTGATGTTTGCAAGATGATGATCTACTAAATCGACGCAAGTAATCGCACCACTTCCTAGCGCTTGCTGGATAAGCGAAAATGATTGGTAATTTTTCAAAATGAGTTTAGCTTATTTTTTTTCGGACTTCTCTCCCTCTTCGATTTCGTTTTTGATCTCTTTAGTGGCGTCTTTAAATTCCCTGATGCCTTTTCCTAAGCCTCTGGCAATTTCAGGGATCTTCTTAGCCCCAAAAAAAATAATTACCACTAACGCTACCACAACCCATTCCCAACCGCCGGGAAATCCAAATGCCAATATAGTTTGCATGAGTATCTTCTTTTTATATTGAACAACAAAGATAAATGATAAAAAATCCCTTCAGACAGAATATCTGATAAATTTATATCATCGAGGAGACAGCCATTTCTCAGGATCGAGCTTTGTTTTATTCTTCCATATCTGAAACTGAAATTCAGAAACACCCTGTGTGTCAGTGAAAACCTCCCCTAAAATATCATTGGCTTTGACTTTTTGTCCACGGTTTACATTTTTGGTTTTCAGGTTTGTATAGGTTGTGAAATATTCACCATGTTTCACAATGACTACATAATTCATCCGGGGTATATATCGTACAACGGAGACCTCACCGTCAAATACTGCTCTAACATGCTCATTTTTACTGGTCTGAATATTGACTCCCATATTCTCTTCATATTGACCTTTCAAAACCGGGTGGGGATGTTTACCAAATTTCTGAGAAACGAATCCCTCATTAACGGGCCAAATCAGTTTTTTCTGATTTTCTTCAAATAAAGTGGACATACTAATGCTCGCCACACCAGGAGCCTCATTTCGGGTTCTCTCTAACTCGGCTTTTACGATTTCTGCAATCATATTGTCCAACTTGGAAACCATTTTCTTCCTTTCATCAAGCTCCTTTTTAAGCTCTTTTTCCTTCCCACTTAACTGTGCCAGCAATTGGGTTTGCTTATTTTTCAGGTTAACTAAATTTTTGTTTTCTTTTACCTGTTCTGATAAGAGCTTATCCTGTTCCTGCTTCTTAGAAGTAACCTCATCAATTTGACGCTGCAATTCAGCACTTACAATTTCTATTTCTTTAGCCGTTGTTTTCCTGGCATCAGCATATTGCTCCAGGTATTTCATTCTTCGTGTGAGTTGATTGAACGTACTGGATGAAAATAGGAACATCAGCTTATTAAAACCCCAATTACTTTTATAAGAAGAATAGATCATTCGGGCATACTCTTCCTTCAACTTCTTAAGGTCAGCCTGTAAAGCAGTAGTAACTGTTGACAAATCATAAATATCTTCCTCAAGGAAAGCTACTTCCTCAGAAATTGATTTGATCAAAGCTTGTCTTGCCTTGATTTGCTGGTTGAGAGCCCGTAGTTGTCCAAGAGATGATTGCTTTTCCACCTCAGTCTCCTGGAGGATTTTTTGGGCTTCTACAATTTTTGAAAGGTTTTCTTTTTTCTCTTTCTCAAGTTGATTTCTGCTTTTTTGAGCGAAAATCAGACCAGGAAAAAGTATTATCAAAACTAAACCAACTAGATATGTTTTACTTGAGAACATATTTCTGAGGAATATTGAAAGGGAATCTCAGTGGTTTATTTTCAATTACAGCTTTGTTATAAACAATATCAACGACAGTATACTTATTGACACCTTCGTTGGGTTCGAAATAATCAAAGTGAGCCTTAACCTCATAAGGTAAGAGCTGATCGTCAACAATCTGGAAATTAGCATAATCAACAACAAGGGAGTTATTGTTTGATTGATCTGTAATCTTCAGTTTTTCAATTTTTCGCGACTCATTCCCAATAAAGTTATCAAACATAAAACGCCCAACCTCCTGCTTATACGTGAAGAATTTCCCACTGCGTTTGATCTCCTCCTCTGAGTAAGGGAAAATTAAATTGCCTAAGATCGCCGACTGCACCAACTTAAAATTTAAATCAATCTTCAGTATTTGACTTACTTCCTCGAAAGTATAGATAGAATAAGTTTTTTTGATTTTATCAAGAATTACGATGGAGTCAGTTGTTATAATTCCACGACTTGCTTCAATTCCCAGACCTGGGGTCATAGAGAACCAGATGATACTATCATTTTTCATTCTGATATTCGTAGTAGCATCTACATCATTCAAACCGTCCTGATATTCAATCTTAACTTTCGCTGAGAGATAATCGAATTCAGTTTCAGTTACTTTCAGGTCCTTATCCACATTATCCAGTGAATATACTGATCTTTTGCACGCACTAAAAACGAGGCAGCAACAAGTAAGCAAAATGAGAATTTTATTCATATAATTTCCGCTCAGCTATCTTTTTATCAATTAAATCAGAGACTTCCCCTATGAGTTTAGCCTTTTCCCATTGGGTCACGGCTTCATTTTTTTGCCCTAATTTAAACAAAACATCTCCATAATGTTCAAAAACAACTCCATTAGCCCCACTTTTTCCAATAGCTCTTTCTAAAAACTTCCTGGCATCCTTGTATTTACCAAGTTTATAAAGAACCCAGGCATGGGTATCCAGGTACGTTGAATTCTCAGGATTTCTTTCAACCAATTTTTCCGACATTGCCAATGCCCTTTCCAGGTTTTCATTTCTCAAGGAGAGGTAATAGCTATAATTATTCAAGACATAATCGTTGTTCGGATCCTCTTTTAACGCCTTTTCAAATGTTTCATCAGAGCTCTTATGGTCGCCATTGGCATGGTAAGCATCCCCTAGTTGTCCTAAAAAGACAGCATATAAACCTGAGTTTTGACGGGCGTACTTTACCCCTTGTTCCAGTACAGCAACTGCTTTTTGATTGTCCTTTTTTAGTAAATGTGCACTTCCTTCATAAAAATATAAAATCGCTTGATTTGGAAATACCTCCAGGGCCTTTCCCACAGTTTCAATTACCCCATCATAGTCCCCATTTTCATTGAGAATACTTATTATGTTTTGCCAAACATTGAAATTAGTTTCATCTTTTCTAACAGAATGCAAGTAATTTTCAACTGCCTTATTGGGATCTCCTACTTTATAATAAAGATCTCCCGCAATGGCATAAGATTGATAACGCTGTGGATACTCCTGCTGTAGTACTAATATTAATCGCTCCATTTCTACCTGAAGAGAATCGTTTGGAAGGTTTTCAATGTACCCAGCCAAAATTTGCAATTTTTGCTCATACCCAACCGAACCATCTTCAAAGGGATACTTCAGGTATGTAATTGATTCTAAAACTTCACCCTGGCTTTTCTTAAGTTCAGCCAACGAAAGGTATGGAATAGAGTTTGATGGATACAAAGTGATTGCTTCTTCAATCACTTTTGAGGCCTCAAGGAAGTCTCCATTTGCAATGAGTATATCAGCATATTCCAGAAGAATATCCTCATCATATTGCTCTTCTAGTAATTTTTCCCATTCATCCCGGACAAGGTCAAATTGATTTTGCTTCATCAGGATTTTTTGTTTCATCCTGGTGACTTCAACCTGCCTTCCATATTCGGCTTCTACTTTTTCATAAGTCAGGAGTGCTTTTTCGTATTCATCACTGTACTGATATATTTGCGCCAGGTCATACAAATAGTCATTATTTCCTTCAAACTTGGCAAACATAGCTTCAAAATGCTCTGCTGCTTTAGGATAATTTCCAAGTTGAGTCTGCAGAGTTGCATTGAGAATATAATAGTATTTGTTATCAGGATTAATCTCCAGGGTTTGCATGGCATGTGGAAGCGCTTTTATTAGCTCTCCATTCTTCATATGAATTTCAGCAATTTTATAGTGAGCAGCTGCATTTAGTGGATTGATATCCAATGTGCGGGAGAACATTTCAAGTGCTTTAGGAAAGTCCTCAATCAAAAAGAATTTCTCACCTTCAATAAAGTAGAATTCCGACTGATACTTGGCCTCATCCGTTAGTTTAGAAGCCTCATTATTCTTATTCTTCTGAGCATAGCTGTCTTGTGTAGCACCCATAAGTGCTATCAAAAAGTACCCCATGAATAATAAGTTTCTTAACATTTACTGCTCCAATTCTATGAAATCACCCAGACTCACATCGGAAGGATTATTCTGAAATTTAACGAATTTACCCACCATTGAGTTTACCAAGTTAACACCGCTTAACATACTATTACTTCCAATGATGGAATTTTTCACAATTGAATCCTCAATTTTTGTGGATTCACCAATAGAAACATAAGGACCTACAACAGAATTGTGAAGCTCCACATTTTGAGCTATATAGGAAGGTGGAATGATTACTGAGTTATTCAATTTGGCTGTCGTGTCAATCAATTTTTCATCTTTAATAAATTCCAAATATGATTTATTCGCGATAACAGCAGCACGTCGGTTTCCACAATCCAACCAATCAATCACTTCTCCTGGTTTGAATTGAGTACCTTTTTGCTTCAGGTTCTCTAATACTACAGTTAATTGATATTCTCCCCCCGACATAATCTTGTTGTCGATCAGATCCTGGATTTCACCTCTTAGTTTTTCTCCTTCACGGAAATAGTAAATACCGATTATTGCAAGGTCAGATACAAAATCAACAGGCTTCTCTACAAAGTCTGTTATAATTCCTGAATCATCCATCTTAATCACTCCATAGGCTGATGGGTCTTCCACCTGTTTTACCCAAATAATTCCATCACTTTGTGAATCAAGCTTGAAATCTGCTCTGAAAAGTGTATCCGCGAATGCAACAATTACATTTCCATCCAATAACTCCTTCGCACAAAAAATAGCATGTGCTGTTCCTAAAGCTTCTTCCTGAAAGAAAATTTTACCCTTTGCTCCTATACTTTCTGCTATCTGAAGCAATGATTCCTCAACTTCTTTACCGAAATCACCAATTACAAATCCAATTTCCTCAATTTTGTCATCACATACATTGGCAATATCATAAACCAAACGTTCTACTATGGGTTTTCCTGCAATCGGAACTAGTGGTTTGGGTGTTGTAAGTGTGTGGGGTCTTAATCGTTTACCCCTCCCTGCCATTGGTATGATTAATTTCATAATTTGATTTTAAAAAACGACGACAAAATTATTCAATTACGCCTAAATAGTAACCTGGGATTTACGTTTTCTATTTTCAAGACAATCAATGCCCACAAAAGTATAATTGGGATATTACAGATAAATAATCCAAATCCTTCAAATGGATGGAATTCATAAATTGCTAAACTGATAATAAACGTAGAAAATATATACAGCAATCCTCTCAAAACCTTATACGGAACTGGATACCACTTTTGCCCAATTAGAAAACTTATAATTGTCATTACAAAATAGATAACACTTGTAACATAAGCACTTCCCATAAAACCTAAGACTGGAATTAATATCCAGTTCAATACAAATGTCAATAAAGCCCCTATTCCTGAAATATAGGCTGCCCATTTAGTTTTATCCGTTAACTTATACCAAACAGACAGGTTGTAATAAACCCCCAAAAACAACCCTCCCAGTAATAAAAATGGTACGATGTTCAAACCTGTTTTGTATACGTCTCTGCCCAGGAATAAATCACCCAGAAAATCCAAATTGATCACAACACCTAACATAATAAAGCAGGCAATGATGATATAACCATTCATCAACCTGGCAAAGGTTTGTGGAGAGTCCTTTTCCTCACTTTTAGTGAAAAAGAATGGTTCCGCTGCATATTTAAAGGCCTGAATTGACAAAGTCATAAATATCGACAACTTATAACAAGCACCAAAAATCCCCAATATTTCCTGACTCGTTAGCCCATCATAGAACCCATCCGGAAGTCTGTACTTTAGCATTGACCGGGACAACATTTCATTTGTAACACCAGCCAAACCCGTCAAAACAAGTGGCAATGAATACTTGAGTACTTTGGAGATTTTTTCAACATTAAATGAGGGCCTGAATTTCAAAAGCATGTCTCCCAGAAGAATTAGGAAAAGACCATTTGCAATCAGGTTAGACAAAAATACATATCCAACCCCAACAGCCGGATCATATATTTTGTACGGAATTACCTCAGGCCAAAGAAGCTCCGCATAGAAAAACAAGTTGAGACCAATGTTTACTCCAATATTGATAAGTTTTGCAACAGCGAATCTCTTTGCTTTTCCCTCAAGTCTTAATTTGGCAAAAGGTATTGCGACTACTGCATCTATTGCCATAACAGCGGCAAACCAATATATATATTGCTCAAGCCCTGAATAATTCATTGCCTCCACTAGAGGAGATGCTATCAAACACAAGAAAACTGAAAGTGAAAGTGAGATGAATACAATGATTGTCTCTATCTGATTGAAGTATGACGTATTCTGGTTGTCACCTCTTTTAGAAAACCTAAAAAATGCTGTCTCTAAACCAAAAATATAGATGACATTAAGAAACGCTACGTACGTGTATAACTCTGTTACAATACCAAACTCTGCTGTAACAAAAATTTTGGTGTGAAGAGGTACAAGTAGGTAGTTTAAGGCTCTACCGAGTATACTACTTACTCCATAAATTGCAGTTTGTCCTGCAAGTTTTTTGAATTGACTCATTCAGAGTGCTATTCTCCCTTAAATTCTGGTTTTCTCTTTTCTACAAAGGCACTGGTTCCTTCTTTAAAGTCTTCTGAACCAGCACATCTGGCAAAAGCATTGGCTTCAGTTTGATAACCATTTTCTTCAGCTACATAAACTGCATTAACGCAATCAACAACCAAACCAGTGGCAAGTGGTGCCTTCTGGGCTATTTTACTAAGGATTTCTTCTGCTTTGACAATTGCTTCTTCTTTAGTATCAGCAACATGATTTACTAAACCCAGTGCTTTAGCCTCATCAGCATTAATCATATCTCCTGTCATCATTAATTCCAGGGCTTTTCCTTTGCCCACATGATAAGTCAATCGTTGAGTTCCACCATATCCCGGTACAATTCCCAAATTCACTTCAGGCTGACCAAACTTAGCAGTTTTGGAAGCCACACGCATATGACAAGCCATCGCCAATTCACACCCTCCTCCAAGAGCAAAACCATTCACAACAGCTATTACAGGAGTATGGCTATTTTCTATAAGATCAAAAATCTCCTGACCACTTTCTGCAAATTTTCTAGCATTTAGTTCATTCAAACCTGAAAGCTCTTTGATATCAGCTCCTGCTACAAATGCCTTCTCTCCAGCGCCAGTTATGATTACACCAAGAATATCTTTTTCGTCGTAAACACTTTGAATAGCATTTCGAATCTCCTCCAAAGTATCTGAATTAAGGGCATTCAATGCCTTTTCTCGATTAATAGTGATCGTTAGAATATGATCTTTTTGCGATAAGGTGATATTTTGAAAATCAGCCATAGGTGAAGTGTTTTATCGGGTACCCAAATATAGAGGAGTCAATAGTAAATACAAATTCTTAACGTAAAGACCCATCATTTCAAATTTTTATACTGACACACTTAAATTCGTGATGATATCATGTGTCATAGCTTTGAGATCGAATTGGTGCTTCCATCCCCAATCTTCACGCGCCGATGAATCATCAATACTATCTGGCCAGGATTGCGCAATTGCATCTCTGTAATCAGGGGCATAGGTTATTTCAAATCCTGGATGATGCTTCTTTATAGCCTGGAAAATTTCTTCAGGGGTAAAGCTCATTGCTGCAATATTATAACTGGACCTTACTTTCACATCCTCGCTATCTGCTTCCATTAACTGAATGGTTGCATTTACCGCATCTTCCATATACATCATTGGTAGAGCAGTTTTTTGATCAATATAGCACTCAAAAGTCTCTCCTTTTGCAGCTTTGAAAAATATGTCTACTGCGTAATCTGTTGTTCCTCCACCTGGCTGAGATCTATAACCAATTAGACCAGGATACCTTAAACTCCTTACATCTACTCCATGTTTTCGATAATAGTAATCACACCATCTTTCCCCAGCAAACTTGCTAATTCCATAAACAGTAGTTGGGTTAGCAATCGTATTTTGGGGTGTCATAATTTTTGGCGTATCATTTCCAAAAATCGCAATTGAACTGGGCCAATATACCTTGCTGATTAACCCCTCTCTCGCAGCTTCAAGTACGTAAAGTAGACTCTGCATATTCAAATCCCAGGCAAATAATGGATCATTTTCTCCTTTAGCTGATAATATGGCTGCTAAATGGTAGACCTGATTAATATTGTGCTTTTTTAGAAGGGATAGAAAGGCCTCTTTGTCCATAATATTGAGCACTTCAAATGGCCCTTCCTGTGAATAACCTTTTGGTTCCTTGATATCGGATGCAATGACATTTTCGCTTCCATATTTGTCACGCAACTTAGTTGTAAGCTCAGTTCCTAACTGACCTCCAGCACCTATGATGAGTATCTTATCCATTAATGTTGTTTATTGAGGTGCAAAAATAAAATGTCTACCGATCATCCTTCAACAATTTTGAAATTTATATGCACAATAGCTGCTGAGTAATGATAAATTTGTGTTCAAAGCCAATTATTGAGATGGAGGAAATAACATTTGAGGAGTATCTGAAAGATAAAAAAATTGATCCCACAGCATTCAAAAAGGGTAATAAGGATCAATACTGTAATTGGGAAGAAATCTTTCAACAAGTTCATCCCAATAGCTTCACTGCCCAGAAATTATTCCTGATTAATGAAATAAGGAGAAACTACCCAATTAAAATTGAATCAGACAACCAATCACAGAAGAAGCCTCAGGCAAAACCAAAAATTAGAATACCAAAAAAGTAGATAAACAACATGTACAATTCACTGAAAACAAAACTTGAGCAGGAGCTACACGAAATCGAAGAAGCGGGCCTCTTCAAGCGAGAGAGAATCATCACTACACCACAAGACGCGGTAATCAAGCTAAGTGACGGAAAAGAAGTGATTAATTTCTGTGCCAATAATTACCTAGGCTTATCTTCACATCCAGCAGTCATCAAAGCTGCCAAAGAAACTATTGATTCGCATGGTTTTGGTATGTCATCGGTTCGATTTATATGTGGTACCCAAGACATCCATAAAACGCTTGAGAGAAAAATATCTGAGTTTCTGGGAACTGAAGATACAATTCTCTATGCGGCTGCATTTGATGCGAACGGGGGTGTATTTGAACCTTTACTTGGCCCGGAAGATGCAATTATTAGTGATGCATTAAATCACGCTTCCATCATTGATGGTGTTCGATTATGTAAAGCTCAGCGCTACCGATATAATCACAATGATATGGCTGATCTGGAAACCAAGCTTCAGGAAGCTTCTGATGCCAAAGTAAAACTGATCGTGACTGATGGAGTGTTTTCAATGGACGGAACAATTGCTCAACTGGACAAAATCTGTGAATTAGCAGAAAAGTATGATGCTGTAGTTATGTCGGATGAGTGCCATTCCACTGGTTTCATGGGGAGAACAGGAAGAGGTGTACATGAGCATTGCGGTGTAATGGACAAAATGGACATCATTACAGGAACACTCGGAAAAGCTCTTGGTGGCGCTTCAGGTGGATTTACAAGTGGTAAGAGAGAAATCATAGAAATTCTACGTCAAAGATCCAGACCCTATTTGTTCTCCAACACCCTTGCTCCATCTATTACTGGTGCTTCAATTGCCGTAATAGACATGCTGAGTAAAACAACCGACCTTCGAGACAAACTAGAGCAAAATACCAGCTATTTCAGGGAAGAAATGACAAAAGCAGGATTTGACATCAAACCAGGAGAGCATGCTATAGTACCCATTATGTTGTACGATGCTGTTCTTTCTCAAAAAATGGCCGCTGCTTTATTGGAAAAAGGCATTTATGTGATTGGTTTTTATTATCCAGTAGTGCCAAAAGGTCAGGCTAGAATAAGAGTTCAATTATCAGCAGTGCATGAAAAAGAACATCTCGATAAAGCGATTACAGCCTTTAAAGAAGTGGGTATTGAGCTTGGAGTGATCAAATAGAATAAGAAAACAGGGGCCTAACCAGCCTCTACTTTTTCTTTTTCCTGAACATCTGTGATATCCTTGATTTCCTTTTCAGATTTCTTCGATTTGACCTTTGATTGATCCTCAGAAAGGTACTCATTGATCATTTTGCGAAGTTCCTGTGTGGACAGGTTATTAAAGCTTTCACCATTACGCATGGCACTCAGTTGGCCAGTTTCCTCTGATACAACTATTACCAATGTGTCTGTAGTCTCAGACATACCAATCGCAGCTCTGTGTCTCAGACCATATTGTGCCGGCAAGTCGTCTCTTTCTGTAACAGGCAGTATACATCTTGCAGCTACCACCCGACCTTCATGAATAATAACAGCACCATCATGAAGTGGACTATACTTATTAAATATTGAAAGCAGGAGTCTTTTAGACAAAAGAGCATCTATTTCATCGCCTGATTCAGCATAAAATTTTAAACCACTATTTCGTGAAAATACAATTAGGGCCCCTGTATTGGTTCCACCTAGTGTCTTTGCTGCTTCTACCACAGACGATACATTTGATCTGGAATCTCTTCCATTTTGACGCCAAAAACCCTTTACCCCTTTGAAAATCTTCCCTTCCTCAAATACAGTGGTTTTCCCAAGGAGTAACAAAAACTTTCTAATCTCTTGCTGAAATAGAATGATTACTGCCAGTACTCCTACCCCCATAAACTCTCCAAGGATGATGGAAAGTAACTCCATTTTGGCCGCTCTAACCACCTGAAAAATAAGGTAAAGAGATAGGAAGCCAAGGAATACCCGAATGGCAACACTCCCCTTCATCAATTTGTACACCTGGTATAATAGAATACTCACCAGGAAAACATCTATAATGTCAACCCAGCCAACTTCTAAAAACCCTATTTCAAATAAAAAGATCAACCGTAAGTATATTTATACAATTTAATTGTCTCAATTGCCTCTTTTACATCGTGTACCCTAAGTATGGAAGACCCGTTTGTCAGTGCAATGGTATTCAGTACAGTAGTCCCGTTAAGTGCCTCCTGCGAAGTTATTCCTAGTTTTTTATAAATCATTGACTTTCTCGAAATACCTGCAAGAATAGGTAGACCTAATTGCTGAAAATACCTCAAATTCCTCAGTAAGAAATAATTCTGATCATTAGATTTTGAAAAGCCGAAACCAGGATCTACTATAATATCTTTAACACCTAATTCCCGCAATTGATTTACTCTTATGACAAAATAATCGACCAATTCCCCCAAAATGTCGTCGTATTTTGTCAAATCCTTCATATTCTGTGGATTTCCCTGCATATGCATCATTATATACGGGCAATTATAATGACCAACTGTTTCAAACATATTTTCATCAAGCCCCCCTCCCGAAATGTCATTAATAATATGAGCACCAGCCTCCAATGCCTTGCTCGCTACAACAGACCTAAAAGTGTCAACAGAAACTATCGCATCAGGAAATTCCTTAACTATTAATTCTACTGGCTTGATAACCCTAGATAATTCCTCACTCTCACTTATGTCATCTGCACCTGGCCTTGACGAATAACCTCCAACATCAATAAAAGTGGCTCCATCTCTTAAATGTTTCTCAGCTTGATGTAGTAAATCTGAATCTGACTTTAGCCTACCTCCATCATAAAATGAGTCTGGCGTTAAGTTCATAATTCCCATTACCATCGGGAAGCTCATGTCTATTAATTTACCCCTGACATTCATTGTATGTTTTTGATCCAATTTGTTAGCTTATTTTCTCTTAATTTAGTGGCCAAAATTAACAACTAAAGAAGGTGACCGATAAAACCATTGACGAATATAAACAAGTAATAGCCACCTGTAAAGACCTGTTCGAAAAGAAAACACGAGACTATGGTACGGCGTGGAGAATTCTCAGACTGAGTTCTATCACGGATCAAATTTTTATTAAAGCACAACGAATTCGGTCAATTCAGGAGAAAGGCACTCAAAAAGTAGAAGATGATATCAACGGTGAGTTTATTGGAATCATCAATTATTGCCTTCTTGCATTAATTCAATCAGAGCTAACGGAAGACGATCAGATGGAAATTCCATTTGAAGAGTTAGAGCCTAAATATGACTCATTCGCACAAAAAACAATGGAACTCCTCATGAATAAGAACCATGATTATGGTGAAGCATGGAGGGACATGCGTGTTAGTTCAATTACTGACATTATCTTAATGAAATTACTCCGGGTTAAGCAAATTGAAGACAATCAGGGTAAAACAATAGTGTCAGAAGGTATTCAAGCCAATTATCAAGATATGATCAATTATGCAGTTTTTGCACTTATTCTTTCAGGCTTTGTGAAATAAACTAATTATGAACGTTCTAAAACAAATTTCCAGAATAATAGTAGGGGGACTCTTTATCTTCTCTGGACTGATCAAAATCAATGACCCAGTAGGTACTGCCATTAAATTGGAAGAGTATTTCAACGTCTTTGCTTCTGATTTTGCTGGTTTTTTTGGCGCATTTATACCTTATGCGCTTCCAATTAGTGTATTTTTAGTGGTTTTAGAGGTAGTCCTGGGTATTGCCGTTTTAATCAATTACAGAACCGCCATTACCAATTGGATACTCTTATTTCTTATCGTATTTTTCACGTTCCTGACTTTTTATTCAGCGTTTTTCAATGTCGTAAGAGATTGTGGGTGTTTCGGTGACGCTATCAAATTAGATCCCTGGGAAAGCTTCTATAAGGATATCATTTTGAGTGTTTTTGTGATCATCCTATTCGTTTTCAGAAAAGGCTTTGAACCTTTCATTAAAGCTAGAAAAGGTGATTTGGCAATGGGCGTTGTTACAGCAGTATTTCTATTCGTAGCGATTTACGCTATAAACCACTTACCTTTCATTGACTTCCGAACCTACAAAATTGGAAATAACATCAAGGAATTAATGAGCCCTTCAGAGCCATTGATTTATCAGTACATCATGGAGAAAGATGGCAAACAGGAAGTATTTGATCAATATCCCACGGATCCTTCCTATAAGTTTATTGAGATGCCACTGAAAAATCCTGAAGCACAGCCAAAAATAACTGATTACAGTATCTGGAACGATGAGGGAGAATTCACAGAACAATCTTTTCATGGAAAGAAACTTTTTGTAGTAATCTATAACTCTGAAAAGGCCTCAAACGCTAATATTAGTGAAATCAAGGAATTAATTAGTGACCTGAGGGATTACGATATTGATATCTGGGCGCTTACCGCTTCCGGGTATGATGAATTTGAAGCATTCCGACATGAAAATCAATTGGCCATACCATTCTATTATGCTGACGCAACGGTACTTAAAACAATGATCAGAGCAAATCCTGGACTAATTCTGGTTAATGATGGCACTGTTCTTGGCAAGTGGCATCATAACGATATTCCTGATGTCAGTCAAATTCAAAAATTGTTTTGAAAAAACAGAAACTAATCATAATTGGAATGCCCGGAAGTGGCAAAACCACTCTTGGAAATAAACTTGCAAATCATCTGGGACTGAAATTTTTAGACCTTGATCATTTAATTGAAGCCCAAGAAGGGAAACCAATAAAGGATATATTTTCAGAGTATGGTGAGGAATATTTCCGAAACTCAGAGAAACAAATATTAGAGGAGTCAATCAACTCTTATGATCGTGTTTTACTCTCAACCGGCGGTGGAGCACCTTGTTTTTTCAATAATATAGAATTTATGCTCAGAAACGGGCTAGTGATCTTTATTGACACACCAATAAAGGAGATCATCAGTAGACTATCAAAAAGCTCAACTGAAGAAAGACCACTTGTGGCAAGATTTGAAGATGATATAAAAAATGGAATCACTGATAAATACAATCAAAGGATTCAATACTATTCAAAAGCACATATAAAAATTAATGGCGATGAGTCACTTGAACACATCGCCACTTTAATCAATGACTATAATTTGCTTCCTTAAAAGGAAAATCCAACAGTCACTAAAAATTTGGTATTCTTAACAGTCATATCAACCAATGGCTCAGAACCGTCAGCCAATACATAAGGTGAATAATAGTCCTTCATTTTTGAGTTCACAACACCCAGGTCAACAAAATATTTCTTTTTCTTAAGCCCCATTCCGAATGTCAGATTTTCAGAACTTCTTTTTAAATCACTATCATATGGATTGGCCTGAAAAGCATAACCTGCCCTGAATCTTAAAATATCTAATCTATATTCTCCACCTAATCGATAATTAATGGCAGACTTATACTGTAATTGGATTTCATTATTATCGTCCGCTTCAAAAAAATCATCAGACCTGATACTCGCATCAGAATAATCAACAAATTCAACGTCTCCTGACAGGAATCCCTGTTTTCCAACAAAAACTGTGGCACCTACATTCAGCCTGGAAGGAGTTATGATTTGGTAATTTGATGTAGAAACTTCATTGAATGATGAAGATCCTTCTCCAGAAGGTACATCTAAACCAGGTTCACCCGGAATGTTCCTAAAATCAATGTTATTCGGAATAAAAGAAGACAAAGTAAATGAGCTCTCATCAGTTAATCCATAAAAAGTGGGTGTCTGGTAACTAACTCCAATGGTCATCAGGTTTATTGGTCTTACAATCATACCGAATGTTGCATTGATGCCATTCCCAAAAATATCCAGCTCATCAACGAGCGTTACATCTCCAATTGATGCTTCATCAAATGACACCATTTCAGTTTCTGTAATCTCACTGATCCGTTCATACCTGACAGTCAAAAACCCAAGAGAAGCTCCAAAATATAATTTATCATTGAAATTTCCTCCTCCGGAAAAGTTCCATTGGTATTGGCCTCCCGAAGTTGTAATGGTTTCTTGTAATCTCGGGTTTGAATATACCAGGCCGGGTGTTACCTCAACCAAATTAAGTGGGTCATAATATGGAACTCCGTTATCAAAATATTCAATAATCAAGAATTGATTCCAGGCTTCCGCCAGTAAAGGATCAACATTGACACTGAAAGGATTATCAATAAATTGTTCAAAATCTCCAGGTTCAACACCAGCAGCTCTTTGAGCAAATGATTCCAGAATAGAGCTATTAGCGTAATCATTATACTCTACTTCTCTGTTAAAATCGTTCACCTTATTCACCGAGATTCCAAAGGACCAGGATTTAATTGACCCATCTCCCTTATTATTGAAAACTAAACCAAGATTGCTAATATCCATTTGAGCACTAAATGTTTCTTGATTCAATCCTCCATCCAAAGAAGCTTTACTTTTTTGAAAACTAAGTCCTGGAGTAAAAGAGAATTCTGAACGATTGTAAAAACCTAGCCCTGCAGGGTTGGATTGTGCAGAGCTTATATCTCCTCCCAGTGAAACCTGTGCCCCTCCTATCGCTTGCATCCTGGCAGTTCCTCCAAAATTAGTTCTGCTGAATAAAAGCGCATCATTATAGTAACCTAGCTGGGCTAAGCTTGGAAAGCTTAGCACAACCAGAGATGTCAGAATTAATCCTAATTTTTTCATTGCGTTAGTTAGTTAAGTTTTGACCTACGTTGCGTTATTTGCCACCTCTGCCGCTTCTTCCTCCAGAACTTCGAGAGCTTGAACTCGAAGAGGAACTTCTTCCTCCGCTAGACCTACTGCTTGAGGATGATCCGCTAGATCTGGAGTAACTTCCAGAACTTCTGCTGCTGCTACCGCTACTTGATCTTGAGTAACTACCTCCACTACTCCTGCTTGAATTTGATCTTCCACTTGAATAACTACCACTGCTTCTTCCTCCACTACTTCTACTTGATCCAGAGCTTCTGTTGTAAGATCCACCGGAACTTCTTGAACTACCAGAGCTTCTGTTATACGATCCACCAGAACTTCTTGATGATCCACTGGATCCACTACTTCTGTACGTACCAGAGCTACTTCTTCCGCTAGTGTTTCCTCCATTTGAGTACCTGGAATTTGAACCACCAGACCTTGTCGACCCTGAACTCCTGTAAGTTCTGGTATCCCCAGAATTGTAAGTGCCTGTTCGACCAGAGCCAGAAGAAGTACCTCTATAAGTATTGTCACCTGATGACCTGGTATTTCCACTTGACCTATATCTTGAACCAGAATTTGTACCACTGTAGGTAGACGTTCTTCCCGTTCTTGATGTTCCAGTTGAAACTGATCTATATGACCTGGATGTGCTATTAGTTGCCACTTGTCTGGAGCTTCTACTTGTTCTTGTGGTAGAATAACTTCTTCTGGCACTACTCAAATCACTCTCTGACCTGTAGTCTCGGGAAGAAGAACTCCTGCCACTTGAAACCCTTGAAGACCTGCTTCCTCCAGAAGAGATCCCAGAAACTGATCTATCTCTTCTACCTGAATTCACAGCATAAGTACCTCTACTATTATACCTTCCTCTTCTGGTCACATTTCTCACATAGCCATCGTAGATGATCACTCTATTTCCACCATACCATGCTGGGCAGTAATATCCACCCCAATAATTATATCCATAACCCCATCCAACATTCCAGCCATTTCTCCATCCTGGTCCCCAGCCACCATAACCATACCATCCACCACCATAATACCAAGGGTCATACCATGGGTCATACCATCCACCCCATCTGCCCCAGCCAGAATTCCATGAGCCCCAACCCCAGCCAAAACCAATAGAAACATTCCAACCTCTTCTCCATGGATTGTATCCCCAATTGTCATAGTAACCACCCCAGCCATTGTTCCAGCCAGAATTACCATAATAATAGTTGTTTACGATTGTAGGGTTTTGTCCATTCCCGTAAGAACTATAATTATTATCATAATCTACAATACCATCGAGATTGGTAGTATCAATCATATAATCTGATCGGTATTTATCGAGATTTGCTGATCCCGCTGTCCCCTGACGATATTGAGATGCATTGTTCTGAGCCAATTCATCACTGGAATTAAGCTCCTCCTGGGCACTACGGTCATCACTATTGAAATACAGATCATCGTACTCCTGTCCGTATGAAAATCCAAACACCAGTAGTAATGCTAAAACCAAACTTATTTTTCTCGACGCTTCCATGGTACTATTGTTTTAATATTCAATAAATATAAACGCTGAATAGTTCATCTAGGGTAAATCAAAAACTTATATTTGTGAACCATTTGCATATTGTTTAAAGCAATATCTGTACCAAAGTTTAATAACGACTAAAAAAATATGAGTAAAGGGTTGCCAAAAAGAAGTGAAGACTACTCCTTATGGTATAATGAATTAGTGAAAAGAGCTGATTTAGCGGAGAATTCGGCAGTAAGAGGATGTATGGTTATCAAACCATATGGTTATGCTATCTGGGAAAAAATGCAAAAAGAACTGGATCGGATGTTCAAGGAAACTGGCCATCAAAATGCCTATTTCCCTCTATTTGTGCCCAAGAGCTTATTTGAAGCCGAGGAAGAAAACGCAGAAGGCTTTGCAAAAGAATGTGCTGTAGTTACTCATTACAGACTTAAGAACGATCCTGAAAACAAAAAGAAACTTATAGTAGATCCGGATGCCAGACTCGAAGAAGAATTGGTAGTGCGACCTACCAGTGAGGCAGTCATTTGGAATACATACAAAAATTGGATTCAGTCATATCGTGATCTTCCACTTCTTATTAATCAGTGGGCCAATGTTGTGAGATGGGAAATGAGAACAAGATTGTTCCTTCGAACAGCAGAATTCCTATGGCAGGAAGGTCACACGGCTCATGCCACCAAGGAAGAAGCAATCGCTGAAACAAAGCAGATGCTGGATGTCTATGCACAATTTGCTGAAGAATTCATGGCACTATCAGTCGTAAAAGGTCAAAAATCTGATAGCGAAAAATTCGCTGGTGCAGTAGAAACCCTTTGTATTGAGGCAATGATGCAAGACGGTAAAGCACTCCAGGCTGGAACCTCACACTTCCTTGGACAAAATTTTGCTGAAGCTTTTGATGTAAAATTCTCAAACAACCAGGGACAACTGGAATATGTTTGGGGAACTTCCTGGGGAGTATCTACTCGTTTGATGGGCGCACTGATTATGGCTCATTCAGATGACCAGGGTCTCGTTCTACCTCCAAAATTAGCGCCAATCCAGGTAGTCATTGTGCCAATCTTCAAAGGAGAAGAACAATTAAATGAAATTTCAGAGAAAATTGACCCTATAATTAAAGGATTAAGAAAGCAAGGCGTAAGTGTCAACTTTGATAATAGATCTACTCACAAACCAGGTTGGAAATTTGCCGAATATGAACTTAAAGGTGTACCTGTAAGATTGGCTATAGGGCCAAAAGATCTGGAAAACGGCACCATAGAAATAGCAAGAAGAGACACAAAAGAAAAAAATGTTGTCAATATGGATGAGGTGGTTGACCTAATACCAGGCTTACTAGATGAGATGCAGACCTCAATCTATAGTAACTCTAAAAATTTCAGAGAAGAAAATACAGTAACCACTGATAGTTGGGAGGATTTCAAAGATATCATCGAAAACAAAGGAGGATTTGTATTGGCACATTGGGACGGGACTCCTGAAACAGAGGACAAAATCAAAGAAGAAACTAAGGCTACTATCCGATGTATCCCTTTTGATCAGCCAGATGAAAGTGGTGAATGTATATATTCTGGTAAGCCTAGCAGCAAGAGAGTAATTTTCGCAAAAGCTTACTAGTCGATATTTATTTTGTTGTACATTTAGGCATGGAATGGTTGATCGTCATAGGTCTGATTCTTTTTGGGTTAGCCCTGATAATTGCAGAGGTATTATTTGTTCCTGGTACTACTATTGTTGGTATAGCGGGATTCGCCTTTGAAATTGGTGGTATTTACCTGGCATACGACTACTTCGATGCTGGAACAGGTAATTTTGTTTTAGGAATTACTTTTATTCTCTCTGTGACTACACTTATTGTGACGTTCAAAACAGGGATGTGGCAGAAGTTAGCCTTAAAAGAAGAGAACAAGGGTAAGGTAAATGAAGGCAGCACAGCCAATTTAAAAGTAGGTGACAAAGGCAAAACAATTTCTGCACTGCGTCCAATCGGTAAAGCCCTGTTCAACGACAAAGAATTTGAAGTTCGCACAAATGGAGAATTCCTATACGATAATCTTGAGATTGAAATTTTTAAACTAGATAACAACATAATTTTTGTTAAACCAATAGAACCAAACAATGGGTAGTCCAATCATAATAATCTTACTTGTCTTTGCAGCAATTGTGCTGTTCTTTGTATTCCTGTACTTTGTCCCAGTTAACCTTTGGATCACTGCAGTATTCTCAAACGTAAAAGTGAGTTTACTAGAGCTTGTGTTCATGAGAATCAGGAAAGTACCTCCTTCAATTGTAGTGAACTCATTAATTACAGCAACAAAGGCAGGGCTTACCATCTCAGAAGATGAAGATGTAACAAGAAGACCTTTGAAAACACAGGAACTGGAAACACACTACCTGGCAGGTGGAAACGTTCCACAGGTAATCAAAGCACTTATTTCAGCCGATAAAGCCAACATTAACCTTACATTTAAACAGGCTACTGCGATTGACCTGGCTGGTAGAGATGTATTTGAAGCAGTTCAGATCTCAGTAAATCCAAAAGTAATCAACACCCCTTCAGTTGCCGCGGTTGCAGCAGATGGTATTCAACTTGTTGCCAAAGCAAGGGTAACCGTAAGAGCTAACATCCAGCAGCTTGTAGGAGGTGCTGGAGAAGATACAATTTTAGCGAGGGTTGGTGAAGGTATTGTAACTTCAATTGGTTCTGCTGCAACTCATAAGGAAGTTCTGGAAAATCCAGATAAGATTTCAAAACTAGTCCTACAAAGAGGACTTGATGCCGGTACAGCATTTGAGATATTATCCATCGATATCGCTGATGTAGATGTGGGAGCAAACATTGGAGCAAAACTACAGACTGATCAGGCAAGTGCTGACTTAAAAGTAGCAGAAGCAAAAGCCGAAGAAAGACGTGCAATGGCTGTTGCAGAAGAACAGGAAATGGTAGCGAAAGCTCAGGAAGCTCGAGCGAAAGTAATTGAAGCAGAGGCTGAAGTCCCAAGAGCGCTTGCAGAAGCCTTTAGAAGTGGAAACCTTGGAATTATGGACTATTATAAGTTCCAAAATATCCAGGCTGATACAGATATGAGAGAATCAATTGCTGGTTCTGGCTCTACAAAAGGCAAGAAGAAAGAATCATAATTTTATTATTAGAATATGAATTGATGAGGTTCGGCTACTGTCGAACCTTTTTCATTTGGGCGTGCCCCTCGTCATACTTCCTCAGGTCGGGTTATCCGTACTCGCCAATCTCCCCTCAAGGCCACTTCGGGCTCAAACAATCACTACTACCCCTCACGCAACTTCATCAGAACAATATTGACCAAAACCAGGTCAATCCTGAGCCTACTAGGCTCCTAATCATTAATAGATTGGTTTATTCTGTGAGTAGGAATAACATCCCGAAGCTGTACTCCTGTTTAGTAAGGCTACTTGTACTATTTTATATCTCTGAACAGGTTGACTATACGCTAAACAATTTCAAGATTTTATAGACACAAAAAAAGCCTTGCAGTTTCCTACAAGGCTTGTAATAATAAGCCGGGTCGCGTAGACTGGTAACGACTTACACGACTGGTATTAATCTTGATAGTCAGTCTAAGATGTCTTTTCCTACATCATTGTTGTAAAACACATTGCAGTATAGACATAAAAAAAGCCTTGCAGTTTCCTACAAGGCTTTTAATAATAAGCCGGGTCGCGTAGACTGGTAACGACTTACACGACTGGTATTCTTGATAGTCAGTCTAAGATGTCTTCTTCCTGCATCATTGCTGTAAAACACATTGCAGTAAAGACATAAAAAAAGCCTTGCAGTTTCCTACAAGGCTTGTAATAATAAGCTGGCAACGACTTACTCTCCCACGTTTTACCGCAGTACCATCAGCGCTGACGGGCTTAACTTCTCTGTTCGGAATGGGAAGAGGTGGACTCCGTCGCTATAATCACCATAAAATCTTTAGTGCCGTGACGCACAATATCTTTAATCCGGTACTTCTTACCGAATATCTAGTTGACATAAATTTGTGAAAGAAACACAATAAAACGCGTTACAGAAAGCTTACGAGTAATTAGTACTGCTCAGCTATGCCATTACTGACTTTACACCTGCAGCCTATCTACGTCATCGTCTTTAACGTCTCTTAAAAGAATTCTCATCTTGTGGTGGGTTTCGCACTTAGATGCTTTCAGCGCTTATCCCTTCCCAACATAGCTACCCAGCAATGCCCCTGGCGAGACAACTGGTACACCAGCGGTTAGTCCAACTCGGTCCTCTCGTACTAAAGTCAGATCCACTCAAAATTCTTACGCCCACAACAGATAGGGACCGAACTGTCTCACGACGTTCTGAACCCAGCTCGCGTGCCACTTTAATGGGCGAACAGCCCAACCCTTGGGACCTTCTCCAGCCCCAGGATGTGACGAGCCGACATCGAGGTGCCAAACCTCCCCGTCGATGTGAGCTCTTGGGGGAGATCAGCCTGTTATCCCCAGAGTACCTTTTATCCTTTGAGCGATGGCCCTTCCATGCGGAACCACCGGATCACTATATCCGTCTTTCGACCCTGTTCGACTTGTTGGTCTCACAGTCAAGCACCCTTGTGCTATTACACTCTGCGCACGGTTACCAAGCGTGCTGAGGGTACCTTTGAAAGCCTCCGTTACTCTTTTGGAGGCGACCACCCCAGTCAAACTACCCACCAAACAATGTCTCACGCTTAGCGTGATTAGGCATCAAGCAAATAAAGGGTGGTATTTCAACAATGACTCCACAATGCCTGGCGACACTGCTTCATAGTCTCCCACCTATCCTACACATCATTTACCCAATACCAATGTTAAGCTGTAGTAAAGGTTCATGGGGTCTTTCCGTCCCGTTGCGGGTACGCGGCATCTTCACCGCGACTACAATTTCACCGAGCTCATGGCCGAGACAGTACCCAGATCGTTGCACCATTCGTGCAGGTCGGAACTTACCCGACAAGGAATTTCGCTACCTTAGGACCGTTATAGTTACGGCCGCCGTTTACTGGGGCTTCAGTTCAGAGCTTCTCCGAAGATAACTCCCCCCCTTAACCTTCCAGCACCGGGCAGGTGTCAGGCCTTATACATCATCTCTCGATTTCGCAAAGCCATGTGTTTTTGCTAAACAGTCGCCTGGGTCTTTTCACTGCGGCCATCCGAAGATGGCGCCCCTTCTCCCGAAGTTACAGGGCCATTTTGCCTAGTTCCTTAGCCATGAATCACTCGAGCACCTCAGGATTCTCTCCTTGACTACCTGTGTCGGTTTACGGTACGGGTACCAATACAATATACTTAGAGGTTTTTCTTGGAAGTCTGATTAGGCCAACT
>OZ253939.1:0-4607500 GCA_965267245.1 Cyclobacteriaceae bacterium | reverse complement strand
GATAGAGATTATCTGCAATATCTAAAATGACCCGTTCCCCGGGATGATGGTATTCCTCCAGGTCTATTGTGACCAATGCGCTATTGGCAACTCTATTTATAATCTCCTCCGCCATCAAATCAATGCTTTTGGTTTCTTGGCCTGAAATTCTTTCAGGTAGTTTGGTTCATAGTAAGCCAAATTCTCAAATATTTCCTTTTCAAATTTCTTCCAGGCAATCTCACCGACAGAACGGGCATAAGTATGAATTTGTTCCAGGTGCCTGAAGTTTTTGTTTTTGCTCAATATCTTAATTGCTTTGTCAGATCCATTTCCGAAATAGATGAGATTTTTATCTTTGTATTCAGAAAAACTTGTTTCTTCCAGAATGTGGGCATGTGTTTCTACCAGTACATTGAGCTCCGGGTCAATGACCATGGTGTATACTTCCATTCTCCTTGCATCGAGCATCGGGACTAACAAGGCATGATCGAGGTTATGCTTATTTGCTTCCTGCGAAATAGCCAATAAAGTATTTACTGCTATCAGGGGAACGTCCCAACTAAAACACAGACCTTTTGCAGTAGCTGTTCCAATTCTTAATCCAGTGTAGGAACCTGGCCCATCAGAAATCGCAACTGCTTTTACATCCTTCTTATCAATACCAATCTGTGTGAAAATAGTATCGATTGCTGATGGCAGCAAGGAGCTGTGAGATTTATCAAGGTGAAAATTTTGTTCTACAACTAAATTCCCCTGGTCGTGGACAGCTATGGAGCATATTTTAGTAGCTGTATCTAAGCTTAGGATCAAAGTTTCTTATGGTTTTAAAAGGCTTTTGTACTTTTCAGTGTCATTCAGGGCCGCAATAGCTTCCTGAACTTCCGGATCATTCTTGAAGGAAACTTCTACCATTCCACTTTGTAAGTAGTACCTGGAGGCTATTTCCTGTTCCAGTAATTGTCTAACCTCTTCTTCAAAAGTAATAAGGTCTTCCTCTTTGTTTTGGAGTGTTTTCTCTTTCAAAGATTGAATATCTGTTTCTAAGTCAGCGTAGTTATCTTCATTTTCTGCCACTTTCAACAATCTGTCAATCATCACCTCAATTTGGGTAGTGTAGGAATAATCTTTTCCGACAAGCCATTTTTTGAAGTCATTGTAATCCTGTTTCGTGAATTCAAATTCTCTTGGATCGCCAATGTCCTCATGTTCATAATAGAATTTAGTAGCGTAGTGAAATAACAGATTGTTTTCTGCAAGACTAATTGTGATAGGCGCATAATCTTTAGTCCCTACTTCAATATCTGGTGTCACTCCACCACCGTCAAATACGGTTCTGCCATTGTAAGTTTTGAACTCCACTTTTAGGGAGTCTGGAATTTTTCCAACACTTCCATCATCGTTTCTGTGACTATAATCGATGGCCTGGATGCAACGCCCGCTTGGGATATAGTATTTTGCGGTAGTTACTTTCAATTGGTTGTTATATGAAAGCGGCCTTGTAATCTGTACCAGTCCTTTACCATATGTTTTTTGACCCACCAATATGCCACGATCGTAATCCTGAATTACTCCAGCCACAATCTCAGAAGCAGAGGCACTCATGCTGCTGGTTAGTACTGCAACCGGTATTTCTGTATCAACAGGTTCATCCAATGTACGGTAGACATCATCCTTAGATTTATACTTTCCTCTGGTGCTTACAACTTCCTGTCCTTTAGGTATGAATACATTGGCAATGTTTACTGCCTCCTGAAGCAAACCTCCCGGATTACCTCTTAGGTCAAGGATAATTTTATCTGCTCCCTGAGATTTTAGATCCTTCACTGCTTTTTTAACCTCCTGACCTGCTTTGGTAGTGAAGTCAGTCAGTTTCAAGTATCCTACCTGATCATCTATCATTCCGAAGTATGGAACATTTTTAATGGTGATTTTTTCTCGGTTTACTGTTACTTCAAAGGGTTCCGGGGTATTGTATCTTTTAACCAGAAGTTTGATCCCAGATTTGGATTGTCCTTTTAAGAGGGTACTAATTTCTTCCCCGGTTTTTCCTTCTAAATCAACACCAGCTATTTTTAAGATCTGATCCCCAATTTTTAACCCTGCTTTATGTGCTGGGTATCCTTCATAGGACATTAATACGGTGTTTACGCCATCAACCTCCTGTACAACTGCACCGATACCTCCGTATTCACCGGTGGTCATTGTTCTGTAATTCTCGATTTGGTCCTCCGGGATAAAGTTTGTGTATGGGTCCAATGTTGATAACATGGCATCTATACCGGACTTTATAAGTGTATTGGGATTTACTTCTTCTACATAGTATGCATTTACTTCTTTATAAAGAGTTGCGAACACGTCCAGGTTTTTGATGATTGCGAAGTAGTTGTCATTATCAGTCGGTTTTAACGCCAGTGCTGTAAATCCCACTATGATCACTAAGGAAAAAATTACCTTTGCTTTTTTCATGTTTCGGAGGTTTAAATTCTCAATCCAGGTTTTTAGGTAAACGTTTCATCAGCTTAATAAGTTTATGCTCCATTAGCTGATAAGGATTGATTTCTTTTCCAATGTAAATTATAGCAATGTAAAATTTTTTGGATGAAGGATAAAGCAATGATTTATTTTTTCTATAAGCTTCTCTAATTCTTCGCTTAAGAAGGTTTCTGTCTACAGCTTTCTTGAAATGTTTTTTGGATACAGAGATAAGTACCTGATGACAATCTGATGAGTTTGCCGGAAGGTATTTTAATAGATATGGGTATGAATGACTAGAGGAACCCTTTTTAAAAAGCTCCTCTATTGTTTTCTTCGAATTAATTCTTTCTTCTTTAGAGAAAGATTCTCCTGAAAAGTCTTTTGATTTATCCACCATACTTACCTGGTGCAAAATACAGAAAAATCAAGAGCAGGTAAACAGGTTGATTACTTCTTACCTTTTTTCTCGTCAGATACGGTTAATTTCTTTCTTCCTTTAGCTCTTCTTCTAGCTATCACGGACTTTCCTCCTACAGATTCCATTCTTGATTTGAAACCGTGTTTGTTTTTTCTTTTCCTATTGGAAGGCTGATACGTCCTTTTCATAATCTATGTATTCTTAAAATCAGTATTTCGTTTTGATTCCCATAAAATGGGCTGCAAAGATATCTTGTATTATATTAAATACAAATGATTCGGTAAGAAATCCTTTATCAACTAGACTGTGTGTAATTTTTGAAGAATTTCTTTGGCCTGATGCCATTCTAATCTAGGTCCAAATTGGGTTACGACCTTAGAAGATGCCAGTGAAGCGAGTTTTCCTGAATCAGCATAACTGTGTCCATTCGTAATGCCATATAAAAAGGCGCCAGAAAACAAATCCCCTGCACCATTAGTATCCACAGCACTTACTTTGTAAGGTTCTATGTCAATAAATGTGTCGCCATCGAAGATCATTGCTCCATTTTCGCCCATGGTGATCACAAATCGTTTTGCGTCTTTCTTTAGCGCTTCTCTTGCCTCTCCAAGGCTTGATTTGCCCGTATATAGCATGGCTTCCTCCTCATTACAAAAGAGTAAATCTACACTTGCACCTACAACCTGTTCCATTGGTTCACGAAAATATTTGACCATTGATGGATCAGAAAAAGTAAGGGCTGTTTTGACGCCATTTTGCTCGGCAATTTTCTTGGAATGCTTCATGGCATCCTGACCATTTTCTGAAGTAACCAGGTATCCCTCAATGTAGAGGTATTCAGAATCTTTGAGGACTTCTTCCTTAATTTCTTTCCGTGAGAAGTCCGAAGTAATTCCCAGGAAAGTATTCATTGTTCTAGATGCATCGGTGGCAGTCATTACCAGACATTTCCCGGTAATCCCATTTTCAAGGGATTCTTCATGTAAATTGGTGTCTACCCCATTATCTTTTAGATCTTTCAGGTAAAACTGACCCAATTCATCGTTTGCAACTTTGCAAGAATAGAAGCTAGTTCCTCCAAACTGACTTACAGCAATAATTGAATTGGCGGCCGACCCCCCACATTGCATATTGCTTTGTTCGAAATTGATTGCCTTTGATATTCTGGTTTGAGACTCTTCATCTACAAGGGTCATAAGACCTTTTTCGATCTTGTGCTCTGTGAGGAATTCATCAGAAACTTCTGTTACGATATCTACCAGGGCATTGCCTATTCCGAAAACATTGTACTTCTTGCTCATTGCCGTTTTTAAAATTTGTGCGAAGTTAACTCAGTGAAACTGACCTTCCAAATCAAATGATTATTGCGCAGTAGTGGTCGTAAATTGTTGCGATCTGTTTGGATAATCTGTAATGAGGCCGTCCACTCCCCAATCTATTAATTCCTGCATGTCAGTAATTTCATTGACTGTCCAGGGAATTACCATGATATTGGCGTTATGGAGGAATTCTACTTTTGATGGATCCAACAAATTGAAATAGCAGCTGTAGATGTCAGGATTGAAACCAAGTGAGTCCAGGTTCTTCTGGATGGAAAGTTCATTTTCTATTAAAAGCGCAAGAGACACATCCGGGAAATTCTGATTGAAATACTGAATTACTCTAAAGTCAAATGATTGCACAGTTGTGACATTCAGCAAATCGTTTTCAGTTAAAAAATCAACCAACAAATTCGAAAAAACTTCTGGAGTTGGGTGAAAGAGGTTATCTCCCTGTGGCATGGACTTGATTTCCATGTTGTATTTTACTGGTTTCAGGTTGTTTGCATCAATGTGCTCATTCACAGCCTTGATAACATCAATAAGAAGTGGTTTCACTGTTTTTATTTTTTTCTGCTCTGGAAATCTGGGGTTCCCTAATGACCCGCAATCAAATTCCCTGATTTCATCATATGTCATTTGGTGCAGGTTGAATTTCATTTCACCTTCTATTCTATTTCCGTGGTTATCCAGGCAAATGTTCTCGTTCATCCATGGCTCGTGGGAAACAACTAATAGTGAATCTTTTGAAACGGCTAAATCTAGTTCCAATGTGGTTACACCATATTTGAGTGCTTCGATAAAAGCATGGATCGTGTTTTCTGGCATGAGCCCTCTCGCTCCTCTGTGTCCCTGGATGTCAAGTTCTTTCGTAGGCATTGCTTCATTAGTCTGGCCTTCTTTTTCTTCTTCTTGAGTTTTGGTGGGTGAGCATGCCAGGAAAGTAAGAAGACATGCGAAGATCAAAATTGGGTAAGATTTCATGATAATAGTTTAACACGTGTGAATATATAATCAAGGTGATCCTTGTTGATTGTCATTCTGAAGTAATCTGAATCCTCAAGTTGTTCTGGTTGGTATTCAGAGTCTTTGAGGTATTTTTTGCTGATATTTTTATCAAACCAATGCACTAAACTTATATTTCCATCTTCAATTTCAAGACAAGTCATGCCACGTTTCCCTATTACGGTACCGGAATTAAACAAACAAGGAATGTGAAAAAGGCTATTATAGATTGAGGTGCTACTATCGGTGGCATCTGTATTTATTTTGGCGTATGCCTTCATCTCCTTTTTTAATCTCTTGATCTGTTTGCCAATGTTCTCTCTTTGCTGCTGAGCATATCTTCTACAAAGCTCTTCGATTTGAAACCTGAGCCGTTCGATCTTTGACATTGATTCAAATAATGGGCGATGGGTATGACCAATAACAGAAATTATTTTCCTGAAAGCGGAATAATGATAGGCTATTTTTTCAATTTTATATTGTTTTTGGCTACTATGAGAGACAGAGTAATTCTTGATTCCTAGTGGATTAGCAAAGTATTTCAGCGTGAATCCAACTATCTGGTTATGCCTTTGGTATTTTTTTGATGCCTGATGTCCATGGAATATGAAAATATCATCATCGCCATATTGTAATCGAACCGACTCGACCAACGGCAAAGGATTTTCAATTTTTTCGTTATAAGCTAGTTCAAGGTCATGGTTCCCTACAGTTTTGATCAATCGAGTTTCCTTCTCAAACTTCTTGAAGATATCTATGATGTGATCCCATTTTTTATGGATTTTTGAGAATTTGGCTCTTTGTAGTTCTTCGACATCACCGTTGAGGATCAAGCCAAATTTCTTTTTCAGGTAATATTTTTTCAATGATGAAGCAAAGAGATCTGCATTAGATCGAAAATCATCGTTGGAGCCTCCATCACCCATGTGCAGGTCACTAAAAACAACCCATTTATCCTCGGTATTCAGCTTGATTACCTGAGAGTCAGCAAATAGCTTTTCCAGCTGTTCGTAAACGAATTTCTTATTTACTTTCAAATCCTGTTATTGATTCCCCTATTACAAACATTTTGGGTTGTTAGCAAAGTGCATTAAATCAGTGGAAATTTGAGTAATTGTTTTTTAGTTCACAAATTAATTTATTGTTAAGGAAAGCTAATCGACCAGGAATGCCGCTCCAAATACACCTGCACTGTCGCCAAGTTTAGGTTTTAAGAATTGTGTGTTTAATTCAGGGTTGAAAACATGTTTTCGTACTTCATCCACACCCCTTGTGTACAACAGGTCAATATTTCCTACACCACCACCCAGCATCACCACATCAGGATCCAGAATATTGATAACAACTGCCATTGCTTTACCAAAATAGGTCATCAACCGATCGATTGTGGCATCAGCATTGGGGTCATTCCCGCTTAAATGTGCCTGATATATTTCTTTTAAGTTTCTCTTTTCACCAAATGCATCTTCATGCCAAATCTCCAGGTTTTTCCCGGAAAGGATTTTTTCCACGCACCCTATTTTGCCACAATAACAAGCACCGCCTGATTGATCCAAAAAATTGTGTCCCCATTCGCCTCCAATCCCATGCCTTCCTCCTATAATCTTGCCATCAACAACAATACCTCCTCCTACACCAGTACCCATTATTACTCCGAAAGTGACTTTCGCATCCGGAGAGATTTCCGGAACTACACCTATGAGGGTTTCGGCCAGAGCAAAGCAATTGGCATCATTTGCTAAAACTACCTGGGTATTGAGTATTTTGTGAAGATCCTGCTTTAGCGGCTTCCCATTCAAACAGGTAGTGTTGCTATTTTTTAATAATCCAGTTTTGGGATCTGTGGTTCCAGGTGTACCAAACCCAATCTGCTTAGGGTACTCTCCAGTTTCATTTGACATGTTGTCAATCAGAAACTTGATCCTGGATAATATGTGATTGTACCCTTTATTTGATTCGGTAGGAATCCTCTTTCTAAGAACTATTTGTGGGTTATCTCTTCCAGAGAGCACGACTCCTTCAATTTTTGTTCCTCCAAGATCAATTCCCCAAAGAGACATTTATTTAATTTTTAGAATCAAGGATTGCCATGGCTGTAATGCCACGATTGAATTACTTAAACTGATAGCATCGTAATTGTTTTTGATGACCTCTGCACCTTCTAGATTATTCTCAGAATCAAAACGAATATCAACATCACTGAAATTGTGAACAGCTAAATACTTATCTGTTTCTTCTGTTCTTAAATAAGCATAAACAGACAGATGCTCCGGCTGGATTTCGTGATAATCACCATAAACAAGCGCCAGGTGTTCCTTTCTCATTTTGGTCAACCCGCGGTAGAAGTTGAGTATGGAATCAGGATCTTTCTCCTGCGCTGCAATATTAATCTTGCTATGGTTGGGGTTCACTTTTAACCAGGGATCAGCTGATGAAAACCCACCATTTCTTGAATCATCCCATTGAATAGGTGTTCTTGCATTGTCGCGACTTTGGATATGCACCACTGGCAAGTATTTATTCAGGTCTTCTCCATTCTCCAGTAACTCTGCCTTGAAATTTCGAATTTCTATATCATCATAATCATCAAAGGACTCATAAGCTACGTTTGTCATCCCGATTTCATCTCCCTGATAAACGTATGTTGTACCTCTCAATGAAAACAGCATGGTAGCCAGTAGTTTAGCGGACTTTTCCCAATACTCTGTATCGTTTCCAAACCTGGAAACGATCCTTGGAAAGTCATGATTCCCTAAGAAGATACTATTCCAACCGCCATCTTTCAGGCATTCATCATAATCAGAAAAGATTTTCTTTAGCATTGGCAAGTCAAAAGGTACATAATCAAACTTACCTCCAGGTCCATGGTCAATGAACATATGGCCAAAATGGAATACCATATTCAATTCATTACGATCCTCTCCCACATAATCCATTGCTGTTTCCAGATCGATACCTGGTCCTTCACCGACTGTCATCATGTCGTATTTTGACATGACTTCCTGATTCATTTCTTTGAGATAGGAATGAATCTTTTTTCCATTCGCATAGACCTTATTGATTGTTACATTGATTTCCTTATGAGGTGTATCATCATAATTGTCTTTTGCGATAAGCGAAATGACATCCATTCTGAATCCATCAATCCCTTTATCGAGCCAGAATTTCATGATATCATAAATCTCCTCTCTCAGTTTTGGGTTTTCCCAGTTGAGATCTGGCTGTTTGGTTGTAAAAAGCCTTAAAAAGTATTCATCTGTCTGTTCGTCATATTTCCAGGCACTTCCACCAAATATTGATTTCCAGTTATTGGGTGGCCCCCCATTTTTGCCAGGTCTCCAGATGTAGTAATCTCTTTTCGGATTATCCTTTGATTTCCTGGATTCCATGAACCAGGCGTGTTCGTCACTGGAATGATTGGCAACCAGGTCAAGTAATAACCTAAGGCCTCTTTCTTTCATTCCTTTGAGTAGCTCATCAAAGTCTTCCATTGTCCCAAACTCATCCATGATGGCCCGATAATCTGCCACATCATAACCATTGTCATCGTTGGGAGATTTAAAAATTGGACAAAGCCAGATGATGTCCACACCCAGGCTTTTTATGTAATCAAGTTTCTCAATTATACCTTTTAAATCGCCAATTCCGTCCTCATTGGAATCATTGAAACTTCTTGGATATATCTGGTAGACAATACCCTCTTTCCACCATTTTCTTTCCATTATGAATACAACTATTAAAAATTTCCGAGATTATTTTTCAACCCAATTCAGGGTTCTTCTAACTGCTTTTTGCCAACCACTATAAAGTTTGCCGATCTTCTCTATACTCCATTTTGGCTCAAAGCTTTTTTCAATTTCAATATTTTGCAACAAATCATCTACTGTCCAGAATCCAGTTCCCAATCCAGCAAGATAGGCTGCTCCCAGTGCTGTAGATTCAATGATTTTGGGTCTATCAACTGGAACCCCTAAAATATTGGCCTGAAACTGCATGAGATAATTATTGGCAACCGCTCCACCATCTACTTTCAATGATTTCAGTGCAATTCCCGAATCGGCCTGCATTGCTTCCAGTACATCTTTTGTTTGGTATGCAATAGAATCTAATGTAGCCTTTGCAATTTGGTTTTGATCCGTTCCCCGAGTTAGACCAAATATTGCTCCCCTCGAATACATGTCCCAATAAGGTGCTCCTAAACCTGCAAACGCCGGGACTAAATATACGTCATTGATATCTCCTGCCGCAACAGCCATAGCTTCCGTTTCTTTGGCATCCTTTATCATTTTTAATCCATCCCTTAGCCACTGGACTGCAGCTCCCGCAATAAAAATGCTTCCCTCCAATGCATACCCCACTTCATTGTCAAGACTACATGCCAATGTACTCAGAAGGCCATTTTCAGAATGTTGTAGTTGATCACCAGTATTCATCAGCATAAAACAGCCAGTGCCATAGGTATTTTTGGCTGTTCCTTTTTCAAAGCAAGCCTGACCGAAAAGTGCTGCTTGCTGATCACCGGCAATTCCCATGATTGGAATACTTTTACCTTTATACTCGAAATCTCCGAAGTGACTTGATGATTTCTGCACAGCAGGTAGCATGGACTCATTGACCTCAAGTTCTTTACACATTTGGGTGTCCCATTGTAGAGTTTTTATGTTATAAAGAAGTGTTCTTGAAGCATTTGTATAATCAGTTACATGATTATTTGCATTAGTAAGGTTCCAAACCAGCCAAGTGTCAATTGTTCCAAAGCATAATTCTCCTTTATCAGCCTTATCTCGCGCTCCCTCAACGTTATCAAGTATCCATTTGACTTTTGTACCGGAAAAATATGAGTCTATCACAAGGCCAGTATTTTCTCGGACATATTCTGTAAGACCCTTTTCTTTCAACTCATCGCAAATTCCAGAGGTACGTTTATCTTGCCAAACAATCGCATTGAATATTGGCTTCCCAGTGCTTCTTTCCCAAACTACTGCTGTTTCCCTCTGGTTAGTTATCCCAATTGCTTCTACATCATCAACTGAAATATTATTTTCCGTCAATAGCTTTTCAAATACATTCAATTGGGAATCCCAGATTTCTAGTGGATCATGCTCTACCCAACCTGCTTCCGGGAAAATCTGTTTGAATTCCTGTTGACTTACGCCCACAATATTTGCGTTTTTGTCGAAGGCAATTGCTCTTGAACTGGTAGTCCCCTGGTCTAGTGCGATGATATAACCCATATTTTCTTAATTAATAGATAATCAAAATAATTACAACAATAACAACAAGGCCAATTCCATGGTACCTGTAATTCTTATACCATGGTAATGCTTTCAATTGCGCTGATTCTTTTTGATACTCATCAATGGTCCAGACCACATCTTCCAGGTTCTCCTGCTCGACTGGTTTCATGATAGAACCAATAATCATTGCGAGGCAGGACATTATAAAATGAAATACTGTCACATAAAGGAAGCTAGGTTTCCAGGGTGCAGAATTAAATATTATTGCCAAAACAGAAATAACCGACCCTACAATAATTGTCCAGTAGGCTCCATTTTTATTGGCTCCTTTCCAGAATAAACCCATCGCAAATAAAGCAACTATAGGTGGACAAAACCATGAAAGTGCTTGCTGCAGATAGTCCCATAGTTTCTCAAAATGAATAATTTGAGGTGCCCAGCCAGCTGCTATTGCCATGACGATAAAAGTTACCCAACGCCCTACTTTCATCAGCTGTGCCTGCGTATAATTTGGTTTAAGTTTTGTAATGAAATCCATTGTGACCAATGTGGAAACTGAGTTTAATCCTGAGTCAATACTCGACATGAGAGCGGCGATGAAACCTGCTAAAACGAGACCTACAATTCCTGTTGGAAGCAAGTCAAAAAGCATTGTTGGGTACAACTGATCTACATTTTGCATGTCCGGATATATTACTCGGGCGAATGCCCCCGGAAATATCATTATAAAAAGGATAGATAACTTTAGGAAACCGGCGAACATTGCTCCCCACTGACCCTCTTGCGTACTTTTTGAGGCCAAGGTCCTTTGAGTGATGTATTGATTAGTTCCCCAGAAATAGAATCCCAGTAAAAACACACCCAGGAGTCCCGCCCAAGGAAGTTCTGGGTCTGAGAGCGGTTTAATAATATCAAAATGCTCTGGTTGTGTGATTTTTAATACCTCGTCAAAGCCACCTGACTTTTCCCAGGCAAAATAAGTAATCAATATACTTCCAATTATAAGAATAATTGCCTGGATGGCATCTGTATAGACAACAGCGCTAAGTCCGCCAGAAATCGTGTAAAGACCTGCTATAATTGCCAATGCGGCAATAATTGTGAAAAGTGAAAATTGAGGAAATATAAGCTGTACAAGAACCCCACCTGCATAGAGTGTTGCTGCAATATCAACCAAAACGTTTAGGATAATGGCAATAACTGATGCGTATGATCTGGTTAATGCATTGTATCTTTTTTCCAGGTATTCAGGTATTGTGTAAATTTTATTTTTGAGATAAAATGGCAGGAAGAAGACTGAGAAAATAATCAATACAAAAATTGCCATCCACTCGTAGCTAAAAACAGAGAACCCATTCAGGTATCCAGATCCTGTAAGCCCAACCAGTGTATTACTTGAAATATTGGAAGCGAATAATGAAAAGCCAATTAGTGGCCATGTAAGGTTTCTTCCTGCGAGGAAGTAATCTTCCGCTCCCTGGTGTTTGGAGCCAATGTAAAATCCTAATACGACAACAAATAACAAGTAGAAAACAACAATTGAAATATCAACTGTGCTTAAAGAAAACTGGGGCATGGGTTAAGTCTATTTGATTACGAAACCTCAGTTTAATAAGAAAATAGCGAAAAGCCATGCGTTTAAGCTGACACGTTTGCTATTTTTTCAATGAAAACGATTGTTGTTGGTAAATTTATAGAGATCTTCAAGAACTAATAAATAGCCAGTTCTTTTAATAGCCCCAATGCTACACCATTCGTCCATCCAAAACCATCCTGAGTAGGATATTCTCCACCACCGGCAATCAATGTTGTATCCACTACATTGTATTTCTCCATCATCTTGCCTGTGTTTGAAAACACTTTTTTATTGATTGCCAGCCATCTAGCGGCTACATCATCTGCTTCTGTTGAAAGACCAAAGTTTTCCATTCCCTTGATAGCTATCCACTGGAGTGGAGCCCAGCCATTGGGGTAATCCCATTGCTGTCCAGATTCAACTCTGGTGGTCACTATTCCCCCTTGAAGTAGCAGGGTGTCTAGAAGTATCGGTGTTTGTGTTGTTGCACGCTCTTCAGTAGCTGTACCAAAATACATGGGATAGAAACTGGCTGCTGAAATGAACCCAGTTGGTGATTTAGTTCCCCAAAGGATATCCTGGTACATTCCTGCGTCATCATTCCAGAAAAATTTATTGATTGCTTCTTTTCTGCTATCAGCTAGAACCCGGTAAGCATTAGATTTTTGCTCATCTCCTGAAACATCATACAGAACGGCTAATAATTCCTCAGTATTAAAAAGTAAAGAATTGAGGTCAATAGGAAGAATTTCTGTAGTTCTGATTGTTGAAAACTCATTTACATCCTCAAACCACCTTGTACTAAAATCCCAACCTGATTCAGCAGCTGCTCTAATGTGACGATAAAGTTCAGGTTTCTTTTCTTCACTTACATTTTCTGCTAGTTCATAATCTTCGCGGTGAGATTCTGGTCTTGGAAAATTAAAATCGTCCCAGTATCTATTCAGGATATAATTTTCAATTTTGACAACACGTTTTATCGCATTATTATTTTCATTTAGCCTATCCGAACCCACCATCCAAAAATCATACTCTTTTTGGACCTGGTCCAGGTACTTAACCGCTTCGCCAGGACTTGTGAATTGACTATATTTTTCCACCATTGCAGCAAAGTAAGGTGGCTGGCTTCTTCCTAAATAATAGGAACGGTTCCCATTGGGTATAAAACCAACAGAATCAATAAGGAATGCAAAATTATCCAGCATTGCCTTGAATAGGTCAGGTCGGTTGGATGCTTCAAGACCAAGCATTGTAAAGTATGAATCCCAATAGTAGATTTCCCTAAAGCGCCCCCCTGGAACTACATACTTCCCAGGTAGCTTAATTAAAGTTGTGTGTTCAGGGATATTTACGGTTGTCCTTGTTAAATAGTCCCAATGATTATCCAGGTGGTCTTCAAAAAATTTCTTTTCTGTTGAAAACTGACTGTTATCCGGTTGTTTCGGCATATCAAAGTTTGCCTCCACAAAAGTTGCAAGATCGAAATCTGAATTCCCTTTTTGGTCTCTGTATTTTTGGAGAATAACGTCAGGTGTTTCTTTTGGTGTGCAATCCACAAATGTTTTAGAATCCGGAAAAACTCCGGCCATTTGTACATCTACAAAAAGTTCCTGTAATTCCTCCCAAGGGAGATAGTATGGACTCTTTTCTTTCTCAGGTTCAGGGAGTTGACACCCAATAATTGAGATTAACAGTAATAAAACAATTGCATTGATTTTACTTCTGAGCGACATTCTTTGTTACTTTGGTGTTAATATTTGCTACTACCCAATCACCAACATTTTCTCCTTGTTCAATCCCATTTTCTATTGCCATCATGTAGTGAATTCCTCCATAGAGTCTACTAATTGCAGCTTCTTCAGAGGCTTCCAGGAAAGAGTTAAAATTACGCTTTGTTAAACCATATTCAATTTCAGTTGTATCCAAGAAACTGAATTGCTCACCATATACGCTTGTAAGTGTAACTGCTGCTGCCCTGGAAATAACACTGTGTCCACTTGTATATTCTGGAAAAGGTGGTGTTTGAAGGAGTGGTGCCCATTCTGCATCAATATGATCATTGATAAGGGTTTCTGGTCTAACTAAAATTGATCTCCATTTTTCATCCCAACAAGAGATAAATCCATCAAATAAGGCTATTGAGGTAAGTGTAAATGCATTCACTGTCTGGGCTAAATCTGCTTTTGCTTGTCTGGAGGCAATAGCTGCGATTCCCATCCAATGCCCACCTGGAGTAATTTTCTTAGTTGCAAACATTGCGTGTCCTCTTTGATGGGCAACATAAGGATTACAGTCCCAAAATTTAGCAATTTCTGTTTGTTCTTCATCCAGTCCATTACCGACTTCATAAACCTCGATCAACTGCTTATAGAATTCGCTCTCAGATTTCATATTAAATTCCAATGGAGGAATTGGTGGAAATTGTTCTGCTGAATCAAGTATCATTGTTCTAATCTCACGCCAGTGTGGTTCAATTCCATCCATGTACGCGGGAGGGGTTGGTTTCCATGCTCTTGTTTCAGGTTGAATGGTATATTTTGGGAAAGTTCTTGTTTGTTTGTACATATCACCATCGGCCCAAGCCAAAATATGTCCCGCTACTTTATCACCATACGCAAACGAGGCTTCTTTTACTGACGAAGGAAGACCTTTGCTCTCTAATTGGCTATAGAGTTTTGCCTGATATGCTTCCATTTTTTGTTCAGAAAAAATTAGTGTTCTCCCCACTTTCATGAAAGCATGTAGACTTGCCAATTCAAAATTTATCTTCTCATTTTCGGGTTCGGGAATTGCTGTCAACTCATTCAATTGACCAGCAAGACTTTTATACTCAGAAGGATTGGCCACAGCCAAAATTTCATATGCGGCAATATTGGGATAAACATATACTCTACTTGCCACTGGTGGTGAGAATATATCATAAACAATGATATCTGTTAATTGCTTCATTGTCGCCTGATAGGTTTCTGGATCAGACAGCACTAGTTTGTAGGACTCATCTTTTTCGCATGCGGCAAACAACAATAAAAATAGGCTGCCAAAAAATAACTTCTTCATATTACCTCCTTCGGTTAAATTGTATCCTGATTTACAATGATATAATTAAAATTTCTTATGTAAAATTCAATTTCACTTCGATTTTATTGGCCAATATACTTCAGCTTTCCATTTCTCTTCGTCTATACCCATATTTGGGTTGTTATAGAATACCTCAATTGGGAATCCTTGTAGTTCAATATTCTCTTGATTCGCGTATCTTTTTAAATTGTACCACGCCCTGTCACTGGTTATATAATTCCCGTTGTATATGGCTTTCAGTGCTTTAGTTCCAGCAATTGTTTTGTAGAAAATCTCTTCATCCTGTGGCAAACTGTCTGACGTTATAATTGGAAAACAAAAGTTGTAGGAAAGAACTCCCTTGTTATGATCCCAATTTTCAACTTCAATAATAGGCTTGCCATTCAGCTGGAAATTATTATCAGCGATAAATGAAGAAAGTGGCGGGTAAGTTTTCATCATCCCTTCCGCCTTTTCTATCTGACGAGTAGTTAAGTGATAACAAGCACAAAACTTTTCATCAAAGTCAGTAATTCCATCAATCGTCACACCAGTAATTTTCAAGTGTTCTTTAACTACCTCATAAAATTCCCGAAGAGTAATTTCTGCATCGACCTCAATATCCTGCTTTGTAAACGGTACAAGAAGTTTATTCATAAAGGAGTTGCCAGCCTGCTCTATTACAACCTCCACCCTGGTAAGGCTATCATTGACTATATCAAACCTCCATGTGTAATCGTATTGCCGGTCATCAATTTGAATTCTCTGGAAAACCCTTTCAGTCGAGTCTATTTTAAGAATTTCGGTATTCAGCAAAGCTCTATCCCATATGGCCAGGGTTTGAATAATGTCTCCGGGTACAGTATTCGCTTTGAATCGCACTGTAAACTCTCCTTTTTTCAAAAAAAGATACCACCCAAGAAAAAGGAGTCCAATGGTTATTGCAATGATAATTACCTTTTTCAATTCTTGTTGAGTTTGTAAAGTTGAAGACTTTCGTCATGTAATGTCACAAGTAAGTAAGGGTCTTTCCCAATCTCAATTACATTCAGAGCACGAGAGGACCGGTTAAAGAGATCAAGCCCCAAAGATTTGCCATATAATAGTGTTAAATCTGGCTCCAGCAATGCTCCCCCAAATGAACCAAACCTTCCATGATAAGGCTGTACTCCGAAATAGTTACCAGAAATTAGCATTTCTTCAGTTCCATCATTATCAAAATCATAGGGCAAGAGATCCATTAAAGGCGCTACCTGGAGATTACGGTCAAAAGATGTGAATTCAAACCTACCATTATTATTAATTAAGTATCCGGATTGCAGGTTTTCCACTGTATATTTTTTGGCATCATCTAATACCTGTTTTCCGAAAATTTCCTCAACCGTTTTCCCAGCAAAAGATTCATAACTGGTATATTTCTTGCGAAGACTGATAATTTGTTGGGATAATAGATCTAACCCTGCAATTGGGTAATACTTGCCAGATTTTTCTATAGCCACAATTGACTCTGTCGCCCCATCCTTGTCCAGGTCTCCATAATACATGACAAGGGGTTTGTTTGGATAGCCCTTAAATTTCGAGTTTGTTCCCCAATTACCCAATACAAAATCAATATCGCCATCGTTTTCAAGGTCTATTGGTGCAATACACTGCCAGAGGCCATTTCCAGCATTTCCAAGAGCCTTATCAATTACAAAAGTACCATCCTGATTCTTCAGAAATATTGGTTCCATCCACTCACCAACGACAACAAGGTCCACCGCCTGGTCATTATTATAGTCAACCGCAACTGCATCAGTTATCATACCTAATGCCTTAAACACATCCGTCTGCACATTAACCAGCTTCCCATTTTTATTCTCGTAAAGTGCTGAAACAGGTACATTACCGAAATCATTTGGCCTGGACTGGCTTCCAATAAACACATCTTGCATTCCATCTCCGTTGAAATCAATCAGTTCTATACATCCATTGTTTTCATATATTTCACTTAACATTATAGAAACAAGAGAATCTCCAGATGACAGGTATGCCTGATCTAATAATGGTTTTGATTTACCAAAAAAATCACCACCACCGGTAGCTGTTAAAAGATCCATTTGGTTATCATTGTTGAAGTCTGCAATCACAGCATTCACTTCCTCGTTAATGGAATCATTTTGAATAACATTAAGGGTTGATTTTTTGAACCCTTTTTCTGTCTGAAGATATAGACTTGATGTTTTGAATTTAGATCCTCCAAAGAACAAATCCGATTTCCCATCACCATTCATATCACCAACAGCTGTGGCTGGCCCTCTATCGGACTGTTGGTATGGAATTAATTTGAGTCGTCTGAAATCAGAATAGTCATCCTCTTCATGAACAAAGTCAAGGCCTAATGAAAGTGGATCAATCTTACTAAATACTTTACTTGAATAAGTTTCTGCTACCAGATTGAATCTTACCGGTTTGCTATTCGCAATATCCAATATGATTGTCTCATTCAGTTTAACAGATGTTAGCAACTGTTCATTTCCATTTGGCCAAACGACTTTAAGAGAATCTAAATCTTCTTCACGTCCAAACCCAAAATGTAATACAGGTTCTGCCGAGGATTGAAAACCCCGACTTGTAAAAAGCTCCTGGTATTGTAAGACACCATTGGAATAAGCATATACTTTAGCTCCCAAACCAAGGGTATTATGTTTCTCCCCTTTGCAATAAACCTTTAAATAATTTCCTTTTGAAGTGGATTGGTTGATGTAGATAAATGGGGAAGCATTGATATTGTTAACCACTATATCCAGGTCACCGTCCAAATCCAGGTCTCCAAAGGTGGCTGCTGTTGAGAATGAGAGTTTATTATCTATCCAGTCTCCTGTTTTATCATCAAATGCCCCAGTGCCGTCTCCTTGAAAAATCATGTTTGGTAATTCACCAGAAGGCATTAACTCAAGTGCCTGTTGATCAACCAATTTTGAATTATCAATGGTTCCTTTAATCTGATCGCTGGAAACAAATTTGATATAATCCAGGTCATTTGGTCTTCTGGGTATGCCGTTGGCGATGAATAGATCCTGATGACCATCCTGATCATAATCAGCAAATAATGCACTCCAACTCCAATCAGTAGCAGCTACACCATTTAACAAGGCGGTTTCTGAATAGGTCCCATCACCATTGTTAATTTGAAGCATGTTACGAGAAAATTGGTAATAATATCCATATTTCTCAGTTCTGAGTTTTAATATTTCCAATCTCTCATCACCGTCAGATCTTTTAAGGACTTTTTCATCATTCGGAAGCATGTCCAAACTCAATAAATCTGGTAGACCATCATGATTAATATCTGCAACATCATTACCCATTGAAAACCTAGTGGTTTGAGTTACTGCATTCCTCAGATTGTCTGTAAAAGTTCCGTCCCCATTATTCAGGTAATAGTAATCATCTTCATGAAAATCATTTCCAACATAGATATCAGGAAAATTATCTTTGTTAAAATCAGCTATTGCGATTCCCAAACCATACCCATTTATCCCTCCGAAAATGCCTGATGAATCGCTGACATCTACAAAATTCCCATTGTCATTCCGTAATAATTTATCACCTGTCTCATAGTTCCTCTCGTTACGCAACTCAGCTTTCCCAAAAGACTCCTGTGTGTGAATAGCATGATTTAATAGAAAGCAATCAAGGTCTCCATCCAGGTCATAGTCAAAAAAAGTTGTAGCAGAACTAAAGGAATCAAAGTCAAGTCCATACTCAACTGATTTTTCACTGAAGGTCCCGTCTCCATTATTGATAAACAATTCATTATGGCCTCTTAATCCCTTTAAGCCAACAACTGCGCAAACATATATGTCCAGAAAACCATCACCATTAATATCTGCCATAGTAACTCCAGTGTTCCAACTACTCTCACCAGCTACTCCTGCCGATTCAGTTATGTCCTGAAACTCAAGATTTCCTTTATTCAAATAGAGTTTGTTCTTCACTTGATTACCAGATAGGTAGATATCTGGTAAATTGTCATTATTAATGTCGCCAATTGCTACTCCACCACCATTGAAAAAATAGAGGTAATCAATAATATTAAAACCATCAGTTTCTTCAATATCATTGCTGAAATCAATACCTAATTTTTCGCCTTCCAGCCTTTCAAATGCTTGTTTCTTTCCACATGCAAAAAGAATACATAGTGCAGCTACTCCAAATACTATATTAATTTTACTACTCACTTCTTCTCTCAATTGGTAAATTCATATAATCTTGGGGTGTTATTATTGATGGCAGTTACAAGAAAACGCTTCCCATTATCGCCTTTTAGAATTTTCATATCCCGCACTTCTTCTCTCAAGAAAAAGCCGCTTGTATTATAGGGTTCCCATTTGAATGACATGTTTCCGTCACCCAACAATACGTTTCCATAATTACCATCTTGTCTGGAAAACTGTGGTTTCATTTCATACATGTTACCAGCCAGTAGTATGTCAATATTATTGTCTCCGTTTACGTCTGAACAGGATATCCCACATACACACGACCATTGTACATGACTTGGCAAATCTTTAATTTCAAATTGTCCATTCCCGTTATTAATTGCGACGATGGATGCTGAATAGTTTACCTCTTTCATCAATGTATTCTTCATGACTTCAGGACTGAAGAGCTGTTGAATGGTTCGTTTGGAATAATCAGATGCTTTCAGGTTTTCTTTCTTCAAAATGGGAAGTTGAGCTGTAATTTCTTTTCTCATGTGAATGGGGTAATCACCGTTATCATAGTGTGTTGTGGTGATTTGTTCAATTGTACCATTCTTGTCATAATCATTTACCCACATGCGTACAGGATTATTTTTCGATGCTGGATAAGGAATATTGAGGCCCTTATTACCGATTACCAAATCAAGGTCACCATCGTTATCTAAATCCGAACTTTCAATGGTAAACCACCATCCATTGATAGAATCCAATGAGGTACTAAATTTTGAAAGACGCTTACCATCATTCTTCAATACGTTTACGGCTCCCCATTCAGCAGTTGTAACAAGATCTGATATTCCATCTCCATCAATATCTGCCCATATTGCATCGGTTACCATACCGGCATCCTTAAGGTCATAGGCGTATCTTTCTGTCACATTTTCAAAGGTTCCATCTCCATTATTGGTTAGAAATAGATGCTCTGGATCCAATCCATAAGTTCCTGGAACACTTCTCCCTGCGATAAATAAATCCATATCACCATCTCCGTCATAATCAAATGGAGCTATGTCGGCAATGTTGGCTTCTGTAGTTGGTAATTTCTCTTCTGATCGTGTAAAGTTGCCTTTGCCATCATTTAAATAAAGCCGGGTTACATAAAAGGACTTCTCTTTTGAGGCATTCCCTCCTGTTCCAACAACAAGGTCATTATCACCATCTCCATCAGCATCAAAAATCGATGCTGCAGTATCTTCAAAACCTGCATCCACTAAAAACCACTTTGATGTTTTCTCGGTAACACCTCCATCACCATCGTGAATGTAAATAAATCCCTGATGTCCTTTTGCTCCACCAATATAAAAATCATCTATCCCGTCACCATTTACATCTCCTACTGCCAATGCCGGGCCTTCCTTCGATAGGTGTCGTTCAACCATTCCTTCCTGATCAAAATCATTGAATAAATCCTCCTTATGTGGTTTTAAGCCTTGTGGTTTCTTCTCAGTCAGTAAAGTTTGAGACGGTTTCTCTGCTGGTTTAAACTCTCTTTGAGCTTCAGCTTGATTCAACTCAATTGTCTGGTTTGCAGCTACATCTTTCAACACAGTTAGTTTTCCATTTGGCCATATAACTTCTATTGAATCTAACTTGGATATTTCCCCTAGTCCAATATTTATCGGATATTCGACAGAGGACTGAAAACCCCTAAATGGCATTAGATCCTGCAAGAATATTTGATCACCAGCATAGGCCCTTACCTTTGTTCCTACAGCGAAACGGTTACCTTCAATGCCTTTGAAGTTCATTGTTAGGTAGTTGTTGTCAGCAATTTCATTTGCCTCATTTTTGAAAACAAATGCTTCCATATTCACATTGTTGACAATAAGGTCTAAATCACCGTCATTGTCTAGATCTGCATAAGCACATCCATTAGAGAAGCTTGGAATATCAAGCCCCCAATTGGCTGCCATCTTATCGAAAGTAAGGTCACCATTATTTCTAAATGCATAATTGGAAAGTGGTACAACTGGCATTTTATCAATGATAGAGGAGATTTCTTCCTTCTCGCCAGTTAAAACCGTATTCTGGATTACTTCATTAGCGAAGAAATCAACAAAATCAATGTCTGTCAGGTCATGAATGATTCCATTGGTCACATAAATGTCTTTGTACCCATTATTGTCCATGTCAAATATTAAACCTGCCCAGCTCCAATCTGTTTTTGCTACCCCACTGAAATAAGCTATTTCAGAGAAGGATTCATTACCATTATTTAACTGCAGTGTATTCTGAATGTATTGTTGATAAAAATCCCTTGATTGCTTCAGCTTAAAAACATTATAGTTTTCAAACTCCATCACACTTTTGATTCTTTGGTCCGCTTCAGGCATCATGTCTGTGATAAATACATCATTGAGTCCATCATTGTTAATATCTCCAAAATCCACACCCATTGCAGAAAGGCACAGATGAGAAGTCCATTCTCTAATGTCTTCTTTGAAGGTACCATCCTGTTGATTGATGTAGAGGTAATCCCTTTCATAAAAATCATTGGACACATAAATATCAGGATAAGTATCCTGATTGATATCTGTCACATATACTCCTAACCCGAAACCAATCAGACTTCCGTAAATACCAGCTTCCTCGCTAACATCCACATATTTCCCATTGTCATTTCTAAGTAAAACGTCCCCCACTCCTCTGAAAATTTCAGGTACATTTTCCCATTCACTGGCTCGTTTGTCCCTGTCTGAAGCATAACCAAGGCTACTAACAGGAATATTGCTATTGTTTAATAGGTATGCATCCAGGTCTCCATCTTTGTCATAATCGAAAAATGATGCGTGAGTTGAGAATCCACTTTTGGCCAGGTTAAATTCTTCTGCATTCTGAGTAAATGTTAGATCACCGTTATTTATGTATAGATCATTGTCATGATTATTTCCTTCCTGATTACCCGCATTACTCACATAAATATCCAGGAGGCCATCGTCATTGATATCCACCATCGCTACGCCAGTACTCCATGGTTTATCCCCAGCTACGCCAGCTGATGCAGTTATGTCTTCAAATTGAAAGTTTCCTTTATTCAGGAAGAGTTTATTCGGTACCATATTCCCAGTGAAATAGATATCGGGAAGCCCATCGTTATTGATGTCTCCTATCGCTACACCACCTCCATTATAGAAATTTCGATACTTAAAGACATTAAAGTTCTTTTGATTTTCAATCTTGTTCACAAATGATATTCCTGTAGACTCTGTGGTCAATTGCGTAAAGAGAGGCTTATCTGACTTGACTTTCCCATCCTTCGGTACTGTACAAGCTGCAAGTAACGCTAGTGAAAGTACTATATAATTGATCCTATTCATGTTCACTTACTTTTTCTATTAAAATGGGTTTTCCATTATTTATTCCAATTATGAAATAGTCTTTAGATCCAATTCTGATCTTTTTAATTTCTCTTGCCGGGCCAGCGATATTGAAACCTGTTTGGGTGATCTCATCAAATCCGCCTTCTTTGTTATTAATCAATAAGACACCATGCGAGGCATCCAGCCGGCCAATTTGAGTACTCACCTCATAGTTATTTCCTACTAACAGAAGATCAGGGTATGTATCATTGTTGAAATCATCTACCATAATATCATTAACTGATGAACTTTGCGCTCCAAATGGAAGAGGATTTAGTTTAAAATTCAACTCTCCGGTGTTCTCGAGAAATAGAGATGACAAACAACTTACTGTTTGTTTTTTGGCAAGGCTCATTTTTTCATCACCTAATACATCATTGATATCTGCCTCTGCGAACTCTTTGTATGAGAAGAAATCTTTTTTAATAATTGGGAGTTGTCTCACTAATTCGTCCCTTGAAGCAAGGAAGATTTCTCTGCCCTGGTAGAAATATGTAATGACTGTTTCGTCCTGGCCATTATCATCAAAGTCATATTTGTATAGTGTGATAGGCTTATCTACGCTTGCAGAAAGTCTACTATTCAAACCCCAATTTCCAGCAACCAGGTCAAGGTCCCCATCCTGATCAAAATCTGCTATTTCTACAGCATTCCACCAGCCATTTGTTTCTGGAACGTTTGTTGATCTGAACTGTATTCCATCATTCAACAATATTCTGACAGGTTCCCAATCACCAACTACCACAATGTCATCAAAACCATTTCCATCAAAATCAAACACCTTCATATCATTAATGTGACCAATGTCTTTGATTGATTCATTGTAACCTGCTGCCAACTCAAATTTCATATTACCCAAATTCTCGATGACAATGCTTTCAGAGCTAACACCAAATTGTCTTGCCTTAAAATTTGAGCCAATTATTACATCAAGATCACCATCATTTTCCAGGTCCAAAGTTTGGATACTTGACGAACTGATTTCAATAGTATTGAAGATGCTCTCCATCAACTGAAATTTGCCGTCAATATTCATATACAGTCTTGGTTGTAAAGGTTTTCCAGAAGTAAATTCATTCCCGGCTGAAGTAATGATCAAGTCCTTATCACCGTCTCCATCAGCATCAAAGAACCCAAATGCCACATCCTCGTTAACATTATATTCATCTGCAATATCAAGTGGCGACTTCTTAAATCCATTTTTACCCTGTAAGTAGTAATATGTTTTTTGTAGTTTGGCTCCAGTAATCAGGATGTCATCCAATCCGTCGTTATTAATATCGTCAACACCAATTGCAGGTCCCTCATTGCTTAGTGCAAATGGTATCAATGGATCGTAATCAAAATCAAGCGTTGCAGGTTCTATGTGTTGGAAGTCAATTGTAAGGTCTGAATTTTGAAGAGAGCCTTTTTTAGCACCCCTATCAATTGATGAATTTCCTTTAGCATCTTCCTCATTCACCTCAATTGTGGAATTGATAGTTGGGTTAAGTAATGTTGTTGTGGTTTTACCCGTGGGCCAATTAATAACTAGTGAATCTATTATTTTGGATTCACCTATTCCAATAATCTGATAGTTTACGCTGGTTGAAAGATATGATTTTAGGGGAATTTGTTCATTGAATATTACTTTGTCCTGAAGGTATACCTCAATTTTTGCTCCAATCCCACTGGAGTTCTTACCTTCTGACTTCAGAACCAATTTTAGATAGTTGAATTCAGCCTTATCTACACTTGTATTCTTCAATAAGGTAGCCGGCTCATTAACATTATTAATAACCAGATCCATATCACCATCATTATCAAAATCAGCAATAGCACTACCATTACTAAATGATGGTTTTACACCTAGCCATTCATCGGTTTTATTCTGGAAAGTTGCATCACCATTATTTCTGAACATATAGTTTGGGACATGTTTTCCAGGTATTTTTTGGATGTATGAATCAATGTTATCTTCCTCTCCATTTTCAATTGCCTTCTGGATATCTTCGTCAATGATAAAATTTATGAAATCCATATCGTTGGTAGCTCCCAAAATTCCGTTTGTAATGAATAGGTCCTTGTTCCCATCGAGATCAAAATCATGAGAAAGTACTCCCCAAGACCACTCTGTTGCAGCTAAACCAGATTGGAATGCTACTTCACTTAACCCACTTTCACCTTTGTTGAGGTGGAGTGTATTTTGCATGTACTGGGGAGAATAATTATTATTCAAAAATCTTTTATAGGTGGGATATGGATCTTCCACACCTGATGTTTTCAGTGTCATTAGGTCCTCTGGAAGCATATCGAGGCTCACAACATCCGCCAGACCGTCATTGTTGAAATCAGCTACCGCATTGCCCATTGAGTAATGGGATGTATGCCCCATGTATTCCGGCTCACCCGATATAATTTCCTTAAAAGTTTTATTTCCATTGTTTATATACAGGTAATCATTTTCAAAGAAATCATTTCCAACATAAATGTCGGGGTAACCATTGTTATCAATATCTGAGATACTCAATCCTAAGCCATAACCAATCTTACCCTGATAAATTCCAGCCTCCCTGGTGACATCTAAAAATTTCCCATCTACATTCTCAAACAACTTATCTCCTGATAGAGTATCAATTTCATTTCTTAGTGCTCCATTTCCATAGGAACGATTTGGATGAATTGAATGGCATAATAAATACATATCCAGGTCTCCATCCAGGTCATAATCAAAGAATGCACTTTGAGTAGAGAAGGCAACTATATCCAAACCAAATGCTGCAGCGGATTCTATGAAATGTGGAATCCCATTTTCGTCTGGTCCCTGATTTATAAATAGCAAGTTTTCACCTGTAATGTGGCCCATTTTTCCCAGTTTACTTATGTAGATGTCTTCCAGACCATCTCCATTGATGTCAACATGGTTTACTCCAGATGTCCAGCCAGTTTCATTTTGAATACCGGACTCACTGGTAACATCTTTAAATTTGAAATCACCCAGGTTGAGAAAAAGTCGGTCAGGGCATTCGTTACATGTAAAATAGATATCGTCAAGGCCATCACCATTAAAATCTGTGGCGGCTACACCTGCTCCATTGTAATAATAGAGGTAATTCAGAATATTCAATTTTGAATCAGCGTCAAGCATGTTAGTGAAATAAATGCCTGAATGCTCTTTAGAAATATCCTCAAACCTCGTATTTACAGATTGTTCACTGGAGGTACAAGAAGTGATCAGTTGAGATAAAAAAATGCAACTAATTAACAATAAATAATTCCTCATACTACACAACCCAAGCTGTTCCTTTATTAGGTGTAAAGATTAAAAAAATAGAGAAAATATTTAAACAAAAAGGAGGATAAATATCCTCCTTTTCGAATCACTAATATTATTGAAAACCAGATTAATAACCGTCGTTTTGTACCAGGTTAGGGTTTGACAACAATGCTGCAGAAGGAATTGGGAAAAGAACACTAGTACCATCTCCAGCTTCTTTGAACTCCCATCCATCCGTAAACTTACCAAATCTGATCAGGTCATTTCTTCTCCAACCTTCAGTGTAAAGTTCTCTAGCTCGCTCATCAATCATTTCGTCCAAATCTAATGAAGTCAATGGAGCAGTGTTTGATCTCATAGCTCTCAAGGCATTCACATCAGCTAGTGCACCAGCAGCATCACCAGATCTTAATTTTGCTTCTGCTTTCATTAGTAGAGCATCTGCATATCTTGCCATAACAACTCCATTGGTGAATCCACCATTTACAGGAGAATATTTCAGCAATCTCATTCCAGTAACTTCATTGTTACCAATAAGTCCAGGCATTTCTTTCGTGAATGCTAAAGGAGCTCCACCTCTATCAGTCAAAGCTACTGCAGCACCATCACGGAAACCGTACATTTGTCCTAACTGGAAACCGAAACCAAAACCTTGGTTCGCCTCGGTAGTAGAAGCGGCTGTATGCGTATAACCTCTTCTTTCTTCTTGTCCAGCTCCTAGTGAGTTGTCATCCGTAGGGCCATCAAACTTGTCATAGAACTCAGCTAGTGTTGTGAATCCGTTCCATCCACCTCCACCATTGTCTGGATGTGATTGGTTATAATGTAATCCATTCCACATTCTGTTACCCGCACCGGCATCTACAGACCAAATAACATCTGTGTTAGCCACGTTTGGACCAGGAAATACATCAAAGTAAGTACCTTGTCCAGTAAGGGCGTAACCAGCAGCTTCAATGTCATTTACTAAGTCAATAACATCTTGCAAATCGCTAGCGCCATAGCTACCCAGGTAAACCTCAGCGTTCAATTTAACTTTTGCTAATAATAATCTAGCGGCCGCTTTTGTTCCTCTTGTCTTATTGTCAGAAGTTGGGCTTCCCTCAGGCAGTCCTGATATTGCAGCTTCAAGGTCAGAAACAACCATATCATATGCTTCTGCTCTGGTCATTACTGAAGGGACAATATCTGGCCCATCTGTAGGGTTTCTAAAAGGCACCTGGCCGTAGAAATCCAAAACAATCCACATGTTATATGCTCTTGTGAAGTGCGCATGAGCAGATTGCTCAGCATTTGCACCACTCAATGGATCAAGTACTTCAGTTGCTCTTAATACCGCACTGTTTTTGTTATTCCAAACACCCACAACATAGTTGTGAGTTGGACTCCAGGTGTGAGCATGTAGTGTTCTCCAAATACCGTTATCCCCCCAGTCAGTACCTCTAGTAGGTACTAGAAGTTCGTCTGTGGTTACTTCAGTCATTGCATATAAGTTAGCCTGATCTCCAGCCTGACCTGTTATGTTGTTGTAGATATTCGAAATAGAACCGTCTACATCTTCCACTCCATTAAATACAGCGGAACCTCCTTCAGTGATTAATGAATCACTTTCTTCAATTTCCAAATCACATGACATTACCAGCACAGATAGCATTGCTACCAGGCTCAATGTGCGATTTTTAAAGTTCTTTAATATTTCCATCTTATTATATTTATTCAATTTAAGATTCTCTAGAATGATGCTGATAAACCAATTGTGTAAACTGTTGGTCTCGGATATGCTGAGTAATCAATTCCTGCAGTTGGTAGACCATTTAATAAATCAAAATCAGCTGGATTTGTACTTACTTCAGGATCAAGCCCTTCATAGTTTGTAATGACAAATAAGTTTTGAGCAGTTACATTGAATACCAGGTTTCTCAAGAAACTATCACCTGATAATGGAACTCTGTAAGACACAATAAGGTTTTGCATTCTCCAGAAATCACCTTCTTCAAGGAATCTTGTAGATACTGCTGCTTCTGCAGAACCTGCTTCACCACTTGTAATGACATCCTGCGTTACATTTCGAGCGTTATTGATTGCTCCGGCTGTGAAGAACGCATTTTGTGTGTTATTATATATGTAGTGACCAAACTGTCCATACATGTATGCATTCAGGCTCCATGCTTTATAAGAAGCATTTAAAGAAATACCACTGTTCCATGTAGGAAGTGCTGTTTTTCCAACGAAAGTCTGATTATCACCAATAGGTTGTCCAGTTTCATCAAATCCTTCGAACTCTCTTAAGAAGTATGAGAATAAAGGTCTGTCACCAGCAAGAATTTGTGCATATGCAAGGCTAAGTCCTTGCCCACGAATGGTACCAGCTTGTAACTGACCTCCAAAATCTTTAACAAGGTTGTCATTTCTAGAAATGTTTCCAGTTAGGCTAATTGATGCATCTGTGGATGCAAAAACATTATATGTCAATGAAAGTTCCCAACCTTTGTTTTCTACTATTGCATCCAGGTTATCAAAGATTTGGTCAGCAACAGCAGGCTGAGCAGTCTGAATTCTTAGTAGAAGATCTGAAGTCTCCTTAATGTAGTAGTCGAAGCTACCATAGATTTTATCTTCAGCAAATCCAAAATCCAAACCAATACTTGTTTGAGTAGTGGATTCCCACTTCAATGTTGGGTTTACAGAACCCTGAGTTGAAGTTCCAGGAACATTGATTGAAAGGTTAGCATTTGTGGCAGCATCAGCCCATCTCTCACGTCTGATAAATTCACCATAACCTAATCCATCCTGGTTACCTACAATACCGTATCCAGCTCTTAATTTCAAAGTACTAATACCTGCAGGGACGAAATCTTCTTCATGAATTTTCCAAGCTACAGCTCCAGAAGGGAAAACACCATATCTATTATCTGCTCCAAATTTAGAAGAACCATCGACTCTTATTGTAGCAGTAATTAAGTACTTATCATTAATTGTGAAATTAGGTCTTACAAAATAAGACTGTAGATAATCAGTTTGATCATAGTAGTTGGCAATAATTGATCCTACAGTAGAACCACTTGGGGATGCCAGAAATGATTGAGCGGTTTCCCCTCCATTTATACCATTGACAAAAAGTCCTGATGCCTGAGCTCCATTTACTAATTCACTTGATGATCCCCAGTTATTGATGATATCAAATTCACCATCCACTGCGCTCTCAATTGCTTCATAAGAATCTCTTAACTCTGTTTCCATATTCTCGAATCCAAAATCTGAAAACCCTCTAGCATTGCTCCAGTACCATTCATTATTAAAGCTCTGCACTGAGTAACCACCAACTATATCAATTTGAGTATTCCCAACTTTCTTGTTAAAGTTTAGAGTAGCCTCAAATAAGTGATTTATGTTTGAATTTCCATTCAATTGCCCTATACCATTATCCTGAACACCATCTCCGGCATTTCTTGCCATTCCTGAAATTAGAGTAACAGTTTCAGCATCTGAATAATCTACACCATAAGTTAATTTCGCAGAAAGACCATCAGCTAGTTTATAGTCTGCTGTCACGTTTGCAAGTATTCTGTTGGTTTTACCCTGAGCATCATAATACTCTAGCATGTTTGCAGGACTTCTTTGTCCACCAGCATCAAAATCAGGATCTGTAGGCCAGGTTGGGTTTGCTGAGTAAGCAGCACCTAATAAGTCACCCTGGAAACCAGCACTACCACTTAATGGAGGATCTTGTCTCTGCACATTAGAGAAAGTAGATGACACAGAAAGATTTAATTTATCATCCATGAAAGACTTATCACCATTAAATCTCGTAGTAAACCTTTTCATGTAAGAATCTTCCACAACTCCTTGCTGATCTTCATAACCAGCTGAAATTCGAATTGCTCCAGTTGCAAATCCTTGAGAATATGATAGATTTTCTTTGTGAGAAATTGAAGTTCTAGTCACAAAATCCTGCCAGTCAGTTGACTCTCCAAAGTTCTGTGCAACAGGATCACCACCAAATTGATCTACAGCATCAATAAACTGTTCCGGGCTCAAAAGATCATATTCAGATCTTGGAGTTGAAATACTTGTGCTTGCTGAAAAATCCCAGCTTCCTTTTTGACCTGTTCCAGTCTTTGTTGTAATGATTACAACACCATTAGCACCTCTGGAACCATAAATTGCGGTTGCAGAAGCATCTTTCAGGATACTGATACTCTCAATATCATTAGGGTTTATAAAGTTAAGTGGGTTTACATCGGAGGCTGTACCATATCCAACATCTGCTGGAGCTCCTTGTGTTCCACCGGCAAGAGGTACTCCATCAACCACGAATAATGGGTTATTATTCGATCTGATTGAACTTGTTCCCCTAATCCTCAATTGTACTCCGTCACCAGGAGCACCACTAGTTGATGTAATTTGTACACCAGCGGTTTTACCTGCGATCAATTGCTCAGGTGATGAAATCATACCCTGGTTGAAGTCGTCTGCGGTAATTGCGGCAACTGCACCAGTAGCATCATCCTGCTCAATTTGTCCATAACCAATAACAACAACTTCTGCGAGTTCTGTTACATCTAAGTCCAACGTAACGTCAACAACACCCTTGGCACCAACCGGAACCGAAGCTGTTTGATAACCTACGAAAGAAAAAACCAAGACGGCATCATCACCAGGTACCTGAACGGAAAACTTTCCGTCAAAATCGGTAACCGTTCCAGATGACGTTCCCTGGATGATAACATTCACCCCAGGGATCGACTCTCCGGTTGATCCATCTGTAACCGTTCCACTAACGGTACGCTGCGCCATGGCCATGGCGCACGTCAAAAACAACGATAAACTTAAAAGTAGATACTTCTTCATATTATTACATTTTGAAAAATTTTACTATTCCAACTGATTATCTGACCTCTTTCTACCCAATAACATTTCGAAATTTTGGGTAATTCTTAGGTATTTATGCGATAATCGAACCGTTAAGAAAATGAAATTCGGACAATTATAAAAATGAATTTAAACAAAAACTGTGGGAATTTTAGCAATATTGGAATGAAAACGTTTTCAACTGGTATTTTTTTCTTAATTTTTCAAAGTATAATTTTTCTAAGAAACACTCAGGACAGTTTTTTACTAATTTTCCAATAATTCCAGTGTTTAGATAAGTTTTTCTTAATAAGTATTTGACTTATTTTTAACGCAAATAAAAATATATGAAAAGCGGGCAGGTAACTATAAAGGATATTGCCAAAGAATTGAACATTTCAGTATCCACAGTTTCACGGGCATTGGCGGGAAATCCGCTTGTTAAACCAGCTACTAAAAATGCTGTAATTGAATTGGCCAAGAAGCTTAATTATCAACCAAACTTCACAGCTTTAAGTCTTAGGAATAATTCAACCAAAACACTTGGCGTAATCATTCCTCAACTGGTTCATGAATTCTTTTCTATGGTGGTACGGGGAATAGAAGATGTTGCCTATGCATCTGGTTATAGTGTTATTATATGTAATTCTCATGAGTCTTATGAAAGGGAGGTCATCGACTCCAAGACCCTGGTGAACGGAAGAGTGGACGGGGTATTAGCCTGTATTACGAAGCAAACGCATGATGTTGCCCATTTTAGAGAATTTCTGGATCGAAACATTCCATTAGTATTCTTTGACTGTGTGGTAGATGAGATTCCGGTAGATAAGGTGATCATTGATGATTATGAGGCAAGTTTGAATGCTGTCAAACACCTATTGGATACAGGGAGAAAAAAGATCGTCTATATAGGAGGGCCTATTAACCTACAGATTAATAAGGATAGGTTTAAAGGCTACACTGATGCACTTGCAAGCAAAGGAATATCTGTAAACGAATCTCTGGTAGCTCATTGTGATGCCGGTGATTACGCAGATGGTACCTCTTCAATGAAGAATATTTGCGATCAGGGTGGGGATTTTGATGCCATTTTTGGAGCAACAGATATGATCGCAATTGGAGCTGTTAAACACCTTAAGAAAATTGGCAAGGTAATTCCCCGTGATGTTTCTGTTTTTGGATTTAGCAACTGGAAGATTAGTGAGCTTTATGAGCCCTCTTTAAGTACAGTTGACCAACCCGGGTATGAAATGGGTAGAATCGCTGCTGATCTTTTACTTAGTCAAATCCATAATAAAGGTGAACAGCATCTGCCCAAGACAGAAATCCTAAAAACTAACCTTATTATAAGGGAAAGTACGACATTATAAATCGTTATTGGCCAAATCAATTACACAAAGTTGATTGGCCAATAACATTCTTTATCTAATAGGCTTTGGAGAACCTTAGCCTGGCAGTAAATCCCCAATTCTCAGTCAGGAAATCACCCTCAGTAAGTAAAAGAGAAGGACGCCAATCAAACCCAACGGTAAGTGGGAAGTCAAACTCATATTCTACACCAAAATTACCAGCTAATCCAATTTCAACTTCATCGGCCAAATATAACTCAGGTCCAACTCCCGGGTAAAATTTGAATCCATTGGGAGTCCCCTGAAGTTTAAACATCCAATCAAAATAAGTCGCCAGTGCAAACTCATCAAAATATATGGCTGGATGCAGTCTTGGGGTTTTAGAAATCGGAATCGTCGCTTCCGCAGAAAAATTATTACCAAATCTCAATCCTGCTTCAAAATTACTTTGAGCAGAAACTTCTATGGCTGACATTATAGTCAGGACCACAATAGCCAGAAGAAATTTTTTCATTTTCATACACTTTATGTTATTACAAACCCGAAAGATAGAAAATCAGAAGATCATGCAAGATACTCTGGGGAGATTAAATTTTATTAATAATCGAAAGTCAAATATAAACAAATCAAGAACCTAAGCTTTTGCATGGGGGCCCCACGTAAGTATTTTACGTATAACCGAACAAATATTACGTAATTCGTTTTTATTTATTAAGTATTATTACGTAGTTTTACGTAAAAGTACGTTGTTATGATAAAGGTAATCGTAATTGGAAACGGCATGGTGGGCTACAAGTTTTGTGAGAAACTACGTGCTAAAGCCAGTATAATAGACATATCACTGACTGTATATGGGGAGGAACCCATTCCGGCTTATGATAGAGTACACTTAAGTGAATATTTCGAAAATCAATCAGAAGAGAAGTTATTGATGGCCCCAAGAAGTTGGTATGAGGAGCAGGATATTACTTTAAAGACTTCACAATTGGTCACAAAAATTGATCGGGTCAATAAATGTATCGAGACTCATACAGGTGAAATTGAACACTACGATTACCTGGTTCTTGCAACAGGTTCCAGCGCCATGGTGCCGCCGATTACCGGAGTGGATAAAAAAGGTGTATTTGTTTACAGGACCATTGAGGATCTTGATCAGATAATTGCATATGCCAGCAATGTGAAACGTGGTGCGGTACTGGGTGGTGGGCTTTTAGGGTTAGAAGCAGCAAAAGCTTTGTTGGACTTAAACCTTGATGTTCAGGTAATCGAGTTTGCGCCGAGATTAATGCCGAGGCAATTAGATGATAATGGGTCTGATTTATTGAAGAGTAAAATTGAATCCCTTGGAATAGAAGTGCTTTTGGGTAAAAACACAAAAGAGATCAAAGGGAATGGTAAACTGGACAGGCTGGATTTTTCAGATGAAACCAGTTTAGAGACTGATATGCTTGTGATTTCTTGTGGGATAGTTTCCAGAGATGAACTAGCCAGTACTTGTGACCTTCAAGCAGGTCCGAGAGGTGGATTCGTAGTGAATGAGTTCATGCAAACTGATGATGCAAGTATTTATGCAATCGGAGAAGCTGCTTGTTTCAAGGGAATGGTTTACGGATTGGTTGCTCCTGGTTATGAAATGGCCGATATCGTGGTTAACCAACTGATTGGAGGAGAGACAAAAGCTTTTGGTGATGTAGACATGTCCACCAAATTGAAACTTATTGGAGTAGATGTGGGAAGTTTTGGGGATGCACTTGGACAAACTCATGGAAGTATTCCAATAACTTTTGAAGACAGAAACTCTGGAACTTATAAACGAATTAATTTATCGCCAGACAAAAAGAAATTGCTTGGAGGAATCCTTGTAGGTGATTGCAATGATTATAGCATGCTATTGCAAATCGCTCAAAATGGTATGGCATTACCACCAAATCCGGAAGATCTCATTTTAGGTGCACGAGGTGCTTCCGGAGGAAATGCCATAGGCGACCTACCGGATTCAGCACAAATATGTTCCTGTGAAAATGTAACTAAGGCTGATATAGTTTGCGCTATAAAGGATGATGGTTTAACGGATTTAAAAGAGATAAGAACTTGCACCAAGGCTGGTACAGGTTGTGGCGCATGTTCTCCTATGGTAGCCGATATTGTGAGTGCCACACTAAAATCGATGGGCCAAACGGTTAGAAAGACTCTTTGTGCTCATTTTGACTACACTCGACAGGAGCTTTACAGCCTTATCAAAGTAAAGGAAATCAAATCTTACACAGATCTTTTGGACCAATATGGTACAGGAGATGGTTGCGAAACCTGTAAACCTGCTGTCGCCTCTTTACTGGCAAGTATTTGGAATGATCCAATTCTGAAACAAGATACCATCCAGGATACCAACGATCGTTTTCTTGCCAATATCCAAAAAGGAGGAAGTTATTCTGTTGTACCACGGGTACCAGGAGGTGAGATAACACCTGATAAGCTGATAACCATTGGCCAGGTGGCCAAAAAATATGACCTCTACACAAAAATTACAGGAGGACAAAGAATAGATATGTTCGGTGCAAAACTTAATGATCTTCCCAAAATCTGGAAGGAGTTAATTGATGCCGGATTTGAAAGTGGACATGCTTATGGTAAGGCCCTGCGTACAGTAAAAAGTTGCGTAGGCTCTACCTGGTGCCGCTACGGGTTACATGATTCTGTGAGTTTCGCAATAGAAGTCGAAAACCGATACAAAGGATTAAGATCACCACACAAATTGAAAGGTGCAGTTTCTGGCTGCAGAAGAGAATGTGCGGAAGCGCAAAGTAAAGATTTTGGTCTTATCGCTACTGAAGCAGGTTACAATCTTTATGTATGCGGCAATGGAGGAGCCAATCCGCAGCATGCCAAATTATTGGCAGGAGATATTGATGAAAAAACGGCTATCAAATACCTGGATAGATTTTTGATGTTCTATATCCGTACAGCAGAGCCGCTCAATAGAACATCTGTTTGGCTGAATAAACTCGAGGGTGGTATTGAATATTTAATTGATGTGGTAGTCAATGATACCTTAGGTCTCGGTGAGGAGCTTGAAAAAGACATGCAAGCTTTAATTGCTGCTTACCATTGTGAATGGAAGGTCGCGGTTGAGAATGAGGCCATGAAAAAGAAATTCAGACATTTCGCCAATTCTGAAGAAACAGATCCAATGCAATCATTTGTCCCAATGAGGGAAATGAAAAAACCTGCCGAATGGGGATAATTTCCTGAAAATATCAAACATTACTACTATGAGCCAAGAAACACTAACATATAATACTGTTAAAAATGAAGAGGTAAAAACCTGGTATGCAGCCTGTCCTGAATCTGAATTTCCGTCAGATGGGGGGCTGTGTATCAGCTATGAAGGACTTCAAATAGCAGTTTTTAATTTCTCGAGAAGAAATGAGTGGTTTGCCACACAGAATCTTTGCCCACACAAGAAGCAGATGATCCTTTCAAGGGGTATGCTGGGCTCTGATAATAATGAACCAAAAGTGGCCTGTCCCTTTCATAAAAAGACCTTTTCATTGAAGTCAGGAAAAAACCTGAACGGTGATGCGTGTGAATTAGCTACTTACCCTGTAAAGGTAGAAAACGGTATGGTTTACGTAGGATTTGCGTAAACGTACGTATCAGGATCAGGAATATTACTTAATTTTGATGCTGTATTATGATTACAGCTCACTGATTCGTGCATGGCTAAACTTAGATTCAGAAGATTAGGACTATTTTATTTGATTGCGTTGGGGTGTATCGCCCTGAGCATAATTATTAGCCAGGCCCTTATTCAAACATCAATTAATCGCCAACAAGATGATGCCCGGGTGATCAATGTCGCTGGACGTCAGCGGATGCTTAGCCAAAAAATCAGTAAAGCAGCCCTTAAAATCCGATACCAAAAGGGCACCAGCAACTACAATACCAATGAATTAAGCGAAGCACTTACCCTTTGGAAAACGAGCCATGAGGGGTTGCAAAATGGAAGTGTAGAATTAGGTTTGTCAACCAGCAACTCTATTCAAATTCAACAAATGTTTGCTGAGATTGAACCCAACTTTCAGGCCATACTTCAAAGCGCCAATCAACTTATCTGCTGTGCCTCTGAATCAACGACAATTGAAAAGCATGTTCAGATTATACTGGAAAATGAGGATGAGTTTCTGAATGGCATGGATAAAATCGTATTCCAGTATGATTACTTGGCTCAGGAGAAGGTAAAAGATCTTCGGAATAAAGAACTGTACCTATTCGTCATATCACTTTTGATTATTGTTTTGGAATTGATTTTTGTATTCACACCAATGGCCAAAACCATTCGAGCCACTGTTCAAAATCTCACCGAATCAGAGATGGCCTCTCATAACATGGCACGTGAACTCTCAAAGTTATATGAGGAGCTTGGTAAAAATTTTCAGGATCTGGAGGCTGTAAATGTAGAACCTGAATCGCAATCTCTTTATGCTTCTTTGAATACTCAAGGGCAGTTTACATACTTATCACCTAAGTTTCTAAACATGATGGAGTATGAAGAGGAACAGCCTCCGGCCACATTGAATGAGTTGCTATTATCCAGTGATTATCGGGAAGATTTTATTGAGGGGCTCCTAAACATTTTGCAGGAAAGAAAAAACTGGACAGGTGAGCTTAGACTCCTCACAGAACCTGGTGACTTCTGCTGGTTGGATACCAATCTAATTCCAATTCAGAACAACGGTGACATAAAATTCATTGCACGGAACATTACTCAATTCAAAGAAGCCAAGTTAAAATCCAGAGAACTCAATAAAGAGCGGATCGAAAAAACAGTAAAAGAACAACAGTACAGGTCTGCTTTAATTCTTCAGGGACAGGAGGAAGAAAGGAAAAGATTATCCAGAGAAATCCATGATGGTGTGGGGCAGATGCTTTCAGCAATGAAATTGTTACTGGAATCATTCACACCCTCTTCGGGTCCTATGAAAATGAGGTTGAATGATGCCAAAGATTTAATGAAATCCATCATACAGGAAGTAAGGCGTGTTTCATTTAACCTCACTCCTTCAAGTTTGGATGATTTTGGGCTGGTCCCGGCTATCAATAAATTTTGTGATGAGATCAATGCTGTTACAAAAATGCAGGTCACTTTCTTCAATGAAACACGATTTATCACTCGGCTTGACAGTAATATTGAGACTAATCTGTATCGGATAATACAGGAGGCAGTGAATAATGCCATTAAATATGCAAAAGCATCCAGCATCACAGTCAAGTTTTCACACACGATTTCATCATTGACAATTACCATAGAAGATAATGGAAAGGGATTTGACTATTCCCGGGTAGAGAGGAGTGGTCATTTTGAAAAAGCCGGGCATGGAATATTTAATATGAAAGAACGTACCTCATATATCGGAGGTATTTTTAAATTAGACACGGTATTGGGAAAAGGAACGTGTATTTTGATCACATTACCCCTGGAAAAAAATGATTAAAGTAGCTTTAGCAGATGATCACGAAATAGTAAGATACGGCATCAAAATGGTGCTGGAAGATGATCCGGAAATTGATGTTATTTGGGAATCTTCTGATGGGCAGGAAACATTGGATAAAATGAAAACTACCCAACCAGATGTATTAGTTGTTGATATACGTATGCCTCTTCTTACAGGTCTCGAAGTAACACAACAATTGAAACAGGAAGACCCAGGCATAAAGATCATTATGCTTACTATGCATGACGATTCTGAATACATCCTTAAATCCATGCAATATGGAGCAGATGGTTATTTATTAAAAGACACCAATAAAACAGAATTCAATAAAGCCATCAAAATGGTTAATGAGGGACAGAAATATTTTAGTGGTGATATTTCCACAACTATCGTCAATACCTTCCTTAACAATGGTCTCAAACCAAATATTGAACGTTCGGCATCTCCAATAGCCACCCGGGATTACCAACTCACCAAAAGGGAAAATCAAATTCTTCAACTAATTTATGAGGGTGTTTCCAATAAGGAAATAGCTGAGAGACTTGATAAAAGTGTTCGTACTATTGAAACACACCGGTTCAATATTATGAAAAAGCTGGAGGTGAATAATATCACTGAATTACTTAAGAAGGTTGAGAAGGAAGGTCTTGCATAAAACCTACTCAGCTATTGCTACTTAGAAATAATATTCAAAATACTTAGAAATACGTATTTTAAGAATCCCATTCATTAATATAACTAACACGCTATATATAAGTAAGTTAAAGAACATAAACTGCTTTTTAGCAGGTTTGTTTCCTCCTAAAAACCTGTCTTTTCATGAGACTCAAACATAAATTGTTTACGTAATAGCTTTTACGTTTGCATTAAGTACGTAATTATACGTATTTAATTACGTAGTAGATAAAAAGCTTAACGAAAACAAACCATGAAAAAACTTACTTACCTAATCATGTTTTTGGCAGCCTTTGTGTTTGGGGAAGCACAGGCTCAGGTTACGGTCTCCGCTGAGGTTCGTCCTCGTACGGAGTTTAGAAACGGATTCAAAACTTTAACAGAAGAATCCAGAGACGCTGCGTTCTTTACGGAACAACGATCTAGACTTTATTTAAATTATGCTGATTCTTCATTCAAGTTCAGACTTGCTTTTCAGGACATTAGAATTTGGGGTGAAACTTCTCAAATATTTAAGGAAGAGTATGGTAAAACATTTATCAGTGAAGCCTGGGGGCAATACTATTTTACTAACGTTTTCTCTGTAAAAGTAGGTCGCCAAATCATATCCTATGACAATCAAAGATTTCTAGGTGGATTAGAATGGGCGCAGCAAGGAAGAAGACATGATGCTCTCCTCCTTATGTTTGAACCCGGTAAATCCAAATTGCACTTTGGATTAGCTTACAATCAAGATGATGACATTGCTGAACCAGGATTTCTACAAGCTCCAGGAGCAGGTTATTATAGTGTGGGCGGAAACTACAAAACATTTCAGTATGGATATTTTAATACAAAATTTGAAGGTGGATCATTGTCATTATTAGCCTTCAATGCTGGATATCAAAACGCAGACACTACTGTCTCATTCAAACAAACCTTTGGAGCTGTAGCCTCAAAAACGTTTGGAGGAATCAAACTTGGTGGTGATTTCTACTATCAAACTGGTGAATTGGGCACCAATAAAGTCAATGCAATGCTTGCAGGGATTAATGCAACTCTAAAAACACCAGTAACACCATTAACAGTAGGATTCGAATATATATCCGGAAAAGATGCTGATGACACATCTACGGATATTACCGCATTCAGCCCTGATTTTGGAACAAACCATGCTCATAATGGCTTCATGGATTACTTCTTCGTGGGACCTGCCAATGGAACGGTTGGTGTAACTGACATCTATCTAAAAACCAATTTCAAAGTTGCCGGAGGCTCTCTAAAAGTTCATGCACATGAATTTTTGACAGGATCCACACAATTTGATACTGATGGAGTAGAACTCAGTAAGGCGATGGGAACAGAAATCGACCTGGTATATGCTAAAAAATTAAAGGGAGGTGTTGCTTGGAACATTGGATACTCTCAAATGTTTGGTACTGATACCATGCAATCCCTTCGAGGTAGAGACAAAAGTGCTTTGACCAACTGGGCATGGACCATGATCACTTTCAAACCGACACTTTTTTCATCAAAATAATTTAAGACACCACTTAAAACGTTAATTGTTATGAAGATTTTTAAAAGTACATTAATTCTATTGGCATCTGCCATCATTTGGGCAGCATGTACTGGAGGGACAGCAAAAGACAAACCGACTGAAACTGAGTCTGCATCATCTGCTGGTTTACTAATCGAGAAACCTCAGCTTACTTTCGGGTTTATCAAACTTACCGATATGGCTCCATTGGCTATTGCCAAAGAGCTAGGATATTTCGAGGACGAGGGACTGTTTGTCACAATTGAGGCTCAGTCAAACTGGAAAAATGTTTTGGATCGTGTGATTGATGGTCAATTGGATGGTTCACACATGCTTGCAGGACAGCCGATCGCTGCAGGAGCTGGATTTGGAAGACAAGCTGAATTGGTTACCCCATTTTCCATGGACCTGAATGGAAACGGTATTACAGTTTCCAATGAAGTATGGTCTCAAATGAAACCAAATGTTCCAACGGATGAGCAGGGTAAACCTATTCACCCAATCAAAGCGGATGCATTGGCTCCAGTAGTAACTGATTACAAGAATTCAGGAAAACCATTCAAAATGGGTATGGTATTCCCGGTCTCTACTCACAACTATGAGATCAGATACTGGTTAGCTGCTGCTGGAATCAATCCTGGATTTTACACTGCGGATAACATTCAGGGCCAGGTAGATGCTGATGTATTACTTTCTGTAACGCCTCCACCACAAATGCCTGCAACACTTGAAGCCGGAACCATTTATGGTTATTGTGTAGGTGAACCATGGAATCAGCAAGCGGTATTCAAAGGAATTGGAGTACCCGTTACAACAAACTATGACATCTGGAAAAACAATCCTGAAAAGGTATTTGTAATGACCAAGAAATTTGTAGAGCAGTATCCAAATACGGCGGTTGCAGTAACTAAAGCCTTGATCAGAGCTGCTAAATGGCTGGATACACCAGGAAACAGACCAGAGGCTGTAGGTATCCTTTCTATGCCAGAATATGTAGGTGCAGACTCTGTAGTAATTGCAAATTCCATGACAGGAACTTTCGAATTTGAGAAAGGTGATAAGAGAAGCATGCCTGATTTCAATGTGTTTTATCGGTACAATGCTACTTATCCTTTCTACTCTGATGGCATCTGGTTCCTGACTCAAATGAGAAGATGGGGGCAAATTCCTGAAAGCAAGCCAGCTGACTGGTATCATAGCACCATCAAAGAGATTTACAGACCTGATATCTGGAATACTGCTGCAAAAATTTTAGCCGAAGAAGGAAAAATTCCTGCTGAAGATATTCCTACTACAGATGGTTACAAGCCTGCAACAAGTGAATTCATTGATGGAACAACTTATGATGGAAAAGATCCAATCGGGTACATCAACAGCTTTGACATAGGCAACAAAGATCAAAGCTTATAAAAATAAAGACGTTGGTGTCTGAGGGTATGGTCCCAGACCGGCCCTCGCACCAACGATTTTTCATTCAAAACATAAACACCAACGTTATGAAAGATAAATCAATCAAAACATTAAGAATGCTGGGCCTGGGTTTCCTGGAGCCTCTCATCAGACTTTTTAGTGGTGAGGAAAAGAAGAAAAACAGCAAGCTCTTTTTTAGAAAAGCAATATTACCTGTATTATCCATCGTATTATTTGTTGGCGTGTGGTACACAGGTGCATTAGCACTTTACAATAGCGAGGCAAATGCACGAATTGAAAAAGCCTTAAATGAACAGGGAGAAGAAGCAGCTATCGCCATGAAAGAGTGTATCGAATCAGGTGATGTTTCCTGCCAACCCAATACACTTCCTTCACCTGCACAGGTTTATGGAGCATTTCAGGCATTGTGGGAAGATCACTTGTCAATAAGCGAGAAAAAATCTGAATTCAAGGAGAAAGTTGCTAAAACAAATGAGCAAAGAGCTTCACAAGGTTTAGATCCAATTACTTATACTGGCAGACCTTCCTTTCTTGACCAGATTGGCACAAGTCTCAAAACTGTTGCTGCAGGATTTCTACTGGCTATGCTCATCGCTGTTCCAATTGGTATCATTATAGGACTGAGCGAGTCATTGAGAACGTCATTTAACTGGTTGATCCAGATATTTAAACCTGTATCACCTGTAGTATGGCTTTTGTTGGTCTTCATGATTGTGAAAACCGTGATCACCGACCCAAGTATGGATAAATCTTTTATTATTTCTTTCATAAGTGTAGGACTTTGTGCGATGTGGGCCACATTGGTGAATACCAGTATGGGTGTATCTACAGTTGACAAAGATTATATCAATGTTGCAAAAGTTCTAAAGTTGAACATTGGTCAAAACATCTTCAAGATCATTTTGCCAGCTTCATTGCCATTGATCTTTACTGGATTGAGAATTACAGTCTCAGTTGCCTGGATGGTATTAATCGCCATTGAATTATTAGCACAAAGCCCAGGTTTAGGGTCATTTGTTTGGGAGGAATTCCAAAATGGCGCCAATGATTCTAATGCAAAAATCATTGTAGCCATGTTTGTGATTGGTGTGATTGGTTTCCTTTTGGATCGAATTATGCTAAGTGCACAGAACCTGATGAGTTTCAATAAAGGTATTGCGTAATTATGGCATTGCTAGAACTCAATAACGTCTCAAAATCCTTTGGAGTGGGTGCGACTAAAATTGATGTGCTCTCTGATATTAACCTATCAGTAAACGAAGGAGAATTTGTGGCCATTGTAGGGTTTTCCGGGAGTGGAAAAACTACATTGATCAATCTGATCAACGGACTTATGTTCCCTGATAAAGGTGAAGTCCTGCTACATGGTAAGCCCATAATCGGCCCAGGTCCGGACCGAGGTGTGATTTTTCAAAATTATTCCTTGTTGCCCTGGCTATCTGTTTACAGCAATGTGAAACTCGCTGTTGACGAAGTATTTCCTAAACTTTCAAAATCTCAAAAGGAGGAGCATGTTTTGAAATACATAGACATGGTAAATCTCACTCCTGCCAAGGATAAAAAACCATCCGAATTATCGGGAGGTATGAGACAAAGGGTTTCTGTAGCCAGAGCATTGGCGATGAACCCTGAGATTTTGCTCATGGATGAACCTTTAAGTGCTCTGGATGCCTTGACAAGGGGTACTTTACAAGAAGAGATTATTAAAATATGGAGCCAGGATAAGAAAACTGCAATACTGATCACCAATGATGTCGATGAAGGGATATTGATGGCTGACAGGATCATACCCCTTACACCTGGTCCTGAAGCAACATTAGGACCTGAGTTTAAAGTGCCTTTTGAGCGACCAAGAGATGTAACAGAGATCAACAAAGATCCGAATTACAAGCGATTGAGAAATGACATTCTGGAATACCTTATGGAAGTAGGTGCAACACGAAGACAAGTGAGTGACCAGAAATATATTCTACCTGACCTTAAACCTACAATGCCAGGCAGAATCATATTTAGAAGAAAGAAGAAAAAAGAAACGGTTAAGTATTTCTAGAAGGACTCACTATGCAAGCGCAACTACAAGAAACTGTAACACTCAAACCAACGCCTGAAACTCAGGCAGAAATGTTGGTGTGTAAAGACCTGAGAAAAGTATACCCTACACCAAAAGGTGACTATGTGGTACTGGACGATCTTCAATTATCCATAAAGGAAGGAGAATTTGTTTCCATTATTGGTCACTCAGGATGTGGTAAATCGACTTTACTGACCATGATTGCCGGTTTGAATGAAATAAGCGGAGGTCACATCTTCGTCGATCAGGATCAGGTAAGAGATGCCGGACCAGACAGAGCGGTAGTATTTCAATCACCAAGCTTATTGCCCTGGTTAACTGCCATGCAAAATGTCATGATCGGGGTAAAACAAGTTTTTCCAAGAGCTTCCAAAGCGGAGAAAGAAGAGATTTGTAAGTACTATCTGGACAAAGTAGGCCTGGGGAATGATTTCCATAAAAAAGCTACTGAGTTATCTCAGGGAATGCAGCAACGGGTGGGTATTGCAAGAGCTTTTGCTTTGAAACCTAAAGTTCTTCTACTGGATGAACCTTTTGGCATGTTAGACTCATTGACCAGAGGTGAATTGCAGGATGTATTACTTGAAATTTGGCAAAAGGAAAAGATTACAGCTGTTGCCATCACTCATGATGTGGATGAATCCATTTTCCTTGCCGATCGGGTGATCATGATGACCAGCGGTCCTTATGCCAAAATTGGTGATGAATTAGCCATCCCATTTGAGCGACCAAGAAACAGAAAAGATGTATTGGAGCATCCAGATTATTATGATTACAGGGCTTATTTATTGAATTTCCTAAATCATTAAAATCTACGAGTAAAGCTTTAATTAAGCTAACCAACTTTCCTTTTTTGCTTGATAAGTCGTGACTGTATTGGTCACGGCTTTTTTTATACCATCAATTCCAAATAATTTACTGGTGTTCGTAAAATAATTACGTAGTTTTACTTATTTTTTCTAAGTAATTACGTAGTTTTGGTAAACAACACCGAAAAGACATTAAAACCTGAGTTGCGATGCTTGAAAAATGGGGAGAATCACATAAGACTGTTTGTTCTTACTGCGGAGTGGGATGCGGGATCAAAGTGCGCAAAAGTAACCGCAACAGGTTGCAACTTGAAGGAGATCCGGATTACCCGGTGAATAAAGGAATGCTCTGCAGCAAGGGGATGAACCTTCACTACACTGTCATGGACAAAAGTGATCGGCTTCTCAAACCTCAGATGAGATGGAGTAGAAATCACCCGATGAAAGAGGTAGACTGGGATACAGCGATCAATAGAGCAGCTGCGGTTTTCAAAACTTTTATCAAGGAGCACGGACCTGATAGTGTAGGACTTTATGTCTCGGGGCAGTGTTTAACGGAGGAATACTATTTGGCCAATAAGCTCGTAAAAGGATTCATTGGCACGAATAACATAGATACAAATAGCCGGCTTTGCATGAGTTCAGCGGTAGTTGGTTACAAAGAGACTCTTGGTGATGATGCCGTCCCAATATCCTATGAAGATATTGAACTCTCAGACACAATATTAATTGCCGGGGCTAATCCGGCATGGTGTCATCCCATTTTATTTCGCAGAATAGAAAAACACAAAGCAGAAAACCCAAATGTAAAGATCATAGTAGTAGATCCACGAGCCACTGATACCTGCGAGCTTGCAGACATGCACTTGCAGGTTCAGCCTGGCTCGGATATCTACCTTTTCCATGCAATTGGGCGGTACCTGATTGAGCAGGGTCTTGTGGATGAATCATTTATTCAGAAACATACTAATGGCTATGCCGCATATACCAAACAGGTAAAATCCAGGTCTTTGAAAGAGTATGCCTCACTTTGCAAAGTCCCATTAGACGATATCATCACTGTGGCGAGAATGATAGGTAAGTCGAACGGATTTTTGACAATGTGGGCAATGGGACTCAATCAAAGTACCACCGGGGTGAACCAAAACCTGGCTTTGATCAATCTAAACCTGATCACAGGCCAGATTGGTAAGGCTGGAGCCGGACCTTTTTCCCTAACAGGGCAACCAAATGCTATGGGAGGTCGCGAGGTGGGTGGACTTTCGAACCTCCTCGCGGCACACAAGAACCTGGCAAATCCGGAACATCGACGAGAGGTTGCTGAATTCTGGGGCGTAGAGAAAATACAAGAAAAACCAGGGCTCACAGCCACAGAAATGTATGAATCCCTTAAATCAGGCAAAATGAAGGCCATTTGGGTGATCTGTACCAATCCATCTGTTAGTATGCCTAATGCGAGATTAGTGGATGAAGCATTGAAGGCAGCCAGATTTGTGGTTGTTCAGGACATTTCAAAAAACAGTGATACAGTACAATATGCAGATTTGATTCTTCCTGCTGCAGGATGGCTCGAAAAAGAAGGGACCATGACTAATTCAGAACGAAGAATCACCTATTTACCCAAAGTACTGGATGCACCGGGTGATGCATTGCCTGATGCAGATATATTAATTCGATTTGCTCGTGCAATGGGTTACCATGGATTTGATTTTAACAGCACCGAAGAGATATATTCTGAATATACAAAACTCACAAAAGGAACTCCTATTGACATTACAGGACTTTCCTATGGTAAACTTAAAGCTGAAAGGTCCATTCAGTGGCCGGTTCCTGCTCATGATCATAATGGCACACCCAGGTTGTTTGAAAATGGTCAATTTCTCACACCAGATAGCCGTGCAAATATTCACATTTCAGGGCCTGAGGTGGAACAAGAGGCTATAAGCAAGGACTTTCCTTTGATTTTGACAACTGGAAGAGTCAGAGACCAATGGCATACGATGACCCGTACAGGAAAAGTAGCCAAATTGAACAAACATATTGCAAGACCATTTCTGGAGATACATCCAAAAGATGCTCAAAAAAGGGGTATCATTGATGGATCTCCTGTGCGAATTACCAGCAAGAGAGGAGAAGTATTGGTTTCAGCCAAGCTGAGTGAAAGTATCAAACAAGGAGTGGTTTTTTTACCAATGCATTGGGGTAAAAAATTAAATCATGACCTTAACAGAGCCAATAACCTTACAGATGATGCGGTAGACCCTAAATCAAAACAACCTGGATTTAAATTTTCAGCAGTTCAGGTTGCACTTCATGTTACGCCAAAGGAAAAAGTTGTTGTCATTGGGGCAGGTGCTGCTGCATATCGTTTTGTCAATACTTACCGTGAATTCAATCAGCATGATGAAATTCATGTCTTCTCTAAAGAGGAATGGCCGTTTTATAACAGGGTGCTCCTCCCCGATTATGTAAATGAAACAAAACAATGGGAGGACCTGGTGAAATATACCAATGATGAATTAAAAGCTTTAAAGCTTACAATGCATCCTGGAAATCCAATCATTGCGTTAGACAGAACCACCAAAACTGTTACTGATAACAAAAACAAAAAACACTCATACGATAAATTGATCATAGCCACTGGTAGCAGTGCCTTTGTTCCGCCAAATGCACCTATGCAATTACCTGGAGTATTCACCATGCGTGACCGCACTAATGCTGATGATTTGAAGAAACAGCTTTGTCCGGGTAGTCATGTGATTATCATAGGTGGTGGACTATTGGGTTTGGAATTGGCTGCTGCCCTGACTGAAATAAGTATCAACTCCACGATCATCCAACTAGGTTCGCGACTCATGGAGCGTCAGCTGGATCCTGTATCCAGTTCGATGCTTCGTGAGTATGTGGAGGATCTGGGGGTAAAAGTGTACACCAATGATGAAGTAGTAGAAATCGTAGAAAATGAAGAGAAACTTCTGAAAGTCTCATTGAAAAGTGGTAATTCAGCCATTTCAAATGCTGTAGTTTATGCCATTGGTACGCGCCCAAACATTCAATTGGCTGTTGAAAGCGGAATCTCATGCGGCAGAGGTGTTAAAGTCAACGATTATTTACAAACAAGCGATCCTGATGTATTTGCATTGGGGGAAATTGCTGAGCACAGACAAAGATTAAATGGAATTACCGCAGCTGCAGAGCAACAAGCCGATATTTGTGCCCGATTTTTGGCAGGTGATCCTTCACAATATTATACAGGAACCACTCCAATGAATATCTTGAAGTTCCCAAGTCTGGATTTGTGCTCTGTTGGTCTGGCTGAAATCCCGGTCAATGGAAAAGGTTACAGCGAAATTACATTTCTGGATAGAGAAGCATTGTATTACAAAAAGTGCATCATCCAAAATGACAAACTGGTAGGGACCATCCTAATGGGTGACAAAGCTGAATTTGCTGAATACAAAGAACTCATAGATAGCGGAACGGAGTTATCGGACAAGCGACTGCAATTACTTCGGTCTGGTCAGGCACCAGCGGCGGTTAAAGGAAAATTGGTTTGCTCTTGCAACAACGTGGGAGAAGGCAATCTTCAGGAAGCCATTGTTCAGGGGGCTGACAACCTCAATGACCTGTGTCAGGCGACCGGAGCTGGATTAGGATGTGGAAGTTGTAAGTCTGAAGTGAAACGAATAATCGACCGATCTATACAAACGGTGAGTTAACATTTTATCTTTGTTATAATGATGCAGGTAAAGGATTTAGTCAGGGTATTTGTAAAAGGTGGAATCATCTCGCCAGGTGACTTTCTAAAAGTATTACTGATTGCGGAGAAATTGGGAGCCAAACACATTCATTTTGGGTCAAGGCAGGATATCATGTTTCCGGCCAAGGAGAAGAGCAAAACTATCCTTGATGAAACCTTCCAATCCATCAAAATGGATTATGAAATCAACACTTTTGAGTACCAAAATATATTGAGTAGTTACGTAGCTCAGGATATTTTGCCTGGAAAGAAATGGTTGGCAAGTCATATCTATCACTACATTTTGGACAGCTTCAATTACAGGCCCAAGCTAAGGGTCAATGTTGTTGATCCTTCACAGAGTTTAGTGCCTTTATTTACGGGGAACATCAATTTCATAGCCTCTAATCACGAGAATTACTGGTATGTGTACCTGCGGTTTAAGAATATTCAGGATATTCCGTGGCAATTGCCAATGTTGGTATATACTGAAGACCTGGTAAAAATCGCCCAGGCGCTGGAAGACAATGAACTGATCAATACTGCTGAGAATTATGAACAATTGTTCTCCTTCCTCAGTGAAAATGTACAGATCAACACACAACCGGTTACTGAAAATCTGATTTTACCTGAATCGCATTTCCCATACTACGAGGGGATTCATAGACAAGCCGATGAGAAATATTGGTTAGGGCTTTATTGGAGAAATAATCAATATCGCATTGAAACACTCAAAGCAATTGTGGAGCGATGCGTGGAAACCGAAGTAGGAAAAGTTACTCTCACTCCCTGGAAATCATTTTTGATCAAAGGTATTCGGGAATCTGATAGAATTGGTTGGGAAAAACTGATGGGAAAATTCGGGATGAATTTGAGACATTCATCACTGGAACTTAATTGGCACCTGCCAGCATTAAGTCAGGAAGCTTTGGATCTAAAATTCTATCTCGTTCGGGAGTTGGATAACCAGGACATCAGCACTTATGGTTTGACTTTTACGATCAAGACCTCCCCTGATATCACATTATTCACCTCAATAGTAATAGAGAAATCTGAAAGTGGGGAAAATGAGATCTATAACATCCTCTACAGTAAAAACTTCAATCCAAACCTCACTGAATACGAGTATTACGCAAAAGATGTACACAAATCAGTCCTGGCTTCATTAATCCTGGAACTCAGTTTAGTTTACTATGATGGTTTGGATGAAGAAAAAACCGAATCACCCAAGGTGAAGTCCATCAAAGACAATATAGAAAAGGAACTGTATCAGTGTATCCATTGCCAAACCATTTACGACCCTGAGTACGGTGACCCTGATGCAGATGTATCACCGGGTACAAATTTCAGGAATATTTCCAGGGAATACGTTTGCCCTACTTGTGGTGGCAGTAAAGAAGGCTTCAAAAGGGCTGTATTTCTTTAAAATCGAGCAAAAGCTAATTGGGACTATCCCTAATATTCATCTCAAACATTTAGCGTCTCGTTGCAAATCCATAAAAAAATAATTGCGAATTAGTGAAACTTTTCGTACTGTTGCAGTGTATTAGTTACATAGTACACTAGTAAATTGAATTAAAATGATCAATTTTCAGGACTTGAGTTACCATTATAGCAAGAAAAAGGCGCTTTTTGAGGGGCTCACCAGTGAGTTACCTGCCGGTAATATCTATGGCCTCTTAGGGCAAAATGGTGCAGGAAAATCTACACTGTTGAAAATTCTTTCTGGTTTGTTATTCCCAAAAGCAGGACAAGTTGACGTCATAGGGTTCACTCCTTCGGAACGAGACCCAGCTTTTTTGAGAGAGATTTTTATGGTAGCTGAAGAATTTTTTGTTCCTGAATTTTCAATAGAAAGGTATGTACAATTATATGCTCCGTTCTACCCCAGGTTCAATCGGGAGGCTCTGGAACTTTATATGAAAGAGTTTCATCTACCTTCAGACCAAAAACTCAATACTTACTCATATGGCCAAAAGAAAAAGTTTTTGCTTTCTTTTGGCCTGGCAACAGATTGCCAACTTTTAATACTGGACGAACCCACTAATGGTCTTGACATTCCATCAAAAAGTCAATTCCGTAAAGTGGTAGCTGATGCCATTCATGAAGACCGTACATTTCTTATCTCCACTCACCAGGTGAGAGACATGGAAATGCTCATTGACCCAATCATAGTACTGGATGAGGGAGAAATCATTTTTCAGGATAGCTACGAAGCGATTTGCCAGCGGCTAACAATGAAAAAAGTCACCTCATTACCTGCAGATCCGGAGGTCATCTACTCAGAGGACAATCTGGGTTTTTATACCATTGTCACAGAAAACCGATCAGGGCAAGATAGCAATATGAACCTTGAATTGTTTTTTAATGCAGTGGTCAACAATAAGGAAAAAATTCACCAAGTATTCCAACCGGTTAAAGCATGAATATGAGCAAACATTTTCAATTGTCTCGCTTTCTCCTGTTGATGAAACTGGAGCTATTCAAAGCCCGAAAAGGCATTGCGATGATTTTCATCATTGCATTGGACTTTGCCTTTTTTGTTGGGATGCTTTTAGCGCTATTGATAGAACAACATACTGTTGTTTTTGAGCATGAAGGAAGTTATACCTTCATTTTATTAGTTGGGGGGTTTGTAGTGACCAGTTTGTCCTACAGAGATCTGGGAAATGCTTTGAAGAGATTCAACCTTCTTACTTTGCCAGTATCCACCCTGGAGAGGTTTCTATGCATGTGGATACTCACCACAGTAGGTTGGGTAATAGTATGTACGCTCGTGTTTACGCTTTACACATTTCTGGCAAATCCTTTGGGGCAATTGATTTACAGTAAAGTGACATTCCAGTCCTTCAACCCATTTTCGGTGAGTGTGTTGCAATCTATTGTTCATTACCTCATCCTTCAGGGAATATTTCTTGTGGGTGCAAGTCACTTACGCGGATATGTGTTCCCAAAAATTATTGTAGTGGTAGCTCTATTCATGTTCACAGTGGGATTTCTGGGCTATTTCTCATTAAAAGACATATTTCTGAGTGACCATTATTGTACAGATACAGGAGAGTGTGAGCTGGTGGATGCAGCAGCTTCACATTATTTGTGGGCGATTCTCCAATTCGCGTATTGGTGGATATTGGCCCCATTATGTTGGATATTGACCTATTTTGGCTTAAAAGGACAGGAGGTGTAGGATGGAGTTTAACGACCAGCAAGCTATCTACCTACAAATCGCAGACCTGTTTTGTGAAAACATCCTTTTGGGAAAATGGAAGCCGGGAGATAGAATTCCATCTGTGAGAGAAATGGCAGTTAGTATAGAAGTAAACCCTAATACAGTGATGAGGACATTCAATTACCTGCAGGAAAAGGAAATCATCTTCAATAAAAGAGGAATTGGGTTCTTCGTGTCAGATGATGGGTTTGAAAAGACCAAGTCACTGAGGAAAGAAGATTTTATGAATCAGGAACTGCCCAAAGTATTTAAAGAAATGCAGTTGCTGAATATTGATATTTCAGAGTTAAAGAATTTTTATGAGGACTTTTTAAAGTCTGATGAAGCAAAATAAAATTGATCGCTCATTTATAATGAATCTACTATGAAAACAAGTGCTAAAATATTGATTGCCGTAGGTGGTGTATTGGTAGCATATCTCATCAGTGGATTGATCATCCTAAGGTTTGATCTCCAGAAAGTAATTAACAATTCCAAAATGGGCGTCAAATATGAAACAATCACTCGTCCTGAATTTAGTTTGATTGAAGTACAATCTGGATGGGATTTAAAGATCTCTCAATCAAGAGATTTTAGTATTGAAGTGCAGGAAGGTGTACCCGCTGACCTGATTCAAATAGAAAATGATCGTATCATTTTTGGAGTGCGGGACAGTTTAGAGACTGTTTCCGCCAGAATTAAATTACCGATTCTCAAAAGGCTTGAGGCATCCGGTATTTCACTGGTAAGAATAGCTGGTTTCACCCAGGATTCCCTGGAGGTATCACTATCGGGCCAGGCAATATTTACAAGTGCAGACAATGAAGTTGTCTCCATTGCAATTAAGACGTCAGATAATGCTCAGGTAATTATAGAAGACGATCCTATGGACTAATCAACACTACTCAAATATTAACATTTTAGATTCTTAAAATCTCCGATAAAGAAAATGCGGGGCTGAAATTGTATTGCCCTGACTGAACACCAAGGAATTTTTACTCAAAATAAAATCGCTAAACAAAATGAAATCTATTTTCACAATGGGAGTACTATGCCTACTCCAAACGGCAGTGTTTTGCCAAAATTTAACACAAACCGTAAGAGGAACTGTCACAGATATCGACAGCAAATCACCACTAATTGGTGCTACCGTTCTAATCTCAGGCTCAGATCCATTGATAGGAGCTATTACCGACCTCAATGGAGAATTCCGCCTGGAAAAGGTCCCGATTGGTAGAATTACCCTTGAAATCTCTTACATAGGATACGAGCCACAGGTCATGCCCAATATTTTGGTTTACTCAGGCAAGGAATCAGTCCTCAATCTGACGTTGCAGGAATCCACCGTAAAAATGGAAGAAATAGTTGTCACAGCCACTCAAAATAAAGGTGAAGCCCTCAACGAAATGGCGTTAATCAGTGCCAGATCCTTTTCTTCAGAGGAGACAAGCCGTTATGCGGGAGGATTCAATGATCCGGCTCGGATTGTGGCTAATTTTGCAGGAGTTACAGCTACTCAGGATGGTTCCGGAGATATTATTGTAAGGGGTAATTCTCCAAAATATTTACAATGGAGACTGGAAGGTGTACAAATTACCAATCCCAATCACTTCGCTGATCAATCCGGTGCAAGTGGGACCATCAATGCCCTGAATAATAACATGATCTCAACATCTGATTTTTACACAGGTGCCTTTGCTCCTGAATTTGGGGATGCCCTATCCGGCGTGTATGATGTACGCCTGAGAAGAGGTAATAATGAAAAGAGAGAATCTGTTCTAGGTTTAGGAATACTGGGTACGGACCTGACTCTTGAAGGACCTTTCAAAAAAGGATACAATGGTTCATATATTGTCAATTACAGGTATTCTAATATTGCATTAGTGGATCAATTAGGACTAATTCCTGATGATATCAATGGTATACCAAAATTCCAGGATGGCTCATTCAAAATATCATTGCCCACAGAGAATTTCGGATCATTCTCCATATTCGGTTTAGGTGGTCTTAGCAGTGTTTTCTTTGAGGATATCTCTCCTACTATTTGGGATACTCCCGGAGACCGTGCCTTCAGTGAAGAAATCATAGAAGACTATGACAAAAAGGCTTACTTGCTGAATACTGGTGTCAATCACACCATTAATTTATCCAAAGACAGTTACCTCGCTACCACGCTGGCATTCTCATCTGAAGGTATTGAAGACAGAATATTTGAATACGGGATCATTCCTGTTCAGGACAATCAGGGAGAGGAGAGAGATTCAGTTGTCAACAGAGTACTGAACTTCTCCAATGACTTCAAACGAAATACTCTAAGAAGCGCGGTAACCTATCATCACAAGATAGACGCAAGAAACAAAGTGGAAGTAGGTTCCAAATACAACCATTTCAGCTATGATACGGAACAAAGTCAGTTCTTCAATGATCCTTCAGACAGGATGACTTTAGTGGACTTTAATGGTTCCCTGGGAACATTACGAAACTTTGTAAGCTGGAAGCACCGATTGAATGACCAAATCACTTTTGTAGGTGGTTTGCACAACATGAATGTGCTCTACAATAATAAAAGTACACTGGAACCAAGATTAGCCGCCAGTTGGCAAGTCAATGAGACATTCTCCCTGAATGCAGGATACGGTAAACACAGTACCATGGAAGCGGTTCATAATTATTTCACACAAGTGGAAGTAGATGGCCAATTGACATCCGTCAATGAAGACCTGGACTTGCTCAAAGCGAATCATTACATCATTGGAGCAGAAAAGAGATTCACTCCTAATTTAAGAGCCAAAATTGAGCTTTATTACCAGGACCTGTACAACCTACCAGTTGAGAACAACGACACAAGCTTCTATGCAACCATCAATGAAGGATTGGAATTCAGGTTTGTGGACCTGGTGAATGAAGGAAAAGGCAGAAATTATGGTGTGGAAGTCACTGTAGAGCGGTTTTTAATGAATGGGTTCTACTTCCTGGCCAATGGATCACTTTATGAATCCAAGTACACTGCTATGGACGGAGTTGAAAGAAACACCCAATACAATGGGAACTACCTGGTAAACCTGCTATTGGGTAAAGAAATCACAGGGCTTGGCAAGAAGAAAAACCAAACCTTAGGTCTTAATGGTAAGATCTTCTTTGGTGGAGGTAAAAAAATCATTCCGCTTTTGCGAGACGAGGATGGAAACCTGGCAGTGAATCCTGAGGAGAACAGGTATTGGGATTATGACAAGGCTTATGAGACAGGATTGGACGATGTTTATATGATCACTTTATCGGCAAGCTACAAATGGAACAAGCCAAAAGCGACACATGAAATATTCGTAAACCTGGACAATGTCACCAACAACAAAAGAAACATCACAGAATTCTACGATCCGGAGGAACCAGATAACATTGGCCATTTGAGCCAGGTGGGATTCTTCCCGAACGTGATGTACCGTGTTTATTTCTAAAACGAATTGTAAAACTCAAAATTTAAGAAAATGGATAATTCAATAAAAACAACAAGACCAGGAACCAGTTGCGCGTATGTCCTGGGGATGTTAGGAGCAGCAGTATTTTATGTTTCTAATGCAGTAGGCTTTTGGGCGGGTGTTTTAGGCATCTTGAAAGCATTTGTATGGCCAGCATTTCTGGTATTTGAAATTCTACAGGCTGTTGCAGCCTAGATGTGTCATGCAAATTTAAAATAATGAGCAGAATACTGATCATGAGAACTAATATAAAGAGGCACCAACTACACCAGGTTGGTGCCACACTTGAAGCCCACCCAGCTGTGATGGACTGGTTTGTAGATTTCGAGGACTGTGACAGAGTACTGAGGGTGGAAGCAGATGAAAAATTTCAGGAAAACCAGTTGATCCGATTATTGGAAACCGATAGCATTTGGTGTGAGGATTTGGATGAGGGGGTGGTGATTTGCAATTAATTCAAATGCAGCTCTCTAATTGACTCTATTATCATAGCATCTCTCTCAGGAGTGTTAATTTCATAATAAACATCATTAAAATCTCTGTTGGGATTATTTAGTCTAGATTGAACTGTATAATTCAATTTTGTAGTTAGAAACAACCATTCATCAATCGTTCTCTCATCTAACCAGCTACTTGAAGAGGGAGAACCAATCGGAATAGGATTATTCCTTAAAAATCTTATTATATCTTCAACTTCTCTATAAATGTGATGCTCCAATATTCCTCTTGATCTTTTTATCTCTTCTATGTCATCAAATAATTCTTGTTTCATAGACTCATCATATAAAAAGGCAGGTCCAATTTGCACAAATGTATCTTGATCACAATTTTTAATATATGAATAATCCAGACCGTCAGTGAACGCCAAAATTTTGTTCAATGTAGGTAATTCAAGTTTCAACCTTTCATATCTGAATTGAACTTCACTATTTATTTCTTGTTTATCTTCATGAAAAATATATTGCGCAAAAGTGACAAATAGAGCAACAAAAAGCGGTTTAATCCACTCCCTCAATTCTTGAATCGCAGCGCTGGAATTAGTATTTAGGTGTCTATTCTTAGAAGTTTGGCGGGGTGAATATTCCTTTCTCCTTCTCATGGTGATGCTTTTCTTAATTTAGTCAAACGCGGACATCAAAAATACAAAATACAATAGATACCAAGGAGAAAATATAGAATCAAGATTTAAATATACATATAAATATCACAAGATGGCATGGTCCTAATCGGTCAACTTTCTCCAGAAACTTATTCGAGGGTAACAATGGATAAGTTGACTTTGCCTCACTCCCCTATCCTCACAAAAAAATGCTCCACAGTTGACCAGTAACCGATATTCAGTGGGGCTATGATGACACCTGTGGAGGTGCCACAATGAATCATATTGATCACATCCTCCTCTACACTGTGAATCATGCCCACATGGTAAACACTAGACGGTTGGTATTCACTATTTCCAAAACAAACTATATCTCCGGGTGCAATGTCATTGGTGTCAACATTTTTCCCAATAGAAGCTAAAAGTTTTGTTTTATGCGGCAGGTTATAACCAAATTTCCCATAGGCCCAAATGACAAACCCGGAGCAATCAAATCCTTTACCAGGCTCCATTCCTGCGTAAACCCAGGGAGTACCAATCGCCTCTTCAGAATATTTAATAATGCTTTCAGAAGGAGGAATCACCGCTGGAATATGGTATTCAATACCTGAAATAGATTTGATGTTGATTTTTTCTATTTCAAAGGCAGATCCAGAAAGCCCATTTCTGAAATAGTCTGTGGTGTCAGACAGGTATTCAGCAAAAAATCTTGAATAATAATTTCTCTTTTCAAATTCCGATTGTCCCAACGCATCAAATATCTGTCTCGATTGGGACCTAAATACCAAAACTATTTTTTGGGAGAGTTCTGCCTCTAACTCATCGCGGTTGGCAACAAAAATTTTTGTTGCTTCAAAATATGACTGCTCAGGTCTTGTGTTACGAGGTGATTCAGCTTGCAGCAAATATCCAGCTATCAAATAATATTGATATGCAGTTGTATGGGGATTTTTGTCAAGCCCTTTTTGGGATAATTTGATGAGTTTCTCGGGTTGCCTTTTGGTATAGATTTTCTTCAGTTTCTTGAGAGATTGCCCATTTACCTCCGATGAAGAAAAAACAGTGATCAGTACCGATACCACAGTGCTTAACAAAATTTTATCTTGTAATGCTGGAATTCTTATTTTTATCATCTTAGGCTGGTTCTCTCAAATAAACGAATGCAAATCTTTAAAAAGTATATGGTGGCATTCAATTTAGTAGCAGGATTGTAAAGTCGTGCTGACATCAAACTTCTCGCCGTTTCTAAAAAAAGTCCAACTTAAACTTGTCTAAATTCTGTATGAACGGGAATGATTTTGTATTCAACGAGAAAAATCGGGTGTTGATCGAGAAACTCTGAAAAATTCAGGGCAGTGATATAGCTTAGCAACAGAATTAAGAATTAGTAAAACACACGCACGCTATAACAAACTCGTATGAATTTTCTGAAAACATTTTTCGGATTAAACAGTGACGGACACCTGAAACTACAATTTTCTAAAGCGGAAAACACGTGGCATGTACTTGACGGATTGAACATGGTATATGTTGGTGAAAAAGACAAGTGTTTACGCTACATCAACCATCGCAAGTTGATGAACATTTAAGAAGCTTTAGAATAAGGAATTTAATTATTGCAGAAAGCCACCCTTTACACACCGGGGTGGCTTTTTATTTAGCAGCAATTTCATATTTCATAGCAATTCTGACATTTCAATATTAAACCTGCCTTTGTGAAACTTTGCGCTTCTCTGTGATCTTGGTGGTATAACCAAATGCCGTAGAGTTGTTACACAAAGTGCTCAGAGGGTCCACAGAGGTACGCAAAGATTTAAATCGTGTCTGAAATAGTGGTCTCTAAACCATAAATCCAGAAAATATTGTGAATGTGTATAGAGTAGAAACAAAAAAAGGGAAGCGTTTCTGCTTCCCTTTGTGGGCCCTACTGGATTCGATCGGACCGGCGAACCGGCCAGTGACCCCTTGCTTGTAAGGCGATATACCAATAACTTAATAATTAAGACCTGAGGAAATCTACGTTGGACGGAAATAAAAAAGGAGAAGCGTTTCTGCTTCCCTTTGTGGGCCCTACTGGATTCGATCGGACCGGCGAACCGGCCAGTGACCCCCTGCTTGTAAGGCGATATACCAATAACTTAATAATTAAGACCTGAGGAAATCTACGTTGGACGGAAATAAAAAAGGGAAGCGTTTCTGCTTCCCTTTGTGGGCCCTACTGGATTCGATCGGACCGGCGAACCGGCCAGTGACCCCCTGCTTGTAAGGCGATATACCAATAACTTAATAATTAAGACCTGAGGAAATCTACGTTGGACGGAAATAAAAAAGGGAAGCGTTTCTGCTTCCCTTTGTGGGCCCTACTGGATTCGATCGGACCGAACTCTAAGATTATATCAAGTGAATTGATGTTTTTTTACGATATTTAGTTATTGCTTGAAGAGGAAATAGGCTATGCTGGGGAGCAACCTATTAGCAATAGAGCAATATCTAGGACATAGGCTATTAGACCCTGTCCAGAAGGAAGGGTTTTTTTAGCCATCTTCAATCAAGAACATATTAAGCGACCAATTGATACTTAGGTTGTTTCACAAATTCTGATTGTTTTCTGACTACTGCAAATACTCTACTTATTAGTTTAGCTTTTACAGCATTCAGCACTACTGGGTTGGCTTTTCCTTCTGCTTGTTTACGCTTATAGTATGATTTTAGCTCAGGATCATGTTGAATAGCAGTGCAAGCACCATTACTTAAAAGTGCTTTCAATCTCTTGTTAGCTAGAGAGCTAACTCTGTTTTTCCCTTTTAAGCTGATGCCAGATGTATGTTCATACGGGGCTACACCACTGTAGGAAGCAAATTTTCTAGCTGAAGTAAAAGATGCGAAGTTCTGAGTGTATACTATGAAAGCGATTCCAGTAATCAACCCAATACCAGTTACACTTGTCACTAGATTGAAGTTTCTGCTAATACTCTTATCTGATTGCAATACAACATATAATTCCCGCTCTATTTCTTTTATTTGAGTGGTTAAAAGTGTTAGTTGCTTTTTTGATAATTCAATTAACAAGTCATTGTTAATCAAGTGATTTGAATGTATTAAGTCATGCATACTTTTTTGTAAAACCGCTTTCGATTTAACTGCACGATTTCGAAAAGCCAACAGGTTTTTTAATTTCAAAATATCCTGAGAAGGTAGTCTTTTAGCTACAAGTTGATGCCTCCGATAGAATAAAAACATTGCTATTCTTTGAGCATCAGCTTTATCATTTTTACCTCTTTGAATTCCAATTGATCTTTTGATTTCCAAAGGATTTTCTAAGGAATACGAGTGACAATTCCTATCTAAAAATGTACACAGCTCCAAGACATAAACTCCCGTATGCTCCATACTAAAAAAGGCTAGTCTCAGATCTATTTTCTTGATTTCTGTGAGCCACAATTTCATTTGAACAAAACCTTTTTCATTGTTGGAAAAAACCTTGTGGGTCATTTTTTCTGGATTGGATAAATGGCAGTAGGCTAAATCAAAAGTTGATTTTGAAATATCTACTCCAATAAAGTACTCAAATTTCATAACTTTATAATTAAGTGAAAAAAGCCATTGCCCTTTGAAATTTTACTATGCCCTTTATTAAGCCTGGAAGCTTAGAACTCTAAATGGTGCAAATTCAAAATAAGAATCAGGGAACTAAATCGCGGCATAAGTCTCAAGCTTTCGGCGAACCATAGTTCATCCCTGATTCTTTGGGCTTTGGTAAATTGAATTTAGGGATATTGATTACGATTGTAAACCTAAAGGGCGAACCGGCCAGTGACCCCCTGCTTGTAAGGCGATATACCAATAACTTAATAATTAAGACCTGAGGAAATCTACGTTGGACGGAAATAAAAAAGGGAAGCGTTTCTGCTTCCCTTTGTGGGCCCTACTGGATTCGATCGAACCGGCGAACCGGCCAGTGACCCCCTGCTTGTAAGGCGATATACCAATAACTTAATAATTAAGACCTGAGGAAATCTACGTTGGACGGAAATAAAAAAGGGAAGCGTTTCTGCTTCCCTTTGTGGGCCCTACTGGATTCGAACCAGTGACCCCCTGCTTGTAAGGCAGGTGCTCTGAACCAACTGAGCTAAGAGCCCGTTTTTGTAAACTTTTAACTAGCGATACTGCATGGCAGGTGATCTGAACCAATCCTGCGCGGACCGCTGAGCTAAGAGCCCGTTTTTAAGTGTTTTTGAAATTGTTCTCTCAAAAACGGAATGCAAAACTAGTATTGTTTCTCACTATTGCAAACATAAAAAGGATATTTTTTTGAAAATTTTTTCTACTACTTTCGTTGTTGCTTTTAGAAGCTGTGAAAACCATGATGCGTTTCGTAAAACGATTAATTCGATACCTTCTTATTTTGTTTTTGGTCCTCTCCGCAGGGATCGTTGCGTTTGTCTATTTCAACAAAAACGAGATCATTGCCAGTGGAGTTGCCGAAATCAATCAATACCTCGATGCTGAGGTCCAGGTAGACCAATTGGATGTCTCCGTGATTGAAAATTGGCCTCAGATAGTGGTTTCTCTGAGCAATGTCCACATCAAAAGCCCCTCTCCTTTCCAACATGACCTGTTGGAAGCTGACGAAATTCACATTGGCTTTAATTTCCTGTCTATCTTGGACGGTTCCTATGATATCAAGAGCATTAATATTGATAAAGCTGTCATTAACCTGGAAAAATCCATCAGTGGTAAGCTCAACTATGACATTTTTAAAGATTCAACCTCCTCAGGTGGCCAGGGGAAGATTGACTTACGGAAAATAACACTCTCCAATAGTAAGCTCAACTATTTCAATATTGGCAGTAAACAGGAGGTTGCTCTTCAAATCATTAACTTAACCACAAGACTCTCCATCAATAAAGCCAATATTACAGGTGATATATCCAGCGAGCTCGCCCTCAACCGATTCTCTAATTCAAAATCTACCTTTTCCTTCCCGAATTTTGATCTTAACGGAGATTTCGAGACAAGTGGGGACTCCTTATTGGTAAATGACGTGTCAATTGCCTCCTCCTCGCTTGAAGTCAATGCCTCCGGGATGGTTTATGACACAAAATCCGGGAAATTCAGACTTGAATTGAGCAGTTCTTCTGCGATTTTCCCGTCCATTATGCAGGAACTAAAACCAATTGAAGAATTAGCCGGTAAATATCGTCCCAAAGGTTCCCTGACATTTGATGGCTGGATTTCTGGTAATATCAGTGAGATAGATCGCATCATAGCAAGTGGCAACATTGCTTCAGAAAACCTATCTGCCATTGATCCTGAAAGAAAACTTAAATTCCAGGAAGTTTCGGCCTCTGGAAAGTATGAAACGACTCATGGATTTAAATCGGCCTACAGTACCATTTCAGATATAGAAATGAATGGCCTGGTAGATGCGTTTGATTTTGAAGGAATTATCAATTATTTACGTTTTGACACTGAAGAATATGACCTGCAAATCAACGGGAATGCTGATCAAAACCTGTTGAAAAAAATCTATGATAACGAACAATACAACGTCACATCAGGGCAATTTCAATATGATGTTTCATTGAATAAAGCTGGGAAGCTGACCTGGTCAGGAGAATTTCAATTGGAAAATTTACGAGCTGAGAGCAATACCGGCTACCTCCTGATCGAAAATGTAAATGGTGGACTACTCATCAATGCGTCAGAGCTTGCTTTTCAGGAGATGAGCGGAATGATCAATGGCTCTCCTGTGTCTTTCAATGGGATCATCTTAAACCCTGAGAATATTGGTAAAAATGATCCTTATTACATTGAAGGTCAAATTTCTTCAGCGAACCTGGATGTGGATCAGCTACTTTTCAGTACGGAGAGTATCAGCAACCAAACTCCTTCAGGCCAATCACCAGTTCGGGATTATACCATTCCCACCAATCTCAACCTGAACCTTGATTACCGGTTTGATAAAGTCCACTATCAGAGGTTTTTTGCCACTAACATGTCTGGTAATCTGTTGATTAAAAATGGTGTTCTTGCCGGACAAAACACAGAGTTCAAATCGATATCGGGTAAAGTACTTGGGAATTTTATTGTGGATACAAGAGGGAATTTCATTGAAGCCACAGTAGATACTCAAATATCCAATCTCTCCATTGACAGCATTTTTTATGTGTTCAATAATTTTAGTCAGGACTGGATAGAAGACAAACATATATCTGGCAACATCTCTTCTCAGATCAATTCTACCCTTTTCCTCACTAAAAGCCTGAACCCGATTTACAAAACACTGGAAAGCAATATCAGCGCTACGGTTACCAATGGTGAATTGATTGAATTTGAGCCCATGAAACGGTTATCCAGGTATGTGGAAGAAGAAGAATTGGCTCACCTGAAATTCGATAAGCTAACCAATAACATCACCATCAAAGATGGACAGGTCAATATTCCTGAGATGAAGATCAATTCTAATGTCAGCGACATAGAGCTGAGTGGTTGGCATGCTTTTGACCAAAATATCGAGTACCACCTTAAAGTCCCCTTGAAACGCAATTACAAGGAAGACAAAGACACCCGATTTGGTGAAGTAGCTTCAGATGAAGATACGCGCACTAATATCTTCCTGAAAATCACAGGCACCACCTCAGATTACAAGATTGCTTATGACCGAAAACAGGCATTGGGCAACATTAAGAAAGAACTCAAGGCAGAAAAAGATGAGCTCATTGAGGCTATTCAGAACAAAGGTCTAAACAAATCCACCGTCGAGCTCGATACTACAGAGTATTTTGAATTCAGTTTGGATTCTATCAACTAATCAAGCGCCATATTGATGTAGGCAATACCTGGTCGCAATAATTTGAGTTTTTCAATCACCAGGTCCACTGCTTTTTCAGACTTCATTTCCGCATCTGGCATATTGGTCATGAAGTAAAAGCTCTTATGTCTTAACAATTCAATGTTTGGATGATCTTTTGGATATCCCTTGGGTGCCGTTTTTAGCGCATCACCCTGCATAGGTCCATATGTTTTCTTGAAATCCGGTTGTTCCATCAGGTCCAGCAAAGGTTTGGGATTGTAATCAATCTCTTGTCTGATCTTTTTCACAGTATCAGCTTCTGGCATATAAATGCCACCTCCAGTAAAGTTATTACCTGGCATCACATGCAGGTAATAGCCCGCAAAAGGTGATTTTCTACCTCCGGAAGAAATGGAAGCACCAAAATTGGTCTTGTAGGGGCTCTTGTCTTTTGAAAATCTGATATCCCTGTTAAGTCTAAAAATGCAGTCTTTAGGTTGTAGACCAGCAATTTTATCATCGAATTCCTGCACTTTTCCTATCACCTCTCCTACAAATTCCTTGAATTCATCACGTGCTTCGTGATATCTTTTTTTGTTGGCATCCATCCAATCCCGATGGTTATTTTTAGCCAAATCGGCCAAAAATGATAATGAGTTTTCTAGTGTCATAGTTTATAGGTAGTCAAATATTCGCTCAAATCGTAAGCTTCTTGAGGCTTTGGTCAATATAGTGGAATCTTCCAATGGCTCAGATTTTAAATACTCAATTAGTTCATCTGTGGTTTCAAAATAATCAAATCCATTTTGTTTGGCATGCTTCATGTGTCTCCCACACAACAAAACTTTGTCAAATTTGAGCTCACTCAACAAATTCCCAATATCACCGTGCTCCTGTTCAGGGTTTTCAAGCTCATTCATATCCCCAACAATCGCCACTTTTTTCCCTTCCATTTCAGCCAGATTTCGCAAAGCGATTTTCATACTATCGGGATTGGCATTATATGCATCCTGGATAACACGGTTTCTCTCGGTTTTCACAAACTGTGATCGGTTATTTCCAGGTGAATAATTTTGGATAGCCCCATGGATTTTCTCTTCTTCGATACCAAAGAACCTCCCAATCGCAATAGCAGCAGCGACATTGTCAAAGTTATAAGCACCAATGAGCTGTGTTTCAATCTCACCAACAGGTGAATTATACTTCAAAAAGGGAGTTGACCGAAGGTTGGAAAGATCGTCAGCTGGATAGAGGATCGCATCATTGAATCTTTTTTTCATATTGACAAGCCTTTCATCATTCTGATTGATGAAAACCTCTCCTTCATGATTTCGCAAATGATCAAACAACTCGGATTTTCCTCTTAAGACACCTTCTATTCCTCCAAATGTTTCCGTATGGGCTTTGCCAATGTTGGTGATCAAACCATGAGTAGGATTGGCTATGCCACACAATAAGGCAATCTCACTTACAGCACTGGCACCCATTTCTACAATGGCTATTTCCACCTGAGGATTGATGCTTAAAATAGTTAGCGGAACACCAATGTGGTTATTGAGGTTTCCAACTGTCGCGTAGGTAATGAATTTACTCTGAAGGACAACATTGATCAATTCTTTGGTAGTCGTTTTTCCATTTGATCCCGTTAAACCTATGACTGGTCTTTTGAATTTTGAACGGTGAAACTTTGCCAACTCCTGCAAGGCTACCAGGGTATCCTCCACTAACACAAACCTGTCATCCAGGACCACTTCTGGGTCATCCACCACCGCAAAAGAAGCTCCACTTTCCAGGGCGTTTGCTGCATATTTGTTCCCATCAAAATTGGGACCCTTTAAGGCAAAAAAAAGATCGCCTTTATTGATCTTTCTGGTGTCAGTAGAAACGCTTTTGGATTGCAAGAATTTTGCATACAGTAACTCTATGTTCAATTTCATTCCTTAAGTGGATATTTTAGGTAAAATTAGCAGATAATTGTATAGAAGTAAGTTTGTAACAGACCACCTTTCAAAATATTTCGTTATCAGTGCAGTTGTAAAGGTGTGGTTCAATAAAATATGTTTAAAGTATCTTCCGTTTTCTGGCTATTTCTATTCACTGCCTCCATTTCGTATGGACAACTATTCCAATTTGATACTACCATTCAGGTATTTCAAGGTGAACAGGAATTAACAAATGCCTTCAGCGGAGGACTCAATGCAGTACATCTAAATTATCTGGACATAGATGGAGATGATACCGAAGAATTAATCGTATTCGATCGATCCAATAACGTTCCTTATGTCTATCGCAAAACGCCTGAAGGATTTAAAGTCGACCTGTTTGTTAGGCCAGATCTTTTTCCAATTGACGTCCAGAATTGGTTGATTTTGAGGGATTTTAATGGTGATGGACTCAAAGATATTTTCACCCATACCAGTTTTGGTGTCAGGGTTTATCAAAATGTAATGACCGATGAGGGAGTTACCTGGGAAATTGCCGTGGATCACCTCCGCGCCCGGAGTAATCAAAACACGATCAACTTACTCGTCACCTCTGCAGACTACCCAGCCATTGACGATTTTGACAATGATGGAGACTATGACCTTATGGTTTTTGAATTCTCCACAGGTAATGAAATCACCTATTACAAAAATCTAAGTGTTGAAGAGGGTGATGCTACTATGCTATTGTATGAAAAAAATGATGTTAAATGGGCAGATATAAGAGAATGCAATTGCAATGATTTTAAATTCAAAGATGAGCTTTGTGATGTAAACAAACTTTCAAAACCTGAGCATGCAGCACCCAAATCAATCACTTACAGAAATGGTGACCTGTTTATCGGTATCGAAGGTTGTGAAACACTGGAATACCTCCCCAATGATGGAACTTTCGAGGAACCGGATTTCAACACTTTTACACCTGATTTTTTTGAGATTTCAGACTTCAAAAGCTACCCCTTGGTGTTTTTTGATGATTTTGATGGAGACAATGTGGAGGATGCCATTGTAGCAAATAATTTGTTGAATGATGGTTATTTCCTGGATTACAACAACTCAATTCGCTTCTTTAAGGGACCTGATTTCCAACTGACACAAGATAATTTCCTGCAATCAACCATGATTGATGTGGGTGAACAAGCCTATCCGGTACTTTTTGACTGGGATGGAGACAGTGATCTGGATTTATTCATTGGCAATAAAGGAGATCTTAATGAAGATGGCTATTATGGCACCATCCAATACTATGAAAATACAGGATTCCAAAGGGCTCCAAAATTTGAGTTCCGCACAGACGATTTTGCAGGATTGTCTTCCCTTGGCTTTGTCAAGCTCATCCCGAAATTTGGTGACTTCAATGATGATGGAAACACAGATATGATTTTAGCCGCTGCACAGGCAGATAAGTTTTTCGGGAATTTGTACCTATTGGCGGGAAATAGCGACAATACATTCGAATCTCCTGTTAGCTGGGGATTTGAGTATGCCCGAAATGACATACCTCATCTGTACGATTATGATGAGGATGGTGTCCTGGATATTTTCCTGGGAAAAAGCTTTGGTACTACGGATTTTTACCGAAATAATGGAACAAATGCATTAGGTGATTTTGAACTTACCACCAGAGGTATATTAAATGTCACGCCGGATGGCTATAACCTAAACGCTACCTTGGCTTTTTTTGATCTGAATAAAGATGGGAACTCTGAGATAATCAAATCAGATGCACGTGGTGTTTTAGAGATCTATCAAAGTTTTGACAACCTGGAAGACCCAATTTTTGAAAATCGGATTGACCCAACTGGAAGTGACGTTCCTACTACGTTTGATTTTGGTTTTCACAATTACTTATCATTTGGAGACCTGTATAATAACGGCCAGATTTTTGGCTTCATTGGTACATTCAATGGAGGTATCAATGTGATCAAACTTAATTCAGACGATACATTTGAAGAAACTGAGCTACTGTTATTCCCCAATCCTGTTGCCAGAGGTGAAGATTTAAGAATTTATAGCTCCAAAGATCAAAAGGCCTTTGTTACAGACCTTGCTGGCAACATGATCCTGGATGCTTTTGACCTTGCGGCTGATGAGGAGTTTAGGATTTTGGTCAATGATTTAAGGACAGGTATCTATATTTTGAAAGGTGAAATCTCTACCGCAAAGTTTTATGTGGAATGAGCGATTTGGCCCTCCTTCATATTCAGCTGGATGATTGGAAAAACCTCCCATTTGAAAACCCAATCGAATCATCTTTAAAAGGCTCCCTACCTGAAGTCACCTACTTCCATCTCAATAATGATAGCACAGAAGGACTGATGCACTATTGCAAGGAGCTAGTAAAGAAATCCTCATTTGTTTATGTATTTTTTGATTGTCAAGAACAACCAGACACCCTTTCGATCAGAAAATATCTCAACTTACTTTCCAGAAACAAATCCAAAGTGAAGGTCATTGTGAATTTCAATATTGATGACCAGGAATCTACCCTCAACAGCTTCCAGCCTGTTCAAATTTCAGACTCAACTGAATTAATAGATTGGTTAAAGACTAGAGAAGTTTAAAAGAATCAGCTTCCTTCATGAAATTATAACGAGATCTGAACTTCTGCATTGAAGCCTTATCGAGTATCGCAATTGGAGCGGATTCTATATCCACCAGAGTGTCAAACAATGGTTCCCCTTTATGATTGTAAATACCAGAATACCCATTGTAATCGGCCTCATAACCATCAGTTCCAATCCGATTCACACCCACACAATAACTCAGATTTTCGATTGCTCTGGCTTGCAGTAACGTATTCCATGCATTGATCCTTGGTTTTGGCCAATTGGCTACATAAAGCAAAACGTCATAATTATAGTTCACTGACCGGGACCAGACTGGAAACCTCAGGTCATAGCAAATCATTGGAAAGATTCGCCAGCCTTTTACTTCGAATATCATTCGCTCTGCTCCAGCAGAAAAAGACTCATCTTCACCCGCTAATGAAAACAGGTGCTTTTTATCATAATGTTTGTATTCACCACCTGGATAAACAGCAAAAAACCGGTTATAATATTTCTGGTTTTCCACTATGATATAGCTTCCACATACCACAGATCCTGTCTGTGCGGCCATTTGTTTCATCCATCGAAAAGTCTTGCTGTTGGATGGTTCTGCAAATTTCTGGGCATTCATTGTAAACCCGGTTGAAAACATTTCGGGAAGTGCAATTACATCCGGGAATTTCTCCCATTGCCATATTTTTTCCTCAAACATGGCCAAATTGGCTTCAATATTTTCCCAGTGTAAGTTTGATTGAATTAAGCCGATGATCAGCTCATCATTCACCTTTTTGCAGGAACTTTAGTTCTGTAATCAGCATCAAATTTACCCTTACTGATATTGGCAAGTTTGCCTTTCAATAATCGTTTCTTCAGGGGAGAAATGTGATCGGTGAATAGAACACCTTCAATGTGATCATACTCATGCTGGATGATTCGTGCCTTCATCCCATCAAATGTATCTGTATGTTCTACCCAATCTTCGTCAAAGTAACGGATAGTGATCACAGGATTTCTTTCAACATCTTCTCTGATACCAGGAATACTCAAACAACCTTCCTCGTATTTCCAGCTGTCTCCTTCTTCTTCCAGAATTTCCGGGTTTATGAAAACCTTGAAAAAATCTTCCATCCCCTCTTCCTCCAGGGGTCTTCCATCCACTACAAACATCCGCATCGATTTGCCAATTTGTGGTGCAGCCAGACCAATTCCATTGGCACCATGCATTGTTTCTATCATGTCGTTGGCAAACTCCTTCACATCGAAAGCACCTTCTTCTATATCAACTGCTTTCTTTCTTAAAACCGGATCTCCGTATACAACTATCGGATATATCATTGTTTACTCTCTAAATATGATTGTAAAATTATCGTTGCGCTCACCTTGTCAATATTTCCCTTTTCTCTTCGCTGCTTTTTAGTAGCACCTCCGGCAATCATTGCATCCAGGGCCATTTTACTGGTGAACCTTTCGTCATGCAAAACTATTTCTTTTCCTTGAAAGTTCTTCCTCAATAGATTAATAAAGGCCTCCACCAATGGTGTGGCGTTGGTGTTTTCATTACTAAGTGTCTTTGGCATCCCAACTACAATTGTGTCAACCTCCTCGGTTTTCATGTAGTTTTTCAGAAAATCCACCACGTCCTTGGGGTGAATGGTATCCAGTGCTGAAGCTATAATTTGGAGGGGATCAGTTACTGCCAGCCCGACTCTTTTTGATCCGTAATCTATTGCAAGAATTCTACCCATTAACTCAATTCAACTGGGTCAGTTTTTTGTGAATGTCAGTCAATTTCCTTTCCAGAATGGCTGCTTCCGGAAGTAAAACGTCATTTTCGATCCTGGCGTGGTGATTTAGTTCCAGGTCAAACGCTTTTAATTCTTTGATGATAGTGCTTAGGTGCAAATCACATTTTTCGTGATCCAGTGTTTGGATCATCTCCCGTAAACCTCGCATCTCATCTTCATCATGATGTTCTTTAATGATCGCATCAATTGAATACTCCTTGTAGAGATAAAAATGCCTGTTTACAGCGGATACCCCACCTTTCAAGGTTTCATGAAGACTCATAATATATCGAAATACAGAGTCCTCCTCCTCATAGATGTGATTGATAAAATCTTCCAGAAAGACTGGAAATATGATCTTTAAGTCCTCTACCAAATGAGGAAAAGATTCACTGGCATCCAGTTTGTTTATCAACTTGGCCACATAAGGAAGTTTCTCCTTGATGAAAACCTGATGTGAGTGCTTTAGGTACCCAATGGTTAAATCAATTGGATAAGCTTTCAAATCCAGTCGCTCTACTTCTTTTTGATTGAATTTGTCAAATATCTGAAGCAGTGCACCCAATCTGATTCCACGGGTTTTGCAGAGCTGAAGGAGCGTTTGGTCAACATGCTCTAGAAAATCAACACCCAGGAAATGCAGAGCCCGGGCAAGCACAAAATGCTCGTCGACGAGTTGTCCAATATTCTTATTGAGTGTTAGCATAGACACAAAGATAATCAAACGATGAAACGATCAACCGTTCATCCAAAAATTAAATTAAATAGGAACTGAATTAGGATTACAACGTAAATAAAAAACATTAAAATGCTTATTTTTAATGTTACGTTTATAAAATCTTAAAATTTCTCAAGCCAGTGAGTGAGTATAACAATTCGAAAAGTGTAGTGAGACTTCCAGTTTTATTAACATTAGCCATCGCAGCAGGTATTTTTATTGGAGCCAGCATGCAGGGTGGTGAATCAAAACCAAGGGAAAATGACATTTTCAAAAGTCTCTACAAATTTCGACAGGTACTCACCTACATCAACAATGACTATGTAGATGAGGTAGACACTGATGCTTTGGTAGAAAAAGCAATTGAGAATATGCTGGAGGATCTGGATCCACACACAGTATATATTCCAGAGGAAGAATTGCAACTCACACAGGCGCAATTGAAAGGGAATTACAGTGGCATAGGCATTGAATTCAACATTTTTAAAGACACCATTTACGTGATCACGCCACTATCTGGTGGACCAAGTGAAGCTGTTGGATTGCTGGCTGGTGACAAGATCGTCACTGTAGATGGAGAAAACGTTGCTGGCATAGGTATAAATAACAGGGGTGTGTTTGATAGACTTAGAGGTCCAAAAGGAGAAATGGTCAAAGTAGGCATCAAACGTCAGGGTGAATCAGAAATATTAGAATATGAGATTGTAAGAGACAAAATTCCTCAATACTCTGTAGATGTGAGTTATATGGTCAATGATGAGATTGGCTACATCAAAGTCAATAGATTCTCAGCCACTACCTATGATGAGTTCAAGATCCACCTCAATGGTCTGATCGAAAACGGTATGAAAAAGCTTGTTCTGGACTTAACAGGAAATCCCGGTGGTTACATGGACAGAGCTGTAAAAATGGCCGATGAATTCCTGGCAGGAAACCCAATGATCGTTTATACCACAGGTAAAGAAACCAGGTATGATTCAGAATACAGAGCGCAACGTGAAGGTGTGTTTGAGACCGCTCCGCTTATTGTATTGATCGATGAGGGAAGTGCCAGTGCCTCAGAAATCGTTTCTGGTGCAATTCAGGATAATGACAGAGGCCTAATTGTTGGGAGAAGGTCATTTGGAAAAGGGCTGGTACAGATGCCATTTGATTTGAATGATGGCTCGGAATTAAGATTGACAATCAGTAGATATTATACGCCTAGTGGAAGAAGTATCCAGAAGCCTTATGAAGGTCATTCTGATGATTACAATAGGGATATCATCGACAGATACGAAAATGGTGAGATGTATTCAGCGGATAGCATCGAGGTGGCCGACAGCTTGAAATACTTTACAGCCAAAGGGAGAGAAGTTTATGGTGGTGGAGGTATCACACCAGACTATTTCGTTCCAATTGATACTGCCTATACAAGTCGGTACCTGAATAAGTTGTTTACTACCAATTCACTTAGGGAATTCACCCTGAGATACAGTGGAGAAAACAAGGAAAGGCTTGAAACAATGGGTTTTGAGAAATTCAAAGACAATTTTGAGGTATCAGATGCGCTCTTAAAAGAGTTAGTTTCTCTGGCAGAAGCCAATGGATTGAAATTTGACAAGCAACAATTCGAAAACTCAAAACCACTTATAAAAATCTATTTGAAAGCTTATATTGCAAGAAGCGTTTGGAGTAATGAAGGTTTCTACCCGATTTTCAACGAAACGAATGAAATATTTATGAAAGCAATAGAGCTCTTCGATCAGGCTGAAGCTCTGGCAAAAAAATAGACAACATGACATATTACCACCGATTGGGTGAGATTCCTCCAAAGAGGCACATCCAATTTAGACAACCTGACGGCTCTCTTTACAAGGAGGAGCTGGTGAGTTCACGTGGGTTTTCTGGTATATATTCAAACCTATACCATATCAATGCACCCACTCGTGTCCTGAAAGTACTGGATTCAGAACCTTACAATTCCAAGATTGCGGAAGATTATCCCCTGAAACAGGTTCATCTGAAAACGAATGATATTGGTGTAACGGGAGATGACTATTTAAGTGCTCGTCTCACGTTATTAAAGAATAAGGATGTGTCCATGGCACTTTGCAATCCTTCACAACGAAAAATGGACTACTACTACAAAAATGGCGAATCAGATGAGGTAGTCTTTATTCATGATGGTGAAGGTTGCCTCCTTTCACAATTTGGTAAGTTAAAGGTGAGAGCAGGAGATTATGTGGTCATTCCACGAACGACCATTTATAAATTCGAGTGGGAAGAAGGTCCATTGAGATTGCTTGTAATTGAGTCGGCTCATCCTGTTGAAACTGTTAGCAGGTATCGCAATGCGTTGGGGCAATTACTAGAGCATTCACCCTATTGTGAAAGAGATATCAGACCTCCATCAGAAATGATCACGGAGCGAGAGAAAAAAGAGTATTTAGTCAAAATCAAAAAAGGTGGATTCCTGCATCATTATGTTTATGATTACAGCCCCTTTGACCTGGTTGGTTGGGATGGTTACTTATTTCCGTACGCCTTCTCGATACATGATTTTGAACCGATAACAGGCAGAATTCATCAGCCACCGCCTGTTCATCAAACATTCCAGGCACACGGTTATGTGATCTGTTCATTTGTCCCCAGGTTATTTGACTATCACCCTGAAGCCATACCAGCACCTTATAATCATTCAAACATAGATTCTGATGAGGTGTTGTACTATGTAGAAGGAAACTTTATGAGCCGAAAAGGAATCGACAGAGGTTCATTCACACTACATCCAGGTGGATTACCTCATGGACCTCATCCAGGTACAGTGGAAAAGAGTATTGGTGCTAAAGAAACTGAAGAAATTGCAGTAATGCTGGATACTTTTGGACCAATCTATGTGACTGAAGAAGCAATTCCTTATTTGGACGACAACTACCCTATGAGTTGGACCGAGTAAAAGGGCATAAAAAAAGGTTGTAACATTAATTTGTTACAACCAATCATATTGGGGAAATATAAAAAATCTTTAAGTCTTATTTCAAAGCAAGTGTACTTACATCGAAGCTTGAGTATCTGTTCATGTCTTCATTGAACCATACTGACGTTTCTGTTCCGTCAATCTTAACTACCAATTCGTAGTTAGTATCTTCACTGGATCTTGCTCCATATTCAAAGTTGGTGTGTTTCTTAATGTCCAAAACCTTGAATTTATCGTAATTTGTCTCTGCGAAATCAATCAGACTAACAGGACGCTGCTTTTTATCATAGATGATGTTTTCGTAAGCTCGTTTTCCGTTCTTATCATAAATCGCAACATAATCATCACCATTATAAGCGAATGAAACTTTGAATAGCTCCTCATTTGATTCGCTCTTTACTAGTTCCCATGTTGGAAATTCCGGATTTTGGTAGTGATTGTAAAACCATTTAAGAACAGTGACTGACAATTCATCCTCAGTTACTTCCTGCGCGGCTACCTGGCTTGAAGTGAAAATGCCCAGTGCCATTACTACCATTGCGATTTTAATAATTTTAGACCCCATCATACTACATTTTTTTAATTACACTACCAATTTATATCATACCAATGAAAAATTGGAAAAACTTCGATGGAGCAGGAAATAATTTCGCTGAACAAGGAAAAACTTACTATAAATATTTTTTACTTCATGGTCAAACAGCTCTTATAGGCCTGTTCGTAAGGTTTTGAGAGGTACTTCCAGTCAAACTGAACCGATGAACTTTCCACCCGGTTACGCTGATCAATCCGTTCCCTTCTACCCAATTGCAAGAATCTGTATAGCTTCAGTGTTAATTGGTTGGCTGCATCATCAAAGGACCTGCCATTTCTTTTAATGACATATATCCCACTCTTGTTGATGTCTTTCACATTTTGTAACGCATAATCACCAAAACCAGCCTGGTCACTCGTAACGGTAGGCACACCACGAGCGATACATTCTAATGGTGTGTATCCCCATGGCTCATAGTAACTAGGAAATACGCCCAAATGACACCCTCTCACAAATTGATCATACTCTAAACCAAAAAGCGGATTCGTATAATTGATGAAATCCGGGTGGTATACAATTTTAACCCTGTCCTCTTCATTGTTGACCAAATTGGAACTCCTGATAAAGTTGAGGATCTCATCAGTTCCGTCATCCATGAGGTTATGTGTTACTACAGGAGGTAAATTGCTTGTTCGCCAGGATTGCAAAGTTCTCCTGAAACGAAGTTTCCAATAGTCCTCAACAAAGTGATTCAGGTTCGGCAACTTGCTATCTTCCGAAGAGGCTGCTTCAAAAAACAACCGATCTCCTACCTGCTTGATAATTCCATCTATGGCTCCTCTCAACTCCTCCATACTGGCCCTGGACTGAAGCACAGCAGGATTGATGCTGTGATAAGGCTTCTTGGTGACAAAGAACATCACCACCGTGATATCAGATCCTTCTTCTTTTAGTCTATGATTTAATCGGGCCAATGCTTCAAGGGTCAAATCAAATCCTTTGTTCTTGTACTCAAACCTTCCGGATGTGAAGAAGTACATCGTCTTATCCAGGTCGAAAGTATAGCTTTGGAAGAAATGCCCGATTGTAAATTCATGGATCTTATTCTTGAACTCCAGGTGCATATTCTGAAATTCATGCAACACCTCAAATCGTTCATTATTAAAACCATTGGGTAAAATCATATCTGGTTCCCTCCCCAGCAAATACCTACATTCTTTTCCGGTCACCTCACTCACAGTGGTGAACACATGAGATCCATGTGCTGCTGCACGTTCTATGCTTACTCCAGGTTCAATATTGAAATGCTGGGCTTCTTTTTGCCAATCATGAAAAGGTAAATGCTCATAGAACTGAGAATCATTCATTGCCAGGTACCTGCCCAATAAGGTAGCATGTGTGGTGAATACTGTCCTGATATTCAGATTGTCTCTTCTTATTTCTGGAATTGAAGAACCGGCCATCCATTCATGAAAATGCGCAATGATTCTTTGATCAGTCGTTGCATGGGTCAATTCAGTGAGAAAGATTCTACACAATTCACCAAATGCCAGCACCTGGTTCATCAGATCATCATCAGGTGGTGTAGATATACCATGGTGTTCCCATAGCAAATATTTAATCTCACCAAGTTTATCCATGATGCTCCCAAGGTTAAACAATACGGCCTTTGGTCTTCCCGTTACCAACCAGTGTCCATAAAGCACATCAAATCCTTTAGCGCGCATAGCTTCTACAGCTTTTCCAAAAGGATCATTCAAATTTGTAATTGGATCAAACTCAGCAGAAACATTTTGATGGACATAAGGCCCCAACAGGCAATAATTCTTACCCCATCTTTTACTCACAGTAGGTGCTTTAGATCTAATCACTGTATAGATACCTCCAACCTGGTTCATAACTTCCCAGGCCACTTCCACTAAAATGGATTCTGATATGTCTTTTTTATTGAGTTTAGGAATATTAGGAGTAGATGTATTCTGTACTGCCATAATGAAGCAAGTTGCGGTTTTAAGTAAAGGAATTATAATATATTCAAAATATGCCTTTGAAAGGCCTCTCTGAATAAAATTGTCAAAAAAATGTAATATTTCACAACCCTGATGCAACCAATAAGCCAAAACCGCATCTATAATTTTACAAAGGTCAAAAACTCAATAGGTTCCGGTGCACATGTGTCGGAACTATTTTTCAGAAAATGAAAGGCAGAAAACTCATATTAATACTATTAATTTCGCTCATGGGCACCTACACCTATGAATGTGAAAAAAGATTGGCTCAATGGTATCCTGTCCTTAAAGAAATTGTGTCCGAAAAAATTAACCCATCTTTCATAACACTGAAGTAATTCGGGACGCACTTTTTACAGATTAACAGCGTTTTTTATTTAGTCGATATATCCTTTAATTTACGGGTTATTAGGAAATAATATTTTTAATTGATAATTGGATATCATCATTCAATTGTTAGGTGTACTATGAAATAAAGAAGTTGTTATGAGCGAATCTTATCTAAAGTTTTTGGATGTGTGGGGCATTATTATGCTCTATCTATCCATTGCACTATTTGCTGCGGGTGTTCTGATCTACCTGTTCTACAAAATCCGATACTATACAGCAGGAAGTCTAAAAGCCAAATTTGATTTCATGAGCAAAAATGAAGTCAAATGGTATGAATATTCACATTATGCTTTTGCAGGTGCGATTTTTGCCTACTTGAATCAAACCAGGCAAGAAACTGTTGAGTTGAGTTATGTCTGGTTGTTTATCAGATTCTTCACGGCATTTTGTTTGGGTACATTATGGGTGTATGTAGCTTATCTTGTGTTTAAATACTACTATCCTAAACCACTGGACAAGAAATTAAAGAAACTAAGGTATACACCAAGAACAAATCCCAATACCGGTGGGCAACTCAAACTGTTAAGTGAAGAGGAAGAAGATGCCTACCTGGACGAAGGTATGCAAGCTGAAGAAAATGCATTCTCAGTAGATTATGATGTATGGATTGACCCGGTTTCTGATTACGTGCAAATCGAAAAATACAAAGGCCACCTGGCAGCTCTGGAGTGTGACCGATGTGGTCTTCAGACATTGAAGCTTGTCAAAGAGGAAATTATTAAATATCCTTCAGAATATGCTGATGGAGAACTTAAGAAAGAATTCCAATGTACCTATTGTGATCGAATCAAGAGACAAACTGTAAAATTAAGCAGACACGCAGCTCCAGATCTTGACAATGCTGATTCCGGTCAACTCATTGACGATCCATTGAAAGGAACTACAATCCCTGTTTCTGTAAAAGTAGAAGTAGTGAGCAATAAGGGACATAGAAAGAATTTTGAATTTCAAAACACGAAGGAAGCATCTAAATTTTTAGGTGAGTTTGACTTTGGCAAGCTTGAAGAATCAGATTTCTAAACATAACATTGTGAAGGTTACCGGACTCATATTGGGTCCGGTTCTTTTTATACTATTCAACTATGTCATTCAGTTTGACAATATCCCAACTGAAGCCAGGGCTGTCTTAAGTGTTACAACCTGGGTAGCTGTCTGGTGGATAACAGAACCCATTCCAATACCAGCCACCTCTCTACTCCCTATTGTTTTGCTACCCACATTTAACGGAGCTCCTATTAAACAAACAACTGCGGCATATGGTGATAAAATGCTTTTCCTGTTTATGGGAGGATTTATTATTGCTCTTGCTATAGAAAAGTGGAACCTGCATAAAAGAATCGCGCTTACGATTGTTAATGCAATTGGCGGTAATGCCAGGTTGATTGTCCTCGGATTTATGGTTGCTACAGGTTTTATGTCTATGTGGATTTCCAATACTGCGAGTTGTTTGATGATGATTACCATTGCAATCGCTATTATGGCCCAGGTGCCATCGGATGAGAGGTATATGGGTTTCAAAAAGTCTCTTCTGCTTGGAATCGCGTACAGTGCATCAATTGGAGGAATGGCCACACTTGTAGGGACACCCACTAATCCAATTTTGGTTTCACTCGCTAAAAGCATTTACAATGTAGACATCAGCTTCACTTCCTGGATTACATTTGGTTTTCCTCTCGTAGTAATTTTAGTGGTAGTTGTATGGTTTCATCTTACTACTGTGGCTTTCAAACTAAAAGGAGTTGAGATGCCTGAGCATGATATCATCCAGCATGAACTCAAAGCAATGGGACGTATCACCCATGAGGAAAAAAGAGTTCTTGCTGTTTTTATATTTACTGCAATCGCCTGGATTACAAGGCCATTTCTGATCGAACCTTTTGTTCCGGGTGTCAATGATACTGTGATTGCCATTTTTTCAGCACTTCTATTGTTTGCCATACCGGCCAATGAAAATGAACGATTAATTGATTGGGAGTTAGCCAAAACCCTCCCATGGGGCGTAATCATCCTTTTTGGAGGAGGATTATCAATTGCAGCAGCATTTAGAAGTTCAGGTTTAGCGCTTTGGTTAGGGGATCAATTCACATTATTGGGTGGAATTAATCTAATCCTTCTGACCTTGATAATTGTACTGCTCATCAATTTCATGACAGAAATTACATCCAATGTGGCAACTGCTTCCATTATGTTGCCGGTACTCGCCTCAATGTCAGATTCATTGGAAATCAACCCGTTTATTTTTATGATAGGTGCTACACTAGCTGCTTCATGTGCCTTTATGCTTCCTGTCGCAACCGCAGCGAATGCCATTGTATTCAGTACCGGATCCCTGAAGATGAGAGACATGATCAGCGCAGGATTTATATTGAATCTTTTTAGTGCACTGCTAATTGCAGCTATTGCTTATTTAATCGTTCCGGCTCTGTTTTAAGCCTTTGCAGGTGCTGGTTTTCCAACACGCATTTTAGAATTGGCTACCCAAACACCAAATAAAATCAATCCAATACCAATATAATGCATGGTGTAGAGTGTTTCATCATCAATTAACCCCCAAATCAATGCCACCACCGGAATGATATAAGTTACAGAGCTGGCAAAAACAGGATCCGTAATTTTAACCAGGTGATTGAATACTAAAAGCGCCATTGCTGTCCCCACAATTCCTAAAACCAGGATGTAACCAGTCGATAGCCAAACTCCATCCACAACTCCTATTTTATCTGTAAACCCTGTGAAAAAGAATAGAATGACCAGAGCTATCGGACCAACGAATAACAAACTAATGCTGGTAATGGTCATAGAATTAATTTCCGCCAGATAATACTTGATTACATTCAGGTTCACACCATACATGACTGTGGCCAGAACTACATAAAGTGCATAGTAATTAACACTTCCTCCACTAAAAGCTGTACCGGAAAAGATCAGTATTGCGGTCCCAACAAATCCAAGAAACATTCCAGCGATCACTTTCGGACCAAATCTTTTAGCAAAGAATAAAAAACCCATCAATATGACTGATAAAGGAGTAAGCGCATTGATCACACCTGTAATAGAACTCTCCAGGTGTGTTTGGGCAATGGCAAACAGAAATGCCGGACAAAAACTACCCACAAAGCCAATCACAAAAAGTAATTTCAAAGTTCGTCGGGAAAGACCTTTAAGATTTTTGATGGCAATAGGTAGCAAAACAATCATTGCAGAGATGATACGAATAGCGCCTACTTCCACTGGGCTAAGATCAACAAGCCCTTTTTTAATCAGGATAAATGAACTACCCCAAATTATAGAAAGGAAAATCAGTAGACCCCAGGCTACTAATCCATTATTTTTATTCATTAGGCAGAAACTAAATCATGTGAACTGAATTCAACTTCAATTTCAGACAAAAGGTTGTCCAATTCATTGAAATCTTCAGACTCTACTAATTTAGTTCGGTATGGTTTGAAATTTGAGATACCTCTAAAGTAATTTGTATAGTGTCTTCTCATTTCATAAATACCTGTTCTCTCACCTTTCCATTCTACGGAAAATTTCAGATGCTTTTTGGCAACAGCTACTCTTTCTTTCATTCCCGGTTTGGGCAAATGCTCACCAGTTTCCAAAAAATGTTTGATCTCATTGAATATCCAGGGATACCCAATGGCTGCTCTACCAATCATAATGCCATCCACACCATATTTTTCTTTGTATTCTTTTGCTTTCTCAGGTGAATCAATATCTCCATTACCAAAAATAGGAATATGAATATCCGGATGGTTTTTAACTTCGGCTATTTTGGTCCAGTCAGCTACTCCTTTGTACATCTGTTGACGTGTTCTTCCATGGATGGTCAATGCTTTTATACCTACATCCTGAAGTCTTTTGGCCACTTCAACAATTCTGATCGTACTATCATCCCAACCTAATCTGGTTTTTACAGTAACTGGTTTATCAACTTGCTTGACAATCTCAGCAGTCATTTCCTGCATTTTGGGGATATCCAATAAAATCCCTGCACCAGCTCCTTTACAAGCCACCTTCTTAACAGGACACCCATAGTTAATATCAATCAGCTCAGGATTGGCTTCTTCGGCAATAGCGGCTGCCTGTCTCATTGAATCTATCTTGTCTCCAAAAATTTGGATTCCAATAGGGCGCTCATAATCATAAATATCTAATTTCTGTACACTCTTGGCTGCATCACGAATCAAGCCTTCAGAGGAAATAAATTCTGTGTACATCAGGTCTGCTCCATTTTCCTTGCAAACCGCACGAAATGGCGGATCACTTACATCCTCCATAGGCGCCAGTAATAAAGGAAATTCACCAATCTCAATGTTATCTATTCTGACCACAGCTTTTCTGATTAATTTTGCCGCAAATTTAAATAGAATATGAATAACTACCACAAGGAGCTTATTCCTGATGATAGACACCCACTTATTCAGCTTTTAATTTTAATTGCGCTGGTTTTGTTGGGAGGTGCAATGGGCGCATCTGCTTTTGCACTTTTACTTGAGATCCAGGGGAAGTCTTTTGATTTCGTTATGGACTATTCGTTAACCGACAGTGATGAAAACTGGTGGCTGCTAATGATCTTTCAGGGGTTGACTTCTGCTTTTATGTTTTCAGGAGCCGCTCTGGTCTATCTTACACTTTTTGAAAGAGTATCACTTGCAAAATTCTTTAGAAAGCATCAAAACCTCTTACAAGGAGTTCTCATTTGCTCCGGAATGACCTTCACATTTATGGTAGTTAATACGATTTTCATAGAATGGAACCAAAATGTGGTCTTACCAGAGTTTTTAAGAGAATTTGAAAGCATAGCTCGTTCAAAGGAAGACCAATTGGCAGAAGTGACCGAATTCTTAACCTCCTTTAACAGTAAAGGGCAGTTAGGAATTGCTCTATTTGTTATAGCAGTCCTTCCAGCGGTCGGGGAAGAATTATTATTTCGTGGAGTACTCCAACCCACCTTACATAGAATGACAGAAAATCCGCATGTTGCCATCTGGCTGACTGGTCTCATTTTTGGCGCAATCCACATGCAATTTTATGGGACTGTCCCGAGAGCTCTTCTTGGAGTGGTTTTTGGTTACATGTTTTATTACTCTGGTAACTTGCTTTATCCTATGATTGGGCATTTCATCAACAACGGGCTTTCCATACTTTTGGTCTATATGGCAAACAATCAAATTATAGAGCAAGATTTAGAAGAAGTGGAAAGTGTTCCATTTTATCAGCAGCTAATATTCCTTGTATTATTTATATTCGCCATGATGGCCTTTATCAGGCATTTTAATCCTAAGACCCAAAGTGATGGATAGTTGGCAAAAAATTTTCGATGATCAATTAAGGTACAGAGCTGAAATCGTCAAAGCTGTGCTTGCAGACAACAATATTGCCTCCGTAATTCTAGACAAACAGGATTCAGCATACAAATTCGGTCATTTTGAGGTAATGGTCCAACCTGATAATGTATTGCCAGCCATAAGAATCGTCAAGGAGGAAATTAAGTTTGAGTAAATACAGCGAGTTAGTTCAGCGAATCATTGCCGCCATCATTGGTGCTGCAATCATTATTTCATCAATCGTATACGACAAGTGGAGCTACTTTGTAGTCTTTTTGGCCATATCGTTGATCACGCAATGGGAATTCTATCGATTACTAAGGTCTCAAAGCTACATCCCCATTCGGTTATTGGGAGTCATAGTAGGTGGAGCATTATTCATACTGAGCTTTTTAATTGAGAGTGATTTACTCTCCTACCGATGGTACTTCATTCTATTCCCCATCGCAACACTTGAATATTTCATTAAACTCTACAAGCAATCAGACACTAACCCATTTGTCAATATTGCCTTCTTCTTTCTGGGGATCATCTATGTGGCCCTTCCATTTTCACTTTTAAATCATGTAGCATTCACCGTGAGTAGCGATCATTACAGCTGGCAAATTATCCTGGGTGTATTGCTTATTCTTTGGTGCAGCGATACTGGTGCCTATTTTGCCGGTGTAAAATTTGGGAAGACCAAGTTGTTTGAAAGAGTGTCTCCTAAAAAATCATGGGAAGGGTTTATCGGCGGATGTATACTGGCTACTGCCTGTGCAGTGGTTCTTTCATTCTACTTTCATGACCTGGTACTTTGGAAGTGGGTCAGCATTGCAATCATCATTATTGTAGCTGGAACATACGGAGATCTGGTAGAATCCATGTTCAAAAGAAGCATTCACATAAAAGATTCAGGACGCACAATTCCCGGACATGGTGGTTTTTTAGACCGATTTGATGGGCTTTTACTGGCAATGCCATTTATTACGGTGTTTTTAGAACTGTTTTAATAAAACCACCTCTCAAAACCAGAAAAACAGATTATATTAAGGTAAGAAACGTCTTTGCAAACGTTGCGCAAAAAGAGTCATTAAATATTTGAAATATTGGCGCATTCACTAGTTTTGCGGCATAAACAATATTAATTCCAATAACTAAAGGATATGGGTTACATTGAACCGGCTCCAATTAAGGATAAAGAAAATCCTTTTGAGTCAATGATGTCTAGGTTTCACATTGCTGCACAGCATTTAGGTTTAGACGATGAAGTATATAACGTACTGAAATCGCCTGAAAAACAAGTTATCGTTTCTCTTCCGGTAACTATGGATGATGGATCAATCAAAGTGTTCGAAGGGTACAGGGTTATACATTCAAACATCCTGGGACCATCGAAAGGTGGTATCCGGTATGACATGGATGTAAACATCGATGAGGTGAAAGCACTGGCCGCCTGGATGACATGGAAATGTGCCGTGGTTGACATCCCATACGGTGGTGCGAAAGGAGGGATTAAATGCAACCCGCGTGAAATGTCAAGAGGAGAAGTAGAGCGATTAACAAGAGCCTTTACTTCAGCCATGCATGAGGTTTTCGGTCCTGATAAAGATATTCCAGCCCCTGACATGGGAACTGGTCCAGCTGAGATGGCATGGCTGATGGACCAATATTCCAGAGCACATGGTATGACAGTAAACGCTGTTGTAACCGGAAAACCACTTGTACTTGGTGGATCTTTGGGTAGAACAGAGGCTACTGGTCGTGGTGTAATGATCTCTGCACTTGCTGCCATGGAGAAATTGAAAATCAATCCTTTTAAAGCAAAATGTGCCATCCAGGGTTTTGGAAATGTAGGCTCATGGGCTTCTTACCTTCTGGAAGAGAGGGGTGCTCAGGTTTGTGGAATAAGTGACCTTTCGGGAGCTTATTACAATGAAAATGGCATCAATATTCAAGCGGCAATAGATTACAGAAACAATAACAACGGAAGTCTGGATGGTTTTGGAGGAGCTGAAAAAATTAGCCCTGACGAACTACTATTGTTAGATGTAGATGTTTTGGTTCCTGCTGCTGTAGAAGATGTTATTACCGTACACAACGCTGATAAAATAAAGGCAAAATTGATTGTAGAAGGCGCCAATGGACCAACTTCTGCAAAAGCCGATTCCATCATCAATGAAAAAGGAATTATGGCTGTACCTGATATCCTAGCCAATGCTGGTGGTGTAACTGTCTCCTATTTTGAGTGGGTACAAAACAGACTAGGTTATAAATGGACTGCAGAGCGTGTGAACAGGCGTTCGGATAGGATCATGAAAACTTCGTTTGAAAAAGTGTATGAAACATCAAAAAAATACGATGTTTCACTTAGAATTGCAGCATATATTGTAGCCATTGATAAAGTGGCCAAAACTTACACCTATCGAGGTGGTTTTTAATTAGCATTATGATACACAAGGAAGGTAGAGTATTACTCATTGTTTTATTGGTTGTTTTTGCCATTGCTGATTATCTGGCAATCACTTACATCCAAATGGTACTGATCCAGCAATTGGTTATTGCTACTACGGTAGTACTTTACCTTCTGGTTTTACAATTCTTCAGAAATCCTTCAATCACCGTAAACACCGGAGACAAATATGTGCTTGCCCCAGCCGATGGGAAAGTGGTGGTTATAGAAGATACTGAAGAAACAGAATACCTGAATGAAAAAAGAAAACAGGTTTCCATCTTTATGTCACCTGTCAATGTCCATGTCAACAGGAACCCAATTAGTGGTATTGTTAAGTACTTCAAATATCATCCTGGGAAATACCTGGTAGCCTGGCACCCTAAGTCAAGTACTGACAATGAACGTACAACTATTGTCTACCAACCCAAACAAGGTCCCGAGATCTTGATCAGACAAATTGCCGGTGCTATGGCACGAAGAATAAAGTGGTATTTAGATGAGGGACAAGCTGTAGAACAGGGCCAGGAATTTGGTTTCATCAAATTTGGATCAAGAGTGGATCTTTATTTGCCACTTGATGCTACTATTAAAGTCAATATTGGAGATAAAACCAAGGCAGGAAGAACTGTAGTGGCCGAACTGGCCTAGATCGTGGCTTTGTCAATTGAAAGGTCTGCCAAAACTGATTTCAATTGTCTTCTGTTTAATTTAAACCTTTCAGCAATATCTAATTGACTGGCTTCATCCAGAATAATCGCAATTGCTTTTTTCTCAAATCCAATTACGTTAATGGATTGTTCCGGACTGGTAATCACATGTAGACCCGCTATGTGTTGTGGTGAAATCTGTCCGTCGAATTCCTTATTCTCAAGATTTTTAAACAGGTAACCATTTTCACCAATAATGACAATCAAAGCAATTTCATCATCCGGAGCGGCTCGTAAAGATTGTCCATTGTCAAATGTTACCACACTTTGGTATGATGGTGCCCTGGCAATAGAGGGCTCGTTTTTCTGCGAGAATGAATCACTGAATGAGCAAAGAAAAATAGCAACGACTGCAATGGTCGATTTTATCATGGCGACAAAAGTAATTAACGAGTATCTGAGAAACAAATAGCTCACTCACAAGGGAAGAACATTTTAACTTCTCTATCCACTTATTGATCTACGAAATAACTCTTTTACTTTCTACTGTAATGTCCGATCCCTCCGCTAATAAAACAGAATCTGGTTTCTGATCATTTAGAAAACTCCAATCCTGACCGTAAGTAAGACCAAAATCAACATCAACCTCAAAATTCTTTATAGGATAATGCTTCCAGCGAGGATGTGTTACCTCATATTCATTGGATTTATTCTCTGATGCCTTAGCATAGCCCCAATAATGTTCAGTGATGAATTCTATTTCAGATTGTGCTGGAATTTCTGCTGCTTTGGCATCTGCCGACACCAAAAAATTGTGCCATCTCCCTCCTTTCTTCCAGCTGTATGATACTTCAAGTGCCTTCGGCAAAACATCCCACCTATGTTTCATAGGAAGTGTTTCGTAGTTTTCCTTGTAAACAGTATTAGCAACAAATGTTAATGCTGGCTTTGGAACAATTTCCTTGATAAATACTACACCTCTTTTCCAGTTAGAACCATCATGGTAGCGAACATAAAACCTCAGGTTGACTTCTTCAAAATTAATATGGAATGGAACCTTAATACCCAATAACCTGGTATTGACAAACATAAAACCTACTAAACTTACATAGCACTTACCTTTCCAGAGATCCAGCTCTGTTTTATAAGGTAAATATGGCTCTAGTAGTTTAGGATCAATTGCATAATTGGCCATTGCCAATTTTCTCCATTCGGCATACAGAAAGCTCATAGGTATGAAATATACCTATTTAACCCTTGAATTATTTAAAGTGTTGGCATAAAGTACCAACATGGCACTTACCAATATCAGATTTTTTAAAATGTATTGACCCACTATGGACAATGTGAAGGGAGAATCCTGAAATGAATAACCAGGCAACAAGATTAGTGGGAGAAATGTACAGACCATGTGCAATAATGCAATGACCAAAACTTTCTTCATTTGTTTATTGAGAATCAGGAGCAAACCAATACCAGACTCCATGATGGCCAATAAGAATAACCCTGTACTAGCCGATATGATATTAAAAGTCATCATATTGATGGTAACTCCAGCTAACTCTTCAGCCGGACTCAAATTTGGAAAGAACTTGAGTGATCCAAATATCAAATAGATAGACCCAATGCTGATCCTTAAAAAAATAAGACCATATTTTGCTGCCAGCGATAAGAACCTTCCCTCTACGAAGGTCAGCCAGCTCATTACTTTCTCTGCCATTAGATTAAAAAAATACCCCGAAAATTGTTTCCCAAACAGCTTAAATAAATGCCTCTATTAACTTGATCACTTTGGACAAAAATACTTCATCAGTAGCATCAAAGTCACCAACAGAGGAGCTGTCTACATCCAATATTAGGAAAACTTCACCATTTTTAAAAGCCGGCAATACTATTTCAGAGCGGGAATCGCTGCTGCAGGCTATGTGCCCTGGAAACTCATCTACATCTTCTACTATGATGGTTTTGCCTTGTTCCCAGCTTGTACCGCAAACCCCTTTCCCTTTTCTAATCCGTGTACAGGCTATAGGTCCCTGAAATGGACCTAAAACTAATTCCTCCTCTTTCACCAGGTAAAAACCCACCCAAAAGAACTCCATACCATACTTTAAGGCACTGGCAATATTCGCCAGGTTAGCAGTGATGTCTTTCTCGCCCATAACAAGCCCCTCAATCTGAGGCAACAGGGAACTGTATTTTTCAGCCTTATCTTCACTGGTACTTAGAATCAGTTCTTCAGCCATTTTTTATAATTTCTAATTTGTCGTTTACTAACTGCTCTGAACTCAACAAAGTTCCTTCAATAGCAGGTGCATTAATACCTTCACCAAAGGTAGTTTCACTTTTGAAAATTCTTGATTCGTCCCATAGACCTTTTTTGATAAATGAAGCCAATGTGGCCGCACCACCTTCAATGATCAGTGATTGGATTTGCAATTGACACAGGGCTTCTAATAGATCTTCTTCAAAAGACGCATCACTAATTTTTACATATTCAAGGTTTTTGGATGACTTTGAGTCCACAGAATTGAATACAATCGTCCGCTGGGTACGGTCAAAAAGATTTAAATCTTCAGACAGTTTCAATTGTTTATCAATCACAACCCTGACAGGATTCCGACCTTCCCAATCCCTAACATTCAACTTTGGGTTATCATATTTGGCTGTATTGGTCCCTACTAAAATGGCGTCCTCTTCGCTCCTCCATTTATGCACTATTTTCCTGCTGCGTTCATCACTGATCCATTTTGAATCAAAATTGGCCCTCGCTATAAATCCATCTTTGGTTTGTGCCCATTTCAGAATGATATATGGTCTCTTCTCCTGAATCGCTGTGAAAAATCGCTTGTTCAAAAGGGCTCCTTGCTGTTCTAACAATCCAATTTCCACTTCTATCCCAGCATTCTTCAATTTTGTCACCCCATTTCCACTCACTTTTTCAAAAGGATCAATATTGGCAATCACCACCTTCTTCACAGATTTCTCAACCAACAAATCAGCACAGGGAGGAGTTTTTCCATAATGAGAGCATGGTTCCAAATTAACATACACCTCTGACTCCTTTAGTAAAGACTGGTCCTTCACACTATTGATTGCGTTTACCTCGGCATGTGGTCCTCCATATTTTTCATGAAATCCTTCACCAATTATTTCATCATTATAAACGATCACACAACCTACCATCGGATTTGGACTAACAGATCCAAGTCCTTTCTGCGCTAATTGCAGCGCCCGCTGCATATAGATTTCCTTTGCCATAACTATATTTGGTTCACATGCGAAAAATCAAACCGAGAGAATACTTTTTAGAAATTGAACATATCCTGGCCAAGTATTATGACCTGGCTGAAGCTACCTCCATGGCTTCCATTCTCTTCGGTGAATACCTAAAAATAGACAGAGCAAAGCTAATCATAAACGATGAGGTCATGCTCAACGAAGATTCTGAACAAAAAATTGAGGATTGCCTGGAAGATTTAAAACGTTTTATTCCCATTCAATACATCATTGGATCAGCACCATTTTTTGGAAGAGAATTCTCAGTAAACAACAATGTACTAATTCCCAGACCAGAAACAGAGGAATTGGTAGAATGGATTATCTCAGAAAATAAAGAAAAAGATAGAGTCCTGGATATTGGTACCGGAACAGGATGTATTCCAATTACGCTTAATCTGGAATTAGACCTGGAAGCGTACGCGCTAGATGTCAGTGAAGAGGCACTTTTTACAGCTAAACAAAACTCTCAACACCTGGCTGCAAGTGTTGAGTTTTTCCACATTGATGTTTTGCTCGAGAAATTGCCAATATCCCATCTAAATATTATTGTCAGCAACCCGCCATATGTGTTGCAGAAAGAGAAAATCAAAATGGAAAAAAATGTATTGGATCATGAACCAGGCTTAGCATTGTTTGTACCAGATTCTCGCCCACTACTGTTCTACGAAGAAATTGCTAACAAATCAATTACACACTTAATACCTGGAGGAAAGCTCTATTTTGAAATCAATGAAAACTTTAGTGCTGAAGTTGTGAGCATGCTGCAAGAGAATGGTTTTCAAGACATTGAAGTTAGAAAAGACATTAACGGCCGTGACAGGATGGTTAGAGGGGTAACTCCTAGTTAATGGTTGGCAATGACCATTTTTTAATAACCGCCAGAATTCTAATCAATATAATAAGACCAATTGACAGGGTTATATTGAGGTATTGGTTATCTACAATCTCACTCATCATCAAATAAAATCCCCCACCAGCAATACAGGCAGTAGCATATATTTCTTTTCTCAAAATCAGCGGTACTTCATTGGTAATAATATCTCTGATCACTCCTCCAAAAACGGCAGAAACAGTGCCCATGATGATGGCAACCACAGGAGATAACTCAAATGCCAGAGTCTTTTGCAAACCCAGAACCGTAAATAAACCCAAACCAATTGAATCAAATAGAAACAGCGTCCTTCGTAACCTTAGGATTTTGATCCTGAAGAAATAAGTCAAGCCAACTGCCGCTCCAATGACGATGAGGTAATTGATATCCTTCATCCAACCTACAGGCTGACTACCAATTAAAACATCCCGTATAGTTCCTCCACCTACAGCTGTAACAAAAGCAATCACTCCCGCGCCAAACAAGTCAAATTTCTTCTCCGCAGCAGTTGAAGCTCCACTAATGGCAAATACCAGTGATCCCAGGAGGTCAATTATGTATACCAGATCATTCAAATTCTATTGTATTGTGTATGATTGTATTAAGTATTATGTACTTCATGATCTAATTACAATCTTCAGTCAATCTCTTTGTCAACAACCGCTACTGTTTCTACAATCATATTCACGACTTTTAGCAGGAATTCAGGGTTAATTTTTTCGTAGGTGTCTGTAGGTTTATGATAATCCGGATGATCCTCCACACCAAAATAGATAAAAGGAATTTTCTTACTGTGAAAAGGACCATGATCTGAAGAGTTAGTCCAGTCATTATGACCAAGGTTTGGTGAATCATGTCCCAAAAATATCTTCACTTTAGATGTCTTTCTGACTTTTTCGATAATTGGCTTCACAACATCATAGTGATAGCTGCCAGCTGCATAAATCTCATTTTTATCATTGTGAGAAATCATATCAAGGTTGATATTGAAAATAATATCTTCCAATTTAACAAATGGGTTCTTGACAAATGCTTTTGCTCCTTGCAAACCACTTTCCTCTCCATCAAAAGCTGCGATTATCAGTGTATGATCAAGAGGGTTTGATTGATAGGCAGAGGCTACTGCCAGTATCCCAGCTACGCCAGAGGCATTGTCATCAGCTCCATTAAAAATATTGCCGTCTTTGATACCCAAATGATCATAATGCGCTGAAACCACAATCACCTTTTCAGATTTACCTGGGATTACCCCAATGAGATTTGTGCCAATAAAATCCTTACCTCCTTTTTCGAACTCAAAAGTAGTTTCATAGGATCCACCTAACATCTCTAATCCAATAGCTTCAAATCGGGATTTGATATATGCCCTTGCCATCTCTCCACCCTTCGTTCCAACTTTCCTTCCTTCAAGGGAATCAGCTGCAAGAATTTGAATGTCTTTCAGTGGTTGTTCTGTTCCAATCTGACCACAAGTAGGATAAACCATCAGGGTTATGATTGCGAATAAGAAAGTATATTTCATATGTATCATTTTTGAGAATGGAAAATTATAAGTAATAATTCAATTTTTTATTGTACCTAGCATTTTAGAATATACTATGGTTGTGATCGAGCTCAAAAAAATGATATATTGAGAATACCCTCCATTTTGGGGCGGCTTTAATTATATTGACCAACATGAAAAACATTGTTGTAACTGGCGCTAACAGAGGAATCGGGAATGAAATAGCTAAACAACTGGCAAAAAAGGGGCATCACATAATTTTGGTGACCCGAGATGAAGCTAAGGGAAAAGTTGTGCTTAACCAGTTTAAATGGAATGACCTTAACAATGTTGCGCTTTTTATGGGTGATATGTCTTCAAGCAAGAGTTTGGAAGCATTATCAAAGGAATTACATCAAAATTATGACCGAGTGGATGTATTGATCAATAATGCGGCAATCTATGAAGACGGAAATTACCAGACCAGCAATGTACCAATATCGTTGATTGAAAAAACCATGCGCACCAACCTACTCGGCCCAATAGAACTAACCCAACACCTCATTCCCCTTCTCGAAAAATCTGAAGATCCCAGAATAATCAATGTTTCAAGCGGAATGGGGGCATTTGATAGTCTGAGTGGTGGATATCCATCCTACAGGTTATCAAAAACTGCGCTCAATGCATTTACCGCTAACCTGGCATCAGAATTTCCATCATTTAAAATTACTGCTGTTTGTCCAGGTTGGGTAAAAACTGATATGGGTGGAGCAGGTGCCAACAGGCATGTTGAAAAAGGTGCCGAAACACCTGTTTGGCTTGCAGAAAGCAATGATGTGCAAAGTGGAAAATTTTACCGTGATAAAACAATCATCCCCTGGTAGGCTTATTCTTCATACGCCCAATCAACTTTCTCCTTCATGTCCTTGAACACAATCCCCAGATCCTTCATTTTCGCCCGGATCTCGTCAACTTTACCATAATCTTTGGCGATTTTAGCTTCTTTGTAAAGAATGGCTAATACATCTACCAACGACTTTGGATTGAGTCTCTCTTCTTCTTCCAATCCCAAAATATCAATAGTGAAGGTTTTGAAGGTACTGATCATCTTTTCATAAACTTCTTCACCAATTTCCGAATACTTCAGATTACCGGTATGAATGGAATTGATCTTTTTCAACAAATTGAATAGATGACCAATAGTCAATGCCGTATTAAAATCATCATTCATTGCGAAATAACAATTTTGGCTGATTTGCTCAATTTGCTTAATGGTCTTTTCATTCCTCTCGGCACCATCATCCTCATACTTCAGTTGGTGCAATAGTTTCAACCCATTCGCAAGCTTCGTATAACCTTTTTGTGCAGCTGTTAAGGCGTCATTACTAAAGTCTAGTGTACTTGCATAATGCGATTGCAGCATGAAGAACCTCACAGTCATAGGGCTGTACGGCTTGTCGAGCAATTCATGATCACCAGAGATTAATTCTGAAGGCAAAAACGAATTCCCTAAAGATTTACTCATTTTTTGGCCATTTACTGTGAGCATGTTGGTGTGCATCCAGTATTTCGCCCCATCATGACCATGACTACCTTTATTTTGGGCAATTTCACACTCGTGGTGAGGAAATTTCAGATCCATTCCTCCTCCATGAATATCAAAAGTTTGACCCAAATATTTCGTGCTCATTACCGAGCATTCCAGGTGCCATCCTGGGAACCCATCTCCCCATGGACTTGGCCATCTCATCAGGTGTCCTTTTGTAGCTTTCTTCCATAAAGCAAAATCTGCAGGATTTCTTTTTTCATCCTGACCATCCAGTTCACGAGTGTTTGAAATCAATTCATCAACCTTACGACCAGATAATTTCCCGTAGTTATTGTCCTTATTGTATGCTTCCACATCAAAATAAACTGAGCCATTCACTTCATAAGCGTAACCATGCTCCAATAGTGACTTGGTCATTTCAATTTGTTCTATGATATGGCCAGTAGCGCTTGGTTCAATGTCAGGGGGAAGGATATTGAACATGGTCATTACATTATGGAAATCATTGGTGTATTTCTGTACAATCTCCATTGGCTCAAGGTTTTCCAGCTTGGCTCTCTTGGAAATTTTATCTTCCCCTTCGTCTTCATCGCCAAGTAGGTGTCCCACGTCTGTGATATTTCTTACGTACCGCACCTTGAAATCGAGGTGTTTCAGGTATCTGTAGATCACATCAAAGCTCATGAAAGTTCTCACATTACCAAGGTGAACATTGCTATATACGGTAGGTCCACAAACATACATCCCCACGTATGGACCATTAATAGGTTCGAAAACTTCTTTCTCTTTGGTAATTGAGTTATAGATCTTTAATCCTGGCCTCATGTTTCTTGATCAGAAAATAAATGTACAATTCCTTATTGACGGGCAGCAAACAAAAATGTTTACCAATTAGCTGCAATATTTACGATTATTTGGTTTGGAAATATTAAACTACTAATTTTGCATTGCAAATATACCACTTGGATTGAGGGGACAAAAAGTCCCCTCTTTTATTGTAGAATATTTTTGTGAAGCAGGTAAGAGAGAGAATTGAGGAAATAGTAACAGAGATTCTTGCGGAGACTGAGGATCTTTTTTTGATTGACATCATTCATAAGGGAAATCCTGGAAACACCAGGGTTGTTGTGATCATTGATGGCGATCATGGGATTGGTATTGATGCTTGTGCCAGTGTAAGCAGGCAACTTTCCAGGATTCTGGAGGAAGAAGATCCGATAGAAGGTGAGTACACCCTGGAAGTAACCTCTGCCGGGCTAGAGCACCCGCTGAAACTTACTCGTCAATATATTAATAATATTGGCAGGAATGTAAAAGTGGTTGATGTAGACGGAGTTGAATTAAAAGGTCTTTTGAAGGCTGCTGATGAGAATCAGATTCAATTGGAAATCAAGAAGGGAAAAAAGGAAAAGGAAGAAAAATCAATTCCTTATTCAAGTATTAAAAAAACTAACGTATTAGTATCATTCAAATAAGATGATGGACACAGGAGTTTTAATTGAGTCATTTGCTGAGTTTGCAAAGAACAAGAATGTAGATCGTCCTACAATGATTAGGATTCTGGAAGATGTATTCAGAACAATGATCAGGAAAAAGTATGAGACGGATGATAATTTTGATATTATTATCAATGCTGACAAGGGTGACCTTGAGATCTGGAGATTCAGAGAAATAGTAGACGATAACTCTGAGGACATCTGGGACCATGACAAGATTAGTCTTACTGATGCAAGAAAAATTGAACCTGATTTTGAAATCGGTGAAGAAGTAGCTGAAGAAATCAAACTGGAAGATTTTGGAAGACGAGCAGTGATGACTGCCCGTCAGACATTGATCCAAAAGATTAAGGATCTTGAAAAAGATATTCTTTTCCAAAAATATAAAGACCTGGTTGGTGAAATTATTGTTGGTGAAGTATACCAGACACTGAGCAGAGAAGTATTGCTGATTGATGGTGAAGGAAACGAATTGATCCTCCCTAAAAATGAGCAGATCAATAAAGACAGATACAGAAAAGGAGATTCTGTAAGGGCAATTGTACATCGTGTAGAAATGCACAATGGCAACCCAAGGATCATTTTATCCAGAACTTCCCCTACTTTTCTTGAAAGACTTTTTGAAAGTGAAGTACCGGAAGTATTTGATGGTTTGATCACAATTAAAGAGGTAGTAAGAGAACCAGGAGAAAGAGCTAAAGTTGCTGTGGAATCTTACGATGACAGAATTGATCCGGTAGGTGCCTGCGTGGGTATGAAGGGATCCAGAATTCACAGTATCGTAAGAGAATTACAAAATGAAAACATTGACGTAATCAACTTTACTGACAATCTAGACCTTTTCATTGCACGTGCATTAAGCCCTGCGAAAATTGAAAGTATTAAGCTTCTGGAAGACGAAAAGAGGGTTTCTGTGTTCTTAAAACCTGATCAGGTATCACTGGCCATTGGAAAGGGTGGACAAAACATTAAATTAGCGAGTAAATTAGTCGGTTACGAAATAGACGTCTTTAGAGAATTGGATGAAGTAGAAGAAGAAGATGTTGTTTTAACTGAGTTTGCTGATGAGATCGAGGATTGGATCCTTGATGAATTGAAAAAAATTGGTTTGGATACTGCCAAGAGTGTGTTGGCACTAACCAAAGAAGAATTGGTGAGGCGTACAGATTTGGAAGATGAGACTGTTGATGATGTACTGGGTATATTGAGACAAGAATTCGAATAAATTTCAAAGAACGCGGAACCTATAAAATCTAAATAAAGAGATAATAATATTATATGGCAGAGGAAAAAACGATGAGATTAAGCCAGGTAGCAAGGAAACTCAATGTGGGTAGATCAACCATAGTGGATTTTCTTTCTCAGAAAGGCTTTGACGTTGATGCAAGCCCTAACTCCAAAATCACATTGGAACAACAGAATATGTTGTCCAAAGAGTTTGCGGACTCTGCTTTGGATAAAGAGGAAGCCTCTGAAATCACTATCGGCTCCAAACACAGCGATAATCTTGTCATTAAGGCTGGTGAAGAAGAGAAACAGCCTGGCAAATCTGAAGACGAAGAGATTCTCATCAAAGACAATCTAAGTGGTACGGCAACAAAAGAAGAAGAAACTGAAAAGTCTTCCGATTCTGAAGAACCACAAAAAGAACAGCCTAAGGAGGAGAAGAAAGAGGAAGTGAGTGAACGACCTAAGCTTCAGGGGATAAAGGTTGTAGGTAAAATTGAACTGGATCAGGACAAGAAAAAGGCTAAAGAGGAATCTGAGCCTGAAAAAGCTGTTGAAGCTGAAGAAAAGCCTGAAGAAAAACCAGTAGCAGAGGAGAAAAAACCAGAAGAACCAAAGGCTGAACCGAAAAAAGAGGAAGAAAAGCCGAAACTTGAGGAAAAGCCGAAAGCAGAAAAAGAAGAGGAGAAACCAAAGGCAGAAGAGAAAAAAGAGCCTGAAGCTAAACCTAAGACCACAGAAAAAGAGGTTAGGGAAGAGCCTAAAGTTAAAGAAGAGGATAAGGTAATTAAAGCAAAAGCTGAATCCTTGAGCGGTTTGAAGGTATTAGGTAAAATAGAATTACCGAAAGAAACTAAAAAAGCTAAGCCAGTTGCTTCTTCGGATGATAAGTCCAAAGACAAGAAGAAGAAGAGAAAACGCATTAGCAGCGGAGAAGAGAGAGGCGGAAGACCTAACCAGGATAACCGTGGCGGAGATAACAGAGGAGGCGACAACCGAAGAGGTGGTGACCGAAGAGGGGGTGGTGACCGAAGAGGATCTCAAAGACCTAGAAAGGGCAAACCAACGGAGGAACTTTCAGATAAAGAAATTCAGGATAAAATCAAGGCTACCCTTGCCAAGTTGAGTGGTGGTGGTGGAAAATCCGCTGGTACCAACAGGTCCAAATACAGAAAAGAGAAAAGATCAGAACGTGCAGAAGCTGCTGAAGAAGCTGCAATGCAGCAGCAGGAAGATGCTAAGAAACTAAAAGTAACGGAATTTATTTCCGCTAGTGATCTTGCTGCGTTGATGGATGTATCAGTCAATGATGTGATCTCAACTTGTATGGGTCTGGGCATGTTCGTCTCAATAAACCAGAGATTGGATGCTGAATCCATCACAATTATAGCAGATGAATTCGGTTATGACGCTGAATTCACATCAGCGGATGAAGAAGTTGACGTAATTGAAGAGGAGGATACTGAAGACGATTTGGACGAAAGAGCGCCAATTGTTACTATCATGGGTCACGTTGATCATGGTAAAACCTCACTTCTGGATTATATCAGAGATTCTAAAGTAACTGAAGGTGAAGCCGGGGGTATTACACAGCACATTGGTGCATACGATGTAATGACTGAAACTGGCAAAAGAGTAGCCTTCCTTGATACACCGGGTCACGAAGCATTTACGGCGATGAGAGCCAGGGGTGCGAAAATCACAGATATTGTAATCATTGTGGTTGCAGCGGATGATAATGTGATGCCTCAAACAAAAGAAGCAATCAATCACGCTCAGGTAGCAGGTGTGCCAATAGTAATTGCAATCAACAAGATTGATAAACCCAATGCCAATCCTGATAAGATACGTGAAGAACTTTCGGGTATCAATATTTTGGTAGAAGATTGGGGTGGTAAATACCAGTGCCAGGAAATTTCAGCCAAAACAGGTGCAGGAATTGATGAATTGTTGGAAAAAGTACTTTTAGAAGCTGAATTATTGGAGCTTAAGGCAAATGCTGACAAAAAAGCTTCCGGTTCAGTAATTGAAGCTACACTGGATAAAGGTAGAGGTTACGTAACCACCATTATGGTTCAGAATGGTACCTTACGAATTGGTGATGTATTATTGGCTGGTTCACATTTTGGTAAAGTGAAGGCCATGACGGATCACAGAGGTAAGCGATTAAAAGTAGCAGGACCATCTACACCAGTACAGATGCTTGGTCTTGACGGTGCTCCTCAAGCCGGTGATAAATTCAATGTGATGGATACTGATCGGGAAGCCAGGGAAATTGCAAACAAACGTGAGCAGATCCTTAGAGAGCAAAGTATCCGAACGAAGAAGCATATTACGCTTGACGAAATTGGTAGACGATTAGCCATTGGTACTTTCAAAGAACTTAATGTGATTGTGAAAGGTGATGTGGATGGTTCTGTAGAAGCACTATCTGATTCACTATTGAAATTATCCACCGATGAAGTACAGGTGAATATCATTCACAAGGCAGTAGGACAAATTTCTGAGTCAGATGTGTTGTTAGCATCTGCTTCTGATGCGGTAATTGTTGGTTTCCAGGTGAGACCTTCAGGAGGTGCCAGGAAAATTGCAGAGAACGAGGAAATTGAGATCAGATTATACTCAATTATCTACGATGCGATCAATGATGTAAAAGATGCCATGGAGGGTATGCTTGCTCCGACTGTAGAAGAGGTAATTACCGGAAATATCCAGGTGAGAGAAGTATTCAAAATATCAAAAGTGGGTACTGTAGCAGGTTGTTATGTTACCGATGGATATGTGAAGCGGAATAATCAAGTCAGACTTGTGAGAGATGGTATCGTGGTTTATACCGGAGAAATCAACCAGCTCAAACGTTTCAAGGATGATGTGAATGAAGTGAAGCAGAGTTTTGAATGTGGTATAAGCATCAAGAACTTTAATGATATTAAAGTAGGAGATGTAATTGAAGGATTCGAGGAAAGAGAAATTAAGAGAACGCTCTAAGGATCCCGAAACATGATTTCGCTTTTCAATATTGCGATTTCATTTATTGTATTGACAATCTGTATTGGTCTATACAAACCATGGATAGTTCTATGGTGGTTGGACCATATAAATCGTAAAAAAGTATTAACTTATTATGGCCTTATCCTGATTTTTTTGATCTTGATAAGGCTGTTTTGGTTATGAACATCCGTTTAGCAAAAATATTTCTACTCCCATTTTTTATTATAGGTAGTTACTCACTCCTTGCTCAAACTGAAATTACGATTCTTGACAAACAAACCAGTCAACCAGTAAAAGATGTAATTGTCCTGGGTGAGGGATTTCAGCAACTCACGAAAAACGATGGCAAACTCGTTATTCCCGAAAATGTACGATATGTAATTGTCTCACGGTTAGGATATGAACCCCAGGAATTGTCTATTTCAAACGAGAAGACTGTTGTTGTAAACCTCCTCCCGAACTTACTTTATGAGGAATTAAAGGTAAGTGCATACCCCATTGAGAATACTGAATTTGAAACCCCTGCCTCTTTCACAAGATTGAATTCAAGAGAAATAGAATTTGCCAATGCCGTTGATTATGGCCAGGTGATCAACAATGCACCAGGAGTCTTCATGCATTCCGGGACATTAGGAACCAGCCGAATTACAATTCGTGAATAGGAGCCAGAACCCCCTTTGGGACCAATAAAATAAAGGCCTATTATGGGGAAATACCTCTAACTGCAGGAAATGGCGAGTCTAGCATAGAAGACAATGAATTACTTTTCCTGGAAAACATTGATATCATTAAGGGACCAGCTTCCAGTGCATATGGTGCCGGTTTGGCTGGTGTTATAAAACTAAATCCTCTCTCCTCTGGAAACTCATCGGTTTCTCTATTGCAAGGCATGGGGGCATTTGGATTGAACCGCACCGTGATAAAAGGGCAAATCAATTCAAATCAACATCATGCAATAGTAGGTTACTCCAATCTGCAAAGTGATGGTTACAGAGAAAACAGCGAGTATGACAGGAATTACATGTTTGCCAATTGGCTTATGCAGAGTGATCAGATGGAAATCAATGTTTTGGCTACATATACTGACGTTCTGGGATTTATTCCGAGCTCCATCAATGAGGATCAATTCCTCAACAACCCTGAGTCTGCAGCATCCAACTGGTTGGGAGTAAATGGTTATGAAGATTATCAGAAAGCGGTGTTTGGCGCTACCATTACCAACACACTTTCAAAATCCATTGACTTATCCAATACAGTTTTTTTAACGGAGAGAGAAAATTACGAATTAAGGCCATTCGGAATTCTCACTGAAAATAGCAATATCATTGGATTCAGATCGAAATTGAATGGCACATTCCAAAAATTAGAATTTTCAATTGGTGGTGAATACCTGCTAGAAACTTATGAAACTACCACAATTGACCAAATTGACAGGTTACCTGGTGCATTAAATGGATTCAATAGACAAAAAAGACAGGTCGCTAATGTATTTGGTGATAGTAAATTCATCATTTCCGAAAAATTTGACGTTGAAGCGGGAATCAATTTTAATACAACTCAATATAACCTTGATGACTTATTTGCTCCCGATTCCATAGATCAATCTGGCAGGTATAAATTTGACCCTATTTGGTCACCCAGAGTGGCCATTAATTTTACCCCAAATAGTAATTTGAAAGTGTATGGTCTGCTTAGTCATGGATATAGCGCCCCATCAGTAGTTGAAACGCTTACACCAGATGGCCTGATCAACACAGAGATACAACCAGAACGCGGGTTAAATATTGAGCTTGGCACCAAAGGAATTATTGACCAGGCTAATTTAAAATACTCATTGGCGCTTTACCTGATGGAAGTAAAAGATCTCCTTGTGGCTGAAAGAGTGGGGCAGGATCAATTTGTAGGTGTTAATGCAGGAAAAACAACGCATGATGGAATTGAAATTCAGATACAACAGCAATCTGATATTGGTGTAGTACAATTCACTCCTTTTGCTACTTATTCACTTTCTCAGATCAAATTCAAGGATTTTCAAAACCTGGAAGATGATTTTTCAGGAAATAGGTTGCCAGGAGTTCCTAATAGCTTATTGAATGTGGGAGCCAATTTTTCAATCCCTATAGGGCTATTCCTAAATATTCAATTCAGGCATGTTGGAAGTATGTATCTCAAAGATGATAATTTGCTTGAATCTGATCCATATAGTCTGGTCAACGCTAAAGTTGGACTAAATAGAACATTTCAAAAACTAGGTGTCTCGATAGACTTTGGGGTAAACAACCTATTGGATGAACGCTATGCTTCCATGGTCCTAGTCAATGCGACAGGTTTTGGTGGTGCAGATCCTCGTTTTTATTACCCCGGACTTCCCTTACATGCTTTCGGAAATATAAAATTGACTTATACCTTCCTCAAGGACTGACTTTTGTAATTTATTATTCTCAAAAAAAACGTTTATTTTCCATTGAAAATCAAATTGTAAATGGAAGACAACATTGAATCCGCTCTTAGCCTGTTGCTGATAGGCATGACCACTGTATTCGTAGTTTTGTCACTGGTGGTCCTGATCGGAAATCTCCTCATCTCGGTAATCAATAAATATTTTGGAACTGAATCATTGGGTCATGTAGCTGAAACAAACATTGATCCTAAAAAAATAGCTGTCATTACGGCGGCAGTTCAGCAAGTAACAGAAGGAAAAGGAAGAATTGAAAAAATCGAAAAGCTAAATTAAAATGGGTAAAGACATTGGCTTATGCCTGGTCTACAGGGATATGTGGCAATCATCGGGAAAATACATGCCACGTGTAGATCAGCTGAAAAGAATTACGCACCCTATCATCGATATGGGGTGCTTCACCAGGGTAGAAACTAATGGTGGTGGTTTTGAACAAATCAACCTGTTGTATGGGGAAAACCCAAACAAATCAGTAAGAGAGTGGACACAACCCTTCAACGACGTGGGCATCCAGACGCAAATGCTGGAAAGAGGTCTAAACGCCCTAAGAATGTATCCTGTATCAAAGGATGTTCGGGAATTGATGTTCAAAGTGAAGAAGCTTCAGGGTACAGATATCAGTAGATCATTCGATGGATTGAATGATACAAGAAATCTCCAATTGAGTATTGAATACGCCAAAAAAGGAGGCATGATTGCCCAATCTGCACTTTGTATTACGCACTCGGACATTCATACAGTGGATTACTTTGTCAAAATGGCAGGAGAGCTCATCGATATGGGTGCTGATGAAATTGCTATTAAAGATATGGCGGGTATTGGCAGACCGGTTTCGATTGGAAAAATTGTAGAGGGCGTCAAGCAAATCAAAAGTGACATACTTGTGCAATACCATGGACATTCTGGTCCTGGCTTTTCCGTAACCTCTTCACTTGAAGCAGCTCGTGCAGGTGCAGATATCATTGATGTTGGAATGGAACCTTTGTCATGGGGAACTGCTCATGCTGACCTTTTGACCATCCATGCCATGTTAAAAGATGCTGGCTTTTCAGTGCCTGACATCAATATGAAAGCATACATGAATGCGCGATCCCTTACACAAGAGTTTATTGATGATTTTCTAGGCTACTATATCAATCCTAGGAACAGATTGATGAATTCATTGCTCATTGGGCCAGGTCTCCCTGGTGGAATGATGGGTAGTTTGATGGCTGATCTCGAAAAGAATCTCTCAAGTCTCAATAAATGGATGGCCAAGAACAATAAGCCTGAAGTAACACAGGATCAACTTTTGATAGCACTGTTCGAAGAAGTTGAGACCATCTGGCCTCAAATGGGATATCCACCACTTGTAACTCCTTACAGCCAATATGTCAAAAATGCTGCGCTGGTTAACGTAATGCAGCAAATGAAAGGAAAAGAAAGATGGTCATTACTAGATGACAATACTTGGGATATGCTGCTTGGGAAATCCGGTAGGGTCCCTGGCGAAGTGTCATCCGAACTGAAAGCATTGGCTCAAAACCAGGGTAGAGAGTTTTTCACAGGAGATCCTCAGGATTTAGTTCCGGATTGCCTCGATGAGCTACGAAAAGAAATGCAGGAGAAAGGATGGGATACAGGTCAGGATGAAGAAGAATTATTGGAGTATGCCATGCATCCGCAGCAATACCTGGATTACAAATCAGGAAAAGCCAAAGCAGCGTTTGAAGAAGACCTTGCCCAAAGAAAAGCGGCAGAAAATGCTCCTGCAGTGGTAGAAACTCAACCAACGCAAATCTCAGCTGCTCCAACTTCTATGGAAATAGATGTCAATGGAGAGAAATTTAAAGTGCATGTTTCATATGGAAAGGCTGATCTTAGTAATCCTGCTTCATCAGAATCTAAACCGGAACCTGTTTCATCTTCAAATGGATCTTCAGCCAGTGTTGAAATCACAGCTCCACTGGAAGGTGTTGCATTTCTAACGAAGGACAGTGGAGAACAAGCCAAAAAAGTAGGTGATAAAATCAGCACAGGAGACATAGTTTGTTATATAGAATCCATGAAAGTCTCCAATGCAGTAAAGTCTGAGGTGAGTGGAATAATAGCAGAAGTTTGCTTCTCTGATGGAGATGAAGTTTTAGACGATGATGTGTTATTCAAATTGAATTAATGGACTTACTGGAAAAATTGTATCGAATGACGGCACTAGGTGACCTCATCGATCAACCTGCAAGTTTGTTAATGATTCTAATTGGCTTTTTTCTCCTATATCTGGGAATCAAAAAGAAGTACGAACCACTCCTACTTATTCCAATAGCCTTTGGTGTTCTTCTTGCTAATTTTCCGGGTGGAGGTATGAGTGTGGATAAAGTGCCGGAAGGAACAGACCTATTGACAATAGCGAGTGATTATGGAATTATGAATTTCATCTACTATGCGCTCATCAAAACAGGTTTCTTACCTCCTATTATTTTTCTGGGAGTAGGTGCCTTGACAGATTTTGGGCCCATGCTTAGAAATCTACGATTAGCCTTCTTTGGAGCAGCAGCTCAAATAGGGATTTTTACAGTACTTATTTCTGCAATTGCAATGGGTTTTACCATGAAGGAGGCTGCTTCTTTGGGAATCATCGGTGGAGCAGATGGGCCTACAGCGATCTATACGACGATCAAACTTGCCCCTCATTTACTTGGACCAATTGCAATAGCCGCGTACTCCTATATGGCCCTGGTACCAGTTATCATTCCGTTTGTTGTGAGGTTTACCATGACCAAAAATGAACTCCTCATCAATATGAAAAAACAGGATAAACTATACCCCAGTAGCAAACCCATTAAGAATATACAAGCACTCAAAATTGCTTTTCCTATTGCCATTACTGTGATCGTTTCCCTCCTTGTTCCTTCTTCAGTAGCGTTAATTGGTCTACTGATGTTTGGCAATTTGATCAAAGAAGTAGGCGCTATCGCTGGAAGACTCTACAAAGCTGCCTCCGATACAATTTTGAACGCTGCTACAATATTTTTAGGTCTATCAGTAGGAGCGACAATGTCTGCCAAGGCTTTTTTGAATTCTGAGACAATCATGATCATTTTAGGTGGCTTTATTGCATTTGCTATCTCAATCGCCGGTGGAATATTGGCGGTAAAAGCTTACAATCTTGTAGCCAAAAAGAAAATTAATCCATTAATAGGTGCCACTGGTCTCAGTGCTGTACCGATGGCGTCACGTGTAGCCAATGAAATAGCCATTAAACATGACCCATCTAACCACCTCTTACAATATGCGATGGCTAGCAATATATCAGGAGTTATAGGATCAGCGGTTGCTGCTGGTGTTTTAATTTCTTTTTTGAGTTAATTTGCATGAATGCCCAAGTATGATGTAACCATTCTAACAGATCACAGGTATGTGAACCCCAAACAAATTGACCAGTATGTTCAAAATGTACTGGATGAGGACCAATATGTCATGGACGCATTGAAAAATGTGGGGCTGAATGTAAATCGTGTAAGCTGGGATGATAAGGACTACAATTGGGATGATTCATTGGCTCTTTTGTTTCGAACTACATGGGACTATTTTGATCGCTTTGATGAATTCAATAGATGGTTAGAAAGTGTCAGGCATTTGCAGCTAATCAATAATTATGAATTGATACAGTGGAGCCTTGATAAGAATTACCTGAGAGATATTAATATGCAGGGAATCAGAATTCCTAACACTGTTTTTATCAAAAAAGGGAATCAAAAATCTCTTTTCGAACATGCTAAGAAATCTGGCTGGAACAAATTTGTTTTAAAACCTGCCGTTGCAGGAGCAGCAAGACATACCTACCTTTTTGACCAAGATGGTATTGTCGAACATGAAGCAATCTTTAATGAGCTAATTCAAAATGAAGGAATGCTACTTCAGGAGTTCCAGGAAAATATTATCAGCAAAGGCGAAATTTCACTGATGATGTTTGGGAATAACTACTCACATGCAGTTATCAAAAAGGCTAAAAAAGGTGATTTTAGGGTCCAGGATGATTTTGGAGGAACCGTGGAAGATTACGAGGCTAGTAATAAAGAAATTCTATTCGCAAAAACCGTAGTGAATGCCTGCAAAACACTCCCGGTTTATGCCAGAATTGACCTTATTTGGGATAACAATGATAATTTGGCTGTTTCAGAACTTGAGTTGATTGAACCGGAATTATGGTTTAGGAAAAATCCTCAAGCAGCAGATTTATTGGTGGAACAAATGTTACTTAACATGGAAAGAAAACATAAAATTTAGAATCACCGTATTAAGATTAAATGCTAAGTGGATTTAAACATATTGCCCTAATCTCATCTGTTCTGCTCAATGTAGTAGCAGGTTTTTTCTGGCATTATCCCTGTGAAAACCAGCAGGAAATTTCCACTGTAAATACTGAGGAAGTATTTACTGCACCCAATACAACTAATCATGTTGATATTTGGACAGCTATTCAAATTCAATCATCTGATAATTTTTCACTAATTACAAAATGGCAGATAGATGTCCAAAAGGTTGCATTACCTGCAAATACGTTATTAGCTAGCAATGCCAAATACCTTTTGCAATACCAGGCCCAGGTATTGGCCAAAATCCCTGAAGTCTAGATCACACCCCCACCTTAAACTGATTTAGACAATAAATTTTCAAATTAATGAAGACTTTGAAGAAAGTCCTGAGAGTGGTTTCTCTAGGACTACTAATAATTATGGCCTGTATGGGTGCAGTTGCCCCCCTACCCACCTATAGAAAGGAAAAAGAACAGGATGGTGAGACCCAAATTGAACAGGTTGAGCAACAAAATGTCACCGAATACCAACAGGAAGTGGTAGATATTTCTGATGAATTCAATTGATTGCAAAAATTTTAGGAATAAATAATAAAATATGTAATCATTTGATTACCAGATCATTAAATATTTGCAGATAAAAACTATCCTGGTGGATAGGTACGATTTTGTGAGAAACTACCCAGGGTGGATAGGAAAAATTCAGTGATAAATCCAAAAGTTTGTTTTGTGCTTATCACGATATGTGGTTTGCTCTTTGTTAAGCCAAAATAACACCCACTATGAAACTCAAAGTTTTACTCGCGCTCGCACCTATTCTGTTCATTTTGAATTTAACCGACACCCATGCTCAGTCAATGGGTGTCGGAACAGATAGTCCCAACCCCAATGCTATACTACATTTGGTCAGCCCTGGAAACAACCAGGGTCTCATGATTCCAAAACTCACCACAGCCGAAAGAACTGCTGCTTCATTTGTCAATAATTTATCCAGTGAAGAAAATGGGTTAATGGTATTTGATTCAGATGAATCAGCATTTTACTATTGGCAAAATGACCAGTGGGTTTCACTCAAAACAGCAGTGAATATCTCTGCAGGTTCGGGAATAAACATTGCTAATGGTGTTGTAACGAACACTGGAGATCTTGACGCAACTAATGAAATACAGGACATATCTTTATCTGGTACAGACCTTAGTATTTCAAATGGTTCTACAATAAACCTTTCTGCAATTGACACTGACACAAGGCTTACAGAATCTGAGGTTGATGCACTGGTAGCCAATAATGGATTCTTAACTGCGAGTGATGTGACTGGATATGACACAGATGCTTCAGATGATTTTGATGGGGATTTCAATAGCCTTTCTAACATCCCATCTGATCTAGCGGATGGCGACCAGATAAATGATGCTGATGCAGATCCTACAAATGAATTGATTACAGGAATCTCTCTGGAAACAGGTAATATCTTAAGAATAACGGAAGGTGGTACAAACAACGACATTGACCTCTCATCTCTTGCTACAGGTGGTTCAACACAAGATTTAAGTTTTGATGGTACCAATCTTAACATAACTGATGGTACCGGAATAGATATCTCCAGCTGGGATACTGATGTATCAGACGATTTCGATGGCAACTATAACTCGCTCGCTAATACACCTACATTGCTATCTCACTTCACAAATGATGCAGGATATGTTACATCTGCTGATGATGCCGATGCTGACTTATCAAATGAGCTGATCACATCAGTATCCCTGGAAGCTGGAAACATTTTAAGAATCACAGAAGCCGGAACAAACAATGATGTAGACCTATCTTCCATTTCTGGTTCAGCCCAAAATCTGAGCTTCGATGGAACCAACCTGAATATATCTGATGGTACAGGAATAGATATTTCTGGTTGGGATACTGATCAAACAGATGATTTCGATGGAAACTACAGCTCCCTATCAGGTGCCCCAACTAACCTATCGGAATTTACGAATGATGCAGGTTTTATCACGTCTGCTGATGATGCGGATGCCAGTAGTTTAAACGAATTAAATACATCAGGCACGTTGATTGGAACTACTCTTAGAATAATAGATGCCGGAGGAAATATAGATGTAGATCTGTCGACCCTGCAAGATGGTGTTGGAACAGATGACCAAACCGCGTTGGAAGTGAGTGTAACACCGGCTTCCGGTGTTACCTCCACCAATGTGCAGGCTGCACTGGAAGAATTGCAAAGTGAAATTGCTGCTGGAGGAGGTGGAGATATGTTGGAATCAATCTACGACACAAATGGTGACGATGTAGTAGATGATGCAGAACTGGTCAATGGATTGACAGTTGAAACCGCCGTTCCTGCAGGAGCTGTTTTTACTGATACCCAATTGACTGAAGGAGAAGTAGATGCTTTTGTGGCTGATAATGGGTACTTAACCAGCGAAATAGACGGTTCAACAACCAATGAAATACAAGATTTACAACTAGCAAGTGATATTCTAACAATTACAAATAATGGATCCGCTACACCAATTGATCTAAGTGCATACCTGGACAATACTGACACTCAACTCACAGAAGCAGAAGTAGATGCTTTTGTAGCTGATAATGGATATTTAACCAGTGAAGTAGACGGATCGACTACTAATGAAATACAGGATTTGCAACTAGCCACTGATATCTTAACCATTACCAACAATGGTTCTGCTACACCAATTGATCTCAGTGCATACCTGGACAATACTGACACACAGCTAACTGAATCGGAGGTGGATGCTTTTGTAGCCAATAATGGGTACCTCTCAACTGAAGTAGATGGTTCAACTACTAATGAATTAATCACCAGTGGTACATTATTGGGAACTACTTTGAGAATTTCTGATGCCGGAGGTAATACTGATGTAGACCTTTCTTCCCTTCTGGATGGAACAGGTACTGATGACCAAAATGCGGCTGAAGTTTCCGTAACTCCTGCCAATGGTGTGAGTTCAACTAACGTTCAGGATGCCCTTGAAGAACTACAGGGAGAAATTGCTTCTGCAGGTGGTGGAGATATGCTGGAATCTGTTTATGACATTAATGGAGACAATGTGGTGGATGATGCAGAACTCGTCAATGGATTGACCGTTGAAACTGCAGTTCCTTCTGGAGCTGTGTTCACCGATACACAACTTACAGAAGGAGAAGTAGATGCTTTTGTGGCCAATAATGGGTACCTCTCAACTGAAGTAGATGGTTCAACTACTAATGAATTAATCACCAGTGGTACATTATTGGGAACTACTTTGAGAATTTCTGATGCCGGAGGTAATACCGATGTAGACCTTTCTTCCTTGCAGGATGGAACAGGTACTGATGACCAAAATGCGGCTGAAGTTTCCGTAACTCCTGCCAATGGTGTGAGTTCAACTAACGTTCAGGATGCCCTTGAAGAACTACAGGGAGAAATTGCTTCTGCAGGTGGTGGAGATATGCTGGAATCTGTTTATGACATTAATGGAGACAATGTGGTGGATGATGCAGAACTCGTCAATGGTTTAACGGTTGAGACAGCAGTTCCTTCTGGCGCTGTATTCACTGACACACAACTCACAGAAGCAGAAGTAGATGCTTTTGTAGCCAATAATGGATTCATCAGTAGTGAGGTAGATGGATCAACGACCAATGAAATTCAGGATTTACAATTAGCCACTGATATCCTGACCATTACTAATAATGGTTCCGCTACACCGATTGACTTAAGTACTTACCTTGACAATACTGACACACAACTCACAGAAGCAGAAGTAGATGCTTTTGTGGCTGATAATGGATATCTAACCAGTGAAGTAGACGGTTCAACAACCAATGAGATTCAGGATTTACAAATAGCAAGTGATATCCTAACCATTACAAATAATGGATCCGCAACACCAATTGATCTAAGTGCATACCTCGACGATACAGATACTCAACTCACAGAAGCTGAAGTGGATGCTTTTGTAGCCAATAATGGATACCTCTCAAATGAAGTTGATGGTTCAACTACTAATGAATTAATCACCAGTGGGACACTATTGGGGACTACACTGAGAATTTCTGATGCCGGAGGTAACACAGATGTAGACCTTTCTTCCTTGCAGGATGGAACAGGTACTGATAATCAAAGCCTCTCTTTTGATGGATCTAATATCAATATTTCCGGAGGAACAGGAATTGATGTTTCTTCATGGGATACTGACGCTGGGGATGATTTTGATGGAAATTATAGTTCTTTGTCTGGAGCTCCCACCACACTATCTTCATTTACTAATGACGCTGGATTTATTACTTCTCCTGATGATGCAGATGCGAGTGCTACAAACGAATTAATCCAATCAGCAACATTGCTGGGAACGACATTGAGAATAAGAGACGCAGGTGCTAATAATGACGTGGATCTTGCAAGTCTGGTTGATGATAGCGATGCGGATGCAACAAATGAGTTAATCACTTCAGCAGGTATGTCAGGAGATGTATTGCGAATCAACGAAGGCTCAAACAACTGGAATGTTGACCTTTCACAATTTAACAATGATTTGCCTGATCAAGCAGGACAGAGTGGTAGATTTCTTTCTACCAATGGTACTTCACCTTCATGGCAAGCTGTCCCATCCAGTCCCTGGTCATTAAATGGGAGTGAAGTCTATTACAATTCAGGTATAGTTGGAATTGGCACGAGTACACCAAGTGCCAGTTATCAGACTACTCTGGCCACCACTATGTCAAGAAATATATGGATTGATAATAACTACAATGGATCAGCTACTACATATGGAATTGTTTATAGTGGCCCGTCCTCAGGTTCCGGAACAAATTATGGTCACTATGTCTCAGGAGAAGATTTAAACTATTTCAGTGGAGATCTTGCAATAGGTACACCAAATTCTTCTTCAAAATTAACCGTTCTAAAAACTGAGTCTGCAGCTACTAATACATTAGCATCTTTCTTAGAAGCTGGTGGATCCGATGCAAGCATATTATTTAGTTCACAAAGCGTCAATGAGTTTTCAATGGGTGTTGATGCAACAAACTCTGCCTTTAAAATATCAGATAATTCTGAGTTAGGCACAAATGACCGGTTCTCAATTGCCACTAACGGAAGTGTTGCAGTTGGGACAGGTTCTCCAAATACTACCTATCAATTTGAAGTTGAACAAACCACACATACCAGAGGTATTCACGTCGACAATAATTTCTCTGGCAGTAGCAATACTTATGCTATTTATCTAAGCATTGCGTCAACTGCCACTGGGGCTAATTATGGTATTTATTCATCTGGTGAAGATAGGAATTACTTCAGTGGAAACGTAGGAATAGGAACAACTGCTCCATCTGAAAAGTTGGATGTAGTAGGAAATATTGAATTGAATGGAAATTTAATCTCGAAGGCTTCCGGAACCACAAGTGTTAACCTTGATGCTGATGGAATACTTCCAACACCAACCAGAAGAATACTCAGAGTAAGAAACACTGGATCTTCTCGTGCTGATGTTCTAGGAATTGGAGCTGGTGAAGATGGTCAGGAATTGATCATAGTCAATGTTGAAAATGCATATCAGGTAGGAACAGGTGGGGCACCAACTTTGAATGATGGAGAAGCATACCAGGTACGGTTTTATGGTCCTTCTGCCAATGATTGGGGAATCAATACAGAAGACACCAAACTACTGCTAAGTTCTTACTACTTCACTATGTATGGTGGCTCCACTTTACATCTAATGTATGATGCCACACTTAATGCATGGATTGAAATATCTAGAAGTGAGAATAAGGAATCTGCTCAATTGAATTAAGACTTTATTTTGGCTGAGTGTACTGAATTGGGGGTTAGTTTTCCCCGGAAAGCCCCCCAATCGGTACCATTTTGTAAAGGGCTAAGAATCAAAAAATTATGAACAAAAACTTAAAAACTACCCGGGGTAGGTAGGTACATCATTTAAGAAAATTACCATGTTTATGTTGCCAATACCCTTCAGCCGGTAATGGCTTTGAAACTAGCCAAAATAAAACGTTATGAAACTTATTGTTACACTACTCACACTTTTCACACTATCCTGTTCCATCAGCTATGGACAATCAATGGGTGTAGGAACTGATACCCCAAATGCAAATGCCGTTTTACATCTGGTAAGTCCTACCAATAACCAGGGACTTATGATACCTTCTCTGACCACATCACAAAGAACCAATGCCTCGTTCACAAGCGCTTTGTCTTCCACAGACAATGGCCTTCTGGTTTTTGATTCTAATCTGCTCACATTTTTCTATTGGGACAATTCCCAGGGTTGGGTGGAACTGGGAGCTAATGTTTCTTTTTCTGCCGGCACTGGAATATCCATCTCGAATGGATCAATTTCTAACACCGGAGACCTGGATGATTCCAATGAGTTACAATCCCTGACACTTACAGGTGGTACCCTGGAGATTTCCGGTGGAAATTCGATTGATATGTCAGTAATTGAAATCGCAGAAAGCTACATCGACTCCCTTGTTGAAAATAATGGATACCTCACATTTGCTGACCTGGCTGGATATGATACTGATGCCTCCGATGATTTTGACGGAGATTTTAACAGCCTCACCAATATCCCTGCTGACTTATCTGATGGAGACCAGGTTGATGATGCAGATGCAGATCCCACCAACGAAATGATTTCCTCAGTAACTCTTGAAACTGGTAATATACTGAGAATTACAGAAGCTGGTAATAACAATGATTTGGACCTTTCAAGCCTGGTAGTATCAGGGTCAGGTGACATGAATAGTGCAGACTATGACGTAGATGGTAATGATATTGTAGACAATGCTGAAACAGTAAATGGTCTCACTGTAGAAACGGCGGTTCCTGCGGGAGCCGTCTTCACAGATTCTACCCTTGATGAATCAGAGGTGGATGCATATGTAAGTAACAATGGTTATCTAACCGCTGAAGTGGATGGGTCAACTACCAATGAATTGATCAGTTCAGGATCATTGATTGGCACCACATTAAGAATCACTGATGCGGGTGGCGATACAGACATTGATTTATCCTCTTTGCAAGACGGTACAGGCACTGATGACCAGGATGCCTCGGAAGTGGCAGTAACTCCTGCTGGTGGTGTTACTTCAACAAATGTTCAGGCTGCCCTGGTAGAACTACAAGGTGAAATTGCCGCAGGTGGAGGCGGAGACATGCTGGAAGCTATTTATGATACTGATGGTGATGATATTGTTGATGATTCCCAGCTCGTAAACGGATTAACCGTAGAAACTGCAGTACCAGTTGGTGCGGTCTTTACAGATACACAATTGACTGAGGGAGAAGTAGACACATATGTTTCAGACAATGGATACCTGACTGCTGAAGTAGACGGTTCTATTACAAACGAAATTCAGGACCTACAATTGGCTAGTGATATATTGACAATTACCAATAATGGTTCCGCCACAGATATTGACCTAAGTATCTACCTGGATAATACTGACACTCAGCTCACGGAAGCCGAAGTAGATGCGTTCGTTGCTGATAATGGCTATCTGACAGCTGAAGTGGATGGATCAACTACCAATGAGCTATTGACCTCCGGAAGTATGTCTGGAAATACTCTTAGGCTCTTTGAAGGATCAAATAATGTAAATGTAGATTTAAGCCAATTTGACGAATTGCCAAGTCAAACCGGAAATTCTGGTCGATTCTTGACAACCAATGGCACCTCCCCTTCCTGGGCGGTAGTACCCACAAGTCCATGGACTGATGGTGGAAGCTATGTCAGCTATTCCGGAAACGTGGGGATCAACACCACTAATCCTCAGAATCCCTTCCACCTGGTGGAATCAATAGCCGCCGTAGATGGTACAGATGGCGCATTCATGGACATTCAAAACCTAAATGAAAATCAAAATGCCCTTGCAGGAATTAGATTTAAAACTAACTCAACAGTGGCTTCCTCAGCTTACAAGGCGGGAATATTTTTCCAAAGAGGTGGATTAGATGGAAACACTTACGGATTTGGAAGTCTAATATTCGCAATGAATAATGGCAACAATACAACTAATGTAACTGCCTCTGACGCCAGGTTTTCTATCGGGACCGCTGGTGCAGCAGTAACTGGCAACTTCAATGTATCAGGATTTATGGATGTGGACAATAACGCCACTTTTGATGGTACAATTTATGCTAATTCAGTCCTGGACCTTCAGAATGAATTGCAGGTTACCAATGGAGCAGGTGCGGCAGGATACATCTTAGAATCCGGTGGATCCGGAAGTGCACCTTACTGGCAACCTCCTGTATGGGATGTCACCTACGGCTCAACTGATTACATCTATTATGGGCCTGGAATTGCTTCTGCACGACTGGGATTAGGGACAACAAGCCCAAGTACTGCTTTGGAGGTGCAAACCGGTCTTGTGTTAACACCTGCTATAGAAATTGAAGCAACAGCCACCTCCAGTGAAGAAGCCTCAATTAGATACCTCACCACAAAAGATACTTATACAGCAGGAGTGAATGGTTCAGGTGATTACGTAATCATGGATGGCAATAATCTCAATACAGGAACTGCCAGAATGACCATAAATGCTAGTGCCGGAACAATTGGTTTTAGTGGAACAGTAGCCATGAGCCAGGCACTTCAACATACTGGAGATACAGATACGGATATGCAATTTTTCACTGATAGAATCCAGTTCAGAGCCGGTAACCGAACCATGCTTGATCTACAGGAAGGTACTAGTGACTATATTCTTATGAGCAGTACAAACGTGGTTTCAACATCCACCTATTTTGACATCAATACACCTCTTTATGCATCATTAGCAGTAACAACATCGGCTTCAGGTTCAAATTATGTTCGAATTAGCACTTCGAATGACCAGCTCTTAGAATATCAACCTACCGTTTGTCCGTTCCTTTACATTGACAATGGAAAGGGCTTTGAAAGAGAAACAAACATTATTGAGGCACAAGCAGGTAAGTATTTAGAAAAGTTGCAATCCTCAATTATACCCATTAACCCAGCATTGGAAGAAGTCAGGGTGAAGATTAAGCTGGAAGAACCCGAAACATCATACGTCGATTTTCTTTCAGTGGTTATTTACAAATTTGATTCTGTAACTAATCAGGAATTAATCGACACTCTGACTATCAAATCTTCATCAATTGACCTGGAGAAGCTTTCCGCAATTGATGAAAACTACCATGTCATGAGAATTGGCGATTCTTTTGATATCACCTTCAACAGAAGTCATCTGATGTCAGGAGACTTTAAAGCATTTGTCCTTTCTTCAGGTTTTTATGACATTGATTTTGAAGCCTATCAAAAACCAGAGTGGAGAGAGTTAAAGTTTGAAAGGTTCGTTGAAAAAACCATGGACCTGGATGAAAATGGGGACTTAGTTCAATTCAGGCCATTGCACATCAAAAACCCAAAAGACTTTGGATATTCCAACCCGGAATCTCTTCTTCAGGTAGATGGTAATCTAACGGTTTCAAATGGTGGTAACTTTTCTGTAAACAACTTTAAAGTCAATCATAACGGAAGGGTCTTTTTTGACCTTACTTCATTGGAAACTTCCAATGTTTCTGAAGAAAAAGTTAATAACCTGTACAATGTCCCAGTAGTCAATGAAAACAACTCCTACAAATTGGGACTAGAGGCTATTCGAGAGCTGTACCCTGAACTACTAGGTAAAGACAATAACCTTGCTGCAACTGAACTAATTCCCTTGTTGATCAAGGCTCTTCAGGAACAGAAAAACACACTTGAAGAAAAGCAGAACGAAATCTCAAACCTTCAGGATGAGGTAAACCAAAACAAAGCACAACTTGATGAATTCAAGACGAAACTAGACGCGCTTTACACACTACTTGAACCACAACTCAAAACCAGCAATTGATATGAAAACTCGCAACAAACTCTCCTGTCATTTAATTGCAGCTATCATTGGAATAGCCTCATTTCAGACACATGCACAACAAGTCACTATTGATGGTAATCTGGTGAAAATTGGAAATGGTTTGGTCACCTCCATCGATGGAAACCTTACCAATAAAGGTGAGCTTAAAAACGGAGGTGAAATCAGGGTGACTGGTAGCTGGATGAATCTTGGTGTTTATCAGGCTGAAGAAGAGGGGGAAGTAATTTTCAGTAGTGATGAAGATCAGATCATCAATCACAATGATCAGAATTTTGAAAACTTCACCATTGCCGGAGGTGGTAATAAAATATTGATGGAAAGCTTAACCATCAACGGTCAAATAAACTTTGAAAGTGGGAAAATAGTAGTGGAAGATGGATCTAAACTTACGTTTGGGCCAGATGCCGTTTTAAATGGTGCCAATGAAGACTCCTATATCATCGGAGAGATTTATCGTACTGGTACTGGAAACCTCTATTATCCTATTGGAACTGAAACCGAGTTTCTTCCTGTAAACCTTTATGAGGTGGAAGGAGACCAACCTGTAGTAGGGTTTAGAATCTGGAAAGATTTTACTGGATTCAGTGTGGATGGTAACCTTAATGATATTTCTTCTCGTCGTTATTTTGAGATGTTCTCAGATGGCAATTACCTGGGTGGTAAAATTGAACTTCCGGTAGCAGACGAGAACATTATGGATAACACTTCTCAAGCTGTCGTCGCACAGTCATCAGCGGCTAATCTACGATTCTTTGGTATTGGCTCAGCTGAATCTTCAGGTACCGCCGATGCAGGAGCTGTTTTAAGTGCTGGTGTTGCTTATGGCCCATACTTTGTAGTGGCAAGAGTAACAAGTGAAGCTGAGCTCCCACCAATCAGAGTGATAAATGTAGTGACACCTTTCGCAGATGGTAAACATGACTTTTTACGCATAGAAAACATTGAACTCTATGAAAATAATCTAGTAGAGTTGTACAACAGGGCCGGCCAGTTAGTATACAGGCAGGAAAATTATAACAACCAGGACCGGGCATTCAGAGGTTTTGCCAATCAGGGAAATGATGATGAATTGGTCACTGGAAATTATTACTACTCCATTCGCACACGTAACAATGACTTCTCAACGGGCTATATCTTCTTAAAGCAATGAAAAAACTTATCCTCACTTCCGCTATTTGCTGGGTTCTCCAGTTTACTGTATTTGGACAAATTGACCCATTATACAGTCAATACCAGTTCAATCAACAAATGATTAATCCTGCCTATACAGGGATCTATGATCGTACCACGGTTAGTCTCCTGAGCCGTCTTCAATGGGTAGGTATTGAAGGAGCTCCAATGACCAATACCATCACCGGTCAGCAGTCCATGCAAAAAGGAAAAGCAGGTATCGGTGGTGTCATTTTACAGGATAGATTTGGTGTCAATAGAAATACTGAAATCATTGGTTCCTATTCATATAATATCCTTTTTGAAAAAGCAAAATTGGCAATGGGTCTTCAGGGAGGATTCACCAGCTTTGGGTTTGACTACTCCGGACTTGAGCTAGACTATGTGGACGACCCAAAGCTCAATCAAAACCAACAAAATTTCTCAAAACCTAATTTTGGCGCTGGGTTATTATTTATTTCAGATACCTATTTCGTAGGATTATCAATCCCCAGAATTCTGGATGTATCTGTTTCAGATGGGATGGAAGAAAGCACCAGGTACAGCAGGCACTACTACCTCACAGGTGGAATTGTCTTTGATGCCAATGCTTACACGAAAGCACGAGTAACGGGATTAGTGAGATATGTTGATAATGGAAGACTATCTGCAGAAATAAATGTAAGTGCCCTGATCGATAAAAGAGCCTGGGGTGGGTTGACACTAAGAGACCTTCGACATCTTGGGATATTTACAATGTTTGAGCTTACTGAGAAATTACGTCTGGGATATTCTTTTGAGTTGCCCGCCAATTCTTTAATTAGAAATAGCTTTGGAACACATGAGATCAGTGTTTTCTTCAGAATGAGAGAATTCAGAGATCCGGTATTACAGGATCAGTACTTTTAGAGACTTTTGCCTCTCTATTTAGTTAGACTTCTTTGGTGTTTTTCATGGTTGTATATTTCACGACCATCTTCATCCCATTCGGCAATGATGTATGGTTCAAAGTCTTTCTCAAATGGTTCCTTAGGGTATTGGATTTCACGCTTTTTCCTTCTGTTAGCATCATAATACTCCACCCAAACACCCACTTTGTGGTCAAATTGATACTCACCCTGAGCAGCAACCCTACCGCTTTCATGAAAAGCATAATAGTAACCTTCCTTTTCACCGAACTGAACCGGAATGATTTCTCTTAATTGCCGTGTCTCACGGTCATAATAAATTACTTTTGACTCCTTGGGCCAGCCTTTATAAAACTTCTCTTTATCCTGCAGAATGTCATGCCTGTTGTAAGTCATCCACCTGCCGTGCTTGGTGCCTTTGTAAAATATCCCACTCTCAAGTACTTGTTCCCCTAAACGCTTCACATAAGGACCGTGAAGAATTACCCCATTCTCTTTGTCAATCCTTCTGGATTTAACAATTTTCCTCTTCTTGAAGTCGTACCAGTAAATATCCCGCACATATGGCTCAGGTTCTACAAAGTCTTTTAAATAGTGAAACTGCTCCACTACGAGTCTGCTACCGAAACCAGTTTTTGTGAATCCACGCTTAGTCTTTAAACCATAGAATACATTTTTCTTCTTTTTCTTTTTCTTGGGCTCAATTAATTCCTTCTCCAACTCATCCTCTTCTGCCTCCAAATCAATGGTAAGCGGTGTATCATACTGAACTGTAAATGGATCATCAACAGCCTGACCATATAATTGGCCAAACCCCATCAAAGTCACTAAAAAAAGTATTCCTCTCATAAGCACGAAAATAACGAATAAGATGAAATAATATTTCCCGTTGATACCCTCTAAAAGAAAAATGCCATCCTCAAGTACATGAAGACGGCATTATTATATATTCAATATGCGAACTTTATTTCGAAGTAATCTCTACACTTCTCTTGATGAAGTTGGTCAGGTCAGAACCTGTCAACATTCCCTGATGAAGCAATGCAAGGTCATACGCCTGTTTTACTAAAGCTTTCTTGTCATCTTCTGATTCGGATGAAAGAATTTTACCTGCTAATGCGTGATTGGCATTAACTGAAACGTTCAATTGATCAGGCATGTCACCCATCATGAACATTCCACCTCCACCACCAGTTTTGGCCATGTCTTTCATTCTTCTCATAAACTCAGGAAGTGTTACCACTACTGGCATGTCATCCGGAGAAAGTGATTCTACATTCACTGTAGCATTCTTATTGTCAATAGTTGTTTCGTAAAGCTCTTTCAGTGATTTGCTTTCGTCTTCACTGAGTACAGACTCTTTCTTCTCATCCTTCTCTATCAACTTATCGACCACATCTGCATCCACCCTTTTCAAAGTAGCCTCACCTTTTTGCTCCAGGTGATTCAGGAAGTGGCTATCAATGATCGAGTCTAGTTTGATCACATCATATCCGCGATTTACAGCAGTGTCAATGTAACCATGCTGTTTGTCTTCGTCTGTGGTATACAGGAATACAAGGCTATTGTTCTTATCTGTTTGATTAGCTTTTACATGCTCCTTATATTCTTCCAATGTGAAGTATTTGTCTTCCGTATTTTGAAGTAATAAGAAATCCTTTGCTTTCTCGTCAAACTTCTGCTCACTGATCATTCCGTATTTCACAAATAGTCCAATGTCAGACCATTTCTTCTCAAAACCTTCTCTATCTGCTTTGAATAATTCAGAAAGTTTGTCTGCTACTTTTTTCGTGATATAAGTATTGATCTTTTTCACGTTGCTGTCTGACTGCAAGAAACTCCTTGATACGTTCAAAGGAATATCCGGTGAGTCAATTACACCATGAAGCAACATCAAGAACTCAGGCACCACATCCTTCACTTCATCTGTAATGAATACCTGTCTCGAGAACAGCTGGATTTTATTTTTCTGAACCTCAAAATCATTCTTCACCTTAGGGAAATACAGTATTCCTGTCAGGTTGAATGGATAGTCAACATTCAGGTGGATCCAGAATAGAGGTTCCTCACTGAATGGATAAAGTTCTTTGTAAAATGCCAGGTAATCCTCGTCTTTCAATTCAGACGGAGACTTGGTCCAAAGTGGAGCCGTGTTGTTGATTAAATTATCAACTTTTACCGTTTTATATTTTGGCTTACCTTCCTCATCCTGTCCATCCTCGACACTTTCATCTTTCTGACCAAACTTGATTGGTACAGGCATGAATTTCGAGTATTTATCCAGAATGGTCTGAATTCTTGCCTGATTTAGAAATTCAGTTGAATCCTCTGCAATGTGTAGAATGATATCTGTTCCTCTGTCTTTCTTTTTAGCGGCTTTGATCTCAAACTCTGTGCTACCATCACATATCCATGTAGCAGCATCAGCGTCCTGGCAAGACTTAGTGATGATTTCTACTTTGTCTGCTACCATAAATGCAGAATAGAAACCTAAACCAAAGTGACCAATGATTTGCTGGTCCTCACCCTTGTCTTTATATTTTTCAACAAACTCCGTTGCACCTGAAAATGCTATCTGGTTGATATATTTTTTGATTTCATCTTCGGTCATCCCGATACCCTTGTCAGATACCGTGATGGTCTTTTTCTTTTCATCAAAGCTCACTTCAATGGTGGTGTCACCTAACTCACCGCTATATTCACCAAGAGATGCCAGTCTTTTGATTTTTTGTGTCGCATCCACTGCATTGGAGACCAACTCCCTCAAAAAGATCTCATGATCTGAGTACAAAAACTTCTTGATGATCGGAAATATGTTTTCCGTATGAATTGAAATAGTACCTTTTTCTGCCATTTTTACCAACTATTGTTATTTACAAATCAATGGCACTCATTACAAAGTCTTTGCCAATATGCTCAGACTGACATAGTGTCAGATTTTAGGCTGTTTCTTCCTTATTCTCTTACAAAAACGCTCGCTGCAATTATAAAAACGTGCGGTTTAGTCAATGCAGCCAGCGGTTAAGTGATTCCAATCAGCGGTTTTGTCATTGCAGAGAGCGTCTGAATGATTTCACGGAGCGTTTAAGCGATTGAATGGCGCGTTTGAATGATCGCAGAGGCAACATCCGACTTTTTCAGGTTTAACAATAGGTCATCCCTCAAAAACTTCCGCCTCCGAGCTTCAAACTTCTAGCTAAGAACTATCTCAACCGATCCGCACTTCTCACCAAATTCTCATCCTTTCTAATGAATCTGTTAGCTGAGATGTTACAGATCAATGCTCCGGCAATCAGGAAAAATCCTACAAGTGGACTGTCATGTGTTACTTTGTCCAACATTTTGTTCATTTCAGTTGATTGCCAGTAAGTCAATCCAAGAGTAGCAGCCATAAACAGGGCGTTTAGAGCACCTAATTTCATTTGAAGTAATCTGTTTTTGTATTGGAAAATGGAATACAGGGCAATTCCAGCTGCCATTAATCCTACGATCATAATGAAAATGGTATTATTGGTCTGTGCCACTACCTCTGCACCAGATTCATCGAGTACATTTTTCACCATTGCTTTGCTGGTCAAAATGACGCTTTCTTTGGCTTCCGCATCGGCCTTGGACCATAGTGGTAAAAATGACATGGCCACCATACAGGCAGCTACCAAAAAAAGAAATACGGATTGAATTCTCTGTAACATAGGAATATAATTTTGCGCAAAAGAAGAAACTTTCTCCCACAATTCCGAAATCCTGCCGTTTATTATCCAATAGATTCAGGATAGAAGTGCTTTATTTGCACCTTGATTTAACAATTTCCTATGCGGTATTTCCTGTACATTTCTTATAAAGGCACCAACTTCCACGGTTGGCAAATACAGGACAATGCCCTTACGGTACAGCAGGAACTGGAAGAAGGATTGGCGAAAATTTGCAGGCAACCTGTATCCACCATGGGAAGTGGCAGAACTGATACAGGAGTCCATGCCGCCATGCAGGTAGTCCATTTTGATCTTCCGGATGATTATGATATATCCAAACTGATATACAAGCTAAATGGCATTTTATCCCCAGATATTTCTGTCAATGACATTAAAAAAGTGAAGCCTGATGTCAGCACCCGATTTGATGCCATTTCAAGGCAATACCATTACCGGATCAACCCAAAAAAGAATCCCTTTTACAGAGGACTGAGCTATTCCTTTAGTAGACCCCTGGATATAGAGAAAATGAATGGTGCTTGTGAAATCCTAAAATCCTGGGAAGATTTTGAGTGCTTTAGCAAGGTGAAGACAGAAGTGAAAAATTTTAACTGCCAGATCGTTGAAGCAAAGTGGTTTTGGGACAACGACCAGTTGGTGTTTTCCGTTACTGCCAATAGATTTTTGAGGGGAATGGTAAGGGCAATGGTGGGTACATTGCTTGAAATAGGCCAGGGTAAGATGGATTTGGCCCAATTAAAAGAAATTCTTGAGAGCAGAGACCGCAAAAAAGCCGGAAGATCGGTACCGGCTGATGGTTTATATTTGCAACACATTGAATACCCGACCGATATATTTATTGATTAAATCAGTCCAAATTGGAAAAAGAAAAGACTTCAGGTAAGGTTGTAGATCTCAAAGTACTGAAACGACTTCTGAAATGGGTTCAACCTTATAAAAAGCAATTCTATTTACTGGTATTTCTTACATTGGCACTGGCTGTCCTGGGACCGGTGCGTCCATTGATCATTCAGCTCACCATTGACAATGAAGTGGCTAATGGGGACTACCCTGGTTTGGTCAATATGATCATTTTGTTGATTGTTTTATTGATCGCTGCATCACTTGTTCAATATGCACATACCTATTTATCGGGTTGGTTGGGTCAATACATCATTAGAGACATTCGGGTAAAACTTTTTGCCCATATTCAGGACCTACGGTTAAAGTTTTTTGACAAAACACCTATTGGACGTTTAGTCACAAGAAACATATCAGATATTGAAACACTGGCAGAAGTATTTTCTCAAGCCATTGCGGCAATGATTGGAGACATCCTCCAACTGGTTGCTATTGTGGGGATCATGCTCTATATCAACTGGAAATTAACGCTTGTCACCCTGATTACTTTCCCATTATTGCTGATGGCTACTTACGTTTTCAAAGAGAGAATTAAAGTTTCTTTTAATGAAGTAAGAACTGCAGTGTCAAACCTGAATTCATTTGTTCAGGAGCACATCACCGGGATGAATATTGTGCAGATTTTCAACAGTGAAAAAAGAGAATTCGAAAAGTTCAAAGACATCAACAGAGAGCATCGTAAAGCACATTTAAGATCGGTACTTTACTATTCCATCTATTTCCCGGTGGCAGAAGTTATTGCAGCAGCCAGTATTGGATTGGTAATCTGGTACGGAGCTGGAAGCGTAATCAGGGATGAAATAGAGGTGGGAGCACTGATCAGTTTCATCATGTACATCAACATGTTCTTCCGGCCTATCAGAATGATCGCCGATAGGTTCAATACTTTACAAATGGGAATCGTGAGTAGTAACCGTATTTTCAATCTCCTTGACAGTACCGAGCACATTCCTAACAACGGCACACACATTGCAGAAGCGATACGAGGAAACGTGAAGTTTGACCATGTCTGGTTTGCCTATAAGGAGGAAGACTATGTACTGAAAGACATCAATTTTGAAGTACAGGAAGGTGAAGTACTAGCATTGGTGGGTGCTACGGGTGCAGGAAAGTCATCGGTGATCAATTTATTGAGTCGCTTCTATGAAATCAATAAGGGAAAAATTTATGTGGACGACATAGAGATCAGGGATTATGACCTGAAATCCTTGCGCAAGAATATTGCTGTGGTTTTACAAGATGTTTTTCTCTTTTCAGATACTATTTTTAATAACATCACATTAAAAGACCCAACCATATCCAGAGAAAAAGTTCTGAAAGCTGCCGAATTAGTGGGAGCCAGAGAATTCATTGAAAGACTTCCTGGTGGTTTTGACTATAATGTGATGGAACGTGGTGCTACACTTTCAGTTGGGCAAAGACAATTGATATCTTTTGTGAGGGCGATGGTATTTGATCCTAAAATCATCGTACTGGATGAAGCTACTTCCTCAGTGGATTCTGAGACAGAAGAATTGATCCAGCAGGCCATTGAGCGTATGATGAAAGGCAGGACCTCTATTGTAATTGCTCATAGGCTCTCTACTATTCAGCATGCCAATAAAATACTGGTGCTGGACAAAGGAGAAATCAAAGAATCGGGTACTCATGATGAGTTACTGGAAATAAATGATGGCTTCTATTCACAATTGCACCGCATGCAATACAAAGCGGTAAGTTGATAAACCTTATTTTTGCCACACTATGATGAAATACGTTTACCTGGGCATCTCTTTCCTGTGTGTGGTAATCATGGGTGGTTGTTTTTACTACTTTTTGGGTGGGTTTGATCCAGTTGTTATAAAAGAAGGGCAAAATACCTCCCTTACCCTGGTTGGGAAACCATTCAAAGGTGAATACCATCGGAATGATTCATTGAAAAACATACAGGAATCTGTCATTAAGTTGATAGAGTCTTCTGAGTTCAATGGAGACTATGCGGAAGTCAACTATGTAAACACGGGCACGACCGAAGAGGAAGTGGACCTATTTATAGGCGCAATTGTTTATGATGATGAACTTCAGGTTCCTCAAGGCTTTAAAGTGAAAGAATTCAATCTTAATCGATTCTTGGTCGCCCAATTAACTATGCACCCCACTGTAATGCCCAACCCTCAAAAAATGCAGGAACATTTTCAGGAATACGCACAAGAAAAAGGATTCCAATTGGAAAATCAATTCATTGCCATCACCTTTAAAGACAATAAGATGGAGGTTTATGGGATAGTGAAGGATTAAGATTAATCTAAGACCTCATCAGCGGCCAATTGCTTATCATAAAGCTCTTTGTAAACACCATTCTTTGTAGTGAGTGACTCATGTGTGCCAGCTTCTACAATTTCTCCATCATCAAGAACGATGATCTTGTCTGCCAGCTTGGCTGAACTGACACGGTGAGATATAATAATTGTAGTCCGGCCCTTCATGATACGTTTCATACTGTTGAGGATGGTGTTCTCTGTTTTGGTATCTACTGCAGACAAACAATCATCCAGTATCAAAATTTTGGGGTTTCCTGCTACAGCTCTGGCGATGGAGACTCGCTGTTTTTGCCCTCCGGACAAGGTGATTCCCCTTTCCCCCAAAACTGTTTCAAAACCTTCAGGAAATCTGCTGATATTCTCCAGTAAGTCTGAATCTGCAGCAGCCTGACGGATCTCTTCTTCTGACATTTTTTGGTTGCCAAAAGCGATATTGTTCCTGATGGAATCTGAGAATAAGAATACATCCTGTGGCACATATCCCACCTGACTTCTGAGTGATGATATGTCATAATCCTTGATGTTGTGACCGTCAATCATAACATCACCAGAAGTAGTATCATACAATCTCGAAACCAGATTAGCTATAGTACTTTTACCTGATCCAGTGGTTCCAATTATGGCTATTGATTCTCCAGCCTGAACATCAAAACTTACATTTCTGAGGGCCTTGATGCCTGAATCTTCATAGGTAAGATTGACATTTTCAAATACAACAGCCCCTTCCAGTTCTTTGTCCAGGTTTTTGTCGCTTACAATGTCATTTTCTGTCAATAAGAACTCATTGATCCTTTTTTGTGAGGCAGCAGCACGCTGAATAATACTTGTTATCCACCCCAATGAGGCTACCGGCCAGGTAAGCATATTTACATAAATAATAAATTCAGCAATTACACCAGTACTTATAGAACCTTCCAGCACCTCAATCGACCCAATATAAACGGTAAGTATTACACTCAGCCCAATCAAACCCATGATCAATGGAAAGAAAAACGCGTTTACCATGGCCAGTTTCAATGACTTTTCCTTGTAGTCATCGCTGGCATGAGTGAAATCACCATGCACATCCTTTTCACGCACAAAGCTTTTGATCACCCTTATTCCGGAGAATGCCTCCTGCACAAATGTGGATAGATCAGACAGGCTTTTTTGGATCTCTTCAGATCTTTTGTTGATAATATTATTGACAAAATAAATACTCAATGAGAGAATCGGCAATGGAATCAATGACCACATGGTCAATCTTGCATTGATGGAAAACATGAATGGGATCACCATCAAAAATAAGGTAAGCAAATTGATACCATACATGATAGCGGGACCTATGTACATTCTCACCCTACTCACATCTTCAGAGATCCTGGCCATCAGGTCTCCGGTATTGTTCTTCCGGTAAAAACTCAATGGCAGGTTTTGGTACTGCTCAAATATTTCGTTTTTCAGGTCGTATTCGATCAGTCTGGACATCACTATGATAGTCTGGCGCATGAAAAACATGAAAAGACCTCTCAACAAAGCACTCGCCAAAATCACTACCCCAAGAATGACCAAACTGGATAGGAAAACATTAATAGAATCTCCTCTTAGACTAAATCCATCAAACACTGTCAATAGGTCAGAACTCCTCTGTAACAGGTTAAAAGAATGCCTCACCACCACCGCCGGTACAATCCCAAAGAAGTTTGCGATAATGATAAAAAGGGTTCCAGAAATTAAATGGTATTTATACTTTAAGAAGTATTTATTTATATGAGCCAGGTCCTTCACAGCAGTAAAAACGATCTGTTTACGAAATAGTTATTTATTCTAAAAAAAAGTACTTTTGCAACTGATTTTTCCGGACGCAAATGTATTGCAGCCGTCATTTTCAAATAACAACATTAAATAAAAATGATAGAAACTCAGGAACCAGCAGTGAAAAGCCTTTCGGTATTTGATCAGATGAATGAGATGGAGCATGAGCAGGTAGCATTCTGCCATGACAAGGACACAGGATTGAAAGCAATCATTGGTATCCACAATACGGTATTGGGCCCGGCAATGGGAGGAACCAGAATGTGGGCGTACACTAATGAGCAAGAAGCTATTAGAGATGTTTTGAGACTTTCAAGAGGGATGACATTTAAGAATGCAATTGCCGGATTGAATATTGGTGGCGGTAAAGCTGTAATCATTGGTGATGCCAGAAAAATTAAGAATGAAGCGCTCATGCGTCGATTTGGGAGATTTGTGCATAGCCTGGGTGGGAGATATTGGACCGCAGAGGACGTAAACATGACTGTGAGGGATATGGAATACGTGAGAATGGAAACACCTTACGTAACCGGACTTCCTGATGCAAGTGGGGATCCTTCTCCTGTTACTGCTTACGGTGTTTATATGGGAATGAAAGCAACTGCTAAAAAAGTATTTGGTAGTGATAACCTGGAAGGTAAAAAAGTCCTGGTTCAGGGTGTTGGAAATGTAGGAACTTATCTGGTAGAAAGACTTGTGAAAGAAAATGCACAGGTTTTTGTAGCAGATATATTTGAAGACAAGCTGAAAGCAGTAACAGATAAATTTAAAGTGACAGTTGTAGACCAGGAGTCAGTTTATAATTTTGATTGTGATATCTATGCGCCTTGTGCACTTGGAGCCACACTTAATGACGATACCATTCCAAACCTGAAATGTAAAGTTGTGGCAGGTGGTGCCAATAACCAACTTGACAAAGAGGAGGCAAATGGCAGAATGCTGATGGCAAGGGGAATTGCTTATGCCCCAGACTTTCTGATCAATTCAGGAGGGATCACAAATGTGTATTATGAGCAGCAGGGAAATTATAATCGTGACAGAGTTTACAATCAAACGGAAAGGATTTACGATATTTGCACTGATGTTCTTAATTATTCTGAAAAGAATGATGTAACTCCTCAGGAAGCTGCCATGAAACTGGCACTCAAGAGGATCAACGATATCGGGAAAGTTAAATTAGCTTATTAATAGTATTCATGCTCCCACACTGGGATGGGAGCAATTTTAATTTGTTCTTTGAAATATGCTCAACAGAAGGATTCTTCGCGTAAAATGTATGCAGGCACTTTATGCTTTTCAATTGGCCAGAGAAGCCGATAAAGAAGTAGTGAAGTTAAAACTTGCTGAATGCTACCTCCCTGACCTTAATTCAACGGAGGTTCAGGACAAAGACGCCTTAAAGGAAGCACAAAAAAGAGCTACAAGGCTATTTGAAGAGAATTTTGAAAATGGTCACGTAGAAAGTGCTGAAGACATCCCGGAAGAGATGATCAAAACGGTCAATGAGCATATTGAAATGTATAATGAGTTCATCAGCAAAGACAAATCCCACACACAAAAGAACATGCTGAATGAGCTGGACAGGCTCTATAATCTGTACCTGAAATTATTACTCATTCCTCAGGAATTTGCCCAACTAGATAAAAGAAACGCCGACAAACAGGTTTCTAAAACTTCAGAACCTGGCAAGTCTAAGTTCAACTTCCACAAAAATCCTTATGTAATGGCATTTAAGGAATTCAAAGCATTGGAGCTGGAAGTCATCAGAAAGAATATTACCTGGGATAATCACAGGGAGCAGCTTACAAGTTGGTTTAAAGAGTTGAGAAAAGATGATGAGACCTTTAAGGAATACCAGGCCAAATCTGCTCCCACAGATGAGGACCACCTTGAAATGCTGAATCTGGTGCTGAAAAGTGTACCATTCAAAATGGACAATGCCAGCCTTTTCCTGGAAGAGGAAAACCTCCATTGGGCAGAAAATAAAGCCATCATTAAAAGCCTTATCAACAAGACTTTGAAATCCTTTGAAAAGGATTCAGAAGAGAAATTTGAATTGATGGAATTGAATAAGAACGAGGAAGAAGATCTGCCCTTTTTCAAGGAGCTTTTCAAAGCGACAATTGGAGAGGATGAAAAATTTGAAGACATCATTGCCAAAAAGGCCAAAAACTGGGAAGTTGGGAGGATGGCCAGTTTGGATCGAATCATTTTGAAAATGGCTTTAGCCGAGATGATTAATTTTCCAAGTATCCCGGTAAAAGTGTCCATCAATGAGTATATTGAACTATCGAAAAAATATAGTACGCCAAAAAGTAAGCAATTTGTCAACGGAATTTTGGATGTTTTGGCAAACGAATTAACTTCGGAAGGCGTTATTAGGAAAAGTGGTAGAGGATTAATAGATAATCAATAAAAACACAGCTATACATATGTCAAACTCAGGAGGAAATTCATTTTTTGCGTTCATAACCGGTGCTATCGTTGGTGGAATATTCGGCATCTTGTATGCTCCGGACAAAGGAACCAACACAAGAGATAAATTATCTTTTCAACTGGATAAGTATAAAAACAAATTAGAAGATATTGTTAATGACCTTGTTACAGGCAAAGACCTGGTAGAAAGCGAGGCAAAGGCTGAAGGAGAAAAGATCATCAATGATGCCAAAACAAAAGCAGAAAAATTACTTGATGATGTAAATGGATTAATTGACCAGATTAAGTCAAATTAATCAAACAACGCTCCTATACGACATTCACGTTTAGCCAGGATTTCCCTGGCTTTTTCTATTGTTACCTTCCTAAACCGGATTCTTGTACCCGCTGAACTTTGGGCCAGATAAGCCAAATCATTGTCGATGACCTTGGCAATTCTGGGATAACCTCCTGTGGTTTGGTGGTCATTCATCAAGACTATGGGATGGCCACTATTAGGCATTTGTACCACGCCCATCATGACTGGGGAAGAGATGAGCTGTGGTTTCTCCTCAATGAAGTTTTCCGGAGATTCTAACCTGAAACCAACACGATTTGAATCCTGCCCCACCAAAAAGTTATAGGTGTAGAACTGCTCCAATTCATCAGCAGAAAATATATCCTCTTCCGGGCCAGGTAATACCCTGAGTGTCAAATATTCGGGAATTTCTATTTTCATGAAATTGGGCACTTCCCTATTCAGGATTGTAGAGGTGTCTCCATTTTTGATAACTAATGTATTCTCTTTAATGATTGTATTCCCAATATCTGAGGAAGACAGGTATGATGTACTCCCGAATACTTCATTCAATTGCCAATCCCCTTTAATAGCCAGGTAGGCAGCCCGATGACTGGTAACAAAACTGAACTCCAGTTCATCACCATCGTTTACCTGGAAGCTTTCTCCGGAATTAATCAGTACATCATTCTTCTTAATAATGATGTTTCCTCCGGCTGTAGCCATCATTCCATTCCCTGTCACTTTAATGGAGGGACCATTGAGCATCATTTCAATACACGGGCTAAATGGAGGATTCCCCACTAAATAATTAGCCGCTCTGGATGACACAGGGTCAATGGGACCGGAGGGAGGTACACCAAGAGATAAGTCCCCCACTCTATAATCAGCCTGAATACTGGTGTAGGGGGAGGTCTTTTCGATATGTAGTTTTAATTCACCCATTGACGTTAAGTGATTCAAAAGATTCCAGATCAATCGATGAAAACTTGATAATATCCCCTTGTCGGGCAATGACACCAGATTCAATAAATTGATGAAGCATATTCACTGGTGTTTGACCTATAATATGCCAGCCACCTGGTGAATCCACACTGTAAATGCCGGTTTGTTCATTAGCTATTGCCACAGAGCCTGCTGGTACATATTTCCTTGGTGTTTTTCTCCTGGGCGTTCTTATTTTTTCATTAAGGATACCCAGGTAAAGAAATCCAGGCATAAATCCTGTCATAAAGACCCGATATTGATTCTTTTCATGAATGTTCACGATTTCATCAATCGAAATCTCCAATGATTCTGAAATGATTGGTAGGTCAATTCCCAGGGAAATATCATAGCAAACTGGAATCTCAATTACTTTAGGTGTACTGACAGTTGCAGTAGGATTAGGAGTTATGTTTTTCAAATCCTCAGCAAAGGCTTCAATATCAACCTCTGGAAAACAAACCAAAGACAAGGAATGAAAAGCGGGTACTACTTCCACCACCTTTTCTGAAAAATCTTTTTGTATCCAGGAAGCCATTTGGATTATCTCATCATTGACCTGAGCTGAGATTTCCTCCTTCAGCGTAATCAGGATAGTCTTTTCAGTTAATATCGATACACGGTAGTTGGTCATTGAGCGCTAATTGTTATGCCATTATCTCGTAAAGATTGATTCAAATACGAAGCTACTTCTACGGCACCCGGATGATCACCGTGGATGCAAATTGTATCAGCTTCCATTTCTATCAGCTCACTACTTACTGTCTCTATGGATTTCTCGGTCAACACCCTAATCATTCTTTCAGCTATATCCACTTTATCTGAAATTACAGCCTGGGGTCGATCTCTTGGAACAAGTTTTCCACTAGCTTCATAAGATCTGTCTGCAAATACTTCATTGAAAAAGGCAACTTCATTGGCCTTACAGATGTCTTCCAATACTGTTCCTTTCATACCGTAAACCTTAATTGCCGTGTCCATATTCCTGACTACTCCTACAAAAATTTTACTCAATTCTGTATCAGCATGAACTGCGTGGTACATCGCTCCATGTAATTTTACATGATTCAATCTACCCCCATGATACGCCGCTATTGATTTGATCGCCCCTATTTGATAAACAAGAATGGATTCAAAGGTGTGCTTATCAAGGGTCATTTCGACTCTCCCAAATCCCTCGCGATCAGGATATGAAGGGTGTGCCCCAATCGCTACATGGTGCTTCAGTGCCAATTTTATGGTATCGGTGATCACAGCAGGATCTCCTCCGTGAAAACCACAGGCTATATTTGCACTTGAAATGTAGGGCATGATGCCCTGATCATCACCAATAATGACATCCCCAAAGGATTCCCCCATGTCACAATTAATGTCAATTCCCATACAATTGAAACTGTGTTTGCCGAAAGAAATTTCAAGAAAGTTAGCATAAAGTAGATTAATTAAGACACTTTCATAAAAATCATTAACTTCGTGCCGATTAAATGGAACTGTATTGTTAACAGCTTGTTAAACAGACATAACTATTAACGCAAATCACTGTGTGATTCGTAAATTTGTTGTTCGAGTTGTTTTAAACAAAATTAGATACCAATGAAAGCATTAAAATTAAACACATTACTATTTGCTCTTGCAGGTTTGATCATGTTCGGCTGTTCAAATCAGGAGATGGAATCAAGAATTGCAAAACTTGAAGGAAAAGTTGCAAAACTTGAAGGAAAAACTTCAAACCCAAATGTAAAACCTACTGCAGCAAAAACTGCAGAACCAGAAGTAATGCCAGAAGGTCCGCTTCCGGAATTCAAGTTTGACGAAGATTCTTATGATTTTGGTAACATCAATGAAGGTGATGTTGTAGACCACACATTTACATTCACAAATGTTGGACAGGCGCCATTAGTAATTTCAAGTGCTACAGGATCATGTGGATGTACTATCCCGGAATGGCCTAAGGAATCAATTGCTCCTGGCGAGACTGGTGAGATCAAAGTTCAATTTAATAGTAAAGGAAAAGGTGGAGTGAATAACAAAACTGTTTCTATAACAGCAAACACTTATCCTAAATTGACAAAACTTAAAATTTCAGCTTTGGTGGCTAAGAAAGACCAGAACCCAAGCTAAGATTAGATATTTAAATTAAAAGATGCTAGATTTTATTTTATTGCAGGGAGGAGGCGGATTGCCAATAGATCCTAATTTCATCATGATTGGTGGAATGATTTTAATATTCTATATATTTTTCATTCGACCTCAACAGAAAAAACAGAAAGAACAGCGTAAATTTATTGATGAAGTAAAAAAGGGAGACAAAATCGTTACAATGGGAGGAATTCACGGAAAAATATTTTCAGTAGAGGATACCACTGTAACTTTAGAACTTGACAAAGGGTTTAAGATGACAATTGAAAAATCATCTATTTCTCAGGAAGCCTCCAGAAAATTGAACGATCCAGCTCCTGCAAAAAAATAAATAGAAATCAATATGGGCCAACAAGTCCGTATAAATGAGAACCTGAAGGTAGTTGTACTAGCGATCCTAGTAGCGACTACCTTTTGGTTTTTTAATGCCCTAAGTAAAAACTATGATAAGATCATCAACTATCCTCTTGCATTTGAATTTAACAGGGATAGTCTGGTTATTGTAGACCCTTTGCCCACTGAAATTAAAATTGATGTTTCGAGTGGTGGGTGGAACCTACTGAAGAATACTTTTTGGTTCAATGCAACTCCAGTTTTGATTACACTGGATAATCCAACTGATGTGAAGTTCATGACCAAAAACTCATTGATGCCGATCATTTCCAATCAACTGAAAGAGCTTGAAATAAATTTTCTGCTCACAGATACATTGTTCATCAATATCGAACCTGAATCTCACAAGAAAGTACAACTTATCCTGGATAGCACTTTTATTGATCTCAGGGAAAATTATAAAATCACAAGCCCGGTGGTAATATCTCCGGATTCAGCATTGATCATTGGTCCTACAAGTTTGATTGAGAATGTAAGGTCCCCGTATTTCATTAAATTAAATGAAACCGACATTGACGATGATTTCAGAGAATCAATTGAAATACCACTTGAGCGGAAAAAAATCATGAAAAGCATTCCGGGGTCCATCAATGTAACCTTTGACGTTGAAGAATTTGAACTGATCAATCACCCTGTTGTGATTGAGACTTTAAATTTTCCAGGTGATGGGAAAATCTATCTGGCTGATAGTATGGCTAACGTTTCTTTTTGGATCAATGAGCGGCTGGTAAAGGATATCAACTACTCTGATTTTCATATCACTGCTGACCTTGCCATGATCAACGAAGGCGACTCCACTGTCCCTTTGATGCTGATGTACTTTCCAGAAGATGCAGCAGAAATTGAGGTAAAACCCTCTCAGATGAAATTGATCTATAATGAATAAGCCTAAGCTTATTGGTATTACTGGGGGTATTGGTTCCGGTAAAACCACTGTTACCAATATTTTCAAAATGCTGGGAGTACCTGTTTATTATGCAGATGACCGTGCCAAACACCTTATGATAAACGATAGATTGCTAAGGTCCCAAATTATTGAAGCATTTGGTCCGTCTAGTTATGATGGAAATCAATTAAATAAAGTGCATTTAGCAAAGGCATTCAAAGATCAAAAAGCTACAGAAACGCTCAATCAGCTGGTACACCCCAGAGTAGGAGAAGATTTTCTAAACTGGGCAGGAAAACATCTCTCGGCACCCTATGTCCTGAAAGAAGCGGCATTGGTTTTTGAAGCGAAAGGAAACAACAAATCACTGGACAAGGTAATTACCGTTTATACACCCCTCGAAGAAAGAATAAAACGGGTATTAAAAAGGGACCCGCACAGAAGTAGGAAGGATATAGAGGCAATTATATCAAAGCAGATGCCTGAAGATGAAAAGATCTCACTTGCTGATTATGTGATCTATAATGATGGCTCTCAATCTGTGATTGAACAAGTTATGGTTATAGATAGTGATTTGAGGAATTATGAAAGCAGCCCCTTTGGCAACTTAATTTGATCGATGTAAAACTTCATCCTGGAACTTTTGTCTTCAAGTATTTCTACCTTCTCAATCCTATCATCCCGGTGATGATAGAATACTTCAACAAAATAATTTTCTAGCAAATAGAGGTTGATCTTGTACTTGTAGTAACGGATATCGGTCACAAACTGCCCGTCAACGTATAAAGTTTTTATACGCTGATGTAGGTTCAGCTTATTGAATATATCCTTACTCATGATTATTTAAACGATTTGCTGCTTGTTCTGGTTCTTAATCACAAAACAGCAGTGCATATTCTTCCTCCCTAAATGCCTGGCTCCAGATTTTCTCTCCTTTGTAATTTACATAAATGATTACATAAAGCTCAGCGTCGGATAAAAATCGTTCTGCGAAATAAATTGGTTCTTCGCCATTCCTGACGATAAATATTTCATTGTATTCAGGTTTCAATAACTCACCATATATGGTACTATAAAGTCCATACCCTTTGTCTCCCCTGTACTTGGTAAGCTTTTCAGAACCCACACCATTCAGCACCTCTACGCTGTAGATATTTCCTTGCTTTTCCTTCCCTTCCTGTACATTGACAATTTTCCAAAGATCGTCTTGCTTTAGAATTGCGGTAGTGGAATCAAAAGAAAATAGTTGCTGAAAAGAACCCTCAATGATAGGCTCTGCATTCTCGTCAATGAGAGAATAGAAGCCGTCTTCAAAAACGACATATTTTTTATTTGAAAATCTTTTCACACTAATATCATACTGCGGTGACAAGTAAACACTGTGTACCAGATCATATGCTCCAATTTTTCCATCCACCAATAGGTTCAGTAATCCTTCGGGACTTTTATCGATTGATTGGTATCTTGGTCTAAGGATCCATTTCCCATCACGCCCCATCAGTCCTTTACCCTTTTTCTCAGTCACAATGAATGTAGAGTCATTCACCAGAGTCACATTCCTGGCGTCCCACTTAAAAATTAGATTTCCGGTAGGATCATAAACGCTATAACCGTCATTGCTGATGATGCTCATGAAATCACTCACACTGGAAGACCCTTCAATCTGAACCGGTCTTACTCTTTCATTACTCTCCACCCTTACTTCCCTGGAACGACCGAATAACAGTCTTTGGAACAAATCATCTTTATAATAAACGATGCTCTCACTGATCAGCTTTACAGAATCAAGTTTTGTTCTGGGCTGAAACCCAACTGATCTTGAAAACAGGGTCCACTTGCTATTCTTTTTAGAGGCCACCCAATGCTTGTTACTTTGAATTTCCTCAAATATTTCGTCAATTTTCTGTTCTTTTTGCTCGTTGAACCCAGTGTACCCCTGATCATTTTTGAGGTACCAATCGCCATCAAACGAAAAAATATTTTGTTTCCCTAATGGAATAATTACGTTCAGGTCCCTATCAAGCAACGCTTCTTCATTTGCAGCATAACAGAGCAAATAATCTTCATCAAAAAGCTCTACATCTTCATACAAAAAATCCAAAAACGGCTTTTCATCCTGAGTAACTAATTGCGCAATCTGCTGTACAGTTGCAATTGATAGTTTATCCTCTTTGTATAATAGTATGAAGCCCTCATAGAATTCTATCTCCTCAAAATAGGGTTCAAAAATCACATCTCCATTGAGAGTGGCAATTCCAAAAAGATCATCCTTCAGGAATGCAATAAAGTTTGATCCAATTAACTGCACCTCATCATATTGAGCATCCAACACCTCAAATCCTGATTTATGGGTTACTCCCCATTGACCTGAAACTTCGAAAGCTATATACCCATAGCCAAGATCCAGACACTGATGAAACCCTTCAAAAAAAAGTTTACCGTTTCTTCCATAAAGGCTACCCCCTGATGAAAATTTCGCGGTGTCAATCAATTCTATGTAATCAGAATTAAGCCCTTCGCAAAAGTAATTGCCAGAAATAGCTTCAAACTGTGGCAATAACCTAATATCTCCTTCGGTATCCAAAAAACCATACTTCTCATCCTGGAAAAATGGAATCCATATGCCCTCTTCTAAGGAATTAGCAAATCTCAAAGAATCACTCAGGAGTAGTTTGGATCTGTCATTTTGAGCCGTCAAATGGTAAATAATGCTTTTTGATCTCTTTGCCAGAGAAGTTTGAGGATATTGTGAAATGAATCTCTTATGGGACGAAATCTCATTATCAGAAGTTTCCTGTTTATAGATATCATTGATTACACGATCCCTGTATGGAGAACCTGGAAAATCTTTATAGAATTTTTTCAAATCATTCAGTTTTTTGCCTGCGGTCTTTTCTCTAAATAAAAGCCACTCATAATTCTCTAGAGCCTCCTCATATTGTTCAGCATCGGGATAGGTCGAAAGAAAATACTTGTAGGATTCCCACTTATGGATGCGTTGAGCATGACTATAAGCAAGACTATCTCTAATAATAGTTGCCCTGGGTATCAAAGGGCTATCTCTATAGTAATTGAGGTAATAGTTCCAACTGTCTACACTTTCCTCTTCACTAATGGCGAGGAAAGCTCTATTTTGAATAGACTCCTTTTGAATTGAAAATACCGCCTCACTCAGTTCAAGTTTCTCTATTCGCCGTGCCTGTTTCTCATCAACCTTTTTAAGTTGATTCAAAGCTCTATTGATCAATAAGTAACTGGAATCAAGGTTATAGCCAGGAAATGAGTCTGTGGCATACATTAAAGAAAAAATGTAGTACGCTCCGGGGTTGATGCTATCTTTCTCAATTGACTTGATCAATAAACTTTCCACCTTTTCAAAATCCCCTTCAACAAGGGCTTTGTAAGCTTGTTTATTGGGTCCGCTGGTCCAAAATACCAGCAACATGGAGAGCATATAAAATGATACCTTCAATTTTATAATTATTTCAAGATCAAAACTAATAATATTAAGTCTCTTAGCATTGTAAAAAATCCACTAAACGGAAATATTCCTATTCACCCAATAAAATTCCTGTTTACACAATTGTACATATTCCATCTCGTAGAGTTGACGCATCTTTGAAGTGAGTTTCATAGTGACATGCGTTAAGCGAGTTTGGTTAGCAAAGATCGAAAGACATAGGTTCAACCGGCTATCGATCTTAAAAAGGGGTTCCAATATTTGGGACCCTTTTCTGTTTTATAAGCAATTGAATTCAAATCCTCCCCTAAATCCATTTATTAGTTGTTAGAGTTTAGACGCAATCAAAACTGCATAATTCTAATAGTGTCAAATTAACGTTTTTAAATATTTGATTTTGAACTTTTCTGATTTACTACTTAACCGGTAATTTAGTTCTCTCAACATCACTTTTATTACGCTTATCGAATTAGACAAGGTTAGCTAATATTTTAAAGCCATATTTACATTACCATAATAGGTAAGTTTGGTTAGCTTATACATATTGGTTTCAACCAGCATCGTTATAAAAAGGATGAAAATATCCCCCAAATGTTTTTCATCCTTTTTTGTATGTCTTATTCACGTCATATTTATTCCTGTTTAATCATATTTCATAATCTTTTAATAGAGAAACACTGATATTTGCAGGCTCAAGTTTCATAGCGATAAGCGATGAGCGAGTTTGGTTAAAAGTGGTATGTAGCTTACCTCCCGGTAAGATTACATACACGGGGGATTTGAAAGACGATGTTGGTTGGAATGTTTAAGAATCCCCCAACTTTTTTTAATGGTTGGTAAAAAAGGAGATTTACACTAGTAGGTCTCCTTTATTTATATCCGATCATTTATGACTTCAAAATTCTGCTGCAACATATTACCGTCTTCATCTACCAATGAAATAGTATGATTTCCCGTATCAGCGGTGATTCCCATTTGATGCTTACTGGTGGTACTCCCCAGGTATTTTTCATCAAGGTGCCAATAAATAGTTGTTCCCGGCAATTTATGAGCCACTTCAAAGATGGCTCTTCCACCATCTCCATCAATCTCTCTGGGAATATAAACCCTGCTAAATTGTTTTGGGTAAATAAACTCCATGAATTCCTTTTCATCTACAGATGGACAGTCTTTTAAAAACCCAGGTGGTTCTTCATAGGAAGCATCGTAGGATTTATAATACCATCCCTGAGTTGGTGTTAACCTAAACCAATTTTTAGCTACCATGTCTTCTGTTGGATAACAGGCACTATTCACCTGGTGTTTTTCTGTTTTATCCAGGTAGATGACTTCATGAAAAGTGCAGATTTTACCCTGTACCATGAATTCGGGGAGGTTTTGTATTTCAAAAGAAGGGCAATTCTCTGTGGCTATCATGCCGCTTTTTGTACACACTCTTTGTTCCGGCATAGGAGGTGCGATAAAAGGGTTTTCAGTCTCTGGGAGCAATTCAAAAATATTAAACATAAGTGGAGCAGCTGCTTTTACCCCGGTAAGTCCGGGTCTTCCTTCTCCATCTGCGTTTCCTGTCCAAACTCCCACCAGGTAATCTCGATTCATCCCGATAGCCCAACCATCCTTGAACCCATGACTTGTACCAGTCTTCCAGGCAATATCTCTTGCAGATGAAAATTGCTGCCATCCGGTCCAGTCTTCGGGCCGGGTCACTTCCTGCATAGCTTGTAGCATATACCAAATTGCTTCTACCCTGATGATACCATCACGTTCCAATGGGGTCTCAGTGTTTTCAAACTTTGTGTAGTGATTTGAGTGATAGTCTGATTCCCTGTATTTAAATGCTGTTTCTCGTTCCAGGTAATTATTATAAACTCTCATCAAACCAGCATACATGGCCGTCAAATCCCAAAGTGACATATCCGCTCCACCCAGAACCATGGATAAACCATAATGACCCGGAGGACGATTTAAGGAAGTAATCCCAACATTCTTGAGCTTCAAGTGGAACTTCTCATAGGTGTAATCTCTCAATAACACAACAAATGGAACATTCAAACTTCTCGCTAATGCTTCATTGGCAGGAACGACTCCTCTAAACTTTTTGTCAAAATTCTTTGGAACAAACCCTTTGTAAAAGAGTGGCACATCCGTCATTAATTCTTCAGGCATCAGTAATCCTTCATCCATTGAGGCCGCATATAAAACCGGCTTTAGCAAGCTTCCGGGGCTTCTTACTGCTGTTATGATATCCACATCATGACCATTTAGACCATCTTTTCCTGTAGAATTACCCACATATGCCAAGGTCGCCCCTGTTGCAATATTCAATACGATCGCTGCGGCATTATGAACCTCGTTTCCTTTCAGGTTTTCACTGTGCATATCCACCAGATTTTTCACATCCCTTTGTAAATCCTTTTGCAAAGTGGTAACCAGTCTTTTTTTATGATGACCTTCCTTATATGCTCTAAACAATAAGTGATCGGCCAGAGCAGGTAGTATCTTCGGTTTTTGAGGTAATCTCTCTGCTTTTGATAGTTTATTCGTTACATCATCTATAACCCCTCTCTGGCTTATCTTGTCCAGAAGCTTATCCCTTTTTTGCCTGAAAACACTATCATTTCTACCGGGAAAAATTACTGCAGGATTGTTGGGTAAAACAGCAAGAGATGCTGCCTCAGCCCAGGATAGTTTGTTTGGGGGCCTCCCAAAATACCTCCATGAGGCGGCTGATAAACCCACCACGTTTCCTCCAAACGGTGCGTGTGAGGAATAGAGGTTTAGAATTTCATCCTTGGAGTAGAAAAGATCAAGTTTCAGGGCCAGTAGGGTTTCGTATCCCTTTTGCCAAATATTTCTGGGCTGATTGCCTCGTGCTATTCTTACAAGTTGCATTGTAAGCGTACTTCCTCCACTCACTACTTTCCCAGCTGCAATATTCTGTCGTAATGCTCGAAAAAGTGAAATTGGATTTACTCCAGGATGTTTAAAAAAATACTCATCTTCAAAAAGTAAAAGAGCTGTTTCAAACTTGAGCGGAATTGAATCTGATTGAGGAAACCTCCATTGACCATCACTGGCTATTACTGCATCCAGTAACTCCCCGTTTTGATCTTGTATTACAGTGCTGTATGGATCCTGAAAAAGAGGTTTTGGAATTGGCAGCAACAATATCAATACAAATATTGCTGCCAATCCAATGCCCAAGTATTTTCCAATACTTTTTAACCTCCTCATTGCCTTCTCCAAATTCTTATTCTAACAGTTATTGCACTACCTCAACCCATTTCCCAGCTTTATGTGCATAGATTTCATTGTCGTACATCGCTTCCGTGGAAACAGCTGGTAAATAGTATTTCCCTCGATACGATGCATTTAAAAGAACTTTGTATGTCAGGCTTTTATTAGCTCCAATGTCAAAGTAATGCATCACACGATCATCCCTTATATCTATGTACTCTGCGTCACTTTGTTTGTAGTACTGATCTGTTCCGTCTAATCTAGTATTAATGATTTCCCATCCGGAAGGGAATATTTGTGTCAGTGCAACCTCATCATACTTTCCTTTTATTCCCGGATTGGAAATTGTCACCTGGGCCATAAAATCTGTTCCTTGTTTTAATCTGTTAACATTGATTCTATTACCATTCATATCAAGATAAGTCACCTGCATCCGAATGTTCTTCTCATCCTCAATTTCATTACCTTCTAATGGAATCCCTTTTCGGATAACCCTTGCATAAATCGGAGCATTGCCGTTGTTTTTCAGCTCAATAGAGGCTTTTTTATCAGGTTCTTTCAGGAACATCTGACTGACAAACTTAGAGTTAGAAATATTTTGTGTCGTACCTCCAATTTTTGCGGTCGCGTTCAAAGATTCATCCACAGGGAACTGATCAGCATACTGAGAAATAGCGATGAAACAATATGCTGTAGTTTGTGTACTCATCCATCTTTTGCTATCACCCATTACCTTGGCGATTTCATTTAGGATCGAGAACGCATCTGTTTTCCTATCCAGTTTTATCAATGTTTCCATGATCATTGCCTGGTCTCTGGTTGGAGAACCGTAAGTATATCTGTATGAATTGTCGTTCTGATCTACCTCAAATGATATGGCATTCACCAGTTGATTCGCTTCATTGGTATATCCGGCAATGGCATACGCCAAAGCAAGTCTCCATTTTGATCCCCTATCAAGGTTGGCTTTTTCTCTCAACCTGTTCATTGCTCCAATGGAAGGACTTCCGGCAAGCGCTAATGTGTATAATCGATAGGCCTGTGTTAAATTATTATTGTATTCGTCACTGTTCCAATTTTCAGCTCTTTGTGTTTGGAAGTTGATCCAATTGCTTAACAAGCTTTGTGGTACACTGTAACCCTTTTTCTTTGCTTCTACCAGGAAGTGTCCCGCATAGTTGGATCCCCAATAACTTGGTTCGCTGTTACCTGGCCAATAAGCAAATCCTCCTGAAGAGACCTGGAATGATTTCAACCGGTTGATGGCCGCATTGATGTTCTTTTGAATTCTATCCTGATAACCATCTGGTAATTCTGTTAATTTATCAATGTACAACTGAGCGAATACCGAAGAAGTGGTTTGCTCAATACACCCATGCGGATACCGGATCAGGTATTTCAATCTTTGGTCAATATTCAGTGGTGGTAATGCACTTAATTCGATGGTCCCCTCATTGGTACGTGCCAAACCAATTGGGTCATACCCGAGTGTCCAGTTATCAGAACCATTTAAAATTTTCTCCTGCACATTGGTCACAATTGGATTTCGAGGTAATACATTGAGCTCTACATCATAGTTTGCATTCAAACTCCTGGAGCTAGCGCTCACTTTTACCTTTCCTATCCCAATATTTTCATCAACCTTAAGCTTAAAATAGACCATTTCATCACCCATTCCTGAGAATCTCACAGTCTGCTGGGCATCTCCAACCGGAGAAAGTAATCCCTCTGTTTCAACTTTCACATTTACCGAAGCAATGTTATCATTCATTGCAAAAACATTCACCGGTAGCAAAATTTCTTCACCTGGTCCCGCTACTCTTGGCATTGTTGCCTGAATCATGAGTGGCTGTCGCACAGGAGTGGCTTTATCAGCTTTTCCATAAGCACCATCGTGAGCTGCTACTAACATGGTTTTTACACTTCCAATGTATTGAGGCATGGTAAAAGAATGGGTTCCGGTACTTCCTCCTTCCAAGAAGAACGGCCCAGCATACATGACTACCGGCTTAAACCTGTTGGCTTCTTTTTGGTCTTTTTCTTCTTCGCCATCACCACCACCAACAGCCAATAGCCTTTCTACAGTACCGCCATAGGCACCCATCACATCATCATAAACATCCCAGGTTTTTATGCCAAGTGCTTCTCTTCTGTAAAAATTACTCCAGGCATCAGGAGTTTTAAATTTGGTAAGGTCCAATAACCCTTCATCCACGATCGCCAAGGTATAAGCCATTGGTTTTCCTGTTTTTTCTTTGACTTTAACAGTAAACTTTTCCTCAGGACCAAGTTCATCAGCCATTTCGAGTATCGGTTCCAATTTTGTTCCAGGATCCACCACTTTGATTGATTCAATTCCAAAAAGCCTGATTGGTAAGTCATTATTGGATTGACCATGTGGTTGCAGCATTGTGATATTGACATAAACATTGGGAGACATGTCGGCTGTTGCCTCAATGGAAACACTCGTGGTTTCATCATCGGTCTCCACCCAAAAAGTTTGTAGCACTTCACTTCCAGATTCAAGTGAAATCAATGCACGATTTCCTCCAGTGCTCGGCATGGAAATTTTGATATCTTCACCTACCTTATATTCCCCTTTTTCTACAGCAAATTCAAGCATTGATGCTCCACCAAGTTCCTTTTTTCCTTTTCCAGCCCATCCTGGCCAGTCTATGTAAAATACTTTACCTGTGGAATGACCTGAAACAGGATCTTCTACTTGCAGATAATACCTTCCCCAATCTGGGTAATTAATCCTAAGCTTCCAGGTAGCTTCTCCATTTTGGGAATTGATGGTGGCTGATTGTATTTCATCGCTGTAACCACGATTTACGTAATTACTCACGTCATTGTAAGAATTATCCCACCACCAGCGCCAGCCTAGTTTGTATAGCTTTACTCGTAAACCATTTCTATTTACCTTATTTCCTTTTGCATCTACCGTAGCAATTCTTACCTCATGGTCCTTATCTGTAAGTAGCATACCTCGTCTATCACCTTCTGGTAATTTCACACCCACAAAGGTTGAATATGGGTAAAATGGTATAGTGAACTTATCAATACTGAAGTCTCCACCTTCTTCAAATACCTTCCCTTTAAAAGTAGCATTTAAAGCCCCTGGAGCATTATTACTGGCATTGATATTCGCGGTAACTCTGGCATATCCTTCACTGTTTAGGCGACCACTGAAAATAGATTGGTTGCTTCCATAAAAGTTTTTCGAAATGTCATCAAATGAAAAATTGGGATAATCTTCAAACGAGGTTTTGGTTTTTGTGAGAAAGACCTCAAAATCCGCTCTAAGGTTACTCGCTGTTGCCCCAGTGAGCCATTTTACATTCAGGTCTCCAGCGATTTGACCATCCAGGGCAGTAATTCTATCCTTTCCAAAATCCAGATCGATTTTCAGTCTGTTTGGTTTAACCGTTTCAATTTTGATGGTTTTTGTGAATGTGGCTCCACCTACTTTGACTTTGGCCATCCAGTTTCCAGTAGGATCTTCACTGTCTGTAGGGAGGTCAAATCGGTAAAAATCTCCTGTAGGTTGAACGCTCACTTTCCTGGTATGCATTTGTCCCAGGGGATTCCACAATTCCATAATTACCGGGTGGTTATCCGGTAACGTTTTGGTTTTATCTTCCAGGATAAATGCCAGGTGCACAGTATCCGCTGGTCTCCACACACCTCTTTCCCCATAAATAAAGCCTTTGATCCCTTTTTGCACCCTTTGACCAGATACATTGAAGTTTGAAAGAGATAAAGAGGTGCCATCATCTAACCTCAAATACCCTGTTTGATCACCCTGTTTTGCAATCAATGCATAAGGTTTACCTTTTACTTCTACCTCAACTTTTCCTTCACCGTCAGTGCTTCCTGTACCAATAACCTGTTGTTGGTAGTCATACACATTCACTGAAACACCACTAATTGGCTCAGTATCCAGCATATTAGTTACGAATGCATAAACATTACCACGATCTCTCTTTTTCGCAATGATTCCAAGGTTTGAAGCAAAAAGAATTTTGCTGACGCTTCTTCTACCTCCATAATATGAATTAGAACATGGGTTATCCCTTTCCTGCCAATCGTAATCCTGAGAATAATAACTTTCCGAGTAATCCCAATAGCTGGACTCTTCTTCCGCACCCCAATCCTCTTCTTCTACATCTATTGCTATTTCATCTTCCTGATCTGCACAGAAGTAAATTGAATTGCTCTTATTGAAGCCAATCTTAATCTCATAAATTGCCCCGGGCTCTGCTTGAAAGTATTCTGCCAGATCAAGTGTATATCGATTCCATTGATTAAGGTCTGTAACACCTATTCTGTTCAAAGGAATTGTCTTTTTAGCAACAGGTCTTGCTACTCTTCTCATTTGGCTCTGTCCACCTACCCGATTGACCTGCAGGTATTGTAAAACATTCTCTTCAAATACTTTGACAATGGTGACTTCAACTGCTTTCAGCGAAACAGCTTCAAATGGTAAGATCAGCCCTTTTGAATTAGGCAGGATCGCCCCATCGCCCATGTCCACAAGTTTCACTTCGGGCTTACTTTGTGAAAACTGAATTTCAGTGATATAGTCTTCACTTAACTTGTAACCCGCAATGCTTTCAAGGTCCTTATGAATGATCAACTCGATACCCCCATACATGCTTGAATTTGGATATATCTTCAATTCATTCAATTCTACTACGGTTCTTATGCCGGAATAATGTTTATTGAATTTTACTAACCCTGATAAGTCCTGCTTATCGTTGATAGGATCACTAAACTGAACGGAAATGTAACTACCACCTACACGATTCAGGTTTACAGCAACAATTTTGTAATTATTCAACCCAGGTATTTCTACATCTCTTGATAGATTTTTATCAACACCCATGCCATCTCCATCCACACTCAATTGAATATTGACAGCATCTTCCTCCCTTTTTACATCCTGCACAGTAAACTGATGGATATTGTCACCAATATGCTCCCATATAACTGAAAGAGAACTACCATTCTGATTTGCTTTCAGAGCACTTTCCACCACAGAATTTTCAATAAAATCAGCGGTCTGAAGTAGCCCCTTCACTTTCATTTTATTCAACTCCGTCTTGCTATAGAGTTCCAGTCCGGTTACAGAAACCTCATAGTTCTGCTTGAGTGTCTCAAAAACAAACTTGAAGTCCTTTCTATCTGCAGGAACATCAGAGATCACCTGACTTAGTGCAAGTGTCGCTTCATATTTTGTGCTGGAGGTTAATGGACTGCCGGGTGTAAATACAAGCGTTCTGTTATCTTCCCAGATAGCGGAACCATCTATTGATGGGGAAGTCTTGAGTAGCCCTGCTGCTTCCTGACCTGGTTCAATCCCATCAATCGCTTTTGCAAATTTGATTTTGATATCGTCAGTTCGGGAAATGATACCTGAGGTGTAGCTTGATATATAATCTACATAGAGACTTCTGGCGCTACTGAAATCGTCTTTCCCTGAATCACCACAGGATTGGATAGTGACAATGAGAGTGACAGCTATTAACCATTTTATTGAGCGGATTAACATAGTTTCGAAGGGTTGGTTTCTGAAAAAATAGATTCTGCATTAAGTTATGCAGATTTTTTCATAATTATACCTTCTTTTCTAATTCTGGTATCTCACCTTTCCACAATGATTTGTCATACAAAAAATGTGGATCAGGGTGATGGAGCGCTCCGAAAAGGGTCGATTTTAGTGCTGGATATTTGTTTTGAAGATCTGTTAATAACCCTTTTATCTCTTGCCTTTTCAATCCTTCCTGAGAACCACATAGACTGCATGGAATAATTGGCCAATCTTGCTTTGAGACATAGGAGGCGATCAATTCTTCTGGCACAGCGTAAAATGGCCTAATAACATGACAATGACCTGCTTCCACCTTATAATTAGCAGGCATTCCAGCCAATTGGCCACTGAAAAATGCATTCATCAAAAAAGTCTCCAAAACATCTTCTCTATGATGTCCTAGTGCTACTTTGTTACATCCATGATCCTCAGCCAGACGGTATAAAATTCCACGTCTCATTCGACTGCAGATAGAGCAAAAACTTTTACCTGGTTTCGTCTTTTCTAAAACAACAGAATAGGTATCCTGATATTCAACATGATAAGGCACCTGCCAATCCTGAAACAACCTGGGCAATGTGTCCTTGGGAAACCCCGGCTGACCCTGATCAACATTTACTGCCAAAAGCTCAAACGAAACTGGTGCCTTTTTCCGTAATTCAAGCATAAAATGCAGCAGGCACAAGCTGTCTTTACCACCACTGACAGCCACCATTATTTTATCACCATCATTGATCATTTTGTAATCAATCAGTGCTTTACCAAACAATCGATTTATTTTGTCGTATTCCTGTGAAATTTCTGCAGTTACGGATGTATTCATGCTGCAAATTTACTTCCTTAACTAAAATTGTGTAGGATAATGGTTAATTCTTAACACGTTGTTATGAAAATATTTAAATTCAAATTTTCATTGCTAGATTAATATGAGGTCAATCCTAATCTTATTTTTTGGTGTACTATTTTTTAGTTCGAACCTGACAGCTCAAACCAGCCGTTTGAAGGGCTCTGTATTAGACCAAAAAACAAAGAAGCCTATCCCTTATTGCCACATTTACGTTGAAAACACTTCTCTGGGAACAGTAGCAAACAGTGAAGGTGAATTTGCATTAAAAATCCCGGAAAAGCTAAATGATAAAAGTTTGATCATATCAAGCATGGGATACGCTACAGCAAGAGTTCCTATTGCGGGATTTGATAAAAATCAGGAGATAAAACTGGAGCCTATCGCAGTGATAATGGATGAATTTGTTACACTTGATCCTGTTACTACTTTGGAGACTGCCTTAAGTAGAGTTGCTGAAAACTATTCTTTAGAGAAAAAATACATGTCTTGCTTTTATCGGGAGACAGTAAAAAAGAATAAAGAATACATGGACATTGCGCAGGGGATCCTACATGTCATGAAGGAACCTTATAAAACCAATAAAAAGGATCAGGTAAGTGTTTACAAGGGTTTTAGAAGTAAACAATATGATAGTCGTGACACGCTTACAATGAGGCTTCAAGGTGGTCCCAACAACCTTCTTCTACTGGATGTTGCCAAGTATCCGGAATACCTTTTTGGGCCCGAAATTGATGCTGATTATGAATTTACCTACGAAGGAACAGCCCGAATGGATGACATGAAACACCATCAAATATCCTTTAAACGCAAAGAACCTTCTCCTCACGGCATATTTGAGGGGACTATTTTTATTGAGAGTGAGTCCTACGGTATTTCTAAATTGGTGTTTGGATTTAGTGAATTCGGATTGGAAGTTGCGAAAACTCAATTGATCAAGAAAAAACCAATCAATGCAAAAGTCTCACCGAAAGCTATAAACTATGAGGTGAAATACAGAAAGTATCAGGATCAGTGGGTCATTCACTATGCCCGATCTGTGATGGCTATGAAGGCCAACTGGAAAAAACGCCTGTTTAATTCAATCTTTTATGCCACATCTGAGATGGTTATTACAAGCACGGAAGATGCAGAAGGTAAAAAGTTTGAACCAACCACCAAACTTAACATCCTGGAACTCTTTTCTGACAGGGCCCAGGATTATTACGACCAGGAATACTGGGAAGAGTTTTTAATCATCCAACCTGAGGAGGATATTCTGGAAGCTCTGAATAGAATGAACCTTGTGCAATAAGTGTTTAGTGATCTGAGGTCAGCAAGATTCGGGTAGTATAATGTTGCTCTTGTCAATAGCTTTGTGTTATTAATAAATAGCCATGAAAGTAGAAAACAGCATCAATTTTGACCGGATTACTCAAGCCATTGACTACATTCATCAAAACTTCAAACAACAACCTAATCTTGATCAAGTTGCTGAACACGTACATTTAAGCCCCTTCCATTTTCAAAGAATATTCACTGAATGGGCAGGGGTCAGCCCAAAGAAATTTCTTCAGTATATCAGTGTGGCCTATGCTAAAAGGATTTTAAAAGAAGAGCAAGCTTCTCTCCTGCAAACTTCCTTGCAAACCGGGCTTTCTGGCTCCAGTCGATTGCACGATTTGTTTATCAATATTGAGGGCATGACACCTGCAGAATATAAGAATGGCGGAAGCGGTCTTACAATCAACTACAGTTTTGCAGATACACTATTTGGACAGGTTATCGTGGCATCAACTAAAAAAGGGGTCTGCTACCTGGCTTTTACCAATAATCATGACGAAGGATTCATTGCATTAGAATCAGTATATCCAAATGCCTCTTTTCATCAGCATCTGGATATGCATCAACAAAATGCATTGTTTGTCTTCCATCAGGATTGGAACAAATTAAATGAGGTAAAACTCCATTTGAAAGGCACTGAATTTCAATTGAAAGTTTGGGAAGCACTCATTAAGGTTCCTTCCGGAAAATTAACCACCTATGGAAATATTGCCGGTCAAATTGACAAACCCAAAGCTTCGCGGGCAGTAGGTTCGGCTGTAGGTGACAACCCTGTCGCCTATTTGATCCCGTGCCACCGAGTCATCAGGTCCACGGGACATATTGGTGAATACCACTGGGGAAGTAACAGAAAAACCGCCATGATTGGCTGGGAAGGAGTGGAAGCAAATGAAATCACTGTTTAATATTTCTTAGGAATAAGTAAAGAGCATTTCTTTCTCAATTTTTGTAAATTGATTATCTCAAAATTGACAAACAATGGAATTTGATAAGCCAAGGCTTGCCAGACTAACTGCCATTCTTACCCATCTTCAATCAAAACGATTAGTTACTGCCAATGACATTGCGACAAAACATGGTGTGAGCATAAGGACAGTTTATCGGGATATCAGGACACTTGAACATTCCGGAATTCCAATAATCACCGTTGAAGGAAAGGGCTATTCCCTGTTGGACAGCTACAGGTTACCACCGGTTATGTTTACAGAAGATGAGGCCAATGCATTGATTACGGCTGAACAAATAATCTTAAAGAATAAGGATCAATCTCTATCTGATGAATATCAAAATGCGATCACTAAGGTAAAAGCAGTTTTAAGAGGTAATCAAAAAGACCTTACCGAGCTACTCAGCGAACGAATTCAAGTGAGAAATAACAAAGACAATCATAAAACCAGTGACCTCTTAATTAAAATACAGTCCACCATCACCAATTTTCAGGTAATACAAGTCAAATACCTGAATTTAGACAACCATCCCTCCGAAAGAAGACTAGAACCCTTCGCATTATACACCACTCAGGATAATTGGGTTTTAATTGCATATTGTCAAACGAGAAAAGATTTCAGGGCTTTTAGACTGGATCGTATTCATCAAATGGAGGTTACGTCTGAAATTTTTGAACCTCATGATATGACCCTGGAAAAATATTTAGAATCATGCAGGAAAAATTGGCAGGACACCCCTGACATACCCTTGACACAAGACGATTCTACTTTTGCCATAAATCAAAAAAATTGAATTATGGAAAGAATGAAAATTGAGCCATTCAACATGATTGGTATTGCTATTCAAACCACAAATGAGTACAACAAGGCGGATAAAGAAATCGCTGATCTATGGGGTAGGTTCCTGGGAGAAAATTTGCTGGAAAAAATCCCAAATAAAGTGGACAACACTGTCTATTCACTTTATACTGAATATGAAGGTGATTACACAAAACCTTATACTGCTATATTGGGATGCAAAGTGCAAAATCTCGATCAGATTCCGGAAGGCATGACTGGGAAATCATTTGGTGGAGGAAATTACGTTAAAACTTCTGCCAAAGGTGACCTAATGAAAGGGCTAATTGTTAATCATTGGGCCAAAATCTGGGACATGGAACTTGACAGGGCTTATACGGCAGACTTTGAAGCGTTTGGAGAAAAAGCACAAAATCCATCTGATGCGGAAGTTGATTTTTATGTAGCTGTAAACGATTAAAATGGGTGAATTAAAAATAAAATCTGACCCCAAAGTCAATGAAGTATTTGCATTTTATCCTGACAAGGTTCGGAATAAAATGCAGTTTCTTCGTGAACTGATTATTCAAACAGCCCAGGAAACAGAAGGTGTAAATGAACTTGAAGAAACTTTAAAATGGGGTGAGCCTAGTTTTGTCACTAAAAATGGGAGCACCTTGCGAATGGACTGGAAAGAAAGAACTCCGGATCAGTATGCCATGTATTTTCAATGTACAAGCCGGTTAGTAGAGACATTTAGAATCGTGTTTGATCAAAAGTTTCAATTTGAAGGTAAACGTGCCATTGTATTTCAATTAGATGACAAAGTCCCCGTAGAGGAATTGAAAGAATGCATAAAAGCTTCATTGATCTACCATAAAGTAAAAGACCAAATGACACTTGGGATGTAATTGCATAGTAGGTCTCCCTGGTGTTTTCAATTGCCTATTCAGAGGGGAATTCTTATCTTTCGTCATGCGAAGAAAATTTCTCAAAAAAATTGCCTTAGGTGCCGGGCTCATTGGAATTAGTCAAAGTACTTTCGGGGCAGTTCAGAAACCAGCCAAAGCTGATTTTTTACACATTGTATTCATATGGCTCAAAGATCCATCTGAACTGGAAGCCGCAATAGCAGATACAAAAGCTTTTCTTAAAAATGTGCCCACTGTGGTCAGCTACCATGTTGGGGTCCCCTCTTCAACAAACCGGCCAATTGTAGATAGGTCCTACTCTTATTGTCTTACAGTGGGGTTTGAAGACCTTGCTGGTCATGATGTATACCAAAAACATGAGGCTCACCTTGACTTTTTGTCAAAATGGAAAGAACGAACTGAGAAAATATTGATTTACGACCCGGTAAGACCATAAGGAACTATTTCTGACAATTCATGATTTAATAGCATTCAATGTTTAGATTAAGTGCTTAAAGTATATATTTGTCTGATAAAGTATTATTGATTTTCAATGAGAATAATCATAGCAGGGGCCGGAGATCTTGGATTTCACCTGGCAAAGCTTCTCGCCTTTGAAGAACAGGATATCATCCTGATCGATATGGATAACGAAGTTCTGGATTATGTGTCCAACCATTTGGATGTAAGCACAGTAAAAGGTAACTCCACCTCTTTGAAAGTTTTGGAAGAGGCCAATGTGGGTAAAGCCGATTTACTTATAGCGGTTACTTCCTCCGAGGAAACCAATATTGCTACAACGATCATAGGCAAAAATCTTGGTGCTAAGAAGACAATTGCCCGGATCAGCAACACGGAATTCCTTCATAGCAAAGAAAAACTTGATCTCAAGAATATAGGGATAGATGAAATCATTTCCCCCGAGTCGCTGGCAGCAAAAGAGATCAAACGACTTTTGAGAGACACAGCCCTCACAGATACTTTCGATTTTGAGAAAGGAATGCTCTCACTGATTGGTATTACTGTTGATGAGAATTCAGAACTGAGAGATAAAACACTTACAGAAACAGCCTACCTAAATCCAGACCATAACTTCACCACAGTTGCAATACTTAGAAATAACAAGACAATCATTCCCCATGGTGATAACAAATTCATCCAGGATGATCATGCTTATTTTATTGCACAGCCAGATGGAGTAGAACGAGTGATTTCTCTTGCCGGAAAACAGCGGATGGACATCAGAAACATCATGATCCTGGGAGGTAGCAAGGCTGGTTTCAACACGGCCAAGGTTCTAAGCAAAAAATACAAGATCAAACTCATTGAACAGGATAAGCAAAAATGTTTTGACCTTGCTGATCAATTGAGTGATGTCATGATCATTAATGGGGATGGTAGGGATGTAGAATTGTTAGAAGAAGAAGGTATTCAGGACATTGATGCTTTTATTGCCCTAACAGGAAATTCAGAAACCAATATCATCTCTTCACTGGTTGCAAAAAATAGAGGCGTCCAAAAAACAATCGCCCTGGTGGAAAACATGGATTACATCCATCTTTCTCAAAACATTGGGGTAGATACACTGATCAACAAGAAACTAATTGCTGCGAATTTCATATTCCGGTATATCCGAAAAGGGGAAGTCCTGAACCTTACCAGTATCCATGGTGTGGACGCAGAAATATTGGAATTTGAGGTAAAAGAAGGTTCCAAAATCATGGATGAGGAGCTTCGTAACCTTGAATTGCCCAAAACAGCTATTGTTGGTGGTGTAATCAGAAAAGGTAGGGGTTTGGCCGTAAGAGGAAACTTTAGATTTGAGCCAAAAGATCGCGTGGTTGTTTTGAGCCGACCAGAATGTATTCATACCGTCGAAAAATTCTTTAAATGAGATTAAACTACAAGGTAATTATCAACATCCTTGGGCTCCTGGTGCTATTAAATGGGGCCTTCATGTTGCTTTGTATACCTTTTAGTTTGGCCTACCAGGAAAAAGAGGTGTACACGCTTCTACAATCTTCTGGCATTACATTATTATTCGGAGGAGTGCTTTTTCTTGGAACAAGAAGAAATCGTAACAAAGACCTCAGAAAAAAGGAGGGATACCTGATCGTAACTTTTGGTTGGCTGATCATGTCTGCATTTGGAACACTCCCCTATATTCTAAGTGGCTCAATTCCGGATTTTACGGATGCTTTCTTTGAAACACTTAGTGGTTTTTCAACAACTGGAGCTACCATCCTGACAGATATTGAGGCTGTCCCAAAAGGCATTTTGTTTTGGAGAAGCCTTACCCAATGGATTGGAGGAATGGGAATTATTGTATTGACGGTAGCCATATTGCCCATTTTAGGTATTGGGGGAATGCAGCTCTTTGTTGCGGAAGCTCCCGGAATTTCTCCGGATAAACTACAGCCGCGAATTAAGGAAACAGCCAAAAGACTTTGGCTCATTTATCTTGGGTTAACCACTACGGAAATGCTATTGTTATGGGTAGGTGGTATGAGTTTTTATGATGCCATTAATCATGCCCTGACCACCATGGCCACTGGAGGATTTTCGACTAAAAATGCCAGTATCGCCTATTTTGACAGTGGTTTCATTCAGACAGTAATCATCATATTTATGTTCCTGGCAGGCACCAATTTTACCATGACCTACTTTGGTCTTCATGGTAACTTCAAAAAGGTGTTGGGAAATGAAGAATTTCGATTCTACCTTGGTTTTACGGTACTCTTTGCCCTCATTATTGGGTTCACTATATATTTTGACAGCACAGAACCACTGGAACAATCTATCAGAGAAGGGTTTTTCCAGGTAGTGTCTATCATCACAACTACAGGCTATGTCACAGCAGATTATACCAGTTATGATGCTTTCATTACTGTAATGATCTTCGTTATGCTGTTTTTTGGAGCTTCCGCTGGTTCAACGGCTGGTGGCGTAAAACTTGTGAGACATATTATTCTGATCAAGAACAGTATACTGGAATTAAAACGTCAAATTCACCCCTCAGCAGTCATCCCGGTAAGGTTTAATGGGCGTGCTGTTTCCAGGGACATTGTATTTAATATTCTGGCATTCATCATGATATATATTTCCATTTTTGCTGTCAGCTCTGTAGTTATGGCAACCTTTGGAGTTGATTTCATGACATCTGTGGGTGCTGTGGCAACTTGTCTTGGAAATGTTGGCCCGGGTATTGGTTCTGTCGGCCCAGTTGATAACTTTGCGCACATACCGATCCCGGGGAAATGGTTGCTGTCATTTTTAATGTTGCTCGGTAGGTTAGAACTATTTACAGTATTAATCTTATTCACTCCATATTTCTGGAGAAAATACTAGATCAATGAATTTACTTTCTACATTATCATACATCGTTTGGAGTATCGATCCTGACATTTTTGTTATACCCAAATTGAACCACCCAGTAAGATGGTATGGTTTGTTGTTTGCTGGCGGATTCATTGTTTCTCAACAGATCATGTACTACATCTATCGGAAAGAAAGAAAACCAGAAAGGGAAATTGATATCCTTACTGTGCACATGATTTTAGGGACGGTCCTGGGTGCAAGACTTGGTCATTGTTTGTTTTATGATCCTGTTCACTATCTGTCCAATCCTATTGAAATTCTCAAAATATGGGAAGGAGGACTTGCCAGTCACGGAGGCGCACTTGGTATATTTACTGCCGTGTGGATTTACAGTAATTATGATGTTCGGGTTAAGATGTTCCCAATCATTAAAGGATTTCTTGCGATACCTGTTAAACTCTCTTCTAAAAAGAAAAAAAGAGAAGGGCAAAGTTTTGCTTACATGCTGGACAGACTCACTATTGTGGTAGCACTAACAGGTGCTATGATCCGTACAGGAAACTTTATGAATTCTGAGATGATTGGCATACCTACCAATAGTGATTCAGGGATCGTTTTTGCGAGGAGCATGGAGGACAGACTTGATTACAATATTGATCAGCTAGAGAAAATTGAATTTGAGAAAGATGACAATAGGGAAGGTGTTGATGGTTATGTGCCGGTGAATATTAAATTTCACTACCTGAGGAAACTTTCACTGGATGAGACTAAAGTAAAAGACTACTACACGAATACTGTGAGCAAAATACTGAGTGAGCCATTGAGAAATGATAAGAAGGAACCTCATGTGATCATGTTGGAGAACCAAACGATGAATGTAACTATTGGAAATGAAGCAGGTCATATGGTGGTTACTGCTGAGGCCTATGGCGTCCCAAGACATCCCGCTCAGCTCTACGAAGCTTTTTATTGTGTTTTGATTTTCCTTGGTTTATTCCACCTTTGGTACCATAACCGTGAGCAGCTACCTGAAGGTTTTATGATTGGGCTGTTTTTAACTGTCCTGTTTTCTCTTCGGTTTGTAGATGAATTCTTCAAGATCAATCAGGTGCCCTTTGAGGAAAATATCCCTTTAAATATGGGTCAATGGTTAAGTGTTCCTTTTGTCCTTATTGGCATATTAGTCATGATTCTCTCCTACAAACGAAAGAAGAAACTTACCACTTAAAGAGACAACACTTTAATATTTTCAGATTCAATACGACTCAACTCTATGAGCTTACCCTCTATATAAAGATCATCCAATTGGTCCAGAGGTGTGGACTTATCATCTGGTTTAAAATTGATGTAATCCTGAAAAACTAAACCCTCAATTGTTCTTCGGTTGATGGCTTTTCTCAACCTTACACCCCCACCGTCTGTGATGTAATTGTACGCTATGTAATCTACGAGATTGGTTTGTTGATTGATCCAATATAAGAATTGGTCTTCAAAGTCCTCTCCTCCACCCTCTTGTTGAAAAGTTACATTGATCAAATGATAGGTTTCTCCTTCAAGCTGAATTTCTCCTATGAAATTCTTATTCACAGCTGGATCATTCAATCCAAAAGGCAGCTGGAAAAAATACAATACAGAATTAACTGAACGGCTGTATTTCTGTGCCCACTCTTCTTCTATTTGCAATAATTGACCATTAATATTTCGGGAAAAGTTTGTAGAATTAACCAGTTTATCTGTCACTAAACCAAGTGAATCCTGCCAAATTCTATAATAATTATAACTGTCCGGAAACCGTTCCACAGCATATTCCCTTCCCCTGAAATCAAAGGTAATTTTCTTATTTGTAAGGTTATCAAACCCGTGGGCGGCAATAGATGCGTCAATTATTTGTTGGGCTTTTGAGGGTTCCTCAGTGCTGGGTGAACTACAGGAAATGATTATCAGGGAGAAGTAAAGAATTCCGGTTTTAATGCTCATGTGTTTTGTTTACGAAGAGACTAAGATACAGTTTGTCAAAATATTGACAAACTGCATCGTCTAACACACACCAATCAAACCTTTGACATCTCTCGTAATATGTCAAGGTCTCTAATTAGGATTCTTCTTGTATCGATATGAATGAGGTTCATACCTTTTAATTCGTTTAAAATAGTTGTGGTGGTTTGTCGGCTTACACCTGTCAGGTTACCGATATCCTGATGTGTAAGTGGATCTTTTATCATCATTTCAAAACCTACTTTCTTACCTTGTTCATCTGCGGTTTGCACCAGGTAATGAATTACCCTGGTTCGTGCATCACGCATTTGAAGGTCCTCCACTTTGTTATTGTATTTGTCGATTCTCTTTCCGAGAACTTCAAAAAAGCTCGATAACATCAACTGATTATTGAAGAGCATTTTCATGAAATCACCCTTAGGTATTCTCCTGACAACTACTTTTTTATCCAGCGCCTTGGCAAATCCACCTCTATCGGTGTGATCAAATACTGCCATTTCTCCAAATATGTTACGTGCATAAATCACTTCTTTCATGAGGGTTCTGCCATCTGAAGACTGCTTACCCAATATTACTCTTCCTTCTTCCAGGAAAAAGATGGAATCGGCATTGTCCCACTGTTCATAGATCTTTTGGTTTTTTGAAAATTCCAATGTCTCATATTGGCTGACAAAGGAGCTGGTTAAAGGATCTTGTGTAACCTGCAGGTGATTGGTGGGTTGAGTTATGTTCAATTCCATACAATTTCGTGTTTGATTCTTGATTGCAAGAAGGCCATGAAATGTCACAGAAATATCACAAAAGGTTATGGAAAGTATAAAATTGAGCGGAATGCTCGTTAGAATTATCAAAAGTAGGCCTTTTTCATTCTATGCCTGATTCTATTTAGGGATTAAGAAGCACTTGTCAGATTACTTACTAAAATTCTTAACCATAATTGATGGTTAGGGTTAGGAACAGGTCAAAATAGGTCTATTGGGGATGTTTCCATATCTTTTAAATAACCAGTTAATCATTACTTTTGAATACCGAAAATTATAACCTTACTTACTAATCCTATGAAACCTAAACTGCTATTAACCCTGATTCTAAGTGTTTTTTCCATTGCAGCCTATACTCAGGTTGCTCTTGAATACCAGAAACCACCGAAAGAAATCCTTGATTTGGTAGATGTCCAACTGGCACCCAGTGTATTCATGGATGAAAAGCGTGAAAATATGGTACTTGTATCCAGAAACGCTTACCAGTCCATTGATGAATTATCTCAGGAGGAGATGCGATTGGCGGGATTACGTATAAATCCTGTTACCAACATTGGAAGTCGTGTGACATACTTTAACAATGTCCAAATAAAACGAATTGGGAAGAAAAAATCTGAAACAGTAGAGGTGACAGATTTGCCAAAAGACCCAAAGCTTACAAACTTTTCCTGGTCTCCAGATCAATCAAAACTGGCCATGACTCATACCACCCAAAAAGGTGTTGAACTTTGGTATCTTGATATTGCAACTGCGAAAGCTTCAAAATTGACTGGCGCAATCATTAATGCCAATATGGGGGATGTGATCAATTGGTTTGAGGATGGGAAATCTATTTTGATTAAAACAACCTCACCCGAAAAGCAAGATTTGATAGACCCGGCAAAAGCAATCCCAACTGGCCCAACTGTTTCAGTGAGTAGTGGTAAAAAAGCACAAAACAGAACCTATCAGGACTTGCTAAAAGATAAAGTAGATGAACACAATTTTGAGCAACTGGCTTTATCTGAGCTTCAAAAGGTAACGCTTGATGGAAATATGACAAAATGGCTTGGGACCGCAATGTATAGCAGTATTGCATTCTCTCCAGATGGTGAATATGTATTGGTGAATACCGTAGAAAAACCATTCTCCTACCTGGTACCCTATAGAAGGTTCCCTTCTAAATCAATCGTTTATACTAAAGAGGCAAAGAAAGTAGAGACGATTGTAGAAGTTCCGCTGTTGGAAGATCTCCCAAAAGGGTTTATGTCAACGCGAACAGGCAGAAGAAATATCTCCTGGAGAGCAGATAAACCTGCAACAATTGTATATTTCGAAGCATTGGATGGTGGTGATCCTGAAAACAAAGTTGAGTTCAGAGATGAGGTATTCACTCTTGAGGTTCCTTTTAGTGGTCAACCAAATTCTATGATCAAAACAGTTAACCGTGCCTGGGATATAGACTGGGGAAATGATAACCTAGCAATAGCCTATGATTTTTGGTGGAATAACAGAAATACCAAAACATATGCTTTTAATCCCTCGGATGCTTCGCAGCGACCTGTGATCATTGATGATAGAAATTACCAGGACAGATACAACGATCCTGGATCATTCGTAACAAGAAAGAACAAATTTGGCAGCAATGTTTTGACACTCTCAGGGAGCAATGCTTACTTAATTGGTGACGGTTTCACTGAAAATGGCCAGTTCCCATTCATAGATAAAATTGATCTGAAGGCCAATAAAAAGGACAGGATTTATAAATCTACTTATACCAACAGAGTTGAGGATATCCGTGATTATTATCCTGTTGATGGTCAGGCGCTTGTGAGAATTGAATCACCCAGTGAGTATCCAAATTATTACTTCCGTAATGTGTCAAAGGGTAAGCCTTCACAAATAACATATTTCGAAAACCCATTCAAGAGTTTACAAAATGTTCATAAAGAAGTAATTGAATACAAAAGAGAAGATGGCCTGACCCTTTCTGGAACACTTTACTTGCCTGAAGGGTATGACAAAGAGAAGAAAGAGAAATTACCAATGATTATGTGGGCTTACCCTACGGAATACAAGGATAAGTCAAGTGCTGGTCAGAATACACAGAACCCAAATGAGTTCACTTATCCATACTACGGTTCTATGGTGTACTGGCTGACCAGAGGATATGTGATCCTGGATGATGCAGCATTTCCAATTGTTGGAGAGGGAGACGAAGAACCAAATGACACATTCAGAGACCAATTAGTGGCAAATGCCAAAGCAGCTATAGACGCTGTAGATAAACTAGGTTACATAGACCGAAATCGGGTAGCGATTGGAGGCCATAGTTATGGTGCTTTTATGGTAGCAAATTTACTGAGCCACTCTGATCTTTTTGCCGCTGGAATAGCAAGAAGTGGGGCTTATAACAGAACTCTTACACCATTTGGTTTTCAGTCTGAGGAAAGATTCTATTGGGATGCACCAGAGGTGTATTATACCATGTCTCCGTTTATGCATGCAGACAAAATGAAGTATCCGCTGTTACTAATTCATGGTGAAGCCGATAATAATTCCGGAACATATACCATGCAAAGTGAAAGGTATTTTAATGCCTTGAAGGGATTAGGGGCCAATGTTAGACTAGTACTTCTGCCTAAAGAAAGTCATGGGTACAGAGCGAAAGAAAGCATTTTACATGTACTTTGGGAGCAAGACCAATGGCTTGAAAAATATGTTAAGAATCGGGAAATGAAAGACGATCAGAAAGTGATGAATGATGACTGATCAGTCATTCAATTGTAAAAAAAGCCATCAATATTAAAAATTGGTGGCTTTTTCTATGTGGGAAATATCTAATAATTCGATACGGAAAGGTTTAAATACCTCCAGCGATTGGTAGTACTATCTTAATTGTAGTTCCCATTCCAGGTTTACTGTTGATAATGATCTCACCATTATGCTTCTTTATGATGCTCTGAGATATATACATTCCCAAACCTGTTCCTTTGGAAGGCCCTTTTGTAGTATAAAATGGTTCATAAATCTGTTTGATGACCTCTTCTGTCATACCAGTACCATTATCCCCAAAAATTAAATGAAGCATATCGTCCTTGATTTCTTTTGAAATGGCTATGGCTGGGTCTTTTCTATCTTCAACAGCATCAATGCTGTTTTTGATTATATTGATAAAGACCTGACTAAGCTCCACCGGATGACCACACACATTGGCCACTTCACCAAAACCTACTTTGATATCAAAAGAAATTTGTTTGTTGGCCTTTCTTATAAGTGTAGCGGTTGACAGTAGAATTTCAAGTGCATTAAAAACCCGATTTTCAGCATCCTCTCCTCTTGGTGTAATATTCAATAAGTTCTTAATAATTTGAGTGGCTTTACTCGCTGCTTCTGAAACATGATCCAACAGCGAGGAGATTTCTTCAAGATTCTCGTTTGCACCATCTTCCTGACCGGATTTAATATTCCGGGCAAACTCTTCCAAATCAGTTTTTATTGGGTCTACAACTCCTCCAATAATATTCAAAGGATTATTCAATTCATGCGCCAATCCTGCAGTCAAAATACCAATGGAAGCCATTTTTTCAGCCTCCACCAATTGGGATTGTGTTGATTTCAATTGTTCGATGGCCGCATTCAACTCATCGTTCCTTAATGTTATCTCTTGATTTTGATTCTTAATTTTAGCATTGGCTGCTTGGAGACTTTCTTTTTCCCGGATCAAATCTTGTGTCCTAGCTTCTACTTCATTTTTCAACAGGACTTTTGAAGCATTCAAACTCTGAACTCTAAGTCTGATGAAACCAACTATTGTCAGGACAGAAAATAATATCGCTGAGGATATGAACCACCATGTTAAATAAAAAGGAGGTAGTACTTTAATGTGCAGATTTGTTTCTTCAGTTTCCCAGGTATTTAGACTTCTGGAAGCTTTTACCCTAAATGTATATTTGTCTGGAGAAAGGTTAGTGTAAGTGGCAAAACGCTTTGAATGATCCGTATAATTCCATTCATCATCAAAACCTTCAAGTTTATAGGCATACCTGATTTTTTCCGACCTTAAAAAATTAGGAGAGGTAAACTCAATTGTAAACACCTTCACATCCGGACTAAACGTAAGGTTGTCTTTCAGCGAAAGTGATTTGTCAAGAAAAGTGCTACTTACATCAATCTTTTTGTTCGCAAAAAGCAAATCCTCAAGAATCACTTTTGGATTTGTAGGTTCATTCTTAATAATATCACCTGCTATTGATGCAATACCGTCAATACTCCCAAAAAATAAGTTCCCTGAATCATCCTTATACTGACACCCAAAATTAAAAGCATCTGAGATGTTAAGCTCAACCTTGTCAAAGTACATCAATTGGTCGGTTCTGATATTCATATTAACCAACCCCTTATCTGTAGTAATCCATATCTCACTTTCATTTGCAGGTTGCAAACCCATAATATGATCGCTAGGCATCCCATTGCCTATGGTAACATGTTCAAAGCTATTCCTATCAAAGTCAAGTTTGCTGATACCTCCTCCATTTGTACCAGCCCATATAATTCCAGCAGGCATTTCAGTAATTATATTCACATTATCGTAACCCAGTGAATTCTCCCTCCCTGAACTATGTTTGAAGGCTTTCAAATCATCATTCTCCCACCGAAATAAACCATTCCTGCAACCTGCCCATATAGCACCATCTTTACTTTGAAACAGGCTTTGCACACGTTCAAATATCTCTTTAGGAAATATGGATTCATATGAGTCACTTCCAGGCACATATCGAAACAAACCATTCCACGTACCTATCCAAAGTTGTTCATTTGAATCATACAATAAACTGAGAATTGCGTCAGACCTTAGGGCTCCTTCTAGAGTAGGGTCACTAAAATAAGTTTTTGAATAGCCAGTTCTGGTATTCAATCTTATTAAACCTGAGTTTGTTCCTATCCATAGGATATCAGGTTGACTTTTTTCAATCGACGTTATAAAACTGTTTTTTAGGTCCCCTACAGGGAAAATTGTAGAAAGATCCTGGTACTCTGCTTCTGATTTACTGAACCTAAATACTCCTTTATCAGTACCGATCCAAAAATTACCATCATGGTCCTCATCGATTGCATTGACTGAAAAATTCTTAGCCAATTGTACTTTTGCATCACCACTAAAAGGAAATAAATGTGCATTATGAAAGCTAATTCCTTCTGCTGTCCCAACCCAGATTTCCCCATCTGAAACCATTACAGATCTACAAAAGTTGCTGATTATGGATCGATTTGGCATGGTGCCGGACTGAATCTTTCTTACACTTCGATTTCTGGTGTCCAGTCGATTTAATCCTCCATCAGTGGCAATCCACAGGGTCCCATTGTCAGCCATGTCCATGGACTTTACATAAGGGTTTACTCCATTTTCAACGTCAGAATATTTTTCAACATTGAATTCTCCTGGCCCAAGAATCTCTACCAGTGATAAGCCACCGTCTGAACCCACCCATAACTCATTCTCATTTCGTAATATGATAGACTTGATGAAATTATTAGCTTGATCTTGTAGGCCTGAAGGTTGTTGGAATTCGCTTAAAGTTCGATCATAATAAACCAGACCAGCATCAGTGCCCATCCAAAAATTACCCCTTTTATCCTCCTGGATAGATTTTATGTGATTGGAAGCCAGGCCATCATTCATTGTAAAATGGGAAACAAACTTCTCACTAGATCGATCGAAATGAAGGAGTCCTTCTCCAGAAGCCCCAACCCACAAATCACCTTTTGAGTCGATAAATAAACATCGAATACTTTTGTTGGAAAAAAAATCTGATTGCTCTAACCCCTCTGTAATCAATTCGAACTTTTCAAGATAGGGGTCATATCTGTTCAGGCCTCCCCTTGTGCCAATCCAAATGTAACCGTCTGGATCTTCAATGAGGCTTAACACGTTATTATTTGAGATTGATTTCGGATCCACCTCATTGTGGCGAAAAACCTCAAACTCATATCCATCATATTTGTGTAACCCTCCTGATGTTGCAACCCAAATAAATCCATTTCGGTCCTTGATAATTTGCTCAATACCCACATTGGAAAGTCCCTGATCCCCTGTAAAGTGCTTGAAATAGATCTCAGGCTCCTGCGCAAACGCAAAAAGAGGTACTATCAGGAAGGAAAGTATGTATAACTTCTTCATTAACAATTAATCCCACGAGCCGTGATTAAGATAAAGAATCTGATGTTCTTATAATAATCCTTTCGGTTGATCCTATAAAAATAGCGCACAACCGTACAATTTACCTAACCGGATTAAGCGAAAAATGCTTACCTTTTGACAAATAATCGCTATGAATATTAATTCAAAAGTAGACGAATTCCTTGACAAGAAAGGGCATCCCATGACTGCTGAGATTCAAAAAGTAAGGAAAATTATCCTTAAAACTGATGCAAGGATGGAGGAAACAATCAAATGGAGTAGCCCAACATTTATGTACAAGGGAAACATGGCATCCTTTTTTATGAATGCCAAAAAACATGTAAGCCTCATGTTCCATAAAGGTGCTCTACTCGAAGATCCCACAGGTCTTTTGCAAGGAGATGGAAAAGAAGGAAGAACTGCCAAATTCGCCAACATGAAAGAAATTGAGGAGAGAGAAGCCGATTTAAAAACCGTCGTAAGGCTGTGGATACAATATCAGGATGAAAATTGATGATAGACTTCTTTCTAAAAGACCCCAGGAAGATCTTTTTGCTTGATAGTTTCGGAGCACTGGTTACGGCAATTTGTATTGGTGTGATAATGGTGCAGTTTAATTCATTATTTAACATTCCTGTTAAAATATTGTATACACTAGCATCAATTGCTGTGTTCCTTTGCATCTATTCCTTCTCCGTTTTCAAAATATTTCCTAAAAAGTGGCCTATGCTACTCAAGTTCTTATCTCAAATGAATTTGGCTTATTGCATAATCACCGTTTTGATGCTGCTAACTTTTAGGCAGAGTATTACAGCATGGTCAATGGCATACTTCACCTGCGAAATCGTAATTATCCTGATCCTTGTTTCATTTGAACAAAGGTTAGTCAGTAGGTTTAAGCAGGTAAAGAGGCAGTAGCGACATGTTTGTCGCTACGCCTGAATACCCTATTGTTGTGGAAACCTAAAGAAAGATCTTTAATCAATTGATACATTATTTCCTTGATTAGTAAGTAATGCTTTCATCACAGCCCTTGCCGAGACTCGTCCTTTTAACTCAAGAAACTCTTCAGGGGTATCATCACCAACTTCATAGGTAATTCCCTCTACCCCAAATGCTGAAAAGAACCAGCTTTTAGAAACTGGTCTCTTGATTGGGGAGGATTTTTCGTTCACCGAATAACCTGAGATTTGTTTGGACATTTCCTCAAACCATAAATCCCTCACCATTCTGTTTCTTGACAATGTGTCGTTTGTGTAAAACACATCATGATAGGTACTATGGAAATCAATTCCCATGACAACATTATTCTGGCCCAATTCCGAATAAATGTACTCTACTACATTGGCTATTTCTGGTTGATTGTACCTAGCCCAGTCCCTATTCAGGTCGATACCAGCAGCTGAATGCCTCCAATGACCTAAATCAACTCCATCAGGATTCAATAAAGGAAAAATGAGAACGGAAAATTCTTTCCGAAAACCTGTTGCCTCATGATTTTCACTCAGAATTTCATCTACAAAAAACTGCATGGCTTTATATCCAGTCACTTCTGGCGGATGCTGTCTACTCAATATGATGAGAGTAGGTTTACTGGTTGTATCTGCATCAATTTTCAGTACTTTGAGAGGTCTCCCTAATCTACTTGTCCCAATAGTATTGACCAATACATCATCATGACTTTTTGATAATGACTCACACCAGTCCCAGACATTCCTGGATGAAATAACCTCCTGCCCTGCCACCCAAATGGTGTCTTGACTTGAAAGGTTAATTTTCAGGTACTTGATTTTTGTGGAATCATAAAGCACATTTGAAGAGTCTGCGAGAGACCAGTTTTCACCATCCTCACTCCATTTAGGGTAATAGCGATGCTTGTATTTTCCAGAATTAAATGAAATGTAAATGGACGTATCAACGGGAGACCAAATTCTAAATGCATACCATGGGCTTGGATTAATTGGTTCATTTTCAGGGCGAGTTTCCACCACCAAAACTGAGTCGTTAAGCCGGTAAAAATCATTCAATCTTGCTCCATCAAAATTATTATCCGCATATATTATATTATCAATATTGTAGACTCTCTTTTCCTGAACCTCTATGGGTTGATCTGAGGTATCAAATTCTTCTGGATAATTGAATGTAGGAACAAGACCTGATGAGCATCCAAATAGAATGGAAAGTGAAATGATCTCATTTAACCTCATTGTTTCAATATTTTGCCTCGGTAAATTACGGTATTGTCCTTATCAAGAATTTGATACCCATATATTCCATTTTCAAAGGAAGAAAGATCAATCAGTGAATTTGCAGATATCTCTCCAAGTGCTAATTGCTCACCGGAAAGTTTTATCAACCATAAATAACAATTTTCACCTAGTCCACGAAATTGAATTTGACTGGAAGATGGATTAGGATAAACATAAATAGGTATTTTAATAGGTGCACTTAAAGGGGCATCACTCTCACACTTGAATACCCTTGACATGGGACCAATCCATTGCACCCAACCTGATTCGTTTTCTCTAAAAATTTCTTTCTCCTGCTCGATGTGAATAAACCTGCCCGAATTACCAGATGCATTTGCATTACAGGGTGTCACGCTTCCATTGATCAAACGTCCCTGAGTATTAGTAAAAGCCAATAATCTGCTCCAATTGGTATCAATATGACCGACCTTAAATGTCAAACCCGGATTATCAGATTTCATTTCATCTACCAACTGAGCGATATAATCATCACTTGGTACTTGTCTACTACCATTGCTCATGATAGCATTGGGATCTCCATTTTGTTTTCCAAATCCATGGAACTGCACGAAAATTGATTCTGGATAAGTCAATGAAAATATTTCCGTCATCAGCTGGAAAATGCTTTCGGTATTGTGCGCCTGATCAGATATTCTAAAAGCATCCGAAGCACCACAAGCGGAAGTCGTTCCTGAACAGGAGGATGCTACACCGCTGTTGCATCTGTGGGTTCCACTTATAAAAAGTGCCTTCGCATCTAATTCGATGAATGTGTACAAACCCTGATAACCTGTATTGGTATCATAAATTGGGTGTGGTGATTGAATGATTAGCTGGTTTCTACAGGGGTTCGGGTTTAAGATGTAAATACCCCAATAATTTGAAGCCCCGCTTTTGCGGTCAATGATATAATATTCATTCCCATCGGATGAATTGGTAAATACAATTACCTGGTAATCAATCTCACTAAAAAGGTCATGAGATTCTGAAAGATTGTTTGAAAGTAAGGCTGAAATTGCCTCTTCCCAGACTACTAAATCATCTGAGGCTGGATCCATATATTCGTTAGATCCTGATTTAGGTAAGTTTGAAATTTTATTGTCAATGAATTGTCGTAAATCACCTTGTGCCGGTACCTGACACACACATTGAATACTCCCGGCAAGAACCGGGAGTATTATGACAATATGATAAATTAATTTCTGATTCATTCGCTAAAGATCACTTTGCGCCTCTCAATAACAGGACCTCCACTGGCTAATTTTAGCTCAATTATGTAAACACCTCTCTCATAATCAGCTACATCCAAAACTTGCAGCTTTCCTGAACTTAGGTGCAAGTTTTCAACATGTTTCCCATGCAAATCATAAATAACCAGATCCATTGAGGAGGTTATTCCTTCCATAATGATATTTAGTTGTGTCAATGCCGGATTTGGATAGACTAAAATGCCATTTTTACCAAATTGAGTACTCGTAACTAAAGAAGTAAACACGGATCCATCAGTCTTGGTACCTGGAGAATATAGAGCACCCTGGGCGTTCTCTATTGTAGAGTGTTTTGTTAACCCTCCATAGTAATCAGGATCTCTCGAAATGGACTGATTATCAGAAGCTAGGGCTCCATAAGTTGTTTTTGCAGCTACGACAGCTGAAGTATTAGTAATCGTTAGGGTTTCACCCGCATCATCAAGATCCAGACTGCCGGATGAAGCTATTTGAACAATACTTCCTCCGAAAGTACCTACTGGAATTCCACCTCCAAAAACAACAACTGCTTTACCAGATGCCAGGACAGTTCCTGACTCAAAGACATGTCTCACCGAGGTTCCATCGGAGAATTCCCAGCCTGACATATCGATGGACGCATCAGAAATGTTAACTATTTCAATAAACTCATCACCACTTGCATCACTTACGCCATCGGCATTTGCATCACCAGCTTCTGTGCTCGCCGGATCTGCGTGAATTTCATTGAACAAGAGTGGAACATCATCATCAATTAAATTGATTTCAAACGTAGACGGATTACCTTTTTTGGCATTTGTACCTCCTGTAACAGTTCCAATTGACAATACATACAACTCATCACCCTCAACCTCAGTATCATCTATAGCTGATATGGTAACAGTTTGACTTTCTGAACTCCCCGCTGGAAATATGACTGTCTGAGTGGTATAGGACAAATCAGATTCGAAACCCTCTGTCATCATAACAATTTCAGCCGTTGTAGCTTTGGCATCATCAGGTCTAACAATGTTTAGTGTGATCACAAGGTCCTCTGTGGAAGATTCGCTAATACCACCAGATGCCTTGGCAAACATTACTTCTGTACTTGTAGGTATTACAAAAGATGAACCATCAACTTTGGTCCCAGGAGAAATATTTAAACCATTTAAGTCTGGATGTGGCCCAATGGCTCCAGTGATATCGGGGTTTAAAGTTGTAGAGGTTGCTCGGGTTTGTTGGCCAAAGGCTAATTCCATTACAGTCTCATCATTGGCGTTTCTGATAATAATAACATCCCCTGAATTGGTCATTCCCAATCCCTGACTTGCCATAGATGCAAGTTGCCAGGGAGTACCACCAAATTCTCCGGTAGGATTTCCTCCTCCAAATACTACCAACGCTCCTCCTGGATTGATCACAGTTCCATCTGGAAAAACATGTCTCAATGGATCATTTCCAGTAACCTCATCATATATTTTCCATCCACTGATATCAAGGTCCTCACTTCCTCCATTTGCGAATTCAATGAATTCATCTTCATAAATATCTATACCACCATCACCGTTTGAATCCACTGTTGGGCTTTCGCCTGCCTGTGCATCCTGACCTGCCGGCCATGCCATAAACTCATTGATGACCAATGTTGATGTGGCAAAATCATTGTCTGTTATTACCAGTTCAAAAATGCTGGTTTCTCCAATGATTGCACTAGTTCCACCTGCTATATTCACTAATTCAAATCTCAATGTATCAGAAGACTCCACATCATCATCATCCGTAATGGTTATTGAAATGGTATTTGCTTCTTCACTTCCGGCTGCAAAAGTGATGGACTGGGTTGTATAACCCCCAATATCCGCTGCGTCCCCCTCAATCAATTCCACATCAACTGTAGTTGCTTCTGAATTTGAAGCTGCTGCAATAGTTATTTCTAATGTGGTAGAACCATCACCTTCATCCACTGTCACTCCTGCGGATGAAAACTCAACAATTGTTTCTTCAGGTTCAATGAAAAATGAACCATCTATTTTCGTTCCTGGGGAAAATAAGGCTCCACCTGAACCTGTTGCTGTACTGTGGGTAACGTAACTGGTTCCTTCAATGTCCGGATCCAAAGTATAGGATTGGTCTGTGCCATAATCATCATACCCAAGTACAATAACCGTGTCTTCATCTGCATCCACCACCATTATTTGTTCACTGCTATTACTAATACCCAAAGAGCCTGAAGAAGCAGTTTGAACGATACTATTACCAAAAGTACCAGTGGGAGAACCTCCTCCAAAAACTACAATTGCTCCACCTGAAGGGACTACTGTATTATCTGGAAAAATGTGTCTCACGGTAACTACTGAATTGGTATCCAATACCTGCCACCCAGAAATATCCAGGTCAAAATCTCCCCTATTGACAAATTCAATGAATTCATCATCGGAAGCTGATCTTGTACCGTCCCCGTTTGCATCTCCTGGTGAATCAGATGCCGGATCAGCCAATATTTCATTGAGTACCAGATTAACTATTTCTCCGGTGCTAAATGATGCCCCATTTATTTTTGTTCCAGGGGAAAACAAAGCTCCATTAGCTCCTGTAGCACTGCTGTGCATTACAAATTCTCCTGTGATATCAGGATCTCTCGTATGAGACATGTCACTATTGAAGTCTTCATAGCCTAAAGTGATAACTGTATCAGAAAAAGCATTAACAACGAGTAGTTGCTCATTTGTATTACTGATTCCCAATGACCCGGTTGAGGCCAACTGAACAATGCTACCTCCAAATTCCCCAGTGGGGTTTCCTCCACCAAATACTACAAGTGCACCACCAGAAGGGATAACAGAATTAGCTGGGAAAATATGCCTTAACCTAACAGTCGAATTGGTGTCCAATACATGCCATCCTGAGATATCCAGGGCCGTGTTTCCCGCGTTTATAAATTCAATGAACTCATCATCAGAAGCCGATCTGGTGCCATCTCCATTGGCATCTCCTGGTTCATCTGATGCCGGGTCAGCTAATACTTCGTTGATGACAAGCATTGTAAATGCTGCCGGATCACCATTTATTTTAGTTCCAGGAGAAAATAAGGCTCCATTGGCTCCAGAAGCTGAGGAATGTTGAACAAAATCTCCCGAAAAATCAGGATCCCTGGTGTGTGACATATCACTATTAAAATCTTCATAGCCTAGTGTAATCACCGTATCTTCAAGCACATTTACCACGAGTAATTGTTCATTGGTATTACTAATTCCCAGTGCTCCTGAAGAAGCTAATTGCACAATGCTTCCACCGAACTCGCCTGTTGGTGTACCTCCTCCAAACAAAACAAGAAATCCATCAGGTGGTATGACAGTATGCTCAGGAAAAACATGTCTAACAATTACCTGAGAGTTTGTGTCAAGCACCTGCCATCCTGAAATGTCCAACGCTATGTTTCCAATATTGGCAAATTCAATAAACTCATCGTCTGATGCTGACCTGGTTCCATCTCCATTGGCATCTCCTGGTTCGTCTGCTGCAGGATCAGCCAGTACCTCGTTGATGATTAACTTTCCATAATTAAAAGGTGTTCCATCTGCCTTAGTTCCAGGTGAGAATAATGCTCCATTAGAGTTAGTCGCTGATGAGTGCTCCACAAAATCACCTGTCTCTTCAGGATCTCGTGTAAAAGACATATCACTATTAAAATCTTCATAACCCACTACAATAACTGTGTCTTCCTGTGCATCTACAACCATGATTTGTTCATTAGTATTACTAATTCCTAATGCTCCAGTTGAAGCAAGTTGAACAATACTTCCTCCAAATTCTCCAGTTGGGGTACCTCCTCCAAAAACTACCAAAGCTCCTCCGGAGGGAATAATTGATTTTTCAGGAAAAATATGTCTTACCAGCACCTGGGAATTGGTGTCTAAAACCTGCCAACCAGATACATCTAATGGGCTATTCCCAATATTGATGAATTCAATAAATTCGTCATCTGAAGCTGATCTGGTACCATCACCGTTAGCATCTCCGGGTTCATCTGCTGCAGGATCAGCAAGGATCTCGTTGATCACAAGCAGCCCGTAATTAAATGGCTTTCCATCTGGTTGTGTACCCGGTGAAAACAAAGCCCCGTCTGATCCGGGAGCGTCAGTGTGCATCACAAATTCGCCAAAATATTGAGGTTCTCTTGTAAATGACATGTCACTATTAAAGTCATCATAACCTACTTTGATCACCGTATCTTCAGCAGCATCAACTACCATAAGCATTTCACTGGTATTGCTGATACCCAAAGCTCCAGTTGAAGCAGTTTGAACAACACTATAACCAAAATCCCCGGTAGGCGTACCACCACCAAAAAGAACAAGTGCTCCACCCGAAGGAATTAAGGAGTTTTCAGGGAAAATATGCCTTACAGTTACAGTTGAGTTGGTATCAAGAACCTGCCAGCCCGTAATATCAAGTGTTTTGTTTGATACATTGATGAACTCAATAAATTCATCATCTGAAGCCGATCTTGTACCATCACCATTTGCATCCCCTGGAGCATCTGCAGCCGGGTCAGCAAGCACTTCATTGATGACAAGATCCTGCCCTACCAGCACATGACTGGTAAGAAAAAGGAAAAGCGGTAGCATAAATGCTCCCAAAATTTTGTTAAGCAAGTAATTGTTTATCATAGTTTTGTGATTTTAGCCTTGAAAAAATCTAATCGTATGCCCAGAGCGGGATATCCAGTAGGTGCCCCCCCTGTCGGGTAATTGCCACTTCCACATTTTCTCGATTGGTACTCCTCTCACTTATTGGATATAAGTATCTCAGAGGTATTACTTTAGTAGGGTTAAAACTTTCACTGGCATCAGGGGAAGGCTGAAGTTGTGGGTAACCAGTTCTCCTATAATCCACCCAGGCTTCAATTGTCCCCTGACAAAACATGGCCTTATATTTCTCAGTAATGATTTTCTCTAACCTCGATTCATCATCCGGAAGGCTTGATAAGTCAGTATTTGCTTCCAGGTAACTAACAATATCGGCATCAGCGATACCCATAACTTCCATGTTTTTACGAACAGCATTGTCCAGGTTAGATTGTGCCAGGGAGGATATGCCCAGCCTTAGATTTGCTTCGGCCCTGATAAATAGTAATTCACTAAAACTTATCAGGGGCATGGGCGAGTCAAATTGTCCCCAATACAAGTCAGTTTCATTATCAGTTTTATCGTTTCGAACATAGATGACCTGATTCCCACTTACTACTCGGGTGTAATACGGTTTTCTTGGATCATTTGAGGCATCAAGCAAATCTGAAAAAAATGGATTCATCGCTAATTGGTTAGCTCTATCCTGTCCAAAATAGGCAATGGGGTTTGCTTCATTCTGGGTTTCACCAAATGGGAAATTTGGTTGAACCTCATTACTAAAAATTGTTCCTCCATTCAGTGCACCAATGGCTTTTTCTGCTGCCTCCGGGTCAATGCTGGAAAGATGCATATAGTATCTTGCTTTCAATGCTCTGGCAGTTCCTATCCAAAATGCTCTATTCCCACTAAAGATCAAATCATCCAGACCAGGGTTTATCTCACCCATGTCCTGATTGAGATCAGTAATTGCATCATCAAGGAGGTTTTGAATGGTATTATACACATCCTCCTGTGTGTCATAAGTTGGTTTGAGGTTGGTTTGACCCTGCATGGCATCTGAATAAGGTACGTCTCCCCAGAAAGTAGTGGCTATGCCAAGGTTAACCGCCATTAAGATCTTGGCAATCCCGGTATATTGAGGAATGTCCTGCTCTTCACCTTTTTCCAGAATTACACTACAGTCCTTCATTGCTCCAGCATATAAACCTGTCCTCCAAAAATCATCCATGGACGTTTCATCTATCAAATAGGTATTGTATGCCAATGGTTGCGCATCAATACCTTCAAAATGTTGTATGACAACTCCTGTTATCCTTGCGCCAACTGAGGCCATATTTCTTGCCGTTTGTGCTTGCGCTGCTGGTAAAATCTGGTTGACTGGTGCATCTGAAAGTCTGGATGGGTCCACATTCGTATCTTTAAAATCACACGCATGAATGATGTACAAAAGCATGAAAAAAATGAGATGAAACTTTTTCATTTTAGAACAACATTTAGCGTTAAACCATAAGATCTTGCACCTGGGAGATTGAAATAATCCCAACCCTGGGCATTGGAGGGCCCTCTCAAATTTGTTTCCGGATCTACACCCTTATATTCTGTGATGAGTAAAAGATTACGACCATAAAGGGATATCCTGGCACTATTAAACATACCCGCAGATTTCAGTAGATTTTTGGGGAAGTTGTAACCAATCGTAATCTCACGGAGACGAATCCAGGAAGCATCTTCAATATTATCTTCAGCAACTCCCAATAAAGTGCCGGCCTTCCTCCACTTAATGCCACTTAAACCCGTAGATGGATTGGCAAAGTCAACTGGAACAGTATTGACATCACCTTCAACAGTTACTCCATCATAAACATACCCTGTCACATCACGATCATCCCCGGATTCTTTTGATGTTCCCAAATAGTCCATAACCGCTTTAGTCCCATTCCATACATCTCCACCCTTTTTCACATCCCAAAGCATTGAAAACTCTACACCAAAGACGGATAGACTGTTCTTAATACCAGCGAACCAATCTGGATTGGGATCTCCGATGACTCCTTGTGTATCTGCCAATAATGGCCACCCATCAGAACCAATAATCAATCTTCCCTGATCATCCCTCCGATACCTGGTACCTCGAAATACACCAAAAGGATGACCGGGGATATTTACTGAAGCAATAGCGGTAAATGCAGCTAATTCGATACTTTCTACATCATCTGGCACGGATTTTACCAGTGATTCATTTTTTGTGAATGTTAAATCAAGGTCCCAATTAAGTTTGGATTTGACGATTGGGCTGGTATTTAAAACTAGTTCAATCCCTTTATTTTGTATTTCTCCTGCATTTATAGTTATCGAAGTATACCCGCTGGCTGCAGAAATTGGGGCAGTGAAAATCTGGTTATCTGTGAATGCTTTGTAATAAGTCACATCTAGTCCCACCCTGGATTCCAAAAACTGAAAGTCTCCGCCAATCTCAAGAGTGGTTGTTAACTCATGAATTAATTCGTTGTTCCCAAGAAGTCCTGAGCGTTCAAAAGCATTTATCCCAAAAGCTGGAAATTCATTCGCTCCCAATAAGCCATCACCATCGATCGAGGCATTTGAGTAATACGCTCCGGTTGAAAAAGCACCAGCACTGCTTCCTACCTGTCCATAAGAGACCCGAATTTTTCCATAGGGGAAATACTTGTTATCTGATAAACCAAGAGGTTCCGTAAACTCAATCCCCAAACTGGCAGATGGAAAAAAGAATGAATTATTCTCCTTTGGAAGGGTGGATGACCAGTCGTTTCTTGCTGACAGTCCAAGAAATAGGAACTCTCTGAAGTTTAGTCTCACATCAGCAAAAGCACCAAATAGTTTTACACGGTTACCATAAGTCTCACTGGACATCACTTCCTGAGTGTTCCCGATATTGTAGAAACCCTGCACAGACATGATGTTTCCTTCTGAAGACCGGGACAATCTGGATGTATAGAAATAGTTATGACCAATCGTGGCATCAATCCCAATATCCTGAAACTGCTTATTCACCAGTATTAAAAAATCTGAATTCAATGTTTCTGAATATATGGCTGATTGAATGACCCTTCCCTGTGGTTCAGACGCAGAATTTATGTCCCAGGCCTGATTTCGTCTGTCGGTAAATTGATCTAATCCAATTTTGTAACTCGCAGAAAGCCAATCCCAAAAATCATACTTCAATGAAATATTGCCCATCACCCGGTCTACTTCATCTGAACTTGGATTACGGTTGATGGACCAGAATGGATTGTCATAAAGCCCATTCCCACGATAGGATCTCTGGTCGCCGTTGGAGAAAATATAGGCCTCTGAAAAATTCACCGCATCTGTGCCTTTTTTTCCATTACCAATATCAAAAGTGGGTGGATTTCTAAACACCCCAGTTGTAACACCTGACAGGTTAGATCCTCTTTGTGCTCGATTACCACCGGAATGGACGTATGTAGCAGAGATACCAGCCTGCAATTTAGGAGTCAGATGGGCATCTATGTTTGATTTCACTGAAGTCCTTTCAAAATCTGCATTAGGAACAACGCCAGTTTGATTCAAATGACCAATTGAAAAATAATATCGGACTGCTTCAGTACCACCATCCACGGAGATGTTATTATCAATCGTCCTTCCCATTACCCAAAAAGCATCGTGCACATCATATGCTCGTGCAGGCACCCCATTTCCCTGGCCTAATGCAACAAGTCTTCCATTCTGATCATATGGATAAGATGTATCACCGTCAAACTCAAGGGAATCAATACTTGGCCCCCATGATAAAGACTCCCCGGTTTCAGGCCCACGGTATACCCATACTCCCTGAGAAGGACTTCCTTGTGAATATTGGCTTTGCATAGGTGGGAGTTTATTCACCTGATTCACTCCAAAGGCGCTGCTGTATGTAATTGTAGGTGTCCCTACTTGCCCTCTTTTTGTACTGATCATTATTGCGCCATTGGCAGCTCGACTACCATAAAGCACCGTTGCAGCAGGGCCTTTCAAAATAGTGACTTTTTCTACATCATTGGGATTGATATCAATGGCTCGATTGGAGACATCTACCCCAATAATACCATTGCCAGTTACATTATTACTTACAGGAACTCCATCAATTACATAGAGTGGTTCATTGTTTCTGGCGGATCGACTACCTCTTATTCTCACGGCCGCTGCTGCACCCGGAGACCCCGATGAAGTAATTACCTGCACACCAGCCGCTTTGGCGCTAAGTGCACTTGAAATATTAGTCTCCCTTGAATTGACAAGGTCCTCTGAATCTACATTTTGAATTGAATAACCCAGGTCACGTTTGTCCGATTCCAAACCGATTGCTGTAATCACAACTTCCGAAAGCTGCTGGATATCGGGCTGCATCACCACATCAAGTATTGATTGGTTTCCAACTTTTTTCTGAAATGTCTTAAACCCAATGAATGAAAAGATTAATACAGATTCCGAAGATGGTACTGTAATTGAATATTGTCCGTTGATATCTGTAATAACACCTGTACTGGTCCCCTGGAGCAATACATTCACTCCCGGTAAGGTGGACTGATCTTCTCCGGATGTGATTACTCCACTGATGGTAAGTTGCCTGATGGCTTTTTTCGGCCTTACAACAGCATAGGTACCCTTGCTGATTGTCTTATAAGTCAACCCTACTGAATTCAATAGTTCTTCCAAAATAACTGTAGGATCGTCAGTGGAATTAAGGATCATTGGGTCGACCTCTAATCCCTTAACAATTTCGGATTCATAGATGAGGTGAATACCCGTCTCCTTTTGAAGCCTTTTCAAAGCAGTAACCAGTTCGGTTGTTTCTTCCTGACTCTGTCCAGATGCCAAATACTGATCAGTGGCCTTAAGGTAATTAGGCAGAATCACCACCGAAAAGAAGACAACTAGTAATCTGATGTACTGCTTTTTCATAGGCTATGGAGCGTTAGGGCGAATTATTAATTTGTTACGATCTCTGGTGATTTCCAGATCCAGTGTCAGGCTTAATGCCTCCACAATTAGTTCAAGGTTTTCATTAGGAAGCTCTCCTGATAATTTTCTATTGGCGAGTTGATCATCCAGTTCTACAGATATTCCGTAATGCTCCTCTAGTATACCAGCCACCTCTGAAAGAGGAGTATTATCCAGGACAAGGCTATTTCTAAGCCAGCCTACTGAGGAATTGATGTCAACTTGCTGAATATTTATTTCTTCATCCGAAATAGTCGCACGATCACCCGGAGACATCTCTGCAGACAGATGATTCTTTTTGAGGGCAACTTTCCCTTCGGTCAGCAAAACCTCCATTTTATCTCCCCGGGTATTCACATTGAATTGGGTACCCAAAACAGTGATTTGCAACTCATCCGCATGTACAACAAACGGCTTCCTGTTTTCTTTTTTGGCTACTTTGAAGAACACCTCACCTTTCTCAACCCAAACTTCACGCTCTCCGGAATTTTTCCAATCTCCCGAAAGCCGAATGGACGAATTGGCATTTAAAACCGCACCACTCCCATCTGCAAATGCTATTTCACGCTTTTCGCCAAATCCAGACTCATAGGTAATGTAATTTGGAGTTGATGTCTCATTCTTATTTAAAATGAAGTTCGCTATGTAAGTCCCAAATAGAATGACTACAAAAACAGCAGCAATAACAAGCCATTTGGCTAAGGTTCCTGATGGTTGAGCTGGTTCCTGAATTCTTTCTTCCAGCTTATTCCAGGATTGGTGTACGACATGAGGGTCAACTTCTGACTCAGTTCTGGAAAGTTCCAAAATAGCCGCTTTAGCCTGATCCACTAATTCTCGCTTCTCAGGATATGATTCATAAAATTCATTCCATAGGGAAGCTTCTGCTGGATTAGCAGTAGATTTTGTCCATCTCTGGAATGATTCATCACCGATAAAATCTTCAAACTGATATGTAAGAAAATCTTCATTCATAAAATTGGGATTGAATGTTTAACATTAAGACTGGTCACTAATAGCTATGTACTGTGCTAAGTGAAAATATTTTTTGTAAAATATTACATCAAGGAGTTTAAGATGATAATAACACAGGAAATAAGTGTTTTACGAAGGGATTTTACAGCCGTGTGAACTGCATTTCGAACAGATTGATAATTTATTCCCAGAATTTCTGATATTTCCTGGTAATCAAGGTCACGATAAAATTTTAGGTACAATATTTCTCTTTGCCGATCGGGAAGGTTGTCAAGTGCTTCATCGACTCTCTTATGCATTTCAGACATGGCCTCTTCTTCAATTATACGATCCTGAATTGATTCAGTCTCATGCATAAAATTGAAAGCATTTTCCTGTACTTGACGTGACGATCCTTTTATTGTATCCAATAACAGATTACGAAAAGTCCTTATGATATAAGATTTTGGGTTTTCTACGTGACTGAGTTTGTTTCTTCTATTCCAGAATCGATAAAAAATCTCCTGGATCGTGTCTTCAATCAGGACTTCATCCCGTGTCATCTTGAGACCATAATTGAAAAGGAATGAGTAGTATTTATGATAAAAGAATGCCAGGGCATCCATTTCATCTTTTTGTAAGTCTCCCCAGATGGCAGACTCACTCCATTCGTCATATTTTTTCCTGTAAGTTCCCATTTGATGATGATGAAAATAGAAATAATTTTTTAAAATTCAATTAACACCAGACAATCAATACCCAAAATAACGTTCCCGAATACCCATTTTGGACTTTTTTGAGAAGGCCGGATTGGTTGATGTGACTTTTCAAATATTAAGCGTCTAAAGCAAAATTAAGTTTTGACTAGCATGACAACAACCCTCAATTACGCTGCTTTTTACCTGGCTGAAAGAATTAATTTAAATCAGTTTAAAGCGGCTCATCCATCCGGACTAGAGCATTCCATAGGTGGAGAATTATACTATGCTCCATCAACCTCTAAATTCCTTCAAATACACAGTTACGGTGTTGTAGTTTTCTGCAATCATACAGATGACGAGATTCGAACAATCACAGAAAATGTTGGTAATTATGCCACAACCTGGATGGGTGCTGAATTGAGGGACGATTTAAATGTTACCCATGACCCTGATGGCGTTATGTCCATTAACTTTGATCACCTCACGATTGGCCGATTTGATCATAGTGTCAACAGAATGATCATGATGCACCTCGCACAATCAGTTGCTATGGATCATTTCAATCTTATCAGTCAAAACCTGTTGGGATCAATAAAAGAATATACCAGCTATCTGGGAAAACATGGAAAGATTAGTCTGAGTGAAAAGAAGGCATTGAAATTTATTGGGAGAACGCTTTCTGCAAAAAACAACATTGCTGAAAACCTCTATATTTTTGATAGTCCCGATAACACCTGGGAAGATGAATTCCTGGATCTATTGCACAAGAAGCTGGTAAACCATTTCGAATTGGCACCAAGGTATAAATCCATCGAGGGCACTCTAAAGATCATTGAAGACAACCTCGATGTGCATATTTCTTACAACCATCACCGAGAAAGCAGCAGGTTAGAATGGATCATCATTATCCTGATTGTGATTGAAGTGGTGGACACTTTACTCAGTAAATTCATTTAGCGAGCCATTGAAAAATAATTTTTGTTACGCTGTGTGACTTTTATGTGACCCCTCGTCTTAATATCATATTTAAGAAAAATGAAAACAAATTTAATAATGCTTGCTGGTGTCATCTTGTTCGCCAGTTGCAAACCAAATACTGAATCAGGTTCAGATACGGCTTTATTAGGAAAAATTGACTCGCTTGAACTTGCATTGATGGATGCCAAGTATACGGCTACAATTTTAGAACAGGTAGGCTTATACATGGATTCAATTGATTTGAATAGAAACCTTGTAAAACTAGAATTAGAGACAGGACTTTCTACTGAAGATTACATAGAGAGAATGAAGAGTATCAATGAATATACTCAAAAGGCTCAGTGGAGTATCGCAGAACTTGAAAAGACCAATAACAAATATGCTTCTCAAGTGAAAAGATTCAAGCAACAAATCACGAAACTTGAAACGGATGTTGCTTCACTTCAGCAAAGTGTAGATCTCTTTCAATCTAAAAATGAAGACCTGCTGACTCTTTTGGCAATTTCTGATGACGAGCTTTCTGAATTAGAATTGGAACTGGAAGTGAGCGGCCTGGAATTGGAAGAGACCAATGAAAAGATTGTTTCTCTATCAGATAAGATCACATTGACAGAGGCTGAAAAGCATTATGTGAAAGGTGAAGGTATGGAAGCTGTTGCGGAACATATCCAGTTTGCTCCTAAGAAAAAGAAACAAACCATGGAAGATGCATTAGCATCCTATGATAAAGCCTACAGCATGGGTTATGAACCCGCTAAAGTTAAAATTGACCAAATGAAGCTAAAGCTGAAGGTCAAGTAAAAATTGAGATGAGTGACGTATTTGAGTTTTTTGATGTAAGGTTGAACTAACCTTTTTGTGAGTCAGTGAAGGGCCTTCAGTTATGAAGGCCTTTCTATTTTTATCTACCTTTCATTCTTACTGCAATAATTCCAGCAGACATAACCGTAAGTATTCCTATGGCAATTAAAGCATCTTCAATTGAGAAAAGATCAGCAATTACACCTGTCAATAACGCCCCCACGGCATAACCAAGATCCCTCCACAACCGAAAAACACCAATGCTTTCCGCCCGCTGTTCAGGGTGCGTGAATTGTGCAATGGAAGCTAAAAAAGTAGGGTAAACAATGGCTGTTCCTATACCAAGAAGTGCGGATAACATCCAATACTGCAAAAAGCCGGTAGACCATAGCATCAATAAGAGTACAATCCCCTGTAAGAACATACCCCAAAAAAGCATCAGTTTTCTATCCAGGTGATCCGCCAGCTTGCCGGTCAACAGTTGTCCAATCCCCCAAAATATTGGGTAAACTGCAACAATTTCTCCAATCTCAAGCAATTCAAATCCTTTGGAGGCCAATATTATTGGGAAAAGCCCCCACATCATGCCGTCATTCAGGTTATTGATCAAACCAGCCTGAGATATTGATCCAAGATTCCTGTTCAACCAGGTAGTTTCCAGGAATATGTGAGACAATTTTTTTATCGAACTATTCCTTGCTTCGGCTCCCACATGATGGATGGTATCCTTTACGAGAAGCCAACTCAAAAGAAGCCCTGTCACCGCAAAACCAACACCCAAATAAAATGGATATGGTCTGATCCCAAACTCAGCAGCTACCCATCCTGTAATAAAAGCAACAATCCCAACAGACAGGTAACCTGCTGACTCATTGAGTCCCATGGCCAACCCGCGGTTTTTCTCACCCACCAGATCAATTTTCATTACCACTGTTGATGACCAGGTCAACCCTTGATTGATCCCTAGTAAAACATTGGCTAGAATAACGAGCCACCAAAATTCTGCGAATATCAAAATAAGAGGAATTGGCAAAGCGATCAACCAACCAATGACCAGTAGTTTTTTTCTACCCAGTTTATTGGCCAATGCCCCAGTATAGTAATTGGTGATTGCCTTTGTTATTCCGAAGACAATGATGAATGAAAGAATCGCTGTTTTTGAAGAGATGCCAAAGACATTATCGGCTAACTCCGGAAGGATTGTTCGTTCCAGGCCCACCATAGCACCCACAAAAGCATTAACTATCACCAAAAGTGTGAATTGCTTCCAATTTTCTTTTATCCCAAGTCTTACTTCCATCCAATTCTTTCAGCGAAGAAATATGAAATTTACCAAATTGTATGTAACAATTGTCAACAGCATATAAAAATGGTAAATCATTAACTCCCTACTTAATATTTCACTAAATTCTATAAACAATGATCTAAGATCTCATGCCTGATATATCCAAATGTCCCGGAGACAATTGTCCTATGCACAATTCCTGTTACAGAGTTACATCTGAGGATGACCCTAACCAGACTTACTTCATGAAAGCACCTTACACCTCTTTAGAAAATGGTGGTATCTCATGTGATTTTTATTGGTATAATGAAGCAGAAATCCTGGATAATAAGATAGAATCACAAATGATGGAATTTCTTGAAAACACATACGGTCATGGGTACAAAGCGGGCGGTAGTGGACACCTGGGTCACATCAACTACAAGCTATTTCTGGCACAGTTAACCTCAGGCGATAGGGCTGTTATAGGCTATAAGCAATATATTGAAACAGAATTCAGCACTACACAATACACAAGGATTGACCTTCTTCAATTTCAAGAAAGTATTGTTCATCTTTCTCGTTTAAAAGATGACATGGAAAGGTTTGAAGATGATTTGGGATTTGATTGAGGTTTCATAAAAAAAACTAATATGACATTTAAAACCGTAGACGAGTACTTTAGAAATGCTCCCACTGCAAGTTTGACCCATCTGGAGGTAATGAGAGAAACTTTGCTAAAGGCACTGCCTGAGTCAGAAGAGAAAATCAGTTACAATATGCCTGCACATTTTCAGAAAAAAGTAATTGTATATTACGCTGGCTATGAAAAACATATTGGTTACTATCCTACACCAAGTGCAATAGCAGTTTTCGAGGAACAACTAAAACCGTATAAACATGCTAAAGGATCAGTTCAATTTCCACTTTCTGATCCACTACCAGTAAAACTTATCGCCGAAATGGCAAGATTCAGGTTAAAAGAGGTGGTCGGTTAGAGCAACCCCTGCTTTTCTAAATTGGCACGTGTCTCCTCGTGGGTTTTCCAGAATTTTTCTTCCAAAAGTTTCATGCTTTCCTTGAATTCTTCAGTTTCATTTAACTCATAAAATAGAGGATCCAAATGCCAAAACAGGAACAACCAGTATTGGTAACCTTCCTGTTTTGTAAATTCCTTCAAGTACTTATTGGCAGTTTCGTAATCTCCCATATAGGTATAATAAACCGACCAGTGCATGTCATTATACATGGTGGGGTCTACCTCACAGAAGCCTTTAAAGTTCTCAATAAGTCTGTTGGCACCCTCCATGTCCCCTGCCTTCCTGTATACATCTGCAAGTGTGATATCCAGGTTAGGGAAAATTCTCAAGTTATATTCAATTCTGGCATCATCAAACGCTTTGAATAATCTATATGCCAAATCAATGTCTCCTTTGAAATATTCGAGTTTTGCCCACTCCTGGAGCACATCCAGTCTTGTGGTGTCTTTCTGAAAAACCTCATACATTTCACCGGATAGTCTCTCCAGATCTCGGTGCTCAGCAAATAGAATATAAGATCTTACATATTCTGAAATAAGGTTGTTCGGGTTTAACGCAAGTGATTCTTCAATGTACTTTTTAGCCTCTTCTAAAAAACCCGCCTGAATGAAGGAATTGGCTATATGTAGATAGGTGTAACTAGCGGTAATAGAATCTCCGGGATCAGATAATTCAAGCCCTTTCAAGGCATACTCCAGGTATTTAGGTGTGTTCGGACTAAATGTGGTATAATAATCAGCTAATGCATTGATCACTCTTGCTGAATTGGGGTTGTATTCCAGGGCCTTTTCCAATGTTGGTAATGCCTGATCGTACTCACCAGCATTTAAATAAAAGAACCCCTTCGCAATCAAAGCCTCAGGAAGTTCGGGATCAATCAATAAAGCCTTGTCAGCAAACCTATTCACCTTGTCAGTGTGAAGCTTATCAGCCATCATAACATCCAGATAATAATAGGTAATGGACATTTCCGCATATGCCAGCGCAAAATTATTGTCAACTGCAATGGCCTCCTCAAAGTATCCAATCGCTTTATTAAGACGATCTTCTGTACCCTGGTGCAACTGATCCATGCCTTTTAAATACAATTCGTAAGCCTTAATACTTTCTGTTGGAGCCTTTACAATCCGTTTTCTCACCTCAGGTGAAATAATTACTTTAATTTGTTTGGCTATGTCTTCTGATATTTCCAATTGCAAATCAAAAATATCTTTCACTTCACGTCTATATTGCTTGGACCAAAGGTGTTTATCGGAGGGAGCTTCTATGAGCTGAATAGTTATCAATAACTCATCTTCAATTTTTTGACCACTACCTTCCACGAAGTAATTGACATTTAACAGCTGAGCCAATTCCGGAATGGTGTTTTGTGTACCCCTGTATTTCTCAACAGAAGTTCTGCTGATCACTCTCAGCTCATTTAGTCTTTGAAGATGGTTTAATGTGGATTCCATCAATCCATTGATGACATGGATATTCGAAGCATCATCACTGTCATTATTGAAAGGTAAAACAGCTATAGATTTTTCCAAAGTCTCGTCTATGGCCGCATTTTGACTGTTCAAAAAATAATAAAAAACACCTATACCAAGAATGATTCCGACACCAATCAAAATATAGATCAAAAATCCTTTTGAATTAGATACCTCTTCCCTGGGTTTTGGAATTTCCTGATTCAATGCCTCACCTGGCGAATATCCATAGACCTCTTTGAAACATTTGATAAAATAAGAAGAACTACCAAACCCTACTTTATAGGCAACTTCAGAAATGGTATATTCGTCTTCTCTTAACATTTCGAGCGCATGCTCCAACCGGCGATTCCTGATGAATTGACTTACAGACAGATTGGTTTCTTTTTTGACCTTTCTCAAAAGATTAGACCTACTCATGCCAATGGCATCTGCCAATTCAGAAACTCCAAACTGCTCATTACCGATATTTTCATCAATAAAGGCGTTCAACTTTCCGGTAAATCCTTCTGTCTTGTGATTTGAGGTCGTCATTTCGGGTATCAATTTAAGGAAAATGTATGTTTAGGGCACCAGCCATTTCACAAATCTTTTTCCAAATAAAAAGGGCTCAAAAACAGCTATGCATCATGTTTTGCATCATAATTTCTATGGTTGCATCATAATTTATATCCCCTCCCGAAACTTTCAATGTTTTGCTGATTTCCTTTTACATGTGGCGCAACGTTCTGAGTGACCTTTGTATCATAAATCATTCGTAAAACTCAAAACATTTAATAAAAATGAAATCATTAAAAATTAACACCATGAAAATCGCAGCTTATATATTTTTTCTAGTTGCCGTAAGTGCTCTTGTTTCTTGTGAAGCAAAAAGTAGTGAAAAGGAAAGTTCAGCTTCTACAGTTTCAGTTAAATCCGATGTTGATATTCATGCCGCAGTATTAAATAATAATATTGAAGGCATCAAAAAGTACATTGCGAGTGGAGCAGATATTAATATCAAAGAACCAATGGGAGGTTCTACTCCTTTGATCTCCGCAGCAGTTTTTAACAAACCAGAAGCAGCTAAATTATTAATTGATGCGGGAGCCAAGTTAAATATCAAAAATAATGACGGTTCTACTGCACTCCACTCAGCTGCATTCTTTGGGAGAACTGATATCGTAAAAATGCTTGTAGATGCAGGAATTGATCAGAGTATCAAAAACAACTTTGGTGCAACTGCACTACAGTCAGTTGAGGGTCCATATGAGCAATTAGTTCCTCTTTACAAGCAGCTTCAGAGAGATCTTGGACCATTAGGATTCCAACTCAATATGGATGAATTGGAAGCCAAAAGGGCTGAAATAGCTAGCATTCTTAAATAATCAAAACTCAAAATTTCTAATACTGAACCCCAAGATCATGAGAAGATATGACATAGACTGGTTAAGAGTAATTGCCATTGGCTTGCTCTTAATCTACCACATCGCAATTGTATTTCAACCATGGGCCGTGATGATAGGATTCATTCAAAGTCCTGATACCATGCCAAATCTTTGGATTCCCATGGCAGCACTTAACGTGTGGAGAATTCCTTTTTTATTCTTTGTGTCCGGAATGGGTGTATCATTCGCCATGAGGAAAAGAAACTGGAAGCAACTCCTTGCTGAGAGAACACTTAGGATTCAGGTGCCTTACATAGTTGGGATCCTGGCCATTGTACCACTACACATATTTGTGTTCCAGAAATACAATGAGATAAGCTTCTCTTACATACCAAACCCTGGGCACCTTTGGTTCCTTGGTAACATATTCGTGTATGTTCTGGTGCTGTCTCCGTTTTTCTATTGGATGAAAAAATACCCGACAGGTAAAGTTCAGAGAGTTTTGAGCAAGATCTATTCAAACCCGTTTTGTTTACTTTTGATCGCTTTGCCGATCCTTGCTGAGGTATTGATACTGAACCCTGGATCATATGAATTCTATGCCATGACCAATCATGGATTCTGGCTGGGTCTCATCACTTTCTTCTTCGGTTTCACCTTTATTTATGCTGGTGAGACATTCTGGAAGACGGTAAAAAAATGGAAATGGGCCTACCTTGGACTTGGATTTGGACTTTACCTTGTGAGGCTATTAGTCTTTGAATTGAAGGCTCCAATGTACATGCAACCCCTTGAAACTGTTGCATGGGTAATGGCAGTCTTCGGTATTGGTCATACTTACCTTAATCGACCAGGAAAAGTATTGAGCTATCTAAGTGAAGGGGCATACCCCATCTACATTGTTCATATGTTCTGGATCTACCTTGGTGCTTATCTAATCATTCCAATAGGTGGACCAGTTATTTGGCAACTATCAACGCTTACAGTTTTCACTTTTGCCGGAAGTATCCTGACATATGAGTCTATCAGGCACATCAAACCAATCCGAGTACTATTCGGGCTAAAATGGAACAAAAAGGCTCCACAAAAAGTAGAAAATAACGAAGCTGAAGCACAAGTTGCTATGGGATGACCTACATGGTCATCCCTTTTAAAAACTCTTCTTTGTAAGCTCTACCAATGGGTATTTCAATGTTTGCTTTCAGGAATACCCTATTACCACTCACTTTTTCTATGTGCTGCATGTTTACAATGTAAGATTTGTGGACTTGTCTGAACGCATCAGAAGAAAGTGTTTTCAGCCAATGTCGCAATGGTTCCTGTGATAAAACTTTCCTATTCTCAACGACGATTTCAGTATAATCTGCATCAGATTTAATGTATCGTATATCACCAATACTAATTTTTATATGATCATAACCTGATTTGATGAAGATTTCACTCAGGTAATTGCCAGAATCGATACTGTCCACCTGTACTTTAGAGACAGCCTGCACAAATCGCTGAAAAGAGAAGGGCTTCAATAGGTAGTCCACAACATTTAAATCATAGCTTTCTAATGCATAATCCGGGAACGCGGTAGTCAGAATCACATTAGGAGGATCCGGTATTACCCTGAGAAAGTCCAGGCCAGATATTTTGGGTAAATGAATATCCAAAAACATGAGGTCAACTTTGTTTGATTTCAGGAACTCAATTGCTTGTGTGGCTTCATTAAAAGTTCTTAATAATTCAATTGTACCAATGTCTTCGATATACTTTTTAAGAATCCTTTGTGCAGGTGGCTGATCCTCTATGATAATGGCAGCAATCATTTCAAATCGATTTTTAGTTGCACCGAAAATAAATCGGCTTCCTGTTTAATTGCCAAAGAATGTTTTTCCGGATAAATTAATTCAAGCCGCTTCTGTACATTCTCCAATCCAATACCCTGATCAAGCTTTTCATTATTGGCTTCACTTTCGTAGGAATTGACACATCGGAAATCCAATTCACCTCTGTCAGAAACTTCAATGTTTATTTCAATCACAATTTTTTCAGACAAACTGGCCATGCTGTGTTTAAATGCATTTTCCACAAAGACCATTAATATCAATGGAGCAATTTTCAGGGAGGGATCACACTGCTCAGCATAATTGAATTTTATTTCTCCGCGTTCCTCCACTTGCAACTCGCTAAGCTGGACGAAGTTTTGAAGCTGATTTAGCTCGTTTCTGAGTGGCACATACTCATCTCTGCATTCATATAACATGTATCGAAGCACGGATGACAATTCCAAAATAATAGCTGGTGTTTTTGGAGAGTTCTCCAATGCATAAGAGTATAAGTTATTGAGGTTATTGAAAAGAAAATGAGGGTTAATTTGAGACTTCAGAAAGCTCAATTCACTCTGCTGGGCATGTGCTTTCAAGTCCTCTACTTCTTGCTGTTTCCTGATGATATCCCAGCCAAATTTCATCCCAAACAGGATCATAATTACCGGCATCACATCCAGAAGACTAAAGGTAATTCCAGGAAAATACCTGCCTCTTGTATCTGGATAATAGATTCTTTCTAAAACTCCTTCCTCTACGGCAATTACCAGTGCGATAACGACCAAGATTGCCATCAGGAAGTACAGGTATTTTTTCCTGTAGAAAAGTTTTGGAAGCAATAAGTAATTGATGATCAAAACCGCTATCGCATAATTGGCAAAAAAGGCAAATTCTTCTATTCCTATGCTCGGTTCATCCTTGTCGAAGGAAAAGAATAAGAAAACGATCGTGAATAATGTGATTTGAAATATCCACTCAGCGGTTTTACTGGATTTTATGAGATTCGCTAGTCGCACAATCCAATGTTAGTGGGTTATGCGCTAAGCACCAAAATAATTCCACATACGACAGAACTTTACCTGTGAACCACACAAAAACAAAACCCCATTGCTGTTTATGGTAAAACTTTGGTAGTTCAAAGAATATTTTTCCCAGCTTCGCGGATAAGTATGAACTTTAAATTAAAAATAAGATTTGGACAAAATGACAACTAATAACGGAACACTCAGAATGAAAATGAGGGTATATCATAGGTACCTGGGGTTTTTCCTGGCTGGTATCATGTCAATTTATGCACTCAGTGGGATAGTATTGATTTTTCGAACAACGGATAACTTCAAAGTAGAGAAGCAATTTGAAAAACAATTGGATCCAGCAATTGACATGGAGTCTCTGGGACGTGAGTTGAGAATCCGTGATTTCAAGGTTGACTCTGAGGAAGGTGATATTGTTTACTTCGAATCTGGTCAATTTGATAAAAGTTCAGGGCTGGCAACCTATACCAAAATGGAACTGCCACTAGTATTGGATAAATTGACTCATCTCCATAAAGCTACCACTAATGACCCATTATTTTTTCTGAATATTTTCTTCGGGATCTCACTGCTATTTTTTGTGGTGTCTGCATTTTGGATGTTTCTGCCGGGGACTGATGTCTTCATTAAAGGACTATATTTTGCAATTGGCGGGGTTGTTTTCGCTATCTTAATGATTCTATTGTAAGAGCTTTTCACCAACATAATAAACCAAAACCTCAAACCAACTAACCCATGAAAGAACTAAAGAAAGAAGACATAGACCAGGGCGTATTTGACCTGTATGATGACTATGCCCACAACCGCCTGGACAGAAGACAATTTGTTGAAAAGTTATCCGCCTATGCTGTTGGTGGATTAACAGTCCCTACACTCCTGAGCTTCATTATGCCTGATTATCAAAATAAGATTCAGGTAGAATCCCAGGACCCCCGATTAGACACTTCTTACGTTAATTATGACTCCCCAAATGGAGGTGGGTCGATAAAAGCATTACTCTCTAAACCCGCGGAAAGCAAAGAGAAGTTACCCGGTATTGTAGTAGTGCATGAAAACAGGGGATTAAACCCACACATAGAAGATGTGGCAAGAAGGGCTGCATTGGAAAATTTTATCTCACTTGCCCCGGATGCGTTGACACCTCTGGGTGGATACCCTGGAAATGATGATGACGGAAGGGAACTACAGCGCAAAAGAGATAGAAATGAAATGTTGGAGGATTTTATTGCGGCATTTAAGTATCTAAAAAACCACCCTGATTGCACTGGAAAAGTAGGTGTTGTTGGTTTTTGTTTCGGTGGATGGATTTCAAATATGATGGCTGTAAAAGTCCCTGATCTGGCCGCTTCTGTACCGTTTTATGGAGGGCAGCCGGATTCAAAAGATGTTCAAAAAATTAACGCCCCTTTATTGCTACACTTCGGTGAATTGGACACACGAATCAACGATGGATGGCCGGCATATGAAAAAGCATTGAAAGACAATAATAAAGTCTACACAGCCTATACCTATGAAAAATCTAACCATGGCTTTCATAACGATACTACCCCCAGGTATGATGAAGCATCGGCTGTATTGGCGTGGAGCAGAACCATTGAGTTTTTCAATGAAAACCTAAGGTAATATTATACTTTTTGTAGTTGACCCTGAAAGTTGTGTCGTTCAAAGATCAATTTTTCTTTTGCAACAAAATATGATGTCCTTTGTTTTAGAAAAAAACGAAGGTTAGAAACAATGCGTCTTTTTATCGTCACAGTACTTTTGCTGACATCCATTTACAGTTATGGTCAACAACACATCATTTCTGGTAGAATTTTGGACCAGACTAGCAGGCAACCTGTGGAATTTGCCACCATTGCGGTCGTCAACTCAGAGACTGATAAACCTATTACAGGGGGCATTTCGGATATGTCAGGAAATTTTTCGGTAAAGACTGATGCCAATGATTTCTACATTCAAATTTCTTTTATCGGTTACAAAACACTTGATATAGAGGACTTTGATTCCAGTATTAAGAAGATCAATCTCGGTGATATCCAGATAGAGCCTGATATGAAACAACTGGATGAAGTGGTCATTACAGGTGAAAAATCACAAACTGAATTTCATCTCGATAAAAGAGTATTTAATGTGGGACAGGACTTAAGCAGTACAGGTGCAAGCGCATTAGAAGTATTGAATAATGTTCCTTCAGTCAATGTAAATATCGAAGGTCAAATCAGTTTGAGGGGAAGTACAGGTGTTCAGGTTCTCATCAATGGAAAACCTTCCGTGTTGACTAGTGATGATGGTGGGAATGCCCTGGGAACAATTACGGCTGATATGATAGACAAAATTGAAGTAATCACTAATCCATCGGCAAAGTATGAAGCGGAAGGAACTTCAGGAATCATCAACATTGTCATCAAAAAAGAAGAAAGAAGAGGAACGAACGGGTCGGTTTCGTTGAATACAGGTACTCCACACAACCACAGCTTAGGTTTTAGTATGAACCACCGTACTGAACACTTCAACATATTCACCCAAATTGGGGCAGGTTACAGAGAACTGCCAAGCGATAACAAAAACACAAATACCGATAAAACCAGTCTGGAAACTGTTTCAACTATTGGCGAGGAGTACAGGAATGAAAATTTTTACAATTTTATTTTGGGAACTGATTATCACATCAATTCCCACAACGTATTAACAGTTTCCGGAAACTTCGCTTTGGAGTTGGAGGACCAACCATCTGCAACAGACTTTACAAGAACTGATGCCAATGGTAATATTCTATCTCAATGGAGCCGGGAAGAAGATACTGAAGCTACTAATCCAAAATGGCAATATGAAGCGCAATACAAGCGAGACTTTCGGGATCACGAAGACCATGATCTACTAATCAGCGCTGTAGGTAGTTACTTTGGGAAGGATCAATCATCTGAATTTTATGAATTGACCAGTTTTGGCACCTATGAAAGTGTTAATCAGCAAACACGAACCAACTTCAAAGAAGGAAAAAACACATTAAAAATAGATTATACTAAACCATTTGAAAACGGCTACACAATTGAGACAGGAACACAATATGTTTTTCAGGACGTAAGCAATGACTATGAAGTGAAGAACCTGATTGATGGTGAGTTTGTGAATGACCCCAACCTTACTAACATATTTGATTACGACCAGAAAGTGCTAGGTGTTTATGGGACAGGTGCTTATGAAGGGGACAAATGGGGATTAAAAACAGGTCTGAGAGTAGAACATACTGACCTCCAAACATTATTAGTCAATACTGATCAGGATAACCGACAACTCTACACAAACCTTTTCCCAACAGTCCACACATCCTATAAAATCAATAAAAAGTATTCACTTCAGGCGGGCTACTCCAGAAGGATCTTCAGACCCAGACTTTGGGACCTGAATCCATTCTTCAATATCAGGAACAGTTTTAGCATCCGAACCGGTAACCCAGAATTACTACCAGAATTCACAGATTCATATGAGCTGACCAGCATGGTGATGGAAGAAGATTTTTCGTTAAACTTTGGAGTCTATTACAGGTACACCACGGATGTGGTAGAACGCGTTTCAATATTTGAAAACAACGTAAATACCACCAAACCTCTGAACATAGGTACAAACAGATCAACTGGTCTGGAGCTCAATGGAAAATACAACCCGGTCAAATGGTTTGCTGTAAATGCTGATTTCAATTATAATTTCTTCAACAGGGAAGGTACACTAGAATCCAAGTCATTTGATTTTACAGGTGATCAGTGGTCTTCTAAAGTCAATACCAAATGGAAGTTGCCAGCATCTATTGATATGGAAATTACAGGTCATTATAGATCCGCTTTTAAAACTGTTCAAAGTACTGTTTCTTCAAATCTCTTCATGGACTTTGGGATCAGGAAAAAAATCGTCAAAGGAAAAGCTGTTGTGAACCTGAGTGTAAGAGATGTTTTTGCCTCCCGTTTCCGTGAAAACGAAATTGATCAGGACGCTTTTTATGTCTACAGTAGATCCCAAAGAGGTCGGTTTGTCACACTTGGCTTCAGTTTTGGGTTTGGAAAAGGAGAAGCAATGGAGTTCTCAGGGCAAAAAAGGCATTAGTTAGTTTTTGACCTGTTCATTGTAGCTAAACATCCAGTTTATACCAAACTGGTCTGTGCACATACCAAAATAATCTCCCCAGAAAGTTTTTTCCATGGGCATTGTAATTGTTCCTCCTGAAGATAAGGCAGCAAACAATCGGTCAACTTCTTCTTTCTCCGTACAATTGATTGAGATTGAAAAGTTATTCCCTGGAGTATAATTGGCTGCCCATTCCCCACCAGTGTCACTACCCATCAAAATAGTTTCTTTACTGATCGGCAATGAAATGTGCATGATCCTATTCATATGATTTACAGGAATTTGACTATTGGCATCTGCCGGAAAATCTTTGTAACGACCAACATATCCATATTCACCTCCAAAAACACTTTTATAAAATCCAAAAGCCTCCTCACAATTACCATCAAATGTGAGGTATGTATTGATTATTGTAGCCATATTATTTATCGATGCTTTGTTCTTTCAATTTACCAGTTTGGTATAAATTCATTAACTCTTTCAAGTCGTCAATTTTGCTTTGGATGACTTCTCCATCGTCCAGGTCCCTCACTCTGAGACGCGTATCAGATTGAGACAAGACCATTTCACTGTATGCTATGTCCAGCTCTTCTTCAATCGCCTTTTTCTGCGACTCAAAGGTTTCATGGGCAATTAGCTGTCTTCCAAAATGGTTATGGATCAGGGTATATCCGGCAATCCCTGTTTGACCCTGATAAGCTTTGCAAAAGCCACCATCAATTACAATGAGTTTTCCATCAGCCTTTACAGGACTTTCCCCCTTAGTCACAGAAACCGGAACATGGCCGTTTAAAATCACCGCATCTTTATCTGATAAACCAAATTCTTCCAAAATCATGGAACAGGTTTTGGGATCATCCCGAAAATGATAGTAATGACCTTTGATCTCCTTCTGAATGCTTTTGTCCTCCACAAAATACCGCTCAAAAGTGGCCATTTTATGCTTCCCAAAAATCGGAGAATCCGGACCCGCCCACAAATACCAGATTAAGTCCAGGGCTTCCTGTTTCACATCAGAACCAACTTTTCCAGAGAAAGCAATTTGAACACGTTGTTCTATGAAATCCATCAGCTCTCTTCCTTTTAATGGAGCATCTCCTAATGAAACTTCTTTGAGAGATCCGTCCTCATTTAATGGGATACAGCCATGATAAAGGAGGTTTTTATTGGTGATTTTATACATGCCTCCTTTTTCCAATAGAAATTTGGCATGCCTTTGAAGCCGGGTGCTTTTTTGAAATGAATGAGCAATCTGATGAACAACTGCCTCTTCTTCAAGAGTAAGTGCAAATGGATCATCTCCATTATAAGTCGGGAAAAATTTATCCTTCAATGGATAGGTATTACCCTCAATTGCAACCAATTCGTTTTGCAAGTCTAGTTTATCCAGGATCATCCTGTCCTCCATGTCGAACTCTGGCCTCCTGGCCACCAATTGAGACTCCAGTTTGAACTGAATGATGGAGATAGCCTTATGCATCAGGCTATTGAGCCACTGCTCAGACTTGTTGAGCAATTCATCTGGTTCTACTTTAGGATTGAAAATGATGCTTTGATCCTCCTTGTAGTGTTCGATAGCAAATGAGGCAAGTGGCAATAGATTGATACCATACCCCATTTCCAATGTTGTCGTATTGGCGTAACGCAATGAAAGCCTTAGCACATTTGCCATACAGGCCAATGAACCCCATGCAGCTCCCATCCAGACAATGTCATGATTTCCCCATTGAAAATCAACTGCGTGGTGATCTATCAATTCATCCATGATCACTTCAGCACCTGGTCCACGGTCATAAACATCTCCTATGATATGGATTTTATGGATTGATAAACGCTGAATAAAGTATGAAAATGCTATGATGAGGTGATCCGCCTGCCCAATCTCAATGATATTTTCGATGATGTCATCATAATAACGATTATCCACACCTACCGTTCTTTCAGCTACCAGCTCCAGTATAATATCTCCATAAGATGATGGAAGGAGCTTTAATAACTTTCTGTTGGCATAGATAGAACAAAAATCCTGGGCCACTTTGATCACCTTCATCAATGTAGACCGATAAAAAGCTCGGACATCCTCAGACTCTTCCTTGAGCAAAGGCATCTTCTCTTCAGGATAGTAAATAATGGCTGCTAATCTCCTGGAATCTGCCTCGGACATGTTTGGAAATAACTCTTCTATTTTCTGGCGAATCACACCGGAACCATTTCTAATGACATGCTGAAATGCTTCATGTTCACCGTGAATATCACTGAGGAAAATTTCAGCCCCTTTAGTAAGGTTTAAAGTTGAATTCAATAGAACTATCTCTTTCCCCACTTCCTGTTGGTTGGGAAATTTCTCAGCAAGTAATTTCAGGTATTTGAGATCCGCCATGTCTATTTAATTTGATACAGCGCTCCAGATAGTTTCCATCTCATAAAAATCTGCCCGTTGAATAGGGTATTTCACCTCTAGTTGGGTAAAAGGTTTGTTCACAAAAAACAGGTCCGTCATGACCAATTGGCCATCATTTACAAATAATTCTATCGAGGAGTCGTCCATAAAAATTGTCAATGATCTTGGGAAAATATTTCCTAATTCAGCGGTATGAAGCGCACTAAAATCCTCCTGAAAATCAACTATCCCTGCTTTGGTTCTGTCAATTGAAAGCGTATTTTGACTGATGCTAACAACAAGTTGTTCCCCAGCTTCATTTGAAAAAATCATTTCCTGATCAGAATTGTCAAGGACCATATCAATTCTGCAATTTTTGAAATTTTCATTGTTTATTCCCTGAATAATTTGATCCTTATTTTTCCTTAAAAGATCAAGTTCCTCCACAGGTTTACTTGACAATATAAATTCACCTTCTGCTTTTTCCAGCACCAGGGACCTGGGGATTGTCATGGCACTTCTCCATACGGTAGTAGGTACTACCTGGGCATACTGCCAATTGCTCATCCAGCCGATAAATAATCTACGGCCATCCTCTTGAGGAACATCAGACCAGGTGACACCAGCATAATTGTCTGCACCAAAGTCTACCCATCTTGTGGCGTCATCCTGAGGTGTAAAAACATGACCATCAAAGTCACCAAGAAAATATTGGGTCGCTGACCCCCCTTGAGGACCTCCTGGATTAATACTTACCAGCATCACCCATTTTCCTTCATTATCATCTGTATATAATTTGAAAAGGTCCGGACATTCCCACACCCCGCCATGAGCCCCAATATCTGCCCCGAATTCGCTCTCAAACTCCCATGATTTTAAGTCTTTCGAAGAATAAATGTGTACACGATCATCCACTGCCAGGATCATGATCCATTTTTGATCAGGTGCATACCAACTTACCTTTGGGTCTCTAAAATCCCTTATACCTGGATTTGCAAGGACCGGATTGTCTTCATATTTAGTCCAGGTTCTCCCTGCATCCAGCGAGTAGGCCAAACTTTGGTACTGAAAATCATTCCGACCACCTTTTTCACCTTCCATCAGGTGGTGAGTAAATATTGCAACCAGAGGTGGATCCTCTCTTGATCCAAAACCCGATGTGTTATTCCAATCTACAACAATACTTCCTGAGAAAATCAATCCCAGGCTATCAGGAAACAGGGAAATTGGCTGATGCTTCCACATGACCATATCATTGCTTATCGCATGTCCCCAATGCATCGGTCCCCAAACATTTGAATCTGGATAATGCTGGTAAAACAAATGGTATTCACCTTTATAATACACTAAACCGTTTGGATCGTTCATCCATTGATTGACAGGAGTGAAATGGTACTGAGGCCGGTGTTTCTCCTGGAATAGAGCTGCAATTTCATTAGCTGCCACCTCTTCTTTGGATTGTTCATTGGTGCAGGCAAGTAATGTGATTAAAAACAATGCCAATATTCCCGAAAATTTCATGTAACTGTTTTTCATTCAATCTAGAACTTTTCCTTAAATTCCCCATTCTAAATCAAAAGACAAAATAAGTGGGATCAAAATATAACTGGGGATTTGACCTGGGAGGAACAAAAATTGAGGGAGTTGTTTTGGATGAAAATAACCAGGTGGTTGTCAGAAAACGGGTACCCACAGGTGCAGATCAGGGTTATGAGAATGTACTTAACCAGGTAGAGGTCCTGATTGACCAACTCGCTGATGATGTAAATGAAAGGCCATCCGCAATTGGAATAGGGACTCCAGGCTCCATTGATCCTGAGACTGGTCTTTTAAAAAACTGTAATTCCCAGGCTATTAATGGCAAACCATTTCTGAAAGATTTAAAATCAAATCTTGGCATAGATATCACTATGGTGAATGATGCCAACTGTTTTGCCCTGGCCGAAGCAGTTATCGGATCAGTTCCAGATCAGTTTCCTGATGCCCAGGTCGTATTTGGAGTAATTATGGGTTCAGGTGTTGGTGGTGGAATTGTAGTCAACAATAGGATTATCAACGGTAAAAACGGGAATTCCGGTGAATGGGGACACAGCTTCCTTGATGAATCAGGAGGGAAATGCTACTGTGGAAATACCGGATGTGTTGAACTTTTACTCGCAGGCCCTCATTTGGAAAGGTATTATGCATCAATATCTGGCAAGACTGATTCTCTGAAAAACATATATGCTGCCTATAAAAATAATTCTGACGAGCATGCAGTAAATACGATCAAACGATTGATCCACTTCTTTGGAAAAGGCCTAGCCAATATTATCAACATTCTGGATCCTGACGTAATTGTAATTGGTGGAGGTGTAAGCAACCTTGATGTACTGTACAATGGAGGCGTAGAAGAAGTAAAGAAGTTTGTCTTTAATCCGCGACTAAATACCCCTATCATTCCCCCTAAACTTGGCGATAGCGCCGGAGTATTTGGAGCTGCTTTACTGAATAAATAAACTTATTTAATAAGCCGTTTCTCGAGCTCTTCAAGAGGAACACCTTTCGTCTCAGGCATCATGAAATGCACAAACAGCAGCTGCAGAATCGTAAAACCTGAGAACATTCCAAAAACAATATGCGCATCTAATGTATTGATTAGAACTGTACCAAATAGCGTAATGATTGCAGCAAACACCCAATGGGTTCCTGCACCAAATGATTGGCCTCCGGCACGCACATTATTAGGAAAAATTTCTGATAAGAATACCCAAATGACAGCTCCTTGCCCAATTGCATGAGATGCGATAAACATGCAAATAAAAGTAAGTTTGAACACTGCAGAAGCATCCATGTAAAAACCGTAAGCTACCGCGGCAAGACTTATTATATAGCCAAATGAACCAATGTACATCAACATTTTCCTACCAAACAGGTCTATGAGGTACATACCAAGTAATGTGAATACTAAATTCACTCCCCCTATCGATATTGAACTCAATAGGGATTCACTCGTAGCAAAACCAGCCTTCTCCAGGATTTCCGGGGCATAGTATAGTATAAAATTTATTCCTGATAATTGATTAAAGGCAGCAATAAGAAATGCTAACAGTAATGGGAACCTGTATTTTGATGTAAACAAACTGGCATGTTCACCCTGAGAAAGCTTATCCTCTTCTATCTGAGCTAGTAACTGATCAATCTCATCGCCTTCTGAAACCTTTTCCAATACTTTTCTTGCTCCATCATGATCATTTTTATAAAGGGCAAGCCACCTTGGACTTTTTGGTACTCCCAACACCATAAGCGTATATATCAAAGCAGGTATTCCTTCCACTCCTAACATATACCGCCAATCATTATCACCACCTACTCCATCAAGTAAGTAGTTTGATATAAAGGCAATTAGAATCCCAAATACAATATTGAATTGATACAAAGCCACGAGAGTACCTCTTCGTTGTGGTGTGGATATTTCTGTGGTATATGTAGGGGCTGCAATTGTGGATGCCCCTACCCCCAGACCTCCAATAAACCTAAAAAATGAAAACAAATATGGATCAGTAGCCAACGCTGAACCCACGGCAGAAACAAAGTATAAAATTCCTATCCAGACCAGTGTGTTTTTTCTCCCATACTTATTGCAAGGAAAGCTTCCCAGCAATGCACCAACTACAGTACCCCACAATGCCATAGACATGATAAAAGTACCATGAACCCAGTCAGAAAGTTGCCATAACTCTTTTATTGGTTGGTTTGCTCCTGAAATTACCACTGTGTCAAAGCCAAAAAGGAAACCGGCCAGTGCTACGGTTGTTGCGTAATAGAGAGTCCTACTATTCACTTATTTACATTTTTCGATTGCTGTAATATAATCCAATATGCCTAGATACAATTAATTCAGAAAACAATGATCTTGTCAATAGAAGATTTCAATTTAAGTCTATCGAGAATCAATATTTGATTCTCAAATGCCTCTTGTGAGGTCAATTTATACTGGGGAAGGTTTTTGTTCAGTAACCTGAGCAGCTCTTCAAGGTTATAATAATTGCCCACAATAAGGATTAGTTTTTCAGGTTTTTGATGAACCACGTGCTTGCGAAGCATCAGCAATTCATGGTTAACATCCATTCTTGAATAAACAATATGACCAGGGTGGATAGCGTCTTCTCTTGGGAAAGCATATATATCCATTTTTCCCTGATTTATGACTTCATTATAGTAATGGTAAAATCCATATTTTCCCATTGTCACAATTAGGGCTTTATGGTCGGTAGAGTTGCTAAGTTTCGAAACATACTTGAACTCTTTCATATATGGTGTAGACCATCTTTTCTCATTTTTTTCTTCTTGTATGGTACTGAAAGCCACCATTGGAATACTTACAAAAAACAGGAGCAACCCCACTTTTACTTTAATCTCTTTTGACCTGATCCATGATTCCACCAAATAGAAAAGAAGTAGATTGATAGCCGGAAAAATGATGAACAAGTAACGATGGAAAAAAATTGTAGTAAATGAATTGATTATCAGAGCTCCAAAAATTGTAATCCCAATGTTTAAGACCAATAGTTTCATTAACCGGCTTAACCTAACTCTGAATAAAATAGCTGCTGCTACAATTAAGAAGATAACAATCCAGTTATACCAATTTCCGAATAAAAACTCAGCAGATTTCATAATCCGATGTTCAATTGGAAAATTTCCCATCCAATGCAATGCACCTCTTGAATTCATCCCTATGTAGATGAGTAAGGCGGGTATCGAAAATAAACCAGAAGTCAAAAACACACTTAACTCCTTCCAGGACCAAAAACTTCGATCATATAAGTGAAAAAAGGTGTTTGCAAGACCTACTGCCCCAAAATAGATGAAAAACCATGGATGCGAATAAAATCCACAAATGGCAATAAGATTCAAAAAAATCAGATCTCTGAACCGCCTGCCTTCAAAATATTTCAATTGAAAATAAGTCATGACCAGCGCTAACAGATAAACCAGAATGTATTGTTTGACTTCTAAAGCAAAGTGTAAAAATTGCGGGTGAATAATGGTAATAAACACCAAAATCAAGGCAATGCCAGTCTTCCTGTATAAGTAAAAAGTTACTGCAATCACAATTAATGCCACAGTTAGTGAATACATTGATAATGATTTGGGAGATACTCCAAAAACCAAACTCCATACCTTAATGGGATAATATACAAGTGGAGCATGGGCCTGGTTAACTGATTCTGACCAAAATTCAGATAGTGGTTTCAGTAAATGTATTCCAGTTGCCAACTCATCTAACCACAAAACTTTAGAATCAAGGAGATATATTCCAGAAACCAGGAGAAGAGCAATATAAAGCAATAACGCCAGTATTTCTCTGCTTGATATCAATAGAGGATTGGTTAAGTTATAAGTGAGCAAATTGCTGTCAGTAAAACATTCAACAGCGATTACAAGATATTAAAAATTTGCTATAATGAAATTATTCTGAGATTCTAATGAGTTTCGGTTTGCGCATAACGAGAACATGATTCTCGATAAATTCCTTTTTTGAAATAATATAACCAGGTATATATTTATTAAAAAGAGGGATCAGAACGTCTAGATTATAATATGGACTTACGACAAGGATTAAACTGGAAGGATCCTCTTGATTAACTTTCTCACCAAGCTGTATTAGTTCTTTGTCTATATCAAGCCTGTCATATGCTATGAAACCAGGATGATCAGCATCTTCCTGTGGTACTGGATAAACATTCATTTTACCATCATATTCTACCTGGTTGTAGTAATGGTAAAATCCATATTTCCCAAACGTGACAACTAAAGTTTTATAGCCTACTGATTTGGCTTCATTTGCTACAAACGATAATTCCTCCACAAAAGTATCTGACCAATTTTTCTCTCGCTTTACTTCATCCGTGGCATTGTAGGCAACAATCGGCAATGCCAGAAAATACAGTAGTAGTTTCCAATAGTTTTGGATGTCAAACAACGAAAAGATTCTTTTGGTGAGATTCAGAAGTATAAGGTTGATCAAAGGAAAAAGAATGAAGAGGTATCTCAGAAAGAAAATTGTGTAGAATATATTAATCATCAGAGCAATCAGAATAGTTAAACAAAATACGGATAAAAGTACTTTAGAGTCTTCACTCATTACCTTGCTTCTTTTCAAAGTAAATATGTTCGCCCCTATTAAAATTGCTAATACTGAACCATACAGCCAGTTTCCAAACAAAAAACTTACTGCATCTCTGAGTAACTCGATTATCGAAAATTTATCAATCCACCCAATTGCGCCATTTTTTTGCATGTTGAAGTACATGATGACAACCGGGATACTCAGCGTAAGCGTTCCAATTATGGTCAGCATTTCGTGCTTGGTCCATAATCTCCTCTCTTTTACGAATCCCAGGTAAAAACTCGTTATGACCATCGACACATAAAGTATAAAGAACCAGGGATGGGTATAAAACCCAATTAATGCAACAATATGCATCGTCAAAAATGCTCTAAAACTATACCCCGAATGATAGGTAATCAATTTTTGCATCATTATAAATGCAACCAAATAGGTAAATATGTATTGTTTGACTTCCACTGAAAAGTGAAGGAAATCCGGGTGAAGGAGCGTCAAAAAAACAAGGAGTATACCATCATTTCTTTTTGAGAAATACGAATAAATGATAACGACTACAGCAATGATTAATGAGAATGAGGCCAGGGAAACTGGCTTAGCTCCAAATACTATGGAATATAATTTCAGTGAAAAATTGAATACTGGTGCGTGGGCCTGATTCTGAGCTTCCTCCCAAAACGTAGCAATTGGGCGCAACATGTGTATTCCAGTTGCAAGCTCATCAATCCAAAACACTTTATTCTCTATCAAGTATATACCTGATACAATTAAAAGTGAAACATAAAGCAGTAAGGCAAGTCTTTCTCTACCGTTATTCAATTTTTGGAGTTGGTTAACGAGATTAAGTCTAGAAACCTAAAATTACTTTTTTTTAGTAAAATCAAGACTAAATATATAAAACAACGCAACATCAAATAAGAAACAGTAGTTAAAAGAAGCTTAATTGTCTTATGATGAATACTCTCCCTAAAAATGTTTGGTTATTAACAATTGCCCAACCACTTCTGATGTCTACTAATTCTCTGATTGTGTTTGTTGGAGGTATTATTGGAGCAAATCTCGCACCTCAGGAGGAATTGGCCACACTTCCTCCAGCCAGTACAATAGTGGGTACTGCCATCATGGTAATACCTATTACACAGCTTATGAACAAGTATGGGAGAAAAAAGGTATTCTTGTTAATAAATGGCATCAGTGTATTAATTGCATTACTTGCGAGTTATGCCATTTTCATTCAATCCTTTTATTTCTTTGTGGCTACCTGTTTTCTACTCGGTCTAACCAGTGCTACAGTTATGCAATTTCGCTTTGCCGCCATTGAAAGTGTAAAAATAGAATTTATTGCAAAAGCCGCCTCTACAGTGTTGGTGGGTGGTATAGCAGCCGCTTTTATAGGTCCTGAAATCGGTGTCCTGGGAAAAAGTATAATAAGTGAAGTAAATTTTGTAGGGTCATTTATTCTCCTGGCAGGCTTATATTGTTTCAGTTTCCTGATTCTTCTGTTTTATCAGAATGTAACACGCACACAGGAAGAATCTGAAGGTATAATCAGACCATTGGCTGAGATTTTCAAACAACAAGTTTTTTGGATCGCTATTCTTAGTGCCGCAGCAGGGTACATGATCATGAGCTTCATTATGACGGCAACTCCTGTAAGTATGCATATGATGGATGGACATAGTCTGGATGAAACAAAATGGGTCATCCAGAGTCACATAGTAGCGATGTTTCTCCCATCTCTGATCACTGGTCATTTGATTAATCGCCTTGGAGTTACACGGGTTCTATCAGTTGGTTTAGTAGCATATGTACTGTGTATAATTATTGCATTTAGCGGACATCATCTTCCAAATTATTGGATCTCATTGGTTTTACTGGGAGTAGGTTGGAATTTTCTATTTATCGGGGGAACTACTCTCCTGCCAATGGCCTATAAACCTCAGGAACGTTTTAAAGTCCAGTCTGTGAATGAGGGTATTGTAATGGGATCACAGGCCATTGCCAGTTTATCTGCAGGATGGTTCGTATTCACTTTTGGATGGGAGACTTTGCTGCTGGCAACTATTCCAATTATTATTGGGTTAGGCATATTCATATGGAACTGGCAAGCAGATAGAAAACAAATGAGTTGAACCAATTAATATTAAATGTTTCCGTTTAGAATTAACAAGTTGTTTAATTTGCATCAAAACTGAGCAGTCATAAGATGTTTGCAATCATGAATCGGTTTGGGAGGTTTCTTATTTTTTTTAGTGACCTGTTTAAGAGAAGAGAAAGTTTTCGCATTTTCTTTAACCTGCTCATGGAAGAATGTGAAAAAGTAGGTTTTAAATCAGTTTTTATTGTTTCCATTGTAGCCTTCTTCACTGGTGCAGTTACTACTATTCAAACAGCTTATAACCTCAGTTCACCCTGGTTACAGGATTATATCACAGCTTTAGCTGTGCGTGATATGATTTTAAATATCATACCTACCCTTATAGCCTTGATTTTTGCTGGAAAAGTGGGTTCACACATTGCAGGGGAATTGGGAACAATGCGGATTACCGAACAGATTGATGCTTTGCAAGTAATGGGTATTAATTCAGCACATTACCTGGTTTTACCCAAAGTAGTAGCTGCAGTCTTAATGATGCCTCTATTGATTATTTTGGCTTTTTTCTTATCCATATTTGGAGGGTATGCAGTTTCTGTGTTAGGTGATGTACTCCCTGGATCCCAATATATTTATGGAATACGGGTAGAGTTTAATCCATTCGTAATTACCCTATCAATGATCAAGGCTGTAACTTTTGGTTTCCTGGTAGCTCTTATATCTTCTTATAAAGGATATAATACAAGAGGTGGTGCGTTGGAAGTAGGTAAATCCAGTACTAAAGCAGTTATCAGCAGCTGTATTACTATTTTGATAGCAGATTATGTAATCACCCAGTTGTTTGTAGGCTAGAGATCTTTCAAATGATGAATGTGCTCATCAATTATGTCTATTCTTCGTGTTATACTTACAATATACTTATCAAGCTCTTCCTCCAGTAAAGCAACCTCCTTTTCGTACATTTCTCCATGCTGGGCTCCATAGTTGCGTTCGGTATCATTGAGTTTCCCGCATTCCTCTCTCAGGAATTTTTTAAAAGAAAGTGTTGTGTAATCCGCTTCCAGAGTTTCGATATCATCTAATGTTGCTTTGGCCTCAGTGTCTTGAGAATCTTTGTACTTAGTGGATACAATCGCATATAGCACAGTATCATAATGATGGATTTTGTCTAACAAATCAATGGTCTCCATACGATAAACTCTATTATGACAATAGTTTTCAAGCCCTTTGTAGGAGTCCAATACCTTTGCTTCATTATCCCATTTTATTGTCAATTCATCTACAATCTCTACAATGGGCCTTTGCTCCTGTCCGTAAGCAGCCCCAAGGGTAACAGTCAATATCAGGATTAGCCAAATTGCTTTCATTTCATTCTTGAATTAGGTAGGTGATAAACTTAGTAATTTAAATGAAAGATTCCCATAGATAATTTTCATAAAGTGGTCACGTAAGTCCTTGTTTTTTTCCCAACAAGTTGACACATTTATCAAAACTATTCGAACACCCATGCAACAGGCGATTCAAATAGCTGAAGAGATTGCCAACGATAATATCAGTGGTTCAAGCATTATCGTGGATAAGATAATTGCGCTCCTCAACCTGTGCCAATATGGAAGATTCGGACATTTGACGAAGGACCAGCTTAGGCAATTGGTTGCAGTCTTAAAGAACATTGACAATTCCCTAAGAATAGTCCATCATTTTCTGCATCACTATGAGATATCTCTGGACACTGCGGGGGATGATTTCTACAGTTATATTGGTGAATATTATGAAAAATGGAAAGACGTGAATCATCAAATCGCTTACAACCTTACGCAATTGGTTTCTTTGGAAAACAAGAAGATTCTATTACACAGTAATAGTGGAACTGTTCTTCAGGCATTAAAAATATTACATGCAGACGGTGTTAATTTTTCTATAATCCAAACAGAATCACGCCCTATGATGGAAGGAAGAGAAGAGGCTCAGAAGCTCTCTATGCTCGGGATCAAGGTTGACTTTATATGTGATGCTGCTGTAGGAACCGAAGTAAACAATGCTGATATCTGCTTACTGGGAGCTGATGTGTTCACTGCAACTGAATTTGTAAATAAGATTGGTTCCGCTGCTATTTGTCAGGCTGCCGATTATTATAAAAAGCCTGTATTTGTAGCCTGTGATTCCCGAAAATGGATTGATAATCTGGATCATGTAAAGTTACTCAACCCCGGTAAAGAGCTATGGGATGAAGATGATCCAAATATCAATATCAAGAATTACTATTTCGAGACCATTCCCCGTGAATTAACCAACAGCATAGTACACGAGTAATTAGTCCTGCAATTCATATACATAGGCTAATTGGTGCAGCATCTTTTGTTTTGGGGTAAGCGAGAATATTGCCTTGGCTAAACTTGTGCCGAATATGCTATGTGCTAGCTTACCAAACCTCCAGCTATTGTTAACAATATGATCAACTTTCTTCCTTCGTTTAGTCTCAAACGCTTTAAACAATTCCTTATAATTATGATTGTCTTTTATCAGTTTAGATATGAAGTAAGCATCTTCAATACCCTGGGCTGCACCTTGTCCCATATTAGGAGTGGTTGCGTGTGCTGCATCACCCAATAAAAGGACTCTACCTTTCGCCCAGCTATCCAGTCTCTGCAAATCAAGTAAAGGACTCTTAAATATTGAGTCAGCAGATGTATGCTTAATTATATTGGCTACCATTGGATCAAATTCACTGTACATAGCCATGAGATGATGCTTCAATTCCTCTGCATTTCCAGCATCCAAATCTTTCTTTGCAACGGCAAACCAATAAACCTGACTTGCATTGATATGAGTAAATCCCAACCGAACACCTTTTCCCCATGATTCCATGCAAATATTTTGATGGCTGGCAGGTAATGCAATATCTGCCACACCTCGCCAACATATCTGATTTGAGTCCCGCAGATTACTTTCATTAAACATGATCAGCCTGGATTTGGAATGAATACCATCAGCAGCCAATACAATCTCCGCTGAAGTTTCCATACTGGTAAAACGGAGATTCACCTGGACTGCCTTCTGGTCAAAATCGATCAATTCCTGTCCCAAATGTACCTTTGACTTATCTACATTGTTTAACAATACTTGCTGTAACTGACCTCTGTGAATAGCAACCATTTCCCAACCTTTTTCTTGCCGATACTCTGCGTCATCACTTTTGGCCAATGGAACAAGGTGTCTATCCGTTAAATACATGTTTCTCAGTGGAACTCCTGCCTCCTTTACCTGATCGTCAATTCCTAATGATTTGAAAACTGACATTGCATTGGGTGACATTAATATTCCTGCACCCACGGGTTGTAAGTCTGAAGCCCGTTCAAACAATGCATATGGAATACCAAATTTCTCAAATGCAACAGCCGTTGTTAGACCCGTTATTCCGCCTCCAATAATTGCTACTTTCATAACATAATCTTAATTTTAGGTCAAGTTTACTAAAAATTATTTTTTAGGTCAAGTTTACTAATGAAAAAAACCCGGGAGATTATACTGCAGACTTCATTGAGATTGTTCAACGAGCAAGGTCTAACTAATACAACATTAAGAAACATTGCTTCAGAAATGGGAATTAGTCAAGGTAACCTGAATTATCATTTCAAGAAAAAAGAGGAACTGGTAGAGGCACTGTATTTTGAACTGGTTCACATGATGGATGTGAATATGAAGGACATGAGTTTTTCAACTAATAGCATTGAAAATCTCTACAAGGTATCCCATGCCGGAATCATGCAAATGTTTGAATATCGATTTATCCTTCTGGATTTTTTACAGGTCATGAAAGAGCATCCAAAAATAAGAGAACATTACCTTGAGTTACAGGTATTGCGTAAAAAACAGTTCCTAGGAGTTTTTGACCAACTTGTATCAGAAGGACTGTTGCAACCTGCGTCATTTGAGCTTGAGTATGAAAGATTGTACGAACGTATGAATATTATCGGCGATTACTGGATTAACGCTTTCTATATTGACCAATTCAAGAAAAAACATGATAAAGAATATTTTATCAAGCTCCTATTTGAGATCATATACCCATATTTAACTAAAAAAGGACAATCCGATTACAAAAAAGCACTTTATACTGATTAGTATGTATTAGAGAAGGTGATTAGAGAATCTCTTTTTTACTTATTTTAAATGACGCTATAGCAATGTTACATACTGCTTAGTATGTTACGTTTCTCTTTTCTGTACATAGTAGAAATTCACTGCGATTGCCACTGTATAGGCCAATGCATACCACACTTCCCAGTCCCAGTCTCCTAAAACGGCATGACTAACTAACCATACAAGACTAAAAACGAGAAAGAAACCATTTACAAATAACAGAATATGCCCTACCTTCATGTAATCAAGAGGTTTTTGTAGAATATGGCGGATAAGTTACATATTTTAAATGGAGATTCCACACTTCATTTATTCAGAGATTCAGGCATTGCTGGAGATGTCTTTGTATGGAATGAAATCCTGAGTGAAGGACCTGTGGTGTACAAAGTAGGCGAAGAAAAATTCTGGCAAACAAGATTAAATTTTGTAACTGAAGCATTTGGTCCGGGGGCATCTAATTATCAGCGTTTGATAGATAGCTCAAAGGTTCTATCTGAGCTCAATGGTTATGAAGAAATTGTTCTTTGGTATGAATATGATCTGTTTTGTCAAGTTAACCTGATGGCCATTCTGAGCTGGCTCCATAGATTGGAAGCTACGGAAAAAGTAACCATTAGTTTGATATGTGTGGGGCAAGAACCAGGTTACGACAGGCTGGTGGGACTGGGACAAATTCCTGTCTACCGTTACAATGAACTTTTTCAGGAACGAAAAAACTTAAGTGCTTCCTCTCTTCGTTACGCTAACCGGGTTTGGAGTGCTTATTGTTCTCCAGATCCTGAGGAATTGGTATTTGCCCAAATGCCTCATCCTGTGTTTAACTATCTACATCATGCCATAAACGCGCACTTTAAAAGGTTCCCGTTTAAACCAAACCAATTGAGTGAGATCGAATATCAAATCATTAAGATCATTGATGAAAAAAATCCCGATGGTGTTGACCTGGTAGTCAGAGATTTGTTACAGTGGCAACAATACTATGGTTTTGGTGATCTCCAATATTTTAGATACATCAAATTTCTGGAGCCTTTCATCACCTTTAACAGCCCACTTAGTTTAAGTGAGGAGGGAAAATCCTTTCTGAATGGTGGGGTAAGTCGGAACTCGTACAAAGCACTCAAATACCCATTAGGTGGTACAAGTAGTGAGGACTATTGGTGGGATAATGAAAAAGAGGAATTGGTAAAGTCCAATTAACCTTTTTTAAACATACCAATAACTTTATAAATCCAGTTTTTCTTAGAACTTACAAAAAGTTCCATCATCGTCTCAGCCTGATCAGCAAAATCAGAAAGTTCGGAAGTCATCCTTTTGAACTCCTGTGATTTCTTATCACCAGATTTCACATTTTTTACTTGTTGAAGTACTTTTTGTACAGGCTCCAACTCCCTTCTCTTTCTTTCCTTGGCAATCTGCTTGGCTACTTCCCAAATATCTTTATCTGCTGCAAAATACTCTCTTCTTTCCCCGGGTTTAAACTCCTTCTCTACCAATCCCCAGTCTACTAGAGACCGAATATTCATATTAGCATTCCCTCTGCTGATTTTCAATTCTTCCATGATCTCGTCAGCAGACATAGGTTCGATCGCCACCAGCAACAATGCATGGATCTGTGCCATTGTTCGGTTTATGCCCCAACTAGATCCCAGGCTACCCCAGGCTGAAATGAATTTGTCTTTTGCTTCCTGATATTCCATCCAACTACAATGGTAAAAATTAGAACCTCACAAATGTACTAGATGTTTCAATAGTTTCAGGAGAAGTTGAAAACATAAATATTTTGTTCATTCACGACTTTATTAGGCGACTAAACGCTATTAGCACTTCAGTTTTCTCAAAATAGTTGGACTTAGCCGGCTTATTTTGTTATAATAGCTTCAAATCACACACAATCTATGATGAACCAGCCAAACCGGATTGCACTGTTAGCAATTAGCCTGATCTTGTGGATTGGAAATATCGATGCTCAGGATTTCAGCAATATTGGAGGAATCAATGTGTTTATTGCACAACCTAAAGTAAGCTTCGATGGTTCCACTTTGGTCTATATGGCCGATTATGATGGGAAAATGAAACTCTATCTGTCCGTCATTCAGAATGGTACCTGGATGCAACCTACTCCTGTTTTTACCGAAGACATCAACAACGAGTACGAAATATCATTTCCGCAATTAAGCTTTGATAACCGCTCATTATACTTTTCAGCTAAACGAAATGGAGCTAATTCAGATATTTATTTAAGTGAAAGAATAAACGGCGTCTGGTCCCCACCAGTACCAATCACTGGTGAAATAAATAGCGGCATGGACGAAGAATCGCCAGCTGTTTCTGCCAATGGAAAGATCATCCTTTTCACGCGACCAGCTCCCGCAGATTCACGACTAAATGATTATTGTAAAACAATATTTATCACCGAAATGAGCGAAATAGGAACATGGTCCACACCTCGTCCTCTTAAATCCGAATACAACACTGGTTGTGTGAATGCTCCCTATTACTCTATCGACAATAAAACATTCTATTTCTCAAGTACAGAGGATGTAATCGATGCTGAAGGGAAAAAAATATCAAAAAACACTTTTAATATTTATTGGGCTAAAATTGACGGGCTCTTCCAATATAACCCAAAAGTAGTGAGCCAGCTGGTCAACCCGGAAAGTGATCAAATATCTGTTTCTATAGACCAAAACAACAGGGTTTACTACGCTCAGGGAGATATTTATGCCAATGAGAAAAAAAGAAATTCTACTATTGTTGCCAATGACCTGAATCTGGGGCAAGCTCCTGAGGCTGCCCTGATGATCACAGGGAGAATCACTGATGTAGATGGGAACAACCTATCAGCAGAAATTTCAGTCGTGGATCCCTATACCAGTAAAGTTTTACAATCCCTAACCAGCGATGAAAATGGGTTTTATCAGGTATTTGTGCCTTTTGGGTCACAGTTTTCTATTGTCGCCATGAAACAAGGGTATTCTGTACAGTCTAAGCTTAGTAGCCTGATCCCTGGTGAATCTTCCCAAATGGATTTTCAGCTTTTCCCGGAAGTAACATTCAAGTTCAACGTATTTGATGAAGAATTCTATTTCCCACTGGATGCAGAAGTGGTGGTAACAGACAATTCATTTCAGGTGCTTAACACTTATCGAGTAAGTGCCGAAGCTTCTCAAAACAGACCTGTGGTTATACCAATTGGTGAGGAACTGAATGTACTTTTCAGATCAGATGATTATCATGTTGATACATTGGTTCTACCATTTGATAAGGAAGTGCTCTTCAGTGAATTTGATTTCGATGTAGAGCTTAAAAGGAGAGTCAAACGGGTGAATTTAACTTTTAGTGACAGTGAAACCAGTGAGGGTATTGGGCTTGAATTGACTGTTTATAATGTTACTCGAAATGAAAAAGTAAAGAGAAAAGTCAAAGACGGCAAAATTAGTCTTGACCTGAGAGATGGTGAAACTTATGAAATAAGCACCTCTGCACAAGGTTACAGCTATTTCAGTGCTACATATGACATGAAGCAAGACGATATTCAAGACGGCACTACAATTGGAAACGAGTTGCAATCCATCAAAAATGCTTCAATCGTCCTTAACAACATCACATTTGAATATAATTCATTCAGTTTAAATGCGGACAGTTATCTGGAGCTCAATAAACTAGTAGAATACCTGAGAAATAATAGTGACTACAAAGTTGAAATTTCAGCCCATACTGATGACAAAGGTGCTGAAACATACAATTTACAATTGTCCAAATTACGGGCTAATTCTGTAATGGAGTACTTACAGGACCATGGTATTAGAATAGAAAGATTATTGTCAAAAGGATTGGGGGAATCCCAACCTCTTGTGAGTAACGATTCGGATGAAAACAGGGCCAAAAACAGACGTGTGGAATTCAAAATTATCAACAGCAATGGGTAAATATCTGAGCATACTACTTCTATTGACCCTTACTTTTCAGGGATACGCCCAAACTGGCGAGTATCGGGATATTCTGGAATCAAAATTAAAAAGTTCCCCAGAAGAATATTACACACGACTTCTGGAATTTCAAAATGCCAATCCCCAGTGGCCAAATGTATACTACAAGCTCGGTAACGCAGAAGTAGAGCGATTTGCATCACTTGATCCTCTTGTTGATCGTACCGCATCAGATCAGTTTATTTATAATGCAAAAACCAATTACAGTCTCGCTAAAAACTATGTAGATGAAAGAGAAGCGAGCAAAAACCCAGATTGGTATGAGATGCCATACATGGACAATAAGGATTCATTGGTCATTAAGATTTTAAGCACAGTTGATCTGAAATACCAAAAAGCCATTACATATACTGAAGAATATGAAAAGCTCATCCGGAACTACGATGATGCAGTCAAGAATTACCTTGCCTCTCGTGAGTTATTCATTGAAATAAACACCAGTGCTGAAAACCTCAGGGAATTATTTCTAAAAACTGATGACAGACTGAAAGACAAGGTTAAAAAATGCGGGGTCCACTTTGATTCCACTATTTATCACCTGGAAAGATATAAGTCGGCCTATCAAAACTTACCCCATCCCAAGAAACGACAGGTAAATATCATTTTGAAAAGGATTGATTATTTCCGAATGAATGGAATTACCCTACCTAATTTTTTGGATGACAATTTAGAACTCTGGGACTACAAATACTGGTCCGATAATTTCTTGAAGCTCATTGAAGAGGAAGTAGATGCTTTAAAAAATGAAATGAGCCAGACCCATACCCGTATCTTGCAGGATACAAAAAAGATGTTGACTGATAAAGAGTGTTTAGAAATTAACTCTGATGAGTTAAGGATACAGCGCTTGATCAACGTAATCAATAAGTATGACAACCAATCAATTCTAGTTGACCTGTTCAATTATGAATTTGCCAAAATTAAGTACAGCAATCAATTTGCTTACGAAAATGGATGTAACCAGCCAACAGCCCCTTCGGATAATTACCTTTCAAGAAAAGCCAGAATTGTTCAAAACCTAAATGAACCCTATAATCATGCTGATAGTTTGGTTAATGCTCTGAAAGAATCAAATCATAATACCTTAACATTCAGGTGGTTCTTTGACCAGTATTTTTCAGCCTCCGGAATTAAAGAATTCGCCAATCAGGAGTCTGATGTGATCAAAGATTCCTTCAAGTATAACCTGGAAACACTCTATAATCTTAGGAATGCACAGCAACTTAATCAGGCATTCGAGGAAAGAGAACTATACCTGAGAAATGATTCATTAATGATCGACCCAACATCCAATACTGCAACACCATTAACCATCACTAACGCGATGAGAATCAACTCAGACTATTGGATTCTAATTGGCAAAAGTGAGGATGAGAGAACCCAGGTAGTGGGTGCACAGGTTATCAAAAATGGCTATAGGACTTTTTGGCAGGAGATTTTACCTATAAACATGGTGCCTACCGAGTATAAGGTCCTTACAGACAGCTCCCTACTTATAGCAGGAGGAAGCTCGAAATACTGGATGAAACATGTAAACCTGTATGGTTCACTCAATAGTAAATTTAATCTTGCCTATTCGGGGACACTAGAAAACACTTACTTTAACAACCTCTTGAACTCATATCTGGTCTTTCAGGAATCAAAATTTGATCAAACGACACAAAATGGAGTATATCGGATAACTGATATTACCAGTGCTGGTAAGACAAGGAAAAGTACTTTGGTGAAGACTGAAGGTAAATTTGTTGCCACATTTCAGGAGGGCGGTAAACACTGGATAATGAGTACAGTAAACCTTGAGGACTCTATCAAAATCAATGCTAGGATGTTGGATTTAAACCTGGAACCAATTGATGAGAGTTTTGAGGTTGTCTTACCGGGCTCAATTAATGATCCACTAATCATAAAAAATGACAACCTTTCATTTACATTAATTGGCAAGACCAACGATGAATATTTGTATGCACTAATAAATTATGATGGCCATGTTTCCTATCAGGGTACTTTTTAGAATCTTACTCCTCTCTACTCTTTTTCAAACGAATGTTTTGTTTGCCCAGAGTACCATTGATTTCGAACAAGGAATTAAAAAGATTAATCTTCTACTCCAGCAAGGACAGCTGGAAGCATCTCGGGATGGCATAATAGAGTTAAGAGATGACCTTTCCGGGAGTTCGATTATTCAAGAAGACTCTGTCCAATTGTTTTTTTATTCCAAACTTGGTTATATCTATTACCAACTTGAGGCTTGTGATAGCGCTGTTTCTAATGGCTCAAAAGAGCTGGCTATCCGGAAATCTCTGAATGGAGAAGGACATCCACAAACATTGGCAGCCTCCCATAATCTTGGAATCTATTTATTGAGCTGTGACAGTCTTGAGGCCTCAAGGGATGTACTGGTAAAAACGCTGCTCACTCATAAAGAGAAACTGGGTAGAGTAGATCAACAGATGATCAGAATTATGGATGACCTGGGCTATGTGTATAATCAAACTGGACAATACCAGGAATCAATCGCCACCTATTCCTCACTCGTAAGCCTACTGGAAGAGTACAGCTCTAAAAATGATTATTACTATCGTGTTTTGGAGAGCTATGTAAATGTGTTGGTCAATGCCGGAGAGTCCAAAAAGGCGATTACTTACTATGATGAACTCAAATCACAGAAAGATGGAAGCAGGGACTATCCAGTCTTAATGATGGATTTCTACAATATTTTCTTGCAGGAAAATGACCATAAACGTGCACTTGAAACTTGCGAAGAACTCATCTCTTACTGTGGCCAAACCAACTGCAGGCATATCCCTTACATACCAAAAGTATTCATGCATGATGCTGCCAAACTAAGTTTCATTCTGGAAGATTACAACAAAGCATTCAAGTACTATAAAAACTTGATGGCCAATCCAGTCAATGAGTTGCAAATGCAATTGCAGATTCTATATGAGGCTGCGGCCGTAGCTGGAAAATTGAATCTTCAACAGTACAAATTGCAAATTCTTAATCAATCACTCCAACTGCATAGAGAAAACGGTCTTGAGAATGAAGAAAGCTATGCTCAGGTAATATTTCAGGTGGCTGGCATATTCACCAAAATGGGAGAATTTCAGCAAGCTGAACAAACTTATAACTCTTTCATTAGTACACTGGGAGGGGGTTCAGACGAAAAAATAAAGCTACTGGCAAAAGCGTATCAGTCTATTGGCAACCAAAAGTACCTGGTACAGGATTTCAAAAGCGCTGACTCCTATTTTTATCAGGCACTTGATTTACTGAAAGGCAGGAACCTTACTAAATCTGTTGAATATGCTTCACTGTTGAATAGTTTGGGAGCTCTGAGTGAGGCCCTTGCCAATTATTCAACTGCCATGGCCAATTACAAGAAAGCTATAAGGGTCATGGAAAACAATGCACTGGATGATCTCAATTTAAAGGTTACACTTGCCTCAAATCTCGCCAAAGTTTTAATCCGATTTCAACCATCAAATGATTCAATAGCATTCTACCTGGATAGGGCCACTGAATGGCAAATACAACTTACAGGTAAGTTACATCCTACTTATGCACGGTTGATTGGAGAAAAAGCCCTTTACTTTCAACAATTAAAAGACTATAAAAAGGCGCTACCTCTTTATCAGGAAGCACTGGAATTGTTAGATGCGTCTGTGGGTAAAACCAATAATGAATACCTTTCAACAGCCTCAAATCTAAGTTTGATGTATCAGCAACTGCAGCAATTTGACAAAGCGCTGCAATACATGCTCGAGACCAAACGCACATATGAGGAAAATTTTACGGAAGACCATCCGGGATATATCATCACCATAAACAACTTAGCAAACCTCTACACAGAAACTGAAAACTTTGATGAGGCTGAAAAACTTCTACTCATTTTATCACAAAAGCAACTTAAGCAAATCAATGAATCGTTTAGCTATCTCTCAGAAAAGGAGAAAGAAACCTTCGTGAAAGAAAAAAGAGAGTTCCTGGACAATTTTAAAAGGTACGTGGTTGCCAGAAGCAACGAAGGAAATTCTCAACTTCCCGGGGAACTTTTGAAAACCTGGTATGAACTGGAGTTAAGTACAAAAGGGATGATCCTCAATTCAACAAAAAGAGTTCGTGATGGTATTTTCAATAGCCAGAATGATGAATTAATTGCCTTGTTCTCTGAATGGACTTTACTGAGGAAGCAGATTGCTGATCTTTCTTCTCTCAAATCTACTGAAATAGCCCAAAACAAAAAGCAGATTGATTCTTTGAACGCACAAGCTGATATAATTGAAAAGGGTCTGACAAGAAAATCTTCAGCTTTCACAAGTAGTTTTATTAACCAGGGTGTGAAATACCAGAATATTCAGAGTGCTCTAGAACCTTCTGAAGTTGCGGTTGAAATTATTCGTGTGCAGTTAGACGAGTCTGCTGTATACCTGGGGTTATTGGTATCGAGATTAAATAATAATCCGCAGCTTATTTATATTGGTAAGGGAGATCAACTTGAACTAAATGGCTATAACCGGTATAAAAACGCCATCCAATTCAAAGTAGAAGATTTAGAATCTTTTGATTATTTCTGGCTTCCCATACAAAAAACAATCCCTGTTGACATCTCAAAAATCTACTTTGCATCTGATGGTGTCTATCACAAATTGAACTTAGCCACACTTTATGACCCAACATTAAAGACTTACCTGCTGGAAAAATATGAAATAATACAGGTGACTTCCACCAAAGCGGTTTTTGAATCCAGGAATTCAAATAGTGTACTTGATCCAACCACCTCAAGCTATTTGCTGGTGGGTCGGCCAGATTATGATCTGGGGAAAACTGCAAATAACGCGAATGATGTTTTGGCTACCCGAAGCTTTAGCCTTGAAAACATTAGTGATCTACCCGGGACAGAAGAAGAAATTAAGACCGTAAGTGACATTCTGGAAAAGGAATCCATCCAATTCACCCAATTTCTTGGAGAAAACTCAACAGAGCAAAACATTAAAGCCAACCTGGATAAAAACATAGTTCATATTGCTACACACGGCTTTTTCTTCGACCAAAAAGCCTCGGATCATAATGATGCAATTGTGGACCCCATGTTATCATCGGGATTATTATTTGCAGGGGCTAGTAATAATAATATTACTGAGATGTCTGGAGAGGATGGGATTCTTACTGCATTTGAAATTATGAATCTTGGCATTCAAAACAATAAAATGGTAATACTTTCTGCTTGTGAAACGGGGCTTGGTGAAGTTTCTGCGGGGGAAGGAATATATGGTCTGCAAAGGGCATTTTTTGTAGCTGGGACAGAAACAATCATTATGTCATTGTGGAAAGTAGATGACCTGGCGACAAAAGACTTAATGATCAATTTTTACAGAAACCTATTAAAAAAAGGGGATAAACGTGAGGCGTTTAGAGCCGCACAAATCAAGATGAAAAAACAATACAAGCACCCACTTTATTGGGGTGCCTTTGTAATGCTAGGAATTTAGGTCTGTATTTGGGTTTTTATGAAGAGCAGTGGATATTAATCACTGATGTATAACTTAGTGTAATGTTTGGTTGATGTTTGTTTTTCTTTATCAACAAATACAATTCCACGATGAAAAAGATCAACAGCAAACTTTACATTTTGATGGTCAAGTATTCTCTGCCATGCTGATCGCATTCCATCTGACCAGTTGATATCATCAAAAACCAGTATTGCTTCTTTCTCAACAGACTCTAAAATCCAATAGAAATACTCCACTGTAGCTTTTTCTGTATGATGACCATCGATGAAAGCAAAATCAACTGAGCAATCCTGTAACAATTTGGGTAAGGTTTCTTGAAAATTGCCAACTAATACCTCTACTTCTGGATAACCCAGGGTACCTATCTGTGCCTCGGCAAACTTAGCAACATCCGGTGCTCCTTCCAGAGTGAATAATTTCCCACTCCCATTTAATTTTAATGCACCAATCATGTATGTAGCCGACACACCTACACTTGTTCCCAATTCCAAACATGATTGAGGCCTATACTTTCTAAGCAATCTAAAAATCACTTCTGCCAAAAAGCCGTGGCTCATTGGTAAATCTGAAACTGAAACGGTGGAGACTTTTCCTTTGTTCATTTCACTCTCATCCAATTCAAGAGATGGGTTCTTACCTGCTCCAAAATCCACTAGCTCAACTTCTTGTTGGGATTTTTTTATTGAATTAGCTAAATCTTGAATTTGTGAAAGCAGCTCAGCCTCCTCCAAACTATACTTTTGTGATTTAATAACGTTAACAAAAGCTCTGAATTCCTTGTTAGTTTCCAGTAACATTCGAAGCTGAAACGCCGACGCATAAATCCTATGCAATTTTTTTCTTAATGAATTATTCATTGTCCGTTGAGAAATAAATTTTAGCTTTTTCCATCACTTTCGGAGCAAGGATAATGGTTGATATCATTGTTGGAAATGCCATCAACCCATATGCCACAAATACCAGATTAACCACCAGGCTCAGACTAGACACTGCTCCTAAAAGGATTAATGCCAGATACCAATAGTTAAATAACCATCCTTTTTTTGCACCAATGATAAATGACAAACAAATTCTACCGTAGAAAGCCATGCCGAAAATTGTGGTAATGGCAAATATCAGGACACAGATAACAAGTACCATCGGGCCAAATGCAGGAAGACTTGCCTCGAATGCTTTTGCGGTTAGTGAAATGCCATTTGTCTCACCGGTATTCCAAACTCCGGTAATTAAAATACAAAGCCCAGTCATTGTACAGATTATCAATGTATCGATTGATGGGCCCAGCATTGCAACCAGTCCCTCTCGTATTGGTTCTTTTGTTTTGGCTGCCCCATGCATCATTGGGGCAGTTCCAATTCCTGCTTCATTAGAAAATGCTGCTCGTTTTGCTCCTTCAATCACAATAGCCCCAAAAGCTCCTCCCAGTGCTGCCTTTGCTGTGAATGCATCTGTAATAATAAATGTAAAAGTTGGAAGTATCTCAGCATAATTGGAAACAAGAATGATCAAAACACTAATCACATAAAGAACCACCATAGATGGAACTAGTTTTGAAGCCACACTACCAATCCGTTTGATTCCTCCCAAAATAACAAGGGCAACAGTTACACAAATCACCAAACCAATTACAAAATCTGTGTAAAAGACGTCTGCGGAAACCCAACCATTTGGGATAAGAACGACATCCTTAATCACCGCCACGATCTGATTAGTTTGAAAAACAGGAGTCGCACCCAAAAATCCTGCAACAGCAAAAAAAAGCGCCATTGGCATCCATTTTTTTCCAAGCCCTTCTCTAATCACATACATAGGGCCACCCCGTAGCTCCCCCTCACTATCTTTTCCACGGTACAAAACCGAAAGTGTACAGGTGAAGAATTTTGTAGCAATTCCCAAAAAAGCACTTACCCACATCCAGAACATAGCTCCGGGTCCTCCAGCGGCAATGGCCAGGGCCACTCCACTAATGTTTCCCATTCCAATTGTTGCTGCTAATGCACCGGAAAGCGCCTGGAAATGATTGATCTGCCCAGGATCATTTGGGTCATCGTACTTACCTCTCAATACGTTAATAGCATGACCGAAATATTTAAAAGGTAAAAACTTAGAATAGATAATGAAATAAAAACCTCCACCCAACAATAATATAAGTAAAGGTGCTCCCCATATAAAATCAGAAAGCGCCGCGATAAATTCCTCAGCTATTTGCATTTGATCAATTTTGAATTAGGAATTGGACTCAGAGTCATCCTGACCAGGTTTATTCAGCATCGGTGATAAGTACTGCCATACAGTCTCAGCAACGATTTTATGCCCCTCTTCAGTTGGATGTATCCCGTCGGGTAAATTGAGAGTGGGTTCTCCTCCTACTTTATCAAGAATAAAAGGAATTAACTCAACTTGCTTTGCTTCGGCCACTGTTGGGAATATCTTTCTAAATGCTGATGCATAGTCAGGTCCCATGTTAGGCGGCACTTCCATACCAGCTAGTATGATTTTTACATCGGGATTGGCTTTTCTTACTTTATCGATAATTGCCAGGAGGTTTTTTTGCGTTTCCTTCACCTGAATACCCCTTAATCCATCGTTTCCTGCTAACTCTAACACAAAAATCTCCGGTAAAGTCTTGAGCACCCAATCAATCCTGGAAAGTCCGCTGGCTGTTGTTTCACCACTAAGACCTGCATTAATTACTCTGTAATTGTACCCTAGAGAATCCAGTCTTCTTTGTATAATGGCACTAAAGGCATTTGACTGATCGATACCATATCCTGCGGTAATGCTATTTCCAAAAAACATTATCACAGGTTTTTCAATATTTACCCTGGGTTTTTCGTCCACAATTTTGGATCGTGTGGTTGCTTTCTCTTTGTTATTTTCACTACAACTGAGTGAAATGAAAGCCAATACACAATATATCCAAATAACTTTGTTCATCTTGCTATGTTAATCAAGTAATGACAAAACAGAAAACTAATTGAGAAAGAATCTTTTTAACTATAGGTGAATGTCACTTTGAAATGATTTATAACTCAATATCACATTAAATCGTTGTATTCAGAATATCCGGAACAATACCAAGCATTAAAAATTTAATTATGACAAATATTCTCTCTGTTGAGAACCTCACTAAAGTTTATACCGGTACAAATAATAAACCATTAACAATCCTTGATAAAATCAATTTTAGCATCCCCGAAGGAGAAACTTTCTCGATAGTGGGGCCTTCCGGAAGTGGAAAAACTACCCTTTTGGGACTTTGTGCCGGACTTGATCAGGCTACTTCAGGGAACGTAGTTCTGAATGGCATAAAGCTTAATGCTTTATCTGAAGATGAATTGGCTCAGGTCAGAAATCAACATGTAGGATTTGTATTCCAAAACTTCCAGCTGATCCCAACGCTGACCGCCCTGGAAAATGTAATGGTACCAATGGAGCTCAGGGGAGAGAAAGGTGCGGAAAAACACGCAAAAGAGTTATTGAGCCGAGTAGGATTATCTGATAGATTTGATCATTATCCAGTACAGCTATCAGGTGGAGAACAACAACGTGTGTCCATTGCAAGGGCATTTTCCAATCATCCAAAAATCTTATTTGCTGATGAACCAACGGGTAATCTAGATCAAGATACCAGTCAGTATGTTGAAGACCTATTATTCGAGATCAATAAAGAAAGTGGTACTACATTGGTAATTGTAACACATGATTTGGACCTGGCTGCCAGGACTACCAATATGATACAACTCAAAGGAGGTAAAATTATTGAAGCTCAAACCGTATAGCGAATTGGATACCAGACTAAAACCACAACCAACAAAATACAGTAAGACATGGCTTTTTAAGATGGCCATTCGTGATAGTAGAAAGAATAAAGTTCGTTTATTCATTTTTGTGTTGTCAATTGTATTGGGAATTTCAGCCCTTGTTGGCATTAATAGTTTCAAAGAGAGTCTGTTGACCCAGATTGATGACCAGGCTAAAGAATTGCTTGGTGCAGACCTGGAGATACGGAGCAATAAACCCTTAAGTGAGAATATTTCTGTTGCTACTATGGACTCCATTGGTACTGAAAGATCTTATGAAAGCAGATTTGCGTCTATGATCTACTTTCCCAGAACCGATGGGACAAGGCTTGTACAGGTAAGAGCTCTTGAAGGGGAATACCCTTACTATGGCAAAATGGAAACTGAACCAGAAAATGCGGCTTCTTATTTCAAATCGGGTCCCTATGCACTGGTAGATGGTTCTGTCATGACACAATTCAATGTGGAACTCGGTGATTCGGTGAAGGTGGGTGTTCTTAAATTCAAAATCGTTGGTATCCTCAATGGAGTTCCGGGTCAAACGCAAATTGCGACAACAGTGGCGCCTATTGTTTATATCCCCATGCGGTACCTATCAGAAACAGGATTACTCAAGAAGGGAAGCAGGATCAATTATTCAGCATTTTTCAAGATTCCCTCGGATAGTCTGGAGCAGGCCTTATCATTTAAGGAACCTATTGAAAACAATGGGTTGGATGTAGATACTGTTGATGAAAGAAAAAGGGACACTGGAGAAGCATTTGAAAACCTTACTAACTTTCTCAATCTTGTAGCATTCGTGGCATTATTGCTAGGATGTATCGGTGTTTCCAGCTCTGTATTTGTATACATTAAAGAGAAGATGAAAACTGTTGCCATCCTGAGGTGTCTTGGTGCTCAGGTGAACCAGGTCTTCTTCATTTTTCTTATTCAAATAGCCCTATTTGGATTTATCGGATCTCTCGTAGGTTCATTACTTGGAGTAATCCTGCAATCTTTCCTTCCCATGCTATTGAAAGACTTTATTCCACTTGATGTAAATACTTCTATTTCATGGATAAGCATTGTACAGGGTGTATTACTGGGAATAATCATTTCTGTACTCTTCACGCTTATACCGTTGCTTAAGGTCAGAGGAATCAGTCCATTAACTGTTATTAGAGGAGGGTTTGGTTCCAAAAATGGTGGATTCAAAGAACGCTGGAAATATGTTATTTATGGAATAATCTATCTCTTTATTCTTGTCTTCTCATGGATACAGATTGGTGAGTGGATGGATGCTTTTATCTTCACTTCGGGACTGATTGTAGCCTTTTTGATCCTGGCAGGTAGTTCAAAACTATTGATCTGGTTAATCCAGAAATATTTTCCAAGATCATTTAGCTATGTATGGAGACAGGGATTATCTAATCTCTACAGACCCAATAACCAAACATTGACATTGATCATCACCATAGGATTGGGTACTACATTGATTTCAATGCTGTATTTCATGCAAGATGTTTTGGTACAGCAGGTAACGATATCCGGTGCTGGGGAACGTCCCAACATGGTTCTATTTGATATTCAAACACATCAGCTCAAAGATGTACGGGAAGTAACTGTAGATTATGACATGCCTGTCATGCAGGAAGTACCTATCGTGACCATGAGATTGTTAGAAATTAATGGTATCACAAAAGATGAAGCTTACAATGACTCCACGATCCAATACAAGGATTGGGTTTATAATCGTGAATATCGTATCACTTACCGGGATAAATTAATTGACTCAGAAACCATTACAGCTGGTGAATGGCATGGAAATGTGGAAAATGATTCCATTTTCATTTCATTTTCCGAAGGTTTTGCTCAAAATATTGGGTTAGAAATTGGCGATGAGGTACTCTTCAATGTGCAAGGCGCGCTCATGAAAACCTACATTGGTAGTTTCAGAGAGGTAGACTGGAACAGGGTGCAAACAAATTTTCTGGTTGTTTTCCCCAAAGGAGTCCTCGAAAAAGCACCTCAATTTAACGTCATCATGACAAAAACTGGTGATCGGGATTATGCAGCGAGATACCAACAAGCCATTGTAAGAAGCTTCCCGAACATCTCTATCATCGATCTTGGGTTAATACTAGATACTTTAGAAGAAGTTTTGGGTAAAATCTCATTTGTAATCAGATTTATGGCACTCTTTAGCATTGCCACGGGATTACTAGTGCTCATCAGCTCAGTTATCTCAAGCAAATTTCAACGAATCGAAGAAAATGTATTGCTTAGGACCTTAGGAGCTTCAAAAAGGCAAATCTGGTCTATCCTTTTTACCGAATACCTGATCCTGGGATCATTGGCATCTTTGACAGGTATTCTAATTTCCATACTAGTTAGTTGGTTATTGGCAAAATTCGTATTTGAAGTTGTTTTTGCACCTAATCTAATTCCGGCAATTATCGTTTTCTTTTCTATAACAGGATTGACAATCCTCATAGGAATGCTAAATAGCAGAAGCGTGGTGAATAATCCTCCTCTACAGGTAATCAGGAAGGAGGTTTAGAATACACCCAGGTCAAATGAGGCGATTTGTTGGAAAAACTCCATCACTACTGGTGGATAGACAGCAATGCTGAATACCAGACCGAATAGTGCTCCATACATATGTGCGTCGTGGTTGATGTTATCTGCCATTCTCTTCCCTTGAAAATAGGAATACATCAAGTACAAAATGCCAAATATAAACCCTGGAATTCCTGGCAAGAATAAAAGATAAATCTTATTCAACGGAAAAAACAAGATGCTACAAAACAAAACTGATGAGACGCCACCAGAAGCCCCAAGTGAATTATAATGCAAATTATCGCCTTGCTTAAATACCGTTACGATATCGGAAGCAACAATTCCCATCAAATAGAATAGGACATATGTAACTGCACCTAAAACAGGATTAAAAATGTTTTGAAACAATTGCTCCACCAATCCTCCGAAAAAGTAGAGTGTAAACATATTAAAACCCAAATGAGCGTATCCTCCATGTATAAATCCTGACGTAAGCAACCGGTAATATTGTCGCCGATGCTTCACCATGTAAGCATTCATGATGAGTCGCATTTTCAATTCCGGGTTCTTATCTGCTGACAGGCTGATGAGCACTGTCAAAATAATAATGACAATAGTGATCATACCTATTTTTCTCGATTAATTAAATAGTTCGCGAATTCCATCAAAGGAGCTTTTCTCCCATCAGGGGCATCAATTGTGTCTAAAGCTTCAAATCCTATTTTGAAATAATGGTCAATTTTAGCTCTTGTCTGATTCTGTATGTCGAGCTTGTTGTAAATAGCTGTTACAGCGTTTACTTTTTCTTCAATATCAAATTCCTTTTGGTCAATCCAATACTGAAGTTCTTCCTTTTCCTTTCCCTTCGCTTGTTCCAATGCAGTCAATAACAAAAATGTTTTCTTGTTAGACACAATATCTCCTCCTACCTGTTTGCCAAACTTTGCAGCATCCCCATAAACATCCAGTAGGTCATCCTTTAGCTGAAAACCTATTCCTATATTGATCCCAAAATCCTTCAATAACCTGGCGTTTTCAGATTTCATACTACTTAGTATGCCACCTAGTTCCAGGCTAAACCCGAGCAAAACAGCCGTTTTCAAACGAATCATATCAATGTACTCCGCTTCAGACACTGTATCAAAGGATTCGAAGTTCATGTCAAGTTGTTGCCCTTCACAAACTTCCACTGCACACTTATTGAATTTGGCAATAACCTCTGCCAGCACGTTTTGATCTACATTCAGCATCAGGTCATAAGCCTTTACCAACATGGTATCACCTGAAAGAATCGCAATATTTTCATCCCACTTTTCATGAACTGTGGGCTTTCCTCTTCTCAGAGGTGCTTTGTCCATGATATCATCATGCATGAGGGTGAAATTATGAAATACTTCAACAGCCAGAGCTGGTTTCAGAACTTTATGATAGTCGTCCTTTTCAATGAGGTAAGCCAGCAAAACCAATAATGGACGCATTCGTTTACCTCCCAGTTCAAGGATATAATCAATTGGATCATACAGTTCCTTTGGATGTTCTCCCCACTTTATCCCTTCCAGCGCTGTATTTAATTCAGCTATGTACTTGTTGATTGTTTCCAATAAAATAGTTGTTAATCCTGATCCCAGTCAAATTCAAGGTCGATGGTTCGCCGATCTATATCGGTGCTGACCACTTTGACATGCACAGCATCTCCTAATGTGATCATTCGTTTATTTCGTTTTCCTATGATGCGATAATTCTTCTCATCGAATTCATAATAGTCATCATCCATTTCAGCAAGCCTTACCATTCCCTCACATTTGGTACTTATAATCTCCACATAAACTCCCCATTCTGTTACTCCTGATACGATTCCTTGAAAGACCTCTTCCTCAACAAGCGACATGTATTCTACTTGTTTATACTTGATAGAAGCTCTTTCCGCATCTGAGGCTCTTTTCTCCATCTCAGAGGAATGCGTACACAATTCCTCATATTTATCGCGTTCAGGTGACTTTCCGCCATCCAGGTAATGCTGCAATAATCTGTGCACCATCACATCCGGGTACCTTCTAATCGGTGAAGTGAAGTGAGAATAATGATCAAAAGCCAGACCAAAGTGACCTTTTGCGTCTGTTGTATACTTTGCTTTCGCCATTGCACGAATTGCAAGGGATTCCAAAACATTTTGCTCGGGCTTACCCTCAATCTCATCCATCAGGTTGTTTAAAGTATTGCTAATGCTTCCATTCAAATTCAATTGATGTCCGAATTTACCCGCAAACTGAGCAAATGAATCCAGTTTTTCCGGATCAGGGTTATCGTGGGTCCTGTAAACAAATGTATTTTCACCGTTTGAGCTTCGTTTCTTCAGCCCAAATACATGCTCGGCTACTTTCTTATTGGCTAATAGCATAAATTCTTCAATAAGCTTATGGGCATCTTTTCTTTCCTTGGTAATCACTCCCAAAGGTTTACCCTGCTCATCCAACTTAAATTTCACTTCAGTTGTTTCGAAATTTATCGCGCCATTTTGAAATCTTTTCTTTTTAAACTTCTTGGCAAGACCATTCAATACAGCCAATTCCTCAGCAAAATCCCCTTCCCCACTCTCAATTCGTTCCTGGGCCTCCTCATATGTGAATCTTCGGTCACTGTAAATGACAGTCCTTCCGAACCATTCACTTTTGATAGCCGCATTGTCGGTTATCTCAAAAATCGCACTGAATGTGAGTTTCTCTTCATTGGGCCTCAATGAACACAGCTTGTTGGATAGTTTTTCTGGCAACATTGGGATTGTTCTATCCACCAGGTAGACTGAAGTGGCTCTGTGCACAGCTTCCTTATCCAATATAGTATCTGGTTTCACATAATGTGATACATCGGCTATGTGTACGCCAATCTCCCAGTTACCATTATCGAGCTTCTGTAAACTCAATGCATCATCAAAATCTTTTGCATCGTGCGGATCGATCGTAAAAGTTGTGATCTTTCTGAGGTCCTTTCTTCCCTCTCTGTCTTTGTCAGTGATTTCTTCACTGATCTTATCCGCTTCTTTTTCAACATGCTGAGGAAACTTGAAAGGCAGACCGAATTCAGCCATGATCGAATGAATTTCTGCTTCATTCTCTCCTGCCGGGCCAAGCACATCAATTACCTCCCCTACTGGGTTTTTGTTATTCTTATCCTGCCATTTTTTGATACGGCAGACTACTTTATCATTCGTTTTTGCTCCTTTTACTTTTTCAGGGTATACAAAAACATCAAAATGATACTTCCTGTTATCAGGAATAATAAATGCAAAGTTCTCTGAGAGCTCAATTCTTCCGACAAACTCGTTTCTCGAACGCTCAAGAACCTCTTCCACACGACCTTCTGGTCGTCTCGTTGCTGTAGCTGGTGTAGTTTCTACTACACGTACGGTATCTCCGTCTACAGCAGTCATCAGGTCTTCTGTTTTGACCCAGATGTCTTCTTCTCTGTCAGGGACAATCACGTATGCGAACTTGGGATTCACATGATCTACTTTTCCAACAAAACTCTCCAAAACTCTGGTTGTCATAAAGTCTCCATTACGAAGTTTTTTAACTTTATCGTCAAGCTCCATATTGAGCACAATATCTCTAACAGTTTCTTTGGATTTTTTGTCACGGACACCAACTCTTTTGATGACTTGTCTAATGCTAAATGCTACGCCGGGATTGGCGCCAAAGAGTTGTCTAATAGCCTCATGTAATTGTTTTTCGCTATTAGCATGATTTCTTCCTGACCTATTTTTTTTCTTTTTTCGTTTTCTACTCATTAAAATTTTACTCGTGTCTATTAACTAAGTGGTTGACGATTAGTTATGACAAAATATAATTATACTACTATAACAGGCCCTTGACAATTGAGTAAAGATAGGTTTTTTTATTAGGGTGCAAGGAATTCAAAATTAAGATTTGATGAATTCCAGATTTTATTTTACACAACCTCAATATTACTTTCTTTCATAAGAGGCATATTATGCAACCTAAGGTACAATTGGGCGGTTGCCACCACATCTGCACTGCAGTACTTACTTATGCGCTCAATTCCGTTCTCATTGTAGTACACACCATTTACCTGGCTGCCATCAATATCTCCTTTGCTACTTTTGATATCAAATAATGCGGTAAGCATCTCCAGTGAGGTGAAATTCTTTCTATCGCCAAATTTCCACATATCCATTGTATCCAGATGAAGGACCTCCCAGGGTTTCTTATTCCTGAGATCAAGGGCTGATGGAATCTTTATATCATTGACCAACATACGACGACAGAGGTACGGATAGTCAAATTCTTTACCATTGTGGGCACACAACCTCAGACGATCTGCATCAAATTTTGTTTCAAGAAGTGATTTAAATTCTTCCAGAAGACTCTTCTCATCGTCGCTGAAATAGCCTTTTACCCGAAGACTTAATTCCCTTTCCTCATTGTAATGAAACACACCTACTGATATCGTAATGACCTTGCCAAACTCAGCAAAAATTGCTGCACGATCATTATACAATTCAGGAATTTCTAATTCCTCATCATTTCTCAGGAATTGGGCCTTTCTCTCCCACTGTTTTTGTAGTCGTTCGTTAAGTTCTCCGAATTCTTTGGTAATACTTGCAGTCTCAATATCAATGATGAGAACATCTTTTAGGTTGATCATAGTTACAGGTTTGGTTATACATGGAGTACACCCATCAAGCCCAGTTCTTTTATCTCAATCAGGTTTTCGTCTTTGATGGTCTCCGGAACGAATATAAACTTTTTATCGTACACCTGGCCGTCTATAAAGTAACTTACCCAGTATTCATTATTGAGATGAAACACTTCTGGCTGGATAGGTTCAATTAATGCATACTCACCTGCGTCAATCTTTGGTATTACATGACGTAGTGTAGATGTCTTTTGTTCCTCACCATCCTTCTCTCCGTATCCTTTGGAGGTGACCATTACAGTCTCTAATGGTTTTTCATTCCGATTGATCAGGTATACCTGCCACTCAGGAATTTCTGATTCATTATCCTTCTTTGCTACCGAAATCAAAATATTCTCAACGGGTAAGAATTGTATGTCTTTCTTCATATCATTTCCATTTCAAATAAGCTGACAATATGATTTTTCAACTTTGACTCAACATCCTCCAGGTTTTGCTTTGTACCTAATTCTTTCTCCATTGATGTAACTGCCTTATCATCTATTCCACAGGGAATAATATTGTTAAAGTAATGAAGATCTGTATTTACATTGAATGCAAAACCGTGCATTGTCACCCACCGGCTGGATTTCACTCCCAGAGCACAAATTTTACGAGGATCTTTCTGTTCCTTATAATCAATCCAAACCCCGGTCAATCCATCTATTCTACCTGCTTCTATACCATAATCAGCCAATGTCAAAATAACAGCTTCTTCCAGGAGTCTTAAATACTTATGTATATCAGTAAAGAAGTTATCCAGATCCAGAATTGGATATCCCACAATCTGTCCCGGACCGTGGTAAGTGATATCACCACCTCTATTGATTTTGTAATAAGTGGCTTCTTTCTCTTTTAGTCCCTTTTCATCCAAAAGAAGGTTTTCTTCCTTTCCACTCTTGCCAAGGGTGTAAACATGAGGATGGTAACAAAAAATCAGGTAGTTAGGGGTCAATTCTTCCTTTCCCTCGTTCTTTCTGTTGGCTATTTTCAAGTCAACTGTTTCCTTGAATACCTTTTCCTGATAATCCCAGGCTTCCTGATAGTCAATAAGACCCAGATGAATAAATTTTGTATTCTTATTCAGTGTTTGATTCATGGTACATATGTCTCCAGCAGCTTCACTGATGGATCTCCATGCAAAGTGTACTTTTTAATAGAAGCAGGAACCAAAATAGAATCTCCCATTTTGAAATGCATAGATGCAGACCCATATTGAAGCGTAACTCCTCCCTCTAAACAGATATAAATCACAAATGAATCCAAATCACTAAAATCTCTTTCAAAAGAACCCTTTAGAACGATTTTGTTAGTTTCAAAGTAATCTGATTTAATAAGTTTTGACGCTTCCTCAGGCTTGTCATTATATGGAGTCTTATATTCCGGGTAATAATTATAATCAATTGCATCTAATGCTTCTTCCACATGTAATTCTCTTGTATTACCCTGGGCATCTTTCCTATCAAAATCGTAAATCCTGTAAGTAATGTCAGATGTTTGCTGGATTTCTGCAATAAGCAGTCCTTTACCAATGGTATGTACTCGCCCTGCTGGCAAAAAGTATACATCATCAGTATTGACATCTTCCTGGTTCAATATCTCAGTGAGTTTACCTGAATTGAAATGCTCCAGGTATTTCTCTTTATCAACTTCCTGATTAAATCCAGAAATCAACTTTGCTCCTTCATCAGCCTGCATCACATACCACATTTCAGTTTTACCGAATGAGTTGTGCCTCTTTTTTGCCAATGCGTCATCCGGGTGAACCTGAATAGAAAGGTCATCATTGGCATCAATAAATTTGATCAGCAATGGGAAATCATCCCCATACTTTTCAAATACACGATTCCCCACTAATTCACCTTTATACTTCTGGATCAGGGATTTCAGGTCATTCCCGGTTAAATCTCCCTCAGCAACTTCTGAAATATTTCCTTCTACTCCTGATACTTCCCAGGTCTCTCCACAATTTGGAAGCGGTTCAAAATTCTTACCCAGAACTGTATTTATCTTTTCACCTCCCCAGATTTTGTCTTTGAAGATGGTCTTAAATTTTAGTGGATAAAGATTCATTGGTATGCGTTTGATAATCACAGCAAAGAAATAGCATCCCAATAAATAATTCAATAATATGAAGCGATAAGCCTTAAATTCTAATTATACTCGCTCTATGGATAAAATAGCCATAGGAAAATCAGGAGAGCATCAGGCCATGGATTATCTCATTGACAAGGGATTTGAGATTCTTGAGCAAAATTACCGTTTCGGCAAAGGAGAGATCGATATCATTGCAATGAAAGATGCCCTGATCATTTTTGTAGAGGTAAAAAAACGTAAGAATGATGATTTTGGACATCCTGAGGATTTCGTCTCAGACAATCAGAAAAAAATGATTCTGGATACTTCAAATGTGTACATCCATTCAATCAATTGGCAAAAAAACGTGCGCTATGACATTATTGCAATCACTGGGAAAGAGTTATTGCATTTGGAAGACGCCTTTTATTAAATACTAATAAACAAACTCTCCAAACTCACTTTTAATAATCACCTTCTTTTGGTCAGCAGACTCTACTCGACCAACAATTTGACCGTCCACTCCAAATGATGCCGCAATGTCAATGATTTCCTGGGCATGGGATTTGTCTACATACAGCTCTAGTCTGTGGCCCATGTTAAACACCTTGTACATTTCCTGCCAATCTGTTTTGCTCTCTTCCTGAATGATCCTGAATAATGGAGGTATATCAAAAAGATTATCTTTAATGACATGCACATTGTCTACAAAATGAAGCACCTTGGTTTGAGCTCCTCCGCTGCAGTGTACAAGACCGTCAATTTTATTTCTCAATAACTTGAGCACTTCTTTGATGATTGGTGCATATGTTCGGGTAGGGGAAAGCACCAATTTCCCAGCATCCAAAGGTGATCCTTCAACCGGATCTGTCAGTTTGTATTTTCCGGTAAAAGTCAATGAAGAATCGATAGCCGGATCAAAACTTTCAGGGTACTTTTCTCTATAGATTTGGTTGAAAACATCATGTCGTGCGGAAGTCAATCCATTACTACCCATTCCACCATTGTATTCATCTTCGTATTCTGCCTGACCAAACGATTGAAGACCTACAATAACATTTCCCGGTTTGATATTGTGATTGGAAATCACATCCTTTCTCTTCATTCTGCAGGTTACGGTACTATCCACCACAACAGTTCTCACCAGGTCTCCCAGATCAGCTGTTTCACCCCCTGTAGAGATGATATCAATGCCATTGTCTCTCAACATTTGAAGCACTTCTTCTGTCCCATTAATCAGTGCCGCAATCACTTCACCAGGGATCAGGTTTTTGTTTCGGCCAATCGTAGAAGAAAGCAAGATATTATCTGTAGCGCCAACACAAATCAGGTCATCCACATTCATGATGACAGCATCCTGAGCAATTCCTTTCCATACTGACATGTCTCCAGTTTCTTTCCAGTACATGTAAGCCAGGGAAGACTTAGTACCCGCTCCATCAGCATGCATGATGTTGCAATATTCAGGATCTCCAGCTATCAGATCGGGAACAATCTTACAGAAAGCCTTGGGAAATAATCCCTTGTCAATGTCTTTGATCGCGTTGTGGACATCTTCTTTAGAGGCTGAAACACCCCTTTGTGCATACTTTTCTGAGCTCATACTTTAGTATTGAGCGACAAATATAGCAACAACTCCAGGCCCAGAGACAGCTTCTGACGAACAAGTTTAAATATCTAAGAAATTTCTACTTTCTTTTAAACAGTATTCATTCTTTTGGCTGATTATCCAGCGTCTTTTCAATGATTTGTTTGTGTTCAGCATTTTCGTTTGACAAAATGGCTTCAATGTTCTCAACGAAAATGTGAAAACCTGCTTCAGAGTTGCGATATTTCCCAGATGAGGTGATGAAAAAGTATTTTTCCCTTTTGAGTGCTTCAAGGGTACTCCTGAAAGTGATCCATAGTTCTCCAAATTTTAGAAAATTCGCTATACCAGAGAATACAGCAAGTATAAGAGACAATATTGTTGTCGTGATTCTGATGAATTCACTTCCGCCAATCATTTTGAACCAATCACCTTCAAGGTTAACGATCACCGGAATTATTAATCCAAGGCTGATGATTGTAATTTGACTGATTGTATGTTTCTGTTTCAATGAACGAGATGCTCTTGAATAATAATTCATTTGGTTATCTACCCTGTCTTTCATGTATTCTTCCTGGTTCATTTTTCTATGTTTAATGATTCGAAAGTTCTTTCATATGGGATATTAGCTCCTACAAATTTTCTCCACTCTGCCTCTGTGAGATTTCTCTTGGCATTTTCATGTATATGTTCGGCCATCAGGTGGTTTGAAATAGGTATTTTATAGACCTTTCCTTGAGTTGTTAGAATGTATACGTACAGGTTATTCGGCTCAACCAATAGATCAGAAACCTGTCCAAATTTGGAAATATTAATTGAATACCGGTTTTGATTACTCAAGTCAGCGATTGATAATTCTGAAGTATTTAGAACGACAATTTTTGAAACATCGTTTGTGTAATCAATGTCAACTATGTTGGATATTTGAGCATTTATGAAGCTAGTTCGGATAATACTTTCATCATGAAAATACTCAAATACAGATCCATTTTTGTTAGCTACCAATACTTTTTCAAGCTGAGGTGAATATTTAAGGAAATCTATCGGTTCTTTAAAATCCTCCCTGGATACCTGAGACTGTGTGAGTAAATCATATTGTAGCAATTTCCCATTAACACCTCCTATATAGATATGCCTTTTATCTTCAGATGCGGAAATAGCGTTTATTTCAGATAATCCTGTAGCTTCAATCTGTTTCTCATTGGAGATTTTCAGTGAATTGCTTCCTTCTGTAACATAAAGAAAAGAATTAAAAATTGGTTCGATCATCTCAACCATCCCCTCTTCCTGAGTTAGGATTCTTTGCGCCGGTTTTAGATTGTTCAGTACATCAAATCCCTGTAACTCATAAATAACCCCTGAGTGAGTCCCGAAAATGATACTTCTGTGCAGGGGTAGAAGAGCAGTTATAATGTCCGGCTCTTTTGATTCATAATTAGATAATACATCTTGATTCATTGATTCACTTTCATCCAGACTAATAAAATGCATAGTCCTGCCAGCGGTTATGATGTATTTATTATCAATCAGATAAGCTTTTGCTGATAGAGGCTCCCGTGCATCATAAATCAACGGATTATTATATATCTGGTAGGCATCATAAAGAGCTGCAAACACTTCTGATGAAGACGGTGCTTCATATTCAGTCTGAAATCTATAAGCCAGATAAGCCAGGTTATACTTTAATTGCAATTCAGTTTGGTTCATTGCTTTTGTTGCTAAGAATTTCGATAGTACGATTCCTCTTTGCTCTCTTGACAATTGCTCATAGGCGGCATTGGTCTGGTCTCTCGATAATTCTGCTTCCATTGCATTTTCCTGTGCGATTCTGGCTTGTTTTATGGCCTCTTTAGCTGATTGCTCTGCTCTTTCTCGAAAAAGTTCCGCTTCTTTCTGGGCCTGTATTGCCTTTTGGGCTTCATATAGGGCCTCATGTTTGGCAGAATCAGCTAAAATTGTTTGTTGACGAGCTATTTCAGTCTGATAATAAGCCTCTCTTTCATTTACCAATGCCTCGTCTCTGGCTTCTTGTATTTCGATTTTCTGCTGTTCCAGTTGTTGGTTTTTTTCAGCAAGTTTATCATTCTGGATTTCAGAATAAATGTAGAAGGATGTGAAGATAATTAGGCAAATTGCCATGATACCTATCGCCACCCTTTGATTTTCTGCTTTCTTTTTGGCTTTTTGATTGGCGGTTTTACAGTTATCCAGAAATTGAAGTGCCTCTGAATAAGAGGATTTGTGATACCTCTTTGCCCAACTTTCTGATATGTTTTTCTGAAAAAGAAGACTTTCTATTCGTGTAATCTCTTTATCCGAAAGTACATCCCGATTTCCCGAATCATAGGAAAGCCATGATTCTAATAAAACCTTATAGGCCTCAGCTACTGTAAATTCTTCATCCACCCAACCCAGTAGGTTGTCCCATTGACGAATTAGGCTTTCGTGTGAAATATCGATGAGTAGATCGTCATTCTCTAATTCTGAAATTACAATAAAATTTCTTCGTTGAACTGAAAAATGGTTAAGAATCTTTAAGATAACAGCATTACTTGCCCCGGTGGAATCTCTAATTTCAGAAAGTCTGGTAGGTCTTCTTATCTTTCTTTTACCCTCATCAACATCTGTTAATAACTGAAAAATCTGTTTTGCTATTTCCTTCTCAGGTTTTGACAATTCCTCAAATGCTTCATTTGCATGATTTGAAAGCGCACTGTTGAATCCCCCAACGGCATCATAGTCTTTCAGATCCAACTCGCCATTTTTGTCAATCAACAACTCATGGTCCCAAATTCTCATCAACAAGTGTTGCAACAAAGGCAATTCATCTGATTGCTGCTGAATGTTGTTGAGCAAATAATCTGTCAGTCTATCATTGATGATTTGACCGTATAGCTTTATGGGACCCTGAATAACCTGTCTTAGCTCTTGCCTGTTAAGTTTGGGAACTAAATATTGGCTCTTGTTTAATGCTTCGGGTAAACCATAAAACTTGACGCAATCTCCAATGAAGTCAGATCTCATGGTAATAACCACATATGATGCAAGGGTTGGCCAGGTAGTCAATTGCAATATGATCTTCACAAAATCATTTGCCTCGTCTATTTTCTCAGAATCCGGTTGATCAAGGATGAACCTGAATATCTCCTCAAACTGATCTACTAAGAGAAAGAAATTGGTGCTTTCATCAATTTTCTTCTGTATCAGCTCGACCACTATTTCGATCCCACTATCAAGAATATCATTGTATACGGAATGAATTTCTTCTGGACTTACACTTTCACGATTTATACTTAGTAGAGAATGTGCCAGGTTATAAACAGGGCTTTCACCTGGTTTCATGGTTGCAATTGTCCAATTATAACGGGACTCAATAAGAAAACCTGCTTTTAAAGATGAAACGAGCCCAGCCCGTATAAGTGATGACTTACCAGATCCTGAACTACCCACCACTGCTACGAATCTTCCATCATGCAACCGATTTAAAAGTTGCATCACCTGATCACTCCTCCCGAAGAACAAGAGACTCTCTTCACTCTCAAACGGTCTTAGCCCAACAAAGGGATTTTCAACTTCAACGGCTGGAACAGATATACTCATTCTCCAGGAAGTTCACTTAACATTCTTTCAATACTGTCTTTTCCAATTGTTTCACTGGAACTATTATCTATAATCCTGACGGACATGAATTTTTGTCGCATTTTGATGTCCTCAGGGTTTTTGGTTGGAGGAACCATGAAAACTACAAAGTCCTCTACTGGGAAGTTATTGGTTACGATCAACTGCAATGCTGCACTCATTCTTTCTAAAACCCATTCTTTAGAGATCTGACCATATATAAACACGATCTTGTTTACCTTTTTTATCATTTCTGCCAGTAAATTCAGATTCGATTGAGGGTTGTCTTCCTGGGGATTCAGGTAGGGCTGAATATTATTTTGAATGAGCTGTGAGTTGATATCCAATGCAAACAACTGGTCCTTGAAATGAGTATCCAGAAGTACATTTGTCTTGTTTAAGACCTCCTCATTTAATTTCTTTTCAATAATTCTATCAATCAGATCATTTACATCATTTTCCAATGTACTCTTTCTACCCTTTATAAATTGATATGCCCTTTCCTTTTTAATTTCCAGATCACTTAAATATTGCTGATAAGTTTTATTTTCAATTATGCTTAAATCGATTTCAGAGGGCGTCCAGATCATCTGGTTTTTTGAATGTGTAAAACCCAGCTCAATTTGCTTTTGAGGATAACATAAATTCTCTTCAATATCCACTATCGGTTTTCCAGGGGTTTCGTTAAGCAAGTGAATACTCAGGTCTGCTTTTTTCAGCTGCTCAGCAGCAGCTTTATCATGTTCACTTTCCTCCAGAGGTGGTGGAATGTTTTCAAAAACGAAATATCCCTTCTTTTTAAGGTTAGAAATTGTTTTGTATTTGAGTTTTGACAAATTATCAGGAACGTCAGCAAAAAAGATTGAGAATTTGTCTTCTTCCTTTTCAGGTTGATTTTGGTTTTGACTTGCATTTTGAGTTGTCTCTGACAAATCAGAGATGGCACTTAAAGTTTTTATCAATGCATTGGATAAGCTCTTCAATACCTCATTGTAATTTTGGTCATTTAGCCCGTACGGGTCTACATGATCTGCGGGATCATTATTGTCATGAATATCAAATCCAGTGCTCCTCCCCAGTTCTGACAGTGTTTTTCGGTCTACTTTATCAAGTCTAAGGTAGAAAATCCTGTTCCTGTCTTCGATATGAAGACCCATATCTTCTTCAGACGACTTTCTGTGAAATTCACTTAGTTCTTTCTTGCAATAATCTGATTTTGTATAACCTGGGGATATGAGGCATAGGATGATTGCAGAATCTCGGATTGCTTTTTCAATAGTCTCATCGAACAATTGACTGCCATCAATTTCTCTTGTGTCTCTCCAGATTTTGACAAGCTTACTTTTACCTACTTTTCGGGCTATCGCATATTCAAGTGCTTTTGTAAATATATCAACCCATCCTTCCGAGTCCGATAAACTAAGGTTATCGACTCTAGCATAACTGAGAAAAATGTCATGCTGAAAGGTTTTAGTGAAAGACATGCGTAAACAGTTAGATCTTTCCCTAAAATAGTGAATGAATTCTAATAATTACATATTTATTCTAATTAACGCTTTTACCTGCCTGTCTCAGTCTCTTCCTCATCATCATCAAAAAAACGATCGGTCTCATCAACATCACTGTCATTTTCAATTTGCTGGTTATAACGAGTCACCTTAAATTCAGTTCTTCTGTTGACCTGGTGCTCCTCCTCTGTTTGTGCATTTTTGACAATTAGATGACTTTCTCCATATCCGCGGGCAGCCAATCTGTTGGGTGCTATTCCCTGTGATATAATGTATTCAACTGCCGATTTAGCTCTTCTTTGAGACAATGTCATATTATAAGAATCATCGGCCCTTGAATCAGTGTGTGAACTTAACTCTATACTGATGTCAGGATTATCCTCCATGATGACGACCAGCTTATTTAGCTCTATTGCAGCATCCGGACGGATATCCCACTTGTCAAAGTCATAATAAATGTTCTCCAATACAATGGCTTTATCAATGACAATAGGATCTAAAATGATCTTACTATCAAAAGTAATATTGGTCACAACATCCTTCAGTGTTGCTTTATCAACAGATTTACCCATTGTAGAAAATGGTTCTCTTGTCGTAAAATACGAAGCTTTTTGCCCAACCAGATAATAATCTTCTTCTGGATAAACAACGAAATCGTATTTCCCGTCAGATCCTGTGAATGTTTCATCCACTATTTGATTATTGGCATCTAACAATGTGACCTTTGAATTTGGAAGAATTATCTCAGCTCCACCATCATCCAATGTAACTGTCACTCCTGTTAGGTAATAATTGACAATTTTGAGGTCTGGATCATCATTTATGTAGGTATAGATATCATCGTCACCTTTTCCTCCTTTTCTGTTCGAGCTAAAAAATCCTCTTGTTACATCATATTCGTGATAGCCAAAATCATCGGAGGCTGAATTGATAGGCGCACCCAGGTTCTTTACTGTGATGACACCTTTTTCCCTGGTGGCTTCAAAAATATCCAACTGACCAAAACCGGCATGTCCATCAGATGAGAAATAGAGTTTTCCAGATTCAGAAACATATGGAAAGCTCTCATTCCCTGGTGTATTGATCGCATCACCCATATTTCTTACATCTACCCATCTTCCCCTTCTGTTAAGTTTTGCTACATAAATATCAGAACCACCATATCCTCCCTCTCTATTAGAAGCGAAATAAAGTGTTCGACCATCTGGGCTCAGAGCAGGAGAACTATCCCAGGCTTTTGGCTTGCATAAACTTAAAATTCGAGGTTCAGACCATTCTCCATTTCTGTACCTACTGAAATACAGATTTACATCATCAGCACCATTTGGTTTTCCAGGGTTGCCTTTTGCAAAGATGATGCTGGTACCATCTTTCGATATTGCAATCGACCCTTCATTAGTATTTGGATCATTAAAAATTGGAGATAATGGTTCTAATGAATTCAGGTCTACTCTGGCACCTTTGCTTTCTACGTGGTATATGTGTGTAAAAGGGGTTCCGGTTGCCAAATAGGTTTTTCCTCCATCACGATTTGAGGTAAAATAGATTCGTCCATTGTTGTAAATCGGTGAATACTCAGTGTTGGGCGTATTGATATCAGAGAGATTCTTGACCCGATAATAAGTTCCCTTTTCTATTAATTTTTCGAGCTCGATCAACCCAGCCAGTTCTCCTTCTGCCAGGCTTAGAACGTGTTCATCTTCACCCTCTTCCAGATAATCTTTTAATACTTTCTCAGCTTCTTTATACTGTTCATTCGCCTCAAGGGACTGGGCATAATGCAGGTATGCAATCTCATTCTCGACATGTCCATCTACAGCTTTTTTAAAAAATGGAAGTGCGTACTTAAGGCGATTGCTTTTGCGGTATGATTCAGCTATTAAGAAATTCTCATCCGGCGTGTGTTTAGATTTGTTCTCCAGTTTTTCAATTACAAGGTCATAATGACCTTTGTTGAATTGTTTTTCAACTTTTGAAACTTTGCAGGCCGTAAGGAATGTAAGAGCCGTTAAGATTAAAATGCTGTTTCTCATAGATCAATATCGCTTAAAACAATCAAATTAGAAGAATCCCTAAGCAAAATACCGTTTCAACCAGGAATCCCCTGCCGGCACCTTCCATGCAGACTCTAATTCACCCACATTTTTAACGAGATTATTGAAGGTTAATGTATGTTCAGAGATAATTCCCTCATTAATTTTTTCTTTTATCTGATTCATGGGTTGTAAAACTACCTCGTCTGTATCGTTTACAAAGGCTATTTGCGTTCGGTCCATAAAGGAGCACTGTAATTTGTTTTCAAGATGCCTTATCAAACCAACTGAACTATCGATGGAACATCCTGAAGCCCCCTGCAGATTCTCATCTAAAGCCAACACTAAGAATTGATTGTAGAATGTCTTAAAAGAACTTGACAATGGGATATTATGTGTTGCCCAATTGTTGCAGAAATCAACTGCTGCTTGTTCAATGATATCAATTTCACTATCTGTGAAGCTCCTATTGGCCTGGTAAACCCATACCCTGGCAGAATCGTCAATATTTTCGAATGGGATATACATTATTTTCGCTATTTCAGATTGAAAACATAAAACTAACAATTAAAGTTTAATCCAGACACTAAGCGTATGCTGCACGACCCTATCACCATTTTTTTTGGATGAATTGTCTTTAAAAACTGTTTTGTGATAAAATCGTGATAAATGATATGTAATATAGAGCCATGAAAAAGGTCCTTCTCATAGAAGATGATCCACATATTAAAGAGCTTTTGGAGATCCATCTAAAAGATTTGGAATGTCAGCTAACTACCCAAATGGATGGTCAAATGGGACTTAATACTGCTTTATCTGAGTCCTTTGATTTAATCGTATTGGATATCATGCTACCCAAAGTAGATGGCATAGAAATATGTAGAAAAGTAAGGGCAGAAAACATTAATACTCCCATACTCATGCTCACCGCCCGCTCAGAGGAAATTGATAAAATTCTTGGTTTAGAGACTGGAGCCGATGACTATTTAACAAAACCTTTTAGTGTCCGAGAATTCATCGCCAGAATCAAGGCCATTTTTAGAAGGGTCGATCGACTATCAAGTAACGAGCAGGCAGTGGAACAAGTACTAAAAATTGGGAAATTGGAAATTGATAAAGCCAAACGAAAAGTGAGCCTTGATCATAGCAGAGTGGATCTTACACCCAAAGAGTTTGACTTACTGGTTTTATTAGCATCAAATCCTGGAAGGAGCTACAGCAGGGACCAGTTACTAAGTACGATCTGGGGATATGAATTCAGCGGATATGAACATACAGTTAATTCACACATCAACAGACTAAGAGCAAAAATTGAACCCGATATCAACAATCCCACCTACATCATGACTACATGGGGAATTGGATACAGGTTCAATGATGAAATTCCTGTAAATCAAGAATCATGAACAAAACATTTCTACAGAACGCGCTTTTTTGGAAAATCTCAGGAACATTCCTGTTGATATTATTAGCTGTTGGGCTTTCTTATATTTTCATAATCACGAAAGCAGCTGAACAAAACTTTCAGGAAAGAAATCAAAGGCTAAATGCTGACATGGCTGGTCATATCATTGCTGAGGTTAAACCATTCCTAAATGGGGAAATTACAGAAGATGCTACGGATCAGATTATGCACCACATGATGGCATTAAACCCCAGCATCGAAGTGTATCTGCTAAACCCAGAAGGAAAGATCCTTAATTATGTGGCTCCTTACAAAAAGATCAAACTTGAATCTGTTGCCCTGAACCCAATTCAGGAGTTCATAGAAACTGAAGGCCAAAAATGTATTTTGGGTGATGATCCCAGAAAACCTACTGAAGGAAATATATTCTCAGCTGCTCCTGTCTATGAAAACGAAGAGCTAATTGGCTATGTGTACGTTATTTTAGCTGGTGAAGATTTTGCATCCGTAAGTGCCAGTACGAAAAGCATGTTTTTATGGGACCTGGGACTTAAATCAGTAGCCATCACAATATTAGTTGCACTAATCGTAGGCTTATTTGCTATTTGGCTCATTACCAAAAACCTACAAACAATCATTCACACTTTCAGAAGGTTTCAAAATGGAGACATGGAGGCCAGAATTCCCCAAAAATCAGCCAGTGGTGAAATGAAACTCCTGAGTCAAACATTCAATGAAATGGCCGATACGATCAAAGGGAATATTGATAACCTGAAAGCCATGGAGAATTTGAGAAGAGAACTGGTGGGCAATGTTTCTCATGACTTGAGGACTCCTTTGGCGGTCATTCATGGTTACATTGAGACTTTAATGATCAAGAAAGATGAGTACTCTGCTGAAGAACGTGACAGGTACCTGAACATTATTCTGGAGAGTACTGAAAAATTAAAGAAGCTTGTTGAGGAATTGTTTGAATTGTCAAAGCTGGAATCAAAACAGGTTACACCTAAGAAAGAGCCATTCTACATCAATGAATTAATCCAGGATATTATTCAAAAATATGAACTCATCATCACAGAGAAAGGAATCACAATAGAACCAATTTTCAAAAAAGACATTTCGCTGGTCCACGCAGATCTTAGTCTCATTGAGCGTGTGATGCAAAACCTCATTGACAATGCAATTAAGTTCACCCCTGAAGGTGGAAAGATCATTTTGGAAACTAATTCCATGGATCGGTACGTAGAGATACGGGTGAGCGACACAGGTAAAGGAATTCCTGAAGAGCAAATTCCTTTTGTATTTGACAGGTATCACATTGGAGACAAAAGATTAAGTCTTGACAATAACAGTACGGGTCTTGGATTGGCCATAGTTAAAAAGATCCTGGAAATCCATGATGCCACAATCAGGCTAACAAGCAAGATCAACCAGGGAACGACTTTCGCATTTCAACTACCAATTTATACTAATTAGTATGTTTAGATATTTAAGCTATAGTTTCATCCTAATATTCTTCATTTCTTGTGTAGGAACTGATGTTTTGGATGATGAAATTGTGAGTCCAATGATCATGCTGGACACGACAAACGTGGTGCTTATGCCAGAAGGAACCAAGCAGATAGATGCATTTTATACTAACCAGTATGGAGTAGTGGAATCGGTAGATCTGGAGTATAGAATTGCTGATAACAATATTGCTACAGTAAGTGAAACCGGGCTCATCACAGCGATTGCAACTGGACAAACCTCAGCACTTGTCACATTTGGAGAAACACGCAGTAACGATATAATAGTAACAGTAGTTGGGTCTTTAGCGGATGTAGCTACGATTATTATTTCCGCTGATAAAAGTATTCTAACTGTTGCAGAAACCACTAGTTTTACTGCAACTGCTCTGAACGCTCAAAATGATGTTTTGGTAGGAAAAACTTTCCAATGGCAATCTTCACAACCGTCTATTGCTAGTATCGATGAAAATGGTATTGTCACAGCAATGGCCAATGGCATGACAGAAATAACAGCCAATAGTGAAGGAATAACAAGTGCACCTACAATAATATCTGTGGGTAGCAATACAAGAACCGCCATGATGCAAGGATCGGGTGGGTACAATGCGTCCGGTACTGCTGTTCTAATGGCAAATGATAAAGGAGAGTTAACACTGACCATGAGTAGTGACTTTGAAGTGAGCGTGGCACTTGGTACACATATTTACCTGGCTAATTCAACCAGTGGTTCGGCAGTAAGGTCCTCAGGTCTCGATCTTGGAGAAATTGATGGTCAGGGTGCCCAATCGTTTGATGTCTCTGCTATCAATAGTAGCGTAACACTTGACACATACCAATATGTGATTGCTTTGTGTAAACCTGCTTCAATAACTTTTGGTTTTGGTGAATTTGAATAATCATGAGAATAACTTTTAACAGAACTTTACTCATCATTGGTGCTATCTTATTCATAAATCCTCTTTTTGCTGGAGGAGGTTGGCCTCAACCTAAAGGAAAGGGATATTTTAAGATAAGCCAATCCTTCATACGGGCCCAATATCTCTTTGGCCCAGATGGATCTACTACAAGAATCCCAACTTTTGGATACTATTCCACAAACTTCTATGGTGAATATGGTCTATCCAATCGGCTGACTGGTATAGTGGATTTGCCACTTTTTGTAAGAGTGACTCAAAATGAGGTAATGCGTAGACAATCTGGCATCATCGAACCGGGGGATGAACTAAATTCCATTATTGGTGATGGCAGGTTGGGTCTTAAATTAGGTTTAACCCGGGATAAATGGTTAGCTGCAAGTTTAAGTTTAATAGCAGGATTACCTTTTGGAGACAGTTCCGGAGGTGAAAGTGGCATCCTTCAAACCGGTGATGGTGAATTTAATCAAATGGTGATGCTGGACCTTAGCCATTCTTTCTATCCCAAAAACATATACACTACCGTCTCAATCGGATTCAATAACAGGACTAAAGGGTTTTCTGAAGAGTTCAGGTACGGAGCTGAGATAGGCTATACCGGATTCAATAACTTCTTGGTTGCCCTTAAAGTAGTGGGAGTGGAATCATTTTTCAATGGTAACGCTCAGGAAGTAAATGGGATATATTCAAACAATACAGAATACTTGTCAGTCACACCTGAAATAAACTACTTTATAAAAGAGAATATGGGGATCTCCCTATCAGCTGGGTTTGCTCCATATGCTAAGAATATTTTAGCGGCACCAAATATTTCAGGGGGACTATTTCTCACCTTATAAGATTAGAGACCAGGGACTAACCCCTGGTCAATTAAAATCATACTTACAAACCTTCAGCCTCTGCTATGAGTTCTGCCAGGTCTTTTACCTTGACTTCTGCTTCTTTTTCCTTGTTTTTCACTCCATCAGACATCATTGTCATGCAGAATGGGCATGCAGCGGCAATTACATTGGCACCAGTTTCCAATGCTTCTTCTGTTCGCTCAATATTAATTTCCTTATTACCTTTTTCAGCATCCTTAAACATTTGGGCTCCACCAGCACCACAACAGAGACCTTTTGTTCTGCAACGCTTCATTTCAACTAATTCTGCATCCAGGGCTTGCAGAACCTCTCTTGGGGCTTCATAAACATCATTGGCTCTTCCCAGGTAACATGAATCATGAAAGGTGATCTTCTTGCCTTTAAATTCGCCTCCACCTTTCAATGCAAGCTTCCCGTCATTGATAAGTGATTGTAAAAACTGAGAATGATGGACTACTTCATAGTTTCCACCCAAATCAGGATATTCATTTTTGATTGTATTGAAACAGTGAGGACAGGCTGTTACTATCTTTTTTACGTTGTAACCATTCATTAGCTGAATGTTCGACATAGCCTGCATCTGGAATAGAAATTCATTTCCTGCGCGCCTGGCAGGGTCACCAGTACAGGTCTCTTCAGGCCCTAATACTGCGAATTTGGTTCCCACTTTATTTAATATTTTCACAAATGCCTTGGTAACGGCTTTATATCTATCATCATAAGATCCGGCGCACCCAACCCAAAACAAAATTTCAGGGCTTTCTCCAGCGGCTGTCATGTCAGCCATAGTTGGGATCTTTATTTCCATTGATTCACTCATATCTTGGTTAATGTTTTAATGCTATTTTGACTCTTCTTTTAATTCCTGGCTCCAATTGAACCTATCGGCAGGTGAAAACTTCCACGGAGCAAAACTGGTTTCCACATTTGAAAACATGGCATTCCATGATGCCGGAGATGCTGATTCCTCCATGGCCACATACCTTCGCATTTGCAGGATAATGTCTAATGGACTAATGTTCACCGGACAGGCTTCCACACAGGCATTACAGCTTGTACAGGCATTGATTTCCTCTTTTGTGACATAATCTCCCAATAATGTCTTCCCGTCTTCAAGGCCCTTGCCCCCCTTGGCAATACTAATTCCCACTTCTTCTGCCCTGTCTCTTGTGTCCATCATGATTTTTCTGGGTGACAATAGTTTACCCGTCAAATTTGCCGGACATTCAGAAGTACACCTCCCACATTCTGTACATGAGTAAGCCTCCATGATGTTTTTCCAGGTCAAATCATTGACATCCTTGGCACCAAATCTTGGAATTTCTGTTGGTGCTTCTTCCGCACCCTCTATAGGCATTCCAAGCATCATCTTAACTTCATTGGTAACTGTTTCCATATTTTCCATGTAACCCTTTTCTTTTAGATTGGAAAAGTAGGTATTGGGGAATGCCAGGAAAATATGAAGGTGTTTCGAATAGGTCACATAGACCGCAAATGCAAGTATGCCTACAATGTGGAACCACCAGGCCGATCTTTCTAAAAAGATTAATGTGGTTTCACCCATACCAGAAAATAATGGCATTAGCTTACTGCTAAATAAAATTGTTCCGGTACTTACGTAATGAGGAGATCCCATTCCCTGAAGCAATTGATCAGTTGCATTCATGGTAAGTATTGCCAACATCAAAACACTTTCAATGATCAGAATCAAATTCCCATCCAATGCTGGCCAACCTTTCATCTCCGGTTTCTTAAATCGGGCCACACCCATGATATTCCGTCTGATAAGAAATGCAACGCAACTGAAAAGTACCAGCACAGCCAATACTTCAAATACATTCATCAGAACATTATAGAATCCACCCAGGTAAGGGGCAAATAATCGGTGAGTACCAAATAAACCATCCAGGACAAACTCAAGCACCTCCAGGTTGATCACTATGAAACCTACATAAATAAAGAGATGAAGAATAGCAGGGCCAATACGCTTGAACATCTTCTTTTGTCCAAAGGCAACTAGTGCCATGGTTTGCCATCTTTTGGCTGAATTATCGGTACGATCTATATCTCGACCAAGTAAAATACTTCTTTGTATTTGACTAATTCGCTTGTAAAGTAGAAAGCCAAAAAAACCGGCTACTACCAAAAATGCGATTTGAGGGATGTATTCCATGAATTTTGGGTCAGTTTAGGGTCACTTAATTTACTTGAAAATTTTTATAAATTTATTTTGTTCACAAATTCTTAATTTCATAGCTTTGCATCCTCTTAAACGGGGTGCTGTAGCTCAGTTGGTAGAGCATCGGACTGAAAATCCGTGAGTCGGTGGTTCGAATCCACTCAGCACCACTTAAAAGTCCCGAATCACTTCGGGACTTTTTTATTTGTCCTACTTCTATGTTCATCAATGAGTTTTCTAAACAAAACATGCCCCTAATATATAAAAATCAAATTAAATAGTATGCATGCATAACATTTTTCATGCTAATTTAGAACAGATTAAAACTGTGGGCTTGTTATTTGGCCCACGAAAAAAGAACAAATAACTATTGTCTCCATCCTCCAAACCATACTTCTTCTTGATTTCTGGCACTGACAGAGGGTAGTTTCTGGTGGTAATACTCACTTTTCTACTATCCAATGATTTCAGCAAATCCTTTTTATTTGGGCTGGAGACTTTATCGATCTTAAATTTCCTACCTGGAAAATCATTCTCCAATATATCACTAGTGTACAAATGTGTATTCGGATTGAGTTTAGCCAACTCAAACCTTCTGGCAACTGCATCAAAAGCTCCCGCCTTCATAACAGCTACATTGGGCTCATAAAGGTATTCCTCAGGTTCATTAAAATCTGCATTTGCCTTCTGTTCTTCAGCATATGTGAATATGAAACTTTCAGTGCCTTGAGCAGTTAAATTGATAGTGGAGAGCACTGGTTGTTGGCTCTTATCCGGATGAAGGTGAAACAACAATTCCTTGCAATCATTTCGAATCGCAAGTACGTAAACACCAAAAACCGGAGGTAATTGTTTTAGAGCTAGTTTAATATCCAGCATTGGTGAGGCTTTAATCAGAACATGACATCCCTTTTCCAATAAATTTGGAACAACTTCTAACACATTAGGTTCACAATCTTCAAATGCGTGAACTTTCATTTTGGAATTATCACGCCTGGCTGGGTCCACATAAATATGACTTGGTAAATCCGGTAATTTCTCCAGGTATTCCAGGGAATTTGAAGCAATGCACTCAATATTCCTAGCTCCTAGTTTTCCAAAGTTATATTCAGCAAGTTTGACCAGTTCTTCATTCTGTTCACAATATGTGACATTGTTAAAATTCTTTGACAAATGGTAACTATCCACCCCAGCTCCACCTGTCAGGTCCAGTAAATGGTTCCCTTGAATAATTGTTCCTTTAAACTCGGCCGCCTGCTGAGAGGAGCATTGCTCCATGGAAATACGGGGCGGATAAATTATTTCACTGTTTTCATACCATTCCGGAAGCTTGGTTTTTGCTTTTTGCTTCCCCTCAATCTGTTGGAGCAACTGCCTTACTGAAAATGGGGCATACTTACTACCACCCAATGCCAGGCTATTTGTGTCTTGTTCTTTTAGTTGATCAGTTAGTTTAAGAAATTCTGATGTATTGGTTGGAATACACATACCTTACAAAATTAAAATGAAATAAAAAAAGCCGCTGAAAAGCGGCTTCATATCTTTTTCGAAAACTGCTTTTAGTAAACCAAACTATGCGCATTCATATACTCAGCGATCTGAACTGCATTTGTTGCGGCACCTTTCCTTAGGTTATCAGCAACTATCCACATATTCAGTGTATTAGGTTGCGTTTCATCTCTTCTTAACCTTCCTACAAATACTTCATCTTTGCCATGCGCATTCATTGGCATAGGATAAACATTATTGGCCACATCATCTTCTATGATTACACCCGGAGTTTCTGCCATGAGCCTTTTGACCTCCTCCATGTCATATTCATTTTCGAATTCTACATTCACAGATTCAGAGTGCCCTCCCATTGTTGGGATCCTAACGCAAGTAGCCGTTACCTGAATGGAATCATCACCAAGGATTTTCTTGGTTTCGTTGACCATTTTCATTTCCTCTTTGGTATAGCCATTGTCCAGGAAGACATCAATATGAGGAATAACGTTCATATCAATTTTGTGAGGATAGCACATTTCTACTTGCTTATTCTCACGCTCACCCATCATTTGATCCACGGCAGCTTTCCCTGAACCGGTTACTGACTGGTAGGTAGAAACGACTATTCTTTTGATTTTATATTTTTCATGCAAAGGCGCCAAAACCAATACCATTTGAATTGTAGAACAATTAGGGTTGGCGATGATCCTGTCATCAATTTTAAGGGCCTTAGCATTTACTTCAGGAACAACTAATTTATGTTTCGGGCTCATTCTCCATGCGGAAGAATTATCAATTACAATCGTACCAACCGCTTCGAATTTTGGTGCCCATTCCAATGAAGTACCTCCTCCAGCAGAGAAAATAGCTACGTCAGGTTTTCGCTCAACTGCCTCTTCCATAGAAATCACGGTGTGCTCCTTACCCTTATAAGTCACCTTTTTACCGGCTGACCTGGCAGATGCTACCAAAAGAATTTCTTCATACTGAAAGTTGCGCTCCTCGAGCACTCTTAAAATTTCGCCACCTACTAATCCAGTGGCCCCAACTACTGCTAATTTCATCTTCATTGAAACTTTAATTGTTTGACATAAATTTATCTAGTTTATACTATTAAGTTCATCAAAGGATTAATGGAGGGCAAAATTACAACGTAAATAACTCTCCATTAGACAAGTTTTACCGTTTTTTACGATTTCTAACCCTTCCGGTTGAAAATATTTTCCTCCCCCAAAAAAGAATTTGCTTCAGATTTCAGTTTAGTGATTAACTTTCACAAAACTTATAAACAAGGATGTAAATGGTCATTTTATCGATCCATCACCAGTTGAACATCATACTGGGAATCTGTGGGCTCATTCTTATTTTGGGGCTTCTTCTGAAGCGCTTAAATCTTCCATATATCATTGCGTACATCTTAACTGGAATATGCCTGGGTCCATATGGATGGCACCTGATAGAGGATCAACACACTGCAGAGGTAGTGGGTGAATTAGGTCTTGTAGTATTGATGTTTTTCATCGGTATGGAGATCTCTTTGAAGGATTTCATCAGTAAATGGAAGATTGCCATGTTTGGTACTGGAATGCAGGTGGTTTTCAGCGTTGTGATGGTATTCATTCTTGGCCTTGTAATGGACTGGTCGTTCAAAAGAATATTACTACTCGGTTTTATTATTTCTCTCAGTAGTTCAGCAGTGGTGATTAAATTGATTGAAGACCATAAGCTTGGAGATCTGAAGATCGGCCAGAATGTGATCAGTATTCTTTTGACTCAGGATATTCTAATTGTGCCAATGATCATTCTGATGTCCCTTGTAGGTGGAGGGACAATCGAGATAAGCAGTATTATCTTACAATTAGCTGGTGGAGTACTCATTGTTTTTTTGCTAGTGTACTTACTCAAGAAACAACACATCAAGTTGCCATTTGAGGCATTCCTGAGATTTGATCACGAGCTCCAGGTATTCGCCGCAATGATCGTTTGCTTTGGTTTCGCTTTTTTAACTTCACTTTTCCAGCTTTCTGCAGGTCTTGGTGCCTTTGTTGCGGGCTTATTGGTACATGCATCTCCTGCTACAAAGTGGCTTCACGATAGCCTTCATTCGTTTAGGGTGGTTCTGATTTCAATATTCTTTATATCAATTGGTATGCTCATTGATATCAACTTCCTGATGAAAAACTGGCTCATAATTGGCCTGCTTGTAGTGGGGGTTTTGTTAAGTAACCATGGCATCAATGCTATTTCACTGAGATCTTTGGGAAATTCATGGGGTGCAAGCTTCATTGGAGGTGCCTTATTGGCTCAGATTGGAGAGTTCAGCTATGTACTGGCTTCATTGGGTTACCAAAGTGAGATTATATCACCATTTACTTACCAGCTTACAATTCTGGTTATTTCAATTACTATTTTATTGAGCCCCATTTGGGTGATGATGACTAAGTTGTTGCCAGGGGTTAAAAGAGATGTATGGCAATAAACGGTAGAACCCAAGCCTTTTAGATACTTATTCCATACATTTTTCTTGCCTAACGGTCCAATATTGTTAAATTGGCCCAAACTATTTACGCTAACCATGTCCCTACGATCAATTATTGCGCTGAGCATATGCTTTGCGCTTGCAAATTGTGTATGCGCACAAATCAATGAAGAATTTACCGATGATAACTTTTCTGAAAATCCCATTTGGTCAGGAGATACGGATGAGTTCGTTGTATCAGGAGGTATCTTGAATCTCAATGGCCCCTCATCCTCCAATGAGTCTTACCTGGTAACCTCCACAAACGTCCTGGACTCCATGTATTGGGAATTTCTGGTCAATATGGACTTTAACCCAAGTAGCTCCAATAAAACCTTTGTTTACCTGGTTTCTGATGCAAGCAACCTGGAAGAAAGCTTACAAGGCTATTATGTAATGATTGGTAATACTTCTGATGAGGTTAGTTTATACCGTCAGGATGGAAGCTCTTCTTCAATAATCATTGACGGTACAGACGATGTGGTGGACTCAAATCCTGTGAATATCCGCGTGAAAGTAGTCAGGGACGATCAGGGCAATTGGGAACTCTTTCATGATACAAGTGGTGGACTTACCTATACCAGCGAAGGAACAGTTTTCGACAATACTTATGACCAAACTAATTATTTTGGCATATTGTGTGATTACAGCTCCACCAGGTCTGATAAGTTTTCTTTCGATGATATCCTAGTGGCAGCTGCTATTCGCATTGATACAGTTTTTGCTTTGGCAGAAGATTCTCTTCAATTAGTCTTCAATCAAGCCATCTCGATGGGAAGTGCTGAATTAATAGCCAATTATTCATTAGACAATGAAATTTCAATTAATAACGCTTCCAGAGACGAAACTGACTCTGCTATTGTATTCCTAAGACTTGAATCTGAATTAAGCTCAGGGTCTTTCGAAATAACCGCATCAAATCAACTATCTTCAATCAATGGCAATTCCAGTGGCCCTCAATCATTCTCCTTTGACTATACCCCATTAAAACTCACAGAAATTGTCACACTTACCGACTCAACCGTTCAATTAACCTTTGATCAACTGGTAGATTCTCTTTCATTAAGCACGCTAGAAAACTATCAAATTGAGGCTAAAAATCCCCTATATCTGGAGATTGAGGAGAGTTTACAGGGGGTGATTGTTGGCACTAATCAAAAATTTGAAGGGGGTGTTTCATATAACTTGACAATTTCAGATCTATTCAATCAATCATTGAATAGCACTTTAGATACAACCATCTCCTTTGAATACATTGAGCCATTGCTCGTAAGCTCAGTTTCAGTTGAGTCGAAGGACTCAATAATCGTTTCTTTCACAAAAGAATTAAACGCATCAACAGCAACCAATATCAATAATTATGAAATCGATAATGGAATAGGCAATCCAGAGAATGCCGAGCTCATTGACAACATGACAGTGTATTTAATAATAGGTGAAAATTTACAAAACACTTCATATGCATTGACAATCAACGATCTTGAAGACACAGAAAATAATCCTATCAGTGAAAATACGGTTTCCTATTTCTCTTATTTGTCACTTGAAATTCAATCAGTAGCATTCATTGAAGACACCTTGAGATTGACATTCAATCAGGGTTTGGATAGTTTAACCGCCATCAACCCAAACAATTACCTGGTCAATTATGATATTGGATCGCCTGTGCATGTGGGATATAATGGGCAGGAAGAAGTAACCTTACTTTTTGAGGGTCTCGTTAACAATAATTATCTCCTCCAGGTGGATAGCCTTGTCAATAAAACAGGTAATTCAACATTATCAATTGATTCAATTGCCTTTGAGGTTGACAAACCAACCGCCTATTGGTCCCTTAGAATCAACGAAATATTGGCTGATCCTACACCTCAAATAGGTTTGCCAGATGCAGAATTTGTTGAATTATACAATTCCACAGATAGTTATGTTAATCTGCAGGATTTTCAACTAGCAGATGGAATGGTGAGCAATGGGGTGATCCCACCGAATGAATATGCAATTCTCTGTGATCCTGATGATTCCACAAGCTTTTCAAATTATGGTTTGGTGATACCTGTAACATCATTGCCAACCCTCACCAATAGTGGTCGGGACCTGGTCCTTCGCGATAATTTGGGGAACCTTATCGATTCAATTTATTATGACACTGACACCTACAAGGATAAAAATAAGGAAGATGGTGGCTTTACACTTGAATTAATCAATCAGAACCTTCCTTGCTCAGGAACCTTTAATTGGATCGCATCGGAAAGCGAAACAGGTGGCACTCCTGGGATGGTCAATTCGGTACTTGATAACTCGGATGACACAAAACCTCCTGCCATTAGTTTGATCAATATTATCTCTGAGGATTCAATTCAGGTTCTTTTCAATGAGCCTGTAATCCCAACAAATGTCTCTGTAACTATTGAAACCGTAGACAGTGTTACACTGACCTGGCAAGAAAGCAACGAATTGTTAGTTGTGCTTTCAAATCCGCTAACTTCTGAATCATATTATGACATCAATTGTTATAATTTGGAGGATTGTTCAGGCAATTCAGGGGATGATTTAAGTACAATTTACTTTGATGAAAAACCTCCTGAATATGTCAGAATTATTCTGAATAGTTCAAGTAAGATTAGTCTGGTCTCTTCAGAACCACTCGATGAGTCAACTGCTGAAATAGAAGAGAATTATTGGATCAATGATACCGTACCAACTAAAGCTGAACTTGACTCTGGTTTACAGATAGTTGCACTCTCTTTTGATTTTGAATTCCAGGAAAGCAATTCATATGAGCTGTGGTACACAAATCTTTCAGATACACTTGAAAACACAATAACAGATACTCTGTCAACTTCTTTCGTGTATGAACAACATATTGACACTATAAAAATAGTAGCCGGTAATTTGATTGACGTCTACTTCAAGGTGGCCGTAGATCCATTATCAGGAACTTCCACTCAAAACTTCTGGATAGAGGGTGTAGGAAACCCAAATAAGGTCCTTACTGATCAGGAAAATGGAAAGCTGTTTCATCTAATCCTGCCCTCAAGTCTCCAGGAAAACAAAGAACTAGAATTGACCATTAACGACCTGAAAACTAATACTGTTGATTTCCTGAACACTCCGACGTATTACTTTACCTACGATACAAAGGGACCATCTATTCAAAGTATCTCAGTTGCTGATAGTTCCTGTTTAATAATCACTTACAACGAGAATGTGGAACAAGTTAGCTCAGAGTCAGTGATAAACTATGAATGGAATGAACTACACCCAGTTTCTGCCAGTCAAATAGCTGCCGATGAAATAGTCCTTTGTTTCAATGAATCCTTCCTAACAGAGCAACCTGAAACCATCAGAATAAAAGATGTGAAGGATATTCAAGGAAACCGAATGTCTTCTACACGTTCAGTCGATTTCATTTATGATCCAATACCTCCGAGAGTAGATTCAATCTTTCAATTGTCGATCGATTCATTGCAAATTAGGTTTACCGAAGCAGTAGATTCTACAACTTCCACATCGGTTACAAACTATTGGGTCTCAAATGGCATTTCACCAGCTGCTGTACTTAGAAATCCTTTCAATTTTTCAGAGGTTTATCTGGGTTTTGCGGATGCATTGCCAGAAGACATGAATTTGAGGATTGGTATTTCCGGAATCAAAGACCTCAATGACAATCTAATCAACGATACGCTTGATGTATTCATAAATACTTTAAACCCAACAATTTCAAGGATTACACCAATTAGCAATGACGCAATATTGATTGCCTTCAGTAAGCCTATGAACCCGGAGTCTCTGATTGAAGAGCATTTCAAAATACAAAATTCAATTGTTCCCAAAGTTGAAATCATTATTGCTGGCAACCAGTGCAAAATAAACTTTGATTCCATGCTAGAAGATGGAAAGCACTATACATTGAATTTTGAGAATATTATCGATACATCGGACAATCTCCTATTACCAGATTCTATCCAATTCCTATTTGACGACTATTTTGAGACCTACGAAATTTTTAGTGACAAAGTCATTGCCCTAAATTTCGATGACGACTTAAGTGAGTCAGGAATTGATCAATTCCTACTTGGAACTTTACATCCTATATCAATTCATCAACCTGATGAAAATAGGGAACAGGTCCAGCTCTTCTTTGCAGAACCCATTCCTCACAATGTGGACGATACAATTTATTGGTCTGGATTAACAAGCCTTGATGGACAAGTAATTCCAGACAATGAAATTCCTGTTGTTATCGATACTGAAGCTCCAGAAATTATTTCAGTTACTTCTTCAAAATTTAATTTTCTACTGGTGGAATTTTCTGAGCCAATTGAATCCAATTCTGCACTTTCATTGAATCATTATGAGCTTTCAGAAAATGGGAATCCAGAATCAATTAGTCAACTAGATGAATCCAAAATACTGCTCGAATTTCAAACGCTATTAGATAATCATTCATACGATCTCATTATTAGCAGAGTCTCCGATTTACAAGCTAACCTTGTTGAAGATACAATTGCATTTACCTTCCAATACCCATATGTACCAGAACCTGGAGATTTACTAATCACAGAAATCATGGCTGATCCTTCTCCAGCAATAGGTTTACCTGAATATGAGTATGTTGAAATTTATAACACCTCAGATAGCTCAATAATCCTGGATTTGCTTCATTTTGGTGATCCTTCCGTTACGATTGACCTGCCCTCATATAGTCTGTCAGGAAAAGAATACTTATTGTTAACAGGTATGGTGGCTCAAAGTAGTTTCCCTGATTCAATTCAAGTTATTGGCATTCCCGGTTTTCCTTCATTAGGCAATTCAGGAGATAGTTTGTTCATAAAGTTCGATTCCACAAACATTGATCTTGTCCATTATGAAAGGGAATGGTATCATGACACAGATAAAGATGACGGAGGATATTCTTTAGAAAAAATCTCGTTTAACCCCGCCTGTTCAGAAATTGAAAACTGGGTTGCTTCAATTAGTGAAGTGGGGGGAACGCCCGGTTTTGTGAATAGTGTATTCAATAATAATCCTGATACTATTGCACCCAGCATCGTAGACATTCAAATCTTATCTGAATCCCGGATTGGCATTGACTTTTCTGAAACGATGAATACTTCAACTATCGGGTCAGTGCAATTGAACCCATTCGATCAATCTATCAGTGTTGATTTTCATAACAATTACCAGATACTTATCGATCTCAGCTCACCATTAGATAGTTCTATACTGTATAACCTGGATATAGCAGATTTCTTTGATTGTGCGAACAACAAATTGACTCCCTTTTCCACAAGTATTGGTATAGGGAAAGACCCTCAGCCTGGTGAGCTCAGAATTACAGAATTGATGCCAGATCCATCTCCTCCAAATCAACTTCCAGAAAGTGAATTTGTTGAGATTCTCAACGCTACAGATCATCTGATCAATCTGGAAGAGGTTTACATTACCGACGAAAAGGACACTGCATTCCTTGAAAATTTGATACGAGCAAATGAATACCTGATCATTGTTTCAAATGCTTCTTATAGTGATTTCACCTCATTTGGTAGTGTAATTGGTGTAACTAATTTCCCCTCACTTAATAATTCCGGAGAACCTGTCCGTTTATTGAAAGGCAATCAGGAAATTGATGCAATCATGTACAATCGGGATTGGTACCATGATACGGATAAGGATGATGGTGGTTATAGCATTGAAATTATTAATCCCTACACTGATTGCACTGGTCAAAGTAACTGGTCTGTCTCATTGGATGAAGAAGGAGGTACTCCAGGAAATCAAAACTCAATTTTTGACCTTTCACCTGATCTAAAAGCACCAATGGTCATCTCATTTTCTTACCGAAGAGATACAATTGAATTCACATTTGATGAACGTGTAGATATAACTAATCTTGAAAATGGCAGCATAACCATTTCTCCATCATTGCCACACGATAAGTTCTTGCCTGGTCATGAATTAAACCAAATCTGGCTTCCTCTGACGGAAACTCCGGAAACCGGTATTCTTTACGAGATCACTTTTGGAGGGATTAAGGATTGTTCAGGTAACCAGATGAATGCCGAGACATTTGAGTTTGGGGTTGGTAAAGAGCCAACATTCCATGAGTTACTTATCACCGAGCTCATGATTGATCCGGAACCTTCAAATGACTTACCCGTTTCAGAATACATTGAAATCCTGAATAACACCAATAACCTAATTGATCTTTCGGGAGTGACCCTCAGTGACTCAAAGGAGTCTTCAGAGATACCAGGTGGGTTTCTCAAACCAGGTCAATATGCTTTGTTAATTCCAATGTCATCGTTTTCTGAATTTCCTGAAAATCTTAACAAAATTGGCGTATCAAATTGGCCCTCATTAGATAATAAGTCTGATCATATTAAATTGACTATCAATAATTTGTCGATTCACGACATCAATTATACTTCCGATTGGTATGATGACATTTTCTTTGAAGGTGGCAACTCTTTAGAAATGATTGATCCTTCAAATACTTGCGGCGAAGATGAAAACTGGACTATATCAATCTCAGCAACTGGGGGAACACCTGGTTTCTTGAATTCTGTAAATGCTTCCAACCCTGATCTAAAGTCACCTGAACTCATTTCCGCTGATGCAATAGATGAGCACAACATACTCCTAACTTTCAATGAGAAATTGCTTTTAGAAAGTATCTCTACAATAGAAATTAGCGAAGATATACTCGTTGAACAGCTTCAACCCTTAACAGATACACGCCAAATAAATATTGCTTGCGCCACTCTCATACCTAATATCGAATATGAGGTTACCATAACAGGTATTTCAGATTGCAATGGAAATGTAGCTAGTCAATTGCAACATAAATTTATCCTTCCGGAAATTTCAGATAGTACAGACCTCATTATCAATGAGGTGCTTTTCAACCCTACTTCCACCGGAGTTGATTTTGTGGAGGTTCTGAACAAATCAAACAAATTTATTAACCTGAAGAACTGGTATCTAAGTAATGACTCCCATGATATACATCCAATATCAACTGGTCATATGATTATAGCTCCGGGAGAAGTATCTGTGTTCACAACTTCAAAAGATATCATTATTAATGAGTACCCAAAAAGTTCTGATGAAGAAAGAATCATGGAGATAGAGCAACTGCCATCATTCCCAAATTCAAGTGGAACAGTTATTCTATATGATTCTGCGAAAAATGTGATAGACCTATTCAATTACAACGAGGATTTACACTTCAGTCTTTTGGATAACACGGATGGCGTATCACTGGAGAGAATTTCAAAAGATGGAAATTCCAATGATCCAAATAACTGGACATCAACAAGTAGTACATCTGGTTTTTCCACACCTGGAAGACCAAATTCGAATCAATTTAATGATCAGAATACTGTATTTGAGAAAAGTATTTTGATCGAGCCAAAAACTTTTATAGCTGGTCAAACTTCAGGAGCTGTTCCTTCTTTCACAAAAATAAATTACCAATTTGAAAGTGTCGGAAATTTTGCCCAAATCAGTATTTTCTCGGCATCCGGCCAATTGGTGAAAACCATTTCCAACGGAGACCTCCTGAACACATCTGGTTTCTTCCGGTGGGATGGTGATAACAATAGTGGTGCAATAGTTGATCCCGGTTACTATATCATTCATTTTATGATATACAATAACCAGGGATTCAGGAAGAAATTTAGGAAAACAGTAGTGGTAGCAGGCGACTTTTGAGATACATATTTAATCAGTTAGGGTAATTATCAAGTTAAATGTATCATTTTTGTTATAACAAACATTAGTTAACAAACATTATCCAATCCTAATAATCTTTCTGCCTGGATGTATTATAAAATATTTTCCCTTTCCGCGCTTTTAGTTCTTATACTAAACAGCTGTATCCAAGAAATTGATGTCTTTTCTGATTCAGAAACCTTTTTAGTTGTTGATGGTGAGATCAATACCGAAAAGATCAAACAATCAGTCACTATATATTACACTGCACCTTTTAATGAAAGAAAAGACTTTGTGGATGACGCAACAGTTGTGATTGTAGAAGAGTCAGGTGAGGAATACCCTATGCTTTCCCATGGATTTGGTGTGTGGAAAACTATAGAGGAAATTGAAGGAGAAATAGGAAAATCTTACAAATTAAGAATTCAAATTGGCGAAAAGACGTATGAATCTCTACCAACTGTAATACCTCCAGCCATTGAAATAGACAGCATCTATTATGAAAGAAGTGGGACAAAATTAAATTATAAAAGTGATTTGACTTTTGCAGATGGTGAGTCATACTTCAGATGGGATACTGAAGCTGTATATAAAGTAGTTGCTCCACTAGCCACTGTAAATTTCAGCCCTCCGAATTCATTTTCCAGCATTGGAGCATGCAATGGAATAAATATAGTAGGTGAACGTGAACAGTGTTGGTTAAAAATAAATTCAACAAACCTATTCAGTCTTTATGATAACAGTCTTATTGGAAATACCTGGAAAGGAAATTTAATAGATACCATCGCGCTGGATATTAAGTTTGATAATGGGTACTTGCTTAGAGCAAGCCTGAAGTCTTTTGGAAAAGATTACCATGACTATCTGGACCAAATCAAGAACCAACTCGATAATACCGGCAGTATTTTTGAGTCATCAAATTATCTGATACAGGGAAATCTTTTCAATGTAGATAGTGATGAATTGGTTCTAGGTTATTTTGCTGGAAAGTCGGTTTCCAAACAGACCATTTTTACAAGGGAATTTGAAGAAAGTGGCACATTTCCTTCCAACTGTGAAAGAGATAATAGAGGTTGCATTAATGACGAATGTTTTGATTGCCGGAGATTGCGAAGTAATATAGACAATGAACCTCCCGCAGATTGGCCAGTGAAATTAATTCAAACTGATTACGATAAGGATGGCATACCTGATGATGAAGATAATTGCTATTATACACCAAACCCGGATCAAGCAGATAGCGATAATGATGGTGTAGGAGATGCATGTGAATCTATAGGATACTTCAACTATACAGTTGGTGGATCAGAATTTGAATCCAAATTTGCCGGAGGATGGGATCGTAGTGAAGCAGGTATCAGATTCCTAACTGTAAGTGGATATAATAATGACTATTTAAGACCCAACTATACAGGTCCATTATTTGAATATGTTCATGTTCGGTTTCCTAAAAAAATAAGACCAGAAGTTGGTACCTATGAAGTTACTCACAGAACACCTTCAAGTGATGAAGTCATTAGAATAGTGGTGGGTCAAACCAGCACTTCTGCCAGCGCCTGCTGGGAAGTTTCTCTTATAAATAACAGGCCTTTTGTTTCAGAAGTTACTGTCACCAGAAGTGATGATGACGTAATTGCTGGCACTTTCTGTCATCGGGTTGGCAGCAATATTCAGATCAAGGGAGAGTTTGAAACAAACATTGTCAGCGAGAAAAAGCCAACATGCCCTGATTACTGATAATCCAGATCAAATTTATCTGCAATAGTACCCATTTTGTCGAATTGGGCACTTTTCTGGAGGAGTTTAACGAGAAAGTTGTTATTTTATTCTACAGAAAATTCCACTAACCCACCATTAAGATGAAAGATTTGATCGATGACATTGCGAAAAGATATTTAGTCAAAGGAAAAAGACTTGAAGTCATAAGGAGGTATATCAGAATGAAATACCGAATCAACATTGACTCAAGTGCCCTACTGAATAGAGTTAAATCATTTAACCTGGAACTAAGGGATACCCAGCTTATATAATCTTCTGATGATGTATACTACGATATCTACGTAAGGAAATCTTGTATCCTATGGGCCAATCAAATAATAGCATTTCACACAACTCCAAGAAAAAATATCCCTTCATTGCATGCTTCTTTTAGCAATAAATAGGGGTAATTAAAAGCTGGCTTGTCATCATCATTGTTAGGTTATGATGATGACCATTTTTCTTTGTGAATTCAATCTAATACTCTTCTAAATTCCAGTTTTAATCCTTCCCATCAATGAATTGTAAAGTACTCTACTTGTCAACAATCATTTTAATCTCATTAGGTAGTTGCGTAGAGGAGGTCGATGTCTTCTCTGACTCTCAATCATTTCTGGTAGTTGACGGTGAGATCAATACCGAAAACATGAAACAAATTGTCACCATCTATAGGACAACTCCATTCAATAAAAGAAGAGACTACATTGATAATGCACAGGTGAAAATTATTGATGAAGATGGATTGGAAATCACATTGTCTCATGATGGACATGGCATTTATAGAACACAAGAAGAATTCTCAGGAGAAATAGGTAAATCTTATATACTAAAACTACAAATTGGGGATGACAAATACGAGTCGCTTCCAACCAAAATTCCAGAACCTATTCAGATTGACAGCATATATTATGAAAGGTCTGGAAATAGATTAGACTTCAAAAGTAACCTTTCGTTTTCTGATAATTCTATGTTCTTTCGATGGAACACTGAAGCTGTTTATAAGATAGTAGCACCCCTTGCAAAAGTTGAATTGAGTTTAGGATGTAATTATACCTGCGTCGGAGCATGCAATGGTGTAAACACTTTTGGGGATCGTGAGCAATGCTGGCTTAGTAAAAAATCAACTAATCTATTTGATATTCATAACAACAAGCTCGTAGGCAATAATTGGACGGGTAACTTGATTGATACAATACCATTGGGAAGAAATTTTGATAATGGTTATTTGCTTAGAGCCTCAATACTCTCGTTTGAACAGAATTATTACGAATATCTTGCTCAAATAAAAGACCAGATGGCTAACACAAATACCATATTTGAAGCATCAAATTTTCATGTAAAAGGAAATATTGTAAACCCAAATTCTGATGAATTAGTGCTTGGATATTTTGCTGCAAAGGCTATTTCAAAAAAAACAGTCTTTACAAATGAATTTGAGAAAACCGGAACCTTTCCTGTAGACTGTAGCCGCAAACCCAACGGTTGTATTAATGATGCCTGTTTTGATTGTAGAAAATTACGTAGTGGTGTTAAGAATAAACCTCCAGTGGACTGGCCTTATAAACTGTTGCAGAAAGATACCGATAGAGATGGCATTCCTGACGATGAGGATAATTGCGTTAACACTCCGAACCAAGACCAAAGCGATAGTGATGAAGATGGAATTGGTGATGCTTGTGAAGGGAATGGGGTTTTGAGATATAAAATTGGGGATTCACAGTTTATCTCTCAATTTGCCGGAGGTTGGGATAGGTCAGAAGTTGATGTTCGGTTTTTAACTGTAAGTGGATACAACGATGATTTCCATAGTTCGAAATACTCAGGTCCTCTTTATGAATATCTGCACTTGAGGTTTCTGAAAGACTCATTGCCAGAACTTGGTGATTACTATGTTACTGATAGCACACCAACTAACAAGGAGTTTGTTCGTATCACTGTTGGCGAAACTCTATTATCTGAAAATGCTTGCTGGGAAATTGCGCTGATAAGTAATAAACCATTTGTGACTGAAGCTACAATTACACAAATTGATAGTGAATTTGTTGCAGGCACATTTTGTCATACGGTAGATGGTATTGAAATAACAGGTGAATTTGAGGTAGATATAGTCTCTGAGAAAAAACCCACTTGTGTTATTTATTAATTCTTGATTAATGATGAATTAGTAATAAATCTATTTGTCTGATTGAACAACTGAAATGACGAATTTGCAACCATGTAAGCTAGTATTGACTTAAATTCTGGTCAACTATTCCAAATAATTCATATGATCATGTGAAGTTTTGATTTGTTTTTTATACCATAGGCATATAGAAAAATTTTATTAGATTAGCGCAAATTTGAACCCACCGAATTAGGAGCATATAAAATATTTGTCATGGAGGAAAAGACTAGATATTCAGATGAGGAACTACAGGAGTTTGAGGCGTTGATCCATGAAAAACTGGACAAGGCTAAAACAGAACTTAACTACATCAAAGAGTCTATCACAAAAAGTGGAGATAGTGGTACAGGTAGTACTTTTGGCACAATCAAAACACTGGAAGATGGTGCCGAAACTGCAGAAAAAGAGAGCTTGAATCAACTTGCTGCGAGACAGCAAAAGTTTATCAATAACCTGGAAAAAGCACTCATAAGAATTAAAAATGGCACTTACGGTATTTGTATAGATACTGGCAAGCTAATTAGCAAAGAACGACTAAAGGCAGTACCTCATACTATGCACAGCATCGAAGCTAAGCTGAATCAGAATAAGTAATTGCAGTATTGGATTATCTTGTAAACCATATAGAAGGACTGATATTCTGTTCTCCAAAACCAATTTCTGAAGAGGAAATAAAAAACTGCCTATCTGAAATGTTTGAAGCTGAGGTCCCAATCGAAGACATACAAACCTCTATTGAAAAGCTTCAGGAGAAATACAGCGCAGATAATTTCTCATTTGAACCCATTAAGAGTGGTGGAGGTTACCACTTTCTAACTAAACCAGCTTACCAGGCCAGTATTGGGATCCTGCTAAAACAACAGTCTAAAAGAAGGCTATCAAACTCTGCCCTTGAAACTTTGGCCATCATTGCCTACAAACAGCCGGTCACAAAAGGTGAGATGGAACAAATTAGAGGTGTCAATTGCGATTACTCTGTACAGAAGCTCCTGGAAAAAGAATTAATTGAGATAAAAGGCAAGTCTGAAGCAGTTGGAAGACCTCTTCTCTATGGTACAAGCAAAGACTTTATGGATTATTTTGGCATAAATGATCTTAAAGAGTTACCTACACCAAAAGATTTCTACCAAGATGACCAGGAAAATACTATAGGAGAAGGTCAGGAATAACTAACTTCGCGTTTGTATGCGAAGACCCAGGAAATCATTTTCGAAAGCAGGGAAACCCCCTAAAAAGCAAATTCAGGATAAACCTTCAGAGGTTAGACTAAACAAATTCATCTCCAATGCGGGAGTTTGTTCAAGAAGAGACGCTGATATACTCATTCAGGAGGGTAAAATCAAAGTCAATAAAGAGGTCATCCGTGAAATGGGTTACAAAGTAAAGCCTGGTGACAAAGTTTACTACAATGGTAAATTGCTGAAGAGAGAAAAGGCCGTCTATATCCTCCTAAACAAACCAAAAGACTTCATCACTACCATGGAGGATCCGGAAGGACGCAAGACAGTCATGTCTTTGGTTAAAAACGCTGCTGATGAGCGTATTTACCCTGTTGGGAGGCTGGATAGAAACACAACGGGACTATTGTTATTCACCAATGATGGTGAATTAGCCAAAAAGCTTTCTCATCCTTCCTACGAAATCAAGAAAATCTATCAGGTAGACCTCAACAAACCAATCACTGACGAAGATTTTGAGAAAATAAAACAGGGTTTAAAACTGGAAGATGGATTGGCTGAAGTAGATGAAATTGCCATCCTCAGCAAAGACAAGTCTATCCTTGGTGTTGAAATTCATATAGGTAGGAACAGGATTGTAAGAAGAATTTTTGAGCACCTGGGCTATGATGTGATCCGATTAGACAGAGTCATGTATGGTCCACTTACGAAAAAAGATCTTGCCAGAGGGAAATGGAGGGCATTGACAGATAAAGAAGTGGTATTACTCCAAAAATTCAATACTTCAAAAGCGGCCAAACCTAACAGAAAGCAGGATGGTATGGCCAGTTAGCTCCTTGTCCTTGATGTGTATTAAATCTGAAACCTGCACTAGCCTGTAGGTAGCACCTGCTCCAATTCTCAAATTACTGGTTATATTGGCTTCCAGTTGAAAACCGGGTTCAATCACAAAAAACGCTGATTTATCCACTGTGAAATTGGTGTCAATTCCATTGTTAAAATAATTTTCATCGGAGACCTCAAAGTTACCTGCTCCCAATATGATGGGGATACTCACATGTAACATTTCTTTAGGAAATAGCACACCTCCTACCATCAGGCCTGCATATCCCCCATATAGGTTGAGCTCTTTTTCTGCGGATTGGCCAGGTGGAACTCCAAAAAACTTATTATCAGTGGCCAGACCATATCCTGCTAATCCAAAAATGAAGTGCTTATTAACAATGACACCCCCATAACCACCTACTAGCAATGACCGCTCATGGTTAATATTACCCACTTTCAAATCAGCCCCGCCAAAGCCTTTAATATCATTGTCCTTACTCAGCAACGATTTCACTTCGTTGGGGTCATTCGTATCCATGTATTTCTGGGCGAAAGACACATTAAAACAGAGCAAAAAGAATATGAAAGTCAGGTGTGGTTTCATTCCGTTCAAAATACATATTTAAAAGATAGGGCCGCATCCCAGACATTACTTCTGAGGTATCGCATTCCGATGTAGTTAAAGTATGGTTTTATATCAAAACCTATTGTAATTGGCACGCTCAACCATCGGTATTCCAAACCCACAATGGCATCTGCGCCCATTACAAAATAACTCTTTTCCTCATAGATAAATGAATCAGGTTCTCCAGACATACCAGGAACAATTTCTTTGCTAAGCCCATCATAACGCTCAAGACCCAAATGACCACCCAGTCCATAATAACCAAAAAAGTTTTCATTGAAGGAAAATTCCATTGGCTTGTGAGCAACGTACATAATTCCCAGCTGAGCACCCTCATTTCTTCCTGAAAACATAAATTCAACTGCTTCCTCAGGGGCTAAAAATTTCTTGTAGGTTATAGCTGAACTGCCACCAAGCCTTACTCCTGCTGATTGATCATAACTTTGTCCATTTGTGATTGTACTGATCAATACAAATACTCCTAAAAGAAAATAACTACTTTTCATTATTAATCGCGATCTGTAAATATCGGTGTTTCCTTAATCGAAATGATCAAGTCTGCATTATTGGCAATAATATTGAGTTTACCAATCAACTCTCTTGTATTTCCAACAAACCCTTCCAAAGCAAAATCCAGATCGCTTTCTTCATTTTTTTCAGTCTTCCTCAGGCTAAGCATATTATTGGGAATAATCATACGGTCTTCATGACCTGAAATATTGGCTTTGAAATAAGACTTTGGACTTAAAATCATACTCATATCTGCAGATTTACTCTTAATAGTTATATTCTTGAAGTCACTATCCACTCTTTCCAGAAAGAATTCTCCATATTCCAGGTTTAAATCAAGAGAAGACATAAGGTTATTGATTTGAAAATCTGAAAAGTCCCCCGTCCCGGTAATCCTGGCCACATTATCTACACGAAACTGATCGTTTCTTGAGCCAACTTTTAAATAACCAATAGTACCCAAAGTAATTTCAGAGGAACTACTTTGAAGGGTCAATTTCTGAGCTTCTTCAATATCAACTTCTGCTCCTTTTAACTTAACTATTCCTTTCTCAATCCCCTTTATCGTGCTTTTGCTAAATGAAAGGGAAATATCTGATTCACCACTTAATTTCCTTGCCCTCAAATCACCATGCGACAAATCCAGCTCAAGATTTCCTTGAAAATCGTTAATAAAAACATCTCCAAATTTGTTTTCAACAGTAAGATCCACGTTGCTGGGTAATTGAATATTATAGTCAATGGTCACTTTATTCTTACTCCCGAAACTTGTTTTAGAATAATCTTCAATGGTACTGATTACAGAACTGAATGGGCCAGACTTTTTGTCCATCTCTGTTTCGACCATTAGAAATCCTGTAGCATAATTGAAATCAATTTCTACCTTGTTCATCAGCTTATCCACGATATCATCAGTCTTGCCACTGGCCACAATGTCAATTGAAAACTTCACAGAATCTTTATCCCATGTATTCACAATCACTTTGCCATACTTATTGAACACTTCGATATTATCTCCAGACTTCAGAGAGAATGATCTGGTAATATTCTTAGTTAGCTTAGTATCTTCTCCATTCCCAGCTTCGGTCCTGCCCCAAATAACGAAAAAGGGTAATACTAGTAAGCAAAATTTCCACTTCATCATATTATAGCTGTTCATGTTCAACCTCCTCTTCTTTTAGCTCTTTCAAAATTCTATCCAGGATTTTCAATTTCAACTGATAATTTTCAATCATCGCGATAATTACTTCCTCATTATCTGCATTATCTTTCAGGTCTTCCTGAAGTTCTGCAAAAGCTCTGTCTAACTCTTCAATATCACTTAACATAGCCTTATTTTGTATCCTCGTTCTGGCTATGGTCATTTTCTGATCGATCTGAGACGTATAAAATAATTGCGCCTCTGCCAATTCAGGATTAGAAGCAAACACGTTCTGTTCTACCTGATCATTTTCCATCATGTAGAAAAAGGAAATCGAAAATACGATCAGCAAGGCTATGGATGCGGCTATTTTCATCCAGGCTCTGTGACTATTCTTAGTCTTCTCAGCTTTATCCGTGAGCCCTGTTTGAATATTTTCCCATAGCAAATCAACGTTAGGCTCATGTGATTCAAATTCATCACGATTGGCACCTACAAATGCTTTTAATTTATCTTCCATATTCCAGCTGATTATCTTCATTCAATAATTTTCTAAGCTTGATCTTTGCTTTACAATATTGCGACTTAGACGCAGATTCCGATATAGACAGAATCTGTGCAATTTCAGCATGATCGTACCCTTCAAATACATATAAGTTCATGACCATCCTGCATCCTTCACTGAGCTGATCCATCTTTTGCATCACCTCTTTCACCTGATGCTTCACAATCTCATCATCATGTACATTTTCCTCCTCTATATCATACCCGTCATCAATATCTACGGTGACCAGTTTTCTTTTTTTGATAGCGTTAATGCATCGGTTAATGACTATTCTCTTTATCCAGGCACTAAAAGTATTGACATTTTTCAGTGTGTGAAGTCTAGAAAATGCGTCAATGAATGCATCTTGCAATACATCCTGTGCATCATCATCATTTCCCATCATTCGTCTGCAGATGTTAAACATTGCTTTCACATATAGCTGATAAAGCTCCCGTTGGGCGCGTTGATCACCTTGCTGGCTTCTCGTGATGAGGTACTTATGTATTGATTGGTGAGATGAATCCAATTTTTATCCTACTAATTTGTTCTAAAGACCAATCATCTTTTAAAAGGTTTCTACTCTGGTAAATAAATTCCAGAAAAAATCATTTCATTTCTGAAATACCTGATATCTATTCTCGTAAATCCCTGATCAACAAGTATTTGATCAAGAGGTTTTATGGACTTGTTTTTTAAGCCTGTTACTACATTGAAAAACAAATGCATAATCCAAAGTACGAAATTATTCCATAAATGATGGGTTCTTCTAAAATCTGTAACAATCAATTGACCATGTTCATCTATCATTCCCTTTATGGATTTTATCACTTTGTACAACTCCCTATTGTCAAAGAGATCCAAAAAGAAATTTGAAATTATTATATCATACTTCTGATTCATGTCATAACCCAAAGGAAATTCATCTTGGATAAAGGTAATACGTTCTGATATCACTCTACTTTGGGCTATCTCAATCATTTTAGCAGAAGAGTCAATGAACCATACGTAATTTGAATGGTCAATCACTTCCAATATTTCACCTGACCCTCCTCCAATTATCAGAATTTTTTTATTGACGATGTGTTGCAAATAAACCTGCTCGGCTTCAATGATTGTTATCCCAAAAACAAACTTCTTCAACCTGTCATAAAATGGAGCGAGCTTATCATATGAGCTTCTCAAAACAGCAAAATTGGTAGCGGTAAAAAGAATATGGCATCACCCAAAACCCGATATTTCTCCTTATGTGAAAAGAATTCCTGCTTAAAGTGTATTGAAATGAGGACCAGGTGCATCAAGAGAAATATGACTTCAACAACTACAAGAGTACTTGACAACCCCGCTGTAAATACCCAAATACTTAGCAATCCCTGTAGTAGAAGTAAACTGACAATCACTTTATCATATTTTTCACCCAGGTGAAGTACAAGTGATAAGTGACCATCCCGTTGATCCTTTTCGCGTTCATAATCAGAGAATACCAAAAGGTTAAAAAACGCGATAAGCAGGACCTGAAAAAAGATTACAGCATCAATTAAATACAGCTTACCTCCATACATTGAAACTGGCCCCACAAATACACCAATAGAATATACCAATGCGCTTAAAATTTCTTTATAGTGAAATTTTGGCCACAACTGAATCAATAGAAAATAAATGAGGACTAATCCCCCAGAGAATATTCCAAACTGAAGCGTTCTATAGGGTAGAAATAGCATCAGTGAACTACCGCATAATACAGCGGCAATTAAAAAGATTGTTAAGACCCTGCGATACTTTTTATGAAACTTATGTCGGTCTGTAGATGGTAAAGATACTTTAGTTGCATCCGAAAGGTGATCCCAGGTGTAAATTACCCATACTGCCAAACCCAGGCTAATGTCAATAATCCATGAGAAGGATGCACCAAGGTACCAGGCAATAAACCTACTTAATACAATGGCTCCCAACACTACGTCCAGTGACAGAATACGAGCGATATGATATGCCTTAGAAATCATTTGAATCAAAAAAGGGTCCACCATCTGGTAGACCCTTCAAATATAAGAATGAAATATTTTCTTAGTTAGCAGCTAATGCCTCTGCACCACCTACAATTTCAAGAATTTCAGTTGTAATCGCAGCTTGTCTGGTTCTATTGTAAGTCAATTTCAGCTCTTTCAATAATTCACCAGCATTTTCTGTCGCTTTATCCATAGCCGTCATTCTTGCTCCATGCTCAGAAGCATTTGATTCAAGAAGCGCCTTATAAAACTGAATTTTCAAAGACTTTGGAATTATCTCCTGGAAAATAAATTCCTTAGATGGCTCAAGGATGTAATCCACATTAGACGAGCTTTTCTCTTCCTCTTCAACCTCTGTTTCTTCAACAGCAGGGACAGGTAAGAATTGTTCATTTACAACAATCTGAGTTGCTACGTTTTTGAACTCGTTGTAAACAAACTCTACCCTATCAAAGTAACCACTTTTAAATTCGTCCAGAATGAATTGTCCTGCTTCCCTTGCATTTTCGAATGACAAGTCATGGATTAAGTGGCTGAACCTTTCTATAACTAGATAATCCCGTTTCTTAAAGTATTCCAATGCCTTCTTTCCAATTGGCATAATAATACATGAATCATGCTCAAGTTCAGTGGCATACTTTTCCTTAATAAGGGCTACAGTAGACTTAAACACAGAACTATTGAAAGCGCCACAAAGACCTCTGTCTGAAGTAACCACAACAATAAGCACCCTGTTTACAGGCCTCTCTTCTGCAAATACATTCTCTACACCTTCAGTCATACCTGATGTAACGTTTTGAATGATACTTGACATCCGCTGAGAATATGGCCTCATCTGGGTGATCTTATCTTGTGCTTTTCTCAATTTAGCTGCAGCCACCATTTTCATAGCCTTGGTGATCTGTTGCGTTGAGGAAACAGAAGAGATCCTATTTTTTACTTCTTTTAAATTAGCCATGTACTAAAGCTTCTTATTTTGTATATCTAGCAGCTACTTCTTTAGCCACATCTTCCATTGCTGCAACAGCCTCGTCACTTAATTTACCTGCTTTCAGGTCTTCAAGTGCTGATTGATGCTGTGTCTTCATCAATGAAAGGTATTCTTTCTCTAATTCTTTTACTTTACTTGGTGGCACCTTGTCAAAGAAACCTTTGGTAAACCCATAGATAGCAGCTACTTGTTCCTCAACAGCGACTGGAGAGAATTGAGGTTGCTTTAACATTTCCTGGTTTACTCTACCTCTATCAATTGTTCTTTGAGTAGCAGCATCAAGGTCAGAGCCGAATTTAGCAAATGCTTCCAGTTCTCTAAATTGTGCCTGATCTAGTTTCAATGTTCCAGATACTTTCTTCATTGACTTAATCTGAGCAGCACCCCCTACCCTTGATACAGAGATACCAACGTTAATTGCTGGTCTGATACCAGAATTAAATAGGTTTGTTTCAAGGAAAATCTGCCCGTCAGTAATCGAAATTACGTTCGTCGGGATATATGCTGATACGTCACCAGCCTGCGTTTCAATGATCGGAAGGGCTGTTAATGAACCACCACCTTTAACTTTATCTTTTAAAGAATCAGGAAGATCGTTCATTTGCTTCGCAATGTCATCACTGTCATTGATCTTCGCAGCTCTTTCTAATAATCTTGAGTGAAGATAGAATACATCACCAGGATAAGCTTCACGTCCCGGAGGTCTTCTAAGAAGTAGCGAAACTTCTCTATAAGCAACCGCCTGTTTAGACAAATCATCATAAACTACAAGAGCAGGTCTACCAGTATCTCTGAAGTACTCACCAATTGCAGCACCTGTAAATGGAGCAAAGAACTGCATAGGAGCAGGATCTGAAGCTGCAGCACTCACAATTACTGTATAGTCAAGTGCTCCACCTTTTTCTAGAGCAGAAACAATTCCTGCTACTGTAGAAGCTTTCTGACCGATTGCTACGTAAATACAGAAAACAGGCTCACCTCTGTCATAAAATTCTTTTTGGTTAAGAATGGTATCAATAACCACAGCAGTTTTACCAGTCTGACGGTCACCAATTACAAGCTCTCTTTGACCTCTTCCGATTGGAATCATTGAGTCAATCGCTTTGATACCTGTTTGAAGTGGCTCACTTACAGGCTGTCGGTAAATTACACCTGGTGCTTTTCTTTCAAGAGGCATTTCATAGGTCTCACCTGCAATCGGGCCTTTACCATCGATAGGGTTACCTAATGTATCTACCACTCTACCACACATACCATCACCTACCTGAATAGAAGCAATTGTACCTGTTCTTTTAACAGTATCTCCTTCTTTTACGCCACTTGAGTCACCGAATAGTACGGCTCCAACATTATCCTCTTCAAGGTTAAGGACCATTGCACTTAGTCCATTTTCGAATTGCAACAATTCTCCAGCCTGTGCTTTTGAAAGTCCGTAGATCCTGGCTACACCATCACCTACCTGTAATACAGTGCCTACTTCTTCAAGTTCAGCTTCGCTTCTTTGGTTGGAAAGCTGTTCTCTTAATATTGCTGATACTTCATCAGGTCTTACTTCTGCCATAATATCAAATTTTATATGCCTCTAGCAGAGGGCTAATGTTCTTTCTATGCTTTTGATAAAAATTGTAATTCTAATTCCCTTAGTTTGGAGCTGACCGTCTCATCAATTTGTCTATCTCCAATCATTAATTTAAATCCACCTATTACGGATGGATCTACTATTTCTTTCAGAGTTGCCTTCTTGCCTGAAATCTGGTTAACAAGTTTTTCAAACTCGCCTTTAGTTTTAGCGTCCAGCTTATAGGTAGAAGTAATAGTTGCCTCAACAATACCCTTTTTTAGGTTGTATTGCTCCAGAAATGATCTTCCTACATCCGGCAATATCGCTTCCCTGTTTTTTCTGACAATAATTTCGAAAATCGAATAAGTAAGATCTCCCACTTTACCTTTAAATAATTTCTGTAGAATTTCTAACTTCCTAAGGTGTGGTATGATCGGACTTTTAAGCATCAATGTCAAATCTTTGCTTTCATCACAAAGTTTAACAAAGTCCTCCATGTCCTTCTTGGTCTCTTCGAGAATGCCTTTTTCGTCTGCTAATTCTAGCAGGGGTTTGGCATATCTCTTGGCTACTCTACTGTCTGACATCTATTAATTAACCTTTACGTCACCTAAGAATTTCTGAACAAGCTCTTTCTGTGATTTGTCATCAGAAAGTTTCTCTCTTAATACCTTCTCGGCTATTTCCAGTGAAAGTGAAGCTACAAGGTCTTTCACCTCTTTCAAAGCTTCCTTCTTCTCGTTCTCGATAGCCACTTTTGCATCAGCAATCATTTTTTCAGAGATTTTGGAAGTTTCTGCCTTTGCATCTTCCTTGATTTGGTTTGCAGTCTTCAAAGCCTCACTCAACATTTTCTCTCTTTCCTCTCTGGCTTCCTGAAGCAAGTATTCATTGTCTTGCTTGATTTGAGCCACTTCATCTTTGGCTAACTCTGCAGCTTTCAATGAGTCACCGATCATGTTTTCACGTGCTTTTAAAGCAGACATAATTGGCTTCCAGGCTAATGCTCTTAAAATCAAGAACACAATCAGGAAAGTGACAAACTGCCAGAATATCAGACCTACACCGGGTAATAAAAGATCCATTTTGTTATTGTTTTATATGGGTTTGTTTCAAATTAAAAAAATTTGCCGCTACCTAATGTAGTCGGCAAATTTAAAATGCTATTTTACCACTGTCCTCCTTGGAAAGAGATAAGTAAACATACTACCACACCGAAAAGCGCAATTACCTCAATAAGAGCGGCGATAATCAACATAGCAGTTTGTACTTTACCAGCAGCTTCAGGCTGTCTACCCATAGCTTCCATAGCAGAACCACCAATTTTACCGATACCAATTCCTGCGCCTATCGCTACAAGACCTGATCCGATTCCGGCTCCCATTACAGCTAGAGCAGCATCCATTAAAATTGCTAAAAACGTCATTTTAGTTATTATTAATTATGAAACAATAAATTCAACTTAATTAGTGATCATCATGATGATCTTCAACCGCTAATCCTATATAAAGCGATGAGAACATGGTGAAAACATATGCCTGAATGGTAGCAACTAGCAACTCAATGAAATTGATAAATGTTACAATCAAGGTACTACCAAAACCAACAGCCCATGAGTGGAAGATGAAAATCAATCCAATCAAACTTAAAATCACAATGTGACCAGCTGTAATAGCAACAAAAAGCCTAACCAAAAGTGAGAATGGCTTGGTGAAAATACCAATGATCTCAACAGGTACTATAATTGGCTTCAGAGCAGCAGGTACACCTGGTGTATTAAATATATGTTTCCAGTAATGTTTATTTCCACTTACGTTTGTGATTACAAATGTGAAGAATGCCAGTACGATCGTCACAGCGATGTTACCAGTAAGGTTGGCCGCACCTGGTAAAAGTCCAAGCAAATTACCAAACCAGATAAAAAAGAACAGCGTTAATAAATAGGGTAAATATTTTTCGTATTTCGGACCAATGTTTGGTTTTACAATTTCATCTCTTACGAAAATAATGATTGGCTCGAAGAAAGACTGAATACCTCTTGGAGCACCTCCTTCATTCTTTTTGTACCCCTTGGCCACTGCCAGGAAAATAAATAATAAGAGTCCGGCATTGATAAACAGGAATGCTACGTTCTTGGTAATCGAGAAATCCACAATCGACCTTCCTTCTTCAGGAATAATATGACCATGTTCATATTTGTAACCATTGTAATCAACTACATTGTGGTGATCATCATAGAAATTTGAGCTTGAAAATACTTCCAAGCCTCTGTCTGAAGAGTACAAAATAACAGGTAGAAACAAGGTGCCGTAGTGACCATCAAAGAAGTGCCACTCATGTGCATCCAAAATATGGTGATTAATCATAGCTGCCGGATCGAAATCCTCACTTTCACCCCCACCACTTTCAGCCGATAATTTGTTCGGAACTAGGGTTAATGCAAGACAAGCTAAGAAACTGAATGTCAATAATTTGGATAAGCTTGACCTAAATGTTTTTATCATCTCTCTATAAGTTCTCCTCAGAATTCGGGCGCAAGTTAGGTAATAAGAGAATGATTTCAAAGATTAAATAGGGAATATAGAGCACTGCAGTATTGAGTATGAACACCTCATGCTCAACAACTCCAAATAAGAGGGCGAACACCATAAAAAAAATCGTGAGGATCAATCGGATAACCACTCCACCCAGGAGCACCACGGGGCTTTTATCTTCAGCCTGCAACGCCAATGCATGTATCAAGGTTATTAAAGATGCTACAACAAAATAGAATGCCAATATTCCTATAAAATACGGGTGAAGACTTAGTCCCAATTGCTTAAGACCTATACTAAGAAGCCAGAGAAATAAAGTCAGGGAAAAATATATGAGAAGGTGTTTTCTCCAGTTCAAATTTTAGGAAGTTTACGGAATAGTGAATATAAAGCTGCCCCGGTAGCTATAAATGTGAATACAATCAGTAGCACCGGGTATTTGTTTTCAAAGTATAAGTCCAATCGATAACCTCCCCAAACACCGACACCTATCACTGCAAAAAGTTCAAAAGCAAGACCGGTGTACTTTAAATAAAGGTTGGGATCAGTCTTATTGGGCTTTGAGGAGCTTGGCTTCTGCTTTTTCACCTGCTATTTGAATCTCTTTATTGGCAACTCCCATTTTACATCCACCATTAAAGGTAGCGCCAGATTCAACGATTAGTTTGTTAGTGACAATATCACCGTCTATAACTGCAGTTGGTTTAAGTACAAGTAACTCTGTACATTCTACCACACCTTTTACATGTCCTGCAATCTCAGCATTTTGAGCTAGTAAGTTCCCTTCAATATAGCAAGAATGTCCAAGGGCTGCTTTTGATTTTGTTGTGACATTACCAATTACTTTACCCTCGATCCTCACGTTACCGAATGTTTCAACATTACCAGTTACCGAAGTTCCTTTTCCAATAATGTTACTGGAATTGCTCTGTTCCACCACTGCTTTTTGATCTTGTTTGTTGAACATCTCTCTTTTTTTTAATCCTTTTTCCGTATCTAAAAATCCACAAACTCTTCAGGGTCAACCGGATTTCCATTATACCATAGTTCAAAGTGTAGGTGTGGTCCTGATGTAAGCTCTCCAGTATTTCCTATGATAGAAATGATTTCCCCCGCTGACACAAAATTACCAACGTTTTTTAACAAATCCGAATTATGCTTGTATATGGAGATTAAATTACCTCTGTGCTGGATGGCAATTACATAGCCATTATCTAATGTCCAGTCCTTAGAAATCACTGTTCCATCGGCTACACATTTAACCGGTTCATTCTCTTTCGCAACCAAATCCACTCCATAGTGATTGATCTTTGGATCAAACCCATCAGAAACAATCCCAGCTTTGCCTAGAGGGCTGAACAAGAACATTTCCTGAAGGGCCTCCGTATTGCCTTTATACGTATTCAAACTACCCAGAGACTCCTCTTCAAACTCTTTTCTAAATTCATCCACACGAGTTTCATCCAAATCGTTTACGGAATTGGCCTGAATTTGCTCATCAGTTAATTCCCTTTCTTCAATATTACCGTACTGTTCATCCTCCCCTGAGAGGATTTTTCGAATGTTTTCTATGTATTGCTCACGTTGTGTGACTTGAGATTCAAGAGAATCTACTTTCATTGTAAGCTGAATCAGCTCCCTTTTTGCCTCATTTTGAGCATGCCTTGGGTCAAACCATGATTCAAGTACACTGGTTACCAAATAAATGGCCAGACCCATTAATATGATAAATGATCCGGTAAATAAAAGAATTGCCTTTGCGTAAGTAAAACTAATCGTAGTTTTCTCAGCGAAATTCTCTTCGTTTCGGATAATAAGTAGGTACCTGTTCGTTAACCTATTGGATAAAGTCTTCTTTGCTCCCAAGATTCGTCGTAAATTTGAATCGTCAAAATTATATATTTAAACAATTAACCTAAAGCTAATTACATTAATTGCCTAAATTTCCTGCTAATCTGAAAAAAACATTGAATCATTTCATAAATAACTTATTGGTTTTCCTTTTTGGTGTGATGTTCTTGACAGCTTGTTCCTCTTACAAGAAAGGACCTATTAGTCAGGGATTTCACAATACAACTGCTCATTACAATGCCTACTTCATAGCGAATGAACATGTAAAGGAAATTGAAGCAAGTCTTGAAAACAGTTATCAATGGAATTATAACAGGGTCCTGCCAATTTTTGTTGAATTTGATACAACTGACACAAAGCAGTTTGAAGATCAACTAGAAGACATTATTCAGAAATCGTCAATCGCTATCCAAAGGCACCCTGGCTCAGCGTGGGAGGATGATGCTTACATATTAGTAGGTCAGGCACGCTTCTTTAATTATGAATTTCAAGACGCTGTAGAAACTTACAAGTATGTCAATACCCACAGTGAAAATGATAATGCCCGGCATAGAGCGCTTGTAGAGCTCATGCACACCTTTGTTAAAAATAATGAACTTAATAACGCCGTAGCTGTATCTGATTACCTGAAAAGGGAAGACCTCAGCAAAAGCAACTTAAGAGGTCTTTATTTAAATCGTGCTTACCTATACCAGGTGAAAGAAGACTTAAATAATATGGTAAGTAATCTTGTGAAAGCTGAAGAGTATCTGAAAAAGAAAAAGGAGAAGGCCAGAATCAACTTTATTATTGGACAAGTTTACCAGGAACTGGGTTTTGAAGCAGAAGCTTACAATTTCTATAGAAAAGTACTAAAGTTCAACCCATCTTATGAACTCTCATTCTACACTAAGCTCAACATGGCTCAGGTGACCGAACTGGCAAACACCTCTGACACAAGAAAGATTAGGAAGTATTTTAGAAAACTCCTGAACGATGAAAAAAATGAAGAATATCGTGACAAAATATACTACGAGATCGGCAACTTTGAGTTAAAGCAAGGAAATTTGGATGAGGCCATCTCTGCTTTTAAATCTTCAGTTGAAAGCAGTGTAAACAACCAACGTCAAAAAGGATATTCATTCTGGGAGTTAGGTAAAATCTACTATGATAGTATCAAGAACTATGAACTGGCAAAAAATTATTATGACAGCACAGTATCAACACTACCTCAGGATGAAGAATTGTATCCAATAATTCAGGCAAGGCAGCAAATTCTTTCTGATTTTGTTAAGCAGATCAATATTATTCAGGACAATGATAGTTTACTGGCTCTTGGAAAAATGGATCCTGCAACTTTAGACAAGTTCCTGGATGAATACATAGCCATCAAAAAAGCAGAGGAAGAAAAACTTGAGGAAGAAAGGAAAAAACGTGAGAGAAGAAATCAGATGCAAGCACTTAACACCAGCGAAGATATAATCCAACTTGGGTCTGAAGAGGGTGCTACATGGTACTTCTATAACCTTTCTGCAGTCTCGAAAGGCAAAAATGAATTTAGGAGAATTTGGGGAACCAGACAATTGGAGGATCATTGGAGAAGAAGTAACAAGCAAGTACTTCAAAGCAATTCCCCACAATCTGGAGATCAAGATCAAACTACTGCAAACCTGGATAACACCTCAGGTCAAAATCAGTCGGTTTCGGGAGGATCAACACTTGATAAAGATGCTCTTTTGAGTACCATCCCCAGAGACTCTGCCTCTCAAAGCAGACTACTGGCTGAAGTTGAAGTGGCTCATTACGAATTAGGGAAAATCTACCACTTTAACCTTTATGAAGACAAGAATGCAATGGAGACATTTGATAATCTTCTGGTTCGATTCCCAATCAGTGAATACAAACCTGAGGTTCTCTACTTACAATACCTTCTGAGTAAAGAAATAGATTCAACAAAAACCAGTGGATATGCAAATACTCTAATTACGGAGTTTCCAAATACTGTCTATGCAAAGCTAATTGAGAATCCAAATTACAGAGAGGAGAGCTTTGCCATAAAAAGTAAACTTGAAAAGCTTTACAAGCAGTGCTATACTATGTATGACACAGGCAACTATAAAAGTGCCTTGAATAACCTGGATGCCTCCATTGCAGAATACCCTGATAATGTTTTTACTGATAACATGGCTCTTCTAAGAGTTCTTGTTATTGGAAAAATGGACAACATATTTAAGTACCAATTTGAGTTAAGCAACTTCAAAAAATCATATCCGGAAAGTGAATTGATTCCTTATGTAGATAAGCTTATTAAGGAATCTGAAGAGCACCAGCTAAATCTTATAAGTAGCTCAAAAGCCAAATGGAGTAAAAACCTGGAAAGAAAGCATTTATGTGTAATCGCTTATGAAAACAAGGAGAATACTGCTTCAGAAATTATAAAGTCCGTCGAATCTGATCTGGAAAAAATCGAAGGTTTTGATGATCTACGAATTGGTAATTTAATTCTGGATGATCAACATGCTATGGTATTAATCAATGAATTTGAGGATGAAAAAAAGGCCAGTGCTTTTCTTGTGGCGTTCAATCAAATCAGTTCATTGGAAAAAGCATATCAAACCATCAAAATTTATAAATTTGTCATTACAGATTCTAATTTCAATACGTTATATCAAACTAAAGAATTAGAATCCTATAGAAAATTCTTCAGTAGGAATTATACAACTAATCAATGAGTTCAAAAGGAATCAAAAGGCTAGTGATTTTGATTTGGGTTTTATGCCTGATGTTCGTAATTGGCCTTCCCCTGTCAATCCAAATTGTCAAATGGAATCCTTCAAACCTGTTTGGAGAATTGCCAAGCCTTGAAAAACTTGAAAGACCGGATCCCGATTTATCATCAATATTGTATTCGGCAGACGGAGAGATTCTCGGAAAATACTTCAGATACAACAGAACCCAGGTGACTTACGAAGAGTTGAGCCCGGAATTGATCAATACTCTATTGGTAACAGAAGATATCCGATTTAAAGAACACGCTGGAGTGGACCTAAAAGGATTGTTAAGAGCAGCATCAGGATTCTTTTTAGGCCAAAACAGAGGGGGTGGTAGTACCATCACCATGCAACTCGCTGAAAACCTGTACCGTACCGAAACTGATAACAACGGTAAGCTTCACAATTACAGTGGCATTGGGAAAATAATAACAAAAATAAAAGAGTATATCATCTCAGTTCAGCTGGAATCATCGTATACCAAAGAGGAAATTCTAGCCATGTACTTAAATACAATTGAGTTTGGCAGTAATTCATACGGTGTTAAAGTAGCTTGTAAAACATATTTCAATAAGATTCCTAGTGAAATCACCTATAAAGAAGCGGCAGTTCTTGTAGGGTTGATCAATAAACCCACTCGTTTCAATCCAGTGCTCAACCCTGAATTTGCCAAGCAAAAGAGAACTGAAGTCTTGTATAATGTCTACAAATATGGACTGATCGACAAGTTCTTATTTGATTCCCTTGATGCCTCTGATTTCGGGCTTAATTATTTAGTAGAAAACCACAATGAAGGTCTTGCGCCATATTTCAGAACACGTGCACGAAATTTTCTAATGTATTGGGCCAATGAGAATGGCTATGATATTTTTGATGATGGGCTTAGAATTTACACCACCATTGATAGTCGAATGCAAATGTATGCCGAAAATGCTGTGGAGTCCCACATGAAGGATCTACAAAAACTATTCGACGAACACTGGGATGGTGCTGAACCCTGGAGAGACGAAGATGGTAACACGATTGAAAACTTCCTGGAAAATTCAATCAAAAGAAGTGAATACTACAGGTATTTAAGGACAAAATACAAGGGAAAACCTGATTCAATTGACCATTACCTGAATAAAAAGAAACCAATGACGGTATTCAGTTGGGATGGTGAAATCGATACCACATTTAGTCATTACGATTCAATAAATTATTATAAGCGATTCCTGCAAACTGGTTTTATGGCAATGGATCCTGAGTCTGGTCATATAAAAGCCTGGGTTGGAGGAATCAACCATAAATACTTCAAGTATGATCATGTGAAACAAGGCAAGAGGCAACCTGGCTCAGTTTTGAAACCAATGGTCTTTGCATCAGCCATAAGCACAGGGTATTCCCCTTGTTTTCCTGTTGTTGATGCCCAGGTGATATTTGAATTACCAGGTCAGGAGCCCCCAACCTGGTCACCAAATAACTTCAATAGCATTTATACAGGTGAGGTAATGACGATCAGACAAGCAATGGCCCGTTCCGTCAATAGTATAACCGCTTATATCATGAAGATTATTGGCCCAGCTACAGTAGTCGATTATGCCCATCGCATTGGGATAAATAGCGATTTGCAACCGGTACCTTCATTATGTCTAGGTGCTGGAGGTGATGTTTCATTATTTGAAATGGTAGGAGCCTACAGTACGTTTGTCAATAAAGGAACTCATACAGAACCATTTTTCATATCAAGAATAGAAGATAAGAATGGAAATGTAATTCAGGAATTTATTCCGGAACGAAAGGAAGCATTAAATGAAGAAACAGCATACTTGATGCTCTACATGCTTCGTGGTGCTACTGAAGAATCTGGTGGAACGGGGCATGGACTGGGAGCTGATCTTAAAGCGGATAATGAAATTGGAGCAAAAACCGGAACAACGCAGAATGGTTCAGATGGATGGTTTATGGGCGTTACAAAGGACATAGTGGCAGGCGCCTGGGTAGGTGGCGATGACAGAAGTATTCACTGGAAAAGTTGGAGTGGTGGAGCCGGAGCTAAAACGGCACTCCCAATTTGGAAAAGGTTTATGACTGATGTCTATGGGGATTCAACTCTTAACATCACGAAGGGTCAATTTGAGAGACCTACGAGACCATTGAGTGTCGAGATTGATTGTTCAAAAAACAATAACACAATTGAGGTAGACTCCACCTTGCAGGATCAGTTACTGATTGACATGGACAGTCTGATTTGATGCTATGGAGCAACCCAAATTCAGCACAAATGAACTTGGTAGTCTTCCAGGTAATCCCGGTGTCTATAAGTTTTTTGATAAAGAAAACACGCTTATATATATCGGGAAAGCCAAAAATCTAAAAAAAAGGGTACAATCCTACTTTTCTAAATCCTCCCAACACAATAGAAAAACTGTAAGACTTGTTTCAGAAATCGGAAGCATTGAAGTAACCATTGTAAATTCCGAATTTGATGCGCTACTCCTTGAAAACAATCTAATCAAGGAGAATCAGCCGAAATATAATATTCTCCTGAAAGATGATAAAAGCTTTCCGAGTATTCTCATAACGAATGAACGCTTTCCTAAAATTTACAGCACCAGAAGAATAGACAAGTCCAAAGGCATCTATTTTGGTCCGTATACCAGTGTGAAAGCGATGAACAATGTATTGGACCTAATCAGAAAGCTATATAAAATCAGAACGTGTAATCTGGCTTTAACAGAAAGTAACATCAAGAATGGAAAATTCAAGATATGCCTTGAGTACCATATTGGTAATTGCCTTGGTCCATGTGAAGGCCTTCAGGAAGAAGCAGAATACCTGGAAGAGGTTGATCACTGCAAACAGATCTTGAAGGGTAACATAGCATTTGTTAAACGGTATTTCCAGGACAAAATGCAGACAGCATCGTCAACTCTTGATTTTGAGAATGCACAGAAATATAAGGATAAACTTGAGTTACTTGAGAAATTCCAGGCAAGGAGTCTGATTGTAAGCCAAAAAGTCTCTGATGTAGATGTTTTCACTATAACAAATGCTGAAAACTATGCTATCGTCAATTACATGCGTATAGAACATGGAACAATTATCGCCTCAGAAACTGTGGAACTTAAAAGAAGACTTGATGAAACTGACGAAGAGCTCCTGTTGCATGCCATCATATCATTACGAAGCAAATTCAATAGCGAGAATACAGAAATACTCACAAACCTCGCAATTCCTTCTATAAATGACTCAATCTCTATATATCAACCCAAAATAGGAGACAAGAAAAAGCTTATTGAATTATCCATTAAGAATGCTTTGTTCTATAAAAAAGAGAAGATCTCCAGACAGTCCCAATCAGAAAACTCATCTACAAGAATATTAAAACAATTACAAGAAGAATTAAAGCTGACAGAACTCCCCAATCACATTGAATGCTTTGATAACTCCAATATACAAGGGACTAACCCGGTCGCGTCTATGGTATGCTTCAAAAATGGCAAACCCTCAAAGAAAGATTATAGACATTTTAATATTAAGACTGTAGTAGGGCCCGATGATTTTGGCAGTATGAAAGAGATTGTTACCAGAAGGTATACAAGGTTAAAAAATGAGGGTGTGGCATTTCCCAAACTTATAGTAATTGATGGAGGGAAAGGACAGCTAAATGCCGCGATTGAAGCACTTAAGTCAATTTCACTTTATGGTCAAATTCCAGTCATAGGTATCGCTAAAAAGCTTGAAGAATTATACTTTCCGGAAGACCCAATTCCATTGCATCTTAGTAAGAAATCGGAATCCTTGAAGTTATTACAACACTTGAGAGATGAGGCCCACAGATTTGCCATTACATTCCATAGAGACAAGAGAAGTAAATCATCTATTGTTTCAGAATTGGATTTAATATCAGGAATTGGTGATCAAAGCAAACAAAAACTTTATCACAAATTCAGAACAATTAAGAATATTAAAGAAGCCTCCATTACAGAATTATCAGAGGCAATTGGTTTAGCTAAAGCAAAAGTAGTAGCTACATATTTTGATAAGAATAAGGCAAAAAAATAAGGGCCCAAACCTGAGCCCCTATTTCACCTAAAATATTAAATTTCGTGAAAGTCCTAGAACTCCCACATTTCGTTTTCAAAATTCACCAACTCAAATTCGAGTTGTTGAGCCGCTGTAATCCCCTTTTTACCCTGACCATAAATCTCTCTAATTGATCTGTCAGTAGCATTGGAGATCTTCACAATGGGTGCAGAAAATAATCTTAACTGAAATGCATCAGCCATGTTCAAATTTGCTGCTAAGTTTTGGTTATTATACCAAATCGCCTTTTCAGGAACTACCTCTCTGAATAGTTTTTCAACATCTTCCCACTTAAAAGAAGCAATTGGTTTCTGGAAACCAGCTTGATTATAGAAACTTGTTGCTGATAAGTACAATGTAATTGATTGCATCTCATAGTACATTCTGCTTCTTAATCTATCAAAGAACAATCTCTCCTTAATCTGAAGAATATTAAACTCTGATGGTGGTATCCAAAGTGGTCCAGCCGGAGCAGTATCCCCACCCTGATCTAATTGAGCAAATGGGTCATTAGGGTCACTAAAAGGATCCGGTTCGCTACTTTGCTGATTCTCTTGTTGAATTCTCTCTTCGAATACGTCCATTGACATTCTAGTCAGGCAAGAATCATTCTCATAAGGAAAAATCAATCCTTTCTTTGCCGCATCGATGAGCACCTTAGTCACTTCTCCGTTAATGGAAAAAAATGGTTTGTTCTGTTTTTCATTCAGATCCATTCTCCTCCAAACCGTCTTCTTGAACATAATCTGAGACTCAACCACTTTTGGTTTAATAGCAGGAGCTACCTCAGGAACCTGAGCATAGGCCGTACTAAAGCCAATTATGGTGAATAACAGTATTATTGCATAACCTAATTTATTCATAACGTTTAACTTATATTATCTAAGGGGTATCGTAATAAACCTACCTGTAAAGTTGTTGAAATCTTCAATCTCTTTTCTAAAGTTGGCTCTTGCTACCTTCTTAATTTCAATCACAAGGTTATCACCTTTTCTTGCCTGAGCAGCTATTGGTCCCAGATTAACTACCGGTCCATTTACTCTTAGGCTTTGTCCACCTATACCAGCTCTTACTAATGTAATTTCCGCACCTGTCACCCTAAAGTTTGCATCTTTAGGTAGGAACTTTTGGAAACTTTCATCAGCGATTGCTTTCAGGTCAATCCTTGGAGTCTTAGCAGGAATACCTTGTTTCAGGTTCACCTCTCTGTTTCCGATGAATGCTTTGATCTCCGGAGCAGGAATTCTCCTTACCTGGAAGTCTCTGGCACCAATATAAGAACCTGCATTTGATACAGAAAGTGTAACCTTGTTTGATTTAGGAACAACAGTTACTTTTCCTCCACCACCACCATTGATGGCTACACCACCTTTAGCACTGAAAGAAGGGTTGTAATTAGATCCTAAACCAGGCACTGTTACAGTCAACTCATTACCACAATTAAGATAAAGTGCAGTAACTGATGCAGATTGTACCTGAATCACAGGCTTAATTACATAGTAATCGATCATCTGAGTAAAGGTTGTATCCTTACCATCGCGTCTTTTAACGGTAATTTCAGCTTTGAATTGCTTTGGAGCTAATCCGTCTTTACCATATTCACTGTTACTTGCAGCGGCGGTGAACTCAACTTTACCTCTGTTTCCTGTCACAGGAATTGCTTTATCATTTAATTCCATCGTTGGTGGTATAGAACTTGAAGTAGAAGCTGCGATAAACATTTCTGCTTCATACTTTGATCCAGCCACAACTCTTTGAGAAATTGGCAATACCATTGGTACAATATCACTTATCTCCACATTAGCTGCACCAACTTTCTTGGCAAGGAAATCTAAAGCTATTGTTTCGTAGCTTAATACCTGTGCCTGAAATTCGGAAACTGTAGCGATACCTGCGGGAGTTGGAGAATTTTCGAATGCCAATTGAGAAAACTTCTTTCCTTTTTGGTTTGGGTCATCCTTGTAAATTGGGTCCTCATCCGCATCTCTAGCAATTTGCTCCAGTTGAGCAATAGTTGCATCATCCGCTTCAAATTTCGTAAGTGTTGTTTTTAAGAAATTAATGTAAGTTTCAAGTTTTTCCTGCAACTCAGCACCATGACCTTCTCCACCTTCTTTTTCAGGCATCATGTAGTGTCCTACTCTGTCATAATCGGTTTTACCCTTAATGTTTGTTAGTGTTTCAGGTTTGCCGTCCTCATAATTTCCTGTTATTTCGATGAAAGTAGATTTCAACTGCTCCAGGTAAGTATGAACATCATTGGCGTGGGTTCGAATGGCTTTGGCCGCATCTACAATGTCCTTTTCAGATCCACCTGATTCAGCAACCTTTTTCTCAATATTATCTACAGTTCCTGTGTTTCTAATAACTGCAGAATTATTGGCCTTCTCCAAACTTTCATTAATAAAAATAAACTTCTCAATGATAGTGGAACTAACGTTCAGTGCTAACAGTGCTGTTAGTACCAAATACATCATTCCAATCATCTTCTGTCTTGGGGTTTCTTTTCCTCCAGCCATCTTTAATTTTTTTGATGTTGATTAAACAATCTACTAGCTACCTTTCATTGCAGTAAGCATATTTCCATACACCTTATTCAGTGAAGAAATATTTCCTGTCAACTTGGTCATCTCATTCTTGAATTGCTCAGACTCTTTACTTGCCTGTGCAACATTCTCCATGGCTGCAGTAACATTAGAATAGAACTTATTCATAGCCTTTAAATGACTATTTGCATCATTCAACTCTAGCTCATAAACTGCATTAAGGGCACCTAAATTCTTAGTTACACTTTGTACCTGAGCATGATAATCTTTTGCATCTTTAGAAGCATTTGCCATGTCACCCATAGCTTGTGCAGTAGCTGCATAAGATTTATTCATTTCAGTTAAAGATTGGGAAGCAGTCTTAACGTTTGTTGCGTACTCATTTGTAGCAACAGCAGCATTACTAAGGTTTGACATTTGCTTAGCTGAGTCTGCCATACTTTTCATTCCCTTACCCAAGCTGTCAATCAACTCAGGACCTATTTTAGAACTCTCAAGCATTTTATCTAATTGCTTAGAAACAGAACCGTCATTACCACTAGGAGCAACAGCTTTTCTAGGAGCTTTTGAAGGTCCATCATAGTCATCCGCTAATTCAGGATATACTTTAGACCAATCTGGCTCTTTGTGCTTTGGTTCAAAGGCACTAAGGAAAAATATAATAGCTTCAGTAGTAAGACCTATACCTAGCATTTCACCGGCACCTGGCAAGTGAAGAATCTTAAACATAGCTCCTACGATTACTATTGCTGCACCAATACCATAAATCTTTGGCATTATGGTTGAAAACAATAATTCTTGAAATCCGCCTTTTTTACTCATTTTGTATTAATATTTTAGGTTAGTAAAAACTAATTTGATTGATTATTGATTTTTGTTTTAAAATTCGTAACCTGACGATCTACCCAAGTAAGTCATCGCACATCTAAATCCTATGGATGCCCGGGCAGTATCTTTAAATTCATATGATTTTGTTCCTGTCTCAAGGAAGTAAGCTATATCTTTCCATGATCCACCTCGAATCACTTTTCTTGGCTCCTCCTCGTCAAAATAGGTAGGGTTTAAGTCCCACACCAATGGAACAGCTGACGGATTGTATGCGTCTTCACACCATTCTGCCACATTCCCTGCCATATCAAATAGATTATAGTCATTGGAAAAGTATGTTGCAACCTGAGATGTGTAAGCATAACCATCGTCAAAGTAATTACCTCTACCTGGTTTGAAATTTGCTAACAAACATCCTTTAACATTTCTAATGTAAGGGTTACCCCAAGGATACTTTGCCATATCTCGTCCGCCTCTAGCAGCATATTCCCATTCAGCTTCAGAAGGTAATCTAAAGTTTGGCATAGCAAACTCTCCTCTATCAGCCCTTGCACCATTGAGGTGATCTGTTCTCCATTTGCAAAAGTATTTTGCAGCTTCCCAGTCAACACCAACAACAGGGTAGTTGTCAAATGCCGGATGTGACCAATAATACACCATCATTGGATCTCCCATGTGGTGTGTGTAGTCATCAACCCAAACTGTAGTATCAGGAATAAGATCCTCAATTGAAAAACCTGAAGGAAGATCAATTTCTGACCCTTCAGTAAGCTCTACTACAAACTGACGATATTCGTTGTTTGTAATCTCCGTCTCATCCATGAAGAATGCACCTATTGTGATCTGTTTGTTGAAGTTAATTTGCGTAGCGGCTACATCCTCGTCTGCCTGACCCATGTGAAATGTTCCTGCGGGAATTGCTGCCATACCGTAAGGACGGGTCATTTCCCAACCTTCTCTTCCTTGTACACCAACCAATTCACCATTGTCATCAACATTTCCACCTAGTAGTCCACAGCCCTGAAATACCACCGCAATAACCAACAAAAGGTAGGATGAATTTTTAATAACACTCATTTTAATCATAACACCTAACTATTGATAAGATAAACTTATAGTTGTTTAACAGTCTTTTATTCAAATTATTGCTTATAAAAAATTAAATATAAGCTCTTAAAGCTAATAGTTCAAAATGTGAATTCCGAATTTCTAGCAATATTATCAATTTTTTCGCACGAGATAATTGTACTTAGTCGAGAAATTTTTGCGTTTTACCTAATAAATCCGACTCATCATCCTATTAGAAAGTATATCTCGGTGTCCTTACTGGTTTCTTACCTCCAATTATTAAATTAGGTAGATCATAACGCAAGAACAATTCAAAACTAACGGGTTCTTTCGACTCTTGATTTTGAATAATGTATTCAAAACTATATCCGGCTTTCAGTGATTTGTCTTCCAAAAAACTGTATCCTAATAAAATGTTTGCCGACTCCTCCAATCTAAATGTTACTCCTCCCCACAACCTGTCTTTATAATAGAGTAGTGACCCAAGGTCAAAAGTTGCCGATTTAAGGTCCGACCTAATCATCATTACTGGTTGCAATTTTAAATTTCGCCTGAAATCATAAACTGTACCAGCTGATAAACTAAAGGTTCTCCGTACTTTATTTTTAAAATCCTCAACTCCAAAATTGAAATTTGGGGTCAAGATATTCACAACCCCCAACCCTAAATAGAAATTTCGTCTGGACTGGAAAAAAACACCCGCGGACATGTCAAAATTTGTTTGAGTTTCATTTCCTTCCAGGCCATCTAATAATGGCTCCTGATCGTCATTAAAGATGAGGTCATCTGATCTTAATTCTTTGAAGTATACTCCTGGCATTACCCCTATAGCAATTGTCCCAGCTCTTAAATCTTGAGTATAGCTAAACCCGGCCTGGGCTTCAATATTATTTACAGGACCAATATTGTCGTTTACTATATTAATCCCAATTCCACTAATCTTGGTCTTTAGTGGAATAGCCATTGTCAGGTTTTGGGTAGTGGGTGCACTTCCATTTGGATAAGTAATCCACTGTGACCTGTGAGTCAGCGAGGCATATGCAATATCCTCAAGGCCCAACCATCCAGGGTTGTACTGAACTGGATTTAGCGCAAAATGCGAAAAGAATGGACTCTGTTGGGCAGCAACAGTACCACCAAAGAGAACAAGCAGGATAAGTAAAATTTTCTTCATCAACCGTGAGTTACTGTTATTTATCTAAATTAATCTAACTAGATAAAAATAAAAACGGTTTAAACCCTTATCTGTTGTGTCCAGTTTATGAAATTCCGTTGGCTTGCTTTATATAGAGTTCAAGTGCACCAGTCATTGATGGAGCATTTGGTAGTGGCGCCTGGATGTCCAAAATAAGATCGTGATCTTTCACGGCTTTAGACGTTGTAGGTCCAAAAGCTGCTATTCTTGTCTTATTTTGCTTAAAATCCGGGAAGTTTACAAATAGCGAATTAATTCCGGACGGACTATAAAAAGCAATGATGTCATAATTAACATCCGCCAAATCTGATAGGTCTGAAGCTACAGTCTTATAGATGACAGCTTCACTGTAATCAAATTCATTCTTGGACAGAAAGTCTGGAATGTCATCTTTTCTGATATTACTGCAAGGAAAAATGTATTTTTCATCTTTGTGCTTCTTCAACACATTGATCAAATCAGTGGCAGTCCTTTCTCCAGTGAAAATCTTTCTTTTCCTGATGACGATATATTTCTGTAAGTAATTCGCGGTTTGCTCTGAAATACAGAAGTATTTCATATCTGAAGGAATTTCAACTTTATTTTCAGTAGCCAATCTGAAGAAATGATCTACTGCGTTTCTACTGGTGAATATCACAGCCGAATGGGCCAGTATATCAACTTTTTGCTTTCTGAATTCCTTAATATCAACAGGATCAATTTGTATAAATGGCCTGAAATCAATCTTTATGTTGTATTTCTGAGCCAATGCATAATAAGGTGATTTCTCGTTATCAGGTTTTGGTTGAGACACCAGGATGCTTGATACTTTTGTCAATCTCTCCTTATCAGTTACTAGCAGTTCGTCACTCATTTCCTTTCCTTCTTTGTTTATCTAGAAATCTTTACGATAAGAATAATAGGGATAATTTCGGTGACGCAAAGGTAGGAAATTATATGGAGTTTTTTATTCGAATATAATTTATTTAGTTTCAGATATGTAAGATATATGTGGCCAGCAACTAGTATTAGTGGGACTGAAATGAAGATAAAGCCTAAATTATTGACCATCCATTCATCTAAAATGAAATCGGCGATAATTAACCCCAACAAAATCAAAATTGCAAAAAATGCTATTCTTAAAAAGTCATAATGCTGGATGTAGTTGAAGTTTCTAAATTGATATGTGGTAGAAATTATAGAGGTGAATACGAACTTAACATACAAAGCAAGATAGTAGATCAGTGTATTCACTAAAAATGATCCTACCAACCCCAAAAAAGTTGAATCATTAAAGTATAACACCAAATTTGGCATAAGCTCATACAGATACATCATATTGATGGATAAGCAAAAGGCAATCAGGAAGAAAAATTGCAAGTTCTCTAACTGGAAATAGCTACTATTATAAATTGTAGTCTCCCTACTGCGGACGCTAAATAATTGACCCAGCACAATATTCCCAAGTGATTGATAGGTTAATTGGTTCCTCCAAATGGCGATTGTAAATAGTGTGATCAATGCACCTACGATGAAGAAATTTTGTTGTGGCGATAACTCACGGAGAAACAATAAAAACCCGCCTTCAGGCCCTATCTCTTCATAGACATTAACAGTAGCGCTTAGGTCTTTTAACTTACCTGGACCATAAAAGGTCATAAAAACCGTATCCTTCTCAAAAACCTGTTTTAAACTATCCAGCCGATAAGAGATCAGCTGAATTGAATCAGATAGGTTCTGATACACCAATCCATTTTCAATATAAATAGAAACTTCTGTGGGTAGTTTAATATTTAATTGGTCCTTCGATTCTGGCTCGATGGCAATAAAGGTGCTAATGGCGTCTTCATCTTTAGAAGAAGGCACATAAGACGCTAACTTTTCATTATATGAGTACCAATTCAGATCCTGTGAACTGGCGGCTCCTACAGTAAACAGAAGTAGAATGGAAAATGTGATTGCTCTTCTTCTCATTTAGCGTTCAAAGGTATAGCAAACTATAGCATCGACTGAAATAAACAGATTAGTTTTACATCAAAAAAATTGTCTGGGATTTACATTCATATTCCTTTTTGTAAAAAGGCTTGTTATTACTGTGATTTTCATTTCAGTACGAGTATGAAACTGAAAGAGGACTTCTTCAATGCATTGAAAAAGGAAATCTCTCTCAGAAAAAATTACCTGGATAGTGAATTGGTTTCAACAATTTATTTTGGTGGAGGAACACCTTCATTATTGTCCAACAATGAATTGCAGGAGATATTGGATTCAATAAGATCTAGTTTTGACGTCTCCGCTGATGTTGAAATCACACTTGAGGCAAATCCGGATGATTTAAATACTGCCAAAACCGATGAATTAAATACGCTCGGGGTTAATAGACTGAGTATAGGGATTCAATCGTTTAACAATGAGGTTCTAAATGGCTTAAATAGAGTTCATTCAGCAGAAGAGGCAGTTGCATCGATCAAGACAAGTCAAGATTCAGGAATCAATAACATCACTATTGACTTGATTTACGGCATTCCCGGGAAACATGAATCAATCTGGCAAGATGATATCTCCTCAGCTCTCGAATTGGATGTGCCTCATATATCGGCATACTGTCTCACAATAGAACCACAAACGGCCTTTGGTATGTGGCATGAAAAAGGATCATTTCATCCTGTCAGCGATGAGTTTGCTGCCAAGCAATTTCAATACCTGATGAAATCACTCACGCAAGCCGGGTATGAACAATATGAGATTTCAAACTTCTGCCTACCTGGATTTTACAGTAAACACAATACTGCCTACTGGCAAAATAAAAAGTACCTTGGGCTAGGTCCTTCGGCTCATTCTTTTGATGGTGATAACAGATCATTCAATGTAGCCAATAATGCAAAGTATATATCGGCTTTGAAAAATGATGTCATTCCACAAGAAGTGGAAAAACTATCTGATATTGACAAAATAAATGAGTACTTGCTGACAACTATCCGAACAAAATGGGGTACAGATTTGAATTACATTGAACAAATAATACCTGACTGGCTAAATCGCAACATTTCTCAGATTACACGATTAAAAGAATCAAACCATTTATTAATTGAGGACGATAAAATTTTATTGACAGAAGAAGGCAAACTCCTGGCCGATGAAATTACCTTACAATTGTTCCTTGAAAGATAAAATTCCGACGGACATCAGCTTTCCGTCGGAATGAATAAGAATAGGTTAGCAATTAATTTATTTTTTAATATTAAGACCTAAAAGATTGAAAATGGTCGCAATCTATAAATTGAGCCTAAAAAAATAAGCCGATCAAAGACCGGCTTATAAAACTCACAAAAAAACTCAAATCAAAACTCACATTAACTCTTTATCTGGAGGCTAAAAGATTTCCACTTTTGACCAATTTTATCATTTCAATTCTATATCCTTCTTTGTCAATACCTTTTGCCCCTTCAGCCATTTTAATCACTGAGGCATATGATAAATCTCCTTTGAATTTTGAATCTCTCAGCAACATCCCGAAACTTGCGACGGCAGCTGACCACCTGAAGTTTTCACTTGTTTTTTCAAATTCGACATTGGCTTTATCAATAGTCTGAGCAATCAGCTTACTCTTATCCCCATCTGGATCTTTATACCTCAATTTTACATTCATCAATTCCTTTGACTTCTTAGCCTCATTGCTAACCTTAGTTTGCTGGTACTTCAAGTCATCGATAGGACTGAAAGAACTTTCTACTCCCGTTGGGATAATCTCGTATAGAGCAGTAACAGTATGTCCTGAACCCAACTCACCGGCATCTTTCTTATCATCATTGAAATCTTCATCATTCAATATTCTGTTTTCATATCCTACCAATCTGTATGCCTGCACATGTGCCGGGTTAAACTCAACTTGGATTTTCACATCTTTTGCGATTGTATACATCGTTCCTCCAAACTCGGTCACCAATACTTTCTTGGCTTCCATCAGATTATCAATGTAGGCGTAGTTACCATTTCCTTTATCGGCAAGTACTTCCATTTTTGAGTCTTTGTAATTACCCATTCCGAAACCTAAAACTGTAAGGAAAATACCATCGTTTCTTTTCTCCTCAATAAGTCTTTGCATCTCCCCATTACTTGAAGCTCCTACATTAAAGTCACCATCAGTTGCCAAAATCACTCGGTTATTGCCATTCGTTACGAAATTGTCCTTTGCAAGCTTGTAAGCTAACTTGATTCCTGCCCCTCCAGCGGTAGAACCACCAGCTGATAGATCATTGAGTGCTTTCATGATCTTGTCTTTGTTGCTGCCACTTGTTGGTTCAAGTACCATTCCCGCAGCACCTGCATAAACCACTATTGAAACCTTATCTTCCGGACGCATTTGGTCAACCAGTAATCTAAATGCTGATTTCAATAATGGTAATTTATTTGGCGCATTCATTGAGCCTGAGACATCCAGCAGGAATACCAGGTTAGATGCTGGTAAATCTTTTGTAGGTATTTCCTTACCTTGAATTCCAATGTGCACTAGCTGATGCTTTTCATTCCATGGAGCTGTGCCTACTTCAGTATTGATTGAGAAAGGAGTAGCATCCATTGGCTGTTTGTAGTCATAATCGAAGTAGTTGATCATCTCTTCAATTCTTACAGCATCTTTTGGTGGCATTTGCCCATTGTTTAAGAATCTTCTCATATTGCTGTAAGAAGCAGCATCCACATCTATAGAAAAAGTAGAAAGTGGGTCTGATAATGCAGGGTGAAAAATATTTTCATTAACAGGTGCATATTCTTCTGTATTATGCATGATATTAGGTTCTCTCGCTACGGATCCTGTTGCCATCATGGCTCCCATACCGTTGTAACTGGACGTCCTGTATTTTTTAGAAGACTTTCTTCTTTCAGTTTTACTTCTGTCAGGTTTAGCGAGGGGCATTTCATATTCAGCAACTTCATCGGCGAGTATATCTTTTTCCTCTTCTACTGGTACAATTCCAGTTGCAACCAGTTTAACATCAATTACTCTATTGACACCAACCAGCTTTTCAAATTTTTGGAAGCCTGGCTTAGAATAGACCAGCACACTACTTCGATCATGAGCTGTGATTTTGTATTCACCTTTTGTGTTAGTTGTAGTAGTAATCTTTGTGTATTTAACCCTCACCTCTACACCAGCAAGGCCTTTACCATCTACACTGGAGACTACAGTTCCGGTAACCTCAATTTCTTTATTGGTCTCAAATGCAAATAATAAAATAGTAAACAGGGATAATATGGATATAACTCGCATGATCTTAAATGTTTTGATTTCTTGTCAATAGAATGCAGCAACCCAGATGATTCCATAAACCATTTGAAAAAAATATTTTTCTATTGGTGGAATTGTCTAAATTTCCGATTGAATGAAAGTGCACAAGGACTATAGCGACCTTGAATTGATAGAGGCTTATTATAAAGAGGAAACCGATTCATACCTGGGTGAATTCTTTAATCGCTATACCCATTTAGTATATGGTGTTTGCCTCAAATACCTCAAGCAAAGAGAAGATGCACAGGATGCTGTTATGGAGATATTCGAAAAACTCCTGCAAAAACCTCCCACAGCGGACATTCAAAACCTGAAAACCTGGCTATATGTAGTGGCTAAGAATCATTGCCTGATGAAGCTCCGAAAGAAAGATCCCAAAGTTATTTCAATAGATAGCGAGCACTCATTTATGGAAATTGCCAATGAGGTGCATCCTATCGACAAGGAAGAACAAATTGATGGCCTTGATTCTTGTATCAAGCAATTAAAAGATGAACAGAAAGAGTGTATTCAATTGTTTTACCTTAAGAAGAAGTGCTATCAGGAAATAGTCACTTCTACAGGATTTGACCTGAAAAAAGTAAAGAGTTATATCCAGAACGGAAAAAGGAATTTAAAAATTTGTTTAGAAAAACTGAATGTCGGACCACAATCAACATATTGATCCCGAGCTGCTTGAAAAATACCTGAATGGTAAGCTTTCTTCTTCTCAACAATACGAGGTTGAAAGAATGATGCAGGCCTCAATTTTTGAGGAAGAAGCAGTGGATGGCCTTAGTGAACTCCCTTCTGGTGAGTGGACTAAGGATGTCAGGCATCTTCAGAAACAAGTTGCCAACTACAGTGCTCAAAATAGACAATTTAACTGGTATACCATTGCGGCTGCTGTAGCACTATTTATTGTAGCCTCATTCTCAATCTATCTCGTCCTAAAGACTTCAGATCCATCAGGTATGAATGACAAAGAATCTGCTCCTTTGACCATGAAGCAAGACTCTACATCAGAGGAATCTGCTGAAAATAATAAAGATAGACAACAAGAAGAGGAAGTGATTGATGGTATCGAAGAGGAGCCATTGGCAACAAATGATCAAAGAGTGGAAAATACTGAAGAGGGAACAACTACTGGGCCTACTGTCATTGACAATACACAACAAGCCGACCCGGAACCCGAAATCAGAAGAGACGAAATAACTACACCAGTTGTCACTCAATCTGTTACTGAAGATGAACCAACCGATCAATTAGCACTCGCAGAAACAACTCCTGCAGAAACAGAAGAAACTCTGAACGAAGTGGTTCTACTCGATAGCGATTTAAACGATGAAGAAGCTACTGATAATTTAAACAGTGGTGCAGGACTTGCTATGCAAGATGAAGCTTCAGGATTTGCAGAAGAGGCTGACGATTCTTTTGGAGATATTTCCGGGGCAAACAAAACTGAAGTTGCGAAGGAGGAGAAAAGAGACATTGCCAGAAGATCTGTTGCCAAAAAGTCTGCTGCAACTACCCAACCAATTACTTCTTCAAACCAAGGTCCATTTGTTGCCACAAAATCTGTTTCTGATGCAGGTTGGAACGAGTACATCAATGACAATCTTAAATATCCGGAAGCCGCGATGAATGAATTGAAGGAAGGTACGGTAGTGTTAAAATTCAGAGTTACCTCAAATGGTACCATCACTAATATTCAAGTCATTCAAAGTGTAGGCCTTGGATGTGATGAAGAAGCCATCCGACTCCTGAAAGAAGGACCAGCCTGGATACCTTCACAATCTGAAAATTCTGAAGGGAGCGTTTCTATTAAATTTTCTTTATAAAAAAATAATTTTATATAATCTTAGATTTGTGCAATTTATTAATTCTGATTGCTACAGAATAATATTTTGCACTGAGTGGATTTACATACATTTGTATATAAATAAACCTAAGTAATCCAAACAATTCACTTGCCGGTGTAAAAAGCCCTGAACACACCAAAAAAAGCCTAAATAAGGTATTCTTCAAAAAAACCAACCTCTTCAAATTCCCGTAATATGCTTCAAGAAAAAATAATGTGGTTTTCTTAAACCTAAAATATTATTCTGCGTTCTTTGCATAGAAACTCAAAAACAGAATTTTTTATAGGTTAATGAAACTCACAAAAGTAAGATGAAAAAAACGTGGATAACTATAATGTTGGTAATGGGAATTTCGGGTATGAGTCTCGCCAACAACACTGGAGATGAAACAGAAAAAGAAGACAATTACGAATGGTTAATTGAAGAAATAGATGGAATTGAAGATGCAACGGCTAACATTCAGGTATTAACTGAGATGGTCTACATTTTCGATGCTGAAGGTAATGAAATTGCAAGTTTCGCTGCTGATGAGTATGAAAAGCAATCAGCATCTGTGAAACGAAAAGTTCAAATGAGCACTTTCATTTTTGAAACACTGGGTGACCAGGTATACATTATGAATTAAGAGTAGAATCTTCATATATTTTATTAGTTTAAGGTGTTAGCTTTCTCGGGTAACACCTTTATTTTTTTCCGAATTTTGCCTTCTTTGCACCTGTAAACAACAACAATGGACTACCGAAAAATATTAGATGAGATTGTAGAAGAGTTGGTGCCTTATAAAAATGAAGGTAATGTGGCGGATTACATACCAGAATTGGGAAATGTAGATGCTGATAAATTTGCGATCACCCTCAATCCATTGGATGGCGATATCTATTCTGCTGGCGACAAAGATTTGAAATTTTCTATTCAGAGTGTTTCTAAAGTGTTTTCACTCACCATGGCTCATTCCTTAGTTGGGGAAGACATTTGGAAAAGAGTAAAAGTGGAGCCTTCTGGCAGTCCCTTCAATTCATTGGTGCAATTGGAATATGAAAATGGCATCCCCAGAAATCCATTTATCAATGCAGGGGCTATTGTAGTGGCAGACATTCTCGTAAGTGAACTACCGAATGCAAAAAGTGATTTTATAGAGTTTGTGGAGCAGATTTCCAGATGCTCAGGACTGCAGTACAACGAGAAAATTGCAAAATCAGAATTTGAGACAGGAAACAGGAATAAAGCATTGGCTTACTTCTTAAAATCCTACGGCAATCTTCATAATGACGTGGATGAAGTCCTTGACCTCTATTTTCACATGTGTGCGCTGGAGCTCACTTGTGAAGAGCTTGCTAAGGCTTTTCTTTTCTATGCTCGTCATGGTATTGCCACTAAATTTGAATCGGTAACCATTACTCCCAGTCAAATCAAACGGACCAATGCATTGATGCAGACCTGCGGATTCTATGATGAATCTGGTGAATTCAGTTTTACGGTAGGGTTGCCAGGTAAAAGTGGTGTAGGTGGAGCAGTCGGGGCGGTATATCCTCAACATTACAGTGTGGCAATCTATAGCCCGAAACTCAACAAAAAAGGCAATCCGGTATTGGGCATGAAAGCATTAGAATTGTTGACTAGTAAATCTGGTATGTCCATATTTTAGGTGCGCACTTCCACTAACGCATTGTCCATCTCACTACCCTCCTCGCGGTGGCCATAGCCTGCTACCCAATAGCCACTTCGGTCTATGACTTCACCTAAAACCCATCATGAAACCTGTAACATTTGTTGCAAAACTCAAGTCTGAAATCAAGTAAATTGCACCAAAAAAATAATTCAATGGGATTACTAGAAGCTATATTCGGAAAGAAAGTTGATTACAAGGCGCTTTTAGAACAGGGAGCGATTATTGTAGACGTAAGAACCAAACCAGAATTCCAATCAGGACATATTGCCAAAAGCATCAATGTGCCTCTTGACCAGGTCAAGAAAAGAGCCGTTGAGTTAAAAAGAAAAAATAAACCTCTCATCCTTTGCTGCGCTTCGGGAATGAGAAGTGGCTCTGCAACATCAATATTGAAAGCGGAAGGAATTGAATGCTACAACGGCGGAAGCTGGGGGAAAGTACAGAGAAAAATAGGTTAGATTTTAGTATAAAGATTTTAGTACAAAGATGTTCGATGAATGTCCTTGTACCTAAATTTTATATCTTTATACTGGTCTACAATTCTTCTTTTAGAAATTTGCCAGTATACCCAACCTCTTTCTTCGCAACCTCTTCGGGAGTGCCGGTGGCTATAATTTCACCTCCTCCATCTCCACCTTCAGGGCCAAGATCAATGATATGATCAGCTACTTTAATGACATCCAGATTGTGTTCAATCACCAGGACTGTATTGCCTTTATCTACAAGTTTGTTCAACACAGACAATAGATGTTCTATATCCTGGAAATGTAAACCAGTAGTAGGTTCGTCCAAAATATAGAAGGTTTTGCCGGTATCCTTTTTAGATAATTCAGTTGCTAGCTTTACTCGCTGGGCCTCTCCACCTGACAATGTGGTGGCATGTTGCCCCAGAGAAATATACCCAAGTCCAACATCATTAAGGGTCTGAATCTTTCTAAGGATTCTGGGCTGGTTCTCAAAGAATTCAACCGCTTGCTCAACGGTCATATCTAATACATCTGAAATTGACTTCCCCTTGAATCTCACCTCCAGAGTTTCCCGGTTGTATCTTTTCCCTTTGCAAGTCTCACAAGGCACCATGACGTCCGGTAGAAAATCCATTTCAATGACACGCATACCTCCACCCTGACAAGTCTCGCATCTACCTCCTTTTACATTGAAAGAAAACCTACCGGGCTTATAACCTCGGATTTTGGACTCCTGTAATTCTGAAAAAAGTGACCTGATATCACTGAAAACACCGGTATAGGTTGCCGGGTTACTTCGTGGTGTTCTCCCAATTGGGGATTGATCTACCTCAATCACTTTGTCCATATGTTCCAGCCCTTTGATTTCTTTGTAACCAAGTGGTTCCTGTCTGGATTTGTAAAAGTGTGCCCTCAATATTGGATAAAGAGTTTCGTGAATCAGGGAAGATTTACCGCTTCCTGAAACTCCGGTTACACATATCATCTTCCCCAAAGGGATATCCAAATCCACCTTTTTGAGGTTATGACCTTCCGCGGCTTTTAGAACCAGGTGTTTGCCGTTTCCTTTTCGTCTCTTTTTGGGAACTTCAATATTTAGTTTACCCTGGAGGTACTCTGTGGTTAATCCATCCAGTTTCATGAAATCATCAGGGTGTCCTTCTCCCACAATTTGACCACCGTGTCTCCCTGCTCCTGGCCCAATATCTATGATGTAATCAGCATTGAGCATCATGTCTTTGTCATGTTCAACGACAATTACTGAATTGCCCAAATCCCTCAAATCCTTCAGAGCCTGGATCAATTTGACATTGTCCCTTTGGTGTAATCCAATACTGGGTTCATCGAGAATATATAGGACATTTACCAGCTGAGTTCCAATTTGTGTTGCCAGCCGGATTCTTTGTGCTTCACCACCTGAAAGTGTCTTTAACGGCCGATTGAGACTCATGTAATCCAGTCCAACATCCAGCATAAATCCCACCCGCTTTCTTACCTCCTTCAGTACTTCAGTGGCGATTACGTTTTGCTTTTCCGTAAGCCTTGATTCCAGATCCACCAACCAATTTGACAACCCTTTGATGCTCATTTCGGCTAATTCTCCAATGTGCTTATTGTCGATTCTGAAATGAAGTGATTCCTTTTTCAGCCTGTATCCTCCACATGAAGGACATGTCTTAGTATCGGTAAAATCTTCTACCCATTGCCTAATTTTCTCAGAACCAGTGTCTTTTTGCTTTTCCAGGAAATTGATGATTCCTTCAAACTTGGTATTCCAATTTGTGCCCGGGTATTTAACTGAGGCTACTGCCACTGGCACACTATCTCCATAGAGAAGTACGCTAATTACATCTTCAGGTATTTTTTCAATTGGGGTAGCCAGGCTCAATTTCTTCCTTTTGAGTAGCGACTCAATCTTTTTGAAAATCCATATATCGCGGTATTCCCCCAATGGGGCTATCCCTCCCCTGCTTATACTTATTGACCTGTCAGGTATAACAGAATCTTCTGAGATTTCCTCAATTTTCCCTAAACCACGACATTCAGGGCACATTCCGTAAGGTGAATTGAAAGAGAAATTATTAGGTGCCGGTTCATCATATGCGATTCCGGTCTCAGGATCCATCAGGTTTTTAGAATAGTAATGAATTCCTCCCTGCTCATCCTGAGATAGCATAATTCCATTCCCCTGATTCAGACAGCTATTGATTGACTGTGAAATTCTGGCCCTGTCCTTTTCACGAACAATTATACGGTCAACAACCACTTCTATGTCATGTGTTTTGTACCGATCCACCTGCATTTTAGGAGTGATGTCCTGTACTTCACCATCCACACGTACTTTGGTGTATCCGGATTTGCGTATTTGCTGAAATAACTCTCTGTAATGTCCCTTTCTTCCTTTCACCAGGGGTGCCAAAAGAATCAATTTCTTTTCCTGAAAACCCGATATGATCAAGTCTGTTATTTGTTCTTCACTTTGCTTGATCATTTTCTTTCCCGTAGCATACGAGTAAGCTTCACCAGCTCGGGCATAGAGTAATCTCAAAAAATCATAGATTTCAGTAAGTGTACCTACAGTGGACCTTGGGTTTTTTGAGGTGGTTTTTTGTTCAATGGAAATTACCGGGGACAGTCCATTAATTTTGTCAACATCCGGTCTCTCCATATTTCCAATGAAAGACCTGGCATACGCTGAAAAACTCTCCATATACCTTCTTTGACCCTCAGCATAAATGGTATCAAAAGCCAATGAAGATTTTCCGCTACCACTAATTCCTGTGATAACGACAAGTTTGTTTCTCGGAAAGCTCAGACTGATATTCTTGAGGTTATGTTCTCTTGCTCCAATTACCTCAATTATTTCTTCCTCAGGTACCTCAAGTAGGGTTGCTAGGTCACTCATTAATTACTGGTTGCCGCTTTAATTTTAGAAGTTTGGTGATAATAAGTATTTGTTGTAGAAATTGTCAATGACCTGAACTGCATCCTCTGCTGTTTCCACCACGTGAAATAAGTCAAGGTCTTTCTCACTAATGTTGTTCGCCTGAGCCAAAAGAGTTTGTTTGATCCAGTCTACCAATCCCCCCCAGAAGTCTTTTCCTACCAAAACAATCGGGAATGCTCCAATCTTCTTAGTCTGAATGAGTGTAAGTGCCTCAAATAGCTCATCCAATGTTCCAAATCCACCAGGCATCACTATAAAACCCTGGGAATATCTTACAAACATTACTTTCCTAACAAAGAAATAATCAAAGTTGATCAGCTTATCCCGGTCGATATAAGGATTGTCAAACTGTTCGAAGGGCAGGTCAATGTTCAAACCTACAGATTTTCCACCTTGTTTGTGAGCTCCCTTGTTACCAGCTTCCATAATACCAGGTCCACCACCCGTTATCACTCCATAACCGTGTCTAACAAGTTTTGCAGCGATCTCCTCAGCCATTTTATAATAATGGTTATCCTCCTTTGTTCTGGCAGACCCAAATATTGATACACAAGGTCCAATTTTGGCCAACTTCTCAAAGCCTTCTACAAACTCGGACATGATCTTAAAAATTGCCCAGGAGTCCTCACTCTTTATTTCATTCCAGTCTTTATCGGCAAATGCCTTTAAAATTTTCTCTTCTTCCTTATTAATTTCTTCCTCCATTTTTTAAAAAATTGCGATGTAAGTTAATGATAATAAACTATTTGGTTGACAATAGATCCAAAATTGCCTCTTTGGCCTCTGTGAATTTTGGATTGAAACCTGTTTCACGAATTTTCTTGTCAGACACTCTTGAACCACCTGTTACAATGGATGCCATCTCACCCAACATCAGTTTTAGGACAAAACTAGGAACGTTTGGCAACCACAAAGGTTTCTTCAGGACTTCTGCGGTTATTTTGGTGAACTCCTTATTGGTAACTGGGTTTGGTGCTACCGCATCGTATGGCCCTGATATTTTTTCATTCTCAATAGCCATCACAAACATATCCACCAGATCATTGATGTGTATCCAACTCATATATTGGTTACCAGAAGCCAAAGGAGCTCCTATCCCATATCTGATTGGTTGGGCTATTTTTTGGAGGGCTCCACCTTCTTTTGCGAGCACCACACCTATTCTCAATAATGCCGTTCTAATTCCAATGTCATTGAAATTTTCAACTGCTTTTTCCCAATCCACTACCACCTGGGCAAGGAAGTCAGAGGCATGAGGTGACGTTTCATCGAAAACAACTTTCCCATCATTATTGCCATAAATTCCTATTGCTGAAGCAGAGATAAATCCCTCTAATGAAAGGTTGTGCTTTCTTACCTGATCAAATAATAACAGAGCAGAATCTATCCTACTAGATCGGATGATCTGCTTGCGTTGGGGAGTCCATCTTTCATCGGCTACACCTGCGCCCGCCAAATGAACAATATGGGTAACCCCATCAAAAGCGGCTGGATCAATCTGTTTGTTTTGAATATCCCATTTATAAATGTTTATTCCGTCCTTCTGCCCATTACGTCTGGACAAGTGGGATACCTGATATCCTTTTTCTACAAGTTTTTTGGTGAGTAAAGATCCTACCAGCCCTGAACCACCGGTGATCAGTATTTTTTTGTCCATTAGGTTAAGTTAAAGAGTTCGTTTATATATTTGATAAGTAGACGATTAACTTTTTGAAAATCATTGCTATGATTAAAACAGTATTTCTAGCCTTTCTGTTAACATTAATACAACTAAACTGTTGGGCTCAATATGATTTGACGGTCACCCCAACACAAAAAAGTTTAGAGTCCATTAGCTATGATGGTTATATCACTACTTTTTCAGAAACAGAAGAAGATGTTTCTAAAGCATTCTGGAAGTACTGTAAAAAATTCGCGACTGTGACCAATAACCGAACACATCGGTTGATCAAAATTCCGTCAGCAGATAAGACATTGGCCCCTATTATACTCATTGAGAAAACTGAGGGAAAAACTGAAAGCAGTGAGATATTTTTGGCGGTCTATGATCAAACAGATAATACATTTAAGAAACAGGTCAAGAAACTACTACTGGATTTCAAAGTAGACTTTTACGTGGGCAGAATTGAAAATCAAATTGTGACCAGTGAGGAAAAATTGGCTGATTTGACCAGCTCTTATCAATCCATTTGCCTGGATGAAGCCAAGGCTATGAAAAAAGGATTGGAGCAGGATCACAGCAGCCTGAAAAAAGGGCTTGAGTCTCAAATTTTAGATGAAAAAAGAAATTTGAACCAACTGAGAAGGGAATTGACGAAGGTAAGGTAAAAAGTAAAGGCACAACCGAATTAACGACCATGCCTTTTAACATTACTAAAGGAAATCTTCGTCCCTTCTTAGAAGGTGTAGCTATATTTTAAGTTGAATGTAGTTCCTGGATTGAACTCATTCCATGTTGCTCTTGCATCACCAAATCCAACATATTGATCTAGTCTATTATCATCCAGAATATTAGTTACTTTCAATGCTAGTTTTTGGTTGTTCTCCTGACCGAAGTTCACAGATGCGTTCAAATTCAAACTATGAAACGGTTGTGTATATACACTTGGATTCTGACTGTTACCAACAATGAATAGAGTCTCACCTTGTACATTGTAAGAAACATTCAGGTTATACTTTCTATTTAAGTCTGTGTAGTTCAGGTAACCATTAATCAAGTAAGGAGCCTGTCCGGCCATACCTCTGATTGGGTCAACTGTCTCTCCCTCTCTGGCGTTATCCAGTTTAGATTGATACTCAGTGATATCATCTTCCGGTCCATCGGAAACTCCAAAGTTTACAATGATGTTTCTGCTATCCACCTCTGATTCCTGAATTGACACATTAGAACCAAACGAAAGACCTTCTAGATTTGCATTGATAAAAGACAAGTTCTTTCTGAATTCAAACTCCAAACCATATACCTTACTGTCATCTATGTTCCTCCAAGTTAGGTCTGAGGCATTAACCTGAAATGCCACCTGCTCAATGTGACCTGTAAAAGATTTGTAAAATCCTGATACTGATATCATCTCGCCAAGCCCAAAGAAGTACTCCCATCTAAGGTCGTAATTATCAATCACAGTTTGTTCAAGATTAATGTTACCGATATAAGTTCTATCACCAATTGGATCACTTAAAGCTGAAATAGATTTCTCGCGGAAAGATGGTCTTGCTAAAGTTCTACCATAAGAGGCTCTTATATTCATCTGATCTGTTAGTCCATAAACTACGTTTGCGGAAGGCAAAATGTTAATTTCATCTAGAGTTTGCTCATCATCATACACAACACGTCCAAAGAAATCCTGTCCTGTATAGTTCATTGTAGCCAATTCAGCCCTCACACCATAGATCAATCTTAATGCTCCGAATCGAGAGTCTCCCATTCCATAGAAAGAATTCACGGAAGAACGTGCTTCATAAATGTTTGCTGGTTGTGGATCTCCTGCGATGTAAGTACCGTCTTCAGTTGCAGGTGTCCATATTGCATCTGGTTGAAGTAACAGGTCAGTATCCAAAGAAACGCTGGAATTATCTGTTACCCTAATATTATAGTTAAACACATCAAAAGTTCTCCACTTTAGCAAAGTCATGGCTCCACCCTTGATCGTATGATTTTCTCCTATTGGATAAGATAAATCTACTCTTAGGTTTTCATTTACTTCATTCAATTCTCTCCAAAAACGGTCAATTCCTCCGCCAGCTCCTCGGCTCAATGAATACAAGCCATTTTCTAGAATTGCAACTCTGGAATCTCTAAAGTCAGGGTCATAAATACCTGCAAATGTTAACGCATTTGACCATTCAACTCTAAGATCATTTATCTTATGTTGACCTGATAACATACCGCTTGTAACTGATCTTTGAGAATATGCCAATACTTCTTTTTGACCTCTTGCTCCAGATTCTTCAAAGTCTCTATATTCCTGAACTGTCACCTGATCAAGGCCGTTTTGTGTGTGAAAAAGTGAAGCAGAAAAAGTGTGATTATCAAACTTCACAGCACCTGATAACAACCCACTCCAAAGAACATTTTCCTGAGATAATGGTCCTCTTCGAAATCTTTCCACAAATAAGTCTGTCTCAGCTGGGTTATCAGGAATTGTATATTCACCAATTCCGATACTCTCATTGTATTGAGATTGCTTCTGATAAGACAAAATTGCGTTATAGCCAATTTTAGCTCTTCCTTTGTCAATTTGATTACCGTGATCAAATGAAAGGCTATAATTCATGAAGTTTCTTTCGTTCTTAACGGCTAGTTCTGGATTTAACCTTCTTGTATAGTCCTCAATGATTGGACTCGGTGGGTTTCTACTTACACTTGGTATTTCATCCATACCACTGAAAGGCAGATCTCTTGAACCATCATCGAAACCGAGAAAGTCCAAACCTCCACCATCATTTGTAACAAAATCCTTTTTCAAGTGGTTTCTGGGATTATATCCCATTCCAACACTAACAGTTGTTCTTTTCTCTTCAGGGAAATTCTTGGTCTCTACATTTACTGTACCCCCTGTAAAATCACCTTGTAGGTCAGGTGAAAATGTCTTGTATATCACAACATTTTCCAAAACGGATGTAGGAAATATGTCAATTTGAACATCATTTCTATCTGGATCTAAACCAGGAATGCTCATTCCATTTAATGTTGTTTTTGAGTATCGGTCTCCTAAACCTCTTACAAAAACATACTTTCCTCCTTGAATAGATACACCGGTAACTCTTTTAATCGCAGTGGCTAAATTGCTATCACCTGTTTTCTTAAAAGTTTGAGCGGAAACACCATCTACCAAATTTGGAGATTTCTTTTGTAGTGTGAGTAAAGCCGTTTCAGTGTCTCTCATTACCTGAGCTTCCACTACTACAGCCTCCAGTGTTTGTACATCAGGACTTAACGTCATATCCATAGATGTAACTTCACCTGCTTTAATTTCAACGTTCTCAACCTTGATAGTTGCATAAGAAACGAATTGAAATAGAATGGTATGGAAACCTGGCTCTAAAGCCACTGAATAGTTTCCATCAAAATCTGCTACAGCACCAATACTGGTACCCTCTTTAGAAATGGTTGCACCAATCAAGGCTTCACCATTCTCACCATCGATCACTTTTCCCCTTAAATGCCCTTTTTGAGCATAGATAGATTGTGCCAATAAAATGATCAATGAAAATACTACTACCTTTTTCATTTTACTTTGTTTTCCTTTAGTAATTGTTCCTTAGTAATGTAAAATGAGCCCCACAACAGTGGAGCCCAAGTATTTTATTAATGTTCCTTTAAATTAAATTTGCGATCTAGAAGCAGATAAAGTCCAACCGAAAACAGAAGTATCTGCTCCAGTTGCAGTTCCCGCTACAGCATTTTCTTCAGCAGAAGTTTGCTCAGCAGCCGAAACTTCACAATCCGCAGTTTCATCATCATTCTGAGAGTCAGTATAAACGCTAACTGCATCAAATTGAGCATCAGTGAATGTAAGCGTGCTACCAATTAGATTAGAGTACGCATCAGACTTGCTTTCTGAGCAATCATTTTGGTAGCTAGCTCTGAATTTAATAGTAGCTCCACCATTGTACGATTGCCATAAAACGTTCTCAACAGAACCTTCAGCCTTAGATTTGAAATCAGCAGCACTCGCGTTATCACCACCGTCTGAAATTAATGTACCATTCATCAAAGTGAAATCATCACTTGAAAGAGGATCACCCTCGATACCATCGATCTCAAGACCTTCGTCTGTATCGCTACCACCGTGTGTAACAAGGAAGTTATTTACAGTTCCAGAGTATCCCTGGTCAATGTCGATAGCGTCATCTCCTTGCCAGTTTATAAGAAGGTTAGAAGCATTAACTGTTCCACCGAAGAATTCAACTCCATCATCTACGTTACCATAGATCTCAATGTGGTTAATAGTAGTTCCTGAACCAACACCACCTAAAGTAAGACCGTTGATTTCAGAACCTTCTTCGATTACGGTTCCTCCAAATCTGATAGAAACATACTGAAGAGATCCAGAGTTGTCATCTGCATCATCTCCACCGTAAAGCCCTAATGTTTCTTCTGAAGGTACACCTTCAATTTGCTCTTGCGCGTTATCAGCAGAAATAGGCGCATCTCCTAAGAGTACAACACCACCCCAAAGACCTTTGTCATCTTCTCTATCTAGTGAAGACTCAGTCTCACCTGGCATGATGTCATCAAGAACAGATGTGAAAATGATTGGCGCAGATGCAGTACCATTAGCAATTAAAGTACCACCAATAGCGGTCATTAATACAGAAGCGTTTGCTTCCTGACCTTCTTCACCTTTGATAACTGTACCAGCTTCGATAGTAAGCGTTGCACCACCTTCAACGATGATTCTACCATTCAATACGTAGATCTTATCGCTTGTCCATGTTGTGTTTTCAGTGATGTTTGCAGTAACCTGAACAGTTTCAACATCAGATTCACAAGCAGTACATGATCCACCACAGTCAACTCCAGTTTCGTCACCATTCATGATTCCGTCTGTACAAGTTGCTCCTACTGGATCTGGCTCATCGTCACCACAAGAGGTAACAAATAAAAGGCCGCTTAATAAAAATGCTAAACCGAATAATTTTTTCATGTTTAATAAATGTTTTAAAGTAGTTAGAGTCTAATTCTCAATTGCTGGTGCAAAACTACTTTTTCGGTTTAGCTTAGGTATTTGGCTAAATATTACGATTGGTTTATGAAATAGTGAATTCAACCAATGTTGAATTAAAATACAATTAACAATAGCCCTTTATTCAATGGTAAAATATTTATTATCAGATAGTTACAAAATTACTTAAATGTTAAATCGTAATAATGCGATTGATATCACAACTTAACATGACTTCTCCTATTTGTTAATTTCTACCTTGGAAAGGATGCTTTTGACGATATCTCTGGTAGTAATTCCATCGGCTTCTGCTTCATAATTCAACAGAATTCTATGGTTGAATACATCTACCGCGACTTCCTTAATGTCTTCTGGCAATACATAGTCTCTTCCATCAAAAAATGCAATGGCTTTTGCTGCCAGGTTAAGGTTAATTGATGCTCTAGGGGAAGCACCAAAGTCAATGTACTGAGACTCTTCATTGAGACCGTACTCCTTAGGATTTCTAGTGGCAAATACCAATTCTATAATGTACTTTTCCAGAGATTCAGAAATAGACACCTGGTTGATTTCAGATCGGATGGCGAAAATGTCTTCTTTGGTTAATATGGTTTTCACTTCTCCGTCAAACTGCATATTGGACATTCGTCGCATTACCTCCAGTTCTTCTTCTTTTGTGGGGTAATCCACATCCACTTTTAGCATAAATCTATCAACCTGTGCTTCAGGAAGTGGGTATGTTCCTTCCTGGTCAACCGGGTTTTGGGTAGCCAATACCAGAAATGGTTTATCAAGACTAAAGGTGGTCTCACCAATGGTCACCTGCTTTTCCTGCATAGATTCCAGTAAAGCAGATTGTACTTTAGCGGGTGATCGATTTACCTCATCTGCAAGAATGATGTTAGTGAAGATAGGACCTTTCTTCACTTCGAATTCAGCTTTCTGCTGGTTGTAGATCATTGTTCCCAACAAGTCAGCTGGGAGAAGGTCTGGTGTAAACTGAATTCTTTTGAAATCCAGGTGAAGGATATTAGCAAGTGTGTTCACAGTTAATGTTTTCGCAATACCGGGAACACCCTCCAGCAAAATGTGACCTTGAGTAAATAATCCAATAAGCAGTCGGTTTACCATATACTGCTGCCCGACCACTACTTTCCCAACTTCAGCGATTACTTCCTGGATCTTATCCTGGTGTTCTTTTTTAAGGTCTGTGTTTTGCTCTTGCTTAATTTCTTGCTCCATAATCCATTTATTCCTTTGAAATTCAGAGGTTAGCAAAAATAGGATAAGATTGCTTTATTCAAAACCCTTGAATTCCAAAGAAATGAACGGACATTCTTAAAAAATGTTAATTTTTTTCTGACTATTCAATCACTACCCTCTTAGTCTCCTGACCATCAGGTGTTGTGATCCTGTACATATACTGCTTTTTAGGCAATCCTGCCAGGTCAAATACCATCACTTGCTTGCCTTTATCAAGCTCTCCTTCATACAAGGATTTCACCAAATTACCTTTTTCATCATAAAGGTCTATTTTCACATTACCAGATTTCTTCAATTCCAGCTCCAGTGATTGTGAATTGGTGGTAGGGTTAGGATATAAACTGGATTTTGGTCCCCTCATTTCTTCAAACCAAGCTTCTGGTTGGGATGGGTCCATTAATAAGAACCTTACAGGTGACCTGAAATCAATGAATCCAAATTGTCCACCATGGTGTGGTTGTCCATGGTGTCCTCCCATATGGTGTGGACCTCTGCCATCTCTTCGTTGTGGGAAATCTCCTTTCGCTTGTCCTCTAAAATCTTCTCTCATTGACTGCATTTCCTCCTGAAAGACTTCCATTTTATCCTGCAATTCCTCATGAAGGTCCTGCAAATAATCCTCGTGTGCATCCAGGATTTCCCATGCTGCTGTATGGATCATTCTCCTTTCTTTACGTAATTCATAAAGTTTGTCACGATCGGCGTCTGTCAAATCAAGTGACTGACCTCCTTTACGCATTCCTCTGCCCACACCTATATCATTCATTGCACTATGTAGGGCCTTTTGTCGATCTCTTAATTCCTGAACCTTTTGTTTTTCAGCTGAACTCAGCTCACTGTCAAAAAGAGCCCTCTCATCGGTAATAACCGGAAGGATGTTCTCCTTCACATAGGCATGCATTTTTTCTCTTAACTCGGCCTTTCCTGGAGGCTGAGCTATGCTAGGTGATAGCAATATGGCCATCATACCCATTAATAATAATATCCTTTTCATTTTCTGAATTGTTTAAGTTTCAATCGTAATTCTCTATCTAATTTCACGGATTTAATGATGAGATGGAATGGTAAACTACATGAACTGACCTATTCCAAAATGAATTGACCATTCAGGTGAATGAACTGATTAGCCTCTGATCCAGTCTTTGAATTCTCTTGCTTTTGCCTTGCTCACAATAATTTCAGCGGGACATTCTGGCTGAGTGGTTACCATCAACCTACTATTGAAATAGGACTCAATTTGAGCTACTGATTTGTCTTGTAAAATGATTTGTCTGCTTGCTCTATAGAATAAATTGCTATCTAGTTTGGCTTCAAGCTCATCCAGATTCTGATCAATGATATAAAGCTGGTTGCCAAATGTTTTTCCTTTTACGAGACCATTTTCAATGAAGAAAAATGCAAAGTCATTTACGGCCATCGGGACCAACTTGTGCTTATGGTGCACCAATAAATTCCGCATATACTTTTTAGGGCCCTCCTGTAAGGTTTGCAGCAACGACCCAATGTCCGTTTGTTTAGAAGGGGCACGATCCTGAAATTTATTGATCGCATGCTTAAGGTCATCTTCCTTAACTGGTTTAAGTAAGTAGTCAATACTATTGACTTTAAATGCCTCCAGTGCATATTGATCATAGGCTGTAACGAAAATGATAGGAATGTTTACTTTGGTTTGTTTAAATATTTCAAATGAAGATCCATCAGCCAATTGAATGTCAAAAAAAGCTAAATCCACTTCTTCCCAATCAAATATTACTGCTTCCCGGATGGTTTGCAATACTTTTGTGACCTCCCAATCGGGTTTCGCGCCTGTCATAAGCTTAATAAGCCTGTTTGCCGCTCTTTCTTCATCTTCAACAATCACTACCTTCATACCAACAAGGGGATTTTAACAGTAAATTGCTCCACGGATTTTTCAATTATGATTTCCTTATCAGATATCAATCTGTATCTTTTTCTCAGGTTTTGCAAACCCATCCCCTCACTTGTTTCTACTTGCTGCTTGGGTTGAAGGTTGTTTTGTACTTCAAGTGTATCATTCTTTTGCGTGATCAATATCTTAAGTGGTCTGTCTTTTGATATTTCGTTATGCTTCACCGCATTCTCGATCAACAACTGAATCGCCAATGGCGGAATTTTCCAATTAATTCCGTCATCCAATAAATTTATTTCCACATCGAGACTGGCATGTCGCATTTTGAGCAGAAAGACAAACTTGTCAACGAAATCAATTTCCTCTTTCAGAGAGATCAAATTGGCCTGATTATGTGCCATCAAATACCTGAAAACATCAGATAATTTACTAACAAAACCAGATGCTAACTTCTTATCGTCTTCTATAAGCTCAGAAAGTGTATTCAAGCTATTGAACAAAAAATGAGGATCAAGCTGGTTCTTGAGAGCAGTTACCTGATTTTGTAAATTTTCAGTCTTGAGTTGCTCATTTTCAATGGCCACTTGCTGGTTTCTGATCAATAATTCAATCAATCTACTGACCAACATGACTACCACCACTAAAAGAATTGTGCTGATATTCACCGAGTGAATTCGCATCATTCGAGGGCCAGGAAAACTATGCAAATGCTCAATAGTGAATATTAATTTGGAAAGACCAACGGCAAAGAATATGTTGACAATGATTGTAATTGGCCAGTAGGAGAAAAGTTTCCCTATTCCAGGTAATCTGAAATATTTCCATTTGATGTTAAACTGAAAAAGGAACATTGCAATAAAAAAATGAGCAATAAACCGGAGGGAGAAATGGAGATAGAACCTAGGTAAGAAGTGCTCCGGAAAAGTTTCTCTTGTAAATCTCATCATGAATCCTGGTAAGTCTAAGAACACACTGATTAACAGTGAGGACAGTACCATGATCCACAAATATTTCCGCTTCAATTCCACGAAAGCAATTTGAACAAAAAACAATCCTTATCAAACAATAAAAAGGGTGACATGACTATTATTCAATCTGAAGTATCTTTAAAGCTTGATGAATTAATCAGATAAACATGGCCGAGCAAGAAGAAAAATCGATAAAATTTCTTACCAATCAATTTTATAAACCTGGTAAAATAATCTGGATTGGGATCAGGCGTGAACGAGGCGAACCATTAACTGAACAGAAAAAAGTTCAGGCCATTGCCCGTAAAAGGTTAGAAGGTGACCACTACAAAAGTCTGGGAGGAAGCAGACAAGTAACCCTGATTCAAAAAGAACATCTGGAAACTGTAGCCAGTGTTTTAGGAGTAGAAAAGATCGATCCATCCCTGACCAGGCGAAATATTGTGGTGGAAGGAATCAACCTCTTGTCATTGAAGAAAAAGAAATTCAAAATTGGTTCCGTGGTTCTTGAATATTCAGGGGAATGTCATCCTTGTTCGAGGATGGAAAAGAACCTTGGAAAAGGAGGTTATAATGCCATGAGAGGTCACGGAGGAATTACAGCGAAAATAATTGAGAGTGGTGAAATAAACTTATTTGACGAATTAGTTGTCCTATAGACAATACCTGATGCAAAATATTGCATTAATATTGTGTGAGAATAAGAAACTAATATGAAGAAACTACTATTATGCAGCCTTGCGGTAGGGCTTACATTCCTTTTCTCTTGTGGAAATGATGACTCTGGTGACCTGATATGCGATGATCAACGGTTATTTACATTCGGAGAAAATACTTCTTTTACTACTGCTCAAATAGATACTACGATAATTGTGGATGGAGGATCTGTGGAGCAATTTTATGATAGTATAACCATCCCGGTAGATACATTTCTAATAAATGATGAAATCGCTGTGGTCAATCCGGACAGCCTCTTTTTGACCGATTCAGATGTAGATCCGCCTGCGGTTACTACCATCATCATGGAATCAGATGTACTAGAAAGAGTTGATTCCATTTACTTTTTTGAGCCTGATCTGTTAGTCCTGGTTGAAAACCGATCAATCCTCAACGATCCTGTAACCAATTATGATACGATTGCAGAAATAAATGAGATCAAAGAAAAGGTAATTGGTGCATGCTGGGAAGGATACAGTGAATCAGTTATAGAAACTTATGAATCCACGAACACCTTCGCCATGTTCCTAGTGGGGACCTGGGACATAGAAAGTGCGATTCTCTGTGAAGGTAATAAAGATGCCCCTTCTTCACTTGAAAATGGAGAAATACGATTTGATCTTAGTGAGTACCTGCTTAACGGAGTTCACTTTGACTACTTAACTGCGTATGCAGAACCTGTATTTGGTTTGTCAGGTGAGCTGGGAATGAGTGTACTTCAGAATTGGGAGGGTACCACAGTAGAAATGCTGGACACGGCAAGTAATAAAGTTTTCATTGAAGAAATTAATTATACTGCCAATACCTTAAATATCCGAATTCCGGAAAGCAGTCTCTGCGAGGAAAGTGATGAACCTGGAGATGTAGTTTTATCTCTTCAGAAACAATAAAATTAAAAACGGGACCCAAGTTGGGTCCCGCCTCAATTTTCATAAATTATTTGAATTGGCCCTGGCCGCCTCCATCATCACCTTTCTGGTCATCATTGTTAATACGACTTCTTCTTTGCCTTTTACCCTCAAATGAACCAAATCGATAGGAGAAGTTTATACCAAAAGATTGGAACGGAATACTTGTATTACTGACCTGATAATATGTTTGGCCTTCCAGTTCACTCTTAAAGTCTTTGTTAACACTGAATGGTTCGACAATTCTTAACCCAATGCTCCCTTTCTTTTCCCAAATCTGTTTCTTGATTCCCATATAGAAAATTCGGAATGATTGGTTGTACCCCTGCAAAGTCTGACTTCTTCCTCTAAAAAATCCTCCAAGGTCTATGATCCAATCCTTTTTAAGCGAGACGTTTGAATTAATATTTCCACTCGCCAAAATTGCTGTATTACTCAACTCGATACCATCAACCACTCCGGAGGCATCATAAGAGAAAATATCAACTCCACCTCGAATTGTCCAGATTTCAAAGAATGTTGAAGAGAGGAATATATTTGATCCAATAGAATTTCTCTCGCCAATATTTCGGAATGTACTGACTGAAATTCCATTATCATCCACATCCAAATAGTTTTCAATGATATCTGTAGTGTTTTTATAATAAACAGCTACACTAACAGAGGCTCTCTTCACAAAAGTATTGAAACCAATCTCATACTGATCTGTCAGCTCTGGATCCAATGCCGGATTTCCCTGACTTATGTTTCTGTTATTATCCAATACAACATAAGGATTCAGGTATCGTAATCCTGGTCTTTGTATTCTTCTTGTATAGCTAAGTTTTAGTGTACTTGTTTTTGATAGTTTTCTACTCAAAATAATACTTGGCAGTAGATTACTATAACTGCTTTCAAAATCATCACTTACCTCATCAAAACTTCCATCGAATGCCGTGTGTTCATATCTTGCCCCTGCAACTAACCCTAGTTTTTCTCCAAATTTCCAGGTAGTAGACAAGTATCCGGCATAAACATCCTGATTATAATAAAATACGTCAGTTCGGCTTGCATCCGATAGGTAATCACTAGTGGTGATGTCGAGGGTATCATAGTTGTAATCACTAATTACAGATCTTATCACAGCCTTCCCTCCGGTTTCCAAAGTGACGAGTTTACCAAATGGGTGTGTATAATCTAGCTGAAAAGTGCTTTCCCTGTTGTCACTTTCATTCTCATTGATCTCGTCCCGGAATAACGACAAGTCATTCCCAATTAGGTCATTTTGTTGAATGATGGATTGGTTATTGGCCACATTACCATCTAATTTATAAGACAGTACAATCTCTCTTCCCGGACTTCCGGCAAACTTATTGACAAAATCGATATTCCACTCAAATCCAGTTCTCAACCGTTCTGAATCTGTATACCTTAAATAGTTTTGATTGATATTATTAATCGGGTCAATGTAGCTGGTATTATAGTCTCCATCACCACCATCCGTGAAACCTCTGATTCTAAGAGCTGTTGAAATACTTCTGTAAGCATTGAAGTCATAAAAAGCACCGGCATTTCCAAAGAATCCTAGTCTATATCCCTTGACATCTCCATCTTCAGATAAAATTCTTGTCTGGTCGTCAATGTAGTCTTCCCGATAAAATGTGCTTGACACCTGTCTTGGCCATCCATAATAGGAACTTCCATTGGCATTAAAGCCAAATCTTCCCTTCCCGGTATTGAGACCTAGTCTCATGTTATTAAGCCTGGTACCTACTGTAGTTTCAAAATTACCTGCAATACCTTCCAATGTTTTTTGTTTGGTGATGATATTGATAATACCAGCACTTCCTTCTCCATCATATTTTGCTGAAGGAGTTGTAATGACCTCTACGCTTTTTATTTCACTTGCCGGAAGAGCGTTTAACAAATCAGCCGGACTACTCGCCAGCATACTAGAGGGTTTACCATTGATCAGGTATTGTATATTTTGTGATCCTCTCAGCGAAACGTTTCCCTCAAGGTCTACACTGAGCAAAGGTGCTCTTCTCAGAACGTCCGCTGCGTTACCACCAATATTGGCCACATCTTTCTCAGCATTGTAGACCAACTTATCAATTTTGGCTTCCACCAATTCTTTTTCTCCTTCTATGACCACTTCTTCAAGTTCAGTGGTATTGGAAACTAATTGAATATTCCCAAGATCTATGTCCGGATTAGCTGGTGTAGACGCTATGTCAATGTTTTTTTGGTCATAACCAATAAAAAATATTTGTAATTGGTATTTCCCAACGGGGGCATAGAGCTTGAATTCTCCATTATCGTCTGTGATCCCACCAGCTACATCTTCTTTAGTCTCGAGGTTCTTCACTACAAGTGTTGCAAACTGTACAGCGGATCCATCAGTGTTATCAACGATAGTTCCGGTAATTTTTCCTTTAACCTGTGGTGCTCCTCCTGGTCTTCGTCCTCCTCCTCTGGGTTGTGCCATGGATAATAGAGGTAATACGAATAGTAATGTGATTAGTATAGATTTTTTCATAGGTAATATTTACAGGTATATCATACCCCTGTAAGACCTTTTTGTTGCAAAACTGTTACAGTTTACAAGTGAATTGACCAAACTATTTGATGGACCGACTAAATCAACTGATGAATGGACATAAAATCAGTTGGAGTTGCGAAATATGGGATTATGGGTAAATTCAGTGTCTGTTAATGTGCTTAGAAACGCAATTATGTTGGATTTCTCCACTTCAGTAAGCTCTATTCCATTTACTAATGAGGGGTCTAGGGTTGGTGATTGGACCACCCCGGAAGCATAATGATCAAGTACCTCTTCCAATGTGAAAAACCGGGCATCATGCATGTAGGGATCGGTAATTGCCACATTTCTGAGTGACGGGACTTTGAATTTCCCTTCATCTGAAGCTAATTCAGTAATGATTGCCCTTCCCCGGTCCTCGAATGTTTCATCAAGTCCGTTATTCCGATAGGATTGATCGGTGAATAGCACACCGGAATGACACCCAGTACAATTTGATTCAAACAGTTGTAGCCCCTCCAGTTCCTCTGAGGTAAACTCTTCTTCCCCAGCCAGGTATTGATCATACCTTGAATTCGCTGATACCATCATTGCAGTAAACTGGGCCAAAGCATGTAAAAGTCTGGGTGTTGTAATTTCTGATTCACCGAAAGCCTCTTCAAAAAGTGCCGGATATTCTGGATCATTATTGAGTTTGTCAATCACATTACTTATTGTTTCACCCATTTCAACTGGTGATTCAATTGCATTCAAAGGGACAAAATCCAGGTGTGAAACTCCTCCATCTAAGAAGAATTCACTCATAAATGCCATATTGGCCAGGGCTGGTGCATTTCTGGTCCCAACGGCCCCATCAACCCCTATACTAAGATTGTGCTGAGGATCTGAAAACGCTACAGCTTGATTGTGACAGTTAGCACATGATACACTCCCATCCTTTGAAAGCAGGGGATCAAAAAAGATTTTTCTCCCTAATGCGAATCCTTCCTCAGTAATTGGGTTATTATCGAATGTATAGGTAGGTTCCGGAAAATGTTCTGGCTTTTCAAAACCAAATGGAGTTTCAGGATCAGGGTCGTCATTTGAACAACCCTGAACCATCAACAATTGAACTAGTAAATATATTAAAGCGAGTTTCTTCACAATTACTCCTGTAACTGAAAAGCTGCTGGAATGTTGTCTGATACCGGAGTCCCTGCTAATGGACTATGCAGTTTTGAATTCTCCTCAAAATCAATTCCCTCAATTAGAGAGAGTACATCAACAGTGAAATTGAGTTGAGAGGTTTCATCAGAGCTGACCACAATTGGTTCAGTCAATTGAAAAGTGAGCATCTTATTGTTGTAGACAAACATGCTTCCTGGAACATCTTTCCATCCTCCCACATGGAAACCGAATCCATTCGGGTTATCTGGTCTCAGTGTTCTGGCTGCCTGGTCTCCTGTAGCATTTGGTGACTGGCCTTCTAGTCCTAGTGCTACATATCCGGCGTTCCAGTTCCAAAACCATGCATCAGCCGCAGGGTCCAGTATTCCTCCTGCTGCACCCTCCTGAACTCCTGTTGAATCCACACCTACCAAAAATGATATCTCATTGTATTCACCAACTGGTACATCCGTTATGCTAACAGAATTGAAGACTGGACTTGATTCATCAATTAAATAAATCCCCTTGATATCCTCAGGGTTTGGGCCAACCTCTAAAGGATCAATGTATATAAACCCATCAGCACCCTTTAAAGAAATTTGACTAATGTAATACCTCAGAATTGTCAAATTGAATGGCTGGTCAAACCCATTTTGATAGGGATATTCAGTAATTCCGTCTTCCGCCAGTAGCAGATCACTTGATCCAACTACATTGTCAAAATCTAATTTTATAGTCCCTGGATTTTCTCCACCTGGTTCATCATCACCACATCCGGCAGCAAAAACCAGGACCAATATTGATAGAAATAAAAGATGTCTCATTTTTAGTTTAATTACATTTTTCTAACATCAGTTAGCTATACAAAGTGCCCAAATAAGACAGTTTAGTCTAATAAAACCCGAATATTTAGAAGAAGTTGTAAGCCACGCTTAATTGAAACCTGCCCTTTGCTTCAATCTCTGAAATTTCATCTACGTTGTAATTTTGGTCAACTGGTATTTGAAATTGAGAATTCAGGCTAATCACTTTATAAAATAGCTGTAAACCTATCCCGCTGAGTACTGAGCTGCCTCCGGTATTTGCCTGTGGAACCGAACCTTCCGTATGCTTTCCAGCACTTTCATAATTTATAGAAGCAAATGGAATCACACCCAATTCCTTGATTGTAAAATCACGAAAATAACTTAGGCTCAAATTTCTTTGATTCCCAAACCGATAGTCTACGTCATTTGCAGTATTGTATTTCAGTGATCCTTCGAGATTCAAAGCACTCTTATTGTTTCTCAATGTATAGTTTCCAGAAAAAATAAAATCCGTACTTCCGCTACCTAGCTGGAAATTTCTGTTGACAATAGATCCATTGTCTACCTTGTCATACTCACCAATTGGAAGTTTCAAACCAGACCCTACCATTAGATTGTGGGTCCAATTTCCAGTCTCAATTTGCTTAAGGGGTTTCCAGTATAATATTAAGGTAGGATCACTTAACCCATGGCTTTCAATATTCTGATGACTCCCCTGCATTGAATTGTAGGAGTATGGGATAGATGCCGTCAGAAACAAACTTTTAGTTAAACTAAACCCCGTCAAGATTTCAAATCTTCTGTATGTATCATTCGAAAACTCATCCTCGATCAGCCTATTGTCAATAAATGCACTGAAAGATGCTGTTTGATACCTGAATCCAATTAAGTGTGTTTGGCCGTTTGGTAACACTCCCAGGTAGTAACCCCCAAGTGAACAACCACATACATCACATGCATTTCCATTAAAAGAGAGAAGTAGAGCTACTCCAAATAATATTGTTTTGATTTTCATCATCTAGGCATTCTAAAACGTTCATCCTGAATAAATTCTCGGTCAGTGAGTGTCTTCAGGAATGCAATAATTTTTGTTTTCTCCTCCTCATCCAGAGCTATTCCTAATTGGCCGTCGTTCACTTTTAGCATAGCATCCAGGGTTTCGGAATCTTTGACATCTTCTGTATAATGTTTCATCACCTCCTCCAACGTGCTAAATCGTCCATCATGCATATATGGAGCAGTAAGTCCAACATTTCGTAAACTTGGTACCCGAAACTTTCCATTATCGGTTTCTTTTTCTGTTATCCTGCCCCTACCAGGATCAGAAAATTCTTCATCAAGTCCGTTATTCCTGAATGATTCATCAGTGAACAATTCACCCGCATGACAGGACCCACAATTTGCCTTAAAGAGCGCCAACCCATCGAGTTCTACTTGTGTTAGCTCTTCACTTTCATTCCGAATGTACTTATCATACCTGCTATTGGCTGATACCATCATCGTCATGAACTGGGAAAGAGCATGCTGTAATCTGGGGGTTGAAACACTGTCCGTACCAAAGGCATCACCAAATAATGCAGGATACTCAGGGTGATTCTTCATCTTTTCGATGACATTTCCTGTTGATTCATCCATCTCTACTGGATTTTCGATGGCATTCAAAGGAATGAAATCAACATGGACAACACCCCCATCCCAAAAGAAATTTTTCATGAAAGCCAGATTAGCTATCTGGGGTGCATTCCTAATCCCAACCTGATCATCAATCCCAATACTTTTCCTATGCTGCGGGTCTGCAAACGCAACTGCCTGCACATGACAGGTCACACAGGAAACAGTACTGTCTCTGGAAAGGATTGGATCAAAGAATATCCTTCTCCCCAATAAAAAACCTTCTCTCGTCACCTCATTGTTATTGAAAGTGTAAGTCGGTTCCGGGAAATTCTCAGGTGTTATGAAAGTGTATGAATTATCCACAATCAGTTCATCTGAATCATTGCATCCATAAAATACCCAGCAAAGTGACAATATGAAAACCAGTTTCCTCATTTATTGATGTACGTGATCAACTTGAAAAGAACCCGGAATATTTTCTGCAACTGACACTCCTGATGCAGGACTATGAACATTATTAGAAATCGATAAATCAATTTCGTTTACACCTGAGAATAGGTTCAAAACATCAAAGACAATATGAACTTCAGGCTCCAGGTTATCGGCAACTCTAATGGCATCAAATAAGAGTGTGATTTCTTTGTTGTTATTCGGCTCATTCCATCCACCAACGTGGAAAGTGAATCCATTTGTATTTGTTTCTTCTATAGTTTCCCCAAATGCTTCACCAGGTGATGACGCTGATTGTCCTTCCATTTTTAACGCCAGGTAACCCGCATTCCAGTTCCAGAACATGTCCTGGTCTGTAGCTCCTGCTCCTTGCGTTAATTCACCGCCAGCCGCTCCTTCAATAATACCCTCTTGTTCTACACCGATTGTAAATGTCACAGAATTGTATGTTCCAGCCGGAACTTTCTCTAAATTGACTTTCTGTGATAATATATCAGACTCATCGATCAGGTAGTACCCATTAATTTCATCTGCACTTACCAGTAACTCCTCAGACCAGTTTTCACCATTAGGGCCTGATAATGAGACTTTTGATACAAAATACCTCAAAAGTGTGATATTAAAAATCTGATCAAGTGATGTAGTAAAAGGATAATCCGTATCACCTACTTCTGATAGCAGACCGGCACTTTTCTGCCCCGCGACATTGTCAAATTTCAATATCATTACTCCTTCCTGCTCCAGTGGTTCAGGCTGGTCATTATCATCTGCACAACCAAAGAAATTGATTGATGCGATCAAATAAATATAGTATATAGAATACTTCATAATTTCGATTGATAAGGGTTTGGGAAGAATGTTCTTCCCCAGTAAAGATTTAATGTGAATGGTCGTGACTACTCATATCATGTTCTAAATGATGTAAATAGAATGCTCCTTTGATGTTTTCAGCCAAAAGCGCTCCATCTGCTGGGGCATGTACACTGTGCATTTGAGAAAAATCAATTGTATTGGCTCCTTTGAAAAGTGTTAGAATATCCACGCCAATGTGCGCAAAAGGAACGTTCTCCTCATTCACCTCAACATGTTGACCAAGCTCGATTGTGATCTCTCTATTATTGTTGGGTTCATTCCACCCTCCAATATGAAACGCCATGCTGTGAGGATTGTCTTCCGCCAATGAATTAGCTCCTGCTTCACCGGGCGATGCTGGTGACTGCCCTTCAAGTGCAAAAGCAATGTATCCATTGTTCCAGTTCCAGAACCATCCACCATTGGCAACATCCAGTACGCCACCGGCGGCTCCTTCGGTAATACCTTCTGATTGTACTCCTAATGTGAATGTCAATTTGTTGTACATTCCAGCTGGTACACCTTCAAAGTCAAGCATTTGTGTATGCTCCATGTGTTCCAGCACGTGATAATATCCGTTTGACTCTTCGGCTGTTGCAAGCATTTCATCTTCCCAAAGCTCTCCATTGGGCCCCTCAAGTTTAATTTCAGATATGTAGTAGCCTAATAAGGAAATGTTGAAATCCTGACCTAGCTCATTTGAAAATGGGTATTCTGTTGAACCATCCGTGGTGAGTTCGACATCCTCAGTTCCTGCGAAATTGTCAAAACCAATACTGAATGAACCAAATGTAGGTTCGTCTTGTGTTTCATCATTGTTACAAGACACTAGTGTTACTATACTTATGAAAAAAAGTATGTTTATATATTTCATCAATATAAAAATTTTCGAAGCTGTTGCTCCTTTGGTAAAAGTTCAATTAATATGTCAATAGAGAATTAGGGCATCAATTGTCCATTGTGATTGAACTAAACCAATCGAGGGGGATGAAATATATCAGAGATCTTCAAACTCTGAATAAAGTCTGTGTTTTGAATTAAATAAGAACTCTCCAATTCAATTTTTTGATTGTACAAATCAATCTTAACAGTTTCCTGCGCAAAGAAATTCACATTAAATTCTTGCTGAATTTGCTTTTCCTGCTCCTGGTGAGAAGTTAAATCAGATAACTTACTGTTAAGGTAACATGATCCACCGCAGACAGTGATAGGTTTATCTTTGTTGATACACAAAACTTCCTGAATGTATTCCTTTCGAAGATTGAAATCAAGGTAGATAAGTGGATATAGCAGCGCACTCCCCAACATATTGAGGGATAGGTATATGATCAATAAACCTTTTAATCTGCGCATTTCACAAAATTGTCTTATGATTTATAATTATCCAATTACTCGATACATTAATTGAAGTAATAAACCTCGGGATTACAGATTTTAAAAAAATTAAGACCATTTAATCGATTGCTTACTAGTTTTACTCCAAATTTTCAGACATGAAGCTTAAACTGAAAGTAGGTGGTGTACCTGAACATTTCAATTTGCCGTGGCACCTTGCGATCGAGAATGATATATTTAGCAAGAGTAATATTGAGCTGGAATGGATCGATTTTAAAGGTGGAACCGGGGCTATGACCAAAGCCCTCAGAGAAGAGTCAATTGATTTGGCTGTGTTGCTCACTGAAGGAATTGTTGCTGATATTATTAAAGGCAACCCAAGTAGAATAGTTTCAGGCTATGTCAATACACCTCTAATTTGGGGTATTCATACTGGCACGAATAATCCTATCACCTATTATGGAGATATTTTCACCAAGAAATATGCGATAAGCCGTCCAGGATCAGGCTCACACCTTATGGCTAAAGTGGACGCTTTTCACAAAGAAAAACCATTGGAAGACTCTCAATTTGAGGTAATCAATAACCTGGATACTGCATTAGAAAGCCTGGAAAAGAAAGAAACCGATGTTTTCTATTGGGAAAAGTATACCACCAAACCTTACGTAGACCAGGGAAGGGTTAAAAGAGTTGGTGAGTACATCACTCCCTGGCCTTGCTTTATGATTGCTGCCACTGATTCAATATTGGAAAGGGCACCATTACAAATTGAGATGCTTCTGAACACCATTCAGTTTGTGAGTGGTCAATTCATGCGTTCATTGGATGCCGTCCAACAAGTCAGTGAAAGGTATAAAATTGACCTGGAAGATGCGGAACAATGGTTTCACTCTACAGAATGGACAACCACCAAGGAGGTAAGTAGAAAAATGCTAAAAAATGTAATTTACACCTTGCACCAATCTGGCATAATTGACAATAAAGACTATGATCCTGACCTGATCAGGTATAAATTTTAAATGCTAATCGTATGAAATTAAAATCTCTGGTTATACTTTTTCTTTTTGTCGCTTCCAGTAATTTGTTTGCGCAATTCAATCGCCAGGATACTTTACGAGGTTCTATTACTCCTGAAAGATCATGGTGGGATTTGAACTACTATCACCTGGATGTGGAGGTGTTACCAGAAACCAAACGCCTCCATGGTAAAAACACAATTAGATATCAGGTTCTAACACCTTACCAAACCATCCAAATTGATTTGCAGCGCCCTCTTAAATTAGATAGTGTTCTACAGGATGGGAAAAAGCTCAAAATCAAATCTGAAATCAACGCGCATTTTATTGAACTTGAAAAACCACAGGTCAAAGGTAACTTTGAAGAAATAATAGTCTACTATTCGGGAACACCTGTTGAAGCTAAACGTCCACCCTGGGACGGAGGCATCACCTGGACAATAGACAGCAAAGGAAATTCATTCATTGCCTCATCTTGTCAGGGAATAGGTGCCAGTATCTGGTGGCCATGCAAAGATCACATGTATGATGAGGTGGACAGTATGCTGATCAGTGTTACCGTTCCAAAGGGTTTAGTTGATGTTTCCAATGGACGGTTAAGAAGTGTTCAAAAAAATGGTGAGACTGATACCTATAATTGGTTTGTATCAAATCCGATCAACAATTATGGAGTCAATATAAACATTGGCAACTATGTGAACTTCCAGGAGATCTACAACGGCGAAAAAGGACCTCTCGATGTTGATTATTGGGTTTTAGAACATAACTTGGAAAAAGCCAAAAAACAATTCAAACAGGTTCCAATGATGTTGGAAGCATTTGAATATTGGTTTGGCCCCTATCCTTTTTATGAAGACAGCTACAAACTCGTGGAAGCTCCTTATTTAGGAATGGAGCACCAAAGTTCAGTTACCTATGGAAACCAATACAAGAATGGCTATCTGGGAAGAGACTTAAGTGGAACTGGTTGGGGATTGAAATTTGATTTTATCATCATTCATGAATCAGGACATGAATGGTTTGCCAACAACATTACCTATAAAGATGCCGCTGATATGTGGGTGCATGAAGGATTCACGAATTATTCTGAAAACCTTTATTTGGATTACCACTTTAGCAAAGATGCTGCCCGTGAATATGTCATTGGCACCAGAAGGACGATTCAAAATGATGCGCCAATCATTGGTACCTATGGTGTAAACTCCGAAGGTTCAGGAGATATGTACTCCAAAGGAGGAAACATGATCCATATGATCCGAACTATATTGGATGATGATGACAAATGGAGAGAAATCTTACGAGGTATGAATGAAGAATTCTACCACCAAACTGTCACAACTCAACAAATAGAGTCATATGTAGACGAAAGAATTCCGGTAGACCTGACAAAAGTATTTGACCAATATTTGCGTACAACTCAAATTCCTGAGTTCCATTACAAGTTTGAAGGGAGTAAACTTACTTATAAATGGACCAATTGTATTGAAGGATTTAATATGCCATTGGATGTCATGATTGGAGAAAAGGTGCTTCGATTAAATCCTACTACCAGTGAAAAATCATTGAATTCCAAAAGCCAAAAATTGACTATTAGCGCTGATTATTATGTAAAGTCCAAAAAACTAGATTGACGAACCAGCAACTATTTTAGGTGTTTGCAACATTAAATACCCAAATCCCAAACTCAAACCAGCATACAAGATTGCAAGTATAACAACCGGGTAAAACAATGTGGATGAAACGTCCAGTACCTTAATCAATGTAATTGCTGATACCGAAAAATGTGTGAAGTTCAAAACTGTAACAGGTTTGCCGTAAATCCCTCCTAGCAATTGTTGTTTTGTCATCCAGTTTAACATGGCCATTCCTAAATAACAGGCGCCAATTATCTGTAAGGTCAATGGTAAAATAAACCCATTGGTATAATCAAATAGTTCTATCAATTCATCTGGCAAAAACATAAGTAGTACTGCCAAAACAAACTGAAGAGCTGCTGTTACAGTCATCAAATATTTGCTGAATCTCATATTGTATTATTCTTTATAATAATCAATACGATATCATTGGACTCCTTAACCCCTTTTCGTGGGGAGTGGAAGCAAGGACTGGCCAACGGCAAACCAATCAATTCTTATTCGTCAATGGTATTCTCCTCAATCAAATCCAGACCCTGATCAATCCCCATTTTCACAGCAGGTACACCTTCATCCATCCATCTTGGTATGGGCTCATCTCTCAGGTAATAGTCAAAGAACTGCTGCATCCTGATATTGAAATCTATTCTATTCTCCAGCTTTTGGGGCCAGTGGGGCTCCCCCTGATAATTTAAGAACCAACTTGGTTTTCCCAACCTTCGCAATGCTACGAAAAATTCAATACCCTGATACCAGGGAACATGACCATCTTTATCATTATGCATGATCAACAAGGGAGTATTGATCTTGTCAATATAAAAAATTGGAGAGTTCTCAATATAACGATCCGGATATTCCCATAAGGTACCTCCAATCCTACTTTGGGTATGTTCATACTGAAACATTCTGCTAAGACCTGTCCACCATCTTATTCCACCATAGGCACTGATCATATTTGGTACTGGTGCTCCTGATTCAGCGCATGCAAACATGTCCGTTTTAGTAACCAGATAAGCCACCTGATAGCCTCCCCAGCTATGACCTTGAAGACCAATTCTATCTTGATCAATAAAACCTTTTTCAACAAGTGAGTTGACGCCAGACACTACACAATTGAACGCACTCTCACCAGGATATCCGGTTTTATAATGAACATCCGGATTAAAGATTATATAACCCCTAGAAGCATAAAAAGTGTAATTTATAGTGGATCTGTGTGGAAAAGGATCTCTGTGATTGTTCAGGTTATCAGCACTTTTCTCATAAAAATTAACAATCAGGGGATATTTTTTATTGGGATCAAAGTCTTCTGGTTTCACGAGCATACCCTCCAATGTTTCTCCATCTAATGATTTCCATTTAATGAGTTCAATAGTTCCCCAATTGTACTCCTTCTGTTGCGGGTTAACATTGCTTATTCTGGTAGCATTTTTGAAATTTCCGGTAGTCACCAATAGATCCGGAAACACTTCAAAGTTTTCTTTGGTGTACAGGATCTCAGTACTTTCTTGTGCCTTTATAAAATTTGCAAATTTGTAATCCCCTGACAACAGTTCATTGGGAGCTTTACCTGACCCTAGTTTCAGTTCGAAGAGTGCTTCGGCTTTATCCTTCTCAAAAAAACCACTTAATAATAGCTTTTGTCCGTTTGATATGAATTTTTCTTCCTCATCCAATTTAATATACCGATACTTTAGCTCCCTCGCCCGTCCATTCTTAGTGAGGTTTTTCATGGGTTTTTCACCTAGAGGATTCACTTCCCAAATATCCCATCGATCATAAATCAAAATACTCTGATCATTCTCAGTCCAGCCCAATATTCCATAAGGCCAGGGATCACTTGGTGTGTCATGGCGTTCATTAAAAAACGGTACTTTATCATTTTCAGTGATTTTGTTGATTTCATCCAACTTGTAAGAATAGGTATACCAGGATGAATCTTTCATGTCATACCAACAAGCATAATTTCCTCCTGGTGACAAATCTGCTTCGAAAGTCATCACTTTCTTTTTAATGAGCCGTGCATTTCCTTGCGAGACGTTTATCGCATAAATATCATTGTAATAAGGGAAACCTTCCCAGGACACAAATTTTCTATATGGGTTAGGGTTGAGGCCTATGGCATTATTACTATTACCTTCAGTCCCTACTGTAACATCTGGAATGTCGAGGCTCCCTAGAAATTGAACCTTATCATTGGCAATGTCATAAACAGCCGTATATGCCTTATTCAGGTCTTTTTCCTTTTCTATCTCTTGCTGTGTAAATAAACGCTGGTCCTTAAATGACCATACTTCCACATTTACTATCTCCTCCTCCAGAAGTGAAGTATCCTGAATTATTGGAAATTCCTTAGCTCCAAAAAATAATTTAGAACCATCCCTTGAAAAGTAATTAGAGAATTTCTCACTTACCTGCCAATCATTTTCAAAAACAGCCAACTCTGAATGTGCCACACGTCTTGAGGAATCCGCCCCCTCCCAAAGATGAAGGTCATATTGTCTCAAAAGGGATTTTGTTGAATCCAGGTCAGTTACGAATGCTAACTGACTTCCAACCTTATCCCACGTCAAAGAAAAGTACTTACCTTTCGATCGAAAAACAGGTTTAAGTTTTGTTGATTTTGTATCAAATACGTAAATCCCTTGAGAAAAAGTAGAATCTCCCTCAGATTCAAAGGCAATCTTTCCACCCTCTTGTGAAAGCGTGTACGTTAAAACCTTTGGGTATTTAAATACTTCTGAAGACTCAAGATTGTAGATTGCCAAAGTCTTTGCATCACTCTTTTCTTTGATAGAATCAACTTCAAAACGATATGCAACCCAACCGGACCATTTCTTAGGAACCTTAAGATCGATCAAACCAGAAAGTTTTCTAAAGTTCTTAGTTTCAAGATTAAAAAATGCCAATGAATCGCGAGGAAGATCTTCTTGTTTTACTTTATTCCTTCTCAAGACTTTCAATGAATCTATTGATGGCTTAATTGTGAAAACAACATGTCGCGAGTCAAATGTAATTTGAGGTTTTTCCCCCCTCTTATAGGTGAGGAGTTTTTTCCCGGTAGATCCCAAAACATTGACAATAGGATCTGCTTCTCCATTTGATTCCAATTCAAATGATACAAATTCACCGTTTCTAGATATTTGTGCACTTTTTATATTGCGCCAGTCATTGTAAACTTTGTGATCAAGTACCTTCTTTTGGGCAAATGAATTAGTGGATACCAGGATGCCTAATAGAATGAGTATCAAATGAATTCTCATAGGGATTGGGTTTTTAGAATAAGGTTGCAAGCTAGCAAGGTAATCGCTTTCATGTGAAAATGTTTTCTATGAACGGTTTAAAAAAATTGTAGAAAATATTAGCTGATACTCATAAGTGGCAACCATTTTAAAAATTTATCGTACGTATCAGTCTGAGGATCGCATTTGACGATCCACGGTTTGGTTAGCAAAAACCACTTAGACGCCTGTTTAAGTGGTTTTTTATTTTTAAATCAAATTTGAGTCTATAGACTGGAAAATAGAAAAGGCTACCATCAACGGTAGCCCAACTTACATTTCTTTCTAATTTGTTCTGCCTTCTAAGATTCTGACCACTTTATAGTACATCCCACCGCTGCTGCACTGGTTTTGCTTACCTTTTCTCCAGAGAGTAAAGCGTCTACTGCGTTCTCTACATATTTTTGAGAGACGTTTGATTCACTTTTAGGGTTATTATCAATTGCGCCAATGTATTCCACTCTATATTTGTTATCCACTTTATTGAGCACAAAAACATGTGGTGTCTTGGTTGCACCAAAAGCCTTCGCTACTTCTTGTGTTTCGTCCTTAAGGTAAGGGAATGAGTAGTTTTTTGTCTTGGATCTTTTCTGCATTTCTTCGAAAGAGTCTCCCGGAACTTTTATTTCATCATTTGGCATGATCGCCACAACAGGAAATCCCTTCTCTGCATACTTCTTGTCAAGCTCGATTATTCGGTCTTCATACATTTTGGCATATGGGCATGTATTGCAGGTGAAAATTACAATCACACCCTTTCCATCATCATAATCAGAAAGAGAGACTTGATTACCATCTACATTTTTCAAAGAAAAGCCCTCAACATATTCGCCTACCTCATAGGTAAAAATATCTGAGTTCATTTTACCTGCTGCGTTCGTAAAAAGTACAGCAGCCACACATATAATACCAAGTACTATCAGAAGTGTCCGTTTCATATGATCTGATTAATTATTTGCTAAAAGTATTAAAAACTTCAGAAAGTTCTCCCTCATGAAATTGTTTTTCGTAGAAGGCTGTTTTCATTTCTTTGGAGTCTATCATTAAAGTGGCAGGTATAGCTCCAGTCCATTCCTCGCTTACTTTGGGAATAAATGAATCATAATTCATGTCATCCAGCAACAAAATTTCACTGGTTAGTCCCTTCTTTTCAACAAAGCGCTGAACCTTTTCAAGTTCCTCAACAAAATCTAAACTTACTAAGTATACTTTCGCCCTTCCTGACTTATTCAGTTCTTCAAATTCAGGTAATTCCTGTATACATGGTTTACACCATGTTGCCCAAAAATTGACTACTAAATATTCCTCAGAATGTTGAGTCATCAGTTGTTCCAAATCTTCAAACTTTATGGTCTCCACCTGTTGCGCATTTGCAACTGAGATCGTTAAAGTAAAAAGGATGGCTATTATGCTTGATTTCATACTTACACTTTAACGTAAACAATCCCACAAAGTTTTAAATTGTATTATTCCAAGAAAAAGCTAAGCATCAGAACAATTTATGGAATTGTGTTTACGATTACTTAATATTCCCTTAATCTACTCAATATCAACATTTTTAAACGTAGCGAATTTTCGCAAAATTGCCAGAATGACTCCCAGGGCATTTTACCTTGAACTATGCGATAATTCGGTTTTCAGATTCCTAATTAGACAAAAAAAAGATTCCATGTATCGCAAACAAAACTTATCCACATTTTCAACAATTTATCCACAGCATTTTTTGTGTTGATTATAACATGCTGTATTTCAACATTTTATACGCATGTATTTAAATTATTCATCTGTGGATAAGTAAAATCATTTTTGAAACCAAGATAAATCGTATTGAAAAAGCTGATTTTTCCCCAAAAAATTGAAACATATTGAATACTAGCAAGTTACTCTCTGCTCTGTCTGATAAGTTTTTTTCTGTAAGCATTGAAAATTCTGGATTTGCTGACAAAACCAACGTATTTTCCATCATCAATTACAGGTAAATTCCAAGCCTGTGTTAACTCAAACTTATTCATCACAGATTGCATTTTTTCCCTAGAGCTGACCTGTGAAGGGGGTTTTTGCATAAGGGCATTGACCTGCACTTCGTTTCTTTTCTCCTGATCAAACATAATATCCCTAATGTCATCAAGTGTAATTATTCCCACCAGCTCCTGATCATGGTTAACTACCGGAAATATATTTCTCTTACTAACCTTTACCAGATCTACCAAATCGGCAACAGTGCTATTAGGATGTATTTGTAGCAAATCTGTTTCAACTATTTTATTGAGGTTAATCAAACTCAATACCACCTTGTCTTTATCATGCTGGAAGAAGTCCCCCTTCTCGATAAGATTCTTAGTATACAGAGAATACTTTTCGAAATAATTGATTGTAGAGAATGCGATTGCCGAAACCAACATCAACGGTACAAATAGTTCGTATCCACCAGTAATTTCGGCAATCAGAAATATAGCTGTCAATGGAGCATGTAACACACCACTCAATAGTCCGCACATGCCCACCAAAGTACTGTTACTCGGACTGATTGACAATGTAGGACCTACTATCGAAATCACTTTTGAAAACAGATATCCGGTTACCCCACCTAAAAACAAAGATGGTGCAAAAATTCCTCCGCTACCTCCAGAACCAATAGTGAGGGCAGTTGCCACAGGTTTGATTAGAATAATAAAAAATAGAAAGGCAATCAATAACAGGCTATTGTCTTCTAAAGAATAAAAGAGACTTCTGTGAAAGATCTCAGATTCCTTACCTGCCAACAACAGTTTAATTGTCTCATAGCCCTCACCATAGATGGGTGGAAATATCAAAATAATGAGTGCCAGACCAAGCCCTCCCACAATGGCACGGTTTATTGGTTTCTTAATGTTTTCTAGCCGATCTTCAATTTGGTACATCAACCTGGTAAAGTAGACTGAAACCAACCCACAAACCATTCCAAGTAATATGTAACTAGGCACATCAGCCGTATCGAACTGATCTTGCAACGTAAACCTAAATAAGATGCCATCCCCTAGCAATGACAATGAAATGAGAGACCCGGTAACGGATGCAATCAGGATAGGAATGAACATGGCAATCGTCACGTCGGTAAGGATCACCTCTATTGCGAAAATCACCCCGGCTATCGGAGAATTAAAAATTGCGGATATAGCTCCGGCCGTTCCACACCCTATTAAGAGTGTCCTCTTCTTATAATTCAGGTGTACCAACCTGCCAAGATTTGAACCAATAGCTGATCCAGTTACTACAATAGGAGCCTCCAGCCCTGCAGATCCTCCAAATCCAACAGTGATGGCACTTGTCAGCATTCTGCTATACATCTTGCCTTGCTCAATAACACTGCTGTTTTTAGAAATCGCATATAGTATATGAGTAATCCCGTGACCAAGTTTTTCTTTTAGAATGTAATTCGCAATTACGGCTGTCAGAAGAATTCCAAGAATTGGATATCCCAGGTATAGATAGTTGATCCCCGTTATGTCCATATTTCTTTCCAGCAAGTGCTGAACATAATGGACGGCTGATTTCAGTGTTACCGCGGCGAGTCCGGAAAATACACCCACCAGGCCACCAACAATCATAATAAAATTGTTATTGTTGATGTGTTTGATCCTCCAAACCAAAAAGTTATGGAGTAATTCCGTAAATTTCTTACTTGGTGTTAATTCTCGCACCGTTTATGACCTGTGTATTTACTAAACGAGGCAAAAATAAGGGATATAACATACTTAATAGAGTCATGCTGAAACAAATAAAAGAAACTTGTATTTACGCATCCGACCTGGACGCAATTGAAAAGTTCTATGTAGATATTTTGGGCTTGGAATTGATTTCAAAAAAGCCAGGAAGACATGTTTTTTTCAAAATTGGCCAGGATGTTTTACTCTTCTTTATACCAGAAGTCACCAAAGAAGAAGAAAAGTTACCTCCACATTACGCATACGGAAATCAACATATTGCATTCGAAGTGGATGAACAAGACTACCATAATGTGAAACAACACCTCATTGATAAAGGTGTGAAAATTACTCATGAAGAGAAGTGGGCAGAAAAACTGTATTCCTTCTATTTTGACGATCCTGAAGGAAATGTCCTTGAAGTAATGTACGGGAAACTTTGGGGCTAATTAAACAAGCAGGCCTTCCACTTCTGCCAGGGCCTTCTCAACGTACTCAAATGTTGAAAGGATTTCAGGCTTACCATCTACAATAGCCACATCATGTTCAAAATGAGCTGACGGTCTGCTATCTGCTGTAATAATGGTCCAACCGTCTGGCAATTGTTTTATTCTTCTTGTTCCCAAATTGATCATTGGCTCAATAGCCAAAACAAGACCTTCCTTCAATTTTGGCCCTCTTCCTCTTTTACCATAATTGGGAACTTCCGGTGATTCATGCATTTTCTTTCCCAGACCATGCCCTACAAGCTCTCTCACCACACCATAACCATGTTTCTCCGCATGCTGCTGGATGGCAAAACCAATGTCTCCAATTCGGTTTCCAGCTACCATCTTCTCGATTCCAAGATATAGACTCTCTTTGGTAACTTTCAGAAGTTGTTTCACTTCATCAGCGATCTCACCAACTGCGAAAGTATAGGCATGATCTCCATAAAAATCATTTTTAATAGCACCACAGTCTACTGAAATGATATCACCATCCTCAAGTGGCCTATCTCCAGGAATTCCATGTACAACCTGTTCGTTTACTGAAATGCATAAAGTGTTTGGAAAATCATAAAGACCAAGAAAGCCAGGGACTGCTCCTTGCTCACGGATATATTCTTCGGCAAGTTTATCCAAATGAAGGGGTGTCACACCAGGTTTTACTTCTTTGGCCAACATGCCCAAAGTCCTGGAAACCACAAGGGCACTTTCCCTCATCAATTCTATCTCTTCTCTAGTCTTGTAGTGAATCATAGTTGAATTACTAAAACAGGGTGCAAAAGTAACACTAACAACAAAAAAACCCCGAATAATCGGGGTTTAGTTTAATGTGTTATCATTATGGGGCTTAAATCACACCCTCTAATACATCCTTGATAGGTACTCTCTGGCCATCTTTGTAAGAAACAATCCAGGCATCTTTCACACCCATCTCTCTAAGGTACTTCTTAAAAGTATCAGCCTCCCAATAGTCTTTGAAAACACCTAAAGAATACTTCTTCAATCCGTTTTCGTCAGTTTCTCCCGTGAAGTTTTCACCTACCTTCAAGAACTTACTAAGATCTTTATTTTTGAATGCTCCAATTTGCACCTTGAAAACAACACCTTTAGTATCATCTATATATGCACCAGTAGGAGCAGGTTTATTAGCATTTTCTTCTGCTTTTTGCTTGGCTGCAGACAACTGAGATCTCAAATCACCAATCTGATCTTCATAGGTTGAGATCTGATTATCTTTTTCGGCAATTCTATCATCAACACCATCTAATTCAGCTTTCAAGCTACTTACCTGGCTACTCAATGACTTGTTCTGCTCAAGTAAAGTTTTATACTGCTCTGGTGAAAGGGCCTTAACTCTTTTCTTCCATTCTTTTTTATCTTTCTTTGACATTTGAGCATAAGTATCAATGCTCAACACTAGACAAGAAAGGATCATTAAAGCCGATAAAATCTTTTTCATGATATCAAAATTTGTTTAACACATTAGTTTTATAGCCACTAATGTACTAAAACTTCTTAAAAAAACCCAAATTTGCAAATTAAATTAAGAATTTAAGCATAATTAATTATAACATTGATAATGAACGAGTTAAAGACAAATCAACAAGAGCACTCTTCCCTCACCTAACTTTTTAGACTACCAATCATGTCTTCAGGCTTCACCCACTCATCAAATTGTTCATTGGTCAAAAGACCTAATTCAATAGCTGCTGATCTTAAGCTTGTACCCTCTTTATGTGCCTTTTTAGCAATTTTAGCAGCATTTTCATACCCTATATGTGTGTTTAAGGCCGTCACCAGCATCAAAGAATTCTCAAGCTTTTCTTTAATCACCGGATGATTTGGTTCTATCCCAATGGCACAGTTGTCATTAAATGATAGACAAGCATCTCCCAATAAACGAGCAGAAGTCAAAACATTGTATACCATCATTGGCTTAAAAACATTTAATTCAAAATGTCCTGTCATTCCTCCGGCACTTACAGCCACATCGTTTCCTATAACCTGCGCACAGACCATTGTCAATGCTTCACATTGTGTAGGGTTTACTTTACCAGGCATAATAGATGAACCAGGTTCATTTTCAGGAATAATAATTTCGCCAATTCCACTTCTCGGGCCTGAACATAACATTCTAATGTCATTCCCGATTTTCATTAAGCTCACAGCAAGTTGTTTTAAAGCACCATGTGCCTCCACCATAGCATCATGTGCCGCTAAGGCTTCAAACTTATTTCCTGCAGTTACAAATGGCTGGCCAGAATACTTGGCGATTTTCTCAGCTACTAATTCTGCATAACCTTCTGGTGTATTTAACCCTGTTCCAACTGCAGTTCCTCCCAACGCCAATTCACTTAAATGACTAAGTGTATTGTTCAGGGCCTTCAATCCGTGATCTAATTGCGAAACATATCCGGAGAATTCCTGCCCCAAACTTAATGGGGTTGCGTCCATGAAATGAGTTCTACCGATCTTAACCACATCCATGTTAGCCTCCGCTTTTTTGTGAAGTGTATCGCGAAGTGTTTTGATTTTTGGTATGGTTTCCTCCACAATCATTTTATATGCCGCTATGTGCATGGCAGTAGGGAATGTATCGTTGGAAGACTGTGATTTATTTACATCATCATTGGGGTGAATGAATTTCTTCTCATCTGAAAGTGCACCACCGTTTAATACATGTGCACGGTTGGCAACAACCTCATTCACATTCATATTGGATTGCGTACCCGAACCAGTCTGCCAAATTACCAGTGGAAATTGATCGTTCAGCTTTTCCTCCAATATCTCATCACAAACCTGAGCAATAAGTTTGAACTTATCTTCCGCCAAAACACCCAGGTCCATATTGGTTTCTGCCGCTGATTTCTTCAGAATAGCAAATGCTTTTACTATTTCGAGTGGCATTTGCATGTTTGCGCCACCAATTTTAAAGTTGTTTCTTGATCTTTGGGTTTGGGCACCCCAATACTTTTCCGCAGGAACTTCTACGTTTCCCATGGTATCTTTCTCGATTCTGTATTCCATCTTAAATTGAAGGAGATTTAGTTGAACAAATTCACTTGCCCGTAAATTTAGGGCATAAGCGATAAAATCTCACTCGATTTAATAAATAGGAATTAGAAACTATTGCTTATTCAGCATTGTTGGTCACATCCAGTGGAGCAACCGTATCTAACGAGCTGTTGATCAATTGTTTCAGGTGCCAGATCTCTGCTATTGTCAATACCAGAATGTAGTCAGTACCTTTAGGGTTTATGATTTCAATGTCCGAACTGGGGCTGTTGTTATTCACCATTGCTGTTAAGTCTATGTCATTGATATCCTCCCAAAGGGCGATAAATTGACCAGCGGTGTAACATTGATATTTGTTGTTGTAATTGAGAAAGAAGTTTTTACGTCTATCACAATAGAACACAGTTCCATATAGATCTTCCGCAACTCTCTTGAGAATTCTTGAACCTACCATAGCTTATTTCCTTAGATCCTAATTTGTAAAATACTAAATTTCCACCAAAAAATTGTAATTTTTAGTGTAAAAATTGAAATAATCTTATATCCCGGTTCAGAAACTTTTTCGTTTCCAGCTGGAAGATAAAAAAACCACTGCACAATTGTGCAGTGGTCCAATTAAAAGATTTGTGAATTTTTTCTTTATGCCTGTCCGTCTCCTTCGTATTTTACATCCAGGATTTGTTGTTCCAGAAGACCAAGTCCGATTTTGTCCTCTCCCAAAACATCAAATAATTCAAGGGTTCTTCTTGCTACGTATTCCTCTTCGATTTGCTCCTGCACGAACCATCTCAAAAACTCTTCGGTAGCAATGTCTCCAACTTTCCTGCATACCCTTACCATTTCATGAATAGAATCCGTTACGGCTATCTCCATTTCTAATGCTTTCTCAAAAACAGCCCTAAGCGAACTGAACTCGTGCTGTGGTTGATCCACTGATGGCGAAATGGCGTCACACTCCATGTCAGTTAGGTAGTGAAAGAATTTTAACTGATGTTTCCTTTCCTCATCAGACTGAGTGAAGAAAAATTCCGCACAATTGTCATATCCGCGAACATCACACCAGGCCGCCATGGCAAGATAAGCTGCACTGGAATGAGCTTCCATTTGGACTTGCTTATTGATGATGTTAACTATTTCTTCTTCTAAAACGTGATGTCTTCTTAGTATATCCTTCATATTTGTCAAATTCAGTCTTAAGTAAAGTTAATATCATAATCGAGATTAACCTTATATTGTTTCCCCTAAGAACTTATTTGAACTCAGTCTAATTAATAATTAATATAATTTAGAATGATTTTCTAATGAGGTGTTTGTGGATCAGACTATTGAGCTGAAGCATAGTGAATGTCCCTGATAATAACTCACGTAATTCCAATACTTCTTTGATACTAAGTACCATTATCCTTTCACAGTGTGGAAGATAGACAATTTCAACATCCGGGGTATCCGTGTCAAAGAGACTATCCAGATTAAGGTTGGTAATTTTTCTTTTAAATGATATGAATTCGCATGCCTTGAACGATAAGGTCTCACCGAAAAAAATAAGCATGAATTCATCCCTTTCATCACATTGATGAAGTGACGCATGCTCGGTTTCAAAAACCAAATGTGTATTTTCAGTGAATTCTACCATTTAAATCTTAGGACATTTTTTGCAATGTCTGCCTTTCTTTTTGTACTTCTTACAGCACTTCTTGAATACACACGCTTCTTCTGAGGAAATCATATTTCTTTCTCCAGGCTCTTCTCCTACGCAGTATCTGTTATTTTCTCCTAGTATTTCCTCAATCATTTTATTTAGACTTAATCTAAATTACAGCAAATATAATTTAAGCAAATGCTTCTGTGCAAGTAAAATCTTAATCAATTGTGTGATTAAAATCATGTTCATTTTACACTTAATTGAATTTACTAATCGCATAAGCTATCAGTTGTGCCGGTGACTTAAATTCTAACTTCTTTAACATGTTTTTACGATGTGAATTGATCGTGTGTACACTAAGAAATAATTCCTGGGCAATTTGCTTAGTTGTCTTACCTAATGCCAATAACCTGAGCACTTCTATTTCACGAGAGGATAGCCCTGCAATGGGTTCCTGCTGTTGCTGATCAACCAGGAGCTCCAGAATCTTATTGCAATAAAATTTCTTCCCTGAAATCAAGGCATAAATGGCATCCAGCACCTCCTGTTCACTACATGATTTTGTCAGATATCCCCTTAATCCTATTGCCAACAATTTATTCAGAACCACCGGATCCAGTTCATCTGAAATTACCAATACATTGACATTATGAATCAATTGTTCAATTCTTTGCAAAACCTGTGACTGTCCTGCTTCACTCTGGTAATCCACCACCAATACATCTACATCATTCAAACTTCCAGACCAGTCCAGCGGAAAAGCATTAGCATCACCAATCACATCGAAAGTCTCATGAGACTTCAGAAAAGTCTTGAGGCCCACCCGGCTCAAGTATTGATCATCGGCTAAATAAAACTTTACTTTTTCCAAAAAACTGAGTTAAGTCATGAATTACCGACAAAATAACCCCTTATTTAGACTAATTAAAAATAATTAAGGCACTTATTTGGAATCAATCTAAATAAAAATAGATTTGCCTTTGTTTTTAATAAGTCCAAATAAAATTAAAATAGATTTGCCTTTCGATATGAAAATTCAAAGTGTTCAACTCATCAAAAAAACAGTTTTTCTAGGTTCTGTTATGGTTTTTCTAAGTTTTCTTTCTAGTTGTGGAGAAGATGAAGGGAACGTTACTCCTCTTCTTGATGTACCGTCAACTTACGAATTCTTGCGTGATGGTTCATCTTCTGTCAGTTATTCTGGACAAACTACCAGATTAGATATGCTATCAGAAATGAAGACGGTTTTACTGAATGGAGATGCTGGCTCTTCCGTAAGTGAAACAACTCTATTGAATATGTTTGCTAATGAAAATAGTCCATTCCAGAATTCAGATCTAAACTCAGCGACCAAAGATTTAGAAAGCAAGACCTTTATATCTGATATTGATTTTTTTAAAAGCCTATTCGCTGATCTTGGTGAAACAAGTGCCAGAATAGAAGCCAATGCCACATCAGCTTCTCAAGGTGTTGCTGGACTCTTAGATAGAGACGGTAATGGAAAAACTATTCTTGTAAATGAAAAAGGATGGGAATATACCCAGTTCATTGAAAAAGGACTGATGGGAGCTGTGTTCTACAATCAAATCTACAACGTCTATATGACCGATGAGAGAGTAGGGAATGACGTGTCTAATGATGTTGTTGAAGAAGGAAAGAACTATACAGCAATGGAGCATTACTGGGATGAAGCATTCGGTTACTTCGGTGTACCAATTGATTTTCCTACTGGTGATCCAATCCTAGAGTCTGAAGAAGACAGGTTCTGGGCAAAATACACAATCGACCTTGATGATGAAGCACTGTTACCAGGTATTAACAGTACTCTTATGGATGCCTACATAGCTGGTAGAACTGCAATTGTCAACAAACAATATGACATCAAAGATCAGCAAAGAGAGATCATTTATAAATGGCACGAGATTGTCCCTGCAGCAACAGCAATTCATTACATCAATTCTGCAATTGATGATTTCAACAATAATGACCTGCCAAATGCATTTCATCACCTTTCTGAAGCCTATATGTTTTTGAAAGCTTTACAATACAGTCCAAATAAAATGATAACACAGTCTGAAATCGATACAATTCTGAACTCAAATCTCGGTGCTGATGGTGACTTCTGGACTGCAACCATTGAAGGTTTAACAACCGCTAAAAACACAATCGCGTCTAACTATTCAGAGCTTGAAGGGATAAAGGACATTCTATAATGCAAAGGAATTTAACATTTTCATTATTGGCCCTGCTGGTTCTGCTGTATGCAGGGTGTGACAAAGATTCCGGTTCAAATGAATTAATCGCTGATCAAACAGCTTTATTGACTAATCTTTCAGATAATGTAATTGTTCCGTCTTATCAAAATCTTGTTTCACTGAATTCCACCTTAAAAGCCTCGGTTGAAACATTCTTAGCTGATGTGTCCTTAGAAAACCTGATATCTGTTCAGAATGCTTTGAAAGCTGCAAGATTAGGTTGGCAGGATTGTATGATGTTTGATTTTGGACCAGCTTCTACAAATGGTTTAGCTAGTACGCTTAATATCTTCCCAATTGATAAACTAACGATTGAAAACAATATTCAAAATGGTAATTTTTCTGTAAATGCAGCGGCTGCCTCAGATGAGAGGGGTTATCAGGCTATTTCTTATTTAGTTCATGGAGGAGAAACCGATCAGGACCTGGTTGCTCAATTTGATAATAGCGATAACAGGAAAACTTATCTTCTTACAATCACGGATTTAATACTTCAGAATTCTGTAGCAACACTAGATGACTGGGAAAATGAATACCAGCAAACATTTAAGGATTCGCAAGGAACGGATGTTGGTAGTTCGCTTGGTCAATTAGTAAATGCCCTAACTCAAACACTTGAAAGGAATACGAGAGATGCTAAACTTGGTATACCTGTTGGTTTAAGGTCTTTAGGTATACCTAACCCAGATAGAGTAGAAGGTTTATATACTCCAAATTCTGTTGAATTTCTGGTTAGAAATTTAAACGCCTATAAAAACCTGTTTACGGGCACCAGTTCTGGAGATGGATTATTGGATTATCTGGATGAAATCGAGGCAAAGACAATAGACAATGAAAATATGTCAGCCAACATTCTTGCTCAATTAGATGCCTGTATTGTTGCCGCTGAATTGATTCAGGAACCGCTATATATAGAAGTAGTTGATAATCCTGAACAAACCAATGCAACTATTGCAGAACTTCAAAGATTGCTTGTACTTATAAAGACTGAAATGGTCTCGGCTATTGGAATTAGTATCACATATCAAGATAATGATGGGGATTAGTTGGCATAACATAAAATACCAACTCCTTGACCAAAAAGTATCAATTGCCCCGCTAGCCATTTATAGGGTGATCTTTGGCTTTATGATGGCCTATAGTATATTAAGATTCGTCATAAATGGATGGGTCTTTGATCAATACATTTTGCCCAAATTTCATTTTTCTTATTATGGGTTTGAATGGGTAAAATACCCAGGTGACACAGGAATATACCTCCTATTTGGAATTTGCCTGACCTCAGCGATTTTGATTATGATTGGATTATGGTACAGAATTGCTGTATTGATATTCTTTTTGAGTTTTACTTACATTGAATTAATTGACAAGACCAATTATTTAAATCATTATTACTTCATCAGTTTAATGTCTTTTCTGATGATATTTTTACCGGCCAATCGATTTTTTTCAATTGATTCATGGCTAAATAGGAGTCAACAAAAACTTGTCCCTATTTGGACAATTAACAGCATCAAGTTTCAATTAGCTATAGTCTACGTGTTTGCTGGAATTGCCAAACTAAATTCCGATTGGCTAATAGAAGCATTGCCCTTAAGAATTTGGCTTCCTGCAAATGCACATCTACCAATTATTGGGACCTTCATGGATGAAACCTGGATCGCATACTTTTTCAGCTGGGCTGGTGCATTCTATGATCTATTCATTGTGGGCTTTCTGATATACAAACCCACAAGAATAGTAGCCTATGCATCTGTGATTTTCTTTCATGTAATTACCGGAATTTTGTTTCCCATTGGAATGTTCCCTTGGATCATGATCTTGTCAACATTGGTTTTTTTTAGTGCTGAATTTCATGGTAAAATAATTGCTGGTGTTTCCAAGTTTCTAAAGCCAAGAAAATACGATTTTAATGTATACAATCAACCATTTAAGCCTTCAGCTGTAATCTTAATTGTGTTTTTTATAGTGCAATTGCTTCTTCCGTGGCGATATCTATTATACCCTGGAGATCTTTTCTGGAATGAACAGGGGTATAGATTCTCATGGAGAGTAATGTTAATGGAAAAGGCTGGGTATACAACACTTCATATATTAGATCCTTCGTCAGGGAAAAGTGGTCAAATTGCCAATTATGATTTTCTGACACCTCAGCAAGAAAAAATGATGTCAACTCAACCTGATATGATTCTGCAATACGCTCAAATGATTGAAGACCACTATAGAGACCTGGGTATAGAAGATCCAATTATCTATGCGGAGAGTTATGTCACTTTAAACGGAAGGAAAAATCAACTTTTCATAGACCCTGGTGTAGATCTTACCGAAGAAAAAGATTCCTTTAAACCTAAATCCTGGATTCTTCCAAGCAATAGATGAAGCTGCTATTGATCATAATGACTTTTTTTCTGTCCACTGTATCGTATGGTCAGTTATATAGCATTTACGGGACTGTTAGTTCAGAAAACGAAGGTTTGCCAGGAGCGGTAGTGCTAATTGAGAGTAAAAATTTTAATGCTCAAACCGATGAATCTGGACGTTACACCTTAAATGGGTTAAAACCAGGAAAGTACGATGTGACAGTTTTTGCATACGGGTTTGAGACAAGCTTACAAACTGTTGAAATCATAAACAGTAGTGTTAAACTGGACTTTGATATTGTGCAGCTTCAAGAAGACTTAAAGGAAGTTGTGATTTCGAGTGACGAGGTATCATATTTTGGAGTGAGCAGACTAAATGCTGTTGAGGGGGTAACCATCAATGAAGCAAAGAAGACTGAGGTAATTGTTGTCGATAATCTAATTGTTAATAAAGGAGCTAATACAGCCAGACAAATCTATGGAAGGATTCCTGGGTTAAATATCTGGGAAAGTGACGGTGCTGGGGTTCAGTTGGGTATTGGGGGAAGAGGTCTAAGTCCAAATAGAAGTGCCAATTTCAATGTTAGACAAAATGGTTATGACATTGCAGCAGACGCACTAGGATATCCTGAAAGTTATTATACCCCTCCTGTACAGGCTGTCAAGGCCATTCAGATAATTCGGGGAGCGGCCTCTTTACAATATGGCACTCAATTTGGTGGTATGGTTAATTTTCAACTGAAGGAAGGCAGCCATACAGAACGATTCGACATTCATTCAAATCAGACCGTAGGCTCTTTCGGATTGTTTAACTCATTCAACAGTTTTGGAGGTACAATCGGTAAAGTAAATTATTATTCCTATTATGACTACAAAAGATCAGAGGGATGGCGGCCAAATTCGTCATTAAACCAGCACACTGCCTATGCTGCTGCCAAGTATAATTTTGACACTTATTCCTTTTTGAAATTGGAGTATACATTTATGGATTATCAGGCACAACAACCAGGTGGTTTAACGGATAATGAATTTATTCAGGATCCTAGACAATCAAATAGGACGCGAAACTGGTTCCAGGTGAATTGGAATTTGATAGCAGCAACTTTAGATCATAGATTCAATTCAAGAATTAAGCTAAATTCAAGATTTTTTACCCTTTTAGCGTCGAAAGATGCACTTGGTAACCTTGGTAGAATCGATAGGCCAGATGATCTAACTGCCAATCGAGATCTACTTAAAGATGAATTCAATAACTGGGGAAATGAAACCAGGCTGATATTTAATTATAATCTATTTGGTAAGAATTCTGTCCTGCTGATTGGAGCTAGATATTATCAGGGATTCACACATAGAATGCAGGGAGATGCAGATGCAAGTGCAGAACCAAACTTCACATATTTAAATCCTGATAACCTAGAGGATTCTGACTTTGACTTGCCTTCGAAAAATACTTCTTTCTTCATTGAAAATATATTTAATCTATCCGATAAATTCAGTCTCACGCCTGGAATTAGATATGAACACATCTTAACAGAATCCGAAGGGTATTATAGAGATACAAGAACGGATTTGGCCGGAAATATCATTTTTGATGAAAGAATCAGTGAGGATAAAAGAAATAGCAGGAATTTCATATTTGGGGGTATTGGCATAAGCTATAAACCCAATAATTCTTTAGAAATCTACGGCAATTTCTCACAAAATTATCGGGCTATCAACTTCAATGACATTCGTGTTAATAATCCTTCACTAGAAGTTGATGAAAACCTTGAAGACGAAAGAGGATTTAATATGGATTTTGGCTTAAGAGGACAGATGAGTAATAAAATGCAATATGATGTGAGCGCATTTTTTCTTTCGTATGATCAAAGAATTGGAACAATTCTCAAAACAGAACCTGATCCAAGATTTAATAATCTAATTGACCGGACTTACCGGTACAGAACAAACATTGCTGATGCCGGAATCTACGGACTCGAATTGTTTTCTGAGTTTAATATACTTGAATACCTAGATTATGATGGAAGAGACAGGTTAAACATCTTCTTCAATCTTGGTCTCATCAAATCAAAATATTTGAGGTCTGATGAACAAGCAGTTGAAGGAAATGAGGTGGAATTGGTCCCCCCGATAAATTTCAAATCCGGACTGACATATAAAAGAGGAAATTTTGGTGCTTCACTGCAGTTTAGTCATATAAATGAACATTATTCAGATGCATCAAACGCTGTGAGAACTCCAAATGCGGTAGAAGGAATAATTCCATCTTATCAAGTAATGGACCTGTCATTGAAATACAAGTACAGAAATTACCAATTCCAGATAGGAAGTAATAACATTACTAATGAAAAGTACTTCACTAGACGGGCAGCAGGTTACCCAGGTCCGGGGATTATACCATCTGATGGGAGAAGCTTTTACTTGACATTAGGCATTGATTTTTGAGCCTAAGGTTTTTACCTGATAGTCCCAAAGTACGATTCCAATACTGACGGAAATATTGAGTGAATGCTTGGTGCCGAACTGAGGAATTTCCAATACACCATCGGCTGACTCTACCACCTTATCCTCCACTCCAAAAACCTCATTTCCGAAAATAAAAGCATATTTTTCGCCCTTATCCGGTGTAAACTCATTGAGAAATAAACTGTTATCAGCCTGTTCAATTGCCAATACTTTGTAACCCGCTCTTTTACACTTTTCTACTGCCTCCATAGTACTCTCAAAATACTCCCATTTCACAGTCTCTGTTGCACCAAGAGCTGTTTTATGTATTTCTCTGTGAGGTGGTTTTGCTGTAATCCCACATAAATGAATTTCCTCAACAAGAAATGCGTCCGAACTACGAAAAGCCGAGCCCACATTATTCATACTTCGAATATTATCAAGAATTACTATAGCTGGAAGTTTCTCAGCCTGATGAAATTCTTCAACAGTCAATCTTGGTAATTCCTCATTTTTAAGTTTCCTCATTCGATTTCCTCAAATTTTGAGGTGCAAAAATAGAAATTACTGATTAGCCATTTTGTTTTCTGTTCGGTATTCCTGACTGAGTAGCGTTTTTATGTTTTTACGCAATTGCTTAATCACCTTATTTGAGCTCCCAATCATAACCTTTTTTATAGTTCCGGTATGATCTACAATGAAATGTGTAGGATACGAGCGAATGTGCATCTCTTTGGCTAAACTTTTAGCATTGGGAATAATCGTGTAATCAAATTTGTTGTCCTTCAGGAAATTGTTCACCTGATTCTTTGTATTGAAAGTAGGAGCGACAAAATTGACGTTTTCAGGAAAATCCTTCACTACCTGATTCAGAATCGGAATTTCTTCAATGCAATGATCGCAGGTCGTGAACCAAAAATTATAGACTGTTACATGGGCTTCATTATAAACCTTGTTCGTCATTTCTTCGCCACCGTATGATGTCAATTGATAATCAGGAACTTTCTGGCCTTTCATAGCCATTACCATCTTCTTCTTTTTGCGAATGATTTGACGGAAAGTGAAATTCGTAATTGGCAATAATGTAACCATAATTTTGCCATTATCCATCTTATTCTCAATGAGTTGATAGTGCTGCTTGGAGTGTAACAAGCTATCAACCTGTTTTCCCGAAAGGGTATCTTGTCTTGTCGTTTGATAGATATAATTAGGATCATCCAGGTGCAATTGAGCCATTGCGCCTGTATAGTAAAATGCAAAAAAGGCTATCAAAAGTATACGTAGCATATCCCGACTGTTTATGAATAACGCAGACTTTTTCTACTATGAGGGAGTGTGTACCGTGGTGAAATTCTAAAGCCTCATATACTAAAATACGGATTATTTTGCACTTTATAAAGAACTGATGACATTCTCTATTTTACTACCAATAGATTCATTGGCTCCAATAAAGACTTTTTGGACTATACCCTTTTCATCTACAATGATGTGAGTGGGATATGCAGTAACATTCATTTCCCTTACCAGGTCATTGGCGTCCACAAGAATACTGTAATTGAATTTTCGTTTTCTTAAAAACTTATTGACCATCCCAGAATCATTAAATGTGATCGCTACAAAGTTGGTTTTATCACCATAATTGTCGACGAGGCTATTGAGTTGTGGAAGTTCTTCAATACATGGCCTGCACCCTGTAAACCAAAAATTATATACAGTTGTCTTCCCTTTGTATACTTCTGAGCTAATGGTTTCACCATGCATGTTAGAAAGTGCAAAACTATTCATTGGCTTGCCTTCCATTTCTTTTAAGGCTTTTCGATCCTCCTTCATGAGTTTCTCAAACTCCCTGTCTGAAATAGGAATTAAGGTGACTACCAATTTACCAGGAACGCGCTGATTATCTTTTTCCAATCGGTATCGTTGAGCTGAGTAAAGCATTTCACCAGCTTCTTCCCGGCTTAAGGTACTGCCGTTCTGGTCCATGAATATAGCTTTAGGATCATCCAAAATGCCTTGTGCAGCAATGGTTTGACTCATGAACAATAGAGTCAGGACCAGGTAATAAATCATTCTCATATGTGCGAATTCCTAGGTTTATAATTGACTATACATTACTTTCTGCAATAAGGTTGCCAGACCTTCAGATAAAAGTAAGAGTATTACTAAATTGCGACTTATTTTGTTTCCAAAATTACACATTTTTCATGGCTAAAAAGGCGACCGAGACTCCACTCATGAAGCAGTACAATGCAATCAAAGCAAAACATCCGGGTGCTTTGCTTTTATTCAGGGTAGGTGACTTCTACGAGACTTTCGGGGAAGATGCGGTAAAGGCAAGCAAAGTATTAGATATCGTCCTGACCAAAAGGGCAAACGGTTCTGCCTCACACATCGAATTAGCTGGTTTTCCACACCATTCATTGGATACATATTTGCCAAAACTTGTAAGGGCCGGAAACAGAGTAGCCATTTGCGATCAACTGGAAGATCCCAAATCTGTAAAAGGAATTGTCAAACGAGGGGTGACAGAATTGGTTACACCAGGATTGTCCATGAATGACAATGTACTGGAACAAAAGAGAAACAACTACCTGGCCAGTATACATTTCAATAAAGACCAGCAGGGAATTGCCTTTCTAGACCTGTCAACCGGAGAGTTCCTGGTAGCAAGTGGAGACGGAGCATATGTAGAGAAACTGGTACAGAGTTTAAACCCTTCGGAGATTATCTATTGCAAGAAGAACAGAGATCAATTTGAGGCTACCTTCAGGGATAATCATAATACTTTTTGCCTGGAAGAATGGATATACGGTACTGATTACGGCTATGAAAAACTTACCACACATTTTGGGGTTAAATCCCTAAAAGGTTTCGGAATCGAAGGGATGGATAGCGCCATCTGTGCGGCAGGGGCTATCTTATTTTACCTTGAAGAAACGGAGCACAAAGAGATTAGTCATATATCTTCTATTTCCAGAATTGAGGAAGAAAAGTATGTTTGGTTAGATAAATTCACCATCCGAAACTTAGAATTGATTCACGCCCAACAATTCGATGGCGTTCCTCTCATTGAAGTCCTGGATGAAACTTTGACCCCAATGGGATCCAGAATGTTAAAAAAGTGGATGGTGCTCCCTTTAAAAAGTCAGGAGGTCATCACTGAAAGGCATAATGTTGTGGAGGCATTCACCAATGACGAAGAACTGTTAGAAGGCATTGACCAGTCATTGAAGCACATAGGTGATATTGAAAGACTTATTTCTAAAGTAGCCACTGGAAGAATCAATCCACGTGAATTGCTACAGCTGAAAAAAGCAATTCACAACACCTGGCCAATCCAGGAAATACTCAAGAAAAGTAAACCAGCATTTCTACAAAAGCTTGGGGATCAATTGCACCCCTGTGAATTTCTCCATGATTTAATTGAGAAACACATCTCAGAAGATCCTCCAATAGTCATCAACCAGGGAAACCTGATCAAAGAAGGGCTCAATGAGGAGTTGGACGAGTTAAGAAAAATTGCTTTTTCTGGGAAAGACTTCCTATTACAAATCCAACAAAGGGAAATGGAAAGGACAGGTATTTCTTCATTAAAGATTGCCTATAATAAAGTCTTTGGGTACTACCTGGAAGTTACCAATGCCCATAAAGATAAAGTGCCCTCTGAGTGGATCAGGAAACAAACACTGGTCAATGCAGAAAGATATATTACAGAGGAACTCAAGCAATATGAAGAAAAAATCCTGAATGCAGAAGGGCAAATCAATGTCATAGAGCAGAAAATGTATCTGGAGGTGGTGTCTCAGGCCATGGACTTTGTGACTCAAGTGCAGCAAAATGCCAGAACATTAGCATCGATAGACTGCTTGCTCTCATTCGCAAAAATTGCTAAGAAAAATAACTATTGCCGGCCAGGGGTTAATGAAGAAATGATTCTGGACATAAAGGAAGGCAGGCATCCTGTAATTGAAAAGCAGATGCCCGTAGGAGAAGCCTATATCCCCAATGATGTATTTCTGGATGATACTTCCCAGCAGATCATGATTATTACCGGTCCAAACATGGCTGGAAAATCAGCATTGCTTCGTCAGACTGCTTTGATTGTTTTGATGGCGCAAATGGGATCTTTCGTTCCAGCTACGTATGCCAAAATTGGCTTGATCGATAAAGTGTTTACCCGTGTGGGTGCTTCTGATAATTTATCAAAAGGTGAGTCAACCTTCATGGTTGAAATGACAGAAACGGCCAGTATTTTAAATAACCTTAGTGATCGAAGTTTGGTTTTGATGGATGAAATCGGTCGTGGAACAAGTACTTATGATGGCATTTCCATTGCCTGGTCGATTGTTGAATTCTTACATAGTCATCCAAAATTCAAGGCTAAAACCCTATTTGCCACGCATTATCATGAATTGAATCAATTGGCCGAAGATTTTCCAAAGATCAAAAACTTCAATGTTTCTGTGAAAGAACTGGACAATAGGATCATTTTTATGAGGAAATTGAAAGAAGGTGGCAGTGAACACAGTTTCGGAATTCATGTGGCCCAATTGGCGGGTATGCCTAATGAAGTGGTGATCCGCGCCAATGAGATCATGCACCACCTGGAAAAAGACAAGATCAAGGAAGAAAATAAAAAGAAGATTGAGGAGCTTCCAAAGAATAATTTCCAGTTAAATCTATTTGAAGCTGACCCTAAATTTGAGAAGGTGATCAAACTTCTTGGAGAGCTGGATATTAATACCATTTCTCCTGTAGAAGCACTTTTAAAATTGAATGAAATCAAGTCGATTCTAAAAGGCAAAAAGCAGCAAAACTGATGTGATGATTTTTATCAGTTAAGTGTGTTTTATTGACATTTTCACCTGCATAAATTTTCTGTTAGTTATCTTTGCACATTGAACTAAAAATCAGCGATTTTCGTTGGATTTAGACTTATTTAATATCAAAATATGGCTAAAGTTTCTAATGAGCCTCGGGTGCTCAACAAGCCCAAATTAAAAACAGAAATAAGTTTTACCCTGGTACACTTGTTACCATTGGCAGCTATTTTCACAGGTGCAACACTATTCGACTGGATGGTGTGTATTTTACTTTACTTTTTCAGGATGTTCTGGATTACGGGAGGATATCACAGGTATTTTGCTCATAAATCTTATAAGACCAGCAGGTGGTTCCAATTTGTGATTGCCTTTATGGCACAAACTTCTGCTCAAAAAGGAGCGCTCTGGTGGGCTGGTCATCACAGAGTACATCACCGAACAAGCGACACCTACGATGATCCCCATTCCATGAAGCACTACGGCTTTTGGTACTCACATGTGGGATGGATTATAGGTCCGGATTACAAAGAAACTGATTACAAGATCATTCAGGATTACTCTAAATATCCTGAGTTGGTTTGGTTGAATAAGAACTATTTAGTGCCACCATTTATCTTAGCAATTCTTGTAATGGTAGCCGGAGCATATGTAAATGGTGGTGGAATTGAAATGATGTTTACATCCGCGGGTTTCTCATCACTTTTTATTGGATTTTTCTTAAGTACGGTAATTCTCTATCACGGAACATTCAGCATCAACTCAATCATGCACAAATTTGGAAAGCAGCGATATGAATCTGGTGACGAGTCGAAAAACAATTTAATTCTTGCCTTAATTACACTAGGTGAAGGATGGCACAATAACCATCACTATTACGAAACTTCTGCTCGACAGGGATTTTTCTGGTGGGAAATTGATATTACTTATTACATACTCAGAGTTTTCGCCTTTTTCGGGTTAATCTGGGACCTAAGGGAAGTCCCCAAACACATTAAATACTCAAAGAACAAGGAGGAAGCCAAAGAACTGGCCAAAAAATCAAAAGCAGCCTAATTATTTTGCCAGGATGGCAACCTAAATAATAAGTGAGGTGTCTTTATTTTGAAAAACTCAAAATACTATGAAACATCTCACTTATTTTTTGCTTTCGTTAAGCATAATTTTTTTCTCATCGTGTGAGGATGATGATTGCTTCAATTCATTAAGCAGTGTCACCACTGAATCCAGAACAACAGGTGATTTTTCTAAAATATCTTTTGATGGTGTAGGCCAGGTGATTGTTACACAGGGTAACACCCGATCCGTCTCAGTAGAAACGCATTCAGAATTGATCCCACTGATTGAAACTTCGGTAGTCAATGATGAGCTTCTGGTTGATATGGATTTCTGTACCAACAATGCCAATATCGACGAACTAACAATTCATGTGACCACCTCTGATATAACTTCATTAAAAATTTTGGGAGTTGGGAATATTGAAGTACAAAACAGTATAGAAGTTGACGAATTGGATATCACTATTGAGGGAGTTGGAAAAGTGGAAGTAGGAGGCACAGCCAATGTCCTGAACATCTTCAGTGAAGGTGTTGGAAAAATAGAGGCTTTTGAGCTGATAGCAAAGGAGTGTAATGTTCTCCTCGAAGGAACCGGTAATGCAGAAGTATATGCAGAAGAAACCCTTGATGTTACATTGTCTGGTGCTGGATCAGTTTACTACAAAGGAAACCCGGATATTACGCAAACCATTCAGGGAGTGGGAAGTGTAGTTGATGCCAATTAAGGTCCATTTCCACTTCTTGACTCACGATGTATTTCCCTTATTTCAGTTTCGGTAAATAGGGGAAATATTTTCTTGGCACTTTTCACGGCATCATCTTCATCTTCCACGCGATCAATTAGTCCGACCATGATTGCTCTTTCTATTTCCTTTCTTCTTTGGGTACTTAGACGTTCATTGATGGTAATAAGTGCTTCTTCAGATGCCTCTGCTACACGGTTGAGAATAGAACTTCTGTCTCCCAGGAAAATAACCATCCATGCAAAGTTATCATAGTTCTGAGCCCACAGCTTCTCACTAGACTTTTTTAAACCTGAAGGAATTGATCTGTATTGAACTGATTTATTCATGATCAACTCTTCTGTATGTTCGAGTTTCTTAATTTCTACGTAGAGTACCTGTAACGCATCATGTAGTTCAAAGTCTACTATTTCTGAATTCTGATTATTAAGAGCGTATTCTACGATTTGGTACTTGTATTGAGGAGCAATGTACCTGTAGCCAGAAAAAGAGATGTAATTTCCACTATCATAAGCTTGTTTCCATTCGGATTGCTTGGATCTCATATACCCTGACATACCCGGCATGGTAATTCTAAACTTCTCCAGCTCATATTTCAGTGCGGTAAGCACTTTGTCCTGTTCCTTCAGATTTTTTTGATTTTCTGCGTAATTCTGAAAAAGAAAAGCACAGTAAACACCAGTAATTACAATAATTAAGTCAATGATTACCCAGACAAAACGATTCTTTGTAGAGAAGATCTTTCGCAGAAACATATATGATTAGTTGAGTTCAAAGTAAAAATATGTTATCCTCACGACGAAATGGGTGATCATGAAAACATTTTTATGTATGACACAGTATGCCCAATAAGACAAAATCATAAATCACTAAAAACAACATGGAAAACATAATTGCATATATCACAGGTGGGAGTAAAGGAATTGGATTTGGGATTGCCCAAAAAGTACTGGAAAATGGAGGAAAGGTAGCCATTACCTCCCGCTCACAATCAGGAGCTGATTCAGCAGCTGAAAAACTAAAATCAATCACGGGAAATGATAATGTATTGGCTATTGCTGCAGATGTGACTGACATGGCAGCTCAAAAGTCAGCTCTGGCACAGATTAAATCTCAATGGGGAGATGCTAATCTTGTCATTGCTAATGCGGGAGTAGGGCATTTTGTACCAATAGAAGACATGACCTCAGAACAATGGAACGAAACGATTGATACGAACCTTACTGGTGTATTCAATACCCTTAAATCTTCACTGGATCAGCTGAAAGCTTCAAAAGGTTATTTCATGACGATTTCCAGTTTAGCAGGAACCAATTTCTTCGCTAATGGAGCTGCATACAATGCCAGTAAATTTGGGTTGACTGGGTTTACTCAGGCTGTGATGCTGGATCTGAGAAAGTATGGCATCAGAACAAGTACCATCATGCCAGGTTCCGTATCTACTTATTTTAATAACCACACGCCTTCAGAGGAAGATGCCTGGAAAATACAGATAGAAGACCTTGGGCAAATGGTTGTGGACCTATGTAAATTAAACCCCAGAACATTGCCAAGTAAAATAGAGGTAAGACCCACAATGCCTCCGAGTGTGAGATAAAATTAAGAAGCCTCGATAAAGTTCGAGGCTTTCTTATTGAAAGGTTATTGTTGTTTAGGGTTTTTACAAGCATTGGAATTTTTTATCTCCGCTATTCCTGTTTGCCCTTTGCACTCCTGTCAGGTCTTTCGACCCGAGAGTCCACATTACATAGTACAAATCTCTTACCTAGTCCAAATCTCTTTATTTCATTAGAATTGTTATTGCTAGGATACAGAATTACGCAAAGAATCACAGAGTGGATCTGTACCTTTGGACTACTGCTGCGCTACGAAAATAAAATCACTCCCAGAGTCATCAGACCCGAAACTTCCAAAGCGTGGATCCGTGGAGAGTCGTAAAAAATAGGGAACCATTTGTGCAGTAGACATTACTCGTCCCTGGCTTCCACCAATTTCATTCAATGCCATAATGAACTTCTCTGCAAATGGTGAATGTTTACCTGGTTCCCCATCCGGCACATACTCCTTGCTGCCACTTGTTAAGAACTTTCTGGTGCGTTTCGTGAGCTTTTTAACGAGGAACTGAGTATCCTCAAAAGCCAACTCAGCACCTCTGGTTTTTTGCATTTTTGGATCTATCGTCCCTCCGAAACAGACATCCATAACCAGCATAATGTGCTCACATTTGATGTTTTCTATTCTTGATCTCAGGATATGGTGTGACAAATAACTTGTCTTACCTCTATCATTCTTCAGTGAGTTGCTTGCTACCAAATAACCTTCGTCCAATGTCTCATCGTAATACCCATGCCCCGCTACAAAAATCAACAACTGGTCCTGGGGATTGAATTTCTTTGAGTTGTAATCATACAATTTGTCGTTGATGTCTTCTAATGCCGGATTAAGCACCAAATCCGTGATAAAACCGTACTTTTCTTTCAATATTCCCTCAATTCTTTTTGCATCGTTTATTGGATTGCTCAAATCTTCCCAGTTATCGTAATTGTCAGTGGCAATGATCAGGGCATAATCTCTTCGATTGGCGTCCACTGCTTCCACGATATCAGATTTTCCATGTAGAATATTTCTGATACTGGAGACAGTTCCTCCTTTTTCGTTGATGGCTATTATTTCAATCTCATTTCCTCCATCGAGCAGGAACCATTTTTGATCAAGGGTGTAAGAAGTCATTCCTGGTGTAAAGGGTAATTCTCTCTGGATCACTTTATCCCCATTTTTGACCTGAGCTTTAACCATTTTCAAAGGAATATTGGATTTTACCTCTGCCTTCAAAAATATATAGTTCTCCTTACTAAAAGATTGTTCCACCCTGGGAGTAATCCAGGTAATGCTTGGCAATGTACTGGACTCAATCTCTGTTGAGAAATCAAAATGTACTTTATTGGTTTTTTCATTAAAGTTTTGGGCCAACAAGCTGCTTTGCAGGCAAACCAAAACAATTATGATTGCATGAGAGATTGTGTTAGCTATTTTGAAATTCTGAAGCTTTCTCATTTGTGCATGATTTTAATTGTTTGATGGTACCGGTGGTGGTCCATCCAAAGGCGGATCCTCAGCATTGGAAGAAATAAGCATGTATCCTCCCCCTGCAAGTGCCAGCGGAATTAGTTTTACCGGTAATGGTAATTTTGGTTTTATGATAATTTCTGGTGATTCAACCACCAGATCCTTGTTCTTCGCATCCGATACTATGAACTTATACCGACCTGGTTTCACGGATGTCGGGATAATCAATTCTGCGCCACCTGTATTGGCTACCTCTGGAAGCGCATATTCCAGGTGATCTCCTTTATACAAATCAAAATTTAAGATTTTGGATCGGGAAGAGCCTTCCCATGAATAGAAGTACGATTTCCCTCGTCTTACTTTCTTCCCTTCAGGAAACCCTTCAAACTCCAGAAAAGGAACATATACTTTTCCTCTTACTTCCAGCTCAAGTGATCCCTTAAAATCTGCTCCCAATTCTTCTTTTGCTGACCAGGTGATTTTATTATTTACACCTGGTTTGACACTAATTCCAACATCTCCTTTGACCTTCTTTAATGGTTCTGTTCCATTCTTGTAGAGAAATACAGTGTAGGTTCGGTTGGCCGTAGTGTCCATCAAATTATAATGGACAATCAGGTTTTCAGAAGTTTGTTCCAGCGCTGTAATTTCAAAAGCCTGGGCACTGACAAGATTTGCCGAAAGAATGAATGTTAATATGATGATCAGTTTCTTCATAGCATTATCTTGTTTTGATCAATCTGGTCACCTGATTTATATTCCCTGATAACCTGTAGAAATAAACACCTGCAGGTACCTCATTCCCTGAAAAATCGAGACCATTCCATTTCAGGCTCCCAATGCCTGGATTATGAAACACTTCTTCCAGGGAAGCAACTTGTCTACCGGTTTCATCAAAAATCTGGAGTTCAACGGCTTCATTTAACGAATTTATGATGATCGGAATCACCACCTCCTTTTCAAATGGATTTGGGTAACCTTGCCCAATTCCAGTGAACCCGGGTTCAAATTCTCCGGTAGCACTGTAGAAGATCTTAAAATCCCGGGCTTTTCCTTCCCGCTTGAAAGCGTATGATTCAGTATTTCGGAGGTCAATTAATAGACCATTACTCATATCCATAAGCATCAATATTTCTGAGGATGAAAACCATATATCAGATAGATCCCAATTTAGTTTGCCCAACCCATCCAGATTTGATTCCAAAGTGAAATCCCAGGTATAATGCTCTTTTGTACTTACAATATCGGCAGCAAACTTAGGGGCAAAAAACTCCTCATGGTTGGTGTATAGCTCCACATAATCGAAGAAGCGAGGTACAATAATTTGGTCAAACCTATCTTTGCTTTCTGATGCATCCGGGTGCATTCCAAAAGTACTTCTGTGGGTGATTCCATCAATTTCAAGATTAATCGGGACCTCCCAACCCCTTCCATCTAATAATTTTGGTATATTATCAGCACGTCCACCATTAGAAAATTTACTTTCAACAGGAAACTCTATACTTCCAGAGGATTGGCTGAACACAAATGCACCTTCCCATGGCTCTAGAATGAGTGCTTGAATATAGCTGCCAGATGTAAATTTTTGAAGTACTGTCAGCTGAAGGTCCGAATTGGCATCCTGGACAACCTGCCAGTCAATAGGGAAAGGGTAAGGATTTCCAATTTGGTTCCAACCCTGACGAACGGGGCTAAGGACAAATGCCGGATCATCTTCCAGATCTTTGGCTATCTCATTTTCTATCTCTATGTCAAAGTCTTCAATAATTGTGTTGAACCAATATCCTTTTCCTGGTTCAATGTCATCTAAACCATCCTGGTACTCAGCATATCTTTCTCCAATCCAGTGGAAGATCCTCCATTGAGTGTCATCATAAGTACCCAATTCATCAAAAACTCTCACAACATCAGATTCCTGTAAAGTGTATGGAACCGAGAACATTCGGTAGGTATTGCTTTTTCCGTCAAATCCATCACCTAAAGGAATAGTTTGGCCTTCGTCGAGTTGTCTGTACCAGTAATAATGAGTGGCTTGTTCCAATACTGTCGCATTTCCCACCTGATCCTCAGCAATAAAGTATGCTTCCATGCCAAATTCATCAGCCCAGGAGTCTTCGGTTTCAATGTTGTAGATATTATTTACCCCTGTTCCTGTAAGCACCAGTTCCGTAAAATCTGGCTCAGAGATCTGTCTGTGAAACATACTGACTGATTTCACTCCCCGTGTGTCTTCCACTTCAACAGCTATCAAACCACTAAAAACAGCATCTCCCCTGGGGTCGATATTGGGTGGCTCACTATCCACATCTTCTTGATTTTTGATCTCTAGAAGAACGGGAAATGTGTTATCCTCATTGATTTCTCTTAGTGCATCACTGGTAATCAAACTCACTATAATATAGTAGTCTCCAATAGCCAGGTCTTCAGGGATATCAAGGGTAAAAACACCCTCTTCTGGGAAAAGAATCGGTTCCCCTGGAAGTAAATCACTTACGATTTCGACACTGTCTAATCTGGTGTCATCTGTGGAAAGGACCTGATTACCTGAAAAGTAGATCTCAGCACTTATATCCACGAAAGCTCCAATCCCTCCGGAATTAATCAATGTAAAGGAGAGGTTAGTTGTACCCCCTGAAAAGGCTTCTGCCGGGCTCAATTTTAGGTCCCGAAGCGTCAATTCTGCTAATCTTGGTACGGCTGTAGGTATAAAACCAGCAACCAACACATGATTAGCAGAAGAGGCTTCACCACTTATGGTTTGGCCAACAGTTGGGGTGAGTTTATAATTTGAGCTTGAAACTTCTGTGGCTCCATTGGAGAATGTGGAGGATTGAAGTTTATATTGTGCTTCCACAAACAAGAAGCTACAAGCAAAGCAAATTGATAATATGAGTTTTCTAGTTATCATTTATTGTTTAGTGGTTAACATCCACTACAACCTGCACTCAGATCAATACATGAATGTTGGGTGTAAGGTCCAGGGTTATTGACGTAAGAAGCCCTAACAAAATACAGTGCAAAACAGTCCAAATCCGCACCACTACTCTCACTAATTGTTAATTCAGCGGTATATAGACCTGGTCGGATTTCGGTAACTGTGGTAGATTCTGCATCCCAGGTTGTCCCAGGATCTAATGGGTCTCCAGAAGTTGTTTCAATCACGAAATTGCTAGACACAAATGGTGCACCATCAGTCTCTGCAAATGGATCATACCATTTTAATACGACTTTGCATCCAGCAATATCGGTTGTGGCAGTCATGGTCCCATTGGAAGTCCCAATGCCTTTTAATATTGGTGCTCCACCACTTGTACAGGCATCAACACAAGTCGCATCACCCTGACAGCAATCACCATATGGGCAATTCACACTATTGTTTGGATTCAGGTTTATAGCTGGATCTCCTGTCTGCACAACAACCATAGAAACTGTAGAACCTGCTTTGTTCATTTTCAATAACATGGGTTCATTGTTTGATAAATTGTACAGTAAATTCAAATCACTTCCACAACCAGAAAATTGACCAGGATAGTCAGCTGTCAAACAAGAGCCTCCAGAAGAATAGGATTTTTTTCTGGTTACCACTGTTCCATTATCCTGGTCCACCATAATGACTTCCAATTCATCAGGTAGGTTTGCGGCCAGTTCCAGGTCAGGGTCCAAACAAAACCTTTGACATGATGGTGTAGACTTAAATATGTCCATGTTGAACTCTGAAAAATGTGATGTCTCACCTATGTACGCCATTCGTTCTTTGTCAAAACGAGCTTCTCCATCCTGATTCCATAGTCCGCTTTCCCGGTTGTATGATAAAAAGGGAATAGATGGCGGAATATTCTCTGAGGTCCCAAATGCTAGTGGGTCAATTGGTATCATTACTTCCGCTGTCTGACCTTTGATCAAATCAACAGGTTTGCCTTCATATGTGACGTCTATTGTAAGTGCACCAAAACTTACCATAAACCTGGGTTGCTCCTGTGACCGGACTGACCAGTCTCCAGGCATTCCATCTTGAGAGAATATGTCAATAGTTGACACTGAAACTGTTACTTCTTTCTTATCCTGAAAAAAAGAACCTGTATTTCCTGGTATCGCCAGTGCGTTTGCCGGAATTCTAACTGTTGCTCCAGTATTGCAAGTTTCCCTTTTTTGGTATTTGTTGTATTTTTCAAACAGTTCATCTGGAATACCGAAATCAACCACCTTCCCCAAGTGATTCATTACAGGTGTGATTGCTTTCAAACGTTCCATTTCAGCTTCCTGGATTGCTACAATTGCCTCGCACTCAGTGACAGTATCTTTTACTACAATTTCCTGAGTAGGATCCGCTTTTACAACTGTAGATCTCTTCATCCTATAAGTAACATTCACTCTGGAACCCATAAATACTTTAGACACAAATGCATATCCTTCTTTTGAGAAATTGATTATGTATTTCTCTGTTGTAGGTATTTTCAATTCGAATTTTCCATTGGCCCCTGTTGTGGAAGAAACGGCATTTCCAACTACTGAAACGCCTTCAATAGGATTATTTTGATAGTCCACTACAATTCCAGTAAAATAGGCTGGTTCCTTCTCAGGAGGTGTGTCATCCTCCACTTTTTCGCCAGGTCCACAAGCGGTTAACATGAAAATAGAAATGAAAAAAATGCTAGAAATTAATCTAGTGACGCGTTGAATAATTTTAGTCATAGGTGAAATAGATTTGGTCAGTATTAATTTGTGATTAATTCTTTTAGTTGTTCTAATTCATTTCTCAATTGCTCAATCTCCTTTCTCAATTGCTTAGATGTATGATCTATTGTAAAACTTTCGTAGAAGATTGAAACACGTTTGTGCTTTCTACCATTAATTGTTTCGTTCACAGAACCCCAATTCACATTTTCCGCCACCCTTGCAATAATATTGGCAATCGGAAAGTCTCCCAGATCTTTCATTCCATGTCCGGCAACTTCACTAGTGATCAGGTAGTCTCCAACTTTTAAGTCACTCCCATTGTCCACTACCCAGACAGATCCATTCCCTACAGCTGCAATCACAAGTACTTCCTCCTCATCTAACTTATGGGAATATGATCCTAAAACTTCTGCTGAGTTTGGCTTACTGGTTTTTGAAACATGATAAAGTGGCTCACCCCCTGGAATACCATAAAAATCATACTTGCCTGATAGAGAAACCAATTCATCTGGTTGAAGTATATCAGTTGAAACAGCCATATGTGCACCGGTGAAAGTTCCATATGTGATTACACCTGCTCCATTATGAGTAATTGATCCAATATTGCTTCCTTCATCTTGAAATAAGACTAATCCAGTACCTGTTGAATTATTGTGGTTTAATATGGTAACAAAACCGGTTCCAGTACTATTCACTTCTAGAGCTGAAATGGAAGGTGTAATTCCAATTCCAACTAAACCACTACTAACTTCTATTGTACCATCAGCTAAATCAGTCAAATCAGCATCATAGGCCTGCACATTGGTTCCAATAGCTAAACCAATATTTGACCTAATGTTACTATTGTTGGAAGAACCTAACATGGTCTGTACATCTGAACTAGGTGTAATTCCGGCATAGGTGTCTAAATCGTCATCATGGGCCTGGATATCCGATCCAACTGTAAGACCAAGACTGGCTCTGGCTGTTGAGCCTGATTCTACAGTCCAGTCTGTTCCGTCTCCCACAAGGAAACCTCCATTTGTTGCTGACAAAGCAGATATGTCATCCAAATCATCATCCCAAGCTTGCAAATCAACACCTGTTTCCAGGTCTAAGGAAGACTTAAAATTGGATAAACTTGTATTTGCCAGTAGTCCTCTACCAAAGCTTGTAACATCTGATGTTGCATAAACATCAACATCCGTTGTGTATATAAATTTGTCAGCTACAGTTGTGAGCCCTCCAATTGATTCCAAAGCATCATTTTGGGCCTGCACATTAGTGCCAATTACCAATCCCGCTGTAGTCCTAAATTCCGAAGCAGAAGCATCATCGATAATGGATCTACCGAATGAAGTTAGATTGGTAGCTGCATAAGTGTCTGATGTTGTGGTGTAAATCATCTTGTCTGCAGAAGTAGTTAACCCAGCAATTGATGCTAATCCTGCATCATATGCCTGTACATTAGTACCAATTTCCAGTCCTAGATTAGTTCTGGCATCCCCTGCACTTGTTGCTGCTGTTCCTCCATTGGCAATTGCCAAACTATTAATTGTGATGTTTTCTGCATCAACTCCAGTTCCAACTTTCGAACCTGTAAGCGTACCATCTGCCAAATCCGTTAAGTCATCGTCAAAGGCCTGAATATCTGTCCCGATTACCAAACCTAAATTGGTCCTGGCTCCAGATTCAGTAGTTGCACCGGTTCCCCCATTGGTAACGGGTAAGCTACTCACTGTAATATTGGTGGCATCTATTCCAGTTCCGATCTTACTACCGGATAAGGTTCCATCTGCCAGATCATCCAAATCTGTATCATAAGCCTGAACATTAGTCCCTATGGCCAGACCAAGAGTTGTTCTGGCATCACTTGCAGTTGTTGATCCAGTTCCCCCATTGGCGACTGCCAGACTCCCCACTGTAATGATGGAAGCATCCAATCCGTCTCCGATTTTTGAAGGAGATAATGAGCCATCTGCCAGGTCATCCAGGTCTGCATCGTATGCCTGCACATCTGAACCTATACCAAGACCCAGGTTTGAGCGGGCATTACTTGCACTTGTTGCACCTGTTCCTCCATTGGCGACTGCCAAAGAACCAACCGTAATTTTGGAAGCCTCAATACCATCGCCAATTTTTGTGGCGGTCAATGTACCATCTGCCAAGTCATCCAAATCAGCATCATATGCCTGCACGTCTGAACCTATCGCAAGTCCCAAATTAGTCCTTGCTGTACTTGCATTGCTTCCACCGGTTCCACCTTGCGCTACTGACAGTTCATTGAATGTAACATTCAAGGCATTTACTGTACTTAAACTATAAGCACTGGAAGTAAGCCTGATTCTTTCGAGCACTTCCGGAGTGCCTTCAGGGTCTATGGTGATTTGAAGGAAGTAGGTTTTGTCAAAACTTAGCCCACTGTTGACGTTCATAGGCTCCACACTTCCCAGAATGGTACTGAATATACCCAGGTTGACCTCAATATCTTGTTGTTCCGGCCCCCAAACACGATTTCCCTCACTTACCTGGTCAAAGAGTGAGAAGGAGACGGGTAGTTTATCATTGCCGGTGGCGGTAATAGGCTCACCCTGATCATTGGTGAGGTACCCCTGAAAACTGATGGTTTTAGGAAGTTGGCTGTAAAGAAAGAGTGCTTGGCAACACAAAATTGCCAATAGAAAAATCTTTTTCATGGCTAGCGACTGGATAAATTCGAGTTTCATTAAAACGGTTTATACCGTTAATTGCAATAAAAGTAATAAACTAAGTAATAACCTCCCACGGAGATAGTTTTTAATTTTTATTCCCTATGAAGGTAACAGATTGCGTACTGTGAACAATTGACAAAAAAAAAGCATTTCAGACCGGTTTAACCGTTCCAAAATGCCGCTTCGTACAATACGAAGGTCTGAATTATATTTTAGAAATCAAAATTATAGAAGATTAAATGTTTGTGAAGTGTTGAGTTGAGGAGTGAAAAATGCCTTCAAACAGTTATTTGTTATAATGCTGATTTGTGCCAAGAATGATCATGTTAATTGTTGAGGTTGAGATGGATATTTATTGATTGAACTATTATAATTATGCCGCATTGTTAATGCTGGATGTATTTTCTGAAGTGTAAATCAGGCAATCATTATGCTTGCGTTTAATGAGTGCGAGCCTTTAATATAAAATGAGCTTGAGTTAAGTGAGTACTTGTTTGTAATTTTAGGGAAACCGTTACTTAAATATTATTCCATTAATATGAATTACAGATCACCCATAGGTTACCCGATATCGATCTTGCTATTATTAATTGGTTGCACATCCTCCCTGGAGGAGCAGTTCCCAAATGCAAACTTTGAAGAAGAAAAAGCCGCCATTTTAGAGACCCTAAATAATGAGACAAAATCGGCATTTCAGAGGGATTACGAACTTTGGGCCTCTCACTGGATTCATGGTGCCAATATTTCCAAAACCTACATCAATTTCGCTGATAGCAGTTATTCAGAATCAATAGGATGGAAAAAAGTAAGTGGATTCATAAAAACGTTCTTTGAGCAACATCCTGAACCTGAACCAGTACCTGAGGCTTTGGCTGATATTGATGTTCGGTTATACGGAAATGGTGCTTGGGTGACTTATGAGCAAATGGACTCAATTCGTGGATTGAAACGTGAAACCAGATTGATGGAAAAAGTAGAAGGAAAGTGGAAGATTGCTGGTATGCATACGACGATTTATGGGTTTGGTAGTGAATAGTTGAGTAATCTGGTTTTCCTGAGCTATCTATAGATATTTTTAGAAGTTAGAAAATCAAAAAAGCCCCGAATCTCTTCGAGGCTTTCTGTACCAGGAGCGGGACTTGAACCCGCACGCACTAATGTGCACAAGATTTTAAGTCTTGCGTGTCTACCAATTCCACCATCCCGGCGGCAGCTATTGTCTAGCTGTAAAAAAGAAATCCCGATCAGATCGGGATCTTTTTGAGCGAAAGACGGGATTCGAACCCGCGACCCCAACCTTGGCAAGGTTGTGCTCTACCAGCTGAGCTACTTTCGCTTGGATTACGCTTACAGTAGTGGGCCAGTCTTTTCGTCGGTCAAAACTTTTTTGAACCGCGATCCTCCCGATAGCAATCGGGATGCTCTACCAGCTGAGCTACTTTCGCGTTTTTTAAAGAACTTTTTCGTTTGATTTCCAAACGGACTGCAAAGATAAATCAGTGAAACAATTAACCAAGAAAAATCTCAAAAAACAATCACCATACCCGTTACTTTCTGCTAAAATAAGCTTCCCTGCTGTGTTTCAAGCTCCGGATAATGCTTATACTGCTGGATTTCCGGCAAATTTCCCATGTAAATCCTACCCAGCTTCTTGTTCGGTTTGATTGGTTCACATGGATGATACTTCAAGGCATCATCTGGTAAAGGCTTGATCACACGATCAGAAAGTGTCTCCCAGTCTCCAAATAACCATTCATCCTCCGTTTCTTTGGTGATAACCAGCATCATTCTGGATTCGGGACTGTATGCTGGCTCGTTATGTAACCACCCCATTTCTTTATTGGCCCGGGTAGTTACAATAGAACATGTTTGTCTATCTATCCCATCTTTGGAGAAGTGCTGCCAGATCCCACCAACTGTAAACGGCTCGCCAGACTGTAGCTGGACAAAATAAGGATATGAAATACCTCCTTTATGGTGAAAATCGAAAAACCCATCGATCATGATCAGGCACCTTCGGCTTTTTGCAGCATCCTTGTAAGTGTAGGATTCGAAAATCTTATCGTCTCTGGCATTCAGTGTATTGAGTTTACTATATGCCATTGGGATAAATGGCCAGCTAAAAGCCTGTACCTTATCTGGGTCCTGATTGGTAATAACTGGTAGATCCGGTTCCTCAAACCCACTTACGTGGTAGGTAGGTGGAAGCCTTTTCTTAATATCTTCCCAATCTGCTTCCGTACCATACCTTTTAGCATAGTCCAGGGCCTTCTTGGTCATTGTAGCAACATCGTAGCACATGTCAATAAATTTAGTGATTTCATGCGAAACCTGTTACCGTTTTGCGATCCGACATTCATGCTTATATTTGGAGCTTAACAAAACTCGTTTGTTGTGAAGGCTTCCAACATTGCATACACACTAATCATTGCGGTAACCGTTGTGATCATACTCATATATGGGAAAGGGATTCTTTTACCGGTTGTCCTTGCTGTGGTGGTCTGGTACCTAATCAAAGCGGTAAGAGTATTAGTTGGAAAAGTGAAGATTAAAGGCAAAGCATTCCCTAATTGGCTACAAAATACGCTCGCTTTTGTGTTGATTTTTGGAGTATTGGCCCTAACTGGCCGATTATTATCGAACAGTATTGTCAACTTATCGAAAAACATACCGACATACGAGGCTAATGTTCAGCACATCACGAATGAATTGAATAACTTGCTCCAAATTGATGTAGTCAGCTGGGGCAAAGACTATTTCAAAGACTTTGACTTTACTGGGATACTGCAAAGTGTGATCAATGGGATAACCCAACTCTTCGCCGATGCGTTTTTGGTACTTCTTTATGTGGTTTTTTTATTACTTGAAGAGTCCGCTTTCCCGAAAAAGCTAAAAGCAATGTTCCCCACGGCGGACAAATTTGAACGGGCCAATAAAATGCTTGACGAACTAAACAGCTCAATTAACAACTATGTGATGCTCAAAACAGTTATCAGTCTGATAACTGGTGTGCTAAGCTTCTTTGCGTTGCTGATCATAGGCGTTGATTCACCATTCTTTTGGGCATTTCTAATTTTCCTCTTGAATTATATCCCCACAATTGGTTCACTTATCGCAACACTATTCCCTGCAATGATGGCTTTACTCCAGACAGGAGAATTTACACCGTTTATTCTGGTACTTGTGAGTGTGGGAGCCATTCAGGTGTTAGTTGGGAACGTACTGGAACCTAAAATGATGGGAGACTCTCTCAATATCAGTGCTCTGGTTGTACTGATAGCACTTGCATTTTGGGGAAGTCTTTGGGGAATTATCGGCATGATCCTAAGTGTCCCTGTTACAGTCATGATGATCATCATATTTTCAAAATTTGAACCTACAAGAAACATAGCTATAATGCTCTCAGGAAATGGAAGAGTTTGAGGAACACGAAGGATTCGATGAAGAAACGTTTGAAGGTCAGGACCAGGATGCGTATCGCTTCATTCGAAACACTGCTAAATTGCTAAGTAATTTGCTTAGAAACCGACCGGAGGATGCTGACTTAAAGTTGAGCAGAACTGGCTGGACAGATGTTCGCGAAATGATTTCCAAAGTGAGCAGAAAGTTCTACCCTATAGATTTTGAACTGGTAAAACATATCGTATTTACTGATGACAAAAACAGGTTCATGCTCAATGATGATATGACCGAAATCAGGGTAAGACCAGGTGGTGGAATGATCTTTGACCTGGGTTTACTACCCGTAGTGCCACCGGAAAAACTCTATTATGCCGTACAAGGCATGTTCCTGGACGATATTGCACAGTGGGGAATTAATAAAATGAACAGACAGTATGTTCACCTTTCACCTGATCCGCAAACAGCTTTGGAAGCGGCCTCAAAGAAAATTGGTCCTGTGGTATTGGAAATTGATGCTTTAGATATGTACGACCATGAAATTCTGTTTTTCCAGTCAGATTTTGATGTTTGGCTAACAGATCATGTCCCTAGCCAATATATTTCAATGGCAGATTAAGCCAGGGTCAACATTCCCAATAGGTCTTCTAAATAGTCCCGGTTATTGGACAATCTTGGTACTTTGTTTTGCCCACCCAATTTACCCCGCTTTTTCATCCACTGGTGAAATGTGCCTTTTTCTGCAAAGTGAACAGTTGGCGCAATTAGAGCCATGTCTTTGTAACGTTTGGCTTCATAGTCACTATTTACTTTTTTCAGGGTTTGGTCAAGTGTTTGCTTGAACTTCTCTGGATCGTTAGGGTCAACTTTGAACTCAATAACCCATTCATGTCCACCTTTGTTCCCTTCTGATAGATAGATTGGAGCCGCCGTGAAGTTCTCAATTTCAGCTTCAGTTTCATGACAAGCTGCTGCAATGGCCTGTTCAGCATTCTCTATGATCAGCTCCTCACCAAATGCATTTATAAAATGCTTGGTCCTTCCTGATATCTTTATTCTGTAAGGGTTGACAGACGTAAATCTGACGGTATCTCCTATTTTGTATCGCCATAAACCAGCGTTGGTGCTGATCACCATCGCATAATTTTTGCCAATTTGAACTTCACCGAGTGGAATTGCTTTTGGGTTCTCGCTATTCAATTCTGAATATGGAATGAACTCATAAAACACACCATAATCCAACATCAATAATAATTCATCTGAATCCGTAGTGTCCTGGATGCCAAAAAACCCTTCGGATGCATTGTATGTCTCCATGTAACGCATCTCTTTTGAAGGAATTAATTTCTTAAACAATGACCTGTATGGTCCAAAGGCTACCGCTCCGTGCACAAACACTTCCAGGTTTGGCCAGACTTCCAGAATATTATTCTTTCCAGTTATCTCCAGTATTCTCTCGATGAGTACAATTGTCCAGGTGGGTACACCACTAATACTGGTTACATTCTCTTGAGAAGTGGCTCTTGCCATGGCCTCAATTTTTTCCTCCCACTCATCCATCAAGGCAATTTCAAGACTTGGTGTTCGTGCCATTTGGGCCCAAAGAGGCAGGTTTTTCATGATTACTGCAGAAACATCACCGTAGTAGGAGCTTGATCCCTTATCGTATTGGTTGATTTGGTGACTTCCACCAATTGCCAATCCCTTTCCAGTGAACATTTTAGTCTCAGGATAATTATTGGCATATATGCTCAGCATATCTTTCCCCCCTTTAAAATGACAATCGTCTAATGCTTCCTGGGAAACTGGAATAAATTTGCTCCTGGCATTGGTCGTTCCGCTTGATTTAGCGAACCATTTGATCTCAGATGGCCAAAGTATGTTCTGTTCACCGTGCAAAAGTCGCTCTACATAAGGAAATAGTCCCTCGTAGTTGACAATTGGAATATTATTTTGAAAATCCCTGTAGGTTTTGATATCACCAAAACCATGCTTTTTTCCATATTCAGTGTTCCTGGCTGTCTTTAAAAGATACTCTAATACTTCATCCTGTACGTCCAACGGGTATTTCAAAAAAAGCTCAATCTGGTGAATCCGCTTTTTCATCACCCACGTCACTATCGAGTTAATTATCTCCACTATATCTTTCTTTTCAACTCAAAATGCTTTCCTAAGTAAACTCTCCTCACCTGTTCGTCGGCCGCCAGTTCTTCTGCGGTACCGGCTTTCAACAGTCGTCCCTCAAACATTAGATAAGCTCTATCTGTAATCGATAATGTTTCCTGTACGTTGTGATCGGTGATGAGAATACCGATATTCTTCTCCTTTAATTTAGCAACAATTGATTGAATTTCCTCAACGGCAATGGGGTCAACTCCGGCAAAAGGTTCATCCAGCAAAACAAATTTAGGATCGGTTGCCAGTGCTCGTGCTATTTCGGTCCTTCTTCTTTCACCACCGGACAGCACCATTCCCATATTTTTTCTGACATGTGTCAAACTAAATTCCTCTAAAAGAGACTCCATCTTTTCTTTTTGGTCCACCTTGCTCATGTTGGTCATTTCCAAAACTGCTTTGATGTTATCCTGAACAGATAGTTTTCTGAAGACGGAAGCTTCCTGCGCCAAATATCCTATTCCCTTTTGTGCGCGTTGGTACATTGGCAGTTCGGTGATTTCTTCCTTGTCGAGGTATATTTTTCCATCATTGGGTTTTATCAACCCCACTATCATATAGAAAGAGGTAGTTTTTCCTGCCCCATTGGGTCCCAGCAGTCCAACTATTTCACCCTGATTCACAGTCACTGAAATATTGTTTACTACTACTCTCTTCTTATATTTCTTTATTAAGCTTTCTGCTTTCAGTTCCATAACTAAGCCTACGCCTCACTATTTACGAAAATCAAAAATAATCAATTGGATTTACTCAGAGCGATTTATTTTCAATCGTTCACCTTAATATCCTGAACCATCAATTGCAGTGTTTTATTGCCCAGATATTCATTGATTCCTAAATGATATGCCATGTCAAAGGAAGTTGCAGATTCTAATAGAGAAGCCATTTCTCCAAAACCAAAAGCAATCGCATCAATGGCCAATTTACCATCTCGGTGAGTCACCGTCATTTTTAAGTGTTCCTCCTTCAAAACTTTTAGCGGGTATTTCAGGATCAATCCTCGTGATACCAAAAGTGGCTCCAGGTTTTTAGGACCAAATGGGGCCATCTGAGACAGAAGTTGCTGAAATTTGAATGATAATATGTTAAATGGTACTTCCAGGTCCACTTTTATTTGAGGAATCAGTTGCTCTGGAAGAATTTTGCTGGCCACCACGCTTTCAAATTTATCCCGAAAAAGCTCCACCCGATCAATGGGTAAAGTTAAACCGGCAGCATGCATATGTCCTCCAAACTGATCTAGCAAGTCACTGCATTCAGCAATGGCATCATGAATGTTAAATCCATCCACACTTCTGGCCGATCCAGTGGCCATATTATTGGATTCTGTGAAAATGATGGTTGGGCGATAGTATTTCTCAATACACCTGGAAGCTACAATTCCAATCACTCCTTTGTGCCAGTCATTCTTGAAAAGCACCGTAGATTTTGCCGAACGAAGCAGGTCATCTCCCTCGATCAAATCAATGGCCTCCTGTGTGATTGTTTTATCCAGGTCTTTTCTTTCTGAATTCTTAAAATCAATTTTTTTGGCATTTGCCTCCACTTCTTCCTCACTGTCCGAAATAAGTAATTTTACTGCGTCCAGGGCATGTCCTATTCTTCCTGCAGCGTTGATCCGGGGTCCGATTCCAAAAACTACATTAGAAATTGTAAGGTCTTTTTTAAGTCCTGCAACCTCCATAAGTCCTTTTAAACCTGGTGAAGGCGCCTGATTAAGCTTTTTCAAACCATAATAGGCCAGAACTCGATTCTCTCCAGTCATGGGTACTATGTCTGAAGCAATGCTAACAGCTAATAGGTCAAGAAAATTATAGAGTTTATGGATGTCAATAGTATTTTGTAAACAAAACCCCTGTAATAATTTAAATCCTACACCACAACCTGATAATTCATCATAAGGATAATGGCAATCTGATTGTTTGGGGTCTAATATGGCATATGCCTCTGGTAGGATCTCACCTGGTAGATGATGGTCGCATATGATAAGGTCAATATTATGACTTTTTGCAAGAGCTGCCTGACTGATCGCCCTGATTCCACAATCAATACTGATCATTAATGAAACATCTTCTTCGGCAGCCATGTTCACTGCTTTTTCAGAAATGCCATAACCTTCTTTGTGCCTATCTGGAATGTAAAAGGATAGGTTTTCAGTGAATTGCTTCAAAAACCCATAAACAAGCGCCACGGAGGTGGTCCCGTCTACATCATAATCACCGTAAACAAGGATTTTCTCGTTGTTAAAAACTGCATCCGTTAACCGATTGACTGCTTGATCCAGATTTTTCATTAAAAAAGGATCATGCAATTGATCCAGCGATGGCCTGAAATAGGCCTTTGCCTTCTCGAATGTATCAATACCTCTGTTGATTAAAATTTCAGCCAGATAAGCGTTGACATTGATAGACTCGGACAGTTTTTGAATAGACTCAGGAGGTTGCTTCTCCCCAAACACCCATCTTTTCTCCATGAATATGAAGTTGGCTAATTTTTTTTAAAATGGAAAGTAGAGGTGCAGTGAATTTGAATTACAACAATTCTTTTGCATCAAAAAAATTGGAAAAAGATTTACACACCAATCTTCAAGATTGGTTTAAAAGGTTAAGACGATGATTCTGAATAGCGAGTTAGAGAATTTGATCTCTATCTAGTCTGAAATAATTTCTATACCATAATTCATAATCCTCATATTTCACACACTCGTGATATGACTGACCATCAACTGAAATAGAAATTATATCGCTATCACCAATCCATTTACCAAGAGAATCATGTTGCTGATTCGGAAGGTCCGACAACAACACCAAACACTGGCCTTCGAAATATGTGGGTGCAGCTTTTAGCATGACTATTAAATTTATTATGCAAGCATAACAAAAAATTGTTAACTATAGTTTAAGTCCACGTTATATTCTGTGGAAGTTTCTACAACAAACTCTTAAAATACAGGTGCTTACAACGTCCTCATGTATGACACCATATTGATTGAAATGGTTGTTTCATTGTCAATATTGTAGAGGTCTCCCTTTGAGCAACCCATAAATTGATTAATTTAAAGGCTTAACGGCTTCTTAATGAAAATAGGATACACCGAAATATGGGATTTTCTGGATTTTGTGGACAAAAGCGGGTCAAAATGGCGATTCAGGCTTATTGCCGGGGGTGTTAAAATAGACCAGTTAAAACCTGCTGATCTTAAAGCCATAAGAGATGACAAAGCTTATGATACAGAACTGCTTCCTTCAATTTTTACGTTTCGGGACATTCTATGGCAACCAGATGTATTTACCAATGTTAAAATGAGTCTCCCTCCTTTGAGAATTCTGAAGGCTGATTGTGAAGAAATGTCAAAAGAATTTGATCAGGGGTCACCAGGCCAGGTTTATGCTAATTTGATCAAAGGGATTAGTTTATATTGCCAAAAGAGTATTGAAACATTAGAATCTAACAGCCGAATACCAGTTACTAAGGTATTAGGGGATCTACGGAAAAATTGCTTTCCCATTCTCATGTTTTTTATTCATCATCCACAAAATCGCAAGGATTATTATCAGGATGCTATTAACAGGCTAGATTATGCCGTCAAAATACAACTAACCCAATTTCACAATCGTTACACCGAATTAACAGAGCCATTCTGGGAGGCCGGGTTTACAAAGCAACGATTGAAAGCGGTTGAAATTCCGGAGCAAAACGGAAATGGCAATAACGAAGAAGCATCTTAACTTGAAAAAGCTGTGGAAGAGGCAACCAGCAAGAGTAAGTTCTTAATAAAAAACCTGATACGTGGGCTCATTTGGTTTGCAATCATTCTTGCCATTTTACTGATTGGGAAAGAGTGGCTGGGTATTGATTATATGAACCTGATCATGCATCTCGATGAGCGACCAATCCTTGTCTTCCTCATCTTTACCGCGTCTGAAGTGCTCTTTGGCATCATACCGCCAGAATTATTTATGGTATGGGCCCTCAGAAAAGGAATCCCTGGGGACTACATTGGGAATGTTTTCATTTTGGCTACAATCAGCTATCTCGCTGGTATATTAGGTTATTATATTGGAAAAGCTTTTCATAGGACTGCAATTTATAAGAAACTGGAAGAGAACTTTTTTGACAAATTCAACAAACAATTCCGGAGATATGGTGGTTTCCTGGTCATCGTTGCTGCTGCAACACCTTTACCTTTTTCATTAATTTGTATGATAACTGGTGCATTTAATTATCCTTTTAAGAATTTTGCGATGATGGCTTCAGCAAGATTTATCAGATTTGCGCTGTATTCATATTTCATTTGGAATTCAAATATCATTTGACAAAATGACCAAACCTTCAAAAGGTGTATTACTAGTAAACCTGGGAACCCCGGATTCAACTTCTACCGGGGACGTAAGAAAGTATTTAAGAGAGTTTTTATCAGATAAGAGGGTAATTGATATTCCCGCTCTTCCAAGATGGCTACTGGTAAATGGCATCATAGCACCATTTAGGGCTCCTAAATCTGCGGAGGAGTACCGCAAACTTTGGGAAGAAAGAGGCTCTCCTCTCAAGTTTTATGGAGAAGACCTGGCCGAAGAAGTTCAAAAAGGGCTTGGGGAGGAATATAAAGTTGTATTGGCGATGAGGTACCAAAATCCGAGTATCGAAGCTGGGTTGAATGTGTTGAAGCAAGCCAATGTTTCAAGTATTAGGGTAATTCCATTGTTTCCACAATATGCTTCTGCTACTACAGGTTCTGTTATTGACAAAGTGATGGAGATTACCAGAGACTGGCAGATCATTCCCAATATTGAGTTTGTGAGCAATTTCGTGGATCACTCTGACTTTATTGGAACATTTGTAGATTTAGGGAGGCGACATTTAAACAAGGAAAAATATGACCATGTGATATTTAGTTACCATGGTTTACCAGAAAGACAAATCATAAAAGGATCTGTTGGAAATCACTGTAAACTTGGATCATGTTGTAATCACCTTGGACCCAGAAACCAATTCTGTTACCGGGCTCAATGTTTTGAAACTAGCAGGCTAATTGCTGATGGCCTGGGGCTATCTGAAGCGGAATATACGGTTTGTTTTCAATCCCGACTAGGGAAAGATCCTTGGATTAAGCCGTATACGGAAGATATTGTTCATGAAATGGCTGCAAAGGGACATAAAAAAGTCCTGGCATTTAGCCCGGCATTTGTGGCTGATTGTTTAGAAACTACTATTGAGGTAGGTGAAACTTATGCTGAGGATTTTGTACATGCCGGAGGAGAAAAATGGCAACTGGTAGAAAGCCTGAATGTCAATGAGCGGTGGGTGAAGTGTGTAATTGACCTTGCTAAATAATCAACGTCAGTCTGGGGTTCTCAGTGCTATTCGTGTAAGAATTCAGGAGTGATTTTAGTTATTCCACGGAGATTTCTAAGAAGTACAAAGTGATCACAAAAGCTTGAAAACAAAGAAAGTGCCGAAGCACTTTCTTAGATTAGGTTACTGATTAGGTCGCGTAAAATTTCTTACGTGAGCAATCAACGGTTTTAATTGTGTTCACTGCACCTAGAAGGCCTGAGTGAACGAAGTTTTGGTTAGCAAATTATTTCCTAAGATATTATTATTTTTTGGAATACCGAGAATGATTTTGGCGAAAAAAGAGCTATTCAAATTATTGAATAGCTAAATTCTTGTTTTGGCAAAAATACTTTGGAAATCTCCAGAAAAGCCGAATATAATTTTTACGTTACTCAGCTACTTTCACTCCTATGATTTCTGCTAGTTTTTCACAGGTATAATCTACCTCCTCTTCTGTATTGAATTTGCTGAATGAGAATCGAATGGCTCCTCTTGCAGGATCTCGATCCAACTCTGCCAAAACATGTGAACCAATGTCTGATCCGCTGGAGCAGGCACTGCCCCCTGAAGCAGAAACACCGTTGATGTCAAGGTTAAATAGTAACATGTCATTACTATCGGAAGGTGGGGTGCAAACGCTGAGTACAGTGTAAAGGCTATTGTCTACATCGCTTGAAGTACCATTAAACCTAATATCAGGAAGAGTATCCGTCAGTTTAGTGATCATTCTTTGCTTAAGAGACTTGATATGACTTGCATGTTGATCCATTTGGCTATACGCCATTTCCAAAGCTTTGGCCATGCCCACAATACCTGTTACGTTTTCAGTACCTCCCCGCATATTTCTTTCCTGTGCTCCCCCTGTTAAATAAGGACGGATTTTATGGCCGGCATTTAAGTATAAAAATCCCACACCTTTTGGTCCGTGAAATTTATGTGCAGAACCTACGATACATTGTGCTTTCAACTTCTCAAGGTCATGTTTAAAATGACCCATTGTTTGTACTGTATCAGAATGAAATACAGCTCCGTATTGAGAACAGATGTCTCCTATAGCATAAATATCATTGATATTGGCAATCTCATTGTTCCCATGCATTAGGCTCACCAGAGATTTTGGGTTCTTATTCAATAGCTCTTCAAGGTGAGACAATTCTAAAACTCCATTGCCATCAAGCTCGACAAAAGTCAGTTGTATTTTTCCTTCTTTAGCCAGGTCTTCCAGTGTATGTAAAACTGCATGGTGTTCAATTTTTGAGCTGATCACATGTTTTACACCATGGTCCTCGATGGTACATCTGATGGCCATGTTATCAGCCTCCGTACCTCCTGAAGTAAAAAAGATTTCTGCAGGTGACGTATTGAGTAGTTCTGCAATCTGTTTTCGGGACCGTTCTATAGCAGACCTCACTCTTCTACCATGTGAATGAATTGAAGAGGGATTCCCAAATTCTTCCAGGAAATAGGGCTTCATAGCCTCAAATACATCGGGATCAACCGCTGTAGTAGCGGCATTATCGAGGTAAACCTTCATGACAAAAATTAATAATGTTGTTTATTGATATTTACATCAGTTAAGAAATTACTTCCTTAATATCTGCAATTATTTTCATTGCCAAATGCTCAGATGTAGCCTCACTTTCAGACTCTGAATAAATCCTGATGATTGGCTCTGTATTTGACTTCCGCAAATGTACCCATTCTTTGTCAAATTCAATCTTAACCCCGTCAATCGTATTGATTGGATTCTTCTTGTACCTGTCTTTGATCTCCAGTAAAACCTGGTCTACATCAATCTGAGGTGTAAGCTCAATCTTGTTTTTAGAAATATGATAATTAGGCAATTTCGAACGAAGTAATGAAGCACTCTTCCCAAATTTTGCCAAATGAGTTAGAAACAATGCCACTCCGACAAGGGCATCTCTTCCATAATGCAACTCAGGGTAAATCACTCCTCCGTTTCCTTCTCCACCAATTACAGCATTCACCTTTTTCATTTGGGTCACTACGTTTACTTCACCCACAGCAGCTGCATGGTATTCACAGCCATGTTTTTCTGTAATGTCTCGAAGTGCCCTGGTAGATGAAAGGTTTGAAACTGTATTGCCTGGTGTATTTGATAACACATAATCACTCACAGCTACCAATGTATATTCTTCCCCAAAAGGGACACCGTCTTCACAAACAAGTGCCAATCGATCAACATCGGGATCTACTATGATACCTAAATCATAATTGCCGTGTTCCAGATCTCCACAAATTTGTGTGATATTCTCCGGAAGTGGTTCTGGGTTATGAGGGAAATGGCCAGTTGGCTCACAATAAAGTTCCTTGATCTCATCTACTCCCAGTTTTTTGAGCAATTTTGGAATTGCGATACCTCCTGAAGAGTTAACTGCATCTACAACGATCTTAAATTTTCTATTGCGAATAGCATCTACGTCCACCAATGGCAAATCAAGAATATCCTGAATGTGTTTGTCCAGGGCAGAATCGTCTTTAGAATATGTACCCAGTTGCTTTACCTCCACATAATCAAAATCCTCTTTTTCAGCTAAATCCAGGACCATTGCTCCGTCTTCAGCGGAAATAAATTCACCTTTATCATTAAGTAATTTTAGGGCGTTCCACTGAATTGGATTATGGGAAGCTGTTATGATGATACCCCCAGCTGAGTTAGAGCGAACTACTTCCACTTCTACAGTTGGCGTGGTAGATAAATCCAGGTCTATTACGTTCATTCCCAAAGAGCGTAGTGTACTGCTAACTAAAGCAGCAATGTTACCTCCAGATAGTCTGGCATCACGACCAATTACAATGCTTTTCTTTTCGGAATTCCGCTTCACCCAGGTTCCATATGCTGAAGTAAATTTCACAACATCAAGAGGTGAAAGTGAGTCTCCAGGTACCCCCCCGATTGTCCCACGGATACCAGAAATTGATTTAATGAGTGTCAAATTTGTGTGTCTTTGATTGAGCCCCGCAAAGATAGGAAATTTATGAGCCAGGAAATATTATTCCTCAAAAGTTACTCTTAAAATTTACGGGGTTCAGGTTAATTAAATTTTGCCAAAACTTTATTCACCTCAGACTCAGGGTTTCCACATTCATCTCCGGCTTTTAAAGTTTTTCCACAGTAACCACAGGTTGTACCCTCCTTGTTGAGATAAGGGTTTTGAGAAGCACATGTTCCTTTAAACTCTCCATTCTTCAAAAAAATGAGTCTTACTGACATAAGAACAAAGAAAAGTGCCAAAAATCCAACGCCTAACAAAACTGTAGTCATAATTATTTCTTTTCAGATTGCAAATCTAACAAATAGCAGGAATATTAAACATCCCAGGCAGCCAATTGGTACATTTGTACCATCACTGCCCATGTAACATGTGTAGACCCGATTTAATTCAGAAATCTCTCCAAAATGAAAGAAATTATTCGCGAAGAAGACCAAAGAAGAGCTCAGAAGCTAGAAGCTTTTGACAGGCTACTTACCATTATGGATGAACTTCGACTGAATTGTCCCTGGGATAAGAAACAAACCCTGGAATCTTTACGTCACCTCACCATCGAAGAAACCTATGAATTATCGGATGCCATCCTGAATGCGGATTATGAGGAGATCAAGAAGGAAATAGGCGACTTGATGCTTCATATGACATTTTATTCGCGCATAGCCAGTGAATTGAAAAGATTTGATATAGCCGATGTTTTACATGTCATTTGTGACAAACTTGTTCACAGGCATCCTCATATCTATGGAGATGTAGACGCAGATGATGAGGAACAGGTAAAGGCCAATTGGGAGAAGATCAAACTCAAGGAAAAAGGCACGCAATCTGTTTTGGGAGGAGTCCCAACATCTCTTCCAGCACTTGTTAAGGCGATGCGAATTCAGGAAAAAGCAAGGGGAGTAGGTTTTGACTGGGAAAAGAAAGAGCAGGTTTGGGAAAAAGTGGAGGAAGAAATGCATGAATTCAAAGCTGAGTTCAACATAGAAAATGGCCAACAAATCAACAAAGAAAAAGCAATGGGTGAGTTTGGAGATCTTCTTTTTAGTTTGATCAACTATGCAAGATTTGTGGACATTAATCCAGAGGAAGCTCTGGAAAGAACCAATAAAAAATTCATCAAAAGATTCCAGTACCTGGAGACTGCCTCAAAAGAAGATGGTAAATCCATTGCTGACATGTCTTTGGAAGAAATGGATCAATACTGGGAGAAAGCAAAAAAATTATAGCTTCTCAAACATTTTAGGTCCAAGATGGCTTTCAGCTTTATGAGGATTAGAATTAAGACCATTGTAAATGCTTCTCTGGAAACTGTGATAGATGGATTCGATGAGTCACTTTTCCTGAAGTTGAGCCCTCCATTCCCACCTGTGAAGCTTATGCACTTTGATGGTTGCCAAAAAGATGACCGGGTCAAACTGGAATTGAATTTTATTCTGTTCAGACAAACCTGGGAAAGCCTGATAGTTGAAGATCATCGCACTCAGCATGAATTTTACTTTGTTGATGAAGGGGTTCAACTACCATTTTTTCTAAAAACCTGGCAACACAGGCATGTCATTGAAACTACAAATGGCAAAACCATGATCCTGGATGATATTCAATACGCAACACCAATGAAAATCTTTGATTGGTTGATGTACCCAGCACTTTTCCTACAATTTCTTTACCGAAAACCTATATACAAAAAGATCTTCAGTAAAAAATAGGGATTCTAAGAACCCCTATTTTGTAAAGACAGGATGATATTATTGCAATCTGAAAGTGATGGGCATCATGATCCTTACCGAAACTGGTTTACCCCGTTGTTTTCCTGGATTCCACCCGGGAAATGATTTGATAACTTTTACTGCTTCAGCGTCACACTGGCTATGAATTCCTTTCACCGCAGTTACCTCTCGAAGGGTCCCATCTTCTGAAACAATAAACTGTACAAATACTTTACCCTCAACACCCATAGTAACTGCCTGTCGAGGGTATTTAAGGTTCCTTCTTAGGTGCTCATAAAATGCCTCCATTCCACCAACCGGGGATGGCATTTGCTCTACAATTTCAAAAACTGTTGGGACTACTTCCTCAGGAACTTCCTCTTCAAATTTTACTTCCGGGATCTCTTCATCAAAATCTTCAAATACAACATCGATATCTTCTTCCTCGATCTCCTCTTCTGTTTCTTTGATTACAGGCTGAATGACTTTCGGTTTTGGAGGTTTAGGAGGAGATATCTTTGTTTGAATAACTTCAATCGTGGGATCAAAAGGATCATCAACGTCGTTGAATGACATAATTTCTGACTCAGTCGTCTTCCATTCAAATGCTACTATTACAAAGCTCAGGCTTAGGCATAGGCCCAATGCGGCATACATTTTCTGTTTTGGCTCAGTAGCCACTTTTGGATTCTTTTTAGGCTCCATTTTTTTCAGTTTTAGGATTCAACATAAAATCTTAAAACCGAACCCGGGATCGGCGATTGGCGGCTGCCAATCAATTTATAGTACTACTTTTTTTATTATTATCTTCTGTTTGTTCAATTTCTGGCACTTTAAATTTCCTGTCCTCTCGGTCTTCCTTTAGCTTGAAGTATCCAAACAAGATGATCGCCAGGAAGAATAATACCGTAATCAGCACAACCCAGAACTTCTGACCGAAACCTCCGCCCCGATCTCTTTCCACCAGGCCACTGAACTTCTGAAAATCTTTGTGTCGTTCAATCTGCCCCTTGGAAAAAGCACCTCTTCGTATTCTGATATCGTGCTTAGTCATCGATCTTAATTTTCAAGTGACCCTTTAGTTTTTCCAATGTCCTGTATGTTCTCATTTTTACGGCACTCTCTTTTTGATCAAGGATAAAGGCCATCTCCTTAAAGCTTTTCTCTTCAAAGAAACGCATTTCTATCACTGAAAGCTCCACATCATCCAGGTCAGCTAATAAATTAATCAATTCTTTAACCTGATCATCAACATTGTCTTCTCCTTCCAGGTCAATTATCTCTGAAATCTGGTGCTCCTCAAGACTAAAAACCTGTTTTGCACCCTTAGACCTATAATGTTTTTTCACTTCATTGCCAGCAATTTTATATAACCAGGCTCCAAACGGTACCCCCATGTACCTGAAAGATTTGAGGCTGTTAATCGCTTTCAAAAATGTCTGTGAAACCAAATCGGCTGCCAGTTCTTCATCATCAGTTCTCCTTAAGACAAACCTGAAGATCTGTTCATAATAATGATCATAAAGCGGTTCAAAAGCCCGGAAATCCTTTTTGGCAGCATTAATGATTTGCTCTTCATTTGGTAATGGTCCGATAGCTCCGCCTTTTGTCAAAATTGCCAGTTAAAGTTTCATCACATATTGTACTGTTAGAATACCGGTACTTTCAGAAAGTCACAAGATGTTACTCATGAAATTTTACATAATTTCTCCATTTCTCCATAACCTCCTGAAAATCAGAAGGTAATTCTGAATCAAATTGCAGAAACTTTTTTGTGACCGGGTGTACAAACCCTAGTGATTTAGCATGAAGGGCCTGTCTGGGTATGGTTTTGAAGCAGTTTTCCACGAACTGTTTGTACTTGGAAAACATAGTTCCTTTATGAATTTTATCCCCTGTGTAAGTGGCATCATTGAATATAGGATGTCCCAGGTGTTTCATATGTGCTCTAATCTGGTGGGTGCGACCAGTTTCCAGGTTGCATTTTATGAGGCTTACATATCTCAAATTTTCCAAAACTTCATAATGTGTAATGGCATGTCTTCCAAAATCACCTTCCGGAAAAGCCGCAGTGATCCTTCGGTCTTTCAGGCTTCTTCCCAGGTTTACATCAATTGTGCCTTTTTGTTCAGTAGGTTCGCCCCAGACAAGTGCGTAATATGTCCTCTCGATGGAGTGGTCAAAAAACTGCTTGGCCAGACCGGTCATTGCCTTTTCACTTTTCGCAATTACCAACAATCCACTTGTGTCCTTGTCTATTCGATGGACCAATCCTGGTCTTCCCTCATTCTCTGGCATGGTAGGGAGGTTCTGAAAATGATAGGTCAGCGCGTTAACTAAGGTGCCTGTCCAATTTTGATAAGCAGGATGGACAACCATTCCTGCTGGTTTATTGACTACTAAGAGATGATCATCTTCAAAAACAATGTTAAGAGGAATATTTTCAGGAACAACCTCAGTTTCTCGCGGAGGTTCCGGTAAAGCAATAGTAATAATATCTTCAGGATGTATTTTATGGTTTGGTTTAACTTCTTTGTCGTTAACCTTCACAAACCCATTTTTTATAGCATCCTGGAGCTTATTCCTGGTTACATTGGGCAATCGGTCCATCAGGAATTTATCAATTCTTAATAATTGCTGTTTCGGATCAACAACAATTCGGTGATGTTCAAACAATTCGTCGTTTTCTTCTACCTGTTCCTGGTTCTCGCTCATGGCTGCAAAGATAGCATTTGGAATGCTAGTGCATTATTTTCGCACCAGATATCCCAAAAAAGAATGAATGAATCCATTTTTTCCGATCCGAATGATGTAGCCATTGATGAAATTAAGGACTCCTTGCTGGAAGAAGGAGTTACACTTGCAATAAAAAGAGAAGACCAGATTCACCCATACATTTCCGGAAACAAATGGTGGAAGCTGAAATACAATCTCCTGGAGGCTAAAAAACAAGGATTCAACAAAATTCTAACCTTTGGGGGAGCATATTCAAACCACATCGCTGCAACTGCTGTATGTGCTTATCTGGAAGGCATTGAATCGATCGGAGTGATTCGCGGAGAAGAATTGAATCCCTATTCGAATGAAACATTGCAACGAGCTTCTTCTAACCATATGAAGCTGCATTTCATAAGCAGGACGACCTATAAAGACAAAACCTCGATTGCTTTCATCAATAAATTGAAAAGTATTTATGGTGACTTTTTCTTAATTCCGGAGGGGGGAACTAATGACTTAGCTGTCTATGGTACAGAGGAGATTCTAAGTGAGGCAACTCAATCCTATGATTTCATCGTAGTTCCAGCTGGAACTGGAGGTACTGCAGCAGGTATTATAAAATCTGCAATAGAAAATCAGCAAGTGTTGGTTATGCCTGTTTTAAGGGATAAATCTTTGTTAAACACAATTGAGCAACTAAGCCAACGGAAAACGGGGACCAATTGGAGATTAATTGAAGATTATCATTTTGGTGGATACGCCAAATGGAACATGGAACTTATTAACTTCATCAATGAATTCAAACAAAAGAATGGAATTCCATTGGACCCAATATATACTGGTAAAATGATGTTTGGATTGTTTGATTTAATAAAGAAGAACTATTTTCGTACCGGAACTAAAATCCTTGCCATTCACACAGGTGGTTTACAGGGAATTTCTGGCTTTAATAACCGCTACGGTCACATACTTAAATGAATTTATTGCGTTAGAAGAGTGTACACACTATTACTATGAAACTCAGACACCCAATTTGGGCGATTATTCTATTATTTGCGGGTTGCAACATCAATGATCTGGAATTTGATAATGTAAAACTTCAAGACTTAACACCTAGTGTAGCAGTTCCACTAGGATTCGCTACCTATACTGTAGAAGAATTGTTTTATGATGTCATTGAGGACACAACCGTCTTTGAGTCAGATGATGGCTCTCAAATAATCACCCTCATTTATTCAGACACCTCACATTATGAAGCCGATGAGGACCTGGTGAATATAGAGGATATAAACAGTTCCGGTGGTTTAAACCCAATGCTTAATGTGACTGCAGGTAGTTTACCAGTAGTTATTCCACTTGAAAAAGAATTTACATTCGAGTATCCCGCTAATAATGAAGAGCAAATTGATTCTGTTTTCTATGAATCAGGAAAGCTTTCTTATCGAATCATTTCGAATTTTCAGGGTGAGGTTGATATAAATATTTTGATTCACAATACTGTTAATACATTAAATGATGAGGCTGTAGCTTTCGATGTTGTTATTCCTGCGAAGGGAGTCCACGAAGGATCAACCAATCTTGTCAATCACAAAACTTTCCTAAGTCAGGGTAATCTTCAGAACACTTTCAAAGCATCGATATCTGGAGATCTAACCATTTTCCCAGGAGACGGCATTAGTGAATTTGACAGTTTAATATTTGAATTGACTTATGAAGACCAGGAATTTGAACAAATTTTTGGATACTTCGGAATTGATACCATCAATGTTTCTACTGAAAGTATAAATTTTGATTTTCTCTCCAAAGCGACAGGGGAAGGGTTATACTTAAACGCACCTGAGATTTCACTGTCTTTTAATAATTCCTTTGGGATTCCATTCGGTCTGTCCCTGGATAATATCTATGGGAAAAATTCCTCAAGATCTGACTCTACTTTTTTGACAGGTCAAATCACTTCTGATATACAATTGGTTGACTACAACAAGGAAAATATTTTCGAACCTGTAGAAACTGAGATTGAAATCAACAAAGACAATTCCAGTATACAAGATCTCATCGCGTTTGGTCCAGATGACTTTTATTTTCCAATCACCGGTTACACAAATCCTGAGAATGAAAATCAGTCTAATTATCTCACCAATCAAAGCAGCATGGAAACCGTCGTAACTATCTTTATGCCTTTAGAAGTAAGACTTGAAAATTTCCAACAAACGCTGGATTTCAAGATCAATGGTGTATTTGATCAGGAAGAAATTGATTCTGTGGCCTTAATTGTCACTACAGTAAATGAACTGCCGTTTGATGGGAGAATTAAATTGTTCTTTGATGATTCACTTGCTCAGGTGCTATATGAGTCACTCACTATTGTGGTATTTGATTCCCCGGAATTCAATATAGAAGGTGATCTCATTGGTCCAGTTGAGAGCACATCAAGTATTAACCTGGATCGTGAAGCATTAATTGCGCTTCGGGAAACCTATACCATCAGGGCAGTATTTGAAATGAGTAGTCCCAGAAATACCCGTAGGGAATACTTTTCACTTTACAATTCTCAAGCCTTAAGGATAAACCTTTCACTGGCGGGATCAACCAACCTGAAATTCTAATGAGAAAAATTCTATTAATGTTTATTGCATTATTGCTATTAGAATCCGGTACATATGGGCAACTTTCGCAATTACATTTGTCCAATTCAATATTGCAGAATAATGAATTGAACCCCGCTTTCTTTCCAGAAGGCAAATGGTTTGTTGGCGTTCCTATATTGTCACAGGTTTCTCTATCCTACAATAACAGGTTTTCCTACTCCCAACTTATTTCGGAAAACAATGAGGGTGATGAGTTAATCGATTTGGAACAACTCCTGGGTCATCTGAAACGAAATAACCTTACCCATTTTCAGTTCAAAACCACTGATTTTTCAATTGGGTACCGTGGTACTGATGCCGCAATAAGCATATTCAGTAATGAAAGGTTTGACTTTGATTTCCAGCATCCAAAAACATTGCTAAACCTGGCTGTAAACGGAAATCTTCAATATGTTGGGAAAAAAATAAACCTGAATGGATTTGGGTTAAAAGCAAGGTATTACAGGGAATTCGGATTCAGTTACACCCGATTTAATGATAATAACGGCATTACCTGGGGCTATCGTTTAAAACTCCTGAATGGACAGATGGGTATTTCCACACCTGGTAATTTCAGCGCTTCCATGATCACTTCCAGAGATAACTACACAACTGATTTCTCTATTCAAAATGGCATATTGAATATTTCCGGATATGATATTTTTGATGAGGAGGGTTTCCCATTTCCACATTCGATCGCTAACAAAAACCTTGGGGTGGGATTGGATTTGGGAATAAGTTACAATCTAAATTCCCGCACGACAATTGACGCCAGTGTCAAAGACTTTGGATTCATAAGCTGGAAAGAGTTCCTGAGAAACTATACTATAATTGACACCACTTTCTCATATGGGGGTCTGGATATCAAAAACAATACTGATTTAATCCAATCCCTGGAGGACTCACTGGGAAGAAGATTCCAGAGGGTAACCACCGATAATGCATTTACCGACTGGAATCCTGTGACAGCCTTAGTATCGGGAAATTATAGAATTGACCAAAAAACAGACCTAGTATCGTCAATTTCAACCCGTTTCCTGTACGGTAAAACGCAGTTAAGCATTGCAGCTGGAATGAGACGAAGGTTAAACAAACATGTTCTAGTCAACCTGAATGTAACACGACTACCCCAACACTTTCTAAATATTGGGGGGTCAATGGTAGTAGATGCTGGTTTTTACCAGTTTTATATGGCATCTGATCGATTAATTGGGTACAATGCGACCAAAGTAAGGAACTTGAGCTTGTCATTTGGCATGAACCTGATCTTTGGTAGGACCAATAAGAAAGGTAAGTCAAGCTCACCTGATAAATTTAGGTTTCTTGGCGGTGATGATGTGAAAGTGAAAAGCAAGGAAAAAATATACCTTGTTATACCAAAGCAGCAGAAGAAAAAGATCATTAAACCTTCCAAGAAATCCTAACCAAAGAGATTTCCAAATACATCACTCAGTTTCCCAACAGGTGTGATTTCAATTTTGAACCCGGAAATATCAAGACCTTTCATATTATTACGAGAGACAAAAATTTGGGAAAACCCCAATTTCTCAGCTTCAGAAATCCGGTTTTCAATTCGGCTAATCGCCCGCACCTCCCCTCCAAGACCTACCTCGGCAGCAAAACAAACCGAAGAAGGAATGTTGATTTCTTCATAGCTACTGAAAATTGAGAGGCAAACTGCCAGGTCCAGTGCCGGATCAATAACTTTTATTCCGCCTGCTACATTCAAAAACACATCCTGAGTGCTCAATTTCAAACCATATCTTTTCTCAAGTACAGCTAAAATCATATTCAATCGTTTCAAATCAAAACCTGTGGCTGACCGCTGAGGGTTGCCGTAAGTAGCGGGTGAGACGAGTGCCTGCAGCTCTATCATCAATGGCCTGTTTCCTTCAATAGTCGCAGCAATAGTGACGCCACTAATGTCTTCATCCTTTTGAGATATTAATATCTCAGATGGATTGGAAACTTCTCTCAACCCTGATGATAGCATCTCATATATTCCTAATTCAGAGGTAGAACCAAATCGGTTTTTAGTGGTGCGTAGGATGCGGTATGTGAGGTGCCTGTCACCCTCAAATTGCAAAACAGTATCTACCATATGCTCTAAAACCTTCGGCCCTGCCAGGGTTCCTTCTTTTGTAATATGACCTACCAGAAAAACTGGTGTTCCGGATTGCTTGGCAAATTTCATTAACTGAGCGGTACATTCTCTTACCTGTGAGATGCTTCCAGCAGCAGATTCTATTTCATTGGTGAAAATGGTTTGTATAGAGTCAATAATTACAACATCTGGGGCAGTGTTTACAAAATCATGAAAAACATTTGTGAGTGATGTTTCGGCCAAGACGTGACAGTTTGATGATTTCTGCATGCCAATCCGATCTGCTCTCATTTTCAGTTGCTGTTCACTCTCTTCTCCGGATACATAAACCACTTTCTGACCAATGGAGAGTGCCAGCTGAAGCATCAAGGTGGATTTGCCAATTCCTGGTTCACCCCCAATCAGTACCAACGAACCCGGAACAATTCCTCCACCAAGCACACGGTTTAGTTCATTGTCATTAGTTGTGATGCGTTCTCTCTCATCGTAAACAACTTCTGAAATGGGTTTTGAGCTATTTGTGCGCTTTGAGGTGCTTATATTTTCCCAACCTGCATCATTCTTAGTTGGTTTTTGCACCACCTCCTCAACATAGGTATTCCATTCACCACAAGAACTACATTTTCCTACCCATTTTGGTGATTGGGCGCCACAATTTTGACAGAAAAAGGTGGTTTTGACTTTGGCCATTAATTTGGTGAGATGAGAGATTTAATATAGGCACTATCGGAAGGTTCACGATTTAGAAAATCTACCACCGCATTATATTCATCTTCTGATATCCCCTTTTTTAGGACCTTATTTTTCAATTGCTTTCCAACTTCTTTGCTTAGAATACCATTTTTCTTGAAAACAGCATACATATCGCTTGCATACACATCTGAAAGCAAATACATGTAATAATTTCCCCCGTATTCATACAAGTGGCTAAATGAAGTTTCTAAATGGGTCCCCTGTACATGGGGGAATAATGATATCTCGTTTTCAAGTTCGGCTACCAAATCCGGAATTGAAGAACTTGTAGCATTGTAGCGGCTATGTAAGGTAAGGTCTATAGCAGAAAACAGCACCTGATTATTAGTCTCGGTCCCTGCGCCTACATTTTTCGTGGTTTTTAACCTTTTGAAGTCTTCCTCAGGTAATAGTTTCCCAGATTTATAATGCCTTGCAAACTTCTTAATCACATCATATTCCCATGCGAAATTTCCAAAAACTGACCCAGGGGCATATGAAAAATCACTTTCAGAAAGGAATGAATTCTGAGAAAACAATTCTGTTTCACAGAAATTGTGACTAAGCATGAATCCGAAAACATTAAATAGGGAAACAACTTCAGTATGTGTAAGCACAGTTGGCAGCTGTTTTGTTGGAGGAACAAAACCTGTGATAAGGGCCATTGAAGGAATCATTTGCTCCCCATCAATCTTCTCAGAAAAAGTAATGGGAGAAGCGAATTCTCCAGATGCCTTGTTGTCTCTTGAAAACAAATCCAGGTAAAAACGGGATTTAAGCTCCCCATTTTCTTTTATTTCAAACATCATCACATCCTGATGCCAAACCGAAGGAAATTTTATTTGTTCAATTTCCACATCAAACAATTCTTCCATTGTATCAATAATACCTCTCACAACCGCGTAAACTTCATAATATTGGCTGATTTCGGCCATATCTACGTTGTATTTGGTTTTGAGAAGAATGTTTTGATAATACAATCGGTTCCAAGATTTTATCTCACCGGTTTGTTCTCGCATGGAAACCTGTTCTTTTACCTCGACCAGTTCAGCATAATCATCTCGAGCAATAGATTTGGAGCTTTCATCTAGATGTTCCAAAAATTGCCAAACCTTCTGAGGCTTATCTAGAACTTTTGTACTCAATGTATATGCGGCATAATTTTCGAAACCTAATAGTTGCGCAAGTTCTTGCCTCATTCTAAGCATATCATTCAATAGGGAAAGATTCTCTTCCACTTTTGTATTTGAAAACCTTATGTACACTTTTTTCCTGCCAGCCTCAGATTCAGCATCTCTTAGATAATTAAAATAAGAATTGTTTGTAAGTGGCATATAGTAAGAAGTTTCCTCCTTTCTTAGTGATGCAATAAACGACTCAGACAACCCCTTCAATTCATCCGCCTGAAGTTCAATTTCTTCCCCTGAATCATATATATTGAATAGAAATTTAGTGCCTACATGATCAATGCTATCATTGAGCTCACGCATTCTCTTTCTCAGAGCAGAAGGTAACCCCAATCCATTCAGTCTAAAAGCCCTTAGACTCTCGGAAAGGAATCTTTTCTCATGAGGAGGTAATTCCTTGGATTCATTTGTTAGATTATATTCGGTCATTGCTTCATAAAGTTCATCTGAAAGTAGAATGGCATTTGACATTTCATTCAATTCAAAAAGAGCTTCGTTTGCACTATTTTTTATCTCAGAATCAGGATGCACGGCACTTAAGAGACTCATTAAATAGAAAACCCGATAAAAGTTAGCTGAACCATGATCGATGGCTTTCATTGTGTTAGCAAAGGTCCTGTCTTGCTGCGGTATACCATAGATGGCACTGAAAGTCTTATTGGTCTCCTCTTTAGTATAAGCAAGTATTTCTTTGATGTGTTGATTTCTTAGATCACTAAACGCAATCGGATCATTGCCCTTATGTAGAAGTGGATTCCCATCGGATATTGTGACAGGCGTTTCTGTTTTCTCCGGGTTACAGGAAAAAAGGAAGAAAACCAGTATTATTCCAATAGCCTTGTTCATCTAATTGGGTGTGTTGAAAGCATGTAAAATGAATAAACTTTTACCAATATAAAAAATCAACACCTATTCTATCTCAATATAAAACTAACTACCCACTTTAACATAACTTCCTAACCACTTGATATCATCCAGGTGTTCTTTTAGAGCTGTTTGAACCACATCTTCCTTAAAATGGCCATCGAAATCTATAAAGAAAACATACTTGAATTTAGAACTCACCTTCGCTGGACGGCTTTCGACTTTCGTTAGATTAATACCCGCTTCGTGAAACTTCTGAAGAAAATTCACTAAAGTACCTGGCTCATGAGGTAATCTGGCTAAAATTGAAGTTTTGTCATTTCCGCTAATGGCGTTTTGAAAATTTCGGCTAATTATTAAGAATCGTGTGTGGTTTTCAGAGGAATCCTCGATGTTTTGGTAATGCATTGGCAATCCATACTGTCTTGCTGCTATCGCTGAGCAAATGGCCGCACTATTAATTTCTTCCAGTGCCATTTTGCAAGCTGTTGAGGTAGAGGACACCGGAACAAGTTTAACAGATCGGTCAACAAAATCATGAAGGAATTTCTTACATTGTTTAAAGGCTATGTCTTTAGAATAGACCCTATCAATTCTTTTTATCTCTTCACTCTTTGAAGCAAATGCAAAATGGATCGGCATGATAATCTCAGCGACAATATTTACCTGCATGGTTCCAAGAAGATCCATTGTTTCCTGGACCACTCCTTCCTGATTGTTTTCAATAGGCACTACCCCAAACCTAACCCTTTCAGTTTCTACCGCCTGAAAAACTGCCTGAATGGTTTCCAGAGGGTAGTAATCACTCAGGTTGCCATATCTTGATTCTGCCGCTTGATGTGTAAAACTACCTTCTGGACCCAAATAGGCTACTCTTTCAGGTAATTCATAGTTTCTGCTAACAGCAAAAATCTCCATGAAGATTGCTTCAATTGCAGGTTTGGTCAGGTGTCCTTTATTCAGTGAATTGAGTTTGTCCAGTATGGCCTTTTCTCGCTCTGGTCTGTAGATTACGGATTTACTGGTTCTTTTTAAGTCACCAATTTCCTTTACGATTGATAACCGGTCATTCAGCAACTCTAATAATTGCTCATCAATTTTATCAATCCCATTCCGTAATTCATCAAGTTTTCCCAAGATCTGATTTTTTAAATAGTTACCCCAAATTTTTCCTATTCCGATAGCGCTTTTTTATGGCTATAAAAGTTATGCTAAGCTATCAGATTGTTTATTGGTTATCTCAACTTCATCAAGTATTTTTGGCTCTCATTTTCAAAACCCACCAAAATTATGCAGAAAGATACTCAGGTTTTTGATCTGATTCAAAAGGAGAAGGAAAGACAAACCAACGGAATTGAATTAATTGCTTCAGAGAATTTTACTTCTCCCCAGGTAATGGAAGCGCAAGGTAGCGTATTGACAAATAAATACGCTGAAGGTCTCCCTGGTAAAAGGTATTACGGTGGGTGTGAAGTAGTAGACGAGGTGGAAGACCTGGCCAGAGAGCGAATAAAGGAATTATTTGGTGCAACATGGGCAAATGTTCAGCCTCATTCTGGTGCTCAGGCCAATGCTGCAGTTATGTTAGCTGTATTAAACGCAGGTGATAAGACACTTGGTTTTGACCTTTCTCATGGAGGCCACCTGACACACGGTTCTGCTGTGAATTTCTCAGGTAAACTTTACCAACCTTCATTTTACGGTGTGGAAGAAGATACTGGAACCATTGACATGGCTAAAGTAGAAGATACTGCCAAGAAAGAGCAGCCTAAGCTGATAATATGTGGTGCATCCGCTTACAGTAGAGATTGGGATTATGAAGCTTTCAGGTCTATTGCAGATCAGGTTGGTGCGATTCTACTAGCTGATATTTCTCATCCTGCTGGTCTTATTGCCAGAGGCCTTCTAAATGATCCCCTGGAATATTGTCACATTGTAACCACTACCACTCATAAAACATTGAGAGGGCCAAGAGGTGGTTTGATCATGTTGAGAGATGATTTTGAAAATCCATGGGGTATTAAAACTCCAAAAGGAGTGACAAGAAAAATGTCTTCCCTTTTGGATTCAGGTGTGTTTCCAGGAACTCAGGGAGGACCACTAGAACATGTGATTGCTGCTAAAGCTGTTGCATTTGGCGAGGCACTTTCTGATGATTATATGACTTACGTGATGAATGTTCAAAAGAATGCCCAGGCTATGGCCAAAGCATTTGTCAGCAAAGGTTATAATATCATCTCGGGAGGAACTGATAATCATCTGATGCTTATTGACCTGAGGTCTAAAGACATTACTGGTAAAGCTGCAGAAGAAGCACTGGGAAGAGCAGATATTACAGTCAACAAAAACATGGTACCATTTGATGACAAATCTCCGTTCGTTACTTCTGGCATAAGGGTGGGTACAGCTGCTGCCACTACAAGAGGTATGGTGGAGTCAGATATGGAAAGAATCGTAGAATACATTGACTCGATCATTATGAATCATGAAGATGAAAAACTTCTTGACAATACCAGGGCAGAGATCAATGAATGGATGAAGGGATTCCCTCTTTATAAATAAACATGGCGCCACTTGATCAAATTGGCGAGGAGACAGAAATGTCTTTTCTTGACCACCTTGAGGAACTAAGGTGGCATCTTATTAGGTCTTTGATTGCAATAATGGTTATTGCCATTGCTGCTTTTGTCTCCAAAAGTTTTGTGTTTGGATACCTAATCCTGGGTCCATCAAAACCAGATTTCTGGACGTTTCAGGTATTGTGTCAACTGAGTGAATTACTCAATTCTCAGGCACTTTGTATCGAAGAACTTCCATTTATCATCCAAAGTAGGCAAGTTACTGGTCAGTTTACAATGCACATCACCAGCTCATTTGTAGCAGGACTGATCGGTGCATTCCCTTATGTCTTTTGGGAAATCTGGCGTTTTATAAAACCTGGATTATATCCTAAAGAAAGAAAGGCGACCAGAGGAGCTGTGTTTTATGTAAGTTTTCTATTTACAATTGGTGTTTTATTCGGGTACTTCATCGTAACACCAGTTTCGATAAATTTTCTGGCAAATTATCAACTTGACCCTCAGATTCTCAATGAGTTTGATATCGTTAGTTATGTTTCAACGGTTATCACGCTTGTTCTTGCCAGTGGTTTATTATTTCAATTGCCAATAGTAGTGTACTTTCTAGCCAGAGCCGGTTTGGTGACCCCACAACTATTAAAAACGTATAGAAGACATGCGATAGTCGTAATACTGATTCTGGGAGCAATGATAACACCTCCAGACCCGTTTAGCCAGGTTTTAATTGCACTTCCTTTATTTATGTTATATGAAATCGGGGTGGTAATCGCTGGTAGGGTTGAAAAAAGAAGATTAAAAGAAGAACTCACAAAATATGATTCAAATGAGTAAAAAAATAGCAATTGCCGGTGATCACGCTGGTTTTCAATACAAGGAAAAATTAAAAGCATATTTGATTGCTCAGGGTCATGAGGTAGAAGATTTTGGACCAGAAAGTGCCGATTCTGTAGATTATCCTGACTTTGTTCATCCCGCCATGACTTCAATAGAAGAGGGCAGAAATGAAATGGGGATTTTGATTTGTGGAAGTGGAAATGGCGTGAACATGACAGCCAATAAACATCAGGGTATTCGCTCAGCACTGTGCTGGAATTCTGATTTGGCAGAGCTTTGCAGGCTTCATAATGATGCCAACGTCATATGTTTTGCTGAAAGGTTTATCGCTTATCACTATGTAGAACAAATGGCCGAGATCTTTATCAATACTGAATTTGAAGGTGGGAGACATCAAACCCGGGTAAACAAAATTAGTTGCTGATCAATCTGTAATATCCGGGATGACCAGGTACTTCAGTATACCTGATTGCGATCGCTGGTATCCTCTTGAATACTTTGTCCATACACGCTTCTGTGTCCACAATATACTCAGGAGGATCCATCATTAAATATTCCATGATTCTTGATGAATTATCATAATAATCCAGTTGCTCAAATTGCCTTTTTGATATCCTCCAATTGATAAATGGCGTGGCGGGGGTTGAATTTTGATAGAAATTTAGTTCATCTCCGGTAACCAATATTTTTTTGTCCGTCAAAAATTCCGGGCTCACACTTTCTACAAAATACTTCTCAAACCCCACAAGTGATTTTATCTCTTCTGGTCCTTTGAAAGCAAAGTAACCTGAGAACCAGATGATCGCTAACATTAAAACGGTAGCAATATGTATCCATAAGGCTCTTCTGATCAGCAGTAAAAAATGAGCTCCAAAAAAAGCGAGAGAGGGCACCAAAAACAGATAGACCATAGAAGTCAATTCATTGGAATGCCAAAAAATTATTATCGAACCCAGAGCCAGAAACAGCATAGCCTGCTGAAATTTCAATTGAAAGTTTACATACTTATGGGATCCATATATTTTTAAGAATGACACGATCAAAAACATCATCGGGAGTACCCCCAGATACGTAAGGTCCCATCCATCTACATAAACCGATTGCTCTACCTGCCAATGAGAAAAAATGAATTGTATGATAAAGTCTTCAAGCTTATCTGTCAGGAAATAATAGACCATAGCAAGCCCAATAACCAATATAAACCCAATTGACATTAAAAAAAGTCTTCTTGGCAGAGCGTTGGAAAAGAGTATGAGGATAATCAGAAAAGTGAAAAACAGCACCCAGGTAGGGAAATAGAACAAAACACTAATCCCCAGGTAAATCCCTGTGTTTAAGAATAATTCGTCTCTGGTTTTATTGTCTATCCTTTTGAAAATATTATTTAATGATAATAGAATAAACGTGAGACTCATTAATTGAGGAGACAGCAGAAAAAAGTCAAAATTGTAACACATGAAAACCCCATAGATAAAAGCCGGAACATATGTGTTTTCACGATAGGCTTTGTTAGCTAATAAAAACTGATTAAAAATTGCAGCCTGCACGAAAACCAGAATCAAACCAAAAGTGAGGTATGCCCCATGACTTCTCCCAAATAACAGGTCAATAAATCCGTAAACCAAAGATGAAAGTGGGCCCATATCGTCGTAAATCCCCTGGTACATAGAAAACCCACTACTGATTCGTTCTCCAACTAACATCCATTTGAGTTCCGGCATGGTAATGGGAATCCCCTGAATATAGAATGGCAACCTCAAAAGTACTATCACGAGGAAAACAATGATGAGCCTATACGGGTCGTTGATTCTAAATAAGGATATCAAGTTGTAACAGTTTAACTGGCCATTTAAATGGGACGAAATTAAACAAATATTGTGGATATTTGCATCATGGAAAGTAAGAGGCAGCAGAAGTTTGGAAGGTTGATCCAAAAGGATCTAAGTGATATTTTCTTGAAAAACCTAAAAGAACTTACCAGTAATGGTCTGGCAACCATTACAAATGTAAAGATGAGTCCTGATCTGAGTGTAGCCAGGGTGTATATTAGTTTAATCGGCATCAATGATGAGGAAGAATTCTTTGAACGATTAGATGAGAAAAAAAGCGAAATTCGCCGAATTCTGGGAAACAAGATTGGAAAACAAGTTAGAAAAGTCCCTGAATTGGCATTTTTTCATGACACTGTAGACAGGGAAGCTAATACTATTGACCAAATTATCGAAGGACTCAATATTCCTCCTGCTGAGGATGAGAATGAATAAAAATTATGAACTTCCCTTACTTCGTTGCTCGTAGATATTTTCTCTCGAAAAAAAAGAAGAACTTCATCAATGTTATAGCTATTATATCCATGCTGGTAGTAGCCATTGGAACTGCCGCATTGATTATTGTGCTCTCAGTGTTCAATGGATTAGAAAAAGAACTTAGGTATTTGTATAGTTCCTTTGACCCGGAAATGAGAATTCAGGCCAAACTGGGCAAGTCCTTTCAAGATTCAGATAGTATTTATAATACCATTGTGTCAACTGAAGGAGTAGAGGTTGTAACAAAAATCATTGAAGACAATGCTTTATTGAAATACAATGACGGACAGATGATTGTTCGGCTGAAAGGGGTCGCAGAAAATTACCTGGACCAGGGAAGACTAAATGGTTTTATTAATTATGCCAATCCCGGATCCATCCCGGCTAATGGAAAATTTGCCATTGTTGGTCAGGGTATCATGTACAGGTTGAATATTAAACTTAATAATCAGCTTAAGCCCATTCAGCTTTACTACCCAAAAAACCTACGGAGAGCAACCCTTAACTCAAGTAACCTATATACCGTAAAAGCAATTCTGCCTGGTGCAAGTTTTGCTATTGAAAGGCAGTATGACGATAATTTCGTGATTGTTCCTATAGAGTTTGCTAGGGAACTTTTCAATTACAAAAATAAACTCAGTGCATTTGAGTTGAAGCTTGTTCCAGGTGCAAGACCACAGGATGTCCAGAAATTACTATCTGATAGATTAGGAGATAGCTTTAATGTCTTAAGAAATGATGAAATCCACGCAGACCTTTATAAAATTCTTAAGCTGGAAAAGTTAATTGTCTTTATCATACTCTCATTGATCATTGCCATCGCGTCTGTTAACATCTATTTTTCATTATCGATGCTGGTCCTTGACAAGAAAAAGGACATAAGCCTGCTATATGTGCTAGGTGCAAATGAAAAATTGATCAGGCGCATTTTTGTCCTGGAGGGAGTTATCATTTCATTTAGCGGTGCTATTGCAGGTCTGATCATCGGTCTTTTCGTAAGCCTGATACAACAGGAGTTTGGCATTATTGGTATGGGAATGGAAACGGCATTGATCAACGCCTATCCTGTGAAGATTCAATTATCTGATGTGTTATACACTGTAATTAGCATTGTTGTTATCACATTGTTGGCATCATTACCACCTGCCAAACTGGCTTCCAAATCATTTTCTGTAATTGAGTTATAGTTTTTAGCCCTTTTGGTGAAAATACAAGCAGTGTAATGGGGTTTTTTTGATCAGAATTGCATTATTTTGAAGATTTGTAATAAACCAAATCCACTGCATGAAAGTCTCCCCGGACAAACCGTTCCAGTTAATATACTCACTTTTTGAACATGAGTATCTGGGGTATTTATTTGAGTCATTCGTGATTCAATTGGATGAGAAAGACCGCCTTACTTTCTCACACCAGAACATCTCTGCCAAAAATGCAACAGAATTTGCATCAGGCCTGGATGAAAATGACTATGAACTCATCAAATTGATGGATTCCATGCAGCAGGAAGTAGTGGTCCAGCATTTTCAAAAAAAGAAAATCAAGGTCAATGAATTCTTCCTGAAGACATACGACAAAGATAAAGGCAACAAACTCCTCCAGGATGAAATCCATAATTACCTGGAAAAGCGAAGAACAAAAATCTTACCGCTGCTGATTGGAAAAGAGCTCTACGAAATGGGAAATGACGGAGAGCCTGCCTGGAAAAAGATTGAGATCATGGAAAAGCCAGCCACTGTACTTTTCCACTTCATGAGGAATGAAGACAATACCCACTATTTTCCAACATTGAAATACGGAGAACATAAAGTAAACTTTCAGTACAATCAAAGCTATATAGTAGGGGATACTCCTGCATGGCTGGTGGCTGAAAACAGGTTATTCCATTTTGAAAAAGGAGTAGATGGTAAAAAACTACGGCCATTCCTGAATAAGAAATTTATTGTCATCCCGAAAAATGTTGAGGAGACATATTACAATAAGTTCGTAGCTCAAATAGTTGCCGATTTTAATGTACATGCCAAGGGCTTTGAAATTGAAACTAAAAAGATCAAACCCACTGCGAAACTAAGTTTCTCTGAATTGGCCACAATCAATAAGGAAGCTACTTTGTTCAGCAATGGTTCTGGCAGTGAACCTACACCAGAAGAGGAAAAGATATTGTTTGAGTTGTCCTTTCAATACGGGGACCAAAAGTATAAAGCAGATACTTTAAAGCCTGTAAGTGTTACTGTAAACAAAAATGATGATGATTATACTTTCTTTAGAATCATCAGAGAAACGGATACCGAAAAACAAATTCTTAAATTTTTGGATGGTTCTGGCCTAACCCTTCGTAATTCAAGAGCCACCTTACAAAAAGCAATGGCTTTCACCTGGATTAATCATGCCAAAGGCAAACTTGCTGAATATGGCATTGAATTAATTCAAACAGACGCAAACATAAAAAGGTATTTTCTTGGTTCCAGCAACATCAAATTGGATATCAGGGAAAACATTGATTGGTTTGATGTAAAGGCCATTGTCCAATTTGGAGAGTTTCAAATAGAGTTTAAGAAAATTCGAAAGTTAATCCTACAGAAGAAACGTGAGATAAAATTGCCGAATGGACAAACGGCTGTCATTCCGGAGGCCTGGTTTACAGAGTATTCTGAGTTGTTTGCCTTTGCAGAATCTGATGACAAAGAGGATAATCTAAAGTTGCGCAAACATCATTTGGCGCTTGTCCAGGAACTCAAAAAGAATAACCTGGCAGAAGTGACCATGAGCCGCAAACTCGAGAAACTGAAAGAGTTTACAGAAATCGAAGATCACCCATTACCATCCAATTTCAACGGACAGTTAAGGCCCTACCAAAAGGCTGGTTTCAACTGGATGCAATTTCTGGATCAGTATAATTTTGGAGGATGCCTTGCTGATGATATGGGTTTGGGTAAAACAGTCCAAACTTTAGCCATGCTTCAATCTCAGAAAGAGGCTGATGATTACGGTGCTTCATTGTTAATAATGCCAACTTCTCTGATCTACAACTGGGAAATGGAGGCCAGGAAATTTACTCCTGATCTCAAGATTTTGGTTTATACTGGTACTACCAGAGATAAAGATGTTGAGCAGTTTACTAATTATGACCTGGTTCTGACATCCTATGGAATCATTAGGCTTGATATTGATATATTGAAGCAGTATTACTTCAACTATGTCATTTTAGATGAATCACAAGCCATAAAGAACCCTACTTCCAACATTGCGAAAGCAGTAAAACAGCTGAGTTCAAGAAGAAAGCTCATATTGACAGGTACACCTATTGAGAATAGTACACTTGATCTTTGGTCACAAATGTCATTTGTGAATCCTGGGTTATTAGGAAATCAGTCCTTCTTCAGGAATGAATTCCTCAACCCGATTGAAAAAAACAGTGATGAGCAGAAGACCATTAAGCTGAATGCAATCATAAAACCTTTTATTCTCAGAAGAGATAAATCACAGGTAGCCACAGAACTACCAGAAAAGGTTGAGAATATCAAATATTGCACCATGAGCTCAATGCAAGAGGAGTTTTATGAGCAAGAGAAGTCTTACTATAGGAATAAAATCATTGATAGCATTGAAAATGAGGGACTAAATGGTTCTCAAATGCTATTGCTGCAAGGTCTTACAAGATTGAGGCAAATCGCCAATCATCCTAAAATGGTAGATCCTGATTACAAAGGGGATTCAGGTAAAATGGAAGACATAACTTTCATGTTGACCAATACGATTAGTAAAGGCCACAAAATTCTGGTATTTAGTCAGTTTGTGAAGCATTTAAGCCTGCTTTCTGAATACCTCAAGAGTCAAAGAATCAAATTTGCGTATCTCGATGGGTCAACTAAAGACAGGGCCGGAGAGGTGGAAAGATTCCAAACACAGGAAAATATTAAACTATTCCTAATCTCATTGAAAGCAGGTGGTGTGGGACTAAACCTGACCAGCGCAGACTATGTTTTCCTTCTTGACCCATGGTGGAACCCAGCGATTGAAGCGCAGGCAGTAGACAGGGCACATAGAATTGGGCAGGAAAACAAAGTATTTACCTATAAATTCATTACTAAAAACACTGTTGAAGAGAAAATCCTACTCCTCCAACAAGCTAAATTAAAATTGGCCAGCAACCTCATCAGCATTGAGGAGAGCTTTGTGAAAAGTTTGACTGAAGATGATATTCAAGCTATTCTGACATAAAAAAAGTGTCCTGAAACCCCAGGACACTTATAATTTTATATTACAGATTTACTTATTCCTTCAAAAACCTGTAGAACCCTACATAGGTACCACTACTATTCGTTATTGACACATGGTATATACCACTGACAAGATCAGATAAATCCAAATCTACCTTGTGAACTCCAGGTATCCCCTTTTTCACAAGGTCATCATGTACCCTCCCCTGGTTATCAATTATTCTAATCGATACCTCATCATCAGGATATTTCAGCAAATATTGCAACTGGGCCCTGTCTGTACCGGGGTTTGGATAAACCTTGATATCACTGATCAATGAACCTCTAACTCCCGCTACATACTCAAGGGTAATACTGATCCCAGATTCCTCAATTAACGCCAATAAGGTGGCATCTTCATTATTGAAGTCTGTTCCCAATTCAAATTCGATATCTGAGTCCGGGTTCATTGGCACTCCGGGAAATTCAATATTAATTCTGTAGGTGCCTGGAGGCAAATCAACCAGTCTAAACTCTCCAAGATCATCAGATTCAATTGTTGCGATAAGTACAAATCCATCATCATCCTCTGGTTTAGAAGTTGGTGGTCTTCTACGTAACATAACACTTGCTCGTCTCACCCTTCTCCCAGTCTCGAGTCTTCCATCACGTGCTTCCTCGTCAATATTAGTCTCAACAGAACCAGTTACTTCACTATCACCAGTTGAAGATTCATCCGGTTCTGTCTGCATCACAATATCTTCAGAGGTTATTATATCTCTCAGGAAAATTGTATCTGCTTCTTCCCAGAAAATCGTGCTGCCACTGTAAGTCTGAAGTAACTCAGGATCTGAATTTTTATTTGGTCTAGCCAACAGCACATAGTCACCCAACAGCACATCATCAAACAAATATTCACCACTACCATTGATTGATACATTGCCTAACGAATCCCATGGCCCACTTTCCACTGTTCGGTATAAAGAAACATCACCACTTCCTAAAGTAGTTGTTCCGTTGTTTTCAAATAGTACTCCAAAAACATCCGTTACTGCTCTAGCAGTGGTCACACCACTGGATATTACAAGACCAGGAACATTCGGGTTCGTGATTTCAGCTTCATAATCACCCATGTTGCTGATATTTAATGAATCAACAAATAATGTGTCACTAAGTGCATCCGTAATTTCCGAACCTTCATAAAACCACTGATAATTATTGCCAACACCGGAAACATTAGCCTCCAACAAAAGATCCTCCCTCACCTGTATATCTACAGCCTTATCAGGCTCCAAAGACTTTTGGGGAGAATAGTTGTATGTATCTATTCCATCATTCAAAAGTATTTCAGCAAACCCGAGATGATTCTCAGAAACGTCCACATCCGATATATTACGCAGGTTCACAATTTGTGGTACATAGGTTATTTCGTTGGAAGAAACATCCAATACTTCTAAACCAGTTATGTCCCTCAATTTTTCTGGAATTCTACCGGTAACAGCATTATCGTGTAGGTCAATTTCAGTAACCCGATTATTAGTTACAGTTACGCCAAACCATGTATCAATATCCCCTGTGGTCCAATTCGTGTTATCTGTCCATGAAGGTCCTTGTGTAGAATCATAGAAACTATGTAGAGCCGTAGAATCTCTGGACCTGCTTGATACCAGAAGATCAAATGTAGACGTATATAGGGTCAGACCTGTCACAAGAGAATTCGTAATCTCCAAACGGTATTGACCTTCATCAGTTTGGGCTATGTTGCCTATTGTTAAATCCTCAGTTGTCGAGAAATCTACTCCATTTTTCTTCCATTGATAGATATTATTGCCTCCGGTTAGAGGTAGACTATACACCAGGTCAGTTTCAACATCCACCAATGTATCCATTGGAAATAGAATGGAATCTTGTGGAGCATAAGTGAATGTTGGGACTCCCAGATTAACCTCCATGTCTCCAAATTGAATACGGTTTCCTGAGATATCCAGGTCATTCAAACCTGTTATGGCATTCAAATCAGGAAAAGACCTAATCTCATTCGAAGCAACATTGAGTGTTTCCAGGTAGGATAACTCACTCAGGTTTGCAGGAATAGTATCCAATATACCATTATCACTTAAATCAACTGTTATCAATGAATCCGCATAAACAACATTGCGTGGGAGTTTACCTGCAAGGTTATTTGATGGTAGGCTCAATGAAGTAACCCTCCCATTTGACATGGTGACGCCATTCCATGAATCCAAACTACCAGTAAGCCAGTTTGTGTCATCTGTCCAGGAGGTTCCTCCCAGGTTTTCATATATACTCACCATAGCCATAGAGTCTTGCTCAAAGTCTGACAGTTTTAAACGATAATTATTTGAGTTGATGGTCAGATCGGTTACGATATCATTGGTTACTTCCAAAAAGAATGTACCGGTATCTGTCGGTAGAAAACCTGCGATATTGAGATCTTTGGCGGTCTCCCCTGCTCTTATTTCTCCGTTTTGGTACCATTGGTAGTTATTGGAAGAACCAAATACATCCACTGGAATGGTAATTGAATTCCCAATACTGACAATTGAATCTCCTCCTTCATCACCAGGTAATTTCTGATTGGTATAAGAAATGCCTGTTAAACCAACATTAGGCTCCAGGTCACCAAAATCAAATAGATTTGAATCTAATGAAGCTTCAACTATACTGGTTAAACTGCTTAAATCAGGCAAGCCTGACAATTCATTGTCATGAATCCTCAGAGACAATAAAGATGTCAGATCTGTAAACTCCGTAGGGATATCTCCCTTAAGTGTGTTAGACTGTACTTCCAATTTCTTTAGGTTGTCCATGTAGCTTATCGCCAAAGGAATAATCCCATCTAGATTATTGTCAGGTAATTGCAATGAATCTACCCTGTCCCCACTCATTGTGACCCCAAACCATGTATCGATATCTCCAGAAAGCCAGCCCACATTATTGTCCCAAAGGTCACCGTTTGTGAAATTATACAATGTCCTGAGTGCCAGAGAATCCATCTCCCTACCTGGATCAAGGCTTCCGAACTGCATGGTTTCACCTAAACCCCAGTTACCATCAGTATCCCTTGGGCGAATGGTGACAGTGTGAATTCCGGATGATAATCCTGATGAGGCTAACGCCGAAATGATTTCAACAACTGAGTCTGGTGTCGTGGCAATTTCAATTCCTGCCCCAAAACCAGGGTCATCATCAAAAAAGTATTCAATGGCTTCCACATCAGTGGACATACCCTGGTCAAGTGCATCCACATAAACCAATCTTTGTTCAGGCAATCCCCAAACTCCTTCTACTGATCTGCCTCTGATATACAAAATATGAAATCCTGGCGTCAGGGCGTCTGTAGCTATTGCATCAGTTGTATTGATCAGGTTTGCGCTAGCGCCAATGTTCAGTAGTGTGCCACTTCCGTACCCAGGATCAGCGTCAAAATAGTATTCTATCTGGTCAATCACTACTGGTTCACCTCCACCAGATGGGTCAACATAAATCATTCTGGATTCTGGAAGACCCCAGCTCCCTTCTGCAAAAACCCGAATGAATAGTTGATGGAATCCGTGAGAGAGTGCGTCTGTACTGATCGATTGTGCCAAATCGACCATACTGGCTGGAGCGGCAACAGTAATTGGGTTAGCCAGACCATACCCTGGATCATGATCGATATAGTATTCAGCGGCATCCACAATTTTGGCGACATCTGCTCCTGAAGGATCTACAAACACTAATGTTGATTGGGGTAATCCCCAGTTACCGGCTTGATTTTTCACCCTCACATACAATACATGAAATCCTAATGAAAGTGGAGCTGTATCAATAAGCTCATTGAATGTAATAGTATCATTACTTGTAAAAGTTATTTCAGTACCAGCGCCAATTCCCGGGTCTTCATCAAAATAATACTCTGCCGCGTCAATGATATCAGATATAAAAGCCTCCTCTTGCAAAACCTGTACGATATACCCTTGAGGAAAACCCCACCCGTTTTCATCTTTCAGTCTTAAGTGGACATTGTAAAAACCAGGTGTAAATCCTTCAATTCCTGGAATTGTAATTCTTTGGGTTATAGGTACTGCATTACTTATAGCCAGCGGGGTATTTGCCCCAACTCCCAAATCTTGATAATTAAAAAAGAATTCAGCACCTTCTATGTCAAGGCCGCTATTGGTATTGGCGATGATATCAACTGCATGGGCATCTCCTTGCTGAGATAAATTGGTCCCTTCAATGGATTCAAAATAGGGAACATCTACACCTGAATGTATAAAACTTCCATTTAACCCAATTCCAAATGTCAGAGCCGGAGATGTAGCTTCCACATTGGCATCATAACTATTTGACCAATCCGTGGATAAAGGCAAATTCACAAACTCAGGGTCTGTTGCTGTTTGAAAGTCTACCCCAGGACCTGAATTTCCGACAAGAGAAATTGACATATCGTCATCACTTGTCGTGAATGTAAGGTTATCGGCAAATACGTTGCTGATGAAGTTTACCGCGTCGCTGGATTCCGGAGATCTTCCATAAAAGATGTTATTGTTGATATTCGCCCCGGTTACGTCAGAGAACGCCACATAGTTGGCATCAGCTCCTCCACCAACAAAGACATTGTTGGTGATGTCAATAAATGATGCTGAAATTGCGCCGGTACCGGTCTCATTACCATAAATTATATTATTGGTTATGAGAGATGTTCCTGATGAAGCCAGCATAGTCACTGCTTCTGTTGCAGAAGTATTAATATTACTACCTATTACATTATTAGTGATCGTCACATTATCAAATGCCCCAGCACCTTCAGTAAAACTGATAGTTCTAACAAAGCAATTTTGTATAACCATCCCGTCAAGAAGACCTCCAACTCCTCCATAAGAGATCGCAGTAGCTGGTAAGTATAAACCAGTTATTGAACCTCCTCCAGCAGTCCCTTGAATGGTAATAGTACTAAGTTCCGCTTGCTGTCCTCCTGCTATTTGAGAACGGAAACCTGGACCAATTATATGAACTGGTTTAGTCATTGTAATACTTGCATGAGCAGTATTACTTGGCATTATCATAATCGTATCTCCTGAAACAGCAACTGCCTCAGCTGCAGCATAGGTTGCATAAATATCTGGTCCCTCAAGGGGAGTCAGACTATTGTCCACATAGAGTATATTAGAAACACCCTGTAGGTAGATCAAAAACCCTCCCAGCAAAAGGAATAATTTTTTCATACTTGAAAAATTCATGCCTGATAGGATTAATTTCCTATTGCTTTAACGGTGACATCCAGATCAGTTCCCTGACGGATTACTTCAGGAACTAAAAACTGCTGAATATATGGAAGGGGTGTCCCTGTGATATCAAATGGAATCGATCCACCGGTTACGCCGATATCAGTTCCATCAGATCCAGTACCCAAAAGCAATCCATTTGTTGGAGTGGGATCCCAGTCTAATTCCCAGGAAGTACCTATAACTATATTTCCATCTCCAAATACGAGTGTTTCATCTGTTAATGTAGTCACATTATCTACACCAGTAATATTTGTACCCACTGGTGGTAGGGTATTATCAGTATTACCCACACTCACATTGTTATTAAATACTGTGTTTATGATTGAAGTACGGGCCGCTGGATTTCTTCCGAAGAAAATATTATTTGTAACGGTGCAGTTCTCTAAAACCTCAAATCCATATTCATCTGCTTCTCCAGTTCCATAAAAGATGTTATTCTTAATGATAGTCCCGTTATAAGCAGAAACTGCTCCTGTACCTCCAGTACTTGCATATCCTAAGATAATGTTATTGGTTATGATTGAATTGTTAACCCTATTGCTGAGGGAAATCCCACTAGAAGAAATCAAAGTTTGGTTCTGAATCAGGCAATTTCTTAAAATGACATTTGACATTGAAAATGCTGCGCTCGAATTTGAAAGAATATATCGAATATCAGAATTCTCAATAGAAAGCCCAGAATAGTTCCCATTATTGTATCCAATGTATAACTGGTTTGATATGTATAAACCAGCAATTCGAATTCCCGATCCTGAAATTCTTACAATATCTACTTCAGAAAGCTGCGGTCCATCTTTGTCTGGGTTAAAGCCAATCCCAATAATGGAAATTGAATCATTTGCTTCGGTAACCTCCACAGTGCCGTAAGTAGTCGCACTAGGAATCACATGAATGATATCTCCTGCCACAGCATTTGTGATCGCATCGGCTAATGTGTTATAGACATGATCTCCTGTGGGTGCTCCAGGATTGTTGTCTGCAATAAGGATATTTTGACTATAGGATTGTGTGAAAATTAGTATCGTAGCTGTTGATAAAATAGTTTTCAATGTTTTCATAGTCTCATAAAAAATTATGGTGTGATAGATTCGTATATAACGAATTTATAACATTCCAAGTATAATTCAATCTTTACTTCTTTTTTTAACATTCTGATAATTCTACAATTAGTAGCCGCAATAAGCTTTTCGATACCATTTATTGATTAAATTATGAACCACCTATTGGGGAAAACTTTTTTTATTTGTTTATACAGTAGAAAAGTCACCTATTGTTGGAATGAGATATATCAAGTGGATTGTGTTTGGGATCATTTTATGTTCATCCCTCTTTGTAAATGGACAAAGATTAGGCTTTAGCCTGCCTAAGGGTAGGAGGGTTGTTACCATTCCATTTGAGCAACTCAATAACCTAATTGTCATCCCGGTAACGATAAATAATACAGTAACCCTGAAGTTTATACTTGACACAGGGGTTCAAAATGCTATTCTCACAGAGAAAATATTCGGTGACCTCCTCCAGTTAGAATACAGTCGTAAAATTCAGATTTCAGGACCTGGCTTAATTGATTCGGTTACAGCTTATATCGCCAATGACATCACCATTTCTTTGCCACAAAATGTTACCGCTAATGACCGGGCACTTCTGGTTTTGGATCAGGATTACCTTGATTTAAACAGTCAGCTTGGTGAAGAGGTATATGGTATCATCGGATATGAGATCTTCAGTCGATTTGTTATTAAAATCGATTATGATAGAAATGAAATTTCTTTATACGATCCGGAAAAATTTAAAGGGAGAAAATCAGGTGTAAAATTGCCCATCAGCATTACAAATGGCAAACCGTTTATTTCCACCGGAATCAATTATGGAGATTGCAGTGATAGCCTGAGATTGATGATAGATACCGGAGCAAGTCATGCCTTGCTATTGGATCCGGAGTCTGATAGTTCCATACTGGTGCCGGAAAAAACAATTGACAGTAATCTGGGAAAAGGCCTTGGTGGTGATATCACGGGAAAACTAGGTAGAATTACTGAATTTAGTATGGGAGAATATTCATTTAATGAAGTACTAGCCTCATTTCCTGATCCAGGTATTTATAATAAAAACATCAAAAGGGGATCCCGTAGTGGTACAATCGGAGGAGAAATGCTCACCCGTGTTAACCCTATCTTTGACTACCAAAGTGGACTTCTATACTTGCAGAAAGGCAGGCTGTACAAAACTCGTTTTAAGCATGACATGAGTGGATTGTATTTATCTGCTCATGGTAATAACCTCGAAAAGGTCATCGTAACTGAAATCAAGGAAAATTCTCCAGCAGAAAAAGCCGGATTGAAACCTTTCGATATTATTATAAAGGTCAATGGTCAAAGCATGAATGCTATTGGGCTCTCCATTTTATACAATAAGTTAAGATCCAGGCCCGGTAAGAAAATAAATCTTAAGATCAGGCGAGACGGTGAGGTGCTAAAAAAATCTTTCAGACTGGAGCGATTCATCTAATTCGAATTACTTTTGAGTAAAGAATTACTCAAGTGTTGAATAACCGGCTGTTCTGGATAATTTTTACTGTTTTACTTCTGGTAGCGCTATTCCTTAATCTGAATATCGTCCCATTGTCTTTGGAAGAACCAAGAAGGGCTCTCGTGGCAATGGAAATGGAGTTGAGCAACAACTTTATTGTACCCAAGCTTCATGGTTACCACTACTATAATAAGCCCCCTGTATTCAACTGGTTTTTGCTAGCACTTGCAAAGGTTTTTGGGTGGAACGAATGGGTAATCAGACTCCCAAGTGTATTGTCTTTCCTGGCAATCGCTTTTGTCAATTTCAAGGTGATGAAATTGAAAGTTGGTTTGCGATCAGCAATCTATTCAACTATTATTTTCCTCTCAAGTGCCAAACTCCTTTTCTATTTTTCATTTCAAGGTGAAATAGATTTGTTTTTTGCTTTGATCGTTTACCTTCAGGTTGTTGCTATTTTCCATTTCTTTGGAGAGAAGAAATACAGCTACCTCTTTTTAATAAGTTATTTTCTAACAGGTGTAGGTGTTTTAACGAAGGGTCTTCCTTCATTGGCTTTTCAGGCAATTACCATCCTGGTAATATTTCTCTATCATAAACGATTCAAAGAATTATTCTCAATTTGGAATTTTGTTGGTTTAGGAATATTAATCGGCATAGTAGGTGGTTATTTTCTGCTATATGCTGGTTATAAAGATCCCATGCAAATTATTACGGTCCTGATTTTTGAATCGACAAACAGAACAGCAGCTGGTCAGTCCGTATTTGAATCAATTCGGCACCTCTTCCTTTTTCCGCTGACATTTTTGAGCATCACACTTCCCTGGTCGATCTATATTGTTATTATCAGATGGCGATCTGCTGGTAAATCGATACTTCAAAATGATTGGCTCAAATATTCAATACTTTTTATTGCTTCCAATATTATATTGTATTGGCTTTCCGCCGGAACACGAGATAGGTATTTATACATGTTTACTCCATTTGTATGTGGTATAATTGGATACCTACTGGCTGATGAAGAACACCACTCCCGGCGCTGGTTAGGTCTAATTTCATATTTTATTATAATCGTATTGACATTAGCCCTTATTGGGATGCCATGGATAGTGCCAAGAAATATGTATCAACCTGCGTTGATTGCTTTGATAATTTTTCTAGCCCCATTCCTTTTTTTCCATTGGGCATTTCTAAAAAACAGCGGACAGTCAGTATTAAGTTTGTTTGGGATTTTAATTCTAACACGTATCATATTTGACATCATAGTCCTGCCAATAAGAGTAGATGAGGCCCCAAATTATGAAAACCTGACAAAGGAGCTTACTGAACTTGCAAATGGAAATCAGATTATGTTACTTTCAGATGTTGAAAAAAAATTCAGGTACAATGCTATCGTCCGGGATTCAGTGATGGTAGATGAGATAGATTGTCCTCCCTATCAATTTTCTTATTACCTGACGAAAACATCTGGTAGAGTTTTTCAACATATTAAGCAGCCAAAATCAGGGGATTATTTTATTTGTAAGAAAGAATACCCATTAGAGGGAAATTATCTCGTTATTAAAGAATTTAGCATTGAACGTAAGAAGAAAAAAATTCCGTACATGCTGATAAGATCACTTTTGGATGAATGATGTAACTATTGTAGGCGGTGGAATTGCAGGATTAGTAAGTAGTGTGTTGCTGGCTGATTCAGGTCTAAACGTCACTTTGATTGAAAAAAGGACATACCCTTCTCACAAGGTCTGTGGAGAGTATGTTTCTAATGAGGTTATTCCATTCCTGGAAGCAAATGATCTTTTTCCGGAAGAACTAAATCCGTCAAGAATAGATAAACTTTGGCTAAGTGCTACAAATGGTAAGGTAGCTAAGATGCAACTGGACCTGGGTGCCTTTGGTATTAGCCGGTACAGATTTGATGAATTTCTTCATGACAAAGCGATTGCTGCGGGTGTATTGATGATTACTGGTGAAACAGTTTCAAACATTACCTATCAAGACCAATTGTTTGAAGTAGAAACTAATGGAAATGACTCTTTTCAATCCAAATTGGTAATAGGAGCATACGGGAAAAGATCTAACCTTGACAAAGTGTTGGACAGAAAATTCATCGCCAAAAAATCACCTTATTTAGCTGTGAAATATCATATAAGGACTGATTTGCCGGAAGATGTAATTGCACTTCACAATTTTCAAAATGGTTATTGCGGCGTAAGTAGAATAGAAAATGGAATGTATAACCTGTGCTATTTGAGCCATCGTGATAACCTTAAAAAATTCGGTAACATCCCAACGCTGGAGAGTGACCTACTTTCAAAAAACCCTCATTTAAAATATATCTTCGAAAACAGTGATTTTTTGTTTGAAAAGCCAGAGGTTATTAATGAGATCAGTTTTGAATCCAAACCATCTGTTGAAAATCATGTGTTGATGACAGGAGATGCCGCTGGAATGATTGCCCCACTTAGTGGAAATGGAATGGCCATGGCGGTGCATTCCTCCAAAATACTCACTGAAACCATAGGCCGATTCTGGAATGCAGGAAGACCAAACCTGAAGGAACTTGAGAGAGTATATGCTTCGGCATGGGCCAATAAATTCAATAAGCGACTGAAAAACGGTAGAAAGCTCCAAAAGCTGTTTGGTTCTTCTCGCCTAAGTAAGCTAGCCGTTTTTGGGATTAATAACTTCGGACCTTTAGCCAATTACATTGTGAAGAAAACACATGGAGAATCCTTCTAGCTAATAATAATCAGGTAGCAAAAAAACAGGTTCAGACATAGTGACGAGATGAAGTTTAGTTTCATGGTATTGTCGAAATTAGTCTGATTGATATCCACTCTTACTTTAAAATACCACCATCCAAAAAAGGCAAGAACTGGTGTAAGAATAACCATCATTAGAATTACATCAACAATTTCTGAGGCGGTCAGTATAAAATAACCCAGAGTAACCATTGCTACGGTGAAAAATATAGCTGTCAGGTGAAAAGTTCCAAGTACTCCCAATAAAAGGCTCAATGTAATATCACCTCTTTTTCTATCTTCCTCATGCTGGTAAATTTGTGTCATTGGGTATGATCCCAGAAAAATAAGTAGACAAATGATCGCGGGGAATTGCAATGTAACAAGATAGTCTTGCGATTCGATTCCTACCAAACCTTCTACTACCATAAGAAATGTGAAATAGCCCTGGAAAAACCCCGCAGTTAACCACCCTATGATGGGCATTTTCTTTAGTCTGACTATTGGATGGCTATATGCCTTTGAGGCAAGTCCATAAATAAAAAGCATGATCACAAATTTCCAGGAAAGTAAAAATCCCAGTGCCAATGCTATACCATCAAAAACAATAGCGGTAAAATAAAGTTCTTTTGATACACGAGGGGGATTCTTCAGGCCACCGATACTGCCTTCATCCTTATCAAAATATGAATTGTATCCGTTGCTTGCCGGGTAAAGGAGTAGATGTAGAATTGCGAAAACCAATATCACATTTTGCCAATTGGCTTCAGCTACAACTGCCCAACCGAAAAGAAACACAGGGAGAAGAAAAAAAGAAAATGGAATCCGTAAGTGAAGAATTGTTGACCTCTTCAATATCATTCTGCATCAATCTTAGATGTTGGCTTCAATTTAGTACTATTTTGACTATTATTGATTACTGAAAACACAACATGCCAGTATATATAAACTACATTGGAACATCTAATCCGGATAAAAACCTGTCTCAACAGGAAGCAGCTGATTTTATGTCCGAGACATGGGATGTAGACAGACGTTACAAAAAGAAAATTCAATACCTGTACAATCAAACCGGTATTGAATCCAGAGCCAGTGTCATTGAAGATTACGGAAAGAGTTTTGGTGAATTTAAATTTTATCCGAACTCCAGAAATATGGAACCCATGCCCACTGTGGGTGATCGCATGCGGGTTTATGAGCAGAATGCAATTATTCTAAGCGAAAAAGCTGTAAAAAACACCCTCCCTCCGGATTATGACATCTCCAAGGTAACTCATCTTATTACAGTAAGTTGTACCGGTATGTATGCTCCTGGAATAGATGTAGAGTTGGTTGACCGACTTGGTATGCGAACAAGTACTAAAAGGACGGCAATCAACTTTATGGGTTGCTATGGAGCATTTAACGCTATGAAAACAGCAGATCAAATCTGTAAGGCCGAACCAGGTTCTCAGGTTTTGGTTGTGGCAGTTGAGCTCTGTACCATTCATTTTCAGGGACACGCAAATGAAGAAAGTATCGTTACCAATGCTTTATTCGCAGATGGAGCTGCAGGAATCCTCATCAGCTCAAATAAAACTCCTGGTATAAATTTCTCACTGGAGAATTTCTATAGCGACCTCATCTATCAGGGCAGAAATGAAATGGTCTGGAAAATAAACGATTTTGGTTTTGAGATGAGACTCACCGCTTTGGTACCTGAATATATCAAATCGGGAATTGGAGCTCTGGCAAAAAATCTTCTCTCGTACTTAAACCTGGAAGTATCCAGTATTGATTATTTCGCCATTCACCCAGGTGGCAAAAAAATACTGGAAGTAATTGAGGAGGAATTCTCTTTGACCAGAGAAGACAATCAATTCGCATATGAGGTGTTGAAACAACATGGTAACATGTCCTCCCCAACAGTATTATTTGTGCTCCGAAAATTGCAGGAGGCAATGACCACAGAAGATCATGAAAAAACAGTCCTAAGCTTTGCCTTTGGACCAGGCCTCACCATGGAAAGTATGCTCTTAAAAGTCTGTAGCAAATGATTAATTTGATCCACAGGTCCAACAAACTTGAGCTCATGGATGATCTTGAGTGTAGTGGTCCTGTGGTAGATCAAACATTACGGGAACTAGATGTCATCAACCGTAAACTAGGTGGTAATCAAATCAGTCTAAATGCTTTTAGGTATATCATAAAAAGAAGAACCCCAATGAAATTAGAGGTGGCGGATTTGGGATGCGGAGGTGGTGATATCTTAATAAACCTGGCAAAATGGGGAGAGAAACGGGGCTTAGATTTGTCTTTGGTCGGCGTGGATGCTAATCCACATATCATCCGGTATGCTGACAAACATTGTGAAGCATTTAAGAATATCTCATTTGAGGTGTTGGATATTTTTAGTGAAGAATTTGCTAACAAGCAGTATGATATCATTCACTGTAGTCTCTTTCTCCATCATTTCTCCAATGAAAATCTGATCCGGTTATTTTCTCAATTCAAACGTCAGGCTCGGATTGGGATCATTGTGAATGATTTACACAGGCATTTTCTGGCTTACTATTCCATCAAATGGATCACAAAACTGTTTTCCCGGTCCTTTATGATCCAAAATGATGCTGCATTGTCTGTAGCGAGAGGGTTTAGGAGACTAGAATTAATTGAAATTTTGAAAGAAGCGGGACTTTCAGACTACCAACTCTCCTGGCAATGGGCATTTAGGTGGAAACTGATTTGGCTCAATCCAGAAATTACTGAATAAAATTAACCTTGTCGCCAATTGGTTTGCGCTTCCCTTCTGGCCACTTTTTTGGTATTCCAAGAAATAAAAACCCAAGTAGTTTATCATTTTTCTCAAGGTTGAAAAAAGGTTTGGCTTCTTCATAGTAAGTGACGCCACCACTACCCCAATAACAACCAACTCCTGCCTCTGAAGCAGTTAGAAGCATATTTTGCACGGCACAGGAAACTGCTGCTATCTCCTCAATTTCGGGAACTGATTCTTTCAGATCTCTTTTCATTCCAATGGCAATTATGTGTGAACACAATAATGGCTTATCCTTCAGTTTCTCAAATTGTTGCTGATCAAAAGTTCCTTTTTCTGAAGAAACTTTCTTGTATAAACCAGACTGAAAATCAGAGAGCTTCAAGAGTCCATTTCCGGAAAAAACAGTAAAGCGCCATGGCTCTGTGAGTCGGTGGGTGGGAGCCCAGTTGGCATTTTCAAGCATTTTCTGAATTACCTCATGTGGCACAATTTCACCTGTATATATAGCCGGATATATTGACCTCCTATGCTGTATGATCTCCGAAATATTGGAGAGTTTGTCATTTATCATACTTCAAAAGTAAATACTAGTTTCACACAAGCTACCTTCTTGTAATATTTAATTTTCCGACTCTGTACAACTGATTATCAAATTCTGGAACCGTAATTTTCATCAAGTACATTCCCTGGTCAAATCCAGAAACATCAATCTCTAGTTTTCCGCTTCCCATCCGATAGCCATCAATATTCTCCCTGAACATAGACACTCCACGCATATCAAAGATTTCAAGGTCAATATTATAATAATTGCGCGCATCTATTTCAACGAATATCCTGTCAGACGCCGGGTTAGGGTAAACAGCTAAATGATCAATATAATCAAATGGAACACCTGTTTCCTCCAGCAAATCAACTACAATCCCATCTTCAGTGACGGTAGCGGATATGGAGAATTCATTTTGATCCATGTCCATTCCCAGCTCAAACTGTACGAATGATGTGGTATCCATGGGCACACCTGGGTATTCTATAAATATCCTGTATGTTCCAGGCGGAAGGTTATCAATTGTAAACTCACCATTGTCATCTGTTTGCACATAAGCTATCAGTACAAATCCATCATCATCATGAGACCTGGATGTAGGGGGTCTTCTTCTCAGCATTACTCCTGCTCTTCTTACCCTTCTACCTGTTTCCAGTCTACCTCCTTCATCACCATCTAATGTTGACTCCACAAAGCCATCAAACAATCCGTTCCCATCAGCGGAAGTCAGTTCTGGTGGTGGTCCAACAACCTGAATATCTACACCGGTAGTATCCTGATTCAAAGGAATAACATCAGCCTGATCCCATTGGATCTCATTGTAATGATACGTTGGGAGGTTTTCAGAAGCTGAAACAGGGGAAGCCAAAATGACATAATCTCCCAAAATAATATCGGCAAATGTGTAAGTACCGGATTGATTGAGAGGTTTGCTATTGATAGTGTCATATGATCCATCATTTACTTCAAGAAGAAGAATACTTCCTGTGCGTAGAACATTTGACGTTCCTACTAAAGCTGTTCCTGATATATCTGCTTTTGCAAGAACGGTTCTGGAGTGACTGTACAAAGTTAATCCTGGAACATTTGGATTGGTGACCTCACAATAGAATGTTCCCATATTGTTCCTGTTGATACTATCCTCTTCAAAAATAGAAGAGGTTTCACCTGATAGGTCCGCACCATTTCTTAACCAAATAAACTCATCATTTGGACTATCGGAGGTTACTGATAATGAAAAACTCTGACCAACATCCAGTTTAAGTGTAGTTTGAGGACTTCCCAGGCTGTCCTGAGGAGCATAATTAAACCCTGAACCAATTGGAATATTTGGTTCCAGGCTGGTAAACTGCAATGCATTTCCTGACACGTCCAAGACGATCAGCCCTGGAATAGTCGTAAAATCAGGTATTGAAGTAATTTGGTTATTAGCAAGGTTTAATGTTTGCAATGCAATCATTCGGTTTATTTGTTCGGGTACTTCACCTGATATGTTGTTATTTGATAGATTGAGGATGGTACACTCATTTAATGCTTTTAATTGGTTTGTTATCGTTCCTGTCAATCCATTGTCTGCCAGGTTAATAGAATTTATTCTATCACTTCCATTAACAGTAATCCCAAACCAATCATCCAGAGGTACACCATCTTCTAACCAACCTGTGTTATCATCCCAATTCTCTCCATCCAATGATTGAAAAAAAGCAACAAGCGCAAGTGAATCCGCCACTCGGTTTTCATTCTCCTCCCTTCCTACGGCAAAAACCGAAGCACTGGTCCTGAAATCACTGGTAACAGTACCACTGGATGCATCTCCTGTGAAAGAAATTTGGCCTAAGCTTTTGAATTCCCCTCCGGGTGAATCGGCTTCTCCTACGACCGCTTTCTGCATGTTATCAATGATTGACTCGTCAACGATAGATAGTTTCACTTTTGTGTCTTCAAAAGTTCCGGAACTAACTGTTTTTTGCCAATAACGCTCCTCAGAAATGTCCCTGATACCAAATCCTGCCGTTGCTGGTGGATTAGGTTCTATAACTTCAATCCCAACTACCGGGGCTGTACCAGTAACATCAATCAATTCCAGAGGTGCATAAGTAGTAGCCGTGCCAACAGGAAAAAATAGGTCCCCTGTGCCTGTCCTAAAGAGGGGTCCATTAACATAAGAGATATCTGACCCTCCAATCACTACAGCACCTTCCTGAAGTAATAAGGTCCTCCCATCCTGTATATCAACAATACCATCTGATAATAAAAGAGAATCAATCACATTTACGTCTGACTCAAATAACTTGGCTCCCCCTCCTTCAATCACTAGCACATAATATGATTGGTTATTATGTCTGATGATCTGAATGCCAGTACCATTTAGTATGAATTTTCCTCCATCACCCAAATAAATATTAAGGTTGGTCCAGTCCCCTGAAACAGACAATTCTCCATCATTTAGAATAGAGCCAAGGTTTTCTACATCACCTTGAATCGTCATTTGCGTTTCTGGGGTGATTTGAATGATCTGCCCGTTATTTTGAAAAAACTGGGCCGTAGCTGCATTGAGCATCATGATTGACACCAACCCTGTTAGGAAAATCTTATATGTAAGTTTTGCTAATTTCACTTGTAGGATAGTTTAAGTTCAAAACTTACTTTTCAGATAATTCGCTGCTTATTCCTAATGCTTTTTTAATTTGAGAGACATCATTCTCCAGTTTGTCAAGCTGCACCTCTTTTTCTGAAAGACTGGCTTTCAAATCATTAATTTCGTTCTTTTGAGAAAGAATAATTGCATTTAATTCTTGGATGGCCTTAATGGTTATTGGTGCCAAACCTGAGTAATTCACTGTATATACATCCTGATCTTCTTGGTAATGCACCAGGCTTGGGAAAACTTCCTTCAATTCCTGAGCAACCACACCTATGTTTTTCAATTCATCATCTGATTGTCTGTTGAAATGGTACCTATGAATTTTGACATCCTGAATTTTTGAAAGTACTGGTTCCAGCGATTGGAAGTTCTTCTTTAGCCTTCTGTCAGATGCAGGCGTATATGAACCGTCAACATTTGCAAAAGTTCCTCTTAAAGCTCCGTTTGCATACACCAATAAATCTGAAGATCCTGAGTTCACAAAGAAATTCCAGGGTTCTCCTCCTGCAAGGTTCCTAAGACCAATACCCCCACTTGCAGGTGCGTTATCATGTGCTACATCAAAGGTGTAGGTTGGAGCGGTATTGGCGATCCCAACACTTCCTCCTGAAGTGATTGTAAAGTCCTCGCCACCAGAGAAGGTACTGCCCATATTTATTTTGAATTTATTGGCATCACTTTGGTCCATTCCCATGGTAATAGCACCATCAAATCTCATGGCTGCTGCTCCAGTACCTGCATTTATCAGATCAAAGATTCCAAATTGCTGGTTATTATTACCTGTAACAAAAATCTGACCAATGCCAAAATCAATATCCAGTGGACCAGATGGAGTAGTGGTACCAATACCAACCTGACCGGTTGCATCTATTGACATATTGGTTACTCCATTATTTCCGAAATCCATTCGGGTATTCTCTCTGTTAAGTAAGTTAACTGCAGATGCACCAACTGATATGACGAACCCATCGGTTCCGGTATAACCGGTGGTTGAGTTACTAAACCTCATCTGAGATGATGTTCCTGAAGAACTTACTGTTAAATGATCCACTCCATTGGGGCTTACGTTATTTATTGCTAATATTTTGTCATTCGTACCCGCTACAATAAAGGCATTGGGTGTTGCGGTACTTACATTGTCTCCGATTAAAGTAGTGTTTGTTCCTGTCACCGTGGTACTTGGACCGATGGCAATTGCGTTTGTATTTTGTGCAGCTGCAGACTGACCTAATGCTACCCCTCCATCACCATTGACAGTAGAAAGGTTACCCACAACTACAGAATTATCATTCTGAGATGACGAATTACTACCTACCACAACAGAATTTGATAGTGTCGCTGTACTTGTTACGGCATCAGCTCCTACAAAAACTACATCAGTACCAGTAGTTAATCCTGAACCGGCATTCTCACCAGCAAAAGTATTGTTGGATACAATATCAAAATCCAATACTCCGGTACCGTCTTTATGGATAACACCGGAAAGATTGGCATCTCCAAAAATATCCAATGGATATAGAGGTGCTACACCAACCCCAAGATTGGCATTAAAAATATTCACATCTCCATTGCCGTCAATCAAGATTCTTTCAGTTACGTCAGTTTCTCCGTTTGCCGCAGTTCTGAAACTCATACTTGAACCTTGTGATGACACATGTGATTCTTCAGCAAAGACTTCAATTGAAGCCGCATTAGCGAAAGCCCCAACCGCACGTGATAAAAAAGATAGATTTCCAATTCTATCTCCACTCACCAGGTCTGCCGGAATTGATTCTGTTCCACCGGACCTCATGATACTTATTCCGGGGGCCTCATCGGCTACAGTAGAAAATGTACCCACAACGAAATTTGTATTTCCAGTTGAGTTATCTCTTATCACACTAAAATCAACGGGTAAGGTAAATTGATTTGAACCGACTGAAACGCTGGTCCCATCACTAAAGATATTAGAAGAGCCTAATCCTGATCCAGTTCCTGCAGGCACTTCATATAAAGTAGTGAATGCACCACTAGGTTGCCACGATAATCCGCCAGATCCATCTGTAGATAGGACATCGCCATTTGCCCCATCTAAGGCGGGCCAAACATATGTGGCACTGGTAGAAACCACATCTGGGGCAACAAAAGCAATTGTGTTAGTCCCATCACCATCTTCAAAAACCAAAGGTCTTGAGAATGAGCCATCTCCTTGAATGAAGAGAGGTCCCTGCGCATAAATATATCCTTCAAGACCTCCGCCAGAAGGTAACCCAGGTGATAGGAATATATCTCCTCCTCCTCCTCCGGTACCTACACCATCACCAGCTATAATACTTACATTCCCACCGTTATCAGGACCTGCTCCTCCAGCTGAACCAGCAATTAAGCTCAATTCAGCCCCTGGACCAGTAGTAGTTGGGTTAATAAATATATCACGGTCACTGCCTTCTTCAAAGCCAAAATTTCCCTGAACAAAAAGTGCAGTTGCGTCTACTGCATTTACAAAACTTGCAGCAGGTCCTGTACCATTGTTAGTTATGGAAAATAATGACCCTGCATTAGTATTAAGGTCTGCATATGGCAAACTCAATCCTGAGGAAACCCAGGATAATCCTCCTAATCCATCAGTCGACAGGATATCTCCAGTACTCCCATCGCCATCAGGTAAGGTATAAACTGTAGTAACGGTAGCCACATCAGGAGTTCTAAAAGTAACCGTTGCAGAGTTATCTGCATCTCCAAGCACCAGGTCCCCGGAATTAACTCCATCTCCTGCCACTATCACATCTAATGCCTGCCATTGTGTATTGACTCCTCCTCCTGATTCTTGAATTTGAAGGATTGGATTTAGCGTAGCTGGATTACCAGCCGTTCCAACCGCAGCAGTAAAAAACTGCATGTCACCACCAGTACTACTTAGTGCAAGTGCCACTCCCCTTCCGTCTTCAGTATAAGTTGGTACTCCTACATTAGTATATATATTATCTGCAAGTATTAAATCTCCCCCTTCTGAAATAATATGATTATCCAGATCCATATGAATTGTTGAAAGGGGAGTTGCCTGCCCAATTCCAATGTTAGTTCCATCACTATATAAGTTTGAACTCGATAGGCCAATTCCATCTGCTCTTGGTATTTCCCCATCGGTATTAAAACTCCCAATGCCTTCTAGTGCGGTTTCTAATTCCTGTAATGCCCCTTTAGTTGAATTAAAGTCAGTGATGGTAGCTCCTGAAAATGTCCCCAGATCCGTATCTCCAATTGTAATTCCTGTAGCACTAAACAAATGGTCAGCCTCTGTTCCTGCCTCTAAAATAGCATCCAGCAAAGTCCCATTGTCTGTGATAACAGGGTGAGATACCAAACCAATATCTTGTGAATTAATTGGGAGCCCAGTTAGTAAATGAATGTCATCTACATTTACGTCTACCTCATCTATGGCGGCTTGTACATCTGTCGCCGAAAGAAGTGAACTCACATTATCATAAGTTATGATATTTGCAGAGGGGGTACCCATTCCATCAATAATACCATCCATTTCGTCGATAGCTGTCTGCACATCTGTTCCGGATAAGCCAGAGCTAACATTATCATAAGGTACTGCAAGAGCATTTTGACTATCTGTAAATAAAGCTCCTACAGGTACAGCTGTTTCGACCGTCAATCCGTTTACCGTCTCTGCATCATCCACGATATTGTTAGCATCAATATCATAAGTTGATTGGAGCATGTCGCCACCACCAGCGGGTGCAGCTGGTACCCAATTTGAGCCATCCCATTGTAGTACATCACCTGTTGTGGCTGTTGCTGGTAGCTCTTCATCTGTAAATACCGCACCTACAGGAACTGCTGTTTCAACGGTCAAACCTCCAACGGTAAGTGCATCCTCAGCAAGGTCTACCGTATTATCTGCATCAATATCGTATACCGATTGAAGCATGTCTCCAGCTCCTGAAAGTCCATCTACGGTTGCATCTAATTCGTCAATGGCAGCTTGCAATTCAGTGGCTACTAAACCTGAAGTAACATTATCGTATGTCACATCTATTGCAGCATTCGAACCTGAGTCATCATCATTAGATAAGGCCCATTGACTTCCATCCCATTTTAAAATCTGACCGTTGGTTGGAACAGTTGCTTCAACAGGGTTCCCTTGTATGCTAGTGACTGTCAATGCCGCAAATTCACCAGTGATATCGCCACCAGCAATACTAGTTGTTACTAAATCATCTGATGCATCTGTGTCTCCGGTATTGGTGATCTCAAGGCCCGTAATATCTATTCCCACTCCTGCAGTGTAAGTATTTCCATCATCAGGTTGTGGTACCCAGGCAGAACCGTCCCATTTTAACACATAATCTATTGTGGGTACATCCGAAGAAACTGGTTGGCCCTGAATAGCTGTTACTGTTATTGCGGAAATATCTCCCGAAACGTCACCTCCTGTGGTTGTACTTCCACTTTCTGAGGAATTTACCCATACACCTTCATACCAGAAAAAGATTGCTCCTTCATCTGTATCAAAAACCATCAAACCATTATCAGTACTGGTCAAAATTCCCTCAAACCCTGGATCAGTCCGTTGGGCAGTGGTCATTCTGGGTACTAAAAAACCTTGATTATTGCCTGTAGAAACAAGTTCCAATACAGCGTTTTGATTAGGTGTATTTGTCCCTATACCAACTGTATTTTGAGCAAATGTTTTGATTCCTGAGAATAGAAATAATAGGGTTATCAATAAAAATAACCTTCGGTTGGCTGGTATCCGTTTCATTTAGTTAATTTCTAGTTTTAGTTTTTCTATTGAGCTTTCTCAATATCAATTTGTAAAATTAGTGTGCGCAAAGACTTGAACTTACACCATTTGAGTAAGTGGTGGCAAAAATTGATTAGTTGACACAACTTATTGATTAAATCTAATGAAGGATAATAAATCACACTTCACCGAAAGCCTAAAATTCGATGAAGTGTGATTTTGCTCAGTTGAATGAACTAGTTCTTGATGAATTTGGCGGATCCAATCAATTTATCCTGGTCACTATCAATAAATTGCAGGAGATAAATTCCTTGGGATAGTTCCCCAACATTCATTTCTATTTCTCCATTTAGTCCAGGTGTCAGCATTGTGGACATCATTGTATTTCCGGCAACATCAGAGATCAAAACGGAAACATTATTGTTGTTGAGCCTTGAATAGGTAATAAATAATCTGCCACGAGCCGGGTTAGGATATACTTCCAGGTCTGTAAAGTATTCTTTAAATACCCTGGTCAAATCAAGTGGGGTAACTACAATTCCATCTTCAGTTACTACAGCTTGTAGGCTATATGTATCCTCACTTCCATCTGCTCCCAGTTCAAATTCAATAAATGAGTCCGGATCCATTGGAACACCAGGATATTCGAAATTGATTCTATAAGTTCCGGATGGCAGGTTCTCAAAAGTAAATTCACCATTGTCATCAGTCTGAACATAGGCAATCAACACAAACCCATCATCGTCATCTGATTTAGATGTAGGTGGTCTTCTGCGAAGCATTACACCTGCTCTTCGTACCCTTCTGCCGGTTTCTAGCTTCCCATTTGTAACTCTTCCTCCTGAGCTCTCTAATTCATCTTCCATGTATCCACCAATTCCACCGTCTCCATCAGCAGGTGTAAGTTCTGGTGGAACACCTACTAATGCTATTTCGAAATTAGGAATTGTGTCCCTTACAATCAATGTATCAGCTTGTGCCCATAATTCTGTTGATGAATAATAGGTAGGTAGATAGTCATCATCATCAGCTTCCGCCGCAACAATATAATCACCTAATATCACTCTACGCAGTTCGAAATCTCCATTTGAAATTGTGGCTCCCGGGATAGTATCAAATGCTGTTTGTCCCGGAACTATTTTCAAACCAATTACTGACCCTGAGCTGATAGGAGACCCATCTCCAGTAACTGTTCCTTCCAGATCCACGAATGCAAGAACTGTTTGTTCTTTGTTGGTGATCGTGAGATCAGTGGCTACTGAATTGGTGATTACACAACTGTATGTTCCCATAGAATTGTAATCCAAGGACTCTACAACATACACTGATGAATCAGCACCAGTGATCGAAGTGCCGTTCAGTCTCCAATCATAAATGTTGTTCTCACCGGTAACACTTACAGAAAAGACTTTTCTTGTACCTTTCCTAATTTTTGCTGACGATTGATTACCAATCTGCGCCTGATTGTTATAAGTGAAATTATCAACATTCCCCACAGTTGGTTCAATAGCCCCGAATTGCAAACTGTTACCTGAAACATTTAATGTGGTAAGGTTTGGCATTCCTGAAAAATCGGGCATACCAGTCAAACCTTTGTTTCCGGGTTGTAGGTTGTTCGAAAAATTGATATTCGACAAATTGATGATGTCCAATATATCTTCTGGAACCACTCCTTCCACATTGCTGGAACTTAGATCCAATGAGGTTATTCTCGAACCATCAGTTCCTACACCGTCCCAATCACCAATCTGTTCATTTGAAAACCAATTGCTACCCTTAGTCCAACTAGGTCCATCCAATGCTTCATAGATTGCACGTAAAGCAGTCGTATCACGCTCAATCGAGGAAACCTTAAGGTTGATGGTATTGGAAATCAATGTGATGCCAGTTGCGATTGTATTTTGAACCTCAACATAATATTTCCCCTCATCAGCAAATGTAACATCAGCAATTGTCAGGGAATTACTTGTTTCTCCTGATAATTCCACTCCATCTCGATACCATTGATAAGTATTTGATGTACCGGCTGCAATTCTTTCCAGGGTAACGTCATCTCCTTCGTTTTCAAGGACTATTAATTTGTTCAACAGGCTGTCTTGAGGTGTATAAACACCACCAATTCCGGCAAGCAATTCTAGTGACTCAAATGTGAGTGCATTGTTTTGGACTTCCAGGTTAGTTAAAACTGGTAATGCGGATAAGTCTGAAATGCTTTCCAGGTCATTATCACCCAGAAGTAGGGTTTCAAGTGAATCTAGCTCTTCTCCTGAAACTGAAGGGAACGATCCTACCAGGTTATTAGCAGAAAGGTCAACTTCTATTACCCTACCAGCATTCACAATGATATTATTCCAATTATCTAACCGTTCGGCACCCCAGTTTACCGGTGTATTCCACTCAGGTCCACCAGTAGAATCATACAAACGCATCAATGCTGTTGAATCTGCTATCGTTCCAGTAAGTATCGAAGTATAAACTGAAATAGTATTTGAATAATCAGAAGTATCTCCAGGGGTAATTATTGACCTGACTCGATAATAATATTGACTGCTGTAGTTAACTCCTGTGATTGTTTCTGCACTGTCTGTTGTTACAAAATTCTCATACCCTGATACAAATTGTGTGAAAGTTGAATCCTCTGCTACATCTAACGCGTAACCTGTTAATCCACTGAATTCCTGCCAATTGGCTACAAAATCGAATGCATTCACATTAATGGCCTCATAAGCCAGTGGTACTCCCCCAATTGTCAATCCGTCAAATGTGGTGTCAATGGTGATGTTCCCTGCCAAATCTGTTGCAGTCATCACTACATCGTAAAGTCCAGGACTTAAATCTGGGGAAATTGTATTATCAGCCAGTATCCAGGTGCTATCTGGGTTTATCGTAACCTGATAGGTTGAATCATCCAAATGGACTGTCACGATAGCTAATGTGTCATCTATTGTTCCTGTCAATTCCGGACTAAAATCTGGTGTGGTCAAAACGTCAAACGTAACAACCGCGGGAGTTATGTCGATTGTCAATTCGTCTGTTTGAACATCAGAAGCAACATTACCACTGGAATCCGTGGAAACAACCATCACATCATAAATTCCCTCTGAAAGCATCGGGCCACCTGATAGGTCTAAAGTCCAAACTGAAATACTGTCTGTACTCAACTCTGGATCTACACCCAATGTATAACCCAATGTATCAATATCCACCTGAAGAATTGTTCCGTATTCAAAAGTTCCTGTAATCAGAGGCATCTGATCATTTGTAACCAATGTGTCAACTGTAGGGGTATCTGGTAATGTTGTATCTACAGTTAATTCATTTATCGTAGTATCTGTCGAGGATAATAAGTTGACAGGATCTGTACTGGTCGCAATTACATCGTAAATCCCGTCTCCAGGTAGAGGACTTCCAGTCAAATCCAGTTGCCATATACCCAAGCTGTCTACTGATAATTCAGCATCTACTCCCAGTGTAAAAACAAGAGTATCTATCGATATCTCAAAATCAGGTCCAAATTCATGGGTACCTGTGATGAGTGGCTCTAGTGAATTTGTTATCAGAGAATCCACTGTAGGGATTAACGGAGGCAACTCAAACGCTCCTGAAGGAACCCAGTCTGTGCCACTATCCATGTTAATTAGAGCTCCTGTAAAATTACTCTTCACATCAACGAGTATGTCGCTTCCTGTTCCATCATCAAATTTCTGGTAAAGCACTAAATCATCAACAAACGGGTGAGCATTGTTCAAAGGAGCAAATGCATGATTGAATATAGCATCCCCAGACAAAGAAGTGTCCCAGAAGCGAACCTCATCAAGTTGACCTGTGAAGAAGTCTGTTGTGCCACTAATTGATCCCGAATTCCAGAAAAGAGAAGCACTGTTTAATAATGTTTCTATTGCGGTTGTATTGGAAGCATCTAAAACTCCATTTATAAACAAATTCAGTGAGTCACCAGGGACATAAACTCCAGCCACATGGTACCAACCACCATCGTTTATTGGAATAGTTGAAACCACAGATTGAAATAGTGATCCATTTGAAACAATGAATTCTACATTTCCTGAACCATCTAATTGCAAACCTGAACCGTATCCAGCTGCAGTATTATCATCAGCCCTACCTGCAATAAATCCAGTAATTCCTGTTGTGCTAATCCAGGCTTCAATGGTATGGGCACCAGAATCCTGTAATGCTGGAATAGCTCCTAAGGTTACATAATCATCTAAGCCATCAAAATCCAGTGCATCACCAGCATCCAGGTTTGTTGGGTATAAACTTCGGGCTATTGTAAACTGACCTGTCTCCTGGTTTGCCACTTGAATAGAGTCAACAACCGCATCCGTGTCAAACAAACCACTGATTGGTTCCCAGGATGTATCCGTAAATTCGTCTCTTCTTAAAATTCTCAAACTATCCTCCCCTGGTACAGGAATATACTGTATGCCCAAATCAAAAGTACTCGTGGGAGCAAAAACACCATAATAGGTGGTATCCGTGATGTTATCAAAACCTGAAAGTGTATCTGGATCAGGTGTAGATTCTATCAAATAGATGTGGGCTCCTCCGGAAGGATCAGAAATATTGGAAATTTCAATTCGCTCGCCAGCAGGCCCTGTGGTTAATTCAAATTCTGAATAGGTATACAAACTTTTCTTACCAATATGCGCACCGGATTGAACACGTGTACCTCCATTAATCGTAAAATCAAATTCACCAGTCAAATCCACCACATCTGTTCCGGAACCTTCATCAAACCTAAAATAGACCGCAATTCCTTCAACATTCTCAGATTCACCAGTCAAGGTGGTTGCAAGGTGTTGGCGGATAATGCTATCAGGTAATGGTCCTTCCCATACCCTCAATTCATCAATATCTCCAGCGAATTCATCTCCTCCCACGGAATTTCTACCTACATAGATGAAGCCACCGGTAGCTCCATATGGACCCGATGAAATCCTATTTCCTATCTCAACACCATTCAATAATATTCTTTGCTCTCCTGATACCGAATCATAAGTGAATGCCCAGTGGTTCCAATCTGATGTTAACGTTCCATAATCCACTGTTAACTCATCACCGCCAAACCCAAGCAAGACATTCGTACCTGTAGGGAAACCAATATTCAAATGCTCTCCTGGTGTTCCGTCTCCCTGACTAAATACATAATCATTTGTTGTTTCATTCAATCGGTGAGCCCAGAATTCAACAGTCCACCCATGACTTAAATCTGCGTCTGTACTGCTTGATACCAGGTAATTATCAGCATTTCCATCAAGGCTAATGGCATCACCGGCACCTGGTAAGAGTGGATATCCGGTTACTTCCATTGTTGTGCTATATGGGCTTTCGGGATCATTACTTGAAACATCCAACGTTGTGGAATTAGTTGGTACAACAGCTTCCAACCTCACAATGACAGTATCTGTTTCAAAAGAAGCCAGGTTGAAATTAGAGAGCGGCCTTTCAAAAACAGCCTGAGGGTTTCCAAGGTCAAATGTACTGATGTCCAGCTGAGCTTTTCCAGCATTGGTCACAATAAACCAGGAAGAGGTACTATCACCTTCAAATTCGATCCCCATGTCATATACAATCCCATCTTCTACAATGTCTCCATATTCATCTATGATTTTTAGTCTTGACCTGAGTGAGTCAAATGCATCAGATGTTATAAAGTTTGAGGTTACTCCCGTCAAACCAAAATTGTTAAGTGTGGCATCATTGAAATTATTGCTTTCATCGTTCAATGTGGAAATTCCTGTATTATCTACCCCACTTTCTCCCTGATTGAAATTGAAATATGCTTCAAGTTCGTTTTCATTATTGTATACCTCCTCAAACATGTATTGTCTGATGTTGGATTCATTCAATTGCTTAGACCAGTACTTCACTTCATCAATCATACCATTGTAATTGATTGTACCTGTGTAGTTAGTCCCAATATTGAAAACGCCTGAGGTTAGGTCTTCTGCAACAATTGGGTCCTCAAAATAAACTTCCCTGATTCCATCTATGTATATCGTGATAGACTGAAAACTTCTATTGGCCACTACTGCCACATGGTGCCATTGATTATCGTCAATCCTGGTACTCGACCTCAAGGTATCTTCTGCAGGAGTAATCAAAGAAATGGCATTACCTATCTCCACACCCAAATACCCATCAGAAACCACCAGTCCAATTCCTCTAAGTGGAGCTGTAGTTCCTAAAGTTACGATTCCTGCTCCATTTGTATTTACTCCACCATTTATCCAGGCCTCTATACTAAAATCACCAGTGGTAGATACATCATAAATTGGCAAGTTTGGTACGGATACAAAATCATCTGCTCCATCGAATGAAAGTGCATTTTCTTCTGTGGCTATGCCAAAACCATCTGAGATTACATATCCGGAGGTTGGAGTATCAGAAAAATTGAATAATTCACCAGATTCGATTTCAGTGTTTGCTGCCTGGTCAACTGCTCTTTGATAGGTATACAATTGATCAAATTTATGGTAAGCCACCAAACCAGGCGAGGATATATTAACTGGATAGATGAAATTTTCTGCAATCGCTGCAGAGTCTCTCACATTGTCCCAAATTCTTAATTCATCAATTATTCCACCACAAGGATTCGAAAGTGTATTGTTATTTCCAATAATGAAATCGCCACTAAATGGTACAGCACTAACGATTCCCTGACTTCCAATTACATAAGATGTACCAGTGTCCTCAATTCCATCAACAAAAATTCTGAAATTCGAATTATCTCTGGTAATCGCAATGTTATGCCACACATCATCATTGATGTCAATTGATCCTTTTAACTTCTCTTGATTTCCACCCCCGAATACGTCTACAAGAAGACTACCATCGGTATCTATTAGGACCTGAATATAATCCGCTGTTCTAAATGCCAGGATGCCATCTTCATCTGGAGATGGTTGATTAAATCTTCCCCAAAATTCTATTGAGAATGAATCATCGATAGACAATCCTTCTATTCGAACAGAATCATCTACTCCATCCAGTGCCAATGCATATCCCGGATAGCTTTCTGAAACCCCTAATGTATAAAATGTTTCACCGCCGTATAAGTCATTTGAATTCGTAACGAAAGCAACTGTATCGTCAATTTGACCAAGTCCATAGACCTCTGCAATTTCAAATTCAGGACTCTCAGAGACTCTTTCTAATAGGTAGTAAGTCTTCGTTGAGTCGTAATTAATATTATCAAATAAGAAAAGAATATCTCCTCCAAAATTACCAGAACCATCGTAAAATTCCGTGTACCAGGTCCTGTTTAACCTCCTATTCACAATAGAATTAATACCACCCAGGTCTGTTGCTATATATTCTTCATCGCCGGCAGTCATATTATCATGGGCAAAAAATACGTTGTCCCCATCATCATCTGCGAAACCGGTATTTTGAATAGCCATATTTGAGGAATATCGGATTGATACTTCTTCCCACACAGCATTTTTATCAAAATATGGATCAAATTTTTCATCACTGTTGATTGTTGCTTCAGATGAAACAAATACAGTGGGTGATCCATAGTGAGTACCATTATTCCCATTGACCAGATCGTATACTGTTGTCCCTGCGCCTAAATTAAATGGAAAATAAGCTTCCAGACCTGGCTCTGATACTTCAAGAACCTCAAACAAGTTATTGGCTACTTCAGTCGCAGTCCTTTCAGTTGACCAAAGTCGAAATTCATCTATTTTCCCATTGAACCAATTAAATGATCCATTTCGAGCACCAAAAGTTGTAGGATCAGTACCCTGGATTGAGCCGGAAATATTGTCATATAATGTTGTTGTTGGGACTACTACCCCATTAATATAAAGTGTAACGCCAGCAGCAGTTTCGCTTCCATCATAAGTCACCGCTAAATGATACCAGGTAGTCGTATCAATCACCTCATTTGATTGCACCTGAATTTGATTAGGCCCCAGAATACTACTTACTAATTTTAATTCTGGCTTACCACTGACTAGTTGGAATTGGAAACCAGGATTACTCGAAGAAACAAACTCTGTTCCGAAAATGTGCATTGTCCCTACCGTGTCATACATGTATACCCACGTTTCGAAAGAAAATGGATCTGTAGCTGCCAGGTCATAGGTTGGAACATTATCTAATTCCACATAATTATCACTTCCATTGAAGTTCACAGCTGTACCTGGTCCATTATCACTTGGGTATCCAATACCTTGAACCTGGAATGTTCCCAGTTGGCCTCCATAATATATATTTATATTGGCATTATGTGTTCCCGCATATTCCGGAGCGAAGACTATGGATAAGTTGGTTGAATCTCCAGGGTTAAGCACCTGTTGATCTACATAGGCAGAATACATAGCGCCATCTGCTACTAAGTCAGAAATTATCAATGTATCCAAACCTTCATTGGTAAGAATAAAATCCCTCACCAGTGAATCGCTTTCGATCACTGGACCAAAGTACGTCCCAGTAACGGATGAAGGCAAGTCAATACCATTCAATTCAACAAGATTACCATTCCTATACACTACTGGAAATGCCCCATCAAATGCTTTTGAAGCGATCCAGTTTGAAGACGTGCCACTCATTGGCCAGGTGCCCTGAAGAATTCCGTCAAATCCACTTCCTGATTTGTCAATTAGAAAAGTATCCGCCGGGTTAGTTCCACCAGCTACTGTACCATCATTAAAACTATAATGAGCTCGTAGATTTCCGCTGTTTGGGTGTCCGGATAAGTCTTCAGTCAAAGCATATTGTTGCATCACATTTGCCGGAACAACAGCATCCCAAACCCTTAACTCGTCAATATTTCCATCGAAGAAAGAAGCATATCCAGCACCATTTTCATAGGCGCCCACTACAAAATTGTTTGACCCGGAAGGTTCCACGGTTAAGGTTTCAGTACCTACGGATTGACCATTAATGAAAAACTCAAGTGCTGTTCCCGCTTTCGTAACGGCCACATGTTGCCATCTGCCAATTTCAACAGAATCAAGGGAATTGTTGAAACTACCTGGGCCATTCTCTCCTACAAATGACAGAAATCCATTGCTGATTTGAAATCTTGCATTAGGAGCTGTATCAAAATCCCATGATGCAATTACTCTTTCATTGTTAGTAGAATCCGGTAAAACCCAGGCTTCAATTGTAAGGTTAGTAGGATAATCTGCACCAGAAGCTACATCTACATATTCATCTACACCTCCAAAATTAAGTGCTTGTTGTACGGGTTGTTGTGCATCAGCCACTACCCATCCTGAGGTCTCTCCATCAAAATCAAAATTTTGAAGCACACCGTCATGACTATTTGAGGTAAGATCAACCAGGTTGATATCACTCAACGGATCTGAGGTAGTGAATTGGTAGTATGCTTCCAGGTTTGGCTCACCCCCGGTTAATGTGCTATCTATTAAAAATTCAATATCTGATTGCGTAAGGTCATCAGACCAAATTCGAAATTCATCAAAGGTGGCCTCTATCTCATCTCCGGAGAAACTCATGGTGAATGTACCGGCTCCTCCAGCAACAGCTGCTGAAGATCCTGTATTCGTCTGATTCCCATTGATGTAAAATGCCACATTATTTTGAAAGTAAATTACTACGGCTATATGAACCCATTGGTCTGCGGGTATTGTATAACTACTATTTACTGCTCCTGATTGAGCAGCTCCATCGTCATTATAAAACCAAAGTTGTCCTGACACCAGACTAATTGAAGCATATGCTCCTCCTCCAAAATCCCAATAGGCAATATCTCCATCTGCTCCATTGTGCTTTATCCATGTTTCTAGTGTAATAGAGTCTCCAAATACAGGGCTTGTTGCAAATGTTACATAGTCATCAAACCCATCAAAAGCCAGTGCATAATCTAGATCCCCAATTTCATTGAGCCATTGAATTGAACCCGCTTGAATATCATCATTTAGAGGACCAGAAAAATCTCCAAATCCCTGGTTCACAGTTACAGTTCCCGATCCTGAAGAAGCTGTTTTGCTTATGTTATAGGTAGGTCCTGCAAAGAATCCCACAGAATCCATTGCAAAACCATCCAATGCACCATCATTGATAGTTATGTAAGCTGTACCAACACCGTCCTTGAAGTTACATACATTGAATGCTTTGATGATGGTTCCTCCATTTATAGCTATACCGTCTCCCCCCAGGTCATGGAAGGTAGTATTTTGGATTTCTAATTCTCCAGAGTTTTGGATGATTTCATAGCTGGTTGCAGGTTCTGCTGCAAAAACTTCTGTTGGGCCACTCGACTCACCTGCTGGATCATATGGTATCCCAACTCTTAATATTCCTCCATTATTGATGATCTGTGAACCATCACCAGCTGCCAGATACCCACCGTCTTCTAGGTAGAAGGCTCCTCCATTTATCTCAATATTTGCTAGATCTCCAAGGATAATTGTTCCATTATCATAGGCCAGAAGCTCTCCATCAAATATGGTAATTGTTTCATTTGGAGCGATGAGTAGGCCATTCCCGGAATTAATATCAACAAATGCCCCATTCAAAATTTCAACTGATGGGTAATAAAGACTTGAATCACCAACAGGATTATAGTCTGTTTGAAAAGATGAGAGGTAATCATCAAAAATGATTTTTGCCCCCGGATCCCATGTCATAGTATCCAGTAAGAACGTGCTCCAATCATTGGATATTGTCATGGAATAATTCTGAAGGTGCAACTCACTGCCAATTCCAGAAGCTAATACTCTGTCTGTTTTTAAATCTCCGAGTAAGGTAAGACTTCCTGTCCCTAATGTGAGAGTTCCAATTGTGTCTTCCAGGATTGTTTGATTTGACCCTAGAAAATACAGGGAGTCATAGTTTTCGTAAAAACCATACCCAAACCAATTGGCATTTCCTACTAAAGAAGTACTATAATATCCCCCGCTATAAACGGCTGCACTATCAATAAATACTCCCCCCCAGGTGTAAACCGGGCTATATTGTTCAAGAACTGCACCGTTTTCTACATATATCTGAGGCAGTAAATTGGACCCCGGGTCTATCTGCACACTGGAACCATATATGAATAATGTATCATTAGGGTTACCCCAATAATTACCATAAGCATTGAATTCCGAGAATAGACTTGTATTAAACCCTTGCTGTGAAAAAGCTCCTCCCACATCAATGGTAATGGCTGCCAAATCAAGGTCTGCATCAAGGTATACACTGTCCCCCACCAGAATATTGATTCCGTTCAGTCTGCCAGGAACAACACCTCCATTCCAGGAGGCTGCTGAGGAAAATGCCCCTCCTCCGCCAGTACTGGCTATATATTGGACATCTTGAGCGGTGGATGCGACCCATTCAGTACCATCCATATTTTGCATGAATCCATTGGCATCATATGTGTCATCGTTCAAGGTGGTTTCAGTGGGAAATTGATCAAATGTGTAGTAGTTCTTTAAGTCGAAATAGTTGTAGGCATCCAGGTAGTTGAAAATATTCGCTAAAATTTCCTTTTCGGTTAAACTCTTGCCCCAAATTCTTAATTCATCAATGTCTCCATTCCAGTATTCATCTCCTGCCATGGAGTTCCTTGCTAATTCTGCAAAACTTCCATCCAGAATTAATGTATAGGCTACAGAACCCTCAAGTTCTGCATCCAGATAAAGTGAAACGGCACCTCCCTCATAAACCAAAGCGGCATGATGCCATTGCGCATCATTAATTGTGCTAGCAGATTGCACCAATACTCCATCAGGCGTGTTGATTTCCAACAGATTAGTTGGTCCCTGCCTGATAGAGAACGCGTTATTCGGAGAATTAGTCCCTATACTGTAAATTGACGCTGTTGAGCTTCCTGCACTGTTAAACCAGACCTCCACTGAGAAGTCTTTTTCATTATTATCGAAATAGGTGACGTAATCAAATGAGACAAACTGGTCCACTCCATCAAAAGTGAGGGCGTTCTGTGCAAATGAAAATTTTTGGATAAATAATGCTAATACTATTAATAGCGATAATCGGATAATTCTAATTCGGTTCTGGTAGGATTCCATGATGTACTGGTAGATACTATCTTAAAAATCATTTTTAGCGATTGTGCTGTTGCCAAAATTTATTGAAATTATATAAAAATAAGTTGTCTGCAACAAAATATATGAGCTATTTCATTTCCAATTCGACGAATGATATAAATGTGAGCATGAAATACTCCACAAATCGTCTCTGGAACAAAAATTAGCTCAATACAATTTAATTTATGTAAATTTATATTTCTTGGATCTAAATATTACCCATTAATAGCGTATTAAAAATGAAAAACAATTTGACACAACTTGGCGCTTCGATATTGATTATATCGTTGTTTTTAAACACACAGCTACACGCACAATTTGAGTCAAAAAAAGCAAAAGCATTATACGGAGAACTAGTGGAAGCCTATGATGCTTATGATTATGAGCTTATACTCGATAAAGAGGCTGATATTCAAAAACAATTCTCCTCATATAAGGACACTGTTTCACTGAATGCCCAAAAATTCCTGGCTGAAACATATCTGGTAATACTGGGGGATGCGGTGGCCAGTCTTGATATCTACAGTAAGGTATTAGATGCTTCTAAATCAATAGGGGCAAGTAGCGAAAGCATTAAGAACCTTCAGTATAATGTGGCCAGCCTCAAGGACGAACTTGGTTATTACAATGAATCTGAAGCACTCTATCTGGAAGTACTGGAGAGTGATAAGAAGAACTATGGCAAAAAAAGTCCTGAATATGTGGAAACCGCTCTGGCCCTTTCTATTCACTACCAGTACCGAAACATGGCTGACGAATCTTTAGCAATTCTCAAAGATATTGATGGATTGGTGGACAAAGAATCCGAACAATATGCATTAATCCTAAATGCATTTGGAAATTCCTACTTTTTTCAAGGTAACTACAATCAATCTGAAAGGTACTTCAATAAGGCCCTGGACCTATTTGAGCTCCTTGGTCTGAACCCAAGTATTGACTATCTGGGACCTTTAAATGGTCTTTATGACCTCTACATGGACACTGGTAGATACCCTGATGCTGAGGAGATTCTTCTATATGCCATCGATATGGTCGCTAAATTGCAAGGTGATAATTCAGACATCAATAGCATTCTTTATCACAACATTGCTGAAGTCTACAGGATTCTCGGCAATTACTCGGAAGGCGAAGAATACATCAAAGAAAGTATTGAAATTCAGAAGGAACTTGGTGGAGATGACTCACCTCTTGTTGCCCAGGACATGATGACTTTGGCCAGTATTTATGATTATGCTGGTAAATATGAGTTATCAGAAAAGACCCATAAAGAAGCCATGAGTATCCTGGAGAGTTCACTTGGTACAGAAGACTTCCTTTTCCAGAAACAGAAATTTAATCTGGCAAGTGTTTATCGAAAAACAGGAAGACTTGACGAAGCTTTGAGGCTCACCAAGGAAGCAACAGAAGCATTTTTGGAAATTTTCGGAGAAGAAAACTATGACTATGTCTTTGGACTATTCAGAATGGGACAGACCTATCAAATGTTGGGAGATAATAAGGCTGCAGAGAAAACCTTGAATGATGGATTGAAGGTAGGAAGAAAAATACTAGGTAAAAATCACCCGGAATATACGCTTGGAACAAAACAATTGGCCATACTCAAATGGGATGAAAAGGAACTGGATGAAACCAAAAAGCTTTTCGAGGAAACCTTTGACAATTATTTTACCCAGATAGATGCCTATTTCCCAACATTGAGTGAAGAGGAGAAAGCAAAATTCTATAACAGTGACATAAAGGTAAGTTTTGAGCAGTTTAATTCATTTGCAGCAGAACACGCAGATAAGATTCCAGAGCTAAAATCAATCATGTACAATTACCAGCTGGCTACAAAAGGGTTGATCATGTATGCTACCAATAAGGTTCGTGAATCCATCATGAATAGCGGTGATTCATCACTTATGGAGAAATACGATACCTGGATTGGCCAGAAAGAGCAGTTATCAAAACTTTTCAGTACCCATGAAGGTGATATTGAGGCAAGAAATAAGAAAATTGATTCATTACTAAATGCATCCAATGACCTGGAAAAAGAATTAGGCAGGCTTTCAAAAACTTTTGCCAGTAATATGACTAAGAAGGATTTGACCTGGAAGGACGTACAGGAAAAACTTAAAGATGATGAAGCCGCAATCGAAATGATCCGGTTCAGAAAGTTTGATCCTGACTCTGCCGGAAGATTTTCTGACAAAGTATTTTATGCCGCGTTAATCATCAAGAAGAACACAAAAGACTATCCTGAAATGGTAATTCTGGAGAATGGTGAATTGATGGAAAAACGGTACCTGGCCAACTACCGAAATGCTATTCGCTACAAAGTGAATGAAGATTACTCCTACAGGCTATTCTGGAAACCTATCTCTGAGAAAATTGATGGTATTAATAAGGTTTACTTTTCACCAGACGGAGTATACAATCAAATCAGTATTTATACGCTCAGAAACTCTGAAACCAAAAACTTCCTTGTAGACGAAGTAGATATCCAAGTGCTTACTAATACAAAAGACCTTGTAGCTTTCGAATACGATGAAGATTCAAAATTTGACAAAAGTGATGCCTACTTATTTGGATTTCCAAACTATAATATGGGTTCTCTGGAAATTGAGAGAGATGAGGAAGCAATCAAGAAATCTGCACAATCCATCGCCTCGGCCGCTAGTCAAGGTAGAGGTAGTGGAAGGAGTGTAAGTAGAGGTGCTAGAGGTGCCAGAGGAACTAGAGGAGAACAGGGAACTACCCGATCCGGAGGTCTTTCCAGAGGTGTAAGAGGTAACCTTCAGAGGTATGTGAGTGGAAGCGCTTTGCTTTCATTACTGCCTGGTACAAAGAAAGAAGTAGAATTAATCCAGGATCTGTATGAAGGTCAATCCTTCAAACCTGAGGTATATCTGAGCAATGAAGCAATTGAGGAACAGGTGAAGAAAGTAGATTCCCCACAGATGCTTCACATAGCCACACATGGATTTTTCCTGGAGAATGAAGAACCTGAAGAAGGACAAGAAGTAGATGAATATGTAGAAAACCCTCTGTTAAGATCAGGATTGATATTCGCAGGGGCTAATAGTTTCATAAGTACCGGTGTAATCAACGAAGAGAATGATGCTGAGGAAGATGGAATTCTGACAGCTTATGAAGCCATGAATATGAACCTGGATGATACCGAACTGGTAGTGCTATCAGCATGTGAAACTGGTTTAGGAGAGATCTCCAATGGTGAAGGTGTTTACGGACTTCAAAGAGCATTCCAAATAGCAGGAGCCGAAAGTATTATCATGAGTATGTGGACTGTAGATGATGACGCTACACAAGAACTGATGACTACATTCTATGAGAAATGGATAGAAACCGGCAACAAACAAATTGCCTTCAATACCGCTCAAAAAGTGATTAAAGATAAGTGGAAAGCACCTTACTACTGGGGCGCTTTCGTGATGGTTGGTCTTTAAGATATTCCAATCATTAATAATGCATTAAGCCACAAGTTAGTTCTTGTGGCTTTTTCTATTCTATGAGTATAAAATAAAGGTTTTCAGTATCGGTGAATTAGCTACGTTTCCTACCTTTACAGGCTATGAGTAAACCTGAAAAGAAACTATTCCTGCTGGACGCCATGGCCTTAATTTACAGAGCACACTTTGCTTTAAGTAAAAACCCCAGGGTCAATTCCAAAGGAATGAATACTGGTGCCATTATGGGATTCACCAATTCCCTCCTTGAAATCATTACCAAAGAAAAGCCCACACACATTGCAGTGGCATTCGATACAAGTGCCCCAACCTTCAGACATGAGGCATTTGAAGAATACAAAGCCACCAGACAGGCTCAACCCGAAGAAATAAAAGTCGCTATTCCATACGTCAAACAAATCATAGAAGGATTTAATATCCCATGTCTGATACTAGATGGATATGAGGCCGATGACCTTATTGGCACAATTGCAAAAAAGGCTTCAAAAGAGGACTTTGAAGTATTCATGATGACACCTGATAAGGACTTTGCCCAACTTGTGGAAGAACACATTTACCTGTATAAACCCGCTTACATGGGCAATGCTGTGGATATATTGGGAATCCCGGAAGTCCTTGAAAAATTTGACCTGGATGAGGTGGATCAGGTGAGGGATTTTCTGGGGTTAAAGGGAGATTCTGTAGATAATATTCCTGGTGTACCGGGTGTTGGAGACAAAACTGCATCCAAACTTTTGAAAGAGTATGGTACAGTTGAAAATATTGTTGCAAATGCTGACCAGCTAAAGGGCAGTCTGCAGAAAAAAATCCAGGAATTCGGAGAGCAGGGAATCTTCTCAAAAGAATTGGCGACCATCAAAATAGACTCACCAATCGAGTTTGATGAAGAAGCACTAAAATACTCAGGTCCCAATGAGAATGTCCTAAAACCTCTTTTTGAAGAACTTGAGTTCAGAATGATCTCGAAACGAGTTTTCGGTGAGGAAGTAGCTGGCAAGACGACTAAAACGAAGGTTGACAAAAACCAACTTGGACTATTTGGAGGAACCGAGGATTCTGAGCAATCTGAGTCTTTTAGTCAAATCAAGACCGTAAAAGACACCAAACCAAAATACCACAATGTGGACACAAAGGAGAAGCGTTCAGCCTTGATTGATCAACTTAGTCAATTGAAAGAATTCTGTTTTGATACGGAAACCACAAGTCTTGACACCATTGACGCAGAAATCGTAGGTATTTCGTTCAGTATGAAGGCTGGTGAAGCCTATTTCATTCATTTTCCTGCTGATTATGAAGGAGCAAAATCAATTCTGAAAGAATTCAGGGGTGTCTTAGAGAATGAGAAAATTGCAAAAATTGGGCAAAACCTGAAGTATGACATACAAATCTTAAGAAATTATGACATTGGATTAAAAGGTGAAGTTTTTGACACCATGCTGGCACATTATCTGATAGACCCGGAAACTGCCCACAGTATGGATGTTATGGCTCAAACCTTTCTCCAATACAGACCAATCCCCATTGAAGATTTAATCGGACCCAAGGGAAGAAAACAAAAAACAATCCGTGAAGCGGATACTGAGAAACTGGTGGAATATGCATGTGAAGATGCGGACATAACCTATCAGCTAAAGGAAAAGTTGTCTGAAAACCTAAAGGAAGATCACCTCCAAAAGCTCTTCAAAGATGTAGAAACACCACTTTCATTTGTTTTGGCCGATATGGAATACCAAGGTGTCAAAGTGAATATTGACACACTCAATGAAATGTCTGGTGACCTGGAAAAAGCAAGCCTGGAAGCACAAACGGAAATATTTGATATTGCCGGTGTAGAATTCAACATTGCCTCTCCTAAACAACTTGGCGAAATTCTGTTTGACAATTTGAAATTGTTGGAAAAACCAAAAAAGACAAAATCTGGTCAGTACGCTACCGGGGAAGATGTTCTTATCAAATTGGCTGAGGAACATAAAATTGTTCAACGCATTTTAGATTTTAGAGAGTATCAGAAGCTAAAATCAACTTATGTAGATGCTTTGCCAAAACTTGTGAGTGAAAAAGATGGCCGGGTTCATACTGATTACAGACAAACCGTAGCGGCAACAGGTCGGTTAAGCTCCAATAACCCTAATCTTCAAAATATTCCTATCAGAACAGAGAAGGGCAGAGAGATCAGAAAGGCATTTGTTCCAAGAAATGAAGAATATCAAATACTCTCGGCAGATTATTCCCAGATTGAGCTCAGGATTATGGCTTCCTTTGCCCAAGATGAGAGCATGATAACTGCATTTAAAGAGGGGAAAGATATCCATGCCAATACTGCTGCAAAAGTATTTAAAGTAGGACTGGATGAAGTGGATCCCAATATGAGAAGAAAAGCCAAAGAAGTTAACTTCGGAATTATCTATGGGATTTCAGCCTTTGGGTTATCCCAAAACCTGAATATCAGCAGGTTTGAGGCCAATGAAATCATTGAAGCGTATTTCAAGGAGTTTTCTGCAGTAAAAGCATACATGAATGAATGTGTCAATAAAGCCAGGGAAATTGGCTATGTGGAGACAATACTTGGGAGAAGACGTTACCTCAGAAACATCAACAGCCGTAATTTTACTATGCGAAGTTTTGATGAGAGGAATGCTGTAAATGCTCCCATTCAGGGCAGTGCCGCAGACATGATCAAAGTGGCTATGATTGATATTTTCAATTGGATGCAAAAGGAAAACCTGAAGTCGAAAATGATTATGCAGGTTCATGATGAACTTGTATTTGATGTTCACAGGGATGAAATTGATTTATTGCAATCCAAAACTGAAGAATTTATGAAAAATGCCATTACTTTGGAGGTGCCAATGGAAGTAGGCCTAGGGGTAGGCGACAATTGGCTAGAAGCACATTAAATCTCGGAGGAACTTATAATGACGGATCATATACCCAGTCTAAGTGACATCAAACGCGCACATCAGCGCATCAGTAAGTACATCATACATACACCAATTCTGACTTCCCAAAGTGTGAATGACATGACGGGGGCTGAAATATTTTTCAAGTGTGAAAATTTTCAGAAAGTTGGTGCCTTTAAAATGCGCGGAGCAGCCAATGCCATTTTCAGTCTGAGACCTGAAGAAAGGGTAAATGGATTTGCCACTCACTCTTCAGGAAATCATGCGCAGGCAGTAGCGTTAGCCGCAAAACTTGCAGGGTGTAAAGCATACATTGTGATGCCAAAGAATGCACCTGTCGTGAAAAAGAATGCTGTAAAGGAATATGGCGCGGAAATCATTTACTGTGAGCCCAATGAGCAATCCAGGGAAGAAACATGTGATAAAGTAGTAGCTGATACTGGAGCCATATTTATCCCTCCATTTGATGATTACGCAATCATAGCTGGTCAGGCAACCGCAGCAAAAGAATTGGTAGAAGACACCCCGGACCTGGATGTGATTATGACTCCAGTAGGCGGAGGTGGTCTTTCGGCTGGAACTGCCCTGGTCGCAAAATACATAGTTCCTACCACTCAGGTGATTTTAGCAGAACCTAAAAATGCTGATGATGCACACAGGTCCTTCAAAACGGGCAAGTTACAAACCGTTCATGATCCTGATACAATCGCAGATGGATTAAAAGTATCTCTTGGAGAACGGAATTTTGATATCATTAAAAAATATGTCTCAGACATCCTTACCGTTGAAGAAGATGAGATCATCAATGCCATGCAGATCATCTGGGAAAGAATGAAAATAATCATTGAGCCCAGTTGTGCTGTTCCGTTAGCAGCGGTGATCAAAAACAAAGAGAAATTTGCTGGAAAGAAAATCGGGATCATCATAACCGGAGGAAATGTGGACTTGACCGAACTGCCATTTAAAAAGAGAAGAACGTCACGAGCAAAAAAGAAATAGCTTTCTAACAGACATCTAGTATTTCCTCGCTTTTCCCCGCAAAATTGAATTTTTCACCCGTTTTTTTGCCTAAGAGAAGTGCAGATAATGGTGCTACTGGTGAAATGCATATAAACTCTATGTTGTTTACTGTTATTGACCCCAAACTTACCGAGATAAAAAAGTTCTTGGCACTGGAACGCACCAATGTTCCCAATTGAACTTCCTTGTATGTTTTTAAAGGAGCCAATTGATCCAGCACCTTCTTTTGTTTGGATATTTCCTCCATTTGGACATGTAGCTTGTTTCTCTCCAGTTGGATCATCTCGCGTGAAGTCTCATACTTGTCCCCCATTGAACTTTTTGTTTCGGCCGAGGATGAATTATCAAGCTCTTTGAGCATTGAGTCAATAGAAGCAAACCGGTCATCTATAGTTTTCAGGCATTTTTCGAGTACTTCTTTTTTTAAGCTTAAGTCAATCTGCATAAAACAAACATAAATGAAATCGCCATTTGATCCTTAATTCTGTCAAATTGATAGAATTGATTGGCACTATTCACCAATTAATTCGTTAATACATTGTCAAATAGGTAGTTTTTATAAAACTTTGACATTTTGCAACCAAATTATCCAATTTGTTTTTGCGGCTATCAAAATATATTATCCTGTTATGCGCCCTGCTATTCCTACAGCTGATAGCCACTCAAAACGCTCATGCCCAATTGTTAGAGGATCGTGGAAAATTGAAAACCGTGGATAACCCTTATCGCGGACTTTTGTTTTTCGAGAAAGGTGTAAAAAAGGATAAAGCCAAAGAGAGAAAGGTTAAGAAAAAAAGCGTTGCTCCAAGATTTAGCAGTAGGCGAAAGGATCAAAGAATTAGAAGAGTAAGCCCGAGGTTTTCTGCACCTCAGCTTGCCGGTAAAAAGGGCATAAAAAGAGTCTCTCCAAGATACAGCCCTGCGAGACAGGGAGCGTTAACTTTATCAGCTCCACCCAGGTTTAGTGAAAAACCAGGTCGCAAAAAAGGTGGAAAACAGGTAAGCCCAAGGTATAGTCAGAAGAAGGATCGCAAAGTGCTTACGCTAAACAATGGCCCAAGGTATTCTCAAAAACCTTCTAAATCAAAAGCTAAACTGCCAGTAAACCCAAGGTATTCCGAAGGTAGGGATAAACCAATCTCTCTCTCCAAACCTCCCAGGTATTCTCAAAAAAGCCAAAGCAATAAGAAGTTTGTTGCCAGACCAAGATATAGCCAACCTCGTGGATCAGTTCAGGGATTAAGAGACCCAATTCGTTTTAGTGAGAAGAGACCAAAAGTGAAAAAGGGAGCAGTGACGCCAAGGTATTCTCAAAAAAGACAACCTGCTCAACCTGGAAAATTAACACCAAGATACTCACAACCACGGACTGCTGTTCAGGGTTTAAGGGATCCGATCAGGTTTTCTGAGAAAAGAAAGCCTACAAAAAGGGGCTCTGTTCAACCAAGATATACTGAAAAAGGTGAACGAGTGAAAAAAGGGATAACAAAACCAAGGTACTCCCAAAAAAGAGATCCAGCTAAGCCGGGGGCGGTTCAGCCCAGATTCTCTGAAAAAAGTGAACCGGTTAAGAAAGGAGCCGTTCAACCCAGGTATTCTGAGAGAAGTGACCCGGCGAAACAAGGTGCTGTTTCGCCAAGGTACTCAAAGCCCCGAGAGCGAATGAAAATAACAGTAGCACCACCTCGCTACTCTGAAAAACCATTATGGGGAAAAAGAGCAAAAATTGAACCGAGGTACTCAGAACAGACAAGTGCTAATAGAAAAGTTGTAGTAAGACCAAGGTTCTCTGAAAAGCGTAAAACCCAAAAAGTAATCAGAAAAGCAGGGTTCAATGTTTTGGATTACATTAATGCATATGTTACTGGGGCCGTTCTATCGCCTAAAATTTATAACGAAGACGTTTCTACCTGGAAAGGATGGTTAAAGAAAAAAGATGTTTATGATTCAAAGAAAGAAGAACACCGGTTCAGGACATACACAGGTGATTATAAAACAGACCGCAAAGTAGTAGACAATTTTAAAAGAAGAAGACTGGAAGGTAAAAATGGCACTTACACTGGTGACTTTAAAACCAATAGGAAATTTATTGCCATTTACACGAAGAAGCAGGAATCAAATCGAATGGCGGGATACACTGGTCAGGTGAAGCACCAGAAGAGAAAAGGTGAAATGCACCCATCATCAGTTTACCTCATAGGCAAACGTCAACGGAATAAATCAATTAAAGAATCAACAAGAAAGTTTAATGTTTTCTGGTCAAGGCTGAATGGCAACAAAGAGCAGCCTCCAAATGTGAGAGGCAGAGTCAAGAAGGCAAAGTTTGATCGCAAAGAGAAGGACTTGTGGTATAAATAAATATGATCGAAGGTTGGAAAGAATTATCGTCACTGGAGCAAATTGAAGACATCAAGAAAAACTCTTCAAATTATCCGGTTATTATTTACAAGCACAGCACACGATGTGCAATAAGCAGTGTTGCATTGGATCGGCTTGAGCGCCAGTGGGATCTGAAAGAAATTGATTTCTACTATTTGGACCTCATTCAATATAGGAATGTCTCAAATGCTATAGAAAAGGTTTTTGGGGTATACCACCAATCTCCGCAAATTCTGTTGATCAAGAATGGCAATTCTGTTTATGATGCATCGCATATGGCAATAAACTATAACGATCTGGTCACAAACTTAGAAAATGCGGAGGTTTGACATCTATTTGATTGATGAGTTGAAAATTCTTCGTATATTAAGATTTACAAGCTAGAAAACTTATTGAGGGGTTTGTGCGTTTTGTCTGTACAACAATTTGTAATGAGGTTAAAAAAATTTCTGAATTATAGCATTTTTTGTTTGATCTGCACTTTTGGTTGCTACATACCTTCCACATATGCACAAGTAGATGGAGGTAATGATTTTTCCAGGGAAGTCATCTGGGGGCTCAATAAAAACACAAATGGAGGATTGATTGGCGGTGGAATTATCAGAGTTGGAATTTCTGAAGGAAGAAACATTATGACCACTTATGGTTTAGAAATTTCCAATGTAAAGCACGCTAATGAACATACACACAGAGCTGCCAGTTCTTTTGTCTTCGGAAAGCAGAATTACCTGTATGCAATAAGACTTCAGTATGGTAAAGAAAAGCTTCTATTTAGAAAAGCATCCCAGCAAGGCGTACAAATTAGTATTGGAGCTGCAGCAGGTCCCACCATTGGTTTAGAATCTCCCTACTATATCCTCACTGATAGAAACACCTATGAAAAATTTGACCCTGAGGCCCACGATGGTATTGTAAGCATACAGGGATCCGGTAGACTTTTTCAAGGTCTTGGTGAATCCAAAATAATTCCTGGAGGTAACGCAAAAATTTTCGTCAACTTCGAGTTTGGTGCTTTTAAAAACAATGTAACTGGTTTAGAAATCGGAACAATGTTTGAAGCCTATTCGCGGAAGGTTATCATAATGGGTTTGCCTGCAGATAGATTAAAGAAAATTAACAACGCAATCTTCCCATCACTCTATTTTAATCTCTATTGGGGAACCAGAAGATAATACAGTTGTTGTATTAATTGGTTCTTTAACGAATTCCACTATAATTTTGTAATCAAAATATCGAAGAGATGATCGAACTTCCTGTTGTAGAGAAAAGTAAGAATGAGAGAGTATCAAAGCCCAATTGGTTGAGAGTAAAGCTACCAGTAGGGAAAGAATATGCAAAAGTTCGAAAAATTGTAGATGAAAATAAACTTCACACAATCTGTGAAAGTGGTAATTGCCCCAATATGGGCGAATGCTGGGGAGCTGGCACAGCTACATTCATGATATTAGGAAATGTTTGTACCAGAAGTTGTAGTTTTTGTGCCGTTGCAACCGGTCGTCCTCCCGAATATGACAAGGAAGAACCAATCCGTGTAGCTGAAGCCATCAAAACAATGGGTGTAAAGCATGCAGTCCTCACATCTGTAAACAGAGATGAACTGAAGGATAGAGGTGCTGAAATTTGGTATCAAACAGTTGTCAAAACAAAGGAACTTTCACCTGAAACTACAATAGAAACACTAATTCCAGATGTTAAAGGAAATTGGGATGCACTTTACAGAATGATTAGTGGAGGACAGGAAGTAGTTTCTCATAATGTAGAAACAGTAGAAAGACTTTACAGAAGAGTTCGACCACAAGCCAAGTACCAAAGAAGCCTTGATCAGACTAAGTTGACAAAGGAATTTGGCAAGCGAACTAAATCTGGTATTATGCTAGGATTAGGAGAAACTGCAGACGAGGTTCACAAAGCCATGGATGACCTGGTTGAGCATGGTTTGGACATACTTACACTTGGCCAGTATTTACAACCCACTAAAATGCATATTGAAGTTGCCGAGTTCATCCATCCGGATCAATTCGAGAAGTACAGAGAGGAGGGATTGAAAAGAGGGTTGAAGTATGTTGAATCAGGGCCGCTTGTCAGATCTTCTTACCACGCTGAGCGTCATGTAAACGTTCCCATTTAATTCCATTTTCTGGTAGGGTTTAATTTTGGATTCATGTAAAATCAAGTACATCAAATGGTGTACTTGAAAATAATGGTCTTATATTAGTCGTCGCGCTAACCAATTAACAAACCCTGTATGAAAAGGATTTTCTCCGCTCTTGTTGTAATTATTTTTACCTGTACTTCCGGATTTAGCCAGAATTGGCAAAAAGAGATTCAGCAAAGTGATTATTTCGAAACCTATCAGGCTGATAACTCATCGATAGATCAGCTCTTCAATAAAACTGTTAATGAAATATCCCTCCCAGCACCTGGTGGAGAAATGTTGAATTTCAGGTTGACTCCTAATTCTACTATGTCCCAGGGACTAAAAAAGAAATACCCCTTCATTCAAACATACGACGGTATTTCAGAGAATGGCATAAAAGCCAAAATCGATTACTCGAGAACCAATGGCTTGCACGCAATAATTTTCGGTTTTGAAGGAGACATTTATCTGGATCCTGAAAAAAGCAAAAAAGGTACATTCAAAGTATATAAAGCTTCAGACTACAGAGCTGCCAAAACAAGACCAACATTCGTTGAGGACGAAGAGTTTATGAGGGCACAGACAAATCAGGCCGGGATTTCCAGGAAAAATATTGACTACTCCAGAACCGAATCCGGTAGTGAATTAAGAACATACCGAATTGCTATTTGTGCTGACAACAATTATTCAAGTTTTCACGGTGGCACTCTTGAAAATGTAATGGCTGCAATTGTCACTACAATGAATAGAGTAAATGGTGTGTATGAAAGAGATGTGGCTGTTACAATGGAGCTAGTTGAAGATAGCGATTCATTAATTTTTCTGGATGCTTCAGAGGATCCATTTAATGGCGTGGGAGCATCAGAAGCGTTAAACATCAACCAGACGCAAATAGATGAAATCATTGGGTTTGACAATTATGATATTGGCCATGTTTTTACTACTGGATCAGGAGGTTTGGCCGGATTAGGAGTTGTCTGTGGCGGAAGCAAAGCCAGAGGAACTACCGGTGTAGGTAGCCCAATAGGTGACCCGTTTGACATAGACTATGTGGCCCATGAAATTGGACATCAATTTGGTGGAAATCATACTTTCAATGGAGATGAAGGTAGTTGTGCCGGTGGTAACAGAAATGGTTCAACCGCTTATGAACCAGGTTCCGGGACAACCATAATGGCTTATGCCGGAATATGTGGAAGTCAAAATATCCAAAGCAATAGTGATGCATTTTTTCACTCCATCAGCCTTGAGGAAATGATTACATTCACCACAGAGGCAGGAGGAAATGATTGCCCACAGGTTACTGAAACCAGTAATAATGCTCCCCAAATTAATATGCCGGCAGGAAACACAGTCGTCCCTTTAAATACACCAATGTTGTTAATGGCGAGTGCAACTGATGAGGACGGTGATTCACTCACATATTCCTGGGAACAATTCGACCTGGGTCCGGCAGGTAGTCCCAACGAACCAGATGGAAATGCACCATTGTTTAGGTCATTTTTACCAACTACTGATTCATACAGATTTTTCCCTCAAATTGAAGATATTCTAAATGGTGAACAGACAATTGGTGAATTGCTTCCATCTTATGAAAGAGATTTAAATTTTAGACTTGTTGTACGGGATAATAACCCTGTATCAGGAGGAATAAACACTGGAGATGTAAGTTTCACAGTGGATGATAATGCTGGACCTTTCATGGTTATATCACACAATGAAGAAGGAATTGTTCTGATTGGAGGAACTTCTACACTTGTGGAATGGGATCCTGCAAGTACAGACTTGAGTCCTGTGAATTGCAATGCTGTAGATATTATTCTTTCTCTTGATGGTGGAATGAGTTTTACGGATACATTGGCTCTTCAAACCTCAAATGATGGGACTGAAGATGTGCTGTTACCGGCAGATGTGGCATCAGAAAATGCCATAATAATGGTAAAGGCATCAGAAAATATCTTTTTCAACATAAATACTGCTGCTTTTACAATTGAACAGCCAACAGAAGCTGGTTTCGTTGTACTTGTGCCTGATGCATCAAAAGATGTTTGCGTATTCGATGATGCCACCTTTGACTATGACCTTCAAGGTGTGTTGGGTTTTGATAGCCCTGTTGATTTTTCAGTAGCAAATGTTCCTGCTGAATTAACTGTTTCCTTATCAGCGTCTACTCTAAACCCGGGAGAATCTGGTGTGTTGACTGTCACAAACATAGATCAAACTGAAAGTAATGCACATTCTTTTGACCTGATTGGAGCTTCCGGTGATTCAAAAGACACCGTTAGCCTATCTATTGCTGTCATTCGGGGCTTCTCAGAAAATGTAGAATTAGTCAGCCCCGAGGATGAGGGAACTGATATCAGTACACTTCCAAGGTTTAATTGGTCTTCTATCTCCGAAGCAGATTACTATAATTTTCAACTGTCCGAAAGCCCGGAATTTGAAACATTGCTGATTGAAGAACTAAACTATACAGATACTACCTACACCCATAGCGAAAGATTAAACCCTGAAACTACTTACTATTGGAGAGTTGAAGGGTTGAAATCATGCGAGTTTTCAACGGAGTATACTGTTGCATCATTTACCACAACTACAGAAATCGTCAGCAGATTTGACATGTTTGGTTTGACAGAGGTAATTGGAACCGCCGGAGGTGAAGAGGTTTCATCAAGGATTCAGGTTTTGGAGGATTTTGTAATTCAGGACATCAATGTTTACGGACTGGATATCACACATACATGGATCTCTGACCTTACAGCAACTTTGGAGTCACCAGATGGTACAACTATCCGGTTATTTTCAGGGATTTGTGGGGATGCACAAAACCTACTTTTGAATTTTGATGACGAGGCACTGATTACCAATAATGAAATTCCTTGTCCTCCAACAGATAGCAGTACTGTTGCTCCTACAGCTCCACTTGCAACATTTATAGGTACTGGTGCAGAAGGTTTCTGGACTTTAACAGTAAGCGATGGAGCTGCTGCGGATGGTGGTAGCTTTAATGGGTGGGGCCTGGAGTTTGTGATGAAAGAGCCACCAATCCCGATCTCACCAAGAGGACTGGTACTAACTGAAAAAGCAGATTCATTGGAACTGACCTGGGACGATTTCTCAGCGTTTGAAGATGGTTTTGTAGTAGAATTTAGCGAGGATGAGACAAACTGGGGGGAAATCACCCGATTGGCTCCTGACACAGACTCTTATACTGAAGTAATTCCAAATCGAACTACTTTTTATCGGGTTGCAGCCTATAACTCATCCGGAGTATCCGAATATACAATTACAGTGAGTATAGAAGTGGAAGTAACTGATTCAAAACCAATCGATTCAAATATCAGATTATTTCCTAATCCTGGAACTAACGAGGTTAACATTGCTGGGGTGGAAGTATCCAAAGTAGAGATTATTAACCTCACAGGAAAGGTCCTTCTGGAAAGTTCATCAGCTACGATTGAAACCAGTGACCTGCCAAGAGGAGTCTACATCGTGAAAGTATCTTCTGATGAAGGAATCAAGTCATTTAGGTGGATCAGGAAGTAGTCTAATTCAATTTCAGGTTACTTCTTAACTGAAAGAATTTCGTTAATGTTTCTTCTGATCTTAACGCTCAATTCGTTAAGCGGAAGATCATTAACGTCTGTTCCGAAAGGATCTTCTATTTCTTCTGAGATCAGCTCAATACTTACCAGGAAATAAAAAGCAAAAACTACTAGCGGAACTGTGTAATAACCAATTAAGCCGATAAATCCTATTGGTAAAGTCACAGCATACAAAAAGAGGAACTTTTTGATGAACATGGAGTAGCTGTATGGAATAGGTGTTGACTTGATTCTTTCACAAGCGCCTATGATATCAGTGAACCCTTTTAATTCTTTGTCAATAAGAAATAATTGATCCGCTGTAATAACATCCTCTTTCCTGAGTTTAGAAATTCTTTCGTACATCATTTTATTGATTACGTTGGGCCTGTGTTTGCTTTTGATAACAATCTCCTTCTGGGCTTCATCCGAAAAATCCATTTCGCCAACCAAAATACTGTCTCTGAGGTGTTCTTTCATGGCAACAACTACATTGCCTATCATCTTCCTGAAGAAATCTCGGTCTTCCACCCGGTCTTCGGGAAGAAACGCATTTAATTTCATAGAAAGGTTACGGGTATCATTCACCAGTTTACCCCATAGCTTCCTACCTTCCCACCATCTGTCATAAGCTGTATTGGTTCTCAACACCAAAAACAAACCAAGAACAACCCCAAGAATAGAGTGCAATGCGGGGTTTCCAGGAAGATTATAATCAAAAACATCTATTACAATAAAACATAGCAATAGTGTGCTCGAAAATATGAACATGATGAGTGGCAGTAGGGATTTCATTACATGCCTACTGTACACGTCAAAAATTAGCGAAAACCACGATTTTGGATTGTATTGTATCATATTAACTAGCTAATTCAAGATTCATATAACTATTGGTATTTTAAAGCTAAGCAAGGACTAGTTACCAGCCAATCTTTTTTCTAATTGTTGCGTGTAATCACTTTCCAGTAATCCCAATGAAGCCTTCATTTTGATGATTCTTTGGTAACTCTCAAAGATTCGTTCACGACTAATTTCTCCCTCTAGAACCAGGTTTTTGATCATGCCATGCAAATCCCGCACAGAAACATTTTCATAGCCAGGAACATTATTGGCAAACATGAGTACATCTACTCCGGCTTGAATTGACAATTTCACAGCATTCTCAAATCCATAATGATCACTGATCGCCTTCATCTGCATGTCGTCAGAAAAAACTACACCTTCATAACCCATAAAATCCCTCAAAATACCAGTGACTACTCTTTTTGATAGTGTAGACGGTTTCTTTTCATACTCCAAATTTCCATTGACAATATGTGCGGTCATAATCGCATCTACCTTTCCTGAGTCTAAAAGAGTTTTGTACGGGAGAAGTTCTTCAAATCGCCAATAATCAGTGACGTCTGCAATTCCCAAATGCGTATCAGATTTTGAGCTTCCATGACCTGGAAAATGTTTTAACACTGTTCCAATACCCATCAGCCGGTGTTGATCAATAATTTCTGTAGCCAGTGATGCTACCATTATAGGATCCAGACCTAAACTTCTCTCCACTCTGGCTATCACAGGATTATCAGGATTTACGGCCAGGTCAATATCAGGGGCATAGTTTAAATTAATACCCACCTCATACATATTGGTAACAAGGTTACTAATGTAATCAGCACGGGAGCTTTCAGATAAGGTTGCCAATTTCCTGGCGGAAACAGTTGGTAAAAAACCATACTTCGGTTTTAATCGGTTTACTCTCCCCCCTTCTTCATCTATACTCACAAACAAAGGTGTGGCCGACTTCTTCTGGTAATTCAGAATCAATTTCTTCATGGCCGGTTTAGGGTTTGCACGAAGAACATTTTTTTCATACAACACTATGCCACCCACATAACCAGCCTCCAGGTCTTTGAATAAAGGATCATCAGCTGAATATTGGTCGGTACTGCCAATTCCAATCATAACCATTTGACCAATTTGATGTTCAAGACTATCTGGTGACTGAGCAAACCCAGCAATACTCGCAATACAAAGTGCAAAAAAGATTTTAATTCTCATCAATACGTGTTTTTTGGCATTTGAAGAATTCTTTTCCCATCTAGTGTTAAATAAGAGCCCATCAAATTGGCAGTGAGACAGGAATGAATTGGCAATATACCCACAACCGTGCCAATATCTATCGAATCGTATAACGATTGGTCTTCAACTTTCAATATACCATGCTCCTGTGAAAGCCTCACGAGGTGATGAGATGAAACCATTGAGCCCCACCCTGAATCATGAAACTCAACCAGGAGACCAAAAGATTTGTCCCCATCAATTACCATATTGTCTTTAGAAAAATGAACAGCTCCACCATGAATGACTATTTCACTGCGCTTAGGATGTTTGGCCACTACTGGACAAGCCATGCAAACGGCAATGTTTTCAATTCCGCATGAAGTAATAACAGTCTGCATCACATCATAAAAAACCAGATTCCCTGGTCGGATTTCATCAAATGAACTGAAATCTTCCGCTGCAGAGCATGAGGGTGTATCTCCATAAGACAATTTCGGATTGTATTGCCGATACTTGCTCTTCAGATTCAGGAGGATTTCTTCTGATTTATGGAAAATAGCCATGATCTCCTCATGATTCCTGGCCGAATAGGTATGACCGGCGTGCGCCAGGAAACCTTCAAAATAAACGTTTCCTTCCTGTCTGATCAATTGGTTAAAATCAAAAGTTGGGGATAGACCAGTTCTTCCAGTTCCAATATCTATTTTGATCCAGTATTTTATCGGTTTCTCCAGGTTTCCCTCCAGAAAATTCAATGTGTCAATATCTTCTACTAATACGTTAACCGTAGACTTCCTTTGAATCTTCTTGATCGTTTCAATTTCCAACCTATTGAGTGGAAAGGCAATAGTGATATTCTCCCATCCATTTTCACTGAAATATTCCGCCATCTCAATTGACGAAGCTGTACAGGCATTAACACCTGCATCCCGATACCATCCCCCAATTTCTGCTGAGAAATGCGTCTTGAAGTGTGGCCTCAGTATTGTGTTGCTTTTTTCTGCCTTCTGTGCAATTCGCTCAATGTTTGCCCTGGCAATAGATTCGTCAAGGAGAAGTGTGGGTTTAGTGATTTGCATGTTTTTCAATTAGAATTTTCGTAATCTCTGAAAAATAATCTCCATTTCCAGGTCCATACCAGTTCATAGTACGTGTTTCATATTTTGGCAAATCATACCATTCATCTTTGGTAACATATCCTGCATAGCCACCATTGAAACTGGTGATCATCAAATTCAAATGATGCTTTTCGGCAATAGAATCCAGTGGAACCGATAACTCTCCTGAAAAATCACATGGCATCCCAACGAAAAGAATATCTCCTAGCTTTAAACTGGACACCTTAAGTTCATAATCTCCAAAAACTTTTCTAAATACCCATGAGCGTAATTTCAAACTCTCAGAAATTTTGAATTGGGGTGCACCAAGGTCTACCTTAAAATGATTTACTTCAATATCGTTGACCGATGAGGTTTCAATTAAATTTCCAATGAGATTTACCTGATTGGCTAAATTCTCAGCCACAAAATTCACTTTTTCAAACCCTTTAAGCCCAGGTGCCTGTGACGACATACTGGCCACTGCTCCTGCGGCATATGCTGCAAAATCAATCGTGGGATCTGATGAGAGAATTCTTGTCAGCTCTCCTGGATAATCTGCTGACAGGTCATTGTAATGATGACTTAAGCAAGTAGCATGGGCTGAATAAGTGACAAAATAACCAATATCACCAGATTGCTTCTCTATTTTAATAATTCTGAGCCACGGATCCACAATTCCCTTTTCTCCTACCAGCCTGTTTCTCACTAAATCCGCATTGTCCACTTTGATAAATCCAAATCGTGCTTTCTCAATGTTCTTTTGCGCCTTAAATAATGATTCAGCTATTTTTTGTGCGAGGTTATTGACCACTGCAGTATCATATTCACCAGCAAACAAATCTCCCACAAAACCTGGTTGCCATGCTCCAATACTGGAATGGCTATGGGTAGCTGTAAAAAATAGATTCTTTTGAGAAAATCCATCTGGCAATTTGTAGCGTTTGAGGGCTTTGATGACTTCCGGAGGTACAATTAATAAATCAAGGTTTACAATGGCACTCAAATTCTCTCCGTCTTCAAAAACCAGGGTTCTTACAAAAATGCTGTCATGTATGGACTTATACCTTTTATCAGGCCTGGCACCATAGCCCGCAAGCGGTAAAACACGTTCAGGTGTAATAGATATTCTAGACCAGCCCACTCTGATGCTATCGGGAACGGTGTCTTCCTGATATTCAAATGATTTTATACTGTCAATTGATGTTTTGTAATAAGTTGTCTCCTCAGGAGGAGTTCTATCCACATAGGTGATCAGGAAGAGTGAAATGATAAGGAGCAGTCCAAAAAAAATGAGGATTACCCGTAACAACCTGACTAAGAAATATTTGACATACACCATATGATCGCGAAGTTAGATCAAATTGCTACCCTGCCCAACCCTCTCGATCCAAACTTCTATATTGAATGGCTTCAGCTACATGTTCAATTTTGATATCAGTTGTTCCCGCTAAATCGGCGATTGTTCTGGATACCTTCAAGATTCTATCATAAGCCCTGGCTGATAAACCAAGTTTCTCCATGGCTGTCTTTAAAAGTACTTTTCCGGCTTCATTGATCTGGCAAACTTCTTTTACCTGCTGAGAACCCATCATGGCATTGTTATAGATTTCCTGATTTTTGAATCGTGCAGATTGTACCTCCCTTGCCTTTATGACCCGCGTACGGATTTCCTCACTGGATTCCGCCTTACGGTCTTGTGTCATTTGGTCAAAAGAAACGGGAGTGACCTCCACGTGTAAATCAATTCTGTCAAGTAGTGGCCCACTTACCTTATTGAGGTATCTCTGCACCACACCAGGCCCGCAAACACACTCTTTCTCCGGATGATTATAATAACCACATGGGCATGGATTCATACTTGCAATCAACATAAAATTGGCAGGAAAATCTAGAGTAATTCGCGCCCTCGAAATAGTAACTCGCCTTTCTTCTAGTGGTTGTCTCATCACTTCCAGTACTGTTCTTTTAAATTCCGGCAACTCATCCAGAAACAGCACACCATTATGAGATAGACTGATCTCACCAGGTTGTGGTACACCTCCTCCCCCTACCAGTGCTACATCACTTATAGTATGATGAGGAGATCGGAAAGGTCTGGTGGCAATCAGTGATGCATTTGAACCTAATTTTCCAGCTACAGAATGGATTTTTGTGGTTTCCAGCGCTTCATGAAGTGATAACGGAGGCAAAATAGACGGAAGTCGTTTCGCCAACATGGTCTTACCTGCACCTGGAGGACCAATCATGATCACATTATGACCACCAGCTGCAGCAATTTCCAGGGCTCTTTTTATATTTTCCTGGCCCTGCACGTTGGAGAAATCCGCTTCGTAATTATCCAGGTTGTGAAAGAAAAGATCCCGGGTATCATACAACTCTGGAGTAATTGGAAATTTCCCACTTAAGTGATCAATGGCTTCTCTTAAATTTTCAACGCCAATTACATCGAGCTGGTCAACAATTGCAGCTTCAGAAGCATTCTCTTTTGGTAGGATAAATCCTTTGAACCCCCTTTTTCTCGCTTCTATGGCAATTGGTAATGCACCTTTTATGGGTCTGAGCACACCATCAAGTGATAATTCCCCCATGACAATATAAGACTCCAGATCAGGAGCTTCAATTTGCTCAGAAGCTTTAAGGACTCCCAATGCTATTGGTAAATCATATGCTGAACCTTCTTTTTTTATATCGGCGGGTGCCAGGTTTACCACTACTTTTTGTCTGGGCATGAAATACTGGTGGTATTTGATAGCTGATTCCACCCTTTGCTCACTTTCCTTCACTGCAGAGTCGGGCAGACCCACCATAAAGAATTTATTACCTTGCCCTACATTTACCTCTATGGTAATAGTAGATGCTTCTACCCCATAGACAGCACTTCCAAAACTTTTTGCTAGCATGCGTAATTAGTTGACGATCTTTTCTATCGTAAGAATTAATGAATGAATGACTTTGATGTGAATCTCTTGAATTCTATCAGCATATCCAAAATGTGGCACCCGAATCTCTACATCCACATTACCACCAATAGCACCTCCATCTTTACCAGTCAATGCAACGATTTTCATTTTTCTGGCTTTTGCTGCCTTGATGGCCTCCAGAATATTTTTTGAGTTACCACTTGTGCTCAAGCAAAACAAAACATCACCCTCATTGCCCAATCCTTCAATGAACCTGGAAAAAACATGATCAAAACCGTAATCATTCCCTACACATGAAATATGACTTGGATCACTAATCGCAATAGCTGGAAGAGCACGCCTGTCTTCCCTAAACCTACCCGAGAGTTCTTCAGCGAAGTGCATGGCATCACAATGACTGCCTCCATTTCCACAGGAAATCACCTTGTTCCCTTGTTCAATAGAGCTGGCAATTAATTTTGCCGCACTGTGAACGGTTTCTATATTCTTATTGTCTGCAATGAAAGCGTTGAGCACTTTTTGAGCTTCTTCAAACTGCTCCCGGATAAGCTCATTCATCCTTATCCTCCTCGTCCTCAGGTGCTACGTCAGCGTCGGTACTAATAGTGCTGGCTTCTTCAACTTTCGCGGGATGTTCTGAATCGTAAAGTTTTGCCTTGATGGCAGTAACTTCTTTTTCAAGGGATTTGATCTTGCTGCGGGATTTTATGTGATGGTAGTTTTCATAAAGCAGTTCAAACACCAAAAGAAACATTACGGTATAGATAAATCGGCTACCCATCTTGGGTAATTCTGAAAAATAAGTATACCAACCCCATTTCTTTAATGTATCCAGTACATTGACCAGGTCATAGGCCAGATAGAAAAGAAACACCGTAAACAGGATGTAAATAATGTAGTATATCTTTTTAAAATTCTTCATTCTGTTTGTTCCAGCAGTTGATAATGGAATTTAGAAAAATATTTAATAACCTGAACTAAAACGACTGCATTTCTATGAGTTTTTTATACATCCCCTCCTGCTCCAATAAGCCTTCATGCTTACCTCTTTGAATAATTTTACCTTGATCCATCACCACGATTTCATCTGCGTTTTGGATGGTACTGAGCCTATGAGCAATTACAATAGAAGTACGGTTTTTCATGAGGTTATTGATTGCTTCCTGCACCAGCATTTCAGATTCAGAATCGAGTGCTGAAGTTGCTTCATCCAGGATCAAAATGTCAGGGTTCTTTAATACAGCACGTGCGATACTTAATCGCTGACGCTGACCACCAGACAATTTAGACCCTCTTTCTCCAATGGAGGTTTCATAACCTAATTCCAGGTTGGAGATGAATTCATGGGCATTGGCAATTTTTGCTGCTTCAATTACCTGATCCATTGAAGCTTCCGGGTTTCCAAATGCTATATTATTAAAAACCGTATCATTGAATAGGATAGATTCCTGTGTCACGATTCCCATTAACTTTCTGAGAGAATCAATGTCAATTTTCCTGGTATCCACCCCATCAATTTTTATTGAACCTTCTGTAGGATCATAAAACCTGGGTATCAGGTCTGCCAGGGTCGATTTCCCGCTACCAGACGGACCAACCAATGCAATGACCTGCCCCTGCTTAGCGACTATGTTGATGTCCTGCAATACATTCTCCTTTTCATAAGCAAATGAAACCTTTTCAAGGCTGATTGACTGCTTAAGGCTATCCACTTTTACACTGTCTGGATCATTTTGAATAGCCGGGTTGGTATCAATGATTTCAAAAATTCGGTCTCCTGCTGCAATTCCTTTTTGGATATTGCTGAATGAATTTGACAAAGCTTTCACCGGATTTAATACCTGGCTGAATATGATCAGAAAACCTATGAATTGAGGTGCCGCCAAAGCAGATTCATTGCTTAAAATCAAACTTCCCCCTTTCAATAAAATGATGACCATCACTCCAACGCCAAGTGACTCGCTAATTGGACCCGCCAATTCCATTCTTTTTGAATAGGAGATGTTGAGTTTAGAATATGTTGCCGTTTCCGCCTGAAACTTGCGAAGTGTGTATAACCTTGCGGCAAAAGCTTTAATTATTCGCATACCTCCCAGCGTTTCATCCAATATATTGTTCAATCTTCCCAGAGATTCCTGGATGGAAGTCGCCCTCTTTTTTAACTGCTTGGCAATTATCGAAATTATTGCTCCTCCTACTGGAAGTACCAGCAATGAATATAGTGTTAGTGAAGATGATATATTGAAGAGAATCGTAAAATATACTACAATCTGAAAAGGTTCTTTAAACAAGAATTTCAAGGAACTTACTACAGTTGACTCAATCAGTAGAGCGTCAGTAGAAACCCTTGAAATGATATCTCCTCTTCTCGTTTCAGTGAAATATCCTATTTGCAGGTTAGTAATTTTATTGAATATTTCATTCCGCATTCGCTGGATCATGTATGCACGAACTCGTGCCAGGATCATTGCAGACAGATACCGAAATACGTTCGACAGAATGATTCCGGAAATTAAAATAAAACAGACAAATTTCAAGGCTTCAAACTCCCCCTGATCCAACAGGTATTTGTTGAAAAAGTATCCAAATAATTGCTTGAAATAAGCTATTGTAAATGTAAACTCAGGAAGAGTTGCTACTGAAACCTCAGTGTTTTCTACAGTTTTAAATAATACCTGCAGGGTAGGAATCACTGCTGTGAGACTGATAGCATTGAATATTGAATACAAAAGTGTAAATACCATAAATAGCGGTATATACCGAACATTCGGCCTTGCATATTGTAAGATCCGTAGGTAAGTCTTCATCTGCTATAGAACAATATCTGTGGATGCAATATTAAGTCTAATTCCTAAAGACGTAAAAGACTCATTTTGATTGTATTGATTTGTATCTCCTTTTCTAACGATTTGTTGGAAATCAATGAAAAGATTGTGCTTCAACTGATAAGAGACTTTAAAGTCGGCATGAAATTGCTTTAATAACAAACCCTGGCCCACAAAATTATCGGACTCAGCAGGAGTTCGATCTGTATAGGACAACAATATATTCCCACCGTAGTTTTCCCCTGCCAGATCCAGTCCTTTCTCAAAATAGATAAGTTTAGCTACCCCATACAATCTCGGTATTGGCTGGTACCGGATGATGCCAATAAATTCTTTAAAATTAGCCCCGAGAGGATGAGCCAAAGGCTGGTTATAATGGGTGTAATTCGTGTAAAAATCCTGATGTGTATAAGTATACGGTCGGGCAAAATTATGTTCCAGTTGAATGTCCAGGTTGTCAATCCCGAAAATGTCAAAGTGTTTCAGACCAACCTGATATCCAAATTTATTTGTCCAATTGCCTTTGTCCTCCAAAACATTGCTCACAATGAATTCATCTATCAAAAATTGACCATACAAGTAAGTCTTTTCAAGCAATTGATACTTCAAATCAAGACCCAATAATGCATTATCAGGACTTCCTGTCAATTGTTCTACAGACCTGTATAGAATAATTGGGTTCAAATAATTCCACTCAAAGGTATTATTTCCAAGACTGTCCTCTCTACTGAAAATAATGGTTTCAAAAAGCCCAACATTGAGTTTCTTCGTAATATTCATACTCAAGTGGTGAGTGGCCATAAATTTTTTCGGGAAAGCATTCACCCCTATTGTACCGGTATTGGTATAATCTACATCCGCCACTAATTGTGTATACAGGTTGGTATACTGAAGCTTCCAAACCTTAGTCTGAATCTTAAAAAATGGCATGTAATTGGAGAAGTCCGACAGCAGCATGGACCTGTACCCGTTTCCTATGAAAAAACGGTCATGGCCAAACTGGAGGTTAATGTGTTTTGTTGCATTAAAAGCAATGTGACCTCTGGCCTGAATAAAATCATAGGCATTGTCACCCAAAAGTTTCCAAAAGCCTAACCCGGGAATTGCACCATTTCTTGTTTGGTACTCCCTGATATAACTGGGATAACGTAATTGATTTTCGGTAAAAGCTGTATAAAAACTGACTTTATTATCCACAGTACCTCGCACTTCCACTCCTCTGGTATTGGTATATACCAATTCATTCATTTCAGAATCTTTCCCCATTCGAAAATAGAGTACTGGATTTACATGAAAATCCAGGTCTTCACCATAATGATGAAAAAGATCAGATCTTGACCGATAGATCTTTTTGAAAAAGGGTTTTTTTGAAAAAAATCGCTCGTGTGAATCAGCTTGCTCCCAATGCTCCTGTAAAAGATAGTCCTGATTGAAGCCGTCAGTACCTGATTCTGGTTCTCCTGCTAGCAGATCAACGATTTCCTCTCTATTATAAGGTTTGAAACTGGTGAAAAATTGAACTGAATCGTCCTGGACCTGTAACCGATCGATAATATGGTAGTTGTAATCATCTCCCAGCGTATACAAAGAATGCTGCGAATGAGCTGCCCAGGAAACGAATACTAAGGCTATTAATGGATAAATTTTATTCATTCAAATTACCTTTGAGCACAAAATAGGTAAATAAGAGCCAGAAAAATACAGATTCTCTAAATTTTATCGTGTACTATCCTTTTGTAATTGTGATAGTTATTAATATCTTTGCAGTCCTTTTGAGGAAAATGCGTAGAATTACAAATAATTAAGAAAATGAAAAAGGACATCCATCCAGAATATAAAGAGGTAGTTTTCTTTGATACGTCAAGTGACTATAAGTTCATGACGAAATCTACTATGACTTCCGATGAGACTATCAAGTGGGAAGATGGTAACGAATATCCTTTAATTAAGATAGAGGTGAGCTCTGCTTCACATCCTTTTTATACTGGTAAAAAATTATTTGTGGATACTGCTGGTAGAGTTGAGAAATTCAACAGAAGATACAAGAAAAAGTAATCCGCAAAGTATCGAAAAGAAATTGAAGTCTTCAGGAGTAATCTTGAAGACTTTTTTATTTTTGCTGGCATGAGTATTATCCTCTTTGATCTTCCAAAAAACAGAAGTGGCTTACTACCCTTTACTTATACCAGGCCAGTTGCTGAAATCAGAATTGGCACTTTGAAAATAAGTGAGAAATGGTCCAATTTCCTTGAAAGTGAGGTGTCATTTCTAACAGATGATTACTTGCAGGAGAAATATCCTACTCAAAAAGATGATATCAATTTGGTAATCAATAGTGCCATTATTCCCAATGATCATTTGGTATCACAAATCCTTGGACTCAGTGAGAGAGCAAGTTTGTTTCAGGGAGACACTTTTATAGCGACCAAGTGTAAAGCTGAGGATATCACGCATTGTATTGCTGAAAAATGGGAGCGTTTCCCAAAACAGGAATTCAATGGTAAGTTTACCGTAATTGAAAAACCCTGGGACATTTTTCGGAATAATGGCAGTGAGCTGAGGAAAGACTTTGACATACTAACGAAAGGGAAGATAAGTCAACCTATTATAGATCCTCATACAAAAGTATATAACGAAAGTAACATCTTTCTTGAAGAGGGCGCCACGGTAAAAGCAGCTATCCTGAATGCTGAAAATGGCCCTATTTACCTGGGAAAAGATTCCACAGTAAGTGAAGGAGCCATCATAAAAGGGGCATTTAGTTTGGGAGAAGGTTCTACCGTAAACATGGGTGCCAAAATGAGAGGAGACATAACGATTGGACCTGCCTGCAAAGTGGGTGGTGAAGTCTCAAATAGTATTCTATTCGGATACAGCAACAAAGGGCATGATGGGTTTCTTGGTAATTCAGTTTTGGGAGAATGGTGTAACCTGGGAGCAGATACCAATACGTCAAACTTAAAGAATAACTACACTCCTGTTAAAGTCTGGGATTACCAATCTGGCCGATTTACAGATACAGGACTCCAATTTTGTGGTTTATTGATGGGAGATCATGCTAAATCAGGGATCAACACCATGTTCAATACAGGAACAACTGTTGGGGTATGTGCCAACGTATTTGGTGACGGATTTCCCAGAACACTAATACCTTCCTTTGCATGGGGGGGAGCAGCCGGATTCTCGACTTTTAGATTGAATAAAGCCTTTGAAGCCGCAGAAGCCATGATGAAAAGACGAAATAAAACATTGGATGAAGCTGATAAAAAGATACTTGAAAAAGCATTCGAATTATCAGCTCAATATAGAGCGTGGGAGAATAAAGGATGAGATTTTCAGAAGTTCCAGGTTTGGAGGAAACGAAAAGTATCCTCACCAACTCAGTGAAAAATAACCATGTAGCACATGCGCAGCTATTTTTTGGGCCGGAAGGTTCAGCTAATCTGAGTATGGCATTGGCTTATGCCAGTTACATCAATTGTGAAAACCCAACGGATACAGATTCGTGTGGTAGCTGTGCGTCCTGTGTGAAAATGGACAAGTTCATTCACCCTGATATGCACTTTATTTTTCCTAAAACTGCTAAACAAACAGGGGACAATGAATCTGGTGTGAATACGGATACTTTGAGTGTCTGGAGAAATTTTCTGAAAGAAAGACCCTTTGGTAATTCAGTAGACTGGGCTGATTACTCTGAGAATGTTGGTAAACAATTGAATATCTCAAAAGAGGATGGCAAGCACATCATCAAAACCGTATCGATGAAAGCTTTTGAGGCCAAATTCAAGGTTATTCTTATTTGGTTACCAGAATTTATGAACATTTCTTGTGCCAATACCATCCTGAAAGTACTGGAAGAGCCTCCAGAAAAAACACTGTACCTCATGGTCACTAACGACTATGAGCAACTCATTACCACAATCATTTCCAGAACACAGCTGGTCAGAATTCCCGGATTCTCTACGGAAGAAATTCAGGGTTATCTGGAAAATTCAGGCATTGAAAGCGGTAATGCTCATCAGGTTGCGCTAATGAGTAACGGCAGTCTTAGAGAGGCAAAAATTCTCATGGAGCACACCGAAGAAGTGGGCCATCAGCTTTTTAGAAACTGGATGAGAGAATGCTGGAAACTTGACATTTTAAACATCAATAAAAGGTGTATCGACTTTAATGATCTCAATAAGTCTGCTCAGAAATCATTGATCATATATGGCCTCAATATGCTGAGAGAAAGTCTTTCCTATAGTATAACTGAGACCCCACCCAACAGACCGGAAGGAGAAGAAAAACAATTCATTGAAAAATTTGCTGAAAGCATCTCTACAGCCAAAATTGAGTCTTTGGCAAATGTCCTCAATGAAGCACACTTTCATTTAGAGAGAAACGGAAACCCAAGAATCATCTTTTTGGATACTTCTATGCAATTATCCGGTATTTTGAGAAGCAAGTAATCAGAGAATGGAAAAAATCAGAATAGGGACCCGTGGTAGTAAATTAGCATTATGGCAGGCACATTATGTGGCTGACAAACTGCAGGCTGGGGGATTAGATACTGAAATCACCGAGATAGAAACAAAAGGAGATAAAATCCTGGATGTTTCTATTTCTAAAATTGGTAGCAAAGGAGTTTTCACTGAAGAAATTGAAGCTAAACTGGCTTCCGGAGACATTGATATAGCAGTACACAGTGCCAAAGACATGCAATCAGATCTTCCAGAGGGGTTTAAACTGATCGCCTTTACCGAAAGGGAGAAATTCAATGATGTAATAGTAGCTAACAAACCCATTTACCTTTCTAAACCAATCACAATAGGCACTTCTTCTACAAGAAGAATTGCCACCCTAAAACATTTCTATCCACATCTAAAAACTGTGGACATGAGGGGAAATTTACAAACAAGAATATCCAAACTGGAAAGAGGAGACTGTGATGCGTTACTATTGGCGTATGCCGGAGTAAAACGAATGGGTTATGATCACATGGTTCAGCATGAATTATCAACCAATGAATTTATTCCTGCAGTGGGACAGGGAAGCGTAGCAATAGAAGTATCAACAAACCTGGATAACAACAAAGAGAAAGTAATCAGGGAACTACTGAACCATAAAGAATCAGAGTTTCAATTACTTGCTGAACGTGCTTACCTAAGAAAACTTCAGGGAGGATGTAGTATTCCTGTATTTGCGCTGGCATCTATTGAAGGAGATATGATCACCATAAAGGGAGGCATCATTAGCCTGGATGGATGTGAGCGATTGGAAGAATCAGTTTCTGGTAAAAAGACCTCCGCTGAAACACTTGGTGCTGAATTGGGAGATAAAATTCTCAGTCTGGGTGGAGATAAAATACTTTCAGAAATTAAAAATCAAATGAGATAGTTAATTTTGGTTATCATAAAATATTGACGCATGAAAAAACTCATCATAATCCTATTCTCAGCAATTGTTATTTCCTGTAGTGGTCCTGAGGACTATGTGGTGGTCATTCATACTGAATATGGAGATATGAAAGCCATTCTATATGATGAAACACCAAAACATAAAGAAAACTTCATCAAATTGGCTAAGGAGGGAGCCTATGACAACACCATTTTTCACCGAGTTATAAAAGGATTCATGATCCAGGGTGGAGATGTGAATGCTAAGTCTGATACAGAGGAAAAAGTTGATTACACCATACCTGCTGAGATCCAGGTTACGGCTTCAGGTAAGTTTTTGCATACAAAAGGAGCATTGGCGGCAGCCAGACAGGGCGATGATGTCAATCCAGACAGAGCCTCAAGTGGATGTCAATTCTATATAGTAGATGGAACGCAGTTCACAAAAGAACAACTGACTATTGACCAGGCCAAACTGAATAGAGATGTAAGTGAAATTTTGAAAGATCCCGCATTTAAGTTCTTATACGATTCTTTAGTAGGGCTTCAACAAGCCCAGGAATTCGAATTGATGAACAAATGCATTCTTTCCTATAAAGATGAAATAGAAGCAGCAACTGGCGAAAGTGCAGATATTGAAATCAATGATGAAAGATTAAAGGCCTACACAGAAGGTGAAGGAGCTCCACATCTTGATGATGCTTATACAGTATTCGGAAGAGTAGTTGAAGGCCTGGATGTTATTGACAAAATTGCCGCACTGGAAACCATGCCAGGTGATAGACCCGTAAACGATATTCCAATGAGTGTGGAGTTACAGCCTATCTCGTTCGAAGAATTAAAATCAAAATACGGGCAATAATATGAAAATTCTAATAACGGGATCTAATGGTCTTTTGGGCCAAAAGTTAATTGAACTAATTTCTCCTAAGGATGGTGTCGAGTTAATCGCAACAGCCCGAGGAAGTAATCGGTACCCCACTTCTGATCTCAACTATTCCTTCCATTCAATGGATATTACATCTGCAGAAGATATTGAGAGGGTATTTCAAGAGGTGAAGCCCTCACATGTAATCAATACGGCGGCCATGACCAATGTGGACCAGTGCGAGGGAGATAGAGAAGGTTGCTGGAAGATGAATGTAGAGGCTGTCCAGCTTCTTATAGATGCTTGCGAAAAGCACAACTCTTTTTTTCTTCATCTTTCTACTGATTTCATTTTTGATGGCGAGGATGGACCTTACTCAGAAGAAGACAAGCCCAATCCTGTAAGCTACTACGGTGAAAGTAAATTGGCCGCAGAAGAAATTGTAACAAAGAGTAATCTAAAATGGGCCATTGCCAGAACAGTTCTTGTCTATGGAATTGCTCATGACATGAGCAGATCCAATATAATTTTGTGGGTTAAGAATTCCCTTGAAAACAAGAAGGAAATCAAGGTGGTAAATGACCAATGGCGAACTCCCACCTTGGCTGAAGACCTTGCCATGGGGTGTTTCCTGATTGTCCAAAAAGATGCTGAAGGGATTTTCAATATTTCAGGTAAAGATTTCCTAAACCCTTACCAGATGGCCGTAAAAACAGCTAACTACTTCAAACTCGATATGTCTACCATGAAAGAAGTTGATGGTTCAATTTTCTCCCAGCCAGCAAAACGGCCTCCAAGAACAGGTTTCATTCTGGACAAGGCAATTAATCAATTAGGTTATGCCCCAAGAAGTTTTGACGAGGGAATTGATTTTCTTGCCAAACAATTACAGGAGAAGTAGCTATCCTGGTTTTTTGAAATAAAGTAACCCAAAAACTGGTCCTGGCACCAATAGCCAATGTGCAAATTGGGCATAATCAGTTGTAACCAGATAACCCAACAACTGGATACTGAAAATAGTAATGAAAAACCCTATAGAATTTACGATAGTAAGTGCCGTTCCTTTATACGAGTCAGGCGCTGTTTGGGCCACAAGCGTGGAAAATTGTGGAGAGTCTGCAATAACAAATACGCCCCAGAGCAATAAAAAGACAAAAAATAGCCAAAAAGGCAACCAATAAGATGTGGGTGAAAGAACACAGCATATCCCTGAAAATAGAAGTGAATAAAAAGCAACCTTCCTGCTTCCTTTTTTTAGAGCAATAATTCCACCTATTCCAGAACTTAATGCACCAATCGCAATTACGTAAAATGCCAACATTGAAACATTTAGTTGCATATGTGTTTGTTTCGCATAATATGTCAGCATAAATGGAATAAATGCCCAAAACGCATATAATTCCCACATATGACCGAAGTATCCAAACGCGGCAGACCGGAAATCTTTCTCCTTGAAAACACGAGTAATCGCCGAAATCTCAAATTTGGGGGCTGCTTTTCTGAAAGGACCATCCGGAACCAAAAAACCAATTACAATTCCACCAACTAAAGCCAGCCCTGAAGTAACAATAATTACTAATTTCCAGTCCAGTTCTCCAAAAGAGGCATTTACGAAATGTGGAAATGCTGTTCCCAGTACTAATGCACCCACTAACATTCCCAGTGCCTTACCCAACCCTTTTTCATGGTGATCTGAGGCAATCTTCATACCCACAGGATAAATTCCGGCCAGCATAAATCCCGTTGCGAAACGTGATAGAAGCAAAAAACTATATGCTTTAGGAATGAAGAGTATGCTTAAATTGAATAAAGCGCCCAAAATAGCTGAAACCAAAAATACTTTTGAGGGTGAGAATCTATCTGCTATGGTTAAAATAGCGAACACAAGGGTGCCGGCAATAAATCCTAATTGCACAGATGAGGTAATCCAACTTAATTGTGATCCGGATATTGAAAACACATCAGACAATGGGCCAACAATTGCGTTTCCGGCAAACCAGAGAGAAGTACAGGCAAATTGTGAAAAAATAATGGCGAACAGAATAAAAGACCTCTTCATTTAGAAGTGGACCTCATTCCACCTGTAAAATGCCGGTGACAAGTTATAAAGTTCAGTGTCATAGTCTTCCTGAGCTTGTTCCTTGATCTTTTTAATATCTTCAGGGTCCTCAGAATCCCAGCAAATAATAATATCCGGGCTCGCCATGGCAAAATAGAAAGTGTCTCCTAACTCTTTTGTCAATTGATTGTAATACTGTGGAAGTAAAATCCTTACGGCACTGAATCTATCTTTGGCCCTCCATGTGATCAGGGTGCCACCTTTTAATTTTTCGCGAATTAACTCTGGGTGTTGAAGTGTGCTTTCCAGGTTAGTCATGCACTCTGATGCAAAGTCTTCAAGTGTTAATGAGCCTTTTACTTCTTCTGCAAATGAGTAATCACCAGGGATATCTTTTACAAAGGCCACACACAGGTCTTCATTAAATGACTTATTTATAAAGCCAAACTGCCTTTGCCATCTCTTAGTGAAAATTTGGGGATAAAACTTTTCTTCCAAACCAACGCCATTTTGTAATGGATACAATATTAGTAAATTAAGTATTGTATCAATAATGTACAATCATTATTCCACTCTGTTTGCTTATTTAGAGTTTGTATTGATAGTGGCCAATTATTTTGAAATCAAACAGACAATCTGAAATTTCCTGTCCTCTGCCAATATTGTGTACAATTAAATGCCTCTCTCCGTCATTTGACTTTGGTTCTACCACAATACCAATATGAGTCAGCCCATTGCCTAAATCCCAACAAACAATATCGCCCGTTTTATAAGATTCCGGGTCATCTGAAATTTCCAGCTTAGTACCGAGTCTCTCAAAATATTTCATGAGATTGGGCACTCTTCTATGGTCGATGTTTCTGTCTGTCCTGCTTAGGCCCCAAATATTGGGATATAGACTAAAATTTGCTTTCATGTCTTCGTGAACAGCCTTCTGCAAATCAAAACCCAACTTTCTGTATGCCCTAATAACCACATCAGTACAAACACCCCTGTCAGCAGGAATATCCCCATTTGGGTAATCTATGGAGAAATAGCTACCGTCATAAATTACCCGATCATGCGTAAGTGAGATAGATGCGTCCGAAAGTTTCTTTTCAAATGATTGAGCGCTCAAAAAGATTGGTGAGAACAGCAGAACGCAAAGGAAAGGCCTAATTAAGTTAATCGTCATATATGAAGGAAACGTTTATTCCTGAGCCTTTATTTCCTTTTCTCTTATGGGTATCCAAACCTCCTCTTCAGAATTTGGGTGATTTGGGCCAAAGTATTTTTTCCCTAATATCTCAAATTTGTCCCGGGCATCATGTTCGAATTCAGAAGTAGGTAACCAGGTTCGATTGATGTAATTAAAAGTATGAGGAAATGTGGAAACAGGTCCTCTATGGATGAAAACGGCATACCTTCCACCGGCAATTTTAAATTGTTGCATGCCTTCCGGGATATCCTCAAAAGATGATACCTCCACTGCTGCCCTTCGTTCAAATTGAGTGTTTTCATCGAACTTCGTGTAATCCAAATTATGATCAAATGGTGTGATGGAGTAGTACTCTTCTTCTTTCAATCTATTTTTGACCTCAAACCTTCTGGGCATAAATGATTTCCACATATCCACCACTTTATTTTCCGCCAGGGTGGAAACCTGCGACATCCCGACTAATAATCTTTCTTCAATTTCTACAATCTTTGGTTCCATGATAATGTAGTTTTCGATGGCATCAAGCTGTTCTTCTGATAACTCATACTTGTCAAAACCAACAAACTTGTGACCGATTTTGCGATATTCCCCAGGAGTTGTCTCAAACACATCCTGAAAAGACCTGGTATATGATTCCTGTGCTTCAAACTGGTACCGATTGGCAATACTTAGAATAGAGTCTTCCGTTTCTACCAGATCAAATGCTGATTCTGAAATTCTTCTCTTACGAACATAATCACCCACATTATTTCCAGTGATCAATTTAAAAACACGCATAAAATGATACTTGGAATAAGCCACCTCATTGGCGATATCTGCCACCTTAATATCACTTCTTAGGTTTGATTCAATGAAGTCAAGTGCCTTGTAGATCCTTTCTTTGTAGAATTCCATGATTGCAATACTATAAATTCCGGGGGGTTTAGTTTTGATAAAAATTGCTAAAATCAACCAGAAGTAAAATATTCGCTTAAAGATTCAGTTTATACCCGTATGAAAGGAAAATTTCTTTACCACCTAATGGCTGCATTCGCAACATTTATTGTCTCATGTAACTCTGACGATATCGATCCAGACGACAATGAGGTATTGCCTGGAGAAACACCGAACAGAACATGGTATACACCTGCACCAGAAACAACTTTCGACTGGCAACTGGATGATGTTTCCAATGCCTCTTTTACCGTGAGCGTGGTAGATGTTGATGCTTTTGATACTTCTAAGGAAACAGTAGACAGGCTTAAAGCTGAAGGTGCTAAAGTAATTGCCTATATCTCCGTGGGTACATTGGAGGATTGGCGACCAGATAAATCTGATTTTCCAAGTGAGATCATTGGCAATAACTATGACGGCTGGGAAGGTGAGCAGTGGCTGGATATCACCAAGTTGGACCTTTTGAGACCCGTCATGGAGGCCCGGTTAGATATGGTAGCCTCAAAAGGATTCGATGGAATTGAACCCGATAACATGGATGCATTTGAATACCATGATCCTGGTTTTGATATCAGCCTGGAAGATCAAAAAGCTTATTGTGAATGGTTAATCAGTGAAGCACATGATAGAGGCCTTTCTATTGGACAAAAAAATGCGGGAGACCTGGCTGATGCACTTTCTGATGATTTTGACTGGATGTTAACGGAAGATGCTTTCGCAGATGACTGGTATGAGCAAGCCGAAGTTTATATTGAAAAAGGAAAAGCGGTTTTTGCTGTAGAATACACAGACAATATGAATGCAAATTCATTTCAAAATAACATTTGCCCTTCCGCGAGTGCTAAACACTTCACAGCAATTTTGAAAGACAGGGATTTAACAGCTGGGCTGGTAACCTGCAATTAATGGAATTTCTTTAATAAGCTCTGACGATCTTTTGGAGTGGTCATGGCGATGAGTTTGGTGTTTTCCTGGAAAACATGATCATGTTTTGGGTTATAAACCCATCTATCTCCTTCCTGTAATGCCAAAACAAGTGTTTGTTCAAGTCCATCCAGATTGACATCCTCTAGTTTTTTTCCTACATAATCAGATGGGATGCCAATTTCTTCAATCCTCAATGGATTTTCTGTAGACCTTAGCATTTCATCCAAAAATGTGGTTACAGTAGGACGTACCATTTCAGAAGCCATTCTCAAACCTCCAATAAAACTTGGAGAAACAACTTTATTGGCACCAACGCGCCTCATTTTATTGACATGGTTCACATCTTTGCATTGAGCAACTATCCGTATGTTGTGATTAAGTTGTCGTGCTGTAACACAGATCACCAGGTTGATATTGTCACTTCCTGTGGTCACAAAAATTCCATGAGCTCTCTCAACCCCCAACTTCATTAAAAACTCATCATCCGTACAGTCTCCAACCAAACAAGGCACCTCAGGGTAAACTTCATCATTGTGTTTGATCACATCCTCTTTCACGTCTGCAATCACAAATTCACGATCCGTTTGTGAAAGTTCAACCGCAATATTTCCTCCCACACGTCCACCACCACAAATGATGTAATGACCTTCCATTTTTGATACCTTCTTTTCCATCTTATTTCTATTTCTGCTTTTGATAAGATCTCCTTCAATAAAAAGTGATGCCATATTTGTCAGGAAATAAGTCAAAATACCTATCCCTGTAAAGGCGATAAATACAGCAAAACCCCTTCCTAAATTATCCAGAATGATAACTTCATTATAGCCAATAGTAGTGATAGTGATGGCTGTCATGTAAAAACCATCAAAAAAGCTTGCTTGTTCTCCACCAATCAGCTTGAATCCAACAGTACCAATAGTTACCACCACCAGGAAGGCCATCCCGGTAATGCGCATTCTGGATTCAACAACTTTTAATTCTTCCACGTGGTTATTTTGTGCCTTCTAGAAATCTACGGACTAAATCTAGTTCAAAATAAGAGTAATATGAATGATCTGAGCTGGTGAACTGTAAGAAATCATTAAATAAATACGTTCATGAGAATTTTGGCACAACAAGGCATAGTGGTAGATTATACTCCAAAATTTAAGCTGGAATTTAAGACTTTGTTGTTCTTCTGTAATATAACCATTGAATACCATTGGATTTGTTACACAAAGTGCACGAAGAAGCACAAAGTTTCACAAAGAAGAAAACCACTCTGTGCAACTGCGATTCTCTGCGTAACTCTGTATCATAGCCCATATAATACTTGTATTTGTAGTTACTCAAAGAAGCCCAAAGGTTCATAAAGAAAAAGAAGAAGTACAAAGAATATGAATTAGGGTATTTGACATACATAAAAAGCCCACCGAAATAATCCGATAGGCTCTTTGTTTGAGTTTTTGACCTTGAATCTATGACATTCAATTCTGTTCGTCTTCTCTTTCTCGCTGTTTCATTTCCAGATAATGAGATGCTGATAAGCCTAAACCGCCAAACAGGAAAAGCATTGAGAAATACGCAACCTCTTCTTCCATCCCAGCTGAATTTTCCAAAATAGAACCAATAAGCAATCCAATGCCGGCTCCAATTAGCAACAGCCCAAACCTTAATGCGATAAATCCTCTTTGAGATTTAAACAATTTAGCATCAGCTCCCTTTTCAATCATTGCCATACGTTCATCGTTTGTAAATTTTCTGATGAAGACAATCATTGTTGTGAAACTTAGCATAAACACAACGCTTATTATAATAGGTACTGCTTCCATAGTTTTTCTATTTTATTTTGAATGTACACCCATTGGACTACCAATTCATCTGATCGGTTACAAAAAAAAATAATTTGTAACTTGATAATAACTAATGGCGTCAAAGAGATGTGATTTCACAGTTTTCTGATAATAGATTAATTGAAGAAATAGCCAATGGCAATAAAAATGCTTTTGAGGAGCTCGTAATGCGGCACACCAATTATGCCTATACCATTGCTTTTCGGATCATCAATATATCAGAAGATGCGGAAGAAGTAGTTCAGGACTGCTTTTTGAAATTAAGTCAACGTCCGGATAAATTTAAAGGAGACTCAAAATTCAGTACCTGGTTTTATCGTGTGGTTACCAATGCAGCATTGAGCCGAATCAGGAAGAAAAAGCTCAAGCAAGAAAGCATTGATTCACAACATGAGTCTGTGACGGGAGACAGTGATCCTTCCGCTCATGTCCAACAAGACGAACAGAGCAGGTTAGTAAACCTTGCCATTGGAAAATTGAAACCAGAAGAAAGAACTTTAATAACTTTGTATTACCTGAAAGAATTTGAGCAGGACGAAATTGCCGAAATGCTGAAAATTGAAAAGGGTAGTGTGAAAGTTAAGATATTCCGGGCCAGGAAAAAGTTGGCTGAAATATTGAAGCATTTTAATAAAGAAGAAATTCTCACATCGTAAACTATATATATGATGGAAGATAATATAGAAAAATATTTATTGGGAAAAATTGATAAGGCAGACCTTTCCAGGGATCAGTTGAATCAATTGGAGGAATTAGACAAGCTTGATGACATGATGTTCAACAAGATCTCAGTAACTCCTAAAGAAGACCTAAGTACAAGGATTATATCCACCTACAACCGTAAAAGTCGAACGGCTACTTCTGATAAATGGATGAAAGGCTGGCTACTTGGGATGGGCATTATTTGTGTTTTGCTGATTCTGGGCGCTCCATTGTTTAGCATGGAATCCAATCAAATTATCGACACAGCGGTGGGTACTTTAAAGAATGCCACCTCATTAATTTTTACTGAAACCGTACTTTACTTGTTCGGATTTGTAAACTGCGTTACATTATTGTTCATTTTGGATAAACTTTTGCTCAAAAAACTGAAACTTCAAGGCTGAAATCTGTTTAAGTAGGTAGCAACAAAACTTATCAATAAACAATGAAAGCGATTTGGAACAATCAGGTAATTGCCGAAAGTGATGAAACCATTGTGGTAGAAAACAACCATTACTTCCCGGAAAATTCCATCAAAAAAGAATTCTTTAAAGAAAGCAATACCCATACTGTTTGTCCCTGGAAAGGTACAGCAAGCTACTTCACCCTGGATGTAGACGGGAAAGAAAACCCTGATGCCGCCTGGTTTTATCCGGAAACAAAAGAGCTCGCCAAAAAAATCGAGAATTATGTGGCTTTCTGGAAGGGCGTGGAAGTAGTGAAATAGATATATGGCCCGGTTTCGGGCCTAATTCTTTATCTCTCCGCCTCCAAACATGGTAAATCCCTTAACAATAAGTGTTTTGGAATCATCTATGGCGACTGCTCCTCTGCGTTTGTCCTCAAAACCTCCTAGTATTGTCATCACATCCACTCTTACTTCCCAGTCTTCAGGAACTTTTATTTCACAACCCCCAAACATTGTGAAGACATCAATTACAGGGTTTTCACCTAATTGACATTTTCTAAGGTCAATGACACTGCCACCAAAAATGCTTGTAGCTTTTCCTCCTTTGAAATTATGGCTGGTGACTACTTTTTCATTGCCTCCAAAAATGGCCATGTCATCAAATGAGTCTCTGCCAATGGGCCTGTTTCTGGATTGGCGAAAAATGAAACCTAACCCTATTATAATCAAAATCACTGGCCACAAATCCCAGAAACTTATGTCATAATCCCGTAGGACCCATAAAAAGGCTGCTACGCCAAAGAGAACAACAGAAGCAGCATACCTGCCACTAAATAGATTTAGGATACCAATAAGTACAAGGATCATTTCCCATCTGAATAAATAATGAGGGATTTGGAATTCCCATATATTCAGGTTGTCCAGTAGGAATGCTGCTCCCAGTAAAATAAAAATCGCACCTAGTAAGAGGCGCCTGACATTAGTTTCCATGTATCATTGTTTTAATAGAACCATCCGAACAATAAAGATAAGGATGCCTGCGGCCTATTAAAATCAATTGGTTTATAAAAATCGTTGCTTACCCCAACAACACCATTGAAACCAACGGCTCCATTTAGTTTGAACCACTGTGTAATGTTGAGTTCACCTTCAATTTGGGGTTGGAAAACAAAAATATTGTCATGGTCACCATTTGTGAAATCATCCTTTTCATAAATGCTGATGTCTCCCCAACCTAATTTTGTACTAAATCCCATGTGGAATACATCGATTGGTTTAAAAATGTAACCAACAAAGAACCCACCATGGTTGTAATCCACTTCATAATCGATTCCATCAACTGTTTTTTCGAGATCAGTAGCCAGACCCAGTCCGTAACCTCCGAAATACATCATGTTATTAAAGATGACAGCTCCACCACCACCGCTCATGACGGCCATTTTATTACCTACCTGGGTCAGCTGAAACATTGGTCCACCAAAACCAGATATGGCTCTTACATCATCACCAATAAGGACATCAGGTTTGTCCTGTGACTGTACAGGATGCATACAACAGAATGCTGCAATCACCCCTAAAACTATAATAAGCGTTTTTTTCATTTGAGTAGTATTTTTTAACCTTGGAGTTTTAATCCATCCTAATGACAATACAAGGTTAAAGAGGTTTCCACCTGATTCAGAAAAAATATTGATGGGGTGTTAATTTTTTCCTACCAACCGTAAAAAAAATCCCGAACCAACATTTGTTAATTCGGGATTTCAATTGAATTTGATGCTAATTGATTTAGACCTGACTTAGTCCTCCATCTACTTCCAGTTCTACTCCATTGATATAAGAAGCATCATCTGATGCAAGGAACAGCACAGATTTCGCGATTTCATCTGCATTCCCGAACCTACCAAGAGGAACAGAACCTGCCACTGTATCACCAAATGCTTTCAGTTGTTCTTCGGGCATTCCCATTTTACCGTAAATAGGGGTTTCTATCGGACCTGGAGCCACCGATACAGTTCTGATACTTTTCTCTTTCAATTCATTTGCCAATACTCTTGAAAGTGACCTTAATGCAGCTTTTGAGGCACTATACACGCCGAATCCTTCAAATCCTTTTTGATTCACAACGGAAGTGTTTGTAATGATCACAGCTCCATCATTCAGGTGAGCCAGAGATTCTTTGATTGTGAAGAATGGCCCTTTGACATTTACATTGAAAACTTCATCAAAATGCTCTTCGGTAATGTAATTGATTGGTAACGGAGGTGCTACTCCTGCATTGAGGAACAAAATATCAATCTTTCCATAGCGCTCGACAGCACTGTCAATAAGCTTCTTTTGATCTTCAACGATACCTGCATCCGCTTTTACCGCAAGAAAATCTCCCTGAAGTGTAGCGGAAACTTCATCAAGGGCTTCTTGTCTCCTACCTGAGAATACAACTTTGGCACCTTGCTCTAAAAATAGTTTTACTGTTGCCAAACCGATTCCTGAGTTTCCTCCAGTGATCACTGCAACTTTGTTTGATAATTTTGACATAGATTATTTTTTTGAAACGTTCATTCCAGTAAACGGAGTATTGAAACGTTCGTTTCAAAATAATTCAAAATTTTTTAGATGGACTTGAAAATGTCGTCAATTACTGTAGAAAGTCTCTCCCTTTTTTCAACAAGCATTCCTGTAAGTCTGAGTCCCTGTAAGCTGCTGAATAAATAAAGTGCGGCCTCCTCACTATTCGTTTCATTTCTGAATTCTCCGATTTCTTTACCCTTCTCTATTAATTCAGTGAATAAAGAAACCAGTTCATCCATGTTATCCGTTAGAAAATTCAGTGTTTTAGTATCCTGATTGGCCAATTCCGTGGTGCAATTCGATAAATAGCACCCTTTCATATTAGTGTCCTTCAAAACTATTTCAAACATCCCCCTCAGTGCTTGCTTAGGGGATTTATTGACAATATTTGAAATCGATTTTGTTTGGACCTGGTTTTTATAATGCTTCAGGGTTTCATAATATATCTCCTGTTTCCCACCGAAACTATTGTAAATACTTGATCTGTTTAAACCAGTAGCATCTACGATATCCTGCATAGAAGTAGCACTAAACCCTTTCTTCCAAAAAAGGTCTGTAACCTGCTTCATAACAGTCTCTCTATCAAATGATTCCGGCTTACCCATAATGTCTCATTTTTTGAAACGGATGGTCTAAAATAAGGTTTTTTGTTAAGAAAATTTCTTTAACATGTTTTTCACCTCGTTTTTGTAAACCCTCCCAATAGGCAAGGCTTTTTCATCTACGAATACATAATCATTGTCTATACCTGTGATGCAATCTACATTCACGGCATAAGATTTATGAATTCTCAGAAAGCTGCCATTACTAATGTTTGAAGAAAAATGGTTCAAATTACAGGACAATGTAAATTCCTGATCATCCGTAACCACTTTACAGTAAGATCCATCGGCTTCCAGGAAACTAATCTTCTCAATGGGTACCTTGGTAAATTTCTTACCAGATTTCAGAAACACAAATGGTAATTGCTGACCAGAATTTATGTTTTGTTGATGGGCAAGGATGTGTTTTTTAAATGCCAGTTCCACGGCAATGATCACATCTTTGTCGTCAAAAGGTTTTGTGAGGAATGAAGCAGGTCCAGTAGAAATGGCCTCCTCTACGGTGTTTTTATCAGAATTTGCGGTTAGAAAAATGATAGGGCTTTTTGAGAATTCACCTATTTGTGAAGCAAATTCAATTCCCGTCATTTGCCCTTTTAATTTGATGTCTACCAACCAAATGTCTGCCTGTAAATTACTGGCATTGTTCAATGCATCTTCCGCCGCATAAAATGTCTGAAGTACATTGATATCATTTTCAATAAGAATTTCCTTGAGGTCCTGTGCCGTAATTGGATTGTCCTCAAGGATCACAACATTGATCTTCATCGCTGGAAATATAGATTCGAATGACTAATACGCTTATCAATAGCGTTATTCGCAAAAACTATGCTAAAATATAGTCATTTATTAAGATTCTCACATAGAATCCATTTTCGTTTCCATATTCCAATTGACCATCAACACTTTCGAGAGTCGACCTGATGATGGACCAACCAAATCCACCAGGCTCTCCAATTATACCTGGTCCATTGTCATGAACCGTTATTTGAAATTCCTCTTCTCTTCTAATTGCCTGGATAGTCAGCTTTGGATCAGGATGATCTACAAAAGCATATTTCAAACTATTGGTTACCAATTCATTCAAAACCAGCCCAATGTTCATGGCTGTGTTAAAATCGGCCTCCTCATTATCAATTTGAATGTCAATGGTGAGTTTTTCCCCAGTAAACATCGCCTTTCTCAGCATCTCTACAAGATCCTCAATGTAGGGTTTTAGGTCAATTTTAGCTAAATGGTCATGGCTATACAAGTGTTCGTGTATCAGACCAATTGAGCGTATGCGTGTTTTGGTAACGTTCAAAATTTCCCTGGAATGTGTATCATTTAGTCGCCTGGCCTGGATATTTAGAAGACTGGATATCATCTGAAGGTTATTTTTTACCCGATGATGAATCTCTTTCAGAAGTGTCTCATTTTCCTGATTCTTCTTAATGATTTCAGAGGTTCTTTCTTCTACTTTTTTCTCTAGTTCGGTGGTGTATTGCTGTTGTAGTGTCTCATTCAATTGCAGCTGATCAATTAGTTTATTCTGTGCTTCTTCCCTTGCTTCATAGATCAAACCTACTCTCACACCTATACCAAATGAGAAGATGAAGATATCCAGGAGCAAACCTCCTTGAATAATCTGATTGGATTCCACTACGAGCTGGAAAGTTGATAATGATTGGCCCACAAGAGTTGTTAATACCAATATGGAAGCACCCGCAAGGAAAATATAACTCAATGTATTTTTTAACAAATAAACTCTGTACAGAAATATTAACATTAGCGGTACCTGAAAACCTACTACAGCCAGTTTATAAAAGAGGGCATGCTGAATGTCATAATCAAATAAATAGGAAACAGATTCAATAATGACTACACTGCCCACGTAGTACTGTCCAAATCGCATCAACTTGAAATTGAATGGGTCCTCGTGTCTTAAGTCAAGAAATGACTGGGAAAAAAACAAATAAGACATGGAAAGAGATGCCGATGAGATCCAGACTATCGCAGGTGGTATTTGGTTGACAACTGGAATTGCCAAACCTAGAATTCCGTATTGATAGGCAAAGAAATACAGGACTGAAAATAGGTAGAAGCCATAATGGATGTAGACTTTGTCATTACTTCTAATGATGAAAACCAAGGTAATCAATACCAGGAACCCAACAATACTCAAGAAAAATGCTTGAAAAACATTCTTCTTAAACTCCTTTTCTACAAATTCAAGTCTAGGTAATAACTGGACATTAAATTTTACACTGCTTTTCTGGTCAATGAATGGATAGTGAATGAAAATTGTGGTGTCCCCTTGTTGCAAATGAAGTTTGATGTTGTTCCCCTGACTTAGAAATCTCTTTTTAGCATCAAGGAATTGCATGCAGGCCATGTACCAGTTCCCAGCTTGCAAAACATAGTCACCTTCTTCCTGAACATTAATTTGTGCTTTCAATGTATAGGAATCCTTCCAGTCGAAAGCTGTGGTATCAGTTACAAGTTCCCATTGATTCCCTTTTTCATAAAGCACCTCAAGCTCTTGTGCGCTGGACACATGAACTATTAATAATAAGGGAATCAGGTATAAACCTTTCATACTACATCAGTACCTCGTGAATAAATACTTCTGCTCTTTTTTCCATATAACTATATGGCTTCTTCACAAAATTGAACCCCAGGTGTCCCCCGGTTTTAGGGGTTTCCAGATACAAATTAGATTGTTTCTCAGCGATATCATAGGGAAAGCAATTATTACTTAAGATAGGATCATTGAGGGCATTCACCATTAAAACCGGCTTTTTTAGCTCAGGAAGATATGTATTGGCTGATGCCTGACTGTAAAAACCTTCTAAATCTTTGAAGCCATTCATCGGAACTGAAAACAATTCATGTAGCCCTTCGAAGGTATGTACTTTCTTCAATTCAGCTATATTTTTAACTGCTTCCGGGTGAAAGTTGGCAATCTGCTCGATTTTCTCTTTGAGCTTTTTAAGAAAAGATTGTTTGTATATCCAGTTTTCGAAGAGTTTTAATCGGTTGGTCATTCCTTCCATGTCACCTGTTACAGAAAAAGTAACCGCTCCTTTGATGCGATCGTCTGTTTCACATAGAGATAAGTACTTGACACTCAGGTTACCTCCCATTGACATACCAATCAATACAATATCATCATAGTTTTTTTGGAGTACGTATTCAGTTACTGCTTTTAGGTCCTGGTAAAAGCCATGATGAGTTATTACGGGTAGTCGATTCAATTCTCCACTACAACCACGTGTATTCCATGCAAGGGCATCCCATCCTTTTTCATGAAAGTAATGCGCCATTCTTCTGATATAATATCTGTCCGAGCTACCTTCCATTCCATGAGAAATGATTACCAGACGATTATTATAATTTTTGAGCCAATCAAGGTCCAGAAAATCTCCATCCTGAAGTTCCAGTCTCTCTCTTCGATAGGCAAACGGAGGCGAACCAAATAGTACAGAAGGTACGATAGTCTCCATATGCCTGCTAGGCAAATAGAATGGCCTGGAATATGTATCCTGTTTCAATCTAGGGCTCAAAGTTTGCAAAGCTACTTGCTTTATTTGTGATTGCGTGCGACTAAAAAACTATAGGCCTGAGGACAAAATGGCCCCCAGACCAATAAATTTAGTCATTTCTGTTCAGTATGTTACCTGAAGCATTATTGGTAAATGTGTTGTTGTTTTCTGCCGCTTCAAAATCATATTCAGTGGCATTTAACTCTATGAGTGCTCCATACCCATCACTGTTGGAGAAAGTACAGTTGGTTACACTCACATTTCCTGTACCGTCAATTACCAGGTTGGCGTCTTCACTTGCCCCGGAAAACATAGCTATTCCACCACCGTCAATCGTTGCATATGACATGGTAATACTGGATGCGTTATTGTTGCCAATTTTTATTCCATACCATGAGGCTGTTCCAGAAACAATCCCTTCGAATAGAATTGGGTTTGACTCAGTTCCAGTTGCGGTGAAGATTATTCCGGTGAAATCAATTCCTTTGTTGTCCTCAAATTTGAAGTGTGCCCCTTCGCCGATGGTCATATTACTGGCGATGTTCAAAAAGTCCTGGACATAGTAATAATTATCACCCCCAAGATCACTCCATGTAGCATTTCCAGCTGACTGGCTAGAACTTCCTCTCACTTCAATAGCTGCTACATTATCAGGAGTGGTAAAAGAATTCCCAATGGAATAACTTGAAGCATGTTCCTGTAGAACAGAAATAGCAGCTTCTGCATTATTTTCAAAGACATTGCCATCTAAATTGTTGGAGCTGTTTTGAGAATGGCTGATACCTCCTACGTATAGACCATATCCTCCACTATTGTGAATATTGTTGTTTTCAAATCTGGATACAGGACTATTAACGTAAATGGCCGCTTTTTCATCTATACCTGCAATTCCACTTCCAGAAATTGTGGCACTTCCAGCATCTACAACACTAGAGCTTGTCATTTGGAATCCTTGCGAACCAACATAAATGCCTTGCCAGGTCGCTCCATTTTCACCTGCAAAATTTAATCCGTTGCAGGAAAGACCTCCAACAAGTAGTGCACTATTGTCTTCTATGAAAATAGTATGGTCTCCACCACTCACATTAAAAACAACCAGGTCACTGATGTTTAAACCACCTTTGATTTTAATGTCTGATCCTACATACAACGCAACGTTCCCTCCAAAACTTAACTGGGTATCGACACTACCAGTAAAAGTAACAACAGCATTTTCTACATTTGATGGGGGCTGAATATCTGGCCACAACCTTGCTGGAGCAAAAAACGGAGTTAAGGATGAATATTGGATTCCTCCATTATTGACTATGTTCGTTACATTTTCCGTATAATACATGTCAAACCCGTTTGACTCTTCAAAAATCAATGTTGGTAATGTCAGGCTCGATCGGTCTATCACAAGTGATGAAGGTTCATAACTTTCAATTGATGAAGATCCTGCATTATTGAGATAGAGTGCAAGGTTATCAAAATTGCCACTTTGGGTAACTAACATGCCCTTCCAGGAAGCTCCATTTTTCCCTCTAATTCGCATATAATTGCCGTTAGAAGATAGGGTTCCCGCAAGTGTAACCTGAGCGTCCTCATCTACTTCAAGTAGTATATAATCTTCAAAATAGGATGAAGGAATTTCTACGTCTCCACTAAATGTATAGTCTGCAATTTCAGGATCTGGGTTTACATCCTCAAATTTGAAATTTTCAGGAATTGAGGTCAATTCAATAGATCCGGAAACTGTAACGGAGCTACCAAAATCAGTGAATGTGCTTCCGGATTCTATTCTTAACTGTATCCCCAAAGTACCAGAAGACCCCGGAGTTAATGTGATATCTGAAACTGTTCCATGAGAGAATATCATTAAATTACCGTTAGTAAATTCATGATCACTACCGTTGGGGTTATTTGGAGAAGTATATGTTATACTTCCACTACCAGAGATCGTCCAGGTAAAATTAACTCCTCCACTTGGTATCCCTGTACTAGGCGAAGAGCTTACAGTGACCGTTTCTCCAGGGCCAATTTCTTCCGCTGAAATGTCTATTGCAGCTTGAAGTGGTTCCGGAGTGTCATCTCCTCCTTCGTCATCACTACAAGAGATAAATATCGCCAGCAATAGAATGCTTGTTAGGGTTAAAATATTTTTTATAATGTTCATTGTTAGAAAATTTAAATATTAAATTCTTAGATTTTTTTAAGGGAAGAATATTCAATGATTAATTCGTGTTGAATTGTATCAAAACACCGTCACCTTGCCCGAGATTATTGAATCCACTATCTGTGGAGGCAGAGGGACCAGTAATCAGAAATTCATCCGGAGAATTAACAATCAATCCTGTTGCCACATCTGAAGCAGAACCCCCTACATAATAACTATTGCTGAGGTTACCTGACAAATCAGTTTCTATCAGTACCATTTGAACAGATGTTCCATCGTAATCTGAACCCACCATATATAAAGAAGATGCGGTTGATTGAATATCATAAATATGACCCTCTGTGTAGATTTCGTCCCACAACAATGTCCCTCCAGTTGAGAACTGGGCTGCATAACCATCATATGAACTAGTCGCACCGGCAATTACTATGCTACCGTTATTGAAAAACATAGCGTCTATTGAAGATATACCTTGTGGGATACTCCTTTTGACTACATTCTGTTGACTCCCATTCTCGTTAAATGAGATTATTATGGCATTTATTGCTCCAGGACTACCAGAAACTGTTTCCGTTCCGCTGATATAGAAAAGTCCGTTTGAATGTCTTTGTAAGTCAGTTATTTGAAGGAATCCTGCTTCACTAAATATTTGCTCCCAAATGATATTACCAGAACTTCCTACTCGATACAAAATAGCATCTGCACTAAAAAGGTCATTTACCTGAGTTGTACCTGAAATTACATAACCACCATCTGGCATACTCACTAATCCTGCGGATGTTTCCATTTGAAAATATCCGTAAGTTTTTTCCCAAAGGAGATTTCCATTTGCGTCTATCTCTAAAAGCCATATATCATAATTGAGACCACCGTTTGAGAATGAAACGTCTCCATCCTCTGATGTTGTTGTCGCAAGAATTCCTATGGTTCCATCGGTGTTTTCTACCGCCGCTACACCTATGTCACCATCGGAACCCCCATAGTTTTTAGACCAAATTATGTTCCCTGATTTATCAGCTTTGACAACCCATACATCCAGGTTTCCTCGTGGTTGTGTAATGTCGCCATCTTGAGAAGATGTTGAACCCACAAGCAAAATATTTCCATCACTCAGTTCAAGCGCATCACTAAATCCATCATCTAGCGAGCCTCCATAATTTAAAACCCATGATGCTCCCGGACCAGTGCTTTCACCCAGTTCAACGTCAATTACATCAAAACTTTCATCCACTACGATATTAAAAATGATTACTCCATCTTCAAGAGTAGCGTCTACATTGATATTATAGAGAGTTTTGGGCTGTGGATCATCAATTGTGGTAGTGAAAACCCTGTCAATAGGGGTGCCATCCAGTTTAGTGTAGCTCAGATTAACGGCTACTTCCAGTGGAGATAAAATGAAATACCCCTCACGTGTTTCTCCCTGTCCATAGAATAGCGTAGCTCCAGTAGCAATCACTTCTACGGTTCCTGTGTAAGAATCAAAGGTGTTTTCTACATTTTCAGAGTAAAGAATGGCAACTTTGGTATTGGCAAGCTCTGGCTCAATATCAATTGTAGTGGTTTCTTCTTTATCAATTGTGAAATTTGCAGATCGGCCAAAATAGTATGGGTTCTCAAATGCGGCATCTACCAGATTATTACTGTGTGCTTCCACATAGTACTCTCCAGTTGGAAGCGGTACTTCTACAGGAGCTGATGAAAATGGATCAAATACTAAAATTTCAGTTCCACCAGTATCAAAAATTGTTACTCTGAAATTATCAGTATCTACTGCTTCTATTCTTCCATTTGCTTCTTCTGATGTAACTGTCAGAGTGACTGACATGGATAAATAACCAATCTCAGTTGGTTCAGGAATATCCTCCTCTTGTTGACAAGCAAAGAAAGTTATAATCATTGATAGGGTTAAAAATATTTTCTTCATGGTATGGGGGTTTTAGGGACATTGATAGTTAAAGGTTTTTTCAAAACTGAAATTGGGTATAGAGGGAGAAGTCATCTCAAAAGAAAGTGGATAACCCAATGAGTTATATTGGTAAACTAGATTGAGAGTAAGTTCTTCCTGTGGGATACCAGCATCGTAATAAGTATTATGGATACTAGTGATGTTATTATCTGTAAATGGCAATACTCCTTCTTCCTCTACAATATAGATTCCAGCTAAACCAAAAATGCTGTTTGGATTGGTCTGCTCATCGTATTGATAGTTGATTACTTGCTGAATTTCATTTGTGTCATCAAAGTATGTGATTGAAGATGGGTTATTAGAACCATCATTATAATTAAAAACTACTCTGTATTGTAGGATTCCAGCATCGCTGTAATGGATTAATTCCACAATCTGAGTTCCTGCAAAAAGATACTCCGTATAAGCTTCTCTATTGACTGGGTTTGCAGGGTCTCCGTTATATTGATCACTTCTAAACATATGTCCCGATGCGTCATATGAAAACACATGGGTATACTGACCGACAGACCTGGAAATAATTCTTTCTTGTGTATCATAGATAAGGTTAATAAATGTAGTGTCTCCAGGCCCATTGATCCTCTTCACTAGATTGATACGATCATTGCCATCTCTTTCAAAATCATAGGCGTCATCTGACATTACATTACCATTTTCATTATTGATCGTGGTGAATCCATCATACCTATCACAGGCTGTTGGATTGCTAATGTCTTCTATCTCACCAATGTAAGATCCAGCTACTTTTGGTCCTCCCACAAACTCATACTCATATAAAATAGTGTATTCGTTTCCATTTTTAGACACATTCATATATCCAGATGAAGTTCCATTGATATCTGTATCGTAAAGTTGAAACCCAGGAAGCGGTTCACAGTTTGTATCATACCCAGGAATATCAGTAATAGCCAGGGACCAAATAAAAGTGTTAGGTAGTTCCGGTGAGTTTGCCCCTCCGTTGTTTAAAGTGCTAAAATCATACTGGCCTGAAGCGATTTCAGTTATTGGTCCCTGAGAAGAAATACCTGCGATGGAGGTAATTTGATTTCCACTGCAAAGATCAGCCTGACCATTAGAAAATAAGATTTGACACTCAGACCAGCTCACATCTTCCTGACAACCAAAGTAAGCAGTTGGTGTAGGATAAAATATATCGTCCAGATAAAATCCGTTTTCAGGAAGAGGTAATTGAATCGATGTATCTCCTAAGCCAATATCAATGATATCAAAGTTCTCGTCCACAACTATGTTGAAAATAATAATACCATTCTCAAGGGTGGCATCTACGTTAATATTGTAAAGTGTTTTGGGTTGAGGATCGTCAATCGTAGTAGTTAAAACCCTGTCTATAGTAGTACCATCAAGTTTGGTGTAGCTTAGGTTGACCGAAATTTCTAACGGGGAAACAATGAAATATCCCTCTCGCGTCTCACCCTGACCGTAGAATAGCGAAGCACCACCAGCTAAAACTTCTACAGTTCCTGTATATGTATCAAATGTGTTTTCTACATTCTCTGAATAAAGTATGGCCACCTTTGTATTGGCAAGCTCGGGTACAATGTCAATAGTAGTAGTTTCTTCTTTATCAATTGTGAAATTTGCGGATGAGCCAAAGTAGTATGGGTTCTCAAAGGCAGCATCTACCAGATTATTACTATGTGCTTCCACATAATACTCACCTGTAGGTAATGGTACTTCTGAAGGAGCTGAAGAAAATGGATCAAATACCATAATCTCAGTTCCACCAGCATCAAAAATTGTTACTTTGAAGTCATCAGTATCTACAGCTTCTATTCTGCCATTAGCTTCTTCTGATGTAATAGTCAGGGTGACTGACATGGATAGGTAGCCAACCTCAGTTGGTTCAGGGAATTCCTCTTCTTGGCTGCAACCTAGTAATAATAAAAAAACCAGTATTGGACTTAGTAGCTTGCGTTTCATAGTAATTGAGTTTGTAGAGGTTAATCCCGACAGAGATTGCCGGGAATTAACCTGGTGTGATACAGTTGGAATTAAGACCTAATTACAAGTGTACATATATGTCTGAGTTGAAGTATCTCCATTACTGTATACATAGTCTACACTGATTGGGTACCCTTCAGTATTATATGTGAAAAAAGCATCAAGTGTCCCTTCGGTAGTCGACTCAAGTCCATCACGAGATTCTTTGAACGTTATATTATTATCTGTAAATGGGATTTCTTCAAAGTCTATGCAGTCATCACATATCCATAGGCCAGATGTCCTGATAGGATTGGGGTTATCATCGTAAGTATAGTATCTGTCACGATAATTAGTTCCTGCTTGATTATATTCTTCAGATTTAAAAGGATTCCAGGTAGTATCATTATTGTACTGAAATGTGATCCAATAATCCAAATACTCACTCCCTCCACCATCTTCTCTGAACTGATCAATTCTGATAATTTGACCGAATGAGTTATAGCTGTAAACTTCTCTGGCATTAAATTCTAACCCAGATCCGTAATCTCGATATCTAATTCGCTCGACCAACTGGTTTCCCCCATCATATGTAAATTCTTCTTTCCCAACTGAATTCCCTGAAAAATTTACTTCCGTTATGTTCCCATTTCCATCATAGATGAAAGAAGTTGTATACTCATCTCCACCGTAATTATCATCGTATTCGATAGAATTTAAGTCAGCACCGGTATATCCAATATCCCAGATTTCTTCATCCGTGTCTTCCACTATAGCATACTGCGTCAAAAGACACCCTTCTACAACTGTGAGACCCAGGTCAATATCAACCACATCAAATGTTTCATCAACTGTGATATTGAAACCTATTACACCATCTACTAGTGTTGCATCTACATTGATATTGTAAAGTGTTTTTGGTTGTGGATCATCAATGGTTGTTGTAAAGCTTTTGTCGATGGTGGTGCCATCCAGTTTTGTGTAGCTAAGGTCTACAACAATTTCTAGAGGTGATGTAACGAAATACCCTTCACGAGTTTCTCCCTGTGCATAAAATAATGTGGCGCCCGTTGCAATTACTTCAGCAGTTCCTGTATACGCATCAAACGTGTTTTCTACATTTTCAGAGTAAAGAATGGCCACTTTTGTATTGGCTAGCTCGGGCTCAATATCAATTGTGGTGGTCTCTTCCTTATCAATTGTAAAATTGGCAGATCGACCAAAGTAATATGGATTATCGAATGCGGCATCTACCAGGTTATTACTATGTGCTTCTACATAGTATTCACCAGATGGAAGCGCTACTTCTGATGGTGCGGATGAATATGGGTCAAAAACTATTACTTCTGTTCCTCCTGCTTCAAAAATGGTAACCCTGAAATCGTCAGTATTTACGGCATCAAGTCTCCCATTGGCTTCTTCTGAAGTTACAGTGAGCGTGATGGACATTGAAAGGTATCCGAAATCAGTTGGGCCTGGTTCATTTTCAGGCTCCTGACAACTAATTGTAAATGTGCATAATGCAATAAAAGTTATTAATGCAGTTAATTGTTTCATAATTCTTTCTAGTTAGTGTAAACAGTTATAGGCAATCTTCATACCAAAATGTAAATCGCTGAGTTGAACCATCGTCTACATCAATGAAATCCGCTTGAATTGGTCTATCATATTCATCGTACAATAAGGATACATTTGCAGCAAAGAAGTAGGTTGGAATACCATCACTATCATATTCCTGATCACTGATGTACGTGATATTATTATCTGAAAATAGCGGTTGATCAGTATCAATAATGTCCCAAAAACGCATCCCTTGTTCTTGAAATGGATTAGGATTTGCATCATATGCATAGGAAATAACCTGAGAAACATATCCTGCAGCTTGCACACTTTGGCGTTCAGATGGGTTATTGGTTGTTGTATTAGGGTATATATATTCCTTATACCCACCCCCGTCATCTAATTCTCTGTACAACTGACCATGGACGTTATAAACATAATCGGTATTACCATCAGGCATCCATTGTGCCAAATCAAAGTCATAATCATAAGCTTCCTCCCTAATTAATCTACCTGATCCATCATAAAATAGGTCCGCTCTTGTGTATAGGCTCTCAATTCTTGTCAATTGATCCTGAGCATCGTAGGTAAGGTTCATGATAAAGTTTTCCCCATCTTCAAAGTAATTGATGACATGAATTAATCCATCCGCACCCCTTGTCCAGGTAGGACTTGATTGATCTGATTCTCCTAAAACTTCCATGAAATAACCACTATAAAGGCAAGAGTCTGTTGAAGTCGCTCCCAGAATTATATCAATAACCTCAAAAGTTTCATCAACTGTAATATTGAAAGCTATAACGCCATCTTCCAAAGTGGCATCTACATTGATATTGTAAAGTGTTTTGGGTTGTGGATCATCAATGGTTGTTGTAAAGCTTTTGTCGATGGTAGTCCCATCCAGTTTTGTGTAGCTAAGGTCTACAACGATTTCTAGAGGTGATGTAACAAAATACCCTTCACGAGTTTCTCCCTGTGCGTAAAATAATGTTGCGCCTGTCGCAATGACTTCAACAGTTCCTGTATTGGCGTCAAATGTGTTTTCAACACTTTCAGAATAAAGAATAGCCACTTTTGTATTCGCTAACTCAGGCTCGATATCAACTGTGGTGGTCTCCTCCTTATCAATCGTAAAATTGGCAGACCGACCAAAGTAATATGGGTTATCAAATGCGGCATCTACCAGGTTATTACTGTGTGCTTCTACATAGTATTCACCAGTTGGAAGCGCTACTTCTGAAGGTGCTGAAGAATAAGGGTCAAACACCATCACTTCTGTTCCGCCAGCATCAAAAATGGTAACCCTGAAATCATCCGTATTCACGGCATCAAGTCTCCCAGTGGCTTCTTCTGAAGTGATGGTGAGTGCAACAGACATAGACAGATAACCATATTCGACCTCTCCTGGATCCTCCTCCGGATCACAGGAAAAGAATAACATTCCTGCGAGTAGTATGGAAAATAGTTTAAAAATTTTCATCGGTGTATGATAGTTTGTTGATACACCGAAGGAAATAAACCTATTTATAATATAGTATCAGTTGTTTGTGAACGACAGATCCAGTTTGTGAACTACAAATTAACACTAACGGTTTTGTCAAAAGACTCAATCCAACGATCAATCCCTCCCTCCAGGTTAATCAGATTGGTATAGCCAAATTCTTTCTCTAGATACGATATGACCTGGCCACTCCGTCCACCAGATTTACAATGGACAACAACCTTTCCTTCTTTTGGAAATTGACTAACCTGATCAATAAAAATACTTTTAGGGATCAGAAGTCCTCCTAAATTAGAGACTTCATACTCATGAGGTTCGCGAACGTCTATCAAAACATGGGGTATTTCATTTTTTCGCCAATTCATCAATTCCTCAACTGTAATTGAGTCAGTGCTTGTTACTGAAAGGCCACAAAAATGCTCGTAATCAATCAATTGTTTGATCTGTGGGTTTGAACCGGTTAATGGGTTATCCGGGTCTTTTTTGAATTTCAATACTCTTTGGGTATGATATAAAGTATCAATGATCATTAATTTTCCTACAAGTGGCTCACCAAGCCCGGTGATCACTTTCAATACTTCCAATGCCTGAAAGGATCCTAATATCCCTGGTAAAACTCCTAAAACTCCTCCTTCCGCACAGTTGGGCACTGATCCTGGATCAGGAGGTGTCGGAAATAAATCACGATAATTCGGGCCCCTGGTATCCCCACTTAAATAATTAAAAACACTGATTTGACCCTCAAATTGAAAGATAGAAGCATATACATTGGTCTTACATGCTAATACACATGCATCATTAACCAGGTACCTGGTTGGAAAATTGTCAGTTCCATCTGCTACTATTTCATAGTTGTCTATTATTTCAAGTGCATTTTCCGATGTGAGACTTACCGGATATGTTTCTATTTCAACATTAGGATTCAGGCCATTAAGTTTGCGAGATGCAACTTCCACTTTGAGTTTTCCAATATCTTCCGTTCCATAAAGTACCTGACGCTGCAAATTGCTGGCATCAACACGATCATGGTCCACTATCCCAATCTTTCCTATACCCGCTGCTACCAAATATTGAAGCAACGGAGCTCCAAGTCCTCCTGCTCCGACTACAAGAACACTTGCTCCTTTCAGTTTTTCCTGAGAATCTACTCCAAACCCAGGTAGGTTCAGATGTCTACCATATCTTAATAATTCTTCGTTGGAAAGAGAATGCTTCATATCGACACTTAATTGAAGTAATTTAGTAACAATAAACAGGAAAAAATGGAAAAGGAGTTCTCTCATTTGAGCAAAAGTGGCGATCCCAATATGGTGGATGTTGGCGATAAGAAAGTAACCCGACGTGAAGCAGTGGCACAATCACTCTTGAAACTAGCGGACGACATCCTGGATCGGCTGGAGAACGATGAGATTCACACCAAAAAAGGACCTGTTTTCCAAACAGCCATTATTGCGGGAATCATTGCATCCAAAAAAACTAGTGAACTAATTCCACTTTGTCATCCTTTACCTATGGAGGATTGCAAAATTGAAATTAAAATAAACAGTGAAAGATTGGTTGAAATAAATTGTACCGCTAAAGTAAGTGGAAAAACAGGTGTTGAAATGGAGGCATTAACAGGTGCAAGTATAGCAGCACTTACCATTTATGATATGTGTAAGGGATTTTCACATGATATAGAGATTCTTTCAACTAAATTAATGAGCAAAAAAGGAGGGAAAAGTGACTTTGAAAGGGCATAAAAAACACGCAAGTCTGGAAAAACCAAAAGGTGGAATTTACCATAGACATGAATGGGGAATTATCGGAGCACCCTGTGGTATCATCAATCAACTGGCAAAAGATATTGCCAAAATGCTACCATCTCGAAAAATTGGATTTGTGGATGCTGCTCATAATGAGGAGAAAGAAAAGTCGGAATTTCACACACACTACATTGATAAAATAAATTTCCACGAACTCAGTATTCACCCTGGTGATCTTACTTATAGCTTCAGGAAGCTTTTCAACAGTAATGATTTTGTCCTGGTTAATAACAACCATTTTACTGCCAATAGGCAAATTGTTATTATCAATGAGAAAAAGAAAGAATCTTTAAGCAGGAAATTGGATCGACTCACCAATGTAGCATGTTTTATTCTGGATGAAGGCTTTGAAGAAGTTCATGAGTTTTTGAAGGATCATAGTGCTTATAATCCCGGTCTTCCAGTATTTAAGATCTCTGATATTTCAGCCATTGCAGATTTCATTGAGAAATCACTTCATAATCTTACGCCACAATTAAATGGTTTGGTGCTTGTTGGTGGCAAAAGTGAAAGGATGGGTCAGGATAAAAGTAAAATTGAATATCATGGAGAACCGCATAAAAAGTATCTGGCCAACATTCTTGATCAATATTGCACTGACACTTACTATTCCTCAAAAGAAGAATTAGAGTATGAACAATACCGTAGTATCACAGATTCATTTCTTGATCTTGGTCCATTTGGAGGAATTTTGAGTGCTTTTAGGTTTAGTCCAAACACCGCTTGGTTGACAATTGCTACTGATATTCCATATTTGGATAACGAAACCATTCGTTTGCTTGTAGAAAAAAGAAACCCAGGAAAGCTAGCTACGTGTTTTTACAATCCCGAAACAAAATTTCCAGAACCTCTGATCACTATTTGGGAGCCAAAAGCCTATCAGGTCTTATTGTATTTTTTAAGTAAAGGCTACTCATGTCCAAGAAAGGTGTTGATCAATAGTGATGTGGAAATCATCAAACTGGATTATAATGAAGTGTTGTTCAATGCCAATACTCCAGAAGAAATGGAATTGGCAAAGGATACAATCTCTCAAAAATCTCTGAATATGAATAATTCGTAGGATTCACCTGCCTTGAAAGTATCTTTTCCTATTGGCAACTTAATGAATGCATCTGATTCTAATAAGCTCGCCAAATCTCCAGAACCGTTTTCTTTGACTGGAGTGGCCAATAATTTACCCTCATCATAGCGAAGTTTTACCTCCTGGAATCTAGTTAGATCAGGTTTAAAGGTGATATCATCTGTGAGGATACCAAATTGAGATTTTACTCCCTCTTGTCCAATCGATTTTTGAACCCATGGAATTAAATAGATATTAGCACACATAAAAGAAGAAATCGGGTTCCCTGGTAGAGAAAATACAACGGTCTTATCTGTCGTTCCAAACCACATGGGTTTTCCAGGTCTCTGTTTTACCCGGTGAAAATGTTTCTGAACTCCCAACTCATCCAAAACAGATGGCAAATAATCAAATTTGCCTTTCGATACACCCCCACTGGTAACGACCAGGTCATAATTGTTTAAAATTTCATTTAGTTTCTCTTTGATGGTGGAATGATCATCCGGTAGGTGGACATAATCTGCATTGATCATTTGAGTGCTTAATAAAGTCCTTAACTGGTGAATATTGCTCTTCCTGATTTGATGGGGTAAGGGGTCTTGATCAATGTCAACCAATTCGTTACCTGTACTTAAAATGATGGTTTTAGGTAATTTAGAGACATATATTGATGCTTTGCCTACTGTAGCACATACACCGATCTCCGGACTACCAATCTTTTTTCCAGAAGTTATCAGGATATCGTTTTGTTTCCTGTCAAATCCTTTTTCATGGACATTGCTTTTCTTAAGTAGAGATGCCGCATCAACTGTAATTGTAGCCCGGCCCTCTTTTATTTCTACCTGCTCGTAGGGAATAACCCAATCTGTATTTATTGGTAAAACAGCTCCTGTCATCACTTCCAAACATGCTTCAGCGTTTTCCAATGTCATTTGAGCGGAACCTGCTGCAGCAACACCCTCAATCCCAAAATCTGTTCTTCCTGATTTCAGTGCCTCACTCTGAACAGCAATACCGTCCATCGTAACTCTGTTGAAAGGAGGAAATTCTCGATCTGCCTTTATCACTTCCTGTAAAATTCTGCCTAAACTTTCGGGAAGTGGAATCAGTTCTGGTTCAGAATTTATTGTGTGGGATAAGATTATTTCCAGTGCTTCTTCAGTTGTAATCATCCACCTATAGTTGCCATTGATTCAGAAATTGGTTGTTGCAATCGGTCTTTTTCAGCCTCAAATCCATCCTTGGCTCTTTTCCCGATCGCATTTATAAGATTTGCCTTCAGTGTATTGGCATCATGGTTTCTTAAAGTCTCCCGAACATTGAAAATTGATTTTCCATACAGACAGGTACGTAAATCCCCTTGCGGTGTAACTCTGATACGATTGCAAGTACCACAAAAGGTCCTGGAATACGCCGCAATGATTCCGAAACCACCGGTGAAGCCCTTGATTTTATAATTGTCTGATGTTGAGAATGGGGGATTCTCCAACTTATCAATATCAAATTTTTCTGAAATGTGATTCTTGATCATTTCAGCACTCCAGAGCTGCTGGGTATTATTCATGGATGATCCATTAAAAGGCATTTCCTCTATGAATCGAACATCCAGATCATTCTCTTTCGTCAGTTTCAGCATATCATGGATGTCCTGTGTATTCTTGCCTGCCATCACAACCATATTGATTTTGGTTTTGATTGGTGATTGGAGTAATGCCTCTAGTGATTTCATAACAGTAGCAAATTCATTCCTCCTCGTGATTTGAAAGAATCGCTCCGCATCCAGGGTATCAAGACTCAGATTCACCGACTTGATTCCAATATCCTCCAGGAAAGTTACTTTTTCAGCAGTTAGGGTTCCATTGGTGGTGATACTTACTTCTTTCAGTCCATTTATCTGGGTTAATTTTCTCAAAAACGGTTCAATTCCCGCCCTAACAAATGGTTCCCCTCCGGTAATTCTCACTTTGTCGACTCCCTGATCGGAAAATACCTCCACCATTTTGAGCATTTCTTCATAGGTAAGCAGCTTGTCCCTGTTTACATACTTAATCCCCTCTTCAGGCATACAATAGAAACACCTCAGGTTGCAACGATCCGTCACAGCCAGGCGTAAATAGTTGATTGTACGTCCATGATTATCTACCAACATGTGATCCAAAATAATTCAGTTTGAAATTTAACCAATATATGAAAGGTTATTCATGTTTTTTCTACCAATTATAAAATAAATTAGCTTATAGATATGAAAATTAATCTTGTAGCGTACGGCATAGCCAGGGAAATCATAAATGATCACCAGAAACCCTGGGATATCCCTGAAAAATTTACCATCAAGGATTTAAAGTCAGAATTAATGGAAAAGTTCCCGGAATTTGAGAAACTACGCTCCATAAAGTTTGCAATCAACGAAGAATATCAATCTGATGCCTATGAAATTCAGGAATCAGATGAAGTTGTGATTATTCCCCCAGTGAGTGGTGGCTAATATGATAGACGTCCAAATAAAACATAGCACTTTATCTGAAGAAGAATGTCTGCAATTAGTAAAAGATCCCGCAGCAGGTGGGATTGTTACTTTTACGGGTACAGTAAGAAACCAAACCAAAGGAAAAACAGTCGAAAAGCTTGATTTTGAGGCATATGAGCCAATGGCAATTAAGGAGATGCGTAAAATTTGTGATGCGATAATCGCAAAATGGGATATCCTCCATGTGTGCATACATCATCGGGTTGGTCTTCTGGAAATTGGAGAAATTCCTGTGGTAATCTGTGTTGCCTCAGCACATAGAAAGGCAGCTTTTGAGGCTTGTCAATATGCTATCGATACACTGAAAGAAACGGTACCTATCTGGAAGAAAGAAATTTTTGAGGATGGAGAAGTTTGGGTCTCAGCACATCCTTGACGACAATGGAAGAAAATCTTTACTTTTTAGCGATTATTCCTCCCGAACCCATTCATTCTGAGGTGATGAAAATCAAAAAATATTTCGAAAAGCATCACAGGTCAAAAGGAGCATTGAGGTCTCCTCCCCACATTACATTACACATGCCTTTTAGATGGAAGGAGAAAAAAGAAAATTCGTTAACTAATATACTATCTGAGTTTCACACCTCCATTGAACCATTCAATATCTCACTTGAAAATTTCGATTGCTTTAGCCCTAGAGTGATTTTCATTGATGTAAAGCACAATGAAAAATTGACAATCCTTCAAAAAGAATTGACATCATATGTCAAAAAAAATCTCAAGCTGTTGAATGCTAATTACAAAAGTCGTCCATTTCACCCACACATGACCGTAGCATTCAGGGACCTGAGGAAACCAGAGTTTCATGAAGCCTGGGAAAAGTTTCAATATGAAAAGTATTCATCTCAATTTGAATGTACCCAATTTGAATTACTCAAACATGATGGCCAAAAATGGAACCCGTTCAATACTTTTGAGTTGATGCCTAGAAATCAATGACTACTCCTATTGTTGGTAGCAGTTGACCAGTATCTTCTCCTTCTATCAATTTCAACTGACGAGGTTCAATAACATTTCCCTGATCATCTCTCTGTAAGCCATATTGTGGTGTGGAAGGATTGTTTTGAGAAAGTATGTTTTGTAATTCCAGAAACACATCAAGTGTCCACTTTTTGAAATTCCATTTCTTGTCTAGCCTGATATCTGTTTGGTTAAATGGATCCAGGTTTACCTGTCCCAATCTTCCATAATCTCTAATAACCGCTGGATAGTTCTCCAAAGTAGCTTGTTGGTCTACCGGAGCATATGGTGTTTTACCTGCATAGCGAACTCTCGCGCTCAGTTCCCAGTTGTTCCCAAATTTATACCCTCCTGTGAAAGTAATCAAGGATCCACTGTCCCAGGACGATGGCAAATAAGTTGAAGGGTCGAAACCAGTGAATTCACTTTTATACAAAGTATAGGCCAGTATCGCATAGAAATTATTAGTTAGCTTCTGCTGATATAGAAACTCAACACCATAAGACCTACCCAACCCAATACTAGCAACCTCTTCATTGCCTAAAACAGAAAAATCGCCTCCCAGGTTGGCCAATGAAACACTGTCTGCGAGTGAAACTGGGTAGTTATCGTATTTCTTGTAAAATCCTTCTACTGTGATACGCGCAGAAGGAGTTACTAAATATTCCAACCCAGCTACAACATGATCATTCTGGATATAATCAACCTTATTATTGCCAGAATTTCCTTCATTATCAGTGAAACCTAGAATAGTATAAGGAGGAATCTTGAAATATCGACCTGCTGAAGCATTTATGGTCCATCTTCGAGCTTTGTCTAATGCATATGAAAGTGATGCTCTGGGACTAAACGTTTTGAATATTTCATTCCCACTAGCTGTGAAAGTGTTTCCGTCAAACCTAATTCCGCCTGATATTCCAAGTCGGTCATTAAAGTACTTGTGGGAGGCCTGGGCAAAAAACCCATATCGGGTAAATGTAAGATTGTTATCATATTGAAAATTATTCACCAGGTTCAAAGTTTCATTTGAATAATCAACAAACTGCACGACGGTCCCAGTAGAAAACACCCAATCATTTATGAATCTATTGTAGGTGTATCGGAATTTTGTTTCTTGTTCTTGTGATACATTGTTCAGGTAAAGTCCTTGCTGATTGACATTATCTTCATATTGTTTGAAATCATTATTGAGAACATTTGTACTTAGGGCTGTGGTCATGTAACCTTTTGCGTTCTTAAATCGGTTTTTCCAAATGACTCCATGCGTCGTGGACCATTGTTTGATAATAGGAATTTGATCTAGTGTTGCCTGTTGTTCTTCATCAAAACTTTCAGGTGAGTTCACAGAAAAATCATCAATTGATCCGAGTCCTGTAAAAATCAGGTCATTATGATCATTGAGTTTGTGTGATACCTTGTATTGGTAGTCCCAATAATCCGGTAGAAACGTAAAATCCAGTGCTTTAAAAAGTAGCTGCAAATACGATCTTCTCACAGAAGCGATAAAGGAGGTGTTACTTTGTTCGTTTATTCCTTTAAAAAGTGGCCCTTCGAACGTGAAGGCACTTTCAGAGCTACTAAGACGGAAGTTTGTCCTGAACTCACGATTATTTCCATTTCGCTGATCGAATTGTAAAACACCGGAAAGCACATTGTCATACTGAGCACCGAATGAGCTAGTAGACAGTGTTACACCTTCAAAAAAAGAGACATTGAGCATTCCAACCGGACCACCTGCACTTCCCTGAGTGGAGAAATGATTGATATTCGGGATTTCAATTCCATCCAGGTAGTAAACATTCTCATTTGGCGCACCACCCCTGATAATGACATCATTTCGGAATCCCCCAATTGAGCCGGAAACACCGGGTAATGATTGTACAACCTTTGCAATGTCATTATTTCCTCCAGGATATGTGGCAATTTCCTCTGAAGACAATTTCTGGATCGACAAAGGAGTTTCTTCTATTTTATCAAATGGATTAGCTGTAATCACTACACCCTCCAGGACTTCTGCCTCTTCTTCCAATTGAATATCTAGATCCGGGTTTCCTCCGGATTTAATTACAACATTGTACTTGACCTGGGTTCGATAGCCAACATATGAGATTTCAACAGCATATGTTTGTGCAGGTATTGATTTTATTGAATAAAACCCATTGATATCAGTAACTGCACCAAGAGATGAGTCTTTTAACCTCACTGTTGCTCCAATTAAAGGTTCTTCAGACTTGCTGTCTAAAACATAGCCAGACAGTGTGCCATTGTTTTGAGCCTTTGCAGTAAAAAAAGTGATAAAAAAGTAAACACAAACAATTAAAATTTTTGATCCTCTTGTCATAGAATTAAAAAATGAATCACCTAAGCTACCAAACCTGAATGTCTCAGAATTGTTTTAAATATGAACCCTTGAATACATAAAAAAACCTTACCCTTTTAATATTGAGTAAGGTTTTTCGATTTCTTGATAGTTGGCTATTGTTTTACTACCTGAACATTTAGTTGTAATTTCACATCATCACCTACTACAACTCCACCGGCTTCAGTAACAGCACTCCAGGACAGACCAAATTCTTTTCTATTTACTACTCCAGAAATTTCAAAACCAGCTTTTGTTTGTCCATATGGGTCTACCATCGTACCTCCAAGCTCAACGTTTAATTCAACTTCTTTTGTAACATCTCTCATAGTAAGTGGTCCTACCAGTTTGTAAGAATTTCCTTCCACTTTATTAAGAATGCCTTCAAAAGTGATGTAGGGATATTTTTCTGATGCAAAGAAATCCTCACTCTTCAGGTGGTTATCCCGGTCCGCTACATTTGTGTCAATGCTATTGATGTCAATTTTGATAGATGTATGAGCACCATCATAATCTTCGGTTTCAGTTTCCAGTGATCCTTCAAATTTGTTGAAAGTACCCGTAACAGTAGAAATTACCAGGTGCTTTACTTTAAACTGTACTTCACTGTGTGTTGGGTCAATGCTCCAAAGGGTTTTTGCTAAAGTTTCCATAATTTGTAAATGTCTTGATTTAATATGTTTATACATTAACTGTACATACATGCATTTTGTTTCAATTTAGCGTTTTTTGTTTCGTAAAAATTATAACTCCCTGATATTCTATTGTTTACAGCTAGTGATTTTTCCCCGGGAAACAAAAAAAGCCGATCGTATGATCAGCTTTTATCTTATTCGTCGGGGTGACTGGATTCGAACCAGCGACCTCTCGCACCCTAAACGAGTGCGCTAACCGGACTGCGCTACACCCCGAATAAATTGGTTAACAAAAATATGAAATTGTTTGAATGTAAGTATTCTTTGATCTGAAAATTAACTCGCAGCTCTTAAAACCCTGTCCATCAATTTATGTCTGGCAACATTGAGCTCCTTCACAAGTTTATAAGCAAGAATATCAGACCTGTTATTCAACTTCATGATCAATGAAAATTCACCTTGATTTTCACTTTGATCATAGAAGTAATGGTAGTCTTCCATACTGCCTTTTTGATACATCTTGGTGTCAGGGTTATACCAGATATATCCTGTTATTTGTGGTTTAATTTTCATATCCTGTACGTGGTTGCTAAACTATGACCCGCTAAGGTCAAAAATGGTTTATATATTGCCCGGTAACATTGCTGTTAAATTTAAACAGCTTCTTTCAAATCACCATCCAGCATTTGTTGCTTGGCAGTATTCAAACCTCTGACAAGTTTGTACGCAAGCAAATCACTTTGGTTAGTTAATTTTAAAATTAAAGAATAGCCTTCTTTCTTTCCACTGCCCTCGTAGAAATACTCATAGTCTTCTTTACTCCCTTTTTGATACATGCCGGTCTCTGGATTATACCAGATGTAACCCGTAATTTTTTCTGATTTTGACATAGCCAGTTCCTTTTTAACTATTTATTCTACAAATAAATTAAAGAATTTGTTTCAAAAACCGACATTTTTCTTCCGTTTTCTGCCAGCCCAAAATTCCCGTTCATCGAAAAAATTGCCAATTCAGTCAGGTCTGGTTCCCGTTCGCGCAAAAAATTTCATTCTTTTTACTTACAACGGTTTTATAAATGAATTTATCAAGCTTCCTGTGTTTAAAGTTTGTGTAGTAATATATAAGCAATTTCACTAAAATTATCCTATACAACGGCTTGTTCAGAACAATATTTTCCCCAATTCAAATTCTTTTGATCATTTGTTTTTTTTCGACATATTGCTCGGTAATTGTTAACCAAAACCAAATATTCTTATGCGTAATTTAAGAGTCACATTATCTATGGCCGTAGCTGGTTTATTTGCTTTCACAGCATGTCAACAACCAGGTGAAGAAATTGCTTTCGAAGATCAAATTCCAGAAGATGTTGTTAGAGCTGTTGGAAATGCAGGGTTTGATGACCAGAATATCATTTCTTCCATAAATGATGAAGGTATAGTAGAAGGATACATCGTAGAAAACGATATATACTTTTCTCTACAGGATATCAATAACCTGAGAACACCAAATGAAATTCCTACTGTTGAACAATATAGCACTGACAATCTTGTTTGTGGTCCAAGAGTAATTACCATTTATGCTCCTGAAGAAGGTTCATCTTCCGGTGGAGGAGGAAAAGGCAAGAAAGGTGGAGGAGGTAGCGATGGTTACAGCCCTGCTATGATTGCTGGATTAGATGAAGCTATCGCTAGATACAATCAAGAAAACCTTGAAATTTCTTTCGAAAGAGTAACAAGTTCTTCTGGTGCTGACATTGTAATGACAAGATTGAACAAAAGAGATGAGAGAAGAGGCGTTTTAGGGTCTGCAGGGTTCCCTACAAGTAGCTGTGATCCATACGGTGAAATTAAAATGAGTGGTGTATTAGAATCTTCTTATGGTTTAAGTACCAATGGAATTGCTACAATCATTGCCCACGAAATGGGACATTGTATTGGTTTCAGACATACTGATTTCTTTGACAGAAGCATTAGCTGCGGTGGAAGCCCATCAAATGAAGGTGACGGAGGTGTAGGTGCAAACCACATCCCAGGTACACCAACTGGTGCTGACCTGCAAGGAAATGGATCATGGATGCTTTCATGTACTGACGGATCAAACAGACCATTTACTAACGCAGATAAAACTGCATTGGATTATTTATATTAAAACATAATTGCTGCTAAGCAAAAACGGCCAAAAAAAGCCTCCTGATTAATTCAGGAGGCTTTTTTTATTTATTGATTCCTTCCAATTTCATAAGGAAGGCAAATTTTAAAGCTGTCTCTCTATATTTCTTAAATCTTCCGGAAGCGCCTCCATGTCCAGCTTCCATGTTAGTTTCCAGTAATAGTACATTATTGTCGGTCTTCTTATCCCTCAACTTTGCGACCCATTTGGAAGGCTCCCAATATTGAACCTGTGAGTCAAAAAGCCCGGTTGTCACTAACATATGTGGATAGTCCTGCGCTTTAACCTGATCATAAGGTGAATAAGAAAGCATGTAGTCGTAAGACTTTTTGTTCTTTGGGTTTCCCCATTCATCAAATTCATTTGTTGTCAGCGGAATGCTTTCATCTAACATAGTGCTTACCACATCCACAAATGGTACAGCTGCTATCACCCCATTAAAAGTTTCCGGTGACATATTGACTATTGCTCCCATTAACAGTCCCCCTGCGCTTCCTCCGTACGCGTACAAGTGTTCTTTTGAGGTATATTTTTGGTCAACTAGAAATTTAGCACAATCAATGAAGTCAGTAAAAGTGTTCTTCTTTTTAAACATTTTGCCGTGTTCATACCATTCCCTACCCATCATCTGGCCCCCGCGGATATGGGCTATAGCATATGCAAATCCACGATCTAATAAGCTAAGATTTGTGGAATTAAATGAAGGATCGCTCGTACTGCCGTAAGAACCATAAGCATAGAGCAATAATGGTGAGCTTCCGTCTTTCTTGAAACCTTTCTTATATACAATTGAGATTGGTACTTTGGTGCCGTCAGTGGCAGTCGCCCAAATTCTTTCTGTTTCATAGATATTTGGATCATGTCCGCCAACAACCTCCTGAACCTTTTTCACTTCCCTTTCCCGGGTGTTCATATCATAATCAATCCAGGTATAAGGTGTGGTGAGTGAAGAGTAGATAAACCTTAGGCTTTTTGTGTCAAATTCAGGGTTCCCGGTAGTTCTTGCTACGTACGCCTCTTCTTCAAATTCAACATAGTGTTCTTCTTTACTATTCTGGTTGATGATCCTAATCTGATTGGCAGCATTTGAGCGTTCGCTGAGCACAAGGTGATTACTAAAAAGATCAACATCACTAAGCAAGACATCTTCCCTGTGGGCAATGACCTCCGCCCAGTTCTCCTTGGCTGTTTTATCAATTGGTGCTTCCATCAGCCTGAAATTAGTAGCATTCCAATTGGTCAGCACATAAAATTTATCTTCAAAATGATAGATTCTGTATTCATGGACTGCCTCCCTTGGCGTGAATTGCTTGAATTTTCCCTCCGGCTTATTGGCATCTAAAATGTGGTAATCAGATGATAGTGTACTACTATTCGTAATAATGATAAAATCTCCTGATTTCGAATTAGTAACCCAGATGTAATAGCTTGGATCTTTCTCCTGGTAAACCAGCTCATCTTTTGACTTACCAAGCTTATGTCTCCAGATTTTTTCTGATAGTAGTGACACTTCATTCTTACTGGTATAAAAAAATGTGAGGTTATCGTTTGCCCACGCACCGGAACCTGTTGTGTTCGCTAGTTCATCAGTTATGAACTCACCCGTTTCCAGGTTTTTAAACCTTATCGTATAGATTCTTCTACTCAGTGTGTCTTCCCCGAAAGCAAGCATTTTATTGTTAGGACTCACTTTTAAACCAGTAACTGCATAATAGGCTTTGTCCTGGGCCAATTCATTCACATCCAGAATTATTTCCTCAATGGCATCCAAAGTGCCTTTCTTTCTACAGTAAATAGGATATTCCTTACCTTCTTCATATCTGTTGTAGTACCAATACTCATTTTTAAAATAAGGAACTGATTCATCTGTTTGGCTTATTCTTCCTACCATTTCTTGATAAAGAGAGTCTTGAAGCTCCTCCGTATCTTTCATGAAGGTGTTGGTGTAATCATTCTCAGCCTCCAGGTAGTTGAGGACTTTTTGTGTCTGTTCGTCAGGTTGACTGGCTGCTTTTTGGTCATCTGTAAGCCTCATCCAAAAATAGGGATCCCTACGTTCATGACCGTGAAAAGTGAGGACTGAGTCTCTCTTCTCAGCAACAGGTGGTTGGGGCATATTTTCTAAGGTGTTTTGGCGCATGCTGGATTCTTTTCCTTTATCACAACTAAAAAGAACCAAAACTAGGCCAAAAAGAGCAAATTTGATTGTGTTATGCATCTATATATCATTTTTAGGATCGCCCGAATATCCTATAATGATATTTAATTGCAAAATTTTTGTATTGAATAATTTACATGGCTAATCTCATAGGTGCAGCCATACCGTCTTTCGCAGCGTTTAGCTCTTTCACCATCTTATAAGCCAGGATATCAGATACTGCATTTAGTTTCAAAATCAATGTGAATTCTTCTTTTCTTCCACTCAAATTGAAAAAGTTGTCAAATTCTTTCCTACTTCCCTTTTGATAAAGACCCATATCAGGGTTGTACCATATATAACCTGTTGTTTTTTCTATACTCTTTACCATAACTCAGTTCTTTTGGTTTTTCGATAAGGTAAAGGTGTGTTTTCTGCTTGTGTTGGAGAAAGAAGATGTGTGAACGGCATGATTTTATTAGTAAACGACAAAATATTATTGATAAGTGATTCTCACATCTCAGAGGATACGGTATTAATTGATAGATTTAGGCTTATTTCGATTAGGTCTAAGTGCGAATACTCTACATTCACCAATATTTCAAAACTCCTGAAGATGGTGGCTCCATCCGATCCTATCTACTTGCCAGGAAATTAGTGGAAAATGGCAATCATGTAGAAATGGTTACAGCACACAACAAAAAGTCTTACCTCACCAAAAACATCGATGGTATCAATGTGCATTACCTGCCAATTCAATATGACAACAAGCTTAATTACCTAAAACGAGTCCTGGCTTTCGTCAAGTTCGTTTTAAAAGCATTCCAAATTGTCAAAAAACTTGAACCAGTTGATCTATCCTATGTTATGACTACACCTCTTTCTACTGGGATCATTGCATTGGCCAACAAAAAACTGAGAGGTATTCCCTACATTTTTGAAGTGGGTGACTTATGGCCGGAAGTGCCGATTCAAATGCGAATCATTAGAAATCCTCTTATCAAATGGTCATCTAGAAAATTGGAATCTTTGGCATACAAAAACGCATCAGCCATTGTTGCCCTATCATCAGAAATAAAGGAATTCATTGAATATAAACACCCTGATAAAAGAATTGAGGTGATCCCCAATATTTCCCTGCTAAACAAATTCAAATGTAACTTCTATCAGGGAGGAATTTTGAAAGTGTTGTACTGCGGCACAATCAGCACTGCCAATCATCTCGAATACCTGATTGAATTAGCCGATATGTCGCAAACAAAAAACCTGGATATTCATTTCACGATTGCGGGAGATGGAAAATGTGCTGATGAAATAAAAGAAAAGAGCAACGGTTTATCAAACGTTTCCTTCATTGGCCACCTTACCCACGAGCATTTAGCTCCTGTGATAGAGGCAAATCATGCATATTATGTAAGCTTCCAAAACATTCCAATTCTTCACACAGGTAGTCCAAATAAACTATTTGAGGGATTTGCTGCAGGCAAACTGATTATCTCAAACCTTTCAGGCTGGTCAAAGAAATTACTCCTTGAAAATGAAGCTGGTATCTATCATGACCCAAAATCTACTCATGAGGCAATCACAAAACTTAAAGAATTAATGAAATATCCAGAAGAGGTTTCACTCCTACAAAGAAACGCTCTTGAACTTTCCGGCAAATTCGGCCTGAATGAGTTATCAAATCTTCAGCAACACCTAATCAATGAAGTGCTCAATTGATGACTGTGTTCACGGGTTTGTATTTAGCTCCATTAAATATCTTTTGAGCATCTGATTCATTCATCAACTCAGATAGCGATACTTTTGGGTTATTTTGCATGTAGGTTCTCACTATTTCTAATCCAACCCAACGCCCTACTCTACCAGGACAATCTTCACCAATTTCATATACACTTGGTCTCTCTCCGATGTATTTGTTTTTGATGAAGTGATTGGTCTCATAAAGTAACTTTTTCTCAATAATATGGCCCCAAATCAATTCCTGGTTCGCATTTACCTTTCTCAATTCCAGTCCTGTAAAACCAGTTATTACTGTATCAGATTTACACGGTAAGACCTGACTGTTAAAATACATGGATTTACCATAGTCAATCATCTCACCAAGCATCGTGTTATCTTTTGGGTCTACCTTGTTATATCCGTTGGATATATAACTCATCACCAGGTTGGTAACATACTCTTTTTCATACCTCCTCAGGATATAATGAGGAATATTCAATGGCCTGTAAGTGGCTCCCTCACCAGCATAATAGTCCAGGCTTATCACAATGAGGCTATCTGAAAGATACATCTCCTTTCCAAGACCTGTCAAAGTGGTGTAGATTTTTGGAATTGTTACATCAGGATAAAATTGCTTTAATCTGGCAAAAGCCAATTCGAATTCTTTTTTCAACTGAGACTGGTCCCCGAATGCATATTTGGTTTCCATCCTGAGTGTGTCAAACGAAATATGATTTGCAAATTTGAAGACAGATTGAGCCAGAATGGTATCACTTGGAAACTGATTAGACTCCAGAAACATGTCTTTATAGCCTTTGTGCTTATTCAATAGTGCTAAAACTTCTTCTGGTGTTTCCTGGTCCAAAATAGTTTTGTCAAAGTCAATAAATTCGATTGGTTGGATGTTTTCAGGGACTTCACTGCACGCCTCATTATCAGAAGAACAATTACTCATTGTAGTTGCAGTGATCAAAATCATCAGCAGATTGCCTAACACAAACCTAAATCTCCTCATACTAAATACACTTTAATGCGTTTATTGCTTATTACCAGCTTTAAAGATTATTTTTGAGCCCAAAAATATACATTTACACCCAGTAGTAACACTCAAGAAACATCTCTGATGAAAAAACTATTCTTTCTATCAATTATTTTATTCGGTTTCAACTTTGATGGTTTTGGTCAACTTAAGCTTGGGCTAAGATTTTCACCTGAAATTGTCAATAGCAGAGTAGACCAATTTTCTGACACATTGGATATAGAGGACAATGGTAAAAGTGTAAAACTTGGGCTCGGGTTAGTTGTAGACTATGCCATGACCGACACCTATTATTTTAGTTCCGGATTGTTTTTTGTTCCAAAGAAAGTGGGAGTATTTATCCTGGGAGACAATGGTGGTTCTTACATAAACCCTGAAGAAGAATATAACTTACAATATTTACAGGTTCCAATCTCCCTGAAGCTCTATACCAATGAAATCCAACCAGATTTTTCTGTGTACTTTCAGGTGGGAATTTCAGGAGAAGTCCTGGTTTTTGATGAGCCCATGGAAGAAGAATATGTTTTTGTGGAAGAATTTAGAAAATTTGATTCTTCTGCCATATTAGGTGCTGGTGTGGAGTATCGAGCGGGAGTTTCAACAGCTCTTTTTGGTGGGGTATCTTACAATAGAGGGCTAGTCAATACAATCAAATCAACCATTCCAACAGACGATGAGCTCTTTGTAAGAAGTACAGTATTTAATATTGATCTGGGAATAAAATTTTAAAGCCCCAGCTGTGAATTTGCCGAGGCTTTAATTTATAATTCAATAAACTCTCCGGTAGAGTTATGAAAATGATATTCTGTGATTGCCAGAGAAGTATCCTCAATTAGGTTCACCCACTTAAAGTACTTGAAATACCATTGTACTCTTCTTGAATAAATTCCCTTTGTAAAATACGAATACAAGAATGGATGGAGAGCAAGTGTTAATTTCTTCTCGTTTTGTTTTGTAAAGAAATGCTCTATGTAATTCTCAATCTGGTCTGCCACCAATATTGAGGCTTGTATTTTACCCGTTCCTCCACAAGTAGGACAAACTTCCTTGGTCTTAATATTAAGTTCTGGTCTTACGCGCTGACGCGTAATCTGCATAAGTCCAAATTTTGATAAAGGCAGGATCGTAAATTTGGATCTATCCTCTTTCATTTCCTCCTTCATCTTTTCATAAACCTTTCGTTTATTTTCAGACCTCCTCATATCGATGAAATCAACGACGATGATTCCACCCATATCTCTAAGTCTGAGTTGTCTGGCAATTTCTCTTGCCGCCTCAAGGTTTACTTTTAATGCAGTTGCTTCCTGATTATCCTCAGCATTGGACTTGTTCCCACTGTTTACATCAATTACGTGAAGTGCTTCTGTGTGTTCGATGATTAAGTATCCTCCACCTGCAACACTTACTGATTGACCAAACAATGACTTGAGCTGTTTTTCAATACTGAATTGCTCAAATATCTTAAGCTTACTATTATGAAGCTTGACAATCTTCTCTTTATCAGGAGCGATAGTAGTGATGTAGCTCTTGATCTCTCCATGTAATTCCTTGTCATCGACAATGATGGAGTCGAAAGATTCATTGAGTACATCTCTCAGAATTGAATTGGCCCGGTTCATTTCACCGATGACCTTGTCTCTGGGCTTAGCTGATTTTAGGGTTCTGATTCCCCTGTCCCAAATTTCAACGAGGTTCCTAAGATCTTTATCCAGTTCTTTTACCTCCTTGCCTTTGGCTACCGTTCGAATGATCACTCCAAAGCCTTCTGGCTTAATAGAGCTCACCAATCGAAGCAATCGCTTTCTCTCATTGCTATCTGTGATCTTCTTAGATACACTTACAACGTCCGAGAAAGGAACTAACACCAGGTATCTCCCGGCGATAGACAACTCACAAGATAGTCGTGGTCCTTTTGTAGAAATTGGCTCTTTGACAACCTGAACCAGGATTTTCTGGTTTTTGGTAAGTACTTGATTGATCTTACCAAATTTGTCAATGTCGGACTCCATTCGGAATTTGCCCAACTTTGACGACATATTTTTGCGTGTCAAAGATAACTTGGTGAACTTATTTAGCGATTGTACCTGTGGCCCAAGATCTAAATAATGTAAGAATGCATCTTTCTCATAGCCTATATCTATGAAAGCTGCATTCAGTCCTGGTACAACTTTTCTGACGTTACCAAGATATACGTCACCAACATTGAATTGCGCACCATCTTCTTCCTGATGGTACTCTACGATTTGCTTATTCTTTAAAAGGGCTATACGACATCCATTCTGAGTTGAATTGATTAATAATTCATTACTCAAAACACAAAAGTTTTATGATTAACATGAATGTCTGTTAGCAAAAGACTATTTTTTCTTGTGTCTGTTTTTTCTAAGTCTTTTCTTTCTTTTGTGAGTAGAGATCTTATGTCTTTTTCTTTTTTTACCGCAAGGCATAATTCTTTTCGTTTAATGTTTTTAAAATTATTTTATCTCTTTTAGATAACTCTGCGCTATTTCCTCCAGCACAATTGAGTTACTATTTTTTAATACTTTTTCAAATTGGGCTTTGGCCTTTTCAAGCTCTCCCAGCTCCATCCAGCTAATCCCAAGATATAAAGCCGCATTCCAATTCTCCGGTTCGATTTCCAATACCTTTTCGAAACGCTCTACAGCCCTTTCCATTTGACCGGATTGAATGGCTAAGAATCCAAGGCTGAATAATGCTTCCACATTATCAGGAAAATCTTCCAAAACCTCTCTTATCATCAGAATTCCTTGCATCGGATTGGAAGTTCCCACATAGGTCATTCCAACTTTCACCCTTAGAGAAGGATCTTTCGATGCTTCAGCTAATGGTTCCAGGTTTTTCCGAACAAGGGCACCAACTGTATTTGCCATTTGGCCCTGACCAGTCACCTCAAATACACTGTACTGAAGTAATCCTGCTTTTCTCTTCCCGTATTCAGTAGAATCGAACCCAATAATCTCCTGTGCGTACTTTAACGCACTGTCAAGTCGGTTATACCTAAGGTATAATCGACCCAAAGAGTCCGCAAAATTAATACTAATTTTTGGATTTTCCGAATTCATCAGGCTTTCTCTCAGAGCTTTAGCCTTACTGAGTGCCAGACTATCCATTTCGAGACCATGGTCGGTTGTAAGTGAGTCTGTATCTGAAAACTGTGCAGCCTCCTCAAGCGCTTCGTTTTCTACTACAACCTTAGGAAGCTGGTATATCCCAATCGTTGCTACAATGGCAACAATGATCAAAATGATCAGCTGCCTGTTCATTACTTGATCTTGGAGCTATTCTTGATCTTCTCAACAAATACTTTTGATGGCTTAAAGCTTGGAATATAATGCTCATCAATAACGATAGCGGTGTTTTTTGATATATTCCTGGCTATTTTCTTAGCTCTCTTCTTATTCACGAAACTTCCGAATCCTCTCACATAGATATTGTCCCCATCTGCCATAGAATTCTTAACAACAGAGAAGAACGCCTCTACAGTAACCTGCACATCAGCTTTGTCAATTCCTGTTTTCTCTGCAATTTCGTTGATCACATCTGCTTTAGTCACAACTATAAGTATTTAATTTATAACGATTTAGCTTCAAATTTCAATTCAGCGCCCAAAGTTAAGCCTATGGAATTGATAAATGAAAGAGATATTGGAAATAAAAGTGAAAGAATTGCACATTAAGCCAAAAAGTTTTGCCAAATCCCTGATAATCTGGTACAAAGCTCACAAAAGAGAGCTCCCATGGAGGGAAACAAACGATCCATATCTCATCTGGATCTCTGAAATAATTCTTCAACAGACCAGGGTTAACCAGGGATTACCCTACTATTACAAGTTCGCTGAAACTTTTCCCACCGTGTATGATTTGGCTAATGCCCCAGAAGATAAAGTACTCCGATTATGGCAAGGACTGGGGTATTATTCCAGAGCCAGAAACTTGCATGCATGTGCTAAAATGGTAGTTGACCAGTATGATGGTCATTTTCCTGATGAGTTTCAGTCGCTCAAGAAACTAAAAGGAATTGGCGATTATACTGCTGCCGCAATTGCCTCGATCGCTTTTAAAAAGGCGCACCCTGTATTGGACGGAAACGTGTTTCGCGTGATCTCCAGAATTTTTGGTTTAGACAATGATATTGCCGACCCCAAAAACAAACCTGTTTTCTACAATATTTTGAACGATCTAATTGACAAAGATTCTCCGGATCTATTTAACCAGGGTTTGATGGAATTCGGAGCACTTCAATGTCTGCCTAAAAATCCAGATTGTGAAAATTGTATTTTCAACTCAAATTGCGTGGCTTTTAAAAATAACCTGGTGCCTCAATTACCAGTGAAATTAAAGAAGGTGAAAGTAAGAACCCGTCACTTACATTATTTAGTGCTTGTTGCTGGCGGGAAAGCATTTCTTAAGCAAAGAGGTATCAAAGATATCTGGGGAGGACTCTATGATTTTTATTTGAAGGAAGGTGAAAATTGGAATATAGAGGATGTTCTTTATAATATCGGTGATGAAAAAAATTCAAGCAACTTCACCCTTATACATAGCTCTGACGCATACAAACATATCCTTACACATCAGAGAATAATGGCACGTTTTCACGTTATACAATTGGGGTCACCAGAAATGTTCGATCATATTTTAGAGGACATGAAAGGTTACTCTAAAAATGAAATTGTAAATTTGCCAAAACCTCGGTTGATTGATAAATATTTGAACGAAGTGTTTTTTTCGTTAGATTTAGTATAAATAATTTTTATGGCAGGAGTAAACAAAGTAATTCTATTAGGTAATTTGGGTAAAGACCCGGAGATCAGGCACCTTGAAAATGGTAGAGCAGTAACCAATTTTCCATTGGCGACTAGCGAAACATACAAAACAAGAGAAGGTGAAAGAGTTACAAAAACAGAGTGGCACAATGTTGTTCTATGGACCCCTCTTGCTGAAATTGCAGAAAAATATCTTAAAAAAGGTGGCCAGGTTTACATAGAAGGTAAGCTGACCACAAGGTCCTGGGATGACAAAGATGGCGTGAAACGCTATACTACGGAAGTTGTAGGAAGAGAAATGACATTGGTCGGTAGCAGGCCTTCTGAAGGAGGTGAAAGTGGTTACACAGATTCTTCAGATCATTCTCAGCAACCAGAGCGACAACCCGTCGCAACAGAAAGTACAGGAACAGGAGGAGGCGAAACTGATATTGACGATCTCCCGTTCTAATGGTGGAACTAATTTCAATTAATTGGAAACAAGTTTAGACGATCCTCTCCCGACGATTTTATTGACAACTCTCGATTGGCCTTTTGTCCTATTTTATGGGCCAATTATTCTGATCTTGCTCATTTTCTCCGGGTTGGTATCTGGTTCTGAAGTGGCTTATTTTTCCCTTTCTCCGGAAGAATTGAAAGGTTGTGAGGAATCTGAAAGAATTCAGGACAAGAGGATTATTGGTTTGATTACACATCCCCATAGGTTGCTGGCCACAATATTGATCCTCAATAACCTGATCAATATTTCAATTGTGACAATCTCAACGTACGCAACCTGGCAATTGGTTGGGGGTCAAAAATCTGGTGGATTTATTGTACTCGCCTTATCGACTAGTATTACTGTGTTGATCATCCTTTTTGGTGAAATAATCCCAAAGGTCTATGCGAATCAAAACCGGCTTGGTTTTTCAAGATTAATGTCTGGTTTTTTGAGATTCTTCTATGTGTCATTGAAACCTCTAAGTAAGTTTCTTTTAGGAATCAGCAATATCATAGAGAAAAGAGTGGAGAAGAAGGGATACGTTGTGAGTGTAGACGAATTGCATCATGCACTTGAGATCTCTTCCGAAGAGGACACTACGACTGAGGAAAAGAACATTCTAAAAGGAATCGTGAATTTTGGAACGCTATCGGTGAAGCAGGTTATGAAATCCAGAATGGACATCACTGCCTTCGATAGTGAAATGGACTTTCATGAATTAATGGATCAGATCAATAAAAACGGCTATAGCCGAATACCTGTATACTCAGAAACCATTGATAAAATAGAAGGCATTTTATATGTAAAAGACTTACTTCCGCACGTTGAAATGGAAGAGGATTTCAGGTGGCAGGAGCTGTTACGGCCTGGATTCTATGTTCCGGAAAGTAAAAAGATTGACGATTTATTCAAGGATTTTCAGGAAAAACGGGTTCATATGGCGATCGTTGTTGATGAATATGGAGGGACTTCAGGCTTGATTACGATGGAGGATATCATTGAAGAAATTGTAGGAGAAATCAACGATGAGTTCGATGAGGACAGTGAAGTAGCGTTCAATAAGCTGGATAATCACACTTATATTTTTGAAGGACGTACTTCTTTAAACGATTTTGGTAAAATTGTTGGTATTGACCCAACAGTTTTTGAAGGAGCCAAGGGTGAAAGTGAATCTTTAGGGGGATTGTTACTTGAAATTCACTCCAAGATGCCAAATGCAGGAGAAAAAATAAATTTTGAGCGATTCGTATTTACAGTAGTTGCAGTAGACCAAAAAAGAATAAAACGTGTTCGTGTTTTCATCGCACCACAGGCAAAAATTGAAGGACAATTATATGATTAAGAGATTTGTGTTTTTTATTGTTTTGGCATCTCTCATGATAACAGCCTGCACAGAACCAGACTACTACCCAAAACCGAAAGGATATAATCGGATTGACCTCCCAAACCCAGAATATATTGCCTTAGCCGATTCATTTCCCTACTTTTTCGAATACTCAAAACACGCCCAAATTTTCAGGGATTCCAGCTGGATCAGTGAACGCTACTGGATTGAGATGTATTATCCTTATTTTGATGCAAATGTGGAGATCACCTACAAGCCTGTCAAAAACCTGAAAGAACTGGCAAATGAGCTACTCGCCGATTCTTATAAATTGACCAGCCAACACAATGTTAAGGCATATGCTATGGAAGAAAGTATTATTGTTCTTCCTAATGGTATGCATGCTTCCGTGACCGAATTGGAGGGAGAAGTACCGAGCCAATTTCAATTTCACGTGACAGATTCAACACATCACTTTTTGAGAGGAGCTTTGTATTTCAAAACTGCTACAAAAAATGACTCTCTCCGTCCATCTATTGACTTCATCAAAACGGACATTATTCATATGTTGACTACCTTAGAGTGGAAATAACAGCTGAATGTCTTCCTTCTTTGATACGAAAATTGAATTCCTAAAAGGTATTGGCCCTCAGAAAGCCACACTACTTAATAAAGAACTTGAGATTTTTACATTTGGAGACCTGATCCAACATTACCCTTTTAGATATGAAGACAGAACTAAATTCTATCGGATCAATGAGCTGGATGATTCCCTGACAAATGCACAAATCAAGGGAAAAATCAAACGGTTTGAGTTAGTCGGTGGTGGAAGAAAGAAAAGGCTGGTTGCTCATTTTACTGACGGAGAAGGAAACCTGGAGCTGGTTTGGTTTCAGGGTATAAATTGGGTCAGGGATAGAATAAAACCGGGTGTTGAGTATGTAGTTTACGGAAAACCCTCTGTTTATAATGGAAAAATCAACATTAGTCATCCGGAAATCGAAGTTTTAACTGCCAAAAATGAGGCTGCCGCTTATTTGAGCCCAGTTTATAACACTACTGAGAAGCTCAGAAAAAAATTCATTGACAGTAGAGCGATCAATAAACTCCAACGCACACTATTGATCAATGCCGTCAATCATATAAGGGAAACATTACCATCTCATATTTTAGAGAATTACAAGCTACTAGATAAAAAACGGACTGTTGTTTTCATACACTTTCCCAATGACAGTGGCTCCCTACAAAAAGCTAGGTACCGCCTGAAGTTCGAAGAGCTATTCTTTGTTCAGTTGCGACTTTTAAAAATGAAAATTGCAAGAACAGAAAAGTTTAAGGGAGCAGTTTTCAATGATTCCTCGCTTGTCACAGATTTCTACAATGACTTTTTGCCCTTTGATTTAACAAATGCTCAAAAAAGAGTAATAAAGGAAGTTTACCGTGATTTGAAAAGCGGCCAACAAATGAATCGGCTGGTTCAAGGTGATGTAGGAAGCGGAAAGACTATTGTGGCATTTATTTGTGGATTGCTTGCCATCAGTAGTGAGGCTCAGGTAGCATTAATGGCCCCCACAGAAATTCTGGCTGAACAACATTTTAATGGATTAAAAGTATTCTGTGACCAGTTAGGATTGTCAATAAAAAGACTGACAGGCTCCTCAAAGAAGTCTGAACGAAATCATATCCATCAGGCTTTGGAGGATGGAACTTTAAACGTTTTGGTAGGCACACATGCGTTATTGGAAGAGAAAGTCAAGTTTAAAAACCTTGGGTTGGCCATTATTGACGAACAGCACCGTTTCGGAGTGGCCCAGCGTGCGAAACTTTGGCAAAAGAATAAAGAATTCTACCCTCATGTCCTGGTAATGACTGCCACGCCCATCCCGAGAACCCTGGCCATGACACTTTATGGAGACCTGGATGTATCGGTCATTGATGAATTACCTGCTGGCAGAAAACCAGTAAAAACCATTCATTTCTATGATACCAATCGCTTAAAAGCTTTTGGGTTCATTACCGATCAAATTAATCAGGGCCGGCAGGTGTATATCGTTTATCCTCTGATTGAGGAGTCTGAAAAACTGGATTACAAAGACCTGATGGATGGATATGAAAGTATTTCCCGGGCTTTTCCTAATGTCCCAATTTCGATCCTTCATGGCAGAATGAAGCCGGCAGACAAGGATTTTGAAATGACCCGTTTTGTGAAAGGAGAAACGAAAATAATGGTAGCCACTACAGTAATAGAAGTTGGTGTGAATGTGCCAAACGCAACTGTAATCGTCATCGAAAATTCTGAAAAATTTGGGCTTTCACAATTACACCAGTTGCGTGGAAGAGTAGGACGTGGAGCTGATCAATCCTATTGTATTTTGATGAGCGATTTTAAATTGAGCAAAGAGGCAAAAACCAGGATCGAAACAATGGTACGTACAAACGACGGGTTTGAAATAGCTGAAACCGATTTGGAACTTAGAGGACCCGGAGATGTAATGGGTACACAACAAAGTGGAATTGCAGATCTATTGGTTTCGGACCTGGCAAAAGATGGACCAATCTTGCAGGTCGCTAGAGAAGCCGCAAAAAAGATACTAGAGGAAGACCCAAATCTGGACCTCCCTCAAAACAAACCGATCAAAAACCAATTATTAAGTCTTAAAAAATCTACTATCAACTGGAGTAGAATTAGTTAGTATTAGAGCTGATTGGGATCGTTACACCTAACCATGGCAATCCTCCAAAAAAACCATCTTCAACAACCGCAACAACTCCATAATCTAACCCCACTCTTTTGATCATTGAACGCCCTCCAAGTGTTGTAAGCACAACTGAATCGAATCCGGTATTCAAAATATACATCTCTCCTATAAAGTAACTATTGCGAGACAACCTGCCCATAAAACCCAGGTTAATTGTGGGTTGATTTGAAAAATCTCCTTCGGCATAGCCCCACCCTAGCCCAACTGATGCGTTTAGATCCCTTGATCCAATGGTGGCGCTTCCATACAGAACGCCGAAACTTGTATTGCTTTCACCAACAACAGTTCCAAGTAGACCACCAGCGCCTATGTTGAATGAATTTGATAACGGGATTGAGACTTTGGGTGTAATCCAAACCGGAGTTGGGGTGCCGGAAAATAGAAATAGTGGGATCATACCACCTCCAATGGAAACCTGGTCAGTTACTCCATAAGCAAATTGATTAAAGAATAACATTACATTTTGATAGTATCCCTCTCCTTTTTTTAAGCCAAATCCGTTTGGAGCAAAGAAATACCTTGTTGCTTGTGGATTAGGAAACCAGTATTGTCCTCTTACTTTTAACGCTGGATCAATGGCTGTTCTGTGCTTAATATCCATTTTCTGAATCGTTAGCGTTCCGAGGCTCTTTGTTTCAAGAGTGATTGTTATACCATCCTCTTTAATTATTACGCCTTCATAAACATTCCCATCCCGGGTTTCAATACTGTATTCTAGAGAATCTGTTTGTTGCTGAGCAGAAACTGTCAGGCCAGCTAAACAAATTATTGCGAGAGTGAGTATTTTTTTCATCGCTTTTGTGTTTGATTGTATTCACTCACTATCCAAGTTGAGTGCCAGATTCTGCCATAAATCTTTACTTAAGTCAATAAAAAACGTATAATTTAAGGAATAAACTAGTGCTCGAGATGAATAAAAAGAAACAATACATAACTGTCTTACAGAAACAAATTGATTTACTGGAGGACCCTTCCTTTGATTTAGAGGCCTGGAAAAGCGCTGCTCAGTCTCGTCTTTCGAATATATTCGGAGAAAATGACCCGAGAATTAGGCAAATCCACGACTTAAAAATTGATTACAGCAGTTGGGCACTAAGAGATAGTAATAGCAAATACAAACCGGTTGAAACCTGTAAGAAAAAAGGAAGGGCTATTGTAGAAAGCCTGATTGATGAAATAGAACTTGTTGGTCTACCAGATAATAATGCTTTAAATGATGCAATTATGGCATCCACTCAAAATGAGGCTGGTAATAAATTGAAGGAACTGGTAGAGAAAGGTGGTGATGATGAAATCAAGGCTTATTTGCAAGCACTCAACAAAAAGAACCTGGTATCATTGAGTTTTGCATTGCTCAAAGCAAACAAATCACTTTAGAATATTGATTTCTTTATAAAAACCATCAGCCAATTCATTGAAAGGCAAGGCTATGTGTAGTTCATCATCAGCATATTCCGCTGTAATTTTCGAGAAATTCACTTCTTGCGGTATCATGAAAAAATTTAGTAAATATGGAATCTCACCATGGCTACCCATTTGTAAAATTTGATGTACTAACAACTTATCAGTATCAATTGTGACTTTCAATGAAGATGGATCCACTCCTGGAGCTTTCACTGTAATTAAATAATGGTCCTCGTTTTTTTGTTTGTGAAAGGTATGCATACTCATCCCTCCACTGATTGTATTCGTTATACTAGCCAAATGAGCCAGTTTTGCTGTTAAATTTCTGTCTATCATTATTGTATTCGATGTTCTGCCCTATACTCTCCAAACGAAATGCCAATCAATATATTTAGATATTCTCATGCTATTTTGGCAGCCATTTATTCCTCTGCCGGACAAAATGGCGTTAAATTGGAGTGAATCATAAGTCAGCGGCATTTAAATTGCGAGCAAAAAATACATGGAGAATATCAACCTTTCTATTCAAGTAGTTCCGGTTAATCACTCAGACAGTTACAGTGTGGTGGATAAAGCCATCGAGCTAATACAGAATTCCGGAGTTAAGTATGAAGTAGGACCCTTTCAAACAAGCCTTGAAGGAACATTCGATGAGTTAATGTTGCTTATCAAAGAGATTAAAAGGGTTTCTCATGATGCCGGATCCAAAGAATTACTGCTTAACATCCAAATTCATGCAAAAGATGGTGAGGATGTAAGTTTTGAGAGCAAAACTGCAAAATTTAACTAATCAGAAGGTGAGCATCATTTACCTTGATGCTCCTCTTTCAATAGGTCATTTACAGCCTTCACTGGATTGAATGTAATCACAGGAACCTCCACAAAAACAGTTAGCCAGTCAGACATGGCACCATTCCATAACCCTGGTAATTCCATCGCCTTCAATTCTTTCCCATCCTTGGATTTTTCAGTGATGAATCCTGTATTCATATCACGGTGTAGCAGCAGGTCGAATTTTTGTCCTTTGTAATTTTTCAATCCGCAAACCAAATCAACCGGATTAAAATGAGTAGCCTGATCAAAAACTGCTTTTTGAGCTGTGTTAGAAAAATCCACCTGGGCAGTCTCTGCAATCTGAGCCGATACGCTTCCGTCAGAATTCCTTGCAAAAAATGGTCCTCCTCCAGGATCTCCATCATTCTTAACCATTCCACATGCTCTTATTGGACGGTTTAGTTTATTCTTTAAGTAAGTAAGTTTCTCTTCCCCACTCAAGCCATTGTAATTGTCATCCTCCATTAATAGCTCCTTAAATAGCAGGTCTTCCACATCACTCAATACTGAAGTGTCTCCTGTATCTAACTTTTGCATGAATTCGAATACTCTGGATTGAATGTCTAATAATACACCGGCCAAAACTTTTTTGTATTCATAAGTTGTAGGCTTCAGGTGATCGGGGACCACATTATCTATGTTTTTAATAAAAACAACATCTGCATTCTGGTCATTCAGATTTTCAAGCAATGCTCCATGACCTGCCGGACGAAATAGCAATGACCCATCATCATTCCTGAAAGCATTATTTTCCATATCTACAGCAACTGTGTCAGTAGAAGGTTTTTGGATAGAGTAAGAAACCTCAAATGTTACATCAAACTCCTTTTCATAAGCTCCTTTTACTTCGGCTACATGCTTTTTGAAAAGTTCCTGGTGTTCAGGGCTGACTGTAAAATGAATATTTACAATTCTATTTTTACCAACAGCATAATTGGCTCCTTCTACTAAATGTTCTTCAACAGGTGTCCGCGAAGTACCTCCATAGGAGTGAAATTTCAACAACCCTTTTGGAAGCTTGCCATAAGAGAGCCCTGAATCTGATAATAAGGTGTCCACAATTTCATGGTACTTCCTTTTTACATGGGCTTCCTCTAATGAATCACCATGCTTAGTAGAGAATGCTGATTTTAAATCATTATAAAAAGCAAAATCTTCAATATGCTTTAGAAATTCAAATGGAGTTCCTTTACCTGTTTTTTCCTGTAGTTTTTGGTAGGCCGCTTCAGATCCATCGTATTCTTCCAAAAAAGCGAATAATGCTTTAAACATTCGGGAAGCCGCCCCTGATGCTGGTACAAATTTTAAGATATCTATCTCAGAAGATTTCTCTTCATAACTTGAGATAAGAGCATTTTTATCAGAATCAGATAATTTGAGAATTCCTTTACCCTCCTTGGGAGTCTTCACCAACTCTAAAGAAGGAAACCCTTCTTTGAATTTATTGATCTGCTCTTCTACCTTAGTTACTTCTGAACCCCTCTCGTTAATTTGTTTGATATCTGCTTCCGTGAACATGTAGCCTACTATTTTAGTTTAAGAAATATGATTTGATTATTTTATGGGTAAGCCAAACTTACCCATAAATGCTGTTTAATACCCCGGCAAGACGTACCCCAGCCTGAAGAAGTCTCTTATTAACCAACTCAATGTTATTATAGTTATATCGATAACTCAATTTTTTGTCTTCCGGAATGTCATAGACTTTTGCCCGGTAACTTTTAGATTCATTCGCCCAGTCCAGGACATTACTATTTTGCCATTCCTTTACCTCAGATTGGGTTGGGTGATTAATCCACAAAGTATATTCTCCATAACTGAGATCCTGACCATCAACCATCCCGCTATCCCATACCCGGTGCAAATTTGATGATTCCCAGAAATATTCAAGTTTGACATCATTCCCCCCTCTGTCTTCACCATTCCCAACATGCAATGGTTGATGGATGTCTCCAATTAGATGAACGAGCATTTTTATTGCGAAAAGTTCATCTTCATCTGTAAATTGTTTTGTTGTGAGTTCCTCGATTAGACGGTTTATTGTTACAATAACATCACCCTCTTCAGGAGTACCTACCTCTGCATAAGATTGATCATCAGGAATGGTACAATAGTGCCATGGAGACATATGCCGGTAATTATTGTCAGATTTAATATCATCCATATGATTACTCAGCATAGCCAACGATTCATGTCCCAAAATCTTTTGAAGGTTTTTGCGTGCTTTCTTCGTGAGGTGCTTCGCGGCAATGTTGCCTACGATCCGATGACCATTTTTACCCCAACCAAAGATTGTAGTTACACTGAATAACAAAAAAATCACACTGAAAACAATTGATCTTATCATCCTTAAAGAGTTTTTTCAAAAATAAGATAATTGTTGTGAAGTGAGGGGTTACCCATTTATTAAATATGTGTAAAGTTTTGGGCAAAAGAAAAGGCGTGAACCTTGCGGTTACACGCCCTAATCACCAACCTAACCTACTTTTTAATATTATATCAACTTGCGTTGTTTAATTTCTTTGCTGTGTTTGTGAAATAGAACGGCATAGATTTGGAAATGTTGCGAATTTTTCTTAAATGATGTTAAAATTTTCTTAACCATCTCAATGTGAATGTTTTAGAATTTGAAAAAATTTCCAATCAATTCTACATTGCTTAAATATTAAACCTTCAAAGATTAAGAATTGTTAAATGGCTAATTTTGCATCTCAAAATCAAGCGGTTTGAAAAACAAAGATTTCATAAAACTTTACAGGGAAGACGGACTAATCAAAGCCATTTGTGATGATATCAAAGAAAATGAGCACAAAAAGATTAGGTTGAAAGGGTTGATCGGTAGTTTGGATGCGATTGTTGCAGCAAGCATTTACTCAACTAATCATCAAAACCACATATTTGTGATGCATGAAAAGGAGGAGGCAGCTTATTTTTTTAATGACCTGCAAAACCTTTTACCTAATAAGGAGATCTTATTCTTTCCTACAAGCTATAAGAGACCGTACCAATTTGAAGAAATTGAGAATGCCAACATATTAATGAGAGCTGACATTCTAAATAGAATTAATCACAAAAGCTCAACCGGCGAACTTATAGTGACCTACCCAGAAGCACTAACTGAAAAAGTAATTAATAAAAGGTCTCTACTTGAAAATACCCTCTCTGCCAAAATTGGAGACCAACTGGATGTGGACTTTATGATGGAGGTTTTGCTCAGCTATGATTTTGAAAAAACCGATTTTGTATATGAACCTGGCCAATTTGCCATTCGAGGGGGAATTGTAGATGTTTATTCATTTGCACGGGATCTACCATTTAGAATTGAGTTATTTGGTGATGAGGTGGAGAGTATCCGTTCCTTCAATCCCGAAACTCAGCTTTCTGAAGAAGACCTCAAAGAAATAAATATCATCCCAAATGTTCAGACCAGGCTATTGCAGGAAGAGCGTCAATCATTCCTGGAGTATATCCCAAAAAACAGTAAGATCTGGATAAAAGACATTCATCATACCAATGATATCATTGAGCAGTATTTCCAGAAAGCCTCGGATTCATTTGAAACCATATTAAAGGAAAGTGGAAACACACAGGTAGTGTTTGGCCCTGAAGCTTTGTTCGAAACAACTGATTCATTCAAGGCCGGTTTGAAATCTTTCGTCAATATTGAATTCGGAAACAGGTTTTATCTGGAACAAAGCACTGAATATACTTTTGATGTCAAACCACAACCCACCTTTCACAAAAAGTTTGATTTGGTAGCCAGTAACCTGGATGAATTCCAACAAAAAGGATATGCCAAGATAATTGCCGCTGATTCTGCCCAACAACTGGAAAGATTAAGAACCATTTTTGAAGAAATTGATCCTGATTTAAATTTCAGTCCCCTTCAAATTGGTTTGAGAGCAGGGTTTATTGATGACCAGTTGCAATTGATTTGCTATACAGATCATCAAATTTTTGATCGATACCATCGGTACAAGATCAAGGAAAGAGCTTCAAAATCAAAGGCACTCACGCTGAAAGAACTTAAGAACCTTCAGCCTGGAGATTATGTAGTTCATATTGACCATGGCGTTGGTCGTTTTGCGGGGATGGATACGGTGGACAATAATGGCAGCAAGCAAGAAAGACTAAGAATTGTTTATAGGGATGATGATTTGCTATATGTGAGTGTTCACTCCCTTCACAAAATCACTAAGTATAGTGGTAAAGAAGGAACTCCACCATCTATTAATAAATTAGGCACGCAAGATTGGGAAAACAAAAAGAAAAGGGTCAAAAGACAGGTCAAGGATATTGCTACAGATCTCATCAACTTATATGCCAAGAGAAAAGCCGCGCCAGGATACGCATACCCCAGAGATAACTTCCTTCAGGCTGAATTAGAAAGTTCATTTATTTATCAGGACACACCAGATCAGGCCAGCTCTACTGAAGATGTTAAGCGTGACATGGAAAAACCACACCCTATGGATAGGCTTGTTTGTGGAGATGTTGGGTTTGGTAAAACAGAGGTGGCCATCCGAGCTGCCTTTAAAGCTGTAAGCAATGGAAAGCAGGTCGCGGTTTTAGTTCCGACAACTATTTTGGCACTGCAACATTATCATACTTTCAAAGATAGGCTAGCAGATTTCCCAGTGACTGTTGACTATATTAACAGGTTCAGGTCTACCAAACAAGTCAAGGAAGTGTTGAAAGAAGTCGCTGATCATAAAGTTGACATTCTAATTGGTACACATCGAATAGTAAATAAGGATGTAAAATTTGATGAGTTAGGATTAATGGTGATAGACGAAGAACAAAAGTTCGGCGTAAAGGTCAAAGAAAGGTTGAAAGAAATGCGTGTCAATGTGGACGCTTTAACATTGACGGCTACACCAATCCCACGAACATTACAATTTTCACTGATGGGAGCCAGAGACCTTAGTATTATTTCAACACCTCCACCAAACAGGCAGCCCGTCACTACTGAATTACATGAATTTCAGGAAGAGATTATTCGTGACGCCATTAGTTATGAATTAAGAAGAGGAGGCCAGGTGTTTTTCGTACACAATAGGATAAGTGATATTGAAGAAGTAGCCAATATCATTCATAAACTAGTTCCTGATTCCAGAATAGGAATTGCACATGGGCAAATGGAAGGGGCCAAACTGGAAAAAGTAATGCTCAGGTTCATTGAAGGAGAATATGATGTATTGGTAAGCACCAATATAATTGAGTCTGGTCTTGATATACCTAATGCCAATACAATCATTATCAATAGAGCACATATGTTTGGGTTATCAGACCTCCACCAAATGAGAGGGAGAGTGGGCCGATCCAACAAAAAGGCATTTTGTTATTTATTATCTCCACCTGTGTCAGGACTCACTGTAGATGCAAGAAAGCGACTTACTACACTGGAAGAATTCTCAGACCTGGGAGATGGGTTCAAGGTAGCTATGAGAGACCTTGATATCAGAGGGGCCGGAAACTTATTGGGAGGTGAGCAAAGTGGCTTCATCAGTGACCTGGGGTTTGATATGTATCATAAAATCCTGGATGAAGCCATACAGGAACTAAAAGAGACACAATTTAAAGACTTGTTTAAGGATTCACTTGTAAACGCAGATGAATTGTCTAACCTGATTCAGGATTGCAATATTGAAACTGATCTTGAAATATTGATCCCTGATGATTATGTAAACAATATTTCCGAACGACTTAGTCTTTATAATAAACTGGATAATATCAACAAACCGGAGGAAATAGAAGCTTTCCGAAAACAAATCATTGACAGGTTTGGCCCTCTTCCGGAACAAGTAGAACAATTGATAGAATCTGTTAAACTCCGTAACCTGGCAATAACTCTTAATATGGAAAAGCTAACCATCAAGAGTGAGTTAATGAGATGCTACTTTCATAATAACGATAGCTTTTTCCAATCAGATAAATTTGGCAAGATCCTGAGCTATATTCAGCAGAACAGTAAAGTATGCAGGCTGAAGGATACGAAAGGTAGACTGATTCTTATCATTGAGCATATTCAAGACATTGGCAATGCCATCAACCACTTGAAAAAAATGGTGATTTCTATTGATTCGACAGAAAAAACTCCCATCTGACCACAATATTTTCTGATTAATTAGATTAATAAATAAGAATGGCTATTTTTAAAGCTAATTTCTGTTAAACAGGTATTTTTGATTTACTTTAATTTCTTCGTATTTTACGACGTGTATTAAATTATCAGGTTATGAAAAAATTTGTGAATGCGCTTTATTCATTGACCGGTATGCTCTCTCTGGCCGTGTTGGCTGGTTGTGGTGGCTTTGGTACTGGTGCTCCAACAAGCCAGAATCCTGGCGTTGTGAGTAACACTACAGGCCTCTACTTTAACGAAGAGGGCGGTTTCCAGGTAAATGAATACAATGACCAACCCCAGGCCCCCAATATGGTATTTATTGAGGGTGGTCGAACTGTACTGGGTACCTTTGAGGAAGACATAATGTATACTCGTGATAATGTTGAACGTACAGTTACAGTTGCTTCCTTCTATATGGACGAAACGGAGATCGCCAACATTAACTGGTTGGAGTATCTGTATTATGCAAGACTTGACTCAGGAGATGAGTACTATAGAAACGCACTGCCCGACACTGCTGTTTGGGCTAAAGACCTTTCTTTCAATGATCCTTATGTTGACCACTACTTCAGGTACCCTGGTTTCAGGTTTTTCCCTGTTGTTGGTGTAAACTGGAGACAAGCCAATGATTATTGTATTTGGAGAACAACTGTGGTTAACCAAAAGTTAGCAGAGGATGCAGGCCTATTTGATGAGCTTGCAGGTGCTGAAGGAACCGGAGGTAATCAAAGAATTCCACTGGAAACAGGTGTAGTTGTTCCTAGTTTCAGGTTACCTACTGAAGCTGAGTGGGAGTATGCAGCACAGGCTCTTATCGGTACACAATGGCTTGATGAAAACCAAACGCATAGGAGGCTATATCCTTGGGATGGACATGCTTTGAGAAACCCTTATGGAAAAGCGATGGGTACATTCCTGGCTAACTTCAAAAGAGGACGAGGTGACTATGCTGGTATTGCAGGTAAATTGAATGATGGAGCGATGATCACAACATACGTATATGATTACCCTCCAAATGATTTCGGACTTTACAATATGGCTGGTAATGTGAACGAGTGGGTTCAGGATGTTTACCGACCATTGTCTTTCCAGGAAGTTGAGGACCTTAACCCGGTAAGGAGAGATGGTTTCCTTGATGAAGAATCTGGGTATGACTCTAACTATTCTTTCATTGGTAGTGAAAGTAGCACCCCTGGTGAAGAAAGAAGAGTACGTGTATATAAAGGTGGAAGCTGGGCTGATGTAGCCTACTGGATGTCTCCTGGTACAAGGAGATATTTATTTGAAGATTCCGCTACTGCAACTATTGGATTTAGATGTGCAATGATCAGAGCTGGTACTAACTACTAGTAAATTGATCTAATAAAATATGAAGAGACCCTGTTCTAATGAACAGGGTTTTTTTATGATTTAAAAACATTCTGACCGCCGGTTTCCAGACTACTATCAAATACTCTGATAGCAATTACTTCTGCTTCTGCAACTTTCACGTTTTCAGAAATTGCCTCACAAGACATTACTGTTTTTCTCCCCTTCACTTCGATGACCTTCACACGTAGTTCTAATGGTTTGTCATTGGGTGTTGGCTTTAGATACTTTACCGTGAGCGTCCCTGTGGCATACCTGTATTCTGGTTCTGTATCAAGCGAACGGTTCTCACTTTTATAGGCATGTGCCATCGCGGTACCCATACAATGACAATCAATTACGGTTGCAATTATTCCTCCATTCATCAGATTTGACCAGCCATGGTATTTTTCCTCGGATTGGAAAACACAGATTGACTCATCACCTTCCCAATAACTTTTTATTTGTAACCCATCAGGGTTATGGATTCCACAACCAAAACAGACATTTTCAGGCATGTGGTCTTGAAAGTATTTACTTTGACTTGACATAATCGGGTTTATTGAATTCTGCTACAATGATAAGTCTTTCAAAACGCATTGCATTAGATTTGGCTAACAACAAAAAACAGAATCTAAAATGATCCACATAATTGATTTAAAATTTCTTGGTGTAGAGCAAGCAATAGCAAGCTACCTGATTGAAACAGAGAAAGGACCCATATTAATCGAAACCGGACCTTATAGCACTTTTAAGACTTTAACCAACGCAATATCAAAAATCGGTTATCAAGCCCAGGATATTAAACATGTTTTCTTAACACACATTCATCTAGACCATGCAGGGTCTGCATGGGCTTTTGCTGAAATGGGTGCTCATGTATACGTACATCCTTTTGGAGCCAAAAACATGGAAGATCCTTCAAGGTTAATGGCCTCAGCTACCCAGATTTATGGTGATCAAATGGATCGATTGTGGGGACAAATGAAAAAAATTGACGGGTCATTGTTGATAGAGGTCCAAAATGAGGAGGTTTTTGATTTTGGTAATGTCAAAGTGAAGGCTTACCATACGCCTGGTCATGCGAAGCATCATATCGCATGGGAAGTTGACAAAAACGTCTTCACTGGAGATGTTGCAGGAGTGAAAATTGGTAATGGACCTGTTGTTCCTCCATGTCCTCCGCCTGATATTAACCTTGAGGACTGGAAAGCGTCCATCGCCCTATTAAGAAAAATTGATCCTAAGAGCTTATTCTTAACACACTTTGATCGAATTGATAGTATTAAGGAACACCTTATTCAATTGGAAGAAATGTTAGATGACTGGTCCTTATGGATAAAAGACAGGTGGAAGTCTGAAACCGCAGAGGAACTAACACCAAAATTCAGTGAATACACCAGAAATCAACTTATTTCCTATGGTGTCTCCGAAGATATCGCCAATGTTTATGAAGCGGCAAATCCAAGTTGGATGAGTGTAGCGGGATTAATTAGGTATTGGAAGAAAAAAGAACAATAAAAAACAGCAACCTTTTAAGAAGTTGCTGTTTGATAAGCGTGAGAAGGGCGTGTAAGATTGTGCCATATAGCGTACAATTCTATCACAATAGTATTCGCTGTTAGCAAGTACTTCTCTTAATATCTTTCATAGCAATTTAGTTGCTCTACTGTTAATATCTATGCCAAATTTGTTAGAGTCACTGCCAAATAGTTTAGTGTGTTGATTTAACCTGGTAATTTCGGGTCAAGGTTTTCGGGGCTACTTGAATGTTTAATGGTGGAAAGTTATATTACGTGGTATATTTCTCCAGTCAAAGTATTATAATCCCCAATGAGTAAATTCAATTTATTTATGATACTAAATCTGTCTATTTTTGAAGAACCTCTATTCCTGAAATGAAGAAGTTCTGCATCCTCATAGTAGTTTTGATTTATAGTTCCTGCACTTCGGTGATGGGTCAAAAAATTAGCTTGGGTGATGCTCCGTTTGAAACCATTGAATTGATTGATTCTGTTTTAGTTTATTCAAGCAATTCTGCCATCCCTTATTCATCCTATCAACAGGTATTAGAAGAAGGTGTAATACCAAAAAGTGGATTCCTGGGTGGCTCAAAGTTCAACTACTCTTTTCTTGAAATCGAAAATCAATCTTCTGAATTCATTTCTATCTTTTTGAATATTGGCATTATAGACTCAGCCAATGTCATTATTCTGGACGATGCGTATGAGATACTGAAGAATAAAATCAGCGGAACCCATGTTCAGTATGCTGAGAAAGATGTAATTGCAAATGGTTGGACTGAAAATTTTATCAACTTTCAAATAGAAGCCAATAGCACGCAATACATATTTATTGAATTGGTTTCTTTATCTGGCCAACGAGAAACTTATCTGCCAAAGATTAGTCATGAAGATTACTACTTTGAAACCAGGGAGACAGAACATTTTGTTCAAGGTGTTTTTCAGGGTGTAATGTTAATCATATGTACGCTTTCACTTATCATTTATGTAGCAAGGAAACGGCTGGAGCATATGTATTATGCACTCTTTGTTTTTTTTCTGTACTTGATGTTCCTTCCGATCTATGGGTACACCAAGTCTCTTACCAGTAGCTACGCACAAGATGTTTATATATGGACATTTTCCGGTCAATTTGCTGCTGCTTTTTGTATTCAGTTTTTTAGATATTCCCTCAAAACCCCATCTTTTCAGCCTAAACTGGACAAGCTTCTTGTATATATGTTATACAGCAGGGGATTTACCATCTCCCTGGCTTTTATAAGTGCAGTTTTTGGAATTGCGGCTCATCTGGTTAGGTATATAATTCTTGGCGTTGATATAATGACCATTTTTGCAGCAATTTATGCGATTGTTGTTCTGCTCAAACGAAATGATTTCTTTGCACAGTACATCCTGGCAAGTACCATTGCCCTTGTAGCAGGTCTATCGTTGACTGTGGTTGGTAGCATCGCCGGGTGGGATTTAAACCCGCATTATTTTTTACAAGCAGGTGTAATCATTCAAAACTTAATTCTGAGTCTGGGGCTCGGCTTCCTGATTAAAAGTAAGTTTGAGGAAGAGATTGCGAAAAGACAGGAAGACATTGTTCAGCAAATGGAAATTAACTTTCAGCTTGAACAACAGGTCAACCTAAGGACCCGGGCTCTTGAAAATCAAAAGGATTTCATTCAAAAGATAATTGATGAGATGCCAAACCATGTGTTTGTAAGAAATTCTCAGGGAAACTATAAAATAGTTAACCGTGCTTTTGCAGAGTACTATGGTAAGAAGAAAGAGGATTTCATTGGCAAGTCAATTCTTGAGACCCACAGTAATATGGCACGCGCTCAGAAATACCTTCAGGAGGACAAGATGGTTCTTAGCCAGGATATGAAGGTGAGTGATGAATATCTCCTTGACCCAAAATCAGGGAAATGGGTATATTTTTATAAGGTCCCGTTTAAGTTAGGGAGAAAGTCTTATGTCCTTTGTATGGAGATTGATATTACTGATATCAAACGGGCATCCAATCAACTTAAACAAACAAATAAAGAGCTCAACAAAGCAATAGACCACCTCCACCAGGCACAATCAGAAATTATCCAAAAGGAAAAAATGGCAGTACTTGGACGATTATCTGCTGGTATTGCTCATGAAATTAATACGCCACTTGGGGTTATCAAAGGTAGTGTTGATTACTTAATAGAATCCTTTGGGGATATTGGAGATATTATTCAAACCATAAATGAAAAAGTACCTAGTGACTTAAGACCTAACATCCTGGAGATTGTCAAAAAAGCTGCTGAAACTTACCGGTTTCTCACCTCTTCAGAAGAAAGAACGATGGTGGCGGTATTGGCTGCAAGGCTTGAAAAAGAAGGTGTAGAAAACGCTCATCACCTTTCTGAACTCTCACTTCACCTGGATGTTGATGGTGATTTTGATAAACTACTACCTATCTGGAAACTTCCTCAAAGCCAGGATATCTTTGAAGCAATTCAATTGTTATTTTTTAGATTCAATAGCGTATATAACATCAAAAACGCTATGGAGAAAGCGAATAAAATATTATTCGCTATCAAATCATACACTCACTTTAAGAATGAGGGACTCTTCAAAACAGTTGATTTACGACTAAATATTGAGAATGTATTGATCATGTTTGAAAATATTCTCAAAGGGGGAATAGAAGTTGAATTTGATGTGCCAGAAGGGACCGTGATCTATGGGTTACCAGATGAACTTGGTCAGGTTTGGACCAACTTAATCTCGAATGCCGTTCACGCAATGGATAAAAAAGGTGTTCTAAGTATAAGCTGTGAAGAAACAGATGAACATTACATAGTTTCAGTGCAGGATAATGGCACTGGTATTCCAATAGACATGCAAGATAAAATTTTCGAACCTTTCTTCACCACAAAATCTGCGGGTCATGGCAGTGGTCTAGGCTTGGATATAATCAAAAGAATTGTTGAAAAACACAACGGATTAATAACCTTTAAAAGCGAACCAGGCAGAACAATTTTCTTCGTTCAATTAAACAAAGAGCTTAATCCGGTTACCATTGAGACTGAAACAGAGAGCATTAAAGATTAGGGTTTGATCAGAGTTTATTGCTTCCTGGCCAAGGGCATTTTTGAAGTCTTTTCTGCAAGCTTCATTGCATTGTAAGCATTTAGAACTCCTCCGGTAGTCGACAATTTTTTGAACCTGGTCTTCTTTTTTTTCTCTTCTGTTGTTGGCAGATATACCTTTAACTTACCCAGGTCCACTGAAGAGTCTAAGAGAATCTGTTTTAACTCTACAGCACTTAATTCTGGAAAATAACTTAGCACTAAAGCCGCTACCCCAGATACGACCGGAGCGGCCATACTAGTTCCGCTAAGCTCTTTGTACTCACTGCCGGGAACGGTTGATCCAATGTCTTCACCGGGCGCAAAAACATCAACGGTATTTACACCATAATTTGAGAACTCAGCGACCAAACCAGCACTCTTTTTTGGTCCAATTGCCCCAACCTCAATCCATGTTTCAACCTTAGGACCAGTATTTTCTGTTTGCAGATACCTGGTTGGGAAATGAGCAATGTCATCAACATTCACTGATGCATTCCCTGACGCATGAACCATCAACACATCATTTTCCTCCGCGTATTTAACAGCTGCAGAAACAGCTTCTTTATATGGCGAATGACCCTTTCCAAAGCTCATATTGATAACGCGAGCCCCATTATCTACTGCATAGAGAATCGCATTGGCTATATCTTTGTCTCGCTCATCACCGTCTGGTACAGCTCTGATGCACATTAGTTTTACATTGCTCGCAACACCCTTTATACCTTTATCATTGTTTCGTACAGCCCCAATTATTCCGGCTACATGGGTTCCATGCTCAGCATGACCTCCTAACACATCATTGTTTCCATATCCTTTTTCATACGGGTCTTCCGGGTTATCCCCTACGATATTTCGACCATCGTTAAACTCTATATTATAATGATACAATGCCCTGCCATGTATATAGTTTCTATACTCTTCGTATTCAGACATGTTAAAACCATTGTCAAACAACTGAAGCATGTAGTCTTTTGCAGCTTTTACTCGTTCGTTTGTAGATTCAATGGCCAACACATTGTCTTTTGAAATTGGTTTATCAAGTAACACCGGTTCAAAAATGTTTTTAACCATGGCCAATGACTGATCAAAACCGTCCAACTCTTCCTTTTTCTTAAGTGCGGATTTAAGGTTTTTTTCGGTCAATTCTTTGGTTTCCAGGTACAATTCAAAGTCTTCCATTTCACCCTCAGTGATTTCATCCTTTGATTTTCCATCAAACCTGGGCTTTAAACTGCGATAAATTCTTGTAGTTTCGTATGTAGTTTCAACCACATTTCCATTGAGGCCCCCCAAAAAATTCCAGCCATAAACATCATCGATATATCCATTCTCGTCATCGTCGATACCATTATTAGGAACTTCATCGGAGTTGATCCAAATATTGTCCTTCAGGTCTTCATGTTCTATATCAAAACCTGAATCGATAACAGCTACAATAATTTCCTGCCTTGGTTGATGATCAAACTCACTATAAACCCGGTCAATACTGACTCCCATAATACCAGATTCTTCATAGTCTTCATTAAACCAATCGTTTTTTTGCGCACTCGTGTTTTGAAAAATAATTAGAAGTGAGAAGAGAGGAAAAATCTTTCTTAATGAAGACATATTTCTAGTTTAAAGCGCTTTATATAATCTACAATTATAATGCATTTTTTCGGCTCATTGTTGCAAATACATTCAAAATTATGGGTGCGTATATCAAGCAACCAACAATTACCGAGGTAATCGCAGCAAACAAAACAGCACCTGCCGCAATGTCTTTCACTTTACCTGCAATCCGGGAATATTCCGGAGATACCAGGTCAGTCAATTCTTCTATTGCCGTATTGACCATCTCTAAACTAATAACCAGACCAATTACCAATGTTTGAGCCACCCATTGCCAACTATTAATTTCTACAATCAACCCAATTATTGAAATAATCACTGCTGCGCTAACATGAATTTTGATATTTCTCTCCTGCTTAAAAGCATTATATAACCCAACAAATGCGGCATAAAAACTTTTATAGAGGTTAACCATGTGCTTAACGTTGGGTTGATAAATATTGAAGTATCTCAACAACTTGCTCTTCATTATCCACTACAGCAAAAGCCTGACTATCAACTTCTTTTAAGGCATGGGTAAATTCTTCCGGATGTATTACAATGTATGGAATGCCTAATGCACTGGCATGACCCGCGTCAAAAGCTGCGTTCCATTGACGGTATTTTTCTCCAAATTTCACAACTACAATGTCTGCCGAATTCATTCCTTTTCTAATTCGGACATTGTTAATCAGTGCTGCTTTATGATCCTTCCAAAATGATTTCTCTTCTGGTCCCAGAATATTGACACCTACATTATCACTCGCCTCATGGGTAGTCACAGGATTTAAGAATTCTACAGTTAAGCCTTTCATTCCACAACTATCAATGATCTTTGATCGCCAATCGGAATGTATCTCGCCAGATAAGTAAACTTTAAAATCAATCATATTACGCTCAGTGGTTATTCCGTAATTTAGGAAAACAGTGGAATTTGGGTAGCGTATAAAGGGTGGAAAATTATGGACAGGGTGAGTACAAAATTAAAAAGCCTGACAAAAGCCAGGCTTAAATTTTTGGGTGGAAGACCGGACTCGAACCGGCGACCTCCTGAACCACAATCAGGCGTTCTAACCAACTGAACTACAACCACCATCAAAAGGACTGCAAAGTTAAAATGAAAATTTTCATTTACAACATCTTAAAAAGAAAAAATTGTTAGCGATCAAACACTAATCTTTCTCCTCTAACTGCATTATCCAAAGTGCCTTGATTATATACCAGTTCACCATTGACAAACGTCTGTTTCACGGAACTTTTGAAGCTACTATTTTCAAAAGGAGACCAGCCACATTTTGCCAGGATGTTATCCCTGGAAACTTTCCACTCACTATTCGGGTCTACAACCACAAGGTCAGCATGATAACCTTCACGTATAAAACCTCTTTCCTGTATATCGAACATAATTGCTGGATTGTGGCACATTTTCTGGACTATCTTTTCCATTGAAATCTTCCCATGATGATAGAATTCCATCATTGCTACCAAGGTATGTTGAATCAGCGGTCCACCACTTGGAGCGCTGAAATAGTTATTTGACTTTTCCTCAAATGTATGTGGAGCATGATCGGTGGCAATTACGTCTATCCTGTCATCCATTAATGCCTCCCAAACTCCAGCCCTGTCCTCCTCATATTTTACAGCAGGGTTCCACTTGATGAAAGCCCCCTTCTTATCATAGTCATTGGCAGTAAACCAAAGATGATGAATACAAGCCTCAGCTGTGATGTGTTTGTCTTTTAGAGGCATTGAATTATCAAAGAGTGAAGTTTCTTTAGCGGTACTGATATGAAGAATATGTAGCCTGGTATTATGTTTTTTAGCTAGCTCAACAGCAAATGAAGATGATTTATAACAGGCTTCCGCGCTTCTAATCTCGGGATGATATTTAAACGGCATATTGTCTCCGTATTTCTCATGATATAATGCCGTATTTGCTTTTATGGTAGCTTCATCTTCACAATGAGTCGCAATTATAAGCTCTGCTTTTGAGAATAAATTGGTAAGCGTCCTTTCATTATCCACCAGCATATTTCCTGTGCTGGAACCCATAAACACTTTTATCCCACAGACACTTTTCCTATCTGTTTTTAGCACTTCTTCCAGGTTATTATTGGAAACACCCATGAAGAAGGAGTAGTTTGCCAAAGACCTGTTTGCGGCGATATCGTATTTGTTTTGAAGTAGTTCTTGTGTGAGTGTATTAGGGACAGTATTTGGCATTTCCATAAATGACGTAACCCCCCCTGCTACTGCGGCAGCAGACTCAGTGAATATTTCAGCTTTATGTGTGAGGCCAGGCTCTCTAAAATGAACCTGATCATCAATTATCCCTGGCAAGGCGTAACATCCGCTTGCATCGATTACCTCCTCGTTCGAATTCGCAGAAATGCTATTGCCGATCTGTTCTATTCTACCATTTTTGAGTCTGATATCACCCTGAATAACTTGTCCTTCATTTACTATATTTGCATTTTTGATCAGGTAATTTTTCATTTCTAAATTGTCTATTTGCCTTAATTTCTATGTCTAAACCCACAGTCTCCTTTGAAGATCTAAAGCTAAACAGACAAATCCTGAATGCCATAGATGACAGTGGATTCTCTTCTCCCACTAAAATTCAGGAAAAGGTGATTCCGTTAGCCCTTGCTGGACATGACCTAATGGGAATTGCACAAACAGGAACTGGTAAAACAGCAGCTTTCGTATTGCCTATACTAAAGAAAATCAATTACAGCCAACTAAATGGTCCAAGAGCTTTAATTCTGGCTCCTACTCGCGAGCTAGCCATCCAAATCAGCGAGCACGTCGAGAAATTAAGTACCTACTTAGATATAAAATTTGCCGCCATTTATGGTGGTTCAGGAACCAAATTGCAGAAAGAAAGCCTGGAAGGAGGGGTTGATATTTTAGTAGCAACCCCCGGTCGGTTTATGGATTTTTATAGAGAACAGCTTTTTCCTACAAAATACATCAAAACACTTGTGCTGGATGAAGCTGACAAGATGATGGACATGGGCTTCATGCCTCAGATCCGAAAAATATTGGAAATTATTCCTGTAAAAAGGCAAAATTTATTGTTTTCGGCTACAATCCCTGAAAAAGTGAAACAACTATCTGAGGAGTTTCTTGAGTTCCCGGAGATAGTAGAAGTCACCCCTGAAACAATGACGGCAGAAACTGTTTCACAATCACTTTACGAAACACCAAATCTCAAATCCAAAATTGCTTTACTGGAATATTTGTTACTCCAATGGATGGAAGAATATGATGACCTTAGGGTGATTGTTTTTGCAAGAACAAAATCTTCAGCAGATGACGTTTTCAAGTTTGTTAATAGAAAAGTAACGAAAGAAAGTCGTGTTATACATGGCAATAAAGATCAAAATAGCAGGATCAACGCCATTAAGGAGTTCTCTTCAGGAAAACTGAAAGTGCTTGTCGCTACAGATGTTGTGGCACGTGGAATAGATATCGAAAATGTAACTCACGTTTTGAACTTTGAGGTCCCTGTTGTGTATGAAGATTATGTTCACAGAATTGGAAGAACCGGACGGGCTAAAAAAGAAGGAACTTCCATATCATTCATGAACCCTGCTGAGGCATACCACATCGACAAGATTGAAAAAATAATATCCAATATAATCCCAAAAGTCAATTGGCCTGAAAGTATTGAAGTTTTTCCAACAGAAAAAAGGGAGAGAATTGAGATGGAAAGAGAAATCGACAGACAGAAAAAGCTGGAGAACCCAGACTTTAAAGGAGCATTTCACGAAAAGAAGCGCTCATTTAAGAAAAAATCCAAACCCAAAAAAGGACCAAAACGCCGTTAATTGCTAATTATTTGCATTCTTGCCCTTATCTTTTGATAATATATTTGTGGAATTTGAAAATTGTAGTAAATTTGTTTTTAGGAAGATGTTAAAGTCTTTCTTTCCATAGCTGGTTGAAAAGATCTTGTGGGGCTTTGGTTTCACCAACCCCACAAGTATCATTCCCTCCCACACTAATCAAGCTTCACTCTTTTATCACGATTTGCCAATTCCCACGCCATGTGGAAAACTAGTTTTGCTCTTTTAGCCATTACTTCAAATTCTATTTTCTCAACTGTATCAGTTGGTTGGTGATAATCTTCATGAACACCGTTGAAATAGAAAATTATAGGCACATTGTTTTTTGCGAAATTGTAATGATCAGACCTGTAATAAAATCTGTTCGGATCATTGTCATCGTTGTACTTGTAATCAAATACCAGTTGTTCTGTGTTTTTGTTGATACGCTCCGAAACCTCATGAAGCTCTGAAGATAATTTATCTGCTCCAATCACATAAACATAGTTCGGAGTTTCCATGTGGGCTGAATCTATTCTTCCGACCATGTCTATATTCAGGTTAGTCACTGTATTCTCCAGAGGAAAAACTGGGTTTTGTGTATAGTAATCTGAGCCTAGTAAACCTTTTTCTTCTCCGGAAACAGTCATAAACAGTACGCTTCTTCTAGGCCCCTGGTTCTTTTTTGATGCAATCGAAAACGCTTCCGCAATCTCAAGCAGTGAAGTTGTTCCTGAACCATCGTCATCGGCTCCATTATAAACTACGTCTCCTCTTATCCCAAGGTGATCGTAATGACTGGTGATAACCAAAATTTCATCTTTCAGGTTTGCGTCTGAACCTTCCAAAAATCCAAGCACATTCTCACTTCCAACAGCCTCAACTCCTCTATCAATTTTGTAGTTGATTTCAGTAGTCAATAATTTTTTGTCGTCAAGGTTTCTTAAACTATCCACAGAAAGCCCGAAAAGAGTTTCTCCAAAGCTAGGAGGCCCAAAAAAGATGGCACTTTTGTTAGAATCTTCTGGTTTGACAAGAGAAAGCTTATCCGACATGAGATATCCCTTCAACTTCTTAAGGGTATTTCCGAACTCCTCATCATTGGCCCCTGATAGTATTAAAGATCCCATTACGCCCTTGGATTTCGCTTTATCGGCAAGGCCTCTCCAGTTTCCATCTTCTGTAAAAAAGACCGCCAGCTTACCGTCCAGGGATTCTACATTGTCAAGGTCTTTACCAGAAGCAAAAAAAACAGCTTCCACTTTCTCAACGTTTTTTGTCGATCCGCCACCAAAAAATATCAGGTTTTTCAGGTATTCAAGTTTTGAATTCCCTGCTTCCAGAAATATTTCCCTGGTTACCATTTTGTATAGATCAAACTTTTGATAAAACCCGTTTCCACCCTTATTATCTACCGGACCAGCGAAACCAAATTTCTCAAAGTGAGATTTTATATAATCAGCAGCCATCTTTTGACCTCTTTTGCCTGTCTCTCTACCCTCCAGGCTATCTGAAGCCAAAACTGTAAGTCGCTCCTCAAGGTCTTGTGGTGTGATTGTTTTAGCATACTTAAATGCTTTCTTGTCCTGAGCCCATCCTACAGTAGACAAAATGAGACACAGGAATACTGTTAGTATCCTATACATCGTATCAGTTTTAAAGTGATTTCAATAATCTCTGCAAACTTAACATGGAGATGCGCTATTTTAAATTTTTTTTTGACGAGTGGTAGCTGGTAAAAACCTAAGACACAGCCTAATGTATATAAACTGAATCTGGCAAAATTGTCATCAATAACTGCTACATTTGCGGCAAAATAAGCAACATCATTTTCAAAGGAGTATGAGAGTCGATTTAAACAAAAGAGTCGCCTTCGAAACAAGGCATAATGGACCTGGAAAACAGGAAGTTGAGGAAATGCTAAGCGCAATTGGTGTAGACAGCATTGATGAATTAATCAATCAGACAATCCCACCAAATATCAGGCTAAAAGAAGACTTGAAACTCCCTGATGCCCTCAATGAGTTTCAGTTTCAAAATGAGTTTAAAAAAATTGCCCAGAAAAATAAGGTTTTCAAAAGCTTTATTGGAATGGGATATTACAATTGTGTGGTCCCTACGGTTATCCAAAGAAATATCCTGGAAAATCCCGGATGGTATACGGCTTACACTCCTTATCAGGCCGAAATAGCACAGGGCAGGTTAGAGGCACTGATAAATTTCCAAACCATGGTCACGGACCTTACCGGAATGGAAATTGCTAATGCCTCTCTGCTGGATGAGGGAACTGCAGCAGCTGAGGCCATGGCTATGTTATTTGGTCAAAGGAAAAAAGATAAGAAAGGAGCTACAAAATATTTTGTAGATGTAAATACATTTCCTCAAACTGTAGATGTGTTAAAAACCAGAGCAGAACCTATTGGGATTACCCTGGTAATTGACAAACTTGAAAACTTTGATGTTAAAGATGCAGATTACTTTGGGATGCATATCCAATACCCTAACGATGACGGAGAAGTAATTGATCACCAAAGTTTAATTGAAGAGGCGAAATCAAATCAACTGTTTGTAGCAGTGTCTGCAGATTTATTGTCTCTTACGCTTTTAAAGGCCCCTGGGGATTTCGGCGTAGATGTGGTAGTAGGAACCACCCAAAGATTTGGTGTCCCAATGGGATATGGAGGACCGCATGCAGCTTATTTTGCCACACAGGAGTCATACAAAAGGAATATTCCTGGAAGAATCATTGGAGCCAGTATTGATGCACAGGGCAACAATGGATACAGAATGGCCCTACAAACCAGAGAACAACACATTAGAAGAGAGAAAGCTACTTCCAATATATGTACTGCACAGGTATTATTAGCAGTAATGGCTGGTATGTATGGTGTTTACCATGGACCTGATGGGTTAAAAGAAATTGCATCACGCATACATGGATTAGCAGTATTGGCTGATCGTGCAATGGCCGATCTTGGATTTGAAAATACTAATCCTCACTATTTTGATACTATCAAAGTAAAAACCAACGGGCTCACATTTAGAATCAAAGAAGTTTCAGAAGAATTTAATATCAATTTCCGATATTTCCATGATGATTATGTAGGCTTGTCGTTTGATGAGACCCACACACCTAGAGATATCCAAGAAATAGTGAAAATATTTGAAGAGGTCAGCGAGAAAAAACTTTCGTTTGATTTAATCGAAGCTGCATCTGCAGTTGACTTTAAAGTTCCTGCAAACCTGATTAGAGATACGGAGTACATGACGCATCCTATTTTCAATCAGATTCATGCCGAACACGAAATGCTTCGCTACATCAAGCGCCTGGAAAATAAAGACCTGAGTTTGGTGCACAGTATGATTTCATTGGGTTCTTGTACAATGAAACTGAATGCCACAACTGAAATGGTACCATTGAGTTGGCCGGAATTCGCAAACATGCACCCTTTCGCACCCACTGAACAGGCAAAGGGTTATGAAGAAATGTGCCACAACCTTGAAAGATGGTTGAGTGAAATAACTGGTTTTTACAAAGTATCACTTCAGCCAAATTCCGGTGCGCAGGGCGAATACGCTGGTTTAATGGTGATTAGAGCTTATCACCAATCCCGGGGAGATGTAAACAGAGATGTTGCAATTATTCCTTCATCAGCCCATGGTACAAATCCTGCAAGTGCAGTAATGGCAGGAATGAAAGTTGTTATTGTTCAGTGTGATGAAAATGGAAACATTGATTTGTCTGACCTAAAAGATAAAGTGACTCAGCATAGTGAGAACCTTGCAGCGCTTATGGTCACTTATCCATCAACACACGGTGTTTTCGAAGAGGGAATTGTTGAAATTTGTGATTTGATTCACGAGCATGGTGGTCAGGTATATATGGATGGCGCCAATATGAATGCACAGGTAGGTTTGACAAGTCCTGCCAATATTGGAGCGGATGTTTGTCATTTGAATTTGCATAAAACATTCTGTATCCCTCATGGCGGTGGTGGACCTGGTATGGGACCAATTGGAGTAGCACAGCATTTAGCACCATTCTTACCTGGTAACCCTGTGGTAAAAACTGGTGGTGGCGATGCGATCAGCAGTATTTCTGCAGCTCCGTATGGTAGTGCCAGTATTCTTACAATTTCGTATGCCTACATCCAGATGATGGGGGGAGACGGGCTTAAAAAGGCCACTCAGATAGCCATTCTGAATGCTAACTACATGAGGGAAAGACTAAAAGATCATTATAGCATTCTCTATAGCAATAAGAATGACAGAAATGCCCATGAGATGATTGTAGACTGTAGGTCTTTCAAAGCTTTGGGAATTGAAGTGGAAGATATTGCGAAGAGACTTATGGACTATGGTTTCCACGCACCAACGGTAAGTTTCCCTGTGGCAGGAACAATGATGATTGAACCTACAGAAAGTGAAACCAAGGAAGAACTGGATCGTTTCTGTGATGCCCTAATCAGCATCAAAGGTGAAATAGATGAAGTAGCTAATGGTTCAGCAGATAAAGAGGACAATGTTTTGAAAAATGCACCTCACACTGCATCTGTTGTGCTTGTTGATAACTGGGAAAAACCTTATACAAGAGAAAAAGCTGCATTTCCATTAGAGTATGTCAGGGCAAACAAATTTTGGCCATCAATTGGTAGAATTGACAATGCTTATGGCGATAGAAATTTAATGTGTAGCTGCCTTCCACTAGAAGAATATAGCGAAGAGGCCGTAAATGCCTAAAAGTGAAATAAAACAAAAACGTCCAGGACAAACCTGGACGTTTTCTATTTTTCATAAATACAATTGTGACCCTTTCTTAGAATTTCAAACCAACAACGGTAATGTCATCTGTTTGATCTTCTCCGTCCATCCACTTTTCAATGAATTTTGAGAAGTAAGCTTTCTGCTCTTTCATAGGTTTTGAATGCACATTCTCTATGATCTCTTTCACTCTTTTGATAGTGATTTTTCCTTTGTCACTCAACTGATCTTTGTAACCGTCAGACATCATATAGATTGCTGATACATTCGCCAGGTCAATTTTATGACTCTCATACTCTGCGTTTTCCATTCTTACACCCCCAATTGAGTTTCTTGCACCTCTAATCCCCTTAATTTCTCCATTCTCTACATAGATAAGGTTCTGGTTTGCGCCAGCAAATTCAAGCTTGCCCCTTTTCTTATCAATCAAGACTATTGTTGCATCCATAGTCTCTTTCGCTTCTTTTTCAGTCTTGGATAGCATTCTAAGAAGTCCATCTTCCATATGGTTCAGAATGTCATCCGGTCTGATTATGCCCTTTTCGTTTACAACTTTATCCAGTAGAGATTCGCCGATCATGCTTAGCAGGGCACCAGCTACACCATGACCAACGCAATCTACTACTGCCATTATTTCCATCTCACCTTTGATATCTTCAACTGTAGAGTGCCAGAAGAAATCCCCACTTACCTCATCTAAAGGTTTGTAGAATACAAATGCATCATCAAAGTGTTCTAATATTCTTTCCTCCGGTGGAAGTATTGCTTCCTGAATGGTCTTTGCATAATCAAGACTACTTGTAAGTCTCTTGTTTGCCTCAGTCAATTCCTGGGTTCTCTCCTGTACCTTTTGTTCCAGTCCCTGGTTAACTTGCTCAAGTTTCTTAATAAGGTTATTACGCTCAGTTTTTAATTCATAAGACTCAAGTGCCTTATCCATGGTCATCTTAAGCTCTCTGTTATCCCATGGCTTTGTGATATACTTATAGATACCTACCCTGTTCACCGCATCAGCTATTGCATCAATATCGGCAAAACCTGTAACGATCATTCTGATAATGTCAGGATGTTCGCTCAGCGTTCTTTCCAAAAATTCAGTGCCCAACATCCCTGGCATTTGTTGGTCAGTAAGTATAAGCTTAATGTCTTTCTCCTTCAGAATCTCAAGTGCTTCCTGTCCACTTGTTGCAGTGATTACATTAAAATCACGTCTAAATGCGACAGAGAACAACCGTAGATTTATCATTTCGTCATCAACGTAGAGGATATTGTACTTATCCTCCTTCTTCGATGCTTTAACCTGTTCTGTTGTAAGTTCCTCAATCATGTGTGCCCAATTGTATTTTATAAAAAAGTTTTAGTTCGTGTTACTCTTCTTCCATTATGTGATAACTAAATTCAAGATCCAGTATATCGGCATAATCCTCTCCCACCTCTCTCATATCTTCGTCAAATTCGTCATAATGCCAATTGACCTCTATAGTTACTCCTTTTGTTTCAAGTTTCTTTATGTGCTTGAAAATGTCAAACAAGCACTTTGAAGAACTGGTGTTAAAATGTATGAATGCCATTTCAACGAGCAAACTACTGCTTCCGGTAGATGTATAACTTAAAAGATATTCAAATACGGGTTCGTAAAATGCGAGTGCGTTTTCCGGACTTGATACTCCTCTCACTTCCATAACGCCCTTTTCGGCATCAATATTTACATAAGGAGTGTTTTTAGTCGGTTCTATAGAAAACTGCATGTTCTTCTTCAGTTTATAAGGATAAAGTTGATAACCTCATCCCGTTTTATGTTACTAATATATAAAGAAGAATTTGATCTGAATTTTTTATTCGATAGAAAGGTGTACGCTCTACGACGAACTCCCGTTTTTTTAGGATGACATGATTTTTGCGATGAACGGGAATATACGGCGTTCAATAAGGTAAAAATGGTAATGGGCGATTGAAGAATATTGGGCAAGGACAAAAAAAACCCTGTCTGGTAAGTACAGGGTTTCTAGGTTGTTATCTCTCAATTAACTTATTGTCATATAATTCATTTCCAGGTCAAGGAGGTCACAGTAGTCTTCACCCACCTCTCTCATATCTTCATCCTCCTCATCGTAAATCCAGTTGATTACAACTTGTTTTCCTGCGGCTGATAATTTCTTTACTGATTTGAGAAGTTGAAAAATACACTTCGAGCTACTGGTATTAAAATATTCAAGAGCCATGTTGAACTCTAATCTATCCAGGTCATATGTCTCTACTTCCTTGAAAATGGGATTGAAGAATTCAATTGTGTTCTCCGGGCTTGAAACACCTTTCATTTCAAATATGCCCGACTCTTTGTCTATACTCACAAAAGGAGTAGTCCTTGTGGGTTCAATAATGTATTTCATAGCTGATTTCCATTTATAACTTTATCTAAATTACGAAATCAACTTATCATTTCATCACACTCATTCACTAACTGGAATTATCAATGTACTAACAGGAATTTTGGAATACTCAACTCAAATCCACCTTAATTACACCTGTCAACTGCAAAAATTCCCTGCATGTAATTATCATCGTCAAACCTGGAATCTATGATGGCTCTTATCTCCAGGTCGTCAACCAATATAATTTCAATATAACCCTGGGTGGCTGTATAGGCCACTTGTGAGTTTGGATGGTGAAAGGTGAGGGATTTCAGCGAGAAGTTAGGTTGATTGACAATTTGCTCTGTAGGTGGAAGCTCAAAGCTCAAGTATGCTTCGTTTCCTGCTATGATGAAACAGCCTTCATTATTATCCCCAATAGCAAATAACTGTACATTATAACTTTCATTAGTAAAGTCATAAACTGCTTTCCCTTCTTTATAAGTCCATGCCGTTCCTCCTATTTCTCCCTCTAAAGGCACAGTCAATAATGGGTTTTGAATATCATCTTTACAGCCTGATAATGTCAAACAGAATAATAAAACAACCGCACTTCTTACCATTTAAATTCAAACTTTTTTTCTCCTTTACTCCTTGACCCAACAGGATAGGTACGTTCAATAATAGTCCCTCTTCCCTGGTAGTCAATCAGTAGAACGGTGGAACAGCAGGTTCCGTATTTCTCAGTCTGAATATACATGGCAGATAGCTGCTTTTCCCATTCATAGGGAACCCCTGTTGACGGAAGCTTTTCATCGGGTGCCAATTCTTCATCTTGTAGAAAGTCCAATAATTGACTTTTCTCAGGTTCTTTGCTTTTTATTATTTCGGAAAAATGTTGTTTTGCTTTTTCAACCTTAGGCCAGGGAGTATCCAAAAAAGCATTGCTCAAGCCATAGATGCCTGAAGACAATTTAATAAATGCCTTTGCTTCACTATTGAAATACCCTAATCCGTCTTTACTACTACCAAGTAATAAGTTAAACCCATTGAATTCTCCAAGAGTAGGGTGCAGTGTGTTGAAGTAAGATTGCGGAGTGTGTTCCTCTATCAAAAAGTTCTTCGTGAGATCGCCTCGTGAAGGTGCATTTGGATTAATGTTTTGAGGGTCTCGATAATTGGTTAGTGCCGTAAATTTTCCATTCTCCGAAATACCAAGCCATGTACCTCCGGCTGTACGGTCTCTTCCTGCAATTACATGTTCATGATCAGGCCATACATTTAGAGGGTCAGAAGGCCTTTCATAAAATTCGTCCCTGTTGGCTGCTACAATAAGCTTATATTTTGGGTGTTCATCCCATGAGAAAAGAATCAAACACATGCCGCGAATTTAGTATAAATCACATTAGTTTAGCACATCATGAAACAGGTCATCTCCTATCTTAAGGAATATATCAGGGAAAACTTTAACAAGAAACTTTACATAAGCACAGCCATCTTTCTGGCAATCTGCATCACTATAAATTACATTCTTGATTTTGAGGATGGATATATTGACCCATTTACCGGTTCTCCTGTTAAATGGGTTTGGATGTTTTTGTTTCAGTCTATCCCGTTTTTGGTGGTGTGCTTCTTTATTTTCTTTTTTGAGCAAAGGAAGGACTGGCTAACCAGTAGGTCCTTTTGGATAAAATTTGTTGTTGGGTTCTCAATTCTGGCATTAGACAGGTCATTTTATGGCCACAAAGCTTTGCTGGAGGGGATGTCTCGCGTAGATACTGTTTTCATTGGCAAATTATTAAGGTGGTCATCGAGTTTGGTAGTTTCTGTACTCCCCATGATCATATTCTATTTCATTTTCGAAAAAGAGAATAAATCAATTTATGGGTTGGCTCCTAAAAAGATTGACTTAAGACCATATCTGGTTCTGTTAGGGTTGGCCGGAATAGTGATCGGACTGGGTTCTTTCCTGCCTGATATTCAGGATTTCTATCCAAAATACAAACGATCATGGGGTAATACATTTGCTGTTGAGCATGATATCCCAAAAATAATCTCTGTACTGCTTTATGAGATCTCCTATGGAAGCGACTTTATTTCTGTAGAGCTGTTTTTCAGAGGCTTTCTGATTATGGCCTTTAGCAGGATTCTGGGACCATCGGTGGTACTGGCTATGTGTACCTCATATTGCTTTTTGCATTTTGGAAAACCTTTGGGGGAATCCATCAGTTCCATTTTTGGTGGATATATACTGGGAATTATTTCCTTAAGGACCAATCATATTTGGGGTGGAATAATGATCCATGTTGGAGTTGCATGGCTCATGGAAATTTTCGGCTATCTACAAAGTTTAAGGTAAATTTGACTTATGGATATTAATCTTTTGTTGTACCTGTTTGCGGGATTGGTTTTGGGAGGTGTTGTTGTATGGATAATAGCAAAAATGAAGTTTTCCGGCTCCAATGAAAAAGTGCTACAGGAAGCACAATTGGAGTTAAAGTATGAAAGAGACAGAGCAGACAAATTGAGCCACGACCTGAATAACATCAATCAGGAACTTAAGAATGAGCGGGAAAAATTCATCGACATAAACTCCAACTATTCATCATTGCAGGCCAATTACAAAAACCTGGAACAAAAGATCGTTGACCAAAAAGCGGAGGTTGCCAAAATTCAGGAGCAATTTTCTAATCAGTTTAAAAATTTAGCCAACGAAATTTTCGAAGAGAAAAGCCGAAAATTTACTGATCAGAATAAGGTGAATATTCACGAGATTTTAAAACCCCTGGGAGAAAAGATCTCAAAGTTTGAAGAACGGGTTGAGCAAACCAATCGTGACAGCATAGCTAGAAACTCAGCATTGAGAGAACAGATCATGGGTTTGAAAGAACTCAACCAAAAAATCACAAAAGAAGCCGAAAACCTTACTAAAGCATTAAAAGGTGATACCAAAACACAAGGTAGCTGGGGTGAATTTATCCTGGAAAGTATTCTTGAAAAATCAGGGTTAGAGAAAGGCAGGGAGTATTTTGTTCAGGAATCTATAACTCAGGACGGCAGAAGGTTCAGACCAGATGTAATTGTGAATCTACCAGACAAGAAAAGCATAGTGATTGACTCCAAAGTTTCTCTTACCGCTTACGAGAGATTTGTGAATGAAGAGGATCCGGATCAAATAAAACATCATCTGATCTCTATCAGAAAGCATGTAAAAGACCTGAGTGAAAAAGAATATCAGTCTCTATATAAAGTAGAAGGGCTTGATTTTATTTTAATGTTCATCCCGATAGAACCCGCTTTTACTTTGGCTGTACAACATGAACCTAGTTTATTCAATGAAGCTTACAGTAAAAATATTGTTATAGTAAGCCCCTCGACACTAATTGCGACTTTACGCACCATCGCCAATATCTGGAAACAGGAGTTTCAAAACAGAAATGCACTTGAGATTGCCAGACAAAGTGGTGCTTTATATGATAAGTTCAAAAGCTTCGCAGATGATTTGATCAAAATTGGCAATAGCCTGAAGCAAACTACGGTCACGTATGAGTCGGCCATGAATAAACTTACTAATGGGAAGGACAATCTTATTAGAAAAGCAGAGCGACTTAAAGAACTTGGAGCCAAAGCTAGCAAAGACATGGATGAGAGGTTGCTGGACAGGGCCGATATCGAAACGCCCAAGACACAAAAGAAACTTTTCGACTAATCTTTTGTTGATGAAATAACAGTAGTTTATAGCTTTGCAGCACTAAAAATACGAGTACAAATTTTATGGAATTGACCGCTGATAACAAACTAAAAAAGTTGATCATTATTGGGGACAGAGTCCTTGTGAAGTTGAAAAAAGAGTCAGACAAAACTGATAGTGGCTTGTATTTACCTCCCGGAGTTAAAGAAAAAGAAAAGGTACAATATGGGTACATTGTAAAAGCAGGACCCGGTTACCCTTTGCCAATGGCCACCGAAGACGATGAGCCCTGGAAACCTGAAGAAGAGAAAATTAAGTATGTTCCTCTTCAGGTGCAGGAAGGGGATCTTGCCGTTTTTCTTTCAGGTGGTGCCGTGGAAGTGGTCTATGAAAAAGAGAAATATTTTGTAGTTCCCCAGTCTTCCATTCTAATGATTGAAAGGGAAGAAGACTTATTTAACTAACTGAGCATATTCTTTAGCGAAATAACTCAAAATTATATTAGCTCCAGCTCGTTTTATGCTGAGCAACATTTCCAACATACTGGCTTCACCGTCTAACCATCCTTTTTCAGCAGCCGCTTTGATCATTGAGTATTCTCCGGATACATTATAAGCTGCTATGGGAAGGTCGTAGTTGTCTTTCAATAATTTGATTACATCCAGGTAACTAAATGCTGGCTTAACCATGAGAATATCTGCTCCCTCCTCTTCGTCCAGGTCTGCTTCAATGATGGCTTCTCGCTGGTTGGCTGGGTTCATCTGATAAGTTTTCTTGTCTCCGGATTTTGGAGCCGAATCAAGGGCATCTCTAAATGGGCCATAAAAGGCACTGGCATATTTTGCTGTATAGGACATAATGCTTACCTCCTCATGACCATTTTCATCCAGAATGTCTCTGATGTACTCTACACGTCCGTCCATCATATCACTAGGCCCAATGATATCAATACCTGTTTCAGCCTGTGCAAGCGCCATCGCACCCAAAATTTCCAAGGTTTCATCATTCAGAATCCTTCCATTTTCTACTAGCCCATCATGACCATCCACAGAATATGGATCCATCGCCACATCCGTCATAATACAAGCCTCTGGGAAGGTAGATTTTATTTTGGACAGAGCCTTCAGGTAAAAGAAACCTGGATCATAACTCTTTGTAGCGGTTTTGTCTTTATGCTTTTCGTCAACAACCGGGAAAATGTCAAAAGCTTTGATTCCAAGTTTCAAACACTCCTCAATTTCTTTAAGCATTGGGTCTATCCCAAACCTGTATATTCCTGGCATAGATTGTACCTCTACCTTTTCTTTTGGGGATTCCAATAGAAACACGGGGAATATAAAATCATCAGTATGAAGTCTGGTTTCCTGAACAAGGTCTCTTAGTGCCGCTGATTTACGGTTTCTTCTCGGTCTTTTGAACATGTAGAAAAGTTTTGCTCAAAAATAGTGGTTGACTGAGAATAACACTAATAAGGATACGGGCTTTTAAAGAATACTTCTGCGATGATAAACGAAATCACTGCAAGCACAAACCCAAACATGAATATGGTGTAGGATGTCCTCAGAAGTTTATACTTTTTACCAAGTACTATCCCCAGAAAATAGATGTCCCGAATCAAACTCGTATAAAGGTAGTCTGCATCTTTGATCATTTGTTTCATGCCCCACTCATAATCAGAAAGGTTCATCGCGTGGAAATTCCCAAAGAATAATAAGTTAGTCTCCTTATTTACGATATTCTCCCGTGTGAATTTTCCTGAACTCACATTGGGCCTGGTAGCCAGAATGGAAAATACGATTGTGGTAAGACAAACTGCTGTGAGAATAAGTGCTGGTATTGTCAAATGGGGGTATTCGTCAAGTTTTCTATAAAGTACCGATAATAAAATGGAAAGTATGATGGAATTGATTGAAATCATGATGTTGGCCTTGTTATCAGCCATTGCGCTCAATTGCAAATGATTTTTTGAGGTCAGCCGAAACATCGTTTCAATACCCCGATCCGGCTTCATTTGCTTTGTCTTTTCTAACTTCTCCTTAAGCTTCAGGATATTATCCTCCAGTTCCTGAACCTGCCCGTCTTGTTTCTTATCCTTTTTTATAGATTTCTTTAAGTTTTTGTAATTCTTCGCCTTCACAGGGGCGAGTTCACTTTTAGCATATTCCGTAAAGTATTCGTGGTTTTCAAGAAACTCCCGGTTCATTTTTTGCCATGCTGATTCTGAGATCTCTTCATCACTCAATAAATTCAACTCTTCTCTAAGTAATTGTGCTCTGGGTACGTAATTTTCTGTTCCCAGGTGTTCAAGGTCAGCATCACACAGCACTTGTTCCACTAAATTTTTGGGGTTTTGGGGCATCTTGGTTGCATCAATGCAATTCAACACACCTTGTTTCTTCTCCTCATCATAATTGCGCTCAGAAAGAAAATCATTGGCAATTTGCTTACTCTTTTCTTCGTGATTAGTGATAGTATCACGATATCCCAAATCATGCATCCAGGCGGCAATCTCCAAAACCTCCATTTGGTCTTCATCCAAGCCACTCTTCTCGCCAATCCTTAAGCCTGCTGTAACCACATCCATTGTGTGCTGGTGAGAATGATAGACGATTTCTTTCGGTAAATCATTCTTCAATATGGTTTCGGCATAAGTTTTTACTTCCTGAACTAATTCCTGATTTTTTGCCATGTCAAATTCGTGAGCTATCGTTTAGCAACCGTAAAAGTTACAAAAGCTATGTATATTTTGTTTACTCTCTACGATAATACCTGTAATTTTATTGTATTGTCAAGAAGAAGCATTTTGTATGAGCTCATTTTCGAAATCATTTATTGCCAGCATCACTCCAAAAACATTGATTTTTTTAATCCTAATCAGCTTCAGTTGCAACAATGTCTCCCGAAGAGAACAAGCTGAAAGATTATTTCTGGTTAAACAATCGGATATTTATTATGACCTTAATAAACCGAGCGATAAATATTTCCTGCCATATGTGCTTTCTGAAATTTCCGGACTCACGATGACACCTGAAGGTCAGCTATTGACCATAGAAGATGAGACTGGTAAAGTATTTGTCTATGATCTGGACAAAAAAGACATTGATTATGGGATCACTTTTGCAAAATCTGGTGATTACGAAGGAATTGAGATTGTAAACGGAATGGTTTACGTTTTAAGAAGTGATGGTGACCTATATGAATTTGAATTTACAAAAAAGAAAAAGGTTGATGCCAGGAAAATAGAAACGCCACTTGGGAAAGACAATGATACTGAGGGCCTTGGGTATTACCCCCGTAAAAACCAATTATTTATCGCCTGCAAGGAAGAGGGTGGAATTGACAAAAAAACGAAACACAAAACTGTGTATGCCTTTGATCTTGATTCCCGAGAGTTCAAAGAAGAACCAAAACTGGAGGTTTCTAATAAAGACCTAAAGGAATTTTTAGAGAAACACATAGAGTTTGAATATGATGTTGAACGATTAAAGTTTGAACCTTCCGCGGTAGCATGGCACCCCATTCACGAACGGTTCTATTTACTTGCTTCAGTAGGAAAATTATTGGTAGTATTGACCGAGGATGGTGAAATTGAAAGTACTTACCCCATTTCTCCTCAAATTCTAAATCAACCTGAGGGCATCTGTTTTTCCCCTGAGGGAGATATGTACATTTCTAGTGAGGGAGAAGGGGATAAAGGGTTTATCCTGAAATTTCCAATGTTGACAAAGTAGTGTGGAGTGTACTGGATTCGAACCAGTGACCCCCGCCCTGTCAAGGCGATGCTCTAAACCAACTGAGCTAACACTCCAAATAAGTTGCTAAAGTAAACGAAATAGCATTTATTGATCAAATCTATAAACCAATTTTATCCAACTCTTGCATTAATTCTTTCAGGGAGCCCACACTTACTATTTTATCTGACCTTGCATCGTCAATGCTAGTTCCAGCTAAATTTGCTGACCAACCTGGAAATTGACTGAATGAAAAAATAGTCTTCCCTTTTTGCCAAGCGAAAGCAATCTCAGATAAAGTGCCACTTCCTCCTCCTATTGATACAATTACATCGGCTGTATTGATGATTATCGTATTTCTGGCTATTCCTATTCCCGAAGGAATTATTATATCGACAAATTCATTAGCCTCTTTGTCATTGTCACCTGGTAAAATACCAATGGTGGCTCCAAAAAAGGTGTTTTCAGATTGCTTTGCACCTTTACAAACGGCTTCCATTGCCCCGCCTTTGCCTCCACTTACGATCGCCAAATTTCTTGACACAATGGCGCCTCCGAGTTGCAGGGCAAAATCATACACTTCCTGTGTACACTTTGATTCAGAAGGACCAATCAAACCAACAATTTTTTTCCTCAAGATTCTGTACTAATTTTCTACTGAATATAATAAACTATGTCTGATAGCCAAACCTGCATCAACTGCGGTCAGGAAACTGATACACCATATTGTCCAAATTGTGGCCAGCATCAAACTGTGAAACCAATTTCCCTAAAGGAAATCATACTTGAGTTCACGTCAAAGTGGATTGGCTGGGATAACAAATTCATGAGAACCATTAAAGACCTGACCATAAGGCCTGGAGTGGTTAGTAGGGAATTTATAAAAGGAAACCGTGTAAAGTACATTGGCCCATTAGGATACCTTTTTTTGGTTTCTACTATCATGATATTAAGTTTTCAAATTCTTGATATAGATGTTCAGGCATACATGGAGGATACATCAAAAGGTATTGTCCCTGAACAAGGTACTGACATTTCAGAAAAACAGGCCCAATTCACCTCGGACCTAATGAAACTGATGTCTGACTATTTCAGGTTTGTTAGCGCTGGATTAATCCCATTTGTTGCTCTGGTAGCTTTCATGTTTTACAGAAAAAAGGGATATAACTATCTGGAGCACCTGGTCAATATGTTGTTTCTGGGAGGACATGCTTACTGGCTAACCGTTCTACATATTATATTTTACAAATTTTCTTCTGTCAATATTTCCTCCATCAATTTAATTATCAACCTTGGCTATTTATGTTTTGGGTTTATCTCATTCTACGAAATAAAAAATAAGTTTTTAGGCTCATTGAAAGCGCTAATAATATGGTGTCTGGGCTATATTTTGTTTATTGTTGCGTTTATGATCATAAGCATTATTTATCTTGTTCTATTTAGTGATCTCATTTGATTCTTTGGTAATAGCTTGAAAAGTCAAAAAAAAATACATTAATTGCCAAACCTTTTTAGCGTTGAAAACGTTTGCTTCGTTATATCTGAAAATTGTGTACAAACTTTTAGCTACGATATTTTTCATCTCCTGTTCGGTGGTTTCTTATGCCAGCAGTGATCAGGGACACAATGATGGTTTAAGAACTGGTGGTCCCAATAGTCCTGGTACTATCTCTACTGAAGGCACAGAAGGAGAAAATGAAGAAAAGAAAGAAGAAACTATTCAGTCAGATGGTTTTTCCGAAGAAGTTTCCGATCAACAGGAAGATAAAGCTGTTGTTAATAGGAATACAGAATCAGTAGAAAGCGAATCAAGCAACAAGTACAATTTTATTTTCTATTTCCTATACAAATTCAAGTATGGCGAGGCACAGGAAGATGATGGTGCCCTTCAGTCAATCTTTTAGTAATTGAATTTTCCCAGAAAAGTTTAGCCCTCAACTGCAGTTAATGAATCCAGGTCGCTCAATGTGATCTTACCTTCATAAAATGCTTTCCCAAAAATAACGCCGTAGACACCCGCATCAATCAATTTTCTAATATCATCCATATCTCTGACACCTCCACTGGCAAATAAGCAGATATCCGGAAACCTCTTCATAATCTCTGCATAAAGCTCAAAAGCTGGTCCATCCAAGGCTCCATCTCTGGAGATATCCGTGGTTTTCAGGTACTTTAATCCACGGTCATAGAAATATTCGATATGCTCAAACAGATCAATTTTTGTTCCTTTTTGCCAACCACCAACACGTATTAGCCCATTCAGGGAATCCGCTCCCAGGGCAATCTTCTCTCTTCCGTAGGACATGATCCAGGAATTGAACAATTCTTTATCATATACCGCAATTGTGGCAGAGGTGATACTCTCAGCACCGTATTCAAAAGCCTTCCCAATATCTCCATCCGTGTGGATCCCTCCGGCATAGTTTACTTTCAAGTCTGTATAGCCAGCAATCATTTCCAGTATATGGTAGTTTACCGGTGATCCTTTTGTCGCTCCGTCCAGGTCTATCAAGTGTATTCTGCTGATACCATGGTCTTCAAACTGTTTTGCAACATCCAAAGGACTTACATCATAAACCTTTTCATTTGCAAAATCACCTTGCTTTAGCCTGGCGGTTCTACCATTAATCACAGAAATAGACGGAACTATAATCATAAAATCGAATTTTACTATTTAATCAAACCGGAATTTAAAAAACTTTGGTGAGTGCCAATTCAATCCTGGAATAAAAATTATCAGATTAGAGCAAGCTTAATAATATAGTAAAATTAGTTGAGTTTTACAAGTTTAAACCCTTGCCCGTGAACGGTGATTATTTGGATTTTTTCGTCTTCTTTCAAGTGTTTACGCAGTTTGGCTATATAAACATCCATACTGCGCGCATTGAAATAGCTGTCATCACCCCAAATCTTTTTAAGTGCATCACTTCTTTCTACTGTCTCATTGAAGTTTTCACACAGTAATTTAAGCAGCTCATTTTCCTTACCAGTTAGTTTTACTTCTCCTGATGGGTTTTTCAATATGTGGTGATGATAATTATAACTGTATTCTCCTAATTCATAAATTTCTGGAAAATCATTATTGTTTGAGGATTTGTTACTCCTGCGTAGTATTGCGTTTAACCGAAGTAGCAATTCTTCCATACTGAAAGGTTTCGTCAGGTAGTCGTCTGCTCCTACTTTAAAACCTTCAATTACATCTTCTTTCATGGATTTAGCCGTGAGGAAAACTATGGGAATGTCTTCATTCTTCTTTCTGATTTCTCCTGCCAATGTGAAGCCATCCATTTTGGGCATCATCAGGTCCAGAATACATAAGTCAAATTCATTTTCCATGAAGTTATGAAAACCTGCCTCTCCATCGGTACTCAAACTGGTGTCAAAACCTTTTAGTCCCAGGTACTCATTCAGGATCTGACCGAGGTTTGGATCATCCTCTACAATTAATATTTTCGTTTTACTCATTTCTAAATGGTAAGAAAATTGTGAACTCACTGCCATTTTTAGGTTCACTCGCAACAGATATAGTTCCTCCATGTGCCTCAACCATGTTCTTGACATAAGCCAAACCAAGGCCAAAACCTTTAACATCATGTAGGTTACCTGTTGGAACCCTATAAAATTTATTAAAAATATTCCGAATTGCCTCTTTGCTCATGCCAATTCCTTTGTCGGCTACCTTCACAAAGACACCTAAATTATTGTTGGAGGTTGAGATTGATATTCTAGGGTTTTCTCTTGAATACTTATTGGCATTATCCAAAAGGTTACTGACAATATTGGTCATATGAACCTGATCGGCTAGTAGCTCGGTTTTATTTGCAGAAAACAGTCTCTTAATAGTACCCCCTTTCTTGTCAACCTGAATCTGAATTTTTTCAATAGCATTGTCGATGACCTGGTGGATATCTAGGTTTTCAAGTTTAAGTTTTGGCTTGTTTTTCTCCAGAATAGCCATTTGTAGTACTTTTTCTACTTGTCCCGCTAACCTTTTGTTTTCATCTCTGATAATTCCAAGATACCTTCCACGCATACTTTCAGTACTCACTATTTCATTGTCTTGTAATGCTTCACAAGCTAAACTAACAGTGGCTATTGGTGTTTTAAACTCATGTGTCATGTTGTTGATGAAATCATTCTTGATTTCTGAAAGCCTTTTTTGCTTCACAATGGTATGAATGGAATAGGCGAAACAAAAAATTATAATTAAGCTGAGCACACCGGAGGAGAGCAATGTAGACCACACTTTCTTGATCAAATAAGAACTCTTGTCTGGAAAATTGATAGCCAGGAAAGCACTTTCGCCAATGATGTCATTTGGAAATAAACTGGCTTTAAGATCTGATTTATATAAATCATAATGATTTACTTCATCTACTTCACGAGAAACCGTCATAAATAAAAGCTCTTCGCTTTCATTATCTAACACAGCATATTGATAGCCAATGTCAATTCCTTTATTGAGCAATTCCGCCTGTAGTAGAGAGTCTAATTGCCGCTCGTCAAACCTGGAGTCCAAAGACCTGTCTTTGGTCATCAACTCATGGATAACAAGTTGTACCATTTCAGACTTTCGTGTGACTTTCTCAAAATCATTTTTCAACCTCTCATTGGCTAGTTTGAGGGAGTCTAGCTTTCTTTCGATTTTGATGATATGTGAGGAAGATTCTCCATCGATAATGACCTCCACATTTGGGTCAGTCTCAATATCCAGTCCATTGTCTCTATCTACATAAAAGCTGTAATCATAGTTAAACCCCACATCTCCCGAGTCCAGGATGACAAACTGGTCTTTGGTAAGCGTTTTTTTCTCAAAAGTGGTTTCAAACATTTCAATTGGGCCATCACTGCTTATGGTCATGGGAGGTGATTTCCACTTGAAATTTGTGCTGAAATTATCATATGCGAAAAGCAGCACTTCCTGCCTTTCAAGTTTTGAAGCAACATTATTCAGGGCCTCAATAACGTCTTTTTTGAAGCGCTCATCGTTCGTCTTGATTACTGTGCTGATCCATAAGTATTGAAAAAGAATCAACCCTACTACCGATACACTCATCAGCCCAATGATCCATTTCAAAGTTATTTTGTTCATGTTTCAAATTTACGCCAATACTCCAGATAGAGTTTTGGTTTAACCTTTTTTAACATCAATTAACTGAGCTTTAACAACTTATACTGTGTGTTGGTAGTACATTAGCATAAACTCAAAATAGAATATTTATGAAAGCAAGATTTACATACTATTTAGCAAACATAGCCTTGGTCTGTTTGCTATGCACTGGGTTTAACGGATTTGCCCAGTCTCAGGCAAACCGGTCCATCGCCATTGAACACCACAATGGTAAAATAAAGTTGAAAGTAACAACTGAAGAAGACGGCGATAAAAAAGTGTTTGAAAAAGAATACGCCAGTGAAGAAGAAATGAAGAATGACCCGGATTACAAGGAGTTCTTCGGTGAAGACCTGAATGTTAAATGGCTTGATTCTAATGGTGGAGCTTTTGCATTTGGTTTTGATCATGATGTGATGATAGACATTGATAATGACTTTGATCACTTTTATAACCTGGACTCGATTGATATCGATGTAGATGTAGATCCTGGTAATTTTTTCTTTTATAACAATGGTGACGATGACGATGTGGTCTTTCAATTCCATAATGGCTTTGGACAAAACGGAAAAGGTAATTTTGACATTAAGTCTTTCGGCATGACTGAAGAGATGGAAGAAGCACTGGAAGAAGTAAGAGAAAGGTTGAAGGATCTCAATGAGCAATTTGAAGACTTCAATATCGACTACCATGTGGTACCAAAGAACTTTGGTGGCAACATAGACATCCGTATCAGAAAAAAAGTGACCATCAAGGATATCTCTGAAGATGATGAACTGGCTTCAAAAGGTAAAAAGCTGGAACTAGAGGATCTTTCCTACTACCCAAATCCGAATGATGGAAGGTTTACACTAAGATTTAAAGTGAAAGAAGCAGGGCCAATTAAGGTTTCTATTGTAGATATGGCGGGAAAAGAAGTTTTTGGGGATTCTTACGGAAACTTTGCAGGTGTTTTCAAAACAGATATTGACCTATCTGATTATGAGAAAGGGATTTACCTGATGGAAATATCCCGTGGTAAGGCAAAAACAACTAAGAAGATAATTCTAGAGTAAACACATATTAGTTTAAAGTGAGCTAAAAGGTCGGGGGGTATTCCGACCTTTTTTACTTTGTAAACTCTAATAACTCCATTTTCTCTAATTCATCTACTACCGGATTCCCAGAATCTTCTACTTCTACTCTAATGGCCTTTAAACCACTAACTCCTTGCAATTCCTCCACTTCAAGCACTTCAACGTTTTCCTTTAGGTATCCTTTTGCTTGCATATAGTCAATGTAAGTGAAGTACTCTTGCGCATCTTCTTCCTGCGAGTATACAATTGAAATTTTGCCTGGTTGAGTCAACCGTTCGTTTGAGTCTTTCACCAAAGCCTTATCAATTCGTTTTTTCACAATTTCATAACGCATATTATAGGCACCATCCACATCAAATTGCTTTTCATCCATTCGAAATTGTACCGAAAGTGGAGAACTATGAACTAATATCAAATGAGTGGTATCGAGTGGAAGTTCCAATTCAGGCTTCATTTCCATTGATATCCTGGCTATTTCTGTTGTGGCTATCAGCTGCCACAGCTTCAAATTTCGTAGATAAATCGGGTCAAATTTCTTTTGATTCGTTAGGCTTTCGCCAATGTAGATATTGTATTCCACACCATCAGTTTTATACTTCTCGAAATAATGTGGAAACATCTTTTGTGCTATTTTCTGTTGCTCATCCAGAAAAGCACTTATTGAGTTATTAATCGTTGTGAGGCTTCTTTCGAATTTTTTTCTGGAATCATAAAGTATTCCATGTTCAGCATCCAAACTGTTCCAATATTTTTCAAAATAGGGTTTGAGGGTCCTATCATCTTCCTCCATCATTTTTAGCAATGGTTCAATTTCCTTTTGCAAAAACCCGATAATGGTAAGCTCATCGCCAGATAGCAATGCTTTGTTGATTCTATCGTTCATTTTCCGAACTCTGAAAGCTAATTCTTCCAGAATAGGCAACTGTTTCTCTTCATGAACAAGCTTGAGTGCGGATTTAGCCAATTTGAGCTGATTCTTAAGATCCTCTCTAATAGCCTTGTTTCTCTCAACTGATGAGTTGCGTATATCAGATGCTGCGTATAAAGGATAGACATTTCTAAATACGATCTCCTCAGGTTCTATCTTCTCTCCAGCTTCTTGCTGCGTAATGATATTATAGGCTGCATTTACAAATTTCCATTCTACCGTAGGATGAATGCTTGTGTACTGCTCTTTGATAATGGATTGAACGCTATTCTCAAATTCATCTCTTCCACGTTTCAAAGAAACAGACAACAATGGAACCACATCGCAAATTTTTGTAACAGTGAGTGCATTCAGTTCACCTTTATTGGGACTACCAATTTGGAAAACACCTATGAATTCATTTTCATAAAACAATGGAGAAATGATCACCGATTTAATCCCTTGTTCCAATAAAAATTTTTCCATTCCCATTAGCTGGTTTGAAGTTTCAAGGTTTTCAATGAGTATGGGGAAAGGATTAGAAACAAATTTATCATGGATTTCCTGGTGACCCATAGAGCATTCCAGGGTATCAACACCTTCCACTTTGATCTTTTCCTTCATTTTGTTGCCAAAATTGACGAAAATGCCCCTTGTCTTGTGATATCCGGCTAACCCAATTTTTGTGTCTTTCAGATTTAATAAGGATTGAAACTTATCCTGCAGCACTTGAAAACTCTCAGGATTTGTGATGGTATCTTTATCCAGCAAGGATTCTTTAATGGAAGAAAGAATCTGCTCTGTTGTGATATCCACAAATCGATAAACCGCAAAACCGTGAAATTCAAAGTGTTTTGGGGGTAATTTTGACTTCCACACATCTATGTCCCACAGGTTATTCATTAGTTGTTTAATGTCTTCTTCAGTCAATTTAGGAAGATTGCCCTTTGGCACAACTGTGCAAAAACGAGGGTTAAGCTCAACTTTATAGAATTTATATAATCCAGTTTGCGGGTTGATGGTCTCCAGGACGATGGGTTTTTCCATTGGAATTTTTACACCATAGTACTTCTCCATTACCTGAAGGTATGCTGAGACCGTTTTTTGGGTAAGAATCTCCTCAGGAGGGATCTTACTGACCATTTTGTCTATACTACCATGTAAGTTTTGGATATTTCTGAACGCAGGTGTTGCATAAAACTCGTGAAAACTAAACGGGACAAATGCAGCAGCTAAAATATCGTCTGTCAATGCCGGTGGTATTACCGCAGACATCATCAATTCAATAGGTTCTGAATAATTGGCCGCTTTGTTCGGGTTCTCAAATGGCTCCTTGAGCTCCGGATATTGATCAAGTATATCTAATATTCCTTTGACAACATTTACACCAAGCGGGTTTGGATCATTGGTTCTTCCCTCCAGGTAATTAATGAGAGGAACAAAACTTAGTTTACTTGTAAAAGGAAACCTTTCGAGTGCTTTGAGATCTGCCATAGTCGTATTCGTAGGTTATGAATCAACGCATTTGTCTTTCTGTAAGTTTCGTTGAGGCTTTATGACGTTACTGAGATGCGAAATATTGTATCATACAATGTAGTAATTAAATGAATATGTCTTATTAATTTGGTAGTTTCAGGGCTTAAAAAGAAGTAAGGCGATGTACATTAATCTTTCCGGGCTGAACATACTGGTAACTGGAGCAAGCAAGGGCATTGGAAAAGCGATTGCCACTAAACTGGCTGAGGCTGGAGCCACGGTAGCCATTCATTACAACAAAAATGCGAGAGAGGCAGAGAACCTGGCACATATACTTGGTAATGAATCAAGGGCGTTTCAGGCCGACCTTCAGAAACCTGAAAGTGTGATCAAATTATTCGATCAGGTAACTAGTCAATATAGGAGCCTTGAGATATTAGTGAACAATGCTGGAATAGCCGTTTCTTCCCCTATTACGCAGAAAGATTCAGAATGGATTGCCAGCTGGGATGAAACCATCAATGTTAATTTGAAATCATCCGCTATACTCTGTAAGAAAGCTTTGGAGCATTTTTTAAAAAGAAAAAGCGCAGGTAGGATAATCAACGTAACAAGCAGAGCGGCACACAGAGGAGATACGGAGGATTATTTAGCGTATGCTGCTTCAAAAGCAGGAATGGCCTCACTCACTAAGACCATTGCTCGTGCTTATGGAAAATCTGGTATCAAAGCATTTAACATTGCTCCGGGTTTTGTAAGAACAGACATGGCGAAAGCATTCATTACTCAATATGGTGAGGAACATGCTGTGAAGGACCTTGCATTAGAAAGACTTACGGAACCAAAAGACATTGCTCCACTAGTGTGTTTTCTGGCCAGCGGAATGGCTGATCATACCACCGGGTCCACTTTTGATGTAAATGCCGGTAGCTATATCCATTAAATTCGTTTTTGAAAACCAAGTTTAATGTTCAACGTATTTAATGCTTATTGAAACAAGATAGGAGCGGATGAAGTAAACACCGTTAACCAATACAGGTAAAAATTTATACATTCGTGCCCGGTTGAAATGCCAAAATAATTTCAAGTACGTCAATTATTACATATATTTATAAACAAGTCTAAAACTAGATTAAATGGATAGTATCCAGACACACTTAACCATGCTTGTCCAGCTAGCATTGGCAGACAACAATTTAGCGGAGAAAGAGGCCAATTGGATTTACATGATTGGCAAAGCAAACGGTGTTAAAGAGAAGACCATCGATGAGATGGTTGATAATCACCTAAACAAAACTCCAGAGCGAATTGAATTTTCAGCACTAACTGACGATCAACGGTTTGAGTATCTATACAATGTTGTTCAATTAATGAAAATTGACAATGAAATATACCTTTCTGAAATAAGGTATTGTGAAACAATGGCTGAAAAACTCGGATTTGACAAGAATGTTGTAAAACACATATCATCTCGCATATATGCTGATCCGGCCATTACAAGTGACCGTGAATTATTGAAAGAAATAGCACTGAAGCACAGGGTATAATTTTTATCAAAACTAAACCTTACATTAAATGAGTATTGAATCCCACTTAAGTATGCTAATCGGCCTGGCTAAAGCTGATGATGATTTTGCCAGTGACGAGAAGGAACTAATCTATATGGTAGGGCAGGCTAATGGGTTATCTAAGGATGATATTGACAAGCTTGTTGAGAACCCAATTCCCATGTCTCCAATTTCCTCTATGTCTGAAGACGAAAAATTCGAGCATTTGTACAATGTGGTACAACTCATGAAAATTGATAGTCAGGTATATTTGAGTGAAATTAAGTATTGCGAAGATGTCGCTGAAAGATTAGGTTTTAAGAAGAAAGTAATTGGAACACTTTCTTCCAGAATTTACAGCGACCCTGCTATTACGACAGACAAAGAATCTCTTAAAAAAGCGATTAGAAAGTATCAGGAATAAAAGCCTGAATAAGAAATGTCTCAAACCTGGCGTACTCTTCTTTCTGTCAATTTCCAAGAACTTTCCGAAACCAGAAAGCAAGTACACCAGGCTATTCAAAATGTCTCAGCTGTTGGAAGGTGCCTGTCCCCACCCTCTGACTATGATGAATTCGGAACACTGGAATGGATTCCAGACCTTCAAAGACTTGCAGGCAAATGGATTGAAGGAGATGTGAAATTTAGATCATCCCTGGATTTTAAGGATTTCTCAGTTCACCTGGTTAATGAACGATTGATTGACATTTCTTCGGTCTTACTTAATGAAAAACGACAGGGATTGATCATGGTATGGCTTGAAGAGCAGGTAACTAATTTTGGTTACAACGCGTCAGACATCACATTGCAGTTACCTTACGAAATTCCTGAATATCCCCAATCAAAAAAAGAACCATTTGACATCTCTTTGGATTATCTGAATGAGTTGAGTAAATACTTCCACAATGCCAATTTAATTTTAAGTCAATTGGCTAAAGAATTTAAAGACTTTGGGCCTGTACTCACCTATCCACATCATTTTGATATAGCAACAAGATCAGTACTGAAAGATACCGGAAGCCCTGAAACCTCTGCAAGTATCAATATGGGTCTTTCCCCAGGAGATGAAACATTTGATGAGCCATATTTTTACATTAACCCCTGGCCCTATCCGGAAGAAGAAGAAATGCTTCCTATTGAACATGGAGAATGGTATTTTGAGAATTGGGTAGGTATTGTTTTCAAAGTATCCGAACTCCTGAAGGTTCCGGAAATTCACCAACAACAACGTGTTGTTGATTTTTTTAGGGAAGCATTTCCCATCGCCTTAAGCACAATCAGGTAAGCCTTAAATCAAACTTTTCACCCAGGATATTTTTGAGATCGAATTCTGAATGTATCTGTGTAACCTCCGTTTTTCCTAATATTGTTTCTTTGAACTCATTATTCCTGATTACTACTCTTCCCTGATTTGTCAATTTTGAAACAATCCTATTCTTAACAAAATGGGACTCACTGGAATCCTGCTTATCATCACACATGGCAATGAATTCAATTAATTGTCTTTTTACTAGTGTAAACCTGTACAAAACTCGGGCTTCATACATGTCTTTGCTTCCAACAAGATATAATTGATCATTTTCAGAAAATATCTTGTAATACATATTGCCGTCTACCTGCCAATTTGAATTGGATAATTTGAGAGGATATTGAAATCCGTTTCCAAATCCGATATCTACCAAATACTTATCCTCCCCAATCGTGACTACTATGGCCATGTGATCATATGGAGGTCCATATTGACCAGTTTCATTATCCAGCACTTCCCCTGAAATAAGGTGTGTTTCAAACCCAAGAGATTGGAGAAGTTTATCGAAAAGACCATTCACTTCATAACAGAACCCTCCCCTGTTGAAATTGATTATTTTATCAAAGATCTTATCCAGGTCCAGAATTATTCGCGTTTTTGTATGAACGATATCCAGGTTTTCAAATGGTATATTGAGCAAATGCTGATAATGTAACTTTCTCAGGAAGGGAAAATCAGGTGCAGACCGCTGAATGGAAAGCCTTTCTAAATATTTTGATTCGTTAAACATTACCTGGCGGTAAATACGGTCATATTGTTAATATAGTTTTCAAGTGCTTGTTCCCAAGTAACAGCAGTGTCCCACTTATCTCCAATGTAAACATCTCCGGATACAAGGTGCTTCACATAGTATTTGTACACCACCTGGTCAATATTGATTCGTTCTAATGTGGCATCTTCTTTAGTTATTTGGTTGATGCTAACATATTCGGTCTCCCCTGAAACGACATCCAGATTGAACCATTTTTTTAGATGTTCTCCTGTGGTCTTCACCCGCAACAACACATACTCATATCTCTGCCTGTACAATTCAGCCTCGTCTTCGGTATCCACAAAACCAAACTCGTAAGGGTATGAGGCTAACTTGTCTTCTAATACCTTGTTAGCGGTTGCAACTTTTTGATTATAAGCTTTCACAGAGCTCAGTTGCTGCTCATCAATAACTTTATATTTCGGGATCGCCAACTTTCGAGCCCTTAGGTCCCGACTATAAACACTATAGATGGTGCCTTTGATAAAATTTGTGTCTTCCTCAAAATTTGGAGATTCCGGGATAAGAAAATTAGTATTCTCAAGTTCTGCTTTTATGAGATCATTAGCTAATATTTTGTAACCATCCTTTAGTTCGTTTACCTTGATCGTCCAGCCTTTTAAATCCCTGGCACCTAATCCAACTTTAGGATCAAATGGTACAAGTGATATGCTGAAAGCGTTTAACAATTCCTTACGCTCAGTTATGAATATCAGGTTTGATATACGTCTGCCAGCGAATTGATCTGAAAAACTTTCCGTTACACTACTATTTGCAAAAAGGTCTGTAGCATTAATGAACATCACAGGATCAATCGATATTTTCTTGAAGTAGTCATTAGCTTCGTTTCCTATAGTTTTCCATTTACTCTGATCCTGCATGGAAATAATCACAGCTGACCGGGTTGATTGAATGGTCTTCGGTACATGTCTGCTCAGGCTTTGGTTAGACAAAAATATTTCCAACTGAAGTGGTTGAGAGTAGACTCTATTCAGCGCTAAAAGAAAGATTATGGTAAAAAGAAATATTCGTCCGTTAAAAGACTTCATGTATTGTGCACTTTATGATTAACTTGATGGTGAAAGTAACGATTTTTAATAATTAAAATTATACATGACCGTGAAACGATGCGGGTGGGTAGAAAATACCTTTGATTTATATTATGATTACCATGATCACGAATGGGGAGTTCCAGTTCACGATGATCAAAAGCACTTCGAATACCTTACTCTTGAAAGTGCCCAGGCTGGACTTAGCTGGGCCACTATCTTGAAAAAACGTGAAGGTTATCGGGCCGCCTTTAATCATTTCAATATCCAGGAAGTTGCAAGTTTCCCAGATTCCAAAATAGTGGAACTTATGCAAAACCCAGGGATTATTAGAAATAAATTAAAAATCAATGCGGCTATCAACAATGCACAACGGTTCATTGAGATTCAGGAAGCCTTCGGCAGCTTCGATCAGTACATATGGGGTTTTGTGGATGGAAAAACAATTGTCAATCATTGGGACGATTACAGAGACTGCCCGGCCACAACAAAAGAGTCTGATGCATTGAGCAAAGATTTGAAAAAAAGAGGGTTCAAGTTTGTGGGTAGCACCACAGTTTATGCGCACATGCAAGCTGCCGGTCTTGTCATGGACCACAGTACAGATTGTTTCAGGTATAAGGAATTAATAGGCTAGTCTATAGACAGAACAATGTCTTTTTTCTCAATTTTCACAAAAATGACTCCTTTTATCTCCTTCTCTTCGATGTAGGGAGCGGTAAATATCATCTTCTCCTGTTCCTCTCCCTGAATTCCATTTTCTACAGGTAGCTTGTTTTGAAATGCATAATAATATGCTTCAAAAATATTTTTATCCTGTGTAGTAAAAGGGTCATCACCCCAGAGGATGGTGTCCACATCAAATCCAACTTGCTCTATCAACGGAAGTTGCGTTGAATCACCCTCAGCGATGTATTTCCATACATTGTTGCCAATTTCTGTGGCTTTTTCCATGAGTTCAACATCAGTCACTCGCTGGATTTTTTGGGCTTTCATCCCTTCTTTCACGGCTTCCCTGTCCACTTGTTTTCCTGCGTCACATGAGACCAATGTGAACGACACTAAACCTATAAATAACTTAAAAATGAATTTTGTTTGAGTACGCATGAAACAAAATTAAAAAATGATCCGCCATTTATTAATTTTGCGTTCCGTAAATTCGTAGATCATGATAGATAAGTTGGAGGCGATAAAGCATCGATTTGAGGAAGTGTCACAGCTGATTGTGCAGCCAGATGCCATGGCTGATATGAAACTGTACTCAAAACTCAATAAAGAATACAAAGACCTGGAAAAGATTGTCAAGAAATATGACGAATACAGCCAGGTACTGGATAATATCAAAGGATCTAAAGAAATCCTGGAAACAGAAAAAGATCCCGAGTTTCGTGACATGGCTAAAATGGAACTGGAGGAGATGGAACCAAAGCAGGTTGAACTAGAAGAGGAACTTAAGTTCATGCTCATTCCTAAAGACCCCAATGACAGCAAAGATATCATCCTGGAAATTAGAGCTGGAACCGGAGGAGATGAAGCGGGAATTTTTGCCGGAGATTTATTCAGAATGTACAAGCAATTCTCAGAGAAACAAGGTTGGCAACTCAATGTGATCAGCTCTACGGACGGATCAAGTGGAGGATTCAAAGAAATTGTTTCCAGTATCTCCGGGGAGGACGTTTACGGAAAATTAAAATTTGAGTCTGGCGTTCACAGGGTTCAAAGAGTTCCTGCTACTGAGTCTCAGGGACGGGTTCACACTTCTGCAGCTACTGTAGCAGTTTTACCAGAAGCGGAAGAAGTGGATGTAGAATTAAACATGGGTGATATCAGAAAAGATACTTTCCGTGCCTCAGGAGCTGGTGGTCAGCACATTAATAAAACGGAATCTGCTGTACGTCTTACCCATATTCCATCTGGTTTGGTTGTTGAATGTCAGGATGGACGATCACAACATGCAAACTACGACAAAGCCCTTACCGTGCTCCGTTCGCGTTTGTATGAAATCGAATTAAAGAGACACAATGATGAAATTTCTTCTCAACGTAAATCCATGGTAGGTAGTGGAGATCGATCTGATAAAATCCGGACTTACAATTACCCCCAGGGCAGGGTGACTGATCATAGAATCGGATATTCTGTACATAACCTTCCAACAGTCATGGACGGAGAAATTGGAGATTTCGTTGAACAACTGAGAATAGCTGAAAATGCAGAAATCCTGAAAGCCGGAGGGGTAGAGGAATAATGAGGAAACCTCTTCGTTATAATTTTATTTTTGAATAAATTGAGAAACAAAGCATTTATCTTATTCTTCTTTTTGGTAGCCATAGGCATGTCCTGTGATCCAATTGAAGAAAAAATCTCCCGGGACAGGAACGCAACCTTAGAGTTTTCTACCGACACAGTCTTATTTGACACATTACTGTCATCAGTTGGAAGCATCACTAAAAGGTTGCGTATTTACAATAACAACGAAAATGCTGTTGAACTCTCCAATTTACGTTTAGGCCTTCTAGAAAATTCCCAATTTGAAATTACTGTAAATGGTGAGAGTGATTTCTCATTCAATGACCTGGTGATTTTCGGAAATGACTCTATCACTTTATTGGTCACTGCCAACATCGATCCCCAAGACGAGGAAACTCCTTATCTGGTAAAGGATTCTATCATTGTAGAAAGTAATGGTAATACCTGGACTAGAAAATTAGTGGCGTATGGCCAGGATGCAATATTCATTAATCAAGGGGTGTTCAACTGTGATATTACACTTACGAAAGGTAAGCCTTACGTGATTTACGATTTTGCTGTTGTAGACAGTGCGTGTGTACTAAGCGTCGAACCAGGTACAAGAATTTTATTTGATAATTCCTCTTTTTTGGCGGTTTTTGGCACAGTTGAGATTCTGGGAGATACAGCAAACCCTGTTTTATTGAGGAATACCAGGTTAGATGCAAGGTTTGAAAACACCCCAGGTCAATGGCTTGGAATCTATTTTCAAGACGGTAGTACCAATAATAGAATTGATCATGCCATCATCAGCAATGCTGAAATTGGATTAAGTATTGGCAATCCGGAGAACCAAAATATGATTGATGTTGAAGTTTCCAATTCGATTATTGAAAACATGTCTTTTGCAGGAATCTTCACGGTTAATGCCAATTTAAAAGCATATAACAATGTCGTCAATAATTGTCAGCTATTTATGTCAGCGAATTTTGGTGGGGGTACATATGAATTTCTTCATAATACATTCGTCAATACACCCAATAACTTCATACGAGATGAGCCTTCAGTTCAGATAGCAGATTGGTTGCCTATTAGTCAAACGGAAGCCATTACAAATCCATTGAGTGTTCAGCTGGTCAATAATATTTTTTGGGGAGACCTGAAAGAAGAATTATTCATTGACGATCCTTCAGGGGTCTTTGAAAACAAAGTGAGGATTGAATCAAATATCATCAAGTCTGAAGAAACATCCTGGGAGGAAAGTGGCAATTACATAAGTCAGGTTCGAAATTTTCCAGGTTTTACCAATATAAGCAACCGTATGTATTCATTAGATACATTGGCTTTTGCCAAAGATTTAGGAATTTCTACGTCGGTTGAATTTGACATATTATCCAACCCTCGTGATGAGAAGCCAGATATTGGGGCATATGAAAGAATAGAGAATGACTAGCTGGCAGAAAGAAATATCACTACCCAGTCATCCCAGAGGGTTTCATCTGATTACCCATTTTATCGAAGATGCGATGAGGGAAGCACCAAAGACTGAAGTAGGAATTCTACAGGTATTTATAAAACACACATCAGCATCATTGACGATAAATGAAAATGCCGATCCAACAGTGAGGAAAGACTTTGAATCATTCTTTAATAAGAATGTACCAGAAGATTTTCCGGAATTCATTCATACCTATGAAGGACCTGATGACATGCCTGCTCATATAAAAGCAAGTATGCTGGGATCAAGTGTTTCAATTCCTGTATCCAAAGGTAGAATGAATCTTGGTACCTGGCAGGGAGTTTATCTTTGTGAACACAGAAATCATGGTGGTTCCAGGAGGTTGGTAATTACTTTACTTGGTCAATAGTTAGTTTTTGTTCCTGAAGATTCATCTTTTCCTGAATCCAATATTCCAGGAAATACAGGTCCATAAAATTTGCCATATCTCCTTTCTTCGCATAATTGGGTACTTCCCATAATCCCAATACATGTTCGCTTTCAATGCTTCTTACTTTACTTTTGGCAAAAGCTCCTGCACCAAACAAGATCTGATTTCCTAATGAGACTTTTTCTTTTGTAACACAGGATAACCAAAAATGTCCTTCATGTAACCTGGATGTTCTTACCTGAATAAGGTTATCCTTTGAGATTTCCAGTGTTCTGCCAAACCAATTCTGAACAATAGAATTTTGAAAAGAAAGCTGCACTAGCAGGTGATCGTGTGTTACGTATAAATTGTACTTCTTTCCAGCAATAAAAACAACCGCCAAAACAGCAAACAACAAAATTAAGCCCATAAAAGAGCCCATTATGATTGTAGCAATACCTCCAATTGTAAAAACCATTGAGAGTAAACTTCCGAAGAAAAGAAAAACCAAAAGCATGTTAATGTCATCCAGTAAGTTCCGTGGCTTTTTGATTGTGATTGAATCCATTCCGTTCACTTTTGATTCAATGACAAATTCAGAATGTCCTTTCTTTATATCAATCGGCTGATTCTCAAAAGGAATGTCTTTAGATTCACTCAAATTGACACCAGTCTCATCCTTTACGGTAATTTGTAGCACCCGGTTTAATTTTGCTAACTCCTCTTTCAGGGTAGGTTCGTTACCATAGGTATCTAGCCAAAAATGTGAACCATCTCCCATTACCAGGTACATATGGTATTCCGGGTAAGACCGACTATTGGACGAACTGCTACTGGACTGCTTCCATGTTTTGACAAGCCTAATACAGGCAAATTGCCCAAAAGGTATTTCCAGCTTATCATTTTCATCCTCTTTATAGAATGTGAGCTTTTTGGTGTTTCCATCTACTATTGTGGTATAGCGGTAGGAGAACTTCAAATTTCTTAATGGACCAAAAATCGCCAGGAGGCCAAAAATTATGAAAGGAGATCCGTATGAAAACTTCTCAGCAGTCAGGTTTCCTTCCGAATAACTTAACGCAAAAAAGCCCGAAGCTGCTAAAAAGACTATGACACCAAAAAGTAGAAAGAAGATGATCACACAACCCATCTTCTTGCCTGAATCATTGTATTCCAATATGTTTTCTGATATCATCTAACTGCAGCAATTGCACTTTCGTAATCTGGTTCCTGGCCTATTTCCGGAACCAACTGGGAATACTTTACATTTCCATCTTCCCCTACAACCACTACCGATCTTGCATTCAAACCTTCAAAGGCACCATCCAAAATGGCTACTCCATATTTTTCCTGGAAGTTAGTTTTATCCCTGAATGCAGAAAGCGTTATCACATCTTCAATACCTTCAGCTCCACAAAATCTTTTTTGTGCAAATGGAAGATCCTTCGAAATGCATAAAACTACAGTATTGTCTAATGAAGCTGCTTCCTGGTTGAATTTTCTGATTGATGCAGAACAAACACCAGTATCAACGCTGGGAAAAATATTGAGTATAACCTTTTTCCCTTTAAAGTCTGATAGTGAAACTTCTGTCATATCAGGTTTGATCAATGTAAAATCAGGAGCAGCAGATCCATTAGTAGGTAATTCTCCACTTGTTTTGGCAGGTTTCCCGCCCAGCGTTATATCGGCCATAATGAGTTAATTTGATTGGTTATTACTAAAATACTAAGGATAATTCAACATTCTAACCATCATATGTAATTATAGTTTGACACGAACGTTTAATTATTGTTATCTTTGTCTACTAATCTCTTCAATTGAGACGGGAAACTCGCACGTTACAATGAAAACAGTTATGTCCATAGCAGTCGTATTGCTGTTGGGAGCCATCAGCAACTTCAGTTACTCTCAATCTGTAGAGTTAGCTAAGATTAGTACTGAAACCGTCGATTTCTTTTACCCCAATCACTGGAAGCAAGATGAGGCAAATGCCAATGCAGATTTCTTCTACTACGAACCTCTCAATTCTGCCGAAGATCGTTTCAATGAATCCTTCTTTTTGATCAATACCGAAATTGGTGAAGATGATAGGCTTACTGAAGAAGAACAACTTCAGCTGCTAGAAGCTTCTGTTGCTTCATACGGTGCGGAAATAGTAGAGAAGTCCGTCTTAATCAACAAGCACGGCAGGAAATACACAGTGGTAAAATGTAAAGCTGGTAAACCCGAGCATCCTATCATGACTATGTTGGGTTTGTTACTGCAAGACAATCTGATGTGCAGTTTCGGAGGAAATTATGAATACTCCAAAAAGGAAACTTACGATCCCATATTCAACGAACTATTTGCAGGAATCTCAATCAAGGAAAATTTTCAATAATAGTAACGTTATATCTCCGAGAGATGCCCTGGAATAAACTATCTTTCAGGTTTAGGGTTAACCTTGAGTTATATGCGTAACATATTTTTGATTACATCACTTTTGCTACTGATCGGAAATGCTTCTGCCCAGATCAAATCTCCCTCAGAATATTTTGGCTATGATATCGGGTCAAAATTCCATCATCATCACCAAATACTTGAATATTTCAATTACCTGGAGAGTGCCTCAGAGCAAATTGTGTTGTCTGAATACGGTAAAACATATGAAGGGCGACCTTTAATGATGACAATCCTCTCCAGTTCCAGGAATTTGAGAGAACTGGAAATAATTAGAATGGATAACCTGAAAAGAGCAAAACTTGAACCTGGATCCACTTCTACGAATGTCCCAATTGTATGGTTAAGTTATAATGTACATGGAAATGAAAGCAGTTCATCAGAAGCTTCGATGGTTACTGCTTATGAACTATTGAATAATGAAAAGTTCAAGAAGTACCTGGAAGATGTTGTGGTCATCATAGATCCATGTTTAAACCCCGATGGAAGAGAACGCTATGTACATTTTTATGAGCAATGGGGTCACTTACCCTATACGCCAAATGGCAATGATGCAGCCCATCATGAATTCTGGCCAGGAGGAAGAGCCAATCATTATTTGTTTGACCTGAATAGAGACTGGGCTTGGCAAACCCAAATTGAATCCGAACAACGACTTGCAGTTTATAACAAGTGGTTACCCCAGATCCATGTTGACTTTCATGAGCAGGGTGTCAATGATCCCTATTATTTCGCTCCGGCCGCTAAACCATATCATGAATTAATAAGCCCATTTCAGAGAAGCTTTCAAAAAACCATTGGAAAAAATCACGCGAAATATTTCGATCAGAGAGGATGGCTCTATTTCACCAAGGAAGTTTTTGACCTGGTGTATCCAAGTTATGGTGACACCTATCCTATGTTTAATGGAGCCATTGGTATGACTTACGAACAAGGTGGAAGTGGGTATGCTGGTTTGGGAATCAATATTAAGGGAGGAGAAGAGCTCACTTTAAAAGATAGGATTGCGCATCACAATACAACCGGGTTATCTACCGTCGAGATCAGTGCTTTAAATGCCAATGAATTGATCAATCAGTTTTCAAGTTATTTCAATAAAGCAACGAGTGAAACCGATAAGAAATATGCCACCTATGTCATTAAAAATGAAAACCGGGACAAAGCAGAACATTTAAAAAACTGGCTGGATAAACTAGATATTCAGCATGGAAAAGCGTCTGGTGTAGTGAGTGCCCGTGGTTTTCACTACCAAAGTAGTCTTTCAAGAAACTTAACTATAAATTCCTCAGACATAGTTATTCCAGCAGCACAACCCAAATCAAATCTAGTTCAGGTATTGTTTGAACCAAGTACTTATTTCGAGGACAGTTTAACCTATGATATTACAGCCTGGTCAGTTCCATATTTTTATGGGCTTGATGCCTATGGTTTAAACACAAAGGTGTCCATTGTAGCAAGTGAAAAACCTGATAAACCAGTAAATTCTCCTGTTGAGAAAAAACCATATGCCATTCACATCAAATGGAATAGTTTACAAGATGTTCAATTTGTATCGGCTCTGCTACAGAAAAATATAAACCTGAGACTTTTACCTTCCGGAGGATCGTATGATGGGATCTCAATAGATGAAGGACTGGTTGCAACCAGGGTGGGAAATAGCAATAATTATGTAAATATCATTTTAGAGGTTGCCAATGAGTATGGAATAAAAGTCACACCGATATACACAGGATTCGCAGATTTAGGGATTGACCTGGGATCCGGGAGTCTGGAAGTGTTAAAAACGCCATCCATAGCAGTTCTGGGTGGTCCCGGTACTAGTAGCTTATCTTTCGGAGAGATAAGACATTTCTTTGAGCAAGTAGTTGAGTTTCCTTACACTATTCTAAGACTAGATTATTTTGATAAATTAAACCTGGATGAATTCAATATTCTTGTAATGCCATCGGGATATTATCAGGATTTGAGTGATTCACAATTACAAAGCATTTTCTCCTGGGTCAAAAAAGGAGGTCGGTTAATTGCCATTGACAAAGCGCTTACAAAATTGAGTAATTCAGATTTCACTTCTTTGAAAACATACTTTGATGAAAAAGAAGAAAAATCGTTGAGCAGCAACTCCACAAAAAATGATGCTCTTGAGACCAGTGGATCAAAAGGAAGGGCCTGGATATCCAATTATATTCCGGGTGCAATTTTCAACCTCCAATTGGACAATAGTCATTTTCTATCAACAGGTTTAGGTGGGGACTACTTTTCCCTGAAAACCTCCTCCGACAGATACGCTTACATTAAAGGAGGAGAAAACGTGGGAACCATAAAATCCAAGGACGATTTGCAAGCTGGGTTTGTAGGATCTAACCTGATGAATGCGTTAGAAGAAACACTTGTTATTGGAAGGGAAAGTGTAGGGAAAGGCGATGTAGTTTATTTGGTGGACAACCCTTTGTTCCGGTCATTTTGGTATGAGGGTAAACTTTTATTTTCAAATAGCGTTTTCCTGAAATTTTAAGACCTATGCTAAAGAAACTTGGAATAGCCATCGTCATAATCGCTGGTTGTGTTGCCCTTTTTTTGTGGATTTTGGATAAACCGAAACCTGAGGGAGTACAGGGCCCAGAAGCTGAAGAGCTTGCACAAAAAATGTACAAAAGAATGAATGGGCATGCATGGGACTCCACAAATGCTATCCAATGGTCTTACAAAGGAATTCACTCCTTTCTCTGGGATAAAAAAAGAGACTTTGTTCGCGTCTCCTGGGAAAACAAAGAAGTTCTGCTTAATACAAAAACATTAGATGGAAAAGTATTCATAGATGGAGATCCTTACAAAGACCCGGAAGGTCTTCGAAAAGCCTGGGAATTTTTTGCCAATGATAGTTTTTGGCTGGCTGCACATTACAAAATCTTCGATCCAGGCACTTCCAGGGCTGTTGTTGAAACAGATGAAGGAAGAGCGTTGTTGATCTACTATAGTAGTGGTGGTGTTACACCGGGAGACAGTTATCTATGGTACCTGGATGAAACAGGCAAACCTTATAAATGGGGAATGTGGGTACAAATGTTTCCCATAGGCGGGTTGGAATTCACATGGAATGACTGGAAAGAGATGGAAAATGGTGTATTCTTACCTACAAAACACGAGGGACCTGCAACACTTGAAATTTCTGATTTAGCAATAGCAGAAAATCCAGCTGACCTCAATAATGGAACAGACCCATTTATACATTTAGGTTCAAACTAATGTGAATGCATTGAACAGTCCTCCCCTTCCATCTCAAATTCTACTGTGAGATGGTTAATGTGTTCATCACCTAATAGTTTCCGAATTTCCGATTTGATTTGACATTGTTCATCAAGAGAATAGGATTTGTCCAGGACCAGGTGAACAGTGAGAATATGATAATCCCCATCGAGTGTCCAGGCATGGCAATCATGTAGGTTTTTCACTTTATCCATGTCAAGCAGTTTTTGATGAATTCTTTCCAGGTTGACATTTTTTGGTGTGGCTTGTAGAATTATCTGCAAACTCTTTCGCAAATTCTTAACAACATTGACCAAAACGTAAATGGCGATCAAAATAGAAAGTAATGGGTCAATCCAGGGAAAGTCCCAAATCAGCATTATTCCTCCACCTATCAAAACTGCAACCCACCCAAGAACATCTTCCAATAAGTGCAGTGAAACAACTTGTTCATTGATAGATTTTCCTTTTCGCAACCGTAGTACAGCTGCACCATTTACAATTATGCCGAATACTGCAATTACCATCATCCCCTCCACATTCGTTTCGCTTGGGTTCCACAATAATGGAATCGCTTCCAAAATGATGAAAATTGAACCTATTGTAAGTATGGTTGAATTGACAATAGCGCCAAGCAAAGAAAACCTTCGGTATCCATATGAATATTTTTTATCGCGATCCTTGGTTGATAGTTTTTGAAAATACCATGCTAAGCCAAGGCTTAAACTGTCTCCTAAATCATGCAACGCATCGGATAAGATTGCCATGCTATTTGTGTAAAACCCTCCTACTATCTCTATAAGAGTAAAAATGAGGTTTAGAAAAAAAGCAACCTTTATATTACCTTCAGCATGATGATGTGAGTGGTCATGGGACATAGCCTTTGCGGTTTTCAACAAAAATAATGTTTATTCTACGGAAGCATCGAATAGAAAGAAATAATAAAAAAAACCACCCAACGATTGTTGGGTGGTTTCAATCACTAATCACCTAATCTATTTTTACCAACTCAAATTATGAGTACAAAAACTCAAAAAATGCACTCAAATGTCTACTCAAATATTATCCCAGGTAAGATTTCAACATCCAGTTAGTCTTTTGCAATTGTGTGACATATCCTGTAAATGTGTCTATCGTACCTTCATCATTTGCTTCCTGAGCTTCCTCAAGAATCAAATGAACATCTTTAATGATCACTTCAAATCCTGCTATCAGCGCCTCCACCATTTTTTCTGCATCTTTCACAACATAAGCGTCTTCAATATCCGCTACTTTCAAGTGTTCAGTAATTGAAGCACTTGGAGCCTCACCGATGGATAACAACCTTTCAGCTGTTTCATCAATTCTTTCAGCTACATCCAGATAGAGTTCTTCAAATTTTGCATGCAGCACAAAGAAATGAGGACCTTTTACGTTCCAGTGAAAGTTTCTTAGGTTTTGATACTGCAGGTGAAGATCTGCTAATAATTTTTTTATACTTTCGGTTAGTGATACTGTAGTTTCCATTGCTAAATTTTTTCTTTTATATCTCCGATTCAATTATATAAACGTATCAAATTCAAATAAGTGTCATCGATTGTTTTTATATCTTTATAGAAAAAAGTTATAATGGATTTTAATATTCAGCAGCTGGAATATATTGTTGCTCTTGACAATTATCGCAGTTTTTCGAAAGCAGCCGAGCATTGTTCTGTCACGCAACCGACCCTGAGCATGCAGGTGAAAAAAATGGAAGAAGAACTATCGGTCAGCATTTTTGATCGATCCAAAAAACCCTTGTTGCCTACTTCTATTGGTGAAAAAATTATAGAACAGGCTAGAATTATTCTGACAGGGGTATCGGAGCTTAAGGAGCTGGTTCAGGATTCTGATGTAATTCGTGGAAACCTGACTGTTGGGATTATTCCAACTTTGGCTCCTTATTTAATTCCATTATTTGCTGGGCATCTACTTAAAAACTATCCGGAATTATACATTAGGTTTAGGGAATTACAGACTGATGAAATTGTAGGAGGCATTAGAAAAGAAGAGATCGACCTTGGAATCTTGGCTACACCGCTTGAAATGAACGGGATAAGGGAGTATCCAATTTTTTATGAGAAAATGCTCTGCTATGTTAACCCTGATTTGATTGAAAAATATCCTAATCGAATTACCTTATCACAAATGCTCAACCACAAAATGTGGCTATTGTCTCAGGGAAATTGCTTTAGAAACCAGGTATTTAATTTATGTGCCATTGATCAAATTGCCTACAAGGAATTAAGCCTTCAATATGAAAGTGGTTCGATTGAAGCATTAATGCGTCTGGTAGATATTGAAGGCGGTTTAACCCTAGTTCCCGAATTGGCGACCATTGGCTTACCGGGTGAAAAATTAGATCAATTGAAATTCATCGAAGATCAAAGCCCTGTGCGGGAGATTAGTGTGGTTTTGGGAAGAAAGACTTTGAAAAGAAACCTCGTGGATGTAATGATCAATGAAATTATGACTGCCCTGCCTCCTCAGGTATTAGAAAATGCATCTGAAAATGTGGTCAACATCAATTAAGAATTTTGATTGCATGCTCGCATTCAAATTTCTCGATTGGATTCAATGAAATAATTCCTTCTTTACTTGATATTTCCTGATTATGGTCAATATGATCTGCCAGGCCATACCAGGGTTCTATACAGACAAATGGAGAATTCCTGCTTTTAGACCATATTCCTAAATATGGAAACCCCTTGAAATCAAATTGTAGCATATCTTTCTCCCCATCGTTCATTGTGACACTTGAAGATTTCAAGTTTTTGAATACCAGAGCATCGTCATCAAATAATTCATCTGAAATGGGAAGGGTATTGTAATCATTTAATACCAATTGGGTCTTCCCATTAAACAAACCACTATCCAACAGGTGTTTTTCTGCAATTTCATATTTATCAAACCTTAAACTGTAGTCACTTCTTGATTTACTTGATGTGAGAGGACAATTGAATGCCGGATGCGCACCAATAGAAAAATACATCTCTTTCTGGTCATGATTCCGCACTTCGTATTGTATTAGCAATCTGTTTTCCTCAAGTTTATAAGTAATGATTAGCTCAAACCGAAATGGAAAAACGGATAAAGACTTCTCATCAGACTTTAAGGAAAAAGAGCAAACTTCCTGATCATGTTTGAGTATGGAGAATTCCCTATCCCGCGCAAAACCATGTTGACCCAATGAATACTCATGTCCGTGCACGACATAACGGTCATTTTTTAATTTTCCCACGAAAGGAAACAAAACGGGTGCGTGTCTGGCCCAATGGTCTTCATTGGCCTGCCAGATGTATTCAATTCCATTTTTTTGATTGACCAGGCTATTTAGTTCTGCTCCTTCTGTGTTAAAAGATGCTTTTAAAGTTTCGTTTGAAATAGAAATCATGGTGTAAATTGTTGGCTCAAAATACGGTGTTTTATCGACTTACGAAACGAATAAATATTTGAATTACCTGGACTGGATAATTTTACTTTTATTTTTTGTTTACATCATCTGGGATGGAACCCGTCATGCTGCTCAAACAAAAAGTCCTTCTGATCTCCTTTTGGCTGGAAGAAGTATGCCCTGGTGGGCAATGGGTATTTCGATAATGGCGACCCAGGCCTCCGCAATTTCCTTCATTGGTGCTACCGGACAGGCATTTACAGAAGATATGCAATTTGTTCAAATGTACCTGGGCTTGCCAATTGCGATCATCATAATATGTGTTACATTAATTCCATTTTATCACAGGATCAAAGCTTTTACCGCCTATGAGGCTCTTGAAAATAAATTCGGGATTCGTGTTCGTTTGATTACGAGTTTTCTCTTTTTACTTTCCCGGGGATTGGCGATGGGCGCTATTGTGGCTGCTCCCAGTTATGTCCTCTCTTTGATTTTGAACTTACCTTTGTGGATAACGATCCTAATCATTGGCTTCAGTGCAACACTTTACACCACATTTGGAGGAATCACTGGTGTAATCAGAACAGATGTGAAACAGATGATCATCATGCTTTTTGGTTTGGTGTTTATTTTTTTCTGGATAACGCTTCGCTTGCCTGAAAATGTGGGGGTATTAGATTCATTGAAGGTTTCCGGAGCACTTGGAAAATTGGATACACTCAATTTCTCACTCGAGAGCGGCACGAAATATAATATTTGGACAGGTGTGATTGCTGGGTTGTTTTTGATGCTCTCCTATTTCGGGACGGATCAATCTCAGGTTCAGCGTTTGTTAACTGCAAAATCACTAGCTGACTCTAAGGTTGGGTTGTTGATGACTGCTATTCTTAAAATACCCCTGGTTTTCTTTATGTTGTTGATTGGGGCGTTGCTCTATACATATTACGTTTTCAATCCTGCTCCCGTAAACTTCGCTCCTGAAGAAAATCAACTCACAGAAAAAACTAACGACGAGAGTTTCATTGCGAAACATCAACAAAGAAAATCACTCGCCTTTCAGTATTTGGATGGCACGGTGGCCAAAATAGATTTACAGGAAGCGGACTATGATGTACAGTCTATTCATAATGAGAGTTTGTCTTCCGGAGATGAGAATAGGAATGATACAAATTATGTTATTCCGTATTTCATTCTGACCGAGTTACCAAATGGTGTCATTGGAATATTGATCGCAGCAATTTTTGCGGCTGCCCTTTCGAGCATAGACAGTGGTCTCAATTCTTTGGCAGCCAGTAGTGTGATGGATTGGTATGCCCGGTTTTCCAATAATTCAGAAGAATCACATTTGCTCAGAGCAAGCAGACTCTCCACTGTATTTTGGGGCGTATTTGCCACTTTTGCAGCCATTGCATTTGGTGAGACAAATTCAATAATTGAATTGATCAATGAAGTGGGTAGTTATTTTTACGGAAGTATCCTGGGAGTTTTCATTTTACTTTTCATCCCACGTGTCACAGCAAATGCTGCTACTTTTGGAATTTTCTTTGGCATAACTGTGGTGTTCATTTTTGACAGCTTTTATCTGAATAATGGTGAACTAGTCTTTCAATCTCCTTATTTATTTCAGGCGATGGGTATAACAGGTTCACCAGATGGCGCTAAGGCGCTAAGTTTTTTATGGCTCAACCCAGTAGGTGCGATTGCTGTTGTCATTTTTGCTTTGGTTTTTTCTAAATTTGATCCGAAGAAGTCTACCAGTGCTTAAAATTTTTTAAGGTTTGTTAAGTTGAATAGGTAAAATAATATGCATCCGGAATTTCTACATTTTGGGAGTCAAACCATCTACACATATGGTGTGATGATTGCGATAGGCGCAGCTCTTGGATACTTTTATATGTCAAAAACGGCTAAGCGTGAACTGGGAATAGCTCCTGATAAGATTCAGATGCTAGCCATCTACTTGATTTTTGCGGCATTTATTGGAGGAAAGCTTTTTTTCTATTTTGAGAAACCAGATTACTATTTCAATCCACCCAGTAACATGTTCAAGGGCTTCCGGACTGGTTTTGTTTTTTACGGCTCTTTGATATTTGCTATTCCTACGGTGATCTGGTATTTCAGAAAGAATAAATTTCCTGTTTTGCCGATGCTGGACCTTATTGCCATAACTGGATGTATTATTCACATTTTCGGCAGGATGGGCTGTTTTTTTGCGGGATGTTGTTACGGTGTTCACTCAGATGGACCATTGGCAATCACTTTTACTCATCCATCTTCCAAAGCACCACTAAATGAACCCCTTCACCCGACTCAACTTTATTCCGTTGCGCTGATCGGATCAATTTTGGGAATTTTATTGATGCTCAAAAGGCATAAAAGATTTGAAGGTCAATTGTTTTTCCTTTACATCATGCTTTATTCAATCGGAAGAGGAGTTATTGAAATATTCAGAGGTGATACCAGAAGAGGATTTATCATTGAGGATATACTTTCGCATTCGCAATTTATATCCCTGATCTTGATTTCAGTGGTTTTATTTTTTTATGTGAAACTTTGGAAGAAATCAAAAAAAGCAGCTTAATCAGGTTTAATTCTTACCTGAAATTTTCCTGGAAGAACTTTGATGTCGAATGGAGGTTTTCCCATGTATTCTCCGTCAATATGGGCATTCAGAATTTGAGACTCCTCGATTCTAACTGATTTTGATTTATAGATATTGATGGCTTTCAGTTTCGTATGAGTACCTTTTTGCAATTTGGCAATGTTAAGGTATCTGCGTGTTGGTGATAATTTTCCCACTTCACATATATCCAGAAACCCATCATCCAATTTTGCATCTGGAGTAAGTTTAAATCCTCCCCCAAATGTGGTGCCATTGGCAATAGTCAATAAAATGAGGTTGTTTTTAAATTCCTCTCCATCCAGGAAATAGTGAAATGGCCGGTCTTTGTAGGTGGAAAGAATTCTCAGTACATGATAATAATACGCTGGTTGTCCGGAGAGGAATGTTTTGTTTCGCAGCATTTCCACCACAATTTCTCCATCAAATCCTACTCCCACTCCATTCATGAAAATCCGGTCATTACATATTCCAGCATCTACTGACATCAGCTTTCCATAAACGGCAGTTTCAAACTTCTCTTTCTCCTTTTTCCCGATCTTGATCATCTTAACAAAATCGTTTCCTGTTCCAGTTGGAATAATACTAATGGGAACCGGCCGATTTGCCAGGGCATTTGCAGTTTCGTTGATGGTACCATCTCCTCCTAAAATCACAACATCAGTATGATGGTCTTTTATTTGTTCAGAGACAGTGATCTGTGCATTTTTCTTTGCTGAGGTGTAATAGAAATCATAAGGAATATCCCGGGTATCGAGATATTCCTTAAAGTTTATGACTGTTTCTACTGATCGTTTGAGACCGGAAGATGGGTTCGTGATGATTAATATTCTTTTTTCCATTTCCGGTGAAATCCAGATTATAAATTCTCAGTAACAAAATCAAACATCATTCCATATAAATGTAATCGTGTCTTAAGTCCTCCTATGCTATGGGTTTTATCCGGATAGTAGAATGACTCAAATTTTATACGGTTATTGATAAGTTTGTTTTGAAGAGCTACGGAATTCTGGAAATGTACATTGTCATCCCCTGTACCATGTACTAACAAGAATTTACCCTTTAATTTTTCTGCATGTGTCAAAGGTGAAAAATCATCATATCCGGAAGGATTATCCTGAGGTTTTGTCAAATACCTTTCTGTGTAAACAGTGTCATAATACCTCCAGGTTGTCACAGGTGCAACTGCTATTCCCGCTTTAAAATATTCCGGCGCTTTCATCATTACCAAAGAGCTCATGTAACCGCCATAACTCCAACCCCAAATTCCCATTCTGTCTTTATCGACAAAAGTTTGTTTTTGAAAAAACTTAGCCGCTTCAATGTGGTCCTGCAATTCCAACTTACCCATTTGCTTATAAGTGGCACTTCTGTAACCAATTCCTCTACCATCCATTCCTCTGGAATCAACATATGCAACAATGTATCCCGCTTGAGTCAGTAAATGATGGAAAGTTTCATGTCTTGTGCTCCAGGTATTGGTCACTACCTGAGTTCCCGGTCCGCTATATTGGAATAGCAGTAACGGATACGTTTTTGTAGAGTCAAATTCCGGAGGATATAGAAAAAACCCATTCAACAATGTCTGGTCAACAGTTTCAAATTGGAAAAAGTGTTTGTCAGACAGATTAAATTCTGCTTTTGATTTGAGTAATCTTTCGTTGGTCTGTAATTCTTTGACCAGTTTGTTTTTACTCGTTTGATACAAATCATACCGAATAGGTGATGTAGCACTATTGTGTGAGATCACATAGTATTTCGTATCGTCGCTCATGTCTACTTTATTCCAGCCAGATCGAGTACTAAGTTTTTCTTTGCCTTTTCCGTCTAATCTAATTTTGTAGAAATGTCTTTCCAGAGGCGATCCCTCTGTGGACATGTAATACATGGTCGGTGTTTTTGATTTTTGGTACATCCCTACAATTTCTGTGGCTTCCCATTTTCCTTTAGTCACCTGATTTACCAATTGACCATCCATTCTATGTAAATAGAAATGTTTGTATCCATCTCGCTCAGAACTGTACAAAAATTGAGTTCCATTTTCCAGATAAGTCAGGTCATCTGTGTAAGTGATGTCAATATAAGTTTTGGATTTATCCGTATAGATTGAGGAAGTACTTCCTGTTCTGGCATCAGCATGAATGATGTCCAGCTGGTTTTGCATCCTATTAAGTTTTTGAATCGAAAGGAGATTAGGGTTCTTTGTCCATTTTATGCGGGGAATGTAAATATCCGTTTCCCTTCCCAGGTCTATTTTCTTTTTATCACTGCTTTTAACATCATGAATGTAAACATCCACAATTGAATTTCTTTCTCCGGCTTTGGGGTATTTAAACCTATAATCCTCAGGATATAATGCACCATCATTCCATTTTTGGAGATTATACTCCCTTACGTGCGCTTCATCAAATCTTAGGTAAGCTATCTTTTTACTATCAGGTGACCAGAAAAAGCTTTTGGTTAAACTAAATTCTTCTTCGTACACCCAGTCAGCACTTCCATTAATGATTTTTCCAAATTCTCCATCTTTTGTGATTTGAGATTCATTCATGTTATCCAATCTCACAACGAAAATATTATTATCTCTCACAAAAGCGACCATTTTTCCATCCGGAGAAAGTGTAGCAAAAGATTGAGGGCCATTTTCTGATAATTTTGAGAAAACCTGGTTTTTGAGATCATACACATAGTATTCTGCGGTATATGATCTTCTGTAAATCATCTCTTTTTGAGTAAGGATCATGACAAAAGTTTCGTCTGCATTGAATTCATAATCTTCAATCTCAATTCCCAATGAATCTCCTTTCACGATTGTCGCAACCTTTGATCCATCTATCACTTTACTTTGGATGATGTTATTGTCTTTTATTTCTGTATAGAATTGACCATCATTCATCCAGTTTAAACTCTTTACAGTCCGTGGAAAAAAAGAGCCATCATAAAAATTATCAAGCGTCAGTTCTTTTTGGGCAAAAGCACTGGTAGAAATTAATAGTATAAGAAGTGTGAAATATCTAAACATATTTACGATTTGGTGTTAAAGTTGAACGCAAACAAATATATGTCATTTTGGGAGTTCATTGATTTAATAAGTGTATGAATGATTACCTTTTATACAATGAGTGTTTATTTTACATGAAAATTGGAACAAATCTCTCGGTAATCCGATTACACGTTTATGAATGACGCATTTTACAAGAAACTTTTTCAAAGTCATCAGGACTGTCCGGCTTGTCCTTCTCCAAAGGTAATTGCCAAATTCTTCGATGATTTATTGGAAACATTATACCCCGATTATTCTAAAAAATCTTTTAGTTCACAAAAGGAACTGGAATTGCATCTCGCGAAACTCACCATTGAACTTGACGAAATGTTTACCAGAAACCCGATGCATGGGGTAGTAGATCTTGAAAATGTGGCTGATAGATTTTTTGAAAAACTTCCAGAAGTACATGAGCAAATTTTGCAAGACATTGACGCGATGTATATGGGTGATCCCGCTGCGAAGAGTAAAAGTGAGGTAATCAGAACTTATCCGGGTTTTTATGCCATTGCAGCCTATCGAGTTGCACATCAATTGCACAAATTTGGCGTCAAAGTAATTCCCAGGATCATCACAGAACATGCTCATGGTAAAACCGGAATAGACATTCACCCTGGAGCGCAAATTGGAGAGCATTTTTGTATTGATCATGGAACCGGTGTGGTAATTGGTGAAACAACTATCATTGGAAATCATGTAAAGGTTTATCAGGGAGTGACTCTAGGTGCATTAAGTGTTGACAAACGTGATGTAGAAATAAAAAGGCACCCAACCATTGAAGACAATGTGGTCATTTATGCAGGTGCAACCATATTAGGTGGTGAAACAACTATCGGTGCAAATAGTATTATCGGTGGTAATGTTTGGCTGACCAAAAGCGTTCCGGCCAACACAAAAATTTACTATCAGGCTAAAATGCATAACCAGAATACTGAAGAAACTGATTTATACATTTACAAAGAGAATTAATGGATCTATTTAGCCTTATTGGCAATACACCCCAAGTAGAAGTTACCAGAATTCCCACCAATAAAAATGTACGCATATTTTGTAAGCTCGAGGGACAAAACCCAGGAGGAAGTGTAAAAGACCGGGCGGCATTTAATATGATCAAATCAGCACTTGATCGTGGAGACATAAAACCTGGCGATAAACTCGTGGAAGCTACCAGTGGCAATACAGGAATTGCGTTGGCCATGGTTTCAAAAATTTTGGGAGTTAATATGACACTGATCATGCCTGATAATTCTACGAAAGAGAGGGTTCTTTCCATGGAAGCTTATGGAGCCAAAGTTATATTGACACCAGCTGAAAGAACCATTGAATATTCCAGGGAACTTGCAGAAGAAATGGCAGAGAATCAAGGATACTTTATTTTGAATCAGTTTGCCAATCCGGATAACTGGAAAATGCATTACAAAACAACAGGTCCGGAAATCTGGAATGCCACGAATGGAAAAATCACTCATTTTGTTTCTGCCATGGGTACAACCGGGACAATTATGGGTGTATCCAGATATTTAAAAGAACAAAACCCGAATGTTCAGATTGTTGGGACTCAACCTACGGATGGATCAAGAATACCAGGTATTCGTCGTTGGTCTCCTGAATTCTTGCCGAAGATTTACGAAAAAGAAAGAGTAGATCGGATTATTGATGTGAGCCAGAATGAAGCTACGGAAATGACCCGGCGCATGGCCAAAGAAGAAGGAATTCTTGCGGGTATGAGTAGTGGTGGTGCTTTACATGCTGCAGTAAAATTATCTGAAGAATTAGAGGAAGGATTAATTGTTTGTATTACCTGTGATCGGGGAGATCGGTATTTGAGTAGTGATCTTTTTGTTTAAGAGACCAGCTGATGCTGAAATGCATAACGAACAAGTCCTACAGTGTTCTTCGCACCTGTCTTTCTCAGCATATTCATTCTATGGTTTTGCACCGTATTGTCACTGACCGATAGTTTTTCTCCTATCTCCTTCATAGTCAGCTCATTACAAATTAATCTGAGAATTTCTATTTCACGTGGAGTAAGTTCTACCTGTTGTAGGAATGTAGGTTTACTTAAATCTTTTGCATTTCTCCTCATTCCAGCCTGAATAGATTTCGCAACAAGTTTATTGTAGTAAAAATCATTTTCTAGCACAGCTGTAATGGCTGTGAGTACTTCTTCCGGTTCTGCGTTTTTGATCAGGTAGCTGTGGATTCCCGTTTCGATCATTTCATAGATCACATTTTCCGAGGAGTGCATAGAAATCATGATGATCTTAATATTGGGAAATTTGGATACAACATAGTTTGCTGTTTCGTACCCATCCATAATTGGCATCTCCAGATCCAACAGTAACAAATCAAAAGATCCTTCTTTTATTTTTTTGATGGCTTCTTTACCGTTTGCGGCTTCATCCACTTCTGAAACAATATCAAAAGAACGAACTAACCCTGCCATTCCTTTTCGGAAAAGGGTATGGTCATCCGTTACCAGGACTTTGATTTTCTTGCTCTGTTTCATTTTGACTATTTCCGTACGGTACTGTGAGTATAATGCTTGCTCCGCTATTTTCCAAGTTTCCGAATTTTACTTCCGCTCCTATCATTTCAGCGCGGTTAGAAATATTATACAAACCTATTCCTCTTTTTGCCGGGTCAAGCTGCTCAGTGGTAAAACCAATACCATCATCAGAAACCTTAGCTGTCAGTAAATTATTTTCCCATTCAAAATGAACATTCAGGTGATGTGCGCGGGAATGTTTTATAGCATTGTTCAAAACTTCCTGGAGGATCCTGTAGATCATAAGTTCCTGTTTTTCTGACAGCCTGGTGATTTCTCCATTCTCAGTAAACTTGGTTTTTATTTTATTGGCAGCATTTATTCTTTCCACCAATTCTTTGATCACACCAGTAAGCCCAAAATTTTTCAACCCGGCTGGATAGAGATCCCGACTGATGGTCCTCACTGTTTCAATTGTTTCGTCGAGATAAGTAGTCAATTCTGTTGCCACCTCTTCTAACTGATCCGGATTGGCTGCTGCCATTTTTAAATTTAGCCGAATGGTAGAAAGCATTGCCCCTACGCTATCATGCAGTTCTGACCCAACTCGATTTCTTTCACTTTCCTGGGATTCAATGGTGGTGGCAAGTAACTGCTTTTGATAATCCGTTTCCAGGTTTTGAACTTTCAATTTGTTCTCCAGCATTCTGCGCTGATAAAGCAAAACGAAAAAAATCACCGCACCAGCCAGGATCAGCATTCCCGCTGTACCACCGATTAGGAAAATGATGATTGTCGTGGATTCGTCTTGCACTGCTCAAATATGACCGTTACAAAAATATAAATGAAACAAGGATTATAAGATACTTAATAAATCACTTGTTATCCTATAATATCATTATTTAAAGGTGATGTCTCTTTTCAATTTTTAGATAAACTTTGGTCTCCTTCCTTATCAGTATAAATGCATATCCAAACAACAATGCACGCACTATACCAAGAATATTATGGAGTGACCAAACAATACCCTGAAATTCAAGATAATGTTTAGTCATATATTCTATTAACAGGTAGACGAAAATTGTACCAGTAAAGAATATAAACACGGCGCTATTTATCCAGAATTTCGGATCAATTAATAGATTTTCTTTGGGAAGTCTTAAATAGTCATGAAACACATTAATAGAGTAGCCAATAAATATGACTCCAGAAAAATATCTTGTAACAGACAGAAAAGAGTAAAACTTTTCCACATCAACATATTGCCAGAAAGTATACGTTAAGTACATAAATGCAATAATCATTTGGAATCGCCGAAATTTTGAAGATTTCGTCTCATAGTAGTAATAGAATCCCAACAAGACGAATTGTACCACAACCCAAATATTTCCAATGTGGAGATTATTCTTTAAACCTAAAACGAGTACAGTTATTTGTTGCAGGAGCGTAAATATTGTTGAGAACACCAAAAACAACGTAATATATCTGTAGATGAGTTTCTGATTTTTGTATGAATATATACCATATGCCATCACAAGAAATGTGACAATTTGGTATATGTAAGTTATTGTGAAGTATATCTCTCTCAATTTCGATAGTAAAAATGATAGATTCTATCCCTTAAAAATCTCCTGAAACTTGAGCAAAAACTCTTATGCGTTAACCGTCCTTTCCTTTGATGATTGCCGAAATTTTCTGTGGTGCCAGATAAGGTAAAATGAAATAGATATTAGGACAGCTCTAATGGTTGCAAGAAAATTATGGAAAGACCATAATAACATTAGTTCTCGTGCCTGATCAAAAATATATTCAATTAATAAATATAGGAAAGTGGTACCTGTCGAAAATATGAATATTGCTGTGTTAGACCAAAACAGGTCATAACTTAAAAGAGGTACTTCTTTATTATTAATAATTTTATAATATGTGTAAACAGAGTATGAGATAAAGCTGATACCTGACACAAACATTGGAAGAGAATTAAATTTATACCAGTTTTCAGGATTTGAATATGTTATTGCTGATATTATTATCATGATAAGGACCATAACAATCATATATGCAATGAACCTTCTAGATTCAATAATGGAATAATAAAATGTTGTGATCAATATGTATTTGACAAATCTCCATGAATGACCTATTGCAATATTATTTTCCCAATGGAGAACTCTAACAGTATAAAATTCTAAAATGAAGAATAATAAAGAAAAACAAAATAGAACCACAAGAACTTTATTCTTAAAATCCTGTGTTCGGAAACTAAAAACACCTAGAACTGCTGTAAGCACTACTGCTGCTAGATGCATGTAGACAAATGTATAATAAATGTATTGTGCTGATGTCATTTAGTAATAGTATGCCAGAAAACTGGCATACCAGTTTTATTGATTAGCATTGGGTAGGACAAGGTAAGCCACTATTTCCCCATCCGGAACCTTCTTCACCATCTGGTTCAATTTCATCTGTTTTTGCCATCATTGAGCTATCCACTTTCTCTTGTTTTTTTACTACATCTTTCTTGTTTTTGTCAACACCTACCAACACTAAAGTTGGGTTTCCCTTATCATCTTGTGCATAATAAAACCTGATGCCCACAACTTTTGGTTCACTAAGAACGGACTTCAGTAGTTTTTCACCAAAGTATACTCCCTTGATATGAGTGGGGTTCTTACTTTGAAAATTTTTCATGAGTTTGTCTGCATAGGAAGTCGAAACGTACTTCCCTTCATTTCCATTGAATTCGTCAGCCATTTTAGTTTTAATTAGTTAATGATTAAAAAATTTACAGTTGCCGCTTGAGATGTATGTCTTATACAGATGAACTTCCAATATATGGATAAAATAACAAGATGGGCAGTATTCCGTCTAATTTTTAGAAGGATTCGTCAAGAAGCTTGTCAAAATCACCCCTCATTGTCCGGAATCTTTTCCTGGATTCTGCTACATAGAGACTTCCTGGGAAATCTCGTAAAAATTTTGCATATAGGTCCATTGCCTTATCAGTATCTTTTAGATCCTGCTCATAGATATTGGCGATTTTAAATGCCGCATCATCAGCCAGAATGTCCTCGCCGTAGGCGAGGCTAATTTTTTCCAAAACAGCAATCGCTTCTTCGAAAGCACCTTCCTGCCGATAAATTCTGGCCAATGTCCACCAGATTTCGTCAGTCAGATTATGATGCTCATATTTTTCGAGCATTCCATTGAGAGATGACTTGGCCTCTTCGAATTTATTTTGGTAGACCATCAATTCTATATTGGCAAACTCCTGCATGGCCTGATCCGTACTGTCCAGGAAAGTATTGTCATTAATCAGTAAACTTAATGCAATGGCATCATTTGAGATTTCCCTCGTTGTAGCAATTTTCAATATGTCAAGATGACTTTTGGCCAATGCGAAATCACCATTGAAATAATTCAGTCTGGCATTTCTCAATTTTGCCTCGTAAGCCAATGGCGAATCTTCATTTTCTTTTTCCACCTGTGAATAAAGGAGCGTAGATTCCCAGGGCTGATCATCCAGCAGGTAGATGTCTCCCAAATCCAATTTACAATTACTCACAAATTTTCTGTGAACCCTGGAAGTTTGGATAAGCTGATTTAAGATGTCAATGGCCTGAGCTCTTTCATCTAAGTAAAATGCGTGCAATAATGCCTTACTTCTCATCGCTTCCAATCCGTGATAAGATCGATTAGATTCATCATATAATGATTGGTATGCCTGGGCTAATTGTTGAATCTCTTCGCGATTGACCGGATAAGTGTTTTTTACTTTTTCTTCTCGGGATTTGATTGACATCCGTCTCGCCATATAATAATTAGGACTTCCCGGATATCTCTCAATGATATATCCGAAAATATCTATCGCATCATCATACGCCTGATTGTCCAACGCGATCATTCCAATATCAAGAACTTCGGATCCTCCTTCTTTTAATCTTCTATCAAGAGCCCTGGCCTGGATAAAAGCTCCTCGAAAATTCTTTTGCTGCAGATTGACCCATATGAGCAGTTCATTGTAGATAGTTTCGTTTGGTTTCTTCTGAGTTTTCTCAATAAGCAATAATTCCAGGTTTTCCAGGTCATCTGGTTCGGTGAGAAAATTTTGTAGCACATTTTTCACATAACCAATATTATTTGGATTATCCTCTGTGAAATTGAGGTACTCTTCTACCATGAGGTCTTTATTACCCATCAATCTATGGATATTGGCAAGCTCCAACGCATACGAATGTTTTTGATTACTGGACTTCCTTATTTTTTCATATAGCAACAGAGCTTTTTCGGGCAACTGCTTCCTCACAAATCCTTGCGCAGCAAGGCGCATTTTGTGGCGGTCATTCATGACATTGTCGATGAGATCATCAATTTCCTTATCAAACTTATCCACCTTCTCCTGTTCTTTATACACAATTGCATTGTCAATCGCGTACATCACATTATTAGGATAGTACCTCAGGACACGCTTCATATATTTTTCAGCTTCATCAAACTGAGAGGTGCTCATTAATATGTCCAGGTAGTTGGTGTGTATGAGACCAATGTTTTCTCTCTTTTTGGCCAGGTCTCTATAGATATCAAGGGATTTGTTTAATTCACCCTGCAGATAGTATTCATTGGCCAGTTGAATCTGGGTATTGGTTTGACCATATGCCGAAATGGTCAGGAGAAATATGATTGTATATAGTAACGCCGCTCTCATTTTATAAAGTTATACACACTTAGTGTATACATATATTAAATATATAAGGTTTAAATAAATCATTTATTATTATTTATTAGGATGTGAATATGTGGGTAATTGATATTGTTTGAATTTGGTTTTTAGGATTGTTTATAAGGATATAATATTTCCATATTGAATATACATTTTATTCACAATTTAAAATGTTGATAATCAATTTTTTATAACTCTTATTCACATTTATTATGGCTCTTGTGGATGGATAACTTTTTGGTTAATATTCGTTTATTAATAGTGGAAAAGTTTCTACTTTGGAATAGTTATACTCAGCATGAATGTGAATTATGGCCTACTTGTTTAGCAATGTTGATTAGTGAATCGACTATCCACAGTTTTATACACGTTATTCACACAAAATATGCTTAGAATGAAAGTTCCAGATTGACTTCCCAGTTGGCTTTTAATTCTGTTTCTAATTCTGGAAAAATGATTGGTTCTGGTTCTATTCCGAAGTTAGGATTCCCGAAATCTCGACGGTTGTTGCCATTTAGATCATTGATAATTCGGAATGAGTATTTTCCTGGTGGTACATTCTTGAATGCATGCGTTTTAGCATTATGGACCTGTTGAATGACTTTTATCTTGTCTTTACTGGCATCAACAAGCTGTACTATGTAATCTGTAAGAGATGAATTAATAGTAACTGAAATAATACCTCTGTCTTCGGGGTTAAGTTTTGTATATAAGGTATTGATAAGTTTTGAGCTATCCTGATCAATTGATATAAATGCTGCTGATGCTGTATGTAATTTGAATTGATCTGGTTTTAATTGATATACTTGAGCTTTTTTAGGAAGTTCCATTAGTGAATCTGGAATCCCCTCATTTCTTAGACTATCTTTTATTGTTTCTGTTTGAAGACTATCTAGTGTTTTCAATTGTTGATTGAAATATGTAATGGTATCATTTATTAGAGTCCAGGGTATATCTGTAGAAATACTAAGTTTAGTATTGTTATAGTTCCAAACAGAATCTTTTAGTTTTATTGGGATATTGATCAGAGTATCTAACAAAATGGAAATACTATCGTATGACGTTTTTACGATAGGCTTATCAAAAGTATATTTTGCGTATAACTGTTTTAATGTAGCTGTATTTTTCGGCGGATTTTGAGTTACATTGAACTTTTCAGGTTTCTTTTTACTTTCAGAAAATTTTACGTAGAGAGTATCTGTTACTGAGTTAAGTAAACTATCATATGCTGTTAGTATTATTCCTGTACTGTCATTCGATATAGTGGTTCGGGGATTATAAAATCTGATATACTCATTATCTCTAACTATGTTAGAAGGAGGTCGTAGCTGGTTACTGTCTAGAAGTTCAAATTCATAGTTGTTAACATATTTACTATATCGTACATCAAAATACTTTCCAAATGTCTTTGCTAGTGATCTGTTTAATTCTGAGATGTCGATTAATTGAATAGGTATGTTGATGCTATCAATGGATTCAGTTAGGTTTATTGTGTCTGCCTTGAATCCAAATGGTTCTTCATCAGATTGTAGCGTAAGTGATCTGTTTTCATCTTTCCAAGTATAGATTTTGTATTTGCCATTTTTGATATTTTCAATTTTATAGTTTCCTTCTTCATCTGTCCTTGAAAAATATTTTGGTTTGTCTTTAAATATAGATGTGGTGTCTACTATATCATAAATTGCGACCAATGCGTCTTTTACAGGTTTACCATTGTCCAGATGAGAAATTGTTCCTGATATTTCTAATGAATCTATAAAATGTCCTGTGCTTATGGCAAGTTTAAAATTCTCGACAGGATTTTGTTCTGTGATATCTCCTACTCCATCGGAGAAGTTGAAAGTGAATGTTGTGCTATCAGGAAGATCTGATTTGAGTTTGATTGTAAGAAAATATTTTTTTACTGAAAAGTCGTATTCAATTTCAGTAGTTGGAGTAATGATTAATTGCTGTTTGAGTTTATCGGCATTAATCTTTTCATCAAATTCGAAGTAGAGCTCTCTACCTTTGAAATTGATTGTTTGGTGTTCCGGTATTGATTTTAGAAGTATTGGTGGTATTGTATCTTTTGGTCCTCCAGATGGTGTACTCTGTTTAGCACAGCTGCCAGAGAACAAAAGAATTAGAATGTATATGGTAACTGGAGGAATTAAGTTTCTTATCATTTTCGAAGAACGTATATCAGGCTGGAATAATTGTTGTTATTATTTTTTGCCGAACGATTAGATTTCATTCCATTTTTGAATGCTGTTAGGTAATTACTATTTCCAGTCTTATTTTTTTCACTTAATAGTGAGACATAGAATGAATCCAATTTCATTGGTATAGTTTCAATGAGATTGAATTTGTGTTTTGCAAATAATTTAGAGATTGAGTCTTGTGTGAAATGGTATAGATGACGAGGTACGTCATAAGCTGCCCAATATTTTTTATAGTGTTTAGCATCCCAGGATTCTGGATTTGGAACTGCAATAATTAATGTTCCATCTTCAGTGATTTTTTTCTTGAGGGCTTTTAATGTTGGTCTAAGTTCTGATACGTGTTCTAAAACATGCCATAGTGTAATAACCGAATACTTTTGTTTCTTAGGTATTTCATCTAATGATGTATACGCATTGATACCTTTATTGGTAGCAATCTGCAAAGCATCTGAATCCGGTTCTATTCCTGTTGTTTCCCATCCTTTGTCATGAAGAAATTTCAATACATCGCCTGTACCACATCCATAATCTAATATTGATTTGGATTGCGCATGTTTGGTTATGAGTTGGTATTTATTTCTAATAGTGAAGAAACGTGCTACTTTATATAGCATGTTCGTAAGGCTGTTGCCTTTGTTTGTATGACTGATATAGTCTTCTGATTTGTAATATTTGGGAAGACTTGCTACATCAGGTCTGGGATTTGTAAATAGTAAAGAACAGTTTGAACATTCTACCAATGCAAAGCTTTCACCGCTTACCAGGTGATCTTTGCAAATAATGGTATTTTTGAATTTTGTGTTTTTACAACTGGGGCAAATTTCTAGCCTTTCGTACATTATTTATTTTCCTAGGTATACCATTAGAACAGATACATCCGCGGGAGAAACTCCACTAATTCTTGTTGCTTGTCCTAATGTTGCTGGTCTTACATTATTTAACTTTTCTTTTGCTTCTGCAGATAGAGCTGGAATTGATTTATAATCAAAATCATCCTTGATTCTATAGTGTTCTAATCCTTCTATCTTCTCGGCTAATTTACGTTCTTTCTCTATATAAGATTCATACTTAATTTGAATTTCTGCTTGTTCAATTATATCGTTACTGTACTTTGATAAATACGTTCTAAGATCACTGTTTTTATTTGCTAAATCTGTAATAGAGAGCTGTGGTCTTCTTACCAAATTGAGCAATGTTGATTTCTCCTTAATTCCTGCGGTGTTGAATTCTGTTAGAATTGAATTTACTTCCTGAGGTTCTACTTTCTTTTGTTTGAGATCATTTAGTAAATTGTTAACTGCGTTCTTTTTATCAAATACTTTTTCTAGTCTATCATCATTTGCTAAACCAATAGAATGTCCTTTTTCGGTAAGGCGTAGATCAGCATTATCTTGTCTAAGGAGTATTCTGAACTCGGCTCTGGAAGTAAACATACGATATGGCTCTTCTGTGCCTTTATTGATTAGATCATCTATTAGTACTCCTATATAGGCTTCTGATCGGCTCAATGTAAATGGTTCCTTTTCATGCACTTTCTGATGGGCGTTGATACCTGCCATAAGTCCCTGACATGCGGCTTCTTCATATCCGGTAGTACCATTTATCTGTCCAGCGAAATACAGGTTATTGATCAGTTTAGTTTCTAATGTATTTTTAAGCTGTGTTGGTGGGAAGAAATCGTATTCAATTGCATAGCCGGGTCTGAACATTTTAGCATTTTCGAACCCAGCAATTTTTCTGATAGCTTTGTACTGTACGTCTTCAGGTAGAGAAGTAGAGAAGCCATTTACATATACTTCTACAGTATCCCATCCTTCAGGCTCCACGAATATCTGATGTCTTTCTCTTTCTGCGAATCGGTTAATTTTGTCTTCAATGGAAGGACAATACCTCGGTCCTAGACCTTTTATTCTTCCATTGAACATTGGAGATTGATCGAATCCGGTTTTTAATGTGTCATGCACATCCGAATTGGTATAGGTTATATAACAACTTCGTTGTTTAGAAAGAGAGTTAGTTTGATCTGAATAAGAGAACCTACCTGGTATTTCATCTCCTGGTTGTTCTTCCATTACATCGTAATTAAGTGATCTACCATCTACTCTAGGTGGTGTTCCAGTTTTCATTCTACCAGCTTCAAAACCCAATTGAACTAGTTGCTCTGTTATTCCAGTGGCAGCTTTCTCACCTGTTCTTCCTCCTCCAAAGTTTTTAGCACCTATGTGAATCAATCCATTTAGGAATGTACCATTTGTAAGTACGACAGTTTTAGCTTTAATTTCTAAGCCCATTCCGGTTCTTACACCTATTACAGTATCGTTCTTAACCACGAGACCTGTTATCATTTCCTGCCAAAAATCAACATTGGTAGTTTGTTCTAGTTTTAGTCTCCATTCCTCAGCGAATCTCATTCTGTCATTTTGAGTTCTGGGACTCCACATGGCAGGACCTTTAGATCTGTTGAGCATGCGAAATTGGATCATAGACTTATCCGTGATGATACCTGATTGTCCTCCTAGTGCATCTATTTCACGTACTATTTGCCCTTTGGCTACACCACCCATTGCAGGATTGCATGACATCTGAGCAATGGTATTCATATTCATAGTTACCAGTAGTACCTTCGATCCCATATTGGCTGCCGCTGCAGCTGCTTCGCAACCTGCGTGCCCTGCTCCTACTACTATTACATCGTATTCTGGAAACATAACTGTATAATTAGAAAATGTTCCACGTGGAACATTATGCAACTAACTTATTTCAATAGAGAAGTGTTCCACGTGGAACACTTTATTTACCCATTAATTTTTAGCAAAGATAAGCAAGCTTCTTCTTTTTCACGCATCTCCTTTTTTTGTTCATCTGTCTGATCATGGAATCCGAGTAAATGTAATACACCATGAATCATCACACGATATAGTTCTTTGTTGAATGACTTTGAGTACTCCTTACTATTCTCCATAACGCGATCGATGCTTATGAAAATATCAGACTCTAACTTGTCAGCTTCTTCTGAATTATCAAAAGTTATGATATCTGTGTAGGTGTCGTGATTGAGGTAATCTACATTGATTTGATGCAGGTATTCATCGGAACAAAATATGTAGTTGATTTCAAGTAATTCGTAACTGTATTCCTTTACAATGTTCGAAACCCAGTTAGATACTTCTGTAGGATGGTCTAATGAAAAGTCTATTCCTTCATTGAAGAAGTTGATGTTACTCATTAGTTCAGGTAAAAACAGAGTTCAGCTACTTTCCCTTCTTCTTTGAAATTCACTTCATCACAGAGGTTCTTCATTAGAAAGATACCTCTGCCACCAGGTTTGTCCAGGTTTTCCGGAGCTGTTGGGTCAGGTAAGCTGTTATAGTCAAAACCTTCTCCCTGATCTTGAATGGTGAACTTGATTGTGTTTTCTACAATCTCCAGGGTTAATAATACACTCTTAGATTTGTCGAGTTTATTACCGTGTATAATGGCGTTATTGACTGATTCAGTAACTGCTATCATGATGTTCCCATAGATATCATCATTTAGCTCAAACCTCTCCTTAGCATTGTCAATGAAACTTTCAATGATTCTGATATTCTCACCTAATGAAGGAATTTCAATTTTGATTGAATCCATTATTCACCCAGTCGTTTAAAATATTCGTTTACTTCTTTTTTATAATAAGGATTAAGTTTAACCGGAACTGTCTTTAACAACTCGATTTCCTTTTCCTTAGCTTTAAAATACTCTTCAAATTCTAGCGGAATATCTCTGGAAATATCATCAGCTGTTTCTGCCTCCCTTTCCTCGTCTAGTTCCCTTTCTCTCAAAGCATCTTCGGCTTTGAGCATTCTGGTAACAATATCCTGCTGTCTTTTAATAAGCTCATTGCTTAGCCTTTTGTTTACAAGATCTTCCTCATTCTTTTTCATGTCCTTGATGATCTTGTCCATGTTACCTTTTCCACCAGCATCTTCCATCCCTTCTTTCTCTTGCATCTGTTCCATTTGCCGACGGATCATTTCTTGCTCAGCAGCAAGTTTAGCCAATTCCTCAGATAATTGCCTTCCGGACTTACCACTTTTCTTTAATTCATCAATCTTTTTGCTCAACTCTTTTTGTAACTCAGACAGCCCAGGCATGTTTTTATTGTTTTTCTGTTTACCAGATTTTGGTTTACCCATGGCGTCTGCCATTTGTTGTTGCATTTGTTGTAGTACATCATCCAGTAAAATAGAAAGATTGTTTATAGATGTCATAGCAAATTGCTGACTACTCACAGCTTTAGATTTATTTCTATCTCGCAATGATTCTACACTCTCATCCATGTATTGATTCATGGCTTCTACTTCCCTGGTGACGAAAGATGATATTTGAAATACCCTTTCGGCAAGAGCTAGTAGGCTGTCCTGAATAATCTTAGAATCATCCTTGATTTTTAGCTGGGTCTGACTTAGTGTTACAAATCTAGGATCGCTCTGCTTCACACCTTTGAAATCTTTCATCAATTGTTCCTGATTGAATGACAACTTCACCAGATTATCTACAATTTCCCGAAGGTCACCCAGGTTTTCCTGCAACATCTGCATCTCCATACCCGCTTGCATCTGTTGCATTTTCTGTTTCATCTGCTGCATTTTCTGAGCAGAATTCTGTTGGTTTTCAGAGGCATTCTTTCTTTTGTTTTTCTCAAGATTCTCCTCACTCTGTTCCATCTGCTCCTGTATGCCCTGTTCTTCATCATTGTAGTCCTGCATAGGTTCTGGGTCTTTCAGGTCCTGATTCAGTTGCTCTACTTCGTCCAGGTCATCCTGTAACTCTTTGAATTCTTCTGCTAGTTCTTCCTGTTCTTTTAAAAGATCTTCTTTCTTATTCTTTTTGTCCTTTGAATCTTCAGCCAGTTGTTCCTGCTTCTGTTGTAGCTCATCAAGTTTGTTAATGGATTCATCAAGTTTATTCTCCATTTTCAATCTTTTGAACAACTCTAGTGCTCTTTCTAATTCATTTTCCAGAGATTTCTCTTTGTCCTTGATTTCATCCACTTTTTCCTGTAGTTGCTGAACTCCAGTGTTTTCTTCGAGTAGTTTTTTGAGTTCATCATAGAGTTTCTTGGTTTCTTCATCCAGGATTTCATCCATTAACTTCTGTAGTTCCTTTACTTTTTCTACAATTTTCTCGTTTGGCTTTTGAAAAGCTTCTTTGCTTTGATTGAGTGCTTTGTTCTCTTTTTGAAGTTTTTCTAATTCCTTGGTAAGCTCTTCCTTCTTCTTCAATATGTCTTCCAGTACCTTTTTGTCCTGCCAATCCATTTTTTGCTTTACTTTCAAGCTTTCATTTATATCCTCCAGCTTATCCTGAAGATCTTTGGCTTTCTCAAGAGTTTTATTGATTTGCTTTTCAGTCTGTTTCGTACTGTTATCTATTTTATCAGAAATGAAGTTTTTTGAAGGAGCTTGATAAGTACTGATCTGGCTTTTTGTGCTTTTACTGCCATTTACGCCATCATTATCAAAGACCTGAACGTAATACTCAACTGATTGGTCAGGTTTCAAATTGAGAGAATCAAGTCTCCATTGATAGAAGTAGCTAGCATTTAACCTATTTGCAGGAATTTTGATCTTTTCAGTTTGAAAGTACTCCTCTCCGCTGATCCTGTACTTAAGCTGAAGGTTTCTCAAACCATAATCATCACTAATATTTCCTCCCAAAATGATATAGCTATAAAGTACAGTGTCTAGCAATGATTCAAGACTTACTTGTGGGTACTCATCTTTTATAACCTTATTATTATAGATAATTCTATTGGTATTAAAACTTTTATCATTTTTGAACCTCACCTCGAAATTGTAATCTTCCATTAATCTTCGCTCAAATTTGAAAAGATTACCGTCTGAAACATTTATTGATGAGTCCAAGGTAGTGATGATATGCATCTCCTGCGCTGAGGCGGTACCAAAACTCCAGCTGGCAATTGTTCCTTCTGGAATTACCAGTGAAGCTGAATTTGAAATTGTTTCATCTTTTTTCCCTGTGTAAGCTGGATAATCAAGGTTTACAAAATATTCTCGAAGTGTAGGTCTGTTGTGAATAGTAAGCAGCATCTGATCTGTTTTAAATCCTGCGGCTTCAAGGCGAAAACTTTGAGAGGCTTGCACTTTCTTAAAACTATGTTGAAATGTATTGCCATCAGCTGCTTTCAATTTAATCCGCCGACCATTTGTTTTTATGTATACCAGATCCGGGACGAATTGTCCTTCCAATTTGACCTCAAGATTGAAGTCCTCATTTCTGAAACCTTCAAGTACTTCATTCACAACTATAAACTCGAATGGTGCGGATGGCTTGAATTCTTCATCGTATTTGATAATTCTTTCCGTACTCTCTGTGAGCATAGCTGGAATAAAAAGTAATATCAAAAGAATGGCTAATCCAGGATAAACCAAGAACTTCAGATACTTCCTATTACTTTTTATCTCGATGGCCTTATCGAAAGAAACAAATTTTAATTCCTGGGTTTTTTGTTCGATCCCGGCAATGATCAATTCATTTTGACTGTCTGATTGTTGTTCGAGTTGGAGTAGGTTGAGCAGTTTGTCCTGCACTTCTGGAAAATATTTTCCAATCTGTTTAGCCGCTTCCTCATTACTTAATTGCTTATCCAGTGTTACCAATTGATAAATCGGATATACAATCCACCTGGTTAGAAAAATGACTATTAATAGAATAGTTGAGAAAAAGAGTATAGTTCTAAAGGCGCTATCAAACCTAAAAGAGAATTCTAAAACATTGATAATCAAGTATATAGATAGAAATATTGCTCCTAAAATTATACTTCCCTTGATGAGCTTGTTGAAGAAATATTTCTTCTTATAAGCCCTGATTTTCTGATGTAATAGATCTGCCGCCATCCTCCAGGTATTTAGACTTCTTTTTGACTTAAACGCTAATCAAACACAAGTGATCGCGTATAACCAATAAAAATAGAAATTAATCGGCAATTTCAAGCAGAACTGGGCAATGATCAGAATAGTTTGCGTGTTTTAGAATCACACACCTGTTAATTTGATCAATAATTTCCTCACTGACAAGCAAATAATCTAATCGCCATCCCAGATTCCTGTCTTTGGCTTTGTTTCGGTAACTGAACCAGGTATATTGATCGCCTTCAGGATTAATTGCCCGAAAAGCATCTATAAATCCACTTTCCAGGCATTTTGTAAACCAATCTCTCTCCACTTGCAAGAATCCAGCTGTTAAAAGGTTGTCAAGAGGGTTAAACAGATCAATTGCCTGATGTGCAATATTAAAATCTCCTCCTATGATCAATGGTCTCTTGTATTTCTCTTTCAGATAATTAATGAATTCTTGTAACTCTTCTAACCAATTAAGTTTGTATGATAATCTCTCAATATTACCCGCGGAGGGTACATATACTGAAACAAAGGTCTGATTTTGAAAAACTGCTGCAATTATCCGTCCCTCATTGTGATTTGGGAATAATTGTGACTCGTTGATTACCTCGATTGGATTTTGCTTGGAAAGTATAGCTACTCCACTATATCCTGGCTTATTTGAAGGCTTGTGGAGAAATTGGTAACCTAATAGTTTAAAACTTTCATAATCAATAAGTTCATCCTTAATTCTGACCTCTTGAAGACAAATAATATCTGGAGAAATCTTGCTAAGCCATTCATTAAGGCCTTTTTTGACAGCACCACGTAAACCATTGATATTATAGGTAATCACCTTCATATTTCGCTGGATTTCAGTAGTTTTTCATGTCAGGTAACTTTATAGTAGCATTTCTTTCTCGAAATACTCAAGTACATGCATTTTTAGTAATTTTTCTTGTTCCATCAGGTCAAAACCAGGTAGTTTTTTAATCAGTTTCCAATGTGGCCACCCATCTTCATCAATTCCCTCTAACTCATAATAACCTGAATAACTCAGGACTTTGCAGATGGCAATGTGCATAAGATCCTGTTTTTCTTCTTTGGTATAGTTGATGGTCCCTTTTCCAAGTTCCTGAACTCCAATTAGAAAAAGAATAGCATTCATGTCTCTGGGTTTTCTACCAATGACGTCTTTTAGCTTGAGACGGAGTGCCTGCCATTCTCTTTCTAATTGTAGGTCTTTTTTATACATTTTGAGATTCTAGTTCTTCCCAAAACTCATATGCTCTTCTTAAATGAGGAATTACAATGGTTCCTCCAATCAATGTGGCAATCGAAAGTATTTCCTCAATTTCTTCTTTTGTAATACCAATTTCAAAACAAGTTGTGAGATGATACCTGACACAATCATCACATCGTAAAACAAGAGAAGAGCTCAATCCAATCATTTCTTTAGTTCTTTTGTCGATAGCTCCATCGCTGAAAGCATTTGTGTCTAGATTGAATATTCGTTTTATTACTTTATTGGAACCAGAGAGTATTTTATTGTTCATTCTCTCCCGGTATTCATTAAATTCCGTTACTTTTCCCATGACTATTTCTTAATCCATCAAAGATATATTCCATGCCAAGGATAACTCAGTATTATGAGGATTTAGTTTCACTTTTCTATCCTAATATTTGTTTTGTTTGTGATGAGTCACTTGTGTCACAGGAAAAATATATTTGTACACATTGTCTCCTGGATTTGCCACGATTCAGTCTGGAAAAACCAGAAGATCATATTCTGTTCAATAGGTTTGCTTCTTTTTCCCAATTAGATATTGCCTGGAGTCTTCTCCAATTTCACAAACATGGACCAGCTCAAAAATTACTACATAAACTCAAGTATGAAGGACAGTCTGAATTGGGCATATTTCTTGGTAAACTGCTTGGTCAGGACATCAAACGAAATTTTTCGAAATCTGAGTTCGACCTGATTGTGCCAATTCCACTTCATCCCTCAAGGCTAAACTTAAGAGGATACAACCAAAGTGATAAGATAGCAGAAGGTTTGTCTTTGGAACTAGGAGTACCTTATCAGTTTGATAATTTAATTCGACACAAAAAGACTAAAACCCAAACCAAAAAGTCAAAAGTGGGAAGGTGGCAGAATGTCTCAGAAATTTATACTTTAAAAAGCCCGAACGAATTTTCTGGGAAGCACATTTTGCTAATAGATGATGTGATCACAACGGGAGCCACAGTTAGTGGTGCTGCTGAATTGATTGTATTAGCAGGAGCTAAAACGATTTCTTTTGCCTGTTTGGCTACAGAATTATGAGTTCTTTTTGAGAATATTCAGGATTTTCAGGAATTCCTTCTCTGTTATTTTACCGTCCTCCACAATTTTCTCAAACTCTTCTTTTTGTTCCGGAGTTAAATCAATTTCCTTAGGTTTCATGCCATCAAGGATATTCTGTACATCCGAAATGCGGTTTTTCAGTATCAAAAACTGGTTTTCATTGATTGAGCCATTATCCAATAGTGTTCCAATTTTTTCCCGTTGTTCAATGATGCGGGTTTCCATTTCATACTGTCCCTGCACCAGCTCTTTGATAAGTTCATTGGTTTCATACAGCAAATCCTTAAACCTTTCCTTTTTTCTCTTGGTCAGGTATCTACCAATGAGGGCTGAAACAAGAGCAAAGGCAACACCAAATATTAATCCAAGTTTGTCCCAGTAATTGGATTTCCAGAAACTAGATGAAAAGATATTGTACGTATTTAGTTCAGTAGGATCCTCATCTTCAATCGTAATCTCTTTTTCCGGGCTATAGATTATTTTGACATTGGCATTTTTCTTGAATCTTTCATCAGATTCAAAGTGAGTATTAAGTGCTGTGAGTTTACTGACATCTTCACCTTTTAGTATGAATGTCCTGGATGTTTCCGGATAAAAATGAAATTCATAATCTTCCAGGTTAATGCCATCCTCTTTTCCGTATGATAAAAACCAATCGATACCATTAAAGTATAAGTGTGCGTCAATTGGTAAATTTCTCAAGGCATCATCTTTGATTTTCTTTGGCAAATAGCCAATTAGACTAGACTGAGGTACATCTTCGCCCTGGTCAATTAGTCGATCATTCAATAGAATCTGATAATGATAAAGTTGATCACCTACCTGGAACAAACTACAAGTGATTTTCTCAAAATATTTCTGATTCTTGTAGGGCTCCTCACTAAACCGGTGTGAGCTGTAAACACCTAACTCGATTTTGCTTTTCATCAATTGTAGTAGATCACTGTTTTTGTTTAAGACTTCTTCTGCCTGACCTCTTGGGTCCAATTCGAGTTTAAGGGCAGGTTTTACTCTGGTGATTCTCAAATACCTACGGATCAAATTGTAGTAGTTATCATCTTCCGGAATGACACTGGTTACATTCAATGGGTTTTGAAAAATAGCTTTTGCAGATGGATCTTTGTGTGCATTGAATAGAATGTTTTTTATTTTTTCTTCTAATTCTGGTGAAATACCTGGAGCAAGTACATAAGCATGATAAGGAACCTTATAAGTAGAGAGCTCCAGCAATTTGCCTTTATCAGGATTTTCTAGAAAGTACTTTCTGTCTATTGCGATCCCATCAGTTTTATTATTTAGCAGAGAGTCTAGTGAAGCTGAGTGATTGTAGGTAAAATCGTAACTGTCAAAATACCCATGCTCTATGTCCATGTCATTTTCAGTGAGAATACCTTTTGGATATTTGTATCCAGATGTAGAAGTGGGCTTTACAAAAAGAAATCGCTTGCCCTTTAATTCGTGTAGTTCCTTTATTTCGGATGATCTATTCACTAGAATTGAACCATCATAATAATCGGAGTTATTGACAGTGTGAGTTGCAAAGACATGGAGTTCTGGAAAATCTCCTTTGGCTTTTAAGTAGGGAAATACTGTGAATAACCCTATGTCGTATACGTCATTGGACAAATGATAGCCAAGGTCCCCATCTTCAACGATTTCCAATCGAAGTTCTTTGTCCAATTTTTCAGCAACGTAGTTAAATAATGGAGTGAAAGTTTCTAGGACCTTTTCTTCGGATTTGTATTTGATAATTCCAACCCTTAATTCATTTTGTGCATTTAATGTGCCAGCCAAAAGGAATGCAATTACAAAAATCAGGCTTCTCATTGTGGGTGTCAATTTGAGTTTAGCTAAATATCCAAAAAATAACTTTAAATAGGAAATCAAAAGAAAACCCCCAATCGCAATGATCAGGGGTTTTGACTAACTACACATCAGCTATGGAAAATGTGGAGCCAGTGGAAGTTTTAGTTCACTAGGTAATCACCGTTAAATGATAATATATGCAGAAGTATATCCTGCCATAAAGATGAAGCTATTTATGAGGAGATATTATCGGAGTAGAATGGTATTTTATATACCACGTACTACTGATATTTAGATCAGATTATTGGCGTATGCGTACTTGATGAGTCCTACCAGGTTATTTGTTCCTGTTTTTCTGAAGATATTTTTCCGATGTGTCTCAACAGTACGTTCGGAAATAAATAACTCTTCGGCGATTTGCTTATTTGTGAGTTCCCTGGAAATTAGGGTTAAAACTTCTCTTTCTCTTGAGGTTAGTAGTTTTTTCTCATGTGGATTGGTATCAATTCCAGTTACCAGCATTCTATTGATCTCATTGCTCAAGTACATTTTTCCATTCATGACCGAGCGAATGGCGGCCATCAGTTCTTCATGAGAATCTTTTTTAAGAATATAACCATCTACACCTTCTTTCAGAATCTCTTTCACCAGGTGATTTTCATCATGCATGCTCAGCACGATGATTTTTGTTGCCGGATATTTTCTTTTTACAGATTGTACAATCGTGAGACCATCACCATCTGGTAGGTTGTAATCGGTAATGAGTAAGTCAACTTTAGTTTGAGTCAGTTTATCCAATGTGTCTTTTACAGATCCTGCAGTTCCTACTACCTCATAAGATTCCTCTGCAGTAATCAAACTTTGTAGGCCGGCCAGTAAAACAGCGTGATCATCAGTAAGAAAAATTCTCATTGATTGGTTGGATTGTTTTCTTGCAAAAGATAGCAATTTCATAAATGACAAGTAAGCGGACAAATGAAAAATGTTCAATACCGTGAACAGGGTATTTTATATGTTACTTACATCAGCACGTTTATTCATTTCAACCACATCAATAACCACATCTGCAATCAAAGTGTTGCCTCTTCTATTGGGTACAGTATCCAGTTCAATATCTCCATTTATCAGGCTTAAACGTGAATTGATATTCTTCCACCCATTTCCACTACCTTCGATTAATACCTGTTTGTCAAATCCCATCCCATTGTCTTCAATGAGAAGGGTAAGTTCATTTTCGTCTCTGGTGATTTGAATATCAATCCGATTTGCGTCTGAATATTTTAGAATATTATTTACCCATTCTTGAATTACACGGTAGATAGAGATTTCATATAACTCCGGTAACCGATTGTCTAATCCAAACAAATCTACTTCGATATGTTTTTGTCCTGTATTATTGATACGGAGCACAAACTCATCAAGTGCTTTTCCCAGTCCAAATTTGATCAAAGTCTGCGGCATCAGGTTGAAGCAGATACTTTTCAATTCCGAATGCATCTCTTCTAATATTTTAGCACTGCTTTCATAGACTTCATGAGAATTCTTAGAACTATCCAGTGCTTTTAAGTTGAGGTTGAGCACAGAAATCATTTGACCAAATCCATCATGTAAATCTTTTGCGAACCTTGTTCTTTCTCTCTCCTGTGAGGAAATTGCTGCATCTAGCTGTGCTTCCTGAAGTTTAATGGCATTTTCCCGTACCATTAATTCTTTATTTTTCTGGTACCTACTTCTTAATAAAAGAAGAATAATACCTGTAGCCAATAATGCAATGACCAGGGCAAATATGAAAGCGAGATTTTTTTGATTTTGGGCTATTTCATTTTCAAGTTCCGATTTTTGTAAGGCAAGTTGATTTTCCTTTTTTTCTACCTCATACTTCGTTTCTAAATCCTTAATGACCCTCGTTCTGTTGATAGAAAATAAACTATCGTTGTATTGTTGGAATTTTTGCAGGTACAAATGGGCATATTGAAAATCATCAGTCTTGATGGCGATTTTTTCTAAAGCCTGAAAGTTCAGCCTTATCTGATCCAGATATCCAATGCTTTGAGCGATTTCATTTGATTTCTCAAAGGCGGCAACTGCCAATTGATATTTTCTAAAAGTAGCATATGCATTTCCCATGGCGTGCATACCTTCTGATACTCCCTGTAAATCACCAATTTTCTCACGGATCATATTTGAGGTATCAATATAAGCTATCGCTTTATCCAGTTTTCCTTTGTAAACTTCATAATCAGCCAGGTTTAGGTAAACATAACCCAGCCCTACAGAGTCATTCTGTTGTTTTCTTATTTCAAAGACCTGGATAAAGTAAGGTTGTGCTTCTTCGTATTTATTTCTTCTTACCAGAAATGTTCCCCTCATGCCATAATTTGTACCAAGCTGCACCAGGTTATTGGCTTGTCTGGCTATTTGTTCTCCTTTGTCCAGATAGGCAATAGATTTTTCAAAATCCTTTTGTTTTTGGAAGAAATTGGCCATTTCGTTACTCAACCTGGCTAAACCATCCAGGTCTTCCAATTTTTCAAATAATTTCTCTGCAGTGATAAAAGACTCCAGTGCCTGTTCGTAATTTCCCCTCAGATAATTGACAATCCCATGAAACATCAAGGCATATGCTCTGCTTGATTCCCAGTTATGATGTTCACTGATTTCAATAGCGGATTTTGTGTGATGAATGGCATTGTCAAAATCTGCACTATACAATTCATAAAAATGATCAATGATGAAATTGACCTTTTCCTCATCATTCATTTTCTCAATTCTTGGATTGACCTCAGCCGGATCAAAACCTTGGGAATACAGAAAAAAAGGCATGAAAAAAATGACTGCCAAAATGAATTTCATATGCGATAAATGGAATGCGCAAACGAAAATTAATCAATCCTTTAGAAATTATGTCTCTATTCTATCACTTTACTCGTATCTCAATGATTCCACGGGGTTCTTTGAAGCACTTGTAAATATCCTACTACTTGAAACCAACATAGAAATTATTGTTACTCCAAGGACAGGTCCTATGATTGTAATGAAGTCTATTGGCTGGTAGTACTCAAATATTGAAGCAATCAGGGCATCAATAATAAAGAAGGCCCCCGCTGAGCCGATAAATCCAGAAATCAGAATCATCAGAATGAATTTTTTATTCATCAATTTAATAATGGAAGGAATGGAAGCCCCTAGAACTTTTCTAATGCCAATTTCCTTTATTCTTTTAATAACATTCAGGGAAACAAGAGTGAATAACCCAATCGCCGATAAGATGACAGCCAGGATTCCCAGAAATCCGAAAATGATGATAATGTTTTTATTCACTGTAACAGCCTCCTTCATAACATCTTCCTGGTATTCACCAAAAAATGGTTTATTGGGGGCTATTGAAAGCATTTCTTCCTTCATTTCTGCAAGCAAACTTTTAGTATTTTTCAGAGACGTTCTGGCTACTACAAATCTGAGGTGATCATCACTAGCCAACCTTAATGCGGTAGGTTGAACTTTTACCCAAAAGCCATTATAGTAAAAATCCTTTACCACACCCACAACATTCAGTTTCACAGAATCATTCAGTGCCATTTTTTGTCCTATTGGCTCTTGCCATCCATATTGCCTAACCAATTCCTCATTCACCACAACCCCAAATTTCTCATCAGTTTCTTTGTTCTGGCTATTAAATAATCGACCCTTTATCAGATCCAGCTCCATTGTTTCAGCATAATCCAAACCAATGTCCAGCATGTCTACTTCAATTTCTTTCTCTTGCTGTTTAAGAGTTCTTGAATAAGTCCATCTTCCTATATGTTCTGATGCGACTGCTATACTAGCCACTTTTGAATTTCCAACTAACCGATTTTTGAGGGCAACTGCTTCATGTGGTTTGTCAACTTGTGCATAAACAATTGTCTCCTTTTCAAAACCAACATCTAAATTCTCCTGATAGTAAGCATTTCTCACAAAAACGATACTGGCAAATATGGCCATCACTGTGAATGCAAACTGCAATCCCAATAAAGTGAATGAAAACTTATTGGTACCGCCTATTTTGGCATTTCCCCTAAGAATGCGTACTGGCTGATAACCACTAATGAAAAGAGATGGATAACCCCCGGCTATGAGAGCTGTTGTTCCCAGAAGTACCACAAGAAAAATGACCAATGGAAAATCATTTGAAAGATTGAATGCCAAATCTGTATTCTCCCACATCGCACCATATGCTGGTACCAGCCAAACAGAAATCAGTGCGCCCAGAATAATTGCCAGCAAACAAAGGATCAGGTTTTCGCCCAAAAACTGGGAGATCAATTGATTTCTATTGCTACCCATCACTTTACGAATTCCGATTTCCTTGAGTCTTTTAGAAGAAATGGCAATAGATGTGTTGGTGAAATTGAAACAAGCAATTAATAACATCAGGAATGCCATAATTGGAGGAGCAATTACTGATGCAGGGTGAGGAGCTGCCCACATCCAATGTGATCTCAGGTCTCTTCCAATTTTGCCCAATTCTGTCATGGGCGATAGATGGTAATCGTGAATGATCCAATCGTTGCGAGCTTCGTTTTGAATAGGGACATATTTTTGAAGATGCTTTTCAATTTCAGGAAGCATATCTGCATTATCTACCATGATAAATGTGCCTGCTATGAACCACGACCAATTTGTGTTTTCTGCATTGTAAAACTTCAGGTAATTGTCAAAACTCATCAATCCATCAAATTGCATTGACGTATTGAGTGGAACTTCCTCCAAAACACCTCCTACAATGAAACTTTGTGCTGGTTTGTCTCCTTCAATGAGCGAGAGTAATTCACCTACTGGGTTTTTATTGCCAAAATAGGTTTCAGCAAGTTTTGCACTTATGATAACTTCTCCATTTTTCATGAGACTTTCTGCTGATCCATATTTCAATGGATAAGTAAACATATCAAGGTAATCTTTATCTACATATGCGAAATCCCGTTTCAGTACATTGTCATTTTTCTTGATAATCAAATCCCCAGTTGCATATCTGGAGACTTTTTTGATGGATGGAAATTCTTCTTTGATGGAATGGCCAAGTGGTAAAGGAGTAATACCGTAGGGAACAAGTTCATCTTGTACTTCTTTGTTTACATGAATTTTATAGAGTGATTCTACATTTTCATGGTTTCTATCAAATTTCTGGGCAAAATCGTAATTGAGATAAGCGACAATACAGCATGATAAAGCCAGTCCCATACCTATGATGTTGATAATCACATAGACTTTGTTCTTCAATAAGTTTCTTAGCGTGAGTTTTAAAAAATTCTTGAGCATGGCAGCAGTTTCCTTAAAATTGTTTCATTAAAGATGGGTTTTTATGAGTTAGGGTTGCATATGCAGGCAAAAAATGCACTTATTGAGTAATAAGTATTAACTTAGCCACATCATCTCTGCCAGCGATGGGAAACCTAGAAATTATTAGAAGTTATAGCGTATGGGAATAGTTATTCCACTTCTCCTGATTACAGTTTGTTGCCTGGTAATCTGGAGAGCAGGTGACGGTTTTATGACGGCATCCGAATATGTTGGCAGACATCTTTCTGAAGGTGTGAGAGGTGCAACCATCAATGCCATTGCAAGTTCAATGCCTGAAGTTTTTACTTCATTTTTCTTCCTTTTTGTTTTAATGGATGCCTCTGGTTTTACGGGAGGAATTGGAACTACAGCTGGTAGTGCTATTTTTAATGGAATGGTTATCCCTGCAGTTTCTGTATTAGCGGTGATTGGAATTGGTATGGCCAAAAGGATTGAAGTTTCAAAAAAGGTGCTTCTCAGAGATGGTATCGCGTTGATTATTGCTGAGTTTATTTTCCTGGTTCTCATCAGTGGCTCATCATTGGATTGGTACCATGGCCTTTTGTTGATGGGAGTCTATTTTGTCTATCTGGCCTTTATGCTTCTAACAATGAAAAAGAAGGATCGAGACAAATTTATTGAAGAGGGTACAGATGAGCTTACCGCGGAAGACTTTGAAGATGAAGATAGGAAAAAGCGGACAATAGGAGTAGCTGTAATAACTTTTGATTTAGAAAGAATTTTCCTTGGTAAAGGTAGAATCAATGATTCCAAAGCCTGGGCGTTACTAGTTTTCAGTACGATTTCAATTGCCCTTGTGAGTTATTTGCTTGTAGTTGCGTGTGAGTGGTTGGGTGAAGAGCACTATGACGTACCTTATATTGGAACATTTGAAGGCTTGAATATTCCTGTGATGTTTGTGGCTCTGATATTAGCATCCGCTGCTTCTAGTTTTCCGGATACAATCATTTCTATTAAAGACGCGCAAAAAGGTCAGTATGATGATGCCATCTCAAATGCGCTGGGAAGTAATATTTTTGATGTTTGTTTTGCACTTGGTTTTCCGCTATTAATTTTCACATTGATCAAAGGCCCAATTCAAATGCCTCCAGAATTGATAGATCTCAGTACTGAGCTTCGGTTTTTGCTCTGGTTATTGACAATTCTAGCTGTAGTTATTTACACCACTGGAAAATACATTGGAAGAACCAAAGCAGTTACTTTGTTAGTGATTTATTTCCTATTTGTACTATACATTGTCGGCAGGGGGGCCAATAACCCAATCACTACTGATATTTCAGAAATACTATTAGGTATTGTGAGGTACTTCCGAATTGCTTAAGGAAGATTTGCCATTAATTGATCCTGTTCAAAAAATAATTCGTAAACCCGGAGTTTTTTGCATCTTAATTGATCTTCAATTCCTGTTTTGAGACTAAACCGGTAATTGTGCCATGGGCAGGTAATTTCGTCATACGGGTTGATTTTACCATTTTCCAGTCGGTATCCCATATGGGGGCATTCTTCATCAAAAAGAAAAAATTCATTTCCACTCATTCCCAGACAGTACCTCTTTTCGCCAATGCGAATAGTTTTTATTTCAAATGGTTTAAGCAAATCATTGAGTTCATCCCGAGAAAATAGACTTACTTTAGGCATAATACAGCTTCCAGATTTTAAATAATAGAAAAATCAATTTAGTAACACTATGCTAAGGTCCCAAAGAGAAAAATTTAGCCTTCAAAGAAAACATGCATATATCAACTGCGCATATATGTCACCTTTAATGAAGAAGGTAGAGAATGCAGGAATCAAAGGCATTAAAAAGAAGAGAACCCCTTTTAAAGTAACCCAATATGACTTTTTTCATGATTTAGAAAACCTTAGGTTGCTTTATTCAAAATTGATTGACAATAAAGAGTCTTCCAGGATAGCTACTATTCCATCAGTTTCGTATGGCATGGCCAATGTGGCCAAAAACGTAGATATAGCGGATCATCAACATATAGTTTTGATTGGTGAACAATTCCCTAGCAACGTATACCCCTGGAAAAGTATAGTGAATTCCGAAAAACAATTGAGGTTTGTAACGGCACCACCAGTTTCTGATGGAAGAGGGAAACAATGGAATGATGATATTCTAAATGCCATCGACGAGAACACAAAATTAGTGTCACTGGCCAATATTCATTGGGCTGATGGTACATTATTTGACCTGATGGCCATTAGAAAAAGAACACAGGCAGTTGGTGCATTATTGGTAATTGATGGTACCCAGTCTGTGGGAGCGCTTCCGATTAGTATCAATGAACTGCAACCTGATGCTTTGATTTGCGCTTCTTATAAATGTTTGATGGGTCCTTACAGTTTTGGATTAGCATATTATGGTGAGGCTTTTGATAATGGAACGCCAATCGAGGAAAATTGGATTAACAGATTAAACAGTGATGATTTTGCAGGTTTAGTTAATTATGAAGATCAATATTCTTCTGGTTCGTTGCGTTACGGAGTTGGTGAGCAAAGCAATTTTATACTTGTTCCGATGCAGATAGCAGCAACCAAACAATTGCTTAAATGGAATCCAGCAAATGTGCAGGAGTACTGTGAGTCACTTGTCGATCCAATTCTTCCAGAAATCACCTCATTGGGTTGTTGGATTGAGGATAAGCAATACAGGGCCAGTAATCTCTTTGGGATATACCTTCCAGAGAAGGCTGATTTAGAAAAGGTAAAAAAAGTATTTAAGAAGAATAGAGTACACGTTTCTTTTAGAGGAAAGGCCATAAGAATTAGTCCCCAGGTTTATAATGATGCCTGGGATATGAAAAAACTTACAAAAAGTTTACACGAGGCATTGGCTTAAATGTGTTTAGAATTTTATGAAATGCAGCGAATGATTTATCTTCGCTCAATAAAATCTTAGCATTATGTTTTTTAATCCAGCAGTAACAGACGGAGTAAATTTATTTGTAAATATTGTTGTCTTCATTGCAGCATTTGGAGCAGCACTGTCATTGATTGACTTCAAAAGAGAATCTTCTAAAAAATAATCCGTACTTCTAATGGAAATACCTTCACCTGAGATTCCAAAAACAGGTAGAAGGTTTGTTATTCCTGATATCCATGGTTGTCCTAAGTCCTTATTGGCCTTACTAGAACAAATTGACCCTCTGGAAAATGATCAGGTATTTTTTTTAGGAGATTATGTAAATAAAGGTCCTGAGTCGATTCAGGTGCTTGATATATTAATTTCCTTAACCCAGAAACCCAATTATTATTTCATTCGCGGCAATCACGATCAGATGATGCTGGAACATCTGACAGGTAAAACTGTTCTTGACTCAGACAAACAGAAAAAACTGAATGTAACAGCTTTCAATGATTTGCCTGACCATAAACCCTACATTGGTTTTTTAGAAAACCTGAAATACTTCCTGAATCTGGATACTTTCCTACTTGTTCATGCTGGATTTAACTTTAAGGGAGATCCTTATCATGATTATGCCAGTATGATGAATATTGTGGGTTTTCCTTATGATCTGGAAATGGCAAATCACAAAACTATTGTGCACGGTCATTTGCCGCAAACTCTCGAAACAATTGAATCAAGAATTAAAAATCAGGAAAAAATTTTGCCTTTGGACAATGGATGTGTTTATCTGAATCAACGACCAGGACATGGTCATCTTCTTGCATTTGAATTAGATACAAGAACGTTGTTTAAACAAATAAAGCTTGATTAAACGTGATCTCTTTTGTGAGAGCTTACCTTGTCATTAGGAATGATGATAGGACAAACAATTGCTGCCACAAAAAGAACAAGGATAAGAACTAGCATTGCCATATTAGTATCATTTTAGATTGAGGGTCAAATTTAAGATGAGTTTTGTTACTAAAGAAGAATTTTATGTGAATTATAGAGTGTATCATTTAAACCTCTTACTTCTAGTTGGATATATTCATCCATTTTGATCTTTATCAACCCGAAATTTCTTGCAGCAATAAAGGGCCCTATTCGCAAATCATTTGGTTCATTCTCAATTGATCCCGCATGAGTCAACCCACTGGAAGTCAATTCAAAAACTGAAATTTTATCTAATTCGAGTGTGGATATTTCTGCGTGATGCCTGTCTCCACTGATTAGTATGGGGTGTGATACATTGTATTCACTGAGCAAATCCAATAACCTTTTTCTGGATTTAGGGAAATTGGCCCACTTTTCGTATCTGTGCTGAGTAGGCAGAATCTGGATACCACACCCAATGATATGAATATCTGCTGATGAGTTTTTCAATTCATTTTCAAACCATGCCCATTGTTCTTCACCAAGGATATCACCATCAGGGTTAGGAATGTACTTTTCTCCTGGTTGGTCAGATAATATCAATGTGTCCCGGAAATATCTACCATCTAGCAAGACCACTTTAATTTTACTATTGGCATTGTCAATTTGATAGCTGCTAAATGCTCCTTCATGAGACCTAACTTCAGCAGAATCTGGAACGTCCAGAAAATCTAGTAATTCTGATTTACTTGCTTCCTTCTCTGAAAAAAACTTTCCTCCGTCATTTACGCCATAATCATGGTCATCCCAGATTCCTATTACGGGTGTACTCTGCAATAATTCTTTGTATTCAGGATTGCTTTTTTGATGATTGTACATGTCTCTTAAGACATTGGTATCATGGCTATCTCCGTAGATAATGTCTCCCAACCAGATAAAAACTTCTGGATCATGATCTATGATCGGTTGCCAAATTAACTGATCCAATTCGGGTCTATTGCACGAGCCGAATGCTATAATTGTTTCTTTCTGTGAAACAGAGTCATTAGCTGATTGTTTCTTCTGGCAACCTGAGACTAAGGCCAGAAGAATTATTGTGAGTTTGAGTACTGTTTTCATAATCTATTTAAACATGTCCTTGCGCTATCATTGCGTCCGCGACTTTTACGAATCCAGCAATATTTGCGCCTCTCACATAATCTACATAATCATTATCCACACGACCATGATTGACACAATTGCTATGAATGCTTTTCATAATCATTTTTAGTCTGTAATCAACTTCATCGGCAGTCCATGACAAGCGTTGTGAATTCTGAGACATCTCGAGACCTGAGGTGGCCACTCCCCCTGCGTTAGATGCTTTTCCCGGAGCAAATAGGATTTTATGTTCTTGAAATACCGCTAAAGCATCAGCAGTTGTAGGCATATTTGCACCTTCAAAAACACCAATGACTCCATTTTGAATCATTTGTTTTGCATCTTTCTCTTCAATCTCATTTTGGGTAGCACAAGGGTATGCCAAATCACCTTCTACACTCCATGGGTTTCCTTGTTGATAAGTAGCAGACTTAAACTTATCAGCGTACTCTTTGATCCTCCCTCTCTTCACATTCTTCAAAGTTTTAATGAAGGCCAGTTTTTCACTGTCAATTCCCTCTGAATCATACACAAAACCACCAGAGTCTGACATAGTGAGCACTTTAGCTTCCTTTTCTATCAATTTTTCAGCAGTGAATTGAGCAACATTACCAGAGCCCGAAATAATGCATTTCTTACTTTTAAGGCCGTGCCCCTTCAGTTCAAGCATTTCTTCGCTGAAGTACACTGTACCGTAACCGGTAGCTTCGGTACGAACTTTACTTCCGCCGTATTCCAGGCCTTTGCCGGTAAGTATTCCGGTGAACTCATCATTGATTCTTTTATATTGTCCAAAAAGGTATCCAATTTCTCTACCACCAACACCAATATCTCCGGCAGGAACGTCTCGATTATAACCTACATATTTTCCCAGCTCTGTCATAAAACTTTGACAGAATCGCATAATTTCCCCATCGGACTTTCCTTTTGGGTCAAAATTGGCTCCTCCTTTTCCTCCGCCAAGCGGTAAAGTGGTAAGACTATTTTTAAACACTTGCTCAAATGCAAGAAATTTGAGAATACTCAGGTTAACACTAGGGTGAAACCTAAGACCTCCTTTATATGGACCAAGCGCTGAATTCATTTGTACCCTGTATCCGCGATTCACCTGAAAATTCCCCTTGTCGTCAATCCAGGGTATCCTGAAAATGACTACTCTTTCGGGTTCACAGATACGCTCAAGAATGTTGTGACCTTTGTACTTTTCATTTTCGGAAATGTATGGAATCAGTGTTTCGGCCACTTCGGTTACAGCTTGTAAAAACTCAGGTTCATGTGAATTTCTTTCATCTATCAGTTGGACAAAAGCATTAATCTCTTTTTGTTGCGATTTGGTTGTCATTTATGTTGTTTATTTGATAGCAAGATTAACTAATTGATCGTCAAAAAAGGCTGATCTTTAATAATTTAACAATTTTACAATAAAGCATACTTAATAGATTTTTGTTTTCATTGCATTGTATAAAACCACCAAAACAATGCAGTTTGAAAACGAACTGATCCAGACAGTAGTAGACCTGGATCTTAGTCAAAAGAGGAGTTTGCTGACTTATGCTCAGCAGCTAAAAAATTTCCAGTCTCAGAGAGACATCCGTAGGAGAGAAGCTTTGAAAGAAATCAGAGAGGCTTTGAGAAACCAGGGTTAATCTTCTGACAACACGATAACAGCATCATCCGGAGCAAACTTGAAGACACTTGATTTCTTCGGGTTTACATATACTCCATACCCTTTATTCGCAACCTTGGATTCAGACATTATTCTGTACCCAATAGCAACTTCATTTTTAGCCGCAGCGGATTCCATCACTGTGTAGAAATTAATATCTACACCTACTTTTACATATTCCCTGGCAGGCTTGATATAGATTTCTGAACCATCCGCATCAAACAAGTCTTCAAAGACGCGCATTAAATATTTATTCTCAGATACCTGGCTCATCAATAAGCTGACCAACTTATCACTTACAATAAAGTCATTGGCACTGGTAATATCAGCCAATTGTCTGTTTCTCACATCCAGCATTTCCGATACCATATTGAACTTTACACCTGATTTTTCAGAAATATTCCTGATGTGCAATAGGGTGATCAATGTTTGGGCATCAGCTTCCTGAATAGGGAAATAGTTTTGATAGCAAAGTAGAATCACATATTGATATGTTTCTAATTGCATATCTTCAATCGTCTCCCGATCAGTGGTATCACAGATCACACACTCCAATTCAATGTTTACCAAAGACTCCTGAAGTTTGTCAATGTCTTTGATGGCATCACCAAATTTGGTCATTACCCGAACAATGGATCCATCAGTCACATAAAAATCCAGCTCTTCTATAATGTGTTTCGCACGATTATTCCAGCCGATAATAAGAATGCTTTCTTTATCCGCTTCGTCCCTTTCAGTAAGAATAAGCGCATCTGTCCTTATCTTGTAGTCCTTTTTCTTAGAAGGGATCAGTGTATCATCATCTTCAGTAATTCCAATAACCCTATCACCAGGCCTGATCACAGTATCCATTGGTGGATTTACTTCTACAGTACCATCAGCATACTGTAATCCCATGATAGCAGATTCTTCATAGGCGAATAACACTTCCCTGAAAGTTTTACCTACAATAGAGCGCTCTTCTTGAAAATAAATCTCATCACCATCAAAATCCATCAGTTCCTGATACACAACACTTAGCCCGTTTTGGCGACTGGTCTGTACCATTATTCGTGAAATGATCTCATCTGACAAAATCAATTCAACTTCCTCTCCACCCACCATCTTGGCCACTTCCAGGTTTTTCTTATTCTCCATTTCAGCGGTAATGTGGTAAGGCTGTTTCCTTCTATTAGGGTGAGTTACAATTGCAACAATCGTTTTGATTATTTGAGAATCTGAATTCTCATTGTCTTTATCCAGGATAATAATGGATTTGGTATCAAATGGATTTGCAATGTAGAGATCCTGTACATCGATAGGGTTTCCTGTTCTACAAATAACTTTTGTATTGGCAGTATCACCAACTTTATCACGGATTTCATCCTCCATATCCACCTTATCTTTGTCAGCCAGGATTACAATGGAACCACGTTTTTGGTTTTCATTTGCTATCACCAGCTCAGAAATAATGGTAAATATTTTAGAAGACCACCCAAGGATCAGCACATGATCCTGCTCGATTACGAAGGACCTTCCCTTTCTTAGGTCTTCCAGTTTCGTAAGGATACCGTTCGAAATCAAACCAATTAATGTACTGAGTACCACAACTCCAACAAGTGTTACAATCAACATGAATGTTTGCAGTAGTGCATTATCTTCATTTTCACCTAATGTTCCGGGATCCAACATATGAGTGGTATTGATCCAGAGTGAATGGAAAATATTGAAATTGTCATCGTGATCCGGGTGTACTCCAAGAATAAGGAGCATTACAGCAAAGAGTACAATAATTAAAAAAGCTACTAAAACGAGCCAAGTGATGAGGGTCCCGGTTCCCTGAGAAATTAAGTTATCAAATGCGTATTTAAACCTGACCTTAAACGGTACTTTTTTCATAAACGATGATATTATAGGCTGCCTTGAATGAGCTTCGAGTCCAATTTATAATCTCTTTGCAAAACACGTAAAGTTATCATTCCCTTTCCAATTGACAATAACTTAATGAAAGATTGTAATTATCAAACATCAATTCTTCTACTAAGGCACGATGCAAATGACTATGTATTGTGTCGGAATATAGACAATTCGTTATAATTCAGTCAATTATTGTATCCTGATATGCCTTCCTTACGATCTTGTAAGATATGAAAAAGCTCATCTTGCATATTATTATTTCAATAGTCCTTTTCTCATGCAACCAGGAGAAGCCTAAACTCAAGCTGCTTCATAGCACAAATGAACCGGAAGGACAGATAACCAAAGTGATTAAGAAAGTCCTGGAAAAGAACCTTGATGTAGAGGTTGAGCTGATTATAGGTAAAGGAAGTATTGCCAATCTTGATAGTTTGTCGGCAGGATCGGCGGATTTGACTATAGTGGAAAACAATATGCCTTTTAAAGAGGATGTCCGGACAGTACTTCCCATATACGAGCAGGTACTTCACATTTTTTACAGGAGTGACAAGAAGGTGACTTCATTTCCTGAGCTGGTAAAAGGTAAAAAAGTATATATAGGTGAAAAGGGTTCTGCTTCTTATCGCTTTATGAAAGACCTGTTTGTTTATTTCAGAGTTGATCAGAATGATTTTACAATTACGGATAATCCATTTGACAATGATGTTTTCTGTGGGTTTTCAGGAATAATATCAGATGTGCTCTTTCTACAGAGTATTGAGAATGAAGGGTTTCTATTATATAGTTTCGATGATATTCAGAAATATGGAAAGGGGTCTATTGCTGAAGGTATCAGCCTTGTTCACCCACAACTCAAACCATTCGTTATTCCTCAGGGAGCTTATGGAACTATAACAAAAGAACCAGTTTTAACAATTGGGACAGATGCAGTGCTCATTGTGAGAGAGGATGTTTTTGATGATGACGTTTATGCTATTGCAAAAACAATATTTCGGGACAAACAGGAATTCAACGAAATAAGTCCTTTGATCAACCAAACATTGGATGAAAACTTTAATCGTGGTAGAATAAACTATCCATTACATAATGGAGCCAGAATTTTCCTGGATAGAGATGAGCCATCATTTGCTGAAAGATATGCTGAATTGGGAGGTGTTGCATTTTCTATTCTGGTAGCCATAACCAGTGGATTAGTCTCGTTAAGTAGATGGCAAAGACAAAAGAAGAAGGATAGGGTTGACGTATTCTATAAGGATTTAATTGATATCAAAAATAGCATCCCTGCTATTCGATCAATCAAGGATGGACAAATTAAGCTAAGACGTATGCAGGACTCTCAAAATCACGCCTTCCAGCTATTGATAGATGAAAAATTGGAAGCCAATGAGAGTTTTAGAATATATATGGAGCTTTCGAAGGAGACGATTACTGAATTAAAATTACGATTAAGAAGGCTAAAAACGAATGATTCGAAATCGGTAGGAAATAAAAATGCCACATCCTCCAGAGATTATGTGGCACTTAGATAAAAGTTATAAGTTTTCTTTACTGAGCACTTAACCAGGCTTTCCTGATTTTCAGCTGTGCATCTGTTGGTTTTTCGTTAAGCTGAAGAAAATACGGTTCTTTTGTGGTTATAGCCTGGGCTTTGCCTTTAAGTTTCACCTCTTTCATTTTTCCTTTTACTTCCCTTCTCACGAGCACGATAACCTTGCTTCCTGGTTCGGTGTTTTTTGCGTAGTTGTCCAGCATTTTCTGTGCAGTTGATAAAACAACTTTCTCACCATTTAGTTCCAGTAAGACATCTCCATTCAGGTATCCCATTGAATTACCAAAGTCATTCATATCACTTGTGTTGGTAATGTATAACTCTTGATCTTCATTGAGACCTATTCCAATTTTTCCTAATGTGGTGGTTTGGACTTCCTTCTCTTCCAAAAATTCTACACCAGCGTAATTAAGGACCTCAGTAAACGGTAAACGTTTATTTCCTCCCACATATGTGCTAAGGAATTCACCAACTTCAGGATAAGTCAGAGAGGCAATTTTGTCAAACAGCTGTTCATCCTTAAATGACTTTTGTTTACCATATTCTTTTGATAAATCACGCATTAACTGTTGCAGGTCATATTTTCCATCAGATAAATAGAGTAGTTTTAAGTCGAGACACATACCAATAAGTGCACCCTTTTGGTAAACATTTCCATACTGGTTTTCATATTCATCCAGCACATTTTTACTCATTTCTGTAAAAGCAAGATCTCTGTTATATCTGGCGGATGACACCATTTTATCTCTCATGTTGCTTAAGAAATCTTCAGTGCTAATAAGATCATACTTAACCTGCACATGATTGGCGGCATATTCAGTTACTCCTTCATAAAGCCAAAGGTGTTCAGACATTTCAGGCTTTATGAAGTTGAAGTTTCCAATTTGCTCAGCATGAATATTCAAAGGAGTTACAATATGAAAGAACTCATGAGCAGCTACATCCCTCACGGTTTGAGCTAACATGTCTGCTCCAGCTTCTGGAAGGAAGTATAAAGAAGAATAAGAATGTTCCAGAGCACCATATGAACCTGAGTTGCTGGGTGAATCAAACAAGTAGATTAGGAATGCATACTTGCTAATTGGCAGAGTTCCACCAAGATAATTCTTTTGGGCTACCAAAATTTCCTTAACTTCATTCATTACCTGAGAAGAGGATAGTTTTTTATTAGGACTGAATACTGAAACGAGTATTTCAGCTCCTCCAACTTCCAATGAAGTGGTATCCGGCTGAGAATACATTATAGGAGCATCTGCCAAATTGAAATAATTGTCTGCCTGGAACCGGTCCAAAGTATTACTGACTTTTTCTGGTATCAGTGAAGTGGCACCATACAATGATTCCGGATGACTCACATTTACCTCGTATGGTAGTTTGTCAAATCCCTCGAAGTATCCAATAAAACCAAAAGTATTGATTATAAAAACATTTCGCTCTGCCTCTATATTCGTTCCTCCCGGTTCGAAAACTTTGTTATCCAGTTGACTATCGAATGTATCATCTACCCTGAAGCTAATCTTAGATAGTTTCGACGACATGGGAATCAACCATCTGTTTTCTGATAATTTTGAAGACTGTAATTCATTTCCATCAACATCCATGGCCTTGAATTCACTTACAAATCGACCAAAGTCAGAAATGGAATATGTGCCAGGAACAATTTTTGGAATATGGAATTCCACAGAGTCCTTACCTAAAGATGGACTTTGAATAGTAACATTGACCTTATCGTCTGTCACATTAATCAGATCAATATTCACTGTGTATTTTTGGGCATGACCAGTGAATGCAAAAAGGGTTAATAAGAATAAGATTTGAATTCTTTTCATATTTATTTAATTGAGTTTCAGCGCAAAACTATTGTAACTGATATAAAATCCTAAAAATGTTTTATAAGTGGTATATAGATCAATTTTGAATTTTAGTAATATATTTTACTAAATTCGCAAGTAAAGATTAATATCGTTTAAACCATTTCATCAATCTTTGTGTCTAACTATCATCAGTCAAAATACATACACAATGAAAAAGCGCAGTAATATTCATATCAGTATCGCAATTCGCCTCACAGCTTATATTGTTTTGTTATTTGGAATTTTAGTTTATCCTGAAAGGAATAAGGTGCAGCGTTCATTTGAAGTTGCATTGGCATATTTTATCAAGTAGTATGTTTCCTTTAAATGAATAGTGGATTTCCACTATACGTTAGGAAACAACTGAACCATAACTGTCTGTCTATCAAATAATTATAAATTCGCTAATACCCTTCTAAAACAGGTTACCACATTTTCTCAGCAGGTATCGAGCTAACTTAGTGATATCAAACGCAGATCAAATGGAGATTTTAAACCATGTTTTATTCGGAGAAACTGTAGAGCATCAAATCACTCACTATGATGGTGCAGAATTGTCCGATCCCAAAATCATAGTAATACATAATTCTCCTACGAAGGAATTTAGAAATAACACGTTCTCTTATAGTAGACCTTCTGTTCATATCAAGATTGATAAGAATGGGCTGGTTAGTCAGCTCATTCCTTTCAATCAACCTGGACGTCATGTTGGAAGTGCCTACTGGGAGGGTGAAAATAATTTAGACAAAAACACTATAGCTATTGAGCTGGAGAATTCCGGCCGCCTATCTGTTAAAGTCAACCAATATTATGATTCAGAGGGGAATGCTGTAAATGCAAATGATGTATTTACCGGTGTTCACCAAAATGAAGATCACCCAAGTTTTTGGGAAAAGTACACGGAAAGACAGGTGAAAAAGGCAGAACAACTGTGCCGCTTGTTGTTAATGTCCTACCAGGTGAAGTATATCCTCGGACACGAGGAAATTAGCCCGGGGAGTAATGTCGACCCGGGCCCTGCCTTTCCGCTTGACCGATTTAGAAAAATGATTCTTGCTGACAAATTAGTTGACATGGAGCCAGCATTCAGTTTTAATGGAGGATTCAGTCACTATGCTTATTTGCTGGAAGATACCTTTTTAAGAAATGTAAGTAATCGGGGCAAGATTGTAAACATTAAGCCAAAAAGTGGAGGTTGGTATAAAATTAACATCGACCAAAGTGGCCACATCAAAGAAGAATGGATAAGAATTTAATACTGTTTCAATTGATCTGATTAGTAGAGCTGAATGTGATTATCACATTCAGTTCTCTTTAAAAAAATACCGAAACTCGAAGAACGTCTGAATCGCTTAACACACCTTATTTTATTGACTAATGGAGATGGTGCTCTTGATTGAGCACCATTCTCAATTAACCTCTCAAATTTCTCGAAATGGAAGCAAGTGATTTTATAAACCAACATGGAATTGACCCCCTAATTCAGGAGGCACAATTCATGAGATATTCAGGCAAAAGGTTTTCGGATGTTGTTGACAAAAATGGTTTTCAATACATTGATTTAGTTAAGCATTCACCAGGGTTTATTGATTACTCATTGATTGGATATCTGTTTATTCTTGAGGAGGCTGGAATAAAATTTTATAATATCCAGGGCAGTGGTTCCGGAGCAACAAGCGCTCTTTTTTTCTCATCTCTCGGATTAAATATTCACAACAAGGCTATAAAATTGATCAAGCATGTAGAATGTAAAAGATCTGAGATTGAGAGACAGAAGTTGGCCAACCCAAACACGATTTTACAGTGGTTCAACAGAAAGATTTCAAGAAAGAACCTTCCAGAACCACCAGAAACAGATGCTTACATTGACAAAATCTTTGATATTCTTGGAGTAAACACCTGGGAGGAGGCGGAAAACCTAAACAAGGTAAAGGAAGGGCAATTAGTTTATAGAGGAGGAGAGCAATTTGAAAGCCAGGGACCAAAACTTGCTCTTAACCTTATTGACCTGAGCACCAGGTCGCTGGTTGAACTACCTGCTAATGCTAATTTGTATTGGAATAACCCCGCAAAAATTCAACTCCGTCAGCTTGCCAGATATGCTACGGCCAATATATCAACACCAAGTATACATGTGGGCTTACCTCAATCTGGACACGACAATGTTGTCAATTGGATTGAGGCAGTAAACTATAGGAACAAAATACCCCATCAGGTGGCATTTTGCCAACAGAATTTAAATCTGGAGAACACCATTACCAAATTTCATAAGACCGGTGAACCTGGAAAACCTACATTTTGTGTTTTTGGTGTCAATAAAAGAACAGGCAGGTCAGATAATCATAGTTTGTCTGCAACCGAAAGTTACCAGTTTGCTTCAAATCTGGGAAATTGCCTGAAACATCCAGAATATCAGTATTTAATTACACAACTGGATGAAGCCAATGGAATTAATGAAAATGGCTTACACCTGACAGAAGATGAAAGACTGAAAGCATTCTTATCAGGGGCTAACCGGGCAATAGAATTCTTAAATAATTTCGATTGGAAGGTTTATAAAAAATTCAGAACTCTCGATACGGAAAAAGTATCAAAGCAATCTCACTAACAATATTTTCAAATCAGGAAATAAGTTTCGTTCAAATAAAGTTACACTTCTAGTCAAGACGCTGGATTAGATGTAGCATGTTTTATCTATATTTATCCTTTAATCAATGAGCGATGAAAAGAAATCTATATTTCCTTATTACACTTCTGATCGTGGTGGCAGCATGTGGTGGAGATGACAGTGACCCTGTTTCCGAAAGAATCATTGGTATCTGGACCGAACGTGCATTTATTACTGAAAACTGTGATAGTGCTTCTGATAATGAAACATTTTCACTGCCTTGTGATTCTGTAAACTGTTTCAAATATATAATCAACTCTGATAAGTCAATTATCGAGTGGCTACTCTCGAATGGAGACACCACTGTCGATACTAACTATTACTTTCTGGTTAGTGAGAATATAGAGATTTGTGAATCAGAGGCACTTGGTTCTGCGTGCATAAATTATGTGCTACAAGAAGATAAAGACATTCTTACATTGACAATTGAGTCAGATGAGGAGGGATGTGATGTAGTGAGAGAATTTGAAAAAGATTAAGGAGTGCCTCAATGACACTCCTGTTTTATACACTATATTTCTCTTAGCAAGATATCTCCACTGATAGTTTCAAGTTGAAGGTTTTGGCCATTGCCTCCCAGAATATTACCTTTCACAGAAACACCCACAATTTTGTTCAGGCCTTTCTTTCCATCAGTGTGGTCAATTTCAATGTTGCTATAAATCTCACCAGAGATTGTTTTAGCCTCTAACCGTGCACCTTTATTTGATTCAAATAGCATCTCAATATCACCGGAAATGGATTTAAATTTTGCCTTTTGCCCATAATATCTGCTATTGATATTTCCGGAAATGGACTCCACATCAATCGATAATGACCTGGGAACCTTTACAGTATAGTTTATTTTACTATTGATACAATTCTTGTCAATCTTTTCAAACATGTCCCTTTCTGAAAACACCTTAAGCTGTCCATCTGAAGCATTGCTTTTCAACTCAAAGAATTCATTATCCTCATTGTTGTTGATATTCACAGACACACTAACTTCAAGGTCCGCACCATTGCTGGGTTCTATATTAATATCTTCTGCAAATGGAAAATCAAGTGTTATGCGCTCTACATTATTCACAGAGTATGATTCATTTACTACTCTCTGGGCCATTATCCCTTGACTGATCAAGAAGGTGGCCAATACCATAATTATTGATTTCATGTTATTCAGCTTTTCTAATGAATACATCACCACTGATAGCATTAACTTCAAAAGAAACTCCCCCACCATTGAGGCTAGCTTTTACTGAAGTTCCACCCATCATTTTCTTAAGACCATCTTTATCAGCATCGCTGAGTTTAAAATCTATGTTTGTATAGATCTCCCCAGAGATACTTTTAAGGTCGAAATCAGCTTTAGTTGAGGAGGGAATTGTAAGATCTATGTCCCCTGAAGTTGAAGATATCGAAGTAGGGCCTTTAGAACTGATACTTGAAAATGAGGCTTGAATATCAGAGCTAAGCGTATTCAGTACCACAGGTCCGGTAATATTTCTTAGTTCCACATCACCAACTTTAGATTGAATATTGATTTCACCACTTAAGTTTAGCACAAGCAGGTCTTCAGAATTCCAGTTGGAGTAGTCAATTGATAAACCCATGTTTTGAGGGATTTTGATAGTATAAATTGCATCATTTGACTTTTTGCTTGCTCCACTAAGTTTAATTATGCTTCCTTCTTGTTTCATAAAAAGTCCTACATCTGTGTTGTCTTCTCCAAATTGCGAAAGAGGTTTCAATCCCTTTGCTTTTTCTGGAATAGTCCCATCAAAATCCTTTGCTGTAATTTTAATGTCTGTCCCACTATGACCCTCCACGATCAATTCAGCACCGAGAGCAAATATTTCTAATGTGTTTGATCCCGGATCTCCAGTTGGTTTGAAGGTATATGTTTGCCCAAAGCTCCAGGTGAAAGCAGTGGCTAGAATCAATGTTATTGTTATTCTTTTAATCATTTCTAATTCAAGTTTTTTAATTTGTTTTCTAATTTATTTTGAGAGTTTGCCGGCACTAGCTAGATCAGTATGTCAATACCAACCTTAGCTTGTTTTTTTACAATATTTTCAGTGTCTGCTGATTCAGACCATTTTTTCAATTGACGTATGGCACTTTTTTCTTCAAGCTGTACCATAATATTTATAAGCTCTATCTGTACAATAGGATCCTTCTGAAGTTCCATGGATTTAACCAGTTCTGACCTGACAACCTGGCTATTGGAAAAGCGTTGTAAAGCTCTTGCTGCTGCCAGCCGCACATTGGGACTTGGATCAGTATTGAGTGTTTTGACCAGGGAGTTCAAAAGCTTTTCGTTTGGCGCAGGCACTTCTGTGATATATTTAACCGCTTGTATCCTTTCACTGGCCCTTTCATTATCAATCATAGATAACATCACCAGCTCTTTCATTTCGGAAACATCCTGCTGAAGTCGGGCAATCTCTTTATTATCACTTACCTGACCGCTCTCATTCAAAGTCATGCGTCCAGCGAAAAACGACATGACCAGCAAGGCTACTGCTGCTGCTATTTGCCACCATTGGAATGAGATCGCATTTTTAGGTTGTTCCCCGATTTGCTCTTCCAACATTTTATAAAATTGAGCGTCTGCAGAAAAAGGAACTGATTTTTCGGAAACTGTATCCAGTTCGAGCTGAAGAGACTCTAACTCTTCAACTTCTTTTTGAACCTCAGGGCAACCTGATAGAGAGGACTCAAATTTTTGCTTTTCCTCTGGAGAGAGGGTTCCATCCAGGTAGTCACCAAGTAACGCTCGCAATTCTTCACATTCAGTTTTCATGGCTAAAATATATTTTTCTTAACTCGCTCATTGTTCTGTGTATTTGTACCTTAATTGCTCCTACCGAAGTTTCCTTGATACCGGCAATTTCTTCATACTTCATTCCCTGCAGTTTGCTCCATACGATTAGTTCTCTTTTGTCTGGATCCAATAGGGATAAAGCAGCATATAAATTCTTTTCTCTGGCTATTTGCTCATTACTTTCACCATCATGAAAAAACCCTTCTAACTGAGATACGTCAACGAATTCATTTTTTTTAATGGCCGAATTGAAATGGTCATTCATAGTGTTTTTTGCAATTCGGAAAATCCAGGACTTAAAACTGTAATCTGGGTTATATGATGACTTGTATTTGATAATTCTGATAAAGACATTCTGAACCAGGTCGTTACTTAGCTCTCTGTCATAAGTCATCTTAAGGAAATAATTGTAAATCATTACCTTGTACCTTTCATATAAGCCGGAAAGCAGCTTAAGATCTCCGCTTGAGACCCCTTGCATGAGCAATTCGTCACTTTGTTTCAAAGGATTCCTTTTTTTGTTTTTTCTTGATTACCGGGGTTTTGCTAAATGGTTACACGACCAGCAAAAATTTTTTTTATGGCGTATAAATGATACCTCCGGAGGAGTCTATCGATGCTCCTGTTACTGAAGCTAATGTATTTATTTCGTTATTCAACCTTAATGCCCCCAGGAAACCAAATATGATGGCTTCCTTAAAATCAATAATTTCCTGAGATGGGGTTACTAATGATATATCTCGGGCGAGGAATTCTTTAAGTGTTCGAATTAAGAAATCATTGTATGCTCCACCTCCTGTAACAAGGATTTTTGAGGAATCGGGTAACAAACTATTGATAACAACAGACAATTGGTAGGCAATGTGAATGGTACATGTGTGGAGTAAATCCCCAGGATCCTGATCATTCTGAATATTGGGAAGAAATTCCTGATGTAACCACTCTGTTCCAAGGGACTTTGGGAATGGCTGCTTGTAAAAATCAATAGCGTTAAGTGTATGTAGAAGCTGTGTAATCTCTTTACCTTCCTGGGCCAGAAGTCCGCCTTTATCATAAGGGGCCCCTATTTTGTTAGCCAGTAAATTCAAAACGATATTTACTGGTGCTACATCAAATGATCTGCGAATGCCTTCCAAATCAAAAGAAATATTGGCGAACCCTCCCAGGTTTAGACATGCTTCATATTCTGTAAAAAGCAATAAATCCCCTATGGGAACAAGGGGCGCTCCTTGTCCTCCCAAAGAAACATCCTTCGCGCGGAAATCGGCAATTGTGGTTTTTTGTGTTATGTTGGCAATCTCTTGTCCAGCACCTATTTGACACGTAAATCCATTTTGAGGTTGATGAAAAACGGTGTAGCCATGACTTGCGATAAAATCAACGTCACGGTTAGATTTTTTTATAAACTCATGAGCTCTGCCCCCCAACCAGCGACCATACTCAGTATGAAGGTTTAACAAATGGGGTGAAGTATTGGTAGGAGCAGCCCTTAGTTTATTTAGCCAACTATTATCAAACGGAATAAACGAGGTTTCCAGAACATTATGGTCCCATTCTTCATTATGCTTTGTGTATTCACAAATTGCCATATCCAATCCGTCCAATGAGGTTCCGGACATCAGACCCAGCCCAACGAACGTACTTGTTAACGTGCTTTTGTTTTTCACATTCACTTGCTTCAAGGGATAAAAATAGCTATCTTATATGTTACCCACATTTAAATTTTTTGCAATATGGTTAAGAGTTACAGAGGTGATATTGAGAAAGTCACAAAAACCCCCGATTCTCCAGCAATTACTGTAGAAGATTATATGGCAAGAAAGTTAATTACTTTCAAAGCAGATCAAACAATTATGGACGTAATTGAAACGCTCTTGAAATATAAAATATCTGGGGGTCCCGTTATAAATGATGAAAATGAGCTTGTGGGAATTATCTCAGAGGGAGATTGCCTAAAAGAAATAGTAAAGGGGAAATATGATAACATTCCTATATTAACCGGAACTGTAAGTGAACATATGGCTAGTGATGTGGTGAGTATTGCTCCGGAAACCAACATATTTGAAGTAGCTAATATGTTTTTGGAAAAGAGGCTAAGACGATTTCCTGTTGTGCGAGAAGGAAAACTTATTGGGCAGATCTCTCAGAAGGATGTCATGCAGGCCGTGAAGAATATAAAAACACGATCCTGGTAATAGCTAGCTAACTATTTTTTCCATCACTGGTAGGTACCTACCTTTCGGGTAACTTTCAATCTTATCGATAGTCTTGAATCCATACTTTTTGTAAAAGCCTTCTGCATTGGGGTCGGACTCTACTTTTATTTTACATGGTTTCTTGACAGACCGTTTAATACTTTCTTCGAGCAGGATTTTTCCATACCCCCAGCCGATATACTTCGGCACGACCCATAAGTGATTGATTTCAAAATAATTGCTATTAGATTTTATAACACAAAAACCAGCGGTCTTATTTTCTACAAGTAGTTTAAAGGCAGTGTTTTCGTTCAGATCCTCCTCAGAGACGGTCAAATCTTCTTCCCAGCTATTGAGCCAATCTTCCGGGTAACCCCAGTAACTTTTAGAGCTAAAACTTATCTCATTAAAAACACTGAGATCATCAATTGAGGCAGGTTCTACGGATACTTTCATAATAACAAAATGATTTGCAAACGTTTGCAATAGTATATGTGAATTTAGCGCTTTCCATGATCCAATCAAAGAATAAGTCAATTTTTTAAAATCGCCAAACTAACAACCATTCGTTAGGGTTAATTCCGGTTAAATCATTTTAATGCCACTCATCGTAATTATATGCCGTTTATCTGATTGTTGTTAGGTCGTGCAGAGAAAACCAAATAATTTTCGGAATTATACATCCTGACCAAAATTTTATATCTTTTTACCAGCATTATTAAGGTTATCATGCTTTAAAGTTGATAACTTAATGTGGAATTAAATTTTTTGTTCATTTTAAAACCCAAATTAACTATGAAGAAAATCTACGGAATGCTGCTTGCGGTGTTACTGTTAGTGGGGATGCAATTTAGTGTCCAGGCGCAGGAGACGCTTGTAAGTGGAACAGTCACTGATGCCATCACTGGTGAAGGCTTAATCGGTGTGAACGTGCTCGTTAAGGGGACTTCCCAAGGTACTATCACGGACCTTGACGGTGGTTTTTCCTTGAATGTACCAACGAACTCAACGTTGGTAATCTCATTTATTGGTTATAGAACATTAGAAGTCGCTGCATCTGGAGACCTTGGAACACTACGCCTGGAGGAGGATGTAACTAGTTTAGAGGAGGTAGTTATTTCTGGTTTGGCTACATCTGTGAAAAGAAGTAACCTGGCCAACTCTGTAGCAACAATATCAGCCAAAAACCTGACGGGAATAGCCAATCAATCTACTATGGATGGCGCATTCTATGGCAAGTTTAAAGGTGTTGATATGCAATCCAATTCTGGTGCACCAGGAGGAGGTATGTCAATGAGACTAAGAGGTGTTACATCAGTTTTTGGTGATCAACAGCCACTCTATATTATAGATGGAGTCTATGTGGACAACTCTTCAATTTCTCTTGGTAACAATATTGTTAGTGCAGCAGCAGGTGGTGGAAACCCGTCTACCAACCAGGATGATGCAACCAACAGAATTGCAGATATTGATCCTGAGGACATTCAAAACATTGAAATTCTTAAAGGAGCTTCTGCAGCGGCTATTTATGGTTCACGTGCTGCAGGTGGTGTGGTCATTATTACTACTAAAAGAGGATCAGTTGGTGACACAAGAGTTAGTTTAAATCAAACAGTTGGTTTCAGAAGTCCTACCAGACTATTAGGCTTAAGAGATTGGGATTCTGATGAGATCCAGGCTTATGGTGGTCCGGCAAACGCTACTTTAAACGATTATGAAGCAGAGCTTTTCGATCATACAAGAGTCTCAAATACAACCAGATTATCTGTAGCTGGTGGACAAAACAAAACAGATTACTTCTTTGGAACAACTTATAAAAATGAGCCAGGCCTTGTAGAAAACACAGGGTACGAAAAAGCTTCTGTTAGATTGAATATTGGTCAGAAATTCAATGACTGGCTGGATATGTATGTTACCACGAATTATATTAATAGTACTGCTGATAGAGGATTCTTCAACAATGGTAACGCCAATAGAACGGTAGGATATGCCCTTGCATTTACTTATCCATGGGAAGATCTTTTCCCAACTGAAGGCACGTATCCTCCTGGAGGAGCTGGATCTAATGTATTAGAAACTGTAGCCATTACAACGAACCGTGAGAAAGTAAACCGTTTCATAGGTGGAGCAACAACTAACGTGAAATTAATCACACAGACAGATCAGCAATTGAAGTTGGTTTTGCAAGGTGGATTCGACCAGTATACACTTAGAACTACTAGTATTTTCCCTCAGGAACTAACTTATTTCAGGTCTCCAACTTCACTTCAGGGGGTTTCTATTTCTGGAAACACAATCAATACGAATTATAACCTTTCTGCGTCGCTTGTGCATTCTTACTACACTGATGGTGGTCTAAGCTTCACAACACAGTTAGGTAATTTCTTCCAGGATTTTGATAGAAATACTGTGATAACTACAGCTACTGGATTGAATGGATCTCAGACAAACCTGGGTCAATCTACAAATGTTGGTACTCAACAGATTATCAGGCCACAACAAGATAAAGGGTTCTTCGCACAAGAAGAGATTAATTACCAGGATAAGATCATTGCAACTCTTGGTATTAGAGGGGATAAATCAACAAATAATGGTGATGCAAACCAATTGTATTACTACCCTAAAGGGTCATTCGCAGTAAACATTCATGAATTTACATTTTGGAACGTAAGTTCTATAAGTAACCTTAAGCCTAGAGTTGCTTACGGTGAAGCTGGTAGATTCTCAAATTTTAACGACAGGTTTACTTTGGTTAATCCTCAGCTAATTGGTGGTGTAAGTGGACTAAGTCCAGCAAACCTTCAGGGAAATGGTGAAGTTGGTCCTGAGAGACAAAAGGAACTAGAGTTTGGACTGGATATAGGTTTCTTCAACAACAGAATAGGTGCAGACATCACAATGTATAACAAGAGCATGGAAGATGTATTGCTTCAGGTAAACAGAGCAACTTCCTCTGGGTTTACAGCGAGAGTTGATAATGCGATGGAACTCGAAAACAGAGGTATCGAGATTGGCCTTGATGCAGCGGTTGTTCAGAAAAGTGACTTTACTTGGAATACGAGCGTGAAGTGGTGGAGAAACGTGAGTGAAGTTACCAAGCTTGATGTTGAACCTTTTAACATTGGTGGATTTGCAGCTTCTTTAGGTACTTTCAGAATTCAGGAAGGCAGAAGTGCAACTCAGATTGTTGGAACTTATGATGCTTCTAGCTTAACAGCAGACGAAATTGCTGCAATTGATGAAGATGGTGATGGTTTCGCTGAGTATGGAGATGGCGCTCCTGACTTCCAGATGTCATGGTTTAACCAAATGTCATATAAAGGTTTTGACCTAACATTTTTATGGCACTGGAAAAAAGGTGGTGATGGTATTAACCTTACTACTTTGCTATATGACCTTGCTGGAACTACCTGGGATTACGATGATACTGGACTTGATCCAGAAGGCGTTTTGACAAATGGAGTTTACAGAGCAGGTCAGGCATTCGCAAATCCAGATCCGGTGATTGAGGACGCAGGATACCTTAGACTTAGAGAAATTGCACTTTACTATACATTCCCTAAAGGAACAATTCCTGGTTTGAAGAGTGTACAAGTAGGTGCTTCTGCAAGGAACCTTATTAACATCTTTGATTACAACAGTTACGACCCTGAGTCTTCAAACTTTGGTAACAATGTGTTGGCAAATAATGTAGAGGTTACTCCGTACCCAGCTTCAAGGTTTGTAAACATGCACGTAAATCTTAAATTCTAAACAAGACATGAAAATGAAAAATTTAACTATAAAATCATTAGTTCTTTTGATTGTCTTCTTTGCATCAGCATGTAACTTAGATGAAATAGAGAACCCAAATGCACCGACGTATGAGTCATTTACGAACGGTGCAACTCAAGCAGATATAAGACTCCTTGCACAAGGCCTGGAGGCTGTAATGAGAAATGATCTATCATTTCATACGCAAACGGTAAGTATTCTTGGGCGTGAATACTACGATTTGACTGGGGTTGACCCACGATACACTGGTGAGCTTTTGTCTGGATTCCTTGATAATAATGGATTCCTTACCACGAGAGCATACGCGGCACTTTATAAGATTGTGCAATCTGCAAACCTTTTGGAAACAGCTACTGTAAATAATGGAGCTGCTTTTGATAATGCTACCATAGCAGGTTATGTGGGTTATGCTCAAACGATAAAAGCTTATGCTCTGATGCTTTTGGCCAGTAGACAATATACAAATGGAATTAGGTTGGAGGTTTCTGATCCTAATAACCTTGGTCCAAATGTAGATTACGATGCTGCATTATCTGGAATTCAAACATTGTTGGGCACAGCATTATCGAATTTGGAATCAGCAACGGATGAATTTGATTTTCAAATTAGTTCTGGTTTTGCAGGTTTTGATACGCCAGAAACTTTCATTGAATTCAATAGAGGAATTGCTGCTAGAGTGGCAATTTACCAGGGTGATAAAGCAGCAGCAAGAGGCTATCTAAATGACTCATTTATTGAGTTTGATTCAGCTTCAATGAATAATGGTGTATACCACATTTTTGGATTGACAGGAAATGACATTGCTAATCCATTGTATTATATTCCAAATCAATCTGCTCAAGAGTATATGGCTCACGATTCATTTGTAGGAGATGCTGAGGCTAATGATGCAAGGTTGTGGAAAGTTGGGTTATTCCTTGATGGTGATGGAAACCCAGCAAGACAGATGTTTGATGGTCTATCTGCTGATTATCAGGTAAGACTCTATGAAAGCAATATTGATCCAGTTCCAATGATGAGAAATGAAGAACTTGTTCTTCTTTGGGCAGAAGCTAATATTGGTTCTGACAATGCTGAAGCAGTTAATGCATTAAACGCAATCAGAGGAGCAGCAGGACTTCCAGATTATTCCGGAGCTACTGATGATGCATCATTGGTTAATGAGTTGTTGAGACAAAGAAGATATTCTCTTTTTGGAGAAGGTCATAGATGGATAGATATGAGAAGGTACAACAGGTTGGATGACCTTCCTACTGACAGATCAGGTGATGCAATTCCAGAAGCTTTCCCAACTCCTGTAACAGAATTACAAGGATAGAAGATTAAATAATTATAGATCAAAAAGAAAGGTCATCTTTAATAGGTGACCTTCTTTATTTAGATATGTTTTATCTATTTACTCATATTTCAAATTCTCTGCCGGATTGCTGGTAGCAGCTTTGAGTGCATGATAACCAGTCGTCAAAACAGTTATTAATACGATCACGATCAGCACTATCGCAAAGTGCCCCACTCCAATTGAAATGTGATACTCAAAATTCTGCAGCCATTCATTCATGAAGTAATAACCTCCAGCGAAAGCCGGTACTGCTCCAAAAATCACTAACAAAACAAAATCCTTTACCAGTAGCGTTACCAAACCATTCGTGTTAGCTCCAAGAACCTTTCTAATGCTGATCTCTTTTGTTCTCTGTTCAGCAATAAATGATGCTAAACCAAGAAGGCCCAAGCAAGCGATAAAAATCATCATCAAAGCAAACCCTAAAAATAGTTTACCTCGTAACTGGTCTGTTTCATATTGTTCCAGAAAATCCTGGTCCAGGAAACTGTACTCAAATGGCGCACCGGGATAAACCTCGTTCCAGGCAGTTTCTACCGCTTTTATACCATTGGTCACATCACCTTCCAGCTTTACCAAAATAGTTCTGTTGTTGAACCTTGGCATAAACAGGATCGCACTAATCGGATTATAAAGTGATTGATGATGGTAGTCTTTAGCTACACCAACTACTCTGAAAGTTCTTGTAGAATCACCGGGGAAAGAAAACTTTTTGCCAATTGGCTCACTCCAACCAAGTCTGTCAACCATAGCTTCATTGACAATGACAGCAGAAGCAGTGTCGGTTACATACTCTTCTGAAAAGTTTCTTCCTTTAAGTATTTCGATTGATAGCGAAGGGAAATAATCATAATCCACTGCGAAAAGATCAACTCCATAATCTTCCATTACACCCTCTTTGGTCTCCACTTGCATTACATTCTTACCAAATCCCTCACCAGGTACTGAATTAGCCGTAGTAACAGCTTCAATATTCGGATTTTGTAGCAGTGAATTTTTCAGTACTGGGACTTTTTCTCTTTGACCGGGTTGATTTAAACTTACTTTCAGCATCTGTTCCTTAGTAAACCCCAGGTCCTTCGATTCCAGGTATTGCATTTGTGAGTAAATGATCACAGTACCAGTTAACATGAATAATGTAATCGTAAACTGGATGCCCACTAATACTTTTCTTAAAATCGAGTTTCCTGATTTGCCCGTATTTCGACCTTTTAATACTACTGCAGGCTTGAAACGAGAAAGATAAAGGCTAGGATAACTGCCGCTCAATACCCCTGTTACAAGAAGAATTCCAATCAGGATCAATAAGAATTGTCCGGAAAACAAATCGCTGACAAGCAAATTGGTTCCAAGCTGATTATTAAAAATTGGAACTGCAACTAATGCAATGATCAAGCTTAACAATAATGCTATGAAGGTGATGACAATACTTTCAGCCAGAAATTGCTTAACAAGTGTACTTCTGTAAGCTCCCATTACTTTTCTGATGCCAACCTCCAGAGACCTTTTCATTGACCTGGCAGTACTGAGGTTCATATAATTGATACAGGCAATCAACATTAGAAAGAGTGCAACTGCTGAGAAAATGTAAATGTATTTGATGTCTCCCAAAGGTTGGGGTTCACCTAGAAAGGTCGATCTCAAATGAATATCCGTAATCCCGATCACCTCATATTTGATCTCAATGTTAAATTGATCAAAGATTACTGCCACATATTTATCAACAATTTCTTCCAGTTTTTTCTCAAATTGTTTAGGGTCCGTTCCATCCTGTAAAAGCACATACGTGAAAATGTTAAAACCTCCCCATCCCTGGGAAGTATTTAGGTTAGGTTGAGAACTTGAGGAGATTAATCCATTCGGAATGATGTGTGCATTATTGGGATAATCTACATATACCCCAGTCACTTTGTAACTATCGCCATCTGACTTTAATAATTGACCTACAGGATTCTCCTTACCAAATATCCGTGTGGCAAGTGATTGTGAAATGACCATATTATTTGGTTCATCCAATGCGGTCTCCATATCACCAGCTACCATATTGAAAGTGAAAACATCAAATACTGTGGAGTCGACCAGAAAAATATCCTCTGTCAAGAAATTTCTTTCACCAAGCTCAAAATTTGATCTCCCAGCGCCTATGAATCGTACATAGTTTTCAACCTCATCAAATTCATCTGCAAGTGTTCTTCCAAGGGGTAATTGGGTCACAGCCCAACGAAAAGCATTGTCTGGCTCCCTAATATCTGAACTAATCCTATAAATTCTGTCCTTTCTTTCGTGGAATTCATCAAAGCTTAGTTCATTGCTTACATAAAGTACAATGAGAATACTACTCGCAATACCAACTGTAAGACCTATTATGTTTAGAAATGCATAGGACGGCTGCCTTCTTAAGTGCCTTAATGCAATTAGGATATAATTTTTAATCATGTGTAGTGAGTTTTTGACAAGGTGTGAATGTAGTGAATACCTCACCCAATGGCAATCATTCATTATATGAGTGGTTAATATTTCACCTTTTTTAACCAGTCAAAGTGATTTTTAACATGTATTGGCAAATTGAAAGTCATTTGATAATCTGCCTGTGTAATGATAAATTGAGGCCGAATTGAAAAAATAACAACTGATGAACCTAAATATGAAAACCCAGTGGTTGGCTTTTTTATGCCTGATTGCATTTGCCTGCAGCCAACCCGAAACTGAAAAAACCACAAGCGAAACCACAGACTCCAGTGCTGATTTCGTTTGGAAGACTGAGCAGTTTGCTGATCTAAAGATCATCAGGTATCAGATTCCCGGATTTGAGAAGCTTAGTGCAAAACAAAAAGAACTAGTTTATTATTTGGTGCAGGCCGGCCTGGAAGGCAGGGACATTATGTATGACCAAAACTACCGTCATAACCTGACCGTAAGAAAGGCATTTGAAAGCGTTGTGAAAAACTACGGTGGAGATAAAACTGATGAAAATTGGGGGAAATTCATGGTTTACATGAAAAGAATATGGTTTAGCAATGGAATTCACCACCATTATTCCAACAATAAGTTTATTCCTGATTTCCCAAGAGAATACCTCGAGGGATTATTGGCAGAAACCAATACCTCTTTGGATGCTGCAATACTGGACATCCTTTTCGATCCATCCACAGATGCTAAGAAAGTAAACCTTGATCCAGGAAAAGGACTTTTGGCAGGTTCTGCAATAAACTTTTATTCGCCAAATATCACTGCTGATGAAGTAGAAGCATTTTATGGTGAAAAACAAAGTAAAGATCCCGAAAGACCGGTTTCATTTGGCCTTAATTCAAAGCTTGTAAAAGACGACAATGGCAATTTGACTGAGCAGGTGTATAAGTCTGGCGGTCTTTACGGTCCTGCAATCGACAAAATCGTTGGTTGGTTGGAAAATGCAGTAACTGTTGCTGAGAATGAGAAACAAGGCAAGGCGCTTGAACTATTGATCGAATATTACCGAACAGGAAGTCTTGAAGTATGGGATGCGTATAACATTGCCTGGGTAGAAGCTACTGAGGGAGACATTGATTACATCAATGGGTTTATTGAAGTATATAATGACCCATTAGGATATAGAGGGTCTTATGAGTCAATCATTGAAATAAATGATTTTGAAGCTTCAGAAAGAATGGCCATCCTATCTGAAAATGCACAATGGTTTGAGGATAACTCTACTATCATGGATGAACATAAAAAAGCCAATGTAGTAGGAGTGACTTATAAGGTTGTAAATGTAGCAGGTGAAGCTGGTGATGCATCTCCTTCTACGCCAATTGGCGTGAACCTACCAAATGCGAGTTGGATTAGAGCAGAACACGGTTCCAAGTCTGTGAGTCTTGGAAATATCATTGGGGCGTATGATGAAGCTGCTGGAAGCGGAATGCTAGCCGAGTTCGCCTACTCACAAGAAGAAATTGACCGGTCAACGCAGTTTGGAGGATTAAGTGATAAACTGCATACAGCACTTCATGAAGTTGTAGGACATGCTTCTGGGAAATTAAACCCGGGTGTTGGAACTACAAAGGAGACGCTGAAGAATTATGCTTCAGCATTAGAGGAGGGAAGAGCAGATTTAGTGGCGCTCTACTACCTGATGGATCCAAAAGTGGTTGAGCTTGGCCTGATGCCAAGCCTTGAAGTGGGTAAGGAATCATATGAGAGCTACATCAGGAATGGTTTGATGCTTCAGCTGAGAAGACTTGAGCCGGGAGAAGTTGTAGAAGAAGCCCACATGAGAAACCGTCAAATGATTGCCAAATGGGCATATGAAAAGGGCCAGGCAGAGAATGTAATTGAGAGAAAAGAAAAGGACGGTAAGACTTACTTTGTGGTCAATGACTTTGATAAGCTCAGAGCCCTTTTTGGGGAGTTATTGAAAGAGATTCAGCGAGTAAAATCTGAGGGAGATTATGAAGCTGGAAGAGACCTGATTGAAAACTATGGTGTTCAGGTAGATCAGGATATTCACAATGAAGTTTTGGAGCGAGTTGAAAAGCTTAAATCAGCACCTTATGGTGGTTTTATTAATCCATTACTTGTTCCGGTAACAGATGATAATGGAAACATAACAGATGTGACAGTAGAATATCCAGATGATTTTACTCAGCAGATGCTTTACTACAGTGAAAACTTCAGTAATCTTTAGGGTTTAGAGGATGGCTGGAGATTAAATGAAAAGGCTGGTTGTTTGTAACCAGCCTTTTTTTATGACTCCTGGAGCTCTTCTTCCTTTTCTTTGTCCATGAATTTGGCATCTTTCACATCTTCGGGAACTCGGTATTTTTGGAATGGTATGGCAAATAAATTGCCCAGGCGATCATTTTCCTTTGGATCCATGTGCGTGTCTATTCCATAAACCAGAGTCTCTATTTTGTCTACACTGGCATAGGTGCCAAAAATTCGATCCCAAATTGAAAATATGTTGCCGTAGTTGGTATCAGTGAGAGGTTGCTGGTAATGGTGGTGAATTTTGTGCATGTAAGGCGTCACGAAAATGTAGGATAGAGCCTTATCAAAGGCTTCCGGCATTTTAATATTTGCGTGTGTCAGGTGAGCAAACAGCGCTGAAAGTGTTTGGTACATCATCACGATCCACATGGGTGCCCCCACAAACATGACGGCCATTACTGTAAAGGTCATTCTAAAAACAATCTCACCAGGATGATGTCTCAGTCCGGTTGTTACATCCACCGTCGTGTCGCTGTGATGGACCAGGTGAAATTTCCACATCCATTTTACTTTATGTTCCAGCCAGTGAATGAAATAAGCCCCCACCAGATCCAATAATAAAACCCCAACAATTGCTTGTCCCCAAAGAGGAAGAGACACAATATGCAAAAGGCCAATACCATTAGATGAGGTGTATTCAGATCCCCATAATAGTATGCCGGCGAAGAATAACCCAATAATTAAGGTGAAAGATGTAAGAATCAAATTGATTCCTGCGTGTCTGAATTTCTTGTATTTGAAGGCAAACAAAGGTATAATACCCTCAATAATCCAGAAAAATACAATACCACCTATAAGAATTCCAGCACGGAAAGTTCTAGGGATGTGTTCGAAGAAATCTATGATCTGTTCCATTTCTAAATTTAATCATTTCATGGTAAAACGTTGAAGGTGAACAGATAACAAATTACCACTATAAAAAGTTAGTAACTCATTTCATCAATCTTCACCTTACCCCAAAAGGTTTTGTAAACAAATATGGTATATCCTATTACAAGAGGCGTGCCAATTGCTGCGATGGTCAACATGATCCCCAAAGATTTTTGTGAGGAGGCAGCATTGTAAACATCAATACTATTGGCCACATCTCCGGAAGACATCAGCAATGTTGGATACAGTTCTATGGCAACTAGAATCAATAATAAGCTGATTGTAATGGTGGAAAAGGCAAAAGCGGCCATAAATTTTCGTTTGCTGGCTAGTCTTGGGATATTGGCAATGCTTAGGAAAGCCAATAAGGGGACCACAAACAAAGCAGGAAATTCTTTGAAACGATCTGTTAAATGTGGAATGTAGATGAGGGTGATCATGGTGACCAACCCAAAACAGCAAATGAAAAAGATGATTGATTTCTTGAGGAGCGCTGTAATATGTGCAAATAACCTGCCCTCAGTCTTCATTGTGAGGTAAATAGCGCCATGTAACATAAATAGAGCTACTGTTGTTATCCCAACTGAAAGTGCATAGGGATTTAGAAATAACAACCAACTGCCATAGTAATTGTGGTTTTCGTCAAGTGGAATTCCCTGAAGTACATTACCCAAAACCACCCCAAGTAGAAACGCCAGCATGATACTGGAAATAGAATAGGAAACATCCCACATTTTACGCCACCATAACATCGGCTCCTTACTTCTGAACTCAATGCTCACAGCTCTGAATATGAGAAAAAGGAGAAACAACATAAAAGGAATATACATGGCAGAGAATAATGAAGCATAAAGAACAGGGAAACCCGCAAACATTGCACCTCCACCAATAACTAACCAAACTTCATTACCATCCCATACAGGTCCAACTGCATTGAGCGCAATCCTTCTACTCTCTTCTTTCTTAAGCAATAAGTGAAGCGCCCCGGCTCCTAAATCGAAACCATCCAATATGGCATAACCAGAGAATACAGCTCCCATTACCAGAAACCACCAAGTGGGATAATCGACTCCTAAAAAGTATTCCATACTCTAATTTTTTGTTAGCACTGCGGCAATATCTTTTTGATGGCTCCTTGCATCAATCAATTCATCTTCACTTGGACCCTTCACAATTTTCTTGTTCAACAGATAGATGAACAATATGAAAAGAAGTAAATAAATGATGGTAAACATGATCAGGGAAAACAATACCTGATTAGCTGTAACTGTTTGAGATAAAGCATCAGAAGTTCTCAATAAACCATATACCACCCATGGTTGTCTACCCATCTCAGCAGCAAACCACCCCGCCTGATTGGCTATTTGCGGTAGACAAACGGACCAAACAAGCACCCAAAGCAACCATTTGGTTTCAAATAGTTTGTTACGTATCAATTGGAATATGCTCAATAGGGAAATACCAATTAAAAGCATGCCAATGGTGACCATCAAATGATAAAATTGAAACACAGCATTTACTTGAGATGGTCTGTCCTCCTTATTGAAATTATTCAAACCGATGACTGGCTCATTAAAATCTCCATGAGTCAGAAAACTTAAACCTCCTGGAATAGCGAGCCCAGTAACTTTTTGATCATCGTCATTAACCCACCCAAATATGTACATATCGGCTACTGCCAGACTATCATAATGACCTTCCATCGCGGCAAGTTTAGCGGGTTGATTTTCAGCGACACCATCCGCAGAGGCATGACCAGTAACCAGTTGGCTCAAAGAAAAAACTGTAGCAACCACCAGTGCTATTTTAATCGCCTTTTTTGAAATTTCAATGTGCCGATTCTTCAATAAATACCAGGCATGCACTGAGATAACAAGAAAAGCACCTGCAAGGAAAGCACCAATCCATACGTGCAGCAATCGTTCAACGCTACTCGGGTTAAAAACCATTGCCCAGAAATCAGTAATTTCAGCCCGGGCATTCATACCTTCACCTACAATATGGTATCCTGTTGGTGTTTGTTGCCAACTATTGGCCACTACAATCCACACTGCTGAAAACATGGATCCAAGAAATACACCCAGGGTTGCAATGAAATGGACGGATGGTTTTACCCTGTTCCAACCAAAAAGCAGGAGACCAAGAAAACCACTCTCTAAAGCAAACGCGAAAATGCCTTCAGCAGCCAGAGCACTTCCAAAAACGTCTCCAACATATCTGGAATAGGTGGCCCAGTTAGTTCCAAACTCAAATTCCATAACAATTCCCGTAGCGACTCCAATACCAAAAGTCAAGGCAAAGATTCTGGTCCAGAATCTAGCCATGCTCTCGTAAATGGGCTTTTTGGTTTTTAGAAATAGCCCTTCCATAATGACCATGATCAATCCCAGGCCAATGCTAAGAGGAGGATAGATATAGTGAAAAGCTACCGTAAAGGCGAATTGAATTCTGGATAAAACCTCAACATCCATACAGATAAGTATTTCCTTAAATAATTCAGGTGGGTGACCCTGGTAAAGGTACATCCTAAACCCTCAATGCCGAAAAGTTATGATGAATTTAAGGGCCTATTGGTAACAATTGTTTCATTTGGAGCTCCACAAAGGGATGCTCATTAAGGCTTGTATCAATATCACACTTGTAAAGAGAAAATAGATAGCGCTTACAATTATAATACTGCGAGCTGACGTTAATACATAAAAACCAAGCATAGGCAACACTTGCAAGGCATGCATTCCAAAAAAGTGAGCAATTCTTAAATCACCATGCACCTTGCTCCAGTTCAGCATTGGTATACCTGGACTTCCATCCATACCACCAACAGTATGAGACATTTTAGCCCCCATGATACCTCCTTCGAAAGCAAAAACCACGAAAATGAAGATTCCGATTCGTATTCCCCATAAATAACCTGGTTCAAGGCTAAAATCATTTTTGAAGAAGAGAAATCCAATGTACAAAGCGAAAAGAGTCATTAAACTAATAGAGACACCCATTAAACCCCACATGATTGAGTTGAAAGTATTGGAGACATTGAAGTGAGATATTTCTCCAATAGAAGCTTTATAGCAGATATAGATCAATTCAAAAGACAGTACCGCAACCACACTCCACGAAAAAACATTTACTATTTGTTGATCAGGCAAGTGATACATGTACCAACCCATTGACCAGGAAAAGATAAGACTGGAAAGCCAAAATTTGAATGGCTTGAGCCATGCATTGATACCATTTACTTCTGTATTGGTAGAATAGATCAGAACTATACAAATCAATGTCCCGACCAAACAAATCATTCCGAAGTTGAAAAGGATGTTATTGCGTTCTGATAGTTCCGTTAAAAAGTACATAGTTAGCTGTAATCATGTAAATATTCTTTTGTCTTGATAGTTCTGATAATGAAATAGAGCAAAAGGCCAACTGGGCCAAGCATGAATGTGAAAAGCAAGCAGGGTATAATGATGAAATGATTCAATAAATGTTTTCTTGAGTCATTGAGTATAAATAACCCCACCATCAAGTCAAATGCCAGGTAATGGATCCAACCAGTAAGTACCGCCAAGTCCTGAGTAAATAATGATTTTACACCACCCAACGTCGAGAAACTATCAAAATCAGAAAGAGTGAGGTTACTGAAAGCAAGGAATGCATAAAGTATAGCCAATAAAATAATTGGAACAGATAGGACAAGTTTTGTTGACCACTTTCTTAAAGGGAAAATGATCAGTACTACCCAACTTAGTAGTGCCATTAAATTTGAAATTTGGAAGATTTCTTCTGGGTTCATGGTTGTAAATTTTTAGTAATTAGATAATAATTTAAATCAAGTTATATCTGAAACAGGGAATTGAAGCGTTAAGGCCTTAAATAACGAATTTGAATCAATTGGCTCAAAAACGTTATTCGCAAAATCGTATGTTTATCTTTGCAGAACAATAACTTTATTTTATTCATGAATTCACTAATGCGAACAGGCATATTACTTTGCCTTTTGTCGGGGACTTATTTTGCCCAGGCTCAAATCATTAACCAGAAAGTAGTTGATAAAGCAGTTGAGATGTTAACCAATGATCTCCATGTCCGGGGAGATTATAACAGCTGTGTTTATCTCGATGAACAAACATTTGTTGATTCAGCAAGAACATTCATTGCAGAATATGCGGATCAATTTGCCTATACGGAGGATCCCGCAGAGATTGCTGCGCTGGCACAGGAAGCTATTATTCAAGCTGAAGAGCAAGTGGTTTTGCAGGAGGGTTTATTTTATGAGAATTATGCTACCTGCAAGGAGGGTGTGATAGCATCTTTTATTCCGCCGGAAGTAACAACTGAAGACGAAGTTACTGATGAAGAAACGGCTGCTACCGAGGATACAGAAAGCACTGAGGAAGCCTATTATTATGAAGAAGAAAAAACGGAAGTTCCTGATTTTGTGATCAATTTCCCAACCTTCGAGCCCCATACCATTGTGGATCAGACCGATAACCTTGGCCTCTGGTACCCGGAAGCCGGAAACGGTAGACCGTCAATTATCTTTGGGATCGATGCAGAATTGGATTCTGTAAAAAGTTTCTATTTGGCAGAATTGCCAGACTATCATCAGATTTATATGGGAGATATGCTCATCATGACGGAAAAACCCTTTGATATAAGGGACCTTTTCAAAGAAGAAGGCAGAGATAGTTGGTATGACATGAAGAGTGTCTGGATTGAACCCAATAATGCTTATGCTGATGAGTTTCCTGGCTTGGTGAAAGTAGAAATTCACTATTGATTTTATTAAATTGAGGTAAACCAGTTTTATTATGAAAAAGATTCTTGTACCGGTTGATTTTTCGGATCAATCACATCATGCGCTGGATTTTGCCATTCAATTTAACCAGAAAATAAACGGTGAGATTATCTTATTGCACGTGGTAGAACTGCCTCACATCAATTATTCTGATTTGGGGCATGCCTCCATGGAAGTAATCTACAGAGATCAATATATAAAGGGAGTTCACTCACAATTAGAAAAATTAGCGTTTAGCGTTGCTGATCATGGACAAAAAGTGAAAATCAAACAGTCAATGGGTAAAGTAGCTCAGAAAATTCTTGAATTTAGTAAGGAAGAGTCTGTTAATTGGATAATTCAGGGTGCATCAGAGCATGGTAAATTAGAAGGGTTTGTTTCAGGGAGTATATTTGAAAGAATCGTAAGACATGCCGAATGCCCGGTGATTACCATAAAGGAGAAAGTCAATATCGATAAGTTTGAGAATATGCTTTTATGTTCCAACCTGGATGAAAAGGAAGATTGGATCGCTTACAATGCTAAAGATTATCAGGAACTATTCAATTGTAAATTGCAGGTGTTGAAAGTGGACATCCCGTCTCACATCGTACCAGACAATGAGGTTAAAAATCAATTGGACGCATACGCAAAAAGGAATTTCCTTCATAATTACAAATTATACCGCGAGAAGTCAGATTATCCGGAAGAAGGAATTCTAAATTTCCTCAAAAACCATGATACTGATATCATCTTTATTGGAACGCATGGTTATACTGGTTTAGGGAGATTACTTCATGGCGCGTATGCTGAAGCAATAGTCAACCATGCCCATAAACCTGTAATTACCATGAAAATACCAGAATATTCTAAATAAACTTATTGATCAGATATTGGCTTATAAACTGATTCACAGATTTGATCACCTGATGTTCTATCAAATGTTTTAACCAATACCTGACCATTCCGGTTTTCTCGAATAAAATCTATTTCATGAATTGGCAAACCTGTGTCGGTGCAAATTGAGCAAATTAGAGTGTTATTTTGAAATTGAAACTCAAAACAGATTGGAGAATCAAAAGAGTTTCGAATTCTAAGGTCTTTATAGCCAAAAACAACTGTTGCATCCGCGCCAAGGGGTGTATAACGCTCTTCTTCCTTGTAAATGTCAAGCGAATGAGAATGTCTTTCAAGAATTTCAAGTCCTATTTTCAGACTGGTGTGATACATGATGCCACTCAATTGGCAGAGGCCTCCTCCCACATCCTCTGAGAGCTTTCCTTTTATTAAGTTTCTTCCTTTTTTGAACCCGTTTTTTACAGTTGGTTTCCCAACAGCTTTCCAAAAACTAAATACCTGACCTGGATAGATTACATATTTCGAGATTTGATCGCTACCGAGCCTCAGATTGTGAACCTTATTGTCGAAATGTGAACTTTGCTTGATTTCCTGAACCGTTTCAACCACTTGCTTATCAAGTTTTATTTCACCATTCACTTTTGCAAAATTCTTTGACAGACCATTTTGCCGATCACGAAAATTTCTGATAGCAAGTCTTAGTTTCAGTTTTACTGAAGGAGGTATGGCCCTGGTTAATCTCATTAGTTAAATAGGGAAGTTACTTCTTTTTCAGCGAAAGGTATACTACACCAGCGATCACCACCATTGTTCCAGCTATCTGAACCCAGCTCATTCTTTCTCCCAGGAATATATTGGCCAGTATGATGGTAGATATAGGTCCAATACTCCCAAATATGGCAAAATTAGAAGCGCCTAATCCTTTTATAGCGAATGAAATCAGGTAGGAAGGAATTACAGTTGCAATTATTGCCATCGCGAAAGAAATGAAATATACCTCTATGGGAAAGTTAAAGTTCAGGCCTCCTCCTGTTACGAAGTAATGTAAAATCACACAAGTGCATGAGACCAGCATTGCATACGAAGTAAATAATGTCACACCAAACTTAGGGATCAACCAGCCACTTCCGGCGATGTAAGACGCGTAAGTCAGAGCACTGAAGAATACCAGCAATCCACCAAGTATCACACCCTGACCATAGCCCACAATGATGAGTTCTTCTGCAAAAGTGATAATGATACCCACATATGTCACCAGAATTGCCATCACCTGAATTCTTGTAATGGGTGTTTTCAAAAAAATCCGTGAGATAATCAAGACCAGTGTGGGGTATACAAAAAGGATGACTCTCTCAAGGCTAGCTTTGATATATTGTAGACCTAGAAAGTCAAAATAGCTGGCGAGGTAATATCCAATTATTCCAAATCCCACTAACCATAGGTATTCCTGCTTTCTAATTTCATTTTTTGACTTTGGATTCTTCCAAAGAGCAATTGTCAGGTAGAAGGGTAAAGAAAATAGCATCCTAAACAATAGAAGTGTAACGGCATCAATCTCATGTCGATAGGCCAGCTTGACCAAAACTGCTTTTGAGGAGAACATCACAATGCCAAGAATTGCCATCGAAATGGCCAGGATTTTTGATGTTTGCTTTTCTGTTGAGGTCATGCAGGCAAACATACAAGATCATTTGGCTCTTGACTTGTGTTGACTTAACTTAATCTTTATGAAAAATACGATGGCCAATTCGGTTAAATTTATCCTGATAGTTTTTGTCCTGTATCTTTTGCCAAATGAAGCAAGATCACAGGGTGTTTCTTTCTCTTATTTGATTCCTACAAATGGATATATTTCAGCTCCTGTTAGCCCTTTCTCTTTAAGAGGAATTGGAATAGAATTTGGAGATTACCTGGGCGTGACAACCGGAGGGACTCTTTATTATATGTCTGGTCTAAGTATGGAAGACCTCCCTTTTGCAAATGACAAACCTTTCACTGGCCCCCATTTTTCTGTTCTAATACCAGCTCAGCTCTATATTCGCCTACCTGGTAAATATGTGGAAACAAAGTTATATGGAGGAGGTTTTGGCCTTTGGCATATGAACCCAAGATTAAACTACGGTAACATTGATCGGGCCATTGCAGAATATGAGGGTTGGGATGTTTCCACTGCAGATTTCGAACAAGAAGTGGACCTGGGAGGAGGCTGGATGGCTGGAATTGGTTTTGAATTCTTTGTGTCCGATGATTTTTCACTCACAGCTGAAGTTCAATACCTGTCTGGATCAAACAAAACAGCTTTGTCTGGGACGTATTCCGGGGGAGTAATTGGAGGGACTATTTCTTCTACAGATGTTAATTATGAGGATGCAAGCATACTAATTGAAGGTATTGAAATATCCCTGGGAGCTAATTTTTAAGCAACGGGGATTATTTGTAACCAATATCTTCTGAAAGCTCAACCCGGCTTTTCATAAAGTTTCCCGTTCCAAAACCTATCTCTTTGCCGTTTTCATTTGTGAGTACTGAATTAGCTACCCAAAGGTTTTTAGATCGGAATCTAACTGTTCCGATTGCAGTTATGATGCCTTCATTTGCGGGTCGGATCAAATTGATATTGAATGAGGTGGTCAATACAAATACATCCTCTACCAAAGAATTCACGGCAAAAAATGCAGCATCATCCAGTAACTTGAAATAAACCGATCCATGGATTGCGCCTAATGCATGAAAGTATTTTTCATCAATCGTAAGCTTGATTTGGGCGGATGCATTGTCAATTTTGATTTGAGTGGACTCATATAACCTGGAGTTGATGTTTGCATTGAGATACATTCTTTCCAGTTTCCTGTAGTGATTAGTTTGATCCATTATTTCTGACGGTATTGGCGAACGAAATTTGAAAGTATTTTCTGGGGTTCCGTGATTTTCAAATGATCATATTTGACTAACATGTGTTCATAATCTTTCGGGTCAAAATATCCATGCTCCAGATACAGCCTCATCCTTAATTTTAGTCCCGTAAGATCAAGTTCTGTGTGGAATTGAGTACCGAAAACATTTTCTTTCACCCTTACCATCTGAACAAGGCAGTTTTGAGATGTTCCAATTACATCTACACCTGCAGGGACATCTTGCCATGACTCCTTATGACCAGTAAAAGCAGTAAAATCTTTATCAACACCTCTTGTGATAGAGGTTGGATGATCATTTGAAATGGCCACTTGCGTGGTTCCAGCATTTTCGCTGTACATCCCTTTTCCCACTTTAGCACCCAATACCTTGCCCAATGCACCTAAACCATAGCAGGTTCCTAAAAAGGGGATATCCTTATCTAATACCTTCTCAATCAACTTAAAAAGCTGCTTTTCAAAACGCAACTCTTCGGGTGACTTTTTCTCGTTTGAATCACTAATATTGGTGGGGCCGCCTCCAACAACCACTCCGGAATAGTTTTCCAGCTCTATCTTGGGGATGCCAGTCTTCTCCATTCTCACCCTAGTGACATCCTCAGGTTTTAAATCTCCATAATTTAGGATTGCATTGAGTTCACTATCTGCAGCGTCATCTAGTTTTCTTAATTGGAGTATTAAAAAGGGCTTCATTTACCCTAATCTATTAATTATGGTTCAGTCTTACAATTGTTACTAGATTTCCTCAGCCACTGCTTTTAATGCTTTATTCATTTTTTCAAAGTTGGCTAATGTTTTATCTAATCCGTTACTGGCAAACCAACCACTTAGAATACCACTGAATACTTCTTCCTGGATCAACAATGTACTTTCATCTCCTAATTTTTGCAATTTGAAGGTGTGTTTTCCATCAAAGAGGCCAGGTATTATCAGGTTGCCAGTCCATGTAACTTCCTCATTGGTAACATATGAGTTTATTATCGGTTTAAACGCCATTTTCTTACCATCCATTACCATGGTATTTTTGATCTTTCTGCCGATAGCGATTTTTCCTTCACTTTTTACGATGAAAGGATTCCAATATTCCCACTCTTCATTTCTTGTAAGTATTCCCCACACCTTTTCTACAGGAGCATTGATTTCAATTGATGACGTAATGTGTTTTTTGTTTTGCTTGCTCATTTCTTTATTGTTTTTGTTAATTCAAAGAACGGATATTTAGCAAGCTGTAAGCATCCAAAACACGACATGGAATAGGCATTTGACGACAAAGTGCTAAATTACGTTTAATACATCAAAATACATCGATGCAGTTTAGCGGTAGGTTTTTATACTCTATGATGCTATTTGCTCAATCACAGGGGGCAAACATATCGTCGTTACAGGCTATTTGTGGATTCACAGTGGAGGAATTGACACAGGAAGACTTTCTGGTTGATTCTCTGAGTTATAACAGGGTGATTGGAAAAGCAATAGAACAGACAGGTGATGACCTGTTTGGGTTACATGCAGGGCAGCAAATGAATTTGGCTGCAGCCGGATTAGTGGGCCAAATTACAAGGTCAAGTAGTAATGTGAAGCAAGCACTTCAATATGGTTGTGATTTCATTAACCTGGGTTGTCGGGCCATGCCTAAGCAGCTACTTAAGAGCGGAGATTATTACAGGCTCACGATTAAACCAATTCCTCTCTGGCTTGAACAAAATGAAGAGGTAGTACGACAAACAGCAGATGGTATCATTGCTTTTACATTAAGGGAGTTCCAGGAGCTCATGTTGCACAAACAATTCCCGATTAAAATTGAATACCAATGGCCAAAACCATCTAAGCACGCTACATATGAAGAGGTATTTAATGTGCCAATAGCTTATGGTCGAAAAGAAACAGCTATTGTTTTTCACAAAGACCAGCTGGAAAAACCGGTGATTACCGGAGACTATGAAATGCTAAGGGTTTTGGTAGACCTAGCCAATAAGAAGCTTGCCAGTAAATCAGGCCATTCAGGATTTTATAATACCGTAAGGAATTCTGTATTGAACATGGTTGGACCTCAGTTTCCAACCCTGGAGGAAGTGGCCAGTAATTTAAACCTTGGAGCACGTACACTACAGAGAAAATTGAAAAGTGAGGGATACACCTTCAAAAATATTTTAGAAAGCCTACGAAAAGAGTTTGCTCTAGCCTATCTCGGAAGGAAGGACCTTTCGGTGAACCAAATAGCCTATATGTTGAATTATTCCGATGGGAGTACTTTTATTAGGAGTTTTAAACGTTGGACCGGAAGCACACCCCTGAATTACCGCGAACAATTTCTTGATCAACAAAAAGAAGCGTAAATAGTATACTGTGGATTTGACTTAAAAACAGTAAGGCTTTGCAGAAGAGATGCTTTGAAGTCATCATTTGCTTTTACCTGGTTAACCAAAGTACTTGCAAAGTATTTTGCCAGATACCTTAAATTTAATCGATGGTACTTTCTGATAGCCTCCGGGTCATCCGCTTGCTGAATTAGGTTGTCGACTTCTATTTGAATTTGCCTAATGTTGAACTGGTCCTTCAACAGCGTGTATTTAGTTCCAGCAAGTTTCCGTCCAAACGCACTGACCCATTCTTTTTGAAATTCCTCTGTGACGAGTTTACGGATGTTTAAATAGTTGCTCAATGATCAAATAGATTAGTACCATTAATATATTCAGAATAAATGAAGATTACCTCAAATCCATTTGATCATTTCATAATCATCCATGACAAACCCTTCTCCAATATCCATGACAAGTTCCTGTGTTTCAATAAAACCCATCTTTTTATACGCTGCTATGGTATTTGTGTTGAATTTATTGACCGTTAGTCTGATTCCTTTTAGCCCCCTATCGTTGGCAGTTTTCTCCACGAAAGAAATTCCTTCTTTTCCAAAACCTTTACCTCTCATAGAGCTGTCCAGGTAAATTTTACTCAAGAATAGGAGACTATCTTCTTCCCTGATGCACAGGTACCCAACAAGCTTATCGTCAAGATATGATACATAGTATTCATATCCATCTTCTATTTGTTTTAGCATCGCCTGAGTGGATTGAAACTTGTTCAACATGTAATCAACCTGTTTTACACCGATTATGGGTGTGTAATGTTCTCTCCAGATTTTATCTGCCAGGAGTTCAATTGCTGAAAATTCTTCTGATACTGCCTTTCTTATTGTGAATGACATATTTTTGCGCCGGATTTAATTGAATTATCAAATCATAAAAGTAATGAGGTCATTGGTATTATTAATTTTTGGTTCAATATTATTCATCACTTCATGTTCAAAATACCCCGACTTTGAAGAGATTCCATGTGATGAAAACCAATATGTGAAAAATACCCGCAGAAGAGTTTTCCGTACCTGTAGAACTTTTATTTATAAAGTGAGGGTGTGGGACATTGAATCAAACCTCATATCTGATGAAATGGTATCATTGCAGTCCACAGGTAAGCCTCTGGATATTAACCCTAAAAGAGACCTGGAAGCGATTGTTCAATATGACTTTAGTAAAACCGATCAAAACGCTTTTGATAATTCAATCAAGTGGGAAAAGAAAACTACGTCAGTGGTAGTTGATAATAGCAAAGAAATCTGGTTTAACCCATTTCAAAACAATCAGTATGGAATAACAGCACTGGCACCAAAACCTCAGGTTAAATTCCCATTAGAGATTGGTAAGTATTGGGAAAGTGAAATCAATACTGGAGATAACCTTGGGGAGTTGTCTGATATAACAATCAAACAGGATTACCTCATAGAGGCGTTTGAACATCTGGAAGACCTTCAATTTTTTGAAAAGGAGGCCTGGCATATTTCTTCTAAATCAGAAACATCTCAGGGTATTATTGAAAATGATTTTTGGTTCAATGAAAACCTGGGATTCGTGAAAATTATTTACAATAATTATGATGGACAAACCATCAAATTTGAGCTGATCTCAATAAAGGAATAGTTTACTGTTTTTTAACAAACTGGTAGCCTCCTTTAGCAGGCCCCCACACTTGTTTACCGTCAATATTGAAGCCTCGGTCCCAACTTGTAAGTGCTTTGCTGCTTAGAGTAACATCTGACTGGACATATGTAGCTCCTTGCCAATCTGTTTTGCAGTTCTTCCCGGTCGTGCTGCCAGAATACTTGTCACCATCTTTTTTCAATGTGATGTCGCATCCGTCTTTTACAGATAATATGGTATTGTCAAACATATCGAAGAACTTAAGCTGTTGCCATTTACCAACGAATTTAGAGGGGTTGTGAAATTCATAAATCGCGATATTGAAAGTTTTATCTTCGTTTTCTGTTAGTAAGTAGGCTCTTTGTCTGTAAGGTTCATTTGGCTTTGAGGCTACTGCCTGCTCTACATAAAACCAGATCTCGTCGTGGTGCTCACTCCAATCACTCCAAATTTCATACATATGAAGATTAACATTAATGTATTCATCACTGGAAGAAGATTGGGCTTCACTTGAATAGGATCCCTGAATATATGATGCTAATTCCTCAAGGGACTGCCCGATAGCAGTACTTGAAACAATAAGTAGAAATGCGAAAAAGAAGACTCTCATGACTATCTATATCTTTAATTACAATTGAAAGATAATAAGAATATCAATTGCAGAATTATGAATAAGAATTAAAGTGGAAAAAAGCTACCGGCATCCCGGTAGCTAATATCATCAGGTGAAGTGTTCGACAGCTGGAAATGCTTTTATTTAATGTGTTTATTGAAGTACAAGTTACGAGATAAAAAACCTAAATCAAATCAAAAATATTTTATCATTTGCTAATAAGATTTTTCGATTCCAGCCAATAACGGATATAATTTCCACTTGGATCATATTTGTTTGATTGGTTTTCAATATTGAAGTATCTATTCTTTCTGGGGTCATTGCCTGTTCCTGCGATATAATTCCAATTACCCCAATTACTACATGGATCATAGTCTATCAACATAGTCTCAAAATAACTTGCTCCCCAGGTCCAGTTTACTTTTAAGTCATTGACCAAATAGCTGGCAACATTTTGTCTCCCTCGGTTTGACATGAACCCAGTTTGTTTTAACTCTTGCATATTGGCATCCACAAAATCAACACCAGTTTTGCCACCTTTCCATTTTTCAAATGAGTTGAGGTCATTTTTCAGAGGGAGGTCCACCTGTTTGATGCCAGTTTTTCTAAAGACTTTGCTGCCATGCTTCTTAGCAATAAACCTAAAATAGTCTCTCCACATGAGTTCAAAGACCAGCCAATATGTAGAGCTGTTTTTTGACCGAACGGCTTCATATTTTTTCACTTCCCAGAAAACTGATCTTGGCGAAATGGCACCCATGGCCAACCAGGGTGAAAGTTTTGAGCTATAATCTCCACCCATCAATCCATTACGGGTTTCCTTATAGATGGCAACTAGGTCACTTTCCCATATATAATACCTTAACCTTTTCCATGCTTCTGTTTCACCACCTTTAAAATCAATAACTGCACGATCATCTCTTTTCAAGATCAATCCAAGTTCTTCCAATTTTGGGACTTCACCTGGATAGACACTTTCAACTATATTAATGGCTTTCGAAGGTGCGAGTGTTTCCCTAATGGTTGATTCCCTTTCAAGCTGTTTTCTAAAATCACTGAATACCGATGGAAGATGTTGAATTGGCCATGGGATATCTGAAATGTAATAAAGGGTACTTTGCCAATAAAGATTTAAGGCTACACCTTTTTGGTGTAATACCTTTTCGAGTGCGCCCTCAATATGTAGCTCTTCATAGGTGCACTCTTTAGAGGCCACAACAGTATTTATGCTAAACTGATCCACGAGCTTCATAATTTCTTCAACTACATTGCCGCGTCTTACGATCAAGTCTCCACCTAAATTACTGAGTTGTGCTCGTAAATCAAGTACGGTTTCAATTAGGAAATTTGCACGGTAAGGTCCTGTTTTTGGTAAGCCAATGCGGGTTTCTTTAAAATTCAACTCGTCAAAGATATAGACTGGTATAAGTTCATCGAAATTGGCATTTGCCGTGGTGAGCACAATGTTGTCATGTACTCTTAAATCATTTCGGAACCAAACTAACGCTCTTTTCATCTGATAGATATTGGTGAAAATATAACATTCACAGTTTACCAATTGTTAAGTCTTACGTGAGTAAAAAGATAAATCTCGTTTGGTTTAAGAGAGACTTTCGTTTGCATGATCATGCTCCTTTGAAGGACGCAATTGAGGAGGGGTTACCTATTCTCCTCATCGCTTTTCTGGAACCATCCCTGATGCAAGCTCCCCAAAGTGATAATAGACACTGGAGATTTGTTATACAATCGGTGGAAGATATAAATGCGTCCCTGAATTCCGGCAAGGTCTACTTGCTCTATAGCGAAGTACTTCCGGCAATTAAGGAGATACAGAAATCATTAAGTATAAACAAAGTTTTTAGCCATCAGGAGACTGGAATCAAATTGACATATGATCGAGACAAGTCAGTCAAGAAATATTTTAATGACAATCAGATTGAATGGCAAGAATCATCGTGCGCAGGATTAATTAGGGGCTTAAAGAAACGTGAAAACTGGCCAAAAAACTGGTATCAAACGATGTCTGCTCCGCAATTTGAGCCCAATTTAGAAAAACTGAAACTCATACACTTGGAGGCCTCATTGTTAAATGCAATTTCCAGAGAGGTTCCGTCCGAGATTTCTGAATCGAGCGATAAATTTCAAAAAGGAGGTGAAAAGCTTGCTCATCAATATTTAAGGTCATTTCTCTCATCCAGAGTAATGAACTATAACCAACACATTTCAAAACCTCTGGCAGCCAGGAAAAGTTGTAGCAGGCTTTCCCCGTATTTAGCCTGGGGCAATATTTCAGTAAGGCAGGTTTATCAGGCAGTGATTGCTGCGAAAAAAACATCAATAGATAAACGGAATCTTAACGCTTTCGCATCACGCCTTAGGTGGCATTGTCATTTCATTCAGAAATTTGAAATGATGCATCGCTATGAAAATGAAAATATTAATCCAGCTTACAATAACCTGCGAGAAGATTGGAATGAAGATAAATTCACAGCCTGGAGAATTGGTCGCACCGGGTTTCCTCTTGTAGATGCGTGCATGGTTTGTGTCCGGAAAACCGGATATCTAAATTTTAGGATGCGCTCTATGCTGGTTTCATTCTTAACACATCACTTATGGCTCGACTGGAAAAAGGGTGCTGATTGGTTGGCAGCTCAGTTCCTCGATTTTGAGCCAGGCATTCATTATCCACAATTTCAGATGCAAGCAGGAACTACTGGATACAACACCATTAGAATTTACAATCCAATCAAACAGTCTTATGAGCATGATCCAGAAGGAGAATTTATTAGGAATTGGTTGCCTCAGCTCAAAAAAATTCCTTCTGAACTTATCCATGAACCCTGGAAGATGTCTGACATGGAACAGACCTTATTTAATTGTCGTCTAGGAGTGAACTATCCTTATCCTGTTGTGGATATTAAAAGTACTTATAAGCATGCTTCAAGTAAACTTTGGGCAAAAAAGGGTGAGCGTCAAACAAAAATTGAAGCAAGTAAAATCTTAGCAAAACAAAATGAAGAAACCAGAGCATTTGAAAGAGGATGAGTTGGATAGAATTATCGAAATGGCATGGGAAGACCGGACTTCATTTGATGCGATATACAGGCAATTTGGCCTATCCGAGAAAGAGGTCATAAAAATCTTGCGCAAATCGATGAAACCATCCAGTTTCAGAAGGTGGAGAAAAAGGGTTCAGGGAAGGAGTACCAAGCACGATGTGAAAAGTAAAGTCGAAAAATTTCGATTTAAATCTGGTCTTCAAAAACAGATCACACACAATAAAATTAGCAAAAGGTGACTTACAGGAAACCTCATCTACCAGAAAAAAATTGTGCCGCTTGTGGCCGACCATTTACCTGGCGTAAAAAATGGAGAAACGTTTGGGAGGAGGTCAAATACTGTAGCGAGAGATGCAGAAGGCAGAAATGGGCACAGCATTAGGTAGTTACTTTTGCTATAAAGGACTCAGCGAGCTGAAAAATCCTGTTTTTTTTGTCTTCATTCATCCTTTCCAGCGTTTTTACCATCATGGCCATTCGCTGGTTGTTTTCAAACACTTTTCTGTTCTTTTCAATAAACCGCCAATACAAACCATTGACCACCTCTGGCCAATCTCCCTTCTTGGAGTAGTTGCTCATCTTTAAAATGTAATTCGAACCACCGATATATGGTTTGGTTGCAAAAATTCCACCGTCTGAAAATTGGCTCATGCCATAAACATTTGGGGCCATCACCCAATCTGCCGAATCCACATACATTTCCATAAACCACTTATAAACCTCATCTGGGTCTATTTCGCATAGCAGCATAATGTTACCAAGGATCATTAACCTTTCTATATGATGTGTATAACCAAATCGAATTGCTTTTTGAATGGAATCATCAAGTGGAGGTAAACCGGTCGACCCATCGTACCAGTGTGAGGTCATTTTTCTATGGTGATTAAAAAAGTTTTTATTTAAAGCTGCATCATACTCGTGATACATGCCCCTCATAAACTCCCTCCAACCAATGATTTGCCGCACAAAACCTTCAACACTTGGATAATGGGTGTTGTGCTTTTCATAAAATGTTACAGCTTTTTTCACAATCTCATCTGGAGTGATCAAACCCAAATTAATGTAGGGAGACAAAACTGAATGAAAGATAAAGACCTCCTTATTATGAATGGCATCCTCATATGGTCCGAATGAATCAAATCGATTATCAAGAAAATCATCCAATAGTTTCAACACTTCTACTCGTGTAGTCGCCCATTGAAAGTTTTCGATATTCCCCGGATGACCCCCGAAAATAGTGTCTACCAAAATCTTTACTGATTCCGTATGCGTTGTTTCATTTATAGGCCCCAGGTCAGGGATGGTGATTTTCCTTGGCAATTTTTTACGGTTTTCTTCATCAAATGACCATTTCCCATGTAAAGGGTTATTCATACCGTCCATAAGCAGGTTGAGAGATTTACGCTGTTTCTGATAGAATGTGTGCATAAATGGTTTGTTTACCCGTTGGTGATAGGCGCTGAATTCTTTTTTGGTAGTGATAAACCCGGGAGAATCAATAATTGAAAGCTTTAAATGATTCTGTTTGCAGAAAACCACAATGCGTTTCTCAAAAAAATGATCCTCAATGTCATAGGTAACTATTTCAGTGATGTCAGTGTAATCAACAATCACGTTTTTCAGTTTCTCTTCAAATGAGAGGTTTTGATTGTCTTTCGTTAATTTGAAATAGGTAAGATCATGTCCATTTGCCTCAATTGAATCAGCATGAGAACGAATGGCAGAAAGAAATAGGATGATTTTATGCTTGTGGTAATTGAAGTGAGTGCAGAGACCATGGTCTTCGGCCATGAAGAATAGTGTTTCCCTGGTTGGGTTTAGTTTACTATGGTCAGGGAATAAACAATTTCCTAGAATCAAAGCCAATTTTTTGTAAGCCATTAACTAATTTTCTTATTTGCAATTAGGTAAACTAAAGCCAACTGGGTTTGGTTAAATAAGACAATCAATTCAACCTTAAAACATAAGAAACATGGCTAACAAAGTTTGGTTTATTACTGGCTGTTCTACGGGATTTGGAAAAGAGCTGGCAAAATATGCTGTTCAGCAAGGAGATTCCGTAGTAGGAACACTCAGAAAAGAAGCAAACCTGTCGGAATTCGAAGCGCTATCAGAAAATGCACTGGGTGTTTTGATGGATGTAACTGATAATGATCAAATTAAAAGTGCAGTCAAATCAGCAGTTGACAAGTTTGGAAGAATAGATGTACTTGTCAATAATGCCGGTTATGGAAGCCTGGGAGCCGTGGAGGAAGTGGCAGAAGAGGAAATGATTCGTCAGTTTGATGTTAATGTTTATGGACCTGTAAGAATGATGCAGGCTATTTTGCCAATCATGAGGGCACAACGATCTGGGCATATATTAAACATCACATCCATAGCCGGGTTGAATGGTTTTCCGGGAGCGGGGATCTACAATGGATCAAAATTTGCACTGGAAGGAATTGGTGAGGCATTGGCCACCGAAGTATCACACCTGGGAATCAATGTAACTAATATTGAACCTGGACCCTTTAGAACAGACTGGGCCGGAAGATCTGCAACTTATACGCCTTCTAAAATTGATGATTATAAAAATACCGCAACTAAAAACATGGCAGCAATTAATGGTGTGAGCGGAAATCAAATTGGGAGCCCGGAAAAAGCAGCAAAAGCCATGTGGGAGGTGACGCAACTGGACAACCCCCCAAAACATTTACCATTGGGAGGTCCTGCTTATAAACGGGCAAGGATCAAATTCCAGGAAATACTACAGGAGATTGATCGATTTGAATACCTGGGGCTACCTACAGATTTTACTGAAGAAGAATTAGAAAGTTTAAAGTAAGCGGGTGATTATTCACCCACTTCTTCTAATGGTGTAAGGTTTTCAGGTATTTCCTGATTGTCTTCTTCTTCTGCGTATGGATATACTTCAATGATATTTGTAAGGGCAATTGAAGGAATTTCGAAAGGAACCAGCATTGAGCTAAGGTTGTTTTCAACTCGTTCAAATGCTTGCTTCACATTTTCAGCACTGACTAAAAAATATGTATTGATCTTTACTTCTTTTTCAGAATCACCATCTACAGTACTATAGGTAACTTTTGATTTGTACCAGTAATCAGAATCATCATAATTAATTACTTCTGAAATATTTGTTTTCGTGATGCTGTGAACAGAAAACTCACCAGAGATATTTATTTCCATGGCAGAATAGATTCTGCTTTCCGCCTCTGTGTAGGACATAGCATCTACTAAAAATGGTTCGGTAACCTGCTTCATAATACCCTCATCATTTTGCTTACCATATTTCACTTTGCAGCTGTACCAGATTTTCATATTTCCTAATTTTTTTTTGGTGAAAGAGCCGACAAAAGTAATAGCAATATGTCAGGTTCACACGGGCTTTTTCTGATTTTATTTTGCAATTATTTTAGTCCGGAAAAAGAACAATAAAAAACACCCGATCTAGACAATCAGGGGTAATCTTTAGAAGGTTGGTGACATCACCGAACCATAACAATATTTTTTATCTACCGCATAGAGTTTGCATTAAACTCAATTTTTTGCTCCTGATACCCTTGAGGAATAGCAAAGTCGTTCAATGAGAATGAAATCTTTTCAATGGTATCTACCAAAGTCTCATTTTGAGGTTTACCATTGCTGAAAGTGGTGGTTTTTACGGGTACACCCTCTTTGAAAATAGGGTTGTCTTTCCCACCCCATTGAGATATCACCGAAGTTGCTGGAACCACGGCTCCAATACCACTTAAATTATTGGCGATCAGGTCTAGTAGTTTTGGAAGAGCCTGGACATCCGCTTTCGAGACATCCAATGTAGAAAACCCTGCAATATTAGTTTCCAGTACCATTTTCCCTGAAGCGGTTGCTTTGTATTTATTGGTATTCCATGCACTTACCCGTTCAGAGCCAGTTTTTTCATAGGAAGCATGCACTTCACCTTCGATAAGTGGTCTGAACTTCTCCTGTTGTTCTGGAGGCATATTGGAATAAAAAGCCTTGATCATGGCAGCCATCTGTTCCAGTTGTTGACCAAGCATTTTCATTGTTGCCTTGTCTATCTTACTATATTGTTTTGACTGGTGGTCAATGTAGGTGATTAGCTCTTTGCCCGCATCAAACAAAATGACATGGTTGCCATTTTTTATTACCAGCTCTGAGGAATTTATATACAAGGTGGATGAAATCACTTTCCCGTTGGTCAGGTCTTTTGTTTGTGTCTGCATTTTTAAACCGTCTCCGGCAAAAAGAGCAAAAGTTGACAAAAGGACTACAACAAGGGCAGTTGCTAGTTTTTGAATCAATGTAATCATGGTCTTTTATAATTCAGTAAAAGTCTTAACGTTCACAGAATCCAATACTTGTATTTCTGTGATTTTTCTTTTCCCACGGTTATCCGCAAGAAGTATACCATTATATGACTGATAATTGTCCCATGGTGTTACAAAATTTGAAGAATCCTGATCATTTTTTGCATAATACGCCCATTGTTTAATCAATTTGTCTTTTTTGCTGACCCAAACATCATAAGCATTGTCAGGTGTGTCACCTACTTCCTTAAAGGTTAATTTTAGTTTGTCAGACAACTCGCCATTCTGTGTGGTATCACTACCCTCGTATGTCAGAGTCACTCCACTGTCTTTCAGTTTAAATGGCATAAAGAGCCAATAGGCATCATTGATCCAGGCTGATTTTCCATGCTGTAAGTACTTTTTCAGTGAATCCGGATGGCTCAACAGTTCACCGTCCTTTTTCACCTGGCCATAAAGGCTGTCTGATTGTACATTGACGAGAATTTGTAGGTCCGTTCTCAAACTTTCCACTTTGGCCCATCCAGTGGCTTTATTCCAGGTATGTTTTCGGGAATTAAAGAAATTCCATTGCAGAATTTTAGTATTGTCCCATGCATTTCTTCCTCCCATTGCGATCATCACCGAATCCGCAATAGCGATTGCATTTTCGTCTGACCCGGAAAGGTCAAAACCCTCTGCGTGAGGGTTTTGGGGTGTGTCAATATTCTTATCATTAGTTTTTTGGCTTGTCTCACAAGCAAGCAATGTGAAACCAATAAGCCAAACAGGTAGATACTTCATGTTACTTTCCTTTTGAATCTTTGAATTTATCAAATGCTGATGGTACTTTCTCACGTGGAAAAACATTGTTGTCAACATTTACATCAGCTGTTTCCATTTCCGGATCAAGCTGCATGTTCACAACTTTTTTATCTTTCACAAAGACCTTGACCACTTTCTCCTCATTCTTGCGCCACACTTCAGCCGGAATTTTCTCGATTTCTGTGGAGCCGTCTTCGAATGTCCACTCAATAATGATTGGCATTACAAGACCACCCTCATTCTGGAAAGTTACCTCATAAAAGTGTTTATCCATCAGGCTTTTCTTAATTTCATAATCATTTAACCTGGACCGGAATTCGTCATATTCATAATCAGTGGTTGTTGTGAGGTCAAATGATTTTGGACTACTGGTAAATTTCAACTCTCCTTGTTCTTTACTCCCTTCAATTGATTTGTTGGAAGCTTTGACTTGTTTTTCTACATCCTTTTCATTGCTGTCCATTTTGTACCATTCAACATTGCTAATCGAAATGTCTACATTGTCTGTGGTGTAAAACCAACCTTTCCAGAACCAATCTAAATCAACAGCAGAAGCGTCTTCCATAGTTCTGAAGAAATCCGCAGGAGTTGGGTGTTTGAATGCCCATCTTTCAGCGTATTGTTTGAAGGCGTAATCGAATAACTCCGGACCCATCACAGTTTCTCTTAAGATATTGAGTGCTGCTGCTGGTTTTCCATAGGCATTATTGCCAAACTGAAGAATTTGTTCACTATTAGTCATAATTGGCCTCATGCCCTCAGGGTCACCCTTCATGTAGTCTACAATCTTAAAAGCAGGACCTCTTCTACTTGGAAATGCAGGGTCCCATTCTTTTTCGGCAAGGTATTGCACAAATGTGTTAAGGCCTTCGTCCATCCAGGTCCATTGTCTTTCATCAGAATTGATGATCATGGGGAAAAAGTTATGACCTACTTCATGAATGATAACACCTAATGTACTGTATTTCGTTTGCGGAGAATAGTATCCGTTTTCGTCAGGTCTACCCCAGTTGAAGCAGATCATGGGATACTCCATACCCTGATCAGCGGTATGAACAGAAATAGCTACCGGGTAAGGATAATTAATCGTATGGAATGAATAAGATTTTAGTGTATGTGCTACAATCCGGGTAGAATATTCTTCCCAAAGTGGATTCCCCTCTTTAGGATAATAAGACATGGCCAATGGTTTATTATCCCCAAGGTCTACAGCCATCGCATCCCATATGAACTTCCTGCTAGAGGCAAAAGCAAAATCCCTTACATTATCGGCCTTAAACACCCATGTTTTCAATTTATCCGTTCGGGATTTTTCATTAGTCCTTGCTTCTTCTTCTGTCACAATAAACACCGGGTCCGTAAAACTCTTTTTGGCACTTTCAAATCTTTTCAACTGCTCTGATGTAAGTACATCTTTCGCATTTTCCAGTGTTCCAGTACTGGCTACAATAAAATCAGCTGGGACTGTAATGCTCACAGAATAGTTGCCAAAAGTCAAAGCGAACTCTCCGCCACCTAGAAACTGTTTGTTTTGCCACCCTTCAACATCATCATATACTGCCATTCTGGGAAACCATTGGGCAATGGTGTAGAGGTTATTGCCATCTTCCGGAAAATATTCATAACCAGAGCGCTCGTCAATGATCATTCGGTCATTGACCACAAAATTCCAGTCTACATTGAAGGTAAAGCTCTCTCCACTTGTCAGAGGTTTTGGAAGTTCTACCCTCATCATGGTTTTATTGATTGTATAGGTCAATGAACCATTATTGGAATCGGTTACTTTGGTGATATTATAGCCTCCATCATAATCAAAATCATTGGCCAATGCCTGAAGCGCTTTACCGGAATAACTCTTTTTGATCTTTTGAGTAGTGATTTTCCTTGTGTCAGAATCCTCGTCAATGAGGTTTTGGTCAAGTTGTAACCACATGTACTTCAGTGTATTGGGGGAGTTGTTATAATAGGTGATGCGCTCTGAACCGGTTATAGTTTGAGTGTTATCATCCAGACGTACATCAATGATGTAATCAGCTTGTTGCTGCCAGTAGTCCGGACCAGGGGCACCATCAGCCGCCCTGTAACTATTGGGTGTTGGTAGGGTTGTACCTAATTGCTCAAATTTTTTATCCCAGGACTGGGCAAAAAGTTGACCGTATGCTAACGCAAGCGCTAGAATTAAGATCTTTTTCATATTCGTTTAAAGTGTATTTACCAATATTTAGCTTCCAGCATCAGTGTAATTGCAATTCCCGCAATGGCCGAAGAGATGAAAAACTTCCAGTCCCTGCTTGATACACTGAAGATAGAAACCGCAATAAAGCTAATGATCATAAAAACTAAAACTATTATTATTTGACCCACTTCCAGGCCTACATTAAAGGCGAATAAAGGGGTTAGAATGGATTCTTGCTTGCTCAGTATTTGTCTCAGGTAATTTGAGAAACCCATACCATGTATTAGGCCAAAGAAAACAGCATACAAATAATTAAATGAAAGTTTACGTGCGTTATAACTACTTAGCTCTTTGACGAATAGATTTGATAACGCAGTAATGAAAATGGTGACCGGGATAAGAAATTCAATTATGGAAGAGTTAAACCTGATCAAATCCATAGTGGCAAGCGCCAATGTGATGGAGTGTCCGATGGTAAAAGAGGTTACCAAAATCAATACTTTTTTCCATTCCTGTGCCTGATATATAGTGCACAGCGCTACCACAAATAAAATGTGATCATATCCGTTAGTGTCCAGGATATGCTGAAGACCTAATTCAAAATAAACTTGAAACAACGACATTTTTAAAATTCAGACTTTCAAACTATTTATGCATTTGCATTAACCTGCTAAATTAAGTAAATGATGATACTTTATGTTTTAATTTTTTCATTCTTACACCCATTTCATGTGAGCGTGACAGATATTGAGTTTGACGAGGAGGCAAAGTCGCTCGAGATCGCTCAGAAAATATTCATTGACGATCTGGGTAATGCTATCATGACAAAAGAAGGGAACAGCATAGATTTATTTGAGGTGGAGAATAATGAGAAGATCAGGTCAATGGTTCAGGCCTATATTGAGTCCAAATTCAAATTGGAGGTAAACGGAAAGCCAGCTCCTTACAACTTTTTGGGTGCATCACATAAAGACGATGTGATTTGGTGCTTCATGGAAATACCTAAAGTCAGAAAGCTTAACACAATCAAAGTGACAAATACTGTGCTCACGGAAGTATTTAATGATCAGGTTAATCTGATTCACATCAAAGTAGACGGGAAACTCAGGAGCATGAAATTGGAAAAGAATGAGCCTTCAGATACACTGGAATACTAGGGCTTAACATTATTTTTTTTAAACCACTTGCACAAGTGAGTGATCTCACAAACATCACATTTAGGCTTACGGGCCAGGCAAATGTATCGGCCATGTAGGATCAACCAGTGGTGTGCTTTAGAAATGTGTTCTTCAGGAATGTGTCTTATAAGTTGTTTTTCTACTTCGAAGGCTGTTTTGGCTGTTTGTGTCACCAATCCAAGTCTTTTAGAGGTACGAAAAACATGAGTATCAACCGCCATAGTAGGCTGATTATAAATAACAGAGGCAATCACATTAGCGGTTTTCCTGCCAACACCTGGAAGTTTTTGAAGGTCTTCCACAGTTTCAGGAACTTCTGAATTGAAGTCTTCCACCAACATTTTCCCTAACCCGATTAGGTGTTTCGTTTTATTATTAGGATACGAAACACTACGGATATAGGGAAACAACTCATCAAAATAGGTACTTGCCAAATGTTCCGGAGTAGGAAAATCTTTGAATAGCTCGGGTGTCACTTTATTGATGCGGACATCCGTGCATTGTGCACTAAGTACAACAGCCACCAGCAGTTCAAAAGGATTTGAATACCTCAACTCCGTTTCTGGCTCTGGGAAATTTTCAGAGAAATGTTCAAGAAAAGCTTCAAACCTTTCTTTCTTCCGCATTTACCAATTCAATTATTTTGAAACGGGAAGTTCACCAAAGTTTTTTGAATAACTCAAGATGTTGTTAACAACTTTACTTCCTGGTGACAGCTCGTGTGCCTCAAGAAGTGTTTTCATTTCTTGTAATTCATTCAATTTTTCCTGCATACCAGGATCGCATAAAATTGCGTCGTGGATGGCTAGATTTTCGGCTTTAGATGTTTCTCCATAGATGAATCTCAAAAGGTCATTTTCGGTAAAGATTTTTGTCATAGGCGATATTCGTTTTATCCATTTTCTTTCTCAGATTAATGAGAGCATATCGCATTCGCCCCAAAGCCGTGTTAATACTAACCCCTGTGTTTTCAGCGATTTCCTGAAAACTCATCTGCATGTAATGCCTCATTATGAGCACTTCCTTCTGAGGATCCGGCAGTTCCTGGATCAATTTCTTCAAGAGTGCGTAGGTATCGTTCTTGATTTGTATAGATTCCATTGAATCTTCTGAGAAATCAAGATTGTTGAATACGTTACTTCCATCCTCCATTACAATGGTCGGATAACGCTTCGCCTTTCTAAAATAATCAATTGCCAGGTTATGAGCAATTCTAAGAATCCAGGGGAGAAATTTACCTTCTTCGTTGTATTTACCTTTTTTAATCGTATTGACTGCTTTTACAAAAGCATCCTGTAGCAAATCTTCTGCTACGTAAGTGTCTTTTACAATAAGATAAATAGTGGTGAATACCCTGTTCTTGTGCCTGGTTACTAATTCTGAAAAGGCCTCTTCGTTACCGTTCATGTAAAGCGAAAGCAATTGGCTATCACTTAATTCACTTCTATTCATAAAATACCTGTTTTGTTAACGTAGAGGTCTATATCATATTGTCAGGGTTCGAGTGAAAAGTTTAAATTAATTTTTTAGACAGTCTCAAATCTATGTATTTATCAGAAACCAACAAAAATTTGTCGAAAAATTTCATGGATTCACCGAGGAAAATTTAATGCTTATCCTGCTTTTGAGCTTGCCACGTTATTGAAGACACAAGCCAAATTCAGATGGTTGGAAAGCTGCAAAAAAATTTTGTGTTAATTTTTCAAAAGTGTTATGTTTACTATAGCGTTACCTGCAACATTAAACCAAAACCAAAACCATACCCAACAGTGCAAATTTCTACGGCAGGAATCTGAACTGATCGTCCTTATATTGTCTTTTATACTTTAATTAAACTTTTGTATTATGAACCAAATAAGAATTACGCGCGTGCTATTGGCACTGTTAGTTGCCTTTAGCTTTCTTGCTCACCTGAAAAAACCGAAGAACCTACTTTATTTGAAGACTCTGAAGTAAAATTTTCTGACTCACCTTACTATCATAAGTTAATTAGTCTAGGGTTTAACGTAGACCTGTCTTCAGAGGCTCGGATTACGAATGAAAAAGTTTCAGTTTCTACATTTCCAATTTCTAACCCTGCTGGTCGTGAGAATTACATCAGTGATGTTGTTGTGGTTTATGATGAAAATGGGAATGTAGAATTCAGCTATTATCTTAGCACACCACAGCTTCCTGTAAGTTCAGACTACACCGAAACCATTTCGATGATTGACTATTATAATTATGATCAGGTTGACCTTGAATACGTCGATGGACAATTAGTCACTGATTTATCAAATTATGAAAATGCAAAACTTGAACAAAAATGCAATAATTTGCGTCATTTGGCTTATTGTGTTGGTTCAGGGTTTGCAGATATGACAGTTGTTGATCTCGCCTTTTGTGGTGGAACTGGTTTCTTTTTATGTTTCTTGAATGAAGCCCTAAATTGTCTTGTTGCTGGATGCGTCTAATTAATGTAGTCTTAACTATGTTCACAAATAGAAGGAATGTACTATTCCTTCTATATATTTATTTATTCGTTGGCGTTATACTCTTCCTTGGCATAAAAGAGAATAATCTTGGTGATTTGGAAAGATTTAGTAAAGCATTGATCGCTTTTTTGTTTATCTGGATCCCAGTATCGGTGGCATCACAAAAAAATTCAGGACTTTTTACAATGATGTTGGGTCAGGGATATTCTAAGCCAATGCTACTGAAGTTGTTGGTCTTGCAAAGCTTAGTTTACAGTCTAGTCTATTACTTGTCTGCGACGGCCTTACTGGAAATTGGAAAATTAATTGCTCCTCCTAATCTATTAATTGATATCGAGTTATCCCTGATGGCCTGCTTTTTAGTAGCTTCGGTAGGTGTTTTGTTTGGTCTTCTTTCGAAATCGGCAATTTGGGCTTTTGCGCTTGTTTATATAATTTATACTATTGATGGATTACTAAATTCATTTATTCCAGACTCATTTGGAGAATTCCTACCAATTCACTTTGCAGCCTCATTTTTATCAAGTGGAATTCCGGATGACTATATTATTTGGCTGGTGTTTTTACTCTATTTGATAGCTTCCAATGTACTCTCCTATCTTTCCTTGATTAAAATGAAATTTTAGATGATGATTTCCTGCAATCATGTATCAAAGAAGGTAGCTCGTAATTTCGAGCTTTCTGGAATTGACTTCACTGTTCCTAATGGTGAAACAGTTGGTATTATCGGACCAAATGGCAGTGGAAAAACCACACTAATGAAATTAATCGCTGGAATAAATAATTCCGATGAAGGAGAAATTTTGCTTGGAGTGGATAAAACCAAGGTCCGCTTTATGCTGGAAGAGTTGGGTATCCCTAAATACTATAAAGTACAGAGAGGGTTGAATGTTTTTAAACATATAACCAGAAGCTCTACACAAGAGATTTCATCAGTTATAGAATTACTTGGGTTGAATGGACATGAAAAAAAATTAGTGCGTAACCTTTCTCAGGGGTTGAAACAACGTTTGAATATTGCTTGTACGCTAATGGGAGATGCCAGTTTGTACTTATTTGATGAACCCAACAACGGACTAGACCCGCATGGTTTTATCCTTTTGAGAAAAATCATATCCAATTTAAAGTTGGAGGGGAAAAATGTAATTATAGCCAGCCACTTATTGTCTGAAGTAGAAAAAATTTGTGATTCTGTTTTAATTATGGACAAAGGCCAACTATATGGACATGAAAAAGTGAGCGATTTAGTCACAAAATATGGTAGTCTCGAAGAGGCCTATATGTCTTATACAAGTCACTAGTTAATTCCATTTTAAATTAGCCTAATTGCACGGAATAAAATAACTTAGCCGGTTGGCGGAAATACAGAATTATCCAAACAATTTGTGAGGGTTTTCAGTACAACTCTAGGTTAGTTTTCGCATTAATTTCTTAATAAACTTCCGCATGCAGGCAGAAATCAGCAAAGCGCCTTCAATAGACGACTTAGACCAGAAGAAATATATTTTAATCAAAGGAGCCAGGGTAAATAACCTGAAAAACCTAAGTGTGGCAATTCCCAGAAATAAACTGGTCGTGATCACAGGGCTTTCAGGTTCCGGAAAATCCTCATTGGCATTTGATACCTTATTTGCGGAAGGCCAAAGAAAATATGTAGAAAGCTTAAGCAGCTATGCCCGTCAGTTCCTGGGTAGAATGGAGAAACCCGAAGTAGACTACATCAAAGGAGTAGCCCCAGCAATTGCCATAGAGCAAAAAGTAAATACCAGGAACCCCAGATCAACTATTGGAACCACCACCGAGATCTATGATTATCTAAAACTTTTATTTGCCCGAATTGGTGTTACGTATTCTCCGGTAAGTGGAAAAGAAGTAACACGAGATACGGTTACCAGTGTGGTCAATTATATCCAATCCTTTGAGAATGGCACAAAGGTAAGTATCACCTGCCCCATGGAATCAGCAAATGGAAGAAATACAGAAAGGGAACTTGAGCTCCTGCTAAGTAAAGGTTATACAAGGGTGCTAAAAGATGGATCCATGTATTTCATTGAGGACTTGTTGGAATCAAAAGACCTTAAAGGGTCATTGGAAATTCTCATTGACCGGGTGGTTGTCAATAAAGAGGAGGAACAAAATCAATTCCGGTTGGGGGACTCTATTCAAACAGCTTTTTTTGAAGGTCATGGCGTATGCTATGTACAAGTGGCAGGTCATGATAGAGTGTCTTTTTCAGATAAGTTTGAGTTGGATGGGATCAGGTTTGAAGAGCCAAGTGTAAATTTTTTCAGCTTCAACAATCCATACGGTGCTTGTAGAAGGTGTGAGGGTTTTGGTAGAATTCTTGGAATAGACCCTGATCTTGTAATGCCAGACAAAAGTCTTTCGGTTTATGAAAATGCGATAGCTCCATGGAGAGGAGAAACCATGAAAAACTGGCAAAAAGACCTTGAGCTACACGCTATTAAGTTTGATTTCCCTATTCATAAACCAGTTGGCGACCTTAGCGATGAGCAAATGCAATTACTTTGGGATGGGAATGAGTATTTTGAAGGACTGAATACTTTTTTCGCCCACCTGGAATCTAAAACACATAAAATCCAATACCGGGTGATGCTCTCAAGGTACAGGGGTAAAACTGAGTGCCCCGATTGCCGTGGAACCCGGCTGAGGAAAGATGCCAATTATGTAAAAGTTGCAGAGAAGTCAATATCGGACCTGGTACTGATGCCTGTAGAGGAATTGATTGGGTTTTTCAAGGAACTAAAAATTTCAGAGCATCACGGCCGAATAGCCAAGAGGATATTACAGGAAATTCAAAGCAGGTTGACTTACTTAAATGAGGTTGGCCTGGGATACCTAACCTTGAACAGGTTGACCGCAACATTATCTGGAGGAGAGTTCCAACGGATTAAATTAGCTACATCATTAGGTAGTGCCCTGGTGGGCTCCATGTACATTCTGGATGAACCAAGTATCGGTTTACACCCCCGTGATACGGATCGCCTGATCAACGTATTGAAATCTTTGAGAAATATTGGCAATAGTGTGATTGTTGTGGAACATGAAGAAAAAATCATGGAAGCAGCTGATCAGATCATAGACATAGGTCCTGGAGCGGGTTCGCATGGTGGTCAATTGGTTTTTCAGGGCGATCATGACGACATTAAAAATGAGAAAATATCCTATACCGCCAGGTTCCTGAACGGGATCGATCAGATTGAAGTACCTTCAAAGAGGCGAAAATGGAACCAAAGCATCAAAATACAGGGAGCAAGGGAAAACAATTTGAAGAAAATCAATGCTGAAATTCCGATGGGTGTGCTCACAGTTGTTACGGGTGTTTCTGGATCTGGTAAGTCTACTTTGATTAGAAAAATTCTTTATCCGTCTGTAGGAAAGATTCTTGGAACAGCCACAGAGGCTACTGGGAAATTTGATAAGCTGGAAGGGGATTATAAATCCATCACACAAATTGAGATGGTAGACCAAAACCCAATTGGGAAGAGCTCCAGGTCTAATCCTGTTACCTATGTGAAGGCATATGATGTTATCAGACAATTGTTTGCTGATCAGCCTCTATCAAAACAGCGAGGTTACAAACCAGCAAGATTTTCATTCAATGTTGAAGGTGGAAGATGCGAAACATGCCAGGGAGAAGGAAATGTGAAGATCGAGATGCAGTTCATGGCAGACATAAGCCTGACTTGCGAAACCTGTGGAGGTAAACGTTTTAAGAAGGAGATTTTAGAAGTTACCTATAAAGACAAAAACATCAGTGAGATCCTGGACATGACAGTTGAGGATAGCATTGACTTTTTTAAGGAAAAGCCTTCAGTGGTCAATAAGCTAAGGCCTTTATTAGATGTAGGTCTGGGGTATGTTACACTTGGACAGAGTTCATCATCACTTAGTGGAGGTGAAGCCCAAAGGGTAAAACTGGCATCATTTCTAGGAAAGAACACTGCCAACAAAAATGAGCATATCCTCTTTATATTTGATGAACCTACTACAGGGTTACATTTTAATGACATTGATAAATTATTGACATCAATTAATGCCCTGGTAAACAATGGTCATTCCGTGGTGATCATTGAGCACAACACAGAAGTAATTAAATGTGCAGACTGGATTATTGATCTGGGTCCAGAGGGTGGACACAAGGGAGGTACGATATGTTTTGCGGGTACTCCCGAGGAGATGATTCAGGTAAAAGAAAACTTTACGGCACAATTTCTGCAAGAAAAACTCTAAACCAATACGTACTTCAAAGTGAATCAAAAATTTCTTCGTTTATTTGCAAGCAGCAATGTATGACCCGGGGATGTTGTAAGAATTTCGTCACAATCAAAACCAACAAGAAATGCGCAAAAAAATAGTAGCTGGTAACTGGAAAATGAATAAAAATGCAGAGGATGCCAGTATTCTTACCTCAGAAGTAGTGAATATGGTAAAGGATGAAGTAATGTCTGATGCCGAGGTAGTATTATGTACTCCATTCATTTACCTCAATAAAGCATTAAAGCTTTCAGAAGGGTCTAAAGTGAAAGTGGGCGCTCAAAATTGCAGCGAACATGCTTCAGGGGCATACACAGGAGAGATCTCAGCACCAATGTTGAAATCAATAGATGTACCTTATGTTATACTGGGACATAGCGAAAGAAGAGAATACTTTGCTGAGGCCAATGATCAATTAGCCAAGAAAGTTGACATTGCTATGGAAAACGGCCTTATCCCAATTTTTTGCTGTGGAGAAAGTCTGGAAACCCGAGAAGCCGGGAACCATTTTGAATTCGTATGTAATCAATTGACAGAGAGTCTGTTTCATCTTTCGAATGAGCAAATGACCAATTTCGTCATTGCCTATGAACCTATCTGGGCGATCGGTACTGGAAAAACAGCTTCTGCTGAACAGGCACAGGAAATGCACGCCAAACTTCGTGCTCATCTGGCAACCAAATATGGAAATGATATAGCGGATTCAATTTCTATTCTTTACGGAGGAAGTGTAAAACCTGGTAATGCCAAAGAAATATTTGCAGGAGCAGATGTTGATGGTGGATTGATTGGAGGTGCTTCTCTTGAATCTAGAAGCTTCGTAGATATTGTAAAAGCCATTTAATGACTTTTTTTCTTCAAATACAATGGGGGCTAATGGCATTTCTAAGCATGCACCCACCTGCAGTGGATCAAATCGATTATTGCAAGGTTTATGGTTCAGTGTATGAAGTGGAATATCCTAATCAGGCAGATGTATTCGTTTATGAGGAATATTCTGAAGCATTTGCCAAGCTTATTGTATTTGAAGAAAACAATCGCCTAATGGCTGATAAAGAAGGGAAATGGTATTTTACGGATAACCCAGATTTCGCGGATTTCAAAATATACTTTGTGGATAAAAGAAACAAAGCAGACATTTCCGTCTATTTCACAAATTTTGAATCATTTGCTGGCTGTTCACAATGAATTTTGTAGAAGTTTCCATACAATGCACGCCTGATTTAGCGGAAATATTAATTGCTGAGCTATCGACACTTCCCTATGATACTTTTCAGGAATCTGATGAGGGGCTTCAGGCTTATGTTGAAGAATCCAATTTTGATGGATCAGCTATTCAGGAGATTATCGGCAGGTATGCTGCCATTGGACCAGCATCCTTTCAGACAAAAATTATCCCAAAAGTCAACTGGAATGAGGAATGGGAAAAAAACTTTGAGCCTATTACGGTGGGTGAATCAGTTTATGTGAGGGCCACTTTTCATGAACCCAAACATGATTTTCCATATGAAATTATTATCAACCCACAGATGTCTTTCGGTACGGGCCACCATGACACAACTTACCAAATGCTGGAAATGCAACTTTCAGTAGATCACAAAGGAAAGAAAGTAATAGATGCCGGTACTGGAACGGGAATTTTAGCCATTATGGCCAATAAACTGGGTGCTAGAAAGGTTTTAGCAAACGACATAGATGATTGGTGTGTCAGCAATAGTGCTGATAATTTTTCGTTGAACGGAATAACTGACATTGAGACGAGACTCGGAGATATTGATGTTTTCACAGGAGAGCAAACCGACATCCTATTAGCCAATATCAATAAAAACGTATTATTGGATGAATTATCAAGGTATGCTGCCATTCTGAATATTGATGGCCACCTTTTATTGAGTGGTTTTTACGATGAGGATGTTGAAGATGTATTGGCTTGCTGTGTTCAAAATGGATTAAAGTTTGAATCTCGGTCTGTTAGAAATAACTGGGCCGCAATTACTTGCGTTAAGGAATAAGTAATTAGCTTTTAGTTTGAGTATCTTTACTATCTTTTTTGCTGTATGAATATGCTTATTCGATCAATAGTTGTGTTTGCAATTGTTTTGCTTTCCGCATGGGAAGGAAAGGCACAATTATTTTTCTATTCCGGTGATTCAGTCTCCTTTCCAAATGAAGTAAGCAATGCCCTGAACAGAATAGATACTGAATCTGCAAAGAAAGTCGCTTATGATTTCAGGAGTGTTTGGGATTATGAACTAACCAATCAGCAAAAAAGCTTAATGCTCAGAATTGCTGAGAAAATGGTTGAAAGACGACTTCAGATCCAGCCATACCACGAATATTTTTATAGTTACGTTACCTACGCAGTTGAACAAGATAATATTGAGAGCAACCAGCTGACCAAAGCACTCGAAATCACCAGGGAGGCGGTGAACAACTATGATGGAAAAGAGCTTGCTCGCTTTTTACTTTCTATGAATTTGTATTTTGCCCGGGAATACCTCTACTGGGGGAAACTGAATTATACCAAAGCCCTTGGGGGTACCTATAGTTTTGAAAATCAACAGGAGTTTGTTGAAGTGGAAGAGCCTCCTGTACAAGAAGAAGTTGAGGAGATCGAGGTGATTGAGCAACCGGCACAGGATCCCTGGGCTACAGATAATTCTAATGATGACTCCTGGGCGAATGATCCCTGGGGGACTACAGGTGACACGTCTGATCCCTGGGCTGATGCAAATAATGATGATAGTTGGGCCAATGATGATCCCTGGAGTGATTCAAGCTCTGATGATCCCTGGGCTGACAACTCGAGTGATTCCTGGTCTGATGACCCATGGGGAACAAACACACAAACCACTTTTAGCGAGCCACAACCTCAAAGAATGACCTTTACACCGGCGGTCACCGACCATGTTCATGAATTCAAATCTAAGTATGCATCACCGGTACTTTTAGGTCCGATATTAAAACTAAGTAAGACAGATATTCAAATTGTGACGCCTTATGATTCATTGGTCATCTCCAAAACATCAGGTGATTACGAGTTGAAAGGAAATAATTTTGTGGGAAAAGGAGGAAGTACCTCATGGCCTGATGAATTCCAGCTCATGAGAGAAGCAACTGTAGATTTGGGCGATTATTATTTTTCAGTGCATAAACCCACCATATGGACGCCGAATGCCTCACTTAAATTCCCGTCTTTGTTTCCCGGAAAAGTAGATGGTGTCTTCAAATATGCAAGTATCCGTATGAAAAATAAACAGGAGAAGCCCTATCCTTATTTTGAGTCATTCTACTCTGATACTGAAGTCAGCCTACCTTTTGCAAAAGTAAAATATAAAGGAGGGATTACGTTTCATGGAACCAAGATGTATGGCAGATCAATTTCCAGAGATCCGGGGAGGCTTGAGATTGTTGATGGGAAAGGCAGAAAAATTGTCGCTTACGCAGTGGAGTTTGCATTTCTGGATAGTATGATCACCTCAGAGAATGCGAAAATTACAATATATCATGGAAGTGATTCAATTGTCCACCCTGGTGTGTCTCTATCATATGATCCTTCATCCACTTTTTTGAGGATCAGTAAATCAAAAGGCGATTATAAAAACAGTGCATTTCGTTCCTCCTATTATGGGATGAGATTTCATAGTGATGACATTCTTTGGGATATGTCAACCGATAGTCTGGACATTAAAATTAATTCTGCCCGTAACCTTGTGCCAACAGTTTTTATTTCAAAGGATTATTTTTCTGCTTCGCGGTTTAGAAAATATGGAGCAAACCTGGGTTTTCATCCCGTAATTGTTTGTGTCAACTATTCGAAAAAGTACGGAACAAGGAAGTTTTATATTGATGAAGTAATTAATGAATATAAGATAACAGAAAGCCAGGCAAGGGAAATGGCAACTATAATGAGCCGGGAAGGATATGCAAAATACAAGGCAGATACACGAGAGCTGGAATTATTGGATAAATCATTTCAGGACTATAACGCCAATTACAAGAAAACTGATTTTGACCATTTATTGATCTCATCATTGTTATTGTCCAACCCAAATGCCACAATAAGGTTAGATAGCAATCAGGTAGTAGTGAGAGGTGTGGATGAGTTTTATCTCTCGGAGGACAGGGATTTAAGGGTAGAACCTGATAGTGGAATTGTAATTCTTGAACAAAACAGGAGTCTTCAATTCAATGGAATGGTAAATGCAGGCGATTTTCAATACAAAGGGAAGAATTTTTCTTTTGACTATGATCAGTTTCTTATCACCATGCCTGAAATTGATTCTATCCGTATACAGGTGACGTTTCACGATTCTACTGACGTAAATACAAGAGATCCAGAAGAAAAAGAAGCATTAGGGAACCACATTACTGAAACATCTGGGACAATTTTCTTGAATGATCCCTTAAATAAATCAGGGAATAAAAGTAACCCAAACTATCCCTACTTTGTCTCAGACTCAGACGCTGTTGTATACTTTGATAGCTACCAGTACCTAAAAGGAGCTTATGATAAAAGCATAAAGTTTATAGTTCCTCCATTTGAAATGGATAGTGTAAATGAGGACAATGCCAGCCGCATAAAGTTCAAGGGCCGATTGGTTTCAGGGATCTTTCCGGAATTTGAAGAGGAATTGATTATCATGCCTGATAAGACGCTGGGTTTCAATCATACCGTACCTTCAGAAGGGTACAATCTCTACAATTCAGGTGCTAAGATCTACAATGAAATAAGCCTTGACGGAAGAGGCATTAGAACAAGTGGTCAACTAGATTATTTGACTACCAGTATTCATTCTGACCAGTTTACTTTCTACATGGACTCAGTTTCAGCCAGAGGAAGCCATGGTGAGATAAAACCGGGAATGTATGAAGGAGCCTCCTACCCACAGGTAGTAATCGGGCAATTCAGGATGAAATGGCTACCTAAAAAAGACAGTATGTATATCAAGAATTTAGGTGTACCATTTGAGTTCTATGATAACACTGCAACATTGGATGGAGAGGTTAACGTGACGAAGAATGGCGTGTTTGGATCAGGAACAATGTTGACCAGGGGCTCAAGGTCTTACAGTAATGAACTTGCATTTAGTGAGTTTAAATATTCTGCGAGACACGCCGAATTTGAAATATTGACGGACAACCCGAACAAACCAGCGATGGCTGGGGATGATATTTCCCTAAACTTTGACCTTACTAAAAACTCAGCGGACATTTCACCGGAGCGCTCTGGGGTGGCTGCCATTAGTTTTCCATACGCTCAGATGAAGACATCTATTACTGAAGCAGTTTGGGATTTAGAGGATTCATTAGTGACCATGAAAAAACCACCTTCGGTAGCAATTGAAGATTCATACTTTTATTCTACTAGAGAGGAATTGGATAGCCTTGTATTTAATGCAGAAGAAGCAATTTATGATATCAATACGTTTGAGCTAGAAATCAAAGGAATTCCATACATCATTGTAGCGGATGCGAAGGTAACACCAGCTAATGGGGAAACCACTATTCTGGAGAATTCAGAACTGACACCACTGGAAGATGCCACAGTGGTAATAGATACACTCAATGGTTACCACCGATTGTTTGATGGTTATATCAAGATTTTAAGTCGAAACAAATTTGAAGGGTACGCAACCTATGAGTTGGTAACTGCTGCCCAGGATACCTTCGAAATCCAGTTTAACCAATTTGAACTGAAAGAAGTAGATGTGGGAGAGAAGGATAAACGCCTCATGACAGTGTCAGGGGGAGAAATTACTGCTCGCAATAACGTGGAAATATCAACGGGTTTCCTTTACAGAGGATCTGCTACTATGTACGCATACAAGAAGCCTTTGGAGCTAGATGGTATGGTGAAACTTATGCTGAAAAGTTTTGGCCGTGATTATGACAGGTGGGTTCTTTATGAGCGAGGTATTGATGATGAGGATGAAGTAATTATTGATTTTGATAACAGCAGGTTTGAGGATGGAGATAACCTTACTGCCGGATTACATTATGACATTCGTGGTGACATTTATCCTACTTTTATCAGCGACAAGAAAGATTTTACTGATCACGACTTCTTTACACCACACGGTGAACTACGATACATCGTGGAAAATAATTATTACCAAATAGAAACTTCTACCAAAACCAGTGCAGAATCCTATGTGGGTAGTACGTTTATCTATGATGACGTGACCACCGCAGTAATTTTTGAAGGTCCCACCAAGTTTGCTACTGCCACGGAAAAAGGGTTTGAATTAGAGGCAACTGTGTTAGGGACTGGAAATGCACTGGAGCAAAAATATGATTTGAAAGCCTTCATGGCTTTTAATTGGGATATTCCACTCACCATAACAGACTACTTCACATTTGATGTAGCTGACCTTATTGAGAGGCTCGGAGCAAAAGTCGCCCATGATAATAGCATTGAGCTAATGTATAATCTGGCAAATTTCATTGGCGAGGAAGCAACCAGAACCTATGAGGAGGAAGGTCTAAAAACTTATATTCCGTTGGTGGAAAGCTCCGAAAAGCTCCAAAAGACACTTGTAATCTCAGATGTAGATTTGAGCTGGGATAGTGATAAACGAGTATGGTACAACACTTCAAACATAGGTGTTTCAAACATTCTGACAACAGACATCAATGCCAGCATGGGAGGGTTCATGGAAATTGGCCAAAATAATGCGGCACAGGATGTAATAAATATTTTTCTTCAACCAGCCCCGGGAACCTGGTACTTTTTCGGCTATGAGGACCACCATCTATTTATGCTGTCTTCAAATGTAGATTTTAATGCAGACGTTGAGATAAATTCAAACAACGGAGAAGCCAAACCAGGTGAACTTGTAATCCTGACAGCAGAGGTAGGTGAGGTACTACGGTTTGTGAATAACTTCAGAAAGGATCACCTCGGACTAGACACTCCTTTTGACCTTGAACTACCTGATGATATCATGCTCGAGGATGACGAAAATTTCGATACCATAGAGGATGCGGATGAAGAGGATGATGGTTTTGGCTTCAAATAAATAACATCCGTTCAATTTTTTGTGCACCAAGTTGCAATCTGCTACTTTTACGCTTCATTTAAACAACTAGAATCCAATTAAGAAATGCAGGCGTTAAAATTTATTGAATCAAACAAAGACCGATTTTTGGAAGAACTTCTTGATCTCTTGAGAATTCCTTCCGTAAGTGCAGATTCCAAATTTAAGGATGACGTAAGAAAAGCTGCAGAATACATAAAAGAAAAGCTCTCCAAAGCTGGCGCTGACACTGTGGAGATTGTTGAAACCAAAGGTCACCCTATCGTTTATGGAGAAAAAATCATTGACGAAAACTTACCAACTGTTTTGGTCTACGGTCATTACGATGTACAACCTGCCGACCCCTACGAATTATGGGACTCTCCTCCTTTTGAACCAGTCATAAAAAATGAGAGAATTTATGCCAGAGGAGCATGTGATGACAAGGGCCAAATGTACATGCACATCAAGTCTTTTGAGGCTTTGGTTGCTGAGAATGAACTTCCATGTAATGTGAAATTCATGATTGAAGGTGAAGAAGAAGTGGGATCAGATAACCTCGAGGATTTTGTTAAGGACAACAAGGAAAAATTAAAAGCTGATGTAATTCTTATCTCAGATACAGGAATTATTGACAATGAAAACCCTTCAATTACAGTTGGATTGAGAGGCTTGAGTTATGTGGAAGTAGAAGTTGTAGGGCCTAACAGAGATCTTCATAGCGGAATGTTTGGAGGAGCAGTAGATAATCCCATTAATGTGCTTTGCCAAATGATAGCCAGCATGAAAGACGAAAAAGGTAGAATCACCATTCCTGGATTCTATGATAAAGTAGAGGAACTTTCTGCTCATTATAGGGAGAAAATGGGGCAAGCTCCATTTAACCTTGAAGAATATAAGAAGCATTTAGATGTAGAAGAATTATTTGGTGAGGAAGGCTATACTACACTTGAAAGACTTGGAATCAGGCCAACCCTGGATGTCAATGGAATTTGGGGAGGTTATACCGGAGAAGGAGCAAAAACAGTTCTTCCATCCAAGGCAAATGCTAAAATTTCTATGAGATTGGTGCCAAACCAGGATAGTGACGAGATTACAGAACTATTTGAGCGTTATTTTCAATCAATCGCGCCAAAATCTGTGAAAGTAAAAGTTACACCACATCATGGTGGAGAACCAGCTGTGATTCCTACGGGTTCTATTGGATACAAAGCAGCAGAAAAGGCGATGGCTGAGGCCTGGGGCAAAGATCCTATTCCGATGAGAGAAGGTGGTAGTATTCCAATCGTTGCGCTATTCCAAAAGGAATTAGGTTTGGACTCTATTTTACTAGGTTTTGGATTAGATGAAGATGCGATCCACTCCCCTAATGAGAGTTACGGGTTGTTTAACTTTTATAGAGGAATTGAGACAATAACACATTTTTATAAGCATTTTGCTGAAATGTCGTGAAGCAGGCCTGTTTCAAAAAACCAATCTGCTGTGATACCGTAATTATTCAACGGATTTAGGACGAGATTTATGAGAAAAATACTTTTGGTATTACTGATTATACCTGTGCTAAGCAATGCACAGATATTGAAACCTTCAAAATGGAGTTTTTCATTTAGCAATGAATCCCCAAAAGCAGGTGATGAAGTAGAACTCATCATGGAAGTGAAAATTGATGATGGTTGGTACCTGTATTCCTCAGATTTTGATCCGGACCTGGGTCCAATGGTAACAGAGGTTGTTTTTGAAGAACATCCTTCCTTTGAAGTATTGGGTAAGCTTGAACCCGTTGGAGCAAGTAAGAAGTATGATGAAATTTGGGAGGGTGATGTCACCTATTTTAAGGAGACCGGAAAATTCATACAGAAAATAAAGGTCCTTGATGAAAACTACCAAATCAATGGGGAGGTTGCATTTCAGGTATGTACTGAAATTGATGGAAAATGTATACCAGGAGATGCCCAGTTTACTTTTCCTGCCTCAAGAGTGAAAACTGAAAAGGTTATTGAGACTGGTGAGAAAATTAATCTGGAAGAAACCAATCAGGAAGGATCTCAGGGAGGTTCTTTTTGGGCTATTCTGTTAAGTGGTTTTGTATGGGGGCTCCTGGCAGTGGCTACTCCTTGTATTTATCCGCTAATCCCGATTACAGTTTCGATTTTTCTAAAACAAAGTAGTAACCGTCAAGAGGGACTCACCAAAGCGTTTGTATATGGGGCGTCAATCATTCTCTTGTTTGTGGTGATTGGATTTTTGGTTTCGTTCTTTTGGGGAGTGTCTGCATTGAACGAATTAAGTACGCATTGGCTATTTAATATTATACTCTTCACACTTTTTGTCGTGTTCAGTTTATCACTATTTGGGGTATTTGAAATCAAATTGCCATCAGGGATGGTCAATGCTATTGACAGACAGGCCGACCGGGGAGGCTATATTGGAATATTTTTCATGGCTACTACGCTGGTTGTGGTAAGTTTCTCCTGCACAGTGCCTTTAGTGAGTACTGCACTTTTTCAGGCCTTGAATAATGGAAAAATATTTGATGGTGTTACTGCGATGCTGGGTTTTTCACTTGCATTTGCTCTTCCTTTTACCGGGTTTGCCCTGTTTCCCAGGGTTTTAAATAGCTTACCAAAGTCAGGTGGATGGCTAAATGCCGTCAAAATCATCCTGGGATTTCTGGAACTGGCGTTTGCACTTAAATTCCTAAGTGTCGCTGACCTGGCATATCACTGGGGCATTTTAGACAGACATGTCTTCATTTCTATATGGATAGTCATATTTAGTATGATTGGTTTCTATCTTATTGGGAAGCTTAAATTCTCAGGAGACACAGACTCTGAAAAATTGTCAATACCAAGAGTTATTTTGGCAATTTTCACTTTTTCATTTGTGATTTACCTTATCCCTGGGCTAATGGGAGCTCCCTTAAAACCTTTAGCAGGATTTTTACCACCTATGTACACCCACGATTTCAATCTCATGAAAACAACTGGTGGAGCAAGTCCTGAACTAGTAAGTGATATCAATGAAAAGTGTGAAACCCCTAAGTACGGAGACATCTTGCATGCCCCACACGGAATTCCTGCCTATTTTGACTATGATCAGGCTTTAGCATGTGCGAGGGCATCAAAAAAGCCATTGTTCATTGATTTTACTGGTCATGGATGTGTCAATTGCAGGGAAATGGAAGCCAGGGTTTGGTCTGATCCGGGTGTTTTAAAGCGATTAAAAAACGATTTTGTAGTGGTAGAACTTTATGTAGATGATCGCACAGTTTTACCGGAAAGTGAGTGGTTTGAATCGAAAGTTGATGGAAAACTGAAGAAGACTATTGGTAAAAAGAATGCTGATTTACAGATATCAAAATACAACCAAAACGCACAACCATTTTATGTTATCTTAGGAAAAAATGAAAATATTTTAGTGCCACCTAAGGCATATGACCTAAATATTGCTAATTTTACAACGTTTTTAGACTCAGCTATAGAAGCCTACAAGAAAAATAACCCACCAAAGATAGGTTTTTCATACACACATTAAGGACAATGAAGTACACACAGACGCTTCTCACCCTGGGAGCACTATTAGCAGTTGCGTTCACTTTTTATCATGTTATCGGTTACTTTGAAGAAAAGGAACTGGAAAGGCAAATGGAAGCAGAAAAAGCGGCCATCGATTCCACTATGGTCAAAGTTATAGAGCCTAAGACTTTGTACGGTATCGTTGTAGACTCCTTGCAAATAGTGGAAGATGAAATTAAGCGCAACCAAAATCTTGCTGAAATTCTGGTCCAGTATAACATTGATTTTCAGAAGATTCACGCACTTGCATCAAGGGCTAAGGATGTATTTGATGTCAGGAAGCTTAATTACGGTAAGAAATACACCATTCTTACGAAAAACCAGGATTCTGTTCAAACTGCGACTCATTTTATTTATGAGCCAAACCCCTTTGAGTATGTAGTGTATCAATTAGAAGACTCAGTGCATGCATTTAAAAAGGAAAAAGAAATCGAGATAAGAGAAACTGAAATTGGTGCAATCATTACTTCTTCTATGTACGAAGCACTTATGGAAAAAGGAGCTTCTCCTGTATTGGTCAATAGACTTGTGGATGTTTTTGCCTGGCAGATTGACTTTTTCAGAATTCAAAAGGGAGATTTGTTTAAGGTAATATTTGAAGAACAACTTATTGATGGTGAAGTAGTTGGAATAGGCAAAATAAAGGGTGCGTATTTTGAGCATTTTGGAAACTCCTACTATGCCATACATTATGACCAGGGTTCAGGTGTAGATTATTTTGATGAAGAGGGCAATAGCTTGAGAAAGGCTTTTCTTCGTGCACCTTTGAACTATACCAGGATCAGTTCAAGATATAGTCTGCGAAGATTCCATCCTGTACAAAAAAGATATAAGGCACACCTGGGAACGGATTATGCAGCTCCTACAGGTACTCCAATAAGATCGGTGGGTGACGGGATAATTACTGAAGCAAGGTATAAGAGAAACAATGGAAATTACGTCAAGGTAAAACATAACAGTAATTACACGACCCAGTATTTACACATGTCTAAGATTGCAAAAGGAATTAAGCCAGGAGTGAAGGTAAAGCAGGGTCAAACCATAGGTTTTGTAGGGAGTACAGGTTTAGCGACAGGCCCACATTTGTGCTTCCGTTTTTGGAAAAATGGTCGTCAGGTTGATGCCTTGAAAGTGGAATTACCTCCTTCAGAGCCTATTAAGGATGAGTACCGCGAAGATTACGACGAATTTAAGATCAAAGTAATTGATCGTCTGGATAATATTCAGATAGGTCCTGCAAGGTTGATGGCAACTGCCGAATAGCTTGAGGCTGTCTTCTTTTACTGATTGTGCCTAAATTCGTATTATCTTATTATCTTACGATAACACCCAAACTGTAAAATGAATAAGGTCATGTCAAAGGTATTACGCATTTTGAGCTTTATTTTTTTGAGTACATCACTATTTGCCACAGATGTATCGAGAGACTCACTTGTAAGAATATCAGGAAAGATATTTAGTTCAATTGATAGCTCCACAGTTCAGGCCTCCATTATTTATCAGAAGCTTCCTTATTATGATGATATGGGTACAGCAGTAGCCAGCGAAAATGAGGGTTACGAGATGTTCATGATCCAAAAGGTTACTTACATTGTCAGTATCAATGCAGAAGGTTTTGACCCCTGGGAGGGCGAAATGACAGTAGCAGATGATGGCAGTGGCAACATGATACAAAATTTTTTTATTACTCCAGATGCTGATCATCAGATAATTAAACTGGATAACCTTATATTCGCGTCTGGAAAATCAAGGATTACTTCGGATTCCTACGAGGAGCTTGACGAACTGGTTGAATGGCTCGAGGCAAGACCTTCAAAGCGAATTCAGCTAGAAGGACACACAGATTTTGCTGGAAACGACAAGGCTAATATGGAGTTATCCCGTGATCGGGTCGAAGCAGTGAAACAATACCTTATAGATAAGGGAATTAATAAAAAGCGTGTCCTTACTAAAGCATTTGGTGGCACACAACCTCTTACGAGGGAACGTACTGCTGAAGCAAAAGCAAAAAACAGAAGGGTAGAAGTTAGAATCCTGAAAGAATAGTAACACACGTATTTTGAAGCATATATTGCTTAGATAACTATGAACCAACTCGCAACTATGAAAAAGACATGTTTTGCATTGATTGCATGGGTATTTGTAAGTATAACAGCCAATGCGCAGGAAACTGTTTATTGGGCAAACGAGGTAGTAGATGTTTCCTCGGAGTTGTCCCCGCTTGAATACTCGGCACTTCAAGTTTTACATAAACCTAATATTTATCCTGGTGATGGAGATAATCCTAATGCCTGGAGACCCAAGAAGCCTGATGTGGATAACTTCATTATGGTTTCCTTTGAAAAGCCAGTTAAGGCCAAGCAAATTGCAGTGGCTGAAACTGAAAACCCGGGAGCGATCAAGCGAATTGTTGCTTATGATCCTGATTACAATGAATATGAACTGATCTCGGCAACTCCCAGGAAAATTCCATTACCCTCACGTTTATTCAATTTATTCTTCCCTGAACAGGACTTTTTAATTGAAGCAGTACGCATAGAATTTGATGGAGCCGCGGTGGAGGGATACAATTCCATTGATGCAATTGGTATCTCCAACTCAAATATTCCAATTAATGTACTTATTGACATTGCTCAAAATGTAAATCAGGAGTTACAAACTGAACGATTAAGTAATAACGTAAACTCATCATATATTGAGCACAGTCCTCTACTTTCTCCTGATGGAAAAAGGTTGTACTTCAGTAGACAATACCATCCTGATAATGTAGGTGGCGTAGATGACAATGAAGATATCTGGTATTCAGAACTGGACGAAGAAACTGGTGAATGGTTACCTGCTAAAAACTTAGGTGCACCGCTCAATAACGCTGGGCCTAATTTCATTAGCTCTATTAATCAGCAGGGAGATGAAACTGTTTTGCTACTTGGTAACAGATATGAGAAGAATGGTAGAATGGTTGCAGGTATATCTATGGCAACCATTGATAAAAATGGCAAAATTTCCAAACCTGTTAATATTGATGTGGAGGATGAGTACAACTATAACCAGAATGCCGACTTCTTCCTGACATTTGACAATGAATTCCTGCTATCTTCAGTAGAAAGAGATGATTCTTATGGCTCTCGTGATATTTATGTTTCATTCAAGAAAAGAGATGGAACATGGGGAGCACCATTGAACTTAGGTAACACCATCAATACAATAACTGAGGAAGCATCTCCATACCTGGGCACTGATACAAAAACCCTTTATTTCTCTTCTAGTGGATTCAAGGGATACGGTGGTAAAGATATTTACGTTTCCAAAAGATTAGATGATAGCTGGACAAATTGGTCACCACCTGAGAACCTTGGAAAAGGTATAAACACGTCTGGTGATGACGTCTATTTTAACATTCCAACCTCTGGAAAACATGTATATTTTACTAGGGGTAATGTAGACGAAGATACCGATATCTTCAGTTTCAAAGCTGAAGATTTCTACATCACAGATACAGAAGAACCACTTATCGCTTCTAATGAAACAGCAGAAGCACCGGATACCACGGAACAGGTTGTGTTGGTAGAAGAACCAGATACAACCGAGGTTATAGAAGAGCCTGTAGAGATTATTATAACTGTCGCAGGTAAAGTGCTGGATGAAGCCACCCAAAAACCAGTAGCAGCTGAAGTAATTATTGAAAGACTGCCTGATGGTTTAAGGTTAGGTACAATTGATTCTGATAACGAAACAGGAGAATACAGTTTTAAACTTAAACCTGGTGCCACATACGGTTTTCTGGCTCAGGCTGAGGGATACCTTTCCAGAAATGAGAATTTAGACCTGAATGACACAGAAGCTTCTGAAACAATTAATCAGAATTTGATTCTTACGCCAATAGTTCAGGGAGCAATTGTTGAATTGAATAATATTTTCTTCGATTTTGACAAAGCAGCTTTAAAAACATCCAGTTACCCAGAGTTAGAAAGAGTGTTGGAAGCCCTAAAAGGAAATAAAGTACAGAAAATAGAAATTGCGGGTCATGCAGATTCTACTGGCGCCAGTGACTATAATATGAAACTATCTGAGAAGAGGGCTCGTGCCGTTTATGATTATCTGATTAAGAATGACATATCCAAAGACAGATTGATTATTAAGTACTTTGGAGAAGATAAACCTGCAGTGCCTAACGATACATTGTTAAATAGAAGAAAAAACAGGAGAGTAGAATTCAAAGTAATTCAAACTATCTAGAAGCAGTCATCTCATCATAATAAGATAACTGGCTGATGGTCTCATAAACTTGCTCGATCCTTTTACTTGGATAAAGGGATCTGGCAAGTTTTATTCTTTTAAGGGAGTTTTCTAAATCGCCATTATTCATAAAATCCAATGCCTGGTTATAGTATTGTAGGCCGGCCAGTTCAGTGATGCCAACGTCATTCACAATCCCACCAGAAAAAATACTTTTTTCCTCATTTTCTTGCTTTGAGATGATTTCATCAAGCCTTTCTTTTATCTCAGACTCATCTGCCACGAATCCTTCAAGCGGATCGGTTGATTCAATTAGGATGTCCTGATCCAAACCCTTCACAATTAAAAGAATGTGGTAGTCAAATTCCTTGATGTTAATTTCATAACCCAGGTCATTCAATAACAAAGCATAAAGTGCTGTTCCCGTTAAGCAATCATAAACTTTGTATTTATCTAGAGTAGCTTCTAAGGACACAAAGTTTTGATAATTGGCTAATTGCTTTCTATGAATATAGCTGAACAGATTCTTCAAAAACCGTATATCATCACCATTATATTTTTCTTTCTTATCTTTTAGGTGTGATAACAGCTCATCATAACGTTGTAGAGTGGGGTTATTGTTTGTGGAGCCAATTGTAAAGTAGTATAATGGATGTATACGAACATCCTGATCAGCCTGAAGTGTATCAGGATTTGCCCATAACCCAATAGGGAATATGAGCAACAGGGACCATATGATTATAGCTCTTTTCAATCTGCGTTTGGAACATTATTACCTTGTGTTACCGTAATGTTAAGCCAAAGTTAACAAAAAGGATAACGAATTCCTAACGTTCTTGGTTACGTTGAATTTTAGAAATAACTTGTTGTATTATTTATAGCAATCAAATGGAAATAGAGGCAATAAGTAACATTGACATAACAGATGTTTTCGATAAACAATTAAGAAAATCCGATGAATTTCGGGTAGAGAAAATAGCTGCCAGAAAGAAAAGACTTAGAAAGTTGAAGCACTGGATACTGGATAATCAATCCAAAATCCAGGAAGCGATTTACAATGATTTTAAGAAACCTTTTGCCGAAACTGATCTCACAGAAGTAGGTCCTATTCTACTTGAAATCAACCATGCCATTTCACACCTGAACAACTGGTCTCAGGACGAATATGTAGATGGACACATTACCTATTTGGGAACCAGTGGCTTTATCAGGTACGAACCCAAAGGTGTATGTCTGATAATTTCTCCATGGAATTACCCATTTCAATTGCTCATGGGACCTGTGGTTAGCGCAATAGCTGCTGGAAACACAGTCATATGTAAACCTTCTGAAATAAGTGCCAATACATCAGCTCTGATTAAAAAGATGATGGAAGAGGTTTATCCACAAGATGAGGTGGCAGTATTTGAAGGGGGAGTTGATGTGACGACAGAGCTTTTAAAACTTCCATTTAACCATATATTTTTTACAGGAAGTCCTCCGGTTGGGAAAATTGTGATGGAAGCTGCTGCAAAAAATCTGGCTTCAGTTACACTTGAACTTGGCGGAAAATCTCCGGTGATTATTGATAAATCTGCTAATATTCATGAGGCAGCCCGCAGAGTGGCATGGGGAAAATTGCTTAACACGGGTCAAACCTGTGTTTCTCCGGATTACATTCTCATTCATGAATCCAAAAAGGAGCAATTCATTGAGGCATTAAAGTCTGAAATGATCAGGCAGTTCAAAGAAGGGAGAGACTCATTTGATCAATCTCCGAGCTATGGAAGAATCATCAATGAAAGGCATTATAAGCGATTGAATGATATTATTAAGGATGCCATTGAGAAAGGGGCCAATTTAGTTTTTGGTGGTAAGACCAATGATGAAGATAATTTCATCTCTCCTACTTTTTTTGATGGTATACCACAGGGAAGTAAGTTAGAACAGGAAGAAATATTTGGTCCTGTATGCGGCCTGAGAACTTTTCAGGAGTTGAGTGAAGTGGTCAGTATAGTTAATGCTCACCCTAAACCATTATCTATGTACATCTTTGATAGAAACAAAAAGAACCGGAATTACCTGCTGCAAAGGATTCCTGCTGGTTCAGTTGCCATAAATGAAACTGTGCTACAATTTGCGCATCCCAACCTTCCTTTTGGTGGTGATAACAATTCGGGGATTGGTAAATCTCATGGAAAATCAGGGTTTCTTGCTTTTTCGAATCAGAAATCAGTGATGAAGCAAAAACATGGCTTCAGTAGCATCTCATTATTGAGGCCTCCTTATTCAAAAGCAGGGAAATTTATAAACCTCTTGATTAAATTTATCTTGAAATAACTATTGAACCTTAAAATGAAACCAAATCAATTTTACCTGTTCATACTTTTTACATTATTGATTACAGCTTGTAGCACTGATAGTGAGAAAAAAGAGGGCATGTTTGGAGAGTGGGAAGCAAAGTGGGAAACTCTGGAATCCTCTTACCCCGATGTTAAAAATGTAACCTCATTCACAATGGATGGCACCTGGATATTCAATGAAGATAGTACTGTAACGGTCAAGGCATTTGGGTTTGAGGGTTGTATTTTTGGGGAGGATACCATCTCACACACCCAGAGGTGGCAACTTACAGACACCAAACTCAATTTATTGAACGATGGGAATACCCCAGGAATGAGTTACACAGTACTCTCTAATGAGGAGGACAAGATTAAGCTTCAGTTAATGTCTGACATTTTCATTTATTTGGAGAAATAAGTCATTAACTTTTACGTGTATTAAAAAAAGAAGGCAAATTAAAAATCTTTATTATGAAAAAGCTTCTAATTGCTATAGTTGCTGTCATTGCCCTGGTCTTACTTGCAGCATTCCTTGCTCCAATAATTTTTAAAGATGATATACAAGCGGCCATCGATGAGGAAATTGACAAAAACCTTAAGGCAACTGTCTATTATGACACAGACCATCTTGAATTAACGCTTTTCAAGAATTTCCCGAACATTACAGTTGGGATGAGTGAATTCGGCATTGTTGGGATTGATCAGTTTTCAGATGACACCCTGGTATCTGTTGGTCAATTTCAAATTGTGTTGGATATCATGTCGGTGATATCAGGAGACCAGATCAAAATAAAAGGCGTTCTCCTGGACAAACCAGACATTCATATCATTGTCTTAGAGGATGGTACAGCCAATTATGATATTGCAAAAGATACTGGTGCAGAAGAAACCTCAACCGAGGAGGCAGAAAGCGGAGAGCCAATGAGTATCAGCATTGACAATTGGACCATCAATGAAGGTAGCTTTGCATACATTGATTTGTCACTTCCTTTCTATACCATACTAGAAGGCCTTAATCATACTGGCAGTGGAGATTTTGAAGCAGATATTTTTGATATGGTCACAGAGACGTCTATAGCAGGTTTTACGCTTAGTTATGATGGGACTGAATACATCACCAAAAAGAGGCTTACAGCGGATATTACCATGTCAATGGATATGCCAAACGCGACCTACACCTTTAAGGAAAACCTGGTGAAGCTAAATGATTTCCCACTTGGGTTCGAAGGAAGTGTTGCTATGCCATCAGGTGATATTGACATCAATATTGATTTTGCAGGGAAAGAAATTGATATGAAAAGTATATTGGCATTAATTCCTGGAGTCTACATGGAATACATGGAAGGTCTCGATGCATCCGGAGAAGTAGCATTCAGTGGATCAGTGAAAGGAACTTACAATGAAGACAGTATGCCTGTTGTTACATCAGACTTCTTAATAAGAGATGGGATAATTAAGTATGCAGATTTTCCTAAGCCAATTGAAGCGATAAATGTAAAAGCAAAATTTGACTACCCTTCTGCGGACTTAAGAGAAACTTCATTTGAAGTATCACAATTTTCAATGCTACTGGATGGCGAAAAGACAACTGCTTCTTTGATGTTTAAGGACCTGGAGGATTACTTCTGGGACTTGAAAGTTGATAGTCACCTTGATTTGGGTAAGATCACGAAGATTGTTCCACTGGAGGAGGGAATGGAAGTTCGTGGTAAAATTAATGGTAAGCTGAATACGTCAGGCAGAATGTCAACACTGGAAGCCGAAAAATATGATCAATTGCCTACTAGTGGCGCCATCAAAATTGCAGATTTCTATTTTGTGAGCAGTGATTTGCCACAGGGTTTTGGGATATCTGAAGCTTCAACCTCCTTTAATCCTCAAGAATTAAGGTTAGAAAAGTTCCAGGCCACAATAGGTGCTTCAGACATGAGTGCCAGTGGTACAATCACCAATTACCTGGGATACGCACTAAAACCTGAAGAAATACTGAAAGGGAAGTTTCAATTCTCTTCCAATAAAATGGACCTCAACCAATTTATGGTAGCAGAGGAAGTCGAGGAGACACCGGAAGAACCAGCGGACACAACAACCATGGAGCCTGTTATCATCCCTAAAAATATTGATTTCGTATTGAATAGCTCCATTAAAGAAATTATTTATGATAACCTCACACTCAAGAACGCTTCTGGTGCCCTGGTTGTAAGAGATGGAGAAGTGAAGATGGATGGCTTGAAATTTGGTTTGTTGGATGGACAGTTCTCACTTTCTGGTGTGTACAGTACAGTTGACCCGGAAACTCCTAAATTTGATTTTAACCTGGGTATTGCTGACCTGTCCATTGCACAAGCCTATCAGGCCTTTGGTACAGTACAGACATTGGCCCCTGTGGCCGAAAAAATGACAGGAAAGTTCACAACTGACTTTAAGATTGGAGGTGATCTTGGGCAGGATATGATGCCACTTTACGACAAGATGTATGGTGAGGGGCTTTTGAATATTGCTCAGGCAGCTGTAGCAGATCTGAAATTAATGTCAGCTGTATCTTCAGTAAGTAAATTGAGTCAATCTGATGGAAAATTGCAGCTCAATGACGTATTGATGTTTGCGCAAATCCAGGATGGTAGAGTTCACCTGAAGCCATTTGATGTGAAACTTGGTGGTTATAAAACGAATATCTCTGGAAGTAACGGAATTGATGGTTCTTTGGATTACAACTTAAAAATGGATGTACCAAATGGTAAAGTTGGAACAGCCGTTAATGATGCAATCTCTTCTCTGGTAGGTCAAAAATTTAGTGGTGCTCAGGATCTCGTAATGAGGTTTAATGTAGGAGGCACATACGATGATCCCAAGGTGAAACTGGCAGGTATTGAAACGAAAGGAGGTGAAACAGTGGGTTCATCAGTTAAAACCAAAGTAGTCGCTGAAGTTGATAAGAAGAAGGAAGAGGTTAAGAAAGAAGTTACCGCGGCAAAAGACAGTGTAATAGCCGAGGGTAAAGAGGTAGTGAAAGAATCCACAGAAAAGGCAAAGGAAGAAGTGAAAGATGCTGCTAAAGATGAGGTTGACAAAGCAAAAGATAAGCTGAAAGGATTGCTTAAAAAGAAAAAAGGAGGGGGAGATTAATTGAGACCTTATTTAATGACTTTTTTGGTGGCATTAACGCTTAGTTTTGGTGCTACCGCTCAGGATTTCAAGACATTTACATACCATAAAGCAGATTCAGCCATTCAGTTGGATCTGTTTCTTCCTGATACTGACTCAAAAAATATTCCACTTGTCATTTTTGTACATGGAGGAGGTTTTGCTGGGGGTGTAAAAGAAGATGGGCATATTTTTGCCAGAGAACTTGTAGAAAAAGGGATAGCCTGCGCCAGTATCGATTATCCATTGTACATGCAGGATAAAAGCTTCAGCTGTGATGGTATTCTCACAGAAAAAGTAAAAGCCATTCAAATCGGTGCTAATTATACCTGGAAGGCAACCAGTTTCCTACTGCAGAAGAGTAAGGCCCTCAATATCGATACTTCCAGAATTATTCTGGCTGGTAGTAGTGCTGGTGCAGAAACTGTTTTACATGCTGCTTATTGGGATAGAAACAAAATGAAGTTGATTGACCATAACTTACCAAAATCCTTTACTTTTTATGGTTTGATGTCAGGTGCAGGAGCAATAATGGATCTCAATATCATTACGGCAGAGAATGTACTTCCAACTTTTGTCTTTCACGGAGATCAAGATGAACTAGTACCTTATAGGACAGCTTCTCATCATTATTGTCCACCGAATGCATCTGGTTGGCTCATGTTATTTGGATCGGCCTCTATCATTGAGCATGTTGACCAATTTGGGATTACAAGCCATATTACAACTTACGCGGGTGGAGGTCATGAACATTCGGCCACCCTTTTTGAGAAACAACCAGAAGTTGCTGTACAATTTGCCGTTAGGATTCTGGCGGGAGAAAAATTTCAGGAGAGGTTTATTAGGTAAGCGGTCAAACCATTACATCAATGCAGAGTATGACCTGAGAACTCGTTCAACAACAGCTTTGTGTTGTATCCAGATTAGTTTGTCTTGGTTTGTTCCTGCCCGGCTCAATTCATTTTCAATATTGGCCAACATTTCTTTTGCACACGCGATCATCAATTCATCTTCCTCTGAGACAGGAAATGAGGGTAAATACTGCTCCATACGTCGTTCCTATTAATACACTCTACCACACCAAAAACAGACAAATAAATGACATTCACTTTTGGAGGACACCAAATATAATTCAATAATTGAGATCATAGTACCAGGAATGTGATGGAGGGTAAATTTTCTTTGTAAGGTTCAAAAATAAAATTGGAAATTACTATTAGTCCTTGCATTCGAACTGAAAACCCACAGCATGGTAGTTGTTGATCTGAATAGTTGGGTCGTGATTCAGGTATTTTCTCAGCTTGCTAATGAAGACATCCAGGCTTCTCCCGGAGAAATAATCATCGTTTCCCCATAATGCATTCAGTATATCTTCCCGTTTGATCACTTTTCCTTTCCTTGTGATTAGATACTGCAATAACTCGGATTCCCGACGAGTAAGTTTTCGTTCTTCGTTGGAATGAATCAACATCAGGTTGTCTGGAACGAAAGTGTAAGCACCGATTTTGAATTCTTTTTCATTGTGAATGCCAATTCCGGATCTTTTGAGAAATACCTCTATTCGCATTTTGAGCTCGTCCATGGAAAAGGGTTTGGTAATATAATCATCACCTCCTTTTAGGAAACCCTTGAGCCGGTCCTCTTCAAGTGACCTGGCAGAAACAAATAGAATCGGAATGCCCTTATTGGCGGCTCGGATGTCTTCAGCAAGACTGAAACCATCTATTTTTGGCAACATCACATCCAATAAAATCAGGTCAATTGAAAGTTGAGACAATTTTTCTATGACATGTCCTCCATCCATTACCCAATGTACCTCATAGTTTTCATCCAGGTTATCTTTCATGATATACCCTAATGATGGATCATCTTCTACCAATAGTATGCTTGCCTTACTGCTCAATTTCTGGAAGTTTAATTAAAAATGTTGTTCCCTCATGAGTTGATTTCACCAATTTTATAGAGCCACTCATTTTTTTAAGGATCATTTTCACGTAAGAAAGACCTATCCCAAATCCCTTCACATCATGCGTCTCCCCTTTAGGCACTCTAAAAAACCTGTCAAATATCCTGGATTGATATTTTCTGGGTATACCAATGCCATTATCTTCTAAAGTTATCTGAAGCATGTTATGCTGATCTTCTAACGACACTTGAATGACTGGACTCCTTTCAGAATACTTCACGCTATTGTCGAGGAGGTTTTGAAAGACATTGTACAAATGCATTGGGTCTACATATACTTTCGTGTTTTCTGAATGATTCACCAGATCACAGCGAACTTCTTTATTGGAGTTGGCCAATTTAGTGTGTTCCATCGCTTCCTGTATCACAGGCACTACATCCGTTTCTTCAAAGGAGAGCTCAGATTTATATTTTTCTGGTTTAGCAATTTCCAGGACACGCTCCACATGGTTCTTAAGCCGCATGTTCTCACGCATGATAATTGCTGCATAGTTTGAGTTCTTTTCAGCATTTCCTCCATTTTTCTGTATGTAATCTGATGCCAGTGAAATCGTAGCTATTGGCGTTTTAAATTCATGAGCCATATTATTGACAAAGTCCCGCTGGATTTCTGATAACCGCTTTTGCCTGAAGATGATGAATAAAGCAAATGCAAATAGAACAATAACTACCAGCAACGCTGTTGAGGAAAATATCCAAATCCCCATTTGATTGACGATGCTGGCGGTTTTATTGGGAAAGAAAACTCCAAAATAGTATTCGTTTTCCTGAAACTTTGGAGGTAAAACCTCTTTTTTGGGTGCTTCCTCCTTTTGGTTGATGTCAATGTATTCGCTGTATACCAGGTGTTGGTTTCTGCAATCGTAAATGGTGTATTCGAAGTTGGTATTGATGGTTCTTTTTTGAAGTTCCGCTTTTAGGAAGTATTCCAAAGACCCGGGAGGGATTACGTCATTGGTTCTTACCACAAAATAATTACTGGAAACCTGCTCAATTGGGTTCTCCACTGGAACATCACTCCCATTGTATTGACAAAGAGATTCCACCACATTCTTCAGGGCCAGATTGACATTGTAATTGAATTGGCTCTGCCGTAAATCATAAGCTTTTCTCAACCAGAATAGCTGCACAAGCAATACACCCGTTATGGCGATTGCCCCCAGAATAATTAGCCATCTGATTTGATTGTTTTTCAATTTTGTAACGTCAAAAACTTAAAAATACGGGTTTGCCACACAACTCCCATGTGCTTTAACAATTCATTAACAAATGTTAGGAGTTCATTAACAGATGGTTTCAACTGATTTGGACAACTTGAACACTACTTTTTAAGGGTTTGAAATGACAGACCTGTTTCTAAATAAATAGCATTCAAATTGAAAGCACCAACTAAAATATCTCAGGCAAATCTAAAATCGTCCCTGCTGGTTTTCACCGGAGTAGTGATGAGCCTGTTGATTGTGTTTGAGCAGGAGGTGGTTACCATGCTTAAATCTGTTTTTCATCATTGCCAGTAATTAGCCAAGAACCTCTTTCAAAGACGCCAATCCAGGCTTCACCACAATAGACTGTTTCTCTTTCTTCATATACTCCATCAACCTCTCCGGAATATCCACATTGATTCCTAATGTATCATCCACAATATTTTTGAATTTAGCAGGGTGAGCCGTTTCCAGGAAGATACCATTCATGTCCTTGCCATTCATGAACTCCTTCAAGCCGAGTATACCCACAGCCCCATGAGGGTCTAAAGTATAACCTGATTCTGTGTATACTTTCTTCATTTCATGACGGGTCTTTTCATCGGAAAACCAGTAGCCGGAAATATCATTTCTCATATTATCTACGGATTCTCCATAAAGCTCAAACATGCGGGCAAAATTGCTTGGGTTACCCACGTCCATGGCATTAGAAATGGTCATTTTAGAAGGTAGTGGAATGAAATCTCCAGATTTCAGATAGTCAGGAACAATTTTATTGATATTGCTGCTGGCAATCATTCTTTCAATTGGGAGACCCATCCTTTTTGCCAATAATCCAGCTGAGAGATTTCCATAATTGCCGCTTGGCACGGAGAAGACAGTTGGTTTAGACTTGTCCTCCAATTGCGCATATGCGTGGAAATAATAAAAACTTTGTGGGATTAAGCGAGCTATGTTAATGCTATTGGCAGAAGTCAATTTCAATCGGGCATTCAATTCTTTGTCCAGAAAAGCATCTTTCACCATTTTTTGACAGTCGTCAAAAGTGCCCTCTACCTCCAGAGCAGTAATGTTTTTTCCCAGAGTAGTCAATTGCATTTCCTGGATCTTACTGACTTTACCACTTGGGTACAACAGCACAACATTGATGCCTTCAATGCCATAAAATCCATTGGCTACAGCACTCCCCGTATCTCCTGAAGTGGCCACCAGGATAGTGAGTTCTTCATTTTTCTGATTAATGAAGTATCCAAGACTTCTCGCTAAGAAGCGGGCCCCAACATCTTTGAAAGCACATGTTGGACCATGATATAACTCTAATGAATAAATATTGGGTTGTACCTTCACCAAAGGAATTGTGAAGTTTACTACTTCAGCCACCAGGTCTTTCAGGTCATTATCAGGAATTTCTCCGTCCACGAACCTTTTGGCTACCTCAAACCCAATTTCTTCCAAAGAATAACCGGAGATATTCTCAATGAATTCTGAAGGAAGGGATGGGATAAATTCTGGCAAGTAGAGCCCATTATCATCCGGTAAGCCCTTAAAAATGGCCTCACGAAAGTTAGTTTCCGGAGATACTCGTTTAGTACTGTAAAATTTCATGGCTTACGATATTATTTCTGTTCCTTTGGCATTTATGGTAGAAATGTATTTGTCGAAATCAATATCAATTGATTTGAATACTTCACCCATAGCAGTCCCCACCTTTTCGGCAGTTTCTTTTCCCTTACTCAATGCAAAAATAGATGGACCTGATCCACTAATATTACACCCAAGCGCACCAGCTTCAAGGGCAGCTTCCTTTACCTGGTCATAGCAGGGAATCAGCATGGACCTGACAGGTTCCACAATGACATCTTTCAATGACCTGGCAATCAAATCATAATCTTTCGTGATCAATCCTGCCGTTAATCCGGCAACATTTCCCCACTGGGTAATGGCATCACTTAAATTGATCTGGGATTTCAAAATCTTTTTGGCGTCTGCCGTCTTTACTTCTACTTCCGGAAAGATTACAGTAGCATAGAGGTCTTCAGGGTAATCAATTGTAAATACATCCAATGGGTCATAACCCTTTATTACGGTAAAACCACCGAGAATTGATGGCGCTACATTATCCGCATGGGGCTTCTCACTGGCTGCTTTTTCACCTTCCATGGCAAATTCAACCAGTTCCTTTCTTGAAAAAGGATTTCCGAGCAATTCATTGACTGCTACAACCGCCCCGGCAGAGCTACTGGCACTAGACCCTAACCCACTGCCTGGTTTCACTTTCTTTTCAATGGAAATCTTAAACCCTTCCTGCTTTCCCAATCTGTCCAGCATGGCTTTTACAGAAACAGTACTGACATTCTTTTCGGGATCTGTAGGGATTCCATTGGCTCCCAGTATTTCTCCTATTTCGAGTTTACCATTGCCGGTTTTTTCTACAGTGATCACATCACCAACCCCTTCCAGGGCGAACCCCATTATATCAAATCCACAGGCGACATTGGCTACAGTGGCAGGCGCAAATACTTTAATTTTTTCCATTGGTTAATTGCTATTGGCAATTCTCATTATATCTGCAAAAATACCGGAAGCAGTAACAGATGCACCAGCACCAGCCCCTTTTATTACGAGTGGTTGCTCTGGATAACGTTCTGTGTAGAACAAAACAATGTTGTCTTTACCATCTAATTGATAATAAGGTAGTTCCGGACCAACCTCTTGCAGACCAGCAGTAGCTTCACCATTGTCATAGGATGCCACATATTTCAATTTCTTGCCTTTGGACTTTGCCGATTTAAGGATCTGAAGAAAATGATCTTCGTAATTTGGAAGTTTTTCGAAGAATTCATCTACTGTCTTCGCTTGCATGCACTCATCCGGAATGAAAGGAGTACTTTTTATTTGATTAAGCTCCATTGGAAGACCACTTTCTCTAATGAGAATTAATATTTTTCTCATCACATCCACACCACTCAGGTCAATTCTTGGATCTGGTTCTGTGTAACCTTCTACCTGGGCTTGTTTTACAATATCAGTGAAGCTTTCACCTTCATCGTAGTTGTTGAATATAAAATTGAGGCTTCCGGACAGGACTGCTTGAATCTTCTTGATCTTATCGCCACTATTGATCAGGTCATTTAAGGTAGAAATTACCGGTAAACCTGCACCCACATTAGTTTCATAGAAAAACTTGGCCTTAAATCTCTGTGCGGTGCTTTTCAGGTCCAGGTAATTCTGGAAACTGGATGCACTGGCCACTTTATTTGGCGTTACTACAGATATTGTGTTCTGAAGGATCTGCTTGTAATAGGTGGAGATTTCATCACTGGCCGTATTGTCAATGAAGATGCTGTTTCTCAAATTCAGTTCCTTCATCTGTTCAATAAATCCTTCAATTGACATTTTAGCGCCTGCTTTCAGTTCGTCCTCCCAGTCTTTTTTAAACCCGGATTCATTGAAAATCATAGTCCGGCTATTGGCTAGTCCGGCAATTCTTATATCAATGTTTTCATTGTCTTTCAGGTATTTGCGTTGCTTGAGCAATTGACTGATCAATGCACCTCCTACGTTTCCAACACCCACAATAAACAGGTTAATGGCCTTTTTGTCAGACAGGAAGAAGCTTTCGTGCAAACTGTTAAGTGCCTTCTTGAGGTTCTTTTGATTGATTACAGCGGAGATATTCCTTTCTGAAGAACCCTGTGCAATGGCTTTTACATTTACACCATTTTCACTGAGGGTGTCAAACATTCTTCCACTTACACCCACTTGTGCTCTCATTCCTGAACCCACTAATGCCACTATGGCCAATTCTCCTTCTATTTCAACAGGGTCAATTTTATGGAGCTGTAATTCCAGTTCAAATTCTTGTTCAATGGCCTCACGGGCAATATCCATATCAGATTGGTCTATGCCCACACAGATGGTGTGCTCCGAGGAGGCCTGTGTAATGAGGATCACATTGATCTTGTATTCTGATAATGCTTTAAATAGCCGGTGTGAGAAACTCGGTATGCCCACCATTCCACTACCTGATAAATTGATCAGGGCAATATTTTTAACACTACTGATTCCTTTGATCAGCGCTTCACTGTCTCCCGACTGGTCTGATATCCTGGTACCATAATCTTCAGGGGAGAAGGTATTTTTTATCCAGATAGGAATGTTCTTGTCCATCGCCGGCTGGATAGAAGGAGGATAGATCACCTTGGCACCAAAGTGCGAAAGCTCCATAGCTTCTTCATAGGAAATGTTAGGCACGGTATGAGCCGACTTCACTAATCGTGGATCGGAAGTCATGATACCTGATACATCTGTCCAAATCTCTAATTCCGCTACATCCAAAGCAGAGGCAATGATAGAAGCTGTAAAATCAGATCCACCCCGACCTAGTGTAGTGGTTTCATTTTCTTTTGTGGAGGATACAAACCCAGGTGCAATGACCACTCCTTTTTCGCTTTTGAAGTATTCTTTGACCTTCTTATTGGTGAGGTCATAATTGACAAGGGCATTGCCAAAGTTATTGCCGGTCTTGATAAACTTTCTTGAATCAGCAAGGGATACTTTATCCAATTGTCCCAGCAAGTAATTGTAGATGATCAATGAAGATAGTCGCTCACCAAAGCTGAGGATATAATCTTTACTTTTTGGGGAAAGCTCTTTGACGAGCAAAACACCTTTGAAAATGTCTTCCAGGTCGTTTAGTAGCATTTTGGTTTTGCTCAAAGCTCCGGATTGACTTTTTACAGGAATGATTTCCTTGATGGTGTCAATGTGCTTTTTCTCAATCTTTTTGAGCACTTTCAGGTAATCCTCTTCACCTTTGCTGGCAAGTAAACTCCCTTCAATGAGCATATCAGTAACGCCACCCATGGCAGAGACAACAACTACACTCAGTTGCCCTGATGGAAGAGTTTTAAGAATTTCCGCAACCTTTTGGATGTTTTTACCGCTTCCTACTGAAGTTCCTCCAAATTTTAATACTTTCATATATCTCCAAATGTGGGTTGTGTGTGGGTATTGGTCGTTTAAAAAAAAGTTTAATCAATGTTGGTCAATCTACACGAGGTATACAAACAAATCAGGGTTGTCATTCAAATATTCACCAAAAAAATTCCTTTCCTTCATTCGTGAGACCAGTGGCTCGAAATCTTCTTTGTTCCTCAACTCTATGCCAACAACTGCCGGGCCCTTTTCCCTACTCGTTCGTTTAGAGTATTCGAAGTGCACTATGTCATCCTGTGGTCCCAATACATCAGCAACAAACTCTTTTAATGCACCGGCTCTTTGAGGAAACCTGACAAGGAAATAATGCTTTAAACCTTCATGAAGAAGGGATCTTTCACGGATTTCCTCAGTTCTGGTGATGTCATTATTGCTGCCAGAAAGGATACAAACTACATTTTTTCCCTTGATTTCTTCCTGATAGGCATCAAGAACCGCGATAGAAAGGGAACCAGCTGGTTCCAGAACAATACCGTTCTCGTTGTACATCTTAATGAGGCTGGAGCATATCTTGCCTTCATCTACCAGAGCAATTTCCTTCAGGTTCTCCTTGCAAATAGGAAATGTTAAGTCTCCCACACGTTTGACAGCCGCACCATCCACAAATTTGTCAATGTGTTTTAAGCTCACGATTTCATTTTGCTCAAATGACTTGTACATGGCTGGAGCACCCTCGGGTTCTACTCCAATAATTTTTGTTTCAGGGCTGAGTGTTCTAAATATAGAAGAAACACCCGCAGAAAGACCACCACCGCCTATTGGTATAAAAAGGTAATCAATTGGTTCAGTAGTCTGCCTCAGGATCTCTAAACCAATGGTAGCCTGTCCCTCTATGACATGTTTATCATCAAAAGGATGTACAAACGACGCATTATTTTTTTCGCAGTACTCAATAGCATGGCTGTAGGCGTCATCGAATGTATCTCCATCCAGTACAACTTCTACATATTCCTTTCCGAACATGCGAACCTGCTGTACCTTTTGCTTTGGAGTAGGTGCTGGCATGAAAATAGTGCCTTTCACTTTCATTTTCCTACAGGAAAGCGCTACACCCTGTGCATGGTTTCCTGCACTTGCGCAAACTACACCTTGCTTTAACTGCTCTTCTGTGAGGCTACTTATTTTGTTGTAGGCACCTCTGATTTTATATGACCTTACAACCTGTAAATCCTCCCGTTTCAACAGAATATTGGCCTGATACCGCTCAGCCAGATTGATGTTTTCCATGAGGGGTGTTTCAGTGATCACGCCTCTCAATTTCATCAATGCAGCCTCTGCATCAGCTACTGTAGGGGAATATTTATGGGTTGTTTTCATTGGAAAAGGTGATAGAGAGGAAAAGACAAAAGGCCAAAGACCTTTTGCCTAATCAAACATCTAATCACTAATTATTTTCTGGTCTTAAAGTTCTCACTGTTGCACCAGCTCTCCACATTTCGGAATCTCTGAGCTCAGTAAGTTCTTTTTCTAGTTTTTCTCTGTAGTCAGTTTGACTGTTTGAGTCGATACTTCTTTGTGCTTCATTTCCTTTAGCAACTTCGCTGTAAAGTTCCTCGAAAACAGGCTGAGAAGCGTCTTTGAATTTCTTCCACCAGTCAAGGGCACCTCTTTGAGCCGTAGTAGAGCAGTTGGCATACATCCAATCCATTCCATTTTCTGCGAATAAAGGCATCAATGATTGTGTCAATTCTTCAACAGTTTCATTGAAAGCTTCTGATGGAGAGTGTCCATTGGCTCTAAGTACTTCATACTGTGCGGCAAGAATACCCTGGATAGCACCCATAAGTGTTCCTCTTTCACCAGTTAAGTCACTGTAAACCTCTTTTTGGAATGTAGTTTCGAACAAGTAGCCAGAACCAACACCAATTCCTAATGAAACCACCTTGTCATAGGCTTTTCCAGTAGCGTCCTGGAAAATGGCATAGCTTGAGTTCAATCCTCTTCCTTCAAGGAACATTCTCCTCAATGAAGTTCCTGATCCTTTTGGAGCTACGAGGATAACATCCACATCGCCTGGAGGAATGATACCAGTTCTTTCTTTGTAGGTTACTGCAAAACCGTGAGAGAAGTAAAGCGTTTTACCAGGAGTAAGGTGTTTCTTTACTGTATCCCAAAGTTTGATTTGAGCAGCGTCAGAAAGGAGATACTGAATGATTGTTCCTTTTTCACAAGCTTCTTCAATTTCGAAAAGTGTTTCGCCAGGAACCCAGCCGTCAGCAACAGCCTTGTCCCATGTTTTAGAATCTTTTCTTTGACCAACAATAACGTTGAAACCATTGTCTTTCAGATTTAATGCCTGACCAGGCCCCTGAACTCCGTAACCTATTACGGCAATCGTTTCGTCTTTTAAGGTTTCTAATGCCTTAGCCAGAGGAAACTCTTCCCTGGTTGCAACATTCTCTTCTACATCTCCGAATTTTAATTTCGCCATCTTAAATTTTAATTGTGATTAGTTATTATTCCTTTACTATGTAATTCAAATTCTTCCAGGTGACCTGAAAATGAAGCCGCAAATCTGGAAAGTGAAACTCTTCCCGATCTTACAAACGCCATTATTCCAAATGGCGACAATGCTTCAAATAATTCATGTGTGGCACTTTTGTGCCCGGTTTTTTCAATAATCAGCAGGTTGCCAATTGTTTCTGTTTCCTTTGCACCGTGCTCCTCGATTACCTTGTAGAGGCTTTCTTTGTCTTCTACATTGGAAATATCGATTTTGTAAAGTGCAATTTCCTGAAATACCGTATCCTCATCGGTGAAGTAGTAAGCTTTCAGTACTTCTACCTGCTTTTCGATTTGTTTGGCAATCTTCTGGACTTTCTCTTCAGTCTCTTCGATTACTATGGTGAATCGGTGGATACCGGGAAACTCACTATCGGAAACTGTAAGGCTTTCTATATTGACATGTCTCTGAGTAAATATTGAAGTAACCCTGTTCAATAAACCGATCTTATTTTCGGTAAATACTACTATCGTATAAACATTTTTCATTTTGGTAATGTCAATTATTCCTTAATCTAATCTTACGTCACTTACAGAAGCTCCCGATGGAACCATTGGGAACACATTGTCTTCTTTCTCCACAATGACCTCTAGCAAGTAAGGACCATTGTGATCAAACATTTCTTTGATTCCCTGATCCAGGTTAGCTCTACTAGCAACCTGCTGTCCTGCTATGCCATATCCTTTGGCAATTGTCACAAAATCAGGATTTACTAATTCTGTAGAGGAGTAGCGCTTGTCAAAAAACAATTGCTGCCATTGCCTAACCATTCCCAGGAACTGGTTATTTAGAATGACAATTTTTACGGCTGCCTCAGTCTGGAAAATGGTTCCCAGCTCCTGAATGGTCATTTGGAATCCTCCGTCTCCAATGATGGCCACTATTTCCCGATCAGGTCTGCTTAATTTGGCACCTAATGCCGCCGGTAAACAGAATCCCATCGTACCAAGACCACCAGAAGTAACATTACTCTTGGTCTGTTTGAATTTGGCATATCGGGTTGCAATCATCTGGTGTTGTCCCACATCGGTTACGATCACTGCATCACCGTCAGTTTTTTCATTGATTCTTCTGATGACTTCACCCATGGTCATGCCTTCTTTGGTAGGGTTCAGCTCCTGCTGGATGACCTTTTCTAGTTCTATTTTATCGTGCTTCTGGAATTCAGCGTGCCAGTCTTCATGTTCATTTGGAGCGACTAACTGATTCAATGCTTTCAATGCTTCTTTGGCATCCGCCACAATGGCGACATTGGTTTTCACATTCTTATCAATCTCCGCTTTATCGATTTCGATGTGAATCACCTTTGCCTGTTTGGCGTAAGTTTCTAAATTTCCTGTAACCCTATCGTCAAACCGCATACCAATGGCAATGATCAGGTCGGCTTCATTGGTCAGTTTATTGGGGCCATAATTGCCATGCATTCCAAGCATGCCAACATTAAGTGGATGATCCGTTTCCATGGCTGACAGACCTAAAAGTGTCCATGCAGCCGGGATTCCTGTTTTTTCCACAAAATGTTTGAATTCATCCTCAGCTCCGGAAAGAATAATCCCCTGTCCGAATAGGATCATTGGCTTCTTAGCCTCATTGATCAATTTTACAGCTGATTCTACATCGTTTTGATTAAGTTTTGGTCTTGGGATATAACTTCTGAAACCTTCACAAGGCTTGTACTTAAAGTCCAGCATGGCAAATTGAGCATCCTTGGTGATGTCAATTAATACCGGACCTGGTCTTCCTGTAGTGGCTATATAAAATGCTTTAGCAATGGCACTTGGGATTTCTTCTGGTTTGGTCACCTGATAATTCCACTTGGTAACGGGCATAGACAAGCTGATCACATCAGTTTCCTGAAATGCATCAGTTCCTAAAAGACTTGACCCAACCTGTCCTGTGATGCACACAATAGGGTTACTGTCTATTTTGGCATCTGCCAGACCCGTAATAAGGTTAGTTGCGCCCGGACCTGAAGTGGCAAAGACGACACCTGGTTTTTCACCTACTCTGGCATAGCCCTGAGCGGCGTGAATGGCACCTTGTTCGTGCCGGGTTAGTACATGTTTTAGCTGATCCTGAAAATCATACAAAGCATCGTAAATAGGCATGATTGCCCCTCCCGGATAACCGAAGACCATGTCGACACCTTCAGCAATGAGTGATCTAATGACTGCTTCTGATCCTGAAATTTTCATCAGTTCCGACATATGTGTTGCTTTGAGTTGTTTTTCTTTTGTTGCTTCCATGAATACTAGAATTTATCGGTAACACAGCCTTCTGAGGCCGTGCTTACGGTTTTAGCATATTTATAAAGTACTCCTGACTGATGTTTCAATGCTGGTTGTTTCCACGCTTTGCGCCGAGCTTCCAGCTCTTCATTGGTCAGTTTTACATCAATTCTATTGTTGACAGCATCAATGCTGATAATATCTCCATTTTGGATCAGGGCGATGTTGCCACCTTCTTGTGCTTCTGGTGTAATGTGGCCCACAACAAATCCATGAGAACCTCCTGAGAATCTTCCATCGGTGATAAGAGCCACATCTTTTCCAAGTCCGGCACCCATTACGGCACTTGTTGGTTTAAGCATTTCCGGCATTCCCGGAGCACCAGTTGGCCCGGAATATCGGATGACAATTACTTCACCCTTTTGTACTTCTTCTCCAATTCCCCGAATGGCATCAAATTCATCTTCATAGATCCTGGCCGGACCTTCAAAGTATTCTCCTTCTTTTCCTGTGATTTTGGCCACAGCCCCCTCAGAAGCAAGGTTTCCGTAAAGGATCTGCAAGTGACCGGATTTCTTGATTGGCTCAGCGAATGAATATATAACATCTTGCCCTTCTTTCAAGCTAGGGCCTTCTTCAATGTTTTCAGCCAGTGTTTTACCCGTAACTGTCATGCAGTCGCCATGTAAATAACCTTCATGTAACAGAGCCTTCATTACTGCTGGAACTCCTCCCACATTGTGCAGGTCTTCCATCAGGTATTTGCCACTTGGTTTCAGGTCTGCTATGAACGGTGTACTGTCACTTATTCTTTGGAAGTCATCAAGGCCTAATGGGACATTTACTGAATGTGCCATGGCAATCAGGTGTAGTACCGCATTGGTAGAACCTCCCAGGATCATGATGATTCGGATCGCATTTTCGAATGCTTCCTTCGTCATGATTTCTCTTGGCTTCAAGTCTTCTTTCAGCAGGTGCTTAATAGCCAGACCTACTTTATAAGTTTCAGTTTTCTTGTCTTCACTTTCAGCAGGATTAGACGCACTGGATGGTAATGACATGCCCATTGCCTCTATGGCAGAAGACATGGTATTTGCTGTATACATACCACCACAAGCTCCTGGTCCGGGAATTGAATTTTTGATGATTCCTTTAAAATCCTCATCTGAAATGCTGTTGCTCAATTTTTTACCGTAAGCTTCAAAAGCAGATACAATGTTGAGGTCCTCGCCTTTCCATTTACCAGGCCTTACCGTACCTCCATAAACCATTAAGCCAGGTCTGTTGAGTCTTCCCAGGGCCATGATGGATCCGGGCATGTTTTTGTCACAACCTACTACTGGTACAACTGCATCATAAAATTGTGCTTGAACTACAGTTTCGATGGAATCTGCGATGATGTCTCTGGAAACGAGAGAGTATTTCATTCCGGTGGTTCCATTGGAGATACCGTCACTTACTCCTATTGTGTGGAATATTAGTCCAACAAGATCAGCTTCTCTAACCCCTTTTTTAACCTGGTGTGCCAGGATGTTCAGGTGCATGTTGCAGGGATTACCTTCAAACCCTGTCGATACAATACCCACCTGGGGTTTACCCATTTCCTCTTCAGTAAGTCCTGTGGCATAAAGTTGTGCCTGAGACGCTGGCTGACTCGGGTCTTGCGTAATTGTTTTGCTGTACTTGTTTAATTCCATTTACTATTTTGGTTCACCAAATAAAAAATTGACATAAAAAAAGCCGTCCTTTTCGGGGACGGCTATCAGATTATATTTTTTCTGAAGTTATACCACTCCCCATTGCAGTCGTTCAATAATGACGCTGACAATAATAATTTGGGTTGTAGTAAGTATTCTTCTCATTTTTATCTTCGATTGTTTTGTAAAGAAATACAGTATTGAAGCCTTAACCAAGAAAAAGAAAATTTGAATTTTAAAACACATTTTTATTTCTACCACAACTATTCTATCACAAAACCCGTGTAGTAGTAGAATAGCGAAGTAATTGGAATTATTAATTACGATTTCTAAAGGGGGGAGAGCAATAAATTCCTCCGCAAATAACCAATCATTTATACTTTTAGGCTTTCAACTTAAAAACTAATACCGAAGAATATGCAGCTCAGGACAACAATCCTTTCAGTCTTATCATGTTTCATCTGCCAGCTAACCTTTGCACAGGAAGAAGAAGGACCTTCAATAGCTTTTGAAGATTACAATCCTGTATCTACATTGGTCGTGCCAGGAGACTCTGTAAAAGAGGCACGGTTTCCTTTTGTGGACGTCCATAATCACCAGTGGAACCTCGAAAAGGATGACATCAAGAGGTTGGTAGGCCAAATGGATAGTCTGAACATGGCTGTGATGGTCAATTTGAGTGGCAGAGGTTTCAACAGGTTTGCAGGAGATATCGGGGATCAGGATTATTTGAATGACATGCTTTCGAAGATGAAAGATGTTGCACCTAATCGATTTATCGTATTCACGAATGTGTCATTTAAAGAAATTGGCAAAAAGGGATGGACCGAGAATGCTGTGAAGCAATTGGAGGAAGATGTAAAGAATGGAGCGAATGGGTTGAAGATCTATAAGAGTCTGGGATTAAGAAATACAGATACTGATGGAAATCGTGTTGCTGTGGATGACCCTAGAATTGATCCAATCTGGGCAAAATGTGGAGAATTGGGCATTCCGGTTCTGATCCATTCCGCTGATCCGGCCTCATTTTGGAATCCAATGGATGAGAATAATGAAAGGTGGTTGGAGTTGAAACTGAGACCAGGAAGAAAAAGATCCGCTACGGACCCTGTTCCTTTTGAGCAAATCATGGCGGAGCAGCACAATGTTTTCAAGAAACACCCCAATACAACTTTCATCAATGCACATTTTGGCTGGATGGCCAATGACCTGGCTAAGCTGGATAAATTCCTGGCGGAATACCCGAATGTATATGTAGAGATCGGGGCGATCATTGCGGAGTTGGGGAGACAACCCAAAATGGCTAATTGGTTCTTTGAGAAAAACCAGGATCGTGTTTTGTTTGGGAAAGATGCTTATCGGGTAAATGAATATTATACCTACTTCAGGGTTTTGGAGTCTGGTGATGAATATTTCCCGTATTACAAAAAGTACCATGCTTTCTGGAGTATGTATGGTCTGGAGCTACCTGATGATATCCTCAAGAAATTGTATTACAAAAATGCCTTGAAGGTGATCCCTTCGATTGATAAATCGTTATTCCCGGAATAGGGGTTGGTGAGTTGTGCTCCTTAGTGCTCTTTGTGGCACAACTAAACAACCCTCATAAGTGTAAAGGCACTATTTTCAGAACAGATATTTGTTGACAATTGTAAAGAGAAAAGAAGGAAGGAATAGTTTTCTTTGGTTGCTTTAAGTATCGGGGTATGAAAACAATCTTTTCAATTCTATTTTTTCTAGGGATTGCAGTAAGTGTTAGTGGTCAGCAAGTGAGTCAGTTGGACCAATCTTTTAGAAAAGGTCAGGTGAAATGGCTGAAAAAGCATGGCATGACTGATTCTATTTATACTGAATTGGACAAGTTTGACCAGCTAATTTTAGAGGACATTCTAAAAAGGAGGAGAAAAGGGAATATTCTGATCATTAGTGGCTCTATTGTATTGCCAGCAAGTCCAATTGTATCTATTGCCATATTGGTTGCCTATTTTTATAATGGTGATGTGGTTCCTGGTGTGGATGAAGATCCTGTTGCGGTTATCCTGGGTGGAGGAATACTGACTTTGATTACGGGAACGGCGCTTTTGGTAGGAGGAATAAAAGTTAAGAAAAAAGCCAAAAATATGTTATCAGAATTGATTGTCGGTAAGTTTGAAAGCTCAAAAAATCAATAATTTGCCTTTGTGTAACAATGAACGATGTCCTAAAGTACTGTGACATTGAGTTTCACGGAGAATACACAAAGAGATTTTCCCCTTTTGTGAAATACTTAAAGCAATTCTACCAGGAGCCGTGAATCTGGACTCCTTTTAATTCTTCTTTTTCGGACTGGTTTCTTTTGAGGAGGAGCTTAATGATGTGGCGTTTTCGGAGTTTTTTGGATGAGATGTGACGGGACCTGATTTTGACCACTCTGTAGTAACCATAAGCTATGATAATAGCCATTACACCCAGGGCAATCCACAGGTTTAATAAATGTGGGCTATTTGCCAGCTCATTGACCAAAAGAGATTTCATCGGCTAATTCATTTTCTTCGTTTTCTGACGCTGGAAATTCATCTTTCAATTGCTGGGCCGTCATTAGAATGGCCTCTTTTAGTCCAAGTGTAAACTCCTCATTCCTGAACCTTGCAATAAGATGATCTTTGATTTCCCCCCAGTGATGATCCTTAATCTGCTCATTGATGCCGGTATCGCCAATAATCGCCAGCTCTTTATCTTCCATGGCGATATAAAACAAGACACCATTGCGCATTTTGGTCTCATGCATTTCTAATAGCCGAAAAACTTCTGATGCTCTATCAATGACATTGATTTTGCAGTGGTTTTCAATGTGCACACGAATTTCCCCGGAGGTAGATTTCTCCGCTTCCTTGATGGCGTCAACAATTACCTGTTGTTGATCCCTGGTGAAGAAATTTCGAGACATTTTAGCAACCATAATATTATCCTTGAAAACAATATAAAGTATATTCTACTTAGAGTAAAGAGAATTTTTGATTTAATTGTTCCTATGAAGCAGCAATTTTTGTTCCTCCTGATAGTGATTTCAGTACTTGGTTGTAACCCTGATACGGTCCGTGAAGTGGATATTGACAGCATTGGAGTATCTACCACGGATGCCTCTGAATTGTATTTCAAAAACATGAGAAGATCCGAATATGATGTGGAGGAACGGAAAGAGCAAGGACTGGATATTTACACTCCTGAAAACAGGGAAGATGTAAAATATCCTATGATCGAGCTGTCTATTGTGCATAATTGGCGGAATGACAATGCTTTTATCATGATCCAACCCAATGTTTATTTAACTCCCGGAAGTCAAATCAAAATTGGGGATACCAACATAACTTTTGAGTCTGCCAATATGCTGGAACAGGCCAAAGTGGGGGGAATTATTTACAATGCCCTGCTGAAGGACGAACAGTTTTATCTGGTCACCGGGGATGAAACCCAGCCATTTTTAGCCGATGGAGACGATCGTAAGTTAGTGAAAAGCTGTTTGCATGATTTCTTTAAGTTAGTGGAGGCATTTTAATACTGTCATTTACAGGACAAAGGTCCAAATCCGAAAAACTGAGGAGTTTCTTTAGGCGTTATGGCTATACACACTAGCTATTACGAACGACATGAGAGTATTAATCACAGCAGTCCTAATAACATTTCTAGCGTTTACTTCAAACGCACAACATCAAAAATACAGTTGCGAACCCGGAGAGAAGGCCTTTGACGGCAATGACCTGGTGAGCTATTACCAGGGAACAGTAAAACAGGGTTTGGACCAGTACAAGTACACCTATGATGGTTTGGTATTGTACTTTTCTTCCTCTACAAACCTGGCCACCTTCAAAAAAGATCCCGAGAAATATGTGCCGGCCTATAATGGCTGGTGCGCAATAGCCCTGACCAACGGTATCCTGGCCAAACCAGATTTCGGGCACTACAAAATCCAGAACGGCAAATTGTTATTCTTTGAGGTACGGGCATTCTTCAACGGTAAAACTGCCTGGGAAAAAGATCCTGACATCAATGAGATAGTGGCGGATAAGAAGTTTGATGAGATGTTTTAGGGAAGCTCATTATCTGCTTATCCTCTGAAATTTTTTGTTGATGGGATAGTTGAAGGGTTTCACAAAACGCATAAACATACTTATTACCCATCTGCACATAAGGGCGTCTGGAAAAAGTGAGGCTTTTCAATTTACTTATGAAACGGCCTTTCCAACTAATATCGAAGATTTTGAATCTTAACTAAAATTTCGAATAGAAACAGCAAAGGCGGATCGCAAGTAATTGAGTCAATTCGAGAAGCTATTCTGTTGCCTGGATAGTCATATTTCTCACAGAGTCCTGAAGAAACAGCCTGCCGTTCTAATTTTTACGTTTTTATTCATCAAGATAAAAAATCTCGCATCAGCTGTCAGCTTTACATCAATTAACCGTGTTAGTATTAGAATGAATAAAAAGGACTTTCTAAAACTTTTTCTACCCGAGAAAGATAAATGGTTCAGGTACGCCTTCTGGTCTTTGAAAGACAAGGATGAAGCCAAGGATATTGTTCAAGAGACCTTTATCAGGCTTTGGAACCTGAGAGACAGACTTAATCGGTACCAATCACCTGAAGCCCTGGCTCTCCGGATTTTGAAAAACCTTTGCATTGATCATTATCGAAAAATGCAAGCCAACCTGACTGTTGAAGACTTGGCTGTGACCCATGATATTTCAAATCAAGTTAATGTCCAGGAGCAATTGGAATACATTGAAACATCAGAAGTTATGACTAAGCTCATCTCTACCCTACCTGAAAACCAGCGTATGATCCTTTTGCTAAAGCAAGTGGAAGGGTTAAAACCGGTAGAAATAGCTGAACAAATGGGAATGAATGTAAATACCGTTGAGGTGAACCTATCAAGAGCAAGAAAGAAGATTAGAAAAGCATTTAATAGCTGGAAGCAAGATGGAAGATAAAATGAACAGCAAATTACTGGAAAAATACCTTGAAGGAGCCACCAGTGAAGAAGAAGAAAATTGGCTATTTGAACACAGCCCTGAACTAAAAATGGAGGGTGATTTTTATGAAATTTCAAGGAAGCTTACTCTACCTGCTGAATTTGATACTCAAATTGAAGATCAGCTGATCAACGGTTTCCAAAATGTCCACCAAAAAAGAAGATATTGGCCCATAGCAGCCTCTTTTACATTAGCTATTCTAAGTTTTGTATGCGGCATGCTGTTTCAGCAAAGAAACGATGGACAACTTAAAGCCGAACTCTATTCTGTTAGGGCACTCATGTCTGATATGCTTGTAGAACAACAGTCTGCCCACATCAGGCTAAAAGCCATTGAGACAATTTCAGGGTTGGGGTCATTGGATAACGATGAGCTTCATGCCTTAGTTATGCTCATGAACAATGATGAAAACCAAAACGTAAGATTGGCTGCTGTAAATCTGTTGTCCACAAAAATTGAAATCCCATTTGTGGCAGACACTCTTCTTGCAAGTCTGAAGACCCAGGATGATTTCCTGGTAAGGGCTGCTTCGATACACGGCTTATTGCAACATAAAAAATATCATCAGGCTCTGCTGAAACTGATGAACGAAAGTGATGATGAACTCAAAACTCAGATTAAAGATGGAATCAAAAATAGTTAATGCCTTATCCATTAAGTGGACAGCAATAGTCCTGATGATGGCAATCGCAGGACAAGTTCAGGCGCAGGATCTGATTGGTACATATATTATTCCACTCAGCAACCCCGAGAAAGCAGGAACGCTTTCAATAAGACTTACAGATTGCCAGGTGTCCATACAGCCCTATCCTCATGGACTTCAATCCAATCAAAAGGAGATGGTTACAGTAGTTATCATGAGCTCTGGTAGATTCAGTGACACCAAAAGTTGGAAAAATGGGGATATACCTTTCGATTATGGAGAAAAGGACAATGTGATCACCATCGCTTCTAAAGGTGAAGATACACGTGGGCTTTCAGTGGAGGTTCTCATACCACCCGATTATGATTTGAAGATTAACAACTCACATTCCGATATTGTGATAGGGCAGGTGAAAGGCAAATTTGATCTTTCCACTGAAGATGGAAATGTAATTCTGACTGGTGTGAAAGGCACATTAAACGCAAGTACGAAAAGTGGATTAATCATCGCGAGTATAACCGATCTAAACCGCGATTATCCGAGTGCCATTAGCTCCGTTAGCGGAAATATCAAGCTTTCCCTTGCAAAAATTCAATCTGGTCAGATTGTCCTTTCAACAACAAAGGGCAAAATTACTGGCAACCTTCCAACTAAAGGTGAAAAACCCAACAAGCAAACAGCAGTAATTGGTGATGGTATCCCTACAATGACTGTGACCACCTATTATGGGAATGTAGAGCTCAATCAATAAACTGACTTCTTCGGTGTGATAAGAATAAAACATCGGGTTAAACATATAGAATCTAACATCGATAAAATAACAAGAAGAAAAAGTGGCTAACGATGCTTAGTGCTTTCTGATACTTTGAATGCACCGGCAGATAAGCTACTTTTATAGTAATTAAAGCTCAGAGGTCAGAGCGCAATATCTGGTTGTATAGCATACGCCAAAAGAAACCAAAATGATCAAGCAGTATGGTTGATCCAATTAAACCAACTGGCATTTTAAGCAAGTACATCAACAGCTATTTCATTGTTGAAACAGACAAAGCAATAGACTTCTTGCCTAAGGAAAGGGTTTACCCCAGCGGATATGCCACAATGGTTTTTCATTATGGTTCTCCATCCATGTTTCAGAAAAGGGAATCAAGCCTCTATCTTGAACCAAGGTTGGTCATTTGCGGGCAACAAACCAGTTATTATGACTTGTCATTATCTGGTAAGACAGGCATGATCCTTATTGTATTCAAACCACATGGAGTAAAATCCTTTTTTAATTTTCCAGCCACCGAATTGTTAAATGAAAACCTTCCACTTCAGGACCTGGCTCATCATGAAGCTGTTGAATTAGAGGACAAGTTGTCCAACTCTTCGGATAATAAACAAAGAATTATTCATTTAGAAAACTTCCTTATTGAAAGGCTAATTCATTCGAATGAATTTGAAAGAGTTGACCATGCCATACAGATGATAGAGTATTCTAAAGGGCAAATTAAGGCTCAGGACTTAGCAAATGAGGTATGTTTGGGCATAAAACAATTTGAAAGAACTTTTTCAAAATATGTGGGAATTAATCCCAAAAAGTTTGCAGGTATTGTCCGCTTTCAAAACGTAATGCAATTAAAAAGCAGGGATAAAAGAACGCTGACTCAAATAGCTGTTGATAACGGGTATTACGACCAATCTCACTTTATTCATGATTTTAAAAGTTTAACAGGGCTTACTCCAAAAGCCTTTTTTAACACCAGGAAATGAAGACCATTTATTACAATTTTTTTATGTGTACCCAGACTATTTTTCCAATAAAAAAGAATGAATGAATTAGAATCAAAACATGAAGAAATAATCGCCTTTTGTCAGGCAAATTCAGACGATGCGGTTGTAAAGAAATATTCAAGATATTTTACAGAAGGTTATGATGGATATGGTTTAGATACTAAAATCTTAAGAGCACAGATAAAAAAATGGTTGGGTTCTTGGAAAAATGAAATGACCATTTCCAGTTACTTAGATTTAGGTGATCTGCTAATGTCTTCTGGTAAATTTGAAGAAGCAAGCTTTGCGATCTCGTTAATTGCATCAAAAAAAGATGAATTTTCGATAGACACATTTGATAGAATAGGGAATTGGTTAGAAAATGGAATTCAAAACTGGGGCAATACAGACGAATTGTGCATGCTGGTCTTACCCGAGTTTTATTCATGCCAAAATCCTTCAACCCAAAGATTTTATAAGCTGGACAAAGTCTGCATCTAAATGGAAAAGAAGAGCTGTTCCGGTTACATTTTTTGAAGCAATTAAAAAAGGGCACAGCCCCGAACCAATTTTATCAGTGATTGAGAAATTAATGGAAGATAAGGAAGAGGACGTTCAAAAAGGGTTGGGCACACTTCTAAGGGAAATTTGGAAAAACCAACCTGAAATAGCAGAAGAATTTCTTTTGAAATGGAAAGATACCTGTGGTAGGAAGATTATTCAATACGCGACAGAAAAAATGGATAAAGAGAGTAAAGCAAGGTTTAAAAAGACTGGGAATTAATGATGTGTAGTTGAACAGTAAAACACTAAAATGGATAAAAGTATTTAGTTGGAAGTTAAATCAAATACACAGCCCATGGACAAAGAAACAGCTCGATATATTGTAATTCACTTTGCCAATCTTCTAACGGAGAAAGAAGGGATGGCCCGCAGGCATCTAAACTCACTGGAAAAGCTAGGGAACACCAAAGAAGATGACCCCAAATGGCGACTTTACAGGGAGAAAAACTGGATATTCGAAGATCCTGAAGTGCTAAAATTTGCAAAAAATGGATATGACGAATTTGAACTAAGAGCAGCAAAAAGAATTATGATAGACGCAGGGAACAAAGTTTACTTCAACAAATGTCCCAACTGTGGAAAACTTGCAAGAACTCCTCAAGCAAGACAATGTCGACACTGTGGTGCTAACTGGCACGACATAACTACCGCTAAATTTCAACTCAGTTCTTCTTTTCAACTCACCGACAAACCATTCTTTCTAACAGGCCAGATAACGGAAGGAAAAGTGAGCAAGGGTGACTTTATCGACCTAACCATGATCGGACTTAACTGTAAACCAAGAATATCTGCAATTGAATACGTTTTATTGAAAACCAGGGATAAAACCAGGAAAGAAGACATTGCTCTTGGAACGGACGAACTGGATGAACAAGAAAAGGAATACTTGAAAAGCTTCGGCTCTCATGGAACTCCATTTGATATAGTATCGAAAAGGTAAAGTAGACAAGCTCAAAAAATACCTAAAAATAGGTATTGTGGCGCTTGTCTTAGCGGGTTAAATTAGATTGCTAACAGCCTATGAAGATCTCGGAGTTTTCAGCAACAGGTGGTTTGATCTCAGACTTTGAATTTAAATCTAAAGATATGAAGTCACAACGAAAGACATTTTGCATTTTTATTTTAGTTGTTATTACGTCTAATATTTGCCTTGCGCAACCAAGAAGAAGATACCAGGTTAAGATTCAATTGACTGATTATTTAAAATTTAAGAGCAATCATTATTTCTACGGTGATTTGATAAGAGTAAACAAAATAAATTCCACAGAAAGAACAATTCTTCATCAAATTAGGCAGGGAGATTATCCGGACAATGGATTAAATCTTGATGTTAGGCTTCACAATAATGAAAACTTAGAACTTAGGTTCTATCTAGTCTCAAAAAATGGAAACGATAGAATTGAAACCTTCCATAAGATTTACTCTACAATTGAATTGGAATCTGAAGATACAATATTTTTCGAAATACCTACATCTGAATGGGAATCAAGTTCGTTAACAACTAAAGATTTCATAAAGTTTATTAAGAGTACTATTTTCAGCAGAGAACAAAAAGCTCTTACAAACTCATCACTTTATTCCGAATTATCAAGCTTACCACTCGGAGCTTACGTTTTTGTTGATAAAACAACTGGAAATATCGAGAAGCTAGAATTACAAGAATTTGACACACTTAGTTTCAATGAGACGATACCAAAGGATCAAATATTTTTGAAATACAATAAAATCATTAGAAAAGAAGATAATGGTAGCATAGACGCTTCATTTAATAAGGCTGGAATATTTGCAAGTATTTCCTCAATAATTCAGAATTCAGATTTCGTTGAGATTAGCATGAGTTTAGATAGCTATTACAAAAAGTATATAAAGAACGTTGGAGCTATACAGACTAAATATTTAACATCAGATCCCACCACATTGCATCCCTGGTTTCAGGACAAGATTGAAAGAATAAACAGCTCGAATAACATTTATGAACTACATTTCACTACTGGTTATAAGCTTATTGACAAGCTTGACTTGAATTATAATTCATACAAAAAGTTTGAAAGTGAAAACAATATTGACCTGCAACTTTATGAAGTTGTAACTGCTGAAGCTGGTGCAAAATTCACAAGATTCAGATCAACCAAAGACACAACACTTATTAAAGACTATTTAGTGGATGTGGAAACAGAGAATTTAACAGAATCACTTTACAATTTGGCTGGTTTCTACCAACAATCTGAAAGTGAAGAGAGCATAAAAAGCAATCGTCAGAATAAATTAAAAGCTGCTGAACTAAGACTGGAAGACGAAATAAAAATATTTAAACCTAATTACAACAATTTCTTAAAAATATATCAGCCCCAAACAATAGGAGGTCTAATAAGCTTCTTGGAGCTTAACTGCGATATTAACGATTGTTTGGCTGAAGCAGTTGGTGTATTTAATGATCTTCAGACCGACGATTTTTCTGGCACCATAACATCTGAACATCAATTTTTTCTATTATCAAAGTTTTCCAATATTTCAAATAAAGAAATTGTTGATCGAGCCATATTGTTAAACTCAAACTTACTTAAAACCAAACTTGACTTCTTAATATCCGTTGCAAATGAGGCAAGTGCCATTCAGGGTACTGTAATTCTTTTAAAATCTCAACTGGAATCTGATAGTCCAATTAGCTACACAGATTTTTTAAAGAAGTATTATAAAGACAATAATTTGGGAAGAGCAAATGGACCTGTTCCTGGTTACTTTTTACCTTCTGAAATAAATTAATAGGCTATAACAATAGTAGAATTGTTTGGCGAACTCAGAAAATACTTAAAAATTGGTATAAATAGAAATGCTGTGCTTAACCTAAAGAATCACCAATGGCAATATCAAGCGGACTAACTATTCAGGGAACTCATGTTCAAACAATCTATGCTGATTTTATCAACAATAAACTATTGGTTAATCGCAACTATCAAAGAAAACTAGTATGGACAATTGAAGAAAAAAGAAATTTTATTGACACATTATCCAGAGGATTGCCAATACCACTATTATTACTTGCTGAGGTTCACCATGATGATGGGAACAAAATGGAAATTATTGATGGCATGCAAAGGCTAGATGCGATCTTCTCCCTTATTGAACAACGTTATAAACTTAGAGACGGGTATTTTGACTTAACTGTAATGTCGGATAGTCAGGCGAAGCTAGAGAAGGGAGAATTAAACCAGATGGAACCCAAATTAAATAAGGACTTTTGTAGACAAATTGTAAACTATCTTCTCCCAATTTCGAAGGCTTCTTCACTAACAAAACAAAAAATCGAAGAAACTTTTAGGAGAATTAATTCAAATGGCAAACATCTGTCCAACCAAGAACTAAGACACGCTGGAACTCTTGGTAAGTTTCCAACTCTAGTGAGGACATTGGCAACCGAAATCAGAAAAGATATTTCGGATGATTTGCTTGCCTTAAATGAAATGTCTAAAATAAGCATAACCCAGAAAAGGCTGGGTTACTATGGTGTTTCCGTATTGGACATGTTTTGGGTGAAGAATCATATTGTTAGCCCAGACAACATTCGTAACTCCACAGACGAGGAAATAATTGCCTTCCTGATTGCCGATATGATCTCTAAGGAAGATATTCACATGACAGCCAAAAAGCTCAATAAGTATTACGGATATAATCCAAACCCACTTGCTGATGATTCTAAGGAACTCGCAGAAATTGAGAATTCAATGAGCAGGGTCTCTGAAGAGATTATTTCTAAAAATTTCAGAGTAGTCTTCGCAACAATTGATCAATTATTAGTCTCATCGAATAAGGATTTTTCTCGATTGCTTTTTAGAAAGACAAAGGGCACAAGTTTAAGAGAAGTCTTTCATATCGTTTTCATGGCATTCCACGATTTGATGATAAAAGAAAATAAAACCATTCAGGACAAGAATGCTTTAATAGAAAGTCTTTCTGGGATGGGTGACGATCTGTTTTCTAAAAATCAACTACGAGATGCATATCAAGGTGATTGTAGACGAAACATCATTCAACACGTTATTGGCCGAATTCAAAAGAATTTTGTTAAAAGGAATTCAGGAGATCCAGTAAACGAAGATTGGACACTTGAATTCGAGAAAATTCTAATGCTTTCAATCACGGAACAAAACCAAATAGATTTTAAGATTGGCTTGAGCGACTTGAACAAGGGCAAATACAATAAAAATTTAGTTCTTAAAATAGCCAAAACACTCACAGCAATTTCTAATCTAGGACTCAACAAAACTGGTTATATTATTGTAGGTGTAGCAAACAACGGTGAAGACGCAAAGATTCATGAGAGCCATTACAAGGTAAATTCATTCACATTCAATAAATTCAAGGTAACTGGAATTGAACCAGAAGCTACCAAGTATTTCACTAATGTGGATAACTACCTAAAAACTGTAAAAGACACATTAAAAGTGGCTGATATAAAGCCAGAAAAGTATAAAAACGAAATTCTATCGAACATCATTTCAAGACAGTATCATGGAAGAGAAGTTTTAATTTTTAAAGCTGTGCAAGCGACTGAACCTATATGGTATGAAGGCAAGTTGTATGAAAGACACTTGTCTCATAACAACCCTATTGATCCTGGACAAAATTCAATTATATATGATAGGTTCTATAAAAAAGACTAAGCACAACAGACACTAAAATGATATACGAACTGAGCCATCTGATATGACAATGCGAAACGGAAACTTCTGTGCATCTCAGAGGTGCATACTCATTTTAGCTGATCGAAGCGACAACAACGTTGAAATGAAAATCCATATCATATTAGTTCCGATAGCAATTATTGTCTGTTCTTGCTCAACGTCAAAACAGACGAAAGAGGTCGTTGAAAAAACCGAACCAACGGAAATTAAAACAGAATCGGAAATAGCCTTTGAGGATGAGAATATGGAACTGGAATTTGAGTCTGAACCATTGAATGAAGAGCCCGAGAGCTTTGACATCAATGCAATTGAATTTGACACTTTAAACTTACCCAAAGTATCGACTCATTCAACTATTAAGATTCTCACTACAAGTCAATTTCACGCAGATGAAGTTTGGCCTGAAGCAGTTAATCAGTCGTGGATTGGCTTGTTTAAATCAGATAGCACATCATTCTTGAAAGTGGTTCATCCAAAATTTGAGCGAGTTAAGGATGCAATTCTTGACGAAGGAGATGAAGTAACAGGCTGGGAAATAACTACTGAAATCGAAGATAAATGTATTCTTCTTATCACAGGTCTAAACTTAACTGAAGGTGAAATTCCAACAATTGACCTACATAGTTCAATGCCACTACCATCAGACACAATTAACTTAAACCTGGAAGAATCAAGTACCAGACTTGTTGTTTCTGGATTAAATCATGAAGGTTTCCTGGCTAATTATAAAATGAAGCTTTTAGAACCAAAAGAAAACAAAGAGCAAATCATTGTAGCAAAATCAAATTTTGATGATCAAATGATTAACATCCTGTGGGCAGGAGATATTGATGGTGATGGTAAAGTTGACTTAATCATAGATACAGCAAGGCACTATAATGTAATGGCCCCATCACTCTTTTTATCATCTCAAGCTGATGAAAAATCAATCGTCAAATGTGTTGCAATTCATAGAACTCTTGGCTGTTAATAGAAAATGAAGTCGCTAACATTTTGTGTGATATAACCTTGGAAGCCCAGCCAAAACGAAGGATCAACTAGACAATGACATTCGAAATCTGGTGAACTCCGGGGAACTTAAGATAGCGCGAAGAAACATAAAGCGCACCAAGACAGTCGCTAGCAATTTCGTAAAATCTTGGTAATCAAACAATTAGCAGTCCTTTTCTGCTCATTTGATCTTATTGCTACGTTGAACCAAATTTCTCACCGATTCTGCAATTAAATCCGGATGCTCTGAAGTTGTCATATGACCACCTGGATACCTTTCAACAGCCATTCCCAGGTGTTGTAGTTCTTTTTGTGCTTTTATTAATTGTTTGGGCTCAAACTGGTCCTTTTCACTTCCGGCAACCACAAATTTAACTTCGGGGTAGGAGGCTTTGAAAATTCTTTTAAGATCCAGCCGGGAGGCATTTTGTTTATGTTCATCTACGAAACCGGCTGCAAGTGACATAAATATGGCCCCATTTCTTCTGGTAACGGCATTTTGGTTTTCAGCTAGTTCTTCTTTGGTTACGCCATAGTCTTTTGACCAAAGATCCTTCATCATCATGTTGAAGGCAAAAGTTGAGTTTTGTGCCATTTTTGTTCCCATTCTCCCAAAAACAGTTTTCAAAAGTGGTGTGGTGAGGATTGGGTGGGAATGGGAGTCTGCAAAATATCCTCCATTAATCAATAGCACTCCGTTTATGTGAGTTTGATGTGGTTCGTTACTGTTTCTACGATCTATTTGCCTGCTGAGTAATTCCAATGCAACCAGTGAAGAGAAGTCGAATGTTACGAGGGTGGTTTCAGTTATTTTGTAGTGTTTCCACAATGCTTCAATCATGTCGGCACGTTCTATTATACCGTACGGATAATCCGTTGGTTTATCTGAGTCTCCCATGCCCACGTATTCCACATAAAGCCTGGAAGAGTCATCCATTGACTTCAAGTACTCCTCAGTAGCAGCCCAACCGAATGATCCATCAGGAAATCCAGGCATTAATGTTATCCAGTTTGATCGATTACCAGAAATCACTTTATTCCAGATGTATAACGAAGTGCCTGTGGCAGAGGAAAGTATTTTCTTACGCTGAAAGTCATAAGGTAACCGGGACCCTGACTGAAACCAGGAATTAGCTTTAGGCTTCTTGTGATTGTTTGTTTGTGTATTATTCATAATTAGTTTAGTTGTATATACAACTTATGGGTTAAAATTTTATAGATTTCTTATACTTAGTTCAATTTTAGAAAAGGCCTTTAGATCATCTTTATTTAGGACATTTTGAATTTCATCCATAGTTTGTTCCCATAGTGGGATGAGTTCTTCCACTTTGTGTTTTCCTTTCTTCGTTAATTCTATGAGTGGCTTGTTGACAATTCCTTTTTTCAAGATATAGCCAGCCTTAATTAGTCTGATTAGATTTCTACTCAATGAGGATTTTTCGAGGTTCAAAATTTCTCCAATTATCTTCTGCTCCGTGCTACCAGTTTTATAAAGCGCCATCATAATGCTCAACTGATTTTCAGTTATGCCTGATTTGCCTAAATGCTTTCTATAGATGCTGTCAATTTTTCGGGAGATCACCCTAAACCTTGAGCCTAAACATTCTTCTAGTTGGTACTTCATTAATTTAGAAAGTTGTATATACAACGTATGAATTTCTATAAAGTTTATTTTTTTGCAAAATTCCTTTTGAAAGATTTTTGATGGTTACTGAATTTAATTAGCTAAAATTGAAAGGTTGTCCCTCTCAACCGAATGCTAGACTACATATTGATGAAAATTGAAAACCTACTCTCAAAATACCACAAGTACCTTCTGGTAGTAGCACTTGTACTCTCATCAATGGCAATTTCAATAAAAGGAAGTAATGGTGAGGTTAAAATGGTCCTACAGGATTATCCGGCTCTTATAACCATATTGATAACAGTAAGCTTATTTCTTGTGGCTGTTTATTTTCAGGTGAATAAAAAGCAAATTTCAAACCTTTCTAATCAAATAAAGGAACGGTCCAAATTGAAAGATGAGGGAAAAGATGCTCTCCTTGATGAATTGACCGAAAGACAAAGGGAAGTGTATGACTTGATTATAATGGGAAAGACCAACAAAGAGATTATGATCGATCTATTTATTGAGCAAAGCACGCTGAAATCCCATATCAATCAAATATACAGAAAACTGGATATCAAAAACAGAAGAGAGTTAAAGTCAAAATTAAGAACTTGATAATCAGCTTCTTGTAATAGAATCAACCCTTTTTCAACCCCCTTTTTTTTGGTCAAATTGACCCGTCTGGTGAAATTGCACCTCATAAATTTTCACTTAAATAAATCTACTATGAAAAGGAATTTATTGTACATAGCAATGTTTCTGTTGGTCCTGTGTTTACCATTCAGGGGAAATGAAGAAGGAGTCTTTTGGTTATGGGCAGATATTGTCTGGATACCTACTTCTTTGATATCTATTTCATTGGTGTGCATAGGACTTTATCTGATCATGAAAAATCGGATTAACAAATCTAATGTTAGCAAACACTAGGTGTGAAAACTTTAACTGTCGCAGGTTTGCAAAACCTGTGACGATCATTAACCAGCCCCGTCCGTTTGAGAAGAAAGCACTTCATTACCAGCATCCCATCTTTCTTATTTAGGTTTGTTACCATTAACCAAATTCAATGAAATTCCTATTCACCACAACATTACTCCTCACCCTAATTTCCAGCAGCCTATTCTGCCAGGAGAAAACAAGAAAACTTGGAATAGGATTTAACATAGGTTATGGCATCAGGATACCCAATGATGATCCCTTTATCCCTGCACTCAAACTGGAGTCCAAGTATAGGATCTCAGATCGCCTCACCATCGACAATAGCAATCTGCTGCCGCAAACTTTAGTAGGCACACTGGTTGATCTTTTGATTTTGGAGCATAGCATTTATCTGGGCTATCACCAACCTCTGAGTCAAAGGACAAATTTCCTGAATGCCCCAGGCATTGGGTACAACTACAGTAAAAGTCATCGTCAGGATAAAACATATTCTATCATTTCCGCTCCACTGAGACTGGGACTAGAATTTCAAAGGAAGAATAACTCCAATTACTATTTTGGCCTGGAAAGTCGTTTTCAGAATAAGCAACGTAGATACGGCAGTGAACCATTTAGCTTTTATCGAAATGAACTGGTCTTCCTGTTCGAATTAGGGATTTTATGGTTTATTTGAAGTAAAATTAGGTTCGTTTGGTTTGCAGACTTTTTATCAGGAACAGACCTCCTGATCAAATTCAAATTATTAAGGGTTTTGTAAAGATGTGCGATGCTTTAGAGATTTTATTGAAGTGATAAAACCAACTCCTCGGTCTGTAGCTCACAGACCGAAAATTACGATGTTCTGTGAGCCACAGACCAGGGATTTGAGTCATCAGCCGGTCTTGTACCGGAATGCGGGCATATCCCAAATTAGAAACCGACACTCGATCAAACTCATCCATTCTTACAATTTCCGGTTATTTGAGGTTTTATGCAAGGTTGATCGTAGATGGAATGAACTCTTGAATTCGTACTAAAATGGACGTTAGCAATACTAGAATTAATCAGCATAATTTGTATTAGCCAAAAAGCTGACATTTATTTACCACATAAAACGTTATGTGTAATTAAAACGGACTGTTATCATGAACTTGAACTTTGAAAATATAATTAGTACAGAAAAAGAACTCCGTGAAATCATGGGGCATCCCAATGAAATAGTTATTAATAAAACAATTAATTATGTTGATGAAAACTGTAAGAAATTCATTGAGAAATCCCCGTTTATTACAATAGCAACCTCAGATTTAAAAGGAAACTTTGACGTATCCCCCAAAGGAGATCCAGCAGGTTTTGTGAAAATCTTGAATGAAAAAACACTGGTTATTCCTGATAGGCCGGGAAATCGAAAGGCAGACACTCTAACCAATATTATTCAAAATCCCAATGTTGGGTTAATCTTTTTAATACCAGGGGTTAGAGAAACCTTAAGGGTGAACGGAGCTGCGATGATTGTAACTGATAAGGAAATTTTAGAGTTACTATCGTGCGAGGGGAAAGTACCTTCATTTGCAATTATAGTTAACGTTAAAGAGGCATTTATGCATTGTGCAAAATGCATAATCAGATCTAATTTATGGGACAAAGTAGACAGCAATATAGATGATGAAATGCCAACATTAGGTAAGGTGCTGGTTGAGCATAGCAATGTCAAGATAAACCCTGATGAGTTAGATAAAATGATTAGAGAAGATGAGGAGACTAACTTATACTAGTGAGGTAACTCTGTAAAATACGTTTCTCCTCCATTGGAAACATTACACATCAAAATAACATGGGGCTGACTAGTGCGTTTTTTTCCCAGACCAAACATCGCCTCAACATGAAAAGGATATTTAATTGGCTGTTTGCAGGATTAGTCGTGATTATAGTCCAATCCAACTCCTCGGTCTGTGGCTCACAGACCGAAAATTACGATGTTCTGTGAGCCACAGACCAGGGATTTGAGATAAAACCAGAACTCAATTACTTCAATGATCAATTGGCTATTTTCTGAAACTCTTCAGTTTCTTTGAGAAGCTCAAATTCCTCAATTTTATTTAGATCCATATCTACAGGGATACCGATTTCATTTGCTTTCTCCAAAAATGAAAGTGAAAGCTGATAATCACCTTTCTTCGCATATAATCTAGCCATATTTATGAGGGGCCAGACTGGTTCAGGACTGGAGTGTATTAAGATATCGTTGGTTTCGATAGCAAGTTCAATATCGTTTTCTCTTTCCAGGTTAACCGTGGTTTCAGCCATCATACCAAATAAAAGATTTGATATTCTCGAATACATGGCTGAATAAAGAGGCTTCTTACTCTTGCTGTTACTTTTCATTATATCGATTTGATTTAGCCACCAGGATTTTTGTTTTGTAGTTGTGTCATTTGGATATTGAGGTTGTAGTCTGGTTGATCGTAATTTTAATAATTCCAACTGGTACCTGCCAATCAACTCTTCCTCAACTGAGAAAACCTTTTGAACAGACTTAACTTCTTTTTTATATTGTTTGGAAGACAATATCTCTTCCTTTTTGGAAATTAGCATGTGTATTTGCGGTTGTGAATCGAATGACTTCTCAATTTGATCAATTAGATCTACGGCATCTATTAATTGTTCTTCCTGTATCAATTGCTCCACCTGCAGATTGAATTGCTGAAATAATTCATCAACCTGCCCTTCATCCTTTTTGATTAAGTTTCTATTCATGCCAAAAACCTGAAGCCACGAGAACGCCTCAATAATTTGTAGCGAGTCCGGCCATTCATGAGTCCCATCAAATTTCAGTAGCCTGTTGTTAATGCCCATTGACGTCAAATGTGTTTTCAGCTTATGGAGCTCCAGGAAGTTCATATCCTGGTTCCCTACAATACTTACATAATCAAAGTCACTGTTTTTGGTGGGTTGGTGAAAAGGTGTACCAGGATCCATACCAGCTCCACATCCAACGACTCCAACGAATTCCTTATACAGAACCGAAAGGGTAATTGCGGATCGCGCACCTCCCGAAAACCCTCCGCTGTAGATTCTTGCTTTATCCACAGTGAACCTGGTTAAAGCATCATCTATCATGGACCTGGCAGATTCCAGGACATATTCTATTGGGCCGTTACGAGAGTTGTTTGAACAGGCGATTATGTATCCATATTTTTCGGCAGCATACTTGAAATTCTTTAATGGAAAGCTTCCTCTGGCTCCAGGATCAAGTAGAAACATAATGGGTAAGTCAGTTGTATTTCCGTAGGCTTCAGGTAGATAAAGTGCATAAGATTGATCCTCATTGCCAATGCATTTTACAGTATCTACAATGGTTCCGGTAGGGAAGGATTGGCAGTAACAATTGAACCCACTCAATATAAAAATAGCTAAAAAAAGTTGATCTCTAATCATATAAATTGCTTTCTTCAATAAATTCAGAGGTCTGCCCAGGTGCCGAAATATACTTATTATTAGTGGTGACAATTTAAGAATTAAGAGTAAATTCTATTTGTATACTTATCACCCAAACAAGTATTTTTACTTGAAGCCATTCTATTGATGACCCAGTTAGAAGACCATATCAAGTCAACTGTAAACATTAGTGAAGACCAACTTCATGATGTTTTACGACATTTTGTGTCCAGAAAGATTCTGAAAGACAAATACTTAATTCGGCAAGGTCAAATTATGGATAATTTCTACTTCGTATATTCCGGAGGTTTGAGGGTCTATTTGAATCATGAAGGAAAGGATATTACCGCATGGCTTTCCTTCGAGAATAATTGGTTGACAGATATCGCCTGTCAAAAAACTGGTAGACCAACGCTATACAATATCCAGGCAATTGAGGATACTGAAGTAATGACCATCAAGTCAGACGAAATGAACATGCTGTATCAAAAGTATCCAAAATGGCAGGAATTTGGCCGAAAGCTTTGGGAGCAGGCTTTTCTCGAAGTTGTAGATGGAATGATTCGATATCAGACCATGAATGCCGAAGAACGTTACCTACATTTCATGAGTCAATCTGATATTTTACAAAGGGTGCCACTCAAACAATTATCTTCATTCTTAGGTATTACCCCTACATCTTTAAGCCGATTAAGAAAAAACATTAAATGATCGTAATTGCCAAATGGCAATTTTGCGAGTTGGTTTTGTTTCTAGGTTTGAGTCATGAAAACAATTATTAAACGATTCAGAATTGTGGCTCAACTCAGTATTATCATGCTCTTAAGCTGCTTTGAATCAAAATCTCAAAGTATTATGGAAACGAAACAAATTAAACTTCACGACAATCAGGTAAACGTGAATTATCTAAAATCCGGAAATGGTGAATTGACCATTTTGTTTTTACATGGCTGGTGTATCAATGCAGAATACTGGAGTCCTCAACTGGATTACTTTTCGAAGGATTATAGTGTTTATGCGCTTGATTTACCAGGTTTCGGAAAGTCAGAAGCTATAAGAGAAAACTGGTCTATTCAGCAGTATGCAAAAGACGTACTTCAATTCATCGATCAGCTGGAATTGAAGAATATTGTTTTGGTAGGACACTCTATGTCAGGAGCGGTTATGATGGAGGTTGTACTTCAGGATTCTTTGAATATTATTGGTTTAGTAGGTGTAGATAATTTCAAGTTTGTTGATGTACAATTCACAAAGGAACAGATAGATCAAATGAGCTCATTTTTTCCTTTATTGGAACAAGACTTTGCTAACAATGCTCCTCTATACGCTGAAAATATGCTTTTTCACCCTTCTACACCTGAAGAAGTGAAATCAAGAGTCAAAAAGGATTTCGCTTCAACAAATCAGGATGTTGGTTACGGCTCATTTATGAAACTGATGCAATATTCACAACAGGAATCCCAAAAACTTGAGAGGCTTCCGTTAAAACTGAATTTAATAAATAGCGATTTTCCTCCTACAAATTCATCCGGTTTGGAGAACCATTGTCAAAATAGTTTCAGTATTCACTTAATTGAAAACAGTGGTCACTACCCGATGATTGAGAAATCGTATGAATTCAACCAAAAACTGGATAGTATACTTGAAAGTATTACAGCGAATGTGGCTAATAATTGAAGTGATTGTAGAAGTGGGACTGTCAAAATATGATTCGTCTTTGCCCATATTTTGACAGGACACTTTTACTGCTTCTGACCACCCTTTTACCAGCAAATGTTCTTAAATTTCAAGGGACGTATAGGATGTACTATTTTGGGTATAAACCATGATCTATGTACCGTGAGATAAAATCATCAATAGGATTAGAGCCTCTCATTGATGCTTTTTGGACGTTTTCCAGTAACAAAGCATCAGAACGTTTTAAAATACTGCCAGATAATTGTGTTGATCTGATTTTTGATCTAAAAGAAAATAAAGCATTTGTTTCCGGCGTAATGACTCGTTACAAGTCTCGAAAAATAGGTGCCAATTCAGATTTGATAGGATTAAGGTTTAAAGCCGAGAATTTTGGGGTCATATCTAAAGTTCCTCTAATTGAAACAAGAAACCAAAGGATTGAACTATCACATGTAATCCCTGATATAGACTCAAATTTTTTGACCAGGCTAATTGGTATCACAGAAACTGAAGAAAAAAAACACTTTCTGGAGCAGTTCATCTTAAAAACCATCAAGGAGCAAAACTATATAAGTAATACACTTATTAATTCAGTGGCAAATCAAATTAGGTTGTCGAGAGGTGTAGTAGGAGTGAATGACTTAGCAAAATCCCATCACGTCAGTTTAAGGCAATTGGAAAGGCGCTTTAAAACACAAATCGGAATGACTTTAAAGGAGTTTTCGAATATCATTCGATTTAATAATGCTAAAAAATCTATCGCTGAACTTGATAAAACGAGTCTTCTGGAAATCGCCTATTCTACAGGATTCTTTGATCATTCACACCTGACCTATGAATTCAACCGTATTTCGGGAGAAAACCCAAGCCATTTTCGATGATGTCGTTTTTTTACAAAGCACGCTTTACACAGTCTTAATAACTTTGACATAAACCAACTCCTCCGTCTGTAGCACACAGGCCGAAAATTTTACTGTTCTGTGTGCCACAGACCAGGGATTCAGTGCTTATTTTGGCAATGACAATTCAGTTTTTCACAATTGATATTTAAAAGCAAGAATGGACATTCAATACGCATACACAATTTTATACGTGACGGACGTACCCAAAACACTAGCGTTTTACGAAAATGCCTTTGGTTTTGAACAAAAACTACTAACACCCGAAAGTGATTATGCAGAACTCATTTCGGGGACTACTATCATTGCATTCGCGAGCAACGAACTGGGTAAATCAAATTTCAAAAATGGATTTAGAGTAAGTAATATAAATGAGAAGCCTTTTGGGATTGAATTGGCGTTTACAACTCTGGAGGTCAAAAAAGTAATGGATCAAGCCATCAAAAATGGGGCAATACTATTGGAAGAATGTAAAACCAAACCATGGGGCCAGGAAGTAGGATATATCAGGGACATAAACGGGTTTCTAATTGAAATTTGTACCCCGATTGAGAATTAGATTTGAAACAAAATTCCAACTCCTCGGTCTGTGGCACACTGACCGAAAATTACGCTGTTTTGTGTGCCACAGACCAGGGATTTAGAAAGAGTTATTATTTTTGAGGATAAATGATGTAACCTCTATTTCTACTCCTTATCCTTCTTTCCAAATAACCTCTTGAAAAATCCTTTTTTCTTCTTTTCCTCTTCAGGAACCTCTCCTTCGTTGATGCGACGGATATTTTCATCGGTTTCCTCAAATTCTCCGTCTTTGTTGATCCACTTTCGTTTCTTGTCCTTATTTCCTTTACCAAGTGATTTCAGGAAGTCCCAGAACTTGATTTCTTCTTTGAAGGGATCACAATCCAGTCTTTCTCGTTCTTCCGGTGTAAGGTTATCAAAATAGGCTTCTGCAATGCTTCTGTAGCGGTGATCCGCATTTATTCTAAGCCAGAATTCAGCGAAAATGGGTAGTGCCATGTTGGCTCCCTGACCCAATGAAGTGGTTCTAAAATGGATAGATGGATTGTCTGCACCCACCCATACACCACAAACCAATTCTGGTGTCATTCCAATAAACCAGCCATCTGCATTGTTTTGGGTCGTACCTGTTTTTCCGGCTATGTCATTGGGCAAACCATAGGTGGCACGGATTCTTTTAGCTGTACCATTGTCCACTACCCCTTTCAACATTTCCACCATCATGTGTGCAGTAGATTTTTTGATTGCCTGCTGACCTCTTCGGTCTTTGGCTTCCCAGATTATTTCTCCTTCACTGTTCTCGATTTTGGTCAGAAAAACCGGTGCTTTTGAAACTCCTTCATTGGCAAACGTGCTGTAGCTATTGACCATTTCATAAAGTGAAATAGACGGTGTTCCCAGTGCAATACTGGGATAGGGCTCTATCGTTGTGGTGATACCCATATTAGAAGCCGTACTGATCACATTTTCGATTCCTACAGATTCCAGGACCTTTACTGAAACGGTGTTCACCGAGTTAGTTAAAGCACCTTCTAAAGTATATTTTCCTTCATAATCTCCATCTGAATTTCCAGGTGTCCAGTCACCATCTTTCACCTGGTAGGTCTGCTGAGAGGCATCAAAATAATCACAGGGAGAAAGGTCATTTTCAAGAGCTGTTGCATACACAAAAGGTTTAAATGTGGAGCCCACTTGCCTTTTGGTATTGGCATTGACATGGTCATATTTGAAAAAACTGTGGTCCACTCCTCCTACCCAGGCTTTGATCTCTCTTGATTGGGGATCCATGGCTAAAACACCACAATGAAGCACTGTGAGGTAATGCCTTACACTGTCTTCCAATGAAAATTCTACTTCCTTTTCTCCGGTTGGAGTGTAAACCAGCATTGGTTTTTTCTCTCTTCTTAATTTTTTGATCTCTGTGGCGGATTTTCCGGCTGCTTTCCAACCTTTGTACTGAACAGAGTTTTTGATGGCATTTTCATACAGGTTTGGGTTATATCTAAATGGGTCCTGCTTGTTCCAATGGTAATCGAAATCTTTTTGGAGCTTTCTTAGGTGTTTGGTTGCTGCTTGTTCGGCCATTTCCTGTAGGTTCCGGTCCAGTGTCGTGTAAATCTTCAATCCACTTGTATAGATATTGAGCTTGGCATTTCCAGTCTCCTGAAGTCTTTTTTCTACTTCAAGTTTCAATTGGTCCTTGAAATAAGCCCCTGTTGCATTTCGGTCTCTTCCATCAAATTTGATGATCAAGGGCTCTGCAATCCAGTGATCTCTCTCCTGGCCTGTTATAAATCCTGCCCGAAACATTTGTTGCAAGACAACATCCCTGCGTTGTTCACATCTTTCAGGGTAGTAGTAGGGATGGTAATAGGTGCTTGCTTTGAGGGTTCCAATCAAAACGGCAGCTTCATTAGCTTTTAGCTGGCTGGCTGGTTTCCTGAAATATTTTTGCGATGCTGACTCTATCCCAAATACATTGCTGCTAAAAGGAACCGTATTCAGGTAAAGTTCCAAAATTTCATCCTTGGTAAAGATGCTTTCCAGACGAGAAGCGATAATCATTTCTCTCACCTTATTAACCGCCATACTGGCAAATGGGAATTCCTGTCTGGGGTATAAATTCTTGGCCAATTGCTGGGTTAGAGTACTTCCTCCACCACCAGAAGCATCCTGAAGCACAATTGTTCTAAGTAGCACCCGTACCAGGCTTCTGAAATCAATACCACTATGTTCGTAGAATCTTACATCTTCAGTAGCAATGAGTGCCTGAATAACTGGTTTACTGATTTTCTCAATGGAGGTATTGGTGCGTTCGTAGATGTAGTATTTGCCAAAAAGCTTTTTGTTGGCATCATAGATCAATGAAGCCTCCGGGTTTTGGATGGAAGCTAATGCATCTTTTCTGGGCAGTGGAGCAGGGATTCCCAGAAAAACGTAAATGAAAAAGAGACAACCCAGCGCAATTCCAATGAATGCAGACCAGAGACCAACTTTAAACAAAAGTTTTAATGCTCTCCCTTTCCTGGATTGTTTCGAATTTTTCTTTTTGGTTGATTGCTTAGTTTTTCCCAATTTCCTTTATGCCGTTCACTTTATGAATAACTGCAAAATTGGTGAATCATTTTCAATAAAGGAATTATTATTTCAAATGGATGCTATTCGTAACGTAAGCTTTCAGCTGGATTTCTTTTAGCAGAACGAATGGCCAGGAGACTGACAATCATACCAATGGCCATCATCACGCCTAAAATAACCATAAGTAGTGGCCAGGCGGTCAAATTAATTTTGTAAGCATAATCCTCCAACCATGTATTTCCGAAATACCAAAACAAAGGAGCTGCCAGAAGGATTGATACAAACATGCTTTTCAGGAATGTTTTGCCATGTATGAAAAGCAAATGATAAATTTTCGCTCCCAAAATTTTCCTAATACCGAATTCTTTGGTTCGGGACAAAATGTTGTAGCTCACAAGACCAATAATTCCCACTACCGCCAATAAAAAGGTAAGAACCGAGGCTGCCTGGAATATTTTCAGAAATGTCATTTCTTTCTCATATTCTCTATTGACCATGTCATCCAGAAATTCCCAGGTCATGATTTTGTTCTGGTCATACTGGTTGTGGATCTTCTCAATTGCTGTGACTGTCTCAATCAGATCATTGCCCGATACCCTGACCAAAATATCATCCAGTGACATGAAAGGGTTTTCATAATGACCCATGATAACTGGCCTGATCTTTTCGTGCAGTGATCTGGAATGGAAATTCTTTAAAATACCAACCACCTTGACCAATTGAGAATCGTCATCTCTCGCCAATGATATCCATTGTCCCACAGGATTGCTTTCGAATAACCTGGCAGCTTCCTCATTAATAAGTACCGACGAACTATCCTGTTTTTTGATGCCGCTTAGAAATTCACCCTGTACCAGTTCCAGTTCCATGGTTTCAGTAGCATTGGCGTCAATTCCATAGAAATGTACAGTATGCAATTGATCCGGTTGATTCTCTTTTGTCATAGCTACGGTAGACGGAGAGCGATATCCTCCTGGTACCCGTGTTACACCGGATACACTTAGCACATTTGGAACTTTTGAAAGCTGCTGTTTAATGGTTGGATAATTATCTCTCACCTTTCCATCGTTGATTTCAATAACCAAAAGTTGATCTGTATTGAAACCAATGGACTGGTTTGTTAAAAAGTGAAATTGTTGGAATACCAATATAAACCCACTCAAAAACAAAATGACCAAAAAGAATTGGGAGGTCACCAATCCACTTCTAAGTATTGAATTGCCTCTCAATGGACTCATTGGATTCTTCAGGCTTTCAATTGCACTGAATTTACTGAGATAAAGGGCAGGGTATGCACCAGCCAGCAATGTAATTACCAGTAAGCCTATCCCCAGTTGTGGCAAAACGCCAATAATAATGAGCCAATTGAAATCCAGATGGACATCTAATATGGAATTGATGTATGGAATCGCCACGGAAGCCAATCCGGTGGAAATCACAAAACTTCCAATAGTCAGTAATAATGTTTCAACCAGAAATTGAATCGTAATGTCTTTTTGAATGGCCCCAATAGATTTTCTCACACCCACTTCTTTCACCCTTTTGATGGCTCGGGCTGTGGTAAGATTGATATAATTGAAAGCTGCCATGGCTAAAACCACCAATGCAATGATCACAAATAGCCTTACCTTCTGTTGATCTCCCTTCACATACTCATTGACCCTGCCATCTATTCCATGACTGTTGAAATGCAGGTCAAGCATATTAATCAGAAAATGATCGTTGGGTTCTTGTTTTAAATGTTTTGTCAGCAACCCTTCAATATCTGATTCAAAGGAAGCTTTGAACGAATCGTCTTGTAGTAGCACATAGGTTGTTGCACCATTTCCCTCCCATGAGAGGTACCAAGGCTTGTACCAATCAGCTACGTTTTCATAAAATACATCCAGGTCTTCTGAGATCACAAAATTGAACTGGATGTAGGAATTGCCTGGCAGATCATTGAAAACTCCAGTAATTGTAAAGTCTCCGTATAATTCCAGGTGCATGGTATGGCCTATGGGGTTTTCAAAACCAAAATATTTTTCAGCAAGTGATTGAGAAATGGCTATAGACCATGGGTTTTTGAGTATGTCATTCCTTTTTCCTTTGGTCAATTCAAAATCAAATATTTGAAAAAATGAAGGACTCGCAATGATCCCGTCTTTTTCAAAAAACCTTTTATCTGACGTACTGATCCAGTTGGAAGCTGCTCCATTGATGGTGACTGCATCCTCTACATATGAAATTTCATCGACAAGGGCTGATGCTAGCTTCGAGCTGGTGTAAATCTCCGGGTCGGGACCATCTTGCTGCTGAAAGTTCTGAATAACCTGGTAGATTCTATCTCCTTTGGTATGAAACTGATCAAAACTGTACTCGTGATTGACTAAAACAGCCATCAAAATAAATATGGTCAACGCAATGGAGAGACCCAAAACATTGATGCCGGCAAAGAGGTAATCTTTCTTTAAGACACGAAAACTGATCTTGAGATAATTTGAAAACAAGTTCAATGAACTCACTCCCCATGGTTTTTTCAAATTGATCCATCGTAAGGATTTCACCACATCAATTAAGAATCTTCTTTTCGCTTTTGCTGGAGATGTTTCTAAACGGAGTAAGTAGAGTTCCCAGAGATCACCTTCTATCTCTTCAAGAAATTCCTCACGGCAAAACCACCGGAGGAATTTCAAAAGATATTTTGGAGGGTTATTCATACCGAAGTGCGGTCACAGGGTTTGATTTTGCAGTGACATAAACCCTTGAGATAACTGTTGCGAATGAACAAATAAGTACAAGCACAAAAGCAGCTATGAATACCAATGGTGATAGTTCGATTCGATAAGCGAAACTTCCGAGCCATTCATTCAAATACCACCAGGCAATTGGAGCTGCAATCACCATAGAAATAACCAGTAATATGAAGTAATCTTTCAAAATTAATCTTACAATTTGCGATACAGAAGCACCTACCACCTTTCGAATGCCAATCTCTTTAATTCTGCGTTCAACAGTGAAATTGATCATACCAAATAATCCTATCACCGCAATAAGAATTGAAAGAATGGAAGAGATCATGATGAGATTGGTCCTTGTCTGGTCAGACTTGTAATATCGTGCCCATTGATCATCCAGGAAGTGAAATTCTGGAGGAGTACCCGGATCAAATTTGGCATTTACTTTTTCCAGGTGACTGAGAACTTCTTTTGGGTCTCCTGTATAACGAACAGCAAAGTAGTCAATGGATCGTATGGAGTTATTCCAGCAGGTGATGAACACTGGTGAAATCGACTCATAAAGTGATTGAAAATGAAAATCTCTTACCACACCAATTACCTGCATGTGGGAAATTGTATCTTCCTGCACCCAAATCATTTTTCCAACAGGATTTTCCAGACCCAGGGATTCTACCGCTTTCTCATTCAGGATGACTTTTAAAGTGTCGCTATTGTCAATCCCCGAGAAATTTGAACCAGCTATCAGGTCAAAACCATAAGTTTCTATTCCATATTGGTCAAAACCATAATGGCTGGCATTTACTGGTTCGCTATTTTGAGTCAAAAGCAAGTCTGCCTCAGGTAGGTCTTTCCACTCTCCAGGCACTCTTGAGGTGGCGGTAACACTCTGAACACTTGGGTGACTAACTGCCCCGTTTACGATTCCCTTGAAGTTTCTTCTGGCCGCACCACTGTTGATATCAAGGGTGATGATACCAGATTGATCAAAACCCAGGTCTTTATTTTGAATGAAAGACATTTGCTGATAGAGCACAATAACCCCAATGATCAACGCGATTGCAATGGAATACTGAAGTAGCACAAATCCGTTTCTCAGCTTTTCTCCCTTGCCAGAAAATACATTTTTCGAAAGCAGAATTGACCTGTCAAGCCCAGCATAGTAAATAGATGGAATAATGGATGCCAGTATCCAAATCAACACAAAAACACCAGCCTGAACCAGTATAAAATTAAGCCCGAAGAATTCATTGATCCCAACAGATTTCTCTGTGAAATGATTGAAGAAAGGAAGGAAAATCATGGCCAGTAGGAGTGAAAGCACATAGGACATGAAAATTGTGACAAATGTCTCAAAGAACTGTTGCAACCTCAATTGACCCGATGAGGCACCATTTACTTTCCTCACACCAGCTTCTAAGGAACGTTTCAGGGTCTGCACAGAAGATAAATTGATAAAGTTTAGAGAAGCAATAATGATTACGCATGCGCCAATGGCCAAAATGATCCACACGAATTTTTTGCTGGAAATTGGAATGGCCTTTAATGGTTCCATTCCTAATTCTGTGATATACTCAGAACCCAGGTGAACGTCCTTAATACTTTGAAAATCAAAATCATGTTCTTTGATCAGTTCAGGTTCTATGTATTTGTTAAGAAAGGTAGACTTATTGGCAAGGACATTTTTTGGTTCAGCACCTTCCTTGAACAAAACCCAGGTCATCATAAAATGAGTGTCCCAGCTTTTGAAAAAAGCCTGAAAACGCTCCGACCATTTATTGAAATCAGTCACAAAAAATATTTTCTGCTGAAATGTGGAGTTTTTTGGCAGGTCTTCTATTACTGCAAGGACAGTTGCCTTGTCAAACCGAGAGTCAATTACTTTTCCAATAGGATCTTCCTGACCGAAAAGTTTCTTCGCGAATGTTTTCGTGAGCACTACACCTACATCTCCCTGAAAATCCTGAACAGGATCGCCACCCAGGACTGTAAAATCCCATATGTTGAAAATGCCTTTTGTGACAATCGCGTATTCTCTGTCAGCAATCTGGTTATCTTTGTAGGTAAATACAGATGAACCAAAGTAGACCATCTGAGCTGTTTCTTCTATTTCCGGAAAATCATTTTTCAGGGCATTCGCCAAAGGATTGGCTACTGCCACATAGTGATTAATCCCTTCCTGGGTTTCACTTTTTTCTACTACACGGTATATGCGATCCAGATTGCTGTGATAGTGATCAATTTTTAACTCTGAAGTAGCATAAATTAGGACAAAGAGTAGGATTGAGAACCCAAGTACCAGTCCGAAAATGTTCATGGCATACTGGATGGTGCTCCTTTTGAATCTTCTGAAGTAGATTTTTAGATAATTAGTAAGTTCGTTCATTGTAGTATGTTCTATTTTGAGTTTTTTGAAATTCACCCACCGAAAGGATTTGAGTACATCCCAGTAAAAACTTCGGCGTGCTTTTTTTGTAGATTGTTCAGACCTTAATTCAAACAATTCGATCAGATCACCCTCGATTTCATCGAGGTAATCCGGTTCGCAAAACCACCTGAGAAACCGTAATGGATATTTTGGTGGGCTCTGCATTTAAAATGAGATTTGAGGGATTTGCTGATAAAGTGCGGTACGTAGTGCATACTGTTCGTCCAGCACTTTTTTTCCAGCGGCGGTTATCACGTAAAACTTTTTGCGTCTGCCACCCCTGTCTTTTGTGATACCACCAAACCTTGAATTGACAAACCCTTTGTTTTCCAGACGCTTCAGGGCTACATGTACTGCACTGATATTGACCTTTTTCTCAAATTTAGATTCCAGGTTTTCCAGTATGGATACTCCGTAAGCCTCGTCATGCAGCGCGGCAACATTCAATAAAATGAGTTCCTCAAACTCTCCCAGTGATTGCTCTTTCATTGACATTTAATTTACTTAACAAATGTAAATATAATATTTAATACACAATTGTTAAGTAAATGGTTTCAAAAATTGGTCTGAAGTTTGCTTTATACCAGTCAAACAAGATCAAAAACTCACAATGAAAACTTTATTTTACGTATTAGCTTTTGTAACACTGGTTGGAGCGACCAGCTGTTCCGATGAAGAAATGATCACCCGAAAAGAGGATAAGGTGGAGGGTTCCTGGGAATTCAACAAAGCTTTCTTCAAAGGTGAATTTGCCCTATTCAGAGACAATGTGATTGAGGATTACCAGGGAGACATCATTCATTTCCATGCAGATCAAACTGCCATTTATTATGATCAATCTCTGGATGCTTCTTTTGAAGGCACCTGGTTTGTCAATGTAGAACGTGTTTTTGATGGCTATGATGATACTGACAGAGAGTATTTTCTGGACATGGAATTCTACGACTGGGTCAATGAAGAAACCTTTTTCTACTATGGGCACATTGATCATTTGACTCAAAACAGATTAAACCTATCCATCTGGGACGATGGGGATGAATATACTTTCAAATTAACGTGTATCGAATAAAGTTGTGTATTCTTCAACCTTAAGAGTGGTTTTGCTGTTAAATAAACAGTGCAAACCACTTTTACCATGTTTAAACTAGGTTGTATTCTGTTGTTAATTTCCTTTCAGTCCTTTAGTCAGAATTTTCACATGATTGGTAATGCCGAGGAAATGGGAAATGGCTGTATCATGCTCACCCCAGACATGCCCTATGCAGAAGGAATAGCCTACAGCACACAAAAGCTTGACCTGAGCCGTGATTTTTCAATTGATTTTGAAATTTTCTTTGGAGACAAAGACGAAGGTGCAGACGGTATAACGTTTGTCATACACGATGATCAAAGGTCTTTCAATGCATTTGGTAGTTGGGGTGAATGCATGGGATATGGAAGGTTTAGTGCCAATTCAGGAGGTTCTTCTATTTACCCATCTATTGCTGTAGAGTTTGATACCTATCAGAACCCCTGGCAAAACGACCCTGCTTCTGATCATATTGCTTACCTTGAAAACGGCCTGAACAGGCATCAAACACATTGGAACAACGGGGATCAAAATTTCAATATGGAAGATGATTTCCTGCACAGCTTTCAATTCATGTGGAGATCTAAGGAACAGAAATTGACCGTTTATCTGGATGGAGATAAGGTCTATGAAGGCAATAAGGACCTCATCAAAAATGTATTCAATGGAGAGACCAGTGTAATTTGGGGATTTACCGCATCCACGGGTAGAAAGCACAATCTTCAATATTTTTGTTTAAAACGTCTCGCAAAACTTTGATTGCTTCCTTCCAATTGACAACTTTGGTGATTAAGGGGGATTAAGCTACTTTACCGCCTCAGTTTTCTATGAGCAGAAAGGTATCTATTTTTATTGGGGTAGGAATCATTCTTATTCTGGCGTGGATGTATCCATATATGTTGTTCAAACAGAATGGAAAGAATAACGTCTATACAATTGCCTACATCGGCCGATACAATTCTCCTGACGAAAGATTCAGCGATAGACAAAGATCCAGGGTCTTTAACTTTATCCATGAGTTTGCCTTCACTAACTACATCTCAGAGTTTAATGAGAGTTCTGACATACAGCTTGAGATTAAGATTCATGATAATTATCGTTCTCCAGATTCTACAAGAGCTATTTATAAGAGAATAGTGCAGGATAGCTCGGTTTTATTGGTTCTGGACAATACCTGGGGGATAGAATTAGCAGGAGCAGCGGATATTATTAGAAATGCCCAGATGCCGGTGATCTCTCTCAACGCTGACAAAAACAACATTGATTATGGGAATTCAGCGGTTTTTCTGGGGGGAGGAGATCTCGTGCCTGAGGACCTGGTAAAATTCATTCAGCAAAAGTTTGATGCCTCTGAAATTAATTTTATTTCTGAAACCAATTACAAGTTACATGACCAATACTTACAACTTTTACAGGACGCTGGTATTGGATTACGTGAAACAATATTTTTCGATTCCCACCTTTTAGATGATGAGTTTTCTGTTGTGGACCTGCGGGATTTATTTGCTAATGATTTAATTACACTGCTCAACACACATACAGCAAATAGTGCACACATCATCAACAAAGTAAACTTTCTGTTTGAGGAAGAAGTCATGGTGGCCACCATCCAGGCAATTAACGATAAGGAATTAGACCCATTTACTTACAACAACAAATTGTATTTGATCAATCCTGTAATTATTAAGGATTTATCAGTGCAAAGAGAATTTAATCGGTTCCAACAGCTGTATCCGGATATTATTTCTACCTATAATGTTGACTATTTTCTGAAGAGATGTGATGTAGCATGGCATGTTGTGGAAAATTCTCTATATGGGATGTCAGAAATGGATCGAGCTACATTCAGAAGACTTTTGAGAGCGAATGTGAGAAATGGTATAGATACAGATAGCCTGAGACTTCATTTTGATGATTATGGTTTTCTTATCCAGGACTATAAATTCACTATGTTCAGTAAAGATAATACGGTCACCATGGATTGGGAAGAGCTAGATAATTTGATTGTACACCCCTAGTCTTCTTTAATGAACTTAAGGTTAATCGTATTGTCAGCGTTCCGAAATTTTATTAGATAAACACCCTTTTCCAGATTGCTAATATCAATTTTATCAGAAACTACTTTTACATCTTTTCTGACCCCATGCAAGTCATATATTTCAATTGTACCATCATTTCCATATTGAAAATTTACTGTTAATTCGGATCGTGCGGGATTAGGAAATACATTAGGAGGTCTAGTTTCTACAGTTTGAAGAGGTATTTCCTTATTGCCCAATTCTATACTTTCTAACAACCGAACAACCCATTCCTTATACATTTTACCGCTTGGATGGAGACCATCTGAAGCTACAAGGTCAGGTTCATCTAACCCTCGGCGCGAGATATCTGTGATGTTTACATAAGTCACTCCATATCTTCCCGTAACCGCTTCATTGATAGCATTGAACTGGTTGATCTCAAAAGAAACCGCCACAAAATTTTGCCCAAATGGTGTATACTGATAATCCGGAATGGAGAGTACCACCACGTTTTCTGTCTTCCCTTGGGCATACCGAATTGCCTCATTTAGGAGAAAATCAAACTCTGATTGATACTCCACTTCACTTCTTCCCTGGAATTGATTGTTCACACCAATCAAAAGACTCACTAGGTTGTAGTTTTCTTCAGGTTTCTCCGCCTCCAAAGAACTGATCAGGTTTCCGGTTGTCCAGCCTCTTACCGCAATATTGTTCAATTCAGTCGTGAGATAGCCTAATTCCTGGAGTGTGTCCACCAACTGATTGGGCCATCTTTCACTTTCTGAAACACTAGAGCCGATTGTATAGGAATCTCCGAGTGCAAGAAACCTAATTGGCGGCTCTATCAATACTTGCTGTCCCAGTGCTGAAAATGTTGCAAAGGCCAATATCAAGACATGAAGAAATGCTTTCATATAATCCATAACACAAAAAAATCAAATCTGTTTTTTGACCTGGAATTTCTTTGTTCTTCACCCGGAATTAGAAGAAGGAGCAATTCAGCTAAAAAAATCCATCCACTCATTCAGATTCTTCGTAAGCTTGCTAAATAGAATCAATGAATTATGAGGGAAATATTCCAGGAACGCGAAAAGACCTATCAACGGCAGGCCGCTGATCTAAAATCGAAATCCATACAATTAAGTTGGTTGAGGTTTATGTCATTTGTGGCTTTCATTGCCTTGATTATTCATGGCGTGAATGGAGGTTTTGGATTAATTCATTCGATAGGGGTTCCACTGGCCTTAGTGTCATTTGTGTATTTCATCGTTAAGCATAAAAATGCAAATTTTCAATACCAGATATATGATACGCTGAATGCACTTAACCATAATGAGATCAAAAGACTCAGCCTGGATATAAACGCTTTCGATTCCGGGGAGTCATTTCAGGATGATCTCCATCCTTACAGCTATGACCTGGACATATTCGGGAAGCACTCAATGTTTCAACTTGTCAATCGGGGAGTATTGGATCATTCTAAAGCATTATTGGCAAAGTGGTTTCTTAAGGGAGAGAACGTTGATACCATTAAAAAGAGGCAAAATGCAGTAAAGGAGCTTTCCAAAAACATGGATTTCACGCAGTTCTTAACAGCAACTGCCAATGTGATTTTTGCGAAAGGAGAGAAAGAGAAACTAGAGCAGAAACTGGATGGGTTGTTCCATTGGATGGAAACTGAAACATCACTCAAAAACCAGGGTGCCTGGAAATTAATTAGTTATTTAATGGGGGCAATAAACACGATTTTATTGGTACTTACAGTTATAGCCCCTGCACAACTACCTGCGATGTATCCATACCTGATGATTTCTTTCTTTCTTTCATTAGGACTATTAGCAGTTGTATTTCGATTGACCAATGACCTGACAGCCAAATTGAGTACCTCAGAACATATAATTGCTACCTATGGCACCATCATTCACAAGATTGAGGAAGAAAATTTTCAGGACCAGTACCTCAATGAAATCAAAAATCGACTTAAAACAGATGGGATTAAGGCCTCATCAGCAATAAAAAAGCTAAAGAAGGCTGTTTTCAGACTTAATTCTCGAGCAAGCATGTTTTATATCCTGATAGATGGATTATTCCTGATGGACTTTCATTTAGTCATTGCTGCTCTACAGTGGAAATCTCGTTTTGCCAGTCATATCAAAGACTGGATGGAAGCGGTTCATGAAATGGAAAGCCTGATCAGTTTGGCGGGTTTCACCACTCAAAATCCAGATTACGTATTCCCTGAATTTTCGCAGAATTCATTCCATTTGGAAGGAAAAGAACTGGGTCATCCCCTGATTCCTTTGGATCAATCTGTAACAAATGATTTCTCATTATCAGGCGAGGGAACAGTGGCGATCATTACCGGGTCCAATATGTCAGGAAAATCTACTTTTGAAAGAACACTGGGATTGAATATTGTATTGGCCCAATTAGGTGCACCTGTATGTGCCGCCAGTATGACTTTAACACCCACCTCTGTTTTCACCAGTATGCGCACAAAAGACAATCTGGAAGAGAGTACCAGCTCATTTTATGCGGAGCTTAAGCGGATTAAACAGCTATTGGCACATGTTGAGGATAATGAGTCTACTTTTTACGTACTGGATGAAATCCTTAAAGGAACCAATTCAGACGATCGACACAAAGGAGCCATTGCCCTGGCCAACCAATTGTCCCAAAAAGCTTCATTTGGCTTGATTTCTACACATGACCTGGCTTTGAGCGAGCTGGAAAAGGAAAACAAAAAAATTATTAACTACAGTTTCAATAGTGTGATCGAGGAAGACGATATTATATTTGATTATAAGCTCACCCAGGGACCATGTAAAAGCTTTAATGCCAGCAAGCTGATGCAGAAAATGGGTATAGAAATAGACTGATATGATATCGGAATGGATTAACGAACATTGGAAAATTGATGAACAGATGCAATTTAAGCTGTTCCTCTCTCTCATTTTGTTCCTGTTAATTTTCCTGACTCGCTACATAGTCTTAAGGCTTACCTTAAATCGACTGGATAATATCAAAGACCGGTATTACTGGACAAGAGGCATTCAATACAGCTCAGTTGGTATTTTCCTGCTAATTCTGATTTTCATCTGGCTCAATGAATTCAAATCAGTTGCCACTATCATCGGTTTGGTCTCTGCAGGTTTGACCATAGCTTTGAAGGATCTTATTGTGAATGCTGCAGCCTGGTTTTTCATTGTGATACGCAGGCCATTTTCCATTGGAGATCGGGTTGAGATCAGTGGATATGTAGGTGATGTCATTGATATTAGGTTTTTTCAGTTCACTTTAAACGAAATAGGCAACTGGGTAGATGCGGATCAAAGTACGGGTAGGATTGTCCATATCCCCAATGGAAAGGTATTTACCGATTCACAGGCCAATTTTACGCAAGGTTTTAGTCACATTTGGAATGAGATTGGGGTTTTGATCACTTTTGAAAGCAACTGGAAAAAAGGCAAGAAAATATTAGAGGAAATAGTAGATAAGCACGCAGCACACCTTTCCAAACCGGCTGAGAAAAAGTTATTGGAGGCTTCTAAAAAGTACATGATTATCTATAGTAAGCTTACACCAATTGTTTATACATCCGTAAAGGACTCTGGCGTGATGTTGACCATGCGCTATCTGATTACGCCTAGAAGAAGAAGAAACTCTGAAGAACAGATCTGGGAAGATGTTTTGGAGGCATTTGCAGCCAATAAAGATCTGGATTTTGCGTACCCTACACAACGAATCTATTACCCTGAAGGAAAATCTGACCCTAAGTAGTAGTTATTCTTCATTTATGACTTTATTGGCACGTAGGCTCAATTATATTTGCATCCATGAACAAACCTATTTCCCAAAGCCGCCTTGGAGTCCTTGGAGGAGGTCAACTTGGTCGAATGTTGATACAATCTGCAATAGATTTTAATCTTGATGTTAAAATTTTAGACCCTGATAAAAATGCTCCCTGCAAAGACATAGCCACTGAATTCGTAAATGGTTCCCTAAATGACTATGAGACTGTTTTGAAATTCGGCGAGGACTGTGATGTTATCACTATAGAAATAGAAAGTGTCAATACGGAAGCCCTTAAGAAATTAGCTGAAATGGGTAAGCAGGTTTTCCCTGAACCGGCAGTGATTGAGCTCATCCAGGATAAGAGAAAACAAAAAACATTCTATAAAGCCAACAGAATCCCTACTGCAGAATTTGTATTGACTGAAAACCTCGCAGACGTAAAATCACATGCAGCTTTTCTTCCCGCGGTTAATAAATTAGGGAAAGGTGGATATGATGGTCGTGGGGTTCAGGTAATCAAACGGGTATCTGATCTGGACAAGGGTTTTGATGATCCTGGCTTGCTGGAGAAATTGGTAGATTTTGAAAAAGAAATCTCCGTAATCGTAGCTAGGAATATAGAAGGAGAGATTCATTCATTTCCTGTCGTGGAATTAGTATTTCATCCTGAGGCCAATTTAGTGGAGTACTTGTTTTCTCCTGCAAACATTAGCTCGGAGATCGCTGAAAATGCTCAGAAAATCGCGAGAGATGTGATCGATAAACTTAACATGACAGGGCTGTTAGCGGTGGAAATGTTCGTCACAAAAGACGGAGAAGTACTTGTGAATGAAGTAGCACCAAGACCTCATAATAGTGGACACCAGACAATAGAGGCCAATTATGTGTCACAATACGAACAGCATTTAAGAGCAATCTATGGGTTGCCTCTTGGTGCAACTGATTCCAAGATCAATGCGGCAATGGTCAATGTATTGGGAGAGGATGGTTATACTGGAGACGCGATATATGAAGGTTTGGACGAGTGTTTAGCCCTTTCAGGTGTTTCAGTTCATTTATATGGAAAGAAGATTACTAAACCATTCAGAAAAATGGGACACGTGACCATTGTTGATAAGACACTGGAGGGGTTGTCAGAAAAGGCGAATTTTATCAAAGAGAAATTAAAAGTAAAAGCATGAGTAAACCAGTTGTAGGAATAATCATGGGCAGTCAGTCAGACCTGAATGTCATGCAGGATGCAGCCGAGATTCTTGAAGAGTTGGAAGTAGAATTTGAATTAACAATTGTTTCTGCTCATAGAACACCTCACAGAATGTTAGAATATGCAGAGAAAGCTGTTGAGAAAGGTCTGAAGGCCATCATTGCAGGAGCGGGTGGGGCAGCTCATTTACCAGGAATGGTTGCTTCATTGACTACTTTACCAGTAATTGGAGTGCCGGTAAAATCCAGCAATTCAATTGACGGGTGGGATTCTGTTTTGTCAATTCTTCAAATGCCTGGAGGAGTACCTGTAGCCACAGTTGCTTTGAATGGGGCTAAAAATGCAGGTATATTGGCCGCTCAGATTGTTGGTACCTCTGAAAAGAAAGTAGCGCAAAATCTGGCAGACTATAAAATTAAACTAAGAGATAAAGTGGAGGAATCAATCGAGAAGATTGAAAGAGATGGGTATAAAGGTGGGAAAATAGGTTTTTGACCTATTTTCCCAAATTCTTTTAAGGCTGGCTTTCAACAAGCTCTGGTTTCTTAGGAAAGATCAGAGACAGAATTATTGAAGCAAACAGCGTAAACAGGATCACTCCAAAGGACAAGAATATCGGGATATGGACATGTTCCACATTAAATACCCACCCTAGTCCGCTTTGAATGAAATCCATTTCAAGGAGCATTTTCACTCCAATGAAAATAAGTACAATTGATAATCCTTTTTGCAACAGGTAAAACTTATCAAGGACATTCGCCAATAGGAAGAACATCGCTCTAAGTCCCATTACTGCAAAAATATTGGAAGTATAAATTACAAATTCATTTTGCGTAATTGCAAATGCTGCCGGGATAGAATCTACTGCAAAGATCAAATCAGTTGATTCAATTAACAGAATCACAATAAACAATGGAGTGAAAGAGAATTTACCCATTCGCTTTACCCAAAACTTACCATTGTAATCGCTCTTAGTCAATGGAAGTACTTTCCTGGCCCATTTTACGATCGGATTCTTCTCGGGCTCTATTTGCATATCCTCATCCTCATTGAATATCTTAATTCCTGAGTAAATGAGGAATGCTCCGAATATGTAGAGGATCCAGTGGAATTGAGCAATTAATAATGCTCCCACAAAAATGAATACGGCCCTGAAGACGATCGCTCCCAGAATTCCCCAAAACAGGATATTGTGAAAGTATTCTTCTTTGACCTGAAAGTATTTTAATATCAATAAGATAACGAATATGTTATCAACGGAGAGTGCTTTTTCAGTCACATAGGCAGAAAAGAATTCGAAAGAATCCTCAGGTCCACCACCATAAAAATAAATGATTGTTCCATAGCATGCAGAAACAAAAACCCAAAAAATGGATTGTCTTAGTGCTTCTTTTTGAGATACTTTTTGGTGTTTTTTATGGAAGACTCCCAAGTCTACCAGCAGAAACAAGATAATTACCGCCCCAAAAACCCCAAATAATAAAGGTTCATTTTCCCCGCTAAGTATTGCTAATAGCATAAAGTAGTGTGTTTCATTAGTCCATATAATACGTTAAGCGCTGGCAAATTTGGTCAATTGGCAAAATAAGCAATAATATTTCAATATAAAAAGGACTCATATTGAAATAATCAAACCACAACTGGGTTAAATACAAAAATAGGCATGCCTATTCTTTTCATCATCTTTTTTATTTATATTAATAGGTAATAACCACCTTTTAAAATGTCAGGCCATTATTTAGAACTTTTGATCATCGGATTTATATATGGTACACTGATGTGTTTCATCATAATAAACTATTGGAAAAGAAAAAGAAGATCCAATAACGATGACGATGATGACGGAGGAATTACCGTACCAAAAAATCCTATACTGGATTTGCCACCCGGAGTGTGTCTGCCTACAGGCCCCCGCGTAAAAATTACAGATGAGCACCCAGACGAAGTGCCTGCCTAGCTAAGTTCTGCCTCCAGTTGAAGTTTTACCAGATTGCTGTATACACCCTCTGTAGCATTAACCAGTTCCTGATGGGATCCTGATTCCACAATTTCACCATTCTTTAAGACAAAGATTCTGTCAACCTGACGGATTGTTGCTAATCTGTGCGCAATGATAATAGTGGTTCTTCCGGACATAAGATTCTCCAATGCAGACTGCACCATGTGTTCCGACTCGGCATCCAGACTACTGGTAGCTTCATCTAGAATTAGAATAGAAGGATCTTTTAAGATGGCTCGTGCAATGGCAATTCTCTGCCTTTGACCACCAGATAATTTAACTCCTCTTTCTCCTACTATTGTATCAAAACCTTCCGGAAATTCTTCAACAAAAGAGAGGGCATTGGCAAGTTTAGCCGCTTCTTTGATTTCTTCCGAAGTGGCATTGGGTTTACCATATCCAATATTCTCCCTAATAGTACCTCCAAATAAAATGACTTCCTGTGGTACAATACCAATATTCTTACGGAGTAGATGAAGATCAATATCAGCGATACTCTCCTCTCCAATTGTAATTTGTCCTTCCTTAAGCGTGTAAAACTTCATAAGAAGCTGCGCAATGGTAGATTTACCGGCACCACTATGTCCAACAAGTGCTACTTTCTCACCTGCTTTGATTTCTATATTCAACCCCTTTAAAACACTTACGTCCTCACGAGTAGGATATGAGAATACCACATCTTTATATCTGATGTTACCGTTTAGTCTAACCAGTTCGCTATCAGTCGGAGGCTCCAGCTCTTCTTCCTCATTTAGGATTTCAAGTATTCTTTCAGAGGAACCAATGGATCTCTGAACTTCACCAATTAGATCCCCTAAACCGGCAATTGAAGCTCCAATAAACATGGTAATTAAAACAAAAGCGACTAATTCACCAGCATCCATTGCTCCTGTACCTACTAAAGTTGCTCCTTTCCACATTACCGCCACTATACTCCCGAATAGGGCCAGGATAATAAAAGAAATGAAGGCAGCTCTGTATTTACTTCCCTTGATAGCCAAAAAGATTGATTTATCTAAAGCTGTTTTATATCGGGTCAATTCAAAAAACTCACTTGTGAATGATTTTACTGAAGAAATTGACTGCAATGTCTCTTCAACTATGACATTAGTCTTGGCCAGTTCATCTTGTGTTTGTTTTGAAAATTTCCTGATAAACTTTCCAAAAAACATGGCCGCAATGATGACTACTGGAAAAATAGCCAGCATGAATTTCGTTAATTCAAACGCCAGGAATACGATCATTCCAATACCAACCAGTAGTGTGATGATTTGTCTAATTAATTCTGCGAGAGTCGTAGTAAATGTTGTTTGAAGTTTTGAAACATCATTGGAGATCCTACTCATGAGCTCACCAGTGCGGTTTTTATCATAAAACTGCATGGGAAGCAGCAACATTTTTTCATAAAGCTGGTAACGAAGGTCTCCCATAGCTTTTTCACTCACCAGCGAGAAGAGATAAACCCGCATAAATGAGAAAATGCTCTGAAACACTAAAATTCCCATGAGAACTAAAGCTACTTTATTGACTGAGTCAAAAAACAGGTAAGGCTTGCCTGATGCTACATCCACTAATTTTCCCGACAAAAAAGGAAACGCCATCAGCATCGTACTGCTCACAGCCAGCATCAACAGTCCGGCTATGAATAACCATTTGTATGGCAAAACATACCTGAAAATGTTGAATAACTTCCTGAAATTCTCCTTGTTAAGCTTTCTTTTGTCCTCCTTCGCGAGTGCCTTTCTTCCTCTGCCCATTTTTTAAAAATTTACTTCTACTTCGAAAGTAGTGGTGTCTTTCAGGATCATTTTTTGGTGTCCTGTTACTTTGTAGTTTTTTAATCTACCGTTAACAAAGTTAACCTGATATTGACGATGTAGGTCATACAAACTGTTGGACTCGACTAAATGAGCTGTGATTTGTATATTTTCATCGCTGAAAGTGATCTCCATCTGCTGAATATCACCATAGCCATCAGACGATTTCTTTTGGTATTTTATTGTATTATCTTCTTCAGCCTCATTGTACGCACCTACCAGGTCTGCTTTATTGAGGTCAAGATCCCTTAGAATATTCAATTCGTCTACCAGAAGTCCTGAATCAAGTTTTACTGATTTTTCTTCCGATTTCTGATCCATCCGCACCTTTTTGAAGACTTCTCGGCTGGTATAAGCAGGATCTGTCAGGTGTAGATTCAGGAGGGAGTCAATGTTGTAGTAGGCTGAAACTTTTGTTTCGGCAGTAAAATTCTGTTGGCATCCCGTGAAAATGCTAATCACGAGAAGTGCCAACAAGTATTGCTTTTGCATATTTTTTCTAAATCAATTCGTCACCAGTCATTTCCGCTGGTTTTTGGATACCAATTAATTTACAGATCGTTGGTGCAAGATCACCAAGTTTTCCATCCTTAATTGGGCCTTTGAATGTATTATCAACCAAAATACATGGCACAAGGTTCGTAGTATGTGCAGTATTCGGAGAACCATCAGGGTTGATCATGATATCGGAATTACCATGATCGGCGATAATAATTGAGGTATAATCGTTTTCCAGGGCAGTGTTTACTACCGCTTCAGCACATTTGTCTACTGTCTCACAAGCCTTAACAGCTGCCTCAAATACACCTGTGTGACCCACCATATCAGGATTGGCAAAGTTTAGACATACAAAGTCAACTTCTCCTTTTTGTAATTCAGGAATGATCTTGTCCCTGATATCTCCGGCACTCATTTCTGGCTGGAGGTCATATGTAGCTACTTTAGGAGAAGGACACAAAATCCTGGATTCACCTTCAAACTCATCTTCTTTTCCTCCGGAGAAAAAGAAAGTAACGTGAGGATACTTCTCAGTTTCAGCGATTCTGATCTGTTTCTTTCCATTTTTACTCAAGACTTCACCAAGTGTATTGGTCAAATTGTCTTTTCCGAAAACAACATTTACTCCTTTAAAAGTATCGTCATAATTGGTCATCGTGAGGTACTCCAGGTCTAAAGTCTTCATGCCGAGATCAGCGAAATCCTCCTGCGTAAGCACCTGTGTGATTTGTCTTCCTCTGTCAGTACGGAAATTAAAACACATTACTACATCTCCATCTTCGATTTTGGCAATTGGTGTCCCATTTTCATCTGTATTGATAATTGGTTTGATGAATTCGTCAGTAACCCCAGCGTCATATGATTTGGTAATAGCTTCACCTACATCAGTGGTTTTGTTTCCTTCAGCATTTACCATGGCATCATAAGCCAATTTGACTCGTTCCCAACGCTTGTCTCTGTCCATCGCAAAGTACCTTCCTGTAATTGAGGCTATTTTACCTGTAGTCTGGCCCATATGTTTTTCCAGGTCATCTATGAAACCAGCTCCCGATTTAGGATCACAATCCCTGCCATCAGTAAAAGCATGAACAAAAACATCCTGTAGCCCTTTATCGTGTGTCAGGCTTAATAAACCTTTCAGATGTTTGATGTGACTGTGAACCCCCCCATCTGAAACAAGTCCTATTAGATGTACTTTTTTACCGTTCTTTTTAGCTTGATCTAAAGTGTTACTCAATGTTTCATTGTCGCCAAGAGTTCCTTCTTCAACCGCATTGTTGATTTTTACCAGATCCTGATAAACAACCCTACCAGCCCCAATGTTCATGTGGCCTACTTCAGAATTTCCCATTTGTCCAGCTGGAAGACCAACAGCCAAACCAGACGCTTCTAGTTTACTATGAGGATATTTATTGTATAACCCATCCACAAAAGGTGTATTGGCGGCATCTATGGCAGAAACTTTCTTATCGGTGGCAATTCCCCACCCATCCAGAATTATGAGTATCACTTTTTTATTCATAGGGCAAATATAAAAATGCTACTAAGCAAAACTGGCATAGTTTTAGTGTAATTTGTTTTGTAATTTTAAAGGAATGAAACAACTAAGTGTAATTATTCTCTTCCTGGTCTTTTTTTCAATACCAGCATTAACCCAGGCTCAGAGTAAAGAAGTCATTGACGATATCAGTGTGGCCCTGAGAACAGGGAGCTCAAAAGAGCTTTCTAATTTTTTCAATGACGTAATTGAACTAAAAATTGATGGCAAGAAAGAAAACTACAGCAGGGCGCAGGCTGAAGTAGTCATTAGAAATTTCTTCGTAAAGTATCCAGCCAAGAATTTTGTGAAGATCCATAATGGGAGTTCTCCCGATGGCCTTTTATATGTTTTAGGCAAATATTCTCACACGCAAGGGACACACAGGGTGTACATGTTGATCAAATCCAATGAAGGAGTTTATAAAATAGACACCCTGGATTTGACCAAAGAATAAATTTTCTCTTCTGACTCACTAGAATTCCACGAACTGCTTATTTTTGCGCCGTGGAATTAGCATACCTCTCTAATAAAAATATCAATCGGTTCATAGACCTGGCTTTGGCTGAGGATGTAGGTGATGGAGATCATTCTACATTGTCTTCGATTCCGGAGAATGCAACGCGTAAAGCACATCTTTTATTCAAGGATGATGGTGTTGCCGCAGGGCTGGAAATGGCTGAAAGAATATTTAAGCGCATTGATCCGTCTATTCATCTGGATATGAAAATTAAGGATGGAGATAAAATAAGTGAAGGAGACATTGGTTTTATCATCGAAGGCAGTGCCAGATCTATATTGACTGGTGAAAGATTGGCACTCAATTGTCTGCAAAGAATGAGTGGTATAGCCACTTATACAGACAAATTGGTCTATATGATACACCACACCAATGCCAAATTACTGGATACCAGAAAGACCACTCCTAATTTCAGAATTATGGAGAAATGGGCAGTTGCGATTGGTGGAGGAGTAAATCACAGGTTCGGTCTTTACGATATGGTTATGCTGAAGGATAATCATATTGATTTTGCAGGGGGAGTTGCTGAGGCAATTCGAGGTACCAAGAAATACCTTGCAAATAAAGGACTCGACCTGAAGATAGAAGTGGAGACACGTAATTTGAAAGAAGTGGAGGAAGTTATCGCTTGTGGAGGTGTGGACAGAATAATGTTAGATAACATGCTGCCATCGGATATGAGGGAAGCGATAAAGCTTATAGATGGAAAGTATGAAACTGAAGCTTCTGGGGGAATAACAGAAAAAACAATTGGGGATGTAGCGGAAACTGGCGTGGACTTCATTTCAGTAGGGGCATTGACTCATTCCTATCAAAGTTTGGATATAAGTTTGAAGGCAATTAATTAGGAGATGATCGTAAAAACGAAGAAATATCAATTACCAACTAAAACGTATATAGGTATAGGATTTAATGGTGTAATCAAGCAACAATGGTGGGTGATTTTGATTTACCTGGCTATTTGTGCTGGTTATTTCATCATTCCTAACTGGTGGTGGGTTATTGGTGCATCAATTGCACTTGTGTTATACATTTTATTTTGGTTGATTCAGTTTGCAGGTGTTACTCAAATGGAGCAGGGAAAGTTCATGTTTGAGAAATTGGCATACGAGATTACCAGTCAGCAAATACTGATAAAATTGAACACTAAACAGGGAATGCCTGTGAAATGGGAGAATATCAAAAGAGCTAAAAAGACCAAGGATGCCTTTATCCTATTCATGAGTAAAGCTCAACTCATCCATTTACCAAGAAAAGTCTTCAAAACTGATAATGAGTACAAGTTTGTAGAGACTATCCTCAAAAGAAAGGGACTTCTGAAAGCTTAATCAGCATGACTGAAGCTGAAGAAGCCCGAATAAAGAAAGCAAAAGTCAAATTAGCCCGGTATTGTGCCTACCGGGAGCGAACCCAACAGGAAGTTCGTGATAAAGCCTATGAAATTGGTCTAAGACAGCAGGAAGTAGAAGCACTTATTTCCGAGCTTATCCGTGATAATTTTATCAATGAAGCCCGGTTTGCCAGGGTATATGTTTCAGACAAATTCCGTCTCAATAAATGGGGTAGAATAAAGATTATTCAAGGGCTAAATCAGAAGCAATTGAGCAAACGCTGTATCGAACTTGGTTTAAAAGAACTGGGAGAATTAAACTATGAGGGCCAATTGCGAGAGATATTGACAAAAAAGGCTGCAACGGTTAACAAGGAGTTGGACCCTTTTGTTCGAAGAAAGAAAGTAGCAGATTATGCTATCAGAAAAGGCTATGAACCAGAACTTGTCTGGTCCATAGTTAAGAAAATTGTTTAGTTATTCAATGTCTCCATCAAACTCATAACCTCTAAGGTCAAAAGTAAGGCTTGCTTGTTGACCATTGATTGGAACCAATTCTAACTCCAGCTTATCACCTTCCTTGATAACCACTTTTCGGGTTACTTTTTGTTCAGGGTAATCGATATCTCCATAGTGGATACTTGCAGTAAGTATGAAAGGTACTGCACCTGTGCTTGCTGATAAGTTGTTATATTTTCCGGTAACGGTTATTTCTTTAGCCTTTTCAGAAACCTCTTCAATTTCAATATCGGTCTCATACCCATCAATTTTTAATTTTGATTTTAGTAACCGCACTTCAAGATCCAGGTACTTGGAATTAGCGACTATCTCACTGATTTGTTCAATGTTGATTTCGTCTTCATAAGATGAATTCAATGCTATAGAATTGACAGATTCGAAAGTGTAGTTTCCATACTTGCTTTCCGGGAAAATAATTTTGTCGCATTCACTTATATCCATGTCTACTTCATATGCAGTGAGTTCTAACTCTTTTGCTGTTGCAATAACCTCGAATTCACCATATTTCAGGTTTCCCTTTACTTTATTGACAACATCGAATTTAATGTCGCTTTCATAGCCGACTAATTCTACTGTCCCAATTTCTGCAATTCTTAGTTCTGAATATTTTGCCTCTATTTTAGCTGAATTGACCTGGGTAATATTTAGCTCTTGCTCATAAAGTTGGATATAGGTAGCTTCTTTAATAGAATTGATGGTTGCGTCACCATGCTTGAGATTAAGGCTGATTTTTTCAAAATCTTCAGCATACAAATCTCCATTGTAGTGATCAATCTCCACAGTACCCGTGTATTTACCTTCGACTCTTAAATCCTCGTATGAGTTTTTAACAGCCCAATTAATGGCGCTGGGTAATTTGATGTCATAACGGATGTATAATTCATCTTCACCATACCCGACCTGAATGCCAAACACCTTAGATCCCACCTGGACTTTATTGGGTTCATCCAGGTTTGTCTTAATCGTAAGTTCATTTCCAGTCTTTCTGATCTTGGATTTCACAATTTCCTCAAAGTTGTCCAGGAAATCTCTGGCCCGGTCATTATCTTCTCCTTTAAATTCTATAGTGGCAATCACTTCCACCTCCGCTTTTTCCCAGGCAGTGATACTGACGTCCATATCACTGCTTACGATATTCACCATGCCTGAGGTTGATATCGGGTAGTTTAATTTGGCCTGTTTGGTTTCACCAGCATTGTGTCCAAATACCTTGACACTTACTAAGAGAATTAGGCACCAGCTAAATATTAATTTCTGATTTGTCTTCATTGTTTTTCCTTTGTATTTCGAGTTCTATTCGTTTGAGTATTTTGAGTTTCTTTTCATAATAATCTATCAGCGTACTGACGACCTTTTCCTTGCCTCCATAGTTAGCCAGTTCCTCCTTGTAGGTTTTATTCATTTCTTCCAGAAATTCCAGTTCATCAAAGAGCCAGGACAGTTCCTCCCGATGGACAGTTTTGATTTCCAGACTACTCTGGATTTGATCAATGTCTCGTTTATAAGTCTTTTCAAGGCTATCATATTCCTGAGAGATGTCTCCTAGAGAGGTTAACTGATCATTTACTGATTTTTCATTGATATATAACACAAGCAACGCACTACTAACCAGCAAGAAACCAATGGCCGCTGCTCGCCAGATCCATGTGAAATTTTGTTTTGGTTTCTTAAGGGATAAATTTCTTTCTATTCCTTCCCATAGCATATCGGGTGGATTTTCTATATCCAACTCATTTCTTTGTTCCCGAATAATTTTTTCTATATCAGTTCCCATATAATTTAGGTTTTAGATATTCCTGCAATAATTTCTTTCCACGCATGTATTGAGTTTTTGAAGTTGAGATGGATATGTCCAGTTCCTCAGCAATTTCCTTATGACTGAATCCCTCGATGAGATAAAGTGATAACACTGCCCGAGCGCTTGTTGGCAATTTTTTTATTTCTGCATGAATTTGTGCAGCTTCAATTTCCTCACCCACTTCCACTTCTTCTTCCATTTCAAATTGTTCATTCAACTCCTCATATTGAATTTTTTTCTTCCTCAGGTAAGCTAAACCAGTGTTAACCACAATTCGCTTCAACCAACTTCCAAATGTCGACTCACCACGGAATGAATCAATACTGTTAAATGCCTTGATAAATGCTTCCTGTAAGAGATCCTGAGCTTCCATGGAATCACCTACCAGTCTGATCAATGTATTATACATAGCCTTGTTATAGTTCTCATAAAGGCTTTTTGCCGCCCCATGGTCGCCACGCTTTAATTTTTTAACCAGCAAGTCATTGATATCAAGGTTTTTCGCCATATAGTGGAGTAAATAATCCTTACTACAATTTAACAGATGCAAAGAACATTGACAGGTTGGAATATGGTGTGAAAAAATTTTAAACTTTTCATTGGGCTCTTGTCTGACAGGTTACAACAAAGCCTGTTCTGAGGATAAATAAAACCTTAACATTGCGAAATCAGTAAATACAAACTATGAGAAACCTATTGATCTTAGTAGCTGTATTGCTTTCAACAACCTTGATTGCTCAGAAACAAAATCTCTACAAGGGGAAGTATGCTGCCCAGGGATATGATGTGATCAGTTACTTTCAGGGTAGTTCCGTAGAAGGAAAAAAAGAGTTTTCTTCAAACTATAAGGGAGCCGTTTATTTATTTTCAACGGTCAAAAACAAATCAACATTTGACAATAACCCAGAAGATTATGCACCACAGTATGGAGGGTGGTGTGCTTATGCAATGGGGCTGGATGGTAGCAAAGTAAAGATAGACCCTGAAACGTTTGAAGTAAGAGATAACAAGCTATACCTGTTTTATAATTTTGGAGGGACAAATACACTCATCACATGGGAAGAAGATGTGGAAAACCTTCAGAAAAAAGCGGATGAATACTGGAAGGATCAGATGAAATAATTTAGGGTTTTTTAGCTATAATATTTTTCAATTAAGTTAATATTACCAAGAAGTAACATTCTATTACACAATAAATAATGGATTTAAAGCTTGCAGCCGAAGATTTACTATCGCAGTTAGAAGAGGTAGTTGATCAGTTGACCGATGAGAATTTCATACAACCACTGGAGATTCTAAGTAATTCATCAATCGGGCAGCATGTAAGGCATACATTGGAATTTTTTATTTGCCTCGTCGATGCAAGAAATACGTCACATGTCAATTACGACAATCGTAAACATGATAAACTCATTGAAACTGACCGCTCATTGGCGAAATCAGTGATTAGGTCCATGAAAGAATTCATGGCACAGCTGGATGAGAATCAAAGTCTTACCCTCGAAATGAGCTATGGTACCACTGATGATGAGTTGATTACTGTTAGTACCAACATTCTGAGAGAAGTAGCATACAACATCGAGCACACAGTTCATCACATGGCACTTATCAAGATCGGAGTGGTGAATAATTTCTGTGACGTAACCCTTCCGGATCACTTTGGGGTAGCCAGTAGCACAGTTCGATACAACGCCAACAAGTAATCCGCTTTGTTCAGAAAAATAAGGGAGAGTACATTTTGGGTCAAACTTACGAATTGGGAGTACTGGCCTTTTAATTTGGTCTATGCACCATTATTTGTTTATTACCTTTTCCTGGCCATAAGAAATCGCTCAGCAGTATATTTTTCCGCATCAAATCCGTCCATCTACGGAGGAGGCATGCTAGGAGAAAGCAAGACCGAGATATTTGAAATCATTCCTCAAAAATACTTACCAAAGTATTTCACCTTCAAAAGCAGCGTTTCAAAGGAGGAGGTAATCGCCAAAATGGATGAGCTGGGCCTTATTTTTCCCATTATTCTCAAACCTGACATTGGTGAGCGGGGATGGATGGTCAAGAAGATCAGGAGCGAGGAGGAACTTGACGAATACCTTACAAATATCAGAGTAAATTTTATTCTTCAGGAGTTTCTGGACTTCCCAATGGAACTAGGGGTCTTTTATTACCGGTATCCTAACCAGGAAAATGGTGTGGTGAGCTCTATAGTTGTAAAGGAGATGCTGCATGTAACAGGAGATGGCAAAAACAATATTGAAGAGCTCATCCAACAAAAACCCAGAGCCAGGTTTCAATTAGCGGAGCTGAAGCGGGTATATGAATCTGAATTTTTTGGGAAAATCCCTGAGAACGGAGAAAGAATAAACCTTGTAAGTATTGGAAACCATTGCCTGGGCACAAAATTTCTGAACGGAAACAAATGGATTGATGAGGATCTCACAAACGCCATTGATACTATGGCAAAAGACATCCCTGACTTTTATTTTGGGCGATTTGATCTTCGTTGTGCCAGTATTGATGATCTCAAGAAACTAAAAAACTTCAAAATCATGGAATTGAATGGTGCCGGGAGTGAACCGGGCCATATTTACGAGCCTGGATTCTCACTTTGGGCCGCATATAAAGTAATTTTTCATCATTTCAAGGTACTTTCGGATATCAGCCGGATAAATCATAAATTTGGTCATCCCTATGCCACTTTCAGAGAAGGATTGGCAAAGTTGAAAGAAATAAAAGCGTACAACAAACAGAAGTAAAAGTCTATGGCATTCTTCTCCGTGCTTTTGGTGGCATGTGTAGTAAGTTTCGTAGGATCAATTCCACCGGGAACAATCAACATATCTGTGATGCAATTGGCCATGTTGCATAAGAGATCTGCCGCTATCTCTTTTGGCGCAGCGGCTTCTATTGTTGAGTTCTTTTATGCTGGTCTTACGGTTAAATTCAGCATTTTCCTAACTGATAATGCAGACCTTACAGGATCATTCCAAATCATAACAGCTTTGGCCATGATCATACTTGGGATTGTCAACTTGAGATCGAAAACCAAGGCAAAGGATGTCAAAACCCCCTATAAGAAAGGTCTAAAGCGCAATGCATTTAAGAAAGGTGTCATATTGGGAATCACCAATCCCATGACAGTCCCTTTTTGGTTAGCCGTAACAGCTTATTTGAAGACCAACGGATTTGTAGACCTGGTAGGAAATAATTTCTATGCATACATCACAGGCATATCAGTGGGAACATTTTTCCTGTTATTGGTAGTGACCCAATTGGGCAAAAACTTCAATAAAATTGCCGACAATCGGTTCATAGTTCATGGATTACCTGGAATTGCATTTCTGGCAATGGGATTTTATAACCTATACCAGTGGTATATCCACCTTTAGTTTGATGATGCCGGTACTTTGATGGGCTTCCTTAAATCATAAACAATATATAGTGACCTCAAAAGCAGCAGCAATACGAGAGGTATCAGCGACATATGCATCATTTGAGGAAGGAAATTCCATGCTAAAATGAGTAACCCGTAAAGACCACAGATCACCCTGAAGTAGTTTCTTACAACAATACGGTACTTTTCTTTATTGATCAGAAAAACAGCAATAGCATGTGTAGGGAGAGCCCAAAGCAGGTTATAATTCTGCCAGGAAATATGTACTGTACCAAACCAGAGAAACAATAAGAACCAACCAACAACACCCGCCAAACCAAATAACAATGAGTCAATCCATTTACTCCTTCTGGCTTTCTTAAAGTTTATATTGGTTAAGAAACCAATCGCAAAGAACAGCAAAATGAAAAAGTTTAATGGAGTGAGCCAGGGTTTCTCATAGGTTTGCGGTTTGGCTTCATTAGTGATATCTGTTCTTAGCACTAGTGGTTTTCTTCCAATACTATCTGGTTGGGTGGCGCCATCGTAAGCTTCAAATACATAATCTGGAAGAAACATGTATTCTTCCACAGTAGCTTCCTTATCTACACCTACACCAAGGCCCAAATCAATCAGAAAATCACCCCAGTATTGGTGGTCCAGGTATCTATCCATTAATTGTCTGATGGTGAGGTCTTTTTCTACATATGCAGTGTCCCATATAATGTCTTCTTTTAGCACTTCATTGACCACTGTGTACATCTTTGTTGCACAATTATCATAGACGTAGTTGTACAGGTATTCCCTATTTTCCGGTTTGGCATTTTCTGCCAGGAAATCAAAGAGGGCTTGCTTCTGTTCTTGTGTTAAATCCAGTACCTGTTCCTTGATGTATCGATTTTGTTTGATATAATGTTCTTTGAACCAGGAATAACGTGCAATCCCTAACTTATACCGCATGATTCCCCGGCTAAAGTTCCAATAGAAGTTTTCCTGATCGAAATCGAATATGCCGTAATTGTAGACATAGTCAATTTTTCTAACAGGATCCTGGATTCGGAAGGCACTGTGGCCAAAAGCGGAATATAATTCACCCTGGTAAGGACCAACTGTGATTACACTGAATTCTGCATGTGGAGACAATCGTTGGGCATTTAAAAATTGAGTCCCAAATAGGCAGAGAAAGGTCAGAAGAATAAGATTATTTCGCATATTCAAAGGATTGACTATTCGTTCGGCCAAATCTACTTAAATTCACAGAAAAGGCTTGGAAATAAATGATTAACAACAACCTGCGAGATATCCTCAATGTATTATCGAAGGTAACACCTAAGCGTGCTCTTAATGCGGCGAAGGTTTTTTCAAGTTTCCAGTATGCTAAACGCTCAGGAATTGTTAGCCATAAGGGACTCCCGATAAGTATCGCCATAGAACCTACTACAAGCTGCAACCTTAGATGTCCTGAGTGCCCAAGTGGTTTGCGTTCATTCACCCGGCCCGCCGGAATGTTAAAGTCAGAAACATTCAAGAAAATCATTGACGAATTGCATGAATCATTGCTCTATCTGACATTTTATTTTCAGGGAGAACCCTATCTGCACCCAAAATTCCTTGAGTTGGTGAAATATGCGGCCAATCATAAAATTTATACGGCTACTTCCACCAATGGTCATTATCTGACTAAAGAAAAGGCTTTGGAAACTGTTAGGTCAGGCCTTGATCGATTGATCATAAGCCTGGACGGTACCACTCAGGAAACATATGAAAATTATCGCATCGGTGGAAAAATTGAGAAAGTACTGGAAGGAGCAAAGCATTTACTGGAAGCACGGAAAGAACTAAAATCCAGGACGCCATATGTTGTGTTTCAATTTTTAGTGGTAAAGCCCAATGAGCACCAAATAGAGGATGTAAAAAAACTGGCGAAGCAAATGGGTGTCGATAATGTAGTTTTCAAGACGGCCCAAATTTATGATTATGAACATGGAAATGACCTAATTCCAACGATCGATAGGTACAGCAGGTATAAAGAATCATCACCTGGATTGTACACCATTAAAAATGGTTTGCAGGATGAGTGTTGGAAAATGTGGCAATCTTGTGTGATTACGTGGGACGGTAAAGTAGTTCCGTGTTGTTTTGATAAGGATGCGCATTATGCACTTGGTGAATTAGAAAGAGAATCATTTACAGAGTTGTGGCATTCTCAGCTTTACAATGATTTCCGGGAGAAGGTAATGACATCCCGCTCTCAGATAGAAATGTGTAAAAATTGCACAGAGGGAGCAAAGGTATTTGCTTAGCTACCAGTGTTTTTTGATGACACTCAATAATTCCGGATGTACAGCATTTCCTGCTACCATCTCTTTTCCGAAAATATAATCATCTCCTCCTGAAAAATCTGTTACAATTCCTCCTGCTTGTTTCACTATTAAAGTTCCTGCCGCAACGTCCCATGGATTCAGGTTATATTCAAAATAACCTTCATATCTACCGCAAGCCACATAAGCTAAATCCACAGCAGCACTTCCCATTCTTCTCAGGCCATGAGAATTTTTCATGAGGGCATTTAGGATGGCCAGGTAATTGTCAAGTTTTTCAAAGTTGTGTATTGGAAACCCGGTGGCAAAAAGACTTTCACCTATTGTAGCAGCTTCAGTCACCTTGATGGATTTTCCATTACAAAAAGCACCACCATCTTTGATTGCATAAAAACACTCATCTTTATTGATCTCATAAACCACTCCCAGTACAATTTCGTCACCTTTCTTTAATGCAACACAAGTGGAGTAAACAGGTAAACCATGTACAAAATTGGTAGTGCCATCAAGTGGATCTACTATCCAATTATATTCTTCACCTTCTTTGTTAATTGTTTTTTCTTCAGTGATGAAGCCTGCTTCCGGAAGGATACTCGAAAGTTCTGCAACGATGCTTTTTTCCGCTTCTTTATCCACATATGATACAAGGTCATTTGTGCCCTTGTATTCTACCTGGTTGATGGAGAATCGTTCTCTTTCACTTCGAATAAATGAACCTACTTCATAAACTACATTGATAGTTTTTTGCAGCAGGTGATCGAGGTTTTCCATTGAGTTTAGTTCTTTCCCTCCAAGATAATTACTATTTCTCCTTTTACTCCCTTTTCATTAAAAATTTCAAATACTTCCCTGGCTGTACCCGTAATCGTTTCTTCATAGATCTTTGAAAGTTCCCTGCTAACACTTACGCGCCGCTCCTCGCCAAGGATTTCACAAAACTGCTGGAGTGCTTTTAGCAGTCTGTGAGGAGACTCATACAAGATTATGGTGCGTTCTTCATCTTTAAAAGATTCGATCTTTGTTTGCCGCCCTTTTTTATGGGGAAGAAAGCCCTCAAAAACAAAACGATCAGTTGGGAATCCGGATTTTACCAGTGCTGGGATTATCGCAGTAGCTCCGGGTAGACATTCTACTGATATTTTTTCTTTCAGACATTCCCTTACAAGAAGAAAACCAGGGTCAGAGATGGCAGGTGTTCCTGCATCAGACACTAATGCAATTTGTTTTCCCCCATGTAATTCCTCAATAACCCCATTTAGAATTTTGTGCTCATTATGAATGTGATAACTCTTGAGCGTTTTCTTGATGTCATAGTGACTTAGCAGCTTTAAAGTTGTTCGGGTATCTTCAGCCAGGATTAAGTCTACTTCTTTGAATATTCTGAGAGCACGAAGTGTAATGTCCTCTAGGTTTCCAATTGGTGTTGGTACAAGGTAGAGCTTTCCGTTTGGGTTGGTCATGATAACAGGGTATCAATTACTTCTGCAAGTTTGTGGTCTTTCTCAGTAACAACATCACCAGCTTCATGGGTGCATAGCTCTATCTTGACTTTATTCCAAACATTGCTCCAATTGGGATGGTGTTGCATTTTTTCAGCTTCCAGGGCGACCTTAGTCATAAAAGAAAATGCTTCTACAAAATCTTTGAATTCAAAGTCCCTGACTAGCTTATTGTTTTCTTCCTTCCACATAATTATAAAGCGATTAAACCAGGTATAGGTGTAACAGATTTGTAAACACGGATAACATCCCCACTACCCTGTACCAGAGCTTTGAGAGTAATGCTCACGTAATTGTTGTTGCTGGAGGTTTTTTTTGAAATTTCCCCATCCGGTAAAATGGCCAGGACTTCATTTTCTTTATCTATTGGAACGATAAATTTGAATATATACTGACCTGGGAAACTGTGTTCATTTTCCAATTTTTCTTTGAATGCCAATTCATTCCATGCCATAGGGCTAAATTTAGGGTATTAAAAAAGCCGGACAAAATGCCCAGCTTCTAAATATTTTCATAAATGGCTAGTGATTAAAAGAACTTGTATCTGTTATCCTCGATAGCAGCAAATTCCTTAATGGCCTCAGCCATGTTTTGTCTGATTCTTACTTGTCTTCTTTGAGCAACCTGATCTTTTGAAGCAGTATAGTCATCCAGTTCATTAGCCGGTGTAATGGCATCTACTCTTAAAACAATTACGCCATTATCTGATTCCAGGGTTCCTGTTCTTTCTCCTTCTTCCAAAGCAAAGGCAGCACCAATTGCCGCAGGAGCAGAACCTACATTAGAAAGTGAATTGGCACTTAGTGTAAGGCCTGGCATTGAATGAATTTGTGCCTCGTCACCATATGTTTCAGCTAATTCTTCAAGGCTACCTTCTTTACCACTAAGTTGAGATTTGATTTTTTCAGCCTTCTTTTTGTTTATAACTTTTCTCTCTACTTCATTTCTCACGCTTTCCAGGCTAGCTGTTCCTTCTTCTTGTCCTCCTGTAACAACAGCAACTACGTATTGGCTCTCCAAGTCATAAACTTCAGAAACATCACCTACACTAGCTTCATTGAACGCCCAGAAAACAACTTGTCTGGCATTGTTCAGTCTGTTAAGTGATCTGTCATTTCTGCCCACTCTCTTTCTTGTCTCAATTGTCAATCCTTCCTTTTCAGCATTTGCTTTAAATTCATCATAGCTTGTAGCGCTAGATGCAAAAATGTCTGCTTCTCTGTAGAATTCATTTATTGTTTCGTCACTAGCAAAGACCTCTTTTTCTATCTGAGCAACTTTGTAATAATCATTCGTTTTTGTTTCAGTCACGTCAATTATATGGTAACCGAAATCAGTTTCTACAACATCATTCAATAAACCAGTTCTTGATGCATTCATTACAGCATCATTGAATGGTCCCACCATATCTCCTTCAGCAAACCAACCAAGATCTCCACCTCTTTGTGCTGTTCCATCTGTTCCATGAATTCTTGCCATACTCTCAAAACTTGCTCCGTTCTTGATTTCTCTCAAGATTTTTCTTGCTTCAGCTTTAGCATCGGCTTTGGCTTCTGGAGTATCTCCATCTGCTTTGAATAAGATATGGCTTGCTCTTGCTGAATATTTATCTCTTTCTCCTACTTCAGCAACTTTGTAAAGGACAAATTTACTTCCCACTTGTACTGGCCCTACAATAGCCCCAACCTCTAGTGATTCAGACTCCTGCAACTCAGTAGGTAACTCATCCATTCTATAAGATTTAAATGGTGTGAATGCTTCTGAATTTCTATAAGCAAAAAGTGAGTCGTTTTCAGTTTTTTCCAGGTCTAGTTTAAGTGCATCGATTTCCTCTTTTATGTAAGCGGTATCTTCAGCACTTGGAATCACTTTGAATGTGACATAAGCAATGTCTTTTGTCTCATCAGCTTTGTAATCCTCACTATTTTCACTGATATAAGCTCGTAACTCACTGTCAGATACTTCAATAGTTGAATCTGGAATTGAGAAGTAAGGAATATACATGTAGGTAACAGATCTGCTACCTGAAGTTGCCATATATTGTTGTTTGCCTTCAGCCGAGGTTACAAAGTTTGTGTTCAGCAAAAGACTTTGATATTTTGTTTCTAGTCTGTTAGGTCCTAGTTGCGCCTGGAGTTGGTTCCATTGTGCTTGTTGTTGAGGATCTCTATCGTTGTATGATCTAAGAAAGGCAATAACATCCTCCTTATTGAATTCTCCGGTCTGAGGGTTTGTGAAACTTTGTGTAATGATAGGGCTAATGTTATTTCCCTTCACCATGTCCTCGATCTCCTTGTCACTGATTGAAAGTCCCAGGGTTTCAAATTGCTTGTTATATGCAATTTCCCTGATCAGGTCATTCCAAACCTGCTCTCTGATTGTAACAAGCTGTTCAGAAGATGGGGTGTTCCCATATCTTTGTGCCCAGACGGCTGAATATTCTTCAACTCTTTGTAAATAATCCTGGTAATCAATTTCTTCACCAGCGATCTCTCCTACAGTTGTGCTGTTTTTACCTAGCAACATAGAATTTGGTCCCAGTAAGTCTCCACCTACTAAAAATAGGATCAAACCAAAGGCTATAACTCCCACTGCAAGTCCTGTTTTCTCTCTTATCTTATTAATTAAAGCCATGCGAAAATCTATTTAAAGAGCGCAAAAATACCCACATTATCAAGAAAAAAAAATTGTTATACTACTCAGTTTTAGAGCCTTCCAAATCTCCGAGAGTTAACTTCACTTTATCTATGCGGTTATCCTCCATTGAGAAGATGGTAAATGTGAATGGAGGAATGTCAATTACCTCATTTTTAGCAGGTATATTTTCATTAAAATCAAGGATTAATCCACCCAGAGTATCATAATCTCCGGTGGGAAGTCCCCATGCGTACTTGTCATTCAGGTAATCCACTTCATGCCGGGCACTTAATAAAAAGTTTCCATCATCCAGCATTTCTTCAATGAGGTATTCATCATCGTGCTCATCCTGTATCTCCCCAAAAATTTCTTCTATTATGTCTTCCATGGATACAATGCCAGATGTACCACCATATTCATCCACTACTAAAGCCAGGCTCTTTCTTTCTGTAATAAACTGGATCATTAACTCATTTGCAGGCATGGTTTCAGGAACTATGATAATTGGGTTCATGATCGATTTGATATCCTTTGGTTTCTTAAATAATTCCAAAGAGTGACAATATCCTACTATATCATCTACGGTTTCCTTATAAACAATGATCTTGGAATGACCCGATACCGTAAATAGTTCTTTCAGTTCTTCTATGCTATCGCTTTGGTCTACTGCCACGATCTCCGTTCTTGGAATCATACATTCCCTTACCCGCACCGACTTGAAATCTATTGCATTGCTAAAAAGGTCACTGTCTACTTCCTGAGATTGTTTATCATCTGCATCAGTGAAAGTATTTTTTATGTAATTGTTTAGGTCAGTCAGGCCAAAAACTGGTTTGTCTTCTGAATACTCTACCCTAAATACCCCTTTAATCATGCCTCTTGAAAGCAGGACTACAAACCAAACGGGCACAAAAAATAAGATGTAAATGATTCCCATTGGTATGGCAAACAGAGAAATAAGAATATCCGGATTTAGCATAAAGATGCTCTTAGGAATAAACTCCGCTGTAATGAGTACCAAAATAGTTGAGAGCACTGTTTGAAGCAATAATATCAACAATGCTGTATTGAATGGCTCAGGAATAGTGTTGATCAATACAGGTTTGAGTAATTGCGCCATAAAAATGGCGTACAAAACCAATGCTAAATTGTTACCTACCAGAGTGGTTGCAAGGAATTGAGGTCGATTATTGGAAAAAATACTCAAAAACCACCCAGTCAGGCCTCCTTTTTGCTTTTGGAGTTCGAAATGAATCTTATTAGCAGATATAAAGGCAATCTCTATCCCAGAAAAAAATGCGGAGAAGATGAGTGTGATTATTATATAGATTATCTCCAGTGAAGGAACTTCCATTATCTTTTTTTACGTTTCGCCTTTTTTTTCTTATTGGGAGGGGTTTTTGTAGTCTTTTTCTGTTTCAGGTCATCCTGTTCCAGGTTATTTTTCCCTTTCCTATAGCTATATAAAAATAATAGACCCAGACTTAACATAAAAATCCAGTAGGATTCAGTTATGCCATGGACCATGGATTGATGAATGCCGATTACAAAAGTACCCAGACCTAAAGTGAATGGCAGAATGTCCATTAGCTTCATAGTTCTTCCTCCACTTCTAGTTCTCCGGACGGTTTGGTGATTTCGTAGGTGGAGAAGTCCTGACTTGCAATCAGGCCCTCACCGGTGTGTAGCTGGCCATCACCTTCACGAATAGTTACGAATCTCTCTGTGAAAAACTCTTCATCTCGAGGCTTCCAATAAAGTTCTTCAGTAGTAAGCTCATCATTTGTTTCAATGTTTTTTACTACCACATCACCTTCTCCTTTGTAGTAGTCTTCAGTTTTGAAATAAAACGCTTTGTCTGCTCTAAAAGTGGTTGTTTTCACACCATTTTCATCAAAAATTTCCAAAAACAGACCATTGGGCCATTCTTTATTCCCATCTTCAAAACTCAGCTCTTTTGCAGCTCTAATAATGAGTCGGACATTTCCTTCATCTGAGTAACGGGTTTCCACACTATCCATTGAAAGAAGTGGACCATCATAAATCACTTCATTTAGAATTGATTTGTCCTGGCCACAGGAACTTATTAAAACCAGGCTTGCTATAAATAAACCAACTAAGCGTATACCCATAATTAAAAAACGGTCACCCATAGGGAGACCGTCTATTGAATGTTTCTTTTTTGCAAATTAGTTTGCAGGTCTTCTTTCTAGTGTTACAGATTCATTGATCCAGCAATCCACAGTTATTGTTTGACCTTCTTCATACCCTTCACTAAATATCTCGTCAATTGAAGGAAATTGTGCTTTTGCAGATTGCATACCTGAACTACTGCCAGCTTTTCTATACATATTGTACGCAGCGATGAACACCGCTCTATCAACTACTTTACTTTCTCCTCCTTTACAGTCATTAAAACTATTCATATAAAGGTCACCTATCAGTTTGTAGGCATCACCGCTTGCCGGGTCAAATGAAAGAGCTTTGTTACAATATGATCTTGCTGTGGATTTCTGACCTTTCGAACCAAAAATTCTTGCAATACTGATCATTACTTCCGCTTTCTTTGTATTGTCATCACTTAACTCTACAGCTTTTTCATAGTAATCTACAGATGCTTCAGTGTCGCCATCTGCACCTGCTCTCTGCGCTAAGAATTTGTAGATTCCGTAATTTGGTTCTTCTTCAACTATAATCTGGGCAGCTCTAAATGCTAACGGATCATCTGTACACTTTCCGGTTAACATCAGTTTGAAGATCTTTTTTGCCAATCTCACATCTGGAGTTTCTTCTAATTTTGTTCCAAAGATTTCTGTTACTTTCTCACAAGTAAGGTCTATGGTTGCTAACAATATTTTATCAACATTGTCTGCCATCTTAATCAATGTAGAGTTGCCTGGCTTTTCTTCTAATTTCTTATCCAGAATGTCTGTGATGATAGAATATCTATCCAATACATCAGAATCTGTCATGTCTCCACCAGTTAGCTTGTATCTTCTCACAACATCCATGTAAGCTACAAGGTTATTGGTAAATACATCTTTGCCATTAAGCTCAAATAGCTTGTCATAAAGATCCAATAAGCTTTTGTATTGGTCTTTATCATCTTTAAGGTATTTGTATGCTCTATAACCTTTTCTATTCAATACTTCAGCTTCGTCTCCGAAATATTTGATTCTTAGATCATACATTTCGAGTGCTTTTAGCTCATATGTTTTCTGTTGTGCGGCATCCGAGGTAGATTCTGCTAACCCTTCGTAGATTTTCGCTCCGTTGATATAGAGTGAAACGTTAAGATCAGGTGCATTTTCCAATAACCACTGATGTGCATCACGTGCTTTTTCATATTCACCGGCTTTAAGGTTATCAGTGTAGAATGCATTTTTCTCTTTCGCTTTGTCTACCTGGTCACCCCAGTTCCATCCGGGTTGTGCCTGAGCAACAACTGCTACCAAAAATAGAACACCAGTTAGGATACTCGCTGAAATCTGCTTTTTCATAATTCTTACTTTTAATCGTACTTCCTTCTTATAAACCATCGGTCATTGATTGTTGCACCAAGAACAAATTTGAAATATCTTTCTCTTATAAGCTCATTGTCTAAAGTGCCTCTTTGACCAAATTTTAACGTGAAGTCGAGACTTGAAAGACCCGACACTGGTAAAGAGCTACCAAAATTAATACCAAAATCATTTATTTTCACCCCTTTCACCAAATAAGGGACCTGATTATAGAAAAAACCCGCTCTATAAACAGCTCTTTTGAAGTAACTGTTTACATTATCGTACTCAGGAATGTATTCTGCACCGACAGAAAATTTCATAGATTTCTGGTAATCAAAAACTTTTTGTTCAAATCCGCCTTCCTCAACCCAATCCTGCATGGTGATGTCAGCACCTACAGTAAACAAATTCAGTTTTTCAAATGAGACACCGATTGCAAGGGTATTTGGGATGGTGAAATTTACTTTTTCATTGAAGCCTAAAGTATCCTGCCTTATAATTGAGTTTGACAAGGTTGTTCTTTGTAATAATATGTCTCTTCTACCTTTTAGACTTGATGACAGATCATATGTTGCTCCTAAATTAAGAAAATTTTCCTCAGTCATTTTCCAGCGGTAACTTAAACCAGCCGTTAGATTTAGATCTGAATAAGACGTGGATTCTTCATAGGTGGCTTTATAACTACTGATAACATCTCCGGAAACAATTGAAATTCTGTCTTCAGTTTCTATCTCTCCGAAAATATATTTCGCCTTTAACCCAAGACCAAGACCTTCAGTTATCCTAACACTGTTAGTCCAGAAAAGCTGGGAAAGACCACCACTACCAAGATAATTTATCTCGTATTCCACTTCACTTTCCGGAACGATCTGCTCAGATGTGATATTGTAGTTTACAGTACTGTAAGGTAAAATACCAAATGAAGTAGCCACACGATTTCCTGCAAGTGGTACCGATAGTAATAAGTATCTTAATCCAGCGGCACCACTAGATTCTCTCAAATCCTGGGTGGCCAAGCTTCTGGATTCCCCTTCCAAAGCTATCTGGAAAGTACTCAATCCATTTCTATAGTTCCATGCCGGATTAGCCAGGTTGATAAACCTTAAACTTGAATAGCCAACGCCGAGACCTCCCATGGCCTCATTTTGCGCTAGTCGCTCATCTACAATATCTCCGATTCCGAAAATTGTGTATGGTGATTTGATGGATTGTCCAAATGCTGATGAACACATCATGCCCACACAGATAAAAAGTAACCTAACTTTTGTTGTCATTATATTCCAAAATGCAATTCAGTCCCTGCAGTACCAATTTGGGGGCTACAAAGATGGGAGTATTTATCAAGGATTCAAAACGTTCACTATCACCACCTGTAATTATTACATTGATATTCTGATACTTGTCTCTGTATGTGCGGATAAACCCTTCAATTTCACCTGTAATTCCTTGCAGAACTCCACTTATCATGGATGACCTGGTCGATTTTCCTACGAAATTTTCTATTTCCGCATCAGCTTCTATCATAGGGAGTTTTCCAGTGAATTCATGCATGGCTCTATACCTTATTCTCAAGCCAGGAGAAATTGCACCGCCTTCATAAATGTTTTGTTCACTAATAAAATCATATGTGATACAAGTACCAATATCAATCACCAGGTTATTCGCGTTTGGAAATTGCCTAAATGCTCCCACAACACCCGCAATTCGGTCTACACCTAATGTTTCTATAGTATCATAATGTAGTTTGATGGGTAAAGGTGTATTGGCGCTAAATATTTCTGTTGAAATGTGTCCGTTAATGATGTCGATAATTTTGTTCTCCTGTCCGGAAACTGACGATATGAAGACTTTTGAAAAATCATTGGAAAGGATGTACTGCCCCAACTCAATGATATTTTGCCATACCAATACGTCTTTCAACTGATAGTCCTCTGAAATTGCCGACTTTACATTGGTATTTCCAATATCCAAAATTATCTGTCGTTGCTTCAGGGTCACCTTAGTAATTCGCTAATCGTTAACATGAACTTCTCAAAATCTAGCGTGAATATGACTAGATTTGGCGCAAATTTTCAAATAACAACAGAAATTATGAAGGAGCTTTTAGAAAAGTTTGAGAATAAGACCCCCGAAATAGTATTTGAGTGGTCAGATTCTGAAACAGACGCCAGGGGGTGGGTAGTAATTAATTCACTGAGAGGTGGAGCAGCAGGCGGAGGAACAAGAATGAGAAAGGGACTGGATAAACGAGAAGTTGAATCGCTTGCGAAGACAATGGAGGTGAAATTCACTGTTTCCGGACCATCCATAGGGGGAGCCAAATCCGGAATTGATTTTGATCCGGCAGACCCCAGGAAAAAAGAAGTGCTCAAGAGGTGGTACAAAGCTGTTACTCCTTTATTGAAAAATTACTATGGCACAGGTGGGGACCTTAATGTAGATGAGATTCATGAAGTGATCCCTATTACTGAAGATTATGGATTATGGCATCCACAGGAAGGAATTGTAAATGGTCATTATAGTCCTACTCAACCACAACTTATTCAAATGATTGGAAGACTGAGACATGGAGTTTCCAAAATCCTTGAAGATCAGGAATATGTTCCAACCTCCGACAGAAAATATACAGTGGCCGATATGATTACCGGATATGGTGTGGCTGAGGCAATAAGACATTATTATAGCATCTGGGGTGGAGATATTTCAACAAAAAGAGCAATTATCCAGGGATGGGGTAATGTAGGAGCTACAGCAGCTACATACCTGACAAAATACGGTGTGAAAATCGTTGGTATTATTGATCGGGTAGGAGGAATAATAAGCACGGAAGGTCTTGAATTGGAAGATGTAAAAAAACTTTTCTTTGACAGGGAGGGTAATAAGCTGGTGTCTAGCGATTTAGAGGATTTTGATTCTGTGAATCAGAAAATTTGGGATTGCGGTGCTGAAATATTTATACCTGCAGCTGCGTCAAGGTTGGTATCCAGAGACCAATCAGAGCGAATGATCAAAAATGGTTTAGAAGTGGTAAGCTGTGGTGCCAATGTTCCTTTTGAGGATCCTCAAATTTTCTTTGGCCCAATTGCAGAATATGTGGATCAAAATGTTTCTTTAATACCTGACTTTATCGCCAATTGTGGGATGGCCAGAACATTTGCATACCTAATGAGTCCAAATACAGATGAAAAAATCACTGATCATGGTATATTTACGGATATCTCAAATGTTATCAGAAAAGCACTGGAAAATACGCACACAAAGAATTCAGCTAAAGTAAATATTGCTAAAACTTCCTTTGAGATCGCTTTAAAACAATTGACATAACATTTGCTAATGATTAATTGAATTATTAATCTTAAATCAATAATTGCAATCAATGCCCTTACTCAAAAAGATTACACTACTTTCTGTACTCACCTTAATTTTAGTGACCTTTTCTTCTGTTGAAGGATATTCAATAGATAAAGGTGAAGATGTGAAGATTGAGCAAGGGCATGATAATGAAGTACAAGATCATTCCGAAGAAGCAGGAGCCCATCACGCTCCTCCTACCTGGACAGTGATGCCTTTCATCATATTATTATTGATGATTGCTACCGGCCCATTATTCTATGAACACTTTTGGCATAAGAACTATCCGATTATTGCAGTGGCACTAGCTGCGGTAATTGTCTTATATTATTTGTTTGTTCTGCATAATCAACACGGGCCAGTCCATGCCATGGCGGAGTATATTCAGTTCATTGCGCTTTTAGCTGGATTGTATATTGCCTCAGGAGGGATCATGATTGTAGTAGACAAAGAGTCTAAGCCTTTGACCAATGCGGTAATTTTATTGGCAGGTGCAGTCATTGCCAATATAATTGGTACTACTGGGGCATCAATGCTTTTAATAAGACCTTTCATTAGGCTCAACAAGAATCGAATCAAGGCTTATCATATCATTTTCTTCATATTTATAGTCAGTAATATCGGCGGAAGCCTGACTCCAATCGGGGATCCTCCACTCTTTCTGGGCTTCTTGAAAGGGGTGCCTTTTTTCTGGACGCTTACTCATAATTTAGCACCCTGGGCAGTTGCAGTCATTCTATTGACTGTGGTGTTTTACTTCTTTGATAAGAATAACAAATCAGATTATTCATTTGGTGAAGATATAGGTCCCAAAAGCGGGAAAATAAGCCTTACCGGGAGTAGAAACTTCTTTTGGTTGGCGGTGGTAGTGGGTGCTGTTTTCCTCGATCCCAACGTTTTTGATTGGGTACCCGGTATTCATTATGAAGGGCAAAAATTTAGCTTTGTAAGGGAGATCATTATGTTGTCTTGCGCCTATTTATCCTATCGATTTGCAGATAAAGAAGCTATCAAAGGGAATGATTTCAGTTTTGAACCAATAAGGGAGGTTGCTTTCATATTCATTGGAATTTTTGGTACAATGATGCCGGCTCTGGAAATGGTGGGTGATTTTGCCAAATCTCCGGAAGGAGCAGCCCTCATTAATCACAATACGCTTTATTGGGGTACCGGACTGCTTTCAGGGTTTTTGGACAATGCACCAACCTATATTAACTTCCTGACAGCTGCTATGGCTTCATCAGGCGCTAGTATCAACAATATAGATGAGGTTATCGCCTATTCAAATGGTGGATACAGTGCTTCTGTAATTAAACTTATGGCCATTTCAGTTGCAGCTGTATTCTTTGGGGCTATGACCTATATCGGAAACGGTCCGAATTTTATGGTAAAGTCCATTGCAGAGCAAGTGGGAATCAAGATGCCTTCATTTTTTGGTTATATAATCAGGTTCTCAATCCCAATTCTTGTACCTCTTTTGCTTTTGGTTTGGTTTATTTTCTTCGCGCTAAAAGCAGTCTAATTTATAGCCCGAACAATACCTTATTAAGTGCTACCAATGCATCTTTTTTATAGGTAGTTTCTATCAACAAAGAAATATTGTTTTTACTTCCACCGTAGGAGATCATTCTTATTGGAATTTCCTCAAGCGCTTTGAAAATCTTATTCCCAACCCCTTTTCTTTCGGCCACAAAGTCACCAACAATACAAATGATGGATTGGTCCTTGTCTACTTCCACGGAACCGTAAGTGCTTATTTCTTCAACAATTTCAGGGAGCTTGCGTGGGTCGTCAATCGTGAGGGAAACGGCAATCTCTGAAGTTGTGATCATGTCTATTGAAGTCTTGTACTTCTCAAAGACTTCAAACACACGTCTCAGGAAACCATACGCCAATATCATCCTGGATGATTTGATTTTTATGGCAGTAATACCATCCTTTACTGCTATTGCCTTTACGCTTTTTGGATCTTTCTCAGAAGTGATCAGGGTACCACCTGCCTCGGGATCCATAGTGTTTTTGATCCTTACCGGGGTATTTCTTTGTTGTGCAGGAATGATACAATTTGGATGCAAAATCTTAGCGCCAAAGTAAGCAAGCTCACCCGCTTCATCGAAACTTAATTGCGCAATGGGAAAAGTTTGCTCAACAATCCGTGGATCATTGTTATGCATACCATCAATATCAGTCCAGATTTGTGTTTCTTCGGCTCCCAGAGCAGCACCAATCAATGTAGCAGAGTAATCACTACCACCTCTTTTTAAATTATCAATACCACCCGAGGAATTTTTACAGATAAAACCCTGCGTTATGATGATATCGTAGGTGTCATTCTCCACCATTACTTCCTTCAGGCGGGATTCAATTTCAAAAAGATCAGGTTCGCCATTCTCATTCAATATCATGAAATCTATGGCAGGTACTATATTGGCATTAACTCCTTGTTCTTTTAAATGAAGGATGAAAAGATTGGTTGAAATCAACTCACCCTGAACTACCAGAATTTTTTCTGTTTGTTCGAAGAAAGGCTGTTTGATCAAGGCAGTGATCTGCTCAAAGTAGTGATCAACTACTTCCATGCCATTTTTTTTGTAGGAGTCAGCTTCGAAAAGTTCGTCCACGAATTTCTCATATTTTGCATAGAGCTCTTCTGTAATCTTTTGTGAAGTGTCATGGTCTCCTTTGGCATAGTGAGCCGCTATTTCAACCAACGTGTTTGTGGTTCCGGAAACAGCCGATAATACAACCCACTTCTTGTCATCATCTCGTGTAATGATGTCTTTAACACTTTTCATTCTTTCAGGACTTCCAACTGAAGTTCCTCCAAATTTTAAAACCTTCATTTGAATCAAAAAATTAAGCTTAGTGAATGGGTTGTATGTTGAATATGGGTTACTAAAAGTTTAGCATTTTAATAGCGGTTATGGCAGCTTCGTCACCTTTGTTACCATGCTTACCACCTGCTCTGTCCAAAGCCTGCTTTTGGTTTTCTGGTGTAAGTACTCCAAATATGACAGGTTTATTGAATTTCAAATTCACATTGGTAATACCCTGAGCAACTGCATCACAGATGAAATCAAAATGCCTGGTCTCACCCTGAATAACACAACCCAGGCATATCACTGCGTCAATTTCCTTTTTTTCGGCCATCCATTGTGCACCCAAAGTCAATTCGAAGCTGCCAGGAACATTTTTTCTGATGATGTTCTCTGCAGGGACTCCATGTTCTTTGAGTGTTGCAACAGCACCTGCGTAGAGTGATTCAGTTACTTCCTCATTCCATTCTGAGACAACCAGAGCAAAATTTTTATTGCTTACGTCTGCTACATTTTTATTACTGTAATCACTTAAATTCTTCTGTGATGAAGCCATATTAATCTTAAAATTTTATGCAATAAAAAAGGGATAAAGCTTTTCACTCTATCCCTTTATATATCAAAGTTCTTTCTTCGAGCTACTCAGCTGATACTTCCAGTCTTGCCTTATGTTTTCGAGCTTCCTGGTATTCCTGAGACTTCTTGTATTCGTCAACGATTCTACCGTAAGCTTGAATAGCAGCCTGTTTATCACCTTTCATTTCAGCAGCAACAGCCAATTTGGTTAGATAAAGTGGTGTAAATTGCTCATTTGGTTTGTAACTCACAGCTTTTCCATAATAATCGTATGCTTCGTTGTAATCTTCAAGATCCATATAAGCATCACCAATCAAACTATAAGCTTTAGCCTGAACGAGAAGATCAGATGCTGAGAAATCTTTCAAATACCTGATCGCTGATTCGTGATCACCTAACTTCAGAAAAGTAGCACCAGCATAGAAATTTGCCATGTTAGCAGCATCAGTCATGCCATACTGATCAATTACATCAAGGAAGCCATAGTTATTACCATCTCCATTCAAAGCTTTTCCTAAACTGTCAGCTTCAAAATAGTATACAGCCTGGAACAATTCAGTTTGTGCTTCTTCTTCCAGATTTGTCATATAAAAACGGTATCCGATAAAAGCAGCCAATGCCACAGCAATGACAGTACCTACTCCTAATACCAAACCTCTGTTTTTCTTATCCTCAAGAAACTGCTCCGCTTTGGTCAGCTGTTCTGCTAACGCCTCTGGGCTCTCATAAATCTCGTTACCGCTATCTGCAGGTTTCTTTTTAGTCTTTGCCATTCTTAAAAATTTCAGGACGCAAATTTATAAATTTATTTTAATTAATGATCCTGATTTACAATTGATTATTAATTCTCAATAAATGGATAGTTCTGATCCGCATAAACATCAGTGTATGCATCAGACGCAGGAGGGAATTCAGAATTCTCTGCAAAGTCTACACATTCCTTGACCTGATCTTTAATTTTGTTGTCTATTTCTTTCAGCTGATCTTCAGTAGCATACTTGTTTTTAAGAATAGCATCCTTCACTTGCTGGATAGGATCTCTTTCCTTGTATTCCTCAACCTCTTCTTTAGTTCTGTATTTGGCCGGGTCAGACATGGAATGACCTTTATATCGATATGTCCTGAATTCTAACAATGTAGGTCCATCTCCTCTTCTAGCTCTTTCGGCGGCTTCCTCAACAGCTTTGTGAACTTCCTCAACTGACATAGCGTCTACTGCAGAAGATGGCATTTCGTAAGCTTCACCTAAAACATATAAATCTGTAACGTTAGATGTTCTGCTGACAGAGGTACCCATCGCATAACCATTGTTTTCAATTACAAAAATCACTGGTAGCTTCATGGTCATTGCCATGTTAAGGCCTTCATGAAAAGCTCCCTGACGTACAGCACCATCACCCATGTAACACATGCACAGGTTATCAGTGCCTTTATATTGTTCAGCAAATGCGATTCCTGCACCTAGTGGAATTTGGCCTCCCACAATTCCATGACCTCCATAGAAGTGATGCTCCTTGTCAAACATGTGCATGGAGCCACCTTTTCCTTTTGAGATTCCGGTTTCCTTACCATACAGTTCGGCCATAATAGCTTTTGGGTCTGATCCCAAAGCGATTGGGTGAGCGTGATCCCTATAGGCTGTGATGTATTTGTCACCTTCTTTTAATGCCGATACAGCACCTGCCACACAAGCCTCCTGGCCGATGTACAAATGACAGAATCCTCTTATTTTTTGCTGGCCATATAATTGACCTGCTTTTTCTTCAAATTTTCTCATGAACTGCATGCTTTCGTACCAGGTCATGTAAGTCTCTTTGGAGAATTTATCCTTAGCTTTGCTCGCAGTTTTTTTTCTTGTCTTAGTCTCTGCCATAATTCAATTTATTAATTGGATGCCGTCTGGGCTAAAATCGCCCTGCGAAAATACCAAAAACGAGTTACAGGACAAAATTAGGTAAGGTTTGTTGATAACAAACAAAAAATAATATTCCTTGTTAATGCACCTTCAAAAAATATTGCTAAAAGATTATAAGAGTTACCTGGATGCTTCTATTGCTTTCAATTCTCAGGTAAACTGTATTTTGGGTGATAATGGTGAGGGAAAAACAAACCTTCTTGATGCCATCTACTATCTGTGCTTCACAAAAAGCGCTTTTTCAGGGAGTGACAATCAAAATGTAAGGCACGAACAGGATCTTGCAGTCATAAATGGAGTATTTGAAAAAGACGAAAGAGCACATAAGATCAATTGTGGAATTCAAATCAAGCAAAAGAAGGTCTTCAAAGTAGATGGGCAGGAACTTGAAAAAATGAGCCTGCACATTGGTGAGTTCCCGGCAATTTTTATCAGTCCGGACGATACTCAAATCATAAGAGAGGGTAGCGAAACCAGAAGAAAGTTCGTAGACGGCACTATTTCGCAAGTGGATAGAGCGTATCTCGATAGACTGATAAGTTATAATCAGGTTTTGAAACAACGAAATAATCTACTCAAGAACTGGCCAGAAAAGAAGCCAATCGATCAAGATCTTTTCATGGCATTTGATGAACAATTGCTTCCACTGGCACGTGAAATTCATGAAAACAGGTTGAAATTTTTGATGGAGTTCATGGAATTCTTCAGCCCCCATTTTCTGAATATCGCAGACGGGAAAGAAGATATCATCATAAATTATGAGTCCCAACTGAGCGATGATTCATTCGAACTGAAATATAAGAATGGCTTGAAAAGAGATCTTTTTTTGCAACGTACGAATATGGGAGTGCATAAAGATGATTTTTTGATTCTAATGGATGGACACCCACTCAAAAAGTTTGGTTCTCAGGGACAGCAAAAATCCGTGGCTATTTCTTTGAGGTTGGCCCAATTTGACTTTATAAAAGAAAAAAGGGAGACAACACCTCTACTACTAATGGATGATATATTTGACAAATTAGATGATAATAGGATTGAAAAGTTGGTAGCTTTGATAAATGAAAATCGCTTTGGTCAGATCTTTATCACAGATGCCAGACCAGAACGATCCAGAAAGTTTTTTGAGGGGTACGAAGAAAATGTATCATTTTTCAAGGTACAAAAAGGGGAAATAAATGAAATCACCAGATAACAAGCGAAAATCGGAGATTAGCCCAATGAAACAGGCAATCGAAGAAATGCTCAAATCCTATAAAATTGATCGGAAGTTTAATCAGACCAGTCTGGTGAAAAGTTGGGGTGCGATCATGGGAGCGCCAATTGCAAACCGAACCACAGAACTATTTATTAAAGACAAAACTCTCTTTGTGACCCTGAATTCGGCTCCCTTGAAACAAGAATTAACGATTGGCAAAAAGAAAGTGCTGGAGCTATTCAGAAAAGAATTTGGAGAAGATGTAATTGACGAAATTATTTTCCGATAGTGGTCCTTTTAAAAGGAATTCTCCAAATCAGGTAATAATCAAAACCAGTTCTATTGTCATATTCACCAAGTCCAAAACCTGGTATTCTGTAGGTTTCGAAATTGAGGTCATCTTTCACAGATTTAAATAGCTTAAACCGCACGTAAAAGCCACCCTGTAGATTTGAAATGATGGTTCCCCGTAAGCCTAAATTAAATTCTACCCAGTTTGCTTTTATATCACTATTACTTAGTTCCGTTAATTGCTGTCCGAAATTGCTGAATTGCTCAAAGGTCAATGTTTCATCATAAGAAGCCATTACATATTTCAAACCACCTACCAAAGCATTTCCATTTTCCGGGACTTTCACAAAATTTCCATCTACACCAAATCTTAGAAATCGTCCATTCATCGAGTAATCAAAGTCCCCTTTCGTGTTATTGGTGCTCTCTTGTCCATAACTAATTTCAACAAGAAATTTATGAAGATCCATGTCTGCCATTATTCCCCAACTTTCATATCCACCATCAAAAACAGTTCTGCCAATTCTGGCAATATTGGTTCCAAACCTCACACTATTTGGTTTCCAGGAACGCTTTACTTTAACAGGTTTTACTGGATTCTCTGTTTTAGCTTCATTTTGAGGAGGATTTTGTGCGGACAACTCCAAACAGAGAATAACGGCCAGGCTAATCAAAATATAACGCGATATTGACATTTATCTCTCTGTTTAAAAAACTGTTTTCTAATGAAATTGAATCAAAGGTATGATCGAGTGTATCCAGGTTCAAAAATTCCTGCACAGGCCCGCATTCTTCTGATATAATTTTATATAAGGTTTGATAACTTACTTTTAAAGTGTCAAACCCACGGTCTGTTTCAAAATAGAATGTTGATACGGTATCGTACGGGTTTAAATAAAGTGAAACGCCTGAAACCAAAAGCGTATCGTTGGAAAAGATGATAGAATCACCTTTTTCACTTGTCAAATTGTAGATAACAAGTGCCTCAGCGAGTGTTGTTGTATCCCTGTCAAGAAATGCAACATTGAAATAAGCCGTTTCATCAATTAATTGACAATCGGGAATTTCATTGCATGCGTTGATTACAAGCACTCCGAATAAAAAAAATATTAAGTTTCGAATGATCAAATTATCAGCACCTTACTTTAAATGGCAGCAAAAATAGAATATTTAGTTGAGAGTCTTCATTGTATTGCCAAACGAATAAGTAGTGGATTTAATTATCATTCTGCTTCAGGAAATTATAAGTTTCTAGTTGGGCTGAAATTTTCTTCCGGCCTTTTGGTACAGGCTGATCCTTTAGGTTTTCATCTAAGAGGGTAGCTTTACAATTGTCATTCAACTGCAATTCAACCACTTTCTTGATTTCATTTTTGAATTGTTCATTATAAACCGGAAAAACTACTTCTATCCTACGATAAAGGTTCCTTGTCATCCAATCTGCTGAACCCATGAATATTTTTTCATCTCCTCCATTGTAAAAAATCCAAACTCGGGCATGTTCAAGATAGCGATCTACTAGCCTGCGAACTGTGATATTTTCACTTTGGCCTTTTATTCCTGGCTTCAAACAACAGATACTTCGCACGATCATATCGATCTTCACTCCGGCATTACTGGCTTCATATAATTTCTCAATAATGCCTCTTTCTTCGAGATTGTTTAGTTTGATTGTAATTTTAGCTTCCTTTCTGTTTTTAGCATTGTCAATCTCCTGATCAATAAGCTCATAAAACCGGTCCACAATATTGAACTGAGAAACCAAAAGATGTTTGAAACTTTTGGGCTCTTTTCTCTTGGTCAGGAACCTGAATACCTCACTTAGTTCTTGCGTCATTTGCTCATGACAACTAAACAACCCATGGTCTGCGTAGATTTTTGCGGTTTGTTCATTTAGGTTTCCGGTACCAAAAAAACCATACTGTTTTGTAGATCCATCAGGTAGCTTTTTCCTCACCAGCGCCACCTTTGCGTGCACTTTCAAGCCAGGGATAGAGTAAATTATTTTTACGCCAGCGGCTTGCATCTTATTGGCCCAATAAAGGTTATTGGCCTCATCAAACCTTGCTTTTAGTTCCATGAAAACTTTTACCTTTTTGCCGTTATGAGCCGCACTAATCAGGGCATCACCAATGATCGATTTTTCGGCCATGCGGTAGAAAGTCACGTTTATTTCTCTTACATCAGGATCTGCAGCAGCCTCATTAAAAAACTGAAGTACATAGTCATAACTCTGATATGGAAAATGCAGCATTTGATCACCTTCATCAATAGCAGCAAACATTGACCGTTTTTGATCCAATTCCTGATGGTGAATGGGGATTAATTTCTCATATTCTACGGTTTTCCCAATTGGATTGGGTAATTGGAAATAATCATTTAGGTTATGGTATCTTCCACCCACTACCATGTCCTGCTCTACCAGATTAAATTGGGTTTTTAAATGATTCACTAACTTTTCAGTAGCTGAACCATCAAAAAGGAATCTACTAGGGTCTCCTAAATCTCTCTTTGAAATTTGTTTTTCGATCTTACTAACAAGATCTCCACTGTATTCATCATCAATGTGTAGGTCTGCATCCTTGTTTAGTTTGATTGCAATGCATTCTTTAATTTCATAACCAGGAAAAACCAGATCCAGGTGTAAACGAATGATGTCATCCAGGAAAATGAAGAGATTACCTTTTGATGCGGGAAGTTGGAAAAACCTGGGTAATTTATCGGAAGGAATATTAACATAGGCGAAATTAGATTCACCATTTTTTTCCATTCTTACAGAAAGATAAAGCTGCCTGTTATTCAGAAAATCATCTCCCTTTGATATGTTATAGATTCTGGGTTTCAAGTATCCTAAAACCCTTGTCTTAAAGAAATAGAGTAACGCTGATTGTTGTGATTCATCTAAGGCTTCCTGCCATTTATAAATTTTAAGACCCTTCTTTTCCAATGTACCAAATACCTCTGCAAGTGTTTGCCCATAAATATTTAATTGATCATTTACCGTTGCTGAGATTTCTTTCAGCAGGGTAACTGGATCGAAATTTAGTTTTTTGTTGATCTTGTCCTTATTAATCTTTTCAAGGCTTCTGATTCCTGCTACACGAACCCGTGCAAACTCATCCAGGTTTGATGAGTAAATTGCCAGGAATTTTACCTTGTCCATAAGTGGAACTGATTGATCACGGGCTTCATTTAAAACCCTCATATTGAAGTTTAACCAACTCAGGTCTCTGTCATGGTATTGATACTTCATAGTGCTATAGAATTTTTATGACTTCAATTTCTTTTTCTATCCCTTTGAGCTGGTGACGGCCAAGGTTCTCCCACTTTTCAACCAAATCAGAAATTTCTTCAAAATAATTTTTGGACACCAGCATTTTGGTTTGAAATTCCTTATTTAACTGTTCCAGCCTGGAGGCAATGATCACTGCTGAACCTGAAACCGAGAACTGTTTTCGGCTATTATTGCCAATATTACCCGTAACAACCTCCCCAGAATGAATGCCGATACCAATTTTCACTTCATTTTGTCTCTCTACTTCCTGAACAATTTCCATGGCAGCATTCAACGCTACTTTCTCATGTTGTTGGATTTCTACAGGGGCACCAAATGTTGCCATAAGACCATCACCAAGAATTTGATTCGTTATACCATCATACTTGTTTATGATATCAATGATAGGGCTAAAGAATCGGTTCTGAAAAGCAATTACTTCTTCTGGAGGCTTGCCTTGCATCATATTCGTAAAGCCTCTGATGTCAAGGAATAAGATGGTAACCTTTCTTTTAATAGAACCATCCTGCTGTTGGACAAGAGCATCTACAACTTGTTTGGACACTTGCTGGCTAAAGAGCAATTGTATTTCATTTTTTTGATCCCTATAAGAGAGGGCTGCTTCAATTCGTCTCCTCAACCGATTGCTCACAAATGCTGCACAAAGTGATGCAATTAAAAACATAAGGGCTTTTACATAATAGGTTACTTCCGGTAGTTCCAATTTAATCTCTGCTACATCATTTACCGTAAAGGCAGTGTGATAAATGATCAGCAGGTTTGCAGTGATTACCAGCCCATTTAAAAGGGTTATCCGATAATCCAGGTGGAGGATGGAGATGATCAGAATTGGAACATATATAAAAGTAGCCGGTGAGTCAATTAGTATTGGGAGGTTAAGCTTGAGTACAATAGCAATTAGAATTACACATGGGAAAGCAGGCTCAACAATTGCAGTTAATATCTTATAGGTAACACTGAGAGACTTTTTCAGCCTAATCTGTCGATTAACATAGATCAAAGAGCAACCAATAGCCCCCAGTAGCGGGATCGCAAAAAGGAGGATTTTATAGAAGTTCTTAACTGACATGAACAACCTCTCCATTTCCTCCTGTATGAATAGTGAGTCAAAAAACGCACCCGATAATGCAAAGATTAAAGTTGACAGCAGAATGATGAGCCTAATGCGTTCTGTTTTGGCCAATTCTCTTTCTACAAGTTCATTTAAGGCCCGTGATTTTTCTTTTTGTTCGGATGTTTTCAATTCAAGAAGTTTCGGTTAACTTTAATTCAATAAGACATTTTAACCCAATTTTTTATTCGCTTTAGTACACGATGGACATTAAAAATATTCTGGTACCCATAGATTTTTCTGAAAGCTCTAAAAATGCTTTGAGAATAGCAATAGGCCTGGCAAAAATGAATGATGCCAAAATTCATATGCTGAACGCGGTTCATATACACACACCTCAACCAGACCTGACTGGTGGCTCTCTTTTGGAATCAATTATCTCAGATTACGAGGAACAGGTAAAAGAGTCTTTCCATGAATTGGAAAAGGAAGTAGTAGAACTTAAGGAAGTGGAATATGATACAAACCGGTTTGTGTCCTATTTGACTGATGCCATATACAGTTCCATAAAAACTCAGGATATTGATCTAGTGCTGATGGGAACAAGACAGGAGCATGAAGAAATTGAGCATTTAGTAGGTACTCACGCCACAGACGTAATTGGATTTTCAGAAGTGCCGGTTTTGGTAATTCCTGGAGGTTCAAAATTGTTCAGCCCAAAGAAGATTGCATTTGCAACAGACCTGAAGAAAATCACAGATGTGAATAAGCTGGAATCATTGAAATATTTTGCCTCAACTTTTGGTAGCGAAGTGGTATTATTTCACATCTGTTCGGACCTGTCCAAGGCAGGTGTCAAAATGATAGAGGCCGAAGCACTTGAGGAATACCTGGCGGACATTAAGTTTTCAGTAGAGTTGATTGAAGAGGGAAAAGTAACAGACGCAATTTTTGAATTTATCAAAGGTAATAATGTGGATATGCTTACCATGATGCCTCGAAATCACTCGATTTTTGAGAAGTTATTTAAAAGAAGTATCACGAAACATGTTGCTGTTGATATAGAGATTCCTCTACTCACTTTCCACGAGTAGTAGAAAATGCCTGATGTAATTTACAGGTCATTAGAACATTCTGATCTTGATCAGATGCTTATGGCCTTCAATGAGGCATTCTCAGACTATCAAGTGAATTTCCAGTTAGATCAGCAGACATTCAACAAACGGTTTCTTCAGAAACTGAACATTAATTTTCGACATTCCTGGGGAGCATTTATAGATGAAAGGTTAGTTGGTTTTATTTTTCACACTGTAAATACTTATCACAATAAACGCATCCTATACAATGGAGGAACTGGTGTGATTCCTGAATATCGGGGAAAGGGAATTCCTGGTAACTTATTTAAGAACGTATTCCTGGAGGCCCAACATGATGAAATAACTGGTTCTGTTTTAGAAGTAGTCACAGACAATTCCAGGGCGCTTAACACCTATCATAAGGTTGGCTTCACTGAAACTAGACGCTTGAAGTGTTTCAAATTGCTGAATACAGAAGAATTGATGCAAACCATTCATGGCTATCAGGTAAAAACCAATACCAATCCTGATTTCAGGAATTATCTGCCCATGGTTACCTATGAACCGACCTTTCTTGATACATTCAGCCAGCTTCAATATAATTTGCCCAATGAGAAGTTCATTGAGTTCTGGGACAATGATTCATTGGTTGGTTTTATTGCGTTTCAACCGCACCTGGGAAGAATCAGCCAAATCGCTGTTAGGCAGGATTATAGACAACAGGGAATTGGGACCCAACTCATTTCAGAAGCTTATCAAAACTCCGATCGTTCATTGAGTATCATGAACATTGATGAAAATGAATTCGAGATGATCAGTTTTTTAGTAAATATTGGCTTTGAGAACCAGCTGGATCAATTTGAAATGGTTAAAGAATTTTAGTTGATCGAGTAGACCAAATTCAAAGGACTTTTGTAATTTGAAATAAAATGAGGAGCATGCTGTTTAGTGAGTTAGATAAAATTACGGGAGGTGATTTAGTGCGACTGCACAAGGATCTGCAAATTTCTCATCTCATGGTTGACAGTCGCAAATTGATAAGTTATCCTGGTGCTACATTTTTTGCCATTGAAGGGGAACAAAGTGATGGACATCGGTTTATGGATGAATGTTATGAAAAGGGCATTCGCCAATTTGTAGTGGAAAAAGACACACAATTACCCAATGATACCAACGTACTGAAGGTCGAAAATTCATTAAAAGCATTACAACAGATCGCCTCCGCTCATAGAAGCACTTTTTTTTACCCAGTAATTGGTATAACAGGATCAAACGCAAAAACAATTGTAAAAGAGTGGCTCGCTACATTTCTGGAAAACCGGTACCATGTTGTAAAGAGTCCCAAAAGCTTCAATAGCCAATTAGGAGTTCCTCTGTCAGTTTGGCAAATGAATGATAACCAGAACCTCGGCATTTTTGAAGCGGGAATATCGCAGGTAGGCGAAATGGCGAACCTGGAGAAAATCATAAAACCAGATATTGGAATTTTTACGAATATCGGGAGTGCTCATGATGCTGGGTTTTCTTCACAAGAGGAAAAAATCCAGGAAAAAATAAAGCTCTTCAAGTCAGCAAAAGCAATTATTTATTGCCGGGATCATGAGGAAATTCACGAACAATTGAGTTCAATTAAGAGAACTCAACTTATTAGCTGGACATTGGGTAACTCATCGGCAACAATTAAGGCTACAATACATGCATATAGTCTGAAAGTGATTTACCAGCACAAGGAATTCTTTTTTAATACACGCTTCGATAACCGCATCGCTATTGAAAATTTGATGCATTGTATTGCTGCCAGTCTGGTGCTTGGCTTTTCTCAGCATGACATTCAAAGCGGGATTGAGCACATCAAGGATGTGCAAATGCGGCTAGAATTAAAACATGGTATCAATGGATGCTATCTGGTGGATGATTCTTACAACAATGATTTGCTAGGGCTGGAAATAGCACTGGACTTTGTTAATCAACAAAATCAAAGAGCAAAGAAGACTATTGTACTTTCGGATATTTTACAAACTGGGAAAGATTCGGCGCAACTTTACTTTGAAGTCAATGAATTGCTGAAAAGGAAATCCTTTGATCGGTTAGTGGGAATAGGACCCGAAATTTCAGCACATGCAAAATTGTTTGATCTGGAGTATACCTTTTTTGACTCCACGGATGACTTTCTTGAAAAGACTCCTTCATTTGAAAAGGAAATGGTTTTAGTGAAAGGAAGTCGTGATTTTGCTTTTGAAAAAGTTGTTCAAAGGCTGGAACAAAAGGTACACCGAACTATTCTGGAGGTGAATCTGGATGCACTGGCTCATAACCTCAATTTTTACAGAAGTCATTTGAAACCGGAGACCAGGTTGATGGTGATGGTTAAAGCTTTTGCTTATGGGGGGAGCTATGAAATCGCCAATTTGTTACAATACCACAATGTGAATTATCTGGGGGTAGCCTATGCTGATGAGGGTGTTCAATTGAGAAAAAATGGCATCTCTATCCCAATAATGGTCATGAATCCCACAGAGGATGATTTTCAGGCAATGGAGAAATATGATCTGCACCCTGAGATATATAGCATGGAGATGCTGGAAAAATTCATCACATTCTTTGGAGACAAACCCAGATTAGTACCAATCCACCTGAAGATTGAAACCGGTATGAATAGACTGGGGTTTAAGGAAGAACATATAGATGAGCTCATTGAATTCATCTGGAAGTATCCAAAATTGAGAATCAGGGGCATATTTACACACCTGGCTAGTGCTGAAGACAATGCCGAGGATAAGTTTACCCATCAACAGGTAGAGAATTTTCAAAAATTGTTGGAAAAAATTAGGCCTCACCTAAACGAAAGCCCAATTATACATGCTGTAAACTCAGCAGGTATTCTAAGGTTTCCTGAATATCATTTTGACATGGTGCGTCTTGGAATCGGGTTGTATGGATTTGAAAGTTCATTAGAATACCAGGAAAAATTAAGAGTAGTTAGTCAGCTAAAAACCAGTATTAGCCAAATAAAAGTGGTGAAACAAGGTGAGTCTGTAGGGTACAGCAGAAGGGGTGTAGCAGTAACTGGAGATAAAAAGGTGGCAGTTTTAGCCATAGGGTACGCAGATGGATTTCGGCGAGCCTATTCCAATGGGAAGGGTCAGGTAAGCATCAATGGGCACCTGGTACCGGTTATCGGAAATGTCTGTATGGATATGACAATGGTAGATGTGACCGGCCTGGAGGTTAAGGTTGGTGACGAAGTAGTAGTTTTTGGAGAAAAGCCCACCATCTCCGATCTGGCACATTGGGCAGATACAATACCCTATGAAATCTTAACTGGTGTTTCTCAAAGAGTTAAGCGTATTTTCTTTTCAGGATAGCCTGAAATAATTGACATCAAGTTTATGTACCAACGGCTATATATTGTATATATTTAGTGTTGGAATGGAACATAATCTTGTAGTAAAAGCTATCCTTTTGGTTGGATCAGTATTGATGATCCTGTTTCCTACGTTTAGTCAATTTCCCGATAAACCAGTTGAGTTTTCAAACAGACAAGAAGTATTAGATCTCAATAACAGCATTTCAGTTTATCATTTACCGGACTCAATTTCAGCGCAAGAAGTCACTCAAATACTTGCTTCTGGGACTGTTCAACCAATAAAATCTAACACAAACCCAGGAATGTCCTTTCCGAATGATAATTATTGGATCTCTTTTTCTGTGAAAAATGATTTGGATGAGACCGCCAATTTTCATGTTGAGATTGATTTTCCTCAATTGGACATAGTCAAACTATATAAACGATCTAATCCGCTTGTGTTAATCCATGCCACAGGGGACGACTTACCATTTTCAGAGAGGCCGGTACTTTCCAGGAAATTTATATTACCAATCGTACTTGAAGAGGGAGAGAATGGAAATTATCTTCTTTTACTGGAGAAGAAACAATCCACAGTCAGGTTCCCAATGAAATTGTACCACGAGTCACTCTATCTGGAGCGGAATTTTTTTGACAACCTGTCTCATGCATTTTATTTTGGAATAATCGGTTTGATAGTTTTAGCTGCATTTGTCATTGGGTTTATTGTGAAGGATAAAACTTTCCTTACTTATGGGTTTTATATTGGAACATTTGGATTGTGGCTGTTTACCTGGCTAGGTTATACTTACCAGTTCATCACTTCAGATTATCCTTATTTAAACAAACATGTCCTACCGTATTTGTCACAACTCGGGATAGTCTTTTTGATATTGTACATTCAGTACTTCTTTGATACCAGGAAGCATCTAAAATATTTTCACATAGCCATGAATGTTGTTCAGGCAATATTCATCGGTGGGTTAGTGGTTTGGTTCTTTATCCCGGAAACTTATATTGCCTATGGCGTGAAACTTCTACTATTTCGGTACGTTTTGGCAGGGTCAATCTTGATTTTCGCCCTTGTGGCTGCTTATACATATAGAAAAGTAAATGCCTTTCGGTCATACATGTTCATTGGTGCCTATACCTTCCTTTTTCTGGCCATTATTAGCAAAACATTGAGTGAATATGGCTTGTTTGATGAATCCAGATGGCCTCTTGAACCGATTCTAATAGGTTTTTTAATTGAAGTGGTGGTGCTATCGATAGCAATGGGGTTCATCCTCAAGAAAACACTGGATTACAAGATTGAATTAAAAGTAATTAATGATGAATTAAATGAAAAAGTTGATTCCATTAACCAAAGAGTGGAAATTGCTGAAAACCAATTCATCACCTTAAACAGTAAAGCAGTAATCGAACTCAGGGACATCAAATACATAAAAAGTGATGATCACTACCTTGAATTTTACTTGTCCAGTTCCAGCCACAAAGAAATTGATCGAAACAAAATCAGTAAAGTTAAGGAGCTCCTTCCTGCCAACTTTTCACAAATTCACCGATCAATTATTTATTGTCAATTTATCTTATGTAAAAGCTTCCTACTCCAAAGAGGTACTCATGAAAGATGGTGAATCATTGCCGGTTTCACGGACATACAAGCCTAAATTGAAAGCAGCACTGGAAAAGTCTGTGTGATTTCACGTAAGGGAAAGTGCTATCCACGACAAAAATTGTCATACTTTAATTAAAGCCCCCAAATTGGGGGTATGCCAAATTCATTGCGTCACATAAAACTTCTGCTTTCCCCCAGGGAGTTTGAAATATTGAGTTTGATCTCAAATGGAAGAAGCAGAGAAGAAATTGCCAATGAATTGTCGATTAGTAAGTTGACATATGATGGATATAGAAAGAATATCAGGAACAAACTAGGTGTACGATCGCAGGCTGATTGGAGTCACCTGATCCATGCTGTTTCTATACCCATAGAAGATGAACCAAACCAATCATGAAAACGCTTCGCTTACATCAAACCGGGGTCCACTTTTAACCAACTTTGTCAAGTCACTTAAGGAAATGGCACACCGTTTTTAACACACACCTTAAGCAGGCTTAACTTCAACAGGGCACTTCAGAAGAAGTGTCCTGTTTTTTTATCCACAACCCAGGTTCTTTTTTAAATCCTGATCAGGAATAATGCCTTTTGGAAGTTCATCAGGATCATCGTGAGCCTTCTCATTGGACTTTTCCTTCAGCTTTTTGAAAGCCTCTTCTTTCTCTTTCAGCTTTTTTAATGCTTTGTCCATAAAATTCTATTTCTCCAGTAAACGAATTTACGATTAAATGGGTCATAAAATTATCTAACGTAAAATTGATATGATCAAAAGGCTTCTGTCTGTAATTATTGTTTTGGCACTGGGCTGTGAATCATCCACCGATGATTGTGTATGCCCTCCCGAAATGCAGTTAAGTGAAATGTATGAATGTCATATGCAAGATCAATGGGATCCGGCGTCTGTACGCAATCAATTAAATGGTAAATGGGTTTGGCAATACAGTGGATGTCCATGGGTAAATGAGGTGATTGAAACTGAAAGCATGAAAGGTAGGACCGTTGAGTTTTTTGGAGTAGATGGTCTTAGAATTTATGATGGTGATGATATACTACTAAATACCACATGGCAGCTAGATGCTAATGAGGGGAGCTTTCAGGTAGTGACCAATGAGTCAGTGGATGGACTTGCCGGCTACTTGCTTTTTTGTGACAATAACCTCTCTTTCAACCTTTCTTATGTGGATGGGTGTGACCATATGTACCTGAAGAATTTCGTGGAGCATCTGGAATAATATTCTCTTTCAAATAATTTTTCATAAGGTTCATCGAATTAATTTTCAGGCAACAGAATTTATTAATATTTTCATGTTTGATTTTGTAATGAGGTTGGAAGAATCATAACAAAATTGATCCGTTCTGAAATTATAAACTTGATGTTGTGCTAGCGAAATTAATTATTCAATCCTGGGCCTATAGGAACATATCCAGAAGACAGTTTGAGTATTTTTTACTGGGGCTATCTGCCTACGTTGTGGTGGAGCTATACCTGAGTACAGTAATGGATTACCCTCCTGAACTTAGGTCTACGGTAGAAATTATTGATTTCTTCATTTGTATCATCTTTCTATCAGAGTTTTTCTTTGGCTTATATCAGGCAGACAACAAGTGGGCATATTTGAAGTCAAATTGGATCGACTTCATATCATCAATTCCGACTGTTGGGGCACTAAGAGCTGGGAGAGTATTTAAGATTTTCCGAATCCTTAGAGTAGTACGTTCGGCAAGGTTCATTTTTAATTTCTTCAACAGTAAAAATTCATTCTCCACTTTAAGGAATTTGATGCTGTTCAATGCAGTAGTGATCTTGCTGTTTACATTAAGTTTTTATCAGCTGGAACACAAGGCCAATCCACATATAGAGACTTTAACGGATTCACTCTGGTGGACTACCTATACTACAATAACAGTAGGTTTCCTTCAGGACATACCGCCAGCTACCATTGAAGGTAAATTCCTATCGGTGGTCCTAATTTTATTGGGAATGATCATGTTCTCAACTATGATTGGTACAATCACTGATTATTTCATTGAGGATGAAGATATTCAGGACCGGCTGGAAAAAATGTCTACACGTGTGGATCAGTTGGAAGACAAATTGGACAAAGTGCTTGAAAAACTTGATGACATTTCAGAAAATCAAAACAGAACCTGACATAATGTCTTGCTAATCAATGTGGTACAACTTTTGAGATGCTGAAATAAACGAGAACAATGTCAAATTTCCATAAATTAATTAATGAAAATAAGCCGGTATTAGTAGACTTCTACGCAACCTGGTGTGGCCCCTGTAAAATGATGACACCTATTTTGGATGATTTGAAATCCAGAATTGGAGATAAGGCACACATTTTAAAGGTGGATGTAGATAAGAATCAAAAAATTGCTAATAAACTGGGGGTAAGAGGAGTTCCTACTATTGTCTTATATAAAAATGGTCAGATCAAATGGAGAGCTTCTGGTGTAAGACAAGCCAATGAACTTCAGCGCGTCATTGAGCAGTATGCATAATTAGCCTACTGGTAAGTTTCAGTGAGCTCAAAGTAATCTGGATACTTCATTTTCTTATTGAGAATCTTCATGTGGGGCTTCATCATCAAGGTGATATTAACTGGTTCATGCTTTTCATTCATGAGCCCAAGTACAATGTTGATTAAGCTTTCATAATCCGCACTACCTACAACCCTCATCAGGTCAAACCGGAATACACTGGTTACCCGGATAATACTATTGGGAGGAACCTCCGTTCTGGCATCATATGATCCCACTAACACTTCTTTGTCATCAATGAAAAGCTTGTAATCAAACCCTTCTAATGCAGCGGGATGCTTATTGGTATTTTTGATATCTACAGAAAGACCCAGATTAATTGGTAAGGTTCTTTTCGCTACGGATTTACCTATTCTCAACCCTTCCTTCCAGCTAAGGTCTCTGAGCTTCCTTTTGTTATATAAATCAACATCAGCAGCATCAAGTTTTGTGATCTTGTGGAGCCTGAATTGGCATTTCGCGAATCGCCTTGTTTCGTTAAGCGATTTACACCCAAAGGTACCAATGAGGACAACAGCAATCAGTAATTTCTTGATCATATCAGGATAAGTCTTCTGCCTATCGGTAAATCTTCTAATTCTGGAGGAGGCCCGAAATGATTGTCCATGAAATTATTCAATTCATCAATGGTATCATCAGACAAAAGGTCAGCCAATTTGTCCAGTATTTCACCACTGATCATAAAAGGAGGAGATACATGATTGGCCAAATGCTTTCCATGGCAATAGGCATAGATCTGGTATTCCTGTAAGTCAGATTGAGGCTTGTCTGATATAAGACATTTTGATGTTTCTCTTCCGTCGAAAAAGTTTTCCGGTTGGATATTTTGATTGAAGAATAAATGGATATTATTCATTGATTCTTCGGAGAGTTCTTGTTTTAATCTATCGGCACAGGATTGGCAGATGGCATACTCAAATACAACATCCTGAGCGGTGTATCCAGGGTATTGACGAATGGCCTTCTCGATCATGTAGGGCTCATTATCCAGCAGGTACTTTCCACAATCAATGCACTTGTCAAACGGCTCACCTGTAGCTAGGCTATGAAATTCCTTTGGCACCAACCTCTTTTGATTTTCTGAATGCTCATTCATACACCAATACTAATATTTAATTACCAAATACATAGAAAAAATAACAGATGAATTAAAGATGAAATTTAGTATGCATGCATAACAAATTTTTTGCTATATTTGGAATCACCAGTTTCTAAGATACTAAATTCTTAATGATTGGTACACACATTTTATACAGAATGAAGAGAGAGGAAACGGTAGATTACAACATTAAGGCAACCTGGCATGCCATTACCAAAATGTATAACAGTTACGGACAACCCTTTGATATCACTGCATCCACTGGGTTTGTTTTACTGAATATTGACGTAGAAAATGGTACGCCTGCCACAAAGATTGCCCCACTTCTGGGCATGGAATCCAGGAGTTTGACCCGTATGTTGAAGACTTTTGAAGAGAAGGGGTGGATCGCGAAAGTACCAGACCCAAATGATGGACGTTCAGTTAGGATTTTCTTAACTGACCTGGGAAAGGAAAAACGTGAATTATCCAGGCTATCAGTAAAGGAGTTTAACAACAAAGTACGAGAATTGATCCCGGAAAAGGATCTAAAGATATTCCTGGATGTCATTTCCAGTATAAATAGAGTAATAGACGATAAAGATTTATTTAAACAACTAGAAAACCAGATTTAAAAAATGAAGAGAACCATTAAGAAAGCTGCGGTTCTTGGCTCAGGTATCATGGGATCAAGGATTGCTTGCCATTTCGCAAACATTGGTGTAGAGGTGCTCTTGCTTGATATTGCGCCTAAAGAACTCACTGATGGAGAAAAAGCAAAAGGACTTTCTTTGGAGGATAAAGCGGTACGGAACCGTATTGTTGATTCTTCTTTGCAAACAGCAGTTAAGTCAAAGCCAAGCCCTTTGTACAGTAAAGACGGAGCAAAACTGATTAAAACCGGCAACTTTGAAGATGACATGTCAGGTATAGCCGACGTGGATTGGATCATTGAAGTTGTTGTTGAAAACCTTGATATCAAGAAGATAGTTTTTGAGCAGGTAGAGCAACACAGAACTCCAGGTACACTGATTACATCAAACACTTCTGGTATTCCAATCAATCTAATGTTGGAAGGACGTAGTGAAGATTTCCAGAAGCATTTTTGTGGAACACACTTTTTCAACCCTCCAAGGTATTTGAAATTACTGGAGATCATCCCAACTGAAAAAACTTATCAAGAGGTTGTTGATTTCTTTATGCACTACGGAGATCTCTATCTTGGAAAAGAAACTGTATTGTGTAAGGATACTCCGGCATTTATTGCAAACAGGATTGGTATCTACGCAATCATGTCAGGGATGCATACCATTGAAAAAATGGGACTTTCTGTTTCAGAGGTGGATAAATTGACTGGTCCGGTAATCGGTAGAGCAAAATCTGCAACCTTCCGAACAATGGATGTTGTAGGGCTGGATACTACTGTTAAGGTGGCTACTAACCTGTACAATGGCCTTCCAAATGATGAAGCCAGGGATCAATTTAAACTTCCAAAAATAGTTCAGGAGCTTTATGACAAAAAATGGTGGGGCGATAAAACCCAGCAAGGATATTACAAGAAAACCAAGGATGAAAATGGCAAGCGCCTAATCCTTGAGTTGGACCTGAAGACATATGAATACAAGGAGCAGTCAAAACCAAGATTCGATGCTTTAGGAGAGACAAAAGACATTGACGACCTTAAAGAAAGAATTCCTATCCTGGTAAACTATGATGATGAGGCAGGCGAATTTTACAGAACTACTTTTTACGACCTGTTCAAATACTGCTCAAACAGAATTCCAGAGATAGCAGATGAATTGTACCGCATAGATCAGGCTGTATCAGCTGGTTTTGCCTGGAAAATGGGTCCATTTGAAACATGGGACATCCTGGGTGTAAAAGAAACTGCCGAAAAAATGAAAGCAGCAGGAATGGCACCAGCCAATTGGGTGGATGAGATGATTGCTGCAGGACATGATTCATTCTACAAGTTTGAAAATGGGAAACGTCATTATTATGATATTCCTTCAAAATCATACAAAGTAATTCCAGGAACTGAAGCCTTTATTTACCTGGATGCCTTCAAACAAAACAACATTGTTTGGCAAAATGCCGGGGCAACACTTTATGATATTGGTGATGATGTGCTGAATCTGGAATTCCACACCAAAATGAATTCCATTGGTGCAGAAGTAATCGAAGGTATCAATACTGGTATTGCCAAAGCGGAAGAAGATTATAAAGGTCTTGTAATTGGTAATGAGGGAGATAATTTCTCTGCTGGAGCGAACCTGGCCATGTTATTCATGTTTGCGGGTGATCAGGAGTTTGATGAGATCAATCTAATGATTGCACAATTCCAAAACACCATGACAAGAGCAAGATTCTCATCAATTCCAGTGGTTGCTGCAACTTCCGGTATGGCGCTGGGAGGTGGATGTGAGTTATCACTACATTGTGATGCCATTCAGGCACATGCAGAAACCTATATGGGTCTTGTTGAGGTAGGTGTTGGTTTGATCCCTGCAGGTGGAGGAACAAAAGAATTTGTCTTGAGAGCAAGTGATGAGTATTCATCTGGCGACCCTGAGATCAATACATTACAAGAATATTTCATGAATATCGCAACTGCTAAAGTGGCTACTTCTGCAGAAGAGATCAAGGAGATGAATGTCATGAGAAAAGGTGACAAGATCACATTGAACAGATCAAGGCTCATTGCCGATGCGAAACAAAGAGTACTGGACCTATATAATGCGGGTTACACACAAAAATCAGAACGCAAGGATATTAAGGTACTGGGTAGAACTGCTCTAGCAGCTTTTGAAGCTGGTATTGGAGGCATGCTATATGGTTCATACATCTCAGAACATGACGCGAAGATTGCTAAGAAACTGGCTTACGTAATGGCTGGTGGTGATCTTTCGGGATCGGATTATGTTTCAGAGCAATACCTATTGGATCTGGAAAGAGAGGCATTCCTATCATTGACTGGAGAGCCTAAGACATTAGAGAGAATCCATAGTATTCTATTCAAAGGCAAGCCTTTGAGAAACTAGAATTTGTTCTAGAAAATTCAAAAAATGATAATTGGATTGGAACGTTCGTTATCGAAAGAAACTTTATAATAACAAGCAGAAGAGTCTTTTCTCTTTTGTCTTGCAATCTTTAATCTAAAAATATTATGAACGCATATATAGTTGCAGGATATAGGTCAGCCGTAGGGAGGGCCAAAAAAGGCGGGTTCAGGTTTTATAGACCAGATGACCTGGCCGCTGATGTTATTAAACATTTGGTTGGGTCTATTGAAGGCTTTGATGCCAAAAGAGTGGATGACCTTATTGTAGGAAACGCGGTTCCGGAAGCAGAACAGGGCATGCAAATGGGAAGAATGATCTCATTACTTTCATTGCCAATCGAGGTTCCTGGGATGATCGTAAACAGATACTGTGGATCAGGTTTGGAGGCCATACACCTGGCATGCGCTAGAGTACATTCTGGTACTGCCGATTGTATTATTGCAGGGGGAACAGAATCCATGTCTCTTGTACCAATGATGGGTTACAAGCCAGCCCTGAACTTCAAAATTGCTGAGAACCATCCGGAGTGGTACCTGAATATGGGATTGACTGCTGAAGAAGTGGCCAAAGATTTTAACATTTCTAAAGATGAGGCGAATGAATTTGCTATGAATTCTCATCAGAAGGCCGCTAAAGCTATTCAGGAAGGTAAATTCAAGGATGAGATCGTTCCTGTTACCGTGGAAGAGGTTTATGTGGAAGATGGTAAGAGAAAGAAAAGAGAATTTGTAGTAGACACTGATGAGTGTGTGAGACCTGAAACCAATATGGTAGGATTGGCCAAGCTTAGACCAGCCTTCAAAAATAATGGACAGGTAACAGCAGGTAACTCATCCCCTACATCAGATGGAGCTGCATTTGTGATGGTGATGTCTGAGAAAATGGTGAAAGAATTGAATCTTGAGCCGATTGCCAGAATGGTTTCCTATGCAGCTGCCGGTGTGAATCCACGAATTATGGGTATTGGACCGGTAGAGGCAGTGCCAAAAGCATTGAAACAAGCAGGTATTAATCAATCTGATCTTGATCTTGTGGAATTGAATGAGGCTTTTGCGGCACAATCACTAGCAGTGATTAAAGGTTTGGATCTTGATATGGATAAGTTGAATGTGAACGGAGGTGCAATTGCACTTGGGCACCCACTTGGATGCACCGGAGCGAAACTGTCAATCCAGTTATTCAATGAAATGAAGAGAAGAGGCGGTAAATACGGAATGGTGACTGCTTGTGTTGGTGGTGGCCAGGGTGTTGCGGGTATTTACGAATACCTCAAATAGATTTGACTTAAAATTTATATTTAGTTTAATACACTTTACTCTCGTCCCGGTCTTCTAATGGAGGATCGGGATTTTTTTATTTTGGCAAGCTTACAAAAAACGCACTTCCCCCCTTTTCTTTAGATTCTAACCAAACCTGTCCACCCAGGTCAGTCACATATTTTTTCACAATTGATAGTCCCAAGCCAGTGGATGTTTCATTTCCGGTGGGTTTGGCGCTTAATGTTTCAAACCTGTTAAATAGTCTGCTCTTATCTTCTTCAGTAAAGCCTGGTCCTTCGTCTGTAACTTTTAATAATATGGAATCTTCCTTTTCCTCTGCCTCTACAGCAACTTTCGTTTCAGGTGGAGAGAACTTAATGGCATTTGAGATGAGGTTTTCTAGCACCAGAAATACCAGCATATGGTCTGTTTCTATCTCTGGGAATGAGGAGGGAATTTTAAGATCAAAATAGATCCCTTTTTTTGCTGCCATTGGTCTATAACGGTGTGCCAGGTCTTTTAAAAGGTTTTGGACATTAACTTTTTCCTTTAGAACCAGACTTTTGTCATTTTCCAGGGTCTCTGTGTTTAATATTTTATCAATCATTTTATTGATGCGGTGGGCACCTTGCTGAATTTGATCCAGAAATTCTTTTGTTTCTTCGCTCGCATCATTCAATCTGGTAGAAGTAAGTTGTGCCATTGCAATAATCTGAGTCAAGGGAGACCTTAAATCATGGGCCAGAATATTCATTAAGTTATTTTTCTCTTCATTTATGGCAATAAGTTGCGTGTTCCGGTTGATAAGTTGATCGTTTTTTTGGCGAATATCCTCTTGTTGGGATTCAATCTGATCCTTTTGGGTCAATACCTGGTTTGTTATTTTATGGTCTCTGTAAAAAAGAAATCCAATTACCATTAGAAACATAACAGAGATAACAACTCCCCCAATCAGTACCCTTTTGAGCATCTTTTCTTCAGCAAGTTTCAAATTTGCATTGTGTATAAGTGCAAGCTGGATTTCTTTCTCTTTGGTAAGTATCGAAGTTCCTAATTGATCTTCAACATCAATCGTATTGATGAACTCATATAAGTCCACACCCATGTATTTAGAGATGATTTCACCGATTTCCTCCTTATAATAATTATCATCCAAAAATTGATTGAATGAAGCATCCCAATCACTCTTTTTCGGCAAGATTACACTATACCCATCTCCTTTTACAGTAAAGAAATTTTGTCTTGTTAATTCTCCACCATTCTTAATAAGCATGAGATAGATTGGTAAATCGATAAAACCGAATCTGTCATCATGGAAACTTATGTTTTCTAGGATATTCTTATCACTGTCAATGTAATTGATTTTGAAATCGAGGTTGAGTTGTTCTTTAAGGTCAAACAGGAGCGTTTCATACAAAGTACTTTCGATGGTTACTGCCTCCATTTTGGCCATTAAATTATTTATTTCAGCAAAAGTATTGACAATGGGTGTTCCTTTACTGCTCACTAAAACAGTAATATCGGCCATATATGGGGAAGTAAACTTTAAGATCTTTTTTCGATCCTCAGTTATCGAAAATGCCGATATACCAAAAACATTCTTCGAATTAGCTTCTTGAACGGAACTAATTAACTCCCCAAATCTATCATGGTAAACCCAGTTGAATTGGATATTAGTATTTTCATGCTGGTTCATGTACTCTTGAAACAAAAGGAGCATCTCGTATTCAATACCACCAAATTTTCCATTAGCATCTTTATAAATAAATGGAACACTTTGAGACCAGTGGACTTCAATCTTCACAGAGTCACTAGACGGACTTTGTCCAAGACTATTCACTGACACAAACAATAATATCAAGCCAATAAGGAATTGCCTCATTTCTAAAATTCTAATGTGGATTGCTTGCGATAAAAGGAGTTCGAATTGCTCATTTAAAGTTAATCATAAAATGTACTCATAACAATTAAAAAGCTCAGACATAGATTTTATTTTGCAAAGATCTGATTGGGTCGGGATCTGGCTTTGACTGGACTTGTTGCAAGTTTTTCAGGTAATATTGTGGGAACTGATTCTGAAGGGATCCGGCAATCACATAGTTCAGGTACCAATTATATGGCTTATCCGTGCATAAGTACTTACTTTCCCGGGCTACATAGAAAGAAACTCTTTGGGTTTTATTATCCAGTTGAATATCAAAATAGGCTTCATCATAACCAATTCCCAGACCTTCATACTCATCTAATACTCTTTTTGCTTCAGTACTCATTTTATGCAAGACTCCCCAGGCAATGTCACGAGGATCATTTGAGGGCACCAGGTTGGCCTTACTGGAACCATCCTGACTTTTTTTGTTAAAAGTGAGCTTGTAACCCACTAATTGTCGAGTACCTAACACTTCTATCTTGCCCACTCTTTTCACAATGCGTGGTAAAAAGGAATTAGAGCCATATGAGAATACAATCTTTTCCATTTTTTGGGTAATTGAAATCTAATCAAAAAAGGCCAAACGATAATAACTTAAACAAATGTTAATTATATTCGTATCATATCTTTAACAAATATTAATCTAATGGAAGTACTTGGCACCCTTGAAGAGATCGTCCTCATGATTTTATTGAATGATGAGCGTATTAATAGTGTAGATATTGCTAAAAATTATGAGCGTACACTTGGCAAGTCTATTTCAATTCCTGCAATTCATGTAGTGCTCAAACGGATGGAGAAAAAAGGATGGGTGAAATCAGAGTTTGGTGAGCCTACCGCAGAAAGGGGGGGTAGAAGAAAAAGGATTTATTGGGCAACTCCCCAGGCATACGATCTGGTTAATCAATTAAACGACGCTCGGTCCAAACTTTGGAAAGGTGCTACCAAACCCTCATTACAGTATGTCAAAATTTAATCCTCCGGTATGGGCAGATTGGTTAGTCTCCAGATTCTGTAGGACCGATAGATTGGAGGAGGTGCAAGGAGATCTGCATGAAGCTTTTTATTGGCGATTGGAAGAAAAAGGGCTACATCGGGCACGATTCTTTTTCATTTGGGAGGTGGTACGGTCATTAGGATTCTCGAATTTAAGGTTAACTCAATTTATAAATCAGTTTTTTATGATGTACAACAACTATGTTAAAACGGGATGGCGTTTTATCAAGAAGAACAAACTATACTCTTCTCTGAATATTTTGGGACTTGCTATAGGACTTGGCGTGTGTTGGTTGGCATATCTTTTTGCCAATGATGAACTTAGTTACGACAAACACCTACCTGATTCGGATAACCTCTATCGAATTGGGATAAATTTTAAACGAGGTGATGATACGCACTACATTGGGGGAAGCTCCAATGCCATGTCAATAAAATTTCGGGATATTCCGGAAATAGAAGGAATAGCCAGGATTGATTATGATTATAGTATGATTGATCAGGGAGAAGAGAAGCTCTTACAAGGTCTGTTAAAAGTAGATCGAGAACTCCTGAATTACCTGGATCTACATTTTTTAGAGGGGGCAGCCTCCACATTTGACAAACCTAATGATGTGATCATATCAGAGTCCCTTGCAAGCAAACTGAATTTAAGAGGAAAGGCAGTTGGGCATGTGCTTTCTATGATGATCGGTGAATCATTTGAGAACTTTATTATCAGAGGGGTTTATGAAGATATACCTGCCAATACTTCGGTGCAATCAGACATGTTTGTTTCTTACGCCCATTACCTGGCAAATGCTCCAGAGAGGAGATTGACGGAGTGGTTTGATATCAACATGAACTCCATAGTGAAGTTGAATAAATCGGCTTCAACGCAGTTTGTAGAGCAGAAGATGCAAGAACTTCATCAGAAGAATGATCCTGATAATGAGGGAGAGGTTACCTACTACTTGCAACCTATTTCAGAAATCCACCTTGATGATCGGTATGGGCATTACAATGGGATCGCAAGAGGAGGTGAGATGGAAATGATCAGTCTTTTTGTAATCATTGGTTTGTTTTGTCTGATTATTTCAATGATCAATTATTCGAATTTTAGCATTTCGCTTTATATCAATCGGGCACGAGAAGTGGCACTTAGAAAAGTAATAGGCTCTGGTAGAAAAGGAGTATTTAGTCAGCTAATAACTGAGTCTGTCGTTTCAGTTTCCATTGCAAGTGTTTTTGGTCTGGTATTTATCATTGGCATTTTGCCTTATTTTTCTGATTTTGTCAATAAGGACTATTCACTCAGTTATATTTTAGATCCTACCTTTATTGCAGGAGCTATTTTTATATTATTACTTGTTTCTTTTCTGAGTGGAGCTTACCCGGCTTTTATTCTTTCCAGGTTTTCGATTGTGAAATCACTGAAAGGCGAACAGAAAGTAAAATCCGGTAAATGGATGACGCAGACTTTGCTAGGTGTGCAGTTCGTAATTGCTACGATTTTAATTGCTGGCATGATCACAGTCCAGAAACAGACGCAATACCTCATTTCGTTTGACACCAAAATAAATCCTGAAAACGTCATGTACTTTGATTACATCCCAGTAGAGGAAAGTCGGGTAGAATTATTTGCTGAGGAATTAAGGAAATTACCAGAAGTAGAGTCGGTAGCCTCCGTTTCGGGATATAATGGAACCAGAATGAAGGGAGAGAACCAATTTGATGTAAGACACCTAAGGATCGACAATGATTTGCCTGGATTGCTGGATATAAAAATCATCCAGGGACGTAACCTTGATTCCAATAAGCCTTCAGATGAATCCAATATTCTGGTGAATGAAGCATTTGCCCGAAAATATGGCCTGGAGAACCCAGTTGGAGAGACAGTTCCATTTGAGTATGGTATTGTGAAAGATCCAAAGATTGTGGGGGTAGTGGAAGACTATCATTTTGAATCCGCAAAAAGTACTGTAGATCCTTTGGTAATTTATACTGCTCCAGCTTATCGGTTGCAATCAGTTTTTGTGAAGTTGAATGGTCCAAATACACTCAACCTTTCAAAATTTGAAGCGCTTTGGGAAAAACATATTGATCCATTTCCTTTTGAATACACCTTTTTAGAGGACGAATATGAAGCGCAATATGCGTCTGAGAAGAAAGTTATGTGGCTGGTTTCAGCAGGATGTGTGATTTCTATTATACTGGCTGCTATTGGGTTGCTGGGTGTGGTTGGTTTACAGCTGAATCAGAGGGTCAAAGAAATTAGCATTAGAAAGGTGCTAGGAGCTCCCGCAGAACACCTGTATATGGTTTTCACAAAGAAATTTGTTCTTATAATCGTCATAGGAATGATTTCTGGATTGCTGATTGGAAATTACCTGATTGGTCAATGGCTGTCAAACTATCCATTTAGGATCAATTTTGGATTAGAGATTATTTCCATCACCATAATAATCACCTTGATTATTTCATTGAGTACGATAATAGCACAGGTATTCAAAGTAATAAGTTCCAACCCTGTGAGCTACTTGCGAAACGATTGATGGGAAATTGCCCCGTCTATGTTGAAGCTTAAGCGGGGCAATTCTTATTACAAATTGTCAAGATTACTTTTATAAACAGGATAGTTAGGGTCATCAAGTTGCTCTGCCAGGGTTACCGCTTTCTCATAACATTCCCTCGCATTTTTAATATTCCCGCATTTCTTGAATCCATCTCCAAGACTATCCCAGCTATTTGGGTTTTTAGGATACTTTTTCGAGTTTTCTATGAATAGTTCTATGGCGTGATCACAATCTTCAATACTTAAAAGGTCATAACCCAATTCGTTGGTTGAATTGAATGAAACAGCATAATTTGATTTGTACCAACTTAAGAGACTATCAGATTTCGCAGTTTCTCCATTCTTACTGTACAAATATATCAGGTGATTCACGGAGTTTTCTGAGGGTAATACCTGGTGACCACAATAGTCCGATAGCGTTTTGAAATAATTGTTAAAGGCTTTCATACCACCTTCTTCCTTAAATTTATCAAGTGATGACCGGTCAGGATAACCTTGCATTCTGTATTTATCCTCTTTTCCTAAAGCCTTTAAGTGTAAATGGTGCAATACCTCTTTGTCATTGATTGGGCTAATATTGGAGAGGAAAATAACAGTCACTCCGTCATCAAACATGGCGATTGACGAACGAAAACCTGGTAACGCTCCACTGTGCATGTACATTCTTGCAGTAGTGTCTCGTTCAACCAGATCATCCCAGTTCCTGATAAGACCGTAGCAATAGCCATCCTGATTTGGTGTTAACATCTGTTGAGTTAATTCGGGTTTCAAAAATTCACTTCTCTTGAGCTTCTCGCTCCATATGAATAGGTCTTCCACTGTGGAATGAATTCCTCCAGTTGAAAACTTTGTTGATTGATCCCTTGGAAGTGCCTTTTCAATGAACCCACCATTTTCCTGCATCCACCAATCAAGTCCATATGCCTCTTTGTAGGTATAACCCTGGGCCAGGGAATCACGGAAGAAGTTATTTCCTTTGAACCCTGTACTTTTTAATCCAAAAGGTTCTGAAATGTATTTGTTGAGTAAATAGCTATAACTTTCCCCTGAAACATGTTCAAGAACTCCTCCCAATAACAAATATCCAAGACTGCTATATTGATATTTGGTACCAGGTTCATTATTCAAAGGAACCAATTCAATCAGACTTGCAAGCGAATCTGGTGTGAGTTTTGCAGTTTTGATGGATTCATAGGTATAACCTATATGCTCCAGGCCTTCATAATGGGGTAATCCAGACGTGTGACTGAGTAAATGATGAATTGTAATTCTTTCGTCAAGATGATTAAGAGCCGGGTAGATGGCCCGGGTAGAATCATCCAGCTTTAAATGCCCTAGTTCTACCATTTTAAGAACTAAGAAGGCTGTGAACTGCTTTGTCACTGAAGCAATAGGGAACCTCGTGTCAACTGTATTCGCAATTTGATTCTCGCGATCGCTAAACCCATAGGCTTCTGAGAAAATTATTTTCCCATCCCGCCCTATAAGAACCGCTCCCTGAAACGGACTTTTTATTTTTCTTCTATGTCCCTTATCTGCGTATTCAGACATCAATTGTCCGGGTGTCGAAATCCTCTTACAGCCTGGAGTAAATAGCAACATTAAACAGGTCATAAAGAGAGTGCTTTTAACTATTGTCATAAAATATTGTTGTTTTTGAACCTATGACAAAACTATAGTTTGGAATGCTAGGATTATTGCGTCAAACTTGCGACATCTTTGTGTCAAGATGCTGATTCACAAAAGATTAGGGAATTTATCGAATAGTGTTTTATTGCCTTGGGAGAATTGGATGGACGCAATAATAATAGACATGATATCGATGAATAGCAATAAGAAGTAGGCATTAATGGATGGGAAAAAATTGCCAGGATTGGTTTCTCCTACTAGCATATAAGTAATTTGTGGGGCTAACCAAAAGGAAATCAACATTAAAACGGTAATCAGGATTTGGGAGGTGATGAATTTACCCACTAACGCTTTGTATCGATCGGCTTCTTTGTATTGTTTCCAAAAGATTAATGGAATTATGACATTGAAAACAACGGGAACAACTTGTAATATAGAAACTAAAAATGTCCTCTTGATAAGGTGAGCTCCTTTAAGGTTAATGTTTGGTTCTACCATGCTCTCAATGTCCAGATCCAGTACTTCAGCAAGTTTCTTTAGCGTGAAAGGTTGTGGTCTTACCTGATTATTTTCAATTCGCTGGATAGTTCTCAAGGATATACCACTTTCATCAGCCAATGATTCCTGGGAGAATCCCTTCATTTTCCTTCTTTCGGCAATTATTTTTCCCGGGATTGCAATTTCTTTCATACCTTGAATTGAATATTGACCTTTGAAGATGCAATCTACCAAATAGTTTATGATCTACTTCAATAATGCTGGCACTACCTGGCCAAAACCGGATGTTGTACATGATGCTCTCAATAATTTTAACAAAGCAACACCGGACCAATGGTTATCCAACTACAATGAAAGCATCCAAGAAGTAGCCAATTTTTTCAAGGTACCTGATTTGGAAAATTTTTTGATCACAAATGGGTGTACTTCCTCATTGGCGATAGCCATGAATGAATTTCACTGGAATCCGGGAGACCGATTGATCATTAGCCATATGGAGCATCATGCATTGTCAAGGTGGTTTCATATCCTACAGAGGGATAAGCAAGTGATCGGAACAGTCATTCCCAGAGCCGATAATGGACCTTTTGATATAGAATTACTCGAAGAAGAGTTAAAAAAGGGTGGTGTGCGAATGGTGGCTATTTCTATGGCAAGCAATGTTACAGGTGAAATTCTACCCTATCAACAGGTAATTGAATTGGCACACAAGTACGGCACATACTGTCTATTGGATGGTGCACAATTAGCGGGAGTCCAACCGATAGATTTGAAAACTTTACAAGCTGATATATTCACTTTTGCAGGTCATAAAGCTCCCTTTGGTCCTCAGGGTATAGGAGGATTGTTCATTGATAAAAAAGTACCAATGTCTTGTCCAACAGCAGCATGCGAAATAGTTCCTGGTAAAAAACACAGTGCATTTCCCGATTACTGTGATACAGGTTCTGTGAATTTGGCAGGTTTAGTTGGGTTAGCTGCTGGCATAGATTGGTTGGATGCGATAGGATGGGATAAGATAATCAATTCACGGCATGTTCACCTCAAGAGAATAACGAGGGCCATACAAGCTAATGATTCAATAACAATTCTAGGTACTGCGGATCCATTGAAAAAGACAGGTGTTGTTTCATTCACTTCAGCAAAAACTTCACCATCAGATGTCTCTAAAGCACTCAAGTCTGAATACAACATAAAAGTAGGTTCAGGGTTTATGTGTTCACCAATGACCCATGAAGCACTGGGTACTCATGAAAATGGTTGCGTTAGAATCAGTGTTAGTCCACTTACAACTGATAAAGACGTTTCAATTTTGGTGGAGGCACTAAAAAAATTATTATAAAATTCTTCCAAACCAGTCACACTTTTTATAGAGGATAAGTCTAACTATTCAAATTCTAAAAATTTTGAATATGGAAACTATACAAAAAAGTGTGATTACCCTTACTGTGGTGATCAATTGTCATTATGAAAAAGCGTGGCAGTATTTAACTGACCCAATGAATCAAAAAGAGTGGGGTGTTCATTTTTTTGAGGATATCACTTTGGAAGAGGATACTTATTGGGCCACAGTTCCATTCGGGAAAGTCCCATTGATGTTGCTCACAGACAAAGCCAGTGGCGTAATTGATATCAAATTAGGTGAAGGAGAACCAATGAGAACACGCCTTGTTGGACATGGCGAAAATGTGTCATACATATTTACGCTGGTGAAACCAGAAGCTATGCCTGATAAAGTGTTTGATGAAGTTGGCGTACCAAATATGAAAGAGGAGCTGGAAATCCTTAAAAATATTCTCGAAAATCATTAATTTACTAAAAGGGTCACGTGATGGCCCTTTTTTATCGCACTTCGTAAATTTCAACTGTAGCTATGAGTATTTCTAATCTTGTTAAAAAATCCAAATCAGGGGAGGTCAAGGCCATCAACCAGCTGGTAGAGGACCACCAGGATATGGTTTATAATTTGTCAATTCGGATGTTGTGGCACCCAGATGATGCAAAGGATGCTACCCAGGAAATTCTGGTCAAAATGATCAATGGAATTGGAAGTTTCAATGAAGAAAGTTCCTTTCAAACCTGGGTTTATAGTATTGCTACCAATCATTTGATCACATTTAATAAAAAGAGATACAAGGCTAAAATGACATTGGATGAATACAAACTTGATTTGTACCAAAATTTTGCCAATGAGATACATTACACAAAAGATACTTCGGAAAGAAAGTTACTGGTGCAGGAGGCAAAAGTAGGTTGCTCCAATGCAATGCTTCAATGCCTGAATGAGGAAGAGAGAATTACCTATATCCTGGGTGAAATTCTTGAGTTTAATAGTCAGGAATGTTGTGAAATCCTGGAAATTACTCCGGAAGCCTTTAGAAAAAGACTTTCTCGTGTCAGATCAAAATTCAATGGTTTTTTAAGCCGGACATGTGGTATTGTGAATAAGGAAAACAACTGCAGATGCCACAAGAAAGTAGACTCAGCTATCATTAAACAAAGAATTGACCCAACAGATCTGCTTTTTGTAAATTCAAAGGTAAGTGATGAACTCATTGCCAGCATTGAGGAAGTAGAAATTGCTGCTCAATTATACAGGACCAACCCAGACTATAAAACGCCTAAAACGATTAAACAGGCACTTGCTAAAGTGTAGGTTTGGTACCTCTTACCATTTCCTTTTTTCCAGGAGCACCAGGTAATGTTTCAAGGGCCATTCCGACGGATTGAATGTCACGTTTTAATTGCCCTTTGGCACAGTAAGTCACAAATACACCTCCGAGGGACATTAAGTCAAAACATTTGCTGATCATTGGTTTTTCCCATAGTTCCGGTTGTTTACTGGGAGCAAATGCATCAAAAAAAATAATGTCAAAAAGGGTTTCAGATTCGAATGTTTCAAGCCCAGTTTTGTGCTTGGACAAATTGAATAAGTCTGACATTTTGTTTTGCTGATTCCAGGGACAATCATGCATCTTTTGAAATACCTCATTGTACCCTATTCTATCTGTGTAATTCAATTGATTATAGACATCATGTGAAACAGGAATTGTCTCAAGGCTTTCATAATTGATTGGGATTTTATTCTGATTGCAGAAATTATAGGTGAGCAAAGCATTCAAGCCAGTTCCAAAGCCAATTTCCAGAATGTTGATTGGTTTAGTAGGACTGGTAACATCCAGCCAATGTTGCAATCCCATTTTGATGAATACATAATTGGATTCCTGAATCGCCCCATGGAATGAATGGTAAGTCTCATTTAAATCAGGTCGATAAAGGGAATGTGAACCATCTTCGGTTTGTATGATCCGGATTTCGCTCACGGGAACCTTCTGATTTTTGGAGAACTATCAGGCATATAAATCAGTGCAACAGCATGTGCTGCGATACCCTCTTCCTTGCCTACAAATCCGAGTTTTTCAGTAGTGGTAGCTTTGATTGATATATCATCCTCTGGGATTCTCATCACGTCAGATAAACATTTCTTCATGGCTGGTATGTGAGGATTGACTTTTGGTCTTTCCAGACAAATTGTAGTGTCGATATTGCCGATTTCAAACCCTTTTTCACGCACCAGCGAAAGGACTTGTTTCAAAAGAACTTTGCTATCAATACCCTTGTATTTTGGATCCTTATCAGAAAAATGATAGCCAATATCTCTCAAATTGGCTGCTCCTAAAATGGCATCACAAATGACATGAATGAGTACATCTGCGTCTGAGTGTCCAAAAGGACCATGCGTGTGTTCAATTTGGATCCCTCCCAGCCAAAATTCTTCATTTTCAGCGAGGGCATGAACATCATATCCGTATCCTACTCTAATTTTTGGTTTCATCTTTTATTTGGCAGCATATTCTAGTATACTACAATTATCTTTTGTTAATATTTTCTTGGCCATTTGTAAAATCTCCTCAGAGGTGACGCTTTGAATTTTCTCAGTTTCATGATTCACCAGATTCGTGTCACCCAGAAATGCTGAATAAGCCAGGTTCATTGCAGTATTCAGCAGTTCTACCTCAGAAAAAACTAATGTGGATTCTGCTTTGTTTTTGACCTTACTTAATTCATCATCAGAGACCATTTCCAAAGTCATAGTTTTGACAACCTCTTCAATCGCTGTTCGAGCTTCCTCAAATGTTGTTTCAGACTTCAGTTTTCCATTAATTACCAACAACCCCGGATCAGCAGAACCGGTCACGTAAGCACTTATTGAATTGAAGATATTATTTTCTTTTACCAATTTGGTATGCAACCTGGATGACTTGCCTCTCCCAAGGAGATCACTCAATAAATCTGCCACATGATAGGCGTCCTCTTTTCTTCCGGGCATATGATAGGCCATGTATATCTGTGAGGTAGGAACATCTTCTTCCACACGTACTGACCTTATTTCTGTTTGAGGTAACTCCGCCGGCAATGCCCTATTAAATGAAGGAGCAGCAGGAATTGGACCGAACCATTTCTCAGTAAGATGTTTCACTTGTTCGAGACTTACATTTCCGGAGACTACTAAAATGGCATTATTTGGGGCATAATACTTGTGGAAAAAATCCTTAACATCGTCCATAGTGGCATCTTCGATATGACTGATTTCTTTACCTATGGTGGCCCATTGATAAGGGTGTGTTTTGTAGGCCAAAGGTCTGAGTTTTAGCCATACATCTCCATAGGGTTGATTCAAATACCGTTGTTTAAACTCTTCAATGACAACTTTTCGCTGTACTTCAAGCACATTAGGATCAAAAGATAGGCTCAACATCCGGTCACTTTCCAGCCAGAATGCGGTTTCCAGATTTGTGGAAGGTACAGTCACATAATAATTTGTTATATCTGGAGAGGTGAATGCATTGTTTTCCCCGCCTACTTTCTGCAATTCCTCGTCATAAGATGCCACATTCTGGGATCCTCCAAACATCAGGTGCTCAAAAAGGTGTGCAAAGCCAGTTTTGTTAGGGTCTTCATCTTTACTTCCTACTTTGTAAAGCAGATTTAATACAGCAATATTGGTTGTTGGAGCCTCATGCACGATTACATGCAATCCGTTTGGTAGGGTAAATTCTTTGAAGTCTATCATATATTATAGATTGATCCCTGGTGATAGAAATTTTAGGGAGCGCACAAAAATAATAAACTGATTATTTCTCTGGCTAAGATGAAAAGTTAGATTTGTGCGATAAACAACCCAAACATGAAATTTGTTAAAGGCAATAAGTCCGATCGTCAACTGACGTCAATATATAAATCACTGGTCAAACCTAGGCTCATCGAAGAGAAAATGCTCATTTTACTTCGACAGGGCAAAATCAGCAAATGGTTTTCTGGAATTGGACAAGAGGCAATATCTGTAGGTTCCGCTTTGGCTCTGAAAGATGATGAATACATTCTCCCAATGCATAGAAACCTGGGTGTTTTTACCACCAGAAATGTACCCATGGAACGTTTGTTTTCACAATTTCAGGGCAAGGCCAATGGTTTTACCAAAGGTAGGGACCGGTCTTTTCATTTTGGTTCAAGTGAGCACAATATTGTGGGTATGATTTCTCACCTTGGCCCACAATTGGGTATTGCAGATGGAATTGCGCTGGCTTCCAAACTCAAAAAAGAAAGGCAGGCTACCCTTGTGTTTTCAGGAGATGGAGGCTCAAGTGAAGGAGATTTTCATGAAGCACTCAATGTTGCGGCAGTATGGGATCTTCCGGTAGTATTTGTCATTGAAAACAATGGGTATGGCTTATCCACCCCGAGCAATGAACAGTTTAGGTTCAAATCCTTTGTAGACAAAGGGCCAGCTTATGGTATTGAAGCTATCAGTGTAGATGGGAATAATATTTTGGAGGTTCTGGATACCATATCCAAGGCAGTTCAAAAGGTGAGAAAAACCCCAAAACCAATTCTCATAGAAGCAAATACTTTCCGTATGAGAGGGCATGAGGAGGCTAGCGGCACGAAGTATGTTCCAAAGGAATTGATGGACTTCTGGGCAAAGAAAGACCCCATTGAAAACTTTGAGAAGTTCCTAATAAAGGAAGAGGTCCTTGACCAGAAGCAATTAGATACGATCAAAGACAAGATTCGAACAGAAATTGCCGAAGCAGTCGATGTTGCTTTCAATGAATCAAAGATTGTTGCGGAAACCAATAAGGAAATTACTGATCTGTTTTATCCATATGACCTTCAGGTGGTCAACCCCGGGAAAAGTAAATCAGAAAAGAGATATGTAGATGCTATTTCTGATAGTTTGAAACTAAGCATGCAGAAATACCCGGATCTTGTGATCATGGGACAGGATGTTGCTGATTATGGAGGAGTTTTCAAAATTACAGAAGGGTTTATTGATGAATTTGGGAAGGATAGAGTAAGAAATACACCACTTTGTGAATCTGCAATTGTAGGTACGGCTCTTGGATTGTCAATAAAGGGAATGAAAGCTGTGATGGAAATGCAATTTGCAGATTTTGTCACTTGCGGTTTCAATCAGATTGTGAATAACCTGGCTAAAATACACTACCGGTGGGGTCAGAATGCTGATGTTGTGGTTAGAATGCCTACAGGAGCTGGTGTAGGGGCCGGTCCATTTCACTCTCAGAGTAATGAAGCCTGGTTTTTTCACACACCGGGATTGAAAATTGTTTATCCCAGTAATCCTTATGATGCTAAAGGACTGCTTAATGCAGCCATTGAAGATCCCAATCCTTACTTGTACTTTGAGCATAAAGCATTGTACCGGTCATTAACAGAGGAAGTTCCTGATGACTATTATACACTGGAAATAGGAAAAGCAAAGCTGGTTAATGAAGGTCAAGATATATCCATTGTTACCTATGGAATGGGTGTTCATTGGGCAAAAGAGCTTGTGGATAAAGAGAATTATTCAGCGGATATCATTGATCTCAGAACTTTGTTACCCTGGGACAAAGACACTGTACAAAAATCAGTGGAGAAAACAGGAAAGGTAATTATTCTACACGAAGATTGTGAGACTGGTGGTATTGGTGGTGAAATTGCCGCCTGGATATCTGAGTATCTATTCAAGTCTCTAGACGCACCAGTAATGAGATGTGGCAGTTTGGACACACCTGTACCCTTCGCTTCAGCTTTGGAGAATAATTTTCTGCCAAAGACCAGATTTGAAGAGAAAATGAAGCAACTGCTGGCCTTCTAATTAGGCAGCAGTTGTTAATGTATTTTTCTTTTCCTGGTTGATCTCATAAACCTGGAAGTACCCTGTAATCAGGAATGAAAGGGCGAAGTAGCTTAATATCAATAGACTCCCTTGAGTTAATACGGATTCAATAAGAAACCAGTCTCTAGTCATATACACAATAGAGCTTGCTGCAATCATCTGTACAATAGAGGTTAACCAGGCGAATCTTGATCGGTCCATGAGTGTGGTGTAATTAAATATCATAATACCCAGCATACCACCATAAATCAACGCACTTGAAAAACCAATATCCCCAAAACGATTAAATAGGTACATCATCAGGATAAATGTGATCAAGAATTGAGTCCAGGAGTAAAGATGAAGTGCAAGTGATGACTTAGGACCATATTTCTGGTAGGTATATTCATCTTCAATAATTTTGACCGGATATTTATCGACAACATCTGCAGGTCTCCATCCAGTAGGCATAAACCAAATTCTTAATTTATCAAGGTAGTTACTGGTTCTCCAGGCATCTTTCATGAGCAACCAGAGGTGTTGGAAGTTAATGATAAAAGGATTCCAGGTTCTCACTGGTCTTTTAACACCATACACACACGGTACTTCTTCCAGTTCTTCCTGAAAAGTCCCAAAGAGCTTATCCCAAAATATGAATACCTGAGATAAATTCTTGTCCATATAGACTTTGTTTACAGCATGATGCACTCTGTGATGTGAAGGTGTAACAATTATTTTCTCCAGGAAACCAAGTTTGCCAATTAGTTTTGTGTGATACCAATATTGTGCAAATAAGTGCAATGGAGCAATAATTGTGATCACCTCAGGTGGCACTCCCAAAAAGGCTGTGGGTATTAAAAAGAATGTAGTTGTTGAGAATATAGTAGAAATTGATTGTCTTAGCGCACATGCTAAATTGAATTCTTCACTGCTATGGTGAATGATGTGAACATTCCAAAAATAATTTACCTGATGTGCCAGCCTATGGTTCCAGTAACCGGCAAAATCCATTCCGATAAATGCCAGTAGATAGACATACCAGTAGTCCTCAAATTTGAAAATCGCCAGGTTTTCATAGAACCACCGGTATGAGATGATTATGAAAGTTAATCCTAGAACATCCTTGATGACATTTGTCAATCCCGAACTGAGACTAGATAAGGTGTCCATACTATTCATGACATTGGCACCTTTTCTCCACGCAAAAAATCGCTCTATCAGTAACAGTGACATAAAAAAGGGTATGGCATAGTTGAGTACAGCAGCGTATCGTTCCATATTAGGTAAGTTGTTGTTTATTAATAATGTAAACCATTTTTAAAGATAAATAATTCTTTGATAGTATGCATGCATCATAATTCTAATTTTCAATACTGTACTTTTATCATTAGATTGAGAATCATTTTTTAAGCGTGATGGAATACTCAGAAAACCCAAATAACAGGATTGAGGAATCCGAGGAACAATCATATAATTGGATAGGTTTAGGTTATTTTTTAGCTATACTAGGTGGTATTCTGGGCATCATCATCGGTGTAGTTCTATACCGCTCCAGAGACGGAAGTAATCCACTTTACAATGAAAAAGAAAGGTTTCATGGTTTGATGATCATTGTACTTGGCCTTGTTTCACTGGCAGCATGGGTTTACGCAAACTACATGTACTTTCAGATAGGAAAATAATGGATATACACATTCGGAAATTGGAAGATAAGAAACAAGCTCCATTTGAGCTGATGCTATTGGCTGATCCATCCAAAGACATGATCATTCAGTATCTGGAAAAAGGCACCTGTTTTGTTGCGGAAAGCGAGCATGAAGACATTATTGGATGTTATGTGCTCACCAGCAATTCTCCCATTGAGGCAGAAATCATGAATATTGCTGTGGAAAAACATTTTCAGGGAAAAGGTGTTGGTAAGAAACTCCTGGATCATGCCGCTCAGTACGCAAAAGAATGTGGGTATAAGAAGCTTTCAATTGCTACTGCCAATAGCAGTATTTTTCAACTTTATCTTTATCAAAAAATGGGTTTCGAGATGGATCATGTGGAAAAAAATTATTTCTGGACGCATTATGCGCATAAAATGGAGGAGAACGGAATTCCAGTTAAGCACAAGGTGTTCTTATCCAGAGATTTGCTTTAGGACTGAATAAATCCAGCCAAAACATCTCTGTACATTTCTAGAAATTCTGGTAGTCTTTTTCTTCTATACTGCAAAATCCATCTTGGGTGAGGCAGAGCCAATACTTCATCAAATAGATTGTATTTTTTATTGATGTACTCCAGGTAAGCTATGTTTTTTCCCTGACCCAGGCTTAGAACTGTCTTAGTTTTCACTAGATCAAGATGCCATTTCAGGTTATCCACCATATAAGTTTCAAGTGTCTCCTGAAGCCATTTTTCATCGTAATAGTTCAGGTTTTTTCCATTTTTTGTGAACCCGAGGGGACAAACAGAAGTGATCAGGAAACTATTGTAGAATGAATTGGTCCCACCCAGGTGGTCGATCATTTCATAAATGAAGTTAGAAGATAGCTCAGCTTTCTTATCAAAAGGATTTGGTAAACCACAGATTTCTTCCAGTTTAATGGGATCAGTGAAGGGAATTCCTGTTACACCTCCACCATTTCTTCCGGGATTTATACCGATCAGTAAAGTACGAGGTTTGCTATCATTGAAGAATTTTCGATAAAAGGAGGAGACTGCCTCTATGACATTTTCATCGCCAAAGGGGTAAAGTACATCAACATCAGTGGATCCAATTTTTGGTATTTTGATGTCCTCGTAATACTTAATTAAAGATTCTCCGATATTACTTCCAACCATTTTGAGACAATAGGTTTCTTAAGAGCGAAATGTTTCAAATTTTTTATGACAAATCCCGGGACTGTCGCTTTACTATAAAAATAAAACAGAACATGAGGACAGTAGCACATTTATTGATCATTTTTTTGATATCCATTTTTCTGGGTTGTGATGACACCCAGGTAGATGAGAACATAGCGGGCGATTACTCAATCATTACGGATGATGAGACACCAGGTAATCTAGAAAGTGTCCCTTTCGAATTGGTTTCAATTAGCTTGGTGGACGAGATTTTTGAGATCAATGTAGCCTATTCAGGAGGATGCAAGGAGCATGAATTCGCATTGCATTATAATGGAAATTCAGGATCTGATTCCACAATATATATTACACATAGTGTAGACGGGGAAGATTTTTGTGAAGCTTATATCCATGAAACTATATTGGTGCCTGTAGCCGATATCTATGGTGCTGATGCGCTTGATATTGAGCATTTTGAATTTCAGAATGCATCAAATAACGATAGAGTTATCGATTTTAGCAGGTCAGATATATGGGCTCCTCAAACAGTAGGGTGCGAAACTGAACTTCAACTGGAAGAAGTAATCTGTGGTGCTGGAGTTTGGGATAATAAATGGTTTCGATCTGTGTTTATTCCTGGGGATATTCCAAACAGGTATTTTCAGCCGGTTGTATATTCAGACCCATCACTGAGATTAATCACAGAACCAGAACCAGGTTACTATAAAATCGGTTTCAAAATTCTTTTTGGATATGAGCTTGATGCCATTGTGTGTGAAGCTTATGTTGGGCCATCCTTACCGATCGAAGTATTGTGTTTTGAAGAAGCAAATTAGTCGCTTTTACTTTTTGATATACCCACCTCAGGTGGTATTTTATGAGAATCCCCAGCACTGGGGATTTTTCTTTTTTTAATGTTTTTGATCTATCTTCCACATGGATAGCTCTGAATTTTCCAGAGCAGAAAAGATACATTAATGTTTGATCAACAATTAAAAATACTGGCACAGTTGGCAGCCTCTGATGGTGTTATAGATGAAGAGGAGAGAAAGCTCATTGAAAATGTAGGGTTAGCACACGGGCTGAGTCATGAAGAGATCGAAGCATCAATTTCCAGTCCCATAGACGAAGTTAATTTGAAGAATCTCTCTGCTGACGAGAAGTTTGATTATTTGTACAACCTTGTTCATTTGATGAAAATAGATGGAGAGGTTTACAATCAGGAAATTGAATTTTGCCAGGGGATTGCTCAGAAATTGGGTTATCAGCTAGCAGCAATATATGAATTATACCCTCATGTTCATCCCCGGGTGAAAATTCCATCCGAAATTAAAGCACTCAAACAAAAAGTAAATACTTTTCTAAACAAGGAATAAAATGGCTACTCCCCTTGATAGGATTAAGGAGCAGTTTAAGGAACTGGGCTTTGGAACGAAGGCATTTTCAGAGCGATTAATTAACCGTGATGGAACTTTTAATGTAGACAAGAAGGGAGCCGGTCTAAGAACCTTTAGCATCTATTATTGGGTAATCTATATGTCCTGGTTCAGGTTTTTCCTTTTTGTATTCCTGGCCTATATATTACTTAATCTCTTTTTTGCCTCAATATATTATTTCATGGGTGCCGATCAAATATCAGACAACATGTCTGAAACAAATTATGGTGCTTTCTTTCATTGTTTTTACTTCTCAACTCAAACCTTAACTACAGTTGGGTTTGGTAGGCTGAATCCCGTGGGTCATATGGCAAGTATAGTGGCATCATTTGAAGCCTTGGTGGGATTGTTGTCATTTGCCCTGGCAACCGGAATTTTGTATGGTAGATTTTCTAAAGCTAAGGCCAGAATTTTATTCAGTGATAATATTTTGGTTGCGCCCTACCGTGGAATAAAAGGACTCAAATTCAGAATTGTCAATTTGAGGAGAAATCATTTGATTGAAATGCAAGCAAGGGTAATGTATTCTTATTTGGAAAAGGAGGGTGAAGAAATAAAAAGAAGGTACAAGCAACTAGACCTTGAACTTGATTACATCAATATGTTTCCATTGCCTTGGACAATCGTTCACCCAATAGATGAAAGTAGTCCACTATACAGCAAGGGAATCATAGATTTTGGGAGAGAGCAAGCTGAGTTTATTGTGATATTGAAAGGGTATGATGACACCTTTAGTCAATATGTACATCAGACATTTTCTTATAAGAATGATGAGATAGTGTGTGATTCAGAATTTGAGCCAATGTTTGATGCTTCCAGTTCAGGAAAAACTGTGGTACATTTAAATAAAATAGGCCATTACAGGAAGTTAATATGAATGCTATTGGGAATTTGCTTTGGATCATATTTGGAGGATTTATTGTTTTCTTGATTTATCTGTTTGGGTCCCTCATTCTATTTATCACGATCATTGGTATTCCCTTTGGGATACAAACATTAAAAATGGCCTCATTTGCTCTTTTACCATTTGGGAGACAGGTAAGTCCAGGTGAAAGAATGTCTGGTTGTCTCCACATCATCATGAATATAATTTGGATTTTGGTGGCTGGAGTTGAAATTGCTGTTACCCATTTGATTTTAGCCTTATTGTGTGCCATCACAATTATTGGAATTCCCTTTGCTAAAAAGCATGTTGAATTAGCAATGCTTGGATTAATTCCGTTTGGTCACGATATTGTAGATATAAACTAAGACTTATGCCTCATCTAATAATAGAATGTTCTTCCAAAGTATACCATGAAATTGTCTCTCAGGATCTGATGATTGATGTTCACCATGAAGTTGTTGCAAGTGGACTTTTTGATGAAGCCAACATAAAAGTTAGAGTGAGACATTATGAGGATTACCTCAGTGCTGGCAAGCCAGGTGATTTTATTCACGTGATTGGTTTCATCATGGGAGGAAGAACCACAGAACAAAAGCGTAAACTTGCTGAGAGAATACTGAACAAACTCAAAGATTTTGCCAAAGGCGTTCCGGCAATATCAGTAGATATCCGGGATATGGACCCGGAAACCTACCAGAAGAATTAAGTAATACTAAATCTTTGCCGCAAGGTATGATGCTTCATTTATAGCTGCTTTGGCATCCAATTCAGCTGCTATATGAGCTCCTCCAATCAAATGTACAGATAAACCAGCTTCCTTTGCCGGTTCGAAGAGACTATTCTCTGAAAGTTGACCAGCACAAATGATAACATTATCCACCTCAAGTACCTTCTTATCCTCCCCAAGAAGCAGGTGAAGCCCCTGGTCATCGATTTTTTCGTATTGGGCACCTGTAATCATATTGACCTTGCGGTTTTTTAACGAATTCCTATGAATCCATCCGGTTGTTTTTCCAAGTTTAGCACCCATCTTCCCGGGAGTTCTTTGGATCATAGTAATTTCCCTCGTTGGATCAGGTAGGTTTGGTTCAATGTTCTCTACACCGCCTCGCGCCTCATTTTTTCCATCAATTCCCCATTCATTCAGAAATTCTTCAATTGAAGGTTCTTTTGCATGATCATGATGAGTAAGGTATTCTGAAACATCAAATCCAATTCCTCCTGCACCGATTACAGCCACTTTATTACCTACTGGTTTATTGTGAAGTAAAACATCGATATATGAAAGCACTTTAGGGTGATCAATGCCTTCTATTTCAGGCGTTCTTGGTTGAATTCCGGTTGCAAGAATGACTTCATCAAAATCTTTCAGATCATCCAAACTTACACGGGTGTTTAATTTTAAGTCCACTCCATGTAATTCGATCTGTTTTTTGAAATAACGAATTGTTTCGTAGAATTCTTCTTTTCCAGGAATTCTCTTTGCCATATTAAATTGTCCGCCGATTTCAGAAGCTCCATCATAAAGCGTGACCTTGTGACCTCTTTGAGCTGCCACAGTGGAGAACCCAAGACCAGCGGGTCCGGCACCTACTACAGCTATTTTCTTAGGGTTTTTTGTTGGAGAGTAATTCAATTCCAGCTCATGACAGGCACGAGGATTCACCAGACAGCTTGTAAGCTTATTTTTGAAAACGTGATCCAGACAAGCCTGATTACAGGCAATGCAGGTATTGATCTCATCTTCACGTCCTTCTTCAGATTTCTTGATGATTTCAGCATCTGCCAGAAATGGTCTGGCCATTGAGACCATATCCGCATGACCGTCAGAAAGTATTTGTTCAGCCACACCTGGCATGTTAATTCTATTGGTGGTGATCAAAGGAACATTTACTTCGCCCTTTAGTTTTTTGGTGACCCAGCTGAAGGCACCTCTTGGGACCATCGTAGCAATAGTAGGAACCCTTGCTTCATGCCAGCCTATTCCTGTATTGATAATATTGGCACCTGCCTTTTCAATTTCTTTGGCCAGTTGAACAACCTCTTCCCAGGTACTTCCATTTGGGATCAGGTCAAGCATCGAAAGTCTGAAAATGATAATGAAATCATCTCCAGTTGCTTCTCGTACTGCTTTTATAATCTCAATGGGAAATTTGATTCGATTTTCATAGGAACCACCATACTCATCAGTTCTTTTATTGGTATGACTCACTATAAACTGATTGATCAAATACCCCTCAGAACCCATAATTTCAACACCGTCATAACCTGCCTTCTTTGCCAACCGAGCACTTCTTGCAAAATCCCATATGGTTCTTTTGATGCCTCCTTTTGATAAAGCAAACGGTTTGAACGGAGTAATTGGTGATTTGATTGCAGAAGGTGCAACATTCAAAGGGGAATAACCATATCTTCCAGCATGTAGTATTTGCATGCATATTTTTCCACCTGCTTGATGTACTGCATCCGTTACTATCTTATGTTTTCTGGCATGTCTATGGCTTGTCATTCGTGCCGAGAAGGGCTTGACCCATCCGGCCATATTTGGGGAGACCCCACCAGTCACAATTAATCCAGCACCGCCAGCAGCCCTTTCCGCAAAAAAGGCAGCCATCTTCTCAAAACCGTTTTTGGTTTCTTCAAGGCCAGTATGCATCGAACCCATCAATACACGGTTTTTTATCGTTGTGAAACCCAGGTCCAGGGGTTCAAAGAGGTGGGGGTATTTGTTGTGTGTCATTTTGGGAATTGTGTTTGAATCTGTAAGTATAAGAATATATCGTTATGAAGACCAGCACAGGATTTGAATTTACAGGACATTGTCCTATAAATAATTGAATAGAAATAGGCTTGAAAACGGAATGTCATAAATTAAGAAAGCTCCTGGAAAATCCTGGAGCTTTCTCTAACTCGCTTAACCCATTTTAGCGTAGGACAAAACTGGGTTAATTAACACACACCTCTCTACTAGAAATTAACTGCAGAGTATTTTAAATATCTTATAACCAACAAAGGTTCACAATTTCTTTATTTTATACAAAGATAACTACTTTTCTTCATCTTTCCGTTGTATGTCATCGTTTTCCACAAGCACATATTGAAATACGGGAGATTCTACATTATTGTGCGTTTCCGCCACATCTTCAACTAAATTTTTCAATACTTGTTTAAAACTTAGCTCATTTTGCCTGGTTTTTCCAACCAGATTTTTTAATTCATTCAAAGCAGCATTCATCATATTTCGGTAACGTACTACCTCCTGGTATTTCTCTCTGGCCATTGCCAAGGTGAAATTTATTTTAGCCACTTCTGTTGCTGACAAATTACTTTTTGGACCATCATTCATGTGTTGTTGCACAAGTGTTTCACCTAATTTTATCAAATCATCTACCTTATTGGGTAGCGTAATTTTCACGTTTTTGGTTTGGTCCATAATTAGTTTATTTCAGCGGTATCTATTTCTACTTCAACATTCGAAGTTTTATTAAACCAATCTAACATTATTGTTTTTGAAAATTCCACTGTGTCGCCAGGTAGAAGTGCCTCGTTCAACATGAAATAAGTAGAGGCCTTTTTACCCTGCTTATCTGTGTAATAGGTTACTTTCAATCGAACGTTACCATAAATCTTTCTACTTGACTCATTCACTACTTTCCCTTCTACCTTAGAGAGATTGAGGAAATTTTTCTTCCAGTCATAATCAATGGTGAGTACACCTTTATCTTCTTTTATGACATTATCCCTTTTTTCCTCCCCACTATCAACAATCTCGGTTTTAGGCTCAACAATCACTTCTTCCTCTATGTAGTCAATTGACACATCCAAACTATCTTTTGATCTACTATAAGCCGCAAAATCTCCTTTAGTCAATGAAACTGGAACAGTATTTTGCTTTCCAAACAGAACATTTCCTGTTCTTACCATTACAGAAACTGAATCCTCACCAGGGTAAGCCCGAAGCAGAAAACTAGTGCCGACTACACGTGTTACTGTTTCTCCCGCATAGATCTCAAATGCACAGGTTGTATCTTTTGTCACCTCAAATGAAGCTGATCCAACCAGCTTAATCTTCCTGTTAGATTCATTAAAATCACTTCCATAGCTTAACCTACTGCCAACCTTGAGGTTAACCAATGTTTCATCTGGAAGTCTGAGCAATTTGTCAAAATCACTGGTATAGACATTAACTTCTTTCGCATCTTCGTCTTGAAGACCTACAAATGTGTTGTCTACATCTGAGTACGAAATGGTTTGATCCGAATCATCTTTATCTGGAAATAATATCCAGGTGAAGGTAATTACCAGTAAAACTGATGCAGCAATACCAAAATACTGACCTAATGAAATACCAGCAGGTTCTTCCGCCTCTTCGATCAGTTTTGTCTTAAAGGCTTCCCATTCTTCACTAGTATCATAGTCATCTGGTAAAGTTTGACCAGTAGAATGCCATATCTCGCGATATCTTTCGAATTCTCGCTTGAAAGCACTGTCTGTGATTAACATCTGCTCTACCCATTTACTTTCTTCGGTAGTGATGTTACCTGACAGAAATTTCGATATGATTATCTCATTCTTCATCAACTTTGTGACCAATTTCTAATGCTCTAAGCAATTATGAGAGCACTTACCCCCAAAAGGATCTTTAGAAATTATCAAAACAATAAGTAAAAGAGCATTCCAAGCAAAATAATTATGGAACTGGTTATCAGGAATGGCTCCAGATCCTCCCTTAATTTCTTAAGAGCTATACCCATTTGATTTTCAACTGTTTTCACTGATAATCCCATAGTATCGGCAATCTCCTGATATTTCATGCCTTCGTACCTGCTCATCAGAAAAATCGTTTGGCATCTAGCGGGTAAATTATTAATTGCTTTATCAATATTTAATTGTAATTCATTCGCAACCGTTGATTCATGTGGTGTTTCTGAACCTTCAGGGTTCTTAACAAGCCCTTGTTGGGCCAAAACACTCATTCGCTTAACTTTCTTTATGTAGTTAATCGATAAATTAATGGTGGCTTTATATAAGTAACTTTTTATGCCTGCACCTAAATCCAGTTTGTCTCTGGATTTCCAGAATTGGAAGAAAACATCCTGAACGATATCCTTACTGACCTGGCGGTCCTTAACAACACCATATGAGACATTGCACAGACTTTTGTGGTTCTCCCTGAACAGCTTTTCTACTTCTTTCAGCTGATTCATATTTGTGTAATAGATAAAGTTGGATTGGTATATTCTACCAAAGCCTTTAAATATACCAAAAAAAATGTAACAATTACAGATAAAGGCTTCAAAATCATATGAATGTAATTTGGGTTTTATTTCTACGAATTGAAATTAATTTCCCATGAACATGGTTTTTTACCCCATGAACTGGTAATTCTTCACTCAAACCTAATCTGGTTTACTTCCTGGATAATAGAAATTCAGTACCTGCCTGTTCAAACAACATGGCATTGTTTTCAAGATCAAAGGTTATTTTTATTCTCGCCGGATCGAAAGTGAAAGTAGTTTCTGATACAGGAGTGAGGGCAAAGCTGGGCTGACCAGTGGCCTGTGCTTTCAACTGTGATCCATCCAGGAAAATCTCAATGTCTAAGGGAAAGGAGCTACTACCATAAACTCCGGAATACTGATTGAGAAGATCACTGTCTATGTCAATGGTGTCAAAAGAAGGGAAAGTATAATCTTTCTCAAAATAGAGACTCAAAACTCCTATCAGGATGTCATTTATTGGCATTACCACACCATTGGAAACATAAGCAATTGCCACGTCCTCTTTTGGAAAGTAGGCCAGCATTGATTGAAAGCCATCAATTCCCCCACCATGGCCATATGCCCTTTTGTTGAAGAATGGAATTTGGAACATGCCATATCCAAAATTATTTTTCATCTCTTTCATTTTGCCAAGACTTTCGTCGGAAATAAGTTTGCCATTGAAAAGGCCATAGATAAACTTGTTCAACTCTGTTGCTGTCGAACTGATGGCCCCTGCACCAAGTGGAATACTCACATCTGTTATGGTACTTTCAGTCCAGTTCTCTGACATTGTATAGGATTTTGCACCATTACTCACAGGGTGGATTGTAGTACTTTTTAAACTAAGCGGATCAGTGATTCTAACTTTGACAATTTCCTGAAAAGGTTTCTTATCAATTTCTTCCGCAATCATAGATAGAAGCACATAATTACTATTGCTATATTCAGTTTTCTCACCAGGGGAAAAAGTGGAGCTATTCTCAATGATTTTTGCAAGCAAAGCTTTTCTACTCAATGGCTCAGTCATGAAGGTTTGATAAGTTGGGGAATTTGTGAAGTTATAAATCCCACTTTGGTGGCGAAGTAATTGGTCAATGGTAATTTGATCAGCATTCGATACTTTCTTAAAATATTCACTGAGTTTTGTGCTCAATGAGAGTTTCTTTTCTTCTACCAACTGCATGATAATGGTTGCAGTATACATTTTGGATATCGAACCAATTCTATAACTGGTACTGGAAGCAGCTTGGATTTCCGGAACCACAGATGCCATGCCAAATGATTTTTGGTAGACTTCTTTATCGCCTTTAAAGATTGAAACACTACCCATTCCCTGATCATTTTCATCAATCAATTCAAGGAGGCTGTCAATTTTTGAATAGTTCTGGGAGAGAATTGGTTGAAATAGGTAGAGCAGAAGAATGGTACAAATAAGTCTCATGTTGTTAAGTTTAAGTAAGCACAAAAGCCCTTAAATGACAGGCATTTAAGGGTTACAAATTGATAACTAAATAAATATATTAAATCTTTACGTGAGTCCTGCCGGCTTCCTGGGTAGCGTATTGCTGAATGGACTGGAATTGCTCTTCCCCAAGATCGCTGATAGATGATTTTGACTCTTCAGGAACGAAATCTCCTTCTTTTTCAAACCATTCGTTGGCGAGTGTTTTTGCCTTTGTCTGGTCAATGTCAAATAAATGCATTTGAGAATCTGCAATAATCCAGGGCTTATCCTGTCCCCCATATTTTTTGAATATCATCTTTCTCATATTCGCCGCAACCTCATCACCTGTCTTGAAAAAGGCAGTAGTATATGACATAGTTTCTGGTTCTGTCATTACATTATCCCAGAATTTTCTGGATGAGATAATCTGTGCTGTTGTAACTAAATAAGCGGATTCTTTATCGATGGGAGCTTTACTCAATTCACATTGAGCAGTAAATCTTTTCTTCTTTTTCTTAAATAAACTTAGCATTCGTTTGAGTTTTGACCTTTGAATAAATACTGTTTTTATGACAAAAGGTTACATAAAATCTTGCATAAACTTCTAAAATAACTTTTTATTCTTAAGAGCTTCATTGACTGAGTAATATCATATTCATTCCAATCATCCATCAGTTTCCCAAAACCATTTTTGATCCACCTTTTCAGCAGATTTAAAAAGGAAATGATCATGAAACGGATCACTTTAATAGTAGTAGCATTGTTTCTGGTTATACAATCATATAGCCAGGAAAGTCAAATAGTAAACATATCTGAAGCCTCAGAATTCAAAATTGAGGGTACCTCCACACTTCACGATTGGCATTCTATTTCTTCTGAAATAAAAGGTGGAGGAAATGTCATTATCGAAAACAATTCTCTGAAAAACATCAATGATTTTCAACTTAAGCTAGCCGCTGAATCCATAAAAAGCGGAAAAGGTAAAATGGATAATGAAACCTACAAGGCACTCAAGACTGATGATTATCCAGATATCAGTTTCGTGTCCCGATCCACATCAATAAGTGGAAATAATATGAAAGTAAAAGGTGATTTAAAAATTGCCGGAGCAACCAAAAGCATTGAACTGGATGTGAGCTTCCAACTACTGACCAACGGAATAAAATTCACTGGTAGTAAGAAGATCAATATGAAAGATTGGGGTGTAAACCCACCTGAACTCTTTATGGGTACCTTAAAAACCGGTGAAGAGGTGACTATAATTTTTAACATAACATGTAACAAATAAGGAACAACCAAAAATCTAAAAAAAGATGAAAACTCTATTATTAAATTCGTTTATGGCTCTGGTGATGTTTTTTGCAGCCACTAGCGTCTATGCCCAATTACCAGACATGCAGTACTACAGGTCTAATGATAAAAACGGGCTAAATGTTTTCGAGACTCCCAAAGCAAATGATGTAGAATTCAGTGGATTAAAAATCCGAGTGGGTGGTGATTTTGCCATTCAATTCCAGGGACTATCACAAACAAGTGGGGCAGAAGCTGATAGCGCAAGAAGATTAGCTGAGTTGGCTAGTAACTTTAGTTTACCAACAGCCAACTTAAACTTTGATGTTCAGTTTGCAGATGGGGTAAGAATGCACCTAAGAACATATTTGTCCTCTAGACACCACGCAGAAGCCTGGGTAAAAGGTGGATATTTCCAAATTGATAAATTAGACTTTATTTCTGAAGGATTTTTATCTGGCTTCATGGATATGGCAACCTTACGTTTTGGTATGGATGAGATAAACTATGGAGACACCCACTTCAGAAGATCAGATAACGCAAGAGCAATATATAATCCTTTCGTAGGTAACTATATCATGGACTCTTTCACTACAGAGCCATTCGGAGAATTGACTATCCAAAATTCTGGCATATTAGCTGTTGTAGGTTTGACAAATGGTAGATTAAACCAAAGCCCAACTCCTGGTGATGATGGTGTTGTTTTCTATGGTAAGTTAGGATATGACAACCAATTCAGTGAAGACTTTAGGTTCAGGTTAACTGGCTCATTGTACAGTAGCTCAGATAAAGGAACTAGAGACTATCTCTACAATGGTGACAGAGCTGGTGCACACTACTATAATGTGCTTGCTACTGAAGCGGCAGGAGGAAGTGACTTCTTGCCAAGATTTAACCCTGGTTTTGCGTATCATACTGCCATTCAGTTCAACCCATTTGTTAAGTTCAAAGGACTTGAGGTATTTGGAGTTGTTGAATTTACTAACAATGGTAATGGAGATGTAGGAGGTGGTTACACCCAAACTGGTGGTGAATTGATTTACAGATTAGGTCAAAATGAAAATGTTTACTTAGCTGCAAGATATAATGCAGTTTCAGGTGAAGCTTCTGATGTAGCAGATACAAGAGACATAGCAAGAACTAACTTAGGATTTGGTTGGTTCTTAACAGACAATGTTGTTGCAAAAATGGAATATGTTACTCATAAATATTCAGGTGACGGTTGGGTTGGCTCTCAATTTGAAGATGCTGAATTTGATGGCATCATGATTCAGGCAGCAATTAGTTTCTAAATTTTAAAGAAGTTAAATTAAACCAGGCAAGGTCACTTGCCTGGTTTTTACAATGAAAAGTTTATTGACCATATTGGCTATTTTTCTTGCCCTGTCTCCTAAAAGAGAGGAAAGAGCAAATTTTGTAGTAGAATCCTGCAGCAAGTTCGTGATAGAAGGAAAAACCAATGTTCATCAATTCAACTGTGTTTTTGATACCTATAAAATTCCTGAAGATACGTTTAGTATTGCCTACTATACCCAAAACAATCAAATTCAGGTGGAAGATGCCCTGATATCCTTACCTGTCAGGTATTTTGATTGTGGGATAAAAATGATGAACAGAGACCTTCAGGAGCTATTGAAGAGCGAGGAATACCCCAATGTGGATGTCAAAATCAAGAATTTGTATTTGCAGCAAGACTCGACCAATTATGCTGCTCATTTTGTGTCTGCTGAAGTACTTCTTACAATAGCTTCCGTTTGTCAGACTTACTACATGAATGGTATTACTGAGCAGCATGGTGATGATTTGGCTTTCGATGGAAGTTTATGCATTCAACTCACAGACTTTAATCTGGAGCCCCCTAAAAAAGCCCTTGGACTTGTCAAAGTAGACAATTCTATCACCATTGACTTAAATGTCACAGTCCATAAAATATAAAAGCCCGTATTCACGGGCTTAATGATTATAATTTCTCAATTGAATTCCTGTACAAATTGTAAAAGAGCAGCGGCAAATACGTAAATCCCATGAACAAAAAGGATAAGATCAATACCCATGTTGCTCCCATCAGATGACCAACTTTCATCCAGGTTGATACAACAAAAAGCATTATACTGACCATCGCCGCTATCCATTGTCGATTGACCCAACTATTTTGAATCAACCCCTGCTTTCTTCTGGTATAGTATATTAGAGGTAATGCAATAAAAGCTGTTCCCGTACCACCAATATAAAGCAGGTAATAAGTACCCGGAAGGTGGAGATTTAAAAACACTATTCCGGTAACCCAGGTAAGTGCAAATAAAAACCCAATCAGGTTAATGATGAACCGGTTCATTGTGCCGCTGCAGGTTTAGAACTTCTAAAAAACAGGAACGGTAAATAACCAAACCCAAATATCAGGAAGCCTAAAAACAACATTACCCCAGCTCCTTGCAAATGAGCCAATTTAAGCCATGTAGCGGCTGGTATAAATATCAAACTTAAACCACCAAAGATTAGCTTCAATTTATCACTCAAAACACCGCTGATGAGGGTTTTGTATTGGTTTATTAAGAGTAGCGGTAGAAAAATGCAAGCTAATCCAGTTAGTCCGCCAAGTAATAGCATAGCTGCACCGGGAAGGTGCAAAATTTTAAAAAGCGTTCCGAATGTTGCAGACAATGCAAAAACATAGCCGGCAATGTACGTTAATCGTTTCATGTTTCTAATTTTGTTATAGTTTAGTAAAAAGAGTGTTTCATCCTGGATCTCATCCAATCCGTTGGGTGAGGTCTGGTGAAATGCGAATTGATAGGCTTTCTCAAAAGCCACCCCTTTCTGCATTTCGATTTCAATTAAGCAGCAAAAATGATCTATCAAGTCATCCTTCAAGCCTTGATGTCTGATCTTGCTCTTGTTAATTTCCTCAGTCACAAAGTCTACCTGAACATCTGAGATCATGATAATTGTGTGTTTATTTCGTGAAAAAGAATCTTGTTAAGTGTTGAAAGGAAATCTTTCAACTCTGCCAGTTGCTCATTTTTGACAAGTACCCCTGTTTCAGTCAGGAAATAGTACTTTCTGATGCGTTTACCTATCTTCTCTTCTCTGAATGAGAGGATTCCATCATTTGTTAGCTTGTGCAATGCTGGATACAATGAACCATCCTTGAGTAAAATTTTATCATCTGACATTTCTTTTACTCGTTGTGTGATTTCATACCCATACATTTCACCATTCTCCTGAAGTAGCTTCAAAATGATGACGCCAATGGTGCCTTTAAGTAGTTCTTTTGAATACATAGAACAAAGATACATAGAATTATGATGTATTGAAATACGTGGTATGTATTTTTTTGTTACATATTCTTAAATTCAGTAAAAAACACCATGAAACCTCTACTCATAGCTTTGTTTACTGCCTTTTCTTTTATAATTCACGCTCAGAACCAGCTCCTTCCACCGATTCCTGATAACACACTGGTTGCTTTTCTGGAAGACTTAGAGGAGGCTGTTGAAAGTAAGGACAAGGCCTTTATTATTGATCACCTGGCCGAAAATGTGATGTTCAGCTTTGGAGCTGAGGGAAGAGGACCCAAAGATTTTGCAAACTACTGGAATTTAAATGAGCCTAATAATGAGAGTTTTTGGGTGCTTTTGAACAGGATAGTTAAAATGGGAGGTGGTAATTATAATGGTGATGGTATGTACTCACTTCCATATGTTTTTTCTGATTGGCCAGATGAAATTGAACCATATGAGTATTTAGCGATCACAGGCTCAAACGTGAATATCCGGGATAGACCAACCGTAAATGGTTCAAAAGTAGTGGGACAATTTAACTATGATATTGTGCTCCCGGATTATGAAAAGTGCATTTCTACTCCGGAAGGCAAAATTATGTCAACAAGTTTTATGTGGTTCTATGTGAAATCCATGGATGAGCAACTGGAAGGATACGTTTATGGGGATTTTGTTTGGTCTCCATTAGGATATAGGTTAGGGCTAAAAAAATCTGAAAAAGACTGGCAGATTACATTTCTAATAGCTGGTGATTAGCCGTTGATCGTTAAATCAATGCGTAATATCTAATAAATGGATTTTTCTGGATAAATATGACTAATTTCAAATTGCACAACAATTAACAGACCTCTACGATGAACATTTTTCTCGCACTACTCCTGACAATTTCAACTTCCACTTTCGAAAGAGATTTTCAATCCCTGAAACCAGGTGAAAGCATACCCACCAGCTTTGCTGTGGAATATTTAAAAGCTGAAGCCGACCAATATGGTACAGATTTTCAATACGAATTAAGATTCAAGCCAATTTTCGGCGACACTTATTTTCCCGCACTGGTTTATAACAAAAACACTGGTGTATGTGATGAAGACTTTCTGGTCATATTTGATGAAAATGGGAACATCAAATCTGAACTGAAGATTCATGCGCGGTGTGACCATGATTACTCAGTGGCGACTTATAAAATCTGGAGTTTTGAAATTGAGCCAGAGGAATCATTGATTTACTTAAATATCCGGGGTGTAAAAGTAAAAGATGACACAAAGATCAGTGAAGATGGCAAAGTGGTAGGCGCTAAAAGCATTTTGGACGTTGAAACTGAGCCATTCAATGGTCTGGAGGTATATACAGTTTCAGCCGACGGAACAATAGAAAGACTTTCTTTATAAGTTTAAACTATTGGGTAGGAACTCCTCAGCTCGTGAGAGCTGAGGAGATATTTTTATTCATCAGCAAGCTCTTGTGCCAACTTTGCTAGTTCCGGAGTTAATGTTCTGCCCGCACTGCTTATTGCGGCAACATTAAAAAACCCAGCTATTCCAGTAGTAGAACCCTCAGTTTGACTTACAAGATTAGTACTTGCATTGGCAAGCGGTGTTGCAAATAATTCTGCAAATCCTCCTGGTCGATCCATTTGCAATCTGATTTCCAGTAAGAAATTAAATGCGAAAACATTTATTGAGTGAATCTCAACAAACACAGAATCTCCTACTGAATAAGGGGCAATAACGGTATTATCGTCAGGATCCTCATCAAATGGATTGATGGCATCCTGAATTGGTTGGATAAATACCTGCCCATCTATTGCATCCCCTTCACTGAACCCAGCATCATATGCAACATTTATTTCATTTGGCTTGGCAAGATACTCTCCATTCTTATAAGCTTTGATCCAATAGGTATTACCAGGTCCCACAACATCTGTCGCTACAAATTCAGCCAGATAATACTCCTCATCGAAAAAGACATCTGCTGGATTGTAGTTAAACTTGATAGAGTCAATCGGGGGTACATCACCCATATCAGAAAAAGCTTCAAACGTTTCTCCCTCGACAGTAATCAGAAGTCTGTATATGTGTCCAATTGTCCCAAACCCAGACCCATTTGATTCCCACTCGTAACCGTCAACACCCTCAATGAATTCAAATGTTTCACCAGTCGTAAGGTCCTGAACAGAAACTTCTGCACCTTCAATCATTTCAGGAGCGCTGTTTTCAAAATAGGGTTGAGACCTGGTTAAATTTATTATTTGTGTTTCGTCTAAGTTGTTTAGCCACGCATCTACTACAATGACTTCTTCTGCTTCCTTCAGATCAGGGTTTATTGTTGTTTCACAACTGAACAATGTACCCACAATAGCGATTAATAATATTAGTTTTTTCATGACGGTTAGAATTTGAAATTGTAGGAAATGGCCGGAATTACACTACCAATTATTGCAAGCTGAGTTGCAGACGTATTGATTGGAGCATCCAATTCTGGTCTGTCTGTACCCTGAGAAAAGTATATACTAAATGGGTTTTTCCTGCCATATGCATTATAGACAGAAATCACCAGGCTATCTTCACCTTTTCGATTATGGTTCTCCCCAAATATGACATTGTTGATCGTGAGACCAATATCAAGTCTATGATAATCAGGTATTCTAAAGTTGTTTCTCTCGCTTCCTGAAACATAAGGAACTACATACCCCTGTATGTTTATCCTGTCTGTAGGAAAAGTTGTTGGTGTTCCAGATATATAGGAGAAGTTGCCGGAGAGAGTCAATCGATTGTTGATCTCATAGAAAGCTGTAAGCTTCAAGTTATGTCTTTGATCGAAACGGGTAGGATACCAATTTCCTTCTCTATTTTCAATATCATTCACATCAAAATTGATTCCATCTATTTTGAGTTCTGACTTTCCTAAGGTGTAACTTAACCAACCAGTTAACCTTCCACTATTCTTTTTGAGATAAACCTCCAGGCCGTAGGCCCTCCCTTTTCCGGAAAGTAGCTGGCTCTCCAGGAATTCGTTGATGAACAATTCTGCACCATCTATGTAATCAACCTGATTTGTGTTCCACTTGTAATAAACCTCCGCAGATGTTTCGTAGGCATTTCCTCTAATGTTCTTAAAGTAGCCTAGAGCCACCTGATTTCCCTGTTGAGGTTTGATATTGTTTGTACTGGGCTGCCATACATCAATAGGTGTAGAAGCAGTGGTATTCGAAATCAAATGAATGTATTGGTTCATCCTGTTGTAGCTACCTTTTATGGAGGCTGATGCATTTAATTGATACCTGAAGGAAGCACGTGGTTCAAGGTTCCCATAAGATTGTATGGTTTCCCAATCACCCTTTTTTTCTACTCCGACCAATGGTTTTTCTTCACCAGGGATAGTATCGTTATAGGAGAATACATTCCCTCCGATGTAATTGAAATTTGAATATCTCAGCCCATATTGTACAGAAAGGTTTTTATTGATTTCCTGGTCATTGCCAATGTATATCGAGCTTTCAATTGACTTTCTTTCATCAAGGCTGATATTTGTTCTGTCACCGTCACTCACTACGATGGCATTTGCAGGTTTGAATCTATATAATAGAGCCTCTCCCCCAAATGTTATTTCATTTTTAGTATTGATAAAATAAGTAAACTCAGGCTTGAAATTGTAGGTAATGATTTTGGATTTCCACTCAAACTTGTCCATATCATTCTCTCCAAAACTGAAACCATAATTGTAATTGCTATAAAAGAGCGTGTAATTACTGAATAGCCTATCACTGAATAGATGGTTCCATCGGAAAGTGGTTGTGCGGTTTCCCCAATCAAATCCTTGCTGCTCATCAAACTTGAATACATCTCTGCCAAAATAGCCTGAAAGAAAGATCCTGTTTCTGTCATTAATATCAAGGTTGGTCTTTGCTGTCAAATCATAGAAATACAATCCGGCACCATTATCAAAAACATCCGTAAATGGTCTGGCAAGGATATCTGCATAAGACCTTCTCCCAGCTAGAATAAAAGACGCTTTATCTTTCTTTAGAGGGCCTTCTACGGCCAATCTGCTGAAAACTGTTCCAATACCACCTGTCCAGTCAAATTCTTTCTTATTTCCCTCTTTCATGCGGATATCTAATATAGATGATAGCCTACCTCCATACCTGGAAGGGATACCTCCTTTGTAGAGTTTTACATCTTTTACCGCATCAGGGTTAAATACTGAGAAAAAACCAAATAAATGTGAAGATTGGTAAACAGGTGCTTCATCTAATAAAACCAGGTTCTGACCTACACTTCCACCTCTCACATTAAACCCGGAGGCACCCTCACCAACAGTACTTACCCCTGGTAATAATTGAATACTTTTTATGATATCCACCTCTCCAGCGAATGCAGGAATTTTTTCAATTGATTTGATATCAAGCTCTGCTACACTCATCTCGATACTCTTGACATTTTCATCAATTTTTTCTGCGGTGATGACTACTTCATCAAGTCTTTGCTCATCTATTCCAAGCTCAATATCAAGTCTGGTATTTTCTTTCAGATCAAGTGTTTTGGTGATTGTAGCGAATCCAATAAACCTATAATCAATCGTATAGGTACCAGGTGGGACGGTGACAGAATAGAATCCATATACGTTTGTGACTGTACCTCCCGAAATCTCATTTAGATAGACGGTGGCACCAATAAGGGCTTCTCCATTGGAAGCATCCTTTACATAGCCGCTAACAGTGACCTGTTCCTGGCCAAAAGATAGCAACGAGGATAATCCGAGTATTACCCCCAGCAATTTTGTTTTCATTGTGTTTTTTTGTTTGAGTTTTTGGTTTTGAAGTTCTGTTTAGGGTTAAATTGTCATTGCAAACCATCTAACATACTCCTTAGACTACCGCAATGTTTCAAAAAGTCCCCAGAACTGCGAATTTTTCTGGATGTACTGTAACAAAGACAGTACCAATTGTTGAAGGTTTAAGCCGTTTATTGAAAAATCTCCTGTTTTTTTATGTATTGCTGAATAATCACTTCTGCATGCACTCTGCTATTTTCTATGAACCACTTGTTTGTTTTCAGTCCACCACAGATTACACCAGCCAGGTAAAGGTTTTCAACATTGGTTTCCATTGTATCAGGGTTATGAATTGGTGTCTTCATGTCGTCACTTCCGATTTCGATTCCCATACTTTCCAAAAATGAAAAATTGGGTTGGTATCCTGTCATGGCCAAAACATAGTCGTTTTCTAATGTCAATTTACCCTTAGGAGTCTGGATATCTATCTCATATTTTCTGATTTCAGTAATCTGACTTTCAAAATATGCTTTAATGGAACCTTCTTTGATACGGTTTTCCATATCAGGTTTTACCCAATACTTTACCCGATCACTGATTTCAGGCTCTCGAATCACCATTGTAACTTCAGCAGCACCTTTTCTGTAGGTTTCAAGTGCAACATCCACTGCGGAATTAGCAGCTCCCACCACAACTATTTTCATTCCAAAATAAGGATGGGGTTCAGTATAGTAGTGCCTTACTTTTGGTAATTCCTCTCCAGGAACATTCAGAAGATAGGGGAGGTCGTAAAAACCGGTGGCAATGATGACAGCATTCGCTCTGTACTGATCTTTTGGCGTTTGCAGAAAGAACTTATCTTCCATTTTCTCAACTGTTGTTACTTCCTCATATAGCTTGACATTCAAATCCCATGAGGTGGTGACTCGTCTATAATATTCCAGGGCTTCAGGTCTTGTTGGTTTTGGGTTATGAGAAATAAATGGCACTCCACCAATCTCCAATCTGTCTGATGTGGAGAAAAAAGTCATGTTTTGGGGGTAATTGTATATTGAGTTTACCAAACATCCCTTGTCCAGGATTACATAACTCAGATTGTTTCTTTTCGCTTCTATTCCGCAGGCAAGGCCAATAGGTCCTGCACCTATGATTATTATATCTAAGTGCTTACTCATTTCTATTAAAATTTATCTGACCTAAATGTGTAATACATTGATCAAGTTGTATGTCATTAGGTTCAGTGTAAGGAATAAAATCAAGCGCTGGCGTTATGCTAAGACCAATTTTTTTTACCTCGGGTGTACATTCACCAAGGAATCGGTCATAATAGCCTTTTCCGTAACCTATTCTGTGTCCCTGCAAGTCAAAAACCACCAGGGGGACAAATACTATATCAATCATTTTCGGATTAACTAATTGTCCAGAAACTGGCTCTGGTATGCCCCATTTGTTTTTTTTGAGAAGGGACTTATCCTCATATAGAAAATGGGTCATCGTGTTTTCGCTGAGATCACTTTTGGAAATAACAATATTGACCTTTTTCTGGACCAACAATTCTACAATAGGCCAGGTATCAATTTCTGAGAATTTCTCAATGGGAAGAAATAAGTGCACATATGATCCCTCAGTGAGTTTTTCACCCCGAATTATATCCAGAATTTTCTTGCACCTATGTGAAAATACTTCCCGGCTTAGTTGTTTTCTTTTGTGCAGATATGTTTCTCTAAGAACTTGCTTATTCACCCCTTTTTCAAAGCTGCAAATCTACTATTGATCTATCAAAATATTGAACCTGAAGTCAAAAGGATCAAAACTGTCTTTGATTTCCTGGATAAAATTTGGGTTATTCAGATAAAAGTTCAAGAAGTTATCGGTTCTTTCCTGAAGTGAACCATTAGGGAAAAGTTTCTCTTTGATGCTGTCAATTTGAGAAAGAGCTGTTTCATGTTTCTTCTCTTCCGATTTTTTTAGTCTTTTTTCAATATTATCGAGCATTTTTTGAGCTTTTGCTCGCTCTGCACCGATATATCCTTCCAACGAACCATCAATTTCCGATGCTTTATTTTTCAAATCACCAAAGAAGTTATCCAGATGGTCTTTTTCCTGATTCAGGTTGAAATCAGTTTCAGCAGCTTTGTCAACAAAGTTGGTTTTTATTTCGTGCGTGTCCTTGAATAATTCCGCAGTGGATAATCCAACCTTTTCAATTTTCTTTTGAGTGGATTTATTGATAACTAATCCAAAATTCCTAGGCATCAATGCTGGGAAAGGCACATTGCTTGCATCAAAGACACCTTTTAATTGCAGCCAATAGGCAATTTCTGCAGGTCCACCTATGTATGCAATATTGGGCAATATGATTTCCTGATACAAAGGTCGCAGCACTACATTTGGACTGAAGCACTCCGGTTTTGATTCAATCAGGGTTTCTATTTCCTCGGCGCTAAAAGAAAGCTCAGTATTGAGTACTTGATATTTGTCCCCGTTTTTTTCAAATCTTTCCCTTAATCCGTTCTCCAGGTAAAACAGATTGATCTCTCTTGAAAAAATTTGGCTTTTATAGCCTGCTATTTCTAATACTTCTGTAGTTTCTGTTGCTTTTAGATTACTAGCACCATTTGCGAATTCATTTTTAATGACTGGTGTAAATAATGATTTTAATGCTCTGCTGTCGGCATCAACTACTATTAAACCATAACTCCCAAAAATTTCATTGACATATTGCCTAACCGCATCAGCCAGGTTGGATTGTGAATAAGCTTTTTCAAAAATTTCAACTTTTTCAGGTAATTCCTTTATCAACGTTTGGATAGATTCAGTTGAAAACCTACCAACAGGGCCTGTTTGATCAGTTTGCCATTGATGCTTTTGATTGAACAGGTTGAAATAACTGATTTCATCAAAATCATGGTCCTCAGATGCCATCCAGTAAACTGGTACAAAATCATACCTTGGATATGCTTTTGAAAGCACCTCACAAGTGTTAATCGTGGTTACTATTTTGTAAATAAAATAAAGCGGGCCTGTAAAAATATTGAGCTGGTGTCCTGTTGTGACTGTGAAGGTGTTAGTCTCTTTCAGTAGCGAAAGATTTTTGGTCACTAGTGGAGTTACTTCCAGACTTTGATACTGTGAAGTGAGCTCATTGAATAGTACATTTCGCTTATCCTGATTGAAATTACGTTCTTCAATTAGCTTTTTGAAGTTCCTGGTTTCGGGAAATTGATTATAAAATGCTTTTAAGGAGTCTTTTTGGTTCAGATAATCCAAAAAAAGAGGAGAGAAGTTACCAGTCTCTCCAAGGTTAATTTTTTCTAGCTTCATTGAGATGATGCCTGTTTATAAGGTTTTACTTCTAATAAAATCTATATAACAGACGATATTTTGCTATACAGGTTTACCATATAAGTCAAAAGCTGAGGCTTCTGTTATTTTTATTTGAGAAAAATCACCAATTCTTAGGTAATCATTGCTGGCATCTATCAAAACTTCATTGTCTACTTCAGGTGAATCAAACTCCGTCCTTCCGATAAAATTTCCTGATTCTAACCGATCGATTAAAACCTTGTAAGTCTTGCCAATCTTTTCCTGATTCAACTCAAGTGATATTCCCTCCTGAAGTTCCATAGCCTGAGCAGCTCTTTCTTCCTTGATGTCTTCAGGAACATCGTCTTCCATGGAGAAAGCATGTGTATGTTCTTCATGACTGTAAGAGAAAATACCAAGTCTTTCAAACCGTGATTTTTCAATAAACTCGAGCATTTCCTGAAAATCATCCTCAGTTTCACCTGGGTGACCAGCAATCATGGTAGTTCTAATGGCTATACCGGGCACCTTTTCACGTATTGTATCAATCAACTGCTCCGTCTTTTCTCTGGTTGTTCCTCTTCGCATGATTTTAAGCATGTTTGAGGAACCATGTTGCAGTGGAATGTCCAGGTAATTGCAAATATTTTCTCTTTCTGCCATTACCTCCAGAATGTCTTCAGGAAAACCAGTGGGGAATGCATAGTGAAGTCTGATCCATTCAATTCCCTCTACATCAGAAAGTTTTCTGAGTAACTCGGCCAAATTTCTTTTCTTATAGATATCCAGACCATAATAAGTGCTGTCCTGTGCGATCAACAATAATTCCTTTGTGCCGTTTTTTGCCAGGTTCTGCGCTTCTAGAACAAGTTGCTCGATGGGTTTAGATACATGTTTGCCTCTCATAATAGGAATGGCACAAAACGAGCATGGTCTATCACAACCCTCTGATATTTTAAGATAAGCATAGTGATTGGCTGTTGCCAATATCCTTTCACCCACAAGCTCATGTTTGTAATCTGCTTTGAACCTTTTTAAAAGAAGAGGTAAGTCTCTTGTTCCAAAGAAGGCATCAACCTGTGGAATCTCTTTTTCTAAATCTTCCTTATAGCGCTGAGAAAGGCAACCGGTAACATATACTTTTTCTACGAGTCCTTCATCTTTGGCATCTGCATACCGAAGGATGGTGTCAATTGATTCTTGTTTGGCATTATCAATAAACCCACAGGTATTGATAATAACAATATTTGAATCATCTTTAGTTGATTCATGCACGGCATCAATCTCATTTCCTCTTAGTTGCGTGAGCATTACCTCAGAATCTACCAGGTTTTTTGAGCAGCCTAGTGTTACTATGTTTACTTTATCTTTCTTAAGTCCTCTTGCCTTCAAAACACTTATCAAATTGTGAACTGCAAAAGTAACAATTAGAATGTGGCAAAGTTCACTTTTAGGTTGGCTATTGTTATTTCAGCTCGATTTTTAGGATTTTACCATCTTTTCCAACTGCCCAGCCAGTATTATTTTGTGCAAAATCAACTGCCCAGTAATTGGCGGTATCCAAATTGACCCAGCTTTTTCCCAAATCCTCTGAATAATCGATTCCGTTAGGTCCACAGACAAATGACCAAAAACTTTCCTTAACCTTCAACAAATCAGCTCCATAAAATGCTCCCTTGGTTACCGGGTTTGACGAAAGATCCCAGTTTTTCCCTCCATCATGACTGTAGGCAATATTATTAGTGTATTCATTCGATTTGGCAAGATCGCCACCTGCTATTAGACCCTGATTTCCGATGAAATGAATTGATGTAATGCCTGCAGCTTCTCCTGAAATAATTGGTGTTTCCGTTACAGTCCAGGATTTACCATAATCATTTGTAAAAAGAACTCTTGCTTTGTTGCCAGCTCCAGTTGCAATCCATGCTTTTCCATTCTCTCCTAAATTCACGCAGGATCCGCTTGCGGCAAACCCCCCTTCACTCCCACTGGGAGCAGGTAAATCCTCTGAAGGAACTCTAGTCCATGTCTCACCACCATTTGAGCTTAGCAAAATGAAAAGGGTACTGTCGATCGCATCTCCATAAATTATCCCATTGTTTTGGTCCCAGAATTCCATACAATCGATGAATCCATCAGGGTGATCCATTGTGTAGGTGATGGACCAGTTATTACCTCCGTCTGTAGTCTTTCTTACCTGGGACATTTTCCCCGGACCAGCTCCCATCAGAAGTACATTATTTTCATCGAATGCGTGAATATCCCTCCACTGTAGCGAGTCCCCTCCTGGAATTTGATGGCTTGACCAGGTTTCACCGGCATCTTTTGTCACACAATAAGTGGCTTGATGACCACTCACCCAAACCAGGTCTTCATTGACAATGCTTATTGCTTGAAGAAGAGAAGAGGTATTGCTGGTTTGTTGCCTGGTATTTGGTCCAATTTTATCTACATCGGTATTGCACGAAAACAAAATTGTCATGGCAACCAAGATCATGAATGGAGTTTGTTTATTCATGCTTTAATCTTACAAAAAATTGGTTAAAACACAGAAGTCAATTTTGAATAAAACCCAACTTTAGATTTTTAGCATAAAAAAAGCCATCCGAAACTGGATGGCTCTGTATATTTTAGATTAATTCATTAATTAAATTGCTTCAGCCTGTAGAGAAAAAGCTTGTTTGATTTTTTCAACGTAATCAAGCTTTTCCCAGGTGAAGGTTTCCACTTCTTTAGAAATAGCTTCTCCGCCACCAGTGAATGATACAGTTTTCACTTCAGGTGTTCTACCCATGTGACCATAAGCGGCAGTTTCAGAGTAAATAGGATTTTTCAACTTTAGTCTCTTAACCAGGAACGCAGGTCGCATATCAAAGATTTCTGAAATTACCTTGGCAATTTCTCCATCATTCATATCCACCTTGCTGGTTCCATAAGTATTGACATAGATACCCATTGGCTCAACAACGCCAATTGCATAAGAAACCTGTACCAATACCTCGTCAGCCAGACCCGCAGCGACCATATTTTTAGCGATATGTCTTGTAGCATAGGCTGCAGAACGGTCAACTTTTGATGGGTCTTTTCCTGAAAATGCACCGCCACCATGTGCTCCTTTACCACCGTAAGTATCAACAATTATTTTCCTTCCGGTTAGTCCAGTGTCTCCATGAGGTCCACCAATGACGAATTTTCCAGTTGGATTGATATGATATTTTATCTCCTCGTTGAATAGCTTTTGAATTTCAGGTTTCAATTTAGCTACAACACGTGGGATCAAAATACCAACAATATCAGTTTTGATCTTTTGAAGCATTTTCTCGTCTTCATCAAAATCATCATGCTGTGTGGATACTACGATTGCATCTATTCGGATCGGTGTGTTATCATCATCATATTCAATTGTAACCTGAGCTTTTGCATCTGGTCGGAGGTATGTGATGTCCTGGTTTTCCCTTCTTAGATCCCCTAATTCCTGAAGAATTTTATGAGAAAGGTCTAATGCCAATGGCATGTAATTTTCTGTTTCATTGGTGGCATAACCAAACATCATTCCCTGGTCACCGGCACCTTGTGTTTCCTCAGAATCACGATCTACACCTTGATTAATATCTGGTGATTGTTCGTGAATTGCAGAAATAACACCACATGAGTTTCCGTCAAACTGATATTCTCCTTTGGTATAACCAATTTTGTTGATTACATCTCTGGCTACTTGTTGTACATCTATGTAAGCCTTTGTCTTAACTTCTCCACTTAAAACAGTAAGACCAGTGGTGACCAATGTTTCACATGCAACTTTTGAATCACTGTCAAAAGCCAGGAAATGGTCGAGTAGCGCGTCAGATATCTGATCAGCTATTTTATCAGGGTGTCCTTCAGATACCGATTCCGAAGTAAATAAATATGCCATATTTAATATGTTAATTACGAGTTGGGCTGCCAAATTTAGCCGAAACAATCATATAAGAAAAGAATTAATGGATTCACTCAACTAAACATGGAAAAAATTGCAGGTATTTTGTGAAGGTCGGGTAGTTTTTGACGCCAATCTTTTACTGTTTTTGTGTTTATAAACTCATTTGACCCGGTTAAATCTGCAGCCACTGATATTTTTGTTCCTGGTTGGCAATTTTCAACCAAATCCTTGAAAAGTTGATTATTCCTATATGGGGTATCCATAAAAAGCTGTGTCTGACCTGATTTTCTGGCTATAGACTCCATCTCTTTTATCTTAACCCTCCTGGGAGTTTTCTCTATAGGCAAATACCCATGAAAAGTAAAGCTTTGACCATTGAATCCAGATGCCATAAGTGCCATAAAAATGGATGATGGACCCGATAATGGAATTACCTTAATGCCTTTTCTATGTGCATATTCTACAGCTTGACTACCAGGGTCTGCAATACCAGGGAGACCAGCCTCACTCATGATTCCAATATCTTCTCCTTTCATGAGAGGAGAAAGTAAATGTTCAATTTGGTGTGATTGGGTTTTTTTATTTAGCTCCTCGAAATTTAGTTTTTCAATTTCAATATTGAGTTTCAGGCTACTGATAAACCGTCTGGCTGTCCGTATATTTTCTACCCTGTAAGTAGCTACATGGCTAATGATGGACCTGACTTGCTCACTAATAGTGTCATTTGAATTAGCAGCAATCGTTGTAGGAATTAAATACAGTACACCTTTTTTCATTAAGACAGGTAATTTAAAACTTCATCAAATAATTCCCTGGGTTTTTCAGCATGCACCCAATGCCCAGCACCTTCAATAGTGATAATACGGTTGTTGGGAAAATGCATTGAAATTACAATTTGATCTTCAGTAGTAATGTACTTTGATTCGGACCCGGCAATAAATAAAGTGTCACCATTATATATTTTGGAATTCTCCAATCCTACCCCAACGTTCTCAATATTTTCTTCAATTGTTTGAAGATTGATTTTCCACCTAAAACCATCACTATCCCGCTTTAGGTTCTTGAGTAAAAATTGACGTACCCCAAAATCCTTAATAATTTTGGACATGTCATCTTCTGCCTCTCCTCTCGATCGAATCTCATTCAATCTAACTGATTTAAAACCAGCTAATACTTCCTGATGGTGAGGAGGATAATATTTTGGGGCAATGTCTACTACCACAAGCTTATTCAATTTTTCCGGATGAGTTGTAGCAAGTTCCATGGCAACTTTTCCACCCATACTGTGTCCTATGACATTGACTTTATCGTGATTGAGGTCATTCATAAGCTCGATCAGGTCATTGGCCATCACTTCGTAATTAAATAAGTCACTATGAGGTGAATTGCCATGATTTCGTTGGTCTATTAAGTACACTTCAAAAGACTCACCAAGCATCTTTCCTACGGTTTGCCAATTATCTGAAGAACCAAAGACTCCATGCAAGATATAAGTAGGGTAGCCTTCTCCGATTTTCCTGTAGTTGAGCTTCATTTCAACAATTTTAAGTACATCTGAATGGTATTTTCTAAACCATAATAGAGTGCATCACATACCAGGGCATGACCTATTGATACTTCATCTATGTGTGGAATTTTATCTACAAGAAATTTTAGGTTGTCCAGGCTTAAATCATGACCCGCGTTAATTCCCAAACCCAATTCCTTAGCTTTTTTGGATGCTTCTATGTAGGGAGCTATAGCTTCATCAGGATTGACAGAGTAAGCCGACGCATATGGTTCAGTATATAACTCCACTCTATCAGTTCCCACAGATTTAGCGGCCTCTACTATTTCCGCATTTGGATCCACGAAAATTGAAACTCTAATTCCCATTCCTTTAATTTCTGACACCACACTTTTTAGAAAATCATAGTGCTCTATAGTCTGCCAACCGGCATTGGAAGTAATCACCTGAGGTGTATCGGGAACCAGCGTGGCTTGGGCCGGACGCGTTTCTTTGAGTATTCTTAGAAATCTCATATCTGGATATCCTTCTACATTATATTCTGTAGTCACCACATCTTTGAGTGCCAATGCATCTTGATAAGTGATATGTCTTTCATCAGGTCTGGGATGAACTGTAATTCCTTCAGCCCCGAATTTTTCAGCGTCAATTGCCACCTGGATGACACTTGGATTATTCCCTCCTCTGGCGTTGCGTAAGGTTGCGACTTTATTAATATTTACACTTAGTCTAGTCATTTAGTAAAATTGAGCATTAAGTATAACTTTGCTAGCAATAATATCATTAAAATTGTTTCCAATGAGTTTAAAAACACAAATAGAGGGAGATATCAAACAAGCAATGCTTGCAAAAGATAAAGACAAATTAAGGGCGCTGAGGGCAATAAAGTCACTGATTCTTTTGGCTGAAACTGAAAAGGGAGGAGGAGATGGAATTTCTCAAGAGACAGAAATAAAACTTCTTACAAAAGCAGTAAAGCAAAGAAAGGATTCATTGGAAGTATATGAAAAACAGGGCAGAGAAGACCTGGCAGAGGTTGAAAAAATTGAATTAGAGATTATTGAGGCCTATTTACCGAAACAATTATCTGAAGAAGAGGTAACTGCGGAAGTGAGATCCATTGTGGATGAAGTGGGAGCAGAATCCATGAAAGACATGGGTAAAGTAATGGGAGCTGCAACGAAAAAATTGGCAGGGAAGGCTGATGGAAAGCTGATTTCACAGGTTGTAAAATCTATTTTAAACGGCTAGTATGCCAATAGGAATAATTGACATTCTCATAGGTGTAATACTTGCTTATGGCGTTTTCAAAGGGTTCAAAAGAGGATTGTTACTAGGGCTAATCTCTTTCTTTTCTTTTTTTATAGCCATAATTGCGGCGGTGCATTTTTCCGGTACAATTAGTGCATTTTATATCGAAAAGTATCCTGAATATGAAACGTTTATTCCGCTGGTTGTATTCATTCTTTTCTTTTTAGCTGTGGTTGTAATTTTATCAATCCTGGGACGAATCTTAAAGAGAATTATTGACCTAACGCTTTTGGGAGGTCTTGATAATATAGCTGGGGGAGTTTTTGGGTTGCTACTATGGGCATTCTTCATCAGTACAGCAATGTATCTGTTCTCATTTGTGGGCCTTCATGTAGCAGAGGATTATCGGGAGAATTCTATATTGCTTCCTTACATGGAGCCAATAGCTCCTATGGTTTTTGATTTTGTGGCTGGAGTGGTGCCGGGATTAGAAAATTGGATGCAGCCTTTCAAGGATTTTGATTTTCTTGAGCGGAAGTATTTTACAATAAATAACCAAAATTAATAGTATATTAAGCTAGTAATTCAATTTATAAATGGAGATCAAAGAAAGTAACGGATTTAAATATATTGATGAAGGTTCTGGAGAAATCATGATGTTATTGCATGGATTATTTGGAGCATTAAGTAATTGGGATGGGGTGGTTAAAGAATTCTCTCAGTCCCACAGAGTAATCATACCGATGCTTCCTATATACGATATGCCTATAAAAAAAGCTGGCTTGGAAGGGCTTACAAAGTTCGTTGAAGTTTTTGTAGCAGAAATGGATCTCCATGATATGAACCTGGTAGGGAATTCATTGGGAGGGCATGTAGCGTTACTTTATACACTTGCTAACCCGGACAAGGTCAAATCACTATCACTCACTGGTAGTTCTGGTTTATTCGAAGATGGAATGGGCGGTTCATTTCCTAAAAGAGGCAGCTATGATTATGTCGATGAGAGAGTGCGATACACATTCTATGATCCGAATACCGCTACAAAAGAATTGGTAGATGAGGTATTTGATACAACCACTAGTATTCCTAAAGCCTTGAGGATTGTAGCAATTGCGAAATCAGCTCAAAGAAATAATATAGCAAAAGAAATAACTAAAATAACTTGTCCAACGTTATTAATCTGGGGACTCAATGATACCATCACCCCACCAATGGTTGGTCACGAATTTAACAAACTCATCCCAAACTCACAGTTACGGTTTATTGATAAGTGCTGTCATGCACCAATGATGGAGCATCCGGCAAAATTCAATGTATTATTGAAAGATTTTTTAAAAAATCTCAATTAAATGATAGCAAAGGATCTCATAAATTACCTGATTCCACCTCTTCACCCGACTGATAAGGTGCAAAAAGCAAAACAGTGGATGGAGGAGTTGCGGACCTCTGAACTACCTGTGATCGAAGGAACACACTATCAGGGTTTGATTACTGAAGAGATCCTGTTTCAGCAAAATCTGGCGCATGATTTGGTAAAGGATTATGAACTTGAAGGTACTGAAGCAATCATCAATCAAAATCAACACTATTATGAACTATTGAAGTTATCAAACCAGGAAGAGGTTAGCCTAATAGCCGTTTTGGATGATGACAAGAATTATTTGGGTGTGGTTGCAATTGAGGACGTTGTAGAGGCATTTGCCAATACGTCTTCAGTAAGAAGCCCCGGAGCAATATTGGTACTCTCATTAAACGCTGTTGATTATTCACTGTCCGAAGTAAGCCGGCTGATCGAATCAAATGAAGCCAAAATCTTAAGCTCCTATGTAATTCCCGATCAGGAAGACCCTAACAAAGTGAAGCTTACTCTAAAAATAAATCGTGAGGAAGTGAATCATATTATTGCGACGTTAGAAAGGTTTGGATACATAATCGAGGCTAGATTTAATGAAAACTCGACTGGTCTGTCTGAAAAAGATCGTATAGATAGCTTGTTAAGGTATTTGAATTTTTAGATTTTAGCTTCTAAATTGAAAAAAAGCACCGATGAATATTGCTATTCATGGCAGAATCTATAGCTCAGATGTCGCACCCTACATTAATCAAATCTTCCAGGACCTTGAAAAAAGGAAGGTAAATGTTTGGTTGTCAGAGGAATTCCTGAAATTGAATCGGGAAAAGTCTGTGAGCGGTCAGCATTTTCCAACATTTACTAAATCAACCCTACCGGAAATAGATCTATTCTTAAGTCTGGGTGGCGATGGTACTTTACTCGAAAGCCTAACATATGTTAAGAATAAAGAAATTCCAATCATGGGAATCAATACTGGACGATTGGGGTTTTTAGCTACCATTTCTAAAACTGAAGTTGAAAGAGCCTTTGATCTTTTCTTTGATGGACAGTATAACATTGATGAGCGAACAATGATCCACCTAAATAGCAATGGGACACTTTTTGAAGGGGAGAGCTTTGCCCTAAATGAGTTTGCGATCATGAAAAAGGATACCTCTTCAATGATCAATGTAAAATGTTTTATCAATGGGGAATTCCTGAATTCATATTGGGCTGATGGGCTGATGGTGAGCACTCCAACTGGTTCAACAGGTTATTCTCTTAGCTGTGGTGGTCCTGTCGTTTTTCCATACTCTAAGAATTTCGTTATTACACCTGTAAGTCCCCACAATCTCAATATAAGACCATTAATCATTTCTGATGAGTCTGTTATTTCTTTTAAAATTGAAACAAGAGGAACCAAATACCTGGCTTCCCTTGATTCAAGGTCTGAAACAGTTGATGGCGAACTAAATCTGTCTGTAAGAAAAGAGGATTTTAAGGCAAAATTGGTTACTTTGGAGGGATACAATTTCTTAAATACATTAAGAAGTAAGCTAAACTGGGGTCTGGACTTAAGAAATTAGTAGCTTTCTGTCAATTCTTAAGCAGTTATGTTCTAGTTTTGTATTAATTGGAATTATTATCGATTCGACATGAAAAGATCATTATTGTTCTTTATATCAATATTTCTTTGCGCTTTTATGGTGACCACAGAAGTGGATGCACAACGTAATAAATATAAAAGGAGAAAGAATAAACAAAAGAAACTTTCTAACTATAGAGGTAATAAAGGGAAGAAAAGTGGTGTATTTGGAAGATTCAGGCCATATATGTGGGCTGGTGGTGGCATAAATGCGGCCAATTACTTTGGAGACCTGGCTCCTGCCAGTGGTGCTGTAAGTACTGATATTTCCTTTACAAGACCTGGGTTAGGAGGTGTTGTAGGCTATCGTTTTAATCCATACATGTCAGCCAGAGCAAACGTTAACTGGTACAGAATAAGTGCCTCAGATTTCTCAGCAGATCCTACAGATGAATTGGCAGGTTTACGGTATATGAGAAATTTGAGTTTTAGAAATGATATTTTTGAAGCATTAGGAGGTTTTGAAATTGATTTTCTGCCAAATCATGGAGGTTCTACGAATAGGGTAGCCTTGACTCCATATGTATTTATCGGGGCAGGTTTCTATACACATAATCCAAAAGGTAAAGTGCCCACGTACAATACTTTTAGTCCAGATTATAATGTGGCAAACCCAACAAGCTCTCCTGCGTCCGCTACTTTTAGCAATGCTGGTGATTGGGTCAGCTTACGACAATTAGGAACAGTTGGTGAACCAAAAGCTTATGCAAGTTTTGGGTTTTCTGTGCCTGTAGCCGTTGGTGTAAGAGTACGTTTACCAGCAAATTTTGATGCTGCAATTGAGTTTGGCTACCGACACATTTTTACTGATTATATCGATGATGTGGGTTCTGGTGAATATCAGGATTCAGGTTTGTTTACTGATGATCTGGCGAGAGCAATGGCGGACAGGAGTTTGGAACATGTAGATGCAATTTCTGGAGATCCAAGGACACTTATACCTCCTACATCTTATTCGGCTCAAAATGAAATTCGTGGAAATCCAGACAGCTCCGATAAAATTTTCGTTACTCAAATACGTTTAACATACTTACTGAACGTTGTTAAAAAGCGAGCAAAATTCAGGTAATGAAAATATTAATAAGAAATTATAGGTTTTACTTGAAGAGGTTATTGTTTTTGACCTCTTTCTTTTTGTACACAACCCTGTGTCAAGGTCAATTTATTGAATTTGGAGGAGGTATAGGTGCAATGAACTATTCAGGGGATCTTGTTAGAGGATATCAAATTTCTAACGCTAATATGGGAGGGACAGTTTTCTACAGAATGAACTTCACTCCTTATTTGAGCACCAGAATGTCATTTACAATTGGCCAATTATCAGGTTCTGACATTGATCCAATTGATCCATTTGCAATTGAAAGAAGGAATTCTTTCAATCTAACTATTGCTGAAATTGGTGGAGCATTTGAATATCATTTCCTGGATTATAAAAACAAGGAGGCATTGGTAAAATGGTCACCCTATGTAATGGTAGGTTTTGGTATTTTTAGAATGTTAGGGATAGATGAAAACCCAAATAGTCTTGAATACAATCTACTACAGCCATCAATACCTATTGGGATCGGTTTTAAGCATTTAGTGGGGAAGAGATTTAGTGCTGGAATAGAGTTTGGTTTAAGAAAAACATTTACAGACTATCTGGATAATGTGGCAGATGGAGATCTGACCATAAAAAATTATCAATATGGAAACCCGAAGGATAAGGATTGGTATTCTTACGCGGGAATTTCAATAAGTTATATCATCTGGGATATCCCCTGCCCCTTTCCCTACCGTCCAAATGGAGCAATCATGAGACAATAGTTGCTTATTTGTTCATTATGTCTGAAAAAAACATCAACTTTGTAGGCTTTTAGAAATAGACACAAAAAAATTGTAATGGTAGAAGCGCTGGACAAAAGCAATCTTCCACAGCATGTGGCTGTAATTATGGATGGGAACGGGCGTTGGGCCAAAAAGAAAGGAGCCGCACGTATCTTTGGTCATAAGAATGCCATTACGGCTGTTAGAGAATGCACGGAGGGATGCGCTGAGCTTGGAATAAAATACCTTACACTTTATGCATTTTCCACAGAAAACTGGGGGAGACCACAGGATGAGGTACAGGGTTTGATGACCTTACTTGTTGCAACAATCAAAGATGAGCTACCAACTCTTTCGAAGAATAATGTCAGATTACGTGCAATTGGTGACATAAGTTTGCTTCCTGCGAAGGCTCAGAAGAGTCTTCAAAAAGCGATTGATCAAACAAAGAATAATTCTGGACTAACACTCATATTAGCTTTGAATTACAGCGGTCGCTGGGAAATAACTGAGGCTATCAAAAATATTAGTAGAAATGTCGAAAATGGTGATTTGTCAGTCAACCAAATTGACGAAAATCTCATTAGTACCTATATGGACACGAAGGACTATCCTGATCCTGAACTATTGATAAGGACAAGCGGTGAGATGAGGATTAGCAATTTTTTGTTGTGGCAATTGGCCTACACTGAATTGTTTTTTCCAGAGGTGCTATGGCCAGATTTTAGAAAGTCTAACTTAATTGAAGCTTTGGTTGCTTACCAAAAAAGAGAAAGAAGGTTCGGTAAGATAAGTGAACAACTCAAAGTATAGAATTGAATATTTCATGAAGAAAATATACATAATTGTTTCTGGTATATTGCTGCTGTTTCTAGCAAACGATTTGGTTGCTCAGAATCTTTCTGGCAGTATAAATTATGGGAACCCGAGGCAATACGAGATTGCAGCGATTGAAGTGGAAGGGAACGTTTTTCTTGATGAAACTGCTCTTGTTTCTCTGTCTGGTCTTAGGGTAGGCGACAATATAAAGGTACCAGGCCCTGAAATCAGCTCCGCTATCAAAAAACTCTGGAAACAGGGAATTATTGGGAATGTAGAAGTATTTGCCAATAAGATCGAAGGAAATAAAATCTGGTTAACAATTAAACTTACTGAACGGCCAAGGTTATCAAGATTTGTCTTTGAGGGTGTGGGTAAGTCACAGGTGAGTGAGCTGGAAGATAAAGTTGGTCTTGTTAAGGGGAAAGTTCTCACAGATGCTGTTGGTAAAAATGCTGAAATAGCTGTTAAGAAATATTTTGTTGCTAAGGGGTATCAAAATGTAAATGTTACTCTTGAGCAAGTGAAAGACACTATCCTGAGGAATAGTGTGATACTTAAAGTGAAGGTTAAGAAGGGTAAAAAGGTTAAAATCGATCGCATTTATTTCAATGGGGATGAAAATTTTGCATCAAGTAAACTTAGAGCTCAATTTAAGAAAACAGGTGAAGCGCCAAGGTTTCATCTCCTAAATGACCTAATGGCTCGTACCTTTAGAGTATTTCGTCCCAGAACTGCAAAGAACTTCTTTACAAAAGAAAACAAGCTAGACAAAAAAGACCTCAAGCAATACCTGGCTGATCAGGTCAACTTGAATGTCTTTAAATCAAACAAGTTCATTCAAACAGAATTTAATGATGACAAAGAGCTATTAATTACCTTCTACAATAGCAAAGGATATCGTGATGCTGAAATAGTTAGTGATACGGTCTACACAATCAGTGATAAATTCATGAATGTTGAAATCAATGTAGATCCTGGTAAAAAATATTATTTCAGAGATATCAGGTGGTCTGGCAACTTTATTCATTCTGATGAGACTTTGGATAAGGTACTTGGAATAAAAAAGGGAGATGTCTATGATATTGAGCTGGTAAACAAGAAACTCAACTTTAATCCAAATGGTCTGGATATTTCATCATTGTACATGGACAATGGATATTTGTTCTTTAGTGTAAACCCAGTAGAAGTTGGTATTGAAGCAGATTCAATTGACCTGGAAATGAGGATCTATGAGGGAGCACAAGCCACAATTGACAAAGTTTATGTTACAGGTAATGATCGAACGAATGATCACGTGATTCTCAGGGAGATCAGAACCCTTCCTGGCGATAAGTTTAGCAGAGCCCAGCTCATAAGAACTCAGCGAGAGTTATCCCAGCTTGGTTATTTTGATCCGGAAAAAGTGAATCCAATACCTATTCCGAATCCAGCAAAAGAAACCGTTGATATAGAATGGTCTGTAGTGGAAAGACCAAGTGATCAGGTTCAGTTATCTGGAGGTTGGGGAGGTTTTTACGGTTTTGTGGGTACTGTAGGTCTTCAATTTAATAACTTCTCTCTCAGGAATATTCCACATTTTGATAAGTGGCGGCCACTTCCTATAGGTGATGGACAGAAACTAGCTCTTAGTATTCAGGCCAATGGTCGAAGATTTCAGAGTTATAACCTGAGTTTCTCAGAGCCATGGTTAGGAGGCAGAAAGCCGAATTCATTTGGTGTCAATTTTAATTACTCGGTTCAGCGGAATCTGAATTTGAGGACCAATGAAACTTTTGGATCATTGAAAGTAGCGGGTGTTACAGTTTCACTGGGAAGAAGGGTTACATGGCCTGATGATTTCTTCACGGTAAGTAATTCTGTATCCTTTCTGCAATATAGTTTGTTGAATTTCGGAAGGTCACTTGGATTCTCTACAGGGGAGGCCAATAGTTTTACATTTAATACGACAATCTCAAGAAATAGTGTGGATCAACCTATGTATCCAAGACAGGGATCTCAATTAACCTTAAATGTGGCCATGACACCTCCCTATTCAATTTGGAGAGATATTGATTATCAGACTGCAGATAATGCCACAAAATATAAATTACTGGAGTACCACAAATGGAACCTTGACTTTAAGTATTATTTGAAGCTTGTGGGTAACCTTGTCCTTGCACCAAGAGCACATTTTGGATTTATTGGATCCTATACCAATAGAGCAGATGTTGGACCATTTGAGCGGTTTCAGCTGGGTGGAGATGGTTTGACAGGTCAAAACTTTTTACTTGGTACTGATGTAATTGGTTTACGAGGTTACGAGAATAATTCGATAGTTCCTGTGGAACAAACGAATGAAGGTAGTATAGAAGGGGGTACTGTATTCAATAAGTTTGTTATGGAAATGAGGTACCCTGTTTCCCTGAATCCTTCAGCAACCATTTATGTGCAGGCATTTGCTGAATCAGGAAACAATTGGAATGATTTCAAAGAGTTTAACCCGTATGAGCAGTACAGGTCTGCGGGATTGGGAGTGAGGATTTTTATGCCAGCTTTTGGTTTACTTGGTCTTGATTGGGGCTATGGTTTTGACACATTGCCTGGAAGCTCACAACGTAGCGGTGCACAGTTTCATTTTTCTATTGGTCAGCAGATAAGGTAATTCTGGATAGGTTATTTCTCATAAGAAATGGATATTTGCGTCGTTAATCATGTTTGAAGTATCCTATAATTATATAGCATGAAAAATCTTGGCATAATCCTTGGTATAGTATTATTCGCAAATAGTTATACTTTTGCACAAAAATTCGGGTATGTAGATTCAGATTACATTCTGAGTAAAATGCCAGAATACTCTCAGGCCCAGGCTGAGATTGACAAATTAAGTCAGCAATGGGAAACTGAGATTAAAGAAATGTACCTCAAAGTTGAGGAGGCAGAAGCTGAACTCAAAGCTGAGGAGATTTTGCTCACACAGGAAATGAAGGATGAACGTGAGGTAGAGATTGACGAAATGTGGGCTGAGGTAAAAGACTATCAAAAAAAGGTCTTTGGTTTTGAAGGACTTTTTTTCTTAAAGAAAAAAGAATTAATCAAACCAATACAGGATGCTGTTTTTGAAGCTGTTGAAGTGGTGGCAAAAAATAACAGACTTCAAATTGTTTTTGACAAGTCTGGTGACCTGGTAATGATTTATACTGATCCTATTCACGATTATACGGATTACGTACTTGAAGAATTGGGGTTAGGTGACAAAAATGACACAGTTAGTAATTAATAAAAATTTGAACTAGTAAATACTGTAAATATGAAAGCGAAATTATTTGCATTGGCAGCCGGAATGATGCTGCTTACTTTGGCGGCAAACGCTCAGAGTTTGAAAATCGGGTATGTGCAGGTTGAGAAACTTTTAGTAAATATGCCAGATTACAAACAGGCTAATACTCAACTACAGGAGTATGATCAGCAATTGACAACAAGGCTTCAGTCAAAGTACCAGGACTATCAGACCAAATTGGCTGAATTGCAACAGACTTATCAAGGCCTTGATCCTGTAACAAGAAAGGACAAGGAAACTGAATTACAGAATCTTGAGACTTCTATTCAGCAGTTTGAGGCAAACGCTCAGCAATCTGTTCAAGAAAAACAACAAACATTGTTTAATCCAATTCAACAGAAGCTAAAAGATACAATTGATCTTGTTGCAAAAGAAAACGGATATACACATGTATTCGCCTTAGGAGCAGCTTTGGTGTATGTACAAGATACAAAAACTGATATATCTAATTTGGTGGCTCAGAAGCTTGGTTTTACTCTGCCTCAGTAAGCACTCAAATAAAAAATCTAATAGAAATTTAAGGCCCCATTTATGGGGCTTTTTTATTATAAAAGATTCATTACAATCCCAGTCACAAGTCCTGCCAGAATTATCAATGGTGTAGGGACTTTTGTAAAAAAGAGGAGCCCCAATGTGGCCATAATCAAAATGTAATTGATGATGTTTGGTTCAATCGGTTCAAACAAAATGAAAGTAGCTGCTATCACCAACCCAGCACTTACAGCTTGAATTCCCTCCAAAGAAGCCCTTACAATTCTGTACTCCTTTAGTTGCTCCCAGAACCTGATTACGAAGAATATCAGGAAAGTTCCAGGTAAGAAAATCCCACATGCAGCCATGAACCCCCCTATTATTTCGCCAGGAATACCGTAGGCTTTTAATGATATTGTACCTATAAATGCACTAAAAGAAAAAGTAGGTCCAGGTAAAGCTTGTGAAAGTGCGTACCCAGAAATAAACTCTTCCTCGGTAACCCAGCCCTTAAATTCGACAAACTCTGCTTGTATCATTGGCACCAGAACCTGTCCACCACCAAAGACCAGGCTTCCATTTCTATAGAAATTTTCGAAAATCCTGATAGCATGTAAATCAGTGATGGCTCCAAGTACAGCCGCGAAAATGAAAACGCCTCCCCAAAGGAAGAAATTTGACCAGTTTATTTTCATAGGTGTCTTATCAGGCACCTGCTGGTGAGATTTAAATTTGAAGGAAGTACATACACCTCCAATGGTGATGATTATTGGGAATAAAAATGGCGACCTATATAAAAAAGCGGAAAAACAACCAAGAATCATCAGAAAGTATCCTAACCGTGTACTCACCACTTTCCTGGAAATCTGGTAAGCGGAATAGGCTACAATTCCAACTGCAATGGGTTGAACATATAGAAGAAAATCAAGAGATATTCCCTGATCGTTCAACAGGTTAATAAAAATAGCTGTTGTGATCATTACACTTACAGCTGGTAGCATCCATACAAGCAAGGTAAGATAGGCAAGATTGGGCCCTCCAATTTTGAAACCAAGTGAAGTAATGGTTTGAGTAGATGTTGGCCCGGGTAAAATCTGACACAGGGCATATAGCTCCATCAGCTCCTTTTCAGTAAGATACGCTCTTTTCACCACCAAACGGTCCAGAAACATTGCTATATGAGCAGTTGCGCCACCAAATGATGTGACAGAGAGAATAGCTATGTCTCTTAGGAAAATAAAATATCTTACTCTCCGGATCATTTATTTTTTTAAACCAATCTCAGCCAATCTCTGATCTAGAAATTCTCCCGCTGTAATATCTTCATATTTTTTCGGGTTGTTATCATCAATACAACTCTGCAGACATGTAAGATCCATTTCTGAAATTGGATGCATGAAAAATGGAATTGAGTACCGGGATGTTCCCATTTTTTCTCTCGGAGGATTGACAACACGATGAATTGTAGATTTCAATTTATCATTTGTAAAGCGTGCAAGCATGTCTCCTACATTGACTATAATTTGGTCTGGTAGGGCTGTAATTGGAATCCACTTGTTATCACGCCTCAATACCTGCAGTCCGTCTGCACTTGCTCCCATCAATAAGGTTATAAGATTTATGTCTCCGTGCTCCGCGGCTCGAACTGCATCGCTTGGTATTTCCTCAGGGTTTTCTATTGGGAAATAATGAATAGGTCTAAGAATGCTATTTCCATGCTGCGCTTTGTCTTCAAAATAGTTTTCTGGTAATCCCAGGTAAATGGCTATTGCACTTAGCATTTCTAAACCGGCTTTCTCGAGGGTTCTGTATGCTTCCAGTGTTGTATCCTTGAATTCAGGGATCTCATCAGGAAATATATTGTCAGGATAGTCCCTTTTACCAGAGGGTTGACCTATGTGATAAAATTCTTTTAAGTCACCGGTATTTCTACCTTTAGCTCGCTCTTTTCCTTTGCTTACATAGCCTCTTTGACCAAATAATTCTGGTTTTTCATACTTTAGTTTGGTGTCTTCCTGTAACCCAAAAAAGTTTTGAACTGACTGATATAGATTTTTAGTAAGTTCATCTGATAATCCATGGTTCTTTACTGCTACAAACCCAATGTTGTTGTAGGCTTCTCCTAGTTTATCAACAAACTGCTGCTTTCTAATTGGATCACCGGATCTAAAATCCTCAAGGTCCAAAGATGGTATTTCATCAAATAGTTTATCCTGTGCCATAAGAATGTTTTTTGAGTCTGAAATTTACAACTTAATTTTCTTTGATTGAAGTGGATCAATTGAAGATCTGTTGCATGACTGCAAGTGACTTAATTTTTCCGAATCCATCTATGTGTGTACTGTAGTAATGTATTAATATTTCAAGCGCTTTACTCCTGGTTTTGCCATTTGAAAGTATCTCACCAGAAACAAAATTATTCCTTACATCTTCAATATATTTTTGCAAGCTAACATCACCATCATGGGTGAGGTCGTCCATTGAGCTAATTCCGAACCCTAAATAATAACTCAAATGCAAAAGAAGGTAATTGTGAAAGTCTTCAAAATGCTCTTTCTTTTGATCAAGCAATGTAATCGCGTTATAGAGAAATTCAAATTGTGATTCATTGTCTTCTTCGCCTGTGGTTACTTTATTGAGAACCTCGGTAATAAATAAAGCAATTGCACCTTTTCTGATGTCATATGGTATAGATGAGAAAGGTTCAGAAAATTTAAATTCGGACAGTCTGTGAATTTCCTTTTTGTTATCGTGGTATACAATCAGGTCAAGCAACGTCAACGGTTGAAAATAGCCGATACTTTTTTTGGATCTTGCGCTCCTTATGTTGTTTACAATGTAAGATTGCTTTCCAAATCTCTCTGTATATATCCTGGCAATAATAGATGTATCCCTGTATTTTACATAGTTCAACGCTATCCCACGTGTCTTGTAAAGCATTATTTCAGGACTAAGATTTTGCCAATAAGTGTCTCAACCCCAAGAGGATCTGAAGCAAAAAACAGGTAAACCCCGGATTGACCAGGAGCTCCATTATAATCTCTCAAATCCCAACTGGCCGATCCACCATTTGCACTTAATTCTCTGATAAGTGATCCCCTGATATCTGTAATTTTGATATTCACATCATTGGCAAGACCCGAGATGCCAACATTGCCATTGTAACCAGGAGATACGGGATTAGGAAAAATCTTGATATCACCAAACAATGGCTCTCCAGTTGTAGCGTCTGAACGATAGGACATCAGTCCCTTTGAAGTGAGTATAAATACTTCTCCTGTAGCGGCATCAATTGCAACATCTAGGATTATATCTGAGGGTAATGGGCTATTAGATGTGTTGAAGTGATAGACTATTGATTGTGCGGCTTCTTCAAAAAGCCAGATGCCATTATTGGTACCTATCCACTTGCGATTACCCGGGTCAACTTCAATACAATTGACATTTTCATTTAGGAACAAGAAGCTATTTTGAAAGATTGGAATAATAACTGTATTGAAACCAGATGAGATATCAGTTGATGCTGAGGGTAAATAGGCGACTCCTTTATTTGTAGCCATCCATAATTCATCATCCAGGTCAACAGCAATATCATTGACAGTGTTTGAAGGCAGATCACTATTCCCCGAAGTTAGGACCTGGAAGCTTTCAAGGTCAGGATCAAAAATTAATATTCCATTTGAAAAAGCAGGGGCACTTGAAATGATAAGTCTTTCTGAAATGCTCTTCGAAACACTATTTGGAAAACGAAAATTGGTGAAGTAGGAATGCCAATCACCTTCCTCATCCAATAAGTGTAAGCTGGGATCTGTGTCAAAATTTAGAAACCAATTACCATGACTGGTTACAGCTCCCCCAGTGATAATGACAGAATCTGACCCACTACCTTTTTCAAAAGGTGGATTCAGCCCGTTTTCAGTTAATGTTTTTTGTGAACCCAAATCAAACACGCCTGAACCGAATGTAGCTAAATAATCTTCTGAAACGTTTGATGGGTTGTAGACTCCAGAATGTTCTGTGATCTTCCAGACCCCATTTTGGAATAAACTATATTCACTGGTATTTCCAATGTTGTGAAAATCTGTTCTGAAGTCACCAAATGCATATAATTCTCCGTTTTGAGCTACAACCTTTTGAATATTATCTGTATGAGGACCAGAGGGTATCAGAATGGCTTCTTCTGATGCATTATACTCAATTAAACCAACCTCTTCATCAGCTAGCCAATAGCTGCCTTCTATTTTAATAATATCTGCTGGCGAATTAGTGTTTAAAATCTCAACAGGGCTTTCCACATTCCAATCCCATGATGTAATTTCATTTTGATAAATAATATTTATCTCGTCAGAGTATTTGATGTCTTTTATGAAATTGTTTAGAGTACTTTGGAGCTGGTTATTTCCATTTTCATCTCGTAAGATCAATTGCTCTCCATCACTCAAAAGAAGTCCCAGGTTAGTTGATTCAACTATGGAAAAGATTGAATCAGCGGGAAACAATCTGTCCCAATTATTGAAATCCAGAAGGTTTCTTTTATCAGCAAGGAAGGCTTTTAGAGGGCCAAAATTAGTAATGGCGAAAAGGCTATCCTGAAAAATAGCTGTTTCTTCCACAGATACTGTCTGACCTTCCGGACCAATTTCTCTGAATACTTCCCTTATCGTTTTGTTGGCAAGGTTCAATACCACTATTCCAAAATCTGTTGACAAAAACGCACGCTCATCGTAGAAAGAAATGTGGTGAATAGATTTACTTTCGACAATATTCTCTCTTTTGATCAAATCAATATTAAAGATTTCACTATTTGTGATTAGATCAATGTTGCCATTGGAATAGCCTACTACGAGGACGGAATTTTCTTGTGAAAAAGCCATAGCGGAAATCTGGGCATCACTTAACCCATCAATTTTTGAAAGAATATTGATAGACTTATCAGTTAAATCAACATTGAATAATCCATTTTTTGAGGCGCAATAGATTTTGGAATTTGTTTTTGTTACCAGATGGGCTGATTCATAGTTGAAATGGGTCCTCCATGTACCAATAGGAATATTTTGGGACCTGAGACCAAATGAAATGATTATGAATAATAGAATTGAAAATTCTCGCATGTTATTTTTCTTCCTGCCCTTCCATAAAGCAACGTCTACAGCGAGCTTCATATATGTCAGTTTCTCCTAATACAACCTTTTTATTGGACTTGGTTCTCCTAAAAGAATAGGAAGCCACATTGCCACATTTTACACAAACCGCATGTACTTTAGTGACATATTCAGCAACTGACATAAGAGCCGCCATCGGACCAAATGGTCTGCCAAGAAAGTCCATGTCCAATCCAGCTACTATTACCCTTTTTCCGTCATTGGCAAGCTTAACAGCTACATCCACAATGTCATTATCAAAAAATTGAACCTCATCAATCCCAACAACTTCACAATCAGTTGCAGATAGTAAAATATCATTGGCGAAATTTACAGCAAGGCTGTCTACTGCGTTTTCATTGTGAGAAACCACGTTTTTAGCGTGATAGCGATTATCAATGATAGGTTTAAAGATCATCACTCTCTGACGAGCAATCATTGTACGCTTAATCCTTCTGATCAGCTCTTCTGTTTTACCAGAGAACATAGATCCGCAGATTACTTCTATCCATCCATACTTATGGTCATGGGCCAAGCCAATTTTAGGTTCTACAAACATTAATTTGAATAGGTTAGGTGTGGTAGTTTATACTGTTCAGGCACACTGATAATTACATCCCCAGTCACTTCTGCCTGGCAAGATAATCGCTCATTTTCTTTTATGGCATTGTTTTCTCTACACCTCTCTTCAAACGGTGAAAGTGGAGAGAAATTCTCAAAGCCTTCATGAATTATTGCTTTGCAGGTAGTGCACCTTCCTTTTCCTCCACAAGCCTGCATCCAGTCGATTTGATTTTCCTGTAAAATTTCCAACAACTTTTTCGTTTTAGTATTGCAATGAATAGCTTTACTTTGGAGGTTTTCTATAATTATCGTATTCATTCAACGGCAAATTTAACAAGCAGAATATGGCTGAACGCAAAATTAACCATGAATATGTGGAAAAGTACAGTGAGGAGTTTGCAGGGAAAGTTTGTGATAGCTTTTTTGCTGGTCATGAAGCCATAGATGGCAAACAAATTTTGAACCTGACACCATCCAAGCAGGCTAATTTACTGGTACTAAAAAACCTGTATTCTGAGTGGCAGGAGGAAATGAAAAGAATAGAGAGCCCATATTTTGATTTCCGTCAGGAAGATGTTCGTGGTGCTTTGATGAAATTTATGAATGTAGTTTCTCAGCATATCAAAGTAAGTAAATCATACTTCCAACCTATGCTGAAAAGCGCCATTGAAGATACTATTTACCTTACATTCTCTCCTTTTGATTTCTTGTTAGCGGAGATTTCTCTAAAGCACCAGAAGAAAATAGGTGTTAAAGGGTTTAAGAGTATTGAAAAGTATATCAAGGTCAATAAAGCTATTTTACATAGTTTTTTCACACAGTTAGAAGATATCGGTACTGATAAAGTAGAAACTGATGATGCGCTCCAGGTATTGAATGATGTTTTTGAAACTGAGACATTTGAAATAGATGACCCGGAACAGTTGATTGGAGAACTTTCTGGTATTCTACCTGTAGACGTTGATGCGTTGATACTAGATGAAGAATCAGGTGACAATGGGAATGAAGAGGAGGATTTGATTTCTGATGACTTTGAGCCGTTAGATGAACCTGAAACTAATGAAATCACTTCAGAGGAAGAATTTGCTCCTGATGAAGACATTGAACAGGAGGAAATGGATCAGAAAGAGTATCTGGAAGATGAGAATGAGGAATTGGTTTCAGATGACGAAATAGAAGAGTCTGTGGATGAAGTTATTTCTGAAGAAATCGAATCAGATGAACTAGATTCTGATGATGCAAACATTGACGAAATCTCAGACGAAGAGAACCCTGAGCCAATAACTTTAGAAGATCAACCTGATGAAGATGATTTTCATGATGACTCAACTGCTACAGAAGAGGAAAATGAAATAGAGGATCATGAGGATTCTCTCAATACGAAATACAAATCTGATGCGCCAAGCCTCAATGAAAAAATGCAATCTGAAAAAGTTACCGTAGCGGACCAATTGAAGTCTGAACAATCAGATTTGTTAAGTGAGGCCATTTCTGTCAATCAAAAGTATTTATTCGTCAATGATCTCTTTGACGGAGATGGTGATGCATTTAATACCGCATTGGAGAAAATTGAAAAGTGTCAGAATTTCGATGAATCAGTGGAAGTTTTGATAAATGGTTATGCCAAACAAAATAACTGGGATATGACTTCCGAAGTGGTAAAGGAATTGCTGAAAATTGTTTTTAGAAGATTTCGCTAATTACCAACGTTCAAGTAATTGCATTCTGTGAGCATCCATTTTCAGGAAAATAAATAACAAAATAGTAAAGGCCCACAATGAAGACCCTCCGTAACTGATAAATGGTAGCGGAATCCCTATTACCGGAAACAGACCTATAGTCATAGCAATATTAACAGTAAAGTGAAAAAATATGATGCTCACAACGCCATATCCATAGACTCGGGAAAACTTTGACTTTTGTCTCTCGGCTAAGCTTAAGAGTCGGAAAAGTAAAGCACTGAACAACACAATTACTACCATACTTCCCACCCAACCATACTCTTCTCCTACCGTGCAGAATATGAAGTCTGTACTTTGTTCTGGTACAAAGTCAAATTTGGTTTGAGTACCCTCTAAAAAGCCCTTTCCTGCAAAACCACCTGATCCAATTGCAATTTTTGATTGCGTTACATTCCATCCATAGCCAAGAGGGTCACTGTTTGGGTTAATCAGGGATATAAGTCTCTTTTGTTGGTGTGGCTTCAATACATTGTTCATGATGAAATCCACACTCGTGATATAAAATATGATGGATACTGTTGCAATGACAATGAGCAGTACTTTTTTCAATGATTTTAGGTATATCCCTACAAATAATAGAGCAAGAATTATGATAGCCACAATCAGGAAAATGATGTAATTGGCAATAAGAAGTGTTAATACAAAAAGTAAAACAGCGGCTAGACCAAGATATAGTGGTATTGGTGAAAAACCTTCTCTATACGCCACCAGGATTAAACTTATGTAAACCATAGCGGAACCGGCATCTGGTTGCAATAGAATTAACAAGGCTGGTGTACCAAGAATTAATAAGGTAATCGCCTGATTCTTAAGTTTCGCAAGGTCTTTCTGGGGGCCGCCAATGAATTTGGCCATAGCCAATACGGTACAAAATTTGGCAAATTCTGATGGCTGTAATCTAAAAGGACCCAGTTCAAACCATGAAGTTGCTCCGGAAACTTCACGCCCTAGAAGCAATACCATAAGTAGTAGTAACATTGAAATCCCATAGACGATGTATGCTACTGATTCATAAAATCTAAAGTCAATGATAAGAATTGCCAAAATTAGGAGCAGGCTCGTGCCAATCCAAATCAGTTGCTTTCCGGAATTCTGTGTGATATTGAATATACTTGTAGCTACCTCCTCATCAAATGTAGCGGCATATATATTGATCCAACCAAATAAGACAAGGCTGAAATAAATCAGCATTGTTACCCAGTCAAATTGGTATATGTTTCCTGAACTTCTCAATAGATAAACTCTCCTCTTAAAGCGAAATCCTCAATCCACTTCCTGGTAATTTCGCCAGTTATATATTTCTCCATGACCAGTCCTGCAATAGAAGCTGCGGCTCTTCCTCCCCATCCTGCATTTTCAACATATACTGCAATGGCAATTTTGGGTTCATTCATTGGGGCAAACCCCATAAACCCTGAATGGTCCTCACCATGGGGGTTTTGTACAGTACTGGTCTTTCCGCAAACCACAACTTCAGGAGAAATGTATGCCCGTGTTCCAGATCCTTCCTTCACTACCAGCTCCATACCTTCCAAAACAGTTGGAAAGTGTTTTTCATCAATACCTACATAATTGGGAAAAGCATATTTCTCTAAAGGGGCATTAGAATCACCAATTTCTTTTACCATATGAGGTGTATAATAGAAACCTCTATTCGCCAAAATTGCACCTAGATTGGCCATTTGAAGAGGTGTGACCAAAAGCTCGCCCTGTCCGATACTCAATGAACTAATATTTGAATATTTCCATCGATTCTCTCCATACATTCTATCATATCTGCTCAGGGAAGGGACATAACCGGATTTTACATTGGGAAGGTCTGTATCCAACTCTATTCCCAGACCAAAGTTATTCACATAAGTCTTCCATTTCTCTAAACCTATTCTCGTGTCTAGGTATGTATTGGGATCTTCATTACGGTTGATAACGCGTTTGAAAACTTTATAGAAGTAATTGTTCGAGGAGAATTTAATTGCCTTTTTAACATCATAATAGCCATTAGGAGCAAGGTCACCAATTAATGTTCCATCCGAGTAAATTTTTTCCTGTGGGTATACAACACCTTCCTGAAGTGCTACAAGGGATTGCAGCGTCTTGAACATTGAGCCTGGTGGGTACATAGCCATCAGAGGTCTGTTAAAAATTGGTTTCAGGCTATCTGATTGAAGTTTTCCAAATTCAGCACCAAATTTTCTACCACTCAGTAAATTTGGGTCATAGGAAGGTGAAGACACAAAAGCCAGAATTTCACCTGTGGATGGCTCAATTGCTACAAGGCTTCCAATTTTACCTTCCAGCAATTTTTCAGCGTACTGTTGGAGTTCCAGGTCAATCGTCAATATCAAATCCTTGCCTGGCACAGAAAGCGAATCATATTCCCCATCTCTGAAATCACCCTTTACAACACCTTTTGCGTTTACCATTTTCACTCTAACACCACGTTTTCCACGCAGCTCTTGTTCATATTCTGATTCCACACCACTAATACCAATGTAGTCACCTTGTTTGTAGTAGTTCGTAGTATCCTTATTGAGTTGTCTTCTACTGATTTCTCCAATGTAACCCAGGGCATTGGCAAGCGAGGTATGTGGATATGTTCGGATTGTCCTGGGTGTAACAAAGAAACCGTGGTAATTGATCAGTTGATCCTGAATCCTGGCGAACGATTCATTTGGGATCATCTCCAGGAATGTAGAAGGCTTATTTAAATTGTAATTTCTAGCTTTGGAGATCCTTTCATTGTATTCTTCCCGAGATATCTCAAATAATTCACAAAAAGCAAGTGTGTCAATGTTTTCAACCTCTCTGGGAATGACATTCAGGTCAAAAACGGGGCTATTTTGAACCAGTAACACACCATTTCGGTCATAAATTAATCCTCTGAACGGATATTCTGTTACCTTGTGGATGATGTTGTTTTCAGCTGCGATTTTATAATCTTCATCCACTACCTGTATCATAAAGAGTTTGAATGAGAAGGTAATTCCCACCAATAGAATCAATCCAAATATTGCAATTCTTCGCTCCTTGTACATTATCTTCTACTTTTAGCTGGTGCCAATAATAGCTGTATAATCGTCACAACCATTAAGGTAAACATGCTACTAAAAAGTATCTTCAAGAACACATCATAAAATGATGAAAAACCATATCCTTCTATCGTAAAAATAGTTATGTGATGGATAGCAATCAATGGTAGTGAAAACGTAACAAAAGATGTAAGTCCTAAATTCCTTAAATTGATTTTCTCTCCTTCTTCCAGTGATCCACCTGTGGTTACATTAAGCCAGCCAGGTCGAAGAAACATTAAGAACACAGATGCGGCCGCATGGATGCCAGGGGTATCAAAGAATACATCCACTAATAAACCGATCCCCATTCCTATGAAAAGCTGATAAACCCTGCCTAGTGATTGGGGAAGGTACAATAGGAACCCTACATAGAAAAAGCAGAATGCCTGATTAAATAAAACGAGTTTATTGATCAGGAAAAGTTGTAGTACAACATATACCAAAAAATTAATGATGTGCTCTAGTGATTCTCTCCTAATCATTTTCTACGGTAACATTAGTCAATGAATCAATCTCCTCTTTCATTTTGTCAGCAGCTATGTAAACATAGCTTAAACTGGAGAAGTCAGTGGCCAGCTCAATAGTGATGTCAAAGAAAGATTCATTTTCCTGTAGATCTATCTCACTGATCACTCCAATCATCATTCCCTCTGGGAAAACAGAATTGTAACCGGAGGTAAGGATTGTGTCACCTATGTTTAGTTCCAGATGACGTGGTACAAACTTGAGTTTGCTATAGTTAAGTCTTGTGCCATCCCACTGCGTGGTACAGAAAGCACCGTTTCTCTTGATCACTGATGATACCATTAAATCAGCATGTAGCATGGAAGTAACTGTAGAGAAATTACTAGAAACATACTTGACCTGCCCGGCCGCACCTCTGGTACTGGCTACACCCATTCCTGGCCGTATGCCGTGCCTGGACCCCTTGTCAATGGTGAAATAGTTATTGGCATTTATAACAGTGTTCTTAATCACCTTTGCAGGTGAGACAAAATACCTTTGAAGAAGGCTGTCATTAAATTGCTTATTGTAAGTTTCAGAATAGGCGTATTTAGCTAGCTGTTCTTTGAGAATAGCATTTTCTGTTGCAAGTTCTTCATTCACTTTGTCCAGCTCGAAATACCTTTCTGAATTGTCTGTGAAACTGTTTACGTTGGCAGCCACATTATTGGAAGCATTCAGGAATGCCACATTATGATACCTGTTGTTATTAATGATTAGCCATGCGCAGAATAATTCCAATATGATGAATAATTCATATACCCTGTATTGATAAATGAACTGAAGTAATCCACGCATTCGCCTATTGCATCAACACTGCTTTGAATGAGTTAAGGTTTTTAAGTGAGATACCTGTTCCTCTTACAACCGCTCTCAATGGATCATCGGCCACATGGATCGGAAGCTTGGTTTTCAAGGCAAGTCGCTTATCCAATCCTCTTAGCAATGCACCTCCACCTGTCAGGTAGATACCATTGTCATAAATATCTGCAGAAAGCTCTGGGGGAGAAATCTCAAGTGCTTTTAGCACAGCTTCTTCAATTTTAGAAACAGATTTGTCAATTGCGAAAGCAATCTCAGAGTAACTTATTTTAATCACTTTTGGTATACCAGTCATTAGATCCCTTCCTCTGATTTCATAATCTTCCGGCCCTTCATCCAATTCTGTCAGAGCTGACCCCACTTCGATCTTTACTTTCTCAGCAGATCTTTCTCCAATCAATAGGTTATGCTGTCTTCTCATATAGTCCAGAATATCCTTGTTGAAAGTATCTCCAGCTACACGAATAGATTGGTCACAAACAATACCTGAAAGGGCAATTACAGCAATCTCAGTTGTTCCTCCTCCAATATCTACAATCATTGAACCTACGGGTTGCTCAATATCAAGTCCAACCCCAACTGCCGCAGCAATTGGTTCATAAATCATATAAACTTCCTTAGCACCAGCATGTTCTGCTGAATCCCTAACAGCTCTTTTCTCTACTTCAGTAATTCCGGAAGGAATACAAATTACCATTCTGTGGGAAGCTGGGAAAATTCTTTTGTTGTTGCCATCGATCATTTTGATCATACCACGGATCATGTGTTCTGCAGCATGGAAATCAGCAATTACTCCGTCTTTAAGGGGCCTGATGGTTTTAATATTTTCATGCGTTTTTTCATGCATTTGCATGGCTTCCCTGCCTATCGCAAGAACCTTATTGGTATGCTTATCAATAGCAATAATAGACGGTTCGTCTACTACGATTTTATCTTTGTTGATGATTAGCGTATTCGCTGTTCCAAGGTCTATTGCAATGTCACTTGAAAAGAAATCAAATAACCCCATTTATCGCTTATTTTCTCTTATATTAAAAAGTCTCGAAAGATAACAATTTGTCGTTATCAATCGGATTACCACATCAATTATTTTAATGTTTAAAATGTCTAAAGCCCGTGAAAACCATAGACATACCGTGCTCATCGCAGAAATCAATAGAAAGCTGATCTTTTATTGAACCTCCTGGCTGAATCACAGATTTAATTCCTTCCTTTTCAGCGATCTCCACACAGTCAGGAAAAGGGAAGAATGCATCTGAAGCCATCACAGCACCCTGCAAATCTAACCCAAAAGATTTAGCTTTTTCAATAGCTTGTTTCAAGGCGTCCACTCTTGAGGTCTGACCTACACCACTGGCAAGCATTTGACCGTCTTTCGAGAGAATTATTGTATTAGATTTTGTGTGCTTACAAACTTTTGAAGCGAAAATTAATTCCGCTTTGATAGCTTCATCAGGAGAGACTTTAGTTACTACCTTCAAATCTTCCATAGCATCGGTTTTCCAATCAATATCCTGCTCAATCACACCATTTAAAAGTGTCTTGTGGATTTTCTTATTGTCAAGTTTCATCTTCTGGATCAGAAGAATTCGGTTTTTCTTGGTCTTTAAGATCTCTAATGCCTCATCTGTAAATTCCGGAGCAATCAAAACCTCAAAAAATAGTGAGTTCATGACATCCGCAGTTTCCTGGTCAATTGGCTTATTGGTTACTAGCACACCCCCAAAGGCTGAAATTGTATCAGCCTCAAAAGCTCTTTGGTAAGCTTCTTTCACTGATTGTCCAGTAGCAACACCACAGGCATTATTATGTTTCAGGATCGCAAAAGCAGTCTCTTCGAATTCACCAATTAGGTTTACAGCCGCGTCAATATCCACTAAATTGTTGTAGGATAGCTCTTTTCCATGAATCTGATTAAATAAGTCGTCAAGTTTTCCATAGAATACACCTTCCTGGTGTGGATTTTCACCATACCGCAATGTTTTTGAAGATTGTATGCTCTGTTTGAATCGCTTGATTTTCACATCCTCATTGAAATATCCAAAAATTGCTGTATCATAATGGGAAGAAATATCGAACGCCTCAGCAGCAAATTGTCTCCTGTGTTCTTCACTTGTTTCTCCTTTGTTTTCTTCCAAAATCTGCTGTAAAACCTGGTATTGGTCTCTGGATGAGATAATCACTACATCTTTATAGTTTTTGGCTGCTGCCCTGATAAGAGAGATTCCTCCAATGTCAATTTTTTCAATAATATCAGCATGACTTGCACCAGAGGCGACTGTATCTTCAAAAGGATACAGGTCCACAATCACTAAATCAAGGTTAGGAATTTCATAGGTGGATTGCTCCTCCAGATCAGATGAATTGTCCCTTCTATAAAGGATGCCACCGAAAATCTTTGGATGTAGTGTTTTTACCCGGCCCCCAAATATGGAAGGATATGCCGTTTCATCTTCTACCGCCACAACTGGAATGCCGAGATCCTCTATAAATTTCCTTGTGCCGCCAGTAGAATAAAGTTTTACATTTTGATTGTGTAGTAACCTTACTAAAGGTTCCAGATTGTCTTTGTGATAGACTGATATTAGTGCCGATTCTATTTTTTTATGCCCCATTCCGCAGGATTTACTTCAATGAAGCTGCAAAGCTAAAAATTAATATCAATTAGAGGATGCTTTTTCTAAAATGTACTGCTTAATTATTACAGGAAAATGTACATATTCAAGCGCATGTATTCTTTTTGCCAATTTATCAGGTGTGTCTTCTGGCAATACATCACATTCTGCCTGAAAAAGAAATTTTCCTTTATCGTATTCTTCATTAACCAAATGAATCGTAATGCCACTCTTTTTTTCGCCTTCAGCAATTACACTTTGATGAACCCTGTCTCCATACATTCCTTTTCCACCGAACCTGGGAAGTAAGGCGGGGTGAATATTAATTATCCTATCAGGAAAAGCAATTAGAAGATTAGCTGGAATTTTTAGCAAGAAACCGGCCAAAATGATAAAATCAATTTTAGCATCCTTCAGAATGTCAAGTAAAATTCCTGAATCCATTTCTGTTTTTGAGAAAATGCGTGATTCAATTCCCAGACGTTCAGCTCTCTCCAATACTTTAGCTGAAGGTTTGTTGGTGGCAATCAGGCTTACATTGAGATCTGGTGTTTCATGAAATGCTTTGGTAATATTTTCAGCATTGGTTCCGCTTCCGGAAGCAAGGATGGCCAGGTTTTGTTTTCTCATATTTAAAAAAACATCATACTGATCAGGCCAGAGACAATGATCAGATTAGTTAAATACTTTAGTTGCGTAAAATTAGCCCTTGTATCTGCCTTAACCAGTCTATATATGAAAAAAATCATAAACGGAGAGAGTATAATGAAGTAATACTCCACGATATTGTTATTGACCTTTAGAAGGAATCCCATAAGGCCAATCGCCGCGAAAAAACAGATTATGTATAAGATTCTTTTGGTTTTTCGGATGCCTATTAACACAGGTAAAGACTTGATGCCGAATTTTTTCTCACCCTTCAGGTCCTCGATATCTTTTATGATTTCCCGAATTAACATGATGGAGCCTGCAAAAAGACAATACACCAGTATAAGTATTTCTGTAGCTTCATAATTGAGGCTGATTAAGAGAATGGATAGGGCGGTTAAAGATGCGATCAGCAAATTTCCAATAATGGGCAGCCTTCTAAGGTGGTTGCTATAGAGCCAAAGTAAAAAAGCTGATAGGAAATGAATAAGGCCAATTGTTGGCATTGCCACAAATCCAATAATAATTCCAAAGGCATTAAACACTGTGTGGTAGAAAATTGCGGCTCTTCTCCTCAAATCAGTACCTACCACAACTTTTTCGGGTCTGTTGACCATGTCAATTTTCTGATCGTAGTAATCATTGATGATGTAACCTGCTGAAGAGATCATCAAGGTGCTGATTACTACCAGAAACAGGTTAATATCTTTCAGATAAACCATCCAATTCCCAGAGGGACCTACCAAAAAAATTGCAGTCAGGTACTGGGTGATGGCGATGATAATAAGATTGGGAACTCTCGAAATCCTTAAAATGCCTTTAATAGAGAAAATTCTTGGCTCGGATTTCATGTCATTTTAAGTGTTTCAAAGATTGGATGATACTATCAGACATGATTTGATATATTTTTTGTTTACTCTCATCGTTATCGAGCATTTTCATATGCCTGTCTATAATGACCTTGTCTTCCCTTACAGCAGGGCCCGTTTGTGTGTACTTAGGTTGTAAGTCTAGCGCTTTATTGATTGTTTCATAGATTAATGGTTCAAGCAATTTAAAATTAAGCCCATGCTCATCCAGAATTTCCTTTGAAAGGGTCAGAAGGTGATTGATGAAGTTTGAGCTAAATACTGCAGCCAAATGATAAATACTACGGTGATAGGAATCCACCCATTCATGCTTGAAATTTGCTGCCTCGCAAAATCTCGTTAATTTCTCTTCGTTGACCATATCAGGAGCTTCCACAAAATAATTGACCTCTCCCATATCGATTTTTCTGCTTCTTTGAATCGTCTGAAAAGGATATAGAATTCCACAATCATCAAACCCATGCTCTTTGAATATGTCCAATCCAAGCGTGCCACTAGTATGGAGCAACTGAGCGTTTGTAACGTTCTTCAATTCACTTAAAACTTTGCCCACGGCTTCATCTTTAATCGCGATTATGATAAAATCAGCGTATTCATCTTTGTAGTCCAGGGAGTTTTTGTGGGGTATACTTGCTAACTCATCCATCCATTCTTTTGCCTGTCTGGTATAGATTGAGTTAATGTGATGTCCGGTGGCAAGCAGATGATGTGTCAGGTGATAAGCAATGTTTCCACTCCCAATAATGGAGATCTTAAAAGATGTAGACATATGTGTTTCTTTAATTCTAAGTTATAGAACCAGGATGTATAATATAAATTTAGTGAGAGCAGATTTATTCGGCTCCCTTAATTTTCATTTTTTCAAATTCGAGGTAACGTCTTCTTATCGCTATTGTAAATCCAATACAAAGGAATAAAGTTCCTAACCACAGGATATTGATAAATGGCATTTCAACTGCTTCCAGAATTACCCAATCTTTCTGTGTGGTTTGTACCCCAAACACAAAGCTATTTGTTTCTGGTTGAATGGCTTCAATAGACACCTTAATCCCCAGGTCTTTAATGAGGAACGGTACTTTTCCGGCCATCTTATCTTTAATGATATATGTAGGGGTTGCTTCATAGTCTCCGGATTCACCAGAGATCCTGATCCTGGCTTTTATGGCAACATCTGAAGGACCAAGTTTGACTCCCTGAAATTCATCTAACCGTTCTACACCTTCGAACACAGAAACATAGTCGTTCATGAAAAACTCACCCTGAATTGGTACTGTAATCTCTTGTTTTTCACTCCACTTACCCTCGTCTTCAGGGTCCGGGAAGGTCCTGATATGCGTATATAGGTCCGCTCTTAACGTCCGTCTTATATCCGGAGAATAGACAATCATGTCCATAGACTCATTCATTTGCACCCGTGGAAATAAAGTGAATGATTCTCCGGTAGGTTTTTTGTATTCTATTTCGAAGTAACTGTTCTCTGGTCCTATTACAGTAAGTGTGTCTCCTTTATTGATACCTTTATCAGGTAAACCCGTATTCGCAAGGTATTTTAAAGGGTCTTTGGTATTGGTAACAAAAGATTCATTGATGTAACCGTGACCCTTGAATTTCTTTCTCATACCCAGGTAATTGAGAGAGTAATCAGCCATTTGCCTGGGTTCATTCATGAAAAGAAGCAAATTGTTTCGATTGACCTCATCAGGAAATTCATTACTCCATACCAGTCCGGTGTAGTTCTCAGACACAATTTTTGAATACCCGGAGGAGAAAAGGATCCCCACAAGCATTAACCCTATTCCAATATGTGTGAAAGATCCACCAGTGAGTTTGGGGCTTGATTTCAAAAGGGGGAATAAAATTGTGGCATTGGCTATGATACTGTAGGTGGCACATACTAATAATAACAAGTATCTCACAAATCTAAAGGCACTTGCCGCATTGACTTCATTTTGATTTTGTATAACACTTGAAAAATTGGTAGCTACAATAATCACGATCGATACAATCAATGAAATTACGAGTGGCATGTATAAAACCTTTTTCAATTCGGCCTTATCCATCTTTTTCCACCAAAAAAATTGGCCAGTACCTGAAAGAACAGCAATTACCACTGCAAACCAAATTTGGATATCACTATACGCAGAAACCTGATCGACTGGAGGAGCCAGGTTTAACTCAGCGCCAAATAATGCTGCGATTTTATTATACACCGGATAGGAAGTCACATGGATCACATGAAAAGCCATTACACTTAATGTGATTGCTCCAAGTAAAATCCAAAACTCCCTTGAATACCCGGAGACTTCATTTTCAGCTGATGGGATTTGTTTCCATTTAATGCTTACCAGTATTACAGATAGAATGAGGAACCCAAACAAGCACAATAGCAACTGGCCAGACAAACCAAGGTCCGTAAATGAATGCACAGAGCTATCACCTAATACACCACTTCTGGTGAGGAAAGTAGAATATAAGATCAGAATGAATGTGGCTATCGTTAAAATGATTGAGGCTTTGAGTGCAGTATCACTTTTCTTGAATGCTATCATAGTGTGTACTGCTGCTACTAGAACTAACCAGGGGACATAAACAGCATTTTCCACAGGGTCCCAATTCCAATATCCTCCGAAATTCAGCGTTTCATAAGCCCAATATGCACCCATCAGAATTCCAACTCCCAAAACAAGTGCTGAGAATTGTGCCCATGGTAGTGCAGGTCTAATCCATTCTTTAAACTTTCCTAACGCCAGTCCAGATATGCAGTAAGCAAATGGTACTAGTGTTGTAGCAAAACCTAAAAATAGTGTTGGAGGATGAATCACCATCCAATAGTTTTGTAGCAATGGGTTGAGCCCATTACCATCCTGAGGCACAAACTCAGGGTTCATCTGGAAAATTGGAGCATTGATTACCTCTCTCAGGAGCATGAATGGTGAGCTGCCAATCTTCAATTCATTGAAAAAAACAGCTCCCAGTATCATTGATGTAAGAAAAGCCTGTACCAAAGAGAAGATCGCCATCACTGGGGCAGTCCAGAATTTATTGGTTCGGATAATAACAATCCCCAGAATTACGTTCCAGAATATCCACAATAAGAATGATCCTTCTTGACCTTCCCAAAAACAAGAGATTTGGTAATACCATGGCAAGATCTTAGAAGAATGGCTCTGTGCATAATGGTATTCAAAATAATTGTGATTGATGATCCAATATAGACTTGCCACTACTCCCACAACAGCAATGGAATGAATGTAAAAGAAAATAATGGAATTTTTTTCCAGTCTTTTTTTCTTTTCGGGAGAACCCTGGTTTGAAGCCAAAAAGAAAAGAATGGCTGCAATGATACTTGTTACAAATGCACTAATTACCAGGGTGTGTCCCAGGTTACCAACAAAATAATGAACCATATATCTGAATTATACCTTTATCTCCTCTTCCTTGTATTTGGAAGGGCACTTCATTAAGATTTTGTTAGCGACAAAAGTTTCGTTTTTGTAGGAACCAATAACAACTACCTGTTCAGATCTAAGAAAATCTGTAGGCATGGGTTCAGGATAAAACACTTGTTGTTCTGTTTTATTCTCGTCAACCATGATGAAAGAAAATGAAAGCTTGTCTGGGCTTTCCATCAAGCCAATCACTTGCTCATTTTGCTTTTTGAGTGTACCTACCACATGAATCTTTGATTCATTTCCAGCTTCTGCCATTTCTTTGGCTTCACTAAAATTCTTATAGGCACTTGCATCACCTGTAGTAGAAATGATAATGGTAATGGCTACTGCAATAACCAAAATCCCTACAATATGTGTTTTTTTCATTTGTCTAATCTTTTACTTCTTTTTCCAACTTAGAGATCTTTCGATCAATGATGACTGTGTAGGTGATTAGTCCGGCAAAAATACTAACGATCACGGCAACAACCACATAAATTTTGCCATTACTTCTCATCTCGTCGGCCATTTCAACCTGCGTGTTTGTGTAATCAGCAGAAGTAATTTCTTGTTTTTCCTGAGCTGTTAATACTGACGCTAGTAATAACATTCCCAGGAGGCTAAAGATTCTTAAATACTTATAAATATTCATCCTTTTTCAAATCAATTATTCCAAGTCTAATTCTTAATGTAGCCATCCAAAAACCCAAAAGTGTCCATCCAATTACCGCTGTATAGAATACTTTTCTGAGTTCATTATCCAGGTCATATGCGTTGAAACCCGGATTACCTCCATTTCCCGGGTGTAGAGAGTCAGTCATTCTGGGTAAAATGAATAGTAGCGGGATAAGGCAAGCAAAAGCAAATATGTTATAGATGGCACTAATTCGAGCTTTTGCCAGACGATCCGTTATGGAACCTCTCAGGATTTTATACGCTAGATAAATCAGTAAGCTGATCGCTGAAGCGTTTTGTTTTGGATCATTACTCCATGGCTCACCCCATGTGAAATTTGCCCAAACCATCCCCGAAACAACACCAAGAATCCCAAAAAATATACCCATATTGGCCAGTTCTTCACTGAAAAGATCATCCTTTAGACTATTTGAGCCTAAAAATCTGATGGCGTAAATCATTGATGCTAACAATAGAAAGATCATCCCAAACCACATTGGAACATGAAAATGAAGTACTCTGATTGTTTCGTTTAAAATCACCAGTCGCGGAACATCAAGGAGTAGACTTGCAAATACTACATACGTCAGTATTAGGATTGTCAATCCTTTCCACCATTTCCTGTACATCAACTTTTCCATAGGTAGGGGTATAGTATTATAGATAAAACAAAAACTATTACATTAATTGCTCCTAAAGTGATAAGTTCATCATAGGCTACATCAAATGAGAGACCATCTATCGCATATTTAGTCAATTTAATGGCGATCAATAGTACTGGGATAACCACCGGAAAACTTAAAATAGCAATTAGGACAGGACTATTGCTTGCTTTTGCGGCAATTGCTGAAACCATAGTTAGGGGTCCACTTAAACCCCAAACAGCTAAAAGCAATGTTATGAAAAAAAGCGATTGATTTTTTACAGGGTTTCCAATTACTGTACTGTACATTAACAATCCTGCCAATGTAATTACCAGTAAGAGAATAAGGTTATAAATGCTTTTGGAGATAATAATTGCTTGGGGATGGACTATCCCATAGTAATAGAGATTCCTCTCTTCTCCTTCCTGTACAAAAGATTTTGCTATGCTATTCACAGCTGCAAATAGTATGATTATCCAAAATAGGGCATTCCATGTTTGGGAATCAATTATCTTCAGGAAGCTCAGGTAGCATATAAAAACTGTGCTTCCGGTAAAAAGCAAAATTGAGTTGATGGCATATTTAAGCCTTAGCTCAATTTTTAATTCCTTCGCAAGTAAATGCCAACTATTTCCTACAATTTCTTTCATTATTGGCCGCAAAGGTAATTGTAATTGGGGTATAAATGATTGCATTGTTACAGATTCTCCGGTTCATAAATTAATGCAGCCTTAATATAACGTTCGCATATATTGAATCACGGATTTTGGAATAAATCTGTAATCACACTAGCATTGCATAAATTTTTAAAAGTATGTCATTCACTCAAAAGCCAATATTGGTTACCGGAGCTGCGGGTTTTATAGGTTTTTTTCTTTCCAAAAAACTTCTGGAGGCGGGATATAAAGTAATTGGATTGGATTGTATGAGTGATTACTATGATGTAAATCTCAAACAGGATCGTCTTGACATTTTGCATAGATTTGAAGGTTTTGGTTTTGAACAAATCAACCTGACTGACAAACCTGCACTTTTAGATTCTTTCAAAAGAAATGAATTTGAATATGTAGTCAACTTAGCCGCACAGGCTGGTGTGAGACATTCCCTGACTCACCCTGAAGCTTATATTGATTCCAATCTGATCGGTTTTATAAATTTATTGGAAGCCTGTAGACACAATAATATTAAGCATCTGGTTTATGCTTCATCCAGTTCTGTCTACGGGGCTAACACAAAAATGCCGTTTTCTGTTAAGGACAACATCGATCATCCAGTTTCACTTTATGCTGCAAGTAAGAAGGCAAATGAGCTATTGGCACATTCGTTTTCTGCTAGCTTTGGTTTACCAGTTAGCGGGTTAAGATTTTTCACAGTGTATGGACCCTGGGGCAGGCCAGATATGGCACTTTTCTTATTTACTAAGGCGATTTTAGAGGATAAACCAATAGATGTTTATAATTTTGGAAAAATGAAACGGGACTTCACTTATATTGATGATATAGTTGAAGGAGTATTTCGTGTTCTACAAAATGTCCCGAAAGGGAATCCTAATTGGAGTGGGGACAACCCAGACCCATCAACAAGCTTTGCTCCTTACAGGGTTTATAATATAGGCAACAATCAACCTGTAGAATTAATGGACTACATTTCTGAGATCGAAAAAAACCTTGGAAAAGTAGCGAAAAAAAATATGCTACCCCAGCAAATTGGGGATGTGCCAAATACTTATGCAGATGTTACTGCGCTTACAGAAGCAACTGGATACAAGCCATCCACAACAATTCAGGAAGGGGTCAAAAATTTTATTGATTGGTATAAAGAATACTATAACGCATAACACACGCAATGAAACGAGTACTTATTACCGGAGGAGCTGGATTTATAGGTTCACATGTGGTTAGGTTATTTGTTAATAAATATCCTGATTATGAAATCTATAACCTTGACAGCCTCACTTACGCCGGGAACCTTGAAAACCTTTCTGATATTGAGGCTTCCCCCAATTATCATTTTGTAAAAGGTGATATAACAGATGAGAAATTTATTTTCAATCTTTTTCAGGATAAAAACTTTGATGGAGTAATTCACCTTGCAGCAGAATCTCATGTAGATCGTTCCATTTCAAATCCAATGGAATTCCTGAAAACAAACATTTTTGGTACAGTTACATTACTGAATGCTGCAAAGGAAGTTTGGAAGGACAATTTTGAAAATAAATTGTTTTATCATGTATCTACAGATGAGGTGTATGGTTCACTTGGAGATTCAGGTTTTTTCCTTGAAACCACATCATATGATCCTCAGTCACCGTATTCAGCTTCCAAGGCAAGTTCAGATCATTTTGTAAGAGCCTATCATAATACTTATGATATCCCAGTTGTGATTAGCAATTGCTCCAATAATTATGGACCAAACCAATTTCCTGAGAAACTGATACCTCTTTGTATCAATAACATCAAAAACAAAAGACAATTACCTGTTTATGGTAAAGGTGAAAACATCAGAGATTGGTTATTTGTAATTGACCATGCATCAGCGATTGATAAGGTTTACCATGAAGGAAAAACGGGTGATACCTATAACATTGGTGGATTTAATGAGTGGAAGAATATTGACCTGGTTCGGTTATTATGCGATGTGATGGATGAGCAGCTTGGCAATACAAAAGGAACATCACAAGAATTAATAACCTTCGTAACTGACCGTGCGGGTCATGACATGAGGTATGCTATAGATGCTAATAAAATTTCATCAGAGTTAGGTTGGCAACCTTCATTGCAGTTTGAGGAAGGTTTGACAAAAACTGTCAAGTGGTATTTGGAAAATCAAATTTGGTTGGATCATGTCACTTCTGGAAATTATCAGTCTTACTACTCAAAACAATATCAGGTATGAAGGGAATCATATTAGCAGGAGGATCAGGTACAAGGTTACATCCTCTAACAATTGCTGTAAGTAAGCAAATATTGCCAGTATTTGATAAGCCAATGATCTATTATCCGCTTTCAGTACTAATGCTTTCTGGAATTAGGGAAGTTTTAATCATATCTACGCCAAGAGACCTGCCTTTGTTTGAGCAATTGCTCGGAGATGGGAGCGATTTGGGTTGCTCATTCGAGTATGCTGTACAGGAAGAGCCGAAAGGACTGGCCCAGGCATTTACAATTGGGGAGGACTTTATTGGTAATGATCATGTTTCACTTGTTTTAGGTGACAATATATTTTACGGAAGTGGCTTAGCCTCAAAACTTCAATCATGTAAGGATCAAGAAGGTGGAATCGTTTTTGCCTATCATGTAATGGATCCGGAAAGATATGGGGTAGTAGAATTTGATGAGGATCAAAAAGTAGTTTCAATTGAGGAGAAACCGGCGAACCCAAAATCAAATTTTGCGATTCCAGGGCTCTATTATTACGACAATCAGGTAGTTGATTTTGCTAAAAACCTTAAACCTAGTGCTAGAGGAGAGCTTGAAATCACTGATATCAATAAAATTTATCTTGAAAGTGGTCAATTGAATGTGCGGGTATTAAGTCGAGGGACTGCATGGTTGGATACAGGTACATTTCCTTCCTTAATGCAGGCAGGCTCTTATGTGCAGGCAATTGAGGAAAGACAGGGTCTCAAGATTGGATGTATAGAAGAGGTGGCCTACAAAATGGGATTCATCGACCAGGAGCAATTAGAAAACCTTGCTGATCCTCTTATGAAAAGCGGTTATGGTAAATACTTAATGTCACTTTTGAGATGAGGATTGAAGAAACCAAATTGAAAGGGTGCTATTTGTTGGAACCCAAAACTTTTGAAGATGCCAGGGGAATTTTTTTTGAAGGATTTAACCAAAAGTGGTTTAAAGATTACCCAAGTTTTCAATTCGAGATCAAACAAATGAATTGTTCTGTTTCTTCAAAAGGAGTTTTGAGAGGTTTACACTTTCAGAAACCACCATTTGAACAGGCGAAATTGGTGTATGTGACTAAAGGAGTAGTACTGGACATAGCTGTTGACCTTAGGCCAGACTCTGATACATTTAAACAATATGTATCTGTAGAGTTAACTGCCGAGAACAAAAAGAGAATATTTATACCAAAAGGATTCGCTCATGGGTTTGTTACACTTTCAGAAGAGGCCCATTTAAATTATCTGGTAGATCAGTATTATGAACCAAAATCCGACAGTGGTCTTATTTATGACGATCCAGATTTAGCGATTGATTGGAAGATCAGCGAACATGATCTTGAGCTGATTCTATCAAACAAAGATAAAAACCTCCAAACCTTTAAAGATTATATCAATGAGTAAAAAAAGAGTATTAGTAACAGGTGGCGCTGGATTTCTTGGGTCACATTTGTGCGATAGGTTTCTTTCAGAAGGTTATTCCGTCATTGCAATGGACAATCTATTGACTGGTTCTCTGGATAACATAGACCACCTTACTGGAAATAAGGACTTTGAGTTTTACCACTGTGACGTATCAAAGTTTGTACATGTACCTGGAGAACTAGATTATATCTTACATTTTGCTTCTCCTGCCAGTCCAATTGACTATTTAAAAATGCCAATTCAGACATTGAAGGTAGGGTCATTGGGTACTCATAATTTGTTAGGGCTAGCCAGAGCCAAAAATGCCAGAATCTTGGTGGCATCAACTTCAGAAGTTTATGGTGATCCGTTAGTTCATCCACAGAAAGAAGAATACTGGGGGAATGTGAATCCCGTGGGACCAAGAGGTGTGTATGATGAAGCTAAGAGATTCCAGGAGGCAATCACGATGGCCTACCACACATTTCATGGACTAGAAACCAGAATTGTGAGGATTTTTAACACTTTCGGCCCAAGAATGAGACTAGATGATGGCAGAGTTTTACCAGCATTTATTTCACAGGCCCTCAACGGTGAGGATCTTACAGCATTTGGAGATGGTAGCCAAACCAGGTCTTTTTGCTATGTTGACGATTTAGTGGATGGCATCTATAGGTTATTATTGAGTGATTACCCACACCCGGTGAATATTGGAAACCCTGATGAGATTACTATCAACGAATTTGGGGAGGAAATAATCAGATTGACAGGCTCAAAATCAAAAATCGTCTATAAACCATTACCTAAGGATGACCCGAAGCAAAGACGCCCGGATATTTCAAAAGCAAAGGAGATTTTAGGTTGGGAACCAAAATACACAAGAGCGGAAGGACTCAAGCCAACACTTGAATATTTTCAAAAGGCTTTAAACAAATAATTTATTAGCTTTGCGCCCTGAACAACATTGAGGCTGTCCCAGATTGGATTCAGCCTTTTGTTTTTTATCAAAGATCATTCCTTAGATAATGAGTTATAGTTCTATTGTAGTAGTAGGTTTAGGTTACGTTGGTTTGCCATTGGCTATAGAAATTGGCAAACAATACAACACTATCGGGTTTGATATTAACCTAAATCGAATTAATGATCTTAAATCAGGTTTGGATCGGACACTTGAGGTTGAGGAGAATGACTTCAAAATGGCTTCTCAATTGAGGTTTACTGAAGATCCCAATGAAATAGCTAAGGCTGATTTATACATTATTACAGTACCAACACCAATTGATGAATATAAAAAACCTGATCTCACACCGCTGGTCAAGGCATCAGAATTAGTTGGTGGGGTTATTACAAGAGGAGCCACTATCGTATATGAATCAACGGTATATCCAGGATGTACAGAGGAAATTTGTGTTCCAATACTAGAAGGAGCTAGTAACCTGGAATTCAATGTTGATTTTTTCTGTGGTTACTCTCCTGAAAGGATCAACCCAGGAGATAAGGAAAGACGAGTTCACAATATCATGAAGGTAGTAAGTGGAAGTAATGAAGAAACAGCTGAAAAATTGAATGAATTTTATGGCTCTATCATTACTGCAGGAACTCACCTCACCTCTTCTATAAAGGTTGCAGAGGCTTCCAAGGTGATCGAAAATGCGCAACGTGACATTAATATAGCATTTGTAAACGAGTTGGCGTTAATATTTGATAAAATAGGGATAGATACTAAGGAAGTGTTGACAGCAGCCGGAACAAAGTGGAATTTTCTCAACTTTACGCCTGGACTTGTAGGAGGCCATTGCATTGGTGTGGACCCCTACTATTTGACTCATAAAGCTGAGCAATTGGGCTACCTACCTCAGGTCATACTTTCAGGGAGAAGAATCAATGATGACATGGGTTCGTTTATTGCAAATAAGGTAGTGAAGTTGATTTCAAAAAGCGGGAAGAATTTGACATCATCGAGTATTCTTTTACTCGGTATCACATTTAAAGAAAATTGCCCGGATATAAGAAACTCGAGGGCTATCGATATAGTAAAGGAATTAGAAGAATTCAATATTGCCGTAGATGTTTATGATCCACATGCAGATCCTGAAGAGGTAAAGCATGAATATGGCATAGATTTGATTGCAGAACTTACTGAAAAGTATGATGCCATTATTCTAGCAGTATCTCACGATGAGTTTTTGACAATAGAATTCAGCAAGATTAGGAATACTGATTCCATTGTTTATGATGTGAAAAGTTTTTTACCGATGGACACAATGACTGATAGGTTGTAAGATGGAGAATATAATACCTCATAATCATTCACTAAAACTTGAACATAGAGTGTCAAAACAGGGATATGCTCCTTTTGTCATTTGGTTTACTGGATTATCCGGATCTGGTAAATCGACCTTGTCAGATAAGTTAGAGGAATACCTATTCGAGAAAGGATTCAGGACATATTTGTTGGATGGGGATAATGTCAGGGCTGGATTAAACAGAGATCTTGATTTTACAGATGAAGGAAGAGTAGAAAACATTCGTCGATTAGGTGAAGTATCAAAACTCTTTGTTGATGCCGGAATTATTGTTTTGACAGCATTCATTTCTCCATTCAAATCTGATAGAGCGACTGTTAGAAAGGCTGTTGGAGAGAAGAATTTTATTGAAGTATTTGTTGACTGCCCCATAGAAGTTTGTGAACAAAGGGATGTCAAAGGACTATATGCAAAGGCCAGACGAGGGGAAATCCCTAACTTTACAGGTATTAGCTCCCCGTTTGAAGAGCCAGAAAATCCTGAAATACATATAAAAACTGCCGAAAAATCAATAGATGAGGCACTAAAAGATTTAATTGTAGAAATAGAAAAAAGACTTAAGTAATAATGCAGTACAATTTAACTCACCTGAAAGAATTGGAGGCAGAATCAATCTACGTACTGAGAGAAGTTTTTGCACAATTTGAGAACCCAGCAATATTGTTTTCTGGTGGAAAAGATTCAATCGTGGTAGCTCATCTGGCGAGAAAAGCTTTTCATCCGGCAAAAATTCCCTTTCCATTTTTACATGTAGATACTGGTCATAATTTTCCGGAAACAATAGACTTTAGAAACAACCTGGTTGAAGAGTTGGGAGTGAAACTTGTTGTTGGATCTGTTCAGCAATCAATAGATGATGGAAGGGTTGCTGAGGAGAAGGGTAAAAATGCCAGCCGCAATGCATTGCAGACCACTACACTTCTTGATGCCATTGAAGAGAATCAATTTGATGCCTGTATGGGTGGAGCAAGAAGAGACGAAGAAAAGGCAAGGGCCAAAGAGAGGTTCTTTTCTCATCGAGACGACTTTGGACAATGGGATCCGAAAAATCAAAGACCAGAGTTGTGGAATTTGTTCAATGGCAGAAAAAATCATGGAGAACACTTTAGGGTATTCCCGATTAGCAATTGGACAGAGATGGATGTTTGGATGTATATCCTATCAGAGAACATTAAAATTCCGTCATTGTATATAGCCCATGAGCGTGAAGTAATTTGGAGAGACAATACCTGGTTACCAGTATCCGAATATATCACTCTTCGTAAGGGAGAGGAAGTTGTAAAGAAGAAGATCAGGTTCCGAACACTTGGAGACATTACAATTACTGGCGGAATTGAGTCAGAAGCCGATACTTTGGAAAAAATTGTTGATGAAGTTTCTGCCTCACGTCACACAGAGAGAGGAAATAGAGCTGACGATAAACGGTCAGAGACCTCTATGGAGGATAGGAAGAAGGAAGGTTATTTTTAGGTCATCAAAAATACAATTAGAAAATGAGTACAGATTATCACAATATGCAATTATTAAGATTTACTACAGCAGGTAGTGTTGATGATGGTAAATCCACACTTATTGGAAGATTACTTTATGATTCTAAGTCGATTTTTGAAGACCAGATCGAACAAGTCAAGCAAAGTAGTGAAAGGAAAGGTCTGGATCATGTTGATTTAGCTCTATTGACTGACGGCTTGAAAGACGAACGTGAGCAGGGAATTACTATTGATGTGGCGTACAGATATTTCGCTACACCAAAACGAAAATTCATTATTGCAGATACTCCAGGCCACATACAGTATACCAGAAACATGGTGACTGGGGCTTCCACAGCAAATGTGGCCCTGATTCTAGTAGATGCTCGAAATGGTGTCGTGGAGCAAACAAGAAGACATTCAATCATTGCGTCATTACTTCAAATCCCACATTTGGTTGTTTGTATCAACAAAATGGATTTAGTGGACTTTAAAAAGGAAGCTTACGATAAAATTGTACAGGATTTTGAAGACTTTGTTTCTAAGTTAGATGTGAAGGACGTGAGATTCATTCCTATCAGTGCTCTGAAGGGAGACAATGTGGTGAACCGGTCTGAGAACATGACCTGGTTTGAGGGGTCTACTTTATTGCATACACTGGAAAACATCCATATTGGTAGTGATCATAACCATATTGATTGCAGGTTTCCGGTACAAACTGTGATAAGGCCCAAGTCTGATGAATACCATGATTACAGAGGCTATGCAGGACGTATTGCTGGAGGAATATTCAAGCCAGGGGATGAAATATCTGTACTGCCTTCTGGCTTCTCATCAAAAATTAAGTCGATAGATACTTTTGAAGGCCCTGTTTCAGAAGCATTTGCACCAATGTCTGTCACTATTACTCTAGAAGATGACATTGATATCAGCAGAGGGGATATGATTGTGAGAAGTAATAATCAACCGGAGGGTAAGCAGGATGTAGATGTTATGATCTGTTGGTTGAACAATCATGGCCCTAAACCAAGAGCCAAATACATTGTGAGACACACGTCAAATGAAGCTAGAGCTATGATAAAAGATATTCGCTATAAAATGGATATCAACACACTTCATAGAGATGAAGAGGATAATGAGATCAAGATGAATGACGTAGCAAGAATTCAACTTCGTACAACTAAACCATTATTGGCAGATCCCTATAGAAGAAACAGAGTGACAGGAAGTTTGATTTTGATAGATGAAGCGACCAATGAAACTGTTGCCGCTGGAATGATAATTTAAACTATGGACCTGAAAAACCTATTAGAAATAGCAAAGAAAGCTGCATTACTAGCTGGAGAAAAGATTCTTGAGGTTTATAACTCAGATGATTTTGATATAGAAGTTAAGGGAGACAACAGTCCATTGACAAAAGCGGATAAAGCAGCCCATAACCAAATAGTTGCAATTCTTGAACAGACCAATCTACCAATTCTCAGTGAAGAGGGGGCAGATATAGCATTTGAAGAAAGGAAATCCTGGGAGTACTTCTGGATGGTAGATCCTTTAGATGGGACTAAGGAGTTTATTAAAAGAAATGGTGAGTTTACTGTGAATATCGCACTGATTCATCAAGGCAGATCAATTTTAGGAGTTGTTCAGGTGCCTGCCAAAAACGAGATTTATTTTGCTATTGAGGGAGATGGTGCTTTCAAGGAATCGAATGGCACAGTAAAGTCAATAGAGGTGAATAGAATTCATATTCAAAATAAGGGGTTGCAGGTAGTAGCATCTCGTTCTCACTTGAATGAGGACACACAGAATTTTCTGAACACGCTAAATGAACCAGATATTGTGAGTATGGGGAGTTCTCTGAAACTTCTTGCAGTGGCGGAAGGTGTCGCAGATTTATACCCTCGATTTGCACCTACCATGGAATGGGATACTGCGGCAGCACAAGCGGTGGTGGAGGCCGCTGGTGGTTCAGTCACGGTTAAAAATGAAAACAAGAATTTGGAATACAATAAGGAGAATCTGTTAAACCCTCATTTTCTGGTGGCACCAAATAGTAAGTGACATGGCCTAAAGGGGTCAAAAAATCTGATTATTAATTTAGGAGTGCTCGATTATTAATTATCTTGCGCAAAATTTCACGTGAATATGAGAAATCAATTGTGTAAAGGTTTATTCCTTACATTGTCTTTTCTTCTGGTCCTGTTTTCTAACCTATCTGCTCAACAGGACATTGACTTTAAGAATTTAAGCAGCATTAATGTTGACGATTTATCTAACACGCAAATCCAAGAATTTGTTGATAAAATGGACGCCAGTGGCTACACTGAGGATCAATTGATTTTGATGGCAAAGTCACGGGGAATGAGTGAGCTGCAAATTCAGAAATTAAGAAATAGAATGAATCAATTGAGGTCTGTTTCGGGGGGATCTGGAATGAATGTCCAGCAGAATAGATTTCGAGATTCTGAGAACCCCAATGAAGCTCTGAGTCAACAGCCAAAGTTTGATCCTTTTGTAGCGTTTGATACAGATTCCACTTCATACATCAATGGTCTTCCCATTTTTGGACATGATTTTTTTGAAAATAGCGCTTTAACATTTGAAACTGGATTAAATATGCCAACACCTGCAAACTATGTAATAGGTGCGGGAGACGAAATAATAATTGATATTTGGGGAGCATCAGAACAGACCTATCAGGTAAATGTTTCCCCGGAGGGTTCCATTAGAATTCCAAATTTGGGGCCGATTTATATTTCAGGCCTGACCATAGAAAAGGCTAAGGGAAAAATCATCTCCAAATTGAAGAGAATTTATTCCACAATCGGAGGTAGTTCAAATGCGGATGTAACTTTAGGTCAAACTCGTTCCATCAATGTCCACGTAATCGGAGCAGTACGGAAACCAGGGACATATAAGCTTTCTTCTTTTAGCACTGCATTTAATGCACTCTATAGTGCAGGGGGACCCTCTCAAGATGGCTCGCTTCGTAAGATCGAGATTTTTCGAAATAGTAAATTAATCTCAACACTGGATTCATACGCGTTTATGGTTAGAGGGACTGGTGAAAATATTACCCTTCAAGACCAGGATGTTGTAATTGTTCGATCTTATGTTAATCGTATCCTTTTTGTTGGTGAAGTAAAAAAACCTGCTTATTACGAGATGTTAAATGGAGAATCATTTGATGATCTCATGTTGTATTCCGGAGGACTCACAGATAAGGCGTATAGGGGAAAAATTAGTGTTAGAAGAGTTGAAGGAAACTTTAAGACTATTAAGTCCATTGATTTAGATTCAGCCAATTCAGTTGATTTGAAGAATGGAGATGAAATCCAAGTAGGTAAAATTGCCAATAAATTTGTCAAAAGAGTGACTATTGAAGGTCCTGTGCTTAATCCAGGAGAGTATGAGTTACAAGATGGGATGACGCTCTCACAATTGATCGAATCTGCTGATGGAGTACGAGGTGATTTATTTACTAATAGAGGTGTTATAATAAGACAAAATGCTGATTTTTCACTGTCTAATATTTCTTTCAATCCAACAGATGTACTCAATGGAATTGAAATTATTCCTCTTCAAAACAATGACATTATTCGTCTTCAATCCATATATGATTTAAGAGAACAGTACAATTTGGTCATTCAGGGAGAAGTGCAGCGACCTGGTAGATTTGCTTTTATAGATGGAATGACTGTGGAAGATCTGATTTTTCTAGCCGGTGGTTTTAAGGAATCGGCAGCCAAATCGATGGTGGAGGTTGCACGCCGGATCAATCCTAACAGTCAGATTAATGAAAACAGAATGACTGATGTGTTCAATTTGCCAATTAGTGAAACATTAGATCTATCTGAGAAAGATTCCAAGTTTAAATTGGTACCTTATGATTTGGTTGTCATTAGAAAAAGCCCTTTCTATCAAGAGCAGGAGTTGGTAGAAATTGAAGGTGAGGTAAAGTTTCCAGGAAAGTATGCATTGGATAAAATTGAAGAGAGAATATCTGATTTATTGAATAGAGCGGGAGGAGTCACGCAATTTGCGTACGTAAAAGGTGCTACTTTAATTAGGCGTTCAGAGTATTACAAAAAGAATTTAGATGATCCGGGATATGCGAATGATGCAGTCAAGATTAGAAAAGAGAATTTAGCAGAAATATTCAATAGGGACACTTTGTTAACGGTAGGAAGTTCTTTGTTCAAACAGCAGGAAGCGATAGGTATCGAATTAGAAAAAATTATTAATAATCCAGGATCAGAGTTTGACCTGATTTTGAGAGAAGGTGATATAATAAGTATTCCACGTCAACTTCAAACTGTTAGGGTGCGTGGTAGTGTACTTTATCCATCAAATATTAGATATCTGGGCATTGGAGGCTTGAAGAAATATGTATCTGCAGCCGGTGGGTTTGATCAGGATGCTAAAAAATCCAAATCTTATGTAATCTATGCGAATGGTTCGGCAGCACAAACAAAAGGCTTTCTTTGGTTCAAAAATTATCCTAAAATTGAGCCCGGAGCGGAGATTGTTATACCACAGAAACCAGACAAGCAACCGATGTCTGCTCAGGCATGGGTGGCTTTCGCATCAAGTGTAGCTACAATCGCTTTGGTGGTTTCACAAATTGTTAGATAAGAGCCCAAATGTCAGAGAAATTATAAGCTATTATATGGCAGCCAAGTTGAATAAGAATGATAAGTATGTTCTGGTTAAAAAGGGACAAATCGATTTGCTTGAGATGGTTCAGTACCTCTGGAGAAAAAAAATGGTTATAATTTTGATAACAGCATTTTTCGTTTCAGCTGGAGTTGTAATAAGTTTATTCAGTGGAGTAGAATATCTTGCTTCCAGCAAAGTATTGCCAGAAAATAACGCTAAAGGTGGAGGAGGATTGTCAGGCGGGTTAGGTGGTTTAGCAGGGTTGGCAGGTATTAATTTGGGAGGAGCAAATGAAGGGAGTTTGTCACCGACCACATATCCAGAAATAGTAGAGAGTGTACCATTTCAGCTTGAAATACAAAATGTTCCAATATACTTTTCTTCAATAGACTCTACACTCAGTTATAAAGAGTATTTTCTTAGAGATGATAACAAATCATTGATTACTTCTACAATTCAATTTGTAAGGTCATTATTTCGTTCAGAAAAAAAAGATACAGATATCAGCTCAAATATTTACAGTGACTCATCAGTAGTGCTGAATGTGTCTCCAAAACAAATGGCTGTAATTAATGACTTAAAAAATCGTATTGATTTTAGTTCAGACAACTCCACTGGAATCATTCAAATCTCAGTTGAATTACCAGATCCACATGCAGCTGCTTCAATGACTGAAATTGTTGTCACAAAATTGACTGAAAAAGTCATTCATACCAAAACAGAGAAGGTTAAACAAAATCTTGATTTTGTACAAGCAAGATACGAAGAGGCCAAAGAAAGGTACAATGAAAACCAAGCGGAATTAGCATTGTTTCTCGATAAAAATAAGAATTTATCCAGTGAATATGTGAAATTGAGATATCAAAGGGTACAGAATGAAGTAAATCTCTCTTATGACTTATATCGAAACTTAGCCAATCAGCTGGAGCAGGCTAAAATTAAAGTGAAGGAGGAGACTCCTGTTTTCATGTCTATACAGCCTGCAGTAATTCCTTTACAGAAGAGCAAACCTCAACGAAAACTTATAGTAATAATTTGCGGTGTTATTGGAGGTTTTATTTCAATTGGTTGGTTGCTTGTCAACCCTATTTTATCCTCATTTCAAGCTGATCAAGGCGAATAGGAGTAGTTAAGTGGGTAGGCAAGTTTAGGTTCCAGGTGTCCAGTATTTAATTGCATATTCTAGTTTGAAGTAACTAACATTTAACTTGAATATTAATCTTTATCATTCCTGTTTAAGTCATGTCCAATACTAAAAAGGTATTTAAGAATACGGCTATGCTGTATGTAAGACAATTAGTCATACTATTTGTCGGGTTATATACAGTAAGAATCGTTTTGGATGTTCTTGGTGTTGAAGATTACGGTATTTATAGTGTAATAGGAGGAGTTGTATCACTATTATCCTTTCTTTCAACGACTTTAACTTCTTCAACCCAAAGGTTTTTCTCATACGCTTTGGGGGAGAACAACTCCCTGAAATTAAGGCAGACATTTACAGTTTCTTGGGTCATGTATTTGCTTGTAGGGCTTTTTGCAGGGTTGATTTTGGAAACAGGAGGATTATGGTTCGTATCCACCAGTTTAGATGTACCGCCTGAAAGATTTGAGGCTGCCCAGCTAATCTTTCAATTCTCAATTCTGGCTTTTTTTGTGTCTTTTGTGAAGTCTCCTTTCAATGCAATGATAATTGCTCATGAGGACATGCATGTTTACGCATACATTTCTATTTTGGAGGCTTTGTTAAAGTTGGTTGCTGTTTATTTGTTAGACACGTTAGTGGGGGATAAGTTAGAGATCTACGGTTTATTAGTCCTTTTGGTAAATGCAGTTGTTTCTCTAATTTACATATTGTACTGTCTTCTTAAATATGAAGAGTGTCAATTTAAGGTTTTCTATTGGGACAGATCGATGGCCAAAAATCTGGTTGGGTTTACAGGTTGGACACTATTCGGTCAAATATCTAATGTTGCCAGAATTCAATCTATCACAATCTTACTGAATCAAATGTTCAATCCTGCTATTGTTGCGGCGAGAGCAGTTTCTATCAATATTACAGGAAATATTAAGTTATTTTCAAATAATTTCAATGTTGGTCTGTACCCTTCTATAATAAAGTCTTATGCCTCAAACAACAAAGAAGAGATGTTTTCCCTGGTTTTTAATGGGTCTAAGATTGCGTTTTTTCTCATGTGGGTGTTTGCATTACCGTTGTATTTGGAAATGGAATTTATCTTGAATTTTTGGTTAAAAAACCCCCCACCTATGGCTGTGCTTTTTACCCGTCTGGCCTTGATTGAGGTAATAATAAACACTTTAAGTCTTCCAATGGCAACAGCCGCAAGAGCCCCAGGAAGAATGAAAGTTTATGAGTTAAGTCTTGGTTCCATCCAGATCGCAATCTTTTTTGTTTCCTGGTTGTTTCTGTCGCTTGGATACCCAGCTTATACAGTTTTTGTGATAGCTATTTTCGCCAATTTATTGATGTTTATTGTCAGACTCTTTATTGTTAATTCACTCATTGGACTATCCGTAATTGTATTTTTGAAGAAAGTAGCATATCCTGTATTGCTAGTAATAGTATTTTCATCTGTTCCATCATTTATTTTACATCATTACATTCCAGAGGGAATCCTGCCGGCTATTGTGTCAATAATTTCGTCGATTGGTTTTTCCACTATAAGTATGTACTTTATTGCATTGGATAAGGAGTGGAGGCAAAAGGTAGTGCATATGATTAAATCAAAGATTTCCAGATGATGAGCCAGACAATCAATCATATTGATATTCCCAAAATGATAACCGGAACTTTCAAACATAAAAATCCGAAGGTTCTTAAAGAAATAGTTAATCATTGCCTGCTGAATGGTTTTTTGGGGTTTGATACTGCCCCATCCTATAAGACTGAAAGATTATTGGGCCAAATTCTTCGTAAAAGTTTATCCGATCTTAAAATTGACCGAGAACAGATTTTTATCAGCACCAAGATAGATGCCTGGCAAATGCAACAATCCAATGGTGATATAGCTAAATATGTAGAAGATGTTCTTAAAAAAATGGGAATTGACTATCTGGACCAGCTATTGATACATTGGCCAATACCAAAGTATTTTGAAAAAACATGGATGAGCTTTATTAATCTATATCGCTCAGATAAGGTCAAGATAATCGGTGTGAGTAATGTTAGGGAAAGGCATATTCTTAAGCTGATGGAATTTGAAGTAGCGCCAATGGTAGTTCAGAATGAGAGACACCCCCTTAGAAGTGATAGGGAAATGTTGAATTTTTGTAAACAAAAAAATATTGTTTATCAGGCTTATTCTCCCGTGGGTCAAATGATGGATAAGATTAAAAACTCTGAATTATTAATGGAAATAGCTCAAAAATATAGTAAGTCTATTGGTCAAGTTATTCTTAGATGGCATATTGATTCTGGGTCAATACCCGTTTTCAAAACATCTAAGATCAGTCGTATCAATGAATATAAAGAAGTACTGGAATTCACTTTAGATAAAGAAGATATCGTATTAATAAATGATATGAATATTGATCATAAAATATTCCTGGAGTCTTCTGGATGTCCTGGTTTCTAGATACTATTTAGCTTGGTTTGTGAGAAAACGAATCAGGCTTATGAAACAAGTAGAGTAGGTACTTCTATTTTTAGTCAAAAACGGCATCAAATGAATCTATTGTGGGGAAAAATCCATTTTCATTGCTAAATTTATATCGAATTGTAAAGGAATAAGCAGCCTCTAATGTGGGGAATATTACTTCCGCCGGAATTGTGTGAATTACTTTTGAAAAGCAAGAGCTCTTTGTATAGTTTTCTCGTAAAGGAACAAAACCAGACCATTTATCAACATGGTCATCACCGTCTAAATCAACACCTACCTGAACCTCAACACCATTTATCCAAGGACCCTCACTTATAAAGTCATTTTCTCCCTGAGTAATAAGATAGAATTTATTCTCTGCAAACCCAATTGTTGGGTCAGGATGAATGTTTTCTCCTATTTCACCATCCCAAATGAATTGTTTATTAATATCATCACTTCTCCAACGTCCAATTCGTATAGTTTTTCCACTTTCTTTAGGGACATAGTCTCCAAATAAATAATACTGGTGTCCCACTTTTATCAATTCGTAATCACCATAAGCATTTTGTGCCGGATGATGTACTTCATATTCAAATCGACCCGGCTTCATTCCTTCAATAAAATGCGTGGAATGTGGTTCATAGGACCGTATTTCTCCTGTAGGAGTTGTTCTATCATCAATTGGTGGTGGGAATTCATGAGGCTCAAATCCATTGATGCCATCCGGACTATCAGTATGACCAGCTAATGGTGAGTCATAATGGTGCATTCTTGGATTTATGGGACTCCAATCTTCGTAGAATAAGTGAAATATGCCATCTTCATCTCTAAAAATTGACATGTCCGAACCGTGAGAAGGATCATAGAAAACCATCCCTATTTCTTCACCCTGCTTCCCGTCAGTTAGATCTGAGTCAATCAAAAGGTGTGGGTCTTCATCATTAGGTTTGTCAAAGTAAATGTAAAACTTGTCATTAACATATTCTGCGGATGTTACCCATTTATTATTCTTCGAAGATACTGGTCCATAATGTGTCCAATTCAGCATATCTTCACTATGCCAGGCATGATAGCCATTTTGCTTATCATTTTTGAACATTGAAAGTAGCCAGTAGTTATGATCAGAAACAGATATAAAAACGGGGGCATCAACAGCCATTTTTGGAGTGACCTTTTTAATTGGAATCCAGTTCTTCCATTCAGGGGATTGAAATACTCTTATTGACTTTAATGTACGCTTTTTGTTGAATTTCTTAGGTTTAGTTTGGAGAATTGCTGAATTACTATATGGTTTGACTAGGCCACCAGAGACCTGAAGCTCCTGGCTTATATCTATAGCATTATCCCAATCTTTTTGAGTGCCTATGTGCCATATTATCAGGTCATTTCTTAATTCTGAGTTCTCCTTAACTTCTTCTATACAAGAATAAAATGGCTCAACTACAGACTCAAACTGACAGTTTGTAAGAATACCTAGCAAAAACAAGTATTTTACTTTCATCATTGCAAGCCCTATCAATCAACCGCTTAGGATCGAATGGTAAATGTAGTGGTTTAGTCTTTTGTAGACAAACCTTAAAAGTCAATACCTTTTGATACCGAGCATCTATTTACTCAATTGAAATTTTGAAAACATGAGAGCAACTGCCGAAGTGTAAATTATCATTTATGCCTGTTGCTACATACAAATAAGCTGGCAATCCATTCTCTATTAGTAACTGTGGACGTTCTAAATGTCCATCAATTGATCCTCGATATATAATGCTGTTTGTTTGTGATCCTGTTCCAGTGTAATGTGATAGGTCCTCATAGGCTCTTACAACTTCATCGCCAGGAAAATTGTAGCCATCATTTGATCTCCATAGGAGGCCACCACCTATACTTCCTAAACTGGCACTAAAATCACGGCTAATTAAATAGACAATATTGTTTACAGTGAATGCAAATGCATCTTCTAGTTGCAAATTTTCTTCAGTTACCCTATTCTCAAAAATTTCATAAGGTCCTTCAAGCTTATTAGAAACAGCAACACCATAGGAGAATTTTCGCTTGCGAGGATTTTCGGGAAATTGTAAATCAGGAATTACTGATTTAAAGTATAACATATATTTGTCTCCAAACTTAATGAGTGTCGGGTTAGTTGTTCCACGGGTGGTGGTGTAGTTCCAAAAAGTTGAATCAGAAGGTGCAGACACAATTGTTCCGTCTTTCGCACCCCCTGAGGCCGGAGACCAATTGTCCATTAAATCATCTGCTACGAACATTATTATTCGCTGCTTCTCTTTGAGGTTATTCTCGTTTACAATAAAAACAAGCACATACTTACCATCAATATACTGCACTGTAGGGTTATGTGGAGAATTAAATTCATTATCAAGATCTTCCACAGCTATACCTACAAATTCAAATGGTCCCTCAGGTGTATTTCCCACATAATGCCCAATTTGGCAATGTTTGTACCAGCCATTAAAACCTTCTTTTTCATTGATAGGAATAGGCCACTCTGCAGCGTAAATATGAATTTTTCCATCTTTCCCCCAGATTGGTGAACTTCCCCATATATGATATCCTTCTTTTTGTATTGCTTTGCCTAAATACTCGTATTTTAATGAAAGATTTGAATTATCATCAATGTTGAATCCTGTATGATCTTTGCATGAAAGAAAAAAAGTCAGCACAAGAGCGAAGAATACTAATTTCATAAGGTTATTTTTCTAACAGCACTGGTAATACAACTAGTAAATATACTAGCCTGAAAAATTGCGTGCAAACCCTTTGTTACGTAGTTATGATTTCTATTTTTTAGGAATCGGATGTAACGATTCCAATACATCCATGATTAAAGATTAATCGCAATTGGGAGATTACAATCTTTAGCTGGAGCTTGATTGTTAACCAATTCCTTATCAACTTTGATGGCAAATGTGGGATCTGAAAAATTGGCTCGAAATCATCGCTGGCTCAATCAACACATTCATAATTTCGGAAAGATATTCTAAAAAAACAGCGGATGGGCTTGGGTAAAAAAATACTTATAATATTATTCTTTATGGTAGGAGTAATATACTCCTATATGATTTTTCCATTCTGGATTATTTCGCTCATTGTAGTCCTAATTTTAGCAATTTACGCGATAAATAAGAAAATGTCTGATCTGTTGAATCGTGAACTGATCAAACAAAGATCCCTAAGAAATTTGGATTACTTATTGCTGGGCTCTACCAGGGTTTGGAAGCAAGGTTTGAAAGAGGATTTGCTGTCTAGAAACATAATTTCATTTGCATTCTTTAAAAGAAATTTGCTGACTGACTTCATTGTTTTGAAACATAAGTTTAGTTACTTGAAGGAAAATGGAACTGTGATAGTTACTATTGATCTTGCTGATTTAGGTGTTACTACCTCAGAAAAAGTGTATATATCTGATTTAAGGATGATGCATAGAATAACTCGTCATGACCTTGGTTTTAACAATTACTTCTTTCAGTTAGTGAATCAATTTCCACTTATTTTCTATCCAGGTTTTTTATTTGGACTTGCAAAAACCATCAAAAGATCAACGCTTAATTATGAAACAGGCACCAAGCCAGATGTTTTTGGAAACCAAATAAGAGATTATATTGTTTCAATTCTTTCTCGTTTTATCGAGTTTTGCTGTGAGAGAAAGATTCATTTGAAGGTAGTATTCATAGATGAATCCAATGAAAACCGGGAAGTGATTTCATTGATAAAATCTCAACTACTCGAACCCACATCTTATTATGATGGAATCTATTCCGTTTTAAATGTGGAGGATTTATATAGGACACTTGATAACTTAAAAGTTCAGAAATTAAATAAGTAAGCGATGCAGAATTACTATACAGATGAGCAAAATACATTGTTAATCATTTCATTGCTTAAAGAGCATGGAATTAGGAAGGTCATTGCCTCTCCTGGAGGAACAAATATTTCATTTGTTGCAAGTATCCAGAATGATTCTTTTTTTGAAGTGTATTCGGCAGTGGATGAACGTTCTGCAGCATATATGGCATGCGGCATGGCTGAGGAATCTGGAGAAGCTGTTGTAATTAGTTGCACTGGAGCAACTGCATCACGAAATTATTTACCCGGGCTTACAGAAGCATACTATAGAAAATTACCAGTTCTGGCAATTACTTCTTCTCAGGTGCTGTCAAATGTTGGGCATCACATTCCACAGGTAATTGATCGGAGCTCATTTCCAAATGATGTAGTAAAATTAAGTGTGACAGCCCCGGTTATTAAGGATAAAAATGACCTGTGGAGTTGTGAGATCAATGTGAATAAGGCTATCCTGGAACTTAAAAGGCATGGAGGTGGACCAGTACATATTAATTTATTGACCAATTACAGTAGAAATCATCAGGTAAAAGAACTTCCAAAGTTTAGAGTAATTGAAAGGATTTCACCAAGGGATAATTTCCCGAAAATTCCCAAAGGGAAAGTTGCTATCCTTATTGGATCACATTCTGTAGTTACACCTATGCTATCAGAATTGATTGATAAGTTTTGTGCAACAAATAATGGAGTTGTTTTTTGTGATCATACAAGTAATTATAAAGGGAAATATCGTCTTTTGTATGCATTAGTTGCAGGCCAGAAGTTTTTTAATCATTCAGCTAATATGCCTGATCTGCTAATACACATCGGGGAAATAACTGGTGATTACTACACCCCAAGAAACAAAGGGAAAAATGTGTGGAGAGTCAATGAAGATGGAGAGATACGGGATACTTTTAAGAAGCTTCAGTATGTATTTGAAATGCCGGAAGATGTATTTTTTGAGAATTACATTGGTGATGCAGAAGAGCCAAATGAAAGTTATTTCAACCAGTGCAAGAACCATTTGCATAAACTGCAGGAACAAATACCAGAGGTTCCTTTTTCTAATATCTGGGTGGCATCTAAACTGGCCAATAAGCTACCGAAAGGCTCAAGAATCCATTTTGGCATATTGAATAGTCTGAGGTCTTGGAATTTCTTTGAAATAGATAATTCGATATTATCAGCATCTAATGTAGGAGGATTTGGTATTGATGGCATTATGTCTTCTCTGTTAGGAGCATCCTTGGTAGATAAATCGAAATTATATTTTGCTGTTGTAGGAGATCTTGCGTTTTTCTACGATATGAATGCTATTGGGAATAGACATTTAGGTAAGAACATTAGGGTTTTGTTAGTGAATAACGGGCTTGGGACAGAATTCAGGCAATATAGCCATAGGGCCTCTGTGCTTGGTGAAGATGCAGATAAGTTTGTAGCTGCATCCGGACATTTTGGAAGTAAATCTCCTATATTAGTAAAGCATTATGCTGAAGATTTAGGCTTTGAATACATGAGTGCAAACACTAAGGAAGAGTTTGTGAATGTTTACGATAGGTTTGTTACTGCAGAAATAACTGATAGGCCTATGCTTTTGGAGGTATTTACCACAAATGCTAATGAAAGTGAAGCCCTGGAAAGGATTTTAGATATTGAAGAAAATGTCAAAGGTCGGGCTAAAGAATTGACAGAGCAATTTCTTGGGAAAAAATCAATTAGTGTAATTAAGAAAGTAATTCAAGGGAAATAAATATTTCGTACAATCAACAAACCTAACCGTGAAATTTCTTAGTAGATTCAGAATGCTGTCTATTAATGTAGTAAGTTTATTTTTGATTCTTATCTCCTGTAAGGAACAACAATTTGGTCCTGAAGAGTTATCAGCTTATACTGAGATCCGCAGTGACTCAATTAAGATTGATTTTTCACAAGAAATTGGAGAATACGCACCATTCACAGATTATTTAAATAGTTCTCTTCGAAGAGCTCCAAAGTATGAATTTCCAGGCATCATCGAGGGAGATTTTGGTCGCCCTAAGATCATTAGATGCTGGTTACTGCTGGATCTTATGTGGGATTACCGAACTGATACATACAATTATAATTTTAAAATAGGTGATTATAAATTTTACGGAGACACACTGAAATTCCACTATAACTGGGATAAGTTTGATGTATCACCCTATTATTACGAAGATCACTTAAAGTCATTCGCCAATAAAAGCGACCAAGTTTTACTAAATATTTTCTTTTACCATCGTGAAGTAATAGAAGGATTAATTACTCTTGAGCAATGGGGTGAAATAGTTAAGAAAGGGATAGTTCATTATTTAGAACTATGTCCAAATCTTACTTATATAGAAGTGTTAAATGAAACTTCAATTGAGCAATTTGGTGGGTTAACTGCTGAGCAGTATTACATGTTTTATAAAAAGAGCTATGAAATTGTAAATGAAATTAATCGCGAGAAAAATCTCTCAAATCCCTTACAGGTGGGAGGTCCAACTTCCTCAGGCAATGGCTTGAATACTACACGAATAAAGACTGAAAATGAGCATTTTGGTGTTGCCGATAAATTACAACAGCTCTATCTGTTTCTAAAGAAATACAAAGAAGATTCCGATCCTGATAAAAAGCTGGATTTCATCTCTTTTCATGAGTACCATTTAGAGAATGATCCCAAAACAATTCAAGATTATCAGGAAATCGTACAGGGCATTCTTGAACAGTTGGATCTGAATACGCAGATTCCAATATTCATTGATGAATGTGGAATCATGCCATATTACAAAATTACAAATCTAATACAGGCCACAGGAATACAGACTTTACATCAATACACGAGAAAATCTGACCTGGTTAAGCTATTTCCTTGGGTAACCTATCATACTGAACAACAACAAAAGTTTGTTCTGTATGACATAGATTATAATAAAACAGCCTTTGGAATGGTGGGCGCGCTCGCCAACTTGCATGAACATGAAGAAGTATATTCAAAATCATATAATATTGACCAGAATGGTCTGGGAATACACGTAGCAGCCACAAAATCAATTGACGATAATAGATATTATCTTCATTTCTGGAATTATTCACCTGACAAACAAAGGGCAATAGTTGAAATTAAGGGGATGAATAATTCCATTTTAGGTGAATACGATGTAATGGGATTTTATGTAGATACCACTGTTTACACAGTGGACAGACCATATTTGCAACACTTTGAGAAGTCAGACAAATTATCTTCTCAGCTAGTAAATAATGAACACCTTACCTTTGAATTAGAGCCTTATACAACGCTATTCTTGTCAATTGGGGAATAACATTTGATATTAAGTATGGAGAAACTGGAATAGGTATATGCCAATCATTAGAATAGACACTATAAAATGAAAATAGGATTAATTACACATCATTGGGTGCCAAATTTTGGTGCTAATCTTCAGGCACTAGCAACAACTCTACATTTGGAAAGTTTAGGACACGAGGTTGTCCTTATAGATTACAGACCAAAAGATATGGTTTCACGTTATAAACGCATTGTAGCTGAAAACCAAAATCACACTCATGAGAATTTCTTAAAAACTCACTTTAATGTAACAAAGGAGTACGCAACTTATGAAGAAATGAAAAAAGACATTTCCTCATATCGTTTTGATTCAGTTCTGTCTGGTAGTGATGCTGTTCTACGATTAAACCCAAAACAGAAAGAAAGAGAAGACATGAATTTTCCTAATCCGTTTTGGCTTGATTGGAGCTTTGATGAAGAACAAAATATAAAATCAAGAGGATTTGTTTCAGTGAGTAATATGGGCAGTGATTATAGACTACTGTCTTCTGAGTCCAGGGCTGGTATCAAAGAATTGACTAAGCGTCTAAAAATGGTTGCAGTTCGGGATGGGTGGACTAAAAAGTCATTATTAGAAATCAACCCTAGTCTACAGATTGAAGAGTATGTTGACCCGGTGTTCGTGTTGAAAGATTATATTGAGCACCCTGAAACTAAAAGTGAGCCACCCTATATCCTATTCTCTTTGTATAAAAACACACTTAGTAACAGCTGGATAAAATCTTTTGTCAAGCAGGCTAATCAAGTTGGATATAGGGTGCTTTACTTACCACATCCGGAAGGTGAAAAAATAGACACAAGTTACTTTGATGAATCAATACAGCTTCCTTTGGGACCATTGGATTGGTTCAACCTTATTCGGAAGTCATCTGGTTATGTAGGTGTACGTTTTCACCCTATAGTTATATGTTTGGCTAATAGTGTACCCTTTGTATCATTGGATACTTATCAAACCTCCATCTTTAATCCAGGTATAAGCAAAACATATGATATTTGTAAGAAATTGAATTCTTCAAAATATTGCTACGGTAAGATCAAAATGAAGATTGCCTCACCCAAAAAGGTACTAAATGCGCTTACAAGCAAAGAACGAAGAGAGGTAATTGCAGATTATTCTAGCAGGTTGGAAGAGGAGGCATTACGTTTCAAAGATTATTTGAAAAGTATAGTGGAGGAGGATTAAATAGTTTAAAGATGACAAAATTCATAACACCTGTATTGATAGTTACTTTCAATAGACCAGATGTTACTTCTGTACTTATTGATAGATTGCGAGAAGTGAAACCTAGTCATTTGTATGTCTCTAGTGATGGACCTAGAGAATCAAAAGGTGTTCATGAGAAAGAATTAGTTAAACAAGTTCGGGACCTTATAGAACATATTGATTGGGACTGTGAGGTACATAAGTTTTACAGCGAAAAGAACTTCGGTTGTGGGGTAGGAGTATCAAATGCAATTACCTGGTTTTTTCAAAATGTAGAACAGGGAATTATCCTTGAAGATGACTGTATCCCACATAAAAGTTTTTTTGGCTACTGTCAAGAACTTCTCGATAAATATAAAGATGATCATCGAGTTACACATATCAATGGGAATAACTATGGGTGTACTGATTGTGTGGACACCAATTGGGACTATCATTTTACTATGTACCCTCAGGTGTGGGGTTGGGCAACTTGGCGCAGAGCCTGGGCAAATTTCAATTATCGTACTGACCTTGACGGCATTAGAAGTGAATTCGAGACGTTTAAGCATATGAATTGGTCAAAATCAGATTTTGAATTGCAAAAAAGGAAATGGAAAAAAGCTGGGAATCAAGTAGATATTTGGGATTACCAATGGCATTATATAAACCAGTTAAATGGTAATCTGGCAATTACGCCGAAAGTTAATCTGGTAACAAATATCGGGGAATTAGGAACTCATTATAACCAAGCGGATAACTCCCCTTTAAATATTGAAAGCAGTGAGATGAAATTACCAATTTCGCATCCGGACTTTTTTTTTAGGGATTATCGCATGGAACAATTCATGAAGAAATTCATGATAAAGAATAAACTAACTACTAGAATAAAACGAAGTTTAAAATCTTTACTGCCTGGCTAAGAGACTGGAATACCTCAGGATTTCATCTGAAGTTATGCCTAATAATGATCAAGGATAGATTGAACTAGTAATATACCCGCAATTTACCTCACATTTTTAGAAAGAATTACAGAAGTTTGCACTTCCAAAGTATAAGAAGAAAACTCATTCAAGTTAGAGATTATCCAAAATGGTTAAACCTTTGTTTATTTTTTCACTACCCCGATCCGGGTCTACACTTTTACAAAGGTTACTTGCGTCTCATCCAAAAATAAGTACCTCATCAGAACCTTGGTTACTATTGAAATTCATGGACAAGTTTGATGATCAATTTGAAGTCTCCATCTACTCTATATCCACTCGTAATAGAGGTATTAGTGAATTTGTTAAGAAAATAGAAGGAGAAGAGCATAAGTTTAAAGAACTTTTACATGATTTTTTAATACAGGTTTATTCTAGTGCCTCAAGTAAAAACACTGTTTTTTTTCTTGATAAAACACCCAGGTATTATTTGATAATAAATGAGATATTTGATTTGTTCCCAGAATCCAAAGCCATATTTTTATTCAGAAACCCTTTACAAATAACAGCCTCTATAATTTCTTTTTTTGGAAAAAGTAGACTGAAAAATTTTCATACTTACTATTTGGATTTACAACTTGGAGTTTCAATGTTATCTAATGGATACAAAGAGCATAAGGATAAATCTATTGCTATTGATTATAATGATTTGGTGGAAGAGCCAAAAAATACATTGTCTCAAATATGTCACTATTTAGAGCTAGAGCCATTTGACTCGGATCCGGGATTAGTTAATTTGGAGGGTTCACTAGGTGATAAAAAGGGTACAAGAAAATATAAAAATGTGGATAGAAGCTCTAAAGAATCCTGGAAAAAGGAACTTGCAAGCCCTGTACGGAAATCACTAGCCTCACGGTCAGTCAAGAAAATGAATAAGGAACATTTAGACATCATGGGGTACAATAAGGAAATGCTCTTGAAAGAAATCAAACTAGCTAAAACAAGCTATAAATTCTTTTTCCGTGATGTTTTTGATATTACTGCAAGCATGTTGATCAATGTACTTAAACCTCAGTTATTTTTTGGGAAAAGAACTTCCAAGAAATTGAAAAAATATCATCTAAGTTAGAAACATATGTCTGATTAATTGGGTACGAATTATTAAAAGGTGATGAAGATTTCAATAGTAACAGTCTCATATAATTCTGGTAAGTCAATTCGAAGGACCATTGAAAGTGTAATTAATCAAACTTACTCAAATATTGAGTACATAATAATTGATGGAGGTTCACAAGATGAGACTTTAAGTATCATTGAAGAATATAAAAATAAAATTTCCCATGTGGTAAGTGAGCCAGATAAAGGTATTTATGATGCCATGAATAAGGGAATTGACTTATCTAATGGGGATATCATTCATATACTGAATTCAGACGATTACTATCTTAGTGAGTACATTTTAGAAAAGGTGTCTGCAGGATTTGAGAAAAATCCAGCTATTAATTTCATCGCTTGCAATGTACTTTATGATATGCCCAATAAATCAAAGGTTATTGGTATGAAAGCCAATGATCCATTCACAATACTTCATCCTGGACTATTTGCTTCTGCAGAATTTTATAAAGAAAATAAATTTGACCTACAGTACAGGTATGCCTCTGATAGGGATTTTTTAATCAAAATCCCTGTGAGTGAATTAATACAGGAAAAATATGTCGCGGTAGTTATGCCAGCCGGTGGAGCAGGCTCCAATTCACATGCTGGAAAAGAATCGCTTCAAATTCTGCTTAAGCACCGAAAGTATTTCAGATATACCAGGAATTTATTAAGAAGAACTATCAAACAAATGCTGAATAAATGAACGCATTTTTGATACCAGTCGGAAATAAACCTGGCGCTGTAAAAGCTTCAACATCAATAGTTTTGTTGTTTATTTTGAGCGTTTTGATGTCAAGGTTTATTCCGGTAACCAGACAGCTCATATATGTCTTTCCATTCCTAATTTGCATACTAGCACTCACACAACGAAAACTTAAATTAGAGAATGAATATCGAGAGATGTTCTACTTGTTGCTGCTCTGGGTTTTTGTATATCTTTTGGGATTGACAAAATCTTTAACAGATCCAAATCAGTTTATAAACCGCTCATCAAAGGAATTTTATTTTGCGATCGCACCTTTGTTATCTGTATTACTTTTAAAGGATTCTATATCAAAAGATGATCTGGAGAAAATAATTAAATATACAACCTACTTGCTGGTGTTTAGTGAACTTATTTTGAATGGCGTGAATTGGTCCATTTTGACAAACCCGATGAGATTTCTAATCAATTCAAGTAGCGACAGTGAATCTACTTATGCAATTGCATATGGGTTACTATTAATCTATTATGTATATAAAAAGGATCTGGTTGGTTTTATCCTGTCGGGATATTTAGTAACGATGGGTGGAAAGAGAATTGTTCTACTGGCAGTTTTTTTGTTAATTATCTCATATCCAATAATCAAATGGCTCTTAAAGCATAATGTAAGGCTTTTGAAAACTGCCCTATGGGTGTCTAACCTTGGATTCATTTATATACTTATTCTACTTGTTAATGGATCCCTGGATCAAATAATTAAAGATTTGACTGGGCTATCCCCAGGATTGTTTACCATGGGAAGAACAAATAGCTATCAAACTATTTTAGATAAAGTAGGGTATTTTAACTTTTTTGGCGAAGGTATAGGTTACACATCTTATCTCCTTGAGTCAGATCCCGGTTCCAGACTGAAATTGATACATTCCGATATGCTTAAAATTTATATTGAAGCAGGATTTTTTGGTTTTATAGTGTATTTATACTTGTTTATAAACTTGGTAAGTAAAAACCTTTTATCATTCTTAGTTGGAGTATTGTTTAACATTGTAATGTTGACTGGAAACCCATTAATTTATTTTCACATTACCTTCATACTTTACATCTTATTTTTGTACTCAATAAAGGAAAGAGAAGAATATGATAGTAGAGAGAAAGAAGAACTTAATAGTTATAGCAAATGAAGAATATAATAGTAGCGTCTCATAGACGGTCCGGGACACATTTGACAATTGATTCAATAATTTCCAACTTGGTTGGCTTCAATAGGTACCTCAGCTTAGATACACTTACAGAGTCTGACATTGATATAGATTTTCTAAAGGAATTGGAACAAGGAGGGCTCGTTTTTAAGACACACGCTGATCCTAACGAGGTTAAGGCATTAGGTGATAATGATTTCAGAAAAAAAATTTATGAATCTAGTGAAATAATATATGTTATTCGTGATGGTAGGGATGTGATGGTCTCCCTATACGAATATAGAAAAAGACATGATCATTCTTTTGCGGGTGTTCCATTTACCAAGTTTATTCACCAGAAAAATGATTATTCTGTTACTTCAGAATCAGAGGGTTTAACCAGACTAGAATATTGGAGATATCATGTAATTGGTTGGATGGGAATGGATCCAAAGCCAGTAGTTATGAACTATGAAACTTGGATAGCAGATTATAAAAATGCAATTAAGGAGTTGTCAGTAAAAACGTCAATTGAGCAAAAATCCAGGATCACAGATTTGCGTCAGACCAATAGGTTTTTAGTTAACCTGAAAAAGGCAATGAGCAAACTAACCAAAAGGAAGTCACTAACCGCAGTTGAATTCAATAAAGGTAAGGTCGGAGAATACAAAAACTACTTTTCAGATACTGATTTGTCATACTTTGATGAGAAAATTAGTATTACTAGCTTTTGATCAATGTCGTCTGTTAAGAAAGTTGCCATACTAAGCAGGTATCTACCCCACTACAGAAAGCCATTTATTGAAGGATTATATTATGATTTAAAAGACTCCAATATTGATTTTTTGTATATCTATGGGAATCCTGATCCAAATGAAAGTCGGAAGAATGATTCAGTTGATTTTGAGAATGGGAAAAGGATAAAGAATTGGTATTTTCAAATTAAAGGGAAATACTTTTGTTGGCAACCCTGTTTCTTCGGTTTATTGAAGTCTGATCTAGTTATTGTTGCTCAGGCAAACAAAAACTTGATCAACTATCCATTAATTTTGATGGCAAAATTGGGTGTCATAAAATTGGCATTTTGGGGTCATGGTAAGAATTTCCAGGATCATATATCATCAAGGGCGAATAGATTCAAAAAACGCTTAATCAATTCAGTCAATTGGTGGTTTGCATACACATTCCTGACCAGAGATTACTTATTAGATTGTGGCTTTGACAAGGAAAAAATTACACTTGTTAAAAATGCAATTGATACTACCCCCATAATTGATTTGGAGAACAAATTGTCATCTTCTAATCAGAGTTCAATTGATGGATTAGGCGTAAAAATAAATAATCAAACATGTGTTTTCATTGGAGGGTTGTACGAATATAAAAGGATAGATTTTCTGCTTGAATCCTCATTGGAGATACATAATACACTTCCTGACTTCAATTTGATAGTTATAGGTGATGGTGTGGAACGTCAAAAGGTAATAGATTTTGCTGAAAATCATAGTTTTGTGACCTACTTAGGAGCATTGTATGATGATCAAAAAAATGAGATATTAATTAAGTCAAGGTTACTGTTAATGCCTGGGCTGGTAGGCCTTGTGATACTTGATTCATTTGCAGCTAAAACTCCTTTGATTACTACTAATTATCCGTATCATAGCCCGGAAATTGATTATTTAGAGAATGGGGAAAACGGGGTTTTGACAAGTAATTATAATGATTTACGAGAGTATTCAAATGCTGTAATGAATGCATTAACTAATGAAGGAATTTATGATAGCCTGGTTACAGGTTGTGAAAATTCCCGTCAGGAGTACTCTCTGACTAATATGATCAAAAATTTTAAAGATGGAATACAAAAAGCAACAAATGGATAAAGGAACAGTACTCATTTGGGGATCATATAATCATGGTAATTATGGTGATGATATTATGGCAATAATCTTTCATGATTATATCAAATCACTTGGGTTTGAGCCTTTGGTATTTAATTTGGACCCCTTTCTTGCAGATAAGTTTAATATACAGACTTCTGATCACCTTAAAGAACTGGTTGCACAATCAGATTACTGCATTATTGGTGGTGGGGGTATGCTCGTAAGCGAAAATATTGTAAGAATTATTTTCCGAAAGAATACACTTGATTTTGAACTAGGTTTCAAAAATTTGTCAAAAGAACTTTCCGCAAAGGGGATAAAGGCTTATGCATTTTCTATTGGTGGTGATGGGAAACAGACATCAAGATCACTGCCTTTTTTTAGAAGGAGATTTTTTAAAGAAAGTGTGGAGTATGCTACGGTGCGCTTAAAAACTGACTTGAGGTACCTGCAGGACCAAAACGTAAGCTGTGATTATATTCCAGATATACTCCTATCGTTAAGAGAAGTAATGGGGGAAAGAACTATCACAAAATCAAATAAGAAAAGAATAGGTATAAATTTGATTGATAAGGACTCCAAAAAATTAATTGGTGAACTAGATAGGTATAAAGCTGTTGACAATATCGAATTCTTCTTTATTAATTCACATTTACCTCAACATGATTTTAAGTATGAAACAGTAGCACCAGAAGGCCTCAGCTTTAATAATTACCAATATGAGGATCCAGTAACAATGCTTGATTTCTTGGCTTCACTGGACTTGCTTATTTCATCAAAGCTCCACCTTGGGGTTAGTGCCCTAAGCTATGGGGTTCCATTTTGCAGTTATAATGGTAAGGCCAAGACAAAAACCTTCTTAAAAGGCATAAATTCAGAATTTGCAATTTTCAATGATAACAAAATTCAAGAAATTGTTGACATCATTGATAACCCTGATGATTTTAAAAATAAGTACGATTGGAAATTACTTGAGACGGAGGCAACTGAAAGTTTAAAACATTTTGAAAGTCTAAAATCCGTCCTTGTTAAATAGGAAATATGCGTGTTTTACTGGTCCATAACTATTATAAACTGTCAGGTGGAGAGGACAAGGTGTTTGAGGAGGAAAAACAATTGTTACTAGAGTATGGACATGAAGTAGAATGTTTTGTGAAACACAATGAGGAACAAATCAGGGGAATTTTGTCCAAACTAAAATTACTTTTTACTACGCATAAAAATGCGAGTGTAGAGAGAGAATTTCAGGCTTTGATATCAAGATGGCAACCTGATGTGGTTCATGTTCATAATTTTTTTCCTTTAATATCTCCAAGCATTTTTTATGCCTGTCATCATCAAAATATTCCTGTGGTAATGACATTGCATAACTATAGGTTAATATATCCCAATGGCTTGATGTATCACAATGGGAAAGTGGATTTAAGGACTTTTCCTGGTTCAGCCTATAAAGTTGTTTTTGATCGCGTGTATAGAAATTCATTTCTTCAAACATTAGTAGTTTCACATTTAATAGAATTTCATAAGAAAAGACAAACCTGGAATAAATATGTAGACAAGTTTATTTGCCTTACAGAATTTTCAAAGAACCTATTCGAAAAGTGGGGCATACATGCAGACAGGTTGGTAGTTAAACCTAACACTGTTAAACCGGTAGAATCCCAAAATAGACCAATACAGAATCAGTTTTTGTTTGTAGGTCGGCTTAGCGAAGAGAAAGGAGTAAAACAATTAATTGAAGCCTGGGTCAATCAGAAAATACCCCACCGCTTGCTAATGATTGGTGAAGGCCCGCTTAAATTGACTTTGGAAAAAATAGCTGATGGTCACAGTAATATTGAATTTTTAGGCAAAAGAAACCAAAAAGAAGTTTTATCATGCATGTCTGAGTCAACTGCTTTGGTTTTTCCATCTTTATGGTATGAAGGTCTGCCAATGACAATTATTGAGAGCTTCTCTGTAGGCTTGCCGGTTTTGTCCACAAGTCATGGAAATCAAGGCTCAATAGTCAGGGATGGCATAACTGGTATGTTATTTTCTGTGGAAGGTTTTACGGATTTAGGTGAAAAGGTAAATTTGATATCGGCTGATAAGGTGCTTAGGAAGTCTTTAGGAGATAATGCTAGAGCAGAATTCTCCTCAAAGTATGATCAACGCTTGAATCATGATTATTTAATGTCCATTTATCGAGAAGTTCAAAAGAATGCTTAGAGAATTAGAGATTTTTAAAGCAAAGATGAACTCCGGCAGGTATAGTGAGTTTGTGGATGAGATATGTAAGAACGCTGAGGGAAGAATAGGGTCCTATTTTCTCTTTGTTAATTCTCATATGATCTATGAATATCATACGAATACACAACTGAAGGAAGCTTTCGATAAAGCTAATTATAAATGTCCTGATGGTGTACCACTATTGAAGTCCATGAACCTGTTGAGAAAATCAGATAGTGAAAGAGTAGCCGGAAATGACATGATTTTTTCTATGCTGGAACAAGCCTACAAGAGGAAATTCAATATCTTTTTCTATGGAAGTACAAATGAGGTCTTAAATAAAATTAAAGAGAGAATACAAAACGATTATCCTGGACTTCAGGTTGATACTTATTCGCCACCATTTAAACAATTGACCGAGGATGAGATTTCTGCAGATATAGAGTTGATTAATTCCAAATCACCAAATTTGGTTTTTGTGGGCTTAGGTTGTCCAAAGCAGGAAATATTCATGTCCCAAACTTCAAATCAAATCAATGCACCCATGCTAGGGGTGGGTGGAGCGTTTCTTCTTTACGGTGGAGTTGACTCAAGAGCTCCTGAATGGATGCGTAAGATTGGCATGGAGTGGATTTATCGATTAATTTTGGAGCCTAAAAGATTATTTAAAAGATACTTGATCACAAATACCTATTTTTGTGGACTCTTTCTTAAAGAGTTTTTTAAAATAAAGATTAAATGAAAAAAGCATTAGTAACAGGAATTACAGGACAGGATGGCGCTTATTTAACAGAGCTTCTTTTAGAAAAGGGATATGAAGTCCATGGTATAAAGAGAAGGTCTTCACTTTTTAATACTGACAGAATAGATCATTTGTATCAAGATCCTCATGTTGACAATGCAAAGTTGAAACTGCATTATGGTGACTTGACGGACTCTATGAACTTAACTCGGCTGATTCAAGATATTCAACCTGATGAAATATATAACCTGGGAGCAATGTCCCATGTAAGAGTAAGTTTTGATACACCCGAATATGTGGCGAATGTAGATGGTGTTGGTACTCTGAGATTACTTGAAGCTGTTAGGTTGCTAGGCTTAACTGAGAAAACAAGAATCTATCAGGCCTCCACGTCTGAGCTTTATGGTCTTGTACAGGAAGTACCTCAGAAGGAAACCACACCTTTCTATCCCAGATCTCCGTATGCTGTAGCAAAATTGTATGGATATTGGATTACGGTAAACTATAGAGAAGCCTATAATATGTATGCTTGTAATGGAATATTGTTCAATCACGAATCACCACTTCGGGGAGAAACGTTTGTAACCAGAAAAATCACAAGGGCTGTTTCAAAAATGGCATTGGGACTTCAGGATTGTACTTATATGGGTAATTTAAATTCTAAACGAGATTGGGGGCACGCCAAAGACTATGTGGAAGGAATGTGGTTGATGCTTCAACAGGATAAACCAGAGGATTTTGTGCTGGCCACAGGTGTAACCACCACTATAAGAGACTTTATTAAGATGGCTTTCGATTATGTTGGTGTAGAACTCGAATTCAAGGGAGATGGTATTGATGAAGTAGCAATTGTTAAATCTTCCAGTAATGCTGAATATGCATTCAGAATTGGTCAAGAAGTTGTAAAGATCGACCCGAAGTATTTCAGACCAACTGAAGTGGATCTATTGATTGGAGATCCAACCAAAGCTAAAGAAAAACTTGGTTGGGAACCAAAACATGATTTAGAGTCTTTAGTAAAGGATATGGTATCATCAGACTTGAAATTATTCCAAAAAGACAAGTACTTGTTAGATGGAGGGCACGATATTTTACACCAAGCTGAATAGCTAAAAAAATGAACAAGAATTCAAAAATTTATGTGGCAGGTAGCCGGGGAATGGTGGGCTCTGCAATTGTAAGGAACTTAGAGGCTAAAGGCTATAATAACCTGGTGCTCAGAACCTCAAAGGAATTAGACCTCAGAAACCAGGCTGAAGTCAATGATTTTTTTTCAACTGAAGAAGTTGAATATGTATTTCTTGCTGCAGCTAAGGTTGGAGGGATTCATGCAAATAATTCATATAGAGCAGAATTTCTCTATGATAACCTAATGATTGAAGCTAATGTAATTCATGCCGCTCATTTATTTGGTGTTAAGAAACTTTTATTGCTTGGGAGCTCCTGCATTTATCCCAAATTCGCAGAACAACCTATTAAAGAATCGTCACTTCTCACTGGTGCACTTGAGCACACTAACGAGCCATATGCGATAGCGAAAATTGCTGGCATTAAGTTATGTGAAACCTATAGGGACCAGTACGGAGATGATTTCATCAGTGCAATGCCCACAAACTTGTACGGACCCAATGATAACTATGATCTGAATAATTCTCATGTCTTGCCTGCTCTTCTCCGAAAATTCCATTCTGCCAAACAGTCAGGCGAGGATGCTGTGGAAATTTGGGGAAGTGGTACACCTATGAGGGAATTCCTTCATGTAGATGATCTTGCTGAGGCATGCCATTTTCTGATGCTTAACTACGATTCACAAGAAACTATTAATGTTGGATCTGGTAAAGATCTTACCATCAGGGAATTAGCTGAAACCATCAAAGAAATAGTTGGATTTGAAGGAGAACTTAAGTTTGATACAAGCAAACCAGATGGAACTCCTCGAAAATTAATGGATAGCGGTAGAATTAATGAATTGGGATGGAACCCCAATATCGGATTGTCTGAAGGGATCAAAGGAATCTATCAGTCAGTTGACAAATCAGCCTGGGAAATTGAACTCAGTTAAAGGTCGATAGGAGAGAGAATTAAGAATGGATTGATTTTAGAGTAAATTGATTTTCTACTCATGTAACCAGTGACTTAGATCACGCTGAATTAAATCCTGAAGTTTAATTATATCGTCTCTGTATCGCTTCAGTAACAAATACCTGATATCCCTGTCAATTTCAGTTTTATTAAGTGCTAACTGATAGTAATTACTCATTGATTTGCGGTAAATGTTTTGAGTAAATCGAAAGAGACCTGGACTAAACCTAAAGAATTGATCATGGACTTTCCGGTATTGCAGCATTGCCAGATCATCAAGTTTTGTGACGATGCTATGAATAGGTTTGAATTTTGGCTTTCCAGAGGCATTGTATTTTGTTGAAAAATCCGGCGTAAAACCAGTGTCAACATTGAGAAATTGGAATATTTCTTTGGTGAGAATATCAGGAGATTTTAGATCTTCGAACAAACAGATTTTCAATTGGCTCCTATCAAATAATTGATAATACTCAGAAAGGTGTTGAAAATATAAACCTGCCTGAAAATACCCATTTGTGCTCCAATTCCTTCTCTTTCCAACGGATTCCTCTTCTAGTGCTTCCAGGAAGCTGACACTTTCCCTGCCATCTCTAACTGCCATCATGTAGGATGAAAAAGCTCTATCTGCTGGATTCCTGAGCACAGCCAGCATCTTCACATCGGGGATAAGGTTTTTGATGAACTCGGCGGTACCACTTGTTGCCAGATATCGCATGGATGCTTCTCCTCTTATTTTAGCAGTTCCTGCATGATTAAATAAGTTTAAATATTCCCCTAGATCCGATACAACATAGTTATTAACATAAATGTCATCTTTTGGTCCCTGGAAGACGGGCTTTTCTCCACGGAATGAGAAGTATCCGGGTTCCTTTTTATCAGTCATAAAAATATCAGGGTGTTGTTTGAGATAATTATAAAGTGAGGTAGACCCTGACTTGCCAGTACCAATCATCAAAAAATTTGGAAATCTATCTTTATTCAAGGAATTCAATGCTGTATTCATTTATACATGAGCTAATTTAGCCCAACACAATGAAATTCATGATATCTCTCGGATGAGTTCAAAATTTGATGTATCCTTAATAATCCCGGTATATAATTCACATGCCACCTTGAAAAGAAGTCTCCAGTCATTTTTGGATCAGGATTATAACAAAATGGAAATAATTGTGGTGGACAGTAGCCCCAATAATTTATGTGAAGAGATCATATCTAAAAATTTTCAAGGAATAGATTATTATCATTCAAAAGTGAGAATGTTACCTCATGCTGCCAGAAATTATGGAGTAGAGAGGTCGAATGGTGATGTTCTTATATTCTCGGACCCGGATATTTATGCACCTACTAATTGGGTTTCAAAAATGGTTCTGACATGGAAAAATCAAAAAAAGGTAATAGTAGGCGGACTCAGGTGTCATAATAAAGAAACATACAAGAAAGGGGTCCATTTGGTGAAATTTGACCTTTGGCTCCCCGGAGGATATAACAGGCAGATAGAAATAGCTCCGACTGCTAATATGCTAATAGAAAAGTCAATTTTTCTTAAAGTCGGTTATTTTGAAACTGAAGAAATGCTGGGCGACACACTTTTCAGTTGGAGATTAAAAGACTTCCAGGAAAAGATATTATTTGCGCCTCAAAACTTCGTTGATCATGACCACACATGTAGTGTAAAAGATTTCTATAAGGAGAGATTATTACGCGGGAATGATTTTGGGAGACTCCGAAGAAAAGCGGAAAATTTAAGTTTTGGCAAGCTCGTATTAATTATGGCCACAAGCATTATACCTGCCAGACTTATTAAACTACAATTCCGAATTTTAAGAAATTGTATCAATTCATCAAACATAAAAGATTTTTTCTTGGGTCAACCAATGATAATTATGGGTTGGTATATGTGGTTCATTGGTGAATGTAAAGCATATTTCAATACGAAATGAAAGTGCTTTTTCTAGTATATGAAGAGGAGAATCATGGTGGAAATTTCCTGAGGGCATTTTCTTATGCAAGGGGACTTGCCAGACTTGATTGTAAAATGACAATTATTTCAGCAAGGCCAAAATTGGGCTTGAAAGAAATAGTAAGTGAAGAGGACAATGTAAAACTGGTTCAGTTACCGGATATATTTCCTAAATCAATGAGAACAGCTGGATTCAGCCCTATGGATTGTATTTTTAGGATCTTCCACTTTTTGAAGAACAAGTATGATTTAGTGCATACTTTTTCTCATAGACCTTCGGTTTCGTTTCCAGCTCTACTATACAAACGTATAACAGGAACTCCTGTGATTTCGGACTGGGCTGATTTGTGGGGTAGAAAGGGTATATATGAGTTGCGTGGCAAAACCGAAAGACTAATTTTTGGATGGTTTGATAATTATTGGGAGAGGAGATATAGACAGAAAGTATCCGGTATTACCGTCATTACAAAGTATTTGAAAGAAGCCAGTATTTCAGATTCGGGGCTTTCAGAAAAGGATATTCTCTTACTACCTGTAGGAGCCAGTTATGACCTGGTGATTCCAAAAGAAACCAAAGAGGCTCGGAAGTCATTTGGATTACCTTCAAATAAGACCATTCTGGTATATACCAGCTTAAATGAGTATGATACAGCATTCCTCATAGAATCCTTTTCACATATAGCAAAGGAGAAGAGTGACATAATACTATTGGTGGCAGGGGTAATAAGTTCTGAGACTTTAAATAGGATTGAGCATCTGGAATTGTCTGAACAGGTTATTTGCCTGGGGGTTCTAATACCACAGAAAGCCAGGGAAGTTATCTCTTGCGGAGAAGCCGTGATTATCCCTTACAGAAACAATGATCTAAATAGAGCACGTTTTCCAAATCGCTTTAGTGATTGTATTTCTGCTGGTAGACCAATCATCACTAACAATACCGGAGATTTAGCGTATGCCATAAGGGAAGACCAGATTGGATTAATAGCCAGTGAAAATCCCATCGAATTTTCGAAAGAAGTACTCCTTTTTTTGGAGGACCGTAATAGGCTTAGGACTATGGGTCTAAGAGCTAGGGAACTTGCGAATTCAAAGTATTCGATCTACGACTTTGCGCAGACTTTGAAAATTTTCTATAAGGAATTTATTTAATCAAAGTTCGCTGATAATACGTAGCAAGCTCCTCAATTATCTTCTTGGTATCAAATTTTGGAGACCAATTGGGGTAGTCAGATTTAAATTTGGAATTATCTGATATCCACCAGATGTGATCACCTACCCTATTTATATCTGAGTATATCGGATTGAAGTTTGTGCTAATTAATTCTCGGGTAATTTCGACAGCTTCAATAATTGAACAATTACTGAACCGGGAACCTCCAATATTGTAGACTGTTCCTCCTGTAGGAGGTTTTTCAAAAACATTCCAAATAGCGCTGGAAAGGTCTTCCGCATGAATATTGTCACGTACTTGTTTCCCCTTGTATCCATAAATTGTATACTCTTTTCCCTCAACAATACACCGAACAAGGTAGGCTAGAAAACCGTGAAGCACAGCCGCCTGATGATTGGATCCAGTGATACAACCAGCTCTGAATATAACAGTTTTTAATCCAAAGTATTTACCATATTCCTGTACCGTAACATCTGCAGACAATTTAGAGGCACCAAAAGGAGAATGAACACAATTGTCTACGTTCATATTTTCATTCACTCCTTGAAAGTATTGATGATTCCTTTCCAGCTCCCATCTGGTGTCTTGTTCTTCCAGTGGTAAATAGTTCGGCCTGTCACCGTAGACTTTATTCGTTGATAAATGAACAAACACCGCTGCAGGAGTGTGCTTTCGGAAGGCTTCCAGCATATTAATAGACCCAACTGCATTTATCGTATAGTCTGTATAAGGATCTTTTGCGGACCAATCATGACTTGGTTGGGCTGCAGCATGCACAATAAGTTTTATGTCGTCTCCGTATTTCTGAAAAATATTGTTGATTTCTGATTTTTCCCTGATATCAATTTGCTTCAGGTGGAAATTATGCAGATTATTTGATAATTCTGCTGCACTTTCCAGTACACTTCCATCATTCCCAAATAGCTTTGCACGCTGATTATTGTCAATACCTATTATGAGATCAAATTGACTGGCAAGCAACTTGCAGCATGCACTTCCTACCAGGCCCCCAGCTCCGGTTATAATTGCTATCCTCATGAATGTGATTTGTTTATACGGGCAATTTAATGTTCATTAAGTAAATTCAACTGTAGTTGTGTTAATTTGCTCCTTTAATCTTCAATTAAATGAAAAAGCCAGACGTTTCCATCATTGTTGTGATCGGAAATAAGAGAAAACGAGCTGAGACTTGTTTTAAAAAAATTCTTAACCAGGAGAATATTGACAGAGCTGAATTAGTGATTGTAGATGCAAATACAATTGGTGCTCCCAAAATTCTGATTGATAAGAAGGATGTTGTTTATTTACAAATGGCAAGAGAAGCAATAGGAGACTTAAAATATTCCGCATTAAAGGCAGCAAAAGGATATTGGGTTTCATTTGTTGAGGAACATGTTCGAGTTCATGATGGCTGGCTGAATTCCATACTCGATATAGACAAAGTGAAATACAAGGGGATGAGCGGAGAGATCCACAATGCTAATCCTGATGAGAAACTCAGCAACATATTGCATTATTGCAATTACTATAGATGGCTTCCACCAACTACGCGACGAGATGCAAAGTTAATGGTAGGCCACAACGCTACCTATTCCAGAGAGGCAGTTTTAAGTTTTGGCGATCGGGTACCTATTCTCATTCAAAATGAAATTTTGTTGTTAAACGAATTAACAAGGCAAGGAGGGAAATTCTTAATAGACCCAAATAATAGAATTAGCCATATAAATGAATCTTCTTTCTCTGAGATCACGAATAGTTATTTTTATTGGCATGCCTGCCTGGGCACCTCAATTTTAATTGAAGAGAGACCGAATTTGTTAAAAAGGATATTTCAGTCCCTATTAAACCTTTTAAGACCATTTTCAAGAACGGCAAAAATTCTTTTATTCCTTATCAGGAATCAACCTGAAAGGCTCTTAAGCTTTTTATCCTTCTCTCCGGTAATATTTTATACTTATGGTTGTGCGTGTCTCGGGATATCTTATGGCCTGCTGTTTCCCTCAGAGCAGCAGGGGTTGATGTTAGCGAAAATGGAACTTGATGCAGAAAGAACAAAAAATGAAAACCTATGACTAGCTCACCCTTGATTTCATTTGTCATTGTTTGTGATTTGAAACTAGAAAGAGCCTATAGGGCAATAGAAAGTATCATGAGGTGGATTAATTCTGTTGAGAAAGAGATAATTGTTGTTTATTGTACCGAGAAACCAATGTTGGAAGATGACTTTGAGATCACTCTCATTAAGGCAAGTCCTAATTCAGATTTGGGTCATTTAAGGTATCTGGGAGCTAAAAGTTCCAGAGGCAAATGGGTTGCATATCTTGAAGAGCACTGTGAAATAGTTGGGACGGAATATCTTAATGGGTTCAGAAATTTGGAAAAAGAAGGGCATGTTGGAATTGGGGGAGTTATCCTGTCAGAAGGTAGTAACTTATCAAGATTACTGGCGTTGATTAACTTCTTTCCCTTTAATAAAACTTTGATCAAACCCTCTATGAATTCATTGCCAGGTTATAATTCACTCTATAAAAAGGAGGCCCTTGATAATCTTGGTGATGACACCTCAATCTTTGGCTATGATCAATTGATAGTTGATAAGCTGATAAAGGCTGATTGTTCAATTGGTTTAAGCGGGGAAATGTGCATTAAACACTACTTTGAAAAGAGGCTAATGGATTCCTTAAAACTGAATTATTATTTTAATGTAGGGTATGGAATAGAGAGAAATAGGCAATCAAACTTGACCATGTTGACAAGAGTTATTTATTTACTCAAAATCTTGATTATACCAGTTGCCCGGACAATCAAAACACTTGCCGCAGTATATAAATACAGAAAATCTGAAATGGGATTTGTGACTATGAATCTACATAATCTTTTCTTAATTCAGGTAGCCAGCTGTTTGGGAACCCTGCATGGATTCATTTTTGGGAAAGGTTCGAGTGAAGTGATTTTCAAGAATTTAGAACTTAATCTGGATAGGCATTAGGGTTTTTTTAATTTGAAATCAATTAGAAGGAACGAATAAGATATTGATACTTTCACAATCAACAATGCAAAACCTGCCCATGCAATAGCGAGTATATTTTGATACATTAGTAATGTATAAACCAGTATACCTAACGAAGTGAGCGCCTGAATAACCGTGAACTTCCTCAGAAGTGGTTGGCTTGCAAAATTTAAGATTTGATTTCGGGGAAATGAGTCCACAATCACCAATAAACCGGTTAACATGAAAGGCGTGATATATTGTTCGCCATGAGCAAAATTGTCCCCGAAAACTAGCTGAACAAATTCCTTTTTAAAGGTTATTACGGATATTGCTAGGAATGTCCCAATTGCCACAACACCAAAATAGTCCCTCATTGTGATTTTGGTGCTAATTTTCCAGGTGACTACCAACATTCTGTTGAGTAAATTATTAAGAATGTAAAACGGACGCTGAAATAACATTACCGCAGAAAAAATTGCAAAGGTTTCTACTGGTGCGATTTTGCCAGCTATCGCTGAAATACCATAAAACGGTAAAATATTTGTAAGTGATAAAAGGACAAAATGGCCGCCGATTTTTCTTGATTCCCAATTGACTATTAAAGTTCCGTCCAACTTACGATTGAATATTCTCAAAGCGATGACTCCCATGGTGATCATGAAGAATAACCCGAGAAAAAATAGCATCTGAAGATAGGTAAAAGATATATTTAGGATAAAAGCTGGTGATAAAAGCAGTATTAGTGCAATTGGTAATCGTTGAATTAGACTAGAAAGAGCGAATTGTCGGGAGCAATCTAACAATACTATACCATATGAAATGAAGGCTGTGCAAACTGAAAAAAATGAAAGGAAGCACATTTCAATTATATTGAGCTTATACCAGTAACTTGAAATAATAGTAAGCAGAATTGAAAGTGGAGTTGAGATAAGTAAAAAAATACCTGCATCTTTTTTCAATTGTGGGAAATGTCCACCTTGGAGTATTTCTCGCTTTAAGACAGCTGGTTGGCCAAGTGTCGCTACTAATGAGATCAGGTTAAAGACAGTAATAATTAATGCCACTTTCCCATATATTTCATGGTTGAGATATCTGGCCATTAAAATATTTCCAAGAAATGCACATAAAGCAGCAAAAGAAGAGACAGATCCACTTTTCAATAGATTCGAGGAAAGCATAGTAATCTTATCGGAAATTACAATTTATTTGATGATGCTCAAACATAGCTGAAAATAATTTAAATAGATCATCTAATAAAGTGCCACTGATTGTGATAGTCATGGTTTAGTTTGAAGTTAGCTGGTATTATTAGGATACTTGCGAACGATGTACTCTACACCTTTGTGATCAGTCATTATTTCAAGCTTATTTTTTAATATTTTTAAACTTTAATAGAAATCTATGTGCTGGTCATAATGAAGTGATAAGTCTTTTGATAATTCATAAATAATTCCGTTCTTTGCAGGTCTGGTTTTGTATTGACCTAGCTGTATGATAAAGCGCAGATATTCAAAATTCTTTCCAATACTATTTTTAATAGCTGATCTTATCAGTTTAAATATTGGTGTTGCAATAGCCAATACCATAAGGTTTGGGCAATTTCTGTATTTTGATGAAGAGTATGGGACACTGCATATATTTCTGAACATTGCCTGGATAATTATTTTTTATGGCGCGAAGCTCCATGAGAGTAGCAGGGAATCCAGAGTTTTAGAGGTTGTTAATAAAGTTCTTCTTGCTCTGGTAATTAATCTGTCGCTCACATTTGCAATGTGGGTAGCAATGAGGTCTTACTATTACTCGCGTGAGCACTTGTTTTACACTTACCTTATTTTCTCCGTACTCATTGTGGGTTGGCGCATTGTTGGCTACCATGTCATCAGGTATTACCGTAAAAGAGGTTTTAATATTAGACATGTGGTAGTAGTTGGCTATGGAGACACTTCTCAAAACTTAGTCGAATACATTCATAGTAACCCAGGTATAGGATACAAATTTTTTGGATACTTTGATAATCACCATATAAAAAATCCAAATAAGAAGATTTTAGGAACAGTAAATGAGCTGGAGGAATATGTTGTGAGAAACAACATTGATTTGATTTTCTGCTCTCTACCGAAGCTTTATGATGATGAAATCAAAAGAATTGTTGATTTCGCGGAGAATAATTTGATTAAAATAAAGGTATTATCAAGGTTCAGTACAATTACCAACAAAAACCTGACAATACAGCGATACGGTGAGATTCCTGTAATCAATGTAAGCTCTATTCCACTGGATAATGTGTTTAACCGATTTATAAAAAGGGCATTTGACATTATTTTCAGTTCACTCGTAATGATTTTCTTGCTGTCCTGGATAATTCCAATAATTGGATTGTTGATAAGGCTTGAATCAAAAGGCCCTATCTTTTTCAAACAATACCGTCACGGTAAAGGGAACACTAAGTTTTTGTGTTGGAAATTCAGAACAATGCTCGTCAATAAAGATGCTGATACAAGGCAGGCCACTAAAAATGACCCTCGAATCACAAGAGTCGGTGCTTTCCTCCGGAAGTCAAGTTTAGATGAGGTGCCGCAATTTATTAATGTATTTCTAGGGGATATGTCGGTCGTTGGGCCGAGACCTCACCCAATCAAGTTGAATGAGGAATTTCTACCTAAAATCGACCGTTTCATCCAAAGACATGCGGTGAAACCTGGTATAACTGGTCTCGCGCAGGCCAAAGGTTATAGAGGAGAAACCTCTCATTTTAGTGCCATGTATGGTCGTGTAAAACTTGACAGGTTCTATGTGAAGAACTGGAGTTTGTTATTGGATTTGAAAATTATCATACTGACAGTAATATCCATTGTGAAAGGCCAGGAAACGGCTTATTGATGCACAATTATGTCAAATAGAATTGATTTGATATTAGTAAGTTGATGAAACATTGATATTTATCGACTATCTTTGCTGAACCAGCTGCTTGAAATAATCTAATAAATTTCTGAATCAGTACTATTTTAAACCAACCGGAATAGTTAATATGGATAGAATATTTCTTGTCAGCGTAACCTCCTTTTTTGTGTGTATCATGCTGATACCCATGACCATCAGAATCTTCCGGTCTATAAATCTTTTAGATACTCCCGATAATAGAAAGCTCCACTCAGTAGAAACACCTTCAATGGGTGGGATACCTATTTTCATTGGAATTTTTATTGCTGCAGTAATTTGGATGTCTTTCACAGGTTTAGTTCAGTATCGCTATATGCTAGGTGGTATCTTTCTTATGTTTCTATTGGGAGTAAGGGATGATATCGTCATGCTCAGGGCCAGGCATAAACTTGTTGCCCAGATTGCAATATGTTCGATCGTGATAATATTTGGAGGTATTCGATTTCAGTCTCTATATGGGATATTTGGGGTTGATGAATTGCCGTACTGGGCAAGTTACCTGGTCACTCTTTTTACTTTGATCGTGATCACTAATAGCTATAATCTTATAGATGGGATTGATGGTTTGGCAGGGTCTCTAGGCATATTTGCTTTTAGTATCTATGGTTTTTGGTATTATACTATTGAAAATACAACATTGGCACTATTTAGCTTTGCAGCCGTAGGCTCAATACTTGCCTTCCTCTATTTTAATTGGTCTCCATCCAGGATTTTTATGGGGGATACTGGTTCTATGCTAATTGGGTTCTTTATAGCAGTAATGACAGTAAACTTTATTGATACTAATTATTTTTTACCCCTGGGCGTGTCTTACAAATATCCGGCTCACATCGCATTCCCTGTAGCATTATTGATTATTCCATTATTTGATACAATCAGAGTTTTTACCATTAGAATCCTAAAAAAGTCATCCCCGATGGTACCTGATAGGAGGCATATTCATCACTTGCTAATTCAGCTAGGTCTTAGTCATAGTAGGGCAACTACAATTCTAATCTGTACAAATATTCTATTTGTTATGTTGGCATACCAATTACAACCATTAGGCAATTCTTTTTCTATCTTAATTATAGTTGCACTTGTACTTGGACTGAGTTTCGTATTGACAAGAATACATAAGCGCTTTGGTCAGGATGAATTAAAACAACAAGAACAGAAAAGAAAGCAATTTTTCCTTTCCAAGTCCGCCTGATTGCTCTTCATAACTTTCAATTTCAGGTTTGCTTCAATTACCTTTGGGGTCTTAATTTAGAATTAGATGTTCGATAAGGTAGAAGAGTACATTCAGGAGATCAAATCTGTTCAGGCTAACACAGCTGAACAATTGGAACAATTCAGACTAAAGTTCATCAGTCGAAAGAGTGTTGTCTCCGATTTATTCAATGAATTTAAGAATATCCCTAATGACAAAAAAAAGGAGTTTGGGGTAAGGCTAAATGAATTAAAAGAACTGGCGCAAACCAGATTCAATGAATTAGTTGAAGCTTCAGAAAACGGACAAAATGGAGATGAATCCAGTCAGGTAGATCTTACTTTACCTCCGGTTCCGAATGAGCTTGGTACCCTTCACCCAATCACACTTACCCGAAATAGAATCATAGAGATTTTTGAGCGTCTTGGGTTTTCTGTACAGGACGGACCTGAAGTTGAAGATGACTGGCACAACTTTACTGCTTTAAACTTTCCTGAGAATCATCCGGCGAGAGAGATGCAGGACACTTTTTTTGTGGAACGGAATCCGGACATCCTACTGAGAACACATACGTCCAACGTGCAAATCAGGATGATGGAACATGGAAAGGCCCCTTTCAGGTCAATCATGCCAGGTAGGGTATATCGTAATGAAGCTATTTCTGCCAGGGCCCACTGTTTTTTCCATCAGGTAGAAGGGCTCTATGTGGATAAGAATGTCTCATTTAAAGACTTAAAGCAAACCTTATATCATTTTTCCAAAGAGCTATTTGGAAAGGATACTCAAATAAGATTCAGGCCTTCCTATTTTCCATTCACCGAACCAAGCGCTGAGATTGATATAAGTTGCTTTATATGTGGTGGTGATGGATGTAAAGTGTGTAAACATACAGGTTGGGTTGAAATAGCCGGTTCAGGCATGGTTGATCCAAATGTATTGGCAAATTGTGGGATTGATCCTGAAGAATATACAGGCTTTGCATTTGGAATGGGGATTGAGAGAATTGCTATGCTGAAGTATTCTATAGATGACCTCCGATTGTTTTCAGAAAATGATGTGCGGTTTCTGAGACAGTTTCAGGGCATTATTTAGGAGCTGTTTCCGGAGCAGTTGTGGACTGATCTTCATCCTTATTGTCGAAACGCCTGGTAGCATTTTCAATTTTGTTTTCCAGGCCTCCCAAGTTAAATCTGTATTTTAAACGATCAAGAAATCCCTCACCCAATGTTAGGAGCAAGTCACCTACTCCTTTCTTATCCTTATCTATCGAATCTTCATCGGTTTGGGGGCTAACATCTAATTCAGTTTTATTTGGATTGTGAGAACCATCTTTGTCTTCAGTTTGAGCCTTGGCAACCAAACTAATCAACGAAAAGAACAATATGGTAAATACAATTTTCAAATAAGCGTAACTTTAGCGTATGAACCTGAATTATCAAAATGACTAAAACCTGCCTCAACTGCAACAAACAGATGGAAGCTGATTTTCAATTCTGTCCTCAATGTGGACAGAAAGATACATCCAAAATTGCGTCTGTTAAAGGGTTAATTCTTGATTTTTTGGGTGATTATTTTACGTTTGATTCAAAGATTTTCAAAAGCCTTGTGCCGCTCATTTTCAGACCAGGGCATTTGACCAACGAATATATTGCAGGGAAAAGAGTCAGTTATATACCACCCCTTCGGTTGTATCTGTTTATCAGTATCTTCTTTTTTATACTTTTTGCTCAGCTTAACCCAAAAAGCTCTCTTGAAGTAGCAGGGGAGCATATTTCACAGGATTTGTTTGATTACTTCATTGATCAACACATGCACAAGGTGCTATTTTTACTACTACCTGTCTTTGGAGGAATTGTCTATCTGATGTTTAGGAAAACTTATGGCAACTATTTCATCCATTTTATATTCAGTCTGCATTACCATGCGTTCCTCTTTATAATTCTGGGGCTGTACCTGCTGATTACCTCTATGATTACCTCAGGGATGTACCAGGTTAATCAATGGTTGTTTATTGGGTTCCAAATATTGTTTGTGTTGTATTTATTTTATGCAATTAGAGCAGTCTATGGAAAGACTTTGTTGTCTACCATTTTTAGAGCAATAATTATCTCATTGCTGTATGGCATGTCATTCATAGCCATATCCATCACAAGCTTTGCACTATACTATTTTTGGAAAACCTGATTACAGGAGCTGGTTTATGAGCTTTTCTTCAGTTAAGCCCTCCGCCTCAGCTTTGAAGTTTCTAACAATGCGGTGTCTCAATATTGGCACAGCGACTGCTTTTACATCCTCAATGTCTGGAGAATACTTGCCATTGAGAAGTGCATTACACTTTGCACCTAACACAAGGAATTGTGAAGCTCTTGGTCCTGCTCCCCATTCAAGGTACTGATCTGCTAGATCAGAAGATCTTTCTGTACCTGGTCTGGTATTATGGGCAAGGGTTACCGCATACTCAATGACATTGTCAGCAACGGGAACTTTCTTTACTAATCGTTGAAACTCCATGATCTCTTCACCGGTAAGAACTGGCTTAATCTCTTGCTCAACACTGCTAGTGGTATTCTTTACAATTTCTACCTCAGAGGCATAATCAGGATATTCCAATTTAATCATGAACATAAACCTGTCTAGCTGTGCTTCAGGTAATGGGTATGTTCCCTCTTGTTCAATTGGGTTTTGGGTAGCCAAAACGAAAAAAGGTTTGCTTAATCCGTAATGCTTACCTCCGATAGTAACACTATATTCCTGCATAGATTCCAGTAATGCAGATTGTGTCTTAGGAGGTGTCCTGTTAATCTCATCCGCAAGAATAATATTGGAGAAAATCGGTCCCTTTACAAACTGAAAATTCCTGTTTTGATCCAGGGTTTCCGCACCCAGTATATCAGAAGGCATTAAGTCTGGTGTAAACTGAATCCTGTTAAACTCAAGGCTCAACGCCTTGGACATGGTATGAATAAGAAGTGTTTTTGCCAATCCGGGGACACCCACAAGTAAAGAATGACCCTCGCAGAATACAGAGGTAATCAAAAGCCTGACTACTTCTTCCTGTCCGACAATAACTTTAGATATTTCACTTTTTAGTGCATCAAAAGCGTCAAATAGTGCTTTTGCTTCTGCCACATCATTGGTTTCAGCCATATTTAATCAATATTATTGTATTATGGGCAATTGGCAATAATCATAGTCTGAATCTACTTCTATGAATATTCCTTTTTGTGCCTCTTCAAACCACTTTGCTAGTATACGGTTTTTCTTTGCATTTTGTGCTGCCATTGCAATTTTTTGATAATCATCTTTCAGGTTTGCCTGATGTGGAGGTACTTTGTCTTTGTAATACAGAATTCTGTATGCTTTTGAACCATCCCGCAAATCAAATTCAGCAGGAAGGCTCACTGCGCCAACATCCATTGTGTCTATAGAGAAAAATACCCCTGGATCAAGCTCTTTTACAGAAACTCTGTTAGCACCATCAGCTCCAACAAAAAAACCACCACTTCCGGATGTCTCCTTGTCATCAGAGAACTCCTGGGCGGTAGGTTCAAACTTAATACTGTCATTGATGATCAGTGTTCTCAAACTATCCAGATAATTTTTTGCTTTGATTTTATCTGCATAGGAAACTTTAGCTGTCATTAAGATGTGCCTGCTTTTGAACGAATTTCCCCTTTTCTCAATCAGTTCTATGATGTGGTATCCAAAATCAGTTTTTACTGGTTTTGAGATTTCACCAGGTTTTAAACTAAGTGCCGTAGCTTCATATTCTGGAGCTAATTCTCCCCTTTTAAAGAAAGGAAGCATACCACCTGTTTGTCTGGACCCGGGATCCTCAGAATATTGCCTTGCAAGTACAGCGAAATCAATTCCATCAAGGATTTGAGACCTAAGATCATATAGTTTGTCAACTACCTTCTTCTCCTCATTCTTACCCGGTTCAGGCTTTTTGACCAGCTGAGCTACCGTGACTTCAGTAGAAAAATAAGGTAAACTGTCTCTGGGAATTTTGTCAAAGAATTTCTTCACTTCTGAAGGTGTAACTTTGATATTAGAAGTGATTTCTCCCTGCATTCTTTGCACTACTAGTTGCTCCTTAACATCATCAAATAGTTCACTTCTAAATTGATCGATGGTTTTGCCATAAAATTCTTCAAGCTTTTCTTCAGAACCTACCTGAGAGATAAAATAACTCATCCTTCTGTCCAGGTTAGTGTTTACCTCATCATCAGTAATAATAATTGAGTCAATTTCAGCTTTAGCCACCATTAGTTTATTGATGATGAGGCTTTCCAAAATGCCACATTTGTCTTCTGTTCCTGTGAAAGCTCCTCTGGCAATCATTTCCTGATATGCACCCTCAAGTTCTGATTTTAGAACAATATAATCATCAACTTTAGCTATTATTTTATCCACTACCACCCCATCAGATGATTGGGCCGTCAATTGGTAGCTCATGAATTGCGAAAAAATCGCAATGAAGATATATTTAAAAAACTTCAAACTCCTCATTCTCCTTTGCTTGCTTGTAAATGTCATCTTCTAACTTATTTTTTATCGCAATTTTTCTCTTATTGATAATAATGTTTGTGATATCCTCTCTGATAAACTCCAATGGTGATATTTGGTCAGAAATCTTGTAATCAAGAATCTTCAATAAATAGATAAAATCATCGTCACTTGATTCAACGAATTTATTGGACTTCAAAAACTGAACTTTGTTTGGAATATCAAACAATACAGTATTCTGTATGATCTCGTCGAAATTGATCCATAAGGAATCCTCGAGGGAGGATTTTGTGGCAAATTGAAAGCAATATGATTTGATGTCATCAAGATCAGAATTAGGGTAACTCCTCATTGACCTGCTTAGCTCATTGATTCGGGGTGCTTCCTTAGGTATTTTTGCAAAAAGACACCTTATGATATTCTGTTTCAATAAGAAGTTATCTCTTTTCTCTTCGTAATAACTAGTAATTTCCTCGTCACTAACCTCTTTGTTGATTTCCTGATTGACATAATATTTCTCATACTCATGTGTAATAAGAGCATACCGGTAGTCCAATAGTTTACGCTCTAACTCCGCTTCATTGTATTCAATCTGGCTTATTGCTTTATCAATTAACAATTGCTTTTTAATCCAATTGTTGATGTATTTTTCTATTAAAGCGGTGCTGTCATCTGCCGTACTGGAATTGGTGGCAATCCCTCTTAGATCATCTGAATACAGGTAGGTGTTTTTTACCCTGGCCACTGGAATTCTCTCAGCTTCATCATTGTTGTCTCCCTTGTTTATTAAATCACATCCGCCGGAAAGCCCAATGATGAAGAGAGAAAGTAGTAATATGCTATTTGACTTGCTCCTCAATTTCATTTATCACAGTTTTCAATGATGCATCGTTGATACTTACAGTATACTTATCTTTTAATGCGCTAATCCACGAAGTTTCCAGAAAATCCTGGTAATCAGAAATGACTTTTCCCTTTATGTCATCCAGGGTTGGTGTCTTCTCCTCAACCACTTGCTTCACATTGACCAGGTAGAATTTTTCTCCTTCATTATATGTGTAAGTTCCGGGTTCTCTGTTTTGATCAACAAGCAGATTTTCCCCTGATTCAAATAAACCACTTCGCACCTGTAAATTTAAAGGTTCCTTCTCATTCAGCTGGGATTCAATCTTCTTTTTGGAGAATCCCGCATCAAGTAAGCTGTCTACGTTGCTAATTGTCGTTTCCTTCCTGGAAGTATAGATATCTGCAATTGCTACATCCTTCTTGATGTAATTTTCAATATTAGTACTAAAGAAATCTTTTAATCCGACTGTGTCAGTACTCGCTTTTTGCCAAACTTTATCTTCCATAACATCAAACAGTAAAATACCTTCTCTGTATTCGTTGATTAACGCCCTGTACTCTGGATATTTAGACTCGAGTAATACGTTTTCATAGTCTAGAATGCTCTTCGTTTCAAATTGGTTGTATTCTTGCTCAATTGTTTGACTGGCTTTTATGCCCTCTGTATAAGGGATAAAGTCTGAAACTTTAAAATCCTTCTCTCCAATTGTAAATAATACAGCGTCATTTGGTAATAATTCCAGGCTGTCAAGTAGTTGTTTTTTGTTAGGAGCATTGAGCTTAAACCCATTCTCTCTTTTGAGTCTATCAATGGTGGCCTGTTGTTTCACGCTAGACCTGCTATCACGCCCAATCTTCTTCTCTATTTCACCTCTCATCTCCTCAAGAGGAGCAATATCTTTTTTGTCAATTAGTTTGACTATATGCCAGCCATATACTGTTTTGAAAGGTTTAGACAATTGATTAGTACTGTCCATTGCGAAAGCAACTTCTTCAAATTCAGGTACAAAATTTCCTGTTCCAAACCAGGGTAACTCTCCACCCTTATTTTTACTTCCAGGGTCTTCAGAATATTCATTCACCAGATTGATCCAGGATTCTCCATTTTGAAGTTCTTTGTATATGGCATCAATCTTACTTTTGGAAGCAATGGCCTCATTCTCAGACTGGTTTGATGGTGTACGTATCATTAAGTGGGCTACTTTTACTTTTCCCCTGGCTTTTCTCTTGTCTTCCATCTGGATAATGTGGTACCCAAATCTTGTTTTGACAATTTCAGAGATGTCACCCACTTCAGTATTATAGGCTGCAGTTTCAAATGGATAAACCATTTGCATCCCAGTAAAGTATCCTAAGTTACCTCCATTGGTTTTTGCAGATGGGTCGCTGGAATAAACCCGGGCGAGAGAATCAAATGGAGCACCATTTGATGCCAATTCACGTATCTCTTTTGCCTTATTATAGGCTTTTAAGGTATCAGCCGGGCTACTCCCTTCCCTCGATTCAATGAGAATATGAGAAGCCTTGATCTCATATTGTAATCTTTTGTAGGTTTCATCAACTAATTCTTCAGTGATTTTGGTCTCCGTGAGGTATGGTTTTGCCAGATCTTTTTGATACTTATTGAGCTCATTGATGTAGCTTTCTCGCTCATGGTAACCTAGTTCCTTAGCCGCCAGGACTTTTAATTTGAAATTAACATATAGTTTCAGGTATTCCCTTACTTCTTCCTCTACAGTGAGTGAATCACTGGGGCGGTAGTTCTTGAGAAAGGCATATTTGAAATCATCTTTTAAGATTTCATTATTATCGATCGTAAACAGGGGACTTTCGTTTTTTGTAGATGAAGGCTTCTCTACCTTGCATGAGATCAAAACGAAAGACAAAATGATAAGCAGTGCTATTTTGTTCATAGTAATGAATCAGTTATGAAATGATTGATTTACAATTAATTCATAAGTTTTATTAGCCTGCAAATATTGTTATTCTTTTCGGATTTGAATTCAATTTTATCCATTATTCTTTTGACAAGCATCAAGCCTAATCCACCTTTTCTTTTTGATTCTACCAGATCAGAAAGTGAAGGCTCCTGGTATTTGTTCATATCGAACCCAATACCCTTGTCGGTAATTTTGAAAATGATTGACTTTTTCTCGTTGTATTGTACTTCAAGGCTTAAATGTTCAGCAGGGTTACAGTTATTGGCATGGATGATCAGATTTGCACAGACCTCATCAACGGCAAGCACAAGCTTATGTGCCTCCACTTCTGGATAATCGTGTTTTTCCAGGATGTCAGCCACAAAGTGCCTGATCTCTGTAAGCCTGTTTTTACTACACGTTATTTCTAAATTATAGGTCATTAATCACTTCCTTAGCGGTGTCCAAATCTTTCTTTATGGTTAAAAGTTGGTCTAATCCTAGAATTTCAAATACATGAAGTACTTTTTCATTGAGGCCTGAAAGCACAAGTTTTAAATTATGACTTTCAAGTTCCTTGAGGTAAGACATAAACACACCTAATCCGGCAGAAGAAATGTAGTTCAACCCTTCCAGATCAGCGACTATATTTTTACCACTATTGATGGCTTCAGAAAGCGCATTATCCAAAAAAATGGATGAACTGGCATCCACTTCTCCTTTTACAGTCACTATGTGTAATTCGTTTTCTTCTGTGTGTGAAATATCTACCATTTATTTCTTAAAATTTTAAAATCACTACGGTATAATCATCGTCCAGGTCTCCTGTACCCAGAAAATCATATAAATCTTTAATAATTGAGTCCTTGATTTGAGCTGGTGTTTGTTCTGAGCTGTTTTCTAGGGACTGACGTAAACGGTCATATCCAAATTGCTCATTCGTTGAGTTGGTAGCCTCAGTTATTCCATCAGTGTATAATACGAGTACATCACCTGGGGAATAATTTAAGCTATTCACTTGTACGTATTTATGAAAGTCAGAGTTTCTTAAGATTCCCAGACCTAATCCTTTATTTTGAAAATACTTAGCAGTTTTGTCGTTTGCACAATAATATAAACTCGGACAATGCCCTGCGCGAGAAAATTCAATACTCTTTGCTTTGGTATCAATGATGAAAAATGAGGTTGTTATGAAAGAAGTTTTTTCAAGACATCTACTCAGGGCGCTATTCGCATGAACTAGAAATTCTTTTGGAGAGTAGTTCAATTGACTTAGGCTATGAAAAATTCCCTTCATCTGCGACATGTGAAAAGCCGCGGAGGTTCCTTTTCCAGATACATCACCAATGATCAATGCATACCTGTGTTCGTCTAACTCAAGAATGTCATAGTAATCACCCCCAACTTCATCTGCCGCTACTGAATAAGCGCAAATATCAAATTTCCCATTATGGGCCAGGTCTTGTGGAAGTAGAGCCTGCTGAACTCTTTTAGCAATTTTTAACTCTTCCTGATAACGTTCATTTTCAATGGCCTCATTGATAAGCCTGAAATTCTCTACCGAAATACTAGCTTGATTAACGAAGGTGTTAATGATATTTACCATCTCTTTGTTAAATCCTTCTAATACTTCTTTCAGTAATACAATGCTACCCACCTGCTTATTCTTAACCATGATTGGGAAAACCATGATGGTTTTATAAGTGGGGTGTTTTAAGGAGGCAGTGATCTTTTGTGCATTGGGAACAATATCGAAATCAGTGCTGAGAATTTTTTTAACACTAGAATTCCGGACAGATTCTTTTATATCATTAAGCTCATGCCCCTCCAGGTTTCTTAAAATCAGGTGCTGATCATCATTAGGCAAGTCCACTTCTATCCAGGCCGCATCTGCAAAAACAGCACTCATTGAGCTATCAAGTAGAATTTCATAAACCTGTTCTTCAGTTTGTCCAGCTGGTATAGATTGGCTGAGACGCTGAAAATCCATAGCCTCCTTTATTTTCCTTTCAAATACTGAGGACGTAGGTAAATTGAAGATGATAACCAGTATAGAAACAATAGCATAGATGAAAATGAAACTGAAAATGGCTATTATAAAAGCATTGTCAAGTAGATCTACTACCAAAGGGTACTTTTCTGAAAATACCATCAGGTTAGTGAAGAAATGCCAGAGATATATTCCTACCAGTACAATGAACAATATGCTTTTCCACTTCTGCTTAAAGTTGAGGTATGCTACCCACTTCAAATTGAAGGATAAAACGAGTCCTTGTATGATAAGAAATACCAGAACAGCATTATAAATTGGGTCAAGCTGCTCATATCCAAACAGGTCGAATACCAATCCTCCAGCTAATGAATACTCAAAAAGACTCCAGAATTGCATGAGTAATTTTGACTTTTGATAGAGAATTAACTTCTTCCATATAATAAAGGTAGACACCAGGAAGGCCAGGATCAGCCCCATATTGATGTGGTAGAAGAAGTTGATCAAAAGGACATTGGAAGCAATTGAGCTATTCCCAAATACAAGCAAGAATGACCGTATAGCCAATGATACAATTGTGGTTATTAATCCTGTGACAAATACTCGCCATAGGAGATCCAGAAAATTGATATGCTCGGCCTTGGTGATCTTGTATCTGTAGAAAAAGAATAAGGCAAGAATAAAAATGGTTTGCAGAATTCGCGGGACATAACTCGTCAGACCACTTGGTAAATTATTCTGCCTTGCAAATAGCAAATAAAGATCCAAATAGGTAAAGCTCAACCAGGAAATGATCCCGATGAGCACACTCAATCTTATCTTTATTTTATCTGAAAGCATTAATTAAGGTCGTCTGGCATACCAGCCTTCTTCTTGAACCCAAATATATACTGAGTAGGTGAGAGTTGAGTGATGATGCAAAAAAATGGCCCCCGAATCATAGTATCAGGAGCCATTTAGTCAATTATTTTCTGCTGTAATTTGGTGCTTCTCTGGTTACATGCACATCATGAGGATGACTTTCAATAACACCAGCACTTGTAATTTTGGTAAATTTGGCCTCCTGAAGTTGCTCTATACTACCTGCTCCGCAGTATCCCATACCGGCTTTCAATCCTCCGGTCATTTGATAAAGCACTTCCGATACCAATCCTTTATATGGAACACGCCCAACAATTCCTTCAGGAACTAATTTCTTGATGTCATCCTCAGCGTCCTGGAAATATCGGTCTTTCGAGCCTTCTTCCATGGCTTCTACAGACCCCATTCCCCTGTAACTCTTGAATTTTCTTCCTTCATAAAGGATTACTTCTCCTGGAGCTTCTTCAGTTCCGGCCAATAGAGAACCAATCATGATGGTGCTTGCACCTGCAGCTATTGCTTTGACCATGTCACCAGAAAACCGAATACCACCATCCGCAATGATTGGCACATCAGTTCCTCTAGCGGCTTTGGAAGATTCATAAACTGCTGAAAGCTGTGGAACACCTACACCAGCAACAACCCTTGTGGTACAAATACTACCCGGTCCAACACCTACTTTAACGGCATCAGCTCCAGCATCAATCAACATTTTAGTAGCTTCCGGTGTAGCAACGTTTCCTACGATCAAATCCAGGTCGGGGTAAGTGCTTTTTACTTTTTGAGCCGTATCGATCACTCCTCTTGAGTGACCATGAGCCGTATCAATACTAACTAAATCTACACCAGCTGTTAATAATGCATCAATTCGAGTAAGAATATCTTCTGTAACACCTACTGCTGCACCCACTCTTAACCTGCCATAATCATCCTTACACGCGTTTGGCCTGTCTTTGTTCTTCAGAATATCCCGGTAAGTGATCAAGCCTGTGAGTTTACCGGTTCCATCAACGATGGGTAGTTTTTCTATTTTATATTCTTGTAATATTCCTTCGGCTTTCTCCAGACTGATTTCTCCATCAGCTTTGATCAGATTGTCCTTCGTCATGATATCCTTCACAGGAATGCTCATGTTTTTCTGGAAACGTAAATCCCGATTAGTGATGATTCCAATCAATTTTTTGTCTTTATCAACAACTGGAATACCACCAATCTTGTGCTCTCGCATGATCTTCTCAGCATCTCCGGCTGTAGAATTAACGTCTAGCGTGATAGGGTCAAGGATCATCCCACTTTGGGATCTTTTCACTTTGCGTACCTGAGCAGCTTGTCTTTCAATAGACATATTTTTATGGATGATACCAATACCACCTTCCAGGGCCATAGATATAGCCAGGTTAGCTTCGGTAACGGTGTCCATAGCTGCAGACACTAAAGGAATGTTTAGTTTAATATTTCTGGTTAACCAGGAAGACGTATCTGTATCTCTCGGAAGGACCTCAGAATAGCCGGGAAGCAACAAAACGTCATCATATGTCAGTGCTTCGTAAAGGAATTTTGAATTGTCAAGGCTCATGTGCAAATAATATTTACTTGTTATTATTTGCCGGGCAAAATTAGATAGATTGCAACACATTAAGAAAGCAAATTCAATAATTAATTTTCACTTTTGGAAGATATATTTGAAAGCATACTTATTGGCATACAACAAACATCTTTACTGGAGTGGGTGGCAGTAGTGTTTGGTCTGCTAAGTGTTTTTTATAGCATGCGCCAAAATATACTGGTTTACCCCACAGGAATAGTAAGTGTACTCATCTATATCTATATCACAGTCAATTATAAGCTTTACGCAGATATGGGTGTTAATTCCTACTACTTTGTAATGAGTGTTTACGGATGGTACCATTGGAAAGACACAAAGGGTAAAGCTGATCAGATTCCCATTACCATAAACAACAGTAGGGAAAATCTCATCACATTGGCGATTCTATTGGTTTCATTTTTGATTTTATCCCAAAGTCTTATGTTTACTGATAGTGATGTGCCTTATTGGGATGCTACAACTACTAGTTTTGCCATAGCCGGTATGTGGCTAATGGCTCGGAAGAAATTGGAGAATTGGGTTGCATGGATTATAACAGATATCATCTCAGTCCCACTTTACTTTTATAAAGGATTAATGCTAACAAGCTTCCAATTTTTGATTTTTACAGGTTTAGCCACTGCAGGATTCATTGTTTGGAAAAGAGACTATGACCAAAAAAAGAATAGCGATCATCGGTCCCGAGTCTACGGGTAAGTCTACTCTTTCCGAGGATTTAAGTAATCATTATAAAGAACCCTGGGTTCCCGAATACGCAAGGGAGTACCTGGAAAAACTAGGAAGGCCCTATGTTCGGGAGGATTTAATAGAGATTGCCAAAGGACAGATACGAGAGGAAGAGAATTTCCTCCCCAAATCCAAAAACCTTCTTATCTGTGATACCAATTTGGTAGTGATCAAAATCTGGAGTGAATACAAATATGGAGATGTTGACAAGCAAATCATGGAAATGCTCAATAGCCGTTACTACGATCTCCATATACTTACAAATATCGACCTCCCCTGGGAAGAGGACCCTTTGAGAGAACATCCAGATGAACGTGAAGAGCTCCTGTTGCACTATCAGAATCATTTGTTTGAGCGTAATATAAATTACACATTGGTTTCCGGGGATAAGGAGACCAGGTTAAACCAATCTATTCAGGCAATCGATGAAATATTGTAGAAACATTGAGTTAATCTAACATTCTTCTATAGCTTTGCTTTTAATTATGTAGGGGTGCCTAACCTGCTTACGAGCGGGGAAAATTCGGGCTGAGATTATACCCATTGAACCTGATTCCGGGTAATGCCGGCGAAGGGAGAGGTAAACGGTGGCAGTAACAAACCCCTGGTTGCTGTATTGTTTAACTAATTAAATTTTTAAAATTTCATGTTTAAATCCGTAACGATGAGTGCGTTGCTCTTCATTTCCACATGGACAATGGCCCAGCAATTCACATTTACAGGAAAAATTATTGACAGTGAGACACAGGAGCCCTTATTTGGAGCTCTGGTCACTGTGGAAGGAACACAAATTGGTACAACTACAGCTGAGGATGGATCATTCAATTTAAGCTGGAAAAGGCCAAATGCAAGGTTAACATTTTCATTTGTTGGCTTTGAATCAAAACTTATCGATGTTAGTTCGGCAAACGCTATTAATGTAAAATTAATTGCAAATGTTACCCTTGAGGAAGTGATCATTCAGGGTGTAAGGGCAGAAAATACCGCTCCCATTGCCAAAAGTGAGATCAACAAGAAGGAATTGGAAGAAATTTACAATGGCGAGCATCCGGTTTTTTACCTGGAGAATACAATGCCATCAATTCTTTCATTCTCAGAATCTGGTACCAGGATTAATAATTATGGTTCAATGCGTCTCCGGGGAATCAGCCAGGAGCGTATCAACATGACGATAAACGGTATTCCATTAAATGATATGATCGACCATGGTGTGTTCTTTTCAAATTTTACTGATGTCAGTAATAGTTTTGAGAGTGTGCAGGTTCAGAGAGGTGTTGGAACCAGTTCCAATGGAGTATCAAGTTATGCAGGATCAATCAACTTTGAAACTATTAACTTGTCTCAAACAGAAGCAGGTGGAAAAATCCAATTAGGTGCAGGATCTTTTAACAGCTACAGGGCTAATGCTGTTGTCAATACTGGTTTGATTGATAATAAGTGGGCATTTCATGCGAGCTATAGCAAGTTGTCTTCAGATGGTTATAAAAGAAATACCTACACGAATGCTAATTCATTCTTTTTCTCTGGTGGCTACTTTGGCGAAAAGGACCTGCTTAAGGTTAATGTTTTCACTGCACAGGCTGAAAATGGTTTGGGTTATGCGGCAATAGCCAAATCTATTCTGGATGATGACCCAAGAACTAATGACCTTAATGAGAATGATATTGATAACTTTGGTCAAAATTTTGTTCAGTTTCAATATAGTCGTGCTCTTTCGGGCAATAGCCAATTAGTTTCTTCATTTTACTATGGTGGTGCTGGAGGAGATTTTTTCTATACTTATCCTAATGGGTCAGGTGGTTTGGACCAGATCAATTATCCATTGCAAAACAATCATTATGGGGTAACTACCAATTACATTTTTGATAATGAGAATTGGAGCTACAACCTGGGCATACACACCTATACCTTCCGCAGAGAAAACAGAGAGGAAATAACCCCTGATTTCGGTAATCCATATTATCAGGAGCAATCTTACAAAAATGAGATAAGTGCCTTTGGAAAAGTGAACTATACCGCAGGAAAACTAACTGTATTTGGAGACATCCAGTTGAGGTCCATGAAATTAACCATCGAGCCGGATTATACCTTTCTGTCGGTAGCGGATGAGGGTGATATCGTGAAGAACTGGACATTCGTCAATCCAAAGCTGGGTTTGAATTATGCTATAAATGATAGTTTCGATGCTTATGTATCTTTTGGAAGATCGGGTAGAGAGCCTACTAAGGTAGATATATTCGGAGGGTTCAACCTGAATGATGATAATTTTGATATTGCAAAAGAGGATGACGGATTCAATCCCGAATATGTAAATGACCTGGAGGTAGGATTAAACATCCACAAAGCTGCATTTTCAGGTAACATAAACCTTTTCTATATGGATTTTCAAGATGAAATTGCCCCAATAGGAGAGACTATCGCATTCGGGGTACAAAGAAGAAGGAATATTGATGAGAGTTACAGAGCAGGTATCGAAATTTCAGGAAATGTACAACTTGATAACAGATTAACTTTTTCTCCCAATATTACTTACATGAAGAGCCAAATAGCTTCGTTTCAGTTCGAGGGAGATACTGAAGTCTACACAGATAAGACACCGATCCTAAGCCCTGAATGGATCATCAACACCACTTTCAAGTATGATATTTCCAGGAATATTTCTGTGAGCTCTACAATGAGATATGTGAGCGAGTCATTCCTTGAATTGACAAATGATCCTGATTTGATTCTACCTTCATATGTAGTGATCGATGGTAGAGCGACTTTGAAATTCACCAGTAAAAGCAGTTTTTCTATTGAGGTGAATAATTTATTAGATGCAAAATACTACACTAATGGAGCCCCAGTAGATGTAGACTGGGATGGTACAGTTGATGAACCAGGTTACTTTGTCAATGCACCTATGAATATCTTTGGTACTTTGACCCTTGGTTTTTAAGATTTCACATTTGAGGGATTAACTTTGATTGAGTTAATCCCTTTTTTATGTCTTCACATCACGTGGTAAGAGATCAGCAGGAACCTGCATTAATCATAAAACACCTCAATGAAATAGATCATGAGATTTTAGGTCAGTTACTGGAATGGTCCCCTACAGTTTTGGCAATTGGCAATGCCGTTTCAGTTTTAACAGACCTGGGAATTAAAGTGGATATTGCGATTGCCCCTGCAGATCAACCTGAAAATCAATCGGATATTGAAACTATTGAACTCCCAGCTGACACTCATCCAGTTCAATTTGGTCTCAACCTTTTGTTTGAAAGGAATTATGGAGCAAGTTACGGTGTAGGGCTGGATCTAACCATATTTGAATTCATAGGCTTAGCACATCAATGGCAAGGAAAACTGGAACTTGTATTAATCAATGGCAATAATCGCCTGACCTATCATGCTAAACCTTATTTGCAAAAGTGGGTGAATGCAGGAGATTCATTTTCCATTTTCCCAACCGAAGATGCCACAATATTCACAACAGAAGGATTTATAGATAATTTGGAAAACGAATTGTTGTCAGATCAATGCGATCTCATTGCTCAGGAGGCAGGGTTTGTCAGTATCCAATCGAACCTGAAACCTTTTATTTTAAGAGAAGATATACTCTGAAGTTATTGTTCTTCTCCTCTTTCAAGGAACTTTTCCTCTTTCTTTTTTGAAGGTATTATTTTTTGCGCAGTATTGGCAATGCCTCTTCCTACTTTAGCTCCAGTATTTTTGATGCCTTCAATTCCTGACTTTATGGTGTCAACTCCGGCTTGCTTGGTTGCTTTGACTATAGAAGAGATCACCTTGCCAGAAGATTGTAATACTATTTTACCAAGCAATTCTGAAGCTTCTACGTATGCCCTTTTCCTAGCTTTGGATTTGTTATAACCATCAATCGCACCACAATATTTTTTAGCGATTATTCCAACTCTTAATGTCAGGAAAGCATTGGTCGTGCCCTCCAGAAGACTGTCCATGACAATGTTCGCGGTAGAACCCACAATTGGAATGGATTTAGTGGCCGTATTTTTCATCATGGCTCTGATTACTGGTTGAAATTGCTCAGAAATGTCAAGGTCCTCAATCTCTGATGCCAAAAAAGTAGCTGCGCCAACATTGGCATATAAGTTCATCATGTCTTTGATGCCGGGTCTTTGGTAATAAATATGCGCTACTCGCCAAACCATTTTAGATTGTGTAATTAAAACGGTTAGTGCATCCAGTTTACCATTCTGGGAAATGGCAGTGGTAAGAAATACCGTGGAGGCAATGTTCTTGATTTCTTTTTCGGCTTCCTCATCCAGTACTTTAATTGCATCTGCTAATTGACTGGTATGATTAGGTACCAATCCCCTCTCTCTTAAAATCTTATTGGATTGAAGTCTTTTTAGTACCTTTTTACGAAATACATCCAAATCCTCACCAGCATTTACAGGGTCTAATGGTTTTGGTAATTTCAAGAGGAGAATTACCGGTAAAGCAGTCAAGCCGATCATAATCGTCGTTAAGCCATACAGTGTTACCTGTCCAAAAAATGGATTTATGGCAGTTGTGAGTTGATAAAGTCCGTAAATCTGATTGGCAATAAATAAAATAAATCCAGCACTGAAAAGTGTGGTGATGGCAATGGCCAATGTTTTAAGCTGTTTCCCCATACATTAATATACGGAAAAATAGAATTTAGTTGCTTTTTAACCTTGCGAGGCTCTCATCCTGTATTTTGAAATAGAAGGTGGCAAAATCTCTGGAAACTTTCACTTTGGTGCAAATTCCATTGCTGTACCAGTAGGTATTGGTGCCATCCGGCGAAGAGACTTCATAAACATGTGGAGATTCTTGTTTCATGGTCATATACTTCCCAAACCATTGAGAAAATACTTCCTGCCCATCTTTGGGTTCTGTAAAATAGAAATTGGAGACACTATAGGTAAGGTCTTTTGAACCAAAGTACGAAGAAACTTCATCGGAGATGATATAGTACTTGGACCCGTTTCTTTTGAGTTTTGTTTCCTTTTGTCTTCGGCCATTGAAATCATTGTGGGAATCTCCTGAGACTAAAATCCCATTTTCGAAAGTTTCAGAGAGCCAGTAAAGTGAGGTGAATGAAAATAATAAAGTAAACTCCACATCATTTTTGATATTCACTGTCACTTTATCTCCTGATACAATCTTGTCAACAGTCATCTTGCCAATCACCTTATCCCCTTTCACTACATCATATGTAATATGCTGTGATACTGCATGACCATTGGCCAACACTATTAGCAGGGTAACAAAGACAAGTAACCTAAATTTTATCATTAACCTAAATGTTGTGAAAACGACAGATTTCAAATCTCCTTTACTTTAAATATTTTATAAATTCTTCAGTAAAACAATTTAAAGACACGAAATACTGTTGCAGGGTTTCAAATAAACACCAAAAAATATTAAGGAATGAAGAGCATTAGATTAAAATTCGCAAATAAATCCGGGATTCAACTATCAGGTCGGCTCGACCTACCTATTTCAGGGAGGCCCAAAGCGTATGCACTTTTTGCCCATTGCTTTACCTGTTCTAAAAATCTGAATGCTGTGGGTAGTATCAGCAGTTCGCTCATTGCTAATAATATAGCCGTTTTTAGATTTGACTTCACTGGTTTGGGGCAAAGTAAAGGTGATTTTGAGGATACTAATTTTTCATCAAACTTAGATGACCTGGTGTCTGCTTACTCCTATTTGGAAGAAAACTACCATGCGCCACAGGTAATGATTGGGCATTCACTGGGAGGCGCTGCGGTTTTACACATAGCTGGTCAATTAGATAAGGTGGAAGCGGTGGTGACAATTGGTGCTCCTTTTGATCCGCCTCATGTAAAAAAGCTCTTCAAGGAAGGCATTAATGAAATTGAAACAAAAGGTGAGGCTATTATCGACATAGGAGGAAGACCATTCAAAATAAAGAAACAATTACTGGATGATCTGGAAAGAAATGATGCAGCAGATTGCATTGGAAACCTGAGGAAAGCGTTGTTAGTGCTGCACTCTCCACAAGATAATACTGTAGGTATTGAGAATGCGGGGAAAATCTATGAAGCAGCATTGCACCCCAAAAGTTTCATTAGCCTGGATGGGGCAGACCATTTAATGTCTGATGACAAGGACTCGAAATATGCCGGACATGTCATTGCCACCTGGGCAAATAGATACATTCAAGAAATTGATCATCCGGAAATTGAGAAAGAAGGGGAAGTACTTACCAGAACACCTGGTGACACCTTCACCACTGAAATTTTAGCTGGAGACCATTTTATGATTGCCGATGAACCAGCTGATGTTGGGGGAAAAGACCTGGGACCATCCCCTTATGGTTATCTGACTGCAGCCTTGGGTGCCTGTACCAGCATGACATTAAGAATGTATGCAGAAAGAAAAGGCTGGGATTTGCAAGAAGCACGGGTTCATTTGACTCACAACAAGAAATACGCAGATGATTGCGCAGATTGCGAAAATCCAAAATCAAAACTGGATCACTTTGATAGAATAATTGAGCTAGAAGGAGACCTGGACGAAAATCAAAGAGCTCGATTGTTGGATATAGCGGATAAATGCCCAGTGCATAAAACTTTGCACAGTGAAGTACATGTACAAACTACTTTGAAAGAATAAAACATTCATTTCGTCTAAGGAATTAGAATTTTCGTCTAAAAAGTACGTTTCCAGCCGTTAATTGGGGTTTGGCAGGATTGGAAAGTTTTTTGGCAAGAAAGGGAAGACGATATATGGCTTATTTGTGAGGTCAATTAGGAAATAATTCAATCGCACATGGAATTCATTTGGTACAATCCCGATAAACAGACTTACGAAATTGGAAGCAATAAATCTTATGAGCTTCAAAGAAAACAAAGCAAAAACCCTTCTGATTTTACGCTATTATATAAAATGAATGCCACGTCTAAGCCTCTTGGCAATAAATTAATCAAAGAACTTAACAAGGCACGAACAGAACAACCAACACGTTTTTCAGTACATGCAGCCTAAACACGCTGAAGCACACAATTGCTGAAACTCTAGCCCCTTTCGACACAGTTCGTTAGGGGCTTTTTTTGTTTTTAAAAGATTGGCAAAATAGGAAAGTCATCTGGCAGGATTGGTTAAAATGGATTGCCGATCTTTGAATTAACAAAAACGCAGAATAATGAATTACTCATATATATGGTATAACCCTGATACAAAGAACTACAAGATTGGTGCAGGGTCAGCATACAAAACAGAAAAACTTACCAGTAATAATCAGGATGGGTTCACATTACTTTATAAGTTGAAACCCAGAGCGATGAAAGTGGGAAAAAAACTTGTTACTGAATTAAATCAGGCAAGAGCCGAACAAAAGAATCATGAACAGGTGTATGAATTCAGTTTGGCATCATAAGTAGATTGCTTCTTCATATATAAAAATCCCCGGTTGATTAGGTCGGGGATTTTTTTTTATGTTTATATGTAACCTCTTTTGATTAGCGAAGTTTCCCCTTCAGAAATCGCTAATTTGATTAAAAACTTAAAGCTTGAAAAGTCTGGATGATCATTCACTTATGCTGAAAGTTGCAGGAGGCCAGGTTGATAAACTTGGTCTGCTGTATGAAAGGTATAAACTGAAACTTTTTGGTTTTTTCTATAACATGACTGGTGAAGGAGCACTCAGTGAAGACCTTGTTCAAATCGTTTTTGAACGGGTATTGAAATATGCACACACCTATCATGAAGGAGGTAATTTCAGGACATGGATATTTCATATAGCCCGGAATGTACATCATGATCAATATAAAAAAACGAAAAGGATGAGTTACCAGGATGACATGCAGCCATATGAAGAGAAGTTGGCGGATCATGAGAATGCTGAGATGGCCCTTTCCAAATCCGGTGACTTGATGAAGCTTACAAGTTCAATGAGGAGACTGACAGTGGAGAAACAGGAGTTAATTCAATTGGCGAAAATTGATGGATTGAAATATGATGAGATTGCCGAGATGCTCGGGTGCTCAGTGAGTGCCTTGAAAGTTAGGGTTCATCGGGCCATGTCAGATTTGAAAGATAAGTATAACGAACTAAACCATATTTAGATGGACCAGGAGAAAGCATATGAACTTTGGGTGACCTCTTTGAAGGAAGAGTTGTCAGCGGATCAGAAAGTAGCGCTTGATACTTTTTTAGGAGAAAACCCTGGTGTAAAGAAGGAATTCGAAACGATGAATTCACTTTGGGAAGGTTTAGATGAAACTGTACCCGCCCCATCAATGGAAATGGATAAAAATTTCTATTCGTTTTTACAGGAAAGTAATGCGATGGAACCGAGTCTCAAACCAACAGGTTGGCTTCAGGTCATTGAAGGTTGGTTCAATCACAGGTTGGCATATGCTTTTGTAATGATTATTTGTTTTGGTGCTGGGATAATTTTTCAAAATCAGTTTGGGAAGCAAAATGTTGAAAACCTAAGTGGAGAATTACAGCAGATCAAGAAAATGATGATGCTGACATTGATTGAGCAACCTGGTGCTAACGACAGGATCCGTGCGGTAAATATGGTAGAAGAAATCAAAGAGGAGGATGACAAAGTCATGAGCGCATTACTCAAAACCCTAAACGAGGATGAGAATGTAAATGTAAGACTCTCTGTAGTGGAAGTTTTGAGTGAAATGGAGTTAGGGCCAACTGTAAGAGCTGAGATTGTTAAATCAATTGCCGGGCAACAACATCCATTGGTCCAGGCGGCTTTAGCGGACCTAATGGTATTGCTTCAGGAGAAATCTGCAGTGGACGAGTTGAAAAGATTATTAAATGATGAAAATACCGATCCTTTGATTAAGGAAAAATTGAATGAAAGTCTGGAGGTTTTGATATGACCATTAAATCAATTAGCGATTTCTAACGAATTGAATTGTAGTCAAAAAATCAAAAACGAAAAATGAAAAGAGTAATTCACACATTCATCGCTTGCCTGATGACCACCATGGTCTGGGCACAGTATGACGAGGTAGTTCCCATTAACATGAAGCTGGATGCTGCCAGAACAATAATTATTGATAATATTTTTGGAGACGTGAAAGTAGAAGGATACTCCGGAAAAGAAGTGGTTGTTACGGGTAAAATCAGGCTTTACGCTGAAACGAAAGCTGGTTTGGAAAAGGGGAAAAAAGAATTTTCTGTTGCTAGTTCCCTCAGAAATGACACCTTATTAATTCACAATAAGTCGCCATATATCAAATCTCGTTTTGAAAGAAGCAGAGGTTTTTGCTGGAACTCAGAAGATCATGCATACAACTTCCAAACTAATGTTGTGGTGAAGGTTCCTATGAATTTAAATGTAGTTGCATGTACTATTAATGATGGGGATGTGACATTGAGCAATGTGTCTAATGAAGTGGTAGCCACTAATGTCAATGGATCAATTTATCTCAGCAAGGTGAACAAAGTAAGTAATGCCACTACAGTGAATGGAGACATAGAGATCAGTTATGTGAATTCTCCTCAAATGTCCTCCAGGTTTCACACAGTCAATGGAGATGTGGTATTGGTAGCCGATGATATTTCCGGAACCTTCAAATTCAAATCGATGCATGGAGATATTTATTCAGCATTTGATTATGAAATGGTGGCCCCATCATTGGTAAAAACAAAAGACTCCAGAGGAACCCGATCCACTTATAAGCTTGAGAAGGAGGCAAAAATCAAAATTGGTGACGGCACCTATCAGTTCTCATTTGAGACGATTAACGGAAATATGTACTTAAAGAATTCAAAATCATAAACAGATGAAATATCTAGTTCAATATATAATTATACTGGTTGCGTTTCCATACCTAACGAAGGCTCAGGACGCAGTTAATGAAAGGTTGGTGATACCGCTTTCAAATCCAGGTGAGCGAGTTACAATCGAAGCTGGTTTGGTAAACGGCAACATTACGATCACTCCTTATGATGGGAATGAAGTTATCATACAGGCCACTGCTCCCGAGGAGAAGCGAAATACTGAAACTACAAGTAATGGAATGAAAAAAATATCCATGGCTTCTTTTGATGTATCCGCGGAAGAACAAGATAATGAGGTGGAAATTTCTACTAACTCCTGGCAAAGGAAAATTCATTTAGAAATTAGTACACCTAAAAACACTGATCTCAGAGTAAACACAGTGCATGGCAAAATCAATGTGAGTGGGTTAAATGGTAAGCTGGAGGTGAGTTCAGTAAATGGCGGTATTAACTTTAAAGACATTGGAGGCTCTATTATTTCAAACACTGTGAATGGTGACATTAGGGGCAATTTTCTATCAGTTACTTCAGGTGAACCAATGTCTTTCGTGACACTCAATGGGGATGTAGACATCACTTTTCCAGCCAGTATTAAGGCATTGGCCAAAATGAAATCTGAACGTGGAGATGTTTACACAGATTTCGACATGAAAGTGGAGAGAACCAAACCTAAAGTGGAACAAAGATCAGATACTTACAGGGTCTCTATTGAGAGTTGGGTAACTGGTACCATTAATGGAGGGGGCCCGGAATACACCTTCAAAAATATGCATGGGACCATCTATCTAAGAAAAAAATAGTCAAATTCCCCTCCAGTGTACAGGAGGGGAAATCTTTACATAAGTCAATAATAAAGTTTCTTCCCTTTTCTGGCACTGTTTTGGATATTCTGCTTTTTGTTACCTTTGAAAGATTCAAATAGCGGCAATGAACCAATTAGACGAAATCACTGTAAAGTTTAGCCCGGAAGCAATAGGTCTTCTTAATATAATCCTGGGATTCATCATGTATGGAGTAGCGCTTAGCCTCACCATACAGGATTTTAAAAGATTATTCAAGGCTCCCAAACCAGCACTTGTGGGTATTTTCTCACAGTTTTTTGCTTTGCCAGCACTCACTTTTTTGTTGGTGTACATCATGGAACCCACTGCCTCAGTGGCTTTAGGGATGATCATGGTGGCCGCTTGTCCTGGTGGAAATATTTCTAATTTCTTTTCATTGATGTCAAGAGGAAATGCAGCACTTTCTGTGACATTGACTGCTGTCGCTTCCGTTATGGCAATCTTTATGACACCATTTAACCTGGTGTTCTGGGCCAGCCTGTATGAACCGACTAATGCAATTTTGAAAGCTGTTGAAGTTGCCCCGCTAGACGTATTCAAAACAATTTTACTCATCTTGATCATACCTTTAATTCTGGGTATGATCACAAACCGGTATTTTCCGAAATTTACTGCCCGGATTAAAGTACCAACTCATTATATTTCTTTGATGATGTTTGCTGGTCTGGTCATATTCGCTTTTTCAAACAACTTCAATATTTTCATTGAGTATATCCACCTGGTGTTGTTGATTGTTTTTGTCCACAACGCAGTTGCGTTCCTTACAGGCTATTCGTTGGGGTCATTATTTAAATTGGCATTTGCCGATAGAAAAACACTGGCAGTTGAAACAGGCATACAAAATAGTGGGTTTGGACTTTTATTGATATTTCAATTCTTTGATGGCTTAGGTGGAATGGCTATTATTGCGGCTTGGTGGGGAATCTGGCACATATTAGCGGGACTCACAGTTTCCTACTTCTGGTCCGGAAGGTTTTCCACTGCAATGGGATGAAATTTGATAAGATATGATTCGTGAGATCTGGTATGAAACGTCTAGGGTGGTTCTAAGAATCGTCCTTTTGCTATTCTACCGAAAAATAACAATTACAGGTTTAGATAAACTTCCTAAAAAGACTCCAGTCATTTTTGCGCCCAATCATCAAAATGCTTTTATGGATGCACTTGTTGTGGTGGGTTTCACGCATCATAGAATCTGGTTTTTGACAAGAGCTGATATTTTCAAAAAGAAGGTGGCCATTTTCCTATTGGATTCTCTAAGATTAACTCCAGTATATAGACAGAGAGATGGAATAAAAGCCCTTGAGAAGAATGAAGAGGTGTTTGCAAAATGCTATAGAAATTTCGACAAAGGAGAATGTATTCTTGTTTTTCCTGAGGGGAATCACCGGGCTATGCGGACTTTAAGACCCATTAGCAAAGGAATCACCCGAATCGCTTTTGGATATGAAGATGCCTCTGAAGAAATCAAGGATCTGGCAATTGTCCCGGTTGGAATCACATACTCTGAAGCGACCATGTACAATGGAAGTATTAAGGTAAATCATTGTGAACCTATTTACCTGAAAGACTACATGGATCAATATAAGGAACAACCTCAGGTAGCTATGAGGCAATTGACCTCCAAACTGAAGGAAGAATTGTCAGATGCAATGCTTGATATCAATGAAAAGCATTATAAGGTGATAGATACATTGCTGAGGTTGGACGATTCCATATTCAATAAGCATGATGTGCAGGAGCTTCAGAAAATTGCTGATCAAATCCATGAATATCTGGAACAAAACCCTGAAGAGGTTTTAAAGCTGAATGATGCTGTAACTGAGATACCGATTTTGAAAAAACCTCGTCCTAGTATTTTTCAATTGATACTTTCCTTTCTATTTATCCCAGCATATATAGGCTCATGGATCATGGCACCCTATTATTTTCTTGTTAAGAAAGTGTTAAAAGGAGCGAATGATGAAGCATTCAAATCGTCATTGAAAGCAGCTTCTGCCATGTATCTTGGCTTACCCTATGTCCTGGTATTAACGATTTTGGCACTTGTATTTGGACCTGGGTTGTATATAAAACTTACCCTGGCCGCATTTGCATTAAGTAGTTTCTTCATTTTCGTCTACTACACGAACCTTTGGGAAAAGCTAAAAAACTGGAAGCATTATCCTACACGTAGTATGCTGCTCGATGTACGCAAATCAATAGTTGGTGAGTAGTCGCTAGCAATAGAAGTATTTTATTTTCGTTTTTAGTATATTCATGAAACCGCTACGGGTAATCTTGAGTCTAATGAACAAGACTCTGAATTCTTCTTAACTAAAAGCGTTTCCAATGGTATCACCAAGAGACCGGGATATCAGGCCAAAGGATTACAAAGAAAGGGCCAAGAAATTCCGAAAAGTACCCCCTTACACTCCTGATTATCAGGATTTAAAAGGATCGAGTACACACCAGAGAAGACCCATTGATTCTGGATTAGAGCCCTTTGAAGGGGAATGGACAGACCAGCACCTCATGCATCTTCTAAAAAGGACTATGTTCGGCGTTTCAGTAGAAGATTTTGAGTCGGTTAAGGGGCTGTCATTGGGAGAAGCAGTGGACTTAATTCTGACTCCAAATTCAGTTTATGATCCTCCCGTGAACAATTACACCGGTCTGGATGATATCCCGGAAGATCCAGATGTGCCAACTGGGAATACATGGATTTATGCACCTTATGCGAATGATTTTGAGGGGTATAGAATAATATCACTCAAAGGCTGGATTCTAAAGAATATGATGACGCAAGGTCCCGGATTACAGGAAAAGCTTACTTTCTTTTGGCATAATCTATTGCCTACCGAGTTTTTTGGAATCTTTGTTTCAAAAGCGAGCTACCAGTACTACTCCATGTTATACCGAAATTGTTTTGGCAATTTCAAGGAAATGATCAAGGACCTCACTTTGAATCCAGCCATGCTACTTTATCTGAATGGGGCATTCAATCATAAAGACGCACCTGATGAAAACTACGGTCGGGAATTACAGGAATTGTTTTGCCTGGGTAAAGGACCCGGATCTCAGTATACGGAAGCAGATGTTCAGGCTGCAGCACGTGTGTTGACTGGTCACACTGTAGAATGGGATACTTTTGATCAGGAAGGTTTGGTGAGATCATATTTTGAGCCAACGTGGCATGATACGTCAGATAAGACATTTTCAGAATTCTTTGGAAATCGTGTAATTGAAGGGAAATCCGGCGAATCAGGAGCTGATGAATTGGATGAATTACTGGATATGATTTTTGATAATGATGAGACTGCTCTTTATATCTGCAGAAGAATCTATAATTTCTTTGTATATAATATCATTGATGAACAAACAGAGGCAAATGTAATTCAACCATTGGCTCAGATCTTTCGGGACAACAATTACGACATCACACCTGTTTTATCGACACTTTTCAATAGTGCTCATTTTAATGATCAGGAAAATCATGGGGTAATGATCAAAAACCCGATTGACTTTATGGTAGGCACTATGAAAACGCTGGAATTAAACAATACTAGTGATGAACTTCCACTGCAGCTCCAGTATCATGCTACCCAATTATGGATAATGGCTGGGTTTGGTTTGGAGATTGGGGATCCACCAAGTGTAGCGGGATGGCCTGCCTATTACCAGGAGCCTCAATTCGATAAGGCCTGGATCACTACTGATACGATTACCAGAAGGGCTGAAATAACTGATGTTATGGCGCTTTGGGAATACTGGGTCACTGAAAATTACAGGCTAAGGGCGGATTTGCCTGAGTTTGTGAAACAACTTGAAAACCCGGAAGAACCCAATGCCTTGTTAACTGAATTATCCAGTTTGTTTCTTGGGATCTCACCCTCAGATGAAGGTTTGACTCAACTAAAAGGCGTATTATTGGATGGGCAGGAACAGGACTATTACTGGACTACAGCCTGGAATAATCATCTAAGCGAGCCTGATAATGAAGAGTACAGACTCATTGTGGAAAATAGGCTCAAAGCTACTTTTCGCAGATTTTTTCAGTACGCTGAATTTCAACTAAACTAAGACGGCCATGAAAAGAAGATCATTTTTAAGACATTTGACACACGGTGTGGCCTTACCTGGTGTAGTGGGTTCTTTTGGATTCAGAAGTCCACAACAACAGGCTGTCAACAATTTTTTACGATTTGCTGAAGAAACTGATAGGGTGCTGGTTTTGATTTTCCTTGAAGGTGGGAATGATGGTTTGAACACTGTGATTCCATTGAATTCATTATCTGCTCTTAACAATGTGAGACCACATGTTATTTTGCCGGATTCCAGTTTGATAGAACTTCCGGGAAAAGACCTGGCATTTCATCCAGCCTGGGCAGATCTAAAAGCACTTTATGACGAAGGTAGGTTTGGTGTCATCCAGAATGTAGGATACGAGGAACAAAATTTCTCTCATTTCAGGTCTACGGATATTTGGATGAGTGGGTCTGACAGCAATGAATTAATAAATACAGGATGGGTGGGGCGCTTTCTCAATCAGGAGTATCCGGATTTTCCAGAAGAGTATCCAAATGAGAATAACCCGGATCCTTTGGCAATTGAATTAGGCTATGGAAGTTCATTGCTATTCCAGGGCCCAAGCGCCACAATGGGGATGGTCATCAACAATCCGCAATTCTTCTATGAATTGATCAATGATATTGAAGAAGAAGCTCCGGATACAATCGCAGGGGATAAACTACGGTACATTAGGCTTATTGCGCGTCAATCACAGCAATATGGCCAGGTGGTACAGGAAGCAGCACTGAAAGTGACCTCTCAGGTATCCTATGAAGAAGATTTTCTATCGCAACAATTGAAAATAGTCTCAAGATTAATAGCCGGAGGACTGCAAACACCACTTTATATGGTGAGACTTGGTGGGTTTGATACTCATGATGCTCAGGTTGAAGGTTCTGATCACACAATTGGTGAACATGCTTCTTTGCTAAAAAACATAAATGACGCCATTTCTTCTTTCATGCAGGACCTGGAGTTTCATGGAGTTGATGACAGGGTAGTCGGGATGACTTTCTCCGAGTTTGGGAGAAGAATTGTTTCAAACGCAAGTCTTGGAACAGATCACGGGTCTGCGGCACCCATGTTTGTGTTTGGAAATAAGGTCAGGGGAGGTGTTATAGGGGATAACCAGGTCATTAGCCCCAGTTCTAATTATGACGACAACCTGGAATGGCAATATGATTTCAGACAGGTGTACGCGTCAATGCTTGAACAATGGTTCGGACAGGGTGAAACTCAATTGAATGATGTACTTCTGGATGAATTCAATACTTTACCAATTATTGGAGAAAGTGTAATCACATCTACCAGGCAAGTTGAGGACCTTCTAAAGGTATATCCAAACCCAGTGGAAGCTCAGGCGAGAATAGAGCTTATAGGAAACGGGGAGCATAGTAGTTTGACATTGATAGATATGCAGGGAAGGGCTGTTGAAACTGTGTTTTCTGGTAAACTGAATAGTGGAAAACAACAAATCACCTGGAATTGTGCGGGATTGCAACCAGGTAGATATTTTATGTTGTATAGAAATGGTACAATCAAAAGAAGTACCTCAATTATAAAGAAATAATTTATAGACACTACCAAATCAAAATAAACCCACACAAATAAAAAGTATAGGAGCATTTCGCTAATTCATTTAGTTTAGCGTATTCATGAATAAGAAGCGATTATACTGGATATGTCAGGTGTTGGGTTGGTCATCCTGGAGCTTTTTTGAGGTGTTCTTGTACACCACAGTTCAGCAATTCGATATCAATCAGTTCTTTGGCGAATTCTTTCAGATCTTTTTCAATATTACCATTACCCACCTTTTTCGTGAGATCATTATTAAACGAGAATGGTTGCTGTTTAGATGGGTAAAATTAGTACCTCGAATAATATTAGCAGTTTTGGCATTGTCCATTTCCAATTACCTGGCTTTGTTAGGTTTTATTGCGATTATTGACGATGGTCCGGTGGGAAAGATCACTTTTCTAGGTGTAATAGCTGGTATAATATCTCCTTTCTTCACTTATTTCATATGGAGTATTGTCTACTTCACATTCCATTATTTTGAGCGGTATAATAAATCACTTCAATATGAAGCAGCCATAAACGAATTTGAGTTAAATAACCTAAAATCACAGCTGAACCCTCATTTTATATTCAATGCTTTGAACAGTATTAGGGCATTAGTGGATGAGAACCCACAAAAATCAAAATTGGCCATAACGCAGCTTTCCAATATACTTCGCAGCTCACTGGTCCTGGATAAAAGAAAGCTTATTACATTTAACGAAGAGTTAGATACCGTAAAAGATTATCTTGACCTGGAGTGCGTCAGGTATGAAGAGAGACTAAAAGTAAATTTTGACATTGACCCTGAAAGTAGTGATTTTAATATACCTCCAATGATGGTCCAAACATTGGTGGAAAATGGCATTAAACACGGTATTTCTAAACTTAAAAAAGGTGGGAAAATATCTATAAAAACAATAGTTGACAATCATACGTTAGTCATACAGATTAGAAATAGTGGACAGTATCATACACCTAAAATGAACGGGCAGATTGGATTTGGTATTGACAGTACCATTAAAAGGCTGGACCTGATCTATGGTGAGGAGGCGATATTTGAAATAGGCAATGAAGATAAACATACTGTACTAACCCAAATTATTATCCCCGAAACAATATGAAGGCATTAGTTATTGATGATGAAAGACTGGCAAGGAAAGAACTCATTTCATTGCTTGATGAGTACAAAGAGATTGAAGTATTGGACGAAGCGGTGGATGCAGATGATGCATTTGAAAAAATAAATCAGCTTAAGCCAGACCTGATTTTTTTGGACATTCAAATGCCTGGCCAATCCGGATTTGACTTGCTGGAAAAACTGGATGCTGTTCCTAAAGTAATATTCACCACTGCATATGATGAGTTTGCGATAAAAGCTTTTGACTTCAATGCACTGGACTACCTCTTGAAACCCATCAATCCCGACAGATTGGCGGATGCTATCAAAAAACTATTGACATCAGACAGCAACATAAAGGACGCACCAGATGAGCCTCAGGAAAAGAAGCTTGGTTCCAATGATCAGGTGTTTGTAAAAGATGGTGACAGATGCTGGTTCGTGAGATTGGCTGACGTACGCCTTTTTGAATCTGATGGCAACTATATCAAAGTGTATTTTGAAAAGAATAAGCCCATGATCCACAAAAGTCTGAATGCTCTTGATGAGCGTTTAGATGACAGGAACTTTTTCCGGGCTAGTAGAAAGCACATCATTAACCTGGGATGGGTGGATACAATTGAGCCCTGGTTTAATGGGGGACTAATGGTTCAGCTAAAAGGTGGAGAAAAAATCGAGGTAAGCAGAAGACAGGCGGCTAGATTTAAGGATATGATGAGCTTATAATCGACCACCTTATTTAACTTCTACAGCTTTTTTAAATTCTTGCTCAATATCCCAATCCTGGGCAAGATGAAGCATGGCTTTGGTTTCCATTTCTGTTACATACCCTTTTTGGTAATTGTCTTTCCAAATCGCAATGAGCTGTTCAATTCTTGCTTCTTTTTTCATGGAACCGAATATCCCTTTGAGCATAGGTCGGGATCGTTCGAAGGCACTAATGTAATCTTCGGCAATGAAGTTATTAGCCCAGTCCAATTCTTTTTGACCATCGATTTTATTTGCAGTGGCTTGAAGCAAAATCTTCTCGTCCTCGTCTAGTCCGTGATAATGGAATATCAGGGAGTGAAGAAGAAGAGTAGCTTTTTTTAATTCGTCCATGCTTATTTGTTGAAAAAGGAATCTACAAACTCGAATTTATTAAAAACCTGTAGATCTTCCACCTTTTCACCGACACCAATGTACTTAACGGGAATTTTAAATTGATCACTGATGCCAATTACTACGCCACCCTTGGCCGTGCCATCAAGTTTTGTAATGGCCAGGGCACTCACTTCAGTTGCTTTTGTGAATTCTTTTGCCTGGATAAATGCATTTTGTCCGGTGCTACCATCAAGTACCAACAATACTTCATGAGGTGCTTCAGGGATAAATTTTTGGATGACCTTCTTGATTTTAGAAAGCTCATTCATCAGATTGACTTTGGTGTGAAGTCTACCAGCAGTATCAATGATGACCAAATCTGCTTTTTGGTCCACTGCGGTTTTCACCGCGTCAAAAGCTACTGAAGCGGGATCTGTATTCATTCCATGTGAGATCACATCTACTCCGGTTCTTTCTCCCCAAAGTTTGATTTGATCAACAGCAGCCGCTCTAAAAGTATCTGCTGCTCCCAGAATTACCTTTTTGCCTTTGTTTTTGAACTGAGCAGATAACTTTCCAATGGTAGTGGTTTTACCAACACCATTTACCCCCACAACAAGAATCACATATGGTCCAGAGGTTTCGGGTAATGCAAAGTCTTCAAGGTCTTTGGTGTTGTTTTCTTCCAGTAAGCCAGCTATTTCTTCTCTTAAAATCTTGTTGAGTTCTTCAACATTGAGGTATTTGTCTTTGGCAACACGCTCCTCTATTCTCTCAATCACCTTTATAGTGGTATCTACTCCTACATCGGACGAAATAAGAATTTCTTCAAGCTCGTCTAATACATCTGCATCTACAGTAGACTTTCCAACAACTGCTTTGCTTAGCTTGTTGAAAAAGCTTTGTTTACTCTTCTCGAGACCCTTGTCCAGGTTCTCTTTTTTGTCTTTCGAAAAAAATCCCAGTAAGCTCATTGGATAAAAAAGGTTGTAGTTTGAATATAACAAAAAAAGTCCCTATTTGGGACTCCTTCTGTATACAAAATATTTTAACTCCGAGAATTAGTTCGCGTTGATTACGTCTTTAACTTTATCCTCAGTCACCATCTCTTCTTTGAAGGAATAAGCACCTGTCTTATCATTCTTAACAGCTTTGATAACTTTAGCGTACTTTACTCCACCTTTTTGCTTCAGTGTTGCTACTACTTTCTTTGCCATGGTTACTTAATTTCTTTGTGAACTGTATATTTTCTTAGAATTGGATTGTATTTCTTCAACTCAATTCTTTCAGGAGTATTCTTCCTGTTTTTTGTTGTAATATATCTTGAAGTGCCAGGTTTGCCAGAATCTTTGTGTTCTGTGCATTCTAAAATTACCTGAACTCTGTTGCCTTTCTTTGCCATCTTCTAAATTTTTTAAGTCGAAACAGTGAATCGTTTGTCAGTATACTTATACTAAAACGTTACCGTTCTTTCTAGCTTTCTTTAATACAGCAGTAATACCTTTCTTATTAATTGTCCTGATAGCGGATGTAGATACTTTCAAAGTAATCCACTTATCCTCTTCAGGGATGTAGAATCTCTTCTTTTGAAGATTAGGGTAGAACCTTCTCTTCGTTTTGTTATTCGCATGGGAAACATTGTTTCCTACTTGTGGTCTCTTTCCGGTTATTTGACAAACTCTCGACATCTCTTTTTCGCCTTATTTTAAAATCGGACTGCAAATATCGTAGTATTTAATTGAAATACAAACACTTTGTGAAAAGAAATTAAGCATTTGTTCAAGTTCATACGTGCTATTGCGAAGCATTCCTATTTGTGAGGTGCAAATATGGGATTTCTTATTGATTTAATTACGCTTAATTGTATTTTGAATTAATAGATTCAATTACATTCGCGGGCTTTTAATTCTAATTTGAAATCTTACCATAGTAACGAGAAATGGCTCAACTGGATAGATGAGCTTGCTCAGCAGGATTATGTCATTATCGATGATTTTTTAAGTGATTCCCTGTACCAGGAAGTTCGCACTCATTTTTTAAACAAGATTGATGAATTTGATCAGGCCGGGATAGGGAGCCTGGATAATCACATGATCAAAAGAAATATCCGTGGAGACTTTACCTACTGGCTGGATCGGAAAAGAGATTCGCAGCTTGATTTCTGGAATCTTTTGGATGAAACGATGCAAGTGTTAAACAGGTATTGCTTTTTGAGTTTGTCAGGGTTTGAATTTCACTTTGCACATTATCCCTCAGGTGGGCACTATGACAAGCATGTTGATCAGTTTGCCGATAGAAATAACAGGATGATTTCAGTGGTTATCTACCTGAATGAAGGATGGACAGAAGGCGATGGAGGGGAGTTAGAGATCTTCACATCAGAAGAGGAGTCATTTCTGGTGCAACCAGTTGCCAGAAGATGTGCCATGTTTAAGAGTGCAATTGTACCTCATGCAGTTTGTCATGCTCATAAAAGCAGGTATAGTTTAACAGGCTGGCTCCTGTATCAACCTGCAGCACTTGGAAAGTTCCTCACTTAGGTTTTATTGGATTGCTGCCACTCTGTAGGTGTCATACCTACTTCATTCTTGAAAGATTTGGTGAAGTGAGAGACATTTTCGAATCCACAGGAATAACAGACTTCCGAAATGTGCGCGCCGTAGGCTTTTAAGTCATCCTGAGCCAATTGGATCCTGGCTTTCAAAATGTACTGGGAGGGAGTTAAACCCATAGTTTCTTTGAACTTTTTGAAGAAACTCGCTCTACTCATACAGGCTTTCTCTGCAAGTTTGATCATATCAATTTTCCCACGAAGATTTTCTTTGATGTATTGAATGGCATTCGCCAATGCATTACTCGTAGAAAGCAAGGAATAAGATTGTTCGAAAAGAATCCGTGCCTGCGTTTGCATTAACCGAATGAGCATTTCCCTTAAAGTCAATTCCACCATCAGGTCCTTTGCCTTTCCTTCCTCACTTTTTGTAATTCTAATGATGCGATTGACAGTATCTGCAAGCTCCATGTTATTGGTGAGATGGAAAATTGACGGATCAATGGTCCAGTTTCCCCAGGTATCAGCCTTAGGGTTGAACTCATTTAAAGTTTCCATAGTCTTTTTGATCACATCATCTGAAATGGTCAATGCAATACATTGGGTAGGGTTTTTTAACTGAGCTTCAGGAAAATCTATGCTCATCATTTCACCAGGTGGTAAAATAACTGATTCACCAGGCAGGTAATCAAAGCTTTCCTTTTTGGGTAGTTTCATCACTTTTTTGCCAGAGAGCATGCTGGTTAGCACAAAATGATCAAACATTAGGTTGACGTTTTCAGCAGTTTGATGGGTTTCAAAAAGATTTAACTCACACATCTCATATGAATAAGCAGTTCTGTTCTCTACCAGGGTGAACAGGGATCTTTCTTTCCTTGCCGGGAATGTGTCAATCATGTATCGTTTCATCACGTTCCGGTTAAATCTTTTCAGTTAAATCAGCGGGTAATTATCAATATGCAAAAAATCCAGCATATATAAGGAGTCATTTTTCAAAAATTTCAATGAATAGACGCAGAGCAAAGTGAATTAGACTGTGAGCAAAATGATTGAGTGTTTAAAAGAGGAGCTTTAGAAATCGCTTAAAATCTAAAAACAAATTAATTATGAGTTCAGATACTTTAACACAAGCTAACCAAACGGTAGAAAGGCCCCTCATTAAATCTCAATATGATCACTTCATTGGTGGAGAATGGGTGAAGCCTGATACAGGTGAATACTTTGACAACATTAGCCCAATAGATGGCAAAGTATTCAGTAAAGCGGCACGGGGAAATAAAATCGACATTGAAAAAGCACTGGATGCAGCACACAAGGCATTCCAGGTATGGTCGAAATCATCTGCACAAAGCAGAAGTAATGTCCTCCTAAAAATAGCAGACATAATCGAAGATAATCTTGAAATGCTGGCAAGAGTAGAAACCATTGATAATGGAAAGGCACTCCGTGAAACCCGAGCGGCTGATCTTCCTCTTTGTATAGATCACTTCAGGTATTTTGCTGGTGTCATTCGTGGTGATGAGAGCACTATTTCAGAACATGATGAAAATACTGTCAGCATCAATCTTCAAGAGCCACTGGGTGTGGTAGGACAAATTATCCCCTGGAATTTTCCATTGCTTATGGCTACCTGGAAAATTGCTCCTGCATTGGCAGCAGGGTGTTGCACAGTGGTTAAACCAGCTGAGCAAACACCTACAAGCATCATGGTTTTGATGGAGCTAATTGCAGATGTAGTTCCTCCTGGTGTAATCAATGTGGTTTCAGGATTTGGTCCGGAAGCAGGCAAACCATTGGCTACTTCACCAAGGGTGGCAAAGGTGGCTTTCACTGGTGAGACCACCACCGGCCGATTGATCATGCAGTATGCATCTGAGAACCTTATTCCGGTAACTATGGAGCTGGGTGGGAAGTCTCCAAACATTTTTATGCCAAGTATTGCTGAAGCAGACGATGAATTCTTTGATAAGTGCGTAGAAGGTGCAGTCATGTTTGCCTTAAACCAGGGTGAGGTTTGTACCTGTCCATCAAGAATTCTAGTGCATGAGTCTATTTATGACCGGTTTATGGAGCGGGTTGTTGAGAGGACTAATGCCATTAAAATGGGTCATCCATTGGCAGAAGACACCATGATGGGAGCTCAGGCATCCAATGATCAGTTTGAAAAGATTTTGTCTTACATGGATATCGGGAAAAAAGAAGGTGCTGAAGTATTGTGTGGTGGAGGAGCCGCCAATCTGAATAGTGGACTTGAAAATGGGTATTACGTTCAGCCTACAATTTTCAAGGGGCACAATAAAATGAGAATATTCCAGGAAGAAATTTTTGGGCCAGTGACCTCAGTAACCACTTTCAAGGATGTAAATGACGCACTGGATATCGCCAATGATACGCTTTATGGATTGGGTGCGGGATTATGGACCAGAGATGCGCATGAAATCTACAAAATGCCAAGAGAGATCAAGGCAGGTAGAGTCTGGGTAAATTGTTATCATGCGTATCCGGCCCATGCCCCGTTTGGTGGATACAAGAAGTCAGGTTTTGGTAGGGAGACACATAAAATGATGCTCAATCATTATAGAAATACCAAGAACATGCTGATCAGCTATAACAAAAAGAAACTTGGGTTCTTTTAGTCAGGAACATTTTCTAATGAGTTACATGCCCAGTTTCGAGCCTGGGCATGTTTTATAATGAAGCATTCATAAAATATGGAAATAGAGAGAATAGGCATTACCAGTGAAGCATCTAAGGTTATTGAAGAATTGAAAGGTCGTTTCGGAGCGCTGATGTTTCATCAAAGTGGAGGGTGTTGTGATGGATCCTCACCGATGTGTTTTGAGGACGGTGATTTTAAGATTGGCGAAAGTGATGTGCTACTTGGAGCTGTAGATGATTGTCAGTTTTACATGTCAAAAGACCAATATGAATATTGGAAACATACGCATCTGACGCTGGATGTTACAAAAGGGAGAGGGAGCAGCTTTTCATTGGAAATACCAATGGGAATCAGGTTTATTATTAGATCAAGGTTATTAACAGAGGAGGAACTTACATCACTTCAGGCTTCTGGAGTTCTTTGATTAATCACTTAACAATTACTCTTCTGTACTGATCACCATTGTCAATTTCCAACAGGTATATCCCATTGGGCATCATTGAAACATCAATAACTTCATTTCCTGAAATTGCCAATGCTAACACTTGCTTGCCGGAATAGTCCAATAACTTTAATCCATGCAATTGATTGTCGTTGAATGATAGGTTTAAAGTCTGATATGCAGGATTTGGGTAAAGTGTCAGATTAGGGGATTCGGGAATAGAATTGATAATGATATCGCCTATTTCAAACCAGTTTATATTGAACCCACTGTTTTTCGCTAAAATTTTTATGGTATGTTCGCCGGCTGTTAGGTCAATTTCATTTGTTAAAGTGTTCCAGCTTTGCCAACCTCCGGTATTAGTGATATTTTGTGTCAATGCTAGATTATCATCCACCAGGAACTCGAAACCGGTATTTCCTGCAGCGGCAATTCTGAAATTTATGTTGTAAGTCTTACTTTCCGGCACACTAATCTTGTATTCCAGCCAATCTCCTGATTCAATATAGCCTACATTAGCAAATCCGGACTCATCCAGGGTTCTTTCCAGCAAGATTCCACTCATCAGGTTATAAGATTCAGCTTCAATTCTCGCAGGAATATCTACTACGAAATTTTCGTCATGTACAGGCATACTTTTATACACTTCTCCAAGTGCTGTAAGCGTACCAGTATTTCCGAGGATGTCGATATGAGGGTAATTGCTGATTCCGTCTCCCCGACCTATGAACCAGGAATACTTGACCACTTGCGTGTTAGATTCCAGATAGTCCACCGCTCCCATCATGAAACTGATTTGGTCATCCACATTATTGACATTTCCATTTTGTTCCCATCCGGCGAACTCAGTAACCCAAATGGGTTTCCCATAACGCTCAAATTCACCGATAAACCAACTGAAAGCGCCAATAGAATTCATGTAGGAATGCACTGCTATGTGATCTACCCGACAATCTTCGCAAGCAGCAAAGAAATCATCCAGATAAACAAACGGATCATAATAAGTGGTGCCATTTTCTGATACACAAGTGCCACAATAGTTTACAGCAGGAGCTACCAATTCTAATTCATACTCATCGGCGATTGATTCCAATTGAGGCCAGATAGCAGCCACTTCTGAGGGAGTCATGTTGGCCTGTTCTATGAAGTTGGGTTCATTGAATGCCAGTAAATACCTGGTTTCAGGATGTGTATCAAGAAAGCCTCTTAATTTGTTCTCATCGAATTGTCCATTCCAGGTCATAGGGACAAACTCTACGGGTAGGTCTGAATAATCACCTGCACTTGTTTCAGGTTGCTCTGACCAATTGTACCACCATGATATTTCGGGTGTAAGTATTTGGAGATCACTCCAGGAATGGTGGCCGTAGGCTAATCCCCTTTTTTGGGCAGAAGCATACAATGAACAGAAAACGAAAAATGTAATTTGAAATAGTTTCATGGCTTGTAAATGAATACATTATCCACGGTAATCCCAATTTCTGCAATTGCACAATACTACATCAAATGCTTCATTATTCGTTTTCAAGAATATTTTTTGGGTCTTTCTGGACTAACCTAAAGTTTTCAATTGATTTTCCCTGAAGGTGTTTTTGCCATTTTTTAAGTACTGGTTGTTCTAGTCTGAATTCCCTATATTCATCCGGATTCATGATGGGAACACCTTTTATGATGGGATATATTCGATTACATTCTTTACAGTTGAAAAAACCTTCCAGCACATCCCCATCGGGTTTTTTTGTGATTTCTGTAAGGTCAAGGTCAGCCTTGTCAAAAGGGCAGCAAAGTTTATTGATCGTATTCTGTCTCATTTCTTATTGCTAGTGCTTCTAAATACTTATTCATTGATTTCGATGGATCCATACTGCTCATGATACCAGAGACGATAGCGACTCCCTGGAAATCCAGTTTGTTTAATAATTTTATGTTTTCCGGTTTTATTCCTCCAGCTAGAAAAATGGGTCCCGTAAATATTTCTCTGGCTCGCATGACTGATTCAAAGTTTACAAGGTCACAACTATTGGCAGTCGTGGATGGAAACATTGAACAAAACGAGATATAATCCAATCCCATATTTGCAGCTTCATGGATTACCTCCATATTATTATTACAAGTAACCCCAGAGATAAAGGGTGTGTCTATTACCTTGAGAATGGTATCAAATTCTGGAATCTCATCAAAATGAACACCATCCAGAGATGTAGATTTTAGGAATTTCCATTGGTTGTTGATCAAGACCGGAATATTTTTCCTGTGGCTAATTGTGCAAATTTTTTCTATGAGAGGTTCAATCTCATGGGAGTCTTTAAAATTGTCCCACACCTGAATAGCTGAAAATGGATTCTCCGTTAATACATCAAGTTTGTCTAATAACTCAGCTTCATTCATCGAAGGGTCAATTACAAGATATACACCGGGGTTGATTTTTCTATGACTCATTATTTCCACTCCTCCTTAAAAGCCTTAAAAAATGCTGCCCAATATGGATCTTCTTCTTGGTAAACCATTGGGGATATTTCGCCATGATCAGAGATGTTGATTCCCTCAGTCTGATCGGTGATGATTCCAATTTTTTGACAATTAATTCCCTTAATTTTTAGGTTTTGAGAAATGTTATTGAAACTACTTTCTTTGCAGGTAATCAGCATTGAGCCTGCACCTATGCAATGTCTCGGGTCTATTTCAAATATTTTGCAAATGGCCGATTGGACTTCTCCAACGGGAAGCATTTCGCTATAAATTAATGCTCCATTTCCGGATGCTCTTGCCATTTCGTACGCAGCACCAAGTACTCCTCCCTCAGTTACATCATGCATGGCGGTCACACCTGATTTTTCCAGGCTAACTGCAGTCAAAGCATCTTTTAATGATGAAGTATTATAAAATGAAGCACAACCTTGCTCGTAGATATCCTTCCCGGCTTTATTCTTTATGGTTTCAGGGAAACTTAATGCCAATATTGCACTCGAAGAAAGGGCACATTGCTTGGTCATCAATATTACATCCCCTACCTGGGCATTTTTAGAGATCAACATCTCCTCTAAGGGTGCAATGGTAGTGAACGTACCTCCCCCTGCAATAGTAGAATTCTGCCCTTCAATAAACCCGGTATGACCTCCAGTTACTGTGACGCCAATATCAACGCAGAATTTGTGAATGTACTCCCAGTATGTCTCAAAATCAGATTTTGAAAATGTAGCTGGAAGATTGAGCACAAACTGACCATACATGGGGGCAAAACCGGTTGTTGCCATATCGTTAGCCATTAGATGCACAGACAACCAGGCAGACTCTTCCAAACCGAGTGAAGGGATCAAAGATAGCGGATCACTTGTTTGTGCCATCCCAAGGCCATTTCCAACATCAATGATGGAAGTATCAACCCCGAAACCTGGTCCATGTATGACCTCTTTCCTGGGTTTACCTAATTTGTCTTTAATGTAATCATCAAATAAATGATGCTCTATTTTACCAAGCTTATTAGACATCAGTTGACATCATTTAATTTTACATATAGACCAAAAAAATCTCCATATGGTAATCCCCATTGTTGGACAGGAAACCACTTGGGTAACCCGGTGCAACTCCATTGAATGGTGTAGTCTCTATCGTGTAAGGCTTCTTCAATTATTTTGGTAAGTTTTTGAGGGGTATAAAATGTGGCGGTGATGTAAAACGGATTCTTTCCAAAAACTTGTTGCACTCTTCTACGGACTACCTTGGGAGAGTTACGATTCATCATTCCCATGGCAATTCCATATTTTCCTACTCTTGCAGCTTCTCTGATAACAGCAACTGGATCTTTGTAGTACTCAAATGTGGTGATAAACGCCAATGAGTCGAATGTATGGTCCTTGAATGGCATGTGGTGACTGTCGGCCATTACCAGGTCACCCTCAAATAGGTGTATGGCCTGTGATAACATGAGAGGAGATATGTCTCCACCAGTTGCTTCAATTCCAATCTCCTTCCACCAACGGGTGAAACGGGTAGTACCGCATCCAAACTCGAGAAGGGTTTTTACCCGCTTGTCACTAGAGACGAGTTGTTCCATTACTTTCTTTTGCCATATTTCGGCACGTTTATAACGACCCTCATACCAAAGTTCATAAGTGTCAGTATGTTGTCGGTTAAAAAACCACTCAGGTCTGTTTTGCCAGTTTGCCTGACTTTGAGGTATTAATCCGGATTTAGTGTTTTCCAGTTCCATTTGATCTGTATATTAAAAATCAGAAGCTCCACCTTGTTTGGATAGCCAAACAAAATGGAGCTTCTACGGATCATCTGGTCCACTGCATCCCTACGTTGGTATTATCCAAATCAGGTTATTCGGGTATTATCTCAGCCCTTGCGGACACCCCGTGCTAATATTTGTATGCAAACTAATTCATAAATGCCATTTACTCAACTGAAGAAGTATAAGAATTACAATTCTTCCAATACCGATTCACCTTTGCTCATATCCCCACTGGTCCATTGCCACGTTTCATGAAGCCGGATCCTGCCATCTTTGAGAATTTCTGGTTGGGATTGACATTGACCTGTCATCAATTCACCCTTTTTATTAATCTGGTGATAACGCATGTCAATATTACCATCCACATCCACAAGACCAATCAAATGACCAGTAACAATTTCCCCTCCAGCATAATTGGCAGTTAAAATGTTGCCTTTTTGCTGATATTGGAAAACTGTTTCTGATGAAGTTTCGCTATTGTCAGATTGATTGACTGGTTTAAACTCTTTGTTATTGTAATTGAATTTCAAACTACTATTCTTCTAATGTAACCAAAAAATTGCCCTTCTTATGTCCCGTATCCACATACAGATGAGCTTCCAGAATTTCATCAAATCTATACTTTCTGTCAATAACAGGTTTAATAATTTCTTTTTCTACCAATTGACAAATATGCTGAAGTACTCCTGGGTATCCGGAGTAAATTGAATTTGGTCTTTTAGGTTTGGCTATTGACAAAATTCGGTTAGTTTTACCACCACCGCATTCATAGCGGGTATCACGCAAACAGTTAAAATTTAGCTCTTAAGCATCGGTCGACATTTGTTATGGAATGTTAACTAAACCTACTAATCATGAAACAGAGCTATTATGGAGTTATCACCTTTTTACTCCTCATTATTCATCACGGAATTGCATCCGCACAAGTTTCTTTAAATATTCAACCAAGTAGATCCTCTGGAGTGGCTCCTCTCTATGTTTTCTTTGATGCAACATCCAGTACTGGTCTTGAAGAGCGAAATGATCTGGTCAATGCGGATTTTACCTGGAATTTTGATGTCAATGATACAGACCCTAATGGGAAGTGGGAAGTAACGAAAGGAATGGTAGCCGGACATGTTTTCGAGCAACCCGGTAGTTATGAAGTACTGTGTAAATTGACAGCCCCAGATGGCTCAACGACCACTGAAACGGTAAACATTAAAGTCTCCGAATTTGGTGGAACCACTTTCTATGTATCAGCCGAAGGAGACAACAGCCATGATGGACTTTCAGAAGAGGAGGCCTGGGAAACAGCGAAATTTGCATTTCAACAACTTGGCCCAAATGAAAGGATTCTTTTTAGAAGTGGGGATACATTTACTGAAATTGATGAAACACTGCATAACCTCGTTGGAGGTCCTATCATTATTGGCGCCTATGGAGAAGGTGAGAATCCGATATTGGCAACACCTGATGCAGCTATTATAGACATCAGAAATTCTGAAAACATCCGGGTGATGGATTTGCACATTATCACAACTGGTGGGGGATTCACTGAAGGATTCTCAGCGGAAGAGTCCTCCAATATACTTGCACTTCGGTTGGAAATAGAACAAACTTCTGTGAGGCCATTATATCAGGATGATGGTGACCTTTTAGGAGTATTTGATTGCGAATTACATGACTTTGGTGTGTTGGCCATTTATTCCGGGAGCAGTAATAGACTTTCTTTTGTTGGAAATAATGTTGATAATTTATTAGGAGGAACTCAACCTGAACATGGGATGCGTATCCAGGATGGTGAAAAACAGTTTATTGCTTACAACAAGCTTACCAGATTAGATGATACCAAAACGGCAATTACCATACGTGGAGATGGACAAAGACATGTGATGGTTTATAGAAATGTTATGGACAGAATATTAGCTGTGAATCCTCAGAATGCACAAACAGTAGCGGCCATATCATATGTGACAATTGAAGGAAACTATATTGGACATAATGAGGACTATGTTGGGAACAAATTTGAGCCGTCAATTCATGGAATAAACATTGAAGCAACTCATATTGCTGTAAGAAACAATATCATAGATGGTTATCGCAATGCTATCAATATCAGTCATGACTATAATGGAGTAGTTTCTGGAACGGTGGATGTGTATAACAACACGGTTCATTGGAGACCTGTAACTGAACAAAGCGGGAATTCAGGTCGGGTAGTAAATGTGAGAAATGTTTCCGATGTGATTATCCGGAATAACCTGGTGTCAGCAGATGATGAAAACTCAATTCAGGTAGTAAATAATGATGAGGAGAGTACAGGGATTGAAGCTTCCGATAATCTTCTAACCGCCTCCCCTGGTTATGAGGCGACTACACTTGATGGTTCTGCGGCACATCTAAACGACGTGAGCAACTACTTGCTAACTGAAAACAGTCCGGCAATAGATATGGGTGGCAAAGATGTGCCCGTGTTCTTCGATTTATACGGAACCAGCCGTGCCAACGGAGAAAGTATGGACCTGGGTGCATTTGAGTTTGGGTCAACTGAGGATGATCCTGATCATGGAGGAGGAGATGGAAGTGAAGTAGTGACAGATATCAAATCTTCTGGTAATCACCTATTAAATGTATTCCCTAATCCAACCACAGGTGTAATCAACTTAGTAGTAAGGGACAATTATGGTAGAGCCAATATATTTGACCAAACTGGCAGGTTAGTACTAGGTATTAATTTCAATACTCCTGAAGCACAACTGGACATTTCCTCATTAAGAGATGGAATCTACTATCTTGTTGTATCTGGAAACCTGGGTGACCCTCAGAGTTATAGAATAGTCAAAATATGATCAACTAACCGCCTTTTACAGTTATTCTTTTACGGATCCTGCTCAGGGTTTCTGATTTGATTCCCAGGTAGCTGGCCAGGTGGTATTGAGGGATTCTGTTGCACAAATCGGGTCGACCCTGAAGTAATTTTTGATAACGAACTTCAGGATTGAGCGTTTTGTAGTTATCAAAAGCCACCTGGTTGTTTATTACTTGCTGCCCATCAGGAGACTGGTGTAGCAATTTCATTCTCAACAAAAAATGCTGTGGTTTTTTCTTCTCCATCCACCAGATAGTAACTTCTGATACAACCTTTTAAGACAAAGAAACACTCCTGGCCAACATCTCCTGCATGCAATAAAATAGTACCTTTCGGGAATTCCTTTACCAACTCGTTTTGATTGATGAATTCAGCTTCATCATCTGATTGTGGAATAAATTGTCGAATGAATTTTGTAACCTCATTTTGCATCTGGCAGGGCATTGGCTGAATGTAAATTTAAGCCCTGGCGATTCTTTTTTGAAGTAAAACCTGTCTTATTGAAACCACATGCAAAAATACGGCAGTTGGTAGTAGAAATGAGGCCAATAGCAAGTAGGGGAATTGGACAAATTGACCACCTAATGCAGTATTAGCAAACCCCAGAAAGTAATATGAGGAAATAAATGAGAATACTGTTAGCCCCAAAACACCCAATGATATGAGATTCCAAATAAATATACCCTGTGTGTTGAGAAGCTTTTTATAAGCCAGGAATCCAACAACCAGGGCTGATATCCCCACTAAAATATCAAAGTTCAATCCGGCGAAAGTAGCTCGTTGTGGAAAGATGCCCTTCATAAATGTAGCATAGATTAATAGCTCTACCAGAATTCTGAAAGACTGCATGAATATTGGTATGTGGAGGGGTGTGTTTTGGATTGTCTCACGAAAGGATTGGCGACTTGTTATAAAGATAATGAACGCCAACATGGGTAAAACGATAAGGATTGGTACTCGGGGAGGAAACCCAAATTCCTGGAGAACTCCGGTTTGGGATAAACCCAATATGTAAACACCCCAAATACCCAGAAAAGCCACTAATCCTTTTCGTAGTGCAGGATCTTTAAGGAGATACACAAGCATCCCGATTGTATACAATGAGAGTAGATAATAACTGACTTCAACCATGACTAAAATATTGTTTGGTTCAAAGTTATTGAGATCGATCAGCGAATTACTTGACCGAAATTGCTAATTCCTGAAGGAATTAGGGCTGTATCCAGTATTCCTTTTCATGAATCTCGTAAAAGCTGAATGTTCTGAAAACCCCATTCTCAAAGCAACTTCATTAATGCTAAGATTGGAGTTTCTCAATAACCTTTTGGCCTGGACTACTTTCATTTGAGCAATGTAGGCCATGGGTGTCAAGCCATAAATGGTTTTGAATGCCCGGATGAAATGGAATTTCGACAAGCCTATCTCCTGACAGATCTGCTCCAGATCAACGGAGTGATTGACATGATCATGTATGAAATCAATTCCCAGGTTAATGCGTTTGAAAATTTCCTTTTTAGTAGAGGACTTTTTGGTATCGAGTCTATGTTGGTAGGTTGAAATAGTGAGGCGTTCTTTCAGAATTTCTTCCAGGATTAATGAACAGATTTCAAACTCCATGTCAGGGGAATAATCCAGGCCACTCTTTTCACGATAAGAGATCAGAGACCTAATCTGAGTCATCAATTTGTTTGAAATTAACTGGGTTTTGGGAAGGAACTTCAGGTCACAAGGGTGAGAAGGAACCATATTTTCAAGTAAAGACTCATTCTTTTGGCTTAATACATGGCTTACATCTTCATATAGGGAAGCTCCAAAATGAATATTGAAAGTTTCTGTCGTATGAGCTTCTGGTATGTGAAGGTTATACACTTCATCCCGATTGGAAGTACAATAAAAAGTATCATTCACCTGATGCCAATGTCGATCCACTTTTACCATGGATTTCCCGGATAAATTGACAAACAAGCTAAAGGGTCCCTTGATGTTGTCTCTTTCTGTATGCGTGGTTTTTGTGTGGAGAATTACATTGGGCCAACCGCTAGGAATTTTATTCCCAAATGCATCTTTCCCCGCTTCGAAACCTTTAGCGGCATTGGCTCTGAGCCATTGTATGTCTGGGAATTGATTGAGGTACATGTTTACCCAGGTTTATTTCAAGGTGAAACTGTTCATTATTCTCTTACCAGTTTCAAGGTATTTATCAAAGTTAGTGGTTTGCGCTGTAAAAGTTAATACATAAGCTTTATTGCCTATAACCCAATAATATTGAAGGAATTTTAGCCGATAATTAGCCTGGTCCCCTTCATAAATCACTTCCTGATGATTGTCAACCGTATTACTTGAAACTAATTTTGAATTTTGAATTAATTGTTTGACCTGGGAAAGCGATATTTCAGTATACTTTTCCAGGTTTAGATTCATTCCTGTTAAGTCCTGCTCAACCAGATTCACATTCTCTCTGAATATATCATTTCCATTTTCCTGGGAAGACAATAATATAAAAGAGGCCGCCCCTGCTGATTCATTTAATTCCCAGCTGGATGGATAAGTGATTTCGTAACCTGCTTTTGAAAGTTTCTTCCAATCCTGGGCATTTGAAAAATAAGCAAAGAGTAAGCAGCTAATGAATAAGTAAGTCTTCATGATTGAATATTTATATTAAAAAGTGTAGGAAATTAGTACCTAAAGGTAAGTAATTTCTATCCTACTCTTTCGGAATGGGGAGGTTATGCATTTGCAAAAACGAAAGCTTATCCCAGTACCCTCTTTGAAAGATGATTTTGCCATCCACAATATGGAAAAATCCGCACCCTCGCAATCCTAATGGGTCTTTCCATTCTAAAATTGCCCATTCCCCGTCTTCAAAGATATTTTCTACGAGACAGGTCATTTCCGCAATGGCAAATTCCTTCACAAACATTTGGTATATGGCCGTTTTCCCTTCAATAGGATCATTGGCAACCTGGTGATTTGTGGCACTTACAGCATATAGAGCTGAAAGCCCAGCGGCATCTCCGTTGTTGAATAATTCAACCCATTGCAGGACCAGCTCTTTTGGTGTCATAGTTGAAATTGCTTGTTGGAGCAATTTAACAAATCTGGTAGGTGTAGTTGGAGTATTTTGAATAAACCGGACCTTATTAGTCGAGATAGCTACCCAGTGTATTCAATAATAGAATTTGCACGCCTACCTGAGCGAGTAAGAAAGCGTGCAAATCAGTTCAACTTTCAATAACCAAGTTCTTGTTTTCGTATTGCAAAAGCCTCATCCAGGCTATTCACAGTATGACTAGTCATGCTACCATGTCCTGCATAGTTTTTAGAGGTCTGATAAGCTGCTAGTTTGGATATGGCCGATTGAGGCAGTACTGTAAAAAAACATTTTATGCCACTTTTTTCCATGGCGGCTGCAGAAGTTTTGGCTCGAAATTCCTGTATATCACGGTTGAAAACACCTTTGGCATTGCTAGTGTCCGTAATCCAGGCTTTTGCCCCATTTTGAGCAGCAAAATTCATAATCCCTATGTCATAGATTGTAGATTTCCACTCTTCAAGAGATACTGACATGTCTGTCCATGTGTCAATAATTGTTCGAGTGTCTGAATGATAATGAGTTACCAGTTTTCCTGGTATGCTATAAATTTCCCGTTTCATTTTTGGTAAATTGTTATATATTTTGGTAAATTGTTATACATATGTAAGATAAGAAATTTCTGTTATTTTTGGAAATTCAGTCAATTGTATTGGTATTTTATCATGTTTAGGGGGTTATATTTGGTAATGATTGAGATATTCGTATTTATCGTAAGTATATCTTTCGCGTGATATATGTATACTTAGTGTAGAAGTTGCTAGTAGTTATGTGAATATCAAAGTCTCATCTCAGAGGATTTTTTACATCTGGAAAGCACTAAAAATTCCTTTTCCACCTAACAAAATAGCCGTCAAAACCACGAGAATAAACAGTATGTTCTGGAAGGGAGTATTCTTATATTTTCCTAATACAGCGGATTTGTTAACCAACCACAATATCATGATTGACATTACAGGCAACAACAAACCATTGGTTACCTGAGCAAAAGTGATCACATTAAGTGGTTTTAGACCCAGGGAAGAGAACGTTACTCCTACTAACAAAATAAATCCCCAAACCAGTTTGAATTTTATGTCTTTCATTCCGCTCCCCCATCCAAAACTGCTCTGGGCCACATAAGCAGCAGCCAATGGTGCTGTGATCGCGGAGGTAATTCCAGCGGCAAACAAACCTATGCCGAGCATCATTGTTGCTGTCTTCCCGTAGAGAGGTTCCAGACCTTTCGCCAATCCCAAAACGGTGGAAATGGATTCTTGTTGAATTGCTGCTGCTGAAACAATAATTGCCATAGATACCAGGCCTCCCAGGAGAATTGAAAGCAATAGATCTTTTCTCGCCATGCCTAGATCCTTTGTATTCTTCCATTTTTCTTTCACCAATGAAACATGAAGAAATAGATTATATGGAACTACCGTCGTGCCGATCAATCCAATAATGATCAACGTGCTCCCAGTGGGAGCCGAAGGTATAAAAAGACCTCTTATGAAAGCCATTGGATCTGGCTTTGTGACAATAGCAGTCAGTATGAATGAGACACTCATCAACAAGACAAGAATAATCAGGCTCCTTTCTACCAATCTGTAACTGCCCGTATTCATTAACAAAAAAGCAATGATCCCAATTATGGTGGGGAACCATTGTTGTGCATAATCTCCAAAAATACCTACAACTCCCAGGGAGGCACCAGATATGTTCCCCGCCTCATACGCGGCATTTCCAATTACAATTGCGCTTAGCATCAGGACCACCAAAATTGTTCGCCAAATCGGATTGGCAATCTGCTCTTTCACCACTTCGGCCAATCCTTTTTGAGTAATTATGCCAATGCGTGCGGCAGCTTCTTGCAAAAGGATTGTGACGAGGATAGACAGTAACATGGCCCACATGAGTGTATAGCCAAAATTAGCTCCTGCAAGTGTGCACATTGTGACAGTACCCGGACCAATAAATGCTGCAGCGACCAAGGTACCCGGACCAATTTGTTTAATCCACTTGAGCATTGGCGATATTTAATGCGAAGATTGCAAATGAAGCCAACCAGTGAGTTCCTTCATAATTGTCATCAGTAATGCCGGGAAGACTATATGCCACATGCTGATTCGCCACTTGTGTCAAATGTGCATATTCAGGAAATTGATTTGCAATTCCATATAAACACCACGCTCTACTGAAATTCACACCATCTAAATGGACCAGTTTGCCATCAGTTCTGTCTGATACTTTTCCAGTATCCCATTGAAAGTCATGGGATCTCAGCTGGGGTAAAAACCTATCCAGCCATTTCAAATATGCTTCATTGGGTAATGTCTTTCGCATGAGATCAGCTTCCTGTAAACATGGGGAAAGGAAATCAAAGCCACTTGGCTCCCATGTGAGAGGACAATCATCATCATTCCAGTAAAAATCACGTGATCTCGTTTCGATAAGTTTTGTCAATTCAGCGTTTCCAACTGTTTTAGCAAAATCATATGCAAAACTCATCCCAAATGCCGTATTCGTATGTTCTCCTACTCGGATTGGATAATTGAGTTTAGGAAGAAATTCCAGGTACTTATTGACAATAACATCTGTGAGTGGTTGCAGGTTATTCGACAAAGAATCTGCTATTGGGTCATCCCATGTGTGTAGCTCTTCAGCCAGTTTGAGTAACCAGGCCCAACCATAGGTGCGCTCATATGACTTATTGATCTCCTTCTCAAAATAGGCTACTTCTACTTCAATGTTTTCAGGGGTCATATTTTCAAGTAGAAGTTGCTTAATTCGATCAGATTGGTCAAGGTTAGGATATGTCTTCAGTAAGCTCACCAGAGACCAATGACCATGCACCGATGAGTGCCAATCAAAACAACCATAAAATGCCGGATGTAGATTTTTGGGAGATTGAAGGTCATCATCTGACCCAATTACCTGTCCGAGTTTATTAGGGTATTCTACCTGTATACACGCCAAAGGAAGTTTACTTAGTCGACTGGCCTCTTCCAGTGTCAATGTTGGTTTAGGAATATTTGGCACTTCTTTTTCCGAGGACTGATTTGGTTTTTCACATCCTAAAAATAGAAAAGCAAGTGTAGTAGCAAAGATTAAGTATCTCATGATCTGGAGTATTCCGTAAATATAGTAACTCCAAATTGATCAAATCTCCCGCTTTTAATTGGGAATGAGACAGATATCTCTACGTGATACCTAGGCACTAACTTTCCCTACTGCACAACTTACATATGATTTTACTTTTTGTAGTGAATTGCCTGTTCCTTCTTTGGGGTATCCCATTTCACCAAGCTTATGGGTAAACTCGTCTGTATTGGCGCCTTCAGCATAGTCAATTGTAACTAGGGATTCATTGACTTTCACATTCACTCCCTCCACTGTTCTCAGTTTCTTCAAACCTCGTATGATGGTGGTCGCACATCCACTGCACTTTAGGTTTTCTACTTTTATGGCTATCGTGTTCATTGTTTTAGATTTAGATCACTAAGGTACCGCGTCAATAGGTTTTTCTATGTAACGAAAGTTACTTCAGCGTCTGAGTAACATCAGTTACAAAACCTGTCTCATAAATAGTCTTCATTTGCTAATTCATGAACGTACTTAACTAAGGAAATTAAATGGCTGCAAAAGCATTTGAAGATATAATAGGTGGTGATAAACCAGTATTAGTGGATTTCTCTGCAAAATGGTGTGGACCATGTCAGGTTTTGGATCCCATTCTTGTTGAACTAAAGGAGATCATAGGGGATGAAGCGGATATAATCAAGATTGATGTAGACAAGAATAAAAAGCTCGCCAGAAGTTTAAAGGTAAGAGGAGTACCAACACTAATGATTTACCAGAAGGGAAAATTAAAATGGCGGGGAACCGGGGTATTGCCGGCCCAGGAATTGAAAAAATTGATCAATCAGCATAGGAATACAATTGGTGTATAGTGATCAGTAAGGGGGGTAGGGTGTCCTACTCCCTATCAAATATCAATGCCAACACAATAAACAAAAATGCAACTCCGAATCCCAGGAGTCCAATATTAACCCCAAGAATGGTTTTCTCACTGCCATCCAGGTATTTCATGGATCCTCCATAGCTGCTTCTCATCAAGAAGGCTACTAAAAATCCACCGGTGATAATTAAACTGAGAATGGCAGCTTTCAAGGTTTCTTTTTTCACCCAACTCCAATAGAGACAAAGAATGCCAATACTAGAATTGGTGATGAGTTGCCACACCTCATGAATTCTGACATGAGGTGTCCAATCCGGATTAAAAACATGGGTGGCGTTGATCTCTAAAAATGGGACGACAATTGCGTATAGCACCACACAAAAAGAAATGGCGATTTTCTTCATTGGGTTAATTTGATTGTAAGGATGGCGGAAGTTAGTAAAAAGTGTTGAATGTGGGTTGCTTTAAATTCATTGCAAATAAAAGAGGGAGTACAAAATGTACTCCCTCAAATCAACCTAAATCTAAAAAATCAACTACACCAACAGCTCCTTCCGAGCCAGGTAAAAGTCAACTCTTTCAATGGTCTCATCGGCCAGCCTCTCTTCCATCTCTTCCAATGTTTTGGGAGGTGGCACGATCACTTTTTCACCTTTTCTCCAGTTCAAAGGCATGGCTACCTTGTATTTGTCTGAGGTCTGCAAGGCCTCAAGAGCTCTGAGTATTTCATCCATATTTCGTCCTACATTCAGCGGGTAATACATGATGAGTCTTACCTTCTTACTGGGATCGATGAAAAATACTGCTCTTACCGCCGCAGTTTCGCTTTCATTTGGTTGAAGCATGCCATAAAGCTTTGATACTTTCATGTCCAGGTCAGCGATAATTGGAAAATCAAAGTACACACCTGTGTTTTTCCTTACATTATCTACCCAACCCAGGTGGGCATGAATACTGTCTATACTCAGTCCAAGTAATTCTGTATTCAATGCATCAAATTCTGGTTTTCTTTGTGCGAATCCACTCATCTCAGTGGTGCATACTGGTGTGAAATCAGCTGGATGGGAAAACATGACGACCCACTTGTCTTGTGCAAACTCCGAGAACCTGATGTCCCCCTTGGTAGTTTTTGCGGTAAAGTCTGGCGCCTGATCCCCGATTCTAGGCATTTGAATGGTGGTGTTTTGTTGTGTTATGGTTTCCATCTGTAAAGCGTTTTGTTACTATGTAATTAACGCCTTATTCCCCTATAATATCGTAACAAAAGTTACGCAGAATAGTGCCAAAAAATACCCGATAAACTGATTTATGTATTTTTCTACTTTTTGTAACTAGCGGTCCCGAATTTCACTGGTTTTCCCTCAATCATGACATAGTCTTCAACGTAGATTCCTGACGGTTTCATGATGTAAACAGTCTGCCCTCTTTCTGTATTTTCATCACCCCATTGAATGGTCAATTTGTCAGAAGAAAGTGTTCCCTTCAGTGGTAAAACCATACCTCGTGAATCAAACCATGTACCATTCACCAATGTGTCATTCACCACCTGATAATAACCATTGGCCTTCAATTCAATTACATCCTTTTCAGTGGTTCTGGAATTCCTGAAAGTGAGTTTAATGAATTTCCCATCCAGTACTTTTTCCCATCGCATCTCAAATTCAGCGGTAGAGCCAAGGAGGGTTCCGGTACCTGTCCAATGACCCTGACCTACCCGATCAAAAAATGATTGACTATAACCAATTGAGCCAATACCTATCAATAATATTAATACAGGAAGTACTTTCATGATGAAGTTGATTTGATTCTATTTACAAATTACTGAATTCTAATTCCTTTCTTAACCAAAGTCAACGTTTTCTGCCAACGCACCTCTTCAATTTTGCTGAAAACAAATAAAAGGCAAAATGAAAGCAATACTCATCTTGATATTTGGCTTGTTCTTCGGCCAAATGATCGCGCAATCTCAAAATTTAATTCAAACTGTAAGAGGAACAATTCAGGACGTGGACAGCAAAACACCATTGATCGGTGTGCAGGTTCAGGTCATTGATTCTGATCCTTTGAAAGGAGCAATTACAGATCTCGATGGTGAATTCACCATCGAGAATGTTGGTGTAGGGAGAGTTTCTCTGCAGGTCACTTATCTGGGTTACGAACCCGTTATTATTCCTGACGTCCAGGTAATCTCAGGTAAGGAAACAATTCTTAATATCCACATGCAGGAATCTATTACACAACTCAATGAAGTGGTAATTTCTGCTACACAAAACGGAGAACCTATCAATGAAATGGCGCTCCTAAGTGCCCGCTCTATTTCGTCAGAAGAAACCAGTAGATATGCTGGTGGATTCAACGATCCCGCCAGAATTCTGAGCAATTTTGCTGGTGTAAACAATTCGCAAGACGGAAGTGCAGATATTATTGTGAGGGGTAACTCTCCTAAATACCTGCAGTGGAGACTGGAAGATGTGGAAATAGCCAATCCAAGTCACTTTGCAGATCCTGCAGGTGTAGGGACAAATAGTTTCAGTGCATTGAATAACAACATGATTTCAACGTCAGATTTCTACACTGGAGCATTCCCAGCAGAATTTGGTGATGCAATATCGGGGATTTATGATGTTAAATTAAGGACTGGTAACAAGGATAAGTATGAAGGTATTTTGGGTGTCGGGATTATTGGTACGGATTTCACACTTGAGGGTCCATTCAAAAAAGGTTATGGAGGTTCATTTGTGGCTAATTACAGGTTTACCACAACGGGACTTGTTGATAAAATGGGTTTATTGGAAGATATCCCGGGAATACCCCAATTTCAGGACGGATCATTTAAAGTAATGTTACCGGCAGGCAAGGCAGGTACATTTTCATTGTTTGGTCTGGCTGGTGAAAGCGACATTGAATTTGAAGATGTGGATCCGGGCGTCTGGCTTACCCCAAATGAAAGAGGAAGAAGAGCTAATATCTCTGAGGACCTGAAGAAAAGTGCATTTCTTTATAATACCGGACTAAACCATATGTTGCCAATTGGCAAGGATGGTTACCTCTCTACAACTCTTTCGGCATCCGGTAATGGGATAAATGATCGGGTAGTAGAAACGATGACATCAGGTGAGGAGGTGTTACACACGAGAGATAATTTCAGCACTCAAACAGATAACAGGACCTACCGTGCTAGTGTAACTTTCAACCAAAAACTGAATGCAAGAAATACTTTCCAGGTAGGATCAAAATACATGTTTCGCAATCAGCAATTTGACATCAAAGAAGTCATTGATGATGCTGGGACAGAACGTCAATTGGCAGATTTTGATGAAAACATTAGTACCCTAAGGAATTTTGTAAGCTTGAAACACAGGTTGAACGAGCATCTCACGATTGTTGCAGGTGTGCATAATATGAATGTGCTTTATAATAGCAAGAGTACAATTGAGCCGCGCTTGGCGGCCAACTGGCAAGTAAGCGAAAGAGGTAAATTCAGCATTGGATATGGGATGCACAGTACGATGGAAAGTGTTCACAACTACTTTGCGAAAGTTCCTCAAGAGGATGGTTCATTGCTGGAAACCAATAAAGACCTTGATTTATTGAAAGCGCACCACTTTGTCACTGGATATGAAATCCAGTTTGCTAAAAATATGCGTGCGAAATTGGAATTGTATTACCAGGATCTCTACAATCTTCCTGTAGAAAATGACCCAAGAAGTTATTATTCTACGATCAATGAATCACTGGATATTCAGTTTGTTGACCTTGTGAATAAAGGAACAGGCAAGAACTATGGATTAGAATTGACCGTAGAGAAATTCTTTTCAAACAACTACTATTATCTGGTCAATGCCTCGATATTTCAGTCAAAATATACGGCACTTGATGGGGTGCAAAGAAACACTGCATTCAACAGTAACTATCTGGTGAATTTATTATTTGGCAAGGAGTTTACAGGGCTTGGGAAGAAAGACAATCAGACTTTTGCAATCAATACCAAAGTATTTGCCGGAGGTGGTAAAAGAATCATTCCTTTGTTAAGAGATGACAATGGCACTTTGGCTGTTGATCCTGTTACAAATCAGTACTATGATAACGGTAAAGCATTTGATCATTACCTGGATGATATCTATACCATCACACTTGGTTTGAGTTACAAATGGCAAAAGCCAAAACGAACACATGAGTTGTTCCTGAACATTGACAATGTCACGAACAATAAGCCAAGATTATATGAATACTATGATCCATCAGAAGAAGGGTCTGTTGGGTATCTCACCCCAATTGGAGCATTCCCCAATTTGATGTATCGGTTGTATTTCTAGGCTTTATTCATCATCCGTTTCCTGATTCTACTGAGGGACTCGGGTGTAACTCCAATGAAACTTGCGATTTGGTGTTGCGGGATGCGATTGAGTAGATCAGGTCTGTTTTCGAGCAGATCCTGGTATCGTTCCTCAGGGGAGGAAGTGATAAACCTTGCCAGTTTGTCTTGTGCCTCCCCTGTATTTTTCTCTACTTCCTGGCGGATTATGCTTTCCAGGCGGGGAATAATGCTACACATATGACTTTCAAAATCATCATTGCTGATAGAAAGTACACAGTCTTCTACACAAACGAAACTGCTTTTCGAGGGTGTTTTACTGGTGGCGCTGGTAAAAGAATTGACAGGGTCACCCTCCACATAAAAACCAATAGACCTGTCTTCTCCATCCTTGTAAAAGAATTCTCTTACACAACCTTTCAGAATGAAATAGCACTCTTCAGCTACTTCTCCTTCTCTTAAAAGGAAAGAGCCTTTCTTATATTGACGTACCGTGGATTGATCGGTGATCAGTTGCTTTTCTTCTTCAGAAAGTGGAAAAGCATCCAGTGTAGCTTTGAGTATTTGTTTTGGGTCCGGTTTCATCCGATAAATTTAGAGAATTGATTTGAAAAAGAAGCTGTTTGGGCGTGATACGGAAATCATCCTTTCATGATGTAATAGTTTGCTTGTGAATTCTACCCTTTTGTTTAACGATTTTTATTCAAAGTCAGGATACATTTGATTTATATATTAGAAATGATGGAATCCCGATATATTAGAAATAGAATATACCTAACAGACGAAGAACAAGAAGCAATAAAAAATATCCCGGTTATTTTGGCGGGGAGCGGTATTGGAAGCGTTATTGCGGAATGTGCTTTGCGTCTGGGATTTGAGAACCTAACCATCGTAGATTTCGATCATGTGGAATTATCAAATTTGAATCGTCAGAATTATACCGAGGCAGATTTGTTTACAAAAAAAGTAGATGCCATTAAGACAAGGTTGACAACTATTAATAATAATGCCAATATCCAGGTTTTTAATGCTGAGTTAACTGAAGAAAATGTCACAAATCTGGTCAACGGTCATAAAATTGCAATCAATGCATTGGATTTTACATCCAATGTCCCCCTTGAGTTTGATAAAAAATGCCAAGAGAATAACATTCAGGTATTACATCCTTATAACCTGGGTTGGGGAGGCCTTGTTACAGTTATTGTACCGGAGGGACCTTCCCTAAACATCCTCGATAATCACTCCAAAAAATTCTCTGAGATGAATATGGTAGAATATGCATCCGGATATATGAGGTTTTGGGGAGATCCACAGCATTGGATCGAGAGCATAATTGAAGAATACAAGAATGAAGAAACAGACCTTTCACCGCCTCAACTTTCTGTTGGATCATGGTTGGTTGCATCCATGTGTACTCACATAATGTTCAATATCTGCACCGGGAAACATATCAAGAAATTTCCGGAATTCTATTTTTCGACTATTATGGATAATCGTGATTCCGGAGAAAATAAGGCCGATACTATTTGATTTTCTATGTTCGGTTTAGATTAACTTGTTGTTTGTCACATAAGCAATGGCTTCAGCGATATTGGTCACACCAAGTTTATTGAAAATCTTTCTTCGATGAAATTTTACGGTATCGGTTGATACAAATATGGCATCTGCAATTTCATTAATCCTATAGCCCCTTGTGGAATAAAGTAATATCTCTTTTTCTCGGGAGGTCAACTTTATTTCGTCAACTTTTCTCCAGTATTCTTCTTCCAGATTATAGTGAAAGGCAACACCACTACCCTTTTTAGAAACTTTGACGTTCCCACAAGTTTGTTCATTAGAAAGTGAGATGATACAAAGTGCCTTCCAAATTTTTCCTTCATTGGTTAAGAAAAGCGGAGTAAGCTTTTGATTGATCAGGATAATATTTTCATTTTGATTTTTTAGGTGAAAATCATAAGAAATGGTGTAGTCCTTTCTTTCCTCGATAGGGATGTCCTCATAAAAGTTGAATCCGGCTTGATTGATTTTTAATAACAGCTCAAGATCATCAGGAGTGACGTATTTAAAATAAAAGGCATATCCCAACTCCTGAACTTCCTGAGCAGTATGACCACAAAGGAAAAGTGGGTTGTCTGATACATATTCAAAACCCTTCTTTTCATAATCAATTACATAAATACTCATGTAAGTTAATTTGGCAAAAGCTTTGATGCATTCTAAATAGTCGGACGTTTGTTTTTTGTCGGTATCACTTACAGACTTCACAGTATTCTGTATAGTGAAGAATTCATTAATATTAGGCATTCTAGGTTAGCAATTAAATGAGTCTGGTCGTAAGACAAGTCCGGATCTTGCGTGTGATAGGAATTCGGATCTGCGCTACTTTCAACTAAATCTAAAGTATTTTACGTTTCAAATGCATCACCAGGGGCTAATTTTTTGATAAACGGCAAAGAAAAACGCACATTCCCGTTATATGTCAATTTAGTTGTAAGATTTTCATATTTGTACGGCTTCACATATAGCGGTCTTACAGGTTGTTTAGAAAATTAAAGGGTGTCAAATGGTCTTGTCCAATTTATTATTTTGAAGGTACTACACTTTTGTGTGGTTTTTATACCAGTCTTATTCAAACTACACTTTGGTGTAATGTAGTCATGTAAAGTTCAGGATAGATTTAGATTGAAACTAACCTAAACTACCATGAAACAATTAACCAGGAGACACCAGGCACATGAGGTATTTGACATGGTCAAATTCATTGTCGATGAAAATTACAATCATCATGTATCGGGTAGTGGACACCAACAGTATGCATCAGAGATCAACTCTGTTTACGACGAAGAGCTAACCTATTGCCAGAATTCCAAAATCTTTGTTGAGAAAGATTCTGATGGATCGATACTAGGAACAATCAGGATACTTCAGTGGAACTTCATCGATCCGTTACCACTCCAGAAGATTTTCAAAATCAACCCATTGGATCATGTCGATTTAGGTCAGGTCAATGATGTATTTCACTTTGGCAGATTGGCGATTCGCAAGAATTATCCTAGTCTAAAATTATTTAAGAGGCTTATTGCAGCCGCGATTGATCCTGTTTGCGAAAACAGACACAATGTGGCATTTGCGGAATGTGATTCGAAGCTTTTTAAAACGCTGACCTTACTTGGAATAAGGATGGATGTGATTGGTAAGCCCATTAAATACCTTGGTTCAGAAACTATTCCTGTTAAGATCTCCTACGATGGATTAATTGGCTTTCACCTTAAACAACAACACAATCAAAAGCCAAGAATCATGCATTATGGTGTTGAGAAGTATGGACCTCAAATTGCATTTGGAATATGAATTTGAATAATCAACAACTAGAAACTAACCCGCTTAACCTGATTTTTCGAATTGTCCAGGATATTGAAGCGCCATTATCTTCATTAATTGAGGAGAGTAATAAGATCAATGCTTTCAAGTTTTCCGGAAACGGAGATTCTGATTCCAAGGAGATCATTTTTTCTAATAGTCTGGAAATAAAAGATTTGATTGATCAGGTTTTGGAGCATATTAAGTCTAATCAGTCAGATCAGCCCGTTATATTTGATATTTTCCAGTCGAATGAATGTGTTCGATCCATGTGTGTGGATAAAATAGATCCTGACAAAATCTCAAAACAGGATATTGCCTGGTTGGTAGAATTGGAAAAAGAGGTATATAAAAATATCGATCGGTGGGAAATTCATTTATCTGATCTTTCCTATAACCTGGCCGTGAGTAAAAGACAACTCAATCGTAAAATCCAGAGTCTTTTGCACCTCACCCCCAATAAATACATTCGTATATTGAAACTTCACAGGGCAAAACAGCTCATTGACGATTTTCGGTATGATACTATTTCCCAGGTTTCATATGCTGTTGGCTACAATGACACCCATTACTTCTCGAAATTATTTTCCAATCAATACAAGGTTAGCCCAAAAGAATTGCTGGATTCAAAACGCTGACTTTTTTGACAGAGTTATTGGCAGTTTTCACATTTGAGCAGAGGATATCTTAGCCAATATACTCTATACCAAATCTAATGTTTAACTAAGAATTTAAGTTATGAAGAGAGTGCTCTTTTTATTAGGACATCTAAGTGATTTAGATGTAGAATGGTTAATTGACAATGGACACACGATGGATCTGGTAACAGGCGATGTACTGATAGCCAGGGATGAGCCTGTAGATAGCCTTCACATAATCCTGTCAGGACAATTGTCAATTGTAGGTCCAAACCAAAATCATATAGCTACTATAAACCACGGTGAAATGGTAGGTGAGATGTCGTTTCTCGAATCGCATCCTCCATCTGTTTCGGTGATCGCAATAGATCATACAACTGTGTTTTCCATTTCAAAAGATCTGGTCAGAAAGAGATTGGATACCAATATGGAGTTCCGCGCAAATTTCTATTACGCGATCTCACTTTTCTTGTCTAATAGATTACGAAAAACTACCAGCCAACTTGGTTATGGAGATCAGGAAGAAGAAGATGCCATCAATGAAAATGTATTGGATGGAGTTTCTCAGGCGGGTTCTCGCTTCAACCAGATTTTACAAAAGTTTTCTGAGGTCTAAACCTTATCACTGATGAGTAAAAGAATCCCAATATTTACACTCTTACTAGTACTTTGTTTTTGTTTACAGGCACAAAAGAACATTCCTGTAAGTATTACTGAGCTTGCGGAATTAGCATTGTCGAAAAACCCAATGATCCAGCAGAATGGATTGAGGGTAAAAAGCGCCCAAGGTGCTCTAAGGGTGCAAAAAGGTGTATTCGATTACAATCTTTTTTCATCAGCCTCTATAACAAGAAACTCCCTTAGCCTATTTTCAATGGATCCACGGGATTCACTTATAGAAGGCAATTTGAATACAAATGGTTTTATTACATCTATTGGTGTGGTAAAAAGATTTCGGTCAGGGTTGTCAGCTAATGTTAGTGTCAATTACAATTCGCTGAGCGATAATTTAGGGCTTAACAGGTTCAATGAGGTGGTCGGTCCAAACATAACGGATCACTATATGACCAGTTCGCTTTCTTTAAGACAACCATTATGGAGAGGTCGTGGACCTTCAATAACCACAGCACTTGAAAAGTCTGCCGCACTCGATCTACAAAGTGCCCGTTCAAATCTGTCCTATGCTAATTCAGTGCAAATATATGAGGTGACATCAGCCTATTGGAATTATTTATCAGCTTTTGAAAGAGCTAACATTTATCGCCAGAACGAGGACCGGGTTCGAAAGATGCTGGAGGTTACAAAGGATTTGGTGGCTGGTGACAAAAAACCCAAAGGAGATTTAGATCAGGTAAGAGCTGACCTGGCAAATCAGGAAAGATTGAGCCAGGTAGCCCAGCAAAGTTTAGTGGCTGCAAAATTGAATTTAGGAAGAGCTATTGGTCTGAGTGAAGAGGAGAGTCTCACTATCGGGAGACCACTGGATAATTTTCCTACCATTAATGGCTCAGGCTTCCAGGATGGAATGTCACTGGAACCTTTAAAGCAGATGGCCAGGGAAAACCGAAAAGATGTAGAGTCTAATCAACTGTATCAGGAATCTCTTAACCTACAAATGAAGTTGGCCAATAATAACCGTAAACCGCAATTGGATTTACTTGCTTCCTTCAACTATGGCGGATCTGCCATTGGAAACGGCTGGTCTAATTATTGGGACACTTTTACAAACTCTCAAGGACGAGACGTTGGGTTTGAACTGGGGTTGAGGTTCGATTTTCCCGTCAATAATAACCAGGCACAGGGAGCTTTGGCTCAAAGCAAAGCATTATACAAGGATCAGGAAATTTATACCCAGAATTTGTCAAGGAACATTGACTTGAATGTGGCTATTGCTACAACAAACATTAAGAACTCAACAGAGATACTTAGAAATGCCAGAAGATCGCTGGACTATTACCAACAGGTTTATGAAAATGAGCAGGTGAAATTTCAAAACGGGCTTAGTACCATTTTGAACCTAATCATTTTTCAAGAACGCCTTACCGTAGCACAATTGGAGTACTTAAATGCACGTCAACAATTTGCAGTTGCAATTATTACTCTACGATTTGAGACGGGTACTTTATACACTCAAGATGATTTTGAAGGGTCTAGATCTTTCAATTCGGGCATCTTCTATACAATTCCCTTACCAAACTAAAACCTATAAGAAAATGGCAGCTGAATTTTTTCAAAAAGAAGCATATGAAAAGCTCTCAACACCTGAAAAGCTTGATCAACTCATAAAAGTGACCAGCCCTAAAAGTTGGATATTCCTCATAACGCTAGGATTTGTGATTGTCACTGCGATAGGCTGGTCTGTTTTGGGTAACGTCAAGACCAAACTGAACGCTGTGGGTGTTTTATTGGGAGGTGAAATACATGATGTTGTCTCCACTTCACAGGGCCAACTGATAACACTTCAGGTAGCAATCGGGGAAACGATAAAAGAGGGTGATGTAGTAGCCAGTATAGAGCAACCGGACCTTCTACAACAAATAGAATCATTAAAGGCTACTCTGGAAGAGAGAGAATTGGAGTTAAAGGCACTCTTATCCTTTGGAAGTCAGGACACAAAATTGCAGCGAGAACTCATTAAGCAACAAACAACAAGTATTGAACTTCAAATGCAATCAGACCAAAAGAATATCTCTTTTCTTGAGAGTCAGCTTATTGCGGAGAAGGAGCTACTTGAAAAAGGCCTGGTCACAAGGGCTCAGGTTGCCAACACAGAACAGCAGATTGAAGGAGCTAAAAATTCTTTAGAGAGACTGAAAAGTCAAATCGTTCAAATCAACAGTCAAAAACTTAATCTGGACTTTGAATTACAGCAGCGTATCACACTTAGTAAACAGCGAATTGCAGAAGCGGATCGTCAATTAAAGCAACTTGAGGAGCGATATGATATACAAACTAATATTCGCAGCGCCTACAGCGGAGAAGTAGTGGAATTAATGACCGATGAAGGAATTGTAGTAGGACAGGGTACCCCTTTGTTCAAGCTTAAAAATTACACCTCGGGAGATGAAAACTTACGCGGTGTGCTGTACATCCCAACGCAAGATGGAAAGAAAATCAAGGAAGGGATGCAGGCCTTAATAGCCCCGTCAACGGTTCAGCCACAGGAATATGGTTTCATGAAGGGTCATGTAACCTATGTCTCAGAGTTTCCAATCACACAACAAGGGATGCTTACCACTGTAAAAAACATGCAGTTAGTCCAGGGTTTACTGGCTCAGGGAGCATTGTTTGAAGTTTATGTGGAATTTGAGGAGGACGAAAATTCTTATAGTGGATTTAAATGGACCTCCGCAGGTGGACCTGATATAATCATCAACGAGGGCACATCCTGTTTGGGGAAAATAACCGTGAAACGCGAGGCGCCAATTACAATGGTAATCCCTGCTATGAAAAAATTCTTTGACCTGTATTAATGTATTGATGATGTTCAATCTGAAAAATATACCACTGCTTAAGAAAAATCCATTTCCTAAGGAAAGCCGACCTGTAAAGACTCCCTCGGTTTTGCAGATGGAATCTGTAGAATGTGGAGCAGCTGCATTGAGTACAATACTTTCATACTATGGGAAATTTGTTCCACTTGAGAAAATTCGAATTGCTTGTGGTGTTTCTCGGGATGGTTTGAAAGCCTCAAATCTCCTTAAAGCAGCCAGAGAATATGGACTGGAAGGAAAGGGATATGCCAAGTCATTGCAAAAGCTACAGCAAATGCAGATGCCAGTTATCATTTTCTGGAATTTCAACCATTTTATGGTACTGGAAGGTTTTGGGAAAGACCGTGTTCATCTGTGCGATCCCGCTGAAGGTAGGTATAAAGTGACTTATGACGAATTCAAAGAAGCGTTTACCGGAGTGGTATTGACCTTGCAACCCGGCGAACAATTCGAAAAGTCGAATGAGAGACAAAGTTTTATGCACTCTCTGGGGTCCAGGATTTCCAGCTCACGTCTTAGTGTGATTTTTATTTTGTTGGCGAGCTTGTTTTTGGTGATACCAGGATTAATAATACCCTCATTCACTAAAATATTTATCGATAAGTACCTGGTACATGGATTTGAAGGATTCGTGATGCCACTATTATTGGCGATGGGAGGAGTGCTGGCAATTAATGGTCTGCTGGTCTATTTGCAGCAGTATTATTTATTGCGGTTAGAAACCAAATTGGCACTAGCCACCTCCAGTAAATTTCTTTGGCATGTTTTTCATTTGCCGATGGCGTTTTTTACCCAACGCCATGCAGGGGAGATAGGAAATCGTGTTTCATTGAATGATAAAGTGGCTAAACTTTTGAGTGGTGATCTAGCCAATGCGGCGTTGAATGTTATTGTCGTCGTTTTTTATGCAATTATCATGTTCTCCTATGATGTGCTGCTTACCTGCATTGGCATTGGAATGGCAATACTCAATATTCTGGCACTTCGTTACGTAGCTACAGCCAGGAAAGAAGTCAACAGGCATTATGTCAATGAGAGTGGTAAGCTCATGGGAACAACCATCTCTGGAATTAATATGATTGAAACGCTCAAAGCGTCCGGAAGAGAGAATGATTTTTATACCAAATGGACCGGCTACCTGGCAAAAGGTATGAATGCTCAACAAAAACTAGGATGGCTCAATGTCAGGTTAAATATCGTACCTCCATTATTGACCTCTTTGAATGCCGCTTTCATTCTTGGGTTTGGTGCGATGCAAGTAATGGATGGACAAATGACACTGGGTATGTTAGTAGCATTTGCCTATCTCATGACCAATTTCATGGGACCTGTGAACGAGCTGGTAAGAGTAGGTGCTTTACTCCAGGAGGCAGAAGGTGACATGAGTCGTATTGATGACGTTCATAATTATGAACTCTCAAAAGAATTTAAACCTTCCGAAAAAGAGCATGCATTTGTAAAGAATATTGAAATCCCGACAAAAAAATTGATTGGTCACTTTGAGATGAAAGACATCAGTTTTGGGTACAGCAAGACTTTACCTATGTTAATTGAAAACTTCAATTTGCAAATCAAGCCAGGTAGTAGAGTAGCACTAGTAGGTGGCTCTGGAAGTGGCAAGTCCACTATAGCGAAACTTGCAGCAGGACTGTATGAACCATGGAGTGGGGATGTGCTTTTTGATGGAGTACCAAGACCTGAAATCCCCAGGCACATTTTAAGTCAGTCTGTGGCGGTAATTGATCAGGAGGTACTGATGTTTCAGGGGACAATACAGGAGAATATAGCATTTTGGGATTCACATTTACCTGAAAAGCACATTATCCAATCAGCCAAAGATGCGGCCATACATGATGTCATTGCAGCTCGACAGGACTCGTATGAGAGCCTGGTAATGGAAGGAGGTGGAAATTTTAGTGGAGGCCAACGTCAAAGGTTGGAAATTGCAAGAGCATTGGCCTTAAACCCATCTATGCTCATAATGGATGAAGCCACCAGTGCATTAGATCCAAAATCGGAAAAAATTGTAATGGACAATATTCGAAAAAGGGGATGTACCTGCCTGATAATAGCACACCGCCTTAGCACCATAATTGATTGTGATGAAATAATCGTAATGGAATTTGGGAAAGTTGTGGAACGTGGTATGCATAGCGAACTCATTAAAAATGGTGGAGTTTATGCAAGACTTATTGGCTCACACTAAACAGGACTACTACAATGGAAAACGAAAAAATAAAATTAGCGATCAATCAACCCTATATCCTGGATGACCCTCGTCGGTTTTGGATGGTGACTGCTGGATCAGTAGATGTATTTTGTGTAGCTGTTGATGAAAATAATGAATTCAAGAGTAGTTTAACCTACCTCTATACCGCCAAAAAGGGGGAGCTTTTATTTAGTCTTTTAACTTCTGAAAAGCATTCAGGGTATAAATTACTTTTGAAGAGTCAGGGAGCTTCACTTTATGCTGTCAATAAAAATAAGTTACTGGAAGTTGATCACTATATCCTGAAAGGCTTAATTGAAAAATGGATCCAGAAGAACATTGATAAAATTTGCAAGGAAAAGCCCCCACGAGTACATGAAATGCTCGACCAAATGGGCACTTACAAACTGGCCAAAGGAGAACTGGCATACCCTACCCGTGGTATTGTTTGGGGTTTTTTGGAAGAGGGGGAGATTTTGAAATACGGAAACAGCCAAACTGACTCCCTTGAACAAGGATTAGATTTTTATTTTCCAATTTCCAATCATCTGTGGATCGAGGTACAAAGCGCAGAAGTACAATTGAGGGTCTTGTCTACCCTTGAGGCATTCAAAGAAGAGATTTTCTTTATGCTGGCCTTAAATAATTTACAGGATCATTTTTATGATCGGCTAGTTAAAAACCTGGTCTCTGAACAGGAGAATGAGAATACAAGGATACAGGAAAAGTTTGCCCTGGAGCATTCCAACCTTGGTCGTACACTCCAGCAAATAGGCAGTATCGTAAACCATGATAAAAGACAAGGGAAAGATTTCAAGGTGATTGATAATCAGGTCATCAACAATAATCTTTTTACAGCATGTCAAATCATAGGAGATGCAGTCAATTTTCAATTTGAAGCTCCAAAGCACCTGGAATCGTACAATCATAGTACCACTAATCAATTGTTTGCCATCGCTCAGGCATCAAAAGTAAGAGTGAGGAAGATAATTTTGAGAGGGGTTTGGTGGAAAGAGGAAAATGGGCATTTGTTGGCTTTTAGAAAAGAGGATAACCGTCCGGTAGCACTGATCCAGAGGACCTCCAATTCTTACGTAATGAAGGATCCGGAAACAGGAGAAGAGACACCGGTCAATCACAAAGTCGTTGGAAAGCTTGAGCCCATCAGTTATATGTTCTTCTATGGATTTGGTGAGCAAATGACAACAGTTCGGAAATTGGTAAGGTTTGCTCTCCAGGGAATAAAAAGTGATGCGGGTTATCTGATATTGGCCGCTCTGGCCGGAAGTGTAATTGGATTACTGGTGCCTATTTTATCGGGAATCATCTTTGATGATGTAATCCCTACTGCGGATAAATCACTTCATTTAGAGGTCTTCCTTATCCTGATCATGATAGCATTCATTACCGCTGGATTACAACTGATGCAAGGCGTTTTACAGCTTAGGGTGGAGACAAAATCGAGTATCAATGCACAAGCAGGTGTGATGGATCACCTGATGAGATTGCCAGTAACATTTTATAAAAAGTATTCTGCCGGAGACCTGACACACAGGGCTTTGAGTATAGATTATATCAGGCAAATTTTATCTTCCACAGTAATGACAGCTGTTTTGACAGGTGCTTTCTCGGTAGTTAATTTAGTGCTGTTGTTTTATTATGATTCCGGAATGGCCTGGATTGGTTTAGGATTAGCACTAATTGCAATAGTCTTTGTATTGGTAGTGGGTTGGTTCAAACTAAAATACGATCGACAAATCTCAAATGCTCAGGGTGAGTTGCAAGGGTTCTTATTTGAATTCTTGTCGGGTATTTCAAAGATCAGGAATACCGCCGGTGAGAAAAGGATCTTTACTTTGTGGGCTCAGAGATTTGCCAGGTTGAAACAACTAGGCTTTAGCTCTGGTACCTATCAAAATATGGTTGAGACATTCAATCGATCATATCCTCTGTTGACTAATATATTCTTTTTCGGCTTTATCTACTACGTGGTGACCAATGCTACCAGCATGACCTCAATGATATCAGTTGGAGCTTTTATGGCTTTTGTAACTGCTTTCAATCGGTTCTTGAATGATTCTCTGAGCATGAGTCTGACCCTGATCAATTCTTTGAATATTGCAACCTTGTACGAACGTGTGAAACCAATTTTGGAAGAGGTACCCGAATCAAATGAAGAAAGTACAGACCCGGGGGAATTGAGCGGAGACATTGAAATGAATTCCGTTTCATTCAGATATTTTGAAGAACAACCGTTGATATTAAAAGATGTTTCTTTCAAAGTAAAGGCTGGTGAAATGGTTGCATTTGTTGGGCCATCCGGATCTGGAAAGTCTACTATCATGCGGTTATTGCTTGGTTTTGAAGAAGCTGAGGCCGGGTCCATCTACTATGATGGAGATGCTTATGAGTCTATGAACAAAGAATTGGTTAGAAGACAAATAGGTGTGGTATTGCAGCATGGTGCTTTGATGGCGGGAAGTATCTATCAAAATATAGTTGGAAACTCCGAATTGACATTGGAAGATGCATGGGAAGCAGCTCGATTAGCGGGTATGGAAGAAGACATCAAGCAAATGCCAATGGAGATGCACACGGTGGTGAGTGAAGGAGGAGGAACATTTTCAGGAGGTCAGCGTCAACGATTGATGATTGCTCGTGCAATTGTACACAAACCTCGATTGATTTTTATGGATGAGGCTACCAGTGCCCTGGATAATCGCACTCAGGCGATTGTGTCAGAGAGTTTAGAGAAACTTCAAGCCACCAGAATTGTTATCGCACACCGATTGAGTACCATTGAAAAAGCTGATCGTATTTACGTATTGGATAAAGGTGAAATTGTTGAATTCGGTTCATTTGATGAATTGATGGAAAAGGATGGAACATTCTCCAAACTAGCCAAAAGACAAATTGCCTAAGCACATGAGAAATGTCCTGGAAATTGAAGTGCTTGAATCATTTGGTGCTCGAGGAAGAGTGTTGAATGAATTGCATCAATATTGCAGTCATGTTTTTCAAAAGATGGATTCGATAGAACAACCTGATGAAGCTAATCCACAGATTGAATTCTATGAATCAATGTTGCTTGAGACCAACCAGCAAGGTTTTGAAGTGTTGAAAAAACATCTGGTACAATTGCAATTTCCAGTTAAAGAAGGAATATCTCAGACTGAAATATACAAAGATGTTGTACTTCGGGGGAAATCGAAATCAGGAGATTACGAAATGACGTTAATCGCTCCTGACCAAATAAAATTGATTGTTTATAGTGATGATTTGATTGGCAAAGTTCCAGTTCTGATTGTTCCGGATAAGTCTGATTTTTCTACTATAGTATGTGCCTTAACTAACAAGAACGAGCCAAAACCCATCCCATCTTCTATGGGAGCTGCTTTTATTAAGGGGATTAATAATTGGAGCAGAATCCATCAATTGAAAAGGGAGTGGTTGGACAATAATCCGTTAGGCTCATGGAGTCAGGAATTTCGTGTAAATATTCTACCATGTCATCGGCTTTATCAGGACCAATTGATAGTGTTAAGCGAGCAGCCTTACAGTAATGTCACTGCTGAGAAGTTGGGGCTAGCGGAAGAAGTGTGGAAATCATATTCTGTAGAAATAAGACTGGCACATGAATGTGCCCATTTGTTTACGCTTCGCGAATATGGTAAGATGGAGAATCACATTTTCGATGAGTTAATCGCGGATTATGTGGGCATCACCAGTGCATTAGGCTATTTTGATTTGAACTGGTTCTTACATTTCATGGGGTTGGAGGACCCTAAATCCTATAGAGAGGGTGGACGTTTTCAGAATTACCTTCCCAACTTATCTAATGAATCAGGTAAGATTCTACAAAAAATATTGGTAGCAGCAGCTCAAAACCTTTATGAATTTGATGCAATTCTGACTAAAAAAAACGTGGATTCAGATAGAAGAAAACGTATAAAGTCAATTTGTGAAACCGGATTACTCGATTTGGCATCTGAATTTGGGATTAAAATACTGATAGATAAGCATGCAACGAATGAGATGACTTTTTCGAGGCATTAATAACCTTGGCGCACTCGCATGTCCTTTTTGACTTACTCGATGACACTTTTGGCGGCTGAGGTATAGCTAACTTTATTTTTGTCATATTAATCGTAAAGTATTATGGAACTTACCAAAGAGCAGAGGCTTTTATCAACAATTATCACAGAGGCCTGGGAAGATGAGGGCTTTAAGCAACGTTTGATTGCCAACCCTGTAGCTGAGATAGAAAAATTAACAGGGCAGAAAATTAATGTACCCGAAGGAAAAAAATTAGTTGTACAAGATCAGAGCAGTTCTTCTGAAATCTTTGTGAACATACCAGCAAAACCAGAAATGGACGATGTTGAGCTCAATGAAGATGAGCTGGATATTATTTCTGGTGGTGGTGCACCTACTCCACCAAAACTGGGAGATCCTTCTACGGCACTTAATGGGATTATCGGAGGATAAGCCCTATAGTTTTTATTAACTCCTGAGTTTGATGATTAATCAGAAGCTAAATAAATGGAAGAGGTACTTCGTCATAGCGGCACCTCTTTTTTTATCAGCATGTCTGTTTACAACTTACATCGCTCTCTGGAATACTAATACCCCAAAAAAGGAAAATAAAAGGATCTTTGAGTCTTTAAAAACTGAGCAAAGACCAGTTTCTCCTGAAGCAGATAGCCTTCTGGCCCTCAGTAATACTTATCTGAGAAATGGAGAATTTCAAAAAGCGCTTGTTGCAGTTGAAAAAAGTCTTGAGATAAACGAAACGTTGAAAAATGACCGTGCAATAGGTAATTGTTTAAACAGAATTGCAACTATTCATTATTATCAGGGAGATTTCCTGAAAGCACTTTCATTTTTTGAACAAGGAATTGCCGCATACGAACGTGCGGAATTCACTAATGGTATTGCTACTCTCATCAACAACAAGGGAGCGATTTATTATTACCTGGGAAATTTCCCAAGGGCACTGGAGCACTATAAAAGAGCTGCAAAATTAAATGAGTCGCTTAACAATAGGATGCAATCAGCTACCACCATTCAAAATATTGGTGGGATTTACGTGGAACTGGAAGATTTTGACCAGGCGATGAAACATTTTGAAATCGCCAAAAAGACCTACCTGGACCTTGATGATACCCTGTCACTTTCTCAAATAAGTAACAGTATTGGTGAGGTTTACCTTCGAAAAAAATCTTATGAGGATGCTTTAGAGTATTTCCAGGAGGCTCTGATACTCGCGAATGGCATTAAAGCACACCAAAGTATTCTGGAAGTGATCTACAATCTGGGTGATACATATCGAAAATTGGGTGACTATGAGAAGGCAATGGAATACTACCATCAGGCTGAACTGTCATCTGAAAAACTGAATAACACCCTTTACCAGAGTCTTGCTGACATAGGAATCGGTACTACACTTGTCAATCAGGGAAAACTTTCAGAAGCGATAGATTATTGCCGGAATGGGTTAAACACTTCCCTTGATATCCAGACGGTTTCAGTCCAAAGAGATGCCTGCGATTGCCTTTATGATGCTTACAAATTAACCAATCAAATCGCTCTGGCATTACAGTATTTGGAACAATCAATTGCACTAAAAGATAGCCTGCAGGCTCGTCAGACTGCTGATAAACTTCTTAACATGGAGTTTGAAAAAAAGATGATATTGGACAGCATTGCCCATGTTGAAAAGGAGCTTCGAATTGAGCAGGAGCATCAGGAGGTAGTACGCAGAAATGAGAAACAAAGAAATATCATTATTGTAGTCCTTGCATTTATTGCATTAGTTGCCCTTGGTACATGGAGTCGATTGAATTATGTAAAAAAATCTAAAAAGCGCTTACAAAAAGAGAAAGACAGGTCAGAACATCTGCTATTAAACATTCTGCCAGGTGAAATTGCTGATGAATTGAAAGAAAATGGATACGTGGAAGCCCAGGATTTCGAAACAGCCTCGATTCTTTTTACTGATTTCAAATCATTTACAGCCACAGCGTCTCAATTGACACCTAAGGAACTGGTTCAAGAACTTAATATCTGCTTCAAAGCCTTTGACCATATCATTGAGTACCATGAACTCGAAAAAATTAAGACCATTGGGGATGCCTATATGGCTGCAGGGGGAATACCTGTACCCAATGAAAACGCTGTGAAGAATATCATTTTTGCAGGCCTGGAAATGCAGGAATTCATTGTGGAAAGAAAGAGGCAAAATGAATTGCTGGGTAAACCTTCATTTGAAATGCGTGTGGGAGTTCATGTTGGGCCAATAGTAGCAGGAATTGTGGGTGTCAAAAAGTTTCAATATGACATCTGGGGAGATACTGTGAATACAGCCAGCAGAATGGAAAGTAATGGAGAAGTTGGTAGAGTAAATATCAGTAAACAAGCTTATCTAATGGTCAAAGATGAGGAAGAACTGACCTTTGAATTTCGAGGAAAGATCAATGCTAAAGGCAAAGGAGACATGGAGATGTATTTTGTATCAAGAAGAGATCTGATCATCCAGAAACAAGTCCCTGAATATGCATATGTGTAAGTAAACAGTAAGTCCATTTCATAAGATTTTTTGGCACATCTGTCGTTCGCTCATCTGGTAGATTTGATTAAGGCCTTCAAAGAGAAATTCAGCTTTCTGAATCATCTGGTGCAGGTCTAAAAAGGGATGAATTCGATATCCCACTTTTATCAATAACAAAATACAAAAATCATGGAAAGTAATAATGAACTAATGACTCAGGTGGTTCAGAAAGCCTGGGATGATTCCTCTTTTAAAGAGCAACTCATCGCTAATCCTGTTGATGTTGTAGAACAACATTTTGGTGCAAAACTGAAAATTCCGACGGACAAAAAGCTTGTGGTATGTGATCAAACAGATAATGATGTGATTTACATTAATATCCCTGGCCGTCCTGATGAAGTTGAACTTACAGAGGATCAATTGGAAACTATTTCAGGTGGTGTTGGTGGTGATGAAAACGGAGGTGGCTGTACACCCACATTTCCAATTCCTATCATCCTGGATAAACTAACTTAATAGGGTAAGTCACGTTTGTCAGTTAAATTGGCCAAAATATCCATAATAATCTGATTATCAATTATATATAAAAATAATATTGATCCTTTTATCAGATTTTTTGTCGTTTTTATCACCTATCTACTGATGATATTTACCCTACAAACATTAAGTATTTAAAACTTAAAAAATTATATCTAACTCTAAACTTATTTATTATGTCTACGAATGTAACACCCGAAGAAACAATGAAAAGCATCATCGCAAAATGCTGGGAAGATTCAGAATTCAAAAGCCAATTGATCGCTGATCCAGAAGCTACTATTGAAGCATTTACTGGAAAGAAAGTTGAACTTCCTGCAGGTGTGAAGCTAGTTGTTAACGATCAAAGTGCAGAAGCTAATACTGTTTATCTTAACATTCCAGCTGAACCAAACCTTGATGATCTTGAGCTTTCTGAAGAGCAATTAGAAGTTGTTTCTGGTGGAACAACACCTGGTTGTATAACTGTAGCGCTAGTAATTCTAGCCCTTAAAGTTTAATCACAATTTTAACCTGTGGGATTAATCTTTTAATTAATCCCATCTTTTTTAATACCGCCTCAACATCCGTTAGAATAGAGCATCCATTCCGAGCTCTGGTCCAATTTAATTTGTTTAGATGCGGTTCTTCAAAAAATTTCAAACTCTAAACTTATTTATTATGTCTACGAATGTAACACCCGAAGAAACAATGAAAAGCATTATCGCAAAATGCTGGGAAGATTCAGAATTCAAAAGCCAATTGATCGCTGATCCAGAAGCTACTATTGAAGCATTCACAGGAAAGCCAGTTGAATTACCAGAAGGTGTGAAGCTAGTGGTGAACGATCAAAGTGCAGAAGCCAACACTGTTTACCTTAACATCCCTGCAGAGCCCAATCTTGATGACCTTGAGCTTTCTGAAGAGCAATTAGAAGTTGTTTCTGGTGGAACAACACCTGGATGTATCACAATAGCTCTTGTGATATTAGCAATAAAAGTATAATCCATTAATTCATTTGTGGGATTGCAGATCGTTGTAACTGATTTGAAAAGAAGTACAATGAATGCAGTCCCATTTTTTTACCAATTGAATGATCCACATTTTGGTAAGCAATTCACTTTCAACAAAAAAATGACAAATGACCAGGTTAGGATTTTTCGAGGCACCATCGTTTGGTAATCACTGTAATAACAATGAGATTCTTCATGCTAATTTACTTCGTGAATATTATCAATTTTTGAGTACAAGTCAGGAAAGGGTTCTTCATGATTCCTTTATTTCCTTTAAAGAGGGGAGCAAGCATACTTTTAGAGATTTCCAGGATGAATATATCCGCTCTAAGGGTGAAATTGTCTATCGTGATTATCCGGTTTCAAAAGAAATTTTTCCTCAGCAAGAGTCTACTTTACAGCGTTTTCTGACGAGTGTAATTGAAAGATGTGCAATGGATAGAAAGGCACTCTCTGATGCTGGAATTTTATCGGAAGATGAAGTATTGGAAAATCTTAAATTTGGAATGGGAGACTTTCACTATGGTCAATCTACTACCATATTAGAAACTAATCAGGGAAGTAAATTCATCTATAAACCAAATAGTGGTTCAGTTTCAAAAGCTTATCATAATTTATTAAAATGGGTTGGTGAGTATCTGGATTTGGGCGCATTTCATTATGAAGTTCTTGATAGAGGAGATTATCACTGGCAGGAGTTTGTGAAGTACAGTGAATTTGATTCTGAACGACAACTATCAGAATATTATTATCGATCCGGAATTATTGCATGTATTGCCTATATACTCAATTCCATTGATTTCCACTTTGAGAACTTAATCATTCGAAATGGTAGTCCGGTTTTAATTGATCACGAGACTATACTGCAACCAAAATTCAACAGTAGATTAAAAGATTATTTCAAGGTCTATGAAATGTTGGGTAACGACTCTGTGCTAGATAGTATGCTTCTACCTAACCAAATGACTAACACAGGTATTCCAAAAGGAATGTGTGGGTTTGGACTTGCTGAAGAGACCGAAATTAGCGGATGGAAAAAAACGAGTATCAACAGTTTTACAGATAACTGGAAATACGTTACTCGATTAGAAAAGCAAGAGTTTTTCAAAAATAACATACCAGCATTCAATGGAGAAAGGGTCTACCCAAATCTATATGTTTCTGAAATGCTCAAAGGCTTTGAGGCTTGCTATAGGCTTTTCATGGAAGAGAAGAAATACCTCATGTCAGTAAGTGGAGTGTTAGGTGAGTTTGAAAACAAACCCATCAGATTTATTTGGAGGGCTACTAACGTTTATTTGAAGATCCTTGAATACATGAAACTTCCAAAGAATCTGAGCAATACTGAGATCTACAAACAGAAAATCAAAGGGTATCTTTCCAAAGCCTTCAAAAATGTACCTGCTGACTCCAATTTATGGATCATACTGGAGAGCGAATTAAGAGAAATGTACCAGGGAGATGTTCCATATTTTCAAATAGATTCTTCCTCAAGAAATCTACACACTCAAGAGGGTGAAATCAAAGATTTCTTTGAGATGAGCTGTGTTGAAAATATTATTCGGAAATTCAATAAACTATCGGAAGAAGATCTTCAGGAGCAAAAGGGCCTGATTGCAAAAAGCTATTCTTATGAAATACAGCCATCTCAAATAAATGTGGAACCAGTATTTGCATAGCACAGATTAAAAAGAACACATATTTAAAAGCTATTATCCTTACTTCTCATGAAACAATTAGTAGTTTGCTCAAGAGAGTTTCTTTTCACTTTCAGAAAAAAGATAATCACATCAGGTAGTATTGATTTGAAAGGGAAAGAGGTATTCTTTGCCTTGATAGACTTCAAGGAACCTGTATTTGACGCAAAGAAACAACCCAACCAGGTGCTGGTAAGGAAACATGCATTTTCGTGTAATTACCGGGACATCACTTTCATTATTCAATCGAGTTTATGCATCGAGAAGGGTAATCCTTTGAGTATGTTTCCCATTGGTTCAGAGTTCTCAGGAACCGTTGTAGAAGTGGGTGATCATGTGACAAGTGTAAAAGCAGGAGATAAAGTGATCTGTGATGCATTTTATCCACTCAAACATGAGTCAGGAGCGCTTCCTGGATTGCCAACAAACAATGCATCCAGAGAATTGGAAATAATTCATGAAAAGAAACTGACAGTTATTCCGGAAAATATGTCCGCAGGAGTTGGTGCAGCATTCACTGTCGGAGCTCAAACCGTTTACTCGATGATAGACAAACTATCTATTCAATCTGGCGATCGTGTTCTAATCAATGGCATAAAATCAAACACTTCTTTGTTTGCCATTAATGCCTTGAAAAACAAGGATGTGCTTCTTTGTGGGACTAGCAGAAGTGCTGTGGACGAACAGTTCTTTAAAAACCTTGGATTAAGCGAAATATTTTATGTTGGAGATGAGGGTTTCAGCGAGAATCAAGCCATACAATCCTATATCAATGAAAATGGCAAATTCAATGCTGTTTTAGATCCATTTTCCGATAGCTATTTATTGAAAAGTGTAGATGTTATGGATTTCAATAGTCGGTATGTTACCTGCGGGGTATCCAATCAAACAGAATTGCCAACTACCGAAATCAACTTATCTATAGAGCTCGCTAAAATAATGACATCAAATATATCAATAATGGGAAATTGTTTGGGGTCCTCTGAAGACTTAAAAAAGGCTCTCAAAGATTTTTCAGAGAATAAACTAAAAGTAGTGGTGGACGAAGAAGTTGATGATGTACAACAATTTATGAATCGAACTTTTTTGTCAAAGGACCGACTTGGGAAGGTGGTTTTCAAGTATTCTGATTTCTAGGTCTTCAATTGGCCTAACAGACAGATTTTCTGTCGCTTTTGACATATCTGACTTGTCTAAATTCACATTAAAAGGGTTTATATGTAGCCTGTTTAGGTTCACCTCCCTCCAAACACAACTATTACAAACTTTAATAAAACCATTATGAGCGAGAATAAAGAAAGATCAAAAGAGATTATAGCTGAGGTCATCGAAAAGGCCCGTCAAGATGAGTCATTCAAACAAGAATTAATAGCAAACCCAATTGCTGCAATTAATGAATTCACTGGTAAGGATTACAAATTCCCTGAAGGAAAGGTTCTTGTATTTGTGGATCAGGATAAGACGCCTGAAAATACGGATTCAACTTATTACTTCAATATAGCTACTTATGGGGATCTAGAAGAAATGGAATTAACCGAAGAGCAGCTGGAATCAATTGCAGGAGGTACCGAAGATATACTTCCTCCATTTCCTTGGCCGATTTTAATACCAACATTCTAAAAACTCTGGACCAACCATGACCAATTTACAGGAGAGCGTATGTGATCAGTCGATCATACTCTCCTGTACTTTTATTTCTTGAATATTAATTTATCAAAAAACCTTACTGAACCCGCTTCATTGGAAAAGTCTTTTTCCGTTCTTGTCCCTCTATGGTTCCTGATATTTGAGCCACAAGTGAATCAGTTCCCATTTTCTCATAGGTGATCATTTGAGGGAAATCATGTTCCGGGTTTTCAAAAATGAGTTTGGAAGCTGTGATAGTTGTAGCTGTGAATTTTATCGGTTGATTGTTGTTTTGGTTTTTGACGGTGGGGATATAGTAAAGAGAGTTTCCTTCTTGAAGTATACTAATAGTTTCAAACACCACTGTGTCTGCTTCCCTGATCATGAAGCTTCTACCAGTGAATTCATTTTCGGAATTCTCATTCCATTGTTCGTAAATACTGCCTCTGGAAGTTTTGTTTTCCCAGGTGCCAATTAGCCATTTGGCCAAATCAATATCTTGTTTGCAGGAAGTCCACCCAAGGCTAAAAATGCACAGGATGATGGTAGCAAGTATGTTTTTTGTTTTACCCATTCGATTACAATCTAATATTTAAGAGCAATTAGCAAAAATCAAATGATTGTAAATTGTACAAACACGACATTACAATTTATTCCTTAAAAAAGAGGCTAGACATTTTGAGGTGGTCACCATAAAACTCCTTAGGGGTCAAACCAGTGAATGATTTGAAATCCCTGATGAAATGGGCCTGGTCATAAAACTCACCTTCATATGCCAGGGAGGTCAATTTTTCATGTTTTTTATTGAGCAATAATTTCAGTGCAGCCTGCAATCGGATGGTTTTGGACAATTGTTTGGGACTTAATCCTACTGCATTAGCAAACTTTCGTTCCAACTGTCGCACATTAGTGTTTAATTGATCAGATACCTCAGATACTTTTAGTTGACCATTTGCCGTAGTGATTGTTTCTACTGTTGATTTGACAATTCTGTCAATGGTTTTACTATCCTGAAGCAATGATTTTAGAAATTGTTCAACCACCTCAATCCGATTTTCCTGGGACTTAGCATTCAATATATCGTCGATGAGTTTGTTGACATCTTCAGAAGTAAATACTTCCTCAAGAGGGACCGCTCTGTTTTCCATTTCTTTGATTGGATATTCGGTGAATGGTACAAACCCTCCTGGATGAAACCTTACTGAGAAAATACCAGTCCTACCTGTAGGTTCAATCACTAATGGTTTGGTCAATTGACCAAAAACAAAACATCTGGGTTGGATGATAGATTGGTCTCCTTTGATATATTGCCGGTAAAGATCACCAAAATGAAAAATCATTTCCATACACCCATCCGGAACTATTGTTTGCCTGGTCAATTCATCTTCACCCGGTTCCTCAGAACTTTCCAATGTCCAGTAACAATCGACAAAATCTGCCAGAGCATCATTGGGGGAATGGGTTTGGTAATGCATGATTTGTGTAAAGTAGGATCTTATTATGTGTAAAGTAGTATTGAATTGAGATTCATTCTACATAAAACATTGGAATCTTCTTAACTTTTAACCATAAATAAAATCATTATGCTCAGCTTCAAGACCATTTATATTTCATTGGCATTAGCCACTTCATTTTCAGCAGGTATATTCCTTGACAACATTGTCGATGGTATTCCCTCCAAAATCATAAGTCAGGAGAAGGCAGCAAGTGCAACTGATGATTGGGGAACCTTTATCACTTACACTGATGACCAAACTGAAACATACAGTACGGAGAATATGCTCACCGGTGTTGCTGTGATCAATCCTGGAATGGAAGTACACCCGCCACACTTACATTCTGAAGAAGAGTTTTTAATTGTATTGGAAGGAACTGGTACCTGGAACCTGAATGGAAAAGAGTTACCTGCGAAAAAAGGAGATCTACTTTATGCCTACCCTGGAGATTTACATGGGATCACCAATACCGGAACTGATACCTTGAAGTTTTTTGTAGTCAAGTGGAACGGAAAGGGTGTGGAGAAACCGGATGTAGATAAATGATCTATAATAATTCCAGAAAATTCTAACTCAAGTGTTTTAGCGCTTTGAGGGAGTGGGTTTATCTACAAAATTTGTAGAACTCTATTCATAACTGTCACATGTAATTCATTGCATTGTATCAATTGAGTAACCTGAAGACTCATGAAGGATCAATTCAATTGCTATATGAAAATTGTGCCATTTGCATTTTTCATACTTGCATCAAATCTATTAAGTGCTCAATCAATGAATGAAATGCAGACCAATAAATTTGTGAACCACAATATTTCAAATTTTCTGGAGAACCCAACCAAATACTCTTTTTTGTGTACTGAAACTAGTCGCGGGCATGTTACCCAGGCAGAGCTTTCGCAAACTGGAATTTTGACAATTCATTATCAATCAACCTGGGAAGATGGAGATCATTCAGGGATTGCCTCCGGATCTTATGATGCCAACACAAATCACTTTGCCGGTCATTACGCAACCAATGATGGCCGGTTTAGTGGAGAGATCAATTTTACATTTTCCGTGACCGGTGAAGCTATTGGAACCTGGGACAATGATTATGGCACAATAAGAATTTCATTAATGAATAGCCAAAAAAATAATTAGAAACTGTCACACCTGGCATCTCTGTTTGTATCAGTTGTAAATCAAACTTTTTATTAAAACAAAAAGCAACACAATGAAACAACAATTCTTTATTAAGAAACTCATGTTTTTTGCAGCTCTGTCCCTGGTGACAATGGCTTTCATTTCGGAAAAGATTCCTGAGAACTCTTACGCTACAGAGGATTCAAATGCAGATCCAAAAAGTCTGTTTCTAAGTCAGTGGGAAGTTTCTAAGACTTACACATTGGAGTTAATTGAAGCTATGCCAGAGAAATCCTTCAATTACAAACCAGTGGATGTAGATAGTGTAAGAACCTATGCACAGCAATTCAAGCACCTCGGGATAGTGATTTTTGGGATGAACAGTATTTTTATCAAAGATGAAGAACCGCAAATACCGGATCCAAATCTTGAACAACAGGGGCTAAGCAAAACAGAAGTTAAAGCATTTATCGCTGCATCTTTTGATGCAATGTCTGAATCTGTCAAGGGTCTATCAGAAAAACAACTCAACGAAAAGAGGGTAATGCTTTTTATGCCGGGAAAACCTGAGTTAACAAAGTTTCAGTACCTGGATTTTGTACGTGATCATTGCGCTCATCATAGAGGACAAGCAATTATGTACTTAAGAAACTTTGGGATAACCCCTCCAGCCTACAAATACTTTCCCGCAAAGTAGATCAATATTAAAAATTCAAATTAGATAAAGATTTAAAATGAAAACAGGAATAAAAAACGAATTAAGTGCAACTTTAAATGCGAGCCCCAATAAAGTCTGGGATCTTCTTAAAACTGGTGAGGCAGTTGATAAATGGTTTCCATTTATTAAAACCTGTAAATTAGAAGGAGAAGGAGTTGGAGCCAAAAGGATTTGCTCAACTGAAGACGGCAAGACCCTGGAAGAATCAATTTTAGCCATTGACCATGAGAACATGGTTTTCAAGTATTCAATTGACAATCATACCATGGATATGCCTACAGAAAATATTCAAGGCACCATGCAGATAAAGAATCAGGATGGGAAAACCCAGTTGGATTGGGAAGTATCGTTTGATTTGACCATGGAACTAGATGAAGCGACAGTTAATGAAATGAAGGGTGGCATGGTGATGTTGATGCAAACAGGTGCTGACGGACTTGAAGCGTTGGCTGGCTAAAATTTATTGAGGAGCAATTACAAACAGTAAGGAGAGCGATCTCCTTACTTATCTATTTCTAAAATTATGGTGAATCCACTATCTAGTACAAGTTATAATGACCACTCTGATGATTTACTAATTAAAGAGGCACTGAAAGGTCAAAGCAAACCACTGAATGAGCTATTGAGCAAACATCAGGACTATATTTTCAATGTAGCGCTCAAAATGCTCAATAGTATCGCAGACGCAGAAGATGCTACACAAGAGATATTGATAAAAGTCGTCACTAACCTATCGAAGTACAAACCTGAAAAAGCTCGCTTTAGGACCTGGATGTACAGAATTACTGTGAATCACATCCTTAATGTCAAAAAAAGTGGCCCTGAAAAACATGAACTCACCTTCCCCAAATTTTTCGAATTCATTGGCAATGTGCCAGATGAACCATTATTGGAAGGGAGCACAGTGAATGGACTCCCCATTGAAGAGGCCCGGATCAGCTGTATGGCAGGAATGCTCATGTGTCTTGACCGAAATCAAAGGTTGACCTACATTATCGGAGAAATCTTCAAAATAGATCACAATCTGGCCTCAGAAATTTTTGAGATAACTCCAGATAATTTCAGAAAGAAACTTTCCAGGGCTAGAGCCGATTTACATCAATGGATGCATGAAAAGTGTGGTCTGGTAAATAATAGTAACCCCTGCAGGTGTAGAAATAAAACCAAAAAATTCATTGAGCAGGGCATAGTAAATCCGGTAAATCCCAAATGGCAGTCTAACTTTAAGAAAAAAATATTTGAACTGGTAGAGGAAAAGGCAGATGAGATGGCATTGACTACAGACGAATTATGTACCAGGTATTATAGACTAGATCCGTTCAAAACCAATTTAAAGGCAAAAGAAGTGTACCAGGAAATCATTGGGAATAAGAAATTTGCCAGGTTTATGAACCTTTAAATACTCAGAAAGACTAGAGAATGGAAAACTTCCTTATTCACCAACATGCCAAAGAGTACCACTGGTCCGGAGAATGCTTTCTTTCAGTTAAGTCATTTTTCCAAGGCCAGGCCCTTTATCATGTTGGTGGAAGGGAACATCATGTTGACCAAAACAGTTTTCTTTTACTAAACGAGTGCACACATTATGATCTTCACATTGATACAGAGGAGGAAACGGAATCATTTTGTGTTTTCTTTTCACCTGATTTTGTGGGAAACCTATTGGGTGAACGGTCTTCCACTGATGACCAACTGTTAAATTTAAATATAGGAGATCAACGGCAGATGCGCTTCCTGGAAAGGAAATACCCAAATAATGGGACGGTTCCTTCCATACTCATGCAAGCCAAAGAGAGACTTACTGTTCATTCTTCAGGAATTGAAGTAGATGAATTCTACCATGAATTATTAGGTGCTTTGATTCAATTAAACAGTAAATCCCGTGAAGAAGCAGATAGGCTTACTCTCAAGAGGAAAACCACTCGTGAAGAAATTTATCAAAGAGTGCAACATGCCAGGGATTACATTGAGGGTAATTACAAATTAAATCTGACACTTTCAGAAATAGCCTCGATCGCCATGCTATCTGAAAACCATTTACTCAGATGCTTTAAACAAATCATGGGCATTACTCCATTTCAATACATTTCCAGGCTAAGAATCCAGGAAGCGAAGAGACAATTATTAGAAACTGATAAACCTGTTACAGAGATTGCTTTGCATGTAGGTTATTCTAGTATGAGTAATTTCAGCCATTATTTTAAGTCAATTGTAGGAATGGCACCATCGAGGGTGAAATAGGTGATATATAGGAACTAAGAATCTGCACAATGAGCTTGTTTTGATAATAAAAATGAAACTATTGTTGCTCTTTCAATTCATTCTTGTCCCAATTACCGTAATTTCAAATAATATGATCGACTCTCTTAAATCGGAATTATCGAAGAAGGATTCAGCTCATCTAATTGCCCTGTTAGCGTCTCACCCGGAAGTCCTGGAAGAGACAGATGAAAATGGAAGTTCAGGCTTCATGTTAATTGCCTACAGTGGTTTAGAATCTGTATTTAATAAAGCCATAGACCTCAAGCAATCTTTTTCTTTTCATGAGGCAATTGTGGCCGGAAAAGAATCAACATTTCAGGAGCTCCTTAAGGCCAACAACTCGTTAGCAAATTCACATTCGAAGGATGGATTTACCCCTTTATCACTGGCAGCATTCTTTGACCAAACAAGCATTGCAATAATGCTGTTGGAAAATGGTGCTGACCCTAATTTACAAGCCACAAATCCTTCAAAAGTAAACGCTTTGCATTCTGCTGTGGCCAAAGAAAACTATGAACTGTGTGAAAAGTTGATAGCGTTTGGTGTAGATGTTAATGCAACTCAAATGAGCAATGTTACTGCACTACATTCTGCAACACACAGAGGGAACCTTGAAATCGTTCAGCTACTCGTAGAGCATGGAGCAGAAATAGAAATCAAAATGGAAAATGGTGATACTGCTGTCTCCATTGCTGAGAGGGATAATCATCAGGAGGTATTGAAATTTCTATTGAACAGGTAACCGGATAAATAAGGTTAGATTGAAAGAACCCCACGAGTAATCAATGATTAACCACCCCTACTAATTGGAATACAATTCAAAAATAATTTGGAACATACCAAAATAGCATTACATTTGTAGACGACCGGTCTAATATTTACATTATGAAAGAAGAAGTAGTAACGGATATTTTAGAGAAAGGCACAGATTTGATATTCAAAAATGGTTATCACAGTGTTGGGCTTAAGAAGCTATTGGATACTGCGGGTATACCAAAAGGTTCATTCTATTACTACTTTACCAACAAGGAAGATTTTGGGTTAAAAGCCATTGAGTTTTACTCCAAAAATACTGTTGAATTCATGAAATCATTTCTTGACCAGGCAGAGGTAGACCCAAAAGACAGGATTTTCAATTTGCTGGAGGCTGTTAAAGCCATCTATCAGGACCAGGGTTTTACCCAGGGTTGTCTACTTGGGAACTGTAGTTTGGAATTAGCAGCGCAAAAAGAATCATTCTCAGATATGGTTTCTGGCAAATTTGATCAGTGGGAAAAGCTATTTGCCAATACAATTCGGGAAGGGCAGGACATAGGAAGTATCAATAAGAATACGAGCGCTGAAGATTTAGCGGCATTTTTAATCAATACCTGGGAAGGAGCATTGGTAAGAATGAAAGCTATTAAGAGCAATCAACCTATGAACCTGTTTATTGAAATGATGAAAAAACTACTCTAAAAAATTTTATACTTTTACTAGACGACCGGTCTAATATTAAACAATTAAACTTTATTAAAACATGCAAAACGTATTAATTACAGGAACAAGCAATGGTTTTGGTTATTTGACAACCTTGACATTGGCAAGAAAAGGGTACAAAGTATGGGCAACTATGCGAAATGTAGATGGAAAGAATTCCAGCAAAAAAGACGAGCTTCTGGCCATTTCAAAACAAGAGAACCTATCGATTAAGGTATTGGAACTGGACATCACGGTTGAAGGGTCAGCTGAGAATGCTGTAAACCATGTAATTCAGGAGGATGGTAAAATTGATATTTTGGTCAATAATGCGGGGGTGATGTTTGTGGGTATCACAGAGGCATATTCCATGGAACAGGCGAAAGATCAGTTTGAGGTGAATTTCTTTGGCGTCATTCGCACAATCAATGCAGTATTACCCCATATGAGAAAGGCCAAAAATGGGCTGATCATTAATGTATCGTCATTGGCAGGTAGACTGACCTTCCCCTATTTTGGGATTTATTGTGCCAGTAAACATGCGCTGGAGGCTTATTCACAGTCTTTAAGCTATGAGTTGGCTCCTTTTGGAATAGAAGTGGCAATAGATGAACCCGGTCCATTTGGTACAGGCTTGCTATACAGTGGTCCAAAGGAAACTAATGAAGAAGTACTTGCAGGTTATGGTGAACACAAAGAAGTGCCTGGAGCTATGCTGAAGAACTTTGAAGGATTCTATGAAACTGAAGATGCGCTGGACCCTCAGGTAGTGGCTGATGATATTACGAAAATCATTGAAACACCACGTGGAGCCAGACCTTTCAGGATAGTCTCTGGAATCGACTATGGAACTGTAGACCTTAACGACAAAGTAGCACCTATTCAGGAGTCACTGGTTAGGGACGGACTTCAAATGGGGCATTTATTAAGCATCAATTGATTCATTTGTTGAGTAAGAGCAATTGATTTGTACGTTCACCGGAAGCAGGGCACCATTCGTGCCTTGTTTCATTTTTTGTTATGCATGCTAACCATCATTCTATTTTGAATGTTCTCAATACGAGATATTTGAGAAAGTAAATGCATAAAATCCATGAATTCGATTTTGGTAGATTTGGAATTGTCATTGGAAATCTCCTGATACTGATTCCCTTCATTCATAAAGTCGCATTAATTGTGATTATATTCGGGATGAGCCTTATTATGGTCTCTTCGGTCTCTGTAAAGTCTAAAATAGCCTGGTTAATACCTTCAATCATACTGCTGAGTCTATTTTACTTTATATTTTAGATCATTAAACCAATCACTCATTTATACACAACACAATGAAAAGCATCGACGAACTCAAAGACTACTACAACTATGGCAACAAGGTGAAGTACCTCTTCTTTTGGGGGCATACGCCAAAATCAGAAGGTGTTGTGGATAAAAGTTGTTTCAGTCAGTGGTTTGGGTCTTCTTTTGAGGAAGACGGAGTTGTTTTTCAATCGGCGGAACACTACATGATGGCTAAGAAAGCCCTGCTATTTGGGGATAATGATATTTACAAAAGTATATTAGATGCTAAGAATCCAGGAGAAGCCAAGAAATTGGGTAGAGCCATCAAAAACTTCAATGAAGACATTTGGCTGGCAAACAGGTTTCAAATAGTGGTAGATGGTAATGTGCTCAAATTTGGTCAGAATGAGGCATTAGGTGAGTATTTGTTGGGTACTTCCAATAGGGTGCTGGTAGAAGCCAGTCCGGTAGACAGGATCTGGGGAATAGGCATGGACCAAAATAATAATGATTGTGAAAACCCTAACTTATGGAAAGGCCTTAACCTGCTGGGATTCGCTTTGATGGTAGCAAGGGAAATACTTCAGGCAGGAAAAGCATCGTAAAGAGGTGATGGGTTTGTACGAAGTGATTTTGTATATTGTATGGCTGTAACCTTGTAAGAATCACAATACAAAATACAATCATACACAAAGAATGAAACGGCTCACCTTCATACTTCTCTTCCTTCCGGTAATTGCATTTTCACAAACCCAGGATGATTTCACCAATGAATATGCCAGGGCTTTTCAATTAACAGATACTGCTGAAATCAGAGAACTCGCAGATGGGTTATATACAATGTTGGAAGAAAATGAAGCGCTTCAAAACTTAGCCAATTATTATACCCTCAGGGTCATTTATCTGTCTCTTCTGCAAGACGAAAAACAAGCCCGAGCGATGGAGAAGAGAGGAAATTCTTTTCTTGAGGTCTCCACAACATCGATGGACAAACCTGAATCTTATGAAAACCCTGAATTGGAATGGTCCATGGAATATTTTCAGGAGTTTTCTAAACGATCTGATATAGCTTTTGGTAAAAAAGCAGCAAACTTCATCGAGAAAAACCCAAGTGTTAAGTCTTTTGGAAATTACTCACACTTGGCCAATTATTTTGAAAAAGCTGGTGATTTTGGGTTGGCAGATGAGTACTACAACCTGGCATTCACCAATATAGATTTAGACAAGGACGCATTTATATCAATAGTGCAGCCCGCATTTTTCTATTTGAAATCCGGACAATATGATAAAGTTGAAGAGTGTCTTGCATTAAACAAACAATTGATAGAGAGCACCGATAACCAATATATTCTTCCTGGTCTGGAAACTCAGGACTATACTGTCAGAATGTATTACTTCCTCTATGTTGGAGATTACTTTAATTACATAAAATCCTCCAATGCATATTATTCCTCACAGATCAAAACTCAAACTGATGAGAAGTATGTGACAGTTTATCAATCTACAATGAAGATGAATGAGGCGCTTGGCTTTGAGGTGCTCCGAAAATTTGAGGAGGCCGAGGAAAGTTCTCGAGAGGCACAAGTACTGTATAATAAGTGGGTAGATATGTTCCGGGAGGAATATCCCAGGATCAGAATGGAATATGTAATGATATTGGATCCATATCTAGCCAGGATTGGCAAATTAAAAGTTTCAGATGATCATATTAAAGAATTGGACAATTACTATGATTATACTGAATCTTCTGCCCAGCCAGATAATGTTCAAAATTATTACAAAGCGATCAACTATGCGCTTTATAGATCACCTCGTTATCATCAAATGTTTGAAACTGTAATTGAAGGAACTAAAAAGACTAGAGATTTCTTTGTTTCTTCTGAGCCCATTGCAAGATATGGCTACTTTCTTATGAGGGATGGTCAGTTTAATGAGTCTGAGAAAACCTATGATGAGCTTTTTAAAGTAAATATTGATTGGATAAACGATTTGATATTCACATTTGGTGAAAAGAATTTCGTTACCTATTTCAACACAAAACTTAAAAATGGATACCAGGACTATCATTCTTTTGTAATGGTAGCTAAACAAAACAACCTATCCAGTTTTCCCAAACTGGCTGGCCAATCTTATGATAACCTGCTTCTAACCAAATCCATCGGTTTTAAAGGAGTAAGAAAAAGAAAAAAGGCTTTTTTACAGTCAAACAGCCCTGAAGTGATAGCGTTGTATAACGAATGGTTAGAAAAAAAGAAGGAACTCATCAGATTATATCAACAATCTCAATTGGAGAAGCAAAACCTTTCGAATTCAGTAAACACACCTGGTAACGAAACACAAAAAGGAACTAAGAAAGGATTGAGTCAGGATTCACTTGAATCAAAACAGCAGGAACTGGATATCCTGGAAACTGATCTGGCATCAAAGTCTGAGGGGTTTCAGGAAACATTGAAAATTGATGCTCCAAAATGGCAATCAGTCAGAAATAACCTCAAACCAGGTGAAGCAGCCATTGAAATGATCCGTTTTCACTACAAAAACAAGGTTTTCTATTCAGATACTTCCTACTATGCCGCCTACATTGTAAAACACGATAGCAAATACCCTGAAGTAGTCTATCTACCTTCTTTTGCAGATGATCTGGATGGCAAATTTTATCAGCGTTACAACAATAGCATCAGGTTGAAAATTGAGGATAACTCATCATACAATGAATACTGGAAACCGATCGGTGAGGCACTGGAAGATGTCAATAAGGTATATTTTTCCCCAGATGGTATCTATCACCTCATCAATTTGCCTACCTTGAAAAACCCAGCAACAGGTAAATTTCTGATCGATGAAATTGATATTCAAAATGTAACCAGTTCTGCAGAGATTGGATCAACTGCAAGCAACAAATCCATCAGCGAAGCGGTGTTGGTGGGGAGACCCTCTTATAGTTTGGGGAGCAATCAGGTTGATAAGGAAGCAATGCAAACAAGGGCTTTCACCAGAAACTTTAGAGAGGCCAATATTGCAGACCTTCCCGGAACTGAAATAGAAGTCCGTACTATCAAACAGGAGTTAGAAAAAGAGGGAATCACTGTCCGGGAATTTTTGGGTAAGGAAGCCACGGAGGAGAAATTAGTGGGTTTACAAAACCCGGATATACTACATGTGGCCACTCATGGATTTTGGTCCGGATTAGAGGATGCAACACCTGGATACAGGATGTTCAATGCTATGGTCAATTCCGGATTATTATTGGCGGGAGTAGTTGATTATTATACAGCTGACGATGCATCTGGTGGTCATGACGGAATCCTTACCGCTTTTGAAGCCCAGGAAATGAACCTGGAAGGGACTTCTTTGGTAATTCTTTCTGCCTGTGAGACGGGGCTTGGTGATTTTGATGCGGGTGAAGGGGTTTATGGATTGCAAAGAGCCTTTCGTGCTGCGGGATCAGAAAGCATTATGACCAGCCTCTGGAAAGTAGATGACCAGGGAACCAAGGACTTCATGATCGCCTTCTATAAAAACTGGCTCCAACTGGGAGACAAATTCAAAGCCTACCGACAAGCCCAGCTGGATATAAAAGCAAAATACAAGGACCCATATTATTGGGGTGCATTTGTGTTGACAGGTAGCTGATTTATGTATGATTGTATTAAGTATTATGACCAAAAAGTCTTTATACAAGCATACAGTCATACATAATACAATTTAAAAAACAACCCAGTGTATCCCCCATCCCTCCACCGGACTATAGCTGACTCCAGGTAGTGGTGCTTTTAAAAAGTTGACGCTTGTGAGGGCATGCCTCCAAAAGTTATTTTTCTTAATTAATCGACTGAAGTCAATGTCAGGGGCGAGGTAAATTTGACCATACCTACGGAAATTAGGAATTGATTCACCATCGCCATTCATTTCTGGATTACGGTTTGCTCCTGTATAACCTTCTATGCTGTATCCAATAGCCAAATTAAACCAATCTGGGAGGTTGATTTTATCATTGGAGAGACTTCTAAGGTTCATGGATAGCCAATAAGTTTGACCATTGTAATCTTTGAGCCATTTCTCAGTTCCTTCTCCCAATAATTCAGGTCGGTACCTGGCAAATGGTGTGTTGTGGTAAGACCATTTTGTTAAGATTTTCTGTTCTCCCCAATGTATTTCCTGCGCTATGAATAATCCTGAACCGAGGGCATTGGAAGCTGCATCTCCCGGAGAAAACCCCCAATCCTCTGAAAAACCATCAAACATTTCCACTGAGGTGAGGTATACAAATCCAGATAGGCCTCCATACCAGATGGATTTCTTATGGGGTAATCCTGTCCAGTTAAATATGCCAGTTGCGAGCCTGCCAATGTGATAGGAAGTGGTAACATGACCCAACTTGTCCATATATCCCCACCCATCATTGTCATTGAAAAAGTGGAATTTTCCAAAATCATCATACCAGGCCGTTCCCAGGGCAATCATCGATCCGGTATAAGCCACCGATGCAGAAGCCAGTACCGGAACAAATCTTTTTTTATTCAGTTTTGTTGTGTCAGCCTGTGCGCTCACTAACCCTGAATGCAAAACAAGGTAGAAGAAGAAAAGAACAACCTTAACTTTCATTTTTTGAAATTAACAAACATTGTCCAAAACATCTCATCTCACAATCTGTAGCCATCCTTTATGAATATTGAAACACCGGTCTTCCAAAATATAATAATAAGTTCCTGCAGGGAGTTCTTCACCACCCCAATTGTTCTGGTAATCATTGGATTCAAACAAAATTTTGCCATTTCGATCGACAATCCGCATTGCTGCACCCACGATTCGCTCATCAATTTCAAAATGTTCGTTTATACCATCACCATTTGGTGAAAAAGCATTAGGAATCATCAGGTCGTTTAAGTTATAGAATGAAACCAGAATTGAATCTTTAGCAACTCCACATTTATTTGAGGCTGTTATCGTGTGGTAGCCAGAAGTGTCAATTGATTTGAAGATGGTACTGAATCCATCATTCCAGGAGTAGGTAGTATTCGGATCCGGATTTATGGAGATTGTCAACCCAATTTTTTCGCAAAGAATGGTGTCATTTCCCAGCTGAACTACCGGTGGCAATATCAAATCTACCGGCATTGAATCTTGAGTGTTACCACATTTATTTTTGGCTGTCACGTAGTAATTTCCCGGGCTTTGTACCGTGACATTGGGTGTTTCCTGGCCATTGGACCAGCTAATTGAGTCAGCTTGTGATATTTCTGTAGGCACGGTGAGTGTTTCATCGGGACAGATGTTGATATCCGTAGGTAATTTAATACTGGGAAGTGGTAAAATATTAATCATTCTGGTGAGCGTATCAGAGGTAAAGTCATTACTGACAATTAAAGTGATGTGCTGCAAACCATCCTCCACAAAACATATTTCAGGGTTTTGAATGGTTGAAATGTTGTTTTCTGCTCCTGTGAATTGCCATTCCCAATTGGTTACATTTTCAAATGAGGTTTCAGTGATGGCAATACATTCATTTGTACAGACACTATCAGGTGCTGAAAACTCAGCTTTTATACTGGCATTGCAAAGGACATTTTCAACGATTGTGAGTTCTTCAACTGCGGGCATCAGATTTTGTCTTGTAGAGACCGAAAGTGTATCAGGTGTAAAGGATTCAGACCTCACTTCAAATGACCCTTCCACTATCTGAATCCGATCACCGCATCCACCGTTTTGACTATTGGCGGCTTTAATGATGAGCATTTGTTCTTTTCCATCCACTTCACCATATCCCACCCCAAAGAAATTTCCATTTTGGTCTGAAATGATGTCGTTGATGTGTTGATTATCTACGTTATCGTAAGTGTTGGACCAATTGACAGTACCATCTTGATTGACATTTAGTAAAAAAGATGCGCTTGATTGGCCTTCTGTGAATTCGTGACCAGCAACCACAATTTGATTGGCATTTACTGATATTGCACAGCTGTATTGGATATCAATTCCTGCAATACCATAAGTCTTATTGAATTCAATGTGCCTATTCGCACCCAATCGACTCATCCATATCCTCAGTGTGCCATTGAAACTATAGGATTCACCAAACAGGATATGTTCGCTTTCATCCGTAAACATGGAGTAACCATTCAGGACATCATCATTATTGGCCCCATAAATATCTGATGATAACAGCTCTCCATTGGGATCTAATTCAATTATAAAACCATTCAAACCTGGAATTGCTATATCTCTGGTCCATGTACCTGCTACAATATATTTTCCATCCCTATGTACAATGTTGGCAAAATTGGGTCGGTCATCTCCTGAGTTTCCAATGACCTTCATCCATAACTCATTCCCATTGGGGTCTACTTTTACTAACATCACGTCTTGCCCTCCAGCACCATATGAGGTGGTCCAACCTCCCAGCAGGATGTTACCATCTTCAACTTCTTTCACCACATAAATTCTCTCATCCTCACTTCCTCCAAAAGTATTAGACCATTCTGCTTCATCATTTTCGTCATATCGGATGACTAATCCATCCTCACCTCCATTACCATAGCTATTGGTATGACCTGTTGCAATGTAACTTCCTCCTTCAAGTGCTTCTAATTTTGTGAGAAAATCATCTTGAGCCCCTCCAATACTTCTGGACCAGATTAGATTTCCCAGTGTATCCGTTTTGATCAGGTGGCCATTGTAATCTCCCAGACCTGGAACAATTGTGCTTCCCACCATAATTAGATTACCTTTCTGGATAATACCTGATTCTATTGTGCTGGATTCCTCAGTTTCAAACAGTTTGGTGAATTGTGCATTAGCTAATTGAGATAAGCCAATGAAGCAAACGAAAAGCAACGTTTTTCTGGAGGTGATATGAAATGATGTTTTTGCTCTTCGCATTTAAATCTCGACGACCTGATGTAAGTTAACTATCAATTGCCGTACTTGTTTCTCAGATCCTTTTTCAGGTTATTAAATACATATTCATGTTCTTGTTCTATCCCAATTTTCTCAAGCGGCTGCCAATAAAATCTAGGACTCAAAACAGAACTGTAAGTTGTAATTCTAGTCATTTCACAATGACCGTTTTCTAAACGTTTGAAAAGATAAATGGCTTCTTTAAATCCTAACCACTTACGCCCTGTCAGTTGATAGTCAATTACATCCATTTTCAACAATTTCCCTTTTTCAAGCGCAGTGATTCTTTCAACAATTTGCCCTCCTTCAAAGTAACAAGTTCTCAAACCTCCAACCTTTTCCTCGTGCAACACACATTTTTGAGGAACTGGTAAATCGATATTTAAAAGGAATGGTTTCTCAGCATCCAGGGTATCCACCGATTTGATGGTTTCATATACTTCCATTGGCGAATAAGGCAATTGAATAGTAGACCTCACTTCTATTATTGCTTCATTTCCTTTATTAAGTTGATTTTCCGTAAGACCAAGTATTAAGAAAACGCAAAAGGGGATAATCGTGGATTTTAAAGTATTTTCTGATTCATTTTTACCTAATATTCTTGAAACAGCATACCTTAACAACATACCAAATCCTACAGCCAATAAAATGAGTGGTGAAGCCATTAATGCGCAGACTAATCCTTCTAATCCACCCGCTATTAAGGAGATTATAAATAGTAAAAATGCTAACCCAAGACCAATCAAACCTGCCTTTTTTAAGCCTTCCTTTCCATGCAGATATCCTAAAATAACCGGCAAAACAATAAAAAATGAAATGCCATATGCAACAAGTTCGAATCTGAGAAGAAGGTATCCGACAATCAGAAATATCAGGCTATTGGAGAAAGAGTATATAATAGATTTCGACATATTCAGGTATGATTAGTTATAAGCTTAAAACCTACATCTCCATGATTAAGTTGGGTTTGGATTTTGGATCAATTTTTCAAAAATATTTTAATCTCCTGTAATAAAAACATAAATGGTAGTACTAACTGGACTAAAACACAGATCATGAAAAGCAACTACATCAAACATTTAAATAAGAAAATACTTACAGCACTGGGAATTTTCATAGGGATCCTGATTCTGACTCAATCTGTAAGAGCTCAGGAGCTGAAAAATTCGCTGCTCTGGAAAATAGAAGGAAATGGAATAGAGACTTCATATCTATTTGGGACTTTTCATCTGCTTCCAAAAGCTGATTTTGAGTTGAAAGAGAAAGTTGTCAAAGCCTTTGATAAGTCAGAACAAGTAGTCATGGAGCTGGATATGGATAACCCTAACCTTCAGACAGAGATGTTTCAATATATTAATATGTCAAACGGACAAACCATTGAGAGCTTTCTGTCAGCGGATGATTTCAAACGCTTGAATGAATACGTCACTGTGAATGTTGGTTTTGGATTGGATAAAATGAATTCTTTCAAACCATTTTTCATTGCAGCCATGATGATGCCCAAGATGATCGATGGAAGTACGGCAAGCTATGAACTGGCATTTGTTCAGAAAGCCAAAAGTCAGGAAAAAGAGATATTTGGGTTGGAAACTACTGCTGAGCAGGCAGCAGTATTTGACAGCATTTCTTATGAATCACAGGTAGCAGAATTGATGAAAATGATGGATGAGGGTGACGAAATGAAGTCCTTGTTCAATGAAATGATCAGCAGTTATAAAGAGGAAGATCTGAATAGCATTAAGCAATTAATGCGTGAAAATATGTCAGATGACAACCAGGAAAAGTTCTTGCTTTCAGAACGCAACAAAAACTGGATACCACGAATAGGAGAAAAGGCAAAAGAAAAATCTACCTTTTTCGCTGTAGGTGCTGGTCATTTGGCAGGAGAAAAGGGTGTGATTAATTTATTAAAAGAGGCAGGTTACAAAGTGAAACCCGTTATGTAATTGACTTAAATGCGGGTACAGCACAGGTAATTATTGCTGTGCCTCCTTAGCCAATTGTAAATATTTCTTTGCCTCTTTCTTTTTACCCCAGGCTTGATATACTTCGCCCGTTTTGGTCAACAAATTCTCAGAATCTGGGTGCTGTTCTAAAAAATTCAAGTACAGGTTGACAGCTTTTTCAAACTCCTGGTATTTAACATAGAAATCGGCTATACTCATTACGCGATTGGCTGACAAATTATCGATGAAGTCTTTCAGGTTCAATTCGGTGCAAAAAGAATCGAATTGTTCATATTGATCCGCTCGCATGGCACTTCTGATCATCGTAAACTTTGACCAGGTAGATAATTCTTGCTCGAAACCATATTGGTCAGCACGAATCTGGTTGTAATTGAGAGCATAAGCAATACCTCCTATTGCCAAAAAATCTTCCAAATCGTTAATTGATAATTGCGGGTAGTATTTGAAATATTTTCTCAGACTGTGATAAAGCGTAGAATAAGCTGTAGATCTGTGTTCTTCATTTTGAAGGGTCAGAAACTCCCAATTCAATTCTTTGTAATCTTTTTCGCTTAAGACAGAATCCAATTTATTCACCCCGAAATTGACTTCATATTCATTAGGGCTGACTGTGAAATATAGGGTGCCCGACAAGTTGGAGATACTGTCAAGTTGGTCAATTGAACCCCATACAGGAAAAGGACTAGCTATAAAATAGCCATCAAAAAGTTGATCATTTACCATAGCGTGCAGTGCCAGACTCCCAGCATATTCCCATCCAAAAATCATCCTCTTATCAGTGGTCCGATAGTTTTTGTCTATATGTGTGAGCAGCTCTGATTCTAAAAATGAAATGAATTTGGACCTGCCTCCAGAAAAGTCGCTAAATCTTTTTGGATATCCAGTAGTAATCCCAACTATAATAAATTCTGGTGTAAGATTATACTGCTGAAATGATTCTAATAGACTCACACTATAAAGGAAGAAGCGCTGACCGTCCAGTAAGTAAAGAACTGGGTAGGCTTTGTCAGAATCTTTGTAGGAATCAGGAAGGAATACTTGAATTTGGCGTTTTTCTTCTAAGAATTCCGAGTCTATCTCAATGTTCAACCCTACAATATTTTGTGAAGGTTTTTGTGCATGTAGCTGAAATACAGTGATGCAGTAAAGGATCAAAAAATACTGTTTCATGATTGGCGAGCTTTTGTTATGAGATATTTAGGGTACGTTGCTATTTGTATCAGGTTTGAAGGTAGATATTTCTTAACAAAATTTTAACAGGACTCTCACCATAATGATACTGCAAAAAATTAGATGGCACCCGACCCAAGGCTTTTCGTGAGGTGTTTAGAAAGTATGTTGGTGTGAGTCCGGCCGATTATAAAAAGAAATATACTAATGTGGCTTTAGCATAATAAAAGGTCTCGCAATGCACGAGACCTCAGATCGGGAAATATACTTTCTATTGATTGATCCAATTTTGATCTGCTTTTCTTATGGTATTAGGTAAAATTCTGAATAAGAATTTGGCTACTACATTTGAAAAATGGTATTCTTTATTATTAATTATCAAACTGTGGTTTCCTGCTTTTACGTCTAATTTTCCTGTGCTAACGGCAAAAGCACATTTACCATTGTACTGAAGTTGTCTTGTTGTTGAATTCATGTCCTTTTAGTTTATTTCTACCATTGACTTAATTGGACGTATTTCGATAGATCCATCTGCATCATCGAACATAGGATTGGCTTTTGCAATTTCAATCGCTTCATCCAGGTTTTCAGCAATCACATGAAAATAGCCTACAATGACTTCCTTTGATTCATTGAATGGTCCATCCTTGAATACTCCATTCTGACTATGAATAATGGCTCCCTCCATTTCCAGTGGCTGGGCTCCTTTTAGTTTTCCAGCTTCCATGAGACCACCAATGTATTCACCGATTTTAGCCACATGGGCTTGTTGCTGTTCGGGAGAAAGACCTTCCAGGTGGTCTCCCTTAGTTTTGATGAAAATCATAAATTCTTGCATTGTTTCTTTTGTTAGTTTTTGTTTTCAACCCAAAGGCAAAGTGAAGTCGCGAAAAGGGACATGAAACAGGAAAAAAAACTAATAATTTTCCGAAAACTCTTTTAACTTGCTGTTTATCAATAAGATATTCTTTTGATCATTAGTTAATTTTAGGGCCTTTTCTAATACGCTTACTGCTTTATCCTTCTGATTTGTTTCATATAGAAGTGATGCTTTTGTAGTATAATAAGGAAGGTATTTCTGTATTTCTGTGTTGTCTTCTATGGATTCCAATTCCTTGAGAGCAGCTGAAGCTGAAATTGTCATACTAACTGCAATTGATTTATTCAATACTACCACCGGGGAATATTGAATTTGAAGCAAAGCATTATACAATGATAATATACTGTCCCAGTTAGTATTTTCGAATGACCTGGCGGTACAATGATGTGCTGAAATAGTGGCCAGAATGTGATAGATGGAAACTTCACGACTTGAAGTAGCAAACTCAAGGTAATCTAGTCCTTTCTTGACCAGATGTTTGTCCCATAATTTTCTGTTTTGATGGCGTAGTTCGATGACGTTATCATATTTATCGATTCTTGATTTAAACCTCGCGGTATTAAGCGTCATCAAAGCCAATAAGGCATACACAGTTGATTTTGATTTGATTGTGTCGCTGTAGGTGATCATCTCCGCAAGGCGAATTGCTTCTTCACATAATTCATATCTTATGTGATCATCTCCTGAACTTGCACTATATCCTTCATTAAATAAAAGATAGATTGCTTCCAGTACTGAATCTAATCTTGTTCGCAGTTGATCGCCCTTTGGGACTTCAAATGCAATACTATCTTCTTTAATAGTTTTTCTAGCTCTGACCAACCGTTTGTTTATTGTGTCTTCAGATGTGAAAAATGCCTTTGATATTTCAGGAATGCTGAATCCACAAAGTGTTTTTAATGTGAGCGCCACCTGCGAATCTGAAGAAATACTGGGGTGACAACATGTAAAAATCATCCTGAGTTGGTCATCGGCGATTTCTTGTTCTGAAAATAATTCTTCTTCAGTAAAGTGGTAGGAATTTAGTTGAGTGGTTTTCGTGTCATCGATATATCTTCTTCTAGAAGATTCACGATGAAAATGATTAAGGGCTTTATTTCTGGCTACTTTGTAAACCCATCCCATTGGATTGTCCGGAATACCTTTGTATGACCATGTTTTTAATGCATCAATCATGGCCTCCTGAACTACATCTTCAGCCAATTCCATGTTGGAAGAACCGAATGATTTCGTGAGAACGGCCACAAGCTTACCATATTCATGTCGATAAAGATGATCTATCTGATTCGCTATGGTGTTCTGGTTCTGCATCATGCCCTGATCTTTACTCTATAACAAAATAAAGATAATGTAACATACCCTCCTAAAGGCCAAGCTATTTAATTGCCGGCAATAATACATCTTGAATGATCTTAAATGGAAGCTTGTCATCCTGAGAATTGTAGGCTCCACCTGTAAAGACTGCTACCACATCAAGTGCTGGAAAAGTCATAATATATTGCCCACCATTACCTGTTGCCGCAATGCATTGATAGATCTCGAAATCAATTTTCACAGGTATGCTCCACCATAAAAAACCATAATCCACACCAGTTATTTTTACATGTGGTGAAGTGGATTGATTGACCCAATTTTCAGAAACAAGCTGATTTCCCTCCCATTTGCCCTTATCTAGTATAAGCTGGCCAATCTTAGCCATGTCTCGTGGTGTCATGTACAATCTTTTGGCTGAGGGAATTACATTTTTATTGGACGTATGTCCCCAGCTCACATTGGTTATTTCCATTGGCTCAAACAAGAATTGGCTGCAAAATTCGTCGATAGACATTCCGGAAGTCTGGGAGATGATTTCAGTAGCGAGTATTTGTCCCATTGTACAGTACTGTGCAATATCACCAGGTGTATTTACCATTGGCAAGTCCACAAAATACTGGAGCCAGTCTTTCTTTTTATACACCTTGTCTTCCTGTCCCAGGGAAGATTTGTCCCAGTCATTGCAGTCTAAACCAGAAGACATGGTGACCAGGTGTTTGATAGTTATTTGATCCTTTTCCAGACTCTTGTTTTTTTGAGGAACAGGTTCTTTCAGGTACTTTGTAATGGGGTCATTAATGTTGTCGATGTATCCTTTGTCAATGGCGATTCCCAGCAGGATTGAGGTAATACTTTTGGACGCTGATCGGAGATCATGTTGTTGATGAAGGTCATAGTCACTGAAGTATTCTTCCAAAAGCAGTTGATTGTCCTTAATCAGAAGCATGCTGTGGAGTTTATGATCAACCTGGTTGAGTTGGTTCATCATTTTGTAGAGCCTGGTTGTGTCTTTTGCGAAAATTCTAATATCGGTCGTCTGCCAGCTATCATCCAGGGTTTCCGGTGTTGTGTACTGATATTGACTAAATAAGGGGTGACTGGAAATGACAGTCATTATAAGGACGTGTAGTATGGACTTTTTGAATTTGTGTGGCATGGATCAAGTTTACCAGAATAATTTCCTTATTCGTCGGAAGGTTGCCTGTTGGTCATTTCGAAAATGAGTTCGCCTCCGTTCATGATGTCATGATGTGACAGGGTGGTACCCAGTGTTTTTCCATTAAATGAGACCTTGTTTACATACACATTCTCCTTGCTTTGGTTCTTAGCGACAATTGTCAATGTCTTTCCATTACTCAGGTGAAGGATTGCTTGTTTCACAAGCGGGCTTCCCAATGCATAATTGGGTGATCCGGGAGTAACCGGATAAAAACCCAAAGCACTAAAAATATACCACGCACTCATCTGGCCGGCATCATCATTCCCACATAGACCTTCCACTGTTGGTCCGTACATGGTATCCATGATCATTCGTACCCTTGCCTGTGTTTTTTCGGGCTGACCGGTCCAGTTGTATAAGTAAGGAATATGATGACCAGGTTCATTTCCATGAACGTAATTGCCTATGATGCCATCACGTGTGATGTCTTCATGTTTTTCAATGTACTTGTCCTCAATTTCCATGGTGAACAATGAATCCAGATGGGAGCTGAATTGATCCTTTCCGCCCATCAGTTCAATCATTTTTTCTAAATCCTGTGGGACATACAGTCCATAATTCCAGGCATTTCCCTCTATAAACCCTTGTCCATGTGTGTCCATGGGATCAAAATCTTGTCGGAACGATCCATCTGTCAGTTTTGGGCGCATAAAGCCAATTGTAGGGTCAAATACATTTTGATAGTAGTTAGCTCTTTCCAGAAAAGTATTTTCTATCTCAGAAACCCCCACTTTTTTTGCTATTTGTGCAATGCACCAATCGTTATAGGCATACTCCAGCGTTTTGGAGACGGCAGAATGGCTCTTGTCATCAGGAACATATTGGTAATCAATGTAATCACCCAATCCATCAAAATACCGAACATTGGCTGTGGTTCTGGAAGCCTCCAATGCTTTATTCTCATCAAAGTCACCTACATTTTTAACCATGGCATCTGCAATTACAGACGTAGCATGATAGCCAATCATGCACCAGTTCTCATTGGCATAGTGACTCCAGATAGGTAACATTTTATGAACGCTTTGCTCCTGATGGGCTAGCATACTTTTAATCATATCATTATTTCGGTCTGGTTGTGTAAGGTTAAATAATGGATGCAATGCCCGATAGGTATCCCACAATGAAAAGATTGTGTAATTCGTAAACCCATCCGAATTGTAAATATTTTGGTCTAATCCACGGTATTTGCCATCCACATCTTCATACAGAATGGGTGAAAGATTGGTGTGGTACATGGCAGTATAGAAAGTGATTTTGTCATCTTCATCCAAAGTTTCCACTTCAATTTTCGCCAGTTCTTTGTTCCATTTGGCCGAAGTTTCACGTCTAGTCTTCTCAAAATTCCAATGTGGGATCTCAGTTGTCAGGTTTTTTAATGCGCCAGCGGTGCTTGTTGGTGATAGAGCGAATTTTATAGCAATGGTCTCATTTTGTTGGGTGTCGAAATTGAAATATGCACGGAGGTCTTTACCTGCCATTTCCGGAAAATTTTCATTTTGTTTGAATCTTCGGTAGAACCCATCATATGTTTCTTCATTGAATTTTTTATGGCCATAGCTTTTGAATGGTTTTGAGAATTGCATGGCAAAGAAAACCTTTTTCGTCCTGGCCCAGCCTTTGGTCTGGCGGTATCCTGTCACTAAACTATCATTTTCAACCCGGATGAAGGTCCAGACATTTTTATTGTCGTGATGATAAACATTGTAGACCATATCCAAAATGATATGTGCATCCTCAGATTTTGGGAATGTGTATTGATGGAATCCCACACGTTCGCTTGCGGTAAGCTCTGCATTGATGTCATATCGGTCGAGATACACCTGATAGTAGCCGGGACTTGCAGATTCATTATCATGGGAGAAGGTGGAGTAGAACCCATCCTCATGTTTTTCATCAGGCAGAGGACTAAGGTTTAATTCTCCTGTGGTGGGCATGACAAGTAAGTCTCCCAGATCAGAGTGGCCTGTACCACTAAAGTTGGTGTGGGCAAACCCAATTATTGTAGTATCCCGGTATTGATAGCCCGCACAGTACTCATAAGTTTCCGTATTATATGAGCCATCAGCGTGAAACATAACCTCAAAATTAGTCTGAGGACTTAGTTGTACCATCCCAAATGGAGCAGTTGCTCCGGGAAATACATGGCCCATTTTACTGGTTCCAATGAATGGATTAACATATTGGGTAAAATCAATTGTATTAGCTACATATTGAGATTGCGTATCAGTATTTTGCTTACAACTAAATACAGCAAGTAGAGTTACTATTATTAATAATGGTCTCATTGGAATTACCAAATTAATCCAATCCTTCCTTATCCAGCAAATAAACCAATGCAGCCATGCTGGCAGCCCCTAATTCCAGTTCTCTTTTGTCCACGGCTTCAAAAACATCTGCTGCGGTGTGGTGGTAAATGAAATAACGCTGGGTGTTGGGTCTTAGGCCAATGAGCAATGTCCCCTGATCTTTTAGAGGACCAATATCTGCGCCACCACCTTCCTGATCAAAATTCCAAACCCCGTAAGGAGTGAAGTATTTTTTCCATGACCTCACTTTTTCCTGCTGTGCATCATCACCTGAAGTAGCAAAGCCAAGTGGCTGGAAACAACCAGCATCAGATTCTATGGCGGCTATGTGTCTTTCGTTATTGATTTTAGCCTGGTTGGCGTATTCATTGCCACCTTTCAAACCATTCTCTTCATTCATCCACATGACAGCTCTTAGAGTTCTTTTGGGTTTGATGCCTAATTTTTTCAAGGTATAAAGCGCATCAATAGCCTGCAAACAACCCCCTCCATCATCGTGAGCACCATCTCCTACATCCCAGGAGTCCAGGTGACCACCTAATGAAATCACTTCATTAGGGTAGGTAGATCCTTTCATTTCACCGATTACATTGTAGGACAATACCGGCCCTTTCATTTCACAGGTTGTTCTTAGAAAGACTTTTAGGTTGTTCTGTTCTTTGAGTTGAGACATTAAAATATCTGCATCCAGCGTGCTGATCGCAACTGCAGGAATTTGTTTGATGTCAGGTTTGTAAATCAAAGTGCCGGTATGGGGAATAGAGTCCAGTCTATTGGTAATTGACCGGATAATCAGGGCTTTTGCTCCGTACTTGGCAGCATCAGAAGCACCATGTATCCTTTGAGAAACTGCTTTTCCATACGCTGCGAAATTATTGATCAGTGTTGGGTCCATTTTGCCATTGATAAAAACAATTTTGTCCTTGAGCTTACTGCCGTAAGTTTCAATTTCATCCATGCTGTTCAGGCCAATAACTTCGGCATGAATGCCATCCGGTCCCGTTCCCACACTATTGCCCAGGGCAAGTGAACGAAGTTCCAGCACACCTAGATCGTTAGAATTGGTAATCCGGGCAATTTCTTTTTCTCCTCTAATCCAATGAGGAACCATCACCGGTTGCAGGTAAACCGAATCGAATCCGTAATCAACCATAAGCTGACGGGTATATTCTACAGCTGCTGCCGCCTGAGGAGACCCGGATAGCCGATGGCCAATGGTTTTACACATCACCCACAAGTCTTTATAGATGGGGCTATTGGTCAGGGACTCATCATAGATTTTTTTGATAGTGGTTTCATGTTGTGCCGCAAGGATTGTAGGCAGGAATGTTAACAGTAGGATCAGTTTTTTCATAACTTGAAAATAATTCTGATCTAAGCTAATACTTTTTTGTGACCTTGGATACTAATATGAATTAGGAATAACCAGCGCGATAGACCATTATTGAGTTCCTCAAAATCAAGTGAGCTGATTACCTTTGAATAAGCGAGAAGATTTGATCTAGCAATAACCCTTCAAAACCTTGAAACTTGTAATAGCAATCATCTTAGCCTTAATTGGAACACTTGGGTTAACAATGGTTTTCCTAATTGTCTTTCAGGACTTTGCGAATACCTTAATTCCTGGATGGCACACCAGCCGCTACCCGTTTCTAGTTTTCCCCTCCATTTTTCTGGGAGTTGCGGCTTCTTTCTATTTGTTATTCAGAATAATTAGGAAGCAATTGAGATGAATTAGTGAACTTATTCAAAAATTTTAATTCCATTTCATCAGGGATATCTTCATCGGTTCCCCATAACCCTCCTCACCTCCTCAATCAACAACGGAAATGCGGGTTCTGTCATGCCGTGACCATAGCCATCCAGTTCAAATATCCGGGTATCCTGGTGACCGGCAATCTTCATCATGCGCATCATATAGGCATTTTCTTCATACCGTCCTAAGAGTTCCAATTCCCGGTTTCCCGTGATCATTAACAGTGGTGGGGCGTCTGCTCTTACATGAAACAGTGGGGCCATGTCATCCACAATGGGCTGGGTTCCCGGAATCCCTCTTTCCTCTCTCACGGTAAAATGTGTAATGGTATGACCACTGAAAGGAACCAACCCGGCGATTTGATTGGCATCAATGTTATGAGTGGCCAGGTATTTCTTATCCAGACCCACCATACTGGCCAGGTATCCCCCGGCGGAGTGTCCTGAGATAAATATTTTGGAAGGGTCCCCACCGTATTTCTCAATGTTTTTGAAAGTCCATGCTACCGCTGCAGCCGCATCTTCAATGTATTTAGGAGCACCAACATTCGGATACAGCCTGTAATTTACACCCACAACTGCAATGCCCATCTTTTTCAGGCGATGAGGTATTTCTTTTTCGCCAGCTTTCAACCCACCTCCATGGAACCATACTACAGTGGCAAAATCTGTTGAGTCTTTGGGATAATAAAGGTCCAGTACGCATCTTGAACTGATGTATTCATCCGTGTCACTGATGGCTTGGTCATAGTAGGAAATGTTCTCCCGCAATTGGTACTTGCTTTGTGCCTGGCAAAAGAAGCTGATGGATAAAAAGCTGAGGAATATTGAAAAGTTCTTCATGGGTTTAAGATAGGTTAATCAAACTAAGCAAACATAATATAAGGTATGCCCCGCGAAAACCATCAACATTCAATAAATGTCCCCATCCTCTCCTCACTTTCATACAGCACTTCAAATTTTTTGGAAAGTGCTTCATAGGTTGATTTATATTCTGTAAGAAATTCATTGTAGGCTTTTTCACTGGTCCATTGGTCTGCCAGGAGATAAATATTGGGTGTAGCTGTGTCCCTGGAGAGTTTAGATCCTATGTACTCCACTGAGCCACTAAATAACTTAGACCAGGCGCCCTCACTACCATATTCTTTTTCAAATTCTGCTTGAAGGGAAGAGGCTACTTTGTATTTCCAATAGACTGTAAACATGCCCTGAAATTACACATTTACTTGCGTTTTTGTCTTGTATATTAACTTCGATGTAATCATATGTATGCATAGCAGATTATCAAATGCAAAATAGCTTACTTTGACACATGAACAACACCGTACCCACAGCACTGAAGCGATGGTTTGTGATTCACTTTATCATCGATATGATCGCAGCTATTCCGCTATTCTTTTTTCCTGAATTTATTTTAGGTCTTCTGGGCTGGACATCTGTAGATACTTTCATGACCAGAATAGTAGGGGCTGCCTTTTTTGGAATCGGTATTGAATCGCTGCTAGGGCGCAATGCCTGCACCGATACATTTAGAGCCATGTTGAATCTGAAAATCATTTGGTCTGCCACTGCCATAATTGGTATCGGGTGGTCTTTTCTGGAAGGAGGTCAGGGTGATGCGATCTGGGTATTACTTACACTGTTCATCTTTGTTGTGTTCCATATCAATTGGATTTATTGGAGGGTTAGGATTGGTAAATTTTAGTGGTGCATCTGAACAAACTGAACAAATTGAGATTGAAATTTTCATGGTATGCACAACATTGCATATGCTAGTTTGAGCTTCTCACGATAAATGCAGTTCTCATTACGCTTTGCAAATTGAGTGTTAGCGTTATATTTTGGATTGAAATTTGTTTGCCATAGCATTTTTATATTTACATCACCTTGGGCAAGTAATTAAATGGGTGATGAACTAACTCTGACCATTATGACTAAAAAGGCTAACAAATTGAACTGGAAATTTCTCAAAAACAATTGGGTAATAACTGTTTCGGCTACATTGATTGGGGTTTTTATTGCGCTTTACCTCAATGAAATGGTATCATCTATCAAATTGAACAACCAAAAGTCTATTGCCACAAAAAACTTGTTCCAGGAAATAGAAAATAACCGAAAAAGCATTGAGGAAAATATAGAAAAGCATGAAGTGATGTTGGCTGTCTTTGAATTTAGATCCAATCATGTGGATGCAGAAAACCGTGTAATCACCACTCCCGATAGCATGCAGCTTTTTAAGAACAAATACCCTGGTGTTTTGGAGATCAAAGACTCCACCAAAATGGGAGATGGCAGGTTCCATTACCAGGGTGAAGTCAACGTAAATTTCAATTTTTCCTATCTGAACCTTACCAATTTGGTTTGGGAGACCATTAAAAGCAGTGGATTGATCATTTCCTACGACTTCAATTGCCTGGTGTACCTGGAGAAGATGGACAAACTCACCGTGGAACTTTTAAATCAGGAAAAAAGGGTCTTTCATGTGCTTGCCAACCGTGATAATTACCCTGATAATCGGGATTATTATAATCAATTGCACATGGAATTAAAACTATTATTGGGTTACGAAAATACACTCCTAGGAAGTTATAAAGCGAGTATAACGGAGCTCGAGAGTTGTAGGTAGCTACATTAGTTCAGGCTGACCACTAGCCAGCATTGCACATGCGTAGTTGTGTGCTTCTCACGATAATGACGAACTCATTACGCTACACTAAATAAGCACTGGAGTCAGTAATAATGATTGGCATCAAGGTGAAGCATCCAGACCGAAATGGGTAGTGTGACTTGCCGGCTGGTGCCACCACGAGGAAGGTAGTGTGGTTCGCAAAAAGCGATGGGATGCGGGAAAACAGACAAATTTGGAGACTGAGGCCCTGTTTGTATTCAATCCTAATCACTAGAAGTAGTGAATTTATCAGGTGAAAAATCTTGCTTCTTCTTAATCTCTTGTATCTTTGAGGTCCGGGTGATTTCTCTCCAGCATAACGAGGAAAGGATGGCTACTCTCCGTGATGAGTGCAGTTCAAATTATTCACGATTAAACAACATGACTCATGGATCAAACTGTTACTAAAAATCTTACGTCAGATGAACTGATTGCCCTGGAAAATAAACATGGGGCACACAATTACCACCCACTACCTGTAGTGCTTTCTAAAGGTGAAGGTGTTTACGTGTGGGATGTGGAAGGCAAACAATATTTTGATTTTCTTTCTGCCTACTCTGCTGTAAATCAAGGACACTGCCACCCAAGAATAGTGGGAGCCCTGAAAGAACAGGCTGAAACGCTGACACTTACTTCCAGAGCATTCTACAATGATGTACTGGGCGTATATGAAAAATACATTACTGAATACTTTGGTTTTGACAAAGTACTTCCCATGAATACAGGTGCTGAAGGAGTAGAAACTGCCATTAAAATCTGTAGGAAATGGGGTTATGAAAAGAAAGGTGTACCTGAAAATCAGGGTCAGATCATAGTGTTTGATCAGAACTTTCACGGACGAACTACCACGATAGTTTCTTTTTCAAGTGACATGGACGCCAGAAAGAATTTTGGTCCTTTTACACACGGGTTTATTAAAGTGGCTTACAATGACCTGGAAGCACTTAGGGAAGTGATCAATAATCCAAATGTAGTTGGGGTATTGGTTGAGCCAATTCAGGGTGAAGCCGGTGTGAATGTTCCTAATGAAGACTTTTTGCCAGGTTTAGCAAAGCTTTGTAATGATAATAACTGCCTTTTCATAGCTGATGAGGTGCAGACAGGAATAGCCAGGACTGGCAAGATGTTGGCGGTAGACCATGAGAATGTTAGACCGGATATTTTGATCCTTGGTAAAGCAATTTCAGGTGGTGTTTATCCAGTTTCTGCAGTATTGGCTGATAACCATGTAATGGACGTGATTACACCGGGTACACATGGCTCTACATTTGGAGGTAATCCATTGGCAGCCAAAGTAACAATGGCAGCTTTGGATGTAATCAAAGATGAAAACCTTGCAGAAAATGCAGATCGTTTAGGTAAGATTTTCAGAGACCGCATGAATAAGATGATTGAGAAATCAGATCTTGTGACACTTGTGAGAGGAAAAGGTTTGCTCAACGCAGTTGTGATCAATGATCACCCAAGTAGCTCAACAGCATGGAACATTTGTGTAGCTTTGAAGGAAAATGGTTTACTGGCTAAACCAACACATGGAAACATCATTCGTTTTGCACCTCCTCTGGTAATGACCGAAGAGCAATTGCATGAATGCTGTGATATAATTGAAAAAACAATCGCTGAGTTTGAGGCGAAATAAGAAATAACTGTAAATAATGTGAAGAATGGGACCCGCCAATGTTGGTGGGTCTTTTTTTGTGATCATTGTTGACTGGTGAAAAATTAGATTTGTTTATCTTAAGCTTTTGATTTCGAATCTAATGTACCAGCGATACATCCTTTTTCTCCTCTTTGGAGCACTAAGCCATTTTGGTTTAGCACAGTCAGTCAATGATTTACTATCGGCGGCCAATAAATCATTTGAAAACGGAGACAATGCAAGAGCAATCATTCAATATGATCAGGTCATTGCCATTGGGTCACCTGATTCATTGGTGCAGAAAGCATTTCTTGGGAAGATAGATGTTTTGTTGGCCATGGGAGACTATCAAAACGTCATCCATACGGGTAAAATGGCATTGATCAACCCCAGCGTCAAAGACAAAAACTTTGTGAGTGCTGTTTCTATCTTGAGCGGTATTTCAAATGGGTTTATCAATATGGGTGTCATGGATTCAGCAGATTTTTATGCTGAAAAGTCCAGGAACCTTGTTGTAGCCAATATTTCACCTGCTCTTAATACAGGAAATCTTGTCCCATTGGGTGAGCCATTTACCCAGCTGGCAATGCTGCAATATTACCAGGGGAATTATTCTGGGGCGGTAGATCAGCTGCTCGCATTTTTTGATTTACTGGATAAACATGGGATTGTAAATGCGGAAGCCAAAAAGAGAATTCACATGTTGCTTGGCATTTGTTATTCCGGACTTGGAGATCTCGATAAGGCAGTGAAATCCTATCAAACAGCAAGAGTAATTGAGGAATCAAAGGCATCACCAGATCCTGATTTTCTGGGAACATTGTACATCAATATATCAAGTGTTTATGGTTATATGACAGATGCAAGGTCGTCACTGGATGCTTTATTAAAGGCAATAGGGCTATATCTTCAGGTGCCGGAATTAAGGAATGAAATGGCGGATCTATACTCCTCTGCAGCTTTTACTTACTCTGAAATGGGTGATTTAGATTCCGCACGCTTTTACCTGGTGAAAACCTGGGATTATTTTAATAAGTACCCTACCTATCTCTACAATGAATCAATCATCAACAGTAAAGTAGCAAGTACATACCTGAATCTTGATGATTATGAAAATGCCGTAAAATACACTCAGAAGGGTCTGGAACAGAAAAGAAAGGTATATGGTGAAAACACAACAGTCGCCATTTATGATTACATCCGATTCCATAAGATTTATAGAAGCACAGAAAGATATGATTTAGCTGAGATTTACCTGGACAGTGCGGAAATGTCGAATTCTTCAGAAACCGGAGGTACACGAGACCCATACCTGGCCATTGAGATTGAAACGGAAAGAATGAAGTTACTTCAGGTCATCGGGATTAGTTCAGATTCACTTTTTAGCTTTATTGAGACCCAACATACCAGCATCACCAAAAAGAGACGTCAGCTTACTGGTGAGCTTTCCAAAACCAATGCCGCTGCTGATTTCTATTCTTCCGCAGTGCCCATATGTTTTGGAAGTTCCCAAAAAGGGAAAAATGATGAATGGGTACAACTGGCCTTGCAGATGGTAGAATCCAATAAGTCGCTACTGTTAATGGACTTTATATTGGAAGGAGAGAAATTCAGTAATGTTGGTATAGATCAATCTTATATTTCTGCGAAAGATTCCTTAAAAGGCCTGGCATCAAAATTTGAGGCGGAGATTGCCTCCATGACAGACCTGGATAGTTTGGGAAATATAGTGATTGCCAAAACTGATTCACTTGCACAAATAGAGGAGGCATATTTAGTGCTGATGGATCAAATTAAATCGGATTACCCGGAATTCTATAACTACAAATATGCCAATGAAGTGTTGAATTTGAATGAGGTGCAGTCTATTCTGGCATCAGAAAACAGGCAAATCCTGACCTATCATATTAGTGGAAAACAGTTGTATAGTTTTTTGATCAATGCACAAGAGATGCATTTGATCAGCCAACCATGGGATCTTGAAGATAAAATTCTTGAGTTTAGAGATGCCGTTACACAATTAGGTGATTTGGAGACACTCAACGAATTGTCCATAGCATTTTATAAATCCCTCATTGCACCAGCCGAAGAATACCTGAATCCGTCTTCCAGATTGACCATAATTCCTGACGGTGTGCTTAATTATTTACCTTTTGATGTGTTGAAAGCAGATGAGTCATCTCCATATCTAATCAGTGAATACATCGTTTCTTATGACTACTCATTGCAGTTGTTCGAGCATTTTAGGAAAACCAAAAGCAACAATTCTTCAGACTTGCTGGCATTTGCCCCCGAGTTCAATGGGAATGCAATTGACGATGATCCTGTTAGGGCCGGAGTGGCAGCTTTACCAGGAGCACAGGAGGAGGTACGTGAAATTGGGGAGATTTTCAACAGCAAATTGTTTGTGGGAAATGAGGCGACAGAAGAGCAATTTAAAAGCAATGCCTCAAAATATGGTGTCCTTCACCTGGCAACACATGCCTTGATCAACGACTATAGTCCCAGTAAAAGCAGGTTGGTTTTCCAGCTGGGAGATCTAAATGACGAGGAGGATGGTTATTTGAATGCCTATGAAATCTTCAATATGAGGTTGCATGCAGATCTTGTTACCCTCAGTGCTTGTAACACGGCTTATGGCACCATCAAAAAAGGAGAAGGTGTGATGAGTTTATCACGGGCTTTCGCTTACGCCGGATGTCCGAATACTCTTGTGAGCTTGTGGCCTTCATCGGATAAATCATCTCCTGAGATTATGCGTCTTTTCTATGAGAATCTTTCAGATGGCTTACCCAAAGATGAAGCTTTGCGAGAAGCAAAACTTACCTATTTGGAAACAGTGAAAGGTAAAGGAGGGCATCCTTTTTACTGGTCAGGGTTTGTGTTTATTGGACAACCAGCACCATTTGCCAATGATTTCCCAATACTTGCCATTATTGTTTCCGCGTTAGTTATTTTAAGTATAATTTACTTTTTTGTTCAAAGAAGGAAAGATCAGACGTAATACTTAGCTTCACTAACTATCTCTATGCCAAAAATAATCGTCACCTCAACTCTGGTATTTCTATTATTATTTCAAAAAGTCAGTGGACAATCAGAATTCGCTGATTCTGCATCTTCTCACTATAGTAATGGAAACTTAGGGGCAGCTGTCCAATATTATGATTTGGCTGCTAAGAAGTCTTTCGGTAATGGAGATACACTCGCATTTTTTCGATATTCTTTTCAATCATTTGATATACTCAATGAAGACCGGGCTCATAATGAGGTGATTGCCAGGGCTGAACAATTGTCCGATCAATTCGAATCTTTATTTGATGCAAACGATCACCTGAAAAGTATGCTATTTTACAACCTTGGTAATGCGTACAGTGGGTCACAGTCTGACGGGTTCAAGGGGTTAGCTTATTTGAAGCAAGCGGAGCGATTGGAAAGAGGGTTACGTAAACCTGACAAAGCATACCAGGGAAGGATTGAGGCTCGTTTAGCCAGTGGTTACTATTACAATGGTCAGTACGATTCTACCATAATTTTTTATAAACGCGTGCTGGCAAGAACCAACAATAACCCGGTGGTTCAGGGATCCTATATGCGGGGAATAGGAAATGCCTATTGGGGATTGGGAAAGTATCAAGAAGCTGCGGATTACTTTGAGCAGAGTATCCAGCTGATGAATACGACACAACCAGTTGATAGCCTGAAAATTGGGCTTGTACTGCACTCAAAAGGGTATATCTATATGGATCAGGAGGCATTTGATGAGGCTTTGTACACATTCAAGCTGGCGCATGCTTATATGAAAAATAAACTTCCTGAAGTTCACCCGTCGCTGGTGTGGATATTGGGTGATATTGGGAGAGCCTATTTATACGATAATCAATACGATTCGGCACTTCGTTACATACAGGAGGCTTTGATAAGCAATACCTACAATTTCGACGGACAAGATATATTTAGTAACCCACCTTTGAAGGCAGTGAATGACGAGTTTCAACAGTTCATGATTCTAAAATTGAAAGGTGAGTCATTATCTAAAAAATACCTGGAAGAACCTAATGATAGCTTACTGAAGTTGGTTATTGAAACCTATGAATTAGCTGACAAACAAGTTGACAAAATTAGAGAAGGTGTTACCAGTAAAGAGGACCTTTCAAATCTTACATTCTATAGTTCTGAGATCTACTATGAGGCTGTGGAGAATTTTATAGCCATTGCTAATTCGTCCGAAAGTGAAATAGCCATTGAACTGGCCCATAAATACATGGAAAAACAACGGGTGTCGGTAGTCTACCTCAGATTACAAGAGATGTCCACGGAAATGGAGAATAACCTGCCGCAAGAACTTCTACAGCAGGAGAAAGCATTAAAAAATGACATTTCTGATGGTAAATCAGCTGTACTTAAAGCTTTTTCAAACGATTCAGATTCAATCGATTATTATGAGAAAGTACTTTTTGATGCCCAGAGGACCTATGAGAATTTTCAGTTAGGCCTAAAGAAAGATCATAGGAAATATCATGAAGCCCGATATAACGTAAATCCCATTTCACTTCAGAAATCAAAGCAATATCTTGCTCTAAACGAGCCCAATACTGCCATCATAACCTATCTTAATTTCGGTGAAAGGCTCATTAGAAGTATTTTAACGAAAGATTCAATCAGGTTTGATCTGAGTGATATTCCTGAGGGTTTTGAAAAAGATATTCAAGAATTCCGAACTGCTGTAGCCGATTTAGAAAACAATCAATATGAAGAATTGGCCAAAAAAGTTGGAAATCTATTAGTGGCGGATTTGCCAAATGTGCTACCTGAAGAGATTGAATATTTGGTAGTCATTCCATCCCCGTTATTACAAACATTACCCTTTGAATTGCTTCAACTGTCGAATGAGGAGTTACTGTTTGAACAATATGTCCTAAGCTACCATTATGCCATTGGCCTCATGGCAAAGAAGAGTAACCGAAAGCATTTTGTAAGTAGTAATTCTTTTCTGGGGGTCGCTCCCGATTTCAGCAACTCTGGAAGTAAACTGGCTGCTATCAGCAGGGAGAACGGATTGAGTTATTTGCCTGGAGCCGAAAAAGAAGTAAAAACCATTACTAATTTATTGGGAGGTACATCTCTATTCAAAACTGATGCATCTGAGGGAATGGTGAAACAAAGTCTGAAAGGTGCGGGATTACTACACTTTGCAACTCATGCAGTTGTAGACCAGGAAAACCCGGAAGCTTCTTATCTTTTACTTGATGTTGCCAATGACGAAGACGGAAAACTGCATTTCTTCGAAATATACAACCTTGATCTGGATGCTCAATTGGTCACGTTAAGTGCCTGTAACACTGGTTTTGGAAAGATTTTAAGGGGTGAGGGTGTTATGTCTCTTTCAAGGGCTTTTGCTTATGCAGGAGTTCCTGCTACTGTTGTGAGTTTGTGGCCCGCTTCTGATAAATCAACCCCTGAATTAATGGAGTTTTTTTACCAAAACCTGACGAATGGTCAAAGGAAGGATGAAGCACTCAATAATGCCAGGAATCAGTACCTGGCTCAGGCTAAGGGTAAAGGAAAGCATCCATTTTATTGGGGTGGATTTGTTTTGATTGGTGATACTACTCCACTAGAATCGACATTTCCCTGGTGGATGTTAGTTACATCAATTCTGCTACTTACCGGAGGTGTCTTTTATTTCGTAAGAAGAGTTAACCGAATCAGGTAATTTGTGATAACGGTTTTAGCTTTCACTCAAATCTGATTATTTTCACTTGATCATATCCCTAATCTATGAAAGTAGCTGCTGCATTTATCATTGTGTTTCTCTGTGCATTTTCGCTTAATGGCCAATCTATACAAGAGAAATATGATTCAGCCAATGTTTTAATAGAGAATGCCAGGCTCGCTCCAGCGGTTCAGTTATTCAAAGAAATCAGTGAGGAGCTTCTTCAGAAAAAACTTTATGAAGAATTTTTCACAGCACGCTATTACATATGTGCATCATATGCCATACTGGAAAATAATCCTCAAGCTACTCGGGACTCACTAGAGTTTTATCTGGAAAAAGCAATCACCCTAACCAATGATCAATCAATATCAGCTGCAGAAATCTACTTTGGTTTGGGATGGTGGCATGACAGTTTTGCATTGGATGTTGATGCTGAAAAGTACTATCAAAAAGCATATGAAATTCGAAGAGCTGAGCTTGGTGACAATCATAAAAAAACCCTTAAATCCTTGTCAAATTATTCACAGGTATTAACAGTGGTTGGTAAACTAGGACGAGTAGAAAAAAATCTGCAACTACTTCTTAAAGAGTATAAATCATTGTACCCATCTGGTCATCCGGAATTTTCAAGGGTCTATACGCTTGCGCACCATTTTTACATTGCCATAAGCGAATATGATAAAGCCCTAAGCTATGCGCTACTGGCACTGGATGTGGGGAAAAAAAACTATGGGATAAACAATCCACGTCTCCTGAGATTGATTAGAAATGTTTCTTACGACTACTATTACCTGGGCAAGATCGAACAGGCGATGGATTATGCAAATGAAGAGCTGGTGCTTGTGAAGGCACTAACAGGAGGAGAACCTCATATTAGAATGGCAGAAATATTAAATAATCAGGGTAGATTTTTAGACAAGTCAAAACAATACGACAAGTCAAAGGAATTGTATCAGGAAGCGCTAATGCTGAAAACGCAACTGATTGGATCTGAAAATATATCCACATTGAGTACTGCTATTAATTTGGTATATGCATTGGGTAAAAGCGGAGAAATTGAGCAGAGTAATGCTCAGTTATCTGAAATACTGTCCGGACTTTCAAAGCTTGGAGATGATATCCTGGAAGTGAACACCATGAGGGCGCATGTACACCTGGTAGAAAACCTGGGGTTAATGGGACAACAAGACTCTTGCTTTCAAATCGTTGAGGAATATTTTCAAAAATTTGAAGATGCATTTGAAGTGCAATCATTGGGAAATGATCAGCACCTGAATATGATGGCAATGGTTGAAGATTTGGTGGCATTGTACTTGAAGGAGTCGGCATCTTCATCACAAATTAATTTAATTGAGGGAATGGTGATCCATCTTGACTCATTGAATAGAAAGACTTTAGAGTTAAGAAACCTGAAGGCTGATCAGATGAATTTCCTTGATAGTTATTCCGCATTTAATGGAATTGGGATTGATTATTATAACAAACGATTCAAGGAATCAAATGAAGAAAGACACTTCAATGAGGTGTTAAGGTTCAGTGAAAAGAATAAGGCCAATATCCTTAATCCCGCTTACACCATAGCAAGGCTAAAAGATGGTTTGAACATCCCTGTGGATGTTTTGGAAAAGGAAAGGGAATTATTGGCTAAGATTTCAGGAGGGGAGGAAGAGAAAAGCGGTGAAATGTTGCGGAATAAATTGGCATATGACAGTATTGTGGAACACCTAAAGAGCAATTACCCTCAATATCACCGGATTAAATACGGGAATTCCAATATCACTGTCTCTCAGTTGCAGGATAAGCTCAGTGATGATCAAATTTTAATTAGTTATTCAATGGCTGAAGCGAATTTATATCGTATTCTGATAGAGAAGGAACGCTTTGATGTAACCAGAATTGACCAAGCAACTCTCAATCAGGAAATAGAGGAATTTAGAAGAGAAATTGAAAACCTGGAAGATATTAATACCAGTGCTTCAAAGCTTTATAAGACCCTTATTGATAACCAATTCAGCGGGAAAAAAATAGTGATCTTTCCGGAGGGTTATTTATCCTTCCTTCCATTTGATCTGTTGCAAGATGAAACTGGCTTTTTTGGCCTTCAAAACATTATCTCCTACTCACCATCTATTGGCCTTTGGTTAAAGAGTCAGGAGATTGGGCAATACCCTAATAATAAATTACTGGCCATGGCACCAGAATTTAGTGAGGAGGGTTCCGGACCCGGAGAAACCAGAGAACAACTTCTACCAATCTTCGGGGCGATTGAAGAAATCCAATCAATTGAAAAAGCCTTTACCGGGACAACTTTCTTAGGGCCCACAGCCACGAAAGAAGAGTTTTTGAAGAAATCAAAAGATTTTGGACTCATTCACCTAGCTACTCACGCAATTGTAAATGCAGAAAATCCAGAATTCTCAAGGCTGTATTTCAATTCTTCGGATTCTGTAGAGAATCTTGACTTTTTGAGTAATTATGACCTCTATAACTTGGATATTAATGCAAACCTGGTGGCATTAAGTGCCTGTAACTCAGGTGTGGGCGAGATTCAGAATGGAGATGGTGCAATTAGTTTGGCGAGAGGGTTTATGTATGCTGGAGCAAATGCTACTTTGGTGAGCCTTTGGTCTGCCTCAGACAGATCTACTGCTGAAGTGATGAAGTTTTTCTATGAGAATTTGAAAGAAGGACAGCCAAAAGATGAGGCTTTGCACAATGCTAGGAAACAGTACCTTGAAACGGCTCAGAAAAAAGGGAAACATCCTTTCTATTGGGGAGGTTTTGTATTGATAGGTGATTCTACCCCAATCAAAAAAGAGTTTCCCTGGTTGTATCTTGGATTAGGATTGTTTCTCCTAATGTCAGTTATCTACTTTTTTGCAGCCAGAGCATCTAAGAAATGACTACAAATCTTCTTTCAGTAATTTAGCCTTCTCTGCATACTCACCTGTCACATTGGAGAGCACCTCAACTGATTTTTCACTCTGATCGAGTTGTAAATAAATGAGAGCAATATACCAGTTCGCGGTTTCTGCATAATCAGTAGTGCCATTACTTACCTCAGCCAGTTTGGTTTTTGCCGCTTCCCATTTAGAAAGTTTCATGTAGCACATGGCCAGGAAAAACTTATCTGAATCCATCATGGGATCTAACAATTCAAATTTTTCAGCACTTTCCTGGAATTTTCCAGTGTCATATAATTGATAAGCTCGTTCTCGGTCTGTGATGGTACCCTCTGCTTCACCCCTTACAATAGGTACTTCGTAATTTGGATATAACTCAAAGTATTCATCGTATAATTCTCCTGTGGAAGGTTGGGTGTTTAAAAGCAATACGGTAAATGTGGCCACTATTAAAAATGAAGCAGCAACACTCATGTATGCCCAGTTCACTTTCTTAGCCTTTGTATACCTGTCTTCAAAACCGGCAACTTTTTTTCTGAGCAGGTCACGAGATTCATCGACCAGGGCAGCCTGTACCCCGAGCTCATAGGCTAGTTCTGCTTTTTCTTCTTTTGAAAGAGAAGCTTCAAAATCTGCTTTTTCTTTTTCAGTAAGCTTTCCAAGCAAATATTTTTCTCGCACTTCAGTCATCATTCTCTTGGGTTACCTGGTTTCTAATTTTTTCCAGACACCTTTTTTTGGTAGTCCTGGATACACCTTCACTTTTGTGTCCCATTGTCTGGGCAATTTCCGTCATCGATTTCTTCTCAAAGTAGAATAATCGAAGAATAGATAAACAAGGCTCGCCAATTGACTTCAATGCATCCATCGTTACATCATAAGCCTTTTCAAATATGTTTGCTCCGTCTTCTTCTCCCAAAAACTGGTAATGTTCTTTCATTTGATCCAGGTGTTGAGATCGACGGGTTTGTTTATCAAACTGCTGTCTAATTTTATTCTTACCAATTCCGAAAAGAAAAGTTTTAATAGAGCTTTCCAGTTCTGTGAAATCTCCATTCATGATCTTCTCAAAAAAGATGGTAAGGACATCCTGGTAATGGTCCAGGGCATCATCTTCGTTGATTGAAAATTTTCTTGTACTCCAACCAACAAACTCATCACGATATTCGAAGTAGATTGTTTCCATCGCTTTATTATCTCCTGAGCGAATGCGCTCAATTAAGTTTGCTTTGTTCCTTGAAAAACTAATTCTCACTTCTTAATCCGATAAACTTAAAATTGTGAACAACTCAAAGAAAAATAAAAAAAATAGTAATTCTATGTTCACAATTTAAAGATGGCATGATTAATAGGCAAAACGTACCATGCCATGAAACCAGGACTATTAATTATACTCGCTCTTTTATTGTTTTCATCATTCAGATCAGTAGACGGATTGTCCACTAATCAAAATGAGACACCAAACGAAAATTATTGTTTGGCAGAATCAATGAATGAGATTTTGAACCAGAAAAAATGCAACGACATTTCCGATATAGAATGCCCATAAGTTTTTAATAGTAGGGAACAAACACACCTTCTTCATATGGCCTTTTTGTCAGTTTAGTGCTGGCAGGAAGGCTTTTTTCATTGTGGTAAAGGGACACAATAAAAAAAATTGTTCACATTTTCGGAGCGGCATGACTAAGATGTAAATACCAAAACACATGCCATGAAAAGAATTATACTAGCTTTTACAATGTCCATGATGGCAAGTTTTTCATTACTTGCTCAAAACGTGACATTTAACGACACAAATTTAAAAAATGCACTTCTAGCAGATGCTACAATCAATACTACGGATGATGGAGAGATCTCTGTTGCTGAGGCAACTGCTTATACTGGAAACCTAGTACTCTCTGGGTTAAGTATTTCTGATGCTACTGGTATAGAGGCGTTTGTGAATATCAATTTATTGAACCTCAGTAGCAATGATCTAACCTCACTTGATGTTTCTGCTCTTGTAGATATGGTAAATCTTGATGTTGGGCAAAACAGTCTAACATCAATTACACTTCCTTCAAGTACTTCACTTAAAATTCTTTATGTAGATAACAATGATCTGACTTCTGTGGATTTAAGTAATCTACCGGAATTAACAACATTTCAAGCACAGCAGAATGATTTGGGAAGTTTGGATGTATCAAGCAATCCAGATCTTTCTGACTTAAGGATAACAAATGCATCGTTAACAAGTCTTGATTTAAGCAGTAACACAAAGCTTGGTTACTTATATCTAATCGGGACTGATATAGTGGAATTGGACTTGTCAAATAATGATATGTTGACCACTGTTAGTGCTACTGCGAATTCCAGCCTTACCACTGTTGATCTGAGAAATGGAAATAATGATGCCATAACGATATTTGCTATGACATCCAGTCCATCATTAACATGTGTTTTGGTAGACAGCCCGTCAGAATCAAAGGCGAACTGGACCAGTATTGATGATAATTCAGTTTTCACTTTCAGGTGTGATATCAATGATATTGTAGATATACCTGATGCTAACCTGAAATCTATTTTATTGGCTGATGGTAGTATCAATACTACTGATGATGGGGAGATTACTTATCTGGAAGCAGAGGCATACACAGATAATCTTATTATCGAAAATGAAGCGCTTACTTCTTCAAAAGGCCTTGAGGCATTCATTAATATTCCCAGATTGGAGGTTGATAATGCCGGTCTTAATGAAATTGCATTATCTGATTACGGTAGTTTAACAGTGCTTTCATTGCATGACAATAATTTGACAGAAATAGATGTTTCATACCTTTCGGGCCTAACATATCTGTTACTGTATAATAATTCACTCACGTCATTAGATATTACCAACAACCCAGATGTCAATTATGTTGGAGCAAATTATAATGATATTAGTAGTTTTACATTCACTGGAAATGAATTGCAAACATTAAGTTTATCAGGTAATGATCTTTCATCATTAGATGTGTCTGGTCTGGATCAATTGTTTCTATTACATCTATCTGATAATAATTTATCCAGCATTGATGTAAGTAACAGTGTTGACTTACAGCATATCAAACTGAATAATAATCCCATCAGCTCAATTGATATCTCCAATAACCTGGAGTTAAAATCAGTTGACTTCAGTTATACAGATATCACCTCTCTTGACCTAAGTGATCATCCTGATTTGACTTCTCTCAATGTAAATTTCTGTGACCTTAGTAGTCTTGATCTTAGAAATGGAGCCACTGAAAGTTTGAGCACATTCGCAGCTGTCAATAATGCGAGCTTGACATGTATTGCTATTAGTGACCCTATTTATGCTGCCTCAACATTTCCAGCTTCAGCTCCTGGTGCAACTTTCAGCCTAAGCTGTGACCCCAATGAAACTATTGATTTTCCAGATGCTAATTTCAAAGCGATCCTTGTTGCAAATGGCAGCATCAATACTACTCCTGATGGAGAAATCACCGTAGGTGAAGCACAAACATATTCTGGTACGATTTCAGGTGCAAATGGCAGTATATCTGATATTACCGGTATTGAATACTTTGAAAACTTAACTCAACTGACGTTAGGTGGAAATTCAATTACACAGGTAGATTTAAGGTATAATGTCGATTTGACAACAATCAATTTACTGTATAACGACTTAACAAGCATTGACCTATCGTACAATACGTTACTAAGCTATGCCAATTTAGCAGGCAATAATCTTACCTCAATAGATATTTCGAATAATCCGGACTTATTGCAGTTATTTCTGGGCGAAAATGCATTGACTTCAATTGATGTCAGTAACAACATAGAGTTGATCAATCTGGGCCTTCAAGATAATACAGACATTAGCTCTTTAGATATCACAATGCTAACGGACCTGCAGCTTTTGTATGCTGACCGTACCAGCATCAGTACGCTAGATTTATCTAATAATAATAAAATCAAGAATCTTAGAATTTATGATACAAATTTATCAACCATTAACCTTTCTAATTTGGTTGATTTGGAAGTGTTGAAGGCAAATAATATTGGGTTGACAACAATTGATGTGACTAATAATGTGAGCCTTACTACTTTGGAAATCGCCAATAGCCCAATTACTAACATTGATCTTTCCAATAATCCCTCGCTTGAGCTATTGTATGTACAGGGAACTCAACTCACTTCCCTTGATATAACAAATAATACCAACCTTGAGATATTCCTGGCATTTAATACAGGGTTGTACGACATGCCTTTGCAAACAGTTAATATGGCTACTGGAGCCAACGAGACTATTTCCACAATTAGTTTAAACCCATTAAATGATTTGTCATGTGTTATTGTTGATAATCCAACCTATTCAGAGGCAAATTGGACCAATATAGGAGATCCTTCAGTATACAAATTGACTTGTAATCCTGATGATATTGTCAATATTCCAGATGCCAATTTCAAAGCTGAGCTTCTTGCCAACACAGAGATCAACACTACGGATGATGGAGAAATTACTTATGGAGAAGCAGAAGCATTTACTGGAACACTTGACGTAAATAATTCAGGGATCAATGATGCTACTGGGCTAGAAGCGTTCATGAATATAATCCAGCTAAACATGAGGGATAATAATTTGACCTCAATTGATGTTACCAACAATCCTGATTTGACTTACCTAAATGTCAGAAATAATTCGCTTACTGAGATTGATGTATCTTATAACACAGAGTTGACCTCATTAGAGCTTGAAATTAATGATCTAACAGAGCTGGATGTGTCAAATAATCCATTACTGAGGTACCTTCATCTTCAAAGTAATGAATTATCAGCTTTGGATCTTTCAAACAATGATGAACTTCGTCTTTTGCGAATTCACCATAACGATTTTGTTAGTTTTAGTGCATCAAACCCTCTTCTGCAGGAAATATTGCTTAATGGGAATCCTTTGACTTCCATTGACGTAACAAATCTGCCTTCTCTCACTAGAATTTCTTTGCAAGATGTTTTAATATCAAGCATTGACCTGTCTAATAATCCAGTTTTAACAAACATTGATGTTGCTAACAACGATAACCTTACTAGTCTTGATTTGAGCAATAACCCGCTCATGAATACGGTAATTGTATGGAAATCAGATAATCTGGCTTCATTGAATGTAAAAAATGGGAGTAACCAGATTATCACCAGTTGGAATTCAACACAGACACCAAACTTAACCTGTATATCCGTAGATGACCCAATCTATTCAGAAGAAAACTGGACGAACGTAGATGCCGCCAATGAGTTTGTACTATCGTGTGATCCAAATGAGGCGATAGACTTTCCGGATGCCAATTTTAAAAGTGCTTTATTGTCAATAGGAAGTCTAAACACAGTTGACGATGGAGAGATTACAGTAAGTGAGGCAGAAGCTTACACTGGTGACATAGTAGTTATTGCGCTGGATATTGCGGATTTAACAGGTATCGAATATTTCCCAAACATTGACTACCTGAATGTAGGGCAGAATGAACTGACTTCAATAAATGTAGCTTATAACACAGCTTTGACATCCCTCAGAATAGGTGCCAATGATATCACATCTTTGGACGTTTCTAGAAATACAATGCTTGATGATTTAATCATCAGCGAAAACCCAATATCTGATATTGATATTTCAAATAACACATTGCTCAATGTATTTTCCGCCAGTGATAATCTAATTACAACCATTGATTTGAGCCAGAATACATTGATCACGAATTTGTCAATATTTGATCAGCCCAATCTTGAGAGTTTGGATGTGTCACCGGCAACTCAGGCTACAAATTTATTTCTTAGAGGTAACAACTTGAGTAGTATAGATATCTCATCAAATGTGGAGGTCAAGTATTTGGACTTACAAAATAATAACCTGTCAAGCGTTGATTTGTCAAATAACCCTGACTTGCTTTCGGTGGAGATATACAATAATCAGTTAAGCTCACTGGATCTATCTTCAAATGCATTATTGAATGAGTTTGATGCCAGTGACAACATGCTGACTGAGTTAAACATTGCCAATGGCAACAATGCTGCAATTACCGCTTTTGATGTAACAGGTAATACAAACCTAACCTGTATCACAGTAGACGATGTAGATTATTCAGATACAAACTGGACCAACATTGATGATGTTGCGAATTTTAGTACAGATTGTGACAACACAAGTACTGAGATTACTGCATTCAGTTTTGCAGAAGAAATAGGTGCAGCCACTATTGATGCTGGAGAGCAATCAGTTACTATTGAAGTGGCATTAGGTTCAGATTTTACCACACTTACACCAACATTCACTGTTTCAACAGGTGCTACAGCCAGTCCTGAATCTGGTGTTGCCCAGGATTTTACAAACGGATTTACCTATACCATCACAGCAGAAAACCCTACTGTTTCTGAAGATTGGACAATTACTGTACTGGAGGAAAACACCACGCCTACAGATATCACCTTATCTGAGTCAGCGATTGATGAGAATAATGCGGAAAATGACGTGGTGGGAGAATTATCAACTACCGATGAAAATATAGGTGATACCTACACCTATTCATTAGTAGCTGGTGATGGAGACACAGATAATGCTAGTTTTAGTATCTCTGGTAACAACCTATTGGCGATTGATATACTTGATTTTGAAACCAAGGATGCATACAGCATTCGGTTAGAGACCAATGACAATAGAGGAGGAACATTTGAAAAGGCATTTGCCATTAGTGTCAATGATGCCAATGATGCTCCTTCAGCAATTGAGATTACGAACACTAGTGTTGATGAAAACGAAACACCAAATGTGTTGATCGGAGATTTATCATCTACTGATCAGGATTCTGGTGACACACACACTTATTCACTGGTATCTGGCACAGGAGATGATGATAATGCAAGCTTTACAATTGAAAGCAATTCCTTATTGGCAATTGAATCATTTGACTTTGAAGCACAATCCAGCTACAGTGTTCTTGTGAGAAGTACAGATAGTGAAGGAGGGGAATTTGACCAGGCTTTTACAATTGACGTTCATAACGTTAATGAAGGAATAGAGGTGATCAGTGCAATTGCAGATCAATCTAAGCAAGTTGGGTTCGCTTCTTTTGAGATAGACCTTTCAGATGTATTTGAAGATATAGATGGTGATGACCTAACATTTGATGCTGAAAGTGTTGATGAGGACGTAGTAACAGTTGCCGTTTCTGGCTCTATGCTAACAATAACAGAAGTTGGTCTTGGAGATGCCACAATTACCGTTTCCGCGAATGATGGTTTGGGAGAAACTGCTGAAGATTCATTTGTACTTAGTGTGAAAGAAGTATTGAGTACTGAAACAGAGATCACAGCTTTCTCTCTTTCTAGTCAAACAGGATCAGCAGATATTGATGCTGAGAATGCTACAATTTCAATAGAAGTTGAAGCAGGTACCGATGTTACAGCCCTTGAACCAACTATCTCAATTTCAGAGAGCGCAAGCATCTCACCAACCGGTGCTCAGGACTTTTCAAGTGATTTTGTTTATACAGTAACTGCAGAAGATGGTGAGACTATAGAGGATTGGACTGTTACCGTTACAGTGGCGCCTTTCACTGGTACTGATATCCTAACTTTTTCTCTGGATGAAGCAATTGGGTTGGCTAGCATTGACGAGACTGCTCATACAGTAGAGATTGAGGTGGCATTTGGTACAGACGTTAGTTCCCTTGTCCCTACAATCACTGTATCTGAAGGAGCAACAATTTCTCCATCTTCATCGTCTGAAGTAGACTTTACCAATACAGTAGAATTCACAGTAACCGCGGAAGATGAGTCCACGCAAGTTTGGACAGTGAGTGTGGAAGAGGCACCAAATGATGCTAATGACATCCTAAGCTTTGTTTTGGCAGATCAAACTGGGGATGCTACAATAGATACAGAAAATCACACTATTGCGATTGAAGTAACCTTTGGGACGGATCTGACAGCCTTGGAGCCATCAATTGCTGTTTCTGAAAATGCCACATTAGATCTATCTGGATCTCAAGATTTCACAAGCATAGTAATATATACAGTAACATCTGAATCAGGTGTAGCCCAGGAATGGGAGGTAAACGTTACAGATGCACTGAATGATGAAAATGATATCCTCAGTTTCTCACTTGAAAGTACTGATGGAACGATTGATGCATCAGCTCACACTGTAGCTATTGAGCTACCTTTCGGGACGGATATCACTGCATTGACGCCTGAGATTGAAGTTTCAGAAAATGCAACTATAACTCCTGATGGAGCTCAGGATTTTTCAGCAGCTGTAGAATATACAGTAACGTCTGAATCTGGTGACCCACAGGAATGGAGTGTATCAGTATCGGTATTAGAAAATACAGCAAATGATATTGTGGCTTTTGACCTGTCAAATTTGGTAGGAGATGCGGTTATTGATGATGTAAACCATACCGTAGAAGCAGCGGTTGAATTTGGAACTGATTTAACGGCCCTTGAACCAACTATTGAAATTTCTGAAGCAGCAACTGTAGATCTTTCAGGACCACAGGATTTTAGCTCTGACGTCACTTATACGATCACCTCTGAATCAGGTGATGCACAGCAATGGGTAGTTTCTGTTAGAAATGTAGCGAATGACCAGGTAGAGATTTTAAGTTTTGAAATTACGGGTCAGGTTAGCTCTTCAATAGATATAGCAAATAAATTAATCGATGTGATTATGCCTGCTGGAACAGATGTTACGGCGCTATCTGCATCCATAACCATTTCTGAAAATGCTACGATTTCCCCAGATCCAACTGGAGTTGTAGATTATTCAAGCAAAGTAGTTTTCTCAGTTACTGCTGAAAATGGCAATGTGAAAGATTGGACGGTAAGAGTAGAAGTCGAAGCGACGGTATTAAGTACAAATCAATTAGTGGAAGTTGCACTCTATCCAAACCCATTTATGGATGTAGTCAAAATTGATGGATTGAATGAAATGGTTACGATCAATATAATAGACATGCATGGTAAAATGATACATGAGGAGACCATTGAGAGAGAATCAGTAAGCATAGACCTAAGCAGATTCGATTCTGGAACATATTTGATCTCTGTCCAGGATCAAAATAAAAATATTATCTACAGCAACAGACTGATCAAGTCAAACTAAACATTCATATGTTTGGAATAAAAAAAGGGGCGTGATTCACGCCCCTTTTGTTTTTGGGTTATTGTCTTTTATTTAATGGTGCTCAATCAATTTTTCTTTGTGCTTTTTAAGTTGCCTTCTAAGTGCTTCAACAGCAGCATCAGCAGCGGCTTCAAATGAACCAGATTGCTCCTTAGCGAACAGTTGATTGCCAGGAATATTAAGCTTTATTTCAAGTACTTTGTTTTCTCTATGGTCTCCTTTTTCCAAACGCATAAAAACTTCTCCATCAATAATACGGTCATAAAAAGTTTCTAACTTATCGGTTTTCTTCTGGATAAAATCCAACAACTTCTGGTCTGCGTCGAAGTGGATTGAATGCATTTGTAGTTTCATAATTGTAAAATTTAAAAGTTAAACCATCAAGCTTTTGGGTGTGCCTGTTCAAAGACAGACTTTAGCTTTTCAAGTGAATTATGTGTATACACTTGAGTTGCCGCTAAACTGGAATGTCCCAAAAGATCTTTTACTGAATTCAAATCGGCACCCTTGTTTAATAAGTGGGTGGCGAATGTATGCCTTAATACGTGAGGGCTTTTTTTACTAGCAGTAGTAATCGTACTTAGATATTTTTTCACGGTTCTGTAAACCAACATCGGATAGAGTGGAGATCCATCGTTGGTTAGGATTAGATTTTGTGATTTACTATGATTGATTAAACTCTCCCTCACTGTTATATACCTTCTAATGTATTTAACGAGATTTTCATTAATTGGTATGACTCTTTCCTTATTTCTTTTTCCTAAAACTTTAATGGATGAGTCATAAAAACTGATGTCTCCTATTTTTAGGTTGATGAGCTCTGATAAACGAATACCACTGCCATACAAGAGTTCCAAAATAAGCCTGTCACGAAGACCTTCTTCACTGTCTTCAAAGGTGACATGATCCAATAGTTGAATCATCTCATTTTCTTTGACAAACTGTGGAAGTTTCTTATCTGTTTTAAGTGGTTTTAATCGTTCTGTAGGGTTTGAATCGATCAATTCTCTTTTCAGGAGAAATTTGTAGAACGATTTAAGCGTAGCTTGCTTTCGGTTTATGCTGTTTGGTGTAATTCCCTGCTCAACCAAAAAAATAATCCAGGACCTGAGATCATTATGACCCAAATCCTGGATTTTGATATTCTTATCTATATTTTCTTCTGTGAATTTCTGTAGTTGATTTAAATCATTTTCATAGGAGGTAAGTGTATGATCACTGTATCTTTTTTCGTACCTCGCATATCTAAGAAATGATTCGATCATATAGTGAACTTCAAAACAGGGAAGAACACTAACTTAAGAAATTATTAAGAAATAAGCAGGGGAAAAAGGATTAATTATTCTCCTGATCTCTCATTTTTTGTCTGTACTCAGCTTTGATGATTTCAGCTCTTCTTCTAACTGAAGGTTTAGTGAAATGAGACCTGTCTCTTAGTTCTCTAAGTACACCAGTTTTTTCAAATTTCTTTTTGAATCGCTTAAGCGCTTTATCAATTGATTCGTTTTCTTTTACGTTTACAATGATCATATTAAAATGTATTCTAATTCTATAAGAGGGCGCAAATATAATTAATTTGAAAATAATAAAGCAACCCGATTATCAAAATATTCAAGATAATTCAATGGGTTGCTCAAATTTTATAGTATTTAGAGGAATTATTTCAGTAAATCCCTGGAAATCACAAGTTTTTGGATCTCAGAAGTTCCTTCTCCAATTGTACAGAGTTTTGCATCCCTGTAATATTTTTCAGCAGGATAGTCTTTTGTATATCCGTAACCTCCAAATATCTGCACACCATCATTGGCTACTTCCACAGCAATCTCCGAGGCGTACAATTTAGCCATTGCTGATTCTTTGGTAACACTTAGTCCTTTGTTCTTACGGTCAGCAGCATCATAAATCAGTAATTTGGCTGCCTGAACTTTAGTTGCCATATCAGCCAATTTGAAACTAATTCCCTGGAACGCTGAAATTGGTTTGTTAAACTGGTGTCTTTCTTTTGAATATTTCAATGCCTCATTCAGTGCCCCTTCGGCAATCCCCGCACTCAATGCAGCAATAGATATTCTTCCACCATCCAGTACTTTCAGTGATTGGATAAAGCCTTCACCTACCTCGCCAAGAATATTATCCTGATGGACCTTACAATCCTCAAAAATCATTTCTGCAGTTTCTGAAGCCCTCATACCGAGTTTGTCTTCTTTTCTTCCGCCAGAGAAGCCAGGAGTTCCTCTTTCTACCACAAAAGCAGTCATGCCATGTGAATCTCCTTTCTCGCCCGTTCGTGCTATTACAACGGCTATATCACCACTTTTTCCATGAGTGATAAAGTTTTTTGCTCCATTGATAATATAGTGATCACCATCTTTAACTGCGGTAGTTTTCATGTTGCCCGCATCACTACCAGTATTTGGTTCAGTCAGGCCCCATGCTCCAATCCATTCAGCTGTAGCGAGTTTAGGTAGCCATTTTGATTTTTGTTCGTGATTGGCAAATTGTAAAATATGTCCGGTACATAGAGAGTTATGAGCTGCCATGGAAAGACCAATACTTCCATCTATTTTCGCTAGCTCGATAATGGCTGTGGCATATTCATGGTATCCAAAACCTGATCCACCATATTCTTGCGGTACAAGAACACCCATCAGACCAAGTTCTCCTAATTTTTTAAATAATTCTACTGGGAATGTTTGGGATTCATCCCATTCCATGCGATTCGGAATCATTTCTTTTTCTCCGAAACCACGGATCATCTCAGCAATCATGCGCTTATTATCTTCGACCTGCATTCTGCTGTCCATTTCAAGTACTTCACTCATGTTATTTTGGGTTGTTGTTATATGCAAAATTAAAATATCTTCACTTATTAACTACTGAGAAACATTAAACCTTGTTTCAGCCACCAAAATATATTTACATTTGCCCTCTTTAAAGATTGAAACTCCAAAACACATAAATAATGAAAATAGCAGTAGTTGGTACTGGGTACGTAGGGTTGGTTTCCGGAACATGTTTTGCAGAAACTGGAAATCATGTCACTTGTATTGATATTGATGAAAAGAAAGTAGAAAAGTTAAAAAACGGTAAGATTCCAATTTATGAGCCTGGACTTGACGTACTTTTTGAAAGAAACATTAGACAGGGAAGACTAGAATTTACTACCAATCTGGCAGAGGGAATTAAAGGTGCCAAGATAATCTTTCTTGCCTTGCCAACACCTCCTGGTGAAGACGGTTCTGCAGACCTGCAATATGTTTTGAGAGTTGCGGAGGATTTGGGGCCATTATTGGAAGATTATACAATTATTGTTGACAAGAGTACGGTTCCTGTAGGCACTGGAGAGCTTGTTAGACAAAAAGTAGCTTTGAATGCTAAGGTAGATTTTGATGTCGTATCAAATCCAGAATTTCTGAGAGAAGGTGTGGCAGTTGAGGATTTCATGAAGCCTGACCGAGTGGTTGTGGGAGTTGAATCACAGAGAGGTAGAGAAGTAATGGAGAAACTATATGGTCCATATGTTCGGCAAGGTAACCCTATTATCTTCATGGATATTAAATCTGCGGAGCTTACAAAATACGCTGCAAACTCATTCTTGGCTACCAAGATAACTTTCATGAATGAAGTGGCCAACCTATGTGAGAAACTGGGAGCTGATGTAGATGCAGTGAGAAAAGGTGTGGGAACTGACGCTAGGATAGGAAAAAGATTCTTATTTGCTGGTATAGGATACGGTGGAAGTTGCTTCCCTAAAGATGTTCAGGCATTGGCAAAATCTGCTAAGGATGCCCAATATGATTTTAAGATATTAGAGTCAGTAATGGACATCAACCATAAACAGAAAATAAGATTGATTGATAAGATACTAGGTCACTATGGTGGTGATATTTCAGGAAAAACATTTGCAATGTGGGGACTTGCTTTCAAACCATATACGGATGATATCAGAGAAGCACCAGCATTGTATAATATTGAAGAACTTGTTGCAAAGGGAGCTAGAATAAAAGCTTATGATCCAGAGGCAATGGAAAATGTGAAAGAGCTACTTGGTGATAAAATTGAGTTTGCTGAAGATGAATACCATGCGGCTGAAGGTGCAGACGCATTGCTAATCATGACTGAATGGCCAGTTTTCAGGACACCAGAATTTCCGAAACTTCAATCAAGTATGAAAGACAAAGTTATTTTTGATGGAAGAAACGTCTATGAACTTGATGATATGAAAGACCTAGGGTTCAAATACTACAGTATCGGTAGAGAGACAGTTTAAGAAACATTACATAGTATTTAGTAGAAAAGGTAGTTACTGATTCAGTAACTACCTTTTTTTGTTCAATGACCAATCGTAATCCAGGAAACTAATTTTGGTGTTTTTCTCAAGCTTAGTAGATGAATATAAGTTGATAAAATCCTTTAATGTCCCATTTTTAGTGAAGTCACTCTGATACCAGCTAAATATCATTGAAAGCTGAGACTCTTTCTTGTCAAGCTTATTTCTTTTTGAATCATTTATAAATTTAATTGTTTGTTCCTGCAACTGAGCATCAAGCTTCTCAGCTACATAGGCTTCATTTCTTAAGATCGGACAAGAAAATGAAGCACAGTTTACAGCAAAATGAATTCTAGGCTCATTGAATTTTTCACGAATGATGCTGTGTTCTAAACTATTGAGGTCAAATTTTTGGTCACCAATCTCAATAAACTTTATATCCCAAGGTGAATTTACAAATGGTACTTGTATTGAACTTCCAATATCCCGAATACTATTCAATGGGTAATACTTCAATATTAAATCAATAGTATAGGCATTATAAGCATTGATCCAATAAGCCAACTGTTCATCTTTTGTCCAAAACTGATCATTAGGTGCGTTAGCACTCACTAACTGCAGGTACTGATTTAATTTAGCCCTATCTGCTTTTATACCATCATAATTTACCCAACCCTCACTGTCAACATGTTTTTGCAAAATATTGTTGAACAGGTCATGACTGATGGGTTTACTGTTTTGATTGACAGGAACAGTACCACACCCGTTGAAAATGACAAAAATTATCGCCAATGCTGTATTCATGCTTTTAAATTTTAAAATCATAACAATTATACCATCGTTTTATGATGGTAGTTTCCCTATTTATCAACACGGTCAGTGAAAAGACAAAAAAATAAATTCACGCGAATTCTAAAATAATTAGTCAATTAATACGATCAATAAACGAAAGAATTTATTTTTAGAAATTACAACCCAAATTAATTACTTAAACGAATTTCATGATTGAAAGCTTATTTGACACACGTCTAATGATCCTGATAGGAGGATTTTTGATTGTTGCTGTTGCTTCCAGTCAAATATCAAAGGCGTTTAAACAAATTCACCTTCCTTTAATAACCGGTTTTATCATTACTGGAATCATTGCAGGACCCTATTTTCTCAAACTCATTCCACATGAAGCTTCAGAAGGACTTGGTTTTATTAATGAACTGTCATTGGCATTCATAGCTTTTGCTGCAGGCAGTGAACTATATCTGCAGGAATTAAGAAGTAGGCTAAAAAGTATCAAGTGGAACACATTTGGACAATTGGTGATAACTTTTGTGTTTGGTAGTCTGGCAGTTTTCTTTATTGCCGATATTGTCCCATATATGGCTAAACTTTCCACCTTGTCAAAGGTGGCTGTTTCCATTCTTACAGGTACAATATTCGTTGCACGGTCTCCTGCTTCAGCCATTGCAGTAGTAAATGAATTAAGAGCCAGAGGACCATTTACCCAAACGGTAATGGGGGTTACTGTTTTGAAAGATTTTCTGGTAATTGTCCTTTTTGCTATAAACCTTTCGGTAGCACGTACCTTAATTTCAGGAGAAGAATTTAATTTCCTTAGCATCATTATCATAATTGCAGAACTAGCTGTCTCTTTTGGCTTAGGTTATTTATACGGCTTGCTCTTGGTGTTCATCCTTTCTAAAAAGATCCATACACTTGCCAAAACTGTTCTGATTGTGGTAACAGGCTATTCCGCCTATCTATTGGGACACCTGGCACAATTTTATGGAGATGTACTCCTTGGCCATCATATAGCACTGGAACCATTACTAATTTGTATCATAGCTAGTTTATGGGTGACCAATTACTCAAAGTACAGAGTCGAATTTCTTAAAATCCTTCACGAAACAGGACCTTTTATTTACATAGCATTCTTCACTTTAACCGGTGCTACCATGGCCGTAGATATCCTTTGGCAGGTTTTCGGAATTGCTGTTCTTTTATTCTTCATAAGGTTAGTAACGATGGTAATGGGAAGCTATGTTGGCGGCTTCTTCGCGAAAGACCCGGTCAAATATATGCACTATGGGTGGATGCCTTACATTACACAAGCGGGAGTGGCCCTTGGACTTTCTACCATTATTGCTTCCACTTTTCCTTCATGGGGTTACCAGTTTAGCACCGTGGTGATTGCAGTTATTGTCATTAACCAATTCTTGGGGCCTCCTCTATTTAAATATGCATTAGGTAAGTTGGGTGAAGACCATAGCAAAAAGGAGACGCCGGAATTTGATGGAATTCGTGATGCAATCATCTTTGGATTAGAGAATCAGTCCATTGCTTTGGCGAGACAATTGATGCAAAAAGGATGGCAGGTACAATTAGTAACCAAAAAAGAAGAAGGCTCATTTCAGGAACCTGAGGATATCAATATAGTCTACATGAAAAGATTAAATGTGGAGTTTATGCATTCCATGGGTGCCGAAAATACTGAAGCTATTGTTTGCATGTTATCAGACGATGAGAACTATAAAATATGCGAATTGGCTTATGAGCATTTAGGTACTAGGGACGTGATTGTAAGGCTGAATCATCGACAGAATTATGATAAATTTCTTTCATTGGATGCGAAAATTGTGGATCCATCCACAGCAATTGTAAGCTTACTCGATCATTTTGTCAGGTCACCTCAGGCTACTTCCCTATTGCTGGGAATGGCTGATGATCAGGATACCAGGGATATTGAAGTAGAAAATCCAAATATTCATGGGCTGCCTCTCCGTAACCTGAGGTTACCGAATGATGTAATTATCCTTTCAATCAGGAGAGGTGGTCAGATGATCATTTCACATGGATATACCCGTCTGAGAGAGAATGATATTGTAACCCTGGTAGGCAGCAACCAGAGCCTGGATGAGATATCATTGAGATTCGGAGCATAGACTTCCCCCTAAAAGTATTGACATAAAAGCTTTTATTATTCTTTGCCAAAAGACAATTTTGCGGCTATGGCTAAAAATGAAGATAACAGCTCGTTAAAAAGTATCATTGCCCATTCGAAAGAATATGGGTTTATATTTCCTTCCAGTGAGATTTATGATGGATTAAGCGCTACATATGATTACGGTCAATATGGTGTAGAGCTTAAAAATAACATCAAACAATACTGGTGGAAAGCAATGGTTCAGATGAATGAGAACATTGTAGGAATAGATGCTGCAATATTTATGCATCCTACCACGTGGAAGGCTTCTGGTCATGTGGATGCTTTTAATGACCCGTTGATCGATAATAAAGACAGTAAGAAAAGATATAGAGCTGATAACCTAATCGAGGACTATGTAGCCAAAATTGAGGGGAAGATCAATAAGGAAGTTGATAAGGCAGCTAAGCGTTTTGGTGAAGAGTTTGATGAAGCACAATTCAAATCAACCAATCCAAGGGTGCTTCAAAATCAGGAAAAAATTGACGCAATCAATGCCAGGTTTAAAAGAGCTATGGATGAGGGTGATCTGGCTGATATGAAAGCTATGATTGAAGAACTGGGTATTGCTGACCCGGTTTCTGGTTCCAAAAACTGGACCGAGGTGAGGCAATTCAATCTCATGTTCTCAACAGAATTAGGATCGTTGGCAGAAGGAGCCAATAAAATATATTTAAGACCTGAAACCGCTCAGGGTATATTTGTTAACTACCTGAATGTGCAGAAAACTGGTAGAATGAAAATTCCATTTGGAATCGCTCAAATTGGTAAAGCATTCCGAAATGAAATAATTGCCAGACAATTCATTTTCAGAATGCGCGAGTTTGAACAAATGGAAATGCAATTTTTCGTTAAACCCGGAGAAGAGCTTGAATGGTATGAGAAATGGAAACAAACCAGAATCAAATGGCACAAAGCACTTGGTCTTGGTGAAGAAAATTACAGATTCCATGACCATTTAAACCTTGCGCATTATGCTAATGCGGCTTGTGATATTGAGTTCAATTTTCCTATGGGCTTCAAAGAGCTTGAAGGTATACATAGCAGAACTGATTTCGATCTAAAAGCACACGAAAAATATTCTGGAAAGAAACTACAATTCTTTGATACCAAAGAAGAGCAGAGTTACATTCCATATGTTGTAGAAACATCAATAGGTTTGGATAGAATGTTTTTAGCCATACTTACTGCTGCGTACACAGAAGAAAAACTTGAAGATGGAAGCGAGCGAACTGTTCTTAGAATTCCCGCAGTACTTGCACCTGTAAAAGCAGCTGTGCTTCCTTTAGTTAATAAAGATGGTCTCCCGGAGAAAGCGAGAGAAATTCTGGATGAATTGAAACTGGAATTTAATGTGCAGTATGATGCCAAGGATGCAATAGGAAGACGCTATAGAAGGCAAGATGCCATCGGTACTCCGTACTGTGTGACTGTAGATCATCAAACACTGGAAGACAATACCGTAACCATCCGGGAAAGAGATTCTATGGAACAGAAGAGGGTATCCGTTGATGAAGTACTTACTACACTTCAACAAGAGATGTCCATTACGAAGCTTCTAAAGAAAATCATAGATTAAATTGTTAGACCAAATTTTCATACTGGCCCAAAAGCAAAACGACTACAGTGCTTTTGGGGCAGCCATGATGTTTTTTATTGCCATGGCGATCCTTGCGATTGTCTCTTCTATTCCTGGAGTAAATATTGGGTTTAGGGCAGTAGGACCTCCTCACCTCAAAGCCAGGTATAAGGTAATTCTTAAGAAACATTTTGATTACTACAATAGGCTGGATCACAAAAATCAGAGGGTATTTGAGGGACGAGTCCAGCACTTTATCAATATCAAACACTTTATTCCCAGGTCAATGCAGCATGTAACTGCTGAAATGAAAGTCTTAATTGCAGCTTCTGCAATTCAATTGACATTTGGACTACCCAAAGTTTATTTATCGCATTTCAAGAGGATTCTGATTTATCCTGATAATTATTATTCGGTAATCAATAAAGTTTATCACAAAGGTGAAGTAAATCCTCTGGTCCGCACAATTGTATTATCATGGAAGAACTTCGTGGAAGGTTATTATGATAAATCCGATGGTATTAACCTGGGACTTCATGAAATGGCTCATGCTTTGCGATTGGAAAACTATATTTTCAATGATGAGTATAACTTCTTCGATGAAAAAGTCCTCCATTTATGGGGAGAGTTGGCCAACGTAGAAATTATGAACATTCGTCAGGGAGAATCATCAATGTTCAGGTCATATGGAGCCATTGACCAGGAAGAATTTTTTGCAGTAGTGATTGAGAACTTTTTTGAAAGAAGTAAATTGTTCTTCGATTCCTGTCCTGAATTGTATAACCTTACTGTCAGGTTGTTGAATCAAAACCCATTAGAATTATTGCATCATGACCAATAAAATGAATTGGGAGTCCTTGCTGAACTTCTCCAGGCCAGGAGATAAAAAGGGTGCAGATCATACGCCAGATCAGATACGAAGCGCCTTTGAGCGTGATTATGATCGAATTATATTCAGTCATCCCTTTAGAAAGCTACAAGACAAGACACAGGTATTCCCTATTCCGGAACATGATTTTGTTCATAACAGATTGACTCACAGTCTGGAAGTTTCTAGTGTCGGAAGATCTCTGGGGAAAATTGTTGGAGCGGCTGTACTTGAAAAACATCAGGAATTAAAGACACGGTATTCTTCATTTGATTTTGGAGCGATAGTAGCCGCCGCTTGCCTGGCACATGATATTGGAAATCCACCTTTCGGTCATTCAGGAGAAGAGGCTATTTCGAGTTTCTTTAAATCTCATGAAGCGAAAACATTGTTTGATGACAAGTTGAGCCCTAATGAGTGGAAGGACTTACAAAATTTTGAGGGTAATGCGCAGGGCTTTAGAATCATTAATGACTCTGGTTTAAAGTTGACCTATGCTACCATGGGTGCTTTTACAAAGTATCCACATGGTTCATTGCTAAATGAGAAAGTAGGTGGAAGAAAGAGCCAAAAGAAATTTGGATTCTATCAGCAGGAAAAAGGTGCTTTTGAGGACATGGCGAAAGCATTAGAATTAATACCCATCAACAGCGAATCATATGCACGACACCCATTGGTATTCCTGGTGGAGGCTGCAGATGATATTTGTTATCATATCATTGACCTTGAGGATGGCTGTAGACTTGGATTAGTATCATTTGAATTTGTCAGAGATATCTTCGCTAAAATTCTTGGTGACCGTTACAGACCAGAAAAACTGGAAATGATTATTGGAGAGGCTGAGAAAATTAGTGTTTTGCGGGCGTTGGTAATCAATAAGCTCATTGAAGAGGTGTCCTTGGTATTCATGTCCAAAGAAGATGAAATACTATCAGGAGATTTTGATGAGGCTTTAATTGATAACGTACCTTCAGCACCTCATTTGAACGAAATAATAAAAGTGTCAATCGCGAAACTTTATCGCGCTCAGCAAGTTTTGGAAAAAGAAGCTGGAGGTTATCAGGTAATAGAAGATCTATTAAAGTCTTTCGGATTTGCAGTTTATACACAGTATTTTGATGAGGAACATGTGACCGGAAAAACTAAAAGTGTTTACCGGATGTTGTCAAAAACCACACAAGATAGATTGGATAAGGAGGAAACACTTTATCAAAAATTACTTGTAGTAACAGATTTTGTGTCGGGATTGACTGACAGATATGCGATCTCATTGTTTAAAACATTAAAAGGTATTTCATTGCCAATCAGATAGGCTCAGATGAATATTTATCAGGCTCATAACGGTCTCCTACTTTACCAAACAAAATTTGTTACCTTTGCCGACTGTTAAAAAATGTGGACCAGGTTAGCACATATAATCCTTAAGAGAAGAACACTTCTTATAGCCATACTGGCAGTGATAACTGCTTTTATGGGATACCAGGCTTCTCATGTAAAATTCAGTTTTCAATTAGCTGAAATTGTCCCACACAATGACCCTGATAATGCATATTTCAGAGAATTCAAGGAGCAATTTGGTGAAGATGGTAATATCATAGCACTGGGTGTCAGGGATAGTGCGATCTACGAAGTAGAAAACTTCAGAAGATTTGGCTATTTGTGCAGAGAACTCGGTCGGTTAGAGGGTGTTATTAATGTATTGGGACTACCCAACCTTCAGAAGCTTGAAAAAAATACTGCTAAAAAGAAATTTGAATTACAACCTGTATTTCCTGACTTCATTGAAGATCAGGAAAGGTTGGATAGTCTATTGAATGGAGCAGCACAGCTTCAATTCTACGCGGGTCAATTGATCAACATGGAAAATGGAGCAACATTGATCCTTGTTACTTTGGACAATGATATCCTGGATACCAAAAACAGGATTGACCTCATGTGGGATGTAGTGGATACAGGAGATGCTTTTGAAGAAGTTACAGGTATTGACCTTCATTATTCTGGATTACCTTATGCCCGTTCCGTGAACATGAGGACTGTAAAGAAGGAATTAAACCTCTTCTTAATCCTTTCAGTTGTTGTGACGGGTTTGATCCTGTTTCTGTTCTTCAGGTCGTTCAAAGCAGTATTCTTCCCACTGATTATCATTGGAGTCATTGTGGTTTGGGTAATGGGAACCCTGGCCCTTTTTGGATTTAAAATAACCATCCTTACAGGTCTGATACCATCAATAATTGTAGTCATTGGTATACCCAATAGTGTTTACATGCTGAATAAATACCATCAGGATTATGCGAAGCATGGAAACCAAATGAAGGCCCTGAGTACTATCATCAAAAAAATTGGTATTGTTACCTTCATTACCAACTTTACCACAGCTGTAGGCTTTCTGGTATTGTTATCAACTGATATTACTATACTGAGGGAATTTGGAATAGTAGCAGGGATCAATATCCTGGCTACATTTATTGTGAGTACAATTCTGATTCCAGCGGTTTACTCATATGTGGCACCACCTAGCAGCAGACATTTAAAACACCTGGATTTCAAGTTCCTGAATGCATTTTTAAATGGGTTAGACTTTCTGGTACATGAGCGTAAAACATTAGTTTTTATTAGTACAACAGTTATAGTGGTGGTGTCAATTTTCGGTATGCTTCAAATACGGTCAAACTCCTATTTGATTGATGATTTGCCCGAGAAGAGTGAAATGATCCAGGACCTTCGTTTTTTTGAGTCTAATTTTAGTGGGATCATGCCATTGGAGGTTGTGGTAGATACTAAAAGGAAAAAAGGAGTTCAAAATATCAAAAACCTTGAGAAAATTGACGAGTTTGAAATGTTCCTGGACTCAATATCTTACATTTCACAACCTGTTTCAGTTGTTAGTTTCATTAAAGCTGCAAATCAAGCCTATTACAATCACTTGCCTAGATTTTATACTATCCCATCTGGAAGAGACAAAGCTTTCATCTTAAGATATCTATCTGAAGATGCTGATGAGGAGGGTATTTCCCAGGCATTTGTAGATAGTATTGGACAGAAAGTAAGAATTTCATTGAAAATTGCCGATATCGGATCGTTAAAGATGGATTCATTGGTTAATCAGGTGATTCAACCTCGCATGGATGAGATATTTGGTGATACTAAAATGGAAGCGAAAATAACGGGGACTACTCCGTTATTCATAAAAGGGAATAAATACCTGATCCAAAACTTGTTGACCAGTATGGTAATCGCATTTTTTGTGATTGCTCTGATTATGGTTTTGCTTTTCAGGAATTTTAGAATGATCATCATATCATTAATTCCAAATATGATACCGCTCTTGATTACAGCTGGAATTATGGGTTATTTCAATATTCCTCTAAAGCCAAGTACTGCGATTATATTCAGTATTGCCTTTGGTATATCAGTGGATGATTCAATTCACTTTCTGGCAAAGTACAGACAAGAGTTATTTGCTCATAAATTTTCAGTGCCAATTGCGGTGAGCTACAGTTTGCGAGAAACTGGAGCTTCTATGATCTATACTTCAATAATTCTTTTTTTTGGATTCGTGATTTTTGCAGCGTCTGAGTTTGGAGGTACCATTGCACTTGGTATATTAACCTCTCTTACGCTCCTTTTTGCAATGTTGACTAATTTAATTGTTTTACCTGCATTACTTTTGCGTTTCGATACTGGAAAGCGGAAAGAAGATTCCCATCCTTTAATAGAGAAATATCCTGAGTTCTATGACGAAGGAGAGGACGAAGAGATTGACCTTACCCAAATTAAGGTTGAGTCTAAGAACTCTTAAGAACTCATTTTGTTGAATACTATATAATCATCACAGTAGTGGATAAATACAGAGAGTATAAGAACATTAATTATGCTAATGTAGCGACGGAAGTGCTTCAATGGTGGAAGGAAAATATGATTTTCCAAAAATCTATTAGCACAAGAGAGGGTAATCCTACCTTTACATTTTATGAGGGTCCTCCTTCAGCCAACGGAACCCCTGGTATTCACCATGTAATGGCCCGTACTGTGAAGGATATTTTCTGTAGATATAAGACCTTGCAAGGTTTTAAAGTCCAGCGTAAAGGTGGTTGGGATACACATGGCCTTCCTGTGGAATTGCAAGTTGAAAAAGAACTTGGTATCAAAAAGGAGGATATCGGCACAAAGATATCAGTGGCTGAATATAACCAGAAGTGCAAAGAAGCTGTGATGAAATTCAAAAGTGAATGGGATCAGCTTACCGAGGAAATGGGATATTGGGTCGATCTGGATGACCCGTATATCACATTTGATAGAAATTACATGGAATCACTTTGGTCGTTGCTCAAGAAATTCTATGATCAGGGTCTGCTTTACAAAGGATTCTCAATTCAGCCTTATAGCCCAGCTGCTGGAACAGGTTTAAGTTCTCATGAATTGAATCAGCCGGGCACTTACAAAGATGTAAAAGACACTACTATCGTGGCTCAATTCAAGGTGCCGCGAAATAACAAATCTGAAGCGTTGTACAGCGAGGCACATGGAGATGTCTTCTTTTTGGCCTGGACAACTACCCCATGGACTCTTGCCGCAAACAACTCCTTAGCTGTTGGCAAAGGGATCACCTATGTTAAAGTCAAAACTTACAATGCATATACATTTGAACCCATCACTGTAGTTCTGGCAAAAGACAGACTAAACGCATACTTCAGTGCAAAAGCTTCAGAGATAAGCTTCAATGATTATAAAGCTGGTGATAAGTTAATTCCGTGGGAAGTTGTAGCAGAATACAAAGGGTCTGATTTAGAAGGGATCGACTATGAGCAACTTCTTCCTTATGTGGAGCTTCCGAAACCAGCATTTACTGTCCTGATAGGTGATTTTGTAACTACGGAAGATGGTACTGGTATTGTGCATCTGTCAAAAACATTTGGTGCAGATGACTTTAGAGTGAGTGAACAAAATGGAGTACCCGGTGTCTTTGTCAAAGACGAAGATGGGAATGATGCTCCTATTGTCAACAAGCAAGGAAAATACGTAGATGAGATCACTGATTTTGCAGGCTTATTTGTGAAAAATGAATACTACAAAGAGGGAGAGGCGCCTGAAAAAAGTCTGGATGTTCAGATCGCGATTAAGTTAAAGGAAGAAAACAAAGCTTTTAATGTTGCAAAATACGAGCACAGCTACCCACACTGCTGGAGAACTGATAAACCAGTGCTCTATTATCCATTAGATTCCTGGTTTATTAAGACTACCGCTTTCAAAGAGCGATTGGTTGAGCTGAATAATACCATCAACTGGAAACCACAATCTACCGGAACAGGAAGATTTGGCAACTGGTTAGAAAACCTGGTAGACTGGAACCTGAGCAGGTCCAGGTATTGGGGAACTCCTTTACCTATCTGGAGATCAGAAAGTGGTGAGGAGTTGTGCATAGGAAGTCTGGAAGAGCTAAGAAATGAAGTGAAAAAATCTGTTGCTGCAGGTTTTATGTCTGAGGAATTACCTGATGACTTTGATTTACACAGACCTTATGTAGATGATGTAATTCTGGTGAGTGAATCAGGAGCAAAAATGTTCCGCGAAAAAGACCTGATCGATGTTTGGTTTGATTCCGGGGCTATGCCTTATGCGCAGTGGCACTATCCTTTTGAAAACCAGGAGATATTTGATGCCAATTATCCTGCAGATTTTATCGCTGAAGGTGTTGATCAGACGAGAGGATGGTTCTTCACGCTACATGCAATAGCAGGGATGCTTTTTGACAAAGTCGCCTTCAAGAATGTGATTGCAAACGGTCTTGTTCTGGATAAGAATGGAAATAAAATGTCCAAGAGGCTAGGTAACGCAATTGATCCGTTTGAGACGATCGGTAAATATGGCCCTGATGCCACCAGATGGTACATGATCGCTAATGCCAATCCATGGGACAACCTGAAGTTTGATTTGGAAGGAGTTATGGAGGTTCAGCGTAAATTCTTCGGGACACTGTTCAATACATATAATTTCTTTGCACTGTATGCAAACCTTGATGGTTTTAAGTATGCGGGTGAAGATATTCCAATGAATGAGAGGACTGAAAGTGATAGATGGGTGATGAGTAAACTCAATTCTTTGGTGTCTATCGTAGAAAAATCCTTTGATGATTATGAACCTACTAAAGCTGCTCGTGCGATCCAGGAGTTTGTGGTAGACGATTTGAGCAACTGGTATGTAAGACTGAACAGGAAACGTTTTTGGGTGGGTGATTTCAATAAGGATAAGGAAGCAGCTTATCAAACACTATATACTTGCTTGAAAGTTGTAAGTAAATTAAGTGCTCCAATTGCTCCTTTTTATGCTGAACGACTTTATCAGGATCTTAATTCAATTTCAAATAAGGAAGGAGTTGAATCTGTGCACCTGACAGATTTTCCAAAATCAGATCAGAGTAAAATTGATGCTGAATTGGAAATTAGAATGGGGATGGCCCAGCAGGTATCTTCATTGGTCCATTCTCTTAGAAAGAAAGAAAAAATCAAAGTAAGACAGCCCCTTTCTAAAATCATGATCCCCGTTTTAAACGAGACTGTGACTGAAAGACTAAAGGCCGTAGAAGATCTGGTCATCTCTGAAACAAATGTGAAAGCAGTTGAGTACATGGATGATGCCAGTGGTGTAATTGTAAAAACAATAAAACCGAACTTCAGAAAATTAGGTAAAGAGTACGGACCTAAAATGAAGGAAATATCGGCCGTGATAGGGAAATTTGGTCAGGATGAGATCAAGCAGGTTGAAAGTCAGGGGACAGTAGATGTTAATTTGAGTGACCAGACAATCACTTTAACTACAGAGGATGTTGAAATCAGCTCTAAGGATATCCCAGGCTGGTTGGTGGCAAATGAAGGAGGTTTGACAGTGGCATTGGATATAACCCTTACGGATGAACTCAAGGCTGAGGGAATTGCAAGAGATTTTGTAAATAGAATTCAAAACCTTAGAAAGGACGAGGGTCTCGATGTTCAGGATAAAATCAATGTGGAATTAGCCAGCAAAGACGCACAATTGACTGAAGCTGTTAAATCCAACGAAGAATACATCAAAAGAGAAACCCAGACGTTGGAATTACGAATAATAGATAATGTAGCAAATGGTTTGACCATTGAGTTAGACGAATATGTACTTCAGGTACGTATAGAAGTAAATCAAGTGGAAGCATGACAGATATACAAAAAAAATTCATAAAGTATTTATTAATAGCAGTAGCAGTAATTGCTATTGATCAGCTTGTTAAGCTTTTGGTTTTCAATTATATGGAAAAAGGAAGCGGAGGACAAATACAAATACTAGGTGAGTTTTTCAAACTACATTACCTCACTAACCCCGGAATGGCCTTTGGTCTTCAATTTGGATCTGACAATGGTAAATTATTGCTCACTGTACTGAGACTTTTCGCAATGGTTGGAATTAGTTATTACTTGTTCTGGTTAGTGAAGAAAGCTTCTCCTATTGGGCTCCTCTGGTGTATGGCATTGATCCTTGGGGGAGCTATTGGCAATGTGATTGATAGTACGTTCTATGGAGTATTTCTGGATAATGCACCTTATGATGCTCCAACTCCCTGGTTCCACGGACAGGTAATTGACATGTTCTACATAGACATTTGGGAAGGACAGATTCCTGGATGGATACCTTTTTTTGGCAATGATCATGTTGCACTTTGGCCGGTTTTTAATATTGCTGATGCATCAATTTTCATTGGCATCACAATTATATTGATCTTTCAGAAAAAGTTCTTCAACGCTCATGATGAAGAGAAAATATCCACTGACAATACCGCAGCTGTTACCTCAAACTCTGAAGATAACGTCACGAGAGATTAGAATCCCCAGGATTTTATATGGTGTATTAAAGAATTTTGCATCACGCAAACGGTTGCGTTTTGGAGAATTACAAACTCTCTAATTTTTTCCTTTTTCATCCCGTTAATTCCAATTATTTTTAAAGGAAGGGTGCATTGATTGTCAATTTTTCAAAAAATTGATTTCACTCTATTTTGGAGCTATCGGTGTGAGAAAAGTAAGAATAGTCGGTTCAATTGCAAGCAGCAAGATTTTACTTGTTTTGGCTCTGCTATGCCTAAACTTTACATCATCACATTCACAATCAAAAGAACAACCAGACTCCTCCTACCTGGTGACATTTATTATTAATGATTATCCAGCCAAGACACCTCATGATGCGTCTCTTTACCTGGCTGGTGATTTTATTGGTTGGTTCCCGGATGTGAAGAGTTATAAGTTTAGAAAGTATACTGATGGTTCATACAGGCTGACTAAGACTTTTAATTCAAAAACGTTTTTGTACAAGATTACCCGTGGTAGCTGGGAAGCTGTAGAAGGAAGAGGTCATGGCAGAAGCAGGCCTAACCGTCAATACACCAGAGAAAAGAACGGGAATATCGTCTACATCAAAATCAGAAGTTGGGAAGACATTACTTCAAGTACATTCAACGCATATGTGTATATCCTACTATTTGCAGCATTGCAATCATTTCTGATGTTATTTGCTATTAGAACAATCAGGAATAAGAATAAAAAAGCCAATTTCTACCTCACGTTTCAATTAATTTTAATGGGAATAGCTTTGCTGGGTAGGGCAGCAACATACCACTCTGATATTTTCAATGCCGTTCCCAAGATCATTTTATTACCTGACCTGATTCTGTTTACTTATGCACCTACATTTTACCTGTATGTACATCACCTACTGAAGTTTCCTCTGAAATATCCAAAATACTGGTATTTGCATTATCTGCCTGCGGTTATCCATCTGCTGCTATATTCTCCATACCTGATAATGGAAGATCAAACATTGATTTATAGAGTGATTGACATGGAATTGTTTCCCGTGTTTGCGACTTCCGGAACCATTGCACTTTTCTTTAATGGATTTTATTGGGTGAAAGTTTCCAAACTTATCAAGGTGGCGGCCAAAGAAGAAAAACAAAATGAAACCTTTCATAAATACCTGGGTTTCCTCCGTATCGTACTTCAATTGATGGCTGGATACCTGGGAATATGGGCTTTTTCAGCAGCGGCCTTTCTGATTGGGGAAGTTTCGGGTTGGTATACCATCACGCTCATGGATATCTCATTGGATGTTTTATGGTTGTTGTTTGCTGCACTTGTGTTTTACCTGGGCTATTATGCGATTAAACAACCAGAGATTCTTCGCCAGGAAGCTGAAGTTGAGAAAAAATACAAAGACTCCATTATGCCAGATGATGAATTCTCAAAAGTAAAATTGCGATTGACAGAATTAATGGAAACTGAAAAGGTGTTCATGGATCCTGATCTTACTCTTCCAGAATTGGCCAATAGAATCCCAACTTCTGTTCACACAGTTTCCAGGGTGATAAATGAGGGATTTGAGCAAACTTTTAGTCAGTTCGTTAATGAACATCGAGTGGAAGAGTTTATCCAACGAGTAGCCGCAAACAAATCTGAAAATGATTCTTTCCTAAGCTTGGCGTTTTCAGTTGGATTCAATTCTAAAGCAACTTTTAATCGATCATTCAAAAAACACACTGGAACTACCCCAAGACTATATTTCAAGGAATCTCAGTTTGTTGGATAAGTATCAATTTATCATTTGAGCCGATTTGGTACTTTGTAATAGGTACCTTGAAGACTGATTTTAGTTAACCAAACAATGATAAAATGAAGAATCAAAAACAAGTTTTGATGGCAAGACTTTTTATGCCATTATTAGCAATTCTATTTGTCATGGGTTGTTCAGATCCCATGGAAGACATTCAACCGGAACAGCCTGCAGCGGAAACAGTCAATACAAACGCATTACCTCCAGGGGGTGGAGTGATGATGCAAGCATTCTATTGGGACGTCCCTGCAGGAGGAACATGGTGGAATACGGTAAGTGGTAAATTAATTAGCTGGAGTAATTCCGGAATTACCGCAATTTGGCTTCCTCCTTCCGCCAAAGCACAAAATGGACCTTACTCTATGGGATATGACCCAACTGATTATTTTGATTTTGGTCAGTACAATCAGAACGGTACAATAGAAACGAGATTTGGCTCTGAAAGCGAATTAACAAGCCTGATCAGTAGTGCCCACGGAAATGGTATTGAGGTTTATGCAGACATTGTGTTAAACCATAATAGTGGTGGGCAATTAGAGTATAACCAATACACTAACAGCAACACCTGGACAGACTTTACTGGTATTGCATCAGGAAAATTCACGAGATCACAGCACGATTTTCACCCTTCCTGGGCAAGCCAATATGATGAAGGTGTATTTGGAGGGTTCCCAGATTTGGATCATGATGTTCCTTACGTTCAGGATTGGTTATGGAATAGAAGTGATGGAGTGGGTAAATACTACAAAAACAACATGGGCTATGACGGCTGGAGATTCGATTATGTGAAAGGTTTCGGCGGTTGGGTAGTTCGTGAGTGGGTAGATAATGTTGGTGGTTTTGCAGTAGGAGAGAATTGGGATGGAAACGCCAATACCTTACAGAATTGGGTAAATTCAACTGGAAGAAGAGCTTCGGCATTCGATTTTGCTTGCTACTATAAGATGGATGCAGCATTTGACGGTAATAACCTGAATGAATTGAATGGAGACATGCTGTGGAAAAGAGATCCATTCAAAACTGTAACTTTCGTTGCGAACCATGACACAGATGTTATCTGGAACAAGATGTTGGCATATGCTTACATTTTGACTCATGAAGGATATCCTACAATTTTCTACAGAGATTACGAAGAATGGTTAGACAAAAATGCACTAAACAACTTAATCTGGATACATGGACAAAAAGCTGTGGGAAGTACTTCAATTCTTCATGTAGACAATGATGAGTATGTAGCCCGAAGAAATGGAAACCCTGGTCTTGTTGTTTACATCAATAATTCTAACAACTGGCAGGAAAGATGGGTGCCAACAAACTGGTATGGCCAGACCATTAAAGATTATACAGGACACTCTGGATGGGAACCAGTGACCCAAGGTGGCGGATGGGTGAAAATCCAATGTCCTCCAAAAAGCTATTCCATCTGGTCTTTAAAATAATAACCGATAAATTCTTACTTCATATTATTCCCACCCCCTAACTTTGGGGGTGGTAATTTTATGCAACATCTTCTCCTATTTGTAACATTCGGATTGTTTCTATTCAGTTGTAGACCTACTGAGACAGAAAGAATATCCGTTTCTGACGAGCAACACATCACTTACGGGATTAACCGTTTCATGATCGAAGAAGGAATTGAAGTATTGGCTGATCTGCGATTGCACAGAGCCTCAGGGATTATCATTGCTTCTTTAGATTTTGAGAACAATAATTCCAGAGAGCAGGAAATTGACTTATCAGAAATTTACCTTGAGAGTATCAATGGGACGCGATCAGATCCGATTCGAACGGATTCCACAATTTTGCAACTCAATTCCTCGGAAAGTAAAAAAGTCAAATTTGAATTTCGACCAATCAATAATTTGTACCTGTATCGCTTAACGGGGCTTCATGGAGATCCTTCGCCGACTTATTCTCTTAATTTCTCCAATGTCAATTCTAGGTCTGTACCCTATTTAGCAGATAGCATAGCATATGCCAATCACATTCAAAAAAGTGGTATAGAATCAAAGCTTAAAGTGTGGCAAATAAAAGCTGATGACATGGAATTTCAGGAAACACTGGCCAGCTCACTTTTCGATGCAGCATTTTTTGAAAATCCAAAATTCAATAGCGCTGATGCAAACCAATTGAATTTCCAGGTCACTGAAAATGAAATACTTTTTGGGGGGCTGGTAGTTGGTGTTCGTTGCTATCAAATAGAGAGTAAATTAATTCTAGACTTAAAAGTTGTGAATCATCAATCCAATAACCTTGAACTGGATCTGAGAAAAGTCCGTATTGATGACACACCCGAGTTATCACAGGATACAATTGTTTTTGCCTCATCCAATAGTCCCCACTTACAAAATGGCACAGAACTTACCTTTCGAAAAGGTGATCGGGGGAGATTTAAAATAGAATTCAAGACGGGAATTCTTCAGGAAGACCCTAAAATTCATTTACCAATTATCATTGCAGGATCTGATTTCCTGCTTTTTGAGCCAATTCCCTTAAAAAAGGCTAATTGGCCCATTCAGGAGTAGGTGTTGATGGGTCAAATAGCTCATCTATGTAATAACTTCGTTTGGATTGATCGTTCGTATAATATTTAAGGATGTCCCACTGTCCTCCAAACATGATGGACTTATATTCCCCGGATGTAAAGATTTCATCATCATGAACCCTTTCCAGGTATACATGTCCTAATTCGTGCAGTATTAAGATTTCTCTACTCTCTTCACTGTAACGCCAGGCCAGACATTCAGGGTCAATCAAAATAAGGTTTTGGTGATCACCGGTTAAAGCTCCATTGGCAGTTCCACAAATTGGGTTGTTATTATCTTCCAGGTTATCCCTGAATTCAATGATTAAATTTTCAGTTTCGAATTGAAATCCTCTCGATTCAGCCAACTGAAAAAATGTAGCTACATAAGGTTCAAAATCCGAAGGAACGTTGAATTGAGGAGGGGACGGATTTTCATCATCACAAGCGATTAGGAAAATTGGGAGTATGAACAATAAGACCTTTCTCATCTAAAAACTCATTATTTCTTTGAAGCGAATGCTTTGCCTCCTACTGATGTCAACTTCTTTTCCACTTTTTAAATATATCCTGATTGATCCACTGAACCAGGGTTCAATATTATCGATCCATTTTAAATTAATGATTTCCTGTCTATTGGCCCTGAAAAAGTATTTCTCATCGAGACGAGATTCCATATAGGCCAGTGATCTTGGTATCATAGGAGATTTGTCATCAAAGTAAATTTTAGTATAATTTCCATACACCTCCAGATACTGAATTTCTGATAGATTGATGAACCAACAATTGTCTCCTTCCTTCACAAATACCTGATCATCCAAAGACAGCTTTTCATCTGAATGTAGCTCCTGGTTTCTAAGTGCCAGTTGTACTTTTTCAACCGCTCTTGTGAGTCCTTCAGGTTTAATGGGTTTCTGTAGGTAATCCAGCGCGTTATGTTCAAAAGCTTTGATAGCATATTCATCATATGCTGTAGTGAAAATTACCTGGGGAACAAATTCAATTTCTTCTAGCAGATCAAATCCAGTTTTCTCAGGCATGTGGATATCAAGGAAAATCAGATCCGGTCGCAATGTGTCTATCTTTTCTATGGCATGATCTGCATTGGGTGATTCTGCAATAATCTCTACTATGTCGATTGATTTGAGAAGATGCTTCAATTCGTCTCTGGCTAGTTTAGAATCGTCAATGATTATTGCTTTCATGCTTCAAGTGGGATTTTGAATGAGGCAGTGACTGTGTTTTCTGAGCTATTGTATAATTTGAAAGAGGACAATTGACCATACAATATGTTCATTCTCTCCGTAAGATTATTGATGCCCACTCCTCCTTTTTCAGAAGGTTTGAGCTGCCCGGTATTTGTCACATTGATGGAAAGTGAGGTGCCATTCTTAGCCGAATCAATTTGGATGGTACCACCTTTTTTAGATTGTGCCAAACCATGTTTAATCCCATTTTCAGCCAATAGCTGGATAGCCATTGGAGGAATTTTTAGATGATGATAAGCCGGGTCAATATTGATATCATATTTTAATCTGTCATCAAATTGAATGGACTCCAGGTTTAAGTAATCTTCTACCACAGCAATTTCCTGTTCAAGAGTGACCGTTTCCTGAGAATTGAATTGAATAAAGTACCTCAACAATTCAGAAATATGGGTAATCATATCACGCGCTTTTTCTGGGTCGGATAGCACAAGAGACCTGATGTTGTTCAAAGCATTAAACAGGAAATGTGGATTGATTTGGCTTTTTAGGATGGTAACTTCAGCATCTTTTAGATCTGCTTTTAGTTGAAGGTTTTCCATCTCCCTTTTTCGGTTTGATTGGAAATACTGAAAGGCAAAATATAACACACTCCATCCAACAAATAAGAATGAAACATTTACAGTATAGATGAGGAAGTTTGAAATACTAAATTTTTCCTCAGCGTACCAGTCCAGCACAAAGTGCATCAAGCTGTGAATTACCACCTGAGCACTTAATGCACTAATGAGAATGACTAAAAGAAGTCTTGGAACAACCCACCCAAGTGGTTTTTGTGTCCATTGCTTGTGTTTAAGAAATAATCTGATTCCATGAGAGGTTATCAGCAATGTCACCCCAATTATTGTATTGATGCCTACAGCTTTGAAACTACTCATAGAACCGAAATTCAAGCTCATCAATACGGAAAGGGCCGTAAACAGACCCCATCCAAGCAGTTGACATAACCAATAAACAAGATTTTGTTTCTTCACCTAGTATTCTCTTTTACAGAAGGAATTTATCTAATTCTGAGAAATAAAATTCAGGATCATCCCACATAATGAAGTGCTTACCAATATTTGTCATTTTCACTGAGCAATTTTTAGCATTTTCATACTGTGACTCATAAGCTTTAAGTGTTCCATCTGCTGTAGCACCATAATCTTTGAAGGCTATCCATGCACCCAGTACTAATATTGGAGATTGAATATTGGTCAGGCTTTCTCTAAGATCTGTAGTATACAAATCATACATTGCCTGAGCTGCAGTATTTCTGTCACTTTTTGAACCCCATTGGGCAGCAAGCAATATATCTTTCTCGTCAGTGATCATGGTTTTCAGGATCATTTTTTGATTGGTTTCCCATATTTCTGGTGTTGTATTAGCCATCATAGTTTTCATATTCTCAGCAATTGGCTTAACTGATTCTAATGTTGCACCTGGCATCTGAACACCTGGTAGAAAGGGTAGTGAATCAATGATAAGCAGTTTTGAGGGTAGATCAGGTTGGTCTACAGCAATGGATAAAGCAATAAATCCTCCGAGACTGTGCCCAACCAGTATTGGGTTTTTGAGTTTTTTCTCCTGGATATATTCCAGCACCAGTTGCTTGGCTTTTTCAACATATGAGTCGCCAAATTCCACCGGCTCTACTCCAGCCATTCCTGGAAGTGTGAGTATATGACATTCATAGTTGTTTTTGTATTTTTCAACTGTTTCTAGCCATACATCACCGTGACATGTTAGTCCGGGGATCAGTACCATTGGTTCTCCCTTGCCGATAACTTTAGTTTCCAGTGGACTCGCAAACACTGAGGAGATTGCTGCTCCAATCAGTACCAGAATAAATATGAATTTGAGATTTTGCATAATGTTAAGTGATTTGTTTGATTAAACTTACGGTTATGCATAACCTCTGAGTAGTCAATCATGAGGAGTGGATGCTCCTCATGGGGAATGGTTCATACGTCCTGACGAAAATTACTTGATATTGTTATTCAGACAATATTCAATGATAAACTGCTTTGAAGCAGCAAATCTCTTCTCGCTGGTGGTATAAAAAGTTTTTCCATCATTGTCCCAGGTAATTGATTCACCTTGTGGCTCTGGTACATATTGTACTCCAGTCCACTCACCTTTCAGGGTTTCAACAATGTCCTGGTTTTCTTTTGATGGAAACAGATATATGTTGTTGTAATTTTTGATCAGGATAGAGCCATCGTCACTAATGTCTCCACTCGTAAGCATTTTAATAGGTACTTCTCCTAAATTGCTCACAACGATTGATGCCTTGTCCTCAAAAGGGAATTTGTAAATTTTGTTGGTTTCTCCACGTTTTGAAAGCACAATTATCTCATTGGAATTTGGGATTGACATCATGGTTTCTGCATCTCTGGGCCCTTCAGCATATTCATAACGCATGGATTCTATGCTATCAATTGTAATTGATGAGCTTTTTTGGTCCCAAACAGGTTCTGGGAACCGATAAATCATAAGGAATTCTCTTACCGCTTCATTATCACCAATGTCTCCTATTACAATATACTTTTGATTACCAATTGTTTGAATAGACATGTCTTCCCAGTCGGTTGCTTTGATGTTATTCAATGTGTAGGTACAGACCAAATTCCCTGCCTTAGAGACAAGGTATAGTCGCGCTTCATCTCCACTGTCATTGTGTGTCCAGAAGAAGTTGTTATCCTGGCTGTACTGTGCCATTCCGGAAACTTCTTGTAACTGTTTAGATGTAATCTCACCAATTATCTTAGGTGTCTGCGCGAATCCAATAAATGCAAATGATAATTGCGCAATCAGCAAAATGATTCTCATGTTCTGTTTCAATTAAAAGATGGCAGATTGCGTTTCGAGATGCGAAAATAAACAAAAAAATAGTGTTAATAATTGTCTCCTGGAAGTATTGAGCAAAAATATTGAATACACCCTTGAAAATTGCTTGAAATTACGATATTTACCAATGTCGGTAATTGTATTTCCGATGCACAACATTCCCAGTCATTATGAAGAAGTAAACAAAACCTTTATGTCAAAAGCAAGTACACCAATTCTTGTACAAAATGACCCATGGCTTTCGCCTTACAAAGAAGAAATATCCAGTCGAATACAGCGATTTAAAGATAGGGTGAAAGATATTGAAAATGCCTCCGGGTCGATTCAGGATTTTGCAAGGTCTTACAATTATATGGGGTTGAATTATGATGCCAAAAAGAAGGGTTACTGGTATAGGGAATGGGCACCTGCTGCAAAACAATTATCGGTGACAGGTGATTTTAACAATTGGAGCAGAGACACGCATAAATTAGAAAAGAAGGATGGAGGGGTTTGGGAAATATTTCTCTCGGAGAAAGATATACAGGAAGGTTCCAAATTTAAGGTTGCTGTAACTTCCTCAAAGGGGACTGTAGATAGAATTCCAGCCTATGCAAAATATGTTGTACAGGACGAGACCACACATGATTTTGCTGCTGTGGTCTATACACCCAAGAAATTTAAATGGACCGATAAGAGCTTTACTTCAAAAGAGACTTTTAAAAACCCTTACATATATGAATGTCATGTTGGTATGGCACAGGAAAAGGAGGGAGTGGGCACTTACCGGGAGTTTGCAGATATTGTATTGCCTAGAATCCAAAACCTTGGGTACAACGCAATTCAGGTTATGGCAATTCAGGAGCATCCTTATTACGGCTCATTTGGTTATCATGTGAGTAGTTTTTTTGCTCCCACCAGCAGATTTGGATCACCAGAAGACTTGAAGTACATGGTGAACAAGGCTCATGAGATGGGCATCACTGTCATAATGGATATAGTTCATTCTCATGCAGTGAAGAATATAGCCGAAGGACTCAATGAATTTGACGGTTCAGATGATCAGTATTTTCACCCTGGAGGTAAAGGAGAGCACAGTGCATGGGATTCCAAATTATTCAATTACGGAAAGTGGGAAGTACTGCAATTTCTGGTGAGCAATGTGCAATACTGGCTAGAAGAATTTCATATTGATGGATTCAGGTATGATGGTGTCACATCAATGCTCTACTTCCACCATGGAGATCATGTGAGCTTTGACCATTATGATAAATATTTTAATGACGTTGACTGGGATGTGCTTGTTTATTTTCAGCTTGCGAATACGCTGATCAAGGAAATCAATCCTAATGCCATTGTAATAGCAGAAGACATGAGTGGTATGCCCGGACTATGCAGACCGGTGGAAGAAGGAGGCCTGGGATTTGACTTCAGGTTAGCTATGGGTATACCAGATTACTGGATCAAGCTCCTGAAGCATAAGCAGGATGAAGAATGGAATATCCATGAGATTTGGGGGACACTTTCTAATAGAAGGTACGGTGAAAGAACCATCGCCTACGCAGAATCACATGACCAGGCATTAGTAGGGGATAAAACGCTGGCCTTCTGGTTAATGGATAAGGAGATGTATACCCACATGCACAAAGATTTTGACAGTCACATCATAGATAGAGGTATTGCGTTACATAAAATGTTGCGGGCATTTACTTTAAGCCTTGGAGGTGAAGGGTATCTAAACTTCATTGGAAATGAGTTTGGTCACCCGGAATGGGTGGATTTCCCTCGAGAAGGGAATGAATGGAGCTATAAGTACGCCAGAAGACAATGGTCATTAGTGAATCACCCAGACTTAAGATACCAATTTCTCAATGCATTTGATGAAGCCATGATCAAAATGGCGAAGGAACATCACATTGTGGAATCCAATCCCGCCCAGCAGCTCAATATGGATGACGAGAATAAGGTGATCATTTTCGAGCGAAACAACCTGATCTTTATTTTCAACTTTCATTGGCAAAATTCAATACCAGATTATCGATTTAGAGTTCCAAAAGCCGGTAAATACAAGATTTTACTGAACAGTGACAAATCAGAATTTGGAGGCTTTGGGAGGATCGATGATGTAATGAGCTACCCAACAGTATCCTTGTTTGGCGAATATTTTTTAAGTATTTACCTACCAAGTAGAGTTTGTGTAGTACTAGAAGCCAAGTAAAAATCGTAATTTTACGAGTTTTTTAATCTAAACAACAGCATCAACAACCCTTCGATGAGTTGTATTTTTGGGCATTCAATCAATTTTTGAATAATGGGGATCAATTTTCAGTCATTGGCGCTTGCTGGTGAACTATATACTGATGAAACTACTAGAAGACTATATGCGACAGATGCTTCAGCTTATAGGGAATTACCTTTGGCAGTAGCTATTCCACTTGACAATGAGGACATCCAAAAACTGATCGCTTTCGCGAAAGAAAATAAAACGTCACTGATCCCCAGAACAGCAGGTACATCTCTGGCCGGACAAGTTGTAGGTGGAGGTATTGTAGTGGATGTATCCAAATACTTTAATAATATCATTGAAGTCAATGAGACTGAAAAATGGGTCAGAGTTCAACCAGGAGTAATCAGAGATGATCTAAATAAACACCTGGCTCCATATGGGCTGTATTTCGCTCCTGAGACCTCTACAGCCAACAGAGCTATGATCGGTGGAATGATTGGCAATAATTCGTGTGGAGCTAATTCTGTTGTATATGGAAGTACAAGAGACCACTTAGTTGCAGCTCAAGGATTTTTATCGGATGGTAGTTTCACTAATTTCAATTCGCTTGATGACAATGCATACCTGGCAAAGGTGAATGGATCCAATGTGAGTGGTCAATTGGAGAATGAAATCTATTTCAATGTACATGAGATGCTTTCAGATGAGGCAAACAGGAAAGAGATAGATAAAGAATTTCCTAAGCATTCCATCCCAAGAAGAAATACTGGATATGCCATTGACCTGCTGGCAAAAATGAGCCCTTTTGAGGGGGGGGATGATTTTAATTTTTGCAATCTAATCGCTGGATCAGAAGGGACAATTTTTTTTCTGACCGAAGCAAAATTAAATCTCGTGGATATTCCACCGAAACATAAAGCACTGGTTTGTTTGCATTGTGAATCAATAGATGAGTCGCTGAGAGCCAATATTGTAGCGTTAAAGCATGAACCAACAGCTGTAGAATTGATGGATCACTACATCCTGGAGTGCACTAAAGCCAATATTGAACAGGTTAAAAACCGGTTCTTTGTGGATGGAGATCCTAGTGCAATTCTGGTAGTTGAAATCTCAAAGGTTTCAGAAGAGGAAGTGGACAAAACTGTTGAGCACCTGATTTCAGATTTCAAGGCTCAAAAGATGGGATATCACTATCCAGTTGTAAAAGGAGACGACATTAAGAAAGTCTGGACACTTAGGAAGGCTGGTCTGGGTTTACTATCAAATATTCCCGGAGATGCAAAACCTGCCCCTGTTATTGAGGATACAGCAGTAGATGTGAATGATTTGCCTGCTTACATAGCGGAATTTAACGAGATCCTTAAGAAACATAACTTATATAGCGTTCATTATGCGCATGCTGGCTCAGGAGAATTGCATTTGAGGCCAATCATAGATTTGAAAACTAAGGAGGGTAACAGGCTCTTCAGGGTAATCGCTGAGGAGATCGCTACTCTTGTAAAAAAATATGATGGTTCTTTAAGTGGAGAGCATGGAGATGGTAGATTAAGAGGAGAATTTATCCCTCAGATGATTGGTGAGAAGAATTACGAGCTCGTCAGGAAAATCAAACAAACCTGGGATCCTCACAACATTTTTAACCCTGGTAAAATCGTGGATACACCTTCCATGAATGAAGGATTGCGTTATACACCAGGGCAGGAAACCCCTGAAATTAATACCTATTTCGACTTTTCAGATACTCAGGGTATTGTTAGAGCAGCTGAACTTTGTAATGGTTCAGGAGATTGCCGAAAATCTGAATTGTCTGGTGGTACGATGTGCCCAAGTTTTATGGCAACAGGCAATGAAAAGGATACTACCCGGGCAAGAGCCAATATTCTTCGGGAAATGATTACCAAGAGTGAACAACCAAATGGTAATTATTTTGACCACCCTGAGATAAAAGAGGTGATGGACCTATGTCTTAGCTGCAAAGGATGTAAATCAGAATGCCCATCTAATGTAGACATGGCCAAGCTGAAAGCTGAGTTTACACAGCATTATTATGATAAGCACGGGGCTCCTTTCCGTTCGAAACAAATCGCAAATGTTACTTCGGGGATGAAGATTGCCGAAAAAATACCCGGGCTTTACAATTGGGGTGTTAGCAACAAATTGACAAGTTCCGTCTTTAAAGGAATTATGGGATTTGCTCAGGACAGACCTATACCAAAGGTCAGTAAGCAAACTTTAAGGAAATGGTACAATAAAGAATTCGATAATTCTGTTGAGGAGGAGAAAGCCTTCAAGACCGTTTATTTTTTTGCGGATGAGTTTACCAATTATCAGGATGTTGAAATTGGTAAGAAAGCGGTTCTATTACTTGATAAATTGGGATATTTCGTGAAACTCTCAAACCTGGAGGAAAGTGGCCGAACCTGGTTGAGCAAAGGGTTTGTGAAACAGGCTAAACAACTAATCAATAAAAACTTGCAAGCACTTGCTGAAGAAATTCAGAATGATGAACCTCTATTGGGAATTGAACCTAGCACTATTTTGAGTTTTCGTGATGAATACCTAAGTCTGGCAGAAACAGAAAATAAGTCGCTCGCTAATCGATATAGTAAATCGGCGATGATGGTAGAGGATTTTCTGGAATTGGAATTAAAAGAAGGAAACTTAAATAGCGATTTATTTACGGATGAAAAGCGATTAATCAAGTTACATGGACATTGCCACCAAAAAGCATTGTCATCGGTAACTCCAACAAAAAAATTATTATCACTACCTAAGAATTACGAAGTACAAATGATCCCTTCAGGTTGCTGTGGAATGGCGGGTTCATTTGGGTATGAGAAGGAGCATTATGATGTGAGTATGCAAGTTGGAGAGCTGGTATTATTCCCAACAGTCCGAAAACAGCCTCAGGAAGTGATCATTGCAGCTCCAGGAACTAGTTGTCGACACCAGATAAAGGATGGAACTGAGCGTGACGCTTTACATCCGGTGGAAATATTGTATGACGCTTTGAGAAATTAATTTTGGTTGAAATTATTGCATACGATTCGGGCTGGAAGGCAGATAAAATTTGTATCGAACACTCTAACGACAGTTTTCAGGTATTTCTAGTGTTAAAATTGAAAGATGATGTCAAAAATTTCTGGCTAAAAAATGTCAAAGATGTCTCGAGCCTTGGTGAACTTATGAACAGTCACAACATAGAAATTTCTGAGAATGATTCAGATCAATTAGAATATGGTCGTTTCAAATTAGGGTTTTCCCAAGAATCTTATTTTGAAATATATTTTGACCAATTGGAGGAGATAAAGAGCTAATACTTTTCCAATGCCTGAAGAAATTTCTCTGGAGTCCCAGTTAGTTTCCTTTGGCTGTAATCAAAGAACAATGTCCCTGTTTTTCCTTTGGCTATAACAACATGATCAGACATTCTTGTTAGAAGATAGAATATATCAAACCCAAATTTGTGTTCATCTCCTATGGAGATTGAGAATTCAATTTCATCTCCATAAAATCCTTCACTTTTGAATTCTATGGCGGCATCTCCAATGATTATGCCTACACTATCAGCAATTTCAGTTTCATCCTTGAATCCAAGTGAACGGATCCATCGCAATCTGGCTTCATGCATTAGGGTAAGTACTTTGTCATTGCCCAGGTGTTTTCCGTAGTTGATTTCGGCAATTGTAACAGTAAGAGAGGTTTTGAAAATCTGTTTTTCCGGGATGGATATTTTTATTCGTGCCATTCCCAAAAATAGAGGCTTTCTTCGAAACTAAGAGATCAGGCTATTCTTATATTTTTTTAACCTTTTGATCTTGATCTCTCTTGGTAGAATAGAGACTTTCTTCTCATCTATGAACATTTTCATATCCATATATACTCTATTGAGGTCAGAATGGTCCATTGATTTTTCAGCGTACAAGGGTTTCTTGATTTTTGGCTTTTTAGGCACTTTTTTTCCTGGACCAGCTAGGCATGCGCAACTCAGCAGTAACGCGCAGGTTAGTATTAGGGTGTGTTTCAAAAATTTCATGGTTGGGTGATTTTCAACTACTCTCGTAAGATACTAAATCTTAGGAGAAAATTTTATGAATATCGATAAAAGCCCAACATCATTCTTTAAGTGGTTCGAAATATCAAATGATTGTTTTACAATTATCAAAAAAAGCAACCCTGTAGAGAGCTGCTTTTTGAAAAATTTGAAAGTGCGATGACTAGAGTTTTATCCTTGTTAGGTAATCATCTGTCGTCATATAAAGTATCGTTTCGTCACTGTTGAAAGCACAGTTGGCGGTTGCCAATTCTGTCATGATCGTTCCCAAATGTTTCCCCTCAGGAGAAATAATTAATACTCCCCCAGGACCGGTTGCAAATAAGATACCTTCCTGGTTTACTTTCAGACCATCAGGAAGTCCTTTTCGTTCATCTCCAATCATACTGGTTACATCTAGAAGAACCCGACCATTTTCCACACCATCTTCGGTCACGTCATACGCCATCCACAATGCTTTTTTAGGATCTGAATTGGCTACATACAAAGTTTTTTCGTCCTTAGAAAGTGCGAGTCCATTGGGTCTGGTTAGTTCATCAGTCAATAGTGTAAGCTCGCCAGTGGCTGAAAGTTTATATACGCCATTATGTGCTTGTTCTTTTAGGGAATCTTCGTCTTGTCCGGCCAGCCCGTATGGCGGATCTGTGAAGTAATAATCACCTGCACTGGAAAGGATCAAGTCATTAGGGCTATTCAATCTTTTGTCTTCAAAACGATCTACCAGTGTACTAAATGAGGTGTCCGGGTTTGAAAGAGGTGCTTCCATTCTGGCGACTCTTCTGTCCCCATGCTGACACATTACTAATTTTCCTTCAGCATCGAGGATTAGACCATTTGCTCCTGTTGATCTAGAAGTTGGAGCGTATCCTGTAAAACCTGATGGTTTCAGGTATACTTCATTGCCATTTGCTTCACTCCATTTATAGATGGTATTTTCAGGAACATCGGTATACAGCACTGCATTTAGTGAATCAGACCACACCGGACCTTCAGCCCAGGTAAATCCTTCGGCCAGAATTTCAATTGTCGCATCCGTTGCAATGAGATCATCTACTTTAGGATCCAGTCTTTCGATAGAACCAAGGGTGTTTTTTGCTTTTACCTTTTCTTCATCTCCTGAATTCTGTTTGTTACTTCCAGTACAGGATGAGAGGACAATTGCCAGAATAGCAATTGGCCATATTTTATCTCTAATTTTCATATATAAATGTTTCTGATAAGTTTCCAATAATCACTTGAAATTCACCGTTTTCAGTTACCCACTTATTATTAAGACCAACGAACGCCAGGTCTTTCTTGTTAATCTGAAAAGATACTTCTTTTGAGCTTCCAGCTGGTACTTCTATCTTCTCAAATCCTTTTAAACGTTTGTTACTCGGAGTGACCGAGGCGAAGAGGTCTTTGAGATATAATTCAACGGTGTGTTTACCATCCATCTTACCATCATTGGTGACACTGATGGTAACAGTCAGTTCTTGATTGTCCTTTATCGCTTTTGAGCTCAGGGTTAGATTCGTATACGAGTAGTTTGAGTAGCTGAGCCCATATCCAAATGAGAATTGTGGTCGGTATGCTTCATTTGGAATATCTTCTCTCATATTCTCTGATCCTTTGTAATCGTACAGTACCATATCTCCTGAGTATCTTGGATATGTGAAAGGCAGCTTTCCAGATGGATTATAATCACCAAATAGGATATCTGCTATAGCTTCTCCACCCTGACTTGCTGGCCTGTAGGCCATCAGAATCCCTTCCACCTGATCGGCAAAATCTCTTATGATTCTTGGTCTTCCTTCCAGGAGCACCACTATGACTGGAGTATCAGATAGCGCGGCAGTTTGGACCAGTTGAATTTGGGTTGAACTAAGGGACAAGTCATCTATTCCACCCGGACTTTCAGCATAAGCATCTTCTCCTACACAAATTACTACAGCATCAACCTCATGAATATCCTTCAATGAATAGTTGTTTGCTGCTCCGTAATCCTCTTCAGTTTCAGTTACTACATTTTCTTCACCAATCTTATCCTGAATTGCTTCAAGAAGTGTCTTGTAGCCCTCAGGATAGGCATTGATGTCTTTTCCCTGCCAGGTAAATGACCAACTCCCATGAAGGGCCGGTAAGCTATGGGCACCCGGACCTGTTACCAGGATTTTGGCATCTTTTGCTAAAGGAAGAATATTGTTTTCATTTTTCAATAGCGTAATGGATTCTAAAGCACTTTGCTTTGCAATTTCCTTGTACTCAGGCTTTCCAAAATTTGCAAGTGCTTCCGTTTCAGGATATGGGTTTTCAAAAAGGCCCAATTGAAACTTTAACTTCAAGATTCTGGACACGGCTTCATCAATTCGTGATTCTTTTACCTCTCCTTCTTTTACCAATTCAACCAGATAATCATAAAATGAATAATCGTAAGGGACCATACTCATATCTATGCCAGCGTTTACCGCAAGTTTTACTGCTTCTTTCGGCGTATCAGCAACTTTGTGTCTTGTGTGAAGTCTAATTACATCTTCCCAGTCTGAGACTGCAAGACCTTCAAAACCTAATTCTTCTCTCAATATTGTTGTCAAATAATATTCACTTGCATGTACTGGCACACCATTTATCTCACCTGAATTTACCATAACCGTGGAAGTTCCTGCTTCAACAGCTCGCTGGAATGGGGGCAAGAATATTTCCCGTAATTGTCGATCCGGAATGTAGGCAGGTGTTCTGTCTTTCCCGGTGACGGGCAGAGAGTATCCTAAATAATGCTTCATGCATGAAGCTACGCTTCCCAGGTCACTGAAATCTTTCGATTCATAACCCTTAATGGATGCAACACCCATTTCGGAGGTAAGGTGCACATCTTCACCATAAGTCTCCTCAAACCGGGACCACAAAGGCTGTCTTCCCATGCCGACAACAGGGTCAAAATTCCACCTGATTCCGGAGGCTCTTGTTTCTAAAGCAGTAATTTCTGCAGTTTTCCTGGCTAGCTCTGTATTTCTTGTGGCAGCCATGCCAATATTGTGAGGGAACAATGTCCCTTCTTTGATATAATTTGCTCCATGAATTGCGTCGATCCCATAAATGACAGGAATCTTATTAGGTGTTTCCATGGCTTTATCCTGAATGGCAGTCAATATGTTATGCCATGTCTTGATGTCATAGGGCTCAACTTTGACATTAAGAATTGAACCTACTTTTTTCTCGACAATTGCCTTCTCCAGCTTTTTCGGATCAATTTGAGTCGTAGAAGTATCGTAGAGTATTACGTCTATAGTGACCTGTGTCATTTGACCCACCTTTTCTTCCACAGTCATATTAGAAAGTAAATTCTTTACCTTCTTTTCAATTTCTGCATCGCCTTTGGTTTTGTTTTCAGATGTTTCGGTTGAGCAAGAGAATAGTATGAGTAATAGGCAGATTGCGCATAAACGCTGAATCATTTTACAATTTGGTTTAGTGAAAAATTTAGGCACAACTTGCTCTCACAATCTTAAGGAGCAATCAATTGCCAGGAAAGCAATTTAGTAAAACTCCTGCACATCTGAGGGGGTCAAAATGTATCATCAGACAGGATATACCCCAAATATGGTAATATCATTAACGGAGGGAAAAAGGCCTTCAACCAAAAAATCCTGTGGCAATTATTTCATAACAGATAACGAATGAACAAATTAATTTTAAAGCTGTACCAGCTAAAAAACCAAAAAATGATCCAACTGCCGCACGTGAGGCCTTTTGGGTATCCTTTTGATAGATTATTTCTCCTACAAATGCTCCAACCATGGGTCCAATTATGAAGCCAATTGGAGGAATAAAAAAGAGTCCTAAAACTAACCCAATTGTACTCCCCCAAATACCATACCGTGTTCCTCCGTACTTTTTGGTGCCAAGTGTCGGAACTATATAATCAAGTGCAGTAATTCCTATCACAATTGCGGCCCAGATCACTAAAAATTTAATAGAATACGGTGATGGATCTTGAAACTGTAGCATCAGAAATCCAATGTAGCCAAGTGGAGGACCTGGGAGAACGGGTAAAACACTACCTAATATTCCAATGATCGCGAAAATTAGTGCCAGTACAGCTAAGAAAATATCCACAGGATTCAGTTATACACCTTCTGCTTCTACCTCAGTAACATCGTTGGGTAACATTCGCTTAAGCAGATTCTCAATACCTGCCTTCAAGGTCAATGTTGAAGATGGACAACCACTACATGAACCCTGAAGCAACACCTTTACTTTCCCCTCTTCAAATGAATGGAATGAAATTGCACCCCCATCCTGTTCAACTGCAGGTTTGATATATTCATCTAATATGCCCTTGATCTTTGCTTCAATTTCTGTATCATCCTCAGATATTTCATTAGTGAATTTGGCCTCTTCTAATATTTGTTTGCCTGCTTGCAGGAATTCCACAATGTGTCTCTTTATTTCATCCTGAATTTCAACCCATTCCACATTTTCATCTTTGGTAACCGTGACGAAATTGCTCATGTAGAAAACACGTTTCACATAAGGATAATCAAATAATTCTTTTGCCAGAGGGGCATTGGATGCGCTTTCTTTGTCTGGGAAGTCCTGACTTGACCCTTCTGGTAAGAGCATGAAATTTGCTACAAATTTGAGAGAGTTAGGATTTGGATTAGCTTCCAGGTATATATTAATAGGATTTGAAGTCGCTGTACTCATTGTCTAGTTTTTCTAAATTCTTATAAGGAACACTTTCAGGTAAAATTAGTTCACAGATTGAGGAATTTATTACTTGTATTCCTGAAGGTCTTCGTCTGTTACTGATATTTCCAGTTTATCCTCTTTTGTAAGCCTTTCTCTATCCACTCCTTCGGATAGTTCACCCTCTGAGCTTGCTACCAAAGAAGCTACTGTAGCGTCTCCGGTGACGTTGACAATTGTCCGGCACATATCTAATGGTCTGTCAAGTGCAATAATCAAAGCAAGGCCTGCTGGATCTACTCCAATGGCACCTAAAACAATTACTAGCATAATTAGACCGGCACCTGGTACTGCAGCTGCACCGATAGATGAAAGTGTTGCAGTTAAAACTATGGTAAGCTGATCGCCCAAAGTAAGTTCGTGACCAAAAGCCACAGCAATAAATACCGCTGATATCGCCTGGTGGATGCTTGTACCATCCATATTGATAGTAGCACCCATTGGAAGAACAAAACTGGAAACCTCTTCAGAAACACCTAATTTTTTTTCAACCCGCTCCATAGTAACAGGCAATGTTGCTGCACTTGAGCTGGTACTGAACGCTAGAAGCTGTGCAGGGAACATTCCTTTAAAAAAGTCTCCGTAACTGATTTTGGTGAACGAGGTAATTACAATTGGGTAGAAGACAAATACCATAAAAGCGAGACCAAATAATACTGTGGCTGCATAAACACCCAATGCAATAAATAACGAAGCATCTGCTGCAGTTTCAACGATGAGCCCTGCCAGTAATGCCAATACACCAATCGGTGAATACCGCATTATTATTTCAACCATCCGGAGAATGATGGCATTGACACCATTGAAAAATCCTTTGACAGGTTTCATTTCATGTGAAGGTGTCATGATCATTGCAATGCCAAATAAAATAGCAAAGAATATGACTTGTAGCATGTTTCCATTGCTGGTCATTGAGGCAAATATGTTACTTGGGACAATGTCTTCAAGAATTTTTAGCGGACCATTGTTTTTCACCCCGGAGGCTGCATCCTGTCGCAATAAAGCCTCAGATGCATATTGTTCTTTTAATTCTTCTCTTTTTTCTTCAGCAACAAAACTTCCAGGGTTTACCACATTTGCCAATATCAGAGCAATTGTGATGGCTAAAACGGTTGTGGTTACGTAAAGCCCCAAAGTCTTACCTCCAATTCTGGATAATTTAGCCATATCCGTTAGGTTGGAGATGCCATCAATGAGTGATACCAGTATCAGTGGAATAGCAATCAGCTTCAACATACTTACGAAAATTGTACCGAATGGCTTGATCCAATCGATTACGAATTGTTCGAAGCTGAAGAATGAACCTAGCAGCCCTAAAACGACTCCTAACAACATTCCAATTCCGATTTTCGCTACTAAAGAGAGCTTTTTCATGATAAAACTTTTGAGGTTTTGTTGATTAAATAAAAATCTGCAATCACGAGTGCAGACATAGCTTCCACAATTGGCACAGCCCTGGGCACTACACAAGGATCATGTCGTCCTTTACCGGAAACTACTGCAGGATTTCCTTCTTTGTCAATACTTTCCTGGTCTTGCATAATGGTAGCAACGGGTTTAAAGGCCACATTGAAGTAGATATCTTCACCATTGCTTATACCGCCCTGAATACCACCTGAATAATTGGTTTCCGTGGAGATCTTACCATTTTCACTATGAAAAGCGTCATTGTGTGTAGATCCTCTCATTTTAACTCCTTCAAAACCACTTCCGTATTCGAATCCTTTCACCGCATTGATACTAAGCATTGCTTTACCCAGTTCTGCATGCAACTTATCGAAAACAGGTTCGCCTAAACCTACTGGTACATTCTTAATAACGCCAGTCACCACTCCACCAATGGTGTCTCTGTCCTTTCTTACCTGATCAATCAAATCAATCATTTGGTTGGCTACTGCCTGATCCGGGCACCTGACGATATTGTCATCTGTTTTACTCAGATCTAATTCCTTGTAATTTTTTTCTAATTTAAGATCTCCTACCTGAGAAACATAGGCATATACTTCAATGCCGAGGTTCTTCAAGAAGGTCTTGGCTATTGCCCCTCCAGCTACTCTTGCAGCAGTTTCTCTAGCAGAACTCCTACCGCCACCGCGGTAGTCTCTGATGCCATATTTTTCCTGATAGGTATAATCCGCATGACTTGGTCTGTATTTATCTGCGATATGGCTGTAATCTTTGCTCCGCTGATCGGCATTATAGATAACCATACCAATAGGTGTTCCTGTGGTTTTGTCTTCAAATACACCACTGAGAATCTCTACTTTATCTCCCTCTTTTCGTTGTGTTGTAATCTTTGACTGACCTGGTTTACGTCTGTCCATTTCAGATTGGATAAATTCCATATCTACGGGAACCCCAGCCGGACAACCATCAATTGTTACTCCTAACCCCACTCCATGAGACTCGCCGAATGTGGTAATTCTAAAGAGCCTCCCATACGAATTTGACATGATGTCTAAGTGTCTAAATTTCTAAAATCGCTTAAAGATAAATCAAAAACTCCTTTGAGGAAGTCAGGGCACTGTTTTATAAACTTATTTCATGCTTTGAGCTCACTGTTTGATCGCTGTGATGTCCAAAAGGCAACTCCAGAGACAATAATTACGGCAAGAATGATAATAAATGATTGACTGGTAATATTGTTAAAAAAACCAAAGTAAACATCGTTGGGGTTAAGTGAATCATTTGATAAAGCAATTCCATCGAAAAGGGTTAAATACAATAGAATTGGTCCTATAATCAACAGGTAATGCAACGCTATGTCTATAAATGATTGTTCTTCAGAATGAACCGACTTAGTAAATAAATAGAAAATCACTGGTACGGCCAGTATGAAAATAATGCTATACAGATTAACCAATAGAGCTGACTCAAGTAGAGTAGCCAGCCATTCGACCGACATACTTACCAAAACCAAAACAATCCCCCAGCCAAAAGCCCGGATAAAGGAACTTTCAATGAGGCGCTCTATGATTGTCAAATCTGTGACAGCTTTTTTCTCAGGGGTAACCTTTGTTTTTCTTTTTAACAATGAATTTGATGTATCAGCTTTTACTGGTTTTTGATAACCTTTGAAAAGAATAGCCCCACAACCAATAAGTACAAGTGCTAATAGAAAATTAGAAACCATTTTGTTATCCAACCATGGATCATAGGATGTGAGTGAATTATCTATGATGTCGATCTTATCATAAAAATTTCCCATATCAGAAGCAATGATTGATTCATTTTTACGACTTTCCCCATTAACAACTATCTGCAGTTCGGATTTCAGTGTGTCATAAACTTCTTTTCTGGGGTCAAAGTAGATCCAACTAAAGATGTCACCAAGGTTGTATGTGCCAGGTTCCTTAGGGATCCCATAATAATTGAATGATTTAGTGCCACTTACTCTATTTCCACCACGGTTTATATTGATTTGCTTGTTCGGATCGTAGATGTCAAAATCCTCAAGGTCTTTCGGTATAATAGGGTCTTCTATTGCATTGATATTACCAAAGCCGGTTATATCAAATTTGTAGTTGAAACTTTCCCCGGTATTCAATGTGGTTTTATCAATGTTTTCCTTCAAATTATAAATTCCCACTGCCACCAATTCCTTCAATGGATGTGGAGGCAGTTCCTTAACAGTTACATTTCTTGGTTTGGATTTGAACGTTTGAAAATCTTCCTGTTTATTCCTACCAAAAAAGGAAGGTGATTTTGCTACTTTGTATTTGATTAATTCTAGTTCAACTGAGGGGAATTTGATTGTCTCTGTATTCCAGGGATAAAATGTGGCCTGATACACTTTATATTGTGTAAACCTTTCATTGTTAATAGTGATCGGTTCTCCTGTAATGTTGTCAATATTAAAGCTCTCTTCCCAGCAATTGGAGGGTTTGATTTTGCTTGTTATTTCAGTTATTTGTTTTCCCAGTTCGTAGAACCTCATGTCAGCTCTATTTTTTGCGGACACATAAAAAGCCAATGTAGCTGTGAATCCTTCTCCCTGAAACACCTCTGATCTATCAGTAGTCAGAGCGAGAAAAGCATCGGCTTCTACATCTATAAACTCTTGTTTTTTATTGGGTCTCCCAAAGAAGTCATCCGTTGGGTCATTGTCAAAAAAACTTCTTCTTTGACGTTTTGCTGGAGGACCTACCTTGATTGTTTTTCCGGGAGAAGTAATTCTTTTACCATTTACTTCTACTGAGAAAGGGAGTAGTTTAAAAGTTCCCTCCTTTTGAGGAATATAGTTGAGTGTTCGGCTCTGGGAAGAGGACATTCTACCATTGATGTAGTTTGTAGTGCTCGAACTACTTATATTGGCCTTAGAAAATCCTGGTATATCTGGAAAGTCGTTGATACTTCTCAGGTTTTCATTCTGAATGGTTACTGTAATGGTGAAAGGTTGGTTCAGAGCAATTTCACCTGGACCTAGCTGCACCTTAACTTCCTGTGCATTAGCTGAATGAGCGAATACCAGAAAGCTTAAGATGAAGGCTAAGCTACTGTAAATGAGAATATTTCCTTTTTGTAAATGAAACATTATGATTTATGCAAACGTTTACAAATTGATTTTAAGTCTTGATTATTAGGCCAATTTTTGCTAAATTAATCAACCTGAATTTATTAACGAGTTCTTTTACGTCTTGAGGAAAGTAAGTGTTAATTTTTTAACAAAAATTTAGAATTTTATGCTCGAATACTTCAAAACTATTCTTTCAAAAGTGAGTTTTGATAGATGGCTTTTCGAGAAGGAACTGCGAAAAGCCCTTAAAACTCTTGTAGATGAAGAAATTTCTAAACTAAAAGATTGGTGTTATGAGAATTTTGGACATATATATCTGGTAATTCTCAACAGACATTTTCATCAGCAAGCTATGTGAATTAAACAGCAACCCAATATCCCGCTCAACCAAGCGGGATTTTTTTTGCATAATCGATATTTCGTTTCAACCCTGAATACTTTGTTCTTTTTACCGCTGAATTCTTAAAGATCACTCTAAAAGTTTCTTCTGTTAGTTCCTCCCATTCTTTTTTAGTCATGTCTAACTTATTGTTTGGAGTAAATCTTTCTTCCTGATGTGGTTTGCTGAATCGGTTCCATGGGCAAACATCCTGGCAGATATCACATCCGAATACCCAATCTTCAAATTGGCCTTCAAATTCATGTGGAATTTCATCTTTTAATTCGATAGTCAAATAACTAATGCACTTACTGGCATCTACCACATAAGGTTGGGGGATGGCATCTGTAGGACAAGCATCTATGCAACTCGTGCATGTGCCGCAGTAATCTTTAATTGGACCATCTGGAATGAGCTCAAGATCTGAAATAATTTCAGCCAGAAAAAAGAAACTTCCCATTGATCTGTTCAATAACAATGAGTTTTTACCAATCCAGCCAATGCCTGATTTAGCAGCCCAGGCCCTTTCATGAACAGGTGCCGAGTCCACAAACACCCGACCTTGCAAGTCTTGAGAAATGTTTTCCTTTAATTCATTAAAAAAAGATTTGAGTTTATCCTTGATCACAAAATGATAATCTTCTCCAAATGCATACTTGGCAATTTTGTAGCTTTTGTTTTCTGCAATGTCTTTGGCAGGGAAATAATTATATACCAATGAAATGACTGATTTTGATCCTTCCACCAATTTGGTGGGGTCTAGTCGTTTATCGAAGTGATTGGCCATATAACCCATATTCCCATGCATATTATTCTTGAGCCAGTTTTCCAGTCGTGGGGCTTCATCTTCCAGGAATTCAGCTTTAGATATGCCGCAGAAACTGAATCCTAGTGCTGCAGCTGTCTTTTTTACAAGATCAGTGTTTGTATCGATAGATGACATTTAATCGAAAAGGCCTCTTGTTCTGCCCGGAGGGACAACATTTAGGTGTTTATATGCTAGTTCGGTTGCTTCTCTACCTCTTGAAGTTCGCTTAATATATCCTTCCTTGATAAGAAAGGGTTCATATACTTCTTCAATTGTTTCTGCTTCCTCACTGCAAGCTGTTGCAATTGTATTGAGACCTACCGGACCACCTTTGAATTTGTGAATGATGGTGTTGAGGATTCTGTTGTCCATTTCATCCAGTCCATTTTCATCCACATCAAGTGCATTTAATGCGATTTCAGCAATTTCTTTGGTAATCGTCCCGTCTCCTTTGATTTGAGCAAAATCTCGTGTTCTTCTGAGGAGGTTATTGCAAATTCTTGGCGTACCACGAGATCTTCTGGCGATTTCAAATGAGGCTTCTTCATGTATTGGAGAGCCTAGAATATCAGCAGAGCGGATTATGATGCCTGAGAGTAGTTTAGTGTCATAGTATTCTAACCTTGAATTGATGCCAAACCGAGCTCTAAGTGGCGAAGTTAGTAATCCTGATCTTGTAGTGGCCCCAATTAAAGTAAATGGATTTAGACCAATTTGTACTGAACGGGCATTAGGTCCGGAATCCAGCATGATGTCAATTCTAAAGTCCTCCATCGCAGAATACAGGTATTCCTCCACTATAGGGTTGAGCCTGTGTATTTCATCTATAAACAAGACATCATTTTCTTCCAGATTAGTGAGAAGTCCTGCCAGTTCAGATGGTTTATCAAGTACGGGCCCGCTGGTGACCTTAATACTGGATTCCAATTCATTGGCAATAATATGTGATAGAGTGGTCTTCCCAAGTCCGGGAGGGCCATGTAGAAGGACATGGTCTAATGGTTCATTACGTTGTTTGGCAGCCTGGACAAATATTTTCAGGTTTTCAACAACTTTGGCTTGTCCAGAGAAATCATCAAAACTTAATGGTCTAAGCGCTCTTTCAAACTCTCTTTCGTCTGTGCTCATACCATCATCCGCACCTGTCAAATAATCTTCGCGCATACCATTAATTTATTGATCCAACAAATATAAACCTCTTTGATTGGATGTAGAAACATACTTTCAAATCATAGCAAATGAGTACTTTTATGCTAATTGATTGGAAAATGAAGTAAGTCTCCGATCGTTTCATAATTATGACTAATTTCGCATCTTAAATCAGATTAAGTGAAAAGGGTATTTTTTTTGATATTGGTCGTTGTTGCGGGATGTAACGGGGTAAAGGAACAACCTATGGTAATCGAATCGATTACAGGGGTTACAATGGGAGTAGTTCCATATTCGGTTAAGGTAGTGAAAGAGGCATCAGATGAGCTGAAACCTCAGATAGACTCGTTGCTTACAGTTTTCAATAATTCACTATCCACGTATGTAACTACATCAGAGATATCAACACTTAACAAGAATTATGAGTTAAGTTATAGTACCAATTTTTTCTACCCGATTTTAGCATCGGCGGCAAAGGTTTTTGAAGAAACAGGAGGTGCTTTTGATCCAACAGTGGGTCCACTGGTTAACCAATGGGGTTTTGGACCTGGTAAATTGATAAATGTTCCTGATAGTGCCTTAGTAGATTCATTAATGGAGTATTCTGGCTTTGAGAAAGTACAATTTGATAAGAAGAAAGTGACCATGAGCCGTGGAATGTATCTTGATTTCAGTGCAATCGCTAAAGGGTATGCTGTTGACTTGGTTGCTAATTTTTTGAATGGATTGGGGCACAAGGCATATATGGTGGAAATTGGTGGTGAGGTACGATGCTCCGGGAAAAAACCAAATGGTGCCGTATGGACCATTGGTATAGAGGATCCTACTGTAAGCAGAGATGAAAGAAAGTTAGCTGCAAAAGTTATGTTGAGTAATATGTCCATGGCTACAAGTGGTAATTACCGTAATTTCTTCGTAAGAGATGGAAAAAAATATGCCCACACTATAAGTCCGTTCACAGGATACCCAGTGGAGCACACACTTTTAAGTGCGACCGTATTTCATGAGAATTGCATATTAGCTGATGCATATGCTACTGCTTTCATGGTACTTGGCTTTGAAGAATCTAAGAAAATAGTTGATGAAAATGATTCATTAGAAGCTCATTTAATTTATTCAGATGAGAATGGTGAAATAGTAACCTACACCACCTCTAATGTTGCAAAAAACATAATACTTGAGTAGGTGAGCAGTCTTGACTGGTTCGGGAAGTGGTTTGATTCACCATATTACCATAAGCTGTATCGAAACAGAGATGAGCAGGAAGCTCAATTTTTCATTGATCAGCTACGAGAAAAAAAGTACTTAAAGGAAAGCGACAAAATTTTAGATGTGGCGTGTGGTAAAGGTAGGCATGCCATCTATCTTAATCAAAAAGGTTTCGATGTAACAGGAATAGATCTTTCCAGGTCCAATATTGATTTTGCTAAACAGTTTGAAAATAAGAATCTGCGATTCGAAAAATGGGACATGCGAATTCCCTACAAAACCTCAAGTTTTGATGTGGTTTTGAATTTTTTTACGAGCATAGGCTATTTCGAATCACTTGAAGAGAACAAACAGGCGCTTTTTAACATGTCAGTTTCATTGAAGAAAGGAGGGAAATTGTTCTTAGATTTCCTTAATCCCTACTTGGTTCTAAATGCACTGGTATCTTCTGAGGAGAAAATTATTGATGGTATTATATTTAAAATATCCCGAAAACTGGAAAATGATGTTATTTTGAAAGAAATTCAAATAATCGACGAAGAAGAAAACTTTATTTTTCAGGAAAGGGTTAAGGTTATTCGTGATGATGAGTTTCTCACGTATTTCGAAGATGCTGGATTAAAATTGATATCTCGTTTAGGGAATTACGATCTGGAGCCTTATGTTCAGGAGTCTTCTGAGAGACTTATATACATAGTTGAAAAGATTTGATGGTACAAACTATCATAATATTAATATTGACGACCATCGGAGCTGGAGCCTCCTATTTTATTCTCAATTTAAAATCGAATACTTTTAAGACTCCTCTCGTATTCGCTGGGGCGTATTTGTTTTCCATTACGGTTATTCACATTTTACCAGAGCTATTTTCAGAGTCACGTGTTCCTTATAAAGTGGGTGTATTCGTGCTGGTGGGTTTCTTATTGCAGCATATTTTAGAATTCTTTACAAGCGGTGTGGAACATGGACACATGCATCAAAACACACATCACCATGGTCATAAACCTATGCTTTCTATATCGCTATTGATTGCATTGTGTATTCATGCCTTACTGGAAGGTGCGTTACTGTCACATCCATCGTCAATTCATGCAAAACACGAATCTCATACCATTTTATTTGGAATTGTTTTGCATAAAATGCCGGCTGCTTTTGCATTGATGAGCGTTTTATCGACTCAGATTATTAATCGTTTTTGGCTATTTGGCTTGTTGACGATCTTTGCTATTATGACCCCTTTGGGACTATTGCTAAGCAATTACATCAATATGGATGAAGAAAGTACGAGTTATTTATTTGCACTCGTTTCTGGGAGTTTTCTTCATATTTCCACCACTATTTTTGTAGAAAGCAACCCCGGCCACCGGACAGATATCAGAAAATTAATTGCACTTTTCTTAGGTGTATTCTCAGCAATCATAGTCGAAAGTATATAATTTGCTAAATTGATATATTCTTGCTAAATTGATATACACAAAAAAAATTTAGTTTTGAAATATCCGATTTGCCCAAGGTGTAATTCTGAAAATTCTGTAAAGAGCGGAATAATTAATGACCGTCAGCGCTATAAATGCAAACAATGTAATTATTTTTATACAGTAAGTAAAGCTGGAAAATCAGTGGATCCTTATTTTGTGACCAAGGCTTTACAACTTTACATTGAGGGAGTTAGCTTCCGGGAGATCGAAAGATTGCTAGGCGTGAGCCATGTGTCTGTAATGAATTGGGTAAGAAAATACCGTATAAAAGCGCCAGAAAATAAGGGATATCATCCCACATATCGCATTCTCAGCCATGAAGAATTGGTTACTTATATATCTGATAATCAGAACACTAAAGACTCTGGTTTGATCATTACCGCTTTAGGGGATAAATATATGTTGATCAAATGGGAGAAATTCAAGGAATAGAAGCTTTATGTATATAAATTAGCGCATATATACATCAAACTATGAATTGAATTCAAATATTTTCAATTTGTTGAGGCTTTCGTCGGAAGAATTTTAGAAAAATTAAACGTTAGACCCAATTCATTGAAAATATGAAAAAGCTAATCATTATTTATTTATTAATGAGTTCGGCTCTTTGTGTGTCCGCACAGGACGAGAAACAAAAAGTTGACGAAAAGTATGCTCCTCTTACGTTGAAGCTCAACGAATCAGGATCAAAATATATAAGGTTCATTACATGGCACCAAATCTGGGCACAATCTAATAATCTATCCGGGGATGATGATTTTAAGGTTACACCCAGGGTACGAAGGTCAAGGTTATTGGCTTTTGCTCAAATTTCTCCAAGGTTTCTAATCCTTACTCACTGGGGGCTTAATAATTTGACTACCGCAAACATGACACCCACAGGTGTACAGGGAAATGGTCCTCAAATATTTTTACATGCAGCTTGGACGGAATTCAAGGTTGTGGACCAATTGTCAATTGGAGGAGGTCTTCATTACTGGAATGGACTATCCAGAATTACCTCAGCGAGTACTTTGAATTTCATGACGCTGGACAATTATCGACAGGCATGGGCTCAACTAGGATTATCAGATCAGTTTGCTCGTCATTTAGGAATTTATGCCAAGGGACGAGTTGGAAAACTTAATTATCATTTTGCAATCAATGATGCATTGGCTGCATCACTCGGAAGTGTTGGAGCAGATTCATTAGTTGTAGCGCCAAGTTATTCAGGGAAAAGACTTTTTCCAGATGATGCATCTCGTGTAATTCAAGGGTATGTAGACTTCCAGATTATGGATCAGGAATCCAATAAACTGCCATACAGAGTGGGGACTTATATGGGGAAAAAGTCAGTATTGAATATCGGGGCTGGGTTCTTTAGTCATGCTAATGGTGTGGTCGCCAGAGAAAACGGTGAGGTCGTATCCAAAAATGTAAATCATATAGCATTTGATGTTTACTATGATGCACCAGTGGGTGGCAACTCAGCAATTAATGCATATGCAGTGTTCTACAATTTCAATTATGGTGAAAATTATGCGCTAGGTACAACTTACGGTACTGGCAATTCTATTTACGGTCAATTTGGGTACCTATTACCGGAGTTCACCGAGAAAGGCAGATTCATGCCATATGTTGCTTATAGCACACGAGATTTTGAGGCGTTCGAAAATGCGGGTAATTCATTCCAACTTGGAGCCAACTGGTTCATATCAGGACATAATGCAAAAGTAACATTGGAATATAATTCCACTCAGGCTAACTACACTGGAGATGCGCCTGACAGAACTGGAGTATTAACCTTACAGACACATATATTTTTATAAAACTTAACTACAATGGATAAGAATAAAATGAAGAAATACTGGCAAAAGAATGTTCAGTACCTCTCAATTCTCCTGGCAATATGGTTTGTTGTGAGTTATGGAGCTGGAATTCTTTTTGCAGACGCACTCAATAACGTCAGGCTTGGCGGTTTTAAACTGGGCTTTTGGTTTGCTCAGCAAGGATCAATTTATGTATTCGTGATTCTCATATTCGTCTACGTCCGACTGATGAATAAACTGGATCAAGAGTTTGATGTGGATGAAAAGTAACAAATAACAAAAGAGATTATCATGGATGTACAAGTTTGGACTTTCGTAATAGTAGGGATCACTTTCGCCCTCTATATTGGAATAGCGATCTGGTCGAGGGCTGGATCAACAAAAGAATTTTATGTTGCCGGAGGAGGTGTGCCTCCATTGGCCAATGGAATGGCCACAGCAGCTGATTGGATGTCAGCAGCATCATTTATCTCAATGGCAGGAATTATCTCCTTTGCCGGGTATGATGGAGCTGTATACCTGATGGGTTGGACTGGAGGATACGTGTTGCTTGCACTTCTTCTGGCACCATATCTTAGAAAATTTGGGAAGTTTACTGTTCCTGATTTTATAGGTGACCGATATTACTCAGATGTAGCCAGAACTGTGGCGGTTATATGTGCAATAATTGTCTCATTTACATATGTAGCTGGCCAGATGAGAGGTGTGGGAGTGGTTTTTAGCCGATTCCTTGAAGTTGATATTAATGTAGGTGTTTACATTGGTATGGCTATTGTATTCTTCTATGCAGTACTTGGTGGCATGAAAGGGATTACCTACACGCAGGTGGCACAATATTGCGTGCTCATATTTGCTTTCATGGTTCCTGCATTCTTCATTTCGTTTCAGATGACTGGAAATATCTTGCCGCAACTTGGTTTCGGAGGAACTTTAGCTGATGGGACTTACCTCTTGGATAAACTTGACCAACTTCATGTTGAACTTGGTTTTGCAGAATACACGGATGGGTCTAAACCAATGATTGATGTATTTGCAATAACACTTGCCTTGATGGTGGGTACAGCTGGATTACCTCACGTAATTGTAAGATTTTTTACAGTACCTAAAGTAAAAGATGCAAGGATATCTGCGGGTTATGCATTGATTTTTATTGCGATTCTATATACTACTGCTCCTGCAATAGCAGCATTTGCAAGAACTAATTTGATCAATACAGTTTCAGAACAACCTTATGAAAGCATGCCATCCTGGTTTAGCAATTGGGAGAATACTGGACTGATCAAATATGATGACAAAAATGGCGATGGTAAAATCCAGTATGTGGGTAATGCAGATGCCAATGAATTAACAATTGATAGAGATATTATGGTATTGGCTAATCCTGAAATTGCACAGTTGCCAAACTGGGTGATTGCACTTGTAGCAGCGGGTGGTCTAGCAGCAGCCCTATCAACAGCGGCAGGTCTGTTACTTGTAATATCTACCAGTGTCTCTCACGATTTAATTAAAAAGCAGATCAAACCAGACATCAGTGAAAAGGGAGAACTAATGTGGGCCAGAGCTGGTGCAGCTATTGCTGTAATCATAGCAGGTTATTTTGGAATTAACCCTCCAGGTTTTGTGGCGGCCACCGTGGCACTGGCCTTTGGTTTAGCTGCAGCTTCATTCTTCCCGGCGATTATTCTAGGAATTTTTGACAAACGAATGAACAGACAAGGTGCAGTGGCTGGTATGATCATTGGAATTACTTTGATGTTGTTCTACATGATGAAATATAAGTTAGGCCTTTTCGGAGGAGGAACTAAAGAAGATTGGTGGTTTGGAATTTCACCAGAAGGTTTTGGCACAATAGCTATGTGTGTCAATGTTGTAGTCAGTTTAGTGGTAAGTAGGTTAACTCCTGAAGCTCCTGAGGAGGTTCAGGAAATCGTGGAGAATATCCGGTTCCCGAGAGGGTCTGGAGACGCTTCAGTTCACTAGGTTCAGAGTCTGGGTAGTGTTTTAAGGTGGACACTACCCAGCATTTTTCTTATATTAAGACCTGTTATGGTAAATAGAAGACTACTTTCAACCTCACTTGTGTTGCTGGTACTCGGAATCGTTTTAATAAATGAGCCGCTCATCAGAATTTTTAATATACAGCAACTTATAAACAACATACCGTTACTTTACATCTATCTATTTACAATATGGATGGGGATAGTAATCGGTTCTTTTGTGATTTTTAATTTTCGCAATCCTAATTCGAAATAATGCCATCGATTAGCGTCATATCGATAATCCTTTTTTATTTGTTGATGCTATTCTCACTTGCCTGGTGGGTAGATAAAAAATCTGAGGTGGGTGAAAAAATACTGGCAAGTCCCTGGATTTATGCATTATCTCTCTCGGTTTATTGTACAGCTTGGACATTTTATGGAAGTGTAGGTCGAGCTGCTACCAATGGAATAGATTTCATTACAACGTTTCTCGGACCATCTTTATTCATTCCATTATGGTTTTGGTTTACCCGGAAGATGATTCGCGTAAGTAACCATTTCGGAATATCCTCACTAGCCGACTATATCTCCAGTAGGTATGGAAATAGTGTTTTCCTCGGAATTTTCGTTACTGTGTTTTCCATATTTGCTGTTTTACCATACATAGCCATACAACTTAAGGCAATTGGTATAGGTTTTGATCTGTTGAGTTTTGAGGGGACAAGCACTGGAAGTAAAGGGATGTTTCTCAGTGACTCAAGTTTCTATGTTACTGGTATTTTGGCAGTATTCATCATTCTTTTCGGCACAAGAAATATTGAAACGTCCAACAAGCACCATGGATTAATCAGTATCATCGCTACAGAATCCGTCATTAAGCTATTGGCTTTCGTTGGGGTAGGTATCTATGTAACTTATAACCTCTACGATGGTGTTGGGGATATTTTTGAGAAGGCCTCTCAAAATGAAGAACTGGCCGCCCTGTTTGTGATGCCAGATGAAAATTTAAATAATTGGTTTTGGATGCTCGGGTTAGCTTTCCTGGCTGTAATGTTCCTACCGAGGCAATTTCAAATGGCTGTTTTAGAAAATAATAGCGAAAGACATTTAAAGAAAGCAGTTTGGATATTTCCCATGTACCTACTGCTGATAAACCTCTTTGTTTTGCCAATAGCCTTTGCCGGTAAGATGATGCTTGATGGATCCATTGATCCAGATACATATGTACTTACCTTACCCTTAAGCATGAACCAGAATGGCCTGGCTGTACTGGCGTATGTAGGTGGATTCAGTGCCTCTACAAGTATGATAATGGTTTCAGTTTTTGCACTTACGAACATGGTTTCCAACAACCTGATCATGCCTTTTGTTGCCAAAAACCGTGAATCTCATAAAAGCATTGCTCAGCTCCTGTTAGGAGTAAGACGATTGAGCATAATTGTTTTAATGTTCCTGGCCTATATGTATTTCAGGTTAGTTGCAGATAACTACTCTATTGTGTCCATTGGTATAATGTCATTTATCGGGGTGGCGCAATTTGCACCAAGTATATTGATCGGTACCTACTGGAAAATTGGTAGTAAAGCCGCAGCTTGTGTGAGCATGATAGTAGGCTTCTCTTTCTGGTTTTATTTACTAATAATTCCAAATGTGGTGCAGGTGGGAATATTTCCGGAAATTTTGGGAGAGATTCTCATACTTGACTTGTCAAGTATTGCAGGATCTATGGGTATGTCTCCGGTAACAGCCAGTTTCTTTATTTCAATTTCTTTGAATACCCTTTCTTATGTGGTTGTTTCTGTGTTGTTCCCTCAGGGAAAACATGAAAGAAAGCAGGCAGAGATTTTTGTAGATATTAATAAGTATTCGCAAGAAAAAAATAGAGTTGGCATTTGGAAAGGGGTAGCTAAAGTAGGTGATCTTACAATATTAATGGAAAATGTACTGGGTAAAAGCAGGACCCAGCAGGCGATTCTATATTACTCTCATATCCATGGTCCCTGGATTGACGAAGAGTCAGTCCAGGGTAAAATGGTACCTTATGTGGAAACCATCCTTTCTGGTGCTGTAGGTGCTGCATCAGCAAGGATATTGGTTTCTTCCACAGTGAAAGAAGAGGAATTAGACCTCAAGGATGTTATTTCTGTGGTAAAGGAATCCCAGGAGCTATTGGAACTCAACAAGAAGTTGAAAAGCCAATCCGAAACCCTGGAGAAAACGACAGAAAAGTTGGTGAAAGCAAATCTCCAATTGAAGGCAATTGATAGGGAAAAAGATAGTTTCATATCCACCGTAACCCACGAACTGCGAACACCAATTACCAGTATTAGATCTTTTGCTGAAATCTTGTTTGACAATCCGGATTTAGGAGATGATGAGAAGTCAAATTTCCTTGAAATCATTGTTAGGGAAACAGAGCGGATGAGCCGGTTGATCAGTGAAGTGCTTGATTTGGAAAAGCTTGCGTCAGGTGTTTTACAGCTTAATTTAACCAATGAACCACTCGGAGATATTGTAAATGAATCAGTGGAAAATGTACAGCAATGGGCTCAGGAAAAGAATATAAGTATATTAAAAAACCAAAATCCTGAAATTAATACTCAGCTCGATCGTGATAGGATCATTCAGGTATTGGAAAATCTATTATCCAACGCAATCAAGTATCATGATAAGTCCTCTGGTATAATTGAGGTAACAACCAGAGTGGCAGATCAAGGGATTCAGATCACAGTTTCGGATGATGGTCCTGGGATAGCAGTTGAATATCAAGACAAAATTTTTCAGAAATTTTATCAAATAAGAAAGAGGGATAACCTGAAGGATAAAGGGACAGGTTTAGGCTTAGCCATCACAAAATCCATTGTGGAGATGCATGGTGGAAGTATAAATGTAAGGAGTGAATTGGGGAAAGGTACGGAAATGACTATTATCTTACCTTTTAATTCGATTCGACATGGTGAAAGTGAAAAAGAAAAATTCCGAACGGGCTAACCACCCAAATGTATTAGTAGTGGATGATGAACCCAATATCCTATTATCATTGGAGTTCTTAATGAAAAAAAATGGATACAATGTTTTTGTGGGAAGGGATGGAAAGGAAGCACTCCAAACAGTGGAACAGGAAGAAATTGACCTGATTATTCTGGATATCATGATGCCAGAGGTGGATGGTCTCGAAGTATGTAAAAGATTAAAATCAAATGAAGCAACAAAGGATATCAAGGTGATATTTCTCAGTGCAAAAATAAAAGAAGAGGAAATTCAGGCAGGATATGATGCAGGTGCAGATATGTATATCACCAAACCATATTCTACCAGGGACATAGTAAATAAAGTAAAAGAATTGATTTGACGTAAGTCGCAAAAAAATAAATGTTGAACCGAAATAGTAAATAGAAATGAGCCACAAGATTCAAACCCTTAGTGGGTACATCCACGAATATCAAAAAAGTGTAGCACAGCCAGAAGAGTTCTGGGATAGAATAGCCGATTCATTTCATTGGAGGAAAAGATGGGATCAGGTATTGGATTGGAACTTCAAGGAACCAAATGTCAAATGGTTTGTCAATGGGAAACTTAATATTACTGAAAACATATTTGAAAGGAATCTTTTCACATTGGGGGATCGGCCAGCAATTATTTGGGAACCCAATGATCCGTCGGAAGAAGGGATTACTTTGACCTACAGGCAGTTGTATGAGAAAGTTTGTCAATTTTCAAATGCAATGAAGGAACAAGGTATTGGAAAGGGTGATCGGGTGATTATCTACATGCCAATGGTTCCTGAAGCAGCAGTAGCTATGTTAGCCTGTGCTAGAATTGGTGCGGTTCATTCTGTAGTTTTTGCAGGATTTAGTTCTTCTTCTTTAGCAGATAGGATAAATGATTGCTCAGCAAAAGCGGTTCTAACCTCAGATGGTAATTTCAGAGGAGCAAAGACTATTCCAGTGAAAGCTGTAGTGGATGAAGCGCTAGAATCTACAAGTTCTATTGAAAAGGTAATAGTCCTAAAGCGTACTGGTACGGAAGTAACTATGAAAGCAGGTCGGGACATTTGGTGGCATGATGCAATTGAGGGTGTTTCGATCGAAAATGAAGCAGAGGAGATGGATTCAGAAGAAATGCTTTTCATTTTATATACTTCGGGATCTACAGGTAAACCCAAAGGTGTTGTACACACTTGTGGTGGTTACATGGTTTATACCTATTATTCCTTCCTAAATGTATTTCAGTACAATCAGGGGGATGTTTATTGGTGTACAGCTGACGTGGGATGGATCACAGGACACTCTTATATAGTCTATGGTCCATTATTGGCTGGTGCAACTACGATCATGTTCGAGGGTGTTCCTACTTACCCCAATGCAGGACGATTCTGGGAAATCGTGGATAAATATCAGGTCAATCAATTCTATACCGCTCCTACTGCCATTAGAGCACTTCAGGCATTCGGTTTGGAACCACTGGAACCATATAATCTTTCCTCATTAAAAGTAATCGGATCGGTGGGAGAGCCAATTAACGAAGAAGCGTGGCACTGGTATCATGATCACATAGGGAAAGGCCAATGTCCAATTGTGGATACCTGGTGGCAGACAGAGACAGGAGGAATCATGATTTCACCAATTGCAGGGGTAACACCTACTAAACCTGCCTTTGCTACTTTACCACTTCCAGGAATTCAGTTGATGATTGTGGATAATGATGGTAATGAGCTAAAAGGAAATGGTGTCGAAGGTAATTTGTGTATCAAGTTCCCATGGCCATCCATGGTGAGAACAACTTATGGCGACCATGAGCGTTGTAGGCAAACTTATTTCTCCTCCTATGAAAACATGTATTTCACTGGTGATGGCGTAAAGCGAGATCATGATGGGTACTATCGAATATTAGGTAGAGTAGATGATGTAATCAATGTTTCAGGTCACAGAATGGGTACTGCCGAGGTAGAAAATGCTATAAATGAGCACCCTAAAGTGATTGAATCAGCGGTTGTAGGATACCCACATGATATCAAAGGTCAGGGAATTTACGCTTATGTGATCTGTGATATGGAGGGTAGAACTGAAGCAAATCTTAAGGAGGAAATACGACAGACTGTCAATAAAATAATAGGTCCAATTGCCAAACCTGATAAAGTCCAGATTGTTCCGGGCTTGCCGAAAACAAGATCAGGTAAAATTATGCGAAGAATTCTTCGTAAAGTAGCATCCGGTGATATGAGTAATCTGGGAGATACTTCCACTTTATTGAATCCGGATGTTGTAGAGCAAATAATAAGCGGCGCAGAAACTGAAGTTACAAGTTAACCCAAATTTCCAGGCTCCCGAAAGGGGGCCTTTTTTCTTCTTCACGATGAACATCATAACCGACAGGATCAAGTACTTTATACAACAGTTTCCTCCCTTCAGCCTACTTGCTCAAGAGGAACTCGAAAAAATTGTAGAGAATGTCACTGTAAAATATGTTTCATCAGAAAATTCCATTTTCAAACAGGGAGATGAGCAGGGAGAGTTTTGGTATGTTGTGAGACAAGGTTCTGTAGACCTTTATGTTGACAACAACGACGGTAAAACATTTGTTGATAAATGCGAAGAAGGAGATGTTTTCGGAATAAGATCCCTAATTTCAGGAAGACCTTACCGATTAACAGCCTATTGCAATGAAGAATGTATTTTATATCAAATTGATAAGGAGATTTTTCATTCTTTATTCGAGTCTGATATACAGTTTTCGAATTTCTTTGCAAGAGGTTACGCTCAGGGGACAGCAGTTGCCAAGCCTATAGAGGCTGTTCAAGGTCAATTTCATTCCTTCAATGATTTGTCTAAAATAGATGGCAGGAAAAAAGTTCTCACGGCACATCTTGAGGATACGATTTTTCATATTGCCAATCAGATGAAGGATCACAATGTTGGTTCAATAGTTCTGGTAAATGACCAAAATCATCCTTTGGGCATCATTACAGATACTGATCTTAGAAATAAGGTGGTGGCCCAGCAATTACCAACAAATTCACCTGGTCAGGAAATCATGTCTGGGCCTGTACAAACTATTCCGCATGGTTTGTCAATGGGTGAAATGGTGATCACCATGATAAAAACTGGAAAGCATCACCTGGTCATAACCGAAGACGGAACCATCAATTCTGGTATTATTGGTATCATATCAGATCATGATTTGATGATCTCTCAGGGGAATCATCCAGCGGCCTTGATTAAACAGATCAGACAGGTCAAAAATCTTGATGATTTGCCTTTAATAAGGGATAAAGCACAGGAATTAGTCCAGAATTACCTAGAAAGTGAAGTGTCGGTGGATTTAGTCGCTGGTTTTATCTCAGAAATAAATGACCAGATTGTTCGTAAAGGAATACATTTTGGGTTGGAAAAGGTTGCTCAAACCTATCCAGGGATCGAGTCAATACCTTTTGCCTGGTTGGCATTAGGGAGCGAGGGAAGAGAAGAACAATTGTTGAGAACGGATCAGGACAATGCATTGGTTTATGCAGATGGTCATGATGAATTTACTGAAGGGTTTCTTGAATTGGCCAAAATGGTAAATGATTTACTGGAACGCTGTGGTTTTGCCAATTGCCCGGCAGAAATTATGGCAAAAAACACAAGGTGGAATCAATCATTATCAAAATGGCAGCAGGATTTTTCTACCTGGATTACCAAACCAGACCCCAAAGCCATCATGAACACCACGATTTTTTTTGATTATCGGTTGGTTTATGGTAACGATGAGCTGGTTGATGAATTAAACCAGCATTTGACAACTCTCTTTAATAAACATGAGATCTTTTTTAATTTCCTGGCTCAAAATGCCCTTCAAAACCCTCCACCTATTGGTTTTTTTAGGGGGTTCATTGTGGAAAAGGATGGACAACACAAAGATCAATTTGATATAAAAGGACGAGCTATGATGCCAATAGCAGACATAGCCAGACTCCTGGTGCTACATAAAAATATTCCCAATGTCAAAGGGACAATTGATAGATTGAAAGCCATTGTTCAGCAAGAACCAAATCTGGAACAAAGCATACATGAATGCATAGATGCTTATAAATTGTATATGAAAGTACGGGCCTTATCAGGTATGAAGCACGATGATAGTGGTCGATATATCCATCCTAGCGAGCTTAATAAATTACAACGGCAGTTGCTCAAAAAATCATTCGAGCCTATCAAGGAGCTTCAGGAAGCAATTCATGTGAGATTTCAATTGTCCTATTTCAACTAATGAATTTCTTAAAGAAATTTTTCTCTGGAGAAGAGCAAAAGGAACCGACTTTCTATTTTGAGTGGTTTAATGAACCAATTGATCTGAAATTACCAATTCGGCGAAAACAGTTTGTTGTACTCGATACCGAAACTACGGGCCTTGAAAAAGAAGACAATATTGTGTCAATCGGAGCTGTTTTGCTTGAAAATGGACAAATTGACCCTAGCAACGTTTTGGATCAAACACTACCCTCAATTTCCACCACAAAGTATGAGGAGGCGATTGCCATACATGAAATAATTGGTACCGATTATAGTGATAGGAAGGAGCAGATAAGGGGATTTCTTGAATACATAAAGAATTGCATTATCGTTGGTCATCATATTCAGTTTGACATCCAAAAGGTTAACCAATGGATCGGTGAAGAATACCCGGGGTTTTCATTAAAGAATAAATCCATTGATACTGCAAATTTGGCCAAGAGGATTCACAGGGAAGAGTTAGAAAGACAGGTGGGTGGAAATCACTTTTTGGGATTAGATAGTCTCTGTGCATTATACGATATCCCAATTGAAAATCGTCATACTTCACTGGGTGATGCTTTTATTACGGCTTTATTGTTTTTGAAACTGGTTAATAAACTTGAGAAAAGAGGGGTGAAAACAGTGCAGGATTTGATGAAATGAAAAAGAGCCGTTAATTCTCAAGTTAACGGCTCTCTCAGAGTTTTTGACTATTCATTTTTTTTACTTTGACCTTAGAAATTATCACATACCGCTACACCCTCAACCTGATGCTTATTCCATCTGTAGTGGTTTATGTTTTCAAAAGTCATTAGCAAGTCGCTTTGTGCAACAAACTTCACTAGCTTTTCATTGTTTGCAGACTCAGACCTTTCAGTTTTTGCTGTAAAAATCAGGTTATCGTCAGCATCATAAAAGTTGTGAGTGATTGTTTCATTTAACCAGTTTGCCTGATCATCTTCCAGCGAAGCAACAATTGCATCAAGTTCTTCTTCAGTCAATGCTTCTGTTTGATCAGCTGTTGAGTCTGAACCGTTTCCATTTTCATTGGCAAATACTGCCACTGAAGTGAACAACATAAATGCTGTTGCTAAGAGTGCGTTTTTTAAAGTTAAAGTTTTCATTGTTATTCTGTTTTGAGTTTTGACCTTGTGCTAGTACTATTACGAAACCTGTGCCAATTAACTTAATTTATTGATAATCAATTAATTAATTACTAACAGGGTTAAAAAAGTGTATCGTAATCGTACAGTACCGTACACTTTGATGTTCGATTTGTGTATTATTATCGAACAGGGGGGTTACACCAGTTGTGTTAAAGAATCATCATGAATTGTAAAAAGATGTTAACCCAATTTCAGGAAATTTGATTGTGAGCTTGACTCTGGTACAAATTATGGTTCTTTTTGCCCGCTATAAACAACTTTAAGCGAAACTTTTGACAAAGATTGAATTTGAGTTATTCGGACTGAATCTACTAGAGCCTTTGGGGTTTGCTCTCAATTGGGCATTCGGTTTTCAGGCCTGGTATTACTTCATAAAGCTTAAAAATTGGCGGGATTCTTCCTTTTCAGTGAATTGGCGCTGGTTTTACCTGTTCTTCGGGTTTTCCGGATTTTTTGGAGGCTTATCTCATTTACTGTATAACTATACCGGTTTAATGGGAAAAATACCTGGTTGGTCAAGTGCGATTCTGGCTGTTAGTTTTCTTGAATTGGGCATGTGTGTCCTGGCAAATGACTATTGGAGAAAGAAATTATATGGTCTGGTATACTTGAAATTGGCAGTAACAGTTTTTGTGATGGTTGTTTTTTTCAAATTCCAGATGGTAATCATTCATTCTGCCGGAATGGTAGTTTTTATCCTAATACCCGGATTTTATTTGTTATTTAAGGGTAACAAGTTGCTCAATCAATTCTTGTTGGGCGTACTCTTTATTGCGCTAACTCTTCCTTTTAGAATATTAAATTATGACCCTCATTTGTGGTTTAACAGAGATGATGTGGCTCATGTTTTTATGATGATCACACTTTATTTATTTTATAAGGGCGTGAAAAAAGTAGTATTGACCAGGAGGGTTGAGAAGGGTTAAAAATCCAGGTGACAATTCACCCATTCTTCTTCAAATCTGGTTTTGTATTTTTTGTAAAAGTTGATTGCAGGTTCATTCCAGTCAAGGACCTGCCACATCATTCCGGTACAATTGGCGGATTTTGCTTCTTCAATGGTCTGGTCAAATAATTCTTTGCCAATGCCTTTTCCTCTCATCTCCTCATTGACTACAATGTCCTCCAAGTAAAGTCGCTTTCCCTTCCATGTACTATACCTGAAATAGTAAATAGCGGTACCTATGATCTTATTGTTCTCTTCTGCTACCAGGAATTGGAATGCAGGATTATCCCCAAAACCATCAGCCTCCATGCCCTCTATGGAATTTTCTACTTCATGAATGGCATTCTCATATTGGGCAAGCTCTTTGACTAGTTCAAATACCTGAGGTAAATCCTGCTTTGTTCCTTTTCTGATCATTATTTGGAGATTTTGTCAAATCCAGTATAGTTTCTTAGGACTTCTGGAATGGTGATGCCTTCTTCAGTTTGATTATTCTCCAATAAAGCGGCGAGTATTCTTGGTATTGCCAGAGCACTACCATTTAAAGTATGCGCCAGTTGCTTCTTCTTATTGCTATCCTTGAACCTCAATTTGAGCCTATTAGCCTGGAAGGTTTCAAAATTACTTACAGAACTCACTTCCAACCATCTTTTCTGAGCGGCAGAATACACTTCAAAATCATAGGTAAGCGCAGAAGTAAAGCCAAGATCGCCTCCACACAACCTTAGGATTCTGTAAGGTAAATTCAGGTTTTTGATTAACCCTTCTACATGGCTTACCATTTCGTCAAGGGTCTCATAGCTTTTATCCGGGTGCTGCAATTGAACAATTTCCACTTTGTCAAATTGATGCAGCCTGTTCAATCCACGAACATGGGCTCCCCATGAACCTGCTTCTCTTCTGAAACAGGGTGTATATCCTACATGTTTGATCGGGAAATCGTTCTCATCCACAATTACATCTCTATAAATATTAGTGATTGGTACTTCAGCTGTAGGGATTAAATAGAGATCATCAACCGTAACATGATACATTTGCCCTTCCTTATCAGGTAACTGTCCGGTACCATAGCCGGAATCCTCATTTACCAATAGTGGGGGCTGAACTTCAGCGTATCCAGCGTCAGCAGCCTGATCAAGGAAATAATTGACTAAAGAGCGAATTAGCCTTGCACCTTCTTTTTTGTAAAATGGAAATCCTGCACCCGTTACCTTATTGCCTAATTCAAAGTCAATGATGTCATAATCCTTGATCAATTCCCAGTGTGGTTTGGCTGTTTCAGGTAATTCAGGTAAATGATCTACCTGAAAAACAACTTCATTATCATCCTCACTTTTTCCAGCAGGGACAGAATCATGCGGAACATTAGGCACATTGTATAGCTCCTGTTGCAGTTTTGCTTCTATTTCACTTAGTTCATTGGATAAAGATTTGCCCGTTTCTCTCAACTCACTGGCTTTGGCCTTAATGCCTTCTGCTTCTTCCTTTTTGCCTTCCTTCATCAATAGCCCAATCTTCTTAGCTGAATTATTAGCTTCAGAAAGAGTATTGTCTAATTGTTGTTGTTTTTCCTTTCGGTCATCATCCAGCTTAACAATGAGATCAAGGGAAGATCCAATATCTTCTAAACCGCGTTTTTTTAACCTTTCTATGAAAACGTCTCTGTTGGCTTTGATATCAGCAGGTAGTAGCATTGTTATATATATAAATTCTTTGTGATTAAAATCTGGGCAAAAGTAAGTGATTCCGTAACTTTTCCTTAAAAAATATGAGAATACTCAGGCCGTTATGGCAATTATTGTGAAGAATAATTTGTGAAATAATTGGTATTCATCTAATATTGTGAGGTCATATCATAAAAGAATCTCTTTCAAGTAGGTTCTTTCACATGCAAAACATTTTTTCTTAATAGTAATATTTCAATAACAAACATTTCATTTCGAAATACCACTCAATATAATTTATGTACAACATTGATGATCTGAATATTCGGCTTTTGTCTGAATTGAGAGAGATAGCAGAAGGGCTGGGAATGAAGAATTTCAAGAAATTGCCAAAGAAAGATTTGGTATATGAGATTCTCGACCACCAGGCTACATTGCCTGACAGTGAGATAAACAAAGTGAAGTCTCAGCTTTCTGGAGAATCCGCGGAGAAAAAAGAAGATAAGCCCGAAGAAAAGAAAGAAAAACCTCAGAAGAGGTCTAGAAAAAGGGTCAATGTAGCTGAAACAGCAACTGAGGAACCCAAGCAAGAAAAGCAAGAAAAGAAAGAGCAGAAACAACCGGCTGAAAAGAATGCCAAGACTGCTCAAAATGGTAGCTCATCAAACAACGGCTCTAAAAAAGAAGAGAAAAGAGATTCTGATGAAAAGCCATCTCCTAAGCAGGAGCACAAATCCAAAAAAGCACAACATAATGCCAACATCAAAGAGTTTGATGGCATTATTGAAAACGAAGGTGTTTTAGAGATCATGCAGGATGGTTATGGATTCTTAAGATCCAGTGATTATAACTACTTGGCAAGTCCGGATGATATTTATGTTTCACCTTCACAGATCAAATTATTTGGTTTGAAAACAGGTGATACCGTTAAAGGCCAGATAAGGCCTCCAAAAGATGGTGAAAAGTATTTTGCTCTGTTGAGAGTGGAGTCCGTAAATGGAAAAACCACTGAAGAGATCAGAGACAGAGTTTCTTTTGAATACCTAACACCACTTTTCCCGGAAGAAAAATTAAACCTTAGTTCTGATCCAGGAAATTATTCTACAAGAATCTTGGATCTTTTTGCACCTATTGGTAAAGGACAAAGGGGTATGATTGTGGCACAGCCAAAGACTGGTAAAACGGTTCTTTTGAAAAATGTAGCCAATGCAATTGCTAAAAACCACCCAGAATGTTACCTGATGATCCTCCTTATCGATGAGAGGCCTGAAGAGGTAACAGATATGGCAAGAAGTGTAAAGGCAGAAGTAATTGCTTCTACATTTGATGAGCAAGCGGATAGACACGTGAAAGTTGCCAACATGGTGCTCGAGAAAGCAAAGAGAATGGTAGAATGTGGTCATGATGTAGTGATTCTTCTTGACTCTATCACACGTTTAGCGAGAGCACACAATACTGTTGTCCCGTCATCAGGTAAGATACTTTCTGGTGGTGTGGATGCTAACGCACTTCATAAACCGAAAAGATTCTTTGGAGCAGCAAGAAATGTGGAAAATGGTGGTTCTTTGACCATTATCGCAACTGCCCTGATTGAAACTGGTTCTAAAATGGACGAAGTTATCTTTGAGGAATTCAAAGGAACAGGTAACATGGAACTTCAATTGGATAGAAAATTATCCAACAAAAGAGTTTACCCTGCTATCGATGTGCCAGCTTCAGGAACCAGAAGAGAAGATCTTCTCATGGACAAAGAGGAGTTGTCAAGGGTGTGGATTCTAAGAAAATTCATGTCTGATATGACTTCTGTAGAAGCTATGGAGTTCTTACTTAGTAAAATGAAAGGAACTCGAAACAATGAAGAGTTTTTGATTTCAATGAATGGATAGAAATATCTAAAAATATAGGAAGCCGTCATTTTTGAAATGACGGCTTTTTTTATGTCATTATTTTCCGTCCAGGTAATCCTGTAGATAGTTATACTTATCTGTTAACACGCCATCCTGTGTAATGGTAGCATTTTTGATTAGATCATGCTCATCCTCACCTAGTAAGGCGTCCAATACATTGTCAATTAACATTCTGCCAAAATCTCTTGACGCATCTCTTGGTAATTCACAAGGTAAATTATCTACAGCCATCACGGTAATATTACCTTCCTCTGATAGAGCAGGTTCTTCCAGGCCTTCTGTAGGATTGTAGTCATAGATCGGGTCGTCAATTGTTGTGGGGCGTACTGTACTTGGAATAGATCCATTGATGTCGCAAGTGATATCTGCAATGATTCTCAGCTCAAAATCATTTTTAACAGCATCCTTTCTATCAAACAACTTTGGAGCTTTTGGATCCCAGTAAGCACTGGCAATTAGTACATCAGATACTCTGGCGTATTTAAGAAAGTCACCTTCGTAATCATATGGGTGATCAAAAAAGTGATGTCTGTTGAAATCCTGGCCATCAATACGCTTGTTATAATCTCTCGAACTTAATTGAGTAAATACTGGTTCGTTAAACCTTTCTGACAAAAAATCTGAAGGTGTTACTTTCCGAATTCCCATTCCAAATAAAACCTCCATAGCACCTTTAGCCACTCTACCCCCACCTGTTACTACGATTTTAATCGGAGGAAGCTTCACTTTGCTGAATTCTGTTTTAAGATCTTCCAGGTCGAAACATTCGTTGGCTCGCCTAATCTTAAAAAGGTTATATCTCTTTCCATAGGCCCATATGCCATTATAAGCACCCACAATTCCGGCATACCTTCCGAATGCAATTACTCTTTGATTATTTTCATCCACAAGGGTCTCGTAATCTATGAGTCGGATTTTATTTTTGACAATTGCCTGAAGCAAATCCCTATTGTAATCCTGCTCCTTTATTGTGTGCGAAAAGAAGAAGAATGTCTTATTTGCCAGTAGATTTGGGATTGGAACCTCCTTCACGCCAAAGATCACGTCGCAATCAGACAAGTCGTCTACGAGCTCAATGCCTTCTTTTTCATAATCTTCATCATCGTAGCATCGGATATCGCTTTTTTGGCAAACCACCTGAACATGATCATATTTCTCCATAATCTCTCTTGCTTGCTCTGGAGTAATAGGGACTCTTTTGTCAATGGGAACTTTACCCTCTCTGATAATTCCAAATTTGATGTTTGCCATAATTAATGATTAAGCGTGTTTAATATTGTTTATTTTGAGGCGCAAAAATAATATTTCTATTCCGAATGATACAGGAACATCTCGCCATTTTGGTAACCTGGTTGATTTACTATGGATTACATAGTTTCTTGATAAGTGATTGGATGAAAGTGAGAGTGCGAAACACAGGAGTTTCACTACATGTCTGGAGGGTCATTTATTCTATCCTAAGTACAATTGGATTTGTTCTATTGTTTTATTGGATGGCAATTGTGGAGTCAATAGAATTATTGCCAAATTCTAACTGGTTAAGGTTCCTGGCAATGGTGTCTACTACCTATGGAGTAATACTTGGGAGAATTGCTTTTCGGAATTATTCACTTATGGAGTTTCTTAGTATAGATGACCGTTTTATGGAATCCCAATTGATTACAAAGGGCATTCAGTCAAAAATCAGGCATCCCTTATACAGCGCCACAATTCTAATATTTATTGGTTTTTTTCTTTTTATTCCAAAAATGGTCAGTCTGGTAGCATTGATAGCAATGTTGCTGTACTTACCGGTAGGTATTCATTTTGAAGAACGAAAACTAGTAAAGAAATTTGGTGTATACTATCTGGAATATAGAAAAAGAGTTCCGGCTCTAGTTCCTAAAATGTTTCATTGAGCCTTCTCACTATCATCCTCTATATCATCCCTGTCACGTAGCTTTTTATCGTCTACATGTTTGTTTAGGAATTTGTTGATATTGTCAATATCATAGCTGGTTTGTAATTGACCAAAACTATCGATCTTGATATCAAAACCTTCTAACTCTTCGTTTACTTTCGGTTTCTTATTTTCTTTCTTTTTAGGCATAATCCTAGGATTTTATTTGTCCGGACAATGCTTTAATTGCTACAGATATTCTATTAATTACTTCGTCTTTTCCCAAAACTTCAATGATAGCCATCAAATCCGGGCCACCACCCTGACCAGTAAGAGATAATCGCAATGCAGGCATTACCCTTCCTATACTTATACCGATTTTTTCAGTGATTTGTTCCAATTGTTCCTTGGCGACTAAAGAAGTCAAAGAGTCAATTTTACCAATCTCATCTTTGTATGATGTCAATACATCAACTGCCTCCTGTGTCCATTTTTTCTTAACCGCCTTTTCGTCATAGGTCTGAGGTAACTCAAAGAAAATTTGTGCCTGTTCCCACAAATCTGTTTTAAAGGTGATCCTTTCACGAAGTAGTTCAGCTATTTTCTTAGCATTTTCAAGCTCTATTGAGACGTTGTTATGTTCAGCTTCACTTGTTAAATATTGGCCAAGTGTCTCTAAAGGAAGCTCCTTAAGATATTGTTGATTGAACCATTGGGCTTTTTCTATATCAAATTTGGCACCTCCTTTATGGATTTTTTCCAATGAGAAACTACTGATTAATTGATTGAGGTCAAAAATCTCTTCTTCTGTGCCAGGATTCCAACCTAATAAAGCCAAAAAATTTACCAGAGCTTCTGGTAGGTACCCCGATTCTCTGAAACCACTGAAATGTTCATTTGATCCATCTTTTCCTGGGAATTCACCATTGATGGGAAAAACAGGAAAGCCCAATTTATCTCCATCCCTTTTACTTAATTTACCATTACCATTTGGTTTCAAAATAAGTGGCAGATGAGCAAACTGTGGCATGGTATCTTCCCAGCCTAGATATCTGTATAAAAGAACATGCAATGGAGCTGAAGGAAGCCATTCTTCTCCACGAATCACATGGGTTATTCCCATTAAGTGATCATCCACTACATTGGCCAGGTGGTATGTTGGCATACCATCAGACTTCAAAATAATTTTATCGTCAATGGTAGTTGAGTGCACTTTTACCCAACCGCGAATCATATCGTTTAGTCTGATTTCATCTTTAGCAGGAACCTTTAATCGAATCACATAGGGTTCTCCTGAATCAATTCTAGATTGTACTTCATCTTCAGAAAGGGTCAGAGAGTTTTTCATCTGCTCTCTCGTAATACTGTTATATTGCTGATTGCTTACTTTTGCAGCCTTCAGGCGCTCTCTCATTTCATCAAGCTCTTCAGCTGTGTCAAAAGCGTAATATGCATTTCCACTCCCCAGTAGTTTTTGGGCATACTGGGCATAAATTTCTTTTCTTTCTGACTGACGATAGGGGCCAACCTCACCACCTACATATGGACTTTCATCCGCTACAAGACCACACCACTCTAAAGATTCTTTGATGTAATCCTCCGCACCTTTTACATACCTGGTTTGGTCCGTATCCTCGATACGCAGTATGAATTTACCATTGTGTTGCTTCGCGAAAAGATAATTGTATAGTGCTGTTCTAACACCACCAATATGAAGTGCTCCAGTTGGACTAGGAGCGAATCTAACACGTACATCAGCCATATTTATCTCAATTTTCGGGTTGCAAAACTATAAAAATATTTGCCACCTTCAGGTACCTGAGATAAAATTCGTTGAAAGGTTATGATTATTTTACAGCAATGCAGGAAATCTCTACATTGACATTTTTAGGTAAACCTGCAACCTCAACAGTTTCTCTGGCAGGAGGTTCATTCTCAAAGTACCTTCCGTAGACTTCATTAATTCTAACAAAGTCTCCCATGTCTTTGATGAAAATGCTGCACTTCACAATATTTTCAAAGCCCATTCCAGCCTCTTCCAAAATAGCATGAATGTTTTTCATGACCTGTACGGTTTCAGCATCTATCTCATCAGCCAGTAAATTTCCTGTTACAGGATCAATTGCAATTTGACCTGAAACATAAAGTGTATTTCCTGCCAGGATAGCCTGATTATAAGGGCCGATTGGGGCAGGTGCATTTGAGGTGTTAATAGGTTGTTTCATTAAAATTATTCTACTGTAACTGATTTGGCCAAATTTCGAGGCTGGTCAACATTAGCCCCACGCATAACTGCGATATGATAAGATAGTAATTGTAATGGAATTACTGAAACCAATGGCATTAAAGATTCATGAGTAGCTGGGACTTCAATGACAAAATCAGCCATTTTGGGTATAAGTACATCTCCTTCAGTTACAACAGCAATCACTACACCTTTTCTTGCTTTTACTTCCTGGATATTTGATACAATTTTATCATATGAGCTGTCTCTTGTGGCTATTACAACCACAGGCATGTCCTCGTCGATAAGCGCAATTGGGCCATGCTTCATTTCTGCCGCCGGATAACCTTCAGCGTGAATGTAGGATATCTCTTTCAGTTTTAAGGCGCCTTCCAAAGCCACAGGGAAGTTATAGCCCCTACCCAGGTAAAGAAAATTTCGGGCGTCTTTGAATAAATCAGAAATGTATTCAATCTGGTCATTTGTTTCCAGCGCTTTTTTGACTTTTGCAGGTATCGTTTCCAGATCAACGAGCAATTCTTTGTATTTCCTTTCAGCGATTGTGCCCTTCTGATGAGCAACCCTCAATCCGATCATGCTCAAAACTGTCAACTGAGCTGTGAAAGCTTTGGTACTCGCCACGCCGATTTCTGGACCTGCATGTAGATAGGCACCCTCGTGACTTGCTCTTGAAATAGAAGAGCCAACTGTGTTCACCACGCCGAATATTATTGCACCTTTTGATTTCGCTAATTCAATGGCGGCCAATGTATCAGCGGTTTCTCCGGATTGAGAAATAGCTATCACAATATCCCCTTCTTTTATTACAGGGTTTCTGTACCTAAATTCTGAAGCATATTCCACTTCTACAGGAATCCGGCAGAATTCCTCAATGAAATATTCTGCAACAAGACCTGCATGCCATGAAGTTCCACAAGCAACAATAACGATTCTTTCAGCCTGGATGAGTGCATTTGAATAATTTCTAATGCCTCCAAGGGTAAGAAGACCTTCTTTGGCGTTTAATCTACCTCTCATGCAATCTGCTATTGAGGCTGGTTGCTCGAATATCTCCTTTAGCATAAAGTGAGGATATCCTCCCTTTTCAATCGCTTCTAACTCTAACTCCAAAGTGTGGATATAAGGAGTTTGTTCTACATCTTTAGTATTCTTAATGGAGAAACCATCATCAGTAATGACTGCAATCTCTTCATCATTAAGGTAAACTACTTCGTTTGTATATTCAATAATGGGTGTAGCATCTGAAGCGATGAAAAACTCATTGTTTCCAAGACCAATAACCAGTGGACTGCCTTTTCTTGCAGCTACTAATTTTCTTGGTTCTTTTTTGCTGATTATCGCAATCGCATAAGCTCCTACCACTTTTGTTAAGGCGATTCTAACAGCATCTTCAAGTACATAATTGTTTTGATCTTGAATATCCTGAATAAAGGTAATTAGGACTTCAGTGTCAGTATCACTCTCAAATATGTATCCTTTTCCCTCTAATTCTTTTTTTAATGACCCATAGTTCTCAATGATGCCATTGTGAATAATAGCAAGGTCTTTGTTAGCAGAATAATGTGGATGGGCATTTCTATCACTAGGCTCACCATGTGTGGCCCATCTCGTATGACCAATGCCTATTGTGGCATTTGGAGTCAAATCACCTACAAAATTTTCCAGGTCATTTACTTTTCCTTGTTTCTTATAGGTGTCAATCTCAAGGTCATTTATTACAGCAATACCCGCACTGTCATAGCCCCTGTATTCCAGGCGTTTTAAGCCCTTGATGATAATGGGGTACGCACTTTGATTACCCAGATAGGCAACAATTCCACACATACGAAAGTAATTTTAAAAACTATTCAACTTGATTTGGAACGGCATAATGAACTTTAAGTTGTATTCCATCCCTACTTAGATAAGTTTGCTCTATTCCGCTGGCAATTGTTGGGATTACAACTATCGAACTAGGAAAATAGGCCCTCATATCCGGATCCAGTTCATCATTGATCATGGATTGTGTAAATATAGTCACATCAGAAGAGTAGCTGTAAGTTTCGGAATCAATTAGACCAGTTGCTGCTGCCAGGGTCCTATTGATATAGCCATTATTGCTTAATATCAAATTAGTTGCTGGAGATAACAAAGTTCCACTTCCATCAAAACTACCATCAATATCAGCAAATAAATATCGAATTGAAGTGCTGTTTCTTTCATATTCAGAGGTGTCACTACTTACAACATCAATTGGTAAAATTAGCTCAGCACTCAAAATAACTGCTGTGTCTCCTGTGTCGAAAAAATCGTATACGTCCCTTAGATCAATCCAGGGGAAGACACCGGAAATAGGATTCATATATAATCGATCTCCGCTATCATTGAACTTTACTAATTTTTCATTGCTGTCATCCAATAGACTCAATTCACTGTCGCTTCTATCAATAGCTACATGATGGTAAGAAGCTGTTCCGTTAAACCTAAACGAATAGGTAAGTGAGTCTTCACCACCTATGTTGTGATAATGGATAGTTACTCTTGAATTAGTGCTGGCAAGATTAAAACCCACGATGATTGAAGAGTTCTCATCCGGTTGAAATCCAAGCCCTGGTATTTCTCCCGGTTCAAAGGGTTCATACACCTCAAGATCTTTTAATTTTTGAAATACACCACTGATAAAATTGGTGTCTAAATCAAATTTTATGATTGTGTCAAGAGATGGGGCAAAAGTTTTATCGATTACACCAAGAGTTTCACTTTTCAGATTCTGTTTTCTATCCGAAGTGTACACTGTACCGGTATAAATAATATCATCCATTTCTTTGACCTGAATTTCCTGAGAATTTGGGAATTGGCCATACCAGTCTCCTACTTCCAACTGCAATACAACTGAGTCCATTACAGAAGTGTCTCCTGGTAGCAGAGCAGTGACTGGAGTGAAATTTGCGTATCCTTCAAAAATCATATCACCATATGCTGCATCGTCATATGATCCAACCCATAAATATGGTGCGTTATCAGTTCTTACACTATCATAAAAAATATTGGAAGAGGGAAGGTTAAATTCTTTGTATTTGATTGATATCCTATCGTCGCTTGGGTTGATTTCCTGGCCGAGTTTGTTTTCTTCATCACAAGAAAAAAGGAAAAGTGCCAGCCCCAAGGCTGGCATCATCCATTTCTTATCCAACAAGTTCATTATATAAGTTATAATAAGAGTCTAGTAAGTTTTCGTCTTTTTCTATTGATTCAATTTTATTTTTGTCAGAGAGATCAGCAATCAGCTGTTCGAAGCTTTCACTTGTTTCTTCGTTACCATTGATCACTGCATCTGCAAATTCCATTCCCAGCTTGATGAAGCCATCATAATCTGCTGTCTTTAATGGATGAAGCATGCTGTCATCAATGTCTATCATTTTCACTTTGTTCATCAAATCCTCACCGAACTTGTGGGAGAACTTGTTATCATGGACAGTGAAAACGCTTTTGCTGCTTTGGAAAATTGGATCATTCTTGTATGTGGTTTTCAAATAAAGTGGAATCAAGCTAGTCATCCAATCGTTACAGTGAACAATATCAGGAGACCATCCCAATTTCTTTACTGTTTCTAGAACACCTTTACAGAAGAATATCGCCCTCTCATCATTATCTTCATAAAAATTGTCTTCCTTATCAAAGAAAACAGACTTTCTATGGAAATAATCTTCATTATCAATAAAGTATACCTGTAATTTTGCATTCGGAATAGAAGCCACTTTAATAATTAGTGGTTTTTCCTCGTCACCAACTGAAATGTTGATACCTGATAGTCGCACCACCTCGTGCAACCTGTTCTTGCGTTCGTTTATTAATCCAAACCTTGGTACTAAAATCCTGATCTCCATGCCTCTTTCCTGCATGCCCTGAGGTAATTTTCTAACGAAATCGGCTACCTCTGAGGTTTTCAGAAAGGGATTTATCTCACTTGCTACGTAAAGGATTCTAAGATTTGACATATATATGTGGGTTTAATTAAAAATGCCCCCAAAATTACGATTTTTTTCGGTTTTTATCAATATTTATCAATTCATAAAGTTACTTTTGCGCCCTTTTACCTATACTAATGCATGTTTTTGACGAAATAATGCCTCTAACTTCACATTTATTTGAAAAAAAATGTGAAGGTTTAACGATCGGATTGGTCCCAACTATGGGTGCTTTGCATGAAGGACACCTTGCACTTATTCAAAATGCTAAAGAAAAATGTGATCTGGTAGTGGTAAGCATTTTCGTAAATCCGATCCAATTCAATCAAAGAGCAGACTTTGATGCATATCCAATTACTATTGAAAAGGATAAGGAACTCCTCAGAGAAAATGGGGTAGATATCTTGTTTATGCCTTCTGAAAAAGAGGTATTCCCCGAATTACCCAATATCAAATTTGATTTCGGAGTGCTGGATAAGGTTATGGAAGGTGCATTCAGAGCTGGTCATTTCAGTGGAGTAGCTGTTATAGTCAGCAAATTATTCAATATTATTAGTCCCCATCTGGCCTTTTTTGGTCAAAAAGACTTTCAACAGCTTGCTATCATTAGAAAACTAAATGCAGATTTAAGTTTTAATATTCAAATAGTAGCAGTACCAACTAGAAGAGAATCAGATGGTTTGGCAATGTCCTCTAGAAATTTGAGATTAAGTGGTGAAGAGAGAGCGTTGGCACCTGCACTTTTTGAAGCATTAAATATGGTGAAAAGAGAACTTTTATCTGGGAATACTGTTGATTATGCACAGACGAAAGGAAAATCATTGATCAATGGCCAGTCAAAATGGCGCCTTGATTACCTGGAAATTGTGGATGCTGAAACACTTGAAAAGGTAAGCAATGTGAAGAATCACAAAGAAATTGTAATTTGTATCGCTGCTTATCTTGGTGAAGTAAGGTTAATCGATAATTTATCTTTATTTTCGCGGTGAATTGACTCAGAAATGTTTATCGAATTATTAAAGTCTAAAATTCATAGGGTAAAAATTACCCAGGCAGAATTGCACTATGTAGGATCGATCACTATCGATGAGGATTTGATGGATGCTGCCAATATTGTGGAGAATGAAAAGGTGCAAATCGTGAATATCAACAATGGTGAGAGATTGGAAACATACGTCATCACAGGTGAAAGAGGAAGTGGTCAGATTTGTCTAAACGGACCTGCTGCCCGAAAAGCACAGGTGGGAGACACTATCATCATAATTGCTTATTGTTCTGTTGATGCAAATGAAGCAAAAACTCACAAGCCAGTTGTAATTTTTCCCGACGAGCACAATAAAGTTGTTTCCTGATGTCAAAGACAAAAGGTAGGATCAGGGCAATCCTACAATATTCCATTTCTTTAATTGTCGCCTTTTTTTTACTTTATTTAGCATTCCGCAATATTGAATGGAGTGATTTTCGAGAAAAATTGGATTCCGTCAGCTACAATTGGGTCTACCTCTCAATTGTATTATCTATAATTGCCTTTATCGCCAGGGCTTACCGGTGGAATCTATTGATAGAACCACTTGGATTTAAGCTTACTACAGGCAGAACTCTTTTGGCTGTTATGATTGGATATCTTGTGAATCTGGCCGTACCCAGAGCAGGAGAGATTACCCGTTGTGCTATCTTGAAAAAAAATGATGAAGTCCCCGTTGCTACTTCGATAGGTACTGTCGTCACTGAAAGAATTTTTGACCTAATTGTACTAATTATTTTATTGGGTGCTGGATTTATTTTGGAGTTCGAGAAGCTAATGCAATTTTTCACCGAGATTTTTGAATATGTTAATATCAATATTTTGTTGATACTACTTGGGATTGCTGGTGTAGGTGGAGTTCTTGTACTGATGTATATGAGAAGAATAGACAAATTTCTTTTGAGAATACCTTTTTATGTGAAAATCAGAGGTTTTCTCAGGGAGCTAATAGATGGTTTTTTGTCTTTTAGGAAGATCAAAAACAAATTTGGTTTCCTGTTTTCGACCATACTGATTTGGGTAATGTACTTCTACATGAGTTATGTGATGATTTACGCATTGCCTGAAACCAGTGGATTAAACTACCTGGCTGGATTATCAATGTTAGTGGGTGCCGGAATTGCCTTGTCAATCCCTGTACAGGGAGGGTTTGGAACTTATCATGCCATTGTGAGTTCATTGTTACTCTTATATGGTATAGAAAAAACTACTGGTGTCTTCTTTGCCACTTTACTTCATACCTCACAAATCGTAACAATTGCTATTTTTGGGGGAATAAGTCTTCTAATTTCAGTATTTGTGTCCAAGAAAAATGCAAATATCAGCGTCCAGCAACAAAATTCATGATTTAAGCAGTCTATTGGCACTATCAAACCAATGGAAAAAGAACAATCAAAAGATTGTTTTTACCAATGGGTGTTTTGATATTGTTCATTTGGGACATATTGATTACCTGGAGAAAGCCAGATTTCTAGGTGATAGACTGGTTATTGGCTTAAACACAGATGATTCTGTGCGTAAGCTAAAAGGACCTGAGAGACCAATTGTGAATGAACAGGCGAGGCTAAGGATGCTGGCCGCTTTTCAATTTGTAGATGCTGTTTTATTATTCGATGAACCCACCCCGCTCAATCTGATTCAAAATATTTTACCTGACATCCTCGTCAAAGGAAAGGATTATAATATTAGCAACATTGTTGGGGCTGATATCGTAATGGCAAATGGAGGTAAAGTAGAAACCATCGAATTAGTAGATGGTTATTCCACCTCTGGAATAATTGAAAAAATTAAGCATTTAAGTTAGAAGATGATACTGATAATTGTTGTTTTTATGATCATAAGCTGGGCAGTAAGTTCACGGCTTAAGGGTAAATTCAGAAAATATTCCCAGGTCGGTTTACGATCTGGATTAAGTGGAAGAGAGATAGCGGAACAGATGCTTCGGGATCATGGTATTTATGATGTCCAGGTGATTTCTGTGCCAGGTCAATTAACGGACCATTATAATCCATCAAACAAAACGGTGAATTTAAGTCCGGATGTATACAATGGAAGATCTGCGGCTGCTGCTGCAGTTGCAGCCCATGAATGTGGACATGCTGTTCAACATGCAACTGCTTATAGCATGCTCGAGTTTAGATCGGCCATGGTGCCAATTCAAAATGTGAGTGCCAGCATCATTAATATTATCTTCATTGCGATGTTCTTTGGTGCATTTTTTGTGCAAGGGCTGTTCTCTATGCAGACAGCTATGCTTGTTATCATTGGTTGTTACTTCGTTTTCACGCTCTTTGCATTTGTAACATTACCTGTTGAATTTGATGCAAGTAGGCGGGCATTAGCCTGGATTGAGCAAAGGGGTATTGTAACAAGTAACGAGCATGATATGGCCAAAGATGCTTTAAAGTGGGCCGCAATGACCTATGTGGTTGCTGCAATTGCTTCACTGGTGACATTACTTTATTGGGTCTCAATGTTCTTAGGCGGATCCAGGGATTAAGTTTTAGAAAATTTGAAAAGAATAGATAAAGGATTCAAACAATTACGTTCGAATCCTTTTTTTATATTTGCCGCTTAGAAAATAAAACACATTTAACATATCCAAAAATGAATTTTGAATTAACTGAAGAGCAAGCAGCGGTACGAGATGCTGCGAGAGATTTTGCCCAGACTGAACTATTACCTGGCGTAATTGAGCGAGATGAAAAGCAACAGTTTCCAGCTGAGCAGGTGAAGAAAATGGGAGAGCTTGGTTTTATGGGCATGATGGTCGACCCTAAATATGATGGAGGAGGAATGGATACTGTCTCATATGCACTTGCGATGGAAGAAATTTCGAAAATTGATGCATCCGCATCTGTTTGTATGTCAGTCAATAATTCATTGGTTTGCTGGGGGTTAGAGAAGTTTGGAACTGAAGAGCAAAAAGAAAAATACCTTAAACCTTTAGCAAGGGGAGAAAAGATTGGTGCCTTCTGCCTTTCTGAGCCTGAAGCTGGTTCAGATGCTACTTCACAGCGAACCACTGCGGAAGACAAGGGAGACTACTACTTACTTAACGGGACTAAAAACTGGATTACGAACGGTAATAGTGCTTCTATTTACCTGGTAATTGCGCAAACTGATCCTGAGAAAAAGCATAAGGGAATCAATGCGCTGATCGTGGAGAAAGGTATGGATGGATTTGTTGTAGGTAAAAAGGAAGATAAGCTGGGTATCAGAGGTTCTGATACACATTCGTTAATGTTCACAGATGTTAAAGTTCCAAAAGAAAATAGAATCGGTGATGATGGATTTGGTTTCAGCTTTGCTATGACTACTTTAAATGGTGGGAGAATAGGAATTGGTTCTCAGGCATTGGGAATTGCTTCTGGAGCTTTCGAATTGGCTCTAAAATACTCACAGGAAAGAAAAGCTTTCGGGAAAGAAATATTTCAACATCAAGCCATAGCGTTCAAATTGGCCGATATGGCAACTCAAATTGAAGCTGCAAGAAACTTAGTATTAAAAGCAGCATGGTTAAAAGACCAGGGTAAGGATTTCTCTCAGGCCAGTGCAATGGCTAAATTATTCGCTTCCAAAACAGCTATGGATACGACTGTGGAAGCCGTACAAATACACGGTGGATATGGCTATGTGAAGGAATATCACGTGGAAAGATTGATGAGAGATGCCAAGATCACACAAATCTATGAAGGTACCTCAGAGATTCAAAAGATCGTTATTTCGAGGGGATTATTAAAATAGTAATACTTTCTTTTTCATCCTTTTTAAACACAAGGTTTGTAAAAAACCATAATTCATATTAGATTTATCCAACAAATCTTGTGTTTATTCGCACTTTTTCATTCAAAAGTATAATTTTGAGGGATGGAGGATTATAATAAGATCATTGAATCTTTATCAGTTAGATTTATCAAGGCTAAAAATATTAATATTTTAAATCCTGTCCTTGTAAAAAATAACTATGACGTAGAAAATACAATCCTGTATGTCAATAGGGGGCAACTAAGCTTTGGCGAGCAGGAAGAGGTAGTTGAAGAGGGAAATATCCTATTCATACCAGGCGGTAAAATGGTAGCCATTAAATATGGTGAAGGCAGACCTGATGTGATGACCAAGGATGACTTTCTGAACAATAAGGAAAGGTATTTTCAGCCAACAGAGAAACTAAACACCTCAGACCATGAGAGCTATTGCTTTGTATCATTTGAAGCAAAAGTTTTTGATTCGGTCAATTTCTTTGCGTCCCTTGATATTCCTCCATTTGTAATCAAAGACGAAAGTACTCTTGGTCTACTCATCAAAGAGGTAGTTTTAGAATCATTTGGTAATCTCCCAGGTAAAGAACGTTTGATTAAAATTCAGACTGAAAGACTGGTTGTTGAATTAATCAGGTATATAATTACCAAAGGGTTGTTTGTTGAACAATTTGCTACAAACAGTACCTATTTCAAGGATCCAAGACTCATTGATATTTTTGGCTTCATTAAGGAGCACCTTGGTGAAGACCTTTCCAATAAAGTACTTGCTAACGTAGCAAATGTTTCAGAGGATTATGTGGGCCAATATTTCAAGATGCTTACGGGTATTAACCCTCAGGATTACATCGAATATCAGAGAATGGAAATGGCAGTGCACCTGCTCAGGACCTCAAAGAAAAGTATCAGGGAGATTGGTAAAGAAGTTGGCTACAAAGACACTGCTTATTTCTGTAGGCGTTTTAAGATGATGTTTGGAATCCCGGCAGGTAAAATGAGAAGGAGGGAGTCATTAATTAATGTCTAGCGCTCTTCTGAATCTTCATTGGTTGATTCTACCCTTTTTTCTAAAACTGATTTGAGTAATTTCAAACCCATTGGCAGTAGTGTTTTTATGCCAATTTCTACGAGAAGATTTCTCGAGATCACATCTGCAGTAGAAGGATTTTTTGGTTGCTGAATTCCCTCGGTAGTCTCTGTGTTTTCTTTTTCTAATTCATCACTTTTTCTGGCTCTTTTTTTTTTCGAAGGTGAAATAGCCTTGTAAATGATAAGACCTGCGAGACCACCAATTGCTGCTATTTTGAGAACCTTGAATAAACTACTTTCCACTTCTTCAGAGGATTCATTTAAACGAGCCTTTAATTCCTGCTCCTTCCGGGCTAATTCTTTTCTAACTTCTTCTAAATGTGTCATGATTAATTATCATCTGAAGTGTCAACACTTTCTATCACCATATTCTCAATAAATGCCTGTATTTTCCCGGATTTCAAGAGATAGAATAGAATTATGATCAGTATGAGATAGATACCTGCTACAATTCCGTAACCCCAAAAAGTACTGCTGAGGGCATTGTTTAATACTTCTGCAATGAAGAAACTTAAAAACGCTAAAAAGAATAGAAAAATAGCAAATACAAAGACGAAAACAATTCCTGCCGCGACAACCTTTGAAACTCTTTCAATTAAATCAAGTTTCACTAATTCCAGTTTCACTTTAAGAAAACTGGTGATGGCATCTATCAATTCATCTATTTTCAAAAACTTAGGCACAGGTAAAATATTAGAAGGTCCTACGCCAAATTAGCAATTATTCATCATACAAATACCATTAAGAATGATTAGTTACCAGATTTTTGGGTTTGCTCAACTGGAATTGAAGCGTCCGTCTTTGATGATGTGCCACTCAAATAGATGAGTGTAAAAGGAATTAGGAAGAATACTACCAAAATATATACAAAACCTGCAATTCTGTATTTGAGGGTTAAAGCACCAAGTTTTCTGGCCAATCTGACTGGAATACCTGATATAAACGGGAACGGTAGGAATATCAAAACACCAATGAGATTAAACATAAGATGCGCCATTGCTATGCTAATGGCCGCTTCAGACCTAAAAAGTGCTGCAACTAATGCCGTGATGGTTGTTCCAATATTAGCTCCTAAAATAAAGTCAAAAGATCTGCTTGTGCTCACCTTTCCGGTAGCGACTAATGGCACCATCAAAGAGGTAGAAACACTACTGGACTGAATAGCAGAAGTAATCAAAAGGCCCCATCCGAAAGACTTGAATTTTGTGGCAAAAACAAAATCTTCAAACTTGGTTTTGGACCGGCCAATCAAGTCTTTGTAAATAATGTTGGAAAGTAATTTGATGGTTCCAAACAAAAGGAAGAAGGATAAAACCAGCAGGATTATTGAATTATTGATCACCCCACCAATAAAGTTAGCAGTGGATTGAAAAAGGATCACATTTATACCAAACACTGGGCTTGTATCTGTACTGCCTGTTCCTGTGTAGATCAAACTTGTGATCCAACTTGAAATATTTGATAAAAACTGAAATTTGAGTTCTAATGGAAAAAGTAATAGAACAACAGCAATATTGAATATATCATGTGAGGTTCCTGCAGCAATGGCTTTTCTGAATTCATTTTTTTTGGTCAAATAACCAAGTGATACAATTGTACTCGTTACAGTAGTCCCTACATTGGCACCCATGATAATTGGAATGGCACTTTGAAATGTCATAGAACCACTAGCCACCGCTGCAACAGTCATACTTGTGATTGTAGAACTACTTTGAATGATAGCAGTTGTCAGTAATCCAATAAACAGCCCTATAAAGGGATTAGAAGTGGCATAGAGGATTGATTCTACCATATGAGAACCCATCATTCCAAAAGCGGTACTGATGAGGTTAATTGAGAGCAGAAATAGATACAAGGCAATTGCTATGAGCAATGCACTCGTATAAACTGATTTAGGTTTATTCTCCCCAGGTAATATGGAATCATTTCTCAACATTAAATCGCGAAGATACATCGATTTGGCTAGGTGATGTGGATATTTTTAGCAAAAATACCGTGAATACAGCCCGGACAGTTTATTTAATGAATTATGTATACTTTAATTTTTATTCCAGCATCGCTTTTAATGGATTGGATTAGGCACTAGTAAGTGTATAAAACACTGAAATACAATTTGTTGTATCAGAGGGAGCTTAATGGTAAGATAATATTCAAGCTAAAATTGCCTAATTATTCAATTCCTCAACAGCTAACCAGGCCATAAGCCCCATTCCAATTTTCAGGGCGGACTCATCAATATTGAATGAAGGTGTGTGAACACTTGAAACAATTCCTTTTGCTTCATTGCGAGTACCAAGTCTATAAAAGCAAGCATCAGTGACCTGAGAATAGTAAGAGAAATCCTCGGCAGCCATCCATAGGTCCAGGTCCACAACATTTTCTTCTCCCAGGTATTCAATAGCGGCTTTTTTGGCTCTTGCAGTAAGTAGCGGTTCGTTTTTCAAATGAGGATATCCTACCTTGATATCGAAATCACATGAACCTCCCATCGATTCAGCTATTCCAGTGGCAAGCTTTACCATTTTTTTATGGGCTTCCATGCGCCAATTTTCATCAAATGTCCTAAATGTTCCTTCTATGTAAACCTCATTTGGGATCACATTTGTGGCGCCATTGGCAATTACTTTTCCAAAGGATAAAACAGAAGGCATTTTTGGAGAAGCCATTCTGCTTACAATTTGCTGTAAGGCAACAATAATATGAGAACTAATTAAAACGGGATCTACATTGTGTTCAGGCATGGCTCCATGGCCACCTTTTCCTTTTACAGTAACATAAATCTCATCAGCGCTTGCCATGTACATTCCCTGACGGAATCCTACTTTTCCTGCTGGGATCAGTGGCATCACATGTTGCCCAATAATACCAGCAGGTTCAGGGTTTTTTAGAACACCTTCTTTGATCATCAGAGAAGCTCCTCCTGGGAATTTTTCTTCTCCTGGTTGAAATACAAGTTTAATGGTGCCTTCGAATTCGTCTTTTACTTCCTGTAAGATCTTTGCTGCTCCCAATAGACTGGAAGTATGCACATCGTGACCGCAAGCATGCATGACTCCCTCGTTTTTTGATTTATAAGGAACATCATTGGCTTCTACGATTGGCAGAGCATCCATATCTGCCCGAAGAGCCACAACTTTTGAATCAGGGTTTTTCCCTTTTATGGATACCGTTAGGCCTGTATCAGCCATTGATTGCACATCATCCAGGCCAAATTCTTTGAGTTTTTCCGCCACATATTTTGAGGTTTCATATTCCTGAAAAGAGAGCTCAGGATTCTGATGTAGATGTCTTCGGTAGTTTAGTACCTGTTCAAAATTATCCTCAGAAAGTTGTTTGATCTTGTCTTTTAATCCCATTAGTTTAATTTGAATTTTTGAGGTATAATGAGTGCTGCAGGGAACTTCTTTTTAAGCTCCTTGTAGTACGCATTAGCATCAAATTTTGAATAAAACCGACCTACTTTCACTTTATAAATAGGTTGGTGGTAATCAATCCATGGGTTAGCATCTTCAAATACGGAATATATTTTCACCTGAGCCCTACTGGCGTCATCACGGGAAACACCTGTATACACCTGCACGGTAAATCCCTCAACATAATTTTTTTGAGCATTATAAACTGTAGTCATGCTCACAATACTGTCTAACTCAGATTTTAGATGATCTTTTGGCTCAACATAGGTTATTTCGACAGGTTCACTTTTTGTCGAAGTGTCCTGCGGGGTTTCTTCCACTACTAAACCCGGTCGAAGAGAGGATAAATCTTCTTTGTATGATCCGGAAGTAGTGGTAGTAGCTTTAGGTGTACAACTCCACAGTCCCAGTAATCCAAAGAATACCGCTATTCTAGGATTCAACCAGGACACATTTATTGTTTTTAAGATCATCCTCTACTGTTTTGAATTTTACATCTTTCAGTACTTTGCCGTCTGTGTACTGAACAGTCACTCTTTGGTTTCTGCTGGCAACTTTTTGGGATTTTACTGGTGCTGTTTTTTCTACTGGAGGGCGTGTATCACCACCACCTCTATTCAATAGTGAGCCACTGTCCTCTTTATTTTCGCTATAATTTCTCTTGGTTTTCTGTCTTCTACCTTCTTTTACATCATCCGCATTTTGAGCTGGAATTTCAGCCTTCATTAAGAATGATATAGTTTCCTCATTTACCTTGTTCACAAATTGCTTAAAAAGCTCAAATCCCTCGAACTTATAAATGAGCAACGGATCTTTCTGTTCATAGACAGCATTTTGTACGGATTGCTTCAGGTCATCCATATCTCTTAAGTGCTCCTTCCATGCCTGATCAATAAATGCCAGTGTGGACATTTTTTCCATTGCCAACATCATTTCACGACCTTCAGTAGTAACACACTTTTCCAGATTCTCAACAACACCTATCTGCTTTTTACCATCCGTGAAAGGGATTTGGATATCGACGATAGTAGCACCTTTCGTCTCATGAATATTTTTGAGGATAGGGAGGGCTCTTTCAGCTATGATTTTATTCTTGGTGGTGTATTTAGTATACGCTTCATCATATAATTTCTCTGTCAACTCATTTTCAGGAATCTTTTCAAATTCCTCTTTGTTGATCTGGAAATCAATTCCCAATACACTCAGGCAATTCAATTTGAAGCTATCATAATCTAATCCTGCCTTAGCACTTACTGTAATATCTTCTGCAGTATCATACACCATATTCATGATGTCTAACTGTAGCCTTTCTCCATATAGGGCATTTCTCCTTCTCTTGTAGATCACCTCTCTTTGAGAGTTCATTACATCATCATACTCCAACAACCTTTTTCGGATTGCGAAGTTATTTTCCTCTACTTTTTTCTGAGCTCGTTCTATGGATTTGGTGATCATGCTGTGCTGGATCACTTCACCTTCTTGAAGTCCCAGTCTATCCATGATCTTTGCCATACGGTCTGATCCGAAAAGTCTCATCAGGTTATCTTCAAGCGAAACAAAGAATTGTGATGAGCCCACATCTCCCTGTCTTCCAGATCTACCTCTAAGCTGTCTGTCTACCCTTCTGGATTCATGTCTTTCTGTACCTACAATCGCTAAACCTCCCGCGGCTTTTGATTCAGGAGTAAGTTTAATATCTGTTCCTCTACCAGCCATGTTCGTCGCGATGGTAACAGTACCTGGTTTACCTGCTTCTGCTACCACATCCGCTTCTCTGGCATGTTGCTTTGCATTCAATACCTGGTGGTTGATGTTTCTAAGTTTTAACATACGGCTTAGAATTTCTGAGATCTCAACAGAAGTAGTACCTACTAGGACAGGTCTACCCTGACCAGTCAGTTCAACCACTTCGTCAATCACAGCATTGAACTTTTCGCGCATGGTTTTGAAGACTTTATCCTCCATGTCCTTTCTGGCGATAGGTCTGTTGGTTGGGATCACTACTACATCCAGTTTATAGATTTCCCACAATTCTCCTGCCTCTGTTTCTGCAGTACCCGTCATACCAGCAAGCTTATGATACATTCTGAAGTAGTTCTGCAGGGTAATCGTAGCATAAGTTTGTGTGGCGTCTTCTACCTTGACACTTTCTTTTGCTTCGATCGCCTGGTGTAGACCGTCAGAATATCTCCTGCCTTCCATCACCCGGCCAGTTTGCTCGTCTACGATTTTGACTTTTCCGTCAACAACGATGTATTCGGTATCTTTTTCGAATAGACAATATGCTTTTAATAACTGGTTGACACTATGGATCCTCTGCGCCTTAACTGAATAGTCTTGGATAACCTCATCCTTTTTGATCAGCTTTTCTTTGTCATCCAGCGACTCATCCTTTTCAATTTTATCAATCTCAACGCCTATATCAGGCATGATAAAAAAGTTAGAATCTTCTCCTTCTCCAGTAATGAGGTCAATGCCTTTTTCAGTTAATTCAATTGAATTGTGCTTCTCATCAATTGTAAAATAAAGCGGTTCGTCCGCTTCAGGCATATTTTTTTGATTGTCCTGTAGGTAAAAGTTTTCAGTCTTTTGAAGTACCTGACGGATACCAGTTTCACTTAAGTATTTGATGAGTGGCTTATGCTTTGGAAGTCCTCTGTAAGCTCTGAATAGTGGAAGTCCACCATCTGCTTCATTGCCTTCTTTAATGGCTTTTTTAGCTTCATTAAGATATCCTGAAGCTAATTTCTTTTGAGCCTCAACAAGTTTAGCAATCCTTGGTTTTAAATCGTAAAACTCATGTTCGTCTCCTTTTGGAATAGGTCCTGAAATAATCAAAGGTGTTCTGGCATCATCTACCAGTACAGAATCCACCTCATCAACCATAGCATAGTGATGTTTCCTTTGTACCAGCTCGTCAGGGTTTCTGGTCATGTTATCCCTTAGGTAATCAAAACCAAATTCATTATTGGTACCATAAGTGATATCGGCCATGTAGGCATTTCTTCTCTCCTCAGAGTTGGGTTCATGTTTGTCGATACAATCGATCGTTAACCCATGGAACTCAAATATTGGAGCATTCCACTCGCTATCTCTTTTTGCCAGGTAATCATTGACTGTTACAATATGAACTCCTCTTTCTGCAAGTGCATTGAGGTATGCAGGAAGTGTAGCCACAAGTGTTTTACCTTCACCGGTAGCCATTTCAGCGATTTTACCCTGGTGTAGTACAACTCCACCAATTAACTGTACATCGTAATGCACCATTTGCCACTCTACTTCATTACCTGCGGCGATCCATTTGTTGTGCCAGGTAGCTTTGTTGCCATCAATTTCAACATTGGATTTGGCAGCAGCAATTTGTTTGTCGTGAAGAGTAGCTTCTACAACAAGTTTTTTGTTTTCGGTGAGTCTTCTTGCAGTTTCTTTGATTACGGCAAACGCCAACGGAAGAATCTCCATTAAGATATCTTCCAGGTCTTTGTTTCTGTCCTCTTCCAGCTTGTCTATTCTGCTGAAGATGTTTTCTTTTTCGTTAATATCAAGATTTGGGTCTGCATCAATTTTATTGTGAAGCTCCTCAACCTCATCGTCGATTTTTTTGAGATGACCTTTTATTACCTGCTTTAATTCATGCGTTTTATTTCGTAGCTCATCGTCACTGATGGTTGCCAGTTTGACGTATTCAGCATTGATTTTTTCAACATAGGGTACCAGCTCCTTTAAATCCTTCTCACTCTTGGTCCCGAATATCTTAGCGATACCTTTGTTTAATATACCTAACATAAAAACTAGTCGATTTTTCCTTTTGAGCCCCTAAAGTTAATTGCTTTTCCGTTTATAGGCTCTGAATATTTTATAAGTTTATTTTACCTTCAAAAACCCTGGTGGCAGGGCCAATTAAAAACAGGTTTGTGAAGTGATTATCACTTGTTTGTTCAAAGCTAACACGTAATTCTCCACCTAGTGTTTTAATACTGACCGGGGAATGCATATTTCTGGTTGAAACGGCAATAGAAGCAGCTGTAACACCTGTTCCACAGCTTAATGTTTCATCTTCCACACCTCGTTCAAAAGTCCGAACGAAAATAGAATGGTCATCCAGGATTTCCACAAAGTTGACATTAGTCCCCCCAGGTGCATAACGATCTTCATGGCGAATAGATTTGCCATCCTCATACACATTACATGCATCGGCATTATCTACAAACCTTATATGATGAGGTGACCCGGTATCGATGAAAAGGTCATTGTCTTCATAAGAAGTAATGACATTAACATCTGTCAATTGTAAATGGATGATATCTCCTTCAATTTTTGCGAGGTGAGGTCCATCAGTGGATTGAAAATGAGTCTCTTTACCGCTAATCATTCCAAGGTGATTGGCAAAGTGAACCGCACAACGGCTGCCGTTACCACACATGCTCTGGCTACCATCAGCATTGTAATAGATCATTTCAAAATCCAAAGAAGGATGTTCCTGGATTAGAATTACTCCATCAGCCCCAATCCCCATTTTGCGATCACACAATTGCGAGATTTGTTCAACAGATAATCCATTGTGACCAGATCGGTTGTCGATCATCACAAAGTCATTGCCTGTTCCCTGATACTTTACAAATTCAATCATCATTTTACTGACGAATAGTTGGTTATTAAATTTTGTGCAATTTAATATGTATTGTGGTTGAAATACCTATAAAAACAAAAAAGCCAACTGCTACTAACAGTTGGCTTCTATAGGATTTTCTAAACTTGTTAGATCTTTTCTTTGATTCTGGCAGATTTTCCTTTTCTTCCTCTTAAGTAGTACAATCTAGCTCTTCTTACTTTACCTCTTCTTAAGACTTCAATCTTGTCAATATTTGGAGATAATAGAGGGAAAATTCTTTCTACACCAATTCCACTTGATACTTTTCTTACAGTGAAAGTCTCACCATTAGAAGATGCATTTCTTCTCTGGATCACAGTACCCTGAAATTGCTGAATTCTTTCCTTGTTACCTTCTTTTATCTTGTAGTGAACGTTTACAGTATCACCAGGATTGAATGAAGGTAGGGTATTTCTTGCTTCAGCGTACTCGGCTTCTATTTCTTTGATTAATTCGTTCATTGCTTTTCTTGGAATTAGCCCTTTCTTGAAAACGGACTGCAAATATAGTAATAATAACCTAAATACAAGTGACTTGAAATAAAATTCATCAAGTATTTTTTAATTGAACTAGCGTGGGCATTAAAAATGGTCTATTCACCATCTAAAAGGTCAGGTCTGCGTGCTCTGGTCCTCTCTAAAGACTGCTCAAATCGCCAGTTTTCAATATTTTTTTCGTGACCACTTAACAACACATCAGGAACTTTCCAACCTTTGTATTCAGCTGGTCTGCTATAAATGGGAGGTGCCAATAAGTTATCCTGAAATGAATCTGTCAAAGCAGAAGTTTCATCATTCAAAACACCAGGGATTAGTCTGATGATCGAATCCGCTAACACTGCAGCGGCCAATTCACCCCCGGAGAGTACATAATCGCCAATGCTGATCTCTCTGGTGATAAAGTGTTCCCTCACCCTTTCATCCACACCTTTATAGTGGCCACAAAGAATTATAATATTTCCTTTAAGTGATAATTCATTGGAAATATTCTGGTTGAGACGTTCTCCATCGGGGGTCATGTATATGAGTTCATCATATTGTCGCTCCGACTTCAGTTTGCTTATGCAAAGATCAATGGGTTCTATCATCAGGACCATGCCTGCTCCACCACCAAATGCATAATCATCAATGGTTTTATGCTTATTGGTTGAATATTCTCTCAAATCGTGAATATGAACCTCCACCAATCCCTTCTGATTTGCTATTTTCAGAATGCTTTGGTCAAATGGACCTTCCAGAATTTTTGGAAGAGCGGTTATGATATCAATCCTCATCCTTGTCATTTTTTAAATAAACATCCAATAGGCCATCTGGCAAGGATACCCTCACGACTTTTTGATCTTTGTCCACTTGTTCAATGATTTCATCCTGTATTGGAATCAATACTTCTTTATCATCTATTAATGTGGATATGAGGTTTTGTGAGGAGAAATTGAAAACATTTTCCACTTTACCCAAGACCTTGTCATTTTCTATTAGGTCAAAACCAATGATTTCATGAAAATAGAATTGATCGTTAGGTAACTGAGGTAGAAAATCTAATGGAAGATAAATTTCTTTTCCTGAAACTGCCTCAGCATCTTCCCTGGAATCCATGTCTTCGAAATGGATGATTGTTTTGGAAGAATGAATTGAAATACTGGAAATAAAAAATGGAACCAGCTTATTGTTAACTAAAACAAAAACTGATTCCAAATTTTCATATGTTTCCGGAGAGTCTACATCCAGGAAAACCTGAACTTCCCCTTGAAGACCATGAGGTTTAATGATGTTACCAAGTAGGTAGCAGTCTTCAACTCTCATGCTTTTAGAGATTTACTCTTCTCCTTCTTTTTTCTCTTCTTCAGCAGGAGTTTCCTCTGCTGCAGGAGCTTCTTCAGTCGCTGGAGCTTCCGCTTTTGCCTCTTCCGCTGGAGCTTCTTCAGTCGCTGGAGCTTCCGCTTTTGCTTCTTCTACAGGAGCCGCTGCATTTTCTTCTTCTGCCACTGCTTCAGTTGCTTCTGCTGTCGCTTCTTCAGCTTCAGGTTCTTCAACCTTGTTTTTAGCTGCAATTTTCTCAGCTCTTGCTTCTTTCACTTTAGTTTCAGCATCAAGTTGAGCTTTTGCTTTCTTAGCTTGCTCGTCAGCCAATCTGTCTCTCTTACCCTGGATCTGACCTTCCTTACCAGATAACCAGTCCTGGAATTTTTTGTCAGCTTCTTCCTGAGTAATTGCTCCTTTGTTTACTCCAACTTGTAAGTGCTTTCTCAGCATTACACCTTTGTAAGAAAGTATAGCTCTTACAGTATCAGTAGGCTGAGCACCTTTTAATACCCAGTCAAGTGCCTTATCTGTATCGATATCGATACTTGCAGGGTTTGTGTTAGGGTTGTATGTACCTAACTTTTCAATAAAGCGACCATCTCGTGGTGCTCTAGCATCCGCTACGACCAAATCGTACATTGCTAGTTTCTTTCGACCTCTTCGGGCCAATCTAATTTTTACTGCCATTTATAGCTTTTGTTTGTGTGGATCACGTCCACGATTTTCAAAAAGAGGTGCAAAGATAATTCATTTTTTAATTTCAACCTATTAAAGGAAATAAGTTTTTAAGACTCTGGTAAAACCCGAAACAACATGATAATTAGGTTGTTAGATGATAATGTTCTGTTTATCTTGAACGGCGCAAACAACGATTGACTCACTGCACTTCAGAAATGATGGAAAAACACAAATATTCGCTTACCCGATTATACAGTTTTTTAAGTTTTTCAATATCTACTATATTTGTCTCCCATAACAATGTAAAACCCCGTGTCAATGGATAAGTATTCATATATCAGTAATGCTCATGGTGCCTACATAGACGATTTATATCGGTCTTATAAGGATGATCCCCAAAGTGTGGACGTGACCTGGCAGAAATTCTTTGAAGGTTTTGAATTCAGCCTTCAGAAGTTTGGAGAAAATGGTCATGCGACGAGCACCGTTTCTTCGAAAGAAACAGCTGTTAGGAATTTAATCTTTGCCTACAGAGGTAGAGGGCATTTGAAATCAGATACAAATCCCGTTCGGCCAAGACGAAAACATATTGCAACACTTGATATCGAGGACTTTGGGTTGACAGATGAGGATCTTAAGGAGGAATTTGAAGTTGGTGCTGAAATAGGTTTAGGCAAAGCAACCTTGCAAAACATCCTTGATACACTCAAGAAAATTTACCTGGGACCAATTGGTTTTGAATACAGCCACTTAAGAGATGCGGATATTCTATCCTGGTTTAGGGATAAAGTTGAAACTGGGGCGAAAGAAATAAATCCTTCAAATGATGAGAAGAAAAGAATACTTTCTAAGCTAAATGAAGCCGTTGTATTTGAAAATTTCCTGCACACTAAATTTTTGGGTCAGAAGAGGTTTTCATTAGAAGGTGGCGAGAATACAATCCCAGCATTGGATAAGATCATCAATAGAGCGGCAGATTTTGATGTAGAGGAGATTGTTATTGGGATGGCTCACAGAGGTAGACTCAATGTACTATCAAACATCATGGGTAAGACCTATGAAGAAATCTTCAGTGAGTTTGAAGGAAGTACAGATCCTGATTTAACGATGGGAGATGGTGATGTGAAGTATCACCTTGGTTATTCTTCCTATATCAATACACAAGCCAACAAAAAAGTCTATGTGAAGCTTGCACCAAATCCATCTCACCTGGAAGCAGTGGATCCGGTAGTATTGGGATACACCAGAGCACAAATTGATGATGAATATAAAGGTGATCTAACAAAAGCTATTCCGGTTCTTATTCATGGAGATGCTGCTGTAGCGGGACAAGGCCTTGTTTATGAAATCACGCAAATGTCTCAACTTGATGGGTACACAACAGGAGGTACCATTCATTTCGTGATCAACAACCAGGTGGGATTTACTACAGATTATGATGATGCCAGAAGTAGTATCTATTGTTCTGATTTAGCTAAGATAGTGGATGCTCCTGTACTTCATGTAAACGGAGACGATGCAGAGGCGGTCAATTTTGCGGCGAACCTTGCCGTTGAATATAGACAAACATTTGGCAGAGATATTTGGATTGACTTATTGTGTTATAGAAGACATGGGCACAATGAAAGTGATGAACCAAAATTCACTCAACCAAAACTCTACAACAAAATTGCCAAGCATCCCAACCCAAGAGAGGTATACTTCAAAAAGTTAACAGATAGGGGTGATTTTAGTAAGGATACTGCAACTCGATTAGATAAAGAGTTCAGAAAGCAACTTCAGGATAGATTGAATGAGGTTAAGCAAAATCCACTACCATATAAACCTCAGAAGATTGAGGAAGAGTGGCATCAATTAAGATATGCCAAACCAAAAGATTTTGAAAAGTCTCCGGATACAGGTGTTTCGCAAGATGTGGTAGACAAAGTTGGGAAAGCACTTACTACATTGCCTTCAGGTTTCAAGCCTTTAAAGCAAATTGAGAGGTTGCTGAAAGATAGAACTTCAAACTTCTTCGAAAAGAAAATGCTGAACTGGGCCGATGGAGAGCTTTTGGCCTATGGTTCATTGATTCATGAAGGTAAAATAGTGAGAATGTCCGGACAGGATGTGAAAAGAGGAACGTTCTCACACAGACATTCTTACTTGTTTGATGCAAATACTAATGAGGCATACTGTAACCTTGACAACATCACAGCGGATCAGACTAATAAATTTAGAATCTTCAATTCACTGTTATCAGAATTTGGTGTTTTAGGATTCGAATATGGTTTTGCAATGGCAACTCCACATGCACTTGTAATTTGGGAAGCACAATTTGGTGATTTTGCCAATGGTGCTCAGGTGATGATAGATCAATTCATCTCAAGTGCAGAAAGTAAGTGGCAGAGAATGAATGGATTGGTGATGTTATTGCCTCATGGTTATGAAGGACAGGGACCAGAACATAGTAATGCCAGACCTGAAAGATTCTTGCAATTATCAGCAGAAGATAATTTGGTTGTACTGAATATTACAACTCCGGCAAACTTCTTCCATATGCTTAGAAGACAACTTACCTGGGAATTTAGAAAACCAGCGGTAGTTTTCTCACCTAAGTCATTGCTTCGTCATCCTAAAGTAGTTTCTCCAATAGAGGAGTTCACAAAAGGAGGTTTCCAGGAAGTTATTGGAGATTCATATGTTGTTAACAAAAATGTAAAACGAGTGATTCTTTGCAGCGGTAAAATCTATTATGATTTGCAGGAGGAGCAGCAAAACCGGAAAGCCAAGGATGTAGCGATTGTAAGATTAGAGCAACTCCATCCATGGCCAACAAAGCAACTGGAAACAATTTTAAAGAAATACAATAACCCTAAATTGATATGGGCTCAGGAAGAACCGGCCAATATGGGTTACTGGACATACATTACAAGAGTATTTGAGAATGCAAAGGATATGACATTGGTGTCAAGGAAATCAAGTGCATCTCCTGCTACTGGTTATCCAAAAGTCCATAAAGCGGAACAAGAGAAGATTGTTAAAAACGCTTTTGATATTTAAAAAAAGAAACAAAGAAATTTAACCATAAAATAAGATGAGCTTAGAAATAAAAGTTCCTTCAGTTGGTGAGTCTATCTCCGAAGTAACAATTGCCCAATGGCTAAAAGGAGATGGAGAAGCTGTAGAAATGGATGAGGTAATTGCAGAATTGGAATCTGACAAAGCAACCTTCGAATTAACTGCTGAATCAACCGGTACACTTCATCACAAAGCCAGTGAGGGAGATACTGTAGAAATTGGTGCAGTTATTTGTGAAATTGATGAAGATGCATCTGCAAAATCTAACGCAAGCAGCGCACCAAAAGCGGAGGCGGCTCCAGCAGCAACACCTCCTCCTTCTGCTGGTGGAAAAACAGGTGAAATAATAGAAATGAAAGTGCCTACTGTTGGGGAATCAATCAATGAGGTGACGATTGCTACCTGGGAAAAGAAAGAGGGTGATACTGTTCAACTTGACGAAGTTATAGCAGAAATCGAATCTGACAAAGCCACTTTTGAACTTACCGCTGAAGCAACAGGTATCCTGCACATTGTAGTAGAAGAAGGTACATCCGTTGAAATTGGAGCTTTGATATGTAAAATTGAGGTAACAGAAGGTGGGGCTGCTCCAGCACCAGCAAGTTCTTCTGCTTCACAACCCGCTTCATCAGCACCAGCTTCAAGTAGTGATACCTATGTCACAGGACATGCAAGCCCAGCTGCAGCAAAAATTTTAAGTGAAAAAGGAATTTCACCTGATGATGTGAATGGTTCTGGGAAGGATGGAAGAATTACGAAGGCTGATGCATTACAGGCAGAAAAGAAATCAGCTCCTGCTCCAACTGAAATCAAGTCTGCAACTACAAGTATTGCAGCTCCTGTAGAGCAATCTGTCGCAGGTAATAGAAATCAAAGAAGAGAGAAAATGTCTTCATTGAGAAAAACTATCTCAAGAAGGCTAGTTTCAGTGAAAAATGATACGGCAATGTTGACCACATTTAATGAGGTAAACATGAAGCCTATCATGGATCTGAGAAAGAAATACAAAGAAAGCTTTAAAGATAAGTATGAGGTTGGTTTAGGGTTTATGTCATTCTTTACCAAAGCTTGTTGCATGGCACTTCAGGAATGGCCAGCTGTTAATGCAATGATTGATGAAGATGAGATCGTGTACAATGATTTCTGTGACATTTCAATTGCTGTATCCTCTCCGAGAGGTTTAGTTGTTCCTGTAGTGAGAAATGCTGAGAGTATGTCTTTTGATGAAGTAGAAAAAGACATCATGAGATTAGCAGTAAAAGCTAGAGAAGGTAAATTGACAATTCCGGAAATGACTGGAGGAACCTTTACAATTACCAATGGAGGTGTTTTTGGTTCAATGATGTCTACTCCAATTATTAACGCCCCACAGTCAGCGATTCTGGGGATGCATAATATTGTGGAAAGACCTGTTGTAGAGAATGGTGAAGTGGTGGTAAGGCCTATTATGTATGTAGCATTGTCATACGATCACAGAATTATTGATGGAAGAGAGTCGGTGAGTTTCCTTGTGAGAGTAAAGCAATTATTAGAAGATCCGACAAGACTCTTATTGGGTGTATAATGAATATTAAGATCTCTGTAGTTCTGACAATCGCGGCTTTTGCCATATTGATATACCTGGGCGTAATGAAATTCATTTACGAACAGGAAGTGCATAGAAATCTATTGATTTTCGCAGCAGTATTAGCTGTTGTGAGCTCTGTACTGAGGAGGAGGGGGAAGTAGAGTTTAGATCAAAGTATTGAGTATAGAGAAAATAGACTAATTATGCATAATTATAAGGAACTTGAAATATGGAAACGGTCTCTAGAACTGGCAGTTGAAATATATAAGTTGACGGAGAAGTTTCCAGATGAAGAGAAATTTGGCTTGATAACTCAGCTGAGAAAATCGGCTGTTTCTATTCTTTCCAATATTGCTGAAGGAGCAGGAAGAAACACAAGAGGTGAATTCTCTCACTTTTTGGGAATCTCTACCGGATCATTGTTTGAATTAGAGACACAATCTATTATTTCAGAAAAGGTAGGTTTCCTCGAAAAAAATATTTCTTTGGAAATCTCGGATGAGGTATCTCAAATTGCTAGAATGATTTATGGTTTTCAAAATTCAATAAAGAAGTCTTAATACAGACTTCTTATTACTAAATACTAAGAAATATGGATTATCAAGTAACCGTAATTGGTTCAGGTCCTGGTGGCTATGTTGCTGCGATAAGGTGTGCTCAGTTGGGCATGAAGACCGCATTAATTGAAAAGTATGACACGTTGGGTGGAACATGCCTGAATGTTGGTTGTATCCCTTCAAAAGCCCTATTGGATTCTTCAGAACATTTCCACAATGCTGAAACTACTTTCAAAGAGCATGGTGTAGATATCAGTAAGCCCAAGGCGAATATCAAGCAAATGATTGCCCGCAAGGGAAAAGTAGTGGAGGAAAATGTTAGCGGTATTGCCTTCTTGATGAAGAAAAATAAAATTGACGTTCATCATGGATTAGGCTCTTTTGTTGATAAAAATACCATCAAGATTACTGATCAGAAAGGTAAGGAAAAGCAGATCACATCTGAGAAAGTAATTATTGCGACTGGTTCCAAGCCAGCTTCACTCCCATTCATTAACATTGACAAGAAAAGGGTTATCACAAGCACGGAAGCTTTAGAATTATCAGAAATTCCAAAACACCTGATCATCATTGGTGGTGGTGTTATCGGTCTGGAGCTGGGTTCTGTGTATGCCAGAATTGGCTCAAAAGTTTCTGTAGTAGAATATCTGGACAACATTATCCCAACAATGGACAGCACCCTAGGAAAAGAACTCCAAAAGAGTCTAAAAAAGCTGGGGATGGAGTTTTACCTGAGTCACAAAGTTACCTCAGTAGAGGCCAAGGGTAAGGAAGTAACTATTGGTGCCGATACACCGAAAGGTGAGAAGTTGGAATTAAAAGGTGATTACTGTCTGGTTTCGATTGGAAGAAAGCCATACACTGAGGGATTGGGATTGGAAAATGTTGGTGTTAAAGTGACTGATAGAGGTCAAATTGAAACCGATGACCATCTGAAAACTAATATCGACAATATTTGGGCGATCGGTGATGTGGTGAAAGGAGCTATGCTTGCACATAAAGCTGAAGAAGAAGGTGTGTTTGTGGCTGAGCAGATGGCTGGTCAGAAACCACATATTAATTATAACCTGATTCCCGGTGTGGTTTATACATGGCCGGAAGTGGCAAGTGTTGGTTTCACTGAGGAACAATTGAAGGAGCAGGGCAGAAAGTACAAAGCTGGTAAATTTCCTTTCAAAGCTTTGGGCAGAGCCAGAGCAAGTATGGATGTAGATGGTCTGGTGAAAGTTTTAGCTGATAAAGAGACAGACGAAATTCTGGGTATGCATATCATTGGAGCAAGAGCTGCTGATATGATTGCTTCAGGTGTAACAGCCATGGAATATCGTGCCTCTGCTGAAGATGTATCAAGGATGTCACATGCTCACCCAACTTATATGGAGGCCGTGAAAGAAGCTTGCTTAGCGGCAACAGAAAACAGACCAATACACATGTAATGATTCTTACATAAAAAAAGTACAAAATGGAGAGTCACCCAGCAATGTGTGACTCTTTTTGTTATCTCAATTTTAACCACTTCTGTTGATACTTTTTCTTTTCTTAAACTTCTAATCATAGTATAGACTTATTGGTTTTGTACCATTACCGAAACGAAGCGGTATGATCAAGAAATGGGTGGCTTCCTTGAGCCCGATATGGTTAACAATCTATAGTTTAATAGCAGCTTTTGGCGTCTATTTCTCGATGTATGCCTTCAGAAAGCCGTTTACAGCTGCTGCATTTGACAACAAAGAAATCCTTGTTATCGCACAGGTGGTTGGGTACCTCATTTCTAAGTTTTACGGAATAAAGTTTATAACGGAGCTCAAGGGAGATAAGAGAGCCTTCATGATTTTGTTGCTCATTGGATTTGCTCAGATCATGTTGTTAATATTCGGATTACTACCGGAAAGTCTGCGCGAGTATGATTTTATTATGCTGTTTCTAAATGGTTTGCCGCTGGGACTGATTTGGGGAATAGTTTTTAGCTACTTAGAGGGCAGAAAATTCACAGAAATACTAGCAGCCGGCTTAACTGTGAGCTTTATCATTTCTTCAGGATTTGTAAAGTCTGTTGGTAAATATATCATATTGGATTGGGGTTCAAGCAATTACATGATGCCGTTTATTACTGGATTACTGTTCCTCCCATTCATTCTCTTTTTCACGCTGATGTTAGCGCAGATTCCACCCCCTACGAAAGAGGATAAGGACCTGAGAAATGAAAGGTCCCCGATGAATGTCACAGAGCGATGGAGCTTCCTTAATGCTTATTTCCCGGGAATTGCACTACTTACCCTGGCTTATATGATGTTTACGGCTCTTAGGGATGTGAGAGAAACATTTGCAAATGAGATTTGGACAGAACTGGGAATCACTGAACCTTCAATTTTTTCAGCCACTGAATTGCCAATAGGCATTGTGATTGGAATTGTCATGGCCCTGTGCTTCAAGATTAAAAATAATGTCCAGGCATTCCGGTTCTATCACAGTCTGATTCTATTTGGGTTGTTGTTGATCAGTAGTAGTACTTTACTGTTTTTAACCTCAATGCTTAACCCAATTGCCTGGATGATCATAGTCGGTATTGGTTCTTATATGGCCTATGTTACTTTTGGGAGTGTGCTTTTTGATCGGCTCATTGGTGCTCTGAAATTCAAGGGCAATGCGGGTTTCATGATCTATATCGTAGATGCAATGGGGTATCTGGGAAGTGTCTGGCTCCTGTTGTTCAAGACCTTTAACCGACCATCTATGAATTGGTTAGATTTTTTTGTCTCAGCTTCAATGGTAATAAGTGTTGTTGGAAGTGCATTAATTATTACTTCGATAGTTTTTTTCAATTATAAAATGAGGAAGAAACCCAATGGAATTCAATATGTACCAGAGAGATGAACTGGTCCAGTAAAAATATCATTGAAATTGTCAATGCCCTGTTCGATTTGATCGAAATGTATGGCTTCCGGCAGTATGATGAGCATGTTACGATCGTCCAACACATGCAGCAGGCAGCCCATTTGTCGGAGGTTCAGGGAGAAGATGAAGAATTTATCATTGCGGCATTTTTGCATGACATTGGGATATTTTGTAATCCATTCATCAAAAAACCTCAGGTTGGAGGATTTATCAGAAAGGACCATGAAATGATTGGCGCAGCATTCTTATCCGAGCAAGGGTTTTCTGAAAGAATTTGTGATTTGGTGACAAGCCAGTTGGACGCCAAACGATATGTTAAGACCAAAGAGTTTCGCTACAGAAAAAAGAGTACAGGAGATGATTCGTTGTTTCTTGCTCCAGACCTTTACATGACCAGAGATGAGCTTAGTTCTTTTGAAAAAAGTGAATTGTTCAATGAGGCCATTAGGTTAAGAAGAATTGATGAAGCTGCTCGTGATCCCAAAGTGGTGAGTCATAAAACAATGAAATATAGGTCCATGATTACTAGTCACCTGACAAGCAGAAAGCATAAAGTATGAAAAAGTATGATGTTATAGTAGTAGGGGCCGGAATCGTTGGACTGGCGCATGCCTATGAAGCAAGTAAGAAGGGCAAAACAGTTTTAGTGTTGGAAAAGAATCAGTTTGCTTTGAGTGCTTCCGTCCGAAATTTTGGATTGGTTTGGCCCATTGGTCAGCCAAAAGGACATTTATTTGACCGAGCTATGAAGAGCCGGGAAACCTGGATGGAATTAGGAAGTCTGTCAAAAACCTGGTTTAAAGAGAATGGTTCACTTCATTTGGTGTACCATGACGATGAGTGGGACGTCCTCAATGAGTTTATGGATATCAATTTGGGTTTATATGATTGCGAATTAATCTCTCCAAATGTCATTCAAAAAAAGTATCCACATATAATTACAGAAGGACTTAGAGGTGGTTTGCTGAGTAAGACTGAACTCACTGTTAATCCCTATAAGGCAATCAATCAATTGGCAACATATCTCGGGAGTATTGAAAATGTTACAATCCAATTCGGAAAAGCTGTTACCAATATTTCTTCTGGAATTGTTTCTACATTTGATACTCAATATTGTGCTGAAAATATCATCATTTGCTCTGGTTCCGATTTTGAAATACTTTATCCTGAACTACTTCAAACTTCAGGTTTGGAAAAAGTCAAATTGAATATGTTGCGAACCAAACCTCTACCAAAATTGGACCTGGGTCCATCTTTGTGTGCAGGTTTGACCCTAAGACATTATGCTTCCTTTAGCGATTGTCCGTCCTTAAAGAGAGTGAGTGCTAGGTATAATTTAACCGATAAGGATTTTGAAAAATGGGGCGTTCATTTATTAGTCTCTCAAAATGATGATCATGAGCTTGTTATTGGAGACTCTCATGAATATGGATTAGATCATATGCCGTTTGACAATGAGGACATTACCACTTTGATATTTGATTACCTCCGAACATTCCTGAAGATTGACCACTATGCCATTAAAGAAAGATGGCATGGCATTTATTCTAAAATCCCAGGGAAAACCGAGCTCATACTCAAACCCGAAGAAGGGGTAACCATCGTGACGGGTTTGAGTGGTGCTGGGATGACATTGTCTTTTGGGTTGGCACAGGAAACAATTAGCGAATTATTGGGTGAGGAAGTAAATTACTAACATTTCGCAGGCCCAGTCATCTATCGGTATTGGTTGATGAGGAACTCTGGAATCAAAAAACAAGGAGTCTCCTTCCTGAATCAAAATGGTTTCATTTCCTACCCTGTAATTGGCTTTACCTTTAATCACATATTTGTATTCATAACCATCTGTTGTGGTAGGTTCAGCCTTGGCGTAAGGCTCAATTCTCAAATGCACCACATCAACTGTGATCCCAGAAATATTTTGACTCAAAAGGGATTGGTATGTAAACCCAATCCTGCCCTCTTTGGTAATGGGTGTACCATGTTTTCTTTTGATATGCTGGAAGTTTTTTCCATCATGAAGGTACATGTCTTCAAAAAAATCTTTGGGAGAAATCTCAAGTGCATCCAGGATATTGAGGAAAACTGGTAGAGAGGGTACTGTTCTTGAATTCTCAATTTTTGAAAGAAGTCCTTTGCTCAATTCTGATCGCTCACTGAGTTTATTGAGGGAGATATTCTTATTGTTTCGCTCTGATCGAAGCTTACTACTGATCCAGTGGGTATTTCCGTTTTTCATGATGTAAGGTTTACAAATAGGAAACTCTTCAAAAAATTGCAATTCTTAATGTTCCAATAACACATTTCAATATTACCAAAAAGATTCCTGAGGTTTCATATTTGTAAATGATCAAACCGTTAAGATATTGGTGGATTAGGGGCATAATATTCTTTAGTGATTAACATTTCAGTTACGATAGCTTCAAGGTGAAAAGGGAAATTGCTGGAAACAAAAATTTTGTTGACCTAATCAATTTTTCTATGAAACTAAAGCTACTGAAAGCACTAACTAACAAGGCAGCTCAATTGACTTGCCTTATGTTGCTCTTCGCCTCAGTTTTGTCAGCACAAAACAGGCAAGTCAACGGAACTGTTATCGATGAGGAAACCGGTGAAGGTTTACCCGCAGTGACAGTCGTTGCGAAAGGAAATGAAACAATCGGTACCATTACAGGAATCAACGGAGAGTACTCTCTAAGCCTTCCTGACGAGGTTACCACACTGGTTTTTTCCAGTATCGGTTATGAAACCGTAGAAACGGAGATCGGAGCAAGATCTGTTGTTGATATAAATCTGAAAGTTGGAACTGAAAGATTAAATGAACTTGTCGTTACTGCACTAGGTGTGGAGCGGGAAGTGAAAGCATTAGGTTATGCCGTTCAGGAAGTTCAGGGAGATGAATTGGTTACTGCGCGAGAAAGTAATGTAGTAAATTCCCTGGCGGGAAAAGTAGCCGGTGTCCAGATTGTGGGTGGAAACTCTGGTGTTGGTTCTACTTCTTTAATTACTATAAGAGGTGAGAGCTCATTGATACCTGGAAATAACTCTCCATTATTTGTGGTGGATGGAATTCCTATTAGTAACAGTACTATTAGCAACAGAGCTGAAGGAAACCTGGAAACAGATTATGGTAATGGTGCCCAGGATATCAATCCTGATGACATTGAGTCAATCTCAGTCTTGAAAGGTCCAAATGCCACTGCGCTTTATGGATCAAGAGGAGCCAATGGTGTTATACTGATCACTACAAAATCTGGGAAAGGTAAAAAAGGATTCAGCGTTTCATACAACCAAAATGTGACTTTTGAGAAACCCTTGAGAATCCCGAAATACCAAAATGAATACGGACAGGGTGCCGGCGGAGAATTTGAATTTGGAGATGGTTTTGGTGCTGGTGTCAATGATAATATCGATGAAAGCTGGGGGCCAAGACTGGATGGAAGACTAATCGTTCAACACAACAGCCCTACATCATCAGGTTTGAGGGCTGGTGATTGGGCAGTAAGGCCAAAAGATGCCAACGGTCTGTTTACAGATACAGCCACTCCACTTCCATGGGTTGCTCATCCAAATAACATCGAAGACTTTTTTGAAACAGGTAGAACAGTTACTACCAATTTTGCCATTAGTGGTTCAAATGAGAAAGGAAATTTACGCACGTCCTACACCGACCTAAGCAATGAAGGGATCCTTCCAAATACCGATTATAACCGAAGAACGTTTGCCGTAAATGGCTCATACAATCTAACAGATTGGTTCAAAGTCTCTTCTTCGATCAACTATGTAAATAGCTTCAGTAAAAACAGGCCCAATAACTCATATGGTACAGAAAATATTATGTATTTGTGGGTTTGGTTTGGAAGACAAATAGACATGAATACATTGAAAGATTACTGGCAACCAGGTCTTGAAGGAATTCAGCAGTACAACTATAACTACAACTGGCACGACAATCCTTATTTCACCATGTTTGAGAATACCAATGCATTTGATAAGGATAGAATATTCGGAAATCTAAGATTGGATTTTGAATTGGCAGAGGGATTGAACCTGATGGTAAGATCCGGAACTGATTACTTCAACGATTTAAGGGTTAGTAAGAGAGCATTCAGTACACAGCGATTCGCGAATGGACAGTATAGAGAAGATTATATCTACTTTAAAGAGACTAATACTGACTTCTTACTATCCTATAATAAGGACCTTGAAAATGGATGGCAGTTTGGTGTTTCATTGGGTGGTAACCGAAGAGAAAATGAAAACAGATATAGAAGGATAAGTGCAAATGCGCTTTCTGTGCCAGGTATTTACAATTTTGGAAATGCAGCAGAACCACTTTCGAAAACTCACTTTGACGATGAAAAAGTAGTAAATAGTTTATATGGTTTTGCTAATGTATCCTTCCAAAACGTAGTATTCCTAGATGTTACAGGTAGAAATGACTGGTCAAGTACACTGCCTGGTGATAACAATTCATACTTCTACCCATCAATAGGATTATCAGGAATTATCTCTGACATGGTTTCACTGCCAAGTGCCATATCTTTCTTGAAACTGAGAGCAGGATGGGCGATCGTGGGTAATGATACTGATCCGTACTCATTGAGAAATACTTATGCTTTCAATGAACCATGGGGTAATGCTCAGAGAGTAAGTGCCTCTACTATTCTGAAAAACGAAGAGCTGAAGCCTGAAGAGGCAATGTCATGGGAAGTCGGTACCGATATTCGGTTTTTTGAAGGAAGAGCTGGTATCGATGTGACTTACTACAAGTCCAACACTCAAAACCAGATTTTGACACTTCCTGTGTCAATCACTTCCGGATTTGAGTCCAGGATTATCAATGCTGGTGAAATTGAAAACCAGGGAATCGAAATCATGCTTTCTGCAACACCTGTTAAAACCAATAGCGGATTTGAATGGAATACCAATGTAAACTTCACTAGAAACAGAGGTAAAGTCATAGAATTGGCCGATGGTCTGGACACGTATGTGATTTCGAGCAATTACGTTCAGGTATTAGCCAAAGAAGGCGGTAGAATGGGGGATGTATATGGTACAGGATTCACCCTCGTAGATGATCCAGGAAATGAATTCCATGGACAGGTAATCCATAATGAAGACGGTTTTGCTTTACGTGACCCTGAATTAAGAAACCTTGGCAACTACAACCCGGACTTCATGGTGGGTTTCCAGAATAATTTCACCTTCAAAGGTGTAAACCTGGGAGTTCTTTTCGACTGGAGACAAGGTGGAGTGGTTAATTCCAGAACGGTATTAATAGGTGGAACGTCAGGAATGATGGATTTCACCGCGGTTGGTAGAGAAGAAGGAATTATCTCTGAAGGAGTTATCGATAACGGTGACGGTTCTTACAGAGTAAATGATGTGAGAATAAGCGGAAGAGACTACTACTGGTGGAGATACAACAGAGGTAACGAAGAGGTTGGTATGTATGATGCTTCCTTCTTGAAACTTAGAGAGGTTCAATTGGGATATACGATCCCTACCAAATGGTTAACTAAATCACCTGTACAGTCCATCACACTTTCTGTAGTGGGGAGAAACCTTGCTCTTTGGACTGAAAATGAGCACTTCGACCCTGAAACGCTTTCCTTTAATGGAGGAACAATTGTACCTGGTGTAGAAGATATGGCAACTCCTTCTTCAAGAAGCATTGGTTTCAACTTAAGCGCAAAATTTTAAGTCAACCATAAAACTTACAAAATCATGAAATTAATAAGAATAACAACTGTACTTGCGCTAATTCTTTTCCTGGGTGCATGTACAAATGACTTTGAAGAAATCAATTCAAACCCGAATGAACCAGAAGCAGTAAGCGCAGACTTACTTTTGAGCACAGTGATCTCAAACACATTAAATGATGTGGCATTATTTGGGTGGCACCAGGGAAATATTGTTTCTCAACTGACTGCAAAAATCAACTTTACCGATTTTGACAGATACAACTGGGGCTCACAAAGTGGTCTTTGGAGAGATCTGTATGGAAACCTTTCAGAGGTTGAATTAATCCTGGAGCAAAGCAGAGATGAACAAAACCCAAACACCAGTTACGAGGGGATTGGTTTGGTACTTAAATCATGGATGTATTCCATATTGACTGATAACTGGGGTGCAATACCATATCAGGATGCCATCAAAGGTCAGACGGATGGAAACTTCCAGCCAACATATAACAGTCAGCAACAAGTCTACGAAGGAATTCTAGCAGACCTGGCAACAGCCGATCAATTATTATCAGAGGGGCAGGCTATACTTGGAGGGGATTTGATATATGGTGGGAACATAGCTCAATGGAGAAAGTTGGCTAATTCACTACGATTGAGATACCTCATGAGGATTTCTAATGTGACTGATGTTTCCTCTGAAATGCAGCAAATAGTTTCTGGTAGCCCAATATTTGAAGGTAACTCGGATAATGCTTTATTGACTTACCCTGCAACAAGCAACGCAACCTCTTTCCCAATAAGCACAGGAAGAATAGGTGGGTTTGATGAGCACAGGTTAAGTACAACCAGTGAAGCAGTTCTGAAAGGATTTAACGACAACAGGCTAAACACCTGGTTCCAACCTACAGATAGCCCGGATGATGATCCAACATTATTTGTTGGATTGCCAAATGGATTAAGTGAAAACAATGCAACAACATTTAATGGTGGTGCTTCCAATGTTTCACGATTGAACCAGACCTTATTCTGGGAATCACCTAATTCTGTGAATGCCGTATTGATGCAATATGCAGAATTGCAGTTCATTTTAGCCGAAGCGGCACAAAGGAATCTGATTACCGGTAACGCTCAAACTTTCTATGAAAATGGAATTAGAGCTTCGTTTGAATACTGGAACACAGACCAGGATTTCACAACATATCTTGCACAAACTGGTGTGGCCTATGACGATGAATTAGAAACAATCATTACACAAAAATGGATTGCTTCATTCATGGTCAGTGCAGAAGCCTGGTATGATTATAGAAGAACAGGTTTTCCATCAGTGATCACTCCGGGTCCGGATAATGTAAATGGCGATGTGGTACCAGTTAGGTTCCTCTATCCAGACGAAGAACAGACATTGAATACACAAAATTATCAGCAGGCAGTATCCGATCAGGGAGGAACTGATAATATCAACTCTCAAGGATGGTGGGAGCAATAAGAGCCTCTTCATTAGATTGATATGCTAAACCCCCGGCAGTAGGTGCTTTTAGCACTTGCTGCCTAATTTTCTCAAAACCAACAAACCAAATCACCATGAAAAAGATACTAGTACTCATATTTTTATGCTGTGCACAATATGTTCTTGTAGCACAGAAGACTGAGAATGTTATTTTGATTACCCTGGATGGTCTTAGATGGCAGGAGCTTTTTAACGGAGCTGACTCTCTGCTTATTGATGATTCCGGGTATGTTGAGAAACCAGAAGAGCTTGTAAAGGAATTTTGGAATGATGATTACCTGGAGAGGAGAAAAATGTTGATGCCATTTTTCTGGTATACCATTGGTACAGAAGGCCAGCTTTTGGGTAACAGAAAGTATGATAACAAAGTAAATTGTACCAATAACATGTGGTTCAGTTATCCCGGTTATAACGAAATTCTTTGTGGATATGCTGATGATGAAAACATCAATAGTAATAGCAAACTTGACAATCCTAATGTTACGGTTTTAGAATATTTAAATGGCAAAAAACAATTCAAGGGGAGAGTATATGCATTTGGTTCCTGGGATGTGTTTCCTTATATAATCAATGAGAATCGTAGCAATGTTCCTGTAAACGCTGGGTTTGAAAAAATCAGTAATCCAAAAACAGATAAGGAAAAATTCCTGAACAAATTGCAGGAAGAGATCAGAAGCCCCTGGGGGAGTGTGAGATTGGATGTTTTTACCCATCACTACGCCATGGAGGCTTTGAAAACTGAGAAGCCTCGTGTGTTATACATTGCTTACGGCGAAACGGATGATTTTGCACATGATGGCAAGTATGATGAATACCTTAAATCAGCTAAGCAAACAGATGCCTACATCAAAGAGATCTGGGATTTTGTACAATCGGATCCTCAATACAAAGGCAAAACTTCTATGATCATAACAACCGATCACGGTAGAGGGACAACTCCAAAAGAAACCTGGAAACACCACGGAACCAGAATTCCAAATGCAGACCAAATCTGGATAGCTATGATAGGTCCGGATGTAAAAGCAATCGGCGAGGTGAAGTCATCTGGTCAATTTTACCAGAACCAGGTTGCGAGAACTGTGGCTGAGTTACTTGGTGTGAAGTATGAACAGCCAAAAGCTGGAAACTCCATAAGCATTGCAGCCAATTGAATCAATTGAGAATCATAATCACTCTCATAGTTCTGGTAGCATTCTATTCGTGTATGGATAATAAACCACAGCATCTGGAAGCTTCTTTCAAAGGAGTAGCTTACCAGAACCTTGACTATAGTGAAAAACAGGGAGAAGTTTTTCCAAACGGAGTTTCTTTCTCTGAATCCTGGGAGGTGTTAATGTCTGATACTTCTAAGGGGATAGTTGTTGATATACCGGAATTTCAGGAGCGTGAAGAACTGGATTTACCGCATAGGATTCTATTGCCTGATCACAGTATCTGGTATAGGAAACAGCTTTCACTGAAAAAGGGGGTATTGATCGTTAATGCCGATGATGGTGCCCAAATATTCGTCGATGGTAAGCAAATTCCCAGAATTGATGGACCCGTATTTCCGGTGGATGAAGATCTTGATTCAGTCACTTTAGTTGTCAGAGTCATTAACAACGCGATGAAAGGAGGCCTCCGGGCTGTATCAAATGTGGAGGCAAATACCTGGCAAGAATTTGTTTTGGATCAAATGGATGAAGATTCAGTTTGGTTACAAAATAGAAAACAGATGTTGGATAACAACGATACGAATGGTCCAATTCTTCTAACTGATCCCGTTCTACAGAAAAGTGGAGATGGTCAATTCTTTCTTCGTTGGGTGAGTGAAAAACCAGGTGAGGCCAAACTTCATTGGAGTCTGGGCAATGGGGAGTTAGACCAATCATTGCTCGCAAAAAGCACAGATGGCGTCTTTCTGGTCTCCATACCAGCTATTGAAGGTGATATAAACTTTCGGATAGAACAGGAAGGAATTTACTCAAAAGTCTACTCCAAAAAAATGATACCCAATGGGGACAAAATTTCATTTGGGGTCTGGGGTGACAGCCAAAGTGGTTGGCATATATTCAATCAGGTCATGACGGCAATGGACACTAACAAGGTAAGTTTTACTGTAGGGTGTGGAGACCTGGTGGGAAGAGGCTATCGGGAATACGAATACCTTCATCTACTTCAAGCGCTCAGTAAAACAAGTACTACACATTATCCTATTGCCGGGAATCATGATTATGATGGCTTTTATGATGACCTGAAACCTGAGTACTATGAGAAGTATGTGAAACTACCAGGTCAATCCCAATACTTTTCATGGAAAGAAGGGAATTGCGCATTTATAGCGCTTGATCCTCATGTAAATTTTCCTGTTGGTATTGAAGAAGGAAGTGATCAATATAATTGGTTCCTCAAACAGCTTGAATCAGAGTTTTGGACGAGTGCAAAATGGAGATTTGTTGCGTTGCATCATCCCCCAATATCTCAAGGGTGGCCTGGATATCATGGTGAGCAGTCTGTATTGAAACTGTTAGAACCTCATTTTGAATCAGCCGATATTGACTTTGTATTAGCCGGTCATACACATGATTATGAACACCTTCAAAAATATTATGGAGATCAGGAGGTAAATTTTCTAATTGTCGGAGGTGCGGGTGGACATGTAGAACCTGATGGTCTCTCGGAATGGCCAGTAATGGACAAAGTTGTCAAAGAGCATCATTATGGCATCTTTGATGTGGATGATTTGAAAATCTCTTTTAAAGCCTATAACCTGAATGGGATGGTGATCGATAGTTTATCAGTGAGTAAAGAGATAGAAAAGACATTGGCTCAAAACTAAAGAGACTTGGAATTAACACAATTTGTTCAACAAGGAGATACACACAGTTCCGGTTTTCAACAATCGGTTGTGAGTTCGATGAGTGAAGAAACTCAATTTTGGCTCCAAAAGGACGCATCGGTATTTCTACATCAGGCATTGTCAACACCAGTGATGAACGTCCTTTCGAGCGCAACAGGACCATATATTTTTGACCTGGATGGTAATCAGTACCTGGATCTTCATGGGAATGGAGTGCATAACATTGGGTTTAATAACCCTGAAGTGGTGAAAGCTATCATTCATCAAATAACGGAACAATTGACATTTACCCCAAGAAGATACACTACGGTTCCTACTATACAATTTGCAGAAAAATTGGTCTCGATGGCTCCTGGAATGAGTAGGCTTTTACTATGTCCTGGTGGAAGTGAGGCAATTGAAATGGCCGTGATGCTGGCCAAGCAAGTCACTGGTAAATGGAAAACCATATCTTTCTGGAATCAATACCACGGCAACACCTATCAGGCAGCCACATTAAGTGGCAATAAACACTTTACATCTGGCATGGGGCCAATGGTTCCAGGTGCGTTTCATGTGCACTATCCAAATTACTATCGAAATCCATTTGGAGTAGACCCTGAGAATGTTGAGGCTATTGACACGTGTTACCTCGCTCAAATGAGGAATATTTTTGAACACAATGATGGGATCGCAGCTGTGGTGGGTACCACTGTATCAAGTACTCCTAGTGTGCCCAGTAAAAGGTACTGGCAGGAAGTGCGTAAAATGTGTGTAGAGTATGGTGCCTTTTTAATCTTTGATGAGATAGTTTGTGGATTGGGAAGAACTGGAAAAATGTTTGCCTATGAGCATTTCGTAGAACCGGATGTAGTTGTTTTGGGAAAATCATTAGGGGGAGGAATCCTGCCTTTAGCCGGGATCTTGACCAAAGAAGAACATAATGTAGTGGCAGATTATTCTATTGGCCATTACACGCATGAGAAATCACCCATTGGAGCAGCATCCGGTATGGCGATGTTGAAATTTATGACGGAGAATCATGTCGTTGAAAATGCAAATAGGATTGGTAATTATTTATTCTCTGGTTTGGCCAATTTAAAAAATGAGGAGCCCTCAATTGGGAATGTTACCGGTATGGGAATGTTGTTAGCCATTGATGTATGTCATCCTAATAGTAACAGAAGGTTTCCGCAAAAAGCCAATGATGTACTTACCTACTGTTTTAGAAATGGTATATCATTTAAAATAATCGATGGAAATGTACTGACTCTAAGACCTGCGCTAATCATTGATGAAGAACATGCAGATTTTATAATAAGAATTTTGAGCGAGGCATTCGCTAATACATAAATAATAAAATGGAGATAAAACTAGTCGTATTTGACCTGGCGGGCACTACTGTAAAACATAAGAAAGAAGTACACCAGGCATTTATTGATGCATTTGAAAAAAAAGGAGTGCAAATAGATTATGATACTGCAAATGAAGCTATGGGAAAATCCAAACCCGTTGCAATCAGAGAAATATTAGAAGCGAAGAAATTAAATATGGAATGGATTGATAGCATTCATGAACAGTTTTTAGATAACATTATCACTTACTATCAGAAAAGTCCTGAGGTGGAGGAAGCTGATGGTACCTCTGAGATTTTCTCGTATTTACAGGAGAAAGGAATTAAGATTGGAATTGATTCTGGATTTGACAGGGAAACCACAGATGTCCTGATGGAGGCTCTACCATGGGGTAAAATGAACTTAATTGATGATTCCGTAGTAAGTGATGAGGTAGAGAATGGCAGGCCCGCACCTGATATGATTTTTCAACTGATGGAGAACCTTGGAATTGAATCTGCTGAGCAGGTGATGAAAGTAGGTGATACACCTGTTGATTTATTGGAAGGTCAAAATGCAGGTTGCAAATATGTTATTGGTGTTACTTCCGGAGCATTTGAAGCCAATGAACTCATGAAATATCCACATACACATTTGATCAAAAAACTGGAAGAAATAAAGGAAATCCTTCAATCAGCACCCGTTATTTAGTGTGATGGCGAATTAATGCTTGCATGGAGATTACTGGAAAGCAGTGTGAAATCGTCCAATAATTGATTTACCCCTGCCAGCAATTGATGATTATTAAGTTTTTCTATAGCTGGAATACACCCTTTCCAAATCTCCTTCTGTGATTGCGGATCATAGAATGAAATGATTAAGGATTCTGATTCCATTGAAAAAACCCGTTTTTTGTTTTTGGGTAATGTGGGGTTACCTGGTAAAATGTCGTAATGAATGATGAATGATGAGGGACCATGACTTTGATATCCCAGACTATTGAGACGTTTCTCCAGGACATAATCAATGATCTCCTCCTTATCCTCAGTTATGTTTATGGCACTATTGGCAATGGTGTAATTGCTAAATGAGAGATCAGAATTATAATCAGATTGAGTTTTGGAAATTCTGCTGAGTTGACCGCAGGATGAAAGAATTCCAACCATCACCACAACTAAACAAAATCTATGAAAACGACCTAATATTACCATTTTGTTAATTTAATATTTAATTAATGTTAATGGTAGTTTTCTATGTTAAGTTTTTTAAGAAGCTAAATTTCTAATTGAACTAGTGCAAGCCGCTGATGCTATTTGTGAAGCATCATCAACTAAAGTAAATTACTGTAGATCACACTTAATTAAATATGTTCTCATTCTTTAAATCCAAGCCCAAAACAGCCAAATATACCTACTTCACTTACATGACTACCATGGAGAAGTACTGGAACTACATTGAATCGGTAAAGAACTTGTTAGGAAAAGAATCCGTTGTGCTTGTTTATTATTTTCAAGATACCAGAGCTGAGCTTATTAAGCTATTAGAGAGTGCCGGGATTGATTTTGAAGAAGACGCTATGCCATATGACAACAAGAATAAAGCCTCACTTTGGAACATGAAACGTGCTTTGAAACAGAATTTTGATGCTGACTGTCGCATTTTGGTAGCTGAGGTATTTCCAGTGTGGAGCATGACAATGGATTTTGTGGCTTCCCAACCTATCGAACAGGATATTGTATTTTACGCATCTCTAGACAGTGTTTTCTTTGAAGTTTTTGGTGGCGATCGTCTTCGTTCATTAATGGAGAAAATGGGACTACAACAGAACGAAAAAATAGAGCACTCCATGGTGACTAAATCAATAGAAAGGGCTCAGGAAAAACTAGAGGAGCAAGCTTCTCAACCTGAGATTGATACTTCTATTGAGGAATGGGCCGAAATAAACAAGATTAACCTAAAATGATCACTATAGCGAGTACAAAATATACTTTGAAAGAACTACCTGAAGAGTTACTCAATAGGCTCAAACCTGAGGTTTATCAAGTACAGTTTGGAGCATTTAATATCTACGATAGTGAGCTCAAAGAAATCAAAAAAAACTGGATCGGAGAGTTAAATGGGCTTGATGGTTTTAAACTATTTAGAGTTACCAGCTCTACCATGACTTCCGATATCGGTGTGTTGGGTGAATTTGATGATGCTAAAAATGAACTGAAAGTGAATTTTAAAGTTCACTGGACTGCCCCTCTTGGATTATTTGGGGTCATTACGGTAGTTTATGTTATCACTATGCTCTTTGGTAAAAAAGGAATTGAATTGCCCATATGGTTTACCATATTATCAATGGTGGTAGCTGGGTTGAGCTATGGTGTTTGGAAAGTCAGGGATTTACGAAAAAGCAAACAGCTATTTGAGAAATTAATGAGCTCTACCAAAAATGAAAATTATGGGACACCTCATCATATGCAGGAAATTTAATGCATGCTGGAGGCTATCAGTTTTATTTCGTCATCATTGCAGATCTTCTCGTCTTTCAGAAAATACAGGATGTATCTTTTGAAAAATGGATCAAAACTGGGGACTGCATTTTTGGCCACCATGTCTAACACCACCTTCTTATCAATTTCTACATTTTGCTCTCTACCGAAAATCCAGGGCACATTTTTGTCGATTGCAATTCTCAGAAACCTGATTTCAACATTCTCTCCTTCTGATAAAACCGCTTCATCCATTAGTTCGATATACTTTTTTACATAAACCAATTTGGAATAAGGGTTGGAAGTGACTTTGGCCATCATGGCGTTTCCGGCGGCTTGATAGGCTTTTTCCAGATTTGATGGAAACTCTATTGCACTTACCAAATTATAGAATTCAGTAACCTTCGATTCATCAAGAACACTTTGATGAAATGATTTTCTTAGAATCTCCGGGGAGATGCTGGCTGCTGCACTTAAAGACGCAGCTAAAAAAACTAGAACCAACATTTTCATAACCCTAATAAACGTATAACTTGTTAAAATGATAGCGCGCAAAAGTAAGCTATTTGACGATAGAGTCGATTACTTTTTCTACCAATAATTTACATCTGCTCATAAACAGATTCATAAACGAGATTAAAGGTTGCATGGTGGTGTTTTTATTTGAATTTTTTTCAATGATTTAGTGTAGATTGTAATAGAACAGGAAACAACTTTATTATGCCCGCAAAGAGAGCTTACCGTTTGGGGAAACTTAAGAAGCAACAATTTGATATTTTGGTAATCGGAGGAGGAATAACTGGCGCTGGAATTTGTCTGGATGCTGCGTCTCGTGGATTTAAAGTGGCCCTGGTTGAGAAGGGAGACTTTGCCTCTGGAACCAGTAGTAAATCAACTAAGCTGATTCATGGTGGCCTTCGTTATCTCAAGCAATTTGAAATTGCCCTGGTCAGAGAGGTTGGCAGGGAACGTGCCATTGTACATAAACTTGCCCCACATCTTGTTCAATCTAAAAAAATGCTACTACCAATCATCAAAGATGGTACTTTCGGGAAGTTTATGTCCAGCATGGGTCTTATGGTTTATGATATTTTGGCAGGAGTGGAGAGGGAAGATCAACGTAAGATGTATGAGAAAGAAGAAACCATGGAGTTAGAACCCTTGCTTCCTGATGAGAAATTGGAAGGAAGTGGGTTATATTCTGAATACCGAACCGATGATGCCCGTCTTACTATTGAAGTAATTAAAACTGCAATTGAACATGGTGCTTTGCCCATCAATTATGTAGAGGCGACAGAATTCCTTTACGAAAACGAAACTATTGTTGGATTGAAATGTAAGGATAATCTGACAGGAGAAGAATTTGATGTAAAGTCCAGTTATGTGGTCAGTGCAGCAGGTCCCTGGGTAGATGATCTGAGAGACATCAATAAATCCAAAGAGGGTAAACATTTACAGTTAAGTAAGGGTGTACATATTGTTGTTTCAAGGGACAAATTACCTGTCAAAAATGCTGTCTACTTTGATGTGCCCGATGGCCGAATGGTTTTTGCTATTCCAAGAGGAAAAATCACATATGTTGGCACTACAGATACAGTTTATGAAGGGGATAAGGAACATGTGGTTGCTGATCTTGAGGATGTTACCTATTTGGTTGATGCTGTAAATCACGCTTTTCCTACCGTGAATTTAGGAATTGAAGACGTAGAGTCCACCTGGGCTGGTTTGAGGCCATTGATTTTTGAGGAGGGGAAAGGTTCATATGAGCTCTCCAGAAAAGATGAAATTTTTGAATCGTCCACAGGACTGATTTCTATTGCAGGGGGAAAGCTAACGGGATACAGAAAAATGTCTGAAAAGGTGGTAGATCTTGTAGCCCAAAAAGAGAATGATGAAGAGAAGTCCAAATGTATAACTGACACTATCGAGATCAGTGGTGGAGTATTCAGTGGATCGAAAGAGGTGAAGAAATATGTGCAGGAAGTGCACTCACTTTTAGAGCCAATGAGATTGGAAGAGCATGTTGCTGACTACCTGGTTTCCACCTATGGCAGACAAACTGATCAAATTCTGATTTTCATGTCAGATCTTAAAGATGATGACCCTGATATTCGGCTAGGAAGGGCAGAGCTGATGTTCACATTGAAAAATGAAATGGTCCAAACTTGCCTTGATTTTTTTGAAAGGAGAACGGGTATGGTCTTTTTTGATATCCAAAGGGCCCGCAAACTTCTTGAACCTTTATTACCGGATTTTGAAGCTCATCTTCATTGGGATGAAGAGAATAAGCAGTTGGAAAGACAATCAATGCTTGATACTATGCGAGAATTAAGTGAATTTCACCCCTCAAATTCTTAACAAGCTTGAAAGACATTCACGGGTTAGCCATTTTGGACTATTACAAACGGAAACAAAATTCACCACTGTTGTTGCATAACAGCTATGATGAACCAGAAGAAATGCCGGTTGAGGTTTTTTTTCGGGAAGAAATTGATTTGACCACTCTCGAACATCTTGCCTTGATTGAATGCAAGGGGAAAGTGTTGGATGTAGGAGCAGGTGCCGGAGCAATGTCTCTGATATTGGAGAGTCGAGGTTTTGATGTTATTGCTTTGGAAAATTCACCCGGATGTGTGGAAGTGATGAAAATGTCTGGTGTTTCTAACGTGGTTTACAGTGATTTCATGGATCACAAAGAAAAATATGATACTCTATTACTCCTTATGAATGGAATTGGTCTTGCTGGCAGCCTATCCAATGTTCCAAAATTTCTGGAGAAGTGTGTGAAGCTACTTAATGAGGGAGGCCAAATACTATTAGATTCCTCTGATATATCTTATTTATATGAGGATGAAAGTGAGCAACCAAAAGGATACCTGGGAAACATAAGATACAAATATGAGTACAATGGAAATATTGGCCAATGGTTTGACTGGGTCTATGTTCGTCAACAGGAGCTAATAGATACTTGCAGTTCAATGGGAATAAACTGCGAAATTCTCATGACTGATGAGAATGACCAGTATCTTGCTTGTCTAACCACCCAATAACCTTTCAATATCTTCTTTAAGTTGTGGTCTATTTGGAGAAGAAGTTTTGAATCCAGTACCATCAGGACCGATCACGAAGTAATTTGGAACAGCAATTTCATAATATGTTTGCCCATCTTTCTCTTTTGGTTGGTATACAATCTTGGAAAGCGGATTGCTGAGATCATTTTGGTATTCAATAAATATACCTTCCCATCCCTTTTTTTCAACCATGGATTCCCATTTTTCTGTTTCCTTGGACATAGCCAGGTAGACTATTCCAAAATCAGGATTATTAAGTTCTTTTTCGAGTTCAACCACTTTTGGATGATCACTGATGCAACCAGCACACCATTCAGCCCATACTTTCACCAACACCACCTTCTTGTCCAATGAGTTGAAGGAAAATTCCTTATCGCCCATTTGATAATACTTGTGATCCGTCTTGTAGATGTTTTGTTGTTTTAGTTGAGCCCATCCGGGTAATGAACAACAAACAATGATGACAACAATAGCTAATCTCATGGCTTTTTCATTTTGTTTGGTAATAGGATTCAAAGTGCACCAGGAATCCATATATTTAAATTTAAAAAATATATTATGAGAATACTCGGGATATCTATTTTCTTATTGATAACCAATGGATTATGTGCTCAAGACTCCCTCAACATTCACCTGGGTAATATTGGGTTGTCATTTGAGCAGGACGAACTTGATAGTTTACGTGAAGGCGTGCATGAATTCAGGTCAGATTATAATACAATAAGAGCTATTGATATTCCCAATGATGTGCCATTTAGTATGGTTTATACCCCACCTGTCAATGAAAATTTTGTTGAGACTGATCAGGAAAATATTGATTTTGGGTACTCAAGCTTAAATGCTAAATCCAAACTACCTAAAAGAAAAGAAGACCTGGCCTTTTATCCTGTTCATGAACTGGGCAGGTTGATCAAAAACAAAAAGATAACTTCTGAAGAACTTACAAAACTCTTCATCAACAGGTTAAAAAGGTTCGGTGATACACTGGAATGTGTCATCACCATTACTGAGGAATTAGCTCTTCAGCAGGCTAGAAAAGCTGATAAGGAAATTGCTGAAGGAAAATATAAGGGACCACTTCATGGTATTCCTTATGGTGCTAAAGATTTATTGGCTGTGAAAGGTTATCCTACTACCTGGGGAGCAAAGCCTTATAAGGATCAAGTGATCGAAGAAAATGCTACTGTAATTCAAAAACTGGAGGACGCCGGAGCTATACTGGTGGCGAAATTGTCAATGGGAGCACTGGCCTGGGGAGATGTTTGGTACGGAGGTGTTACGAAAAATCCCTGGAACCTGGATGAAGGAAGCAGTGGTTCCTCGGCAGGATCCGCTTCAGCCACAGCAGCTGGATTAGTACCATTTGCCATTGGGACTGAAACATGGGGCTCTATTGTTTCTCCATCAACAAGGTGTGGTACCACTGGACTCAGACCCACTTATGGAAGAGTAAGTAAACATGGAGCTATGGCACTAAGTTGGAGCATGGACAAAATTGGGCCTATTTGTAGAAATGCATTTGATTGTGCCATTGTGTTTGAGGCCATCAGAGGTGCAGATGGGAAAGATCTTTCTGTAAGAAATGCAGCATTTAATTACAAATATTATAAACCTTCCGAATTGAGGGTAGGCTATCTGAAATCCTTATTTAAATCAGAAAGAGATAGTTTAACATTAGCGCTTCTTGAAAGTGAAGGAATTGAACTCATTGAAAAGGAAATACCAGATGATGTACCTGTTCGTCCATTAAGCTTCATTTTAACTGCAGAAGCATCTGCGGCCTTTGATGAGCTGACCAGGTCCAACAGAGATACCCTGATGGTTCGTCAGATCAAAAATGCATGGCCAAATGTCTTTAGAAGTGGAAGGTTCATCCCAGCTGTTGAATACATTCAGGCCAATAGATTGCGATATCTAGCGACCCTGGCTTTCAATGAAATGATGGGAGATATTGATGTTTTGATCACGCCTAGTTTTGGCGGGAACCAATTGCTCTATACTAATTTGAGTGGACATCCCTGTGTGGTATTACCCAATGGGTCCTATGCAGATGGGAACGCCGGGTCAATTTCATTAATTGGCAACCACTTTGATGAGGCTTCAATCCTTGAATTTGCAAGATACCTACAGGAATTGACATCCTTTGAGGAAGAATTTCCTGAAATGTTTAGATAAGAAAAAAAGTAACGTTAACACGTTACTCTTTTCTTCGGTTGATAGTCACTAAGCATAGCTTACGCTACGCTGTATCTTAAAATTGTTCTCAGTTTGTCTTCGGCAGTTTTGCGGGGGTCAGAAAGATAAATTTCGTGATGCTTTCCCGCTATTTGCAGACCCTGTTCAGCGATGAATCCATGGAGTTTTTTGAGAGATTCCTCTTCGTTTTCATATGAACCTACATGTAGGATTTGGGCAGACCGGCCTTCATTGATGAGTTCAAATTTTATTTGATTGAGTCTGTCATTCTCCGGATGTTTTTGTTTTGCTCCTTCCATGGCTCTGAAGAAATGATCAGCTTCCACAAAATCTGGCATTCTGATGGTGATTTGCCAGTTCCACTCCTCTCTTGGGACTTTAATGAATTCAGCTTGTGCTTCCGCACCTCCATCTACCCACCAGAATCCTTCCATTTTTGGTACCACAAAGTCATTGTCTTCACCTTTGCATAAGAATTTTATGCCATATGCTATAGCGTATATAGATTCTATGGCTGTAAGAAATTTTGGATCTTCAGGTGAAGACTTTCCTTGAATCGAAAGGTAATAGTACGGATCAAGATCTCTTAATTCAGGCTTTAGCCCTACTTTGTAATAGTTAGGATCTTCTTTGGTGAGGTCTACTTTAGAAATTATCATGATCTTAAAATTTGAGTTTGATTTCCATTGATATTTCAAAGAAAACACCACAGAGTGACAGCCTTATGTCACTCCAAATGACCAGGGGAAAAATATTTTTTAGTGAGTCTGCTGGGTTTTCATACTCTGATAATTTTCTTAGATTAGATAGAAATTCTCAGTCATGCTCAATTTTTATGAAATAGTAAAAACCAATCTTAGTTTCAATAGATTTCAATATGAGGACACAGTTTGCCTGGAATACACCTGTCCCATTGAAGCTGAAGATGTCGGAATATTCTCATGTTCTGATTATGTAGTGCATGTACTTAGTGGTAAGAAAACATACAAAACCGCTGATGGGAAATGGACATTAGAGCCAGGGCAAACTCTTTACTTAAAAAAGGGAGCAGAACTGATTCACCAATATTTTGACGATGAATATTGTATGTTGGGTTTTTTCCTCTCAGATGACCTGATCAAGGAGACTTTCACAGAAACAAAATCCAAAATGGCACTGCCATGTAATGAGACTGAAACTGAATTTACCGGAAATAAGGTGGACTCATCTGAGTATTTGGAGGGCTATTTTCAGTCCATGCTGATGTATTTCCGAGGTGAAAATCGTCCTCCGGATCATATTATGGTCATTAAACTCAAAGAACTACTTGTAAACCTAATGAGTAGTGATGCATGCCTGGCCACCTATTTTGACAGAATGTCCCATCAGGGGAAGCCTTCCATCAGACAGGTAATGGAAAAGAATTATTGCTATAACCTGAACCTGGAAAATTTTGCGGAGCTATGCCATTGTAGTTTATCGACCTTCAAAAGAGAATTTCAGCAAATTTTCAATGAAACCCCTGGTAGGTGGTTGATGAAAAGAAAAATTCAGCATGCAGCAAATTTACTTTCCAGTAGTTCGCTCAATGTATCTCAAATTGCTTATGAATCTGGTTTTGAGGACCTCTCTCATTTCAGTCGTGCCTTTAAGAAGGAGCTTGGCTCCAGCCCTTCTGAGTATAAAAAATCGTTAATAAGCCCCAATTAATTTTCGATTGAACTTTTTGGTCAAGCATTAGAACTTCTAAGCAAAGCTGCTTTTAGCTCCTCTTTTTTCCTTTGTATCAAACAAATCAGGAAAGAAGATGAATACAATAGCAGATTACAACTTAATTGATGATTTCAATAAAAAACCTTTGCCATGGACCAGTTCTCAATCAAATGGTTGTATAGGTTTAACTTTAAATAACCTTCCTCAACATAGGGTCCCCAGGGTACTTCAACTTTTGTCATTTCTGCAGCATTTCGAATTAACTAAAGAAGCAGTTCAGGGTATAATTTTAAATACTGAAACCAATACAGTTTTATTGGATGATGAGTTCATGAAAATTTCACTGATTCATTGGTCACCTGGGAAATTTAGTTCGATTCACGGTCACCCGGTTGGTGGATGCCTGCTGAAAGTCTTACATGGAGAAGTAAATGAGACCAGATATGATCCTCAAAGTTGTTTCATAACAGGATCCAAAGCATTGGGAGTAGGGAATGTTGCTTACATCGATGATACAATTGCCCTGCACAGAGTGGGTAACACCTCTGGTAGCTCAGCAATTTCAATCCATGCTTACCTTAAACAATGAACCCTCTAGACTTTTTCATCTATACCATGATGTTCCATTAATTCTATGAGAAGCTGGTGAAACTTTTCTTTGAATGCATCAGGTCCAATAATTTCAACATTATTACCATATGACATCAGCCACCTTCCCAGGTAGTCATAGCTTGGGGTAAAGAATTTCATTTCTACCTTATCACCAACCTTCTTTTCTTCAACGAACCCATGGAAATACTTTTGCTCACCCAAAAAACGGGTAATGTATTTTGAAAACCTGATATTGGCTTCCATCAATTCAGTACCTGTAAATGTACGGTGCAGAAAATCCATATAATTGGGATGTCTTTCTGGGTCAAACTCGTCCTGTTCCAGGCTAATTTTTGTAATCCTGTCAGCTCTAAAATCCCGAAGATCCTCTCTTAAACGACAATAGGCAATCAGGTGCCATTTGTTCGCATAGAAAACCAGCCCCAGAGGCTCTACCAACCTTTTTGTGGTGGATTCCTGATAGGCTGAATAATAATCTATGTTCAGAACTCTTTTTGAAGCAATGGCATACTGGATTTCATTCAGGTGGGCATCTGGAAATTCCGGGGCATTTTTGACCGAAGGAGGTGGTATGATGCTAATGCTATCCTCCAGTGTTTCCAGAAATTCCTTATCAGAATACCGAAGTACTGCTTTAACTTTCACAAGGGCTTCCTGAAAGATTTGATTCGTTTTATTGTCCGATTGATACTGAATTAGTTTAGCACCCATCAGAATTGCAGCAGCTTCCTCCTTATTAAAAACGACCGGGGGTAGGTGGTATCCTTCTACAATAAAGTAACCTTCACCTGCATTTCCACCGATCGGAACACCAGATTCCAGTAGCGCTTTTATATCACGGAAGAGTGTCCTTCTGGTCAACTCAAAACGGTCTTCAAGCTCATCCATTCTTACTCTTCTTTTTGATTGTAAATGGACGAGAATAGCATTCAATCGGTCAATCCGGTTCATGCTATAAATCTCGTGAGAAATTTCTAATCACAAAAACCATATAAGTTTTAATATCACTCAGGAATCTGATATTTATCATGTGGTGTCACTTGCGGTGATGACTAACTTAGGCCAGCCATTCAGATAGACACATAGCCCATGTTGATATCAATTAGAATTATTGGCTTATGAAATCCACTATTTTTTTCATCTCTGTAGTGTTGCCGATTTGGACACTGGCACAAGACATGCATATTGAATGGTCATATGAGGGAGAGACAGGTCCTTCACATTGGTCTGAGATATCTGAAGAGTTCAGCGAATGTGGATGTGGCAAAGCACAGTCACCCATTGATGTGATGCATGAATCTCTGGAGTATTTATCAGTAAATCTGCGGTTTGAGTATGGCCTGGCAGAGATTGACTGTTTCAATAATGGTCACACACTAAAAGAAATAATACATGATGAAAACCTGCTTGCAGTGGACGAAGAGACTTACTGGCTGCAGCAATTCCATTTTCACACCCCTAGCGAGCACAAGATCGATCATCGGAATTATCCAATGGAGATTCACTTTGTTCATTCCAATGAGAATGGTGAATTTTTGGTAGTGGCAATATTTGTCGAGGAATCCAATATCATTAATCCCTCGCTGGCCATCCTTGAGCATTTTATTCCCAGAGAAGTAGACAGTGAGATAGTAGAGCATTCGAGAATGGATTTGAATTTGATCCTTCCTTCCACCGAAAATTTTATTCACTATGAAGGATCCCTTACTACACCACCTTGTTCAGAGGGTGTGAAATGGATATTACTGGAAGAGACTATTCAGGCAGCTGAATGGCAACTGGAAATGATCCATGAAATCATCAAAGATGATAACCGACTCATCCAGAAAACCGGGGATCGGCATGTTTACCTGTCGACCGGGACAGGGTTTTAAGCTACTTTCTGAAGAAAACTAATCCAATAGTCTTTTGTACGAGATACTAAAGAATTATAAGCCCTGTTGATCGAAACAATGAAAGAATCATCTTTAATGAGATGCTCAGGTATCAATCTGTTCAGCATAATGAAATCTTCAGCTAGTCGGTAACTGTTGTCATACCTTGCGGCACGGTACTTCCCGTTGACCAGGAAAATAGCGAGGTAGTTACCAGCACATCTGTACCAGCAAATCTTCTTTGCGGCGGGATAGTCTTCTACGAAATTGGTAATTAGGCGTCTGTTAATTGAGTAATAGGAAACTTCTCTCATCCTTTCAAAATAAAGCGTGAAAAGTATAATTGAATTCTGTAGAAAAACTGGAGAAGCAGTTTTAAGGTGTTTTGAGGCAGAAAATATCCAGAATTTCTTCAGAATGAATGTGTTAATTGTATGTAATACAAAATCACAAAAAATAGAAAAGCACGAAAGAATTATCAGAATTTTGGGTGGTTTTGCTGGATTATTTGGGGTTTATCAATTTAAGTATTGCCGGGCTGATATTGGTTTGGCATTTCTACAGGTTGACATCTTTTCAAAATCCGGTAAAGAAATATGAATATGCCAATAAGTCCGAAGTTCGATTGCTCAAACTAGCAACCAAATTTGTGGCATTAGCAGCCGGTTTTTTCTTTTTTGATTACGCATCGGTGGCATTAGGCATGATTCAGGGGTTTGAATTTGCATTCATTGCATTTGTGGCTGTGGGAATTACTGTTATGATTGGATACAGTTTTACACAGTATTTTGAGATTTATTATCCATTTATCATGGAGAAAAAGCTAACCAGAATCCGGTTTACACCTAGAAAATCTCCAAAAACCGGAAAACCTATGCGCTTATTAACAGAACTGGAAGAGGATGCACACCTCACTCAGGAAATGATTGATAATGAGGACGCCTTTACACATGAATATGATGTTTGGTTAGATGAGGAAACAGGGTATAAGCTAATTGAAGAGTATGATGGTCATCTTCATGCTCAAATATGTCCGGATTGTAACTTTAGAACAATGAAGGATTATAAAGAAGATGTTGTCAAATCTCCTGGTGTTAGTGAAAGAGGACTTGTCTCCAAGCATTTTAAGTGTTCAAATTGTGGACATGAGGAGAATCGGGATATCCCAATTGCCTCTCTGGATGAGGAAAAGGAATATAATGTGTTGGTGTAAAGATTGTACTTAAATTTATACCTGCTTTCATTGTTTTTGGAAGCAGGTATTTTTATATCTGTACAAATCTTTATACTGTGAATATACTCCTGATAGAAGACGAACACTCACTAGCGGATACAATCATCGAATATTTAAGCAAAGAAGGATACCATTGTGAATGGGCAGAGAATGTAGCCAAAGCAAAAGAGAAAGTTTGGTTGTACAGTTATGATTGTATCATAGTAGACATTACGCTTCCCGATGGAAGTGGTATGCAAGTGATAGAAGGTTTAAAAAAGATGAAGTCGAAATCCGGAATAATAATAGTTTCTGCCAGGAATTCTCTGGATGACAGGATTCACGGTCTTGATATCGGTGCTGATGATTACCTCACCAAACCATTTGATCTCTCAGAGTTAAATGCCAGAATCAAAGCAATAATTCGACGAAGAAACTTTGATGCCCAAAATGAAATAAGTTTCAAAGAAATTGTGGTTTTACCCTATGATCACCTTGCCTCTGTAAATGGTAAACCATTGCACCTTACAAAAAAAGAATTTGACCTGCTTCTGTATTTCATCTCCAATCAAAACAGGGTACTTACAAAAGAAGCAATTGCAGAGCATTTGTGGGGAGACAATATGGATATGGCTGATTCTTATGATTTCATCTATTCGCATCTCAAAAACCTGAGAAAGAAAATCGAAGATCAAGGTGGGAATGACTATATCCAAACCGTTTATGGAATAGGTTACAAATTTGCAGAAGAGTGAAACTACTGTCTCTCGCTAACCGGTATTACTTTTTTACGCTCACAATTGTTTTTGCTATTGGAGGTTTATCGGCCTACTTCATATTGAAATCTGCTATCAACCGTGAGTTTAACAGGAAGCTGATGGCAGAAAGAGAGCAACTGGTTTATGAATTGCACAATTTTGATGACATCAAAGAAAATTTCTACCTGAACATAGGAGATAGAATTGAACTGAAGGAAGTTTCCAGTGACATTTCACTACCAGTAGAACTTGTGGACACGGTCATGTATGATGATTATGAAAAAGCAAGTCTGCCTTTCAGGAAGTTGATTTTTTATGATAAATGGCATGGTGTGAATTATCGGGTCACTATAACTAAATCCCTTCTGCCCAATGAAGACCTTATCGAGGCGTTGACAGAAATCATGATCGGCCTTTTTGTTACACTGGTTTTTTCATTGATTGTGATCAACAGATACGTCTCCAGAAGTATTTGGTCCTCATTTTATGAGATGATCGAGCGGATTAAGAAATTTAATTTGAGTCACCCGGAACAAATCAAGATTCCTGAAAGTAAGATCATGGAATTTCGAGAATTGAAAGCTGTGCTGGATGCTATGATCAAAAAGAACATTGATGATTATCAGAATCTAAAAGAGTATACAGAGAATACCTCTCATGAAATTCAGACACCATTAGCCATTATAAAGAACAAAGCTGAATTATTACTCCAGGAAGATTTCACCGAAAAACAAATGAATGAGATCGCGAAGATCTATGAAGCAGCCACAAGACTATCCAGGTTAAAGGAAGCTCTGGCAATATTGTCCAAGATCGAGAATAACCAATACTTTAGTTCAGACCCAATTGATCTGCAGCAATTTTTACAAAAGAAACTGGAACATTTTGAAGATCTTATTGAATTCAAAAAACTTAAGGTGATTACAAACTACAAAGCTCAACCGGTTCTGAATTTGAATTATGATCTGGCTTATATGCTAACTGCCAATTTGATCAATAATGCAATCAAACATAATATTGAAGGCGGACAGATTACGATTACCCTCACTGAAGCTACATTGACCATTGAAAATACTGGAAATGAACTAAAAGAGGCTCCCAGGGAACTTTTTGGTAGGTTCAAGAGAGATTCTGTAAAAACAGATTCCACAGGTTTGGGCCTTGCCCTTGTAAAGAGGATTGTAGACTTATATGATATGAAAATCCAGTATATCTATAACAATAGAAAACACAGAATTGTATTGACATTTGGTCAATAAGTCAGAATACATTGCACTTTCCATAAAAAACAGAATCTCTTCAGAATTTGAATCAATATTAGCAGCAAGTCATATTTAGTGAAAGACACCTTAGTCTTATAGAAATTGGTGATTTAATTTCTAGGTGCTTTTGAATAGCTGGTGAGTAACTTGGGCGAAAACCAGCTATTTCTTTTTGATTTTTTAACAGACATACCTACCCTGCACAATAAGTGATTTCTTTGATTTCTTTTTTGAATTCAAAATAGATTCTTGAAATTTGAATTCATTCTCATCAATCTAAGCAATGAAGAAATTCTATTTTATATCCTTTTTCCTATTTCTTTCCAGATTACTATTTGCAAGTGATTCTTTAGTCTATTCGAGTGAGTTGATCTTTGACAATCAAAATGAAGAACAAATTTATTTATCTGTGCTGAAGGGGAACTCTGAGATGTATTTTGATGCATTTTATATCAACGGAAATCCCAACGTTTCAAATCTTCCGGAGAGGAAAAGTGTCTTTATTGATGCCATATCAACCATCAAATTCTCGCAAAAGCGGGCCAAGTATGTGAAAAATATTTACAAGGATGTGCATGAGAAGTATCTTAAAAAATACATGGAACAGGCATATTTCAATGACGTGTTTTCGCTTGGGGTATATAATTGTGTGACTGCCTGTGCACTCTATGCAATGGCATTTGAAAAACTGGGAATTCCTTTTGTTATTAAAGAAACTCCTGCACATGTATATATTGTTGCTTACCCTGAGTCTGACCAATTACTTATAGAAACCACTGACCCAATAGGCGGGTTTAATTCATTTAGCACTTCCTATAAATCGCAGTTCGTAAATAATTTGAATGCATTGAAGCTCATAGACTCAAAGGAGATGGCTCTTGGGATCAATGCGCTTTTTGACAAGTACTATTTCAATGAATCCGGTTTGGGGTTGAGGGAACTTTTAGGGCTTCAATATTACAACACTGGGATATGGTTGGTTGATCAGGGGAAATATCATGAAGGGCATCAGGCCCTGAGTAAGGCTTATATTCTTTATCCCTCCGAACAGATTTCTCAAACACTTTTTTTATCAATGGTGATGTTACTTTCTAATTCTGATTACATGGATGATCGGGATATTGATTTGTTTTATAGACTTCCAAGATACAAACAGCTGGAAGTTACGAATGATGAGATTGTTGAGGAGTTTGGAAGATTGACGTATAGCTTACTCATAGAAAATAACCAGCGCTCAAAATATAAGGAAGTTTATGATGAATTGACCGAACAAGTGAAGGATTCCACATTGCTACTGGATATAAATTTTCTCTACAATTATGAGATGGGAAGATTGGAATTTAACAGGGGCAGGTATAAACAGGCATTGCCGTATGCTAAAAAAGCTTATGAGTGCAACCCAAATAATGTAGACAGTGAAACAATGTTAATTGGTGCATTTATGAATCATTATGGGCAATCCAGTGATCTTGATGAGGCCTATTCGACATTAAAAAGCTATCTGGATGAGTATGAAAACCTCAAGGAAAACAACCATGTCATTTCTGCATGGATGAATCTGAACCTAATGATTATGGCGAATTCTTTTATTGAGGGTAAATCAACGAAGGCCATATTGCACAAGGATATTTTTGAATCAGTCCTTGCCGAGAATGGTCAAAAAGCTTACGATGAGAACATTCTGGGACGTGCTTATTCAGAAGCAGCTGTTTACTATTTCAAAAAAGGGCATTATAACTCCGCAAAACGCTATTTGAATGAAGGATTAAAATATGCCCCTGGTAATAGAGAGCTTGTTACCCGAAAACACATGATCGATAGAAACTAGTATGGTCTTTCAATGGCTAGATTAAGCGTTTTTTGGACAATGTACTGGTTCTTTTTTAAAGTATTTTGAACACCTATAATGTTCATTTTCTCCATTATATACTGACCTGGAGCTAATTGTATTTCAATAATGCCTTTATGATTTGCTTCAGGTAACCGTTCCAATTTACTGATGTCAAGGAATTTGCCTTCTACAAGTTCTCCTATGTAATAGTTAGATCTGGAAGTATTCTTTTCAAAGAATATCTCCGCCTTATAGTTACCATTTGCAGCTACATTATCAGATATGATAATTTTCAATTCAGGGTATTTTGTTCTTTTCTTTCCCCTTTTAGAGTATTCAGTCAGTTCAGCACTAGGGCAATCATTTTTAAACATTTGCTCAGATGAAATGTAGCCAAAATCATAGTACCTTTTTCTTAATCCCTCTTTTTTATTCTTAACATATTGGGTTTCCAATTTCAGCTTTCCATTGTCATAATAGGTACGGGCTACACCGTCCTTAATTCCCTCAGAGTAGGTGACTTCCCGCATCGGTTTTCCATCCTGATAGAAACTCTTCGCCAAACCATGTTTTTTGCCATCCTTGTAATTAATAATGGAGCTTACATTTCCATTGCTGTGATGGGATACAACTTCTCCATTTTTTACTTTTTTCTCCTTTTTCGTAGAGGATTTAGTGGACTTCTTTGATTCATTTAATGGTGCATCACACGAAATGATAATCACACCAATTAACAAGACAGATATTTTGATGAAATTCATAAAGCTTAGTTTTATGAAGCAAAACTAAATAAAGATTTCCGTGTGGTCAAAAAAGATAGGTCAGTCCGCTGGAACTAATCTGTATACTGCACCCGGTTCCTCTGTCCCCACGTAAATGAATCCATCAGGAGCTTGTCTTACTACTCTTACCCTCCCCATATTTTTCATTAGGATCTCTTCAGAAGCAACTTTTCCATCTTCTATTTTGCAAAGGTTTATGTATCGAAATCTTAATGATCCAACTAAAAGTTGGTTCTTCCATCCTGGGTATTTATCACTTGTCACGAAATCCATACCACATGGAGCAATACTTGGAGTCCAGTAGTGAAGCGGTTGAGACATACCATCTTTCGCAGTGATGTTTGTAAATGTGGTTCCGTCATAGTTTAGACCATAGGAAATCACTGGCCATCCATAATTGGTTCCCGGTTCAATGATGTTGATCTCATCTCCACCTCTGGGACCATGCTCATGTTCCCATAATTGATTGGTTTGGGCGTTGTAAGCCAATCCTTGTGGGTTTCTGTGTCCATAGGAATAAATACTTTGAGCAGCATCAGGATTATCAGTAAATGGGTTGTCAGCAGGTATGGTCCCATCAGAATTGATCCGGTGGACTTTACCATGAAAAACAGAAAGACTTTGTGGGTTGACATCCCGATCACCTCTGTCACCAACAGACACAAAAAGATAACCCTCCCTGTCAAACTCCAGCCTACATCCATAATGCCAAAATCTTTTGGAATATGGTAATGCTTCAAAAATGAGTTCCTCATTGGTCAATTTATTGCCTTCAAGCTTATACCTGGAAACGGCACTGGCCGTCAATGTATCATTAGCCTCTACTTTTATCCTGGAATATGAAATGTAGATCCAGGGGTTTTCATCATAGTTGGGGTCAATTTCCACATCCAGTAATCCGCCCTGTCCGGCATATTTCACAGTAGGTGCATTTTCTATTTTAGTCTTCTCCCCATTAGCATTAGCCAAATACATATCACCCACTTTGTCTGTAACAAGTATGTTTCCATCAGGTAAGAATGCCAGTCCCCAAACATCTACTAAACCTGTAAGAATGGTATCTGCTGTGTAGGAGAAGTCTTCGGTTTTGAATTTGTTACTTGTTACAGTCTCTTCCTGGAATTTATACTTATCTACATTCTCAATGCCGTACTGGATATAAGCAATCAATTCCGAAAGCTGATCTTCACTAAAACCAGCTTTGAAAGATGGCATAGCGCCCACTTCTGTATTCCTACCCTTTGTAATGGTACTGTATAATGAGTCTGTAGAGTTCCCAAACTTCCACTTCCTGTCCACAAATGCCTGCATCTGCGCTCCGTGACAACCTGAACAATAAGTGGTAAACAATTGCTCTGAGCGAATCATGGCAGAATCAACAGAGGATTCATTTTCGTTAGCTGATTTTTCTGAATTACCTCCACATGACCATAAACATGCTGTCAAAAGGAATAGGGGAAGAGAGCTTTTAAGCATAGTAAGATTGTGTTTAAAGGATTAAAACTAATAAAATCCTGGAGCATTGCAGGTTACCATTTCGTAAAATAATGTCAAACACATTCTTGTCAGCATGCTAACAAGGGATAGTGTAAAAGTATGTTGGGGCATGATTATTAACATCTGTTCATTAAACTTAATTAATGAAAAAAATCCTCATAATAGCAGGTGTCATTTGGTTGGTTGCTACAGAGATAAAGAGTCAGAATCATGCTGGTTTTGCGGTAGTGGAATTATATACCTCACAGGGATGCTCCTCTTGTCCATCCGCTGATAAAGTATTGAGCAAGATCATTGACAATGCTGAAGGTAAACCTGTCTACGGTCTCTCTTTTCATGTAGATTATTGGGATTACCTGGGATGGAAGGATCCATTTAGTTCCAAAGCATACACTAATCGTCAACGAAAGTATGCTATTGCTTTAAGGTCTTCTTCAGTTTATACCCCTCAAATGATCATTAACGGAACAGATGAATTTGTAGGGTCCAATGGGGTGAAGGCAGAGTATCTTGTCAAATCTGCCTTACAGGTTCCTGCTGCCCATCAAGTGAAATTTGAAGTGGATAATCAAGGGCCCAGGGTAGCGATTGAATTTAGGTTAAGTGGGGCAACTACCAATAAGGTGATCAATTTTGCGCTCGTGGAGCGGAATATCAAAACAAATGTAACTCGTGGGGAAAACAGAAATCGATTACTGGCTCACGACAATGTGGTTCGAGGATTTCTACAGATCCCTGCTAGTATTGCTGGAGAAATTGAAATGTCCATTCCTAATGATTTGGTTATTTCCAATGCGGCAGTGATCGTTTACGTGCAGGATGAGCACACCTATGAGATCACTGGCTCTGCAAGTGCGCCTTTGTAATAGTCTCATGGAAATTCCCTGAGATTAAAAAAGTGGAATTTTTTTCCGGGCTATTGTTTGTCAGGAAGCTCCCGGCTACTAAATTTGCGACAATTTATGCCTACCTCAAAATTCCATATAAAAAATGCCTAGAGACAATAGCCTTAAATCAGTATTAATTATCGGTAGTGGTCCAATCATTATTGGCCAGGCGTGTGAGTTCGATTATTCGGGTTCTCAAGCTGCCAGGTCATTAAGGGAAGAGGGGATTGAAGTGACACTGATCAACTCAAATCCTGCCACGATCATGACCGATCAGGTTACTGCTGATAACATTTACCTGAAGCCTTTGACCAAGAAATCTGTCAAGGAGATTCTTGAAAAACATCAGATAGATGCAGTGCTTCCTACTATGGGAGGTCAAACAGCACTGAACCTGGCTATAGATTGCGACAAAGCAGGGATTTGGGAACATTACGGTGTGAAAATCATTGGTGTGGATATTGACGCCATTGAGACTACCGAAAACAGAGAGAAATTCAGGCTGAAAATGCATGAATTGGGAGTAAATGTATGTAAAGGTGAAACTGCAACATCATTTCTGAAAGGAAAAGAGATCGCTCAGGAGATTGGATTTCCACTGGTAATCAGACCTTCTTATACGCTGGGTGGTACTGGTGGAGGTTTCGTGGAAAAGAAAGAAGATTTTGACAAGGCCCTAACAGCAGGTTTGAAAGCCTCACCTATACATGAAGTATTGGTAGAGCAGAGTATACTGGGATGGAAAGAATACGAACTCGAATTGCTACGAGATAATTTGGGTAATGTGATCATCATCTGTAGCATTGAGAACTTTGATCCAATGGGTGTGCACACCGGAGACTCAATCACCGTAGCTCCAGCGATGACACTTCCTGATACTGTTTATCAGGAAATGAGGGACCTGGCGATCAAAATGATGAATGGAATTGGGCAATTTGCTGGAGGATGTAATGTCCAGTTTGCCGTGAACCCTGAGGATGACATGATCATCGGGATTGAAATTAACCCGCGTGTGTCAAGGTCTTCAGCATTGGCTTCTAAAGCCACGGGATACCCAATTGCAAAAGTAGCAGCCAAATTGGCGATAGGTTACAATCTGGATGAACTGAAAAACCAGATCACTGGAACCACTTCTGCTTACTTTGAGCCTGCATTGGATTACACCATCGTGAAAATACCAAGATGGAACTTTGACAAATTCAAAGGATCTGACAAGCACCTTGGCTTGCAAATGAAAGCGGTAGGAGAAGTAATGGGAATTGGAAGAAATTTCCAGGAGGCCTTACAGAAAGCCTGTCAATCATTGGAGATCAAAAGAAATGGTCTGGGAGCGGATGGAAAAGAATTGACCAATCAGGAGCAAATCCTGGATAGTCTGGAGCACCCAAGCTGGAACAGGTTATTCCATATTTATGATGCCTTTAAATTGGGAATACCATTTAAGACCATTCAGAAGCTCACCAAAATTGACCCCTGGTTCTTACTTCAGATAGAAGAGCTGATCGTTCTTGAGAAAGAAATAGAAAAATACAACCTTGACACAATTCCAAAGGAGCTCATCCTGGAAGCCAAAGAAAAAGGATACGCTGACAGACAAATTGCTCACCTGCTGAGATGTCTGGAAAGTGAAGTGTTCAACAAAAGAAATGACCTGGGCATTCGCAGGGTTTACAAGCTGGTAGATACCTGTGCAGCTGAATTTGAGGCAAAGACACCTTATTACTACTCTACTTTTGGTGAGGAGAATGAATCAGAAGCTTCTGAGAATAAAAAGATCATTGTATTGGGCTCAGGGCCTAACAGAATTGGACAGGGAATAGAATTTGATTATTCATGCGTACACGGAATCCTGGCGGCAAAGGAATGTGGTTATGAAGCGATCATGATAAACTGTAACCCGGAGACAGTTTCCACTGACTTTGATGTGGCGGACAAACTTTATTTCGAGCCGGTTTTCTGGGAGCATATTTATGACATTATTCTACATGAAAAACCAGTTGGGGTAATCGTGCAGCTGGGAGGACAAACAGCCTTAAAACTCGCTGAGAAACTTGAGCGGTATGACATCAAGATTCTGGGAACAAATTTCGAGTCGCTGGATCTGGCAGAGGATAGAGGAGAATTTTCTACCCTACTGAAAGAAAATGACATTCCATATCCATTGTTTGGAGTGGCAGAAGATGCTGAAGAAGCCCTTGAGTTGAGTAAAGAGCTTGGGTTCCCATTATTGGTGAGACCATCTTATGTATTGGGAGGTCAGGGAATGAAGATTGTGATCAACGAGCAGGAGCTGGAATCACACATTGTGGATACATTGAGAGACATTCCTGGCAACAGGGTGTTGCTTGACCACTTCCTGGATGGTGCGATTGAAGCGGAAGCGGATGCAATTTGCGACGGAGAAGATGTGTACATCATTGGTGTCATGCAGCATATAGAGCCAGCCGGAATTCACTCCGGGGACTCCTATGCGGTGTTGCCTCCTTATAATTTGGGAGATTTTGTGGTGAGACAGATTGAGGAATACACCAGAAAAATTGCCCTGGCACTGAATACAGTGGGGCTGATCAACATTCAGTTTGCGATTAAGGATGACAAAGTATATATCATTGAGGCTAATCCAAGAGCATCCAGAACGGTACCATTCATTTGTAAAGCCTACGAAGAGCCATATGTAAATTATGCTGTGAAGGTGATGTTGGGAGAGAAAAAGGTGAAAGATTTCAAATTCAATCCCAAGAAACATGGTTATGCGATCAAGGAGCCCGTATTCTCATTCAATAAATTCCCTAATGTAAACAAGGAATTAGGTCCGGAAATGAAATCAACGGGAGAGGCCATATATTTCATTGACGATTTAATGGATGATTACTTCCTGGAGATCTACTCAGAGAGAAATCTGTACTTGAGTAAGTAAAATATAATTTTGAAAGGGCCGTCAATTATAAAAGTTGGCGGCTTTTAGAACTCCTGCACCCCAAATTAAGTTTAAGAGAGTATGTTGAAGTTTTTAATCATATTAATCCTGATCCTTTATCTCATATTTAAGGTAGGAGGTTTCTTTTTCAAAATGTTATTCATGGGAGGTCAGGAAGCCCAAAGACCATTCCAACCAAAAGACAGCAACGTAAACGTCCGTTCACAGGAACAGACATCAGCACAAGATAAACACTTCCGCGGTGAGGGAGAGTATGTGGATTATGAGGAAGTGGATTGATCTACTCAGACGAGGTATTCAAAGGCTTATCCGCTGATTGCAAAGGCTCAACCGCTCCATTCAACTATTCCGCCGCATGCTAAAATGACAAAACCGCTTCATTAAACGACTCCACCGCTGGTTTCTATAGCTCAGACGCTCTCTGCAATCACTAAACCGCTCGATTCAGTCATTCAACCGCTGAATTCAATGATGTAACCGCATGTTGGAATTATTTAGTCGCTCGGCGTGAAGATCTTTTGAGTAAGACGACTGTTTGATGGGTGATTTTATATGGTTATTGGATATAGTTTGGTATAATTGGAAGGTAGATATGTGTCACAGGGTAAACTCACATTCAAATGTTATAGTGCATTTCCATGCGAAAAATAATCTTTCTTTTACTTCTAGTTACAGCCTGCCAACAAACACGAACAAGTGAATTTATTGGGAGCTGGTACTTCTGCGAATACACGGGCGCTTATACCGAACTACACATTGTGAACGAACAAACAGCTTATTTGCAAGGAATTGATTTTTATGAACGTAGAATAGACATTCGGAATGATACTTTAATGACTTTTGACACTTTGGTGAACTGGCTTGATGAACTTGGTAACCCAGCAATAATCAAGTATGAAGGAACTGTAAATGAAGGAACTTTGAACTGGTTAATTGGAGATTTGGATTCAGTTAAATATCACAGAGTTTATGAACGACTTCCGAAGCAACTCATCGGACTTAAGATTGAACGAGACTCGTTAGTTGATTTATTGAACAACCAATTTCAAATCCGGTTAACCGAACGCAACTGTCAAGACCAACGCACTGAGGAAGAACGAAAGCTTGAATCTCTGGAGAACCAGCAGCTAATTGATGAGATTAAAGAAACCTTTTGAGACACGTGCAAGTTTCCAAACCTGTGACTATCATTTTACCAGGACTCCTTTCCGTTTGAGAAGTATAATTTTATTTACTCGTCAAAAGAACTTCCTGAATCAGTGGGCTATTTGCTTGGAAAATTTTAGTTGGCTTTTGATTATAGTTATCGTATAATTGGAAGGACATAAGCCGAATGTTAGCACAAAGTCTCAACCAAAGTCAAAAAAAAGTAATTGATTTATATGTTTAGGTTTTTCACACCAGTGATTATTCTCCAGGTATTCTGTGTTTATCATGTCGTTCGCAAGAACGATGAACAAAAATGGATATGGTTTATATTACTATTTCCACTTGTTGGGAGTCTCGTTTATTTATATCACCGATTTTATAGTCGAGATGGATTGGATTCATTAAAGGAGGAGGTAAAGGGTGTAGTCATTAATAATTACCGGATTAACAAATTAGAAAAGGAATTAAAGTTTTCGGATACAATTAGTACGAGAATTCAATTAGCAGATGAACATCTATTTCTGGGTAATTACGAGAAAGCTGTGGAGATTTATACGTCCTGTTTAAATGGCATTTATCAGGATGATTATACGCTACTGATTAAAGTTATCGAAGCAAATTACATGGTTGGTAATCATGAAGCTGTTTTAGATTATAGTCAGCAAATTTCAAGTAATCCAGACTTTAACAAAAGCAATGAAAAAGCCTATATGGCATGGTCATATTATAACAAAGGGATGAATGATAAGGCACAAGAGACATTCCTGCAGATGGAGATTCCCTATACAAATTATTTTCAACGGCTAGAGTATGCGAAATTTTTGGATTTAACTGGAGAAGAAGAAGCCGCAACAAGATTAATAGAAGAGATGTTGGATGAAATTAAATCAATGTCAGGTTACGAAAGGAAATTAAAGAGGAATTTGCACAAAGATATTCAGTATTATAAAAATGATAGAAAAAGCAGATGATTTAATCCCATACTTAAAAATATCAATGGAGAAAAAGTGAACCTTGATGTAGGTAGTGATTTCGAGTTCTTTCCGGTTGAACTAAATGGAGATTGGATGAAAGTCAAATGGAATGATAACCCAAATGACACTAACTATAATTTTGGTTGGCTCAAGAGGAAAGAAGAAGATAGAATAATAATACAGCTGTACTTTTTCGCATAACAATCTAATTAATCACGCACATAAATATTATAGAAGAGTTAACAGACGAATTTATTGGTTATGACAATGATCCTTCAGACAACTACGAAGAGTTTTGAGTGACTTGACGAAATTCATCATACATATCATCTTTGCATTAAATGCTCTTACGGTGAACGCTCAATTTGATTGGGATCGTAAGAACTGGGATAAAGAAAGTCTTGGATTTGGATGTTCTTTTGATGGAAGACCAACAAAATCCGTCTCTAAAATCACAAAACCCTTTCTGAACAAAGATTTCGATAAGATCAGAGCAACACTTAATTCTGAACTTCCTGCTGACCAGTTCCTGGCAGTGATTTTACTTGAACAACTAAATAACAAGAAGGAGCTTGAATTGTCAAACTCTGAAATCGAACGAATAAACGAAATCAAGTCCTCAACTGAAATTATTCCCGTGTGCGCTGGTTGCACTTATTGGATGGAACACCCATTGAGTGAACTCTTGAACAAGGACCACCTGATATACCAGAATGCTTTGAATTGGTTCAAAACGTACTACAAGATTTACTACAAAAAGGAAAAATAACAATCGCCAACAGCTGCAATTAATTGTAACAGTTATACCAAACCTGTGACTATTATTTTATTAGGATTCCTGTCCGATTGAAAAGGACAGACTTAATTTATTGATCAATACTTGGTGTAATGATTGGGGTTTTTATGGTTGGTTATTGGAGTTAATTATGGTATAATTGGCAAGGAAATATGTTCAAAAGTATGACACGCATATTTCAATGTTCTCTGCAATCAGAAAAAATAAAAACCATCAACTAAGTGTTAGAACAAATCGATAAAATAGACTGGGCCAATTTGAAACATGCTTATGGTTCAGCAGCAGATGTGCCGAACGATATCAGAAATTTGATAAATCCAGATGAAAATGTAAGAGGAAAAGCTATTTACAATTTATACGGAAACATCTTTCATCAGGGAACAAGATACGAAGCAACACCTCATGCAATCCCTTTTTTATATGAACTTATCGAAAATGAATCTGTAGCAGATAGACACAAAATAATTTCTCTACTTGTCGGTTTAGCTTTGGGATATGAAGAAGAATATTTGCCCCAAGGAATAAATCCGGAAAAATTCAGAAATGAATTACTGGAAAGTGAAGCAAATATGACACATGAGCAATAGGAGTATTTTGAAAAGTATGGGTACAGTTCGCCTGCTTTGATAAATTGTTATGATTTTGTAAAAGAAGGGATCCCAGTTTTATTGAATTGCTTGAAAAGCGATGATGAACCAATTAGAATAGCCGCACTTTATGCTACATCTTGGTTTCCAGAAGAAGCTGAAAACTCTATTCCAAAAATAATTGAAGTATTGAGTCAGGCTAATAGCGAAATAGAAACAGCAAATGCGGTTTTAGCTATTGGTCTTTTAAATAAACAATCGAAAAAGAGTATTGATTTATCTCTTATCCATTACTATCTAAAGTCCGATTCAGAATTGATAAGGATTTGTTCAGCAATAGCATTAGCAGAAAATCCAATTGATGAAAAAGTATTGGAAATATTGATTGAAGGTATCAAATCCGACGAAAGCTTCAACTGCGTTGAAGAAATCCTTTTTAATGAAGGAAGAATCTCTGGCTATGCAAGCATAACATTGTCCAAATATGGGAAAAGTGAAAAGGAAAAAATTATCCCTGTACTATGCCAAGTTTTGGAGACGGTAGATTCATATCAAGCATTGGACATTACTTGTGCCATATTGTCTATAATAAATGACAATAGAACAAAACCTATAAAAGATGAAAATTTAATAGACCTTAATCCATTTGATGTAAAAGGTCTACATGCAATTTATGAACATGGAGGATGGTCTATAGGAACAAGTGAATTTGTAAATTACGCTCAACTACTTAGGTCAGAGGGCATCCCTGATTCGAAGGAAAAATTAAGGGTGTTCTTAAATTATGAACCAAAGAAAGAAGAAGAAAGCAAGCTGGGAACAATCTACAAATCGGTTATGTCCACAGTTTGTCGGCTACTACGTTTGGACTAAACCATTGTTTTATAATCAATATCTGATGAAGATCTATTTTTCACTATTAATAATCGCAATATGCAGCATTTTCTCCATGGTTTATGGACAAGAAAGTCATATGCAAGAAATCAATGAGAAGATTCGTAAGATTGATTCAAACACAAACCTGCAATTGTCTGAATTCGATTTAGCAGAATTATTAAATTCTTCATTTGATGGAGGCGGAGAACTTAGAGTTTGGACTTTCCAAGACAAGATTGTGAAAATTGATCAAGTTGTTGGGCTTTCATTTGGTTCTTAACGACAATCATATACTTGGAGAATGAAATTCCAATTTTCATAATAGATAAAGAGGAGAATTTTGCGCAGAATGAAAATGGATTAGATTATTCTAAATTAGTAGAGGTTTTCAAAGCAGAAGTCTACGTCTTTGACTGGCAAGAGGACCAGGGAAAAATTGTAAATACTGGAGAAAGAGTCCAAAGTGAAGGGTCTTGCTCCAATTTTGAATTCGAACCCATAATCGAAAGGGCTAAAGATGCCTTAGAAAAATGATACATAATCAAATTATTAGAGTTAATTAAAGCTTGAAAACTTATATAGAAAATTTCATCATTGATCAATCTGCCAAGGGCTTAAACCTGAGTTATTCCAGGTCAGTAAAAGATTCAATATTTATTGCTTTTAGTATAATATGGATCCTTGTATGCTTTACTGTATCTATTTATCTGCTTTTTAGAATTTCAACTTCTGAATTTAGTTGGATTGAGTTTATCATATGTGTAATATTCAGTTTTGCTGGAGTCATTCAACTTGATAGAATTTACTCGTCACTAAAAAAGCCATCAAAGAATATACTTATCTGGAATAGAGGTGATGAGCATTTAACATTGAAGAACTCAACAAATCGAACTCAAATAGCAATAAGCAAGTTAAGAGGGATTGAATATCAAATGATCACCTCTATAATTAAACCAGACGGGCAACCTATTGAAACTTATTATATTGAAGCTGATTTCGTATTGAATAATGGGTCAAGAGAAGAAATCTTCAAGATGGAATTGAGTCGGCTAATCACTTTTCAAGACCCTAAGTATAAAGAGGAACTAAAGTATAAGGCAAAGGAATTAATAACTATCATTGGTGACAGCATTAACGTTCTTATTAAGTGGAAGGGGGAAAGGCGCGTGAATTGAAAATGATAACTCTAAACTTAAACCTTTCACCTACCAATCGCCAATGCCTTCTCCTTAATCACCTCACCTACTTTCCTGTCCTCAATCTTACTATCCAGCCAGGAAATAATGTCGAAATAAACAAACGCCCGCTTGTCAAACCGGCTTTTCTCCAGTTCCAGTAATTTTTCTCTCAGGTCTTTAAAGTTTACCATCAACTCCTGTTGTGTGATGTCCTTTGATAGTCCTTTGATAAACTCCAATATGTATTTCTGGAACCGCTGTAAATCTTCTTTTTTCAATAAGTACCGGTAGGTGGATTTAATGTAGTATTCAATTACATCAGTATTCCCCAGTTCATAATGCACAATCAAATTCAGTATCCGGGCAAATGAATGTACATCTTCACGGATATCCTGGTATTCACTGTTGATGATACGGTTCAGCCACTTCAAGGCATCCCTGAAATCGTGGTTGCCAAAATACAAACAGGCAATTTTGTAATACAGGATCAGCTCTGAGTGCTTGTTGATAAACTCAATAAAGCCTTCTAACCTTCCCTCGATCTTTCTCAATAACGCCACTCCTTTATCAAAGTCTCCCCTGATGAAGTAGCCATTGAACTGGTGGGCATAGTTGTATTTAAACAATCTTGCCTGCAGATTTTCATTAAGCTCAACAATGGGGTGAGCGTTTAGGGATCGTAATTTCCTGTGTGTTTTTGTAAACTCATCAAATAAATTCAACCGGGCCTGGGCATTCAGTAAATGATTCAATCCCCTCATGTACATCTCCATGAAATAGGCATTCCGAGGCATCTCCTGGAAAAGGTCTACCCATTTTTTAGCATATAAATGCGAATTCTCATAGTCCTGGATGTAACTGGAATAGGACAAGTGAATGTTGTACCACAATAATTTCTCTCGGAATGAAAGCTCATTCTCATCATACTCTGGCAAACTCTCTTCAAACACCTTGCTGATGTGAATAAAATCATTCTTGTCCTTTATAAAACCATTTCTGATGTAGATAGCATCAAACTCCACCAGTAAATTGGTCAGCGTGTTGGTTCTCCCAATTCTTACATTGACTTCATTGGCCTCCTTCACTATTTGCCTAACCCGCACCTGGTTATTTTTTTCAATGGTGTAGGGGAGCAGGTTCTTTTCCCATTTCAGTACTTCCAGGTGGAGCTCCAGGTTATCACTTTTTACGGTGGCTTTCTTCAGTTTTTGCAACATCGACATGCTCTGTCCATACAAAGACCGGTCATAAAGTAACTGCACATAATCAATCTGCTCCCGGAAATTGATATCATCATTAGAAGATTGAGCATATCGCTTGAGGCTTTGAAGGATCTTTTTGTACAAATGGGCTTTCAGATTGCTGAATTGCGTCTTGTTGATCCATTTCTCCGTTTCCAGGATCTTGTCTTCGTCAAATTCCGTCTGACGGTCGATCAGGTCAAATAGTTTGAGGTACTTGTGATTGCCCGCATGCTCACTGGAGTCCAGCTTGAAATAGCGTTTCTCACTCTTCCGCATTGACTTGATCAGTAAGTACAAATTATCAGACCTGCTCTTAGACATTGTATTTAAAAAGTGTTGCTACAACAAATATAGATATTATTTGAGCTTCTGAAGATAGGTGCAAAAAGTTAGAAATCGTAATCAATTTTTTATTTGGTTTTACTTTGGGCACCACCTCTGATACTTTTGAACAAGTCGAAAAATTAAAAAAAGAAGACTTTTTATGGAAAGCAGTAAAACACAATCCCCTACCGGGGAAGGTCGAGTCCACATCTTTGACACCACATTAAGAGATGGTGAGCAAGTGCCGGGATGTCAATTAAACACCGCAGAGAAGGTTAAAATTGCAAAGGCGCTCGAAAGTCTCGGTGTAGATGTAATCGAAGCAGGTTTTCCAATTTCCAGTCCTGGTGATTTCAAATCAGTAGTGGAAATCACCAAAGCGGTGAGCAATCCCACTATTTGCGCACTTTCCAGGGCTGTAGAAAAAGACATTCAATGTGCCGCTGATTCTTTAAAATATGCCAAACGTGGAAGGATCCACACAGGAATTGGTACTTCAGATCAGCACATATTTCATAAACTAAAGACTACAAGAGAAAACATCATTGAAAGAGCTGTTAAGGCAGTGAAGTTTGCCAGAAACCTGGTCGATGATGTAGAGTTCTATGCAGAAGACGCAGGAAGAACTGACAATGTGTTCTTAGCACAAGTGGTAGAAGCTGCTATCGAGGCGGGTGCTACAGTTGTCAATATTCCTGATACTACAGGATTCTGCTTGCCTGATGTTTATGGAGAAAAAATCAAATTCCTTGTCGACAATGTGAAAAACATTGACAAAGCGATCATCTCTTCTCACTGTCACAATGACCTGGGTATGGCAACAGCCAATTCAGTGAATGCTTTGAGAAACGGAGCACGACAAGTAGAATGCACCATCAATGGTATCGGTGAACGTGCAGGAAATACTTCATTGGAAGAAGTGGTTATGACGTTGAAAAAACACCCTTACCTGAATTTGGAAACTGGTATTGATACCACACAATTGTATCCTTTGAGCAGGATGGTTTCTGAAACTATGGGAATGCCGGTACAGCCAAATAAAGCGGTTGTGGGAAGTAATGCATTTGCACATTCTTCAGGTATTCACCAGGATGGAGTGATCAAAAACAGAGAAAATTATGAAATCATTGACCCTGCAGAGGTTGGTGTGAGTAAATCTGATATTGTATTGACAGCAAGAAGTGGTAGAGCAGCATTGAAGTTTAGGCTGCAAGCCATTGGTGTTAATGTAGAAGGAGAAGAATTAAATGAAGTTTATAAGCAGTTCCTTGTGATGGCCGATGACATCAAAGTGGTTCAGGATGAAAACCTGAGACAGTTGATGAGAGAGCATCAAAAGGTGGCTTAGTTTAGGTTAGCAATATGTAAGTAAGATGAAGAAGACAATTGCTGTATTACCGGGAGACGGAGTAGGAAAAGAGGTAACTGACGAAGCGGTTAAAGTGCTAAAAGAAGTTGCCAATACCTTTGAACACGAATTTATTTTCGAGTACGGCGTAATTGGTGGTGCAGCAATTGATCTTTATGACCATCCCTTTCCAAAAGAGACTGAAGACCTCTGCAAATCTGCAGATGCGGTTCTTTTCGGTGCTGTTGGAGATCCAAAATTTGAAGAAGTTCAGATCAAACCAGAACGCGGTTTGCTGAAAATGAGGAATGCTTTAGGGCTTTATGCGAATGTTAGGCCAATTATAAGTTATCCCTCCATATACGATAAGAGTCCTCTTAAAAACGAGTTGCTTGAAAAAGTAAACTTCGTTGTTTTCAGAGAATTAACCGGTGGAAGTGACGCAGGAAGACCCAGTGGCATTTCAGAGGATGGTGAACAGGCCTATGACATGACCATGTACACCAAAACTGAGATTGAAAGAATTGGTCACCTGGCATTTCAGGCTTCTATGGAGCGTAAGAAAAGACTTACACTGGTAGACAAGTACAATGTGTTGGCCACTTCCAAATTGTGGAGAAAAACTATTGGTGACTTAGCCAATGAGTACCCTGAAGTGCGCGTGGATTACATGTATGTAGACCATGCAGCCATTAAGTTGATCACTGAGCCTGCATCTTTTGATGTGATTCTCACTGAAAATATGTTTGGGGATATCCTAACTGATGAAGCAGCTGCAATTGCCGGATCATTAGGACTTGTGGCGTCAGCGAGTTTGGGAGAGGAACACAAGTTATTCGAACCTATTCATGGTTCAGTTCCTGAATTGAAAGGAAAAAATGAAGTCAATCCATTGGGGTCAATTTTGTCCACAGCCATGATGCTGGACATTGCTTTTGGCCTGAAGGGAGAAAGCCAGGTAGTTGTGAATGCGGTAAATGAAGCGATCAACTGCGGGTTTGTGACAAAAGACATAAATAAAGAAAAGAATTATACTACCTCACAGGTAGGCGATGCTATAGTCGCTATGATTAATTCTGATAAGATGATTGATTTCAATACGGTTACGATCATCTAAAAATTTTATCTTCAAGTACCCGGGAAATTGGGTTGTTTGTTTGTGCGTCCGGGAAAAATTGGTTGTTGTTTATTGAACCTGGACGCACATTCCCGGTACACTTTCACTAGTGTTTTTCAAATTGATCCAATACTGATTTCCGGTATGTCCTGCTGATCGGTAGGTACTTTTCTCCAAGTTCAACTCCTTCTTTGGTATAACTTGAAATTCGGTTCGCAGAAACAATAAATGAACGATGTATACGAATGAATTTTTGCGGATTTAGTTTCGATTCAATGGTGGAAATGGGTTCTCTGGTAATCACCAGGTCATTATCCAGGTGAATTTTCACATAATCACTGAGACTCTCGATAAATTGGATGTCATTCAGTGGAATCTTAACCATTTTTCGCTCTGACCTGACAAAAAAGAAATCTTCATTGTCCTCAGTTGAAACGGGTAGTTTGATTTCAGATTCCTGTCGGTATTTCTGAACAGCCTGAACAAACCGTTCAAGTGAAATGGGTTTAAGCAGATAGTCCACAGCCTGTAAATCAAAACCATCTACAGCATATTCTCGGAATGCAGTGGTGAATATAATTTTAGCCTTATTTTTGATCGTCTCAGCCAGGGAAATTCCGGAAATATCGGGCATTCTGATGTCTAGAAAGACCAGGTCAACGGGATGGGATTGCAGCATATCTATTGCCTCAATGGCATTCTTGCACGAACCTACCAATTCCAAATCCGGGAGTTTGCTAACGAAATGTTGTAGTATTTCCCTTGCGGTGGGCTCATCATCCACTATGATACATGTGATCTTTCTGGGCATGCTTACGGATTAATGCTCAAATCTACTAGAAACTGCCCTTTTTCAATACGTACATCCAGTATGTGCTTGTTAGGGTAACATAAACTCAACCTTTTCCTTGTATTGGTAAGCCCAATGCCTTCATCAAATGTTGATTGCGTGACATCATTAGCCATTTGGAAATGTGTTTTTTGTTTTTGGGAAGTTATCTGGATTGATACGTTCAGTATGTCATTTACAGGAACACCATGTTTAAATGCATTCTCAATAAAAGGTAAAAATGTAAGTGGCATGATAGTCACATTTTGGTCAATGTTGATATTGACATCCAGTTGCAGGCTATCACTGAATCTAATTTCTTCCAGTGAAAGATATGATTGGATATGGTCAACTTCTTCCTGGATAGGTGTTTCGGCCCTATCTACCCGATAGAGGATATAATCCAATAGGTCTGATAGCTTTAAGATGAGCTCAGGGGTTTGCTCAGATTGTTTAAGTGCAAATCCATAAATTGTATTCAGCGCATTGAATAAAAAATGAGGATGGATTTGACTTTTTAGTACTCCTAATTCCATTTCTTTCAATTTGAAATCAGCAGCGATTCTCTTTTTCTCACTTTCCTCAGCAATAATGATACTGTGTTTCCATATGGTTAGGAATGAATGGAAAAAGACGACCAGCAATGCCAGTATCACCAATATCAAATAGTGTTTCCCTAAAACGGGAAGATCTCCGTAGGTGGTGTTCTTAAAGAAGCCAATCGTGACCAATTGTAGCGTTAGAACAAATAATATGGTAAATAACAATAATGATAGAGAATAGGGCACAAACTTGATGAAGTTCTTCGGAATCAGATATTTAGGTATAAGGATTTTGGTGAATGCCAGGCTGGTTCCAATGGTGATTATTATTAATCCAGTTGAAAGAATAAAAACTATCTCATTGTTGTCTGATGAGTATCCAAAGAATAAGAGAAAACCACCATATATGCCAGCCCACAAAAGGAGGTGCCGGAACGCACTGTATTTAGGTCTTGTGAAGAAATCCATGCCTCAAAATAAATGGAATATTTTTCTACAGAATGGTAAAAGGGTTTTTCTACCAGTTTTGCAGGGGATTTAACCAGAATCAACCGATGAATCACTGGAATCAATAAGGATTTGTTAGAAAAGGGGCTTAAACTGGTAAAATCCATCACAAAAGTAGCAACTCATCGATTTTAAATTCTCAGCCACCAAACAAATGCTAGCATTGCTTCAAAAAAACATAAATCATGAGAAAAATATTCATACTATTCATACTTGTAAGTTCTGCTAGCTTAAATGCTCAGCATCCTGGAGATAAATATTGGGAAATGGGACGGTTGGACAGTGCGATGTTGTGCTACGGAATGAGTTTAATGAGTGATCCCACCAATTCAGAAATGGCCATGAAATTGACAGAGACATTGGCCCTCACATACCAGGTAGACACGGCCTTTTATTTTCTTAATATGGCAGTCGCCAATGATTCCACACTTTGGCCCCTGGCAAATTTCCATCTATTCAGTCTTGTACAGGATCCCCGATGGAGTCTGGTGGAGGACGAACAATTCCGTAAATATGAACTGGCTCATGGAAAATTGAAAAATCCGGAATATGCGCGTCAGCTTATTCGAATGATCATGAAAGACCAGTCTCTGGATTACTATACAGATCAGGCCAAGGCTGCATTTATGCAAAATGGATATGCACCCCATTGGTACTACCCGATTAGTGCTTACAAAGCTGAAATTGGTAAACAAAATTATGAAGAGTTGAGCCAATTGATTGATCAATATGGATGGCCGACCTATTCGATGGTGGGTGATCTTGCTGCTGATGCGCCGCTACTTGTCATTAATCATCATGAGGACCCGGAAGTAAGAAAAAAGTATATAAAATCAATCAAAAAAGCATGTAAAGCTGGTGAGACAAGTTGCTTTGAATATGCCCGAATTCAAGACAGGATTTTGGTAGAGGAGAATAAGGAACAATTATACGGTATGCAGTTCCGCTACAATGACCAAAGACAGCTTGAACCATTTCCGGTAGCAGATCCTCAATTGGTGGATCAAAGACGAGCAGAAATTGGCCTGGAGCCCTTGAAAGATTACCTGAAGAAGAGAATTGGATACAATTGGGAGATAAAGCAAGTTTCAAACTAGATGGAAGGTACACTGGAAAGTGTACCTTTTTGTTTTTAATTGTCGGTCACTGAGACTTCTTTTAGCAAGAATTTTTTGATGGTATCAATTGCTTTTTGAGTACTCTCCTCCTGTACAAAATGACCACTTTCGAATTCTACGAAAGTAGCACCTGGTAACCTGTTCTTCCATTTTTCCAGGTACCCAGTATTGATAAAGGGATCGCTGGTTCCCCATAGAAACATCCAGTCTTTATTGGAGAGTTTGTCCAGTCTCCGCCATTGGTATTCGTACCAATCCGAAGAACCTACAAGTCCTTTCCCTATGTTCAGCAATGTTTGTCTTGATGAGCGTGTAGGGAAGGGTTTGATGTAGTGTTTGTGAACCGCTTTTGTGAGGTACTTTTTATTGCTGTAAGCTTTTTTCAACAAAACTTTCGGGGAGAAATTCATCGACAGGTACAGGAATTTACCCATCCCGCTATTGATGATCTTATCAATCTTTTTGGCATCTGGATCGTTTTTGGTTTCCCATAGCCAGGTATTGAAGGCAATTACCTGTTTAATTCGATCTGGATTATCCAATGCTGCGCCAAGGCCAATAGGTCCACCAAAGTCATGAACCACCAGGGTGATTTGTTGTAGGTCCAATTTGTTAATGAACTCACCCAGGTTTTTTGAATGTGATTCAGGTTTTCCATCGAATGATTCATTCTTTTCGGACAAGCCAAATCCAATATGGTCAATGGCAATACACCTGTAATCCGCTGATAGTTCTTTGACAAATTCTCTGTAGAGAAAACTCCACGTGGGGGTTCCATGCACAAATAATAAAACATCTCCTTCCCCTTCGTCAATGTAGTGCATTTTGCCAGCTTCGAGATGAAGGTATTTTGATTCAAAAGGGTAAAGAGTTGTGTCGAGCCATTCCTGGGCATAATTTGATGTAGCCATAATCATAGTCATTAAAATGATGAAAATCCTTTTCATTAGTTTTTGAAAGCAATTTTCGCCGAATCAGGACAATCATATCTTGGTGCATACCAAGATTTTAGATCCGATAGTGGTTATATAGTTTGCTGAAGTTGGTGGGATCAATTCTTAGATAGGAAGCTATGTCCTTTTGTGGGACCATTTGTAACAGGTGAGGACTTCTATCAACAAAAACCTTGAATCGGGTTTCCATGTCCAGGGCCATTAGCTCGTGCTGTCGCTGGATGACCCCTACCAGGAAAAATTCCAATGCCTTTCTAAAGAGCGTTTCAATTTCACGATGTTTGGTAAGAAGCTCCTCATGCTTAAAGTATGGAAGCTTATAGAATTTACTATTGGTTATTGTTTCCAGGAAGTACCGTGAAGGGGTTTGGGTGAAAAATGACTCAGGGATTCCGCTGAAAGAAGGCGCATAGGCAAATGCAATGATATGTTGTTTGTCGTCTTTTTGATAATATGACTTTTGCACACCCTCTTCCACAAAATAGATATTCCTTTCTGTTTCACCAGGTGCTGTCATAATGGTTTTTCGGGCAATGTCAATTGGTTTCCAATAAGTAACATATTCATCCAGAAGGTCAGATGATACAGGGTAGATGGCGGATAGAAACGATTTCATTGTCTCGTGCATGTCCAAATATCTGCATTAGAAATTTAAATTTCTAAGAAGCTGATCTTGAATGTTTTGTGAATTTGGGAATAATTTTTCAGAGGCAAACGTTTGCATTGATCTTATTCATTTTCATTCCTGATGAAGGTCAATTTTTTGGTATGGATCGGCTTCTACCTTGTGTAGCGAAATAAGTCATACAACTATTTAAAAAACGATTACCATGGAAGCTACCCTAGAACTAAAAAAAGACTACAGCGAAAAAGTAGAACATGCTGAACTGAAGCAGTGGGTCAACGATGTTGCCGCGATCACACAACCAGACAGCGTTTACTGGTGCGATGGCTCTGATGAGGAGTACAAAGCACTCTGCGACCTATTGGTAAGCAAAGGAACATTCCAAAGGCTTAACGAAGAAAAACGACCTAACAGTTTTGCCTGCTTCTCAGACCCAAGTGATGTGGCCCGTGTGGAGGACAGAACTTACATCTGTAGCAGAAGAAAAGAAGATGCCGGCCCTACAAACAACTGGGCAGAGCCAAAAGAAATGAAAGAAACATTGGCAGGTCTGCTGGAAGGCTCTATGAAAGGAAGGACCATGTACGTCATTCCATTCTGTATGGGACCATTAGGATCTCCAATCTCTCAATACGGTGTTGAAATTTCTGATTCCGAGTATGTGGCCGTCAACATGAAAATCATGACCCGCATGGGAAAAGATGCCCTTGATCAAATGGGAACAGATGGTGAGTATGTTAAATGTTTGCATACCGTAGGTGCTCCTCTTGAACCAGGACAGGAAGATGCCAAATGGCCTTGTAACCCGGAAACAAAATACATTGTTCACTACCCAGAAGAAAGATCTATCGTTTCTTACGGTTCCGGATATGGAGGAAATGCCTTGTTAGGTAAAAAATGTTTCGCTTTAAGGATTGCATCTGTGATGGCCCGTGAAGAAGGTTGGTTAGCAGAACACATGCTGATTCTAGGAGCAAAAAGCCCTGAAGGAGAAAAAACTTATGTGGCAGCTGCTTTCCCAAGTGCTTGTGGTAAAACAAACTTTGCCATGCTGATCCCACCAAAAGAAATGGGAGGCTGGGAAATCACAACTGTTGGAGATGACATTGCCTGGATCAAACCTGGTGAAGATGGAAGACTTTATGCCATCAACCCTGAAGCAGGATACTTTGGAGTTGCTCCCGGAACAAATGTGAAAACAAATCCTCAGGCAATAGAATCCATTGCAAAAGACACCATATTCACTAATGTGGCAGTGACACCTGATGGAGATGTTTGGTGGGAAGGATTGAGCAAAGAGGTTCCGGAAGGATTAACTGACTGGCATGGAAATGCTTATGATCCTGCTGCTGGAAAACCTGCTGCACACCCTAACGCCAGATTTACCGCACCTGCTTTGAATAACCCTGCTCTCGATAGCGAATGGGAAAATCCAGCTGGTGTACCAATCAGTGCTTTCATAGTTGGAGGTAGACGAAGTACAGCGATTCCACTGGTTTATCAGGCCGCCAACTGGAGTTTTGGAGTGTACGCCGCATCTACAATAGGATCTGAAATGACTGCAGCAGCATTTGGGGAAGTTGGAAAAGTAAGAAGAGACCCATTTGCGATGCTACCATTCTGTGGATACAACATGGCAGATTACTTCAACCACTGGTTACAGTTCGGTAGATCACTGCCAAATCCTCCTAGAATATTCGTAGTAAACTGGTTTAGAAAAGACGCAGAAGGCAATTTCCAGTGGCCAGGTTTCGGTGATAACATGAGAATTCTGGACTGGATCATCGGTAGGGTAAAAGGTAAAGCCGGAGCGGTGGAAAGCCCAATTGGTTGGATGCCAACTTATGATGACATTGACTGGAGAGGTTTAGACTTCAGTAGAGATGAGTTTGATGAGATCATGGACATTGACCGGGAAGTTTGGAAAAAAGAGGTACTACTTCATGAGGAACTTTTCGAAAAAATGTATGACAAGCTTCCAAAAGAGTTCTTATTCATGCGCGAGTTGTTGTTGAGTAGCTTATGGAGATCTCCTGAAAAATGGGAGTTAGCTCCAGAGAGGATCTAGTTAATTTGGGTTACAACCTTGTAATCTCAACATTTTTTAAGCGAAAGGGCCGCCAAATATGGTGGCCTTTTCTAATTAAGACAGGTGGTAAAATTGTCAGAGCAAATATTTCTCCTGCAGGTGTCTTGCAACCGAAGGAATATTTCTGGGTTTTAGGGGTTCTCCTAATGTTTCAAAATCCCAGCCATTTCCAGACCGCACAAGTCTTCCCATAACCATGGAAACATATCCCTTAAATTGCTCTTCAACAGACAGATTGAAAGTTGCCAATACGTTTTCTACCTCAGTGGGTGTGCCTTCATAAATTCTCAACTTTGAGTAAGGAATTTTGCCAAAATCCTGTCCTTTGTAGGAGTTGAGATAGATATAAATTGAATCCACATACGGGTCAATTAATGTCAAATCAATGGTGATCACTTCATTATCCAATCCATCATCACCGTTCATGTCACCGGTAAGGTCATCTCCAGAGTGCCTAATGGCACCATCTCTGGTCCACAGTCTCTTGAAATAAACTGTTTCAACAATTTCATTGCCTTCAAATGTGGTGACTGCACCGTCCAGGTCTACAGCAGTGGGTGTGCCTAACAGGGAGCTTAGGAAACCGGAGGGCTCAATGGCCCCCCAATTCAGCCCAACACAAACATGCTGTAACACCTGTCCATTTTTCTCTAGCTTGATGGAACTCCCCTTCTTAAGGTTGATTCCAGTTTTCTTATCCAGGGTGATCATTAGGCGTATACATCTACATAGCCCTGTAATCCCTTTTCAGTAGATATTCCCACAGCGGAGAATTTCCAGTCAGATCCATCTTTGATCAGCTTGCCGAATTCAACTTCTGTGGCACCCGGGTAGTCAACATCCAGATTGTACCGAAGGATCTCTTCATTGGTCTCAACATTGACGATTCTGATGAATGCATTTTCCAATAAACCGAAATTGTGATTTTTCATGATGGCGTCATTGATGGTCACTACAAAGAGCATTTCCTCTACTCTGGGATCTACCATTGGTAAATTGACAAGTACCATCTCATCATCTCCTTCCCCAACTCCCGATCTGTTGTCACCAGTATGCTCAACTGATCTGTCTGGTGATCTCAGGTTGTTGTAAAAGACAAAGAATTCATCCTCTACAAGCTTTTTATTGGATCCCAGCATGAAGCAAACTGCATCCAGATCCACATTGTTACCGGGTCTGACATCCCAGCCTAAACCGACCAGAATTTTCTTGAGTGATGGAGCTTTTTTAGTTAAATCAAACGAACTTCCTTTTTTAAGTGAAATTGCCATAGTGTGTGAGTTTTAGCGTTAAACAAATGATATATTATGGTTTATGAATTAAAGAACTGGTTAATCCGGTCCTGTTTTTCCCTTTCTTCCTGCGTATTGGTGGACGGTTCTTTCGTAAAGAATTTTTCCACTTTATCCTTTTCAGGTTTTACTGATTTCAGCTGGTTGATGAGATCAGACTTCTTTTGATAGCTGTTATCCACTTCTACCTTGTCTTCTCCAAATGTGCTTTCAAAAAGTTTCTTATTGGCTTCAAGTGCCGCTTTGATCTTTTGCTCTCTTTCTTCTTTTATTTCAGTTTCCAGATCGATTAATTGATCTTCCTGCACATTTTCATCCAGGTAATTATCAATCGCTTTATCTGTAGCCTGGATCTCTGCAATGGCCTGGTATTTACTATCTGCCTCAGCAATAATCTCGTTGTACTGTGACAACTCACTGGATTCATCCAGTAGCATAAGATGTTTAGCGATATCGGCATTCATCTGTGAAGCATCTGCATTGGCTTCTCCCAGGGCCCTTTTAGCATCTATCTGATCCAAAGCAAATTCGAATTCAGCCTTCTGTTTCTGCAATTTGATCTTAGTGCCAGAGATTTCTTTATTAAGCCTCAGGTACTGTTCATATTGCTGTTTGACAACTTGTATGTCATCCAATATCTGCTGAGCAATGTGCTTGTTACCCAGGCTTATTGCCTTTTTGGCAGTAGATTTTTTGGTTTCATACTGTGTCAAATAATACTGAAGCCGGTCTGCCACCTGGGCTGATTTTAAATCTATTTCGTCTAAACGTTCAGATGTTTTGGTAATGGCCTTCTTAAGTTCAGAGACAGTATGATCAACTTTGGTTTCATTAGTTTCTTCAGTGAGTTTTAGTGTGTTCGCAAGTCTTTTAAGCATAATAAATATATGAATAGTTATATAATTATACTTAAATATTAAAATAATTAAAATTAATATTTAAATAGGTATATTTTATTGTACGCCCAATTTATAGAAATTGTTTTGAGAATAGCTATTTGCCTATAACGTTATGATGGCTTGTGAAGAGAAAGAATCTATTGTAACTCACTGGAATAGAATTCTTTACACATCGAATTGATCAACAGAAAAAATTTTAAAAAATATTTCGGAAAGAGTGATTTATACCAAATATCCTTCTGATTTAGCGGTGATAGGCAAAATCAAAATGCAATTTACCTAATCATCTTTCACACAGCGGCAGGAAAATCCAAACTGCGGTGAGCCGGAATAATCATATCGGATTTCTGATGCGAAGTTCAGTAAATTAAAAAATGAGGCTGTGGTCGTGTCTTCATTGGCATGATTAAACCAAAACGCCGCTTCACTATAAATATCGGCATCCGGATATGTGGCTCCAGCTGGTAGAGCTGCAAAACCAATGGCATCTGTTGGGTTTGTATCCTCGTGTTGCCAAAAATTTTCATCTACAGCCTTTAAATCATCTCCAAAATTTGGGTAGTGTCCTGTCTTATAATAGAGATAGTTAAAAAGGTCAGTTCTGTCTTCTAATGTTGGTACGTGCCAACCGTCTGGGCAAAGTCCATTTTCATCAATGACGGCCCGCCAGTTATAATATAAACCAAATATATCCACCGCTTCAGGATGACCTTCATAAGTATAATATGCACCCTCCGTTGTACCATCAGGACCAATAGTCGATCCATCTACTATGGGAGCTCCATTGCTATACAGCGTTACTTTTAGGTTTTCGGCTGTCCAGCTTCTTCCGGCAATTTGAACTACTTTGTAAGTGTTTCCGTGAATATCCACCAGCTCTTTTGTGTCATCGCGGCGAGCTATCGAAAAATTGATGACCTGGTCATATTGTTTTGTTTCTTCAGAATTGATAACACTCAGAGAAATATAATAATCACCAGGTTCCCAGTAGTCAAAGCAAATCTCCTCTCCAAAGAAGCCATTGTTATTATCTCCATCACCATCCCAAATGAAATAACTGTATTCTCCTGTAATATTTGTCTTGAAGCAGATCTCTTCACCAGTCAAAAGCTCAGGGTTTCCTTGTACTTCTATATCAACTGTAATGGCTGGAACATCTATTCCAATGTCCTTACTTACTGTGCTTGATCCAAACTCATTGGTTGCTGTCATTACTACGGTGAAAACGCCTGAATCCTCGTATCGGGTTATTGGGTTTTGATTTACAGACGATGTTGTTGCCTCTGCTCCATCAAATTTCCAATTCCAACTTGTAGGGTTGCCCTGAGAATTATCGTAAAACCTTATGGTCTCTCCGGCTTCAATGATTTCAGGCTCATAATAGAAGTCTGCTACTGGTAGGTTGGGATTGTTATCATCAGAATCATCACTGCCACAAGAGACGAGAAGGAATAGAAGTCCGTAGAAAATGTACTTGTTTCTCATAAAATCAAAGTGAAAAATAACGATTTTTTAGAAATAAGAAGTGTTCAAAAAAGGTTAGATTTAAATCAGTCAAACACTTTGATCTATGAAGACACATTTCACACGTAGGAATTTTTTGAGACTAGCTGCGCTTTCCGGAAGTGCCACACTTCTACCAAATGTCCCGGTTTTATCGGCTAATAATAAGCTCTCAACAAGGCGTGGCGAACGTAAGAAAGTATTAATCATAGGAGCTGGAATGGCTGGGATGTCTGCGGGAATTGAGTTAATTGGTCAGGGGCATGATGTGACGATTTTGGAGGGAAGAATGAGGGCTGGAGGGAGAGTTCAGACATTACGGTCACCATTGGCACCAGGGCTCTACGCAGATTTAGGTGCAGCCAGAATTCCGGAGAATCACGACTGGACCATGAAGTACATCAATAAATATGGTCTTCAAACAGTGCCTTTCAACCCTACTGAAGGAACATTTATTCAGTATATGAAGGGAAAACGAATGAAGCATACGGCCACCACTCCTGTACCGTTGGAAGATTATCCTTTAAAACTGAAAGGGAAAGAATACAAACTCGGTTGGCAAAATATAGTGGCTCAACCTTTCGAACCTATTATGCGCCAGCTGGGAGACCCTACAAAACTTGATTGGCCTTCTGATGCGATCAAGTCCTTTGATAATTTTTCATTCAAGGGGTATTTGAGAGATCAGGGTTACAGTTCACAGATTGCCGATATATTATTCATAGGATGGGAAAAGGAAGGTGCTGAGATGAATATGTCGGTACTGGAATCAATGAGGGAGTTTAGTCTGTCATTTGGTGCGCCACGTGTAAAAGTGGTAGGAGGAAATGATCTTATCCCGACCAATATGGCACAAGAAATATCAGATTATATTCTGTATGGGCAAAAGGTATTAGATATTCAACAAACAAATGAAAAAGTATTTGTTACTGTAGAGCAAACAAGAGAGAACATCACTTATTCGGCGGACTACTTGATCTGCACGCTTCCCTTAACAGTTTTAAGAAATATGGATGTTGTAGAAACCTTTTCTCAGGAAAAGCAGAATGCAGTCAATAATTATGGTTATTGGGACCTTTCCCGTAGTATTTTGCAGGTATCAGATCGGTACTGGAAGGAGGAAGGATTTAATGGTTTTGCCGCAACCGATCAACCCACTGAAATATGGGATCCCATGTATGAGGTGGATGGGAAAAGAGGGATGATCGCCAATTACATCAAACATAATGATAGTCGGAAGAAACTTGCAGAGCTCACAGATGAAGAACGCCTTGAGTTTTCAATGAATCATATTGACGAGGTATTCCCAGGAATCAGAAGGGTTTATGAAGGTGGATATACCAAGTGCTGGGGAGAGGATCCCTGGTCTTTGGGGGCACATTCAATTGGCGAGGTGGGGCAAATGACCAATATGTTGCAAACACTCTTCAAGCCAGAAGGAAGAATTTACATAGCAGGCGAGCATGCATCGGCTTATCATGGTTGGATGCAGGGAGCACTTGAATCAGGTGCAAGATGTGCCAAAGAAATTAATGATTTGTAAAATGAGAAAAACACTTTGCCTGGGTTTTGTAATGCTTGCTACTGTCTGTTTTTCACAGGAAAGCAAATTCCTGGAAGAGGGATCTTCCACCATACATTACAGAACGTTTGGTGAGGGAAAACCACTTCTTGTGATCAATGGTGGACCAGGGATGAATAGTAATGGTTTTGAAGACCTGGCCTATCAATTGTCAATTGACCACAAGGTGATTATTTATGACCAAAGAGGAACAGGGAAGTCTATTATTCCTCAGTTAAGTACTCAAACAATTACGCTTGATCTGATGCTTTCTGATATTGAGAAAATCAGAGAAGCAGAAGCGATTGATAAATGGACTATTCTGGGACATTCTTTTGGTGGTATGCTTGCTTGTTATTATGCTTCAAATCATCCCGATAGATTAAATGCAATGATTTTATCTTCCTCGGGGGGTGTGGATATGGAATTGTTTAACACCATCAATATTCGATCAAATTTGAGTCCAAATGATTATGATTCTTTGAACTACTGGTCAAACCGAATCAGTAGAGGTGATACAAGCTATTATGCCCGATATAATAGGGGAAAACATTTGGCACCTGCTTATTTATATAATCAAATTCATGTACCCAGGATCGCTCATCGGCTTACGCAAAGTAACATGACGGTGAATGGGCTGGTATTCCAGAATATGAGGGCCATTGATTTTGATTGTAAACCTCAGCTTATTGATTTTGAAAAACCGGTGCTGATTATCCAGGGAGATTCAGATATTATTCCGACACAGATTTCTGAGAAATCAAGAAATCTGATGGTGAATTCAGAGCTTATAGTACTGGAGAACTGCGGACACTATGGTTGGCTGGATCGCCCTGATGTATTCTTTGAGTATATATTTGACTTTTTAAACACTCAAAAAATTTGAAACGCATGGGGCCAATTGTATCGGTAGAATGGTTGAGTGAAAACCTGAATATGAAGGACCTGATCATACTTGATGCAAGTCAGGAGAAAAATGTTTCTATTGGGGAATCAGTCTTGAGGGGTAATCAAATTCCAGGGGCTATCCATTTCGATTTGAAAATATTCAGTGATCAGGAAAGTGCCCTGCCCAATACTGTGCCTTCATCTGAACAATTTCAAAAACAAGCTCAGTTATTAGGGATCAATGATGATTCAAAGATTGTTGTTTACGATGATATTGGTGTATACAACAGCCCCAGGGTGTATTGGTTATTTAAGCTAATGGGACATCACGATGTTGCTGTGCTGGATGGTGGTTTGCCTGCATGGGCTAATTCTAATTTTAAGATTGAAAGTAGAGTGAAACGAAGTTTGGAGTCGGGGAATTTTATGGCCCACTTTAACGCCGATCTTGTGAAATATGAAAGAGATCTCCTTGAGAATATTGAAGATCAAAACTTTCAGGTTTTTGACGCCAGGTCTGCAGGTAGGTTTGATGGCACATCACCGGAACCCCGCGAGGGATTAAGTAGTGGACACATCCCTGGTTCTGTAAATCTTCCTTTTGGTTCCGTACTGAATAATGGTTATTTTAAGTCAGCAGAAGAGCTGAAAGAAATCTTTGGAGCGCAAAGCATCGAGCCCAGGGTGTTTAGTTGTGGTTCCGGTTTGACAGCCTGTATTATTTATGTAGCGAATGAACTTGCAGGAAATGAAAAAGGGGCAGTCTATGATGGATCCTGGACTGAATGGGCATCAAATAAGAACAATCCAATCGATAAACGATCATGAAATACTCAGTGGAAATTACAATTGGGCTCCCTCGTAAACGAGTGGTAGAATTATTTGAAAATCCGGATAATATGCCGAAGTGGATGAATGGGCTGGAAAGTTTTGAACATATTTCAGGAGATCCGGGAAAACCTGGTGCCAAATCCAAACTAGTTTTTAATGAAGGGAAAAGGGTCATTGAAATGGTAGAGACCGTTCATACTAACAACCTTCCGGATGAAATGACAGGCTCCTACGAAACCAGGGGAGTAGTGAATAATATGGTCGTACAATTCAAGGAATTGGATGAAAATTCTACAAAGTACATCGCCTATCAGGAATTCATTTTTTCTGGGTTATTTATGAAACTAATGGGTCTTTTGATGCCAGGGGCATTTAAGAAACAATCCATGAAGTATATGGAGTCCTTCAAAAAATTTGCGGAAGCCGAAGGTTAGATTGGATAAACTGAGGACCTCTTTATTTCATTCAGTACAAAGGTGCTTTTAATTTGTCCCACATTTGGAAGTGCGGCGAGGACACCAGAAGAGAACTTGTGATAAGCATCCAAATCTTTAACTACAACTTTCAGGAGAAAATCATTGGCGCCACCCATTAGGTAGCACTCCACTACTTCTGGTAGGTCCCTTATCGCTTTATCAAAGTTTTCAATGTATTCCAGTTTCTGATTCTCCAAAGAAACAGAACAAAACACTACCATGGAGCTGGTTACTTTTTTGGTATTGAGAACTGCTACATACTTTTCAATGATTCCTTCCTTTTCATATTTCTTAATCCTGTCATATACGGGTGTTTTAGAGAGGCTCAGTTTATCAGCAATGGACTTTACATTGAGCTTTGCGTCTTCCTGCAATTGATTTAATATCAGTTTATCAGTTTTGTCAAGATTCATAATCGGGAATTTTTCCTTGTAGTCATTGTTTGGTAATGCGAGTAAAGTAAATATTACTTTCATTATATGTTAATGCAGGAAAAAATAGGTAAATATATTTTAATTATAAAAATTATTCCTACAATCTTTAATTTTGTCTATAATAAACAACAGCAAATAGCACAATGAATAAAGACAACATGCGCCCAGAAAGTCTCATGATGAGCTATGGTTATAAACCAGAGTTATCTGAAGGAGCAGTGAAATCCCCCATTTTTCAAACATCCACTTTTGTATTCAAAACTGCGGAGGAGGGGAAAGCTTTTTTTGAGGTAGCCTATGGCCTTAGGGAGAAGTCTCAGGGTGAAGAACTTGGTCTAATTTACAGCAGAATAAATAACCCCAATCTTGAAATTCTTGAAAACAGACTTTGTTTATGGGATAAAGCTGAGGATTGTGCAGTATTTGAGAGTGGTATGTCTGCCATTAGCACAACATTGTTGGAGTTTTTAAAACCTGGAGATCTGTTGCTTTTTAGTAGCCCTACTTATGGAGGCACGGACCATTTCATTCATTATTTCTTAAAAGATATAGGCGTAAAAAGTATAGCTTTTATGCCAGGAGAGACAAAGGAAGAAATCATCAAAAGAATAGAGGAAAGTGGGATGGCTCACAAGTTGTCAATGGTCTATATGGAATCTCCTGCTAACCCAACAGGAGACCTGATCGATGTACAAATGTGTAAGGAGATCGCTAAATACTTTGAATGTGATAAGCCAATTCCGCTAGCGGTTGACAATACTTACATGGGACCATTATGGTCACACCCTATTCAGTTAGGAGCTGATCTTGTGATATATTCTGCTACTAAATACATTGGTGGTCACAGTGATTTAATTGCAGGGGCTGTATTAGGAAGTACAGAAATGATAGCCCGTGTTAGAGGACTCAGAACATTCCTAGGGAATATGGCAAGTCCACATACCTGTTGGTTGCTTCTGAGAAGCCTGGAAACACTGAAAGTCCGAATGGAAGAGCAAGCCAAAAACGCTCAAAAAGTAGCTGAGTTTCTAAACAATCATCCAGCTGTGGATAATGTGCATTACCTGGGTTTACTTCAGCCTGGTGATAGGGATTATAAAACCTACAAAAAGCAATACACATCTCCTGGTGCTATGCTGGCGTTTGAGGTTGTTGGGGGAGAGAATGAGGCATTTCAGTTTCTGAATGGACTTAAATTGATCAAACTGGCCGTCAGCTTAGGAAGTACCGAGAGCCTGGCTCAGCACCCGGATACCATGACTCATGCAGGAGTAGCTCCAGAAGATAAGGCCATACTTGGTATAACTAGTAGCTTGATCAGGTTATCAGTTGGGGTTGAGCACTACGAGGATTTAATTAAGGAAATCGAAGGTGCTTTGAATAGAATTAAAGCACCAGTGATGGTGTAAGTTTGATTAAGTGTAGTTGATTGTGAGCCAATTCATTGTGAGTTGGCTTTTTCTTTACTCTTCAATCACTTCTTGCAACAATGTCCTAAAAGACACATGCTTGTTCTTGTATTTAGCCATGTGTTCTTGAATCAGCTTCGGAGCATGGTTTTCCAGGTAATTGTTAACATCCGTGATGTTTTGAGCAAAATATTGAATTGAATAAGTAGCTCCATTGGCTTCTGGAACTTCTCCAAGTAGTTTGTAGAACTTATTTTGGCTGAAGAGCCCTGTGCTCATGACATCTGGAATATGAACATCTTTCATCCAGGTTCTCCACTCTTCTTCCACATCAAAATCTATATTTACCGTAACATTATAAAGGATCATGGGTTATTAGCTTTTGTGTGAACAAAGAAAGATGAAATTACCACTAAATGAAAAGACAGCCGGTGTAATTGTAATTATTCTCCATATAGTGGGTATTATGGGGTATCAGCTGGACTTCACAAGATCCTGGTTTCTCTTTTTGACGCCCTTCAATCTTATAATGGTTTTCGCTTTTTGGGGCATTTTACTTAAAAGTGAGAGGAAATTATTCATTGTCTTTGGACTAATCTTTATGATAGGATTTGTTGCTGAATTACTCGGAGCAAATTTTGGCATAATCTTCGGGGATTACGCTTATGGGACGTCACTTGGAATAAAATTATGGGGTGTTCCGATAATGATAGGGATCAATTGGATCATTCTTACATTGGCTACTGCGGCTGTGGTTAATGGCTTGTTGCCGTCAATTCATCCTGGGCTCAAAGCGATATTTGGTGCCAGTTTAATGGTGGCCTTGGATTTTGTGATTGAACCAGTGGCTATGCAATACAATTATTGGGGTTGGCGAGACGGAACAATACCTATGAGCAATTATGTAGGGTGGTTTGTGATATCATTTTTTGTGCAGATCATTGTTCAGTTCAATTCCCGATTAGTAAAAGATGCGGAGGTATATGGGGTGTATGTGTTTGTTTCACAGGTACTCTTCTTTGGTATATTGAATATTATTTAAGAAAAATTAAATAAACATTTTTGCTAATTTTAAGTTACTACGTTGACAAGCGTTTAAAGGAGAAAAGAGAGGAGTAGATGACTACATTTTCCATCAAGGATCTTGAACATATAAGCGGAATTAAGGCGCACACCATTAGGATATGGGAACAACGGTATGATTTGGTGCAACCAAAACGTACTGATACCAACATCAGATACTATGATGATAGTGATCTGAAGCTGATATTAAATGTTTCTCTATTGAAAGACAATGGATTCAAAATTTCTAAGATTGCGAAAATGAGTGAGGGTGAGATTCAGCGTGAGGTCATCCGTCTTTCAGAAGCTGACCTTAATTATCCTGATCAAATGCATGCGCTTACAATCGCTATGGTTGACATGGATGAGGACAGGTTTGAGAAAATCATATCCTCCAGTATTCTCAAGATTGGGTTTGAGAAAACAATGTTGAAGATTGTTTACCCATTTCTGTCAAAAATTGGAATTCTCTGGCAAACAGGTGCAATCAATCCTGCTCAGGAGCACTTCATATCTAATCTTATCCGTCAAAAACTCATTGTGGCTATCGATGGCCAATACAGTGCTTACAATGCCAATGCAAAAAAATACATGCTTTTCCTGCCTGAGGATGAATTGCATGAGTTAAGTCTTCTTTTCGCTTCCTACATTATAAAGTCCAGGCAAAACATTCCTGTTTATCTGGGGCAATCTCTTCCTCTGATCGATCTGAAGGAAGTGTATGACATTCACCAACCAGACTATCTGATAACCATAGCTACGAGTTATCCAACAAGTTCGAAAATTCAACAATATGTCGACCGGCTGTCTAAAAGTTTTCCGGAATCCACCATCCTAATCTCTGGGTTTCAGGTAGTAGGTCAGGGCATTGAGCCAGCAGCTAATGTTATTGTATTCAATCAAATTCAGGAATTGATTGAATTCGTTGAAGAACACTCCTTTGTAGAGCAATAATTAAAATAAGTTAAACAAAATAGATTAGTAGGAATCATTCAAATTTGAGTGATTTGTTTGCTGTATAAGCTTTATTGTATTAACAATTCAAGTAAATTTTGCTGCAATTCACTATTTTTGTTTAATGTATATACATAAAAGTTAAACAAATATTTGTTTTTTTGTTTAACTAATTAGTATATTTGGTTAAACAAAACAGCATAGAAGGATATGACGACTTTAGAATTTTCTTACAATCTCGATAACTTATCTTCCTCACTGCGACCATTCGCATTGAAACTTACCAGAGATCATGAAGATGCCAACGACCTGTTGCAGGAGACAATGTTGAAGGCATATACTAACAGGGATAAATACACTGATGGAACTAACCTAAAGGCGTGGCTATATACGATCATGAAGAATACTTTCATCACTAATTATCAGAAAATGGTGAGACGAAGCACTTTCATTGACACTACAGATAACCTTCATTTTATCAATTCATCTTCAAATACAATTCAGAATAGAGCATATGGAGATTTTACCCAGAAGGATATTGATAATGCCCTATTGAAATTGTCAGATACTTATAAAGTTCCATTTTTACTACATTTCAGAGGATTCAAATATCATGAGATAGCAGACCGATTGAATATTCCAATTGGAACCGTGAAGAATAGGATTCATATTGCGAGAAAGGAATTGAAAGAAAAACTGAAAACTTACGCACATAAATACTAGGTTTATAAATGCCTAAACTGAAAGTATGTGTAATAGGAGCCGGGTTTTCCGGGCTCTCTGTTGCAACGAAATTGGCTCATGAGGGTCATGAGGTATTCATCCTGGAGAAAAACGAACAACCCGGAGGTAGAGCACGGAGGTATTCTGCTGAGGGTTTTACTTTTGATATGGGGCCAAGTTGGTATTGGATGCCAGACGTTTTCGACCGGTATTTTGCTGAGTTTGGCAAGAAAGTTTCAGACTATTACGAACTGGAAAGACTTGATCCATCATATTCTGTCATTTTTGGGAGGGATGAGTTTGTTGATATTCCTGCCGTCATGTCAGAATTTGAGAGCTTGTTTGAACGGTATGAACCAGGAAGTGGTATACAATTAAGAAAATTTCTTCAACAGGCAGCCTATAAATATGAAGTAGGGATCAATGACCTGGTTTACAAGCCAAGTCGGTCGCTCACAGAATTCCTAGACCCAAGACTACTTTATGGAGTTATTAAAATGGATGTTTTTCAATCCATGGCCAAACATGTAAGGAAGTTCTTCAAGCATCCGAAGCTTATACAACTTATGGAATTCCCAATTCTTTTTTTGGGTGCCTTACCGGAAAACACACCAGCCCTTTACAGTCTGATGAATTATGCTGACATCAGCTTAGGGACATGGTATCCAAAAGGCGGGATGTATAAAATTGTAGAGGGAATGACTCAATTGGCCAAAGAGAAAGGTGTAAAATTCCATTTCAATACAGAAGTGCAGTCATTTTCTTACACTAAATCCTATATCTCAGCCATCCAAACCTCAAACGGAGAGTTTTTCGCAGACGTTGTTGTAGCAGGAGCAGATTACCACCATATCGATAAACATGTGTTGGAACCAAAATACGCCAACTATTCAGAAAAATATTGGGGTAAGCGAATGATGGCGCCAAGTTGTTTGATTTATTATGTTGGTGTAAATAAGAAACTTGATAAATTAAATCACCACAACCTTTTCTTTGATACTGATTTCTCAAAGCATTCACATGAGATCTATACATCTGAAGAATGGCCTGAAGATCCATTGTTCTATGTATCTGTAACCTCTAAAACAGATCTTGTGTCAGCACCAAAAGGTATGGAAAACCTATTCATATTGATTCCGGTTGCCAGTGGATTAGAGGATACTGAAGAAATTAGGGAGAGATATTTTGAGATGACCATGAAAAGGCTGGAAAATCTAACAGATCAAAAAATCAAGGAGCATGTCATCTATAAACGATCTTATGCACCAAAAGACTTTATTGCGGATTATCATGCTTTTAAAGGGAATGCGTATGGCCTGGCCAATACCCTGAAGCAAACTGCTATTCTCAAACCAGCATTAAAAAACAAAAAATTGAAAAACCTTTATTACACGGGGCAGTTAACTGTACCTGGACCTGGTGTTCCACCTTCTCTTATTTCTGGGCAGGTTGTAGCCAGTGAAATACTAAAGGATTACAGTCATTATTGATTATATTTATTTATGGACCTGTATAGCACTACGACTTTTAAATGTAGCAAACTGATCACCAGGCACTACAGCACTTCATTTACTTTAGGGATCAGGACTCTTGATAAGAAGTTTCATTATCCCATTTATGCGATCTATGGGTTCGTTAGGTATGCTGATGAAATTGTAGATACATTTCACAAGCATGACAAAAAAGTATTGCTTAAAAGATTTTGGAATGACACATATACCGCTATTGATGAGGGTATAAGTTTGAATCCTGTTCTTCATTCCTTTCAGCAAGTAGTAAATAACTACCATATCGAAAGAGAGTTAATTGAATCATTTCTGGTGAGTATGGAGATGGATCTATCCAAAGACACCTATAATCAGCAGTCTTATGAAAAATACATTTATGGAAGCGCCGAAGTGGTTGGTTTGATGTGTCTAAGGGTCTTTTGCGAAGGAGATAATGAGAAATACAATACGCTACGGGAACCTGCCAGAAAATTAGGAGCGGCTTTTCAGAAGGTAAATTTTTTACGGGACATACAAAGTGATTTTGAGGAAAGAGGCCGTACTTATTTCCCAGGTGTGGATTTCAATGCATTTACAGAGAAGGACAAAAGAGCGATTGAACAAGACATTCAGAATGATTTCAATGAGGCATACGCCGGAATAGTGATGCTGCCGAAGGGTGCAAGACTAGGGGTTTATCTGGCTTACATTTATTATTTGAAATTATTCAGGAAGATTAAAAACCTTCCTCCCGAACGTATTTTAAATGAACGTATCAGAATTCCAGATTCTAACAAGCTCGCACTTTTGACACGGACTTACTTTATGCACCGGCTTAACTTCATTTAAGTATGGCTATTTATTTCTACTTGCATGTGTTGACAGTTACTTTTCCTTTATTAAGATCATTTGAGAAGAGAATAACCTATTACAGAAAGTGGAAAAGTTTGTTTCCTGCCATTGCGATTACAGCAATATTCTTCCTGTTGTGGGATATTTTATTCACTGAAATGGGAGTTTGGGGGTTCAATCCCAACTATTTATTAGGAGTATATTTTTTCAATCTTCCACTAGAGGAGTTGTTATTCTTTATCACCGTCCCGTTTGCAAGTGTATTCATCTATGAATGTGTCCTATATTTTATCAAAGAGGAGGTATTCGGTGGAAAATCAAAGTTTTTTGTCATTGGGTTATCCATTTTGCTGATTGCATTGGCTATTGCTAATAATGACAGAGCTTATACTTTCTGGAATTTCCTCTTTACTGGAATATTTATTTTGGTGAGCCAGGTGTTCTTTGGGATCAAAAATATTGACCGATTCTCATTGGCCTACCTGTTTCATCTGATACCATTTTTCATGGTCAATGGCATATTGACCGGGTCCTTTCTGGAGGAACCAATTGTTTGGTACAATAATCAGGAAAATCTTGGAATCCGTTTGTTTACAATCCCGATTGAAGACACCATATATGCTTTGCTGCTACTTTATATGAATGTGAACCTGTACGAGGGTTTTAAAAGAATATTTATGAAATAATTTATCTAACAAATCATGAGGATTCTTGTTAATACCATATGCTAAATCTCGATGTAAATATCGACGTGAATTCAGGTTTCTGCTTCGGAGTAGTGTATGCCATTGAGATGGCTGAAGAGATTCTTAAATCCGAAGGTCATCTTTATTGTCTAGGGGATATCGTTCACAATGATGAGGAGGTGAAGAGGTTAGAAGCAATGGGATTAGAAATAATTGATAAGGCTGACTTGGATAATATCAGAGATTCCAAAGTATTGATAAGAGCTCATGGTGAGCCCCCGTCTACTTACCAAATAGCCATGACAATAACCTGGAGTTAGTAGACGCTTCATGTCCGGTTGTGCTTAAGTTGCAAAACCGTATCAAGAATTCTTTTGATAAAAAAGAACAGATATACATTTATGGAAAACATGGACACGCTGAAGTGGTAGGTTTACTGGGACAGACCAATAATGAAGCGGTTGTTTTTCAGGATATTACGGAGTTGAAGATCGATGAGATGCCTGAAGAGATTACATTGTATAGCCAGACCACCAAGAGCACCGATAATTTTTATGAAATCACTCGTGTGTTGACAGAAGCAGGTATAAGTGTCAATTCTAATGATACAATTTGCCGGCAAGTGTCAAACAGGGATAAAGAATTACGTGATTTCGCCAGGAAGTTTGACAAGCTGGTTTTTGTGTCAGGAACAAAATCTTCAAATGGGAAAGTCTTGTATAATATATGTAAACAACATAACCCAAATACATATTTTATATCCAACAAGAGTGAACTCGACATGAATTGGTTCAAGGAAGATGATTCTGTTGGTGTCTGCGGGGCTACCAGTACTCCTATGTGGCTCATGGAAGAAGTACGAGATGCGCTGGAACAATATTAACTTTAAGTTGTGGTACTGAATATTCTGATTGTAATTGGGACATTTTTAGGAATGGAAGGTGTAGCATGGTTTACCCATAAATACATCATGCATGGTTTTCTTTGGAGCTGGCACAGGTCACATCACCGTGTGCATGACCATGCCCTTGAGCGAAATGATCTGTTTGCCCTGGTATTTAGTATTCCATCCATTACCCTGATAGTACTTGGTTATGAGATTGAGAGCCTAGAGATAATGAAATATTTTGGATTTGGCATTCTTGGGTACGGCCTCTTTTATTTTCTTTTCCATGATGTTATCGTCCACCGACGAATCAAAATTAAGTTTAAAGCAAAATCCAAATACCTGAGACGTATCATCAATGCCCATTATGTGCACCATGAGAAACATAATAAAGAAGGTGCAGAAGCATTTGGATTTCTGTTTGCTCCTAAAAAATATGAACCTAAGCGTTAATCGCTAATGGTCCATTCATTTATGAACTTTCCTTCGTAGAAGATATTAATGCTGATGGGAAGTTCCGGAGATCCCGCGAAATCAAAAGCTTGCATGCCAAAAGTTTTGGCGTCATAAGTATGTTCTTTAAAAACTGATCCATTACTGTTTATGAGATTCAAATCTAATTCTCCTTCAACATCTTTGTCTACAGTGATCAGCAGCCGGGTGCCATCCACAACTTCACCTACAATTTTTTCTTTCACAATGTCAATTTGAGACTTGAAATTAACCTTATCCTCCAACAGAAATGCAGGTGATTCAACTTTGACTAGGTATTCACCACTGCCATACTTTCCAAAATCAATCGGGAGAATGAATCCATTTTTATCCTTCAGTTTGAATTCTTCTACTTTTTTCCCTTTTTCATTGACGATAGAGATTTCCAGATTCCATTTGGCTTCTGATTCGTAATACATTTTGTAAGAATCAGAATTTTTAACTGGTACCATTTGCATGGCGGCATTTTGTGCCTTGATAATTGATGGAGTGAATAGTATAATAATCAATACTAATTTTTTCATAATGCATAGATCCACGTGTCCCAAAACAAATTAGAACGCAATGATAGATTAACATTATTTCAAAACTCACTATGCGTGTGCCAACACGAATATTTTTCGATTAAACCGTAAAATGAGCATATGAATGCAATATGCTCTATTGTAGTTACTTATGATGAGCTTATTTATGTAGAATCACCCCAGAAACCGGAGGTATTGTTAGGTCATTACTGTGAATGGACCCCTTCCCATCATCATAAAACTCCATGTTGTATAAAGCGGCCTCCCATTGACCTTGTGAAATCGTAATGTCAGCTTCCTTTAAATTAGCATTACAAATCACCAAAATGCTTTCCCAGCTTGGGTCGTTTTCAATTCCTGAAATCTGAAAAGCCAGAATCCCCTCAGGAACTTCAGGAAAACTTAATTTTTCAATAACGGCTTCAGCGTTTCTTAACCTAAACCCAGGGTGCGCTTTTCTCAAGGCAATTAAACCTTGATAATAGGCAAACACATCAAGCATATCTTTTTTTCTTGTCCAGTCAATTTGGTTAACACTATCCGGGGATTTATAAGAATTATGGTCGCCATTTTTAGTGCGGAGTAGTTCAGCTCCTGCATGTAAAAATGGGACTCCTTGACTTGTGAGCACCATTGTATTGGCGAGTAGATCCATTTTTACAAGCACTTCTTCATCATATTCATCGATTGAATCTGTTGAAATTTCAAGCTTGTCCCAAAGCGTGTAATCATCGTGACAAGCAACATAATTGATGCATTGCCACGGTTCTCGTGCCCAGGCTGATTTTGAATAGTTTACTTTTTCAAAATTGATACCAGGATGATCTATAGCCCCCACAATGCCGTATTTGACACTCTCAACTTCATCGGCCATTCCAGATACAAACCCACGATCCATTTTATCTGCCCAATGACCTTTGATCCCATCACGCATTTCATCGTTAAATGCAGCCACTTTGCTCATTTGATAAGTATTGGCTTTGATAGCTCTCAAACTATCACTCAGAGGGCTGGCACCAGCAGTCCATCCTTCTCCATACACATATATGGTTGGGTCAATGCTATTCAGGGTATCTGTAACCTCTTCCATGGTTTTTATGTCGTGTATTCCCATCAGGTCAAATCTGAAGCCATCGATGTGATACTCATTGGCCCAGTATGCCACAGATTCCTTAATGAATTTCCGCATCATCTCCCGATCTGAAGCTGTTTCATTTCCACAACCGGATGCATCGGAGAATTTTCCCTCTTCATTTTGTCTGTAATAGTATCCTGGTGCGATCAGGTTAAAATTAGAATCATCGGTTTTATAGGTATGGTTGTAAACTACGTCCATAATTACCCTAAGGCCATTTTTATGTAGGTTCAGTACCAATTCCTTGAATTCTTTTATTCTCACTTCAGGTATATAAGGATCTGTGCTATAAGAGCCTTCCGGAACATTATAGTTCGCAGGGTCATAGCCCCAATTGAACTGAGGTTCATTTAGTTTGCTTTCATCTATCGATGAGTAATCGAATGAAGGAAGCAGGTGTACATGTGTGATTCCCAGTTCCTTCAAATGAGCTAAACCCGTAGCATTATCGCCAATTGAAGTCTCTTCTTCAGTAAAAGCAAGAAACTTACCTTTATGTTGCATGCCCGATTCTGGGTGAATAGAGAAATCTCTGACATGTAGTTCATAAAGTATGATGTCCTTAAAGTGATCCAGAGGAGGTTTTGTGTCACTTTCCCATCCGTCAGGATTGGTTTGGTTCAAATCAATTACAGCAGATCTCAAACCGTTTACGCCAACTGCTTTGCTATACGGATCGCTTGTTTCCTGAAGGGTGACATTCTTAACAGTCGCCTGATAAGTATAGAAGATACCCTTTTGATCTCCCTCTATGCTGAATTGCCATAAACCGTTTGAAGCTTTGTTCATCTGATAGGAATTTACCGGATCACTGTCTTGACCTTCCTCGTAAATCTTGAGCATCATCTGCTGAGCGTTTGGACTCCAAACTTTGAAGATAGTTTTTTCAGGAGTGTAAGTGAACCCAAGGTCCGAGCCGTTATATACGGGATATTCATCAAAGGTCATTTCGATCTGGTTACATGAAAGAATTAGTGCAATAAGACAGATAAAACAGTTACGTATATTTATTAGCATATGATAAAACTTTTTTAATCTATAATTTGGGTATATATATGAAGGAAAACTGTTACTTCATCGAAATTGGACTGTTTCCTTCATATAAAAGTACTAGTTTTAGGGTGACAATTAGGAATTAACGGGGAATTAAAACTGAACACATGGCGATACAGAAAGTCGAACGGGAAGAAGAAGTTTGGAAAACTATCGAAGGCTTTGATAATTATGAAGTCTCAAACCGTGGCAAAATAAAAAGTAAGGATAGAAAGTCCTGGCACAAAGGGAGCCAAACCCATATGAAGATCAAGGGTAGGGTAATGAAGCAAAGGTGGAACAAAACCTGCAAGTGCTACTTCCTGGATTTGATCAATAATGAGGGAAAAAGAAAAACTGTTTATCCTCATAAAGAAGTAGCGAAAGCATTTTGTATCAACGTGCTTCCTTCTGAATACACAATGATCATTCACCTGGATAACAACCCAAGGAATAACGATAGCACCAACCTTGATTGGGTAAGTCCATCAGATCACATGTCTTTCCAATTTAAAGTGGGGAACAAAGACAATTTCAAAGTTTGGAAGGTACGTAAGAAAAGATATAAGAATGGTTTCAAAGAGACGACTGTTTTTAAAGGCCGTCCAAAGAAAACTGAGGCAGAGGGATCTACTGGTTCCGACCAGCCTACAAAGGATAACAAAGAACTTGTATCAGTATAAAGTAACGCCTAGCGTTACTTTTTTATTTCTCAAGGAGCATAGCACCGTAGCTGTAACCACCACCAAACACGGTTACCACCACTTTGTCTCCATCATTTATTTTCTTAAAATGCTCGGATAATACAATGCCTGATCCGGCGCAACCGGTGTTTCCCAGATATTGAATGTTGTTGAGTGTCTTCTCAAGCGGAATCTCAAGGTTCTCCGCTACATTTTTGGCAATTCTAAAGTTAGCCTGATGGGTGATGAGATATGATAGGTCACTCATTTCAAGATTGTTGCTTTTCAGAATGTCCAGTGTCATTTTAGCCATGTAATTACATGCATTAATGAATACATCTCTTCCATTGGGCATGCTTAGTTTGCCATGAATTGGGCGTAATGTCACAGCCTCAATAGCATTTCCTGAATTAGCAGCTCCACCGGTAATGATTTGTTTCACTTTGACATCACTGGCACTAGTCTTTTCTTTATTGACTACCAGTACAGCCGCTCCATCACCCCATAGGTGTCCAAACTTAGTATTGTCTTCATGGTTATAAGCAGTGTTATGTTCTGAGAGAACTACTAATGCCTTTTTTGCTTTGTTCATTGCAAAATATCCCTCCACAAGTTCCATTGCATTGAGGAAAGATGAACATGCAGCACTCAAAGTGACAGCTGGGATTTCATTTACACCAATGAAAAATTGAACTTTATGTGCAAGAGTGACGATGGTATCATATGGGGTATAAGTAGCACCTACGATCAGGTCAACGTCATCTAGTTTAATGTTTTGGGCTTGTAAGTTTTTGATGGCTTCCACAGCCATGGAATGGGTGTTTTCCTCCTCTCCGGCTTTTCTCCTTTCCAGGATTCCGGTTCTTTCTACGATCCAATCATTTGTCAGCCCATTGAGCTCTTCAAAATGACTGTTTGGTACTCTTGTCTCTGGCAGATAGTGGCTTACTGCTGAAATATACATAAGTAGTAGACGTAATTATTTCCGCGCAATTTATTTATTTCTTGGAATATATACGGATGCCAGCAATAAAGTTCACACCAATTTAAAATTAATAAATACTAATCAAGGCCAGAGGCATCCTGTTCAGCCTGTGGAATTGGCAGGATCAAGTCATCATCTAATGGGTTTTTGGCAAACCCGATGACAATTGAAGGATCTCCTAAATAAGCTCGCCATCTCCTCAAATCATGCAGCATATGTCCTTCCAGGAATAGCTCTCTCTTCCTTTCGATAATTAAGCTGTCATAAAATGCATCACTGTCTACGAAATCTCCACTATTGAGAGCTGACAATCCTGCACGGGTTCTGATAATATTCAGGTCGTTTAGCGCTGTTGGGTCAATTATGAATGGATTCTGTTCAAACAATGCTTCAGCTCTTGTGAGGTACATTTCTGCTAACCTAATTACAGGCAAAACATTGTCTACATTTTTGTACTTACTTGGTGATAATAATGCAGTATTGATCGTGTTTGTGTAGAAACTAGTGGTGATCTGGTCACTCGTGGTTGAGGTAGTGGCAGTATTGTCTATTGTACCTCTTAAATCTCCTCCATGAAATTTAGGGCTGTTCCCAATTTCACCAGTTAAATAGAATGGAAGAATCCCCAAATTTCCAAGACCACTTTCTGTAAGTGATGAATAGTACGTGGTGATACCAGTTCCACTGGCCCTGTCTCCGGTATTGTTGGCCAGGGTTTGTTGAATTGCGAAAATGTCTTCAGTGCTATTTGATCCATTGTTAAAAGCTGCTAGCGGATTATTGGCAAGACTGAAATTCCCTGAATTGATTACTTCTGCTGCATAAGTTTCAGCATTGTCAAAATCATTTTTTTGAAGTGCCAATCTTGCTAAATAAGCCTGGCAGACATAATAAGAAATTCTGGTACCATTGGTGCCAAGGCTTTCAAGAATTGTTGATGCATCCCCTAAATCCTGTTCTGAACGATCGTATACTTGTTCCACGGTTGATTTAGAAGGATTTTCAAGGTCTGAAATGCTATTGATAGGGTCCAGGACAATTGGTATAGCCGGAGTTGATAAGGTGCTGGCTTCATACTGTGGTCCCCAAAGACGCACCATTTCGAAATATAAGACACCTCTGATAGCAAGCACCTCTCCTCGAATTCTTTCTTGATCAGAAGCATTGGCATTTTCAATATTGGCCAAAATGGAGTTGATGATGTTAATAGTTTCATAAGCTCTTCTCCAGTTGGCTTCTACTCTAAAGTTGGTTGGCACATCAGCAATTTCCTTTTGCACAAAATTCTCATAATCAATGGCGCCTAATTCAGCTCGCCAAACCACTTCAGTGGCATTTTGTCTCCCCAGTAACATAGGGAATATCATAAAATCACCTCCCAGAAGTTCTCCTCCATCAGGTCCACTGGATATGCCGCCCAGGTTGTAGTAAACTCCGGTCAATGCACTTTCTATATTCTCTGGTGAATCATAAATGTTTCCAATGATCGAATTCTCTGCTTCCACTTCCAGAAGACTGTCGCATGAATAAAGAAGTGCTGCTGAAACAATTGCTATAAATATCTTTTTCATGATTAAAATCCAATTTTTATACCTGTGATGAATGTTCTGGCTTGAGGGGCAGTAAAGTTGTCTATTCCCTTAAAGATGTTTTCTCCAATTGTTCCTGATCCCGGATCAATTGAATTGACATCAGGGTCATAACCTTTATAGTCTGTGATAGTAAAGAGGTTTTGGCCTCCCACAAAGAAACTGAATCGTTGTAATCCCATATTGAAAACGGTTACTTCCGGCAGGTTATAGGTCAATGTTAAACTGTTCAATCGAATGTAGCTTCCATCTTCAAGCCATCTACTTGACGGGAATGTATTCACGTTAGACGGATTCAAGGCAGGGTATGGGGCATTGTCACCCGGAGCATACCATCGGTCTTGTTGGTCTAACCTCTGTCCATAGGCCTGATAACCACTGTTAGCGAAATACTCTCCAGTGGCGTTATAAATATCTACTCCCTGAACAAACTGGAATAAGAAACTTAATGATATGGTCTTGTAACTGAAAGTATTGCTCAATCCTCCAAAAAATTTAGGATTGGGATTACCCATTATTGACCTGCCATTTTCAAAAGCCTCATCATAGTCTGATGTTACCACTTCATTCCCGGCATCATTTGTATAGGTATATTCAGCTTCTCCTGTAGTGGTATTCACACCAGAAAAATTCACCACATAAAAACTACCAGCAGCTTCACCTTCCAAAAAGGCACTCACTCCTGCAATCAATTGCTCCCCGCCAAGGTCAGTTATTTCATTTTCATTGCTGGAGATATTAAAATCGGTACTCCAGGTAAAATCACCATTTCTAACATTTATTGAACTAAAGCTAAATTCCCAACCTTTATTGGTCATTGTAGCTACATTGTCAATGACACTGCTGAATCCACTGATTTGAGTGATGGGTCTTGGGAAAAGTAAGTCTTTGGTGTCTTTAATGTAATAATTCAATGATCCCGAAATACGATCGGAAATGAATCCGTAATCTATACCAACATCAATTTGTGAAGTAGTTTCCCATTTTAAATCAGGGTTTGATAGATTCTCTCCACGTAAACCATCTTCATCACCATAATTCACAATAAAATAGTTCGAGGCATATAAAAAGTCTGCATCGGGTGTATTACCAATAAGTCCATAACTGGCACGGAGTTTCAAAAAACTAACGGCATTGGCATTTTGCATGAAACTTTCATTGGCTATATTCCAACCTGCCGAAACAGCTGGGAAAAATCCATATCGATTATTTGGTCCAAAACGAGAAGATCCATCCATTCTTCCGGATACCTGAAACAAGTACTTGTTTTCAATACTATAATTGACCCTGGTATAATAAGATAGGAATGTTGAAGCTCCACCGGGGATGGGATTGTTTAATAAACTGCTACTCCCTTCTGGTAATGCCTCCAGTTCATCGATAGAATTCAATCTTGCCGAGCGGAAATTGATGTCGGTAGTCGATTCCTGATAGGAGGTTCCTAAAATGATGCTCATATTGGAATTGCTAAAGGAGTTGTTATAATCGAGGTAACCATTGACCAGGTAGTTGAAAACATTGGTTTCGGTTAGTCGGCTGAATCCTGTTGGCTCACCATCAAGTGTTTCCGGGCCTTGTCTCCTTTCGTATCGGTCATCAAGCATGTCCAGGCCACTTTCTACCCTTAACTTAAGGTTATTATTTAATGTGTAATTAAGTCCAAGGTTTCCAATGAAGATGTTAGAGGTTTGGATATTGTCTGAGAATTCAATTTCTGTTACAGGGTTGTAAAAAAGCGAACTTACAAAAAGCTCGTAATCATTTGTAGGATCAAAGCTGTCACTGTTTGGAAGTACAATTGCCTGAATTGGATTCCCAAGGTCATTGTCTTCATTCAATCTATTATTCGTAGTTCTTGCGAATGAAGTGGTCAGATTGGCAGATAATTTGGAGCTAAATTTAGAATTTAAATTCAACTGGGCGTTGAAACGATCAAAATCATTTCCAATTTGAATTCCATCCTGAGATAAATAAGAAACTCCTGCAAAATAACCCAGGTTTTCACTTCCACCTGAAGCACTCAGATTTGCCCGGTGTGAATAACCGGTCCGAAAGATCTCATCCTGCCAATCAGTGTCATATCTTAATGAATCATAAAATGCAGGGAGGTTTAGTGTTCCTGAAGATAGTTGAATTGAATTGGAACCAGAATCCACCCAGTTTTCAAGATTTTCCCTGGTGATATCGGAATCAAATCCAAATTGTCTCAATATGAACTCCAGGACAAGAATTTTATGTTCTCTTCCGCTGAAGACGTCAAGAGTTTTTGGTGTTTCGCTTATACCAAACTGATAATCAACATCGAAACGAGTTTTTCCTGCAGTTCCTTTTTTGGTTGTGATCAAAATCACTCCATTGGCAGCCCTGCTTCCATAAATAGAGGCTGCTGATGCATCTTTCAATACTTCGATAGAAGCAATGTTGTTTGGGTTAATATTGGATTGGCTTCCGGAAGCAAGTGGGACACCATCTACTACATACAATGGACTATTGCTGGCAGTAAGAGATGAACCACCACGTATCCTCACATTTGCGTTAGCACCCAATTCACCGCCTGTGTTCTGCACGAAAACTCCAGTAGCCCTTCCCTGATTAGCTTGTTCCAGGGTAACTACCGGTTGAGAACCTAATCCCTCTGATTCTATTGCCGCCACACTGCTTGTAAGTTCCTCTTTTGACACGCTCCCATAGCCAAGTGAGACTTTATTGGATTCAGTTTGATCAGCAGTCTCTTTTTGCATGGTGACATTCAAAGAGGTTTGACCAGTATATACTACTTCCAGGTCCTGATAACCCTTAAATGAAAACGTAATTGTGCTATTTTGTTCGGGAGTGGTGATTGTAAATTCACCCTCAAAATCAGTTGTGGCCAGGATGGAGCTGCCAAGTTTTATATTAACACCTTCCAGACCAAGGGCCTGACCCTCTCCCTGAACTTTGCCAGAGATTGTTTGCTGGGCAAAAGCGAAATATCCAAAACAGACAAAGAGGACGGTGCTGGTTAAAAGTTTTCTCATTGTTGGTGATATTGTTAGGTAATATATTGCAGTCAATAATAACTAAAAAAAATGATTCAGTCTACGAATAACTGCCCTTAGGTAGGTATAAACACAAAAACCACGACATTCATGCCGTGGTTTGTAATGCTTTTCTGAAAGGTCTTTCTACTGAACTGGCTCTACAGATACGTAAGATCTGTCTTTTCTGCCTTTAGTGAATTTCACAACTCCGTTTGTAAGTGCAAAAAGAGTGTGGTCTTTACCCATACCCACATTAGCACCAGGGTGGTGTTGTGTACCTCTTTGTCTTACGATGATGTTACCAGCAATAGCTGCCTGACCTCCAAAGATCTTAACACCTAATCGTTTACTTTCTGATTCTCTACCGTTCTTGGAACTACCGACTCCTTTTTTGTGTGCCATGGTATTTTATTTTGAAATTCCTTCGATTAAAACTTTAGTAAATTGCTGTCTGTGTCCGTTTTTCTTCTTGTAACCCTTTCTTCTCTTCTTCTTGAACACAAGAACTTTGTCACCTTGTCCGTGACTCAAAATTTTACCGGAAACTTTTGCGCCTTTCACGCTAGGGGTCCCTACCTCTACTTTTCCATCATTATCTAGCAAAAGCACGTTATCGAAAGTAACTGAAGCTCCTTCTTCTCCTTCTAACTTAGGAGCATAAACGAACTTGTCTTTCTCGACTTTAAACTGGCTTCCTGCTATGTCTACTATTGCGTACATCTTATACCATTATTTTGAAAAGGACTGCAAAGATAAATCAATCATCGATAATATCAAATAATGAGGAATGAATTATCGCAGTTATTATGGGAATGTTATGAAATGAAACTTTAACGCTATTTATACGCTTTTGTTACTATTATTATAAGGTTTGCTTACTTTGCTTGCTTGTTGTGCTTGCTTTGCTTGACAAATATAATCATATTCCTTAACCTTAGTTGTTGATAAGTTTGATTGGATGAAAATTAATGTACCTGAAAAATATGCTGACCTGTATCTCAAGGCTTTAACTGAGAAAAAGCAATTGTTGGAAGCCAAGATTGAAGAATTCAAGAAAGAGATTCAGGAAATTGACAACCACATTAGTGCGTTGACAAGCATGCCGATTTTCAAAGATGGGAACAATTATCCAATGATCAACTGGAACGCCAATGCTTACCAGGTAGAATGGTCCTGGGCGCGGAAAATCTCCTATTATGAGGATTTTAAGGGTAGTTTAATGACTTCAGCGGAGATTGTAGACTTCATTGTGGACAGAGAATCTGATCAGGATAAGCAAAAAGTGAGGAGTTCGATATCAGCGGCACTTTCAAACAGGACCCGATCTGGATTGTACCAGAAATTTGTTGACCCTGTTTCTAACACAAGTTATTATGGCCCAAGCGATTGGTTCAATGAAAATGACGAACCATTGCCTGATTTTGTCCCGGGAGAGCTGAAAAACCGATTGCTTGGAAGGTCTTGATAACTTCAGATTTAAGCACATCTGCTTGTGGATATCGCTTGAAACCGGTGGAAAACTTTTCTATATTTTTTCAATCCTCATTTCTAGCCCATTTAGGCATAATTACAAATTAAATTAAGCTTCGTAAATAGCTGTTAAACAGTCAATTATACTGCAAGCAAGCGACCCTTTTTAACCTTGTTTCCCGCTTTGTTTTTTATTCATGATTTCTTCACATTTGTAAACACAGCAAGGGGAAATAAACACCACCGGAAGTACAGTTGAATCTTAACTTTTACACGAACAAGATTCAGCTATTCCAAACACAAATGAACTTACACTGATTACGAGTGCTGCGACTTGAAAAGCTACAGCGACAGGGAAGTTTTGACTCTTTGCGAAAATGACTAATATAATTGAATTAAAAGGGAGAACTAAAAGACACTAGTAAGTTATGAGCGACATGACCACTCTGGAGGAGCCGATTCTAAAGGAAAATGATGGGAGATTCGTATTGTTTCCAATTGAACATGATGATATCTGGCAATTTTATAAGAAAGCAGAAGCAAGTTTTTGGACTGCTGAAGAAATTGATCTGGGACAGGACTTAAAAGATTGGAAAGAACTTACAGATGGGGAAAGACATTTTATCTCACACGTATTAGCATTTTTTGCAGCCAGTGATGGAATAGTGAATGAGAACCTGGCTGAAAATTTTGTGGCTGAGGTTCAGTACACAGAAGCTAAATTCTTCTATGGATTCCAGATAGCTATAGAAAACATCCACAGTGAAACTTATTCACTTCTGATAGATACTTACGTAAAGGACGCCAAGCAGAAAGACTTCTTGTTCAATGCTATTGAAACAATGGAATGTGTGAAGCAGAAAGCTGATTGGGCATTAAGGTGGATAGATGAAGGTTCATTCCAGGAAAGATTAGTGGCATTTGCTGCTGTAGAAGGTATCTTCTTCTCAGGTAGTTTCTGCTCTATATTCTGGTTGAAGAAAAGAGGATTAATGCCAGGTCTTACATTCTCTAACGAGTTGATCTCCAGAGATGAGGGACTACACTGTGATTTTGCATGCTTGCTGTATAACAATCACGTGAATAATAAACTGCCAGAGGAAACCATTCAGGAAATCATCAGGGATGCTGTTTCTATTGAAAAAGAATTTGTTACAGACGCATTACCAGTGAAACTCATCGGTATGAATTCCGATTTAATGTGTCAGTATATAGAGTTTGTTGCCGACAGGTTATTGGGTGAGCTTGGATGCTCAAAAATATTTGGAGCAACAAACCCGTTTGATTTTATGGACATGATTTCTTTACAAGGAAAGACTAATTTCTTTGAGAAACGTGTGGCAGAATACCAGAAAGCTGGTGTGATGAAAAATAATAATGAGAGTGAGTCACCTAAGTTCTCATTAGACGAAGATTTTTAATTAACACAACCTTATTTCAAAAACGATCGCTTAATGTTTGTAATTAAAAGAGACGGAAGACGTGAATCTGTAAAATTTGATAAGATCACGGCAAGAATTGAAAACCTTTGCGAAGGCCTGAATCCGAAGTTCATCGAGCCTGTGGATATCGCAAAGAAAGTAATTGATGGATTGTATGATGGTGTTTCTACTACTGACCTGGATAACCTGGCAGCAGAAACAGCAGCATCTTTAACTACAAAACACCCCGATTTTGCGCGTTTAGCTGCTAGAATCGCTGTATCTAACCTACACAAGGTTACTAGTCAGTCTTTTTCGAATACGATGAAGAGACTGTACACTTACATTGATCCTAAAACAGGTGAAAATGCTTCGCTGATAGCGAAAGATGTTTATGGAATTATCAAGGAGCATGCGGCTACTTTAGATAAAGCCATAGATTACACCAGGGATTTCAATTATGATTACTTCGGCTTCAAGACATTGGAGAGATCTTATCTGATGAAGTTGGAAGGGAAAATTGTGGAAAGACCACAGCACATGCTGATGAGAGTAGCTGTAGGTATTCACAAAGAGGACATTGATAAAGCGATCGAAACTTACAATTTGATGTCCGAGAAGTGGTTTACACATGCCACACCTACACTTTTTAATGCCGGTACTCCAAAACCACAATTGTCATCTTGTTTCTTATTAACAATGAAAGATGATAGTATAGATGGTATTTACGATACATTAAAACAATGTGCAAAGATATCTCAGTCTGCTGGGGGAATAGGATTGAGTATTCACAATGTCAGAGGCACTGGTTCTTATATCAAGGGAACGAATGGTACATCTAACGGGATCGTACCGATGCTACGGAATTTTGACATGACTGCAAGGTATGTTGATCAGGGGGGAGGAAAAAGAAAGGGAAGCTTTGCAATCTACCTTGAACCATGGCACTCTGACATTTTTGATTTCCTTGATCTGAAAAAGAATCATGGAAAAGAAGAACTGAGAGCAAGAGACTTATTCTATGCACTTTGGATGCCTGATCTTTTCATGAAGCGGGTAGAAGACAATGGTGACTGGTCACTATTTAGCCCAAGTGAAGCACCAGGTTTGCATGAAGCTTATGGAGATGAGTTTGAAAAGCTTTACGAAAAGTATGAGCAGGAAGGAAAAGCCAGAAGAACTGTAAAAGCACAGGATCTTTGGTTTGAAATTCTTGAAGCACAAATTGAGACAGGTACTCCTTATATGTTGTATAAGGATGCGGCTAACAAAAAATCTAACCAGAAGAACTTAGGTACAATTAAGTCCAGTAACCTTTGTACTGAGATCATTGAGTACACTTCACCGGATGAGGTAGCCGTTTGTAACCTGGCATCAATTGCACTTTCTAAGTTTGTGAACGAAGACGAAAGAACTTTTGATCACCAGAAACTATATGAGATCACTAAGGTGGTTACCAGAAACCTGAATAAGGTGATTGATATCAATTATTACCCTGTGGCAGAAGCCAGAAACTCAAACATGAGACACAGACCAATAGGTATTGGTGTGCAGGGTTTGGCAGATGCATTGATCATGATGAGGTATTCATTTGATGGTGAGGAAGCTAGAAAATTGAATAAAGAGATCTTTGAAACTATTTACTTCGCCGCAATGGAAACTTCTATGGAAGTTGCACAAGAAGAAGGAGCCTATAGTACTTTCAAAGGTTCTCCTACTTCCAAAGGCTTATTCCAGTTTGATATGTGGGGAGTAACACCGGATTCAGGAAGATGGGACTGGTATGATCTGAAACAAAAAGTAAAGAAATTCGGTATCAGGAATTCATTGTTATTGGCACCAATGCCAACCGCTTCAACTTCTCAGATTTTGGGTAACAATGAGTGTTTTGAACCATATACTTCAAATATCTATACAAGAAGGGTATTGTCTGGAGAATTCATCGTGGTGAATAAGTACCTGATGAGAGATCTGATCAAATTGAACCTGTGGGATGAAACCATGAAAAACAGGATCATGCAGGCAAACGGATCTATTCAGGCTATTCCTGAGATACCACAGAATATTAAAGATATCTATAAAACAGTTTGGGAAATTTCTCAGAAATCTGTGATTGATATGGCAGCTGATAGAGGTGCTTACATTTGTCAGAGTCAGAGCATGAACATCCATTTACAGGATGCCAACTTCGGTAAAATGACTTCTATGCATTTCTACGCCTGGAAAAAAGGTTTGAAAACGGGTATGTATTACCTGAGAACCAAAGCTGCAGCAGATGCTATCAAATTTACAGTAAACAAAGAGGCTGTTGCCACACCACAACCTGCACAAGTAGAAGCAGGAGTGGGATCTGGAGGAACTGGTACAGAAGTAAAAAGAGAAAAACCCAAAACAGCTGCTGAACTAGAAGCTGAAAGACAACAAAACCAGGCCGCTATGCAATGCTCTCTGGATGATCCGGATAGTTGCGAAATGTGTGGTAGCTAGGTTTCGTTTTGTAATCTGCGTTTTTTTAATACACTCGAGGAGCCGCATGACATTAGTTATGTGGCTTCTTTTTTGGTAGGTCATCCATGCCATATCCTATACTCCACTACCTTATTTTCTTTTATAATCAGAATCAATGATCCAGTATCAATTCCATGCCGGGACATTCCCAAATAATACCTTAATGCTGAATCGCTTTGACCTGAAGGATTCCCTAGAAGCTCGATCACTTGTTGCGTTTGCATTCCAATGAGTTGGTGTTGCATTGATAAGTCATGAACCATGTCCCATCGTAAGGAGGCTGTTGCTTCGCTTTCTTCCCAATTCTTCCAAAGTTCAGCATTGAATTCGGTTTTATGTCTGAAGTTTTCAATAGCAGGTTTATTAACGAGAAAAGTTATATAACCGAAATAACCAATAACTCCTGTTGTGAGTAAAACAAATAAAATATTCAGGGTTTTCATCTTATTGACCCGGCTGGTAATGTTTGAATTAGTAAAATAATGAAATACAAATTACTACAAGTCACATTACTCAAATAAAAGGCCACTCAACTCGAGTAGCCTTCATACAATTTTTAATGATGTACTGTTAAGCAGAAACCTTGTCCGGGTCTTCCGCTTTTACTATCCAGTCTTCTCCTGCTTTTTCCCAGTTTGGGGTAGCAGAAGCGTCAATGTACCGTTCCCATTCATAAATACCGGTTTTCTTGGCAATTCTTTTGAACTGCATGGTGGTCACCGCATTGTCAAGTACAACAACTGATCTTACCATTCCGTGTTGCTTGTACAATTTTTGTCCTTTCTCCATTTCCTCTTGAGAGTCTTGAGGAAGTGGTTTCAAAGTTCTCATGTCTACAAATACTCCGAATCCCCCTGAAAGTGTTGGGATAATTTGCTCTGATTCCTTTACCCATTCTGCCATTTCAGGTTGCTGAATGAATTCTCCAAAAATTAGTTTTACACCGTAAGGTTTTTTTTCTATACTGTACATAGCAGGTAGTTTTTAAAGTGATAATAACTGTTTACATATTGATCTGAGTTTCTTAGCTATGTGTAGAAAAACGATGTTGGTATCGATTATTCTCTATATCTAATTTACATAATAAAAGCGTCCCATTCAGAAAATAATCGATGAAGTCACTGTTCTTTACGATGACTTAACAATAAATGACTTTAAGCTGATTTTCAGGTCGTTCAGTAGCCATTAAATTGGTTTTTGGGAGCAATTTTTACAATATTTCTTTACCAGGTTGCTGAACTTGGGATAAATGAGGGAGCATAATTGTAATGTTCAAATGTCAATTGCTTTTGTTGACTACCATCCCGATTCATGATGAAAATATGTTGGTTATCCTTTTTGTTGCCTCGTTCAAATACGATTTTAGTGTTATCAGCTGACCATCTCGGGCGAATGTCCATCAATGAGTGATTAGTTAGTCTGATCGAGGATTTTGAAGCAATGTTGTACAAGTAGATTTCCATATTGCCATCCTCATTGCCGTAATACAATATTTCCTTTTGATCACTTGATAATTGAGGCATCAATTTGTCACCTGATGTTTCAGTAATAACAGTTTTGTTACTACCATCTGGTTTACATCTGGCGATTTGGTAAATACCTTTTTCTTGTGATGAATAATAGATGAATCCATCATTGGCCCAAAAAGGCATAGTTTCTGAATTCTGTGAATTTGTAATGTTCTGTTTTTCTGAACCGTCCTCATTCATTGTGAATATCTCCTGGTTACCATTTTCCTGAGAAGTATAGACAATTCTTTTGCTATTCGGGGACCAGTTAGGACTGTAGGCAGCACTGCCATTGAACGTTAGTTGTTTTAGTTCTTTTGTGGCTAAATCCATCTTCCATATCTTCCACCAACCAATCCGCTCTGAAGTAAAAACCAGCTGTTTGCCATCCGGGGAAATCATAGGACTGCTGTCTTTCCTTAAATGATTCGTGATTGTAATGAACTCACCATCTTTGAGACATACCAGATTGTCATTGTTCGCTTTTTGCTGAGTGAAAATAATATCCTGACACAATACTGGACAAGAAATGGTAAACAGGAGCATTAAATATACTTGTCTCATATTGATCTCAGGGATTGTAAGTGATCGATAAATTTTTCACCTATATAGTCCTCTAATACATGCTTCCCATCTTTTACAATAAAGACTGATGAATCAATCCCTGCTGCTTTTAGTTGTTTATTTCTGTCTATGGCTGCATTCATCCAGTAGTTATCCTTGTCTCCTACAATAAACCTTACTTTTAGCGACTTGAGACTTTCATATTCCTGATTTGTTTTACGAGAGGGGTTACCTGCCATTCCTGTGATGGATTGGAAGTAATCCGGAATTTCCATTACCAGATCGAAAATGCCTGCACTATTGGCACTGAAACACACAGTATGGAATTTTCCACCTTCAATGTTGATTTTTCCACCCAGGTGGTTGAACAGCGCTATAACTTCATCCTTGTAACCTATGCTCTGATAAATCTTGTAATCAATCAATATCCATCCCTGAGTGTCTTTAGTTCCATTCCAGTAGAATGATTGTCCATCTTTCTCGGGATCAGATGGCCCAATAACCACAGGGTAAGTTTTAGAAGCATCAAAGTTTTTGGGGTACTGGATGCCATACTTCAAGGTTTTACCCTGGAATTCAAATGATTCAATAGTGTGCCGCGAGGATTGACCCTTCGCGACACAACATACCAATCCGAAAACTACAATCATAAGGACTAGTCTACTCATTTAGATTCAATGTTTTCTATGACACCATCTAAGTAGGCATATTGATTTTCAGGAGCTAATTCCCGAGCTTCTTTGTAATATTTCAACGCCAGTTTCTTGTTTCCATCCTTTAAATATGCTTCACCCAGGCTATCTGTGAATCCCCAGATGAATTGGTGATCTTTGTTTTTCTTGATGTTTAAACTGAATACCTCAATGGCCTTTTTGGTTTTATCCTGTCCTAGCAATTGGTACCCGTATTGATTCAACTGAAATGCATTTGCAGTAGGAATTGCTTCTTCCATCACTTTGTCTGCTTCAGCTTGATTGCCTGCCTTTGCCAACAACCCGGCTTTTACCTGCAGGTTTGAAAACCCTTTACTCATGTTGATCGATTGGTCAATCCAGGCCATGGCTTCATCAAGGTTGGTATCGTTTTGTAAACAGAAGTTAGCCAACTGCATGTAGCCCCTCCAGGTGAAACCAGCTGGACCTTTTAATTCAGCCTTGCCGTTTGCAATAACAATTGAAGGAACATCAAACCCAATCTTAAAAGGTACCTCAACATTTCCCCATCTTAAAACCGCTGTTACATCATTTCCGGTTCTGTCTTTGAAATCATAGCTTAACCATTCCTGATCCGGAATTTCATTGGTTTTTACATCCACTACCGCAACAGTTTCATCCTCGGTGGGCGAGTTTGTTCCCCATGATTGTGAGTATTTTGATAAAATGACTGTGAAGTTTTCTTTGTCTTTAGGGAGCATGAACAGCCCATAACTTCCAGCCTTAACGGGTGTACCTTCAATTGTGGCATCATGTGAGAAGGTTATGACCGTGTTTTCATTGGCGCCTGCCCTCCAGATATTCCCATATTGTACTATACCACCCCAAACATTTCTGCCCCTTTTTCCGGGAGAGTGATAGTCAATAGTCACTTCAGAAATGCCCACGGTTTGAGAGATTGAGGCGTGCTGACTGGGTCTTGGCAAAGTTAAGTTTTGAGCCTGCACCATGGTGCCTGCCAGAAAAATGATAATTCCCGCACAAAGGCCCTTCATAGTATTAGATCTGATCATCGTTTTTATGTTTTTGTTGATGCTCTTGATACGATTCTGTAAAGGGGGCTGGACAAGAAATTGTGATAAGCTGTTATGACAGTGATGAATAGTTAAAACTTAACTTAAATAGGCCACAATCTCGTCTTTATAGGACCTGCCAGAAAATAAGAGTTTGTCATTTTTCATGACAAACTCATATTCATTGTTATTGGTATATACACACTTTCTGACGTAGTTTTTATTGATGATAATTGACCGATGGATTCTTAAGAAGTCTTTAGGGTTCAATTGTGTTTCAATATTACTCAAAGGGGTTCGGTATAAGTGTTGCCCTTTTTGCTGATGTAGAGTAACATAATTTCCCGTAGCTTCAATGTAAAGGACATCATCCAGATCCACATCATGTTCCCTGCCCCTGTCTGTAATTTTTATGAGCGTCAAAAATTGACTGGAAGGTCGCTGGAAGTCTTTTACCATTTTCATCAATTGATCACTGAACTCCGAGGATCTCTTGATTTTGAAGTAGGCTTCCACTTTTTTGATACTATCTTTAAATCTCTCAGCATCTATTGGTTTTAGTAAATAATCCAGTGCGTGAATATTGAAAGCCTGGATGGCGTATTGGTCATAAGCGGTGGTGAATACAATGTAGGGCCGATGTTTGAGTTTTGTAATCACCTCAAATCCATCAAAATCAGGCATCTGTACATCCAGAAAAACCAGATCGGGGACTTTGAGGTCAATTATCTCCACTGCCTGTGTCCCGTTTTTGGCTTCACCAATTACTTTGATTTGATCATACTCTTCCAAAAGTTTGAGTACTCTCTGTCGAGCCAGGAATTCATCGTCTACTATTACAGCTTTGATCATGACAGGTAAGTTAAAGGTATCTCAATTTGGACAGTGAATAAATTATCCCTGATTGTGTTTTTGTATAGGTGGTTCTTTCCATAAAGGTTGTCCAGTCTTTTCCCAACATTGGCTGTACCGATTCCAAAACCTTCTGGTTTATGACCATTTAAATGAAAAGTATTGGACACTTCGATTGATAGGAATTCCTTTTGGTCTTTTTCAATCTGTGCAGTAGTTAAATTGATCATTCCCCCGGAAGGGTTTTTTGAAACACCATGTTTGATTGCGTTTTCTACAATTGGCTGTAGGAGCAGTGCTGGAATACTTGCCTGGATCACGTTTTCATCGAATTTGAAATTCAATTCAAGTCTATCCTGAAACCTGATATGCTCTATCTCCAGGTATGTTTTAATATAGGTCAATTCTGTCTCTAATGAGATCAAATGTTCTTTGTCATGTTCCAGGATTTCCCGCATCAGAAAGCCTAGTTTGGAGAGCATTCTTTGTGCCTTGTTGGTGTCAATATCAATTAATGCCGTTATTGAGTTAAGGGTATTAAAAAGAAAGTGGGGTTGTAGCTGCATTTTCAGTGCACTCAATTTGGCCTGATTGAGTTCTTTCTCTTGTTCCAGATATCTGCTGTAATAGCCAAATGCGATGATGATCACCTGAACAATCCAGAATTCAATGAAACTGGTAATCCATCCCGTTCCAAATTCCACTTGATTTCCAGGTGTAAAGAAATCGCGCATAAAACCAGACTCCAGATAATAGGTGAGGTCATAGAGTCTTACGGCACATACCCTGTGAGCAAGGGAAATGAGAATGCTAATGCCAATGATGGAAATGATTTTTCTGATGCCAAATGAAGTGTTGAAAAAACGCTGAAATCTTTGATAGGTTAAAGCAAAAAATGACCCCCACAATGTATAATTGATCAGTATTCTGGTAGAAACTGCAAACCAGCTAAAATCATACCCATAATCATTGATAAGGTAGTCAGTATATTGTCTCAGTATAAGTAATAAACTGATTCCTACTGATAACCCTATCGCATATATGTACTTGTTCTGTCCTAGCTCCATTCTTCAGGATCATACTCTACTCTAAATTACGATTTTTGCTTTTCATTATTTCAAGATTGTGATGAATGGATAGAATTGTGATCAATTTCTAATTATTTTCGTTCCACAAATTACTTTAAATCAAAATGAGAAGATTCCAAGATTTAGGCATGTTAATGTTATTAGCTCTATTTTTTTCTTGTTCAGAAGGGACTAAAGAAGAGTCAAATAATGATGCTCCAAGAGAATATGATGTTTCAAAGCTGACTTATCGAGGTGTTACTTCACTAGTTTTTAATGACGATGGTAGAAGGATAGAATGGCATGGAGAAGAAATGGCTAATGATATGCTTGAAAATTTAACAATTTTTGAGGGTGATTCTTGCGGTGAAAATAATTGCGGAAGGGAATTGCAATTAGCCAGTAAGGCAACAGATAGTCTTGTAGTGATCATAAAAGCTGATTATGACCTAAAAGGAGACCAGGGATATATCTCCAGACAGTATGAGATAGCTGGAGGAGATACTATTTCAATTGGATGTTCGCACCTTTGCTATGGTCCTGAATCCTATAAGTTTCCCAGGAAGATAGTAGGGAGTTCCCTGAAAAGCCAACCGAACAATTAAGACCTTAAAGGTTTAATTCATCCCGGTACTTTGCATCAGACACGTCATGTTTGTTCCAGTAATCGGTTACTAAAGACTTCATTTTTGTGGCTTTTGTGGTCAATGTTTTAGCGCCAGCTCCAAAACCACTTTTATAGGACTCTTCCCAGCCGATAATGTCATAAGGGAATTTCTTGTTGAATTCAATGGTAATTGATCTTTCATGGTCAGAATAATTCAAACTATATAGGTTTGAGTTGCTCCCTTTTGTCAATTTTGCTGTGACTGTTTGGGTGTCAAAGTCCTTGTGTCTCAGTCTTTGGAAAAATAGACTTGGAATTATTTCAATTTCACCTTCAGGTAGTAATTTGGGGTCAATGCGGATGAGGTTCATAATTTCATCTTCTGTCAGAACCTTGTCAAGAGATTTAGTCTGATCACCTTCAGATTCAAAATAGCTGAATCCCTGGACCTGGTAGTTATTCTGTGCCAGATTCAATTGGGTAAAAGTATGACCACACCATTCCTGACTGGATGTTGTGAGTTTTAAGGTATTTGGGTATTTGTTTCTATCCACAGGAGTAAATGTGGATTGCATCATGGAGTAGGGATAGATGCCTGTATTAAAATTCTTCATGAAGTTCAATTTCATCACCTTGACAGCATCATCACCGGCTTGTTTAGGGTTATCCAACTTCACAAGTTTTGATTTCGAAAAATCTTCGGTTACAAATACCAGTACCGCTGTTCCGTCATGTATTTCGCCATATCGTGCCTGTTCAAGTTTGAAGCTCGTTAGTTCAGCCTTTCCTGCATACCAATAATCTCCCCATTCTCCACTAAAGGATTCTAAAGGGCGGTTTTCAATTGGAGTACTATTTACGGAACAACCGAAGATTACAATTAATAGGAGGTAAGGCATTAGATTTTTCATGACATTCGTATTTAAGTAACCAACATTGAGAGCCTGTGGTTGGTTCAATAAAATTGATAGGAATAAAAATAGGCGATCATAATTTATGACCGCCTAAAACTGCATACATTTTATTACTTGTACTACCTAAATTTAAGCATTGGCGAATTGTGCTTCTTCGGTACTTCCTTTCATGGCAACTGTAGATGCAGCACCCCCCTGAACAGTATTTTGAACGGCATCAAAATAGCCGGTTCCTACAAATGCCTGGTGCTTCACAGCTTTGAAGCCTTCAGACTGCAATCCAAATTCTCTTTCCTGCAATTCAGAGTAACCAGCCATTCCTCTTTCGTGGTAAGACTTAGACAACTCAAACATGCTCGTGTTCAATGCGTGAAATCCAGCCAATGTGATAAATTGGAACTTATATCCCATTTCAGCTAAATTCTCTCTGAATGTGAGCATTTCATTGACTGTTAAGTGAGAAGCCCAGTTGAAAGATGGAGAGCAATTGTAAGCCAACATTTTTCCAGGAAATTTTGCATGGATAGCTTGAGCGAACTCTCTTGCAAGGCCTAAATCAGGATTGGAAGTTTCCAACCAAATCAAATCAGCAAATGGTGCATAGGAAAGTCCTCTGTCTATCCCTTGTTCTAAACCATTTTTCACCTCAAAGAAACCTTCATTGGTTCTTCCTCCAGTAAGGAATTTATGATCTCTTGGGTCAATGTCAGAAGTGATCAAATTGGCTGCTTCTGCATCTGTTCTAGCAATGATGAGTGTAGGAACATTCATCACATCGGTTGCTAGCCTGGCTGCAATCAATTTGTTTATTGCTTCTTGAGTAGGAACCAAAACTTTTCCACCAAGGTGACCACATTTTTTAGCTGAAGAAAGCTGATCTTCAAAGTGTACTCCTGCTGCTCCAGCTTCAATCATGGCTTTCATCAATTCAAATGCATTCAGGTTTCCACCAAATCCAGCTTCGGCATCAGCAACAATTGGAACTACCCAGTCTCTGTCATGCGTACCGTTCATGAATTCAATCTGATCTCTTCTCAGCAACGCATTGTTAATTCGTTTTACTACTGAAGGAACTGAATCTGCAGAGTAAAGTGACTGATCCGGGTACATTTGTCCTGCAAGGTTAGCGTCAGCAGCTACCTGCCATCCACTGAGGTAAATCGCTTCCAAACCAGCGGCTACTTCCTGAACTGCCTGATTCCCTGTAAGTGCACCCAGTCCTGCCAAATAAGGTTGAGAGTTGATTTTGTTCCACATGGTTTCTGCACCTTTTCTGGCGAGGGAGTATTCAATCTCAACAGTACCTCTTAAGTTTACCACCTCTTCTGCTGTATAAGGTCTTTTAATGCCTTTCCATCTAGGGTTAGTTTCCCAATCTTTTTTTATCTGATTTATTTTTTCTTGATTCTGCATTGTTCTATTGTTTTAATGTTTGATTAGTCTTATTCTTCAATTTTGTTGTATGCCGGGAGTGTTAAAAACTCACTGAACTCTATTTGCTTGACCAGCTCATCAAAGAGCAGGATGGCCTCCAGGAATTTTCCATTGTCATAATTCTCCTCACCCACATAAGTTTTGATCTTTTCGATTTCCTCCTTGATCAATTGCTCATAAATGTCCAGTGTGAATGTTCTGCCATCATCTATTTGAGCATTGTTTTTCAGCCATTGCCAGACCTGAGCTCGTGAGATTTCAGCGGTAGCTGCATCCTCCATTAAGTGATATAAAGCAGCTGCTCCGTTACCTCTTAGCCAACTTTCGATGTAGAGTATCCCTACATTGATGTTGGTTCGGATCCCTTGTTCAGTAATGGTCCCTTTTGGAAGTTCCAATAGCTCATTTGCTGTATAGTTAACCAATAGTTGCTTCTCAATCTGATTGGGAGAAGGCATGTACTGATCAAAAATTTCCATGGCCACAGGAACAAGTCCTGGATGTGCTACCCAGGTACCATCGTGTCCATTTTGGACCTCTGTTAATTTGTCCTGCTTTACTTTACCTATGGCTTTTTGATTGGCTTCATCATCCCCTTTGATTGGAATTTGAGCTGCCATTCCCCCTATGGCATGGACACCTCTTTTATGGCAGGTTTTAATTACCAATTTGGAATAAGCCTGCATAAATGGAACTTGCATCGTCACCTGTGAACGATCCGGTAACAATCTGTAAGGATAGTTTCTAAACTTCTTGATGTAGGAGAAAATGTAATCCCATCTTCCACAGTTTAATCCTGCGCTGTGCTCTTTCAATTCATATAGGATTTCATCCATTTCGAAAGTAGCAAGGATCGTTTCAATGAGTACAGTGGCTTTAATGGTTCCCTGAGGGATACGCAAATGCTCCTGAGCAAATACGAAAACATCATTCCAAAGACGTGCTTCAATGTGGCTTTCCAGCTTTGGTAGGTAAAAGTACGGCCCACTCCCCTTACTAAGGAGATTTTTTGCATTGTGGAAAAAGTACAAACCAAAATCGACCAAGCCGCCACTTAAATTATGGCCGTTAATGGTGATGTGCTTTTCCTCAAGATGCCATCCTCTTGGGCGAACAAGCAAGGTGGCAACCTCTGGAGCAAGCCGATACTCCTTACCGTTTTTTGGGTTAACGTATTCTATAGTTTCATTAATAGCGTCTCTCAGATTGATCTGACCCTCCATCAGATTTTTCCATGAAGGAGTATTGCTATCCTCAAAATCAGCCATAAAGACCTTCGCGCCTGAGTTAAGTGCATTGATGATCATTTTACGGTCCACCGGACCAGTAATTTCTACTCTACGGTCCATCAGGTCCGCAGGGATCGGTGCGACTTTCCATTTCGCTTCCCTGACTGATTTTGTTTCTTCTAAGAAATCTGGCAATACTCCATTGTCAATTTCTGCCTGCCTCTCTGTTCTTCGTTCCAGAAGATTGAGTCGGGTAGCATCAAATCGCTTATGAAGCTCCGCCAGAAAGTTGAGCGCTTCGGGTGTGAGTATCTCAAGGTATTCCCCTTTGAGCTCTCCCGTGATTTGCATCCCTTCAGGTAATCCTTCCAGGGCATCTTTCATTTGTTTCGGTGCAGCTTCTATCATGATTAAAATTTATTTGTGTTTGGCTAATATATGAGAAAATATTCTAAAAGCGAAAATTCGCTAATAAATTTATTTCGCTATTTAAAAATATTCACGGTATGACTTTGGATTATATTATATTTGGAACATGACGAGTGGAGAAATTGGGATCAGGCAGATATTTGGGTTGAAGGTCAGGGAGCTTAGAACAAAGAAAAACCTCAATTATCAGCAGTTAAGTAAGCTTACAGGACTTTCAGTATCTTATTTAAATGAAATCGAGAAAGGGAAAAAGTATCCTAAGGGTGATAAGATCATGAGCCTTTCAAACGCCCTGGATGTGAGCTATGACTATTTGGTTTCGTTGAAAGTATCTAAAAAGATTGAACCACTGGTTACACTATTACAGTCTGAATTTTTCAAGGAATTGCCTTTGGAATTGTTTGGCCTGGACATGCAAAAGTTCATTGAACTCATTTCAGCTAACCCGGAAAAGATCAATGCGTTCATCAATACTATTTTTCAGATTGGGAGAAACTATGAATTGGGAAGAGAGAATATTTACCTTGCTGCCCTTCGCTCTTATCAGGAGATCAATGACAACTATTTTCCCGAATTAGAAAAAGCGGTTAAGGAATTCAAAAGGAAATTCGATTTTGATAGCAGTTATCAATATAAGAAAGAAGACTTGATTCAAATTCTTCGTGATTATTTCAATGTCACAGTCAATCATGAAGCATTGGTGGCTAATGAATATTTAAGAGATTTGCGTTCTCATTATAATCCTGAATCAAAGGTGTTTTCAGTGAATGCCAATCTCACCGATAGCCAGGAGAAATTCTTAATGGTGAGAGAGATTGCGTTTCAGTACCTTGAAATAAAAGAGAGGCCACTGGAGACTCCACCACAAAGAGACTATACGTTTAACAGGTTGCTGAATAATTTCAAGGCCTCCTATTTTGCTGTGGCATTCCTGATGGATGAACAGGAAGTGATCAAAGATATCAGGAACTTCGTGGCATCCAAACAATGGCATGATCAGGATGTGATCAGAATTCTTGAGAAGTATGACGCTACTCCGGAGATGCTCATGCAGCGACTTACCAATATACTTCCTAAATATTTTGGGTTTAATAACCTTTTCTTCTTGAGGTTTATCAATAAATCTGGTAAAGAGGGTTTCAAACTGACAAAGGAATTGCACCTGTCAAAGCTTCATAACCCACATGGAAATGAATTATCTGAACACTATTGCCGAAGATGGATTTCTATTGGAATTATCAAGGAGTTGTTGGAAAAAGGAAACCAGGAGCCAATTGCAAGGCTTCAAATTTCGAAATACCTCAATACAAAAAATGAATACCTGTGTTTGTCAATAGCATTCCCGAATAGCTCCAACCCTGAGGAAGGAATTAGTATTACAGTAGGTTTTCAAATTGACCGCCGATTGAGGAAAGGAATCGAATTTCTGGAGGATCCTAAGATTCTGGAAAAAGATGTCCACACTACCTGTGAAAGATGTCCTGCGCGAGATTGCAAGGAACGAGCGGCATCTCCTTGGCAACTTGAAAAAATTAATAAGAAGGTTGCTATTGACAGAGCATTGGACGAACTGGAATCATAAATCAATCATAGTTGCCGATAGATAATTTTTTAGACCATTCATCTCAATATTCCAATGAGTTCAGCCGTTTTACTGTTAATTTGTGCAGCTTAAATTAAACTAACTAACATATGTTAACCTATAGGAACCTATTCAGCATATTCTTGCTTGCAATCATCCTGTTTACATCATGCAATCAACAATCTGCTGATACGTCAGGATCAAATTCTTTATCTATTGATTACGAAAAGTACACGCTTCCGAATGGATTAGATGTGGTGTTACACCAGGATAAATCAGATCCTATTGTTGCGGTAGCAATTTTGATCCATGCCGGATCGAATAGAGAAAAGCCTGGAAGAACTGGTTTTGCACATTTTTTTGAACACATGCTGTTTCAAAGATCAGAAAATGTGGAGAACGGAGCGTTCTTTAAAAATATTAACAATTGGGGTGGAACCATGAATGGTGGTACCTGGACGGATGGTACAGTTTACTATGAAGTTGTGCCGAAAGACGCATTAGAAAAAATATTGTGGATGGAGTCTGACAGAATGGGATTCTTTATTAATTCTGTTACAATAGCAAGCCTGGAAGGAGAAAAGCCGGTAGTTCAAAATGAAAAACGTCAGCGTTATGATAACCAGCCATATGGAAATACCGGGGCGGTAATCAATAAAGCTATTTACCCTACAAGTCATCCTTACAATTGGTTAACCATAGGTGAGTTAGAAGATCTAACAAATGCAACATTGGAAGATGTAAAAGAATTCTACGAGTTGTATTACGGTCCAAATAATGCGACACTTGTTTTAACAGGGGACTTTGACTCTGAGGAAACAAAAGCCTGGATCGAAAAGTATTTTGGAGAGATTCCATCACGGGGAGTAGACAAGCCTTTAGATCCTATGCCTGTTACTCTTGATAAGACAATTAACCTGTACCACGAAGATAATTTTGCAAGTCTGCCAGAAATTCGACTTACCTGGCCAACAGTAGAACAATATCATGAAGATCAGTGGGCATTAGATGCATTAGGACAACTGCTAGACGATGGAAAAAGAGCACCACTTTATAAAGAGTTGGTTGAGAATCAAAAATTAGCGCCAGATGTAAGTGCTTATAATAACTCAAATGAATTGGCAGGTACTTTCACAGTACGTGTAAGAGCCAATAAAGGAACTGATCTGGACTCTGTGAAATCTGCGGTTTTTGAGGCATTCACCAATATGGAGAAAAATGGTATTGACCAACGCGATCTTGACAGAATCAAAGCTGGTTTGGAAACTAATTTCTATAATGGTATTTCCAGTGTGTTGGGAAAAGCGTTCCAATTAGCAACATACAATGAGTTTGCAGGTTCTCCGGATTTCATCACCACGGATATTGGAAACATTCAAAAGGTAACTACAGCAGATTTAATGAGGGTGTACAACAAGTATATCAAAGACAAGAATCATGTAATCACTTCTTTTGTTCCTAGAGGAGAGACCGAACTTATTGTTACTGGTGCTGAACTGGCAAATATCGAAGAAGAAGATATAACTGCAGATCAGGAGTCTGTCGTGGTTGAGAAGGAAGGTGATGAATCATTTGAGAAAACTCCATCAAAATTTGATAGAACAGTTGAGCCGGAATTTGGAGAGGCACCATTGTTAAATCCTCCAACAATATGGTCGACGAAACTGGCTAATGGAATGGGTGTCTATGGTATTGAGCAAAAAGAACTTCCATTGGTCAATTTCAGCCTTAGGATAAAAGGTGGTCACATGTTTGATGAGATGGAGAAAATTGGTGTGGCCAATTTGATGACAGATATCATGATGGAGGGTACAAAAAACAAAACACCTGAAGAACTGGAAGATGCTATCGGGCAGCTGGGAGCTAACGTGAACATGTATACCTCTGATGAGTACATTACAATTTCTGCTAATTGCTTATCGAGAAATTACGATGCTACATTGGCCCTTGTAAAGGAAATACTGCTTGAGCCAAGATGGGATCAGAAGGAGTTTGATCGCGTGAAAGAAGCAACTCTACAAGGAATAAGACAAAGAGATGCCAATCCTAATTCTATCGCCAATATGGTAATGACCAAAAAGCTATATGGCGATGATAATGTATTGGGGTATCACTCATTAGGTACGGAGGAGACGGTCCAAAACATCACATTGGATGATCTAAAAGCATTCTACGATAAATACTTTAAGCCAGGAGTGGCAAACTTTCATGTTGCTGGTAACATCTCAAAAGCCTCAGTTTCTCAAAGTATTGCCGATATGGAAGCTAAATGGACAACAGGTTCAGTAGACTTGCCAACATTCCAATTCCCAGAATTACCGTCTGAGCCACAGGTGTATTTTGTGGATATACCAAACGCCAAGCAATCTGTTATACAAATTGGACGATTGACTGTTCCTGGAAATGATGAAGAGTATTATAAGTTGTTTGTTTCAAATTACAGATTAGGTGCTGGTTCAGCGGGAAGGTTATTTCAGGTATTAAGAGAAGAAAAACAATACACTTATGGTGCCTATTCATATGCTTCAAGAGAGATTCAGTCAGGAGTTTGGATTGCAGCATCCAGTGTGAAATCTAATGTTACTAGTGATGCTATGGATACTTTCAAAGAAGTAATCGGAAATTATAAGGATACATATACTGATGAGGATCTTGAGAAAACCAAAACAGCTTTGATCAAGCAAAACACAAGAGGTTATGAAACGTTAAACAACCTTCTTGGTACACTTCAAAATATCAGTACCTATGATTTACCATTAGACTATATTGATCAGCAGCAGGCAGTCCTGCAAGGCATGACATTAGAACAGGTGAAAGCTTTGATCGATAACTATATGGACTTATCCAGAATGAGTTATGTAGTGGTGGGAGACAAATCAACTCAGTATGAAAAGTTAAAAGTTGACGGTGCAGGCAGTCCGGTAGAAGTTGATAAATATGGAAACGAATTGATTGCCATGTAATTAGAGTGAATCAATAGAAAAACAAAAAACCATGGTACCCAGGTGCCATGGTTTTTTGTTTGCTATTAGCTGATGCAACTAAGTCCCCAATGTTAGGAAGTAACAACCGCGCATCATATCTTTGCTGTCCAACAAATATTCAATAGATGGCTTGGTTTCAGAGAAAAGATAAGGGAATTCAGACTCCCACTACTGAAAAGAAAGAGGCACCTGATGGGCTATGGTACAAAACACCAAGTGGAAATATCATCCACATGCGTGAATTAAGAAATAACGCATATGTATGCCCAGATGATGAATACCATGTGAGAATTGGTTCAAAAGAATACTACGAAATACTATTTGATGGCAATAAATTTACTGAACTGGATGAAGGTCTAGAGTCAGCTGACCCATTGTCATTTAAGGATACTAAGAACTATCCGGAAAGAATAAAAGGCTCCCAAAAGAAGACTGGACTAAAAGATGCTGTTAGATCTGCAGTAGGTAAATTGGATGGCCAGGAAATTGTAATTTCCTGTATGGATTTCAGTTTCATTGGAGGGTCAATGGGATCTGTGGTAGGTGAGAAAATTGCAAGAGCGATTGATTACTCATTGAAGCACAAGATTCCTTTCATGATGATTTCTAAATCAGGAGGAGCCCGAATGATGGAGGCTGGGTTTTCGTTAATGCAAATGGCAAAAACTTCAGCCAAGCTGGCATTACTTTCCGAAGCAAAAGTACCTTACATATCATTGCTTACTGATCCTACCACAGGAGGTGTAACAGCTTCATATGCTATGCTGGGAGACTTCAATATTGCTGAACCGGGGGCTTTGATCGGATTTGCCGGGCCAAGGGTAATTCGTGAAACTATTGGAAAAGATTTACCTAAAGGATTTCAAAGTTCAGAGTTTGTTTTAGATCACGGTTTCCTTGATTTTATAGTTGACAGGAGGAATCTCAAAGCAAAAATCTCCACATTATTGAAATTATTGAACAATTAGATTTAACAGCCTGTTGAAATCATAATTCACTTTCGTTTGTGAAGGTTTTATCATCTATATTTGTGTCCGATTTCTAAATAAAACATTTGATTATAAATGTCTGCAATCATAATTACTTCGATTATAGCATTTACAGCAGTAATTCTGCTTTTGGTGTTTATCCTTTTGTTTGCACAGTCTAAACTGGTGCAATCTGGTCCTGTAAACATTATTGTCAATGGTGACAAGGACAACCCAATTGTAACATCCGCTGGTTCTACATTGCTATCAACTCTTTCTGCTCAGAAAATATTCTTACCATCAGCATGTGGTGGCGGTGGAACCTGTGCCATGTGTAAATGTAAAGTTACAGATGGAGGAGGAGATGTGCTTCCTACAGAAGTAGGTCACCTAAGCAGAACTGAGCAAAAAGAAAAGGTTCGTTTGTCTTGCCAGGTTAAGGTGAAGCAGGACATGGAAATTGAAATTCCTGAAGAAATATTCGGTATTAAAAAGTGGGATTGCGAAGTAGTGTCCAACTACAACGTATCTACTTTCATCAAGGAATTTGTAGTGAAGTTGCCAGAAGGTGAAACACTCGATTTCGAATCTGGAGGATATATTCAGATCGACGTACCAAAAATCGAAGTTGAATTCAAGGATATGGATATCACTCCTCACCCTGAACTAGGACACCCGTCTGATGTATATCAGGGTGACTGGGATAAGTTTGGGCTTTGGGACCTAACCATGAAAAATGATGAGCCTATATTCAGAGCTTACTCTATGGCTAACCACCCGGCGGAAGGAAACATCGTGATGTTGAATATTCGTATTGCAACACCACCTTGGGACAGAGCGAAAAATAAATGGATGGATGTAAATCCTGGTATTTGCTCATCTTATGTGTTCTCAAGAAAGCCAGGTGACAAAGTAACTGTTTCAGGACCTTATGGAGAATTCTTCATCAACCCTACAGACAGAGAAATGATTTACATTGGTGGAGGAGCAGGAATGGCTCCATTAAGATCTCATATCTTCCACTTATTCCATACTGAAAAGACAGACAGAAAAGTTTCTTACTGGTATGGTGGTCGATCTAAAAGGGAATTATTCTACCTGGATCACTTCCATAAGATTGAAAAAGACTTCCCGAATTTCGGATTCTACATTGGGCTTTCAGAGCCAGTTCCAGAAGATAACTGGAAGGTGAAAGAATCACTTGATGATAAGAATGATGGTTATGTTGGTTTCATTCACCAATGTTTATACGATAATTATCTTAAAACACATCCTGAACCAGAAGAAATTGAATATTACCTATGTGGACCTCCCATGATGAATGCGGCTGTTCTAAAAATGCTGGATGATCTGGGAGTACCAAAAGAAAACATCCGATTCGATGATTTCGGAGGATAAAAAAAGATAGAAATAAATGAAAGCCAGGGTAAATCTCTGGCTTTTTTTATGTTGTATAATCATAAGTTTGAAATGCTTTGAGATGGCATTTTCATAAATCACCTTTCTGTATATTTACCAAAATTTGATTTGCATGGATCCGAAACTTTTCTTTGACCCGATAGCTGAGGAAATACCATATGAAGGGTATAAAACCAATAGTGTTTACAATTGTATATCCATCAATCGGGGTAAACTGCCGGAATTGGATGGGGTTGATATAGCTTTAGTTGGGGTTGTTGATACAAGGGGTGGTGCAGAGGAGAATAAATCCATCAATCAGGCATCTACCGAGATACGAAAAAAACTTTATCACCTAAAAAGAGGTACAGGTAGATATCGTGTGGTGGATCTTGGTAATCTAAGAAATGGCCCGGAATTATCAGATACCTATTTGAGGTTAAAGGAGGTATGTGAGTATTTAATAGAAAAGAATATCCTGCCCATTATCATAGGAGGTACTCATGATTTTGATTTTGCTCAGTACAGAGGGTACGAGGCAATGGATAAGTTGGTGAGTGTCATCAATATTGATCCATATTTTGACCTTGAAGATGGGGATAGCCCCAATCATGGTCATATCAATAAGATTTTTACACATGAGCCCAATTACCTGTTCAATTATAGTCACATAGCCCAACAAAGTTATCTGGTAGACGCTAAAGAATATGAGTTGATGGAGAGCTTGTATTTTGATTCTTACAGACTTGGGGTGGTTAAGGAAAACCTGAAGGAAATGGAGCCTATCATCAGGAATGGTGACATGATGACAATTGATGTTTCTGCCATAAAGTCTTCTTATTGTCCGGGATCAGCCAATAGATTGGTTTATGGGTTAACAGGAGAAGAGGCTTGTCAGCTCAGTTGGTATGCAGGTATCAATGATAAACTTAGCAGTCTCGGGATTTATGAATACGATCCGGGATATGACTCAGAAGACAGACAATCTGCTTTCGTAATATCTACGATGATCTGGTACTTCATAGAAGGATTTTATCATAGGAAAAATGAAAGTGTTTTTCGTTCCAATGACTATCTGGTTTATGAAGTAGCAACTGGCTTAGAGCCAGAAAGTATCCGGTTCTACAAAAGTAAGCTATCAGAAAAATGGTGGATGGAAGTTCCTCATCCATCTGATCAAAGAATTGCCAAACGCAATAGCATTGTACCGTGCAGTTATAAAGATTACGAAACAGCTACAAATGGCGAATTGCCAGAAAGATGGATTAGCACTCAGGCTAAAATGATCTGATTAATACTCTGGTGGCATTACCACCCACAAGATGATGTAAACGAGCAACCCTGGAAATGCAGCACTCAATACTGAAACCAGCACATATGCAACTCTCACTAATGTTGGGTCTAAATTAAAATAGTCAGCTAAACCAGCACATACTCCAGCAACGATCTTGTTGCTTGCTGAGCGATATAATGTTTTACTCATAAGAAATTTTACTTGGTAATCTTTTCGTACAAGTTAGGTAGATCTTCAGATAATTGAAGCAAAGAATAAATTTTCTTTGGACTTGATGAATTGTCAGCCAATAGCTCTTTTAATTGAGTCTTGAAATATTTTTTATCAAATGTCAAATCTGACAGTTTGATCAATCCGCTATTGAAGCTGATCATCAACGCAACCAGTATCCCCAAGATAAGGATCAGGGTCCTGGAACGTATAGATTTGATATTTGTTCGATTAGTTGGCATATCTATTCGATTAATTAACAAACAGCGTGCCAGAAATGTTTTTTAGCTCAAAAATGCCTGAAACGGAATTGAGAAAAATAAGGTTGTATTATTTTCGGACATTTTTTAAGATAAATCTGTACAACTGTGTACAAATTCTAGATCACACCTCTTGATTTGAGTTCAAGGTACTTATTGATTGTGTTGATGGTGAGGTCCTGAGGTTTTGTAAGAAAAGACTGAATGCCATAGGTGTTTAACTCCTTGACAATCTGCCGCTTTTCGTAAGCAATCTTTTCAGCAATTGTTTTGGTGTAAATTTCGTCCAGGTCTCTCGACTGGTTCGCTACAATATGAGATAACTCAGTATTTTCGAAAATGATGCATACGAGTACATGACTTCTGGCCATCTTTCTCAAGAAATTCAATTGCCTTCGCATGCTGGAGATAGATTCAAAGTTTGTATAGAGCAATAACAAACTTCTTTTATTGATCTTATTCTTTACCAAAGCGTATAATTGTGAATAGTCAGATTCTTTAAAGGCTGTTTTTTCCCTGTAAAGTGTTTCCATAAAATGCCGCATCTGACTAGGTCTTTTGGAAGCGGGTAACTCTGCGGCTATTTTATGTTGAAATGTAATAAGCCCAGGCTTATCATCTTTTTTCAATGCAATGTTTGAAATAGCGAGGCTGGCATTGATGGCATAATCCAATAAAGTCATCCCCTCAAATGGCATTTGCATCACACGACCCTTATTAATGATGGAATAGACATTTTGACTTCTTTCATCCTGGAAATTATTCACCATTAGTTTTGAAGTCCGGGCGGTTGCTTTCCAATTGATGGTCCTGTAATCATCTCCTACTACGTATTCCTTTATTTGTTCAAACTCCTGGTTATGACCTAATCTTCTGATTTTTTTGATGCCGTGATCTACAAGCTTGTGGGAGATGGCGATCAATTCATATTTCCTCATTTGTATAAAGGAGGGGTAAACTGGCACGGTTTGGTCCCTATCTACCTGAACTCGTCGCTCTATGAGGTTTAAAACTGTGCTGGCAAATACATTGAGTGCTCCAAAATTATATTCACCTCTTTTGACAGGTTTAATGGAATACGTTATCTTTTCTTTTTGGCCTGGCAGGATTTTACATAACAGGTTTTGGTTTCTGATTTGAAGCTGTTCAGGCAGTTCATCAATAATTCTAAGTGATAAGGGAATACTGGCTTTACTTTCAATGGGAATAAGTATTTTATTTTGATCTCCATTAGAAAGTTTGTCTGGTAATATTCTATTAACAATCAGGATATCCTTTTTCCTGAATAGTAATATTAAGTCCAACAATGTAGTTAGGCAGACAATGTAAAACGCCAATTTCGCAAATCCGATTAAAACCGGAAATCCGTATGACAACAAAAAAAAGCCGATCAGTCCTCCTATTGCGTAGAGAAGTCTATCTTTTAGGTATATGGATTTTAAAACCTTCACTACCTGGGAACCTCAACTTTTGAAACGATATTTTCAATGATTTCATCTGAAGTTTTTCCTTCCATTTCTCTTTCTGGAGTCAATATCACTCTGTGTCTGAGTACAGGCTTTGTCAGGAATTTAATGTCCTCAGGTGTTATGAAATCCCTACCCTGTAGAATGGCAAATGCTTTAGCCGACTTTAATAAAGCGATTGATGCTCTTGGAGAGGCACCCAGGTACAAAGACGCATTCTCTCTGGTTTCATTGACAATGGAAGCTATATACTTGAGCAAATCCTCTTCCACATGAATCTGGTGAACAAGTCCCCTGAATTTTTCAATCTCTTTTGCAGTGAGAATAGCATCTATAATGGCAACATCATCATGTTTTTGCGTAGAATTCACATTCTTCAATAACCTTGTCTCTTCTTCCAGGGTAGGGTAATCCACGTGAATCTTAAATAAGAACCTGTCGAGCTGTGCTTCCGGGAGTCTGTATGTACCTTCCTGATCAATTGGGTTTTGAGTAGCCATCACAAGGAAGGGTTCACTCATTTTGTAGGTTGTCCCATCTGCTGTAACCTGGTGTTCTTCCATGACTTCAAACAGAGCAGCCTGAGTTTTTGCAGGAGCCCTATTGATTTCATCGATCAGAATTACATTAGAAAAAATTGGGCCCTTATTGAAATCAAACTCTCCTGATTTCATATTGAAAACAGCTGTTCCCAAAACATCAGAAGGCATCAAATCCGGAGTGAACTGAATCCTTGAGAAATCTATTCCAAGGGTTTTGGCAACCAGTTTAGAAGTAAGTGTCTTGGCAATGCCAGGAACACCCTCAACCAGTATATGTCCATCAGAAAATAGTGCTACTATCATCAGATCCACCAATTCAGTTTGACCGATAATCACTTTGCTGATTTCAGCTTTTAATGCCTCAATTTTACTTTTGATCTCTTCCAGATCGAGTCTGCTTTCAAACATTTCTTCGCTCATGCCTCTTTATTTGGGTAAAAAGATTCAATTATTTTATTAATTCTTAGAAGATCTTCTTTAGTTAGAACATTCAATTTCAAAGCCGAATTGATAGCAAAAAAGAGTTGTTTTACCTCGTTCTCAGACTTACCCGTTTTATGGGCAAGGGGTTCTATTTCTTCCGGCAGAAAATGGATATGCATGTAAAAGTTTTGATAGATATGGTCTTTCAGATAAAGAACCTTCTTTTCAAGAATATTTTTATGGTCACCCTGGTTCAGGTAGAGTTGACCAACGGTTTCCGCAAATTCTACTGATGAATTACCAGGTGGAACAACAATAGGAATAGCACGTTGTTCTCTTTTCGCTTTGAAAATCATAAATAGAACTAATGAAATCAATAAAATAAACCAGGCCCACTTCAAGGCAGGCTCTGATAAAATAAACCTTAACGGGGTCTGACTCTCAAGTCGACCAACCTGATAATATTCTGTCCATGTAATCTTTTGATCTGGTACTTCCGAAAACAAATCTTCAAGCCATTTGTAATTTTCGCCTGCCAGTAAAAAGTAGTTACTCATTAAAAGAGGGATCGTGCTGATATAGATTGTCCCGTCACCGAATTTCTTTCCGACTAAGATTGGCTCACTATATCCTTCAATTGTCCCATATTTTTGAACCAGAGAATCGCTATCAACAATATTTGATTTGATGAAGCTTCCTGGAACCTCGTAAGATTTATCGAAAAGATTTACGATAGAAGTGTCACCAGTATTGACAATATTTTCCTGATTAAAAAAATACTCTACTGATATGCCAATGGTATCCTCAAATGAATATGCTAGAGACTCAGCAAAAATCAATACGTTCGACCCTTCCTTAACAGTAGCAAGAAGTTTTTCAATGTCTTCCATTCCTGGGTTGAAGTACTTTGCTATTACCAATAAGTTTTGTGAGCTCGAGTCCAGTTTCAGTATCTGATAGAGTGTTTCATTATTGATGGAGACTTCAGAGTCCGGAAATAGGTCTGGTAAAACTTGTTCAGTGACATAAGTGCCATAGGGTATTTTGTCTTTGGAAAATAGTGTTTCAGTCCAATTGGTTGGTTGGGGTTTGAATAGCTCAACCGCCGCAAACAGGAGTGCAGTAATGAAGAGTATAATTTTGTACTTTCTATTTCCCTTCATTATGAATGTTTCTTAATGTTGAGAAAAGTCCACTTGAATTATCGGCCATTTCCTTTGTGATGGGAAAATCTCCATAAACAGCGTATTCGAAATAGTAATTAAGTGTGGTCAATGGGGATTTGAGTTGGTTGTGACCGATCTCATACAAGTAATCCATGTTGGTCTTGCCACTTTCCCATTTGATAACACCTGATTCATCTAATATCTGCAAACTCCATAAATAGTAGAACCTGACTACAGCCTGGAAATTTTCTTGTCCGTATGCGTCATTAATGCTTCTTTCAAAGTCTATTTTGGAAATGTCATCAATATTTTCAGCTTCGAGAATTGAAGATTTTCCAGACTTATAAAAAGAGGCAGCTAAGTTGATATTCAAGAGTTTAATAATGGCATAAATAATTGTGAAAGCGATGATGCCATAAAACAAAATAGACCCAAAAGTGGAATTGGTTACATATGATAATCCACGAAAAAATCTATCTAGAATCCAATACCAAATTCGTTTTATGGGATTATCAAATTGTTGATAATTGACCAGGTAACTAAATTCTTTTTCTTTTTGCAGACGTTCAACCTTATCTGGGTCAATGCGTCTGTCTGAAGGTTGCACCTTACCTATTAAGGTTAGACAAACCAGAAGCAGCACGATCGTTAAGAATTTCCTGATATAGTTATGCAAAATTGGTCTTAGTATGATTCTTCTTCATCTACTTTCCCTGAACCCATTTGATCTATTTCTCCCATCAAACCTGTGGCTTCCGCTCTTTCAAGAAGGTTATAATATTGAAAACCAATAGCCACATTTGGTATGGCGTATGCAAAATAGGTTAAAAGAGATGTAGCTGTTGTTACAATCACAAAAATGGTCTGTTCGGTTTCAGAGATGGAAACAGTACCATTCTGGAAATTATCAATTGAATTCATTCCCCAAATGAAACTTAGTATACCTGATGGAATAGCAAAAATATAAGAGATAACAGCCGTAATGATTCCAACAATCACAAGTAGGCCAAACGTACTCCACCATTTACCTTTCATGAGCTTAAAGCACCTGGAGAACCCATCACCAATATTTGAATCCTCATTGATTATAATTGGGTTAAGCAAAACAAGATAAATGCCTAAAATCAATGCTGGAATTAAAAAGAAAAACATGGAGACAAATATTACCAGTGCATACACTATGTTGGCGCCAATGATCATAAAGAAATTCTTTTTTACTTCCTGAAATACCTTATCGACTGTAATGTCCTCTACTCCATCTTTGTAAAGTTTCATGTAGCTATAGATAATAACCACATTGGCCACATGTACTACATAATTTAAGAAGTATGGCACAGCCATCTGTGCATACAGATCAAGCATTGCGTCTATATCACCAGCTTGTCCGGAGAAACCAAGTTTCATGGCCTCCAAAGAAAAGTAGCTTGTTGTTACCGCACTAATAAAGATCAGGGGGCCTACAATAAAAAATATTGCCCGATAAAAGGGCTTAAATTCCTGTCTGATAAAATCAAACGTCGCTGATATTTTTTCACTAAAGTTGCGTTGTTTTTGGAGTATTAATTTATTCATGACATTTGTAGACGGTTAGCCTGATTGTTTTGCTAAATAATATTTTAATAGATGGATTGACAAGTTATTTAAAAAAAGTCTTAATTCATTTGAATGATGCTAATCTATTGATTTTAGAGTAATTGGATAGGGCTTTATTGCGTTTTTTCAGTGGCAAGTTTGCGTGGTAAAATGACAAAGTAATACGCCATAAATGTAAGTGAAACAAGTATAATTCCTGACTTTATGATCCAATGCCAGTCCGTCATCCTGGTTACAAAAGACTCCAGGAAACCAGCGATTATAAACATAGGAATTAACCCTACAATGATCTTTACACCTTTTTTAGCGCCAATCTTTAAAGAAGTTGCTCTTGGCAGAGTACCAGGAAACAAAAAGCTATTTCCCATAACTAACCCACCTGCACCTGCAATTACGATAGAGGCAATTTCTATTGTTCCGTGTATCCAGATGGTGAGGAATGAAGTGATAAATAAACCTTTTTGAAAAAAGAAATATTGAAATGCTCCAAGCATAATTCCGTTTCTAAATAACAAAAAGCCGGTTCCGAAAGAAAAAATTATACCTGCTGCAAATGCTAGAAAAGACACCTTAACATTATTGAAAGTAATCATGAAAAACATGGGTAGCTGATCCATAGATTTGTATACACCCATTGGGTCACCATTTTCAATATTTTCAAGAGTCATGTTTATATAGCCATCACCCATTATCAACCGAGCAAAAGTCGCATCATTTGCCGTTGATAATGCGCCAATTAGGATAGATACCGAAAAGATGATAAATGCGATTAGAAGCTCTTTCCGTGCTTCATACATCACCAGAGGTAATTCAGTTTTCCAAAAAGTAATTATCCTGTTTTGCTTTTCTTTTTTATTGACATATATCTGGTGATGTGCTTTTGAAGCGATAGCATTGAGGTACTGTGTTGCATGACTTTTTGGATACTGAGTGCGCGCAAATGCCAGATCATCTGTGAGTGTGATAAAATATTCTCCCAGTACATCTGGATCCTTCTTCCCCGAATTCGACAGGTAGTCTTCAATTTCTTTCCACTGCTTGCTACGTTGTTTTACAAACACTGCTTCTCTCATGTGAGCTAATTTAAATAATTAATGAATTTGAAATGAATAATAACAATGGAATATAGGAAAGCTGCACCTTATTGTGTCTTCTGATTCTTTCCTCAAGATCAGCAGTTTGTCCAATATAGAATTTGGATAGGGTCTCCGAATATAAGATGTAGACAGTCATTATTAAATGGTTGAAAAAAAGTGATAGTGATATAAAAAAGTGACCCTGTTAGGATTCAAACCGCAGCGGCGGACCGTCTAAAACCTTCCCGCCTTATCGGCGGGATGCTCTATTCAGTTGAGCTACAGGGCCATGTCTTGCAAGAACCTTTTAGCACCACGTTTTTTTATTTTTCTTTCTAGTTTTAGGGCCTCTGTTCTTGATTCCACCTCAAGCGACCAGATCAGGTCCCAGGGAATACCTTTTTTGGTAAAGCCAGCAAGACCGTTATTGTGTCTTCTGATTCTTTCCTCAAGATCAGCAGTTTGTCCAATATAGAATTTGGATAGGATCTCCGAATATAAGATGTAGACAGTCATTATTAAATGGTTGAAAAAAAGTGATAGTGATATAAAAAAGTGACCCTGTTAGGATTCAAACCTAAAACCTTCAGAGCCGTAATCTGATGCTCTATTCAGTTGAGCTACAGGGCCAGTCACTTTTTATTTCTTTCCGACCCCTGTTAGGCTTCAAACTTCTAAAACCTTCCCGCCCTATCGGCGGGATGCTCTATTCAGTTGAGCTACAGGGCCAGTCACTTTTTATTTCTTTCCGACCCCTGTTAGGCTTCAAACTTCTAAAACCTTCCCGCCTTATCGGCGGGATGCTCTATTCAGTTGAGCTACAGGGCCAGTCACTTTTTATTTCTTACCGACCCCTGTTAGGCTTCAAACTTCTAAAACCTTCCCGCCTTATCGGCGGGATGCTCTATTCAGTTGAGCTACAGGGCCAGTCACTTTTTATTTCTTACCGACCCCTGTTAGGCTTCAAGCTTCTAAAACCTTCCCGCCCTATCGGCGGGATGCTCTATTCAGTTGAGCTACAGGGCCAGTCACTTTTTATTTCTTTCCGACCCCTGTTAGGCTTCAAACTTCTAAAACCTTCCCGCCTTATCGGCGGGATGCTCTATTCAGTTGAGCTACGGGGCCAGTCACTTTTTATTTCTTACCGACCCCTGTTAGGCTTCAAACTTCTAAAACCTTCCCGCCCTATCGGCGGGATGCTCTATTCAGTTGAGCTACAGGGCCAGTCACTTTCATTTTTTTGAAACAACTTAAAACAACTTAATGCGTTGTTTTAGCATTGTTTTGATTGAGCGATCTCAATTGAGACGCAAATCTATACATAATGACAATCTAAAAAAAGTATAATCTTTTAGTGCAATGAATAATTCGGCTATCTTTGCCACCTTAAAATTTGGAATGGACATGCGTAAGGTATTTTTGTTGGTTTTAGGAATTCTGGTGGCAGCACAAACTATTGCTCAGGATGAAGGCAGGCCTGATTTGCCTGGAGATCTGGTAGTGAACTTTGGTTTTAACTCACTTTCTTCTGCTGGAGACTTAAAAACAAACCTCATTGGTTCAAATTCCTGGGGGATATACTATACCAAGAGAATTGGAGCAGGAGATTTTCTATCAATATACCCCGGAGTTGGTTTTGGATTAGAAAAATTCGGATTTGAGGAGGACGTTACCCTAGGATTCGATAGTGAAGGTAATGTCATGTTTGACAGCATCAGTTCTTTAGGTTCCATAAAGAAAACCAAGCTTGCAGTAAATTACCTGGAGGTGCCTTTGGAATTCAGGATTTATCCTTTCAGAAGTAAAGATGGATCTGGTTTCTTCATTGGTTTAGGAGGATCGCTTGGTGTAAGATTTGAATCTCATACCAAAGTTAAATATGAAGATACTGCAGAGGATAACTTTCTTACTAAAGAAAGAAATGACTTTAATCTGAACCCAATTAGGGCTGGTGTGATTGGAAGAATTGGTAGTAAGGGTATTAATGCTTTCTATCGCATGTATTTCACAGAGCTATTTGATCCGGGACTTGGTCCAAATGATATAAAAGCCACTCCTTTTACCGTTGGGATAGCCATAAACGGGTTTTAGATTAGTAGGAGAACACCCAAAAAGCAAAGAGTGAACCCCAGGATGGAGCCGAGCAATACTTGCCTGGGGGAATGAACATTCAAGCCTAAACGAGCGGAATTCACTAATCCTGCCAACGCAATCGCTACTGCCATTGGTTTAGTCAATCCATTTTTGTAAAGGACGAGTGAGAGCGCCATTAATATTCCTACGGCTCCCCAAATTCCCGCACTGTGAATACTGATTTTGTATTTGGTCGTAATAACGGTAAGTGCCGCAATTAACACCGTGGTTATAATCATGATCATGGCCAGTTCTTTACCTACATTAATCTTTGTAATGAACATATAGGTAGTTACCGCATAAAAAAAAGTAATGAATGTAAATGGTAAAAAACGATCCTCTCTTCTTTCAAGCTTAAAATCAGGAATGTTTTTAGTCAGTTTTAGAAATGAAATACTGATCACTGGAATAATAAATGTAGTAACAGCGACCAGCGACCATAAATAAAGGTATGATTTGCTGCTGTACGGAGCAAGAATAGACGGTTGGAACCAAATGAATACCCCAAAAAGATAAGTTGGAATCAGAAGGGGATGAAAAACAGCTGAGATCAGCTTCATTAATATATTGTTCACAGTAATTCTTTTCTTAAGCGGGCTACCGGTATACCCAATTGTTCACGGTATTTGGCTACTGTTCTTCTTGCAATATTATAGCCGTGCTCTTTAAGGATTTTTTCCAGTTTGTCATCTGAAAGTGGTTTGCGCTTGTCTTCACCGTCAATCACCTCTTTCAACTTGTTTTTAACCTCTCTGCTACTCACATCTTCACCCGAATCTGTGGCAATTCCTTCACTGAAGAAATATTTTAATGGAAAAATGCCAAACTCTGTTTGAATGGATTTGCTGTTGGCCACCCTGGATACGGTGGAAATGTCCATATTGATTTTTTCAGCAATGTCCTTTAGGATCATGGGTCTTAACTTGCTTTCATCGCCCTCCTGAAAATAATCATACTGGAATTCAATGATGGCATTCATGGTATTCAACAAGGTATGTTGGCGTTGTTTAATTGCATCAATGAACCATTTGGCAGCATCCAGTTTTTGTTTTACGAAGCTGACAGTTTCTTTTAGTTTCTTATCTTTTTTATCAGATTTCTGATAAGAATCCAGCATGTCAGAATATGACCGGCTGATTCTCAGTTCCGGTGCATTTCGGCTATTGAGTTGCAATTCTAACTTGCCATTATTGTTTGTCAGGATAAAATCTGGGATGAGGTATTGTGTCCTGACTATTGAATCTCCTATTCCTCCTGGTTTAGGGTTTAGCTTGGTAATGACCTGAACAGCTTCTCTAAGGTCCTCATCATCATCGATACCAAGTTTTTTCATGATCTTGTCATAATGCTTCTTGGTGAACTCATCAAAACAATTTTCCAGGATCTGAATGGCTAATAAGTTGTCGTACGTTTCCGCTCTTCTCTCTAATTGAAGTATCAGGCATTCTTTAAGGTCCCTGGCCGCAATTCCCGGAGGGTCAAATGTTTGTATCTTATAGAGAATGTTTTCTAATTCTTCTACATCTGTTTCTACGTTTTGAGCGAATGCGAGATCATTGACTATAGCTTCTAATTCTCTTCTGATGTATCCATCCGATTCAATGCTACCAATAAGTTGTTTGCCAATGATGGTTTCTCTCTCATCTAGCTTCACATACCCAAGCTGATTGATCAGACTTTCATGCAAACTGGACCCGGCAGATATGGGCATTTCCTTGTCATCATCATCAGGATTACGACCATCTCCCTGCATTTTGTATCCGGAATAATCATCGTCTTGAAGGTAGTCATTGATATCTAATTCATCCTGACTATCATTTGACGAATCTTCGTAATCGTCTGTTAAATCATCTGATGAGTCCTCTTTTCCTTCTTCCAGTGCGGGATTGACCTCCAACTCTTCCTCGACACGAGTTTCTAACTCGGCAGTAGGAACCTGCAGCAGTTTAATGAATTGAATCTGCTGAGGTGATAATTTTTGACTAAGAGTTTGACTTAATGTAAGCTTTTGCATTGAAAAATTTAGATCGATCCAAATTTATGATAAATCCTTCATTCTTTGATAAAAAGCCCAAAATATCGTTTTTTTGCGACCTGTTCAGCCAATGATGTTTGTTGGGCAAATATTAATATACACATTAAAGCCAATAAGGTTGCAAATTTTTATCTTATGAGTGATTCTAAACTAAAAAGAACCAGAATACTGGATGTTCTCAAATCCGGGGAAACCGGAAAAGAGGTAGTGGTAAAAGGATGGATAAGAACAAAAAGGGGAAATAAGAATGTAGCTTTTATTGCGCTGAACGATGGTTCTACTATCAACAATATTCAGATAGTAGCAGATCCAACTAGAATTGATGAAGGAACTCTAAAAAGGTGCACGACAGGTGCTTGTATTGCTGTTGATGGTAAGCTTGTTGAGTCACAAGGATCTGGTCAGGCTGTAGAAATAGAAGCATCACAAATACATATATTAGGAGATGCAAACCCTGAAGAGTTTCCATTGCAGCCTAAAAAGCACTCACTTGAATTCTTAAGGGATATCGCTCACCTCAGGGTAAGAACAAATACATTCAGTGCCATCAGTAGAGTAAGGCATAGCATGATTTTTGCGGTTCATAAGTTCTTTCACGACAAAGGATTTTATAATATCCATACACCTATCATCACAGGATCAGATGCCGAGGGTGCAGGAGAAACTTTTACTGTAACCACTCTGGATTTGTTGAACCCTCCAAAAACAGATGAAGGAAAAATTGACTTCAAGCAGGATTTCTTTGAACGTGAGGCCAACCTGACGGTATCGGGTCAATTGGAAGGTGAGTTGGCCGCTTTGGCATTGTCAGAGATTTACACATTTGGGCCCACATTTAGAGCGGAGAATTCAAATACTACAAGGCACCTTGCAGAATTCTGGATGATTGAGCCGGAGATGGCTTTTTATGACCTGGATGATAACATGGATCTGGCAGAAGAAATGCTCAAATACCTTGTGACCTATGTGCTGGAGCATTGCCAGGATGATTTGGAGTTTTTGAATAAAAGGGCACAAGATGAGGAAAGCACTAAACCTCAGAATGAGAGAAGTGAACTGTCATTAATCGAGCGTCTTGAATTTGTCAGGGATAATGAATTCGTTAGGATTTCCTATACAGAAGGAATTGATATCCTTAGGAACTCTAAACCCAACAAGAAAAAGAAATTTTCATATCTCATTGAAGGCTGGGGTGCTGATCTGCAATCTGAACATGAACGTTATTTGGTAGAAAAACACTTCAAGAAACCGGTTATTCTTTTCAATTATCCGAAAGACATCAAAGCATTCTATATGCGAAACAATGAGGATGGAAAGACGGTAGCGGCCATGGATATTTTGTTTCCGGGTATCGGAGAAATCGTCGGTGGCTCACAAAGAGAGGAACGATATGATGAGTTAGTGGCTAGAATGAAAGAAATGAATGTACCAACTGATGAGCTCTATTGGTATCTTGATACACGAAAGTTTGGTACTGCCCCGCACAGTGGGTTCGGACTGGGTTTTGAAAGAATGATTCAGTTCGTGACAGGTATGGGTAATATCAGAGACGTGATTCCTTTCCCTCGTACACCAGGAAATGCCGAATTTTAGATAAGTTCTAATGAATTGTAGATAAGCCCAGGGGACACTTGGGCAATTTCTGGTTATTTTTACAGAAAGGGTAAATCCAATATGCGAATTTTTGCAGTTATTCTTTCTGGCTTTCTTATACTGGTGCTTCATACAGGAGCACAGGGGCAAACTTGTCTTCAGCTCCTGGATAGTGTTGAATACTTCAAAGACAGGCAAAAAGAAAAGACAGTTTTTTATGGGCAAAGCCTTGTAGAAAAACTAGAAGCCGGTGAATGTAACCTGGATATAGGTATCACGGCCATTTACAATAATGTAGGGCTCGCTTTATGGCGGGTTAAGGAACAAACCCTGGCCCAAAATGCTTTTGAGAAGGCTCTTGAAGGGGCTACAACAAAGGAAGACTCCATCTCTATTGACTACTTGGATATTTATTATAGCCTGTCAGAACTCCACTCGGAGAAAGGTGAATATGATATTGCCGGAGATTACCTGAAATATGCAGACAAAATTGTTGAAAAAGAATATGGTGCAAGGAGTATTGAAAATGTCCTCCATCAGTTTAGAAAAGGAATCTACTTCAGGGGTATTGGTAAATTCAATGAAAGTTTGACTTCATTGTCAGCGGCAGAGATCATTGGAGGAGATATTAAGGTGGCAGATTCTATCATGGTTGATATTTTGATCGAGACCGGTACTACTCTCCGGCACTTTGGAGACCTGACCGCAAGCGAAGAGAAGCTTACCGGTGCTGTTGAGCGCGCCAAACAAATCAGTCAGAGTCAATATTTGCAGGCGATAGATAGATTATCAACACTAAAGATCGAGCAAGGAGAATACTCTGATTCAGAGAGTTTTTTGTTGCATAACCTCGAAATAAAGGGAGAATACTTCGCCGATGATGACATTCTTATGCTGGAGACTCTGAACGGATTGGGAATGCTCTATTACAAGATAAATGATATTACTTCCGCTGAGAAATACCTGGAAAGAGCTCTGGGAATGACTGAAAAATTACACACCATCCGGCCTTATATGATGAATAACCTTGCGGCTGTTTACATGCGGCAAGGGAAGACTGAAAAAGCACTACAATACTTCAAAGAAAGCGCCGAGGGATTTAAACAGTTATTTGGGAGCATGCACCCGGATTATGCAAGCTGCCTCAATAACCTGGCGAGTACTTTCAAAGGATTAGGTGATTTGAGCGAAGCACTTAACCTTTATATGCGTGTCTTAGACATGGACAAAGTCATATACGGGTTGAATCACCCACGGTATGCTACTACTTTAAACAATATAGCCCTGATCTACATCCAACTGGATAATGTTTCTCTAGCTGGTAGGCTATTGAGGGATTCTAAAGACATTAGGGAGAAAACACTTGGTAAAAGTCACCCCTTATATATGAAATCTATGAATGATTTGGGGCTCTATTATCTCATTGAAGGTGATACTGTTGGAGCACTAAAAGTCTTCAATGAGGCATTAGTGGAAGAAATACAACATATGAGAAGCATATTTCCAGTGCTTACACGTCAACAGCGTCAATTATATTTCAAGGAGACTAAGACAAACGTAGAGAGATTTTGTTCATTGGCATTTTCCGAATCATTTCTGGATACACATTGGGCTGAATTGGCATTGAATCATTTTATCAATACAAAGGGAATACTTTTTTATGCTTCTGATAAAATGAGGAAACTCATTCAAAATAGTAATGATCAGTCAATTCAACGTATTTATGATGAATGGCGTGATATAAAATTTAAACTTGCACAAGCTTATTTACTCTCTGAGGAAGAGCGAGTTGCTACAGGAACATCTATTTCAACCATGGAGCAGGAGGCCGACGCTTTGGAAAAGAAGCTTTCACTAAAATTTAAAGTGTTTTCTGATCAGGAAAAGTCTGAGTATCATGAGTGGGAGAGTATTAGTGCGGCCTTGCCAGACAATTCCGCTGCAATAGAGATCATTCAATTCAGGAAGTATAAGATCCAGATAAGTAAAGAAGGAATTGAGCAGGGATTTGAAGATAAATCAAACTATGCAGCATTTATCTTGAAGAGAGATTCTATTTTACTTCCTGTTCACTGGCCCAGGGACATAGATTTTGACAGAATATATAACCGATATACCAATTCCCTCAAATTTGGTGTAAAGGATTCAGAAAGTTTCAAGAATTTCTGGAGGCCAGTAGATGAAAAGCTACAAGGAGTACAAACAGTCTACCTTGCTCCTGATGGTGTTTACTACAAAGTAAACCCGTCGGTTTTCTATGATGAGGCTAATGATGAATACGTCTCAGATAAATACAATATTGTGAATATTACCAGCTCTAAGGACTTTTTAGCAAAAGAAACCAAACAATTCATAAGAGAGGCTAAAATATTCGGGAACCCTAATTTCGAACCTCTGAAAATCGAAGAAAAACTAGCACAATTACCTGGAGCAGAAAGGGAAGCCCAGGACATTACAAAACTCCTTGACATCCGGAGGTGGAAGACTGAAAGTCATTATTTTGTGGAAGCTACCGAGGATAAAGTTAAAGCCCTGAATAATCCAGGTGTAGTGCACATTGCAACACACGGATATTTTGATGACGATCCAAGTCATTCAGAGCCATTAAATAGTTCAGGGTTATTTTTGACGAAAACCACAGAGGATGCAGAGGATGGAATTCTCTCGGCATATGAAGCTATGAATCTTGTTTTAGATGAAACAAATGTGGTAGTGCTTGCCGCTTGCGAAACAGGACTTGGAACTGTGAAAAATGGTGAAGGTGTATTTGGGTTACAGAGGGCTTTTCTGGTGGCAGGAGCCGATAATGTCCTGATCAGTTTAGTTAAAATTAATGATCAGGCTGCCAGGAGGTTTATGAACCTATACTATGAGAACTTGCGGGAGGTGGAAGATGCACAAAAAGCCTTCTTTAAGGCAAGAGCCACTTTCAAAGAAGAAGATAACAATCCTTATGATTGGGGAGCTTATGTCCTGGTTTCAAGAAATTGATGTCAATTGGCTAGAAGCAATCCTTCTATGATTTTTGATTCATCGATAAAGTACTGGTTAGGAATGTTATTGAGTTTTTGATCCACTCGAATAACTTGCCCTTTTTTGATAATAAGAAATGACCTGCCATTCCATTTTTTGAAGTCGGCCAATGAAATATTCAGATACTGAGCTGCCTGCTCAATAGTCATTTCATCCCTTGCAACAAGTAGTTTTCTGGAGTTCAACTGAATTGAATTATCTGCTTTCAGGTATATTCCCGCCCGTCGATTAAGTAACCTTCCATACCAGGTAGTGTCGGTGGTTGGGATGGCTTGTTCACCTAAAGAAACAGTGTTGATTTTAGACTCTGGAACCCCATAAACAACGAGGTATTTTTTAACAATATCACTTCTAGATTCAGATAATTCTAGGTTAAAAGAGCTTGTGCCGATATCATCTGTACTGGCCAATACATTAATGGATTGTATTTTATCACCTTCTTTTTCATAAAGTTTAATCAGCGAATTGAGTGATTCTCTGGCTTGGTGAGTAAGTATTGCTTTGCCAAAATGGAAGTATACTTTTTCATACTGGATGCCTTGATCAGTTATTTCGTAATCCCTATAATCAATTGGTGATTCTATAGCAGAAGAAAATGTTATGCTCTCAGGTTGGACTTCAGGATTCAAGTCTGGTTCGGACTCTGTACTTGCGATGATTTCTGATTCAGTTTCATCAGGTTTCTCAAATGGGTTGTTTGCCAGGAGTTTTGGTTTAGGTTTTTTTCGTTTTACCGGATCAAAGATTTCAAAACCCTGATAATCCTCCACTCTGAAAGTGGTGAGATCCAAGGTACGGATGTCCCTGAACCTTGCAATTACTCGCTCGTCAATTAGAGATTCACCTGATATTAATAGTGAGATGTAGAGCCTCTCATCCTTGACATGAAAAGAGTATAAATTGAGATTTTTTCTGTTTTTCCTATTACTGGCTATGAAACCAAGGCTATCAGTTATGTTAAAATAGGTGTCATCAAGTGGTGAATTAAAAGGATCTCCAAGATTATAAAGTTGTGGTTCAAAGAATGACTCACCCTTTGCCGCGAAAAGGTCATAACCACCGTAACCGACATGTCCGTCACTTGCAAAAATCAGACACTCAAAAGCTGAACTATAATAGGGTGTGATTTCATTGGAAGGTGTATTGATCGCGTCACCCATGTTAATTGCAGGCGTCCAGGAATTTTCTTTCAATCCCTTCAAACTCATCCAAATGTCACTTCCCCCTAAACCTCCTGGTCTGTCTGAAGAAAAGAAAAGTGTGTCTCCATTTTGAGTAATAGATGGCTGTTTGTTCTCAGAGCCGGGTAAGTTAATGAATTCATTCAGCGCGATCGGTTCAGACCATCTTCCATCTTCCAGGCTTGATTTCATGATTTTACAATCTCCACCATTATTTGATCGACATGACGTAAAGTAGAAAGATTTTCCATCCTTAGTAAATGTGCCGGATCCCTCTGACCACTGACTATTCAGTTTGTTGAAATCTGTTTTACTGGATGCTGACCGCCATTTATCATTTCTTTGCTCATATTGGATTAAATCCGGAAGAAGACCTTCATATTGCAAGGCTGCATATTGCTTTTTCGTTAAATTTCGTGTTGTCACAAATACCACAGTCTGCTCCAGTCGGTTTACAGTTGCTCCAAAATCATGAAATTTCGAATTGACATCTTCTAGTTCTTCAATTGCAAAACCGCGATTGTTTGCTTTTTGGCGTAATGCCAATAGACACCCCTCTTTTTGTTTTCTTGTTAGGTTGAGTAAGGTATTGTTTACGTTTGGTTGCGTGATCAAATGAGAAAATATACTATCTGCTTCTTCGAACTGACTGGAGAGTTTATAAATATTACCAAGGTAATAAGTGGAACGGTGAATATAGTCACCTACATTGGCTTTAATAATTTTATTGAATTGCTTTTTAGCATCATCATATTGCAGTGTGCGATAATATGACATGCCCAATTTGAATTGCGACTCGTATGCTTTTTTATCGATGCTGATAATTTTATCATAGAACTTGATCGCTTCTGCATACTGAGATGCCTCGTATAGTGTATCCGCCAGGGCTTTTAACCTGGGAACTGATTGTGAAGAAGCTTGCCAAAACAGGCAAACACATAGTATAAAGCAGCCCGTAATTTTTTTTAACATCATTAGAAAATAGGATTTGATACCTTTCTGATATCCTTTTTCCTTGTTAACACATATGTTAAAGATAATTCATAAGATGGGGATGAGGCTAATAATACAGCATTATCTGTAACGCTACTTGAATTTAGATCAAAGCTTGCGCCTATTTGAAGGTGATTGATTTTGAAACCACCCATTACAATAAAAGAGTCGCCCAATCTGTACCAACCTCCGGTATTTAGTACAACAGCCGTTTTGGATTTGACTGAATTCACAACTGTAGAAAGGTAGGTGCCCACATTGAACTGAAATTTTCCTCCTTCGGTGATTATTAATGCAGATGGATTAATGTAAAACCTTCCACTTAATTCCATTTTAAATGTACCGATAAGCTTGGCAACAGTATTTTTTCTCAAATTTGAATTTTCACCAGTTTTTGGATTGTTTAGGTACTCAGCACTTAAACCAATGATCAAACTTTTATCCCTCACATAGATATTGTCATTGTCATATATCGTATAAAGTAAACCGAAATTTACAGTAGGGTAGAGGAAATTATCTCCTGGAAGGGTTTCACCTTGCAAGGTATTGTCAAAGCCAAAGTATTGATTGAATTGCGAACCCCAATTTAAGCCTTCATCTGTGATTTGATTCTGGACCACCCCTGCTTGAAGGCCAAACACCAGGTAATTATTGATAAATTGACTCAATCTGATAGCGTAAGACCCAGTTAAAAGAAATTTGTTACTGGTAAACAATCCCTGGTATCCTCTTTTCTCTCTGAAAAATGTACCCCCTACTCCACCAATTTGATTGATACTACTGGTGGTTGTTCGAAGAGGGTAAATCACAGAAGCCTGAGTGACTTCAAAGAATGCTTCATCATCAGGAGCTCCTGACCTTTTATAGTTAGAGGAAAACTCCATTTCTGGTTGAATCCCCGAGTATGCAGGGTTTATGAGCATTTTGGTCGTGAAGTATTGACTAAATTGACCGTCTTGTGCCCATGATACTGATGCGGTCAGTATAAATATCGATATGTAAAGAAGTTTTCTCAATCTGTTAATAGAAATGATCCGGCTTTTTTGTACTCAACCCCAGCTGCCTCGATGATGACAGAATAATAGTATACTCCTCCGTCTGCGAATTGACCATCAGGGAGAATTCCATCCCAGCCAAACTCTGAGAGATCAATTGAGTCTGCGGTCTCATCTGCTTTGTAAACGGTATTTTGCAGTGAGTCCCAAATTCGCATGTTGAGCCTTGACACGGGTGCACCAGCAAAGTATGGTCTAAAGGTTCTGTTTTCCTCTAGGAATGCATTGGGTGCAAAAGCATTAGGAACATAAAATTCAGGGTTTAATAATATTGGAATCAGCGCAATTGCCAGGTTTGTTGGCTCCTGGGACACTATAAAAGTTTGACTTGCAGTAATAGTTCCAAAAGTTTCATTATCTGATTCTGTAATAGAGGCAAAACCCAGGTCAACATAGGTGGTATCACCAGATCCAAATTTGACTACAGATGGCGCATAAGCTTGAGCCCGAAAGAAATCACCATTTGAAAAGTTGGTCAAATCTATTCCATTGAAATCAATAGTGGCGGTTACTTCAAACGGCTCACCGGTAGTTGTAATGATCCACTCTACCTCATCTGCAATCCCAATCATATCTTCGGTTGGGATTAATTTTTCCGGGTCTGGAACTTTACAAGAAACCTTAACTACAGCACCCTGAGCGTTTCCAGATAACGTGATGTAATTGGAGAAATTGTTAACTCCCATCGGAAAAGTAACGGGCCCATCTTGTAGTAGCCCAACCAGGTTCCCTTCCACATAACCATCATCCGCACCTCCACCAGATCCCGTAACAATAAGGTCCAGGTCATCCTCGGATTCTATTACACCCATTACAATTTGAAAACTGCCTTCTACAATGACCTGTTCTGATTCAAGGATGAGTTTACTATTATTGGCCTTGTTTACTTCCAAAGATTCTGTATAAAGGGTGTCTCCAAATATGGATTGATTAGAAGCACCTACAAATTTTAATTTTCCTACTCTACTGTTATCCACGAAATCAATATCGGCATTGCTGGATAAGGTACCATTACTATTCAATTTTCCATTGAGCGTAACATCTCCACCATTGTAAAATATGACATTTGACCCCAGGAAAAGGCTAGCGCTATCTTCCAGAAGAAAGTTCTGTGCCTTTAGAACATATGTGCTGAATATTGCTAAGATTGTAATTAAAAACTTCATTATTCAACTACTTTGTTTATCAAAGCCCAGAAATCTACTCCATCAGATACAAAGGTGGCACTACTTACGTTACTTGGTGACTTATCTAAATTGTAATTAGTTGAACCAGGAATTGCAATATTATCAGGTACATTAATTGAAAGCGTCGTTGTTAGTTGTTTGATAGTTACCGTAATTACCATACCTGGGAAATCTACCGCGGCTGGAAACGTAACTATATCGCCTCCTGCTCCATCGTAAATAATAACACGATCGTTTGGCATTACCGTGTAGTCAGTATTTGTAACAAAAACATTAATTCGTTCAGATCCAACAATGTTTAGAGTTCCATCTATAGTTACTTCACCATCCGGATTTCCTCCTCCACCGACTCCTGGTGTTAGGACAATGTCACCTCCATTAGCTCCACCACTACCACCGGCACCTGCATCTATATTGACATTGCCACCCGGATTAGTTGTTAACCCTGCAGATGCAATCACTGAGACATTGCCGCCTGCACCGGGACCACCATTCAATGATTCGATGATAATATCACCTCCCACAGGTCCAGACCCAGAGTACAATCTTAATACTCCACCACCTCCGGAACCATCGCCTGCGGCAACTGTTAAAGTATTACCAACACCGCCACCGTTTGAGCCTACTCTTATTTCATGATCCGAACCTGTGGGGAAGTCAATGTTTCCTTCTATTGAAGAATTTCCATTGGTTATTGAATTACCATTTATGTTTACAAATCCATTGGTAGACCCTGTTCCTGGTGTAATATTGATGTCACCACCATTATTGGCACCATTTCCTGCTATTAAATCCACGTTACCTCCATTCGTACTAAGCCCAGTTCCTGCATTAATGCTTACCGGACCACCATCTTCGCCTTGTCCCCCAGTCAGTGTGAGGGTTCCTCCAGGACCACCACCACCGAAATCACCGGCATGGATTGTTAGATTATCGCCAGCAGCTCCAGAGTTTGGCTCAACACCAATTATGTGCGAGGAGCCCTCAGGGAAGTAAATATTTTGACCTACTTCAACATCAAATGGAGATTTAATACCAGTTTCGCTTAAATTTAAAACTTCTGTAAGTGAATTAGTTGCATTTGGTGTAATATGGAATGCCATATTTGTACCGGTGTTTGTAGCTGCGTTCCAATCTTCGGAAGCCTGAACGGAAATAGTAGAGGCAATACTATAAACACCACCAGCATGATAACCATCAAAAACAACCTCACCAATTAGGTCTCCATTTAACAGTTGAGATTCTCCACCTCCTTGCGTTCCGCGAGCGGCAGAAAGACGTACTTCAGAGCCCTGCCCACCATGTGATGATGCTGAAAGAAACGATTTTCCGGAAGGAGAAACAGCTCCCAATTGAAAATTACCAGTTCCAAATTCCATAGGAGGAGGAAGTGCGGAACCTAAAGTTACAGTTTCATCTAATGTTTCATATGCAGCAGAGGCATATCCACCTCCTGTAATGTCTACCCAGCCACCTGGAGATCCATCAATATTCCCCTCAAAAAAGTTACCATCTGTATTAAATCTGATCATACCCTGTAGAGGAGAAGGAGGTTGTTCAGCTCCTGTACCTACTGGTAACTTTAATGCACTTGTAGCAAATATGTCTACGTGACTTTGATTTACTCCGTTCGTTCCTGGTGTCAATTGAATAATTCCGCCAGATCCACCAGAAGAACCACCATTTCCCGCTGAAATATTTACGTTACCACCTCCGCCACTAATGTTAGTGGCATCTCCAGCCCAAATTTGAATCTCACCTCCGGCTAAATCTCCAACTCCAGCTTGTAGCTCAACGTTTCCACCGGCATTATCTGAAGAACCACCCGCGTAAAGGTTCAAAGTTCCACCGAATCCACCAGTTGTTGAAATACCAGATTGCACCGTCAAATTTTGTCCATTTCCAGTAGCAGTAGCGTTTACTATAATATTTCGTGGAGCAGAATTTTCAAATGTAAGGTCTGTCGTAATATTAGTTGGATCGAAAGCATTAAAAGGAATGTTGATCCAATCTGTTCCATCATATTGCAAAATATCATTACTTGCCAGGCCTGCTAAGTTTAGACTCACTCCCTGGATACCATCAACGCTTAACCCGGACGTATAATCCCCACCAATATCACCTGCCGGGTTAGGTGTAGCTCCAGCATCAACTGCCGTATTAGGAATATTTACCCAATCTGTACCATCAAATTCCAGGATATCTCCGCCAGTGGCTGTTACGATATTCAGTCCATCACCTTGTAAAGCATTAATCACTAATCCAGAGGCATAGTCGCCACCAATGTCCCCAGCCGGATTAGGTGTGGCACCAGCATCAATAGCAGTATTGGGAATGTTAATCCAGTTGGTACCATCAAATTCTAAGATATCTCCGCCAGTGGCTGTTACGATATTCAGTCCATCACCTTGTAAAGCATTAATCACTAATCCAGAGGCATAGTCGCCACCAATGTCCCCAGCCGGATTAGGTGTGGCACCAGCATCAATAGCAGTATTGGGAATGTTAATCCAGTTGGTACCATCAAATTCCAGGATATCTCCACCAGTAGCTGTTACGATATTCAGTCCATCACCTTGTAAAGCATTAATCACTAATCCAGAGGCATAGTCACCACCAATGTCCCCAGCAGGATTAGGTGTAGCACCAGCATCTATTGAAGTATTGGGAATGTTAATCCAATTGGTACCATCAAATTCCAGGATATCTCCGCCAGTAGCTGTTACGATATTCAGGCCATCACCTTGTAAAGCATTAATCACTAATCCAGAGGCATAGTCGCCACCAATGTCTCCAGCCGGATTAGGTGTGGCACCAGCATCTATTGAAGTATTGGGAATGTTAATCCAGTTTGTACCATCAAATTCTAAGATATCTCCACCAGTAGCTGTTACGATATTCAGTCCATCACCTTGTAGGGCATTAATCACTAATCCAGAGGCATAGTCACCGCCAATGTCCCCAGCAGGGTTTGGAGTAGCGCCAGCATCAATAGCAGTATTAGGAATGTTAATCCAATTAGTACCATCAAATTCCAGGATATCTCCGCCAGTAGCTGTTACGATATTCAGGCCATCACCTTGTAAAGCATTAATCACTAATCCAGAGGCATAGTCGCCACCAATGTCCCCAGCCGGATTAGGTGTGGCACCAGCATCAATAGCAGTATTGGGAATGTTAATCCAGTTGGTACCATCAAATTCCAGGATATCTCCGCCAGTAGCTGTTACGATATTCAGTCCATCACCTTGTAGGGCATTAATCACTAATCCAGAGGCATAGTCACCACCAATGTCCCCAGCAGGGTTTGGAGTAGCGCCAGCATCTATTGAAGTATTGGGAATGTTAATCCAGTTTGTACCATCAAACTCTAAGATGTCTCCACCAGTAGCTGTTACGATATTCAGACCATCACCCTGTAAAGCATTTATCACTAATCCAGAGGCATAGTCACCACCAATGTCCCCAGCAGGGTTTGGAGTAGCGCCAGCATCTATTGAAGTATTAGGAATGTTTACCCAATCAGTACCATCAAATTCCAGAATTTCACCTGCTCCGGGCGTAGATATGATAAGTCCCGAACCTTGAAGTGTATTTACGTTTAAGCCAGAAGCATAATCTCCGGTTATATCACCCGCAGCGTTAGGAACATCTGTTGTAGCGATAGAGTTATTAGGAATGTTTACCCAATCAGTACCATCAAATTCCAGAATTTCACCTGCTCCGGGCGTAGAAATGATAAGTCCTGAACCCTGAAGTGTATTTACGTTTAAGCCAGAAGCATAATCTCCGGTTATATCACCCGCAGCGTTAGGAACATCTGTTGTAGCGATAGAGTTATTAGGAATGTTTACCCAATCAGTACCATCAAATTCCAGAATTTCACCTGCTCCAGGCGTAGAAATGATAAGTCCTGAACCCTGAAGTGTATTTACGTTTAAGCCAGAGGCATAATCTCCGGTTATATCACCCGCAGCGTTAGGAACATCTGTTGTAGCGATAGAGTTATTAGGAATGTTTACCCAATCAGTACCATCAAATTCCAGAATTTCACCTGCTCCAGGCGTAGAAATGATAAGTCCTGAACCCTGAAGTGTATTTACGTTCAAGCCAGAAGCATAATCTCCAGTAATATCACCCGCAGCGTTAGGGACGTCTGTTGTAGACAAGGAAGCATTTGGAGTGTTTACCCAGTCCGTACCATTAAATTCCAGAATTTCACCTGCACCGGGCGTAGAAATGATAAGTCCTGAACCCTGAAGTGTATTTACGTTCAAGCCAGAAGCATAATCTCCAGTAATATCACCCGCAGCGTTAGGGACGTCTGTTGTAGACAAAGAAGCATTAGGAATGTTTACCCAGTCCGTACCATCGAACTCAAGGATATCCCCTGTTCCTGGTGTCGTAATATTTAATCCATCACCTTGTAATGACGACACAACTGTCGCTCCCTGAGTACCAGTTACATCTCCAGCCAAAGTTCCGGAAAAGTTTGTGGAAGTTACGTTGGTCAATGCAGTTCCATCCAATGCAGGAAGTGTGTTTGCTGTAGCGAAGGAAAGAACCTGCCCAACTCCTGTACCTAAGTCAGCTGTAGTAATATCATCAGACCCATCATCATCATAAGTACTTAAATCAACAGTTCCAGCACTACCTGAAAGTGAGATTACACCTACAGAAAAACTTAGATTCTGTTCATCTGTGTTATCCAGGTATCCGGACAGGTCGACTGTGGTGCCATCATTGGTCAATGATAATGTGTTGCCCACAAGGTCAAGGTCCTGGTTGTCGCCTGCGATCCCAGACAGATCTACAGTATTACCATCAGATATTGTTAAGTCCGTCCCTGCCAATGATAAAGTTTGCGCATCTGTATTATCAAGATATCCTGATAAATCCACCGGAGTGGCATCATTGGTAAGCGAAAGTGTGTTTCCGGCTAAGGTCAAATCTTGCTCATCAGTATTATCCAGGTATCCGGATAAGTCTACTGTAGTGCCATCATTGGTCAATGTTAGGGTATTGCCAGCTAATTCAAGATCCTGATTGTCTCCAGCTATTCCACTCAGGTCTACCGTGTTGCCATCAGCAATTGTTAAATCAGTACCTGTTAGTGATAAAGTTTGAGCGTCAGTATTGTCCAAAAACGATGAAAGATCCACTGTGGTAGCATCGTTTGTCAGTGAAAGTGTGTTGCCTGATAATGTTAAATCCTGATTGTCTCCTGCTATTCCAGACAGATCAACAGAGTTCCCTTCTGATATAGCAAGTGATGTTCCTGTAAGCGTTAGTGTTTGATCATCAGTATCATCAAGGAATCCGGATAAGTCAACTGGTGATGCATCCCCACTAAGGGAAAGTGAATTGCCTGACAGGGATAGATCCTGATTTCCAGCACCTACACTTGATAAATCTACACTATTACCATTATCAATAGTCAGTGTGTTTCCACTTAATGAAAGTGACTGGTTATCCACGGTTGACAGATCAATGGAGTTTCCATTTAAAATGGAAAGGTTATCACCCGAAAGTGACAGTGTTTGGCCACTACCTGTGGAAAGAACTATCCAATTGGGATTAAACCAGAAGTAAAATACATTTTCATCTGAATCAAATATCAGCAAACCATTATCACTGGCTGCCAGACTCATGGCGTTCCTTTGGGTGGTTGTGAGTTTTGGGATCATCAATCCCTGATCCCCATTTGGTGAAACCAGATGCAGTACAGCATTTGGATTCGGGGATTCTGTATTGATTCCAGCTGAAAAATCTTGTGCATTCGAAAAGAATGTAGTTCCGGTTAGCAGAACTAATAGAACACACTTATATAAGTAACTGATGTACCATGTTTTCATGATCACTATTTTTATTTCTTAAATATCAAGTATGATGTGTGCCGTATTCCCGTTCTATCCTGAAAACCATAGAAGTGAGTCGCTGGTCTTGGTTTTCAGTAAATTAGTTCTGTAAATATAGGTGAAGTAAATGCCACGGAAAAGGGCTATAGTCGCCACAAAATGTACATTCATCGAATATTTTAGCTGTTTTCACCGATATGGATCAGGATTTTGTGGTTTTTGGATAATTGGTATTGAGAATCCAGCGAATAATAAAGTAAGAAGTGTCATTAACATTACAACCAACGGATGAATAATTGAACTTCCAAAATCCTCTATTTGTATTTACTAAGAAATATTAACTACCTCTGATAATTCTATTATCTTACAATCTTTCAATTATCAACCAAAAATTGATATTGATACTAATCCAAAATGATCTATTTGCTGTTCTGAAATATTATGAAGAAAGAATTCATTGGAGAATTTATAGGGACATTCATAATTGTATTCCTTGGCTGTGGAGCTGTAGCTACAGCAATTTTGTTAGGTGCATTTTCTAGTTTATATGAAATAGCCATTATGTGGGGAATTGCTGTAACCCTGGCTGTCTTCTGTTCAAGAAACCTAAGTCCAGCACACTTAAACCCCGCGGTTACCATGGCTGTATTAACCAGAAGGCTTATTTCAATCAGAACTGGTTTAATATATATGGCGGCACAGGTCTTTGGAGCATTTTCAGCGGCGTTGGGTCTCTATTTGATTTTTCATAATGAGATTGCTCAATATGAGCTGGCACATCAATTGGTGCGTGGTATGCCAGGTTCGGAAATAACGGCCTCAATGTTTGGTGAATTCTACCCTAATCCTGGAATGGATTTATTAGTCTCTCTGAAATGGTGGCAGGCGATGGGCATAGAGACGACAGGTACTTTTGTGTTGGTGTTTGTGATCTTTAGCCTCACGGAAAAGGAAGGTAATGAAAATGGAATTCCCTGGTTGGTAGGTGTTACTGTAACGGCAGTTATTTGTCTTTTTGCGCCATTCACACAGTGCGGTATCAATCCGGCAAGAGATTTCGGACCAAGAATGGTAGCCTTGCTCATGGGTTGGGGAGACGCCGCATTCCCAGCGGATAAATTTGGTTTTCTCACGGTATATATTTGTGGGCCTCTGCTTGGAGGTGCACTTGCAGCAATTATCTTTGGAACATCAAGAAAATAACGTCAGAAGGTGAAGCAAAAACGAATTCTGGGAATAACTCTAGGAAGTGTGATTACAGTGGTGGCAGGTTGGGTATTCTATCAATCTGTACAAGAGGGTTCACCCAATTGGAATATATTAATCCTGGGTTGTGGAATGGCTTTCTTATTATTCTTCAATTTTTATTCGGGAAGAAGGAGGCGCTAACTAGATGTGTAATCACTTCTTGTCACAATGCTTCTCCCTAAAGTTACTTCATCTGCATATTCAAGCTCTCCACCAATAGGGATACCTCTGGCAATTGTAGTAACTTTCAAATTAAAATCTTTGAGCTTTTTTGTAATGTAAAATGAAGTTGTATCACCCTCCATAGTTGGACTGAGGGCTAAAATGATTTCTTTTACTTCTTCCGGATTTTCTCGTATCCGCTTAACCAAAGTTTCAATATTCAGTTCTTCAGGTCCAATACCATCGATAGGAGAAATTACTCCACCCAGTACATGAAACATACCATTATATTGTCCAGTGTTTCTGATAGCCATGACATCCGGTGTGTCTTCCACTACACAAATGATGGAGGTATCGGTTTTAATTGTCCTGCAGGTGCAATCTGTAGTATGTGAGATTACATGACATGTATTGCAATACCTGGTCTCTTTTCTTAGTTTCAGAAGCGCTTCTGTCAGGTATTCTGTAGTGGGTAAGTCTGATTTCAACAGGTGTAGCGCAAGACGTAATGCTGTCTTCCTACCTATTCCAGGAAGTTTTGAGATTTCGTTTACTGCTTCTTCAATTAATTTGGAAGGGTATTCCATGCAATCTTATACGATAGCTGCATTAATTCCAGCGTCTGTTATACCCTCTTTCATGGGTTTCAACTCCTGGTACACACCTTTTTTTACCGCACATTTACCTTTGTAGTGGATTAACCAAGTGCATTGTTCTGCCTGGTGGGCATCATGTTTACAAACTTTTATAAGTGTTTGAATCACGTGCTCAAATGTGTTGAAATCGTCATTAAAGACCATGAGGTCCTTTACATTCTCCGAATCAATGGTCTCTTCAACTTCAACTAATTCCTGAACGTCCATTTCTTCCATCATTTTGCAAATTTACTGCAAAAATATAATTTACAGCACCAATTGTTAACTATCACAGTTTAAGATTTAATTAAATCCCTCTAGATGAGCCCTATTGTTGTTTTCCTGGTAATATTTGGATACTTCCTTTTCCTCATATTAATCTCCTATCTGACAACAAAAAATTCTGATGGCGCTTCTTTTTTTACAGCCAATCGTCAGTCTCCCTGGTATTTGGTTGCTTATGGTATGATTGGAGCGTCCCTTTCTGGGGTAACTTTTATTTCGGTTCCGGGAGAAGTGGGCAACAGTAATTTCTATTATTTCCAGATGGTGCTGGGTTACTTACCCGGATATCTTGTGATTGCCACAGTGCTCATGCCACTTTACTATCGATTGAATTTGGTGTCAATTTATACCTACCTGGAAGATCGTTTTGGATTCATGACGTACAAATCCGGAGCGGCGTTCTTCATTTTGTCTAGAATAATTGGTGCTTCATTCAGGTTATTTTTAGTAGCTATTGTGCTGGATCAGTTCTTTTTCAGTGCTTTCAATATTCCATTTGCAGTTTCTGTTTTTGTAACCATTCTGTTGATATGGTTATACACCTTTAGAGGTGGGATAAAAACCATAGTTTGGACCGACACGCTACAGACTACTTTTCTCATTCTAGCCGTTTTGGTGAGTATTTATTTTATTGGTCAAGAGATGGGGCTAGGAATTGGAGGCATCATTGAAAAGGTGTCGAACAGTGATTTTTCAAACACTTTCATGTGGGAAGGAAACCACAGCAGAAACTTTTTTAAACAGTTTTTATCTGGTGCCTTCATAGCCATCGTGATGACTGGTTTAGATCAGGACATGATGCAGAAAAACCTGACCTGCAAGAACCTGAGGGATGCCCAGAAGAATATATTCTGGTTTTGTGTGGTTTTGGTAATTGTCAACATCTTCTTTTTGAGCCTGGGAGCTTTGATGTATGAATATGTAGCATTCAAGGGTATTGAAATTCCTGATAGAACGGACCAATTGTTTCCTTTGATTGCGCAAAACTACCTGGGTCTTACGGGAGGTATACTTTTTCTTTTAGGGATTACCGCTGCAGCCTATAGCAGTGCAGATTCAGCATTGACTGCCCTCACAACTTCCTTTTGCGTAGATTTTCTGGGGTTCAATAAGGAAAACTTTGATCAAAAAAAGAGAACAAGGACTTTGGTTCATGTGGGTTTCTCGTTTGTGTTGTTTCTGGTAATCTTAATTTTTGAAGCCATCAATGACGATTCGGTCATCAATAATGTCTTTAAAGCCGCTGGTTATACTTATGGTCCTCTATTAGGGCTTTATGCATTTGGTCTTTTCACCAGGTTTCAGGTGAAAGATAATTGGGTGCCTTTTGTATGTGTTCTTTCTCCAATAATTGCTTACATCATTAACTTAAATAGTGAGACCTGGCTGTCTGGATATAAATTTGGGTTTGAGATATTGATCTTAAATGGTGCACTTACCTTCATAGGTTTGTTGATTGCCAGGAAATAAGATCATTATAATGACAACTCTTTCATCGGATCCCAAAATTTTTCTTTGAAGTTCTGGATTTTATCATTCTTAATGGATACACCTTCTTTTTCAAGTAGTTCCTGCATCAATGTGGGTGTGGAGAATGCATTTTTTCCAGACAAAAAGCCACTGCTATTGACCACTCTATGGGCAGGTACATTTTGTTCTGAGGCACCATTCATAGCCCATCCAACCATCCGAGCTCTCCGCTTCATTCCAAGGTAATTGGCAATCGCACCATAACTTGTTACTCTACCTTGCGGAATGAGTCTTACAACCTCATAAACATCCTGAAAAAAATTGGATTTATCCATTTTTGGGTATATCAATTATTTAAATTAATGGTGAATTTAATCAATGAAAACATTCGATATGCACAAAGTAGCTATTGTCTCAGGGGCTTCAGGAAATTTAGGTACAGCGGTAGTTGAGAAATTTATGACAGAAGGATTCAAAGTTTATGGACTTGATCGTACTGCACACTACTCTTCTGAAATTGATTTGCTATTCAAAGAGACTAATCTTCTGGATACAGAAAACACTAAAGCCACAGTAAGTGAAATTTTTGAAGCTGAAGGTAGAATTGATGCTGTCATTAACCTGGTTGGTGGTTTTGGAATGAGTGACATTGAAGCGACAACCCTGGAAGATATAGATAAAATGGTATCGCTTAACTTTAAAACAGCCCTCAACTTAACACAGGCAACTCTTCCATTATTCTCGAAAGATGAAATGAGTAATTTTGTGTTTATTGGAGCGAAACCTGCATTCAATATAGAGAGTGCTCAGGCTATGATACCTTATGCATTATCAAAAAGTATGGTCGCAAACCTTGCCGATATTATCAATGGTGATAAATCATTGCCACATGTTAAGGCTACCGTCATTGTGCCAAGTGTGATTGATACTCCTCCAAATCGTGAAGCAATGCCAGATGCAAATTTTGATGACTGGGTAAAACCCAAAGAAATTGCCTCGTCTATTCATTTTGTTTGTTCTGATGAAGGTAAAGCCTTGAGGGAAACCGTATTGAAACTATATAATAATAGCTAGTTTCTAATCCTCATAGATAACAAACTCACAAATGCTGAGAGTGCTACTACTATGGAAAGACCTATGGTCAGACTAAAATGATGGGCTATGTAACCGATAAATGGAGGCCCGATCAGAAATCCTGTATAACCAAGAGTGGTAACAGCTGCTATACTGGCTCCAGATGATAGACCGGGTGTTTTTGCTGCTCTCCTAAACAATATCGGTACGATACAGCTAAATCCGAGTCCAGTCATGAAGAATCCAAATAGCGCTATGTATTGGTTTTGAGCAAGTAATGCCAGTGCTAGAGAAATTGTTGAGATCAACCCACCCAGTATTAGTATTTTCCGATCACCAAATATGGGTATGACACTGTCTCCTGAAAACCTTCCAAGGGCCATAGCAAATGAAAAACCAGCATAACCTAAACCGGTTATATATTCATTGCTCAGTAATGTGTACTTAAAGTAGAGAGCACTCCAATCTGCAATGGCACCTTCATTCAGTAAAATACAAAACGCTATACATGAAAGAAGTACCAATGACCTGGACGGGATTGCAAATACCACACCCTGGTCCTCATCATTTCTCAATGGCCCAATTTTTGATTTTATGGATATAAGTAGAAGTATCATCAAAACTACCATAGCCATCATGTGATATTCAGCTGGAAATTTTATACCAGCAATAAAACTACCAGCAGCTGCCCCAATCATACCTCCTAAACTCCAAAATCCATGACAAGTGGACATAATCCTTACTTTGTCTCTTTTCTCCAGGTATGATGCACTGTCATTCATGGCAATGTCCATAATCGCCGTACTTAATCCCTGAAATATCAGAGCAACCATTAGTAATGTAAAATTGCCTGCACTTACTGGGAAAATCATGAGAATGGAGAAGACAAGTGTTGACAATACTGTCAATCGACCAACACCAATTTTCTTTATTAGCCATCCAGTTACCAGCATGCCAGAAATGCTTCCGATTGGTAATCCTAATAGTGCTGTTCCCAGCTCAGCGTCATTCAATGATAAGTTTTCTTTGACATCAGGAATTCTTGTGACCCAAGACCCAAACAGCAAACTATTGATGCCAAAAACCAGGCCTATTGACCAATAGGGTTGATTGGAAAAGAATATCCGAAGATGTTTCAGTATGTTTTTCACGCCAGACAAGATAATTCTACCCGGTTTTGATCAGGATCAAGGATGACACTTTCAAAATACCCATCACCGGTAACTCTGGGTCCGTCTATCACCTGAAATCCGGCCGCTTCCAATTGATTGGTTTTCGCTACAAGTGCTTCTCTGTTTTCCACATCGAATGCAAAATGAATTATTCCAGTGAATTGCGTGATAGCATCATTTTTTGAATCCGGGACTCCCTGCATTTGCATGATCTCAAGTCGGCAACCACTGTCAAACGATATGAAATAAGAGGCAAAGTTTTTATTCTGGTTGATGTACTTCTCATTTCTGGTTCCGTCAAAATACTTTACGTAAAACTCACTGAGCTTTTCTATATCCGATGTCCAGATGGCAATATGTTCTATTTTCATATTGTATAAATTTCAATTTCTTGTTTCTCAAATGCATTCAGTACCTCCTTTTCCACACTCTTTTCCGTTACCAGAAAATCAATGTCTCCCGGAGGGCACACTTTAAAATTTGACGCAGTGTTTAGCTTGTCTTCAGTAGCTAATAGAAGCACTTTTTTGCTAGAAGATACCATCTTTCTCTTCAGCGCGGACTCATCTTTATCAGTGGAAGTTAGTCCTACTTCCGGGTGAAAACTGCAGGTGCCCATGAGGCAAAGATCAGCGTATATATTGTCGAGTGTGTCCATGGCTTCACTGCCAATGGAAGCCTGCGAACTCTTTAAAATATTTCCACCCAGAAAAATGATGTCTACATATTCGTGCCTGGATAACTCAGCAGCAACAGGCAGGCTATTGGTAACAACAGTCATTTTTATTGTCGGGGGCAATTGTTTGATGGCTATTAAGTTAGTGGTGCCTCCATCCACAATCAGTACCATTCCGGGGAAGAGAAAATCAGGGAGCTTTTCAGCGAGTTGTTGTTTCGTCTTCTCGCCGTAATGAAGTCTTTCCAGGTAGCCAATTGGAGCAGGGGGTTTGGGGATGGCACCACCATGTACCTTCTGGATGAGGCCTTCTCTGGCTAATTCAGTAAGGTCCCTTCTGATGGTGTCGTCAGATACATCAAGTTCTTTGCTCAGTTCTAATGAATTGACACGCTCGTCTTCTCTAAGCTTATTTAATATGTAATGTTGCCTCTCTTCTTTCAGCATATGCCGATAATTGAATATTATTTTGCAAATATATGCGGTTTTATGCGGAAATATGAAAATATTATTGATATTTGTAGTGTAAAAACGCAAAATATATGAATATCACGAACATTGAGTTGGTTGGTTTATTGGCTGGAGCCCTAACGTCAATAGCATTTTTGCCTCAGGTGGTCAAGACCTGGAAGTCAAAATCAGCCAAGGACCTTTCTCTTGGAATGTTTCTGGTTTTCTTTTTAGGAGTGGCCTTGTGGTTGACTTACGGGATTATAATAAATGATTTGCCGATGATAATGGCCAATACACTCACCTTAACCTTGAGTGGAGTAATACTTTATTTCAAATTCAGGTTTGGTTAATCCAGGATAATGGCATTCTCAAGAATGTAGTAAAGTTCAAGAGGGTTGGAGTCATTCAATCTCAATTTACCTTTTACTTTGATCTTAGCATCCGTATACCGGTAAGAAGCGGTGGTTCGAATTTCTGCTACGGTTTCTGGTCCTGCTCCTCCACAAAAAAAGCAGGTTTGGAAAGGTAATGATGAAATTACAAAACTCTTTTGCTGGAGCAAATCATCCAGGGGAACCATATATCCCTCTAGAGTTATTTGATTACCTTCTTTTGATTTGGGCCTCTTCCCAAAAACTGGTCGATCTATTTGCTGTTGAAGGAGATCATCCCAAACACTCTCAATTGAAACATCAGCCAAAACAGCCCATCCATTTTGGTCTTGTGCCAGAATAGGCAATGTGGATAGTAGAAAAAATGTGAATAATAATTTCCTCATTCGTGCTAAATTACGCTCAATTGAAGAATTAACGCAAATAAGATAACCCGGAATGTAATAAAACCGTCTATTTGCTAGACCAATCAAAATAAAAGGTAATGAGTCATCAAATCATAGAGACAAGCGACATTGGCAGACAGTATGTAATGGGTGCTGAAACTATTCATGCATTGAAGTCTGTATCTATTAAAATTGATAGGGGAGAATATGTTGCTTTCATGGGGCCTTCGGGTTCTGGAAAATCTACTTTGATGAATATTATTGGTGCATTGGATTCACCTACAAAAGGAACTTATATATTGAATGGGCATGATGTGAGTGACCTTACTGAAAATGAATTGGCTGAAATACGAAATAAAGAAATTGGTTTTGTGTTCCAGACATTTAACCTACTTCCAAGAGCAACAGCTTTAGAAAACGTATCATTACCATTGGTATACGCCGGTTACAGTAGATCAGATAGAGAAGAGAAAGCGCTTGCAGCATTGACTGGAGTGGGATTGGGAGATAGAGCTCACCACAAACCCAATGAATTATCAGGTGGTCAAAGACAAAGGGTGGCGATAGCTCGTGCTTTAGTGAATGACCCTTCTATTATTCTGGCGGATGAACCAACTGGTAACCTGGATTCTAAAACATCATATGATATCATGGAGTTATTTGAACAACTCCACGACCAGGGGAACACTATTATCATGGTAACACACGAGGAAGACATTGCGGAATATGCCCATAGAATTATCAGGTTGAAAGATGGGTTAGTAGAATCTGATGAACTCAATAAAAATATCCGGAGAGCTGCCGAAGCTGTTGAATAAAATAACACCCAAAGAATTTTCATGAAGGTATACACCAAAACCGGAGACAAAGGAAAAACATCACTCATTGGAGGTACCAAAGTCGATAAATCCGATTTACGGATAGAGTCTTATGGTAATACCGATGAACTCAATTCTTTTATTGGTCTTTTACGCGATCAGGAAGTCAACCAGGGAAGGACTGAAATTCTTCAATTTATTCAGGATACCCTATTTGTCATTGGCTCGAAGTTGGCCACAACTCCGGGGTATACCAAAATGCAATTACCCGATATTTCAGAAGACCATATTTCACGTTTGGAATCTGAAATTGACCAGATGACCCAGGAATTACCAGAGTTAAAATACTTCATCCTACCTGGAGGCCACCAATCAGTATCCTTCGCACATGTGTGCCGAACTGTGTGTCGTAGAACAGAAAGATCAGTTATTAAATTGAATCAAACTGAGGAAGTAGACGCCATCATCATCAAGTTTCTGAACCGATTAAGCGACTATTTTTTCGTATTGGGAAGAAAAATGGGCCAGGAGTTAGGTGTGGAGGAAGTTAAGTGGGTTCCTTGATAGACTTTTCCAGGTACGTGTAAGTGAAATCGTTTTCAAATTTGTATTATCATTAGCAATGCGAATTGATGGTAAATAGCTAATTTCGCGTATCAAACTTATAATGCGATGATAGATACATTAAACATTTCTGTAGAGAAGACACAAAATTCTAAACTTTCCCAATTCGACGAGGATAACCTGGTCTTTGGGAAAATGTACTCAGACCACATGTTCATTGCCGATTATGACAATGGTGTCTGGGGTGATTTTAGGATTGTCCCTTACGGAGATCTTTCTATCAGCCCTGCGAATACTACTTTGCATTATAGCCAAACTGTATTTGAAGGGTTAAAAGCTCATAAAAATCAGGCTGGAGATATTTTTGTTTTCAGACCTGAAGACAATGCCAAAAGACTCAATAAGAGTGCAGTTAGGATGTGTATCCCGGAGATTCCTGAAGAAATATTCATGGAAGGATTGCACCAGTTACTGAAACTGGATGCTGCATGGGTGCCATCTAAAGAGGGAACATCTCTTTACATCAGACCTTTCATTTTCGGTTTTGATCCTTATGTGGGGATCAGACCTTCTGATACTTACAAATTTTTGATTATCACTTGTCCGGTTGGTGCATACTATGCCGAACCTGTAAAAGTGAAAATTGAAACACATTACACCAGAGCAGCAGCTGGTGGTACTGGTTTTGCAAAGACCGGTGGAAATTATGCAGCAGCATTATATCCTGCAGTTCAGGCTCAGAAAGATGGGTATAACCAGCTGATCTGGACTGATGGTAAAAACCACGAGTACATCGAGGAAGCAGGCACAATGAACCTGATGTTTGTGATCGACAATAAATTAGTGACTGCTCCTACAGGTGACACAATTCTGAAAGGAATTACCAGGGACAGTGCACTTACGTTGGCAAAAGACTGGGGACTGGAAGTGGAGGAAAGACCAATTAAGGTAACTGAGATCATTGACGCCATCAAAGAAGGTAGATTACAAGAAGCATTTGGCGCGGGTACAGCTGCCACTATCGCTCAAATAAAGGCGATAGGTTATGAAGGTGTAGATTATGAACTACCAGCAATCGAAGGAAGAAAAGTAAGCACCCGTCTGATGGATGAACTTACCAAAATCAAAACTGGTGAGTTGGAAGACAAACACGGCTGGTTGTACAAAATCTGATATTAATCAGGCAACATATTGGAGGTCCATTAGCATTTTATGTTAATGGACTTCTTATTTTAAGTCTGTTCCAAACAAGCCTGAAATGATCAGATTTACTTTATATTTTCTGTTACTATTTTTAGTGATCCCAGGCACTACAGTGGCTCAGCAAAAGCTTTTACTCACTAAACAAGGCACCAAAAAGATGACCTACTTCTACGTCGGAGAGGAGATGAAATTTCGTGTTAAAGGTGCTGATAATTTTGCTGGAGGAACGATCGTTGGGTTCACTGAAAATGATATCGTATTTAAGGAATTTGAGATCAATAAAGACAGTATTGCAGCCATAGACGTCCGTGATAAACACCTGGGTGGTTTTAATATTGGTCAGTACGGACCTTCTTTAATAGTAGCTGGTGGACTTCTTATGGTGGCGGACCTCATTAATCAGGAACAATTTGATGGCGAAACAGCTGCTATTGCCGGAGGTATATCCGGAGGAGGTGTGGTGTTGACACTGTTAAGGAAAAAACTATTTAAAATTGGAGGTAGAAATAAAATAATTATTGTGAATTGATTCCTGCCATTTTGAGATCAATAGTGCATCAGATTTTCTATCTTCGCACCTCAAAACAACACAATTATGACCACAGACCAGTTGAAAGACTTGAAGGCCGGAGTAGAGGCTTTAAGGAGGTATCTTTGACTATGATGTCAAGAAAAGAGAAGTAGAGGAAGAGGAAACCATCACTACACAACCTGATTTTTGGGAAGACCCCAAAGAAGCCGAGAAAATTCTAAAAGGAATTAAGGCAAAAAAATCCTGGGTGACTGATTTTGAGACAGTCAATACCGCTTTGGAAGACGTAGAAACCCTACAGGAATTCCTTGAAATGGAGGAGGCCAGTTCTCAGGAGGTTGAAGAAGCTTATCAAAAAGCCAACAAACTTTTAGGAGAACTTGAGTTCAAGAAAATGCTCAGTGCAGAGGAGGATCAGTTGAGCGCTATGCTTGAAATCAATCCTGGTGCTGGAGGAACTGAAAGTCAGGATTGGGCAGAAATGCTCATGAGAATGTACATCATGTGGGGTGAATCTGAAGGATTCAAGGTAAAGCAAGTGAATTACCAACCTGGTGATGTAGCAGGACTTAAATCGGCAACACTGGAAATAGATGGGCAATTCGCCTATGGTTTTTTGAAATCAGAAATAGGTGTTCACCGGCTGGTGAGAATTTCCCCATTTGATTCTGGAGGGAGGAGACACACTTCATTTGCTTCGGTATTTGTATATCCTGTGGTGGATGATTCCATTGAGATTGATGTCAATCCATCCGATATCACCTGGGAGACATTCAGATCCGGCGGTGCTGGAGGACAGAACGTGAACAAGGTAGAAACGGCTGTTAGATTACGTCATGCTCCATCGGGGATTATTATTGAGTGTCAGCAAGAACGTTCTCAGCTGATGAACAAGGAAAAAGCCCTGAACATGCTTAAATCTCAGCTCTATCAACTGGAAATTCAAAAAAGGAATGAAAAGCGTGATGAGGTGGAAGCAGGTAAAATGAAAATTGACTTTGGATCCCAAATTAGGAATTATGTACTGCATCCATACAAATTGATTAAAGATAACAGGACAGGTGTGGAACGAAGCGACGTGCAAAACGTATTAGATGGTGACCTTGGTGATTTTATCAAAGCATTCCTCCTGCATGGTCAGGAAACAAATGACTAACATTTGAAAACATACTCATTGCAATTTTGGCTGCTCTGTGTGAGTGGCCTTCTGTTTTTTTCAAGCTTTACCATGATGCTCCCTGAGCTACCTTCATACCTGACCAGTATGGGTGGCGGGGATTATATTGGCTATATCATTGCGCTTTTCACATTGACTGCAGCCATTTCCAGACCCTTCAGCGGGAAACTTGCAGACCAGTGGGGAAGAATTCCTGTAATGGTTGTGGGTGCTTTGGTGAGTGCGGTTGCATGCTTTATGTATCCGCTTCTAACTTCCGTTGTTCCTTTCCTGCTACTCAGATTATTCCATGGTTTTTCCACGGGATTCAAACCAACTGGTACTGCAGCATTTGTTGCGGATATTGTTCCCAGAGACAGACGTGGTGAAGCAATGGGTATTGTTGGGTTCTTTAGCAACATAGGTGCCACTGCAGGTCCTGCATTGGGTTCCACGATTACCAATATGACCTCCATAGAATTTATGTTTTATACTGGTGGTGTTTTTGCGATTCTCTCAGTAGCTATCTTAATCGGAATGAAAGAAACCCTTCCACCGCCAAGGAAGTTGTCAAAAGAAGCATTCGCCGTAAAATGGGTAGATATCTTTGAGCCAAGAGTCTTGAGGCCTTCAGTAGTACTGGTATTATGCGTATTTTCCTTTGGTGTGGTGCTGACAGCTTCTCCAGATTTCAGTGAATCACTTGGATTAAGTAACAAAGGTCTGTACTTCACATTTTTTACAGGCGCTTCATTAACCATTCGTTTTGTAGCAGGGAGGTTATCTGATAAATATGGTAGAGCAATTGTCTTAAAATACGCTATTGTAATGCTTTTCATCAGCATGGTGGTTACTGGATTAGCGGAAAGTGCACCTGTATTCCTGTTTGGTGGGGTATTGTTTGGATTGGCCAATGGAATGGTTTCTCCAACAGTTTATGCCTGGACCATCGATTTGAGTGATGAAAAACACCGGGGAAGAGGTATTGCTACTATGTACATTTTTCTAGAGATAGGAATTGGAACAGGAGCCTTATTGACTGGATATATATATGACCAGTCTTCTCAAAATTTCATGGATGTGTTTTTATTAGCCGCAGGGTTTGCATTCATTGCTGGGTTGTATTTATTTACAAGAAAACGACAACCCCTTGAAAGCATTCAAAATAGTTAAAGTACTTTACCTCATCGTAGGAGCGGCAGTGATTCTTGGCAGGATCATGCAATGGAACGAATTCAACCTGTATACTAAGCCTTTACTCATGCCGGTTTTGATCTATTACATGATCGAAAAGAGATCCGGGAATATCCAGAAGATACATCTACTGCTGGGGCTTGCTCTGGTGTTTGCCTGGTTGGGTGATGTGCTGTTGATGTGGGACAATCTATTCCTGGCAGGATTAGGAGCGTTTTTGGTGATGCAGGTGCTGTATTTCTTTATTTTCAGAGTTGATTTTGGCTACTGGATTAAAGACCTGTTTACCTCAAAAATCCACTTTCTGATTCCTTTTGTAGTCTTCGGAACGGTTTTTCTATATGTGTTGCTACCTAATGTAGATTCAGCCATGACAATCCCGATTGTTGTCTATGCCATCGTGATCATTTTAATGGTAATGACTGCCAGCTTTAGGAAAACTTTCATTCACGGTTTCAAAATGACCATGTATGGAGCAATTTGTTTTCTTGTAAGTGATTCGCTCTTGGCGTATAATAAATTTGTAGCAGCCATTCCATTTGGAGGTGCAATGGTAATTTTTACCTACATTTTGGCTCAATACTTAATTGTGGAAGGTCTTTGCCAGAAAGACGGATTATCTGTGGAAGGTGATGTTTCCTAGCGCAACATCTACATTGAACGTCATCAGGTTCTCGGCATTTGCTGAGTAATTCATATTGACAAAAACATTGTCCTCAACTTCTTCGAAATCCTTGGTAAGTCTGATGCCACAAAGAGGAGAGTCCTCTACATAAATTATTATTGGAATTTCATCCTTTGGAAGTAGAATGTCCAGGTTGCCAGCACCAACAGTGGTCTGAATGTTGCATTTCTTGTTCATGCCTTCTCGGAAGTCTAATTTGGCATTACCAAAACCAATTTCTGCGATTACAGTAGTTGCCTTTGTGAGATTCATATTTGGACCGATGAAGGACCCAAGATCAACTTTCACATGGAAAGTATCCATTTCAATTTTATTTGGCTGACCATTCATGAATCCAGCTTTTACATTGGCACTTCCTGTGTTTACCTTCATTTTACTGATAGCTGCACCAGAAAAGTCGAGGTTGGCATCTCCAATACCATAATTCATATTGAGGTCATACACCTTGGTGTCAGACAGATATACTTTCCAGTAATCTTTCGTATTCTCACTTGAATTGCCGGCAAATAAAGTGCTGAATGAAAAACCGTCACCTAATGCGGTTGTCTTGTATTCTTCTAATTTTAGATTTACATCACAGGTTTTGCCTTTGATGTTGGCATGATAAGATGGATTTATTTTTTGTAAATCCGGATCACCATAAATGTTTAGGGGATTACTGTTTTGGGCAGTTCTAATGAAACATGTACTGGATGTGGCTTCCAGCGTTAGTTTGACCGTATCAAACTTGTCCTCTTCCTTGAGGGAATAAAACTTTCTTAATTGACTATGTGCTCCACTAAGGGTGATTACACCCAGCCCAACAGTTAATATCAACCGCAACATGTCACGATAAACGAAATTCACCGCAACATGTTGCGAATTGGTTTAGAAAAATTCTTTCATTCTTTCGAAGAACCCTTTTTCTGATTTTGAAGGATTCGGTTCAAAGTTCTGAGAGTCTCTGAATCCCTCTAAAATATCTTTTTCTTCTTTGCTGAGGTTCTTTGGGGTCCAGATATTGATATGAATCAGCTGATCACCTTTTCCATATCCATTGATGTCTTTAATCCCTTTATTTCTCAATCTCAAAATCTTCCCTCCCTGTGTTCCAGGATCGATTTTGATTTTGACACGTCCTTCTATCGTAGGAACTTCAATTGATGTTCCTAGTGCAGCATCAGCAAAGTTGAGATACAAGTCATAAATAATGTTATTACCATCTCTTTTCAGGAACTCATGCTCCTCCTCCTCGATGACTATTAATAAATCTCCGGCAATGCCACCATTTGGTGCTTCATTACCTTTGTTTGACATGGAAAGCTGCATGCCTTCTGTAACACCTGCAGGAATTTTGATATTGATCACTTCTTCCTGTTGCTTCAATCCGGAATTATCTACTCCGGTTGGTTTTTGATCAATGATTTGACCGGAACCATTACAAGTAGGACAAGTAGAAGACGAAACCATTTGACCAAGCATGGTGTTCACTACTTTTCTTACCTGGCCAGATCCATTACAAGATGAACAAGTTTTGAAAGTAACGCCATCTGCAGTTACCAGTCTGTTTACTTTTATTTTCTTCTCGACACCATGAGCAATTTCATCAAGTGTCAATTTTAGTTTGATTCGAAGGTTAGTCCCCTTACGCACTCTTCTTCCTCCTCGTGTGCCTCCACCGCCGAAAAAACTTTCAAATGGATTTCCACCTCCGCCGAAGATGTCTCCAAATTGGGAGAATATGTCTTCCATATTCATGCCACCGCCACTGAAACCACCGGCACCACCTACGCCCTGGTGTCCAAACCTATCGTAGGCTTGTTTCTTTTCAGGGTTAGATAAAACCTCATATGCCTCGGCCGCTTCTTTGAACTTGTCTTCGGCTTCAGGATTATCTGGGTTTTTATCCGGATGAAATTTGATGGCTACTTTTCGGTATGCCTTTTTTATCTCTTCAGCGCTTGCTGATTTATCCAGTCCTAGTATTTCGTAATAATCTCTTTTAGACATCTTATTCTCCAGTTACTACTTTCGCAAAACGAACTACTTTTTCACCAAGAGAATATCCATTTTCGATAACGTCTACAATCTTGCCTTTTAATTTATCTTCAGGCACAGGAATAACCGTGATGGCTTCATGGAATTCATCGTTGAATTCATCACCTGCTTTTACCTCAATTTTCTTGATACCTTTTTGCTCCAGCACTTTTACAAATTTCGTGTGGATCAAATCTGTTCCTTCTTTGAAGCTCTTTAGATCAGTTTCCTCATTGAAAGAATTTGAAGCACGTTCAAAATCGTCAACTACTGGAAGTAGATCCAATACCAACTCTTCATTGGCAGTTTTCACAAGTTCTAACTTCTCCTTAGCAGTCCGTCTCCTGAAATTGTCAAATTCAGAGTAAAGTCTTAAGTACTTATCTTTTTGTTCGGCCAATTCTGCCTTTACCTTGTCAATCTCAGAAGTCTCATTCTCTTCACCAGCAGTATTCTCCTCTTTGGTTGCTTCAGATTCCTTGTCTACTACTTCGTTTCCCTGATCTTTCACTTCTTCTTTCAATTGCTCTTCTTTTTCTGCAGTATTATCTTTTGCCATGGATATTCAAATCTAATTTTAACCTATTTCGGGGCTTCAATTTCTTTGCCAAATCAGATAAACATGACATAATGTCTGAATATTGTTAATCTAATCTTTTTAACACTATTCCAGTGACAGGTTTTAGTGTCAAATTGAGCTGTCCGCCTGTGGTTTTATGAGTCTTATTAGTGAGGAGGTCCTGCCAGTTTTCATCGGCTACTTCAATTTTTATCTCCTGAGATTCAGCAGAACGATTGAAAAGAACAATGGTTTTTTGTTCTCCCAGAGTACGTTGATAGCCCAATGTCATTTTATTGTTATCCTGATGAATAAATGCCAGGTCACCCAAGGTCAATTCATCATTCTCATTTCTAATCCTGGCAAGTTGACGGTAATACATAAGAAGATCATAATCAATTTGTACCGTGTCTATCGGCTTATGTATGCTATCTATTAAGTGTGCCCTTTCTACTTCGAATGAAATGTCTTCCCATATTAAAGGTTTTCTATCATCTGGATCGTCTGCGCCCCACATGCCCAATTCGTCTCCATTCCATATTTGAGGAGAGCCCAAAAATGTGAATTGTGCTAAGAGAAACAATTTCACTTCCTGCCATGTAGCTTCATCTGGTCGGTGCACCTTATAGTTCGGGTTGTCTAGTGGCTTGACCTGATACTTGTACAATTGCTTGTTGAAGAATGAGGTAGATAATCTTGGTGCATCATGACTGGAAGACATATTCATCATTGCCCTTAGCACATCATCTGAAATGTTTTTATTGATATTCTCAATTCCGGTAACAAATTCTGAAGGAGAAAGTACTGGCTCTGCTTGAGCAAAGAAGCCTCTGGCTAATTTATACCATCGGTAATTCATGATTGCATCAAACTGATCTCCCTTTAGAAATGGTTGTGGTCCCAATAATTTTTCCGGCCATTCTAACCACCAGATCTCACCCACAATGTAAGCATCTGGATTAATTGATTTCACAGCTTTTCTATAATCCTTCCAAAAACCCATGGGAACCTCTCCAGCCACGTCCAGTCTGAAGCCATCCACTCCATCAGAGGGGTCTCCATCACCATTTGGGTCTAGCCACCTTTGGCTAATGTTAAAAATTTGCTGTTTCAATGATTCAGAAACCAGGTTTCCTTCAAAAGGCATCTGTTTGTCATCAGCCGGAATTATTTCCTTTTTCACAACTGGCATGAATTTATATCCGGCCCACCCTTCGTACTCAAATTCATTTTCCGGTGTTTCAGGGTTATCATATTCTTTCACATTGAACCAATCATTGAATTGTGAGTTCTTACCGTACTTTCTAAGAGAATCAATTGCCCAAAATTGGGTGCCAGTATGATTCCATGAGTAATCCATAACGATCTTAATATCATGCTTATGGAATTCTTCGACTAATTTCAAAAACAAAGAATCAGCACAAGTGAAAACCCAGGTGGATGGATCATGAGGTATTTCCATGCTGATCAAATCAATATCTCCATTAGGATTTGGACCAAAGTTTCTGTCAATATGTCTCCAGTTTCTTGCATCATACTTATGTAATGAGGGAGAATCATTTAATGGATTAAAATAAATGGCATTGATACCCAAAGAATCAATGTAATCTATTTTCTCAAGTACGCCTGCCAGGTCTCCTCCATAACGCCTTTGTTGTATGGTATGATAGAAATTTGTGCCTGTAGAGGTTGCGAACCATGGTTCATCTTTGTACCAGTCATGTCCCCAATCAGTTGTTGTCCAGTTTTCTGGGATGTATTCAGGGTCAGCACCTGTGATGTCGATTTTTCTGGGATCATTGGTGGGGTCCCCATTTCTGAATCTTTCAACAAACACCTGGTACCAAATTGCCTTTTGTGCCCACTTGGGTGCTATTTCTGTAGGTTGATTATTGTTCTCAACTTTGTTGTTATTAGTTTCAGGTTGGCAGCTTAGTAAAAATATACTGGTCAGTATGATTGTTGTAAGCCTACTCATGGATCAATTTCCAGATATCGTCTTTCAGCTCAGTGATTCCAAATCCTGTAACGCTGGAAATGAATCTGGTATGGATGTTTTCTGGTAACTCAGCTTTCATTTCATTCATGAGCTCCTCGTCAAGTAAATCTGATTTACTGATCGCCACCATCATTTTCTTGTCGAGCAATTCTGGATTATGTTGTTTTAGTTCATTCATGAGGATCTTATATTCTTCACGAATGTCCTTTGCATCAGATGGGATCAGAAACAATAGAATTGAGTTTCTTTCGATGTGTCTTAGAAATCGGGTACCCAAACCTTTTCCCTCTGATGCACCTTCAATTATTCCAGGGATATCGGCCATTACAAATGATTTATAATCCCTGTATTGCACAACACCCAGGTTAGGGACAATTGTGGTGAAAGGATAATCAGCAATCTCTGGCTTAGCGGCAGATACAGATGCCAGTAAAGTAGATTTTCCAGCATTGGGGAATCCCACTAATCCCACATCAGCTAAAACTTTTAGTTCAAGTATTATCCATTCTTCAATTCCAGGTTGACCTGGTTGGGCATAGTGAGGTGCCTGGTTGGTGGATGTTTTAAAGTGGTCATTTCCTAAACCACCCATTCCCCCTGAAGTCAAAATTTCTTGCTGACCATCTTCCAGGATTTCCAGTTTCTTTTCCCCAGTTTCAGCGTCTTTTGCAACTGTACCTAAAGGAACATCCAGAATGATGTCTTTTCCATCAGCACCGGTCCTTCTACCTCCTTCACCTGGTTTACCATTATCGGCAATGACATGCTTTTGGTATTTAAGGTGTAATAGTGTCCATAGTTGACTATTTCCTCGTAGGATTATGTGTCCTCCACGACCTCCATCACCACCGTCTGGTCCACCTTTTGGAACGAATTTCTCTCTTCTGAAATGGGCAGCACCAGCTCCTCCTGCTCCGGATCGGGAGCAGAATTTTACGTAATCAATAAAGTTTGGTGAGGCCATTAGGCTACATGCTCATCAAGCACTTCTGTAATGGAAGAGAAGATTGTTTCAATCTCTCCAATACCATTTACCGTAGAAAGTCTTCCCTGTTCTTCATAAAAAGGCAAAACATGGATGGTCTTATCGAAGTATTCCTTGATTCTTCTGTCAAGTTTATCATCGGCATCATCTGCACGACCTTCCTGAGACCTTCTTTTTGCAATTCTTGCTCTAACTTCCTCTTCAGTCACTTTCAGCTCAACTACAGCATGAATTTGAGTGCCTAAAGATTCCATTAAATCATCAAGTGCCTTAGCTTGAGGTACAGTTCTTGGAAATCCATCAAAAAGGAAACCGCTTGCCTGAGGGTTTTTTTCCACTTCTTCCCTTAGCATGGCGATCGTAATATCGTCTGATACCAGTTCTCCGCTATTCATGATTTCTTTCACTCGTAGACCTAACTCAGTATCATTGGCGGTATGCCACCTGAAAAGATCACCTGTAGATATATGACACAGGTTGTATTTATCGATCAACTTTTCACTCTGAGTTCCTTTGCCCGCACCTGGAGGACCGAATATTACGATATTTAGCATTTTGTGATTGTTTTCAAAAATTAAGGGTCAAATATAACTAGGCTGAAAATTAATTATTCACTTAAAACCATTATTTCCTTCAGATTTCTACCACGCTCATCATAATCCAGTCCGTAACCGATTACAAATTTGTTTGGAATTTCGAAACCCACGTATTTCACTTCGAAAGCATCTTTGAATACTTCCGGTTTGAGAAGCATAGTGCAAATGCTCACGCTTTTTGGATTAAAGTCCTTCACATCTTCCAGGATTTTCCTTAATGTTTTACCAGTATCTACTATGTCCTCCACAATGATTATGTGTCTGTTTTTGGCAGATTCAGGAATAGGTAAAGATATTTTGAATTTCCCGGTACTTGAGAGCCCGTCATAGGATTTGTAACGTATAAAAGCTACTTCAACCTCATATGAAATTTCCTTCGTTAGATCGGAGAAAAAAAGATAGGATCCATTTAATACCCCTATGACTATTGGGTCTTTACCTTCAAAATCTGTAGAAATACTAGAAGCCAATATTTTTATTCTTTCAACTAGTTGATCATGAGGGATGAGCGATTCGAATGTCTTGTCTTTGATTGTCACTATAATTCCTTTAATAATACTTTATACAGATCAATCATTGATTGAATATCCTTTTTATATGCTTTCTCATTGGGGGAATGAACGTTTTCTTCAGCTGCACCAATGAAGCACCAATCTATTGCATAAGGACTTTGCTGAATTTCTCTTCCATCTGAAGAACCCCCTCCCTCCACTTCTAATTGATATTGAATGTTATTGGCTTTAGCAACTGCAATTATCTTATCGATAAATGATCTTCTAGGGATATTTCGATCTCTCATTGAAATTACTACACCTTCCTCAGGTTTTACGCCATCCGTCAACCAGGTGATATCTGCAATCAATGCCTGCTTAATTTGATATTGTTCAACCGCATATTTTATAAGGAATGGTACTGTGCCACCCCCATGTTCTTCCCAGCAACTAAAGGCCAATAGACCATTATCTATTTCTTCAGCTGCTTTCAAGGTGGCATAGACACCTAATCGATTATCGAGGTAACAGCTTTGAACAGAATTGTCCGATTCTCGAAAATTACATTTGAATGTAAGCGAGGTGCCACGATCAATTCCCCGACCAAAATTGTAAAATAGATGGTGCTCTTCATCCACCTTTAATTCACATTCAATAGGTCCTAAAGAATCTTTTCCCACCAATTTGTATCCATTTTCAGCTTCAGGTCCTCCAATTGGGACAAGTTGATTGTCATATCTTGTGGTAAACCCAATGCTGTCCATATGTGCAAACACAGCGGTTCTAGGATTACCAAATTTAACGATCAGACAATCCTGAAATTCATCACCGTAAATAAGTTCGGGGGTAGTCCTGAATAAATTTTTGTTATGCTGGAAATAGTCGATCAAAAAATCCCTTACCGGTTTTTCTTCACCGGAAGGGGCATGTATTTCACAAAGTTTTTTCAGTAATTTCATGCAGTAATTTTAAAGCCTGAAAAAGCTTTGGGTAATCACGGGAATTCAACAATTAAATACCCAATTTTACCCTTCGATTCGAATAATGATTTTAAAGCCGCAAATATAGTCATAGATCTTATGGAAGTTCATGTTATTGACAGAAGAGACAGCATTGCCAATCACTATATGGCAGAATTACGAGACATCAAATCGCAATTGGATCGAATGAGGTTTCGAAAGAACCTTGAGAGACTGGGAGCTATTATGGCATATGAGTTTTCCAAGACCCTAGATTTCGTGGTTGAGGATATTACAACTCCGCTTGGAAATAAGCCGACGATGATTATTCAGAATGAAATGGTCGTGATTACCGTTTTAAGGGCTGGATTACCTTATTTCAATGGTTTCATGGAGGTTTTTGATCATTTGGATGCAGGGTTTATTGGTGCATACCGGGCATCAGAAGGTACAATGGAGAACATTGACGTTACATTAAATTATATAGCTACTCAAAATTTGGCTGATAAAGAAGTGATATTGGTAGACCCAATGCTCGCCACAGGAAAATCTGTCATTGAAGCTATTGCTGCTCTGGAAAAGAACGGAAAACCGAAAAAAGTTCACATTTTTTCGGTCATTGCTGCACCGGAAGGCGTTAATAACCTTAAGCAGGTACTTGATATTCCTGCAGACATCTGGACCGTGTCTTTAGATGAGAAATTGAATGACCAATCCTACATTATACCAGGACTTGGTGATGCTGGCGATTTGTCATTCGGGGAGAAAATTTAATTGTGTAGATGGAAGAAATCCTGAAATATGTATCTGTTTATTTACTGAGTATTTTTAAGTTCATTTTTGGACCTACAATTGGTCTGTCTTATGGATTCAGCGTGGTAACAACTTCCATTATTACTACCCTGGGTACAATGACGGCAGCAGTACTTTTTAGCTATTTCGGAAAGGAGATGCGTGCTTTTCTGGCACTGTTCAGAAGAAAAAAGAAGGAAAAAAAGCTATTCACTAAAAAGAACCGGCAATTTGTCAAAATTTGGAAGAAGTACGGTGTGCCTGGTATTGCCTTTTTTACACCAATTCTACTCACCCCAATTGGAGGTGCTATCCTAGCAAATGCATTTGGGGGTAAAAAGCATGAGATCATCAAACACATGCTGATTTGGTCATTGTTTTGGTCTTTTGCATTGACGCTGGTGCTGAAACATTTTGGATATCTAATCAGAGATATTTTCGTCTCCTAGGATTTCAATATCCTGGATCAATACTTTTTTGGCAATTGCCTGACCCGTAGTGGTGGCAGCTAACCCGCCCAATGCAGTTTCCTTGTATTTTGTATCCATGCTTTGGCCAATTTCTCCCATTGCCTCTACACACTCATCTACAGGAATTACAGCACTCACATCAGATAGAGCAATTTGAGCACTTGAATTAGCAATTGCCGCTGCACTGGCATTTCTTACAATACATGGTACTTCTACCAGGCCAGCCACAGGATCGCAAATTAGACCAAGCATACATTGAATGGTGATGGCTACAGCGTTGAATGCCTGATCGACAGTACCATCTAGTGCATAAACGATTGCCGCTGAAGCCATCGCCGCTGCTGCCCCCGTCTCAGCCTGGCAACCTCCCACAGCTCCTGCAATCGAGGCTCTTTTCTCCAGGATCAATGCTACACCCGCTCCAATCAGAAGGCATTGCATGATTGTCTCTTTTGGGACATTGTGGATTTCTTCAAGTGTTACTAAAACACCAGGTAGAATCCCCGAGGCGCCAGCAGTTGGAGCTGCCACTACTCTTCCCATACAGGAATTGACTTCCTTGGCTGCCAGGGCACGAGAAATTAAATTTTGAAATTCTTTGGATAGGACGGTGGTCTTGTTTTGATAGACCTTTTTTGCGCCATTATTGACCATGCCTGAGAAAGATTGCATGTCTTCATTGAGCCCGGTATCAACCGCTTCTTTCATGACATCCCAGGCCTGGCTTACCTGGGACCATATTTTTTCCTCAGTAGTGCCTCGTTGTTTTATCTCATAATCCATTACAGGCTGCCAAAGCGGAACGTTATGTGTTGCACAATAAGCTTTCCACTCTTCGAATGTTTCAAATAGTAGGCTCATGATCAAATCATTTTTGGGTGATACAAAGTTATGTATTTTAATATCGGATAATTACAAACCATGAGTGACATTTATATCTTTGCCGAATGCTTTTGAAGAACGACTTAATACTAAGAGCTGCCAGAGGAGAGGAAGTGGAAAGAACACCCGTCTGGCTGATGAGACAAGCCGGGAGAATCCTACCTGAATATAGAGCTGTAAGAAATAGCCTAAGCGGCTTTATTGAACTGGTAACTACTCCTGAGCTTGCTGCTGAGGTGACGATACAACCAGTGGATCTATTGGGGGTGGATGCAGCTATTATCTTCTCAGATATTTTAGTTATCCCTGAGGCAATGGGACTGAAATATGAGATGGTGGAAAAGAAAGGACCATATTTCCCTGAGACGGTGAGTGAGGAAAATGATCTCCAAAAGTTAAAGGTTGCTGATCCAGCCAGTGATTTAGCTTACGTGACAGAGGCTATCAAAATCACGAAAAAGGAGTTGGATGGTAGAGTTCCGCTAATTGGTTTCGCAGGATGTCCCTGGACAATTTTTTGTTATATGGTGGAAGGACAGGGCTCAAAAACCTTCTCTAAAGCACGTAAGATGCTTTACAAAAATCCGACGATGGCTCATCAACTACTTGAGATGATCACTGAAAGTACCATCAAATATTTAAGGGAGCAGATCAAAGCTGGTGCAGATATGATCCAAATATTTGATAGTTGGGCGGGAATCCTAAACCCTACTCATTACAATGAATTCTCATTGAAATATATCGCCAGGATCTGTAAGGAGATTCAGGAAGTGCCTATAACTGTTTTTGCGAAAGGAGCCTATTTCGCTCTTGATGACATGATCACATTAGATTGCAATACCATCGGGCTTGACTGGAACATGAGTGTGAAATATGCAAGGTCAATATTTGGAAACAATAAAACCTTACAAGGTAATTTGGACCCTTGTGCACTCTATGGGGACTTTGCTTCAATTAGAAAAGAAACTATTCAAATGCTGGACAAGTTTGGACAGGCCAGGCATATAGCCAATTTAGGGCATGGTGTATATCCTGATACTGATCCGGATAAAGTAAGATGCTTTATTGATGCGGTAAAAGAATGTAGTGAAAAAGCTGCCTATTAATTGAGGTACTGAGCAACGTCGTTTTTCTGAGCTTCCTCAATAAGACGTTCCAATTCAATCGGAACTACTCCCAGGTATTCACAGACAATTCCCCCGCCGAGGTTGGACAGAGCGGCTGTAAAAGCATTGGGTAATCCCAATGTCATACATAGCCCTGCTATTGATACAACTGTGTCTCCTGCGCCGGAAACATCCGATATTCTTCTTACATGTGCAGGTAGAAGGGCATTGGAGCCTTCTTTCTCAAAAAGAAAAATGCCTTTTTCTGAGAGTGTGATAATGGCTTTTGAAAAATTTAGTCGGTTTTGGAGCTCCAGAACTGCCTCTTCTAATTGATCCTGATCTTCTGCTTCAAACTCCACTTTCAGTCCTTCCTTAAGTTCTTTCAAATTTGGTTTGAAAAGTGTACAACCAATATAACTCAGGAAGTTTTGTTTCTTGGGATCGACAGCTGTTGGTATATTCTTCGAGTTGGCATATTGGATTGCTTCGGTAATTATATTTTTATTCAGGCAACCTTTATCGTAATCCTCAAAAATAACAAGATCAACCTCGTCCATGAGATGCTTGATGTGATCAAGTAGGGCCTTTTCTTCAATTGGGTCAAGCTGAACGATGGATTCACTGTCAATTCGCATCATCTGCTGAGAACCACTAATAATACGGTTCTTGACTGTGGTAACCCTTTTATTACTCTTAATAACACCTTTATCGGTGATTCCACGAAGAGTGAGCAAGTGCTTAAATTCATCAGCATCCAGGTCATCTCCAATGATAGAGCAAAGAACAGGGGTTGCGCCAAGTGCCTGGACATTCAGTGCCACATTAGCTGCACCCCCTAATCTATTTTCTCTTCTGTTTACACTGACCACCGGAACAGGAGCTTCAGGAGATATTCTGTTGACAGTACCATAGATATACGTATCAAGCATTACATCTCCAATAATGAGTACTTTGAGTTCCTTAAAGGCGTCAAATACCGAATCCAGTGTAGTGTAAGACATCTAGCTTAATTTTGAAAGTACTTCTGCTATTCTCTTGATCGCTTCTCTTAGATCTTCTTCTGAAGCGGCATAAGAAAGACGTACACATTTTGGTGCACCAAACGCTTCTCCGGTTACTAGAGAAACATGCGCTTCTTCCAAAATATGGATACAAAGATCACTTGCGTTTGCAATCAATTTGTCTCCGGCTTTCTTGCCGAAATAACTGCTTACATCTGGAAAGAAATAGAAAGCGCCCTGAGGAACATTCACTTCCACTCCCGGGATTTCTTTCAACAAGCCATGAACTATGTCTCTTCTTCTTAAATATTCTTTAGCCATTTCCTTAGTTGGACCAAGATCTGTTGTAAGGGCAGTTAAAGCGGCTCTTTGAGCAATTGAACAGTTGGCTGAAGTTACCTGTCCCTGCATTTTGTTAGCGCCTTTAGCAATCCATTCCGGAGCACCTATGTAACCTACTCTCCAGCCTGTCATGGCAAAGCCTTTAGCAAATCCATTTACAGTAATGGTTCTATCTTGCATATTTGGCAATGAGCCAATGCTGCAATGAGCACCCGTATAATTGATATGCTCATATATTTCGTCACTGATCACGAAAAGTTCATCATGCTCTAAAATAACTTCACTCAAAGATTTCAGTTCTTCTTCAGTGAAAACTGAACCTGTTGGATTGCATGGTGAAGAAAAAATTATTGCCTTGGTTTTATCCGTGATAGCAGCTTTTAATTGGGCTGCTGTAGGTTTGAAGTCTGTCTCCAAAGTTCCCTCAACAAAAACAGGGGTTCCTTCAGCTAATTCTATTAATGCAGTGTAACTCACCCAAAATGGGCTGAATACAATTACTTCGTCACCAGGATTAAGCAAGGCAAACATGATATTTGCGATACTTTGTTTTGCTCCATTGGAAACTACAATCTGATTTGGCGAATACTCCAGGTTATTTTCTCGCTTAAATTTATCAGAGATGGCTTGTCTTAAATCCAGGTATCCGTTTACCGGAGGATAGGCGAAATATTTCCCTTCGTCAATTGCCGATTTGGCTCCTTCCTGGATGTGTTTTGGGGTTTTAAAATCAGGCTCGCCCAGACTTAGGCTAATAACATTGATACCCTTTTCTTTGAATTCTCTGGCCTTAGCAGCCATGGCTAAGGTCGCAGACTCAGCTAAATTTTCAATTCTGTTAGATAATCTTGACATCTCTTATATGATTTGGAGGCCAAAAATCTTGATAAAAGGCTAAAGATCAAAGAGGAAGCGACACTTTAGGGAAAAGAGTTTTAAGAATTCTTAGATAGTCCTCTCTAACCTAAAAAGGAATATTAAGCAGATCGCGTAAAACTGGGGTGTTGAAGAAATATTCAATTGAAAAATACCTGTTTAATTACAATATATTCTTTCTTATTGAAATTGATTATTCAAGATCATTTCTACTAAAAGAATCTTTGATTAGACTAAAACTTGGGTAAATAAAAAGGCATCCCGTGAAATGGATGCCTTTAAAATATATTTTGGAATTCTCTTTATACTGCGCAGAATTCTTTCAATCTTCTGTTTTTACCTGGCTCTCTTAATTTTTGAAGCGCTTTTTCTCTGATTTGTCTTACCCTTTCTCTGGTTAGACCCATTGCATCACCAATTTCCTCTAGAGTGAATGGGTTATCACAACCAATACCAAAGCTCATTTGAATCACTTCTCTCTCTCTGGCTGTCAATGTAGACAAAGCTCTCATGGTTTCAACTTTCAGTGAATCATTGAAAACCATTTGTCCATCAGTCGGGCCAGTAGTTTGGTTTTCTAATACGTCAAGTAAAGAACCAGACTCATCTTCACCAAATGGAGCATCCATTGACATCTGTTTTACTTCTGCGCCAAGTGTATTTCTAACTTCACTTGGTTTCATTTCAAGGATGTCTGCCAATTCCTCTTCAGTTGGCTCTCTTTCAAACTGCTGCTCAAGTTCTGCATAAGCTCTTCTGATCTGGTTGATAGCACCAGATTTGTTCATTGGAAGCCTGACAATTCTTGATTGTTCAGCCAATGCCTGCATGATAGACTGTCTGATCCACCATACTGCGTAAGAGATGAATTTGAAACCTTTGGTTTCATCAAATTTCTTAGCTGCTTTGATCAATCCCAGGTTACCCTCATTGATAAGGTCATTGAGTGGTAAACTTCTGTTCTGATATTGCTTTGCCACAGAAACCACAAACCTCAAGTTAGCTTTTACTAACTTCTCCAATGCTAACTCGTCTCCCTCGCGGATTCTTTTTGCAAGTTCAACTTCTTCGTCAGGGGTAATCATTGGAACATTACTAACTTCAGTAAAGTACTTCTCAAGTGTGTGACTCTCACGTCTGTTAGTAATGGATTGTGTGATCTTTAATTGTCGCATATTGTTATTCTATATTGTCTTAAGTAAAACAGTTCTATCCTAATATAATACAATTTTTGGCAATATTGTTTCATTGAAACCCCGCATTTTCGACCAGATGGGTGAATTTAACGTTAACCGTACAAATTTAAGTCCCAAATGATCGACCCGGTCAGGATAAATCAACCGCGAATATAAGTATAATTCACGAGTGTGTCAAAGATCCTGTCATCCAAACGAATAAAGAACCGGTATTTCTTCAAATAAGTTTCCCGTTTTTAAAATTTTCTTCTTTAACGAAGTTTTGAATATAAGAAAAAACCTTGGAAATAATCAAAATTTATTTTAATATAATAGGTGCTCCGCAATTTTTTTGAGCTTATGAATCACTCTATAACTAACTAAAAAACCTTACTATGAATTTCCAAGGACCCAAAGAAGAAAAAACCCAAACCGTGCAGTGGGAATCGATTACAAAGTACATGGCAACCAACCTGTTTACTTTTTCACCTGATCAGGGGATAGACGAAGCAATTGACATTATGCTGGAGAAAAGAATTTCTGGGGGACCAGTACTAAATGAGTATGGTGAACTGGTGGGAATGTTGTCAGAAAGAGATTGCCTGAAGATCCTTGTAGAGTCAGCTTATATGAACATGCCATCCGGTAAGAGTCAGGTGAAAGATTACATGACATCTGATGTTCGTACCATAGATATCAGCAAAGATGTAGTGGATGCTGCTAACCTGTTCCTTGATGGTAATGTGAGAAGATATCCTGTGGTGGAAGATGGAAAATTAAAAGGTCAGATTAGTAGAAGAGATGTTATGCGTGCGGCCAGAGAACTTAAAGGTACAACCTGGTAAAAATATTTTTGTATTTAGTAAACGAGTCCCGGCCACAGTGATGTGATCGGGTTTTTTTATTTTAGCGAAAAGTAAAAAAAGTAAAATGAAGAAATTTTTGATAGGGCTATTTTTTGTGCCATATATTCTCTGCGCGCAGGATAATACCTGGGAAGTAACTACATCGTCAATTGATCCAAATAACTATTACGGGGAAACAGTTGCCAATGGCATGCTTGGGATTGTCTCCTCTCCACAGCCCTTACAAGTGAGTGATATTGTACTGAATGGTGCATTTGATGCCTACGGAAGAGGCAGGGTTGCTAATATTCTCAAAGGGTTTAATTTCCTGAACATGAGACTCCTTGTAAATGGCGAATCAGTCGAATACAAAAATGTCTCTAATTATCAGCAGTCTATCAAAATGAAAACCGCCGCACTGGAAACAAAATTTGATTTTTCCAGTAAGGTTCAAGTGAAACACTCCGTCATGGCACTAAGGCATTTGCCATATTCTGCACTGATAATTATGGAAGTTAAGGCCCTTCAGGATGTGATTGTGGAACCCATCAATGAAATAATTTCACCCGACCACTTATCTGATGTCAGGAATCTATACAGCGTCATTGATCGACCTCATGTACAAATTCCGTTGATGACATCTACTGCAAAAAGTCCATCCGGAAAATTGGATTTGGCAGCTTCAGTCAGCTATCTCTTTGAAGAGGAACATCATATAGCCCATAAAATTGTTCATGAGGATCTCGATTACAACCGACACTTAACGAAATTTAAAAAGACATTAAAAAAAGGAGAAACCCTAAAGTTTGCTGTTGTGGGCACCATGATCTCGTCGGCTCATGTACCGGATGCTTTCAATGAAGCTGAGCGATTGACAATCTATGCAGCACTAGAAGGCTTAAGCAGACTTGAGCGTAAACATTATGATTCCTGGGAAGAATTATGGACCAGCGATATCCTCATTGAAGGTGATCCAAAAGCGCAAAGGGATATACGGAGTATGTTGTATCACTTGTATTCCTTCACCAGAAAGGGCACTGCATACAGCATGTCTCCAATGGGATTAAGCGGATTGGGCTACAATGGACATGCTTTCTGGGATACTGAAATCTGGATGTATCCTCCGTTGTTGATGCTACAGCCCGAGATAGCAAAATCTCTTCTTGAATACAGGTGGAATATGCTAGAACAGGCAAAAGCCAATGCATTTAGTCATGGATATGAAGGAGCAATGTTCCCCTGGGAGTCTGCCGCAACTGGTCAGGAGGAAACACCGGTTTGGGCCCTGACAGGTCCTTTTCAGCATCATATCACTGCAGATATCGGTTGGGCATATTGGAAGTATTTCCAGGTTACAAAAGACAAAGACTGGCTGGCGTCACGAGGGTACCCTATGCTGAAGGAAGTTGCAGATTTTTGGTTAAGTCGGGTAGAAAAGAATGGGAAAGGTCAATTTGAGATAAAAAATGTGATTGGAGCCAATGAGTACCTGGAAAATGTAGACAATAATGCCTACACAAATGGTATGGCAATTACTGTTCTAAAATATGCCACGGCAGCCGCCAATGAACTTGAAATGTCTCCTGACCCAATGTGGGAAGAAGTCGCTAACAATATTCCAATTGAAAAATTTGAAAATGGTGTGACCAGGGAAAATTCAACGTATAATGGCGAAATGATCAAACAGGCAGATGTTAATTTATTGGCATTTCCTCTTGAAATCGTGAATGATCCTGAATCAATTAAAAAAGACCTTTCTTACTACGAAAATAAGATGGACCCAAATGGACCGGCGATGGGGTTTTCGGTTCTTGCCACTTTGTATGCGAAACTTGGAAATAGTAGTGAAGCCTATAAGATTTTCACTCAAAGTTATTCTCCCAATGGGTTACCTCCTTTTAATGTATTGGCAGAAACTGCCGGTGGAACCAATCCATACTTTGCAACCGGAGCAGGAGGAACGCTTCAAGTCGTTTTATCTGGATTCGGTGGGTTAAAAGTTACTGATGAAGGAATTGTGCAACAAAAGCCAATTTTACCCAAATCATGGAAAAAACTTACAATTACAGGAGTAGGTACAGAAAGGAAGACATTTATCGTAGAGTAATAAAAAAAGCTCCCTGTTTCCAGGGAGCTTTTCTCATTTTAAAGTATGTATTGACTCAGGTCCTTATTTTGAACAAGACCATCTAGTCTTTCTTTAACCATATCTTTTGTAATGACTATTTTGGCATTAGCTCCAATTTTATCCGGAATGTCAAATAGTATGTCATTTAATAGGTGACTCATAACAGTGTGTAACCTTCGGGCACCAATATTCTCTACTTCTGCATTGATCGCAAATGCAATTTCAGCAATCTCTTCCAGCGCATTTTCATCAAAAGTTACTTCCACATCTTCAGCACCAATTAGGGCGATGTATTGCTTGGTTAAAGCATTTTTCGGTTCTTTTAGAATAGAAAGGAAGTCCGCTTTTGTCAGATTCTGTAATTCTACTCTAATCGGAAACCTCCCCTGTAATTCAGGAATAAGGTCAGAAGGTTTTGCGAAGTGGAATGCACCAGCGGCAATGAATAAAATGTGATCAGTTTTTACTACTCCATACTTAGTATTTACAGCACTTCCTTCCACTATTGGTAATAAGTCTCTTTGCACACCTTCTCGGCTTACATCAGGTCCACTACCTCCCTTCTTAGACCCACCAGCTATCTTATCCACTTCATCTATGAATATAATTCCAGTGTTTTCAGCTTTCTGAATGGCCTCCTCCTTCACTTCATCCATGTCGATCAATTTAGCTGATTCCTCATCGATAAGAAGTTTTCTGGCTTCCGCAATGGTTACTTTTCTTTTTTTTGTTTTCTTGGGCATCATGTTCCCAAGCATTTCCTGAAGGTTGATCATGCTGGCCTCATCCATCATTCCTCCACCCATTACACCAATTCCAGGATTGGCAGCTTGTTTGACGTCTATTTCAATTTTACGATCATCTAATTCTCCATTGGCAATCTTCTCACGGAATTTCTCTCGTGTTCTTTCATTGAGTTCGGCATCTGTTTTAGGTTCTTCCTGTTCGCCATTGAACCCTACTGAGGACTTGTGCACATTTTTTACCGGTGGGATCAAGGCATCAAGTATAATATTCTCAACTATTTCAGATGCTTTTTCTTTTACTTCCTCCTTTTTTCTGGTTTGCACAAGATTCACAGATTGCTCCACCAGGTCTCTAACCATACTTTCCACATCACGTCCTACATATCCCACTTCTGTGAATTTGGAGGCTTCTACCTTGGTGAATGGTGCATCAGCTATTTTAGCCAGTCTTCTGGCAATTTCTGTTTTACCTACACCTGTTGCGCCAATCATTAAAATGTTGTTGGGCACTATCTCACCCTGGATCTCAGACTTAACATTCATCCTTCTCCACCTGTTTCTTAGAGCGATAGCAACATTACGTTTTGCATCTGATTGACCAATAATGTATTTGTCTAATTCCTCAACTATCTGTCTCGGTGTATAATATTTTTCCTGATCTAACATCTCCTACAAATTATCTTTTCTTCCAAATTGCTTAATATTCGTGGCAAGTGTGAGTTGATTAGTACCACCTGCCGCATGAAATTGTGAATGGGCATACGCCAATTCAAATCGCTTCAAATGCAGGCTTAATCCAAAACTAAAACCTGCCCCTCCTCCAGTTTGTTGAAGTCTCAATTCTTTTCTGGTGAGGTAATTGTACCCAAATTGTACCTGGAAAGCCTTACTTAACAGAAGCTCAGCTCCAAAATTGAGCCTTCTGAAAATCTCTTCTCCAAATCCTGGTTCATTTTCATTTACATTCAGTGACTCATCAAAATAGACGGCATCACTACGTACTAAATTGTATGCAGTAATAGAAAATCTAAACGGCATATAGGTTGGTTTAAATGTGGTGCCAACCTGTACATCAACCGGTATACTGGACTCTGCAAGGTCTGAGTAATCACTCAGAACGAACCCGATATTCTTAAACGTCATGCCAAATAACAGTCCTTCCGGACCTGGTTTGAAAGTGCCTCCAATGTCCATCAACAAGGCAGATGCTGAATGACTTTCCAGTAAACTATGCGCGAATTTAAGGTTCACTCCCAGGTTAAATGCATTCAACTGATGACTTGTACCAGTAATTATATAGTACTCCTTGGCATTGAATTTTTCCAGCTGAATTCCTGTGTCATCAAAGCCCTGAAAGCTTCCATAATCCATGAAAACAGCTCCAAATGTAATTTTCCTACCACCTGGAGTTCCTAAAACATAGCTTCCTGTGCTGAGATTGATGTCAGCGAAATAATTCAACCATGAAACGGCTAAATCTCCTGCTTCCAATGAGTCAGTCAATGCTGGGTTGTTGAATGACATTAAACCATTTTCAGCATTCAAAGAGACATTCACACCACCTAAAGCGGTCAACAGGCTGTTCGATGGCAAATGCACAAACTTAAATGCTCTTTTACCTCCTAACTGTGCACTAGCAAGAAAAGGAAAAACCAAAGCAATTATGAGTATTCTTATCCGCATTGATCGTATGATTATTTAGAAGGCTTTTCGTCTTCTCCAGTGTAGAACTGAATAGGGTTCTTGACTCTACTCCTTAATAGAGCCAGGTCCAGCACCTCATTTACATCAGTAACGTAGTTTATGTTTAAATCTTTGATGTAATCCTGATTGATTTCTTCTATATCCTTTTTATTCTTTTTACAGAGAATAATGTCTTTAATTCCAGCTCGTCTTGCAGCCAGGATTTTCTCTTTTATACCACCTACTGGTAAAACCTTTCCGCGTAGTGTGATTTCTCCAGTCATGGCAACTTTTGATTTCACTTTTCTTTGTGAGAATACTGAAGCAAGAGCTGTAAGCATGGTTATACCAGCGGAAGGACCATCTTTTGGAACTGCTCCAGCTGGTACATGAATATGTAAATCGTAATAATCAAAAACTTTATAATGGATACCTAGTTCTTCAGCATTACTCTTTAAATATGAAAGAGCGGTCATAGCTGATTCTTTCATGACGTCTCCTAATTGACCGGAAAGCGTCAGTTTACCTTTTCCTCGTGAAAGATTAGCTTCTATGAATAAAATATCCCCACCTACAGGTGTCCAGGCAAGACCAGTTACTACACCTGGAATGTTATTGTCTTCGTAAATTTCTGTGTCAAATATTTCAGCACCCAGAATTTGACGTACCTGATCTGGTGTGATCTTTTTGTCGTACTCTTCTTCTAATGCAATAGATTTAGCCACATTTCTGACAACCGCTCCAATCTTTCTCTCCAAAGTCCTTACACCAGATTCCCTGGTATAGTCTTCGATAATCTTTGAGATGGCTTTATCAGAAATAGTGATGTCCTTTGTCGTTAGGCCATGCTCCTTTCGTTGTTTTGGGATAAGGTGTTTCTTGGCTATTTGGATCTTTTCCTCCTGTGTGTATCCACTTAACTCAATAATCTCCATTCGGTCTCTTAATGGCCCCTGAATGGTATCCAATGAGTTTGCTGTAGCAATGAACAAGACTTTGGAAAGGTCATAGTCCACTTCCAGGTAATTGTCCTTGAACGTACTGTTTTGTTCGGGATCAAGTACTTCCAGCAATGCTGAAGACGGATCTCCCCTGAAATCAGAGCTTACCTTATCGATTTCATCCAGGATGAATACAGGGTTAGAAGTTTTTGCTTTATTGATATTCTGAATGACTTTTCCTGGCATAGCGCCAATGTAAGTTTTTCTATGACCCCTGATTTCGGCTTCATCATGTACACCACCTAGTGACATTCTGACATATTTTCGTCCCAATGCATTAGCTACAGACCTTCCAAGAGAGGTCTTGCCAACACCCGGAGGGCCATATAAACATAAAATCGGACCTTTTAAGTCATTTTTTAGCTTACGAACGGCCAGGTATTCAATAATCCTGTCTTTCACCTTTTCCAACCCAAAATGATCCTTGTCCAGAATTTTCTTGGCGTTCTTTAGGTCAAAATTATCCTCGGTGACATCATCCCATGGGAGCTCTACCAGCAACTCAACATAGCTGAGTGCAACTGGATATTCAGCCGCAGCAGGATTCATTCGTGAAATTTTGTCCAGTTCCTTGTGAAAATGTTCTTTCACCTCAATCGGCCAGAGTTTCTTCTCACCCTTTACCCGCAAAGCATTTACTTCCTGGTCAGGTCCATCTTGCCCCAATTCATCCTGGAGAACCTTCATTTGTTGTCTCAGAAAGTAATCACGCTGCTGCTGGTCAATATCTGAATGTACTTTGTTTTGGATCTCTTGCTTCAACTCCAGCATCTGAATGTCCTTTAACATGAATTGAAGGAGCAGTTCAGCTCTTTTCATGCCATCATTAATTTCCAGCAGTTTCTGCTTTTCGCCCACATCTGCACTCACATTGGAGGATAGAAAATGAGTAAGAAAAGCTGAATTTTCAATGTTATCCAGTGCAACCTGCGCTTCCTGAGGGATTTCAGGATTCAGTTTTAAGATTTTGGAGGCTGAATCTTTTAGGGAGGCTATGATCGCTTTCAGCCCTTTATCAGTTTCTTTCGGAAATATATCATCCAGCAATCTGAAATTAGCCAGGATATAGGGTTCTTCAGAAATAATTCCTGTAGTCTCGAACCTTTTCTTTCCCTGAATAATGATGGTTGTATTCCCATCTGGAAGTACCAGAAGTTTTACAATCTTAGCGATAGTTCCAACAGAATGTAGATCTGATGCTTTTGGTTCTTCTTTTTGATCATTTTTTTGAGCCACTACTCCAATGATCCTGTCCCCTCGATAAGCTTTCTTAACTAGTTTAATTGATTTACTTCTGCCTACTGTTATAGGTAGAACAACTCCAGGAAATAGCACTGTGTTTTTTACAGGTAGAATGGGTAATTCCTCAGGAATTGACTTCATGTCAATCTCATCACCATCAGAGGGCTCTATTAATTGGATAAGTTCACCGTCATCCTCAAGCGTATCAGCTAAAATAATATTGCTAAATGGTTCGTTTTTATGCTGCATATATTGATAAGTATGCCATATTGGCATATAATTTCAGTGTAATGTCTATTTTATCTTATGTGCACTAATGGTTCAATAGCTATGCCAAACGTAAAAATGGCAGTTTAATCTTCAAAAAAAATCGAAAAAGGTGCGTTCCAAAAGATACATACATTTGATTTTCCATCACAATAACAATCAGTAATTCTGAAATATGGAACTAATCGGTTAAATTTGATATAAGCTTAATTCAAGTGGTGTGCGGATGAGAATTAATATTGGTTGGTTTTTTATTTTGGTGTTGTGCATTGGGGGGGTATCGGTCCCTTCCTATTCCCAGAGTAAAAGGAAAAAAAAGAAAATAGAGATCCTTACGGATTCCCTTCCTGATGATATTGTGATCAATATCTTCGATTTCAAGAATGTCAACAAGATTCCTGAATACAGAAACCCTGCAAAAGAAGAGCGGTTATATCGACTAGAACAAAAACGTGATTGGGTAAATCTTCACAGGGCTTTGAAGGATTATGTTGGGAATTTTGGTATCCAGAATTTTTATAAAGACACTTACTGGATCTGGAAACTAGCAAAATTAACTGAACTGTTTGAAGGAAATGAAGAGGCTAAACCTATATACAGGTTAGCACTAAGACACCACCATGCTGGAATCAGTATCCGAGAGCTGGAAATTTATTATGATTCTTTGAGCAGGCAGGAAGCGGATTTATTTGTTCCAATTGATTATTACTACCAATTGGTAGAACATAGAAAAGCAATTGATACACTCAGGCCACCACGAGGGGTACTTTTGAATATGGGGACGAAAGTCAATTCAAGAAAAGCTGATTATGGTCCTTCCATAAGTTTTGATGATAAGGTTTTACTTTTTACTTCCAAAAGAAACGAAGAGGTGAGAGGTTTAAGGGATGTGGAGAATGAAGATCTGTTTTTAAGTTTCCATGACCCCCAGACAAATGACTGGTCCGTCAGTATTCCCCTGGATGATGTAAATACAAAATACAATGAAGGCTCAGCATGTCTTAGTAGAGATGGTAAAACACTCTATTTTTCACGTTGTGAATCTCCTGAAGGAATAGGAAGCTGTGATTTATATGTGGCACATATGCTTCCGGATAGTACATGGGGCAATATTCAAAACCTTGGGACAAATGTCAATAGCGTAAGCTGGGATTCGCATCCATCATTGTCACATAGTGGTGATACCCTTTATTTTGCTTCAGATAGAATTGGTGGGTTTGGTCTATCTGATATTTACATGACTTATAAACGTAGAAGCGGGGAATGGGCACCAGCACAAAACCTGGGTCCGGTGATTAACACCCGGAATAATGATGTAAGTCCTTATTATCACCCAAAATTTGAAGTGCTCTATTTTTCGTCAAATGGCCAGCTTTACAACTTTGGAGAATTTGATATCTATAGATCTTTTCGTGTGGAGGAATATTGGAGTGAACCAGTGAATATAGGTCCTCTCATCAATACAAGTGGAAGTGAATTTTATTTCACGATCGATGCTGAATCTCAGGACCTGTTTTATGCACGTTCGGCATCCAGAGACCTCAATAAGCAAGATCTCTATTCATTTCCCCTACCTATGGAAGGTCAGCCACACGCCACCACAAAGGTCACTGGATCACTGACAGATTCACTTACAGGAAAACCATTTACAGGGATTGTGTCCATAATCGATTTAGATAAAGGAGTAGAAGTTGCCCCAAAATACCTTCGTCCAGATGGTACCTTCGAATTTGACCTGATCAATAATCGCAATTACCTGCTAATCATACAGGGAGATGAATTTTTCAGGATAGAAGATATGTTCTACCTTGATGGTCCTACCCAACTGGATCATGTAACGGAACCTATCAAAAGTAAGGTGAAATTTCAATCAATTGAGTTTGCCAATGGAGAATCAGATCTAACTACGGAAATGTACGGGGACTTGAATAAGATTGTGAACTTCTTATATGATAACCTTGAATTCAAATTAAGGATTTCTGGCCACACAGATTCAGATGGCCCTGAAGATTTCAATCTTCAACTATCCAGGGAACGAGCACAGACAATAAGGGACTACATTGTGGAATTTGGAGGAGTTTACCCTGAGCGGGTAGACCATGAGGGTTATGGTAGTTCGCAACCTATCGTTCAGGAAAGAACTGAAAAGGACAAGGCGCTGAATAGAAGGGTGGAGTTTGAAATATATAGGCCGGCACCTCCCACCGAAGAGGAAAGTGCCTCCAATTAATTTCCTTAGTTGATTATCTCTTTGAATATGTCATTGAAAATGGCAAAACCCATCAGGCCTAGTAAGAGAATCATTCCTACTTTCTGAGCATTTTCAAGGAATTTGTCAGAAGGTTTTCTTCCTGAGACGATCTCATAAGACAGAAACATGACATGCCCACCATCCAATGCTGGGATTGGCAGGAAGTTCATGAAAGCCAATACCATTGATAGTAACCCTGTAATTCTCCAGAATTTATCCCAACGAAGATCACCACCATAAATTTTTGCAATACCAATAGGACCACTTAAAGATTTTGAAGGGTTCACATCGCCTTTGATCATTTTGCCTATTGCTTTAATGTTTACCCAGATAATATTGAATGCTTCATTAGTACCAACTGCAATTGATTCACCAAAATTGTAATCTCTATGATCATATTTGATCAACCACTTTGGTCCAAATCCAAGCTTGCCATCTTCTCCTACCGTAGCAGCTTTTGAAATGATTTTATTATCTCTTTCAATTTTCAACTCAATTTCTTGAGATTTATATTGCCCAAGCACGGCAACTACCTCGTCATAATAAGTAATAGTTGATTCATTGATACCAACAATCTTATCACCAGCTTGTAAGCCTGCTTTTTCTGCAGGGGTATCTGCAAGAACTGTGTCTACCAAAAAGAGAAACCTGGGATTAAAAAAACTAAGTGCTGCATCCCGATCAGACATTTTATCAATTATGTCTACAGGTATTTTAACATCAATTAATTTTCCATCCCGTTCTACAGTATAATACCCATTATCGCCAAGCAAGACATCAGAACTTTTGAGGTCACTGAATTTTTCATAGTCTTGTCCGTTTAATTTAACGATTCTGTCGCCCGTTCTTAAACCTATTTGTTGACCTATTTCGAGGGCAGCAATACCATGCTTATTTAATTCCTCTTTTGTGATGTAATTTTCACCTTGAATGGAAACTAACACGATGAAAATTGCAATACCAGTAATCACATTGACCACAATGCCACCCATCATTACAATGAGTCTTTGCCAGGCTGGTTTAGCTCTGAATTCCCATGGCTCAGGTTCGGCGCTGAGGCTTTTAGTGTCTAAACTCTCATCTATCATACCAGAGATTTTAACAAATCCTCCCAGTGGTATGGCACCAATTGAGTATTCAGTTTCACCATATTGAAATCCCCATATTTTTGGAGGAAATCCAATGGAATATTTTTCAACCCTCATTCCAAAAGCTTTGGCAGCCAAAAGGTGTCCCAGCTCATGTAATCCCACTAAAATTGATAGCCCCAATAGTAATTGGGCCGTCATGATCAATGCATCCATTAATTAATAATTTCTAAAGCTCTTATTCTTGTTTCCTTGTCAGTCTCTACAAAATCTTCGTAGCGTGGTTCCGAAATAAACGGCAATTTATCTAAACATTTCTCAACAACCTCTGATATTTCTAAAAAACCAATGTTTTCACGTAAAAATTCCGCAACAGCAATCTCATTTGCAGCATTCAGCACACAAGGCTGATTGCCTCCCTTTGACATGGCATTATAAGCCAATTGTAAATTCCTGAAGGTTTTCATGTCAGGTTTTTCAAATGTCAATGAAGGGTAATCCGCAAAATTGAATCTGGGAAAATCAGATTTATACCTGTCAGGGTAGCTCAGTGCAAACTGAATCGGTATACGCATATCTGGTAATCCGAGTTGTGCTTTTATGGACCCGTCTTCAAATTGTACCATACTATGAATGATGGACTGTGGGTGTACAACAACCTCTATCTGGTCTTCCCGCAATCCAAATAGCCACTTTGCTTCAATTACCTCCAATCCCTTATTCATAAGTGAAGCTGAATCAATAGTAATTTTAGCTCCCATGTCCCAGTTAGGGTGATTTAATGCGTCTTTCTTGGTAACCTTCTGGAGGAAATCTCTATCCTTACCGCGAAAAGGTCCCCCTGATGCAGTAAGAATAATTTTTTCGATTGGGTTATGAAATTCACCCACAAGGCATTGAAAGATAGCTGAATGTTCAGAATCTACCGGATAAATATTGACGCCTTTTTCTTTCGCGAGAGACGTAATCAATTGTCCTGCAACAACCAATGTTTCTTTATTAGCAAGGGCAATATTTTTACCAGCTTCTATTGCACTAATAGTAGGTTTTAACCCTGAATAGCCTACTAGTGCGGTTAGGACAACATCTATTTCGTCATATTGCACTACATGTGAAAGTGCGTTATCCCCTGCAAATACTTTTATGCCTTTTGGGTCAAGCGCTTCAAATACAGTGGCATACTTTTCTTCATTGCCTATGACAACAGTATTAGGGTTATACGCAAGGCTCTGCTGGATGAGTAGGTCGGCATTGTTTTGGGCGGTTAGGACAGAAACTCCGAATTTATCATCATGTTGTCGAATCACATCCAAAGCCTGGGTGCCTATTGAGCCTGTTGATCCTAAAATTGCTACTTTCTTCAAGGTGGGGATTTTTGAGGTTATTTTTTATATGCCTGCATGGCATCTGCTATTTTTCTGTCATTCGCTAGACGTGGCACCTTATTTTGTCCACCAAGTTTGCCAATTGACTTCATGTACTCAATGAATGCATTCTTCATCAAGGGAATTATCTTCAAATGCGTGAGCACATTTCCAGTTATCAGATCATCATAATATGTATTCAACTGCTGCAAATTGCTATTTAGATCATCCTGAAACTTAACCAAATCATTGGGTGGATTGTTAAACTCAATATACCATTCATGTAAGGGAAGCCCTTCCGTTGGCGTGACTTGAGGAGCTACCGTGAATTCTACTAAATCAGTTTCCGGGTGTTTTTCAATGGTCAGTTTCATGGCCTTTTCCACTTCTTCACCAATAACATGTTCTCCAAAAGCAGAAATAAAATGCTTAATCCGACCCGTTACGAGTAATCTGTATGGTTCTTTGGAAATGAATTTCACAGTATCACCTATTGAATACCCCCAGAGACCAGCATTACTATTGATTATTAGCGCATAATTTACACCCAGTTCTACCTGGTCGATGGTTAAACGGGTTGGGTTTTCTTCAAAATATTCGTCCGCAGGAATGAATTCAAAAAAGATTCCTGAATCCAGGAGAATGAGCAATCCTTCTTCTCTTTGTGAGTCCTGGTAAGCAATAAATCCTTCTGATGCCGGATATGTTTCGATGGAATCCACTTCTTTCCCAATCGTATCGAACAATTTAGCACGATAAGGTTCAAAATTTACTCCACCATATACGAAAAGGGAAAACTCCGGGAAAATGTCTTTGATCTTTTTGCCCTTTAGTTGCACCAATTTGTCAAAATACATCTGCACCCATGGAGGAATTCCAGAAATCAGGGTCATGTTTTTTTCGGAAGTCTCCTCAACTATTTTGTCCACTTTTGCCTCCCAGTCTTCCATACAATTGGTTTCGTATGTAGGCATTTGATTAGTACGCAGGTATTGAGGAACGTGGTGATTCACTATTCCGGAAAGTCTTCCAGTATTGATCCCGGCTGTTTGGGTTAAAATTGGACTACCACTTAAGAAAATTAAATTTCCATCCAGGAATTTACTTTTCCCGGTTTCATTCACATAGCATAAAAGCGCATTTCTGGCGCTATTGATATGATTTGGGATAGAGTCTTTTGTAATTGGGATATACTTAGTTCCTGATGTTGTACCGGAAGTTTTAGCAAAATACGCAGGTTTTCCGGGCCAGAGTATATCAGGTTTTCCTTGTAGGATTTCTTCTACGTAGGGTTTCAATGCTTCGTAATCACGAATTGGTACTTTTTTGACGAAATCTTCATGACTACTGATTGAAGAGAAATTATGATCCTTCCCAAATTTGGTATCCCTTGCCTTATCGATTAGGTTGTTAAATACTTTTCGTTGTGAACCTCCCGGATTGGAGCTCCATTTTTTTTGCTGCTTGACAATGTATTTTGCAAAAGGCTTACTTAAGAATGACCTGAATCCCATAGTTTACTATTAAGCAGGTACAAATAAAATTAAAGGATTATCTAATTCCTATTTCTAGTGTATCAACGTTCTGTAATCATTCATTTCATTTTTGCAATTTTTAACATATTTCATCAATCAAAAATGACGTTTATCCCGTAAGATCGAGGTGAATAATAGATAGAAAGGAAACATGAAAAAGTATATTTTGATCAGCTTAATGTCAGGTGCGATAGCAGGAGGGATTGTTTCGTTTGTCAATCAGAAGAATGTTGTTGAATTCCGCCAGCAAGAACCCGCAGTAAGAAATGTAATGTTGCGAACCGAGGGTGATACCAATATTAAAGGTTCAGCGATAGACGAAGGTCCCACGCGGCAATATCGAAATGTTGAAATTCCTTTAGACTTTACTGAGGCAAGTGCAAATAGTACTCCCAGCGTGGTTTTTATCCAAACTTCCAGTGAGATTGAATACCGCAGAGGAGGCTGGATGGATTGGTTTTTTGAGGCCAGACCTCAGGAAAGAGTAGGAAGTGGAAGCGGAGTGATTATGAGTAAGGATGGTTACATCGTTACCAATAATCACGTAGTAGAAGGTGCTGATAAGATTAAGGTTATTCATGGAAAGAAATCTTATGTTGGAAAACTAATTGGTAGAGACCCATCAACGGATCTGGCAGTTATCAAAATAGAAGCTTCAGAACTGCCGGCTATCGGAGTGGCAAAATCATCTTCTGTCAAAGTAGGTGAGTGGGTGCTGGCTGTTGGTAACCCTTTTAATCTGGAGAGTACAGTTACTGCTGGAATTGTAAGTGCAAAGGGGAGAAACATTAATATACTGAAAGACAGATTCCCTATTGAATCATTTATTCAAACGGATGCGGCTATTAACCCTGGAAACAGCGGTGGTGCGCTGGTGAATATTAATGGAGAGCTTATTGGTATTAACACAGCAATTTTGTCCCGAACAGGTTCTTACGCTGGTTATGGATTTGCAGTTCCCTCAGATATTGTGATGAAGGTTTTTAATGACTTTAAGAAATATGGTGAGGTCCAGAAAGCATTCATTGGGGCTGATTACATTGATGTGGATACTGAAATCGCCTCGAAATTAGACCTTCATGATATGGGAGGTGTGATTGTGGCTTATGTTCAGGAAGATGGTGCAGCTAAACAATCCGGGATAAGAAAAGGAGATGTGATTAGAGAGGTGAATGGCATTGAGGTTAAAGGAAAAGCGTCATTGGAAGAAATCATTGGTAACAGCTATCCGGGTGATAAACTAAGTGTCTCGGTGCTAAGAGAAGGCAAGTCATTTAGTAAGGAACTGACACTCACCAATAAGGAAGGTACTACAGAATTGTTAAAGAGTTCAACGTACTATTCTGATTTCCTGGGTGCAACATTTGAACCTTTGCCAAAAGTTGAAAGAGACCTCTACGGAATCGATTACGGTGTGAGGGTTGTGGAGTATAATAAGTCAGGATTTTTTGCCAGATTGGATATTCCTGAAGGATTTATTATCACATCCGTTAATAGCTCTCCTGTTGAAAGTCCAGAGGAATTTGCAAAAATAATTGAACGGATCAGAGGGAATGTAATAGTGTCTGGAATAACCGAGAGAGGACGTAAAGTGTACTTTCCGTACAGGTTTTAAATAGTGATTTGGTCAAAGTAAAAGAGCGGTGTTTAACCGCTCTTTTTATTAAACCAGGGTTTTCATTTTTAATTTCTTCTTAAGCTCGTCGATGGAGTATCGAAATTTAGCATCTATATCTATCATATCATTGACAGCCTGAACTGCATGAATAACGGTACTGTGATCTCGTCCGCCAAAATGGTAACCAATTGACTTTAAAGAGTGATTGGTATAATCTTTCGAAAAATACATAGCTACCTGTCGTGCTATTACAATTTCTTTTTTTCGTGTCTTAGCTTTCAGATCTTCAGTATCTACATTGAAATAGTCAGATACCGTTTTTTGTATGTAATCTATCCCTACTTCAGTATCAATGTCCTGAACTATGTTCTTCAAGGTTTGCTTGGCAAGCTCCAGGTCAATGTCTTTCTTATTAAGTGACGCATGCGCAATGAGTGAAATTAGCACCCCTTCAAGTTCTCTTACGTTTGTATCCACACTGTAAGCTAGGTATTCGACTACCTGATCCGGAATATGAATACCATCTGCCTGCATCTTTTTTTGGATGATTGCCATTCTGGTCTCAAAATCCGGTTGCTGAAGGTCTGCGGTAAGTCCCCATTTGAATCTGGATACCAGTCTTTCCTGTAAACCTTTCAAATCTTTTGGTGCACAGTCAGATGTCATCACTATCTGCTTACCGTTTTGGTGCAGATGATTAAATATGTGAAAGAAAATTTCTTGTGTTTTTTCCTTATCTCTCAAGAATTGAACATCATCCAGAATCAATACATCCACATTGAGATAGAAATTGATGAATTCCTGAATGTTATTATTCTTTAATGCTTCAATGAATTGATTAGTGAACTTTTCAGATGCTACGTACAAGACAAATTTGTCCGTAAACATATTCTTGATTTCATTCCCAATCGCTTGTACAAGATGGGTTTTACCAAGACCTACACCTCCATACACCATCAATGGATTGAATGAAGTCACCCCCGGTTTTTGAGCCACCGCGTAACCAGCAGATCGTGCTAATCTGTTACAATCACCCTCAATATATGTGTCAAACATGTTTTGTGGGTTGAGATTGGAGTTTCTAAGATCTGTTTCAATTGTTGGAAGTGCGAATGGGCTTTTGTATTGATTCAGTTGGTCCATATCACCTTTGTGATGACTCCCATTTGAATTATTACCTCTGAAGTTAACTGTTGTTGGTTTGCTCACAGAGTTTCCATTATCTATAACAACAGAATACTCCAGCCTTCCAGCTGCGCCAATTTCCTGATGGATGGCAGTTTTAAGGAGTTGTACGTAGTTTTCTTCCAGCCATTCATAGAAGAATTGGCTTGGAACCTGTATCGTAAGTACCTCATTTTCCAAACGAAGTGGCACGATTGGCAAAAACCACGTCTTGAAGCTCTGTTCCGGGATTTGGTTTTTCACAAAATCCAGGCACTTGCTCCATACAACTTCATGCATCCTTTTTATTAATTAAAACAGTATTAAAAATGTAGTTTAGATAGCCCTTTTAGTTTTAGGGGGACATCAAAGTTCTGACAAAAAAAAATAACAAAAAAATAGTTTTAGTCTTGACTTTTTCAAATCCCTTTCTTCTGCAACTATCGAAACGAATAATCGAAAAAATCTTTAAAAAATACAATTAGTATTTTCCGAGATATAAAGATTCTTTAAAGATAAACGATTAGTAAATTCAATAATTTTATTTTTACATCAAACTTGAACCCAAAAAATATTTTTATGCCAGACTTACTGTCAGAATTTGAAAGTGTTGATTATCAAACCTGGTTAGACAAGGCGACCAGGGATCTGAAAGGCACGAACCCAATAGAGCAGTTTAAGAGTGAAATTGGAGAGGGAGTAACCAGAGTCCCCTATTATGATCGATCCAGTATGACTAATGGCGCTGTGTCTACAAGTTCTTTAGTGGAAAACAGGGCTTTTGATGCCTGGTATAACACAGCTCAAATTGTTGTCGGAGATGAGATGGCAGCTAACCAAAAAGCGCTAACGTGTTTAAAATCAGGCTGTAACGGGGTTAGATTTGTTTCCTCTATGAAGAACATGAACTTGCAAAAACTACTCACGGCGGTAGAGCCAAGTTACTGTTACTTATCATTTTCTGGCTTTTTGCTTAACGTGATGGTTGAACAAATTCAATCTCTATTCGATAGCAACCAAATTTCAAAGATGCATATGGCATTTACTAATTCGTCAAAATCGAATTTTGATCTGACCTATATAAACCAAATCATTGACAGTAGTCAGAAACTTTCTGCTTACAAGGATATTAAAACTATTCACTTTGAGGTAAGTGTGAATGATCTGAATGATTTTGAGCAAACAACGTGCAAGTTTCTGAATCAAATGGTGGAGATTTTAACCGTTGCTGACGATAATTTGATATTTGAATTATTCAATAAGGTTGTGATTACCTTCAAGGCTTCAAATGATTTCTTTTTGAATATAGCCTGTCTGCGGGCTCTCAGGATACTTTTTGCTGAGTTAGGGAAAAACTATGGTTTAGATGGGGCGAAATTATTTATTGAATCTCATACCTCCATTTCTGATGACCCGCTAAAATCTTTATTATCCAATACCTCTCAGGCCATGTCTGTTGTGATTGGTACTTCAGATGCAATTATCGTTACACCCGCTAATCAATCGAAACCAGGACATGCAGAACGAATAGCAAGAAATGTATCATTGTTATTAGCAGAAGAGAGTCACCTGGATAAGGTAATCGATCCTTCTGCTGGATCCTACTATATAGAGCATTTGACAAACCAAATTGCGCAGACAGTATGGGATAAATTTCTCGCTGTGGAAAATAATGGTGGGTACTTTAAAAGTTTGAATGTATGAAACGACCAGATTTTCAGCCATTAGAAGGCAAAATTGAAGCAATTGATTCAGATAAATCATGGAGAAGCCCGGAAGGTATTGAGGTGTCTGGTATCATTGATAGTTCTGATGTGCTGACCAGGTATCAGGACTATTCCGCAGGATTACCCCCTTATTTAAGGGGACCTTATTCCACTATGTATGTATCACGCCCCTGGACAATCAGGCAGTATGCAGGATTCTCAACAGCAGAGGAGTCAAATGCTTTTTACAGAAGAAACCTGGAGGCTGGCCAAAAGGGACTTTCCGTGGCATTTGATCTGGCTACTCACCGGGGTTATGATAGTGACCATCCAAGGGTATTGGGAGATGTAGGAAAAGCAGGTGTTGCTATTGATTCTGTTGAAGACATGAAGATCTTGTTTGATCAGATTCCATTGGACCACATGTCTGTGTCCATGACAATGAATGGAGCTGTAATTCCCGTGATGGCATTTTATATTGTTGCCGCTGAGGAACAAGGAGTAACACCTGAACAACTAACAGGCACTATTCAAAATGATATTTTGAAGGAATTTATGGTGAGGAATACGTATATCTATCCACCAGATCACTCAATGAGGATAATTGCAGATATTTTTGAGTACACTTCTCAAAAGATGCCTCGTTTTAACAGCATAAGTATTTCCGGCTACCATATGCATGAAGCAGGTGCTACTGCAGATATTGAATTAGCTTTTACTTTGGCAGATGGATTAGAGTATATCAAAACAGGTATCAAAGCTGGTATCGACATTGATAATTTTGCTCCCCGGCTCAGTTTTTTCTGGGGAATTGGAATGAATCACTTCATGGAGGTAGCAAAAATGAGGGCTGGAAGACTGTTGTGGGCAAAAATTGTGAAACAGTTCAACCCACAAAATCCAAAATCTATGGCTCTAAGAACTCACTCACAAACAAGTGGATGGAGTTTGACAGAGCAGGATCCTTATAATAATGTAACCAGAACCTGCATTGAGGCCATGTCTGCTGCTTTGGGACATACACAATCATTACACACGAATGCCCTGGATGAGGCGATAGCTCTACCAACAGATTTTTCAGCTGCAATTGCTAGAAATACACAGATCTTTTTACAAAAGGAAACAGGAATTACCAGTGTTATTGATCCATGGGGAGGTTCCCATTATGTAGAGTACCTTACTGAGCAACTTGTTGAAAAGGCATGGTCACTCATTCAGGAGATTGAGGAAATGGGAGGGATGGCAAAAGCCATTGAAAAAGGTTTTCCCAAATTGAAGATCGAAGAAGCAGCAGCCAGAAAACAAGCGAGAATTGACGGGGGAATTGATACTATAGTTGGAGTGAATAAATATCAGGTGGATGATGATACCGAACTTGAACTATTGGAGGTAGACAATAAGAAAGTACGAGACCAGCAACTCAAGAGGTTGCAGGAAATAAAATCATCGAGGGATCAGACTAAAGTTGACACGGCTCTGAAAGGACTGGTAGAAACTGCGAAAGGAGGAGAAGGAAATTTATTAGAGAAAGCAGTAGTGGCTGCCAGGGAGAGAGCTACTTTGGGAGAGATTTCAATGGCACTGGAAAAAGTTTATGGAAGACATCAGGCAGTAAATCATACGGTGTCTGGAGTATATTCATCAGAAATAAAAATGAACGAAGATTTTAAAGCTGCTCAGGCCCTGGCTGACGAATTTGAAGAGATAGATGGAAGACGACCAAGAATTCTCATTGCAAAAATGGGTCAGGATGGACATGATCGAGGAGCAAAAGTGATCGCCACAAGTTTTGCAGATATTGGGTTCGATGTGGATATAGGACCCTTGTTTCAGACACCGGAGGAGGTGGCTCGTCAGGCTGTTGAAAATGATGTTCACATGGTGGGCGCTTCAACGCTCGCAGGAGGTCATAAAACCTTATTGCCACTTCTTGTAGAGGAGCTTGAAAAATTAGGCAGATCTGATATTTTAGTCTTGGCGGGCGGAGTTATTCCGAGACAAGATTATCAGTTTCTCTATGATTCTGGAGTCAAATTCGTGTTTGGTCCTGGAACTGTAATCGCAAAGGCTGCCATCGAAATACTTAGTTCTATGGTAGAATCATGATCTTTTAGTGCAATTTTTAGTATTTTTATAGCTTAGCTAAACGCAAATTAATATGTCAATTAAGAAGTCTATCAAACGCTACGGAATTATATTGTTTGTAATTACTTCTGGTTATTTTTCTCATGCCCAAAAGTGGGACAAGTACCTGGTTAAAATCAGTGAGGCCTACGAATCAGGGGAGTACCCAACGGCTGATAGCCATATTCAGAAACTAAAGTCCAAGTCAATCGCAAAAATTGGCTCACCAAATAAATATGTTGCCGAGGCGATCATGTGGGAAGCTAAAGTAAACATTGCTTCTGGGATGTATGCACCTGTAGATAACCTGATCAATTCTTCACTGGAAATGTCAGAGTCAGTAAATGGTGATGAACCCGAAAAGCATGCAGACCTTCAGCTTGAAGCCGTGGGGATCATGTTGCTCTGGGAAAATTATCAAAGAGCCAACAACTACCTGGCTCTGGCCCAAAAAACTTTGGAAGACAATGGGATTTATAATGAGGACAGACGGGCCCAGTTTGATGTTTATAAAGCAAGGATACTTACTGGATGTGGTTATTATCTGGATGCTATAAAACTGATAGATTCTCAGATTCCATTTTACCAGTCAAGGGCCGTATTGGGCTCAGGTTCGAAGGATGAACAGGTTGAAAGAAAAAGGGAATTTGCCTATATGCTATTGATTAAGTCAAATGCACTTGGTTTAAATGGAAACTTTACTTCTTCTGATAGTGCATTTAACTATACTAGCAAGTGGATAGAAGAATACCTAAGTAAAACAGATTTACTCTTCAGTTGGAGCAAGTACCTACAAGCCTCATTGTTTGAAGCAAATGGGATGGAAATAAATAGGTTGACAAAGTTCTACGAAGAGGCATATGTCCATAGTACAAGAAAATATTCAGCTGCTCATTATATCAATATTAAGATCCAAGAGAGCCTGCTCAGAACCTATTACAAAAATGAGGACAATGCCAAAATGAAGGTGGCTGGTAAAACTTTTGAATCCACCCTCAAAAAGTACTTTGATCGAGGGAGTCTTAATCGATTGGTTTTGAATACCCTAAAATATGATTTTGATCTTGATGATGAGCGATTACGCGACCTTGAGTCTGAAGTTCTGGATTTGATCAAAAATGCTGAACAGCTACCTGAATTTCATCCTTTAAGAGTTCGATTATTGGAGTTTGCCAATTTGGTCACAAAGCTGAATAAGAACTATGTCAATGTAGAAGGGTATCTTGAGCAGATTCTTGAAATCAAAGCTAATTTATATGGAAGTGAATCCCCAGAGTATCATTTTACAAAAGTGGAACAGGCGAACTACTATGTGGATTACACCAATAAATATGATGAGGCAAAAAAGATCTATGATGAAAGTTTTTTTGGTGTCCTCAAAAAAGAGATTGATCCATGGCATCCTATTTATGTGGAGACAATGAATCACCTGGCAAGTTTTTATGAGCAAACTGATGATTATAAGTTAGCAATTGAAACCCTTGATGAAGCAAAACAAATTTCGGGTAAAAAGTATAGTAAGGATGACATAAACTATGCCATTGAACTAGAAAAGATTGCAAACCTTGAAATCAATATCGGTGAATATAAAAATGCTGAAAGAAACCTTGATCAGGCGATAGAGATATTTGGAAATTCGGAGGTTGAGGGAGCTGACTCTTACCTCTCTGTTGCCCTTATTACCCAGGCAAAGCTTCTTACAATCAAAGGTGAGTATGATGATGCTGAGTGGAATATTTACAGATCTGAGAAACTCACTCGAAAAAGTAAATTAACTGTTGCAAGTGCTAGTATTGAAATAGAGGATGACCTGGCTGATCTATACCTGAACATAGGAAGGTTCAATGAAGCAGAAATGATCTTAAATACTTCACTTAAGGAGAAAAAGGAGCGATATGGAGAGGAAAGCAGACATATTGTCAATGCTTTGAACCTGATGGCAAAACTGAAGCTTACCATTGGTGAGTACTCAGAGGCGGAAAGGCTGGCGCGACAAGCTTACGATATCAGTTACAATATTTTTGGTGCTAATTCCACCAAGATAACACCGAGCATGTCTGTATTAGCTAAGACATTCAGTACAATCGGTGACTATGATAAGGCCGAAGATGTATTGCTTGATGTTATCGAGATACAAGAGGATAGGTTTGGTAATAATCATGTGGATATAGGTAAATCTTATGCAGAGTTGGCACTTGTGAAATTCTACAATGAGGAGCCCATAGAAGATGTTGAACCTGTTTTCCTCAAGGCTGAAAAGATAATAGGAAAAAGTCTTGGTGGATCAAACCCTACTTACGCAGAGATGCTTAAGAACCTGGCAATAGTGAATATTGCAAATCAGAAATACGACTTGGCACTTAATTATTTGGATGAAGCTGGTCGTATATGGTCCAGTAAGATTGGAAGAAGAAATAATGTGAATGCTGCCACTGTTTCCGTACTGAAAGGGGATGTTCACTACCAAAGGAAACTTTACACGAGAGCGGATAACTTTTATCAGGATGCCAAAAAAGTTTATGAGAAGTTCTTTAGCACAAGCCACCCTGAATATGTGAAGGTGCTGTCCAAACTCAGCAAAACCTACTACATGAGTGGGGACATTAAAAGAAGTAAAGAAACAATTGAAGAAGTTCTTGATAACTATGAGTTTTTCATTGAAGAATACTTCCCTTCTTTGTCAGAACGAGAGAAAGCAAAATTCTGGAACACCATCAATCCTGATTATGAATTCTATAATACACTTATTTTGAGTGATATAGCTGGAAACAAAAGCCTGATTGGTGACCTGTACAACAACACTTTATTAACAAAGGGTCTACTGCTAAACTCGCAAAAGAAAATTAGAGAGAGTATAATGAATAGCGGGGATGAAGAGTTAAAGCAGATCTATACCAAATGGATTGATACAAAAGAGCTTTTGACCTATGCATTGTCCATGAGTTCTGATCAGTTGGCACAAAATGGAATAAATACTTCTGTATTGTCCAATGAAGTAGAGCTTTTGGAGAAACAACTCAGTAAAAAATCAATTGTGTTTAGTCAATCAAATGAGGAGCAAATAATTGATTGGGAGCAAATTAGAAATTCCTTAAAGACTAATGAAGTAGCCCTGGAAATGACTCGATTTAGACATTTCCATCACAATTTCACTGATTCCATTATATATGCTGTTTTCTATCTCACTCCAGAAAAGAAGAGTACTCCAGAAATTATTCTGATCCCAAATGGTAAAGACCTGGAGTCTAAATACTTGAAATATTACAGAAATAGCATTAAGTATAAAGTACATGATACTTATTCTTATCAGCAATTCTGGCAACCAGTAATCGATAAAGTAGGTTCACTGGCAACTTTGTTCTTGTCACCCGATGGAGTCTATAACCAAATCAACCTCGAAGCAATTCCAATTGATAAAGACCGATATGTGATTGATGACTCAGATATCGTTTTAGTGAGTAATACGAAAGATATCTACAAAACCAGAGCTGACAGGTCTGTTGACAGAGATGCAAAAATTGCTATGATGTTTGGGAACCCGGAATTTTATGTTGACACTGAACCAGGATCTCCAATTAGTGGGTCTGGTCTGACCAGGGAAACTGCTGCGGTGATTTCACAATTACCGGGAACAAAAGTTGAAATTGAAGGATTAAAACAATTATTGGATAATCGCGGTTGGAAAACTGATGAGTTCACAGAAAATTCCGCCACTGAGAACAATATCAAAACTGTCAATAGCCCCAAAATTTTCCATATTGCAACACATGGGTTTTTTCAAAATTCAGATAGAAGTTCTGATTTAGGAGGTGAGAATGCCAGTTATTTGTATGACAACCCGCTATTGAAGACCGGTCTATTATTATCTGGAGCTGGTGACATCCTGAACCAAACCAAGTATAACTACAATGTTGATAATGGGATTTTGACAGCTTACGAAGCATTAAACCTAAATCTTGACCACACTGATTTAGTGGTGCTTAGTGCCTGCGAAACTGGTTTAGGAGAGGTCCAGGCGGGAGAAGGTGTATATGGACTTCAAAGATCATTCCTGGTAGCAGGAGCCAATTCGATTGTGATGAGTTTATTCAAAGTAGCAGATGATGCTACCCAGGAATTGATGCTGAAGTTTTATGAGGAATGGCTTGAAACCGGAGACAAACGTGAGTCGTTTATCCTTGCCAAGAAATATATCCGATCAAAATACAAGGACCCTATTTATTGGGGACCGTTCGTGATGATCGGAATGAAATAAGAATTCTTATAAATGGGCAACTTGAACAGGGTTGCCCATATATCCTTCCCTAAATGAGTTTACAAGAATAGTATCACCTACCTTAATAGTATTGTGGGTCCTGTTACTTTCCTGTTTCAATTTAGCGTTTTGACCAAATAGTATTTTATTGTTGAGTTTTCGGTAGGTACTCAATGTCTTTAGGGGCTCTTTTCCTGATCTACCTGTTTCCTGATCAATTGTTGTTACCTGACATCTTGCGCAATTCTTCACACCTACAAAATCTACCTCGCCTACTCTAAAATCTTTCCAAACATCTTCGATATGCGGTGAACCTCCTTCAAAAACAATATTCGGTCTGAACCTGTTCATCTTTAGGTCTTCACCTAGTTTCTCATTCAACAATGAAAGTGATGATTCACCTACAATTAGATAAGGCATTCCATCAGCAAAGCTCACTTGTTCATTGGTTGAAGTATATTTTTCGCCAATTGATCGATCAGATTGCTTAGTCATTCTTACCAAATGAACCGGCAACTCTAGAGCATTTGAGAACCACTGGTCAAATTCAACTCCAACTAGTTCTGCACTTAATTGATCTCCCCAAACAGTTACCTCTTTATATTTTCCCGATCCTTCACTAAATGGTATCTCAATTGATTGTTCACCGAAATTAGCAGTAAGGTTATGGGTTCTAATTGATAGGTGTATTAAAGCCATGGCTCCATTAGATCTCTGGGAAATAAACTGACCATCACCGTCTACCAGCATCCACCTTCTATCGTGAATAAGGCCTCTTTCCTGTACTTCAGATTCTTCTAAAGATATGCCTGCACATCCTTTTATTGGGTAACAATATATACCCGTCACTTTTAGTTCTTTCATATAATGAAAAACCCCGCTGATGTGCGGGGTTTATGTTTTAATAATTAATCACTTAATTACTTGTGTCTATTCACTATCTTCTTCAGTTGCAGTTGATTCCTTTGTAACAATATTGTTTTTTGCTAAGAACTCTGCATAGAGATCCTGGAAGTCCTGGACATCAGGGTTTTCTCTAACAAGTTGTTCATAAACTGTCAAAGCATCAAGTACTAATTCCTTTTCATCGTAGAAGGTTGCCATTAACAATTGACCAATTGGAGTAGTCATATCTACTTCAGCTTTCAATGCTTCAATTTCAGACTTCAACTCTGGTCTCTCTACTGGATCAATTTTAGAAATAGCAATCTCCGGAGAATCAAAATCTTTATCCTTTGCATCAACAATCTTCAGAATATAAAGACTTGACTCATTTGTCATTTCTTCAGTTGAAAGATCTAAGGTGATTTTACTTTCAGAAGTTTCAGTTCTAAATAATTCTTCATTGAATATATTGCTAACTGTAACAACGTAAGATTCAATTGTTTCAACTTCTTTCCATCTGATCAAGATATTTGGATTGTAGACTTCAATCTTATTCTTGTCAACAGGAAGGCGTAAAATGATATCTCCTGACGATCCCCTGTCTGTTGCACCGGTAGCGTTCATGCTGTTTCTATAGTTCCTTCGAACACCACCTTCATCCTCATTTATTTTATTCATTACATATTGCGCGTACCTGCTTGTCACTGAGGTTTTGATAGCAGCTACTTTTTTCTCAAGGTCATTCACCTTGATTACACCTTGCTGACGGATTTCAAGTGTCTTACCAGTTTTGTGCATCAATCCGATGTATGCACCGTTTCCAGCAATAATTTGATCTCCTGCCTTGAGAGTTGCGCCAGTTTTTAGACCTTCTGTTGTTCCTGTAGCTCTTTTTACCTGGTTTGCTCCTTTATTAGCAAGCACTCTGAATACATATCCACCCTGACTAAAAGCAAGGTTTCCACATAGCAAGAAAGCTGCTACTAAAAAGAGATTTCTAACAAAAATAGTTCTCATGGTATTTCAATTTAAAAGCTTGTGTCTAATTATAATTTGTTAATTTCTTTTAATTCTTTTCTTCCTTCGCGGGTAAATGCATTTTTGACAACCCCGTAGTAGACTTCCAACGAATCTCCAGCCAAAGCTATGACGAAAATCGATGGCAAAAGTTCCAATTTGTAGCTGTATAGATGAAATACATAAATAATTGCTGTTATCAGCGCATATATTTCGATCAACTGAATAAGTTTTGTCGCGCCATCATACCACTTAGGTATTCTATGATATATAAGTGAAAATAACACAACGTTTAAAAAACACAAAACCACAGCGAGGATATATGAAAAAATCTCACTCATTTCATTCACATAATCTCCATTCAATATCATAGAGACAATATTGGCATGAATTACACCTCCATACATGTCTGGAAATGACCTGCCAATATATTTTGAATTAAGTGGTGTGTAAAACTTATCTTCAAATGACTCCCTGTCTCCCAGATACCTACCCAGGTAACAAAAAATCACCACTTTTCCTTCAATCATTTCCGGAACAAAATTCTCTTCGAATACGTCCGGAACATCTAATGCAAAGAACTTTGCGGCAAAATCACTTGCCCCATAATCTAATACGTTTCCCCTATAGTTAACCACCTCAAATTGATTGTCTCTTTCCAAAAACTTTTCAGCGGCCTCAGGATCATAATATGAAGCAAGTTTCACGCCAAAAGCAATTTGTTGTTCTCCCTGAACAATATTATTTGGCATAAATTCCCTGTTCATTTTTAAATCTTCCTGTTCTGAGGCAGTAGTTAAAAGATTCACAAATGCAGTATCATCTGCATGTTGCATAAACTGTGGGTGTGAATATTGCATTGAATCATTTTCAGTTATTCCAAAAGGATCAAACAAAATTTTTGAAGGCATTACCAAGTTTTCTGTATTGGCAAATGCTTCTTCTAAAATAACATCTGATGAATCTTTTTGGAATTTGAAAAATGTATCAATTCCTACAACTGCTGGATTATACTGGTTAATGATATTTAACATTATACCAATCTCAGGCCTACTAACCTGTCCAATGTTGACCAGTACAATTCTATCGTCTGCAGTAGGATCTTCTCTCAACTTGGAAAATACAATGTCTGTAAATTCCATGTCGGCAAAGGCTTCACCTATAGGGTCAAATACGTCAAAGACCTTGAACGCTGATACAAAAGTTATAACAGCGACAAATCCGAATATAAATAAAGTTGCTAATACTGTGTCTAACCAAAATTTTCGAGACATATTAATATTTTCGTGTTAGTGATGATTAAAACACAAAATAGCGACTTTTACATTCAAAGTGAACCGTTGCAGTGGGATAAAATTAATAAAATATAATTTATTATTGAAATTTAACAATTTTTTTCGACCAGCGGTTCCATATTCCAGACCAATAATGCGAAAAAGAAAAGAAAAATCAACATACATAAATGGAGTCAACAATGGAGATCGAATTATTTTAAGTCAGGCGATTACCATTATTGAGTCCAAGAATCCAGATGATGGCTATTTGGGAAGACAAATTCTTCAAGGTATAAATAAAGTTTCCAAATCAATTAGAATCGGGATTACCGGAGTCCCGGGAGTTGGGAAAAGCACCTTTATTGATGTTTTTGGGAGTTACCTGACAAGACAAGGTCACAAAGTTGCTGTATTATCAATAGATCCGTCCAGTCAAAGGTCCAAGGGGAGCATATTGGGTGACAAAACCAGGATGTCAATACTCAGTAATGATCCTAATGCTTTTATTAGACCCAGTCCATCAGGCTCTACTTTAGGAGGAGTTGCCAATAAAACCCGAGAAACAATTTTGCTGTGTGAAGCAGCTGGATTTGATGTGGTCATTGTTGAAACTGTTGGTGTTGGTCAATCTGAGACTGCCGTGAAAAATATGGTTGATTTTTTCCTTTTATTGGCACTTGCTGGCGGAGGAGATGAGTTACAGGGAATAAAAAGGGGAATTATGGAGATGGCTGATGCCATAGCTATCAATAAAGCTGATGGTGATGTCATCAAAGCTGCTAAAAAAGCAAAAGCAGACTTTAAAAATGCGTTGCACCTGTTTCCTTTAAATGAGAATAATTGGATTCCTGAGGTAATGTTATGTTCAGCGCATGAGAAAACTGGAATAACTGAAATCTGGGAACTGATCAGGAAGTTTCAGAACCAAATGATCAATAATGGGTTTCTCCATAAAAACAGGGTTACCCAAAATATTGATTGGTTTCATGAACTTCTGAATGTAAGGTTACTGGAGCAATTACTAAACAGACCTGAAATTAATATGGCAATCAAGCGAGAATTAGACTTAATTAAACTTGAATCTAAAGATCCATCACTGTCAGTAGCAGAAATTTTAGCCTTGATATGAATGATTTCTGAGATTAAATCTATTTTTGAACTATGCAAGTAAGAATTCTTTTCGTGCTGATTGTTTTTATCTATGTAACCGCCTGTTCTTCAGGTGAAGAGAAGAAGCAATCTAATGAAAATGTTGAATCTGACTCTGTTTTAGTAAATTTGCGTGTACAATTTGGAGAACAGGACAATTCTATAAATTATGATTCTATCAAAGTAATTAGTGGAACTACTGTTTATGGATTATTGGAGATTCTATCTAAACAAGAAAAAGGATTTTCTTTCGGGACGGTTGAGTATCCACAAATGGGTAGAATGGTAAATGTCATAAATGGGAAGAAAAACGGAGAAGGGAGATACTGGGGGTATTGCATCGATGGGAAAATGGCTAAAAAAGGAATTGACGCATTAGAATTGACGAGCTTTACCAATATTTTTTGGAATTTAACAAACAACGACCCTTGTAAGTAAAAATATTATGAATAAAAAAGACATTCTTGTAGGTATCATTTTAGTTGCAATCATTATTGTTTCCAGAGCATTAATTGACATTCCAAATGTTGCAGCAGTTGCGGCGGTTGCATTGTTTAGTGGCTATTATTTTGGTGTGAAAAAAGGTTTACTTATTCCATTAATTGGAATGATTCTGACAGACGTTTTTATTTTTGGAGTGTATGATGTTTGGGTGATGGTGTCTGTATATGTGGCATTTACAATTCCTGTTTTATTAGGAACAAAGCACCTGAGTATCGTAAAAAATCTGAAATTTAACTTTGGATTGAATATTATCAGTAAATCATTGGCAGGGTCACTTTTCTTCTTTTTAGTGACGAATTTTGCAGTTTGGGCTTCCACACCAATGTATCCTGCCAACTTTGCAGGGGTATTGGAATGTTATGTGGCAGCTGTACCATTTTTTAGAGTGACATGGCTAGGTGATCTCCTATTCAATGCCTCAATATTTGGTGCATATTTCATTGTTTCCACTACTATTTGGAAAGAAAAAATGGCTTTAGAACCAAAAAAGGTCCTTTGACAGGACCTTTTTGTTCAACCTAACTGAAGATGAATAATTATCAACCTTTCTTCTTCAAACAAGATAACAATTTAATTCCTAAAATCATTCAATGTCCAGTCATATTCATAGAATGAAATGGTTGCGGACGCAGGTATTTTTTCCTCTCTATATCGATTAAGATATGCCAGCAAAGAACCGGCATTTTCAGCGAATTCAGACCTGTACCACTTAAATATTTTAGATACCATCACTTCCTTATCGGATACTGTAACAAATCCATTAAGGTTTATCATTTGTTTCGTCTTTTTTTCAAGTTCTACCTCTATTGTTTCCGGTCTGTAGGCAGTATTTAATAATGGAGGACATCCTTTCGCTGCACACACAAGTACGAAATGAATTCGAGGATCCTTATATCCTTTAATAATGACGGCTTTCTCCAGGTCATCCAGTGTAAGGTCTTCTCCGCTAACATTATGTTGAATATTATCGAAAAATCCAGCAACATCGAATGGACTGCTGATTGGGTAAAAAACTGTGACTTGCTTAATGACTAACAGGTTGTATACATTGATGTGAAATGCTTTTCTAAAATCTTCAGACTTTCCCTCCAGATCCATCATACCGATCAAGTCATATAACTCATTCATCTGTTCAGGGTTTTTCTGTACACTGGCGTAATCTACAGTTCCACCAATCATGAATTTTTTAAGGAACATGTCCATTTTGTCAAAGAAAGGATCCTCCTCCTGCGCTAGTGCAATTTGGGCACTAATAACAAAAACAACGGTGATCAGAAATTTCATAATGTGGCGGTATTTTAGTAATTAGTATTCTAGATGACATAATTTACTAACGAAATTTGTCATTAGGAGGGTTTGTCTAATTTTTGACAAATTCCTTCACAAAATTAACCCTATCATTGTCTTAACCGATTAACTAGTTGATGAGTCACATTGTTATAATAGGAAATGGAATAGCAGGCATTACCACTGCAAGGCATATCAGAAAACATTCAGAACATGAGATTACTGTAATCTCTGGGGAAACTGATCATTTCTTTTCCAGGACAGCCTTGATGTACATATACATGGGGCACATGAAATTTGAGAACACCAAACCCTATGAAGATTGGTTCTGGACTAAAAACAAAATCAACCTTAGAAAAGGATGGGTGAATAACATCGATTTTGAAGGAAAGCAAGTTCTGTTTGATGGTGGAGGCAACCTGAAATATGATAAACTGGTAATTGCTACAGGAAGTAGTCCTAATAAATTCGGATGGCCCGGACAAGACCTTAAGGGAGTGACAGGATTATACTCCTACCAGGACTTACAATACATGGAAAATCACACAGATGGAATCAAACATGCTGTTGTAGTGGGTGGAGGTCTTATTGGTGTAGAAATGGTGGAGATGCTTTTGTCACGAGGAATTCCTACCACATTCCTGGTTCGGGAAAAGAATTTCTGGGATGTGGTGTTACCGGAGGAGGAAGCTAAGTTAATTGGAAGGCATATTGAGGATCATCATGTGGACTTGAGGTTGGATACTGAATTGAAAGAAATCCTAAGTGATGAAAATGGAAATGCGAAAGCGGTAATCACCAGTGCAGGAGATAAGATTGATTGTCAATTTGTGGGTTTGACTGCCGGTGTGCATCCAAACATTTCATTTTTGAATAATTCAAACCTTGAAGTAGATAGAGGTATTCTCGTAAATAATCTGTTAGAAACAAATATTCCTGATGTATATGCAGCAGGTGATTGCGCTCAAATCAGGACACCACTTGCTCATCGTAGACCGATTGAAGCAGTATGGTATGTAGGAAGAATGATGGGTGAAGCCCTTGGGCAAACTCTTGCAGGTATTGAAACACCCTATCAGCCTGGCGTTTGGTTCAACTCTGCTAAGTTTTTTGATATCGAATACCAGACATATGGCAAAGTAAGCCCGAAACTCCTGGAAAACGAGGAGCAATTTTACTGGGAAGCGGCTGATGGAAAGAAATGTGTAAAAATAGTTTTCGATAAGGACTCTCAGAAGGTGATTGGGGTAAATACATTTGGTATACGGATGAGACACGAGGTTTGGAATGTCTGGTTGCAACGTGAAAAGCGGATAGACCAAATATTAACTGATTTACACCTGGCCAATTTTGATCCTGAATTTTTCAAACAATATGAGCCTGAGATACAATTGAAGTATAACGAAATGTACCCCAACAATAAGGTGACAATTAGAAAGCCGACATTTTTAAGCCGTTTATTTTCATAAGAGGACTACTATCAAGAAAACAACTATGCGAATTGTAAGAAATTTAGGTCTAATCATATTTTTATTTTCTTTTACCCTGTTCCTGGGTACATTCTTTTTTTCAAGCTATGAATTAACAGAAAAGAATTTTAATGAGATCGTAAAAACTGAACATCAGGGTCTTCTCCAAGCCAATATGAGCGTAATGTTTGGTGAGGAATACAACATGAGTATCCCATTTGTCATACAGCTTGAAAATGCTGTCAATGATGTGAATGACAAACTTAGGAAAGAAGAAAAATGGGACCAGATCATATGGGATGACTATACAGGTACTTTGACCAGGGCTTCTACCAAAGGATGGATTGTAGATCACACAGGACTTTTGTTTGTTTTGATATTTGTTGTAGGAGCAATTGGTGCTTTGTTATACCTGATTCCACAGGTGAGTCTTTCTGGCCCTGCTGGTATAAGAAATAATGGTATCTTTTTCAATGTGCTTAACAGCAGAGGTTGGCTAGGAATTCTGGTGGGGGGTGTTTTAATCCTTTTTTATATACTGTTATATTTTTACGATTCATTTATGATGAATTGGATCATTTTGGTAGACCCAATTCAAAAAATAATCAATCCAGCCGCACAATCAAGTCAATGGTTTTTGTATGGCTTCCTTTACACGTTTGCGGTGATCGTAATGGGTGTTCGGATGATCATTAAATACCGGCACAGCAAGTACCAGATCGTGAGAACATGCTCAGTAATATTTTTCCAGCTGGCTTTTGCATTCCTTCTTCCTGAAATACTCGTTCGTCTGAATCAGCCTTATTTTGACTTTAAAAACATGTGGCCATTAGATTACGATTTTTTTGACGCATGGCACATTAATACATTGACAAGTGCTGGTGGAATAGGCATATTCATGTTCGCCTGGGGAATCACACTTTTTCTCATTGGAGTTCCGGTGTTTGTCTATTTTTTTGGAAAACGTTGGTATTGTTCATGGGTTTGCGGTTGCGGAGGACTTGCTGAGACTGCAGGAGATCCTTTTAGGCACTTATCTGATAAATCACTGAAAACCTGGAAAATAGAAAGGTATTTGATTCATGGTGTCCTTGTTTTCGCGGTTGTAATGACAGCTGCCGTTTTATATAATTTTATTACAGGGACTAATCAAATACTTGGGTTCGATACCTATACATATTTGAGACAGCCTTATGGGTTCTTTGTGGGTTCAATATTCTCAGGGGTCGTAGGCACTGGTTTTTATCCGCTAATGGGAAATCGTGTTTGGTGCAGGTTCGGTTGTCCTCTTGCAGCATATCTGGGATTGGTCCAAAGGTTCAAGTCAAGATTCAGGATTACGACCAATGGAGGGCAATGTATCAGTTGCGGTAACTGCTCAACTTACTGTGAAATGGGGATTGATGTCCGATGGTATGCCCAGAGAGGCCAAAACATTGTGAGGTCAAGCTGCGTGGGTTGTGGTGTTTGTTCAGCTGTTTGTCCCAGAGGTGTTTTGAATCTGGAGAATAGGGACGAGGAAGGTCGTTTTGGTCAACCTCTTTTGATTGGACAGGAAGGCATCAAGGTAGCAGAGTAATCTCAATAAAGTTTATTCTCGTTCGTTATCATTCGAATTTGAATTAGTTTAGCTAAAACAACACCAGATGGTGATTCATTTTCACTTAAACTATGCTAAAAATGGACAGAATTATGCAAATCATGAAAAATCAACTAGTTAACAGGGTATTATTATTTGTAATTGCCATTGTTGGAATAAGTACTATTTCTCAAGGTCAGGCGAAAGTTGAGCTTGGACTTAAGGGTGGTGTAAATCTTGCCAATATCAATACTGAGGCCTCCATAGGAGAGAATTACGATGCGGCTACAGGATTTCATATTGGGCCTTATTTATTGGTGAAAGTAGCCAACATTGGAATTCAACCAGAGATACTTTATAGTACAAAAGGTACAGATATATCTGTTGATAATATATCTGAGACTTTACAACAAAGATCAGCGTATCTGGATATCCCTGTAATGTTTAAGCTATACACAGTGATGGGGATCAATATCCAAGCGGGACCTCAGGTGGGATTACTACTTAGTGCTGAGCAAGATCAACTTACAATCAATGGGTCAACTGTAGACATTGAAGAGGGAGTTGATATCAGTGAATTCAGAAAATCAAGTGATTTTAGTGCCGCTGTTGGTTTAGGATGGGATGCTCCTTTTGGACTTAATTTCGCTGGAAGATATGTTATTGGGCTAAGCGATATAAACGATGCTGACACTGGATCAGATGTGAAAAATAATATGTGGCAGTTTTCTTTGGGATATAGATTGTTCAAAGTCGGTAAATAATTATAGCCAATAATCCCACACCAAAATATCAGGTATCCTTTCAGATGGCAAAATAATTTGGTATTTTTTGCAAACAGATAAGTGTTTAGCATGGATACTTTTCCAAAGAGAGGAATACTCTACTTTATCGTACTGCTGATCATGGTTTCAGCATTTTTTGGTGTGGGATATTTTTTTGCTCCTGTTGAAGACGTAGGAGTATTAAAACCGAACCTTTATCATGAACCTGAAAAAGTAAAGCCTGAAAAGGATGTAAATCCAGCACCAGTGAAGGAAACCTCGACGGTTGTGACAGACTCTACAGTAAGTGAGACTACTAACATTACTACCAGTCCTAAAGAGCTACGATCAGATGTAGTCATTCGATATTATAAAAAAGATGCGGACAATGGGAAGGTCTTAAACCTTAGTTCTCTTGGGTTTTATGTACACGAACGAAAGAGTTCAAGTCTTCTAAAAGACTATGCCAGCAATGTTATCTATTATGGTGATTCAGTTAGAAGGGATGACATCATTAATATTGCCAGATTCCTGAAGGACCAGGGAATTGGTATAAGAGCCATTCAACACTCCAGGTACGGAGATGGTTGGAAATCACACAGTATAGAAATTGGAGCCGATACTACATTGGTAAATCTCCCCATCATTACGGATGAAGATATCGTGAAAGTAGTAAATGAGAACCCCTACATTAAAGATTAATGTTTAGGGGGTTTAGAATCATGGGCTCCATCTTTACAGCATTTGGGTAAATTCTCGTAAGCAACAGAATCTCTCTCTACATCATCTGCATGATACCCTACTGAGGCAATAATCTTTCTCAGCTCTTCGGGTGTTATTTTATTGTCACTATACTCAATGGTCACTTTTTTTGTCTCCAAATCAAGCTCAGCGGTTTTCACTCCCTTTGTATAAGTTAGTTCATATTCAATTGCATATTGACACATCTCACAAATTGCACTTGTTTTGATGTCTATGGTTTGTTTTTGGGCCGAAACTTCGGTTTTTACCAGAAGTATTGCCACCGTTAGCATAAAAGTCAAAATTGCTCTTTTCATTTTTATTCTTGTTTTATTTTGTATCTAAATCCTATATATATCAATCTGCCCGGAACTGGTCCCCATACCATCGAGGCATCAAAATTATTGCCAAACGGATTTTCAGCGTCTATAATGGGATCATTCTGTTTAAAGTTCAAAAGGTTTTCAGACCCGATATAAATTCTACCCCACTTAAATCCTCTGGCAATTTGGGCATTGGCCAGAAAGTAATCTGGTGAATAGTCTTCACGCATTAAGTTTGTTGGTTTGTCACTTGTGTCGGGTAACTTTTTCCTACCAATCCAATTCAAGGTAAAGTCTGCGGTCCACTTATCGTATTTTGAAGCATACGCCAAATTGATAAAAAACCTATTAGTCGCAATGAACGGTACTTTTTGAAGTTCATCATTGATAAATGATTGTACATCATAGTATTTATAGGCAGCCTTGGCAGTAAAAAATTTATTTAGAGGAACACTAGCCTCTATTTGGAAGCTGTGTGCAAACGAATTGCCCTTAAGATTATAAATTCTCACCTGATCAGAACTTTCTTGCAGGTCAACCACCATTTGATTGGTGAATGATGTATAAAAGTAATCTGTGATGATTTGTAAGTCCTTTCCACCCACAGGTTGAATTAATACAATGCTACCTCCAAAGTTCCAGCTGGTTTCAGGATCCAATTCCTCTTCAACAACCATGGCTCTTGAAGAAATAAGGAACATCATATTCTCTGTTAAGGCATTTGGAGTCCTATACCCTTTGCCAACCGCTAACCTGAGTGTTGTGATCGGGGAAATTTTAAGACGTGTGTGCACCCTTGGCGTGTAGTATATGCCAAAGAGGTTATGATAATCTACTCTGTTTCCTATAACAATTGATAAATTATCCCCTGGTAAGTAGGAATACTCAAAGTAAGCACCCGGTACAATCTCATTCCTATTGAATGTGCTGTCTTGATAATCCTCCTTGAAATCGTCCAGTAAAAAGCTTAGACCAGTTTTATATTGATGAAAAGTATTTCCGAATATGTTTTGATAAATAATATTCGCGTATGCTGTCAGTTCAGAACCCTTATATAAATTTCTTCCAAAACCAGCATCGATTGATTGATATGATCCGGAGTAGATAAACCCCCAGCCTTTATAGGGTGTGGCCGGAAAAAGAATCCCCGTTTTACCAAAGACTTCCATCCGGGTTGTGTTGTTTGAAAATCCATATGGTGAACTTGTCAAGTGATCATCTCCGAAATTGAATCCGGTTTGTCCGCCAGCTTTTTCATCTCGCATAACATGAATACCAATTTGAGAGTTGATTCTGTCACCACTGTATTTATACCTGTTTAGAAAATTGATCTGTCTGGATTTTGGGATATCCAGGAAACCATCCTTATTGGTATCTATTTCATTGTTTAAGTAATCAACATGAGACAGGATTGCAGTAGCCCAATTGTTTTTTAATGGTCTGGCATGATTAAAATTGAGCTCAACCTTTCCAAAACTATTAGCATAACCATTGATGTAGATCTTTTCACTAAAGTTTGGTTTCTTGAATTCTAAATTAAGTTGACCCGACATACTTTCATATCCATTCACTACAGATCCTGCCCCTTTACCTACATCTATTGATTGAATCCAGGTACCTGGTATATAGCCTAATCCGTATCTCCCGGTAAGTCCTCTTACCAATGGAATATTCTCTCTATTGATTTGGACATATCTGCCATCTAATCCCAGCATCCGAATTATTTTAGCCCCACTCACCGCATCAGAAAATGATACATCAACCGAGGCGTTTGTTTCGAAACTTTCGGAGAGGTTACAGCAAGCAGCTTTGAGAAGTTCGGATTCCAACAACACTTCATTATGTCTGGGACTAAGCTCATCGAACATGGAGGATTCAGATTTTACAACCACTTCTTCAAGTTCATTGATATTCGGTAGCAGGCTGATCGTGATTGTATCCCCTGGAGCTGCAAACAATGTGTCTGATTTAAATCCTACATAGCTTACAATCAGTTTGTCAGAGGACTGAGTAATTAAGTCAAAAGCACCATTTACATCAGTTATTGTTCCTGTATTGGTGTCCATTATTTTAATGGTAGCGCCAATCAGGATTTCGTTATCATTTGTCTGGACATGACCGTAAGTTTTTTCTTGTCCAAATAGTCTGGGCCCCCAAAGAATAAGAATTCCCAGAAATAGTATTCTTAAGTACATTATAGAAATATTTAGAGTTAAAAATCAGGTATTAGGCGGATGCTAATCCTCTTAACTCTAAATCAGAAAAGACTGGACGAAAACAGGTATGTCTCGATTAATATTGGGTGGTTTATATTGCGTGTAGGCTTCATAAGGAGGTTCTTCATACTCTGGTGAGCTAAAAATGTAACTGGCAGCCAGGCAAAGTGTCTGAAATTCCGGGGTAAGATCGAATGTGTGTTGTGATAGTTTCAAATCATCCACCTTGTACTCTTCTGTGACATCATCACAGCAATGCATACAAGTATCCCCCTCTTCTTCCATTCCCATCAGGTCCATGCAAGAGTCAGCCTCATCGTAAATTGCAATAGAAACAAGATGACCCATGCAATAATGCTTATTTAAGGTAATCCCTGCTGAAGCGGCAAGCACCATTACAGCCAGGGTTATTGTTACTATTTGATTTACGAATCTCATTCAGGTTACAAAGTTATATTTTTTTATGGATTGCCTCACAATCTATATCAATGGCACGCCTTGTTGAATTTCTTTAGTTTATAATAATTGTATGGTAAGGGTGTCAAGAATCCAATGACAAGAGCAGGGACCAAAGCCAACCAGTACATCGGGTTTGAGAAGGCCGCTTTCCCACCAGTAATCAAAAAATCTGTTGATGTCATGGCGATCTCCATCCCAACCATTGAAATAAATGACATTCCAAATGCTGTTTTTAAAGCCATTGACCAACTAAACTTTTCCCTTGACTTCAAAATGACTGATTCCAGCTTGATTGAGGTACATAACCCGGCAATTATGGCTAGGGTCATTTGCCAAAACATGGATGTTTCAGGATAATATGCCTGTAAAAAAAAACGCCATCCCAAAATCTCCGATGCTACATCCAATCAGACAATTAAGTGTATTGAAAGAGGCTCTTTTCCAAATCGGGCTATCTTTCCAAAAAGAAGTATCAGCGTTTAATTCATCCAATTTCACAGCATATCCTGCTTTCTGAAGAAGTTTGTCAATGCTTGTTGAGTTGATTGACTCTCCCTTTACAGTAATCGTCTTAATATCAGGTTCCAGGTCTACGGACCAGTCGCTGATTTTTGGTTCACTATCTAGTATTGGTTTTACTTTAATCTACACATCCCTGACAGTGTATCGTAGTTTTTTGGGTTAATTCTTCTATTTAATTCAAAGGTTCAAATTCTGAAAACAGGTTCTGAAATTCTGATAGGTTAGTGGCATTTTCATAATCGCTAATCAATGCAAACTCTTCCCACATTTTTTGAACAGCAGGATTGTTGTGGGCCGTTTCAATGGCTTCCTTACTTTTCCATTCAAAAACCTCTATAATAGTATTGTCGGCAGCTTCTAATATTACTGGTCTCCTGTCAGTAACTAAATTTTCATCACTCAATCTTTGGTGATGTGTAAGGACCAGCTCCAGTAATTCTTTCTCTTTTCCGGATTTTGGTTTGTAGCATGCAATCACGACTCTACCCATAGTTTTAATGTTTTATAAGTCAAAATTCGCTGATTTCTAGCGGATATCTATCATATGATTTTTGGAAAAATGTATAAGATTTTAGGTGGTAGCAATTCTATTTGCCCAATTGATCAAGTGGAATTCTTTTGTTTTCATGGGAATTCTTAAACTGAGAAGGAGTTAAGCCAGTAGACTTTTTGAATTGGTTAGAAAGATGTTGGACACTGCTATATTTTAGTAAATAAGCGATCTGGCTAAGATTTTTCTCATCATAAATGATTAATTCTTTGACCTTTTCCAGCTTCTGCAAAATGATAAACCTTTCAATAGTGACTCCTTCCACAGAAGAAAAAAGTGTACTCAATGTGGTGTAGTCTTTAGCTATTTCTTTCTCCAAAAATGTTGAATAATTGGTGTCTGGTATCTCCAGGTTTTGAATGCTCTTTATGATTAGTGTTTTTATTCTATCAATGAGCTGACTGTTCTTGTCTTCCAGTAATTCAAAGCCTTTGCCTTCCAGATGATCCGCTAAATTGATTTTGAGGTTGTCAGAAACTGGAGTGGGGAGTGTAACCTCACCAAGTTCAATATGATTATAAGGAATTGACAATTCTTCAAAAACATCTTTCACAGCGTCAATACACCGATTACATACCATATTTTTAATTCTCAGTATGGGCATTTTAGTGAATTTAGGTGAACATTTGGGATCAGTTCATGAGATGCCAAACGTCATAAAGGAATCTGAAGTTTATCAAATTGTTGTTTTTCTTGCTTTTGACGGCTTCATTTTCATCAAAAAATCGTTTAATAAGTAAAGCATTAAAAGTAAAAAGTCATGAGAGCCTATACAAACAAGGAGATATTTGCTGTGATGATGATTGTATTACTTTTCATGGTGCTGGTCGCACTAATGACTGGAATTTTTTAACGATGAATTATTTTACAAATCTTCTAAGTGAATATTTAACACCGATATATTTATCGTAAATCCTCAATTCACTGCCAATGAATGAGACGCGCCAGACCTTGTTTTCATTTTCAAAAGTGATTTTATGATGTCTGGTGTCAATGGACGTTTTGCCTCTATCAATTACATTTCCATTTTCAATTAGCTTAAACTCACCACTCTCACTGAGCGTGAACTGCAGGTTTTGATGTTTGATGATATCAATTTCAGTTCTCGTTTTATAAAGCTGCCACCTGCCAGTCAGTTGTTTCAGAAAATCTTCATTGTCAGAAATACGCTTGGTTTTCTTGTATAGCAATTTAGTATTGAGCTGATGGTTTGGGGCATTGGGATTATCTCTTGGATATGTTCCCTTCCCTTTCAATAATATTTCATTGTCATACAAAAATACTTGCCAGGTTCCATTAAACCATTTATTGTCGCGACTGGTAAGCGTCAATTTGTCTTTACGTAATGAGTAAACCCCGGATATGTCACCCGACTTGGCTGCTACGTTAAATGTATTGTCTATGTTGATTTGCAGGTAATTCGGGTTAAAGTATTCCGGATTCTCGTCAATTTTGAGCTCCTCCAGGACGTATAACCCGGCAATTTCATCCTTTTGAGGATAATCACATCCAAAGACAGTCATCAGGATTAATACATAACTGAGAGGACATAATTTTATTTTTGATTTGGCCATATTGGTGAAATAATGCAAAAAGTGCTCGAAAGTCACATGATATACTGAAAAACTAACTTTAATTTCGAATGAAAGAATTAGGGAGACCTTTAAATCTTTTTTTCTATTTTCATTCTAAGTAATATAAATTCAATGGAGTACTGGAACTCATTATACTCTGAATACGGAGGAATTCTTTTTGTAGTTCTATTTGGTCTTTCGGGATTCATTTTAGGTCTAATCATTTTTAAAATTGGAGGGCGCATCATCAGGGCTGTTGATTGGGTGGAAGGTAAGCTTCTACGTAAAATCAAGAAACCGGCTCTTATTCTCTTAGTGCTTTCTTCTGTAATGATTGCAGCCCAAATGTATTTGGAGGAAGTGTATTTCCCCTGGAAGCAGATTTTTCAAATAAGCTTTATCGTAGCTTTTAGTTGGTTGCTTGCTGGTTTTGTGTCCATTGGCCGGTATCTGATTGGGCAACAATACGACACTTCTTCTCCGGATAATTTGAAAGCAAGAAAAGTTTATACCCAGTTAAGGGTCTTTGAAAGGATTATCAACGTAATTATCGTAATCATTGCAATTGCACTTTCCCTGATGACTTTTGAAGAAATCAGAAACCTGGGGGCAAGTATTTTGGCTTCAGCAGGTGTGGCAGGAATTATTGTTGGATTTGCCGCTCAAAAGGTCTTGGCTAATTTATTAGCAGGTTTCCAAATAGCTATTACACAACCCATCCGTTTGGAAGATGTTGTTATCATTGAAAATGAGTGGGGCTGGATAGAAGAAATTACACTTACTTATGTAGTGGTTAGAATTTGGGACAAAAGAAGATTAGTGGTTCCATCCACAGCCTTTATTGAAAAACCATTTCAAAACTGGACCCGACGAAGTGCCGATATTCTGGGCACGGTATTTTTGTATGTAGACTACACTACACCAGTTCAGCGAATCAGAGAAAAACTCACTGAAATATTGAAAGAAACTTCTTTGTGGGATGGAAAAGTAAATGTGTTACAGGTCACAAATGCCACTGATAAGGCTATGGAGTTAAGAGCACTTGTAAGTGCAAAGGACTCTCCCACAGCCTGGGATCTGAGGGTTCTGGTCAGGGAAAAACTAATTGAATTCCTGCAAACGGAATTTCCCGATTGTTTGCCTAAAGCGAGAGTAGAATTGGATGAAAAACGAACGAAAGAAGATAATTCATCGCAACTTTAGAAAAGGAAATTTTTGGGATTTTTGTTGCGTGCTTGTGCCTTGAAACTGAGATAAATCATTTCGTGATACCACCATTTTCATTGTATGGAAAATAACCTCATTTTACCTTTATTAAACTTCTGAAGGTCAGGGGAATTAATCAATTAAATCACAAATATTAGGGTCATGAATGCTTTTAAAATAACATTATCGTTTGTTTTGGGAGCTGCGGCAGGTGTCGCCACAGGATTGTTAATGGCACCCAAAAGTGGTAAACAAACCAGAAAGCAACTTTCCAAAGAATACGATTCTATGGTAGACTCCCTGGAAGATGCAGCTAACAGTAAATTGAAAGAAGCAAAAACACTTTTAAATGAAACTGTTGCTCGTCAGGCTAAGCAAGGTAAGTCTATGATAGACACCATGAAAGAAAAAATTATGGTTAAGTAAAATTAAATCATCACAAATTTGACAGAATTCTAGAAAGGATATGCGGCGTGCATATCCTTTTGTATTACTATAATTTCACTCTCCAGGAGAGGCCAGCATCCACAAACCAGCTTGATAACCCATCATTTTGACCATATCCCAGTCCCATATCAAGTTGAAAATGATCATTGACAAGGTAAGAAAGTCCTGTGTCCCAGTAATTGTAGAGGTCCCCATCATTAATAGAACCGTAATTTTCAATAAATGAACCGATTTTATCATTGATCGGGAATGCCAGGTTGATTACATATATCCCAGTAGCTTCATTTTCTCCATCTCCTGCCCAGGTAATTGCCCAGTTGGTGGTTAGTGAGAAAATATCACCTAATGGATTGCTGTGAATAAGCATAAATTTGGGAGCTACTTCATCTGTAGGGGATATATTGCCAATATTTGGTAAGCCAACATCTGCTTGAATTCCCAGATTGATTCCATCACCAGACACAATATTATATCGGACACCAAAGGAAAGGGAGTTAAACCCATCAACCGAACTCACTTTCTCTCCGTCTACCACATTGCTGAAATTTTGAAGAGAATAATCTCCTCTTATCTCCAATTTTTCGAGTAAACCATACCGTATGGTTCCACCATAAGTGAATATTCTCGCAGCTGCTATGGTACCATCTTCAGTGTCAGTGTAATTAAATCCGGTTTGCCATTGAAGGACATTCTTTCCAGTAGTATTTGGGACTACTGCCTGGCCAGGTCGTGACGAAACTATTGATTCATTGTATTGTGCAAAAATTGGGGTAGCTACCAATAGCAGTGTCAGCAGGGACAGAAATTTCATAGTTAAATAGGTTTTGGGTTTAACTGAGTCTGCTGCAAAAATATTGTAATTGGGGATCATTCCCTCACTAATCCATGATCAAACCATAAATCAAGTTTTTCTCCATCGGGTGTGGGGCCGCAAAGTCGTACTAATTTCATTTGGTTATATCTTGGGAAATATAGATTCATAGTCATTTTTTCACCTGGAGCCAGGATTTTCTTACCAAATTCTTCTTTGAGCATGTCTTCACTTTTATACAAAAACTCTAAGGTTTGAGGGTCATCTACACCAGCAAACTCGTCGTAATACGCATAGTTGCCATCATCGTAATGATATGATTCGCCACCTCCAACAAAGCTAAGATTGAGGTTTACGTTATCTCCTCCTCCGCGTTCCTCTTCTTCATCATCATCGTCATCCTCTGAGGCCTTTAGAATGATGACCAACAGACCAACAATCAGAATTATTGCTATAGCTGCACCTATAGCCTCTCCAGCCTCCTTGTTACTTTCTACCTGGCGAGCCAGGTCTACATACATGAGGCTCATATCCTGTGGTGTTAGCGGTTGAAGTGCCTCCATGTTTTGGATATGTTGTTGGTTTTTTTTCTTTGTGTAAAGGAGTTGCCAATCTTCCGGGTTAAAAATCATTGAATCTGCACTGAGATTCTCCAGTTCTACTTCAAAAACCAGGGTCTTGTGCTCATTTCCCAGTGCGGTCAATTGCATAAAGTGAGAAGGAGATTCAGATGTATAAAAATCCTGATGTTCAGGTTGTCCTGATACGTTTATACTGGATTGCGGCGTGTATACTGAGCAACTTACACTCAGTGTAAAAATGAGAAAATAGAGTACTGACCTATGCTTTTGAAGCCAGTTTGTAATTAATGAGTTCATGACTGTGTTATTGTGAGGTTTAAATAATTCACCTACATCCAAATAACGTGCCATTTTAATGTATCAAAGCATTGGTGAGCTCACTATCCCCCCACAATCTCCCGAACAACCTACCTCGCGGTGGCTCCAGCCGGCTTTAGCTTAGGCCACTTCGGTCTGGCGCTTCACCTCTGGGCCTAATCTCCGAAAGAAATCCCTAATCCCCGGGCCGCATTGATAATAAATGAATCTGGTCTCACATAATTGTAATGAGCAACTGCTTCCTCCAGGGTTACAGTACAAATATCATTGTTTTTATACGCTACCATTTTTCCGAATTCACCCTCCAGCGCCATTTCAAAAGCTTTCACACCAAATAAAGAAGCCAGAATCCTATCAAAAGCTATAGGAGTCCCTCCACGTTGAATATGTCCCAGAACCGTTTCCCGGATATCCGCCTGGCAACCTGCATCTTTAAGTTGCTGGCTCAGTTGAAAAGCTACTCCACCTAACCTTACGTGTTGACGACCTACTTCTGCATTGGCCAACGTAGAAACTGTTCCATCTTTTGGTTTGGCTCCCTCAGCTATTACAATATGGGCAAATCCTCTTCCTTTTTTATATCGCTTATTCAGACGATTTACTACTTTATTGATATCATAAGGAATCTCAGGAATCAGGCACACTTCAGCACCTCCCGAAATTGCAGTGTGCAGAGCGATCCATCCCGCATCACGTCCCATCACCTCCATAATCATTATTCTGTGATGACTTTCAGCAGTGGAAACAAGCTTATCAAAACTGTCAGAGGCAATTTGGACAGCTGTCCGAAATCCAAATGTGAAGTCGGTTCCTGAAAGGTCATTGTCTATTGTTTTAGGGACACCAATCATATTCACACCTTTAGCCTGGAGTGCTTTGGAAATTTTTTGGGAACCATCTCCACCAATATTGATAACCGCATGAATACCCAGGTCCTTCAACCGCTGAACCAGTTCATCAGTACGGTCTATTCTTTCAATCGTACCGTCTTCTTTTTGTAGTGGAAAGTCCAGGGGGTTTCCTTTGTTTGTGGTTTTCAAAATGGTGCCACCCTTTACATGGATGCCTGCAGTATTCTTATTGGTGAGTTTTATAACCTCAGGAGGATCCCGGAATACACCATTGAAAGCTTCTATGCTTCCCAGTACTTCCCAGTCTTTTTCTTTTTTAGATCGTTTTATAATCCCTCTGATGACAGCATTCAGACCGGGACAGTCTCCTCCACCGGTCATTACCAAAAGTTTTTTCTTTTCCATATTGTGCAAATTATTAATTACCCCAGTCTCAAATTACTGCATTTCTGATCCCTGTGAGCATCGTTTCAGATTTTTTTCAGATTTTTTGCGTCTTTTTTAAGTCACTGCGTCTACTGGTAAAAAATAATGAAAAGATTACATGTAAATTTAGCAGTAAAGGACATTGAAGAATCAGTAGCTTTCTACACCAACCTTTTTGCACATGAGCCCACAGTGAAGAAAAACGATTATGCAAAATGGTCGTTAGATAACCCAAGCGTGAACTTCTCCATTTCCTATGTTATAGGAAAACAAGGATTGAATCACCTGGGAATAGAAGTAGAAAGTGAAACAGAGTTACAGGAGGTTTATCAGAATATAGAAAAGACCAAAGGAGAAGTGAGAGAAGAGGGACATACAGTATGCTGTTATGCTACTTCTGAAAAATCCTGGATCAAAGATCCACAAGAAGTGGAATGGGAGGCATTCCATACATATGGAGAGTCTGAAGTAAACAAACTGGAAGAAACTGAATGTTGTGACGATACTTGTTGTGTATCATGAATGAAAGTTGTCAAATAGTGGCTCCTGTTTTTCAGGAGTATAAGGATAAAATGGCCCGGTTTATAAAAAGCCGGGTCAGTGATCCCGTGGATCAGGATGAATTACTTAGCGAGGTAATGATCAAGTTGTATGACAATTGTGAAAAACTTGAACACATACGGAAAACAGAAGCCTGGCTCATTACTGTTACGCGGAATACCATCAATGATTACTTTAGAGCCAAGCAGAAAACGGTTGTGGCATTCGTGCCTGAAAATGACGACTGCATGGATGAGGAGGAGAAGAATTTAGTTGAGGGTCTGGTTGACTGTATTCCAAGTCTTATTGAAAGATTGCCTGAAAAATATGCGATTCCGCTTAGACAGCATGAATTAGAAGGGATATCTCAAAAAGAACTTGCCAGCATTTATCAGATGAGCGAATCAGGTATGAAGTCCAGGATCCAAAGGGGTAGGAAACAATTGAAAGGTTTATTCCGAGAATACTGCGGTCATCTAATTGATGAACCAGAAAGGAGTTGTGGTGACTGTACAGATTGATAGTAACATAGCGTTCACTTTAAGAAACTGGGATCTTGCAGATGTTCCCAGTTTGGCAAAACATGCCAATAATTTTGAAATAGCCCGATACCTCAGAGACCTTTTCCCTCATCCATACTCAGAAAATGATGCCCGGGAATTCATTAAAATGACTCAGAGCTCCCCTCATACGCACTTGGCCATCGAGATAAATAATGAGGCAGTTGGAAGTGTTGGCATAATTCCGCAATCAGGTGAAATGCGTAAGAATGCAGAGATTGGCTATTGGTTGTCTCAAGAGTATTGGGGTAAAGGAGTAATGACCCGAGTTGTTCCTGAGGTGGTGAGGTTGGCTTTTGAGACATATGAGATCGATCGTGTGTTCGCTTGCTCTTATGGTAATAACCTGGGTTCTCAACGTATCCTTCAAAAATCCGGATTTAAACTGGAAGCTCATTTGAAAAAAGTGATCTATAAAAACGGTGAGTATCTGGATGAATTGATTTATGGATATAGGAGAAAATAGCAATTTACCCAGTCCTTTAGTGTTCCTTAGCATCAATTAATTCAATAATTCTGCGTCCTTTTTCAATTTCTCCGTCTACCTAAAAAAAGACATGAAAAGTTTACAATTTAATTTATCAGGAAAGGGAGTAATTTCTTTGATCGAAGTACTCCAAAATGCAATCACAACACCAAAATCAAATAGAACAAATGACTGTTGTGAAGAATCCTGCTGTGTTGAAGAAAGTGCAAATACAGGTTCCGTTACATTGAATTTCAGGGAAGCACCCTGGGCAGCTTTTAGGTAAAGCTGCCTCTTTGTTAAGGGCTTGTAGCGCAGTTGCCTATATTTACTTGTGCCCACTAAATTGACATACAGTAGCCCTGAAGACTCATGGTTTAAGAGAATTACGATTCGCACTATTGAGTCTATTACTGGTCAGCCAATGCTGGAACGTAAATACAATGCCATCCTGGATCAAAATCCAACTCCTTCCTCCATTTGGTCATTGATCATCAAAGAGTTGAAATTAGAATTAGATTTTAATAAAGATCAACTCAAAAAAATCCCAAATGCAGGACCTGTTGTTTTCATAGCAAATCATCCATTCGGGGTAATCGATGGGATTTGTTTGGGGTATTTGGTAAGTCTTGTGAAACCTGAATTTAAGTTCCTGGTCAATGAAGTATTGTGTAAGGAGGAGGTGCTGAATCACTTTTTTCTTCCAGTAGATTTCTCTCCCACTAAATCAGCTCAACATACCAATATCAATACTCGAAAAATTGCTGTAGAAAAGTTGGCAGAAGGGAAGCCAATCGTCATATTTCCTTCAGGTGGTGTGGCAACTGCCAAAGGGTTAATGAAAAGAGCGGAGGAGCTGGAATGGAAACGGTTTGTTGTCAAGCTTATAAAAAATTCTAAAGCCTGTGTGGTTCCCATGTATTTTGAAGGCAAGAATAGCGTTGTATTTCATTTGGCCAGTCAAATTAGTATGGATTTAAGATTGGCATTTTTGCTCAACGAAGTAAGGAATAAAGTGGGTAAAACTATTACAATACGAATAGGTAATCCTATTAACTATGATGAAATCCCGGATCAAACTCCTGAGCAGATGCTAGAATTTCTACAAAAACACGTTCAGTCATTAAAATTAGGATAGCTTAATCTCTATCTAACATTTACCTAACATATTTAACTTTTATACTTCCGTAAATAACTAATCCATAACCTCAATTAACAATTGTCTTGTTTTGCTTTACTGCAAAAAACTAACAGATGAATCTCCTTGAATCTCATTTGATCTTTATTGTATTGTTTTCTGTACTCGCTGTAACAACCAATGGACAAGATGTTTCTTTTGTTTGTCCACCATGTGGCTGTAGTAATCATGAGCTTCAGAATTCGCCTGGTACATGCAGTGAATGTGGCATGGCATTAGAAGCCTCATACCATGGTGTTCAATCAGAAATTCCTCGGACTCAACAATTGACTGCAGCAATTTTGATATTTGATCATGCTGACATAATGGATGTTACTGGGCCATGGTCTGTATTTGTGCACAATGGTGTCCGGGTTGTAACAGTATCTAAATCATTGGAGCCCGTGAGGATAGGCATGAGCATGGATCTGACTCCTGACTATACCCTCAAAAACTTACCGAAGGTAGATGTAATCATGCTTCCAGGAAGTGGACTGGCAGAATCAAATCCCCGGGATCCAGACATTCAGGAATTTATCAAAACCCGTTCTGATGAGGTGGATGTTCTCTTTTCGGTATGTAGTGGTGCTTTTTTTTTAGCAGAGTCTGGGTTGTTGGATAAGAAAGAAGCTACGACCTTCGCTTCATTCATCCCGATTATGTCTGAGCAATATCCGCAAATCTCATTCCGTAATGACGTGAAGTATGTTGACAATGGGAAAACAGTTACATCAGCTGGTTTATCGTCTGGAATTGATGCGACATTTCACGTCATTTCAAAATTCAGAGGGCAAGGTACAGTTCAGGATGTAGCCAATCATATGGAATATGAATGGACGAAACCAAATGAATACGCACGATCACAATTGGCTGTTAATTATCTAACTGGTATAAAAACTCTGGTAGAGTTATTTTCCAATGATTATATATCATCTTATGGGGACAGCAATCAATGGGAATTGAAATACCAACTATCCAGCCAAAAGTCTCCACCAGAAGTGTTGAAGATCATAAAGGTTGGCCTTAGTAAATATCCAACATGGGTAACCCAGCTTCAAACAAAACATAGACTAACTGGTGTAATTGAACACCCTGTTTTGGGTAAAGGTAAAATTACGATTCAAGTTATTGAAACTGATAAAGTTTCTTTTTTATTGGTGAATGCCTCCAGGAGCTCTTACCAAACTGAAGGATGATGAGGTATTTTTTATTGACTTTGTGTTGTTTGTTTTTCTATCTGCACGGGTGTCCTCAAAAGCTTCGAGCTCAAATTGACAATAGTTTTTCCATTAGAGTTAATGAAAGTAGATTAATAGCTAGTCAGTTTGGTAACTCCCCCATAGTGGAGCCCCATGTTTCAGCTCATCCGAAGAATGAAAACTACTTATTAATTGCCGCCATGGTTGTTCATGATGTTGAAAGACCATATGAAAGCTGCCAGTTATTGACCTTTACCTCAACAGATGGTGGCAATAGATGGACAGAAGAAGTCCACAATTGGTTTGGCTATGATCCATGGACCGCTATTGATGAAAAGGGGAATGCTATCATGACCTGGTTGGGAACAAAGGGTAGTTTCAGGCATGAGTTTCCAGTTCAGTTTTTCTCCTCCAAAGATCAGGGTTTAAATTGGTCTCCAGATGTCCAAACAGAACGGGGACTAGGATATGGCCATGATGGAACTAAAGTTGTAGCCTACAAAAACAGCTTCTATTTCACTACCGTTACGTTTAATACCTCAATGGGAGCAGATGTATTTCTATATGAAAAAGTAGAAGACCATCCTTTCAAAATAGCAGGTAAAGTTGAGGGGAAGGGTATTCGATTAAACTTTTGTGAACCTGCAGTACTGAGTAGTGGAGATGTTCTAGTACCTTCTTCACATTTTCTAAGTAAGCTTTGGATATCACGTTATTCACAAGAATCGGGTTTATCAGAGAAACAACTGGTTACTATGAATTCAGGAGGAGCCGGTGGGTATATACATCTGGTAGCGGATAACAATCATAATTCTCCATTCAGGGATTATGTCTACTTTGTAAGAGCACTGGGAAGAAATAATCAATATGAAGGAATTTGGCTTAATATATCTAAAAATGGAGGAAAGGATTGGTCACCTGACACCAGAATTGATTTATTTGATAAATTGGATGGAGGCAAAGCTATTGTACCAAGTATTGCCATTAATGAATCAGGTGTGATAGGCATTTCATGGGTGGATAGTCAAAATGCTACTGATCCTTTGGCTAAGGATATTTATTTCACCGCTTCAATTGATGGAGGGCAAAGCTTTCATAAGCCAGTTAGAATTACTGCTGATAGTTCAAATCCCTTTACTGATCGAAATGGTTTGGCAGGGAGAAGGTTTAGTGGGGGTGGTCACTATTTAGGAATTGTGGCAAAAGCCAATAGGAAGTTTCAATTGGTTTGGAGTGATTCTAGATCTGGAGTCTTTCAATTGTATTCTTGTGAAGTGGAGGTATTGGAAGGTATTTAATAATTACCGCTTCACTGCCGCATCATATAATTTCACCCATTGCTCCACACTCATTTTTCTTACTAATTCTCCTATCAATTCGTAGGGAATATCATCCATGTACTTGAACCGAATACAGCTTTTTCCCATGTCCAGTTTTCTCTTGGTGTGTTTTGGAAATTCACCTACAAACCAGTCAAGCAATTCTGAGTCTGCGTAAACACCTGAATGATATAGAGCGATATAGTTCTTCTGAGAGGCAAGGTTGATAAATGGTAAGGGTAAATTTGGATCAACATGGTAACCACCAGGATAAATACTGTGAGGAACCACATAGCCAATCATTCCGTAACTGATGGTTTCAGAAAACCCATCAGGCAAATTCTCCTCGATGATTTCTCGTATTTTGGAGACAATTTCTTTTCTGTCCTTCGGGAGCTGATTAATATATGCTTCTACGGTATCCGCTTTTATCTGCATGGTTTCACAGTTTTAGGGAAATAAATAAGATCAACGAATTTATAAAACACGGGTTTCACTAACCAAAAAAAAGCCCCGGATAAACAATCCAGGGCTCATTATATCAAGTATATTCAATTTACTTTTTCAAGAACTTTACATTCGTTTTTTCTCCATCCGCATTGACAAGAAGATGATATAACCCACTTTCCAGCTCACTCACATCAAGATCAATCAAATTCATTCCAGGATTTGAAGTTATGATTTTGTGTTCCATAATTCTTCCAGCCTGATCAATGATTTGTAAGCTAACAGAACCTGATGATTGAACACTGAAATTGACCTGAAGTGTGTTGATGGTCGGGTTAGGATAAGTTTCCACTGTAAATGGAATTTCTTCATCAATTGCCAGGTTATCCAACTGAATCTCTTCATCCATTCTACCTCCATTATCACCTGTTTGCCTGATTAATACGCCATCTAAATCATAACCATCAGCCCATGGCCCAAATCTGTGTTCATTAGTCGCATCAACAATTTTCAAATACTGAGCCCAGTCAAGACCACCATCGGCAAGGTCAACATAAGCGTCTCTACACACCACACCTAGTGATACAAACTCATCACCGAATTTAGAAGCGAAAATCTCAGCCTTTTCAGGATACCAGCTACAAGGGATCCATTTTGAACCAAAGGTTGTCTCCACTACAATGAAATCAGCACCTTCCTTATCAAAGTATGGTTGGTTAAGGCTCAATGTAATGTCTCCACCCATACCTAATGCTACAAAGTTTAGGTACCTGTTTTCCATTACCTGTAAAGCTTTCTCCGGATTACTTCTAGGAGGGGAAATTCTCGATCCGTTCCTTCTTCTTCCCTGGTTGAAGCTTACAACTTCCTCAACAAAATATGCAGTAGTACTGTCTATACAAGGAAGATCAATTGTTGCTATTACAATACTTTGAATCTCTCCATATTCATTATTCCATGAAACTTCAAGGTCTCCTCCGGAAGTGGTCGTCAATGAAGTAACACCTGGTAATAATACAAGCTCACCTGAATCAGCAGCCACAGAATAGTTGATCGTTACATCAAACTTATTCGGATTTTCAAGTTGCCAGCTTCTTGTGTTTGCAGGATCCTCAGAACATACAGCAACTCCGGTAATTGGTTCAACTGGTATTGCATTAAATTCAAATCGGGATACCACTGGTAAATGATCGGAAGTAGTATTGACAAAGTTATCAATCAATGTGAATGCCAGGAAAGTAGATTCACTTCCTTCTATAAATTCATCGAAGAACTCATCAGTTATTGCGATATGGTCTATCATCTCATCACCATTGATGAATGATTTAAAACCAGCCAATGAAAGTGAATATGTTGTAACCTGATAGCTGGAATCTTCAATTAGCGAACTGTAAGGAGATTCAATACCTGGACCAGCAATTGATTCATCCACATCATCATTATAGTCTCCCAGGATAATTACTGTCTCGTCAGCATAATGTGTATCAAGCGTATCCTTTAATGCACCGAAATCAACAATACGTCGATTTAAGTCAGAAGCACCACTGTTTGCGTGAATATTAACCAGATTAATGCGTTCAGTAATACCATTTATGGTGGCATCTATTGTCATTAAATAAGGTAATCTACCACTAGCCCAGAAGCTTTGGGCGCCTGTAGAAGTTGGGTAATCATCCAGAACATCAGTCAGACCAGCTCTGGCACTATCATAAGTAGCTTCCATAAGTGCTCTGTCACCTACTAGTGCAACTGTAGTTGGATCGTATAAGTAGCAAAGTCTTTGTTCAGGGAAAGTAGGGTCCGGACCATTGAAGGAATAAGAGAATCTATCGGAACAAACTTTTTCATATCCAACTGAATCTGCAAGAGCCTCTAAAGCATCCATGTCAGAAATTTCCTGAACTGCAATCACATCAGCATTAAGTGCTTCAATAACCTCTGTGGCATTAGCCAATTGTAGTGCTACATCCTGCGGCCCAAAGTTTTCAATAGTTGAACCAAAGAATTCCATATTCCAGGTGACTACATCAAATGTACTGTCAGCGTCAATACCTCCTCCCGGCTCATAAGGAGTAGATGACGGGATATCAGCTTGAAATCTTGGTTGCAGTTGAGGAGTTCCACGGAAACTTCCAATGACTCCTGTTACATCAAAATAACCTGTAGGTATTGTGAATCCAACAAGGTCAATATCAGCATCTATTCTAAGATCACCTGTATTCCCTAGACTGTCTTCTAACGTATAGTTGGTGTTAGGAAAGAACACACCAGAACTATTCAATATTCTTACATTTTCAATAGTTACTAATTTACCTTCTTCGGATCCAAGTTCAGTTAATGAGATCACCTCTGATAAGACCGGAGTTTGTGGACCTTCATCTACCAGCTCAGAAATTTCTACTAATTGGACCTGTTGATTGAATGCCCCTACATTTGCAGTGAAGGTTACAGAATCGCCAATGCTGAAAGCACCATCACCATGTAATTGAGAATCAAACACTGCTATTCCTCCAGTCTCATCCTGAATGAACGCAGGCCCACCAAATTGGTCAGATACTGTCAATGTTCCTGAAACTATCACGGGAGTACCGAAAGTGCTTGTTCTGGCCTCAGAAATAGTCACTGGTGTAGGTCCGGCAGTTGAATCTGCTACCCCAAAAAATTGTCCAGTGTTAATTGCACCATAGGTGTTTGTAATGCCTGATAACCATTCGAAATCGCCGTACTCAGTACCATTACCAATCAATTGCATGGATGTACCAACTGCAGCTCCACTAGATTCAGAAACACCTATGTCTTCACTTTCCATTGTATCAGCTGGACCACCAACTGCTGTCATTGTACCTTCATAACTTAAGAATTGAACAACAGCTCCTTCTGCATCAATCAAAGCAACTCCATCAGGGCTACCATTTTGAATACCTGGGATTGCGAAAAATATTGTGCCATAACCAGAATCCTGATCTGTAACTACTCCAGAAAGATTTATAGTATTGTAAGAGGCTCCATTATTTCCATTATATAATACAAGTGACCAGCCCGTCAGGTCAGTGCCAGCGGTTCCAGCCAATTCAATTCCTTCATCCACATCAGACCCAGAGTTGTCGTAATGTATTTCATTGATGAAAGCCATCTGTACTGGTTCACCCAGGAAAGTTTGATTTGTGTTTACAGCATCATAAGTACTTGCAGCAGCTTCTTCCCATGTGAAATCCTCATATACTGTTCCTTCTCCACCAAGTTGTAGAGAGAAACCTGCAGGGGTGCTACTGGTTTCAGCCACTCCAATATCTGTGCTTTCGATACCATCAGCAGCGCCACCTACGCCTGTAAATGAACCTTCGTAGCTCAAAAATTGAACTAAAGTATTGGAAGCATCAACTAGAGCAATTCCATCAGGACCTCCATTCTGCAATCCAGCTGTTGCCGTGAAGATTGTTCCATAACCTACTTGCTGATCTGGAATTGATCCAGCTAAAACAAAAGTATTATACGGAGCGCCTCCATTGCCATTGTAAAGTACAAGGCTCCATCCAGTAACATCAGTTCCGGCAGGTCCTGCTATTTCAATTCCTTCATTGGTATCAGAGCTCGCATTGTCATAATGGATCTCATTGATAAAAACTAGAGTTGTGGAATCAGATGGCTCTGGTTCTTCACCTCCACCTTCACCAAATGTTTGATTGCCGTTTATGGCATCATAAGTACTTGCTGCCTCAGCTTCCCAGACAAAATCTTCATAAACAGCTCCCTCACCTCCTAATTGAAGGGAGAATCCAACTGGTGTACTTCCTGATTCAGATACAACAATATCTGTACTTTCAATTCCATCTGCAGGGCCACCAATTCCGGTGATAGTACCCTCATAGCTTAGAAATTGTACCAATTCATTTGCAGCATCTACAAGTGCAATACCATCAGGGCTTCCATTTTGTAATCCCGATATTGTAAAAAAGATAGCTCCAAAACCATCCTGTAAATCAGTGATAGATCCAGAAAGTGCAACAGTATTATAAGCTTCACTATTACTACCGTTGTAAAGAACCAGACTCCAACCCGTCAGGTCAGATCCGGCTGGACCAGCAATTTCAACTCCTTCATCCACATCAGAACTTGCATTGTCATAGTGGATTTCGTTGATAAAAACATGTGTCAACGTATCTACAACTCCACCTGCAAAAGTTTGTCCAGAGTTTATGGCATCATAAGTATGCGCCGCAGGTAATTGCCATGTGAAATCAGTATATGTTGTTCCATCACCTGCCAACTGAAGTGAAAAGTCAATTGGTGTTGTACCTTCTTCTGTAACAACTATGTCCTCAGATGTTAATCCTTTTGCAATACCATCAGCGGCCGTGATTGAACCTTCATAACTTAAAAATTGCAATACTGAACCTCCTTCTGCTAATACAATTCCGTCTGGTGATCCATTTTGCAACCCGGAAATAGGAAAGAATACTGTTCCAAATCCATTTTGCTGATCGGAAATGGTTCCTGAGAGTGCTACAGTATTGTATACTAAGCTATTACTTCCATTGTACAATACCAGAGAGTAAGTTGACAGGTCTATTCCTGCAGGACCGGCTATCTCCACGCCTTCATTTGCATCAGCTCCAGAATTGTCATAATGTATTTCATTGATAAATACGGATTGAGCACGCAAAGCTCCACCCGCTAGCCAGGTAATCCCGGCAAGGATTAGTATGAGTCTCTTCATTAGTGAGAATGTTAGTAAGTTTTGGTTATAGTTAGACAAGCAAAAAAAGCAAATTTTTCAGTAGGATTCAATTGAATGCATATTATCGAAATGTGAACAATTCAACAATGGCTTAAAAAAGTGGTATATTAATGGAATCAACTTACTTAACCCAATGAAATACGCTTACCATATCACCCTGATTTTAGCTACTTTTCTAATACAGAGTTGTGCTTCTAATGAAAATGTCAAAAAAGAGAAACCCAAAGAAAATTACCTGGATTACAGTAAACTGAATGATAAACTTGCTGGAGGCGTTCGTTTAATTCCTGTAAAAACATCAGCGGGAGAATTTAAAGTTTGGACAAAGCGGGTTGGAAATAACCCTACTATGAAAGTGCTGTTGTTGCACGGAGGACCTGGCGCCACACACGAATATTTTGAATGCTTTGATTCATATCTGCCTAATGCTGGGATTGAGTACTATTATTATGATCAATTAGAGTCTTTCTATTCAGACAAGCCCAACGATTCTACCTTATGGACTGTTGATCGGTATGTTGATGAAGTGGAACAGGTAAGGCAGGCATTGGGACTAGGTGCAAGTAATTTTTATCTATTAGGTCATTCATGGGGAGGAATTCTTGGGCTAGAATATGCGTTCAAATATCAGAATAACCTTAAGGGATTAATTATTTCAAATATGATGTCTTCTATTCCGGAATACATGACTTATGCCAATGATGTGTTAGGACCAGGTTTAGATCCAGAAGTACTCAAAGAAATCCGGTCACTCGAAGCTGCAGGGAAATATACTGATCCAAGATATGGAGAACTTGTGTACACGCATTACTATCCTAAACACGTATTGCGTATGCCTCTTGAGGATTGGCCGGATCCTGTAAACAGGGCATTGGCAAATATCAATTATGATATGTACCTGGCGATGCAGGGTCCAAGTGAGTTTGGTGTTGTGGGGGATGCCAAATTGAAAAATTGGGATGTCAGGGAACGCTTATCTGAAATTGAAGTACCTACGTTAATGATAGGAGGAGCACATGATACAATGGACCCAAAACATAAGGAGTGGATGGCAAGTCAGGTGCAAAATGGACAATATCTACATTGTCCTGAAGGAAGTCATTGGAGTATGTATGATGATCAGCAAACCTACTTTGATGGATTGATCAAATTTATCAAAGATGTTGACAAAAAGAGGGAGTAAATTCTATCCAAAATAAGCTTTCATAGGCTCAAAATAATTGTCAATCCATCCCTGTTTATACTGGGTTTGTCCTTCTGGAATATGCATGTGGATCAATGTAAGTTTTGTTCCGCCATTGTCTGGTTCCAACTCGACCACTAAATCTGAATCTTCATGGTGACTTTCAAACTCAACAGTACGCCATTTTTGGACGATTTCTTCATTTGGTGTAAGTGCAATGTTTTTCCCAGTGATATATCCATCCCAGGCTGTAAATTCATTTCCCACTTTGTCTGAGCATTTGGCTTCTCCACCGGTCATTGCAGAATGTTGGTTGCTGTCCAACCAGGCATTGTAAATAACATCGGGTGTCACATTGAAGTGTTCAATCAATTCAAAGGATTCAGTCATGATGAGTTAGTAGATTGTTTTGGATGGTTTAATATAAGCAATAATTTTCATGAAATCTGCCACTGAATCGATTTGTCTTGCCATTGGTGTAACCGTTCTGGTAGAAGGGAGTATTACTTTATACATTTGATCTCGTCAAAAACTATTAATGCTATGCTTAAGACATTTATCCTTGTAGCGCTTCGCAATTTCAAGAAGAACAATCTCACCACATTCATCAATGCCATAGGTCTAACACTGGGTTTTTCAGCTTTCATGGTGCTTTCATTATTTGTATATAATGAGCTGTCGTATGACAGGTGGCATGAAAAATCCAATAGAACATTTCGATTCACAACTATCGATGAAGCGCTCGGAGTGTCCAGCAATATGGTGGCTATTACCAATCCAAGAATGCCACAATCAGCGGAAGAAGAAATTCCAGAGGTGGAGCTGGCATCCCGTGTGATGTTTGGTGGGGAACAACGTTTGGAGCAAGGAGATAAAGGATATTATACAGAGTATTCCCTGTATGTTGAGCAGGATTTCTTCGATATTTTTGATATTCCGGTTCAAAACCGGGAGGAAGCACTCAAGAAATTCAATCAACCTCATAAATTGATCTTTACAAATAATTTTGCTAAAAGAGTTTTTGGTTCTACTGAAAATGCCATAGGTGAAGTATTCACATTCAATGACCAGTCCTGGGAAGTAGTGGGCTTGATGGACGATGTAAAGCAAAATTCGCACCTGGAGTTTGATGTTCTAATGTCGCTTTTTCCAGCACAATCTGATTCATCCCTTGCGCAGTACATTAATGGCTGGGGAGGTTTGGGCATGTTAGGATATGCAGTCCTGTCAGAAAGGAATAAGGAAGTGCTTGTAGAAGAAAAAATGGCTGAGATAGCATTGGCCAATGACGTCAATGACTTCTGGGTACCTCAACTCCAGCCGCTTGATGAAATTCACTTGAAATCATCTGGTATTCTGTTTGATTATTACCACCAACATAAAGGAGATGCTGTCTATGTTTATGCATTAGGTGGGGTAGCTCTTTTTATCCTACTCATTGCGACTTTTAATTTTGTCAATCTGATGACCGCCCAATCGACCACCCGGGCAAAGGAAGTTGGGATTCGAAAAGTAGTTGGTAGTACTAAATTCCAACTCGTCATGCAGCACATGACTGAGTCAGTGATTATGGCAACACTGGCATTGATCCTATCCTTTGGAGCAATTTATCTGATTAATGAAACAGTAGGCTTTGGTCTGGATTTTGATTTTGGGCAAATGTTGGCATTCTCCCCCTGGTTGATCATAGTTTTTTTTATGGTTCCTGTCTTAGTTGGTATTCTGGCAGGAATTTACCCATCATTCATCTTATCCAGCATCAAATCAGTCAGCATATTAAGAGGGAGATTCCAGACAAGTTCGAAAGGGATCTGGCTTAGAAAAACATTGGTGATTTTACAGTTTGTTGCATCGGTGGGGATGATTTGTATTACATTACTTGTTTCCAGGCAGGTAGATTATATCAAAAACAAAGACCTTGGTTTCTCTAAAGATCAGATTATCAATATCAATGTAGGAGGTTCTGGTCGATTAGCAGAAAGGATTGAAAGTTACCAACAGGAGCTTGAAAAAAACCCTGGAGTTATAGGAACAGCATTTTCCAGTAATATGCCAGGGAGGACATTTGGCAGAGGTGGAGTCAATGTGGAGGGAGGAGCTGAGGAAGACATGTACATCGTAAGTGTGATGTCAATGGATGAAAAGTACCTGGATGCTATGGAAATCAAACTTGCTGAAGGAAGAAATTATGATGCGTCTTTCGGTTCAGATCAGCAAGAAGCAATTATTATCAATAAAGCTTTGCAGGAGTCTCTCGGGTGGGAAGAAGCCGTTGGTCAGCACCTGGTATTTGGGAACAATACCACCCGGACAGTGATTGGAGTAATTGAAGACTTTCATTTCGCCAATATGCGTCATAAAATTGAACCTCTGATGATTTACTACAACCCTAATCCAAGCAGTAACCTCAATGTAAAAGTGTCATCTGAAAACATGAAAGAAACAGTAGCATATCTGGAAAGCAAATGGATCGAAAATTTTCCTAATTATCCGTTCAATTACCAGTTCTTTGATCAGGAGTTTGATGAGATTTTTGCTGCGGATGAGTTTTTTGCAAATCTGGTTAATGTTTTCACCTGGTTGTCCATTGTACTCTCTTCTATGGGTTTATTTGGATTATCATTTTTCATGGTAGAGCAGCGCAAAAAAGAAATTGGCGTGAGAAAAGTACTGGGCTCAAGTGTGAAGCAAATCGTTCAGATATTGATGAAAGAATTCGTTTGGTTAATAGTGCTTTCGAATATTATTGCTTGGCCAATTGCCTATCTGTTTGTATCCAGATGGGTAAGTGATTTTCAGTACAGAATAGATCTTTTTGGTATAGACAGCCTTTCAATTTATTTGATAGCAGGCATTGGAGCACTGGTTGTAGCAATGATTGCAGTCAGCTACAAGTCTATTCGGGCTGCAATGGCCAATCCAATTAATTCATTGAGGGATGAATAAGGTATAATATGGGCTGGAATTACCGGCCCATTTATTTTTCCATCACCCCAATCTGCTGACCCTGTTTTACATTGAGCGAACTGAATTTTCCTCGTTGAAATATCAGTAATACGGTTGAGCCCCCATAGCGAAAATGTCCTAGTTTTTCTCCTTTATTAACTGGTTCTGGATTTTGAGGAGATACTGATTTGAACTTGTCTTCGAAGACTACAGATCCCACAGTCTGTAAGCCAATGGGTATCATAGCTACTTTTCCGTAAAGTTTGGTTTCTATAATGATATAGCCATGTTTGAATTGTTGGAAAATACTGTAATCCTTGTTGTAAGCTACATTACCGTTATTGATGAAATCTACAATATCATTCATCCCGAATAACCTGTCCCCCACAGTCTCTCGCGACTCTATAATGTTCCCCGAAATAGGTGCATGATAGTGATGATAGTTGTGTGGAAGAAGAAAGACTGCCAGTGCTGTGCCGCCTACGAATTCACTGGCAAATTGTGAACTATCCAATAATGCGTTCAATGTCAATGTCATGCCATTTTTTGTAGAGATTTCAGTATTTAATTCAAGGCTGTTATTAATCATGTTGATGATTCCATCAGCCGGGGAAACTAAAACGGCATTGTCTGTTGGTTTGTCTATAGGTCTGGTTCCAGGTTTTAAATCTCTCGTGAAAAAATGATTGAATGATTGAAATCCATTTTCAGGATAAACAAATTCTTCATTACCCAGATCAGGATCTTTAAGCCACTCTTCAATGATTCTTGTTGATTCAGGACTGTCCATAAATTTCCCTCGTTCTATCACAAATGAAATGGCCCAGCTTTTACCTGGTTCTTCCAGAATAAACTTTTGACCTGCCGGATTCTTATAGTATAAAAATGTGAATTGCATAATTCTGTCAAGTCCATTGTGGGCATTAGGTAGAAAGTAGAACCACTCATTTAAGAATGCGTAGAGATCATTTACATCTTTGTTCATCCACGGATTATTGCTTCCGTCACCAAGTGGCTTAATGTTCGTGAACATGTTATCCACTGTTTTTCGAAAATCATTATTGGTCTTATAAAGGGTTTTGAGTTCAGATACTGGTTGACAATCTTGAGATCTTAGAGGAATTGACAAAAAAAGAGAAATCAGGCCCATTCCCATGCAGAAGAAAGCTTTCATAATATTGAATATTTTGATTTAGAATTTAATAAATCCAATTGTGTATTACTTCTTCTGAAGGCTGGAAAAAATATGCAGAACAGCATTACTTAGTGTAGTCTGTTTATTTACGATAAATCCGGGATTATGTTGGATGAACAGGAAAAATTGTGCAGTGAACTTAATTCAAGACACAAATTGATATGTTCTTATCGATACAATTGGCATGTTGCTGCCTATTATTAGATGATTCACCGAATGTTGGGCAAAAATAAATCCATGTACCCACATACGAACGTATATTTGCAATAAGAGTAATATATACGCATAAATGAATTTTCGTACAATAATTTTTACAATTATAGCAGGAATCGCTTGCTTGAATTTACAAGCTCAAACCTGCCCAACCTCTGGAACTATAACATCAGATTGTAGCTTTTCTGGAACCATGTCAATTAGTGGGAGTACGCTTAATGTTAACTCAGGTGTGACAATAACGATCACAGGAAACCTTCGTGTTCAGGCAGGAGGAACATTAAATGCTGATGGTGCTGTGTTCAATATTTCCGGTAATCTGGAAGATGGATATGGTACACTTAATACTATTGACGGTGGAAGTTATAACATTGGAGGCAATGTCAGCTCAGGGAGTGGTGGAAGCTTTTCATTATCTAATGCATCTCTAACATTAAACCCGGGAGGTACCTACTCATTCAGCAATGGAGGAGCCAATGTAATAGACAATACAACAATTACTGGAGTCACAACATGGACAAGTAATATAGGGACAGCTGGAGGATCTGATTATGGTGTTACTGTAACTGATTCAGACATTACGGTTTCTGGAGATATGTCCTGGCATAACGCCAATACATCCAATACTACCATCAACGTTGGAGGCGAACTCGGATTTAATTCTGGGTTGTCCACATTCAATAATTCAATCATCAATTCAGGAACTGGAAATGCTGGCACTACAGGCGTGGATGCGCTGGTTTTTAACGGTGGAGGTGTACTCGAATTATTCAATGATACACAAATGAATGTAAGAGGAGATGTGGTTAACAATGAATGGCTGGTAGATGATTCTGACGTGGTGATTACTGGTGATTTTGATAATGCGGGTGCTGAGATTCTGGAGGTAAGAAACAATGGCACATTTGTGGTAAACGGAGATTTTGACAATTCCGGAAGTGGTTCAGTCTCAGCTGATGATGGAGGTGAGGTTCAGGTTGATGGAGACTTTGATAATACTGGAGGAGGTTCTGCTGACGTATCCGGTGGGACTATAATTGTTGGGGGAGGTTATTCAGGAACAACCCCAACTGGTGATACTGGTGATTGTAGCTCAGGTGGAGGAGGTTGCTGTGGGGCTGCATGTAGCACCTTACCAGTAGAATTGATATCCTTCAAAATCAATTCAGTGAATGAATTTGCTGTGTTAAATTGGAAAACAGCCACTGAGCTAAACAATGACTATTTCATCATAGAGAAATCCTTAGACGGATATGATTTTGATGAAGTTGCTCGCATAGCGGGAAATGGAACAATCAACGAACCAGTTCAATACTCATGGCAAGACCCGGTAAGGAACTATGAGACAGTGTATTATCGGTTGACTCAAGTGGACTATGATGGTACTGTGGATCAGTTGGGTGTTCAGGTATTTATTCATAATGCTCAAACTGATAAGATCAGTATTTATCCAAATCCCATATGTGCAGGACAGGAACTTAACTTTTCAGGTTTTCAGCCTATGGAAGTTCGGGTGCTTGATTTATCAGGGAATCTGGTTGGGGTCTTTGAAAATACTGAAATGAGTAAAATCTCTTCAACTCTATCACCGGGAAATTACATTATCTCTCTGCAGGGGGGAGATCAACGAATTATCAGAAAGCTGACTGTAAATTAAATTACTTACTGAACTATTACCTTGGTAAGAAATGCTTGTTCATCATTTTTGAATGAGAGCAAATATAAGCCTGGATTTAGGTGTGATACATTCAAAATTACACGCTCGTCATTGAAGCGTTCGAAAGGGACGTTTACGTATTTGCCCTGAAGGTCAATAAGTTCAAAATTTGATTCGAAATAAGGGTCAGGTATGTAAACGCTCAATAATTCATTAACTGGGTTGGGGCCAATATTGATTTCCTGAACAACTGGTTCCTCTGGTTCAGGTTCGGGGGGATTGAGGCAGGTTTCATTTCTTGCATTAACATATGTTCTGATATCAGTTAATTCAGGATAAAACAAATTACCCGGACACTCAGTAGAGCAACCATCACGGTGACCTGAAATGATTTTTAGATTGGCATTCAAGGAGTGACTGCCTGTCCCTAGTGGATCCAGTTCATCTTTAAGGGTTTTCCAGTTGAGAAGATCAATAAGGCTTGATCGAGCTTCTTCCGTCACAGGTACTTCACTCAAATTTCCCAGTATGCAAATACCAGTTGTATTGCTATTGGCGCCACAAAAATGTGCTCCCCGAACGAGATCCTGTGTTCCTGAACCTGGATCTCTTCCTTTGAAAATTGTGCCATCCTGAGCAATCACATAATTGTAGCCAATGTCAGACCATCCTCTATCCTGAGTGTGAAATAAATAGATATTTCGAACTACATTTTCATAATCAGTAAGAGAGTTGCTGCTGGCAGCATGATGGATGATGATATGTTTAGTAGCAGTGAAAACTCTAGAATAGGAGGGTGCGGGTAATCCTGCTCTCCAATCCTCTTGGTCGATGCTATATGGTTCATCACATAGGACTGAGTCAGGTTTTTGAGCAACTCTTTTGGCCAATACAGGAGAGTGGATCAAATGAATCTCAACCTCTTCCAGGTTTAATTTTCCAGGATTAAACTCAAATGAAATTACAGGAGTTTCAAAGATCAGTAAATTAGAACTATTCAATTCGCCTTCCCAATGATTGTCTTTTGACAGCTGGTAAACTTCTCCGTCAACTGATATGGATGAAGTGCTAATGTCTCCTTCACTATAATATATGGCCAGGGAAGTGATCGGCCTGGGTGAATTAAAGCGTCCTGCATCTAGGTTCTTGTGACTCACAACAGTGACGTAATCATTTTTTTGCCACGGTCCTTGACCATAGGCTATTGAGGAGCATAAAAATAGAATTATAGCTGATTTGAAATACATGGCGTAAATAGTTGATCTGTATTATTATTCAAAATTACTTAATAATTCAAACGAATGATACCAGACACTATTTCATGCGCACATATTTTTCAATAATGATTTGATCAATATTCAGATCTTCAATACGTTCCACACCCGTTTGTGTCAATGAATCATTTTCAATATCAATATCAAAATGAAAAGTATTTCCTTCCCATTCGCGAAAGTTGAGGTACTGGAGGTTTTCAGTATACTTGTTTTCATCTATCGTGTAAGTTCCTCCACCTGCTACATAAATAGCTGAGCTGTCCTGACCTTTGTTGAGGTCATGTCTTAAGAAGGCAAAATGAGAGTCATTGATAATTTTAATCATTTCCTGGCCTTTTGTAAAGTCAGTGAAGATGGTGTCCTCAGCTTTTATGGTTTGAGAAGAGAGTAATTTCCAGGTTCCAACAATTGGGTGTGTAACCTTTTGGTTTTCATTTGTTTCGCCAGGTTTCGAACAGCCCATTAGCGCCAGAACAAGAACAAATAAACTAAGGTATTGAGGAGTAATGTTAAATTTTATCATTGGATTTTTTATGAAAGGATCGGTTTGCAAGGTATCTAATAAATGGTCGTTGTGAAAGGAAGGGGAATTGGTTATTTTACGATTTTACAAACTATTACATCCATGAGAATTCTTAAAAGACTTATCCTTATCGCGTTGATTGTCGGTATTTTTTTTGGGATCAGGTATTTGTCTCAGATGCTTCCGGTTTTAACAGGATTTGCAGCTAAAGCAGCCTGTTCTTGTATCCACGGGGCAGGACGAACAGCTGAGAGTGTACGAGCCCAGGAATTAGGTCATTTTCCACAGAATCTGGCAAAAATTGAGGTAATTGAGAATGGTGTAACAGCCAGTGCTTATGGTTTTGCAAAAGCAAAGGCCATCTACAGAGAAGGGTTGGGTTGCACTCTGGTGGTAGGATTGTCAGAAGGGGAAATTCAAAATCAGAAAATAAAAGGAGCGCCTCAATTAGCCTATAATCCTGATACAATTAATTGGCCAATGGGCAATGTCATGCCAGACACTTTTCCAGCAGGAATAAATGTGGAGAAAGTCAATGAGGTATTGGCTACAGCATTTGAGGAGAAAGATCCGGAAAAACCGGTCAATACCAGAGCGGTTTTGATTGTTTATAATGATCAGTTAGTTGCAGAACGATATGGAGAAAGCTTTGGTCCCTATGACACCCAACTGGGTTGGTCCATGACTAAAAGTGTGACAAACGCACTGATTGGAACCCTGGTCAAAACTGGTAAAATAAGTTTGGAAGATAATGCCCTTTTTGAGGAATGGGATGATGAACGAAAAGCCATCACATTGGACAACATGTTAAAAATGTCTAGTGGGATCAGCTGGACGGAAAGCTACTACAGCTTAAGTCCTATCACGAGGATGCTTTACACCGTGCCCAGCATGGGTAAGTATAGTGCGTCATTTGATTTGGAAGCTGAGCCAGGCCAACTTTGGGAGTACTCAAGTGGAACGACAAATATGTTGTCCAGAAAAATATGGGAAATTACAGGCGAAGATTACCATCAATATCCTTATACTGCACTATTTCATAAAATTGGGATGACTAGTGCTCGTATTGAAATGGATGCGAGTGGTGCCTTTGTTGGCTCCAGCTATGGCTGGGCGACTCCTCGAGATTGGGCGCGGTTTGGCCTTTTATATCTGAATGATGGGATTTGGCAGGGAGAAAGAATTTTACCAGAAGGTTGGGTTAAATACAGTAGTGAAGCAATTCCTGAAGCACCGAATGGTGTTTATGGTGCCCATTTTTGGAAATTTCACAATAAGGATAAGGCACATTTGCCTCAAGATGCTTTCATGGCCAATGGGTTCAGTGGACAAAGTGTCATCATTATCCCTTCTAAAGATCTGGTAATCGTGAGAATGGGGCAGACCCATTACGGGAATTTCGACTTTGATACTTTGATACAAGGTGTAATAGCTGCAATTGAATAAAAAAACATTCATGACTATTTTGGTACAAAAACTTTGTAGCCAAAGAGCACTTGTAGAAAATTTGATGTTCAGCGAGAATTAGAATTACATCGCTGGCGGTATTTAAACCTTTGAGTACCTCTGTGGACCTTCCGTGCTCTTTGTGTAACAATTCTACGGCATTTGGTTATACCACTAAGATCACTGAGAAGCACAAAGTTTCACAGAGAAAAGACTGAATTGCAAAGAATATGAATTAGGATAATAGACTTTCATAAAAAAACCCGGACGAATATCCGGGCTTTAGTGCAATTAAAAGTGTGAATAGAATTATTGTTTGATAAACTGTTTCGTAAGCTGAAGATTTTCACCGATCAATCTTATCAAGAAAATCCCCGATGGTAATTCTTCAATTTGAAGCTCGATTTTATCAGCATTTTGTCCAACCTGATGAGATTGATATATCCTTCCTGTTGCATCATAAATCTCTGCACGGGATATCCCTTTGATGTGATTTATTGTAAGTGTCTTGTTGGCCGGAACCGGATATAACAGTACCTGACTATCATTCACTTCAATATCTTTTTCAGCGCCAGCGTCAATTCTTGCACCACTTCCACACTCACCTACCACAAAACTGTGTCGGTTGGCAGAAGTATTTCGTTCGCCACCTTCTGGTACAGAATAAGTGTAGTAGAAATAAACAGTTTGGCCTGAACTTACTCCGGATAATGCAAATGGACTCCCCGGGCTTGAAATATATCCTGGGTAACCTCCTGTTGGAGTTGTGCCATAGTAAAGGATGACAATACCATCACCCACTCCTGGATAACCTGAATTAAAGGTGATCTCCGGATTATTTCCTCCGCTAACACTATACGTATAATCACCGTTTTCAGGTCCTCCAGTACAATCTGTGCCAGCTACTTCACGTCCTTCGAGGTAATTGATATTCAGACCAGCACTTTCAAATACAATTCTCAAAGAATGCGATCCCGGACTGATTGAAGCAGGAACTGAAACAGTTGCATAGCTTTGCCAGCCACCTGTATTTGGAGCATTTACAGTGCCAGTAATATTAACTCCATCTATTTCCACATGAAGTGAACCAGCACCTGAAGGTGATGCCAATCGAAAATCCAGTTCATATTCTCCTGATGATGCCGTTGCATTGATGTCAAATTCTATCCACTCACCAGCATCAATCCAACCTACATTGTAAAGGCCATCACTATCACCAGTAGCTTCTATATCAACATCTTCGCCTAGTCTGAATGCTCCACCAGTATTGCCAGAAGTGAGGTCGTGATAACCAATACCTTCTCCACCACCATTAAAGTTTTCAGCTTCAATACGACCCGGAAGTGTCCATGCGTTAGAAACGGTATTCACAGTAATGTCAGAAGAACCTGAAACTGATCCTGAGGAGGCTGTGACAGTGAAGGTTCCTGCTGTTGATCCGGTATAAAGACCTGACCCATTGATAGAACCACCAGTCGCGAACCAACTGAATGCTGCGCTGAATGGATCACCAAACTGATCTAATCCCTCAGCACTAAATTGAATGGTTTGCCCTTCGTCAATTGAAGCATTTTGAGGATTTACAACCACCGAATTAAGATAGCGTTGCTCACTTGCTTCTGCTACATCAATGTAGTTCAGGTTTAGCCCTGCATTGTCAAACACTACCCGAAGTTCATGGTTGCCCGAAGAAATCGATACGCCTTCTGCGGTAATGTCCACATAGCTTTGCCAACTTCCTGTGTTGGGGACACTTAAAGTTCCTGAAATATCTGTTCCATCAATTTCGAAATGGAACGAACCATTGCCATTTGGAGAAGCGACTCTTGCTGTTAGGTCATATGTATTGCTGCCTGCTGTGGCATTAATATCATAGGCCAACCATTCTCCATTGGCTATCCAGCCAACATTATAGCCACCACCTGTATCACCTGTAGCTTCAATATCAACCGCATCACTGCGGTATGCTCCACCTATGTTGGCTGTAGTTGTTTCATGATAACCTACGCCTTCACCGCCTTCTTTGTAGTCTTCAGCCTGAAGGATTGCAGGGACGTTCACACCGGAGGATGTTGCATTCACAGTGATAGAAGTAGCTCCTGTTACCCCAGAGCTGCTGGCGCTCACTGTATAATTACCTACAGCATTTCCGGAGTATAATCCAGATGATGAAATGCTTCCACCATTTGTTGACCAGCTGAAATTGGCTGACATAGGATTACCATTCTGGTCAAATGCCTGAGCTGAAAATTGTTGTGTTGTTCCTTCATCAATTGATGTATTTTGTGGAGTTACCTGGATTGAAGTGAGAATTATTTGTGTATCATTTCCGTCATACCATGTAATGTCATCGATGGCGAATTGGAATGTGGAAGTCGGTAGGTTAGCCGCATCACTCACAATGGCAAACATATATCCGATATCCTGAAATGCTATTAATCCGGCCAGATCCGAAAGTGGTATTTCTACACTACCCCATTCCCCATTTCTTACCAGACCATATGTTGTTTGATTAGCGGGGAAATCCACATATGCTTCATTTGTGTAATTGTCTGTGATACCAATTCTAAAAGAAACATCAGCCGGGATTTTGATTTTGAATCTTAGTACTCCCTCTTCAGAGTAATTGGACATATTCTTTCCAAACAAGGTGGTCACACCCCCTCCGAACCAGCTATTGGCGGCAGTGGTTTCCCAGGCAATTACATTGTCACCCTCATAAGGTGCAGTCGTTCCTTCCTGAACAGTGCCTCCCCAGGCATAAATTTCGGCATCTCCACCGAACGTGAGGGAATTGTTTGTTGGAGTTTCATCGGTATAAACACCAAAGACACCTGTTTCAGCCACCAATTCACCATAATCAAATGATACTTCTCCATGACCATTCCATTCTGATACACGTACATAATCCACATACATTTTAGCAGGCATTGGGGCCGTAACCTGACCATTTGATGCAGCATCAGTAAAGTTTCCACCCACGGCAAGGTTCAGTAGCATGTAAAACGGTTTGCTAAATGCTCCGGTAACCCCATCTGGGTCAATAGGCAGTGGTCCCGTGTAAAGGTCATACTCAGTGCCATTGTCAATTACGGTGAATCGCATCTCGGTTGGGTCCCAATAGAGCCGATAAGTCATGAACCTGTTATTCATGGGAGTGGCAGATTGGTAAGGTTGATTATAATCCGCGTCATATGCGATACTTCCAGGTCCATCTGGTGTAGCAAATATGGCATTGGCTCCCACATAATTATTGACTGTAGAGGATCCATGACCTTGTTCAGTTCTGGCTGCAAGGGAGTGTCCCATTTCCATCATATCAATTTCCCCCTTACCTGGCCAGGTCAGGTTTGCTGTTCCCAGTAGCCAGGCTGCCGGCCATAGACCAGTTTCAAGATTTGGGACCATCATTCGCACTTCAATCAGGCCATAGTGAATAGACATTTTGCCTTCTGAATCTACCTTTCCAGAAGTAAATGCTCTTGTGCCAGCACTTTCATTCCTTGCTTCCAAAACAAGTGCGTTGTTCCCAGGTTCTCCTGGTATCCCCTCAATGGTAACATTATCAGGTTGGTAATATTGTAACTCGGCATTTCCCCAGCCACAGAGTCCAATGTCACAACCATCTCCTACATTAGGTGTCCAGACATTGGCATTAAACGAATCAAATTGGTCCTCCCAAAGGACATTCCCAATTTGTGCATAAGTAATTTGTGTGATCGTAAGCATCACGATGAAGAGGCACCTGCCCAATAAGGCACGCCTCTGAATAGTATTTGACTTCATATTACAGTATTGGTTTAGGTTAATAATCACAATTGCAATCGTTCAGCAATTGAATTAATTGTAAAACAAGTTGGTTGGAACTAACGGTTTTTCAAAAAATACCAATACTACAAAAACTCATCAATGCAATTTACATGTGAGGTTAAAATGGGCTATTATGAACATGTGAGCACAGATTGATTACATCTGCAATACATCGATCAATTATTTTGGTACATGGATGCTTTTGGGAAGACTTAATTGCATCGTTCGGAACTTTCCAGAACTCCTCTCAACAAATCAACCATTTTGGCGTCATTGATCACATGTTCTATTTTCCTTTTTTCAATTAGAGGAGGTCTGTCACAATTCTGGTCATGACTTACCAGGAAGTTGTCACATTCAGCAATCATTTTTAGGATTGGATTGTTTCTATCAAATGCGTATAGGTCATTGAATTCCACTACATATTCCCGATACCAATCATGGATATGGCAAAGTTTATTCAGGGAATTGAAAAAATGATTGAGTACTTCTGCTTTTCCCGATTTAAAGACAAATTGATGGCGCTGTTTCCTATCAAGAGATTCATCAATTTTGGAAGCCCATAACTTCAAAACATCTTTTGGATTAAGATCTTCTGTGGAATAGATAATATCTGTTCGGAACCTGGAGGATATAACAGTGCAACATTTCCCGGTTATACCCTGGATAAGGTCCTTGAAACTTTGAGCAGACTGATTTTTAAATCGATAGTGCGCCGCGTATTTACCTTGAATAGAAATCAAGCAATACATGTCAATTTTTGGGTTAATGTTGTTCGAAGTGACTACAAGCCACTCTATAAGATAGGTAATTTTTTGTTTAATTTCCCTGAAGAAGGCTGACTATTTCATTATTTCCCTTTTCCTGGGCAAGATCTATGGGGTTTTTCCCTTGAAAATCCTGAATGGATGGATCCGCACCGTGTTTCAGTAACAATTTCACTATTTCGATCTGATCGAACATCGCAGCAAAGCTCAATGCTGTAGTTCCCTGAGCGTTTATCGCATTCACCTGTGCGTCCTTAGAGATCAACAATTCCGCAAGCTCTTTCAATCCTTTAAAACACACACCCATCAAAGGTGTATTGCCTGCCATATCCTTTCCATCAATTGCTGCACCTGCTTCAATTAGTAATTTTGCAGCATCAATAGCATTAGAATAGGTGGCCAAAACAAGTGGAGTAAACCCCCTGCTATCCGGTTGGTTTATCAATTCTGGATGATTTAATATGATGTCCTTAAGGCCATCAATATTTTGTTCCTTGATGGCTTGGAAAATGTCTGTTGTCATGAATTGCGGCATCTGAGATTTTAATTTTGGGTTTATATTATAATTAAGCAAATTAGCTTAAGTATTGTTTATAAAACTTATGTTTTTATAAGTTAAACTTATGACATTAACACAACTACAGTATGCATTGCAGTTAAGAAAATATCAAAATTTCAAACGAGCTGCAGAAGTCTTATCCATTAGCCAACCAGGCTTGAGTCTTCAAATCCAAAAGCTGGAGGATGAGATAGGCATTAAACTATTTAATAGAAATACAAGCCCCTTGGAAGTCACCAATGATGGGGAGTTGTTTCTCATTCGTGCTCAGGAACTAGTCACTTCTGCGAGACAACTTGAAAGTTTTGCAGCTGAGCTCCAGGAAGATTATTCAGGTACTTTGACGATTGGGGTGATTCCTACATTGGCTCCTTTTTTACTGCCACTTTTCAGTAAGTCTATCCATGAAAAATATCCGGATCTTCAATTGGTTTTTAAAGAGCAGCTAACTGAAAATATTATCACTAATGTGAGAAATGGTGACCTGGATGTTGGGATAATATCCACTCCTATTGATGTATATGGTATTAATCATATCCCACTTTTTTATGAGCGATTTTACATCTATGCTTCGAAAGATGACCTTCGTGATATTCAGGAAGTGAGGATTGAGGATATCAATTTTGATGTATTATGGCTCCTGGATGAAGGAAACTGCTTTCGGGATCAAATTAACAATTTCTGTGATCTGAAAACTGTGAGACAAGGTAAGAAATTCATCTACCAAAGCAATTCCATTGACTCCCTGATCAGAATAGTGGACAACAGAGGAGGGCTAACGATTTTGCCTGAATTGACCACCCTGAGCCTAAATGAGTACCAGGAGGAGTACCTCAAGAAAATTCATGGTAAGCCCAAGGCCCGGGAGATCAGTTTGATCATTACACCAAATTATGATAAAGCCCGGTATATCAACTTATTGGAAGAATTTATCAAGACCAATATCCCACATCACATGCTAAGCAAGAATGATTATGAGATTGTGGATCCCAATATCAAGGTGAAGTGAATCAATTTTCAATTAAATGATTGACGGAATTCCAATGGGGAAATATTGGTCTTATTTTTAAATAAGCGGCTAAATGATTGTGAATGCTCAAACCCAAGGCCATAGGCGATCTCGCTTACAGATAATAGTGTGGTGGACAGCTTTTCTTTTGCTTTCTCAATGAGTTTATCATGAATATGTTGCTGAGTATTTTGACCAGTTAGTACTTTCAAGACACTGCTCAAATAATTAGGTGATACGTTTAACTGATCTGCCAATAATTGAACAGTTGGGAGACCATCACTGGCAAGTGAATCACTATTGAAGTAGTCTGATAAATACTCTTCCATCTGATCCAGAATTTTGTGATTGGAGATTTTCCGAGTGATAAATTGACGTTGATAGAACCGTTCTGCATAATTGAATAGGAGCTCCAGTTGAGCCACAATTATGTTTTGACTGAACTGGTCAATGTTACTATGATATTCTTCCTGGATCTTTTTCATGATCCCAATCATAGATTGCTCCTCTTTTTCTGAAAGAAACAATGCTTCATTGACATGGTAACCAAAAAACTCGTATTGTTTTATTTTTTTGGCCAATGAAGTTCCCCAAAGAAAATCAGGATGGACAAGAAGAATCCACCCTGTTGGTTTTGGAGCCGGAGGGCGATGTGCCTTAACGCTAATCACCTGCCCTGGCGAAATAAATGACATCAATCCTTCATCAAAATCATATTCTTGCTGGCCATACCTCACTTTTCCGGTAACGCCACGCTTCAAAGCAATAGAGTAGTGACTATTGACCATTGTAATCTCATCATTTGAAGTTTGGTAATTAACCAGCTCGTAATCCACCAGTGAGACCAGAGGATGTTCCGGTTTTGGGAGCCCTGCCAGTTTATGATAATCGTTTAAGGATGAATTTCTGATCATGATTTCTATTAGAGTAACGTTCCTCCTGAAGCTTCTATTCTTTGTCCATTGACCCAATGTGCAGCATCTGAACACAAAAAGGCCACAACTGGTCCAATGTCTTCTGCTTCACCTATTCTTCCAAGGGCGGTCAGTTTTGAGATAATGGCTCTTTTTTCTTCGTTTGTCTTGTTGGTGCCTCCGGCAAAATCAGTTGCTATAGCACCTGGTGCCACAACATTGGCTGTAATTCCCCTTTCACCTAACTCTTTAGCAAGATACCTTGTAAATACCTCAATTGCACCCTTCATTGTCGCGTAGGCTGACATTCCTGGGAAACTGAATCTGGCCAGACCTGAAGATACATTGACAATACTTCCACCATCGTTTAAGTAAGGCAATGCCTTTTGGGTAAAAAAGTAGGCACCTTTCAAATGAATGTTCATCATTTCATCAAACTGTTCTTCAGTAGTTGCTTCAAATGAATTACCAATACCAGTACCAGCATTATTGACCAGGTAATCAAAATGCTTCTTCCCGAATTGTGATTCCAATAAATCAGAAAGTCGGTTAAAGAAGTCAGTAAATATTTTGGTATTACTGCTGTCCAGTTGCAATGCTTGTGCTTTTCCTCCGTTTGAATTAATCAATGAAACTACTTTATTGGCGGCAGCTTCATTGCTGTGATAAGTAATAATTACACCTACACCATTTTTTGCAACATTTAGGGCCATGTCCCTTCCCAGACCTCTGCTTCCTCCTGTGATCAGGGCTATTTTTTGATTTGTCATATCAGTTGAATTCGTTTTAATTATTGATAAGACAAAATTTCAGAAACCTGAAAAGACTGATGTATCCGAATCTAAGGATGTTGTAACTGAATCAAATTATTCTTCACCAAGGGGAAGCTTGATGATCACCTGTAGTTGTTACGTATATACATTTCACTATCAAAGACATTGATTTACCATTCATAAAACAAGTCTTTCATTTTAGCGCAACAATTGCCAGATTTATAATGGGTAATCTCGGAACGTAATGAATAACTTAACCAGAAGAACTTTTGTTAAGGCTACTTCGCTTTTAGGTGCCAGTAGCCTCTTTCCACACATTTTGATTGGACAGCAATCAAAAAAACTAGGTGTTGCATTATTGGGACTCGGATCATACAGTACTTATAACCTCGCACCTGCACTGCAACAAACTTCTTATTGTGAATTGAAAGGAATCATCACAGGAAGCCCTGAGAAGGTTTCTGGCTGGCAACAGCGATATGGTATCTTGGATAGGAATGTTTATTCCTATGAGAATATGGACACAATTGCGAACAATGGTGAAATAGATGTGATCTATGTGGTTACCCCAACCGGCACTCACGCTGATTTTGTCATTAAGGCAGCTAATACAGGTAAACATGTCTGGTGCGAAAAGCCCATGGCCATGAATGTGAAGGAATGTGAATCTATGATAAATGCCTGTAATCAAAACAAAGTCTATCTAACGATTGGTTACCGTGTGCAGCATGAACCTAATACCTTAACATTAAACAGTTATGCGAAATCACTTCCATTTGGTAAAATCGATACTGTTTCCTCGGCAGCAGGTTATTCAGGGGGAGGTGGAAGTGGATGGAGATTTCAAAAGAAAATGGGAGGAGGAGCACTGTACGATATGGGAGTGTATACTGTAAATGGGATGCGCAATGCATTAGGACTAGATCCAATTTCGGTCATATCAGCCAAACAATATACCAATAGACCCCAGTTGTTTATGGAGGTGGACGAAATAACAGAATATGTCTTACAATTCCCGAATAATATTAAAGGAACAGGTGAAACCAGTGTAGGAAAAACTTATAATCACCTGCGTGTATCCTGTGAGAGAGGATGGTATGAAACCAGGCCTATGCAAACTTATTCAGGTGTAAGTGGAAGTAGAAGTGACGGGGTTATGCTGGACCAATACATCGCAAGTCAACAGGCCAGGCAAATGGATGATGACGCACTGGCCATAATTAACCAAAAGCCCACACCGATTCAACCCATTGAAGGGCTAAAAGATATCCGAGTGATCGAGGGGATTATTAAATCGGCAGAGAGTGGAGGGGAGGTTGAATTATTATATGAATAACATTTGATCACAAAAATCGTTGAGTGATGCATAAATTATTTGCATCCTCATGCCCATCAAACGTCATAAGAAAAAGATAAAAATTGCATTCATCAGTATCGTGCTACTGTTAGTGTTGAGTGCTGGAGCATTTGCGTACTTTCTAATTTCTAATCGTGCGCCTGCACTTTATGGGAAAGTACACTACAATATTCAATACAATGAGAAACAAACATTGGATGTATACCTTCCCACTAAAGAAGTATATGACCTGAAGCCGGTTTTACTTTATATTCATGGAGGAGCCTGGGTGAGTGGTTATAAAGAGGTAATGAATGCAGATCGGTTCAATGGAGCAATTAATGACTTGCGGGAAAACGGATATGCTATAGTGAGCATTAATTATACATTGGCATCTTCAGACCAATCACCATTTCCAGCATGCATCACGGATGGCTATGAGGCACTTGAATGGATTAAGAATAACAAAGAAACCTATGGATTTGACCTGAATAACATCGGAGTACTGGGAGAATCAGCTGGCGCCCATATCGCGATGATGTTGACATTCTCGGAACCAGGTAACTTTGATTTGGATTATCAATCCACCGATTTGAAATACCTGATTGATGTATATGGGCCAAATGACCTATATGATTTATACCACATGCAATTAGCCGACAGCATGCGCCAAATGTTAGATAAGCTTCCACAATCCTGGCAAAATAAATTCGACATTTCACAATATCTGTTTGGATTTAATCCTGAAGAAAACCCGGAAGAAGCATTGGAGTTCATGAAAATATATTCTCCAGGTCAATATCTTAACAAAGTTGATCAGACACCAATACTCATGATACATGGGGATGCCGACCAGCTTGTGCCAGTAGACCAATCTTTGGACCTAAAGGTTGGATTGGACTCATTCGAAATTGAAAACGAAATACTTTTACTCCCAGAGGTTGATCACGCATTTAGAGGAGCCACAAGCCTGCAAAAAAAAGAAGTACAGCAAAAGATCAGTGCCTTCATCAAAACGCACCTGGACCAGGAATAGCACAGAATTATCCTTTGCCCTGTACAATTATCATGTACATCAACCGGTTATCACAATAGGTTTTAATTATCTCTGAAATTTTTAGATCTTGGACCATTAACCTTAGTATAACCATGAAATCAATCCTTTTATTAACAACTATCTGTGCTGTCGCATTGATTGCCTCATGTGGTCAAAATCCGGAAGAAAATTCCAGAGATGAGTTTGAACTAACCTATGAAAAATTTACACTAGATAATGGTCTGGAGGTAGTTCTTCATGAAGATCATTCTGATCCAATTGTCGCAGTTGCCACACTTATGCATGTAGGATCAAACAGGGAAAAGCCAGGACGCACTGGGTTTGCTCACTTTTTTGAACACATGTCTTTCAATGATTCAGAAAATGTTCCCAGAGGGGCCAATAGAAAACTTATACCCGAATGGGGAGGCCAGCGAAATGGTGGCACATGGTCTGATGGGACGATCTACTATGAAGTGGTTCCAAAAGATGCATTTGACAAGATCCTTTGGATTGATTCAGATCGATTTGGCTACATGATCAATACCGTGACGGAGGAAGCCCTTGAGAGAGAGAAACAAGTAGTAAAAAATGAAAAGAGAGAAAGGGTTGATAACTCTCCTTATGGTTTTACAGATGAAATTATCAGAAAGAACCTTTATCCGGAAGGCCATCCCTATAGCTGGACAGTGATTGGTTCATTGCCAGATCTTCAAGCGGCTACATTGGCAGATGTCAAAGAGTTTTACAACCAATATTACGGAGCAGGAAATGCTACCGTGGTGATTGCCGGGGATATAGACATTGAAGAAACAAAAATAAAGGTGAAGCAATGGTTTGGGGAGATTCCCGAGGGGCCTAAAGTAGAAAGCATGGGCGCAATGCCAGCTAACTTGAGTGAGACAAAATCATTATACTTTGAAGATAACTTTGCCAGGTTACCTGAACTGAGAATGGTGTTTCCATCTCCGGAACAGTACCATCCTGATACTTATGCATTGGATGTATTGGGTAATCTTCTTAGTGGAAGTAAAAAATCTGTACTTTATAAGTCAATTGTAGAAGCCAAGCTAGCACCGAATGTTTACAGTTATTTGTCTAGCAATGAGTTAGCAAGTGAATTTGTTTTTAGTGTGCGAGCAAACTCAGGTGTTGATCTGGATTCAGTAAAAGTAGCTATAGAAGCTGGATTAAAGGACTTTGAAGAAAATGGATTCACGGACAATGAGTTATTAAGGATCAAAGCGGAATTGGAGACTAACCTGTATGGGGGTGTTAGTACCGTATTGAATAAGGCCTTTCGTCTAGTAACGGACAATGAGTTCAAAGGTGATCCTGGGTTCTTAACTAAGCGAGCCAAATTGATGCAGGAAGTGTCACAGGAAGATGTAATGCGTGTTTATAACCAGTATATAAAGGATAAGCATTATGTAATGACTAGTGTTGTACCTAAAGACCAAACCGAATTAATTGTAGATGGAGCTGATCAGGCGGAAGTATACATTGAAGAGGTGGTTGCAGAAGTAGCCAATGAGGAAGTAAGCCAGGGTGATGAAGCTGAGTATGACAAAACTGAAACTCAATTTGACAGGTCAGAGCCTGACTTTGGAGAGCTGCCCCTGTTCAAATCACCTGAAGTATGGACAAGCAGTCTCAACAATGGTTTAAATATCTACGGCATTGAAAATCATGAGCTGCCTCTCGTCTCATTTGATCTGACTCTTCAAGGAGGACACTGGCAGGATCCCATGGAAAAGTCTGGGGTGGCATCTCTTCTCGGGGATCTTTTGTTGGAAGGAACAGCGAGCAAGACGCCTGCAGAATTAGAGGAAGCTATTGGCTTATTGGGTGCAACTATTAATACACGTGTAGGACAAGAAGGTTTTGTGATACAGGGTTCGTGTTTGGCTAGAAATTTTGAAAAGACACTTTCAATTATGCAGGAAATTCTTCTTGAGCCCAGATGGGATAGTATAGAATATGATAGATTAAAAAAGTCATTGATAACCAGTTTGAAAGGCAGAGAAGCTAATCCAAGAAGTGTAGCATACAATGTGTTCACTAAACTTATTTTTGGTGACAATCACATTATGGGAACTCCGTCTAATGGGACACTGGAAACTGCTGAAAGTATCACTATTGAGGACCTTAAATCTTATTATAGTACCAATTTCTCTCCAACTATTTCCGATTTTCATGTTGTGGGAGCTGTCAAACAAGACAGGGTAATGAAAGCATTGGTTAGTTTAAATCAGAATTGGGAAGCCAAAGAAGTTAAAATGGCGACTTATGAAAGCCCAACAGTACCAGATGAAAGAAAATTATACTTCATAGACATTCCCGGATCTAAACAATCAGTGATTTATATAGGAATGCCAGCACTGTCAGGAATGGATCTAAATGCTAATAATCTGGATTATGCGAATGAGAAAATAGGTGGTGGCTCCAGCGGTGAGCTGTTCCAGGTACTCAGAATTGAGAAAGGCTATACTTATGGAGCTTACAGTTATATTCAGGGATTTGAGGAGGTTTCTCCGTATACCGTTTACACTAGTGTGAGGACAAATGCTACATTGCCATCATTAGAAATCATCAAAGACATGGTCCAAAATTATGCGGATAATTTCACTGAAAAAGATGTAGAAATGACCAGAAATAAAGTCTTAAAAGCTTCTACAAGGGATTATGAGGGTCTTTCTGATAAACTATCTATGTTGCATCAGATCAGTAAACTGGGTAAGGATCCAAATTATATGGAGATCGAGCAAAAAGAGCTTACTGCTATGACACTGGATGATTACAAGAATGTGATCAACAAGTACATTCAGGAGGATAAAATGATTTACCTGATAGTAGGAGATGGTGCCACGCAATTAACTGAAGTAAAAAAGCTGGGTTTAGGCGATCCGATTATGCTGGATATTTATGGAGATCCGGTGACGATGTAGTTTGGTATCCATTATGTAATGACAATATTCTCTTAGTGGGTATTGTCTCTACCACTTTTCTGTAAACTTCGCTTTTTTATACGACTGAGTGATTCTGGCTTCACACCAAGAAAAGAGGCAATTTGTGATTGTGTAAACTGCTGAAAAACTTCAGGGCTTTTTGTAATCAACCGTTCATATCGTTCTTCTGGACTTAGTGTGACCATTGTTTCAACAATCTCCTGTAGGACCATCAGCTCTTGCTCCATTATCAATCGAGCTAGCTTCTCAAACTTTGGAGCCATGGAAAGCAATTTCTCCGTAGCTTCGTAACCAAACAGGACAACATCAGTATCTTTCAATGCCCTCAAAAAAAAGGTGCTGGGCTCTTGCTTTCTGAAACTGGCATAGGGATTTATGAAGGAGTCTTCATTGTAAAAAAAAGCAGTTTTTTCCTCTCCATTCACGATGTAATATAATCTGACAAGCCCTGATGCATTGAAAAAGAAAGTCTTCGATATTTCCCCTGCTTCTAGCAAGTATTCTCCCTTTTTATAGGTTTTAGTAGGTGTCAGCTCACGCAAAACTTTGATTTCATCTAAAGTCAACGAAACGTATGCTGATATATAATCTAAGAGCCTGTTAAAAGTTTCTTCTGCCGTCATTAATTAAAATAGCCCAAAATCTTAACCAAAGTCAATAGACTCCTTTTTGGAATCCAGGAATTTTGTAAAAAAAAGGAAAAATATGAAAAGGAAATTTTTAAACTACTTGGTTGTGATTATACTAATCACTTCATGCTCAGATGAAAATGAACCAGAAAGATCACCATCTGGTGAGGGAATATTCAATACGGAGATTGAAAATGGTGTAATAGAAGGGGAATTGTTTTTACCCGAAGGTAATGGGCCATTTCCAGTGCTGGTTATAGTTCCTGGTTCAGGAAATAGTACGAAGGAGGAGGCGGCCTCTTTTGCTCCAATTATCAATGGATTTGGGTACGCATTATATACGTACAACAAACGAGGGATTGGTGCATCCACGGGTACTTACCCCGTAGAGACCATTGAAAACCCTACACCGTTTCTTCAGACAAGAGCAGAGGATGTAAAGAGTATTATTTCTTTCTTAAAAACTCATGCTGACATCAAAGATGATGAGATCTCATTATTTGGTTCAAGTCAGGGAACATGGGTGAATTGTTTAGTCTATAATGACTTACCTTCTGATTTAAGCCAAATTATTATGATAAGTGGTGGAGCAACTTCTACAGGTGAAGAATTTTATTATGAACAATTGATTGAAGAGCAAGGCATGAGTATCGAAGATGCCAATGATCAGGTTTCTCAATTTGATGGGAACAAGGGGTATGATCCTTTAATAACATTAGAAAATGCAACTATCCCAATGTTATTTATTTACGGAGGTTTAGATGATAGCCACCCCACTTTATATGATAGGGAATTGATTGAATCTATCAACAACCCGGATTATGAGATTCATTTTTATCCTAATGCCAATCATGAGTTGATTGATGAAACCACCGGTTCATTTCCTGATGGGATCTTCACAGAAATTGAAACATGGCTGAAAGATTCAGCACCTTAACAGAACAAATGGCTCTAAAGGTTCTCATCAAAACAATTGCAATTTTTTTTTGCACTATTTGGCTCCAGTCATTGTCTAAAGAAACAAGGTGCCCATAAGACACCTTGTTTTACACACATACACTTAACGGAATTAGAGCTATTGCTCTATTATCCATGAGCTGGCCGGTCCTGGTGACCGGAATGATTGAATATCTGCTGTTGGGAATCCCTGAACCAACGCGCCATTCATTCCACACTCCATTTCGATTGTGTTCAATTCTTTTGAGGCGATAACAGCTATTTTTTTGATGGATTGGGATCTTCTGGTTTCTTTATTGAGGAGAAAAGCCAGAAAAAGTGTGTTCAAAGCATCAGATGTGAACATGACCAATTCTGATCTATCTATAATGATTTTTTCCACCAAATTACTAGTAATCAGGTCGTTGCAGTGTTTGGAAACATCTTTGACAGAAGCCTCAGTTACAATTCCATGCCATTTTACTTTTAAGATTTTTTGGTCTAGTTCTACGTATACTCTATTTCCTGATGTGAATGCATATAGTGTAAATTCCATTTTCTTGATCATAGCGAGCTTTGGTTAATTTTTGAGCAAGGTATCGCTGGGTTTGTAAGGCAAAAAATCTATTCGGCGACTCACCATTTCTAACAGGTGACTTTTGATTTTGAGGGGTTGAATGAATTTGAGATTTTGCCATGTTTTAGATGTTTAATGCAATCGATTTGTTACTTTTAATGACGCACAGAATTACTGATGACAAATAGATGATAAACAAAAAAGTTATCCTGGTCGGACATTTTGCCGTGGGTAAAACCTCCTTAGTGCGACAGTTTGTTCATGAAAAATTTGATGATCATTACCTGACTACCATAGGTGTGAAGGTTGACAAGAAAGAACTAAATGTGAATGGTCAACTGGTTACAATTATCTTATGGGATATCGCTGGTGAAGACACCATGAAGAAAGTACCGCCCTCATACCAGTTGGGTGCACACGGAATTATTTATGTGGTAGATGTGACCAGACCAAATACGTATGAAAGTATAAATGAACAAGTCAGCGAATTAAGAAAGACACTGCCAGAAGCTCCAATTGTATATTTGGCCAATAAGAGTGATGTAATGAGTCGCGACATGAAAGATCAATTCAAACATGATTTCGTCATTTCAGACTTTCACTTTACAAGTGCAAAAACTGGAGAAAATGTTGATGTTGCCTTCTTAGACATTGTAGAAAAAATGTTAGCATGAATTTGCAACAAGAAAAATTGGAATGGATAGATTCCCACTCCCAGTTGATTCAAACCGACTTGGATGGAACCATAATGGATTCAACCAATGAATTGGTTTCTTTTAAGCAAGGAATTAATCTTTTCGAAGAAGTCATTTTCCTTTCGACAATGCTGGATACAGTGCAATCAATTCCGCTCAAAGAACAACTGAGGTTGGCATGTCTTCAATCAGATTATTTTGGAATTGGAAAATATTTTGATTTTACATTTTACAAAAAAAGAGATAATGGGCAGGAATATCTGCTGATATTGGTGGAGGACTTCACCAAGCAATACACAAAAGTATTAGAGCTTCAGCAGGACAGAAACCTGGAGGTAATAGCAAGAGAAAATGCAGAAATAGAGGCATTAAAGGAGAAGGAAGGAGCAGCTAATATCTTTATAAAAGTAGATAATCTCCTAATCAGTGTGGACCAAACAGATATAGAATATATAGAGGCATTTGGTGATTATATTAAGCTTCATACTAGTGATAAGATGTATATCTCCCACGCTACCTTAAAGAATATTGCTGAAATGCTCCCCGAACAGGATTTTGTGAAAATTCATAGATCCTTTATAGTTCGGCTTGAGAAGATTAAATCTCTAACGCTTCAAAAAGTACAAGTTAAGGATACATTTCTTCCTGTAAGCCAAGGATTTAGGGACGAGCTTTTCAATAGAATTAGAAAATTGAACTAGATTAATTATTTTACAGTAAGTAAGAAACAACTGGCATGTCTGATAAAGAAAAGAATAGTACTCTGTCATCAGAGGTTGAAAAAATAAACGCAATCAGAGACATCATTTTTGGATCTGATATGCAGCAATACAATCAGAGGTTTGAAGACCTCAAGAAAGAGCTTCATGATACACAGGAGGAGCATAAGAGATCCATCAATGAAGTTACTCAATCCCTGGAAGATAAAATTGCAAAACTCAGTGATGATTTTCAGGCATTTCAAAAGGAAATGGTATCAAAAATTGATGCTATTTCAAATCGGATCGATCAGGTGGAAGACAGCAAAGTGGATAGAAAGAAACTAGCTACCCTTCTTGATTCAATTTCCAATGAATTGACTAAAGCCTAAATTATGTCTGCCAAAGGTGGGATAACGGCATTAAAACAAATTCTCCTGGATGAAGAGCAAAAGAAATTTCAGGAGTTGGATGAAAAAATTCTTCATTTTCAGGAAAAGGTAGCCGATGATTTTGTTAACCTGAAAATTCCAGATAAAGAAGTCGATGAATTGATTCATCACATTACGTTGATCATGCCGGAGAAACTCGGACCTGCCATTACCAAGACCCTTAGTCAGCAAATCAAGGAATCACGTGATGAGGTAGTCCAGGTCTTATATCCAATCATCGGCCAGATGATTAAAAAATACATCCAACAGGAAATTCAAATCCTTTCAGACCGGATTGATGCTCAACTTGATACGATTTTTTCCTGGGAAAAGATCAAACAATATATCCTTTCACTTTTTGGAAAAGGTTCTGTTTCATCTGAACTTATTAGGAATGCTGTTGAACCTCAAATTCAGGAAATATTCGTGATAGAAAATGATTCTGGATTGCTTTTAGGTAGCTATTCCAGGCAAAAAACCTTAGATCAGGACATGATTGCCGGAATGTTGACTGCCATTAGGGCTTTCGTTAATGATGCGTTCTCAACAAAAGAACAAACACTTGAAACAATCGAATATGACCTGTATAAGATTTATATACAGGGTTTTCCTAAGTTTTACATCTCGGTAGTAATATCGGGTGTAATTACTACCGAATTCAAGTCAAAACTTGATGACACAATCCTAAAATTTGTACGAGAGATGGCATCTCGTGCCAATGGGGATTCATTTGATGCCCAGGAAATTGCCAGTAAACTGGAGTTATATTTTCAAGAATCTCAAAACAAGAAACTGTGAAAAGACTTTTCTTTATCGTGGTAATTATAATGTTGCCAATCATTGCTTACTTTCAGTATCAGAAGTGGACAAAGTTCAATCCACCTAATAGCTATGATTATGTAGTAAGTGACTCAATCGATATTGGATTTTATGATCCCCTTATCTTAAAAGAATATTATACAAGTGCATTCGAGATTGGTTCTTTTGCCAGAAGGCATTGGTATAATGAAGGTATCGATGTACGATTTCCAGGAGAAAACCCGCATGATTTAGAAGTAGCTAACCACTACAATCGACTGGTAGCTGTAACCAAACAAATTGAAGATAGATTGAAAATATCGTTTCAGCTGAAAGGTGAGGGGTATACAAATATTGAAATAAAACAAATGTTTGAGAATGGTTGGACCGCCCAACATTATGAAGCATTTAAAGCCCAGGAATATCTTTCAAATACCAATTTCGGGGATATTAATAAAAATGTCTGGAAACTGCAGCAACGACTCAATGAGAAAGGTTTTGAGACCATCGTTGATGGCAATTACAGAATCGACACCAGGGTAAAATTAATGGAATTTCAAAGCGAGAATGACCTGTTTCCCAGTGGTCAATTGGATGAAGATACTTACAATCTGCTGTTTAATTAAATTTACTCACCGGCTGAAATTACAAAACCACCTGTTGAAATCCTGATTTCACCTAATATCCGGGACGAATTCTTAGAGTAGTTCTTTTTTTGTGAGCAAAAGCCAAGATAGGCTTATTGATCAAACTTAAACTTGCATCGCAAAATGAATTACGAAAATTTAATGGAGGAATCACAAGTCTTCGTCCTCAATTACGGGCCAAAGCTTATTGGCGCAATACTGGTTTGGGTAATTGGATCCCTTATCATCAAGGCATTAGTAAAGGCATTTGTAAGAATGCTTCAAAAAAGTAAAACAGATGCCTCCCTCATTCCTTTCTTAAAAGGTGTATTTGGTACCGTACTAAAAATTATGTTGGTTATCAGTGCGCTTGGAATGATCGGAATAGAGATGACCTCATTTATTGCTATTCTGGGTGCCGCTGGTTTAGCCATAGGAATGGCGCTTTCCGGAACTTTGCAAAACTTCGCGGGTGGTGTCATGTTACTTGTGTTCAGACCTTTTAAAGTGGGAGATTTCATAGAAGCACAGGGATATTCCGGAACTGTCCATCAGATTCAGATTTTCAATACTATCTTGAAGACACCTGATAATAAGACTATTATTATCCCAAATGGAGGTTTATCCACTTCATCCATGACAAACTTCTCAACAGAATACACCCGACGAGTAGATTGGACATTCGGTATTGGTTACACTGATGATTCAGATAAAGCCAAGCAACTAATCAAAGAAATATGTGAAAATGATTATCGCATATTCCAAGAACCTGAAACGTTTATTGCCATCACAGAATTAGGTGATAGCTCAGTTAATATTGTAGTGCGAGCATGGGTTGACTCATCAAATTACTGGGGAGTACATTTTGATACAATTGATAAAGTGTTCAAGACCTTTGTTGCAGAAGGTATAAATATTCCTTATCCACAGATGGATGTTCACGTAATCAACCAGTAGAAGATGAGAAAATATATACTAATTGTTATTGCAATTTGGGTGTTTTCCTACCAGGCAAACGCCCAAGAAAATTTACCTGCTGATACATCTTATTGGAAAAAAGGGGGTGCCGGAAGCATTACCTTCAGTAATGTCTCACTGAACAACTGGGCCGCAGGTGGACAAAACTCTGTTTCATTGAATAGTTACTTAGGGCTTTATGCCAATTATTCCAAAGCTCGTACTACATGGGAGAATTCACTGGATTTAGGATATGGACTACTTAAGCAGGGACAGGGCGATTTTGTTAAAAGTGATGACAAGATCAATTTCTCAACTAAGTATGGTTATCGGCTTACCAGAGAAGAAGGCAAGTGGTATTTCAGCGCATTGGCTGATTTCAAGTCGCAGTTTGCAGAGGGGCTTGATGAGTCAGACAGTGTAATATCCCGATTTCTGGCTCCTGGATATCTGATAATAGCAACCGGAATTGATTATAAAGTGAGAGACTATTTTTCTGTGAGTTTAGCTCCGGTTACTGGCAAATTTACATTTGTGACAGATGAAACTCTATACAATAACGGAGCTTATGGTGTAGACCCAGGATCTAAGGCAAGAGCTGAACTAGGTTCTTTCTTAAGAATGAAGTTCAAGAAAGACATTTTCGATGGTGTTAATTATGAAAGCAGATTGGAGCTTTTTAGCAATTACATGGAGAATTTTGGGAATATTGACGTCAACTGGGAAAACATATTCATCATGAAAATCAACAAATTCCTTTCTGCTAATCTAATTACACAGTTGCTCTATGACGATGATATTGATATAGAAATAGACAAAAATAATGATGGGATTGTGGATGAAATTGGCCCAAGAGTTCAATTTAAGTCAGTATTTGGTGTTGGACTGAGCTATACTTTCGGTGATAAGTAGTGATGAATGTTTATTTCCCTTTTTGAGATTAGAACTTGAGAATTTTACTTTATCGAAGCAAAAAAATGGTTCAACGAGAATTTTCTGGAAGTCAACGAGTAAAAATAATTTTGTACTATTTATAATATATAATTGTATTATTCTAACAAACAAAAAACTGAGCTATGAAATTCCTGAAACAACTTTTTAATCAAAATGATCACCCCTCGGGGTTTAAATTGCAATTTATAAAAAGTGAGGCTACCTGGCATGTGCTTAAGGGTCAAGCAATTGTGTACATCGGGACAAAGGAGATGTGCCAGCGGTACCTCAAACATGTAAAAGTATAAACACCATATAAGTACGGGAACTGTCTATTGGCCCTCCATTGGAGGGCTTTTTTGATTTTATAAATCTCTTCAAATTGTTACGCAAAACGCTCAAAGAAGCTAAGAGGCATACCGAGTTCAGCATAAAACCCCAGTGTCACTTTGTGGACCTAAGTGCAACTCTGAGGAATTACCCTTGTTGATTTTTTTGTTATTGTATTGATAATCAAATTTTTACATATAAAAAAGGGAGTTTCAGAACTGAAATAAATTGATTGAATCCTCGCATAAACCGGATCATGAAATTGAAATTCACGCCATAAAACTGTTGTCCACACCGAATTTTTTAGTCTCAACCATGAATTCTTCTTCTTAGCCTCATCGAAATCAAACTTTTTAAAGAGATGAGACCATTTAAATTTATTAGTAAAGGTAGGAACGCATTTTTATTCATTTTAATCGGCTTAGGACAGTTAATGCTGGTAAGCTGTAATAATGAAGACGAACCAGACGCTCCGGGTAATAATGGAGAGATCGCAGTTGATGAATCACTGGGTAAGGGATATAACTTCCTGGGAAGATATGCAGACACAGAAGAGTTGCGTGCATCCATATTGGACCTTGACAAATTACATGCAGCCGGTCTGATTGATGAGGTGCCCATCGAAAGGGCTGAGTTTGAAACCTACTTTGGTGAAACCATTAATGAATATGCCAATCACATCAGTACTTCTGTAGAAGTTGGGGGTAGTTTCAAAGGGTTCGGAGGATCGGCTGCAGTGAATTTCAGCCAGGATGTAAGAAATAGCCGTGTAAATGCCTTTGCCACTGTTCAGAGCCGAATTTATAAAGAATCCCTGACCATCGCTGAAAACCGGGTATCAGAGTTGAAGGAATACCTGTCTGAAAATGCAAAACGGGATATCAATGATCCGAATTACTCACCTGAATCATTGTTTGAGATCTACGGTAGTTACGTAGTGCGGGCCATCTATGTGGGAGGTAGATTGGATTACAACATTGCCATGGACAGAAGTGAAGTGTCAGAAGACTTTCAGATTAATGTCGCAGCTGATGCATCTTTTAGTGCGGATGTGGTAGAAATATCTGCTAGTGCTGGATTTGGCAATCAACAACTTTTGACGAGTATTCAAGAAAACTCAGAAAAAAACCTGAAAGTATATGGAGGCAATAGTGAGTTCGGACAGAATATATTCAATGAGGATGATTACAACCAATGGATCAATAGCATTGATGGAAGATCTACATTGGTAGGCTTTCAGGAAGCAACACCATTGATCCCTATCTGGGAATTTGCAGATGAAGGATCAAGAAAACAAGAGTTGATTGATGCATTTGAAACATTGGCAGGAGTTAGTTTGGAATCACTGCAAACACCTCCACTCAGGGTTAAGGTTACATTTGAACAATTTCGTGTACCGACAAACGTAGATGAGGTAGGTGCAGGCCTGGAGTTCTATGGTGACATTAATGCATTTGCTTATCAGGACAGAACTAACATATTCGCTTTCGAGAGTCACAATTTTTTCTCTGAAGACAGAAACTCCAGCACGTTGGTGGATATGGCACCTGGTGATACAAAAGGGCTTAATAATTCCAGTAAGGAAGTGGCAGATTTTACAATCTATAACTTTGATAAAAATCGATCCAAGGTCACAATTTCTGGGGAAATGTTTGAATTCACAGCGCGAAATATAACAACACCATTAACCGAAGGTGATACCGAAGTGGTACTGGATTTTTCCAATGGATTTGTGGTGCCTCACTCAGTCCTGGTATTTGAAAGTGTGAATGGTAAGAAAGCAATACATGCAGAATTATCAATTGACCTATACTAATTTTTTTAACGTCAAACCGAGTGATTTGAGGCTGCTGAAGATTCCGGCAGCTTCTTTTATTTATGCTCAATCGCTTCCAGAAAATGTTCTTTATAAGACCTGCTCAGTGGCACTTTGTATTGCCCCAGGTAAATGATGCTCTCACTCAGGGCGATATTGGCCACTTTTTTGATATTTACAAGGAATGACCTGTGTACTCTCATGAAAGACCAATTCTTCAATTTGGCTTCAATATTTCCCATGGTCATTCTCACTGAGATAATCTTTTCTGGTAAACCGATAAGGCAATGTTTGTCCTGCACTTCCACATAACTAATGTCATTTACATCCACTTTGGTGAGCATTCCCTCAGACTTTAGGTAAATGGCATCATTGATCAATTGGTCTGCCTGGCTGAAATCCTCATTCAAGGTATTAGACGTCTGTTGAGGTTTTTGAAACCTGATCATGGAAATTTCGATGGCCGCTTGCAATGATTCCTTTTCAAAAGGTTTGATCAGGTAAGCAAAAGGTTCGGTTTGTTTAGCACGATCAATGGTGTCCTTGTCTTTGAAAGATGTAGTGAAAATTACAGGGATAGGATTTTTGCTATTCAATTCACTAACTACCTCAATACCATTCCTGTTTCCAAAAATATCTATATCGGCTAAAAGGAGATCGGGCTTGGTAGCTATGATTTGGTTGACTGCTTCATCCCCATTGTCACATACTCCTGCTACCATATAATTCATTTGTTCCAGTAACATTTCTAATTTACTGGATTGAAGTACATCATCTTCAAGAATGAAAATCCGGACTTTACTCATTGTAAGACTTTAGGCTACCGGTAAAGATATTAAGAATTCACTTCCTTCATTGGGTTTACTGCTCACATTGATTTGGCCTTTGTTCATGGCTATGAAATCCTTTACAAGCATAAGCCCCAGACCGGAACCTTTTTCTTTTGCGGTTCCATCGGCAATTTTTGAGGAGTCCAGGGAAAATATTTTTGTTACCTTTTCTGGTGACATGCCAATCCCATCATCCTTTAGGAGAACGTCAATCCGATTGTCTTTTGACTCACTGTTAATCGTTAAGCAGCCACCTGAATGAGTGAATTTGATACTGTTATTGATCAGGTTTCTAAAGACCGTACTTAAGCTTTCTTTGTCACAAAATATTGTAAGTTCTGAGGGGATGTCACACTTAATTTCAATTTGTTTGGCGGCTGCCATGTCCTCAAAATAGAGAAGGCTTTCCTCTACCAAGTCTTTCAGTGGATAATTCGAGGGCGAATAAGGTACTGTTCCTTGTTGGGAAAGAGCCCAGCTGAGCAAATTGTCTAACAGACTATTCACTCTATTAGAGGACGAGTCTATCTGTGCTGCAATTTTTGGTAACGAGTCCATCTTTCCTTTCTTGATATTGTAACTCAAAAGGTCGGTGATCCCTTTCAGTGCGGTAATTGGTCCCCTTAGGTCATGGGCAATGATGCCAAAGAAGCGATCTTTTGTTTGATTGAGTAATTCCAGGCTATTTTTTTGTTGGGCTATCTCGTTTTTTGAGTGCCTTAACCGATTATAAAGAATGATCCCAATCACCAGGAAGACTAAAGTGACTACTGTGGCTATGGTCAGGTAATATTTTTGTTTGATCTCAGCTTGCAACTTCTCTTCCCTGGCAACATCCAATTGTTTTAAATTAGTGATCTCCAGATCCCTTTGCTCGGTCTCGAAAATGATATTAAGTTCCTGGAGACGATTTGTGTTTTCCTTTCTGGTCAATTCATTTTTTAGATTGCTTAATTGCTGGAGATGGTTGAATGCCGATTGCCAGTTATTAGAAATAGAGTCTAGTTTGTATAACTGTTCCAATACAGCAACAGTCTCAAGTTCGGAATTAAATTCCTTGCTTTGCTTTAACGCCCTATCCAGGGTAGTTCTCGCCTGATCCCATTTTCCAAGTGCAATAAAAGTAATGGCCATGTCTTTCAAAGTTACCACAGCTTTATCGCCCGATATTGTTTGTATGATAGCAAGGGAATTTTCATAGGCTTCAATGGATTTTTGGTAAGACTTATTGGCATGATGAATCACTCCAAGTTGATCGTAACATGCTGCTTCATAATCTTTGTAGCCATTTTCTTCGAATATTTCCAATGCTTTGTGAGCGTAATACATTGAAGAATCATATTGCCCGATTGCTTCAAAGTAAGTTGAGTAATTGTAAAATACTTTGCCAATGTAATAAGGAGCCCCAAGTGCTTTTCTAATTTTCTCTTCCTTCTGCAGTGCTTTGTAAGCTTCCTCATAATTTTTAATAAGGCTATAGGCCGTGAATAATCCACTGTATGCCCATGCAATACCTTCAGTATCATTGATGGCTTTGGTAAGTTCCAGAGATATCAGATAATGCTCGACCTCCTTATCCCTTTCATTTTTATAGCCATAAGTGCTGGCAAGATTATAATAGGCGATTCCCAGGTTAAAAGTATCTTTTAGTACTTCGAATGAAGCAATTGCTTCATTATTGGCTCGAATGCTTAGATCAAAGTAGCCTTTACTATCGAAATAGGTGGCCAGCCTTACATTAGCACGCGCAATTTCTCTTTCATCACCCACTTCCTGATACAACCGGAGTGCTGCATCATAATAGTACTTTGCAGAATCATGATACCCCAGCCGAAAAATGGCCACTCCAACATTGGTGTTTCCATCAGCTTCCGCCTTTATAAGATTCTTCCCTTGAGATAAAGTAATGGCCAGAGTACCAAATTTAAGAGCAGAATCCATATTAGAATTCAGGTACATACTGGAAAGGTTATTGTAATAAACAGCTAAAATTGAATCAGGTGGAGACTGAGATACAAGCAATTTCAAACTATCGATTGGCTTGTTTTGACCATAAACTGTTGAAACCACTACCAGCAGCAATATCCAACAGGCGTAAGAATTCTTCATGATGGAAATATTTTACAAATGAAAAATACTAAGAATGGGTAAGAAATGTTTTAGGGATTGACATTCAAATGAAGGAGTTTGTAGCCGCTCTTCAGGCCTTTTTATTTTCTCTGTGTGGATTTCTGTATCAGCAATTAACGAGGTTTGATAAAATTGGTAGGAGAATCCATAATTATGCAATAGTTATAGCCTTTTTACTCCATTCAATCAGCAAATCAGCGTTATTTATTATATCCTCCGGAATTAAATAATACGGCATTTTACCATGTTTTATGCTTCCACGCTTCTCAAATTCAAGTTTAGTAGTGTCATCTGTCTTAAGAAAAATACTGCCAGCTGAATCCACAATGCCAAACATTTTCCCATCATGAAAAACACCATGTCCTCCAAACATTTTTTTTGAAGTAATACCTCCGATAGATTCCAATTTTGTAACCAGAAGTTCAGCTGCTAGAACTGATTCTTGCTTCATTTTATCGCCTTTGTTGCCCATTGCTTTTTAAAGGAATTTAAGCATTCTTCAGGACAATGATTAATTGGCTCCAGCCGAAGCTTCCATGCAGAGAGGAGGAGGGATTCGAATCGAGTTGTCGAACAACCCCGTTACCTCGCGGTACAATGTTTTCGAGACCTTATTTTTTGGGAATAAAAAAAGCCCTGGCTACTTGCCAAGGCTTATCTGCAGAGGAGGAGGGATTCGAACCCCCGGTACCTCGCGGTACAACGGTTTTCAAGACCGCCGCATTCGACCACTCTGCCACTCCTCTTTCATCTTCCGAAGCTTAAGCAAAGGAAGATTCCTTCAATTGCACTTCTTATCAAAACGCGCTGAACCATTTGCTCAACGGGAGTGCAAAAGTATACCAATTATGAAAAATGTCAAATCCTGGGAAAAAATATTTTTAGGAAACCAGATATTCTTTTGCCTGGTCAGCTGTGTCAAAGGCTTTTACGTTTCTTTTGGCGTATGCATTGTAACCGTTCAACAAGATCCGTTTAACCCCTCCTACACCGATTACGGCTGATTTATCCACTTTTCCCTGAGCCGCCTTGGCCAGTTCTTTGACCTTGTTCATGAACTGAGGGTTTAGGAAGACTCCTTCATAATTATTGAGGATCAAAAGATTTCCGGAGGACGATACCACTTCATCTCGTAGTTTATACGCCAATTCTTCCAATTCTTCAGGAGATGCACATTCATTGAAATTAACGCGCATGATTTTTTTCCCTTTATAGGTTTCGTAGGTGAGTTTCATAGTGCATGGGTATAGTGCTTCCTTTAATTTACAAAATTGCATCAGAAGATGCTACCCAAATTCATTATCTGTATCACCTGAAAGTTCCACCACTTCATCAGAAGCTGCCAGGTCTACACTGGCATTGAATTCAAAACCGGCTAATAGAATAACTGAAAGGATCAGCTGCCAGATCATAAGAGCGATTAGTGTTCCCAATGACCCATACAGTTTATTGTAGGCAGCAAAATTGTTTACATAAAAGGAGAACCCAAATGATACAGCTACAGCTGAAAGTGTAGCCAGAAATGATCCCAGTGAAAAGAACCTCCATCGGTCATGAATGGCAGGAGCCAGGTAATAAATGGACGAGATGGCCATGTAAAAAGATAAGAACACCACTACAAACCTCAAGATGATGATCAGGTAGTAAACGATCTGATCATTGAAGAAGCCAAGTTCTTCCATGTATCCTATGACAAATTGCCCCGCCACAATAAACAATAGTGAGATCATCAATACAAATGCCAGGATCAGGGTAAGCAATGTGGCAATGTACCTGGTGGTGAAATAATTTCTGGTTTCTTTGGTTTTATAACATTTGTTGAAGGCTCTCATTAATGCACTAATGCCATTGGCTGCCAGGTATAATGAAAACAAGGCCCCAAAGGACAATAGACCCTCTCTGGTGTTATGGATCAGGTCCATAATGGTCTCACTTGTAGCTGAATACATGTTTTCAGGCATCACCGAACTGATAAATTCCATTGTTTTCTGTCGGTCGATGCTTGGGATCCATTCATGAATAAATGGGATCAGTGTGAACAGGAAGATGATTGCCGGAAAAATTGATAGCGTAAAATTAAATGCTACGCCACTTCCTCTCTCCAGGATATGATCATCGTTGATTTTGTCAAGAAAAATACTGAGGATACGGTATAGAGATGCTTTACCCTTTCTGAGCTTTACCTTTTTGAGAAATTGGATAAACCTCAGGTAAGATTTGAAATAGAATAAGTGTCTATGAATTGCTCGTCGTATCAATCGTAAAATGGCCTTAGTACCCGATCCATCTCTTCCGGCATTCTTACTGGTTTGCCGGTATTCATATTGATGAATGCAAGTGTTGTTTCTCCCCTGTGGATCAATTTACCCTCTTCATTGAAGAATTCATAGTCAAATTTGATTTTCACCTTGGGTAATTCAGGGATTCGCACTTTTATGGTCAATTCTTCATCATACTTTCCAGGGAGTAAATAGCGGGAATGACTTTCCAGCACAGGCATCATCACACCATTTTCTTCCAGGTCTTTGTAGTTCAATCCCATAGCTCTGAGTGCTTCTACCCTAGCTACCTCATAATAGGTCATGTAATTCCCATAATAGACATAACCCATCTGATCTGTTTCAGCATATCGTACCCTTACTTTTACCTCTGCAGTATACATATCTATCTGAATACTTTTCGTTGGTTGAGAGCTCGCTGATATTTACGGGCGTTCCTCAGATGCTCATCCAGGTTTTTAGCAAAGTTGTGGTAACCTGAAAAGTCTTCCTTCGCGCAGAAATAGTAGTATTCATGAGTTGAGAAGTTTAATACGGCATCTATTGCGCTTATACTTGGAAGTCTAATGGGTCCCGGAGGTAAACCCGGATACTTATAAGTGTTGTAAGGGCTATCAATTTTTTTGTGCTCATGCAATACACGTTTGATTGTGTAATCGTCATGGGCGAATATTAAAGTTGGGTCTGCCTGAAGTGCAATTCCTCTTCTCAGTCTGTTCATATAAACACCTGCGATCATGGGTTGCTCGTCTTTTTTGGAAGATTCTGCCAGTACAATGGAAGCTAATGTGCCTACTTCATTGGGAGTCATGTTAATTGAATCAGCACGAGCCAATCTTTCAGCATTCCAGAACCTGTCATACTCTTTTTTCATTTTATCCAGCACCTCTTTTGGTTTGATATTCCAATATACCTCATAGGTATTGGGTATGAACATGGTAATGAATGTCTCTTTCTCGAATCCATATGCTGCCTGTATGGAAGAATCCAATAGCAGAGATTTCATGGTAGATTCTGATACTTCAATATTCTCTGTAAGGGCCCCAGCCATATCTTCCAGTTTCCTGACATTGTTAAAAATAATCTTTGTTGGTGTTTGGGCACCTGATCTGAGCAATCGGATAGCGTCCAGGTTGCTCATGTTCTTGGTAAGTTTGTACCTACCTGGTTTTATAGCTTCGTCATAGTCTAATAATTTCGCTAGAAAGCTAAAAGCAACCAGATCATTGACCATTTTGAGGTCATATAAGGAGTTCTGGACGAACTTGAAATCTGCGTCACTGGGAATATAAACGTAGGTTTCTTCCTTATCCACCTGAATGTTTGGTGTGAATAAGATCTGATAAGTATAAAACGCAAAGCTGGAAAGCAATGTAGTCCCCACAAGCAGCACACCCACAAAAATCTTTCTTTTCTTCATGCAATAATTTTTTTGACAAAGATGATAAAAACCGCAATATTACCGATTCAATTTCCTTAAATGGCAATATGGCGGCAGAATTCATCCGTTTATACGAAGAAAATCCTGAAGAAGATAAGATCCAGGAGATTGTTAAGGTCCTGAAAAACGGTGGCCTTATTATTTACCCAACTGACACATTGTATGGTTTAGGGTGCGATCTCTTCAATTCATCAGCAATAGAGAAAGTGATGCGCATCAAAGGTACGAAGGCGAAAAGTATCAACCTTTCCTTTATTTGTTATGATTTGAGTCACATTTCAGAATATGTGAAAAGAGTGGATACACCGGTTTTTAAAGTAATGAAAAAAGCACTTCCGGGCCCATATACATTTATTCTGGATAGTAGCAATAAGGTGCCCAAAATATTGAATGTCAAAAAGAAAACGGTTGGTATTCGTGTTCCTAACAATAATATTCCCAGAATGATCGTCAAGGAATTGGGGCATCCCATCATCTCAACATCCATTCAGGAAGATGACCAGTCTGTGGAATACATGACAGACCCGAGTTTGATCTACGATAAGTTTGAAAACCTGGTAGATGTTGTGATCGATGGAGGACCGGGGAATTTTCAACCCAGTACCATTCTGGATTGCACCAGCGGTGAAATAGAAGTCATTAGAGAAGGGATGGGAGACCTTGAGTTGATCTATTGATAGTCAACGTGGTAATAGTTTCAAGTCTGGTTTAGGTTTGTACGTTCAATGCACATAGAACTTCATTATTTACCCTGTATAGAATACTTTACTGTCCTGAAAAGGCATGATCAGGTTTACCTGGATATTGGTGAGATTTATCAAAAACAATCCTACAGAAACAGGTGTTACATCCTGGGCGCCAATAAAGTACAGTTATTATCCATCCCGGTACTAGAAGGTAATAAAAGAAAAGCCACTAAAGACATCAAAATAGATTATAGTCAAAAATGGATGAACCTGCACATACGCGGCATTCAATCTGCATATGGTAAGGCACCATTTTTTGAATACTATTTCGATTATTTTTTATCCTTATTCAACAAGAAATATGCATATCTCCATGAATTAAGTTTTGATATGCTGACATTATGTCTTAAGTTGATGCAAATTGACAGTGAAGTAATTCTTGTTGATGACAAAAAGAATTTAGAGCAAGCGGCTGATAATCAATTCTTTAATCAGATTAACCGAAAAATAGAGGCAGATTCCAGGAACTTTTATATAGCTGTTCCCTATAATCAACTCTTTGGCAAGCAATTTGTGCCAAACTTAAGCATCATTGATCTATTGTTTTGTGAGGGCCCTAATTCAGCGGAAATTGTCCATCAGTCGACAGTAATTGCACAATGAACGAAAGCCTGTAACACTACGTTTAAAAATTAGTTTTAATAATAGTAAATGAGTCACGTATGGCTTATTTTTACTGATAACGATAAGGTCCGATATGGAGGCAAAATTTTCGAATAGAGTAAAAGAGGTAATCTCATTGAGCAGGGAAGAAGCCCTGCGTCTGGGACATGACTATATTGGCACAGAGCATTTACTCCTTGGAATGATCCGGGAAGGAGAAGGTGTGGCGGTAGGCCTATTGAAGAAATTAGGGGTGAATATGGAGGATTTGAGGTCCTCAATTGAGCAGGCTACCAAAGGTACAGCGACTTCCAATGTGAAGAATTTGGCCAATATTCCACTTACCAGACAATCTGAAAAAGTTTTAAAAATTACTTACCTGGAGGCTAAGATCTTCAAGAGTCAATTAATAGGTACAGAGCATTTGTTGTTATCCATTCTAAGGGATGAAGACAATCTGGCCACCCAAATCCTGAATAAATTCGATGTTTCATACGATGTGGTGAAAGAATTGCTGGAGTACCAGGCTGAAAATCCGCTAGCATCTTCTGATACTGATGATGGAGATGAGGATTCTTCCAGGATTTTTGGAGGAAGTGCCGGAGGAGGCGGAAAGGAGTCAGGAGCCAAGAGTGGAGAAAAGTCCAGAACACCTGTCTTGGATAATTTTGGTAGAGACCTTACCAAATTGGCTGAAGATGACAAACTTGACCCTATCGTAGGTAGAGAAAAGGAAATTGAGCGTGTAGCCCAAATCCTTAGTAGAAGGAAAAAGAATAATCCTATTCTTATCGGTGAGCCTGGTGTTGGTAAAACTGCCATCGCGGAGGGTCTTGCTTTGAGAATTGTTCAAAAGAAAGTTTCAAGGGTGCTATTCGGAAAGAGAGTAGTAACACTTGACCTGGCAAGCCTTGTGGCAGGAACAAAATACAGGGGTCAGTTTGAGGAAAGAATGAAAGCTGTGATGAACGAGATTGAGAAATCTCCGGAAGTGATCCTTTTCATCGATGAATTACATACGATCGTTGGTGCAGGTGGTGCTTCAGGTTCATTGGATGCTTCCAATATGTTCAAGCCAGCACTCGCGAGGGGTGAAATCCAATGTATTGGTGCAACTACTCTTGATGAGTACAGACAATACATCGAGAAAGATGGTGCTTTGGCAAGAAGGTTCCAGGTAGTAATGGTAGATGCTACTACTCCTGAAGAAACCATTCAGATCCTCAATAACATCAAGGATAAATATGAAAGTCATCACCATGTGAATTACACCAGTGATGCAGTAGATGCATGTGTGGCACTTTCAGACAGATACATCAGTGATAGGTATCTTCCAGACAAGGCAATTGACGTGCTGGATGAGGCCGGTGCAAGGGTGCACATCAATAACATTAACGTTCCTGATGAAATCGTAAAGCTTGAGGAGTCTATTGAAGACATCAAGAAAGAGAAGAACAGAGTTGTGAAGAGCCAAAAATATGAAGAGGCTGCACAACTAAGAGATAAAGAAAAGAAAATGATTGCCCAGCTTGAAGCTGAAAAAGCCAAGTGGGAAGAGGAGACAAAATCAAAACGTTACGAAGTAGACGAAGAAAACGTCGCTGAAGTAATTGCGATGATGACTGGTATCCCAACTAAGCGAATCGCTCAGAAAGAAAGCAACAAGCTTCTGAATATGAAGGATGAGCTTAAAAACAGGGTAATTGGCCAGGATGAAGCGGTTGAGAAACTTGTAAAGGCAATCCAAAGAACCAGGGTAGGATTGAAAGATCCGAAAAAACCTATTGGATCATTCATTTTCCTTGGACCAACAGGTGTTGGTAAGACCGAAATGGCCAAAGTACTATCTACTTATCTTTTTGACAAAGAGGATTCACTTGTTAGAATTGACATGAGTGAGTACATGGAGAAATTCTCCGTGTCAAGACTCGTAGGAGCGCCTCCGGGCTATGTGGGTTATGAGGAAGGTGGTCAGCTAACTGAAAAAGTAAGAAGAAAACCATACAGCGTTGTGCTACTAGATGAAATCGAAAAAGCACACCCGGATGTCTTCAATATCCTGCTTCAGGTATTGGATGATGGTATTTTGACAGATGGCCTAGGAAGAAGGGTTGATTTCAGAAATACAATCATCATCATGACTTCTAATATTGGTGTAAGAGATCTAAAAGACTTTGGTGCTGGAATAGGTTTCGCAACACAAAGCAAGAAGGACAACATGGACGAGTTGATGAAGTCAACAATCCAAAGTGCCCTGAAAAAAGCTTTCAGTCCTGAATTCCTAAATAGATTAGATGACGTAATTGTGTTCAACTCACTTGAAAGAGAACACATCCATAAAATCATTGACATCACATTAGGTAAGCTGTTTAGCCGAATTACAGAATTGGGATACAATGTTGAATTGACTGAGAAAGCGAAAGATTTCTTAGCGGATAAAGGATATGATCCACAATTTGGAGCAAGACCACTGAACCGCGCAATTCAAAAGTATCTTGAGGATGCTGTAGCCGAAGAAATCCTGAAGGGTGATGCGCAGGAAGGGGATATAATTCAGGCAGATTATGATGGAAAGTCAGATGAACTGAAAATCAAAATCAAGAAACAGAAGATAAAAGAACAGAATAAAGACTAAATGAAAAGGCTGCCAACTGGCAGCCTTTTTTAATATCTAACTATTGTTGAAGTTCGCTTTGCAGTGAGTCTGAAAACCCTCCGGCTGTCATTTACATTAAACTTCATAATATTCGAATGGTCCTCAATGTCAACGAGACAGGTATTCGAGACAGCAATAATTGAAATAGGTTCACATATGGCATCAATGGTTCCTTCCACATTCGTGAACCTGTCCTCCTGATATATGTGATTGACACACAGTTGTTTGTGTTGCTGATTCACCTCTAAATTTAAATTGGCAAGTATATAGTTCCTGACAGTCTCATTCATTGAGGCGTTATTTAGCTTGTACCCTATTGACTGTTCCAGGTGCTCTTCATCAAGTCTGATGGTCATTTTGATTTGGCCTTCAGCTTCGATGAAATCAAAAATGGCCAGATTCGCATGATGCTTGACTGTTTCAAAGCTACCAAGAATTAAAAGGCAATATGATAACAAGATAAATCGCATTACATACCAATCTTAAAGCTTTGGTCAGGTGTACCCACCAAACATCTGGAGATCACTGGGAAACCTTCTGTGACCACATAGAAATAATCATACGTTTCTCCTTCGATCATAATATTTCTGCTGATACCATTGCATTCATCCAGGTCCCCTGCTCCGGAAACAAATTCAAAATCATTGGTATACTTACCATTGTATTCACCACAAGGCTCAGAAACACCATCCCCAGGTCTTTCACCACTTTTAATCTGATAGCTAGGTTCCAATAATGCAATTCCACCAGCACCATCAGGACCATACTTATAAAGCACCGGATATCCATCGGCTGCCCATCCAATTTGTACGGGAGTGGTTGGGGTAGTGGTTCCCGCACCAAGACCATCTAATAACTGATCGGCGTAGATTGCCGGATCTCCATGATAGTGATAGGTGCCATCTGGCTGGACATGGGCAATGGCGCAATCAAGTCCAACAGCTTCCATATTCCAGTTTGGTTCAAAGACCCAATCAAAGTTAAATTCACCTGTCTCAGTGTTTTCAAAAATAAACGGTTGAGCGGGAGCAGGATCCAATGGAACTCCATTTTTTGCTACTCCAAATTTCCACTGAGGGCTTCCACCATCAGTGATATATGAAACAGAAGCCGCTTTTGACGGTGTGGCATCCACTAAGAATATTTTTGTAGAACTATTTAGTTCGTTGACAATCATTGGGATTTGATTTCTGAAATCATGCGTTGGGATACCATTTGTGGTGATAGTTCTTGTGTCTCCATTGACGCTCTCACTGTAGCTATTGGATACACCAGGTGTTTCATCACATTCCCAATTGTCCATATTTGTGGAGTTATCATTTGGACAGTTTCCAGTACCAGCACTATCGTCATCTGTTATTGTGATGGTGTGACTACTGGGTGATCCCAATGTAACGTTACTGGCTAATCCACTACTTGATAGACTTATGATGATTGTTTCGTCACCTTCTTCTTCCGTATCCTGTGTAAATGGAATCTGTACAGTCACGCTACTCTCCCCTGAGCTAATCGATGTGGTACCTGAAAGGTCACGAAAATCAGTTCCTTCTGTAGCAGTTCCAGATACATCATAGCTAATGTCAATGTCAGCACCGGTATCATTCGCAGGATCAATGTTTACCATGAAAGCACTACCAGGATCACTTTCATTGGCACTTGATTGCCCACCTATAGTAAGTGTGTATGTAGTCTCTTCAGGTGGAGTAGGATCATCTTCACCACAACTAAATATGAATGATAAACAGCAAATAGTTAATGCTAATAAAAGGGACTTGTAAAAATTCATAGGTTTCTATATCTGGTGTGAGTATAAATGTAAATTAAATTTAAGTTTTACTGTAACTTTTTTTGATATAAACAAGTTTATAAAATAAACTACTTTATATTCACAGAAAATTAGAGGAAAATGGAAGAGAAAACTCAAATGTCCGGTCAGGAAAGCTTGCAAATCATCCAGGCGATGATTTCATCGGCTAAGGGCTACTATGATGACAAGCAAGTATACTTTTTACTTTGGGGTTGGGTTGTTGCTATATCTAATCTTGCCGTATACTACCTGTCTGAATACACAGATATTGCCGATCCCTTTATAGTTTGGCCGATATTATGCATTCCGGCTGGAATCTACACAGCAATAGACAGTGCCAGAAGGAGTAAAAAAGCAAAAGTGAAGACCCATATGGGTGAATTGATTGGATGGTTATGGTTCTGTTTTGTGATAACACTTTTTATCATTTTAGGAGCAATGGCGAAAATCAATTTCTACGTAAATCCGATGATCATGGTCGTTACCGCAATGCCTACGTTTATTACTGGTGTAGCCATTAGATTCAGACCATTGATATTTGGAGGAGCATCATTTTGGTTATTTGCAATTGCAGGGTTTATGGTACCAATTGAGACCCAACCATTAGTAGGCGCAGTAGCAATGGTAGTTGGGTACTTGATTCCAGGTTACATGTTAAGATCAAAGATTAGAAATGAAAGCGTTTAAAGACTTAGATCCACTTTTACACTCGCAACTTAGACTTGCTATCATGTCACTTCTCATCGGGGTGGATTCAGCAGAGTTTGTGTTCATTAAGGAAAAAACCGGTGCTACTGCAGGTAACCTGAGTGTACAATTGGACAAACTGTCAAAGGCTAACTACATAGAAATCGAAAAGAAATTTCAGGGAAAAAAACCAGTTACTACCTGCAAGGTCACTAAAATGGGAGTTTCAGCATTCGAAAAATATGTGAATACGATCAAGCAATACATAGGAGAATAAAAAAATTTAAATATTTAGTTTATAAAATAAACCAGTTTACAAAAATGAAAAATCTATCAAAAACACTAATCATCGCGATACTATTTACAACTGTTAATTATATCGCCAATGCGCAAAATGATATTAAAGAGATCAGTTATGCGGCGTATTTGAAATCTAGCACCACTTTGTGGGAGAAAGCCATTCATGTTCACAAGAATAATATTGGATCAACACCAGATTCTAAACAAAAATTTGATTTGGCCATGTTGCAATACGGTCTATTAAATGCAACAATGAGTACAAAAGATGAGGCAACTTTTGATAAATATCTGGATGGCACAAAGGAATTACTGCAAGAGGTAATTGAAGAAAACAAAGAGTGGGGTGATCCAAGTGCTGTTTACTCTTCAATCCTTGGTTTGGAGATGGCCTACTCACCAATGAAAGGAATGTACCTTGGATACAAAAGTTCATCATACATGGAAGATGCCAGAAAGCTAAGTCCGGAATCTCCACTGGTGATCAAATTGTTTGCTGGTTCTAAGTTGTATACTCCTGAAATGTTTGGAGGAGATAGTGAGGTAGCCAAGGAGAATTTTGTGAAAGCTGTTGACAGCTATGAAAACTCAGGTGAAAGTTTAGACCAAAACTGGTTGTACATGGATGCATTAGCCCATTTAGGGATCAGTTACAAAAAAGTAGGTGAGAATGACAAAGCGGAAGCAACTTTTCAGAAAGCACTGAAGATTGAACCTGATTTCTACTGGGTGTCAAAGAGTTTGTTGCCCTCTTTATCATCAGCAGAATGAAATACTTAGCAGTCATATTAGTGTGTCTCTTTTACCTGTCTGGAGTTTGTCAAACGACTTTCTCCGGAGTAGTAAAAGATGGCACTACGGATGCAGGATTGCCTGGAGCTCATATCTACCTTTTAAATGATTGGCGCACCGGTACAACTACTGGTCTGGAAGGTGAGTTCGAGATTGAATTGCAACAGTCACATATGAATGATTCAATTGTCATCTCTTTCATCGGATATCAGGAAACAGTACTTGCTGTGAGCGAGGTTTCATCTGAAATAAAATTGTTTCCGATGGAGCATCAGCTCAATGATATTGTGGTGGCAGCCACACCGCTGATTGCTGAAGAGTTCCAGTATAAAGAGATTCAAAAATTAGAAATCTACACCAATCCATCAGCCAAAGCTGATCCTATACTGGCCGTAAATTCATTACCCTCAGCGACTACCGCTGATGAGTCCGCGAATATAAGTTTGCGTGGAGGTAGTCCGGCCGAAACTGGGATATTCTTCAATGATGTTCCCATTTATGATGCGGTCAGGTTTTCGCAATTGAATGGGATTGGTACTTTCAGTTTATTTAATACAGCTATTGTAAAACAGATGTCAGTATTCCCCGGTAATCCACCACTGGAGTATGGAAATGCAACGAGCGGTATCATTTCTATTCAAACTGATGATCACGTCCCTGAAGAGAGTGGTAACAGTATTAACCTTGGTTTGGCCAATATTGGTTATAACCGCCTGCAGAAAGCTGGGAAAAGATCCGGTCTAAATGTATTTACAAATTATCAGCCTTCCGAGTTGCTTAAAGGAGTCAATCAGGAGTCATTAGATGCTATCAAAAAATTTAATATGGTGGACTTTGGAGCTTACTTTTTTACTCAGAATGAGAAACTTGGAACCGTGAAAGTTTTCAATTATTCCATCAATGAATCCTACAATTTCAATTTCAGGTCACCAAGTTATCAGGGAATTTTTAGCCACGGGAAAATTCGAAACCTAACTGTCGCCAAGCTTGAAAAACGAATTAACCGATCTGTTTTCTCGCTGAATCAGGGATTTAGCTATAGTAAAACTGACTTCTCATATAGTATTTCAGAAAACGAAATCAAAAAGACAGACTGGTTCAGTGGTGTGAATTATCAGTATTTGAAAGAAAAAATTCAATTGAAAGCCGGTTTTTCAAATGATTTTAGAAGACAGGATGCTTCGATTGAGTATCCGGAATACAGTTATGCGCTTGATACTTCATCAAATTTTATTGCTGCTACTTTCACAGAAAAAGTTATGGTGAGTGAAGCTTACGCTTATGTTAAGTATTTTCTAGCTGATAATTGGGTGTTGGGTGGCGGTTTAAGAAAAAGACTTTTTGCAAAAGATAATTTTTTGAGTGGCCAGGCCAATGTTCAATTTGAAATCAATGAACACCTTAAATGGATAACCAGCGCTGGTGTCTACAATAAAAAATCAATGCAAGAGAATTCCTCAGGAATAGTCCAGATCAATAGTAAGCAATTCTCTACTGATTTACATTTCAATAGGAACCAAACTGAGGTGTCAATTTCAGGCTTTCTCAAACAGAATTTGTATGATGAAGCTGTATCGAATTTTTCCGGAGTGGAGTTATTTGCTTCAACCAAATTTTCTGACAAATTGAAAGGTAGTCTATCGGCCACTTTTATCAGTCCTGATATTGTTGATGCACCATTGGATTTACCCAATATTCATTACTTCTACAGAGGAAATCTTGATTGGAATTTTCTGAAGCAGTGGACCCTCAATGCGAATATGTTACTGCGTGAAGGGAATACTTTTGTTCCTGTTGTCAATTCACAATTTGATAACGACCTGGGTTCTTATGAACCCTTTTATGCAGAATCCAAAGAAAGATTACCAAACTACTTCAACCTGGGGTTTTCAATGAGCAGGATATTTTTGTTCAATGAAAATTTGAACATGATAGCATTCATATCGGCTAATAATATTACCAATCGAGAGAATGTAAGGTCTTATGCTTATAATTATGATTATTCGGAGACAAGCCCTGAATTATTTTCGAGAAGAACATTCTATTTTGGGGTGGTTGTCAATTTTTAGTAACCACCCATATACTTTCTGGTAAACCATTCGATTGATGCAAGTCCAATCAGTAAGATCAATAACCACTTGAAATGAATAAGAGGAATTAATTTTTCATCAGAATAGATAACACCTTGTGCGGTTTGTTCTTCTAGTAGTGTGTTTAACGTTTGTTCATCATTGATAGTACTGAATTTTCCTCCAGTATTTTGTGCCAGTCTTCTAAGGAGACCAAAGTCAGCTGTTAGGTTAATTGATTCTATTTGTAATTGCACTACAGAAAAACCGCTATTTACTATTTCTCGTTTGCCATCCAGCGTTGTAGATGCCTGAAAGGTATAAACGCCTGGATCTAACCCACTGATTCGATAACTTGAATTGGCCTCAGTTGTGATGAATGAATACTTGGAAGTTTCATTATCCTCACTGGTTATTGAAAGGTTGATTGGAATATTGTAAATATTTTCGTAGATGTTGTTGTATGCTTCGGCTTCAAAAACTACAGCTTCAAGATCACTGTATTCGTCTTTTGAAGTATTCACCCTAAACTTCTTTTTATTTTCTTTGGTATTGAGGTATTGAATTAGTTTGGTTGCCCATGTATCGAATGTTTCGGCATTATCAGTTTTGGCAATTTCCTGAATTCTCCATTGCCAAAAACCCATTCCAACTAAAGTAGCTTCTTTTTTACCTCCAGTCTCACCTACAATCAGGAGAGGTTTTGTGCTTTCAATACTACCTACTCTTTGATAAAATAATGATTCAGATGGATTTTTTAAGCTGATATCACCGTAGGGTACGATAATTGGAGGACAATCTATGAATCTGGAGATAACTTCATCCGACAGGTTAAATTTTGAGTACAATTCATTGAACGCCGGTGTGACACGATCAAATTGTCCCCGAATCTGATTGATAATGATCAGTTCATTCTCACTATTGAATTCATTGAAGTTTGTCCTTGTTCCAAGAATGTACCAGATAGGAATTTCCGTTTCTTGAAAAGTAGCTATCAAAGCGTCCATTCTCCGGTTGCCAGCAAAAGGTTGATGAGCTATTACAACACCAAATTCTTCATCTTCCAAATCATTAATACCAGGGGAGTGTAAAAACACTTCATAATTTGGATTCTTTTCAATGGCACTCTTCAATGCTTTTATGTCTGGGTGTGGTGCTGATGAAAGAATGAGTACTTTTTCAGAATTGTCGATGATGTCAATGTACACATCTTTTCTATTGTTGGAAGTAACCTGCTCTCCAGTAATAACCGGAATGTCAATTGTAAATCTCGTGAGACCCGTTGCTTCTGTATCCACTTCAAATCCGATCGTCTGCAAATTCACACCTGAGGGAAGAATTTCAGATTTGCTTTCAAGTATAGCTCCTTTATTTAAGAGGTTAATTGTATACGAATTTCCGGGATAACCATTGTGCAGGATATCCACTTCAATTGGAAATTTATTGCCTTGGGTAACTACCTTGTTGTATCTGATATTGTGAATGGTAATGTCTTTTTTGGGTATTGTGTCCCCTACACCAATGGTATATACAGGCTTAGCATAGTTGGAAAATTCCGGTGAAGCTCCCAGGTTATAAATGCCGTCAGAAACAAGAACCGAAAGAGTAAGCTCGTTCTCATCATAAAAGTCCTCCGCACTTTTAAGTGCCTCCATAATATTTGTTGAAGTATGTTCAAATGAGAGACTATCTAAGTTGGTAATTTCGCTTTCTAAATTCCTAAGGTGCACATCAAAACCTTTTTCTTCTAACATCGATTTTACTCCACTGGTAGAAGTTTTTATGCCAGAAAGCTCCTCTTTCGAAAGTGATTCTTTTAAGGAGGAAGAATTGTCAACTATAATAACAGCTTTTGGTTTCACCTGGGTGTTTTGAATCTGGCGAATCATTGGATTGATGAGCAGAAGCCCAATTACTGCTACAGTGATAAATCTAATTATTGCCAAAGCAATACCCAACCTGTTACCCCAGGGGCCCTTTTTACTATATAATAATACAGCATAGATTAACGCCCCAGCGATAACAGGGATTATCCATATTGGAGAAGTGTTAAATACAAATTCTGATATTTCCATTGAAAAGCCGTTATGGTTTAACGGCATTATTGGGTATTTGGATATAATATTTTGATAGGTGGTGACTAAGTCAACATACCACCATCTACCTGGATAACTTGTCCTGAAACATATGTTGACATATCTGATCCCAGATAGACACATGCATCAGCTACATCCTCTGGTTGGCCACCTCTTTTTAACGGAATGGCATCCCTCCAGCCTTGTACTGTTTTCTCATCTAGTTGATCAGTCATTTCAGTTTCAATGAATCCAGGTGCTACAGCATTACTTCTAATATTTCTGCTCCCTAATTCAAGTGCAATAGACTTTGTAAATCCAATAATTCCAGCTTTAGATGCTGCGTAATTACCTTGTCCTGCATTACCTTTTATACCAACTACTGAAGTGATGTTTATAATGGAACCCGCTTTTTGCTTCATAAAAGTTCTGCAAGCTGCTTTTACAGTATTGAAACATGACTTAAGGTTTACTTCCATGACCTTATCCCACATTTCTTCAGTCATTCTCATCAAAAGGTTGTCCTGTGTAATTCCAGCGTTATTGACAAGTATATCTAATCCACCAAAATCCTTCACTACATTGTCAATCAGTTCCTGAGCGGCATCAAATTTAGAAGCATCAGATCGGTAGCCTTTAGCATTTACGCCTAATTTTTTTAATTCTTCTTCCAGGGCTTGTCCCTTTTCTACTGATGATAGGTAGGTAAATGCCACATTTGCTCCTTGTTCTGCATACTTTATAGCAATTGCTCTACCAATTCCTTTGGATGCACCAGTGACCAATGCATTTTTTCCTTCTAGTAATTTCATATATTGAATTTTTTTAAGGTCCAGCAAATTTAAACGAACCATATAAATAAGCAATGAAAGACGGAATTGTCATTCCAGTTTTACTTCTATTAGCTACAGTACTTGTCTTGATCGCCAATTTTGATGGGATTGGATACACCCATGACTCTTATTACTACATTCATAATGCGGAATTGGTCAATAAGATCGGGATATGGGATTATGTGATCAAATATGGCCTAAAGCAGCAACTTCTTACTTTGCTCATTTTCAAAATGGGCAATATATGCACCGGTGCTGCTGCTATGAACGCCATCTTGTTTGTTTTGACCACTTTAATTTGGATCATTGCCACAAAGAAGTACTTTCCAACCAAGTACCAATGGTATGCATTTTGTCTGCTCCTGGTGTTTAGTACACCATTGCTATTAACAACTTCATTTCTATGGACAGAGCCTCTGTTTCACTTCCTACTTGCACTTCTATTTCTGAACCAGCAATTACATTCTAATGAAAACTTCAAAAGGTTTCTGGGCTATCTGATTATTCTTCCATTTTTGTTATTTGCTCGTAAGGCCGGTATGTTGATCATATTCGGAGTATTGATTTTTGAAACGCTACAACTGAAACCCACCATTCGCATCCTCTTGTGGCTGTCTCTGGGCTTTTTAATATACATATTCTATGGATACACATCCTTTCCTAATATTATTGGGGAGCAACCACAAATACTAATTGTCCCCCAAAACTTATGGGCCCAATTGTTAACCATCAGTAAATGGATCACCCCTTTTACTTTCCATTGGTTAGCCATAGCATCTCTAATATGTTTGATGCTGCTCCTGGTGCGTAGGATAGGATCGGTAGATTGGTTCGTAGTTATTGTGTTTGGGGTTTACTTTGTATCCAGACTTTTCTTTCAACGAGAATTAGTTGAAGAACATGAACGGTATCTTTCTGTAATGTACCCGTTCTATTGTTTGGCGTTAGGATCACTTGTTCATAATGACCAAAACAAAATTATATATCGCGTTTCTGTAATTTTTGTATTTTATATTCTTTTTTACAATGTGATTAGGGCTGTTAAAAATGTAATAATTTGGAGTGATTTATCCTGTGTTGGTTAATTGAAAAGTTTTATTTAACACCAATACGATGTAGATTTACGATCCGAAAAAGAATCAAATCAAAGTTACAGATATGGCATCAAAATATGATCTTATAGTTATTGGAAGTGGACCAGGTGGTTATGTAGCTGCAATCAGAGCTGCTCAGCTTGGAATGAAAGTGGGCGTTGTAGAAAGAGATGAAATTGGAGGAATATGTTTGAACTGGGGTTGTATCCCAACGAAAGCATTATTGAAGAGTGCTCAGGTTTTTGATTATATAAACCATTCCAAAGACTATGGAGTTGATGTGAAAGGAGCGTCTGTTGATTTCGGTAGTATGGTGAAAAGGAGCAGAAGCGTTGCTGAAGGAATGAGTAAAGGAATCCAGTTTCTTTTCAAGAAGAACAAAATTGACCTACTTGAAGGAACAGGTAAAATAAAGAAAAATAAGACGGTTGAAGTAACCGGAAAAGATGGTAAGAAAACAGATTACCAGGCTAGCAAGGGAGTAATTGTTGCTACTGGAGGTAGATCTAGAGAATTACCAAACCTTCCAATTGATGATAAGAAGATCATAGGTTACAGAAAAGCAATGGTGATGGATAAGCAACCAAAGAAAATGGTGGTTGTGGGATCAGGAGCAATTGGAGTAGAATTTGCTTATTTCTATCATACCATTGGAACAGAAGTAACTATTGTTGAATTCATGCCGAATATTGTACCTGTAGAGGATGAAGATGTATCCAAGCAGCTTGAAAGAACTTTCAAGAAGTCAGGTATTAAAATCATGACCAGCTCTGAGGTTACAAAGGTAGATACCAAAGGTGCAGGCTGTAAGGTAACTGTCAAGACCAAAAAGGGTGAAGAGCAGATAGATTGTGATGTGGTACTTTCTGCTGTTGGTGTCACCACAAACCTTGAGAATCTAGGGCTGGAAGAAACTGGAGTGAGGACTGAAAGAGGTAAGGTTTTGGTGGACGATTTCTATAAAACCAATGTAGATGGTGTATATGCAATAGGTGACATTGTAAAAGGTCCTGCCTTAGCACACGTAGCATCAGCTGAAGGAATTTTATGTGTTGAAAAGATTGCTGGTCACAACCCAGAGCCACTTGATTACAACAACGTACCAGGATGTACCTATTGTGCGCCTGAAATAGCTTCAGTGGGATACACTGAGAAAGCAGCCAAAGAAGCTGGCTATGATATCAAAGTAGGTAAATTTCCGTTCTCGGCCTCAGGAAAAGCGAAAGCGGCTGGAGCAAGTGATGGATTTGTAAAAGTAATCTTTGATGCCAAATACGGTGAATGGTTAGGATGTCACATGATTGGTGCCAACGTTACTGAGATGATCGCTGAAGCAGTAGCCGCAAGAAAACTTGAAACTACTGGCCATGAAATTCTTAAAGCGATTCACCCTCACCCTACCATGTCTGAGGCAGTCATGGAAGCTACTGCTGCAGCATACGATGAAGTGATTCACTTATAAAAATCATAAAAATCAGTTTGAAGGGGGGTGCATAGCACCCCTTTTTTTGTGCTTAAAATTGACTTCTTGCATAATTCTGATTGATGTAGGTCATCAGAAATTTGTGGTTAACTGTATATACTTATCTTAATTAAACAACAGAGCCATGAAAAAGAATATGAGTCAATTGGATAGTGTGATACGCATTACAATTGGAGTTGTGATCTTATTTATTGGATATTTTGAAATCCTACCTTTCACCTGGGCTTTGATACTGGGTATTATTGCTGTTATTTTCTTGTTTACCGGAGTGACTAATGTCTGCCCATTGTACAAACTTTTTGGGTTCAAGACAAAGAAGGAGAATAATACATCACTCGATTCTAAATGATAAGCCAGTCATGATCATGTGAAACTTGCTAGGGTTCTCGGGATTGTTATACCAGTTTTGATAGCTATACCCAAGTATTAGACCTGTTTCTATCACATTATTGGAGGCAAACTTCCAATCCATGAGCACATTTAATTCAGTTCTTGCATCACCGTAAGAATCTGACATTCTCAAGTTGACCTCTGGATTAATTCTTCTTTCAGCAAAATGTAATTGGAGTCCAAAATATTGCTCAAAATGAGCTTGTTCCGTTACAAATTCGTAAGATATCCCCACTCCATATCGTAAATTAACATGCTCCTGAGACATAAAGTTTAGTTGAAGTATTTGCCAATCCAGTGTTTGCAATGTACCAGTGCCATCAAATAATCGGTTAGTTCTAAGTTGTGTAGAAAATAACCCCCAATTTCCCCGAACCGAAGGCGTGAATGAAACAGTACCTGTTGAGGGATCAATAGCCGATGTGAGCTGACTTTCCAGAGAAACAATCCATGGCTCGTCAAAACGACGATCAAGCATGTGCATGTGAGCAGCACCTATTCCCTGGAATAAGATATCTACAAAGAAGGCACCAACACAGCCGCCACCTCCACCACTATCAAAGCTATCTCCATTTGATTCTCCCCGTTCAGAATTTGAATCGTTGTTTTTGTAATTCTTTGCGTTTTCCTTGGCTTTATTGACCTGTGCATGCAATGAGGGAGTTAAAAATATCCCTAAAAGTAGGCAAGTGATTAAAATACGTTTCATTTTGTGAGGTATTTGAGTTTGGTCCTATGGAAAACAATTAGTGTGCCAATTCACATTACAGTATACGCAATTAAAAAATAATATACTTATCTAAATAAAAATAGGTTGCTAACCCATGATTAACAACCTATTAAAGTGTCTTATTAAGTTAATTACCTACTGATAATATTTTCTGAATAAGGCATCATACTTTTGAGCTTGCTCATTATCTCCGGAGTTTTTGAACGCTCCTGTAAGCTCATTTAACAATAGTAAATTGATTTGCTTTTCTCTTGGTTTATTGATGTTATTTTCCGCCAGATAGGAAAGCATTTCCTCAGCTCTGTTTGCAGTAACCTCTGCAAGGTATCTGGCCTCTTCTTCCATCCCAACGGAAAGCATGTTATTGATCTGAGCAACATTAAAATTGTCAAATTTAATAGAAGCATCCGGGATAGCCTCCAGGCATTTGGTCATGATGTCCTTAGCCTTGTCAAACTCACCTTTACTCACCAATGCATCAGATAACGCACTGAATGAAGCCCGGTGATTGAGTGCGAAATTCCTGTAATCTTCCGAGAAGTAAACAGTTGAATCCTGCAATCCTTTCCAGTGAAATTTATTCATCAGGTTGTCATACATCACCTCAGTATTTACCTCATTTCCGTTTGATCCCTGAATCGGCATTAACCTGTAAGTTAAACCTTCTAAAACCGCATAAGGTCTTATGTTGAATTTAACTTGTGAAAGCGATGTAGTATTGAAATAAATTGGTCGCTCCCAGTTATTTGTTGAAATGAGGTCAATGATGGCGAGATCTTTTTTCTCAAGAGCTCTTCCACTTATGCTCCAGTTTAACCTGTTAGCAACTCTGTATTCATCCGGAACAAATCCCAATGCTTTTACTTTTGCCGAATCCACATCTAGCGTCATGTTTCTTCCCGGGATAGTATTGTATGTGGTGTATGAATTGATTGGGTACTGTAGTCCTTTTGCTTCTTTCTTGATCGCATCCAGGAATAGGCGTGTATTGATTGGCTTGTCTGTTTGATCCGCTACAATCACGGCATCATTTAGACCTCCCTGGATGTAGTTTTTGGCAGTCAGTGAAAAAGGTAATGCATCTGATTCATATGCATCTCTCATCATTTGTTCAATATACCAGTCTGTATTGAAATAGCTCAATACAATCACACGCACATCGGTTCTATGTCCTTCCACTTCCTGCACATACCATAATGGGAAAGTATCGTTATCACCACCGGTGAAGAGTATGGCATTTGGAGCACAAGAATCTAAATAATTTTTTGCAGCCTCTACTGAAAAATATCGGTCAGATCGATCATGATCATCCCAGTTTTCAGCAGCCATCATTACTGGAATACACATGGCCAATACAAGTGAGACACCACTAGCAATCACCTTATTCTTGACCAGATTTGATAAAAGTTCAAATAACCCCAATACACCCAGACCAACCCAGAAGGCAAACACCCAATAGGAACCAGCATAGATGTAATCTCTTTCTCTCGGTTCTGAAGGAGGAGAGTTGAGGTAAAGTACAAGTGCTAGTCCTGTCAGGAAGAACAGGAGGCCAGTTACTGCAAAATACCTGGGATCCTTTCTAAACTGAAAAAAGGCACCTATCAAACCGAGCAATAGAGGGATTCCGTAATAAATATTACGACCCTTATTGTTTTCCAAAATTGGAGGTAATTTTTCCGTAAGAGGGCTTAATACTTCCCAATCGGCTTCTTTTTCATCAGATTCCCTCCCGCTAAAATTCCACATGAAATATCTAAAATACATTCGGCGGATTTGGTACCTGAAAAGGAAGCTCAGGTTATCGGCAAATGTCGGTTTTTCACCATCTCTCAATCCAGCAAATTCCTTATACCGCTGTACATGGGAAGGTTGAGTGGAGTACATCCGCGGGAATATGGTTTCATCTCTTGAATCATACTCATAATCCACTTTGTAATCTTTTATTTCGTACTTATCCTCACCTTTCATATAAACAGGAGCGCCTTGCTTGGAATTAGGTGCTCCGGCGGTATAATATGGCCCTTTGAACAGTGGTCTGAAACCGTATTGCTCTCTTTTTAGATATGAAACGAAGCTAAGCACATTCTCAGGGTCATTTTCATCAATTGGCGGATTGAAGTTTGATCTGATAAGGACAACCGTGTAAGATGAGTATCCTATCAAAATAAATGCAAAACACAACAATGCTGTGTTTAATATATCTTTTTGCTTTCGGATTGACCAAACGATACCATATATCAATGCTCCCAGGAACAACAATGCAAATGTGATGATGCCACTGTAAAAAGGAAGACCAATTGAATTCACAAAGAAAATCTCGAAAGAAGCTGCAATACTTGGCAGGCCAGGTATTACCCCATTCATGACCAATAAGATTATTGCTCCTGAAATAAGTAGGGTTTTGATTACGCCATTTCTTGTGACGGTTTCAGACTTTTTGAAATAGTAAATCAAGCCTAAAGCCGGAATAGCCACGAGGTTCAAAAGGTGAACTCCAATAGACAATCCCATCATATATGCGATAAGAATTAACCATTTATTAGCCTTGCTGTCTTCATCTATGTTTTCCCATTTAAGTATTGCCCAGAAAACAAAAGCGGTAAAGAATGCGGACATGGCGTAAACCTCTGCCTCCACTGCTGAAAACCAAATAGAATCTGCAAAAGTACAAGTCAAAGCAGCTACCAGACCAGTACCCATGATTAGGATGGTCTTGTAAGTATTGTCTTCATCATCACTGAATTTGAATAGCTTCTTAGACATATGTGTCACAATCCAGAAGGTAAATAATACTGTGAATGCCCCACTTAAGGCACTCAATACATTTACCCAGTACGCAACAGTCTCTACATCAGAGGCCAACAATGAAAACATTCTACCTGTGAGTAAGAAAAATGGAGCTCCAGGAGGGTGAGGAACTTCTAACTTATATGATGAGGCGATGAATTCACCGCAGTCCCAGAAACTGGCGGTTGGTTCCAGTGTGAGCAAGTAAACCACCAATGAAACCACAAACATGGCCCAGCCTAAAATGATATTTATTTTTTGGTAATCCTTCATGAGTCAGTTTAAGATTAATGCTTATAACTAATTAATTGACGCGAAGCATTTGATTTAGTCTTGGCGAAAATAGTGATTAATAAATAGAATTTTGCGTTCGGTTTATCCAAAAACAGAAAACCCCACCGAATGGTAGGGTTTTCATTGTTAATTTATGAATTAAGCAGCAACTGCTTTTTTCTTGTTAAAGTCAATTACGATCGGTGTTGCAATAAACACAGATGAGTAAGTACCGATCAGTATACCCACAATCATCGCGAAAGAGAACCCTTGAAGCGCTGCTCCTCCAAATACAAATAGAATTAATACCACAATCAAGGTGGTGGCAGATGTGATCAATGTTCTGCTTATGGTATTATTCAACGATTCATTGAATACTGAAACCATTTCACTTCCAGACTTGATACCCAGGTTTTCCCTGATTCTGTCAAACACAACCACGGTATCATTGATGGAATAACCAATGATTGTTAGGATTGCAGCAACAAATACCTGGTCTACTTCAAGAGAATATCCAAATAAATTCGCAATGGCAAATGCAGATACTACAAACAATGTATCGTGAGCTAGAGCAACTAGTGCGCCCAGGCCAAATTGCCATTTTCTAAACCTTATGAAGATGTATAGGAAAATCGCAATCAAGGCAAATAACCCTGATTTGTAAGAAGAATTTTTGATATCATCAGCAATGGTAGCACCTACTTTTGAAGAACTTAGAACCGAGAAATGCCCCTCGTCAATTTGTTTAGCATCTTCTACATATTCCAAACCTGAATAAGCAGCCAGTCCATTGATCAATGCAGCCCTTACTTGCGCATCCGCTTCATCAGAATCATCATCAATCATGAAACTTGTTGTGACTTTAACTCGATTGCTTGCTCCAAAAGTTTTAACCTCAGTTCCTTGTTTGTCAAAACTATTAGAAAGCGCTGTTTCCATTTTTGAGGTAACAACTGCTTCTGGGAACTCCACAACAAATGATCTTCCTCCTTTGAAGTCAACACCGAGTGTTAATCCTTTTATAATAAGCGCTACAATTCCTACTGCGATAAAGGCAATTGAAAACATGTAGGCAATTCTCCTTTTGGTGATGAAATCAAAAGAAAGTTTAGTAAGCGCATTTTTAGAAAATGGAGTAGCAAAAGAAATATTGCTCTTGTCTCCCTTCTTAGACATCCATTCAATGATTACTCTGGTAATGAATACTGCAGAGAAGAAAGAACACATAATACCAATCATCAATGTGATGGCAAATCCTTTAAGAGGACCTTGTCCAAGAGCATACAAAATGATAGCTGTAATTAGTGTTGTAAGGTTAGCATCTACAATTGAGCTGAATGCTTTGCTATAACCTGAAGAAATAGCTTGCTTTAAACCTGCTCCGTTTCGTAATTCTTCCTTGATTCTTTCAAAAATCAGCACGTTTGCATCAATCGACATACCAATTGTTAACACAATACCCGCTATACCAGGTAATGTCAAAGAAGCACTCAGCTGCGCCAAAATTCCAAGTATAAAGAATACGTTAAACGCAAGAGCAGCATTGGCTACAAGCCCACCTTTTGAATAGTAAGCAATCATAAATACCAACACAATTCCTAAACCAGCAACAATAGAGATGATTCCTTGCTTTCTGGCGACATCTCCCAGTGTAGGTCCAACTACAACGTCTTCTACAATTGTTGTAGGTGCTGGAAGTGCTCCCGCTTTAAGAATGTTGGCCAAATCCTGCGCTTCTTCTACTGTGAAAGAACCTGAGATCTGAGAACTACCATTCGGAATTTCATTTTCAACATTTGGAGCAGAATAAACAAAATTGTCAAGTACAATGGCGATTCTTCTGTTGATATTGGCGCCTGTTAATTTTTTCCAATCTTTTGCTCCGTTGGCATTCATTGCCATACTCACTACAGGCCTGCCCTGGTTGAAGTCTTGCCTTGCATTAGTGATTACTTCTCCTGAAAGGGGTGCTTTTCCAGTTCTGGAAACTTTTATAGCATAAAGCTGGATCATTTCACGATCGTCTCCTTCATCATTGAAGTCCATTTTCTTTACATTCCAAAGGAACTTCATATCACCTGGTATCAACGCCTGAATATCTTCTCGTTGAAGAATGTCATTGATTTTTGCTGTATCAGCCAATGGGTAAATCATCCATCCGAATGAAGAGAAGTAGGATCTGTCTAAAAGTTCGAATATTGGAGAAAGTTGCGTGTTAATAGCTGAGTCAAGCGCATTTGAAGTAGTGTCTGATTCAGCTAAAAGGCTATCGGCAACATTAGTACTGTCTGAGGTGTCAGAAGTTAATAGGTCTGTAATATCTTCTTCCTCCTGAGGAACATCTGTTGTTAAACCAGTCTCTTCAGCTTTTGCTTTTTGTTCAGCTACAATAATGTCATTCATAGATTGAAGAACACCGATAAAATCATTCGGCTGATGCACTTCCCAGAATTCCAATTTGGCTACTCCCTGAAGAAGCTTTCTTACCCTGCTAGGATTGTCTACACCAGGCAGCTCAATTTGAATTCTGCCACTTCCCTGCAATTTTTGAATATTAGGCTGAGAAGTACCGAATCTATCCAAACGAGTTCTCAGGATCTGAAATGAACGGTCTACAGCTCCGTCAACCTCATCATTCAGGATATCTAAAATTTCCTGATCAGTTGATTCTCTGCTTATTCTTCCTCTGTTGGCTGCATTGGCAAAAATGTAGCTCAGTTTCTCTCCTGGCGCTATTTCCTGATAAGCATTGTAGAACTCATCTACAAAGTTCAATTGTGTACCCTTTACTCTTTTCTTCGCTTCATCAATGGCCTCAAGAAATGCAGCATTTCTACTATTTCCACTAATACCTTTGATAATTTCAACAGGAGAAACTTCAAGAGTTACATGCATACCTCCTTGTAAGTCAAGCCCCTGGTTTAATTCTGTTGTTTTGATTTCTTCATATGTGAAGGAAAGACCTAAAAGGTTATACACATCTTCCTTCCAAATACTGTCAAGGTATTGTTGTTTTAATCCTTGATCAACTATGCCATCTACTGTCGCGAATGTTTCAGCATCTTTCTGGATTGCTCTCGAAACAAATGAGAAAGAAAGGTAATAGACACATAGAACTGAAACTACTATGGTCAATAGAATGACCCCAGCTTTATTTTTCATCGTAAATAATGTTTGTTGTTTATACTTTTTTAATTGGTAATTGATGTGCTAATTCATTTGAATCAGCAAGAATGGAGTAATCAACAGCAACTAGGGAGCGTTCGTTGATATGATCCGTCTAAAAAGTGTCTTGAAGAATGATGTAGTGCTTTTTTCGAAGTATTCAACAAATTGTAACGGGCGGTCCGTTATCGTTGGAATAAACTTCTCAATTACACCCTCGAATTCAGGAAAATTTACTTGAAGTCCCTGAGAAATGGCATTGAAACTGGAGATGCTGGATTGCTCAACCGGAGTTTCATCCTGTGTATCGTTTGTTGATACTTCTTGTTTTTCTTTGGATACTTCCTGCTTATCGATAAAATTATAACCAGAAGAAAGTGTAAAAAGGGCCACCATCATTCCAATCAGGAGGACCATCACACGTTGACTTGCCGATATGTAATTCTTCTTTTGCATGAAGCGACGGCAAATTTAGATAAATAGTATTGATTTAAGAAATATGATATTATTAATCTTCAAGAACCTGATGTAAATAGCTTGTGAGCACCTTCAGTGCATTGTCAAAGGAATGGTTATGATTATTAGGTATTATCAGATCGGCTCTATACTTATACGGCCTAATATATTTATCAAAAGCGGGCTCTACATGATATTCATACCTGTACAATACATCCTGTAGGTCATAACCTCGCTCGTGCGCGTCCCTGAGGATTCTTCGTTTCACCATGATAACATCTTTGGTGTCTATGAATACCTTTAGATCCATATAAGAAGCAACTTCTTCAAAATACAAGGTGAAAATACCCTCAACTATTATAATTGGCGCTGGTTTGAGGGTAATTGTTTCTGGCTCTTTCTCGGTATTGTTAAACGTGTATTCTTTTAGTTCAACTGTCTTCCCTTCCCTCAAAGCATGGATGTCCTGAGCAAATCTTTTGGCATCAATAGAGTCCGGAAGGTCGAAGTTTTCTATTCCCTGCTGGTCTTTGTGTTGCTGATCTATCGGGAAGTAGTAATTGTCCTGACTAATGACACAAACATCAGATTCATTGAACTCTTTCAGGCATAAATTTAAAAAGTGCGTTTTTCCGGAACCACTACCTCCGGTAATACCAACTATGAACGGTGTTTTCACTGATTCAATTCATTTTTCAAATGAGAAATTAATTGATTTACTGCTAAAGCCCTATGAGAAATAGCATTCTTTTCATTCGCACTCATTTGAGCAAATGTTAGTTTATAACCATCAGGAATAAATATTGGATCATATCCAAATCCTTCATTTCCAGTTGGTTCATTTCCAATTACTCCTTTAATTATCCCAGTGAATTGCCAGGATTTTTCCCCAATGATCAAGGTGATTACTGTCTTAAATTGCGCTGTGCGGTCAATAATTTCGGTAAGGTTGTGAAGCAATAGGTTCATATTGGCTTCACTGTCTCTGTTGCCAGCATATCTTGCAGAGAAAACTCCTGGATCTCCTCCGAGTGCTTTTACTTCCAAACCAGTATCGTCAGCAAAGCATGGGATGTGGTAATGCTCACTCACGTATGCTGCCTTTAGTCTCGAATTGCCTTCGATGGTATCAGCGGTTTCGGGTATGTCTTCTACACATCCGATATCTTCCAGAGAGACTAATTCAAATTCATTTCCTAATAAAGCCCTGACCTCCCTTAATTTATTGGGGTTGTTGGTGGCAAAACAAATTTTCATGGAGTAACCCCTGACAAGTAAATTTTAAAAATTATAACAGTATTGGCAGGGATCACACCTCCTGAACCAGTGGTGCCATATCCAGCTGCAGATGGGATTATTATCTCTCCGTTTCCGCCTTCATTGATTGATCCAATAAGGTTTGTTACTCCTTCCCTGAAACCTGTTATGTATCCCGTTCCTACAACGCTTTCCAGTAGTGTCCACCCAGTATTGGAGTAGGTATACACAATTTGGGGGTCTGTAGAAATTAGGCCATGAATATCTGTTACACTGTCGATTGTAGTGGCAAAAAATGTTGTATCCAACACATCATCTAGAGAATCTCTTTGTAATAAACGAGCTGCATAATCTATTTTAACGATGCTTCCCTCCTCAGGAGAGATACCTTCACCTGCTTCAAAAACAACCACTCTGGTGCCACTTTCAGTAGTGTCATTGAAGCTGTACTCATTGAGGTCAAGGTATTCAGCGATTAGTTGCTGGTCATCAGCATACTGAACTGCAGGATCTATTGTTTCAACAATTTTAACTTCTCCACAACTTCCCAACCAAATAAAACCTAGTAATGTTAAGACAAAGCCCGTTTCGGCTAATCGCTGATTTAATTTCATTTAACTTTAAGTATTCTTATTTTTTAATTTCCAAAAACTCCACATCAAAAACTAAAATAGCATTTGGAGGAATTGCACCTGGATATCCTCCTTCTCCATAGGCCATGTGGCTTGGGATATAAAATGTAGCTTCTGCACCTTCTTTCAAAAGACCAAAACCTGTGCTCCAACCTTCAATCACACCCTTGCCTATAACAAACTCAAAAGGTGTTCCTCTGTCAAGTGAAGAGTCAAACTTTCTTCCATTGGCAAGAAATTTACCAGTGTAATGAACAACTACACTATCTCCACTATTCGGAATATCTCCAGAACCTTCTTTTGTGATGACATATTTTAAGCCACTTTCGTCAGTTTGCGCTCTAATACTGTTGTCAGCCAGATATTTCTCAATTATTTCTGCATCAACAGCTTTTTGTTTTTCAATTCTCTCTGTCATATCAAAAGCAGAAACAATTCCTACATTGAATTTCAATTTACTTCCTCTTGCTAGTGAATCTGGTAGAGGTCTACCAAAAGTTTCCTCATAAAGATTCTCAGCAGGAATTTCACAGTAAATGGAGTCACCTACATTTAATACTTTGAATAACTCTCCAAATAATCCAGCGTCATTTGGTGTGATCCTAAACTTAACTGGTCCACCTCTTTCATCAGAATTGAAAAGAGTTGATCCTTTCTCACTCGTGTATGCCAAATTCATTTCGATTTCGTCTCCTACACTTAAGCTGTCACCATCTCCTTTAGTAAGAACAGTCACTTGCATGCCAGAAGCTGTTTCTCTGATGTTTCCATCTGAACAGGCTAGAAATAATGAAAGAATACTTACGAGCAATATGTTTTTTATGTTCATAATGTCAATTTTCAAGAACTAGTTGTTCTCTGTGTTTATTTATTTCTGTTAAAAATTTTTCTTCAGTTTCTTTCAATGTCATACTGGAAGCACCGCCAGCGGCATTTTTATGTCCACCACCATCAAAGTTTTGCTTGGCAAATTCGTTGACCGAGAAATCCCCCACAGATCTGAAGGACATTTTGATAAGATCTCCTTTGTCCATGATGATAGCAGCCATTTTGATGCCTTTTATGGAAAGCGCATAATTCACAAGGCCTTCAGTATCACCGGATTTGAGATTAAACTTATTCATGTCATTCTGACTTAATAATATGTATGCGACATGAAGTTTCTCCAACACAAATAACCTTTCGGAGAGCGCAAACCCAATAAACTTCAAACGATTGACAGAATTGTTATCATAAATGAGTTTGTTTACTTTACTCACTTCAGCTCCATGCTTTATCAGCTGCGCTACAATTTCATGAACTTTAGCAGAAGTGGATGGATGCTTGAAGGATCCGGTGTCTGTCATGATTCCTGCATATAAACATTCTGCAATGTCGGAATCTATTTTATCCTGATCACCCAGCATATCAATCAGATCAAAAACGAGTTCTGCGGTTGCTGCAGCATCTGTTGACCATAAAGTATAAGCTGCAAAATCCTCTGGATTGAGGTGGTGATCAATCAAAACTTTTTTGGCACTTGAATTTCTAACGATTTCACCTAATTCATTGATCCTGTTTAAGCTGGAAAAATCCAAACAAAAGACAAAATCAGACTCCTTAATGAATTTATCAATAGCAGTATGATCATTCTCATCATAGATCCAAACTTCCTCATTCCCTTTCATCCAATGAAGAAACTCAGGGTAATCAGTGGGAGATATGACCTTCACATCATGATTATACTGAATCAGGTAATTATACAGACCCAATGAAGAACCTAGCGCATCCGCATCCGGGTTCTGGTGGGTAGTAATGACTATTTTCTTAGGCTGCTGTAACTCAGCTTTAAATGATTCCAGGTTTTGCATTAAATGCTTCCTTGTTTTGAAAACAATTCGCAAAAGTCGAAATATTATGGTTAAAAACAAAAAATATAAAACTTCAAAAGTCCTTTAATCGAATGGTTTTATAGGAAAGAAGAATGTTATAGCTTTGCGGCCGGAAAACGTAATTAATCTACAATTTGAATTAGATATGGCTGGCAACAGAACATTTACCATGATAAAACCAGATGCCTATTCAGCAGGTAACTCTGGTGCGATCCTTAAAATGATCGAAGAAGCAGGATTCGTAGTAAAAGCTATGAAATTAACGAAACTTACTGCAGAAACTGCAGGAGCATTCTATGCTGTGCACAAGGAAAGACCTTTTTATAACGACCTTGTAGCTTACATGTCTTCAGGTCCTATTTTTGCAGCAATACTTGAAAAAGATAATGCAGTAGCGGACTTTAGAAAACTAATTGGTGCAACTAATCCTGCAGAAGCAGAAGAAGGAACGATCAGAAAATTATTTGCTACTTCTATTGAAGCAAATGCTGTTCACGGTTCTGATTCTGATGAGAATGCAGAAATTGAAGGTGCATTCTACTTTTCTCAAATAGAAAGGGTATAAGCTCTAAAAGAAATCAATTTTAAAGCGGTTCTATTCAGTTAGGGCCGCTTTTTTTTTATTCATGAATTTTGATTGGATCCATCTTGGAAGAACAATAACGCCCAGGATGATATAGAAATAATAGGTAAACAACCTCCAAAGAATATTGATTGCCAGGTTGGTATCACCCAAATATCCTTCAAAGAAATTTTTGAATGAAATTTCAGCAACTCCAGCAGCACCAGGTGTAGGAGAGATCAGCATGATGATCCACATGATAATTTGCCTTGAAAATATGGTGATGTGTTCAAAAAATGATGGATCCGTAAAGGCTGAAATAAGCGTATTCAATAAGAAATACCTTGCTGACCAAATAAAAGTTGTTGCTACAATGATTCTAGCCCAGTATGGAAGCTTCTTACCTCTTAACTCTCTTGAAGCAAGGATCATTTCGTCTCCCTGTTTTAATGCTTCCTGCCTCCACTTCTTTAGATACTTGATGCCTGTTATCTTATAGAGAATCCATTTAAATGCTCTGGGTTGGAAGTACACTGCATAAATCATAACAAAGGTGTATGATAAGATTAGCAGGTAACTTATTGTGAAGAATGTTTTGAGCCCACTTTCGTACTGAGGAAATATTTCGCCTGGTGCCAAAAAGAATACAAGCGGTGCAGCTACTACAAAATACATATTATCCAGGATAGCCGTCAATGTAGCATAAGCGATGGATCTACCCAGGGGAATTTTCTCCTTCATAAGGATGTAGATTGCAACTGCAGTTCCTCCCACTACGGAGGGTGTTACGGCAGAGGCAAATTCCCACAGAATAATAACATTCAGACTGCTTTTCCAGGTTAAGTCTTTATTGGTGAGGGTCCTGATTCGGTATACATAACCAAGGTCTCTAGCCAATAAAACCAGGAAGGCCACAAACAGCATCGGTATACTGGCTGTGAAGACAAGTTTTAACTGATCCGCAGTAATGCTTGGGTCTGTATAAATCAATATGACAACACCAAGCAAACCAATTACTATAGGAACCCAGGCTTTTTTGGGATTAAGAATTGATAATGCTTTTTCGGCTCTACTATCCATTCACTAATTCACCCTCAATCTTTTCTATCCAAAAATTATTAAAGCCCTCTCCCAAATGTAATGTGATCATTCTGAGTTGCAGTAGTTCTAATATTGCAAGGAAGTTATAGATCGTAAAAATCTTTTCAGGCTTTTCTTCGATTAATTCCGAAAAGGCAATCTTCGGTTTCTTGAGTAGCCTTTCCAATACAAATTCTTTCTGCTGGCCTATGGAATAGGGATATTGGACTACCTGATGAACTGGCTTGTTTTTTTCATATTCATAGCGTTGAAGGACACGTTGAAATACATTCATCAGCTTAAACATGTCAATATTTTGCAACTCCGCCTCTACATTCACAGATTCTGCCAATGACCTGATCTCTTTCATCAGGTTACCTCTTGTTTCTCTATCCAGCCTGTTGGTTTCAAGATCTGACAGCTCCTTGATGACGGATTTATACTTCTTATATTCTAATAGATGCTTAACAAGTTCGTCCCTAGGGTCAACTTCATTTCCTTCTTCGTCAATCACTGGTCGGGGGAGGAGCATTTTGGCTTTAATCCGCATCAATGTGGCCGCTACCAAAATGAATTCACTTGCTATTTCAACATTGAGTTCTTCCAGCTGATCCAGATATTCCAGGAAATCATTAGTGATTTGGGAGATGGGAATATCATATATATCCAATTCATCTCTTTCTATAAAGAATAGCAAAAGATCAAATGGACCTTCGAATAATGGAAGTTTTATTTCAAATTTCAATGTATAGCAATGATTATAGTTGATTCACTATCATAGAGAACCTCAAATATATGATGATTGCGATCATTTTTTATCAGACAATCTTAAAAAGTAGTAGATTTGCGAATTCTTAATTTATAAGGTTGTAAGTTAGAACTTGAAACAAAAAGCAGTTTTTAAAGTTTTACCTTACATCATTAAGGATTTTTAGGATATGCTTATCGAACCAGGATCTCTATTAGCGAAAATTAACACACCGGAAGACCTCAAGAAGGTAGATCCCACAGAACTAGTCCAGGTATGTGAAGAATTACGACAATATATTGTTGACGTAGTTTCTGTATATGGAGGACATTTCGGGGCAAGCTTGGGTGTTGTTGAATTGACCACAGCATTACATTATGTTTTTGACACACCAACAGATCAGCTTGTTTGGGATGTCGGTCATCAGGCTTATGGACATAAAATACTCACTGGTAGAAGAGAGCAGTTCCCCACAAACAGAAAATACAAAGGACTTTCCGGGTTCCCTAAAAGAAAAGAAAGTGAATATGATACATTTGGTGTAGGTCACTCAAGTACGTCTATTTCGGCGGCCTTGGGTATGGCTGTTGCGTCTCAGTACAAAAAGGAAGATAAGCACCACATTGCAGTAATTGGAGATGGTTCGATGACGGGAGGGATGGCATTTGAAGCTATGAACCATGCTGGAGTAAGCAATTCGAATCTCCTGATCATTTTAAATGACAACTGCATGTCTATTGACCCCAATGTAGGGGCATTGAAAGATTACCTCACAGATATTACCACCTCCCACACTTATAATAAGGTAAGGGATGAAGTATGGAATATACTTGGCAAAATCAGCAAATTCGGGCCTAATGCCAGAGAAATTGTGGCCAAGCTGGAAAACAGCGTGAAATCATTTTTACTAAAACAAAGTAATTTATTTGAATCCTTAAATCTAAGATACTTTGGACCTGTAGATGGACATGACGTCAATCATCTGGTAGATGTATTAAAAGATTTAAAAGATATCCCAGGGCCCAAAATCTTACATTGTGTTACTGTAAAAGGTAAAGGCTATGCGTTAGCTGAAAAAGACCAAACCCTTTGGCATGCACCTGGAACATTTGACAAGATTACAGGTGAGATCAAAAAGAAGGTTTATGATTCACCTCAGGCACCAAAATATCAGCAGGTATTTGGGAATACCATTGTAGAATTGGCTGAGAAGAATGAAAAAATAATGGGGGTCACACCGGCTATGCCATCGGGATCATCCATGAATATCATGATGAAAGCCATGCCTGACAGGGCTTTTGATGTGGGAATTGCTGAACAACATGCCGTAACTTTTTCTGCTGGTCTTGCAACACAGGGTATGACACCTTTTTGCAACATCTATAGTACCTTCATGCAACGTGCATTTGATCAGGTAATTCATGATGTTTGTTTGCAAAACCTAAGAGTAGTTTTTTGTTTGGATAGGGCAGGTTTTGCTGGAGCAGATGGGCCTACTCATCATGGCGCATATGACATTGCCTATATGAGGTGTATTCCAAATATGATCGTTTCTGCTCCAATGAATGAAGAAGAGCTTAGAAACCTAATGTATACGGCTCAGTTACCTGGTGAAGGAGCATTCACCATAAGATACCCTAGAGGACAAGGTGTGATGCCTGATTGGAAAACACCATTCCAGGAAATTGAAATTGGGACAGGAAGAAAGCTGAAGGATGGAAAAGAAGTTGCTATCCTAACCCTTGGGCATATTGGTAATTATGCTGTGGAGGTTTGTGAAAAGTTGGCAGAAGAGCAGATTGAAGTAGCGCATTATGACATGCGGTTTGCAAAACCTCTGGATAAGAAACTGCTTCATGAAGTATTTTCAAAATTTAAGAAAGTGATCACGGTGGAAGATGGATGCTTACAGGGAGGATTTGGTAGCGCTGTTCTTGAGTTTATGGCAGAGCATGGTTACATGAGTCAGGTTGCTAGACTTGGTATTCCTGATGAAGTTATTGAGCATGGTGATCAAAGACAGTTGCATGACGAATGTAATTTTGGCCCTGAAGGTATTTACAATCAGGTGATCAAAATGCTCAAACCTGAAATGGCAAAATAATATTTCACTTTGTTTATAAAATCTGTAGGAAATGGTTTTCCCGTGGTATTAATCCATGGTTACTGTGAAACAGGAGCTGTTTGGAATGGCATGATTCGGGCACTTTCTGATTACAGATTAGTAATACCTGACCTTCCTGGTTTCGGTAAATCCGAATTGATTGATAATCTGTCGATAGATCTTGTCGCGGAAGTCCTGGTTGAGAAGCTAAGAAAAAAAGGAATAGAAAATTTCATCCCAATCGGTCATTCACTGGGTGGTTATATTACATTGGCCATTGCCGAAAAATACCCTGAAAAAATTCAAAGCTTTGGACTGTTTCATTCATCTGCATTTGCCGATAATGAAGAAAAGAAAGAGGCGAGAAATCAGGTAGTCCGGATTGTAGAACAAAAAGGTCCCCAATTCTTTCTAAAAAACTTTTACAGTGGTCTTTTTCATAAAGATTTACCTCAGCTAATCGAGGAATTAGAAGATAAAGGAAAGTCAATTGATGGGGATTCAATCATTGCCTATGCAAAAGCTATGAGAGACCGCCCTGACCGATCTTCTCTGTTAAAAAGCGGACATCATAAATTAATTGTCGCAGGAGACATGGACAATGCCATACCCTATAGTGCTAGTCAGGAAATGTTTTCCATAGCAGAAAATAGTCTTAACATCACTTTAGAGAATGTTGGACACATGGGGATGTATGAAGATACTGGTGGATCAGCACAGGCATTTAAGAAGTTTCTGAGAAAGGTTACTAACTGAAACAAAGTCATTTTTGCTTGACTTTGGAGATTATTTAGTACATTTTAAGAAACACAAAATATTTTTTTGAACTCGCACAGGAACATACTGCTAATTCTCTCTCTGTTAATTTTGGGGAGTTGCCTACAGAAAAGTGGTGCTCCTCCTGATGATCATAAGAAAAAGTCCAGCCAATATGATAGTATAGCCAATATCGATTTTGATGAGATCAAAAAACGAGGCTACATCACTGCGATTGTCGAAAATATCAGTACAGGACTGTTCATATACAAAGGGAGACCAATGGGATATGAGTATGAGCTTTTAACCAGATTTGCGAAAAGACATAACCTGGAATTGCGCCTGGATGTGACCAAAAGCGTTGATGAAGCGTTCAGAAAACTGAATGATGGAAGCGTAGATATAATTGCTTACAATCTAACCATAACCAAGGAGCGTAAAGAAAAAATGCTATTTACAGATCCGCATTCCATGGTAAGGTTGGTTTTGGTTCAGCGCAAACCTGATAATTGGCGAAAAATGAAGGTACATGAGATTGAGGAAAGCCTGATCAGGAATCCCGTAGATTTGATTGGAAGAGAAGTATATGTCAGAAAAAGTACCTCACATGTGCAGCGCCTGGAGAATTTGTCTGAGGAAATTGGTGGGGATATTTTGATCATTGAAGACTTTCCTGAAGTACAGACTGAAGGCCTGATCAAAAAAGTGGCAGATCAGGAAATAGATTTCACTGTGGCGGAAGAAGATATTGCTCTTGTAAATGCTACCTATTTTCCAATCCTGGATGTAAAAACCCCTGTTAGTTTTCCACAACAAATTGCCTGGGGTCTTCGATTGGCATCACCTGATTTGAGAGATTCTTTAAATGAATGGCTTTCAGATATTAAATCCACTGCTGATTATTATGTGATTTATAACCGTTATTTCAAAAACAAGAGAGCAAGTTTATTACGAATGAAAAGTGATTATTCCAGCATCGCAAGTGATAAGATATCTCCTTATGATGACCTGATTAAAAATGCTGCTGATGTGATAGGATGGGATTGGAAACTTTTGGCCGCACAAATTTTCCAGGAATCAAGATTTGATCCATATGCTAAATCCTGGGCCGGGGCGATTGGACTTATGCAATTATTGCCAACCACAGCCAATCAATATGGAATACGCGATCTGACAAATCCTGCAATGAGCATAAGAGCAGGAATGAAACATATAGTATGGTTGGATAAAGTGTGGGATGACTTCATTTGGGATGATGACGAGCGAATTAAATTTATTTTGGCCTCATACAACATAGGGCAGGGACATGTTATGGATGCCTATAACCTGGCCAAGAAATATGGTGAGGACCAAAACGACTGGGAGGTTGTATCAGAGTTTCTATTAAAAAAGTCTCAGCCTGAATATTACAATGATCCTGTAGTTGAATTTGGTTATTGCAGAGGTACAGAGCCTGTATACTATGTCAGTAAAATCATGGACCTTTATCAAACCTACACTGACCTCTATGAGGAGCCTGAAATGGATTCTACACTGATGGAAACAGATCAGCCACCAATTTAGCCGATGACAATGCCAGCGGTATTCCTCCTCCTGGATGAACACTCCCACCACAGAAATATAGATTTTTAAGTTTTGAGCTGTAATTAGCGTGTCTTAAAAAAGCCGCATATCGGTTATTGCTGCTATTTCCATAAAGAGCTCCTTGAGCGGAACTTGTCCTGGATTCAATCAGTCTGGGATCCAAAATTTCTTCAGTAACAATTAGTTTTGAAATATCCTGGCCTAGCATATTGCTTAATTTTGTGATAATTTTTTCACGGGAAAAGGGAATCATTTCATCCCAATCTTGTCCGGAGTTATTGGGGACGTTAATCATCGTGAACCAGTTTTCCTGACCTTTTGGAGCATCATTCTCATTCATTTTTGAGCTGATATTGATATACACGGTCGGGTCTTCATAGATGGCTGATCTTTGGAATATATGGTCAAATTCTTGTTTGTAATCTTTGCTGAAAAATATATTATGAACATCCAGTTTTGGGAATTCTTTGGCAATACCCCAATAAAATATGAGTGCGGAGCTTGATTTAGGTTGACTAAGGAGTTTTTTAGGATGCTTTTCATGTGCAAGCAAGTGTTTGTAAGTGTTAACCATATCCATATTGCTTACCACGCGATTGAAAATTAATGCTTCATCATTGACCATGATACCATAAACTTTCTTTTTTCGAGTTAGTATTTTCTGGACTTTTTGATTGAAATGAAATTTAACTCCCAGTTCTTGTGCCAATTTTTGCAAACTATTGGTGATCGAGATCATTCCACCTTCGGGGAAGAAGGCACCAATATTAAATTCCAAATGTGGAATGATGTTCATTGTAGCTGGTGTTTGATAGGGATCAGATCCGTTGTAAGTGGCGTACCTATTGAATAATTGAACTGTTTTGGGATCTTTGAACTGTTTAGCATTGGCTTCATGCATTGATGAAAATAGCCCAAATTGGTGAAGTTTGAAATATGACTTAAAAGCTTGCTTAGAAAGGAAAGTCTTAACAGAATGGATGGGTTTTCTAACAAAAAGCTCTCCCAGGTGGTCGTAAAGAAAGTGACTGTTTTTCAGGTTTTGTAGAATACTTTCCTGACTGTCTTTTGTGAGCGCAGATAATTCTTTGGCGAATTTTAATTTATCTGCATGGGCAGAGAATTTGGTGCCATCCTCATAGAAGTAATTACAGATTATATCTAGTTTGTGATAGCTGAAGTAATCTGTTGGTTGTTTGCCAGCCAAAGAAAAAAGCTCATCCACATATTGAGGCATGGTAAAAAGAGATGGGCCTGCATCAAACCGGAAGTCACCTGATTTGATTTCCGACAGTTTGCCACCAGGATAACCGTTACTTTCAAATACCTCTACTTTATATCCTTTTATAGCAAGTCTAATGGCTGTTGCTAAACCAGCTATTCCGGCTCCAATTACAGCAACATTGGCTCGATTATTATCCCTCAAATCCATTTTTAATGAAAAAAGTCAAAAAAATATTTAAATTGTACAACTTTTGTTCTATTTTTACGTGAAGGTTAAGAAAGAAATTGGCTCCACTCCGTTTTCTAACTATTTAACTTAAATTTAGTTTTTATGAGCATGTTGGAACAAGTTACTATGAAGGAACCCATCGATCAACTTTACGACGAATACCATAAAAACCGTCAAACTCATCTGACTATGGAGCAGTTTGTGTACATCGCCAAATTGTTTCCAGCCATGTATGTTTGCATGAGTGACGGTAGATTGGATAAAGAAGAATGGGAAGGTGTACAAACTATCACAGATAATCTGGCTGAGGCGTATATTTTAGACGATCCGACCAACACTTCTGATGAGGTCTCGCGCATTTTTAGAACAGAATTGAGATATCTACTTGATAATATGGATAAATGGAGCAAGAAGTTCTTGAATGCCATCAAGCATAATATTCAGTATAATCAGGCAGATAAAGAATTCATTTCAGAGACTATGTATTTATTTGCAAATGTTTCTGATGGAATATCATCTGAAGAACAAGAAGCAATTGATGAATTGACTAAACGTCTTTCCTTAGAGTTCTAAAATCAATCGCCATTTTCTTTAAGTCATCGTCTGTTGGATCTCTATGAAGCCATAGGTCTTCATTATTAGCCATAACTTTATCTTGAATCAAACCATAATTCCAGGCTTCCGAATAGGATAGCTCACTGAAGGTTACCATTGAATACTGTGGTATCCAAATGTCTGGGTGTGCCTTTTGAATCATACCTTCTACTTTTTTTCTGCGAAGGAATTTTTCATCGGCAACTTTGTCTCTCATCTCAATAAAATTCTTGAGTGCAAGGTCACTTATGGCATTGGCATCTTTGATTCTTTCTTTTTGGAAAGCCTGAATAGCTGGTTCCCATTCGAAGTTGTGCTGTCTGAAATATTTCATCAATACAGTGCAGTCCTCAAATCCCGCATTCATCCCCTGTCCATAGAAAGGTACGATGGCATGAGAAGCATCTCCAATCAATAAAGTTCTTCCATACACCCATGGATCACATTTAATAGTGATCAAGGTGCTGTCAGGATTCTGTTGGTATTGCTCAATGTAATCTGGCATTAATTCAACGAGATCCGGGAAGTAGGTATTAAAGAATTCCTTGATTTCTTGCTCAGTGTTGATACTTTCAAAGCTTTCCGGGCCTTTATGAGCAAAAAACAGTGTGCAGGTAAAGCTCTTATCTGGGTTTGGAAGTGCTATGAACATAAAATTCTTCCTTGGCCAAATGTGTAACCCACCTGTTTCCAGTGCAAATTCTCCATTTTTAGCTTCTATAGAAAATTCTTTGTACCCATGATCCAGGTAAAACTGTGAGTAATTGAAGCCTGGTTTGAACTGTAGCGTTCTTCTTACTGCAGAAAACGCACCATCTGCGCCTATAATTAAGTCTGCACTTTCTACAAAAAGCACTCCATTGGGGTCTCGTAAGGTAATTTCACTTCCTTCAGTATCTACAGACTCACATTGGTGTTCAAACATGAAATGCACATTGTGTTTTTCAGCTTCTTCAACCAATATGTTATTGAGGCCATTCCTGGAAACGGAATTAATGTATTGGCCTTCTTTACCATACCTCTGGAAATTGGTATTCCCCTCAAGGTCATGCACTATTCTTCCATGCATTGGCAAAAGGTCTTCTGCAACCCTGTCAAAAACCTCCACTTCTTTCAAAGCCTTGATACCTCGGTTACTCAATGCAAGGTTGATCGATCTCCCAGAGTATAGATCGGTTTTTCGGGGATCTGGTCTCTTTTCATAGACTTTCACCATATAGCCTTCTTTGGCTAAAAAAATAGAGACCAGTGAACCAACGAGTCCTGCTCCCAGTATGACGATATGATCTTTCTTAGGTTCCATAAATGTTGTTTGCTTCCTTTAGTATTTCGTAGAATCCAAAAACATCCTCGAATGTATTGTAAAGTGGGACTGGTGCTATTCTAATTACATTTGGTTCGCGCCAATCTGCTATTACACCTTTGGATTCCAGGTAATCAAATAGTTCTTTGCCGTTTCGTTCCACATACATGGAAATCTGACATCCTCTTTGTTTTGGGTCTTTGGGGGTAATTACCTTGATAAAATCAAATTCTCCTAGTAAGAATTCAAGATAACCTGTCAGTTTAATGCTTTTAGCTCTTATATTTTCAATGCCCGCCTCTTCAAAAATCGCCAATGATGCACTGTGTGCAGACATGTTAAAAACCGGAGCGTTGCTTAGCTGCCATCCATCAGCAGAAGGGATCGGTTCAAAACCTTTTTTCATAAGGAACCGCTCTTTTTCATTGTGTCCCCACCATCCTGCAAAACGGGGAAGATCCAGGCTTTTGTGGTGTTTTTCGTGGACAAACATACCTGAAACACCTCCTGGTCCGGAGTTGAGGTATTTGTAACTACACCATACCCCAAAATCAATATCCCAGTCGTGTAATTTTAATGGTAAATTTCCTGCGGCATGCGCCAAATCAACACCAAATGTAATATTGTGTTTTTTGGCAGTTTCCGAAATCTTATCCAACTCAAAAAACTGACCTGTGTAGTACTGCAGTCCACCAATGAGAATGAGTGCTGTTTCATTGGCATTGGCCTCAATAACCTCTAAGATATCTTCTGTTAGCAATGTGTCTTCACCTGGTTTTGGTGTTAGCTCAACAATGGCCTCATCCGGATTGAACCCATGGAATTTTACCTGTGATTCCAGTGCATACTGATCGCTTGGAAACGCATGACCTTCACAAATGATTTTGAATTTCTCTTTTGTAGGCCGATAAAAGGAAACCATTGCCAGGTGGAGGTTAACAGTGAGGTTATTCATCACAACTACTTCTGTTTCCTTGCAGCCAATGAGGTTCATCAGGGGTTTTCTAAATCTCTTATGAAAATCTACCCATTGTCTGTCACCTGTGAAGTGGCCTTCTACACCATATTTCTCCCAGTTTTCCAGGTCCTGGAGAACAGTTTCTTTGACGGTTTTGGGCTGAAGTCCCAATGAGTTACCACAGAAGTAAATCGATGGTTTACCATTTTTGAGTGGGATGTGAAACTGGGACCTGAATTTTTTGAGCGGATCATTCTCGTCCATCGAGACCGCAAATGCTCTTTCTGCTTTGTATGTTGTCATTTTATCTACACAAATCGCTCGTCGGCTTCCATTACTACACCGCAATTATCACACTTTCTCATTTCATCAGACCCATAAAATTCCCTGAATCTCGGCAAAAAGTCCTTTTCAATATTGGTAAGGTGAAAATAGGTGTCGTGCAATTTGTGGTTGCAGCTATCACAAAACCACATCAATCCATCAGTATGATCCGTTTCTCGTTTTCTTTCTATGACAAGTCCTACAGAGTTGGCAGGTCGGATTGGGGAATGAGGGACCTTGGCGGGAAGTAAGAACATTTCACCGGCTTTGATTGGTACATCCACAGATTTACCATCTTCCTGGATTTTCACAAGGATGTCCCCTTCCAGTTGGTAAAAAAGTTCTTCTGTTTCATTGAAGTGGTAATCTTTTCTTGCATTGGGGCCTCCCACGATCATGACAATATAATCACCGGCATCTGCATAAAGATTCTTGTTGCCTACTGGGGGCTTCAACAGATCGCGGTTATCCTCGATCCATTTTTGAAGGTTGAAAGGTCTTCTAATGCTCATTTTTGAATATAGTTTTATGTTTTACCAGTAGAATGGTATGTTGTTTACTTATGTTCTAATTTAGCGACAATAATAAACACAATTTAATGAACCTGAATCTTAAAGGAAAACGCGCGTTAGTTTGTGGTAGCACACAAGGAATTGGGAAGGCCACAGCCATAGAATTGGCAGAGTTGGGAGCAGAAGTAGTACTGCTGGCAAGGAATGAAGAATCTCTTCAAAAAGTAATGGCAGAGCTCAGTACAGCTAATGGTCAAAACCACGAATTTTTAGCCGCAGATTTTACAAATCCCGAATATGTTGCCGATAAGGTGAAAAATTATATTGCCGTGAATAAGGGGTTCCATATCCTTATCAATAATGCAGGAGGCCCTCCAGGTGGAAAGCTTATTGATGCAAAGTTGGATGAGTTTGACTTTGCCCTTACCATGCACCTGAAAGTAAGTCATTTACTTGTGCAGACACTTGCGCCATTTATGCAGGAACAAGGTTATGGGAGGATAGTCAACATCATTTCTACCAGTGTGAAAATTCCTATTATGGGTTTAGGTGTATCAAATACCACCAGAGGCGCAATGGCCAACTGGTCCAAGACTCTTTCATTTGAATTAGCAGCTGATGGTATTACGGTGAACAATGTGCTTCCAGGCTTCACAGAAACAGACAGATTGGACCAAATCATTAACAATAAGTCTAAAAAGACAGGAATAGACAAAGCGGAAGTTGCTGAGCAAATGAAAACCGAAACGCCGGCTAAAAGATTTGCAGCTCCGGAGGAAGTGGCATCCTTGGCGGCATACCTGTGTACACCAGCTGCTGGTTATATCAATGGGACCAGTATTCCTGTAGATGGGGGTAGGACAGGGTCTTTGTGATGTTTTCGTGCATTACAAATGCAGCTATAGATTTGGCGCTCATTGCAAATGAGCACCAGTTTTACGGATTCAGGAATTCAAACAAAAAATAGAATGAACTGGTTCGTAATAGATTTTAAGCAACTTTTCAAAATTCTTATTCTTTTTGTAATCATTGCTTTAATAATAGGATTTGCAATATTTACTGTTTGTTGATAGAACAGTAGATAGGGTCGGAAAAAATTTCATTTACAAATCAACTGAAATTAACGATCAAAATGAGGGTATTCGGTCAATGAAATATGTTTATGCCTTGAAGGGTTATGAGGTGATTAGAGAAGATAACTATTGTAGATTGTATTATAATGTTGAGAATAAAGGCTTAGGGTATATATTAAATTAGAGCTAATTAATGTTGACTCTTTAAATGCTGAAGGCGAGAAGAATTGGCATGTTATTAAGTATAAAATATTGAGGTAATTTTTGATACTTGACTCATTAGGCCTTTGCTAGCGCGCGTTTAACGTAGTGTAACTCGTGCAACCACCTGCACAGGAAGAACTTAGAACAACAAATTACTCCTGAAGAGCTTCCATTACAGCAACATTTCCCTACTTTTAACTAATCAACTTCATCACCATGTCAGAAAAATACAAGATCAATAATTCGGAAGGATAATACTTTGTCAGTCCTTAGCACATTAGCACATCAAACAAATAGCACATCAATCTACTCCGTCCCCTTATTCGCCAATTGTCCACAGGCTGCATCTATATCTTTGCCCCTGCTTCTTCTTACCGTCACACTCACACCATTGTCTTCCAGGTGTTTGCTGAACTTGTCCAATGTGTGCGGGTCTGTGTTTTTGAACTGGGCGTTTGAGATGGGATTATATTCTATGATATTGACTTTACTAGGAACTCTTCTGATTATCTGTTCCAGTTTTTCGGCATCTTCTATGGAGTCATTGAAATTGTAAAAAAGGATATACTCAAAGGTGATCCGGTTTCGGGTTTTTTGATAGAAATAGTTCAGCGCCTCTACCAGTGCTTCCAGCGTATTGGTTTCATTGATCGGCATAATCTGGTTGCGCTTCTCGTCATCAGCGGCATGTAATGAAAGAGCGAGATTAAATTTCACATTGTCATCCGCCAGTTTTTTGATCATTTTTGCAATACCGGCAGTTGAAACAGTTATCCGCTTTGGTGACATGCCCAATCCTTCCGGTGAACAGATGTGTTCTACAGATTTTAGAACATTTGCGTAGTTAAGTAATGGTTCTCCCATTCCCATGTAAACAATGTTGCTCAGTGGAGCTTTGTAATGCTCTTCAGCCTGATCTTTTATAGCTACCACCTGATCGTAAATCTCTGAAGCATCCAGGTTCCGCTCACGGTCCATGTAGCCAGTGGCGCAGAATTTGCAGGTCAGTGAACAACCAACCTGTGAGCTTACACAAGCTGTCATGCGGTCATCAGCCGGTATCAATACACCTTCTATCAGATGGCTGTCATGCAATTTAAATGCTGACTTAATGGTCTGGTCATGACTTACTTGTTTTTTATGAAGACTAATAGGTTTGATATCGAAATGTTCATTGAGTAATTCTCTCGTTCCCAATGACAGGTTGGTCATCTGGTCAAAGGAATGTGCAGATTTCTTCCACAACCATTCATGCACCTGTTTGGCCCTAAATGGCTTCTCCCCTTGCGACTGGAAAAATGTTTTGATCTTCTCCAGGTCAAGCTTTCTGATATCTGTTTTTGTTGGCATGGCGCAAAGTTAGGTATTCTAGTTCAGGTTTAAACACGGATGTATTCATCAGTCTTGCCATTTTGTGTATTATTGTTTTTCAGAACATTGACTACCGAATGGTTTTTTTAGACAGACTCAATGAATTTGTTGGCAAACTAATCTCCTGGCTTACAACAATCCTGGTGTTGGTCATATGTTTTGATGTTTTTATGCGCTATGTCTTCAATTGGAGTAGTGCCGCTGTTTTTGAGTTAGAATGGCACATTTTTGCTGCAATCTTTATGATAGGGGCAGCATACGCTTTAAAGCATGACAAACATGTGAGAGTAGACCTGTTTTATTCCAAATTTTCGGATAAGCAAAAGGCTACTGTGAACCTATTAGGAACTTTATTCTTCTTGTTTCCATTTTGCATCATTGTACTGATTACTTCTCTCACATTCGTGGAAAATTCATTTGCCATCGGTGAAACCAGTCCGGATCCTGGTGGATTACCGGCCAGGTATATTATTAAATCCACGATTCCCATTGGGATGTCACTACTGATACTACAGGGAGTGTCCATTATTGTCAATTCCATTAAAACACTGACCAAATAATGATCGAATACCTTCCTATTATCTTATTTGTGGCTGTTTTTGGGCTGATTTTGTTTGGATATCCGGTTGCATTTACATTGGGAGGACTTTCAGTGATTGTCGGGGTGTTTGTGTTTGATATTGATTTCTTCTACTTGCTGTCACTCAGGGTTTATGGTACCATGAACAATTTTGTGCTCCTTGCAGTCCCGCTATTCATTTACATGGGGATCATGTTGGAAAAATCCGGGCTTGCGGAAAGTTTACTGGAGACTATGGCCATGATTTTTGGTCGGTTGAGGGGAGGGTTAGCAATTTCTGTGGTCGTTGTTGGAGCCATGTTGGCAGCATCTACTGGGATTGTAGGTGCTACTGTGGTTACCATGGGATTGATTAGTCTTCCCACGATGTTGAAACGAGGGTATAGTCCGCAATTGGCAACTGGAACTATCGCTTCAGCCGGAACATTGGGTCAAATCATTCCACCTTCTGTCGTGTTGGTATTATTGGGATCAGTATTGAATGTTTCAGTAGGGGATTTGTTTTCTGCTGCCATTATTCCTGGATTACTACTTGTATCAGGATACTTATTGTATATCATCATAGTTGCTCAGATCTATCCGGAAAGCGCACCCAAGGTGGATGAAAAGGAATTGGAAGCTTTTAGGAGTGAAGTGATGTGGCGAAAAATTCTTCAGGCTTTTGTTTTCCCATTTCTATTGATTCTGGCAGTTTTGGGATCAATATTTGCCGGGATTGCCAGCCCAACCGAAGCAGCCGGTGTGGGTGCACTGGGCGCAACATTACTGACGATTTCCAGTGGGAAATTTAATATTGTTATTCTCAAGGAGGTGATGAGAGATACAACATTTCTCACCTGTATGGTTTTTATGATCCTTGTGGGTGCTACGGCATTTTCATTAGTGTTCAGAGGTCTGGAGGGGGATGATTTTCTTGTCAGACTAATTCAGGGTGCTGAGTTGAGTCCTACAGCATTTTTATTGATGGTATTGGTAATTGTTTTTATTGCTGGATTCTTCATCGACTTCATAGAAATAGTTTTCATTATTGTGCCGGTTGTAGCGCCCTTATTTGCTGCGATGGGGATTGACCTGGTTTGGATAGGCATATTATTGGCAGTGAATCTGCAGACTTCATTTCTCACCCCACCATTTGGATTTGCATTATTTTATTTAAAAGGTGTGGCACCCGAAAATGTCAAAACCAGCCATATTTACAAAGGGATTATTCCGTTTGTATTGATCCAGCTCGTTTTTCTTTTGATTATGATATTCTTTCCGGAAGTTGTTGGTCTTAGCTAAAGTACCTTGTCATGATCTCTTTTTAGAAACCACAAAGTGAAACCCTGTCCATCCCATTCATGGTATATCTCAAAACCGAATCTCTGGTATAGTGGTAGGTTTTTGGGATTGGAAGTTTCCAAATAGATGTCCCTTTTTTCGTGATAAGCTTTTTCAAAAAGTTCCTGGATAAATTTTGTTCCATGGCCCTGTCCCTGATCTTCAGGATTTACCCCAAGAAACCAGGCATAATAATATGGCTCATCCTTGGGGTGGAATTTTTTGATATATGATTCTCTTTTCAGAATGGAAGGTACATTGCGAATGCCGATCACCTCAAAGATCAACTGAATGGATAACTTGATTTCCTGCATCCAGGACATAGATTCATCTGGCTTATCCATAAGGAACGCTGCTTTTTTATCATCAGAAAGAAAAGCTCCTCCTTTTGCAACACATTTCTGAAAGGCGTAATCCATTAGGCCTGCCAGGTTTCCTGTATTTCTTGATACCCATTCTGAGCTCTTGTTACCTTCAAAAGCAGTGGCTAGTATTTCTAAGAATGTGTCTTTGTCTTCAGGTTTGGCGATAATCATGATAAAGGGTCGAGAGAATCAAAGAAAGCTCTGTCACTTATGTTCGACCACATAGATACGGATTTTTTGAAACTTCTGTAGCTTTCGTAAACCTTTCTGCTGAATTCATCTTTGTCTGTTAACTCTGTTACAGCTTCTTCAGTGAATTTCTCCAATTCGGTCAAAACATCTTTTGGGAATTGTTTCAATTGCACACCTTCTTCATCAACTAGTTTCCTCAGGTATACAGCATTTTTTGCATCAAATTCAGCCCCCATCCAGTCGTTTAACCGGTAATTGGCCATTTTTATGATCTCTTGTAAATCCTTTGGTAGACTGAGAAATTTGGTCTTGTTAATGATCAGTTCAAGTGTTGCTCCCGGTTCGTGCCATCCTGGATAATAATAGTTTTTAGCTACCTGATAAAAGCCCATTTTGTAATCATGAAAAGGTCCGATCCACTCAGTTGCATCAATTACACCTCTCTCCAGGTTGGTATAAATCTCGTTTCCGGATACCAAAACAGATGTTCCTCCAGCTTTGTTGAAAACTTTGCCCCCTAGCCCTGGGATTCTCATTTTCAAGCCTTTGATATCTTCCAGGGAATTGATGTCTTTTCTAAACCATCCTCCCATTTGAATTCCAGTATTTCCAGAAGGAATTGGGTAGAGGTCAAATGGGGCGTATAGTTCTCTCCAGAGAGGCTCACCGCCTCCTGATAAAACCCAGGCATTACTTTGGGATGTATTCATGCCAAAAGGCACAGCCCCAAAAAATTGTGCAGCAGGTAATTTTCCAGCCCAATAATACGCGCAACCATGCCCCATCTCTACAGCCCCATTGCTTACTGCATCAAATCCCTCCAAAGGAGGAATTAATTCCCCACCTCCATAAACATGGATTTTCATCCTTCCACCAGACATATCTTCAATCCAATTGGCTAATAATTGGCACCCCTCACCTAGAACCGGGAAATTAGGAGGCCAGGTAGTGACCATCTTCCAGCGATAGGTATTGTTCAGGTTAATATTGGTGACATTGGGTTTTGATTCTTCTGTTGCGGAACAGGCAGTAAGTACACCTGTTGAAGCGATTGCAGCCGTACCTGCTGCTTTGTGGATGAATTTCCTTCGTTTCATGTTTTAATATCTGATCTCCAGCGTATCGAAGATATTGACTTTTTCGGTAATGCCTTGTTTATTGGTAGTACATTTAATATTTCGAGTTTGAAATTGAAAAAGGAAGCTTTCTAGATTAAGATTCTTTAAGAAATATGTCAAAATGACAGTTACTAGTGATTGTTTTGGTTATAATCAGACATAATGACTGTGAAATGCACGTTTTTTGGTTTGGAGCGTATTTTGATCTAGAGCCATTGAAATCAATCAGTAACATAGAAAACAGAGCAAATGAACTTTGATAAATACACAATAAAATCGCAGGAGGCGCTGAATCAGGCAACTGAAGTTGCTCAGTCTGCCGGTCATCAGGCGATTGACACTGCGCACTTGTTGAAGGCGATAATAAGAGGGGATGAAAATGTGATTTCGTTTGTGCTGAAAAAACTAAGCATCAACCCGAAAACGCTGGTCGAACGAGCTGACCAGATCATAGCGTCATATCCAAAAGTATCTGGACAGAAACCGTACCTGACTAATGAGGCAGCAGCTGCGTTGCAGACAGCTGAGAAATACGGTCAGGAACTAGGTGATGAATTTGTAGCTGTGGAGCACATTCTCCATGGCTTAATGAAAGGAAAAGATAAAGTAGGTCAGCTGCTCAAGGAATTTGGATTTGATGGCAAAGTATTGAATGCCGCCATTAGTGAACTCCGAGGAGGCAGGAAGGTGACTGACCAAAACGCCGAATCAAAATACAGGTCTTTAGAAAGGTATTCTATTAATCTTAACGAGCTTGCAAAAGCAGGTAAAATTGACCCGGTAATTGGAAGAGATGAAGAGATCCGAAGAGTACTTCAAATTTTGTCGAGAAGAACAAAAAACAATCCTATCCTTTTAGGAGAACCGGGTGTTGGTAAAACGGCCATTGTAGAAGGAATGGCGCAGCGTATCATTGATGGAGATGTGCCAGAAAACCTTAAATCCAAAACCTTGATATCCCTGGATATGGGATTGCTGGTGGCAGGAGCCAAATACAAAGGGGAATTTGAAGAGCGGTTAAAGGCAGTAATTAAAGAAGTGACGGATTCTAATGGAGAAATTATTCTTTTTATTGATGAGATCCATACTTTGATTGGCGCTGGTGGAGGTGGTGAAGGAGCCATGGATGCGGCTAACTTATTGAAACCTGCATTGGCAAGGGGTGAATTGCATGCAATTGGGGCAACTACCTTGAAGGAATATCAAAAGTACATTGAGAAGGACAAGGCGTTAGAACGAAGGTTCCAGTCTGTTGTGGTAGATGAGCCAAACGTCCAGGACGCCATTTCCATCCTAAGGGGAATTAAAGAGAAATATGAGGTGCATCATGGGGTTAGGATCAAGGATGATGCAGTGATTGCCTCTGTAGAATTGTCCAATAGGTATATTTCCGATCGGTTCTTGCCCGATAAGGCCATTGACTTAATGGATGAGGCTGCTTCCAAACTAAGGTTGGAAATAGATAGTCTTCCAGTTGAATTAGATGAACTGCAAAGGAAGATCATGCAATTGGAGATTGAGCGGGAGGCGATTCGAAGAGAAAAGGACAAGTCAAAGGAGGCTGTTTTGAGTAAAGAAATTGGGGAACTTAGTGAAAAGAGAAATGATCTGAAGGCGAAATGGGAAAATGAGAAGAGTATCATAACCGGAATCAGGGCCGAGAAAGAAAACATCGATCGATACAAACAGGAAGCTGAGCAGGCTGAACGATCTGGAGACTATGGTTTGGTAGCTGAGATCAGATATGGAAAGATCACAAACAGTGAAAAGAAGCTGGAGGAATACCAAAAACAATTACAGGAAATTCATGCCAATTCATCATTGTTGAAAGAAGAAGTAGAATCTGAAGACATTGCTGAGGTGGTAGCCAAGTGGACCGGAATTCCAGTTTCAAAAATGCTACAAAGCGATCGGGACAAATTACTTCTATTAGAAGATGAACTTGGGAAAAGAGTTGCAGGTCAGGAAGAAGCCATACAGGCAATTTCTGATGCGGTGCGACGAAGTAGGGCTGGATTGCAGGATCCAAAAAGACCAATAGGATCATTCATTTTCCTTGGCACAACCGGTGTGGGTAAAACTGAATTGGCAAAGGCACTAGCCGAATACTTGTTTGATGATGAAAACAGCATGGTGAGAATTGATATGTCTGAATATCAGGAACGTCATGCAGTAAGCAGACTAATTGGTGCGCCTCCTGGATATGTTGGTTATGACGAAGGAGGTCAATTAACAGAAGCTGTTAGAAGAAAGCCATACTCTGTCATTCTTTTAGATGAGATCGAAAAAGCGCATCCGGATGTATTTAATATTCTATTGCAGGTACTTGATGATGGTCGATTGACGGACAATAAAGGTAGGATAGCAAATTTCAAGAACACCATTATCATCATGACTACCAATATCGGTTCAGGATTGATCCAGGAGAATTTTGATAAGATGGAGGATTGGAATTCTGAGCAAGTGATTGAGGGAACCAAATTGCAGGTTTTTGACTTACTGAAGAAATCAGTAAGGCCTGAGTTTCTCAACAGGATTGATGAAACTATTATGTTCAGACCATTGAGCAGAGCTGATATCAGGAAGATTGTAGGCATTCAATTTAGATTGATCCAGGAGCGTCTTGCCGAATCTGGCATAAAAATTGAAGCGTCTGAGGAAGTACTGGATCACCTGGGTGAATTGGGATATGAGCCTCAATTTGGTGCAAGACCGTTGAAGAGAGTATTGCAACGTGAGATTTTAAACGAGCTTTCCAAGGAAATCTTGGCTGGCAAGGTTGAAAAAGATGGGATAGTAGGGTTGAATCTCAGTGAAGATAAACACATTGAGTTCATAAATCTGGATGCTGTGGATATACAGAAGTAAATTAGAAATAGACATAGATTCATTCAACTAATGAGGGCTCCTTTGAGCCCTCTATTTTTTATGTGATGTTATCGTTCATTCATCGAAAAAAATGGTTAGCTCACTTACCATTTATTATCTTAGAGTATACATTAAGGAATAAGAAATTATTTAGTGATTGTCGTGAAGATTATGTGCTAACTATTCCTGATTTCCGAATTGAAATTTGTAGATTAGTAATCCAGCAAAAACACAATCGTATCAGGAGTTTCTCGTTCCTGACTCTCTTGGAAATAGGGATCTAAAAGAAATTGCTAACACTCAAAAGGGAAAATTTACTATGAGAGAAATGATCATGTTGTGGTTTAACAAAAAATCAGGCAGATACCACATGGGTACAGAGACCGACTTTCACAATGCCTTGAGGGAGTTTTCACATGAAGCACTTACTACCATGTACAAAATGAATGGTTCACAATGGGAAGTGTTAAAGAAGATTGAGCAGAAGCTCAATAAAGCCGCAGAACTAGACACACACAAGCCTTTGGTTTAACTTCCGAAGAAGCAGGAAATCAACCATCCTGATCAATATCATATTTTAGATTCACAGCAATCATTTTAATTCTAAAAGTATTATCAGATTTTACCTAAGCTGACTTGTGAAGTCAGGTTGTGATGCTATATCCCAATACCAGGGTTTTCCGGTAGAAGATTTTACACTCAAAAACGCACTTGTTATGAAAATTCTTTCAGTAACGCCAGCCAATATGGAGGAGGAGGGATTTTTCTGTATGCAAAACAAAAAGAATAATGGATTCAAGGCTAAATCGAGCTGGTTTGAAGAACAATTTGCTAATGGCTTAAGATTTCACTTATGTAAATCGTCAGAAGGAGATCGAATGGGCTTTGTTGAATTTGCTCCAACGGAAAGTAGCTGGAAGCCCATTGATGCCAGGAATACATTGTGTATTCAATGTATAATGGTTTATCCAAACAAGTTTAAAAACAAGGGTGTTGGAGAAAGTTTGATTCGTGAGGTAGAAATGGAGGCGAGACGATTAGGGAAAGCAGGAGTTGTGGTCTCTTGTAGTGACAAGCCATGGATAGTCAATGGATCTATTTTTACTAAGAATGGATATAGACTGGTCGATAAAAAGGAGAAGTATGAGTTGTATCATAAGAAATTTAACCCCTCTTCCCCTGATGCAAATTTTATAGATTGGACCAGGAATCGTGAAAAATATCAGGGATGGAACCTTGTCTATGCGGATCAATGCCCCTACCATACTAAAGCAGGTACAGACCTTGCTCAGACAGCAAAGGAATATGGAGTGGAACTGAATGTTACCAAAATTTCGAACTCTCAGGATATAAAGGAGTCCCCAGCTGGATTTGGAACATTTGCATTGATTCATGATGGTAAGTTGCTGGAGGACCACTATATCAGCACCACCCGGTTTGAAAATATCCTGAAGAAGGAGTTGAAATTAATCAATGATGCTGATAGAGTATGTAATTAATATTTAGTTAATTAATTGAAATTCAATCAATTAATATCATTAGTTACATGGTAGAAATGCCATAATAAATTCAAAAAAGAACATTTATCCATTGCATTCGCGAAGATCGTAGAACTACCTTTGTTTCCCTTATCAAAAAACTTAATAGGTAGTAGTAAGTCTATGGGTAAAACATTATTCGATAAAATCTGGGATGCTCACGTTGTGAAAGAGATTGAAGGAGGCCCCAGTGTAGTATACATTGACAGACATTTGATCCACGAGGTAACAAGCCCTCAGGCTTTTTCAGGGATCGAAGATAGAGGTGTGTCAGTTTTCAGACCACAAAATACAGTGGCAACTCCAGATCATAACGTTCCAACAATTGATCAGCATCTCCCAATCAAGGATGCACTTTCCAAATTTCAGGTTGATAAACTGACTGAAAATTGTGAAAGACACGGTATTGATCTTTATGGTCTCAATCACCCGTATCAGGGTATAGTACATGTGATTGGTCCACAGCTGGGATTGACTCAGCCCGGAATGACCATTGTATGTGGTGATAGTCATACCTCAACTCATGGAGCATTCGGTGCAGTTGCATTTGGGATTGGTACCAGCGAAGTAGAAATGGTATTGGCTACTCAGTGTATTATGCAGCCCAAACCAAAGAAAATGCGAATAACCGTAGACGGTGAACTTGGTAAGGGTGTGACTGCCAAGGATGTTGTTCTTTATATCATTTCAAAAGTAACTGCCGGAGGTGGTACAGGATATTTTGTGGAGTTTGCAGGTTCTGCTATCAGAAGTCTTTCCATGGAAGGGAGGATGACTGTTTGTAACATGAGTATCGAGATGGGAGCACGTGGAGGACACATTGCACCGGACGAAACTACTTTCGAATACATAAGAGGAAGAGAACGAGCTCCTCAGGGAGCAGATTTTGATAAGGCGGTTGAGAAATGGAAAGAACTCAAAACTGACGATGATGCTGTTTTTGATAAAGAAATCAAATTTGATGCGGCAGATATAGAACCAATGATTACCTATGGTACCAATCCAGGAATGGGTACCAAAGTGAAAGCAAATATTCCTTCACTGGAACAAATAGATACCTCTGAGCACAAGTCATTTGAAAAGTCAATGAATTACATGGGTTTTCATGCAGGTGACCAATTGGTAGGAAAGCCAATCGATTATGTTTTCGTAGGAAGTTGTACCAATGGTAGAATAGAAGATTTGAGGGAAGTTGCTGCCTTTGTGAAAGGAAAGCAAAAAGCTGAAAATATTACAGCATGGATTGTGCCTGGATCTAAGCAAGTAGAGCAACAGGCAATACAAGAAGGATTGGTTGAAGTACTTGAGGCATCTGGTTTTAAGTTGAGACAACCGGGATGTTCAGCCTGTCTGGCCATGAATGATGATAAAATACCTGCTGGTAAGTATGCAGTATCTACTTCTAACAGAAACTTTGAAGGAAGACAAGGTCCTGGCTCCAGAACACTGTTGGCAAGCCCATTGACTGCCGCTGCAGTAGCGGTTTCAGGTAAAATAATTGATCCACGAGAATTACTATAAAGAGAGCGAGTACTATGGCTATAGATAAATTTATAAGTTTTGAGTCCCCAGCTGTTCCATTGCCAATTGAGAACGTGGATACTGACCAGATCATTCCAGCCAGGTTTCTAAAGGCGACCACCAGAGATGGGTTTGGCGAAAATCTGTTTAGAGATTGGCGTTATGATAAAGATGGCAATCCGATAGAAGATTTTGTTTTAAATGATTCTACCTATTCAGGTAAGATCCTTATTGCAGGCAAAAATATTGGAAGTGGATCCAGTAGAGAGCATGCAGCCTGGGCTGTTCATGATTATGGATTCAAAGTGGTTGTGAGTAGCTTTTTTGCTGATATTTTCAGAAATAATTGTCTGAATAATGGTGTTTTACCCATCCAGGTATCTGATGAGTTTCTTAAAAAAGCCTTTGCTGCAATTGACGCTGACCCAAAAACGAGTTTTCATGTTGATCTTGAAAACCAGGAATTTACAATTTTGGCTACTGGAGATAAGTCTACATTTGAAATCAGTTCCTATAAGAAAGAATGTTTGCTAAATGGATTTGACGACATTGACTACCTGATCAATATCAAAAGTGATATAGAAGCATTTGAGGCTAGTAGGGCTTAATTCATGGCACTAGAGATTCTTGATACCACCCTTAGAGACGGGGAGCAAACATCAGGCGTCTCCTTTACAGACAGTGAAAAACTGAGTCTGGCGCAATTGCTATTGGAGGAATTGAAGGTTGACAGGCTGGAAATCGCCTCTGCAAGAGTATCGGATGGAGAATTTGAATCGGCAAAGAAGATTTTTTCCTGGGCCAATCAGAATGGATTTGGTGGTAAAGTAGAGGTTCTTGGATTTATCGACGGAGATATCTCACTCAATTGGATAAAAGACGCCGGGGGATCTGTGGACAACCTATTGTGTAAAGGATCTCTCAAACATTGTCAATCACAATTAAGAAAAACTCCAGAGGAACATTTACAGGATATCAAAGACACCATTGCCATTGCGGACCAAATGGGGATCACTATGAATGTTTATCTGGAAGATTGGAGTAATGGCATGATTGATTCTCCTGATTATGTTTATAATTTGGTAGAAGGGTTGAAGGACACCAGTGTCAATAAGATCATGTTACCGGATACATTGGGAATACTAAACCATGAGCAGACTAAAGTATTCTGTCTGGAGATGGTTTCACGATTTCCATCCATGACTTTCGATTTTCATGCTCACAATGATTATGACCTGTCTGTAGCCAATGTTTACGAGGCTGTTAAGGTTGGAATTAGTGGTATTCACACCACATTAAATGGTTTAGGCGAAAGAGCAGGGAATGTTCCTTTGTCCAGTGTCATTGGTGTGATGAAAGATCATTTGGGTATTGACATCAACGTAGATGAAACCAAATTATATAAAGTCAGCAAGGTAGTTGAATCCTTTTCTGGTGTACGTATTCCGTCTAATAAGCCATTGATTGGAGAATTTGTTTTTACCCAGACCAGTGGAATTCATGCTGATGGTGATAACAAGGATAACCTCTATCAGAACAATCTTAATCCGACAAGATTTGGCAGGACATACAGCTATGCACTGGGAAAAATGTCTGGCAAGTCCAGTATTAAAAAGAATTTGCAGGAACTTGGTATTGATCTGAGCCCAGAAGATACCAAAAAGGTCACCAAAAAGATCATTGAGTTAGGCGATAAGAAGGAATCTATCACCAAGGAAGATCTTCCATTCATCATCAAAGATGTTTTAGGTACTCAAATTCAGGATCCAAAAGTCAAAATAAAGAATTATGCTTTGTCTGTAGCGCAGGGATTAAAATCTATGGCTACATTAAGCGTAGAAATTGATGGGAAATTATACGAACAAACTTCCTCTGGTGATGGTCAGTATGATGCCTTTATGAATAGCCTGAGCCAGATTTATAATAGATTAGGTAGGAGCTTCCCGAGGCTGGTTGATTATGAAGTGACAATTCCACCCGGAGGCAATACAGATGCATTGGTGATAACCACTATTACCTGGGAAAGTGATTACAGGTTTAAAACAAGAGGTTTGGACCCTGATCAAACAGTAGCTGCTATTAAGGCTACAATTAAGATGTTGAATATATTAGAAAGTGATAACGATAGATAGATATGGATTTTAAGATAGGTGTTTTACCAGGAGATGGAATTGGACCTGAGATTGTTGATCAGGCAGTGAAAGTGCTCAATGCTATTGCTGAGAAGTACGGGCACAAATTTGAATACACGCATGCAGATGTAGGTGCTTGTGCAATTGACAAAGTAGGCAATCCTTATCCTGACAGTACACATGAAATCTGTATGAACTCTGATGCTGTTTTATTTGGAGCAATTGGTGATCCAAAATACGACAATGATCCTTCAGCTAAGGTGAGACCAGAACAGGGACTTCTGGCAATGAGAAAGAAACTAGGTCTATTCGCCAATATCCGTCCAGTTAACACATTTCAATCATTGATACATAAGAGTCCGTTACGTCAGGATATCGTAGAAGGTGCAGATTTTGTGGTGGTAAGAGAATTGACAGGAGGGATTTATTTCGGACAACCAAGAGGTCGTTCTGAAGATCTTAAAACAGCTTTTGATACCTGTGTATACACGGTAGAAGAAATAGAAAGAATTCTTAAGCTGGCGTATGATTATGCTGGTAAAAGGAATAAACGATTGACTGTAGTTGATAAGGCCAATGTTTTGGGGACTTCCAGGTTATGGAGGGAAGTGGCACAAAAAATGGAAAAGGAGTATGCTGATATTGAAACAGACTATATGTTTGTTGACAATGCAGCCATGCAATTGATCCAATGGCCGAAGAAATTTGACGTCATGGTCACAGAAAATATGTTTGGAGACATCTTATCTGATGAAGCCAGTGTAATTACTGGATCTCTAGGATTATTACCTTCTGCATCTGTAGGACTACATACATCTGTATTTGAACCAATTCATGGTTCTTATCCTCAGGCAGCTGGAAAGGATATTGCTAATCCAATAGCTACGGTATTATCTGCAGCGATGTTATTAGAATCGCTTGATTTACTTGAAGAGGCTGCTTCTGTTAGAAAAGTAGTAAATGAATCTTTGGAAGCCGGTGTTGTAACTGAAGATATTGCTGAGGAGAAAGCTTATAAAACATCTGAGGTAGGTGTTTGGTTGGCACAAAATATTTTAGAACCGAGTCTGACGTAAACCACCAAATAAGAAGTTATGAAAAGGAAAACCGGACAGACACTCCGGTTTTTTATTTTTTTAATCAAAACTACCCGGGGTGGATAGGTAAATTATTCATTCGTGCTTCTAAATTGTTGGCATCATTATTAACCAACACGCACGATGAAACAAGAAACAACCAGAAGGGAATTGAACAATCCCTTGGAAACACTGCCACACGATCTATACTTTGAGAACCTGGTTGAAAGAGAGTACTCCAGACTAATCAAAACCAATCAGATTTACCTTGATTACACGGGAGGGAATTTGTATGCAGAAAGCCAAATAAGAAAACATCATGAGCTTTTAGAAACCTCGGTTTTCGGTAATCCTCATAGTACAAACCCAACCTCACAGTTGGCTACAAGGCTTGTAGAAGAGTCTCGGGAAAAAGTACTGGACTTCTTTAATGCACGTGAAGATTACTATTGTGTTTTCACATCAAATGCCTCAGGAGCACTTAAAATAGTTGGTGAATGTTACCCATTTGACAGTAACAGCCAAATACTTCTATTAGCTGATAATCACAACTCAGTAAATGGCATCAGGGAGTATGCAGCAAATAAGGGTGCAAATTTTGCGTATTGCCCCATTCAGTTTGAGGACCTGTGCATCAATGATGTGGCCCTCACGGTAAAATTGAAAAAGTATAAATCTGCAAGCCAAAAGCTTTTTGCCTATCCAGCTCAGTCTAATGTTTCTGGCGTGAAGCACGATTTAGAGTGGATATACAGGGCTCACCAGGAAGGGTGGGATGTTTTACTGGATTCGGCGGCATTTGTTCCCACCAATCCATTAGACTTATCAAGTGTAAAACCCGATTATGTTTCAGTCTCATTTTACAAAATTTTTGGCTACCCTACTGGAATGGGATGTTTGCTCGTGAAGAAATCAAAGTTTGATAAACTTGTGAAACCCTGGTTTGCTGGTGGTACGGTTACTTTGGCCAGTGCCAAAACAAGACATCACTACCTGGCAAATAACCATGAAAGATTTGAAAATGGAACCGTTAATTATCTTGACATTCCGGCAATCAAAATTGGTTTGGACCATATTGAGAACGTTGGTTTGCAGATGATAAACGAAAGAGTCACAGGTTTGATGGATTACCTTGTCTCAGGATTATCTGATTTACAGCATGAAAATGGAAAACCATTGGTGAAAGTATTTGGTCCTGCTGATAGAAAGAATTCAGGAGGAACCATTATCATCAATGTTTTTAATGAGAATGGCAATAAAATTCCTTTTGAGAAAATTGAAAGTAAAATGAATGAGAATAATGTATCAATTCGTTCAGGGTGCTTTTGTAATCCGGGGATAGATGAAGTCAACAATTGCCTGACAACAGAGGAACTTACAGGATATTTCACTTCACGAGATTGCGGTTCCTACTATGATATGGTGAAGCATTTAAATAAAATGCGTGGAGCAACAAGAATTTCAGTTGGGATTGCAACGAGAAAATCAGATATTGACTTCTTGCTTAAAATGATTGCAAGCTATTCTTATTCTGATCAGTTGGCCCTTGCATAGGTGAAGTACTGCGTATTATATTAGGAATCAGCTTTCAAATTGATTGATATTTCGTTATGAATAATGTTTTCAAGCTGATTTCTATACTTTGCATCTTAAGTATTTACTCGAATGATTCATTTGGTCAGGTGGAGTATGAAAAGTTTGTTTTAGCCAATTCTGCTAAAGTAGAGGAGGAAGCAATTTGGAACATAATTCATCAATTTCTCTATCCATTAACCGTCAGTAAGGATGAAGTGCTTTGGATGGATGGCGATGTGGTTACCAGTCAATTTGGTAAATATTCTGGAGTTAAAATTAAGTTGAATGTGCTTAATAATTCCTTGTATACAAGAATTGATGGCCAGTGTTATAAATTGAAAAATGGAGCCATAAAATCTTTTCGCATAAATGAAGATGGCTTAGAAAGATCATTTGAGAAACACTTTTATCATAGAAACCTGTATGAGGTAAATGCTACTTCAAATTTCACTTCTTCTGAATTAATGTCCAAGATTGCTTCATTTGATGAAATAGAATTGCTTGAAGTCTATGAACTTCAATTGCTTAAGAAGGGTAACAAAGTAGATTTCCGCTTAAGGTTTTATAGTTACAATGAGGTCTTCTCATCCTCTTTTAATATATACATGATGAGTGATCCAAAAGTCACATCATATGACTTGAAGATTGATGAAGTAGCTACATCAGAAAATACTTTTTTAGAGATTCTGGTGGCGAATGAAAATTTGAAGTTGGTGAAATGGAATTATAAGAAGGTTGGGACAAATCAATCAGTATTGTAGACCAATCACAAAAAAGCTTTTTTAAAGAAAATCACTACTTCGTTGCTGATACATCTCATTCTATGAGACAGGTATTTTTCACAAAAGGATCTGTGGAGAGTGTTGTCAAACATATTACAGGAATTGAAGTAAATGCTCCATTCATTATCAATGAAAAGAAGCTGATAAAATTTCTCCAAAACATTCAATATGAATCTCTTCAGTCAAAAGTAAGAGGTAAATAGGGTAATATTTGGCTGGTTGAGTGTGAAATTGGTTTGAATCATGGTGGGGTAAGCTTTTTGTAAGATTGTTATTGTGATATGAATCAATTTACTAAGCTGGTTCTGGTTTCTTCCTTGCTTTATATCTATTCTTATAACGCCTTTGGACAGGTACATGTGAAATACCTTGACTTTGTTCTGGCAAACTCTGTGCAAGTAGATGAGAAAGAACTCTGGGACAATATTTACCACTATCTCTATCCGGCATCAATTTCGAAAGATGAGGTTTTATGGATCAATGGCGATGTTGCTACACACCGATTTGGAACTTTTACCAATGTCAAAATCAAGCTGAACGTTCTTAACAACTCACTCTATACAAAGGTGGGTGATCAATGTTACAAGCTAAAGAATGACGCTCTTGAATCGTTTGTCATTAAAGCGAAAAATGAAGTCCGGTTTTTCCGAAAAAAGTTCTACACAGAACATGGTTATCGCATTACTGCCATATCCGATTTCACAATTTCTCAGTTGATGAGGAAAATGGCAGATTTTAAGGAAGTGGATCACCTCAACATGCATGAAATTAAGTTTAAACAAAAGAGCTCAGGTGTAGACTTTGAGCTTGGGTTTATTGCTGCAAATAGAACTATAACTATGGATTTTAACAGATACATGATGGATGATCCGAAAGTTCATAAGTATGACATAATTGCTGAAACAACGCAAACCACGGAAAATACCTGGATGGAAGTTTTGTATGCTGACTCAGACATTTCATTTATTAAATGGAACTACAAAAAGTTTAGCGAAGGAAAATCTTTGAGCATAGTAGAGCACAGACAAGACCATTATTTTAGGGATGACTTTTATTTTCTGTCTGATTCCCAGGGTATAATTGAGCAGATATTTTTTAATAAGAATTCGGTACAGGGGGCGGCAAGGAAAATATTGGGTAATAGCAAGCTGAAAGCACCACGTCTCATTACTGAACGTAAGTTGATCAGGTACTTTAAGCGCCTGAAACAGAATAATTTGCGTTGAATCGGGTAATTATTTCTTGAAAGCAAAAATCTAAAACCAACGATTTTCCTTCAAATTGTGTCACTAAGTAGGCTTGTTTTTTCATCGAAATGATCCGACCACTCATCGATTTTGTGAAAGATGGATGAGGGTATTTGTGTAACTTCATTGTTAATTAGTCAAACGCACACTATTATGAACGCTGTCCAAACGCTACTTGAAACAAATGAAACTTTACCTCATTTGACATCTATGGAGGCTGAATTGGTAAGACTTCAGGAAAAAATGAGAGAACTGAGAAGTAATTGTCAGTTTGATCTTTTAGAAGAGGTTGTCCGTGAGGTAGATCGACTTCAAAGAGTAATTCAACTCGGTAAATTAAGCACTACATAAATTCATCAAACAACCAGCACGTGTTAATATAGCTTTTTGTCTGTAGGCTATAGTATTTTCAAAAGTTTTCAGTCGATACGGGTTCTTACCCTTCCTTTTTAGCAGAATTATAATCTTTCCTTTGGATTTACAATAATTATCCATTTAATTCGAATATTGTACAATCGATTGCGCAGAATGAGAAAGATACTTGCCATTCCATTTTTTATCCTCAGCATAACCGCCCAAAGCAGGCAGGTTGATGTATCTGTTTATGAGGGTGTGGCCTTTGAAATGCCACAAATTCATGAGCCTACATTTCCGGATTTTGTAGTGTCTATCGTGGATCATGGAGCAAAAGCTGATGGGTTGAGTAATAATGCAAAGGCTATCAATGATGCTATTGACGTTGTTTCTACTCATGGAGGAGGAACTGTTCTCATTCCTCGAGGAATTTGGTTGACTGGTCCTATAACATTTCAAAGTAACGTAAATCTTGAGGTAGCTCAGGGAGCCCTGTTACTCTTTTCTACGAATAAAGATGATTACCCACTGGTTGCTACAAGTTTTGAGGGATTGAATACTTACAGATGTGTATCACCAATCTCAGCTCAAAATGTAGAAAATATTGCTATTACCGGGACCGGAGTGATTGATGGAAATGGTGGTGCATGGAGAGAAGTGAAAAAGAGCAAAATGCCGCCAGGCCAATGGGAGAAGCTTGTGAAAAGTGGTGGTTTGCTGAATGAAAAGGGTGATAAATGGTATCCTTCAGAAAGTTTCAAAAGAGGTGCTGAAGCAACCGCAGGCTTTTTCAATGTTCCGGAAACACAATCAAAGGAGGATTTTCAAAAATTCAAAGATTTCTTAAGACCTGTCATGGTGAGTTTGGTAAATTCTAAAAATATTTTGCTGGATGGACCTACTTTTCAGAATTCTCCAGCCTGGAATATTCACCCATTGATGTCAGAAAATATAATAATAAGAAATATCAAAGTCCGCAATCCCTGGTATTCCCAAAACGGTGACGGTCTGGATCTGGAATCCTGTAAAAATGCATTGGTCTACAACTGCACATTTGATGTGGGTGATGATGCGATATGTATAAAATCAGGTAAAAATGAAGATGGCCGCACACGCGGGATTCCAACTGAAAATGTGATCATAAAAAATAACACTGTTTATCATGGACATGGGGGATTTGTAGTGGGAAGTGAAATGTCAGGGGGAGTGAGGAATATACATGTTTCCCATTTGACCTTCATCGGCACGGACACCGGTATTCGATTTAAAAGTACTAGAGGAAGAGGTGGAGTAGTTGAGAATATTTACATCTCAGACATCAATATGATCAATATTCCCACTGAGCCCATTCGATTTAATTTGTTCTACGGTGGCCAGTCTCCTTCATTAGATCAGGAAAGTCCCGAGAATGTAGAAGCCGAACCGGTTACAGAGGCAACACCATCATTCAAGGACATTTATATTAAGAATATAACTGCAGTTGGAAGTGGAAGGGCCGCTTATTTTCAGGGTTTACCCGAGATGAAAATCCAAAATGTAGTTCTTGAGAATATTGACATTGAAGCAAAATATGGGATGTCAATCCTGGATGTAGATGGTATCAGTTTTAACAATGTTCAGGTTCAGTGTAATGGGGATGTTCCGTTGAAACTCTTCAACAGTAGTAATGCCAATCTGCAACGTTTTGCCGGGATCACTGATGAAGAGGCTGTGATTAGGGTGTATGGGGAGGAAACCAGTGATGTGGTGATCAGTGGTATTCCAAAAGACAAAATCATTTGTACGAAAGGGGTGCATAAAAAAGCAGTTTTAGTGAAATGAGGTGGGTTATCTTTTTATTGCAGTTTTTCTTTTTAGGACTTGGCTTTATGCAGGAAAAGTCTCCCAGAATATTTCTGATTGGTGATTCAACCTGTGCCGATAAAACAATAGAAGAGTACCCGGAAACAGGCTGGGGAACACCATTTGCGAGTTTTTTTGATTCGGCTTTTGTGGAGAATCATGCAAAAAATGGCAGGAGTACTAAGTCCTTTATTGAAGAAGAGAGATGGGAAAAGGTTATGGAGCAACTAAACCCTGGAGATTATGTTTTTATCCAGTTTGGACATAATGACGAAGTACCTTCCAAAGTTGGTCGATATACAACCCCAAATGAGTTTCAAAGTAACTTAAGAAAGTTTATCAACGGCTCTAAATCCAAAGGAGCAAAGCCAGTTTTACTTACACCTGTAACAAGGAGGTCTTATGAGGCTGGTAAATTGAAGAATACACACGAAGCATATGCAAAATTAATACGGGAAGTAGCCACTCAAGAACAAATTCCACTGATCGATATGACCCAAAAATCTATGTCGTTGCTTAAAGACCTGGGTGAAGACAAATCGACCTTACTTTATCTTCATTTGACTCCTGGTCAACACCCTAATTACCCAGAAGGACAGGCTGATAACACACATTTCAATGAATTGGGAGCCAGAATAATGGCTGAATTAGTATTGGAAGGCATAAGAGAGAATAACCTTTCATTAAATCAATTTGTCAGGAAGCCAAAATGAGTTTTAAACACTTCATATCGGTTGTGTTGATTTTTTCCCTATTAGTAGGGTTCAATCAAAAGAGGGAAATACTTAAGATTTATTTGATAGGGGATTCCACCATGGCTGATTATTCGGATAATTATGATCCGGGGAAGGATTACATGGCAACAAGGTATCCGGTTACTGGCTGGGGACAGGTCTTTCAAGGGTATTTCTCGAAGAGCGACTTACCTAAATATTCAAGTCTATTCAGGGCTGATTCGGTGGTGGTTGATGATAGGGCAAGAGGTGGAAGAAGTACCCGAACATTTTTTCAGGAAGGCAGGTGGCGAAAAGTCTTTAACGAGCTCAATCCAGGTGATTTGGTCCTGATGCAGTTCGGTCACAATGATGCTGCAAATAATAAGACAGAGAGATATGTGGACATTGAGGGGTATAAAGAGTTTCTACGGTTGTACGTCACCCAGACCAGACAAAAAGGTGGTATTCCGATCATACTAACCCCAGTAGCAAGAAATTATCCATGGGAAAAAGGACAGTTGAAAAATGTCCATGGAGATTACCCTAACGCGGCTTATCAGATCTCACTGGAATTGAATACGCTGTTTATAGACCTTAACAAGCTTTCGATGGAGGTATTCTCGACAGAGGGTAGGGAATATGTAACAAGAAATTACTTTATGAACCTTGAAGCAGGGAAGTATGAAGCTTATCCTGAAGGTTCAAATGATAATACTCATTTTCTGCCCGAAGGTGCCAATATAGTAGCGCAAATAGTGGCGGAAGCAATGAAAAAACTTAATTATAAATAATTAGTTCTTTGACTTATTGAAAACAACATGATGTCTAATTCTCTGGGGCACCATCATTAACCCAGCAATTGATTAGATCGATTTGGTTTTGCTCCAAGGGTGGTTCTGTTTCTGGAGGCATTGTACCTTCGTTTACAGAAACTTTGATTGCCTCAGCTGTAGAAATAATCTCCTCGTTGGTCTGAAAACTTGGTCCTATCAGTTGATGGCAGTTTCCTACGTTGCAGCTTGTATTGATGATTGGGAGTATATCTGTGGTTAGAGATATGCCAGTAAGTATTTCAAATGAATGGTTTTCCGAAAGGCAGCCTTTTGCATCTTCTACCATAAAGTTATAATTCCCCTGACTCAATTCCTTGAAAATAGTATTAGTAGAAGGTTCTCCCTGGTTGAGGGTAATTAAATAAGGTGGGTTTCCCCCCTCTACGTTCACTTGAGCAGAACCGTTGATGCTATTGCAACCAGAAGAGGTTTTGTTTAAAGTGACGATCATATTCACCTCATCGCAGATGTTAACTGGTTCTGTTTCTTCACAGCTAAGGAGTATAATTAAAGTGAGTATCCTAAAGTAAAATTTCACGTTGTTTTCGATTAGTTATTGAGATAGTAAATATATAATTATTTTAATAAAAATATTGTTTTAAATTAAAATTTTAAGTATTTGATTGCATTATTTAAATATATTGATCGAATTAATTCTTCCATCGGTAGAGGTCTTTTCTCCCTAATATTTTTATCCGGATCTTTCTGTTTGGTGGAAGCTCAACAGCCAGTTAGTGATCCGGTTCCATCAATTTTATGGGGAGATTTACATGTGCGATTAACAGATTGGGTAATGCTACCCAAAACCAGCTTTTCCAAACCATATGCAAGGATTAACATGCTCAGAGAAATGCCAGTTGACTCAGCGTTTCTTGCAGTGAATGACCTCAATGGGAAACTGTATATCATAAAAGATTCATCAAGGGTCTTTGAGTACCTGGATGTACAAAAGCATTTTTCAGAATTCCAGTACACTAAAGGTAAGGGTTCAGGTCTGGGTGGCTTTGCATTTCACCCGGAGTTTGAACAAAACGGGATCTTTTTTACAACACATTCGGAAGTACCTGATGATAAGGAGGCGGACTTCAAAGCTGCTGAACATAATGGAATTGATGTGCAATGGGTTCTTACTAAATGGATCGCATCTGACCCTACAGCAACCCGTTTTTCAGGGACATGGAGTGAGATGATCAGATGGGACTTTCCAAAGTTAATTCATGGTGTGCAGGAGATTGCTTTCAATCCATTTTCAGAACCTGGAGATACGGATTATGGCTTTTTGTATATCTGCATTGGAGAAGGTGGTTCAGGACTGAATAGATTTCATGATAACATGCAAACTCCGGAAAGCCACCTGGGAACAATTTGGAGAATTGATCCATTGGGGGATAACAGTAGAATAGGTACCTATGGTGTTCCACAAGACAATCCTTTTATCAATGGTGAGTATGATTTACCAGAGATATGGGCGTATGGATTCAGAAATCCACATCGCTTGCATTTTGAGAAACGGGCTGGTGAAACCATTCTGTTCACGGGCGATATTGGAGAGCTTAATATAGAAGAGATAAACATTGTAAGAAAAGGAATGAACTACGGCTGGGATAATCGGGAAGGTACCTTTCTGTTTGATATAGAGCTAAGCAGAGAAACACTTTACAAATTGCCTGAAGAGGAAGAAAGAGATTATGTCTATCCAGTAGCCCAATATGATCATGATGATGGTTTGGCAATAAACCTGGGACATGTTTGGCATTCCGATCGGGTACCTGAATTTGAGGGAATTATGTTCATGGGTGATATCCCAACAGGGAGAATTTTTTATGCCCCTGCAGACTCATTGATCGAAGGAAGACAATATCCATTAAAAAGAGCAATTCTGCATAATTCATTGAATGAGGAAATGGAATTATCTGAGATAGTAGATCATGGCCGTGTAGACATCAAGTTTGGTTTTGATAGTCGAGGTGAGGTTTATTTTTTGTCTAAAGCCAATGGTACAATTTACAAAATTGATGTACCGGGCGAAACTGTAATTGATACTACAAATACTGTTGTTTTGGAAGCGCTAGAACAGGTTGAGATCAGGGTTTACCCCTCTTTTGTTGAAGCTCAGTTTCATATTGACACCAAACAGCCTGTAATTTTTTCGATCATTGATTTGAATGGAGCAGTATTAATGCCTCAAAAGAGGATTGTAGGTGAAAGAATACTTGATTTGAGAAGTTTGAAAACGGGATTGTACCTGGCCATTTTTGAATTGAATGGCAGTAGATATCAATACCGCTTTTATAAGAATTAAATGTAAAAAGATATGAAGAGGAAGAGTCTTACAAAGTTTATCAGTTTGTTATTATTAGTCATTTCTATTGATGGGTTTGCGCAAACGATTGCATTCCCTGGAGCGGAGGGGTTTGGAAAATATGCTTCTGGAGGAAGGGGGGGAACCGTCTATAAAGTTACCAACCTTAATGATTCCGGAACAGGCAGTCTTAGAGATGCAATTAATAAGTCAGGAAAAAGAATTATTGTGTTTGAAGTTTCCGGCCAAATTGAATTGGAGACTCCCCTGAAGATTCAAAACGGTAACTTAACTATTGCTGGTCAAACTGCCCCTGGAGGAGGTATTGTGATATCTGGAGAACAAACTACTTTGGATGCAGATAATGTGATTATTCGATTCATTCGATTCAGGTTAGGAGATAGCAATGAGGTAGAAGCAGATGCAATGAGTAGTCGATTTGGTAGTAACATCATTATAGATCATTGTACCTTCAGCTGGGGAGTGGATGAAGTAATGTCCATGTACAGAAATATAAATACTACTATGCAGTGGTGCATGATTACAGAAAGCTTAAATAGATCTGCTCATTCTAAAGGGGATCATGGTTATGGTGGTATATGGGGTGGAGAAAAGGCTAGCTTTCATCATAACCTGATCGCTCATCACAAAAGCAGAAACCCCAGATTAAATGGTGCCCGATTTGAAGCAGATTGGGATGAATTGGTGGATTTTAGAAACAATGTCATTTACAATTGGGGAGATAACAGTATTTATGGTGCTGAACCTAGTGAAATTGACGGAAACAAGGCTAACATCAATATGGTCAATAACTACTATAAATACGGTCCGGCAACAGGAGGGTCCTCCACCCGGTATCGGATAATTGAACCTGATGCTCAAGGTAGCTTTGGTTACAGCCTGTTTTACATTGATGGAAATTATGTTTTTAATTACCCAACAATAACCGCCGATAATTGGGAAGGTGTTCAGGGAGTTTCCAGCGATACAAAGGATGAGATCAGACAGGATGCCCCATTCTCATTTGAAATGGAAAGCAATCATTCGGCGCAGGAGGCGTTTGAATATGTCTTAAGAAACTCAGGTGTTGTTTTTCCTTACCGGGATGAAGTTGATGAACGAATAGCTTATGAAGTAGCTACTGGTACTGCGACATATGGCGGTGATTCCTATGGTGATGGAATTATTGATTCTCAAGATGATGTTGGAGGTTACCCGGATTTACCAAATGGTACAGCTCCTGCTGATACTGATGATGATGGAATGCCAGATGATTGGGAAAACAACAATGGATTTGATCCTTCTGATGATAGTGATGGTAATTTGGATGAAGACGAAGACGGCTATACAAACCTGGAAGAATACCTCAATCAACTTGTGGAGAGCACATTGGCAGAAAACATTAGCTATGTAGCACAGCCTGCTGGATTAGAGCTTTATGTAGATCCTGATAATCAGAATCATACGACATTATCCTGGTTACCAATAGATGATAATGATGTTACCGTCATCGTGGAACGAGCACTGCAGGAAAACAATGGGCCCGGTTCATTTGAAGAGGTAGGGTCAGTATCTGGAGGTACTTTATTTTCAGAATACCTGGACCTGGAGGATAATAACAGGGTTTATTACAGGGTAAAAGCAGTAAAAGGTGAGGTTGAATCCTATTATAGCATCACGCTAAACTCGTTTGTAGCCCCTGGAGTTATACTAAATGCAGATGAACGCTTCAGTGGGCTTAAAATTTACCCAAATCCAATTTCATCTCACAGTCAGGACTTAGTGATCCACTCAAATAAACCAATTGCTTTAATTTCGGTGGTTGATTTAACTGGAAGAAGCATAGTTGAGGAATCTTTTCCAGGTAAGAATGCCTCATTGAATACAAAAGGGTGGAAACCTGGTCAATATATTATAAGTGCCATTCTACTCAATGGTTCCAGAATTAGTAGACAACTAATTGTACAATGAGAATGAGGTTTTATGTGGTCGCATTGTTGATTTGTTTCAGTTTACATGCTGCAGCACAAGAATATGATTTCATTGTAGATCAAAATGGTTACGGGGATTTCAGGACTGTGCAGGAAGCTATTGATGCAGTTCCACACTTAAGGAAAAACAGGACCTATATTTTTATCAAAAATGGGGTTTACAAGGAAAAATTAATGCTTCCATCTACTAAAACCAATATCAGTTTTATTGGAGAGAATAAAGAAAAAACAATTCTTACTTACGATGATTTCGCAAGTCGCAAGAATCGATTCGGAGAAGAGATTGGTACATCTGGATCGTCCTCATTTTATATATATGGTGATGGATTTCAGGCTCGGAATTTAACTTTTGAGAATTCCGCAGGTCCGGTGGGACAAGCCGTTGCTGTCCGTGTAGATGGTGACCAGGTGATTTTTGAAAATTGTAGGTTTTTAGGTAATCAGGATACTTTATACCCACATGGTAAAAACAGCAGGCAATATTACAAAAACTGCTACATTGAAGGGACAGTTGATTTCATTTTTGGGTGGTCAACAGCATATTTCGAGGAGTGTGAAATCTTTTGCAAAAGGGATGGATACATCACTGCGGCTTCTACTGAAGAACAAACTCCATTTGGAATGGTATTTAAAGGATGTAAGATTTATGGTGAGGCAGCAGACGGATCCGTCTATTTGGGAAGGCCCTGGAGACCCTATGCACATGTCGTTTTCTTAGAATGCGATTTATCAGGAATTATTAGACCAGAAGGTTGGCATAACTGGGGAAAACCCGAAAAAGAAGAAACTGCGTATTATGCAGAGTATAAAAATATAGGAGAAGGCTTTCAACCTGGGAAAAGGGTAAAATGGGCACATATTCTTACAGATGAAGAAGCTCAGCAATATTCAATCGATAAAGTCTTTGGTGACTGGGAGCCTAAAATTGAGTGACAATCAGTAAATTAACTGGATAAATAATTCCAGTCTGGAAGCGATATGTGGTGGAGGAACATACAGATAATTTTAATCCTGTCGGTTGCTATTGGTGGACAAAGCATGGCTCAGACCTCCGTATTGAACACTGGCAATTGGTATAAAATTGGTATAACAAAAAACGGTGTTCACCAATTGAGCTATCAGTATCTTCAGCAACAAGGTATTCCTGTATCCAGTCTGAATCCAACCCAACTTCAGCTTTTTGGGAATGAGGGAGGAATGTTACCTCAGGAAAACAATTCACCCAGGCCTTTTGACCTCATTGAAAACAGTATTATGGTAATTGGTGAAGAGGATGGAGTGTTTGATCCTTCAGACTATGTTCTTTTCTATGCCGATTCACCAGATGATATTGATCTGGAAGATGGGATTATCAAATATCAGGATAACATCTATTCTGATACATTGTTCTACTTTTTAAGGCATGGTGTTGAAGACGGTAAGAGAATTGGTGATTCAGGATTAACACCTGGTAATGAATCAGTTAATTTACAGGCCTATCAATATCAAGTCCACGAGATTAATGAATTCAATCTGCTCAATTCCGGTCGGGATTGGTATGGAGAGACGTTTGATGCTCCCGGTAAGAGCGTATCAATTGAATTTCAGGTTCCTGAAGGAAGTAATAATGCCAAATTAACAGTTGGTGCGATGGCGTCATCATTGGCGGATGCCAGTTTTGAAGTGTCCATAAATGAATCAAATGTAGGTACCCTGGAAATTCCAAAGAGACCAGGGGAAGCTAGTTATTCCAGAGCATTTAGCGAGGAGGCTACTTTTGAATACTCAGAAGAAGACACTCAGTTAAATCTGGAATTCACCTTCAATTCTGCTGACAATGGAGCTTTCGGTTTTCTAGATTTTCTGGTTTTAAGTTATTCTTCTCTCATTGAATACCAGGAAAAGCAATCAAAGTTTTTTCGGGAGACTGAGAGTTCTGCACTTTTAGAAATTCAGGACTTCTCCTCGGATATTCAAGTTTGGGATGTTTCAGAAGTAACGGAAGTTGTCTCTGTACCAATTAGCAACGATGGCCGATTTCGATTGGATGCACAGTCTGATGAGTTCATCCTTTTCAAAGATGATTTTATTCAACCTGTTTCAATAGAAAAGATTAAAAACCAAGACATCAAAAGTTATCTTAATTCTGATTTTTTGATTGTTACGCACTTCGATTTTCTTGATGAAGCAAACAGGTTAGCATCTCATCGCGCCTCTGGTTCAGGGTTGGAAATTAAAGTTGTGACTGTAGATCAGATATATAATGAATTTTCATCCGGGAGGCAGGACATTACAGCTATTCGGGATTATATAAAATTCCTTTATGATAATGGAAACTTGTCACATGTTTTGCTTTTTGGAGATGCCAGTTACGATTACAAAGACCAACTAGATGACAACACTAATTTTGTGCCCACCTATGAATCAAGGAATTCACTAAACGAAATATTTACTTACAGCTCTGATGATTTTTATGGCTTCATGGAGCCTGAGGAGGGCTACTGGCCTGAAAATAGTTCCAATTACACAATGGATCTGGCTGTGGGCCGATTACCAGTGAGAAATCAGGAACAGGCACAGATTATTGTAGACAAAATCATAGCCTATGAGACTGATTCCAAGCCGGGAAACTGGAAATCACGGATGCTTTATTTAGCCGATGACGGGGATGCTAATCTACATCATGAAGATGCTGATTTTCTGGCGCAAAACATGGATCGGGAGAATGCTCATGTGAAAGTTGATAAATTGTATCTGGATCAATTTGAACAGGTAAATCAATATTCAGCAGATGCTGTAGCATTGTTGGATCAGAAAATTCATGATGGTGTTTTGATTGTGGATTATACCGGTCATGGAAATGAGTTGCAATTGGCCACCGAAAGGCTTGTTTGGGACCTGGATATACATAATTGGCAAAACCTGAAAACACTCCCTTTTTTCGTGACAGCCACTTGCGAGTTTGCAGTATTTGATAATCCTGATTGGTATTCCAGTGGAGAAAGATTACTATTTGAACCAAATGGTGGTGGAATCGGGATCATCAGTGCAACACGCATAGTTTATACAAACTCTAATCTCTTATTTAACCAGGCGTTTACACAGCAGGTATTTCAAAAAGTTGATAATCAATATCAAAGTATAGGAGAAGTATTTCGCAAGGTGAAAAACGCAAGTTTGTTTGGGAGGAATAACAGGAATTACACACTCCTCGCCGACCCAACCATGCGTTTAAATATACCGGAAACTAAGGTCTCGATCGATTCGATTCAATTGGATGGTGAAACCGTAGTATCATTTAAATCTTTCAATCAATATACAGTTTATGGAAGTATTCAGTATGGAGACATTGTTGATGATCAATATGATGGGGAAGTTACTATACATTGGTTCGGAAGTGGAGTGACACAAGAAACATTGGGTGATGAAAATGATCCCTTTGTTTACAAGCAACGCATGTCTTTGCTGCATCAAGTCAAATTAACAGTCAAAAGTGGCAATTTTGAAGGAAAGGTCTTATTGGGTGGTATTGATGATGATATTACTGATTCAAAAATCATTGCCTATTCAGTAGGAAGTCATGGTGAGGCAATTGGTGGATTGAATGAATTGGAAGTTATGGAAATTGAACCATCTGCTAATGACAAAACACCACCTGTAATCAGTCTTTATATGGGTGATACACTTTTTGTGAACGAAGGGAAGGTAGGGTCAAACACTGAACTAATAGTAAAACTCTCTGATGAATCAGGAATTAATTTAGCTCATAATAGCATGGCACAGTTGCCAATAGCGCAATTAAATGGAAAGGCGATTATTCTTAATGAATATTACACCTCTGACCCTGATTCTTATCAAAGCGGAAAGATCAATTACAGATTCAGGGGACTTGAAGAAGGGAAATATACTTTGTCGTTTTCAGTGGCTGATATATATGGAAATTCCAGTAAGAAGGAAATAGTATTTAATGTAGTAGGATTGGATGAATTTGTCCTGAACAATGTTTCATTGTATCCTAACCCTTCAAGTTCCGACATTAACTTCTCCTTCACTCATGACAGACAGGATGAGGACATTCAATTACTAATAGATGTATATAGTGTAGCGGGAAACCCAGTATTTTCTGGTAGTGAGATTATAGAAGGTGCCGGACCAGCAATTCAAACTATTTTATGGGCTAAAAGTGAAATGATCAATCGGAACATCAAGCCGGGAGTTTACATTGCGCAGATCAGGATAAAATCTCTCGATTCAACCGGATCTGCGCAAATTGTAAATAGAATTATAATTAAATGAAGAAGTCTATAAGGAAACCCCACGCTTCCATGGGATAAAATCATATTGCTCCAGTTTTTCAGCTTTTGTTTTCTTACTTCCACTGGCAACTTCTATGATGTAATCAAGAATCTCCTCTCCCATTTCGGGTAATGATTTCTCTCCTGTGATGATTTTACCTGTATCTATGTCAATGATGTCTGGCATTCTTTGTGCCAACTGGGTATTGGAGGACAATTTCAATACAGGAGTAATTGGATTTCCAGTTGGTGTACCTAGTCCTGTAGTGAATAAAATAATATTGGCTCCAGATCCGGCAAGTCCTGTCGTTGACTCCACATCATTTCCGGGAGTGCATAGTAAGTTTAAACCAGAATTATTTGCATATTCAGTATAGTCCAAAACGCCTTTTACAGGAGAGGTTCCCCCTTTTTTGGCAGCACCAGCGGACTTCATGGCATCTGTGATCAATCCATCTTTGATGTTCCCTGGGGAAGGGTTCATATCGAAACCTGAACCTACAGCGGCGGCTGAAGCTTCATAGGCTTCCATGATTTTTGTGAATTTCTTTGCCAGTTCTTTGTCTTCCATCCTATCAATCAGCTCCTGTTCTACACCACATAGCTCAGGGAATTCAGATAAAATGGCTTTACCACCTAAAGAAACTACCAAGTCTGACGTATATCCAATGGCGGGATTGGCTGAAATGCCCGAAAACCCATCTGATCCTCCACATTCCAGACCGACTGTCAGTTTACTGAGCGGTGCAGGTTTCCTCGTTGTTTTATTGGCTTCAATGAGCCCTTTAAATGTCTTGATGATGGCATTTTTCACCAAAGCTGTTTCGGTACCCTCATCTTGCTGTTCAAGAAAATACACTGGTTTGTCCAGGTTGGGGTTTACTGCATTCAATTTGTCTTTGAACATCTCAATTTGAGCGTTTTGACACCCTAAACTTAGAACTGTAGCGCCAGCCACATTAGGGTTATTGACGTATCCAGCTAATAATTGACACAACGTTTCTGCATCATGTCTGGTACCACCGCAACCACCCTGGTGAGTAATGAATCTTAGCCCATCAATATTTTCGAAAACATGGTTCTGTGATTTAGAGGGCTCGATTTGAAAGTCAATTTCACCATTTATTGGTTCGTTGTTCTTGAAACGGGAAACCATTTCATTCACAAGTTCCACATATGGATCCTCTGCTTCAAACCCTAGGGCTTTATTGAAAGCTTTTTTTATCTTTTCGATATTGCGATTCTCGCAAAAAACGAGTGGGAATACAATCCAGTAATTGGCAGTACCAACCTGACCATCATTCCTGTGGTAACCTAAAAATGTCTTTTTTTCAAACCTGGAAATGTCTGGTGAATTCCATTTGTAGCTAAAAGGATTGGATAGACTATAATCGGTAGCCTTGTGTGTTAAGTTTTGTGTGGTAATAGCTTCGCCAATTTTAATAGGTTCTTTCGCAGTACCCACAGTTACTCCGTACATACGCACTTCCTCACCTTCATCAAAATCCTTTAGAGCAAATTTATGTTTGAAGGAAATGTTGTGAACAAGGGATATTTCTTGTCCATTCATAGATACAACTTCCCCTGCATCTAGATCAGTTAATGCAACGGCCAGGTTGTCATCTGGATTGATAGTTATTACTTTGTTCATAGAGAAATTGGTTTAACAATTTCAGTTATTTTGTTTTCTTGTAAAAGGTTGAACTTCTCTAACACATTTTCATTCAAACTGTCTATTGTGAGCAGGTCCATACCCCATAACTCTTTGTTTGAAAGAATCTTTTCTATGAGTTCGGAAGCACAGAGCCCTTCTTCTCTCAATTGAGTGAAATACCCAACCACCTCCTCAGTGTCATGAAGTTCAAATTTACCTGAGGCATAATAGTGTATCAGGCAAGCCAGTGAGAGTGTCAAACCATTTGGAGTCGTTTTCCTGGAAATGCAGTAATCGAGCAATGTTGGAAGTACTCTCACTTTAAATTTAGCAATTGAATTAAGTGAAATGCTAGCTAATTCATGTCGAATAAATGGATTTTTGAAACGGTTGATCACTTGTCTGGCAAATTCTTTCACATCTTCTCCAGGGATTTCAATCGTAGGAACAATTTCCTTGAATACAATATCATGTATGAAAGTGCCGATGAGCTCATCATTTATTGTTTCTGATACAGTTTCAAACCCGGCTAACAGTCCGATTGGGACCATTGAAGTGTGGGATCCATTTAAGATTCTTACTTTTTGCGTTCTGTATGGCGTTATATCATCCACATACTTAACATTGAACCCATATTGATCCGCCGGAAATGCATTTTTTATACTGTCAGACCCTTTTATGACGAATAGGTGAAAAGATTCAGATTTCACCACAAGTTTATCATTGTACTTTATGCGGTCGAGGATTGGTTCGATTTCATCTCTTGGATAACCTGGAACTATTCTATCTACCAAAGTGGTAGCAAAATGATTGTGTTTTTCCAGCCAATCTTTAAAGTCATCAGGTAAATTCCACAGAGAAATGAAATTAAGAATTGCGTCTTTAAGGTTTTCACCATTTGACTCAATCAATTCACATGGAATTATTCTCAATCCTGCATTAGCGTCAGCATGGAAATGGTCATACCTGTACTTCAGGAATTGCGTTAGTTTCCCCGGAAAGGTTTTTGCTATTTCTCCTGTTGAAGGCATATCAGTTTCATCAAAAACTATCCCTGCTTCGGTGGTATTGGAAAAAACCAACTCAAGGCTCTTTAATGTGGCGAGTTCGAAATATGCAGATGGATTATCGTAGGGATTAACACCATTTTGAACACAAGTGATCAGATTGGCCTCATCTATTAATACTTGATCTTCTTTTCCTTGCATGAGGTGATGGTACAAACCTTCTTGTTGGTTGAGGACGTCAATCAGTCCATTCTCCAACGGTTGGACTACTGCTACCCCTGCATTAAAGGAATGTTTCTTATTCATTCCATCTATCATCCAGTCCACGAATGCGCGTAGAAAGTTACCTTCTCCAAACTGCAATACCTTGATTGGCAGCTGAGAAGCTTCATTGGCATTTTTTCTATTCAATTCTTTCATTTGTCATCTTAATAATTGGTCAGCGAAATTTGAGCAATCGATTACGCAGGTGAATACAAAATGAATGAATGAAGTATTTGTTTTTATAAGTCATACGGCAATCTTTTTATCAATATTGGTGCGATTAGAAGATTGTCGCGTAATAAGTTCTGGTGTAAGAAGGAGTTTCCTGACTGGTTCTCCTTTATTTTCTAATTGTTCCAAAAAGATTTTTGCGGCCATGGAACCCATCTGTCTACTTTTTTGATCAACGGTAGTCAATGAAGGTTCCAGGTATTTTGTGAAAGTTTCATTACTAAAACCTGCAATGCCCACATCTTCAGGTACATTATAATTGTTTTCCGTCAGGAATTTTAATGCCCCCAGTGCTGAATGGTCACTTGTAGAGAAGAGGGCGTCTGGTGGGTTTTTAGAACTCATTAATTTCTCCATGGCCAATTTGCCATCCTCTACATCACTTGGTACTTCCAGAATAAAGTTTTCGTCTACTTGGATGCCATTGTCCTCAAGAGCCGCCATATATCCTCTTTGTCTTTCTCTATAGATATTCAGAGTAGTCTTACCTGAGAAGAAAGCGATTTTTCTATAGCCATTCTCAATTAAATGACTTACTGAGGCATAGGCACCTTGAAAATCGTCTATTGAAACACTACAAGCATTTAATTTATTAGTACTTCTATCAAATAGGATCAATGGTTTTTTCTTATCCAGAACCCTCTTAAGGTGATCGAAGTTATCAGTTTCTTTAGAGATGGAGATGATGAGCCCTGCAATTTGGGCATTGAGCAATACATTCACATCTTCTATTTCATTTTCCAATTTCTCGTTGGATTGACAAATGATGACATTGAAACCTTGTTTTTTGACCTCTTCTTCAATTCCTCTTATGGCGGAAGAGAAAAACACACGATCAATGTAGGGTACTATAATGCCAATTAATTTAGATTGGCCTTTTCTCAAAGAGGAGGCAATAGCATTAGGTTCATAACCTAATTTATCGGCCATTTCCAATACACGCTTCTTCATTTTGTCACTGATCCTGGGATTGTCATTCAATGCCCTGGATACCGTGGAAGCTGTTGTATTTAATGCTTTCGCAATTTCATGTATGGTGGTACCCCTCTCTTTCATTCAATAATAATTTGTACTTAACGCAATTTAATCGAAGTGGATTTAATTGCTCCTAGCCGTAAATATAGAATATTTTGTGTAATCGTTTGTTCATTTTGTAGTGGAATATAAACATAAATTAATTTAATTATACTAATAACAGGCTATAAAAGCCTCTAATTAATGGTATTTTGATAAAAATGAAGAATAATATTTTAAATTTTTTAGTGTAAACGATTGCGCAAATCAAAAATCTGTTTTACTTTTCGGGAACGTTTGGTGAGATACTCTCTAAATGTGTGATGAAATGAAGTATTTAAAATGAACAGAAACCTGATGGTTAAATTTTTAAACTAAACCAATAATTTATGAGAAAGCTTAACTTACTTTTCATTATGGTACTGCTCTCCTGCATGAGTTATGCGCAGAGCTGGACTGTATATGAAGCTGATGCTCTCCCAGAGGATACTGATCTTGGTTTTGATAACTCTAATGAGAACGGTGATGCGTTTTCCTGGGAAATCATAGCCGATCCAGATGATGCAACCAACAACCTACTGGAATTTAAATCTCCAGGAACTGCGGACGCAAGTGCCATGAAAAGGCATAAGTTCGATCCAGAAACACCTGATGCTGTTACTATTGTTATTCGGGCAAAACTTATCGATGAATTTGAAAGAGCTGTTGAAATAGATCTGCAAATGGGTGGATTGCGTGATCAATTGAGAATTGAATCGGATGAGATCACCCTACAAAGGTCGGGAGCTGGTATTGCGATAGAAAATCTAAATGGATGGGATCCTGCAGAATGGAATACCTATCGGTTTACACTAGACGCAAACACCGGAGAAGTAAATATTTATGTAAATGAAACTGACACAGCTGCTCTTACGGCTACTACCACGACAGAATCATCTAATAATTATTTTAGATTCGGGGATGGAGCGGGAAGCAATGAGTATGCCAGTCAAATCGATTACATCGCCTGGACAACAGGAGGTGCTTTTGGCCCGTCTGTTTTATCTTATCCTTCAGCATCGAGTTATGAAATTGTATTTATTACTGATGATGAAAAGGATGAAGAACAAATCAATTTTCTTAGGCTTCAGGGTTTTAAAGTTACCCCATTCTGGCCTGGAGCACTTTCTGAAGTGGAACAAGACACTTTGGATTACTTAGACGCTGCTGATTTGATTATAATTGGTAGAAGTCCGGGAAGTGGAACATTTGAAACACCAGATAAGGAGTTTTGGAACGCCATTACAGCTCCTATCATTTCCAATAACCAGTATGGTTCCAGAAGCTCAAGAATTAACTGGTTTAACAGTACAACAGCCTTCCATTCAAATGATGGACCGGATCCGTTCAATGCTTTTATCCACTTACCTGAAGACACCATTTTTTCTCGGGTAGAGCTAACCGCAGAGGATTCACTGGATTTTTATTTACCACCTCATGACTTCTTGTCATTAGAAGGGAATGAAACCAATGCTGAACTTGTTGCGACCAATGACACAATAGTTGTTATTGCGAGGTTTGAAACAGGTGTGGAATTCTATCCTGATGCAGGAGAATCACCAGCAGGTCCAAGAACCTATTTTGGGTTCGGAAATGACAATACTGACGTAATCAATTACTTCCCATTAACAGATAATGGAAAAGCAGTTTACCTGGCGGAAATTCAAAGAACGCTCGGGCTTGCAGTTACTACTGTTAAAGAATCTTCAGGAGATATCATATTTGTTCATGCAAAGGATAATGTTAATGAAGACACTGGCGAGCCAAGGGATCAACCATTTATTGATAAACTCAGAGACCAGGGCTATGTGGTAACTGAAAGATATGAAGAGGATTTCTTCGCATTAACTGAAGATCAACTGACTGAATATAATGATGCAGACCTTGTTGTCATCGGTCGATCTGGAAGTAGTGGTGATTTTAGAGATAACAATAAGCAAGCATGGAATAGGTTATCATCCCCAGTGATGTTAATGTCTCCTTTTGCCGCTAGAAATAGCAGGTTGGATTGGTTTAACAGCTCATCAGTAAGTAGTGATGGACTGGATGATATTGCTGAAGATTCAGTGATACAGGCAGTAGTTTTGGATGATGCTGATGCTGCATTTGCCGGTGTAGAAATACCAGCCGAAGGAAACATTGATTGGTTCATTGGACCATACAGAACTTTATATTTCCCAGATTCATTAGACGCAGAATCCAACGCAGATTTATTAGTAGTCATTAATGACAATCCTGAAGGTGCCGGAGACGATAAAGCTTTATTAATGGCCAGATTTGATGCTGGAGAAGTATTCTATTCTGATACTGAGGCAAAAGGTGGAGGACCAAGAAGTTATTTTGGTTTGGGTCATGATGACAATTCATACTATAATCTAAGCGCAAAGGCAGAGCAAATCTGGTTGAATGAAGTGGATAACCTGATCAACCTTTCATATACACCAGTTGACTTACCTTCTGCAAACTCTACATTGGCAGAACTTAATGTCGGTGAAAGTCTGGTTGGTGGTTTCAACTTACTAGAACTCAATTACGATGTTGAAGTAGAGGGAGATGAAGTGCCAACAGTGACTGCCACAGCTACTGATGAAGCAGGCGCTGATGTAACGATAACTCCAGCAACAGAAATACCAGGATCAACCACGGTTGATGTAGTTGCTGCAGATGGTGTATCCGCACTGACATATACTGTGAACTTTACTAGCGCAACTGGAGGTGGAGGAGACGGAGACTTTAAAGTGGTTTACGTTGGAAATTCTACCGCAGATGCCAGTGGTGAAGGAGATGCGCTGATTATTGATACATTGGAAGCATGGGGCTTTACCGTTGATTATGTTGATCATGAAGCCTACGAGGGATTCAACCATACTGGTTATACGCTTACCTACTTAAGTGAGTCAGTTTCATCGGCTAATACGGCTCCATTTGCAGCAGCTGGATATCCAACTCCTGTTTTGATAGCAGAGCCTTATGGATTATCAGCAGATAGGTTAAATATTGGTTCCATTAATTCAGAAACGGCACAAGTTGCTGTTGTCCAGGATATGAAAATTCTGGATGATGAACATGTCATTACTGCAGGAATTTGGGCGGCTAATGAAACTGTTCAGGTATTCGATAATACAAAGACAACCTGGGATGTATTCCAGTATGAAGTTGAGATCGATGGTAGTCTTAAATCGACTAACCTGGGTCAGGGTGACGGATATACTGGATTTAGCTGGGTGGCCATTGAACCAAGTGGTGTATTAAACGAAAGAGCCGTGGTATTGGCATTCCATGATGGAGTTTCCAATGCAGGTACTGCTGATTATTGGAAAATGCTAAGACAATCTACTTTGTGGTTATTGGATAGCCTGGGTGGAGAGCCCTCAGTAACAAGTAGTGCACTGGATATAGCACTCAATATTTACCCAAATCCATCCAATCAGATTACCACAGTAGAGTACACACTCGAAGATGAAGGTAATGTATCGATTGACCTACTAAATGCGAGTGGTCAGTTGGTGAATATGATTGATGAAGGGTTCAAAAAGTCTGGAAAAAACCGGATCAGGTTTAACTCAGCGGAATTAAAGCCGGGAATATTCATTCTACGGATCCGTGGAGAGAACTTCATGCGTACCAGCAAAATATTTGTGAAATAATAACGGAGGCAAAAAATGAAAAGACATATAAAAACATTCGCATTCATCTTTTTACTCGGATTTGTTACCATCCAACTGGTATCATGCAAGGGAGATGACGATGGTGGAGGAGATGATAAAATTACACCCGAAGAAGTGGCTGTATTAACTGATCTGATTGGGACCTGGAATCTTACCAGTGTTACACAAGATGATGAAGCGCCACAAATTGGAGACTACTCATCAATGATCCTGACAGTAGGTGCAAGCACAGAGGATGCATCTGCTGGTAAAGTTTACTCGGTTACAGGTGGAGGTCCCGTATTTCCTGATGTAACAGATGCGGTATGGTCATTTGTAGATGGTAGTAATTTCGCTGTAATTGAAAGAGCCGACGGATCTTTAGTGAGGGTAAATGAAGTGACTTCCAGTTCATTGATATTACAACTTGATCAGGATGATGAGATTGAAACTGAAGGAAGAGTTCAGGCAATCGGCAGATACATCTTCACTTTTTCTAAATAATTTATTTTGCAGAAATCGCCAACTTTATAGTTGGTGATTTCTTTTACAAAATAATCCAATATGAAATGAGAATTTACGATTACATAAAGAAGACAGTGGTGGCTTCCCTGTTGTTGATGATCCCTTTGATTTCTTCAGCGCAGAACAGGGTGACAGGAGTAGTCTATGACCATGAAGGACTAGAGTTACTAGGAGTGACAATACAAGTGAAAGGTACATCAAAAGGTACAGTAACCGATATTGATGGGAAGTACTCACTTGATATTGAAGACGGAGATGTACTGGTTTACAGTTTTATCGGGTATGCAACGAAAGAAATAGCTGTAGGCAATCAATCCGTGATTGATGTAAACATGGACCTTGATCTGAAACAACTGGATGAGGTTGTTGTAGTAGGTTATGGAACAATGAGAAAAAGTGATTTAACGGGTGCAGTAACTTCTTTGGACTCTGATGAAATTGCTAAAACACGTTCAGCTAATGCAGTAGAAGTGTTACAGGGAAAATCTGCCGGTGTGGATATTGTTCGATCGAGTGGACGAGCTGGATCTGGCTATGACATTCAAGTACGAGGGAATAGGTCACTTTCAGGGGATAATGATCCACTCTATATTGTAGATGGTGTTCCATTTGGAAATGAACTCACCATAGATGCCAATGACATTCAATCTATTGAAATCTTAAAAGATGCCAGTAGTACAGCTATTTACGGTTCCCGAGGTGCAAACGGAGTTATCATTGTCACCACGAAAAGCGGTTCTACTGGTAAACCAAGATTGTCTTTCAATATGTATGCTGGTGTCACAAAATCAATCGGAAGTGTTCCGCTGGGAGATGGAGCTTATCAGTTGCAGCTTTACAATGACCTGGAATGGATGAGAAGATGGCAGCAGGATCCTACAGAATTACCCAGATCCAATGGTTATACAAGTGAAATAAGAGAATTTGAAGATCCAAATACAAATTTTGATTGGTATGACTTCTTGCTTCAGGATGGGATGCAGCAGAATTATAATTTAAGTTTCTCTGGACAAAATGACAAACTAGCCTATAGTACTTCTGTAAGCCATTATCGTGAGAATGGTTTGGTGGATGGTGATTCCTATGAACGAAGCACATTTAGAATTAACCTTGAAGGTGAACTGACAAAAAATATTTCAATTGGAACAAACTCAGTAGTTTCCTTTATCAAGAATAATCAAAGAGCTAACCCATTTAGTGATGCAAGAAAATTGTCACCACTTTCTGTGCCTTTCGATAGCGCTGGAAATATACTTCCTTTTCCTAGATATCCTGAAGAGGTTGTCAATCCAATGATTGAAGCGGACCCTGATTACTACCTTGATGAAAGAAGACGTGCCAGAACATTTAGTACAGTCTATGCGAAACTGTCTTTTCTGGATGATAACCTTACTTTTCGAACGTCTTTCAATTTCGACCTTGATTTCAAGAGAGAGGGCCTTTTTGAGGGAGTATATCCAGGAGTAAATGGTGTTTCTAGTGCAGAAGTTGAGAATTCAATAGGAACAGATTACACTTTCCAGAATGTGGTCAATTATAAACTTGATTTGAACTCAGTTCATCGACTGAACTTCACAGCAGGTAACGAAATTATTTACAGGAGAACAGAAAAATACAGGGGATATGGACAAGATCTTGGCCTGCCAACATCACAATGGTATGGACTTGGATCAGCTTCCCAAAATGTAACACTTGCTCTTGAGGACCTAAATGATTTTCCATTGACCGAATCAGCACTTTCATCTTTCTTTGGAAGAGTACACTATAGCTTATTCGATCGATACTTATTTCAATTGACAGGTAGATATGATGGTTCTTCCAGATTAGCAGAGGGAAACAAGTGGGATTTCTTCCCATCTGCAAGCTTTGCCTGGAGAGTAATTGATGAACCATTCTTCCCTGATCAAAATGTTCTGACGAACTTAAAAATGCGCGTAGGATATGGTGTATCGGGTAACCAGGCAGTAACTCCTTATTCTGCATTAGGTACCGTAACTACTAATCCTATTTACTATGAGTTTGGGCTGTCTGAGACACAATACAACGGATTCCGAACAGGTAAGACAGAAAACACCCAGTTAGGATGGGAATTAACCACAGCCTGGAATTTCGGAATAGATTTTGAATTTTTAGATGGGAAAATCAGTGGTACAGTTGAAAGATATATAACAAATACTTCAGATGTTTTGCAGATTCAATCGCTGTCTCCACATTCAGGGATCCCGTCTATCACAGCCAATGTGGGTGAAACCAAAAATAGTGGATGGGAAGCAACCCTAAACGCCAATGTACTTAGAATAGGCGATTTCTCATGGAACACTGCTATTACATTCTATTCCAATAAAGAAGAAATTACGGCTCTGGCTTCTGGAGTTGAGCAGGATCTGCTGAATGGATGGTTTGTAGGACACCCTTTTGAGGTCTATTATGATAGAAGAGCCATAGGAATCTGGCAATTAGGTGAAGAAGAAGCAGCAGCAGAATATGGGTTGACTCCAGGAGATATAAAGTTTGAAGATATTCCGGGAGAAGAAGATGATAGACAAATCATTGGTACCCCCAGACCAAAGTGGAATGGTGGATTCAACAACACATTTAGCTATAAAGATTTCGACTTGTCAATATTGGCTTTTGCCAGAATGGGACAAACGATTAGGGATGAGGTGTTGAGTTATTTTTCGGTGGATGGATTGACAAGTTCAATGGCTCTTGATTATTGGACACCATTTAACCCATCAAACACTACCCCAAGACTTGATCCAACCAGAACATTGAGTGGTTATCAGGGATTAAGAGCACTGGAATATGTGGATGGATCATTTATGAAGATCAGAGATATCACCCTTGGATACAATATTCCATCAGCGATAAATGAAACACTGGGTGTGAGTAGTATCAGAGTTTATGCTACTGTGAAAAATGCCTTCATTTTCGGGAAGTATTACGATGGTGGCAATAGATACGACCCTGAATTAAAAGGTGACATTGAAATTCCAATGCCAAGATTGTTTGCAGGTGGTTTAAGTGTGGTATTCTAAAAGATTTCAATCATGAAGAATTTATTAAAATACATTTTTTTATGCGTGATAGTGTCCTTTACAGGTTGTAAAGACCTATTGGAAGAAGATTTTAGAAGTGGAAATGGAACTGACGATTTCTATCGAACCATAGATGGTATTGAGGCACTGGTGGCTGGTACTTATGTTTCTTCTAAAATTTGGTATGGTAAAGAAGAAGGGTTTGATTTTGGAGACGTGGGCACAGATATGTATACCTATGCTCAGCAACATCCATATCCATATCAATTCACCTTCAGCCCGGAATTTAATGCAACCAGTCCGAGGCTAATAGTAGTCTATGTTGAGTTCTACAAGGGAATTAATGCCTGCAACGAAGCACTTTTTTACCTGGAAGAAGATAATCATCCCATGTCCGAAAATTTAAGGTTAAAGCGGCAAGCGGAGGTACGGTACCTACGGGCATTTTATTTGTGGCATTTGGTTGAAACTTTTGGGGATCTGGCGTTACCACTAGAACATACTCAGGCTCCAATTGTAACAGCTGAAAGAACACCAGTTAAAGATGTGTATGATGTCATACTCGGTGATTTGGATTTTGCCTTCAACACATTGTCTGATTCTGATAACGCCAGTGCAACAGATTTTGGTAGAGTGAATAAAGATGCGGTAAGAGCACTTTTGGCTAGATTGAATCTGAATATTGGAAGCTTCATAGATGCTGGAAATATGTTTGGGTTTGAAGGGTCAAGTTCGGATTATTATCAGGCAGCTTATGATTATTCTACGGAACTCATCAACAGTGGCAGGTATAGTTTCTATGATAATTACGATGACCTATGGGCACTTGAAAACAGTAGTAGCAATAAAAATAGTGAAGGTATTTGGGCAATCAATTACTCCAGGTCAAACTATGCAGATATGAATGTTGACCCAGAAGATTACACAAGGTACTTTTTGGATGGTGAGAAACCCTGGGACGGTCGAGATGGTGGTCATCACGGGCACATGATGTGGGGAATGCGTTATGAATTATTCGAAGGGATGATAAGAGATATTGAATATGGTAGAAGGTTCAGAAGATATATGCCTAATAAATATTTGCCGGACCTTTATGATGAGTCAATTGACGCCCGATTCCTGGGACAGTTCAGTACCGAATGGAGGTGTAATACGGATGATGAAACTACTTACCCACTTTACGCCAATTATGATTTACCGGCGGGTTTCACGCCTCCACGAGATGTAGTTTTTACTGAGGGAGAAACCTCAATCATCTGTACAAAAGAGGATATTGATGACTCGAGGATCGCTAAGAAAAGTGACGGTGGGAATAGGTTTTTGTATGTAGATGGTCCTTATTTCATTCTTGACTATGACTTACTTTACAATGAAGACGGTACCATCAATCTGGAAGGTACTGATGGGCGTAGAATATTCCTTGAATTGAAAAAGTTTGATGATCCGGAAAGATCAGCTGCAAACGGTGATGGTTCTGAAAGAGGTATAAGAGATGCCTACATTTTCAGACTAGCAGAAATGTACCTGATTGCAGCTGAAGCTGCCTGGAAAGGAGCAGCTGGAGATGATGCATACTCGGGGTTCCTCCTACCACTTGCAGAATCAAGAGCATTGGAAGGTGCTACCGGAGCAGAAGTATTAAGCAGTTATGGGGTTAACTCAAGTGCGGATCTTTCGCTGAATTTCTTTTTAGATGAAAGAGCTAGAGAATTTCCTGGAGAACAGATGCGATGGTTTGACTTAAGACGAGCATTAAATCCTGCTGATTTTGTAGCTAGAATCAAGCAGTATAATGAAGACGTTGCGAATCTTGAGAATTATCATTATTTCAGACCAATTCCACAAGTTCAGTTAGATGCACTGGAAGGTTCTGTCTTCCCGCAGAATGACGGTTACTAGGAATTGGAAAATTGGTTTATAGGCTAATTAGGGGCAGGATTTAACTGCCCCACCATTTTTAAAAATTCAAAACCTAATCTAATATGAGATTTCTTGTGGCCTTATTTTTTTTGGCTGGCTGTACTTCCTCTGACCTCATTAAAGAGGTGAAATTCAATAATCCCGCTAGTCTCGAAAGAAGTGAAGTTCTTGGAATATCCATCCCAGAAGGATTCAGTTCGGAGAACTTTGGTGTAAGATTTAATGGTGAAATACTTCCAGTTGAACTAATTGATTCTAATGATGATGGGATTAAAGATGCAGCCAGGTTGCTACTCAGCTTTCAGCCAAATGAAGAGAAAACATTGCAACTTGTCAAAGTTGATAAGCCATTGACCCCCGAAAAACTAACACAATCTGAAATATCTGTAAAACAAGGTGGTGAATGGAAAGACAGGGAATATATAGGAGGAGATTTTGTGAACTTAAAATCACTGGATGTACCGCAAGAACACACAGACCATTCCTGGTACATCAGGTACGAAGGTCCGGGTTGGGAATCCAATAAAGTGGCGTATAGGTTCTACCTGGACTGGAGGAATGGTATTGACATTTTTGGGAAAAAGACCGGGGAGCCAATATTACAGAAAGTTGGACTGGACGGATTTGACTCCTATCATGAGGAGGCTGAATGGGGATTGGATGTCCTGAAAGTGGGCAAATCTCTGGGAATGGGATCCATCGGTAGGTACTTGAATGATTCTCTATATCGTTTTCAAAGTGTTGAGCAGGTATCTTGTACAGTTTCAGACGGCATACTAAGTTCTTCTGTGATTACGGAATATAAAAATTGGGTTACCGAACAGGACACCACAACAATTGTATCTAATATCAGTATCAACGCTGATAGTAGAATTACAAAACATGCATTGAGTTTTACTAATGCAATCGAAGGATTTTGTACAGGTTTGGTACAAAATGAAGGTGAGGAATACATTGAAATGGATGATGGTGATTTTCAGTTGATTGCTACCTATGGCGATTATAGCCTGAATAATGACCAGCTGGGAATGGCAGTAATCGTGAATAAAAAGTATGTCAACGAAGTATCAGATGCTGCCAATAGTCACATGATCACCTTTGTTCCAAAATCAGGCTTAACATATTACTTGCTGGCAGCCTGGGAAAAGGAACCCAATGGCATTAAAGACCTTGAATCATTCAAAACCTACCTATCAGAAGTGCTGGTGAAATTGAATAACCCTATAAAAGAAGGCTAAACAGCTATGAGGAAAAAGCTAAATACGCTGTTTGGTTTATTTGTCTTTTTGAGCTGTGGACTCTTCGGTCAATCGGTGGAAGACGTGTTGTCAGATCAAATTGACATCATTGTTGATCACACTGGTAATGGAGATTATACAACTATTAATTCCGCTATTTCAGCGGTACCTGATAACAGCAGTTCTCAAACAGTTATTTTTATTAGAATCGGTGTATACTTTGAAAAAGTAGAGATCCCAGGATCAAAGATTAACCTGACAATTATCGGTGAAGACATTGATGAAACTATAATTGATTACGATGATTACTCAGGATCAGGTGAGCCTTATGAGGGTATTTTGAATTATACTGAGATTGGGACTTCTACTTCTCATACACTCTACGCTAAACCTGAAAACTTTACCATCATTAACCTTACTATTAAAAATAGTGCAGGACGAGTAGGACAAGCGGTGGCGCTCAACCTTCATGGTGACAAGCAATCCGTCATCAATTGTAGGCTCCTGGGAAATCAGGACACTTTTTACACCTGGGGTTATGGACGTTTCTATATTGCCAATAGCTACATTGAAGGGAATGTGGACTTCATCTTCGGTCGGGGAGTAGCCTATTTTGAGAACTGTCTCATTGTATCCAACCGTTCTGGTAGTGATGTGACTGCAGCATCCACCGATGAAAACTGGAAGTATGGTTATGTTTTCAATAATTGCAAACTAGAGGGGTTGCCCGATGTAGAATCAGTAACAATGGGAAGACCCTGGAAACCATTTTGTCAGGTGGTCTTCATGAATTCTGAACTTGGAAATCACATTGACGAAGAAGGGTGGAGCAGGTGGAACGATACAGATAATCATTTAACCACATACTATGGGGTTTATGAGAACTTTGGACCGGGAAGCAGTACGGAAAATTATCCGGATTGGACGCACGTTCTAACAAGTGAGGAAGCATCAAATTATACCAGGTCAAATGTATTCTCAAAAGATGTCAGCCCTGAAGCATTTAGCTCAGACTGGTCTGCTACAAGTACAATCCATGAAAGCATTAGTTCACAATTGCCAAACGTCTTTGAAGACACGCTTTATTATCTGCCCATCTTAGATAAAATAGTATATCAAGGGAAAGAAATAACGGAGTATGACCCGAAATACTCCCTGTACTCCACAACAATTCACTCAGAGGAAATAGAGGAAGATGCGCTAGAGGTGATTACCCTGGATCCTAAAGCTACGGCAAGTGTGCAATTGCCAGATAAGGTGCCTGGTAATGCCATTATTACGGTAACCACCAGAAATGGAACATCTTCCAATTTCCTGCTGAAGTTTTGGTTTGAACCACTTTCGGTAAAAAATGAATTTGTTGAAGCAGTATTCCCTAATCCAGTTGAGCATACTTTAAATTTCAGCTTACAATCAAAGCCAGGTCAGAATTGGTCAATCAGGATATTTGACCTGTCTGGAGCCGAAATGAGATTCAAAAAAATAAATTCACATGAAAGAGATGTAGTTTCATTGGATGTATCACTTTTAAAAGGTGGTCTCTATACTTATGAATTGAAGGCTGGCAATAAATTATTAACTGGTAGATTTTTAAAGCAATAGTCAAATGCTGAAAAGACATTTCACATTTTTATTACTACTGATTCTCTCGATACAATTGATAGCACAGCGTAATACTTATGTGTCACAGGTGTGGAACCCTGATAATGGGGATGGAACATATACCAATCCTATCATTCATGCTGATTATTCAGATCCGGATATTTGTCAGGTTGGAGATGATTTTTACATGACAGCATCTTCATTTAATGCGGTTCCAGGGTTGCCAATTCTTCATTCAAAAGACCTGGTCAATTGGGAACTGATCAATCACGCAATTCCCAGGTTCCCAGATCCGTATTTTGATAAACCACAGCATGGAAATGGTGTTTGGGCACCAAGTATACGCTACCACGACGGTGAATTCTACATCTTTTGGGGTGATCCCGACAGGGGTATCTATATGGTGAAAACTGATGATCCTTCTGGTGAATGGACCCAACCCATTTTGGTGAAAAAAGCATACGGAAATATCGACCCTTCTCCGCTCTGGGATGATGATGGAAAGGTTTATTTGGTGCATGGTTTTGCCCATAGCAGAGCAGGAATAAAAAGTGTTTTGCAAGTGGTTGAACTTTCTCCAGATGCCGATGAGGTAATGGATAAAGGGACAGTAGTATTTGACGGTCATAAGAATCACCCAACCCTTGAAGGGCCAAAATTCTATAAGCGGAATGATTATTACTACATTTTCGCTCCAGGAGGTGGAGTCCCAACTGGATGGCAAACTGTACTGAGATCTAAAAATATTTATGGTCCTTACGAAGATAAGATCGTTTTAGCTCAAGGTAGCACCAATATCAATGGACCTCACCAGGGTGGGTTGGTAGAATTAGGGAATGGTGATAGCTGGTTTGTGCACTTTCAGGACAAAAATGCTTATGGAAGAGTGGTCCACCTACAACCTGTCAAATGGATTGATGATTGGCCGGTAATGGGAATTGACAAAGACAAGGACGGTAAAGGTGAGCCAGTAATCACCAGAAAAAAACCAAAGCTAAAAAGTACAGTCAACTTCAATCCGGCGGAATCTGATGAATTTGAAAGTGAAACTCCGGGTCCTCAATGGCAGTGGCAGGCAAATTTCTATCCACACTGGTCTTCATTGGCGATAGCAGGATATTTGAGGTTGAATGCAATAGCTCAACCTCAAAAAGTTGCTAATCTCTGGGGAACACCAAACTTATTGCTGCAGAAATTTCCAGCACCTGAATTTAGTGCAACCACATTGCTGGATGCTTCAAACCTTAAAAACGGAGAACATACTGGGCTGGTCATCATGGGGCTTGATTATGCGACGCTGACCATCACAAAAAAGAATGAAAAATATGTATTGAAGCAAACGGCTTGCTTTGACGCTCCCACTAATATACCTGAGGATACAAATGGACAAATTGTCTTGGATAATGGTACTGTTTGGTTAAGATCAACTGTCACTGATGGCGGAATAGTTAATTTTTCATACAGCATGGATGGGAAGTCTTTCAATTCACTGGGTAAGCGCTTTAAAGCGAAAGAGGGAAAATGGATTGGAGCCAAAGTGGGTCTTTTCAGTACTAGAAATAAGAAAACTGGTATACCCGGTTTTGCATTGTATGACTGGTTTAGAATAGAGAAATGAGGAGCATGAAGACTAATACGAATGGAATGAAATTTTGGGTATTTCTGATCATAACAGGTGTCCTGACCTCTTGTGGTGAGTCAAAGAAATCTAACAATTTAGTTTCAGATCCAATAAATACAGAAAAACTGCCCTATTCTCAATGGATGGCTGATTCAGAGATGAAAAGGAACCCTGAAGGTTGGATGATCGATTTCCGAAGCAAGCCTAAATGGGAATATACGCATGGTCTGGTCTGCACTTCGGTTGAAAAAGTGTGGGAGCATACCGGAGAACAGAAGTATTTCGATTACATCAAAGAATTTGCTGACACTATGGTCAATGACCAGGGAGAAATCCTGACATACAGCAAGAAGATTTATAACATCGACAGAGTCAACCCTGGAAAGTTTCTGATTGAGCTTTACAAAGAGACCAATCAGGAAAATTATAAGATGGCTATTGACACCTTAAGGCAGCAGATGCGTGAACATCCCAGGACATCAGAAGGTGGTTTCTGGCATAAGAAAAGGTATCCATCACAAATGTGGTTGGATGGACTCTACATGGGAAGTCCGTTTCTTGCTCAGTATGCTGCTGAATTCAATGAACCTGAATTATTCGCAGATGTCGCCAATCAGTTTTACCTGATCAATAAGTACACCTGGGATGAAGAGAAACAAGCCTTTTATCATGGTTGGGATGAAAGTCGTGAGCAACGCTGGTCTGATCCTAAAACGGGCCTCTCTAAACATTTTTGGGGTAGAGCAATGGGGTGGTTATCGATGGCGGCTGTTGATGTACTAGACTTTATGCCTGTAGATCATCCGGATAGAGATAAGGTTTTGACAGTAGTCAATAATCTGGCTGTGTCCATTAAAAAATACCAGGATCCAGAATCAGGTTTATGGTGGCAAGTGATTGATCAGGGTGGTAGAGAAGGTAATTATCTGGAGTCTTCAGCGTCCTGCATGTTTGTTTTATTCTTAACAAAAGCGGTGAAGAATGGGTATCTTGATGAATCGTACTTACCAATTGCCAAAACTGGCTATCAGGCAATTCTGGATCGGTTTATTAGAGAAGAAAAAGATGGAACCATCAGCCTGACTGATGTTTGTGCAGTAGCAGGTTTAGGCGGAGATCCATATCGGGATGGGACGTATGAATACTACATCAATGAGCCAAAGCGTGATAACGATGCAAAGGGTATAGGTCCTTTTATCATGGCCTCTCTTGAATTGGAGACCTTAGACAGTAAATAATATAGATTTTTAACCAATACAAAAGATTGAATTTTAATAATGAGTGAAGTTAGATATGCCATTAGTCCGGAGGCATTAAAATCATATACCACAAAAGACATTAGAGAAGAATTCCTAATTGAGAAAGTGCTGAAATCAGGAGAAATCACCTCAGTCTATTCCATGTATGACAGGATGATGACCATTGGTATAGTTCCAACAAATACAACTATTTCCTTACCAGTGTTTGAGGACGTTACCAAGGCTAATTATTTTCTTGAAAGAAGAGAACTTGGTGTTATAAATGTGGGAAATACTGGAACAGTTGAAGTAGATGGTTCGTCTTTTGAGATCGGAAATAAGGAATGTATTTATGTAGGTAAAGGCGCTAAGAGTGTGAAATTCTCAAGTGCTGATGCTTCAAAACCTGCTGAATTTTATATCAATTCCTGTCCGGCGCACAAAGAGTACCCTACCATAAAAGCAACTTTGGCAGATGCCAATGAAGTAAATCTTGGGTCCAAAGAAAATTGTAATGAACGAACCATTTATCAGTTTATCCATGAAGGAGGAATTCAGAGTTGCCAATTGGTAATGGGGTTCACTACATTGGCAACTGGTAGTATCTGGAATACATTTCCACCTCATACACATCTAAGGAGAATGGAAGTATACTTCTATTTTGATTTACCGGAAGATCAGATAGTGATGCATTTTATGGGGCATCCACAAGAAACCAGACACCTCGCGATGCACAACAAGCAGGCGGTCATTTCTCCGGAATGGTCAATTCATGCAGGAGCTGGAACCTCTGCTTATTCTTTTATCTGGGGCATGGCCGGAGAGAATCAGGCCTTTACGGATATGGATGGTGAGAATTTAACAGACGTTAGGTAATGGGTGTACTCGACCAATTTAAGCTTGATGGTAATACTGCTCTGGTAACAGGTTGTAAAAGAGGAATTGGTAAAGCGATGGCAGAGGCCCTGGCGGAAGCTGGAGCTGATATCATTGGTGTCTCCGCTTCTCTCGAGTTATCAGGAAGTGATGTCGAGAAATCCGTTCACGCGTTAGGAAAATCCTTCAAAGCTTATCAGGCTGATTTTTCAGATCGAAAGTCTTTGTATGCCTTTATTGAAAAAGTGAAACAAGAAAATAGTACCATTGATATTTTGGTCAATAATGCTGGGACGATTCTCAGGAAACCAGCAGCGGAACATCCGGATGATTATTGGGACACAGTCATAGAAGTGAATCTCAATGCGCAATTTGTGTTGTCCCGAGAAATTGGGAAAGAAATGGTGAGTAGAGGGAGTGGTAAAATCATTTTCACTGCGTCTCTATTGACTTTCCAGGGAGGGATCACCGTTCCGGGGTATGCTGCGAGTAAAGGAGCTATTGGTCAATTGACCATGGCCCTATCTAATGAATGGGCCTCAAAAGGAGTAAATGTGAATGCCATAGCACCGGGGTATATTGCTACGGATAACACACAGGCTTTGCGGGAGGATCCCAATAGAAGTGAGGCTATACTGGCCAGAATTCCTCAGGGGAGATGGGGTGAGCCAGATGATTTCAAAGCACCGGTTGTCTTTTTGGCAAGTGATGCTTCAAAATATATGAATGGATCCATTGTCACTGTTGATGGCGGATGGATGGGTAAATAACATAAGCGAAGAATGAGGTTGTGGTTTGGTTCTCGAATATCTTCATCAATCTAAAACTGCATCCTCATTTCTTTCAACTATTAAAATATGTAGATGAAAAAATTTTTAACAGAAGACTTTTTGTTAGAGAACAGTGTCTCAGAGGAATTGTATCATGATTACGCTCGGGAAATGCCAATCATTGATTACCACTGTCACCTGCCTCCAGATGATATAGCCAATGATCGGGTATTCAATAATATCTCAGAGGCCTGGCTAGAAGGAGATCATTACAAGTGGCGGGCAATGCGGACTAACGGGGTAGATGAGTCCTTTATCACCGGAGATAAATCAGACCAGGAAAAATTCCAGAAGTGGGCTGAAACAGTCCCGTTTACTTTTAGGAATCCATTATATCACTGGACACACCTCGAGCTAAAGAGGTATTTTGGTATTGAGAAGATACTGGATAGTACTACCGGAGAAGAGGTCTTTGCGGAAACTAAAAGGCTTCTCAATTCACAAGAATACTCTTGTAAAGGACTTCTTCGGAAAATGAATGTTAAGGTAGTGTGTAGCACCGATGATCCAACAGATTCACTTGAATATCACCAAAAGGTACTTCATGATGGATTTGAAATTAAGTTGCTGCCAACCTTCAGGCCAGATAAATTATATGCTGTCAAAGACAGTGGAGCCTATATTGCTTACATAGAGAAACTAGAAGGAGTAACCGGGTCAAAGATTAATTCATTTGATGATCTTATCGCAGCAGCTAAAAACAGGATAGATTATTTTGAATCCAATGGTTGTAAGCTTTCTGATCATGGAATTGACCAGTTGTACAACGTAGATCATTCTCCATCCCAGGCAGACAAGATTCTGAAATCCGTATTATCAGGTCAATCGGCAAGTGAAGCAGATTTTCAGGTATTTCAAATGGCAGTTTTATTTGAGTTGTGCAAAATGTACAGTTCAAAAGGTTGGACACAGCAATTCCATTTGGGAGCTATTCGCAATAACAATAGCAGAATGATGAGAATACTGGGACCAGATACGGGATATGATTCTATTGGTGATTTTTCACAGGTGAAAGCCTTGAGCAGATTCCTGGATAGTCTTGACACCACAGATGAACTGGCTAAAACCATTTTATACAATCTGAACCCTGCTGACAATGAAGCTATGGCTACCATGATTGGTAATTTCAATGATGGTTCTGTCGCTGGAAAAATGCAATATGGTTCGGCATGGTGGTTTTTGGATCAGAAAGATGGAATGGAAAAGCAAATGAATGCATTGGCAAATATGGGATTGTTAAGTCGGTTCGTGGGTATGCTGACAGATAGCAGGAGCTTTTTATCCTATCCAAGACATGAGTATTTTAGACGAATTCTTTGCAACATGATCGGAAAAGATGTGGTCAATGGAGAGCTTCCGAATGATACAAAATGGTTAGGGGGAATGATCCAAAACATTTGTTATGATAACGCGAAAGAGTATTTTAATTTTTAATGAAGGATTGATCAAAATATTGGAACTACATGAGGCTATTGATATTTCCGGTAATGCTTATTTCAATTTTTTTCCTACAGGGATGCCAAAGCAATCAGGGGATTTCTGAGATAAAATTGGCGCATGCCCTAAGTGAAGATCATTCTGTACATAAAGGCATGCTTGACTTTGCCGAAAGGGTGCGGAAAAAATCCAATGGTGAATTGACCATACAGATCTATGCTAATGGTCAGCTTGGTTCTGAAAACCAATGTCTGGAACTTTTGCAGATTGGCAGCTTGGGGATCACCAAAGTATCAGCGGCAGTAATGGAAAGTTTTGCTCCACAATATAAAGTCCTGAGTATACCCTACCTGTTTAGAGATGAAAATCATAGGAACACGGTTCAGGATGGGCCGATAGGTGAAGAAATTCTTAACTCTGGTCAAGAGTACTGGCTCAAGGGACTCTGTTTTTATGATGCAGGGAGTAGAAGTTTCTATACTACCAAAAAGGCAATAAGGACACCTGAAGATGTCAAAGGACTGAAAATTCGGGTCATGAAAAGTATTACCGCGAATAAAATGATCTCTGCCATGGGTGGAAGTCCCGTTCCAATTGCATGGGGGGAATTATACACTGCTCTTCAACAAGGTGTGGTAGACGGTGCGGAAAATAATCCGCCTTCTTTTCACCTTTCCCGACATTATGAGACATGTAAATATTATTCTCTGGATAGACATACTTCAGTTCCGGATGTGCTGGTGATGAGCACGATCGTCTGGAACAGGTTAACACCTCAACAACAAACCTGGATCGCTGAAGCAGCAAAAGAATCTGTTGTGGCACAGCGCCAATATTGGGATGAATCTGAAAAGGCCAGTTTGGAAGCGGTGAAAAAAGCAGGAATTGAAATCATTGAGCCAGATGCAGATGCCTTCAGAAAGAGTACAGAGAGTATCAGAAAGGAATTCAAGCAAAGCGAAGAATTAAGAGTTTTGATCAATAAAATTGAGAATATCGATGCGTAAGCTCCTGGATAAAATATTGACCAATGCCCTGATTGTCTTGATGTCGATTATGGTATTGAGCACCCTTTTGCAGGTATTTGCTCGTGTAATTGAACTAAATGTCCCATTTACTGAAGAACTAACGGTTTATGCCATGATGTGGGTAACACTTTTTGGTTCTACGTATGCATTTGGCCTCAGGAAACACATTGCCATTGATGTATTATCTGCTTCATTGAAAGAGGAAAACAAATGGAAGCTTACTGTTTTGGTGGAGGTGATCATCATTGTTTTTGCAATCCTTGTTTTGATTGTTGGTGGAGTAAGATTTGTTTACGTAACCTTCAAACTGGGACAGGTTTCATCAGTCATGCAGATTCCCAAAGGCTGGATTTACCTGGCACTTCCCTTCAGTGGCGTACTGATCATCCTTTATAATATTCTCAATATCATTGAAACCATAAAAACAAAGGAACAACCATGAGTGTAACCGAGATTTTGGTACTGGTATTATCGTTTTTTATCCTTTTGGCAATCGGTGTTCCTATCACCGTTAGTTTGACACTGTCAGCTTTGGTTACACTGACTTTTGATGTATTGTTTGTTTCTACAGTCACTACCATATCACAGAGAATGATCAATGGCTTAGACAGTTTCACACTATTAGCCATTCCGTTTTTCATTTTAGCCGGGCAGATCATGAATAGCGGAGGAATTGCCACCCGTTTAATTGCGCTCGCTAAGGCATTGGTGGGTCCAGTAAGAGGAGGGTTAATATTTGTAAATGTTATTGCCTGTACACTTTTTGGTGCCATTTCTGGTTCTGCAGCTGCTGCAGCTTCAGCGGTTGGGTCTATTCTTTCTGGCAAAATGGAAAAGGAAGGATATGACAAAGGTTATACGACAGCCGTCAATGTGACTTCTGCTACTTCAGGATTATTGATTCCACCAAGTAATGTTTTGATTGTTTATTCGCTTGCTGCAGGTGGTCTTTCAATTGGAGCGTTGTTTGTGGCAGGATACATCCCTGGATTGATATTGAGTTTGGGAATCATAGTGGTGAGTTACTTCTATGCTGTGAAAAAGAAATACCCAAGAGGAGAAAATTGGGATCTCAAATTGATTTTCAAAACCTTTCTGGATGCACTTCCCAGTTTGTTGCTATTGATCATCGTGATGGGTGGAATTGTCATTGGCTATTTTACTGCCACAGAGGCAAGCGCTATTGCGGTTTTATATACTGTGGTTCTGTCCATGATCTATGGAGAACTATCTAAAGAAAAGATGAAGCACATTCTAATTCAAAGTAGTATAACTACGGCGATTGTACTGCTTTTAGTCGCTACTTCGTCTGCAATGAGTTGGGTAATGAGCTATGGAGACCTGCCGCAATCGATTTCCAGGTCTTTGTTAGTGCTCACCGATAATCCAGTAGTGCTTCTTATTCTAATTAATGTGCTTTTATTACTGGTTGGCATATTCATGGATATGACGCCAGCTGTATTAATATTCACTCCTATCTTTTTACCAGTTGTGCAATCTTTCGGGATCAACCCAATTCATTTTGGGATTATTATGGTCCTCAATCTGTGTATTGGCTTATGTACTCCACCAGTTGGAAACCTGTTATTTGTAGGCGCCAGTGTAGCTGGAATACCTTTTCAAAAGATTTTACGGCCGATGTTGCCGCTTTACGTAACTATGCTGATAGTCTTGATCTTAGTGATGCTGATCCCTGATTTGAGCCTGTGGTTGCCTGAACTAACAGGTTATTAACGCAATCGATTTCGTAGCGTTTCCTTGCACGTAGGATAAGTTTTGTCTTTATTTGGTGTATAAAATGGCTTATAAATTGGGAGGTGTTTCAAAACGAGATATCTTTCATTCCGTCAAATTTTTTTAAGGAACGAATTCAGGAATTTGTTTCCGAAATAGACAATAAAATCAGGTATCACAATTGATGATACAATCTTTAATAGATTGATGGATTTATTCAGTATCAAAAATAAGGTAGTAGTAGTTACAGGCGCCACAGGTATGATAGGTCGGGCATTGGTGAAAGGTCTAATGGCTTCTGAATGTCAAATCGTAGCGCTGGCTCGTAATCAGGAAAAAATCAGTGCTTTATTGGATGAGTTTTCCAGCGATAACCTGATGGGTTTGTCCTGTGATGTGACTTCAGAAACTGATCTTAAAAGTGTGTTGGATCAAATATTATCCGAACACGGCAAAGTGGATGCCTTGATCAATGCGGCTGGAGGAAATGTTCCTGGTGCTACACAATTGCCCAATCAACCCATTTTTGAAATTTCTACTGATGCCATCAAAGAGGTAATGGACCTTAATCTGATGGGTACCGTCATTCCAAGTAAGATTTTTGGAGAAGCCATGGCAGAAAAGAATAGTGGTAGTATCGTGAATATTACCTCAATGGCCAACTATCAGGCACTTTCCAGAGTGATGGGTTATTCTATGGCAAAGTCAGGAGTAGATATGTTTACCAAGTGGTTTGCTTGTGAATTGGCGAGAAAATTTGGTGATCAATTAAGGGTAAATGCAATTGCTCCTGGATTTTTCATTGGCAACCAAAACAGGAAATTATTACTGAATGATGACGATTCACTCACGGAAAGAAGTGAGAAGGTAATCGCTCACACGCCAATGGGAAGATTTGGTGATGTGAATGAACTGGTAGGTGCTACGCAGTTCCTGATATCTGAGGCATCAAGTTTTATTACTGGTATTGTGATCCCGGTTGATGGTGGATTCAGGGCATTTAGTGGTGTGTAAAAAAGAATTTTGAATAGAGTATGCTAACAATTGGTTACGACATAGGAAGCTCCTCCATAAAAGCAGCACTTGTTGACATAGACAAAAACGAAGCTGTAAAAGTGGTTTATTATCCTGACACGGAAATGGCAATCAATAGTCCACATCCTGGCTGGGCAGAGCAAGACCCGGAAATGTGGTGGGATTACCTGACAAAAGCAACACAAAAGCTCTTATCAGATATTTCAGCGAGTGATCGAAAGCGAATCAAAGGAATAGGTATTTCTTACCAAATGCATGGTTTGGTATTGGTTGATAAAAACAATGAGGTACTCAGACCATCAATCATTTGGTGTGATAGCAGAGCGATACCAAGTGGAGAATATGTGTTAGGCGAGATAGGAAGTGATGAGAGCTTGCAAAGATTACTGAACCTACCAGGGAACTTCACCTTTTCAAAGCTGGTCTGGGTGATGCAAAATGAACCAGAAGTTTTCAAGCAAGTAGACAAAATTTTATTACCTGGAGATTACATCAACCTAAAACTAACAGGAGAAATCAATACGACTCCCAGTGCTCTTTCAGAAGGAACTCTTTGGGACTTTAAAGCGAAAGGCAAAGCTGATTTTCTGTTGGATGCAATGGGTATCAATCAGGAAGTCATTCCAAATGTTGTCGATACATTTTCTGAGCATGGAAAACTTACTGAGGAAGCAGCCAATGCTTTGGGAGTTGAACCCGGAATAATTGTAGGATACAGAGCCGGGGATCAACCCAATAATGCCATGTCACTGGGGGTTTTAAATCCTGGAGAAATAGCAGCTACCGGAGGAACGTCCGGTGTGGTTTATGGAGTGGTGGATGATTTGGTTTATGATACCAAAAACAGGGTAAACAGTTTTGCTCATGTGAATCATACCAATCAATTGGACAGAATTGGAGTACTACTGTGTATCAATGGGTCCGGAAGTCAATACCGCTGGTTGCGTCAGCAAATGGCCAATGGAAGTGGGTATGAGGCCATGGAGGACCAATTGAGCAAAATTCCTGTCAATAGTGATGGTGTGCTGGTCTTTCCATTTGGTAATGGAGCAGAAAGAATGCTTGAGAACAAGGACATTGGTTCATCCATATCCAATATTGATTTTAACCGACACGATCGTGGTAATTTATACAGAGCGGCATTAGAAGGAATCGCTTTCTCATTTGCTTACGGAATGGAAGTCATGAGAGAGCTGGGTCTGTCAATTGACAAGATGAAAGTTGGGAATGACAATCTCTTCAGGTCAAATGTATTTTCGAATACAGTTTCATCATTGGTGAATGCCGAAATCGAAATCATGGAAGTGACTGGTGCTGTGGGAGCGGCAAGAGGAGTTGCCCACACACTTGGAGCTGGTTCATTAGAAGACCTGATGAGTGGCAATAAAACAGAGAAGATAGTAACACCTGATCCCGCTTATCAATCCATTTCAGATGGGTTTGGGAAGTGGAAAGGGGAGTTAAATAGTTTATTAAATATTTAGAAAAATTAAGTTCAACGTACTAATGGCGAGTAACGAATATTTTAAGGGCATTGGAAAAATTAATTATGAAGGCAAGGACACCAAAAATCCTTTTGCTTTCAGGTATTACAATCCGGAGCAGGTGGTAGCCGGAAAAACCATGCAGGATCACTTCAAATTTGCAGTAGCTTACTGGCATTCATTCTGTGGAACAGGTGGAGATCCATTTGGTCCCGGTACCAAAGCATTTCCATGGGATGTGAAGACCGATCCCTATGACAGAGCAAAAGATAAAATGGATGCAGCTTTTGAATTCATTGAAAAATTAGGTGTTTCTTATTACTGCTTCCATGATTTTGACTTGATCGAAGAGGGTGATTCTCTTGCTGAGTCGAAAAAGCGATTGGAGTTCATCACGGATTATGCAAAAGGCAAAATGGATGCCTCAGGTGTAAAATTACTATGGGGTACAGCTAATCTGTTCAGTAATCCAAGATTCATGAATGGTGCCTCCACCAATCCCGATTTCAAAGTGGTCGCCCATGCTGGTGCGCAGGTAAGAAATGCACTGGATGCAACTATCAAGTTGAATGGAGAAAACTATGTGTTCTGGGGAGGAAGAGAAGGTTACTTCAGCCTTCTGAACACAGACATGAAAAGAGAACTGGATCACCTGGCTAGATTCCTTCACATGGCAAAGGATTACGCAAGAGCGAAAGGTTTTAAAGGTAACTTCTTTATCGAACCAAAACCTGCTGAACCTACGAAGCACCAATATGATTTTGATGCTGCAACTGTAACTGGTTTCTTAAGAGAATATGGTTTAATGGATGATTTCAAACTAAACCTAGAAGTGAACCACGCCACACTGGCGCAGCACACGATGCAACACGAAATGGTTGTTGCTGCTAACAGTGGATTATTAGGTAGCATGGATGCCAATAGAGGAGATTATCAAAACGGATGGGATACGGACCAGTTCCCAATGAACCTGAATGAGGTAACAGAAATGATGCTGGTTTTCCTCGAAGCAGGAGGGCTTCAAGGAGGTGGTATCAACTTCGATGCGAAGACCAGAAGAAACTCAACTGACCTGGAGGATCTTTTCCATGCTCACATTGGTGGAATGGATACTTTCGCCAGAGCATTGATTACAGCGGATGCCATTTTGACCAATTCAGATTACTCCAAATTAAGAAAAGAAAGGTACGCCACTTTTGATTCAGGAAAAGGAGCTGCTTACGAGAATGGAGAATTGAAATTAGAAGACCTGACAGCTGTTGTGGAGGAAATCGGAGAAGCTCCATTGACCAGCGGCCAGCAGGAATTATTTGAGAACATTATCAATCAATTCATATAGTTCATATACGTTAATATTGTTTCCTGTAAAAAGGGTAGCGCAACCTTGCGCTATCCTTTTTTTTGTGATCATGTGTTCTACCAAGATCGATCCTACTTGGCCAGGATATGCTCTATAAATCTACCGATAGTCAGGAAAGTACCAGTTTTGGATTCCCCTAGAGTTCTCAATTCTACCAAATCCTGTCGATCATAAAACATTCCATTGTTAACAATGAACTGAGGACTTCTGAGAGTCTGCATATCCTCCAATGGAGATTCATTGACAAGAATAAGCTGAGCTAGTTTACCAGAAGAAATAGATCCAATTTCATCTTCCAGAAACAAAGCTTTGGCCGCCTCGATGGTGCCTGATTTCAATATGTCTATTGGCTTGATGCCAACATGCTCCAATAAATCAATTTCATCATGTAAGGTCACACCTGGGATCGTCAAACTAGGTCCGGTATCAGTGCCTAGCAAGAGTGTAACTCCCTCTTCATAAAATATTTTGGTGAGTTGTTCCATGCAGGCATACTTGGCTACATTCCATTTGTAAGCACCTTCATTGGCATTTACCCATTCAGATAATTGTTTGTTACCAATAAATCGTACAAAGGGATTGATCAGCTCCTGAGGTATCGACTGAAGAAAAATTTCTCTATTGACTGTAGTCTGATAAATATTCTGAAAGGGAGCGAGCGTCACAGTGACTTTTGCATCCCCTCCTTTGAATTGCTTAGCTAGTTTGCGTCCCAGTAAGGTGTCCAGCTCCCATTCCATCAGTGTGATCATTTCTTCAATGTGCTCGAATGTGTTGAATTCTGATTGGAGGAGGTGGTTTAGCTCTATCTTTTGGGGTGGATGACCAGATACAGTCATTTGGTTTTTATTGGCGGATGCCATCACCTGATTGAACTGATCTGTGGTGAGACCATCATAAATTTTGATGAAATCGTATCCTTCCTTTTTATACCGGTCGATCGCTTTTTCAATTTCCTGTGTGGTTGAAATGTTTTTATGAAAAGGACTTGTATTGTTTCCGCTATTAATAGTTGGAGTGGCTGTAATCAAATTGGCTCCCGGATATTCATTTTGCTTGACTTGTTGTCTCCACCTCAAGTGCATGGGAAATCCCATCATATTTCTTACGGAGGTAACACCATAACTCAGATACATCGATAAATCCGACCGATCGAAGATATGGGTATGCATGTCAATCAGCCCCGGCAACAAATACTTTCCATTGGCATTCACTACATCATAATGAGAGGGTATTTCTATAGAATCCGGAATAATTTCAGTGATCCTGTTTTGATCGATCAAAACGGTCATTCCAGTTTGTATGACAGAGTCTTGTGCTTCAACATCAACTATATTGACATTGGTAATGGCCATAGAGGTCACAACCTTTCCAATACCGGATACTGCACCTTCCTGACTCATTTTGGCAAACAGAAATGCGGTGATCAAAACCAATAATAAAATCCCCACCAGAACCAGTAAGGATATCAGGAGTTTTTTGAGAATCTTTAAAAATCTTTTCATTGCATTTTATTTTGAGTTCAATGCAAATAAAGGCCTGACAAGAAGGTTCAAAGTTCGGATTCACTTATCCGAACGCATTTCAATACCATAAATTGGTTTGAAAAAAGTCATTCAGGATTTCGAACTTATTGTTTGAGGTGTTTTCGCTTGTATTCCGATGGAGTGAAACCCGTTTCTTTTTTGAAAAGTGTATTGAAAGTTGATTTGGAATTGAACCCAACAGCATACATCACTTCTATAATGGTCTCTCCTTTGTCTCTCGGTTCCAGGAGTCTCTTTTTGGCGAATTCAATTCGGAAATTATTGATGTAGCTCATGAAATTCATTCCCAAAAAAGTATTGATCAAATAGGATAGCCTTCGGGGATGCATCTCTAATTGATTGGCCAATTCATCTATGCTTAATTCTGGCTGGGTATAGATCCGATGACTTTCCATGAATTTCTGAATTGTTTCCAGGTCTTTTTTATCGGATTCATCGGGTTCATACTTTTCTGTTTGTTGCCTGGACTCATTAAAAACCTCCTCATCAATATTGCTGATGCCCAAAAAGATTTGCGGTTGTTTGAGCCCTCTGTAATACATCCAGTTGATCAATAATAGGATAGCCAGGTGAATAGAAGAGATACCCTGGTACAGGTCAAGACTCCAGATCAATTGATCCACTATGTCCAGCAAAAGTGCTATGCAGAATAGGATCATGGTCCACTGCAACCATTCCAGGCTTGTCCGATCAATGGAAGACTGGACCTCTTTCAGGATATTACGGTAGTACAAAATTTTACGGATGGCCAATAAACAATAAGTGAACAAGCTGGGATAAAGGAGCATACCAATTTTCCCACACAATGGGATACCCAATAAAGCAGTGAGTAGAATAATAGCCACCGGAATGCTGTGCAGCAGATGAATAGTACGGAACTTGAATTCCTTATGAATAAGGGATTGCGTGTAAAACCAGAGCAATGGTCCATAGGCAAACCCATAAACACATAGTGTAGATTGCACAAATTCAGGAGTGCCTTTCATGGACTCACTGAAGACCGCCATGAATTGAAGTGCAAGGACCAGTAAAAAGATGGAAAGGTACCTGTTGCTAAGCTTCTTAGGACCATCATCACTCAGCAGCACAATCGCAAACAAAGCGCTTTGCAAGATGATAATCAACGAGAATATATCAGCGATATAGATCAATTCAAGCCATGGATAGTGAAAATCGGCTTCAATTTAGGAAGATGAGAGGAATTTGAATTGATTTTGTGACAAATTAAGGTGTTATGAATTGTTTTGCCAATGACGGTTATCGACTATTCGAAAGGGTTGCCGGAACTAAGGAATAATAGTATTTTTAATTCATATTGGCCAAAATTCGAAATCCTCAAATCAATGAAATACTTTGAAGACATTTTCAAGGATACGACATTCACAATTAACGAGAGAATCAGAAACCCATATTGGTTTTCCTTTATTGTTGTTTTCGTCATTTATAACCTGAATTCGATAGTTTCAAGTATCGGAATATATAAGAAAAAATCGATTCCAATTGATCAGCGACTTAATGAGATTCTAAACTTGGATTGGTGCTACCTTGAGGTGTTTTTTATTGCTCTTTTAGCTCTTGCCGTTTTGTATTTTATTCAATACCTGGGATTAATTATTTCAATTCTTTTTCAGGATCGCATCAAACCTTATTTATTGAAAGTGGTATCAAGCAAAAGAATTGCTACCAGAGAAAAGGTTGTTGGTCTAACAAAACTTCTGGAAAATCAAATCAAGGAAAACGACGATTTAAATGATCAATTATCCAGATCAACTGACAAATTTGAGGCGCAAACCAATATGTTTACTACCGAAATAAATGATTACAAGAAGAAGGTAGAAAAGATCGAAAAAGAATTAACTGAAACTAAAGGTGAACTAGAATCTCAAACGAATAAACTTTATGATTGCGACAAATCAAAAAGTGATTTGGTGCAACACAACTTCAATTTGGAGCAACAAAATAATTCTTTAGAACAAAGCATTGTTTCTTTAGAAGATCAGTTGGAAGGTTTACGAAAAGTTGAATCAGAAATAGATGAAATCAAATCTAGGAATGAAAACCTTATAGTTTCGCGATCAACAAATCAAAAATCCTTCAGCCGATTGTTTAGTTTATTGGCTAATTCTGCTCGTAATAATGAAATTGATATAAAAATTGAGAATATTCTGATACTAATTGAATCTTATTATGAATTCATTTTCAATAATGACGACAAAAAACGATTTCTTAAATCGATATTCACTTACCTTGAGAAAGGCAAAATGAATATTCTCAATAATTTTAATCATGTAGGGCAAATTCCAGAATTATTGAATGATCTTATCTTACTCATAACTGCTATGCCTGACGATGATCGGTCTATTCTGTTGAATCAATTCAGAATTACATTTGATGATAGATTGAAACTGGATTAAAGCTAAATTTGGATACAATTGGTACCCAAAGTTTGTTTCAAATTGACAATTACAAGTTAAATCTTCGTCGAACTTAATAATCAAATGGATAAAAAAAGCAGCTTGAAATAGCCGCTTTAGTCCCGGCAGGAATCGAATTGCACCAGCGACCCGTCGGACCGCCGAAGCGACTGCAACTAAAGTTTAGGAAACTTCTGAATGGGGTAATAAAAAAGCAGCTATTATAAGCTGCTTCATTCTGTAGTCCCGGCAGGAATCGAACCTGCATCTAAAGTTTAGGAAACATTTTTTATTAAGTTTCAACTATTTGAAAATCAATAAGTTAAAACCGAAACCTCAAAAATTAGTGAACAGTTAGTGAACTCAATTCTAGCTGCTAAAAAAGTGGTAGCTCCGGCAAGAATCGAACTTGCATCTACGGTTTAGGAAACCACTATTCTATCCATTGAACTACGGAGCCAGCAAATTTTATGCTTTATAAATGGTAAAAACCACTCTTTTCTACCGTTGAGAAAGCTCTTAAAAGATCCTATAGCTATTCAACTAATTAGAGCTGCAAAACTAGCAAAATCCCAAGCTCGAGGCAATCAATTATTCTTTTTTCAATTTTCTTCAAAAAAAGTGATTTTGTAAACATTCTGTAAACCAGATACTTGCGTTTGCAAATGCTCCCCCAACCTCCCCCACTATGTGTATACCACCCCTCCGGTATTAGCCTTTTTGCGTAACTGAGCTATGACTTATTTAGCAGTCGAATTGATTGTTAAACTATGACAACAGAAGATCTTAATCAGATAGTCACCCGGAGGGATTTAGAAAGGCTTTATGAGAGGCTAATCAATGAGATTGGAAAGGTTATTTCCAATAATCTAAACACCAAAGAATTCTTCTCTCCGAAAGAGTTCTCCGAGACCACTGGATTGAAATACAGTACTGTGGTTCATTACTGTAATACCGGAAGATTAAAGGCCAGACAAGACCGTCCTGGAGGCACTTGGTCTATTCATGTTTCTGAGCTAGAGAGATTTGCTTATGAAGCAGATGAAAATATTAGTTAACGCAATTTCAAAGCTTTCAAACTCCTAAGTTTACTGATATTTTAGATTATGAATATTAAAAGATAGTATGTAATTAAATCGTACCAGCTATGCCAAACACTCATTATTTAAGCCCGACAGAGTTAATTGAAAAATACCCTGAAGTAGCTGCTAACTTTAATTGGAGCCCTAGAGAACTAGGTCTATTCCTTAAATGTAAGCTGCTTGATGGATACTATGACAGAAGAAAGAGAACAGCACTCATTAAGGAACCTTCTTTTGTGCAACTGGTGAGATTCGTGAACCAGGTAATAGATGGTCAAAAAATCACTTTTCAATAGATGGAAGAGTTGGTTTCACAAATAGAATTTCTTCAGTCCGAATGCTCCGAGAATCAGCGGATATATGATTCCTTGATATTGGAGTTTGGACATCAGAGATCATATCTGTTTGAAAACCCTCTTATGACTCGAGTTGGAATCTTTAAAGCGATCATTAACTCGCTGGAGGAGCTGAAAAAGATAAAGGCTAAATGTTGAACTCAGTAGAGCAATACCAGCACTTTGACTTTCATATGGTTTTTACCAAAACCAAGGAGTTTATTGATACTTACAACGAGGGTCAATACAAAATCACCAGCAAGCTCAACGCGAATCATCGAGCTACTGCGGAATTGATCGTTAGACTATACCTCAAACAGCTGAACAGTCTCCCACATAGCATACAAGAGGGAGAGACAATTGGCTTTAAAACATATAATTCAAGTTTGGCTTCATGCAAAGGCTGTACGAAGAGAACCATCATTAATCATAAGGAAAGGCTTAAACAGTCCGGGTTTATTATCAAGGAGGAACATCAGGGTGCAAATGGCATTGAGCTGTGGATTAATCCGGATATTCTATTTCATGGCCAGAAAGATGTAGTCTCACTTCGAGAGAATTACATGAAAATTTTGCCTGGAGAGCCTTTTTTACCTTCTAAAGAGAAAAATTTTCACCCTTTAGTTCATGAACCTCATGAACATGATAATAATAATAGCACTGTGGACAATGAAAAAGGTGTTCACCTAAAGGCTCACGGTGATGGGTTGTCCCGACAGAAGGGTCGGGACGAACCCACAGGAACAAGACATGAACTTTACATGAACACGGGGGAAAATGCGAAATCTGCCTCAAATAACCAGAAAAATAATTCTGATGAGGCAGATCGCATTTCCTTACTTGTTCTGGTGAGACAGTTCTGGAAGTTTGCACGAAAAATTCTCTATCCTGATTTGATCGTTAGCGATCCTGAAGAAAGAGACATCATGAACAAAATTTGGGCTGCCGTTTATCTCAAATTTTCGAGCCCTGGTTCATTACAACAATGGAGTGCTTATCATGAACAAGCCCTGGAACGAATAGTCATGGTGCGTAAATGGCTGGATAGATCCCCTCATCACTGGATCCCCACGCCTCATGTTTACTTCAACCCCAATAATGAAAAGAATGGATTTCAAAAAACGCTTGACTGGCTGGTTAAACGCGAAATTTTGAAAATAGAAATCAGGAGGCAGTTGGAATTGCAAAAGATCAGGAGAGAACAGAAGCTGCATGAAGAAGGAAGAGGAAGGTACAAGACACTCTCAAGATTACAGCTCTTTAAAACACATGAACAACGCTTAAGGAAGATGAGGGATCCTGATCTCTTGAGGTCTTACTACTTGTCATTGACCAGCCATTTTAATGCTGATAAACAGAAAGAGCCATGATGTCCGAAAAATCTATTGAAATAGCTATGACGAAATGTATCGTATGGTTTTATGATGGTAATTCCAGGACTTTCTATTCCAGAGACCGATCTCATAAGAAAGCCAAGCCTAACATGGCGCTCGGTATCCGGAGATTGGAAAAAATGCTGCTGGAAACATTTAGTGGAAAGTGGGAAACCGCCATCATTTATGAGAATCAGGAGAATGGTCGAGAGCTGGCCAAGTATAAAAGGGGTGTTAGGGTTTGACCTTATTAAGTCTTGAGCAGCTCCATCTGAGTGGACTGGTTCTTGATTCAGTCCTTGAAAAGAGTTGATATGCAAACGGAAAACCAAATACAAACCGGATTCTTTGAACGAATGGAGCTATTTCTTTATTCAAGGAAGTTCATTTTCCTGGTCGTCATTGCAGGCACTATACCCATGATCATGCATTCGCATGAGCTGTTTTACAAAATATCTCCATTTGAGGGCAATGACTACATCAAGAGGGTTTACTCTCTTTTCTATGCTATCAGTTTCGACCTGACCATTCTCGTCTTTACGATTCATTATATCAAAAGGAAACCGCAGCTCTATGCCTGCTTTGCTTTTGTGATCAACCTACTCTATTTCAATCCTTTTGGGTTCATTCCGGAGCTTTATGTGATAGGATTCACAAAAGTATTTCTAGCTGGAGTTCTGGCGTTTACAGGCTTTAGTTATGCCGAATTATTTGTGGAAAAAGTAGCCGAAAACAAGAGGTCTGTTAAGAAAAAGCCAGTTTACAAACCTGTAAACGGAGAAGTAAACGGCTCAAGTAAACATGGTGATTTTCAGTGCAAAGTGTGCGGCAAGAGATTCCACTCGATCAAAGCCTTGAATGGACACATGAAGGTGCATCAAAGGGTTGATTCTAAAAACTAATTATAGTACGGTAAAATAAACGTGTAATAGTTCGTTAATAAAAACTAATTATCGTACATTAGAAAAAACTAATTTTTGCACTATGGCCACTCCATCAGAAAAACTGGCAAGCTCACTTGAAGTACTCAAGGAACTACAAAGTAAAGGGAATGCTACAATCAAAGGCAGTGATTTAACCCAAACTCACAGGGAGCGACTTATTGCCAACGGATTCATCAAGAGTGTACTTAAAGGATGGTACATACCCACTAAGCCAGATGATAAAGAGGGGGACAGTACTTCATGGTATGCTTCATTTTGGGAGTTTTCTAAAGCTTATTTGAACGACCGGTTTTCAGACAATTGGGTACTCTCGCCCGAACAATCCATTGCCATTCACAGTGGTAACTGGTCTATACCGAAACAGCTTTTAGTGAAGTCTCCTGAAGCCAGCAACAATAGTACAGACCTACTTTTCGGTACATCGATTTTTGATATAAAATCTAAACTCCCCGATGATAAAGCAATAGAATCGATTAATGGTATTCGTATTCTTTCCTTGCCACATGCCTTAATCCAATGTTCGCCATCCCTATTTACTCGCTCATCGATAGATGCTCGCACCGCCCTTGCTCTTATCAGGGATGCTTCTCAGGTGTTGGATCCACTTCTTAGTGGAGGGCATTCCGTGATAGCTGGTCGGCTTTCAGGTGCATTTAGAAATATTGGTAATACCAGAGTAGCGGATGACATAGTAAATACGATGCGTGCTGCCGGATATGATATCAGGGAGCAAGATCCATTTGATCAACAAACGCCTTCCGCTTTCAATCTCAGAGAAAAATCGCCTTATGTAAATCGGATCAACATGATGTGGTCCGATATGCGTGAAATTGTAATAGAGAGCTTCCCTCAGCCTCCCGGACTGCCTGTTGATCAGGAGAAGTACGTTAAAAGTGTAGAAGATATTTTTGTGGCGGATGCTTACAATTCATTATCCATAGAGGGATATATGGTTACAGAAGAGCTCATCGAAAGAGTCAGAAGCGGATCCTGGAATCCTGAGCAAAACGAAGAAGATCTGCAGCAAAGAAACGCCATGGCCGCCAGAGGATATTGGCAGGCCTTTCAGTTGGTAAAGGATTCTATTATAAAAGTGCTATCGGGCAAAAATGCAGGGCAGATACTTGATGCAGATCATGGCGGTTGGTACAGGGAATTATTTGCACCAAGTGTAGCTGCAGGTATATTGAAACCTTCGGACTTGGCAGGATACAGAAACGGTCCTGTTTACATTAAAAACTCACAGCATGTTCCATTGAATAGAGATGCCTTAAGGGATGCTATGCCTGCCTTTTTCGAACTCCTGGAGGAAGAGCCAGAAGCATCAGTCCGAACGTTGCTGGGGCACTTTATTTTCGTTTACATTCATCCCTACATGGACGGTAATGGCCGGATGGCTCGTTTTTTAATGAATACCATGTTCGCATCTGGCGGCTATCCGTGGACCATCATTGAAGTCAAAGAACGCAAGGTTTACATGGAGGCACTCGAAGAGGCTAGTGTTCGTCATAACATCAGGGATTTTGCAGAATTTGTAGGCAATAAGGTTAAGCAGCAAATGATGAAAAATTGAATGTATGGAAAATCCTTTTGAAGTGATATTGCAGCGATTAGATAAAATAGAAAGCCTGCTGGAAAAACTACAATCAGATAAAACAGCCATTGAAAGCAAAGAAGAGAACTTTCTTAGTCCCCAGGAAGCGGCTGATTTTCTTGGAGATGCACTGCCCACTCTATATGGTAGAACAAGCAAGAATGAGATCCCCTTTTATAAACGTGGAAAGAAACTCTACTTCAAAAAATCGGAGCTAATAGAATGGATTGAAGCTGGAAAGTGTAGAACCATTGATGACTTGATAAAAGCTAGAGATGGCAGGTTTGATAATGTTTCATAACTATGAGAATTAGAGTCGGCAACTGGAGAATTGATATCTCTTCCTTGATTTATATACAATGGAGATTTCCGTTTCCTAAAGTTTACCTACACGAAAAATTCAATAATACCGCAAAGTGGATAACACGAGGTTTAACTCTTGTTGGTATTATGGTAAGTATAATATCGCTACCTCCAGAGATCAGTTTTGTTGTAGCTCTAGTACTTGCTGCGCTAGACCTTTTAATTGAAAAGGTAGTTTTCACCTATAGTGTCATTATTGTTCAGCCTCCGCCTGGTTTTGAAGTTGATACCTCCCAATGGGTTACAAATGGATATTTGTTTCCTAATCCAGAATACAAAGAACAATATGGTTTAATTAATCACTTTGGCCCTACATACAGAGATCGCGATTATGCCATCCAGTTTTTCGAATACCTCATGTCTTGGAATCAAGGAAGCAATGATGACCCGGATAATAATATCTGTGTGTCTTTTGTTAAAGAACTAGATGAGAGTTACTCTACTTATATATATGCAAATCCAGATAGAAAGTGGCTTGATGAAGCCTTTCTAGCAGAAAAGGAGAAACTAGCTTATGATAAGAAAGGAAAAATTCAACAGTCGATGGTTATGCAGATGATCTATTGGAAAAACATAAAAATAATTGATGGCACCCTTTGGGGGCATTTTATTAATGATCAGTCTGAAAATGCACCCTTTTTTCTAGCTCCGTTTTATATGGTAGATGATCGCCCAGAATGCATTGAACAATTGAAAATCAAAAAATATACTTATAAGCTTAAATTGAGGAACGAATTGACCTTATCTGATGCCGAATATTATCATAGATAGCTCCCAAACTCCTGATAAATCCTTTTGACCTCCCTGGGATACAATAGCTGCCGTCTACCGGTCTCCAGTCCCTCAATCTCTTTAAGCTTTTTCCTCAACGTCTCTCGACTGATACCCATTTCCTGAGCGAGTTCTGATTTGCTTTTGAATCGAAGTGAATGAAACATACTACCAAAATACGTTCTAAATCTTGAAGAGGCCAGTTCAAATAATTCAAGAGAACCAAACCTTCACACATAATCGGAAAAGGATGCTTCAATTCAGCCAGTGTTGCTTAAAGAACCCTTATTTAATTAATTAAACCAAGGTATTCCTTCGTTTTACAAGCTCTCTTTTATCTAAATAATGCACCTCCAATATTTGGGTAAATCATAACGATTATGCTCAAATGGATAGCAGGCGGAGCGGCTGCATTTTTTGCAGGCCGGTATTTATTGAGACTTCAAAAAGCCTCGAAAACCATAGTGACCAGAACTTCACTGAAGGTCAACAGAGTGGGGCTTTCTGGTATTGAGTTAAGAGCGAACGTAAAGCTACAGAACCCTAACCCTGTAGCATTAGCCATTCAATTTCCCTTTCTAAACCTCACCCATAAAGAGGTATCCATTGGCTCATCCACAGTAAAGAATGAGACCATTCAATTATCAGAGAACAGCGAGAAAACTTTTGATATGGCCATTCAGTCGGCAGGGTGGCTTACACTCATCCAGGTGCTGGGTGCAGATATTGTTCAAAAAATACGAAGTGGACAAAAGGTCTCTATTGACCTGGTGGCTACCACTTCCACACAAATCAACGGTATTCCTTATGAGCAACAGGAATCAATCAAACTGACTATCTGATGAAGGCGCTGAGAAAACGACATATCCGGCCAGGTTATCAGTTTGATAAAATCATTCCGAGAAGCATCGAGCAAGATTCTGTGATTTGCTCAGAAGGGAAAGCCAGGCTGCACCACACTATCAACCTGATCAAGCAGCTAGTCCCTGAAACCAAATCCGATACCAAGCTGCTGGCCAGCCATCTCAAGGATTCAGATCTTAAATCTACTTGCAAGAACATTTGGGACTTTGTTTACAACCACATCCAGTATGCCAGAGATAAAACCGGAGTGGAGCAAGTAAGAAGACCTTCTCGCGCCTGGGCTGACCGAAAAAAAGGAGTTGATTGCGACTGCTACTCTGTTTTCATCTCCAGTATTCTTACTAATCTGAATATCCCTCATAAGCTTCGAATCACAAAGTACGGAGGTAAGCAGCACTACCAGCACATTTATCCAATCGTACCACTAGGTCGTGATCATATAACCATGGATTGTGTGACTGATCAGTTTGATTACGAAGTTCCATTCTCCGGTTTCCGTGATTTTGATATTGATGATCCTACACCCGTTGGAGAAATTAATGGATTAGAAGGGATCAGCGGGGTAGATTCACTTGACCTTTTAATCGATGGACTGGATAGTCCCAGAACAAGAAGAGGTGGATTGCCCATGAGACGGCTTACCGCTGAAAGTACGCCAAAAAAGAAGCCAGTAGTGGCTATTCAACCAGAATCAACTCAGCCACTTATTCCCTCAAAAAAATCATCACCCAGAGCTGTAGAGGCAAATACAAGGCCGAAACCAGCCACAGAAGTAGTTCAGGTAAAAGCCTTTGAAACACCCATTATCACTACGACCAAGAAAATTAAGACTGGACTGGCTGGAAAGATATTACTGGCTTTTGGAGTAGGTCTGGGAGCATATAAACTAACACAAATTTTAACCTAGTAATTATGGAATTACATCGTTTAGACGGACTTACACTCGAAGGATCAGAAGGATCAGGTTTAGATAATCTGGATATCCAGGATATTGACTTTGAGACGTTGGAAGGAGAAGAGATAAATGGTCAACAAATCGAGGCTTTAGAAGCACTTGGCTATGTACACGAACCAGAAATTGCTTATGAAATTCTGGATGAAGATGGCAATGTCGTCATGTATGCAGATGCTGAAGAAAACCTCTATGTGATAGATGGTCTTGGAGAGTTGGGCTTCTTCAAAAAGATCGGAAGAGGATTAAAGAAAGCGACAAGGTTTGTGGGCAAAAAGGTCATTCGACCTGTAGGAAAAGGCATCAAAAAGGCTGCAAAGTTTACCGGAAAGAAAATCCTCAAGCCAGTAGTTAAGACTTTTAATCGGTTTCTCAATCCAGCGACCATCTTGTTAAGAAATGGCTTCTTACTGGCCATGAAGATCAACCTCATGAAAGTAGCCGAAAGGTTGCGATTTGGCTATCTCAGTGATGCTGAAGCCAGAAAGAGAGGGATGAGTATGAGTGGCTTTTCTAAATTGAAAAGTGCAATCTCGAAAGCTAATAAGATTTACGAATTAGCAGGAGGCAAAAGCAGTAATCTCAAAAAAGCTATTCTCACTGGGAAAGGGAATAAAGACAAGTCGGTACCACTGAGCGGTATCGAGTTGGGAAGTCCCCTGGACTTTACCGATGACTATGTCGATCCATTCGAGCGAATGGTAATTGAAATGGATGCTGACGAAATAGAATCCCTGCTTGAAGGCACTGTAGAAATGGAGGGGCTTGGAGCTGTTGTAACCGGTTCAGCTATTGCGGCAGCTTCAGGAGCTGTGGGGACTGTTGCAGCTTTGCTCAATAAGATTACTGGCGTATTCGATAAGGGAAAAAAAGTAGTCGATGACGCAAAGCAGATTCGCAATAGGGTCACTAACACGGTTAGCCAAGCCAGGTCTTTAGTTCCGACATCCAGAAGATCGGGAGGTGCTGCACCCGCACCAGTGGTAAGACAACTCCCACGGTCAGTACCCAGATCGCTCACAAGGTTTACTTCACCGGCCCGGCCAACTACTATTCCTACTTCAACGGTAAGAAGGACACCAACTCCATCCAGCGTGCCGACCTCTAGTTCGTCATCAGCTGTTAGCCGTGCTGCAAGCACCGCTTTGCCTGCTACCGTTGTTGAGCCAACCGAAGAAAAACAAAGCTTTCTACAAAAAAACAAGACCGCCCTACTGATTGGTGCAGGTGTGCTAGTCTTGGGTGGCGGAGTATTCTATGTGGTGAAACAGTCTAGAAAAAGAGAAGAAAAGCCAGTTGATGGGATCGGTATGAGCAGTAACCGTGAACGTGACTCCAAAGGCAGATTTAAGGGAGAAGGTAAGTCCAAAACAAAGCGAAAAACGCAAGGAAAGAAAAGAGAGAAGCTCGTACCTACGGCCCTACTATAACCTCACATCATAACAAATACAAGAAAATGGAAAAGACAGAAAACGTAAAAAGTAGCTTCATCGAAACGGGCAAAAATCTTGGTTCCGGGCTGGTCGGAATGGTGGCAGGATCCGCAGTGGGTAGACACTCGCTGTGGATTGGTGCCGCCACCATATTTGGAGGAGCATGGTATCAACAAGACTGGCTCACCTCTGCAGGTGTAGGCATGGTAGCTTCAAATGGTTTCGGCTCACAGCCTGACCCTAATGTCTCAGGCATTGATGGATTTCAGGATGAAATTGGTAATGCTAAGAACAGAGCCTTAGCTTCTTTGAAAGCCCTCGGCAAAAAAGTGTATCTCGATAAGCTCTCTCCCTCACTTGGTGAAAAGCTGGGATTAGGCGAACTGGAAGACGGCACTGTGATCATGCTGGAGAACCCCATTCAGGATATCGGTGAAGTCGAAAATTTTGACACCTCTGAGGTCGATGATATCATCCGACAATTGGAGGAAGGGAATGTCGATGAAATCATAGAAGAAACTCCTCTGGAATTGGAAGAGGAGGAAGAACCATTTCAGGGTGCTGACCTAGGGGCTTTCGGGAATCCGGAAATATTGGAGCTCGAAGGAACAGATGCGCTTGAGCTAAATGCCGTAGCATAATCGATCTACATACTAATCTCATTTCTAAAACTTAAATATATGATGCGTAAAAACTCAAGAGAACAATTTCTCGAAATCGTAAATGCTCATCTTTCCTTAAGGGAAGCGGGTAAAAAACATGACCCAGCCATGGTCAAAGTAGCCGAAGGAATCAAAGAAGGGCGACTTCAACTATCAGATAGTGCTTATTATGCCATTAAGTATGGCGGAGACAAGGCCACCATCCACATGTTTGAAACACAGGATGCCAAGGAAATTGGCGTGACCAACGTTACCCAATCCAAACTTCCTAAAGACAGGCTATTTCTATGTAACCGAATCACCCTCCTGGCGAAAGTATTCGAAGGAGACATTCCACAGTCGGATACCGCCTGGAAGCAACTCATCAAGTCTACCAACTTTGATTCGATCAAAGCAGTAGCCGGGTTGCAAAACGGAGTATGGACATTCATGGCCAACAAGAAGATCATAGTAGATGAGCGACCGATGCAAGAGTTTGTGACCGACAACAACATGCAGGTCAATCTTGGTACGTACTACCTTGAAAACCCAAGGTTTGTGAGGGATGATGAAGAATTTGAATTCATGATCGAGCTGGGCGATGATGCTCCCGACAAAACATTGGTAAAAGTATTATTGGCTGGTACTTCTACGGTTCCTGCATAAGCTGAAGTAGACCATGGAAAAGGAGACAAGGGAAATCAGAAAGACTTTTTCTTTTCAAGTGAATGAGGCCAATAAGCTCTATTCACCTTCGAATTGGGAATTGCCCAAGAAGACAAAATTTGTCAAAGGGCTACAACTCACTTCTGACTTTCCCAACAAGCTCTACTACCGGGGAACCCAAAAAATAGAGATTGGTGGCGATGAGCTTTTCCCGGAAGGATTCGACAGCAAAATACTGGTTTCCAGCATCAGTGTAGCTCCGCGAGATCGATTTTTTGATCTCGGTGAAGTATTACCGGGTGATCTGTCAGTAAAAGTTCGATTTCAGGACACTAATCATGAGCGGGCCAACCTTGGAAATGGGTACCAGGTGACCTTGGCTTTATTAATTGAAGAAGAGGTATGATTCGAGGAATTCACAGTGAAGAAATAGCAGGTGAGAGCACACAACATGTGATAAAAAGAACGTTTGTTCCCATCTCCTTGCACGTGGATGCAGCGAACCAATACAAGACCTTCAAGGTAAAGATCCCTTATCGCTCCAGAAAAGTCGTAGGTGTGATTGTCACGCATGATGCACCCTCACAGGTGATGCATCACAATCGGATTTATCTGGGAAGTGCTCCCGATGTACAGATCACGCAGCAATTGATCATGGGGTTGAACCAGGAATTCTATCAGGATGTAGACGAGCAATGCTTCGATGTTTCTGTGCGCTACGGTGAGAAGCTGTACTTCGCACTACCCAAACGCTTGGGGTCTTATTTCTATCTGACGATCAATGGGTACTTCAATGAGTTTCCTAACCCGATAGTCATGGAAATCCGTGATCAATGGACAGATTTTAAAGAAGACTACTGGGTATGGGAAAGTATCGCTGATGAGTGGGAAGATGTGCAAGTATGCCTGATCAAAGATTCAGGCGATGGCGGTGATTCCGATGATGATGATGACGATGACGATGACGAAGAAGAGGATGATGAATACTAATGAGAGAATGCACTTAGGAGATGTTTCAATCTTTAGTCCGAGAGGAGTAGAATTTCAGGATTATGTCATTGAAGTTACAACAGTAGAACGCGATCATGACCGGCTGAAGCAAGATCGGTACCTGCTTTCTTATGATCTGGATAATACCGGCAATGAAGTGGAGCTCAACGAACCCATTGCCAATATCCCCATCCATCCATTGGATATTGAAATCAGTGGTGACTATATCACAGGATCTTACAAAGATGCTGGCATAGGCTCGCCACCCTACGAAGTAAAACTCTGGCTGGTAATAGAAGAACAACCTGAACCTTTAAAAAATGACTGAAGAGCTGGCCATACGATATATGCCTCAGCGCGTTGAGGAAAGAGGGTTTCGGAATTACCGAATGGTTTTTCAGGACTTAAATCTTGAACCCGACCAGCAAATCGAGCTGGCAGCCTACAACGAAATCTGGTTTCTGCTCAATGTGGAAGATGGGGTGAGTATATCCTCGGATCTGGGAGAATATGACTATACAAATCCATCGCTTTCTGAGAACATTCATGAGCACGCTGATTCAATTATGATCAGTAATAAATCCTCTCAACAGAGGAAAGTGAGGTTTCTACAAGTAATACTTATTGACTGATGGAAGAGCGACACAGGAAACCCGGTTCCGTAAGGCTCTCAGATGAGCAGTATGAAGAGATGGAGCGACTTGGTATTGATAGCGAGAGCGCTTATGTAAAATACAAACTCAACGGAGCGCAGCAGCACCTTCAGGTACTTCGCAATGAAGAGCAAACTCAAGTGTCTGCTCCCGTTGAGCAAGTACCAATCCAGTCCTTCGAAGATAAGCTTGCTCTCCAAAAGCTGGCCATTGAAAACGAGCAACTCAAAAACAAGCTGGAGGAAGTATCCGCCAGTAAAGAAGAGACACTCAGTGGTATTCATGATCAGGTGAGTGGAATGCTCCGTGATGAGTTACTCAAGCGAGACTTTGAAGACCTGAAGAAAGATGTGGCCACCAAGGACAAAGTGATCAATAAACTGGAAAGAGAACTCGAAAAAGCTACAGCCCAAATAGAAGACAAGGAGTCTGAAATCGAGGAATTGGTCAAAAAACTAGGACTGGTGGAGCTGGGCAAAGCACTCCTGCCGGGAGCAGTTAGTGGATTGGCAAAGAAGTACCCCAAAGAAATGCAAGGACTAGCTGCCACACTTGGCGAGCTATCAGGAGAAGAGCCTGGTCAGCTACCGGCTGCTGGTCAACTTTCCGAAGAGCAGCAAAACCTGCTCAATATAGCTGAGTATTTCCGAGAGCTTTTTGATGATGAGCAATTTGAGCAAATCATTCAAATGATCTCTCAGCTTGGTGAGCAAATTCAGCAGGACGACACAGTAATAGGTAAGGTCATTTACTACCTCAACCAACTCTCAAAAGTCAAAAAGGCTCAACAAAAGCAAGCAGAAAAAGGGCAAGAGCAAAATCAAGAAACCTAATGGAAGAATTCAATCTACAGATCAAACTAAAAGCAAAAAATCAGGTGGAGGCCGGCCAGGTAAAGAAAGCCTTTGAAACAATGATCACCACCTTCGGAGCTGAAGGCATCATTAAAATGGAAAAAATCTTCAGGACAGATGCCTTTGCCAGGAATGTGGTGAAAATGAAAATAGGTGTTAGGAAATAATGTTACCAGCTGCTACAGCCATACAAACCGCTTATAGCAACCGTCCCAGGATTAATCTGGGAGGTCAGCTTACTACTGCCCTATTGGCAACCGGGGCTGGAATAGGTGTGTTCCTCGGCATTCGTGGGATTGTGAAAAACTTCAAGAAAAACGTCAGGGAACAAGATGCGCTGGTAGAAGGAAATCCTGCCGCTTTTGCCACACAGCTAAAGAAGGCCTTTGAAAATGATAACTCCTTTGGCTGGGGCACCAATGAAGAAATACTTTTTATCACACTGGAAGCAATTCCCACACAAGCTGCTTTTAGAAAAGTCCAGCGCGCTTATCGGGATTTGTATGGCAAAAACCTGGCAGCTGATCTGCGGGATGAATTGGATAGCGAAGAATATGGGTTAGCCATGCAGATTATCAACTCAAAACCTTAATAAAATGGCAATAAAACAAGTACCTGTTAAAAAGTCACCACCAAAAAAGATAGACCCTGAGAAACAAGCAAAACTCAGGAAGAAGTACATAGTATACGGCATTGGCGCTGGAGCGGTATTGGGCGGGGGCTACCTGCTTTTTAACTACCTGCAAGACCGCAAGCTGATGGACAGAGGGCAATCGCTTACAGTGAACAACATCATTCCCTCAATTCCAACTCCCTCCCGGACTCCAGTACGCACTTCCAGTGGTTTTCCTTTGAAGAAAGGTTCTCGTGGAAGTTTGGTCGTGCAGCTACAAAATGGATTGCTGCGGTTGGGTGGTCAGGCAGCTTCCAATATTAGAAGCACAAGTATTCGTCCTGATGGTACACCCGATGGAGTATTCGGATCTGGTACAGAAAGAGCGCTCCGAGCCGGAGGGTTTCCTACCACCGTATCGCAAAGCTTGTTTGCTCAAATCACAGGAGGGGGTTCTGCTCCAGCAAATGCAAGCAGCAAAACCATAGCTGAGGAGCTAATCAAAGGAGCAAATAGCAAAAACCTGTTTGCTGTCCTAAATGCTCTGAAGCAAATGAAAGACACCAGCGATTATCTCGCTGTAAGAAGTCATTTTACGAATGCTCGTGTTGGGAGGGTCAAAGTGACTACACCAGTCAATGCCTTGCTGAGTGTAGCTTTCAAAAGCAACGAGCCAGCAAAGGTCAAAATACGAGCTGAATTCCGGAGAATGGGCTTGAAGCAAAACTCCCAGGGTGTCTGGACATTATCTGGATTAGGTGAATTTGAATCACAAGAAGAGTTTCAAAAATACCTTCAGGACAGTCGCGCACTCGACCTGGTGATTACCGAAATGCCCACACTGCTAAAAAACAGCGAGGGCAATTATATACTTCCTGCGCTTGAGCCCAATACAGTAATAGGCTACCTCACGAATAATCAACAAGGGGTGTCTCAAATTTTAACGGAAAATGGAGTGACCGTTTATGCTCCCACTCAAAACTTAAAACTCATCTAATTATGGAAAGATTAAAACAATTGTGGAATTACATCAAGGTATGGAGAGAGCTGTTCTCCATAGCCGCAGGACTCCTGTTATGGAGTTACAGTCCGATATTACTCAGGCGTATGGATCCAACAGCCGCCACCTATGATGCCGGAGTGTTTCAGGTTTACCTGTTTGCCATCATTGGGCTTTTCATCCTTCACGGTATCGTAAGGATCCTGATGAAACTGATCTGGCCAACTCCCGAAGACTATCTCGATAATCAATTTGCTCAAGACTTTAAACGAATCGAACCATGGCAAAAGCTAAAACTCTCTACCTTCATATTCTTTGCTTTTTTATTTGCTGTAGTGTTGCTGGCCAGGACCCTGTAAGGTCTTTTGACAAAAGCTTAAGTGCTACTGAGCAAAAAAGGGAGCAGCTACAAACAATCTACCAAAGCCAGGTTGGAGTAAAGGAGCAAGGCGGAGCTAATCGGGGTGCTCAAGTTGAGCAGTATCTGGCTGCTGTAAACTTTGGTCCCGGTTATGCCTGGTGCGCTGCATTTGTAAGTTGGTGTTACCAGCAAGTAGATATCGATCATCCCCGAAGTGCATGGGTACCGAGCTATGCTATTGAGAAAAATCTCATCTACAAGCGAGGAGAATTCATCAAACAGCTTCCTCAATCCGGAGATGTATTCATGATTTGGTTCGACCGATTAAAACGACCAGCTCATATTGGTTTTGTTGAGAAATGGCAAGCCAAATGGGTTATCACTGTAGAAGGTAACACCAATGATGATGGTTCTCGGGAAGGAGATGGTGTATATCGTAAAAGAAGGCTACAACGACAGGTTTGGGCAGTGGCCGATTTCATAGACTGATCATAGATGTTAAGTAAGACCCGGCAAATATTACGAAGCAAAAACTATCGGTTATTTGAGCGACCGTATGAATTAAACATTGTGGCGTACCGTAGCAAGTTTGTTCGTAGCAATCGCTTTGATGACGAGATCCATATATTTTATAAGAATGGTCAGGGTCAATGGGTATACCATATCTTTCCTGCGACTACAGATCCGGGACAGTATTGGTTGGATAATCCAATGCATCCGCAGGGAACGGCATTTCTGAAAAAAGGGCAGTATGTGGACGGATATGCTTTATGTCTTCATCGTGGCATTTATGAAGCATTGGTACAGGTAAAAGATGTTACGGTCATCCGAAATTATAACCGGGGAGGTATTTTCAACTGGTTTGAAAGTGGCAAACCTGATACGGGTCGATTTGGCATTAACGTTCACAGAGCTAATGAGTCAGGAATAGTCAAGACCATTGACCACTTCTCTGCAGGCTGCCTGGTGTTTGCCAATGCAGCGGACTACTTCTTCTTTATGGAACTGGCTAGGCTCCATCGGGATAAATATGGTAATCGATTCACACTCACCTTGATTGACTTTCGGGATGAGCGTAGAAGAAACCTGAGCCTGGCCGCCTGGACTTCTGTTGTTGCTTCTTCCGTAGCAACCATTGCTAACTCAGTTATTAATCGTCAGGAATATGAAGTTGTCTAAGAATACAAAGAAAGCAGGATTGGCATTGATCGGGAGTATGACTGGATTTCTGCTGGCAAAGCAGATGAAGATCGAGGATTACTATCCCTACATCCTCTTGGGTGGGTTTGTTGGGAATACGCTCGGAGAAGAGCTGATCCCTGAAGAATGCCAACAGGCTAATTCCCTTGGATATATCGATCGGTCCGGACAACTCAAAATCATTCAGTTATGAAAAGACAAAGTCAAAAAGTACGATTTCAAAAGTTTGTCAAAGACCTGGAACGCATCTCTACGAAACATGGCATAGCTATTCAATCGGTGGGTGGCGTTTACATTTTTGATGAGCCTATCAAAATAACCTACGATAAGGATCACACATCAGGTGATCTTCTACCAAGCTGGGATGAATAAATATCGAAACCGACAGAATTATGAAGCTAAACCTCAACAAACTCTATGTAGTCTATAAACCAACCAAGTATTCAGAAAAAGTGGATGTTTTCGATGGCCAACCGGATACCCTGGCAGGCCTGTTTCGCCAGGTGCTTGGAGGACTCAAAGAGTCTCAGGTTCACGCTATATACACAACTGCCGCAGAAGCTGATAAAGAGGCAAACGAGTTATTGAGCAAGAGAAGCAAGCCTCACAAAAAGTCTAAGCAGATCAAACGAGGAGAAGGCTATGCCATTTTCACAAAAGACGTCCCAGCTAAGGATCGCTACAACGTGCAATCCAAACCGAAAGTCTATGCCACTCGAAAAGAAGCTGAACAAGCCCTGGCAGAAGCCCTCAAGCAGGGCTGGAAGAAGTCTGAACTCAAAATCCTGAAATACTGATGGAAGATTGCGCATTTAATATCCCATCTACTAAGTTGATGCCAGTTACTCTCCAGGATGAAGAGTTGCCTAAGATCAAGGCCTACTACAAGTACGAACTGGCAGCTATGTACAACGTCTGCACAAAAACCTTCTCAGCCTGGATCCACATGTATCTGGACGACCTCAAACAATTTGGCTATACTAAGCACACCAAACTACTCCGTCCGGAGATCGTGAGGTTTTTGTTTGAAAGGTTGGGGGAGCCTTGATTTTACTATTTTTACACCTAGCTGGTTCTTAAATGAACTAAGCAGAAACCAAAGGATAAAGGGGACTCATAAGTGGGTCTCCTTTTTTAGTGACAAATGCAAGAAAGAGATGATTCCAAGTAAATTAAGGGCCTATAACCAAACGAATGAAGGCTGGGAAATTGTAAATCGTTGGGACTTAATCAAAATGTCCCAGGTGGAATATGATAAGTTCAAAGAACTAAATTTTCCATTATATCTCAAGAAAAACAAGGAGAGTTACAAACTCACTTTTAACAGAGGTCAAAAGACTTTCCGATTCTATCCTGGTGAGATACCAGATGATAAAAAAGGTTCTCCGGGCCTAACAATTTCACACCAAATAGCACAGGAAGTAATTTCTGATTTAAGGACTCTTAATCTCAAACTTACCGACAAACGCTTCAAACCATACAAAAAGGTTGACTTTCGAATAGAAGTAGATCAAATCTTTGAAGAGTTTCGAACAACCGCTAATGACAATGAATATATAGTTGATTTACTGATCGTCTTTTCAAAACCCGAATGGCTAGCCTTGAAATGGAATAGAACATTAGCCCTTGAGGTGTTTGTAACTCATGACGTTGAAGGAAAAAAGATAATTGACTTTGAAAAGAAGCGGGTATCTCTTGCAGAAATAGTTATAGGCTCGAAGCTTAAATTGAAGAAGAGTGCTGCTGAAGTAACTGAAACTGAAGAAAACGAATTGAGACAGGTTATGAAACACGCATTCAATAAACAAATTTTTGGAGACTTACTGGTCGATACCACATCTACCAAATACCTTGAAAATGCTACGATCCAGGAGTTGCTGGCAAAGAATTCTTCCTTAGATAAAAGGATTCAAGGTATTCAGGGTCAGATGAATGAAATGGTGAGCAGATCAAAGCTAAAAGAGGAGCATATAAGCAAGCTCAATACAATCGTGAAGCGTATTGAGTCTCAGCTACGAGAAAAAGTAAAGAAAAATGCACAACTTCAGAAGGAATTGAATGGTTGGATGAATAAATCCAAGTTTCAACGTCTAGTCGACCTTATTAAGAGGTAAGTTTTCCTCCCAGCAATACTGACATTAATACTAGACTTCCTCATTTGAATTTACTAATTTCACATCATGTTACATATATCACATAACATGACTGAGTAATGGCACAAGGTGATTCAGGAAAAGTAGTAATTGAAGTAGATCCAGAGTTTAAAAAAGCTCTTTATAAGGTGCTTCGACTCAAGGATTTGACTATGAAAGATTGGTTTGTTCAACAGGCCGAAGAGTTCATGGAGAATGCCGACCAGCTTATTTTATTTCCAAAATCAAAGAATGAGAAGGTAAATGAATAGACTGACTTTCACCGGACATGAAACCTTTCATTGCCGACATTTCTGGCTTAAAAAAGGGTATGATTTCTTAAGAGAAGATCATGCCTTTAATGCCGATGACGCGGTAGTCAAATTAGGTGTTGGTAAAAACATGGTTGCTTCAATCAACTTCTGGATGAAGGCGTTTAACCTTAAAAATGAGCAAAATCAATTGACTGAGATTGCACATGCTTTATTTGATAATAAAAAGGGGTTTGACCCATTTCTGGAGTACGAAGGAACGTTATGGCTCTTGCAGTATCACCTAGTTAAATCGGAGACTGCCTCCATATACTCATTATTCTTTCGAGAGTTTAGGAAGACGAAGGTGAATTCTCAGTTTACTATCCAGCAGCTTTTGAGGTACTTGACCAGGGAATCGCAGCGCAGCGGCTCTTCAGTTGCTGAGGCGACATTGAAAAATGATATCAAAGTATTTTTAAAAACTTACTTTCTTGAAAGAAAAGGAGGTAAAGAATTAGAGGATGACCTCTCATCCATCTTCATAGGACTCAATTTGATTGATAAGATAGATGGAGGTGATTTGACCGAAGGCGAACTGTATCAGCTGAAAGTCACTGAACGAAGAGAGCTTCCTTCTGAAATATTCCTCTACATGCTTTTAGATCAGTTTGCAGAAGAGGTGTCCATTTCGTTTGATACGATTCAAGTGAATATTGCCGATAGTCTAGGCTGTAACGCTGAAGGCTTGGAGTACCAAATATCCAACCTATGCGATAAATATGATTTTGTCGTCTACAAAGAGGATGCCGGCAGAAAAGAAGTTCAAATTAAAGGATCACCCGATAAATGGGACATATTAGAAGATTACTACAATGCACAGGTATACAACATCGACTAATATTGAGCGAGATGTCAAAAATGACATCCATTACATAACTACGCCTAATGCGCTGGATGTGTATCAAAGACTTATTCAGGGATACAAGTCAGGGCATCATTCATTCAATATCATAGGGTCTTATGGTACAGGTAAATCAAGTTTTCTGTGGGCACTTGAAAAGAATTTACAGAATGACAAGGCTTATTTCGCTCCGTTAAACGGACAATTCAATGGCATTAAGCAATTTGATTTTTTCAAAATCATAGGTGAAGCCAATTCACTTACAGAAGTTCTAAGGGAAAAACTAAATCTCAAAAGCACGGCTTCTGATGATGTGCTTTTCAAGGAAATTGTAGCTAGGAGTAAGAAACTCAAGAATGAGGGTAAGATTCTAATATTTCTGATTGATGAATTCGGCAAGTTCCTGGAGTATGCAGCAAGGAACAATCCTGAGAAGGAGCTTTACTTCATCCAGAAATTAGCCGAAACAGCTAATGACCCAGAGAGGAATGTAATTCTGATCACCACCCTGCATCAAAATTTTGGAGCTTACGCCAAAGGACTTGATCGTGCTCAAAAGAAAGAATGGGAGAAAGTAAAAGGCCGTTTAATAGACATTTCATTTGATGAGCCAGTCGAACAGTTGCTCTTTCTAGCCTCAGAACGTATTCAAGAGCATGGAATAAGTGTCAGCAGTAAGAAAAATTTTGATCTTCTATTTAAAGATATCAATGAAAGTAAGCTGATATCCAATGCTGAGAACCTTGACGCTGATTTAGCCCGAAAGCTATATCCATTGGACTATTTATCTGCTAATGTTTTAACTCAGGCTCTGCAGAGATATGGACAGAATGAAAGATCATTGTTTACATTTCTATCTTCGAATGACCAAAGTGCACTGGTCAATTTCAAGTCCTCAGAAAACGAAACTTATCACGTTGCGAAGGTATTTGATTACCTAACAAAAAATCTTACAAGTGAATTAGAAGATAAAGACTCGAATCCACACAAACCTCAATGGCGCGCAATACTTACGGCTTTGGAAAAAGCCGATGCACTTAACCCTGATGACTTTGAGGATATAGCCAATATCATAAAATGTATTGGGCTAATTAACCTGTTTTCCAAGCCACTTGGAAGACTGGACAGGCACTTCTTAGATACCTATGCACAGTTGGCATTGAATATCAAAGATCCTGATAGATTAATAGATAAGCTGATTGAACAGCGGATCATCAAATTCTTCAATCATAAGAATAAATACTTCTTCATTGATGGTACGGATGTAGATATCGAGCAGGAGCTAATTGAAGCAAGTAGCAAAATAAGTCCGTCTATCGACCTATCTGAGAGGATTAATTACTATTTGGATCCTCCAGTTGTTTTTGCAAAGGGTATCTATTATCAAAAAGGAATACCTAGATTTTTCAGATTCAATATCACTGAAGAAATCGATGTTCTGGAACCTCAAGGAGAAACTGATGGATACATTAATTTGATCATTAATGACACTATTGATAAAAAGGAAATTCAAAAGGTTTCACTAGAGACGAAAGCTCAGGTTTTCGTGCTTTTAGCGGATACTGATTCGATCAATAAGACATTATTTGAGATCGAAAAGATCGATTACATTATTAAAAAATATCCGGACGATAAGGCGGCAAAAAAACTACTCCTGGAAGAAAGAAAACATGAGATCAACAAACTCGATGAAATATTGGAAGCTGGCCTTTATGGGAGTAATGAGAATGTAGCTTGGTTTTATCAAGGAAAAAATGTTTCGGTCAATTCTAAAGCAACCTTAAATAAGTTACTGTCTCAAGCTGCAAAAGAGGCATACGTTTTGGCACCAGCTTATAACAATGAGATGGTCAATAAAGAGTACTTAAGTAGTCCAATACTCACTGCTCGTAAGAACCTTTTGAGGGATCTCTTGGATCATGCCGAGAATGAAAACTTGAGTTATGATGCAAAGAAATTTCCCCCACAAAAGACTATTTACCTAAGTCTATTGAAGGAAACTGGTATTCACAAATTTGAGAATGGATCATACTTCTTGACTAAACCGGATGATGAGTCTTTCTGGCCTCTTTGGGATCATTGCGTTCAATTTCTTGAGGATTCCAAAACGGTAAAAAAGAATATTTCTGTTTTATACGACTCATTGGCTCGGCCACCTTTCAAGCTCAAAAAAGGATTTATAGATTTCTGGATTCCAATCTTTTTAATTGTGAAAGATCAGGACTATGCACTGTTCCATAAAGAAGAAGGCTACATACCTTATCTCACAAGTGAAGTATTGGATTTGCTTCATAAAAAACCATCTAACTACTATGTAAAAGCATATCAGGTAGATGGCGTAAAGCTTAATTTATTTCATAAATACAAAGAGATAACTGGCTTGGAGGCAGATAATAGGAAAACCGCTAGCTCCCTTATTGCTATATTCAGTCGGTTCATTGCCTTTTACAGAAACCTGCCGGAATATGCTCAAAAGAGTAACCGGATGTCACCAGCAGCCAAGGGTGTACGGGATGCTATTGCTAAAGCTAAAGATCCTGAAACAGCACTGTTAGATGAACTTCCTAAAGGTTTGGGATATAAAAATTTAAATCTTCAAGAAGGAGGCAACAATGAATTGGAAGGTTTCATTAAGCATCTAAACGAGGCTATATATGAAATTCGTACCAGCTATGATCATTTACTTGATAGATATGAAAAACTCTTACTTTCTACACTTGGAATAAAAGAAACAGAGTTTGCAAGCTACAAGCCCAAAATTCAATCACGATTTAAGGAGCTTAAACCGCATTTGTTATTAGCCAAGGAAAAAACACTGGTGAATCGTATCATGTCAAAACTGGATGATCGTGATTCATGGCTAAAATCACTCGCAGATGTGATACTTGGTAAACCCTTGCAAAAAATTCTGGACGATGAAGAGGTGCTATTGTCAGATAACACCATAAAAATGCTGGAGGGTCTTGAAAGCTTAGTTGAATTGCATCAATTAAAAGAGGAGAGAAAAGAGGAAGATATCATCCAGTTACAACTGACTGAAGTAAGTGGTGAAAAACGTATAGAAAACATCATCATCAAACCTGAAACTGAGACTGAATTATCGGAACTTGAAGAGCAACTTTCCGAGTTGATCAAGAAAAATAAAAATTTAGGAAAAGCGGCATTGGTCAGGTTACTAAAAAAACTGTAGTATGGAAGTTAAGCATGTGTTAGGTATTTCAGGAGGAAAGGATAGTGCTGCTTTGGCGCTGTATTTAAAAGATAGGCATCCGGAGATAGATGTGGAATACTACACTTGTGATACCGGTAAAGAACTAGATGAAACCTATGAACTAGTTGAAAAACTCAATAGTTGCTTAGGTAAAAATATAAAGCAGATTATGGCGGTGAATCCTGAGAAGGATACTCCTCACAAGACTACTTTTGATCATTTTTTAGCTGAGTACGGTGGTTATTTACCCTCCTCCACAGCTCGCTGGTGTACTAAAAAATTAAAGTTAGAGCCATTTGAAAGATACATTGGAGATGAGCCAACGATTTCCTATGTTGGTATTCGTGGCGATGAGGAACGAGAGGGGTATATATCAAAAAAGCCCAATGTACAGTCAATTTTTCCATTTCGAAGAAACATCTGGAGCGAAGACGTGATCAAATTAGTCCTTGCAAACCCCAATATGGAGGATTTAACTGGACTGTATAATGAGTTTGCACCACATCACCTGGCAAATACTATTTTAGACATTGCTGAACGACCTATCTCAACTGAGTTTACTCAACGTCAAAAGTTGGATGCACTTTTGGATTGTAGTATTTCAACCTTTAACAAGGTGGTATTTGAGTACCTGAAGACTACAGAATATCCAGTTGGAAAACTAGACGATTTCCCACTGGTTGAAAATGAAGACACACTAAAGATCAATGATATCTTTAGCATTCTGGAAGATAGTGGAGTAGGGATTCCCGCTTATTATGACAAGAAAAAGTATCAGGTTGAAATTGACGGAGAAGTACAAACCGGGGAATATGCCAGGAGCCGATCCGGATGCTTTTTTTGCTTTTATCAGCAAAAGATCGAATGGGTTTGGTTGTTCGAGAATCATCTGGACTTGTTCGAGAAAGCCCAAGAATATGAAAAAGAGGGCTACACTTGGATGGAAGAAGAAACGTTGGATGAACTAGCCAAACCAGAGAGAATACAGGCAATTAAGAAGGAGCATTTCTTGAGGACAAAAAGACTCAGTAAAAAGCGTAATGGGAACAGTTGGAAAGATGAGGTTCTAGAGGCTGAAGGTGTAGGTTGTGCTAGTTGTTTTATTTGATCAAGTAAAGCCTTTCGGAATAATTAGGTCGATCTACTCCATATTTCCCATCTCCTAAACGTTTAATCCAGCGATAGAGAATCTGGATGTTCGAGGTAATTTCCCATTTTCTAGGTGTGGGTACATCGGAGCAATTATTTTGAATCCAAGCCTTTGCTTCACCAAAGTATAACTGCCCTTTCTCATCCAGTTGATCCAAGAAACCTATTATGAAAGGATGCTTGAAAAATGATACCCTTAGTCGTTCAATAAAATCATTTTCGGATAGTCCAAATGTAATTCCATATAAGGCTAGATCGTGCAATGCACAGTTAAGTTCAACCTCATCGGGATGCTCTCGTTCCTTGTAGATGGTTTGAAGTATGTCCAAATCATAGGTCATAGGAAGCGAAGAGATTAAGAAATTTTTGTCTGGATATTCAATTCCGATTTTGAACTTGCTTGGTTTGGGAAACCTAGCCTTAGCTTCTGGTATTTGTTGTAGAATCTGTTGATAGATGTTGTCCGTAATCAATGAGCTTTCGTTTAGGATGATATTGAAATAAAGCCGGTCTTCGATAGACAAGTCATCGACAGTGGTAGCAAGCTCATAGTTGTGATTTGAGTTTTCAGGAAGGTTTATTCCCTTAGAAGTAATATTTGCACTGCCTAAGAAACATCTCTGAAAATTTGAGATAAAAGCCTTCAAATGAAGACGGTGATTCCTATAGAGTGTTATGCTGTTCGCTTTACAGAAATCAAAAATTTCGATATCTGAAACTCCAGACACGAAATCTATTGGATCCCATCTTACCACCAATACCTCCGGAGTAGGCACATCTTTATATAATTCTTCAAGTGATCGAAGTTTTACATAAGGCACCAATACAGTCGAGTTTTCAGATTGACGTATAAAGTCCTTTAGTTCATGAGTAAGATTTAGGCCATTTTTAAGTAACATTTTCGGCAAAGTCTTTTAAAAACTGCTCAAAATCACTTTCGGTTACTTCAATATTATTTTCTTCTAAATAATTATTAAGGTGAACACCAACGAAGGTTCTGAAATTTCTTAAATGCCTTGCCTTGTCATCTGAATCAAAATGTTCATTTTCCTCCCAAGCCAAACTGCTAATAAACAACTCTATGGAGGTTAATGCAGAGTCAAATCCCATCCTTCTAAATGGTGCGATTATTTTTTCATAGAATTGATGATTGGTATTTATAAATATGGTAAGAAATCCCCGGATTTCTGTTTGCGACCAAAGTTGATCACTGTCCAATGATGTGTACAATATACAACCACGAACTAGAGACTTATCAAATTTATCAATGGCCTTAGTAATATCATCTATAGATAAGTTTGGATACTTCTCGGACAAAGCATTATGCAGGTCCTTCTTTTGTTCGGGATCAAACTGGCCCTCCCTAGGACTATCCGTTTTGATGTATGCCTGTGTAGTCTGAGCAGTTCCGGATGGAATAGGGCCTTCACCTTCATCTTCATCTTGATTGATCCTATTCTCCCACTCTTTAGCTTGTTCTTTTAGAACTGACTGTGAGCCTTTTATGGCTTTTTTGATCTTATTTGTGAGTTGAAACCACAATTCATCACGGGCTTGCTGTAGACTTGCAGTATGCTCATTGTACAACTCTTCTTCCGGAGATCGATCATCCATTTTAGTGAACTTGATGCCTTGCTTCGTATTCGATACGCCCATGAGTTCATCAGCTTTAACATCAAAATCAATTTCAACAGTCCACCACCTATTATTTTCTTGCTGTTGATTATAAAACCCAAAGTGTCCGCAGGATATTTCTCTATTGTGCCGAGTGAAATAGATATTTCCCAAGTTCATTTTTTTTCCGTATTCCCTACCGACTTTAGTTCCCCCACCTTCTCTTATCCCAGGCTTCTGTATGTCTATTACAGCGTGTGAAGTAGTTATTGTAAAAGGATATATCTCTCCTTGCCACCTAAAGTTATGTGTGTATGTGTGATCCTCGAGGCGTTGGTTAGTCGGTCTGCTTTCATTTTCAGCCAACCCCTCTACAAACCGGGCATAATAAGTAGCGGGATCATTGGCGGCTTCCTCTATTGAATTATCCCTTCTACTTTCCTCTCGCAAAATTTTTGTCAAATATGTATTAGGCTTCAGAAACAGTGGGTCGTACAGTACAACCTTTCTCGCGTCTTCAAGAACATGCGTTTGGTCAGTAGAATTGTACTGAAAAGTTAGCAGTTCAATTTTTTTCCCAAGAGAGAGATGATACCTAAATAATCTTCCAAGTATTGGTTCCGTTCGATTAAATAGTGTACTCGAATACCTCCGGTCTAAGCGATCACATCTCTTCCACGATACGATTGTGCCCTTGTTTGCGTCAATGATAGCACTAACATTTTTGAAGTGTTTTGGTAGTTCTTCTTCAGAAGACTCAGGAAGTTCGGTCGATTCATTGTCTAGTAACTCTTGAATATCCAAATATTTTCTTCTCCAAGATAATTCTACTTGTTTTGAATAAACTTCCACTCTTTCACATTGACTTATTGAAGAATTAGGTAATCCCATTCCGAATTTTCCGATCTTCTTACTTTCAATCAGTGCATCGATATTTCTGTTAGTACCATATGCGAATGTCAAACAGTTATTCAGCGTTTGATCATTCATTCCATCCCCATCATCACAGAATAGAATTTCGTCAATATATCTTTTGTTATCAGCGTCTCTCTTTTCGATACAAATCAGCTTAATGCTTTGGGCATTTGCATCGAATGAATTATCGATAAGTTCAGCAAATGCATAAGAAGTCCCCTGATAATCAGAAGATCTCATCATTTGAATAAATTCCGGTGTTATAATATTAGTCGGCATATCGCGTGGATTTATACTTTTTCCCAGTGCTCCTCATAGTAATTATATAGGAATGAGGCACCTGGAAAATTTATTATATTGTCTTTTAGATTAATGATTGTATTCATGGTATTCCCTCCATTCTTAGGACCTCTCAGCGCACGTCCGATGATTTGACTGATGAGGTTAGGAGATGAAATTGGTCTAGCCAAAATGATCTTATTTATGTTGGGAAGGTCAATTCCTGTAGAAAGGATATCTAAGTTGATCAGAACATAGAATTCATTTTTTTTAAAAGATTCCAATATCTGAATCCTGTCACTTTGATCAACTTCTCCAACGATGAATTTTGTGGGGATATCCCTATAACGGCACATGATCATCAGTGCAAAAACATGATCCAGTGTACAAGCAAAAACCAAAGTTGATTCTTGGTTATTGTGGGCTATCTCTATTTGTTCTAGTATTCTTTCATTTCGCTCAGAATCTGACGCTAATTCATCAAGTATCCGACCAGTATCAACCTCATAACTTGAAAATGATGTTTCCAATAGTTGAGTTTTTAACTGAGCTAAATACCCTCTCTCCTGAAGGTAATGAACTGAATCACCGACTTCTTTCCAGTCTTCATCTCTCAAGGTGATTTTGTCATTGGAATATAGTTCTACGAGTTGCTGTGTGGTAGTATAGTCAGTGGTTCCCGGAGTGGCAGAGAGTCCAACAAGTTTGATGAAAGGGATATTTACAAACTTTTGAATGGTGGCAAAATAAGTTTCCGCTAAGGAGTGATGAGCCTCATCTATGATAACAACTCCTGTATTTTCGATTAGAAACTTTACACTTGAGTAGCTCCCATGCTCGGGATTTTTAAGAACCGCATGAAATTTATCAAATCCGCAAAAAACTACTCCACCATCCTCACTATTAAACTCTGGTTCAAATCCAGCAAATAATCGAAATCCATTTATTTCTCTATCTCCTCTCATTCTCCATAGCTTTTTGAAAGATTGAAAGGCTTGTTCGGCTAGCTCATTCCTATCTACTAACCAGACTATGAATTTGTGAGGAACTGGAAGGCCTTTTTCATTAATTGAACGTGGCATTCTTAAGTAGTCTACAACACACTCTAATGCAGTGTAAGTCTTACCAGCACCAGTCGGCATCTGAACAAAAAACTTTCTCTCAACTTTTTGTAAAAACCTGGTCATGATTTGATCCTTAACTTGTTTTTGATAAGGATGCAGAAAGGACAGAGCTTTTATTTCTTCTCCGTATTCAATGGATATCTTTTCTTTTGCAGGTCTATCATCAGAAATCTCCTTTAATAGGTACTCGTTCGATAGCCCTAAGAACCGGACTAATTCTTGACTCTTTCTTAGATTATACCTATGAAAGTACTGCAAAGCCTTATTGTAATTCTCAAAGCTCCTGTGGTCTGACAGATTGAGGTCTTTACACAGTTGCGCAATTTGATCAGAGTCAAGTGAATCAATTATTGCCCTTCGTATGGCCACATTATTTAATAGGCTACTACCATATTTTGCAACAAGGACCTCAGCCAAGGCTTCCTCATCATCGGCTTTATTGACAGATTCTATTGCTTTTTTTATTACTGGACCAACCAGATCGATCAATGTCGGCAGATCAATTCTCTTAGTGATATGTATTAGCTGTTTATCCAATTAAAAAGTGATTTAAATACAATTAATGAGTTCCTCGATCTGTTCCTTATTAACCGAATGTCCAAGGCTAATTCGAATCGAGCTGCCGGCTTCAATATCACTTAAGCCCATAGCTTTTAAAACATGAGAAGGTTCAATTACCTCAGAATTGCACGCTGACCCCATAGCTACTGAAATTTTCATTTTGTTTCGTAAAATGAATTCTTCAGCTTCCTGGCCTAGAAGTTGAATATTGGATATATTGGGGAGTCGGCTTTCTTTTGAGCCATTGATCTTGACTTTATTATTATGGATGAGACTTTCTTCCAGTTTATCCCTCAACTGTCTTAATCGTTGAGACTCGCTTTTGTGACTTTCATTGGTTAGTTCTGCTGCTTTTCCAAGACCTACTATCCCCGGTACATTCAGTGTTCCGGATCTCATTTTATTTTGATGTCCACCTCCATGAATTTGACTGGATGGCCTCAGCCCTTTTCGTATATAAAGTCCGCCTATTCCTTTGGGTCCATACATCTTATGCCCGCTAAAGCAAAGCATGTCGATAGGCATGTCTACAACATTACAATCAACTTTCCCCAAAGCTTGAGTTGCATCAGAGAAGAAAAAGACGTTGTGTTTCTTACATATTTCACCTATTGCGTTGACATCATGAAGGACTCCCGTTTCATTGTTAGCATACATCACACTTGCTAGGACGGTCGATTCAGTTATGCTATCCTCAAATTCATCGTGATCAATCAAGCCATCTGAATCCACATCAAGATACGTAATGTTAGCCCCCAAACCCTCTAGATATTCACAAGTGTCCAATACGGCCTTGTGTTCAGTTTTTACAGTTATAATATGTTTATTTTGCCTGGTGCTTGATTCAAAGATGCCTTTGATGACCAGGTTTATGGATTCAGTGGAGCCACTTGTAAAGTATATTTCCTCGGGTTCGGCTGAGATCAACTCTGCTATTTGGTGTTGAGCCCTCTTGACTGCTTTCTTTGCAGCATCACCTTGTAAATGTGTCGAGCTTGAAGCATTCCCATATATCTCAGTGAAGTACGGCAACATCTCCTCTAAGACTCTTAAGTCTGTTGGCGTTGTAGCTGCATAGTCAAAATATATGGGATTATTTGACATTAGAATTTCAGTTCTTTGATGTTTACCTAAATAAAGTGAATAAATGACAATCTTTTTGTTTTTACAAGGGGTTATTTAACCGTTAAACATAAGATTGTGCGCAATCGTACTTTTCAAAAGTATAAATTTTCCTACCCTATCCCGAACCAACCCGAAACTCCATTTTCAACTCTTATTATCCTTACTTAAAAAGGTAAGATGATTTACAAGAAGAAACGCAAGTCCACCGCTAGCAAGCGAGCCAACACCAGTAGGGTGACTATGATCAGCCACAGGGCGAAGAAAATCCGAAAGAAAAATGAAGCCTGGACCAAAGCTATCCAGCGGGCCACCAAAGAATTGAAGAAAGAGGGTAAGCTATAGTGAGCAGGAAGAAGTACAGGAATACTACTAAAGCCCAGCTGCTCATGGGAGAACTCTCAGGCTTTAGCAAACGACTGAAGCCTAATCTTGTCCCTGAGATCAAAATTCAGTACAACAAAGGACGAAGAGTCTTGGGCAATGTGAAGTCGTCTGATGATGCCGCTGCTTTTATACGAGCGCAATACAAACGTGGCACGATAGAGGCACAGGAGACTTTCAATGTCATCTACCTTGACAATAGAAACAGTATCCTCGGCTACTACCAGCATTCCAAAGGTAGTTTAACCAGTACACTCGTTGACACCCGGTTGATCTTTGCGGTAGCACTGAAAAGTCTATCGACAGGAATTATCCTTTCTCATAACCACCCTTCGGGAAAACTAAAACCTAGTCAGTCTGATATCAAGGTCACCAGAAACATCAAGTGGATAGGTGATCTGCATAACGTTAAAGTGCTGGACCATATTATTGTAACTAAGGATGGTCATTATTCATTTGCTGATGAGTTGATCCTATGAGAGACTTGATTTTACTCGACCTTTTCAGTGGGATTGGCGGTTTCCCAAAAGGACTTACGGAAGCTGGCTTTAATTTCCGAAAGCACTATTTCAGTGAAATCAACAAGTACGCTATTGCCAACTATCAATACAATTTTAAAAAATCTATACATGTCGGAGCAGTCGAAGGAGTTAAAGAAGGAAACATTGAAAGACCAGACATTATCACGTTCGGATCTCCATGCCAGGATCTATCCATTGCTGGAAAAAGGAAAGGCATCAAAGGAAAAAAGAGTCGACTCTTTTTTGAAGCAGTTAGGGTCATCAATGAACTCCAACCCCGTCTGTTTATCTTTGAAAACGTCAAAGGGCTTTTCTCCAGTAACCAGGGTAAAGACTTTGAGATCGTATTGCGAGCGTTTGCCGACCTTGGGGTTTATGACCTCCAATGGCAACTGCTTAATACTTCCTGGTTTCTACCCCAAAACCGAGAGCGAGTCTACCTTGTCGGATCTCTTAGAAACCAACCCCGACCCCAAGTATTTCCTATCGGAGAAAACCACCAAACGAATAATCAAGGCAGCCAAAGCATCACGGAAGCCAATATTGCTCCAACAGTAAGTACCAGAGTATCTGCTCATGGCAACTATGGTCCTTATATTTTGACACTTCGGGGAAAGAAGTATGAAAAAGGTGAGAATCTCAATGTGAGAAAGGATGGAGTGGCTAATTGCATTACTAAGGCAGATGACCATAATTTTTTTATGGAAGAGTGGCATCCTTTACGCTCTGTCCGTACAGAAAAGGCCAAAGCCATCAGAAGGGTAAATCAGAAAAAGGGAGTTGACTATGCCCCTTTCCGGGAAAGACAATTTGAAGTGCGAGAGGATGGTATCACAGGCGCACTTACCACTAATACAGAAAGAGAAAATCTGCTAACTAATATGGAGACCATTAGAAGGTTTACGCCTCTAGAGTGTGAACGGCTACAGGGTTTTCCGGATGGATGGACAAGCCTGGGAATTTTTGAGGGAGAGGTAAAAGAAATCAGTGATAGCCAAAGGTATCAGCTCTTGGGTAATGCGGTCAGTGTACCTGTAATTAAAGCAGTCGGATTGAATCTGAAGAAGAGTTTAGATACGAAAGAGTTAGAACCACCACTTGAAGGATTAGATTTTGTAAAAACCCCAATCACCTATTATGGCGGAAAGCAACGTCTTGCAAGTCTTGTCCTTTCTTTGATTCCTGCCCACAAGCTATACTGTGAGCCTTTCGTGGGAGGAGCAGCGGTATTCTTTGCCAAAGAACCTTCCGAGATGGAAGTGATCAATGACCTGAATGGCGAAGTAGTCAACTTCTACAGGGTCTGCCATTCTGATTTCAAAAAGCTGGAGAAACTGATTCGATCTACCCCTCACAGCAGGCAGGTACATAAAGAAACGAGCGCCATCTTAAAAGACACTTCGGAAGTAGATCCCGCAAAAAGAGCGTGGGCGTTTTGGGTGCAAACGAATATGAGCTTCTCAGCCAGAATCTTTGGGGGTTACGCCTATGAGAAAAAATCCAATGGTACACTAAAGCGATTTGTAAACAAGAAACTCGCATTTAACAAAGAAGTGTGCGAACGCTTGAGCATGGTTGATATTGAGAACAATGATGCTTTACAGGTCATCAAAAGTCGAGACACCAAAGACAGTTTCTTCTATTGTGATCCACCATATTTCAATTCAAACATGGGACATTACAAAGGGTATTCAGAAAAGGATTTTGATCAGCTATTGAAAACATTGGCAAGCATCCAAGGTAAATTTCTACTAAGCAGCTATCCTTCCGAAATTTTAGAGAGGTACACCAAGAAGTACAAGTGGCATACATTAGAAAAAAGCACGGGTATATCCGTAACCCATCAAACGGATAAGGTGAAGACAGAGGTTTTGACGGCTAATTATCCGTTGAGTAGTGAATTGGACGGAATTAGTGAGCTGCTCCAGCTAAAGGCAAAATCAATAAAGATCAAACTTGCGCTCACTCATTAGGAACGAATGGGAAGAAAGCGGAAACCTCATTCATGAATGAGCCTATCATTACTCTATGATCTCCATATCCAACTATGACAAGTCCATCAAGCAGGTCAACCTTTCAAGTCTACCTAAAGTCTTTCAAGAAGGCCATGACTTTTTTATGGAAGCCAGAGACTGGTATGAGAATGATAAAACCGTCAAAGAATCCATTGACCTGTATCTGTCCAGGCTCAACGAACATCTTAGCCAAGAGAAAAGAAGGTCGAAAACTGGCCAAGATGTTTCTTTTATTACTCGCTTTGTAAAGCTCAATAACAAGACATTGACTCGAGAGGAGATTGGAAAATTCATTCAATCTTTGCAACGAGCTATCATTAAAAAGCAAATTTGCAAATCATCACTGTGCGCGCGACACATTGAGAAAATCCAGGACAAACTCATCGCCCAATACAACCAATTGAGCGATGGTGAACCGATCAAGCTTCAAATCAACAAAGATTGGTTAGCGGATCTAACAGCATGTCAAAAGCCCACCACCTTAGATGGTATTCCGGATGCTTCAGCAGCCAAGATCAAAAACCCAAAGAAATCATCCATCTTCGAATCTATGGATCATATCCAAAGTAACCCTTCGGAGGATTCCTTTAAGCTGCCGGGAGACTTAGGAAAACTGCTAGGCGACTTGGAGCGATTCGAGCTGGCCATCACACTGGAGGGAGATCAGGGTGGCGGTAAAACCCGGTTTGGCTATCAGTTGGCTGATGCTCTTGCAGCCGTGGGTAATCGGATAGCCGTATTTTCATTGGAGATCGGCAAACGATCTGATTTGATCCGAAGAATGCGAGAGGAATATGTGCATCCTTCCAATCGTGACAAAATTTTTATCACAGATCAGTTGCCAGACGGATTTGAGACCATCCGGAAATCAGCCAAGGATTTTGATGTGGTGATCATTGATAGTTGGAACAAGCTCAATGTTCACTCTTCCTTATTTGACAAACTAAGAAAGGAGTTTCCTGACACCATCTTCATTGTGATTTTTCAGCGTACCACTCAGGGAACAATTAGAGGTGGCACAGCTCCACTTTTTGATGCCGGTATTAACCTGGAGGTGGTGAAAGTAGATGATACATTCAGGAACAACTATGCTGTAGCAACTAAAAATAGGTACGGGGAAACAGGTCTCCAATACATCATTCACTCACGCGAATTATTAAAAGAGGAATTGATTGAGGAAGGCGATGAATAACGAAAATACAGATTCACCTATAAAGTTGAACACGACTCTGAATGTCGGCCATCTATTGATGAGTTCCATCAGTTTACTCATTGTTATAGTCGGCCTTTGGGTCAATGTCAATGTGAAGTTGGCTCAACTGGAATTTGAAATAGCAAGTGAAAAGGAGAAAAGAGCAGGATTGGAAAACTCTCATGAGAAGTTGATGCTCCAAGTGACCAAACATACCAATGAAGTAACTAAGCTGCTTTACGAGATCAAGCTAGAGCTAAAAGACAAGGCAGATAAATCATCAAATCTCAAGACACCATGATTATGATATTGACTACACTGAGGTACGTATGGAAATATTATTGGATCATTCAACTACTGGTCATCGTTATATTGTCTTACTTGCTAAGAAGAGAAATGTCCAAAACTGAAGATTATAAGGATGTTTATGAGATCAGTCGTAAAGAAATCCAGATCTGGAGAGACGATGCAGGTAAAAACAGAGCCAGAGCGGAGATTGCGGAAATAGATGCAGCTAATGCTAAGTTGGTTTTAGAATCCAATCTCAAAGAAACCATTCGTAAGGAAGTGGGTAACCTGAAGCGGAACCTGATTAGCTACTCGTCCGTCAGATCGTCTACTGTGGGGACTTTTCAGACGGGCTCAGTGGATACGGTGTATCTCATGGAAAAACCCAAGGCTGTGACTCCTATTCCTGCAAAGAAATTTTTGATCGATCAACCGAATTTGAAGTTTCAAGGCCTCTATGTTCCTGATCTCGATACTCTGATGGCCAACTATCAGGTGATTCACAATTTCGATATTTTCTACTATTACAAAAAGCCCGGAAAGAAACCTTTTAATCTATTTCGTAGAAAAAGGGCGGTGGCGGAAATAAGGTTTGATAACCCCGGATCTCAGGCGGACAGTTTACACACAATAGTGCTGGACAGAAAAAAGTCTTTGATCGGTAAAATCTTTTAGTCGAACCCTTCGCTAAAAAACTCTGGCAATGTCATTCCGAAAGCTTTGACAACCTTTACCAGACTACTAAATCGTAAATCTTCGCCCCGTTCATACCTACCAAATTGCGCTCTGGGAATATTGTGTTCGTAAGCGAAATATTCGTAGTTCGTATAACCTTTCGAGATTCTTATAGTTTTGATGCGGTCTCCTAGTTTTTTAAGTTGTTCCTGCGTGAATTCATTGTGCTTTGACATTCGACAAATAAATAAGCCATCCTATTCATTTGTTACCACTTAATAATTCATACTTATTAGTAACTTTTTTACCAATATTTGAAAATCCATTTGGTATATTTAAATTCACGATCAGGCAAAACCATCATGATAAAACGTCAGAAGTCAAAGGAAGAGGTGCGAGAAGAGGCGGTTGAGGTATTATATAACTCTCTTAAATCCAAGCAACCTATCTCAAAAGAAGAGTGTTACGAAATCTATGACAAGATGCAAAAGAAGTCTTCCCGATCAACCAAAGCAGACTAGAGTTCCCATTTTTAGATATCTACCTTCTGTTTATCCAGGTTGTCATTAGCAAATTCCATCAGTTCAACTAATGACCTTTCATCTATTACGGTCACTCTCCTCTTGCTGTCGTAATATCCTCTCAGAAGCTTGCACCTTAGAAATATGCCAATATCCTGCTTTCTCCAATTCAGTTTCGCTTGGAGTTCAGGATACTTAGCCAGTATTTCTTCAGGGGTATATTTTGGCACAGCAGTTTTACTAGAATTATTTAGCAGTCCTCTAGTCCACAATGCTCATCTTGTCCTTCAAACTCAACAGTAATATGATTAATGGATTCATCTTTGAGTTGAGACTTTACCTTTTCCTTTAGTTTGGCCTGCTCTGAAAGCTTGTAGTCTTTAGCTAGCCGGAGATGAACGGTAAGAATGTTGTATTCACCATCCATAGACCAGGCATGGCAATCGTGTATATCTGTGACTTCTGGCATGTCCTTGAGCTTTTGCTGAATGTCATCTACAGACACTTCTTCGGGAATGCCCTGAAGAATGACCAACATGCTCTTTTTGAGATTTCTATAAACATTATACAGCACGAAAAGTGAAATGAGAATAGAAAGTAAAGGGTCTATAAAAGGCGCATCTACGTACATCATAATGATACTTCCGATAAGCACTGCTACCCAGCCCAAAACATCTTCCAGCAAATGAAGGGAGACTACTTTTTCATTAAGTGATTCTCCTTTTCGAAGTTTGAGTACTGCTGCTCCATTCACTGCGATTCCCAGGATTGCTAAGTAGAGCATTCCCTGAACGTTGGTTTCTTCCGGATTGAACAATTCAGGAATTGCTTTGGTCAGGATAAAGATCGATCCAGCTACCAGCACTATGGAATTGATAATCGCTCCAAGTAGAGAGAAGCGTTTGTATCCATAGGAAAAGGTCTTAGTTCTGCCTTTCTTGGATAGCTTTTGAAAATACCATGACAGTCCCAAGCTCAGGCTATCCCCCAAATCGTGCAATGCATCAGAAAGGATTGCCAAGCTGTTGGTATAAAGTCCACCGATGATCTCAATAATGGTAAAACTGAGATTGAGAAAGAAAGCAACTTTTACATTACCCTCTGAATGGTTATGTGAATGATCATGGTTGTGTTCCATAGCTTTCTAATCCTGCTTTTTTGAATATTGATAGTAATTCCTCTGAAATTGGTAGGGGCTTCAGTGGCGGAATGTTTGCGCCTCCTGTATTGCCTACAGGTATCTTACCCACAAATGATTTGACTCCACCAATTAAAAGCCGTGGGACCTGGCCAATCACTTCTTTAGTGTCTTTGATGCGAATACCAAAGAGAAGCATCTTCCAATGCACGTAACTATGATGGTAGGGATATGCCTGACCTATGATGTGCGCCCGCTCCAAATGACTCCTGGATATTTCACTTTGAAATAGGCCACCCATTTCAATTTATCTATGCCAGGTGTTTCAGTTCAAAATATGCCACTTGGCCTTTTTGATTTCACTTCGAATTAGGCCACACTGGTTTAGGCATTTGAATTGATTTCAGCCTATAGTTCTCGGCCTACGCGACACGGTTCTAACCATGCCACTTTGAGAGTTCATTAATGTTAACCTCGCCATCAAAAACGATGGCGAATAAACTGGATATAATGGACTTGAAACAAATCATCAACTTGCACCTGGATGGTAATAGCAACCGCCAGATCAGTCAGCTTCTGAGCATCAACAGAAACACTGTCAATCATTACATCAGCTCATTTAAGTCATGCGATCTGGCTTTAGAGGAACTCAAAGAACTCAGTCACAGCGACCTTGAAGAGTTGTTTTCTTCTAAGACGACCATCAACAATGCTCGGTTTGCTGAGCTGATGTCCTTCTTTGAGACGATGCATGTTCACCGTAACCATCCGGGCTTCACGTTACTCTACCATTATCAGATTTATGCAGAACAGACCGAAAATCCCTACGGCTACACGCAGTTCACAGCACATTATCAGCGTAAATACAAGCAACCAAAAGGCTCGATGAAGTTGGACCACCAGCCTGCAAAGGAGCTCTATGTGGATTTTGCAGGTAAGAAACTGGAGATAGTGGATCCGTCCACCGGAGAAATTACGGAAGTAGAAGTCTTTGTGGCCACACTTCCATTTAGCCAATATACTTACGTAGAAGCCTGTTCCAGCCAAAAGAGAGAGGACTTCATCGTCTGCCTTAATAATGCCCTGTCCTACTTCGGAGGTGTTCCCCAAGCTATCGTATCAGACAATCTCAAGGCTGCCGTGACCCGGTCGAGCAAGTACGAAGCGGTGATCAACAAAACCTTCAAAGACTTTGCCCTGCATGTCGGTTGCGCCATTAATCCTACCCGTAGTTATGCTCCGCAGGACAAAGCATTGGTCGAGAACGCTGTTAAGCTCACCTATCAACGTATTTATTACCCTATACGTAATATGCGGTTCTTTTCATTGCAAAGCCTCAATGAAGAAATCCGAAAACACCTCAAGTCGTACAACGATGTGCTATTCCAGAGAAGAGAGGCTTCACGCAGAGAACTCTTTCAGGCGATTGAAAGGCCGCTACTCAAAGGACTGCCAACGGATACTTATCAAATCAAGCAATACGCTCAGGCCAAAGTACAGAAGATGGGATACGTTTATTTTTCGGCTGATAAGACCTATTACAGCGTACCCTATCGCTATATCGGTAGTCAGACCCAAATCCAATATACCCCACGATATGTGGAGGTTTATTACAAGCAGCAGCGCATTGCCTTTCATGAGCGTGTGTCGAAAAAGGGTGCCTACATTACCAACAAAGACCATCTCAGCAGCACCCATCAGGCTTACAATGAGTGGAGTCCTGAGTATTTTATCAGGAAAGGCAGAAAGATAGGAATCAACGTCGAACTCTTCATGACTGGCCTTTTCCTACAGGGAGATTATCCGGAGATCAATTACAAACGTGCCAATGGCATCTTGCTACTGGCCAAATCCTACGAAGCACAACGAGTAGACAAGGCCTGTTTAAGGGCCGTATATCATGACACGTACAGCTATCAAATGTTGAAAAACATCCTTAAAAACAACATGGACGATCATGAGCTTGAAGAAAAGCAACAAAACACCTCTCATATCCCTGATCATAAAAACATCAGAGGAGCCAATAATTATCAATAAACCATACAAATATGAATAATCAAACCATTGAAAAGCTAGTCAGCATGAGGCTACATGCTATGGCGGAACTGCACCGCCAAAACCTATCCAACAACCTACACAGCAAGTACACCATCGATGAATACCTGGCCTTACTTACTGACTGTGAGTGGGAAGACAGGGAAAACAAAAAAATCAAACGCCTGACACAAAAGGCAGGATTTAAACAGCAGGCCAGTGTGGAAGACATTCTTTTTTCGGAGGGTAGAAATCTGGACAAGAACCTGTTCAACCGCTTGATCACCCTACAGTTTATAGACCAAAAGGAAAATCTGATCATTACAGGAGCATCAGGAGTAGGTAAAAGCTACCTGAGTCAAGCCATTGGCGCATTGGCCTGTAGGCGAGGTTATACCGCCCATTATCAGGTAACATCCAGACTGTTCAACAAAATGAAACTGGCCAAGGTAGATGGAACCTATATCAAAGAACTCAAGAAAATATCCTCTGCTAAATTACTGCTGCTTGATGATTTTGGACTGCAAGCCATGGACAACCTATCCAGAGAAATATTGTTGGATATCATTGATGACAGGCATGCACAAGCATCCACTATTATATCTTCTCAAATCCCCGTATCGGCATGGTACGACATCATTGGGGAGAGTACAATGGCAGATGCCATCTTGGATCGGGTAGTCAACTCTTCTCACAGGATCAACCTCACCGGAGAATCATTGAGAAAAGGCATGTTGAAATAATATTTTTTACTACAATTGCGAAACTCTCAAAGTGGCATAGTTACTCCGAAATGCCTGGCATAGTCCGACTGAAATAGCCAACTCCATGCAGCTTGAAGGTTTTCTGCGTGCAAATGCCTTTTATATTCCTTCAATTCTTGATCGAAGTAAGGCTTTAAAGATTTGGGCATTGTGGTATTGAGGTTCATAATAAATTCTTTAAAGTGATTCAACAACAGTTATCATTACAATTTAGGCTACCACTATTAGCCTTCTCGAAAGCTTCTTTTCCTTCTTTGAAGGCATACCACGCTATTCCTAGACTTCCAATTGCGTCTATGTATGGAATTTTAAATAACTCATAGAACAGACTTGAACCAAGAAGAATGAAGGATAGATAAAAACATGTCTTGGTACAATTGGCATCAGAAATGATTGGTGCTGAATTCAGTTTTTGACCTACATCCAACTTTGCTTTATACAGAAAATACATGGTCAAGATGGATAGAACAGAGATTGCTAAGCCGATTATGGTCGTGTCTGGTTTTGTCCCTAAATAGATGTTTTTTCCTGCACCCAGAATCAAGCCGGCAGTCAATAAATAGAAAGCCGTTCCGGTAATTTTAAGAGCGGTTTTTTCAAATGAATCTCGTTTGGAAATATCATTCTTTTTCATTCTCCATATCATGTGGGCAATGCCTATTCCGGAAAGCACTTCCACAAAACTGTCCAGGCCAAAGCCAAAGAGTGCCAAGGTTTCATCTTGTGCTCCATAGAAGGTAGCTACACCACCTTCTACAAGATTGTAGAAGATGGTGATAAGGCTGAGAATGTATGCTTTATTAAGAAGTTTAGTGTCCATGCCCTCCTTCTTCTTTGTTCATTTCGGATTTTAGGTAAAATGCCCCTTCGGTCACAATATTTGTGGTGTCTGCCTTATCAGCGATACCAACAACTTCTGTAAAACCTAAATCTGTGATGCCCGTCTGGATTTCCACTTTTTCGAATAATAGGTGTTTGCCTTCTTTACCTGATTGGATCAAGTAGTAATACTTACCTTGATCCCTGATCACGGCATCTTCTGGCAATACCCTTCGTCTCTTTGGTTCTGTTACGATTTGAGCTTCTACATACAAACCGGGAATCAGGATGTCCTGCTCATGAAAATGTCCATGGACTCGAATGGTTTTAGTATTTAAATCCAGGTTTTTTCCAACTAGAGAAACTTCACCTTCATATTCATCGTCATTTTCAAAGGCAGGTACAGTAAACAGAATCTTCTGACCTTCTTTTACTTTCGGAATATCACGCTGAAATACCTGAAGTTCCACATGCATGTGCTCCCGGTCAATGACTTCCATGATAACATCCTGTGGGCTTACCAGTTGCCCTTTATGCGCATTTAGTTTAGTGACAGTTCCAGCAAATGGTGCAGGCAAATACACCTTAGATTGTATTGAGCCCTCCGATACTTTATCAGGCGATATGCCTAAGAAACGAAGCTTTTCCTTCAATGCATTCACTTCTGCTTTAGTTGCACTGTATTCAGATTCCGTTTTCTGAAAGGTCTTCTCAGCACTGACTTTTGCATCCGAAAGTGTTTTTTGACGGGCCAATTCCTTTTCAAGGAAAGCTAATCGACTTGCTGTCTGCAAATAATCTTGTTGCAGTTGAATGTAGGAAGGGTGTTTGAGTACTACCAGCGTTTGTCCTTTTTTCACTTCGGCACCCTCTAAAAACCGGATATCTTCTACAAACCCTTCCATAGGAACATTGATGGATGCCAAATTATTTGGGGGAAGCTCAATGGTGCCATTTGCTTTCAAATTGTCTCCCAAGGAACGATAGGTAAAGGTTCCTGTCTTGATTCCTGCCTGGTTAACCTGCTCGGAGGTAAGTTCTATAAACTCTTCGTTAGAATGTTCTACTGTGTTCCGCTCTTCAGTGGCTTGTTTGCTGCTACATCTGGCCATAATAAGCATGGCCATTATCAGTACTGTATGATTTATATATGTTTTCATTTCTTTTCAATGTTTTGATTTTATTGCTGACTTGTGATCATTTCCAGTTCGATAACCGATTGATTGTATTGTCTTATTTGTCGGATATAATCTGATTGGATTTTCAATGCCTGGCTGACACCCTGCACGAACTCTACATAGCCAATTTCTCCCTGACTGAAGCCAAGCCGAACGTTGGCAAGGATGATGTCTGCCTGATTAAGCAGATTATCCTCATAATATTCTAGTGTGTTTTTATACTTCAAATTCGCTTCTATGAGTGAGGAAAGTCGTCCTTGAAAGTTCTTCCACTCCTGATCGAAAGTTGCTTGGGCAGCTTGCTGTTCCAACCTGGCAGCTTTGATTTGACGGGTGTGTTCTTTGAACCACAAAGGGATGGCTATGCCTATCGAAACACTTTGGAAACGAGTGTCTCGCCCCACAAACTCCGTTGCTCCATTTCGGTCGTAAAAGCCTTGTAAGGACTGATTTTGATAACCCAATGTGATGTCAGGTAGCATTTTGGCTTTGCTTAATGATTGCTGATTTTCTGCGATCTCGACCTGCTGCTTGATGTAGTTGAGCAACGGATTACTGGTCAATGAATCTTCCAGCAAAAGAGTAGCAGCTATATCCCTTTTTTCAAGTTCCTCACGACTAATGTCAAAAGCTGACGAGACATTTAGAAGCGCTGCAAGCCGTTTCTTATTGCCCCTTTGATCTGCCTCATTTTGATTCATGAGGTTTCTGACCTCCATAAGCTGCGTTTGAACCGTTACCATTTCCAATTGATTGGTTTCACCCACTTCAAACCGCAACTGTGCTGCTTCCAGAAATTTCGTGTAGATGGAGTCTTGGAATTGCAGAAGTTGCTTTTGATCTTCCAAACTTGCCAGATCGTACCAAAGGGATTTCACTTGAGCGCTCAACTCATTGGCCGTTATTTGCTTCTGTAGTTCAGCTCCTTTTGTTTCCGCTTCCAACAGATTTGAACGCTTAGCATAAACCGTAGGAAATGCAAAACCTTGACTCAATCCAAAAGCAATGTCATTATCAAAGCTATTGTACTGACCATACTGCGTTTCCAGAGTGGTCTTTCCAGGACTAAAGGCAGTGCCTTCCAGTGATTTCCTGCTTTCCACATGATACTGATCTGCTTTGATCAAGCCATTGTTTTTCAAAGCCAATTCAACTGCCTGATCAACAGTTAAAGGTGTGATTGATTCCTGCGCATTGACGTTAGGGATCGCTAAAAAGAGAACTATGCTTGCTGTAATTGTCTTTTTGCTAAAGCGCCCGCCATTTTCCATCCATGAGTAGATCACCGGTAGAACTACTAAAGTGAGCAATGATGCAGTAATGATCCCACCAATTACCACGGTTGCCAAAGGACGCTGGACTTCTGCTCCTGCCGAACCTGATAGTGCCATTGGAAGGAAGCCAACAATATCTGTAATGGCTGTTAGGAAAATAGGCCTCAATCGTGATTTGGTAGCTTCTTTGATCCTTTCGGATACATCCAACATTCCTTCTGATTTGAGATCATTTAGACTACTGATTAGCACCAATCCATTGAGTACTGCCACTCCAAACAGGGCTATAAAACCAACTCCTGCGGAAATACTAAAGGGCATTCCCCTTAACCAAAGGGCAAAAACTCCTCCCACAGCAGCAAATGGAATAGCGGTATAGATCAGCAATGTTTGTTTGAAGGATCGAAGGCTGATAAAAAGAATAATAAATATCAATGCCAAGACCAATGGTACTACGATGGATAATCGTTGTTGTGCCCTTTGCAGGTTTTCAAACTCACCACCGTAGGTAATGGAATAACCCGGAGGGAGATCCAGATTTGTTAGTTTGTTTTGAATCTCTTCTACAAATGATTGAGTGTCCCGGTTGCGAACGTTCACTCCAATGACAATCCTCCGATAAGTATTGTCTCGTGAAATCTGAGCCGGTGCATCCTCAATGGAAATTTTAGCAACTTCCGATAAAGGAATCCTGCTGCCATTTTCTAATGGGACGTAAAGGTTTTGAACCGCAGCAATGTCCTGTCTGGAATTTTTGGCTAACCGCACTACCAGGTCGAATCTTCTTTCTCCTTCAAATATTTTACCCGCAATACCTCCTGAGAATGCAGAACTGACAATCTGATTGAGAGTTGCAATGGACAAACCATATTCTGCAATTCGCTTACGATCGTAATCAATGACAATCTGTGGAAGACCTACCACTTGTTCAACACGTACATCTGCAGCACCATTTACATTGCGAATGATAGAAGCAGCTTCATTTCCTTTGGATTGTAATACCTCCAAATCCTCTCCATATATTTTAACGGCAATATCTTGTTTGATTCCGGTCATTAGCTCGTTAAATCGCATCTCGATAGGTTGAGAAAACTCCACATCCACACCAGGAAGCACGGATAGTGCCTCCTCCATTTGGTTCGCTAGTTCCTCTTTGGAGTCGGTTGTGGTCCATTCACTTTTATCCTTTAATGCGACCATAATGTCCGCTCCTTCAATAGGCATAGGATCAGTGGGAATTTCACCTGCACCAATCTTGGTGATGACCGTCTTCACCTCCGGAAACTGGTCAAGCAATATGGCTTCCAACTTATTCATGTTTTTCGTCATTTCCTGTAGTGATGTACCAGGAGCCATACGAGTTTCAAGGGCAAAATCCCCTTCGTCAAGCTGTGGAATAAACTCTCCCCCCAGATTTGAGAAGATGAATAATGCAATAACAATAAATGCCAGCGCAATGGAAATCACCAAGGCTTTTGCTTTTAGAGCCCATTGGATAATTGGGGCATATCGTTTTTCTAACCAGCCCATGAATCGATCTCCCCAGGTCTTTCTGTCCAGCTTTTTGGAAAACAAAAAGGCCGAGGTGATCATCGGTACATAGGTAAGGCAGAGGATCATTGCGCCCAGTATGGCAAAGCCAAATGTCAGTGCCATAGGTTGGAACATTTTGCCTTCAATGCCTGTCAGCGTAAGGATGGGAATGAATACAATAAGAATGATGATTTGACCGAAAATGGCAGCATTCATCATTTGAGAAGATGCTTTGATGGCGACCTGATTGATCTGCTCTTTTTGTTCGGCAGGTTCCAGATTTCTCAAATCGCCAAATTTCTTAAGCATCAACACCACCATAAACTCTACAATGATGACTGCTCCATCTACGATAATGCCGAAATCAATGGCTCCCAAGCTCATGAGGTTGGCCGATACTCCAAAGGTGTTCATCATGCCTAAAGCAAACAGAAAAGAGAGGGGGATAACGGAAGCCACAATGAGGCCGGAGCGAAATGTTCCCAGTAAAAACACCAGCGCAAAAATCACAATGAGACCGCCCAGAATCAGATTTTCCGAAACTGTAGATGTGGTTTTGTTTACCAGTCGGGTACGATCAAGAAATGGCTTGATTTCCACACCTTCGGGTAATGATTTTTGAATTTGGGTTACCCGATCTTTGACATTCCGGATCACCTGTGCCGAGTTAGCGCCTTTCAGCATCATCACCACACCAATGACTGTTTCCCCTTTACCATCGACTGTAGCCGCTCCATACCTAGGAGCTGTACCAATGCCTACTTTTCCGACATCCTTGATGGCAATAGGAATGCCTTCTCTTTTAGTGATAACAATATTGCCAATATCATTGAAATCTTCTGCCAGCCCTTTACCCCGTATGTAGTATAGGTTTGGACCTTTTTCGATGTAGCTTCCTCCGGTGTTTTCATTGTTGGCTTGCAAAGCCATAAATACTTCAGGAAGTGTGAGGTCAAAACCATTCAGTTTGTTGGGGTCAATGGCTACTTCATATTGTTTCAGGTAACCACCCCAGCTGCTAATCTCCACCACTCCGGGAATCATGCTAAGCTGCCGTTTGACAATCCAATCTTGAATGGTTCTCAACTCTATGGCATCATACTCATCTTCATATCCCGGTTTGCCCTCTACGGTGTATTGATAAATTTCACCAAGCCCTGTAGAAATCGGCCCCATTTGTGGGGTACCAAGACCATCACCAATATTTTCCTGGGCTTCTTTTAGCTTCTCGCTGACCAGCTGTCTAGGTAGATAGGTACCCATATCTTCCTCAAAGACAACAGTGACCACTGACAGGCCAAATCTCGAAATGGAACGGATCTCAACCACACCTGGAAGGTTGGCCATCGCCAGCTCTACCGGGTAGGTGATGAATTGCTCAACCTCCTGGGCTGCCAGATTTTGTGAGGTAGTGATGACCTGCACTTGATTGTTGGTGATATCAGGCACAGCATCAATAGAAATTTGTGTTAATGAATAGATTCCCCAGCCTGCGATAAATAAAGTAAGCAGGCCAATGAGGAGCTTGTTCCTTACGGAAAAAGCAATGATATTATTGATCATGTATTTAAATGATTTAGTATCAGTAATGATTTTAAGATCGATCTAAGATTAGATCGAAAAGGATAGACCTATCCCGCAAAATGACTGATACTAAACTTTGGGCGGCTGGAAAATAGAATCCAGATAAAGGAAAGAATAGTTAAGAAAATATGGATTAAAACCTTCCTCAAGCACCGCTTGAGCTTATTCATATCATAACTATTCAATACAAGTGGAATGAAATTGCAGCAATGGGATTGCGAAGAATGATTTTGAAAGGGCATATCTTGTGAGGGTTCTTTTCCGTGATGCTTTTCTCGATCTCCTACATCACTCAAAAAATCCTCATAGATAAATTCAAAAAAGGAATCACCATCAGCCAAGCGGTGCTCCTGATAGTGTTCATAAAGTGCCGGAATCTTGCGCAATTCGCACAGGTCGCTATGGGGAAAAAGTCCCATTAGTGAAAAGTAGATTGCCAATATGCCTGTCGCAAACTTCATGATGTAAAAGTAACTAAAAAGCAATGCAACCTATTTGCAAAGTTCTAAGAACAGTTTGCGCAAATGCCTTTGTAAACCATGCTGGCACTAGCCGCCTTAAATCCTGAAGGGATATTGGTTTGAGGTATTTTAGATTGTGTCAGGCAGTATGTCTCGCCACACTTTATGCAATGAAAATGAATGTGCTGGTCTTGTGGTTCACATTCACACCCTTCTTCGCATAAGGCATATTTAACAGCACCAGTACCATCATCTATGCTGTGGATGAGTTTCTTATCCTCAAAAGTCTTAAGAGTACGGTAAAGGGTTGCTTTATCTGCTTGCTCAAATTTTGCATCTAAATCACTTAGGCTGATAGCAGCACCAGATTCAACCAGCTGACGCAGCACCAGCAGCCTCATGGTTGTAGGTTTGATATTTTTATTTTCTAGTTTTTTTTCAAGCATATTTAAAAGTACGATGAAAGTCCAAATTGGATTCCTGAGATTTTTGCAGGGGGATTATTAAGAATATCCGTTTGTTGCATGATACGGTAGTTTAAACGAATGACGGTTTGTGCTGTAGGCCGAAAACTTAATGCTGGTACAACTGCCCAAGTGTCATCTCCGATGCTTTCACCAGTTTCTCTAAAAGTGCCATCGTTCCAATCTACATATTCTAATCGCATGGCCAAATTGAAAGTTGCGTTTTCAAAACCAAAAAGGTTTCCATTCAGAACCGGTTGAACGATATCTACAAAACCTCCTTTTTGCTTTTCTCCAAATTGTTGCGTGAAAGTTGAAGGAACATCAAGGTTCACCCACGTCCATTCACCAACAATGAAAGTGTTAAGAGTAGGGATTGTAGTATTTAAATCCAAGGCAAAGACGTCCAATCTCCTTTTCTTATCCAATATCAAGCCATCCTCTTCATAAGTGTTATAAATACCTCCCATGTAGGACAGGCCTATCTCACCAATCTTGTTATTGCGGAGAGCCACTTTACCCGTAAATAAGGGTTCACCATTAGATGATTCCTCAAAGCGCTCTTTGTTGTCTTTAGAAGCTGGTAGAAATGTTCGGTTCTCTCCATTATTGATAATCGCATCATCGAATCCATTAGTTAGATAAGCTTCATATCCAAAGGCCCAATCTTTAAAAAAATATTTACCATATAATCCAAAACCTACATTACTCCATGTCGCAGGGAGCATGTCTACTGCAGCTATTGGCCTATCTATAAATTCCCATTTAGGTCCATCGTGGTTTTGATTAAATGCTCCAATAGGATTCATTACAATCCCCCCACGAAGGTTAAGTAGCGGATGCATACTGATGTCTAGTGCTGCAAATTCAATGGCCACTTCTTCTCCACCTTCTTCGAACTCGATCTCTGAGAGAAATTTGATTTTCCTATGAATGGAGGATGCAACAAATAGGGTCATCCGTGGAACACGAAAGCTGTGACCGTCAGTCACTCCATCTTCACCGATATATGAATAATCAGCTTCAATGTACCCTCCGACAGAAACAGGAAGCTTCCCAACTTGCAAAAACGGCCGGTTGTAAACCGCATCCATGTTAAGAAGATTTTTGGATGTATCTACTGGCACTCTTTTCAGCAAGGTGCTATCAATTTGTGCATTAGTCTCAAGCGAAATCAAACAGACAATAGCAATCAGAACCGAGCCAAAGTTTCTCATGATAAATCGATTTTTAGTGTTTTAAATTCTTTGATCACAGGGAAGCTTCGAAGTGCTGAATCGGCCGGGCCATTTTGTACATTTCCTGTAATAGTAAACTCACTGCCATGAGCAGGGCATTGAAGTCTGTCTCCGAAAACCTGAAGTTCAGTACCCTGATGAGTGCATTTCATTAGAAGTGCTTGGTAGTTGTTAGTACCTAGGCGAAAGACCACTATTGGATATTGCAAGGCATCATTTTGGACAACTACATGCTTCAGATAGTCATGATCCTCATTCAAAAAATCATCTTCGCTAATGCTCAAAAAGGAGCCTTGAATGTTTCCAGATACATAGCGTATTCCAGCACATCCAGGTAGAAGCAGACTAGATGCAAGGATTCCCAGACATCCCATTCCACATTTTCTGACAAATGCTCTTCTTTCCATGCTTAAAGTGATTCTAAAAATTTAATCAGGGCTTCCTTGTCACTTTCGCTAAGAGTGGTGAATTGATTCTTACTACTTTCTGCTTCACCTCCATGTAAAACAATTGCCTCTTCGATGCTTCTCGCACGACCATCGTGCATTAAGAAATAAGAACCACCTTGTGAATTAGGTGATAGACCTAAACCCCATAACGGTGGTGTACGCCATTCGTACGTTTCAGCAGATCCCTCGGTCACTCCATCATCCAATCCCGGCCCCATATCATGAAGTAACAGGTCTGTATATGGATAAAACGTTTTATCTGATAATCCTGCAATATCTGAAACTGGTGTTGTCCATTCCGGGATATGGCAAGAGCTGCATTCTATCTGACTGAATATCGCCTTGCCTTGGAGGACCTGGTTATTTTCCTCTGATCGCTGGATTGGAGCTTTTAACGTTCTAATATAAAAAACCACATCTCTAATGGTTTGATCAGAAACTTCTGGATCCGTACTTAGCTGGCTCAGTGGATCGACAGGTTCAAAAGTTGAGGTGACCCCCATGTCTTGATTGTAAGCACCAACTGTCTGCTGGAGTAAATCAATAGCGGACGCCTTCTTGCCAAAACGACCAATGATTTTTCCATTAATTGGTTGATGAAACCATTTCTGTTCAAAGTAGTCTGGCGGAGTTGTATAATTGGGAACACCTGAAATTCCATCGTTATCAGCATCCAAGGAATCAACGTTTTGCAGAATTTGCTTATCAGTTAGGGCGGCAAGAAATCCGAGTCCGGTAACTGCGGGCGGGACAAACTTCATAAAGGGCACTCCACTAGGCAATTGTTCTGGTTCAAACCCTGGAATGGCCCTGTTTTGAAGCTGAGGGCCACCAATCGTTTGATCAGGGAATGTATTGGGACGCGTTTGACCAAATCTGGTCAAAGTTGTAAATGGATGCCCTTTGCCATCGCCTGCATGACAGCTTCCACAAGAGGTGGCAACAAATCTAGGCCCAAGGCCATTGGTTGATGAAAATACTTCATCATTAAAGGCAATATCACCCTTTAAAAACTGGAGTTGCTCACCGTGAGAAAGACCCTCGGTTGGGCCGTCCAGAAGTTCGTTTTCAGCAGGTACTGCCGGGATTATCTCTTCGCAAGAAACCAGTCCTACGTAAATAATAAAGATTAGAATAGGGATTATTTTATTCATCTTAAAATAAATTTATACAAACCTAAAAATTAAAGTTAGATATATCAAACTTTTAAATTAGAGATGCGATGCTTACTTTTGAATTTATGATCACAGTTGCCGAAGAAAACTACTTAAAAGCCATTTACAGTCTAAATCTGAATCGAAATGATAAGGAGCTTGGTACGAACGAACTGGCCAAACACCTAGGTATATCTCCTGCAACAGTGAGTAGCATGCTGAAAAAACTTAAAGAGAAAAAGCTCATTCATTATGAGAAATACGGTGCTATTTCACTCCTTGAGAAAGGAAAAAAGGAAGCATGCACTGTAATTCGAAAGCATAGATTGTGGGAAACCTTTCTGGTAGAGAAAATGGAATTTACCTGGGATGAGATACATGAAGTTGCAGAGCAGCTTGAGCATATCAAGTCCAAAAAATTGGTCGATCAACTAGATAAGCTTCTCGGCTATCCTGAGTACGATCCGCATGGCGATCCGATCCCGAAAGCAAATGGCGAAATCGGAGATGTACACAAAACGACTTTGATCCAGGAATCAGTAGGAAAAGAACTAATGGTTGTTGGAGTTAGAAATGACTCACCTGCTTTTCTTCAGTATATCACGCAACTAGGTCTTGTTATCAACAGCAAAGTCACTATCAAATCTCACCATGAATTCGATGGTTCCTTAGATGTTGAAATAGATGGAAAATCTCAAATGGTCAGCAAGAAGGTTGCGGAGAATGTGTTCGTTGATTTGAACTAACTCTTGTTTAACAATGACAATTACCCTTTTGTACTGGCGGACACTTCTTAGTGCCAAAACTACAATACACACAACAGTCGCCTTGTTTGGGTTTTAAAACCTGATGACAATTCTCACATTCATAGAAGTATTGACATGCATCTGTAGGCATGGTTTCTTCTTTTTGATGTCCACAGTTAGGGCATGTGATGGTTGATTCTAACACTACTTCATTTTCCATGCTATTGTTCTTTTGATTTTTCTATGACGGTATACCCCGTTTTATTAATGGCTTCTATGATTGATTTTTGGTCAATTTTAGAAGGGAAGTACTCTACAGTAGCAGATCCAGTGGAATAAGTAGCGTTAACCATTTTTACTCCTTTGAGTAACCCTACCTCGCGTTCAATGTGGCTTTCACAACCTGCACAGGTCATGCCCTTCACATCGATAATAATCTTATTTGTTTTGGTGCTGTCTTGCTCTGCAATTAAGGGTGTATCCATACCTCCACCGCCAGAGTAGAATACATGTGAGTAGCTGGGAAATGCGAGCATTAACCCGGCAAACACGGTGATGATTCCAAGAAATCGTTTCGATTGCCAGAACGAAGGTTTTTGGTCATCCTCACAGGCACATGCAATTTCTTCAGCTGTTCTGGGTCTAAGCTTCTGATACCATGCAAAACCGAGGATACCAATTGTCAATACGATGAGATAGGGCCTGAATGGCTCCATCCATGAGAAGGTAGCAGCTATGCCGCCAATGCCAGCTAACAAAGAAAAAACAGGAGTTATGCAACAAAGTGATGCGACTATGGCTGCTAGTAATCCTGCACTTGCGTTTTTTGAAGAAATATCTGAAGTACTCATGATACTGTTGTTTTTTGGTTCTGTTTTGAAAGCATTGATAAAACTGGCTTGAGGATTTCGATATTCTCATTTATGAGAGAATAGAATACAGTCTGACCTACTTTCTTGTCTCTAATAAGCTTGCCGTCCTTAAGTTTCCTTAAATGTTGGGAAATACCTCCGACTGAGATATCAAGTATATCACTAAGGTCACAGGGACACATTTCACCTTCTTTATGTAGTAGGAATAAGATTTTTAGCCTGGCAGCATTACCAGACAGGTTGAAAATCTGGGTGGTTAATGAAAGGTCTTCATCTAATCTATTTAAAGTGTCTTTACAATCCTTTATCTGTACACGATCGGCCAACACTCTTATACACGTATTACTCATGTTCTATTATTTTAGTAATTACTAAAACGTTAAAATAAGGAAGGAGTTTAGTATTTTAGTAAATACTTAAATATAGAATAAAGTACAAAGCATCTTCACTTCAAATATCCACCTTCTGTTTATCCAGATTACCATTAGCAAACACCATTAATTCAACCAAAGATTTTTCATCTATTAAGGTCATTCTCCTCTTGCTGTCATAATATCCTCTCACAAGCTTGCACCTTAGAAATATACCAATATCCTGTTTTCTCCAATTCAGTTTTGATTGGAGCTCTGGATACTTGGCTAATATTTCATCAGGGGTATACTTCGGCACAGAGCTTTAAAGTGAATGATTTGACATTCGATTAGGCTATCTATGTTCGAAACTTCAACCTTAACAACTGAGCATTGGCCGCACAAACAATGGTACTCAAACTCATCAATGCGGCACCGACTGCTGGATTGATCATGATGCCTTGATAAAAGAGTACACCAGCCGCTAGTGGAATTGCCACCACATTATAGCCGGTGGCCCAAACAAGGTTTTGCACCATCTTCTTGTAGGTTGCTCTTCCGAATAAAATGAAGTTAGCAATATCTGACGGACTACTTTCTGTCAGAATGATATCGGCTGTTTCTGCAGCTACATCTGTTCCTGAACCTACGGCAATTCCAATGTCCGCTTTGGCCAGTGCCGGAGCATCATTCACACCATCTCCTGTCATGGCTACAAACTCTCCCTCACCTTGAAGTTTCTCAATGAGTTCAGACTTTTCATGCGGTAGCACCTGGCTGTAGTACCCATCCAGTTTTAGTTCGTCTGCTACCGCTTTGGCAGTCTGTTCATTATCACCAGTGGCCATGAGCACCTTAATCCCTTTATCCTTCAAAGTAGAGATAGCACCCTTGCTTTCTTTTCTGATTTGATCTGCCAAAGCGATGAATCCAATCAACTTGCCTTCCTGTAAAATGAAAACCACTGTTTCGGCTTTATCAGTGGTAGCTCCTTCCGGCAGGTCGATTCCTTCTTCTTTCAAATAACCAGGGCTTACAATCTGATACGAGGAGCCATCTACTTTTGCGCTTACGCCTTTACCTTTTGTGGAGCTGAAGTCAGAAGCTGAAGGAAATTTGAGTTCACGCTTTTTAGCTTCATTTACAATGCCCCTGGCAATCGGGTGTTCAGAGCCTTGCTCAATGGCTCCAGCTAAAGCCAGCAACTCGTCTTCCGAACTATCATTGAGAACATTGATCCGGTTCACACCAAAGTTACCCTCCGTGAGAGTTCCTGTTTTATCAAATACAATGGCAGAAATCTTTCTGCTGTTTTCAAACGCTGTACGATTTCGGATAAGTAGTCCATTCTTAGCGGATAAGGCAGTTGATATGGCGACAACCAATGGAACTGCCAAACCTAAAGCATGAGGACAGGTTATAATCATCACTGTCACCATGCGCTCCAGTGCAAAGTCCATCCCCTGAGCGCTAAAGAAAGCCCAGGCGATGAAGGTGGTAATACCAACTCCTATAGCGATATAGGCTAACCATCCTGCTGCCTTACTTGCCAGGTTTTGGGTCTTGGATTTGGTCTGTTGTGCTTCTTCTACCAGCTTGATGACTTTATTGAGATAGCTATCCTCCCCGGAAGATTTTACCTCTACTTTTATGCTGCCATCACCATTGATCGCTCCTCCGATGACTTCATCACCTTTGGATTTTTCTACCGGTTTACTCTCACCAGTCAGTGCGCTTTCGTTTAGGTCACTGTCACCTTCTACAATCTTGCCATCAGCTGGCACTTTTTCTCCTGGTTTGATCAGGATGATATCACCTTTTTTAAGTTCGCTGATCTTTACATCATGTATATCATCACCTTCCACTTTGTGGGCTTCTGAAGGCATTAGTTCAGCTAATTTCTCCAGAGCTTTAGAGGCACCCATAATGGAGCGCATCTCGAGCCAATGACCTAAAAGCATGATGTCTATTAAAGTTACCAACTCCCAATAGAAGACCTTTCCTTCCAGACCCAGTACAACAGCTGTACTATATGCCCAGGCAACCGTAATGGCTATCGCAATCAAGGTCATCATACCCGGTCCACCTTCTGATAACTCATCTTTCAGTCCTTTCAGAAAGGGCCATCCTCCATAGATAAAAATGAAAGTCGCCAAGGCCGCTGCTACGTAACCCATCCCTGGAAAGCTGAATGAGAAGCCTAGAAAGCCCTGGATCATTTCAGAAAAGGCAAGGACGGGTATTGAAAGTGCCGTATTGATGTAAAATCGCTTCTTAAAATCCTCAATCATGTGGGCATGATGGTCGTGATGACCGCCTGAGTGATCGTGATTACCTGAATGATTGCGATGATCATCAGAATGATTATGATGCTCTTCCATTGTATTATATTTTTAGATGTCAAAATCAAGCTACCCTATGTAGCTCTTGTAAAGGGATCAGCTTTAAGCCTACACTATTCATTTAATTCTTTGGTTTCTTCTTGCAGTGAACCTTCAAATTTGGGTATGGGTCTGTTCTTTGCTTCCGCTTGTGTTTCTGCCGCCCCATTTTCTCGGATATCATTTATCAACCATTCCATTTCCATGATTTCCCTTCGCTGCGCTTTGATGATTTCGTTAGCCAGCTTTCTTACTCGTACATCTTTTATCTGAGCCCGTTCGCTCGTTAAGATGGCAATAGAATGATGGGGAATCATCCCTTCCATATAGTCTACACCCGTGACGGTAACCTGACTTCTTACAAGCCCGATACCCCCAGCAATAAGCAAGACTCCCAGTATAATGATCGCTATATTGACCTTGCGCTTTTTATACATGTTGAGCATGAATAGGAGCATGATGATAATCATCGACCCAGCCATAATAAGCGTCATGAAGAAGCGAGTTTCACTGAACCAGAAATGATCAATAATCTGGTAAGAGTGTGTATACATTAAGAAAAACATCGCCACCATAGAGGCTGCAATCATGGCGAAGAATTTACCGTAGTTGTTTTTGTGTTTCTGCTCGTTTTCCATATTGTCTGTTCTGTTTAGGATATTTATATACTTGTGATCTCTTATTTACTTATTACTTCCTTCACGCTCCCACAGCTCAACATTCGATCTCCGAAGTATGGATTTCGAATTTGCTCTTCAGAGCTAAGCCAATAAGCTCCTTTGTTGTCAAAAGCCATCGGGCAATACTGTCGGTATATGGTATTTTCATTTGCTTCACTAGCTTTTATCAACTCATAAATGTTGTCTGATAGCGTATTGAAATGATCTCTCTGATGGCCCGCATCTTTTGTTTCGTTGATGTGTTCGGCATCAAACCGGATTTTGTCCAAGCGCTCACTTTTGTGATCACCGAGGTTGTCCAGAAGCCCTTTTGCAGCAGTGCTGGCCGCTTCACCATCGGTTTGTACGAGTGCATCTTTTACTTCCAAATAGGAAGCAAGTACCAGTTGGGTCTGCTCTTTTGTAAGTTTCGCAGATTGATGAGCATCGTGATCTGAATGATCCATGGCCTGATGATCGGCATAGTCATTTTCTGCGGTTTGCTTTTGTGAGTTACCACAACTGGTAAATTCAAAAAGAATGGCTGCACATACTACTGCTAGAATTGATTTTTTCTGTTTCATGATCATTAATTTTTAAGCGTTTAATTATTTAAGTTCTTCTGTTACTTCCCCGCACGTGAGCATATCCGCTCCGAAATAGGGGTTTCTGATTTCATCTGAAAGACTGAGCCAATCAGCTCCTTTATTGCTATTTGCCATTGGGCAGTGCTGAATGTAAATGGCTTCATCCGTTGGATCGAAAGCCTTTGCCAACCCAATCATTGCGTTGGATAATGGCTGAAATGCTTTCCTCATTTCCATTATGTCCTGAAAATGTGAGACATGCTGCAGGGCTTGTTTTGCCTGACTGCTGTACTCCATCCAGACCTGATGGGACTGTCCAGTAAAAAGGGACATGTTTATTTTGTCTAAGTCACTTTGAAATTGGATTGCAGCTTCCTGTGCCTCGCTCAAATTGTCGCTGACCAATGCGTCTTTGACCTTGAGATAATCGCTAAAAAGAGGTTGGAGTGCCTTCTTAGCTTCCGCACTGATATTGACTTGTTTGATCGATAATTCACGAGATTGATTTGTCTGTACAGGGGTTGACATAGAACCACCATGATTATGACCTGTCATAGCTGGCCCTCCGTCCGGATTCATCATGCTTGTTTTACCAGCCAACTGCGCAGCAGCATCAATGCTGAAAGTACCGTTTACGGCTATTTCTTCTCCCGGCTCCAGACCTTCTTCGATGAGATAGCTTTCGCCTAGCGCAGCTCCCAGCTTAACTTCCCGCATCAAAAAGCTGATACCTTTTCCAGTGGTTTCTTTCACATATACCACTGATCGTTCACCCGTCCACATAACGGCTGTTTTAGGAACGACTACAGCATCGGATTGGGCAGGTAGTTGAGCCTTTAGGGTGCCTGAGACAAACATCTCAGGCTTCAGTTTGAAGTCTTTGTTGTTTACCACGATCCGGGCTTTCGCCACTCTGGTCTTCGGGTCAATTACAGGATCTATGAAATCAATCGTACTTTCAAATTCTTCACCCGGCAGGGACGCAACCGTGAAGCTGACTTGGTCACCCTTTTTTACCCAGGTTAAGTCACTTTCGTAGAGGTCAAACAATACCCAAACTTTAGAGAGGTTGGCGATCTCATAGATGGATTGACCTCTTTTGATGTAGTCTCCGAGGTTTACGTTCTTTTCTGTCACATAACCTGAAATATCTGCGTTGATCGGAAACCTGTCTAGGGGTTTTCCGCCACTGATAATATTCTCAATCTGTCTGTCACTTAGCTTCCAGTTTTTTAGCTTGCCCTTTGCTGCCTGATAAAGTGCCGGCTGACTTTCCTTGATCTTGATTGCTTCGAAGAGTTCCTCTTGTGCCGTAACCAGATCGGGCGAGTAGATGTAGGCAATCGGTTTACCTTTTGTTACATACTCGCCAGTGAAATTGACCATCAATTTCTCGATCCTCCCCGGAATATGAGAGGACTGAGAATAGACTAATCGTTCATCTTCCTGCACCTTACCATTCAATCGTAGTGATTTGACCGGCTTCATTTTGCCGACAATGGATGTAGATATGTTAGCCAATTGCATAGCCGTAGGAGACATGCTTACCGCCATTGCATTGACTTCATTCTCCTCCTGATCTACCGGAATTAAGTCCATGCCGCAGATTGGGCAATCGCCCGGTTCATTACTTCTTATCTGCGGATGCATTGAGCATGTCCAGGTGGTTTCTCCTGCCATTTCTGTTGAATGATCGTGCTCTTCACTGGAGGTCTTATCTGATCCTCCAAAAAATAGCCAGCCCAGTAGCAGCCCACTCGCAAGAGTAGAAATTGCCACTATGATTAATGTCTTTATTGATATTTTCATCTTAGTATTTTTTAGCCGTGATGTAATTGAGTTTCGCCAGTGCTGTGTAGTACCTTGTGATGGCAGTGGCTTTCATTTTTTCATATTTCAGTAATTGCTGCTGCATCCTGAGTACCTCTTCAAATTCTTTCCCTGAGTTGCTGTAAGCGGTGTAGAGCAGGTTAAGGGCTTGTTGAGATTCTTCGATCTGCTGATCATAGAGCTCAATTAATTGCCTTTCTCTGTCCAGCTCAAAGGCCGTTGATTCATAGTTGGCAATCAGACGATTTGTGTAGTCTTCCCGTTGAAGTTGGTAGCTTTCCTGCGAAAGCTGCGCCTCTTTGATCGCAGCATTGTACTTCTTGCGAAAAATGGGAACGCTCATGGACACCATAGGCATTAGGATGTCCTGCCCATTGTCTGGCAGTTCCACTCCTGATCTGTTTCCTACTATTGCATAATCCAATCCTACACCGAACTTTGGAAGACCTTGCTTGATAGCTACTTCCTCCATTTCCTCACTTGCCTTCAATTTGAGTTCTATTTGTTTAAGGATGGGATTGTCCAGGAGCAGGCTATCCCTTCGATAGTCATCCAGTAGTGTTTCGATTGCCAGTGTATCGTTGATTACCACTTCCTCGTTTTCATTTCTGTTTAGCAAAGCATTGAATGCTGCCAGCAACGGCTTTCTTTTCTCTTTCAGAATTTGAAGGTTAGTAGAGGCATCTTTGAGCATAATATCCACTCGCAACACATCAACCATAGCGCCATTACCATTTTCAAATTGCTTAGTGGAGATCGTTTTGTAGGATTCGAGTATTTCTATGTTTTCCTGCTCCAGTACAGTCCACCGCTCCAGCTCATACAATGGATAGTAGGAAGCTGCTACCTGATAGTAGAGTTGGTTTCGGGCATCCAGAAATGCTTCATATTTTGCATCAGCCAGTAGTGCTGCTGCGTCTCCTTTTGATCTCAGCGTGCCGAACCATGGAAACATTTGAGTCAAAGAGAACCTGGCTCTTTGTGGACCGACCCTCGTCTCTACAGGTGATATGAAATAGCCGAATGAAAATGTGGGATCCGGTAAGGTGCTGGCTTGCGGTATCTTTTGAAGAGCTGCTTCAAAGTCCTTGTACCTGGCTTGCAGCCCTGGGTTATTTTCTGCGGCCAATTTGAAATAGTCCTCCAATGATTGCGCTTTGAGTTCGTAAAAGCCGCAAGCAAGGATAGTCAATAGTAAAATGATGTTCTTTCTCATGATTGTAGCTTTTTAAGTTTTCGTTCTTCACGTATGGCATAGAGCACTGGCACAATAAAGTAGGTGACGGCAGCTATCATCATGCCTCCAAAGGCTGGGATGGCCATAGGAATCATGATATCTGATCCACGTCCGGTGGAAGTCAAAATGGGCAGCAACGCAATGATGGTGGTTGCTGAAGTCATGATTGCTGGCTTGATCCTTCTTTGACCAGCTTCAACCACAGCCGCTCTTAATCCCTTGAGATTGTCCGTTTTGTTGCGTTTAAAACTTTGATCCAGATAGGTGGCCATCAATACCCCATCATCAGTAGCAATACCGAATAAAGCGATAAAACCAACCCAGACAGCCACACTCAAATTGATGGTATGCATTTGAAAGAGGTCTCGGAAATTGGTTCCGAAAACAGAGAAGTCTGCAAACCAAGCCTGCCCGTATAACCACAGCATGATAAATCCACCACTGAAGGCCATGGCTATTCCCGTGAAAACCATGAGTGAAGTAGTGACGGACTTGAATTGGAAATAGAGAATTAGAAAAACGATACCAAGTACTAGTGGTACGATGATAGACAACCTTTTTTCCGCCCGAACCTGGTTCTCATAACTGCCTGAAAATTTGTAGCTGATACCAGCAGGTATTTTGAGTTCTCCTGAATCAATTCTTTCCTGAATCAATTCTTGTGCATCATTGACCACACTTACTTCTGAATAACCATCATTTCGATCAAACAGTACATAACCTACCAGGAAAGTCTCTTCACTTTTGATAGCCTGTGGCCCTCTGACGTATTCAAAATCTACTAGCTGACCCATTGGGATTTGCGATCCCGTTGGGGTTGCTATTAGTATTTTACTGAGTGAATTTGGATCATCTCTTAGCTCCCGAGGGTAGCGCACCCGAACAGGGAACCGTTCTCTTCCTTCCACCGTGGAAGTGATCTTCATGCCACCTATAGCCGTTTCAATGGTCTGCTGGACATCTTCTACATTCAGACCATATCTTGAGATTTCCTCCCGATCTATGTTTAGATGCAAATAGGGCTTGCCTACAATTCTATCTGCAAATACCGCCTCTGCCTTTACTGAAGGAACTTCTTTGAGTATTCCCTCTAGTTGCATCCCAAACGCTTCAATAGTCTTAAGATCAGAGCCATAGACTTTGATTCCCATGGGTGCTCGCATACCTGTTTGTAGCATCACCAGACGGGTTTCGATAGGCTGCAACTTTGGGGCGGACGTGACACCAGGTATCTTAGTTACCTTGATGATTTCATTCCATATATCATCAGGAGATTGAATATGAGAACGCCAGTTTCGGAAGTACTTGCCATTGTTGTCTGCCGTCAAGTCCTCAATACCGATTCCCTGGCTTAGTGCCTCTTCGTTGGTCAGTGTATCACCGGATTTGAGTATAAACCGCCCTTCTTTATCGACCTTAAACCGAACTCTATGGCCTTTCTTATTCAGCAGGTATTCCGGCTTGTAATTGATGGTATTTTCATACATGCTGATGGGTGCAGGATCCAGTGCAGATTCTACCCGCCCTAATTTCCCTACTGTTAGATCGACCTCCGGAATATTAGAGAGCAGCATATCCAGTTGGCCAACCACCTTGCGGTTATACGCCATGCCGGAATGAGGCATGGAGGTAGGCATGAGTAAAAAGCTTCCTTCGTCCAGTGAAGGCATGAACTCTTTTTCGATTCCAGGGAAAGTAGAGACGAAACCTGACCAGCCTTTTGAATTACTAATATCCCAGCTTACCGCTTCAGCTCCTTTGGCCACTAAGCCAAACACCTTATCAAACCCCAGCCAAATAGTAGCCCCAAGTAGTACAATGAATGAAGGGATTAAAAGAAACTTGACTCTGTTGTTCAGGCACCAGTTTAGGATGCTCTTATATTGATACTCCAATAGTGTAAATCCACCTAGTATCACGCCAACCAGTAGGGTCACAAACAAAAAGTTGAGTAATAGGGACTGTGAGGCACCTAGTGGCAGCCAATATTTGGCTAAGAGCCAGATTACGCCAACGAGTACAATGATTAACTCGGCATAATTAAAGAGGAATGATACAGGCCTGGAGAAGCTTTCTTTTTTAGCGTTGAAAATATTCTTTAGGATTCCGATTGCCCCAAACAGTATTAGCAATACTCCACCCCATATCTGACCAATGAACAGTCCTGTGATTCCAAGTAGTACTAAAGCGTAGCTCCCATATTTTTTGAGGTATTTGTTATTGATTCTGAAGCCAAAAAACCAGTGAGCCAACGTGGGCATGATCAATAAACTCACCAACAATGCGGCTATTAATGCAAAGGTTTTAGTAAAGGCCAATGGGCCAAATAATTTCCCTTCTGCGGCTTGCATGGTAAAGACCGGAATAAAGCTCACAATGGTGGTTGAAACAGCCGTCAGTATGGCTGTGGCAACTTCCGATGCTCCATTGTAAATGGTATCTATCAGTTTTTGGCTAGGAGGTGCTTCGTCTAAGTGCTTGATAATATTTTCAGACAGGATAACGCCCAAATCCACCATCGTACCAATGGCAATGGCGATACCTGATAGTGCCACGATATTGGCATCAACGCCAAAATAGCGCATAGCGATAAACACCATCAATACTGAAATAGGTAGGATGCTTGAAATGAGAAATGAAGCTCTCAGATTATACACCATCACGATTACCACCAAAATGGTGATGAGCAATTGCAGTGAAATGGCTTCCTCTAGCGTGCCTAATGTTTCATAGATAAGCTGAGAACGATCATAGAAGGGTACAATAGTGAGTTGACTTTCTATTCCATTACTCAATATTTTCTTGGGCAGCCCTGGTGCAATTTCTTTGATCTTATCTTTTACATTATTAATTACCTGTAAAGGATTTGCTCCATAACGAGCTACGATCACACCACCGACTACCTCTGCTCCGTCTTTATCTAATAAGCCCCTGCGTGTGGCAGGCCCCAGGCTCACGACTCCAATGTCCCGGACGCGAACAGGAACATTATCCTGAACTGCTACAACTGCTTTTTCAATATCCTCTACTTCTTTTACGTATCCCAATCCTCGCACCAGGTACTCAGCTTGGTTGATCTCGATGGTTTTCGCCCCAACATCCCGATTGGACTTTTGCACTGCCATCATTACTTTGTGTAAGGGGATGTCATAAGCTTTCAGTGCATCGGGATTTACATCTACCTGATATTCTTTGACAAAGCCTCCGATAGAAGCCACCTCCGATACGCCTTCGGTGGCATTCAGTCCATACTTTACATAGAAGTCTTGTACCGTGCGAATTTCGTGGAGATCCCAACCTCCAGTCGGGCTTCCGTTTTTATCTCGGCCTTCGATGGTGTACCAGTACACCTGCCCCAAAGCAGTAGCATCTGGCCCCAGTGCCGGTTGCACTCCATCCGGTAATAATCCGGAGGGAAGGGAGTTGAGTTTCTCCAAGATACGAGAACGTGACCAGTAGAATTCGATGTCCTCACTGAAGATGATGTAGATGCTGGAAAATCCAAAAATAGACGAACTACGAATGGACTTTACTCCGGGAATTCCCAGCAGGTAAGTAGTTAATGGATAGGAAATCTGATCTTCAATGTCTTGCGGAGACCGTCCTGACCATTGTGTGAATACGATTTGCTGGTTTTCACCAATATCTGGTATCGCATCCACAGGGACAGGGTCTGAAGGTAAAGCACCTACTTCCCAGCCAAAAGGGGCGGTAACCACACCCCAGGCAATGAAGCCAATGAGTATGAGAACAGTGACTAACTTATTCTCTAAAAAATATTTTATTATCCGATTCAGCATAATATGAATAATTAGAATTGAACCTCTGGTAGAACCAGAATGAGATTGTTCAAAAAGGCAAATAGCCTATAGACCCGACAGGAATTGCAGGGTCTGAGTAATCATATTATGCTGACCTATATAAGGAATACTTGATGCAAGACCGATATGTCCTGATCAATCAGAGGGGGCGAATAATTCGCGTATTGAGGTTCTTCATCAATTGAAGAAATGGGTAAGTGAAGAAAGGTAACGGCAAATGCTGCGGCAAACTCAACGTTAACCATGCTTTGAACAATGGTAGGCTTGAAGTCATCTTCCGTATCAAGGGACTGATACTTGTTTTCACAGCAAGGCTTTTTGCTCAGGTGCGTACCTTCTAGTGGAATTTCACAACCTTTATCCATATTGGCCATGCCACAATCCAAAGCTTCATGACCAAAGACCAATTGTGATTCTACTGCCATACCACCACAATAATGGGTTGCTACTGCAAACCCCATATTGGTAGAAAGCATAATTAAAGCTAGTGCTATGGAGAGAATTTTTTTCACTTCAATCAAAGATACGGATTTCTTTGAAAGAAGGATTTACAGAATTTTGAATAATCCTTATAGAATTTTGAGAATATCCGATAGAACGGTGTTAATGAACTTTTGACAAGATCCCCTGAATAAAAACAGGGGATCCATTTTATGGCAAATGTCAATTACTGAGCTCTTCTAGTGCAAACCCCGCTTTCTGGACAGTCTGCTTTACCGTCTCCGCGTCAAGATTTGAAGTTTCGACTGTAAGGATACGATCATCACTTTCCAAATCGACATCCCATTTTTCAATGGCTTTTTCGTCATTGAGAACAGGAGTGACTTTGGATAAACATCCGGTACAATTGATATTGGATTTGAATTTTAGCGTCTTCATTTTGATCTGTTTTATTGATTAAATATTGAACTTAAAGTTTGGCAGCCTTTAGTCTTAAGCTATTGGCTACCACCGATACTGAGCTGAAGGCCATTGCAGCTCCTGCGATCATTGGATCGAGCAGGAATCCATTGTAGGCATATAAGACTCCAGCAGCGATTGGAATACCGATCACATTATAGATAAATGCCCAAAACAGGTTTTGCCTGATTCCCTGAACGGTTCTTCTGGATAGCTTTAAGGCTTTTGGGATTGCTTGCAAGTCGGAAGTAATAAGTGTCATCTTGGCCACATCCATAGCTATGTCCGAGCCTTTACCCATCGCAACACTTACATCCGCTTGGGCAAGTGCATGAGAATCATTAATCCCATCACCCACCATGGCTACTACTTTGCCTTGACCTTGTAATTCTTTGATAAAGTCGGCCTTATCCGATGGCATTACTTCGGCTTTAAAGTGGTCAATGCCTACTTGGTCAGCCACGGCTTTTGCTGTTTGCTCATTGTCACCCGTAAGCATATAGACCTTAATACCTCGCTCTTGCAGTGTTTTGATTGCTGTGGCAGAAGTTTCCTTTAGCTCATCTGAGATGGCCAGAATCGTCAGAACGGTCAGTTGGTTCGCAAAGAAGATAACCGTTTTACCTTGATACCTCCATTCACCAGCTTGGTTATCCAGTGTAGGTGAAATTGTAATGCCTTTACTATTTATCAAGCGCTGATTACCGATATAAAACTTTTCACCATCAGCTGATTGAGCCTCTGCACCCATACCGATAATACTTTGAAAGTCCGAAATACTTTCTGATTTAAAACCTTCCTCTTTTAATCTGGCTACTACCGCATCTGCCAGGGGATGTTCAGATTGAGACTCAATGGCCAATAGCACTTGTTTGTAATAGTCATTATCATTCTCCCATTGCCAGTCCGTAATAGTCGGTTTACCTTTTGTTATCGTTCCGGTTTTGTCCAGTACGATAGCATTTGTCTTGTGACCAAGCTCTAAGCTTTCGGCATCCTTGATCAGGATATTGTTTTCAGCACCCTTGCCAATGCCCACCATAATGGCTGTGGGAGTAGCCAGACCCAAAGCACAGGGACAGGCGATAACCAGGACTGCTACCGATGTAAGCAGTGCGTGAGTAAAAGCATCATCACCACCCACCAGCATCCAGGTAATGAAAGTCACGATAGCTATAGCGATTACGATGGGAACGAAAATCCCAGCAATTTTATCAACCAATTTCTGAACCGGGGCTTTGCTTCCCTGAGCTTCCTGTACCATTTTAATGATCTGTGAGAGTAGAGTTTCACCACCTACTTTCTTTGCAATGAATTGAAAGCTGCCTTTTTGGTTTACGGTTCCGGCAAATACTTCTGTGCCTTTAGTTTTCTCAACTGGTACTGGTTCTCCTGTGATCATACTCTCATCCACAAAAGAGCTGCCTTCGTAAACCTCGCCATCCACGGGGATCTTTTCTCCCGGTCTAACAACAATTATATAGCCTTTCTGTACTGAAGAGATTGGCATTTCCACTTCTTCACCATTTTGGATCACCTTGAGTGTCTTGGGTTGTAATCCCATAAGCTTTTTGATGGCCGATGAAGTGTTTGATTTAGCTCTTTCTTCGAGCAGCTTACCTAACGAAATGAAGGTGATGATAACTGTAGCTGCCTCATAATAAACATGTGGATGGATTCCTTTTGCATGCCAGAAATCAGGAAACAATGTATTGAATACACTGAAGATAAAGGCAATGCCTGTGCTAAGAGCTACGAGGGTATCCATATTGGCTTTGCCATGTTTAGCTTGCTTCCAGGCATTGATGTAAAAGCTGCGACCAAACCAGAACAAGATCGGTATACTAAGTACCATTGAAATCCATCTGCCGGGAACCCAATCCATGTAGAACATGCCGAGTACGAATACCGGAAGTGTAAGAATAGCCGACCAAATCGTGCGTTGCTTTACATCTTCGTAGTGTTGCTTTTGCAGGTTTTCCTGGGCTTCTGATGGGTCTTCGGCATCAACAATCAGATCATACCCTACGGATTGAAGAGCATTTTGCAAATCTGTAGGCTCAAGATCCGCATCATATTCTACCAATACAGATGAGGAAGCGAAGTTTACGCTGGCTGTGGATACGCCATCCATGTTGGTTAAGATTGATTCCACGCTTGATGCGCATGCTGCACAGGTCATTCCCGTGACTGGAAACGACTGTTTAGTTGTATTTCCCCCTTTATTAGGTATTGTTATATCTGTAGTCTCCATAAGTCTTTGCTATTATTTGGATACTACAAATCTCAGGATCCGTCAGTGACTACCTGTTACACAATTTTGAGAAAGGTTTATGAGATTTTGGCTACAGAGAATCGATACTCTTTCGATCAGGTCGCTGTTTCTTGAATTGGCTTGGAGTCATACCTGTTTCTTTTTTGAATTGTGCTGATAAATGCGCCACACTACTGTAGTCCATTTGATGGGCGATTTCCGAAAATGTGAGCTCATTGTAAAAGATCAACTCTTTTACCCGTTCAATTTTCTGCTTGAGGATAAACCGCTCAATGGTAGTTCCCTCAACTGATGAAAACAACCTACTAAGAGATGAATACTCCTGGTTTAGTTTTTCAGAGATTAGAGTGGAGAAGTTGACATTTAAGCCTTGCTTGTCGTGATGGATTCTGTCTACAATAATTGATTTGATATGACCAATCAATTTTGATTTTTGATCCTGAAGCAACTCAAAGCCTCGTGCTGCCAGTAGCTCTTCCAGCCGTGTTTTCTGATCACTGGTAATCTGAGTAGTTGTATTCACTTCTCCCAATTCGATGGAAGATATTTTGATTTCCAGTTCATCAAAGATGTCCTTCACCGTATCAATGCAGCGAGGACAAACCATATTTTTTATATAGAGAGTATTTACTTTCATCCATTCTTAATTTACATTCTGGTTATTGTTGATCAGTTTATCAATCTGCCCAAGCATAACTTCGATTTGTGATTCATCCAACTGTTGAACCTTGTCAATGAGCTCTTTACGCTGTTTGTCCACAGTTCCTTGATCGCTGAAATTATCCCATTTGTCCATTTCCTTCTCTCTCAATCTATCTACAACTCTGGCATAACGTTGAGTCGTGGTTAATTCCGAGTGACCCAAAATATCACTGACAACCTCAATCTTCAATCCTAGTAACAACGAATTGATCGCAAAAGTGTGCCTAAAGCCATGAAAGGTTACATGCTTATCTATTTCAGCAATTTTTAATATCTCCTTCAGATAATTATTAGTCGTTCCGTTTTCCTGGACTGGCTGTTCAAAAAGCAAATCAGATTTTCCGTCAAGGTTTAATAACGATAACAGTCGGGATTTCATCGGTATTCTTACCGTTTTCTTTTTCCCCAATCGGTCTTTCTCCATTTGCTTGACGATGTACCCATTTTGAATATGTTCTTTCCGCAGCGTCTTGATATCCGAATGTCTAAGCCCACAATAGCAAGCAACTAAGGCCTGTTGCAGAGTGCTTTGATATCGCGCTCCAATATGAAAATCTTGAGCGTGTTTACTTGTTGCCTTTTTGATGTGTTTGAGGAGTTCCTTGCTGTCATAAAGGTCATGAAGCTTTGTGATTTCTTCCGGCTCCAGGTAGGTAACATCGACTAGCTGGGGTTGACCGACAGTAAAATTCGTGAATGGGTATTTCTTGATCTCTCCTGATTTATGCAATCTTAAAGTGTATTTTCTCAGAAAGGAGAATACATGGTATTGCGTGTTTGCTGCATATTTTGGAATCAGGTACTTTTTAAGCTTTCCTAAGAATTCCTCATCAATTTCATGAACCGTAAGTTTACTTTGGAAGCTTTTGAGAATATCGATTTGATTTCTGTAACCCTTGAGTGTAGATTCCTTAATCTGAGTCTCTTCTTTTTCCCTTTCAAGTTCGCCTTCGACATACTCGTAAAAATCATTGGTCTGAATTTTACCCGTAATCCCTCTGTAAACGTCCTTGATCTTTTTGAAGGTGATGGCCTGATCAGTTCTCTCCAGCTCATCGATAATATTATCGACTTTTACTTCCTGTCTTCTGATGAATGAGTTGATCTGAGTATATCCTTTAGTGCCAGGTTTGATCCGCTTGAGCTTAGGATCATATTGGTCGACACTGATTTTTCTACCCAGATTCAAATAGTTGTTCTTACGATTTAAGGTGACCCTTAGCGTAAGAGGTATTGTTCCGTTTTTCGAAACGTATCCCGGTCGACATTCAAAATTGATGCTTACGTTCATACTGTAAAGATCAAAAATTAGTGAACAATTAGTGAACAGAATTCACAATTATTGAATCTAAGTCAACAATCGCTCCAAAGAGATAGCCGAATTTAGCGATTTAAAGGGGTTTTTAGAGATAAGTCTTCAAATAGATAGGTAAAATCAACGTTTAGGAAACTTCTATTCTATCCATTGAACTACGGGACCATCTCCTGTCCGAAAATTTTCGGATTGCAAAAATAGCCCTCAAATTTACCTAATGAAAGAATAATTGAATTTTCTTGACTACTCATACTTCAATGTATCCACCGGATTGATCAGCGATGCGCGCATGGCGTGATAGGTCACCGTCAATATGGATACAATAAATGTGATAATACCTGCTACAATGTACGGCCAGACCAACATGTCAATTCGATAGGCAAATCCATCCAGCCATTGATTGAGGAAATAATAAGAAATTGGTATGGCAATGATGAATGCTACTAAAATCAGCATCATAAATTCCTTGGAGAGTAAATACATAATCTCCGGTGTACTTATGCCGAGTACTTTTCTCACACCAATTTCCTTCGTTCTTTGCTCTACACTAAATGTAGCCAGACCAAATAATCCCAGGCAAGCGACCAAAATGGCAAGTGCTGAAAATGTAATGGTGATGTTGCTGAGTTTTTGCTCACTCTTGTAAGAATCATTCAGTCTGTCATCCAGAAAGAAAAAATCAAATGGCCTATCCGGAAGTACCGATATCCAGGCTGCTTCCAGATCCGAAATGGCTTTTTGAGCATTTTGTCCATCAACTTTTACGGCAACATACTTAATGAACAGGTTGAATGCACCAGGAAATGTATTCAGTGTCAAAACAAATGGGCCAATTGGATGGTGCTTGGAAACGAAATTGTAATCTTTTACTACACCCACAACTCTACCTTTCAACTCATTTCTAAAATAAAACCTTTTCCCTATGGCTTCTTCCGGAGATCCCCAATTCATCGCTTTCACCATAGTTTCATTTACTACCAACGCTAATGAGTCATCAGTTTGAATGGTTTGATCATAATCTCTGCCTGCAGCCATTGGTATATTCATCGTTTTGGTGAAATCATGTCTCACATGAAAGTGTGGGTAAGGTTTGGACTGGTCCATCCCCTCAAATCGGTAATTGTTTACCTGATGTTTAGCACCCACTATTTCTTCTACTGCGGTCATCGAAATAATATGAGGACTTTGCAAGGCAGTAGTTTTGAAACTTTCATAATGTAATCCCATTGGTGACCGGATTACTGGAACCATCACTACGTTTTCCTTGTCAAATCCTGCATCTTTATTTTGAAGGTAACTCAATTGGCTTATGGCAATGAAAGTACCAATGATGAGCATAATCGATATAGCAAATTGTGCTGTCACCAGAATCCTTCGGAAGTTTAGTCCATTGGTTTTCATGTGGGCACCTTTCAACACTAATATTGTATTGAATGACGATAAGACAAACGCCGGATAAAATCCTGATAGAATCCCAAGTAGAAGTGTCAGCCCAACCATGATCAATACATAACTGGGTTGTAGCAACATGGTAAAAGAAACGGCCTTTTCAGTCAATTGATTGAATGCAGGTAGTGCCAATAAGACTATTAATAAGGCAATGAACAAAGAGAAAAACGTCAGGATAACAGATTCGAAGATGAATTGGTTGATCAACTGGGTTTTGGCACTTCCCAATGATTTTCTCACACCAACTTCCTTTGCTCTTTTTGAAGCTCTTGCAGTACTAAGGTTAATGAAATTGATTGCCGCAATGACCAATACAAACACGGCCACCATACCAAAAATGTAGATATTCTTCACATCACTATTGGCTGTAATTTCATAATCAAGTTTACTGTGAAGATGAATTTCTTCCAGGGGTTGTAACATCATTGTAATGTCATCCTTCACAAAATCCGGAAAATACTTTTGAACAAAATCCGGAAATTGCCGCTCCATTTGCGCCTTGGTGGTGTTTTCTTCCAATGCTACATAGGTCCAGCAAGGGTTCCAGTACCAGGTTCTGGGATAACTTCCTCCGTAAAACTGTTTCAGAGTAGAGAATGAAATGAAAAAGTCGTATTCAAAATGAGCATTTTTAGGAGCATCTTTCAATAGACCTGTTACCAGCAAACTTTGTGTTCCCTGAAATTCTAATGTTTGCCCTATTGGATCGGCATCATTGAAATATTTTTTGGCCATGGATTCCGTAAGCATGATTGACCCAGGCTTATCCAGGGCTGTTTCTTTATTTCCTCGAGCTACTTCAAAATCAAATACATCAAACAAGGTAGAGTCAGCAAAGAATATTCTAGATTCATTGAATGCTTTATCCGCTTCTTTATTGGCAAGTGCCAAAGTAGGAGACTGAAAGTTGAAAAGTCTTACTGCACTTTCAATTTGCCTTTCAAAATCAAGTTGTAAGGTGGGTCCAGTTGGAAAAGGTAAACTTGCTGAATGCTCTCCTACACCCTCATCCTCAAAAAGTTCCGTGACTCTATAGATACGATGGGACTTTGAATGGAATTTGTCATAGCTCAATTCATCATTGATGTACATGAAAATGAGAATAGAGCAGGCCAATCCAATAGCCAGACCACTGGCATTCAATAATGAATAAACCTTTTGGCTCAGGAAATTTCTGTAGGTGACTTTCAGGTAATTTTTAAACATGGGTATATGGTTTGAGTTCTGACTGTTTCTTTTTTTGAAGGCAAATGGTCTGAATAAGTCTATTGTGTCTCCCAGAAAGAATAATCTGGCTTTCCAGGTAGGCATGGTTCGGATTCTATCCTCATAGAGTTCATACAAGTCTCCACGGAGAATTTCAAGGTGGTCCTCATGACAGAACCAGCTCAGGAATTTATCGGGCCACTTTGGTGGTTTAGATGATATATAATTATTCTCCGGCAAATCCAATATCAGGTAGGGTGTGATACAATGATGATCTCAATTCGTACGATTGGTCAAGGGCCTTTTTCCCGAAGGCTGTCATTTGATAGAACCTTTTCCTTCTTCCACCCCTTTCCTGAGTGGCTCCTCCTTCATAGGATTCTAAAAAACCTTTCTTTTCTAACCGATTAAGTGCCGAATGTAAGGCGCCAATACTCGGATTTCTTCCCGTATGTTTCTTGAGCTCTGCTTTGATAGAAATACTGTAGGCATTGTCCCTTAAAGAGCCAATAACCAACAAAACTAATTCCTCAAATTCTCCTAATTGCGTATGCTTCATAACACTAATGCTATCAGTTTACGGGTAAAATTAATATTAGTTTCCTAATTGTATAATTAATCAATTTGTAATTGTATGTAATAAATATGAACATATATTCATGTAATTTCGTATTTTCATTGTTATGGCAGCAGAAATGATAAGCGAAGAAAAGCTTGAAATGGTGGCTTTTGTACTTAAAACAATAGCTCACCCCACAAGAATTGCGATTGTTCACCTACTGAGGGAAAATCCTCGTCTTACAGTAAATGAGATTTGTGAAAGCCTGGGAGGTGTTGACCAATCTCTTTGTTCCCATCATTTATCCAACATGAAGTTGAAAGGAGTTTTGGGATGCCAAAGAGATGGAAGGCACATGTATTATTTCCTTAAACTCAAGGAAGTGACAAAAGTGATTGATTGTATTGAAAACTGTGAGGTAAACATTTAACCCAATTTATGGAAGCAAGTGTTCAGGAAGCATTGGCGATGACCAATCTGGAGCCTAAGCTGGTAGATGAGATCCTGGAAACAGGAATGCTCAAAAAAGTATCAGCCGGCAAAGTTGTAATCAGCCCGGGTGGATCAATGGGAGAAGTACCTATTGTAATCAAAGGTCTTCTAAAAGTTTCGAGACAGGATGTTCGTGGGCACGAGATTTTACTTTACTATTTGGAAGGTGGGGAAACCTGCGCTATGTCGATCACCTGTTGTCTGGAGGGTAGAGAATCCAACTTTAAAGTGGTGGCAGAAGAAGACTCTGTCTTGTGGATGATACCAGTTGGTCACATGGATTCCTGGGTCACAAAGTATAGAAACTTCCGTAGGTTTGTTTTTAATGCTTATCAGGAACGTTTTGATGAGCTTCTGGAGACTATAGACAGTGTAACATTCCTGAAACTGGATGAACGTTTGTATAAGTATCTACTGGATACAAAACAGGCAACCGGATCCTTTACGATCAATAAAACGCATGAACAGATTGCCCGGGAATTGAACACTTCCAGGGTGGTGGTGTCAAGGTTACTCAAGCAGCTTGAAAAAGAAGAAAAAATCGAGCAGCATCGTAACCGGATTGAAATATTGTGATGAGCTAGTGTCACAAATGTTACAACACCAGGAAATATGATCCTCTAATTTCGTATTTCAAAAGGTGAAACATGAACTTAATTAATAAAATATTACCCATTACATCGTGGCTTCCTAATTATGAAATAGGTAGCCTGAAAGGAGATGTATTTGCTGGGTTAACCGTAGGTATAATGCTCATTCCACAGGGAATGGCTTACGCCTTAATTGCAGGTTTACCACCTGTATACGGTCTATATGCATCAATTATCCCTTCAATCATTTATGCATTATTCGGTACATCCAGACAGCTTTCTGTAGCACCTGTTGCTATGGATTCTCTATTGGTGGCCACAGGAGTATCAGTAATTGCTACTGAGGGTACCCAAGCTTATTTGGAATATGCGATTCTTCTAGCGTTTATGGTAGGTGTATTGCAATTATTGTTGGGATTTTTCAGATTGGGTTTTATTACCAATCTATTATCGAAACCAGTGATTAGTGGATTTACCTCAGCAGCAGCACTTATTATAGGTTTGAATCAATTAAAATATTTGTTAGGGGTAGAGCTAGAGAAAAGCAATAAAGTGTATGAAATACTTTGGAGTACCATTCAGCAAATTGGAAGTACGCATTGGATGACATTGTTGATTGGTATTGGAGGTATTCTTATCATAAAAGGAGTTAAGAAAATTCATAAAAGTATTCCTGGAGCCTTAATGGCAGTGATATTTGGTACTTCACTGGTCTATTTTCTAAGATTGGACATTTCCGGGGTGGCGATTGTGAAGGATATCCCAGAGGGACTTCCCGCATTCATTATTCCATCCATTACGATAGACAAAATTTCAACTTTGGCTCCATTGGCCGTAACTATTTCAGTGGTAGCCTATATGGAGGCTTTTTCAGTGGCAAAAGCCATTGAGGCAAAAAAGAGAGATTACAAGGTTATGCCTAACCAGGAATTGGTGGCCATTGGAGCTTCAAATTTCATAGGATCGTTTTTCCAGGCATTTCCTGTAACTGGTGGTTTTTCCAGAACAGCTGTTAATTACCAATCTGGTGCGAATACCTCATTGTCTTCAATTATCAGCGCAGGTGTTGTGGCACTTACATTGATTTTCTTAACGCCCCTATTTTATTACTTACCAAAAGCAATTCTAGCCTCCGTAATTATGGTAGCTGTTGCTGGCCTGGTAGATTACAAATATGTAGCAAAGCTGTGGAGAGAAAACAGAATTGAATTTGCTGTATTGGTAATTACGTTCTTAGTTACCCTCAATGTAGGGATGGTCATTGGTATTGTAACAGGAATTATATTATCAATTCTGATGCTATTATTCAGGGCTGCTTATCCCCATATTGCGCAATTGGGACGAGTACGAGGGCACCATGAATTTAGAAACATTAAAAGATTTCCAAATCTACAGGTGTGGGAAAATATTCTGATCTTCAGAATGGATGCTCCTTTGACTTTTATTAATGTGCAGTACTTTATTGATTATATAGAGGGAGCTATTGCAGAAAAACCAAAGGTTGATACACTCATAATGGATTTCAGGCCAATTAATCACATTGATACCACTGCTGCTCAGGGAGTTAATGACTTGTTAGACTACCTCAACGAAAAGAATATTAAATTGCTGCTTTGTGATATTGTAGGTCCTGTTAGAGACTCGCTTTACAAGACTAATCTGATAGACAAGATAGGGAAATCAAATATTTTCCTTGATTTAAACGAAGCAGTTTACTATTGTACTACAGAGGATGCTGGTGACCATAAAGCGTATGCCCTGCAGTCAAATGTAGAAGTAGTGGAGTAACAATTGTTACAATCTAATCACTACAGTTCCCGTATTTTTGATAAGACTTTAAAATTGAATTTAACTAAGATATTATAATGAAAGTAGAACAAATCTATACTGGATGTTTAGCACAAGGTGCTTACTACATCGAAAGCGATGGTGAAGCAGCTATAGTGGATCCATTAAGAGAATCAGCTCCATATGTTGAGAAAGCAAATAAAGAAGGAGCCAAAATCAAATATATTTTCGAAACACATTTTCATGCAGACTTTGTATCAGGACACGTAGATTTAGCGAGTAAAACTGGTGCTCAGATAGTTTACGGACCAGGAGCAAAAACTGAATTTGATATCATCGAAGCTCAGGATGAGCAGGTGTTTGAATTAGGTAAAGTAAAAATCAAAGTACTTCACACACCAGGTCACACTTTAGAAAGTACTACTTATTTATTATTAGATGAGAATGACAAGGAAGTTGCAATATTCAGTGGTGACACACTTTTCATTGGCGATGTTGGAAGACCTGATTTAGCACAAAAAGGAACACTTACTCAGGATGATCTTGCAGGTATGTTGTTTGATAGTCTTAGAAATAAGATCATGACATTACCTGATGAAATTACAGTTTATCCGGCACACGGTGCGGGTTCGGCTTGTGGCAAAAACATGAGTAAGGAAACAACGGATTTATTGGGCAACCAGAAAAACACAAACTATGCACTTCGTGCAGATATGACCAAGGAAGAGTTCATCAAAGAAGTGACCGATGGTTTATTACCTCCTCCTCAATATTTTGCTGAAAACGTTAGAATGAACAAGTCAGGTATCAAAGGTTTGGATGAAATCATGGAAAAAGGTAATGTGCCTTTAGATGTAGATACTTTTGAGGCAATGGCCAATCATGAAGGCGCGTTAGTGTTGGATACCAGATCAGCAAAGGAATTTGCAAAGGAACATGTTCCTAACTCAATATTCATTGGAATCGATGGAGGATTCGCTCCTTGGGTGGGTGCATTGATTACAGATTTAGAACAACCAATCGTTTTTGTAGCTCCTGAAGGAAGAGAAGAGGAAGTTGTGATAAGACTTTCAAGAGTGGGTTATGATAACACTTTAGGATTCCTAAAAGGTGGAATCGATGCATGGAAAGCTGCTGGTAAAGAAGCAGAATCAGTAAGATCAATCCCAGCAACCGAGTTTGCAGATGAGTTTAAAGAAGGAGATTTGACTGTACTTGATGTTAGAAAATCAAGTGAATACTTATCCGAGCATATTGAAGATGCTACTAACTTCCCATTGGATTACATAAATGAACACATGAATGAGCTTGACAAGGACAAGGCTTACCACATTCATTGTGCAGGAGGTTACAGGTCGATGATTGCTTCTTCAATTTTGAAATCAAGAGGCATTCACAATATTGTAGATATTCAAGGTGGTTTTAAAGCAATCGCTGAAACTGATATTCCTAAAACGGAATATGTTTGCCCATCTACATTATAAAATTTAAGTAAGCACGGCACATTTTTAAATAGGAGTGGAAAACACTCCTGTTTTTTATGTTGATATATCAACATATTTTCATATATTAATATAAAAGTCGGGAAAACCACCCCGTCATTTGTGAATTTAACTCGGAACAATGAATCAAATCGTTGAATTTATCAGTCAACCCTGGCCATGGTATGTGGCAGGGGCAATTATATCAGTTGTGATGTTTACCTTGATGTATTTAGGTAACAGTTTTGGAATCTCCTCAAACCTTAGAACAGTCTGCTCTATCATCGGAGGAGGGAAACATTGTGAGTTTTTCGATTTCAACTGGAAAACTCAAACCTGGAACCTTCTTTTTGCTACCGGCATGGTATTGGGAGGTTTTATCGCCAGTACCTGGTTGACTTCAGAAGGAAGTGTTCACCTGTCAGCAGCAACAATTACTGAATTAGAAGCCTACGGGATCAATAATCCAGGTGAAACAATAGTGCCCGTAGAATTTTTCAACTGGGAGCATTTACTATCCTGGAAAGGTCTTATCATGTTGGTATTTGGTGGGTTTCTTGTCGGATTTGGTACTCGTTACGCAGGAGGATGTACTTCCGGACATGCGATTAGCGGACTTAGTGACTTGCAATTACCATCACTGATTGCGGTAATTGGCTTCTTCATTGGTGGTCTGTTTATGACCTATTTAGTTCTACCGCATTTACTAACCTTTTAACTATTACCCAGCTACATAATGAAAATTTTCAGATACATATTCGTCGGGATGATCTTTGGGATCACCCTCACAAAGGCAGAAGTAATTTCCTGGTACAGGATTTATGAAATGTTCAAGTTTCAGTCGTTTCACATGTACGGAGTAATTGGTACCGCAGTGGTGCTGGGAATCATATTTGTACAGATAGTGAAAAGGACAGGTATGAAAACGATAGATGGCTCTCCAATTGAATTGAGCCCGAAAACTGTTAGTATTCCAAGATATTTATTAGGTGGGATCATCTTTGGGTTGGGTTGGGCCATGACAGGCGCTTGTCCTGGACCAATGTTTATTTTGTTAGGCAATGGATTTGGAGTCATTGCTGTAGTCATCTTATCGGCAGTTTTGGGTACATATGCCTATGGATTGGTGAGAGACAGATTACCTCATTAAGATTTTCAGAAAGTGGAATTCGAGAAGGCGATAAAGTTAGTACAACAACTTTCAATCATGTTGTTTGTGCTGGTAGTGATGTTGTTTGGTTCAGTGCTTGTTTATAGCTTCTATCCGGAGATTCTAGTGGATCGCAAGGTTAATCCAATGACCTGGAAGCCTAAAACAATTCAAAAGGATTTGCCTTACGGTGACAAAGGGAAGTTGGTGAAGTATGGTCACACGCTGGCCACACAGACTTCAAAATGGATTGGACCATTGACAAAAGATCCAGCCAACCAATTTGCAGGGAATAACCTGGCTTGTACGAGTTGTCATTTGCAAAATGGAGCTCAGGCTGGTTCTGCTTCCTGGGTTGGGATAGTCAACAGGTTTCCTCAGTTCAGAGGAAGAGAGAACAAGGAAGGCACCATTGAGGAAAGAATTAATGGTTGTATGGAACGCAGTATGAATGGAAGAAAACTCCCTGAAGACTCCAAAGAAATGGAGGGTTTGGTGGCTTATATGGAATGGCTCAGTGATGATGTTCCGGAAGAGCGGATGAAGGAGTTTAAGGGGTTTCCTTCTATTGAGTTGCCGGCAGTTGCCGCAGACCCGATAATGGGAAAAGCAGTATATGAAGAGCAATGTACAGTTTGTCATGGTGGGAATGGGCAGGGTGTAAAAAGAGAGGATGGAACCTTTCAGTACCCGGCATTATGGGGATCAGATACATATAATCATGGGGCTGGCATGCATAGAGTGCTTACCGCAGCACAATTCATAAAAGGTAATATGCCATACGGCCAAGCTACATGGGACAATCCGGTACTATCAGATGAGGAGGCTTATCACGTGGCTGCATACATCAATAGTTTTGACCGGCCGAAGAAGGAAAATACTGAAAGGGACTTTCCAGACAGGAAATTGAAACCAGTTTCAACTCCTTACGGTCCATGGGAAGATAGTTTTAGTGAAGAACAACACAAATTCGGACCCTACCCCCCAATCATAGCCTACTACAAGGAAAAGTTTGGAATAGAGAAGAAGAAATAGTGAGATACCTACTGACCATATTGCTACTGTTGCAGATAAATTTTCTGTCTGCGCAAAGAGACACACTAAATAGCTGGAAGATTTCCGGGCAATGGAGAAATTTTTATATGTCCACTTTCAATAGTGGTTCACTTAAAGATTTTCATGCCCTGGCCACTGGTGGATATTTGAGGTATGACCAGAAAATCGGAAAGAGATTTTACTTTGGTGTTGCAGGTTATACCTCGTATAATTTGGGTATTCAAGATTTGACTGTACCTGATGAAGCAACAGGTAGGACCAGTAGATTTGAGTCTCGCTTATACAACTATGGAGATTTAAGCGATCCATTAGTTTTATTACTGGGAGAAGCGTTTGCTGGTTTCAAATCAGGAGGGCATAATGTGAAAGTTGGACGACTGAAAATCAAATCTCCTTTATTGAATCCTCAGGATGGATGGATGATCCCTACTTTGACCCAGGGAGTTTGGTACAGTTATAGCCAAAATTCTCTTAAAATTCAGACAGGTGTCATAAATGCAATTGCTCCAACAGGGTCTGATGAATTTTTTAATATCGGAGAATCTATTGGGTATTATCCTGGAGGAAGAAGTTACCTGGGAGGACCAAGTGGTTACTCAGGAAACACAAACTCTGATTATGTTGCCTTGTTTAATGTGAATCATCGAATTCATAAGTTTGATTTCAAGATATGGAATTACTACGTTGACAATCTGTTTAATGCGCTTTATCTAAGACCGGGTTTTCAAATCAGTAATGATACAAAGCTGAGTGCAGAATGGGTGAACCAATTGAAAGTGGGTGATGGAGGGAATGCAATAGATTCTTTAAGGTACTTTGAATCTGATCAAAGTAATCTGGTAGGTATACAATTGATGCAGAAATTGGGTAAGACCAGAATTTCAGTTTCTTATAACCATATATTCAAAAATGGACGCTTCTTGTTCCCTCGGGAATGGGGTCGCGAAGTATTGTTCTCCTTCCAGAAGAGGGAAAGAAGTGAGGGAGCTGCAGATAACCATGCGTTGGTTCTGAATTTTCACAACCAAATTAAATGGTCTGGTCAATCAATTGTACTGGAATCGAGTATTGGTCATCACTGGAAACCAGCTGTGGTAAATCAATCGGATAATAAATATGCACAACCAGATTATACACACATAAACCTTGAGTTGGCATACAACAATGACAAGTTTTCCAAATTGAAACCAGAATTATTCCTGGTGTACAAAATGGGGGGTGACAATTTCCCGGATACCCCCAATTTCATACTGAATAAGGTGGATATGTTCCAGATAAACTTTGTGGTGAACTACAACTTTTAAAACTTAAATTTCTTGGGTGAGTTGGCTATTCTTATGCTTCTTCGGAATGCACTGGGAATAGTCTTTTTTTATAGTACCCTCTCATAAGTCAATTCTTCCGTCGTTTTGATCAAAAAAATGACATTTGGCAGGTTTTCAATTGATTATAATCATCTAAGTTTTGTAACGTAAGTAACAGTATTACAGTTAGTTAACTTCGTTATTTACATTGTGATTAAAGCAATTAAAAATATAAAATCTTTGAATATGAAAATCGAACAAATTTACACTGGTTGTCTTGCTGAAGCTGCTTATTACATTGAATCAAATGGTGAGGCTGCCATAATAGACCCACTAAGAGAAGTTGCTCCTTATATTGAAAGAGCCAAAGAATCGAATGCCACCATTAAATATGTATTTGAAACACATTTCCATGCAGATTTTGTGTCTGGTCATATTGATCTTGCTAAAAAGACCGGGGCAAAAATTGTTTATGGCCCAACCGCTCAACCGAATTTTGATGCTTACATAGCGAAAGACGATGAGGTCCTTGAATTGGGAAACGTGAAAATCAAAGTACTTCATACACCCGGTCATACTATGGAATCCTCTACTTTCCTATTGATTGACGAAGAGGGACAGGAACAAGCCATTTTCACAGGAGATACATTGTTTATAGGTGATGTGGGAAGGCCCGATCTTGCTGTAAAAAGTGATTTATCCAGAGAAGACCTGGCAGAGCATTTATTCAATTCACTGAGAAATAAAATAATGCCTCTTCCGGATAGCGTGATTGTTAACCCTGGACATGGTGCAGGTTCCGCTTGTGGTAAAAAAATGAGTCAGGAGACTACAGATACTTTAGGGAATCAGAAAATGTTCAACTACGCCCTACGAGCAGATATGACAAAAGAAGAGTTTGTAGCAGAGGTAACATCCGGTTTAGTGGAACCTCCACAGTACTTTCCTAAAAATGCGGTGATGAATAAAATGGGGTACGAAAGCATCGATGAGGTACTGGATCGAGGAGTGATCGCTTTAGATGTAAATGATTTTGTGAGTGTAGTTGAAAAGAATGATGCTCTTATTTTGGATACCAGGAAGAAAGAGAAATTTGTTAAATCTTATATTCCAGGATCAATTTGGATAGGTATCGAAGATAATTTCGCTCCATGGGTAGGTGCACTCATCACTGATTTAAAACAACCGATTGTATTTCTTGCGGATGAAGGTCTTGAAGAGGATGTTGTGGTAAGACTTTCACGAGTGGGTTATGATTATGCATTGGGTTACCTAAAGGGAGGCATAGAAGCATGGCAAAAAGCTGGCAAAGAAACAGATTGTATAGATGAAGTATCACCAAAGGATTTTGCACAACTATATGATGTAGATGTGTATCCAACACTGGATGTAAGAAAGGAAAGCGAGTATGAAGCTCAGCATCTGGATGGAGCCACAAATTTTCCTCTAGATTTCATAAACAGGCATATGAGTGACGTGGATAAAGATCAGAAATACTATGTGCATTGCCAGGGAGGCTACAGATCTCTGATAGCTATATCTATCCTGAAATCAAGAGGTTTTAATAAACTGGTGAATGTGCAGGGTGGCTTTAAGGAAATTAAGAATTTTTCTGAGAAAGTAACTGCCTATCATGAGCCAGAAACTATGTTATAGTAGTTTTTTAAAAATCCATTTCTTAGATAGTTCGCCGGCCACCCTGGAGTGGGTGGTCGGTTATTTTTTAAGAAGCAGTTGGCTTTTGAATTATTAAGTTGTTGGGGTAAGAAACAATTCTATTCTTGTCAGTTTTTATTTTAATATAGAATAATTGGATATCCAGAATCTCTCCAGTTTCAGAGTTATCCCCATCTACAATGGTTATTTTGTCACCTATTCGATATGGAAAAAAGAAAAACAGAATGATAGAGGCGGTTATGTTGCTCAAAATTGACCAGTTAGCAAACAGTCCCACGCCCACAACAGTGAATACCGAAGTAAAATAAACTGAAAGTCCTTTCATTGATATTTCCCAGGTCACCCCAATCAATACCATAATTAGTCCTATCAACAGAAAATTGATCAGTTTCCGAATATACATTACCCGATTAATGGCAATATCATTTTTACGCCCATGTCTGTTTACAAGGCGAACGGAAATGGATTTTAAAATTATGTAAAGGATTACAAGGATCAACGTGATACCTACCTGTATACCATATGTGCCAAATGAATTTGGCTTATCAAAAAGATCAAGTTGCATTAATATGTTTCGTCTAGTATGAAGTTTGGATAGATTGTACGGTGGACTTTAACTACTTCTTTGAATAAAAATTCTCTGACTTCAAGAATGTGGTCTTTATCCAGTGCACTTATAAAGGCTGTTAGTTGTTTATCAGAAAATTTTGACCCCTCAAAATCAAATTTGTTGCCATTAAGATTAATGTGATCTTCATCTTCCTCATCTCTCTTGATGGCGTCTATTTTGTTATAAACTTTGATAGTCTTTATTTGGGAGGCCCCAATTTCTTCCAGTGTTTGTTCCACAACTTCTATATGCTCATCATAAGCAGGGTTAGAAGCATCAATTACATGCAATAGAATATCAGCTTCTTTGACCTCATCTAGTGTGGATTTGAAAGATTCAATCAGGTTGTGAGGGAGTTTTCTTATAAACCCAACTGTGTCAGATAGCAAGAAAGGTACCTGGTTAATAACAACTTTTCTAACAGTGGAGTCTACTGTGGCAAAGAGTTCATCTTTGGCATAAACCTTCTCTTTACTAATTTTTCTCATCAGCGTTGATTTGCCAGCATTGGTATAACCCACAAAGGCTACCCTAACCACATTTGACCGAGACTTTCTTCTGGTAGCTGATTGTTTTTCAATTTTTTCAAGCTTTTTCTTGAGTACACTGATTTGGTCCCGTATCATCCTTCTATCCGTTTCAATTTCCTTTTCTCCAGCTCCACCACGTGTCCCGGTACCACCTCTCTGTCTTTCCAGGTGAGTCCACATTCTGGTTAGTCTGGGCATCAGGTATTGATATCTCGCCAATTCAACCTGCGTTTTAGCCTGAGCTGTCTGTGCTCTCTTTAGAAAAATATCCAGAATGAGTAAACTTCTGTCATAGATTTTGACCTTGAGGTCTTTTTCCAGGTTTCTCAATTGTGAAGGTGTCAGGTCATCATCAAAAATGACAACATCAACTTCCTGAGCTTCCACAAATTCATGGACTTCCTGAAGCTTACCTTTCCCGATAAAGGATCTCCTATCTGGCGCATCCAGTTTTTGTGTGAACATTTTTTTTGTGTCAATGTTCAGTGTGCTGGCAAGGAATTCCAGTTCATCCAAATATTCCTGAGTCTTTTCATCGGATTGACCTTGTTGGACGAGGGCAACCAATACCGCAGTTTCGTTCTTCTTTTTAGTCTCTATCAAATCTTATATCGATGCATTCAAATGCAAAATTAATCTATAAGAATCTGATGTTGAACGATTAATTATTAAAAACAGGAGAAATGACAATATATTTACAGCGTTGGGATCATAATGGAACTCCCTTTTTAAGAAAGGTTAAGCTGCTCGTATGAGAATTGCAATAGCAATCAATACATCCTGGAATATTTTTAATTTTCGTTTGGGACTTATTAAAGCTTTGTTGGCCCAGGGTCATGAAGTATATACAATAGCTCCTTTTGACGATTATACTGATAAGTTGCAGGCAGTCGGGTGCAGTACGCATAATATCAAACTTGAGAATACTGGGCTCAATCCAATCAAAGACATTAGTTACTACAGGCAACTAAAGCAGATTTACCAACAAATTCGTCCAGCAGTAGTCCTGAACTATACTATTAAACCAAATATTTATGGTACTTTGGCCTGCTATTCACTTAGAATTCCTGTAATCAATAACGTCAGTGGCCTGGGGACAACATTCCTATGGAACCCTCTATTGAAATCTTTTGTGACGGCATTATATAAGTATTCTTTTTCAAGGGCAAGTTTTATTTTTTTTCAGAATTCTGATGATCGGAACTTATTCCTGAAAGAGGTAAGAATTTCTGAAGATATTACTGGTTTATTGCCAGGCTCAGGTATTGAATTAGACCATTTTCAACCTCAATCTGTGTCTAAAAATGATTCTATATTCACTTTTTTGTTGATTTCCAGGCTGCTGATAGACAAAGGTGTAGGAGAGTTTTTTGAAGCAGCTGAATTGTTGAAGGCAGAAGGAGTTGATGCCAGATTTCTTGTTCTTGGTCGAAAAGACCCATCGCATAAAAGGTCTTACGATCTGAATAAGTTTGAGAGGCTTATTGAAGATGATGTAATTGAGTATATTGGCACGGAGGATGATGTTCGGCCCATAATCAGCGGTGTTGATTGTGTGGTGTTGCCATCTTATAGAGAGGGTACCCCTCGTACATTGCTGGAGGCAGCAAGCATGGGAAAACCTTTGATAGCCACGGATGTTCCCGGGTGCAGAGAGGTGGTGAAAGATGGAGTAAATGGATTTTTGTGTCAGGTGAAAAACGCAAGTGACCTGGCTGAAAAAATGAAATTGATGTTCACAGCAAATCAGAATCAGCTCAGTGCTTTTGGAAGAGCTAGTCGCACTTTGGTAGAGGAGAAGTATGATGTTAGATTTGTCATTGAAAAGTACATTGAAAAAATTGAGAATCTGACAGGTAAAGAATTGCGAAACAGCCTGAATACCCAGATTCTATAGAAATTTGAATTATAAAATATTGCACACTAAAACGCATTTTTTCACTTCGAACGCAGTTATAAGATTAGGAGTACTGCTATTTGTACTTGTGGGAATGAATTCCTGTAAGATCTACAAACAAGATATCATGTTCCAACTCGATGAAGATTTTGGTGAATCCGATTTGGCTATTTCTGTGATTGAAGCAGAACGAAATTATGTCATTCAGACGAACGATTTTCTGAGGTTGGACGTGTTCACAAATGAAGGAGAGCGGATCATAGATCCAAATTTTGAACTCATGCAGGGTGCTGGAATTAATGCAATTAATTTGCAAAATCAGAGAAGTTTTCAATACCTGGTTCAAATGGATGGTACGGCAAAAGTACCGGTTCTTGGATCAGTGTATCTAGAAGGGTTAACAATATTTGAAGCGGAAGCCAAGCTGGAGACACTGTTTGATGAATATTATAAGGGTTCATTTGTTAAACTCCAATTTCAAAATAAAAGAGTAATTGTCTTAGGGGCCAATGGTGGTCAGGTAATTCCATTACAGAATGAGAATACAAGTCTTTTTGAAGTGATAGCGATTTCAGGTGGTATACCTTCGTCGGGTAAGGCTCATAATATACGATTGATTAGAGGAAATTACGATAACCCTGAAGTCTACTTAATTGATTTGGGTCATGTGTCATCAATGAAATCTTCAATTACAACGCTTCAGCCTGGTGACATTATTTACATTGAGCCGTGGAAAAGACCGGTATTGCAAGGTTTGAAAGACGTTTCACCATTTATTGGATTGTTTTCCAGTGTTTTATCGTTGTATTTTGTGCTGACGAATATTTAAATGAAGGAAGAGGGAAGCTACATACAGAATGATGATATTTTCTCAAATATCGATATTGGAAAGATTATACATATTTTCAAAAGGAGTATTCTTTGGGTGGTGTTGGTCCTTCTTATCACCAACTCAGCAGCCTATCTTTATTTGAGATATACCAAACCTGTTTATGAGTCAGAGTCAATTATAAAATTGGAGGTCCAGAGTGAAGCTTCAATACTTGGTATATCGAATCCTGCATTAAATCCTAATATCAGTGGTCTTAGTGGTGAAATAGAACTCATTCGGTCTAAGTTATTTCTGAGCAGAGTGGCAGAGGCAATTGATTATAATGTTGCCTACTATTACTATGGAAGATATTTGACTGACGAACGCTATAAGAATTCACCATTTGCCGTCAGTTTTAAAATTCATGACGGTTCTATGTATGATCGCCCGATTAATATTGAAATTCTTAATGATAAGTCCTTTCTGCTATCTTATTCCTTCGGAGGAGCAGAATTAACATCTGAGTATAAATTTGGTCAGGAGATAAAGGAGGTGCCATTTAACTTACTCATAGAAAAAACGAAAAACTTTTCGCCAACAAATGGAGTGGGTAAGTATTATTTTATAATCAATAGTCAACCCAGTGTAATTGCTTATTTAAAGAGCAATGTTAAAGTGACTCCTGAAAATTTTAATGCAAAAACGATCAAAATTTCACTTCGAGATCACAATAGGGCAAAAGCTCGAGATTTTGTGAATGCTATAGATACCTTATACCTTTTTTATACGAAAGAGGTAACTAATCAGGCGCTTGAGCAAAAAATTGCTTTTCTTAATAAACTTACTGAGCAAACAGAAACGAGGCTTGAGAATTTTGAGGATTACTTTGAAGATTTCACAATTACAAATAGGACTACAAGTCTTAGCAAAGACCTTAATGAAACCATCGGATTGTTAGAGGCATTGGATTCACAACGTTTCCAGATTAAAACAAACCTCACTAATATTGATATTATTGAAGGGCAACTAAAGAAAGAGGGACAGCTCTATTTTAACCCTTTTGTTGCAAGACAATTGCCTTCTATAATTTATACCGGTCTTGAGGAGTATGCGAAACTTCAACAAGCACGAGAATTGAAGTTGAGTTCTTATAATGAGAATACGTTCGTGGTGAAACGAATTGATCAGGAACTTGATGAGGTTAGACAAAATGTTTTTGAACTTGTAGCCGAATACAAGACTTTACTGGGTGATAACCTTGCAGAACTTGATTCTAGAAAACGGATGTTAGAGGGTAATTTTGCAAAACTCCCTTCTATGGGTACAGAATATAATAAGAATCGGAGAATATATTCTTTACAAGAAGAATTTTGGCTGTCACTCAGACAGAGCAAAATGGAATTAGAGATTACACGGGCAGGAACCGTGAATAAATCAGTAATTCTGGCATCAGCATCAATTCCAAATGAACCCGTCCACCCAAAAAAGTTCATGATTCATGCAGTTGGTCTAGTTGTTGGTCTTGTGATTTCGCTTTTAATAGTTGGGATCAAGTTTATCTTGCACAACAAAATTACTTCAATGAAGGAGCTGGATCACCTCGTAAAGGTGCCAATTTTGGGGGGGATTCCGATTTTTAATGGAAAGCTGGATATAGCAAAGTTGGTTATTGATGAGAACCCAAGATCAGCTGTCAGCGAAGCGATGCGTTCGATCAGAACAAATATGCAGTTCTTAAATGGACAGGAAGAAAATAAAGTATTGGCCGTCACTTCCACTGTAAGTGGTGAGGGCAAAACATTCGTTGGTGTAAATATGGCTGCCATCATGGCGCTCTCTGGTCAATCTGTTTGTATTGTTGATCTTGATATGCGAAAACCTAAAGTGAACCAGGCATTTGATCAGGAAGAAATGGGAGAAAAGGGTGTGAGTACCATTTTGATCAATAAGTATGATTTTCGTGAATGCATTAAAGAAACCAGATTACCTACACTTTTTTATATACCTGCGGGCCCCACTCCTCCTAACCCATCAGAATTATTACTGACTAAGGAGTTTGACAGATTACTGGAGGGATTGAGGGAAGAATTTGATACAATTATTTTAGATACTCCTCCTGTAGGATTAGTGACAGATGGTATTTTGGTTATGAAAAATGCTGATTTGCAATTATATGTAATGAGAGCTGAATTTTCTAAAAGGGATTATGTGACAACATTGAATGACCTCAAAAAGCTCAATCAGTTGAAAAATCTTACGGTAATTCTTAACTCTTTACCTCGTAGAAATGGAAGAGGATATGGGTATGGGTATAATGGAGATGGGTATTATGATGAAATCAAACCTCAAAACAAATTCCATTCGCTTATTAAATTCTTTACCTGGTAGTGTTCAGAAATCTCTTTCCATCAGGATCAAAATATATTTTGAATGTAGACATTCATTCACACTTGATTCCTGGAATTGATGATGGTGTAAAAACAATTGAAGAGTCCATGGAGATTATCAGGGTTATGGAGTCCTTGGGGATACAGAAAATCGTTACTACACCTCATATAGCCCATGATTTCTACCCCAACTCAGAAAATGACATCATTCAGCGTCTAAATGAATTGAAAAAACATCTAGAAAAAGAAGGGATCACAGTTTCCGTTGAGGCAGCAGCGGAATACTATGTAGATAGCAAATTCCTGGAAAGAGTTAAAAAAAAAGAAAGTCTGTTGAGTTTTGGAGATAGCTTTGTACTTATCGAAACCCCATTTTTGAATAAACCAGCATTTTTTGAAGAGGCGGTGTTCGAACTTACTAGTAATGGTTACAAGCCAGTTTTAGCACACCCTGAACGTTATGAATACCTTTTTGATAATTTTGAATTACTCGAAAAGTTAAAAGTGATGGGCCTGTTTTACCAGGTGACAGCAAAGTCGTTTATCGGAGACTATTCTCCTGAGGTTAAAAAACAGGTATGGAAAATATTTAATCATGGACTTGTTGATTTTATTGGATCAGATATTCATAACAAGCGGCATCTAGATTCGTATATAAAATTCAGAAAATCAAGATACTACGCAAAACTTGTTAAACCTGAGCTATTAAATTATTGCTTGTAGCTGCTTGATTTTGTGTGGAAAACTTTTGAGAAATGGAATACTTTTGCATATCTAAAAGTTATATATTCATATTGGAACTAATAAAAACTTCAACCATCTCAATGAGGTGTAATCCTAAGGCATAATAGAAAACACATGGCAGAAAACTTTAAGAAAAGGGAAGAGAGGGAGCTGATAAGGAAATTTGAAGCATACATGAAAGACAGTGCCAGTTTTTACTTCGAAGAAGATGATTACGTTAAAATAATAGAATACTATCTGGAAAACGAGAAATACAATCACGCTTTGAAAGCAGCGGAGGTTGGTATTGATCAATATCCTTATTCTGTTGAAATGATGCTTGACAAAGCACATGTTCTAACACGAATGGGAAAGTTTGAGGAGGCAGTTGAGATTTTGGAAATTGCTGAAGGTTTTCAACCAAACGACTCTGAACTGTTGCTTCAGAAAGGAAACATTCTTTCGGTACAGGGGCAATTCGAAGAAGCAATTGACTGCTATATGAGGGCACTTGATTACGCAGAAGATAAGGATGACGTGTATTATAGCATTGGATATGCTTACCAGGGTGCTTCTCAATATGAGGAAGCGATAAAGTATTTCAAATTAGCCCTGGAATTTAATTTGAATAATGAAAATGCTTTATACGAGTTAGCCTATTGCCTGGATGTAGCTGGGGAACTTGAGAGCAGCCTTGAGTATTACAAGAAATTCATAGACCAGGATCCATATTCAGAGTATGCCTGGTATAACCTTGGAATTGTCTATAACAAGCTCGGTAATTTTGAAAAAGCAATTGATGCATACGAGTTTGCTCTTGCAATTGATGAAGAATTTAGCTCCGCTCATTTCAATATGGGGAATGCATACATGAACCTTGAGAAATATGATAAGGCGCTCGAAGCATACAAGCAGACACTTGAAATAGAAGGACCGAGCGCGGAAATCTATTGTTGTCTGGGGGCCTCATATGAGAAAATGGGGCACTTTGATATTGGCATTAGATATTATCAGAAAGCTTCGAAAATTGATCAGTTTTTTGATGAAGCGTGGTATGGAATTGGCGTATGCATGTCCATGCAGGAAAAATGGTATGAAGCAGTACACTTCTTTAAAAAAGCTTTAAAGATTGATGAAGATAATCCAGCATATTGGAGGGCTGTAGCAGAAGCTGAATATCAGGTGGGAAATATTGTATCTAGCATAGAAGCCTATGAAAAGGTAGCGGAAATGGATCCGAAAGAGCCAAGTATCTGGCTTGATTGGTCACACATTTATTATGAGCAAGGTGAGTTTCCCAAAGCGCAGGATATTATTGAGATTGGGATGAACGAATGTCCTGATAACGCACACCTGTATTATCGATCAGTAGTGTACCTAATCAATATGGGGAAATACAATGAAGCATTCAGCTATCTTGAAAATGCTTTAATATTAGACTTTGATGAGCATACGCAGCTTTTTGACTTTTTCCCAAAACTTGAAACACAAAAAGCACTCTTTAAGATCATAGAGCAGTACAGAACAAAATAAGGTGAGCAGAGACACAAAATCTCTTTTTTTTCTTCTATGTCCCTGAGAAATACTATTTTCGCGACAGTTTTAAAGTTAAGACAGCTGGTTCTTAACATAATTGAAGTGAAATTGCAATAGCATGAATTATAACCTAAATAGCATTCCGGAACGTACAGTGAAGCCAAGAGAAACGGGTTTTACCATGGTAATGGACAAAGGGCTCAGTATACGGCAAGCTGAGGATATGATTGAAACTTGTGGTGACTACATTGATATTGTCAAACTCGGGTGGGCTACAAGTTTTGTGACTAGGAACCTGAAGGAAAAATTGGCTATCTATAAGGAGGCTGGTATTCCGGTTTATTTTGGAGGAACATTGTTTGAAGCTTTTATCGTAAGAGGTCAATTTGAGGATTATCGAAGAACACTGGACGAGTTTGGCCTTGAGCATGCAGAGGTATCAGATGGAAGTATTGAACTAGATCATGATTTGAAGTGTGAATATGTGAATATTCTTTCAAAGCAAGTGACTGTTCTTTCTGAAGTAGGCTCGAAGGATGCTGAGAAAATTATTCCACCTTACCAGTGGATTCAACTGATGCAGAAAGAGCTGGATGCGGGAGCATGGAAAGTTATTGGTGAAGCAAGAGAGAGTGGGAATGTTGGTCTTTTCAGATCTTCTGGTGAAGTACGATCTGGACTTGTACAGGAGATCCTTACAAAGATTCCAATGGAAAGGATTATCTGGGAAGCTCCTCAGAAGGCTCAGCAGGTTTGGTTTATAAAACTTTGTGGAACTAATGTTAATCTGGGTAATATTGCGCCACATGAAGTAATTCCTTTAGAAACTATTCGTTTAGGGCTTAGAGGGGATACATTCAGTCATTTTTTGAACGGTAACAGCTAATCACTGACTCTCAATCATGAGATCACTAAGAGACTATTTTTTAATATTCCTGAAAGGGATGGGTATGGGAGGTGCAGATGTGGTGCCTGGTGTGTCTGGAGGAACTATTGCTTTCATAACAGGTATCTATGAAGAGCTTCTTACTTCAATTAGCTCATTTGATATTGCAGCGATAAAACTGATTTTTAAAGGTCAGATTAAGGAATTCTGGAAAGCTATAAATGGAAATTTCCTATTGGCTCTAGTGTTGGGGATAGGTGTAAGCGTTTTTACGTTGATGAGAGGAATAAGGTATGCAATGGCTGAACATCCTATTGCACTCTGGAGTTTTTTCTGTGGGCTGATCATAATCTCTGCATTTTCCGTTGCTAAAGAAATTAAGAATTGGAGACTCATTGATATTTTAGCCTTAATAATTGGAATAGTTGTGGCCTATTTCATTGCCTCATCAACTCCTACTTCGACATCAGATGCCTGGTGGTTCGTTTTCATCACTGGTATGGTTGCCATTTGTGCAATGATCCTACCAGGAGTTAGTGGTGCCTTTATCCTATTGATCTTTGGTAAATATACTTACATCCTCACTGCAGTTTCAGAGTTTCAGGTAGGAGTAATTTTAGTATTTGGTGCAGGTTGTATTGTTGGTTTGCTGGGCTTCTCAAGAGTGGTAGCTTACTTGCTAAAGAACTACCACAATGTGACAATTGCAGTTTTGGCTGGTTTTATGATTGGTTCATTATGGAAAATATGGCCATGGAGAGTTCCTGTTTCTTTCAGAATGAATTCTGAAGGACATCAGGTTCCTTTTATTGAGAAGAATGTATTGCCAAATGCTTACCAGGAACTAACAGGAAGCGATGCTAACTTTTTTATTGGCGTACTGTGCTTTTCATTAGGGGTAATCATTGTAGTCCTACTTGAAAAAGTTGCAGCGAGGTTGTCTCAGAAATAGTTGTCATATGGCTACTCGTCTTTTTGGTCTCATTGGTTTTCCACTTACGCATTCGTTTTCAAAAAAGTACTTCGCTCAAAAAATTCAGCAGGAAGCTATTGATGATGTTTCATATGAACAGTTTGAAATAGATCAACCTGATAAACTACTTGAGGTAATCGCGGAAAACCCAAATCTTAGAGGAGTAAACGTGACAATCCCACATAAACAGGCAGTAATTTCTTTACTTGATGAAATAAATGATGAAGCCAAAAGAATTGGTGCCGTTAACGTTATCAAAATAAAAGATGGGAGACTGGTAGGGTACAACTCTGATTATTTTGGATTTAAGGAGTCATTAAGTGCCTGGTTAATAAATAGAGATATCAAGGCTTTAATACTGGGAACTGGAGGTGCATCCAAGGCAGTGCATGTAGCCCTGCAGGATTTGGGGATACCTTGCAGGTTTGTGTCCAGAACATCCCAAGAAAATCACTTTACATATGAGGAGCTATTGAATCAGCCTGAATTGATAAAGGAGTTTAGACTAATTATCAATACAACACCTCTTGGTACATCTCCCAATACCGAAGATTGCCCAGCCATTCCATATGAATCCCTCTCAAGTGACCATTACCTTTATGATCTGGTCTATAACCCATCAGTTACCAAATTCATGAGTCAAGGAAAAGACAGAGGAGCTAAAGTGAAAAATGGATACGAAATGCTTGTGCTGCAGGCAGAAAAGTCCTGGGAAATCTGGAATGCTTAATACAGATTCATGATATTTACCGCTTTCAAAAATTGAAAGTAGCATATGGATTTCCAATTAACTTCAGAATACCAACCAACTGGAGACCAACCTAAAGCGATTGAACAACTTACGTCAGGTATTGATAATGGGGATCCGGCTCAAACACTTCTGGGTGTAACAGGGTCAGGGAAAACCTTTACAATGGCCAATGTGATTCAAAATGTCAATAAGCCAACTTTGGTATTGAGTCATAACAAAACACTGGCTGCTCAATTATACGGGGAATTCAAGAATTTTTTTCCGGAAAATGCTGTAGAATACTTCATTTCCTATTACGATTATTACCAGCCGGAAGCCTTCATTCCTACAACCAACTTATATATTGAAAAGGATTTATCCATTAACGAGGAAATTGAAAAATTAAGACTTAGTGCCACATCGGCCTTGTTGACTGGTAGGAGGGATGTGATTGTGGTAGCCTCCGTTTCTTGTATCTATGGTATCGGTAACCCTGAGGAGTTTGGGAAAAATATAGTTCGTCTTCAGGTAGGAGATGTTATTTCGAGAAATCAGTTCCTTTTTTCATTGGTTGATATTTTATATAACCGAACAGAAGCTGAGTTTAAAAGAGGAACATTTAGAGTAAAAGGAGATACTGTAGATATTTTTGTTGCGTACGCTGATTTTGCATACCGAATTATCTTCTGGGGAGACGAAATTGAATCTATTCAGCGGATTGAGCCAGATACAGGCAAGCGTATTTCAGAAGAAAAAATGATATCAATTTTTCCTGCAAATCTATTTGTGACAGGAAAAGAATTAATGAATACTGCGATCCATGAAATTCAGGATGATCTTGTAGAGCAGGTGTCCTATTTTGAAAATGAAAGAAGGTTTCTTGAGGCCAAACGCTTAAAGGAGCGAACTGAGTTCGACATGGAAATGATGCGTGAAATTGGGTATTGCTCTGGTGTTGAAAATTATAGCCGGTACTTTGACAGAAGACAACCTGGTGCGCGACCTTTCTGTCTATTAGATTATTTTCCTGAAGACTATTTAATGGTGATTGACGAAAGCCATGTGACTATTCCACAGGTTAGGGCAATGTGGGGTGGTGACAGAGCCCGTAAAGTGAATTTGGTGGATTATGGATACAGGTTACCATCGGCCATGGATAACCGTCCTCTGACTTTTAACGAGTTTGAAGACCTGCTGAACCAGGTGGTTTTTGTAAGTGCCACTCCTGGTGAATATGAACTTCGAAAATCGGAAGGAATTATCGTTGAGCAACTAATCCGTCCAACTGGTTTATTAGATCCGGTAATTGAAGTCAGACCAAGTCTAAATCAGATTGATGATCTGATGGAAGAAATAGACAATCGGGTGCAGCTGGAAGAACGAGTCCTGGTAACGACACTGACAAAAAGAATGGCAGAGGAATTGACAAAATACCTTGATCGGGCTGGCGTAAAAACCAGGTATATCCATTCTGAGGTGGACACGCTAGACAGAGTTGAGATTCTTAGAGAATTGAGATTGGGAGTATTTGATGTTTTGGTAGGAGTTAATCTCCTAAGAGAAGGTCTGGATTTACCTGAGGTATCTTTGGTGGCAATAATTGATGCAGATAAAGAAGGGTTTTTAAGGAATGAAAGGTCACTTGTCCAAACTATTGGTAGAGCCGCTAGAAACGAAAATGGTGTAGTGATCATGTATGCAGATAAAGTAACAGACAGTATGCAGGTGGCTATTGATGAAACCAACAGGAGAAGAGCTATTCAGATGGCTTATAATGAAGAACATGGGATTGTTCCTAAAACTGTTATTAAATCCAAAGAATCTATACTCGCCCAGACCAAGGCTGCTGATTCTAAAAAATCTACCAGGAATTATTACATCGAAGAAGAGGAACCAAGTGTGGCAGCTGATCCAGTAGTGGCCTACATGGATAAACCCAAGCTTGAGAAGTTGGTGAATGAAACTAAAAGGAAAATGGAGAAAGCAGCAAAAGACCTTGATTTTATGGAAGCCGCAAGATTGAGAGACGAAATGCTGGAGTTAGAGAAACTTTTGAGTGAAAAGAAGTAGGCAGATGAAAAATTTCATAATCCTTTTGTCATTGTTACCAGTGGTCTGCGTGGGCCAGGATATGCAGATGGATGATGTAGTGACAAAAATCAAAAAGGTATCAAACAACCCTGATAGTATTGATTATTATGCAGACATACTTTTTTCGTTTAAGAATGACCTGGCCACTGTGGAAGGTTATTTCGCAAAAGGGTATGCAGAATTTCAGAGAGGTAATTTAGAAGAAGCTACGGTTTGGTATGATAAGGCTTTGGCCATTAGATCGATTAGTTATTCCCTCAAACATCGCCTACTGCAAAACAAAGGACTCACCTTGGAGCGCCTTGGTAAAAATAATGAGGCTATCAGTACCTTTTTGGAGTTGGAGGATTTAGCTGATATAAATAATGACATAAATACAAGAATAACTTCATTGAGAGTTCTAGGAATCAACACTAGGAAGATTAAAAAATATGATGAGTCAGTAAAATACCTGAATAAAGCTATTGAAATAGCTCCACCTGCTCACATTTCAACTTATCAAATTCTAGCGGATCTCGCAATCACACAATTAGCGATGGATGAGCCGGGTCAGGCAATCGGTAATTTCCGAAAGGCTATAGAAATAGCCGAATCCAAATCCTTTAGGACCAGGAAGAATGAAATGGAATCAGGATTGATTGAAGCATACAACAAAGCTGGTGATTGGGAAAGTTGCAATGAGTATCTAAAAAGTCTAATTGTTGTGGAAGAGGATACTGCCAGATTAATTGGTTTCTATGAGATAATGGCCAATAACTTGTCTCTTGGAAAAAAGTACGCTGAAGCAATTCATGTTTATCAGAAGGCTAAGAATTTGGTTGAAATATCAGGAAACGGATCAAAAGGAGCCCTCTATCTGAGAATGGCATTGGTTTCAAATGAAATGGATGAATTAACTACGGCAACTGCTTATTGTGATTCATCTTTTCAGTCACTGGTAGAAACAGGAAATTTTTTACAGGCTCGTGCAGTGGCAGGTCGACAGGTCTCATTGCAAAAAAAACTTGGTAATGAAGAAGCGGCAAATCAATGGCGTGAAATAAGTGAATTGCTTAAAAATGACAATGAATTGAATCAAGCCATTGTTTATGACAGAATGAGACAGGTTGGTCTCCAACTTTATTTTTTGGATCATAGTAACACCGAACTAAACCCAATAATCCTGGTAATTGTTGCAGCAATGGGAGCACTTGTTGGTATATGGTTTTATAAAAGGAAAGGTAGATCCCCAGAAAATACTAATCATGAAAATGGATGAACCTCTTCAAAAACATCTTGAAATCCCATCAGGTTGGATAGTGGCATGGCATCATTTCAGGGAAATTGAACCTGATAATGATCAGCCAATAGAAGATGTAAAAAAGTATTTCAAAGAGAATCTTTTGTTTGCAATTAAAAGTAGTTACTATGTCTCCATTGGTTTCATTGGAGATTACATGATTGATAGAAGTGGTTTTTTTCTGTTAGAAGTAATGGAAGGGGAACCTACAGCCAATATACTCTTCGAAAGATCAATTACCCGAAGCACCAATGATGTCAAAAGAAGATTTGAATGGTATATGACACAAATAGAGAATGATCAACTTCAATCATCACAAGGTATCCCATTGGATCTCAAAGAAAATATCCTATTCTCATCAATTGATCAAAGCAAAGAAGTAATGGAGGAGAATTTCTTCAAATTGGTACAAAAGAGAAAAAGATAGTTGTTTAATCACCACAATTGGTGTACTGATTCCTTGATGTATTTCTGATAAATGCTATTCATGGCATCAAACTTATCCCCGGTTAATTGTTCTTGATCGTAAACTGATAAATTGGATACTACATGATCCAGTTTTGACGCTCCTGGAATGATACTGCTGACTTCCGGAAATTGTAAGATCCATTGCAAGGCAATAGGTGCCAGGTTCTCTAATCCCGGGAAGAGTGCTTTCATCTCTTCCATCGCCTGAAGACCGACCGAATAATTGACACCAGAAAAGGTTTCCCCTTTATCGAATGCTTCACCATTACGGTTAAATTGGCGATGATCGTCTTTGCCAAATTTTGAATCACTTGAAAATTTTCCAGTCAATAAACCACTAGCCAATGGAACCCTTACGATGATCCCTTTCTAGTCCTGTTCTTTTAAGTGTATCTTCCACATACTTTTTGAGAACGTCAGGTTGGTAACCCTCATTGGTGTGTGGCGAGATTTGTCTTCCACATTTACTGGCTACATATATTCTTTCTGATCTTGAACGAACAACTCTGCCAACAGCTGTTTCACTTTTTCCAGCTTCATAGACATCTGCCGTATCGATGAAATTTACACCTTGATCTATTGCAGTATTGATAATCTTATCAGCAGATTCATCGTCAAATTCAGAGCCCCAGGTTCCTCCCACCTGCCATGTTCCTAATGATACTTCAGAAACTTCAAAACCAGTTTTTCCTAGCGTCCTGTACTTCATTCTAGTTGAATTTTGATTTATTACCGTTAGATGACAATAATAATATGGTTATTGCATAACAGCAATAATGCCACTATTTTGATCAGTAATTAAATACAAATACTACCATGAAATCTATTGCATTACTTAGACTGGAAGAATCTATGGGAGAAAAAGCAACCAGAAAGATTCAAAAATCTATTCCTTGATAATTGGACCCATAAAAAAGTCCCCTGGTGGTTGATTGGATTGGTTTTGGAGTGTTAATGTTTGTAGTAATGACCCAACAATGGTTCTTTTAGGGACTCAATTAAAAATTGAGTTTGTGGCATTTTCAGCCATCCTATATTTGGCAGCAGGTATTCTGTTTGGGTTAGGAATGAAACTTATTATGGGATTGAAAGTCAATCAACGGTACAAAAAAAATACCCCTACACCAGAATCAGGGCAGGGGTAATTGTTTTTTCAATTACGTAAGTATGCACTAGGCATTGGCAAATTTCTCAGCCACTTTTTCCCAGTTGATTACATTAAAGAATGCAGAAATATAATCTGGTCTTCTGTTTTGATAGTTTAGATAGTAGGCATGTTCCCAAACATCAAGACCAAGAATCGGTGTTCCTTCACATCCAATACCTGGCATCAATGGATTGTCCTGATTGGCTGAAGAACAAACTTCAAGTTTTCCGTCTTTCACACATAGCCATGCCCATCCAGATCCAAATCTGGTAGCTGCAGCATTGCTAAATTCAGTTTTAAAGTTGTCGAAAGAACCAAAGGCTGAATCAATAGCAGCAGCAAGGTCACCAGAAGGAGCACCTCCACCGTTCGGAGACATAACTTCCCAGAAAAGATTATGATTATAGTATCCTCCACCATTATTTCTTACAGCACCGTTATCACTATGGTTAGCCAATAGCTCCTCAATGCTCTTACCAGCCATGTCAGTACCTTCAATAGCACCATTTAATTTTGTAGTATATCCTGCATGATGCTTGTCATGATGGATTTCCATGGTCTTAGCGTCAATATGTGGTTCTAATGCATCAAATGCGTATGGAAGATCTGGTAATTCAAAAGCCATAATTTTTGTTTTAATAGTTTAAATTAAGTTTTGATTGTGCGATAAAATTAACCATTATTTTCTCGCAAACGAGCGAAAAAGCGATCAATTAATTCTTTACACTCTTGTTCTAAAATTCCTTTAGTTACAACCGTTTTTGGATGTAAAATGTTCTCTGAAATGCGACTAAATCCTCGCTTCTTATCAGCAGCACCAAAAACAATCTTTGGGACCTGATTCCAAAAGCATGCACCAGCGCACATGACACAAGGTTCCAGCGTAACATAAAGTGTGCAATCCTGAAGGTATTTTGCTCCTAAAAAGTTTTGTGCTGCTGTAATGGCCAACATTTCAGCATGGGCGGTTGCGTCCTTTAGTTTTTCTACCTGATTGTATGCTCTGGCGATTATTCGTTTGTTGCAAACAACAACTGCCCCTACAGGAACTTCCCCATCATCAAATGCAATTTCGGCTTGCTTAAAAGCCTCCCTCATGAAGTGATCATCTGAATGAATCGATAGTTCGCTCATTTGATGACTATTGAATCCATAATTTCTGCTGCCTGACCTTTTACCTGATTTTTTAAATTGGCAGGAGAACTAAAATTGAACACATAGAGATAGCCATTTTCAATGTGGTATCTTAAATATATATACTTAATGAGAGATCTGTTCCTCATGGAGATTTCTGCATCATCTTTGATAGTACCAACAAATTCAAATGAAATGAAGGACTTCTTGTTGACTGTGATGATCTCCTCTTTGGTGAAATTGATTTCACTATATAAATTGACCAGATTAGCCTTATAAAAGTCAATCAAAATTCCCATATCCCGTTGATGCCAGTCGGTCTGGTTCTTTGTGGCGCTAAAATCCACTTCTCTCCTCGCGTCCCCATACATAGCAATCGGGGTACTTTGTGAAATGTATTTGTTTCGAATTTCTGTTTCATCATAAATTGTCCAGTCTTCAGGTAGTTTTACACTGATTTCATCATCTATCTTAACCTTGCCTAATTTTTGTGCTGAAACATTCAAACAAGTTACAATTAGGATCAGACTGCCGTATATTTTGAAAAGATTTATCATCAGGAATAGTAGAATTTGATTTTTTGGATCAATTACGATACCAAATTATATTTTTTTGCTCAAAGTATCTCTTAAATTTGCCGCTTTAAAATCATAACGAACAATAATGTTAAGATCACATACTTGCGGAGAATTACGAATTGAAAATGTTGGACAGGAAGTTATCCTTTGTGGATGGGTACAAAAACTCAGAGACAAAGGTGGAATGGTTTGGATTGACCTGCGGGACCGTTATGGTTTGACTCAGCTGATTTTTCAGGAAGGAGAAACTCCGGAAGATTTAATCACGAAAGCAAAGGATGTTGGAAGAGAATATGTTATCCAGGCAAAGGGTACTGTTGTTGAGCGTTATGCAAAAAATGCAAACATCCCAACTGGTGATATAGAAATCAAAGTAACATCATTAAACTACCTGAATGAGTCTCAGGTACCGCCATTTGTGATTGAAGATGAAACGGATGGTGGAGAAGACTTGAGAATGAAGTACCGTTACCTTGATCTGAGGAGAGGTGTAGTAAGAGAGAAATTACAGTTGCGTCACAAAATGATGCAGCAGACCAGGGCTTTTTTGGATCAGCATGAATTTATTGAGACTGAGACTCCAGTATTAATCAAGTCTACACCAGAAGGTGCTCGAGACTTTATTGTGCCCTCTAGAATAAACCAGGGACAATTTTATGCACTCCCACAATCTCCACAAACATTCAAGCAATTATTGATGGTTTCTGGTTTTGATAGGTACTATCAAATTGTGAAATGCTTTAGAGATGAGGATTTGAGAGCTGACAGACAGCCTGAGTTTACCCAGATAGACTGTGAGATGTCCTTTATTGAGCAGGAAGATATTCTGAATTTGTTTGAAGGACTAACAAAACACCTTTTCAAGGAAGTAAAGGGAGTTGAAGTAGGTGAATTTGCCAGGATGGAGTACGCTGATGCGATGAAATTCTATGGGTCGGATAAACCTGATACAAGATTTGAAATGAAGTTTATAGAGCTGGATAGCGTAGCAAAGGGTAAAGGCTTCAATGTTTTTGATAATTCTGAAATTGTGGTTGGTATTGTAGTGCCAGGAGCAGCAGAATATACTAGAAAACAATTGGATGAAATTACGGCATGGGTGAAAAGACCTCAAATTGGAGCAAAAGGGTTGGTTTATGTGAAGTGCAATGCTGACGGAACATATAAATCCTCTGTAGATAAATTCTATTCACCGGATGATTTAAAAGAATGGGCGTCATTGGCAAATGCAAATACAGGAGATTTAATGCTGGTTCTTTCAGGGGATTTGAATCATACAAGAAAAGCTCTTGGTGAGTTGAGATTAGAAATGGGATCTAGACTAGGCCTTAGAGATAAAAATACTTTTTCACCACTGTGGGTATTAAATTTTCCATTATTGGAGTGGGATGAGGAAACAGAAAGATACCATGCCATGCATCACCCATTTACTTCTCCTAAAGCTGAAGATGTATCAATGCTTTCGTCTGAACCGGGCAAGGTAAGGGCAAATGCTTATGACATGGTCATCAATGGGGTAGAAATTGGAGGAGGTTCGATCAGGATCCATGATAAGGAAACACAAAAAATGATGTTTAAGCACCTTGGGTTTACTGACGAAGAAGCAAAAGCACAATTTGGGTTTCTAATGGAAGCCTTTGAATATGGAGCTCCTCCACATGGCGGGATAGCATTTGGTTTTGATAGACTGTGTGCTTTGTTTGGTGGTTCTGATTCTATTCGGGACTATATCGCGTTCCCTAAAAATAACTCTGGAAGGGATCTGATGATCGATTCTCCTGCTTCTATCGCGGAAGAGCAACTGGATGAGTTGGGCATCAGCTTGAAGGAGACTTTGAAGAATTGATGAAATTATAGTACTTTAGGTTAATTTAGGACGAAATAATTGTATTACAGTAGATTAGATTGTAATACCATTTGGCCAAATTTCATTACATGACTAAGAAATTTATAATTTACTCTTTACCACTGCTGGCACTTTTTATCATGTTTTCCATCTTCGAACCATGGATTTATCAAAATCTATTGGCCAGTACTAGTATTAATAGCTTGAAGGGAAAAGAGTTCAAGGTTATTGCCCATAGAGGTGCATCTGGAGTTGCTCCTGAAAACACATTGGCAGCAATAGGAGCAGCACTTGATATGGGTGTAGACATGATTGATATTGATGTACGCATGACCAAAGATGAGCACATTGTTGTTATTCATGATGAAGAAGTATATCGTACTACAGATTATGATGGCCCAAAGGGAAAGGTGGTGGATTTCAGTCTCAATGACATAAAGATGCTCGATGCTGGATCATGGTTCGACTCTAAATTCACCGGAGAAAGAATCCCAACACTTAGGGAAGTCCTGGACTCTATCAATGGGAGAGCTGTAGCACTGATTGAAATTAAGCATGAAGAACATGAGCATTACAAAGATTTTGCTGAGCGCTTGGTGAAAATTATTCAGGATGAACCCGATGGTTATGAGTGGTGTGTACTCCAGTCATATGAATCGGATTATTTGGATATAGCGCATGAAATTGATCCAAATATTCAAACAAAGAAACTTCTTGTTGGTGAAGATTCAGCTCCCTTAATAGCTTATTATATGGAGACTAAGGTTCAGCTTGGTAGAGCAACTAAGCGAGAAAATGAGCAGCTGGAAGCGCTTAATCCTCCTTATGAAACACTGAGCACCAGAAGAATATTCAGGATGCATGCCAGGGGCTTTAAAGTTTATACCTATCTTGTTAATGATGAAGATACTATGCTTAAAATGCTTAATGCGGGGGTAGACGGAATCATCACAGATTACCCTGATAAGCTGCTTGAAATAAGAGAAAAAATCAAAAATCTGGAGTAAGATTAGAAAGTTCTCAGGGCCCTCAAATCTACCTCAGAGGCGATATACCCGAAATAGTCCCAATTGCCATTCAGTATTACGCGATTGAATATTTGACGGGCTTGCTCTGGGTTTCCATTGTATAGGAACCAATTCCCAACCCCATAACCTAATGTAGCATTTGAGATCGGTTCATTCTCAGCTCCAACTGAAAGGTCTATAATATCTTCGGGTTTCTTTAAGCCTTTATACATCATCAGCCGATTGTGATAATCAAAATTTTCAATCAACCGCATTTTACTTTTGATAGGCTCAAGAATTTTTTCAGCCATCGCATTGTTACCAATTTTTCTGTACGTCATATAAAGCCAATCAGTCGTTGAAACCAAAAGGTCATTATTCGTACTCAACTCCATGCATTTTTTATAGGCGGAAATCGCTTTGTCGTAATCACCACTTAAGTAATATGCCAGACCTAAATGGTACCATATGTTATATTGAATAGTGCCCAGGGGCATGTTTTTACTGTTAGGAATCCCATCCTCCTCTACAATTGGTGCGAGCCCCCTAATATGGAAGGCAGCTTCTTCTAAATCTTTAATTGCTCTGTCAAATTGACGAATAGATATAAATCGATGACCCCTGTGTCTTAGTAGTCGGTAAGAGTTGGGGTGCTTTTTCAATCCTTCTGTGAATACGTTCAAAGCTTCTCTATACTTCGATAAGTAGGCAAGTCTTCTCCCGTACCATAAAATGTATTCCAGACTGTCTGGGTTTTGATCGAATTTATCTTTGGCATCCGCTAATTTCTGTTCTCTGGATCGTAATTCGTTGGGTGAATAAGTCTTTTCTGTTAATTCTGAACTGTCTAAAAGCGATAAAGCCTGGTACTCACCTTGTGGTGGTGAAGTAGACACAGCAATAGCCTCCTCGGAAGCCTCAGTTCTGCTTTCAGTTTGAATACAACCTACAGTTACTATAATAATTAGTAAGAATGCCCTATACACTTAAATAAATACTTTAAATAATGTTAACGAAATATACATATAAAAAAATAGTTAACCATATGGTTACTCCACGATTGGTTCCCTATTCCCGACGCATTAGATGCAAAACCTAAGATCGAGGTTCGATAAGAGATGTTAGTAGGTGATTGTATTAAATAATAATCAAATCTGGTAAATTTCCAACTGTTGTACTATCCAATCTCAATTTTTTTTGGTGATAGCATTCATTTCCTTGTAAAATCACATCAAGTGTCATCAATTAACTTTGATTCATGCCGGAATTCTAATCACCGGTACCCTCATATTAATTAATTTGGAGCCAAATTTAAATCAAAGATCAAACCAAGTAGCTAATGGCAAGAACACCCAGTAATATGTTACCAATTGGGACAATAGCGCCCCCCTTTGAATTAAAAGATACAGTGTCTGGTCAATTTATGGATTTCCAAAACCTAAAATCAGAGAAGGGGACGGTTGTCATGTTTATTTGTAATCATTGCCCTTACGTGATTCACATCAAGGAGGAAATGGTCAACATCGCAAAGGAATACACGGAGAAAGGTATAGCATTCATTGCAATTAGTTCAAACGATGTACAAAACTACCCAGATGATTCACCAGAAAAAATGAAAGAATTTGCCGATGAATCTGGATTTGTTTTTCCGTACCTTTATGACGAAACCCAGGATGTGGCCAAAGCTTATGATGCCGCCTGTACTCCCGATTTTTATGTGTTTGATGGAGATGATCGGTGTATCTATAGAGGAAGAATGGACGGGGCAACTCCAGGTAACAACGTTCCGGTGACTGGTACAGATCTAAGAAATGCATTGGATGCCTTGATGGCAGGTAAGGAAGTAAATGAAGAGCAACTTCCAAGTATGGGATGTAATATTAAATGGAAATAATTCCTCAATTCAAATAACAACAATGTCAGTAAATAAAGAAATTAAAAAAGTAACCACCCACCAATTAAAAGAAATGAAAGCCAGGGGGGAGAAAATTTCAATGCTTACCGCTTACGATTACTCCATGGCAAGGATTCTCGATAGATCGGGGATCGATGTGTTATTAGTTGGGGATTCTGCTTCAAATGTCATGGCTGGAAATGAAACCACTCTCCCAATCACACTGGAGCACATGATCTATCATGCTACATCGGTTATTAGAGCTGTAGAAAGAGCTTTAGTTATAGTGGATGTACCATTCGGTTACTATCAGGGTAATTCATCTGAAGCACTAAGAAGTTGTATCCGTATTATGAAAGAATCCGGAGCACATGCCGTAAAGATGGAAGGTGGTCGTGAAATCAAAGAGAGTGTCCTCAGAGTTCTTAGTGCGGGTGTGCCTGTGATGGGGCATTTAGGACTTACACCTCAGTCCATTTACAAGTTTGGGACTTACACAGTGAGAGCTAAGGAAGAAGAGGAAGCTCAAAGATTAATTGAAGATGCTAAGATTTTGGAAGAATGTGGATGTTTCGGAATTGTGCTGGAAAAGATTCCGTCACCTTTAGCGCAGCGGGTAGCGGAAAGTGTTTCTATTCCAATTATTGGGATCGGCGCAGGTCCAGGTGTGGATGGTCAGGTATTGGTAACCCATGACATGTTAGGGATTACGCAGGATTTTAAACCTCGTTTCTTAAGACAATATGTAGATTTGGATGCTGTGATGACAGAAGCAGTAGCAAATTACATTAGTGACGTAAAGGCAAATACTTTTCCCAATGATAAGGAAAGCTATAAATAGCCATTACCTTTTTTTACATTTCACGAATACTGAATCGATTAGCAAACATTTGTTAAATTCGCAACTTTAAAATGGACGTTGCTTAATTTCCTTATTAATAGCAGCAATAATCTTCACAATAGATCATGGCGAATAATTCAAGAATAATTTACACAAAAACAGATGAGGCCCCAGCATTGGCCACATATTCATTCCTACCTATAATTCGTTCTTTTACTTCTCCGGCAGGGATAGAAGTGGAAACCAAAGACATCTCACTGGCAGGACGAATTATTGCAACTTTTCCTGAAAACTTAACAGAAGATCAAAAAATTTCTGATGCCCTTGCGGAACTCGGTGCTTTAGCGAAAACACCCGAAGCAAACATTATCAAGCTCCCCAATATTAGTGCCTCAATCCCCCAATTGAAAGCGGCAATTAAGGAACTCCAGGGACAGGGGTATAACTTACCAAATTATCCGGAGGAACCATCAAATGATGAGGAGGCTGAGATCAAGTCAAGGTACGATAAAATCAAAGGGAGTGCAGTAAATCCGGTCTTGAGAGAAGGTAACTCTGATAGGAGAGCCCCAAAGGCAGTTAAAAACTATGCAAAGAAGAACCCTCATTCCATGGGCGAATGGAAATCAGACTCAAAAACTCATGTTGCAAGCATGTCAGAGGGTGATTTCTATGGTAGTGAAAAATCGGTCATGGTAGCTGGTGATCAGAACGTAAAAATCATTTTTGAAGGAACCGATGGAAGGGAATACGTATTGAATGCTGGTGTTAAACTTTTGGATAAAGAAGTAATTGATGCAAGCGTGATGCAAATGAAAGCACTTAAGGCTTTTGTTGCTGCTGAAATTGAGAGTGCCACTAAACAGGATGTACTTTTTTCACTACACATGAAAGCTACCATGATGAAGGTGTCTGATCCTATCATTTTTGGGGCAGTGGTAAAAGAATATTACAATTCTGTTTTTGAAAAGTATTCGGAAGTATTTGATCAATTAGGGATAAGTGAGAACAATGGTATCGGTGATGTATATGCTAAAATTGAGAGCCTTCCGTCTGATCAAAAAGATGTCATAATTGCTGATCTTGATGCTGTATATGATGACAGGCCTGAATTAGCAATGGTTAATTCTGATAAAGGTATCACTAACCTACATGTTCCAAGTGATGTGATAATCGATGCTTCTATGCCGGCTGCCATCCGAATTGGTGGAAAAATGTGGGGAGCTGATGGCAACCCTAAAGACATGAAAGCATTGATTCCAGATAGATCATACGCTGGAGTATATCAGGAGACTATAGATTTCTGTAAGAAAAATGGAGCTTTCAATCCTTCTACAATGGGAAGTGTTTCCAATGTAGGGTTAATGGCTCAGAAAGCAGAAGAATATGGTTCGCATGACAAAACATTTCAGGCTTCTGGTTCTGGTAAGATCAAAGTTGTAAATGACAAGGAGGAGGTTCTCCTGGAACAACCAGTAGAACCTGGTGATATTTTCAGAATGTGTCAGACTAAAGATGCTCCAATTCGAGACTGGGTAAAGTTAGCAGTGAATCGTGCCAAAGCAACAGGTACTCCGGCGATTTTCTGGTTAGATGAAAACCGAGCACATGATGCCCAATTAATCTCTAAAGTGAATGAGTACCTGAAGGACCATGATACTACCGGTCTGGAAATCAAAATTTTATCTCCGGTAGACGCCACAAAATTCACACTTGACAGAGTGAAAGCTGGTGATGACACAATATCTGTAACAGGAAATGTACTAAGAGATTACCTCACTGACTTATTCCCTATCCTTGAATTAGGGACAAGCGCAAAAATGTTATCAATTGTTCCGCTAATGAATGGTGGAGGACTGTTTGAAACCGGAGCAGGAGGATCAGCACCAAAACACGTTCAGCAATTCGAAGAGGAGGGTCACTTGAGATGGGACTCCCTGGGAGAATTTTTAGCATTGGCCGTGTCTCTGGATCATTTAGGAGAAAACTATGATAATCAAAAAGCCAGAATTCTTGGAGAAGCTCTTGACAAAGCGACTGAGAAATTCCTTGAAAATGGAAAATCACCATCAAGAAAGGTGAATGAGCTTGATAATAGAGGGAGTCATTATTATTTGGCTACTTATTGGGCGGAAGCTTTAGCCAATCAAAACGATGATGCTGAATTGAAAGAAAAGTTTACTTCAATTGCCAAAGCATTGTCTGAGAATGAAACGACAATTATAGATGAACTCAATAGTGCACAAGGAAGTCCGGTTGATATTGGAGGATACTATCAGCCAGACGAAGCATTAGCAAATAAAGCAATGCGACCTAGTGAAACATTGAATAACATCATCAATGGGTAATCATTGAAAATGAAATAGATAGAAGGGATGATTTTCATCCCTTTTTTTGTGCCCGAATTATTTCTTGAAACTTTCCATTACCTTGTGGGTTTCTTTATTTATGACTTATGAAATCCCATTGTTTCCATTGAATATCGTGGCTTTCCCAGGGGAATTGGTAAACCTCCATATATTCGAGCCCAGGTATAAACAATTGGTCAAAGATTGCATTGAATGTAAACAAGGATTTGGCATCCCCACATATCTGAACAGCAAGGTAGAGTTTGGAACTGAAGTAGAAATACTGAAAGTTGAAAAAACTTATGAGGATGGAAGAATGGACATTCGAACCAGGGGACTTTCAGTGTTCAAAATTCTTGATTTCGAGAATGAGTGGAATGATAAATTATATGCAGGAGGTACAATTGAATATCCAGATAATGAATTACAATACCATGGAGATAGCAAGGAGCTAATGTTCAATCTTGTGAAACAATTATTGGACTGGCTTCAAATGAACGATAAGTTGAAAATTGAGTACGAATCAAACAGTTACTCAATCGCCCATAAAATTGGATTGAAATTGGAGGAAGAGTATGAATTTCTTCAAATTCTAAACGAAAAAGACCGCCAGGAATTTATTATCAACCATCTCCAAAGACTGATCCCGGCACTTGAGAGGGCGCATTCTGCCAAAGAGGTAATTAGCATGAATGGACATTTTAAACACCTTACACCCCCAAATTTTTAGCATTCATCTAATTCTTAGTTAACTTCCCGTTATGAACGTTGAAGTTACCGGTTTTGGAGTTGTTTTACTTTTCTTGATAGGTGGAGTAGCCTTTATTTTGGTAACGCTATTCGTTGGGAAAATTCTGAGACCTAACAGGCCTAACCAGGAAAAATTAACAACATATGAAAGCGGTGAGGATCCATCAGGAAGTGCGTGGGGTCAATTTAATATTCGGTTCTATGTCATTGCCCTGGTCTTCATCTTATTTGAAGTTGAGTTGGTTTTTTTGTTTCCATGGGCAGTCGTTTTTGGAGATGAAAAATTGATCCAATTTACTGATGGAATTTGGGGGTGGGTTTCAATGATTGAGTTGATTGTATTTGTTGGGATTTTAGCTCTTGGGCTAGCCTATGTTTGGAGAAAAGGGCATTTGGATTGGGTAAGACCCAATGCTAAACCTGAGGCTTTTGAAGGGAAGGTTCCAAAGCAATTATATGAGGAAGTTAATAAGAAGTATTAATTGACATGAAGGGATTATTAGACCAGGAATTTGGAAAGGGTGGCGTAATTGTCACAAAAGTGGATGATTTGATCAATTGGGCAAGGCTATCCAGTCTATGGCCAATGGGATTTGGAATTGCCTGCTGTGCCATTGAAATGATGTCTGCTTATACTTCAGGATATGATATGGATAGGTTTGGAGTATTACCAAGAGCAAGTCCGAGACAAAGTGATGTAATGATTGTGGCAGGAACTGTTACTTTCAAAATGGCGGATCGGGTTAGAAGACTTTTTGAACAAATGCCGGAACCTAGATATGTTATTTCAATGGGCTCCTGTTCCAATTGCGGAGGCCCGTATTGGGAGCATGGCTATCATGTGGTGAAAGGCGTTGACCGGGTTATTCCTGTTGACGTATATGTTCCTGGATGTCCTCCAAGACCTGAAGCCTTGATTGGAGGATTCCTAAAACTGCAGGAGAAAATTAGAAATGAAAGTCTGATGAAGCCTGAGGCCCTGATGAAACTGAACAAGAAAAAAGCTGTTGCTTAATGACTATCCAGGAAATTATTGAACTGCTGCAAGGTGAATTTGAAAACCTTTCTATCACCTTGGGAGAAAATGCTCACCCACCCACACTTTTAGTGGAATCAGCTGATTTGACCAAAGTGTGTAGGTTCTTGAATGAATCAGACAAAACTTTTTTTGATTACCTGAGCTGTGTTACTGGCGTAGATAATGGTCCGGAGGAAGGTGATATGGAAGTGATTTACCACCTTTATTCAATTCCATATGACATCAGTCTGGCGTTAAAGGTCAAACTTTCAAGAGAAAACCCAATAGTAGATTCAGTGTTCAGTATTTGGAGATCAGCCAATTGGCTTGAAAGAGAAACATATGACCTTCTCGGTATTGAATTCACTAATCATCCTGATTTGAGAAGAATACTTTTACCAGATAACTGGGAGGGTTTTCCGCTTCGTAAGGATTACGAAACTCAGGAATATTTTCATGGCATCAAAGTGGACTATTAGAATTGGAAGTACAATACAAATATCACCCAGATAACTTAAGGCATTCCGAACCTACAAAGTACACAGAAGAGGATCTCCAGACTGGAGAAATGTTGCTAAATATTGGGCCTCAGCACCCTTCTACTCATGGAGTGCTTCGTCTTGAAGTAATTACTGATGGAGAAGTGGTAAAGGAGGTTGTTCCCCATATGGGTTATTTACACAGATGCTTTGAAAAACATGCAGAGGCAATGCCTTTCAATCAGGTAATTCCATTTGTAGACCGAATGGATTATTTAGCTGCAATGAATTCGGAGCATGTATATGCAATGGGTGTTGAGAGGATGCTTGGCATAACGGATAAAATACCTAAGCGCGTTGAGTTCATAAGAGTCCTTGTTGCAGAATTGAATAGACTGGCATCACATTTTGTGGCAATTGGTACATATGGAATGGATATAGGAGCATTCACGCCATTTTTATGGATGATGCGGGATCGTGAACATATTCTTCGTTTATTAGAGTGGGCAAGCGGGGCTAGAATGCTCTACAATTATATTTGGATTGGTGGGTTGTTTTATGACCTTCCTGTTGGGTTTGAGGAAAGGTGTGTGGAATTCTCCAGATACCTGAAACCTAAACTTGTCGAACTCGAAAATCTATTGATCAGCAATAAAATATTCATTGATCGTACGGCCAATGTGGGTGTGTTGCCACTTGATCTGGCCATTAATTATGGTGTTTCCGGACCTATGCTACGTGGGTCTGGCCTCAAGTTTGACCTAAGAAAAGTAGATCAGTATTCGGTGTATCCGGAAATAGATTTCAATATTCCAAATGGCACAGGAGAAATGGGTCAGGTGGGGGATTGTTGGGACAGGACCTGGGTGAGGATGAAGGAATGTACCGAGTCTTTAAAAATAATTGATCAGTGCCTGGAGCAATTACTTGGAGAACATAAAAGAACGAGAGATTTTGATCCTCGTGCATTAGCCCCTAAAAAGATAAGACCTAAAGCACAGGATTTTTACATCAGAGGAGAGAACCCTAAAGGTGAACTTGGCTACTTTTTCAGAGCAGATGGAAGGTCTGATATTCCATTTAGGTGTAAAGCCCGATCATGTTGCTTTGTAAACCTCTCAGTGTTACCAGCGATTACCCAAGGAGTGATGATTTCGGATTTGGTAGCCATTGTGGGTTCTCTGGATCTTGTATTGGGAGAGGTAGATCGTTAGAAAATAGTATTTCTTAATTCTAATCGCATAACATATATTTGGGAACAGGAAACCCACTTATCATGCTAAAAATTCTCACGTCAAATCAAATCCGTCACCTCGATCAGTATACGATTAAAAAAGAGCCGATTACATCTATTGATTTGATGGAGAGAGCTGCGTTTGCTTTCACAGAGTGGTTCATGGATAAATTTCCTCATGGATTACAGGTGCATGTGTTTAGCGGAGTAGGTAATAATGGAGGTGACGCCATGGCAATCGCCAGAATGCTCCTGTTGAGGAGGTATAGTGTTCGGGTGAATGTGATCGGGAAGATTGAGAAAGGTACAGAAGACTTTCAGCGTAACTATCATCGACTAGATGACCAGCTTGAAATCAATCATTTTGTTGATAAAAGGGACTTTTATTCAATCGGTGAAAACTCAGTAATCATTGATGGTTTGTTTGGTTCTGGTTTGAATCGTATCCTGGAAGGGTTTTACGAGGAGGTAATCAATTATATGAATTACCAGAAAGCACCAAGGGTATCAATTGACATTGCCTCTGGTCTTTTTGCAGATAAAAACACCCCAAGTGAAGCTATTGTTAAAGCCGATTACACCGTAGCATTTCAGGTGCCAAAGATCGCTTTTATGCTCCCTCAAAGTACCGATTATGTAGGAGAATGGGAGATTGTAGACATTGGGTTAAGTCAGAAATTCATTGATGGGTTGGATACGCGATACAACCTCATAGAGCCAGATGATTTGGATGAAGTATTTCAACCAAGAAAAAAATTCATTCACAAAGGTGAGGCTGGTAAAGTATTGTTGATTGCTGGAAGTACCGGAAAAACAGGGGCGGCTATATTGGCTGCCAGGGCTATCCTTCGTTCCGGAGCTGGATTATTGACCATACACGCGCCACAGGAAAGTTTAATTGCCTTGCAGACAGCAGTTCCGGAGGCGATGGTCGATCTGGATGCACACAATGACTATTTTTCCTTCCCACCCAAGCTAAAAGAATACACCAGTATTGGTATTGGTCCCGGCATAAACGCCAATAAGGTTACTTCCAAAGCCTTTGATGAATTATTGAAACAATGTAAAAATCCCATCATCATTGATGCGGATGCATTAAATATTCTAGCTGATCACTCCAGACTCATGTCTCAGGTTCCTCCAGGTTCCATATTGACACCTCATCCTGGTGAATTCCGTAGATTGGTGGGAAAATGGGAGAACGATTTTGAGAAAATGGAGAAGCAAATTGAGTTCTCAAAAAAATATTCTGTCAACGTAGTGGTCAAAGGCGCTCATTCCTGCATTACTAATACAAAGGGAGAAGTGTTCTTCAATAACACAGGAAATCCGGGAATGGCAACAGCCGGTAGCGGTGATGTATTGACCGGAATTCTGTCTGGGATATTGGGTCAGGGAATAGATGCAGAGACTACCTTGAAGACTGGTGTCTACCTGCATGGACTTGCCGGAGACCTGGCACTGAAGAAAAAAGGTGAAATAAGTTTGATCTCATCTGACATTGTAGACCACTTACCAGAGGCATTTGCGATAATTACGGGGAAAACTCTGTAAGTTGTTGATATTCAAAGTGCTTTAAAGATTATCTCCCAGATTAGATAGTTTGGCAAAGTTCTTGCTAAATGTTTTAATACGAAAAAAGTTATTGAATATTATAACAATACAAAATTATTTGCGTATTTTCATATTACGTTACTCATGAAGTATAATAAACTGATCATATTGTCGTTTGCGGTTTTCGCATTTATCTCCACTTCGGTGATGGGTCAGAGCTTTTCTGAGTCCCAATTAGCCAATTCGGAAATATCTGTTAAGGCGGATGTACATTTCTATCCAAACCCTGCCATCGAGTATTTGATTATCGAAGTTTCTGATAGTCAACTTGCAGATACCGAATTCGAAATTCACAGTATCATTGGAAATAAAATGAAAATTACTCCTGAGCAAGTAAGCTCTGGTAAATTCAGGATAAGAGTAAAAGACTTCAATCCTGGGTACTATTTCCTGGTAGTGAAAGACGAAGACAGACGTTTTAACAACGTTTACAAATTCCTGAAGAAGTAGATTCTAAAATTCTTTCAATTTTTATAAATATTTTGGTTCACAGTTTTGGTAAAATCAGTGCAACCTGCTAATATTGCATTCCGTTTTCAAAGACGTTGAAAACAAACCCATAAAATTCCTCAGTAGCTCAGTTGGTTAGAGCATCTGTCGCGGACGGCTAGTCTGTTAACAGAGGGTCAACCAACACTATAAAGGAAAAATAATTATTCCTCAGTAGCTCAGTTGGTTAGAGCATCTGACTGTTAATCAGAGGGTCGTTGGTTCGAGCCCAACCTGAGGAGCGCAATTAGGAAACCCTTCAAGAAATTGAAGGGTTTTTTTTGTTTCAGAAATTTCTCAGTAGTTCAGTTGGTTAGAGTATTTGACGTGGACGGCCAGTTGCGGACGGCCAGTTGCGGACGGCCAGTTGCGGACGGCCAGTCGTGGACGGCTAGTCTGTTAATCAGAGGGTCGTTGGTTCGAGCCCAGCCTGAGGAGCACTATGAACAAAAGAAAGTTTGATCAATTTAAATTTTTGTCGACCCGAGATTAGAGTTTCTCTGCAGAAAAGAATTTTCTTAATTGAATATTCTTGTAAATAGTACAATTCTCCACCCTTCTCAAAATGTGCTTATCCTGTTCTTAAACATGTGATTAACAGTAATAAATGTGGATAACTTGTGAATAAGTCTTAAATGTGTGTTGGTTAGAATCTTAAAATAACGCCATTTTCTGTTACTAAAATGTGGATCAACTTTTAGCATATATGTCTCATTATTAATCAGTTGTGTGTAATTTAAGGGTTTAATTGAAACTTTAAATGATAAGCAGATGAGACTTTTAAGATTATTAATGTTCGTATTAGCAATGGGATTTATGGCAGCTTCTTGTACTCAAGACGAGACAATGGAAGAACTTTTACAGGATACTGAGTTGGAACAGCCTGCAACAGATGATGAGCCAGATAATGATGCTGGCACAGAACCAGACCCAGGTACTGGTGGTGGCAATTAACGGTTAGTCTACAGAAAGCGAATGTTTATCTCTAATTTTCTCCATTAAGCAGAAAATTGTGTTGAATAAAGCACGTAAATCATTAAATTAAGGATCAAATGGTCGGTAAATTAATTTGATGATGAATTATTTGATGAAGAGGTTGTGTTCGCTTCTGCTAATCTTGCACTTATCAGGGTTCACAAACACAAACGCCAATAACCTAAATTCTAAGCAGAAAATTGACAGCTTGAATAAAGAAGCAATTTCCTTGTCGAAAAAAGACGTGGATAAGGCTTTTCTTTTGGCTGTGGATATAAAGGAGGACGCATTAGAAGAGAATTACATGTATGGAGCTGCGCAAGCAAGCTTTATTGCTGGTTATTCTGCAAAAAAAAGTGGACAACAAGATAAAGCAACTATCTATTTTTTTGAATGCTTGAGATACCTTGAAAATATTGAGGAGACAAATGAATCTTCAATTTATTACTCAATTTCAAGCCTTTTGAATATTGGAAATATTTTTTACTCTCATGGTCAGTATGAACAGGCCATAAGCTACTATGAAGACGGATTAGCTATCGCTCACAGGCATGATAAGGATAAATTCATTGCATGGCTTAACTATTCAATAGGTCGAGCGTGGAAGGAGGAAGCAAAATATGTTGAAGCAATTGATGCATTGTTTGAGTCTTCAAAATATGCTGAAAGGTCTGCTGATTTTGATCGCCTAATTAGTATTAACTTTCAACTTGGATTTATTTTCAAAAGAATTGGCGAATATGAAAAGTCAAGAGAGCATTACTTTAAGATATTTGAGTTTAATGAGAAAGTCAAAGACTTTGAAACAACTGCAGGAAGAGCCTGTCATAATTTAGCCAATACGTACATTGAGGAAGCAAACTTCGGGAAAGCTGAAGAATATTTCTTGAAGGCACTGGAGTATAAACGAAATTCAAATAAACCAGAGAATGCATTCGTTACCTACATGGATCTTGGTGAATTGTATTATAACTACAGGCATTATGATAAATCACTTCAAGCCTATAATGATGCACTGGCACTAGGTATAGATGTTTCTAGTGATCCTGATGAATTCAAAATATATAAACAAATCGCAGCACTATACGGTGCAATGGGTAATTCTCCTAAGTTTATTTCCAATAATTCTCAATACACCCAATACCTGGAGGCTTATTTAAACACGAGCAGGGAACTGGCTGAGATGGATCAAAAGTACAATATCCAACTGGTGACGCAACGTTACTTTGAGCTGGTAGAAAACCAAAAAAGGATTGCCGCATTTAAGAAATATGGAGGTCTTGCCCTTGCAGGCTTATTGAGTCTGTTGATCATTGTAATCTTATTCTCCAGGTTCAGAAGAACCAAACTCAGAAGAACCCTGGAGCTGGAATTACAAGAAACACTCAAGGGAATGGATTTTGATCTATAAACCAAGGGGAGAAATTCGAAATGCTAAACTCTAAATTTGAAAACTAGATTTGTTTGATCTTCGGTCACCCATCACCGGTCAATCGGTCAACTTCCAGCTTCTAACTTCCGACTTCCGACTTCCGACCTCCCACTATATCTTCAAATTCAATCTTTCTCTCAGGATTTTTAAGACTTTGTCGTGGCTGGTCTGGAGCTGTATGATTTGCTCGCGGTATTTGATATTGTCCTCCAATAATTCGTAAATGGCGGAGCGCAGTTTGTTTGAAGCACGTTTTCCTAATCCGTAATCCTCTTCAATTTTGGTAATCACGTCTTCTACTTGTTCTTTTCGCTTGTAGATACCGGATTCTCGGGCAACCTGCTCTATTTTGATTTTGTCTTTAACCTCGGTTAAGACACTTCCCTCACCTTTGATGAGCCACTTGGGATTGACGTTATCAAAACTGTAAAGGATTTTTTCAAGTACATCGAAACTAGGCTTGTTCCTACGTCCTTTGATAATATTGAATATAACCGGACCCTTCACACCTATTGCCTCAGCAAAAGAATGCGGGTTCATGTCGAACATCTCGATAAGTTTAAAGATCCTGTCGTTAATTATCATCGGGCAGCCAAAATTAAATGGCTATAAAAATTTGTGCGTGCCATTTCCTCATTACCATATCCCAAACACTCTGCAAAACAGAAGTGTCCGAAGCTCTAAAATAACGGTTTGTATTTTAGTATGAAAGAATTAATCTTTCAAAATGATAAATTCTTATAGAAAAAGTACAATCCGGTTAAGTTTTTCCCTAAAAAATTAAATAATTGATTTACTCCTTCTTTCCATCATCAGCGTATCCTTCCAAACACTGTCCAGTTTTCCAATCTTTTCTCGTCTTCCAATTAACCTAAATCCCAATTTCTGATGGAGTCTTACACTTGCAGAATTCTCCTCAAACATAGAGGCTTGCAATGTCCAGATGCCACTTTCTTCAGAGTCAACAATTAATTGATCTAAGAGCTTGCTTCCAATTCCCTTTCCATGCCATGCATTTCCTATATAAACACTTACTTCAGCCACTCCCCCATAGACGCATCGATCTGAGACAGGACTTAAAGCAGCCCATCCGGCAATTTCATCCCCCATCATTGCCACAAGTCTGCAACTTTTTAAATGGCTATTATCCCAGCTTTCCCAGCCGGGACTGGATGTTTCAAATGTAGCTGTTCTGGTTTGCAGCCCTTCGACATATATACATTCGACCACAGGCCAATCCGAAGGTTTCATGGCTGCAATTACCATTTCATGTTTATTCACGATAGTATGAGGATTAGTGAACTAATACATTTTAAAATTATCTGATTATATCCTGTAAGACTATTAAAAAGGACTTTATTTGTAATTGGATTTGACATGATATCATAAACCCTAATTAACTCAATAAATGAAACTAATTGGCCCCTTTAAACAGCTAGTTACACTTTCAGATCTTCCTTTGAAAGGTCCCATCTCAGATAGTCAATTGGAAATCATTGAAAATGCAGGATTGATAATTGAAAAGGGCTTCATTAAGGAAATTGGAATTTTCAAGGACCTGATCATGAAGGCGCGCGATATGAATCCTGTAAATGTAGATATGGTAGCTGTTCCGGGTTTCATTGATTGCCATACACACATTTGTTTTGGTGGTTCCAGAGCCAGTGATTATGCTTTGCGTGTGGCAGGTGCCACATACCAGGAAATTCTGGCCAAAGGAGGTGGCATACATGATTCAGTGAGTAAAACGAGAAAAACAGACCAGGCTACTCTGGAGAAACTTTTGCGTGATAGAGTAATTCGTCATACCAATGAAGGAGTTACCACTATTGAGGTAAAGAGTGGATATGGACTTTCTGTCAATGAAGAAGTGAAGATGCTGGAGGCCATTAAATCAGTGAATCAGGAATTGCCAACAGACTTAATTGCTACTTGTCTCGCAGCACATGTTGTCCCTGGAGAATTCAAGGATGCTGAAGAATATGTACAGGTCATTACAAAGGAACTTTTCCCGATTCTGAAAGAAAAGTCATTGGCGAAAAGAGTGGATGTTTTTGTTGAAGAGAATGCATTTGACCTGGATCAATCAAAAGCGTATTTATCAGTAGCCAAAGCAATGGGTTTTGACCTCACCTTACATGCTGATCAGTTTTCCACGGGTGGAAGTCAATTGGCTGTTGCCCTGGAAGCGAAAAGTGCAGATCACCTGGAAGCATCCGGAAAAGCCGAGATCAAAATGTTAGCCAAATCAAATGTAGTGAGTACCGTACTGCCCGGAGCTTCTTTAGGATTAGGGATGCACTATGCGCCAGCCAGAAAATTGTTGGATGCTGGTGCGTGTGTTGCCATTGCCACAGATTGGAACCCTGGATCTGCCCCGATGGGAGATTTACTATTGCAAACAGCTCTCATGGGAGCATCTGAAAAGTTATCAGTTGCTGAGTCACTAGCAGGTATTACATACAGAGCAGCTCATGCCTTGTCTTTAAAAGACCGGGGTGTGTTGATTCCGGGAATGCTAGCTGATATTGCTGCATTTCCTACCAGTGATTATCGGGAGATTTTTTATCAGCAGGGAAAGCTGAAGCCTGAAATGGTTTGGAAAAGGGGGGACTTAATTTAGTAATCTATGTATCAGGGACCCAATAAATCAAACTGGTCAGGAAGGAGCAATCCTTTGGAAGGTGAAGAAGGATTTCTTTGGCACAATGTGATTGAATTACTTGATCTATCAAAAACAATCAATAAAGCTACTACTCGCAATATCGCATTCCTGGGATTTGCATGTGAAGAAGGTGTTCGAAGAAATCAGGGAAGACTTGGGGCAAAGCAGGGACCGGATTCTTTACGGTCAGCATTGGCGAAACAAGCAGTACATTTTGACCTGAAAAAGTTTAAGCTTTATGATGCAGGGAATGTAATTTGTCCGGGCCAGAACCTTGAGAGTGCCCAACAATTGTTGGGAGAGAAGGTAAGGCTGTTACATGAAAATGGATACTATCCAATCTTACTGGGGGGTGGACATGAGATCGCCTATGGTCACTACCTGGGTTTGCAATCACGATATGGAAGTAGTCTTGGTATTGTCAATATTGATGCTCACTTTGATTTCAGACCGTACGACAAAGAACCTAGTTCGGGTACCCCATTTCGGCAGATTTACGATGATTGTCAATCAGCTAGAAATGAATTCAATTATCTGGTCCTGGGAATAAACAGAGCCGGTAATACAAAAAGTCTCTTTAAATCTGTTGAGTCTGTCAACACGCAATATCTGGAAGTAGTAAAAACTGACTTTAGTGATGAAAAGCTATTGGCCAAAACCATTGATCAATTTTCAGACACAGTAGATCACATCTGGCTGACAGTAGACATTGACGCTATTGCAGCGGCATATGCACCAGGGGTTAGCGCTCCTGCTTCATTTGGTTTATTGCCACGTGAAGTAGAGAAAATCATTGAATTGATTCAAAATACCAACAAGCTTGTAAGCATTGATTTTGCTGAACTGAATCCCACATTTGATGTAGATAATCGCACGGCTAAACTTGCAGCATTTCTTATATTTCAGATATGCATGAGAATGGTTAGTCCGGTCTAGCCATATTTTATTTTACCGTTTGAAATGATTTACTTCCATTTCCCGACAATATGCCTATTTTTGTTGGCTTTGTAGACTAATACAATATAATCCATATGCAAGAATTGAATGATATTTTAGGCACCATAGATAGCTATATCGGTGGATCCGATTGGTTTGTATTTCTACTTTTAGGAGTAGGTGCCTTCTTCACAATTTATCTCAAGTTCCCCCAGATCAGATTTTTTGGGCATGCACTTAGAATCGTTAGAGGTAAATATGATAAAAAGGGATTACCTGGTGATACTTCTCACTTTCAGGCTTTGGCGACTGCCTTATCTGGTACGGTTGGTACTGGAAACATAGCTGGAGTGGCATTAGCGGTTCACCTTGGGGGTCCGGCAGCTATTTTTTGGATGCTTATTACAGCCGCTCTGGGTATGTGTACCAAATTCGTGGAAGTATCTTTATCACATAAATACAGAGAAAAAGCTGAAGATGGTACAATGGCTGGAGGGCCAATGTATTATATGCGAAATGCCAATTTTGTTGCCTTTGGGAAAAAGGTAAAATTAGGATGGTTGGCTGCTTTATTTGCTGTAGCAACAGTTCTATCTTCCTTCGGAACAGGTAGCTTACCACAAATCAATAGTATTTCAACCAGTGTAAAAGCCACATTCGGAGTTGAATTGTGGATTACAGGTCTGGTATTGGCGATATTGTTAGGACTTGTGATCGTAGGAGGTATTAAGAGGATCGCTGCTGTAACTTCTAAATTGGTTCCAGGAATGGCAATCATTTACTTTATTGGTGCATTTGCGGTTATTTTCTACAACTTTGATAACATCATCCCATCATTTGTATCAATTTTTGCCGATGTATTTTCAGGTTCAGCCGCTGCAGGAGGATTCTTGGGAGCCAATCTTGCTTTCGCTTTCAATCGTGGTGTAAACAGGGGATTATTCTCAAATGAAGCAGGTCAGGGATCAGCGCCAATTGCCCACGCATCCGCTAAGGCAAACGAACCTCTTTCAGAAGGTATGGTAGCGATATTGGAACCGTTCATCGATACCATTGTGATATGTACTGTTACAGGACTTGTATTGCTTTCTTCCGGAGTTTGGAATGAGAAACATGCAAATGAATTTCAATTTACAGATACTGTGGTACTGAGTGGTACATATGAGGAATCCAACGAAGGGGACAAGGAAAAACTTTTCAGCTATTTAGTTGGCGATGAGTCTTTAGAAACATTTTCGGGTGACCTGGAAGTTGTCAATGGAAAAATCACCACAGCCGATATCACTATTTTGAATGCCAGGTCTTTTGCTGAAGATATAGTTGTTTTTCAGGATGATGATCTTGTAGACGAAGATAAACTTTACACTGGAAAGATCGCAATTGATGGAGGAAGTATCTCGAATTATGATGTGAGGATAAAAGGGAAATCCCTCGTGCACAGTGCTCCATTGACAACCATAGCATTCACCAGAAGTTTCTTTGGAGATTTCGGACAGTATATCGTTTCAATAGGATTGTTACTTTTTGCATTCAGTACAGCTATTAGCTGGTCGTATTATGGAGACCGGGCAATGACATTCCTATTTGGTTCAAAATCCGTTGTGTATTACAGGATTGTATATGTTGTGGCATTCTTTTTCGCTTCGTTTGCTGATACCACAATTATTTGGACTCTTTCAGGGATTACAATCGCCCTAATGACTATTCCTAACCTTGTGGGTATTTTCTGGCTGAGGAAAGACATGACCAAAACCATTAAAGAATACGGAGAATTCTTTGAGAAGGAATTTCCTGATCAGAAGCATCCTAAGTTTTAAACGAAACATTATATATAAAAAGGAAAGCCAGTCGTGAGATTGGCTTTTTTTATTGGAGGGCTTTTATCCTCAATCTCCTGGTTAATGCTGAAGTTCAGACTTTGAGAAAAGTGCACTTCTTAGGTGAATACTATGAAATAACTCGGCAGAACTGGTACAAAGTAGCATTTTACAATTGGTTCGATTTTTTTATAGCCCACTTTATTGATAAATTTCAATAAGCTGTTAAACTATGAAACAAATTGTGCGCAGTTTATTGGAGACCGGGATGAGTTCCTCTACAGACGAACTACAAAATGCCAGGACTTATCTACTTAACTGGTTTGCGCTTGTAAGTGTGATTATTTGCGTGCTTCTAGTGATAGTAAATGTCATATTGGCCACCTATCACACCGTTCTAATCACTACTGGAGGTGTCTTACTATTTCTATTAACCTTCTATTTGAATTCAAGGAAACTCTATAAGACAGCTGGTGTTTACTATGTAACATTCAGCTATTTCATCATAGCAGTCGCTGCATTTAATGCTTTCAGTAAAGGAAGGTTTACTGATACTGAAAATTTAATGATTGCAGCTATCTTATTGTCAATTTTCCTGTTTGATAATTGGGTATTAATAATCGATGGATTGATTGGTGTGATTGTTTTTGTGGGATTGAAAGTGTATAAAAATAATATTCAGCAGATTCCGGACGAAAACAATTTAACCTTCACACTAATTAATGTATCAGTGCTTGTTCTCGGCCTCTGTGCGTTCTCAATTCTTTTTAAAAGACTATTGTTGAAGTCACTTCAGGATGCTAGACTCCAGAAGGATATATTGTATCAGTTAATTGATCACATTCCGGTTTATATTGGGATATTCAATAATCAGGGAAGGTATGTGATGGTCAATCGTAAGTATGAAGAAACTTTTCGGAAAAAGAGGGAGGACATTATTGGGAAGCGGTTAAGAGATATTATAGCACCTCATAACGTCGAAAAATATGAACCTCTCCTAGAGAGAGCCTTAAATGGTGAAGAGGTCGATTTTCATATTGAAACTTTGATGCAAAACGGAGATACCATTTATGCCAACGGGAAATACAAACCGGTTTTTGATGAAGAGGGTAAAATTAAGTTTGTAACTGTTGCATTATATGATGTGGCCAAATTAGAAAAGATCAAACAGGAATTGGAAGCGGCTAATCAGGCGAAAGATAAACTGTTCAATATTGTAGCTCATGATGTGAGAAATCCACTCAGTAATTTTGAGATTCTGCTGAACTCTTCTCAGGATGATTTTGTGTCTCAAGACGCTTTCAAGGGATTTTTAGGACAAATACGCACCAAGTTTGAGCCGTTAAAGAAAACCATAGATGATTTGCTGGAGTGGTCTTTCCATCAACTTGATGGCATGGTGGCAAAACCTGAAAACGTCCCCTTGAAAGGTATTATTGAAGAGGTATTGGAGGCACAGAAACCTCATTTTGAAAAGAAAAATATAGATTATGGCATTTCGGGTTCACTGGAAGAATCATTCGTTGACAAGGGGCACCTGAGAATAATTCTAAGAAATATTGTTCATAATGCATTGAAATTCACCCCTGAAAAAGGCAAAGTACAGATAACTCTGGCAAGCGAGGGAGATCAGGTTTATATCTCAATAGCTGATTCAGGTAAGGGACTCACCGAAAAACAAATGGAAGGTATTATGAAGAAAAAAGTGGCAGACTCCCAACCTGGAACATCTGGTGAAAAAGGATCTGGTATCGGACTTAGTTTCTCTGTTGAGTTGATTGAAAAAAATCACGGAAGTTTAGAAATATCCAATACCCATGAGGGGGGTGCGGTATTCAAGATACTCTTGCCAAAAAATATATCAAGTTAGAGTTCGTATAGGACTCCAATGCCTAATACTCCCTGGCCTGAATCACCGGTTACCACTTTTATTTCAGTAAACCCATGAAGTCTGTGGGTAATTGCTACGTTCGCACCAAAACCCACATTAAGCCCCAGATTAACATCACTTTCATCAACCAGATTTCCAGGGAAATTCACATCAGTCTTCTCCTCAACATCGAAAAAGGATAGGTTTACGCCAATCAATGGATAAAGGCCAAAACCTTTGGATCGACGTAGTGGAATCTTATAATGAAGATCTCCATTTAGCGTGAGGAACCGGGTGGTTCTCTGAACAGTTAGACCAGCATTTCTGTTAACAGTTTCAGTAGTTGGAAAGAAATAGCTTAGACTTGGTGAAAATCTAAATTGCTTATTGATGATCAGAACTCCCTTAGCGGTTAAGGCTGGTTGTTCAATATCAAATCCGTAAGAAATTCCACCACCAAAGTGAAACTGAGAATAGCTGAATGTTGAAATCAACACAAATACAGCCAGAAATGCGGTTTTTTTCATTGATTATTTCTTTTTCTTAAAGATACCTCCAAGAAATCCTTTTTTCTTTTTTTCACCAGCATAAACCTCCTTCATGATTTTATGAACATTGGAATCCCTGTCAACAAGTCTATCAGCATTTACCTCGTCAATCGTAAAATCAGGGCAACTCTCCTCAAAAGTTGGTTTTTCGTTAGTTAGACCACAAACAATACCTCTTTCATAATCTGTCTTCCTGTTTTCACAAACTCTGCAGTAATCTAATTTCTCCTTTTCTGTCATTTTACGGTTTTTTGTAGGGGGCAAATATATGAAATCTGATTTCCTACCTTATAATTATTTCGACGAATGAAACAATACCAGTGTTAAGTTGGGTGTTATTGAAAATTTTGGAAATATCTTAATTTTAAATTGGTTCCCTTATACTCAACAATCAAGTAGGCTCCAACCACCAAATACTCCAGCCAAATAAATACAGGATGAAGCTCAAAACCTGTTTCTGTGTAGCCGATATAGGTAAGAAATATCATTGCACTCCAGACGACTGGAAACCTTTTATTGGTAAAAATTGACAGTCCAATCAGTGTCACAATGTACCAGGGGTGTATGGTTGTAGCAAACATTAAGTAGATCCAGTGAATATGAAAGATGACAACAGCTACATCCCAATCTCTCTTTTTGCCCTGGTATATAATAAAAATGATTGAAAGCAGTGTGAGCATCGCCATGATGGGCCCCACTTCATGAATTGCATTATATCCTGTGATCCAAATCCCAATCGCCCTGGCTATAAAGTATATTGATGCATTGAATTCGAATTTTTGGAAGTAGAGCCCCAGGCTATTCATTAATCCATTGATAAACTCGATTGAAATGAGGGGAATAAACATGAGTAAGACCAGTAGACCAACAAGGCAATAAGAAAGGATTGCTTTTTTGGGCTTCATATAGATCAATAACGACGGCAAATACATCAGAGGCAGTAGTTTAGTACCAATGGCCATGGCTAAGGCAGCAGCACTTTTGAGTGTATTATTCTGTTTGAAAAACAGATAAAACAGCAGGATGAAAAAAAGCATCATCCCTTCAAAATGAATGTTCCCAGTTAGTTCCAGAATAACCAATGGGTTTAGAAAGTATACAAATGCAAGGTGCTTTTTCTCAGGGAGAAGTTTTCTGATCAGCAGAAATACACCTATTTCAGAACCAAGAATAAAGAATCGTAAAACATTAACCATCCCAAGTATACCCCAGTCAAAATTGGTAGCAAGGAAAAAAATTAATTGATTTATCGGAGGATAAATTGTATAGTAATCCGGTGAATTAAGCCTGCGAAATAATTCTTCAGTAATACCAGGAATCTGTTGGTTAACTACCTCACCTGGCAAGTTCTCAAAAGGGTTGATTCCAGCACTCAGCAATTTCCCATCCCAGATGAACCTATAGAAGTCATCCGAAAGTGAGGGGATTGTTAAAAAAAGAGAAAGTCTAAGCAGAATACCAATTCCCAGTAAGAGCCACTGATGAGTATGTGCGAAACTCATCATTATTATATAGGTAACAAAGCACAGAAAATATGAAGCTATCAGGTATGTTGTTTCATGTCTTAGGATAACATTGCCAATAATGTAAATCCCAAGAACGAAGATATGGGATGCACTTAAGAGTAAAATATTTTTCTTAAGTGAGTTTTCCATTTACAAGTTTGACGAGGTTCTAATTGAATAAACGAATACAGCTCCAAAACCAATGGCAAGCATAGCATGGAAGAGAATCAAGCCAAAATCCATTAGATAAATGCCGCTTGCGATCCCGAAAATGAAGTATAGGCTGAGGAGCCCTTCAATCAAAGTTGCAAATGAGATTTTAGAATTGACATACTTGTTATTTGTCCAGCTATCTGAGCTTTGAATCACATTGAATTTTGGTGTTCTAATAAATGAAGATTTAATGCCAAGGTAGCCCTCCATGACAGCCATAGCATTGTGTAATGTCAAACCCATACTGAAAGTCAGAAATAATGGAAACCTAATTGAATAGTATTTGTAAGTTTTTGCCGGAGCTATTTTTTTAGAAGCTACCCAATAGAATATGCCAATTGCCACAAATCCAAGAATAAAGACACTTCCAAGGTCAAAAAGAATTGATAATTCAGGGCTATTTTCTTTCAGGAATAGCATCGGTATGCTAAGCACCGAGGCTATGATCAAAAAAACAAATACTGAGCTATTCAATAAATGAAGTAGTGCATGTGTTTTTTGTCTAAAAGGTATTTTGGCTAATAAAACATTACCCAGATTCTTTCTAGCCGTCTCAGCAGCGCCTTTGTTCCATCTATATTGTTGTGATTTTACAGCTGACATAATTACTGGCAATTCCGCGGGTGAAATCACATCTTCCAGGTACTTGAAATTCCATCCTTTAAGTTGTGCTCTGTAACTCAGATCAAGGTCTTCGGTAAGTGTATCACTTTGCCATCCTCCTGCTTCCAGGATGCATTCTTTTCTCCAGACGCCGGCTGTACCATTAAAATTCATAAAGCTGCCAGCAGAATTTCTACCGGTTTGCTCCACAGTGAAATGGGCATCCAAACCAAATGCCTGCATTTTTGTGATCCAGCTATATTCCTTGTTAAGATGTCCCCATCTTGTTTGCACCATTCCAATTTTTGGGTCCTGAAAATGAGAGATGGTTTTCTTTAGGAAATCTGGTTTTGGCAAGAAATCAGCATCAAAAATAGCTACGTAATCACTTGAAGTATTTTCAAGGCCGTATTTTAGTGCACCAGCTTTGAATCCTGTTCTGTTAGGTCTTCGGACATGTTTAATATTTAACCCATCAATGGAAAGCTGATCAACTAATTCAGCTACTCTCTCCACAGTTTCATCTGTAGAGTCATCCAAAACCTGAATTTCCAACTTATCATGAGGATAATCTAATTGCGAGACAGACTCAATCAGTCTGTCTATCACATAAAACTCATTGTAGATAGGTAGTTGAACAGTTATTTGGGGGAGAAAGTCATCGCTTTCTAATTCCTTTGCTTTCGGTTGTTGTCTTTTTAAATAATGCCAGGTAAGGTGTAATTGGCCAATGCTGAATACACATATGAACAGAAGGGCAATTGAATATGTCAGGATTACAAACCACTCCATTGCTACAAGTACTTGAAAATTGTAGTAATTATTTTATAGCCAGCACCAATAGTTCCTCGAACAGTGCCCGATACCTTAGAAACACCGATTCTTCGCCGGTAATTCACCGGAACTTCATGAATTTTCATTTCTTTTTTGGCAGCTTTTAATTGCATTTCAACTGTCCAGCCATATGTAGTATCCTTCATGTCGATTTCCATCAAGCTGCTATATTTTACTGCTCTGAATGGTCCAAGATCAGTATACCTAACCTTGTAAAAAGCCTTAATTAAAAAAGTGGCCAACCAGTTTCCGAACACCTGCTGGATGGTCATCGATCCTTTTTCTTTTCTTCCCAGAGCCCGACTACCAATTACAAGATCAGCATCCTTTTGAATAATTGGCTCCACTAATTTGTGCATTTCTTCAGGATAATCTGAGTAATCCCCATCTAAAAACACAATTATGTCAGGTAGTTGTTTCTGTGAGGCAATGTAATCCATTCCTTTTAAGCAGGCATACCCATATCCTTTTCTTTCTTCCCTTAATGCCGTTGCTCCCTTGTTCTTGGCTGTGTCAAATGTATTGTCAGTACTACCATTGTCAATAACTACTATTTCGTCTACCAGATCTTTTGGGATGTCTTCTATCACCTGTCCAACAGCATTTTGTTCATTAAATGCCGGGATGATCACTTTCACAACTGGTCTGTTCACTCTAATTCCTATTAAGCCGCAAATATAAGCTCATCTTTATCATTTCGTGTGTCCCCCAATAGACAGTAGCCATACGGATCGTGAGTTTTTTCATTCTGACACATTTTTTTGGGTTCTCCGAAATTTCTATATTGACATATCCAATTAAAATGAAATGAAGATACGGAAACAATTATTTGTGTTGGTTGCACTTATATTTTGTCAATTCAGAGTGCTTGCTCAAATACCAACTGAAAATGACCTTCAAAATTTGTTTGTGCTTGCGGAAGCAGGAGATACAATTAAGATTCCAGCGGGAACCTATCAGCTACAAAGAAGTCTTTGGCTTGACAATGGGAAAGATGTGTTGATCACAGGTGAAGGCAAGGAAAAAACAATTTTATCTTTCATGGATCAGAAAGATGGAGCCGAAGGTATAAAAGTCACCAACTCTCAGAATATTATAATCAAAGACCTCACTGTTCAGGACACTAAAGGTGATGGGATAAAAGTGCAGGAGACGGACGGTATCAAGTTTCTGAATGTAAAAGCCGAATGGACGGGTAAGCCAGATAAAAAAAATGGTGCTTACGGATTATACCCTGTAATGTGTGATAATGTCCTTATTGATAAATGTGAAGCCGTCGGAGCTTCAGATGCTGGTATTTATGTAGGTCAATCTAATTACATTGAGGTAAGGAATAGCATTGCACATCACAATGTTGCCGGGATAGAAATTGAAAATTCCAACTTTGCTGAGGTGTACAATAACATCGCACACGAAAATACAGGAGGGATACTGGTATTTGATTTACCTGGGCTAGTTCAAAAGAAAGGGGGAAATGTCAAAGTCTATAACAATGTGGTGAAAGAAAACAATTATGTGAATTTTGCACCAAAAGGAAATATCGTTGGCAAAGTTCCGCCTGGAACAGGGATCATGATTCTGGCCACTAATAAAGTTGAGATCTTTGAAAATGTTATTCAAAACAATCGAACTGCAAGTACTGCAATCATAAGTTATTATATGACCGAGGAGCCAATTGGAGACTCTCTGTACTATCCCTACCCATCATCGATTTATATCCACGACAATGTATACGAGAGAGAATCTGTAAGAGCTACCGGAAAAGGTAGAATGGGTAAATTGTTCAGGTTGAAATTGAAATTTGGAAAGGACGTACCTCATATCATTTTTGATGGGATACGTGATGATAAAAAGTCAGGAGAGACAGCTTTGTGTATCCAAAACAATGAGGGAGCGACCTTTGCCAATATTGATGCTGAGGGAGATTTTAAAAATATTCAGTCAGACCTATCCGCGTATAATTGCGTGGTATCTCTGGAAAAGCAGACTAAATGATAAGTAAAAAAGGAACATTACTTTTTCTTCTTGTAGGCTTGTTAGTGGTTGTATCAGCCTGGAATGTAAAACCAAAGTACAAGATACGACTTTCAGAATATGGTTTTTTCTCAGACCTTCCAGGTCAGGTGCCTGCTGAAGGTGTAATTCCCTATACCTTAAATACGTCCTTGTTCAGTGATTATGCTCAAAAACTCAGGTTTATTCAGGTGCCAGAAGGTGGGACACTCACCTATAATGATTCCGCAGTTTTTGATATGCCAATTGGAACTAAAATTATAAAGACCTTCTACTATTATCATAGTGAAAAGAAAAAGGAGAAAGGTAGAAAGCTGATTGAAACCAGGCTTCTTCTTCATGAGGAGAATGGTTGGGTTGCCTTGCCATACATATGGAATGATGAGCAAACAGATGCAATACTTCAGGTAGCAGGTGATATAAAAGAGGTTTCCTGGACAAATGAAAAAGGGAAGAAGATGAAGATCGATTACCTAATCCCCAATAAAAACCAATGTAAAGGTTGTCATTTGAGTGAAGATAAGTTGCAACCAATAGGACCTGCTGCACGGCATCTGAACCGTACGTTTGAGTATCCTGGCGGTGCTAAGAATCAATTGGAATTATTGGTGTCAATGGGGAGGCTTTCCGGAATGCCAGACCTGGACGAAGTACCCAAAAATATCGAGTGGGAAGTATCCAGCGATGCGTCAATCGCTGATAGAGCCAGGTCATGGCTGGATATCAATTGTGGCCACTGTCACAGTCCGAAAGGGCCAGCGAATACTTCAGGTTTATTCCTGGATATTCACGAAACTGATCCATACAAACTTGGAGTTATGAAGCCGCCGGTGGCAGCAGGCCGTGGTGCCGGTGAAAGACTATATGACATTGTTCCGGGAAAACCCGATGAGTCAATTTTGGTTTATAGAATGGAAAGCAATGATCCCGGGATACGTATGCCGGAAATTGGGAGGTCAATTCAGCACAAAGAAGGGCTGGATGTCATACGAGAATGGATCAAAGAGATGCAATAAAAAAAAGGCCCCAATCTTGAGGCCTTAAGTGAGTTTCTTTAGTGTCTTTACGTAAGGTTATTCGGTAGCAGTAGAATCCATTGCAACAGAATCCATTGCCATATCAACAGAGTCAGACACCATAGTAGTATCCATAACTGCAGTTGAATCAGCTGCTGGTTCAGTTGCTGTAGTTTCAGGTTCTGTTGAAGTCTCTTCAGTTGTTGAACCTCCGCCGCAAGCGAAAACTGTTAGGCCAAACAAGGCCACAAACATTAATGATAGTAATTTGCTTCCTTTCATACTTGATATTGTGTTAGGTTGTAAAGGCCGAAAATTAGCAATTAATTTGGTCTAAAGAAATTTTTTATTAGATAAATTTCAATAAAAGCGTATAATTATTGATTTATTGCTACTTATTTTGATATTTTATTAGATGCCTTTAGGGTATATGAAGGATTTTAGGATTCCTTTACCCTTTTGTATGTTTCTCCAGCTATTTATTTCAAACTGACATATGGCAACACCACAGGTAGGTATATTATAGATAGATGTTGCACATAACTCATTGGCAAGATCTGTGAAGCCAGGATTGTGTCCAAATAACATTACCGAATTCCATTCCTCATCAAGTGAGCAGACCATGTTCATCAGAGATGGGACGCTTGCATGATAAAGTTCCTTCCTTATTTCAATTTCACTTGTAGGAATATCCAAAGACATAGCAATACCCTTGGCCGTGGTATAGGCTCTATTCGCCGGGCTGGAAATTAATGTGTCGGGATTTATTTTTAGTTTTTTTAGATGCTTACCCATATTCGGCACATCTCTTTTTCCTCTTTTATTGAGAGGCCTTTCAATATCTGATAAATCGGGAAATTTCCAGCTGGATTTAGCGTGTCTGATAATGTAAAGCGTCTTCATGAATTCAATTTAAGGAATATAAAAGTCAAACTTAATCTCATTCATGCATTTAAAATGACCTTTTGGACACTTGTCAAATCCAATTTTTGAACATGGCCTACATTCTAGATTTGGATTTTCCAGGACAGTGAACTTTGTTTCATACGGGTACATACCGAAGCTCGGGACAGTATTGCCCCAAATACTAAAAATTTCTTTTTTAAATGCCGCAGCAATATGCATTAATCCAGTATCATGAGAAAAAACGATTTTAGCCTGTTTCACAATGGAAGCTGATTGATTAAGGTTAAACTTTCCACAGGCATTGAACACGACACTCTTTTTTCCTAATTCCTGTAATTTTTCTTCATATTCAGCAGAAGCATCATTTTTCTTAAAAAACGATTCAATCTCTTCGCCTACCTTGGCATCATCCGGGCCCCCTACAATGACTATCGGTTTGTTGATTTTATCACATAATTCGATAAGTCTTTTTATAGGTAATCTTTTCGTAGCGTGTTGGGCTCCTACAACGACAGCCACATATTCCTTTCTATGGGTTTTTGGAAGCCATGTCATTTCCACCTCATCACGGTGAGGAATAAAGTAGTCAAGCCCTTTCTGGTCATTCTTAATCTGCAATTCAGATAATGTTTCCAGATATCTATCTACAATGTGATTGTTGGGCATTCTATTAATTTTTAGCTTTACCAATAGCCACTTTTGGAAATTGATCTTGTTAAATCGCCTTGTCTTCACGCCCAAGCGCCACGTCAAAATGTGTGTTCGTAGGTTGTTGTGAAGATCAATAACCAGGTCAAATTTTTCTTTTTTGAGTTCATTGACAAGGTCAGATAAACTTTTGCCAAGAACATGCACCTTATCAATTCCCGGGTTATTGGAAACAATACCTTTGAATGCCTCTTTGGTACAATAGTGGAGAACTACATCATCTATCTGATTCTTTAAACATCTAATTACCGGAGTGGTAAGTACAATGTCTCCAATGGAAGAAAACCGGATAATTAAAATCTTTTGTGTGGGCATTAAAATTGCTTATTGTGTTTCACCGTGTTTGTTTGTGAAAAGGGTAATTCTTAATTCAATTTTCTGTGAATTTATAGGAAATACTAGTAAATTCTATAACATAAGAACATTGTGTTTTATCAATAGTTATAAATGTCAAAAATGAATTATTGGTTAATTAAGTCTGAGCCTAATACTTACTCCTGGGATGATTTTGTGAAACTGGGGAAGGACCACTGGGATGGAGTAAGAAATTATCAGGCCAGAAATAATATGAAGACCATGAAGGTAGGGGATATGGCTCTCTTTTATCACAGTGTTAAAGAGAAAAGTGTTGTTGGAATCGCAGAAGTCGTAACGGAACACTATCCGGATCCCACCACCAGTGATGATCGCTGGGTGGTTGTAGATTTTGTACCGGTGAGAAAATTGAAATCACCTGTAACACTTGATCAAATAAAAGCCGATGACCGATTGAGTCAGATGGTGTTGGTCAGAAATTCCAGGTTATCAGTACAACCTGTGAAAAAAGAAGAATTTGATATTATTCTGGGTATGTCAGAATAGGGTATGTAAGATTTAAAGCGTTTTAGAGGTATGAATAAGATAGTTTTATTAATAGCATTAATTATTGTCGTTGGAGAGGTAAGAGCGCAGAAGAGTTATGACACATCTGAAATTATTAATCAGACGGATAGGTTAGAAATTGAAATGACAGATGATGATTATGATTTCACCGTAATTTCCGGGGAAGAGAATGGTTTAATGCTAGTGACAGAAACTACCAAGACAGTTCCTGAAGGGCTGGAATGGGTTTTACAAGGTGTGGATACTTCACTTAATATAAATTGGAGAATGAATTTAGTAACACCTTTTGGGAGTTACTTCAAGGGGTATGAGTATGCTGATGATCATTATTATTTGCTCTATGGCACCTCAGAGTACAGAAGGGAGGATATGAGTGTTTACCAGATTGACGCCAACACGCAAGACACTTCGAAATTTGAGATCAATACCGTATTTCCAATAGACCTGACCTACTTTGAAGTAGTAGGGAATACATTGGTTTTTGGTGGTTATGCTTTTTACAAACCTGTGATCATGTTGTATGACATGAACACAAGAAAACCAAAAGTATTGCCGGGTATCTATAATAATTTCAGTGAGATATTAGATGTTGTCCCCGATGATGAAATGCAGATATTCACTGTTATAATGACAGAAAGAATGCCGAGCAAGCTTTATACAGTGAGTATCAAATCGTATACTTCAAATGGAACATTGATACAGAATAGAAACCTCAACCCGGGAGATGATAAGAGTTTGTTGGATGGCGCCTCTACAACATTTCTTGATGGGTACCAGTATGTAGTTGGGACCTATGCCAGAAGAAAGTCAGAATTTTCCAGAGGGTTATATGTGTCCAGATTAAAAAATGGAATACAGGAATACGTTCGATACCACAATTATGCTGATTTGTCTAATTTCTTCTCATACATGTCAGAAAAACGAGAAAGCAGGATCAAAAAGAGGATCGCAAAACGTAAGCAACTCGGTAAAAAGCTTAGATTCAATTACAGGTTAATGGTTCATGATGTGATAGAAAGAGAAAATGAATACATACTGGTAGGAGAAGCATACTATCCAAGGTACCGATCCAATTCCACCGCCTATGGAAGACCTTATTCTTCCTATTCCAGTAGATATGCCACCTCATCAAGTGGGTATATGCCCAATAGTTTCAATCCATACTTCATTGGCTATCGATATACGCATGCTGTGGTGGTAGGCTTTAGTAAAAGCGGAGAAATACTTTGGGACAATAGTTTTGAAATTAACGATGTACAAACCCCGGTATTACGAGAATTTGTAAACGTGACAGTAGATGATCGGGATGATAAAATCGTACTGCTTTACTTGTATGACAATACTATCAGGTCTAAAATCATCAAAGGGAATGAGATTATTGAAGGGTTAACCATTAACCCGGTTAAACTGAGTAATGAGAATCAAGAGGCTAAATCAGTCAATAAAGAAATGGAAGGTCTGGAGAACTGGTATGCGAATAAGCTCTATGGGTATGGTAAACAAAAAATCAGAAATCCTGCTGATAAGTCTTTTAGAAGTACACGTGAAATTTTTTACATAAACAAAATCGAGTATGAGCAGAATGTTGGTTTTCAGTAAACCACTTGCTTATATTTGCTCACAAATTATGTGATGCAAAAACGACTTCTTCTAGATCCTAAACGACTGGCCATTACAATTGACAGACTCTGTCATCAGCTCATCGAAATCCATCAGGATTTCTCGGATTCAGTGATTTTAGGGATGCAACCACGAGGCATTTACTTAGCCCAAAGGATTGTTGAAAGACTGGAGAAGCTCCTGGATAAAAAGATTCCTCTCGGATATTTGGACATCACCTTTTACAGAGATGATTTTAGAAGGCGTGATCAGCCACTTCACCCTAATGAGACAAAAGTCCCTTTTATCATAGAAGATAAGAGAGTAATTCTCATAGATGATGTACTATATACTGGCAGATCAGTAAGAGCCGCTCTGGATGCCATGACGGCATTTGGAAGACCTCACGAAATTGAACTACTAGTTTTAATAGATCGACTATATACTCGGGAAATTCCTGTTCAGGCTACTTACATAGGAAAGAAAGTGAACACAATTGCATCACAGCGAGTTCAGGTTGAGTTGCAGGAACAGGGTAGTGAAGATAATATATGGCTAATCAATAAAGAATCTTAATGAGTCAGTTGAATTCAAAACACTTACTGGGAATAAAGGACCTTGAAAAGGACGAAATTAACCTCATTTTTGAAACTGCTGATTATTTTAAGGATGTTATAAACAGACCAATAAAGAAAGTCCCATCGCTCAGGGATGTTACCATTGCCAATGTATTCTTCGAAAACTCTACTCGTACAAGGTTGTCCTTTGAATTGGCAGAGAAAAGGCTTTCGGCGGATGTAATTAATTTTTCCAGCTCATCTAGTTCTGTAAAGAAGGGAGAAACCCTACTGGATACTGTCAATAATATTTTGGCCATGAAAGTAGATATGATTGTCATGAGGCATTCTAGTCCTGGAGCGCCTCATTTTTTATCGAAGCATATTGAGGCCAATATCATCAACGCTGGAGATGGCACCCATGAGCACCCCACACAGGCATTGTTGGATACCTTTTCAATCAGAGAAAAATTTGGTGATGTAGGTGGCAAAAAAGTGGTAATTGTAGGGGATATTTTACACTCAAGGGTGGCGCTTTCGAATATTTTTGCCCTGAAAAAACTAGGAGCGGAAGTGATGGTTTGTGGACCAATTACATTGTTGCCCAAATTTATTAAATCCTTAGGTGTCAAAGTAGAACTGGATGTTAAAAAAGCCCTGGAATGGTGTGATATAGCCAATGTTTTGAGGATTCAGCTAGAAAGACAGCAGATCAAGTATTTTCCATCGCTTAGAGAGTATTCTCTCTATTACGGAATCAATAAGGCTTTGATAGAATCAATTGATAAAGAGATCACTATCATGCATCCGGGACCAATCAATAGAGGAGTAGAACTCAACAGCGATGTTGCAGATGCTGACAACTCCATCATCCTCGATCAGGTGGAAAATGGAGTCGCGGTAAGAATGGCAGTGCTGTATTTACTGGCCGGGAAAGCGGGTAGTTAATCCAGTAGGTTCATAACTTCTTTTTGCAAATCAATTCCCTTATTGGCATTGTACCACTTCTGAATCTTGATTGAGTAAATCTCTTTCATGTCTTCGGCAGCATTCTTTTTGTCTATCACCAATTGTTGAACAGCTTCTGGTCTTGGTCCCCATGTTCCTAGTGCTTCTTCCTGACTATTCAATATGATTAATTTGGGGATTGACCTGGCGCCATTGGTCAGGAATTGGTCCATAATATCAGGATTTTCATCCCTCATTAATAGTTTAAGCTCAATATTGGGATTTATGGCAGCCAATCTATTGAGAACAGGTATGTTTTGAGCCGCATCACCACACCAGGATTCGGTGAGCACTAACCAGGTTTGTTTCTCAGAAATTAACTGTAATTTTCTTATTGCATCAGGTAACAATTTGATCGTTTTATCCAAACGTTTCATTCGTTGCTGATTGATCCTGGTGTAATCAGCATATTTTTCATTGGATGTGTCCCCTGATGTACTATTGTTATCAACAAGACACTGAATTAATTCTCTATAGGCAGGGTAGCTCAATGCCTCACCCAGTTTATAATCAATTTGTGCTATTTCCATACTGAATTCCTTACTTTCCATGTAGATACATGTAAAGTGCTGGTTTTGTTCCGATTAAATTGACGTGTGAAACTAAATGTCTATTTCCCGACGTAGTTGAATGGAGTAATAGCTCTCAATTCATTTTTGATTTCATCAGAAACATCCAAACCGTCAATAAATACCTTTATAGAATTTTCAGTAATGGCTTCATTTGTTCGGGTAAGGGCTTTCAGTGCTTCGTAAGGATTAGGATAATTCTCTCTCCTCAAGATTGTTTGGACGGCTTCCGCCACAACAGCCCAATTGTCATCAAGGTCTCTTTTGATAGCATTTTCATTTACTTCCAATTTATTTAGACCCTTCTTAAGTGAATTCAATGCAATGTAGATATGCGCTAATGGTACCCCAATATTCCTTAAAACTGTACTATCAGTCAGATCTCTTTGTAGTCTGGAAATAGGAAGTTTTTGAGAAAGATGACTAAGTAAAGCATTGGCGATACCAAGATTACCTTCTGCATTTTCAAAATCAATTGGATTTACTTTATGCGGCATGGCTGAAGAACCTACTTCGTCTTTTTTGATTTTCTGTTTGAAGTAATTCATAGCCACATATTGCCAGACATCACGGCTGAAATCAATCAGTATTGTATCGATCCTCCGGAATGAATCCAATAGAGCAGCCAGGTGGTCATAATGCTCAATCTGTGTAGTTGGCCTACTTCTTACCAGGTGCAAAATGCTCTCCACAAACTTGTTTCCAAACGAATGCCAGTCAATATCAGGATATGCCACAAAATGTGCATTAAAATTTCCTGTAGCTCCTCCAAACTTGGCGGCAATTGGTATTGTCTCAGAACGGTCAATCTGTTGCACGAGCCTTTCATGGAATACCCTAAGTTCCTTACCAAGTCTTGTAGGAGAGGCGGGTTGGCCATGTGTCCTGGCAAGCATGGGGATGTCTTTCCATTCTTCAGCTTTGTCAAAGAGTAGTTTTACTACTTCATCCAATAACGGATAAACCTCATTGATCAGGGAATCTTTCAACAACAATGGAATAGATGTATTATTGATGTCTTGTGAAGTCAGGCCGAAATGAATGAACTCTTTATACTGGGAAATACCCAATGCATCAAAATGCTTTTTAATGAAGTATTCAACAGCTTTTACATCGTGGTTGGTCGTTTTTTCAATTTCTTTTATTTCTTCAGCATCCGCCAATGAGAAATCTTCGTAAATCGCTTCCAATTTAGGGAACAAGCTTGTATCAAATTCCTTCAATTGCGGCAAGGGTTTCTCACATAAACTGATGAAATAGAGAATCTCCACTTTTACCCGATATTTGATCAGACCATATTCTGAATAATAAGGTGCAAGGTTTGCTACTTGTTTTCTGTACCTGCCGTCTACGGGTGAAATTGCTGTAAGTGCTTGTAAATCCATTGAATTTTTGTTGAAAGTGGCAAAAATAGATAATACTGACCTACCTTTGCGCCCGATTAATTAAGAATTACAAAACTTTTCAAAACTATATTCCTGAACACATCGTTTGGGTCATGGTATTAAAGCGGAAATTATGGTATTCGGACTATTTAAGAAGAAGGATAAGAAAGAAAAAAAGGCAAATAATTCAGATTCGTCAAGGTACTTTAACATGACGATCAGAGAGGTTGTAAAAATGACAGATGATGCCGTAAACCTTGTTTTTGAAAAACCAGGATCCGATTTTCATTATGAGCCAGGTCAATTCCTTACCATAATTCAAACCATCGATGGTAAAAAGGTCAGGAGGGCATACTCTCTTTGTTCCACACCTGCAGCTGATGAGTATCCAGCAGTTACGGTAAAGCGTGTTGAGGGTGGCATTATGTCTAACCATGTGAATGACAATTTGAAAGCAGGGGACGTCATCGAGATCATGGAGCCGATGGGACACTTCACAACTGAATTCGACAGGGAACAGGAAAGGCATGTAGTGGTTTTTGGAGGAGGAAGTGGTATTACACCATTATTGTCGATCCTAAAAACAGTATTGATCAAAGAACCCAAGTCAAGAGTGTCTCTTGTTTATGCTAATAGAAACATTGACTCCATCATTTTCAAAAATGAATTAAAGGAAATGGAAAAGGAGTATGAGGACAGGCTTACCATTATACACTCTCTGGATACACCACCCCAGGGATGGGATGGACCATCAGGAGTATTGACAAACGAAAAGTTAAAAGGAATAATTGGTTCACTTCCTGCAGGTTCTTCCAAGATGGAGTACTTCACATGTGGTCCTGAACCAATGATGGATATTGTGATCAACACTTTAGATGAAATTGGCATCCCAGCTGATATAAGACATAAGGAAAGTTTTGTCGCTTCTCACACTAGCGATGAGGAGGTCCCGACGGATTCTAGTGTAGGGACAGTCAATGTTAAAATTATTCTTGATGGAGAGGAGCATGAAATAGAGGTGCCAGCTGGAAAACCAATATTAGAAGCTGCCTTAGATGCAGATCTTGATATGCCTTATTCCTGTCAGAGTGGATTGTGTACTGCTTGCAGGGCAAAATGCCTTTCCGGGAAAGTTGACTTGGCAGATGCGGATGGCTTGTCACAGAGCGAAATCGACGAGGGGTACGTATTAACATGCGTAGGAAAGCCGCAATCAGATGACGTAGTAGTTGAAATGGGATAATTTCAAAATTGGTTAGTCAAGAAAAAGAAAACAGGAAGTCTTATTGATAATCTTCCCTAGCAGGACTGAAAACATCCAGAATTTTACAATCAGTAATTGATTTTCCAGAATGCACAACGTTCGAAGGGATTACTAAAACATTTCCTTCAGTAAGAAGGTGCTTTTCGCCATTCATTGTCAATTCAAATTGGCCACTAAGTACATTAACAACCTGTTCATGATGATGATGATGTTCTGGTAATTCACATCCCGCGGCAATGTCCCAATAAGCCAGGGTCATCTTCTCAGTATGTATCATTTTTCCTTCAAATCCAGGAAGGAATTCTTTTGATGTTATTTGAGCTAGATCGATCATTTTTTTTGTCAATTTATGAAAAAATCCCTGGGTAGGGAAATTCATTTACTTGGGGTAAGGACAGTGTCGGCATCCACTCCCACAGCAATGACCTCTTTTTAGGTGACTCCAGGAAGTAAATACGTAGTTTCCATTTTCAATGTAATAGTCTATACCTTCAATAGGCTTAGTTCCTGGTGTATTGAATTGAGGAGCTGTGTTTTCCACAGCTCCCCTTTTAAAATCCTGAACAAACTGGTCAATGTTTTGAATAACTGTCTGCTTAAGACATGAAGGGCAGAGGCAATCAGAGGTATCTTTCACTTGAATGATGTTAGGGTAATTGAAGCACCAACAATTAGAATCCTCACAAGAAAATGATTTGCCACATTCTTTGCATGTCTTATTTGTCATCGATTATCTGAATATAAAGCCATTTGGACCAACACCAGTAGCAAAGCTACCTAATTCTGTCCCATCAGAAGAGTACCTGAAAGCCGTGCCAGTAGATTGAAATGCATTGCTATCACCTATGTAAATTTCCCCATTATCGGGATTTACCCCAATCCCATATAATGCAAAACCGTCATCAATCATGGAGGTTGCTGTCAATTGGGAAGCTGTAATATCTACGCTATAAAGATTAGTGAGCCCTGTGAAATTTGAGTTATTGCCACCCAAAAAGTAAATAATATTACCTTCACCACCAATTGCAATCCTCTCGTTAAAACCGCCAGTTGTAAGGTTCTCAAGAGTATTAGTGACAGATTTAGTGTCAGGGTCTATTTCAATCAGACTGCCAGATGTACAAAGTGCCCAGACATCACCTTCTGCATCTAATACAAAATTAGATGGTCCAAATGCAGTACTAATTTCTGAAAATGAATTGCCCGAAAGATCTAAAACTGATATAGTTGCACTACTCTCACTCGCAATGAATAGAGATAGACCAACTGCAATAATTCCCTGAGGCGTGTTGCTTAAAGCGATTTCGTCTATTACTTCCAAACTATTTAAGTCAATTACTGCAAGGAAAGATCCCTCAAATGAGAATGTTTCGCTGTTATAGGTCCCCCAATTAGTCACGTATCCTCTGTTGGCAACAGCAGCGAAATCAACTGGGTTCTTGAACCCTGTTGAAATTGAGCCGATAAGAGACAGGTCTGACTTATTAAGAATATCCACTTTATCAGGAGAGTTAGATACAATGTACAATCGATCATTGTATTCCACTACGTTTTGGATGGTAGCATTGGCTTCAAACAAGCCCTGAGAAATTTCTTCGGTAACCAGATTAAATGAAGAAAATGAACCATTATTTTGTTGAAAGTTACCCTCATTGATGACAAGTACAGACGAAATACCTTCATCTGGAGTAGGCTCATCATCACCACAACTCCAAAGTAATATTCCAAGAACAAATACCAGTAAATAATTCAATTTTAAAGTGTTGATTCTCATTTATTCAATTGTTTATTATAAAAAATGTTGATTTGTATTTCATAATTCCTTCCCGGCATGGCCCTGTTGTCATAGACCTCATAGTCCTTGTCAAAAAGATTATTTATCCCGGTTGTAATAACCATTTCCAACTCATTGATATCAAGTTGATATCCTAGATTAACGTTAAAAACCCCAAATGCTGAAAGAGGAGGTAGCTCATTATTGGTCTCAGTAAAGCGTTTTCCGGTATGGTTGGAATGAACACTGAGGATGAAGTTGTTGTATTGTGTTTTTAGATTACCATTTGCTTGAAATATTGGTGTATGTGGTAATTGTTTTCCAACGGACCTATCAGCCCTGTTCAATGCAATCTGGTTTTCGGATTTGGTGTAGGATGCATTGCCTGAAATAGTAAGAATTAGATTGTTTGGGAACATACTTGTATATGACCCATCAAATTCCACTCCTTTCGCGATTACGTGTCTCAGGTTATCTGGATACCAAAATGAGGTTGGGTTTCCGTTATTGTCAATTCCAGTTCCTCCGGGTATCCAAATAATCCAATTATTGACATTATGTAGAAACCATCTTCCGGATATTGTTAGGGAATTATTCTGTGATCTTAGTTTCTGGGTGATTCCAAACTCAGTATTAAATGAGAGTTCTGGTAATAGATCAGGGTTTCCTCCAGGGTTCCAGTACCTGTCATTCATGGTAGGTATTCTGTAACTTCTTCCAACCTGTCCATCTAGCTGTACAGTATTCTTTAGGTTTTGAAATATTATCCAATTAATGCCAGCTGTTGGTGATATAGGTTTAAAGTGACCATTGACAAGAGGCTCTCTGATATTTCCTATCAGCTTAATTTGATCCAGCAATCTGTATGAAAATGCGAAAAAAAGATCATTTCTGTTTTCACTTGTGATATTCGCATAATTAGCGTCTTGCACAAATATCAAATTATTATTTAGACCATATTTAATATGAAACTTACCTGTGCTTTGAATTTCCTGCTCAATTTTGGAATATAGCCTATTGATCTTTTGAGGTTGATCACTATTAAATTGCTGCCAATCCCATGTGTAAGCCAATTGACTTTCAGTGATTAAAGAAGTAGCCACATTGATCCACTTTAAGGAAGATCTTAAGGATTTATCAGCAAGGTAATCTGGTGCCGAGAAGTCACCTTTAGCCTGTTGAATTTCCTTATCATTTATAGAGAACCATGCTGAACCAGATAAAAAGTTCTTTTTGTTGATTTTAATACCCAACTCTTGATTGATGCTATAGTTTTGATAGGAAGCGTCTTGCTGGGTAATTCTCTCTCCACCCCATTGGTACTCAAAATTATTATTGGCTTTTTGATGCGAGATCCTTGTACTCAGGCTAATGCGATCAGTAGACCAGGATGAGCAAATGCGTGAACCGTTATTTCTTAACGTATTATAATTGTGTGAAATACCAAGGTTAAACTCTTCGCTGAATGAGAGTTGGTCGATTATTTCAACGGTTCCCCCTAATGCACCATTACCGAATAACGAACTACCAGATCCTTTTTTTAGAGTAATCTGATCAAACAACCCTCCTTGAATTAGACTGTAATCGGTTTGCCCAAGAGCAAATGAGTTAATCTCTATTCCATTCCAAAGAAGTGATGATCTCGCTGCGCCTAAACCACGGATGTTGATGCTGGCCAGTTGGCCCGTAGCACCATATTGTATCAGGAAAACACCAGCCCTTTCTGACAATAAATCACCCAGACTTAAAGAAGAAATTGAATCTACTCCAAATGTTTGGTAGTGACCAATTGCAAATGGTTCATTGTTGACCCCTCTTACAATTAGCTCCTCAAGGAAAACAGTATCTACTTTTTCCTGACCATATACGTGAACTTCTATTAATAGCCACAAAAAGGCCATTATAAGAAGGTTAACTGGCTTAAACATGTATAGAATATCTAATGGTTATGAATTTTCTTCACCCGAAAAAATCCATACTAAATAAATAAGGCAGGTCTTCTGGCTTGTCTCACTGCTTCTGCCTTCCCTTCCATGAAAAATTTGGAAAGTGGCTTTTGACTGTCAAGCAGCATTAGTCTGAGACTTACAGCTACGGGGATAGCTCCTGATTATAACAGGATTCCCTTTTAATCCCAACATATTGTCAATATCTTGGGAACCATATTCGTTGTAAAGCTAACCTTTTCAACCAAAACTTCCAATCACGTGTCTGTTTAGTATTAATCAACTCACAATCAAATTTGTAAAACATGCGCTTAGCCCTATCTTTTCTTATTTGTGCAACTATTTTTTGTTTCAGTTGCGGCGACACTTGCGAAGAAACTTATTCATACGTTAGTTCAGTTCCTGTTTACTCCTTAGCTGAGGAGGTAAAAAATGCTGTAGAGGTTCAATCTCCAAGAGACATTGAAAATCCTGAAAGGTTATACTTCAAAGATGACTTTATATTTTTAGTAGAATCAGGTGAAGGAATCCATGTCATTGACAATCAGGATCCAGCTAACCCGGAAACCATTCGATTCATAAATATTCCGGGAAACCATGATGTGGCAATCCAGGATAATTTTCTGTACGCAGATAACTATACTGATCTCCTGGTCTTTGACATTGCCGATTTAGATGATATTTCATTGGTAAACAGGGTGGAATCTGTTTTTGATTTCTATGGTGACTTTTTCATGGAAAGTTCTACAGATGCTGGTATGATCGTAACAGATTGGACCGATGAGCTAATAGAAGAAACTTATGAGTACGACTGTGGTGGTGGATGGTTTGGAGCCACCGATGATGTAGCAGTATTGGAAGCTTCCTTTGATGGGGCATTCAGCTCGGGAGTGAATAGTTCCGGTAGTGGAACAGGCGGTTCAATGGCCAGATTTACTATAAACAACGGTTATTTGTATGCAGTAGATCACTATTCCGTGCGTCCATTTGATCTAGGTGATGCCTCTTTACCCGATGCTAAAAACCCTGTTCATATAGGTTGGGACATTGAAACTATTTTTCCGTATGGCGATAACCTGTTTATTGGTTCCATGTCAGGTATGTACATTTATAGTGTGTCACAACCTAGTACCCCTGAATACCTTAGTGTATTCCAGCATGCCAATGCCTGTGATCCTGTGATTGTAGATGGAGATCTGGCCTATGTTACGTTAAGAGATGGGACCGAGTGTCAAACTTTTACTAATCAGTTGGAAGTGGTAAATGTGTCAGATCTAACCAATCCTCAACTTGTGAAAACTTACGCTATGGATAATCCTCATGGTTTGGGAATCAAAGATAAATGTCTGTACATCTGTGAGGGTGATTACGGTTTAAAATATTTTGACGCGACTAATATAGAAGACAGTTTGGTCTTGAAAGAGCATTTTGAAGATATACATGCGCTTGATGTAATTGCTTTGGAGGACAGACTACTTATGATTGGAGAAGATGGTTTTCATCAATATGATGGCGTATGTGAGGAAGAAATCTATTATTTAAGTACATTAGGCAAGTAATGCTGAAATACATATTTTTCACTGTCATATTTTTTATTGCTACATCTGCAATCGCTCAAGACAAAGTACATATTGGTGGATACAAAGATGTGAAAGGTAAAATACTCGAATACCATAGGGATAGTCTTATTGTCTACATTGACAAAAAAGGTGTGACTAGAAAGATTTATCCTCCCAAGATGAAAAAAGTGAAAGATGTGGTGATAAAAGGCAATTATATGCCTGAACGGAATTGGTATATTAGTGCCAATGCAGGTCTGTCTTTTTCATCATATGTAGCTAATCCTGATTTACGTTTACAGGGAGCATGGAGAATAAACCAATTTTTCTATCCGGGTGTTGGTGTTGGAATTGATTACTATGATGAATACGATCTGATACCAGTATATGCCAATATCTATGGTTTTAGCAATGGAACCGCCAATGCTACTTACTATAACCTGAAAATTGGACCTACGTTTGCTGCTGAGAAAAGTGACTTTGAGTGGGGAGAAAATGAGGAAGTGAATGCAGGGCTTTCCTGGGAAGCTGGATTTGGTAAGAGATTTTATACGCAGGACCTATTTATTGAGGTAGGATTGGCCTACAAGCAACAAATAGCTACAAGAGAGTGGTTCAATGAATGGTCACAAACTTCTTCTCAGTTTAAAACAACCTTCCGAAGAGTATCAGTCAGAGTTGGATTCGGATTCTGATAAAGAATAAGGGTGCCATTCGCACCCTTTTTTATTTAATCAATTTCTTATACTTTATTCTTTTTGGTCCTTCATCACCCAGTCTTGCCTTTCTGTTCTCCTCATAGTCACTGTAATTCCCATCAAAGAAATAAACTTGTGACTCACCTTCGAAAGCCAATATATGAGTAGCCACTCTATCTAAGAACCATCTATCGTGAGAAATAATGACTGCACATCCTGCGAAATTCTCCAGCGCTTCTTCCAGAGCACGTAATGTATTTACATCCAGGTCATTTGTAGGTTCATCCAATAAAAGCAGGTTAGCCCCTTGTTTCAATGTCATAGCCAGGTGCACCCTATTACGCTCACCCCCAGATAACACACCCACTTTTTTCTCTTGATCGCCACCGCTAAAATTGAATTTGGAAACATAAGCTCTTGCATTTACCTGTCTTCCTCCAAGCTCAATAAATTCTGTGCCACCCGATATAGTTTCGTACACAGATTTTTCAGGGTCTAAATGATCATGTTCTTGATCAACATAGGCAATCTCCACTGTGGATCCTACTTCAAAAGTGCCAGAGTCAGGTTGTTCTCTTCCGGTGATTAAATTAAAAAGTGTTGTCTTTCCAGCACCATTGGGTCCTATAATACCTACAATCCCTGCAGGGGGAAGTGCGAAATCCAGGTTTTCGTATAATAATTTATCTCCAAAGGCCTTAGATACTCCATGAGCCTCAATTACTTTATTACCTAATCTTGGTCCAGCGGGGATAAATAATTCCAGCTTAGCTTCTCTTTCCTTAGCTTCCTGACCTAGTAGTTTATCGTAAGCACTCAGACGGGCTTTTGCTTTGGCATGACGGCCTTTTGGTGTCATTTTTACCCATTCCAGCTCTCTTTGTAGTGTCTTTTGTCTTTTGGATTCTGATTTTTCTTCCTGAGCCAGTCTTTTTTGCTTCTGCTCTAACCACGAGGAGTAATTGCCTTTCCATGGAATCCCTTCACCTCTGTCTAGTTCCAGAATCCATCCAGCAACGTTATCCAAAAAATACCGATCGTGAGTAACAGCTATCACTGTGCCACTATATTCTTTCAGATGCCTCTCAAGCCAGTGTACTGATTCAGCATCCAGGTGGTTGGTTGGTTCATCCAGCAATAGTACATCAGGTTGTTGTATCAAAAGTCTACAAAGTGCTACTCTTCTTTTTTCTCCCCCGGAGAGGTTTCCCACAATGGCATCTTCCGGTGGAGTTCTTAATGCGTCCATGGCTCTGTTGAGCTTTGTGTCAAGGTCCCAGGCATCCATTTGGTCTAGTTTTTCCTGAATTTTTCCCTGCTCTTCAATTAGTTTTTCCATGAGATCAGGGTTTTCAATAACCTCAGGTTCTGAGAATCTCAAGTTAATTTCTTCAAATTTTTGAAGCATCTCTACAGTTTCGCCTGCACCTTCCTGAACAATTTCCTTAACAGTCTTTTTGGGGTCTAATTGTGGCTCCTGTTCCAGTAAACCCACAGAATATTCTGATGAAAAAACTACTTCTCCCTGTATTTCTTTATCAATTCCGGCTATAATTCGTAATAAAGAGCTTTTTCCCGAGCCATTTAAACCTAACACTCCTATCTTTGCTCCGTAAAAGAAGGATAAGTGTATATTATTTAGAACTTGTTTTTTAGGGGGATGGATTTTACTCACACCAGCCATGGAAAAGATTATTTTCTCATCACTCATAGGTTATTGTTATAGAGTTTCAATAAATCGATTAATTTTAATGGTTTTTGTTACTTTGTATCAATATTAAAACTTATTTAGCAAAAGAAACCAAATACAACCTTGGAGATTACTAAAATACCATTTGGCTATATTAAGGAGAACGATATTTTTCTTGAAGGGGAAAAGAAAGATGATAGCCGCAAAATTGGGGAGGTTAAAGATGATGACATTGAAGCATCAGTTCAATACTTCGTTGATAAGTTTGATAAGTTAAAAGAGAAAGTTGACGCTTTAGAAGAAAAGATCAATTCTTCTGATAACAAAGGGTCATTTCTTATGAAACTTCTCCACATGAAAGATTCCTTAAATGATCACAGTGGCTTGGGAGACTATGGCTCACTACGGTCAAGGCTTGAAAGCCTGGAAGAAGTTTTGAAGGAAGTGATTGAGAAAAATCGTGAACGCAATACCGAGATCAAAAATTCCTTAATGGCCGAGCTGGAAGAAGCTTTGAAAAACAGCAACTGGAGAGAGGCACAGGAACTCATCATTGACATAAGAACACGTTGGATCAAAACAGGTAGCGTTAAGGAAGACCTGAAAGAAGAAATGGAAACCACTTTCCACGAGAAGGTTGAAGACTTCTTCGAACGTAAACGTTCTTATGAAGAAGACAAAAAAATGCTAATCTATAACAGGGTTGGCAAATACAGAGATATTATACGTGAGGCCAGATACCTGGCACGTTCCGGAGATCGTAATGCTAAAAGCAAGATCAAAGAGCTACAGGATAAGTGGAGAGATGTAGGGAATGTTCCCAGGATAAAGTATGCACCTCTTCAAAGTGACTTTAAAAGAGCCTGTAATGATATATTCCGTGGTGGTGGAGGAGGTGGAAGACCTCAGCAAAGACAAAGAATTGTCAGAACCATCCCTAACTACCAATTGAATGAGAACTTCGAGAAGAAATCCAGGTTATTAGAGAGAGCAAGGTTGCTGAAACAAGATCCTTCTTTAGATAAAGCAAAAGAGCTCAAGGATAAATGGAAAGATATAGGTCCAATTCCCAAAGAAAAGTTCCAGCCTTTGACCAATGATTTCTTTGACGCTATTTCATTTGTGCACGAAGTAGTCTATCTGGATACATTAGCTGAAGAAAATAATGAGGGCTGGGGAAGCCTTAATATCCTTGAACAAATAAAGATAAAAGTAAAACTCCTAGGAGATTTGATCGCTCGAGATGAGCGTGAACTTGAAACAATTTCTGAAAACACAGAGCAATTTTCCAGAGGTTCCGGGCAGTTTGATAAAATTGCACATGAAAAACTTCAAACCCAACAGCGAAAAGTACGTGTAAAGAAAGAAATTTTAAGTATTCTAAAAGAAATTGGTTAAAATGATTTGCAAATCATCGGAACTTAAATATATTCTTTAGAATTAATCGTTAGACACAGGAACCAAATTATTTATTCTCAGGTAATTGAAAAATTTGTTTGATTTCAGAGATTAAATTTTATTTTTGTGCGTTTTTTGAGAATGTCTATTTAAAAGGAGTTAGAAATGTACTGGACTTTAGAATTAGCATCGTATTTAGAGGATGCCCCATGGCCGGCTTCAAAAGATGAGTTGATTGACTATTCAATCAGGTCAGGTGCTCCTCTTGAAGTTGTAGAAAACTTGCAAGAGTTAGAAGACGATGGACAACCATATGAAAATATAGAAGAGATTTGGCCTGATTATCCTACTAAAGAAGATTTCTTCTTTAATGAGGATGAATATTAGGTGAGTTTATTTAGAGATCATAACATCGGCAATCAGTAGATCTTCCTTTGTTGTGATCTTAATGTTTCGGTAACTGCCATCTATTAAGTGAATACTGCCACCTGCATATTCATATACACTTGCATCATCGGTAAAGAAAGGTTTCTCATCAACTTTGAAAGCCTTTTTAATTTCCTCTAGTCTGAAGGTTTGTGGCGTTTGAACCAGGTAATAATCCTCCCTGTTAACTGCAGAGATTGTTGATCCTGATTTGACACGAAGTGAATCTTTGGAAGGAACTGCTACGATCGCAGAGCCATATTTCTCTGCTTCATTATATGACTTCCTAATGATCCTTCCATCAATAAGTGGTCTGACCCCATCATGAATAGCCACAAGACCAGCATCCTCTTTAATTGAGTTTAAGCCGTTACTAACGGATTGAAAGCGAGTATCACCTCCTTTTACAAGTTTTATGGTTGAGGAGAATTCAATATCTTTTGAAATGGAATGCCAATAACTAAAATGGGATTCCGGAAGAACCAGTATGATTGATGTGTGCCGGTCCTCATCAATGAAAGCAGAAATCGTGTGGAAGAGTACTGGTTTACCATGCAATTCAAGAAACTGCTTGGGTAAATCAGTACCCATTCTTAACCCTTTACCACCAGCTACTATAATGGCATATTTATTAAGAGTAGCCAATTCGGGTAGTTATATGATTAACATAGCATCACCGTAGCTGAAGAATCTATAATCTTCCTTTACTGCGGTGGCGTAAGCTTCCCTGATTAATTCGTAACCACCAAAAGCACTTGCCATCATGAGTAATGTAGACTCAGGCATGTGGAAGTTGGTCACAAGGGCGTTACAAATCTTAAATTCGTAAGGAGGGAAAATAAATTTATCTGTCCAGCCTTCATTTGGTTTTAATCTACCATTAGCTGATACTGAAGATTCCATTGCACGCATAACTGTGGTGCCAATTGCACAGATTCTTTTCTTCTCATCTAAAGCGTTGTTGACTTTATCAGCAGTTTCATCACTTACGATGAAATTCTCAGAATCCATTTTGTGTTTAGTCAGATCTTCAACATCAACAGGCCTGAATGTACCAAGACCAACATGTAAAGTAACCGGCTTAATATCAACACCAACAATTTCAAGTCTTTTTAAAACTTGCTGAGTAAAGTGTAATCCAGCGGTTGGAGCAGCAACAGCTCCTACATTCTTGGCATATATAGTTTGGAATCTTTCCCTATCAGAATCTTCTACATCTCTTTTGATGTATTTTGGAAGAGGTGTTTCTCCAAGTGTGTCAACCATTTTGTAGAACTCCTCATCTGTTCCATCAAAAAGGAATCTAATCGTTCTACCTCTTGAAGTAGTGTTGTCAATAACCTCAGCAACTAACTCGCCATCGCCAAAATATAATTTGTTTCCAACACGGATTTTTCTAGCCGGATCAACAAGCACATCCCACAGGTGATTTTCTTTATTTAGCTCTCTGAGCAGAAATACCTCAATTTTTGCACCCGTTTTTTCTTTGTTTCCGTATAACCTTGCCGGGAATACTTTTGTGTCGTTGACGACCATTACGTCACCTTCATCAAAATATTCTACGATATCTTTGAAAACTTTGTGTTCAATTTTGCCGGAGTCCTTATGGATGACCATGAGTCTCGACTCATCTCGGTTTTCAGTAGGATAAAGGGCAATTTTTTCTTGAGGTAATTCAAACTTGAATTCTGATAGCTTCATATTTAATATTACGGTATTAAATAGTTATTAATATTGAGTGGATTTCTTAACAAGTTGGCAAAAGTAGTAAATTGTTTTTATTTAATGTGAAATATCAATAGTTAAGTTCCTTATTATATGATAATTATACGATTAATTGGTGAGAGTTTCATGTTCGCGATGAATGCATTGCGTTCAAATGTGTTGCGAACGTTGTTATCTCTGCTTGGGGTAACTATTGGTATATTCATAATCATAGGCGTTTTTACAGTGGTGGATTCCCTGGAGAGTAGTATTAAAAATAGTCTTAACTTCTTGGGAACCAATAATATAAATATCCAGAAATGGCCTTATGGGTTTGGGGGAGGAGTTTATCCCTGGTGGAAGTATATGAAGAGACCTCAACCGGATTATTCAGAGTATGAATTTTTAGAAGAGAACCTTAAAAATAACGAGGCTATTACAATTTTTGCTATGAGAGGTGGCATGACCTTAAAGCAAGGCAGCAATAGCACAAATGACATCACATTGCTTGGTGTTAGTTACGGACATAAAGACGCCTATGAGATTCCAATCGAACGAGGAAGGTACTTCACTAAGCAGGAAGTCTTAGCTGGTCGGAATGTTGTTATTTTGGGACACCGGGCGGCCAAAGAACTATTTCCGTATGGGAATGCGCTTGGAAAGGAGATTAAAATTAAGGGTTTAAAATACCATGTGATTGCTACTATTGAAGAAGAAGGAGATAGCTTCCTTGGTGCTCCTACAAATGACGAGAATATATACGTTCCCTATAACTCATTTGTAAACCTTTACTATACAGGCAAACGAAGAGGGTTGGAGTCAATTATTACTGTAAAGGGGAAAGATGAAGATATAGGTCTGGTTGAATTAGAAGGGGAATTACAAGGTTTGATGCGCCGTAAAAGAGGATTAAAACCCAAAGAAGAAGATAATTTTGCTCTAAACAGACCAGAAGCAATTACCAATTTTATAGCTAGTACATTTGATGTTTTATCAGTTGGTGGTTGGTTCATTGGAGGATTTTCTATTTTAATTGGTGGTTTTGGTATTGCCAATATCATGTTTGTTTCAGTAAGGGAAAGAACAAATATCATCGGAATTCAAAAATCACTTGGTGCTAAGAATTACTTCATACTTTTTCAATTTCTATTTGAAGCTGTTTTCTTGTGTGTAATTGGTGCAGGAATTGGCCTTGGACTGGTTTATTTGGCAACCTTCTTTGACCTAGGCACATTAGACCTCAAACTAAGTATAAATAATATTATCCTCGGGATAGGTGTGGCTACTGCTATTGGTCTGGTTTCAGGAATAATTCCAGCTGTTATTGCAGCCAGATTGGATCCTGTAATTGCTATAAGATCATAAAAAAAAGCTGTCAGCGACAGCTTTTTCTTTCTATGTAAGTGAGTGTGGTTAGGTATATTATTCAGCAACTTCCTGCACAACATCTTCCTCTACACCATTTATTTTATTCTTAATCTTGATTTCCAGTTCTTCCATAAGCTCAGGATTATCGAGCAATAAAGATTTTACCGCATCTCTACCCTGTCCCAACTTATTATCCATATACGAGAACCACGAACCAGATTTTTTGATGACGTTTAGTTCAACTCCCAAGTCAATTATTTCACCTACCTTGGAAATTCCTTCGCCATACATAATATCAAATTCAACCACCTTGAAAGGAGGGGCCACTTTATTTTTGACAACTTTTACCCTGGTGCGGTTTCCCATTACATTATCTGCGCTTTCTTTAATCTGCCCAATTCTTCGAATATCTAATCTTACCGAGGCATAAAATTTCAGGGCGTTACCACCAGTTGTGGTTTCTGGGTTACCAAACATTACACCAATTTTCTCTCGCAACTGGTTAATGAAAATACAAGAACAACCCGTTTTATTAATGGCTCCAGTTAATTTTCTCAATGCCTGAGACATCAATCTGGCCTGCAGTCCCATTTTACTATCTCCCATCTCACCTTCTAATTCACCTTTAGGGACAAGCGCAGCAACCGAGTCAATTACAATTATGTCAATGGCTCCAGATCTGATCAGGTGTTCGGCAATTTCCAGTGCCTGCTCACCATTGTCTGGTTGAGAAATCAATAGGTTTTCAGTATCTATTCCTAATTTTTCGGCATAAGTCTTGTCAAACGCGTGCTCTGCATCTATGAAAGCAGCTAAACCACCTTGTTTTTGAGCTTCTGCGATGCAATGCATGGTTAGTGTGGTCTTACCAGAAGATTCAGGGCCATAGATTTCTATGACTCTACCCTTTGGAATTCCACCCACACCAAGGGCAATGTCTAACCCTAGTGAGCCAGTTGAAATAACTGGTACATCCAGCACTTTTTCATCGCTAAGCTTCATGATAGTACCTTTTCCGTAGGTTTTTTCCAGCTTATCTATGGTTAACTGTAGCGCTTTTAATTTTTCTGACTTATCACTCATTTTTCTCTTTTCTAATTTCAGGGATGAAGTTAAATAATCTCTTTATTCCATCCTTTTAAAGCATGAAACTTTTATAAAATCCAAAAATATTAGCTTTATCTTAAAAATACTAATAATTTTAGTAAAACTATCAATTGAAGCATTTTCCTAAATTCGCCGTATAATGGTTGAATGAAAAATGGAAAAGTGATAAAGAAAATTTCATACCTGCTTCTAGGCTCCCTTTTTTTAATCGTTATTGTATTCTGGAGTACAATCAAATATGGCATTGCGCAGGCAAAAGGCCAATACGAGGTTATCAGCAATGCAAGGCCCATTAATGAGTTCCTTGACGATCCAAACTTTCCTGATTCTTTAAAAACAAAAATTGAATTGGTTCAGGTGATAAGAAAGTATGCAATTGATTCCCTGGGATTGAATGACACTGAGAATTATACAACCTTATACGACCAGAAAGGTGAAAATATCCTTTGGAATTTATCGGCTTGTGAACCTTTTGAAATGAAACCCAAATTATGGTCGTTCCCGTTTTTAGGAAGTTTTCCATATAAAGGATTTTTTGATCTGGAAAAAGCCAAAGCTGAAAGGGATGAACTGGATGAACAAGGATATGATACACGAATAAGGACAGTTGGTGGATGGTCAACGTTGGGTTGGTTCAAGGATCCTATTTTATCCAATATGCTGGGTAGAAATGAAGGGAGCCTTGCTGACCTAATTATTCATGAATTAACACATTCCACCTTGTTTGTAAAGGATAGTGTTGAATTCAATGAGAATTTGGCCTCATTCATTGGGAAAAAGGGAGCGGAAATATTTTTAATTGACTATTTCGGGCCAGACTCTAAAGAATATGCCGAATATATGGAGAGCTACAAGTATTCCCAAAGCTTTAGAAGCCATATGCTGACAGGGTATAAAAGCCTTGATAGTCTATTCCAATCCTTTGATAATAAAGAACTTACTGATGATGAAAAACGTTCTTTAAAAGCCGATCTTATCGGCACGATTATTGACAGATTAGATACGATAACAAGTAGTCATCCGGAAAGGCTTAAGTCTTTCTTTAGCAAACAGTTACCCAATAATGCTTACTTTATGGCGTTTCAGAGGTATGGTGCTAAACAGGGCTTGTTCATGGATGAATATTTAAATAAATTTGATGAAGATATCAGATCGTTTATAACACATTATAAAAGTCTATATCCGTCACTGTAATGAGAAGAACTACATATCATAAGGCAATTATTTATGCAATAGCAATCGTGTTTATTGGCCTGTCTGCCTTTAGTTTCATTTATCGGGAAAAGAGAGAGCGTCACTACTCTTTTAGTAAAGGAGAGCATCTTGAATTCAGGGTACATTACGGAATGGTAAATGCCGGAGAAGCAATTATGGAAATAGACGAAGACCCCGTTGTGATGGGTGATAATGTATGTTATAAGATTGATATTTTCGGCACTTCCACAGGTATGTTTGATTTCTTTATAAGGGTGAGAGATAACTGGGGTACCTATTTTGACACTACTCAATTCATTCCACGTAGGTTTTATCGATACATAGAAGAGGGAAAATACAGAAAAAATGAAATTGTAGATTTCGATCATGAAGCCAATGTTGCTACAGTTTCACGATTAGGGAAAAAGACTAAAACACTTAAAAAGAAAGTAAACTTTGATGTGCCGGAGAACTGCCAGGATATGGTAAGTGGCTATTATTTCTTAAGAACTTTGGATTACACCGATATGCCGGAAGGACATGTTTTAAACCTGAAAGGATTTTTTGATGATGATGTATATGATTTCAAAGTTCGGTTTACTGGTAGAGAAGTCCTAAAGACAAAAATTGGTAAGATTAACACCCTTGTATTTACTCCCATTATGCCAGAAAACTCCCTGTTTGATGGTGAAGATTCAATTCAAATTTGGCTTTCGGATGACAAAAATAAAGTTCCAATAAAAGTGAAAGCAAAAATGTTCATTGGAGCCGTTGAAATTGATATTAAATCGGTTGATAATCTCAAGTATGAACTTGAGACCGTTGAAGACTGAAATTAATTTATTGTTACGATTTTTTAAATAGATTGAATTCTGTTCAAATTTCCATAATATCGAAGAGAACTAGATTAAAAGCCGTTTTTCTATAGTTGTTTGAAAGCTTCGAAATGCATATATTAATCTAGTGTTAAGTTAATTTTAATAATAATTGATTACACTAAACTCTTCAATAATTAACCATGGGCTCAAAAAACTCCCAAAAAATTTTAGTTGTAGATGATGAGGCTGATATCCTCGAGTTACTGAAGTATAACCTTAGTAAAGAGGGATATGAGGTAAAAACTGCAACGGATGGTATGAAAGGAACTGAAGTGGCTAAGACGTTTGTGCCAGACATGATCCTTTTGGATATCATGATGCCAAAACAAGATGGAGTTGAAACCTGTAGACAATTGAGGGAGATCCCTGAACTACAAAATACATTCATCATATTTTTGACGGCCAGATCTGAAGAGTATAGTGAGGTAGCGGCTTTTGATATGGGTGCTGATGATTACATTACAAAGCCCATCAAACCAAGAGCGTTGGTTAGCCGAATCAATGCATTATTTAGAAGAGAAGCAAAAAAGAAAAAAGACAGCTCCAAAATTGCTATTGGAGAGCTTACAATAGACCGATCAAGCTATACAGTTGTAGCTGGATCTGACAAGATTAACTTACCTAAGAAAGAATTTGAATTGCTGTACTTTCTAGCGCAGAACCCAGGTAAGGTCTATAGCAGAGATGATCTGTTGCAGAATATTTGGGGAACTGATGTTTATGTGCTTGCCAGAACTGTGGATGTGCACATTAGAAAAGTGAGGGAGAAAATAGGAGAAGGTTATATTTCCACTGTAAAAGGTGTGGGGTATAAGTTTGAGTACAACTAATTAGATTTAAGTAAGCATGGAGTTGAATTCCAGGGCAATTGCCCTGTTAATAGGTATTTCTGTGGCAGGAATCACTACCGCATTCCTGTTTCTGGTGCCAGATACTTCAAATGTGTCTTTATTGATTGCATTTGGATTGTCTTTCTCATCATCTTATATCCTGATAAGGTTCGTATTAGAATTTTTGTTCTTCAGACACATCAGTAAAATCTATGATGTGCTGGAAAAAATCACTGATGAAGAACTTGATTTCATCAAGAGACCGCAAAACAATTCTTTTAATCCCCTTAAAAGGATTAATAGAGAGATCACCAGTTACGCTGAAAACAAACAACGTGAGATTGAGGAACTCAAAAGAATGGAGACTTTCAGGAGAGAATTTATCGCAGATGTATCTCATGAACTTAAAACACCCATTTTTGCTGCTCAAGGATTTGTTCATACTTTATTGGACGGAGCAATGGAAGACAAAAAGGTGAGAACCAAATTCCTTAAGAAAGCTGCAAAAAGCCTTGATGGATTAGATATGTTGGTTCATGACCTGCTCACGCTTTCACAAATTGAGATTGGAGAGATCAAAATGCACAAGGAGTATTTTGAGCTGACCAGCCTTATAGAAGAGGTTTTTGATCAGTTTGAGAGCAAGATAGGGAAGAGAAAGATGGATGTAAATGTGGAGGCTTATTCGGATGGGATCAATGTCTATGGTGACTATCAAAGAATATATCAGGTATTCCTGAACCTGATTTCCAATGCAATCAAATATTCAGAAAAGCATACTTCGATCACTGTTAACCTGGAGAAATTAGATGGGCGTGTGAAAATCAGTATCGCTGATGAAGGACGAGGTATCCCGGAAGAAGACATCAATCGGATTTTTGAAAGGTTTTACAGAGTTGAGAAAAGTCGTTCCAAGGAAAAAGGAGGTACAGGTCTTGGTTTAGCCATTGTAAAGCATATTCTGGAAGGGCACGAGACTAAAATTGAAGTTGCAAGTGAGGTGAAGAAAGGGTCAGTCTTTACATTTAGTTTACCAACTGAGGTTCCAGTTGAAGATGAACCTCTGGTAGAAGAAGAAGCTGAATAGAAATAATCTCATAATTCCAGCATAGCTTTGCGGGATGAAAAAATTCAGTTTAACTGATGCCATCCTTTTTGAGGATGAAAATTACTGCATAATTAATAAACCAGCCGGGGTTTCAACTTTAGACGATCGTAATGATCCGGTGAATATTCTTGAGAATGCTAAGGCATTATACGATGAGGTCTTTGTTTGTCACCGGTTAGATAAAGATACTTCTGGTGTGCTTATACTCGCAAAAAATGCGGCAGCCCATAAACACGTGTCTTCTCTTTTTGAATCAAGAACAATAAACAAGGTATACCATGCGGTTGTTGATGGATTGCATGAGTTCAAGGAATTTGTTGTTGATAAGCCACTCAAGGTTTCGAGTAAGGGTACTGTGAAAGTAGATTTCAGAAGCGGTAAAGCTTCTAAAACAATAGTTAATAGTATAGAGGCTTTTAAAAAACACACACTTGTGGAATGTAAACCTGAAAGTGGAAGGATGCACCAAATTAGAGTTCACCTTGCTGAATCAGGAGCACCGATAACAGGTGATTTAACTTATGGGGGGCGATATTTCTACCTTTCTGAGGTAAAGAGAAACTATAATTTAAAGAAGTGGACCGAAGAGCAGCCGCTGATTCAAAGGATGGCTTTGCATGCATTATCTATTGATTTTCAGGATGCTGATGGACAAAAAATAGCCGTAAATGCAGAATATCCTAAAGATTTTGAGGTGCTAATCAAGCAACTTAAGAAAAATCGGTGATTATTTCAATAAATATCATAGCCCATTTTGGTTTTACAAATAATAACTTCTATTTTTGTGTCCCTTTTCGAGAGGAAGGGATTATTGGGTCATTTTAAATGTAATTAAGTTGGATACTTTAAGTTACAAAACAATATCACTAAACAACGCTACAGCTGAGAACAACTGGGTAGTAGTTGACGCGGATTCGAAAGTTCTCGGACGAGTAGCGAGCGAGGTTGCTAAAATGATAAGAGGGAAGCATAAACCTTCTTATACTCCACATGTAAATTGTGGTGACAATGTCATAGTAATCAACGCAGACAAATTAAGATTAACAGGAAAGAAGTGGACTGACAAGATCTATGTGAGACACACTGGTTTCCCAGGTGGTCAAAGAACTACTTCTGCAAAAGAACTGAAAGCTAAGTCTTCTACACTTCTAGTAGAGAATGCTGTAAGAGGTATGCTTCCTAAAAACAGATTGGGAAGACAGCTTTTCAAGAATCTTTATGTTTATGAAGGTGCTGAGCATCCGCATGAAGCACAACAACCAAAAGAAATTAAATTATAATGGAAGTAACCAATACTATAGGTAGAAGAAAGACATCTGTAGCCAGGTTGTACATGACTCCTGGTAAAGGTGAAATAAAGGTAAACAACAGGGAGCTTACCGATTACTTTCCTTCTGAGATTCTTCAGCTTATTGTGAAGCAACCTTTGGTTAAGTTAGAAGCAGAATCTAACTATGACTTAAAGATCAATGTAGATGGTGGTGGAATTAAAGGTCAGGCTGAGGCTATTAGACTTGCGATCTCCAGAGCATTGGTTGAGGTTGACGAAGAAAACAAGAGCCCACTTAAATCTGAAGGTTTCCTTACAAGGGATCCTAGAATGGTGGAAAGAAAGAAATACGGTAGAAGAAAAGCAAGAAGAAGATTCCAGTTCAGTAAACGATAGGAATTTAATTAAGAACTCAATTATTAATGGAAAAATTAGAGTACAAAGACCTTCTGGATGCTGGTGTGCATTTCGGTCACTTAACTAGAAAGTGGGATCCTAAGATGGCTCCATACATTTTCATGGAGAAAAATGGAATCCACATTATTGACCTTAACAAAACACTTGTTAATCTAGAGAAAGCAGCAGCTGCGTTAAAATCTGTCGTGCGGTCTGGCAGAAAAGTAATGTTTGTAGCCACTAAAAAGCAGGCGAAGGATTTGGTAGCTCAGAAAGCAGCCAACCTTAAAATGCCTTACGTAACTGAAAGATGGTTAGGTGGTATGTTAACAAACTTCTCTACGATCAGAAAATCATTGAAGAAGATGGCTTCAATCGATAAGATGATGAAAGAAGAGTCTTATCTGGCGCTAGCGAAGAGAGAAAGATTGATGATCACAAGGGAAAAAGAGAAACTTCAAAGAGTGTTAGGTGGTATTTCTGAATTGACAAGATTACCTGCAGCACTTTTCGTAGTGGATATTAAGAGAGAGCACATCGCTGTTAAGGAAGCTCAGAAACTTAACATCCCTGTATTCGCAATGGTTGATACAAACTCTGACCCAAATCAAGTGGATTTTGCTATCCCTGCGAATGATGACGCTTTCAAATCAATTGACCTGATCACAGATTACATTGCAAAGGCAATCGAAGAAGGTCTTCAGGAGAGAAAGAAAGAGAAAGAAGACGCTAAACTGAAAGAAGAAGCTGAAAAGAAAAAAACAGCAGATCAGGCTTAGAAACTTAACATTCTCTTGAAATAAAATAAACAAGCAAAGGTTGAACATTGATTAGTTTCGGTGTTCAATTTTTGTATGAGGCAATAACAGAAAAAATCATAATTATTTTAAAAATGGCTATTACTGCAAAAGAAGTAAACAAACTAAGACAAATGACTGGTGCAGGTATGATGGACTGCAAGAAGGCACTAGTTGAAGCTGATGGTGATTTCGATACAGCAATTGAATTGTTAAGAAAGAAAGGCCAAAAAGTATCTGCAAGCCGAGCAGATAGAGAAACCACTGAGGGTGTTGTGCTAGTAAAAACAAATGATGACAATACTGAGGGTGTCTTGGTAGCATTTACATGCGAAACAGATTTCGTTGCTAAAAACGATGACTTTGTAGCAATGGGTCAGAAAGTACTTGACCTTGCATTTGAAAACAAACCTGCTACTGTAGAAGAGCTAAAAGCCGTGAAAACTGGTGATGTAACCTTACAGGAAGAAATCACTGAGCTTATCGGTAAAATCGGTGAGAAACTTGATATTTCAGCTTACCAGGTACTAAAGGGTGAGTCTGTTGTTCCTTATATTCACGCAGGAAGCAAACTTGGTGTTTTAGTGGCACTTAAGAATACAAACGGTTCTGATGTAACTGATGCTGGTAAGGATGTTGCAATGCAAATTGCGGCAATGAATCCTGTTGCGGTTGATAAAGACGGTGTAGATCCTTCTATCGTAGAAAAAGAAATCGAAATTGGAAAAGATCAGGCAAGACAAGAAGGTAAGCCTGAAAACATTATCGAGAAGATTGCTATGGGTAAACTTCAGAAATTCTACAAAGAGAATACGTTGTTGAGCCAGGCTTTCGTAAAAGATAACTCAATGTCAATTTCTCAATACCTTGATGGAATCAACAAAGGAATGACTGTAGAAAACTTCAAAAGAGTTTCTATCGGATAATTCTGATTGAATAATATACATTAAGAGGAGCTGTGTGATAAACCAGCTCCTTTTTTTATGTATCAGCTTTCATGGGCTCTTGATTTGATCTTTTTATCGGCTTCCAGTGAATCCAATTGCTCTTTATGCTCCTTCACTTTGTTGATTAAATCTTTAAGGTCTGGTTGTCCACCATCCACCCAACACGTATACCAGAAATCAGCGATCATTTTAATGGCGGATCGCATTTGTTTTTCTACCATACCTGATAAAGCTTCGTGGTAAGCTTTAGAGTATTCAAAAGAGTAAACCCGTGTGTGAATATTTCCTCGTTCTTCGTAGGAGTATTTTTTGCTTTCCTTGAACTTCTCGTTCAGTTCCCTTTCAAATACCAACACTGAATCCAGTGCGCCATGAGATTGGATAATGGCCTTCCATGTTCTTAGCTGTGGCTTTTCAATGTAATTAGCAGTCCCTACAAATAAATCATATTGGTCAAAGAACAGTTCAGGCAACCTTGATTCCCAAAACCCATGAATACCATACTGTCCTGTAAGTTGACCATTGTAATTCTCAGTAGTGTGTAGGGGGACATTCGCATCTGCGATGTAATGTCCCAGGTCAGTGGACAGTCTGAGAATAGCGTCAGCATCTTTGTTTAAGAACGCTTTTGTTAGCCAATGTTTCATTTTGAATATATGCCAGGGAACAATTCCATATGCCATAAGTGTATCCTCGGTATAAAGTTCAACCGCCTGATTCCAATACCTGGGCAATTTGTATTGTGAGCTATCGCCATAAACGTCCAGGTCTATGTAGTGACGAGGTGCTTCATGCGCTACAGCATATCGCCGTTTGTCAGGGTTTACCGCGTTCTCGCTGATGTATTGAATATGATCTTTGTAAAAGCCTATCATTTCAGGAGGAAGTGAAAAAACGGCAATTCGATTGATTTGTTGATGAGCAAAGAATCCCCAGCTTCCAGAATTGGTTTTAGTACTACCTCCAATGGTTGAGACCAATACCAATAGTATTGTGAGCGTAATTTTCATAAGACAAACATTAAAAGCTGTCAATTTAGTCAATATTTCACACCTTAATAATTGGTTATAGTATTAGTGTTGCTTGGATATATTGATTCTTTCTACTAGATTTGCAGTCCGATTTTAAGAAAGGAATTAATAAGTCGTATGGCAAATCATAAATCAGCATTAAAGAGAATTAGGTCTAGCGAGACTAAAAGACTTAGAAACAGGTATCAGCATAAGACTACCAGAACTTATGTAAAGAGATTACTTGAGACTTCTGATAAGTCTGAGGCTGAAAAGTTGCTAAAAGATGTTAGCAGCATGTTGGATAAGTTGGCTAAAAACAACATCATCCATCATAAAAAAGCAGCCAATCAAAAGTCTAAGCTTGCTAAAAAAGTAGCAGCTCTTTAATAAATAGTTTTTTTAAAAGATATTTATAGCCTTATCTAATGCAAATTGGATAAGGCTTTACTGTTTTATAGCTAACCAAACGTCCTATGAAAATTGAAGAAGGATACCTCCCAATCACCAAGTGGGATGAGCAGGATCGTCCAAGAGAGAAATTGCTACAAAAGGGAAAGGCCGCATTAAGTGATGCAGAATTGATTGGCGTGTTAATAGGCTCTGGAACCCGGACTCTCAGTGCGGTGGAACTATCCAGGAAAATACTTTCCCAGGTTGACCATGATATCAACAAACTGGCGAAATTGTCCGTGAAAGATCTGATGAAATTTAAAGGAATTGGAGAAGCCAAGGCCATCAGTATAGTAAGTGCCCTGGAACTTGGTAGAAGGCGAAAAAATGAGAACGGTTCGGTAATCGCTAAAATCACATGTTCAAAAGATGTTTACGATGATTTTAAACCTCAATTTTTAGACCTTACCCATGAAGAGTTTTGGGTGATGCTTCTCAGCAGGTCAAATCAGGTAATGAAGAAGGTGCCGATCAGTACCGGGGGTGTTTCAGGAACTGCAGTTGACCCAAAAATTATATTCAAAAAAGCACTGGAGGAGCTGGCCTCAGGTGTGATTGTTGCCCATAACCATCCAAGTGGAAATTTAAAACCCAGTAAGAGTGATATTGATATTACTAAAAAGCTGGTGGAAGCCGGAAAAATGCTGGAAGTACCTGTTCTGGATCATATAATTTTCACAAACAATGGATACTTTAGCTTTGCAGATCAATCGATGATTTAAATAATGAAGCGAGTAGGTTATATCGTAATTCCAATAATAGTAATTATAATAGGATATAGTTTCCTGGGGCAAGGTGAATCAGAAGAGGATTACATTGAAAAAATCAAGCAAGAAAGAGTAGAAAAAGACTCTTTCATGAAAGAATCTGAGTCATCTCCATTTGTCAATAAAAGAGATGAATTTACTGGTCTACAGTATTTTCCAATTGATCCTGAATTTAAAGTAAAAGCCACTATCATTAAATTTGACAGCAATCAATACATGGAAATAGCAGAGACCGGAGGTGAAGTAAAAAGGTATTTAAAGTTTGCAACAGCCCAATTCACATTGAAAGGACAGGAGTTGGAATTGTTGTTGTTGAAACCAGTAGGATTTGGTCCGATGGATGTGATTTTTACGGCCTTCGCTGATGATACCAGTGGAGAAAGCACATATGGTGGTGGTAGATATTTGGATCTGTCTTTTAAAAATGCTACCGAGATTACCATTGACTTTAACCTGGCATATAACCCATACTGCGAGTATACACCTGATTTTTCATGCCCACTGCCCCCAAAAGAGAATATCTTACCTATAGCCATTACCGCAGGGGAGAAAAATTATAAAAACTAACCAGGTAAAACTTGGCCTGAGTACCATCTGATTACCCAGTTTTATTAATTTTACGCTCTTATTTTGAGCATTCGAAACAAACGAAAATGAAGATATCTTATAATTGGCTTAAAAGGTATATTGACATAAATGAACCTGCAGTGGAAATTGGTGACCTGTTGACCCAATCCGGGCTGGAAGTGGAGGGGTTGGAAACCTTTGAATCAATTCCCGGGGGGCTGGAAGGATTAGTGGTAGGCGAAGTTATTGAATGCGATAAACATCCTAATGCGGATAAGCTGAAAGTCACTAAAGTGGATATTGGGCAGGAAGAACTCTCTTCAATTGTTTGTGGAGCTCCTAATGTTGCAAAGGGACAAAAAGTCATTGTAGCAACTGTTGGTGCCATGCTATATCCTACAGAAGGAGAACCTTTCAAAATAAAGAAAGCTAAAATGAGAGGTGAGCCGTCTGAGGGAATGATCTGTGCGGAAGACGAAATTGGTTTGGGTTCAAGTCATGCAGGAGTAATGGTGCTGGATACAGACCTTGCAAATGGTACACCTGCTTCAGAATACTTCAATATTGAAAATGATTATGTTTTTGAGATTGGGCTGACACCAAACAGAGCCGATGGAGCATCACATTTTGGAGTGTCCAGAGATTTAAAAGCGCTTTTGAAAAGATCAACGGGTTTTCCTAAACCGGATTTGCCTGCTAAAACTGGTAATCGGCCTATTGAGGTTGTTGTAGAAAATACAGAGGCGTGTCCAAGGTATTCAGCATTGGTTATTGATAATGTTACAGTAAAACCATCACCAGATTGGTTGCAGAATGCGTTGAAATCAATTGGACTTTCTCCCATTAATAATATTGTAGACATAACTAATTTCATTTGTCATGGAATTGGACAGCCAATGCATGCTTTTGATGCCGATCAGGTCTCTGGTGATAAAGTAATTGTGAAAACTTTACCAAAAGGATCAAAATTCACCACACTTGATGAGAAAGAAAGGTCTTTGAATGATACAGATTTGATGATTTGCAATGCCAAAGACGGAATGTGTATTGCTGGTGTCTTTGGAGGGATAAAATCCGGTGTGACTGAGAATACTAAAACCGTATTCCTGGAAAGTGCCTATTTCTCACCTGATTTCGTGAGGCGGACATCATTGGCGCTTATGCTAAAAACAGATGCATCCTTTCGATATGAAAGAGGAACAGATCCGAATATTACCGTAGATGCTATCAAGTATGCTGTGAGTCTTATCCTGGAATTAGCTGGTGGAGATGTTGCTTCTGATTTAATTGATATCTATCCAAACAAGATTGAAAATTTCAGAACTTCAGTCAAATACAAAAATATTGATCGTTTAATTGGCAAGAAATTAAACAAGTCTGAGATCAGGGATATTCTGACTAATCTTGACATTACACTGGAGAATGAAACTGACGATCAGTTTGAAGCTGTGATCCCTCCTTATCGTGTGGATGTGACCAGGGAAGCCGATGTGATCGAAGAAATACTAAGGATTCATGGATTCAACAATGTAGAACTGGATGAACACAATGGAAGTGAATTTATGGCTGAATTTGAAGAGAAAGACCCAAATAGAACACAACGGGTAATATCTGATATATTGGTAGGGTCTGGCTTTCAGGAAATTTTAACTAATTCCCTTACAAATCCTACTTATGCAGCAAGTACAGAAGGCCTTTCAAGCGATGATGATGTCGTAATCCTGAACAAACTGAGTGAAGAACTCGGCGTTTTACGACAGAATCTCGTGTTTACTGGTTTGGAATCCCTACAGCATAATATTAATCGGAAACAGTCAGATTTGAAGTTTTTTGAATTTGGAAAATGCTATTTCCACGAGGGTGATAAATACCGTGAAAGAATGAGGTTGGGGTTATTTGTCACTGGTAATAAAGCTGGAGAATCATGGCAAACAGCATCTCAAAAAGTAGATTTTTATGATTTATCCTCAGTGGTTACGAAAATATTGAATAAATTTAGTTTTGAGGAAATCAGCTCTGAGCCCACAGAAGTGCCTTACTTTCAGTATGGTTTAGATATAAAATACAATAACAATATCGTTGTTAGCATAGGAAAACTATCAAAAGCTACCACCAAACTAGCTGGAGTAAAGCAGGATGTTTTTTATGCTGATGTTGATTGGCAATCTTTGCTTAAGAAATATAAAACAGGTTTGGAATATAAACCTGTGAGTAAATTTCCTGAGGTAAGAAGAGACTTAAGTTTGGTGTTAGATAAAAAAGTCACTTTCGAAGAGGCCAAGAAATTAGCCTTCCGAACAGAAAGGAAATTATTGAAACGATTAAACGTTTTTAGCGTTTATGAAGGCGATAAAATAGAGGAGGGTAAGAAAGCGTATGCCATTAATTTTATCTTGCAGGATGAAAATAAAACGCTTAATGATAAGCAAATTGATAAAGTTATGGCTAATTTAATGAGATCATTTGAGCAAGAGCTCAATGCAATAATAAGAAAGTAAAATGGACAACGGTCAGGCTTTAAGATCAGAACTTCTTTCACTGGAACGTAAAGTGAAAATGCTTCTTAGTGAGCACAAACTTTTAAAAGGTGAAGTGGAACAGTTGCGTTCTGAAAATAACCAACTGAAAGGAGAGCTTGGTAATAAAAATGACGAACTGGACCATTTTCAAAATAAGATAAAAATAAGTAAAATTGTAGGTAACATGGTGGTCGGAGAAGACGACACATCAGACTTGAAAGAAGTAATTGACGATTATATAAAAGAGATAGACAAGTGCATTGCTCATTTGGGGGAATAGCTTGATTTTAACTAGCACCGAATGGCAGAATTATCTATAAAATTAAAGATCGGGAACAGGGAATACCCGATGAAAGTGAAAGCAGAGGATGAGGCGATGATCCGGCATGCCGGAAAAACAATTAACGAACGTATCAAGAATTATAGGGATAAATTCGGTATTGATGATATTCAAGACCTCCTCGCGATGGTAGCCTTTGATTGTCTTGTAGAGAAAACAAGATCTGAGGAAGAAACAACGAGTACTGATGAAGTGGCACTGGAACAAGTGCAGGCCATCAAGAATATGATTTCAGACCAGTTGTAATACCCATATTTCCCTTCTTTCAGCATGATGTAGTGTGACCCACCACCCGGGATCAATTTTAATTACATCATGGAAAGCATCATAAACATAATAGGATTAACTGTAGTAGGAATGGTTTTAGGATTCTTACTCAGTAGATTGATATTCAAGCGCTCAATAAAAAAGAGGCTTGTTGAAGCAGAGGACCAAAAGAAGTCTATCATTAAAGAGGCTGAACTCACAGGAGAAAATATCAAGAAGGATAGAATTCTGGAGGCCAAGGAAAAGTACATTAAGCTGAAAGCTGAATTCGAGGAAGAATCTAACAGGAAGAAGAATCAAATTATTTCGAATGAGAATAAGCTCAAGCAAAGAGAATCTACTTTGAGTAAGCAGTTGGAAAAATCCAAAAGAGCTGAAGCCGAAGCTGAGTCAATGAAGGAAAACCTGAATGCGCAGCTTGATATTGTCAAGAAAAGAAAAGAGGAGCAGGAAAAGATTATTAATCAGCAGGTAGCTATTTTGGAAAAAGTGGCCAACCTAACAGCCGAAGAGGCCAGGGGGCAACTTATCGAGACCTTGAAGGATGAAGCTCGTACGAATGCTTCATCTCATATCAAGGAGATTGTGGAGGAAGCCAAATTAACTGCAGCCAAGGAGGCCAAGAAAGTGGTGATCCAAACTATTCAAAGGACAGCTACTGAACACGCCATTGAGAATTGTGTGTCAGTATTCAATATTGAAAGTGACGATATTAAGGGAAAGATCATCGGTAGAGAAGGTAGGAACATCAGGGCATTAGAGTCTTCTACTGGAGTAGAAATTATTGTGGATGACACACCAGAAGCTATCATTATCTCTGGGTTTGATCCGGTTAGAAGAGAAATTGCCAGGTTATCACTGCATAGACTGGTCTCTGATGGAAGAATCCACCCAGCTAGAATTGAAGAAATTGTATCTAAGACCACTAAAAACATAGAAGAAGAGATCATAGAGATTGGAGAAAGAACAGTGATTGATCTTGGGATTCATGGACTGCACCCCGAGCTCATCAAATTGGTTGGGCGAATGAGATTCCGTTCTTCTTATGGTCAGAACCTGCTGCAACACAGTAGAGAAGTTGCAAAGCTTAGTGCAACCCTGGCCAGTGAGTTAGGACTCAATTCGAAATTGGCCAAAAGAGCCGGTTTACTTCATGATATTGGTAAAGTTTGGCCCGATGAGCCTGAACAGCCACATGCGATCTTGGGAATGGATCTTGCTAAAAAGTACAAGGAGCATCCGGATGTATGTAATGCAATTGGAGCTCACCATGATGAAATAGAAATGACAGCATTGATATCCCCAATTATTCAAACATGTGATGCTATTTCGGGATCACGTCCTGGGGCAAGGAGAGAGGTGATGGATTCATACCTGAAGCGTCTGAAAGAGTTGGAGAGTCTGGCATTGAGTTTTGATGGAGTGAATAAATGTTATGCTATGCAGGCTGGTAGAGAGTTGAGGGTTCTGGTGGATGCTGAAAACTGTTCAGATGAGCAGGCCAGTGATCTGTCCTTTAATATTTCTCAAAAAATTGAAAAAGAGATGCAATACCCAGGTCAAATAAAAGTCACGGTCATACGTGAGACCAGGGCAGTAAATTTCGCTAAATAATATCAAGCCACCTTCGGGTGGCTTTTTCATTGCCAGTCTGGCGGTCGTTCTGATGTGGCAAATGGGCTATAGGCACTACAGGATGTGCATTTTGGTGGATACCTCCCTGTATTTCGATCAGGTATGCAGCTTCTTGGTAGAAAGGTGTTTACATAATCATATATGACATGGACTGTTGGTTCAGTGGCATAAGCCAATGTAAAGTTTCCAAGCACTAATTCATCTTGATCTGAAGTATTCCTAATGTTACCTTGTATCCTGAAATTTTGAGTTTCAAAGATGGTCCCATTATTGTCAATTTGATTCCGTACACTTGACCAGTAATTGTAATCCTTCCTCGATAGATTTTGTGTCTGAACCCGAAATAAATATCCATAGTTAAACTTTATGGTATAAGGTTCATTCCCAATGGGAATGTTTTCAACGAATTGTCCATTATAAAATAAATCATCGCTAAGATAGAGTTGTTCCAGATTTAGGGTAGGGACAAAACAATCAGTGTCAATTACTTCTGCATATGATTGATAAACTCCTCTCCATTTGAATCGATAATTGTTTTGGTGATATGGATCATCTTTAAAATTGGCTGTTAGAATTACATTTTCACCATCTGATGATCTATGATGACTAACTTCTGAAACTGGAGTAATAGCTGCTGGCAACTGAACAGTATCTGATCGATAGGTTTCTCCGTCATTTAATGTTACTTGCAGATAATATAATTCATCATGATCAGCACCGATATTGTAATGGGGATTCGTAGAATAGAATCCGTATTGTTCATAAACGAAATGTTCCTTAAAACCCGATAATGTATTTATAGTAACGTCAGCGTTTTCTATAAACTCAGAAATCTTATTGAAACCGGTGGCATAATAAATTCTTATTTTGTGCGGCTTATACTCATTTGTGAATTCACCATCGATCACAAGGACTTTCTCATTATCAGAAAACACCTCTAGCTCCTGGATGCATGATTGACATATGATGGAGAATAAAATTAAAAACAGAAGTAATTTGAAGTTCATAAGGTACGTTGGTCTTACCAAAAAGACGCACTATTTTTCCAAACAGTTGGATCAAAAATAGCCATTTATTTCTATTCAGGAAGATAGTCACCAAATAAGTTCCAGTCCATCCCATTACCCCAATTATTTCCATGATCGCTGGTATTCCTGATTTTGTGAGCTTCCCCGATTTTGTGATCTCCATATGCAAGCAGAGATAGTACAGTTCCTGGTCTTAAATGATAGCTGGCCCAGGTCAAAGGAGAATCACCATTGGCATCCTTTGATTCCTTATCAGCACCATACTCAATGAGGTATTTGATGATTTTTTCATCAGCGAAAGCAGCGGCTCTATGAAGAGGTGTTTCCCCTTTTGTCCTGGCGTCTCTCATAAAGCCACCTGTCTCAATTCCAGGGATTGTTTTTGCATTGACATCTGCCCCTTTTTCAATCAACAATCGTACAGTGTAAAAGTAATAAGGTCTTCCAGCTTTGCAGAGCGCATTGTGTAGCGGCTTTTCACCTGTTTTATCTACATCCGCATTGACATTAGCACCAGCATTAATTAGAAAATCACATACTTTCCAATGACCAAAAAAAGCTGCATTACCTAATTCATCGTCAAGGTTAATGCTGTCAAGAGTACCTCCATTCTCCAGAATTAGCCGGATTGCAGTAGTATCGTTATAATAAACTAACCACTGCAATAATTTTACGCTTCCATAATCAAGGTATTGTTTCCAGTCTTGCAGCTGCATAAGCTTCACCACAAAGTCTGTTCTGCCCTGACTGATTGCTGCAAGAATGTCTTCCGGTTTCATCTTGAGATGTATCAGAATTATTTATTAGATGGAGGAGTAACCATAATATGTGCTCTGTGCGTTCCGGGATTCATTATCCAGGCTCCTCCTGCGGTTTGAGGCGCTTCCGGCAGACCAGTGGATGCCGAAGTAGCATACGGGATATATATCACATACCTTAGGCTTGTATTGGTCGGACTACCACTTTCATCTAATTCGCCGCTCATCACTGCCAATGTTGACTTGTCAGGCATACTTAGTTGACCTGATTTCACTTCATTTTCTCGGATGTCAAAAGTTTCCTTAAAAGATTTTCCTGCTTTTTTCAGTTCCCTGCCCCTGGCCATAAAAGCTTCCAGGTCTTTATGGTAGCAAGCCACACTAAATCCATTTTTAGAAGGGTCATTGCTTAAACAAATAAAATTATTGGAGCCTTCGCGTAGCGTTACAAATTCTCCGGTAGACGAATAACCATAAACTTTGGCTTTTGATCTGTCACCTTCCGGTATGGGCATAGTAGCTTGCTCTATTTGAGTTTCAGCTGATGGAATTGTTTGTGCATTGGAAATAGAAAAGCAAAGTGTAAGTACGAAGGCAATAAGTAGTAATCTCATGGTATAGGGTTTTTACCTAAGATACCGAATATTTCAGGAATCGTAAAGTGCAGTCACTTAGGCTTTGTCTATTTTCCGTTTGATAATACGGGATAGGGAAGTGGGAGATATCCCAAGAAAATTGGCAATGTGCTTGTGGTAAGCCATCTGAAAAAATTGAGGCTTTTCATCTATGAGTTCTTCGTAACGTGCTTCAGGAAGTTTGTATACAAGAGATTCTACTCGCCAAATCAATGTTTGAATGGTCTCTGCAAAAACGTCTATCAAGAGATGATTTATACCAGGGTGCTGTGTGCTAAGTGCTCTGGCTTTATCAAAATTGAGAAAAAAGATTTCAGTATCTTCCAGGGGTTGAAAATTATATCGACTTGGAGCATTATTAAATAGGCTACTTGGTGCGCCGATAAATGTTTTAGGAGGTCGAAGTATGATTGTTCTTTCTTCACCATCGGGAGTGATTAAAAAACCTCGAACCATTGCGTCTTTCAGTAGGAACACATTCTGTGATACACTGCCAGCCTGGATTATCTTCTTTTTCTTTTTATAGTGCTTGGAGGTGGCTAATGAGGCCATCGCATCAATTTCTATATCATTTAGATAAGGCGCTACTTCTTTTAATAGGTCATGCATGGCTGGACATAGTTGTTGATTTCAAAAAAAATATTGATGATTAATTTACGATGAATTTCACTGGAAATTGTGTTCTGTCATCTAACATTGAAAGATTTTTGATGAATACCTTGAAAATCAGTAACTTTTAAGGATGGCAGTGACTCAAATATCGAAGCGGTGTGTTTGGGCGCTAATTTGCCTGCTGGGAACAATATTTTATAGCAGCTCAGAAGCTCAACGTGGACCTATTTTCAGTAGGATATCGGTGAAAGAAGGCCTTTCCAATGTGGCCATCAAGGATATTTATGAGGATAACCAGGGGGTCATTTGGTTTTGCACTGAGGATGGACTTAATCGTTATGATGGCTATGAATTTAAAATCCACAGACATATTCGCGGACATTCTAACAGCATTGGGGAGAACTATGTAAATACAATTGTTCAGGATGGGAATGATATATTTTGGATTGGCACAAGAAACTCAGGACTTGTAAGATTTGATCCAAGTACAGAGAATTTCACACATTTTGTTCAGGATAAAACGGATCCACTGAGTATAGCCAGTAATCAAATATTGGCATTGGCGATAGGGCCGGAAAATGAAATTTGGGTGGGTACAGCTGGAGCTGGTCTCTCAATATATGATCAAGAGGCTGGAAACTTTCAGAATTACCGACCATATCCAGGAGAATCAGACCAAAATAACACAATCCTTGATATTGAGATTGATAGAGATAAAGCCTGGATACTTACCGGCAAAAGGCTGATTCAATTCAATTTGATATCAAAGAAATTCAACCCAGATGCCATCACCCCCATTGAAATAAGCATCGGTCAAAATAGTTTATTTGAGGTAAATTTTGATTTAAAAGGTAATCTGTGGTTTGGCTCTGAGGAAGGTGCAGTAAGATATGACACCACCAGGAAAACCTATGATATTTACAACCCACTGGAAGAGCTTGGCATGACAGACAGGTATGGGGAAATTTTTGAGATCATTCAAACGGCTGATAGTGTTTATTGGTTTGGCACGGATAATGGCCTGGTCAGATTCAAGGAAAATGAAAACTCCTTTGAGAGAATTAATACCTCACCATACATTGAGGAAGCTTTTCATGAGGAGCCAATCAATAAATTAATTCAGGATAAGCATGGTCTGTTATGGATAGGTACACAGCACTTTGGGATTGTAAAATCTAATTTAAGGTTACCGGAGTTTATCCATTATAGCACAGATAAAAATAGTGAGGTTGTATTACCGAACAATGTAATCCGATCGTTGCTCTATGACTCCAAAAATATTATCTGGGTAGGATCCGTAACGGGTGATCTTGTGAGAATTTTTCCCGATGGATCTTCAAAAGTGGGGAATTATTTCAATAACAGTATTTCATGTATTTATGAAAATTCAAAAGGGGAGTATTTGATTGGTACCTGGTTAAATGGTTTATATAAAATGGGTTCAGAGTACTCGGAATCTTTTGAGAAGATAAATTTCAGCCCTTCCAGTACAGATGAGGTCAATATTATCCAGATAGTTGTTGAAGATCGTTTTGGTAATTATTTCATTGGAACGGAATATGGTTTAAGTCTCTATAATCCTGAATCAAAACAAGCACGAGAATTCCTTATTGATTCGGATAATGAAGGAGTTTATAACAGTGTACAATCCAATTCCATTGTGCATGATGTATACGGGAATATTTGGGTAGGTACTTACAATGGTCTATTCAAGATGACACCAAAAGACACAAGTGTAAATTCAATCGAAGCGGATTATGGAATCAAATTATATGATGTGGAATTGGAAGATAATAGGGTCACCTCATTGGCATATGATTCTACTATACCCAATCAATTAATTGTGGGGACATTTTCTGATGGAATAAAAATATTGGAATTTAATTCTCTTGATCTAGCCATTTCAGTGGAGACTTTCAATGAGGGGCGAGGGCTATCAAGTAACGTGGTGTATGGTATTGAAAAAGATGCGAGTGGAAATATCTGGGCAAGTACACATTTTGGATTATCAAAATTAGATGTATACACTGAAGAATTTGCTAATTACTACAAGAGCGACGGTCTTCAGGATAATCAGTTTTTTTGGGGAGCAGCGGCAAAGGGCGCCAATGATAATTTACTTTTTGGTGGTATTAATGGATTCAATCTCATAAAAGCGGATCAGTTGACAAGAGATACAACCACTGCAACTGTTCTGTTGACAAAACTTCTTATTTATAATCAACCGATCGAAGTGGGTGATACAATAGGACACCGATATGTGCTAGAGAAAAATATAGATTATCTGGATGAGCTCGTATTACCCCACTGGCAAAATATGTTCACTATTGAATTCAGGTCGCCGCATTATGTAATGCCAGAACTGAATAAATATGCTTACAGGATTCTTGGGTTTAGAGATGATTGGATATATGTGGACAGTGACAAAAGTTTTATCACTATGACGAATCTTGATCCTGGTAATTACTTGCTTGAAGTAAAAGCTGCCAATTATCAAGGAGTTTGGAACAGTACACCAACTCAGCTTTCTATCAAAATAAAGGCTCCATGGTGGAATAATCCTTACGCAAAAGGAATAGGTTTCTTCATGGTGATTGTCTTCATAATTCTAGCTGTACGATTAAGGATTAAATACCTTGAAGCAAGCAAAGTAAAACTCACACGTATTGTCAATAAGAAAACAAATGAGATTAAAGACAAGCACAATGAGATACTGGATAAGAATGAATCACTGCGAAAACTGAATATAAAATTACAAGATAGCCTGGAGGATAAACTTAAAATTATCAAGCAGCTAAAGATAGCTCAAAGTAGGTTGATCGAATCTGAGAAGATGGCTTCAATTGGTGTACTTACTGCTGGTTTAGCGCATGAATTAAACAATCCTTTAAGTTACATCGGTGGAGTAGTAGATCCTATCAAAATGGATCTGAATGAGATTAAACTTTCCTTGCCTGAAGACATCATTAAGAAGCACCAGGAGGAAATAGAAGAAATTGAAATTTTATTGGAAGGTATGACCACAGGTGTTGCTAAAGCTTCAGATATTATTAAGAATCTAATGCAGATCACACCAAATGGGAATATATCCGTTAATTCTGTGTTCAACCTTAATGAGCTTATTGAGTCTACGGCAAAGCTTATACAAAAATCTAACCCTGAAATAGCTATCAATGTGGCGCATGGAAAATCTCTGGAGTTTTTTGGTAGTAAAGTAGAAATGAACCAGGTTTTTCTAAACATCATTAAGAATGCCTGTGAGGCCATCGAAGACACTAAAATGGGTAAGGTTGATATTTGTAGTTATACAGAGGATCAGCAAGCAATTATTGAGATTACCGATAATGGAACAGGTATTTCAAAAGAAGCACTAAACCAGATTTTTGAACCTTTTTACACGACAAAAATACCTGGGAAAGGTACCGGGTTAGGTTTATACATATCTTACAGTGTAATTAAAAAGCACAATGGAGATATTAAAGTAGAGTCTTATCCAGGTAATGGCACAAAATTTATACTAACCTTACCCATTTTCGACCCGGAGAAAGGTGAGCCGCAACTCAGAGAAGAATTTTATGAATGATAATCTAATGCCATTTCATCTTGCAGTTCCAGTAGATGATATACAAAAAGCCAGAGAATTCTATAGTGGTATCATGGGTTTTGAGGAAGGAAGAAGTGATACAAATTGGGTGGATTATAACTTCTTCGGCCACCAGTTTGTGATTCACTATCAAGCTGCAAATGAAAGTTCCTCTGGTTCAAATCCAGTGGATGGACATGAGGTGCCAGTGCCACATTTCGGGGTGGTCTTGACTTGGGAAGATTGGCATTCACTCAGAGACAGGTTAGTCAATCATGGAATTACTTTCGTCATTGAACCCTATATCCGATTTGAAGGTAAACCTGGGGAACAAGCTACTATGTTCTTCAAGGATCCGTCTGGAAATGCCTTAGAATTCAAAGCATTCAAGGATTTAAGACAACTATTCGCCAAGTAATACTTACCAATTATCATTTTTTTATAACTTTTTTACGACAAAAGTCGTAGAATAATTTGCATTACGACTTTTGTCGTATATGTTTGTGTTCAAGTTGAATAAATAAAATAAAATGTCGCAACAAAAACCTTCTGAAGCGGAGATGGAAATTCTGCAGGTACTATGGGAAATAGAGCCTGCCACAGTTAAGGCTGTTCACGCTCAGATCAGCAAGAAACGAAAAGTGGGGTACACTACAACACTTAAACAAATGCAGCGAATGCTGGAGAAGAAAATGGTTTCCAGGGCTGATGGAGAAGGTAAATCGCACATTTACTCCTCAAGTTTTCAGGCAACTGACATACGTGAGAGTATGTTTGAAAAATTAGTTGCAACTGCTTTTGGTAATTCCGTGGGAGACCTTGTCCTTCATGCATTGGGTAATGGCAACACCTCACAGGAAGAGCTTGATGAAATCAGGAAATTATTGGATAAAATGGATCAACATAAATCGTGATGAATAGTATGCAGCAAGAATTATTAAGTTTAATTGGATGGACCGTATTTCACAGTTTGTGGTTGGTGACGCTCATTATTGGGTTAGCTGGAATCCTCATGAAAATGGTTGATCACCGGAATGCATCAGTAAGATATGTGATTGGGTATGTAGGATTAATTCTATCATTTAGTAGCCTTTTTATAATTTACTTCTATTTAAGTCAATCAAATTTAGTTGCAGGAGCGAAAGGTCAATCCTTACAGAATGAAGTATGGAATGTTCCCTATGATTTAGTTGAAGCCTTTGATGTAAGAGGAGAGTCATTAAGCGGAGTTCTGTCTAATTACACATCCATAATTGGTGTCTTCTGGATCTTCGGAACACTTATATTTAGTTTGAGAAGTGCTACTACATGGTATTATGCTTTCATGTTGAGGAGTAAGGATACTTTTGAAGTACCTGAGAAATGGAACGAAAAATTGCATGATCTGTCCAGGCGGCTTGGAGTGCATCAGGTAGTTCAATTCAGGTTTTCAAAAAGGGCTGGATCTCCACTTACCATGGGAACTTTAAAACCTGTAATTCTGGTACCTATAGGTTTTTTTGCAGGCTTATCTACTGAAGAGGTAGAGTCTATTCTGTTACATGAATTAGCACATATTAAACGCTACGATTATTTCTTCAATATTATTCAAAGAGCCATTACCAATGTGATGTTTTATCATCCAGCGGTGTGGTACCTGTCCAACGAAATTGACAAGGAAAGAGAACATGCTTGTGATGATATAGCTGTAAGGTTTTCACCTAGTCAAATCAGTTTGGTGCGAGCGTTGGGCAACTTACAAATCAGTAATTCAAAAACTCAAAATAAAATGGCAATGTATTTTTTTAACAACAAAAAGGGAACTGTACTCCAAAGAATGAAACGACTTCTTGGAGACAGTTCTACAAAAAATGGAAGCAGATACCCCAAGCACTCGTTAGTATTTGGTTTGTTATTCCTTTCAAGTATTATCCTGGTTTCATTCAATTATCAGAGGGATAAGACTGAGACTACTGTAACTGAGCTCAAGACAGTTCCGGAATTAGAAACGCCGGCAGCTGAAGAGTACACGTCTGAATTAGTAACTTATCAAGACACAAGTAGGGTGAAGGAAGCACCAGAGGCTGAAGAAGTTGAAAATTCACCTGAAGAGCCGGTTGCTCCAAAAGCAGTCGCAACCAAAGCGATAAAAAAGGTAGAGCCACTGCTTTCTCAAGAAGGACTTGAAGAATTGAGTGAAGTTGAGAGAAAAGAGCTTATCGAACAGAAATTAAGATTGGAGCAGGCTTATCGTCAACTAGAAAAGCAACAAGAAATGCTTGAGAAAGAGCAAAGAGAAATGCTGGAGCTTCAGCAGGAATTAGGTTTGAAAAGACAGAAGCAAGCAGAATTTTATCAACAGGAGGCCCAGGAAAAAAGAATTCATGAGTTACGTCTGCAACAGGAGAAATTAGCCTATGCTGAAAAGAAAGCGATAGAGGAAATGAAAGTTGCAGAAGATAAGCAGGAGATGGCTATTAAGAAGCAACAAATTGCAAAGCTAAGGCAGGAGCAAATAGTGCGGGATCAGGAACTAATGGTATTGAAGCATAAACTGGAAACAGAGCGACTCTCTGAGGAGGTTGCAAGGAAAGAAGCATTTACAAGAATATTGATTGAAGAATGCTTGAAGGATGGTATAATAAAAAAGAAATCCTCTGTTAGCGTATCATTTCCTGATTACAAGATCCATATCAATGGAAAAGTGATTCCGAAGAATCATTATGAAAAGTATGAGAAGATTTTCAGGGCTCATAATGTGCAAATCCATCCGGATCATAAGATTACAATTGAGGAATAGGTTTTCCTCAGACTTTAATTTCCAAAAGTGGCTGGTAGAGACTGGTCACTTTATTTTTTTGAATATTTTGATTTCCTGATGCTTATAGCAATAAGCCCAATTTTCATTTGGTTCAGCAGAAATTGCAACAGGGTGTTGTGAACTTTTAGCATGCTTCGAAGCATGCTGATTAGGTGAAGAATCGCAGCAGAGGGTAACACCACAAGTCTGGCAGGTTCTGAGATGCACCCAGTTGCTTCCGGTTTTCACGCATTCTTCACACTCATATTTATTTGGTTCAATTTTTTCGAAATTCTCAAGGTGCTCACAGTTTACTTCCTTTAGCATGATATATCCATTATCAATTCATGTATCCATTAAAAACTTAAAACCACACCATTACTAAGTGTATAAACAAAGTTGTTGATATCAATGATGGGTTTGTCTTCGTATTGTACGCTCAACTCTGCCTCAAATGCCAGTGCTTTGGTAATACCAAACGTAAGTGCAATGTCTCCACTGATTCTGTTTCTGAACACATCATCTTCATTGTCATATCCTCCCTGATAGTACACTGTGGTATGTAGAGAAGTTGTTTCGTTGAACTTGCTTCTTTGCCCAATGTAAGTATTTACTTTCCAGATGTTTTTTTCTATGGTTGTGCTTTCGAAAGTTTTCCATCTTTCTTGTTCAAACATTGCGCCTACTCCTACATGAAAATATGATTTTTTGGCCTTGTGTATACGAATTCTGGTGCCTCCACCAATTAACCCTCGCCAGGGCATATTTCTTCCTCGGTCATACTGCACCTGAGCAAAATTTTCATACGAAAGGATATTTTGCCTCATCCAATTGACACGTAAATGTGCATATCCGGTACTTACAAAAGGTCCTGTACCAGAAGTAAAATATCGCAATTTATTGATCAGTAAGTACAGATGCTTCTCACCGATGTAACTGAGATCAGCGCCCAGATTAGTCCCTACAAAGGTGATGTTTTCAGTAGCAGTGGCACTTTGGTTATTGATGTTGAGTTTAAAATTAATGCTACCAGCCCAGTAGCTGGTATCAGCAATGATGTCCCCTTTGTCAACTTTAAGTATTTGGGCATTAGACAGATAACTGAAGAAGAATAGTAGGTATAAAGTGAAAATTACTTTTTGCATATAAAATGAAATTTGTCCATGGTTAAGAGGCAAAAAATCTATCCACAAAAGAAGGAAGATTTTCAAGGAATGAGAAATTATTTTCCTGTATCAAATTTGGTTCGTATGCAAAAATTGAAAACATCAACCTCATAAAATATCTATTGAGGCTGATGTTAATCTTATATTTTGTGTAAATAGTTTAATTTTTGATAAATCTCAGTGACTCAATGTCGCCTTTTGTGTTGTGAATTTGGAGTAAATAAATTCCTTCACTCAGCTCTTCTACATCGATAGTCATTTCCTTTTCTGTGAACGCCCCTAATTTTTGGATCATTGACTTTCCACTTAGGTCCAGGATTTCAATCATGTTTGCTTTGAAAGGTAATATTACTTTCAATTCTTCCTGAGTAGGATTAGGATAAGCATTTAAGCTCATCTCTCCAGATTTATTATCGTTGTTCTCTTCCATTCTACCCCCAGTAGCTAATCCACAACCACTTTGATTGAATGACAATGAGGAGGACTGAAGTGATGCACTTACTTTGGACAGCGTAACTCTTCGATATTCCAGTTCTACGTTGCATACTTCAAATCGATGTTCCGTGACATCTATTCTCGGCTCATTTTCACATCCACGCATTCTACCTACCCGATCGGTTTGAAATAGGTGTAGTTCATAATCACTATTGATGATGGAATGCCCTATGAAACTCAATTGATCACTATTGGAATTATTGAGATCCTTTCCAGCCTGAATAAAATGTAGGGGCATGCCATACGTGTAGGCAGAAGTTAAGCTTCCGGTTTCTTTTACGCCTAGCAAAATTGCGTCCCAACCAGAAGATGCATCAGCCGAGTAAACGCTCCCTGAAACCATGTAGTGAGGTCCATCACCATTATCGTTGATTACAAGTGATGAAGTACCAAATGAAACGGGGTAGGGGCCATAGCTTGAAACCCAATATGGATTTCCGTGTCTGTTCAACCTGGCAACAAAAATGAGGTCAGCATAGGCGGTAGTTACAAATTGATTGGAGTAACCTGTTAGCACTAAATCGCCTTCTCTGGTCTCTTTAATACAGTGTGCAATATTGGAGTTAGTTTCCTCAAATCTTTTGGTGCCTTGTAAAACTTTTGACCAAACTACCTCAAGGTTGTTATCCAACTTGGTTACCAGAATATTTACGTCTCCACGGTTTCCATGTGAACATCCATCCTCAATAGTTCCGGTAATTGCATAACCTCCGTCACTTAATGGCTCAATCCAGTTACCCCTTACATTGTGATCTGAGGCAATTTCTGTGCTTTTCAAGATATTGCCGCTGTAATCAGCCAACGCAACCAGGAGATTCTTTTTACTGGAACCATGTTCCTGGAAAGTGCCTAAAATTATCATTTCATTCCCTCCCCTAATTTTAGTGCTTTGCATGAAGTCAAAAGAGGTGTTGTCCAGATAATGTCCCTTGAAATAATTAAATGCATAAATCTCATGGCCAGTTTTCTTAAAACCCATGAGTAAACCTTTTCCAGAACTAACACCAGCGGCCATAAATTCTGATTGGTTTCCCATATATCTTACTGCATTGAATAAATGGACATTATGATATGCTTTATTCCATAGCATATTTCCATTGTTGTCAATTTTTAAAATAGAGGCGTACATCCCTTGTGATCCTTGCCCAATATTTTTGCTCGAAACGATATAATCATCAGATACCTGGTAATCCATAGAATGGGCATAGTCTCTGAAGTAACTGTCATAATTGGCGTGAAATTGGGCAAATAGTTGGCTTAAGCTCAGGCACAATGCCAGGCTTGTAGAAAATAGAAGTTTCATCGTAATTAAAGTTTAATTAATGTAAATAAATAAATTGATGGCTTGCGCAAGCAATAGAAATGTGTGACGTGGCTGTAAGTAATGATCTTTTGTTTGATCAATGTGAAAGTAGGTTTTTCAGTAGGAATGAACCCTACCCACCCGGGGTAGTTTTAAAGAAATGACCTGAATTTTAGTCATAAGTTGATCCGCAGTGTGTTTTGATTTTTGCTTTTTTTAGGCAATCCCCAAGTTTTTACAGAAAATTTTTAAGTGCCTTTTCGGGAAGAAAATGGCTGAAGATTGTTAGTCAGTTGGTACCATCAATTGATCTTAAAATCCCTTGATATTCTGTGAAAATTTCACTCAATAAATTGGTAAAAGAATCAATTGATACGCCACCGATAAGGGTAGAATTTTTCAAAGTGGTTCATCCGTTTATCAATCTCGATATTTTCCTGCAATATGAATTTTGGTCATTTCGAAATTTTCAAAAAGATGAAATAAATGGTTAAAGATCTAATGATAAACAAGATAAAAGAGCGCAATCGCTGCAAAAGATAAATCAAAAAGTAAAATGAAGTAGCCAAAATTGATGTCATTTTTGGCTATGCGTGCTATATCAATACAATTGTATTATTTTAATATTGATAATCCCTATAAAACGACTTCAACCTACCCTGCGATTCGATGACTCACTTGGTTATCATTTATATGAACTTTGGTGTTTAATTTTTCTAGATCAGATATGATTGCGAATATTTCAATTAACAATAACTTAATTTATGATTTTTCAATTCAGTGCTTGCATGTTTGAAAAAATTGTACGACCATTGCATCATAAATACAGACAATGAGAAAATATTCACGACATACAAATCCACTACCAGCGAAGTTAAGCTTTGGGATAGAAGATTGTAATTCGTGTTGGCCTGGAATGAAATAATATTTTAGAATATAAAAATATTAAGAAACCCAGGCTAAGTAGTCTGGGTTTTTTTGTGTCAAATTTTTAAGCAATAAACGATGCGTATAGCACAAGTAAGTAACATAACGAATTTAGATCATCTGGATCAGAAGGTAATGTCTTTTGAGGCAGGAGGTACATATTGTGAAATACGGGTCGGGCAAGATATGACTTGATGGTTATCCATATAGCCATTCGGTATGAAGCCCGGCCTGAGAAGGTCGGGCTTTTTTTGTCACCCTCAGTCCTTGCTGCGCTTGGACAGCTCCCCTTTCGCAAGCGATAGGTGAGCAGAGTTTTGTAAGGAGAATTGGATTTTGAGAAAGGGTGCTGTAGTTCAGAGGTAGAATGCCTCACTGTCTATGAGGAGGTCGTGGGTTCGAACCCCATCAGCACCGCTAAGATTTTAGCTGAGGGAGAGGCAGGACGGGTGTCTCCCAAAGTAAATCCGGAGAGTGGTTGAAGGCCACAAGCGGGGTTCCGTTGCATCCCGTGATGTTTTGAAAAAGCTCCGGACATTTATGCTAAAGGTCATTTGCTGGTTATTGCAAGCCGGTTGAATGACCACAAGGGTACTTAGCTCAAAGGTAGAGCGGCTCGCTGTTAACGAGTTGGTTGAAGGTTCGAGTCCTTCAGTTCCCTCACCCCTCAGTCCTTGCTACGCTCGGACAGCTCCCCTATCGCTTGCGATAGAGGAGCAGGTTAAGGAATAAATTCAGATTTCGATTTTCGGATTTCGAATTTAATGAGGTGATACGCTCATAGCTGATATTGGTAAAGCACCGCACTTTTAATGCGGGGATTGGAGGTTCGATTCCTCTTGGGCGTACGAGATTGGTTGTTAGTTAGATGCAGACTTGGGACTGCGGTTAACCCCTCAGTCCTTGTTACGCTCGGACAGCTCCCCTATCGCAAAGCGACAAGGGTGCAGTAATGGGAGCACTTATTTGAGTGATTAAGATAGATCATCCCTTCTGTCACTGGTTGGGGAGATGGTCCTGGACATTAATATTAGGGCACATCTCATAGGGGCCACTCCCCGGCCAATTTCTGACAGAATGGGATATAAAGATATACCTGATAAGCCAGGGTGAGTGCTTCTGTATGGCACCACAGTATCGGGCTTGGTAAGTTTTGATATACTGCTTATGGGTATGCCAGGACACTGTATGTGGGGGTTCGATTCCCTCCTGCCCCGCAAGGGAAAAGTTAGAACGGGGCAGTAGTTCAAAGGTAGAACGACAGTTTTTTGATGTGCAGGTTCGAATCCTGCTCGCGCCTTAAACGCGTGATAGCTCAGTAGGTTAGAGCACTACACTTTTAATGTAGATGAACGGACGTGAGTCCAAAAGGAGACAGTTAACTCCTGAGAAAAAAGTAACCAAGAAAAACAGTGGCCTTTTGGATCCCTTGTGCATCGCCTTCGGGAATGCCATGGAAAGATTCCATCAGGGCCTTGAAATGCGAGGATACCGGAAGGGGCGAAGGACCGCTTCCCATTGTTTGAAGTATGAAAACCCTCAGTCCTTGCTGCGCTCGGACAGTTTATGGGTTTTTATTGACCCCTCAGTCCTTGTTGCGCTCGGACAGCTCCCCTATCGCAAGCGATAGGGGAGCAGATGGATGTAGTTAGTGAAGGGTGTGATAACTCAAAGTTGGGAACTGGTTTTTTTGAACCTTGCTTAATTGTGTTTCCGCTTACTGGGGAATGGTTCAACGGGTGCTGTTTTTTGATAGGTGCTGGCGCACTGCTGGAAGTTGAAGCACGAAGTTGGAAGTTTGTGACGCTCAGTCCTTGCTGCGCTTGGACAGCTCGCTTATCGCAAGCGACAAGGGAGCAATTGATGGTAGAATAATAGACGGGTAGCCTGGTCAAGGATTGGGTGGCTTGGAATGGAATGATTTGATGACTCATTTTTTGGATTTCGAGATTTGGATTTCGAGTTTTTGAGTCGGGTTTGCGTGAGGGGTGGAACGGTTTGTTTGAGCCCGATGTAGCCTTTGCGATGGGATGGCGAGTAGTGACGACCCGACCCAAGGTACGCAGGGACACGCCCTGAAAAACGCGATTTTGCACCACGGAATGGTGGTATTGTGAGTTGGTCGAGATGTCCATGATGGATGAACGGCCCTGTAATTTTTTAAAACTAAACACTTGAAAAACGATGAGACGAGTGAGAGTAAACCAGGGAAAAGTAGGTCTGGTATTCAGAAACGGTGATTATAAAAGAATGATCACGGAAGGGGTTTACTGGATTTTCCCGAATGAGAAAGTAGTCTTGTACGACAGGGCGCAACCTTTTTATCCTACAATCGACCTGAATATTTTATTGGCCGATGAGCAATTGGCAAATGAATTGATTGTCGTGGAGCTAGGTGATAATGAGATGGCCCTTAGGTACGAAGACGGTAACCTAAGACAAGTGATTGCAGCTGGTAAACATGCCTACTGGAAAGGTATACGCGATTATCAATTTAAAACTGTGGACTTAAGTAAAATTGAGATTACAGAAGATATTGATACTGATACCCTGATGAGCAGGGAAGTACTACCTTTTGTGAGGGTATTTGAAGTGTTTTCATATGAAAAAGGTGTGCTGTATGTGGACGGAAAAGTGGGTGCGATACTGGATACCGGTACGTACTACTTCTGGAAAAATGCCACACCTGTAGTTGTGAGAAAAGCGGATATGAGACAGGTGCAGCTGGAAGTAACTGGTCAGGAGATCCTGACTAAAGACAAAGCTGCTCTGAGAATCAACTTCAACGCCCAGTACAGGGTGGTGGATATTGAGAAAGCGCTTGTTGACAACAGGGATTATGAGAAACAACTCTACACCTTGATGCAACTTGCTCTAAGGGAGTTTGTAGGTACCTATACGCTGGATGAATTGCTGGATAACAAAGATGCCATCGCTGATTATGTGATGAAAACTTTGGAAGTGAAAGAAACCAGCCTGGGTGTGAAAGTCAATGACTGTGGTGTGAGGGATATCATCCTTCCTGGTGATGTGAGAGAGATCATGAACCAGGTTCTGGTGGCACAGAAAAAAGCGCAAGCAAATGTGATCACCAGAAGGGAGGAAACAGCTTCTACAAGAAGTCTGCTTAACACCGCTAAGTTGATGGAGGACAACGAGATGTTGTTCAAACTCAAAGAGATGGAGTACGTGGAGAAAATTGCCGAGAAAATTGGTGAGATCACGGTGGCTGGTAATGGTCAGGTGATTGATGAATTGAAGGGCATTTTTGGGCTGGGAAGTCGGGTGACCGGTGACCGATGACCGGGGACAGGTTGATTGACCCCTCAGTCCTTGCTACGCTCGGACAGCTCCCCTACTGGGTAGGGGAGCATACACAAGTTGTGCTCCTGGTGTGATTAGGATGTTGGGCTAAGTGTCTGGCATCCTTCAATTGGATAATTACAAAATGGACAATTTAAGTATGCTTAAGCCATCCAGGAGGAAGCGTCAGAAGAGGCGTGACAAGAGGATGGATGAGGAGCTGATTGAATGTTATCGCAAGGGGTGGAACCTGCGAAAAGCAAAAGGATATAAAAAGAAATACGAAAACAAACATAATGATTTTGAGCGTTCCATGAAGAAGGAAAGCATGAAACTCAGGAGTGGAGGAGGTACCAAGTATCTCAACGACAATCTGGGACCGCTGACCCGATTTCTGGAAAGTAAAGTGGGTAAGCACTGGGACAAAATTTACAGTGAGCTCTGCCAGAAAATGGATCCTAATTCCATGACCGGGCAGCATTTAATCCAACACCTGATGTGGTATGTGGAGCTGAATGTGGAGATCCGAAATGGAAGGGTTTATGGTCTTGATGGTTCTGGTGGCCGATATGAATTGTATTGGTACAGCGCCGGAAGTCCAACTTATTATGTACATCCAAAATCCGGATGTTTGGTGAAGCCGAAGCGGAAGTGGAAGGATGTTTATGGGGACCGATGACTGGTGAAGGATGACCGGAGACACCCCTCAGTCCTTGCTGCGCTCGGACAGCTCCCCTTTCGCAGGCGATAGGGGAGCAATAAAATGTTTTTGTGTTTTGATTTTAGAAATTTTTAAATGCCAATGGTCATGTATATAAAATACATAGAAGATGCTATCATGGAGGCGGATAAAGCGATTGATGCTTACCTTTTTGATGATGCGAAGTGTATGTTGGAGAGCTTGCTTTATGATGAGCCGGCCTATGCCAAAGTGCATAATAACCTTGGCTGGTTGCATCAGTACCATATTTGGAATAAAGAGAAAGCTGAGATGCACTTGAAATATGCGATCCGTTTTGACCCCAGGTTGAAGGCTGCTTATTTGAACATTGTAGAACTGTACAAATGGGATAACAGGTATGTTGAACTGAGGGGTATACTTGAGGATGCTTTGAAAGCAGATTATAAAGATGCTTTTATTTATGAGACACTGGGTAAAACCTATGAACATACTCAGGATTTCAACAGGGCTATCATGTATTACAGGGATGCCCTTTATACCACCACTGATAATTACATAGGTGATGAGATCAGGGCGGATATTAAGAGATGCAAGTTCAAGAGATTGAGGAGGATGATGAGGTAGTTAGAAGTCGGAAGTCGGAAGCTGGAAGTTGATGGGTGACGGAGGACCGATGAGACCCCTCAGTCCTTGCTGCGCTCGGACAGCTCCCCTTTCGCAAGCGATAGGGGAGCATATGTTATTGGGAATTTAAATAAATAAGATATGAGAATAAGTCAACATGAAATTTATGGCTACTGCGATAGTTGGGGTAGTGAGCAGACTTAGTACTTAGAAGGATGATTTGCCTTTCGAGTGCTAGTGAAATCAATTAATCACATTTTAAATCTTGAAAGGCGATGACACCTTCAGAATTACAGTTTCTGATGGATACATTGGAAACGAGAAACAATCAATTTGGGTATTTCAAAGATCAGTATGCCCTTGATCTGCTAAAATATTTTGTGACTCCCGGGATGGAGGTGAGTGCACTGAAGAAATCACAATTTGGATTTTTGACCAGTAAAAAAGTAGTTAAAAAACAACTTGCCGTATCTGGTAAGCGTGTTTCTGCAGATGTATTCAATTGTTCCACTACTGAGACAATAAACTTTAACTATTCATTGTCACAGTGGGGTACATATTCCTATGGGAAAAAGCAGGATTATTATCAGACATCAAGGGATGGGATCAATCTGGTTCTTCAGCTCAATTTTGAAAGTCTTCATAATGAAGCTTACTATGAATTTATTGAGCCAAAGAAAGGACAATATCCATTCATAAATACATCACACCCAGTGGTAAAACCCAAGAAAAACAGGGAGTTGACCATGGGATGGGTTAGGATGGATGTGGATCTGAACAATGGGGAAGTCTTGATTGAAGAGATCCAGAATGACTGGTTGCGGGAAGCTTCAGAGGCTGCTAACTGGGCTTACAGAAGGGTAAGAAACTGGAAGGCCAGGGAAAGTGACAAGCATACAATCTTTGAAGCTGTAGATCCGAAATCATTCATGGTCTATTTTGACAAATACCTGAAAAAGTACATTGAAGTTTGGGATGAAGCATTACTGGATTTGGCTATTCGATTCTCTAAGGATGAGTTAGGTTGCTCTGTAATTTATTACAACACTTTCGAGACGGGGAATCATTTTAAAGGAATGCCCAATTACAGTTTGCCGCCAAAATCATTGTATACAAAGCTGCCCAGGAAATTTGGGTTTGCAACCACAAACCAACCGCCATACATGCTTATTGAGGATAAACACCTCAGAAAAAAGTTTAGGAAAGGAGGGTTGAAGTGGTATTTATTAACTTTATAAGTAACGAACATGGCTTCAAATAAATTAACCGGGAAAGAGCTTAGAAAACTAGGTTACCCGGAAGGTAAAGTGATTGGAATTGCCATAAAGGTGATGGAAGAACACTTTAAGGGAAAAAGTAAATTACATAAGAAGGATCTGCTGAAAAGAGTGATCGCTGAACCTGCGTTTTATTTAAAACATGCTACACTGGGTCCGATCGCTAAAAGTGTGATCATCAAAAAAGAGCACAACGAAACTGTTGAGCTCAATACCCATAGAATTCCCTATCAGATTTATGGTGGAGAAGGAATTGAAATGGGTGCGGTGAATCAGATGGAAGTGGCGATGAAACTTCCTGTTGCGAAAGCTGGTGCTTTAATGCCAGATGCACATCAGGGATATGGATTGCCAATTGGTGGAGTTTTGGCTACTGATAATGCGGTAATTCCTTATGGCGTGGGAGTGGATATTGGGTGCAGGATGTGCCTGACACTCTATGATATACCTCCTGTATTTAATGGGAATGAGGAGTTTGATTATCAAAAGATCCTTATGGATAACACCCGATTTGGGAATGATAAATTTCAGAGACCTATTGGACATGATGTATTGGACAGGCCTGAATTTGATGAGGTCAATATTTTGAAATCATTGAAAGACAGGGCATATGCTCAGATAGGTTCATCAGGTGGAGGTAATCACTTCGTTGAGTTTGGGGTGGTAGAATTGCCGGATACTGAAAATGAATGGGATTTGCCAACAGGTAAATATTTGTCTGTACTATCACATTCCGGTTCAAGGGGTTTGGGTGCCAATATTGCCAGGCACTACACCAAATTGGCAATGGACAAGTGTAAACTTCCTTCGGAGGCTAAGCATTTGGCATGGCTTGACCTGAATGATGAAGATGGTCAGGAATACTGGATAGCGATGAATTTGGCAGGTGATTATGCTTCTGCTTGTCACCATCAGATCCATCACAGAATTGCCAAAACACTAGGCGAACAGCATCTGGTAATGGTGGAGAACCACCACAATTTTGCCTGGAAAGAGCAAGATGTGGATGGCAATGAGATCATTGTTCACAGAAAAGGCGCTACACCAGCTGGTGAAGGAGTACTGGGAATTATCCCAGGCTCGATGACTTCACCTGGGTTTATCGTGAGAGGAAAAGGGGAAGTATCTTCAATTAATTCTGCCTCTCATGGTGCTGGTAGGGTGATGTCCAGGAGGAAGGCCAAGGAAACTTTGTCTAAAAAAGAGGTCAAGAAACACCTTAAAAAGGCAGGGATCCAATTGATTGGCTCTGGACTAGATGAAGCTCCAATGGTGTACAAGGATATCCATCAGGTGATGGCCCACCAAACTGATCTTGTTGATGTAGTTGGCACATTTACACCTAAAGTGGTGAGGATGTGTGGAGATCAGAAGTTCGGGGAGGTGGATTAGGCGCTAGTTGCGCCGTTGGAAGTCGGAAGTTTTTGACTGAAGACCGCTGACGGTTGACCGATGTTTTTGTTGAACTGATTTAGTTATCGAATAATCTAAATACTGATGTCTGATATCTTAATACTTTAAATAGGCCGGGCTTTTGGGTTCGGTCTATTAATCGGGCTACTTGGAAATGAATCAACGCAAGACTGTTCGGTAGTGTACTTTAAGTAATTAATTAGTAAGAACTTACTTACTTCTCTTCTTAGAAGATTTAGCCCTTTTATTAAAGTCCAGAGCAAGTTCTACCCAATATTCAAAGTCTTCTTTCCTTTTGTAACCTTCTTCATTCACAAAAATATAGCCCCTCATTGTTCTTTTTCCATGAATCATAGGTCTGACACCTGGTCTCTCCAGTACAGATTCATAGATTTTAGGATCAATACGGTACATGATCTCTTCATTTCTAATGCCAATACACATTTTGTCATCCACCATAAAAGTCAGACCCTGAAACATCGTCTTTTCTTCCACTTTAGGTAAATGTTGAAGCGCCTCTCTGACCTTATCGACTAAATATTTACTGTAAGCCATTCTTCTGTTGTCAATTTTTAAAATATTGTGTGCATTATAAGTTGATGAATATGTTTGATTCTTGCTTACATTCACACTCTTTCATTCAGATGATTACTCAATATTTACAATCCAATCTGTAATTTTCTCGAGAGCAATCGGGGAGAACTTACAATGTAACTCAAATAATGTCTGGTTCAATATGAATTAAAATGTGTCCTAAACTTGGTATTTTATGCTGTAAATGATCTTTCAATCTATGCGAAATTTCATGTCCCTTTTTAACTGATATTTTACCATCAACTATTGCATGTAGATCTACATGATATTCCATTCCAGCTTTACGGATAAAACATTTTTCTGTTCCAATTACTCCTTTTACATTGATTGATTCTTGCCTGATTTCTTCCAGCAGATCATCGTATAAATGCTCATCCATGACTTCAGCTAATGCTGGTCTGAAAATCAGATAACTATTGTATATAATAAATGCCGAAGCAAGTAGTGCAGCCCAATCGTCAGCTGTTTCATACCCAGTGCCGAATAATAGGGCAATAGAAATTCCTATGAATGCCATTATTGAAGTAATAGCATCGCTTCTGTGATGCCATGCATCCGCTTTTAGAGAGGAGCTGTTTAATTGTTTACTTTTTTTTATAACTACTCTAAATGAGATTTCTTTCCAAATGATAATGCAACCAAGAACAATCAGAGTCCAGGGTTCAGGGGTTTTATGAGGTGTTTGAATATTCCGGATGCTTTCGTAGGCTATTATGGTTGCTGATGTTACCAGAAATGCAACAACCAGGAATGTAATCAAAGGCTCTATTTTTCCATGCCCATATGGGTGATTCTTATCAGCAGGTCGATTTGAGTATTTCAGACCAAACAAAACTAACCCTGAAGCAAAGATGTCTGTGGTTGATTCTATAGCATCTGCAATGAGTGCGTACGAATTCCCAAATACCCCGGAAAGACCTTTAATAATTGCTAAAATGGTATTTCCAAGAATACTAAAATATGCAGTGCGAATTGCAGGTTTTTCTTTGATCATTTCGAAACATTCGCAAGCCTGATTTTGTGTGGCTAGAAAGTGTTAAAATCATTGAAGTTACATTATTCATTGTGAATTATAGGTATGGCTGACAATAAAACAGCTACCCCAAATGATTATTTTTAAGGGTTAAATGGAAGTGGTCGCATTATTATTAACTACTTTTTATTGATTGTTTTAAAAGTAAGTGAATAACAAAATGAAATTAACCATTCAATCATATACAGGGAACCAAGTCAATCTATACAAAAAAGAGTTGGCAGCATTACGGATAAAAGTATTTCGGGAGTTTCCTTACTTGTATGATGGAACTTTAGACTATGAAGAAAAGTATTTGGAGAGTTTAATACGATCAGAGGAAAGTATCATCGTGGTGGCATTTGCCGATGATAGTGTAATAGGTATGTCAACGGGGATGCCATTGAAAAATGAGCCGGCTGAAATAAAACAGCCCTGGACAAACCATGGATTTGATGTAAATGACATATATTATTTCAGTGAATCTGTTTTGTTAAAAGAATATAGAGGAATAGGTATAGGATTGAAGTTTTTTGACGAACGTGAAAGCTGGGCGAAAAACCTGAATTTCAGTGAGGCCACATTTTGTGCAGTAATAAGAGCAGAGGACCACCCTGCAAAACCATCAGGTTATACTCCCTTAGACGAGTTTTGGTACAAAAGGGGATATAAAAGAAAAGATAACTTAACATGCAAAATGTCATGGAAAGAAGTATGTGAGACTATGGAAAGTGTGAAGGAACTTCAATTTTGGTACAAACATTTAATTTGACAATCTTTCTCAATTACCACCAGACTCCTGAACCAGCGGTTGAAACCCTCCATAGATCATCCTGCGGGCATCAAAGATTAATCTATTTGGATCTGTCAATGGGCCAACTAAATCTGCCATTCTCGGGTCGGCGGGGACTTGTTTGTTTGCTAAATCGCGCGTCTCTTTAGAAGGAAATAAAACCCATCCAAAAACAACCACTTCGTCATCTTTCAAATCCACTGTTTCTATGAATGAACGTGTACCTTCTAATTTCAGATCCTCGCCTATATATTCATAATATTCAAGTGCGCCATATTCCTTCCAGATGCTAGCTACTTTTTCTGCTATACGCTTATATTCATTCAGGTGAAGTTTTGGGATTGGGTGTACAAATCCATCTATGTAAGTTGCCATGTCATTATTTTTCCATTATACTGTATAGTCCCTCCTCAAGTGGCTCCATGCCAATAGCTAATCTCTCATTATTTGTTTGTGTTATATCTTCGATTTCCGGTAAGCCCATGGTCATTGTGGCAGGGTTGAAAGATTTATTGGTTCCATAAAGCTGTGGCTCTTTGAGAATCTTTGCTTTTATGTTATCCACAAAAAGCGCGAAAGACTCTGCTTTCATTCGCTTTTCCAATACTTCCGGAAGCAGTAATGCTTTCATTTCCTTGGAGGTACACAGCAGGTTCCAGTTCAATTGGTGGATGCAGTAAAATTGGGAAAAGCTTGTCTTCAGTTGTTGTCAGTCTTTCACTGGATGGATAACCATATTCCTCAATGATTTCTTTGAAGCTTTTGTAGTTTTGATAATCAAGCTCATGCTGTAATTTCCAAAGTGAGTCAATCTGCTCTTTTCCTAAAGTTTTCTCGATAGTTTTGGTGAAAGCTATATACTCTTCAAGTGAAGCTGTTTGCCTGAGTTCTTTATCTTTTTTAAGATGTTCCTGATCCAATGTTCCCAGGGAAATAATGCTTCTGTATTGTCCATCTTGTTCAGCTATTTTATCAATCCTGCTTGCAAGCTGTTGTTTTTTAGATGTGGAAAGTTCAAACAATATGGGCTTCTCTGCATTGGTGGAAGTGTTTGAACAACTAAAACAAAAAGCCATATAAGTTATTAAAGCAAGTAATCCAGGTGTCTTCATTGTCTATTTATTAATTGGTTGTATACGCCATAAGTTCGAACTGAAGTTAGCTAATCTCAGTGATCATTTCTTACGATACCATTAAAATAACAGAAGATTAACAACTCATAATCAACCTTTTAGGTGATGCTTGGTTATAAATATTTGAACTAAGCGCTCACTTACGTCCCAAAGTCTTTCAGCCATTTGTTTATCTATTGCCCAGGGTTTAGGATTCTTTTCTTTGCCATTTCTGAAGTATTTTCCACTGGTTTTTTCAAGTTCAGGTGTGGTGCAAACGTGAATAGAGGTTTTTGCTCCTTTTTTAGGAGTTTGAATAAATGGTTTCATTGACCAGTACAATAATTTACCAATAACTCCATTTTGCTGGCCTAAACCGGTACTCACTTCTCCGGGATCTACCGCATTTACAGTTACTTGAGTTTCCTTAAGTCTAGCTGCTAACTCAGTGGTGAAAAGAATATTTGCCAGTTTGGAATGACTATAAACCTTGAGTGGTTTGAATCCCTTGACAAAATTCAAATCTTCAAATTTAATTTCTTTAACCAGTATGTGCGCCCCTGAGGCGACATTGACAATACGGGGTTTTTCGCTGGTCTTGATTCTATCCAACAGTAAATTGGTAAGCAGAAAAGGAGCAAGGTGATTCACGGCAAACATTTCTTCATAGCCATCAATTGTCTCTTCTCGCTTTAAGTTGAAGACACCAGCATTATTAAGTAAAATATGAAGAGGCTTTTCAAGCGTGAGAAATGATTGGGCGATACGCTGGACATCTTTTAAGGAGGAAAGATCACCGGTCAACAAATTAACCTTGCTATTTTCTGTTACTTTGCGGATTTCTTCCTTTGTAATTGCTCCCTTTTCCGGGTTACGAGCCACTATAAAAAGTTCTGCTCCCATAGCGGCAAGTGCTAGTGCTGATTCTTTTCCGATTCCACTTGTAGCACCAGTGATCAGTGCTACTTTATTGGTGAGGTTAACATTATTCATTTGATGATTCCTTTCTAATATACTTTTCTACAATAAAGTTGATATCGGCAAGCTCTTTTGGTAACCCTTTTTTCACTGTGGAATTGTACATCCAGGCAGGTAAGTTTCCTCCGGGTTCCGTGTATACTTCATATATGGCCAGGCTTTTAGTTGAATCCATGGGTTCAAAAGTCCATGAACCCTGAGCGACTGGCATTCTAATTATGTTTTGTTCGGCCGGGGCTTTTTCCCATTCTTGTTGCCAGGTAATTTGATGAACTCCAGTAGATGGGTCTTGTTTGATTTTAAATTTTTCGCACATAGACCTGTCTCTAAATGGGAAAGGGAGTTTAAAAATGGAATAGACCAATAGGCTATCAGAATCACTTTCAAGTATTTCAAAATAAGCTTCTTTCTCAGTGTAAAAATCTGTCCATTGTTCGAGGCGGTACCTCAATGCTTCTATTGCTTCAATTGGCGAGGCACTTATAATACCTTTAATCTTAAACGCTTTGAATTTAGAACCATTCACCTCTTTTGAGTAGGAAATCCAACTGTGGGAATTGTTTTGATCGGATCTTTCGATTTCTTCCCAGGCATGTTTGAGTACCGGTTCTCTGAGGTTTCTAACGTCCAGACTGCCAACATCTCGGGTGCTACAATTAAGTGGTAAGATTCCAATAAATATGAAGAGTCCTACTAAATTCAAGTAATAGAGGTTTTTTGTTCCATTTGGGTTGTTTGTAGTCATTTTTGCAGCTTTAATTTGAGGACAAAGCTATTTTGGCAAAGAATGAATTTCATTCACCCAGGTTAACTTCTACAGCTATCAAATAATAAATGAGAAGCCTAGTCTTTTTTGGAAAGACGCTTTCTGATCCTGCTTAATGACTGTGGTTTGATACCCAGATAGCTGGATATGTGATATTGAGGCACTCGCTCCAGTAATTCTGGTTTTACATTCATGATTTCCAGGTAATGTTCCTCTGGACTTAGGTTGCGAAACTTATCAGCAGCTACTAACTGGTTTGTGGAATAATCATCACTGATTTTTCTATAGAGTGGTACAAATTCAGGATAGGAAAGTAAAAATTGCTCAGTTCGTTCTGTTCTTCCAATAGATACCACACAATCTTCCAGACATTCAATGAAATAGTCTGAAGGCTGTTGTTTGATGTAACTTACAGGAACTACGGGATCGTATTCCAGGAAGAATTCGGTGTTTATTTCTTCGCCATTTTTGAGGAAGAAGCTACGAATCAGTCCTTTTAAAACCAGGTAACTCTCTTTCGCATATCCGCCTGCTTTGAGTAACATAGTTCCTTTTGGAAATTCCTTAATGATGGCATTGTCCCTAATGATTTGAGCTTGTCTGGGGGATATGGATGTATATTGTGAAAAGTAATTTATAAGCAGTTCACTCATTTCAAGCTCATTTTTGATGCTTTGCCACTTCAATTATACGGGAAATCTTTTACAACAATAACTTTTAATTTATCCTGCAAAATCAGCTTAAAGAGATTTCCCTACTAAAACCTGAGAACATATCTATGGCTTCATAAAGTTCAAAGCCAATTCCCAGTTCAAGTTGACCTGGTTCTGTCATGCTATGTGTTAGGAATATGGCAATAGTTTCATTTTTTCGGTCCGCTGACCACCAACCTCCGTATGCACCCGGCCATCCAACGGTACCAACGGAACCTGCACATGGAATTGATTCATATTCACTTTCTTTACACACCATTGCCACTCCTAATCCAAATCCGTAATTTTCTTGAAATATCGGAGTTCCCATCAGCTTTGACTGTTTCCTTTGAGCAGTTGTTAATTGATTGGTACACATCAAGTCAATAGTATTCTTGTTTAAGATTTGAACACCATTTGAAGCACCATCTCCTACAAATATTTTAGAAAATTCAAGATAATCAGATATTGACGACCAAAGTCCCTGACCTCCTGATTGAAATTCTAAATCTGGAGGACGCTCCTTTAATGCCATCTTTAAAGGGACGGTTTCAAGGGTTGTCAATTCACCTGAATCATTGAACCCAAAATTAGAGACACATCGATCTTTTTTACTTTTTGGGACATCAAAAAAAGTATCCGACATCCCTAGTGGAATAAATAGCTTTTCTTCCATTACTTGCCCAAGTGGCTTTCCTTCAATTGTTGATATGAGGATACCCAGAAGATCTGTTGACCTTCCGTAATTGAACAATTCGCTGGGTTGACCAATAAGAGGCAATTTTGCTAATTCATTTATCCACTGCTCATTCGTCAAGATTGAATCAATGTCACCCCCCAGTGCATTGTATGCATCCTTTAGTTTTCCATTTTGAAACTCACTGTATGTAAACCCTGCTCTATGTGTCAACAAGTCGAATACAGAAATCTCCCTTATGGCACTTTCATAATTTTCAGGTTGGTCCCTGAGAACTTTCATGTTTTTAAATTGAGGAAACCAGTCAGTTATTGGCTCATCCAAATCCAATTTACCTGCTTCATATAGCATCAAAGCGATAACTGAAGTAATTGGTTTTGTCATTGAAGAAATTCTAAACAGCCCATCAAAAGTCATTGGTTCCTGCGTCTGTAGATTCTTGAAACCGAAAGATTCCTGCATCACGGCTTGTCCATCTTTCCAAATAAGACAATTAATTCCACCAAGTTTATTATTGTTTATTAGGTTGCTGAACATTTCTTGTAGAGCCATTTTGAATTAGTTCTTCATAGTCTACGGGAAAGGTCTTCTTTTGGTCAAAAAAATCATGAACAGTATTACTTCTTTTGAAAAGGTGTTCCAGGTTTTACATTAGGGATACCCAGGTAAGCATCAAAACCAGTGATGAGTTTTACTGCTCTGGTGTTTAAATAAGGTTCCAGCTCATAAAGCCGTTTTCTTAATGGACGTAAATCAACCAGGAATAATTCATTTTGGTTATAAAGCTTGTCTGCAAATACATTTTTTGAAGAGGGGTCTACTTCATCAGGATTGATCCTACCAAAATTGCTTACAACTTCTACGGTACCATCTCCTCCCTGAGGATTATCCTGCCCACTGGCCAGGGTGGTTCCACTTACTGCGTCCAGATAGATGTTGAATGCTGATTCATTTCTGCTTAAAGCCCATTCTTCTACAAAAGTTCCCAGTGTGGACATTCCATTGCCCAGGTTTGGAGCTGCATGGAATCCTCCAAACTTAAAGAAAACCTTTGGAGTTTTGCCGTCTACTTCTTCATGATATGTGACCAGGTCAACCAAGTTTTGTTTCATCAGGTTTTCACGAATGGTGTTTGATTCATTTCTTGTGATCTCTCCTCTAAACCTGCCATAAATCTTGTTGCTCATGATCAGCGATTCCAGCAAACCCGTTGCATATTCGTTATCATTGAAAGTCTTCAATAATGTGACCAGATCTTCATTGATATCACTTCCAAGGAGGAATTTATTTTCTTTTAATTGCTCCGAAAGTTTTGAGAGCAATGTTTTTTGTTCATCGGTGGAGGCAAGTTTTTCGAGCCTTTCTAAATACATTTTGCAACCAAAGAGAAATTCCTGGTCCAATCCCCAAAGTGCCTTTTCCTTCAACGGTGATTCCATCACAATCCGGGTGGCAAGCCTGGATTCTTCTGACCAGTCAAGAAATGCAATTGCCTGAAAGTAATCGCTGGTTTCCAGGTAATTTTTCATGGCATCAAACCCTCCATTTTTTAGTATTTCCTGAGCCTCTAAAGCTGCATATCGACCAATTTCGAGTGCAGCATAATGATAACCTGCAGTAACTAGTTTGGAATAGATGGCACCACTGATTGCTGGAATATCGGATGTGCCATGACGTTCTCCTACCAGGAAATAATTTGCTTGTTTAGCTTCGTCAATAAGCCAATTGGCTCCTTGCCCGGAAATATTTTTTCCATCAAATGTGATTTTGTATGTATTTGCAGCAACGATAGAATCGAAAGTTTCTGGTGAAAGCGTATTTTGACTGAATAATGAATTGATGGTGAGTGCAAATAAAAGCACCAGGTTGATTAGGTTTTTCATAATGAGATTTTGAGTTTTTTCGATTAGACTCAAATCTATTGGTGGTGGTTACAATGATTTTTTGATTTGGTATGAAAAATCAACAAATCAAAAAGGAAGAATTCCCGACCATATTAGGTTGCGCAACTCAATTTAAGGATTAGTAAGCAATGCGTACAGCGACGGAAACTCAGATAAACAATTGGTATTATCTATCTGACCATTTTCATCGTTATCGAAGTATTCTAAGCCAGCTTGAATGAGGCCTAGCAAATTATTCCTGGATTCATGATCTAATTGACTAGCCATTAATTCGAAATCCTGGAGGCCTATTTTGTATATAATCTGAGTAACGATAAAACCCAGTTCATAGCAACCTGCTCCTGCTCCACACCAAACGTTTGTAATTTGTTTAAGAGCTTCATGATCTTTTCCCAGGGTTCTTTCTATGAGCTTCACTAATTCTCGATTTTCCTGGAAGCTCTGATGTACTAATAGTGTATCGCCAATAAGAATCCCATTAACTTCCTCCTGTTTACATGAAATTAGACCCACGAAACAGAGTAGAATTAATGTAATGGCTTTCTGACCTGACAGTATCTGGATTAGTAGTTTATTTGTTTCAATACTACTCCTATCAATGTACATCAATTCCATCAAAGTAGATTTCTGAAATCACAGTATCCGTGTAGCGGGTTCCTTCGTAAACAGCCAGAATTTCAAATTTCAGAGACCAGGAATCTTGCTGTTTTAGTAAATTCAAATTGGTTCGATCACTGTAGCCAATGGGATCAAATTTAAAATGTTGATCCGCTCTGATGTCCTTCAAGTTCAGGTCAGCAATGGGCTCATCATTGTAATAAACACGAAGTTTCTTTGCTCTTGAGTTTGAGCTCCATGCATTTTTGCTTTTGATGTACCCGTTTACAACGATAATTTTAGTAATTCTAGGGTTTTCAGGCCTAAATGTATACGTTAGGTATTCACCAATGCCATAACCATCAACTCCTTCAACCCAGGCGTTTTGATAGTTCAGATCATGGGCGTTTGCAGGCTCGTAACTGTTTGATCCCTGACTTGAAAGATAGCTTGATGCAGTTACAGATTCTGGTCCACCACCACAATACCAGCTGCATCCGCCTCCTATAATGTCCCAAACATCTTCCCGGGTTTCATCACAATACTGGAGTACATCCTGTTCGGATTCAGATAGTTGATCCCATGAACGTCCATCAGTATTCATCTTGTTGTAGATCTTCTCACAAGCTTCAAAGGCTTCCGGAGAGTTATATCTATCAACGAAATCCTGACTGAAATCAAGGGTTGAGCCGACTTTGACAGGGTTAAGTTGGGGAATGTCTTGACAATGGAGTTTACCATTTAGCAATAATAAAAGTAGTATTAGAGTTGGCGTCTTCATTTTGATGGTAGTTTGGATTCTTACAATAATTTAGACATAAAATGGTACATTTTAGAGCGAAGATTAGTGAAGATCGGATTTTCACTTTTGAATTTGAAGAATAACCAGCCACCGATTAACTGGCTTACTTATCCAATAATATGAAGTAAGGACTTGCCTTCCGCCACAGTTTCAGAAAAATATTGCTTGAGTTGCTCAAAATAGCTTTTTAAACCATTCACATAGATTTGTTGTTCCCTGAAGGCATAAACATAGGATTCTTTATCTTCAATTGCTTTGGCAAAGAATTTGTCGAACTGTGCGGTAGAAATATTCTCTAGCACTTGGTTCAATTTGACTACTTGTTGAGGTTCAGAGTATCCAATAGTTGCTTCATCTTTTCGAATAATGTTCATTCCTTCAATTATAGGTGCCATCTCTTCTTTTGTGAAATCAGAGTACTTGGTTAGAACCTCATAAATGTCGTAGAAGAATGAGTCAAGAAACAACTCTTTGCTTTCCACCTGAGGGTTCCAGGTTAGCTTAGACTTAAATCCTTCTAATTCAGATTTTGTTACTTTATATATTGATCCTGTTATTGACATAATTTTTGTTATTTCATTTGAGGGATAGAAAATTGTTGTTGCCTCTTTTTTGATCAGGTGGCAAGGTGTATATTAAACCCCTGAATATTGTAATTTAATTTTAGACTCTACTAAATTATTCCTTTCTTGAAAATATTTTAGGAAATGATATATGCATCCTCTCTTAATAACTTGCAGTTTGCAACCGCATTATATCCGCTAGGTGATAATTCAATTCTTTAATTACAGATCGTTAAAGATGTTAGCCAGATTATATTCCCAACCTCTACAATCCATCAGTCATTGACATTGTGTTCAAAATAATGTGTGCAATTATGAGAGGCCATAGATTTCTGCCTGTCATTACATAAACTGCTCCAAATACAAGCCCGATCAAACCAGTGGTTATTGACCTGGGAGAAAAATCGTATGAATGTCTGAATCCAAAAATTGCCGCTTGCGATAGTACTGCAAGTACGGTGGAAAAAGGGATGGTACTAAAAAGTGATTCGAATCGGTTCAAAGAAAAACCCCGATCCTGGAGCTCTTCGAGAAATGATTCTATCCAGACAAATATGATAATTGAAAAGAAATAGGGTAGATTTCCTTCTAGTTTGTCGAATGTTTCAGATGCCGTACCTGACCCGGTATCTGTAAAAAGCAGATCACGAATAAATATTTCAAATAACATAATTGAAATTACCGTGCCTATAAGAATAATGATTGCAACTCCTAAGGTCTTTAATAGGTGATTTGGTTTTGTTAGCCCAAAATCTTTCCATGATTGCTTTCTGTAGTAAATCAAGAGGGTGGCCACCCCCACTGTGACAAAAGATTTAAATAAGGTATATCCCCAAAACCCGAGACCCTCAATTTGAATTTCCCGGATGAGAAACATAACTGATAAGAATACAATAAGGTCGACTAGGGCTTTGATGGGGTTTACCTTCACAGATTGTCTGGTTGTGTTTAATTGAATTTTCATTGGTTATTTGGGTTAAACATTTTTTAGTTGTTTTCGGAGAAACCTGATTGAATAGAAGTAATCTCTTCTATAACAAAATGTTGGTATTCCTGCATTAAATTGAGGGTACACTTTTTTTCTTCCAGAACATTATTTGATGTTTGATGAAGGTATTGTACAATTTATGCTACTACCTACCAACAATACCTATTATTATCCCAAAATCATAAAAAAGACGAGGGTTTCTTAATATTTACTGAAAGAAGATAAACTGGAGGTTTGTAACTGGATTGTATGTGTCTGGGTAAAGAACAATGCCAAAAAAATAATTCTTTCTTACCTAAAGTCAACGAATACCGGTAAATAGTCAATTTAGATTTGTAGCAGTAAATGAAATCTTTGAGTATGAAAACAAATGAATTAAATATATCGACAAAGACGTTAGCCAGAACTACCGGATTCTTCTATCTGTTAATTATAGCCGGCGGGTTGATAGGTGGAATGTTTGTGAGAGGGACATTGATAGACCCTGCCAGTGCTGAAATTACATTAAATAATCTCATTCAAAATGAAAATTTATACAGACTAGGGTTCTTGGGGGATCTGATCATGGTTATATCGGATGTTATGGTCTCAGTGCTTTTTTATTTCCTTCTTGTACACGTTCACAAAGGTCTGGCAGTCCTGGCAGCAGTTTTCAGGTTATTGCAGTCTTCCATACTTGGTGCAAACCTGATCAATCTGTTTAAACCTGTCTTAATGATCCAGGGTGCCGATGAAATGTCAACTGAGAAATTGACTGAATTAAGTGCGGACGTCATGACTCAATTGCAGGTATTTGATTACGGTTACCTGATCTCAGGTGTGTTTTTTGCGATCAACTGTTTTCTGATGGGTGTCCTTTTGTATAAATCTACTGATTTCCACAACTTCATTGGAGTCATGATTTTTATTGCCGGTGCAGGATATTTATTCAATTGTCTGGCCAGTTTCATTGCACCGTCGCTTATCGAAATCAGTGAAATGGTGATGTTGTTTACTGCGGTTATTGCGGAATTAACGTTTTGTATCTACCTATTAGTAATTGGGGTGAAAAAATGAAATAGTTGCCCCTTGTAGGAGGATCACAGAAAACTATAAAGCCGGTACCAAAGCACCGGCTTTTAACACTAGATGTCAATATATCCGATACTGCATTAAATCTTCTCAGCCAAAGGAAAATCTACTTCCACTTTGGATATGCCTCAAACAAAACTGCATATTATTTTCATTTAAGATGGCTACAATTATGTTCTCTATACTTGACATAATGTAAACTATACTTTACATTTGTTGTTGTATAATTTACAATTTAGAAAATATGAAAGCATATAGTAGGTCCCTGGTCCCCTGGTTTAGAGGAAGTTTTTACTTCGGTTTGATTTTCAGCTTACTTGCGATTGGGGCAATTATATTTGAAATAGCAGAAAATGGAAATTGGTTTGTTGAGAGTCTTATTGGTCATTTAGGTATGGGATTGTTATTCTTGTTTTTCTCAGGTCGTCCCATGGCAGATGAGCGAATCAGATATTTAAAGTTCAAAGCACTTGCAATAGGATTTGTCTTTACTTGCATAGCAGGCACTATAATTAATTACCTTATTACATACCCAGATGGCAACCAGGCAGGGGTAATTTCTTCCTATTGGTTTGCGCTTATTTGTATACTGGCAGCATTTATCAGTTTTGCGATTTTAAGGTTAAGGGAGTAGTGAAGAATCTAATTAAAGTTGAAAGAGCAAGGAATGATTTGTCTCAAGCTGCTCTGGCAGAAAAAGTTAATGTTACTCGTCAGACCATACACGCGATAGAAAAGGGTCGATTTGTTCCGTCTACAGCATTGGCTATGAAAATAGGTGCAATCCTAAAAGTCAGTGTTGACAACTTATTTCAGTTGGAAGAAGAAGATTGGGATTAATGAAGCTCGAATAACTGACATTTAGCTGAGTAAAATATTGGATAAAGACATCAAATTGAGGTTTTTACTTCTATTATCAGAATTGTATCAAATTCTTTCTGCTCGCCTGATTGTGAGCCCGGATCGTTCAATCAATAGTTTCAGCTCTTCCAAAGTCCAGTAAGTTGAGAACCCTTTTCTTTCAGCAAATGCTTTCAGATACAAAAGGCTTTTTGTGATAAAGTTTGGTTTTTGCGCATTGCCCAATTGAGTTTGAACTTGCTTTTTCACATCCCTCTGATGTGATTCTGGCTTACCAAAGTGGACAATAACAATCATTCCATTTTGTTTGACTACCCTGCCTAGTTCTCTTAAAGTGAATATTGGATCGGGAACTGCCTGGAGGCTACTGATACTGATCGCATGATCGAAGGAGTTGTTGTCATATGGTAATGTTTTAGAGAGGTCTGCAATTTCATATTGAATGCTACGACTAGCATGTTTTTTTCTTGCGACTTTTATCATGCCTCGGGCATAATCAATCCCTGTGACCAGAAAGCCATTTTCAGAAAGTTTGGAAGCGTAAAACCCTGTTCCACAACCTGCATCTAATACCGTTTCGTATTTGATCTCGGTTTTTAGTGCCGTTAAAATAACTTTCATGACCCTTTCAGTCATTAGGCTATTTCTGTTTTTATCCCAGGCGAGGGATCCGTACAAGCTCCAGGCGATTTGTCTTATACCAGGCATATTTAATTGATTCTTGAAGTCAGATATTTACTCTTCCATCTCATCCCTTTGGCAACTAGCACACGATTTATCATTAGTGAAAAACTACTCACTCCTATAAATACCACTTTCAAGCATCAATGCATCACTTTTCAGATGGTTTAAAAGATTAAGAAGTTTCTGTTTGGTACTGTCTCCCATGAGGACATTCAATCCCAGTTTTGGAGGTCCTTGTTCTTTTAGTCTTGCTAGAAAGGCTTCAAAGAAATCTATGCCGGCGCTGGTTTGGTTGTTGTTAGAGGATCTATTCATTCCCAATCCAGTAAGTATGTCATGCATTTCATGGTTCCTGAACAGGAAACTGAAAGCATCCGAGGAGGCCCAGGGCATGGGATAGGTGACTTCTTTTACATTGTTTTTGAAAATGTCATAGTACAAAAAATGGCCACCGGGAATTAAGACCCGGTTGATCTCTGAATAGAATTTATGCTTATCAGGAATATTCATCTGGACGTGTTGTGTCCAGACTACATCGAATGAATTATCATTAAAGGGCAGATTAGAGGCATCACCAACGACAAATTGGGTCTTGTGGTCTAGTTTTACAAGTTTAGACAACCCCTGGGCTGTTCGGATATATTCACTGGATAAATCAATGCCGGTGACGGTGCAATCAAATTCATCCGCCAGCATTCTACCTGGTCCACCCAACCCACAGCCCACATCCAGGACTTTCATGCCATTTAAATCAATCGTTTGGGCGAGTTCTTTGGATACGGCAGCACCTCTTACATGGAATTCGTCTACTCCGGAGATGTCGGATCGCTTTAGTGTGGAAAGGTCGATTCCTTGGGCGTTTAAACGGGAGAGGATGTCTTCCAGTAGGTTTTCTTTGAGGTAATGGGTTTCTATGGTTTGGTTTAGGTTTTTCATGGGTTAGTATAAAGTTTCATTCATAATAGTTCCTATTATATACTCTTAGTTGTTAGGTACTCATTATTTCGGTGGTTAAATTGCCTTTCCTACTCTGTTGAGTTTTGTACTTTTCTTTTTGCTTGCCCAAAAGAAAAGATACCAAAAGAAAAAGGCACCACCGATGAAGGACAATCTCCCCTCTGTTCGCTCAAGGCCAGCCCAAATGCCACAGCCCAATGCCTCGATTGACCCGCTCCATCCCTGGACGTCAGCCCGCGGATTAATAGAGCACCGAGTGATGTTTTGGTGATTTAATGATGTAACGATTTGACTTGATCGGGAATTGTATGATTGCGCTTTTCCACTTCTAAAATAATACCCCGGACCAGGACCAGGATATTACGGTTGGAATGTAGTTTGCGAAACTAGTTGAATTATGTAATAAGAAGCCTTCGATTAAGACTTTTGCCGACTGACAAGCAAATTAGGGCATGTTCAGGTGTAATACAAGGGGATTGGAGATTATATTGTGCGCAACTGTTTGGTGCCAGTCGCTGTTTACTCTTGTGGTGTTGTCACCAACAAGAGCACTTAGAATCCTTAATCTTGCATTGAGATGTTCTCTCACAATCGGTGAATTTCCAAATTTCGAAAGCAGTGCAGTATGAATTATTGAAGGTTTTTACGTTGGTTTCTTTCTTGAATTAACTACAATTGGGTTTTCCCTTGAAGAAGAAATTTTTTCAATAGAAACTTTTAGCAAATTCAAAATGGTATGATTTATTGAATGGTTATCTATTTCCATAAAATTTGTTTGCCTATTGATGGTATCGATTTGTGATTTTGTGTAGGCAGTATAAAAAATTACATGAGTTGAATTAATAACCTTGTCTTTTAACTCGTTTCGCAAGAATTTTATTGCCTCAATTCCTCCATAATGAACATGGTTTGGGTTTTTTTTATCTCGCCATTGAATATCAGAGATAATTAAGTCAAAATCATTATCCTCTTTTACTATCTTTTTGATTTGCTCCAGAGAGCTGGCCGCCGTAATCTCAATTCCAAAAGCTCTAAATAGCCTTCTTTCACCTAAAATACTATTAGGTTTGTCATCTATCCATAGAACTTTAGAGCCTGAAAGTGATTTTATTTCAGGTGAAGATATTGAATTGATATATTCTTCAATTTTCTTGTTATCAGTGATACTTAAATTAAGTGAATTGATGGCACCTTTTATTTGAGGGGGGTGTAGTTCAATTTCAACCCCTCCTGCTTTTAATGATTTTATGTTTTCAATTGGGATTAAAAGAAAAAGCAACGATAAAATAATGAGAGTAACAGCTGTTTCATCAAACCTTTCATTCAAGTGGTCCCAGAAAACTATTCGAACAAGAACAATCCCTAGAGGGATAGACCCAATTAATATTCTATAATTTGTTCTATTCATTAAATAAGATGTAAGACCTGAACTAAAAGTTGGTGCCATGTACTCAACTTCACACCTGCCATATTCAAACAAAAAGCACACCACCAACCATCCATTTCTGATAGCCAGTAGTGTGCCGCTTTCTAAAAATAAGAGTAATTATGACACAATGCAAATGGGGAAAGGAAAACTCTAAAAGCTAAATTCTAAATCCAAATAATGTTTATTATGGGAGGCTTGTCAAAGTGAACGGCACGAACACGAATATCGAAAGTTTCACCTTATTCTGTTAGCTCTTCTCTCTCTGGGGCATCAATGCCAATTGTTCCATCGGGTTTGATCCTGCCGGTGTTGTACTCTCGGAAGTTCTTACGCGAACCGGTGACCTCATTTAAGACATAATTACCATTTTCATCTTCACTTTCCTCTAAGTCCACGCTTTCGAAACGGATTTCAAATGAAAATGTGAGGTCCTCGTTTATGGTAGCGGATTGGCCTTTTATACTGGTTGTTTCACTTTCCTCCCAGCCATAGTCAAGAGCTTTTAGGTCTATTAATTCACCCGTATTGGTGTAGGTCTCAATTACCGGAACGGCAATGCTCAATCGGCTTAATTCATAACTCATCAGTGCCGTGTATTGCGCATTTTTACTCAGTATTTTGGAGGGGTAAAAAGTAAAATCTGAGAAGCCACTTTTGCTCCGGATATCTTTATAGGTCTCCGTTTGTTGAGCGACCAGTTGCTCCAAGTCTATCTGGAACGATTCTATTGCTACAGGAAGTTGAACACTATCATATAACGCTACAAAGGTCTCAAAACGCTCTTCGTTTGAGTCATTAGCGACTTCTTCTTTTTTATCTGTTTTTTCTTTGATGGGTGATGCCTCTTCTACAGACTTAGTCTCCTTTTCAGGGGAAGTTTTGCCACAGGAGAAACAAATTGTGAGGACCATAAGGTATGATAGGAATGTAAGTCGGGTCATAGGAATATTTTGTTAGGTGGCTAATTCATCCTTTCAAACATAGCACTTTTTGAGGAGGTTTGATTGGAGCTAAGAGACTGAAATTTGTAAATCGAAACCCGAAAAATGTCTTTTTCTGATGTGAGTTGACTACTTCTTGATGATAACACCAACAAGGGCTCAACCAGAAGGAAATCACTACATTAAAATAAGATCACTCATAAGCCATAGTTTTAATTAATTCACTGAAGGCATTTTCGAAATTCTTGTAACCTCTCTCTTTTGCAAGTTTTAGGCCATCCGTCGCTAAATCAAGTGCTTCTGGCTTTCTGCCTTGTTTTTCTTGGATAGTAGCCAGACCATACAATCCCTTACAAATCACAATACCATGTCCTAATTCTTTAGCTAAGAAGTTGGCTTGTTGATAATAATATTCTGCAATGGGAATATCCCCTATCTCTAAATAATAGGAACCCAAATTGGCAAGACAATGGGCTTCTGAATAGTTTCTATTGATGCCATGTGCCAATTTGTAGGCTTGCCCATAATGGTAAAAAGCAGAATCTCTATTTTGGGATCTTCTTAAGGCAACTGCTGTGTGCGTATGGTTTCTAATCATTTCAACTGTATCACTAATTGCAAAAGCAATCGCCAAGCCTTTTTGAAAATGCTCTTGGCTTTTCTTTTCATCGCCTTCTATTTGAAATATAGCTCCTTTCCTATATAGAACTTTGGACATCACCTTCTTGTTACCTGTTTTTCTTGCACATGACATGGCAGAATCCAGAAAATCATGAGAGGTTTTGAGGGCGTTTTCTTGCTTGAAGTAACTCCAATTTAAATAGGACAGATCGCCAAGTCCATAATAAGCCTCATCAAGATAATCCGGAATATGATATGATTTAGAGGACTGAATTGCTAGTTGGAATGTGTTCCAGGCTTTAACATATTCTTCCAAATATCTGTAGTTCTCGGCCTGAACAATTTGAAGGAAGATTTTATCTTTTTTATCTAAATTATCATCGAATAGTAAATTAACGCGTATTAATTCGTTGGACGCTTTCCAATTTCCTTGAATAGAAAGGTCCTTCACAATTGGCGTTAAGTCAGAAAATAAGGTATTGGATGGTGAAGGTTGTGAGCAACTTGCATAAAGCAGGAGACTCGATACTACAAAAATTAGAGGGTGATTGGAACCCATATTTCCAGGTTTGCACATGATCTTTTTGTTGGCTTGAGTTTCTAAAGATGCTTATAACTTCTTGAAATCTGATCTTATAGAGAGCCTTTAACCTTTCATTAACTACCTTTGAAAGACTGTGCATGTGTTGATTCTAGATTTTGAGATCATCTTCATAATTCATAGTAAAGATTATGGTCAACCTTCCCTTTAATGCAATCCGTATTTAACACCAGCCGATACAAACAATTTTCCTCCCACTTTACTCTCTTTCACTGGTAAGTACTCCGCATGGAAATCAGTTGTCTTTTCTTTGAGGGTTTGCCATATGGGTCTGTCGAGATCTGCTTTGGCAATTTTTTCTACCAGCCAGGTGTTGAAGTCCCTCTTTTCAGCAAATACATCCACGATCACAATTTTACCTTCATCTTTCAATAATCCCAGCATCTTGTCCAATACCGTTTCCCAGTCCGGAATGACAGAAAGTCCCAATACACAAATAATCCTGTCAAAACCAGCCTCTTGCTTGGTTTGTTCTCTAACATATTCTGGAGTTAGCTCACGTGCATCCGCTTGAAATAGTTTGATGTTTTCCCATTGGTTCTTGTCGATTGCAGCTTGTCCTCTCCTCAACATACCGCTGGAAAAATCTGTCCCGTAGATATTTAACTCAATGTCTTTAGCCAGGATGTGTTTAAAATTGGCTCCTGTCCCACAGGCAACATCCAACAAAATTTGTCCGTCTTTCAGGTCCAGAAGTTCAACAGCTCTTGTCCTGCTTTCAAAATATAACTTCTCCAGTGAGGAGTCATAGATGTTGGAGAAAAAATCATACCATTTCATTGATGATTTGCTTTGTGAAAATTTGTATTGTGTATGACTGTATGATGTACATTGTAGTCTTTATACAATCATACATTATAAAATTAACTTATTGTCTAATTATTTTCTCCATTTTCTTCCCTTTCGCCAATTCATCTACCAGCTTATCAAGGTACCTTGCCTGTTTGGTGAGTGGCGTTTCAATGTCCTCAATTCGGTAACCGCAGATCACTCCTTTGATTTGCTCTGCATTGGGATTGAGGTTGGCCTTTTCAAAGAATGTTTTGAAGGTGGCTTTTTCGTCGATGAGGGATTGTAATGTGCTTTCATCAAAACCAGTCAACCATTCGATCACTTGCAACAATTCTTCTTTGGTCCGTCCTTTTTTCTCCACTTTGGTGACATAATGGGGATAGACAGACGCGAATGTAAGATTAGCAACTCGTTCATCGTGTTCGGGGGTGGTGGTCATGACTGTTTGGGTTTTGATTAAGAATACAAGATACAGTTGGAAAAAGTAAACTCGAAATTCCAAGATGAAAAACTCGAAATCCGAAATTCTAGATTCGAAGATGTCTGAAAGTTAGAATTCGAGTTCAGGGTTTCTCTTGTTGGTGACAACACCAACAAGGGCGGAAGAAAGATGTCTGAAATTGGAGTTTCCTCCGTTTGGTGACAACACCAACAAGGGCGGGAAAAAAGTAAACTCGAAATTCCAATATCGAAATTCGAAATTTTTCGGTTCTAGATATTGGTTAACACCAGAAATTAGTATTTCGCATATAGGGTTTAGAATTTGTCCAGTTAGTGACAACTCTAACAATGGCTTGAAATGATTCAAGTTTCGGATTTAGAATTTCGGATTTTCCTTGCTCCTGCTTCTCCACATCAAAAACACTCCTGCCAACACCAACGGAATACTCAACGTCTGTCCCATATTCAAGGTCAAACTTTCCTCAAAGGAGACCTGATTTTCTTTTAGGAACTCAATTAAGAAGCGCTGAGTGAAAATCAATACCATCCCCAGACCAAAAATGAACCCTGTGTTTTTGGTAAACCTTCCTGATTTCCAGGTTCTGAATAAAATAAGGCCAATAACCAGGTAGAAAATGGCTTCATAAAGTTGGGCCGGGTGTCTAGGTACCTGATCAATTTGGGTAAAAATGAAAGCCCATGGTACATTAGTGGGAATACCAATGATTTCTGAGTTCATGAGGTTGCCTAGTCTGATGAATCCTCCCAATACAGCTCCCGCAATGGTCAATCGATCCAACAACCATAAATAGTTGAATTTAGATTTCCTTTGGTAAAGGTAAAGTGCCAATAAACCACCAAGGACCCCTCCATGACTTGCCAATCCGGCTAAGCCGGTGAATTCAAAGGTTGGGTTGATCCTGATGGGAAGTATCTCAATAGGGTTGTTCCAGTAATGAACTGGATCGTAAAACAAAATGTGACCAAATCGGGCTCCCACAATGGCACCAATCATCACATAGGTGGTGAGTTTATCCAGTTCTATCGAGGGGATGTTATCATTTTTGTAAATGTGAAGCATGATGCTGTAACCGAAGATCATTCCCAGTGCCCAACTCATACCGTACCAACGTAAGAAAAAGATTCCGTCAAAAATTTGTGGGTTAATGTCCCAAATGATGTAATTGATCATCCTCCCTGACAACAAATAATGAGAAAGATGAAAGAAAACGCAGTGATCAGAATTCGTTGCATTTTATAGCTGGTGATAGGCTCATTTCCATCAATGATCAACATGATCTCTTCATTGCTAATGGGTTCAAGAGCTCCCATCAATTTGAACTGTTGCCAGGTGGGTTTAAAATCGTTGAGTTGCATGAGTAGGTATTTGAAATTTTGATTTTAACTGAGCTTTTAAACGGTTGAAACGTGTGTTGACATTCGTTGGAGATAACTTTAGCATATTCGCAATTTCCTTGTTCTTGTATCCTTCCAGGTGAAGGACTACAATCGCTTTGTCAATTGGTTTCAAAAATTGCATCATCAGGGAAAGAAGCTCCAGTTGATCATCAGCTTTGGCATTAGCAATTGGATTATGTGCTTCTATTGGTTCCGCAGAAACAGATTTTTTTTCCCTCCGTATTTTTAAAAGAATCGTATTCAGACTTATTCGATATATCCAGGTACTTATTTCCGATTCACCACGAAAAGAATCCATGGATTTCCAAAGCTGCAATATGATATCCTGAAAAGCATCTTTTTGGTCCTCAGTGCTTTTGTAATAGATTTTACAAAGGCTTCTGATGATGCCCTTGTTTTTATCTATGAGTTGGATGAATTCTTGTTTCCTCAATTCCATTTTAAGCTACTGCTTTGAAGGTATTAGTTGCAAAAATTTTGGAATTGTCACAGTAGGGAATGATTTTTTTGAGCTGACATTAGTCTAAATACTCAAATCTACAATCTCAATACTAATTAATCACCCAGCCTTCCTGAGTTGGATATCTCTATTATCCAGGGGCATTACAAATGGAGTAGCCTCAATATGAACATTCATCCCTTTCTTTAAATAGGGAGATAACAAATCCATTGTGATTTTCCGTAATTCTTCTTCTGTGAAGTACTGGTGCTTATTATTCTCGAGTTGCCAGACTTTTACATTGAGTTCATTAGACGAAAAATCGGCAATTTTGAAATATACACGGTATTTGCTTCGGAAGTCATTGGAATGTTCAATGAGATCCATTCTTTCCTTGCGGTCAAGATCGAGTAGCTGTAAGTTTAACATGGCGGTAGTTTTAAGGTGGTGATTTTTTCTATACGGTTATCCACAAGACTTTGGTTTTGAATTTGGTTGATAAATTTTTGAAAGCTGCAATTTTTATAATATTCGTAATGAAAGTGGTGTTTTTTTGAATTGAATAACGGGTGATTGGTGAAGTCTATTGTGTATTGTATTATAGCATTATTTGTATAAAGTATGATTGTAATTATGTATGAAGAGTCACAATAAAATCATACATAATACTTAAGTACAAACATTTCTCTAAGAATTTAGAATTTAGGTTTTTAGAGTTTCTATTTTAGTTCTCATGAAACATTCTCTCACATTTCTCAGAAACCTTGCTCAAAACAACACCCGCGAATGGTTCAAGGACCATAAGAAGGATTATGACATTGCAAAAGATGAATTCGAGGACCTTGTTATGGCCATCCAGGATGAGATTCAATCCCATGATGTGTTGTTGACAGATAGAACCAAAATCTTTAGAATTCATCGGGATGTACGATTTTCCAATGATAAGACGCCATACAATACCGACTTTCGCGCAAGCTTCAAACGAGCTGGAGATGAAAGAAGAGGAGGGTATTACTTTCGTGTAGCACCAGGAGAAAGTGCACTCGTTGGTGGTTTTTTTGGTCCGGAACCCAAAGACATGCTACACATCAGGAAGCAAATCCAGCAGGAACCGGAAAGGTTACAGGATATCTTAAATGATAAAGAGTTTAAATCCTATTTTGGTGAGCTGAAGGGTGAACAGGTAAAATCAGCCCCCAGAGGTTTTAGCAAAGACGATCCAGCAATAGATCTGATCCGGTTTAAGCAGCTGATGGTTCGTCGTGATTTCACAGATAAGGAGGTTTTAAGCCCCAGTTTCGCCCAAAATGTTTCTGAGGGATACAGCAATATGCGGCCATTTTTTGATTACATGAGTGAGATTTTGACTACTGACTTGAATGGGGTGAGTTTGATTGGGTAACCTGAGACCGAAGACCAATTAGGCCCAGTCATCCTTTATAAATTCCTTTCTACACAATTGGGAGTGAAGTTGTTTAGTTGAAAGTTTATCATTGCCACTCCAATTACGATCTCACAATCTCTTGAAACAAATTACAGTCAAAAAGGGGGAGTTTCTTCAGCGCAAAGGAGACCTCAATAGTAAAGTATTCCATGTGGAATCCGGTTTGCTGCGCAGCTACTCCATCGATGCAAAGGGTAGGGAACACATTCATATGTTTGCCCCGGAAGGATGGATTGTAGTAGATAATGTAATGCCAGATGAACCTTGTGAACTATTCATAGATGCCCTGGAAGATTCTGTTATATGCAAAGTGGAGAAAGATGAGGCCTTCCAAACCGTCTCCACGATGAAATTGATTCGGCGAATGTTATCCATGCAGCGAAGAATCACCATGCTTTTAAGTGCTTCTGCCCTGGAGCGCTATAACATGTTTCTTAAAAATTATCCAGGGATTGTACTTCGTGTACCCCAAAAAATGATTGCTTCTTACCTAGGAATGACTCCAGAAGCTTTGAGTACTGTAAAAAGACAGCGTGGAATTTCTTAATCTACATTAATGAAATTAATCTTTTGATTGCCCAGATTCGCCACAGGTCCATAAAGATATTTTTACGAACACAATCTGTCTCTATGGATATAGAGTTTGGTTAGCGAAAGGAGTTTTCTGTAGATTACTCCTTTTCTTATTGATATAATTCATCAACTAATTGCAGGCAAGTCCTTTCTATATTCTCATTGTCTAAAGTATATAAACAACTGTACCATCAGTAAGCAAAATTGCATCACTGAAACATTCAATTTGTACATGGGAGATTGAAAATAGAAGAACAGGAATCCCAGAAGAATCATCACCGGTATTATGTATCCGAAGATGTAATAGATATTATATACCTGTTTATAACGTTCGGTTTTGTCTTTGTACGTGATGTATGCATACATGGGCTTTGAAAAAATCATTGTCGCAGCAACAACAGCCCTATCATAATCATCAATAAGCGCAACCTCTCCTCTTTCGAAACGCATTGAAAATTCCTCAAAGTCTATTTCATCATACATATGGGATCTGGTGCTACTATGAGAGTAAGTCGCTTCATAAATAGATCTGATTGCGAGTATTTCTTGTTCATGGTTTCTATAGGGTAGGTAGTAATCAATGGCCAGTAATAAATTAAACAACAGAATGCCTAAAGCAAAAGGTCTGAAATAATGAGTCAGTTTTGTGATCAGTTCAAGTTGATGGCGTTGATTCTCAATTTCTCTGTTCCTGGCTTTTTCACGAATTTCCTGTCGCCACCTTTCTTTTTCGGAAAGTCCATCATCATAATAGATTTCCTGATAGACAACCTCCGGTGTATCCATAAGATATTCATAGGATTTTTTGATGAGAATGAATTGTTCGGATGCATCAGGTGCATTGTTCACGTCAGGGTGGAATTTCTTTGATAAGTCCCGATAGGCTGATTTAATGTCTTCATCAGATGCATTGATGTCCAGACCTAGTATAGATAGATGATATTCCCTCAACTCATTGATAATTTAAGTTTTCTGTTTTTCTTCAATTTTACTCATCGCACGCTCTGCAATAGCAGTAATTGATAGGGAAGGGTTTACTCCTGGGTTAGCTGATATCATGGCGCCATCTATCACATAAAGGTTTTCGTATCCAAACACTTTGTTGTCTTTATCAATAACACCTGTTTCTGCATTTTCACCCATCACCGCACCTCCCAAAATATGCGCCGTAGAAGGAATCCCCAACAAAGTCTCACCTACGAAAGAGGTAGCCTTTCCATTAATCTGATCCGCATACAAATTAGTCAGTTCATGTGATTCAGGAATGAATGGGGTGGGTTTCTTACCACTGCCAACAGATGATTTCATCATCCCAAATTTATTCTTTCTAAAGGTTAACGTACTATCCAGCGTTTGCATGAACAGAATGATCGTAGTTTTTTGTGCCCAGCTATTTTTGAAATAGATTTTCAAGTACTTCAAGGGAGAGGTCAAGAAGTTTCCAATAACTTTGAATAAGCGAATAAAGAAATTTCTTGACGCGGCATATGGCAGGTGAGCCAGTTTCCAGGCATTTGATCCTTTTCCATATCTCACCATCTCAATGTGAGTATTGTCATCAGTATGTAAAATACTGCCAATTGCTACTCCCTGAGATAAGTCTTTGTCTTTGTCTAGTGTTGAAATACTTATCAAGGTCTCGTTATTGGTCCGGATATCCTGTCCAATCTTGTTGGAGAGTCTGGGTAATGAACTTGTTTTGAGTTTTAATAGTAGTTTGATTGTGCCCATTACACCACCTGAGACAATTACTCCTTTAGCCCTGACCTTTTGGGTTTTTTTGAACATTCTGGTGCTGTCTTTGAAATGGACTTCATATCCTTTTGAACCACTTTCATTTTCCAATGGATAAATATCAAAAACTTCATTTTCGGCGATGATTTCTGCACCATTGGTCTGAGCCAGATACAAGTAATTTTTGTCAAGGGTATTTTTAGAATTATTGGGACAGCCAGTCATACAGGCACCACAATAATTACAGCCTACCCGTTCTGGTCCTTTTCCATCAAAATACGGATCAGGATGGGATTCATTAGGTTTTCCGAAATAAACAGCCACATTGGTGGAATCAAACTGGTCCTCTTTTCCAATTGATTTTGCTACTTCTTTAAGTGCCTTGTCTGCATCAAAAAGAGCTGGGTTTTTGGCTGCACCTAGCATTTTAAGGGCAGTATTATAGAAGGGTTGTAGCTCAGATTGCCAATCATTTAACCCGGCCCAGCTTCCTGAATTAAAAAACTCTGGTTTGGGGATCGGCAAGGTGTTGGCATATACTAATGAACCACCACCCACTCCTACACCTGAAAGTATGGAGATGTGTCTGAATATGGTGATTTTCATGATCCCGAAGCAACGTAAAACAGGAATCCATAACCATTTTTTGAGGTTCCAGTTTGTCTTAGGGAAGTCATGGGATTTGTACCATTTACCTTTTTCAATCACAAGGACCTTGTAACCCTTTTCTGAAAGTCTTAGCGCACTGACAGACCCACCAAAACCACTTCCCACAATTACATAATCATAATCCAAAGTCTCCATTTATTGAAGTTAGGTTGCTCGTCGAAACCATCAAATGTAATGGAAGGAGTTGGAAGTCGGAAGATGGTTTTTGGAGTTTTTGCCTAAAATAATTGACCAGGACTTACATCTAAATCAATTTGATCTGCTATTAAATATTTGTACCTTCCTTAATAACCCAAATAGTATGTCAGCAGAATCTTCTTCTCATTTCCGGACCTGTAACCTTTGTGAAGCCATGTGTGGACTAGTGATCACTCAGGAGGAGGGCAACATCACTTCCATAAAAGGTGATCCGAATGATCCCTTTTCACAAGGTTTTATTTGCCCGAAAGCTGTGAGCCTTCAGGATATTCATAAAGACCCAGATAGACTTAAAAAACCTGTGAGACGAACAGGCAATGGTTGGGAGGAAATTTCCTGGGAGGAGGCTTTTGATGAGGTTTGCAACAATATCGAAAGCATTCGCAAACAGTATGGACCAGATGCATTGGGAGTTTATTTTGGGAATCCGTCAGTACACAATATCGGATCTATGCTTTTTTCTCCATTGCTGTTAAGGCAACTCCGGACGAAAAATCGTTTTTCAGCAACTTCTGTTGATCAACTACCTCATCAATTTGCCAGTCAGGAGATGTTCGGACATTTATTAATGATCCCAATTCCTGACATAGACAGGACACAATATTTTTTAGTAATGGGAGCCAATCCAATGGCATCCAATGGCAGTATGATGACTGCTCCGGGGATGCCAAATCGTATTAAAAACTTGCAGGAGCGAGGGGGTAAAATGGTAGTCATAGATCCCAGACGAAGTGAAACAGCTGAAAAAGCGGACAGGCATCATTTCATCAAACCGGGAACTGATGTTTATTTTTTGGCAGGATTGGTACAGGTAATGCTGAATGAAAACCTCGTGAATATTAATGAATTACCAGATTGGATATCCATCACTGAGGACTTAAGTACCATATTTCAGGGATTTGATCTGGAAAGAGTGGCTAAAATCACAGGTATTACAGCAGAGGAGATTAGAAAAGTGGCCAACGAGTTAGTGCAAGCAGAAAGTTCAGTGATTTATGGCCGTATGGGATTATCGACCCAAGCTCATGGCACACTCTGTCAATGGTTAATCAACCTACTCAATTGTATCACAGGCAATCTTGATAAACCTGGAGGAGTCATGTTCACTTCTCCGGCTGTAGACATTGTGAAATATATTTCACCAAAAAGTACCATGCACCGCCGGAATAGGTGGAAAAGCCGGGTGAGGGGCTTGTATGAATTCGGCAGTGAATTACCAGCAGTCACCATGGCGGATGAAATATTAACTGAAGGAGAGGGACAGATAAAAGCTTTATTGGTTTCAGCCGGGAATCCAGTTTTATCTACACCTAATGGAAAGAAGCTGGATAAAGCATTGGGGCAACTTGAATTTATGGTGTCCATTGATATTTACATTAATGAAACCTCACGACATGCCAATATTATTTTACCTCCGGCAACTGGTTTGGAATCTTCACATTATGACCTGGTTTTTCATAACCTGGCAATCAGAAACACCGCGAAATTTGCTGAGCCATTGTTTGAGTTGGAAAATGGAGCCATGTACGATTGGCAAATCATGAAGGCATTGATCAAAAGGTTTGGAAGCAAAAGGCCATTCATGGAGAAACTACTTTTCCCTATGTTGACACCAGAGCGAATTCTGGATAGAGGGTTGAAACGTGGGCCACATAAATTATCAATCAAGAAACTTAAAAATCATCCCCATGGTCTGGACCTGGGACCACTTGTGCCGAGATTGCCTGAAAGGTTGTTTACACCAGATAAAAAAGTATACCTAACACCTCAGGTGATGGTAGATGGTTTGAAGGCACTGAGAATGGATCCCTCCAGTAATGGTCAACTTACATTGATTGGGAGAAGGCATTTGAGAAGCAACAATTCCTGGATGCACAATAGCCACAGGTTAGTCAAAGGACCAGAGAGATGCACCTTATTAATAAACCCTGAAGATGCTGATCGTATCAGTGTTAAAAGTGGTGAAATGGTAAAAGTCACATCAAGAGCAGGTTCCTTAAAAATAGTGGCTGATGTATCAGATGAAATGATGCCCGGAGTAGTGTCAATTCCTCATGGGTGGGGACATCATTTGGAAGGTGTCCAATTGAATATTGCCAAAGAACATGCTGGTGTTTCAGTCAATGATTTAACAGATGAACAGCTAATCGATCAAATAAGTGGAAATGCTGATTTGTCTGGTGTGAAGGTTTCTGTTGAGGTTGTTTAAAATAAATAGGGAGCCCTCTTTTTTGAATGAGGCTCCAATAGCTTAAATCTTGATCTTTGAAAACACATAAAACATTTCAGAGGCAATCTGAAGTGACCGTTCATCGTATCTATCTGCTTCCTCAGGGGTGTCATCAAATGCTTTCGGATCTTCATACCTTACTGGAATCCTTTTTTCGGTTCCGGGAATAAAGGGACAATTTTCATCTGCATGTGAGCAGGTCATTACCGCAGCAAATTTTTCAGCTTCATTTACAGGGTCATCAAAGACTTTCGAAAATGCTTTTATGGGTTCTGATCCTTCAGCATAAAACACCTGGTATATTGGATTCGTTTCACCGGTTGATGTAATGTTAAATCCACTTCTTTCAAGTGATGCTACTGCTCTTTCATTAAAAGCTGTTACTTCTACTCCTCCTGAATAACAATTGGCTGAAATGCCATAATAGGCTGCTGCTGTTTTTGCCCATACCTGTGAAAACTGACTCCTTCTTGAATTGTGTGTGCAAATAAAATTGAGATTGATTTCATCACCTCCATTTACCTTTCCCTGGATATAATTGATGAGTGGATCCAGTACATCAAGTCGTTCATTAGGAATTTCCTGTTGTTTAGCCGATTCAACAATTTGTTCAAGTGTAGGTAGGAGGGCTATTTTTTCAATTTGCATGGTCTTTTATAGTTTAATCAGCAACATCCTGAGCCGGGTGTGCAGGTTTCTTTTGCTTGTAAGGTAGATAATCTGATTCTGGGTTTATCCTGTGGAATGCCACATTTGTCTTTGGCAAGGCAATCCGTTTGTAATGATTTGAGTTCGAAAACGCCATCACTGAACTCCAACCCATATTTCATGATACTTTCTCCCTGGTACTCAACTTCTATTGGGGTATTTTGAAGCTCAAGTTTTTCCTCAGATAAAGTAATAATTGAACGAAGTTTCTGAGCACTTAAACGGTGGTCATAATCTGTTGCGGTGAAAAGTTGAAAATTGATAACACTTTGCTTCCTCACCGTACCACCACAATCAATAAAATGCTTTTGGATATTCCCTACTTCTGTGACGTGAAAATGAGGAGGTACTTCCTCACCGTTTGGAAGTCTAAACCTTACTTCATCCAGGTTGCTCAACACTTCTTTTAATTCTGTTAGGTTCATTTGTTATTGCAATATTGCGATAATGTTATTTAAATTTTTTTAGCAACAATCTCCAGGGTTAGGAGCTTCAAACTGATTAAAGATTGCATTGAATTGCTCTTTGATCTCAGACCATCTCACTGGGTCAATACAATAACTCACACTTGAACCTTCAATTGTTCCTTTGATGATCCCAATAGCCTTCAATTCTTTCAGGTGCTGACTAATTGTGGCCTGGGCCAAACCAAGTTCCTGAACCAATTCACCATTGATACAAGCATTGGTTTTCAAAAGGTGATGAATTATGGCAACTCTTGCCGGATGAGCAAATGCTTTCGCCGCATTGGCCAATTCATTCTGAAGATCCGAGAATAGATTTGATTTAGTTAACCCCATTAATTATTGCTTCATTGCAATTTTACGATGAGTAATTGGAGATTACAAAGTATTTGGCAATTCTTAACCTCATTTTAACAGATATACTTCTTAAACATGTGTATTCAAAATACTTGCAAGGCTAGAAATTCGGGGTTATTTGATTAAATTATGAATGAATAGCCAAATCTCCACAATGAAAAACCTACTGACGCTGCAGATCCTACTCATCTTATTTATCACCGCATGTTCAGAAGAAGGATGGCATTACTATACCGAGTATTTTTACGGTGGTGAAGAAGAAGGATACATCCTTCAGGACACCGATATGGGGTCATTGGTAGCGCTGGAAAACCAAGAGCGCATAGCCAAAACATTTGGTGGGATAATGGACTCTACTGAGATTGCCTCTTCAAAGTTTTATTACCATACCTGGCATTATCCGGGATACATGGGATTTCATTCGTTTACCATACTGGTGGCCAGTGGTCCGGGTGAATGTAATAGAACTATATATTGGTTTACTACTCATAACCTGGATGTGTTGGACTGGAAAAAAGTCGCCTATGAGAAGTGTAATTTAGAAATTGAGGAATTTCAGGATTACCGAACCAATATCTTTGATAATGGATTTGTAACCAGAAACATTTCCAAACAACCCAATGATCTCACGGAGACCTCCTGGCGGGAACATTGCAAAATCGATTCGTTGGGAAAGTTTGATTGCGTGAGAAAAGCATTGGTTTCAGCTGTGGTGCTCAAGGATTCAGCTTATTACAAAAGGAAGCCTGAAAAGAAATTTGGCTATCGAAAGAAGATTCCTATTGGTGAGATGCTTTACAGTGAGTCAATTTACCAAACTGATCAGATCCAAGATCGCAAATATCCTTATACACAAGTAATGTTAGCTGATGAAGAGGAAGGGTGGGTTGAAAGCAAATACCTGGTTGAAAATGCCAGGCCAGCAGTGATAATTGAGAAGACCAAAATTTTCAGCTCACCAAACGGAAGATCAAACGGCGAATTTCAAAAATTTGATTTTCTGGCTGTTCAGGAAAAGGATACAACAGGGCACTGGTTTCGGGTAACCGGAAAATCTTTTGACGACAAAGATTCAAAATCCGGCTGGATAAGAGGAGATTCATTTTCTTTCTTTTCAGCGGATATTGAGTTTAGTAGGTATGTATGGGCTGGTACCAAAGAAGATTTAAGTGAGGGTTTCAGAACAGGGAAGTTTGATGCGGTAAATCCAATGTTGAAGACTGATTTTATTCAATAACAATGAAGCAATTCTTTCATACAATCTGGTTAGCGCTGACCATAATTGCATTGTCTTGTGGTCAGTCCAATAAAGACAGCTTGTCTGATGAGGAGATCATCAAAAGCCTTGAAGAGTTTGGGGTCAACTATGATAGTTTGAAAGCAATCGCAGAAAAGTATCCTAAATTAGATTCTCTAAAACCAGTTTTTTGTGAATGCCTGGTAAATGACTCAATCACTAATCAGGAAAAACTATCGATCATTGATCAGGTTATGGAAGGAGGGGTGACCGTAAATTCTACATGCTACTATCCTGAGGTCATCCAATACAAGTCTTTTGGTAATCACCTGCAAAATTTTGGAGCCATGCTTGGAAATGCTTTACTTCCCGGTAGACCATTTTCCAAAAAGAGCTCCTACAAGGTAGAAAAATACGAATATCCTCCAGTTATGGTATTCGCTCAGGATACGGGTATGATCAGGGCGTTGCATGAGCGTGGGGCAAATTTGAAACAACGATCAAAAAACATATTGTCAATTCAGGAATTTTGGATACAACATGGAAACCTGGAGATGCTCAGTTTCATTCGGTCACTTGATCCGGATTTTAGGGAAGCCAGAATTTTCTCTGGAAGTGAAGTTGTTATTGATAAAATGTTAGAATGGGGAGCTCAGAAAGACAATATTTCAGCCCACTCCATTATGAAGCAATCTGATTACGAGCGCCTGGTTGTGAAATACGATCTTACTTTCGAGGAGATTGATTGCTTTAAATTCCATAGGTACATACGTGCCAATACATTTCAAAGAATTCATATGGGCAGAACAAAATTATTATTGAAAAGAGGGGCAAACCCAAAATGCCTGGAAGATGGAAGGCTGGTGAAAGACGTCATGTGGAAAAGCTTTGATATGGATGAAGTTCCGTTTAAATGTGATTGTGATGATGAGTTTCAGGTGAAATGGATGGAGTTATTTCTGGAGAACAACGTTGAATGGGATCAATGTGATGCCTTGGGTAAAAGCCCTTTCATTTCAGCTGTTCGTGGTGGGGAAGTGGACCGGGTTAAATGGATGTTGAAGTACAAAGCAAAATCTGACCGTCAGTGCACTTTTATCAATGATACCATCAGCCCAATTTCTGAAGCACAAAGGTTATTGAAAGAATACAAAGAAACTGGAGATCAGGAAGAGCAGAAAAAGTATGAGGAAATTGTTCAACTTCTTCTGCAGGCTCCATAAAACTATTCTTTCATCCGTGGGATTAGATTGAAATAATAGAGGTTCATTTCATCTGAGTTCGACTCAATAATGTCCAGGTATCCATCATTGTCAATATCTGCAAATTGAATGTCGTAGGTAGAGTACTCGTTTTCCGTGAATATAATTTTGGTGTAATCCACACCGTTTCCGGTATTTTGATAAACTATGTTAGGTTCCCCATTATTTCCGATCACTATGTCGGTCCAGCCGTCTTTATTGAAATCACCTCATCAATCGCATATGTGAAGTTTTGGGCAGTATCCAAAACAGCTTTTCGGTCATAATTACCTTTTTTGCTACCAAAGTAGATGACATTGGCCTCCCCAATATTAGCTGCCACAATATCCAAATACCCATCTTTATCAAAATCAGCGATACCCACTGAACGGGTTTCGTCGCTACCACTTCCAAATTTCACTTTTTTATTAAATGACATTGATTCATTTAAGTAGATGTAATTTTGAGATTGGTCTCTGTTGGCAAGTATCAGATCATTGTCTCCATCTTTGTCAATGTCAGCCATTTCCACATCGATAGTAGAATCATCATCTTCACCGAAGTGCAAAATTTCAGAAAAGTTTCCTTTTCCGTCATTCAGGCAGATTTCATTTGCTTTCCCCCGGTTGGTAATTAAAATATCCAGGTCTCCATCACTGTCAATATCGGCCACAGTGAGATTTCTACTGGGTGCAGAAGGATCACCAAATTGGGCATACTCAGTATACATTCCATTGCCTTCATTACGATACAACCTGTTTGGAGCATGGTCATTGACTTCCGCCACATCAAGATCCCCATCTCCATCAAAATCGCCTAATTCTGTTGCATATGTTGTCGACTTGATTACTCCCAAATTGTAACTTGAATTAAATCTTCCAGAGCCATTATTAAAGAAGATTTCATTTTGATCAGCCCAATGTCTGCCATTGGCTATCAAAACATCTACATCTCCATCACCATCTATATCTCCATAGCTGATAGAAGCAGATCTTTTCTTATCGGTTCCAAAAGAGAACCAGCCTCCCCGTGGGTTCCAGAATTTATCCTGAGCGAAAATTGAAGAAGAAATGACTAATAGGAGTAGCAGGGTACTGATGTGTTTCATTTTGAATTTGAGTTATTGAGTTGGCAAAATATAAATTTGTTAATGATGTTTTAATCTCTCTGTATTGCTTTATAATTTTAGGATGCCTCATTCTAAACAAAATTGATGCCACTATGAAGAAAATTAACTGGATAGATCATGGATTGAATATGATATCAGTAATCTTTGGTGTGTCACTGGCATTCATCATTTCAAATTACGCTCAGGATCGGGGGAAGAAAGATGAAACCAAATTTTTAATAGCCTCAATCCTTGAAGAACTTGATGAAGACATCACCGCCTATAATAATTACCAGATTCCCGACAATACCATAAAAGCACAGCACGTTACAAAAGCTATTGCAATATTATCCGAAATGAATGGAGATCAGGATAGTCTTAGTTTTTACCTGAATAATGGCGCTTTGAATATTAACAATTACACTCCCACCAATATCACTTTAAATAGTATCATATCAACCGGAAAATTAGATTTAATTGATGATTTCAAGCTTAGAAAATTGTTGTTACAATACTGTGACCAAAGCCTTGAGGCTAAGTTGAGGGGTGAATTTCAAATTGAATTCTTTACTGACAGGATGCTGGAATGGTACATCAATAATCCCAATTTCGAGTATGAGATGAATTCCTCAGGAGGTGATCAGTTGCAAGTGTTGCTAGCCATTTATGGTTCAGTTATAGAAAACAAGTTGTCTAAATACAAAGATTTGGCAGTTATGGGGGCAGATTTAAGTGATAAACTTAAGGAGTATCAAAAAGAAAAGGGGTTCCTATAGCAGTTGTGAAACAAACGTGATGTAACATGTTGTTAGCTGTATGAAACCAATTTTAAAATGATTCCTCAACCAGCTGCATATTCACTACGGCACCCACCATGTTCCCGGCGGCAACCGCCATGGCAACAGACCTTTTACCAGTAGAATTGTCACCACAGGCATACACATTTCGGATATTAGTCCTTTGAAAGTTGTCTACTTTGATAAAACCCCATTCATCAAATTCACATCCCAATGATTCAGGTATATTGGAATGCTGCTCAAAAGGGATCAGGCCATAAATTGCTTCAAAATTTATAGTGGAGCCATCATTGAATGCAACATGTTCTATCTGACCCTTGGTATGTTGGAAAGATTTAATTTCTTGAGAGATGATCTCAATTCCATGCTTTTTAAGTTTAGCACTTTGCTCTTCATTGAAATCTGGTTCACCATTAGTTAGGAGCGTAAGATCTTTGGTCAGGTTATTTACTAATCCGGCCATATGGATGGCTTTTTCACCATTGGCCAGGATGCCAGTTTTTAACCCTTTGATTTCATAACCATGACAATAAGGGCAATGTACAATGGACTTTCCCCAGCATTCTTCAAATCCGATAATATCTGGAAAGATATCCTTCACACCTGTGGCCAGAACCAGTATTTTTCCTTGAAATGTCTCTGCTGTCGCCGTTTTGACCGCAAATAAGCCATTTTCCCTTGCGGCGCTTAACGCGAATCCTTCATGAAAAGTGACAGATGAGTATTGTGAAACCTGGTCTTTGGCTGCCTGATTAATTTCAGAAGGAGTTTTGCCATCTTGGGTGAGGAAGTTATGGGAGTGTGGCGTGTATTTATTGCATGGATCTCCAGCGTCAATGACTAATGTGTTTCTCAGGGATCTTCCCAGCGCCATTGCAGTCGATAATCCTGCATAACTGCCACCGATGATGATTACTTCGTAAATGTCTGATGCCATAGCTAATTTATATTTACTGATGAGGGCAAAGGTAAACATAGAAAACATAAATGCAATATTGTTGCATTTATGTTTTCTTCATTCTAAGTCTAATGATAAACCTTGAAATAATAGGTATGTGACAGTATTAAAATCCCAAGTATGATAATTGGGAACAGTGCAGCCTGGATTGGATCACCCGCAGCTATATGCACCATGGCCGCAGATAAGAATGTAATGGAGAAACCGGCAAATACCCATTCCCGCACTCGAATAGGAATGGCCGGGATCAATAACACAATTGCACCTATAATTTTAGCAATCGCCAATTCTAGTCTGAAGAAGTCGCTAAACCCTAAGCGGATGAAATTCTCAGCCATGACTGGATTGGTGAAATAGGCTATTGCACTAAACACCATTAATCCGGCAATCAAACTTGTAGTTACCCAGTAAATAATTTTTTCTTTCATGATACCAATTTTTTTTATGTTCAATGAACGCAAAACTTCATGAATTAGACTATACTTTCGTAAGTACTATACTAAAGTATAGCACTATACTTTGGGTAAGTATTGCTGGAATCATTATTTTTAGAACATGAATAGTGAGGTTACACATGAACCAGAGGTGTGTCAGCGACTGATGATGTCTGTGCAGGACTCGTTGTATGTTTTAAGTGGAAAGTGGAAGATCCCCATTCTAATGGCATTGTCTTTTGGAAAGAAAAGATTCTCAGAGATTGGAAAAGAGATCCCCAAGATCACTGATCGCATGTTGTCTAAAGAATTAAGAGAATTGGAAATCAACCTGCTTGTCAGGAGAAAGGTGTATGATACTTTTCCAGTAACCGTAGAATATGAAATGACCGATTACGGAAAAACACTAAAAGGTGTGCTTGAAGCTCTTGCTGATTGGGGGATGAAGCATCGCGAGAAGATAATGGGAGGAAATTCAGTCCCAGAAAATTAGATAGCGATCTACTACCTATCCTTATTTAAAAAAGCCTTAGCCTTTTCTACAAATTCTTCTCTTGTTTCTCCTTCATGAGCTCCGTGTGAAACATTAGGTAAAATCCATAAGTCTGAGTTGGGCAGGTTCTTTTTTACCCTGGCTACTTCCATCAGTTCCATCCCATCGTCATCATCACCGATCATGATCAGGACCTCCGGTTTGATTCTTTGCAAATCCTCATCGGTTAGTACTACAGTATAATGAATAAATTCATCCATGATTTTCTTGATCTGATCGTCACTGGAATGTGCTTCTTTCAACCAAGGGAAGTTTTCACTGTTTTCAAAGGTAAAAACCTCCTGGTACTGTTTGAATTCATTGACATCCCAGGTGCCAACCGCACCAATTGTGATCATAGCATCAATCAAATCAGGGTTTTGGAGTGCCACTTGATATAGCACATCTCCACCACAACTGAACCCTATGGCCTGGATCTCATCTAATTCCAGATAAGCCATCAGGGCATTGATGTCCTCACCCATCTTTTCTATGGATAAGTCCTCTTTAAAGGTTTCTGACTGCCCATGTCCTGGTAAATCGATCAGATAGATCTCATATTCGTTGATAAAATCTGATACATAAGGTCTCCAGGACCTGGTAGATTGGCTGTAACCATGTAAAAAGATTAGTGGTTTTCCTTCACCATAGACTTCATAGTGAATGATTTTGCCATTGATGGATACGTTTTCTTCTTTTTTCGCCTTTTGGGCTAAACTTAAATTACTCATTAGTAAGATGATTAATGTTGATTTAAAAAAATTCATATTAAAAAATTATGTGTTTTGGAACACAAATGGTTGATTGATGCAGGGGTTTGCATCGTTTTGATGGCAAAGGTAATTGAATTTTTGAATTAAGTGATTCTCTCAAATTCAGGTGAGATAATTCTCACAAATAGTCACTTGCAAAAAACAAAAAAAAGCAAAGATTTCTCCTCGCTTTTATTTATTCCGTTGATCGCTTATTAGTTAATTCCAAACTTGCTGTCTAGCGTCATAATCCTTAAAAAGGATTCTTTTGCTGGGAGCAGTTAATCCTGTGATTCTGCACATGCTTTCCATCAAAAGCTCTTCTTTGTTTTGATCTTTTGGTGAAAATAATTCATCCAGCTTGCTAATGTAATCATAGATAGGTTGGCCCAAGCCACCGCTTGCTTTGTAAGCATGCAATACTTCAACAGCTTTTTCTATGTACTGATCAATGTTCTCCTTACTCACTTGATTTACCAGGCTTTCAAATTTCTTCTTTGTGTTTTCTAAACCAAGAATCGCCTTTCTTTTCGCAAATCTGTTTTCCATTTTCTCTTCCTGAACTTGATACATAGTGCTATTGGTTAGTAATATAATGTGATATTAGTTAAAGTAATTAACAAACAACTTCTAAAATTGTTGAACCGGAAGAATTATGTATAAACATTCAATATTTCGTGTGAACCGGTTTGAATATTAGCAATTAAGTAAATACTTGAACGGTATCTTCTGACTTAAACCATTTGATCCAATGACTTATGTCCAATTCCTGACTATAAATGGACCGATTTTGACCTTAAATGCTTAAGAAGAATCGCTGGTCTGTCAGTTTGAATGATGTCAATATTGTTTTCTAAATACCAATTATAGGTTTCCGGGTTAAGGGCAGCTTTTTCATCATCATAACCCCCACAGAGATCAGGCCACAGGGCATTGACCCAGATACTGGAACCTTTTCTTCGAATTTCATCAAAGTCCTGGATCAATGAGATAGTGTCACTGGGAACCAGGAACTCAAACGCTATTGGCACCCTGTTTTGAAGATAATCGTCTACCACTTTTTGAGCATCTGGATGGGGTAATCGAACAATGGGCATAAAGTACACCTCATCAAGGTATTGGCCAAATTCAGCTTCTACTTCTTGTCTGGTTTTTTCACCTTTTATGACCACTTGATTGAGTGTTTTCGTACGCTTAATCACTTCATAACACTTGTCAAAAATGTTATAACTCTTATCCAGATTAACTAGAATTTTACCTTTTGCAGTTAACAGTGCCTCCTCCAAAGTGGGGATTTTAAAAGCGGTTTCAATACCAATCCCGTCCAAAAGTCTTAAGGTACGCAAGCTGTCAAAAGTCCAGTCCCTCACATAACCAGAAGCGTTTGTAGTTCTGTCAATTGTTTCATCATGCATGAGAACCAGCTTTTCGTCCTTTGTTTCCCGTACATCTATCTCAACCATGTCCACCCCCATATCTATGCAATTGCGAATGGCCTGTAAAGAGTTTTCGGGGGCATTACGCCAATCTCCTCTATGAGCAACTACCATGACTGAAGTGTTCTCTGAGTCTTCCAGATCTTTTATCAGGCCTTCTATGGAAGGTGAGCTTGTTTCCGCAACTGGTGATGGTTTTACACAGGCTAATAAGAACAATAGAAAAAGTATCAACGCAGAATTTTTCATGAGGTCAATTGGCTTTATTGGAAAAAGATTGCTGAAAAGATAATTAAATTGGGATACATTCAATTACTGTTATACTTTTGGCTCAATTATCTGTTTAATCATCAATCGTAATAAAATTTCAAGTATGAAGTACCTTAAATTATTAATCATTCTGTCTGTTCCATTTTTATTTTCATGTGAAGACGATGAAGCTGCGAATCCATCAATTGTGGGTGAATGGGCGTTAAGTAGTCTTGAATACAGCACGTATTCAAAAACAACGGCATATGGAATTACATTAGAGTTGGAAGGTGAAGGACTGGGGTACGATATGGATACTCAAATCAATTTCACTACTGATCCCAATGAATTCACTACCAGTGGAGAATATAGTGTGGAATTGACCTATGGATTTCAGGGACAGACTGCTACTGAGAAAATAGAAGATATTCCATTTGTTGCTGAAGGCACCTGGGAAGTAAAGGATAATGTAGTGACCATGACTGTAGATGGAGAAACTGAGGAAATGACAGTTACGTCTTTAACAGAAAGTGAGATCATCTTACACTATGTAGCCACCAAAGTAATTTCTCGGCCTGGTGAAGTGGTAGAAGCTTCCGTAGATGCAATTTTTACCTTCACGAGGTAGCAAGCATTATTGAAAGATTGGGTAATGCGTATGTTGACGTAGATAGTCAATTCCTGAGATGCTGAGTCTCAAATAGCTAATCAAAAACATTTGCGATCAATGGCTCTTCTCCCTTCCAGTTGTATTTTAGGGGTATAAATCAATATAGCCTTGATGAAAGCCATTCATGAACTGTACATCCCTTCACAACCTTCTATTTTTTATGAGGCAAGACAGCATATCACCTATACAGAAATTCCACCTGCAAAGGTGTTGCAACCTTATATTTATTGCTATTGGCAGTTAGCTACCAATGAAGAATTGGGTGCCCCTTTTTCATATAGGGTAGTTTCTGATGGCTGTATTGATATATTGATTGAAGCCGCTAATTTGAGAGAGCCATACATTACCGGTTTCTCGTCTCAATACATGTCTTATGATTTGGGAAATGCTTTCAATTACCTGGGTATTAGGTTTTTACCCGCTGGTTTTCCTGTATTATTTAATTTGCCCGCGTCTGATTTCGTGAATAACTTCTTAAAACTGGATAATTTCTTGCCAAAACTTACACAAGTTCTCAAAGATAAATGCCCTCAGGAACTAAAGGCATTTGAAGCAATCGTCAATGATTTTTTTGTAAAACACTTTAGTCAAGTGACCAATAAAATGAAAACAGATGATCGAGTCATCAATGCAATGAGTCAGATAATTGCGTCCAGGGGTTGCCTGCAGGTAAAAGAACTAGATGTGGGTTTAAGTGAAAGACAACTTCGGAGGTCATTTGAATTCTACTTTGGGGATTCTCCAAAAGTTTTTGGGAAGGTGATACGATTTCAAAATATTTTGAAGGCAAAACCATCTTCTGAAAGCTTGAAACACAACAAACTTTTTTATGATGTAGGTTATTACGATCAATCCCATTTTATAAAGGAGTTTAAAAGCTTGTACGGGGTGACTCCAAATGTAGTGTTTGGTCGATAATGTCCGTTTTTTACAATATTTCGGTTTCTCAACATCTCAATTTTGTAATAGATCAAAACATAGAAAAACATGAAACTATTACAATTAGTGTGCTTACTGGCACTTTCTTTTCAATCTTTTAGTCAAAAAAATGTATCAATCAAAAATCAACAATCCATGAAACTTAATGCAGGAATTATCACTGAAAAACTTAGCGAAACCAAACAGTTTTATCAGGAAAAACTGGGATTTGGAGTAACATTTGAAAATGAATTCTACCTTTTGATGCACACTCCTGGTGGAAGTGATCAAATTAGTTTTTTATTACCAAACCACCCTTCCCAACAACCCATTTTTCAGACGCGTTTTGAAGGTAAAGGCGTTTACTTGACCATAGAGGTAGACAATGTGGATGAACTTTATGCAGATTTGAAGGAGAAAGGTGTGGAGATCCTCATTGACATACGGGATGAACCATGGGGAGACAGGCATTTCGCTATAAAGGACCCAAATGGAGTTGGAATTGACCTTGTCAGGTACACTCCGGTCAATTAATATATTTGAAATCAGGGAATTTACTGGTCTCAGTAAATTCCCTGATTCGTATATAATTAGGAAAAATTAAATGAAATGTGTCACGTTTTCATCTGCTCAATTGTCTTATTCCCTCATTAACTTTAATAAATCATGAAGGAATACAATGACATTCTGTTTCCGTATGCTTACAATATCCTTGGTTCAGTGGAGGATGCAAGAGACACTGTGCAAGAAGTTATATTCAGGTATTCAGCAAAAAAGGTGATACCTGATAATGAGAAAAATTACCTGATCAAAGGAGTTGTCAATGAGGCCATAAATCAGAAAAAAAGAAATGGAAGGGTTCAATCCATTGACAATTGGTTGCCGGAACCAGTGGCGATGGAACAATCTGACAAAGTGGTTGAATTGAAAGACCTTGTTTCCTATTCAATTCTGATTCTGCTAGAAAAACTCAATCCTAAAGAACGTGCCGTATTTATTTTGAAGGAGGGTTTTTCGTATACCCATCAGGAAATTGCAGATGTGCTGAGTATTTCAGTGGAGGCATCCAGAAAGTTATTGAGCAGGGCCAATGACAAACTTAACAAACCGAAAAATCAACAAACAAAACCTGACAAGGCGTTTGATGTGCTGGGAATATTTGTGGAGGCGATTCAACAGAAAGACCTTGAAAAACTTCACACATTACTTTCTGATGATATTAACTATGTAGCGGATGGAGGAAGAGTCAAAGTGCTCAAGAAATTGTGTGCGGGAATTGAGGAAGTTGGACATCACCTGCTTAAAATCTACCATACTTACCAACGAAAAACTATCACCAGACCAACAATCGTTAATCATCAGCCGGCAATCTTATATTTCTACCGGGACAAGGCAGTGACCTGTCAGGTTTTTGAATTTAATGAGGAGGGGTTTATCTCAGGAATTCTAAATATTGTGGATCCTGAAAAGTTAAAGAACCTTTAAGTGGTTCGTTTGTCACGTTTTGAAGACGTTGTTTGTCTTACCTGAAATTGAAATCAAAAATAAGAAATTATGAAAACTAGAATTTCGTTTCAGGAGATTACACCTGGTTTGTATGGTGGTCTGGCAACAATTAAAAATCTCTCAAAAACTTCAGGATTAGATGAGAAATTATTGGAACTGATAAGGTACCGTGTATCACAATTAAATGGTTGTGCTTTTTGCATTGATATGCACCATAAGGAAGCCATTCACCTTGGTGAGGAGGAACTGAGATTGCATTCATTACCTGCCTGGAGGGAGTGTGACTTCTATTCTGACACTGAGAAGGCAGTACTGGCATTCGCTGAGGAAATCACGTCTCTCAACTCAACCGAATTATCTGATGAAGTATATGACCGATTGACTGATTCTTTCAACAAAGAGCAAATTGTGGCCCTGACAGCCATGATCGTTCATATCAATAGTTGGAACAGAATCAATTTCGCCTTCAGACCAGAACCAGGTAAATATCAGGTAGGACAATTTGATTAGGAATTGGTGAATGATGGTAAAAGGGCAGCAGTTGACTGCCCTTTATTACCAAATGGCCATCGCATCAAAAGTAGTATTTTTGGTGATTTGTTTTTCTTCACCACTTGTTATGTTAATACGATAAACTTCCTGATTCCCCTTTACCATTCGAGAGAACAGTAAATCGTTTCCATCTTTTGACCAGGAGGGTGCAGAATAGGAAATGACATTTTTAGCAATTATTTTTTCAGATTCTTCAGTGGCATTAATTATTACTAAGTCATAATATTGTTCAGTTTTTCTCAGTACTGCTATTTTTTTTCCATTTGGGCTGTATATAGGATGTATGTGCTTTTCAGAAGATGAGCTAATTTGTTGAATACTCTTTGACTTCAGGTCAATCTTATACAAAACTTTTTCTCTGATATAGCTGTAGACCATCGTTTGTCCATCTGGATGTATTGTTGTTGTAGCCCCCCACCCAGGTGAGGTTTCCGAATCTTTGTTTTTAGAAATGTTTATTTCTTCTTGACCGTCTAGAGATGTCTTTAAAATTTCCCAGGTGCCACCTCTTCTTCCTGTGAAGATAATACTCTCTCCATCAGGATGCCATGTAGGAAACATTCCTTCTTGGGTAGTGATTCTTTTCAAAGAAGTCCCATCAGTATTCATTGTCCAGATGCTATAGCGATCATGACCATCAGGATCACATTGAAATACTATTTTTGATCTGTCTGGTGAAAGTTTTGGGTGGTTGTAGTGTGGATAATGTCCGTTTCCCAGCTTTTCTGTAAGCTTTTTAATTTGTCCATCTTTCAGGTTCATCATAAATATGTCTCGTCCAGATGATGTATTCTCCGAGACATAATAGATATTCTGATTATCTACTTGATCAATTTGGTGACAATTATTGAATATTCCGAGTAAACAAGTTATTACTAGTTGTATGAGCATGACAAATTTTCAGTAAAAATACTTGATCATGCTATTTTTTGTGGTTTTGCTGGGATGAATGGTTATGCTTGTGACGAATAATACTCTTGCTCAATGTCGATAGTAGATTGATCATTTATAAATGGTTAGCAACCCTGTCATCTTTTAGAGAAATGTAATAAAAATGCCTTAACAATGATGTTGTTAAGGCTTAATCTTTTGTTGCAGAGTATCACTATTCGTATCGCAATGCATTTACAGGATTTTCCCTGGCTGATTTCAGAGTTCTAAGACTTGTGATTGCAAGTGATACACCCAGTATGGTTATCATTGGTATCAGGAAGGTGATCACATTCATGTCCTTGTAATAGGTATATATAGAGGAGATCAATCCATCAATCAGGAAGTATCCAGCAGTAACACCCAATACACTTGAAATAAGCAATAATATGAAGTAACCTGTATTGATCAGGTATACGATCTGTCCAATACTTCCACCTAATACCTTTCTCACCCCAATTTCTTTCATTCTTCTGATCAGATTAATGGATACCATCGTAAACAGACCTAAACAAGAGAGTATAAATGCCACTGTGCCCAGGAATCCAAATATCTTCAGGATATTGTTATTTACAGTTTTGGCTTCTCTAAGCAGATCATCCTGATAGAATCCTGCAAATGTTTTGTTGGGGATTTGGTCATTCCATGATGATTCAAGATAATCGTAAACCTCAGTGGTTTTATCCAAATTGGTCTTACAAACCATAAAACTGTATGTCCCATCATCCTGGAACCTTAAACTGCTGAGTTTGATACCTGTAGGTCGTACTGGAGCCCAGAAGCCATACATGTAGAAGTTTTCTACTACACCTACTACATTTACAGAGATCGTATCATTTATTGTTAGTCTTTTGCCAATTGGGTCGGTCCAGTCCATTTCTTCAACAAACTTCTCATTCACAATGATGGAATTCTGACTGTCAGATGCTTCCAGGTCTCTGGTGTAAGACCTACCTGCAACCAGGTTCAAACCCATTGTTTCGATGTAATCAATTCCCACATCCAGCATATTGGCTTCTACTTCGTTTTCTTCATGTTTTAATGTAAGACCATAATTTCCTCTACCAATATGGTGTTTAGCATTGGAGATCATTGTGATATCCGGATTGGCCATCATGGCACTTTGCATTTTCTTCATTTGATTCTCATTGAGAATGCTAATTCCAATAACCTGCTCTCTTTCATAACCCAGGTCTAATGTGTCCTGGTAGCGGGCATTTTGAATGAATGCGATGCTGGCAAACATGGCGATCACAGTAAATGTATATTGCATGCCTAGCAAAAACTTTGTCAGTTTTCCAGAGCTACCAATGCTTAAGCTACCTCTCAGGATACTCACAGGTTGGTATTTACTGATGTAAAGCGATGGATAAAAACCAGCTAAAGCTGTAGTGAATATCAGCAGCAATACCAGGAACCCATAGAAACCAATGTCCTCTGTAAAGTTTAACCTTAAGTCCATTCCTTCCCACATAGCGCTATAGGTAGGTACCAAATATGCGGCAATCGCCAATGACATCAGTAATCCCAGGAAGCATATGGTCATGTTTTCAGTCATAAACTGGAATACCAGTTGTTTCCTGTTACCGCCCATTACTTTCCTGATACCAATTTCTTTTAATCTTCGGTTTGAAGTAGCTATCGCAGTATTGGTAAAGTTGAAACAAGCCACAAGCAGAATGAGTATTGCCATGATTTGAGGTGTAAGAACCGCTGCGGGGTCCATAGCATCTCTTAAACTATCCCATCTGATATCATCAGCAATATGAGCGTGATTACTCATTGGAGATAAGATGAATTTCTCGGTAATGAAATCCGGTCTGGCTTCAACTGCCCGCTCTTTGTATCTATCTAAAAGTGACTCAACTTCAGTTACTCTCGACGGATCATCAAGATATAGAAATGTAGCCTGGGTGTAAGCAGCCCAATTGTTTTTCACCCCATCGTCATACATCCTGTACCTGTTTTCAAAATTTACCAGGATCTCGAATTGTATAGATGAATTTTGTTGAACTTCTTCCACAACACCTCCAATAGTGAAATTAAAGCTCATTCCAGTGTCATCAAACACTGTCAGCACTTTGCCAATTGGATCATCATCGCCATAAAACTTTTGTGCATACTCTTTAGTCACTACAGCTTTGTCCAGTGAATGATAGGCTTTTGGATCACCACTTACCAAAGGGAATGTGAATGATTCCAAAAATCCGGGATCGGCATAGTTGACACTAGTATTAAATACCTTATCCATATTCACATCGCGAACGGTGAATACATGACCTTCCCATCTGAAAACTTTGTCTATCCCGGCAATATCATTTTTGATGGCATCAGCCATAGGGAAAGGTACTCGTCCGTATTCATGTAAATCTCCCTGGTTATCCCGGAGGTTATGAACATGAAAGATGTGATCAATTTGAGTGTGATTTTTGTCAAAGTCCCAGTTGAACTTTGAATTGAGGTAAGCCACGATACAACAAGCCAGGGCAAGGCCTAAACCCACTATATTAATGGCTACATAAACTTTGTGCTTTAACAGATTACGTAGCGTAATCTTGAGATAATTCTTCAGCATGATTGGTTTGTTTTGAGTTTTTGACTGCCTTTTAGGACGATCTCAGGTTCTGGGAGGTTGCATGAAATGTCAATTAAGTGACATCTTTTCGTGAAATGCTTGATTTATTAATATCACCTTCTTTGATAAGTACAATTGTGTCCGGTTTGTTGTATTCGTATCTCAGCAAGTTTGATATTAACGAATGTTTCCTAAAAGAACAATTTGATTCATAACGCAAATAATCGGTGACTTCAGTATTTCGACCAGAACAATATCGGATTTAAAATGGTCTCCAGGTTTCAATGCTCCATGTAAATTTGTAAATTCCGATTGCAAACCGACATCCATATCATGAAAAAGATTCTAGGCATTTCGATAGTCCTACTTGTTGTAGCCATCTTGCTACAAAATGAAATTGACAAACCTAAACAGAAAGAAAATCTACTGGAAGCAAACCTACTGGCAGCACTTAGTTTGGAGAATAAATTCATCAGCACGTGTGGGGAGCTGAAATACGATTACAGGCCTCTAAAATCCAAAGCACCTTTACTTGAAGGTCTGGGTGATCACACCTTTAGTATAACCACAACAAATGATGAAGCACAAATCTATTTCAACCAGGGGATCAACCTTGTTTATGCTTTTAACCATACAGAAGCACACCGGTCATTTAAAGAAGCTGCTAACCTTTCTCCGGAATCACCGCTGACGTACTGGGGTCAGGCCTATGCACTAAGCCCTAATATCAACGATAGAGAACTGGACGATCAAAGAAAGCAAGAAGCTTATGAGGCCATTCAAATGGCTATTCTGAGAATTAAGAATGGTAATAAATTGGAAAAGGCCCTGATTAATGCATTAAGCAAGCGATTCGTAATGATGGAGGACTCAACCATTCAGGTTGACAATGAGCAGTACATGGAGGAGATGAAAGAGGTTGCATCTAAATTTCCTAAAAATCCGGATGTCCTAACACTTTATGCAGCTTCTATCATGAATACTATGCCATGGGCATACTGGAACCGGGACATGACACCCCGACCAAACACCCGTGAAGGCCAGGAAGCTTTGAAGAACGCCATTGCCATCGACCCAAAACATCCTGGTGCACACCACTATAACATACATCTCATAGAGTTACCGTTTCCTGAGCATGCGGCAGTAAGTGGCGATGTTTTGGCTGGACTTATGCCAGGGGCAGGGCATATGGTGCATATGCCCTCACATGCTTACATTAGAGTAGGACGTTATCGTGATGCAGCTGAGTCTAATTTGAAAGCAATTGCCGCAGATGAATCCTATATCTCGCAGTGTTACTCACAGGGAATTTATCCATTAGGCTATTATCCACATAACATTCATTTTTTGTGGTCTGCAGCAACCTTTCTTGGGGATAGCAAGACAGCTATCACTGCCGCTAGAAAGACAGCTGAAAAGGTATCAGTGGGGCAGTTGGAGCAATTACATTTCATGCAGGAATTTGCGGCAATACCCTTACAATCTTATGTGAAGTTCGGTCAATGGAACGAGATACTGACTGTTCCAGACCCGGGAGATAACCTGAAGCACCTGAAAATATTCTGGCATTATGGAAGAGGAATGGCATTTATTCGAAAAGGCATATTGACCGAGGCACAGGAAGAGGTAGATGCTCTGGGAACAATAAGAAAGGACTCGACTTACGCCACATTATTTGCCACTATCAACAATTCTCAACACATCGCAGAAATTGCCTTTAATCTGGTGCAAGCAGAGCTTGCAGCCGCTTCTCAGGAAACAGAAGCAGCGAAAAAATATTTTGAGAAAGCAGTGATGTTTGAAGATTCGCTTATTTATACGGAACCTCCCTCATGGCACATGTCTACCCGATTGAATTATGGGAAGTTTCTGGTTGATCAAAAAGATTTTAAAGCAGCCGTTGATGTATTTAAAGCTGACATTACAAAGTGGGGAAAAAATGGCTGGTCACTTACTGGGTTGCACAATGCTTACCTTGGCTCAAATGATGAGGCAAATGCAAATCTTACAAGAATTGAGTTAGAGAGAGCCTGGCAATATGCTGATATTACAATAGGCCGTGCGGTACTTTGACCTTCACAGGCAAAGTATGTGATTTTGTGACTATACACACGTAGTGACTTACGTTTTATGAACCAACAATGCACAGATTTTACCACTCATGTAATTGCCTAAGGGGCAAACAACTATGAATTTGTTTCGATTACAAAAGAAACTACCAATCAAAATGAATCCTATAAAAATCTTCATCACTATACTATTCATTTGGATCACTTATTCTTCCTCGATGGCTCAGTCCTCTGGACTTGATCAAATAGACTTTTTCATCGGCGAATGGGACATAGAAACCACAGATATTCAGGCCGATGGAAGTTTCGCGAAAGGAAAAGCAAAATCAATTGTAAAGTACATTTTGGATGGTACAGCCATGCAAGATGAATTTCAAGTGATCAATCAAAATGGGAATATTGTTTTCAGGGGCATTAGTATCAGAAGTTATAATGCACGTAATGCGAGGTTCCAGATTGTATGGGTTATGCCAGGTATCAATGGAATTACAGATATCTCCGCAGAATGGACCGGAGAAAAATTAGTGAGTACAGGAAAGGGCTATGATGGAGGAGGAGAATTCCTGGAAAGGTTTGAGTATTATGATATCACCGATAACTCATACAAATTTAAAATGGACAGGTCCTATGACGGAGGAAAAAACTGGATAGAGAATTTCAGCAGACTAAAGGCGACAAAAGTAAAGGGATAAATGAATGTATTAAGTATAATGTATGATTGTATCGTGTAATCTTAATACAGTAATACAATCTACACAATACAATCAATACGTTCTCTCCTCCAGCACAAACCCTCTTCCATGTACATTTGTAATCCTGATGGACTGATCATGCTCCAGGTATTTACGAAGCTTGTGGATGAATACGTCCATGCTTTTGCGGTTGAAGAAATCATTTTCACCCCAGATTGATTTAAGGGCGGCACTTCTGTCAAGGACTTCATTTTTCTTTTCGCAAAGCATGTAAAGTACCCTAGCCTCCTTATCTGTCAATCGATGAGATTCGCCATTTCTTTGCAGGGTCTGGTTGTTGTAGTCAAATCGGTATTCCCCGATATCAAAAACTGTTTCACAAGGGGATTGATTGCCTGTGGTTCTTTTCATTATGGCCTTAACCCGGGCAATGAACAACTCTTCATCAATTGGTTTTACCACGTAATCATCACACCCCAATCGAAACCCTTTTAGTTTGTCAACCTTAAGTGCTTTAGCGGTGAGAAAAATGAAAGGAACCTGTGGGTCAATGGTCCGAATGTCTTTCGCCAGGGTGAAGCCATCTTTTACAGGCATCATTACATCCAGGATACAGAGGTCAAATTTACCTTTCTCAAAGAAGCGTAATCCCTCATCTCCATCATGGGCCAGTGTTACATTTAGGTCATGTATCTCAAGGTACTCCTTCAGGATGTACCCGAAATTTGCATCGTCTTCTACCAGTAATATCTTGTTCATCGCACTGCCGGAATATAGACCCTGAATTCACTTCCATTGTTAAGACTGCTGATCAGGTCAATTTTACCCTGATGTGCGTCCACTAATTTCTTGACATAGCTTAAGCCCAACCCAAAACCTTTTACACTGTGGATGTCTCCGGTATCAGCCCGGTAAAACTTGTCAAAAATAAATTTCTGTATTTCCTCTCCGATTCCTACACCATTGTCTTTGATAGAGATCTTGACTCCCTCTTTTTCGTCTGTGGTGACTATCTCAATGCAAGGAACCTTAATGGTATATTTAAGCGCATTGTCTACCAAATTGTAAATAATATTGACCAGGTGTGTGGCATCTCCTTTTACAGTAGAGTTAAGGGCATTCAATGATAATTTGATTTCTCCTTTTCGCTGTTCTATGGCAATACTCATGCTCTTGACCACATTTTGGATCACTTCATGAATGTCGATCTCTTCTTTCTCCAGTGAAAAGTTGCCGGAATCCAACATGGCCATTTGTAATATCTTATCTACCTGACCTTCTAGTCGTTTACTCTCCTGATCAATCAAACTCAAATAATTGACACGTTTGGCTTCATCCAGTTCTTTGCCACCTCTCTTTAGTAAATTGGCGGAAAGATTGATGCTGGCAATGGGGGTCTTGAATTCATGGGTTAGGTTGTTGATGAAATCATTTTTGATCTCCGATAATTTCTTCTGTTTTCTAATGACAATGATGGTGTAACTGAAACAGCCAATCAGCATTACGATGAATAAAATCGTCAGTAGTAAGGCATCTCGGGTTTGGGCGAAGATGTGCTGGTCTTCATCGGGGAAGAAAAGTGCCAGGTGATAATTGCCTGTTGGTGAACAGGTTAGCGTCACCCAGCCTACACCTTTTTGATCTGGGTATTCACAGGTTACTAATGGAAAATCCAATGTTTCGCCAATATCTCCCATCACATAGTCAAAACCACTCTTTTTGGGTTTATCAGCATATACAGCATACTCGTAGGGAATGGTGACCCCATGATCCAGTAACACGGGCTCAATAAGTGACCTGAACATTTTATCCATTTGTTCTTTCTCCTTTGAGATACCATTGTTCAATTGAGCGGCTTCATACAACAACCTGGAGTAGGTTCTGTCTTCCATAAAGGCAGATGAGACCTGTGCGGATGCCAGGTGTACCTTTTGTCTGAAGATTTGGTGATTGGTCTCCAGTGAGGAGTCCAGGTTAATGATTTGGAGAATGGATAATCCCAGAAAGCCAATAGTAGCTATGCCAATAACAAAAAATGTAGTCGGGAATTTGAATGATTTTCTCATAGATATTCTCGGTAATCGTGATCACTCCACCTATGAAATTACGGATAATTAAAGATTTGTTTACGTTTTTAACTTTTCATTAACCAATTTAAGTTTTTCTTAAGGGACCTTAACTCTTCATTAATCTCCATTTTTTACACCTGCCCGTATGATTGTAAAAAATCACGAATCACTAATGAGCAATTTTTGGAAACTATTTATCAGAAACTATAGAAATCACGGACTTCTAAACTCCATCAACCTTATTGGCTTGTCCATGGGATTTGTTGGGTGCCTTTTAATCGTTTTGTATGTGGATCATGAACTTTGTTTTGACAATTTCCATTCGAAATCAAACAAGATCTTCAGAATGGAAGCTCAAACAAACAGTGAGACCTGGATAGCTGATCTGGGTAAAGAAACCGCCTTTCAAATCAAGTCAACCGGTTCGTTTCCTGAAGTAGAAAAAATGATCATGTATAACCAGCGAACAAGGGCTTTTGTCTCCAAAGGGAATCAGAGATTAGCTGAAAAGTTGGCTTACCAAACCAGTGTAGGATCAGTATTCTTTGATTTGTTTCAATTTGATTTCATTGAGGGAGACAGAGAAAAAGCCTTGGCAGAGCCCAATAGTGTGGTGCTGACAGCTTCTGCTGCAAAACGGTACTTTGGTCGGTCGCAAAACCTGCTTGGGGAAACTTTAAACTATGATTCTGTACAGCTTAAAGTAACCGGTGTATTGGAGGATCTTCCCACACATACTCATTTTGATTTCAACCTCTTGATGACAGATCCACAAGCTTTTAGACAGGATCATTTTCATGTCCAAACGTTCATCCAATTGGCTGATAATGCCTCCATTGACAACCTGAACCAAAAAATCCTGGACCTGGATATCGATTATGGGAATGAATGGCACACACTGACTGCAGTGAGAATGTTTCCCATGACAGATATTCACCTGAATTCCGATACAAGTTTTGGTTCCGCAGGAAAAGGAGATAAACTTCAGATCACCATTTTCTCCATTTTAGGGATATTCATATTGGCCATTGCCATAATCAACTATGTGAATATGACCTTCGCGATTTTCCTGAATAAAGGGAAAGAAGTAGGAGTGAGAAAGGTGCTGGGAGAGAAAAAGTCCACCATTATATTAAGGTTGGCCAACCAATCCATTGTGACTACCCTGCTGGCCATTCCTATTATTGGGGCAACATTATTTTTACTGTTCCCGAAATTCAATGACTTCATGGGGGTGAATCTCCAAAATGTTTTACTGGAAAAACCAATTTACATCTTGTTAACTGTGCTCACGTTGGTATTTGTAGCGTTACTCACAGTCATTTATCCAATGCTGGCCATGAATAAGATGGATGTAGCCAGCATGATCAAGTCAAAAATGTTACTGACCCAATCAGGGGGAGTGCGTTACAGGAATTTTTTGACGCTTTTGCAGTTTACCCTGTTATTTACACTGGGTATTTCTGCCTGGTTTATGAACCAGCAAATCCGTTACCTGGACACCAAAGACAAGGGATTTGACCCTGCCAACATCATCAAGATCAATAACGCCTGGGACCTGGGAAGCATTGAGGATTACGGGATTTTGAAGAATCGGTTGATGACGCACCCACAAATTGACGGAGTAACGTTTGGGCCAATGATGGGAGATGGCATGTCGCCAATGAGTTACAAACCAGAGGGATCTGAGGAGAGTTATGAAAACCTCTTGTCTTATGGTGTGGGGATAGATTACTTTGATGTAATGAACATTTCCGTATTGCAGGGGAGCTTCAAAGATAAGATCCAGGCATCTGCCGATGGGGAAGTGACTTCACTGGTCAATGAAAGTTTTGTCAACCGTTTTAACTGGAACAGCGAACCAATTGGCAAGAAGATTTTATTGAGGCCAGGAACGGAGAATGAACTCAACCGTAAAGTATCTGCCGTTTTTGAGGACTTTCATTTCTTTTCTTTCAAAGAGAAGATCTCTCCTCAAATCATTTCATTAAGACCGGACCCAACATTCATCAATACCAACATTCTCATTCGAGCCAAACCCAATCAGCTCAAAGAAGCTATGGCCATTGTGGAGGAAGAATGGAATAAGATCAACACCACACTTCCGGTCAATATGAATCTGATGGAAGAGCGTGTGCAGGAATTGTATGAAAAAGAGCGACAGACCGGTACATTGGGAGTGTTTTTGTCAGCTTTGGCAATTGGGTTATCTGCCATGGGGATCATAGGTTTTATGTTTTACATTATCAGTTTCAAGTCCAAAGAGATCGCCATCAGAAAAGTGCTGGGTGCCAATATCCTTCAGATTATCCAACTGCTGAACAAGCAATTGTTCATAAGCATTTTGATTGCCGGTATAGTGGGAAGTGTAGGAAGCTATTTTTTAGTGAGCAGGTGGTTGCAGGACTATGCTTATGCAGTGGATATTTCTCCGGTGGTGTTCGTTACAGCGGTTTTATTGGTTTACCTGGCGGTGTTTGTCGTGACAGGTTTCCAGACACTGAAATCGACTCTGATCAATCCGGCAATAGTGTTGAAGGAGGAGTAGGAGGTGGTGAGGGACGGAGGACCGGAGTAAGGATGATTGCTTCAGAATAGACCAAAACACCTCACGAATTCCACCTTCGAAGGGGGCTAGGGGGATGATGGACAGATGAATAAAAATAGTATCGAGTTTTTTGAAGATTCAGTATCCTTTAAAAAATCAGACATTTAAAAATCTGTTAGATTTGCTCATAAACACTTAAGGTAAATAATAGCACATGTGCTGTTATTGATATGTTGTGCTTCAATACGTAAAGTATATTCTGAAGATCTTCTGTATGCGATATTTCATTTTATTAATAATCTTTTCTATCCAACAAGTAACCTTTGCTCAGCCTGATGATACTGATATCAAATCGGGGTATGGTCTTTCAAGCATCCATATCGGTATGAACTTAACTGAGGCCTTGCGAAATCATGGTCAACCGGACACTGTTTTTGCGAGACTATCGCCTCGGTTGGTGTTGTCACCAACCGAACCAGACTCCTGAGAAACTTTAACCAATAAACTCCTGATAATGAGTAAGAAAGCTGTTTTCTTCTCCCAATTCATAGTATCGAAAAGAACTCAGAGGGTAATCAATTGGGTCTTTTACCAATTGCCATTTTCCACTCGTTGGATTACAATGGATATAGTCTAATTTCTGTTCGATTACTTTTCGAGAGTACAAATCAACACTCAGTGGATTCCTTTGCCAAATCTGATAATGTCGATCCAACTTGTTTACTTCAAAATTTTCTAATTCAGTTTTGAGATTGTCTGTCAGATAAAACTTTATTTGCTGACCTGTGAATTTCATGAATCGTAATTGTAGATTCTCTTGTAAGGGCTCCCAAATCAAATGAATATGATTCGGCATGATTACATAGCCATAAAGCCTTGCATGATTCTCAGATACGAGATAATACAATGAATTCAATATTATATTTGAGATTTCTTTATGATGAAATAATTGCTGCCATTTTAGAATAGTAGCAGTAAAGAAATACATTCGATTGATTTTCATAAGACATTTGGTTAGAATCAATCATGAAAGTAGGAATTGTTGGTGAAAACACCAACAATGGGCGGGAAATAAAAAATCCACTAGAATACCACTATCAGTATAAGGTCAAACAGCAGTACATATTGTGTGTAAACTGAATAATAAAATGAAGTCAACCTCAAAAATATTTCTCTTTATAGCTACTACAATAATTGTATCCTGCGGGGAGGTAAAACAAAATAAGGAAGAAACAACACCTGAAGAATCTGCACCAGTCTCTATTAACAATAATGGGATGTTCATCAACCATGAGAGTTACGGGGAAGGTGATTATACATTGCTTTTTGTTCACGGCTGGTGTATTGATCAAACTTATTGGTCAAATCAGGTTGAAGCATTGAGTTCCGATTATAGAATTGTCACTGTTGATCTTCCTGGTTTTGGTGGGTCTGGCTCTAATAGAGAAAATTGGTCTATTGAAGCATATGGGTCGGATATTAATGCGGTGATCAAACAACTGAAATTGACTAATGTGATTCTGATTGGTCATTCCATGGGTGGTGATGTTATTTTGGAAGCAGCCCTTAAGAATGACGAAGTAATAGCCCTGATAGGAATTGATAATTTTAAGGATGTGGGAGATGAGTTGAATGATGAGATAAAAGCTGAAATGGATGGTTTTGTTGACTTGTTGAAAAATAACTTCTCTGAAATTGCTCCTGCATATGCTGAACAAGCGCTATTTCACCCAAGCACAGATAGTTTGGTGAAAGCCCGTATAATAAGAGATTTTGAGAAAAGTGATTCTATTATTGCTACATCAAGCCTGGAAGCTTTATTTAAATATACTTCAATAGAAGCTAGACAACTTTCAACACTAAAACAGAAAATCTACCTTATTAACAGCAATACTTATCCTACAAATACTGATGGACTTGATGCAACAGGTGTTACCTATGAATTAATTGAAATTAATGCTACCGGGCATTACCCTATGATAGAAAAACCGGAAGAATTTAATAGGTTGCTCGAACGAACTGTTCAAAAAATAGTGTCAGCATATAAAGAATAAGTGGCTTTTCTGCCTCGGTCTTGTTTGAAGATTTTTAGTCTGGTATGGCAATTGTAATTTTCTGATATTTTGATCATGCCGGTTGATAAGCTACTTTTATAGAATCCAAGCTCGGCCACTACGCCATCATAAACTATGGAAAAAATCAAAAAAAATTCATTACTGGTTGTTGCTATTTTAATACTTTTTGAAAATGCCGAGAGTCAAAACATGTTGGATCCAAATTCTCTTGATGGAGGAAAAATACAAGCTGCCATGTTATATTGGGATTACGGTTCCCCTGAATATCTAACCATAGAAACAATCTATCCGAGTCAGGATTCCATAAATCATTATTGGAATGTCACTCACAGGAGCCCTCATTTAAATGAAAAATCAGAAAATGGATTTGATTACTACAGGATAAATCAAAAAAATGTAAGACCTGTAATTAGTCATATGTATCACGAGGGATTTACAAATTATAAAAATATTGTTTGATTCAGATTCTGCTTTGGTGGATATTAGAACGCCTCAGGATTCGGTTACTTATTCATTAAAATTACCAAATTACATAGCCCCTGAAGGACCAGGTATGCCTGTTTTCTTAGCGTCATTACCATTGAAAGAAAACTATTCTATTTTTTACTACCAATTGAACAGATGGAGTGGTGAAAGTCCCAAAACAGGTGAGCTTCAACAAACCTATCTCAAAGTTATTGGAATTGAGACCTTAACAATTGAAGAGAAAGAATATGAAACCTACGTTTTAGAGATAACAACTGAAAAAGGTAAATACACGAAAATTTGGGCACTAAAAGAGGCACCTCATTATTGGGTTAAGGTTGACCATAAGCTTAGTGAAGATGAGACAATAAATTCAAAGGTGATTAAACTTATTATTGTTAAACCTTGAAAAAAAACGTGCTTTAACTTGGTTGGTGGTGTTGCTACCAACCATTCAGGTCATCAAAAGTGCTCATCAAGCATACTAATTGCATCCTCATATCCCTTTTTCATTAATCCTTCCACCTGGTCTGTATCGGATCGGTTAAAGCTGGATAAATCCGGGCTGATGAGGAGGTCAGCATTTCTGGTTTGCAGGGAGGTGGCATTTTTCATCATGAAATGAAAGCTGTTTAGCAATACTTCAATTATGTTATCCGGCCTGCCATACTGATGTTTGGCATTGAGGTCTATACCTATCATGAATTCCGCTCCCAGATTTTGAAGTGTCTCAATAGGGACGTTTTCTACTACTCCGCCATCTACTAATAGTTTGCCTTCTATCTCTACGGGTTTGAAAATACCAGGGAGGCAGGTGCTAGCCATTACCGCCTGAGCAAGTGAACCTTTGTTGAGGACCACTTTCTCTCCTGAACTCACATCAGTGGCAACAAATGCCAATGGAATATCAGCTTCTTCAATGTTTTTGTCTCCGATATTGGAAACGATCAGATCCCCTAGTTTTTCATTGGATAAGAGACCGTATCTGGATAGGGTAAGTCCGGCAATATCTGACCAATCCAGCTCCAGTGAAATGTTTTCAATTTCATCAAGGCGCTTACCAAATGCATAAAACGCACCAACCAGGGCCCCAATACTGGTTCCTGTGAGATGACTAACCGTAATATTCTTCTCCTCAATCGCTTTTAAAGCCCCAATATGAGCGGCTCCCAATACAGCTCCCCCTCCCAGAGCCAGACCTACATTCTTCATGAATTAATTTAAGTTTTGATGCGGTAAGATAATAACATCAATAGGATTGCCAGGAAAAATTGTGGACGATGGTTGACGAGGATAAACATTAAATTCGAACCCCGAAATTCAGGACCCCAAAGTGGTACAGGATTTAGCTATTAATCAGTCTAAAGCTAGTTGAATATTTCCTTTCCGGTTTTTGGGTCTTGCTTGAAAATTGCAATAGTAAGATATTGAATGAATTCGCTAAAAAGTGATTTAGGGAATTATCAATGTTTGATGCTTTTATGAAGTGAATTGGGTTTTCTAAGGCTTATGTTAATTATTACCTCGGTTGGTGTTATCGCCTCGGTTGGTGTTGTCACCAAACCGATCCAGATCCCTGAGAGATATTTCTAGTTGGCCCAGGACAAAACATTGAAAAGATCGATCCGGAAATTTAAATTAATTGGAACCATTGTCTCCAAAACGTCTGGATAGAACAAAAAAAGTGGGAACAGTAACCACCTCCCACTTTTACGTCATTTAATAATAAACCCGAGATTAAATATGAGCTTACAAAGCTATCTGTTTACCTGAAAATGTGATTGTCAGTACATCAAGATGTGGTTACTATTTTGTTAATGTATTGCTTTATTGATCAAACCCTGTGATTACTCTAATGGCACCATCCCCTCCATTTTGGGCTACATATAATTTTGTACCATCTTCAGACATTACAATGCCGATAGGATTGTGGAAAAGAGCTCTGTCAGCATAACCATCGTCCAACCCTGATTCTCCTTGTGTACCTGCGATGATCTCAGAAGTGCCATCCATGCTTATTCGCAAAACCACCTGGTCACGAATTGAAGTGGCATAGAAGGACCCATTTGAATAGGTAATGTACCCTACACCATCAACGGATAAGGTAGCAAACACACTTTCTACTCTCGTTTGTTTGTTGATCTTCCTGATAATTGGAGATTCATAGTCAGAAACGTAAATGTCTTCATTATCATCAAATGCCAGGCTACTGTTATCAAAATTGGCTGTGGTAATGATATCCAGGTTACCATTTTTGTCAATTTTAGTGATGGCATTATTAAAATGGTTGTTTGTCCAGATATTTCCTTCACTGTCAATTTCCACGGCAATTGGGTTGGCTACATACCTGATGATCTCGATAATTTCCTTGTCCGGATTAATCTTTACAATATCTGATGAATCATACCTGGCCAAAACCATATTATTGGCAGCATCAAATGCTATCCCAGCAAGGCCCTTTGACAAGGATAAGTATTCTTCAAAATCCTCCTGGCCAAATACCCGGTAAACTTTAGATTGACCATAGCTGGAAGCATAAAGAACTCCATCTTTTAGCTCGATTGCATCAGCTGCATTTAATGTAGCCAATGTGGAAACTGTTAATGAAGAAGGGAGACCAGGTGCTACCTGTAAGGTTACCTGATCATCTTCATCTTCTGAGTTATTGCCTGGGGTTGAGTCAGGGTCTGAGTTATCTGAATTGACCACTTCAGCGGTGTTATTGTAATCGCCAGATTCATTGACTTTCACTTTCAATATCAAAAATTTCTCGGCTCCACTTTCAATGGCTGATACATCCCAAAGTCCGGTAGCCGGGTCATATGATTCTTCTGATTCATGGCTCAAATAGGTATATCCGGATGGCAACAAGTCTTTTACAGTAACCCCTGTGGTAGATGGCCCATCATTTAAAAGCCTAATGGTGAATTGAATTTCTTCGTTAAAATAGGGTTTTTCAATGCTTATGAATTGAAATAAACTTAAGTCTGAACTAGGGGCAGATGGTACGATTGCAATAGAAGATTGATTGTTTTCTATGTTTGGATCCTCCACCTCAGACATGATAATCTCGGATTGTTGTTCATAGGTGCCTTCTTCATTGACAATGACATCTAAAACGAGTGTTTCTGACTTGGCATTTGCCAAAGAATCAATACTCCAGACACCAGTGGAAGAATCAAATGCTCCTGTAGAGGCATTGTGATTGACATAACTAAAACCAGTAGAAATTTTATTCTGTACCAAAACGGTTCTATTATCAGCTGGCCCTGTATTGGTAAGCGTAATTGTGATTTGTACTTCATCACCGTAAATAGGGTTGTTTTCATTGATTTTACTACCGAGGGAAAGATCAGATGTGGGTGTTTCCGCTGAATCATCTGAGCAACCTGAATATAAAAAGACTAGTCCTACAAGCAGACCAGAATAAAGTGTTCTGAATAATAAGTTCATAGTTTCACCTGTTGTTTTAAAAGGCTAAACTATCCTTTGACAGCTCTGAGGAGGTACTGATTTATGATTCAGTACTCATTACTGAATTTCTGAAGTGAGTAGGTGTTTGATGAAGTCTTTTCTTAAAGGCGGAATGAAATGCTGATTTAGAATTGAAGCCTACTTCATAACAAATCTCCTTGATGGTGAGCTTTGGTTTATTCAACAAGAGTTTGGCTTCCTCAATTCGGTAATCATTGACCCAGTCATTGAAATTCTTTTTGAATGCCTTATTTACGATCTCAGAAACTTCATTTACTCCTAATCCGGTTTCTTCTGATACAAGACTGCATTTTAAGTCGGAATTCCTGTAAGCTTTTTCATGTTGGACGTATGACAATAAAAGGTTCAACTGTGCTTGATTGACAGAGTTATCAGTATTTCTGGGGACCCGTAAATTAGCATTTGAAAACAGGGAAGGATTGGTAACCACTTGTCGGATAAGGACTAGTAGGAATAAAAAACTAAAAACATTCTGAACGGCTGTACAAACCTTCGCAACCTCGACTTTATCAAATAGGCCGATATTGATTAGTATTACTTCAGTCAATTGAAGGATCACGAGAATACCGAATCCGATTCCTACTGTTTTGATCCAGTCATTGTGTTTTTGGGGAGGATTTGTCATGATAGACCGGACTGCTAAAACGCAGTAAACTAAAAGAATACCAGTGTAGTAGGTGCTGTAGAGCCATTGAGGAATTGTAACATCCACCAAAATCAATACCCATATTAGAATTAAACCCATCTGATACGGGATAAAGTGCCAAAAAATATGTTTGATGGGGTTATTGCTCAGCAACCTTATATAACCATATAGCGCAGGGCCATAATTGATGACAGCACTCACTGCAATTGCTGAAAAGAAGTATATGCTAGTAACCTCATAATGCAATAACAGTTCAACACTGAGGCTGGCCAGTAAGGAAGAAAAGAGTATGACGACATACAGATTTCTCCCTTTACTTTTAGCAGGTAATATTTGTAATATGTAGAGGAATATGATTACACCACAGAGTGTAAAAATATTGATCAAATTCAGCATGTATTGAGGTTTGATTTAGGGTATTTTTCTTACAGTATAAACAATGAATACCCTAAAACCTCTATGAAATGTTACTCATCTTTTAATGTAACCGCTGGGTTTAACCTGGCCACTCTGAAAGTTTGGTAGCCAATAGTTGCAAAACAAACTGCTGCCAATACAATAGCAGAAATAAGTATAGTTACCCAGGGGAAATCTATTCGGTAGGCATAATTGTTAAGCCACCAGTCCATCCCAAAATAAATCGCTGGTCCACCAATAAATATGGCCACCACCATTAGGATGATGAAATCTTTCATGAATATGGAAATGATTTGAGATACCGAGGCTCCCAATACTTTTCTCACACCAATTTCTTTTGAGCGTTGAATAGCCAGGAAACTGGCTAGTCCAAATAAACCCAGTGCCGCCACGATGATGGCAAATACCGCGAATGTGGCAAATACATTTCCAAAACGCATATCTTCTTCATACAACCTGTCAAATCTGTCGTCAATAAATGAGTATTCGAATGGGGCATTAGGGAAGAAGTCGGCCCAAATTGTATTGACATGTTGAAGGGAGGCTCTTAGATCATTACCTTTCAGTCTGATCACTGCAATACCTGGAGCAGACCAATTAAAATAGGATGTCGGTTCCACTGTATGTTTCACCGATCCGCGGTTCGCATTTTTTACTATGCCAATGATTCTAAACCAGTTATCCTCTCTACTTCCAAATTGAAGCTTTTTTCCAATTATATCTTCTTTAACCGGAATCCCAAACCTCTCAATAAAACTTGCATTGACAATCACTGCATTGCTATCAGCTTTGATATGCTTATCGAAGTTTCGGCCATGGATGAGTTCAAATTTTAACAGCTCCAAAGCGTGGTAGTCTAACCCCTGAACATACGTTGTAACTTCCAGGGGTGAAGTTAGGCCAACAATTTTAATTTGATTGGAGGTTGAGTTGATGTCATCTGGTTTCCCTCCCGGTAAGTTTGACATTTGAGCAGCATCCTCTACCAGCTGATGCTTTTTGACTTCTTTTAGGAAATTGTCTCTTTTTTCCTGTAATTCCTTTGTCCACTCACCATCTCCACCAAATGGAACGCCAATTACCTTCTCAATATCCATCCCGAGATCCTTCTCTCTCATGTGCTGAACCTGTTCGTACACAACATAGGTTGCTCCCAGTAACATCATGGAAGCACTGAATTGAACAACAACAAGTCCTTTGCGCAACATGATTCCTTTTCCTGAATTTCTAAACTTGCCTTTCAATACCTCAACAGGCTTGAACCCAGAAAGAACAAATGCCGGGTAAAATCCGGACACAAGAGATCCTCCCAGGAAAAAGAGTATCAACTTGACCAGAAAAGTCTGACTTTCCCAGGTATGTAGAAGAACTGGTTTACCCACCAAATGATTGAATGAAGGCAATGCGATTTCTGAAAGAACAATTGCCAGGAAGGCTCCCAAAAAATTGACCAGTAAAGCTTCAGTTAAGAATTGACCAATCAATTGTCTCTTATATGCGCCAACTACCTTTCTTAATCCAACCTCTTTTGCTCTGTCAACCGCTCTGGCAGTAGATAAATTGATATAATTCACCCAGGCAATGACCAGAATGAAAATAGAGATCACAGTAAGAAACCCAACTGCTTTTGCGCTACCATACTGATCTGGTTCATAGGTAAAATCCGAATGGAGATAAATGGAAGAAACTGGATGAACCGTGAAATCCAGGTTACTACCCTCTCCAATATATTTTCTCGAAAGTGGTATGAGTTTTTGATTGAGCTCTTCAAGGTCAGTTCCAGGTTTAAGTTTGAGATAGGTGTAATAATTGTAGGCGTCCCATCCATGGCCCTTCATTTTTTCCTCAATGGTGATGAGGGATATTATCATATTGAATTGATAATGTGTATTCTTAGGGACATCTTGAATTACTCCCACTATCTTGAAGCTTTTATCGAACTCGCTATGAAAATGAAGCTTTTTGCCTATTACATCAGTAGTACCAAAGTACTTTAGTGCGATTTTCTCTGTAAGAACCACGGTATTGGGTTCATCCAGAATCACATCATCCTCTTTTTGAATAATGTCATAGGTAAATAAATCAAGGAAGTGTTCATCACTGGCAATTACCCCTGTTTCATGCAGCACCTGATCTTCAAACCTGATGTTCATACCATCAAATTTGTAAGTACATGTATAACCCAGGACTTCCGGAAGCTCTTCCATGAGTGCTTTACCCGATGGATTATAAGACATGGCATCCCGTACTCCAAGGACACCGTCTACGACCTGGTCAGTTGATAACCGGTGAAGTAGGTCACTTTCATTGAAAAATCGATCATAACTTTTTTCGAAGGCCACATATTGATCAATTAGCAGAAATGCAGCCAGACCTATGGCCAATCCCACAATATTGATGGACGCATAGACTTTATGCTTCAGCATTGACCTGAAGCTGATTTTTAGATAATTAGTAAACATACCTGTGTTGATTATTGAGTTTTTGAATAATGGTTTTATGAGTGATGGGCGAAACATGACTATTACCTGGTTCAGGTAAAGGATGTTGGCCCTTGTTGTTGAGTATTCTTCTGCATTTCGTTGATAGAGCTCTTCCAGGTCACCTGCAATGTCAGGATAGAATTCCGGATTCAGGTACCATTTAAGGAGCCGATCAATGAGTCTTTTGATCATCTGATTTTAAGCTCTAGTGCAACTTTTGGTATGGCATTCCACAGCTCTGTCCGTACGTCTTTTGAGTATTCCAGTGCTTGCTTGCCATATGCTGTAATAGTGAAATATTTTTTGGGTTTTCCCCCTCTTAGAGCATTAGCTTCCCCCTCTTCTGACTTCAGATATCCCTTCTTTTCCATCCTCCTCAATGCGGATTGCAAAGCACCAACGCTTACTTTTCTCTTAAGTCGATTCTCAATCTCATCCTTGATCGCCACTCCATAAGCGTTTCCATACAAAACACCCACTGTTAGCAGCACTATCTCTTCAAATTCACCCAATTGGTATTCCTTCATATAGCAATTTCTTAAATGTAGTATTGCGAATATAGGAATAAATAAGCAATATCTAAATGTAGTATTGCTATTTTTTAATTTTAAAGAGGGCCTGCAAGGAATGAACTCTATCCTTGGTGGGTGTTGTCACCTTTCGCCTTTGTTGGTGTTGTCACCAACAAATTCAACTTCGGGTCGTGTTGTCACCAACAGAATAGACTAATCATAATTATACCGGTTATAAGGCACCTCATTGACCCAGTTAAAACCACGATTGAGTAATCCAAAACGGTCCATATCATAGTTGATCAACTGCACATTTAGAGTGTCGCCCATAAGTACACCATTAACACGCAATGTGTCTTCCAGTAATGTATACTTCATGTCGTAAAAATTGACAGTATCACCCCACTCTGAAAAGGTGATAGTTTGAACGGCAGTATCTATTTTGGTTTGGTACCGCGTGACATGATCATTCATATGCACAACTGTTGAAAAAGAAGGGTAATCAAGCAGGAGTCTTTTCCACCGATATTCATCTGTCAAAAGCGGTGGTAAGGTATCTCCATTATGAAGAAAAGTATTTACATTGTACACACCGTAAAGTGTTGATTTTTCCCTTAGATGACCATATTGTTTTTGACGTTCCAGACTACTACTGGTCATGTCATAAAAAACATATCCGGCAAATAACACCTGGCAACCCAGTAGTATCCATTTGGCCCTAACTGTATGAACAAGTGGACTCATTTTTGCAGGAGGGACATCCCTATTCAAGAGGAAGAAATTGATTAATCTACCAGCATCTTGAGAGGCAACATAGAAGCCAATGAGCATCAGTTGGAATGAAAAAAGTTTCACCGGGATATCGAAACTCATGTTCATCATAAAAACATTGAACATTACCCCGGCGGCAACTAGTCCCCCTAATGTTCTGGTTCTTCTGAAAAGCAGTAACAAACCTCCTACGGTTTCACTTGCACCAGCAAACACTGTGTAGGTCTGGCTGAATCCCATGAAGGTCCACATCAAGCGCATAGGTGAAGCTTGTCCAAATGTTTGGAACAGTCTTTCCATGCTTGGGGGACCAAATTGCAAGTAAAATAATTTAATGATCCCGTACACAAACATGTAATAAGCAAGGTAATAGCACACGAACAATAGAAACCATTTTTTTAGTGTTTCATAATTTGCTCTTTTGAAATCAATGATGTTGAAAGCAGTACCAATGATGAGCGTTAGCCCAATTACACTTGCATACCATAGCCAATCATAAAGCTTATCTCCGCTACCGGTAAAGCTCAGCTCGAGCGGTTCCTCAAGCCCTACAAGTATATTCCCTGTGAAATTTATAATGGCTGTCCACGCATCGTTATAGTTATCAAAAACTACCTCAGATCCTGGAATAATATTCAGAGGAAAGGGGAAAATGATCAATGTGAAGAAAACGAAGAGGTACCGGAATAGAATATTATTCCATCGATTGGGTAAATCAAAAGTTAAAGAAGTCATACGTTAGTCGTAAATGAATTAAAAAATATCCATTCCAAGTTGAAGTGTTGTATGCTAACGGCTAGCAGCAAATGTACATTCTTCGCTGATAGCTGACAAATATGTGAAAATTTATTGTTTTGTGAATAGGTTATTGCGTTAAATCAGTTGTGTATAATTAAGGTGACTTGTCATTGGTACACTTCTAATATTCGATATTATGGTGTATTTTTAAAATAAGCTCTTTTCAACTTGCGCATTCTTTTAACCATATCTCTCGCTTTGATAGTGACCGTGTACTCGTCTATGGGTCAGACCGGACAATACAAAAGCTACCAGGATTATTTTGATCTCATTGACCAGAGACTTCCAGCTGCACAAAAATTGGTTAATGAATTCTATAATGATGCAGTCAAGTCAAATGATCCCAGTCTCCTGATGAAAGCAGAATATCTGAAAGGAAGAATGGCATACACTAACTCAGACTCTACTGGATTCAAGTACCTGGGGAGTGCCGAGCGCTACGCGACAAGTTTGGATTCACTAAATTTTTTAGCCTTCATAAATGTAGAGAAGGGTTTTTTTTACAAGAATGTTCTGAGAGAATATGATTTGGCTCGTGAAGCATTTATACAAGGGGATTCACTTTACTCGCTTACTCAAAACTATACTGGTCAGTCCCGTGCAAAGACTGGACAATCTTATCTCTTAATGGATGAAAAAAATTATGCAGCCGCTATGAAAATCCTATTGGATATTCAAAAGGACTTTGATAAAATCAACAATAACGAACAAACGAATTTACTAAATAATCTAGGACACGTTTACCTACAGTTAGGGCTCTATGAAGCTGCAATTTCACTATTCGAAAAATCCTATTCATTAAATAGCTCAGACAGACTAAAGGCTGTATTGCCCTTGCTCAATAAGGCAAGTGCCCTAATTGATTCAAAACGATTCAATGAGGCAAAAAAGACATTAGACGAAATCTCTGGGGTCGATCTGTTACCAGCCTATCAATCTTACTACCTCCGGTTACGTGCTGATGTTTTATTAAGTGAGGGTCAGGTAGAAGATGCAAGTGTGCTATATGATAAAATTATGCAGTATGAGTCTCCAAATTTCGAAACTATTTTAACGGCAATTGGGCTTGCAAAGACCAAGCTCATAAAAGGTGATACCACTTCGGCGCACAGTATTTTGAGAAATATATATACGAACACTTCTAAGGTAAGTAGTGGCTTCACCAAAGTACAGTTAAATCCGCTTATAGGACTTCTTGGACAAACCTACAGGTATGTAGGTAATAGAGACAGTGCTACATATTTGTCTAAGCTTTACTTTCAAAATCAGGAAGACATCCAAAATCAAAAGGTTTACAGTTACTATTTCCTGGAAGAAATGCAGCAACGGCTTGATATTCAAGGTGAACAGCTTGAGTTAGAAAAAGAATTGAAAGCTCAAAGTTTCAGATTTTATTTGGTCACTGCATTACTTATGCTTCTGGTCATTGGTTTATTGGGATATCAAATCAGGTTACGGGCGAAAAATAATGTACTCCTCAATGACAAAAACATTGCTCTTAGAGAAAGTAATAAACAACTTCAGGAAAGTAATGAGAAGTTAAAGGTTACACAGAGTCAGTTAATCAGGTCTGAGAAAAAGGCAACCTTGAGTCTGTTGAACAAAGGATTGGCCCATGAAATAAATAATCCGCTGAATTATATAAAAGGAGGTGTTTATGGACTGTACCAGTCAATAGAGTATGAGGATGAGAAAGAAAATGTACCACGGTACAGAAAAATCATTGAAGAAGGGATTGACAGGGTAGCCAGTATAATAGCAAAGTTGGGTTATGGAAATGTTGAAGACAGCCATAGCAGACATTCAATCAACCTGATGAAAATGATCAATGATTGTATTTATGCGTTGAGCGAAAATCTCAGTAACCAGGTTGCTTTTTCATGCGATGTGACATCAAAATCTATCACAATCATCGGAGATCAGGAATCACTTTACCAGGTATTTTTGAATGTAATATCCAATTCAATTGATGCCCAACCCCATGGAGGATTGATTGAAATAGGATTGAAGGAAGTTGATCAAAATGCTGTGATTACAATACAGGATTGGGGCATAGGGATGGAGGAGTCCACGATTACGAAATTAGGTGACCCATTTTTCACAACTAAAGATCCTGGCAAGGGTACGGGACTGGGTTTATATATTGCCTATCAATGTGTGGAGGTTCATAACGGATCCATTCAATTTGAATCAACACCTGGGGAAGGCACCAAATGTGTCATTACTATACCGGTAGCCAGCTAATCATGAGTTAAATCATTGGCTTAATTGTGGTAAATTAATAGCTTAGTTATACTACATAGGTATTTTTGGCCAACTGAATGTCCGGATCTAAAACAAATTCGCTAAGTATTTCTTCCTTGAAATTAGGAAAGAAAGAGTCTTTTCAGCATCTCTTCGACCTCTATTTCAATGCATTATGTGCCTTTTGCTATAAGTACATCAAGGATGAAATGGAAGTGCAGGACCTGGTCCAGGAAGTTTTCGTTAGCTTATGGGAAAAACGAGCCGACTTTGACCATGAAAGTGCTATCAAGAGTTATTTATATACCTCTTCAAGAAATAAATGCCTTAATGTACTAAAGCACAGGACCGTCATTCAAAAACATGAGGAAGCCCTTATCTATGAGTTAGAATCTGATAAATTCTTTCATGACCATGTGATGGAGGAAGATATCTTCAGGCAGCTATACAATGAGATCTCTGAATTGCCAGAAGGTGCTCAGAAAATCATGCTACTTGTATTAAAGGGGATGAAAAATAAAGAGGTGGCTGATAGCCTGGGAATAAGTGAGAATACAGTTAAAACCCAAAAGAAGATCGCATACAACAAGATCCGTGAAAATCTTGGGCCTAATTTCAGCGCTATTTTGCTTGCCTTTTAATTTTTTTTAAGGCTCTTTTCACCCGCTTTCAGATTGAGGTTGTTTCAATTACCGTAAGGCAATCAACAATGAAACAATTACTGACGATAAAGCCCAAATTATTTGACCTACTCCTTATGGTTATAGGATTTACACTAGGGATAAATTTCTTTCTCTGGTTAAAATTTGCTGACCTTCAGACTCAGAGTAAAATAGCGCTTTTAAGTTATTATGGGCTCAGTTTTTGGTATGCTTCAATGTTTGGTGTAATCCTTGGTCTTCAAGCATTTTTGACTTTCAATATCAGAAAGATTTTCAATCTTTCAGGAGCCAGACTTATGCTGGCCAGATTGATAGCTTTTTTACTACTAGCCATTGGAACATTACTGGTTTCTCACTACTCATATAATTATCTACTTAGCAAAGAATATTTAACCCTTTTTAATCGATTTATGAAATCTGATATGATTATCCTGCTTGTTTTGTTTATAGCAGTATTGGGAGGTGTATTCCAGGTAATCATTACAATTGGGTCCAGAGTTGGTCATGTCACCATATTTAATACTATAGCTGGAAAGTATGTGAGGCCTACGGAGGAAGACCGGGTTTTTCTGTTTCTTGATTTGAATCACTCTACAACAATTGCTGAAGAACTGGGACATATTGAATATAGTAAAATGATCCGGGATTGTTTTTCTGTATTGTGTGAGTTGTTGCCCATGTACCAGGGAGAGATTTATCAGTTTGTTGGAGATGAGGCGGTGATTACCTGGAATGTTCACTCACTTAAGGATCCGGGTAAACCTATTGCCTTGTTTTTTGAATTTGAAAAGTGTTTGAAAAAAGCAGCATCAAGGTTTGAAGCAAAATATGGTTTAGTGCCGTCCTTCAAAGCCTCTGTAAATGCCGGATTGGTTTCTGTATCCGAGATTGGAATTGAAAGAAGAGAATTGGCCTACCATGGGGATGTGTTAAATACTGGAAGCAGGGTACTTGAAAGGTGTAGTAAGCTGAATAGAAAACTAATGATTACAGAAGCTTTTCTGAGACTACTGCAAACGGATCATGGTAAGGGAATTACATTTTTGGAAAGTTTGAATGCCCGAGGAAAAGTTCAGCCAATTGACGTGTTTGAAGTCAATCATGAATGGTGCCAATAAAAATTTTTATAATGACTTCACCCGGTTTAATGGTTGGGTTGTTTAAGTATTGAAAGCAATAAAAATGGAAGATAAACTACACATAGCAACATTGATAGCCTCCAGATTGAAAGGGAGTCTTACTGAGGAGCAAGAGAGCGAATTACAAAACTGGCTCGGTGAATCAGAAGAAAACCAATCTTTCTTTGATCGGGTATCTTCCAACGAGCACCAGCTCGAAAAGCTGGAAGTATACAACATGTTCGATAGAGAAAGGGCATGGAAAGGTTTGCAGGATGAATTGTTTGAAACAAAAGTAGTTAAACTCGTAACCCCAAGGTATTTAAAACTCGCAGCATCCTTTTTATTACCAATACTTCTAGCTACTGCAGTGATTTACCTGTTTGATCAAAATGAAAGGTCATTGGCGCAGATAGACGAAACTGTGAAACCTGGATATGATCAGGCAACACTGATTTTGTCTAATGGAGCAGAAATGGATGTAGCCACTATTAAAGCAGGATCACAATCTGTGAAGGAAGGTGATGTGGAAGTGAAACACGATGAAGAAGGGCTTATATACGAGTCTGGAAATACCGAAGAGAACAAGCCCCTCATTTTTAATGAACTGAAAACTCCTCGTGGAGGTGGGTATGAACTTCAATTGGCGGATGGGACAAAAGTATGGTTAAATGCGGCCTCCTCTTTGAGATTCCCTGTCAGTTTTACAGATACAGTCAGGCAGGTATTCCTCACCGGGGAAGCCTACTTTGATGTAAGTCATAACGGGAAACCATTTATTGTGTCTACCTCTCCACTGGATGTTAGGGTGCTGGGAACAGAATTTAATGTGACTTCCTATGAAGGGGATGAAGATGTACGGACAACTCTTGTGGAAGGAAGTGTGCGTGTGGAAACCCTTGATGATAGAAATAATATTGTCATTGAACCGGGACAACAAGCACGATTAACACTGGCGAATAATCAGCTGGGAGTTGATGAAGTGGATCCCGCAATCTTTACCTCATGGGTGGATGGAAAGTTGGAGTTTGACAACAGCAATATCAATGAGGTAATGAAAAGACTGGCAAGGTGGTACGATTTCAAATATGAGTTTCAAAATGAAGCTGCTATGAATTATCACTTTACAGCCAGATTAGATAACAGTGAAAAGCTTTCAGTGATCTTACAGATGCTGGAAATGACCACTGACGTGAAATTTGAAATAATAGACGAAACCGTCATTATATTATAATAGCAACAGGAAATTCGGCCGATTTCTTTGATTGATAATTTTTTAAAAAGTATGTAATTCAAAAACTCAAAATCATGCGAATTAATCAAATTAATATCAATGCCATACATTGGCCGAAGCAGCTCTTCTTCATATTGATGCTGCTGTTTTCCCTGAATTCAATGGGGCAATCAGGGAGTGTAACCCTGTCACTTGAAAATGCCACTGTGGAGGAAGCTTTGCAGGAAATCAGGCAGCAAACTAAAGTGAATTTTGTATACAACAACGAGGAGCTTTCCAAAGCAGAGCGAATCACTATTAAGTTGGAAAAAGTATCACTGGAAGAAGCACTTGCCAAAGTACTCGAAGGAAGTGGTTTGACTTATGTGAAAATGAGTGGTGCTTACGTCATTTCACCCTTGAAAAGTGAAAAACAAAGCGATTCTGGGGACACCAATCAACTCTTTGGTACTTTAAGAGGACAAATTATTGACCAGGATGCCAGGATGCCACTTTCATTTGCTACGATCCAACTCTTGCACACTACAAAGGGGGCAGTTACCGACATTGATGGCTACTTTCAGATCGACAAGATTCCAGTGGGTAGACATGATTTCCAGGTATCATATGTAGGATATAAACCATTGGTGCTTCCTCAAATTTTAATTGGATCAGGAAAAGAGGTTGTGCTTACAATTGAAATGGTGCCTCAAATCAACAAACTAGGTGAAATCGTAGTAAGTGCACCAATCGGAGAACCACTGAATGAAATGGCTATCGTTGGGGCCAAAGCTTTTAGCGCGGAGGAAACTAAAAGATATGCCGCTAGTATTTCAGATCCTGCGAGGATGGCTCAAACATATGCCGGAGTTTCTGGTACTGATGACTCCACCAATGAGATCTCCATCCGTGGTAACTCACCAAACTGGTTGTTATGGAGAGTGGAAGGTGTAGAGGTCCCAAGTCCGAACCACTTTGGTGAAGAAGGATATTCATCTGGAGCTGTGAGTGTGCTAAGTGCTAATATGCTTGGGACATCAGATTTTTACACGGGTGCTTTTCCCTCTGATTATGGCAACTCTCTATCTGGAGTATTTGATATCAATTTAAGGAATGGAAATAATCAGGAGTATGAACATACCATTCAGGCTGGGGTACTAGGAGTGGACTTATCTTCAGAAGGTCCTTTTAGTAAAAATTATAGGGGGTCTTATCTTTTTAACTACCGTTATTCTACCCTATCCATTTTGAATAACCTGAATATTGAGGTATCTCAGAATGCCTTGCCCAATTACCAGGATTTATCTTTTAAAGTGAATCTTCCAACAAAAATCGGAAAATTCAGTATTTGGGGGATTGGTGGATTGTCTGATGTGGAAGAAAAATACTTACCGGAGGATGAAGGAGATTATGACCTGGGATATGATGAATTTACTGAGTCTGGGATGTATGCTACTGGTATCACACACATGATCTTCACTGATGATGATTCTTATATCCAAACTGTATTGGCCAGAACTCTGAGATACAGTTCTATTAATTACAAAAACATGGATTCACTTGGTGTGCTACATGATGTTAATTATGACAGGTATAAAAGCTATGCCACAAGGTTGAGCAGTTTCTACAATAGAAAAATTTCTAATCAGCTGAGCTTAAGAGTGGGTGGTGTGATCAGTGATTTGGATTTCGATTTCTTTGATCGCGGTAGAGATATTGGCGAAGCATGGGATATTTCCTTAAATACCAAAGGAGGAACCAAAATGTACCAGGGATACATCAACAGTAAGTACAGATTTTCGGATAATGTAACTTTTAGTGGTGGTCTTCATTACACGCATTTTGCTCTTACCAATGCCAATTCTTTAGAACCAAGGGCTGCTGTGGCTATTCAGATGGAAGGGAACCAAAAAATTAGCATGGGATATGGACGACATAGTAGGCATGAAAGTATTCCAACATATTTTGTGGAAACCATGGCAGAGGATGGAAGCATTCACATGCCAAACACAAATTTAAAATTAACAGTCGCTGACCATTATGTGCTCGGATATGAAAAATTATTAGGTAATTCAGTCAATCTGAAAACTGAAATATATTACCAGCAAATCAATAAACTGGTGATTCCGGATAATCCGGAGAAATACTGGGCTCCCGCTTTTGGAGGGTTCAATTTTGAAGATACACTCAGCAACAATGGATTGGGAAGAAACTATGGGTTAGAACTGACCTTGCAGCGTTACTTCAAAGACAATTACTATTTTTTGGTTACACATAGCTTGTTTGATTCAAAATATAAGGCTGCTGATGGCAAATGGAGAAACACCAGATTCAATGTGAATTATATTACCAATTTCGTTGGTGGAAAGGAGTTCGATTGGGGTGAAAATAAGCTGGTAGGATTAAACGCTAAAGTAATCTGGTCAGGTGGTAAAAGATTTATTCCGCTAGACCTTGAGGCATCTATTTCAGAAGGAGAGGGAGTATTTGTGGATGAAGAGATGTTCGCTGAAAAAGCTGAGGATTACTTCAGAGTTGATTTAGGGGTGAGTATCCATTTTTTCAGGAATAAATCAGAACAGGTTCTTTCATTGGATATTCAAAATGCGACCAACCGATTGAATACATGGGCAAGAATCTACGATTCTAAAGCACAGGAAATAATCAATTATCCAATGGCTGGCCTAATTCCAGTACTTACCTATCGGATTGAATTCTAAATTAAGGTTTTTTGGGGTGTGGAAATCATGCCCTATTTTTTTCGCTTCAGAAAAGACTCATAAATGTCTCTGAAGACTTTTTCATCTGATAAGTTGGTGGCTTTTTGAAAGTATATCTCAGCAATATCCCAATGATTTCTTTGTTCCAGGATGCTTGCTATTAGAACGGAAGCTGTTGCAGATGAGGGTTCGCATGTATTGAGTGGTTGTTGGTAATTCTCCTCTGTGAGTGTAAAAAAGAAAGACCTTTTATTATCAGCTTTCTCAGGATAAAACTCAACCAAAATGTGGTCTCCTATGTAATTGAAGTAGGAAAAATCCAATTCATAATGATTAAAACTCCCGGAATCTCTCAAAATGATGTCATCATATAGATTTTTGATTGTTACGAAGATTGTATCCTCAATATTGAAGTTGTCATATAATTTCCAGCGAAAGCACCATCTAGAGTCCCTTTGAATTTGCCCATTATTTATATCATCATCAATTGTTAGGAATTCAATTGGTGGCCACCCTGTAATAGGCATACCACCTCGATTAAGGAAGTTACCCTCCTTTACTCCAAAATAAATTTCATCTATACTGGGAATTGCGATACGGTAACTTGGAAGAAATAAGTTTATTGTGTCTAAATTGATTTGCTGTTCGCCTTTGAACTCAAAAGTTTGACCATTAGGATGGATCATCGAAAGGAATCCATCTTTTTGAAGGGTTATTGTATCCGTCTTTGAAAGGCTGTCTTTTTGAAATACTGGCTGGTCATTCACTAAAACTTCTCTGGCAAATAAGACCTGAAATTGAGAAGAGACTGGTAAGCTACATAGCAGGAATATTAGTATTGTAAAGATTCTTTCAAAAAAGGCCACAATCTAATTTCGGGAATATTTCAATAGAAGTCTAAATTGAATCACTTCTTTTCCATCATAATTTCATACTCATACCGGTCAAACAACTTGCTTCCGGTTATGAAGAATTTCACAGGAGTATCCAGATTTATGTTGTCCAGCTTGAGATATCCCAATAAATCTTCCTTTCCTAAAAATTTTTCCAATGCCTCAGCATTTCGTTGCTCTCTGGCTTTGATTATCGAGTGGGCATGGATTCTCAGAATAGCATCAAATTGTTCCAGGCTGGAACCTTCATCAATTTCAATCAGGAATATCAAAATATCTTGAGTAAGCAATTTGTGAGGGACAACCCATTCTGTTTGGTAGTTCATTGAGTCTCTGGTAATATTGAATTTCCTTTTCAGTATCGCAGAATCAAGTGGTGCGGAGGAGTTTGCGGAATATATTAAAATGGCTAATTCATCACTATTTGTCATTTCCTCACTGAGGTTTTTACACTTCACATTTACACTTACTGAATCTATTACATTTAGCACTGGGGAAGACTCCAGAATGGAAGATGTGTTTTTTTGGACAGCACAAGAGGTCAAAAGAATCATAAATACTGTCCATAGAGTGAATTGAACCTTCATAAATCGTATTTGATTGTCTAATTTTTAAACTTTTCAGCAAAATATCAAGCAGCCAATCGTATGATCACCCCTGATATGGGAGAGTTATAAACCGTTTTGAACAAGTCAGTGAAATTGGTTTTATAACTACAATTCATATTTGAAAAGGTTTACCACGTAATTGACAAATATCAGTCGGTTGTGCCTTTTTAAAACAGCCATTATTCCTTAAATTATATCCACTTCTGACCCGAACTTACCTCATAAGTTTTTCTTATCAGTTAATAATAATTATAAATAAATATTATCCTTACTTTGTTTAGAACCTTAAAAAATTTTAACAAAATGGCAGATAACACAACAAGCGCCCACAGCCACAGTGCAAACGGAGATATCAGTAAATGTCCTGTTATGCATGGAGCTAATACAGAAAACCACAGCAATGTAATGGACTGGTGGCCAAAATCCTTAAACCTGGATATACTTCATCAGCACGATACAAAGACTAATCCTTTAGGAGAAGATTTCAACTACCAGGAAGAACTTAAGAAACTGGATGTAGCTGCTCTGAAGAAAGATTTGCATGAGCTAATGACAGACAGTCAGGATTGGTGGCCAGCTGATTGGGGTCATTATGGTGGCTTGTTCATTCGTATGGCTTGGCATGCGGCTGGGTCGTACAGAATTGCCGATGGCCGGGGAGGTGGAGGAACAGGAAATCAAAGATTCGCTCCATTGAACTCATGGCCTGATAACACAAGTCTGGACAAAGCAAGACGTCTTCTTTGGCCGATCAAACAGAAATATGGAAATAAGGTAAGCTGGGCAGACCTGATCATTTTAGCAGGGAATATTGCCTATGAAAGCATGGGGTTAAAGACTTTCGGTTTTGCTTTTGGAAGGGAAGATATATGGGGCCCTGAAAAAGATACTTATTGGGGTGCTGAAAAAGAATGGCTTGCTCCAAGTGACGGACGCTACGAAAATGTAGACAATCCGAAAACTATGGAAAACCCATTGGCCGCTGTTCAGATGGGGTTAATTTATGTAAACCCGGAAGGAGTGAATGGAAATCCGGATCCTGTTAAAACCGGAGCACAGGTTCGTGAAACATTTAAGCGAATGGCCATGAATGATGAAGAAACTGTGGCGCTTACTGCTGGTGGACACACAGTAGGTAAAACACATGGAAATGGTGATGCCAGTAAACTGGGGCCAGACCCTGAAGGCGCTGCAATTGAAGAGCAGGGATTTGGTTGGTCTAACCCAAACAAAACCGGAAAAGGAAGATACACAGTTACCAGTGGAATAGAAGGAGCCTGGACCTCAGAGCCTACCAAGTGGGACAATGGTTATTTTGAAATGCTTTTCAACCACGAATGGGAGTTAAGGAAAAGTCCCGCAGGTGCCAACCAATGGGAACCTGTAAGCATTGAAGAAAGTGATATGCCGGTAGATGTGGAGGATTCTTCAATCAGACAAAATCCCATAATGACCGATGCAGACATGGCGATGAGGGAAGATCCCATTTATAAGGAAATTTCTCTGAAGTACAAAGATGATTTCGAAGGTTTTTCTGATGCCTTTGCTCGTGCATGGTTCAAACTTACACACCGTGACATGGGGCCGAAAGCAAGATACTTTGGTCCGGATGTTCCGCAAGAAGACCTCATCTGGCAAGATCCAATTCCAGCCGGAAAAAGCAGCTATGATGTAGATGCCGTGAAAACTAAAATTGCTGGTGCCGGATTGTCTATCAGTGAGATGGTTTCTACTGCCTGGGACAGTGCCCGTACATTCCGTGGATCAGACATGAGAGGTGGTGCCAATGGCGCCAGAATCAGGTTGGCTCCTCAGAAAGACTGGGAAGGAAATGAGCCTGCACGTTTGTCAAAAGTGTTATCAGTTTTAGAGCCAATTGCCAATGAATTCGGGATCAGTGTAGCAGACACCATCGTATTAGCAGGAAATGTAGGCGTGGAGCAAGCAGTGAAAAACGCCGGAATGAATATCAGCGTACCGTTCACTCCAGGGCGAGGTGATGCTACTGATGAGATGACAGATGCTGAATCATTCGAGCCACTTGAGCCACTGGCAGATGGGTATAGGAACTGGTTAAAGAAAGATTATGTGGTGAGCCCTGAAGAGCTTATGCTTGATCGAACACAATTGATGGGTTTGACCGCACATGAAATGACTTGCCTGGTAGGAGGTATGCGTGTGTTGGGTACCAATCATGGCGGGACGGTTCATGGTGTATTCACTGATAATGTGGGATCACTTACTAATGACTTCTTTGTAAATCTAACTGACATGAACAATTCATGGAAACCAGTAGATAATGGACTTTATGAGATCCGTGATCGTAAAACTGATGAGTTTAAGTGGTCGGCAACAAGAATGGACTTAGTGTTCGGTTCTAATTCTGTGCTTAGAGCTTACGCAGAAGTGTATGCACAGGATGACAGCAAAGAAAAGTTCGTAAAAGACTTTGTAGCTGCTTGGACCAAAGTAATGAACCTGGATAGATTTGATATCAAATAGACTTGACTAGGTCAACATTGATAATGAAAAGGTGACTCTGGTCACCTTTTTTGCTTTCCCATAATCCCAAAATCAATGATTGCTGCAGTGATGCCCCCAATCGTGTAGGCAACCAAATCACTCCAAAGAAACCCCCTCCCTAAAATAAGTTTGCCAGGTGTAGTATTCCTGATTTCGTTGATCCAATTCGCCTGATAGAGCTGACTGAATTCAACTGCAAAACAAATCAGGATTGTAATGAGAAAAGAAGATTTTCGGTTCACTGACGGAGAAAAGAAACGCACTATCCAGAAAATCATCACTGCCCACATAGCATCACCCAGTCCGAGGTTAATGAAATCAGGGAAAAAATGATTGTACTTTCTGGCTGCAAGACCCAGCACAATTGTCAATAAAATCAGAGCAGAATATTTGAACCGAACACGCATTAATCTAAAACCCAGGGTGTTAAACGATTGACGGCTTCAGCAAATAAGTCTTTCCCATAGTAGATTGTAGATTCATTCATATCAGGTTCGGAATTTACCGTTTTAAGATCCGAATTGCTTCCGGTATTCTGCTGGAAAATTTTGACCATAGCACTCCCAAAGTGGATTGATGGCCAATAGGAAAGAAGCAGATCAACATGAGGGTTGAAGGGTAATCTTTTGTGATATTTCAATGCCCATCTTGCATATTTCAACAGACTTTTTGCATTTTTTGGTCGCATTAAAATGGCACCAGTTTCAGTGGACCATGGGTTTAACGGGGAGCACTTTTTTATTTCCCGCTCCTGCACTTTACCAATTGTCTTGTACCTGGGCTTGTATTTTGATAATCTTTTGTTTTTGATGAACATCTTATTGATATCCCTGGAACAATGAATAAATCCAATACTTCTAGGGACGCTTTTGGTCATTGTGTGAATGTCATCCATTAGCGTAATTGGATTGATATCGTCTTCCAACATAAGGTCATCTTCTAAGACCAAATAGAAATCATTACCTTTTTTCTCAGCAATGATGGACCACATTAGCATGTGTGAAAGCAGACATCCAATATGTCCCTTAACCATTGGGACGTCCCAATTTGTAACCAATGAGCCTCTGATAGCGGAGAAATGAAATACCGGAATATCAATTTTGAGCGATTTGAAAAGATCCTCCATCTGCTTTTTCCGGTGAGGAGAGTCATTTAAATTGATGCAATAAATCTCTTTTAGTTCCTGGGGTTGCACAGTTAAATTATTCCGGTATTTAGAATCCCCAATAGGCTAATGAATCCGCACAATGGAGAATAATAATATGTATCCAATTGTGCGAATTTAGTTTTTCTTACCTGCTTGAAAAAACCAATATACCTGAAATCTCCAATTGCCCTTAGGAGAAAAATTGATGGTATTATCCACTGAACGTATTGATTAACCCATAAAGGATTTTGAATTTCAAGTACGCCTAAACGATTAAAGTAGAACATAGAAAATAATATCAAACCAATTCCCACAACCCAGCAATCAATCTTTCCCGGACTTATCACTGGTTGCCCGGTTTCTTTTGTTGGGATAGAATTTCTAAAACAGAATTCACTTCCCAATGCCCAGCTAATATGAATTGCTCCAAGGCCAGTAAGTATGATTATCAGAACAAAAGATGAGAACATTTAATTAAGTTTCTTGAGTTACAAGAATAAAACGATTGAGGTACAGCAAATGTTAGTTGAGATAGTCTGAACTGAACAGTTTGATTCGATAAAGTTAAAAAGCATGTTAGGATATTGAAATTTGATGGTTTTTTCATCTTTATCCCATTAATTCCTTAGTTTCATCCTGTGGAATTGATCAACTACCCATGGCGTGAAGTATTGACTGGTGTTGCTATTGTGTTAGCACTAATGATGGCGATCGTCCTTGTAGTAAACAAGTACCCCTCAACTAAGTGGCTTGGAATTCAATGTCTGATATACGCAGTAGTTGTCTTTTTTCATGAAACCATTGGTCTGAGTTTCTCATTACCTCTGATGTCTTTCATGACAATTGTTCTTTACCTGTATGCAAAATCTTTTTTCAGGCAAAACAACCGCATTAGCTGGTTGCACTTATTAACAGTTTCTCTAGTCGTTTTAAATATAATTGTTGTCAATTCTGAGATAGTGACAAGACTAATATGTGGTACAATAAGTATCCTGTATTTCCTGCTTACTATAAAATACTTAAATGCCGAAGGTGCGGCAAAAGGAATCAACTGGTGGTTAAACCCCGGAGGAAGGGTACAATGGTTGAGGAATTTTATAGTATGTAACATATTGTTAGGTTTGATCTTTTTTAGCTATCCCTCATTAAATAGCTGGACCCTGGCAATCATGGTGCTGATTGTAATTGGTTTCATAATTTTTCAAATCATCAGGGAATCCTCATTCATAACTCCCGCCACAAGTGCCAATAAATACCAGAAATCTACCCTCTCACCCGCTATCAAATCTGCAATTCTAAGTAAACTGGATGAGCTATTTGAAAAAGAGAAATTTCATCTCAGGGATGATGCATCTTTGGCCAATCTGGCAGAAGCCCTTGGAGCAACAACTCATCATGTTTCACAGGTGCTCAACGAATCAAAGCAAATCAGTTTTCAGGAGCTGATTACCCAGTACAGGATACGTGCCGCGAAAGAATTGTTGAAAGATCCTACCCAGCAGCAGCTGAAGATTGAATCCATAGCGACCATGGTAGGATACAATTCAAAATCTGCATTTAATACAGCTTTTAAGCGATATACAGGCCAAACGCCTTCAGAATTTAAGACCTCAAAGTCTGTACTGACTTATCGGGAAGAACGTCTGCCCGGCCGGAAAGAAACAGATTCTGGAATTTTGGCTGTTAGTTTGAACCATTCATTTTCACTTAAAACGAAAACTGCAATGGTGCTCAATTTTTTTAAAACATTTACAAGAAATCTGAAACGAAACAAGCTCTTCTCATTGATCAACTTGTTTGGGTTAACACTGGCATTCTTGTGTAGCGTATTCATATACCTGTTTATTGCTGATGAAATGTCATATGACAAACAGACACCTGATCATGAAAGGATTTATAGAATCAATTGGATAAATCAAAATCCACAAACCAGAACCCCTCATCCAATGGCACAAGCTTTCGTATATGATTGGCCGGAAGTGGAGCAAGCGGTAAGTATTTCCCCCTGGTTTGATGCAGGTCTCAACAGAGAAAAGGTTTTGGTTGAGAATGTAGTGCGTGACGTGAAATTTGAGGAGCAAGGTTTCTTTTTCGCTGATTCTACATTTTTTGAAGTCTTTGGTGTTGAAGTAATTGAAGGAGATCCGGATGCGCTCTCAAAACCCTGGTCACTCGTTATTACAGATGAAATGGCACAAAAGTATTTCGGTAATGAGAGTGCGGTAGGAAAAGAACTACGGATCAGTGACATGCCGAGTATTGTGAGTACTGTAGTAAAGGCTTTACCAGAAAACAACCATTTTCATTTCCAGGCTTTGATCCCATACATGACCCTAAAAACTATAAACCCAGAAAATGTCTGGATGACCTGGGATGATTTTGGGCATTTTAACTACATCAAATTAAAACCTGGTGCTGACGCTGAGTTACTTGAAAGCAGAATCCCGGAATGGTTTGTTAAACAAATGGATTTACCCCAGGAATATGTGGATGGACTATTGGCCAGAGAAGTGTATTTTGAGTTGCAACCAATTACTGATATCCACCTCAAATCTCATCTTAGATGGGAACTGGAAACAAATGGAAATATTTTGTATGTACACATATTAACAGGAACTCTGATCTTTCTCCTTGTCATCGCGGGAATTAATTACGTGAATTTAACGACAGCCAAATCACTGGAGCGAGCAAAGGAAATTGGGGTCAGGAAAACTTTAGGGGCGGTATCAAATACGCTTTCCATTCAATTTTACCTTGAGTCGGTTATATTTTGCCTGATTGCTGGAGTTGTGGCGGTTCTGCTTTCCTTTTTAGGTCTTGGTCTGTTCAATGAGTTATCAGGAAGGAATTTACAATTGAGCGACCTGATCAATGCAAGATTTTTTCTGATTTCTGTTCTGGTAATTTTGGGAATTGGAATTTTATCCGGAGCATATCCAGCATTTGTATTGTCTTCTTATAAGCCAGCCCAGGTGTTAAAAGGGAAACTCACTACCTCATCAAAAGGTATTGCAGTAAGAAGTGTATTGGTTACTGTTCAATTTACCATTTCTGCAATATTGATAGCGGGTAGTTTGATCATCGTCAATCAAATAGGTTTTATGAAGACCAAATCTCTTGGTTTTAATAAGGATGCGGTTATCTATATGCCAATTCCCACTAGTGTTGAAGTAGGAGGAATTGATCTTAATAAAATGAGGCGGGGCATAGACAGGTTTAATGCATTAAGCAGTGTGAAATCAATTAGTACAACCTCAAATATTCCCGGTCATCAATTCAATCAGCATCCTATTTATGTGGCTAATTCTCCTGAAGACAGGGTAAACGCCTCTGAAATGTTTCAGGGATATGGACTGCAGGATGTTCTGAGCTTAGAATTGGCCAATGGTCGTGTTTTTGATAAGAGTTATTCTGCAGATTCAGCTGGTCTAAATTTCATGGTTAATGAAGCAGCAGTACAAGCATTAAACCTTGAGAATCCAATCGACCAAAAAATAGTTTGGGTAGATAATGAAAGAGAGGTAACAGGTACTGTGGTGGGTGTGATTAAAGATTTTCATTATCGGTCACTTCACGAAACGATTCAACCTCTTATCATTCAATTGCAGCAAAGTGAAGTACGTCATTTTGTATTGAAACTTAATGGTGAAGAGTTTGCAGGTGCCCTTGAACATATTGGAGAGATCTACGCAGAATTATATCCAAAAAATCCTTTTGCATATCACTTTCTCGATGAAGAAATGGGAAAACTCTATGACCAGGAACAACGAACACTGTCAATATTTACAATTTTTGGAGGTATTGCTTTGATTCTGGCCTGTCTGGGGTTATTGGGAATGGCATACGCTATGCTTCATCAGAGGGTGAAAGAAATTGGTTTGCGCAAAATCCTTGGAGCTAGTTCCCTTCAAATCGCAATATTAGTTTTGGGGCAGTTTGTGAGGGTATTGTTGATAGCTTCTTTGATTGGCCTTCCTGTAGCATATTTCATGATGGAAAACTGGTTGATGGAATTTTCCTACAGGGCACCTTTTAGTCTTGTGCCTTTCTTCCTGGCTCTGCTTGTTTTGTTAATCATAGCAATTTTAAGTGTAAGTTCGGCTATTGCCAAAATGGTGTACTCCAAACCGATTGATTCTTTGAGATATGAGTAATTGGCCTTGGGATGTGGTAGTAATTAGAACTATTGCCACATTTCTCTATACCGTTCTACGATGATATCAGACCGAATCTAAGCATCTAAAGCTCTGCTTTTTTGATCGACTAATTTAAGAATTGTAGGAATCCTGAATGGACCGTGCATGGCTTTAACTTTCTCACTTATATATTTGATGTCAATGCCAAGTGCTGTTACAAAAAGAGGATTTTTGCTCTTCCCTCTGTAGATTTCTATCTTTTTATTCAATGCTACAAAATCACTTTTGGCAATTCCCACAACAGGAATTTGTTGGTCTAGTGCTTGAAATAAGTGACCACCCAATCCCAACCTACCTTCATCACTCAGCAACACATAACCGTCCACGACTAATACATCATTGGAAACATCCAGGCTGATTTTTTGGGTAGCATTGAGCAGGCATGGAAGTTCCCGTTTATAAAATGAACCACTCTCATATTCACTGATTCCATTTATTGTATCCGTTAATTCAATTGCGGGCTCTGAGTCCGACCAATCATGAATACCAATGATGGCCGTATGAGCTGATTTGTCTTTATAATATGTGTCAAAGCAGTAAATCAATTCAATTTGAAGAAGATTCGGAAAATAGATTAATCGTATAATCCAATAGCTGATGATCACCAGATTTCCCATGACCCGGGATAACAATTTTCAGATCGGGGTAATTTTCTCTGATCTTTTTGACGGTATTAGGCCATTCACTCACATTAGCATCTCCCAAATAACCTTTTCCCGCTTTTAAAGATTTAATGAGGCAACCACCAAAGATTGCATTTTCATTTGGAATGTATCCGATAATATTGTCCTGGGTGTGGCCTTCACCAAAAAATTGGCCGAATACAGAGGTATTCCCTATTGTCCATTCAATTCTTTCTTCAAAACCATTTTGAGGAACGTTTTGGAGAGAGTCCATCTTTACCAGGTTGATTGTTTTTTGGCTAGCAAATGAAGGGATGTTTTGGTCATGAAATGACTGCAAACCTCCCAGACAATCCTCATGAAAGTGTGTTACCACTACCGCTTTTATAGTTGAATTTGTTTTTTCTTTTATCCATGAAATCAGCTCAAAGGATGAACTGTCGTTGGTTGGTGTATCGAATACAATAGCTTCACCTCCCTGAATATAGATCATTCCATTGCATCCAACTTTACCATAATCATGTGTTTGTAGGTAGGAAATGTGTTGGTAAATTCCATTGCTTAATGTTTCAATTTTGAGATTATCGGAAGAATAGCCTTCCATTTTATCAGTTTGATCTGCACAGCTAATAAATACTATCAGTAAGGTGAGGAGAGGGAATACTGCTCTCATAAAAGTCTATTTGTTTCAGTTTGTTATATGGCTGTGCTAAGCTAAACATTAAAATACTTTGCCAAACCTGAAAGTCATTTGTTTTCATTCATTTTTGCCGCTTGTTCCCGGAGATTTGATAGACTTGGGACGTTATGCAACTTTCTTTCATGATCAGTTACTACCGTGGTGTCAATTTCGTAAAGCTCCCAAATCCCTTTATCATTCTGAGTAAATTGAATACCAAATATTTGAGGCTCTCCCCGACGCTGTAAATCCCTGTCAATGGCAGCCGCCAAAAGCCATTTATTGATGGTCGAGTCAAGTTCAATAGCTTTTTTCATACATGTAACAGCTAATTTCGAGGCGATAGTATCATAACCATGCTGAAATACTGTAGCGGCGTGGTAATAATCTTTGGATGTTCTGAGTTGACCGGATTCAACCAGCTCATAAGCTCTGTTTAAGCGCATACTGTCCCGAACCAGAACAACATCCCAGTCAATTTCACCATTTTCAGGAGTTCTATCTTTTTGGTCCTTTTGAAATAACGACTCCAATTCAGGGTTGTCGGCGGTTGATGCTTCTGGGTTACCTTCGGTTCCGCTCTCTTTGGTGCTGTTGTTTACACATGAGATCAAGCAAAGTGCGAGAATCCAGGTCATTAAATATTTCATAATTCAAGCTGAGATTTTTTTAGTAACAACTTAATCAAGGACGATACCTACGATAATTCTTGTAATTAACGGTAGAAGGTTGGAGCAAGATGGATATAAAATAACGGTATTATGGTATTATAGTAAGAATAAATTTTGATATTCAGATAAACCTTTGTCTTGTTTTTCAGGACTTTCATCGAAATTTGAAAAATAATGTGGATAACTTTATTTTTCTATAATATGTTGATTTATAAATATTTAGTGGCTAATATTGAAAGCAATAAATCATGTAAACTTACATTTATTTTTATATTTCATCTAAATATTGTTATATTTGTAATTCGGTAAACGCAGAAAAATGAATTTTAAGATGAATACAGTCGGTAAAATACTTTGGGTCACTATGACCGCTCTGGTATTTTTGGGTTATCAGTCTGTCGCCCAGTCTTCATCAGAGATGAAACTCGTCAACGTAGCTAGTCAGGAACTAGGGGACTTTACACTTTTCAATTTTGATTTTGAAACAGAAGAGGCAACCATCAAAGCTGAGCACGTAAATTTTATGACAGGATATGAATCCCTGGAACTTGAATCATATGCATTTGTAGATGTCAATGGTTCAAGGGTCCTAAAGGTTAAAGGTTACATGGTTGACAAAAAGACTGACCACAAACTAAGATGGGTTGGTGCTATCGATTATGAGGAAACTCCAAGGGAAATGATAGCTGAGGCCAGTAACATTCAAACTCCGAAAGCAGAAGATGTTTTCTCTGAGAAATACATTCAATTCGGTGCTTTTGACAAACTGGATTACGCAAAATCAGAATTAGCGAACCTTGAAGGATTTGATGTGAAGTTGATCCAGGTGAATAATCAATACAAGTTGGTTGCTCCTTATTCGAAAGATGATTTTAGAGCAGCGAGAAAGAAATATGCCAGTAAACAAGTTTGGCCTGTAAAATACAAGGCGCAAAGTATTGTTTCGGCAGAGTAATTATATAGCTAACATATCAAACTCAACAAAGTCCGGCTTACTAAAGTCGGACTTTTTTTATATACTCAGTTCTAATACGTGGAGGAACAATAATTTAAGTCCAACATAGGCAACCAGTACTGCTGTCAACCATCTGATTATAGTAACATTGAATTTTCTATTTGACAAAAAGGACCCTAATAAACCTCCAGCGATTACGGTAGCTAACAGTTTAGTTCCCCAATCTGGGTTTACACTAAATGTTCCGGAAACATACAGTCCTGTCAATCCGGCAACAGAATTAACCAAAATGAAAACAGAGGCAAGTGCAGCCACTTTTCTGGAATTTTGCCAGCCGATGAGGTTTAATGTAGGTGACAGGAAAATACCACCACCTATTCCTGCCAAGCCAGACAACATACCAATGGATCCACCTAGTATAAATTTTGGGAGGACTCTAAGCTTTTTGCCACTGGAAAACCTTGTGATGGACTGAAGTACCATAAAAATAGCGGCTGCAATAAGGGCAGTTCCCAGGATAATGAAGAACGTTTTTTCTTTAAACCTGAACTGTGCTCCAAAGAAGGCCATGGGGATACTCAGTGCCAGGAATGGCCAGAAATCCTTAAAACTAAAAACCTTGTTTCTGATAAAATTCAAAGTACCTAGCAGAACAACAGTCAAATTCAAAACAAGTGACATTGTCCTGATTTCATAGAAGTCTGTGATGAAGAGACTTAGTATAGCCAAATAGCTGGATCCACCTCCGAACCCCACTGATGAATAAAACGTAGCAATCCCAAAAAATGCGATTAAAAGAATATATTCTTCCATTTCAATAAGGAAGATAATGTATCAAGCCTTTAGCAGAAAGAAATTTACCAAGGTTGTTGCTTGTGTAGTTCAGTGTACACCAATAAAAAAGGATCCATTAATATGGACCCTTCTTAATTGTTAATGTTGATTATTAGCCCTAAGGCTCATATTTTGAAGAATGATACTGCTGAATCCAATTCATCAGCCAGGCTATTCAATTGACTTGCATTGCCGTTCATTTTGTCGGCTAACGAAGCATTTTGTGTTACAATTGAATTCAGTTCCTGAACCGCATGATTGATTTGGGCAGTACCTGCATTTTGTTCTTTACTTGCGCTTGCTATTTCCTGAATTAGACCAGCAGTTTGCTTGATCTTTTCCACCATTTCTCTCAACAATGCACCGGAATCATCGGCGATTTTCACGCCTTCCGTAGACACTTCATCGATTTCAGAGGAAGCTGCCTGACTTCTTTCAGCCAATCGTCTGATTTCTGCTGCTACCACTGCAAAACCTTTACCATGCTCACCAGCTCTGGCTGCTTCTACAGCTGCATTTAAGGCCAGTAAGTTCGTTTGTCTTGCAATTTCACCAATGATACTGATCTTGTCAGTTATCACTTTCATGGATTGCTGGGTCTTTGAAACCGCTACATTTCCATCAGAGGCATCTTGTGCTGCTGAAGTGGCAATTCTTTCTGTCTCTTCAGAGTTTGATGCATTAAGGCTAATTGATGATGCCATTTCTTCCATTGAAGCTGCTACTTCATCTACTGAGTCTGCCTGAGATTCTGCACCTGAAGAAAGCTGACCAGAGGTGACTTTCATTTCTGCACTGAATCGTTTGATATCATCAGCTGACTGAACAATTACACCAAGTGAATTTCTCAGTTTATCCACCATATCACCCATCAGGTAAATCAACTTACCAATTTCATCCTGATATTTGGTTTCAACTTTTGTGGTAAGATCTCCTGCCACAATTCTGTCAATGATCCTGGTACCATTCCTAAGAGGAGTCAGGATCCCGTTAATTGTAAACAAGGCTATTGCAATGGCAATTACGGCAATTACTGCGCCAATGATTAAAATCACAGTTCTCAAAAAGCCAAAATTACTAATGACTTGTTGTTGTGCCTTTGACCGTATAAGTTCTTCCAGTGGTTTGCTAACCTTTGGTGCGAGGGACTTAATGGATTCAATTGCTGATTCGCTTGACATAATGGTTAAGAAATTCTCATAATCGTCAAACGAAACAAGATTTTCGGAAATCTCTTTTTGGAAACTGACCAGAGAGTCTGAAAGTGCTAAGATCGAATCAAGAAGTACTTTTTGATTCTTATTCCATTCTTTCTTCTCTATTCTTAGTGAATCAGTTAGACCAGAGTATGAGTCAACAAATGCTTTTAATTTTCCTTTTGATTCAACATCGTCTCGGTTGTAAACCCAAACTGCCGATAAGTACCTGGAATCATCAATTCCAGATTTCAATTTCTCGAGAAGTTCTGTGGATAGGGTTGCTGATTTCGACTTATCGGCTAATATGCTTTCAGAGTCGTTGAGGCTGAGTATGATTGCGCCGAAGGATACGAAAACAATAAGAACGATCACCAGAAAACCGGTGATCAGTTTCGTTCTTATTGATACTTTGTATCTTAAATAATCTATTAAATTCATTTACTGAGTTGTGGTGATTAATTCAGTACGCTTCCTAAAGATGACAATTTCGAACTAAACTTCAAACCACATTCCAACATTGTTGCCGCATTAATTTCATAAGAAGGCTGATTATTCCTTGTTACGAAGTTGATTCCAGCACCTCTTGCAGCAAAGCCATTTTTGTTGGTTACGATCAGGAAGTCCTCAGCTTTTGCTTTTTGTAAAGCGCTGTTAAACATTCCGGATTGTGAATTTGGTAAGATCAAAATGTGAGCTCCTGTAGCCTGATCTAAAGAGGCAACTTCTTTCACGTTAATTGATCTTGTTCCTACCTTCTTAACTGTTGCTAATTTCTTAAGGTGTGTAGTGATTTCATCTGATCCAAGTACGTAGATGTTAAAATCACCTGATTGTTGGTTGGCAGGCCATTCAATGTATTTGGTAAAGAAATAAACAATACCAGACTGAATTTCTTTTTCCTGACCGAATGTGCTCCCTGTGCTTACATACATAAGCACGATTAAAAGTAAAGTGTTGATTCCGCGTAGCTTCATTTTCTGTCCTAATTTTTCTTCAAATATATGGGGCTTAAATATGATTCGAGGGGCAGTTTCGATAAACACCGATAACTTTCCGTTAAAAGTGAATTAATTGTCGATGCACCGGAATTTGGACTAATTAGCTGGAATTTTATAGCATATGCTAATGGATATCGCCCATTTTGGGCTCTAACAGAGCGTTAGGTGTGTTTTAGATTGTTTTACACAACTGGATCGATACGAATTAGCTAAAATGGTTTGTATGCTTTAAATTAATAGAAAAACAAAATCGCTATGAAAAAACACCAACTAACACTACTCATAAGCAGTATTATCTTTTTAATCGTTCAGGGCTGTTCACCAAAGTATACAGCAAGTTTTCAGACACCAGTCAAAAAAGCGCAAAGCAATAAAACTCAAATGGTTGTCCAGGAAATGGAAACATTGGCAGATGCGCCTTCAGAAAGTTCCGGCAATCCAGTCATTGCTTTATCTAAAACCACCAATGATCCCATAATTGAGAAGAAGTCTGCCGTACAGGATAAAGCCAGGGAACAGCATGATGTGGACGCTCCCATGACCCCCATAGAGTTATCCGTTCTTCAGGAAGTCCGTGAAAACATCAATTCCATGTCCAGATCAGAAAGAAAGCAATTGATGGATAAAGCCAAACTGCAGGTAGAAACATTAAGAGCTGAAGGGGATGAGCGTCAAAGTACAGACTTGTTGTTATTAGTAATCATTGCAATTCTAATTCCTCCTTTGGCGATGATTCTGTATGAGAATGAGGTAACAAGTAGATTTTGGATCTCTCTTCTACTTACATTGCTATTTTATCTTCCTGGATTGATTTATACCCTTGTAGTAATTCTTGGAGGAAAATAAGAGGTTAGAATTTTACAAACTTAATGAAAGGGGTGAACTACCCCTTTTTTACTTTTCCAGCGATTTTATCAAATCTATATTGCGTTCTTCCAGAGGAGTTAAGAAAGGAAGGGCACTTTGATGCTCTGGTTTATACCAATCTTTAGTGTTAAAATGAGTCTCCATCTTGCCACCACTTCGGAATATATGACCATACCTGGCAAATATCTCATTTCTCATAATCTGCAATTGGTCTCTTGTGAATCCAATCAAATCATCTTTTTCCAGTAATTGAATGGAAGCTTGGGGATAGTCTCCGGGATAAAACTGCTTGATTGAATAGCTAAAGCAACCTACTTCATATTCTCCTTTCCCCGGGATACCTGACCAACTGTCGTAAACTTTTAAACACTTTTCTCCATTATAAGTGACTAATTCTCCATAATGTCTAAGCGAACTGAATTCTCCATCATCACTGATGCTGACATTTTCAATATTTCGAAAAGTCCTTATGTAAGCAGTGCCATCATCATTGAAATCTCCGGCTACAATTTGGGCGACAAGCAGGTCTCCAACTTGAAACAATACTAGATCAGATTCAGCTTCCGAATCACCAAAATGATACACACCACTAAATTCCTTTGGGTTTTCAGGGTCCCAGTCTTTCAACTCTGTTTCGTCGATTTCATCGAAACCTTTGTATTGCGAAAATGCCAGGGTAGTTGTAAACGAAAGGAGAAAGAAGAGAATGAGTCTGTTTTGTTGCATGTCTTAATTTAACAATTCTCTTCTATTATTACTATAAACAACCCGTGACCTCTTCCATAAACTGATCAAGCAATTCAAGATACTCATGAAGGTATTCCGGAACGGCACCTCTATCATTGTCAATTTTCCAACCCACCAGTACATTGTCTTTCCCGTATTCCACATAAAACCCTCCCTGGTCTGCACAATCTGGGCAACCAATAGTCTTAGAAGCAGTAGACATCAGTTCTGTAGGTACTGCATTGACGAGTTCACCTAAACTGGATTGCGGAGGCCGACAGAAATAATCAAAACTACCCTGAAAAGGTACAGCTCCATTAGGATAGTCTTTGGCTAAATAAATGCTATCGGCGGTGAGTTTATAAATATTAACGCATTCTGAACCCAAACATTCGCCATAATACTTACCGATGATCAGGTATTCGTTATCAGAGATTGGCTCGTTCTTTTGCAGCCTGTATTCATATAGCCCAATATCTTCCCTGTCTTTCAGAATTATAATTTCTGTTTCAGTATGCGATATTTCATATGCTCCTGCCAGAATCAGGTTCCAGTCAAAATCAGCGGTATAGTACAGTGAGTCTTGAAAAGTGATCTCATCATCAGATATTGAATAGGAACCCTGACCACCTGCCGGGATTCGATCTGGTCCTGTGGTACTGCTATAGGCATCCTCAAAAAAGTTTATGGTCACTTCATTGCTGAAAGTGTTCCCATTGTAATAATTCACCGTAAAAATACCGGAATACGATCCTTCCAGTGCTAACTCGTTTGTTGGAAGAGTTTGATCTTCTTCGGGTTCATCGTCTGAGCAGGAGAAGCAAAAAATGGTCAAGAGACTAAATAGCAAAAAATTCTTCATAGTAATGTACGGTTAATTATCTTGTAGACACCACTTTGTTTCTATTCGTTGGACAAAAAGAATATCACAGGGATGAAACCTCGCACCAGAAGATATGTTAATCAGATTTTACCCATTGGAATTATATGGCTCGTAGTAGGTTGGGTTTTTTTGCTGACTGAAGTAGCTGCGATTGGGGAAAGTAACTCAAATGCTGATACAGTAATTGTGCTTGATTTTCAGGTATTCACATTTGCCAGTATCTCGGTGTTTGTCGTTGGTTTAATTATTGGCATGTTTGAAGTGGTCTGGTGGAAAGGCCTTTTTAAATCCAGAAAGTTTTTTGTGAAGTTATTATTCAAACTGCTGCTTTATACTGGTGCGTTACTTACCATAATCATAGTGTTATTTCCGATTGCTGCGGCCATTGAATTAAATACTACTCTTTCTGATGCAAGGGTTTGGACCAAATTCAATAATTATATGACCAGCATCAACTTCCTGAGTACTGGTGTCCAGCTCTCTTTTAGTTTGTTTCTAAGTTTGTTTTATCACGGCATCAGTGAGAACCTGGGGCATGGTGTTATGGTTAACTTTTTTCGGGGGAAGTACCATCACCCCAAAAAGGAACAGCGAATATTTATGTTTCTGGACATGAAGTCTTCTACCACAATCGCTGAGCGCCTGGGAAATATTCGGTACTTTGAATTGCTATCATCCTACTATGACACTTTTTCTAATGCTATCATTGACAATGAGGGAGAGGTGTATCAATACATTGGCGATGAGATAGTAGTTTCCTGGGACATCAAAAAAGGAGTCCGAAATGCTCAATGTTTGAAGGCATTTAATGACATGAGAACTGAAATGAATACCCGGGGAGCAAACTTTAAGAGTGAATACGGTTTAATACCTGAATTCAAGGCTGGATTGCATGTTGGGGAGGTGATTACCGGAGAGATTGGGGCATTAAAAAAAGAAATATTCTTCACCGGTGATGTGTTGAATGTAACTGCAAGAATCCAGGGAAAATGTGGAGATTTTGAACGTGACCTTCTGATTTCACAAGATCTGCACAACCTAATTGACAAAGAAGGGTATGAGTTTGAGTCCCTTGGGGATATACAATTAAAAGGAAGGCAAGAACCAATTGGTCTTTTTGCAGTACTAATTTGATCCTTACCCCTCCCCTTAATTGGAACGTTTCAAATCTTAATCACAAATAGTTAGCTGATCAGCCAGATCTTGTTTTAAATATTTTTTTGCCAGCGGAATGACTGCTTCGTGTCCCTGATTCACCCACTTTATCAAATTTCCTGCACCTCCCTTTGCTTCAAGTGCTAACCAAACCCCAACTGGTAAAGCACCCCATTTTTTTCGCATTGGACCATAGGAAAGGTACTTGTGAATGTTTTTCTTTTCTTCATTAGTCCAGCTATCCTTTTCACATATCGCAATCATCTTCTCCGAAAACGTTGGGTAAAGTGTTTCGAATGTTTTAGCAGAAATTACGGAAAGTGAATCTGCGATGGGAAACCATTTAGGAGACATTGATCTGTACATTCCTAACCCTTCGTAAATACACTCCCAAAGAATGCTGTCTCTGAAATTGGTCAATACAAGATCGTTTTGTCTGGCCCATTCCTTGGATAAAAGATGGGTATACTCATGTGCGAAAAAACGGTCAGCCCTATTGGTGTTTTCAGGTTTACCGGCAGCACCGTATGTATTATACATAGCTGTTAGATCAAAACAAACAGTATTGTACTGATAACTAAAACCATCATCCTTTCCCTGATAGCCTAAAAACACATAGGTGGTATCACTTATCTCCGTATCAGCAAATGGGATTCGGATAGAGTCTTTAATGCTACTCCAGACCTCTGATCTGGATTTCATCAGTTCATACCACCCTAATTCTTCGGCAGTCATTTTCAAAGTGACATTCTCCAATGAATCCAGGTATTGTTTGCTTTCTCTTCTGGTAAGGGCATTGCGCCAATCCTGCGTGATCCTGTCATTTTCTACACATAATTTGACCAGGACAGGTGCCGTATTTTCAGTAGTTGTTTCGCTTTTCTCTTTACCAGGCGAACTACATGCGAATGCAGTCGCCAAAAAAATGATAAATGTCGAAAATTTCATGTCATCTTAATTTTGTTTATTAAGTGTACCTAAATTCTCAGAATTAGTTACGGAACCGGTGAGTACACGCCAAATAATTCTTGGATTCAGGAGTAATATTGGCGCTTTTTTCATATTTAATACTTCCATAAATGGTTGATAAATTACAGGGTCATTGTTCATTACCCTGACCAACCTATCAAAGTATTTTACCATGAATGATGGAACACTTGGAGGAGTTCCTTCAGTTTCCGGGAATTTGAAATCTTCGCCAATTGTGATATCCCATGGTGCCTTGATGATTTTACTTACCTTCTTGAAATATTGCTTCCAGATTTTCTTTTGGTTTCTTGCTAAAAGTTTGTCCAATGTTTGAGCCTGTAGTGCTGCAGAAGTCATACCCTGACCATAAACCGGATTTAGTCGGCAAATGGCATCACCAATTGGTAATAGCCCTTCAGGAAAAGCTTTAATTTCCTCAAAATGGTGCCACCTTACATAAGGGATTTTGTATTTGTAAAGTGAGCCAACTGGGTTGATATTTCTGATTTTTTCATAAATGTCAGGAGCATCAAGGCACTTTGTGTAGTTTTTGAATTCTTCTAAATCTGCTGGTACAGTGTCAGCGTTTCTGCCCTGAACCATTACAATCATCTTATTATCCTCCAGTGGTTGCAATGTTCCATGTTTTGAATGCAATGGAGGGTTGGCATTGATGTTCACCAATGTTTCATAGCTTTCTTCTCTTGGGAATATACAAGAGGTGTAATGGACATTTACTTTTACTTTTTCCTCACGTGGAGCAGTATAGCCACTTTTCGTCAATTCCATTGGCAGCCTGGAAGTAAAACCACGGGCGTCAATAGTTAATTGACCATACAGGTCACCATTTGAGGTACTGATTCCTTTTACCACTCCATCCCTGATGATGAAATTATCAAAATCTGTTTTAGAAAGTATCTCAATGTTTTTTCTTTTGTTCAGCTCCTGGCGCACTGTAAGTTCCAGTAGAGGTCTACTCATAAAGGCTGTTCTCACCTGAGTAGCACAAACCGGTCTGTATCCGCCATCTCCGTACCATTTCATTTTTTCTCCTAAATCACCAATAATGGCACCTTTCTCTTTGAGTTTTGCTTCTATTTCCGGGAAATAATGGTTGATAATTTCCATCCCTTTGCTTAGAAGAATATGTAATTGGTGGTCCTGAGGGACTCCTCTACGGTTTTTTGGAGAGTTTCCCAACGGATCTTTCTCTACTATAATGATTTTCTCGAAATGATTGGCACAAACTCTGGCGGCCAATAAACCTGCCATACTTGCCCCAATGATGATTGCCTGTTTTTTTGAATTTTTGCTCATGATTACCTTTTAAAAAATGTTTCGACAAAGTTTGTAATCAATTGGCCTCCCCGATAGCCTAAAAAGTCCAGATAATAGCCTGGATGGTGCATATGTTTATTCTGCGAAAATTGTAGGTGTTTTTCTAATAAATGTTTCATTACCAATAGCTCCTACAATGAACTTAGCAACACTACGTCTGCTAATGGTCAATTTTGGTTTGGGGTTATTATCGTAAGATGTCCCAATCAGTTGTTCGTTCCTGGTATTGACTAAAAATGTGGGTCTAACAATGGTCCATGGAATGACTCCTTTTTTTAATTCATCCTCTTGCCTTTCATGATCCGCATAACCTGCCCCTATGTTACTGTGGTCTATAAACCAACGAAACCAAGTGGGGATTTCAGATCTCGTTTCATGAACACCCCAAGCCGAACAAGCAATATATTGTTGTATTGATCCAGCTTCAGGTGAATTGTTGATACGCCGTGCAGTATCAGAAAGCAACGTGAGGGGTGATCTCAATTTAGCCCAGGGGAAATCGGATGTGCGTGATATGTTCAATAGGTTTATAACAACTGAACAATCAGTTAGGGCTCCTAAAAGCACTTCTTCATTTGCCGGGCTTCCTTCGATAATGTGAAGACTATTCTTGGGTGAAATTTTGTTTGGTGACCTTACCAGTGCATTTACCTCAAAACCTTTCGCTAGCAACTCTTTTAAAGTAAGCTTTCCAGTTCGCCCTGTTGCACCAAGAAGAAGTATTCTCATAAAGTCAGCTTTTTGTATGATTCTGATATCTGCTCTCTTAGCTTCAAATCATCTTCAATTCCCCATACACTCGTGATAAGAGAATTGTTTACTTCGAAGATAAATATCCCATTGTAGTCGATGAAGTTACCGGAAGGTTCAAATTGAAAGAAAGTACCTTCATGTTTTCCTGTGTATTTCACCCTTACAATTACCCGATTATCAGCGACGATCATCTCCTGGATAAGGTGCTTGTAATTGGGGAAAGCTTTGTAATGCTCTTTGACAAATGGGGTAACCTCATCAATCAAAACCGGGCTATTTGCACTACCGAAATACACTTTACAACTATCAGAAAACAAGGGGCGATATCTTTCAATTTCCTGTGTATCAATCAAATCATAGAACCTGGAAACTACTTCTTTCGCTGTTTTTTGTGTCCCGTTTTCAGGTTGCTGATCATTATTACATCCGATAAAGTTCACGGTAACCAGACAAAGGCAAAAAATGAAAAATGTTCTTCTTAATACTTTCATTACAAACTCAATTTTATTTCCAGGCAAAATTGAATTGTTACAAGATATCATGAGTAACACAATCAGTCCAGTAAATTGACTGTATGGTTCAGGCGGCTATGAGTTGGGTGCTTCTCGAAATTTTTGTGGGGTACTCCCAAATGACTTTTTGAATGAACGAATGAAATGAGAAGTACTTTCGAAACCACATTGAAAGGAAATTTCATTAACATTTTTGTCAGTATTCACCAATAAATTTCTGGAGAGGTCAAGTTTCTTACCGAGGATCCACTTTCCTGGTGATTCGCCATAGACTTTTTGGAAATCTCTTTTAAAAGAAGATAAGCTCAATGCACAAAGCTCGGCCAACTCATCCAGTTTCAAATTACTGGCAAAGTTGTCTTCCACTACCTGTTTCAAATGTGTGGTCTTTTCTTTTGAAAGGGATGAAAAGTATCTGGCAATGTATTGATGTTGTTTATTGGAGAATAAGTTCAGCGTCAATTCATCTACTTTTACTCCCAACAGTTCCTTGTTGATTTGTGAACTGAAGTAATTGATAACTGAATGGAAGTACGCATCAAGAATTGTGTCATTTTCAATCTGCATGATCTTGGGGTAATTCTGATGATCCTTCAGCACATTAAGTCGATAATTGGGATATTTTACCAGAAATTCCTGAAAATAGGAGTCAGGGATAAAATACATCAAAGCACAATACTGTTCATCCAGGAAGTTTTTGCCTGTGTAGGCACCTTTTTGCATATAAAATATCGAACCAGGGCTAACTTTAAAATCTTCACCATTTGAACTGTAGATCTTCTTTCCAGCGGTACAATAGACCAGGCATCCACAATCTGTCCAAAAATGAAAGTAATCACGTTGGTCCATGCACTTATATTCCACACACAGCATGTCTCTAATGACCACTTTTTTGTAAATGTCAACCTGAACTAACGCCTGATGGAGATTTACCATATGAGAATGTTGGGTAGAATTTGTATTGAATTATTGAGCATTTCACGTTTTTAACGAAAGGTGTAGGTTATGGTTATGCCAATGGAAGTGTTGACTCTCTCAAGACCAAATCAGGATTAATAACAATTTTTTCGTCTTGAATGGGGAGTCCATCCACTATTATATCCATGAGTTTCTCAGCAGCTAGCATACCCATTTTTACGCCTACCTGTTGAACAGTTGAAAGTTGAGGTGTCATGTGTTTGGCTACTGGCTCATCTGAAAAGCCTATAACTGAAATGTCATTCGGAACTTGTTTACCCAGTTTTGTCAAAGCATTGATCGTATAATTTGCGGCGTAATCATTGAACACGAATATCCCGTCTAGTTGTGGGTACCGGGACAAAGTCTGATTCAAAAACTGGTCAATTGTGGAAGGCTCAAAGTTGTAATAGTGGATGAGGAATTCGTCAACTTCCATATTGGCAGCTTTGAGTGCATTGAGATATCCGTAAAGTCTGTTGTTACTATTATTGAGATTAATGCTGGCAGTTATGTGAGCAATGCATTGGCAGCCGGATTGAATCAGATGTTGTGTGGCATTAAAGGCAGCATCATGGTCATTTGTGATGACTTTAGGTACAGGGATGAAATTGGCTACTCTGTCATAGAATACCAAAGGCAAGTCCAATTTAATTAAATCTTCAAAGTGTTTGAACGAAGTGGTTTCCATTGTGATTGCAACCAAAATGCCATCCACTCTATACTTGATGCACTGATCTATAGCTTCTTTTTCGGATTGCATTGATTCCCCGGTATTCAACAATATCATCAGGTAACCCTTCTCTTTCAATACTTCCTGAACTCCCTCAATTACTTTCGTAAAGAAATGCACTGAAATATCCGGAACTATGAGCCCTATGATTTTACTACTTCCTTTGCCAAAGTTATTTGCCATCACATTGGTGTGATAACCCAATTCCAAAGCCTTTTGCTTTACTTTTTTACAAGTTGCTTTACTAATTCTGGGGTGATCACGAAGTGCTCTGCTTACTGTGGTGTGAGAAATATCTAATGCAAGAGCAATGTCTTTTATGGTCACAAATTTTGACATATCACAAAGATAAAATGCACACGTGTGCGCAGCAAATTCTTTGAAGATTCATTGACTTCAACAGGTTTCAAATGCTAAATATGTAAGAAGCGACAGCCAATTCGCTGTTCCATTTTAAAATCGATAATGGATGAAGAATCAAAAAAAGTTTGACCTAACAGGTAAGAATGCTTTAGTCACAGGTGGAGGAAGTGGTATCGGTAGAGCCATTTCATTGACGTTAGCCAAAGCTGGGGCATATGTAGGAATCCTTGATTTAAATACTGACAATGCAAAAACTGTTGTTGAGGAAATTCAAACTGCCGGAGGAAACGCTTTAAGTGTTGCTTGCAATGTAACAAATCAGGAAGATGTCTCGAAAGGATTCAATCGGGTTTTAGGTGGGAGTTCACTGGATATTTTAGTCAATAATGCCGGGATTGCCCATGTAGGGAATGTAGAAAATACTGAAGAAAAAGACTTTGATCAGGTGATGCAGGTGAATGTGAAGGGAGTCTATAACACGCTTCAAGCCGGAATCAAGAGTATGAAATCAAAAGGCGGTGCAATTGTAAATATCTGCTCGGTTGCTGCACATGTAGGAATCAATGATCGGTTTGCCTATTCTACCAGTAAAGGAGCAGTATATGCCATGACCTTGTCAGTAGCTAAGGATTATGTGAATGAAAAGATACGTTGTAACAGTATTTCTCCAGCTAGAGTGCACACGCCATTTGTCGATGGATTTTTGGCTAAGAACTACCCCGGAAAGGAGAAAGAAATGTTTGATGCACTTTCAAAGACACAACCAATTGGCAGGATGGGTCAACCAGATGAAATTGGTGACCTGGTGCTTTACCTATGTTCCGATGAAGCATCTTTTATCACAGGGACAGATTTTAAAATTGATGGTGGTTTTATATCACTTAACACATAAAGATAATTATGAAATTAATAAGGTTTGGAGAAGCCGGTAATGAAAGGCCAGGTTTAGAGTTAGAGGGAGTCCGGTATGATGTAAGTGGGCTGGTAGTTGATTTTGATGAGGATTTCTTTGCAGGAGGAGGAATTGAGAAATTGAAGGACTCATTTAATAGAGAGAATTGCCCTGTAATTGACGGCAATGTCAGATTAGGACCTCCAGTAAAAAGGCCCGGGAAGTTAATCTGCATTGGATTGAATTATCAAAAGCATGCAGCCGAAAGTGGTATGGATGTGCCCAGGGAGCCAGTTATATTTTTTAAAGCTACTTCCTCAATTGTAGGTCCCTATGATAACATAGTCATTCCAAAATACAGCAGGAAAACAGACTGGGAAGTAGAATTAGCAGTAGTGATTGGCAAAAAAGCAAGTTACGTGTCAGAAGAAAGCTCAATGGATCATGTAGCTGGATTTGTATTACACAATGATGTAAGTGAAAGAGAATTTCAACTGGAACGAGGTGGTCAATGGGTGAAAGGGAAGAGCTGTGATACATTTGCTCCTCTAGGTCCATACCTGGTGACAAAAGATGAAGTGAAAGATCCTAATAACCTCCACCTGTGGCTTGAATTAAATGGAAAAAGGGTGCAGGACGGGAATACCAATGATTTTATCTTCAATATCCAGGCCGTAATCGCCTACCTATCACAGTTTATGAGTCTTTTGCCTGGCGACATCATTTCTACCGGTACACCAGAGGGGGTTGGACTAGGTTTTGATCCGCCTGTCTATTTAAAGGAGGGTGATGTTGTGAAGTTAGGAATTGAAGGTTTGGGTACGTCAAGACAAGAAGTAATCAACTGGTCATGAGAGTGGACGCACACCAACATTTTTGGGATTTTAATCCAATCAGGGATGCCTGGATCTCTGATGACATGGGTGTAATAAAAAAGAATTTTACACCATCCGATTTAAAACCATTGTTGGATAGGCATGATATTGATACCTGTGTAGCTGTACAGGCTGATCAATCTGAAGATGAGACCAGTTTTCTACTAGGTTTGGCGAATCAAAATACCTGGATAAAAGGTGTTGTAGGATGGATCAACATACTTGGCCCTGATCTTAAAGACAGACTAGATTACTTTTCTGAGAATAAAAGCTTTAAAGGCATTCGGCATATTGTTCAGGCGGAATCAGAGGGTTTTATGATTTCTCAAAAATTCTGTGAGGGACTCAAAACACTGGCAGAAACTGGACTGACTTATGACCTGCTAATCACTGAAGATCAATTAGGAGAAGCCATACAGTTAATTCAATCGCTTCCCGAAATGAAAATTGTCATTGACCATATCGCCAAACCAGATATCAAATCAGAGTCATTCGATAATTGGGCAAAGTACATGGATACTATTGCTAAACATGAGAATATCTATGTGAAACTGTCTGGAATGGTAACCGAGGCTGACTGGAAGGATTGGTCTACTAATGATTTATTGCCTTACGTGGATTTTTGTCTTGAGAAATTTGGACCAAAGAGGTTAATGTACGGTTCTGATTGGCCGGTTTGTTTGCTGGCTGGAAGTTACAGTGAGGTATACAATGCATTGAAACAGCTAATTTCTCAATTATCTCCTGCTGAACAGGAGAGCATTTATGGTAAAACAGCAGTTGAATTTTATAACCTCAATTAAGATGGATTTACTGATTAAGGACAAGGTATTTATTGTAACAGGTGGCGCCAGGGGAATTGGGGAAGCAATTGTAAAGGAATTGGCCAGTGAAGGAGCGATTCCGGTTATAGTAGGGAGATCTCCAGACGCTGCAAACCAGGTGAAACTTGCCATTGAATCAAATGGAGGGTTATGCCATGTGATCGCACTGGAATTAGGCAAAGCTGATGTGTGTGGTAACATAATTGACGAAGTAATGCAATACTTTGGCCGAATTGATGGAGTGGTTAATAATGCGGGAGTAAATGATGGAATTGGATTAGAAAAAGGTGACCCTGCCTCGTTCAAAGAATCTGTACAAACTAATTTGACTCACTATTTCGACCTGGTACATTACGCATTACCCGAATTGAAGAAGCAAAAAGGTGCTGTACTCAATATAAGCTCCAAAACGGCAATCACTGGTCAGGGAGGAACATCAGGTTATGCTGCCAGTAAGGGGGCTCAATTGGCACTCACCAGGGAATGGGCTGTAGAATTGGCACCTTTTGGAATTCGTGTCAATGCGATCATACCTTCTGAAGTAATGACACCCCAGTATGAACATTGGATTGATACTTTTGAAAACCCAGCTGAAAAACTGAGGCAGATCACCCAGAAAATCCCATTGGGCAAACGAATGACTACTTCTGAAGAAATCGCAGCAATGGCCGTATTTTTATTATCAGAAAGAAGTTCTCATACCACAGGTCAATGTATTGTGGTAGATGGTGGCTATATTCATTTGGACAGAGCAATTTCATAACCGTAATCTGATGACAACAAACCCAGTCGTATCAAAAAACAACTTATTACCATTCATACTGATCACCTCATTATTTGCACTTTGGGGTTTCGCTAATGCCGTAACGGATCCAATGGTAACTGCATTCAAAAAAGTGCTTGAACTCAATAATTTTCAAGCGTCACTGGTTCAATTATCTTTTTATGGAGGGTACTTTACTATGGCACTTCCTGCGGCCCTGTTTATAAGAAAGTATTCTTATAAGGTTGGAGTGGTCATTGGCCTCAGTTTATATGCTATTGGTGCTTTGCTATTTTACCCTGCGGCGGTTATGGAACAATTTGGGTTTTTTCTGATAGGATTGTACGTGCTTACTTTCGGCCTGGCATTTCTGGAGACCACTGCCAATCCTTATATACTGGCCATGGGCAGTCGTGATACCGCAACCAGAAGGCTAAATCTGGCACAATCCTTTAATCCGGTTGGTTTGATTGGAGGATTATTGGTGGCCCAGCACTTTGTTTTGAAAAGGTTGCAGTCTGATGATGTGGATTTTAGTCAATTATCTGAATCAGCAAAAGCTGCTATTACTACGGCTGACTTATTGGTTATCAGAAACCCTTATGTATTTCTGGGACTGGTGATCATTCTTGTTTTAGTATTGATTGTAGTAAATAAAATGCCTGAGGGCAAGGACGAGGACCTACATCAAACCACGAAGGCTATTTTCACGTCTTTGATCGCCAAATCTAAATATATTCAGGGCGTATTGGCCCAGGCATTTTATGTGGGTGCACAGATCATGTGCTGGACGTACATCTATCAATACGCTGAGGCAATTGGCATCAGTGCAGAGGTTGCCGGAAACTATCAGTTTGTGGCGTTCATCTCTTTTTTCATAGGACGTTTTGTCTGTACTTTTCTGCTTCGTTTTTTTAATTCTGGTAAGCTCCTGATGCAAATGTCGATCGGAGCAATTGGATTGTGTCTGGGGACTATTTTCCTGGTTGGAAACGTAGGTTTATATTGTTTGGTGGGAATCTCATTTGCCATGTCACTGATGTTTCCGACGATTTATGGAATTGCCCTGGATGGATTAACTGAGGATGAGTCGAAGATTGGTGCAGCTGGTCTGGTGATGGCAATTGTGGGAGGAGCCTTGATGCCAACTTTACAGGGAATGGTATTGGATATTGGAGGAGCTGGTTATTCGGACACTATAATCCTGGGAGTTTCTGAAGTTAATTTCTCATTCATTTTACCGCTTCTATGTTTTTCATTCATTGGATTTTATGGCAATCGTGTTTCAAATAATTTAATTCAGGGATGAAGAGATTTTGCCTGACATTGGATTTGAAAAATGATCCTTTACTTGTGGAGGAATACATTAAACATCATCAGAATGTCTGGCCAGAGATTCAGAAAAGTATTTCTGACGCTGGAATATTAGCAATGGAAATTTATCATGTGGCGAATCGTTTGTTTATGATCATTGAAGCCAATGAAAGTTTTTCATTTGAAGAGAAGCAGAAAATGGATGCTGGTAATCCCAGAGTAGCTGAATGGGAAAACCTCATGGACCAATATCAGGAACGATTGTCTTTTGCCAAATCAAATGAAAAGTGGGTGTTAATGGAAAAAATCTTTGTGCTATGACATTCAATCCAAAATATCCGGCCATAGAGGACCTGAGAAAAAAGGCTCAAAAGAAAATTCCGGGGTTTGCATTCGAATACCTGGATGGTGGGTGCAATGAAGATATAAACCTGGTCAGAAATACTGCTGAGATTCGTGAGGTGCAATTGATACCTCGATACCTTGAAAAGCATCAGGGTTCAAGCATGAAGACCGAACTTTTCGATTATACGTATGATGCACCTTTTGGTATTGCTCCCATTGGACTTCAGGGATTGATGTGGCCAAAAGCTCCGGAAATTCTAGCCAAAGCAGCCCATGAACACAACATACCGTTTGTTCTGAGTACGGTCACCACGATGAACATTGAGAAAGCGTGCGAATTGACGGAAGGAAAAGCATGGTTTCAACTCTATCACCCCACAGAAAACAAGCTTCGCGATGACATTATTCAAAGGGCTTCAGATGCCGGGTGTGAAGTGCTGGTGTTACTCTGTGATGTTCCTACTTTTGGTTTTCGTCCCAGAGATATCCGGAATGGATTGGCAATGCCACCAAAAATGACCTTGAAAAACATGCTTCAGATCATGAAAAAACCTGAGTGGGCATGGAGGACACTTGTCAATGGTCAGCCAAACTTTGAAACCCTGAAACCATACATGCCAAAAGGTCTTGACTTGAAGCAGCTTGGAAAGTTTATGGATGAGACGTTTTCCGGAAGACTAGACGAAGACAAAATCGCACCAATACGAGATCAATGGAAGGGGAGAATTGTATTGAAAGGTGTCGCAAGTGATCAGGATGCTGATCTTGCTATCAAGCTTGGACTAGATGGTATCATCGTTTCCAATCACGGTGGTAGACAGTTAGATGCTGGTCAATCTACAATCAAACCACTGAAGTCAATTGCTTCAAAATACGGAGATCAAATTACTGTGATGATGGACAGTGGTATTCGTTCCGGTCCCGATATCGCCAGAACATTGGCAACTGGTGCTGAATTTACATTCTTAGGAAGGTCTTTCATGTACAGCGTGGCAGCATTGGGAAACCAGGGAGGAGAACACATGATCTCATTGCTCAAAACTCAGTTACAGCAGGTAATGGAACAGATTTGCTGTGAGCAAGTAAGCGATTTCAGGAATTTTTTAAGTGATTAAAGTCAAATGATGAGACTCAAAATTGTGATCGTGTTTGTTGCATTTTTGTATGCATGTCAAACGTCTACATCAGAAATTGAAGAAGACAGCAATTTAAAGTTGTGGTATGATGAACCTGCTGAAAATTGGGAAGAAGCATTTCCAATTGGTAATGGAAGGTTAGGTGCCATGGTCTATGGAGGATATCTCACAGATACAATCCAACTGAACGAAGAAACCGTATGGGCAGGGGAGCCCGGGAATAATTTACCTCCAGGATTCATTGAAATTTTACCTCAAACCCGACAACTCATTTTGGCAGGAAAATATCAGGAGGCTCAGGATTTGATGGAAACAAGAGTGCCGCGACATGCACCAGCCACCAATAACTATGGGATGCCATATCAGCCAGTTGGAAATTTGCTGATCCAATTTGATCATCAGGGGATGGTTGAGAATTACTACCGTGACCTGGATATTCATAATGCGGTTTCAAAGGTGTCATATACATTGAATGGTGTTCAGTTTACAAGAGAATACCTGGCAAGCAAACCTGATGACATCATAGCCATTCGCTTATCAGCGGACCAACCAGGAAAACTGAATCTTACATTAGGGACAGAAACCCCGCAGCTAATTCATGAAATTAGCACAGACGGAGAAACGTTAATCTTATCGGGGACCGGAGGGGATGTAGAAAATAAAAAGGGGAAGATCCAATTTGAGGCTCGCTATGAATCAAAAGTGTCTGGTGGCAAGGTGAGTGCTGTGGGAAATTCAATTCGTATCAACGATGCGGATGAAGTACTCATTTTGGTGTCAATTGGGACTAATTTCAATAATTATGATAACCTGAATGGAAACCCGCAAAAACGAGCACTGGAGAGTCTGGCAAAACTAAAAGATAAATCATTCGAAGAAATCAAGAAAGATCATGTGACATTTTACAGAAACCTGTTTGATCGTGTGGAATTTGATCTTGGGGTGACAGATTCAGTGAAAAAGCCTACTGATGAAAGAATTATTGATTTCGCGAAAGCAAATGACCCTCAATTGGTCAACCTTTATTTCCAGTTTGGTCGATACCTATTAATATCTTCATCTCAACCTGGTGGTCAGCCAGCTACTTTGCAAGGAATATGGAACCGTCATATTTCACCTCCATGGGATAGCAAGTACACGATAAATATCAACACGGAGATGAATTACTGGCCTGCTGAGGTGACAAATTTGTCTGAAATGCATGAACCCTTGTTTTCAATGTTGCAGGACTTGTCGGAAACAGGGAAGGCAACAGCCAATGAAATGTTCGGAGCAAGGGGATGGGCGTTACATCACAATACTGACATATGGAGGATCACAGGTCCTGTAGATGGAGTTTTTTATGGCATGTGGCCAATGGGAGGAGCCTGGTTGAGTCAGCACATTTGGCAGCATTATTTGTATACAGGAGATAAAGCATTTTTGAGAGAAAATTATGATGTGTTGAAAGGCATCACATTATTTTATGTGGACGCCTTACAGCCTGAACCATCCAATGACTGGCTGGTCATGATGCCATCCATGTCACCTGAAAACAGACATCCTGGAGGTGTTTCAACGGTACCTGGAAATACAATGGATAATCAATTGATTTTTGATGTATTCTCGAATTTCATAACTGCTTCTCAATTGTTAGGACTCGATACTGAATTTGCCGATACAGTAAGCTCAAAACGTGACAGGCTTCCGCCAATGCAAATTGGTCAACATGGTCAATTGCAGGAATGGTTATTTGATTGGGATAGAATTGATGACAAACACCGCCATATTTCTCATTTATATGGTTTGCACCCCAGTAATCAGGTTTCCCCTTTTCAAAACCCGGAGTTATTTGCTGCTGCCAGGAATACCCTGGAATACCGGGGAGACAAATCCACGGGATGGTCAATGGGTTGGAAAGTGAACTTCTGGGCACGGTTACAAGATGGAGACCGGGCTTATAAGCTAATTGCAGATCAATTGACGACAGCCAGAACGGAGACTGGAGAACGTGGAGGAACTTATCCAAACCTATTCGATGCTCACCCACCATTTCAGATTGACGGTAATTTTGGATGTACTGCAGGGATTGCCGAAATGCTGATGCAGAGCCATGATGGTGCAATATTCTTGCTACCAGCTTTGCCTAAAAAATGGGAAAGTGGGAGTATTAAGGGACTGAAAGCCAGAGGAGGATTTGAAGTTGATATTTCCTGGGAAAATGGAGCAGTAGATAAGGTCAAAATACTATCGACAATAGGTGGGAATTGTAGAATCAGGTCTTTTGTGCCATTAGAAGGCGAAAATCTGATAGAGGCCCATGGTGAAAACTTGAACCCTTTTTATCAGGTAGCACCTATAAAACAACCCATCTTGAAATTGGAGCAGGTTGATATTCCGGAGATGAAAAACACCTCCTTATATGACGTCTCGACCATGCCAAATCAAACCATCAACCTGATGCGATTAAAATCTGAATGAGGAAAAATGAGTTGCAATTTGGAGAATCGGGTTTAAATTAGTCAACTTAGACAATGTAATTACTGAATACCTATGGGTGAATATCTGGCAGATTCGATTAATCTCATCATAACTGCAGTCCTAATCATTTTGAATGGCTTTTTTGTGGCAGCAGAGTTTGCATTGGTAAAAGTCAACAAGAGTAAAATCAATAACATGCAGCGTGATGGTAGTCCCTTTGCCTCTGTGGCACTTTGGCTTTATAAACGTCAGAGTATGGCCCTTTCAGCATGTCAAATGGGAATTACGATGGCATCTCTGGCATTGGGTTGGATTGGTGAACCTGCATTGGCCCACCTCATACATCCTCTGCTGGAATCATTTGGGATTACCTCGGAAGCTGTATTGCATGGTGTAGCTTTTACTATTGCATTCACATTGATAACATCCATTCACATTGTAATTGGAGAACAGTTTCCAAAGATTTATGCGATTAGAAAGCCTGTTACCACTGTGGGTTGGTCAAGTTTTCCATTGAAGTTCTTCTACATCATTTTCTTTCCTTTCATGTGGGTATTGGATAGAGTGACTTCCTGGATGTTGCGTCTTGTAGGGATAGAGAGTTCTGATGAACATGAAATGGTTCTATCAGAAGAAGAAATACGTGCTTCCTTAAGCATAGCACATTCTAAAGGGGAATTGACAATGAATGAGCATCGTCTTTTGGATGCAGCTTTCAAATTTGATGATCAATTGGCACGGCAAATAATGGTTCCTCGTGGAGAGGTAACCTATTTTGATATTCAGAATACGATTGACGAGAACATGAAATTAGCGCGTCAAACACAGCATACAAGATTTCCTTTGTGCAATGGGTCTTTGGACGATATCAAAGGAGTAGTGCATATCAAAGATTTTGTGGGTATGGCGCTGGCTGAGATTGACTTGCCCAAAATAGCAAGACCTCCAATTTTTGTGCCTGAGGCTTATCCGGTACCCAAACTATTGCAGGAATTCAGAAGGGCCAAGCAACACTTTGCTTTTGTGGAAGATGAATATGGTACCATGCTGGGTATTGTAACTTTGGAAAATGTCCTTGAGCAATTAGTCGGGAATGTGGAAGATGAATTTGATGAGGAACAACCGGTCATTGAAAAAGTAGATGATAAAACCTACATTATTGAAGGAGATGCGCACCTATTGGATATCAATGATCAATTGGATATCAATATTATGAGTGAGGAAGCTGATTCGCTGGCTGGTCTACTGATTGAAAAACATGGGTATAGGATTAAGAAAGGTCAGGTGGTCGAGCTTGCGGATGGTGTAACTGGTGAAGTTTTGCAATTAAAAAATAGAAGAGCTACTAGGCTCAAATTGAAAATAATATCTAATGGGGATTCTGAATAAGGCTAGGGTTCAATCACATCAATTAATTCAATATCGAGTGTTTGATTGGCGTAATTGATATAAAGTAGGCGGACAAATCCATATTCTTTGTCAAACCAGGAATCAAGCGTAGAAGCACCAAAATCAGCATCGGCCACTGCATTGATGTGAAATGTGTTTTCAAAGTTCCTAAATTCAGTTTCAATAGCTGTTACCTCAGTGACCTGATAAAAAAGATCTATCTCACTTTCATTCCAATCTCCCCATCCCTGATGAATGTGTAAAGGTCCTGCCTCCCAGCTTTTGCCTACTGACAAACTATCAAACATGATGTTGGGAAATGGAGCTACTTCTGTAAAATAATATTGATTTTGCCGAAATGGGTGAAACCAGACTTGCTCATCATTTTCAATATATCCTGTATTCGTAGATTCAATCCAGTCCATATTAAAGCTTTCATTGATCCCGAACGATTCCATGTAATCTATTTTAGAAGGATTAAATCTGTATTGGATCAACGCCTCATTTTGTTGACTATCCGTTTCCCAGGGTTTTCCGGAATTCATTATCCATATTTTCTCATCTGAGATCAAAGTCCCCTCACTATGCCATAACCTGGCCCTGAAAATGAATTGCCTGCAGGGTTTGTAGACTACATTTTCGCTGATCGTTTGAGGAGCCATACAGTCAACCTGGTCAAAAGAATTTTTGGTGTTGCAAGCTGATAGAGCCAATAAGATCAAAAAGGTGAGTTGTTGCCGCATTGATTTGAAATTGAATTAAGAAACTCAATGATAAACAATTTGATAATTGACATTGCCTTAGAAATACCTAAAACTAGTTATTGTGATCCTAAGATAAAATGCTTATAATCGTTGCAAACAACTGTTACGCATGAAAACATTTTCTATTAAACTAATTCGCACTTTTTTATTGATTTGCCTTCTTACTGGATTTTCCCAATCACTTTTCAGCCAATCCAAAAAAGTGATTATACTCTCTATTGATGGAGGGGGTATTAAAGGGGTGATTCCGGCTACATTTCTACAATTAATTGAGGAAGAAACCAATAAACAAACTTATCAGTTATTTGATATTATTGGAGGTACATCAACTGGTGGGATTATCTGCACGGCAGTTGTTTCTAAAGACTCCACAACAAACCTTCCTTACACTGCATCACGGATTGTGGATATGTACACTCAGGACGGGCATAAGCTCTTTCTTCCCCAGCATAGAAAGAAAAAACTATTCAAGGCGAAGTACTATGCGGAGTGTGATGGCCAGGGTATTGAACCATATTTACAATCTGCGTTTGGCAAAACTACAACACTTTCTGATAGCTACAGTTTTATTAAAAACCTTGAGGGGGCCAGATTGAGCCAGATGTTTACTACATCGTATTTATTAAACAGTACAGGCAAGGCCATTAAAGACCCTGAAGAGGGTAGGGACTATGGCCCGTATCTATTTAGTTGGGATGTAGCCAATTCAAACGCAGATGAAGATTATTATGTGTGGGAAGCCGCGAGAGGCACTAGTTCTGCACCAGTTTTCTTCCCGATCGCACATGTAGGAGGCGGAGAAGGAGGAAGAAGTGATGCACTGGAGAAATGGGTTGTGGATGGAGGAACTATGTCCAATAATCCTGCTATCTGGGCATTGGCGCAGGCTTTTGAGTTTAATTTGGCTACTCAATTAGAGGAAATCGTAGTAATTTCTATAGGGTGTGGTTTCAACCCCGGAAGTGCTGGCGTTGGTATCACAGATGAGGGATGGACTGTTCCAGATGATGGCAACTGGGGGGAATTCTATTGGGTGATTGATAAGCTATATGACCTGGAAGGAAATGTCAATCAGGGCGGAACAATTGTAAACCTTATGTTGGAATCAGTACAAATGGCACCAGATAATCAATTGAGAGACCTGGCAAATGTTTTACCAATTGAGTACATCCGATTGGAGCCAACATTGCCTGCTTCATTGACACAAATGGACAATACTTCTCCGGAAAATATCGATGCACTGGTGAAAGTGGCAAATGATTTCATCAAAGGAGAAGGAAAAGCAGATTTCGAGAAGATTTTACAATACTTGAAGTAGAATTTTTTGGGTTAGAAGCTATTGGCCAAAAGCCTGTGGAAATGATGAACACCTTTTTCTCTGGTGGGTGAGAATCTTCCGGTTGAATAGAATCGGGACCTTAGGCCTTTGTGTACACTCTCCACTACGAATTCGTCTTCACGCTCTACTTTATCCAGTAGGGCCCCAGCTCCTTTGTTCAACTTACTTTCATCATAAACATAAGTCAGGAAGGATACGCGGGTCTTATCTATGGAAATTGGCTTTACAATATTGACCGACAATCCCCATGGATAAAAATTGAACATCATATTTGGGTATACCCAAAAATAATAAGCAGCTACTTCCTTACCGTGATCTATGTGACCTTTGGGTAGTGAGAATATTTCTTCACCACCTTTGCTATATCCTATTTGGAGATTGATGTATTCAAAAATTAGCGTTTCATAACTGCCATAGTCCAATGCCTTATTCAGGTCTTCATGTACAAATGGTATGTGAAATCCTTCCAGGTAATTATCGCAATAAAGTGCCCAATGGGATTGGACTAGGTAATCTCTAGAAAGGTTTGCATCGAATTTAAACTCCTCTAGAGGTAAGAAACCGATTCTTTTGTTCATTTGATGGGTTACCTTGCTAAAATCAAATTTTGGATCTATTGAAGTAAACAGAAATGGTCCCCAATTTTCTAATTGAAACTCATGTAGATCATCGCAGGGTCTGGGGAAATTTTTGGCCTCCTGGAACTCTGGCATATGTTCAAACTTGCCCTCTTTTGAGTACCTGCGGCCATGATACATACAGGTAATTTTGGAAGATTTTTTAGGGTGGTGAATCAACAAATTGGCGCGGTGGGTACATACATTAGAAAGGCACTTAATTTTATCATCGACATTAGAAAGTAACATTGGTTCCTCCAGATAACCATCTAATAATGTAAATGGAAAAAGGTTCGCATCAGGTGATAGTACATCTTTAGATCCGATCCATTGCCAGGATGTTTCAAAAACCTTCGATTTCAATTCCTCGAATACGCTGGGGTTTTTGTAGAATTCTCCAGGCAGGGTCTCTGCTTTGGAAATATCAGGATCTACGGTGAACTTGAATGCCATTCAAATTGGGTTAATTGATGTATCCTGTAAACTAAATTAAAATATCGTGCTCAGCAAGGAACTTTACGAGCAGAAACATTAATCAGTTGATTGGGTACCATCGATTGGCTCATGCACCTCTCCAATAATTAAAAATAATTTGATTTTCCTGCAACCTTTTGTTTTAAAAAGCATCTTTATTAGAAGACTCAAAATAATAATCATCATGCAAAAAATTAGTTTACTCATTTTATTGATCATTGGAACGATCTCTTCAAGCTTAATGGCTCAGAATAAAGAGAATCGTTCTGTTAAAGATTTTAAAGCTATCTCGGTTTCTGGAGGGATCAACCTGTTTATTGCTCAGGAAAATTCTTTCAAAGTAGAAGTGGAAACAGAAGGCGACCAGAAAGATGTGGAAGCCTATGTGGAAGACGACCTACTTATCCTCAAAATGCGAAGAAGTTCCTGGGGGACCTGGAATGATAAAGTAAACGTGTATGTTTCTCTTCCAATTTTGGAAGGACTAAAAGCTTCCGGAGGAACTGATGTAGAAAATCGTGGCACATTATCTGGTGAAAAACTTGTGTTACATGCTTCCGGAGGATCTGATGTAGACCTGGATGTGGATTACGCAGCAATTGAAGTGGATTGTTCTGGTGGGTCAGATACCCGATTAACAGGAACTGCTGGTAAGTTATTAATTGAAGCCGGAGGAGGAAGTGATTTTGAAGGTTTTGGTTTGAAAAGCAAAGAAGCCAAAGTCAGGTCAACTGGTGCATCGGATATTAACGTATGGGCCTCTGAAAAAATTGACGCTCGTGCTTCCGGAGCAAGTGATATTACCTATCGAGGTAACCCAGAGTGGGTAAATGTGGACAGCAGCGGAGGATCGGATATCACCAGAGGAAGATAAAAAATATTGATTCATAGAGCCTGTCATTTGTCCGAATGGCAGGCTTTTTTTTGTTCCATTTGTTTAAAGTTTCATCTACCACTCACTAATTCTGAAGCTACTTATTCACAGGATTTTTGTAAATTCTTCAACTATTTGTAACCAGCTGATCATAAACTGTGTCATTTTGTAAACGATCAATTTATGTTAGAAGTAATCCTTGAGGGAGTAGTTATTGGCCTAATCATATTATCTGCAGTAGGTTTTTCAGGCTTTTTGATATACAGGTACCAAAATCATCGCCACCTGGAGCGAATGAAATATATTGAATCAGGCGGTGATTTGTCGGATATTGAAGACGACCGAAATGCTGGGAGTTGGGCATTGAAATTTGGAGTGATTTTTTGTGGCGTTGCGGTTGGTGTCCTGGTTGGTTTCTTAATTGAGTTAAATATCCCTTCCATGCAAAATCCAGTACCGTACATATTTTCAATCTTTCTGTTTACTGGAATATCTTTCTTTGTCTACTATTTGCTTCAGAGTAAGTATGACAATTGATGAGGAAATCAGGATATTAGATGATCTCAAACAAGGTATTACAGATGATTTCTCTCTTATAATAGAAAAATACCAGCGATCAGTTTATTCTTTAGTTTACAAGGTAGTCAGCAATCATGAGGTAGCTGAAGAAATTACTCAGGATGTATTTGTGAAATGCTATTCTAAGATCAATCAGCTTAATAGACCTGAAAAATTTGGAGGATGGTTGTTGCGCATTGCCTACCATCAATCATTAAATAGCCGAAGAGGATTAAGGTCGTCTCATCGATTTAAATCACTTGACTCACAATTGGTAGATGAGGTGGCGGTAATGGTCGAAACTAACGATTTACTGGAGGAGAAAGAACGTCACATTCTCTTGAAAAGTGCTATTTCGAAACTAAAAGCAGAGGAGAAGATGATTGTGCAACTCTTCTATTTCGATCAGAAATCTATTAAGGAAATTGCAGAAATTACCAAACTGAAAGAATCAAATATCAAGGTGAAATTGAAAAGAAGTAGAGATTTATTATTGAAATTCTTGAATCCAATAATTAAGTACTATGAATGAGTATAAAATACCGAAAAGATTGCTTGAGGATATTGACGGAGTATTAAATCATGACCCCTCAAAAGACTTATCAGAGAATGTGCTGAACAAAATTCAGGGTTTGGAAATAGAGAAGCATAAAAAGAGGAAAATCGGTAAAATATTAGTCATCTATTTGCTGGTAATCGGTAGTGTAAGTACACTTTTGATTCAGCTCATTGCAAATTCTGAGTCAATTCCAAAAACAAACCTTACCGATCCATACGTAGTGTTAGGGTTATTGACTTGTATGATATTATACTTTGCACTATCACTTAGGGATCCCAGTACCGGGAGATTATTTATCACCATAAAGAAGAGTAATCCCTAGATCATATTGTAACCTGTCAAAAGAATCTCGTGTCAATAATTGAAGAAACCAAATAATTCAATTATGAGTAATCGGCACGGTAAATTAAGTATATGTATAATTCTTGTGTTTTGTTTATTCGTTGCTTGTGGAGATCTAAGTAAGGATATCGAAAAAGTGAGGCACGATGAGAACCTGCCCGCACTTGGCATAGCAGTGATAAAAGATGGAGAGATAGAACAGGTTATTACAACCGGAACACGGGCAATAAATTCTGTCAGTAAAGTGACTACTGAAGATAGATGGCATATTGGATCTCTATCAAAAGGAATGACAGCAACCCTTGCTGCAATTATGGTCAGTGAAGGAAAGATCGCTTATTCTAGCACCATTGAAGATTTAATGCCTGAACTAAAAGGCCATGTAAGAGAAACGTATTTGGATGTTACACTTAAAGAATTACTCAACCAAACTGCAGCACTTCCTAAAAATGAAGCGTTGATTCCATCCTGGGAGAGCTTTCGGAGGGATACTACCTCCATCCGTTCTCAAAGAGTACGTTTTTTGAAAGAGTACCTATCCATGGAATCAAACGGTAAGCGAGGTGAATATCGGTATTCAAACGGTCACTATATGACGATCGGGGCACTACTGGAAGCAGCTACTGACAAGTCATGGGAGGATTTAATTACCGAGAAGGTATTTAATCCATTGGGAATGCAACGAGTCGGATTTGGTCCTCCAGGAACAGTTGGGTTATATGATCAGCCTAAAGGGCATAAAGTAGAAAATGACTCCTTTATTCCACTTGAACCTACCCCTGATTGGGACAATCCGAAAATAGTTGGGCCATCCGGAACAATTCACGCGTCTTTATATGATTATAGTCTTTTTATTTTAGAGCATTTAAATTCCTTTAAAGGTCAAAGTAAGCTTCTAACCAGCGACGAATACAGCATTTTGCACAGTGCGCCAGAGGGGAGTCATTATGCCATGGGATGGGAAGTAATGGCTACAAAAAAATTGATGGGTGAGACCCCGGCAGAAGTACTGGGTGACAAAATTTATATGCATGGAGGGAGTAATGGGTATTGGATAGCTGGAGCATTTTTGTTTCCGGAAATTGATATGGGAGTAGTTATTGTATCAAATGCAGGCGGTAAATACATTGTGGCTTCCGGACAGAAAGCATTGCAGAAAGTAATGGAACACTATTATGGTGCCGAGATTTTGAGTAAAATGGCAATCCGGAAGAAATTACCATCCTGTTCTGACTATTTATTTCCAACAGCCAAAAAGGATGGAGCAGAAGCCACCGTTGCTCTCTATTACCAGGTAAAAGATTCATTGTCGGACAAGTACAGTTTTGGACCAGGGGAGTTATCGTATATTGGGCATTATTATACTAAACAAAAACTTCACAAGGACGCAGGAATAATCTATCAGCTTGAAGCAATAATGTTTCCAAAACAAGGTCAGGGGGATTACTTCACAGCGCTTTATTGCTATTTGCCTCTTGGAGACACTTTGAAAGCTATTGAACATTATAAGCTGAGTATACAGAAGCAACCAGAATTTTTCATTGATGAAGAATTGGAAGCTCAATTAGGACTATCTCCTGAAGATAGGCCAAAGGTTATCTCTCATTAAATTTTGAAAAATGGAATACCAGGAAAAGCTTATTACTGAAACTGAATTGGAAGAATATGTACTTTGTATTTGGGAAATGAAGGCCACACTGGAAGAAGCCGGTAAGGTTTCACCCCGGATTATTCCGAAAAATCAGGGTATGATTATATTTAATTTTGGTGATGCTGTTGGATTTATTCAAAATGGAATTTATGAGGAAATTTTTCCACACGTGTTTGTTTTCCCGCCCAGCCATAATTCCAGGATCCTCAAGTTTCAAGGTAAATTGGGATTAACAGGTATCTCTTTTGTTGCTGATGGATTGTACAGACTATTGAAATCGCCGATTGATAATCGTGATTATAGTTTTCCTGAAAGTATGGTAGTGGAAATCGATTCAATCTACCAAAAGTGTAATGATTTCTGCTTTGAGGAAAAGTCTCAATATTTAATAAGATTCTTAGAGGAAGGGGTTGATTTTGGATTGGATAGGGTTATTCAAAAGGCTGTAGCTCTTATAGACAAGCGCAAAGGTTGTCTGGCTATACGTGATGTTCACTCGGCATTAGGTATCAGTGAGAGACATTTTCAGAGACTCTTCAAAGAGCGCATTGGTATCTCTCCAAAAAAATATGCCAGAGTCGCAAGACTGAACCATTATATTGATGAATTATTGGAAACAGGTAGGCCCGGAAATTGGATGAAACTTGTTGTCGAATATCAGTACCACGATCAATCCCACCTAATCAATGAATTTAAATCTCTCACTCAGCTATCTCCTGAGAAATTAATGTTGAAACGGGACTCATTGGTTCATGCGATTATGGATGGAAACTAATGGTATACATTCCTATGGCGGGTTTCTACAATGAACGAACCCGGATGCATTTTACATTTTGATCAACAATTGTCCATGTTTTTTAGAAATATGTCTTTAAGATTAATAGCTCTCTATTTGTGTCCAGGGTTGATGCCTACCGTAAGTTTGGGGTTATCTTATTTCCTGTTTCAGGAATGGGCCCCCAGCTTGCTGGTATTCTTGCTGGTTTATTTATTAATGATGGTACCCCTCTTTATGGGATTGATTCATCACGCTGGAAGAAGAACAGTTCCATCGCTTACCCTTAAAACAATTCTTAGTAATCAGCAGCAAATTGGAGTCAGAAAGGTGTTTCTACTGGTGCTTTCTACACTTTTCTGGGCAGTTATGATTTTCGCATTACTTGGGAAACAGATGGATTTTATAAAAGAGTCAATCTTTTCAGTTGTTCCAGCCTGGTTTGACCTGGGAGATTACTTATTACATAAGGAATATTATAGTAAGGGCTTAATCATCTTTACCTGGATACTTTTGGCAGTAGCTTCAATTGTTGTTCCTGTTATGGAAGAAATATACTTCAGAGGGTTTCTGTTGTTTAACAGCAAGCATTTGGGTAAATGGTCTCCGGTGATCAACACACTTTTATTTTCATTTTATCACTTTTGGTCGATATGGTTATTTCCTATAAGGGTTATTGCTTTATTTCCAATGGTATATGTGGTTTGGCGATATAGGAACATCTATATAGGAATGATTGTGCACTGTACGCTGAATTTGGTGGGAGATGTAATACTCACTTTTCCTTTCGTTTTCTCTTGAGTTTCCTGTTATCATACTATTGTCTGTTTTTGAAAACTTAAACTAAATCAACATGAATGTTTCATTAGTCAGTGTATTTGTAAATGATACCTCTCTTGCTGTAGACTTTTTTAAAAATAAACTTGGGTTTGATTTGATTTCAAATTTTGAATTGAAGAATGGTGTAAAATGGGTAACCTTTAGACCTGGGGAAGAAAATGTCGATCTGTTGATTGTGGAGGTTTCCGATGAAAGCCCAAGGTCAACAAACATTCCGATATTAGTTTTTGAGTGTGAAAATCTGATAAATAGAAGTCAGGAGCTAGAAGAAAATGGGGTAATTTTTATAAAGAGGCCTACCAAGGAATTTTATGGATTAGAAGCTGTTATATGTGACGACTTTGGAAATAAATACTCATTAGTGGAGAAATGAAAAAATGGTCTAAGTACGGCGTTGTTTTACTTTTTTTGGTATACCAACAGGAAGCTCATACTTTTGATAGCTTAGAGATTGAGGAAAAATTTGATAGTGTTTCAGTCACTAGAATCGAAGCAATGCAAAATCGACAGCCAATTATATTTGAATTTCCGACAAACCTGGGTTTACGAGTAGCAATTGGGGAACCAGGTGTGCGATTTTTACCAAAATGGTTGCAGAAACACTCATTTTATGACCTATTTGATAATAGTGAAATTATCACATTAATTCCTCCAGCCTACACAAAGTTGATGCATTCCGTGACGGGAGTTCTGAATACTGATAGTATTGTGAGCTATTCGAAAAAACAGGCAGAGTTATTATTCCCAAAAATTAAACCGGAGAACTTTTTAATAATAGTAGGAGGTGATTGCAGTATCCTCATAGGATCAGGTTTGGCACATAAGATGTCAGGCAAATATGGGCTGTTCTTTATTGATGGTCATACAGATTTCATTGGACCTGAGTTATCCACTACCGGAGGAGCTGCAGGAATGGATTTAGCACTTTCTACAGGTAATGGTCATGATATACTTGCTAATATCAATAACCTCGGACCTTATTTTGAAGAAGAAAATGTATGGTGTGTTGGGAATCGGGAATTAGGAGAAGATTATATTGAGCCTATCCTTAATTCTAAGATTCATTACTATGATTTAAATAAACTTAGACAAACGGGAATTGAGATTTGTGTCAATGAATTTCTGCAAATGGTAGAATCAAAAGGGCTTGATGGGTTTTTTATCCACTTTGATGTTGATGTACTTGATGATGAAATTATGCCAGCAGTAGATAGTCGACAGCCTGATGGGCTGAGTTATAAAGAGATGCAAACAATACTTGGTTCCTTGTTTTCAAGTGAGAAAGCTACTGGAATTGAAATCACTATTTTAGACCCTACTCTGGATAAAAATGGTTATTACACATCTGGTTTCGTCAATGCTTTTGGTAAGGCTTACCAGAAATTGATGAATGCATCGAATTAAACAGAATTATTACCTTTGATCGTATCAATGAACACTCAATTTCAATAACAATTTCACTTTTACCAGCCGGATGCAAGAAGTTATTTTAATCACCACAATTCTAATTTTAATTGCCGTATTCTGGCTTATTTTCCATAAAAAAGGAGAGAAAACATCATTGTCGATTGATGTACCGCCGAAATGGAAGAGTTTTTTATCCAAGCATGTTCTATTCTATCAAAAATTAGACACTGAAAAGAAATCACGGTTTGAACATGACGTATTCCAGTTTTTATCAACTACTAAAATAAATGGCGTAAATGTCGAGGTGACATTAGAAGATCGATTACTTGTAGCAAGTAGCGCTGTGATTCCACTCTTTGGGTTTCCCCAATGGAGTTATAGTTTTTTGGATGAGGTTATTCTGTACCCTTCTTCATTCGATCGCAATTTTGAATTGAACAATCCTTTGGAGATTATCACAGGGATGGTTGGGAATGGTCCAATGGAAGGCAAGATGATCCTTTCAAAACCTTCACTTCATGCAGGTTTCAGCATTGGTAATGACAAGAAAAATGTGGGGATTCATGAGTTCATTCACCTATTTGACAAAGAAGATGGTCTAATAGATGGTATACCACCTGGCTATGATTCAGAAGCGGTGACACTTCCATGGGTTAGTCTAATTGGTGATAAAACTAAAGAGATAGTAGCCAATAGATCTGACATCAATAACTATGCAGCCACCAATCGACAGGAATTTTTCGCTGTGGCAGGAGAATACTTCTTTGAAAGACCTCACTTACTCAAAAAGAAGCACCCCAAATTATACCAGGCTCTCTCAGAAGTATTCAATCAGGACCTGGCCTCCACCCCAAAGCATCAGCCCATCACTCGTGTAATTGGAAGAAATGATCCTTGCCCATGTGGCAGTGGGGTTAAGTTTAAGAAGTGTTGTATAGGGTAGCTAATTTTACACAATAATGAATGCTAATAATTCATTTTGTATTTTTCTTTAGGTCAAATGGCAGATATTAAAATGTTGTAACTCTTTTTAAGAATCTTGTAAATCCTTCTTTTTGACAATTTCGTATATTTGTTATGTTGAAAAAGATATTATCCATATCGATAGCAGTCTTCATGCTTGCAAGTCATGTTGGTTTTGCCGTGGGTACCCATTTTTGTATGGGTCATGCAGTAGAAACCAAGTTAATGATTGGAAATGATCATTTAGATTGTGGAATAGGTGATATGGATAGAGATTGTAAACGCAAGTCTGATTTAGAGCCATATCTTGATAAAGTACCTTGCTGTGAAAATGAATATCTCAGCATAGAGGTTGAGGATGAGTTTAATCCAGGAATTGACCAAAATAGTTTTAAGCTTGAATTTGTTGCAGTATTTGCTATTTCATACATCAACCTTTTCAATACTTATAAGGAAAAACCACAATATTCAGTCTACGATCCGCCTCTGGTGCCGAAAGACATATCGATCCTTCATCAAGTCTTCCTCATATAATACAGCATAGTATAAGGTCTGGCTATTCACCAGACCACCTGGGTCACGTACCCTTTTTGAACTGATGTTTAAGTTCAACACATCTTATATTATGCTCAATCGAATCATAAAATATTTCTTAGAAAACAGATTAGTTACCGTCCTCATCCTCATTGGTTTCATTACCTGGGGAGTTGTGACAGCACCCTTTGGATGGAGCGTTGGTTCATTACCATCTGATCCTGTGCCTGTGGATGCTATCCCTGATATTGGGGAGAATCAGCAGATTGTCTTCACTCAGTGGCAGGGACGCTCGCCACAAGATATTGAGGATCAGATTTCATATCCAATGACCACATATCTCCTTGGTATCCCAGGAGTGAAGTCCATCCGAAGTTCATCCATTTTTGGTTTCTCCAGCATCTACATCATCTTCAGTGAAGACATTGAATTCTACTGGAGTCGCTCGCGCATTTTAGAAAAACTCAATTCCATTCCATCAGGATTGTTGCCGGATGGTGTGCAACCGTCACTTGGGCCGGATGCTACTGCGCTTGGACAGGTCTTTTGGTATACCATTGAAGGAAGAGATAAGGATGGAGTCCCAACAGGAGGATGGGACCTGCATGAGATTAGAACCGTTCAGGATTTCTACGTTAAGTATGGCTTGAATGCTACTGAGGGTGTCTCTGAAGTGGCTTCCATTGGCGGGTATGTGCAGGAATACCAGGTTGATGTAAATCCAGATGCTTTGCTGGCTTACAATATTCCATTGCACAAAGTCATGTTAGCGGTTAAACAATCCAACAAAGATGTAGGAGCTAAAACCATCGAACTTAACCAGGCAGAATATCTGGTCAGAGGTTTGGGTTACATCAAGTCTGTAGAAGATCTGGAAAATGCTGTGGTTGCTGTTCAGGATAATGTGCCTATCCGAGTGAAGGATATTGGAGTAGTAACACTGGGGCCTGCCACACGAAGAGGGTTGCTGGATAAAGGGGGTGCCGAAGTGGTTGGTGGTGTGGTGGTGGCTCGTTATGGAGCCAATCCACTCGAAGTGATCAATAACGTAAAGGAAAAGATCAAAGACATCGCTCCGGGGCTTCCCAAGAAAACTTTGACAGATGGTACGGCAAGTCAACTAACCATCGTTCCATTCTATGATCGTTCACAGTTGATTTATGAAACTTTAGGCACGCTCGAAGATGCGCTTTCGCTGGAAATTCTGATTTCTGTCCTTGTGGTGATTGTCATGGTGTCCAACCTCAGAGCTTCATTCTTGATTTCAAGCCTTCTTCCCATTGCGGTGCTTATGGTGTTTATTGGAATGCGGTATTTTGGTGTGGATGCCAATATAGTGGCACTTTCAGGTATAGCTATTGCCATTGGGACAATGGTGGATTTGGGGATTATTCTTTCAGAAAATATCATCAAGCACCTGGAAGAAGCCCCTGAAGATCAAAAGCTGATTACCACTATTTACAATGGTTCCACGGAAGTAGCAACTGCTATTATTACAGCGGTATCCACTACTATAGTAAGTTTTATTCCGGTTTTCACGATGCAGGCTGCCGAAGGCAAATTATTCGGGCCACTGGCTTTCACCAAAACTTTCGCTCTGGTAGCTGCATTGATCGTCTCACTTTTGATTTTACCAACTCTGGCTTATTGGTTTTTCGGAGCAAGAATTAAAAACGATCAAGTCAAGCAAATTGTGAATGCGAGTCTGATACTTATTGGTCTAGCAGGCTTAGTATTAGGACATATCTGGGGTGGAATTATGTTGTTTCTTTTTGGGTCGCTTGCTTTTTTCAAGGCATGGTACAAGCGAAAAGCTCGCCCTCATGCATGGTATCGTTTACTTATCGATAAAGCAGAATTGATCCTTGCTGTTATGGGTGCTTTGTGGCTTTTGGGAAAATACTGGCTTCCTCTTGGAGCAAGTAAGAGCCTATTTACAAATGTGTTATTCGTTGCACTGCTTGTCGGAATGATACTTGGTGCCTTTAGTCTGCTTGAATATTACTACAAATCTATTCTAAAATGGTGTTTGGAGAACAAGATCAAATTCCTACTTATTCCTGCATTTCTTATCCTATTAGGGGCTAACGTCTGGTTAGGATTTAGTACAGTTTTTGGGTTTTTATCAAAAGGACTTGAGGCGGTTGGGATTGGTGTTCAAACCACAAAAGTCTGGTCGACGTTGGCACATGCTTTTCCTGGTGTAGGAGAGGAATTCATGCCATCACTTGATGAAGGAAGCTTCTTGCTAATGCCAACCTCCATGCCACATTCAGGAGTTGAATACAATCGAAAGGTTGTCGGTCAACTGGATATGCTATTGACCAATATTCCAGAGGTTGATCTGACCGTTGGGAAATTGGGTCGAGTCGAATCAGCCCTTGATCCAGCACCTATTTCCATGTTCGAGAATGTCATCAATTACAAATCAGAATATATGGTGAACCAAAGTGGCCATCGAGTACGATTCAAAGTGGATGATGAAGATCGATTCAGATTAAAAGACGGCTCATTTGTCAGCAATGAGGAAGCCTTACAAAAAGGGATTGAACAAAATCAACTGATAGAAGACGACAAGGGTAAATACTTCCGTAACTGGCGGTTTGAAATCGAATCTCCAGATGATATTTGGAATGAGATTGTTAGGATTACCAAGATTCCAGGAGTAACATCAGCTCCCAAACTGCAACCTATTGAAACCCGTTTGGTAATGTTGCAAACGGGCATGCGAGCACCGATGGGAATCAAGGTTTATGGTCCTGATTTACAAACTATTCAAGATTTTGGATTACAGTTAGAGGAGATCCTTAAACAAGTTCCCTCAGTCAAAACGGAAGCTGTTTTTGCAGATCGAATTGTAGGGAAACCGTATATGCATCTCAATATCAATAGAGAACAAATTGCTAGATACGGGCTCAATATTGAAGATGTACAACAAACCCTAGAAACGGCTATAGGTGGCATGAAGATCACTACTACAGTGGAAGGAAGAGAGCGGTTTCCTGTCAGGGTACGGTATCCAAGAGAGCTGAGAGATGATCCGGAATCACTAACTAAAGTGTTGATCCCAACACCAACTGGCGCCCAGATTCCATTGGGTCAGTTAGTAGAGGTCGAATACGTAAGAGGACCACAGGCCATAAAAAGTGAGGAAACATTCCTAGTGGGATATGTGCTGTTTGACAAACGAGATGGGTACGCCGAAGTGGAAGTTGTAAATGATGCACAGCTCACCATTCAGAATCGCATTGATGATGGTGATCTGAATGTTCCGGCAGGAATCAGCTATAAATTTTCAGGTAGCTATGAAAATCAGGTGCGAGCAGAAAAAAGACTATCGATTATTGTTCCTCTGGTGCTCGGTATTGTATTCCTGATCCTCTATTTCCAATTCAAATCAACCACTACCTCACTGATGGTTTTCACTGGTATTGCCATGGCGTTTAGTGGTGGTTTTATCATGATTTGGCTCTATGGACAAGGTTGGTTTGTGGATTTTTCAGTGTTTGATACAAATCTTCGAGACCTGTTCCAGATGAAAACAATTAATCTAAGTGTTGCGGTCTGGGTTGGGTTTATAGCACTTTTTGGAATTGCAACAGATGATGGAGTGCTCATTGCTACTTATCTGGATCAAAGTTTCAAAAGGAATGAAACATCAGATGTGGAGAGTGTCCGCAACGCGGTAGTTGAAGCAGGATTAAGACGAATTAGGCCAGCCTTGATGACGGTTAGTACTACCATGATTGCCTTATTGCCGGTTTTAACTTCAACAGGTAGAGGGGCCGATATTATGGTTCCTATGGCTATCCCGACTTTTGGGGGAATGGCCTTTGCGCTGGTCAGTATTTTTATTGTGCCGGTACTGTATTGCATTAGAGAAGAACGAAAACTAAAGAAGCAATGAAAAAGTATCTGATCATATTTTTTGTTTCAATATTAGTGCTTCCGGGGAGTGCTCAAATCTTGGAAGATTACCTTGAAATTGCTGCAGAAAACAACCCGGGTCTCCAAGCCAAATACAGAGTATTTGAAGCGGCTATGGAACGGGTTTCACAAGTGAATAGCTTGCCTGATCCTACCTTTTCCTTTGGGTATTTCATCTCACCCGTGGAAACGCGGGTAGGGCCACAACGAGCACGATTTTCACTTACTCAAATGTTTCCGTGGTTTGGCACTTTAAAAGCAAGTGGCGACATAGCGGCTCTTAACGCGGAGGCACAGTATCAGGGTTTTTTAGATGCGAAGAACAGACTCTATTATCAGGTCGCGGTAGTATACTATCCGCTCTATGAGCTGAGTCAGTGGATTGAACTGGAGCAAGAGAATATCAAAATCCTTGAGTCTTATAAGGCAATTGCTACATCAAAATTTGAGAATGATGAAGGGACATTGGTCGATGTGCTTCGTGTGGATCTGATACTGAAAGATGCTCAAACCAATTTGGAGATTCTGCGGAAGAAAAAACAACCGCTAATTACTTCTTTTAATAAGCTTTTGAACCGTGATGAAAGTGCTGAAGTGGTAGTTGAAGGTTCGCTTTCGGTCTCTCAAGATGAGATTAATAGAGATTCCCTTCTAGCCAATAACCCTGTACTTGACGAATTGGATATTAGATTGGAAGCCAGTAAGAAACGGGAAGTTCTTTCAGAAAAGCAAGGGTTACCCAAGTTGGGTGTGGGCCTGGATTATGTCATTGTTGGTGAGCGCAGTGATATGGCTGTTCCTGATAATGGACAGAATGCACTGATGCCAATGGTCAGTGTCGGGTTGCCCATATTTAGAGGGAAGTACAAGGCCGCAAAGAAAGAGGCACAACTGATGCAAGAATCATATTTACTTCAAAAAGAGGAGCGGATCAATCAACTCATTTCTGGTTTCGAGATGGCAGATTTTGATAGGGAAAAACAACTCGATCTCTTAAAACTGTATGATGAGCAAATAGCAGAGATACAGCAGGTGCTTAACCTTTTGCTTTCCGCTTATAGCAATTCAGGTAAGGAATTCGAAGAGGTTTTACGAAATCAGCAGCAGCTTTTAAAGTATAAAGAAATGAAGGCGACAGCTATGATGAACTATCATATTTCAGTGGCAAAGCTCAATTATTTAACAGCCAAAAAATTTTAAAATGAACATATCAATCAAAATATTAATAATTGTAGCAGCGGTTACGCTTGTAAGCGGTTTGCTACTTGGTTGGGTCTTTTTTGGTGGATCTTCTGAATCAGAACATTCACATACAGAGGTCATTGATGGAGAGACTGTCTGGACTTGCTCGATGCACCCGCAGATTAGGCAAAATGAACCAGGAAGTTGTCCCATTTGTGGGATGGATCTCATTCCATTAGAGGCTGACAATGGTGAGGGGATTGATCCGATGGCAATAGTTATGTCACCTACTGCAATGCAGCTTGCTAATATTGTCACAGCAGCAGTGGGTTCCAAATCAGCAATGAAAACCATTCGATTGAATGGAAAAGTGCAGGAAGACGAGCGATTGATGTTTAGCCAAACTACTCATTTCCCCGGAAGGATTGAGAAACTTTCCGTGAATTTCACAGGGGAATATGTGAGCATAGGAAGTGTGGTAGCCTATCTCTATTCACCTCAGTTGGTTACAGCTCAACAGGAATTACTAGAGACCTACAAAATCAGAGAAAATCAACCCAATCTGTATCAGGCGACCAGAGAGAAGCTAAGAAACTGGAAACTTTCCGAAAAACAAATTGATCAGATTTTATCATCAGAAAAGGTAAATGGTCAATTTCCAGTATTGGCAGAACGATCAGGCTATGTGACTAATAAAAAAGTCAATCTTGGAGATTATGTCAATAGGGGTCAGACACTTTATGAGATCTCCAATCTTTCAACGGTTTGGGTACAGTTCGATATATATGAAAATGATCTTCCCTGGATAGATAGAGGTGATTCGATTGAGTTTTCGATAAGTTCTCTCCCTGGGCAAAGTTTTAAAGGAATAATTGACTACATCGATCCTGTGATCAATCCCAAAACACGAGTGGCGAAAGCGAGAGTAGTTGTTCAAAACAATAATCACAAATTAAAGCCACAATTGTTTGCAACCGGAGAGTTGAAAGCAAACTTGGGTAGAGCGGGAGATCAATTGACCGTTCCTAAATCCGCTGTTTTGTGGACAGGAAAGCGATCTGTTGTATATGTCAAATTTAAAAGCAATGAGGGACTACATTTTATGATGCGAGAAGTAACATTGGGTCCTGCGCTGGGAGATGCCTATGTGGTTGCGAAGGGACTAGAATTAGGTGAAGAGATCGCTGTAAATGGAACCTTCAGCATTGATGCCGCTGCTCAATTGGCAGGTAAACCTTCAATGATGGCCCCTGAAGGAGGAGCTGCCATGACAGGTCACAATCATGGAATGAATCAAGAGGAGACACAAAATGAGCAATCGCTAGATCAAATTGAAGGGCAGCTGAAGGTTAATAAATCTGATGAGGCTTTTGAAAGTGATGAAAAGTTTCGGAAGCAATTGCAAGCAGTCTATGCTGCCTATCTACCTGTAAAGGATGCGCTTATTCAGAGTGATCCAAAAATGGCGAGAAAAGAAGCTCAGAATCTTCAAGCCATCATTGAAATGGTAGATATGCAATTAGTCAAAGGAGATGCACATATGGAATGGATGAAAGATTTGGAGGTACTTCAGGAAGCAACAAATGGTATTTCAAATGAAACAGATGTCGAGAATGCTCGAGCATTGCTTTCTCAGTTGAGCGATCAACTTTTTTTTACGCTAAAAAAGTTTCAGGTTGGAGTGAAAGGTTATCGTCAATTTTGTCCGATGGCCTTTGATTTCAAGGGAGCATTTTGGTTGAGTGATTCTGATGAAATACTTAACCCATATTTTGGTGATGCTATGCTTACCTGCGGTAGTGTCGAAGAAGAATTGTATTATTAATAAACTTTAAATAACATAATAATGAAAACAACATTTTTATCACTTGGACTGATTTTGATCGTTTTGTCATTCAGTTCAATCCAGGCAAAAGACAGTGAAATAGTACAAGTAGCAAATATCAAAACTCTCTCACAATCAAACGGAGTTTCTGATTATATGAAACTAAAGGATGCTTTAGTTGCAACCAATGCATCGGCTGCAAAAGATGCAGCAGTAAAACTTATTTTATCTGCAACTGCTGAGAATTGGGATGCCGATATCATAAAGGCAACCAAAATAATTGCCAACAGTGAAGATGTAGAAGTTCAGCGAGCCGCATTTAAGACTGTAACAAATAGGCTTATCGAGTCTCTGAAAGAAAATGATCTCAAAGATGGGGTTTATGTCCAGTATTGCCCCATGGCTTTCAATAATTCTGGCGCAAATTGGCTTAGTTTGTCTGACGATATTAAAAATCCATATTTTGGTAACAAAATGCTGAAATGCGGAAGAGTAATAGAGGAATTGTAAATTAATATCAGCTTGTTCTCTCAGTTAAGTATTTTCAAAACAAGGATACCTCACAAGATTCCTTGATTTAAAAATTATATAACACAAATCAAAAATTGTGAACTAGAATCATGTCTCATATACCGAATTTTGTTTTATAAATCTTTAGCTGATGAAACATACATATCAAATTTCGGGAATGACCTGTGATGGTTGCAGAGCTCATGTTGAGAATACTTTAAAAAATGTTGAGGGGATTTCAAATGTCTCTGTGGATTTACCCAATAAAGAAGCTGTCCTTGAGATGGTGTCACATGTTCCATTTGAGACATTGAAGCATGCTTTGAAGAAGGAAGGAGATCGTTACGATATTCACCTTCCAGGTTCTGATGAACACCATCATACTCCTCCAAAACCACAAAAAAAAGATGATGGAGGTTCAGGGAAATACTATTGTCCAATGCTTTGCGAGGGTGACAGGAAATATGATGAGCCCGGTGACTGTCCGAAATGTGGGATGGACCTGGAAAAAGAAGCAAATACAAAAAACACTTATACCTGTCCAATGCATCCTGAAATTGAACAGGATCATCCGGGCTCATGCCCAAAATGCGGAATGGATCTGGAACCTAAAAACTCCTCGGATGATGCCGGTTCCGAAGAACATAAAGCATATAAGCATATGCTTACTAAGTTCTGGATTTCCGTGGTTTTCACACTTCCCGTATTTTTCATCGCCATGAGCGAAATGATTGGAGTTTCCCTTACAGGAATTGCTAGCACCAAAACATTGGGATGGATACAACTTGTGTTGAGTACTCCTGTCATATTTTACTCATGTTGGAATTTTTTTGTTCGTGGGTATAAATCCATCATTAATCGTTCACCAAACATGTGGTCGTTGATCATGTTTGGAGCCGGTGCTGCATATCTATTCAGTATTGTTGCTTTGCTGTTTCCTGATTTATTCCCAGCCCAGTTTAAGTCTGAAGAAGGAGATGTCCACCTGTATTTTGAAGCTTCAGTTGTCATTCTGACACTAATTCTATTGGGACAGCTAATGGAAGCTAAAGCCAGGAGCCAAACGAACTCGGCAATCAAAGAATTGCTCAACCTTGTTCCTCCCGAAGCAACGGTGATAAGAGAAGGTGAAGAAATGATCATTCCCCTGGAACATGTGAAACTGGATGATATTCTAAAAATTAAGCCAGGTGAAAAAATACCTGTAGATGGTGAAATTGTGGAGGGGAAAAGCAGTGTAGATGAATCAATGATTACTGGAGAGCCAGTACCTGTTGAAAAATCTGAAGGAGATAATGTTATAGGTGGCACGATCAATGGAACGAGTTCCTTTCAAATGAAAGCTCAAAAAGTAGGAAGTGATACACTGCTTTCACAGATCATTGAGATGGTGAATAAAGCAAGCCGTACCAAAGCACCTATTCAAAATCTGGCTGATAAAGTATCCAGTTATTTTGTTCCCATTGTTATCTCAATTGCAGTGATTGCTTTTGCTGTTTGGGCGATATGGGGTCCTGATCCCAAACTTGTATATGCATTCACGAGTGCTGTCACAGTGCTAATTATTGCATGCCCATGTGCTTTAGGTTTGGCAACCCCAATGTCAATCATGGTTGGTACAGGTAAAGGTGCAAAACAAGGAGTTTTGGTAAAGGATGCCAGAGCTATTGAAGAGATGCACAAGGTCACTACTTTGGTAATTGATAAAACAGGAACAATTACCAAAGGAAAACCGTCACTTCAAGATGTAAAATCTCTGAGTGACAAATACACAACAGGTACTATCCTAAAAAATGCCGCTTCTCTGGAAGCTAACAGCGAGCATCCCTTAGCTCATGCCATTGAGGAAGGTGCTGAGGAAATGGGCTTAAAGGTACTTAAAGTGGATGATTTTGATTCCGTTACTGGTAAAGGGATTACAGGGAAAGTGGATAGCATTCAAGTAGCTATCGGAAATAAAAAGCTCTTGGAAGAATTTGGCCTTTCTCTTAATCAGGAGCATGAAGATGATGTGAAACAAAGGCAGTTGGAGGGACAAACAGTGATGTTCGTCGTAATTGAAAAGGAAATTGCCGGCTTTATAAGTGTTGCTGACCCAATAAAGGAATCCTCAGCTAATACCATCAAACATCTTCAAGAACAAGGATTGGAAGTGGTGATGCTCACGGGAGATAATGAAAATACGGCTAAAGCAGTTGCAGATAAGCTTGGTTTAGATGGATACGAGGCAGACCTATTGCCAGAAAACAAGTACGAGAAAGTCAAATCTCTTCAGGAAGAAGGAAAAATTGTAGCCATGGCTGGAGATGGAATAAATGATGCACCGGCTTTGGCACAGGCAAATGTTGGAATTGCCATGGGAACGGGTACAGATGTAGCTATTGAGAGTGCCAGTCTCACTTTAGTCAAAGGAGAATTAGATGGAATAGTTAGAGCACGAAAACTTAGTGTAGATGTGATGAAAAACATAAAACAGAACCTGTTTTTTGCATTTGTCTATAATATGTTAGGTGTTCCAATTGCTGCGGGAGTCCTTTTTCCAGTATTTGGTCTTCTATTAAGTCCAATGCTTGCGGCATTGGCGATGAGTCTAAGTTCAGTATCAGTAATAGCGAATAGTTTAAGGTTAAGGAATTAGTGGTGTCTTACTAGGCAGGAGCCGGAGAGGGTGGAGCGTTAAGAAAGTTACCAGAGGTAGTTTTAGCGACGCGCCAGCCTGAAGGGTAAGCCCTGGAGGCGATCACAAAAAAAGCCCAATCAATCTAATACTAGATGAGTCTTTTATTTGCAAATGCTCTTCCTGAACCAGATTTCAAATACTTCTCAAATTCAAACGCCTTGTATTTATCCCTAAAAGTAACATAAGTAATTACCTCTACTGGTAAACGTGTTTTTGTGTACTGGACATAACCATTTTGGTGACGGTTCAACCGCTCCTCCAAGTTCTTGGTACAACCATAGTAATAAGAATTATCCGAGCATAGTAAAATATAGACGATATGCATGATGATGGTTAGTTTGAATGTTTGGTAAATATAGTTGAATGTTGCTTGAACCGAAGTTTTGGTTGTGGAGTATCTCCGCCGAAGCACGCCGGTTTGGTGTATTTTCAGGTTCAATCCCTCGACATATAAAAATAAAGCCCACCTATGCTGAAGCTTCGGCGGGCGAAGGTGGAGCCGGAGGGATTCGAACCCTCGTCCAGATAAGGAAATGATGCATCGTCTACATGTTTAGTTGATGCTTTGATCTCACAGGGTGGCTGACCATCAACAGCCTACCAGTCCTGCCAGTCACTTGAGTTTCGCATTGGCTTAGTAACCTCACCAATACTAGTCCCGAAGATGACACCCCTTAATCCGGCCTACAGGACAAAGACCTGGAGGGATGTGACTGTCACGCCTTTTTGGCGTGATAAGTAATTCCTACTGTAATTCAGAATTAGGCAGCCATGGCGTAGTTATTTTCGCCAACTAAAGTTTGAATGAATTGATCACAGGTGTACATTCACCACCTGACATGCAAATACATAAAGTGCACTTACTGTCGATACCGGTCGGCCCCATATCTGGTGTAAGTAGAACGCAAAACTATTTAAATAGATGCAATTTCTTTAATGTAAGTTGTAAATCTCGACTATCGAATGATGATTTTCTTCGTAGCAACCAACAAATCCTGATGAAGAACCCTTAATATATAAACGCCTTTTTCAAAATTGAGGTTCACAATCGCAGATCCAGCTGGAAGGTTAAAGTTTTCCACAACCTTACCATTAACGGTCATGAATTCGTAGTTCACCGCTTTATTTGAAGATAAATTCAATTGTCCATTGGTCGGATTGGGATAAACATCAAAAGATAATGAAGGATCAACCGCATTCAATGGGCTGGTAAAAACTGAAATGGTTTCTGACCATTCAGACCTTCCGGTAGCAGTAGAAGATCGCACTCTGTAATAATAGGTGGTCTTTGGTTCGACTTTCGAATCCAGATAACTGTCACGACCTTCATCGACTGGAATTTCCAGAGATGTTTCAAAATCAGCCCTGAGAGATCTTTGGATAGATGAAGCTGTTGTTTCCGGATGATTGTTTTGCCATGAGAGTTGAACTGATGTAGTAGATTCTACCAGTGCATTGAAGTTTGTAGGGGTCGCCAAAACAATATAGGATGTCTGTTCAGCAGCCGTTGCACTGTAATTGGAGAAGCTTTCATTGTTTCTTGCTCTCAATCGATAGTAATATGTTGTGTAGCCACTTAAATTTTGATCAATATATTGATCAGTGACCTCATTGATGTCGATAATGCTCTTTTCACTGAAATCTTCATATTTGGATCTTTCCAGTCTAAAACCTGTTTCAGTAGTTGACATGTGACCCCATTCAATTTTTATTGAATGCTCATCAACTGGTGTTAGTTTCATAGCTGCGGGAGCATGTAATACATCACTGTCATCTACTGTAATACTCTGGTTAGCTGCAATTTCTCGGACAGTGCTCATCGAACCACCTGGCCATATCACAGATACTTCCTGCACTATTTCTTCACTTCCCAGCCCAAAAAAAGCTTCAGCAGGTTCTTGTGAGTAAAAACTTATTCCGGCAGTGATTGGTCTGATTTGTGTGCCTTGATTGGTCTTGATTTTAACAAGACTTCCTATTCCATGATGATTATTGCTGAGCATTCGTGGTTTCACAACCAAATAATTTCCAAATTCATCAGTTTTATTCAACTGATTTTCCAGTAATCTAAACCCAAGGGTCAGGTTTTGGTTGGCATCTTTCAAACCCTGTACAAGATCAAGATCTCCATCTCTGTCATAATCAAATGAAGCCAGCGCCGATGCAGCAAGTTTATCATTGAATTGACTTTCCTGAGAAAAATCTTCAAACATGCCTTCTCCATTATTTAGCCAGAACTTAGATTGGTCCAGATCATCACTTGTTGCAGCCAGGTCCAGATAGCCATCATTGTTTCCATCCATAAAAGAGGTGCCCCATCCCCAACCACCAGAATCTACTCCTCGGTCTTTTGCAACTTCTTGAAATAGTGTATTCCCTGGTTGGCTTTTATTTTCAAATAAGACATTGTGATAACCTACCTGAGGTGTTTCTATGCATGTAATATAGATATCAAGGTCTTCGTCATTGTCGAAATCACCTAAACTCACGCCCATGTCATTGAATGAATTATTAAGCCCTGTAGATTTGCCAATTTCACGGAAAGTACCATCTCCATTGTTTTCATAGAAAACATTTTCTCCTACATCTGTAGCGATATAAATGTCAGCCCACCCATCATTCGTAAAATCATATATTACCGGCTGGAAATATTTGTAGCTGGATGAGGAGGTATTTTTTACAGGAATATTTGAAGCATCATTGTAAACCTGGTAGCTGCCATCACGCATATTCAGAAAAACGTAATGCTCATCCCAATTGGTGATTGATAAATCCAGGTAACCGTCATTATTGAAATCGCCTGCAGCCATTCCTCCCAGAAGACCGGGCCAGTTAATCCTCTGAATAAGGCCTGAGTTTTCAGTAACATCCCGAAAACCTCCATCTTCCATTTGTTTATATAAGCTAATATGTTCTGAATCTTCACAAGGTTCCGTTACAGGAAAGCAGTCACCCGCGATAAGTAAGTCTAATCGATGATCCCCATCAAAATCCAGAAAAATTGCGGCTCGATTTCTATCAAAATTGTTTGGACCTATGGGAGATACTGCAAATGTTCCATCACCCCTATTGAAGTATAATCTACTCCTGAATCCTTCATTGGCTAGCACAAAAAGATCCACAAAACCATCATTATTATAATCAGAGGTGACAAAACCGGAACCATAGCCACCAACTGGCAGATAGTCCTCAAATCCTTTTTGATTAGTCACATCAATAAAGGATACCTGTCCATATAGATGTACGGTTACCGTAAGAAAACATATGAAAAGTATTGCTCTCACGCTATTTATTCGGATTGGCTAGTTCTAGTAAATTCAAATATATAAAAATCTTAACATCAATATAACAAAATACACATGGATTTAATGGGTTGTGAGATATTTATGAGAAGTTCGTTTTCCCAATCCAAACTGACCTTAAGGTTTACTGAGAAGTATTTAGAAAATTGATAGATTTGTGGATTGTTTGGCTCGGAAATTCTGAGCTATTGTGTTTGATTAACTTACTATTTTATGAGAAGGATAATATTGAGCTTGCTATTTTTTGCTACCATTCTCAATGGTTACGCGCAGGAATCAATAGCGAGAAAATGGAATGAGGCTCTTCTGAATGGAATCAGAAGAGATTTTGCACGTCCGACTGTGCATGCCAGAAATTTGTTTCATGTGTCAGCAGCTATGTATGATGCCTGGACTGTTTTTCAGGATACAAGTGAACCCTATCTTCTGGGAAATACAATTCACGACTTTACTTCAACATTCGATGGATTCTCATCATCATCAGAACCATTAGAAGATTTAAGGGATAAAGCGATTAGTTATGCAGCCTATCGAATGTTAATGCACAGGTTTGCAAATTCACCAAATCTGGAAGAGACCATCGATATTTTTAATGAACTCTTTATATCTGAATTGGGCTATGATCCCACATTTACAAGTACTGATTATAGTAATGGATCTGCAGCTGCCCTTGGTAATTACATTGCTGAACAGTACATCCAGTATGGATTGCAAGATGGTGCTAACGAGGAAAATCAATATGAAAACACTCATTATGAGCCTGTGAATGAGTATTTGGCACCCACAATGCCTGGGAATCCAAATTGCACAGACCCTAATAGATGGCAACCATTGGCTTTCGATGTGTTTGTTGACCAAAGTGGAAATGAAATACCAGGAGCAACACCAGCATTCCTTAGCCCAGAATGGGGAGATGTACTGCCATTTTCATTAACAGATGAAGATAAAACTGTATATGAGAAGGATGATGGAGAGTATATTGTTTACCATGACCCAGGACCACCACCTTATCTTGATATTGAAACTGGTGGAGGAATGAGTGATGAATACAAATGGGGTTTTTCACTTGTTGCCATTTGGTCCGGACACCTTGATCCGACTCTCGATCAATTAGTTGATATTTCTCCTGCCTCATTAGGTAATATTGATATTTCATCTATACCAAAGGATTTTGAAAACTTTGAAACATTCTATGATTACATCGGAGGAGGTGACCCAGGTGTAGGTTATGAGATAAATCCGGTAACAAACGAAGCTTATCCAGCTCAGATGGTAGAGCTTGGAGACTATGGCAGGATTCTGGCTGAATTTTGGGCAGATGGTCCGGACTCAGAGACACCACCAGGTCACTGGTTTACGATTTTAAATTATGTTTCAGATCACCCACAAGTGGAAAAACGTTTCAACGGACAGGGAGAAGTGTTATCAGATCTTGAGTGGGATATAAAAGCATACTTCCTTCTGGGAGGTGCAATGCATGATGTGGCAATATCTGCTTGGGGTATAAAGGGATACTACGATTATATTAGGCCAATATCAGCGATTAGGTACATGGCTGACCAGGGACAAAGCTCTGATGAAAGTTTACCAAACTATAGTGTAGCAGGGATTCCTTTGGTTGATGGTCATATAGAATTGGTTACAGAAGGTGATCCTTTAGTAGGTGATGCTAACGAGAATCTCAATAAGATCAAATTGTGGGCCTGGAAAGGACCAGACTACATAGAAGATCCGGAAGTAGATGAAGCAGGTGTAGGTTGGATTCTGGCAGAAAATTGGTGGCCATATCAAAGACCAACCTTCATAACACCACCATTTGCGGGGTATGTATCCGGACACTCAACTTACTCCAGAGCTGCTGCTGAACTGATGACATTACTGACGGGAGATACTTTTTTCCCTGGAGGAGTAGGAGAATTTGAAGCACCTCAAAATGAGTTTTTGGTTTTTGAAGAAGGACCTTCAATTGACATTACTTTACAATGGGCATCATACAGAGACGCCTCTGACCAGTGTAGTCTTTCCCGGATATGGGGAGGTATCCACCCACCAGCAGATGACATCCCCGGAAGATTTATCGGAGAAGTTATTGGTAAAGAAGCATTTGAATTTGCTGTAAAATTCTTTGACCCTGAAACAGTCACCGATTCAAAGGAGAAGAAATGGATTGGCCTGGTTTATCCAAATCCGGCAAACACGTTGATAAATTTAAAATTGCCAAACAATGGAGAAACTTATCAATTGAAATTATATGATTTGACCGGTGCTTTGCTAAAGTCAATTCAAAGCAATATTGCGAATCCTTCACTGGATATTTCCGATATCGATTCGGGAAAATATATTCTAAAAGTGGAAGGGAGCAAATGGGTTTCTTCCCATATAATTGTGAAGGAATAGACATTAGTTTTGTTTGAGAAAATTGGATGAAGGTGATCTTTTTGATCACCTTCAATGTTTTTTGAAGTATGAAACAGATTTATCATAATTTAGGTTGGTTACTTTTAATAGTTTTCTCATTTCCATCCTGTGCACAAGGTACGTATGAGGAGAGAATGTCAGACTTATTGCAGGAGACTGTACCGGTTATGCGGGCAAATCAACTGCAAAGTTTGATGAACGAAAATGAATCTGTGGTACTTATCGATGCACGGCAGCCAGAAGAACAAAAGACCAGCCATATTCCTGGGGCTATTTTCGTCAATTATGATGAGTTTGAAACTTCTTATGTGTCCTCTATTCCACAGGATGTAAAGGTTGTTGTTTACTGTACAGCCGGTTACAGAAGTGAAAGAATTGGAGAGAAGTTATTGGAAATGGGGTACAAGGATGTCAATAACTTGTACGGTGGGATTATTGATTGGAAAAATAATGGATATGAGGTTTTAAATGATCAATATCAACCCACTGATAGCGTTCACACATACAATAAATCATGGGGAGAACTCCTGAAAACCGGAACCAGGGTTTATGAGTAGCCAGTTAATTGTTTTTGCCAAAAACACAGTCCTCGGGAAAGTAAAGACCAGATTAGCAGCAAGTATTGGTGATGAAAAAGCCCTGGAAGTGTATAAACTATTACTTCACCATACGCAATCAATCATTCGACCTGTCAATGTTGACAAGCTAATATACTTTTCAGATAGTGTTGACTCTTCAGGAGCAATTTGGTCAAATGATTTGGAATTGAAAGTGCAAATGGGACCTGATCTGGGCGCGCGCATGAGCCATGCATTTCGATCTTCGTTTGAAAATGGATATGATAAGGTGGTCATTATAGGGACAGACTGCCCAGACCTTTCTTCAGAACTTTTACAAGATGCTTTCAGTCAATTGACTTCATCAGATTTTGTGATTGGACCGGCAAAAGATGGTGGTTATTACTTATTAGGCATGCGCCAATATGAACCAAATTTGTTCAGGAACAAGGTTTATAGCACAGATAAAGTTCTACAGGAACTAATAGGGGAAATCGATAAACTAGGGATGAAATATGCATTATTGAAAACACTTTCAGATATCGATACAATCGAAGATTTGCAGAATTCACAACTCTCAATTATTGAAGAGTTTAAGGAACAAAATCTCTCCTAACGGGGTGATTTCATTGTTTTTAAGGCGAAATATGGTATATTGAATGCTACAATATTCGCATGAACCAAACTATGAGTACTATTGCTATGCCAACTGATGTGAATAAGCACAACAATTTTTTGAACAAATATAGCTATCACATCAACGCTGAAAATGAGAATGTGACACGCATTACCAAGAAACAACCCCTATCTCGTGCTGTTGTTTTGATAGTATTTTTTACTGGCGTTGGTGTCCTTGTTCTTGGATTTGTCATTGGAGAATACAGATTGCTCCTATTGGCTGCCCTAATGATGCTTTTTCCACTGATCAATCGGGGATGGAAATATCCGTCGGCCATTGTGATCGATAGAAATGAGAGCTTCCTGACTATTGAAAAAGGTGTGATGTTTAAATCCTATAAACTATTCAGTTTTGAAGATATTGAGGAAATTTCAGTGCACCGCATCAAAAAATCTACTGATGTGAATCCATTTGAGGATGGTAGTGAGGAAAGTATTTATGTATACTCCGTTATTAAAAGTGATGAACCTTCGCAATTGATCCGTTTTGCTACACGCAAAAACATTGACCACAATGCGAAGGTTTTCTGTAATTTCCTGAATGGATTAATTGCTACTCACTAGCAGTTTCAGTTTGGTTACAAGATTTCAATCCATATTCCGCTGATCGTATGCCCCACTTGGGAGCCAATTCATTGTCAGTTGTATATGTTGCATAAGCATCATAGGCTTTTTGCATGGTTGCACAACCTTTAGCCGTGCTGGATCCCATAAATTGTGCTGTGCCAATTTCCATAAATGCCAGCATTGTCAAAGCCCTCGGATTGCCTGGTGAAAGGGCCAATGCTTTATTATAGGCAGAAAATGACATTCCGGAATATTGAGCGCCTCTGGTCATTGGGTCAACTGTCAATTGCTGCATTCTTATATATCCTTTCATGACTTCCAATTCTGCCTCTTCAGGAGCCATTTCCAGCCCATTGTTTACCAATTCAAGGGCGGTGTTTAGAATTTCATCTTTTTCACCGGGATCCTCAGTTTTCTCACTGATTTTGACATAACCATATGCAGCATAGTACTGAGGTTCCCACTTGTCTTTTTCAGCCTGGGCGATTCGTTCAAATTTCTGAATTGCATTTTGAAGTGCTTCCACAGTTTGTGCCTGATTGAGTGATTCAATTCCACTTTTCATTGCAGCAATGTACTTGTCGTTATTGGCAAGAGCTACGGTCGCAAGAAAAGCAAGTGATAATGTAATTACTAGATTTTTCATATTGATTTTGAGTTTAGAGATTCGGTAATTGATTCATTAATTTATTCTTTGAAAGGGTGATGAAAACACCCAGGAAAATAAAGCGTCTTTGTGCCTGCTGAATAGGTCTCGCAACATATTGTCCTTCTCCATTGGGTTGACTACTATATTCATATCCGAAAACATTGTCCCGTCCCAGAATATTGGAGATAGCAGAGTACACTATAACATTTGGACTGTACAGATAAGCAATATTGAAACTTAAATCCTGATAGCTTTTGGTCATCTTTTGGTTGAATCCATCCAGGTTCGGATCATGATATGGTCTTCCTGATGTATAAGAATAAGTCACACCTAATTGACTCTTGATAGAAGAGATGAAGTGCTTATAGACAAAAGAGAAATTGTGCTTGGAGGCAAAAGTAGGTGTGTAAGATTGGTCAAAGCTCAGGTATTCTCGTTCAGTGTCCAGGTATGAGTAAGAAACCCAGTAGTCAACGTTGCTAAAGCTCTGGTTGTCTCTCCAGAAGACATCAAATCCTTTCGCAAATCCACTTCCCTGATTGTTTATTTCAGTTGACTCAAACTTGATAAGCTTTCTATAATCCTTATAGTATCCTTCTACCCGAAAAGTCCTTTTATTTTTTGTGATTTGGTAGTTCAAAATGTAATGATCAGCTCTCTCGGGTCTGATGGAATTATTCTGGAGGACATATTCATTTTGAGCTGTTTGATGAAACTTTCCGTAACCAGCCGAGAATTGACTGCTCTCACCTGTTTTGTAAGCAAGTGAAACCCTTGGTTCGGTAATGATATTATTGGTGAGTGATGAATACTCCGATCTGGCTCCAATTCGGGCAATGAATTTGGCAGAAGCATATAATTCCGACTCAATGAATGTAGCTTGAATAAAATCAGAAAAATCATTGTTGTACTCATTGTCAATTATGCTTTCTGAGTAAGACCTAAAGAATGATTCAGTACCGATTTTTAACCCTATTCTGTCGGAATGGCTATAATTAATTACTCCCTTGATGTGACCGCCATTTTCACGGGTGTCAAATTGTGACCCACTTATGAAGGAGTTGTGATTATGGGTAAATGATACGCCTCCGTTGAAAGAAGTCTTTTCGCCTATAATTTCTTTGTAAGCTGTATTGAAATAAACATAATTATTCTTAATTCCCTGATCTGTTTTAAGAGATGGGTCCAGGATATCTGATGTTATCAGGTTCATGTCTGAATGATTCACATTGCCATAGAATTTCAAGACCCCTGTAGATGATGTATTTTTTCTGTAGGCAAAGTTGCCAACAACAGACTCTGGAGCTTTATTCCATTCTATATTCTGTTTGGCAAGTGCAAAATATGGGGTAAGGTTAGTGTACTGTAACTTTCCACTAAATGATGATTCCTCCCAGGTTTTGGTGTGTGCCACATCAGCGCCTACTGTCATTAAGCCAATGTCAGTTCTGTCAATGTCAGCAATGTCTTTTGAGTTTAGTATAAGAGCTGATGATAGACCTTGTCCGTATTCTGCAGAGTACGCACCAGTACTGAAACTTGTACCTTTAAAAATAAAAGGCGAGAAGCGGTTACGACTGGGGACATTCCCGCCTGTCGTCTCATACTCATTCATGACCTGCATGCCATCAATGAATGTTTTGGTTTCATAGCCCTGACCACCTCTTACAAACAATCTTCCGGATTCACCTACTTTTTGAGTTCCTGGTAAAGTATTTAGAGCTCCGGCAATATCAGCCATTGCACCTGCAGTAGTAGCGATATCCAATGGTTTCAAAATGACAGACTTTTTCTTATCAGAAGCTTCAAAACTTCCTGCCGATATCGTTACTGCATTTAGTTTCATGATTGCTTCCTGAAGCTCCACATTCAGTATAATGGATTTCCCATTTAAGATGACTTCATGTGACTCCTCATTAAAACCAATCGAGCTGATTACGAGGATTTGTGCTCCGGTTTCGAAAGAAGTAAACTCAAACTCACCGTTGATGCCACTGGAAGCACCATCATAAGCGTCTTTGATATAAATATTTGCACCTAGTACTGGCTCACCTTTTTTGTCGGTGACTGTACCAGAGATATTTGTTTGTGCCTGTAGAAAGGCTGGTAGAAATGTGAATAGAATGATCAATTGTTTCATCGTTGTAAGCTTTTGACGAAACAAATATTGACCTCAGAACATCGATTTAATAAAAGATGTAGCTGACCTGTCGAGAATCACAGATGAACTGTAAATGAATGGAGTGAATTGACGGATTGTACCTAAACCAGTTTCTCCATATCTCTTATCAAGATTCTCCTACGATCGAAATTGATGATGTTTTTGTCTTTCAATTCATTCAGAATTGTGGTAACAGTTTGGCGAGAAGTTCCCGTTAAACTTGCAATGTCCTTATGGGTAAGGTGATTTTTAATCATTGTTTCAAACCCCACTTTCTGTCCTCTTTCCATAGCAGTGTCCTTAAGAAATTCAATGACCCTGGTTCTGGCATCCTTGAAAACAAGGGATTCAAGCTTTCGTTCCAATTTACGGTATCGCAAACCAATCAATTTGAATATCTTCAGACTTAGTGATTCATTGTCTTTCATGAGCTCCTGCATCTGCTCAATAGTCATGGGGCATATCGAAGTGCCTGCATCCATTGCCTGGGCAAAATCTTTTCTTTTTCCTTCACCAGTCAATGCCAGTTCACCAAAAATTTCCCCTTGCCCAAGTATTGCTCTTAGAGTTTCTTTCCCATCATCGGTATATCCACCAATTTTTACTCTTCCACTGGCAATCATAAAAACATGGGTAGATGGGTCATCTGGAAAGTAGATGTAATCATCCTTTCCAAACTTATGGAATGTGTGTTTTTCCTCCATTGAGGGTACTTTGTGCGGACAAAGTAATTCATACAGGTCTACTTTTTCAAAGTACCAGATATTGGATTCAGCGCTCATATGGTAGTGAGATTAGTAATATTAATAGGCTCAACAACAATCTTGTGATTATCATTCCAATAATAATTAAAAAATGATAAAACAACCTGAGGCTAAAGTCCATAAGGTGTCTATTTTTGCAACTGCATGGAGTATTTATACGTCAAGGCCTTACATATCATTTTTGTCGTAACATGGTTTGCAGGCTTGTTTTACATTGTTCGTTTATTCATTTACCACACTGAGGCATTGGAAAAGGATGAACCTGAACGATCGATTTTAAGCGAACAATTGGGTTTGATGAGCAAAAGATTATGGTTTATCATCACCTGGCCATCAGCGATTATTACTTTGATTCTGGGAGGCACAATTCTGTGGTTGAACCCAGCATGGCTTAAAGAACCATTCATGCATGTGAAGCTGACATTTGTGTTCATACTTTACGGATATCATTTCAGTTGTCACAGAATATTCAAAATGCTACAGCATGGTATTGTGAAATTCTCATCTACTCAATTGAGGATGTTCAATGAAGTATCAACAATTATCCTATTTGCAGTAGTATTCCTAATTGTATTAAAAAGTGCTGTTGATTGGATATGGGGTGTAATAGGGTTATTGGGACTGGCAGTTGTGATGATGCTGGCCGTCAAGTTGTATAAAAGAAAGAGAGAAAAATAAAGGATAAAAGATGAACAGGTTGGTTATGTTTTTGCTGGTTGTTATCGTAGCTGCCAGCTGTGCTGAAGTATCAAATAATCGTAAATTGAGGGTCTATGGTAACCCTCAAATCGTCGAAAGTGTGATTGATGGTGAAACGGTATATGATACTGTTCCTCACACAATTCAATACTTTAGATTTCTTAATCAGGATAGTGCAGTGGTAACGCCTGAGACACTGGAAGGTAAGATTTATGTGGCAGATTTCTTTTTTACCTCATGTCCCACTATTTGTCCGGTCATGAAAAAGCAAATGTTAAGGGTTTACAATCAGTTTGAACAGGAGGATCAATTTATGATCTTATCCCATTCAATTGATCCTGAATATGATACAGTGGCACTTCTTCATGATTTTGCTGAGAGATTGGGTGTTCGTTCTGATAAGTGGATGTTCCTCACCGGTGACAAGGATGAAATCTATGATTTGGCTGAGGGAAGCTACATGGTGGTAGCAGCAGAGGAAGGAAGTGCACCCGGAGGTTATATCCATAGCGGGGCATTTCTACTTGTAGACACTAAAAAGAGGATCAGGGGTGTTTATGATGGAACCGTACCTGAGCAGGTGGACATTTTGATGAAAGACATTGAAAGGCTTATTGAAGAGACTAATCGTGAGACAGAAGCTATTTAATTTTCAGCTGGTCCTACCCGTCTTTTTTTTTATTGCTTGTGGATCACCAGGCAATGATGCCATTTATGAGGGGCTTGATTATGATACGAGGACCAAAATGAAAAAATACTACATTCAAGGTAAGCTCCTCTATGCAACTCATTGTTCAAATTGTCATGGAGAAGATGGCAAGGGATTAGGAAATCTCATACCGCCTTTGGCACAATCAGATTTTTTAATAGAGAATAAAGAGCAGATAGCTTGTCTTGTGAAATTTGGACAGACAGGGGAAATAACAGTAAATGGTGTAAATTATAATCAGCCCATGCCTGAGAATAGAACACTCACAGATCTTGAGATTGCGGAGATAATTACATTTGTGGGGAACACCTGGTCAAATCGGGTAGGCTTTATTGATGTAAAAACTACCCGATCTGCACTTCAGAAATGTAAATAATTACTTTTCTTCTACACCCAGGAGGTCTTTGATCCTCTTGTTTACTTTCAGAATCTTGGCTTTTTCTTCCTTCAAAGCTTTGATTTGATCGGCTTCAGCCATTTGTAGGATGGAGTCCGGTTCAAAGTTTCTCATCCAGTTCATCATGCCTTCTGTAGCATCTTTAACTTCAGCGATTTTTGTCTCTACTGCCTGGATCTGCTCAAGATCATCCCCCTGAAGTGAATCAAGCTGAGCTTCAAACTCCTTACCTTTCTTCCTTAGGCTTCCCATTAGTGGCATTACTTCATCATGGATGGCCATCACTTCCTCCATCAGACTTTCTGAATTTACCTGATCTCCTTTTTCTTCTGTAGTTTGATTGACACTGCCCCCACAGCTCATTAAAAGAATGGATGTGAGTGTTAACATAAAAATGATTCTCATTCGTATTGTAAATGTTTAAGTATTGAAAATTCAGTTATTTGCGATTTCTACTGTTGCGCCATTCAGCGTATAGAGCAACTTATTGCTGTCTGTTTCATTGAGTTCCAGCGTTCCTTTTATGGTTACAAGTTTGGAGGTGTACTTGATTGGTTCCTCGGGGTAAACATAAGCCACAGATTCAGGGCCACTGTCTCCACCACAAAAGAAGCATTGTGCAAGAGGTAGGGATGAAATTATGAATTCACTTGACTTAAAAAGGCCATCATTGGGTACAATGTATCCCTGAAGTATTATGTCTTTATTGGCGAGGGTTTTAATATTTTGTGAAAATTTAGGTAAGTAGATTTCAGCATACCCATCATTACTCTTCTCAAAAGCCACTTCAGAAAGTGTCTTCCAGTTTTTTTGCGAAGTTTCTTTTTCCTGAGCGATACCTAAATAAGATATTTGGATCAATAAAAATGTTGCTATAATTCTCATCCTTCTGCTAATATTTTTGAAATATCCGACCTGTATGCACCGATCGCTGGTAGGATTGATGCTACTATCCCGATCACAAAACTAATGCCAATGATGATAAGTTCATCCTTTAAAAGAAGAAATCCGGTGATGGTAGCCTGGCTTTTGGATGCAATTAATTGCTGACCGATCAATTCCAGTGCTCCGTGAGCCAGAATAATAGACAGTATGCCACCTAAAACTGTAATAATCAATCCCTCAATGATGATATGGATCAGTAAGAAAGCTCTGGAAGCCCCCATGGACCTCATGATCGCTAAATCATATTTTCTTTCTTTTAATGAATTGTAAAGTGCGATGAATATACTAAGGGCTGATATACCTAATATCAGGAATGCAAAACCATTGACCACCTCCACACCAAATCCGATCAGGTTAAAAAGTCTCGCCGTTTCAAAAGCAGGGGAGGCAGCCTGCATATTGGTTTCCTTGTTGATGTACCTCGGCAATCGGACGGCACCCATAGGACCGGCATATTGGATAATAAGGGATGTAATTTCTTTTTCGGAAAGGTGATGTGGGTGAAACTTAATGCCTAGTTCACTGACTAAAGAGTCACTATCGTGATGATGATCTTCTTCATCATGCTCATGCATCATCCAAATACTTTCAACATTGGAAATGATGAGATTGTCAATTACACTATTATTAGATTCAAGTATACCTGAAACCATAAAGGAGTGCTCTTCATGGGCCATGCCACCTTCCTGCATGCCGTGCTCAGTTAAAAAAGTATCACCAACTTTTAGTCCCAGAGATTTTGCCGCATTAGTCCCTAATATCACCTTTAAGTCACTTAATAATGAATCTCCATTGGCTATTTGAGCTTCGAAAAGGTTGAGATAATCCTCGTTTGTTCCAACTAATCTGAAACCCCTATAGCTATCCCCAAGAGCAAGCGGAATAGCTTTTTTGATCAAAGAATTGTTTGAGAGCTTAATGGCTTCTTCTAAAGATATGTTGCCCGTGGGAAAATCAATGTGGTATACATTACATAAGATGAGTTGTAAGGGACTTCCTTTGGCACCTACTACAAGACTCACACCTTTGGCATTTTTGGTGATGCGTTCTTTCAACTGAAATGAGGCCAACATTAACACCAGAATAATCGAGAGGCCAAGACTCATCAAAATTACATTGAGCAAAGTGTTCAAAGGTTTGCTTCGCAGGTAGTTCCAGCTTAAAGACAGTAGATTCATAGCACAAATTGGTTTTTGATCTTCTCTTTGACCCTTTGATCGTGGGTTGCCACGATTAAAATTGCTCCAAGTTTAGCTGATTGTTCCAATAATATGTTCGTTACAATTTCAGCATTTCTATCATCCAAACTACTTGTTGGCTCATCGGCTAAAATCAAACCTGGTTTATTAAGCAGTGCACGAATTACAGAAATCCGTTGTGCCTGTCCAGCACTCAATTCAGAGATTCGGTCATTTGCTTTGTCAGACAATTGAACAAGCTCCAGTAATTCAAGAATATGATCATCGTTAGATTTTGTACCGGCCAGGTATTGTGAAAGTGCCAGGTTATTCTTGATGGACATGGATGAGATGAGGTGAGGTTTTTGAAAGACTAAACCAATGTGTTTCCCTCGATAATGGTCTCTTTGAGTCTCTGACAAACTCTCTAATTTTGTACCATTGATTTTGATAGACCCACTTTGAATTTTCAATAAACCAGAAAGCAGGTGAAGGAAGGTAGTTTTACCCTTACCTGATTCTCCTAAGATCAGTAGTTGATCCATCGATTTTAGCTCAAGGTTATTAAATTCAATTACCTTGGATCCATTATATTGATAGGATAAGTCTGAAACTGATAACATGGTAAATCTTGTTCAGCGCCAAAAAAACACAATTCATCGGAAAATTCACCAGGTTCGCAGAAACATCTCAAATTTCCCATCAAAAATCACTAAATTAGTTAAAGCTATTAAATACAAATTGTTTTATTAAACAGGTGTTACCATGATTTTTTTAATCTTTTCAATCAGTTTAACAGCTTTTACTTTTTACTACTATAAAAAGAGACTGGCAGAAGCCGATGCTTCACAGCACTAAAAATAAAAGTTGTAGCACGAGCCGGATTTCACACATGTAGTGGGATCCGGTTCTTTTTTTGTACGTGTTATTATATTCCTCTCTACACCAATCCAACACCGCAATAGAGCTCATTTGCCTAAATTTTCATATCTTTAATGGCATACCACCACAATTGAAAAGCAAAAATTTACAATGTTTTGTTGAATTGTTGATTAAGCTATGTATAAAACCAAATTAAGTTTGGTTATTTTGCGCCTAGATTCAGAAAGTATAAACCGGGAATTTTAAAGGACTGAGTTGAATATATGGAAACTCTTGATATCATAGCCTTGTTCGTTGCATTGGCGGGCTTATTTATATTTATCAACACTTATTTTCTCAAACTTCCTTCTTCAATTGGATTGATGATTATGGCATTGGGATTGTCGTTCATTATCCTGATTGCTGGTTTGATGTTTCCTGAATTTGAAGCAGGAATGGAGGAAACAATGGAGGAACTGGACTTTACTGAAGTCCTCTACCAGCTTGTGCTGAGTTTTATGCTATTTGCCGGAGCGCTGCAAATAGATTTCAAGAAACTTGCTGAGGAACGTACCCCCGTTCTTATTCTGGCTACTACAGGTGTAATTATTTCGACTGCTATTGTAGGGATTGGAGTATATTATTTACTTGATTTCATCAATATACATGTTGATATTCTTTATTGTCTGGTTTTTGGGGCATTGATTTCTCCAACAGATCCTATTGCGGTTACAGCTACCATCAAAAGATTCCGCCTAAGTCCCAATCTTGGTGTAAGGATATCAGGAGAATCATTGTTTAATGATGGGATTGCTGTGGTGTTAGCATTGACACTTCTTGATTTAGCACATGCTGGTGAAGATCATGCATTGAGCGCATTTGATGTCTTGTATGTTTTTACTGCTGATGTAGGTGGAGGAATATTCATTGGTTTATACCTTGGTTATTTAGGTTTTGTGCTTCTGAAATACATAGACAATGATCAGGTGGAAGTAGAAATACTGGTGACCCTGGCATTGGTAATGGTCGGAACGTACCTGGCAGACTTTGTACATGTTTCTGCGAAACAGGCGGCTGTTGTTATGGGGCTTGTAATTGGTAATGAAGGAACAAGTGAACATCTCTCAAATGCTGCAGGAGACTATGTTTTTAAATTCTGGAACCTTATTGAGGAATCTCTGAATGCAATGCTCTTTGTATTGATTGGATTAGAGATGCTCGTTATTCCAAAAAGACTGGATTTTTTCGGAGCGGGATTCCTGGCGTTTATCATCATTTTAATAGCCAGATACATAAGTGTAGCCATACCGGTTTCAATTTTAAGTACGAAACGTAAATTTGAAAAAAACAGTATCAGCGTCCTCACATGGGGAGGATTGCGGGGTGGTATTCCTATTGCCCTCTCCTTATCACTTCCTCCTTTTGAAGGCAAAGATGTGATTGTCACACTCACTTATGTTGTGGTGGTGGTATCGATCTTGTATCAGGGACTTACTATCCCCAAACTGCTCAAGATATTTTATGCCAAGCATAAAACCAGTACGGCCATCTCAAAAACAAAACTATAAGCACAAACATTGACAGCCTTAAATCGTAAATGATTTAAGATCAAATTTTTATCTTCGCCATCATATATGCAAAGAATTGTAAACGTACTTGTTTTGGCATTGCTGTTGATTTCCACAGCGCAATCATGCAAAAACGAAAAAGAAGAAAAACCCAATGGAGGTCTGAAAGCGATTTTTAAGAAATCCAAAATCACCAGTCCTTCAAACAATGAAAAAGTTTCTTTGGGAGAAGAGGTAATTTTTGAAGTGGCAATGAAAAGTGACTCCAATCAAATTGATTCTGTTAAGCTTTTCTTTAATGACCTGATTGTTGACGGTGAAAACAACAAAGCAACCATCAATACTCGGCTAACAGGTGTAGGTAGACCAAGATTAATCTTAAATGTTTACCTTAACGGAGGAGCGAAAGAAACTCACTACCCAAAGATCAGAGTAATGCCCCCTGCACCCAAAGAATTTGTTTATGAAGCCAAAAATGCTTTTCCACATGACCGACAGGCATATACACAGGGTTTGTTGTTTGAGGGAGGTGCATTGTATGAAGGAACAGGACAAAATGGTCAAAGTGAGCTTAGAAAGGTAGACCTAAAAACAGGTGATGTGATCAACTCTGTAAAATTGGATAATAAATACTTTGGTGAGGGTATTGCTGTCTGCAAAAACAAAATTTTCCAACTTACCTATACTTCACAACAGGTATTTGTGTATGATTTAGACTTTAATAAGGAAAACACATATACCTACAATACCCAGGGCTGGGGGTTGACCACCATGAACGATACACTGGTGATGTCTGATGGTACTGAGTATCTTTACTTCAGGAGTCCTGATGATTTCTCAGAGCTGAAAAAAGTGGCAGTTTGGGATGAAAATGGTCGTGTGTTAAAACTAAATGAGTTAGAATACATTGATGGCATTATTTATGCTAATATCTACTTAAAAGACCTAATCGTGATGATTGACCCTAAATCAGGAGCAGTGGTGGGAAGAATTGATATGACGGGATTGTATACCCAAAGGAATATTAGTGACTCTGACTATGTTCTAAATGGTATTGCCTACGATCAAAACACAGGAAAAATTTACGTGACCGGTAAATACTGGCCTAGTATTTATGAGGTTTCATTCATAGAACAAACTAACTTATAAGATGACATTTGAAGAAGCTACGGAAAAAATAAAGCAGTTGGCAGAGAAGAAATCAGGCAATTTGAAATCGAAGGTTAATTTCAAATTTGAGGAGGGTACAATTCACCTGGACGATACGCAAAGTCCAACTGTAGTTGAAGCAGTGGAAAAAAGTGCTGATTGTACAATCAGGATGAAACTGTCAAATTTTGAGAAATTGATAGGAGGTAACCTGAACCCAATGATGGCCTACATGGGAGGGAAGATGAAAATCGATGGAGACATGAGTGTAGCTATGAAACTTTCTTCTCTTTTCTAAAAGTCTTAATAAGGGATCCATTAAGCCAATTGCCTGCTAATTTTTGTTTGTAAATCGCAAAAACAACCAGAGTGATTGTAATCCCAATAATGGATCCTACCATTATATCTCTGTGAAAGTGCTGAAGGGTGTAAACTCTTGATAAACCAACAAGAACAGCATAGCAGCACCAGATTATTCCAAAATACTTTTTCTTGCTGATCATTGTCAGAAAGGCGGCTATGGAAAATGCAGTCATGGTATGTCCGGAAGGAAAGGAAAAATAATTGTTCATCTTTACCCCATCTATCAATTGCAGATCATATATCCCTTCAAAGTATTTGCCTGGTCTGGGGATTTTACCGAAAACTAATTTTTTCAGGACATAAGTAGTTATTCCCTGGGCAATACCAATAATTAAAAAAAGTATTGCATAGGCGTATCGGATAAATAACATGAGGATTAGAAGCAATGCTAGAAATACACCATCTCCCAGGTAGGTCCAGTATTTGAAAAATATATCACCAAAAGACGTTCTGTTTTCGTTAAAAAAAATAACCAGATCCCCATGTTCCAGAATAAATAGGAGTACCAGTCCAATCCCGAAAAAAATAGCATAAGTAATTAGAAAAACTTCTTTCGCACTTTTCATGCCGGCAATTTAGTGATCAATTTATTACCGAAGAAGATAGAGACGTCCTACATCATTATCAAAAAGTGAATATTTCATTCGTCCATCAGGAAGGTTGAAATAGATTTGGTAAAAGTAAATGCCATTTGACATAGCGCGCCCGGATTCATCAGTACCATCCCAAAAGGGTTCGGATATGTTTTGACCGATCAAAAGATCAGTAAAGGTGAGTTTTCTTACCTTTTTCCCGTTCACATCAAATATTTTGATGATCATCTCATCTGGTGGTTGAACTCCCGCCGCATTGAAAGAAACTCTAAAACCTGAATTAGAAGGATTGGGGAAAACCATCATATCCAGAATACTTGTAGTGGAAAGCACCTTTAACTCTTTCTCGTAAGGCAATCCACTTCGGTTACCAGAACCATCCTGCACCTCAATTTTGATTGTGTGAGTACCATCAATTAGGTCTTGTGGTGTGTAAATGAGTTGCCAGGGATCAGTTGCTGAGGCTGGAGACCAGTTTAGGTTTTCATCACTGAAAAATATTCTTTGAAATTCACAAGTACTGTCACACGGTGCTTTGTAAAACAGAAACATCCCAATAGTATCAGTTTTAAAGATGTAAGGATTGGTGTCAGACATCTTTGCAACAATCACTGGATTAGGAGATATGAGATCCCCGTTTTTCAGGTATTTCCCATTTACAGTTACATCGAGTACCGGATTTACTTTATCTGAAGTCACTGTGAGCATTTCCAGTTTTCTAAGGTTATTGTTACTGCTGTATAGCTCAGGAACTTTTCCAGTATTAACTGATACACTTAAATCGCTAATTCCTGTGAAATTCAGGGTTTCAAACGATGCAGTGAAAAAGGATGTGTCACCCGGGCTAGGATTGATTTGAGTAATCGTATCCAACTTAATCTCGTCTAATTCTCGATTTCTTAGTTGTACTATTGCAATAACGTCTTCATCAAATTCCCGTTCCGTATAATTATAAAAACCAAAGCGATATGATACTGATTCACCCTCCTGAACAGATACAGCATTTGATTGGTCGATGATGATTCCGTCTGGGAGTTCTTCAAATAACACCTTCCAGGATTGTATTTGGGGGCTAGTTAACTCAATAGGGTCTTCCACAGCACTTTGTATTTCAATAGATGGATATTCATCAACCTCAATATCACTCAAGTCAGTCACCGTTTCTGTTAGGTTTGATTTGATTTCGAAGGTTCTGTCTTCCTGAATACCATAAATTGATGATGCATAAAAATCCTCTCCATCCTGATCAAAGGCTTGTGTGAAACTGATCCAGGAATGAACTGGCCCAATTTTTAGACTCTTGATCGAACCTTCTCCGGAACTCCCTAAAATCGTACTTGAAAGGTCAATAACCTGTTCCAGAAGTGGGTTGCCTCCATCATTATCCAGAACCACATCGGCGGAACCTATTGCACTTCCTTTTTTTCCCAGAATAATTAGTGGTTGACCATCTATTATTCCATCCAATTGCGAATTATTAACTCCAATATCATTTAATGCCGCATATATATCGGTATCCCAAAGTGAGTAATTGACATCACCCATATTGAAAACAAGAACATGATCACCTTCCCTGGCATTTTCAATGACATCCTCAAACCTTCTGGTCACCGAACCGCCATTGGCACTATCTACTCCAATCACATCTTTTTCGAGCAAATTGTAGATGGTTTGTGGCTTTACACCACATACTAACCTGTTGAAAACATCTTCATTGAAGAAGGGTAATGCCTGGTAAGGTTGTGTTGATCGCCTGTCAAATACCATGATATTGATGGAGTTACTGTTGCATGGAGAGTTGGCAATATTCTGAGTGTAGTCTCGGTCGTTAATTAACACATCGGCATTTCCATTTTCTGGCGAATCTTTGCCTCCTGTACGGACATCTAAAGTTGTTTCACTTGTATTGAACCTCCAAATACCATCGTTTTCCAGTAAAACGCCAAATGATTCAGCACTTTCCAGTTGAGCACTGGAACTTTGCATCCATCCTGCAGGACTTCCTTCTATGTAAGTGAAGCTGGAGGTAACAAATTGGTCGTTTTCGTCGGGTGCCGGATTCAGCAATCTTGATCGCCAGTAGAAAACCTGATTATCACTTAGTGAGGTAATATCCAGATTCACATTCCATTGGCCATATAAATTTGTAGTGACAGTTGTTGATTTCTTCCATGTACTGGTAAAGTCCTGCGTGGAATCAAGCTCAATTAAGATTTCCTTTTCATCAGAAAGCACATTGGAAAGCTGGAATTTTAAAGTAACATCTTCTTCGGGAACAATCCCATAGTTTAATGGATGCAGGTGACTGGTGGTGCCAGAATAGATATCAAATGAAATGAGCACCTGGTTATTTTCTTCGTTAAATTCTTCAAATTCATTGGTTGGGTCAATCGTGATCTCAAAAATATTCGACCCACTTACTTCAATTTCAGGATCATTATACACCTCAAACACCAGGGTGTCCTGACTGAGAAGACCAGCGTATTTACCAATTGGATAATCAATTGAAGTTCCATTTGGTAAAGTACGTGTTATGGCAACAGATAGGGAATCGTTAGAGGTCATGCCATAATTGTGGACAATCATATGTATGGCAAATGTGTCTGTAGAGGCTAGGATTAACGAATTGTCTAAAGATTCGAATGAAACGCCTGCTTCAGTGATTTCAAAGTCAGGTCTATTTTCACCAAATATTTTGACAGCAGGATCTCCATTAATAATGAATTGTTGGATCTGGGCAATACTCAATTCACCGGACCCATAGAGCTCAAGGTACCGAACGGCCGCACTTTTCATGGCATCACCCACACCTTTACCGAAATCTTCTTCTCTAGCGAAAGCATACTCGTAAAAAAGATCTGAATACCTTTTGAGGTTACTTGAAAATGCCGCACCTACACTGGCAATAAAACTGACAGCACCAATTTCAGGAGTAAGTATCCAATTATCGCCCCATGTGTAACTGTTATTGGTGTTAAATATTGATCCGGCATTACATCCATTGATCAAAAAAACAGGGTATTTTCCCACATTGTCATATCCGATTACAGGGTTAGAAACATAGCCAATGTCAATGTCTGCTGTTGTATTGGCGCTATGCCCAAAAAATGTTACCAGTGATACTCCGTCATTGATTTCATCAACCACATCAATAAATTCTACCTCATCTGTTGTTGATTTTGTTAGGGTTTTTACCTTTCCTCCCAAAAAATCACCCTCGGCTACTTCTTTGAATTCATCAGTGTATTCCTTAAATGAAGTTTGCTCAGTTTTACTTCTTCCGCCACTCAGGTGAAGAAGCTTTTTTCTCCAGGGAATATCATAGCTTAATGCTTCCGTAAGCTTTACTTTTTCCAGGTAATTGGAAATCTGATTTCCAGATGAGACGTTGATTCTACCAGTAGGGATCGCATTTTCAAAAGTTGTGCCATTTAATCCGGCAGTAAATGGCACATCACTACCTGGTGTACCATATGCGGGGATATATTGTACATAATCCAGATCAGCACTATTTTGCCTGTAGTAATCAGCTGCTGGTGTTACGCCCTTACCAATAATGAAAAGATATCGTGGGTCATTTGTGTCCAGCATGAAGTCTGCATACCTTTTAATGGCTAATGGTGAAGGATCACCATAATTAAACTGGTCATAAAGATCACCAATATGGGTAATGTGAACATTAAATCCTCCTCCTGCCTCAGAAGAGCGGTAGTCAGCATACGCAGCAACCTGATCATCTCCTGTTCTCAAATTAGGATGAGATATAATCAGGTAATTGAAACCTGAAGCGGGGATGTCCTCAAAAGTGATTTCATTAATGTTCGATATTTCCGTTGCGTTCGTAAAAGCAAGTAGATCTCTTGTAAGATGTGTATTTCTAATGATGGCCAGAAAATTGGAGGAAGATTGGTTGATACCTATTCTAATAGGACCAGTCGGATCTGTAACATCCCAAAGGTTGGTTTCATCAGGTGGATTCAATACTCTTATGAAAGATTTTCCAAATCCATTAGTCCTCAACTGCATTTCAAATGAGTCCTCAGTCTCCATATCAAACGTGCTGGGGTGAATTACCCTAATGTAAGAAAGACTCATCCTGTCAGCATTGCCACTAACTCCATTTGGAGTAATACTCACAACTAAATCACCATTACTATTGATATCGGACCACTCAATTTCTTCTTCAAAGTACCTGTTCTCCCTTCCTGAAAAATTCACTGTCCCTATGGATCTCAAATTTCCATCAGAGGGCCCTACCTCGATCGTTACATCATGAGCGTTATTATTACCCGCAACCAGCATTAATTGTAAAATGGGCTCTTCAAATGAAGAGGCAGGATTTCTAAGGCTTATGGTTTTTCGTAAGGAATTATTTCTCGTTACAAAATTACTTGTCCAGCCTTCACCAAAATCATACAACGTAGAGGCAATTTGATACCCTGATCCATAGCTTGCCCCTGAATTATAATTGTCCGAATAGGAACTAACCTGCTCAGAATAGTAGAACTCATCTGCCGCAATACCATCGGTATTAGCTTCAGAATAAAACGAAACGCGCTTACCTGACTGGTTGCTTAGATAATATGTGATGAAATAGCTTGCTGAATCTGAGAAAAGACTATAATAAGGGTTTACCTGTGCATCCTCATCTACATAAAGCTCAGTGTCTCCACTTCCACTATTTTTTTGAGCGTAGAAATCAAAATAATTGATGGTGCCATCATTTTGAGTGTTTACTGAGATGGCAATTTCCTCGCCTTGTCTAAATAATTGAATTCTTGATGCAGAAACAGTGGCTATTGGAAATCCGGCTTGCTGAAGGGTATTTCTGGTTACCCGATAAACTCCATCATCGCTTACCTTGAATTTATAGTATGTCTGGTTGTGATCGATCCATTCATTGGCATAAGGTTGACCCTGTACAATGCCAAGGGTGAATAGAGCAACTAATAAAATCAAGTAAGACTTACAATTCATCGGAATAGAGCCATATTTCATGAAATACGAAATTACTATATCAATATTATCTGTACCTATAGATTGTTTGAGAATCCTCACGAATATTCGACAACCGACAGTTTTAAGACCACAAAAATCATGAAATAATTGTTTCGTGCTGTACGGTTCTGAACGGTATTGACGAATAAATACCTAAGCTTTTCCAACATAAATATAACTAAAAATATAAAAAATATGATTAAACAAAGAATATATTATGCAAGCTAATATTTTTTACTTAGTACTTGGCCTTGCAAGGTACTATATCCGTATACTTGTATGACAAGGTCAAAAACTCATTTTTAAATTATGTACAATGAACATCGAAAATACTCAGGTGCAAATGCGCAAAGGAATTCTTGAATTCTGCGTATTGCACATCATATCCCGCGGAGAGGTTTATGCCTCAGACTTGTTGGAGGAGCTTACCTCCGCGAAGATCATGGTGGTTGAGGGTACATTGTATCCATTGCTAACCAGATTGCGAAAAGCAGGATTGGTGGACTACAAGTGGGTAGAAAGTAGCTCAGGTCCTCCACGTAAGTATTATACACTTACACAAGAGGGTTCCGATTTCCTGAACCGGCTTGGAGAGACGTGGGAGGAGTTATCAGCTTCCACAGGTCAAATTATTTCTAACAACAACCACAATTCTAATTAAGCCATGAAAAAGAATATAAGCATAAACATCAGCGGCATCATCTTCCATATTGAAGAAGATGGATTTGATCGTTTGCAGGAATATTTGGAGGCTATAAATAAGTATTTCTCCCAGTATGAGGACAGCAAGGAAATCATAGAAGATATCGAAAGTAGAATTGCTGAAATATTTTTGGGAAAACTCACTGAAGAAAAGCAAATAATCACTGCAGAAGATGTAACGGTACTCATTACCACAATGGGTACAATAGCAGATTTTGAAGCCACTATCGATGTGGACAAAGAGGATCTGGCAACAGACCAACAAGGAGAAAGACAAAAACAGTCTTCTAAGCAAACTCAAAATGAATCAACTGGTCCTGACGCCAGTTACGAATCTCCAAAAAGATTATCGAGGGCGAAGAACAGGAAAGTTTTAGGTGGTGTAGCCGCCGGTATGGCACATTATTTCAATGTAGATCCCATTTGGATCAGGTTGATATTCATCGCACTGTTTGTCAATATTTTTTGGGGTGGTATAAGTGGAGTGGTGTTGCTTGCATATATCATACTTTGGATAGTCTTACCTGAAGTCGAAGTAGAGGAAGACAGTAAAGTGAAAAAGCTTTACAGGGATCCCGAAGATCGGGTTTTAGGTGGTGTGGCCAGTGGTTTGGCAGCCTATTTTGGTGCGGATAAAGCCGTTATTCGATTGCTGTTCGTATTATCCATCTTGTTAGGTGGCTCAGGTATCATCATTTATTTGATCCTCTGGATTATTACTCCGGAGGCTCAGACCATTACAGAGAAGATGCAAATGCAAGGTGAACCAGTTACGCTTTCTAATATAGAATCTAATATCAAGAGTAGTTTGAATGTAAAGGAAGGTGAGGAAAATGCACTAGTGAAAGTATTGTTGTTTCCGTTTCGCTTGATCGCAATGGTTATAGAAGCACTTGGAAAAGCACTTGGTCCAATCCTAAGGTTTGCTGTAGATGGTTTGAGAGTATTGGCGGGAATCATACTTTTTATCATCGGACTTTCCTCTGCAGTATCATTCATTGTAGCACTTGGCGCTTTTCTTGGTGTTTATGGATGGTCTGACTGGGTGATGTTAGGTGATATTCCGGAACCGGTAGTAGTAGTGAGAAGTATAATTCCTGATGCAGGTTTAGTGTTCGGGTTTATTGCAGGGATCGTACCGGCATTAGCATTAATGATAGCAGGACTGTCAATAGCTGTGAAAAGATTGCTTATTAAAGGATATGCCCTGTGGTCGTTGCTGGGAATATGGTTAATAGGTTTACTTGGAGTGGCATTTACGGTACCTGCTACCATTGTAAGTTTCAGAAAGGAAGCTTATGTGAAGGAAACCCAAACGTTTAATCTCGACGAAAATAAAACACCTGTTCTTTCCATTAAATATCTTGATAATGATCTTTCAGATGTGGATTTAAGGCTCAGAGGACATGATGGGCCAGAATTCAAACTAGTAACAGAATACAAAGCAAACGGAAGAACCAGAGAGGATGCGAAGGTCAATGCCAAAATGGTGACATATACTGTAACTCAACAAGACTCATTGTTCATATTTGATTCAGAATATGAGATCAAGGATCAGAGAGATTTTGAATTCCGGTTCCAGGAAGTAGACGTAATCTTCTATATTCCTTACAATACAGTTTTCAAAATGGATGCTGATCTATCAAGTATTTTGGTAAATACCTTACACCTAAACGGTTATCGTGCCTATCAGATAGGAGGAAATGACTGGGTCTTCACAGAAGCGGGCATCAATTGTATGACTTGTGACGCACAATATGATGATCGTGATAAATATATTCCAGGTACTAGTAATGACTTTGACCTCAATGATTATTCAGGCGATCGAAAAGTGTTGGATATCGAAAATTTCAATGAGATAAAAGCCAATGGCTCCTTTGAAATTGAGCTCATCCAGGCAGACGATTATTCAATTGAGGTCAAAGGTACTAGACGCTTAATGGATGATGCGGATATTTTCAAATCAGGGAACAAACTTGTGCTGGATTTCGATAGGGAATGGGATTGGTTTAAACGATACAATCGACATGAAAGGATTGGCGTTACTATCACCATGCCTGATATCGAAGCGATCGATCTTTCTGGAGCGAGCAAAGTATACATCCGAAATTTCAAAGGAGATGACATTACAATTGATTTAACAGGCGCCTCTTATGTTCAGGCCCTGGTTGATATCAATGAAATCAATGCTGATCTTTCGGGAGCATCCAAACTTGTTGTCAAGGGAGGAGGAACATCCCTGAAAGCAGATATCTCCGGAGCATCAACCCTGGAGGCAGCCAATTATTCTGCGGAATATGTGAAGGTAGAAGCGAGTGGCGCCTCTAAAGGTGAAGTCTATAGTACGAAGGAGATTGAGATTGATGCCAGTGGTGCCAGTAGAGTGAAATATAATGGCACTGAAAATGTCCGAGTGGATATTGATGGAGGCAGTCGTGTCATAAGAGATAACTCAATGTAAAACCCCAATCAAAAACTCAAAATAGTATCTAAAACCACTTCCTTTGGAGGTGGTTTTTTTATTGCCTTGAATTGCTGGACCGTATATCCAGAAGTTATTGATCCCATTTTACCATATGAATATGAGGGATTCCATCTTCCAGGAATTCTTCACCTTCATTTTCAAACCCGAGTGATCTATAAAAATCCTGCAGATACATTTGAGCAGCAATTTTGATGGGTTGAACACCATATTTTTCATAAATTGCATCAATAGAAGCGGCCATTAACTTACGGCCAATGCCAGTGCCCCTCTGATTCATTTTTGTGGCTACACGACCAATGCTGGGCATTTCAAAGTACTCATCCTTATCAAATATTCTGGTATAAGCAATTACCTCATTTTTATCCTCAGCGAATAAGTGGAGTGCTATGTCATCTTTTCCATCGATATCCTGGTAGACACAATCTTGCTCTACAACAAATATTTCAGACCTCAATTGGAGGATACCGTACAATTGCCTATTTGATAACTCTTCAAATTTTTTGATTTGGAATGTGTAGCCCATCGTGCATGATTTTATCAATGCATCAAATTAAGCTATTCTACTTTATCCAGGGTTCTGTAAAGAATTTTTCTTGCATTGGCCTTTTTAAGCTCCTCCATGATGTCTGCAATAATTCCCATTTCTAAATCTTCATCGGCTCGGAGGAGGATAATCATTTGCTCTTTGTAATATTCTGGCAGTTCATCACGTTGCTGACTCACCCACTGAGGTATATCCTTCATGGCAATAAATCGATCGCCTACTGTTATTTTGGGTTCTTGTCCAAGCGCCTTGTTATTGGGTTTTCCCACAGAGATTTCCTTAAGCAATTGTTCTTTTTCAACTTTATTCAGTTCCCTTGCTTGAGGGATTTTTGCTTGCACCAATTGTTCTTCAGGTCTTATGGTAGCAGTCACCATGAAGAAAAACAGCATCATAAAAACAATGTCTGGTAGACTCGCTGTTGATATCTCTACCTTCGGTTTAGTTTTTTTCTTAAATCTGGCCATCTTAATTAAGTTTATCAGGTTCTGCAATTGATATATTCATAGGAATACCGTCTTTTCCTTCCAGATACATTTCGTATTCAGTAGGGTTATTCTTATCGAGCTCGCGATACTCCTGGGCAGACAGCCCGACACGTTTACCGTATATCTCATAGTACGCACCTTTCATGATATCCAATACCTCAATAAACCTTCCGTAACCTGTTCCTCTGTTTGTTTTCAGGGAGATAATTGCTTTCTGTGGGTTGTCAGATGAGGCTGGATTCTTACCGTCGTTCAAAATAAACTGTATAACCTCTTCTTTTAGACCTGTGGTATTACTACGAACCTCGTTTTCTACCAGTAAGTCATTGTTTGAATTGATTTTAACATTGAAAAGGTTTCTTTCGGGAATTGGAACCTCCGGTTTTTCTTCTTTACTTGGTATGGGGAGTAATAAGCCTTTTTGGGTTTGTATTGTGGTAACAACCAAAAAGAAAATGAGCAGCAGAAATGCAATATCGGCCATGGAGCCGGCATTGATTTCCTGGGGTTCTCGTCTGGACCTGGATTTGATCATGTTTTTTAATGAATAATCCGGGCATTAGAGAAAAGTCACAAAACAATCAATTCAAGTATCGTTTTGACCAGCCGAACCACCATGTGAAGAATAAGTACGATCATCGGTTATTTTTTAATCTGCCTGCGTCCTTGAGGGCTTTGTGGAGGATCCACTCGATTTGCCCGTTTGTACTGCGAAACTCATCTGCAGCCCATTTTTCAATGGCTTTCATTTTCTCTTCATCCAGTCTCAAAGCAAATGCCTTCTTCTTACCCATAATTAATTATTCGTAGGTTTCCGGGTTCATCATTTTGTTGATGGCTCGTTCAAGGTCTTCAGGTTTTTGTGTGCCAATAAATACCTTCTTTTTATTTTTGAGTTCAATTTTCACAGCGTATTTTCCTTTGACTGTGTAAGCTTTCTTCCCAATTCGAATCCTATATCCCCATCCCCCAAAGTCAAGAATGGGATTGTACTTTCGTACTTCTGTAGAAACGATATCTTCTTTTCTGATTTTTTGCCAGCTCCAAATGAAGGGTACAAATCGATAATTGATGCTGTATTTGTCCACTCTGGTTTCCAGTTTGGCTTTGAAGAACCCAAAGATCACAATTAACATTAAGCCTGTAATGATAGGCGTAGCTACCAATTCAGATCCATCCGTACTGCCTGGTGAAGTAAAAGCCTGGTACACGGGGATAAGGCTACCTCCAAGTGAAAAAATCAGTATAGCCCATATCCACCATTGATTGAATCTTTGTTCCTCTTTGAAATTAGCAATGCTCATGATCAGTGATTCAGTGTTCCACTATTCACAACTGGAGTAATATCCTTATCTGCACACAATACTACCATTAAATTGCTTACCATGGCAGCTTTCCTTTCTTCGTCCAAATGAACTACTTCCTTTTTTGACAGGTCGTCTAATGCCATTTCAACCATACTCACAGCACCCTCAACGATTTTGTGTCTTGCCGCAATGATCGCCTGAGCCTGCTGCCTTCTTAACATAGCTCCCGCTATTTCCTGTGCATACGCCAAATAGCCAATACGTGCTTCAAGAATTTCAATTCCTGCAATATTTAGACGCTCGTCAAGTTCACTTTCCAGTACCTCATTGATTTCGTCTAAGCCAGATCTGAGGGAGATATCGGCTTCATGGTCGTCAAAATTGTCATAGGGATACTTTCCAGCTAGTTTCCTCACTGCTGCATCGCTTTGCACCCTGACGAAACTTTCGTAATCATCTACTTCAAAAGCAGCTTTGAATGTTTCTTTCACACGCCAAACCAGGATCACACTGATCAATATTGGGTTTCCAAGTTTGTCATTTACCTTGATTCTTTCACTATCAAAATTTCTCGCGCGAAGGGAAATGCTCTTTCTGGTGAAAAAAGGATTGGTCCAGTAAAAACCATTTTCTCTTACAGTGCCAATGTATTTACCAAATAATACAAGCACCCGACTTCCATTTGGATTGACATAGAAAAAACCGGGAGCCATCGCTGCACCAAGAATTATTCCAATAACGCCAACAGGCATTTTGGTGGCAACCAATGTAAGAATGCCACCCAGAAAGAACATAAGAAAAAACACCACACCCACATAACCTGATATGGGAGTATATAGTGTTTCATGTTTTTGACTATCGGATTCAGTTGTCATTGTTGTAGAGTTTAGTTTGATATTAAAATGATATCATATTAATACGAATATAAATGTTTTAGGTTGCATGGTCAAATTGAACTACTTTTGGACCAATGAAAATCCAGTATAAATCTTCAGAGGACTTTTATAACAAACTGAACCTGGTGTTTAATGGCATTATTGCAGGGACATTGCTACCATTTGCAATTGTTTTTCTCGGTCGGCAAAAAGATAAATTTGATGCTTTGATGGAAGGTACTCCGGCTATTTTATTGACAGTAATATTACTGCTGTTTGCAGGGTTTCTGATTTTTGATGCATTCAAACGATACAAGAACTCTTTCGCTGGATTTAACAAGAGTGCTACGCTTCGTGAGAAAATGGATTTTTATTATGCTGCTACAATAAGACGCTATATGATGTTGGGAGGTGCTTCTATTTGCGCCATTCTAGGGCTACTTCTTAATACGCATCAGGTATTTGTGCTGGCATACCTTGCTGTAATTTTCGTGTTTTCGCTGGCCCGACCTGATGCCAGGAAATTACCAGAGATTCTTGCACTGGATGATGACGAGAAACAAATTGTCCTTGAAAAGCGAGAAATAAAATAATATTCAATTGATAAAGTTTGTGTTATATGCTCTGTGAAACTCTGCGCTTCTTAGTGATCTTCGTGGTATAACTTTTCCACACTTTAAACCAACTGAAGCACAGAGTGAAGCTGAATGATTTCATAAAAAAAGGCCCAACCAATCAATGGTTAAGGCCTTACAACGATTTTACCTGAATCAGTTCTTTAGAAAATCAACCCGAAACTAAATCCATTTAATTTGGGTCCATTACCACTGGTGAATACGTTATTGAGATCATAGTTAGCAAAGAAATCTACTCCCTTAAAACCTACCTGACCTCTTATGCCATACCTGAAATTCTCAAGGTAATAGTCATTCTTATCTTTTATTTTATCCTTGTCTCCATTCTCCTTGATTGTATACACTGCTCTTCCGCCTAATCTCATTCCTGCGTACATACCAGCTCCTATTCGAATGCCATCTCGTTTCTTGGTGGTATACTTTTTGAATTTACCATCTTTTTCAACCTTGTGATTACCATAGCTGAAGTCTAACATTGGCACTACGGAGAAGTTGATGTAGCTCGTTCCTAACTTTGACATCCTATAATCAACTCCTGGTAGTGGTGTTTCCGCATTAAATTCAACTTCAGTATCTCCTTTTGTTACTCTTGTTGTTCTGTCTTCAAACTTCCAGTTATACCAGCTAATGCCAGGTCCCCACTCCAGGAATAATGGTCCGTCAATGGATGTTTTTTGGATGGAATTCAATCCAATGTACCAGCTAGCCCAAGGTTTCACCGTGTATTGTTCGTTGTTAGGGATTTTACCATTTGACATCCAATTGCTTGTACCGATATCAACATTAAAATACTGTCTGGTTCTTCTTACATTAAATGGATGATCATCATCGTTAAATCTACTTGACCAATCCGTCCAGTCGCTGTAACTATTGCCACTACGGTTATTGTTCCAAACATATGGTTCTCTATCCACATCGACATCAGTATCAGTTTTTGCATTAGCATCTGTATTAACAATTGTATCTTTCAAATACTTTTCACCACTTTCATCTTCAATGACCAGGTAAGTAGTGTTATTGGCAGAATCCAATGAAATATTAAGATCTGCGATGATTTGATTGATATCATATGCTTCCAGAGACTTTAAGTCTTCACTGTTATCTACATAGATTACGATTTTACTGTTATTTCCGAATTTAATAACTACCGTATCTTCAGCAACATTTGCTTGAGAAAGAAGCGGTAATGCTGCTAATAATCCGAATATGATTGCTTTGATTTTCATTGTTGTATTTATTTTGAGTTTTTGACCTTTTTCTACTTTAAATTTTTTCACCTTTTCTTACACTTAAGAATTCATTTTTTGCTCCTCTGATATCAGCTATAATTCCTCCTTCTGTTAATTTTTTAGCTGAATCCAACATGCGTTTGAATGAGAATCCGGATGAGTCCTGAACTTGCTCAGAGCCCGTATAAGTAACGGTAATTGGAGGAAGACCAGGACTATCTACCTCAACTATTTCTATGGAAATATCAATTGTGTTATCCGCAATTTGAATACCATTTAGCATCGGTTGAAGTACATTGGGTGAAATCTTTTCAACTTCAAATTCATTCTCAGCTATGGTATTTACATCTTGCATTTGTTCATTTATCAATTTGTCAGGTAGATGCACAGACGGATTTACAGGTTGCATCACTTGTGAATTATTTTTAGAATGAGACTCATAAAGTGCCTCGAATGCTACCATCGCCTGCTTTGATAGTTCAAAATTATTGGAATTAAGTTTTGGGTGATTCACCTGCATGTCAATGTTATAGGCTATGGATGTCTTAGTTTCAACATTACCAAAATAAATCCATGTACCCAGGCTCAATAATATCAGAATTGAGGCGGCTATTTTCATGAAAGGACTAACCCAAACACTCTTTTTGGAATTAAGCTGGTTTTCCAACCGTGCCCATGCCTCTGGTGATGGCATATTCTCATGCGACCTTAATTTCTTCGCAAATAGATTGTCGATATTGCTATTAGTACTCATCGCCAATAATTTTATTGTTCAGTTCTTTCTCTGCGTCTAACAGTTGTTTTTGCAAGTGATTCCTTGCTCTGCTCAGTTGAGACTTTGAAGTGTTAACATTGATTCCTAACTGGTCAGCTATCTCTGCGTGAGAATAACCTTCAATAGCATACAAGTTGAAAACAGTTCTATACCCAACTGGTAATTCCTGGATCATTTTTTTCAGGTCATCAGCTTCAAGTTTTGTTTCCAAAACACTATAATCGGGATCATTTTCTGCTTTGTCTATCTCTGTTTCCAGATACATTGACTTGTTTTTTCTAATGAATCCCAGGCACTCATTTACCATTATTCTTCTGATCCAGCCTTCAAAACTTCCTTCCTTACGAAATTTTGAGACATTATCGAATACTTTCATGAACCCCTGCACCAATACATCTTCAGCATCATCATGGTCACGTAAATAACGCATGCAAATACTCATCATAAGAGGTGAATACTTCTCATAAAGGTTCTTTTGTGCCCAGGCTTTACCCCTCACACAACCTTCGATTAGTTTCTCCTCGGTGATCGATTTATTAATGATTAGGTTCATTTTTCGTATCCGTCATGAGCAAGATGCAGCACATGGCCACATGGTTGCATGGAGGGTACAATTTTTTGTTAATTAGTAAATTTAGTCGAAATTCAGGAGAGAATTTATTGTAAATGTTTGATTTACAGGACTTATGAGCTAATTACAATTTGGTGCATATTCTCCTTCGGTTGTTCTGAAATATCTATCCCCATTCATGAAAAGCTTTTCTTCTTTGTATTCCAGGTGGTAATTGTAAACTTCACCATTGTAGAAATTTAGGAATAATTCGGGATCACCACTTTCTCCTATTTTTATTTCCCATTTACCCTGTCCATCAGTATTGCCCTGGCTGTATCCAGAGACTCCAGCACCACTTACAGATACATCACTATAGTTTCCATAGTTGAAATAGCCTCTGCTGCATAGGTCAATTTTTCTTTCAGTACTGTAACCCCCTGAAACTCCTCCATCAGTGTAGCTGGAAGAATAATAGGAGTCCATGTAGGTTAATCTTACATTTGAAAGCCATTGTTTCCATTCGGATAATTCTGAGGTACGGTCGACTTTTGTGAATTTCAGGGAGTTGAAAATGGATTTACAAAGTTTTTCATATTCCTGATTATACATCTCACTGGTTGTAATTGCAGCGATGGTTACACCGGGACCTGTTTCATAAGGATTGACCACACTGATGGAATAAGCTTTTGCCGGTTGATATTCCATGGTTCCCTCGAATAGGCCCCCAATCGCATTTGGTGAAAGTGTTTCAATGGGTGTAGCTAGTTGCAGAACTGTACCATTCCCTTCATTGATTCCCTTTTGAGCATCCTGTTTAAGCTGTGCTAATGAATAATTGTGTGTGGCTAAGAGCATAAACCCGGCCATGGTGTTACTTGCGAGAATAAGTCCTTCATTGGTTTCCTGACCGAACCAACCATCAGGAATGGTGAAGCTGATTCCTAATTTCTCGTAGCTCTGTCTACCTGTAAGTTGTGGAAAAGCAAGATGTCCTATCAATAGGCATCCAAAGAGCACTATGTTTTTCATGATTTAAGCGTTTTGGGTCACAACTTGAGAAGTAACACTGGTTTTGCTCAATTCAAATTTAGGTACAGAAACCACAAATTTAGAACCAACACCCTTTTGGCTACTCACTTCAATTGCCCCATCATGCAATTTCAGAAATTCTTTGCTTAAAACAAGCCCCAGACCGGTACCTTTTTCACCAATTGTTCCCTGAAACGAGGGACCTCTGTCCAAATTGAAGATAATGGCTCTTTCTTCATCACTCATTCCAACACCATTGTCGATGACCTCAATATAGATCTCTTCTTCAAGCGAAAATGAACGGATTTTAATCAGACCCTCACCTGGTGTGCAGTATTTAATACCATTGGAAATCAGATTTTTGATGATTGTGGTAAACATCTCATAGTCTGCATTGATGACCAAACCTTTTTCGAATGAAGTTTCAATCTGAATATTTTTGTTATCTGCCTGAGGATGCATGGTGATAACCACATCCTCAATAAGCTGATCCAGAATGAGCATATTTTTTTCATACTTGATCTCATCAGTTTGTATTTGTGCCCATTTTAATAGGTTCTCAAGAAGGTTTTGTGTGCGCTGAGTGACTTCTGTAAGATTCCCAATCATAGTAGTAGACTCATCAGGTGACAGATTGTGCTCTTTGATCAGACTAATGATACTATGAATCGCTGAAAACGGATTTTTAAGATCATGAGCAATGATGTGAAAGAATCGGTTTTTCGTAATGTTCAGTTTCTTCAATTCTTCAAACTGTTGACTTGCACGTTCTTTTTGGGCCGTGATAATCTTGTTTGATTCTTTTAGACTCTTGTTGAGCAGGCGATACCTGTATCCCTGAAAAAATATCAGTGCCAGAAATGTAAGAAGAAGTATGTACCAACCAAAAATAAAAAATGACCAAAGACCAGCATATCCCACATCCTCTTTGTAAGCAGTCCCAATCTTAAATTTCTTACCATACATTTCAATTTCTGAGAATACAAAACTGTCTTCAGGTAGGTTGAAGTTCTTGTAGAATTGCGGATCTTTATTTTGATTGTATACCTTGTCTCCGTCATAAACAACAGCCCTGTCAAACTCAATTCCGTCATCAGTGATGAACCTAAAAGCAAATTTCCCAGACGTTGTTGAATCGTAAATCCCATCAACCAGGGCACGGAAATCTATCACTGTGCTGATATATCCTAACAATTCACCATTCCTCACAACATTAAAGTTCATTGGGATACCCACCCATCCTTCAGCAAGGTTTAATGGTTTCGAAAGAAGTAGTTCTTCATTGTAGACATCACTGATGCGGTCTCTTCTGAGGGGATTCTCTCGAAAATCATAAATTGATTTACCCTGCAATCCTGCTGGGTCATTTTGTGTCCCCGTAAAGACATATTGAAATATTCCGGTCGTATCCAGGTAGGAAATTACAATAGAATCGTTGAAATGGACGTCACTTAGCTGATGATAAACAAACTGCTTGAGCTGATCTTCATTTGGGAACGTTTCGGAATATTTGAGATAACCTTGCATCCCGGCGACCAACGTAGCGAAGTGGTCAATTGACTTTGAAAATTCAGTCAATGCTCGCTTGTGTACATTTTGCAACTGAGATTCTCTTTCTGTGTTTTCATTGGACCGTATCATTCTGCTGACCATAAAGATCATGATACTCCCAACGACCAGAATAAAAGTAATGAGAATCGTTTGTTGCGTTGAAGTAAGTTTCGTTTGGCGCATTTCGCGACTAATATCGCAGATAATGGTTAGAAACCGGGATTTCCCAGGTCAGTTTTCGATGAATAATGGATTAGAGTGTATGAAAATTTTACAATTTCAAAAAAATGACCGCTAGCAAATAATTTTAAACTATTGTAGCTTTAACAGGCTCCATTGGATCAACATATGAATATTTTAGAACGCATTAAGGAAATACCTGAACTTGAAAATGTACCAGAAGACCAGTTGCAGTGGCTTATAGATGCCGGAGAGGTATATCAATGTAAACAGGGAGACATGTTATTCAAGAAGGGATCTCCAATTGACAGACTTCTGGTAATACTGGATGGTCATTTTATCTTCAAAAGAGAACAAAACGGAAATTTTCGAATAGCTGCAACACTAAACTCTCCGTCAATTACTGGTTTGCTGCCCTATAGCAGGGCTAAAGAGGCAGTGGGTTACGCAGAAGCGTCAATGGATAGCACAATTTTAGCCATTGGAGGTGATCAGTTTGCTTACATGAAGAGTAATTGCGATGAATTGACAACTGCGCTGGTACATATTATGAGCACCCGCATTAGAACTTTTACCAAGCAGAACCAACAAGATGAAAAGATCATGGCGCTGGGGAAACTTTCGGCAGGTCTTGCGCACGAATTGAATAATCCCTCATCTGCAGTAGTGAGGAGCGCCCAGACACTAAGTAAGCATTTAAGACTACTTCCGGATAAGTTTAAACAGGTCATTAAAATACAGGCAGACGATGAAACTGTTGATAGTGTGAATAACATTCTGTTTAAAAGGGTCTCTGAAGGGACAGGTTCTATGTCTATGATGGAGAAATCAAGCCTTGAAGATGAAATCTATGATTGGCTGGAAGACCATGAAGTTGCAGATCCCGATGACTTGACAGAGAATTTTGTGGAATTTGGTTTTACTGAGGATGATCTTGATGAGATTGACGATTTATTGAGAAAGGAGGATTTAGGGCCGGTTCTAGGTTGGTTCAATCAAGTATTGACTACCGAAAGGCTTGTTGGAGAAATTGAAGAGGCCTCCAAAAGAATAAATGAATTGGTGACTTCCGTCAAGAGTTATACACATATGGATCAAGCTCCAGAAAAGAAACCTAGTGACATTCACAATGGAATAGACAGCACATTGACCATGCTCAATCACAAGCTCAAAAAAAATAATGTTACCATCCATAAAAAATATGACAATGACCTACCGAAACCCCAAATATTAGCTAGTGCGATGAATCAGGTATGGACAAATCTCATGGATAATGCTATTGATGCTATGGAATCCAGTGAAAAAAGGGAGTTGACCATAGAAACCTGGAAAAAAAGTGATTTTATCAATGTCCATATTTCTGACTCAGGTGGAGGAATTCCAGATGATATTAAGGATAAAATCTTTGATCCGTTCTTTACTACCAAGGAAATTGGTAAAGGTACTGGAATTGGACTTGAAGTGGTACACCAAATTATCACACAACAGCACAATGGTACTATAGATGTGGAATCAACTCCTGGTAGAACCACATTTAAAGTTTGTTTTCCTATTGAATCTTAATTTTAGTAATGAAGAAACCAATTATATTCTTAATAGATGATGACACAACAGTGCTCAAAGCAGTGACTCGCGATATTAGAGCCATGTACAGAAAGGATTATAAAATTCTGTCCACTCAATCTGCCAATGAGGGTTTGGATGCGCTGGTTGATTTAAAAAACAAAGGAGAGCGTGTAGCACTTTTTCTGAGTGACCAACGCATGCCTGAAATGCTGGGGGTAGAATTTCTGGAAAAAGCCAAAACATTTTTCCCGGATGCCAAAAGAGTCCTCCTCACAGCCTACTCTGATACAGATGCTGCCATAAAGGCGATCAATGATGTTCAACTGGATTATTATTTAATGAAACCATGGGATCCCCCAGAGGAGAAATTATATCCTGTTATTAGTGACCAACTGGAAGAGTGGTTGAGTACCTACATACCCGAATTCGAAGGAATTAAGATTGTGGGTTATCAATGGTCTCCAAAGTCCCATTTGATCAAGGATTTTTTATCAGGTAATCTAATTCCGTATCAATGGATGGATATAGAATCCAGCATAAAAGGGCAGCAGCTACTTGAATTGAATAACCTTAGTAGAGCAGAGTTACCAGTTGTGTTTTTCGAAGATGGGTCATTTCTGAAAGACCCTAAACTACAGGAAGTAGGGGATAAATCCGGAATGAAATCAGTTGCATCAAAAACCATGTATGATGTAGCGATCATAGGAGCTGGGCCAGCTGGTTTGGCTGCAGCTGTGTACGGGGGTTCGGAAGGATTAAATACTATTTTGATTGAGAAGAGAGCTCCGGGAGGGCAGGCAGGAACAAGTTCAAGAATTGAAAATTATTTGGGATTTCCAAATGGGTTGAGTGGGGCAGAATTATCACGAAGAGCCATCACACAAGCTACTCGTTTTGGTATAGAGTTTTTGTCGCCTCAGGAAGTAAAAAGCATTGATTTTAAGGAGAATTACAAGATTCTGAACCTGGAGGATGACACTACCATTAATGCAAAAAGTGTGATAGTGACCACCGGCGTGGATTACCGAAAGCACCCGGCAAAAGGTATCGATGATTTTACTGGTGCAGGTATATATTATGGAGCAGCTACAACAGAAGCACATGCAGTAAAGGATCAGGATATTTATATAGTTGGAGGAGGCAATTCTGCAGGGCAAGCTGCTATGTACCTTTCTAAATTTGCTTCTAAAGTGTTTATCACTATTCGTAAACCGGATTTATCCAGTTCTATGTCTCAGTATTTGATTGATCAAATTGCAGCAACTGAGAATATTGTAATCTGGGGATGTTCTGAGATTGTTCAGGCAAACGGAAATGAACGTTTGGAGAAAGTTGTTTTAAGAAATACTGAGTCTGGTGAAGAGGAGACCAGAACAGCAGGAGCTTTGTTTATTTTTATTGGGGCTCGTCCAAAAACTGAATGGCTTAATGTTGAATTGATTAAAGACCCTAAAGGATTTCTTGAAACAGGAACAAGCCTTACCAAGTATGACAATTTCAAGGCAGTATGGAAATTAGAGCGGGAACCATACTTGCTGGAAACTTGCAGTCCCGGAATTTTTGCTGCCGGAGATGTACGGGCGGGAGCAATGAATCGCGTAGCGTCCGCTGTAGGGGAGGGTTCGATGGCTATTAAATTTGTTCACGAATACCTTGCACAGAATTAGTCAAAAATCTCAGTGAATTCTCTTTGAAAATGGTCGTGGGTTTTTAAGATTTTTATAACTTGCAGGCCATGGAAAACTTCGTGGTATCGGCGAGAAAGTACAGGCCGCTTGGCTTTGATGAAGTAGTAGGGCAGGAGCATATTACCACTACACTCCAAAATGCGATCAAAAACAATCATCTGGCTCAGGCTTTATTGTTTTGTGGTCCCAGAGGAGTAGGTAAAACTACATGTGCCAGAATTTTAGCTCGTGAAATCAACGAATTCCATGCTGATAATGCCATTGAAGGGAATACTTCACTCAATATCTATGAACTGGATGCAGCTTCCAATAACTCTGTTGATGATATCAGAAACCTGATCGATCAGGTAAGATATCCTCCTCAGCAAGGAAAGTACAAGGTCTATATCATAGATGAGGTTCACATGCTTTCTACAGCGGCTTTCAATGCTTTCCTGAAGACCTTGGAAGAACCACCACCCTATGCAATTTTCATTTTAGCAACTACGGAAAAGCATAAGGTAATCCCAACAATTCTCTCCAGATGTCAGATTTATGATTTCAACAGAATCGAGATCGGTGACATGACCGGGCAATTGAAGAAAATTGCCCAAAGTGAGGGGATGGATGTGGAGGATGAGGCTTTACATTTGATCGCACAAAAGGCTGATGGTGCACTCAGAGACGCACTTTCTATTTTTGATTTGATTGTCACTTTTTCCTCCGAAAACAAGGTGACTTATCAAAATACAATCAAAAACCTGCACATTCTGGACTATGATTATTACTTCAAAGTTACTGACCTACTGTTGCAGGAAGACATGGCTCAAACCATGTTGATTTTTGATGAGATACTGAAAAACGGGTTTGATGGGCATAACTTCATAATTGGTCTATCAGAACACTTTAGAAATCTAATGGTATGCAAAGACGAAGTTACCGTGGCACTTTTAGAGGTTTCTGAAAATGTAAAACAAAAGTATGCCGATCAGGCCAAGGCTTCTGACATGTCTTTTCTATTGACAGGGTTGAATCTCTTGAGTCAGTGTGACTTAAATTATAAGGGTAGCAAGAACCAGCGATTGCACGTTGAGATATGCCTAATGAAATTGGCCAATATCAAAAATGCCGTAAAACTAGCATCTGTAGCCTCTTCTGACGAGGCAAAAAAAAAAGTAGCCTAAGTAGCCTAAAGACCACTTCTTCGGAATCTGCTGAAACAACAAACGGTTCAGCAACTAGTACCGTTTCCAGTAAGCCGATTGCAAAACCCGTATCTGCCAAAACGGTAAAAAAAGAAACTCCAAGCCTGAATCTATCTGCTTTGACAGAAGAGCCAGAAGCAGAAGAGGAGAAAGAAATTGAGGAAATCAGTGACAGGGAAAATTTTGACCAGGAAAAATTGGATAAGGTTTGTGAAGAGTACAGGGCACAGCGAAAAGCTGAGGGAGCAAGTGATATGGAGCTTATCATACTCAACAAACCTCTGGAATTGCTGGAAAACTTTCAATTACAATTAGTACTGTCAAATACTTTAGAGCTAAATATATTAGAACGGGCCGAAGCTGGATTGGTGCAGCACCTCAGGAAAACCCTTTCCAATGGGCAGATCAAATTGAAAACGGAAATCACGGAAGTTGAAGAAAAAGACAAGCTTTACACAGATCGGGACAAGTTTGAGTTTATGGTACAGAAAAACCCTGATTTGCAAAAGCTAAAGGATCGATTGGGTTTAGATTTTGAATTCTAATTGTTAGGATATCTGCAAATTCAGATCCTTAGAAAGGTAATGAGACAGATGTGGATAATGTTTTTTGAGCTCACTAATAAACATTTCATACGGTATATCCTGGAATGACCCATATTCATGCACATACTCCATGAATTTCCCACCAGCATTGTCATACTCCTGAAAAACAGCATCGTTTTCACCATCGAATGCCAACGTCTCTACATTTAGTTTTTCACAAAGCCCTTCATTGAAAATTGGTGCTAGTTTGACCCAACGGTTATGAAGGAAGATTTCTGCATAACCATGAAATACAAGAACATCTGTGCCTAGAAATGCTTCCAATTTAGCAGTTCCAATGTGGTTTTTCACATTGGCGAATGCCATACGACCAGGGATCCCAAGTGTTCTCGCTGATGAAACCAAAAGGCCACTCTTTTCAATACAGTATCCATAATTTCGGGTCAGGAGATTACTGGACTTGATTCCCTCCTTGGTGAAATTCAGGTTATAAGGATCGTATTTAAATCGATCACGAATGTCAAGAAAAAGCAATTGGATTTGCGATATAGGATCAGACTCATCAGATACAACTTGTTTTGCATAATCTGCGATTGTTGGGTGATCAGAATCTAGATAGGTACCTGGTTTCAGGTAATCTTTCAATTTTTCTTCCTGTTTATTCATTCAAATGAGTTTAATCCAGGGCAAAGATAATAAGGAAAAGAAAAATTAGGCATTTATGCCTAATTTTTCTTTTTATACGATTTTTGGTTAATATAGGCCGAATGAAGACCCGGGAGAAGATATTGAATCATGCCCTTCGTTTATTTAACGAGAAGGGAATAAGCAATGTGTCAAGTAAGCACATCAGTGAGGAGATGGGTATTTCTTATGGGAACCTCTGTTATCACTTCCCGAAAAAGGATGACATCATATTAGAACTGTACCTTAATATGCAGCGTGAGATTGATGATCAAATTGCCCATGTTGAGCAGGGAATTTCACAGATGCAATTGCTATTAGCTGGTCTAAAAAAACTTTTTGAGATTACTTATAAGTATAAATTCATTTATCTGGGAATTACCAAAGTGATTCGTCATTTCGATAAAATCAAAAGGCATGCTCAGGAGCAAAATGAAAGAAGACAGAAAATATTCAATGACCTTGGTAAATTGCTTGTTGAAGCTGGTTATATGATTCCATTTGAATCAAAGGAAGAGAAGGATATGGCTATTCACACATTGCTAATCATTATTAATTCATGGATCAGTGACTCGGAGGTGTTTTACAAAGGAGAGGAGCAATCAATGTTAGATTATTATGTGAAGTTATTTTTCAATATTGTCAAGCCAAGACTTACACCAAAAGGATTACAAGGATACGAGGAAGTTTATGCCTATTATACAGCAACAATTGCTCAGGCCTGATCTTTTTTATTCTTGGCGACAATTTTTTCAAATGTTCTCAGACAACCGTAATAGCTCACTAAAAAGATTGGGATACTTGCGAAAAACCAAACCAGAACTGCAAACAGTAATATACTTCCTAACTCAGATACAGTATTCCAAAGATCAGTTGAGAACATTTCTGTAAGCTGCTCTAAATCATAGGCTAATGAACCATGGGCTGTAAAAAAAGCTCCTCCCTGCAGAAATGGAATTACTAGAATCAGCTGAATTGGGTAAACCGCATAGTTTGCGACCTGAATGGCGCCATGATTAAGTTTAAAAATAACTGCCGTCGCAATGCAGAGAGCAGTTGTTGTCCCAAGAATTGGGAATATGCCCAAAATGATTCCAAAAGAAACTGTCAATGCAAGTTTTGAAGGAGAAGCACCTTGTTTCAGGAAACCCAATAGTGGATCAATAACTTTATTTCTCAGGTATCTCCCTACACTACTCACTGTAATTCACCCCGCTTATATCTCTCTTTTTTGACCAGGTTGCCTTGTTCGTCATAGTACCTCCAGGTTCCCTCCATTAAGTCTTCTTTATATTTTCCTTTCACCTTCAATTCTCCAGTAGGATGGTATTCATAATAGCTTCCGTGCTTCATTCCATCTTTTATCTCTACTTCGTATTTTTGGGTACCGTCTTCATAATCTTCTGTCTGTTTCTTTGCTCCAAAATCATCAATTTCAACGTCGAGTGCAGTAATCTCAATTTGCTCTCCCGGATCTATCTTCCATAGACTGTCATAATTGATTGTATCTCCCACAAAAGGAACTGCATAATCTGTTGGATCAGGTAGCTCCATATTATCAATAGAAACGAGTGCTCTTGTTTGGTACATGTTTTTAGACGGATACATACTGAAACCCAATTGAGGAAAATCTGAAATAATTGCCCTCTTTTCTCGCAATAATTGAGCAGTCTCATCGTCCATCATACCTCCTTTTGTGTTTTCTAAAAGTGGTAGTTGCAGATATAGAGAAGCACAATGCTTTTCTCCAAGCTGGTCTATGAAATCCTTGTACCCATCAACATTGGCCAATGTGTTTTCTGAAATGTAATCATTGATAAACCTTCTCAATACCTGAGGTTGATTAGAAAAAACCACATATTCGTCAATAATGGTATAGTAGGGTCTGTCAAAATAATTGAAAAGATTACCAAGCACCAGATTGAATAATCCCTTCACCGACATGAAATTAATTGGATAGCCCTTGTAAGTAATCAGTTTAAACTTGACAGGTGTTTTTCTTTTGATCTGTCTACTGAGGAATTCCATTTTCTCATTGGCCAGACTTGAACTCTTGGCTTTGAAAACCAGCGCAATTTCCGGTTCGCTTGTACCTTCTGATTCTAATTGAATTACCGCCAGCTCATCATCAACCCAACCAGCAAAGTCGTCTTCTAAACTGATGTCCAGGAATTTTTCTGTTCTTTTAGTATATAAGGCATAGTCCTCACCATATTCCGGATCTTCACGGAGTTGATTGTCAAGCGCCTTGTAGAATTTGCTGAATGAATCAAATCCTACACTAAAATAAATGGAGGTTCTGGCTGGAAGTACCTTGGCAATGTCCATTCCACCTGTCCCTGCTTCCTCAAATATTTTCAGGTAAGTAGCCAATGAGTCATTGTAATTGGAATAACCTTCTAGAAATAGGGAGGATTCTTCCACATCAAAATAGAAACCGCTATGGAATAGTGGAAGGTTATCTTTCATGATTTGGGTGTATTCTTCACCAAGAATACTTTCGAGGTAAGGATAGAGCGTTTTATAATTTAAATAGAGTCTAACCACTCCTTCACCAATTGCCTGCTTCCTTACCTGAATAAAATCAAATGAACGACTAAGCGCAGCTTCTTCAAATCCTTCAATGGAGGCCTCCACAAGTGTGTGCGTGTAAGAGCCTACAAAAAAATTGTCAACATATGTGAAATACAATGTCTCTTTAGTGTCAGGGTCAAATTGTTCATAAATGGTCTTATCACCGAATGTCCTTTTGGTCATGTTCTGCTGAGTGGTCATCCACTTTCTGAGAACTCCCATTCCTTCCATGTCCAGAATGAACAAATAATCATAATCTCCCTGTCTGTATAAATGCCCAGAAGCATATATGGTGCGGCTGCTTAAAACATCCAGTACCTGATCAAATCCCGAAAGTGTTTGTTCAATATCATTGAGTTGCTCACCATATTCTTTCCATTCTTCATCTTTGGCCAATGTCTTCCACATTCTTGTTTTACCCAATTTTGACCAGACACTGTATGGCTCATCTGTTTCAATAATGAAGAACGCATCTTCTGGGACCAGGTTTAATGGATTTATTCTAGGTCCACTGCTTTGTGGAGAAATAAATTTATAACCATACCAGCCACCAACAACAATGATGAGTAGCAATACAATCCATATGAAGCCACGCTTCTTCTTCTTTTTGGGAGGTGCATCAGCCTCAGGGTCTGCAACAGGCTCTTGATCCTCTATTGGTTCTTGAGGTGTTTCTTCTTGCGGACTTGATTCATTTTGACCTTCCGAATGCTGTGCTTCGTCATCAAATGGTTTCTGCTCGTCAGAATGCATGGTAGATTATATTTTTTGGACAACACATAAAGCTAAAGTATTTCGGTTACTTTCTAAATGTCTAACTGCGAATTTTGGGATTTACAAAGAATTCATGTTATGATTATTCATTTTTCAAGATTTGATAATAAAATACAGGGTTGATTCATATATGTCTTTGATTTGTTAAAATAATTTAAAAATAAATTGAGGATTGATAGAAAATTAGAAAATTCATATTTCAGATTGCCGGAAGCACGTTTAATTATTGAATTTATAGAAATAAAAGCAGTAAATTATAAATGTTTCAAAGACCTGTCGAATGAATGTTTGGTTGATGTCGTAATTTAAAGAATATAATTCTGGACATACTTTACTTAGCCAAGATTTACTCGTATTATTGCTATCGTTTTTTAAATAAAACATGTCAACTATGAGAATTGGAGTACTTAAATGTCAGGACGATCCAATCGTTGCGGCTACCCCTACGACTACACAGAAATGGGTTGGTAAAGAGGTAGAAGTAATGATAGAAAAAGGTGCGGGTGAACGTGCATTTTTCTCTGATGAATCATACCTGGCGGTCGGAGGAGAGTTGACCGACAGAGAAACCGTCCTGAAATCTTCTGATATATTGATCACAGGGAGCAAATTGAAGGATTCTGATCTTGATAAAATTCCTGAAAAAACACTCTTGATTGGGATATTTAATCCCAGAATGGAAAAAGAGCTTGTGAGTGTTTTTAATAATTCAAAAATACTACCCTTTAGCCTTGAACTTTTACCAAGAACTTCAATAGCACAATCAATGGACGTGCTTTCGTCCCTTGCTTCTTTGGCGGGTTATAAAGCAATAATCGCAGCTGCAAATTTATTACCAGGATATTTCCCTATGCTTACAACTGCTGCGGGAACAGTTCCACCGGCAAAAGTACTTGTTTTGGGTGCAGGTGTAGCTGGGTTACAAGCCATTGCGACAGCCAGAAGACTAGGAGCAGTAGTGGAAGCATTTGATGTCAGGTCTGCAGTAAAAGAGGAGGTTAAAAGTCTGGGAGCGAAGTTTATTGAAGTAGAAGGAAGCAATGAAGATCAGTCTGCTGGTGGATATGCGGTAGAACAATCAGAAGAATATATTGCTAAGCAAAAGCAACTTATTCATGAGAAGGCAATGAAATCTGACGTCATTATTACTACTGCCAATATCCCAGGAAAAAAAGCGCCTACCCTTATTGAAAAAGCGACAGTTGAAGCCATGAATCCAGGTAGTATCATTGTGGATATGGCTTCTGCCACTGGTGGTAACTGTGAATACTCAGTTGATGGACAAACTGTCAATATTGGGGGTGTTCAGATCATTGGAGATTCTAAACTTGCACTTAGCTTACCAAGAGAGGCGAGTAAGTTGTATAGTACAAATATCTTCAACTTTATCAATCACATGTCGAAATCAGGACAGTTGGATGTTGATTTACAGGATGAAATTGTAAATAACACCTTCCTGGGCAATCCTGAAATTTTACAAGAATCGGAAACGGAAAAAGTATCGTAATGGAAGCAATCATTGAATTCGTAGCAAAATATCCTATCACTATATACATGTTTGTTCTGGCCATTTTTCTAGGTTTTGAACTTATTTCTAAAGTGCCAACTGTGTTGCATACACCTTTAATGTCAGGTGCGAATGCGATTAGCGGCGTAGTAATAATAGGAGCAATTACCCTGATCAGAAATACAGCTTCTGACGATTACCTCTCCCTGGGTTTAGGGTTTTTAGGAATTGTACTGGGTACAATCAATGTTGTGGGAGGTCATGCAGTGACCAATCGGATGTTAGAAATGTTTAAGAAAAAATAATCGTCAACCTGGAGGAGAATACACTAATGTTAGCAATCGTAAATGCATCATATTTGAGCGCTGTAGTGCTGCTCATAGTAGGATTACGCCGACTAAGTAGTCCGAAAACAGCTCGATCAGGTAATTTGATCGCGGCAGTAGGTATGGGATTGGCCATATTGGTAGCCATGTTTAGTCCGGGAGCAACCGGCGACAATAATTATTGGGTGATTTTTGTTGCGCTGGGTATTGGAGCAGCAATCGGAATGGTATTCGCATCAAGAGTTGCCATGACAGCAATGCCAGAACTGGTTTCATTATTCAATGGACTGGGAGGAGCTTGTGCAGTTGCTATCGCCACCATTGAATTATTGGAATTTAATAAGCTTCCGGTAAGTGAAATTGCAGTAGGAAAATACTTAACAACACTTTCGGCATTATTTATTGGTGCTGTGGCATTCACAGGTAGCTTAATAGCATATGGGAAGTTAGCAGGAAAAGTGAAGGATAAGTGGAAAATTCCTGCATCCACTATAATCAACATAGTATTACTCATTGTGATACTTGGTCTAGTCGCTTTCCAGACCTTAAATCCAGGTGGTGGTCTGTTGATCGTATATTTGATATTGGGGATCTCTCTAATCTATGGAGTAACATTTGTTCTCAATATAGGTGGAGCTGATATGCCTGTTGTAATTTCCTTATTGAATGCACTTACTGGTGTAGCAGCAGCTTTAGCGGGGATTATCTATGGAAATCAGGTCATGCTAGTGGGAGGTATATTGGTAGGTTCATCAGGAACAATCTTAACCATTCTTATGTGTGAGGCCATGAACCGATCATTGATCAATGTTCTTGTTGGTGGATTTGGTGGCTCTTCATCTGGAGGTGTTGCCGTTGGTGATCGATCAGTGAGACAAACCAACGCAAACGATGCTGGTATCATGTTGAGATATTCCAAGCAGGTATTAGTAATTCCTGGATATGGAATGGCTGTGGCTCAGGCACAAAAAACATGTAAGGAATTAGAAGAGATATTAGAAGAATGTGGTGTCACTGTGAAATATGCTATTCATCCTGTTGCGGGAAGAATGCCAGGCCACATGAATGTATTGTTAGCTGAAGCAGATGTGGACTACTCTAAATTATTGGATTTAGAGGATGCTAATAAAGCGTTAGGAGAAACAGATGTTGCCATTGTTGTTGGGGCAAATGACGTGGTAAACCCAAGTGCATTAGATGATCCGGGAAGTCCGATTTACGGAATGCCGGTAATTGATATATTAAAAGCCAAGAACATCATAGTAATGAAAAGGGGGATGAGTGCTGGGTACTCGGGAATTGAGAACCCATTATTCTTCCACGACAAGACGCAAATGTTGTTTGGGGATGCGAAGGGTTCATTACAGAGCCTGGCTGATGAGGTAAAGATGTTGGCTTAATTTGAAGATGTCTTAATAGTAGTAATTTTCGGTTATAATTGGATTAAATCAGTGGCTACCTGGCCACTGATTTTTCTTTTTGGTCTCTTAGACTTTATGTTTACAGTAATGCTTAATCGCCTCGTAGAGGAAATTCGTTAGCCCTTCACGATATTTTTCGTAATAGGCTGAGAATCGCTCGTCTTCGGTATACATTTTACCAAGTCCCAGATAGCCCTCAGGTGTAACTTCTCGGAAATGGTTCAGGTACTTATGATGCAACGCTACAGCTTCCTGTACTTGTTTGGCATAGGGTTCAAGGTCCATGAGGGAAGCCAATAACAGGTTTATTTCCTCACCCTGCTGCTGTACGTCATCATATACTTTTGATCCCATCGCTTTAATCTTCTCTTCAGTTTCCCTAAGTTCATCTGCACCCCACCTTTCGGTTACTTCTTTTCGGTAAACTTCGACTTGCTCCTTTGAAAACCCTTTGTAAAGTTCTTCGTCCTTCATTGTTTCATTCTTTTTTAGTGATACAATCGTTTTGTCCAGGGTTTTTAGCAGTTGTTCCATCCTTTTAGCCCGTTTATTCAGGGCCTTTTTTTGATATTCAAGCGCTTTCAGAATATCAAAGGCCGGGGCGTTCAGGATTTCCTTGATGTTATTCAGTGTAAAATCAAGCTCCTTATAAAACAGGATTTGCTGCAGCTGTATCAGTTCGTCTTTCGTATAATAGCGATAACCTTTTTCAGACCTGCCTGATGGCTTAAGTAATCCAATCTTATGGTAGTGGTGCAAAGTTTTTACTGAAACTCCTGCAAGTTCTGCTAATCCCTTAACTGTGTATCTGGTCATGACAAGGATACATTTAATAATGACACAAAATAAAGGTATGACCTAAGGTAAGGGTCAAAGAAAAAGTGAATTATTTTATTTTAAGGACTTCTCCAATGCTCAAATCAGCACTTTTCTTTTCATTTAAATCCAATATTTCCTCAACAGTTATTCCATACTTGGTAGCAATGCTGTAAAGTGTATCACCAGCAGCGACAGTATGAGTGGTCGGTTTATCAATTTGGTTCGTGTTATCGTCGGCTGGTGTTGGTTTATCTAATGTTACTTCATTCTTTGAAATTGAAGTGCTATCTGAGGTAACATCATTGTTTTCTTCTTTGATGGTTAATTTTTGGCCAATATTCAGACCATCTTCCAGATTGAGGCCATTCCATTCGAGGATCTTTTCTACAGTGACCATATATTTCTTTGAGATGCCATATAAGGTTTCCCCTGGTACCACTTCATGAACCATCTCGACTAATTGTTCTATTGATTCAACTGAGACTGAATCCACACTAACCGAATCCAATTTGGTGGCAACTTCTATTGGTTTGATCATGGTAGAATCCACTAGCTCAACTAGCTTTTTAACTTTCAATTTTTGATCAATCTCAATAGTCATGTTGTATGGATCAATGTCGTTTAGCATGATAAGACTGTCAATGTCCATCTTATAATTTTTAGCAATCCTGTACAGGTTCTCTCCTTTGATTACAGTATGAATCTGGTGCAGATCTGGATCAAATATGATACTATCCATTGGTTCCTCTAGAATCTCTGGAAGATCATTGTCCAAATCTGTTGAATCAGTAGTTACCATTTCTGTTGAGTCAGAACCAGGTGAAACAATCTTTTTGTTGGTAGTGATTTCTTCAATGTTTTCTTCGGGTTTAAGGTCCTCTTCTGAAAGTGTTATTATTTGGATTGGGTACTGTTTTGGTCGTTTTTTGGTCAACCAAACCAATCGACCTGTTTTTGGTTCTTCCTCTCCATTTTCTCTGTTAAGTGCCAATACCTTTCTCATTTTCACACCATAAATCTGTGAGATTTTCCACCAGGAGTCATCAGGTTTTGTGATATGAAAGGCTATTTTTCCTTTGTTTCTTTTTGCGCTCAAATAGTAAAAGTCGCCTGCATAAATGTACTGCCCGTCTTCCAGGTCGTTGTACTTCATGAATTTATGAACAGGGATACTTCCTTTTGCTGCCAATGAAGATGGAGAATCCCCCCCATGAGCCAATATTGCATCAATACCATTAATCGAGACATAGATCTCGCTAGCATACTCCAGGCCTTCTTTTAGCATTTTTGGGTAGCTGACTTCATCGTGGACGTCTTTGCTTTTAGGGGCATCATCTTTTGGTTCATTTTTTTCTGCTATGAGGTCTTTTGTGCCTTTTGGTAACTTACCTTGTACTGGAATGATTACTATATAGTCTTTGTCGGTAGGAACGCTTCCTCTTTTCAGCCATTTATTGTAGTCTTTGAGGAGTTCAAGATCAACCTCGAACTCTTTTGCAATTTTACTCAGGGATTTTCCTCCTGCCTTTTTGTATTCTAAAAGCTCTAAACCCTTTGAGTGCGAACCACCAATTTCATTTTCGAATGCAATCTTATGAGCTAAAAATGTCTTTACATACCAATGAGTATTTTTGTCGATGGTCATTTTTTTCACACCATATTGACTTTCATCTACAAACTTTCTTGCACCACCTCTTCCTGTATTATAGGCAGTCAGGGCATAAATCCAGTTGTTGTAATAGAAGTTGTTGGTCTTCATGTATTTTGCAGCACCGTAACTTGAGGCTACAATATTCAATCGTTCGTCTACCTGATTGTCAATTCTCAGGCCTACCTCACGTCCTGTGAAACTCTTAAATTGCCAGAAACCTACTGCGTTGGCTGAAGAAACCGCATCTGAAATTAAGGCACTCTCCTGAATAGACAAATACTTGAAATCATCTGGTAGATTGGCATCTTTAAATACTTTCTCAATTATTGGGAAGAAGAGATTAACCCTATCAAGTTTGATTTTGAAGTATTTATCACTGGCGCGGAGCTTATTTACATGGTCCTGGATCTCTTTGCGAGCGTGTTCAGTAATTTTCAATTTCATTCCTGCAAACTCCATATGTGATGGCACCTGTGGAATCTCAGAGATACTGGATCCATAGGTTTGATAAACAAACAGAAATAACATTAAAATTATGGAAGTTCTAATCATTTTTTTCTCAACACCATCAAACCATCTCTTATTGGGAATAGCACATTTTCAACCCTTGGGTCATCATGTACCTTTTTGTTAAAATCTATAATTGCCTCTGTATCTTTATCCAGTTTCTTTCTGAATTTTTCCAGCACTTTCCCACTCCATAGGACATTATCAGCAATGATAAACTTTCCCGGGTTTACATGGTCAATTACCAGATCAAAATAAGCTGAATAATTTTCCTTATCTGCATCAATGAAAACCAGATCCCATTTGTATTCAAGTGTAGGAATAATATCCAGTGCATTACCTATTCTATAATCAATGCTCTCCTTATAAGCGGATTGATCAAAATACCGCTGGACGCGTGGTTGAAGTTCCTCATTAATATCCAAAGTCACGACTTTTCCATCTTTAGTTAACCCTTCAGCTATGCATAACGCAGAATAGCCAGTATAAGTACCAATTTCAAGTACATTTTGTGGCTGGATCATATGCGTTAGCATGGACAGCACTCTTCCCTGCAGATGGCCGGACAGCATTCTGGGTTTCAATACATCCAAATGGGTTTCACGATTTATTTTATGCAATAAACCTTCCTCGTTACCAGTGTGATCTTCGATATATTTTTGGAGATCTTCATCTAAAAATTCCATGATTCAAAAATACCTAATTGTAGAGAAAAACTTATTTCCTTAATTTGGAATTGAGAAAAATGATGAAGGTGATCAAACAATTCCTGAATAAATCGACATTACTCTATGGTGCGCTCATGGCACTTATGATTTTTTTGCTGAAAATGGTGGAATATCGGTACATGATTTACAGGTTAGACATTGAGATGTATATCGGAATTGTAGCCATCTTATTCACTGGCCTAGGGGTTTGGGTTGGATATCAGCTATTGTCTAAGAAGCAACTTGAACGTTCGGCATCCATGGGAACCAGCAATGATGTGAAGGAATCCCTGGACATAAGTGAAAGGGAAATGGAAATCCTAATTCTCATTGCGGAAGGACTGTCGAATCAGGAAATAGCAGACAAACTTTTTATCTCTATTCATACAGTGAAAACACACACATCTAATCTTTTCGGTAAGCTTCATGCCAAAAGAAGAACCCAGGCAATTCAAAAGGCTGTGGAAATAGGCTTAATCACCAAATAGTGCTCATACCAAAGTATGATATTAGGTATTTGGTACTTTAGTATGAGCGAAAATTGAAGTATCTTTCATTGGTTTGCTGCAAATCAAACGCATAAAAAAATGAAAAAAATTGTTTTAATAAATGGTGTAATCTCAGGACTGATTCTGGTAGCATTTTTTCTAATTGCAAAAGCAGTAGGGACCTTTGGAGGAAGCTATGGAGAGGTAATTGGTTATGCTTCAATGCTGATCGCACTTTCTTTTGTTTTTATAGGGGTAAGGAAAATTAGAGAGCAACAAGAAGGAAAATTTAGCTTTGGAAAAGCTTTTCTTTCAGGGTTTCTAATATCCCTAATTGCATGTGTTTTTTACGTAGTAGGTTGGATGGTTGTGGACGCTGACAATACATTTATTGCGGACTATGCAGCTAGTGCGATCAAAGAACTTGAGGAAGCTGGGGCATCAGCTCAGGAAATAGCGACAGTACAGGAGGAAATGGATGGTTATAAGGAATTATATGCTAACCCTATTACTAAAGCTGGTGTTACGTTAATAGAAATCTTTCCAGTAGGCCTCCTTGTATCATTAATCACCGCATTCATCTTAAAAAGAAAGTAAAAATGGCAAACAAGAAAGTAACAGGAATCGGAGGCATTTTCTTCAAGTGTCAGAACCCAGATCAAATAAAATCATGGTACAGTGAAAATCTTGGATTAAATACTGATCAGTATGGAGCTCTCTTTGAATTCCGTCAGGCGGATAATCCGGAAAAGGAAGGATATCTTCAATGGAGCCCATTTTCTGCCAACACAGAGTATTTTAAACCTTCTGAAAAAGAATTCATGATCAATTATCGCGTGGAAAACCTTGTAGAGTTAGTGGAAGAGTTAAAAAAGAATGGCGTCCAGGTGGTAGATGAGATTGAAACATATGATTATGGAAAGTTTGTCCATATTCTAGACCCGGAAAACAATAAAATTGAGTTGTGGGAGCCGGTAGATAAAGTCTTTACTGATTCATACGAAGGCAAGACCACAAAATAGAATCACAGAAGCGAATGGTTAATCTATTCGCTTCAATACCATTGTCTTGACAAAAAAGTCATTTTTTAATAGTTGTTGAAGTTCTTCCTGGGAAGGGTCAATGAGATACTCCTTATCTCCAATTTTGTTGAACTCTGTGAAGTCCCAATATTCAGACAGGAAACCATCTTTGCGTTCATCTTCTTCCTCATCATCTGCTTGAAAATCACCTACAGCATATAAAATGAAGTTTTTTCCTTTTTGTTTTAAATAATATACCTGATAGTATGTTTTGCTGTCTTCGCGCATACTTAGGAAAATTTTCTTCTTATATGTTTTGATAACCAGTGAATCTGAAATGTAATTGAATTCTGTATAACTACCCGAGTAGCTTACAGAATCATTGAATTCTCTAAAAGAAAACCCATTTATTGAATCTAATGAGTAGTCATACAGTAGGTCATTGATTATTTTTAAATCATTGTTTTCGTTCAATTCTGATAATGGAATTATTCTTTTGAAATCCTCCTGATATGAGTAATGGGTTTTCCTGATTTCTACAGTATCTCCATCTAGCATATATCTTCCTTGAAGATTGTTAGGAAAACTTGTCAGCTCGGTTACTCCATTTGGTTGCGGACTTTGGAAATAAATTGCAGTACAACCTGAAAGAATAATCGTAAATATTGAGACTTTGAAAAGTGTTTTCATACTATTAATATAACCTCATTGTAATTCAATTATTTTATTTGATCACGCCATTCAGCAAGGTTTTCATTTCTAACATCAGACGCTGGAATTATTCTTTCGAGAAACAACTGTAAGGATCGTAACTCAGTATCAACCATATTTCCAAGAAATGGCTCTGGTATTATGGCATTCTCAGGGTTTAATTGTGATTTTGAAGGTGTGTCGTCAATGATGATCGTGTTGTCCAAATCACCCAGTCCTGATTTCTCTATTTTAGCAAGTATTTTCAAATAAGCCAGGTGATTATTCACAGAGTAGATTCCACCAGCATGCAAAGTACATGCGTTTCTGCCCCATATAAACTTTAATGGATAATTTGCCGGAAAGACTTTTTCGATAATTGAATCGATATAGTTTTCGGTAGCAGATGACCAGACAGCTACCTCAAAATTTTGTTCTAAATAACTGAGGAATATTTCCAGTCCCGGTCTCACAAACACTTTATAGTTTGCTACCGTGTGTTGCCAATTATTGGTTGGTGGAAAGGTTGTGGAATGGATGAGTGTTTCGTCCAGATCCAATATGATCAATTTCTTTTTTGTCATTTACTAAGAACTAAACTATTCAATTTGTTTTTGGTCAATTGTAGTATATAAATATTTAAAGAACTTTCTATATAACGGTAAATATTAATGGATAACAGCTAAAATATTCGTACATTTGACATATTGATATAGTTATATTTTTTATCAATTAAGTATAATTAGGAATGAAAACACTTAGTCTCACTGTAGGGCTCATTTTGTGCCTTATTGGTTGCAATTCTATTGACCAAAAAGCAACTCTCCTTGATGATAAATACCAATTAACCATTCAATCCACTGGTTTCGAGGATTCTACAAAATTTTATTTATACAGTTCTGATCTTCAAAAAAATCTCGATTCAGGCTATCTGGTTGGTGGTCTTCTAAAATTGCAGGGCAAGGTTGAATTCCCACAGTACGTGAAGTTACACACAGAATTTGATCCGGTGAACCGTGGCGCGTATAAAAAATTTAGATTTTGGATTGAAAATGAGCCTATTGTGATAGAAGGGAATAGTGACAATTTTTCCAGTAGCAATATTTCAGGAAGTCCACTAAGTGAGATGCAGTTTGTGATCTCAAAAAGATTGTTAGATCTGGACAGCACCAGAGATAGCTTACTGTCAGAGTACAGGGCGCATCCTGATCCAAATGGGTTTATTATTTCAGAAATCGAAACATTTGATAGTTTAAGGCGAGAGGTGATTTTCGATTTCATCAGAGAAAACCCAAATAATGAGGTGTCTATACGTAAGCTGGCTTTGTATAAAAGTGACATCACCCTTGAAGAATTAGCTGAGATTTTTAACCGTATTGATCCTGGATATTATAGTTATTTACATGCCACTGAAATAATCAATTACATAGAAGGTCAGTTGAGTCAGGATAACCTGGCAACTGAATTAGACTTCAGTGGAAAACCGGATTTCTCAACAATTGATTAGACAGGAATACCGGTGACATAAATCTTGTTTCCCCCCTTACCTGGGAGCACACCTTTTTCCCATTTGTAGTCTTTAGATTGAAGGGGTTCAAGTAAAACATCTAAATCTTTTAATGTATAGGTGCGGGCATTGGAAACTGCACCATCCCAGGCAATGCAAATTGGAAGAATTGGGATCAGATAGGTAAAAACCAGTTGCTGGATGCTCATTGGTCTTACTAAAGGAGTTACAAAAAGTACTGTTAAAATTGTCATGGGGAAAGCGATCCACCAAATCCACTTTGGGAAGCTATTGTCACTAATCTCATAAAACATAAATGGCACCTTTTTTTCCTGGGCATCTGAAAGGATATCTCTGGCAGTCTCCGGTTTCATATGATGCATACTGCAAATCATGGTTCTAATTGCTCCTTCATTTTCGTTTACATCTGTGGCATCAATAGAGTTAATATTGTAAATAATATTTTCATCACTTTCAGTATTAACAGTTTTAGCGAATTTCATATTCGGATATAAATCCGTTAATTCTATTCGCAACGAAGGAAAATCTTTCTTAAGCTCATGATATACTTCAGGCATTGGCCCACCACCTCCGGAGCATAGGTCAATGATTTTTTGACTGTTTGATTTCTCTAAAATCGGGTGCAGGATCTTTACGAGGTTTTCTTTTGAATCAAGTAGCCTGTGGAAGGTGGCAATATACCTGGTCATGAGCGCTCTGATCCAATTGGGGAACCATTCAAGGTCTTCAAATTCAAATAGGTGAATGCGTTTCATAGGTTGGGAGTTTTCTAAGGTAAATATAACTCCTGAATGGGAACACTTGCATTTTATATCCAATAGAATCTATTCAGACCTTCCTTAAACATAAAATAATGAGTCACTTTGATTAGTATTGCACTTACATTCCAATGATGATCCGCATGACATTTGACAAGACCCAATCTCAGGTAGCAAGAAACGCAATCGAAAGGATTTACATTAACATGAGGCACCTGTTCATCCGAGGTAGTTACAAACCTACTGGTGTTTCAGGATCTTCCTTGATGTCCTCCCTATTAACGTTAAAACCGGAAATCTATGGTGTGATTGACCATCCTGAAAAAGTAGAATTAGAAGGGATGCTTTATGTTTTAGAAAGGCTTCCTGATGGCGTGGAGGAGTGTAGATTCGTCAAGCTTACGGCAAGAGAAGGTATAGCTGAGGCAGGACATGAAGTAATTATTCCCAGTAAAAGGAGAAGAAATTGTTTCAGAATAGATCATGACAGAATGTATGTAGAAATGACTAGAGGCAGAAGTGATATTTATGATATCCTTACTCACCTTACATTCCTGTACAACGAGGCAGAAAAAATTAAGAATCAGGCAGTAGATCCTAAAGGAGAGTTTACTGATGATTGGAAAAGACTGGAAGAGGTGATCAAACTGGAAGCTTCCGGAGAAGAATTTGACGAAAGCAAAGCAATGATATACCTAAGTAATGTGTTGGGTAGAACAGTAGAGGAAGTTAGTGATGCTATAGTTAAATTCAAAGCAAGTAATGTCAGAAACAGCTTGTATCGAATTGCTTATTGGCTTGGGAAGAGAGCTATCAATGATTCTCAACTTGAGGAAGATAGAGAGATATCCTTCTCAGCTAAATTGAGAGAAATCATTGGTCAGCATGTTTACGGGGAGCACTGGGCAAATAAAATAAAGAAACTGTTACTGGATAATGATCTGATAGACCGACCGATTCATGTCATTAGCGCAAATTTGCATTCATTCATGAATATTATTTATGGATTCAAGGCTACTAACAATGAGTACAGGACTGTCCTTGAATTAGCAGATGCCACGAGCCATTCAGATGGTAAAAAAATCAATGAGAAGATCAAGAAATACGCACTTCAAAATGGCATGTACGAGATCCCTGATGATTCAGGGACAAACCTAACAGTGCAAATTTTCGATTTTGGAAAGATTGATGTTGCAGGACATCCCATAGATTTAACATGTAAAGACGGAGTGAAACCAGTTTTGATAGTAATGGATTATGCATTTGGTGAGCAAGCGTATGAGTGCATGGAAGAATTACTCAAACCATATGGTGACGAAGAGGTCAGGTACCAGGATGTAAGAAGTGTAACAGTTATGGGAAAAGCTGGAATCCTTGAAGGTGATAAAGGGGATATTATGATTCCAACGGCTCATGTTTTTGAGGGGACAGCAGATAACTATCCATTTGACAATCTCTTGTCTAAGAAAGATTTTGAGGGCCATGGACTTGGCGTCTATGAAGGTACAATGATCACAGTATTGGGAACATCCTTACAAAACCGTGATGTATTAAATCATTTCCTTACTTCTACCTGGAATGCTGTTGGTTTGGAAATGGAAGGAGCCCATTATCAGAAAGCCATTCAGTCTGCCACAAAAATTAGAAAAAGTATTAGCGCTGATTTAAAGGTGCTATATGCATATTACGCCTCGGATAACCCCTTAAAAACGGGAAAAACATTGGCATCCGGAAGTTTAGGAGTAGAGGGCGTAAAACCCACTTATTTAATTTCTGAAAAAGTTCTGGAGAAAATTTTCAAGATTTAGATTATCTTAGTAGGGCAATTCGGAACAAACAATCCTACACACCTATTTAAAATTTTAAACAGCTGCAATCATTGTTGTAATAGGACAATGATTGGTTGCATATTAAATTATTCAAAGAAAAATTTTAATTATTCTTATAAATTAATTTAATTTATAGGTGATTTAGTAAACCAATTTTATTATGCCATTAACACCTTTATCCGGACAGTTAGGAAGGAAAAGGGCAGCACATTTTTTGAGGCGTACTTGTTTTGGAGCTACAAAAGCTCAGATTGACGAGTTTGCAACAATGACTGCCCAGGAAGCCTATCAGGCTTTGTATCAAGATGATTTACCTGACCCAGAAGTACCGATCGACACGGCCACTGGAGAAGAATGGGTCCTATCAGGGGCAATTGAAGATGTAAATAGCGAAGATGGAGTATTAGAGGGTTACCTTCTCAACTGGAACATTGCTCAGATGTTGAGCGTTGATATTCCTGCTGAACAATCTCTTGCATATGCATATAGAGAGAGATTGGTATACTTTTTTCATACTCATTTTACAACTAAGCGTAGTACTGTTTCGAATAACAGGGCCTTGTATTTTCAAAATCAATTATTCAGGTTTTTCGCTTTCGATAGAGATGATGTGGTCATCCCACCTCCGGATGAAGAGACACCTGAAAGGATAGTTCCCGTAAACTTTAAGGAATTAACCAAGAAAATTTGTGTAGACAATGCAATGCTGCGTTTTCTGGATGGAAGACTTAACGTTGCTGGAAATCCTAATGAGAATTTTGCACGGGAACTATTGGAACTATATTCCATTGGGCGTGGATTGGAAGGAAGCCTTCCTGAGGGAACAGGAGATGGTGATTACATTCTTTATACAGAAGAAGATGTTCAGGTTGGAGCACTGGTATTGACTGGATTTGATATAGATGATTCTTTCTCTAACATAGATGAGGATACAGGTATACCTAGGGGCGTTATAAGAGGTGGTGGCACTATTGCAGGCTCCCACGATAACAGTTCTAAGACTTTTAGTTTTAGGTTTGGTGGTGCACAGGTGGCTCCTGATGCAGAGCTGACTTTGAATGGTCAGCCTACTGAAGAGAGTGTTCTTGACGAAATCAGCCAGTTAGTTGAATTAATTTTTGAGCAAAATGAAGCTGCCAGACACATTGCTCGTAAAATCTATCGCTTCTTCGTATATCACGAAATCTCTGAACAGCTTCATGATGGCATCATTCAGGATATAGCGGATGTTTTGATTGCAAATGACTACAAACTACATCCAACATTAGAAGCATTATTTACAAGTACTCATTTCTATGACGAAGATGCTGGATATGATGATAATAAATTTGGAGGAATTATCAAGGCGCCAATTGATCTGGTTGTGGGAACAGCAAGAGCTTTTGGATATCCGGTACCTAATATGACCACAGATACTGAAGGGTTCTATAACAGTCTTGGGAATTTACGTGGAGCAATTGGTTCAATGGGGATGGATTATTATGATCCATTTGAGGTGGCAGGATATTCTGGTTATCATCAATTCCCATTGTACTACAGAAGTTGGATCACTACTAATTATTTGGCTAATAGATATGATTTTATCAGAAATATTCTAGCAGACAGGCCTGATCCTGAGGAAAATGAGGTAGATATTTTAGCCTGGGTATATGAATATTTTCCTGAGTCAACTATAGCGGATGGCCGTTTATTTGTTACGGAAGTGGTTTCATACTTTCTACCAGTTTCTGATGACCTGTCTTACGATGAGGGAAGTACTACAGGTGAGATCACACCTCAACGTTTGACTTTCTATTTGCAGGAGTTTCTTGAAAAAGAAGGCCTAGGTACACCTGGAGAGGAAGCATGGACAAATATGTTTCCAGATAATGTGAACAGGGATTTTGTGGCAGAACGTATTAGCTTTTTGCTTAATGCTATGCTTCAAACTCCGGAATACCAATTAATGTAAGTCTTCAAAGTCAAAAACTAAGATCATGAAAAGAAGAAAATTTCTAAAAAATATATCAGCAGCGTCAGCGGCTGGAGCTTTTGCATTGAACGGTATTCCCGTAAGGGTAATGGGGCAGACCCATTTTAATAAATTGGCCTCTCTGAGTTCGAATGACAATGTACTTGTTATTCTCCAACTTCATGGCGGGAATGATGGTCTGAATACAATCATTCCGATTGCAGATTATGATACATATTATAGTAGAAGGGCCAATATTGCCATTCCATATAAGAGTGGAAACAGGTCGTTGATTGAGGTAGACACTACTCTTCCACTCGAAAGTCAAATTGGTTTCCACCCTGATATGATTGACCTTAAGGAAATGTATGACTATGGGGATATGGCAGTCGTCCAGGGTGTCTCCTATCCAAGGAACAATGGATCTCATTTCCGTGGAAGAGATATTTGGGCCATGGGGGGTGGAGCAGACGATTACTATAGCTCAGGTTGGGTTGGTAGATGGTTATCAGGAGAAATTGAACCCCTTATATATCCGGATGATTTTCCAAATGATGATAATCCCGATCCTTTAGCACTTGAAATGGGAAATGATATTTCCTTATTATTTCATCAGACCGAAAATATACCCGTATCCATTTCTTTGCCAGGGGGAGATCCAGAATCGATAGCAAGGTTGATTGCTGAATTAGAGGGGTTCGTTGATGAGGAGGTAGATCCCAGGGGGTTACCACCTGACTTTCTCAACAATTCACCTTATGGTGCTGAGATGAATTGGATACTCAGCCTTGAAGATAAATCTGAAACCTACATTCAGAGGTTACTGGAGGTTTACCAAAATGCCTCTGCCAGCTCTGTTGAGTATCCTGAATTTTATCCTTTTTCTCCTTCAAGAAGAAATCCACTGAGTGGCCAACTACAGACCGTTGCTCGGTTGTTGGATGGAGGCGGAGATGGCGTGAAGACAAAAGTATTCCTCGTGAAAATGGGAGGCTTTGATACGCATGCAGAGCAGGTTGAATCATATGATCCGACCCTAGGTGGTCATTCAGCCTTACTTTACCATATATCTTCCGCTATGAAAGCTTTCAAAGCGGATTTACAAAGTAGGGGAATTGCGAATAAGGTAATGACGGTTACCTGGTCTGAATTTGGGAGAAGAATTTCCTCGAATGGTAGTTATGGAACTGATCATGGAACCGGTGGACCAGTGATGTTATTTGGAGAAGGTGTTGGAGGTGGTGTTTATGGCACAAACCCAGACATTTCCACAGGAATTAATAATATCCAACAACAATTTGATTATCGCCAAATCTATGCAAATATTCTAAAGGATTGGATGGGTGTGGATGAATCCGTTATCGCCAATGATATCTTCTATGGTAATTTTATAAATGGTACCGGAGACAATGGTGAAGTATATGAGCCTATGGAACTTACCAAATCAATTGTAAATGGTGTGGATTCATTTGTGAGTGCCAGATTTAGAATGGAAGAACCATATCCAAATCCTGCAACTTCAGTATCTCATGCAAAATTTAGGATCAATTCGGCAGACAAAGTAAATATTACTGTTTTGGATTCAGGTGGTAAAAAAATAAAGACCGTAACTAATAAAGAATTTCCAGTTGGAGAACATGTAGTCAAAATTAATCTTGATGATATGACTCCCGGTTTTTACTTTGTGAAAATTAGTTCTAAATTTCTGAACGATTCCAAGAAGATTTTAAAGAAGTAACCACTTAAACATGAAAAGACTTATCTCGTTGTTGCTGCTGTTTTTCGTTTTTTCAGCAGTACAACAAACTTATGCCCAAGGCTATAAGAAATACCTAAAGGACTATCTTAATACCCAATTCTGGATGGGTGTAAAGTTTGGATCAAATTTGACTCAGGTTAATCCAGTGGAAAGGTACACTGGATTGAGTCCCATCAACTATACAGGTGAAGATTTAGAGAAAACTTACAGACAGTTCGCTCTACCTGGTGTGCAAGCTGGAATAGACCTGACCTTTTATTACAAGGGGTTATCATTTGGTATCCAACCGAATTTCAGGCAGATTCGATACAAATATAGAAATGAGTTCCTGTGGGAGGGAGATGGCGCTAATGATCGCTTTGAAACGGTATATAATCAAGAGCAGAAAATTGATTTCATAGATGTTCCAGTGATGGTTAAGTACGATCTTTTACAAAGCAGGTTAAGGCCGTACGTAATGGGGGGAGCCTATTATTCATTCCTTACAAATGCCGAAAAAACTATAAAAGTCGAGAACACTGATTATTCGAGCGGTGCACCTATAGCAATTGAAGGACAAGAACTTATTGTAGGGACAAAGGAAACCTTCAATAATTATGACTTTGGCATTATGGGTGGAATTGGTGCAAGTGGTGATTTTGGAAATGTAAGAACAGTACTTGAAGTTACCTACCGACATGGTTTTACAAACATTACAAATGAGCAGAATAGATACCTGGATAACCAGCTTTCTGGAATTGGTGATGCCAATGATGATATAAAGTTAAGAAGTATAGTGGTGAATTTAAGTATACTATTCCCTCTTAGGTTTATTGGTAGTGATTTAAGTGCAACATAATGATGAAGACATTCAATTTTACAAACATACTCCTGGTTTTAAGCACACTCTTAGTATTCTCTTGTTCTGAGGAAGTTGAAATAGAACCTACTGAACGGTATCTAAGAATTGTAGATGACCAGGATTACAATGCTGAATATGACCCTATCAGTATACAGGAAACATTTAATGGAGGATCTTTGATTCTTTCTGGGATAAACCTGGACAATTCTCCATTTCGGGGAGTGAAAATTGTTAGACTGGATTCCATAGGTGGGTATGTTGGTGAGACTATATTAGATGGTAATTATGTTAACCCTGTTGGGGATTTCATGACGATAGATTCTACTTATTATTTCTTTTGTATGGAATCAGGAAATCTCACTACCAATTTGGTAGCAGTAAATGATGCTGGTACTGTAACAGGTACAACCGTTGTTTCTGGTAGATTATATCCGTTGGCTGGTGGGATAACCAGTAATAATACTTTTTTGCTGATGAACTATAATCCAAATAGTCAAACAACTCAAATAAGTGAGCTATCTGCTGATGGTGCAATATCAAGGAGCGCAGGGTATTCAATAGGTGCCGGAGATGACGTGGAACCTGATATTCTAAAGCACTTAACAGATCCACTAACACATTATAATTTCTTTGTTGGAGAATCTGGTGATGGTGTATTCTTCAATGGGTTTTACAATTACACGCTTTCACTTGTCTTCAGTTCATTCGGGGGTAACCCTACCGGAGTGCTCCAAGGACAACAAACCATCGCTGGTATGAAAGCAGTAACCCATATTAGTGGAAGTAACTTTGCATTTCTTGGATTTCAGTATGACCAGAATTTTGTCCAGCCTTTCACAGCCCTATCAACATCAGGAACTGCATCAAGTGTGAACTTTTTTGATCGGTCAGTACCAGAGATTAAAGCTGATGCAACTGCCAAAATAGTGTTGGTGGAAGCTTCAAATGGAGAAGTGCTTACAGTCTTTGCCACTGAAACTGAAGGCAGACAAACGATCTTATATTTTTATGATAGTGAAGGTATTTTACTTGGTTACAGATACATTGGAAATTCCAATCCATATACATTTGCAGACATCACAACTACCGAAGACGGTGGACTGCTGGTGACAGGAACTACTTTCGTGGCATCCAGATTTGAAAGGATTTATGTGGCAAAAATTCCTGAGAAGGAGATTGAGGACATTGTGAACCCTCCTTCTTAAAATAATAGAAATTGAAAAATATCAAGGTCATCCGTTGGATGGCCTTTTTTTATATCTCAATTTTTGTAATTCTCTTTGAGATTTCACCTACCTGCATGAGTGCCGCCGGGCCATACCAGGGGTGCAATTCCATAATGAGGCTTCCTGCTTTAACGGCAGGATCTGATTTTGTGAGCTCCTCGGCTTCTTCAATGGTTTTGACATTGAATACGTAAATCCCCCTTATTTCGGTATTGTCCATGAATGGCCCTGCTACGAGCAATTTACCCTCATTGGCCATTTTGATGATATTGTCCAGATGTGCTCTTTGAAGAGTAGCCCTTGTAGTGGAGTCCTTGGATCGATTAGGGCCTGATTTTAAGAATGCCATCACATATTGTTTCATCCCATAATCATCAGCTCCTAATTCTTGTGCAAAAAGTGAATCATAACCGGATTCAGTGTTAGTAGTTTCCTCTTTTTCTCCAGTCTCGATCTGCTCGTTATTGTCAGGTTTGTTCTGACATGAAAGGATGAAGAAATTAAATGCAAGTAGTGGGATATAAAAGTAAGCCTGATTTTTCATTGTGTTCAATATTGTTAAGATTAGGTTTAGGACATTAAATGAACATAAATTAATTGATTTTCACTAAATTAGTAGAAACATACTAAACGGTAGGTGTGAAGAAAGCTGAAAGAACACGCAGAGTAATCTTAGACAAAGCCTTTGAGCTCATATATCAAAATGGCTACCAGGCAACCAGTATTGACCGTTTATTGGAGCTAACCCATGTGACAAAGGGAGCATTCTACTATCACTTTAAGAATAAGGAGGACATGGGAGTAAAAATGGTGGATGAAGTAATATATCCAGAGATCCATCAAACTTTAATAGCACCATTGCAATATTCGGAAGACCCTTTAAATGACATTTTCAATGTGATTATGAATGTTTTCCGAACTGCTGATTATCAGAAAATCACCTATGGATGTCCTGCCAGCAATATGATCCAGGAAATGGCTCCATTAAGTGAAAACTTCAATGAAGCACTTAAACGCATGCTTGACAGGTGGCAGGGTACTATTGTTGAAGCGCTAGACCGGGGAAAGCAATCTGGAAAAGTCAGGAAAGACGTGGATAGTCAAAGTGTGGCTGAGTTTATTGTAGTGAGTTATGAGGGCTTGCGGTCACTGGGAAAGGTGTATCAATCCAAAGCTTATTACAAGAATTTTTTGAAGCAACTCAGGGTCTATTTGGATTCATTGAAATAAATAAATCAGAAGATGCTAAACTGGCTTGAGGAGCGGTGGTAGACCGAAGTGGGATTGAAGGCTGGAGGCTAACACGCAGTAAGCAATGGGGGTTGGTTTTGCGGGAAGTTGGTGTGGTTTACCAAATTTATTCATGCAACCTCAAGGTTTACTTAAATTTTTAATCCGCATTTCATTGATTTTTATTAAGTTAAACCCTGAAAATAGTATCTAAAGGTTTAAGTTTATCCGGTATATTTGCTTATTCATCCACTATTTCCTCGATTCTGTAGCCTAGTTCGTCGATTCAGTGTGGATAATGTCAGAAAAAAGTTGAATCTTGTTACTTTAGAGGATTCTACTGCACACGGGAAAAGGGAATACACAGTTATTATTGTTAGGAAAGGGATGATTATTCATTCTGTTTTCTATGGTGATCTATGATCAGTTCAATAGGTCGTCATATGACAGGTGATAAACATGAAATATACAGGATACTATAAACTAGCTAAGCAATGTAATGTAGGATTGCTTAACCCCGATTTGTTTGTGAGATCAAATCTGGCTGGCTTCCTACTGTTTAGTAACCGACTGTTTGTTATGAAAACACTTAAATTAATTCTAGGACTTGGTCTGTTCCTTGTCTTTAATCAGTCAATTGCCCAAAACAACAATAGTGTTGGGATAAACACCAGTTCGCCCAATCCTAATGCGGTGTTAGAGCTTGAATCCCCAACAAAAGACCAGGGCTTTTTGGTGCCAAGACTTACTCCAGCACAAAGAGGTGTATTAAGAGCCAAAATGCTGACCAGTAGTGGTAATGAAGGTATGATGGTCTATGATATCGCCCTTAATCAATTTTATTATTGGGACGGAGAAGAATGGGTTCAGGGCCTGGGTGGATTCAATGGCGCGACTGCAGGTGGATCATTAACAGGAACATATCCGAATCCACTCATCCGACTTGGTGGAATCAATAACCCTAACATGCTGATAAGTGAAGTTATCACCACTACAAAAATTAGGGACGAAAATGTTACTACCGATAAATTAGCCAATCAGGCAGTTACTTACGAGAAAATTCAAACCAGCACAGTTACTCCCGGTAGTTATGGGAATGAGTTTTCTGTGGTCCGCTTTGAAGTGAATGACAGGGGAATTATTACAGTTGCGGAAGATGTTGTAATACAAATAGATTCAACCAACATTATTGATCTCGGAATAATTGGAGATGATATTGCAAATGGGACTATTCCAATTACCAAAATTGATCCTCAGGATCTCACTGATAAGGTCATGATTATTGGGAGTGATGGAGTAGTAAGGTGGGAAGATCGTCTAGAATTCACCAGTTCCCAATTGAATCAAAATAACATATACATCGGGGACGCGAGTAATCGTGCAGAGGGATTACCAGTAACTGGTGATGTGACAGCCATTAATAATGGAGCCTCAGCCAATATCACAATCAATGACAATACCATAGCCACAGAAAATATAATCGACGGGGAAGTCCAAACCGTAGATATTGACGACCTGGCTGTGACTAACGCCAAATTGGGGCCGGATGCTGTTACGACAGACAAAATCGCACCTCAAAATGTGCAAACTTCGGACATTGCTGATTTGAATGTTACGAATGTGAAACTTGGTCCAGATGCTGTCACTACAGATAAAATTCAAGATGGTCAGGTGCAAAATGAGGACCTTGACAAACCAAATATTCCAATATCTGGCTTTGGAGCTGGTGAAGCGGACATTGATATTGGAGACAACAGATTAATTAATGTAACGGATCCGGTGGATCTTCAGGACGCAGCGACCAAAAACTATGTAGATGTTTCGATTGATGCGGACAACGACCTTGACAGAGGGTACATTTTTGTGGGCGATGAAAACAATGAAGCAACCAGAATTCCTGCTAATGGGGATGGGTTTGTCCTTGTTGGTGATGGTGAAGATGTGAATAGTGTGGAAATGACTGGTGATGTTGAAATAGATAGTACTGGTGCAACCACCATTCAGGATAATGCCATTCAAGGGGACGACATAGATGTGACGAGTGGTTCATTTATTGTAGATGGTCCTAATCAGGTTATTTTTCAAAATACGGATGGAGTAGCAATCACCAATGATGCCTCAGTTGGTGGTAATTTCACAGCAAACAGCCAGGTGAATTTGTCTTCTACCACTGAAAGCACCAATGTATTAGGTGAGTTAAATGTAGATGGCGCTACTAATTTGAATGACGGAGCAAACATTACCGGGTCGAACTTAATAGTAAATACAAATTCTGAATTGAATGGAGATCTCGATGTAAATGGTGGAACATTTACTATTGATGGAACTGATCCCTCCTCAGTGAATGTAACTGACAATGATGTCACACTTTCTACAACCACCTCAGGAGATGTTAATATTTCAGCTGCAGATGACGTGAATATTTCAGGTACAAATGTAAACGTAAGTGGATCATTTAGTCCTGATAACCTGGATGTAGATGGTTTAACCCAATTGGACGAGACTCAAATTAATACAACTGATGGTAACCTGTTTGTTGATGGTAGTGGATCAGTAGATATCGATGTTCCTGTAGACATAAGTCAACAGACAGATTTAGCCGGATCAGGAATATCTACCAATGTAAGAGGAGATCTAAATGTGACAGAACAGGCCACTTTCACAGATAATGTTGATGCCAACAATGGTTTGGATGTTTCTGGTGCAGCATTAACTATCACTAGTCAGCAAATTACTCAGACTGGCACATCTCAGGTATCATTTGGTGGAAATGTGGATGCACAAAATGGTGTAGATGTTACCGGGGGTGATTTAACGGTAGCTACCAATACAGACCTGAATGGTGATTTAAGTGTAGACGGGACTACATTCAGTATAGATGGTACATCAGCCTCTAATGTATCTGTAACTGGTAATGACCTGGAACTTTCAACCCTGGGGAGTGGAGGAGATATAAATATTTCTGCGATTGATGATGTGAATATTTCAGGTACTAACATAAACGTAAGTGGATCATTCAGTCCTGATAACCTGGATGTAGATGGCTTAACCCAATTAGACGAGACTCAAATTAATACAACCGATGGTAATTTATTTGTTGATGGTAGTGGATCAGTAGATATCGATGTTCCTGTAGACATAAGTCAACAGACAGATTTAGCCGGATTAGGAATATCTACCAATGTAAGAGGAGATCTTAATGTAACAGAACAGGCCACTTTCACAGATAATGTAGATGCCAATAACGGTTTAGATGTTTCTGGTGCTGCACTAAATGTTACAAGTCAGCAAATAACCCAGACAGGTACATCTCAGGTAACATTTGGTGGAAATGTGGATGCACAAAATGGTGTAGATGTAACCGGGGGTGATTTAACGGTAGCTACCAATACAGACCTGAATGGTGATTTAACTGTTGATGGTACATCTTTTAGTTTGGATGGTTCAACTGCTTCAAATGTTTCTGTGTCTGATGATGATTTGGAGCTTTCAACGTTAGGAAGTTCTGGAGATATCAATATCTCTGCCATTGACGATGTAAACATTACTGCTACAAACATTAACGTTACAGGTTCTTTCAGTCCTGATAACCTTGATGTTGATGGATTAACTCAATTGGATGAGACCCAAATCAATACTGATGATGGAGATCTGGTAGTAACAGGATCAGGAGCGATCAATATCGATGTGCCTGTAGATATCAGCCAACAAACTGATTTGGCCGCATCAGGAATATCAACAAATGTACGTGGTGATTTGAATGTTACTGAGCAAGCAACATTTACGGACAATATAGATGCACAGAATGGTCTGGACGTTACAGGATCAGATTTAACAGTGGGAACAAATGCTGACTTTGATGGAACATTAGATGTTGCTGGACAGGTAGACCTGGGTAGTACTTCTGATAATACTAATGTTCGTGGAGATCTTAATGTTGCACAAGATCTTGATATAACTGACAACCTCTCTTTTGACGGATCGGCCCCTTTCGTTAGTGAGATTTCGACTGATGTTAGAAATAATAACGATGCAACTGATTTGGCAACTGCAGATGCGATCAAAACTTATGTAGATGAAGAAATCGACGCTGATAATGATTTAACTCAGGGACATATTTTCGTTGGAGATGGAACAGGTGAGGCAGTTGAACTTGATGCAAGAGGTGATGGATTCATACTTCAAGGAGATGGAACTGATCTTGTAAGCAAAGACATTGCAGATATTGCTGGAAATGGATTGAGCAGACAAACCGCGACAGATCAATTGGCTGTGAATGTTGGTTCTGGACTACAAATCGATAACGATACTGTAAAATTTGACATAGTACCTAATCAGGATGAAATATTAATAGGTAGCTCAGCAAATGAGTTTATTGCTGGTGTAGTTGGTGGTGATGTGTTAATTGAAGAATCTGGTGGTGTGGTTACGTCTACCATTCAGGACGATGCTGTAGACGGAGGAGACCTGGATGTTACTTCAGGGAATTTTGTAGTAACAGGGGCGAATCAGATTCAATTGAATAATACTGGAGGTTTATTGGTGGCGAATGATACAGATTTAGATGGTGACTTAATTGTTGATGGTGCAACCATTAGTTTGGATGCAACAAACCCATCAAATTTCACTGTTGATGGAAATGATCTAACGATTCAGACAACTTCATCTGGGGATATAGTTTTAGATCCAGCGGGAAGTGTGAACATCACCGAAGGTAGGACTTTAAGTTTATCCACAGACGATGCAGAGTCATTGACAAGTGATGGTACGAATCTGGATGTCACTTCAGGAGGAGATATTAACCTTACCGCAACAAGTAATACAGTCATCGCCAATGCAGTTGAGGTACCAGAAGTACAGGACAGCAATGACAATGAGGTATTGATCTTTGGAAGCACAGGTTCGGCAGTGAATGAAGTCACAATTACCAATGCAGCCACTGCAGGTGATCCTGTAATCAGCAGTAGTGGAGATGATGCGAATGTAGGTTTGACAATAAACACCCAAGGTAGTGGAGACATCACTATAGATCCAGGTGCCGGTGTTACTAACCTCATAAATGCTGACTTAACTGACGCAAACCTTACAAGTCCAAACATAGCTGTAAGTATAGATGATTTAAACGGTGAGGAATTATTCACTTTGACACCATCCGGTACTCCAGTTAATCAGCTGGAAATAGAGAATGCGGATGTCGGAAGTGGTCCGGTAATTAGCACAGCTGGAGATGATACTAACATTGATCTGAACTTACAGACAAAAGGGACTGGTGATATAAATATAGAAGCAGGTACGGGAGCAGTATCAATAGAGGCTGATGGAGCCTCCACCATAAATGTTGAGAGCAATGACCTGACACTGAGTACCACAACCTCCGGGGACCTTGTATTGTCCGCTGCGGACAGAGTAAATATTCCACAATCTACTGAGCTAAGTTTATCAACAGATGACGCAGAAAATATTGTAAGTGACGGAACAGATTTGACATTAAGTTCCGGCTCAGATATTAACCTTAATCCTACTAATAATGTGAACATCACCGAAGGTAGGAGCATGAGCTTATCCACAGACGATGCAGAGTCATTGACAAGTGATGGTACGAATCTGGATGTCACTTCAGGAGGAGATATTAACCTTACCGCGACAAGTAATACAGTCATCGCCAATGCAGTTGAGGTACCAGAAGTACAGGACGGCAATGACAATGAGGTATTGATCTTTGGAAGCACAGGTTCGGCAGTGAATGAAGTTACTGTCACCAATGCAGCCACTGCAGGTGATCCTGTAATCAGCAGTAGTGGAGATGATGCGAATGTAGGTTTGACAATAAACACCCAAGGTAGTGGAGACATCACAATAGATCCAGGAACCGGTGTTACGAATTTGGTTAATGCAGATTTATCAGATGCAGATTTGACAAGTCCAAACATAGCAGTAAGTATAGATGATTTAAATGGTGAGGAATTATTCACCCTGACACCATCTGGCACACCGGTTAACCAGCTTGAGATTCAGAATGCTGATGCGGCAAGTGGGCCAGTGATCAGCACAGCTGGAGATGATACTAACATTGACCTGAATCTACAGACGAAGGGAACAGGAGATTTGAATTTGAATCCGGGAGGCGATGTAAGAGTTGCACAAGGAACAGCTTTGAGTTTATCGACTGACGATGCAGAGAACCTAAGCAGTGATGGAACAGATTTGAGTGTAGCCTCGGGAGGAGATATCACATTGAACAGTACTGGAAATGTAAATGTACCTCAGGGAACAACACTAAGCCTTGCCACAGATGATGCAGAGAACCTAAGTAGTGATGGAACCGACCTAAGTATCGCATCTGGAGGAGACATTGTATTGAGCAGCACAGGTAATGTGAATGTACCACAAGGAACCACTTTGAGTCTATCAACAGATGATGCAGAAAATATTGTAAGTGATGGAACAGATGTGACATTAAGTTCCGGCTCAGATATTAACCTTAATCCTACTAATAATGTGAACATCACCGAAGGTAGGAGCATGAGCTTATCCACAGACGATGCAGAGTCATTGACAAGTGATGGTACGAATCTGGATGTCACTTCAGGAGGAGATATTAACCTTACCGCGACAAGTAATACAGTCATCGCCAATGCAGTTGAGGTACCAGAAGTACAGGACGGCAATGACAATGAGGTATTGATCTTTGGAAGCACAGGTTCGGCAGTGAATGAAGTTACTGTCACCAATGCAGCCACTGCAGGTGATCCTGTAATCAGCAGTAGTGGAGATGATGCGAATGTAGGGTTAACAATAAACACCCAAGGTAGTGGAGACATCACAATAGATCCAGGAACCGGTGTTACGAATTTGGTTAATGCAGATTTATCAGATGCAGATTTGACAAGTCCAAACATAGCAGTAAGTATAGATGATTTAAATGGTGAGGAATTATTCACCCTGACACCATCTGGCACACCGGTTAACCAGCTTGAGATTCAGAATGCTGATGCGGCAAGTGGGCCAGTGATCAGCACAGCTGGAGATGATACTAACATTGACCTGAATCTACAGACGAAGGGAACAGGAGATTTGAATTTGAATCCGGGAGGCGATGTAAGAGTTGCACAAGGAACAGCTTTGAGTTTATCGACTGACGATGCAGAGAACCTAAGCAGTGATGGAACAGATTTGAGTGTAGCCTCGGGAGGAGATATCACATTGAACAGTACTGGAAATGTAAATGTACCTCAGGGAACAACACTAAGCCTTGCCACAGATGATGCAGAGAACCTAAGTAGTGATGGAACCGACCTAAGTATCGCATCTGGAGGAGACATTGTATTGAGCAGCACAGGTAATGTGAATGTACCACAAGGAACCACTTTGAGTCTATCAACAGATGATGCAGAAAATATTGTAAGTGATGGAACAGATGTGACATTAAGTTCCGGCTCAGATATTAACCTTAATCCTACTAATAATGTGAACATCACCGAAGGTAGGAGCATGAGCTTATCCACAGACGATGCAGAGTCATTGACAAGTGATGGTACGAATCTGGATGTCACTTCAGGAGGAGATATTAACCTTACCGCGACAAGTAATACAGTCATCGCCAATGCAGTTGAGGTACCAGAAGTACAGGACGGCAATGACAATGAGGTATTGATCTTTGGAAGCACAGGTTCGGCAGTGAATGAAGTTACTGTCACCAATGCAGCCACTGCAGGTGATCCTGTAATCAGCAGTAGTGGAGATGATGCGAATGTAGGGTTAACAATAAACACCCAAGGTAGTGGAGACATCACAATAGATCCAGGAACCGGTGTTACGAATTTGGTTAATGCAGATTTATCAGATGCAGATTTGACAAGTCCAAACATAGCAGTAAGTATAGATGATTTAAATGGTGAGGAATTATTCACCCTGACACCATCTGGCACACCGGTTAACCAGCTTGAGATTCAGAATGCTGATGCGGCAAGTGGGCCAGTGATCAGCACAGCTGGAGATGATACTAACATTGACCTGAATCTACAGACGAAGGGAACAGGAGATTTGAATTTGAATCCGGGAGGCGATGTAAGAGTTGCACAAGGAACAGCTTTGAGTTTATCGACTGACGATGCAGAGAACCTAAGCAGTGATGGAACAGATTTGAGTGTAGCCTCGGGAGGAGATATCACATTGAACAGTACTGGAAATGTAAATGTACCTCAGGGAACAACACTAAGCCTTGCCACAGATGATGCAGAGAACCTAAGTAGTGATGGAACCGACCTAAGTATCGCATCTGGAGGAGACATTGTATTGAGCAGCACAGGTAATGTGAATGTACCACAAGGAACCACTTTGAGTCTATCAACAGATGATGCAGAAAATATTGTAAGTGATGGAACAGATGTGACATTAAGTTCCGGCTCAGATATTAACCTTAATCCTACTAATAATGTGAACATCACCGAAGGTAGGAGCATGAGCTTATCCACAGACGATGCAGAGTCATTGACAAGTGATGGTACGAATCTGGATGTCACTTCAGGAGGAGATATTAACCTTACCGCGACAAGTAATACAGTCATCGCCAATGCAGTTGAGGTACCAGAAGTACAGGACGGCAATGACAATGAGGTATTGATCTTTGGAAGCACAGGTTCGGCAGTGAATGAAGTTACTGTCACCAATGCAGCCACTGCAGGTGATCCTGTAATCAGCAGTAGTGGAGATGATGCGAATGTAGGGTTAACAATAAACACCCAAGGTAGTGGAGACATCACAATAGATCCAGGAACCGGTGTTACGAATTTGGTTAATGCAGATTTATCAGATGCAGATTTGACAAGTCCAAACATAGCAGTAAGTATAGATGATTTAAATGGTGAGGAATTATTCACCCTGACACCATCTGGCACACCGGTTAACCAGCTTGAGATTCAGAATGCTGATGCGGCAAGTGGGCCAGTGATCAGCACAGCTGGAGATGATACTAACATTGACCTGAATCTACAGACGAAGGGAACAGGAGATTTGAATTTGAATCCGGGAGGCGATGTAAGAGTTGCACAAGGAACAGCTTTGAGTTTATCGACTGACGATGCAGAGAACCTAAGCAGTGATGGAACAGATTTGAGTGTAGCCTCGGGAGGAGATATCACATTGAACAGTACTGGAAATGTAAATGTACCTCAGGGAACAACACTAAGCCTTGCCACAGATGATGCAGAGAACCTAAGTAGTGATGGAACCGACCTAAGTATCGCATCTGGAGGAGACATTGTATTGAGCAGCACAGGTAATGTGAATGTACCACAAGGAACCACTTTGAGTCTATCAACAGATGATGCAGAAAATATTGTAAGTGATGGAACAGATGTGACATTAAGTTCCGGCTCAGATATTAACCTTAATCCTACTAATAATGTGAACATCACCGAAGGTAGGAGCATGAGCTTATCCACAGACGATGCAGAGTCATTGACAAGTGATGGTACGAATCTGGATGTCACTTCAGGAGGAGATATTAACCTTACCGCGACAAGTAATACAGTCATCGCCAATGCAGTTGAGGTACCAGAAGTACAGGACGGCAATGACAATGAGGTATTGATCTTTGGAAGCACAGGTTCGGCAGTGAATGAAGTTACTGTCACCAATGCAGCCACTGCAGGTGATCCTGTAATCAGCAGTAGTGGAGATGATGCGAATGTAGGGTTAACAATAAACACCCAAGGTAGTGGAGACATCACAATAGATCCAGGAACCGGTGTTACGAATTTGGTTAATGCAGATTTATCAGATGCAGATTTGACAAGTCCAAACATAGCAGTAAGTATAGATGATTTAAATGGTGAGGAATTATTCACCCTGACACCATCTGGCACACCGGTTAACCAGCTTGAGATTCAGAATGCTGATGCGGCAAGTGGGCCAGTGATCAGCACAGCTGGAGATGATACTAACATTGACCTGAATCTACAGACGAAGGGAACAGGAGATTTGAATTTGAATCCGGGAGGCGATGTAAGAGTTGCACAAGGAACAGCTTTGAGTTTATCGACTGACGATGCAGAGAACCTAAGCAGTGATGGAACAGATTTGAGTGTAGCCTCGGGAGGAGATATCACATTGAACAGTACTGGAAATGTAAATGTACCTCAGGGAACAACACTAAGCCTTGCCACAGATGATGCAGAGAACCTAAGTAGTGATGGAACCGACCTAAGTATCGCATCTGGAGGAGACATTGTATTGAGCAGCACAGGTAATGTGAATGTACCACAAGGAACCACTTTGAGTCTATCAACAGATGATGCAGAAAATATTGTAAGTGATGGAACAGATGTGACATTAAGTTCCGGCTCAGATATTAACCTTAATCCTACTAATAATGTGAACATCACCGAAGGTAGGAGCATGAGCTTATCCACAGACGATGCAGAGTCATTGACAAGTGATGGTACGAATCTGGATGTCACTTCAGGAGGAGATATTAACCTTACCGCGACAAGTAATACAGTCATCGCCAATGCAGTTGAGGTACCAGAAGTACAGGACGGCAATGACAATGAGGTATTGATCTTTGGAAGCACAGGTTCGGCAGTGAATGAAGTTACTGTCACCAATGCAGCCACTGCAGGTGATCCTGTAATCAGCAGTAGTGGAGATGATGCGAATGTAGGTTTGACAATAAACACCCAAGGTAGTGGAGACATCACAATAGATCCAGGAACCGGTGTTACGAATTTGGTTAATGCAGATTTATCAGATGCAGATTTGACAAGTCCAAACATAGCAGTAAGTATAGATGATTTAAATGGTGAGGAATTATTCACCCTGACACCATCTGGCACACCGGTTAACCAGCTTGAGATTCAGAATGCTGATGCGGCAAGTGGGCCAGTGATCAGCACAGCTGGAGATGATACTAACATTGACCTGAATCTACAGACGAAGGGAGCAGGAGATATCAGTTTAGAAGCTGGTACTGGAGCAGTATCAATAGAGGCAGATGGAGCCTCGACCATAAATGTGGAGAGCAACAACCTTACCTTGAGTACTACCACATCTGGCGATCTTGTATTATCTGCGGCAGACAGAGTAAACATACCACAATCCACTGAGCTAAGCTTATCATCAGATGATGCTGAAAATATTGTTAGTGATGGAACCGATTTGACATTAAGTTCCGGCTCAGATATTAGCCTGAACCCCACCAATAACGTGAATATTACTGAAGGTAGGAGCTTGAGTTTATCCACAGACGATGCAGAGTCATTGACAAGTGATGGAACGGACCTTACTATTAATTCAGGTGCAGATATTATTTTGAGCCCTACCGCTAATGTAAACATATCTCAAGGACAAAGTTTAAGCTTTTCAACTGATGATGCAGAAAGAATCAATAGTGATGGAACAGATTTAAACATCCTTTCCGGCGGAGAATTAACAGTAAATGCAACAAATACATCTATAGAAACAGGTAGTCTCAGTTTACCCAATGGGACTTCTGTGAATGAGTTTTCAACTGATGGAACACTTGGAGATGATAGTAATAATGCGGTTCCAACAGAACAAGCAGTAAAAACCTATGTTGATAATGAAGTAACCAATAAGAACCTCCAGAGTGCTTATGTTGCTGGAAATACCATTACTACTAGCAGTGGAGAGGGACTTTTTCAAGTATCTGGTGATCAGAGAATTTCTTTAACTACTTCAGAAAGCAGTGTCAATGCAATAGAAATAGCTGCTACAAATGGTGACCTGGATGTTGATGGAACCGATGTGACCATCGATGCAACAGCGGGAGGTTTAAGTATGGACGCAACTGAGAATTCGAACTTTTCAATGATTGCGAATGATCCAACTGATCAGACGCTGACTATTTCGGCCTCAAATACATTTGGAGGAAGTGATAGTAATATTGATATTAATGCCGATGGAGATCTCAATGTTACAACTGGTGGGGATGTGATTGTCAATGGAGATATTGTTGATTTTACTGCTGCCATTGGTGATATAAATATGACAGGTGCAGGAAACATAGATCTGGTAGCCACCGCTGGTGAAGTCACAGCTAATAAATTCTCAGCTTCAAACCTTACAATAACAGAAGATGTCGTTTTTAATGAAGCGACAAATGATTTGACATTAATTACTGCTGATCAATCTTCTGGTGGTGGAATAATAAGAATTCCAGACCTGAATGGCGCAGATGAAACAATCTTGACCAACGCAGATATTGGTACTATCGCTAGTCAGGATGCAAATAGTGTAAATATTTCAGGGGGTTCAATTACAGGTATTACCGATCTAGCTGTTGCGGATGGAGGAACAGGTGCAAGTACAGCGTTAAATGCAAGAAGTAACCTGGGGTTAGTTATTGGTACAGACGTTCAGGCCCAGGATGCAGGTTTACAATCTATATCAGGATTAACCACATCAGCTGATGAGATGATTTATACAACAGCATCAGATGCATATGCGGTAACAAGTTTAACAGCAGCAGGAAGAGCCATATTGGATGATGCGAATGCAGGAGCCCAACGAACCACACTTGGTCTTGCAATCGGTACAGATGTTCAGGCCCAGGATGCAGGTTTACAGTCTATATCGGGATTAACCACAGCGGCCGACGAGATGATTTACACAACAGCATCAGATGCATATGCAGTAACAAGTCTGACGGCTGCAGGTAGGGCGATACTGGACGATGCAGATGCCTCTGCACAGCGCACCACCTTAGGAATCGACATTGGATCAGATATTCAGGCCTGGGATCAGGCATTGGAAGATATCTCAGGGTTAGCAGTCACAGATGGTAATATCATAGTAGGAGACGGTTCAAACTGGGTAGCAGAAACAGGTGCAACAGCCAGGACAAGCTTAGGATTGACAATTGGTACAGATGTTCAGGCCCAGGATGCAGGTTTGCAATCTATATCGGGATTAACCACATCAGCTGATGAGATGATTTACACAACAGCATCAGATGCATATGCGGTAACAAGTTTAACAGCAGCAGGAAGAGCCATATTGGATGATGCGAATGCAGGAGCCCAACGAACCACACTTGGTCTTGCAATTGGTACAGATGTTCAGGCCCAGGATGCAGGTTTACAGTCTATATCGGGATTAACCACAGCGGCCGACGAGATGATTTACACAACTGCATCAGATGCATATGCAGTAACAAGTCTGACGGCTGCAGGTAGGGCGATACTGGACGATGCAGATGCCTCTGCACAGCGCACCACCTTAGGAATCGACATTGGATCAGATATTCAGGCCTGGGATCAGGCATTGGAAGATATCTCAGGGTTAGCAGTCACAGATGGTAATATCATAGTAGGAGACGGTTCAAACTGGGTAGCAGAAACAGGTGCAACAGCCAGGACAAGCTTAGGATTGACGATTGGTACAGATGTTCAGGCCCAGGATGCAGGTTTACAGTCTATATCGGGATTAACCACAGCGGCCGACGAGATGATTTACACAACAGCATCAGATGCATATGCAGTAACAAGTCTGACGGCTGCAGGTAGGGCGATACTGGACGATGCAGATGCCTCTGCACAGCGCACCACCTTAGGAATCGATATTGGATCAGATATTCAGGCCTGGGATCAGGCATTGGAAGATATCTCAGGGTTAGCAGTCACAGATGGTAATATCATAGTAGGAGACGGTTCAAACTGGGTAGCAGAAACAGGTGCAACAGCCAGGACAAGCTTAGGATTGACGATTGGTACAGATGTTCAGGCCCAGGATGCAGGTTTGCAATCTATATCGGGATTAACCACATCAGCTGATGAGATGATTTATACAACAGCATCAGATGCATATGCGGTAACAAGTTTAACAGCAGCAGGAAGAGCCATATTGGATGATGCGAATGCAGGAGCCCAACGAACCACACTTGGTCTTGCAATTGGTACAGATGTTCAGGCCCAGGATGCAGGTTTACAGTCTATATCGGGATTAACCACAGCGGCCGACGAGATGATTTACACAACAGCATCAGATGCATATGCAGTAACAAGTCTGACGGCTGCAGGTAGGGCGATACTGGACGATGCAGATGCCTCTGCACAGCGCACCACCTTAGGAATCGATATTGGATCAGATATTCAGGCCTGGGATCAGGCATTGGAAGATATCTCAGGGTTAGCAGTCACAGATGGTAATATCATAGTAGGAGACGGTTCAAACTGGGTAGCAGAAACAGGTGCAACAGCCAGGACAAGCTTAGGATTGACGATTGGTACAGATGTTCAGGCCCAGGATGCAGGTTTGCAATCTATATCGGGATTAACCACATCAGCTGATGAGATGATTTATACAACAGCATCAGATGCATATGCGGTAACAAGTTTAACAGCAGCAGGAAGAGCCATATTGGATGATGCGAATGCAGGAGCCCAACGAACCACACTTGGTCTTGCAATTGGTACAGATGTTCAGGCCCAGGATGCAGGTTTACAGTCTATATCGGGATTAACCACAGCGGCCGACGAGATGATTTACACAACAGCATCAGATGCATATGCAGTAACAAGTCTGACGGCTGCAGGTAGGGCGATACTGGACGATGCAGATGCCTCTGCACAGCGCACCACCTTAGGAATCGACATTGGATCAGATATTCAGGCCTGGGATCAGGCATTGGAAGATATCTCAGGGTTAGCAGTCACAGATGGTAATATCATAGTAGGAGACGGTTCAAACTGGGTAGCAGAAACAGGTGCAACAGCCAGGACAAGCTTAGGATTGACGATTGGTACAGATGTTCAGGCCCAGGATGCAGGTTTGCAATCTATATCGGGATTAACCACATCAGCTGATGAGATGATTTACACAACAGCATCAGATGCATATGCGGTAACAAGTTTAACAGCAGCAGGAAGAGCCATATTGGATGATGCGAATGCAGGAGCCCAACGAACCACACTTGGTCTTGCAATTGGTACAGATGTTCAGGCCCAGGATGCAGGTTTACAATCTATATCGGGATTAACCACAGCGGCCGACGAGATGATTTACACAACAGCATCAGATGCATATGCAGTAACAAGTCTGACGGCTGCAGGTAGGGCGATACTGGACGATGCAGATGCCTCTGCACAGCGCACCACCTTAGGAATCGATATTGGATCAGATATTCAGGCCTGGGATCAGGCATTGGAAGATATCTCAGGGTTAGCAGTCACAGATGGTAATATCATAGTAGGAGACGGTTCAAACTGGGTAGCAGAAACAGGTGCAACAGCCAGGACAAGCTTAGGATTGACAATTGGTACAGATGTTCAGGCCCAGGATGCAGGTTTGCAATCTATATCGGGATTAACCACATCAGCTGATGAGATGATTTACACAACAGCATCAGATGCATATGCGGTAACAAGTTTAACAGCAGCAGGAAGAGCCATATTGGATGATGCGAATGCAGGAGCCCAACGAACCACACTTGGTCTTGCAATTGGTACAGATGTTCAGGCCCAGGATGCAGGTTTGCAATCTATATCGGGATTAACCACAGCGGCCGACGAGATGATTTACACAACAGCATCAGATGCATATGCGGTAACAAGTTTAACAGCAGCAGGAAGAGCCATATTGGATGATGCGAATGCAGGAGCCCAACGAACCACACTTGGTCTTGCAATTGGTACAGATGTTCAGGCCCAGGATGCAGGTTTACAGTCTATATCGGGATTAACCACAGCGGCCGACGAGATGATTTACACAACAGCATCAGATGCATATGCAGTAACAAGTCTGACGGCTGCAGGTAGGGCGATACTGGACGATGCAGATGCCTCTGCACAGCGCACCACCTTAGGAATCGATATTGGATCAGATATTCAGGCCTGGGATCAGGCATTGGAAGATATCTCAGGGTTAGCAGTCACAGATGGTAATATCATAGTAGGAGACGGTTCAAACTGGGTAGCAGAAACAGGTGCAACAGCCAGGACAAGCTTAGGATTGACAATTGGTACAGATGTTCAGGCCCAGGATGCAGGTTTGCAATCTATATCGGGATTAACCACATCAGCTGATGAGATGATTTATACAACAGCATCAGATGCATATGCGGTAACAAGTTTAACAGCAGCAGGAAGAGCCATATTGGATGATGCGAATGCAGGAGCCCAACGAACCACACTTGGTCTTGCAATCGGTACAGATGTTCAGGCTCAGGATGCAGGTTTACAATCTATATCGGGGTTAACCACATCAGCTGATGAGATGATTTATACAACAGCATCAGATGCATATGCGGTAACAAGTTTAACAGCAGCAGGAAGAGCCATATTGGATGATGCGAATGCAGGAGCCCAACGAACCACACTTGGTCTTGCAATCGGTACAGATGTTCAGGCCCAGGATGCAGGTTTACAGTCTATATCGGGATTAACCACTTCGGCCGATGAAATGATATACACTACTGCATCAGATGCATATGCGGTAACAAGTTTGACCGCTGCAGGTAGAGCTTTATTAGATGACGCGAATGCAAGTGCACAACGAACCACACTTGGTCTTGTAATCGGTACGGATGTTCAGGCGCAGGATGCAGGTCTACAATCTATTTCAGGATTAACAACAGCAGTCGATGAAATGATATACACTACTGCATCAGATGCTTACGCAGTAACAAGTTTGACCGCTGCAGGTAGAGCGTTATTAGATGACGCGAATGCAAGTGCCCAACGAACCACACTTGGTCTTGCAATCGGTACAGATGTTCAGGCTCAGGATGCAGGTCTACAATCTATTTCAGGGTTAACAACAGCCGCCGATGAAATGATATACACTACCGCCTCAGATGCTTACGCAGTAACGAATTTAACGGCTGCAGGTAGGGCAATACTGGATGATGCCACTGCTGGAGCACAACGGACGACTTTAGGTCTTGGAACTGGAGATTCACCATCATTTAATGGTCTTACCTTAAGCGGAATTATTAGTGCACCAGGTTTAATGACTGATGGATCTGGTAATGTAATGTCGTCATCTGATAGACGCTTGAAGGAAAATATCAATTTACTAACAAATACAATTGAAAAGCTAAACCAGTTAAATGGTTATAACTATAACTTTATTTCAGACGAAGAGAAGAAAAAGCAAATAGGAGTAATTGCACAGGAATTAGAGAAAGTATACCCTGAATTAGTTACGACTAGAGAAGATGGCTATAAAATGGTGAATTATCAGGGTTTGATCCCAGTATTGATTGAGGCAATCAAAGAACAGCAAAACACAATCAGCGCACTTGCTAATCAGGTGGATAATCAGAATCAGAAAATCGATAAACTTGAAGCAGAAAACACATCGATAAAATCAGATGTGGATGAAATCAAACAACTACTTGGATTGAAGCCTAACTTAGGATCCAATGAAACTAAAGGAGAATAAACAATGTGGAAACAGAAAACCATATTGATCCCTTTCCTCTTGTTCGGCAGTTTAATTAATGCCCAGCAACTCACCGTTCAGGAAAACGCTGCGATTTTTATACAATCAAATGCTTCTATGCAATTTGGCGGTGGTCTTGATAATTATGGCCTTATAGAGAATAGTGGTCAGGTGGATTTATTTGGTGATTTCAATAACTACAATATATTCAATGGATCTGAAGGTGTACTTAATTTCTTCGGAGGGGATGACCAAATGATAACTAACAACTCCTATTTTGAGTTAAGGAGGTTGTCCATGAACTCCTCTGGAATATCAACTTTCCAAACTGATTCAATTGTTGTTACAGGTGAAATTGGTTTGTACAATGGAATCTTAAAGTTGAGAGATGACGCATCTCTTGTTTTATTGGATGGTGTGTCTGTACTGGGAGGTAATGAAGACTCTTTTGTTGATGGTCCCGTTACTCATTTTGGTTCAGGGCCCAAGTATTTTCCAATTGGCGACTCCCTCTTTTTTGACCCTATAGAATTTGAATATGTATATGGTTTGGGTACTCAAATAAAAGCCCATGTGGTGCACCCGCATCCGGAACCTCCAATTCCCGGAGCAAGTCTCTTTGGCGTGTCGGAGCATGCTTTGTGGACACTTGAACTGCTCTCTGGATTCTTTGATAGCACACAGGTAATTATTGATTTTGCAGGAGCTGATCTGGAGAATTTCACAATCAGGAACGATCAACCATTTATTATTGAATCTCCCGTAGTGGCTTTCAGAGATTCAATTGGTGGAGAATTTGAATCATTAGGTGTATCTGAATTGAACAATACAGATTCCCTTACAAGTGGTGTAATAAAATCAGCCAGACCTATTTCATTTGCTACCAATAATGAGATAAATGTGGCAATAGCTAAAGGTCCATTAATCCCTGAAGAGGGAGTTGTTCATATACCAAATGCATTCTCTCCCAGAGCCACCGATCCACTTAACAGGTCTTTCCGGGTATTTGGTGAGAATATCAGTGATCAGAATTTCAGTATGAGAGTATTCAATAGGGTAAACCTGATTGTATATCAAACAAATGATTTTCAAGAGGCTAATACCAGAGGATGGGATGGAACAATTGACGGTGTTGAAGAACCAGCTGGCTTATATTACTATTCAATTCAGTTAGAAAGAAATGATATCATAGAACGATTTGAAGGCCCTCTGTATTTAATTAGGTAGTGAAGAAAATTTTAACCATATCGTTATTTCTAGTTTCTCAGTGTATACTGGGCCAGACTGTACAGTTCTCTCAATATTATTCAGCTTCCCTGCATTTAAATCCAGCAGTGGCCGGTATTTACCAAGAACCTTCATTCCATGCGAGCCACAGGAGGCAAATTTCTGAAAAAGGTACTCAGGTGGTTAATAACCTTTCACAGGCCTCAGTTATACTTCCAATAAAGAGTAAAGGAAGATTTCAAAAGATGTTTGGTGGAGTAGGAGCCATGGCATATCGTGAGGACGCGGGTGTACCTGGAGTATATGTTACAAATGGCTTCTTTGTAAATTATGCGCACAATATCTATCTGGGTAGATTAGAGGGTGAGACCATTATAGTTGGTGCTCAGCTTGGATATGAACAACGAAATTTTCAGGTAAGCGATTTAATATGGGGTTCTCAATATAGCCCTTTTGTAGGCACAGATATAACAGCACCTACACCGGTATCGGAGTTTGATGATCAGGTAGGATATCCAATTGTGAATTTTGGTGCTATGTATTATTTCAATAAAGAAAGAAATTTCCTTCTCTATCGATATAGCGCATTTTCCGGCTTGGTTATTAGTAATATTACCAGACCTAATACTGCGTTTGTAAGCTCAGGAGATCTTGCCAGGCAGAGAATTGTCCTGAAATACCATGGTGGATTTGAGTTTAAATTGGAGAAATTTGATTTTATGCCCTCTATTTTAGGAACTATTGAAACCAAGAAAGGTAACCTATTTAATAACTTCCAATTTAATGGAGGGGGAACCGTGGCTTATTCACTTCAAAATGAAAAGCGATACACGGTGTCTAATAGAGGAACAAAATTGGCGGCTGGTGCGTGGTATCGGTTAAGAGATGCGTTTATTTTTTACATTGGATTCAGAAGCCCTGTGCTCAATGCTGGTATTAGTTATGACATGAACTCAAAACTCTTTTTTGAGGATCAGAACTTACCAACAGTAAGACCGTCTTTCGAAGTTTCTGTACAGTACTTCATGTACCAGAATACCAGATCAAGAAGATCAGGGAATCCTTTGTTTTAGTTCAGAAGCCAGGATTACTGGAATTACTCGCCAATTGCGTCATTTAAAAACTCCTTTAAGAAAGGTCCTGGATTCTCAAATTTGGATTGTCAGTATTGCCGCTCATAGTAATTTTTGTCTTACGTTTATCAATGCTTCACAAATAGGTTTAGTAGTTCCGGAGTTATGGTAAAAATACTTGGTCAATTCCTAAAATAGATTTTTAGTGGGTGAAACCGTAACTGTTTTTTACATTGATAGGTTGAAAACTGGTGACCTAACCTTGATTAGCAGAAGTTTCACAATAAAAAAACCTGTTGCTTTATACAATTAACAGGTTTCTAAGTGATATTGCTATATTATTTCTTTATTCTCTATCCTGGTCGTTTTATGTAGAGCACCAGAATAGTTCTACCAGCAGGAACATTGACACTCTTTAAATCATTTAATTCCATGATCAATTCTTCCGGAATTCTAAGCTTTTCAGCAATCGAAGTAACTGTTTCTCCTGGTTTTACTACATAGTTGCTATACCTGGTAACATTTGAGTTCATCGGTACGAGTAAGCTAAGATCTGGTGATACACCATTATCTGGTAGTCTTACTGGTTGGTTATCTTCTAAAGCGCCAGAAGATATACCATTTGTACTTTTTAACTCACTCTCTGAAATACCATATAGAGACGCAAGATTCTTAACAGTTGCTTTCGGTTTAGCAATGTAAACAAGACGAGGTTTGAAATCAATTTTCCCTATAGATCTCATATTGATATCAAGTCTTCTGTTGAATTGTCTTCCATATACATTGTCATTCGAAGCAATTGGCTTGTTCATACCAAAGAATCTGATAATTATGTCTTTCTCTGCCACTCCTTTTGATTTAAGATATTTGGCCGCAAATTCTCCCCTGTCTTTACTCAGTCGTTGGTTTAAAGCTGCAGACCCACTATTATCAGTATGGGCTTCTAGCTCAATACTGAATGGTGCTTTTTTGTATTCCTCTATAATTTCATCTAAAGTAGCCTGAGCTTCTCGCCTCAATTGATAGCTGCTTAGGTCAAAGAAAACACTGGTTGTTGTTTGTACAACGGATGCTTTCTCATCTACTTCTTTCACTTCAAGGTCCTTCACAAAATAACTTTCTGCAAAGTCTTTTGCATACTCATCAGAACCAGAAACAAGTTTATACTCATCTGTTTGAATGCTTTGAAAAGAAAACTCTCCTTTGTTATTTGTTTCGGTTTGATACACTTTTCTGCCATCTTTATTTTCCAGAGCTACTGGAAAAGCATTAACCGATGTTCCTTTATTATTATCAATTAAGGTTCCTTCAATTGACATATATTCTGTTTCTACAACATACTTAGGCAAGTTTCTTGTCAGACCAGGAACAACAACATCTTTTGAATCTGATGCCATGTTTTCTGAAAGTACTCTGTGGTTTTGAAACCTGAAACTTTCAATTTCACGTACCAAAGACTGATCTGAGTCTGTTAAACTTTGATAGAACCTGTAATCCTTCTTCTGTGCATAATAATTGCCCGCTGGGTTTATATCAAGCGCTTCAGCAATTACAACACGGTTCCATCGAGGTTTCTCATTTCTGGCTTTGCTGCTGTAAAAAACGAAAGCATCCTTAAGCGTGCTTTCTTCTGCAGAAGTTAAAAACTCCCCTTTCAGTTTTCTTGACAATAGTTTAGTATAAACCTTGGCGTCTCCATTGATTGATTTCTCAAAAGTCAGATCTTGCTCAATAAGACTACCATCCTGATAGTCTTCATTAATATACCTGGCTGCAATAAATCTGTCAACTTTTAGTTGATTATCTGCTGATAACCCATTGTAGAAGCTTAATGCAGCAGCGCTAAGTTCATTAACTACCTCACCCGATGAGACAGGTCTAACTTCTAATCCAGCAGTTACTTCACTGGATCCGTCACTAATAGTAGTCAAAGTGAATGGGCCGTCATCAATTTCCTCAGAACCCCTTCTGGCAACCATTTCAGAATATTCACGCTTCACTTCACTTTCATCCTGTAAGAAAACAGTTTCTTCTCTTTCCATCCAGGCAGGAGCTGCTGAGGACAAAAATCTCATCATCCTACTCTTGTCAGTAGGATCAAGGTTCCTCAGATCAGAATTTTTGTTGGCTACTTCCAGCATTTCGGTAAGATTGGTTGCTCCTGAAACGCTTTCTTCCAAGAGGCCAATTTGATCTTTTTCAAAGTTAGATTCAGCATAGAGTAGATCTGAAAGAGCCGTGTTTTTGATCATTTTAGCAATCACCTTGTCAATGTGTCCCTTGTCTTTTGCTGATTGGTTTCGGTAGAAATCCATATCTTCTTTTGATACAAAATCATTGATGTGATCAACGTCTGAAAGTAAAAATGAATGGGCAATATTCTTAATTTTCTCCAGGTCTTCATCTTTCAGGTTTTGATAATACAACCTGTCTTCAACACTAAGTTTTAGGTTGTCGTCATCAGACATCATCAACATTTTATCCTTGATTGATTGCTTAGCTAAATCTTTACGTTCATCATCCAATTGCTGCATGAAAGCATTATTGGTCATATTGAGCGTTAGGTCTTCAAGGTTTTTCTTTTCTTTCAGGTACTGAAATGCGATCTGATCAATGTTGATCTTATCTTTCCCTTCAAACTCATCGTACGCCGTAGATTTGAACTTGAAGTCTCTTGCTGTTTTTATTCTACTTGCAATGATCTGGTCTATTTTCTCCTTATCTTTCTCAGATAGTATCTCATAAAATTGTCTGTCTTCACGATTTAAGTGGACACTTTTTGAGAGGTCCTCTTCTTCCACGTATGACATTACCATTCTATCCACGTGACGTTTCTCTTCTTCCGTCAGACTCACATAATAATATTCATCCCGAATATGAAGATCTTTCAGTTCACTTTCAGATATTTTCCTAAAACGGGAATCTACTATCCTTTCAATTTTTTCACGATCTTCAGTAGACAGACTGTTGTAAAAATCTAATTGAGTATTCGAGAAAACAAGTTCAACACCTTCTAATTTTGATGCTAGAAGTCTTGAAAGGATCTCATTAACTTTTTTGATATCTTCTGTTTCAAATTCCAGGTCATCGGAAAACATAGATTGTCTACCGGCAATTGATGTTTCAACGCCTATTTCAGCAATAATATCTTTCTCACTGGTTATATCGAAAGCATAAATGTCAAATTTACCGGCTCCACCTTCACGGTTTGAAGATAAGTACCCGCTTTTGGTACCTAATATGAAAAATGCGTCATCCTTGTTTGAATTGAATGGGATACCAATGTTGAAAATCTCTGCTTTATTGAAATTGTCACCTTTGGCCATATAGATATCATATCCTCCAAACCCTCTATGACCGTTTGAAGCAAAGAACAATGCCTTCTCATTTTCTGAATAGAAAGGTGAAATCTCATCGAATGGAGTATTGATCTGGTCTCCAAGGTTCTGAGGTTGGCTCCAGTTTTCTCCATTACTGGAAATGCTAAACCAAATATCAAGACCACCAATTCCTCCTTTTCTATCTGATACAAAGTAAATGGTATCTCCAGCTGGACTTAGCATAGGATGTTTAGAATTAGTGCCCTTTTGATTTATCGTACTTTTTAATTTTATGGGCGCCTCCCACTCATTTTGCTTCTTTCTGGTAAGGAATATGGCACACTCACCTTCATCATTACAATAGGTGTAATAAAACTTATCTCTTGATCTATTAAATACACCAGTTCCATCACCGTTTTTTGTATTAACTACTTTTTCAAGTTTGTCTTTTAGCTTAGCCTCATCCCATCCTCCTGAACTTTTTCGATACCTGTACATGTCAGCAAAAGCTTCACCAAAAGTATTGTCAATTTCACTTGATGCTTTGTCTGCAGATGAAACTACTATTGAGTTATCATCATCAAAGAAATATGGAGCATAATCATTATTTGGTGTATTTACCGGAGCTGGTAAAGGCTTAGTGTTGAAATCAGGTTTAGGTGTGGTCATTTGGGCCAAGGCCAAAATACAACCCTCCCTTTCATTTTTAGCTTGTTCGTAAAATGTTTTATATTTCTGATTCTCAGTGGTTAGCGGTTTGATGTAGTCAATGAATTCCTCAAACTCGGCCAATGCATTTTCGTATTTTCCCGTAAGTTTTTGGGTATATGCCAGGTAAAAACCAGCTAAAGGATAACGGCTGTCTCCTTGCTTCTTGACTTCTTCATAATAGTATTCAGCGGATGAATAATCAAGAATATTGCGATAACATTCTCCTAACTGAAACATTGCAAATGTGTGAGAGCCCTCTTCTTGCTCTAATGCTTCTTTGTAATACTTAATTGCTTTTATGTACTGCTGACTTTCAAAATAAGCATTACCCGTTTGTACAATTTGAGTCACATCCTGGCTGAATGCAGGCAATGCGAACAAGACTGTAATAATTACGTGACTGAATTTCATAACCTGTTGTTTCGAAGATATCTACATATCCCTTTATAGCACTTCTTTAATATAATATAAAATTAATCCTATTTTGTTAGAAATAGGTCAATTATCAAAGTAAGGTTTAGGAATAACGTGATACTTTGCGAGATTTTATGTGAGTCCCCATTTTTTTACTCTACGATCAAAGTAACAATCTTCAAATATACAGAATGACTCTACCAAACAATGACCTCTTTCGATGAACGAATCTTATTTACGTATAAACTGTAAATCCAGGGGTATTAACATTATTCTATTATCGACCAATATGAAATAGTTACTAACTAACGTATGAATGACCAAATTGTGCTATGGTTTTCTGAATTTCCATCTTTTATGTGTCCAAAGCCAGTTTGAAGGCTCGTTCTGGATTTGTTTTTCAAGCATCCTGGTATACTTTTCCATTATGGCACCATGAGGTTCATCTTTAGGATTTTCCGTGACTAATTCAAAAAACAATTCCTGAGTTCCTCTTTTGGTCTTAACGGAATTGAGAAATACAACAGGCCAATTATTTGTTGTGGCGTATCTTTCTGCTCCAAATGCTACGCTTGTATCCTGATTGAGAAATTTCGTATTGTAGACTTTCTTAGCTTTTTTGGGAAATTGATCTGCTGCGAAAAATGTGATCATGGGTTGGTCATGATTTTGGGAAAGCCATGCTTTGATCTCTTGTTTTGAAAACAACTTCATACCAAACCTACCCCTTGATGATTTTATCTTCTCATTGAAAAATTTGTTAGAAAGTGTAGAGTATATCACAACTCCAAGGTGCTTAATCTGTGGTGGAATACCACAGCTCATCATTTCCCAATTGTTGTGATGACCCAAAACACAGATTACGTGTCGTTTCTCCTCATAAAACTTATCTAAAAATTCAGGGTTTCGAATATAGACGCGGTTTACTATTTCTTCTTTTGATATACTGAATAGTTTGGCGGATTCAACAATAAAATCACAAAAATGTAAATAGAATTTCTTTTCGATTTGACGTAATTCGTGCTTGTTTTTCTCAGGAAAAGATTTTCTTAACTGATCTCTTACTACTTTCTTTCTGTAACCTATCACATGGTATACGAAAACATACAAAACATTGGAAATCCCATGGAGCACAGAAAAGGGCAACAATGAGATTGGATACAAAAAGATATAAAAAAGGATTGCCGTCATCTATTTAAGAAGTTGACGGCAAAACTAAAAAGATATTGTACAAGCTCTATTAGTCTGCTGAAAATTCACGGTTGAAGCCAAAAATTAATCAAATTCTTCAATCAAAACCCCCATTTTTCCCATTTGATAATCCCTCATAGCTTGCATGATTTCTGTTTGATTAGACATCACAAACGGTCCATAAGTCTCAACAGGTTCATTTATTGGTTTACCTGATAGAAATAAAAACCTAGTGTTTTCAAGGACCTCCAATTCTGTACTTATATGAGCTGAATCAAGCACAATCATGTTATAAGCCTCAACTAACCCGAAACCCTTGATTCGCAATTTTCCATCAAGTAAGTAGAGGACAGTATGTTGATTATTTTCGAATTGAAGTTTCTTCGATGCTCCTTTCTTAAAATATCCCATTGCTGATGTTACAGGAGTCCGATTTTGAACCGGTCCTGATTTATCATCGAGTCTTCCAGAAACGAGATGCAAATACCCTTCACCAGTGTCAACCTTGATTTTAGGCATCTCGTTCTCTGGAATAGCCATATAGGCGGGTTGATCCATTTTATATTTGTGGGGTGTATTGATCCATAGCTGGATGATTTCAAATGGGCCTCCATTTGTGGCAAATTGAGCAGATGGACGTTCACTGTGAATAATTCCCATGCCTGCATTCATCCACTGTGCCCCTCCTTGATTGACAATACTACTATTTCCCTGGAATCCCGATGATGAACACTTCCTTTGAAAATAAAGGTCACCGGTGAAAAACCACGATGAGGATGTGGCCCAACACCAACATCACGAGGATGCAAACCAGGTTTACTTATACTGGCATGATGATGCAGTAATAGAAAAGGATCAACTTGATCCACATTTGCGGTAGGGATCGGTTGCCTGACTTTTATGCCACCCATATTTACCTGATGTCCATATAAAATTTTGTCAACTACTGACATAGTTACCTCCTTATTTGTGTGTATATACATGTAAATCAGTTAAAAGGTTACACCTTTTATGTGGCTAATAATATTAACAATAACTAATAATGTTAGTAAATTGCAGTTTTTTGTTTTAGCTTGCAATCGTTGTTTAACTTAACCACTGTCTAAAATGCAAACTATGATTTCTAATCCTGAGTCAGTACTCAAGGAAGTATTTGGCTATGATGCCTTTCGTCTGAATCAAAAATCAATAATTGATAGTATTCTGGAGGGGAGGGATACATTTGCCATCATGCCTACCGGAGGTGGTAAATCAATTTGTTATCAATTACCGGCTTTAATGATGGAGGGTACCTGTATTGTTATTTCGCCATTAATTGCTTTGATGAAAGACCAGGTTGATTCATTGCGTGTGCAGGGGATTCAGGCTGGTTACCTCAGTAGTACTCAATCAAGAGAGGAACAAAATCAGGTTATCCAGGCATTACGTAGTAATTCAATCAAACTATTATATGTAGCACCAGAGAGACTTTTTGATGAGAATAACTACTTTTTGAATTTTCTATCTGGCATACAAATTTCTTTTTTTGCAGTAGATGAAGCGCACTGCATTTCCAGCTGGGGTCATGATTTCAGACCTGTATACCTGAAACTGGCTCAACTTAAAGAGCAGTTTTCAGGAATTCCTTTTATTGCCCTTACAGCTACTGCTGATAGCATAACCCAGAAAGACATCATTCAAAAACTGGAACTTCAGAATCCCGCAGTGTACCTCAGTAGTTTCAATAGAGAAAATATTGAATATCATGTTGCCCCAAAGAATGATAGTTTCCAGCAGCTCATGAGTTTTTTGACGAATTATCAGGAAGAATCAGGGATAATTTATTGCCTGAGCAGGGATAGCACTGAAAGAACTGCAGAGAAGTTAAAATCTGTGGGTTTTGAAGCGGAAGCATATCATGCAGGGCTCCCACCGGCAACCCGAAACGAGGTGCAGGAAAAATTCATTAAGGATCAGGTAAAAATTGTGGTGGCTACCATTGCATTCGGGATGGGTATCGACAAATCCAATGTACGTTTTGTTGTTCATATGGATCTTCCGAAGAACATTGAGAGTTACTATCAGGAGACGGGAAGGGCTGGAAGAGATGGATTAGAAAGTGTAGCCTTATTGTTTTTTAGTTATGGGGATGTTTTTCGTTTGAAAAACTTTATTGACAATGATGAAAACCCGGAGCAAACAAAGGTTCAGCTAAAGAAACTGGATCAAATGGTTGACTTTGGTCAGCTTACCACCTGCCGAAGAAAGTTCTTACTGAATTATTTTGGTGAAGATTCTCCTGATACCTGTGGTAAGTGTGATAACTGTCTCAACAAACATGAAGAATTTGATGCAACTGAATTGGTACAGAAAGCCCTTTCAGCAGTAGCCAGATTACATGAGAATTTTGGGATGAATTTAGTGATTGATGTATTGAGAGGATCAAAATCTGAAAAAGTCAAACCATATATGAGAGAACTTCCAACATATGGAATTGGTGCTGATATCAGCAAGCAGGATTGGGTATTTTACTTTAAAGAGATGTTGAGACAAAGCATACTCCAGAAAACGGATGACCAGTACCCTGTGTTGAAATTAAATGATCATAGTTGGGAAGTTCTCAAAGGAAACCAAAGTATTTCTCTCTCACGTCCCAGAAAGGTTAATATTAAGCAAGCAGATCAGAATGAGTATTTTGACAAAGTATTATTTGAAGAATTAAGGGCATGGCGAAGGGATGAAGCCAATAAGCGTGGATTGGCACCATACATGATATTTTCTGACGCCACTTTAAAGGAACTCTCAGCATACTTACCATTGCAAAAGCCAGATCTGATGGCTATTAATGGTTTTGGAACTAAAAAAATTGAAAGCTTTGGCGAGGATATTTTGCAGATCATAAGAAATTTTTGCGCTGGCAAGGATATGGCTTCACGCATGCACCTGAAAAAAGGTAAGCAAGTCAAACAAATAAATACACGAATCGATAATGGGGCCAACTCCACACAGCAGGCCAGTTTTGACCTCTGGAACCAGGGATATTCAATAGAACAAATTTCAGATTCCAGGGGACTGGGAGTTTCTACTGTGGAAGGGCATCTCGCAAAAATGGTGGAGACCGGACAAATCAAGGTGAGTGATCTGGTAGGTTTTGAGGAAGAGGACATGATTAAAAAACAAATCGAAATTCATGGTTGGGCTAGTCTGAGGACCTTAAAGGATAACCTTCCGGATACAATTAGTTATGGCAAAATCAAGTGGGTGGTGGCAGATATGCAGAGGGATTAGTTGAGGTGTGCCTACGTTTTTATTTTTCCTCTAAACCCGCTTAGTTTGCAATCCTAATGTTTAACATAATAGACTTGTAATCAAATGAAAATTATTTCCTGGAATGTAAATGGTATAAGGGCTATTTTAAAGAAGGACTTCTTGAAAAGTGTAGGGGAAATGAACCCGGACATCCTTTGTATTCAGGAAACAAAAGCAGCTGTGGAGGATGCAAAAACAGCTTTTGCCACCTTGCCGGATTATCATCTTTATGTAAATGATTCAAAAGCAAGGAAGGGTTACTCTGGTACAGCGATTTTGAGTAAAACCCAACCTCTGAATGTTACTTACGATATTGGAATCACTGAGCACGATCAGGAGGGCCGGGTAATAACAGCTGAGTATGATAATTTCTTTTTGGTGAATGTGTATGTTCCTAATTCCGGAGAGAAATTGGCTAGACTAGACTATAGGCAAGAGTGGAATAAAGTTTTTTTAGATTATCTAAAAGCTCTCGAAGAAGTAAAACCTGTTATTTTATGTGGAGATTTAAATGTAGCCCATCAGGAAATTGATATAGCAAGACCTCAGCAGAATTATAACAAATCAGCTGGGTATACCCAACAAGAAATTGATGGATTTCAGGATATGATTGATAGGGGATTTGTTGACTCATTTAGACATTTTCACCCGGAAGAGCAAAAATTCACCTATTGGAATTACTGGAGACAATCGCGGGAAAGAAATATTGGTTGGCGTATTGATTATTTCATGATAAGTGAAGAACTTGTTTCTGAAGTGAAGTCAGCAGACATCTATAATGAGTTTTGGGGATCAGATCATTGCCCGGTAGGGTTGGAGATCTAATCATTCAGAGTTGCTACTGTACTGAATATTAAATTACATTAATCGCATGCAAGGCATTTTAAATGGTCAACTTCTTCCTGTGGAAGAAATAAAGTTAGGTACAAATGATCTTGGCATTTCAAGAGGGTATGCGGTTTTTGATTTTTTTAGGGTCAATCAAAATGTACCCGTATTTATTGAGGACCACCTGGAAAGACTTAAAAACTCTGCCAGAGAAATCAGATTACCCTTTCCCTGGAAGATTGTTGAGATAAGGGAAATGGTTGAACTGGTGATTTCAAAGAATCATCAACCTCATTCAGCGATTAAGATTTTAATAACGGGGGGGTACTCGCCGGATGGTTTTACCAGTACTGTGCCCAATATTGTAATTACGCAGCATATCATCAAAAGGCCAGATGAAATCGCATATACTAAGGGGGTTAAGCTTATATCAAGAGAATACCTGAGAGATTCTTTCGAAGCAAAAACAACAAACTACTTAATGGCTCAGGTATTTCAGCAAGAACTTCAGGCTGAGAATGCTTTTGAGGTGCTTTACAAATACAAAGGGAAATACTTGGAGACTTCCAGAAGCAACTTTTTTATAGTAAAAAATAAGACACTCATAACTTCTCAATCAAAGGTCCTTTCAGGAATAACCCGCAAACAAATCATGGAAATTGCCAATTTGAATTATCAGGTTATTCAACGCGATATCCAGAAAGCTGATATTGAATCGGCTGATGAGGCTTTCCTCTCCAGTACCATTAAAAGAATTGTTCCTGTCGTGAAAATAGATGATTTGGAAATTGGAGCTGCGAAACCCGGAGCTATTACAAATGCAATTATGGAAAATTTTGAGAGATTTGAGAAAGCGTACGTGTCATTTCACAATTCAGTCAAAACCCCTGAACTACAACGTTTAAGACCCTGATGAACTGTTGTGATCAAGGATGATATTAACTTCTTCTTTGTTCTTAAACTTCAATGCTTCTGTTATAAACCCGACTCCATAAGCGGAAAGCTGAATTATTCCGGCGGCCACAGATAAGAAGGCTATTTTCACATTCTTGTGCTGAAAAAAAGCGCCTGATCCTATTAACAATAAGTGAATACCGTACAAGTAAATGACAAATTGGAAAAATACATGAAATGCTCCTCCAATTATTGAGACTATCAGGCCTATTAGCCAGGAAGCAGGAAATAGATGTACCAGTTTAAGCTCATTTTTGAAAAAGCGCCTAACGTTTATCCTTGCTCTACCAAAAAAATGCAGTTGTTTATAGAACTGTGCTAGTGAAGTACGTCTTTTGTGATAGACAATGGCATCTTCAATAAGGCCAATTTTGAACCCATTCCGGTGTATCCTGATACTGAATTCAATATCTTCTCCCATTCGGGTAATGATGTATCCACCGGTTTTTTGAAATACTTCCTTTGAGATTCCCATATTGAAACTTCTTGGATGGAATTGACCTATATGCTTTTTCCTTCCACGAATTCCACCAGTGGTAAAGAGGCTGGTCATGCTGTAGCTAATGGCTTTTTGAACTGGAGTGAAGTCGTGGTGATCACGATCAGGCCCCCCAAATGCATCCAGTGGGTTTTGATCAAGGTAATTGTCTACAATCTCAAAATAATTAGACGGTATCAGACAATCACTGTCAAATACAATGAAGTAATCACCATTTGCTTTGCCAAAACCAAAGTTTCTGGAAAATCCCTGGCCACTGTTCTCCTTGAAATAGTAGCGAATATCAAAATCTTCCTTGAAATTTTTTACGATTTCCTCACACTTATCGGTAGAACCATCTTCAACTATGATGATTTCAAAATTTTTGAATGTTTGAACCTTGAGGCTGTCTAACAATTCTTTGATCTCATCAGGACGGTTGTAAACAGGAATGATAATTGAATAAAATCGCATTAACGTACCTCCTCTGCAGCTCCACCTACTTTTTCGATAATCAGGTAATCTTCTCCGCCACGGCGGTATTGAGTCATCATTTCGGCGATAAATCCAGACAGGAATAACTGGACACCAACAATTAAGGCCACAAGCGCCAGAAAAAATAAAGGCTGGTCAACTACATCACGTATGGCATTAGCCTGGTTGAGGAAGTTTACATAGTAGATTTTTTGGCCAATTACCCAAATCGTAATAAATAGCCCTATCATAAAAGATAGTGTGCCCAGAGTCCCAAAAAAATGCATTGGACTCTTTTTGAATCTACTGACAAATGTTACAGATAATAGATCCAGAAATCCTGTAACAAAGCGCTCCCATCCATACTTTGTGGTTCCAAACTTTCTTGCTCTGTGTTCTACAACCTTCTCTCCGATTTCAGTAAATCCGTTCCACTTTGCAATCAGCGGAATATAACGGTGCATTTCACCATAAACATGAATATTTTTCACCACAGTATTTCTATAGGCTTTTAACCCACAATTGAAATCATGCAGTTTCAAACCTGATACCATTCTGGTGACCCGGTTAAATAGTTTTGATGGAATGGTTTTACTAAGAGGGTCATGACGTTTCTTCTTCCATCCAGAAACAAGTTCATAACCCTCTTCAATAACCATTCTGTATAGAGCAGGTATTTCATCAGGACTGTCCTGCATGTCTGCATCCATAGTAATAACCACATCACCTTTTGCGTGATTAAAACCAGTTTGTAGCGCTGCTGATTTACCATGATTTCTATTGAATCGTAAACCCTTTACACCGACAAATTTTTCTGAAAGATCCCTGATGACAGACCAGCTTTTGTCTTTACTGCCGTCATCGATCATCAGGATCTCGTAAGAAAAATTATTCTCTACCATAATCCTGTTAATCCATTCGGTTAATTCAGGAATTGATTCTTCTTCGTTATATACAGGTACGATTACAGAAATTTGCACTTTATGAAAGTTCTTCTCTTGAATTTTTTGTGAATATAGAAACGATCAATGAAAGGATGAAACCAAAAAATATTCCGGCAATTAATCCCATCAATGCCATCATAGGAGGAGCCATCATAAAATCCATGAATCCTTCTGCTGTTTCAATTTGAGTATCTGTCATACCCTGTGCTTCCCATTGTTCGTAAGCTCTATCTTTCGCAATTTGAATGATGGAATCGTCAATAAAGGCTATGTAGATGTATGAAAAAATACTTCCTAATATTGAAGCAATAACATTTACTAGAGTCCCAAGACCTAGTCCCTGACCATAGCTCATAAAACCATCACCTTCATCTTTAAAAGCTTTGTGTGCCAAATAAATGAAGGCAATACTGAAAGGTAGGTTTACCCAGCCTGCCCACTGTTCAGCAGCAAGTCCAGTCATTTGAAGTACTAGTGCAATAAAAATTGACACTACTGCATAGATTAACCCCCATTTAATAGCAATGTCTTTTACACTCACTTGTTCTGTTGTTTCGTTTTCCATGGTTCTTAGCGTTGTTTTTGTTTTCTTAATAAGATGGCAACCACAGGAGTAACCAGGAAACCAACACCCATTTTTTTGAAAAAATCAGTTAGAATCAGATCTGAAATTGTTGTTTTCTTAAGTTCTTCCAGATTTTCTTCATACTGTTCCAGGGTGATGCTCTCTAATAGTAAATCTTTCTGTTTTTGAAACACCTCAATGGCATTTTGAACATATTGGTTAAAAATCTCCTGATTGACCGTGTAGTAAGTAGCTGAAAACGCAGTAAATATTACACTCGATAGCAAAATAATTACTAATCCAATCGAAATTCCCTGCCAAAAATGTAAATACCCCTCGTTCTTATAGTCTTTGAATTCCTTAGACCCAAAAAAAACAAACCCAAAGAATATGACTATGTCAATAAAAAATGAATTTAAGTTGATTACCGGATTAATGCCAATCAAAAATTGGGAATAAAAGGCAAGACAAATCATTATGCCACAGATTAATCCATATTTAAGTGATGTTTTCAGAAGAAGGCTCATAATTTATTCAGCAATGGGTTTATTAAAATAGGCCTTGTTGCGGTTTATGATTCCCATTGCTCTTCCTTTTAATCTATTCTTAAAAAATGGTGAGTTTTGGCTCCTGGAAAAGCTGTTCTCTTCTGAATAATCCCATTCCAGTTCTGTATCAAAGATTGTCAATTCAGCATTCTGACCTTTTTCGATTTTGACAATAGGTTGATCCAGTACTTCTCTTGGTCCGTTAGTTATCTTGGAAAGTAATTTTTCTAATGGAATTGAGTCACCCAGTTTTATAAAAACTGGGAAAAGCGTTTCAAGACCGGTAACCCCAAAATCAGCAAGATCGAATTCCAGGTGCTTACTCTCTACATCCTGAGGTCTGTGTGAAGAAACTATAACATCTATGGTGTCATCCAGTATTCCTTTGATTAGAGCTTTTCTATCTTCTTCATCTCTGAAAGGTGGGTTGGTTTTGTAATTAGTGTCATATTCACCAATTAAGTTTTCATCGATCAATAATTGATGAGCAGCAACATCACATGTAACTTTAAGGCCCCTTGATTTTGCTTCTCTAATCAGTTGAACTGACTCAGCAGTAGAGACATTAGAAAAGTGAATTTTTCCGCCGGTGTATTCCAGTATTTTAAGATCTCGTTGGATCATGATCACTTCAGCTATAGATGGCATTCCCCGTAAACCCAGGGTAGTGCTTACTTTGCCTTCATGCATTACTCCAAACATATTCAGTTGGAGGTCTTCTGGTCTGTTTATCAACAATCCATTGAATTTCTGAAGGTACTGAAGGGTTTTTAATAAAATATCTGTGTTATGGATAGGTTTAATGCCATCTGTAAATGCTATTGCTCCCGCAGCATGCAGATCAATCATTTCAGTCAGTTCTTCTCCTTCACACTTTTTAGTGATAGCAGCATATGGATAAACATTTACCGAACTGAAACCTGATTTCGATTTGATGTATTCTATCTGGTTCTTTGTGTCAATTACAGGTGATGTATTTGGTAGTAGAACAACACTCGTAAACCCACCGGCCTGTGCTGCTTTGATGCCAGTGTAAATATCTTCTTTGTGTTCGTAACCAGGATCACAGAAATCTGCATTCATATCGAACCATCCTGGAGAGACCATTTTACCATCCAGTTCGACGACTTCATAATTGCCATCATTGTTAAACTGGTCACTGATTTGGGTGATTTTACCTTGCTCAATAGTAATATTAAGCTTTTGGCCATGATTGGCTGAGCCAGGATCTAGGATGGTGACCGCTTTTAAAACAATATCCATCTAAAGGAATCTGAGGGTTAAGACTTCTGCAAAGAAAAAAACTAATGCCAATATTAAGCTATATTTCCATAAATTCTTCCTCAATGGATCTGTATTAAACACATCCTGGCCTGAAGAAACACTTTGTGCATCCACCAGTGTGATATTTTTATTGTTTTCTGAGATAGCTTTTAATTCGTTTTCTGCGTATTGATTGATCTGAGATTCCAATTGATTGTGATTAATTGCTATAACATCCAATACCTCAGTTCCATCAGTAACCTGCCAGAAACCAGGATCCATTGAAGACGATGAGAGATTGATCCACAGTTTGCCATCAATTATGCGTTGCGTTGGTATAATCTCATGATCCTCATACTTAAGTTTGAAAACCCTTTCTCTATTGGAAGCGGGTAAATTCAAACTTACCATACCCTGATTGATTCTTTCATATAATTGAAATGGTTTCGATGACACTCCACTAAATGCAATGGTGTACATCACTGGTACGAATATGGCATTCTTGGTAAAGTCTGATGAGGAATTATCTAAATTTGAAGCCAACAAGTACACTTTTCCTGATGATTTTTTGATTTCAGATAAATAAGCTTCACCATTAAGGTAATTGAGGATCGATTTTCCGGCTACCCAATGAATTAGCCTGTCAGATTTGGGCATAATAGCATCTTTTGGGTTTTCATCAAAAATACCACGGAAAAACGGGTCTTTATCTTTTGGTTTGGCAAGGCCTAGCACCGTATGTCTTGAAATTTTGGTGGTTGAGGAGGTGAGTCTTCTGTAATTTTCGATATTGATGTTTTCAGCAGGTGGGATAATTAACAAAGAGCCCTGGTTGTTCACAAAACTTTCCAGTTGGTTAACTAATCCATCATTTTCCAGACTAAGCTCATTTATGATGACGAGATCAGCGTTTTTTAAAAGGTTATAGTCAATATTACTGGCATTATTTTGATTGAAATCAAAAATTGAACTTCCGTAAACTGCTTTAAACGCTGAACTCCCATTATTACTGATTTCAAGTATGCTAATAGGTTCTGACTGCTTTATTGTAAAATAGAACCTGTTGTCAAATGTGACTGGAAAGTCTTCAAAGTTGACTTCACAATAATTGATGCTATCATTTAATCCGCTGAGGTCAATTTTTAATGTTTCAGTTTTCCTGCCTCCTATTGAAATGGAATTGGTGGATAATTGTAGGTTATTTACAAGAAAGTTGATGGCAAGGTCATTTATACTTTCAATACCGGCATTCTTAAATACAATATTGAGCGCATTTTTCCGACTCTGGTCAATCATTGGGTTATCCAAATAAATAGAGTCAATGTAGATATTTCTTTTGGAGGAATAGTAGGAAGGTACTAGATAGTATTGATTTGAAGTATCCTGTAACATTTCAAAGTCAAATTGATCTTTTTGGAAATCACTAAAAAGGTATACCTTTTGATCACTACCATCAATTTTGCTTGTAATTTGTTCCAGAGATTTACTTTCGGCACTTGGTTCTACTTCGCTAAGTTTCTCCAGTACTTTTTCCTTAACTAGGTCAGACCTGCTACTGTTCCCATACGGGTCATTCGTGATCAACCTGAATTTTTGATTGGCCTCACTGTTATCAAGCAGGCTATTCAAAGCCTGAAAATTTTGGTCAAGGCAGGTTATTGACTCATTGAATAAATTAGAATTACTCAAAGAATTGTCAAGGTAAATGGTGGTTTTCATAGAGGCCTGAATTGCCTTTTTCTCTTCTTTGAAGATGGGAATTGCAAATGTTAGTATCAGGAAAATAAAGAACAATGATCTGAATAGAAGTGCCAGGTAGTGTTTCAGAACCAATTTGGAACTACTCGTGGACTTGAGTTTTGCAAGAAATGCAACATTGCTGAAGTATACCTTTTTTGCTCTCCTTAAATTAAAGAGGTGAACTATTACAGGAATTGCAATTACCAGAAGACCCCACAATAAACCAGGAAAAAGAAAATTCATATGCCAAAACTATAGCTAAATTCTTTACGGATCATATACCTAACGAATATGCGTATGGATGGTTGATATTAATGATAATTCTACTGTTTTGATACATGGATGTATTATTTTTTGCATAGAAAGATTATTTCATCCTTTGGAAGTGCATATTTTTTGATCTCTTCCTCCTTTAGGTCTGCTACAAAAGTATCTTCAGTAACATTGAAGCCCGCTGATGTCAATCTCTTCGCGTAATCTTTTCCATATAATCTCACATGATCATCCTGACCGAATATTTTTTCACGCTCTTTTGGAGATGTAACCGAAGGGTCTTCAAAAGTTTCTTCGGGAATTGGAGGGAAAAATGGGATTTGAATGATTGCCCAACCTCCTGGCTTCAGAACCCTGTACAGTTCACTCATAGCTTTGATGTCATCATCCACATGTTCCATCACATGATTACAAAACGCTACCTCAAATGTGTTTTCTTCAAAAGGTATCTCATGGATGTCCATTTTTACTTTCGCAAGTGGAGATTCAATGTCTGCTGTGATGTAATCCAGATTCTCAAGGCTCTCAAACTCTTTTATAAAACAGATCTCCGGAGCTACATGTAATACTTTCAGGGGGTCCTTAAAGAAATTAGTCTTTCGCTTCAAATAGAGATACATCGCCCTGTGTCTTTCCAGTGCAAGACAGTTGGGGCATAAAGCGTTGCTTCTGGAGACCCTTCCATATGGAAGAAATTTGCGGAATTTCTTTTCACAAACCGGACATTCTACCTTATTTCCAATGTAGAAGACGGCCACTACTTTTAAAACCCAGTGGCTAAATAATTGTAATACTTTCCTGGGAATATTTCTTATCAGGAAACTAATGATGAATTTCATTCAATCAGCGTTTATTGTAAACAGCCGCAAATATAGCAGATATCTTTACAGACACTTGCATACTAGAATTGATGATTTTTAGTTATTTAACATTATCTTCGGATGATATTTTTCATGTTTTTTAACCGGTAGCAAGCCTGGTGTTATGCCTAAGATTCTTTCTTATATATTTCTATGTGTTTTTATTTTTCTAGGAGAGTCATTGCTGGCTCAAAAGAAAAAGAAGGATCCTATTGAAAAATACATGCCCACAGACAACATAGATTACAAGGATGACAATAAAAGAAAGAACCGTCCAAAACGGAAGAAGATTCGGTACATCGTTAAAAACAAAACGAAGAATACCCTGTATGGCAACCCATGCATGATTGAAGCCACCCACAAAATGGGATTTGAATATGTTGTTCAGGTACCAAATACCCCAGATAGCATGTGGGAAATAAGGAGGATTTGGGATAATTTAAAGACTAATGTTTATTTAGTTTTTACCCGCTCACCATTTTGGAAACTTATTTTAAATAAGAAACTAAAGAAATGCAGGATCAAGTCAGGAGATAAAGTAGGTTGATTATGGAAGGAAGAACTGTTAACCAATCACAAACCACGATCACGGAATTAATGATTCCTTCTTATGCCAATTTTGGAGGTAAAATACATGGTGGGATACTGCTTTCCTTGATGGATAAGGTAGCATACGCGTGCGCCAGTAAGCATGCTGGTACCTATTGTGTGACAGTGTCTGTTGATACCGTGGACTTTTTGCAGCCAGTGGAGGTTGGTGAATTAGTATCACTTAAGGCATCTATTAACCATGTTGGCAATACTTCATTGGTGGTGGGGATCAAAGTAATAGCTGAAAACGTAAAAGAAGGATCAGTAAAGCATACCAATACATGTTACTTTACTATGGTGGCAAAAGGGGAAAATAACGAGAAAATTCAGGTGCCACCGTTAATACTAGAAAACCATGATGAGGTTCGTAGGTTCATTGAAGCCATCAAAAGAAAACGCCTCAAGAGAGATGCAGAAGAAAAAATGACCAATTACAAGAGTGATTTCAAAAATGGTGATGACGTTAAATCAATTTTGGAAGGCCAAAGGTGTGAGATAAGACTTTCTCAATAAACTTTCAGCTACTCAACCACTTCACACTATAATACCCGCTAGCTGCCAATAATAGTCCGAGTACTAAAGATAGAGTTGTATAGAGCACAGCAACTTTGATTTCTCCCCGTTGGATAAGACTTATATTCTCCATTGAAAACGACGAAAAAGTAGTGAAACCACCACAAAAACCTGTTACAAGAAAAATAGTGAAATCTTTATGGTGCTTGCTTAAAGTGGCGAATAGAATACCAATTAATAAACTACCTACCAAATTGGCAATGAAGGTTGGAACAGGAAAAAGGCTGGATGTGCCTCTCGAAAGGTAGATGTATGAGACTCCATACCGGAGCATACTCCCTAACATTCCTCCCAGACCTACCAGAATGAGTGTTCTAATCATGGGGCAAACTTAAAAAATCATCAACATGCTGTTGTAATTCCGGGAAAAATTGTCTGAACTCTTTTTCATAGGCATCATAATCAGCCTGCAGGTCATCTACTGCATATTCCATTTTGGAGTTGAATTTTGTTCTTCTGGACATGCCATTAAATACACTTTTAATACCCTGGAAGTATTGGTAATTGTAGAGCCAATTATCTCTCCTCATATAAAAGAGCATGTTAATGACACGGTCTGGTAAAATACTGGAATGTTTATCAATGGTCTTATAAAAAGAATTGGTGTACTCTTTTAGTGGAGTTTCATGATAGTCGTGCCAATTGGCCGCAAGGTAATGATCATAGTAGATGTCTGTGATAACAGGTGCGTAATGACGATACTTCTCACGCAATCTCTTTTTGCTTTCCAGCACCACCGGATGAGCATCTGTAAAAGTATCAATTGACCGGTGTAGTTTGATGCCTAATTGGATTTCACTTGGAAAATCGTTGACCATTTTTCCTTTGATGAAGTCTCCAATAAAATTGCCAATCATCAATAATTCATTGTTTCCCGAAAGATATATGTGAGCAAGAAAATTCATTCCTTTAAATATTAATAATTATAACCGCTTTACCAATTCAGGAATTCCAAGTGACCATTGGAAATCAATTATTTACACATGAAATTGCATCCTTGATTCTATGATGTCAATGGATAGCAAAGCACATTTTAAGAAACTGCTGGAACTCATAAAGCAGGAAAGAAGAGAAGATAGAGAGCAATACCAACAGAAAATGATGTACACCTCATTGCAAGAAAGGAAAGAGGAGGGCATTTGTTGGTATCCTATAGTAATAACCAGATCATATTTGGGTACTGGTGATAGAATTGTTTTGCACCTTGAAAAAACAGGAGACTTTGAGCAGCGACACGTTTTTCAGACTGGTGCTTCAGTGGGACTTTTCTCCAATCAGGGAGAGAAATCGCCAAGTGCTTCGGCAGTAGTGAGTTACGTGCGTGAGAAAAAAATGAAAATTGTCCTGAATGCGGATGATGAGCCGGATTGGCTTAATGAAGGTAAACTGGGAATCAATCTTCTTTTTGATGAATCTACTTATGAAGAAATGGAGAAAACACTTCATAAGCTGATCAAATTAGAAAAGGGCAGAAGTAGTGAACTGGTAAATTATCTTTTGGGGAATGATAAACCCAGGTTTTCCTGCAGCTACCAACTCTCCTTTCCAAAATTAAATGAAAGTCAGGAATCAGCGGTGAATAAAATTTTAGCTGCTCAGGATATTTGTGTAGTTCATGGCCCTCCGGGCACAGGTAAAACAACTACCATGGTAACGGCTATTAAAGAGGTTGCAAATCGGGAGAAGCAGGTATTAGTATGTGCTCCAAGTAATGCTGCGGTAGATTTACTTGTTGAGAAACTAGCTGATGAAGGTCTGGATGTATTGAGATTGGGTCACCCCGCACGAGTTACACCAAAAGTGATTGAAAATGCCATTGATGCCAGAATTGAGAAACATCCTGAATACAAAGAATTGAAGAGTGTTAGACGGAAATCTGAAGAACTGAGAAGTATCGGAGGAAAATACAAGCGTAATTATGGTTGGGAGGAGAAAAGACAGAGGAAACAGGTATTCCAGGAGGCCCGTAGATTAAAAGATGAGGCTAAAATGATTGAAAGCTATATCATTAGTGATCTATTGAATAAGGCTCAGGTGATTGCATGTACTTTGATTGGCTCCAGTCATACTTTCATGAAAGATCGTTTCTTCAAAACTGTATTTATTGATGAGGCTGGCCAGGCCCTGGAACCTGCATGTTGGTCACCGATTCTAAGATCAGGAAGAGTTGTGATGGCGGGAGATCACCTTCAATTGCCACCAACAGTGAAAAGCTTTGAAGCCGCTAAAGAAGGTTTGAGTGTCACTCTTTTTGAGCGTGCCATAAAGCAAAAAGAAATAGCCACGATGTTGGAGTACCAGTATCGAATGCATCCGGATATCATGCAATTTAGTAGCCAATATTTCTATGAAGGGAAACTAAAACCAGCCGAATACATTGCTAATCGTCATATCGGATTTGGGGAAGGTGCAGTTTTTATTGACACAGCAGGGTGTGGGTATCAGAGTGAAATTCATCCAAAAACAAGGAGTAGCTTCAATAAGGAAGAAGCGGCATTTCTGAGTAAGCAACTCATTGATACTATCGAAGAGATTGGGGTGGAGTATTTGAATGAAAATAACATTACGATTGGTGTGATAACACCCTATAAAGCGCAGAATGAACTATTATCAGAACTGATTTTCTCAAATGATGGGGTTGTGAATCTTGGAGATAAAATCAGCATCAATACTGTTGACGCTTTTCAGGGTCAGGAGCGAGATATTATATTTATTGGGTTTGTAAGGTCTAATCAGGAGGGAGAAATTGGATTTTTAAAAGACATCAGAAGGACCAATGTGGCTATGACCAGGGCCAGACATAAACTTGTGATGATTGGAGATTCAGCAACGTTGGGTACGCACCTGTTCTATGACAAAATGATAAGTTCTTATCAGGAAGAGGGACAATATAAAAGTGCTTTTGAGTACCTTGAATTTTGATATGAAAAGATTTCTTAGATCCTTATTAGTGCTCTGCTTTGCATTTCTTGCCTTCAAATCTTATGGTCAGACCGATGAACAGCAGATCAGACAAATTCTGGACAGACAAATTAAGTGTTGGAACAAGGGAGATTTAGAATGCTTCATGAATGGATACTGGAAAAGTGATAGTCTGGTATTTATTGGCAAAAATGGGCCTAAGTATGGTTGGCAAACAACACTTGACAATTACAAAAAGAGTTATCCTGATAAGCAAACCATGGGTATACTTGTCTTTGATTTGATCTCTTTAAGACCGATAGGCGAAAATGCTTATTTTGTAATCGGTAAGTGGGCTCTGGAGAGAGAAGTGGGTAATGTTTCAGGGCATTTTACATTACTTTGGAAAAAAATAGATGATGAATGGGTCATTGTGGCGGATCATTCAAGTTAATAATTTCAATATGAGAAAATCACTTTTATTAATCATAGCCTTTTTTGCATTTACATTTTTAAGCGCACAGGAAATATACATCCATTGCGGTAGCCTTATTGATGGAGAAAGTAATAAAGTCAGAAAGGAAGTCACTATTGTTGTCAATGGCAACAAAATAACGAGCATCCAGGACAGCTATCTAGTCCCCCGAGGAACCGGGGAGGTTGTGGACCTGAAAGCGTATACTATAATGCCTGGCTTTATCGATATGCATGTACACCTGGAGAATGAAACTTCTCCTGATAAGTATTTAAGAAAATTCACTCAAAGTGATGTGGATTTGGCCTTTCAGTCAACTGTTTATGCGAAACGAACACTAATGGCTGGGTTTACTACAGTTCGTGATTTAGGAGGAACTGGTGTAAATATTTCATTGAGAAATGCCATTAATGATGGCTTTGTGGAAGGCCCAAGAATTTTTACAGCAGGGAAGTCTCTGGCAATTACAGGAGGCCATGCTGATCCAACTAACGGCTACCGGAAAGACCTGATGGGTGATCCAGGACCAAAAGAAGGAGTGGTTAATAGTGTAGAAGATGCCAAAAAGGCGGTTCGACAAAGGTATAAGAATGGAGCTGATCTAATCAAGATCACTGCAACCGGAGGAGTACTTAGTGTTGCAAGTGATGGAGATGGAGCGCACTTCACTTCTGAAGAAATTGGAGCCATCGTGGAAGCTGCCAGTGACCTGGGATTTCATGTAGCTGCACATGCACATGGAGATGAAGGGATGAGACGAGCTGTAGCAGCAGGAGTATTGACCATAGAACACGGAACATACATGAGTGAGTCCACCATGGATTTAATGATTAAAAAAGGCGCCTACTACATCCCAACAATTACGGCGGGTGACTATGTGGCCAGGAAAGCTGCTGTGAAAGGTTACTATCCAGAGGTGGTGGCTAAGAAAGCCGCTGTGATTGGCCCACAGATTCAGGAGACATTTGCGAAAGCATATAAAAAAGGTGTAAATATTGGATTTGGAACGGATGCAGGAGTTTTTCCTCATGGTGAAAATGGAACTGAATTTGTTTTAATGGTGGGAGCTGGAATGCCTGCAATGGAAGCTATTAAGTCTGCGACATCCGTCAATGCCAAAATTTTAGGTAAGGAGAAGGAATTTGGTACAATCAAAGCCGGACTTTCGGCAGATTTGGTTGCAGTGAAGGGTGATCCATTGAAGGATATTTCTTTATTGACGAAAATTGAATTCGTGATGAAGGAGGGAGTTATTTACAAACAGCAATAATGTTTTACAGGAAATATGAGTAGTCAACCTGAGATTTACTTTCATGTGGGATTGGGGAAAATTGCGAGCACATACTTGCAACATCGTTTTTTCCCAAAGATGAAGGGGATTAAATATATTCCTACTGTTCACTATAAAAGGAGAAGTAAGCAGATCATCGAAAATGGAGGGTATGATAAATTTCTGGTTTCACGGGAATTTGACCGGCAATTTGAGAGAGAAGTAAAATGGTTTACTGAGTCATATCCCGATTCTAAAATTATTATTTTCTTTCGCCGACATGATAGTTGGATAGCCTCCCAATATAGAAGGTATGTTAAAAATGGGAACAGCTACGAGTTTGAAGAGTTTATCGATGTTGATAATGATGAGGGGTTTTGGAAAAAGAAGTATCTCACATTTTATCCGTTACTCAAAATTATTGAGGAATGCAGTTCGCAGAAACCATTGATCATATTCCATGATGAGGTTAAAAAAGACATTTGGTCTGTGTTTGATAAGATTTGTCAATATACCGGTGCTTCCTATGATCGAGAAGACATAAGCACTAAGCCATTTCATACCTCTTACAATGAGAAACAACTTAAAGTAATAAAGGCATTCACCACCAGATTTGTAAAAAAGGCCCCAAAGTCATATGAAAACCGCATCATCAGGTGGATTCTATATAAACCCTGGTGGGCATTTTTTCACCTGATTCTGTATACGGCACTTATAATCCCTGAATCCTGGGTAACCAAAAAGCCATTGATCAATCCTGAATCTCTTAAAAAAGTGCGTGATGCTTTCCAGGATGATTGGGAGAAAATTCAGACATATGCCGCTGAAAACAACCGGTCAATTGGTATCAATTAAAAAAAAGTAAAAAAAAATCGATTTGGCTTTGGGGGTGAAACCCTACTTGTTTGCTAAAAGGATAGTTTAACCTAATTGACATATAGCATTTATGGGTTTTTCTGTGCGATATTGAAACCAGCTAAAGGAAGATTGCATGTTTCCATTTCCATAAATGTCAGAGGGAAGCCAAAGTGCGAATTGAAAACGCTTCACCTTATTAACCAAGGCCTCTTGAATTTCAAGAGGCTTTTTTTATTTGGTTCCTTTGAGGTTTTAATCCATCCCGAATTTCATCCTGTAGTCAGTTACACTTTGCTCGATCACTTCATAAGCTTCTTCCCGGCCATATATTTCCGGGATTTCTACATTCACAGTCTCTTCGCCAGGAATTTGCTTGTACGTAAGGAAGTAGTGTTTTAAACGGTTGATAAGAGTTGGTGGACAATCTTCCAGGTCCTTGAACCCTGAATAAACCTCGTCACCTTTTAGAATGGCAATAATTTTATCATCAGCTTCACCTTTATCGATCATCCTTAGACCTCCGATTGGAATAGCAGGTACAAGTAGGTAGCCTTGAGCAATATTTCTTTCTGTTAATACACAGATGTCAAGTGGATCTGTATCTCCGGTAACTTCTTTACCCGTATGTTTTTTGCATAGCTCCGCCACTCCATCTCCACAATAGGTTTGTGGGATAAAGCCGTAAAGGGCTGGTACTATATTGGAGAATTTTTGTGGACGGTCTACCATGAGGAAGCCTGATTCTTTATCAATTTCATATTTGACCGAATCGGCAGGAGTCATTTCTATGAAGGCATTGACAAGTTCGGGGTGTTTTTCTCCGGTTGAAACACCATGCCAGGGATGAGGTAAGTACTTTAACGAGTTATTCATGCTGAAATTTATGCCTAAATAACAGGTTAATCAAATATTGCTAATGGAATCAGAAACCCAAAGCACAAAGTTTGGTCTTTAGAGTAAATAACAAACAAGGTCAAATGAAATATATACTTATAATCGTACTTTTTTGCATTGCGGGAAATGTGAGAAGTCAACAAGCCTACGAGATTGGTAGGTTTGATAGAGTGGTGGTGAGTCCCCATATCAACCTGGTTCTGGTGAAAGGGGAAAGAGAAGAGGTAAAGATCGAAGCACTGGGTGTAGACGAAGATAAGATTTATGTCGAGGAGCATAATAATCTTCTGAGTATCTACCTGGAGGGAGCAAGGTATTTTGAACGAAACGATGACTTTTATGACAATGATGACCGATGGAGATCTGATGGATACAAGGGTGTTGAAGTAACTGCATATGTTACCTACTCATATCTGGAATCAATACAAATCAGAGGTGCTCAAAAACTCACATGTTTGGATCCCATTGATCAGGATGAACTTAAAGTATCCATTTACGGAGAAGTGGAGGCTACATTTGGCAAGCTGGTATTGGACGAGTTGAGATTATCTGTTTTCGGTGAGAACAATGTAATTGTCCAGTCAGGGAATATTGACGACCAAATCATTAGGTGCTATGGTACCAATGACCTAAGTCTGGAAAAGGTCTTTGCCAAAGAGATTAAATTAAGTTCTTTTGGTAACAACTACTTCAACTTACAAGCAGACGATGAAATAAGAGTTACTTCTTTTGGAGATGCTGAAATTGAGTTTACAGGTAATGCTTTTATAAGCAGAGGAATAATCATTGGGGATACCAATATTGATCGTTATCATATTTACTAATAACTGTCTCTCATAAATCTGTTCACATTTTGAGTTTCTAAAATCACAAGTGGACCCTCATAAATTCCAGCATGGCCACCGATATCTTTTACCTGAACAGCTAGTGTATTGATCCCCTTATTTAAAATGCCTGCTGGAATGTTATATACCCGTAAATGTTTATAGGATTGCGACTCCCCAAATTCACCACCATCATTGGTTGATCCAATTAAGAGCCCATTGACGTAAACTGCATCAAAGTCGTCTACTTTGCCAAGAATCAGTGTTAGATTTTTATTTTCAAGCTTTGTTGATAGCATGAATTCTTTCCTGTACCAACCATAAGATTCAAATTTCTTTTTACCGAGGTATCTCCATAAACCAGGTGCCATTAAATAAGCCCAGCTATCATCATCCCAGGAAGGTCTTTTATAGTTCATGTTATTCCCCTCACGAAATTTCCATAGGCCTTCTAAGCGCAATACTTCAAACTCCTCGGAGGTATACACATAAATCCCCAAATCACCTGAAACGATACCACCTCCCAATACGGTATCATAGACACGTATGGCAATTACATTTTCACCTTCATAATTAACATATTGTTGGGGTATGTTATAGCGTCTTTCAGCATTGTATGCAGTGTTAAGTTTTGGTGGGAATTGTCCCGAATAGCCAATGAAATGGCCATTGAAATAGACCTGATCAACATCATCAATGAATCCTAGGTTTATCCATAAATTGGCTTTCCCCTTTAGTTCATTTCCATCAACTGACTTACGGTACCAACCGTATCCATCATAGCCATTGAACCCTTCGTCTTCCCAGGGAGATGGAGCGTATATCTCTTCCCATGAACTGTCATCATAGTTTTTCATGGACCAGTTCATGTTGTCTCCAATTTGAAAGCGCCACATGCCTTTTAAGCTTACTATTTTTTCCTGAGCCATGATAATTGAACATGACATTAGGAGTGGCGCGATAATGATATGTTTTATATTCAGTAACATATTAGCCGAATTTACAATGTAGTGAGGAATGTGAAAAAGTGATGAGTTGTTATGTAAAAAGATGTAAAAAAGTCCCGTCCTAGTTGAACGGGAATTTTCAAAATGTAGTAAAATGAAGAATCTTTAAAGGTTATATTCAGCAACGTCATAGTCTGAAACTAGACGCATCTTTGTAGCACTTGTTAGCTTGTTGTCTACGATATATACTTTCGAAAAACCATCGAATGAAGCAAACTTCTCTTTGTGAATCAATTTGCCTGTTTCATCGAAGAACATCACAGTAACTTTGGTCTTATTCAGATGATCATAAATTAATCGATATCTGGTATCAGTCTGTTTTACCAGCTTCGCATAAGATTTTCTCACAAAATGAAAGTCTTTTTGCGTTTTCCCGTCTTTATCAATTATCTCTATCGTGTAGTCTCCCGCACCTATGTTTTTAAAATCATAGTGCATAAAAAATCCATTCCGACTGTCCACACTTTCAGAAAGAACTACCTGACCATCTGAGTTTTTCACTAAAAGTTTTACAGCATCTTCATGCTGACCGGAATAGTGTATCTGCACCAATCCGTAATCCCTTTCTGTCACCTCAATCTTGTTGGGATCAGAAATTCGGCCGTAAGATAATGAAGTACTTAAGACTATCAAAAGTACCGCTAAAGTTTTTTCAATCGTTTTCATTTGAGTTTTTGATTTAAGGTTTACATTCCAATTTTACGCGGCTTGCATAATTTATTTGTCATCGGGCAGTAAATGGATGTCATGAATTGTCACCACCTTGTACTAAAAAGTCATGGTCTGTTTTTGGAAGTCATAATTCGAAGAATTTCAATTTAGAATGTAACTGTCTGACGTAATTCCACAGGAATTGATAGATTCGTAAAAAATGGATTTGTAGTTTTGCGCCAATCGCAATATCTATGACAACTCAAGAGAATCTGGAAATACCTAATCTTAGCGATGAGAGGGTCTTTGAACAAGTGTTTCGGGATCATTATCAAGCAATGGCCAATTTTGCACTTAAATATTTAGGTGACACTGATCTTGCAGAAGAAGTTGTTCAGGATGTCTTTTCTACTGTCTGGCAAAAAGCAGACGAGATTTCTGTGAAGACCAATATGAAATCTTATCTGTATGGAGCTGTGAGAAATTATTGTCTTAACCATATCAAGCATCAGAAGGTAGAACAAACTTATATATCAAGAAGTCTTCATGCCCACAACCATTTAGATATCAGTGATATCCTGGAGTATGATGAACTGAAAGTGAAAATTGATGAAGCACTGGATGAACTACCACCAAAGTGCAGGCAGGTATTTGAAATGAGTAGGTTTGAAGACAAAAAGTACAAGGAAATAGCTGAAGAGCTGGATATCTCATTAAAAACGGTAGAAAATCAAATGGGAAAAGCCCTGAAGCACATGCGTTCCGTTCTGAAAGAATACCTTGTTGTTATTATTTTAATGTTAATTCAAAATTGACGTGGGGGTAAAAAGCGATTTTGTTGTCGATTGATTAGGAGATGGAAAAAGAACCTCGAAAAAATATAGATCACGATTTTTTGGCCACCTATTTTGCTGGACAATCTACTCCTGAGCAAAAAGAGCAGTTGGTCGCCTGGCTGAAAGCTTCTGATGAGAATGTAAACATGTTCCATGAGTCAAAATTGGTTTGGTCAGATATTGGAGCTTTACAGGGAGGTAAGGAATACACTTTTGATGTAGATAAAGCCTGGAATACCTTTAAGGTAAATAATATCACAACTGAAACAGTGGATTTCTGGTATTGGCCAATGCGTATTGCGGCTATATTGATCATATTGGTGGGAGTTGTGGCTACTTATTACCTTACCAAAAACCAATCTCCTGATCTCAATACGATTGCTACCACATCAGAACAAATAGACATAAAACTGGCAGACGGGACCTCCATAAAACTGAATTCTGAATCTGAAATCACCTATCCAAAATCATTTGATCCATCTATCCGTACAGTGAATCTAAAAGGTGAAGCTTACTTCAGTGTAAGCCATGATCCTAATCAACCTTTCGAAGTGAAAGTTGGGGAAGCAACTGTCAGGGTTTTAGGGACAGCATTCAATATTAAACAAGATCAGGGTATTACTGTAAGTGTTGAGTCTGGTATAGTACAATTTTCAACTCCAGGGGAGGAACTTATTCTAGAAGCTGGTATGACCGGTAAATTTGATGGTAACAATCTTATACTAGTGGGGAGTGCGCCAGATGCAAGCTTCTGGCGAAACAGAAGGCTGGTTTTTGCTGGGACACCGTTAATTGAAGTTGTATCTGTTCTCAATAAAAATTATGGTGTCAGCATTTCATTGAATGATTCCATTGCGAGTTGTAACTTAACGGCAACATTTAATGATGAACCTTTGGATATTATTCTGGAAATAATTGCAAGCACCTTTAAGTTGGAAAAAGAAAGTTCCGGGGATAACTATTCATTAACCGGCGAGAGCTGTGAACCATGAGAAAATGGTCATTATTGACATTTTTTAGCCTGGTTTTTCTTTCAATTCAAGCACAGGATAAATTAAGCCAGGAAATTTCCATTAAACTTGATCAGGTACAGGTAGCTGATGCACTGGATCAAATTGCTGCATCTACTGATTTTAGTTTTGTTTATAACACAGATCTCGTTGCAAACCTTCAGCCAGTGTCTGTCAATGAAAATAATGTACCCATAAGAGAGGTGCTCGATGATATTTTTGCCCGAAAGTTCACCTATCTCGAGCGAGGAAAATATGTAATTCTTCAACCTGTCAAAACAAACACTAAAGTCACCTTTCAGATAAAAGGAGAATTAACAGACGCCAATACAGGAAAGAAAATTGAGGAGGCAACAATTGTTGAAATTGGAAAACTCTCAAGTTCGATTTCTGATAAAAGCGGACAATATAATTTAAAAGTTGACTCTAAAACTGAGGTTACAACCTTAATTGTAAGTAAGGAGAATTATGAAGATACGATTATTCAAATCAGCGATCTTGATGCCAAGTCGCTGGACATCAAATTAAAACCTATAGGTCAGAACGTGTCAATAGCGTCGGTAGACTCCCCACCGCAAGAAATTGTCGAATCACGGAAGTTTGTAAGATTTTTTGTAAGCAGGAAAAACCGTAAGAATACCGAAAATGTGGACTTTCTTGAAAGGCGTGTGGCTCAGATTTCTTTAGTTCCGGTTGTCGGTACCAATCGTCAAATGGGAGGGTCCATTACCAATCATATGTCATTGAATATACTCGCTGGTTATTCCTATGGTGTAGAGGGATTTGAGGTAGGAGGAATAGCCAATATAGTAAAGAAAGATGTGGATGGACTCCAACTAGGAGGTGTAGCCAATGTTACAGGAGGAAATACAACCGGAGTTCAATTGGCTGGAGTAGTGAATACCAACATAGGTACTGTGAAAGGAGCACATATGGCAGGATTTGCCAATTTTGCAGCCGATACTGTCAATGGTTTCCAGGGATCAGGTTTTTTTAATATTGCCAAACACAATAGGGGATTTCAGGGTTCGGGGTTCTTTAACTGGACCTATCAATCATCAGGAGGGGTACAAGCAGCAGGATTTTTCAATGCCGCTCAAAGTAATCAAAATGCACTTCAGGCATCAGGTTTCTTTAACTGGACTTCTCAGGAAATGAAAGGAGCTCAACTATCCGGTTTTTTTAATAGGAGCGGTGATTTAGATGGGTTGCAAATGACAGGTTTTGCCAATTCATCAGGTGGGAAAGTACAGGGTACCCAGATTTCAGGGTTGATTAATGCAGCTGGGGATGTTGACGGAGGTCAGATAACCGGGATTTTGAATATTGCAAAAGAAGTCAAAGGGGTTCAAATAGGACTTATCAATATCGCCGATACGGTTTCAAGAGGAATTACTGTTGGACTGATTAATTTCGTGAAACGAGGGTTTATTCACCTGGAGTTGCATTCTTCGGATATCATGCCAATAGGCGCTTCCTTCAAATCTGGGACGTATAAATTCTACACCTCCATCAATGCTGCAATAAGACCCCAAAGTGATCTCTGGACTTATGGTCTGGGAGTAGGGAGGCAATTTAATTTCTTTAAATATTTTTATGCCAATCCTGAAATATCCTGGAATACCATTGTGCCACTCAAAGAAACCGAAAATGACCAGGGAAACTGGACCAAATACCAGTTGCTCATTGGTGTAAAGATGACTGACAATATCTCCATGTTCGTAGGGCCAAACTTCAATGTCTACAGAACAAGGTATGTAAATCCCGATACTGGTGAACTGGGTCATGACCTTGGGATAGATCCAATAGATGAGAAGCGTACGGATACCAGACTCCGTCAAAACTGGATGGGATTCCAGGCTGGAATACGCTTTTAAGGCACTTTTTCAACTTTTTTAATTTTTTTTCAATTTCCCGTGGGGGTAAAATTCAATCTGGTTTTCCTAAAGTCGAAAAAGGGAGAGAACAAAGTGCTCTTCCACCAAGAAAACTCAAAACATCAAAACAATGAAAACCAGATTTGCAATTCTATTTTTACTAAGTTTCGCAATCTTATTTGAATCCCAGGGTCAACAACTCACTCAAACAATCCGGGGGAATGTGAAAGACAATGACACGCAATCAGCACTAATTGGTACTACTGTAATCATCGCAGGATCAGATCCCATCATGGGAGCAACTACAGATATCAATGGAGATTTTAGAATCGATAATGTACCAGTAGGTCGGGTAAGTTTAGTAATTACCTATGTTGGGTATGAAGACAAAACAGTCCCTAACTTTCTGGTGAGCTCGGCAAAAGAGGTAGTGCTCGACATAAATCTTACTGAATCTATCAATAAACTTGACGAAGTGGTGATCACGGCCACTGAAAAGGGAGAGGTGTTGAATGAAATGGCCCTGATCAGTGCAAGATCATTCTCAGTAGAAGAGACCAAACGATTCGCAGGATCTTTTGATGATCCGGCAAGGATGGTGTCTGGATTCGCTGGTGTCAATAACAATGCTGAGGGCAACAATGACATCATAGTAAGAGGTAACTCACCAAGAGGAGTTTTATGGAGATTAGAGGGAGTTCAGATTCCCAATCCCAATCACTTCGCGGATGAAGGAGCTACAGGTGGACCGATCAATGCATTAAATAGTAAATTATTGGACAACTCAGATTTCTTTACTGGAGCATTTGCTCCGGAATATGGTAATGCTACATCAGGGGTGTTCGATATGAAACTACGAAAAGGGAATAACCAGAAAAGAGAGCATTCAGCCACAATCAGTACACTTGGTCTGGACGTTTCTTCAGAAGGACCACTTGGAAGAGCCAATGGAGGATCTTATGTGGCCAACTACCGTTATTCTACACTTGATTTGATTGATAAAATTGGGATTGTAGATTTTGGTGGAGTGCCACGATATCAGGATGCAGCTTTCAAAATTTTCAATCCGATTGGCAAAAAACATACAGTGAGTATTTTCGGATTTGGTGGAGCCAGTGCCATTACGGCGGAAGATGTGGATCCAGACGATGAAGAATTGATCACTGGAAAAGGTGAAATGAAATCGAAAGTTGGTGTTGTAGGTGTAAATCATAACTTTTTACTAAACGATGATGCCTATTTCAGAAACTCTGTGAGTGCATCCGCAACACAATTATTTCAGGATTGGCATCTGCCAGAAGAAGTAGCCGATGAGTTCTATGAGGTTTTTGAAAATGATTTCGTTCAGACCAGGGTTACATTGGCCAGTACGTTCAATTACAAACTCAATGCGAGACATAAGTTTGAAATTGGCGCTATTTACAATCGTTTGGGTTTTAACATGGAAGCCAATGAATGGAACTTTGATTTTGAACAATTGGATAATATCCTGGCTGATGACGGCAATACCGGAACATTACAGGGATTTGTAAGCTGGAAATACCGTTTGACGGAGAACATAACGTTCATCAATGGATTGCACTACATGCAATTGAACCTGAATGACAAATACAGTTTAGAGCCCAGAGCTTCCATGCAATGGAAACTGGATGACAAACAAACTTTAACCGCTGGATTTGGAATTCATAGCAAATATGAAAGTGTAGCGACTTATTTGGCCAAGCAATTTAACGAGGATGGAAGCTTTACCACGCCAAATACAAACCTTGGCCTAACGAAGGCAACACATTATGTTATTGGATATGACAGGTCATTGGGAGAAAACACCCATGTGAAACTGGAAGCATATTTCCAGGACCTTTATGACGTGCCAATTGAAAACATAGATACCAGCGCCTTTTCGATTTTAAATCAGAGTAATGGATACACTACTGGAGCTTTAGTGAATGAAGGAACAGGTAGAAACTATGGTGTAGAACTTACATTAGAAAGATTCTTCTCAAATGGGTTCTACTACCTGGGTACAGCATCACTGTATAACTCTTTGTATACTGCCAAAGATGGAATTGAAAGAAGTACAGCTTTCAATGGCAACTACACTGTGAACTTCCTGGCAGGTAAGGAGTGGAGTATTGGAAATTCTTCAAAGAAACGCACCCTATTTGTGAATACAAAGCTTGCATTGATAGGTGGAGCACCATATACGCCGATTGATTTGGAAGCGAGTAGAGCAGAAGGTAAAACAGTAACAGTAGAGGAAAAATACTCTGCCAATGGTGATGATGTATTTAAACTTGATTTGGCTGTTGGGATAAGAAGAAACAAGGCAAAAACATCTACGGAATTCAAAATTGATGTACAGAATGTGACGTACAATAAAGCAAAGGTCAATGAATACTATGTAATTGAATCTGGCCGATTAGTAGAAAGTGAGCAATTGCCTCTATTTCCTACAATCAGCTATTCGATTTTCTTTTAAGGTGTGTTAAGTTCATAATGAAAGGCTATCTGGAAAAGGGTAGCCTTTTTTAATGTTTTTGTACACTACCAATAAGAGACATTTCGCTTATACCTTTGTTGGTGTTCCGCTCCGGTTGAATTCAAGTAGATTCACCGCACCTTGTTGGTGTTGTCACCAACTCCGCCCCTTGTCGGGTTGTCACCAACAAGTATTCGATCACACTTACATTACCACTATTTGTCTCCCACACTACCATTTCTCCTAAAATTTAATTCTACATTCTCCGTCTTTGGATAATGGATAGTTATTCAAAGACAATCATCACTGCAGTAGAAAAGATCAAAAATGCGGTGGTGAAGATCGATATCAGGAAAAAATCAAGAAGAGGACCAAGTGGAGGCTCTGGATCTGGTTTTATAATTTCTTCAGATGGGTTAATTTTTACCAATAGCCATGTAATCCATGGTGCGGAGGAGATCCATGTAGCTTTTTTGAATGGGTCAAGCGACAGAGCAGAATTGATAGGTGAAGATCCGGATTCTGACTTTGCGATTATCAAAACATTTGGTTCAGGGTTTTCTACAGCGACTCTTGGAGATACCAATAACATACAAATTGGCCAGTTGGCAATTGCTATTGGGAATCCTTTTGGTTATCAACATACTGTCACAGCTGGTGTTGTGAGTGCCCTGGGTAGAACACTCAGATTGGAAAATGGGAAAGTGATTGACAATGTGATTCAGACAGATGTCGCCCTAAATCCTGGTAACTCAGGAGGGCCCATGATCAATGGGGAAGGAGAGGTAATTGGAGTAAACACTGCCACATTAAGAGGTGCGCAGGGCCTTAGTTTTTCAATTGATATTAATCTAGCTAAAACCCTGGCTAATGACCTTCTGAAATACGGCAAGATCAGAAGAAGTCAGCTCGGTGTGTTGATTCAGGAAATTGAGTTGAATAACAGGGTGATCAATTATTTTGGGTTGGAAACCATCAGAGGGTTGTTAGTCACAGACTTTATCAAAGATTCTCCAGCATACCATTCACAATTGGAAAAAGGGGATGTGATCTTACAGATTAACGATACAGACATAGGATCAATTAGTGATCTTTTCAGACAGCTGACAAGTGATAAAATAGGCAAGGCGATGAAAATTACAGTATTAAGAAAGGGAAAAAACCGGGAAGAGGTGTTTATCATGCCGACATTGAAAGTATAAAGTATTTTGTATTACTGTATTGAGACAAGCGTGATGTATCACAATACAATCATACAAAATACTTTATACAGCTGTGAAGAGCCCTTGTTGGTGTTGTCACCAACAAGATGAACCTGATCGTGTATTGTACCGAATAGAGAAACCCGGTTTTCTTATTCCATAGCTCCCTTTTCAGCAAATCTTTTATTCAGGAAGTACCAGATCCCCACACCAATCACCGCCAGTGAAATACCCAGAAGTGGTCGATAGAAAAGCCATGCGCTGGCGACAATGATCAACGAAACGGCAAATGAAACAATTGCAGATGCTACAAATATTCCCAGATTCAGTAATCCTCCAACTAATGGGATGATACTGGCAGTGGCTGTAAGAGGTCTCAAAATCATGGACAATCCGACCAACATAATCATGAAGCCAAAGAATCTCATGCCCCAGGTAAGTACTACATTGGACTGCTGTGCAGAGATAAACATATTATCAGCAGAGTGAATGCCTGGTTCTATCATTTCAATTGAAGTACCATTTGAAGCGACGAAACGTTCCACTGTATTGCTGGTTTGACGTGCTATGATGCTGTAATCTTTATTGGCTGGTATTATTTCAAAAGAGATCTTCATGTCTCCTAACTGTGGGGCCGTATAAGAACCAGCCCCGAAATAAATTTTTTGAATACCTTCTTCAACAATCTTTCCTGCCCCTGAAAACTTTGTGGTGTCAATAATTTCAAGTTCAAACGGTGCATATTTTTTCAATTTACCAATTAAAGATTCCGGGACGTTGAATGCGCCTAACGTGGCTTCACCAACCTGTTTGTCATATGGCGTTATTGGGTATTGCGAGGGGTTTTGGTAATCATTTGGATGGTAGAATTCATTGGAATTGATCAATTCTGCACTCCATTCCTTGGCATAGGCATAATTGGCTGGGTCATCTGACTTAGAGTTACCTACTTTCTTTTCGACCCACTGATACATTTCTACATTTCTCCTGAACCTCAGGGCATTTGCCTGAATGTCAAACTCCGGATCATTAAGAGACTCTGGTGTAATGATCTTTCCAGAAATGTGGATCAGTTTACCTTCATTTTCTGGTAGAACAGTCTCTGAGGAAACGCTAGTGACAATACCTGCTCCTTCTTCCAGTGCTTTTGCTGTACTGACAGCCCTTCCTTCATTCCACCAAATTAAAATTATTGATCCCGGGATGAAGAAAATACCAAAGATCATCGTTCGAAGCATACCCATGTTTGGTCAGTTTGGTTTTCAGATTGAAATATAAGGATTTGGATTCGATAATGTGTAAGGTAGAATTACTCCAATAGAATCAAACAGGTAAAATTCCTTGGTTTATTCAGCTAAACCAAAGTTCTGAAATAGTTCAACTTCACTACCAAGAGCTTCTTTGATTTTTTTCACCGTATTGTCACGATGATCGGCACCTAAAATAAAGACCATCTTCTTACCTGGATTTTTTCGGATAACATCTACAATTGTATTGGCAATTTTGTCATTTCGCGTTTGATAGAAATCAGTTAAGCGTTGGTATTTGGTGCCTGCAAATAAGTCTTGCAATTCGCTATAAAAAACTGATGAGATTGAATCGTACGTTCCATCGTTAAGTTCAGCAATAGATGCAACATTGGTAATTGCTCTTTTCTGCTCCTGTAAAGTATCCACATCCACTCTTTTGAGCTGCATGAGACTGTCTTCGCTTAATTCTTGTTCAAGTTTTTTAATGTCTAAATCTTTAAAATAGCTTTCGTGAATAGGTTTTCCCTCAATCGTTTCACCCAGCCAGTCAAACCCAAATAGTGTTTTGTCTTTAAACCTGGAGAGACATTCGCGCATCTCAAAAGGGTAATACTTTTCGAGATACAATGCTGAACTATCCATGTCCTCGGGCCTGATTTCTACCCCAATGATGTCAGCATCATATTTTTGTAGAAATACAAAGAGGTCCTCGTATGAGTAGTTAGGGTTACTCTTGTGCTTACCATGTATTGAACTACAGACAGCAACCTCTGTTTTGGTTTTACTGCAAGAAACAAAAATGATTGGAGCTACAACTGTTGCCAGGATGAGGCTTAATCGCGATAAATGATTCATGTATTATTTTAAATTTTTGACCGATACTAAAATTATAGGTTTTAAAGTAACTATTCGATATTACTGTATTTAAATTGGTGCCTACCGTATGGAAAAACTTCTCCAGGATATCATTTTCAAATTTGGCCAATTGCCTTTGAGTGCATTTAACAAGATAGCAGCCATCACAACATTTCGATCTGTGCATAAAGGAGAATTGCTGACTGAAAGAGGCAGGAATAATAATAGTGAATATTTTATTCTTTCAGGGATATGCCAAAGTTTTGTAACCAATCCAGATGGTGAGCCAGTGACACTATCTTTTTTCATGGATGAATCAGTAGTTTCACCGCACACCACCCGGATCAAAGATGGCCGATCAATGGTCAATCTAAAAGCATTGTCTGACCTCACAATTGGCGAAGTGGAGGCGAGCTTATTTGAACAGTTGATGGTAGAGGACCTGGATATTAGAAATTTCGGAAATGCGGTTCTGCGCCATGAATTGATGGAGAAGGTAGAAAAAGAAATCGGATTGGCTTCTTTATCAGCAAAAGAGCGCCTTGCTATTCTCCGTCAAAAATTCCCAAATCTGGAAAATCTGGTTCCTCATACTGATATTGCTTCGTACCTTGGCATTACCAATATTTCTTTGAGCCGATTGAGAAAGGAGAGAAGCTAATTCGTCTTTTATCATTTGTTAATGGAATCCATACTTCCAGTGAGGAACTTTGGATTACAACAAACAAATAGAAAGATGAAACGCTCAAAATTTTTTAGACTAATTGACAGGTTGTCTGGCAAGAAAACTGTGATCATTTTAGGGATATCAGCTCACGTGGTTCTTTTTTCAATGATGGTAATTACTTTTCCAGTAATCAATGAAGCCATCGGTGGTCCTGCATTTGATTTAAGAACTTTCGGTTACACCTTTCAGGAAGCCAACGAAATTATTCACAACCTGGATGCTTTTGTGAGATCAATGTATATCTTCCCACAAATCTTAATGCTGGATGTATTGTATCCCGCATTATTGGCCCTTTTCCTGGCCAGCCTGCTTAATAGACTCTTCAAGTTAAATAATGCCCGTGATCAAATAAAGTATTTGCTTTTTGCGCCTTTCATAGGAATGCTATTTGATTATGCGGAAAATGCTATGGTACTCGTAATGATTACTGAAAATCTTGAATTGAGTAATGGTGTAGTTCAAGTATCCAGCTTGTTTACTCAGATGAAGGGTTGGTTTACCATTATCGCATGGATCGGAATACTTTGGCAGGGAATAATTTGGGTAACTGGACTTGCGAGAAAAAGGATTCTGCAGGTTTCTTGATATTTGAGCTCTTGTTGGTGTTGTCACCAACAAGAGCCCAGATTTTACTCATAACGCAAAGCCTTCACCGGATCAAGTTTCGCAATCTTAATGGTCTGAATGCTTACCGTAATAAAAGCTATACTAGCCGTCAATAAGAACCCAAAAAGAAAGATCAATGGATTAATACTGGTGTGATAGGCAAAATTGTTTAGCCAATCATTTCCAAAATACCATACCAACGGAATCACCGCCAGATTTCCACCAATCACAGGGACTATATATTCTTTCATCAAAATCAGGTTGATGTTAGCCACATTGGCACCAAGCGCTTTTCTTATTCCCACCTCTTTCGTTCTGCTAAGGGCAATAAATGAAATCAATCCTAGTAAACCAATAGCGGAAACAATAATGATCACTACAGCGAAAATGATCAACACATTAGCTAATTGTCTTTCTTCATTGTATTGTCTTTCAAAATCCTCGTCAAGAAAGAAATAATCGAACTTGTCTCCTTTAATAATTTTGTTCCATTCTGTTTCAGCTTTTTTCAGGATCTCATATGTCTGCGCAGCATCATATTTGATGGAAACAAATCTGGCGTATTGCTGGTCATAATCCATGCATTTTGGCCAGATCTCATTCTGAAGTCCCAATCCATGATAATCTTTCACCACACCAATGACAGTACCAGCTGGTCTGCTGGAAGGACTGACGATTTCTTTACCAATAGCCGCTTCCGGACTTTCCCATCCCATTGCCTTTACACAGGATTCATTGATTATAAGACCATTCTTCAATTGATCAGGTTTACTTTTATCGAAATTAGAACCTGCTATCAATTCAAGTCCCAAAACGTTGATGTAACTTTCATCAATGGCCATGTATTCCGTATCTACTTGCTTTCCTTCCATCACTTCGGGATATGCCCATTGTCCTTGCCAGCCTGGTCTACCAGGTAATGCATTTGAAAATGAAACACTTTGCACACCCGTCATGGACCGCATTTTGTTTTGGAGTGCCAGCTGTAATTGAGTGCTATTCACATCTTTGGTATCCAACACTAAAATTTGTTCTTTGTCAAATCCCAGGTCCTGTGATGTCATGAAACTTAATTGATTATACACAATCAATGTAGCCACAACTAACCCCGCGGAGATGAAAAACTGGAAAGAGATCAAAAGCTTTCTGAGTGTTAATCCTTTTGTGTTAGTCTTTAATTTCTTATTCAGGATCTCCAGAGGATTAAATCGAGATACCAGTAATGCCGGATAAAAACCTGAAAGTATTGTGATAGTTAGAATTAACCCCCCCACAATCATAACAGCTTCCAATGATAGGAATGAGCTGAATTGGTATGACTTATTCAATAAGTCATTGAAAGTGGGAAGGAAATAATATATCTGAATGACAGAAAACAAGAATGCAAAAATTGTCAACACGAATGATTCAGTCATAAACTGATAAATGACAGCACTTCTGTTGGAGCCCAGTATCTTTCTCATCCCCACTTCTTTGCTGCGTTCAGAAAATCGAGCTGTACTAAGATTGATATAATTGATACACGCCAGAACCAGCAGGAAAATTGCAATAATTGAAACAGTCTTTACCCTTTCCAGAGATCCTTTGGCTCCCATGCTATTCCAATAATCTGGGTGCAGGTAAACATCCTTCAATGGAATAAAAGCAGATGAGAATGAAACTCCCATTTCTTCCAGCCATTCTCCTATATTATCGTTGTAAATACTGGCAGCTTTTTCCTGGAAAGCAGCATGGTCCACGCCTTCTTTGAGCAGGATGTAATTTTTTATATCAAAGTTACCCCAACCCTCGATGTACGAGAAATAGCGCATTTTACCTAGTGTGCTGAATGAAACCAGGACATCAAACTGGATATGCGAATTGGTAGGAAGATTATCAACTATAGCACCGATTTTCATCTCCAATGTATCCCCCAGTTGGATCGTATTTCCTAGTCCGTTTCCTTTAAAGTATATATCATTGACCTCTTTCGTGATTACTGTAGAATATGGATCTTCCAATGCTTTTTTTGCATCTCCAGCCAGCACATTGAAACTGAAAATGTCAAAGAATTCAGGGCTGGCAAAATGAATCTTCTGATCAATTTTTTCATTCTCAAAGTGCATCTTGACCATTCCTGTAGAATGTCTTAAGTATGCAACCGATTCTACTTCCGGGAACTCTGTTCGCAATTTATGACCAATTGGCTGGGCATTGGTTTCCATGCCACCATCACCGGACGCGGTAACTACTTTATAGATCCTTTCCTTTTTTTCGTGAAAGTTGTCAAATGATAATTCTTGTAGCACATAGAAAAATATCAATGTGCCTGCTGTAAGTCCCAGCGACAAGCCTAACAGGTTTATGATTGAGTGGGTCTTAAACCTGAGTAAATTTCTGTAAGCAATTTTAAAGTTTCTGACTGTCATGATTAAAAATTCAATTTTGTAAAACCATGTAATTTTTTTGAGTAAGTTGAGTCTGACGAGCTTAAAAACACCCAGGATAAAACCTTTTCGTGCTTTGCTGGGTGACATGTATTCCATATCATCATAAAACACTTCTTCCAGGTCGCCTTCTATTTCTTCCAGGTATTCTTTTCTAATGAATAATCTTAGCAGTTTTACTGCCCAAACAGGAGGTTTTTCACTTGACATACAATGGATTAAATAGTTTTGAGTCCCTTTTCAATAGAGATATCCTGCCAAAATCCCTCCCGGATTTGTTTGATTTCATTGAGTACCTGGTGCGCATGCATGGTAGCCGTATAGATTCTTTTGCGTTTTCCTCCTCTTTTTTGGGTAGCCTCACCAAATTCAGATTCCAGAAAACCTTTTTCTTCCATTCGTTTAAGAGCCGATTGGATGGAGCCCACACTAAGTCTTTCACTAAGTCTGTTTTCCAATTCCTTTTTGATCTCAACACCATAAGCGTTTTCCTTCAGTACAATAACTGACAGCAACACCATCTCCTCAAATTCTCCAAGATTTGTCTTCTTCATGGTTATATTATTCGTAATTGCAGTAAAAATAGTTTCAATTTTATTCGTAATTGCAGTTTTTATAATAAAAAATTTCAGAAAAAGCTGATTTTCAAGATCATGAGTAATGCTAATTCTTTGTGATTTGGGAAATTCTGGAATTTGATGTAGCTTATATCCTGCCAAACTCTAATTAAATGAAGAACGATCGTACATCTCACCAAACCGGGTTCTCAAAAGCACCATCTTTACTAGGTATTATTACATCGGTTAGTCCACTTATTCTTTTATGGATTGCTTTATCAAGCATTTTTACCGCATTGTACGGTTATTTTGACCAGGCACATATGTTGGATGAGGTAGGGTTGTTCAACTGGATGTTGATTTTAGTAGAGGAATTTATAATCATCACAATTATTACTGGGGTGGTCATGTTGTTCATTCACGACAAGACACAGACTACAGAACCTATTCAACGTTTGTTTCCAGTTGTAATATGGGGTAGGAAAATTCTGGTCCAAATGGGGCCATTGTTAAGACAATACCTCTTCTTAAACGATACTGAAGAAACACCATATAATAGAATTACCAGAAACTGGGTCTATGAATCTTCAAGAGGGGCCAGAAATACCATTGGATTTGGAAGTCAATTGGATATGGACAAAGTAGGTACCACAATCATTATGCCTGCTACGTTCACCAATGTGACGTCCAAAACGGGTGAGGAAACGGGTAAAGCTTATTCTAAAGTAATTGGGGCTCATACCGGTGTAGAGCCAGTTACACTGAATCATTTCGTGAATATCAGTGCCATGTCTTATGGGGCATTGTCTTACCGGGCTCATGCGGCACTTAACCTTGGAGCGAAGATGTCAGGCATTCTTCATAATTGTGGTGAAGGTGGTTTGGCACCATGCCATGAGTACGGTGGAGGTGATCTGATCTTTCAAATTGGTACGGCCAAATACGGTATTCGAGATGATGAGGGAAATATGGATGATGAGTTGCTCAAGAAAGTTGCTGATCACCCTCAGGTGAAAATGGTAGAGATTAAGTTGGCGCAAGGGGCAAAACCAGGTAAAGGAGGTATGCTCCTCAAAGAAAAAATCACAAAAGAAATTTCAGAAATCAGGAAAATTCCAATGGGAAAAGATGCCTATGCACCGGCAAGGCACAAAGAGTTCACAGATGTGAATGGTTTGTTTGATTTCATCGATAGGGTAAGGAAAGCAGCTAACAAACCAGTAGGCATTAAAATGGTTATTGGGCATACTGCTGAAATAGAAGATATCGCAGAAAAAATGGCAGCTGAACCAGGAAGAGGACCGGATTATATTGTGATAGATGGAGGAGATGGAGGAACTGGTGCTTCACCTTATGTACTAAGTTCCTATGCGGGTCTTCCAATGAAACAGGCAGTTGCTGTTGCCGACTGGGCACTCAAAATGCATGGAGTGCGGGACAAGGTAGTTTTATTTGCAAGTGGCAAAATTGCTACTCCAATTGAAATTGCAGTGGCCATGGCTCTAGGAGCGGATGCCATCTACATGGCGCGTGGTTTTATGCTGGCATTGGGTTGTATCCAGGCACTAGAATGTCACACCAATCATTGTCCAACCGGAATCGCCACGCAAAACAAGAGACTTGAAAGAGCGATTGATATTCATGCAGCAGCTAAAAGGGTAGCCACTTATGCAGATGTATTGTATAAAGAAACTCAGATGCTTGCTGAATCATGCGGATATGACAGGCCAGATCTAATTACTCCTGATGATATCATGATTGTTACATCTCCGGGCCATCTGGATTATTTATCAGAATTGCACGGAATCAGTGCATACGAGGCTAGTAGGGAACGCAGAATGGCGAAAGAGAAAGGAATGACTGTGGGTGAAATGAAAATGAAAGAGGATCAGACCAGTGCCTGATCAGTAAGGAGCCATTTCTAGCCATAATTTATCAAACTCCTTTTCGTAGGATTTGATCACTTGACTCTCAGCTGTAATCAAGATATTTTCATGATTATAATCTGCAGCACTTCTGGTCCAGTTGTAACTACCAGTTAATACCAATCGTCCATCCACAACCATGAATTTGTGGTGCATGTGATTGGATGTGGTATCCATTTTTACCTGCATGCCAGCCTTGTCAAACTTGTAAATGTCGGATCCTCTGTCAAACGATTTGTCATTATCAGTAAGGATCTGAATGTTCAACCCATTGTTGTGAGCCCTTAATAAAGTATTGCTGATATGGTTGTCACTGATGGTGAAAACACATATTTTGAGGTATTTATTTGCCTGTTCGATCTGATCAATAATGGCATTTCGGCAATCTGTTCCCGGACTGAAAAGCACACTGTTATTGAATTGCCGATGATTTCCTATGGTGTGAAGTGTCTTTTCAATCCATTCAATGATCACCCTGAAATTGGATGCATCCGCTTTTGCAGTGGCCAGATCAAATACTTTTTTTCGCAGCTGACCAAGTTGCTGGTCGTTTAAGTATGTTGTGCCAAGCAATTCTCGCAATGACTTTTTTTCTCGTCGCGACAAGAACCCGTCTTCCAGACTTTCTTCCAGCTCCTTGATTAGCAAGTCAAAATGATCAGTGTGTCCAGTCATGTTGATCAATGTTTTCTAAACTTTTCACCAGCAAATTAATGGATGCCTGTATGTCTTCTTTGTGCGCCATTTCAATCACCTGGTGCAGATGTCTCGTTGGGATTGAAATAGCACCTGAAATAGCTCCTTTTTTACCCATTCTTTGTATTCCTGCGGTATCAGTACCTCCTGCGGTAAGTATTTCAGGTTGCCACTTGATCTTGTTTTTATGAGCGATTTCTTTCAGGTAATCTACCATGCGGTAATCTGCGATGGTCATGGCATCCATGATCTTGATAGCAGTCCCGCCACCGAGTTGAGTTACCTGTTCGTGAGGTTGGGCGCCCGGAAGATCAAATGCAATGGTAGTGTCCAATGCTATTCCGAAATCTGGGTTGATATTGTGAGCTGCTACATTGGCTCCCCTAATTCCAACTTCTTCCTGAACAGTGAATACACCATAAACATCATAAGGAGCATCACCGAGATTTCTCAAAGCTTCGATAAGTATAAAAACGGAGATTCTATTGTCGATGGACTTGCTATTCACACAATTTCCCATCTCAATTAGGTCTCTCTCACGTGTAATGGGGTCACCAATTTTTACCAGTTTTTCAACTTCTTCTTTTGGTAATCCAAGGTCAATAAAGTAATCAGTGGTTTTAGGGTTTTTGGTCCGTTCTTCAGGAGTCATCACATGAATTGGCTTGCTACCCATCACGCCAATGACGTCTTTCTTGCCATGTATGATCACACGTTGTGCCGTGAGTGTTTTCGGATCAAATCCACCTAAAGTGTGAAATCTCACAAAACCATTGTCATCAATATGAGTCACAATGAACCCAATCTCATCCATGTGAGCTGCGATCATTACACGTTGGTTATTGTCTTTTTTTCCCTTCTTGATCGCAAATACATTTCCCATATTGTCCACCTCAACTTCATCGACCAGTGGGGTTACGGTTTTAATGATAAAGTCGCGTATTGGTTTTTCAAAACCGGGAGCACCAGGTGTTTCACAAATCTGTTTTAGCAAGTCTATATTCAATCCACTCATTCCTTTTTTCGTTTTCCAATTGCTAAATTAACCTTTCAATTGAAATCATGGTTTGAAAATTATCAAAACAATCTGATCTGTGAAAATTCATCTTTTCCTACTTCGAATCGTTTAAATTATGAGAGGAATTAAAATCAGTAAAAACATCGGCTAATGCTTTCCACAAAGGATGATCCAATTGAGGTTTCTGAAGAAACGAATCACTATGAATGGCTGGATGGCGGGCAGGTTTATTTTGGTAAGCTCATTGACTTGATCTCACAGGCAGAGAATTCTATTCATTTTCAACTATATCGGTTTGAGGACGATTTGATAGGTCTACGGGTTCAGCAGATATTCTTAGATGCTGCTGATCGGGGAGTTGATATTAGTATTGTTGTAGATGGATATGGATCAAAAAATATTTCCAGGGACTTCATTGATCGGTTTAAGGCTCACGGCATAAGATTCATGATCTTTTCACCTATCAACTTTCATGTACCCTTCATGATGGGTAGAAGACTACATCACAAGTTTTTATTGGTTGATAATAGAAAGGCTTTGATCGGTGGAATCAATGTGGCTGATGAATACCATGGTACAAAACATTTACGACCTTGGTTGGATTTTGCCATCTTACTTGAGGGCCCAGTTTGTTATGAGCTGAAAAGTTTTGCTGATGATATACTCAATAAGACAATAAGTTTCTCTTCGAGCAGAAAGAAAAATATTGAAGGAGGAGGTGTAGCTATTCACCAAAATGATATCCTGAGGCGAAAAATGCATATTCGTCGGAGTTATTATGAAAACATCTATACTGCCAAACGATCTATCACAATTGTGGCAGCCTATTTTATTCCACGGTATAAATTACTTCAACTATTGTTTAAAGCAGCAAGGAAGGGAGTGGAGGTAAGGTTGGTTCTTCCAGCGCTTTCAGATACACATTTATATGAAATGGCTGTAAAGCATTTCTACTCCAGGTTACTCAAACATCAGATTAAAATATTTGAATACGAATCTACAATTCTCCATGCGAAGGTGGCTGTGATTGATGATGAATGGGCAACTATTGGTTCTTATAATCTGAATGATCTGAGCGATTTATTAAGTACAGAACTTAATGTCGCTGTAAGAGACAAGGAATTTGCTGCCGGTTTTGCTAAAAGATTAAATGAAATTATTGAAAAAGAGTGTGTGGAAGTAGAACCCACTCAGTATCTGGAGGCTTCCTGGTTCAACAGGATGAGGTGGCGGTTTTATTACAGGGTATATGTACATTCCATAAGGTTGCTGAGTGTTTTTACATCAAGGGAGCGAAGAAATTTCCTGGATTAAGATATTATTCAGGCGGTTTATCTGGAGAATTAATTGAGACTTAGCTAATTCCGTTGTATATTATAAATGTATTTTATTCAACCCGCTTTGAAACCAACTCGCTTATGAAATTTCTAAAATCACTTTTTGAATTGTCTCGTGAGATCAAAGAGCTCAAACTTGAATTAGCCATTCTCCAAAAAACCAAAGTCCATGCCTGTGAAATGGATGATCAGGTTTCTGAAATGAAGTCGTTTCTTAACGGAATAAATGTATCCATTCAGACTAGACAAGTCGTTGGGAAGTCTCGTGATACCTATAACGATTTGGTAATTAACTTTTTAACAAGGGTACGGTATAACTAATCTTAGTTTGTAATAATTACCCTGGAATCATAGAACTAATATTTTGACAATTGACATATCTTTGGCGCAATGAGTGTCGATTTATCAAAATTCAATTATAGTCTTCCATTACAGATGAGGTGGCAGGATTTAGACCCACTTGGTCACGTGAATAATGCTGTTTTTGTAACTTATTTTGAGATTGGAAGGAGTTTGTATATGCCAACTGCCTGTCCTGGCTGGGATTGGAAAAACAACATGTTCCTGATAGCCAATGTTACGGCTGATTTTCACAAAGAATTACTATTAAGTGCAAAGAATGTACACGTTCGGATTAGAACATCAAAATTAGGAAACAAGAGTTTTGTTTTGGATTATGTAATTACCGCTGGCGAAGGAGATCAAATGGTGGTGCATGCTTCTGGGACTACTACCCAAATCATGTTCGATATGAAGGCACGCAAAATAATAGCTATACCTGACTGGGTAAGAGAAGCATTGCAGCGCTATGATGCTGTTGATTGATTAAACGGCACTCTTAAATAAAGGAAGCATAATCCGTACCTGTGTTCCTTTTCCTGAATCAGATTGAATAAGGGCTCCACGATGTGGGAAAACTGGACTGATCAATTCCTTTGCCATCGTCAGCAACCTGAATGCCAACGTAGCTTCATCTTCGGAGTTTCAAAATCTAGGTGATTTTGTAGCCATGAAGCTTGGCAATGATGTTAAATCTGATTTTTTGTCTCTTTTTAAAAGAGTAGGATAAAATCGTAACTAAAAATTCTTCAAAAAAAGAAAGTTAATTACAATTTATGGGTTCTTTGGAAAGCTTCGTAATTGGTCAATGAAGGTTTGATGCTCTTCATGCATGTAAGTAACGTATTCCCTCAGGTTTTCTAATTCTGCTAATAACTTATGCACCTGAATTTTCAAGTCACCTACGGCTTTGGAGTTATTTTCAGGATTTTCTAACAACTCAAGATTGGTTCTGATACTTCCAACATCAGTGATATCAATTGGGGAAACATTTCTTAAATCATACTTCATATAACCTTTTCCTGTAAATAACCAGTGGATATTCAACTCAGGATATTGAGCAAATACGGCTATTAATTTCATTGTTGAAAAGGAGATATCACCGGCATTGATTTTGCCAAAATATCCATTTGACCAACCTACAGATTGCTCAAATTCTCTTATTGAGATATTCTTACTTTCTATGAATAGAGATAGATTTTTAACCAACATCTTATGAAGTTGGTTGACAGTTGCTTTTTTCATAACCCATTACTTTACCAATAAAAATACAACTACCGTTTCCCCTGCTGATATTCATTTTTTATTCCAAATCCTGATTGAATGATTGGTTTTTTGGAATATATAGGATGTTGATAATCACAGTTATTCTTAGAGAAGTGAGCAAAACACCTAAGCTGATTACCTCAATTATACTGAAAATCTAGGCAATCATTTATCTTCAGTGTAAAAAATACATTTTAGCTAAATAGTTTAGCGAATTCGCTAAATATTCTTTATATTTCATGAAAGGTGCTCGAAATGTCCACATTCGGCATCTCATAGAACCTAAGTATGGTAGTGGTTGAAGCACAGAAATAGGAAATAAGAACTGTGTTGATAATCTGGCGTAATTGCACGGATATGAAGAATCTACTATGACCATAACACTTTTTAATTGTAAAGGAGGGACTGGGAAAACAACGTCCACAATAAATCTTGGGAAGGCCTTGTCTATTGAAGGGTTCAGTGTTTTGTTAATTGACCTGGACCCTCAGGCGAATCTTTCATATTCTTTGGGAGTTCAGTTTGAATATCCATTGAGTGAAGTTTTGATGAACAAACAGCTTTTTAAAGAAGCTGTCAAATTCATTGATGGTGTTTTAGTGTTGGGTGGATCTACAAATAACACTTTAAACTTTCCACAACTTGATGGATATGCTGTAAAGCAGGCCCTTGATTTTTATCTGGAAGAGGAAGTTGATTTTATTTTAATCGATTGTCCTCCAACGTATTCACCTTTAGTAGTTAGTGCGTTGGTAGCTTCAGACCAGGTGCTAATCCCTTTTCAGCCTGACGCTTTAAGCATTGAGGGTATTCATCAGGTAGTACAAATTGTATCACTAATCAAACAACAATTCAAAATACCCCTGGAAATATTGGGTGTTCTTCCGGTTATGATTGATTGGAGAAGAAACCTTACAAATGAAGTGCTGCAACATATAGAGGACAATTTTGAACTCTACCTATTTAAAAATAAGATAAGAATAAATGTAAAAGTAGCCGAATCGCCATCTCATGGGAAATCAGTGTTTGATTATTGTCCGCAATCGAATGGCTCAAAAGACTATTTGGCAGCTGCAAAAGAAATTCTACAACTACAAAATAAAGTATTTACAAAAATATAATTAATCATGGCTTTAGGAACAAATGTAAAAAATCAAAAAACCACTTCTGAATCAACAACAAAGAATGGTTCAAATGGGAATGGAAGTGCAAAGACAACTGGAAAAATCGATGTGGAAGAAATGGCTCTAAAGAAAGTTATCGATTCATCTTGGGCTTATATTGAGTTTGAACCTGATGGTACGATAATCGGTGCGAATGATAATTTTTTGAACACAATGGGGTACAATGAAAAGGAGATATTGGGTGTCCATCATAAAGTATTTTGTGACAAAGAATACATTAAAACAAACGAGTATAACCAATTCTGGAATCGACTAGCCAATGGGAAGGAATTTTCTGGTGAATTTCAAAGATTTACGAAAGCAGGTGATCCAGTATGGTTGAATGCAGCCTACACTCCGGTTCTTAACCAGTCTGGAGAGGTGTTTAAAGTTATTAAAATCGCGACCGATATTACTGATATGATTGAAGCAAGGATTCAATCTGATGCAATTAAAGCGGCTGTTGATACTGGTTGGGCTTCCATTGAATTTTACCCGGATGGCACCATCATTGACGCCAACCAGAATTTTGTTAATACGCTTGGTTATTCCAGCAATAGTGAGTTCATAGGTCAGCACCATAGAATATTCTGTGAAGCGGAATATTCGAATTCTATGGACTACCAACAGTTTTGGAGCAATCTAGCTGCAGGTCAAATTATGTCAGGTGAATTCAAGAGAATAAGAAAGGATAAGCAGGCCATTTGGATTAACGCTTCATATACACCAATCAAGAATGATAAAGGTCAGGTGATAAAAGTAATCAAAATTGCCACTGACATTTCTAGCATTAAAATCCCAATTCTTGAAGTCAAAGAGGTATTGGAAGCAATTTCAAAAGGTGATTTGACAAAATCTTTGCACTCAGATAGAGCGGAAGGATATGTTAAAGAAATGGCTGATTCTGTCTCAATTGCTGTGGACAACCTGAATAGTCTAATGTCCAATATAGGTGAACTGGCTAATTTAGTTGCGGCTTCTTCGGAAGAAATGACAACAAAAAGTGAAGAAATGAAGGGAAGTACCGGGGAAATGTCCTCCGCTATTCAACAAATGGCAGAAGGAGCCCAGGACCAGGCACAACAAGTTGACGAAATATCGAAACTGCTAAATTCTGTCTTAAAATCAGCTAACGAAGTAGTAGGTATGGCAGATACTATCAATGATGCTGCTCAAAATGGAGCAAATGGGGCCAAAGAAGGTTCTACTAAGATTGTTGAAATGGTAGAAAATATGTCTGCAATTCAGAAATCTGCAGAAGTCACCTCTGAAGCGATCAATAAGCTTACTGATCGATCTGAAGAAATTGCCAGGACACTCAACGTGATTACAGACATAGCCTCCCAAACTAATCTTCTTGCACTAAATGCAGCTATTGAAGCGGCGAGAGCTGGTGATGCCGGCAGAGGGTTTGCCGTGGTGGCAGAGGAAATACGAAAACTTGCCGAAGATTCTCGAAATAGCGCTCAGGACATAGAGAAAGTGATCAAGGAAGTTCAAAAAGACATTAGCCTTGCAGACCAATCGATTAAAGGAATGGAGTCCAGTGTTATTTCAGGAAATAAAGCGAGTAAAGAGGTAGAAGAGGTTTTTGTAACTATTGATGAGACAACCAATCAAACACTTCAGAAATCAGAGGAAATTTCAAAAGGGGCAAGTAGTCAGGAGGCATTCATTAATGACTCGGTTAAGGCAGTTGAGAAAATAGTGGTTGTCTCAGAAGAGACTGCCTCAGGAACCGAGCAAATAGCCTCTTCATCAAAACAGCTGAGACAAGGGATGGATGAAGTAACAGCAACCAGTAAGGACCTTGCAGATATAGCAAACCAATTGCTGATGGGAGTAAGCAAATTCACCGTAAAAAATGACTAACTCAATGGAAAATCAGATAAAAGAACTCACATTAGAAGAAGTAAAGACACAGGCTTCAATGGAAAGCCAACAAGCCTCAGCTTCTGAGAGACTTCAAATCATTATTATCAAACTTGGCCAGCAAGAATATGCGCTACCAATCGATCATGTGAAAGAGATAGTGCTTACTCCGGGAATAGCAAAAATGCCTCAGACACCTGAATACGTCAAGGGTGTGGCGAATATTAGGGGGACCATTATTGCGATTATGGACCTGGAACAGAAATTTCAATTAACTGACCATCACAAGGATGACGGATACTATAACTACACGCTAGTGATTGAAAGCGATGAGTTCAAAGTAGGCATTCTCGTTCACAATGTTCCAGCAACACTTACAATTGAGAAGGATCAAATTGACGAATCGACAAGTGTTCTACAATACACTTCACTAGATGAAGATTGTATTCAGGGAGTCATTAAATCTGATAATAGACTGATCATTTTGCTAGATATAATTGAGTTAATCAGGCAGATTGATTTGAGTAAGGCTAAAATTTAAAACGATGAAGGTTCTTGTTGTCGATGATTCTGAATACATGAGGTCTCAGCTTAGAATTGCAATAGAAGAGGCAGGTTTCACAGTAGTTGGTGAAGCTAAAAGCGGAGAAGAAGCGATTGATAAAGCATTTGAGTTGACACCAAATGTAATCACATTGGATTACATCCTTCCGGATATGGTGGGTACTCAGGTGCTTAAAGTATTAAAGCAGAAAGAAAAAATCGATGCTCATATTATTATCGTAAGCGGAATAGCACAGGAGTCAGCTATTAATCAGGGCTATGAGCTTGGGGCAGCTGATTATATCATCAAACCATTTACCACAAAAAAAATCATCGATTCAATAAATAATGTGATTTCAGAAAATGCCCAAAAAGATTGAAGTGTTAGTAGCGGATGATTCATCTATTATGAGACATATTTTATCAGACATATTGACGAGTGATTCTGATTTATCAGTAGCAGGAATGGCCAGCAATGGTTTGGAAGCTGTCAGACTAACAAATGAGCTGGATCCGGATGTAATCTTGATGGATTTAAACATGGGAGAATACGATGGTTTATATGCGATTGAGAACATCATGAGAGATCGCCCAAGACCCATCGTAATGATTAGTGGCAATACACCAAATGAAGAAGTTTTGGGTATTGTGAAGAAGTTGGGAGCCTTCGATTTCATGCTAAAACCAATCTGGCAAGAAGGAGGAATTAAGGGCATTGGTCTTCAGCTAGTGGATAAGATAAAAGAGGCTTCTTCGTCTTTCAGTCGGGTAGAAGTAGTGACGGACGAATTGAAAGTATACAACCAGCTTCATAATTTTGGAGAAAACTCCGATTATGAATTGCTAGCTATGGGAGCTTCTACCGGGGGACCATCTGCGATTGAGAAAGTGATTGCAAATCTCCCCGGGAATTTTCCTATACCTGTTCTCATTGCTCAACATATGCCAGCCAATTTTATTCCTTCGTTTGCAGCGAGGTTGAATGGTTTGACCAACCTGACGGTCCAGGTGGCTAAAGCAGGAGTTGTTGTTAAACCCGGAAACATATACATAGCACCGGGACGAAATATGATCATCCGTAGGAATCAAAGTGCTTTGTATGAGATTTCATTTTCCAATAAGGTCTTTCCTGAATTTAATAACCCTTCAATCAATGCCCTATTTGAATCAGTTCAAGCTGCCACTTTTGGTCAATGTATCGGTGTGATTCTTACTGGCATGGGGCGAGATGGAGCTGATGGAATTGAAAAGATTTACAAATCAGGAGGAATGACTATCGCGCAAGATGAAAATACCTCTGTTGTATATGGAATGCCTAAAGAAGCAGTCAACACTGGAGGCGTCCAGCATGTAATACCAATTGGAGAAATTGGATTTTTTATTGTGAGTTGCATAACCAGCTAAAAAATATGAGTTCAGACAATAACCACCATGAAATGTTTTCTGCCGAGGCTTTTGAAGCCCAGGAAGAGCTAAACAGATTATTTACCGTTCTTGAGAAAAAACCAAAAGACAAAAAGACCTTTGAGGCAATTTTTAGGATTGTCCATACATTGAAAGGTAACTCCATGGCACTTGGTTTTGAGGGTATCGGAGAGTTAGGCCATGCTTTAGAAGAACTTTTGGGCAATATGAAGACTGCTACGGAAGGTGTAGATAAAGATTTGTTCGATTTGTTATACAGGGCAAATGATAAGCTGAGTGAACTAATTGATGCAATTAAGACTGGTGAAAGAGTAAATTATAAAGGGCTGGTAGCCAAGCTCGAAATTTACAATGAGAATTACTTATCAAACACACCGGATAATGATTCTGACACCACTGAAATCAACCCAATAATTCAGGAAGAAGAATTATCTGAACCGGAAGATATGCCTGAAGATGAAACTAAAATTAGTTTTTCAGACCAAATTCAGATACCAGTCAAGAAACTTGACCAACTGCTGAATTTAGTGGGTGAGCTAATCATAGAAAAGGATACACTGATAACAAATCAGGAGAAAAGCCATAATTCAAAGTCAGTTTTCAAGCGATTGAACAGGATATCATCAGACATACAATATGCTGTGATGGATGCGAGGTTGGTTCAAATTGATGAATTGTTTAAAAAGTTTCACAGAATTGCCCGGGATGTGGCAGATGCCGAAAAAAAGGAGGTGAATCTGTCACTTGATGGGACTCAGATTGAAATTGACAGAAATATTCTTAAGAGTATCAGTAACTCTCTAATTCACCTGGTGCGGAATGCCATTAGTCATGGAATAGAAAGTCCTGAAAAAAGGTTGGCTGCTGGAAAATCAAGAGTTGGCAATGTATTGCTGGCCGCAAGAAATGACAAAGATGCTGTCCTCATTACTGTTTCTGATGATGGCAAGGGATTGGACCCGTATGAAATATTGAACAAGGCTATTGAAAAAGAAATTATTTCAAAAGACTATGGACAAAGCCTATCAGAATCTGAAATGATCCAATTGATTTTTGAATCCGGATTTTCGAATGCCCAGGTTGTGACTGATATATCTGGGAGGGGTGTAGGAATGGATGCAGTTAAGAAATCAGTTGAAGCTATTGGGGGCCAAGTGATTATTGAATCTGAAATAGGTAAGGGGTCAAACTTTACCTTAAGATTACCAACTTCTATGGCCGTAAAAGGAACATTACTATTTGAACAGAAAAGTCAGGAATATGCACTTCCCTTAACCAGCACCGAAGCAGTAATTTCAATCCGCCCAAATGAAATATTTAAGGTAGGCAATGCCCTGATGACAACATATTTGGCACAAACGATTTTACTTGTCTTCCTTGAGGATGTTTTTAACATGGAAGATTTTTCTAAAATCCGACAGGGTAAACAATTACACCAGTCATTTGATAAGCTTGAGAACTTCAATGGTAAATTAAATGTGATCATAATTAACCATAATAATAGGTATGTAGGTCTTGTGGTAGATAAACCTCTTCAGCAGAAAGAAATTGTCGAGAAACCACTACATAAACCATTAGATCAAATCACACTTTTTAGTGGGGCGACCATTCTTGGAAATGGTAATGTATGCATGGTTTTGAATATTTCAGTAATCATGGATGAGTTATATCAAGACCGAAATAAGTTGAGAAAATCACTTTTATCGGAATCATAAAGTCATGTCCAAAAAAATTTACGACGAAATATCGGATGAAGAGTTGAAAGCCCTGACATCAGCAGTAAACACCAGGTTTGGAGTTGATTTTACAAGATACGAATCCAAATCACTCAAACGCGGTTTTGCAAGGTTGATGAGTAAGCATGATATGGAGTCCTTACTTGATTTATGGTCGGTCTTACTGAATGATAGGGACTTTTTTAAAAAATGTATTGATGATCTGACAGTAAATCTCACCGAATTATTTAGGAACCCGGAGATTTGGTCAGTGATTGAAAGCTTAATACTAGAAAGAAGAGGTAGCTCCTATCTAGATATTTGGCATGCTGGCTGTTCGACAGGTGAAGAAGTGTATTCCATGTCTATGGTTTTGCACAAAATTAACATGCAACATTGTTCCAGGCTTTACGGAACTGATATCAGCAGTTTAGCACTTGAGAAGGCCAGGAAAGGCACTTATGGAATCGCATTGCTCACGAAATACCAAAAGGCATTCAAGACGTATCTAGGTGAAAGTGATTTGGGCGAAATGTTTGAAATAACCGATAGTCATATTACTGTGAAAAGTGAGCTCAAAAAAATATGTTCCTTCCGGCACCACAATCTCGTTTCAGATCAGGTGCCGCAGAAATATGATATCATTTTTTGTAGAAATGTAATGATTTACTTTGATGAACAATTGAAAATTACAGTACTCAAGAAACTCATTAAATCATTGAAATCAGATGGATTTCTGATCCTGGGTTATTACGATATGTTACCTGACTCTGCCAGGAATCTCATAGTTCCATATGATGCGGAAACAAGAATATATAAAAGCCAACCAGATCCAATTTTAGAAAATAAAAGTTAAAAATATGAAGACTGTTTTAGTCGTAGACGACTCACCATACATGAGGTCTCTAGTTGTTGAATCTCTAAGGAACAATGGTTTCCAAATTATTGCGGAAGCTTCTAATGGTGAAGAGGCCATTGATCTCGCTCATGAGTTTGAGCCAGATTTAATTACACTAGACAATGTAATGCCTGACATGCTAGGTTTGGAAGTCCTTCGAGCTTTTAAGAAGGGTAATCTTAAATCTAAAGTTATTATTGTCAGCGCTGTTGGACAGGAGTCAATGAAAAATAAGGGAATTGAACTAGGCGCAATCGGATACGTCACCAAGCCTTTCACAAACGAAAGTTTATTGGCTGACGTAAATCAAATACTACATCAATGTGAATCACCAGCTAACTAAAAAGTAAATGGAATTTGAATGCTTTAACAATAACCATATTGTCGATTTTATGGATCGCCACTTCATTAGTTTCTATTTTCGTTTTTTTTAAATTCAAAAATTCGATAGTCAGACTAAAGAAACTTTGTGAGCGCCAACAATATGATTTAGAGGACTTCCAACAATCCATAAATCTATTGTCTAACCATCAGGAAAGATTCTTACATGCCGAAAAAATGGCTTCTATAAAGGTGCTTGCGGAAGGATTGGCGCATGAATTAAACAATCCTCTTAGCATGATTAGTGGATCCATTACTCCAATCAGGAATGACTTAATGGAGATTCAGGAGATAGCCCAAGGAGATAATCGTATTGTCCAACTAATTGAAGAGGTAAACAGCTGTTTCAATAACATTCATTATGGCACTAAAAGAATTGCTCTGATCATAAAAGGATTACTTTATGGAGGTCAAATTAACTCCACTTCTCGTCAAAGTTTGAGCTTCAATGTTACACAAATAATTAAGTCTAATATCGATTATTACACCGTTTACATTGGTTATCGCAATATTATACTTGATATACCGGAAGAAACCTTCATGACAGGCAGGGAGAGCGAAATAAATCTGTTCTTCAGCAACGTGCTTCGTAATGCCTTTGAAGCAACTAAAAGTGAAAAGGATACAATTTCAATAAGTTATCAGCATATAAACGATATGCAACAATTCACCATTTCTGATACGGGATGTGGTATTAATAGAAAAGACTTGAAAAGAGTGTTTGAGCCTTTTTTTACCACAAAAGCACCCAACAATAATGGTCTGGGATTATTTATTGCACATGCAATTCTCAATAAGTATGTGGGTCAGATTTCAATTGAATCTCAGCCAGGAAATGGGGCTCAAGTGGATGTTTTCTTTCCTGATAGATTAAAAAATAAGAGCACAGACGAAGGAGAATTTATTAATAGTGATTTAAAGGAAAAATGATTGTCGAGAATCTGTTTATTTTCATCTAAACAATATAGCGATTCAGCGAAATATTGAAATTAACATACTTAATATCAGTACATTAGTTTAGTTGATTTTTTAATTGGTTAAATAAAAAATAGATAGAATGAAGAATGTATTAGTAGTTGATGATTCTCAATACATGAGAAATTTGGTTAAAGAGGCACTTACACGAGGAGGATATACAGTAGTAGGTGAAGCTTCCTGTGGGGAACAGGCAATTGATCTAGCGTATGAACTCAAGCCAGATATCATTACCCTGGATAATGTGATGCCTGATATGTTAGGTTTGGAAGTCTTGAGAAGTCTTAATAAAGGAAACTTGAATGCAAACGTAGTTATTGTCAGTGCAATAGGTCAGGAAAGTATGAAAAACAAAGGAATTGAACTTGGAGCTATTGGCTATGTTGTAAAACCATTTACAGTAGAAAGTTTATTGGATCAATTGAGTGGAATTTTCGATCGTCGAGCAAATGCTGCATAGATTCCTCAGAGAATTACAATGATCAAATCATTATTACACAAAGTCATAGTCAGATCACTTTTTAAGTGTATACACTTAAGGGGTTTAAGTGTTTTACTGGATTGAATTTCGATGATGATATGGTTACATTTAGTGCCTAGCGGCAAAATTATGGTAACTACTATTTCAAACATTGCACTCATACTGAGTGACCAAAACTATGGGGTAATTAGAAAGACTCTGAGTGAATACACACTGATTCGGAATGCCTATGAGGATTCAGTGGAGTTTTATCCATTAGGTGATATTATTGACTTAATTGTAATCGATTGTGAAAATTATCAAAAAGTTAAAAACTTTTTGCCTGGATTCATTCCGACCTTACTGGTCGTGAAATCTTCGGAGATTGCTGTTTTGGTTGATTATTTGTCAAATCCCTATAATTTTCATTTACTGGTTGATGATAACATGCAGTTCATTGATGTTATTAAATTAAGGATTAAAGCAATTCAACGAGAACTTCAACACAGCCTTTCAATCGAAGAAATGAGTAACTCAGTGAACGAGTTCAAGTTGATTACAAAGGACTCGTCATATTAATTCTTAATTTTCAATATTTTATTGGACTGATACTGTTGGTGGGCATCATTTTCTGAGGCCGAACCCAAACGTTTGCAGTTTAGTGAGATATACACAAACATTCTTTAGAGATCTCGGTTTTTGAGTATAATGCAACTTGAAAATGAATGTGATCTTCATTCATTCAAATAATAGCGTTAAATTATTCTTCTGAATTATCTCAATTAAGATGCTTGAGCTTATAATCATTGATGATCATCAATTGTTCAGAAAAGGGATTGAAAGTCTATTGGAAGGAGAAGAGGATATCTATCTCGTAAAACAGTATTCAGAAGGACAGAAGGCTATTGAGAAAATTAAGGAAGATCTTCCTGATCTTTATCTACTTGATATTGCTTTGAACAAAGAGAATGGCCTTGATGTGGCTAAGAGAATAAAATCGGTTCATCCGAATCAGAAAATTTTGATGCTAAGTATGCACACGCAACATTATTATCTGAAAAAGGCTATGGAGATAGGTGTAGATGGATATGTTCATAAGGATATTGATCCAGATGAATTAATTAAGGCAATAAAGGTGATTGGAAAAGGAAAAAAATACTTCAGCGATTCCATTTCTGAGAACCTTATTAAAAACGCCTACAATGTCACAAAAAGCAGTCAATTTAGTATTGCCAAATTAACTGATCGGGAGAAAGAGATCGTCAGACTACTAGTAAAGGGACTGTCAAGTAAGGAGATTTCTGAAGAACTAACCATAAGCAAACGGACTGTGGAATCTCACAGATATAAAATCCTCAATAAGTTTTCTCTCAAGACTACTGTCGACCTGGTGAGACTAACCATGGAGGAAGGGTTTATATAAGTCCGACTCATTTAAATTCTAAGAATCAGTATCAAGTATATAATATGACAATGACAAAGGACCATTACTGGGATCAAATTCAAGACATATCTAATCTTGGGTATTGGGAGTATAACCTAAACACCGAAGAACTCTACTGGTCTAAAAATAACTATCAATTATATGAAGTTGAACCTTCAGATAAAAAACTGAATCTAGATTATTATTTGCAACTTGTTCATCCGGAAGACCGGGATGTAATTTTGGATGCTGTAGAAACTCAACTACGCAACCCTGATATTGAAAATGAAATCGTATTCCGGGTTTTAACCCAAAAAAGAAATCTCAAATTCTTGTATATTTCTTACAACGCGAGATACGATAAAATAAGTAATTCAACCATCGTTTATGGAATAACCTTAGATGTCACCAAACAGAAAAATCGTGAGAGTACATTAAAGTTTTTGAGTGATGAGCTGGAAGTAGAAGTTAAAGAGCGCACCATCGAATTAGAACGATTGAATCATAAGTATAGAACCCTCGTTGAGACGGCAAAATTAGGTGTAGCCATATTGGATAATGGAAAAATAATATATGCTAATCCGGCCCTTGCGAATATGTTTGGTTATGAAAGTAGTTCTGAAGTTTTAGATAAAAATATGTTTGATTTCGCCTCATCCAGGGATAAAGAGGTCTTGAATGAACGATATGACAGGTTAAAACAAAATCTCCCCATAGGTGAAACATTTGAGTCAACACTTCTGAAAAAAAATGGTGATGAGGGAATATTCGAAGTGACAGTGACTAATATAGAATTGGATGGTGACACATATAGACACGCAACTTGTATCGACATTACTGATCGGGTAGTAGCTGAAAACAGACTTAAAGAAAGTGAAGAAAAGTACAGAGGTCTCGTTGAAAGAACACCGATGGGCGTTGGAATTAGTTTTGAATCTCAAATATATTATGCAAATGATGCTCTATTAGAAATTTTTGGATATAAATCACTGGATGAATTTAGAACCAAAAGCATTTTTGATCATGCGTCAGAGAATGGTAGGCAAGGACTTGCTGAAAGATTTAAAAAAATTCAGGAAGGAATTCCTGTACCTCCCCAATTTGAATGTGAGTATGTCAAGAAAGATGGAACTCATATTATTTGTAAAGTCTCGGTTTCGGATATCATAGTTGACGGAAAAAAATGTCGGCAAGGTGCCTTTCTAGATATTACGGAATTGAAGGAGAAGGAAAGGTTGTTGTTGACTAGTGAGCAGAAGTGGAAAAGCCTGGTGACAAATGCACCTCAATTTATAATGTTAATTGGTGAGGATGGCAAAATTGAACAGGTAAATAAAACTCTTGAAAACATGAGTATTGCAGATGTAATTGGTTTCAACTGGTTGAACTTTGTTCCTGAGGGATCTAAATCACTTGCAAAACACAAATTTGAAACGGTCATTTCTGATGGTACGCAACAAGAGTATGTGGCAAGGGGAGGTCAGGATATTGATAAATTATGCTGGTATGAGATAAAATTGGGACCTGTTTACATCAATGATAAAGTTGGGAAAGTAGTTGCATTAATTACCGATATTTCTGATCAAAAGAGTAAAGAAGAGGCTTTAATTCGGGCTAATGAAGAAACAAAAGTCGCTGCAAAGGCAAAAGAGGAGTTTTTATCTATAATGAGCCATGAAATTCGAACTCCACTTAATTCGGTTATTGGACTCACGGATCTATTAATTGAGAAGAAGCATTCCAAAGAACAAGAGTCCATTCTTAGAACGTTAAAGACTTCTACGGACAACCTACTGCATTTAGTAAATGATATTTTAGATTATTCTAAAATTCAATCTAATAAGCTTCAGCTGGAATATAAAGACTTCAATATTAGTCAGCTGGCTGAAACAGTGATCTCGGTTTATTCAAATGCAGCTAAGGAGAAGGGTATTCTTTTAAAATTAAAGATTGCTAAAATATTCATAGACTTAAATGTTGTAGGTGATGTATTGAGGTTAAGGCAAATCCTAAACAACTTACTTAGTAATGCTCTCAAGTTCACGTCTCATGGTGAAGTAGCCTTGGATATATCTGGTGTTGAACAAGACGGTCTTTTAAAAATTTGCATTGAAGTAAGAGATACAGGTCTTGGGATACCGGCTGGATTTCAAGAACATCTTTTCAACCCTTTTGAGCAGGCTAACACAGAAGTGACTCGGAGATTTGGAGGCACTGGATTAGGATTGTCAATTGTTAAGAAACTTGTGGAATTGTTTGATGGAGAAATTGAAGTGTTAAGTGAGGAAGGTAGAGGTACTACTATTCTTGTGAAAATGAGTTTAAAAACATCACATGCAGGACATCAAACCGTAATAATTCCTAAAAAAAATTCGAAACCTCTACATCTGCAAGATAAACACATCCTATGTGTTGAGGATGTAGCCACTAATCAGTTTTTAATGAAAAGCTATCTTCAACAAGTTAATACTTCGTGTGACATTGCATCAAATGGAGCTGAAGCACTTAAGTTGATCGAACTTAAGAATTACGATTTAATTCTGATGGATATTCAAATGCCCGATATGGATGGATATGAAGTCAGTCAAAAAATTAGAAATAGTCAATCAAATAAATTTAGAAATCACGGTGTTCCGATAATTTGTTTTACCGCTGATGTTTCTGAAGAATCAAGGTATAAAGCTTTTGCTGCGGGGATGAATGATTTTATTGCCAAACCGGTCGATTTTGACCAACTATTACTGATGATCAATTCACATCTCAAGCCACAGCAAGTTGATAGAATTGAGTCTCCATCATTTATTGATCTAACTTATTTTAATAGAATTTTCAGAAACGATCAGTCCAGGATACTAGATTACCTTATTCATGTAAAAGACGATTTTGACAAATTTGAGAGAGACTTTTTTTCAAAGTTTGAATCGTGGAATTATAGAGGTATGCGGGAGGAAATTCACAAGATTTACGCGATTGCGTCCCAACTAAAATTCACAACTTTACTAAACGTTTTAGATGAATACAGGAAGTACGATAGTATATTCAATGGCATAGAAAGGCATAACCAGGAACTCAAAACCAATTTGGAGTTATTTAGGCAATTTGTTGATAGTCAAAAATGAGGTAATTCATATTCAACTATCCTTCAACACTGTTGTAGGATTCAGCGTCACAGATTTAGTTGCCACATATCCAATAGAAATTGCCATGGCCATAAATACGATGATTATTGACAATATCGGATAGGACCAGTCAATAGTGATCCGAAGGGGATAATTATCAAGCCAATCATTCATAATTTTTATGGCTATAGGTATACTCGAGATTACAGCCAGTGAAAAAATGACCAGGAAATTACTGAATATTAGGAGCATCAATCTACCGTATGAAGCCCCCAGGACTTTTCGAATGACTATTTCCTTCGCCCGTAACTTGGCAGAATAGCTTACTAAACCAATTAAGCCGATACAAGTGATGATAATACCAATCAGACTAAAAATTGAAATAAGCGCGGTTTGGTCACTTTCAGTTTCATATAAACTTTGAATTCTTTCTTCTAGTGAAAAGATCTGAAGCGGTTTCTCAGATTCAAGGTCGGTCCACTTTTTCTCAATTGCAGTAATTGATTGCTGAATTGCCCTTTCATCAATCCGAACAGCTACATAATTCATCCAAGCCTTACTGAGACCAATCAGTAATGGCGACATGGGTTCGTGTAAATCCTGAAAATAGAAGTTTTCCACCACACCAATGACTTTACCAGAACCATCTCCAAGTTTGGTGTCTTTCCAATTCTCACCTAATAAATTCAGAGCACTTTCATTGACCAGGTAGGCAATAGAATCTGTCGCAATAGAAGGGTTAAAATTGCGTCCATTGGTCAGCTTGACATTGTAAGTTTCCAGGAAATTAAAGCCAGTAAACAATGTAGCAATGCTGGTAGGTTTTGGATCATTGTTGAGTCGAAATCTTACTGCCGGTAATTTTTGACCAATCACATCTGAAACTACCTCAGCAGACAGAACACCATTTATTCTTTTTATTTCATCAATAAACAGGTTGACATTTCCAGTAATAGCTGTTCCCTTGACTGGAATCATGTAGACTTGAGATTGATCAAAACCAAGGTCTTTGTTTTGTAGTAATTTGAATTGATTACGAATCACGAAGGTTGTGAAAATTAGAAAAATAGCCGCAAAAAACTGTACACCAATCAGCCCTTTGCGAAACCAATTAAGGCCAAGCTGTTGATTAGTCATCTTCAAGCCATTTGCAGTGACTTTCTGTAACAGTTTATTGGCCTGCACAAAAGGGAAGGCACACAAAATGCCAATTAAAACCAAAGTAAACAAGATAAGCTGACTAGCATATTGAAAGGTCATAAAATTTGCCCAGATTATCTCAGCATTCACAAAAGCATTGAAGTAAGGTAAGGCGAGGAATAAAAGTGCCCCGGAAATCGCAAATGCAATTAAGCACATGATTAGTGCTTCACCCACTATCCTCATCAGAATATGAAAGTTATTGGCACCAATCATTTTATGGGTAACTATGGATTGTAACCTGTCAATTGTGAATGAGGAAGCAATATTCAGGTAATTGATCATAGCGATTAGTAAGACAATTATACCCAGGTATAAGGCCGCATTTACCTCAGATTTGCTTCTTTTTTTGATATGGTAATCCTCAATATGACTTGAATCCAGGTAGATTGATGTCAGTGGTTGCAGAAAGAAATTTCTTCTATCCCTTAATTGCTCTGGTACATATTTGTCAGAGAAAGCATCTAATTGCTTTTGGAAATTGTAAGGATCAATTGGTGCATCGAATTTTATATATGTATTGACGGCTGTCCAATACCATTCCTTGTAAGTAAATCTATTCCCTGTTGCTTCAAATATTTCATCAATATTGATCAATGGAATTACTCCAGTAAAACTGAGGTGTGAGTTAACGGGGACATCCTCAATGATACCTGTAACGACAAGGGGCACTTTACCCTCAAAGTGGAGTTGTTGCCCAATAGGGTTCTGGTCTCCAAAGAATTTTTTGGCAAGGCTTACTGTAAGCACAATGCTATGTTGCTGCTTTAAGGCCGAGAATTTGTCACCGGCGATCCATTTGAAATGGAAAACATCAAAAAAAGTTGAGTCCACAAAGAATACTTCATCTTCAAAGAATGACCGGTCGGTGTTGGTGATTTTTAGAAAGGGAACTTTATTGTAAGTGTGATAAATCCTGGTAGTTTTTGTGTTGAATTCATTGCTTAAATGTGGTCCAACTGGCCATGGTACAGGCCCCAATTCATCTCCGGGAGAAAGCTGCGTGCAAATTCGGTAGATGTTATTCTTTTCAGGATAAAAAGAGTCAAAGCTTTTTTCATTCTCATAGAACATGAATAGCATCAAGAATGTAGTTAAACCAATTGCTAATCCAAGGATTTGAACAATAAAGACCAAAGGTCTTTTCTTAAGAAACCTGAAAGACTCATGTAAACGCAGATGAATGTTTCCTCTCATAGAATTGAATGTTAAAAAATGTTTGATTTTGCTGTCGCGGAATGTGAATGACTGTAAGATTTCTTTTACTAAAATTATTTCAGCTGAGGTCTTATTCATGGACTCCTTGCGGAGGAAGTAAATTTCCTCCAGGTCACCGGATATTTCTTCATATTTGAAATGAAGCATCCACCATCTCAAAAGTCGAAGGAGGCCTTTAGATAATTTCATGCTAAATTATACTTTGAAATCTCAACCCATAATTTGTCACGTTCTTCACGTAATTGATTCACCAGATCACGACCCTCATTGGTAATTTCATAAAGTCTTTTACGCTTACCACCTCTGGCATTTGTAGCTTCACCAAACTGAGATGTGAGGAGATTCTTTTTCTCAAGCCTACTAAGCGCCGTGTGAATAGCGGGGACGGAAATAGACTTTCCTTTTAATTTTTTATAGGCATCAGCCAATGAGACCGCATAAAATGATTCATCAGGGCGTGATAGAATCAATAGTAAAATAGTTTCTTCAAGGTATCCTAACATAATACTTACATATATTAATTTAATACACGTAAATAAAAAGAAATGGTTAAAAGAAGCAAGAGTTTATTTTTGTATTAACCAGAAGGAAGTGTTTGGATTGACTGAATTATCTGCGATCAGGATAAATGAAATTATTAAAGTGCCTTTTTGAATAAAAAGTGCCCAGGGCGGGAGTCGAACTCTTGAAATCAGACACGAAAAGCGCTGTAAGCCAGTTATTTAAGGATTGTGACAATATTATTTTGTTGTGACGGTCACAAATCACCTAGATTTTGTGACCGATCTTGTGACATTCATTTATTCAGAAATAGACATACCGTTTATGGATTCTGTTATTGACTGAACTAACCTAATCGCTTTATCCTGAAGTGCTTTTGTGCCATCTAGCTCAATCATCAGCTGTACTTTTTGACGCCTTCTCAAATGCACATCAGAATTAACATGCATAATAGAACCAGTTCTATAAGCGAAATCTGTTATCGGTATATCGTAGAATTCAGCCAGTTTCTCAGCTTGCTCAAACTTCAAGCTAGATTGTCCACTCTCATACTTTCCATAAGAGCTATAATTCATGCCTAGTACCTCTCCTATATCAGATTGGCTATAACCATAGCGTTTTCTGATCTTCATTAAGAAGGTTGGTAGATCCTCTTCTTTATTACTCATTTCAAAAACATCCTGTGATAAGCAAATTTATCTCATTGAAAATCAATTAATTGCATCTTTTAGCATCATAAAAGATGCTTGAGGCATTGTTTTTATGATGCTTATTTGATTATAATTGTGTAGGTATATGTTGCACCTTGCAGCACGTTCATAGCAAAAACACTGCCAAATTATTTATCAAATGAGCATATCTACATTAACAGAATACGAGAAAAGTAGATTTCATCAGATCATGGATGAGATTGATCAGTTCATACCAAAGCATTACATTAAGGCTGTTGAAGAGGTTTTATTGGGTGATGGGGTGAAGAAAGAGCATCACAGAATTAAAAATGCAAGAAACCGGAGAGTGATTGATCTAGAGATTGCAGAGGCACTTAGGGAGATAGCAAAAATACCTGAGGACATACTTGTCCAAGATGAGAAAAAAAACATCATTAGTAAATTAAAGCTTTCACAATAGATCTAGCATTTATGAAGTATTCAGATAAGCATCAATTGACTAAATCTATAATTGGATTTCTAAAACAGAGAAGGAGGGTCTACCAGGTAGTAAAGAAAGATCCTCATAAAGTTATGGTAATCGGGTGTATGATAAACGATTTTGAATTGATCCGTGGATATAACTATTGGGCATTGTGCAGAAAGGTAAAGGCTTTTGAAGAAAAGCTATTGCAGATATTACCATCATCACACGGCAAACATAACAGAGAACGAATTCACATGATGGAGCTCATCGCTCATTGTAAAAATATTGCTTCTCTCACCAGGCATCAGTATGAAAATCTTGTAAGAAATAAAGTGTCCGTGGATCCTCAAACTTGAGGAGTCACTATTATTTGGGTTAGGCAGGAGAATTGATTCTCCTGCTTTTTTTCAACTCTTTAAAAAGTCCATTACATGAAAATAGCAATCAAATTCCTTTGCGTGACAATACTCTCGCCTATATGGTTACCAACACTAATACTTGCTCTTGGTATACAAATAGGCATTTATGTAAGCAATCAATTATTCCACAAACTTTAAATCAATCCCAACTATGTATATCAGAGAAATGCACCGGAGCTTATACAAGGTACTTGCATTCGGAATAGTGCTCATTTTATTAATCATGTTATTCAGCTAATCACCCTAAATACTAAATGCCTTACAACGACGGACAATACAAACTCAATGCAACTGAGATTTTATCAAAAACTGATGGTGGCCTCCAGATCATTTTATCTTACTATCCTCAGGCTGCAGAGGTAGCTTCCGGAACTAAAAAGTTTTTTAAAGCTCATGAAGAAAAAAGTGCATCTGCCAGGGTAACTCAAACGAATGATGGTACATGGATTCTCACTGATTTTGGAAATACCGAATACAATAATCGTTCAGTCAACGCAATTGAAATAGTTAGGCATCAAGAAGGATTAGGATTTAAAGAAGCACTTGAGTTCATAGTTCGAGAGTTTAATCTGGATATTGAAGGTGCAAACGTTCCGGATATAAAAGCTGAAGTTGAGAAGAGGAAACCAGAGGCTAATGAAGAAGAAGGTAAGACATACTTTCAAATAAAGACTGACGGTAAAAGTGAGGAACCGTATTTCAGTGATGATGATCTTGGAGTCTTAGGTCCATTTGTTACAGCTGCTCATTGCAAAGATCTCAATATCTACCCACTCAAGAGTTTCGTCCGGGTTAAAGACAGGGAAGCTCTGGAAGTAAGGGCTAAACATGATTTTCCTATCATGATGATAGACGAGGGAGAGTTTCAGAAAATTTATCAACCTAAGGTGAAGGATAAGTCGTTCAGGTTTCAATATTCTGGCAAGAAACCAAAGAAACACATTTTTGGAATGGAAAGATGCAGGGTTGCCTTTGAGCAATTGCAGGAAGACTGGAGAAATAATTTGCAGGAGGATGAAGACAATATTACAGCTCCAAAGCTTCCAAAGATCTTTTGGTGCATGGGTGATAGGGATGCTGTAAATGTGTACAGCCTGGATCCAAATTATTATGTTATTTGGCTTAATAGTGAAAGTGCTACGCTTACAGGGCAGGAATTTAGAAAGATCAGAGAAATGTGTGATGAGTTTTACCAGGTCCCTGACTTAGATGCTACTGGTGTGAAGCATGGCCGTGATATCGCTCTAAAATTCTTGGAGATAAAAACAGTATGGCTACCAGATCGATTGAAGGACCTTCGTGATTTTAGAGGAAATATCTGTAAAGATGTAACCGATTATGTCAAGAGATGGGATCAGAAAAGAGTCAAGAAAGAATTTAAGGAACTCGCTGATATAGCACCCACGGCTAAATTCTGGGATGAGAAGTTCAAAAAGAATCCATCAGGTAAGTATGAGCTAGATAAGTACAACTACAACATTACACACGCCTATTACTTTATGTCACTCCTGGGATACTATAGACTAAAGGATCCTGAGGGAAATATTGAAGACAAGCTTATCCATATAGACAATAATGTAGTGCAGGAGCTGGAGGATCCTCAGGTAGTTAAAGATGCAGTAATCAACTTTTTGAAGGAAAGAAGGAAAGACACCAAACTAATGAACATGGTAAGGGTCTCTCCTTATTTAAGTGAAGGCTACATCAGGCAGTTAGACACTACTTTTATTGATTTTACTGCACATGGCCCTGGTTTCCAATACTTGTTTTTTCAGAATAAAACCTGGAGGATTTCAGAGCATGGTATTGAAGAATTTCTACCTGCCCAGGTGTCTCGTTTTGTTTGGCAGCAAAAGGTAGTTCCCCACAGGGTGAAAAAGGTTGACCCACTTTTCACCATCACAGGTAAAACTTATGATGATTTTGATATCGATGTACATAACGAAAACTGTTTGTTTCTAAACTATCTGATTCAGACAAGTAGAATGCACTGGAGGAAAGAGTTAGAATCCAAAATGGATGAACTAACTGAACATGAGGCCGAAATATACCAGGAGAAACATAAGTTTGATATCGCAGGCCCTGCTCTGGATCCTGATGAGGTCCATGAGCAGAAGCTTCATCTCATTAACAAAATCTATGCGATAGGATACCTGCTTCACAGGTACAAAGATCCGGCCAAACCATGGTGCCTGTTTTGTATGGATGGACGTATTTCTGATAACGGTGAAAGCAATGGTGGTAGTGGAAAATCAATTTTTGCTAATTCACTATCAACTTTCATGCGGAAAGTGGATCTAAATGGAAAGAACAAGAAACTCACTTTAAACTCTCACGTCCTCGAAAATGTAACAATTCATACGGATTACATTTTGATAGATGACCTGGATGAATACTTTGATTTTGGCTTTTTCTATCCAATTATAACAGGACCAACCGATGTAAACCCAAAAGGAACAAAGAGCTTCACCATCCCTTTCAGTGAGTCTCCAAAGCTTTTATTGACCAGTAACCACACTTTGCGAAATATTGGTGGAAGTACACAAAGAAGATTGTTGTATACGGTATTCTCGGATTATTACCACGATAATGAGTCAGGTCAATACAATGAGTCCAGGTCACCATTTGATGATTTCGGAAAACGTCTGATGGACGATTTCGACAAGAACGATTGGAATTTGTTTTTAAACTTCATGGCACAATGTGTGCAATTTTATTTAAGTCAATCTTCCAAAATAAACCCACCTATGGGTCAGGTAAGACAGAGGAATATGAAGGCTATCGCTGGGGATGATTTTATCCAGTGGGCGGATCTTTATTTCGATGGCCAATTTGGGGTAGAGGTAGAAAAAGTAAAGGCCTATGAGGATTTCAAAACTGCAAGTGGAAAAAATAATTGGTCCAGCAAAAGAATTACAACCAGCCTTGAAGCATGGATAGAATATAGAGGTTATGATCTTAACCCCGATAGTATGTGCAATATCCCTCCGGAGCATAATCACAGACGTGGTAGAATAACAAAAAAATTTAATGGGAAAACCACTGAATTTATTGTGGTAGTGAAAAGTGAAGATTCTGCTATTGTGGATAATGAGGCTTCATCATGGATTAATAACGAACAGGAAGAAATAGATTTTTAGAATATGGATGCATTAGAACTAAGAATTCAAGCAAGAGTAAATCACACCTTCTATAAAGAAGGGAGCTCCGAGAAGTTCAAGATTTTGGACTATCACCGAAATAAGAAGGGCACCACCATTATTACTGATACGGGAGATGAACACTTTGAAAATGATAAGACCTTGTTCAACTGGATAAACTCCCTGAGTGAAAAGAAAAGATATTACAAAAGCAAAAAGAGAGCGAGTACGATTGTTGAAGAGAGTCACTCTCCTTTTGTAACAATCTTCTTGCCCCCTAAAACCAGGAATATTGAATTGAGTAGTAGCGCCTTGAAAACTTTGGAAATGGCTGTTCAGGACCTTAAGTCTGGTCATATAGTGATTGATGGGATTACATATAAAAAGCAAAAAGAATGAGCGCTGCAGTATCTCATCCGGAAAGTGTATCAGTCCTGGGGAAAAGTTTCATCCAGGTGACGAGCTTGCGTCACCTCACTAGAAATGGGAAGAAACGCAGGATAGGCCTTAGTTATTGGGTGAAATATTCCCAGGGAGATGAGACTTTGTTCTGGATGTATAAGCTAGATGAAAAGTCAGATAAAAACTGGCTTAAATCTGTGATAGATCTAGGCTGTTTGTATCTAGAGAAGTTCGATTACGATATTATCAAAGCCACTTTGGATAAACAATGAAAAAGGTACTTTCCAAATATTCAATCTCCAAAGAAGGTAAAATTGTCTTTACGCAAGGCCAATTCTCCTATTGTGTTGTTGGAGTATTTAAGCAGGAGCCTATACCAGGTCAGGTAGTACTGGAATTTGAACATAAAGCAATAAGGAAATGATCGAGGCAATTCTAATATACTTGACCATTGGCACCATCGCAATGCCTGTACTTTTTGAGAAGTACATGAAAGCTTATGAGAAGCTCAAATATGGAGTTCCCCGAGAGTCTCTTTTTATCTTCATTAGCCAGTTATTCCTATTGGTATTCTGGCTTCCAGTATCTGTATCATGGTTCATGAGATATATAAAATATAGATCGCACTGAGATGGATTCTCTTATATGCATTTCACAATTGAAGTTCAGGGGGTATCGTTTTTCTAAACTATCAAATCAACATCCTAGCAGAATTGAAAAAGACACATTTAAAATTAAAACTGTATGTATTTAGATACTATCAAAATATTCAAACAATTACCTGATAGTGATTTGGAAAAAATCATCGCAGAGTGTAGGTCCATCCTAGATAAAAGAAATGATGATCGCAAAGCTCATCCAGACGCTCTAATCTCAGATGTTATCGGTGATAGTGCAACCGGGACAAGATTGAAAACTATTCTTTCCAGGTATGGAATTGAAAGGGTTTCTGATCTACGAAATTATTCAAGGTTTAATATCGAGAACCTCAGAAACTTTGGCAATCAGTGTGGTAATTACTTGGATTCAGTAATGAAAGATCATGGTGTAAAGTACTCAGACGAACTTTAACCGATCAATAAGATGGAAGAATATTTTGCAGAAGGAGTAATGGAGATGCCAACGCCGTGTAGTAACTGTGGCGGTATCTTCGATTTGAATGATGGCGGAACCTCTGAAAAGTGGTATCCAAACACAATCATTTGTGCGAGTTGTTCTGATAAGGAAAGTCAGATAATAGAGAGAGAAGAAGAAATTGAAGGTCTGGAAGCTGAGAACGAAGACTATTTCTCTAATCTAAAATGGAACCGGAATAGGTTGAAGGAACTAAGAGAGCAATTATCCCAAATCGATCGAAATGATAACAGTTGAGCAACTAAAAAATTTAGGTTTCATTAAAGTAAACTGTGTCTCTGAAATGTATGAGATAGAGGTTGAAGATGAATTTATAAAGTACTTCAATATCCACATTGATAAAGGTAGAACCATAGCATCCACTGATACCTATGGACGTGAGATATTTGTCAGAGAAGTTAAAGATGTGGATGATTTGAAATCACTATTTAGTGTAATGACAACTAAAACTTTAACCGAGTCGCAAGCCACTCAAGACGATCGGATATGATTGATAATACTGACTTAGAAAAACAAGGATTAAAAGTAGATTTTGAATCCTTATGTCGGCAGTTTTTATATGATTACTCTCCACATTTAGAGGGAGAAGAATTTGACGAAGCTATGGAAGTTTTGGAGCAATTAGGTAAAGTCTATTCAGAATCAAAAGACGATCGGTAATGGGTAACCCTGAAATAAACATAAACCTTAGAGACTGTATGCCAGCAATGGCAGAAATGAAGGATAACCAATATGATTTGGCCATAGTTGATCCTCCTTATTTCTCAGGACCCGAGAAAAGGCAGTACTATGGTCAAAAGGTTTCATCAAAAGGTGTGAAGAGAACCAGCTATAAACCTTTGGAAAATAGTTGGTCGGTTCCTATGAAGGACTACTTTGATGAGCTCACTAGGGTATCTAAAGATCAAATAATATGGGGAATAAACTATTTCCAGTTTAGTCCTGGTTCTGGCCGGATCATTTGGGATAAATGCAATGCTAATAGTTCATACTCCGACTGTGAAATAGCTTCAATTTCCTCAATTGAATCTACCAGAATGTTCCGTTTTATGTGGAACGGAATGATGCAGGGTAAGAGTGCGACCGAAGGACACATTCAGCAAGGGAACAAGAAGATATGTGAAAAGAGAATTCACCCTACTCAGAAACCAGTGATTTTGTACAAGTGGTTACTTGACAAATTTGCTAAACCTGGAATGAAAATACTTGATACACACGGCGGATCTATGTCAATAGCTATTGCCTGTCATGATCTTGGTTTTGATCTGGATCTATTCGAGATCGATGAAAACTATCATGCTGCAGGGCTGAAAAGATTCGATGATCATGTGGCACAACTGAATTTATTTAACAACGGGGCTATGGCCTCTTGATACGATCGAAAATAAAATATAAAATTATGCCAAATCATATTCAAAATAGACTCAAGGTAGTCGGTGATGCACAGGAAGTAAAAAAACTACTGGATCACATCAAATCCACTAATGAAGATGGGGTAGAGAATAGAATGGATTTCAACAAAATAATTACAAGACCAGAAGGAATGGATCTGGAGGTTCATGAAGGGGTTAAAATGTGGGTTGAAATTTGTACAGGTCAAATTGATTTTTCACTACTATTTACTCAAATGCCTTCATCACCTTCTGAGATGTTGAAAAACAGAAACTATGGCGACCTAGCAAGTAGACTACACGCATCCACAGCAATGGAACATTTGACAGGAAAGCGAAAGCAGAACGTTAAAGACTTCTCTACGGAGGAATTAGACATGTTTATTCAATGCCTAAAAAACTATCGAGAACATGGTAGTACATCGTGGTATGAATGGAACAAAGCTAATTGGGGTACAAAATGGAATGCTTACGAAACTAATGATGAAAGAAACACAAGCGATACTATATATTTTCAAACAGCTTGGACTGCTCCAATAAAGTTAATGGCAGAACTGTCTACTCAATTTCCTGGAATAGAGCTGCATTGTGATTATGCTGATGAGGATAGTGGATCGAATGTAGGGAAAGTAATATTGAAAAATGGTGATGCTTTAGAGGTATTTCAACCGGAAGACGGAAGTAATGAAGCGTATGAAATTTTTCTTGAGTTACACCCTAAATGCGACTATATCAAAATGGTTGATGGGAAATACCAATACGTTGAAGAAGAATAACATTATACGATCCAAAATGATGATAAAGACAGGCATATATAGGCGGGACTTTGAGGGTACAATATACGAATGGACAATACTAAAAGTAATGCCCAAAACTCTTAGCGTTGAATTAAGAACATGCGACTCTGAGACACTTGAGCCAAATGGTGATTCTTGGTTTAGCTATAGGGTGCCGAAAGATGATTTAAGTTTTCTGACAACAGATGGAAGAATTAACAAATGACATTGATTTTGACTCATGGTTTGACATTTTCCAGGAAAGATGTCAGAAGTCAGGGTATAGAGGCCCGATAGATAAATACTCATTTGAATGGGAATGGGAAAGCGGTAAAACTCCGGAAGCAGCTGCCGATGAATTTGTGGAAGAAATGAATGCTGATTAATCGATCCATTAAATGAAGTGGACTGATTCAGATATATCATACTTGAAAGAAAAGTATCCGGTGGATCCAACTGAACATGTTGCCGAACACTTGGGACGCACCTATAAAGCAGTAAAGAGTAAGGCCAAAGTACTGAAATTAAAGAAGGTGGTTTCTCATCTGTCAAAGAATAGCCCATGGAAATCTGTAGACTTGGAGAAATTTGAAAAAGAATATTCCATCACGAGCAATTCTGTTCTTTCCAGGAGATACCAAGTATCAAAGAGCTCAATCCGTAAAAAAGCAAAGGAGTCAGGATGGAAGAAAGATCAAAGCCAGTTGGAGAAAGGCAGATTTAAACCAGGGATAAACCCCTGGAATGCGGGTAGAACAGGAAAGCGTGTGTCTCCTAAATCAGAGTTTAAGAAGGGTCACCTTCCGGGAAATACTCTCCATGATGGCGCGATTAGGTTGAGGAATGATAGATCAGTGAAAACAGGGAAACTAACCCAGTATTTCTACATCAGGATCAGTAAATCAAAGTGGGATCTATACCACAGAGTATTATGGAAAGAGCATCATGGAGAGATACCACACCGTCATTGTATCATCTTTAAAGATGGTAATACCTTGAATTGCGTTATAGAAAATCTCGCTTGCATTAGCATGGCGGAAAATGCTAGAAGAAACAGAAATACTGAGAAGGCAGGGTTATCTCATTCCGCCAACTGGGAGGAAGGAAATATATCTGATCAAAAGGTGCTTTCATACCTTACCCGGGACAAGAACCTTCAGCAGATTATCCAGGAACAAAATCCGGATCTAATAGAAGTAAAAAGACAGCAATTATTACTTAATCATATTATTAAAAATGAATACAGCGATAGAAAACAGGCTTAGGTTGAGGCATGGAAAAGCCTATCAAATTACAGGTGAAGCACCTTTTAAATTTGAATCACATGAATCTTCACCTCAGGGGAGCTTCATTATTCATACTTCTACCGGCAGGCTTGATTTTGATAATTCTCAGGATCTGCTCCATTGGTTAGATAGATGTAATGAAATAGGTATTGAGAAGCTTAATACATTTCTTCCGGAGAAAAAGGAAGACCCTAAGGTAGAACTCCTGGTTGGTAGCTCAGTTCTCAGGGATGTCAAAGATGTACTGATGGACAATATCAAGAAAGTCCAGGAGAATAAAGACTACATCCCGCAGGCTGAGCAGATCAATAAAGACGCTAATTCTATTATCAAAATTGCTCAAACTGAGATTGAATTACATCGAGCATTGAACCAATGAAAGGTTGTGATCAAGTAAAAATAAAATGCGATCACTTTCTTAAGAACTTTCCTGATGAAGATGGAATTGTTTACCTGGAGGATTCCGTGATGTGGTATATTATTGATGCCGGAATAGAAGATTGGTACGAGGATTTAAGTATCCATGAAAAAATAAATGTGAAGCACTCATATTTTCAAACTGAAACTGAATGTCCATTTTGAGACTTGGAAGCGGAATGAAACCCTAAAAGCAAAAGGAAGCCCTCGAGCTTCCTTTTTACACCATCTGTCTTACGATTCAGCCACCAGGGAGGTGGCCAAAGTGTATCAAGATTACCTCATAGAATCTTAACTACCAAATACTGCTCAATAAATACCTAATTTTAGGTATTGACTCATATCTGTAATTACATCAAGTTTGATGGCATGAAAAGATTAATCTTAACTACTTCAGCTATCCTGTTATTCTTTATATCCCAGGCACAGAATGATATTGTCATCATTGAGTCTGAAGGTGAAAAAGATACAACTGCATACCAGGCATATAATCAAAAATTCCTTTTCACTGATTCAGGAAACTACCCCATAGAAAATATATATAAGGTCACATTTATGGAGTTTGCTGATCCAGATCTGGTAGAGCTGCTGGAAGGGAATGGTGTAACCGTGGAATTTATAGACATAGAGGGGTTTGATCCAATTTATCAGAATATAAATAATCAGACACGAAAGGTTAGGCACAGCCTAACAGGAGGTGATGACTTTGGATCTCCTTACAAACCTTTTGAAGGCACTGATGAAGAAAGAATTGATCTGCTCATAGAAGACGTAGTAAATTTTAACAGTCAGAGAAATATTGGTAAAGGATTACAGGTATTAGGTCTTGTACTGGCAATAGTAGGGTCCACCCAAGCGGAAGATGGCTCCACAATTGTAATAATCGGTGGCGTGTCATCAATCATTGGGTTTGGTGTGGATTTTGCCGCCGGGACTCACCTAAAAAGGGTAGAAAGATTAAGGAAATAGGTGTATAGTTGATTTCATTTTTTCAAGAAAAGACAGAACATGTTTGGCACAGTTTTCAAAGACATCCAGCAATCATTTGGTGAAAGACTCAAAAATCCATACTGGTTCACACTTATCATACTTCTAGTTTATTATAATTGGGAATTCCTGATTACGCTAATGTACATTGGGACCTACGATACTAATAAAGAGAAGATTGAAGCAATTAGTAAGTATGAAATTTCATTTTGGTGGCCTCTCGCATTGGCGTTCGCGTATTTGCTATTATACTATGTGGTGCATTATTTTGGACTAATAGCATCCGTACTATTTGAAGATAATGTGAAACCAATACTCCTAGAGAAATTCGGTAACAAAAGAATAGTTTCAAAAAGTAGACACAAAGACCTTCAGGAAAGATATCAGATTTTAGCTGACGAGAATGAAATACTAGAGAAACAGAGTAGAATCTCTATCAAAGAAAAGGAACTTCGGATTGATAAATTAAACAGTCAATTAGAATTTAGTAATTCACAATTGACCACTGTAAGGAAGGAAAATGGAGAGTTAATTGATGAGATCAAGTTGATTGAGAAAGAAAATGCTGATTCAAAGGAAGTGCTAATAAGATATGAAGGACAACTTAATCAAAAATTATTGTCTGGTAAGAGAGGGGCATCAATAACAATTGACCAGCTCGCTAAGCTCTCAAAAAATTTTATTTATTCACTAAACTCCGAGGCTCTAGATGATTTTCTTTACAAATTGAAAAATGGTGTAGTTCCAGCTAATATTCAGATTGATGGAATAGCGCAAGAATCCGTATTTTATTTGGTAAATGTACAACCTTTCATTTCTGCAATTAATCATCATTTCAGTAAATCTAAGTTATCTCAATTGGCAAGTAAGATTGAGAAAGGCTTGCTTGAGGATACAAAGCCCTCTGAGGGTAATAGGTACTCTGATGATGATAATAAGGTAGAATTTGATCCACCATTTAATATAGTCATCAACGAATCAGAAAAATCTACCTTTCAGATACAATACGATTCTTTCAAGGATGAACATCCGAATCTATTTGATGGACTTGCTACACTATACAAAGTAGTAACGGAAAATGAAAATGCTTTTGATACATTAGGTACGCAAGTGATAAAAGATTATCAGAAACTCGGAATTATCAGAGTTAAACATAATGAGTATGCTGAATTTACAGTAAAAGGTAAATTTTTCTATAACAGGTTTCATAATTCAGATCATTAGGCAGTTTTGTTCCCCCTCCGGGGGATACAGGGGGATAAACCGTCTACACGTGCCATAGAGCACACAGATACCTACCCTGCTTGCAAATACGCCATTCTCAGCGCCTTCATTTCGTTTACATCCCACGTGTAGACACCTTATAAAAGTACTGGCCACTCACCTACCAGTTACACTCCCCGCTCCCCACAATTGCGCATAGCACGCTAAAACTTAGAATAGTGCAATATTTCACCAATAGCGTAGTGCCTGTCGCATCATTGTGCTCTGGCGTTTTATCCCTTTTTATCCCTTATCTATTTATAATAGAAATAATCTGTAAATCTGTAACCTTAATAGTAAATATGATATAATTCTCAGAAAATCAGATATTTACAGAGTTACACATTTTAGTTACACATTTCACCGGTTACAGATTAATCTGTAACCACAGTGCCTTCACCATAATTAAATCCATCGGGTACACATTTTTATAGAGGGGGTACAAAATGAGTGTGCTATCTGTAACCTCTGAAAACCAGATACTTAACCTCTGGTTACAGAAATACACTTTATTTCCCCTGTCAGTCAGTCAGACTCAGCTCAGCTCAGCGCTACAGATCAGACCTGGTACAGATCAGGTCACGGTTCAGTACAATTGGTAGGAGTTAAATGCAATGATTGTTAGAAAAGTGATGCCAGGGAAGTGCATATAAAAAGAAAGTGCCCCATTTTCATAGAGGCACCCCAAAGATTCCTGGTTTAAAATTTAAAAAAGCGGACTTCAATATAGTCAATAATTGAGCTATTGGTTACAAAAGCATTAAAAAACATCATTATTGATGCTTTTTTTCTTATATTTTGTTCAATAATTGTCCTTAGTCTATATGTCTAGAATTTCCAGAAAAAAAATAGTGACAGTATACTTCCCGGTGCACATTTACAGGTTTGTTTTGCGGGAAGAGAAATGGCTGGAAGATGGAGTGCTAAATCTTAGTAATGCTGTTTTTCCGGTGTATAACCGTGATACTGATAATGTAAAGAAGTCTCTGGCAAAACGAAAGAAGCGTATCCCGGTGAAGGTACTTATGGAGAGCAGCTCTCACAGACATCAGTACAGTATGGTGCAGTATTTTGAAAAATGCTTTGCCCGCAGAATGGTAGAGTATGTGGACGTGCGTAGAGATCTCTATGGTCCATGGGCGCCTCTTAGAGAATTCCTGAAGATGTATGAAATTACACTGGATGAATATGATTTTGATACAGCCTATAAGCGGTATAACCGTGAGTATAAAAGAAAGCAGGAGCAAAACCAGAAACTAAATGAGCGAAATTCAGCGGCATAGCGGAGAAAACTATGGTGGTAATTATAAGATTTACTACGCGCTCAGGTCAGAGGCTACCGGGCAAATAGATTTTTTGGAAGATCCGGTGCAGATTTCCCAGGCATTAATAGACAATTATTTCTATGAGATAAAAGTACCTCGTGAGTCTGTGCGGTTTGCAGAACCAGATCAGCTGGACGATCACGGCCTCAGCTACACGCCTACTATTACATTTCGTATTCATAAGGATAGACAGGAGATCCGTGACCAGCTGAAAAAGGTAGGTGTGAAAGGACTGTGGATACTCCTTATAGATAACAATGGCCAGGCCACTATAATAGGAGATGAAGAAAATGTGCTTTATCAGCGTGTGGGTAAAGACAGTGGCACTCAGGTACCCCAGCCTAATCATTTTCAGTATACCATTTCAGCGGTCACATCAGAGAGATCACGCCTGGTAGACCTGGTGTAAGTCCCTATACATGCAGACCTATATATATACCATTGCCTTAGATGGCAAATTTGCAACTCCTAAACAATCTTGTTTCAGGTGCCTGGGCTATAGATGATCAGGCTGCCTATAATTCTTTGGTGGTACTGGTGGCAGCTCTCCGCTCTGGTACCAATCTGTCATTTTCAGAAGATAGGATCCAGCAAAATATTGAAGATCATTTACCATTTGCTGTAGCCATTGCAGAGGATGGATCCATGGCAATCAGCGCTTATGATGAGGCCACAGAAAATTCCATAGCTGTTATTCCTGTTAAAAACGCACTCACTCCTGAGGGATACTGGGGAATACCAGGCACCCAGGAATTATCCATCAGAATAAAAGCTGCTGATAAGCATGAAAACATCAAGGCAATCATTTTGATGGGTGATACTCCGGGAGGTACAGTGATGGGTACAGAGCAATTTGCTAATGTTATCCAGTCCTGTGAAAAGCCTGTAGTAGGTTTTGTGGAGCATGGAGTTTACAGCGCTGGTTACTGGGCGTTTAGTGGCTGCAACCACATCATGTTAAATGGTAAAACAGCAGGTGTAGGATCCATAGGCACTATGATATCCGGGATAGACATTGTTGGTATCCTGGAGAAGCTGGGCGCTAAAGAGTTTTTTGTGGTGGCTGATGATTCTCCTGATAAGAATAAGGCATTCAGGGAAATGCTGGAAGGAAAGGAAAAGTCCATCAAAGAGGAGCTGCTCAACCCACTCAATGATCAGTTTAAGTTAAATGTTACGGAAAACCGGGGTGAAAGCCTGAATATGAAAGGTAATGAGCCACTCACCGGTAAAATATATTTCGGTCAGTCAGCTATCGAGATGGGCCTGGCAGACAGCATCGGAAATTTTGATGCTGCTGTCGCTAAGGCTTATGAGCTGGCAGGCATAGAACTTCCCGATACATCTAAGCAGAGCAATTCAAATCAAAATTCAAATATGTTAAACAAGTTCAAAGCGCTTACTGCCTTAGCAGCTAAGCAGAAAAACGGTGAAGCCGTTACTGCCGAAGATATTCAGGCGGTGAACGATGAGCTTCAGAAGGCTGGTATCACTGCCTATTTGGTAGTAGATGCCAGCCAGCACCAGGAGCTGCAATCGAATAACGAGGCGTTATTTGAGGCTTTTGCAGCATCCGTTCGCACCATAGAGCCGGAGGCTACTGATGAAGAAGTAGCAGAATATGACCTGCCAGGTGCCATCACTGGAATTCAGGGAGAATTATCTGAAAGCCAGGCAGAGGTAGAAAAGTTAGGATCCCAGGCACCTAAACCTATTCGCGCCATCAAAAAGAATGATGGACCGGAGAACTCTCAGGAAGAGGATGGGCATGATGAGTTTTACTCAGAAGCTGATGCGGAAATTGACAGTGTACTCAACCAAATTAATGGATAATGCCTACTCAAACAGTTAAAACTGATATATCAGCCATTAAAGGCTACATCGAAAAGCATGACAAAAAGCTGATCATGCAGATGCTAAACGGACTGGATTTCCTTATGGATCTTCCAGGGGTGAGAAGAAACGTGCGTACGGAGGTTTCACTAAACAAAATGGTGACAGAAGAGGGCGCAAGACCTCTAAACACAGCCATTGAGTCTGTGAAAAGCAAAAGAAGCTGGACTAAGCGTAAGCTTACACCACGCTACGGAATGAAGATCTTTCAGGTGGATATCCAGGAAGAGAGAGAAACATTCCAGAGTGAAATGCTAGCTCCAAATGCCATTCGTGAGCCATTTGCAGCCTGGAAATGGAGAAGGGAATTTGAAAAGCTTCACAGTGAGCTGAATGACAATTTCTACCTGTCAAAATATCACAATGACCCATCAGACTGGGATAATGCTACTGCATACTCATCTGGTGACCTGGTATACTTCAATGACATAGTTTATGAAGCTAATCAGGCAACATTGGCAGCTGAGTCTCCTACTACGCATCAGGCTAAATGGGATGACGTGGATAACAAAGTCATTTTTGATGGTCCTGGTACGATCATTGCAAATGAGATTCTTGCCACAAACCTATCTCCTATTGTTACCGGTGCTTATGACGATACTGATGCATACGATGCGTACATGACACAATGGGATGCTATTCCTGAAGCGCATAAGAACAATAAGGGCAGAGGCCTTAAGGCTTTAGCTTCATTTGATTCTGTAAAGGACCTGGTTACTCACCATAATTCAAAATTTGGTACCGGCCAGGGTATTGGAGGTACTGATTTGGAAGAGGGTAAGGAATTCACTTTAAAGGGTACCGGTGGTAGATTGAAGGTGAAGCCTGTTACCTGGATGAAGGATAGCAGAAGGATCATGATCACAGATCCTATGAACCTCATACCTGGTATTGATGCTACCAGTGACCTTAACAAGGTAGGAAAGATCGTGGAGACACTTCACGGTTATAAAGCAATCATGAATTTCATGTTGACGTTCCAGATTGCAGATCTACAAATGTTGTACGTAAACGATCAACCGTAATGGAAACAAAAGACTTAGATAAATTATTAGCCGAGCTTCAGAAAGATCCTGAAGCTCTCAAGGCTTTCGTCCTGGAAAGCGAATCGCAAAAGGAACTTCTTACTGAGGCCACTCAGGAGCTGGAAGCAGAGGCACCTGTCAATAAAGGCAAGGTGGTGAAGTATGGTGGCAAAGAATACCTGGTAGAGATACCTACATTCAAGCTACCAGGCCATGGGTCCAGAATCTTCACTGCAAAAGATCTTGAAGTGAAGAAAAATGACATGGTGAAAGTAAAAGCAAGAAATGAGAAAGGTAAGGTGGAAGATATTCCAGCAATGGATTACTTGATCTCAAAGAATGCAATTGTTAAACCTGTAACGAAGTAATCATGCCAGATTTCTCAGACCTTTTGAAAAACAGTGGTGGGGATGGTTATGCCGGTCTTAGTATAAATACCTACCTGGCACTGGTGGATGAAATACTTTCTTTTCCGGATTTGCCAGCATCTCCTGCTAATTATGCAGAGTCTGTCACCATAGAATCTCCTGATGACATCACCTTTCTTACTGGTGGTTACTTCAGGGTATTCCAGAGCCAGGTACAAAAAAGCAGCCTGGACGGTTCACTTATAGGTGAAGCAGGATCTCTGGCAGGAAAGAATACTTTAAACCTGCATCATCCCAGAATAAGTCCAGCTGTAGTAGGCTGGATTAAAGAGCACAAGAATGATGATTTTATCATCGTTCAAGAAACTGCTAATGGTGACTTCAGGTTACTTGGTACTCCTAAATTGCCCGCAGTAATTAAGAGCGGTGATTTACCGGGAGGTATTGTGATAGAAGACGAAAAAGCTACTAAACTCATGTTTGAAGCAGTAGGTGAAGTAGGTGTCTTCTACAATGGTCTTATTTCTCAAACTCCAGCAGCTTAAAGTCATGTTGAAACCAGAAGAATTAGAAAAACTGAAAAAAGAGAATCAACTTCCGGCAGAGCTGCAAGGTGATTTTGAAGTAAAGGGTATCATACCTGGCAAATTGAGATTCAAAGGTATTTGGTATGACCTGAGGACAATTACCAGGGAGCAAGCTGAAAAACTCGCGGATGATGAGCATTTCAGATACCTGGTTAAAAAACAGAAAACAAGTCCTAACGCATCTGCAAGTAAGTAAGCCAATACTTATTTCATGCATCCTGTTCAAGAGCCCTGGTTTATTCCGGGGTTCTTTTTTTGTCCCTTCATACGCAATTGCGTTCAGCTAAATTCAGATTCATGAAATATATACTTTCAGTGATAGCAGTGTTACTATGTTGTTTCACGCTATCCGCTGGTCCCTCCAATACCAGTGTAATCACTTCTGATGCTGAAGAATCTTTCACACTCACAGACATTCAGTCTGATGCGGTTCACATTGCTCCGGAAACGGTCATTGTAGATGCACAGATTGAAGAGTCCGTCACAATTAAAGTCGCGTTATGTTATCAGCTACCGGCTCCAAATGTTGCTAAAGCAATACAAATTGTGACACCTGCAGAGGGAGGAAGATCTTCACCCGCCTATTCAGTCAAAATTGGAGACTACAGCTTAAACAAGAAGCCTTCTATTGAAAGACGCTACTTTGCAACATTAGATGTAGGGAGGTGTGCTTTCGTGTAGTTGAGGAGCACTGCTCCCGTATCAAACAGATAAACTAAAAAGAAATTAATCTTGATAATTATTCATTAAGCCCCATCATGTGTGGGGCTTTTTATTCACTATGGATCGAAACACCAGGATAAAGCAAGTACTCACCAGTTGGGACTACCAGGAAGCAATTGATTTACTAAAGGAATTCAGTGATGATATTGGATTGATCAATGTACTGAGCCGCGGAGAAAACAAGTTTTTCAGGAAGAAGCTACATAATGAGCTCCTTTCGCTTATCACCAAAGAAGAAGACCAATATAAAGAGCCTGAAAAAATATTTATTAAGATTGATGGCAGGCAAAAGCAAACAATTAAGATTGAGGAATATCCGGATGAACTAAAGGAAATTGTGAAGCGGCGAAATAACGCCGTGAGAGAGCAGGACGTGCTGAGAGGTCAACATATATTACTTGTAGAACAAAATTCCAGCAGTGAGGAGATATTAGCCATCAGTAAGCAAATTATCAGGTTGGATGATACGATAAAGGATTGCTGGTATCATATAAATTTTCACTACAAGTATAAGCAGCTCCCACAGGCACCTTCTAATGAGGTCCAGGAAAAATTTGAAGGAGCCGAAACCACAGAGGATCTTATCCGGATCCGGAACAATTACCGGGCCTACATCACCAAAGCAAAGAAAGGATCTATGCCCAAAGAAAAACTACCATTTTACGAGCAGGTACTTCAGGAATGTGAGAGAAGGATAGGGGGTGAATAAATAACAAACCCCTCAATTAAGAGGGGTCGTCTAATATTTTTCAAACCGGATAGTTATTACTTGGATTCAGTAAACCAAGTAACTTAAATTGTGTGTTGCAGGCAGTTAGCCTCCTAGATCTTTCATAATTCTATAAATTTGGTTTCATTCCGAATGATTCAAATATAGCAATTGAAAGCAATATTCCAATACATATTGTGATGAACGGGAATATTATATGACAATTCCTATAAAATATTGTAATATATTTAACGTGTAAATACGCATTTTGTTTCATGAAGCGAACCACTTCCTACTTAATTCATGGAAATGACAGAACATTGTACCTTCATGATCCTTGTCTTTTTCTCTCTTAAACTTTATGAATTGCATTGTATCTTCATAATAGTCTTTGTATACTGATTTAAAAGCTCTTTTGAGGTCATCCTCATAAATCATGCCAGTTGAAGCCATTAGTGCCATGTGTTCCAGGTAATTAAGCACTGCATAAAATGATTCCATCTGTTCAGAATTTTGATGAAATTCCTCCTGCAGCTTTTTAGCTCCATCTTGAGACGAGAGTAATGGCTTTTTAGTTTCAAGAATTTTTCTTGCTCCGCTAACATGAGGACTAAGTTCCTTATACCAATGGGTAACAAGTGTCTCAAAAAAAACTCGTCTGTCTAGTTCTATTCGTTCTTTAAAGGAGCGACCATTATATATTAGGCTTATGGCAACTAATAATCCACTAAATAATGTTATTAATGTTGATGTTCTTGGTTCATGCAGCCATTGCCTCATAATAAGCCAGTAAACTACAGTTAGTGCTAATGAAATTAGAATACCGTACGTAATAATGGCTGGGTATCTGATGGGAGGTAGTGGAATTACTTTCTCATCAAAAAATTTCTTGTAATTAGGTGTACTCATACTTAATAAATTAATTCAAATAATTGCCGCTATTGAATTAAACAGAATGAAGTAATTAGCGAAAGTACTGAAAAATGCTAAATATATAAGCTTTTGAAGTCCTTTACCTTCAAATTTCATACAGCTAGTTTAGCTCGTATGGATGAAATTCAAAGAGCTCCTAATAAAGTCCTTTCCACCAAGACAATTACTGAGGATGTGTTGGTCCAGTTTCTCATGAATAAGCTGGAGAGAACAGATCTCACAGATAAACTTCAGGAATATGTGGAAAATATGCGCACCTGCGCTAAGCTTATCCGGAAATATGGCAGCCGCCTGAAGGTAGAACCTATGCTTGAGAAGCTCTTTGCCATTTCTCCTCGTACAGCCAGAACACTTTACGATCGTACTACCAGGTTATATCGGAAGGATCAACCACCCCTGGATAGAGAATTTTGGATAGATATCCATTTAGGTGACGTTAGAAAGGGAATAAAGAAAGCTCTGAAGGATGGAGATATTAAAGCTTATGCATCACTAATGAGAATTCAGCATGAAATAATTAAAGATTTCATGGGAACAAATGATGCTGCTATGTATGAGCAATTTGAAATGCCGGAACTAGAACTTGCCTTCACTCCAGAAATATTTAAAAACAACTCTCTTCCGGAGGATCTCGATGCTCAGATCGAAAAGCTAAAGAAGTCAAAGAAATACAAAGAGCGCGGTGAATATGTCGAGTACGAGGAAGTCTAGGAAACAAATTCATCACAACATACCTCAACTCCTGGTTAATCTCATTTTTGCTCAGATTACTATTTGCTTATGGGGCCGTGGTACAGGTAAAACCGAGGGACCAATTGCAGATTTTATCTACAGAAATGTACGGAGTATGCCAAGATCCCTCGGAGGTATTGTATCTGTTACATATGATAAAATGCTCGTTTTCATAATTCCCAAACTTATCAAAGCCTGGGAAAGAATGGGTTACCATCAAAATATACATTTCTGGGTTAGAAAGAAGGCTCCAAAAGAATTTCGAATTAAAGAACCACATCTGCCAGTAGCAGATTATAAGCATTTTATTCATCATGCAAATGGTGCAGGAAATCAATTAATCTCTATGGATAGACTGGGCATTGGTAATGCTGGAGATCTTGATTATTTAGCATTGGATGAAGCGCGTCTGGTTAAGAAAGATAACTTTGATGAAGTCTTAAATGCCAATAGGGGTAATGATGATGTTTTTGGACATCTGAGCAATCATCATAGTATTCTAATCTGCTCAGATATGCCAAGGGACCAAAAGGGCCGGTGGCTCCTGGACTACTTCAAACAAGTGGATCCAGACATTATTGAAATGATCTTCACAATTCAATTGAAGATTTATGACCTAAAGGATCAGTTATCTAAAAAACGCAGTGAGAAATCTAAAAATAAAGTTGAGAGAATCATCCAGAAGTATGAAGCAGACCTCAATGACTTCCGGAAGAAAACCGTGTATGTTTCAGAGGCATCTACTTTTGATAATGTTCATGCCCTGGGGTTAGACACTATCAAAAACCTACGTCGTGTATTATCGGATTACATTTGGCAGCTATCCGTTCTCAATAAGCGCATTGCCAAGGTTGAAGACGGTTTCTATGGTCTATTCGATGAAGATAAATTTGGATATACTGCCAGTAATCATAGTCATATGGATTCAATATCCCTTGAAGATTACAGTGACGTAAGAAGAGATAGCAGATGGGATTCTGATGTAAACAGAAATAAGCCATTAGACATTGCATTGGACCACAACAAAGCAATCAATTGGTTGGTAGTAGGTCAAGATGCACCTAAAAACAAACACCGGACTGTCAACTCATTTTTCGTTAAGGATCCTCAAAGGTTAAGACATGTTCTCCAGGCATTTATTTCATATTATGAGCATCACAAAAACAAAACTGTTTACTATTGGTACGATCATAATTCAACTGGAGAAGACAGTTCCAGGGACTACAGTTTTGCGGATGAAGTTTATAAGACCTTACGCAAAGCAGATTGGACTGTAATTAAAAAGTACATTGGCCAGGCACCAGGTCACAAAGCAAAATTTGAATTCTGGAATGATCTTCTCGAGGGAAAAAATAAAGATCTCCCATCATGGGAAATAAACTCCACTACTAATGAAATACTCATCAGAGCAATAGATCAGGCAGATGTCATTATAGGGAAGAATGGTTATGAGAAAGATAAGACAAAAGAAAAGGATAAATCATTTCCCCAGGAAGAAGCACCCCACGGAACAGATGCCCTAGATATCCTTGTATATGGCAAATTTGCCTTGAGAAATAGTGTTAAACATAGCTTCCCAGACATAATGAGTGGCTAATCAATTGGTGTTAGACTAGCAATTTCTTAAGGTTTATTGTAAAAAACCTATGTGTTACAGATTGAAAATCAGTGATTTAATCTAAACGGAGCGATTTTCATTTTTTTTATCGCACAGTTGATCGCGACCCGCACTATCCGTTTGACGCAATTGCATTCAAAAAAAATCGCCCTATATGATCTGGGTGTATTGTCCTTAGCCCTTTAGTCTTATATCTATTTGTTTGTTTCCATGATACTTCGGGAAGCTCTTCAGGAAATGCGGTCAACGGATCATAAAGGGAATGCAATCCCATTTGACGTGGTCTTTACAACCTACGATAGGAAAGGAGGGACAGGTGGCAGTATTGTGAGCCTAACAGGTGTCACGGTAAAGCTTAAGAAGTCATCCAAACAAAAAGAAAAGAGTGCAAACCATGATCTCAATGGTACAATTAATTTTTACCTACCAAATGGACATATCAGGAAAGCACACATAAAACTTATTACTCACTTTAATAATCAACCAGTACTATGACTCAAGAATATGGTCAGGGAGACGCTTATGTGTTAGTTGATAATGATTCCGGTTTGATGATATCTAATGATCCATCAGCAACTAAAATTGTTCGTCCTATTAGGAATGACCTCTATCAGAGCAGTACTGATACGATAGCTTTTTGGGGTGATAACAATGACTTTCCCCAGTGCATTGACCGGGCGCTTCAGAAGAATACAGATCTATCATTCGCCTTGGACGTAAGTGCCAGGGCCTTGGTGTCAGGTGGCATAATGTTCCAGGTTGTGGATCCAGTAACTGATGAACCTATAGGTGTGGATAAGCTTGATCGTAAGCTCATTAGGGAAATCAAATTATTTCGTCAGAAGAATTGGGCCTACTTTATGCAGGCATCAAAAGATTACTTCAAGTACATCAATCTGTTTCCAGAGCTATCATTGACGCTTAACAGAAAGAAGATAGATAGAATCTATGCCAGGCCTTCAGGACATTGTAGGCTCTCATTGCAAGATGATAATGGGCTGATCAATGAGTGTTATGTTAATGCTAATTGGCCTGATGCTCATCACCAGGATAAAGAGACTTTAGTACGACCAGTAGTTGACAGCCTCTTTGATATGCCTGAGGATCTGCGTGAGCGTGACAGTGATGGGCTTCAGTTCATATATCTGCTTTCATACCCAACTGGTAAGACTTATTACCAACTTGCTGACTGGGATGGAATTAGAAACAATGGGTGGTTAGACCTGGCTAACGAAATTCCTCAATTCAAGATGGCGATAATGAAGAATCAGATCACCATCAAATACCACATTCAGTTTCCGGATTACTACTGGACATGGAAATTTGGTAATGAGTTTGAGGAGTTCTCTGAGAACAAAAAAAGAAAGCTAAGAAAGAAAGAATTTGATAGGATAAATGACATTCTCAAGGGCACAGAAAATGCTGGTAAGACTTTAGCTACCGCTTTCAAAACTGATCAGGATGGTAAAGACTTTCCAGGTGTAAAAATCAATGAAATTGGTAACAAACTTGAAGGAGGTATATACCTGGAAGATTCCACGGAAGCTACTATTAAGATCTTCAGCGCTTTAGGATTTGATTCAAGTATGTTCGGTATTGCACCTGGTAAGAATGGGATCAACAAAAGTGGTAGTGATAAGCGTGAGGCTATGAATATCTATATGTCACTTCTCAGTCCCCATACTGAGATACTTTTAAAACCATTCCAATTTGCATCTGAATTCAATGGATGGAATGATGAGTTTAAAGAAGTGAAGTGGTTCACCAAAATGCCAATGCTTCAGACATTGGACCAAGTAACTCCATCAAGTAGAGAAACCTCAATAGACCCTCAAAATGCTGCTTAACGACGAACACTTTCGAAACTTCGTGAGAATCTCAAAATCATTCTCATTCAGCAATGCCACTCCTCATATTTTGAAGGTAGAGAACACTGTTATCAGGCCATATATTGGAGATACGCTGTATTCCATGTTAGATACAGCTTATGATGGAGGGGATGGTTATGATACAATGTCAGCTGAAGAGTTAGATCTATTGGCACATGCTCAGCCTGTAATTGCAAACCTTGCTATGTGGTTACTCACGCCACTGCTAAATGTTCAGATCAATGATAGTGGAATACAGGCAAGTCATACTGATACATTAAAGCCTGCATTTGACTGGCAGGTAAAGAAGTATGAAAAGGCCATAATGAATACTGGATTTGATGCTTTAGAGGCTCTTATCCTATTTCTTGAGGAAATGCAGGCAATTTATCCTGATTGGGAATCAAGTCTTGCATCAAATAAAAGCAGAGATCTATTTATTAATGGAGCCACCGAGTTTGATAAGTATATTTCAATCAATTCCAGTAGAAGGCTATTTACCTTATTCAAACCATCTTTATCACGGATAGAGAGGGATTTGATTAAGGGAATACTTGGTGCAGCACTTTATAATGAAATTAAATCGGAGATCTTGACCGATTCACTTTCTGCTAATAATCAATTGCTCCTGGAGGATCTACAATTGATCCAGGGACATAGTGGATATGCTCAGGCATTAATGGATTTGAGTGTAATTGTTGATGAACAAGGTATTCATTTACTTGAAAATGACTTCAGTAACAATGTAGACAGACTCGGCCCTGCAGAAAGTGCTAAGGTTAATTCATTAATCAATTTACATCAGGGCTACAGTAGGACCGCACAGGATAGGCTGGTTGCTTTTCTCCAGGAGAACGCGGGCACGTATCCATTGTTTGAAGAAAGCGAATACTACATAGATCCCGAAAGTGAAGATGAAGATTTTGTGGATGATCCGGAGAGCGGAATTTTAGATTTCTAATAAATGGTCGGCAATAATAAATTAACTCATAATGAATGTCATACAGTGGATAGGAGAGAACATACAAGAAATATTAGCAGTTCTTGGATCAGGAGCTCTATCAGGAGTGATCACGAAAAAGGCTGTAGACAGGCATCAAGATAGAAAGATTGCTAGCCTAACAAAAAAAATGACGGCTGTGGAAAACAGAGCCACCAAATTGGAAAAGGATGTCACATTAACTATTAGAAACATGAATTCGCTCAAAATGAGACTACAGGGAGCCATCCATGAAATATCTAAAAATAACGCTTTAGATGAGCAATTAAGAAATGAGCTAAAGCAAAGGTTTTCAGCATTGGACACTCAGATTCAGAATTTGATTGATGGACAAAAAACTCTCACAGATTACAACATGCAAATACTTCAGATTATGAACAAAAATAAATCCTAAACTATGTACACCTGGGGAAAAAGAAGCTTAGAACGTATGCAAGGAGTAAATGAGCTCCTCCAAGGAGTAAATGAGCTCCTCATTGAATGTGCCGCTCGTGCACTCGAGATATCAGATCATGATATGACCATACCATGGATGGGAGGTAAAAGATCTGCTGAAAACCAAAATGAGATTTTCAAATCTGGGGCATCTACTTTAGATGGTTTTGAAAAGAAATCTTATCACCAAACAGGTAATGCATTAGATGTAATTCCGGTGGAAGGAAACTACCGTAATGATAAAGCCTTTAGGCATTTCGCTAAATGTATGTTTCAGGCCTGGCAGGAGATGCACATGAAGGGTAGGATTCCAGATGGGTTATTCCTGGAATGGGGTGGTCACTGGCAAAACTTCATAGATGTTCCACATTGGCAAATAGTACAACGATGAAAAACGTAACTGAAATTATAAGTGCTACAGGAAAGGTAGCGGATGATCTTGTCTCAACAGACGAAGAGAGACAATTACAGCTTACAGAGAGACATAAAATTGATATGAATTCGGATAGCTGGCTAAGTAAAAACATACGGCCAATTGCCCTGGTGTTTCTTATGCTCTGCCAGCTGCTCATCGTACTTGCAGAGATGTTTAATAATACCGTTTCTGATGCTGTCATTATTCAGGTTGGATCTTTGCTAGGGGGAGCTATGGGGTTTTACTTCTATTCCAGGCGGATTGAAAAGGTTGCGACAAAAAATGCGGATGCGAATATTGAGATTGAGAAGCTAAAGACCAAAGCTAAGATTCGGGAAGAAAGAAGACAGGCCAAGCATGAGCGTAAACTTGAAAGACAGGAGGCAAAATAAATGAATAGCTTATTTCTGAATGATAAACTATACCTGGTACCTGGTAGCTATGATGAGCTGAGCTCGTACCAGGTGAAGAGAGCTCTTCAATTATTGAATGTAGAAACGTCTGTTCATGATCTTCATTCTCAGTTACTATCAGTATTGCTTAATCTTAAATGGAATTTCAAAACCAGGAAACTTCTCCGGAGAGTGGATGTAGATGGGCAAATAGACATCAGATTACTCAATGGGTTTTTCTTCCAGGTTCCAAAGATTACTGAAAACAAAATTGAGAAGCTTGTTATCTCCAGAGGATTGCTAAAACGCAAAGTAGTACTTTTTGGACCTATTGGTAATCTGCTCAGCAGAATGACGTTTCTGGAGTGGATAAAAGTAGAGACCTACTATAGATTTTACCTGGAGAATGTAGAATCTGAAGACCGAATCAAATTCATTGACAAGATCCTGGCTATTTTCTATCGACCAATGCCAAAGGTTCTCGATATGGAAAAATTCACCGGCGATTATCGTATGGAATACATAGATGATCAGGTTGATATCAGGCTTCCATTAATGAAAAAAGTTTCTTACCAGGAGAAATATGCTTTTTTGTATTATCTGGAAACTCACAGGGAGGAGTGGCAGCAAATTTTCGATAAGGTTTATGGTTCATCTCCTTCAGATGAGCGACAATCTAACGCTGACGGAGGTCTGTTAAACTCATTGAGAACATTAGCTGGAGGTGCGCTCAATATGGAGGAAATGGGACGTAAGTCAGCAGAGATTGCATTGTTTGATCTCAATAAACGAATAGAGGAATACCATAAACTCAAACAGAAAAACAAATGACTCATCAGGAGTATATTGATCTACAGCTTCAGGTTGCTACTCACTTGAAGGACCTGGCACATACAGATGAAGCAAGAAAGTTGTTTTACAATACAGATGATCTCCTGGAAAGCCACCAAAACAACATTGGTAAGGATGAATTCTTCATGGTCCTGGACGATCAGAATAATGGATCCTACAGATACATCAACGAATCAGTTTTAGACTTTCCTTCATATGGGTTTTGGATAATGAGACGTGTAGACAATGGAGATTATCCGGATGAAGAGGTTTGTTTCTCTCAGGCTAAGGCCATAGGCGGAAAGATCTATGCGCTCTATAGAAAACACCTGGAAGAGCAGTCTGGCGTAATGAGTCATTTCGTGCCTGATAGCTGGAATTACCGTAAAGAAGGACCGCAGATAGATCAGTTCTTTGGGGCTTACTTCACTTTTCAGGTGAGGGATTATGATGATTCACCAAACGCATATAATCCTGATGATTGGACAGCAGCGCTTTAATACTGAGGTAGAATCGCTTTTAGCTGGTTGGCTGGCAAAGAATGAAGAAATCTTCCGGGATAGTCTCCGGACCAAGAAAGTAGGAGATACTGATGAGCTATATAATTCTTTTCGCCATGAGATTAAGCGTTTAGCCCAGGGCTTCCTGGAAGGCTCTCATTCATTTGCTGTACGAGGCAGATTTGTAGACATGGGAGCCGGCCGTGGATCAGATCAGAGCTTATCAAACAAGCAGTCATATAACTGGACCGAAGGTAGGTCTAAGGGACGTAAACCAAAGAAGTGGTATTCTCCAGCATTTTACGGAAGGCTAAACACGCTAGAGGGAGCTGTAGGATTGAGACTGATGGAAACGGCAATTGAAACTGTGAAAAATGTTGTCAAATAAACGGAATTATTCCCGTTCACTAAATTCTGCTTGCATTATATTGCTAAAATTGTATATTTTTCACGTACAATAATGTTTTAAATTACGTTATTTAAGAGTAAAAAAGGAACCATCCTTCTAAAGGTGGCTCCTTTCCGAGGGAGATTTTATCTCGACCTCTGAACTGCTTACCGTCTTCGAATAACTATCCTAGTAGGTCTAACTCTGATAGTACGAGTAATGGTAACAGTTCTTCTAACTATGACTCGTGCCATAATCATTAAAACAAAATTATGGTTTTACGGTCAGTTACAGGGCGTCCGAAATCCCCTTCAATTATTAAGGCCTCAGGTAAGTACCAGTTATCTGAGGTTTTTTTATGCAATAAAAAAACTGGATCAGTGGTATAGAGCCACCAATCCAGTCTCATGATAGAAAAGAGCGATTTTTTTAATTTTATTTTACAAGGTCTTACTAATCTTTCGTTTCTCTTCATAATTTAAAATGTCTATCAACAGCGTTTCCAGCATATTACTGAAATTTCTGTTCTGATGTTCCGCGAGTTCTTCAACTCTATTGACTACATTCCTTCTGAGTCTAATTGATTTGAGAACAGTATCATTACCACCATTTGTACTATTCGGTCTCATCTGCTTATTATTTGGTTAAAGTGTATCCTTTCTTCTTCTAAAGATACCAGGTAATAAAAAAAAATACAATGTATTGCAGTAATAATTTGTGCAAAACCCGTTAATAAAATTCCCCCGCAACGGTTTCTATTCTCATTATTCTATACTTGTTTTATCAGTTGGCAATTTCTCGCCTTTAACTAAAATCTATTTTATTATGAAAAAGCTAATAGCATGTGCTGCTCTGGTATTAATTGCAGGCAGTACACTCACCAGCTGCATGGATGATGCAGATGAAATACAGGTAATAGAAGTGAAGCAAGGATCTACAGGTTCTGGTGGTGGTGATGGTGATGGTGGGGGAAATGATGAGCCTCCGGGAGGTGGATAGAAAAATTATTTCGTAAATAGGGCGTATTGTATTATTTTGCTTCACGGTAAGGAAAGCAAGCGGCACGAGTGATCCTTAAACTCTTTGAAATAAGCTAGTGAATGAATTATGCTAAGTATACGCTCTATTTATCTATTTCCGCTATCCTACTCCTTCACATCTTATCATTTGATAATAATTTAAACGCCTTTCAACTCAGTTTCATCTCAGATAATGCCCATCAGGAGAAAGAAGCAGACAGGTATTATGACCTTTTCTGGGATTACTATAAAGATTCCATAGATCTTAGTCTTCATTACGCGCAGCTTTCTGCAAATACAGCCGGCAAGATAGGAGACAAGCCACGCCTGGCTAAAGCATACTTTGCCATTGGCTGGATTTTTCAAACAAAAAATAATATTGAGAACTCCGTTAGGTTTTACTTGGAGGCGCTCAAACTCTATCAGGACATAGATGATCTTTCCGGACAGTCCAGCATTACCAGAAACCTGGCAAAAATTGCCAAAGACAATCATGAGTATAAAATAGCAGCTGAGCTCTATGAGCAGCGTGTCTCCATCTGCAGGAAGCTGGGAGATTACAGGAAAATAGCAGAGAGTATTTATGAATCAGGCCTACCCTATGAAGGGCTCAATGCTCCTGATAGTGCAGTTGCCAGATATCTCGAAGGATTGAGTATTTTAATGAATGAGAAAAACCAAAAGGATACTGCTTTCATAAGTATAATTCATAAGCAGATAGGACTTAACTTAATAGAAGAGCAGAAATTCAATGAAACCACAGATTTTAATCTGGCTAGGGATCATTTTCATCAGGCACTTTTCTATGATGGCTCTACGCAATCTGTATGTAAAAACGTGAACTCACTAGGGTATATGCTCATGCTGGAAGGAAATTATCATGAAGCACTTGAGTTATATGATAGTGCTTTACGCTTGAAAAATGAGATTGGGAGCTCCAGGTTAATGCTCACAACTTTGAATAACATTGGTATTGCATATTACCATTTAGATCAATTGGACAGTGCATCAAGATACTTTTCAAAAGCTATTTCAGAAAATATTGATCCTGGTTATTTAGAAACAAGAGAAGATTATAATTTGCGCATCAATTGGGAAACAGACACCGAACTCATGCGCTCTCACCAGTACCTGGATAGCATCAGTATGAAGATACAGATAGACCAGCTCCTCAGTGAGAGCATGACAAAAATTTACGGCAAGATCCGGAAACTCAGCTATGATCAGCAGCGCATCAATGAACTATACGGTAGCTATAAAATAGAGACACAGGTAAGACTCTTCCAGGAGCAGGAGAAGCGAGAGCAGCTAGAAAGGGACAACCGTCTCATCTTGATTATCGGCGCTATTGTCATTGCTACGCTTATCATCACGCTGGTAGTGATGTACTTCTACTACAAAAAGACTTTTAAAGAAGTGAAGCAACTTGGCAAGGCCTTCACTGATAAGTATGGAATTAAACTATAGATGAGAGCTACACAGTTTATCCTGATTTTATTTTTTCTATCCTGCAAACAAGGTTATCATCTTGAAAATAATGAGTGGATCTTGTGGAGATATGCCTCTTCTGATAGCACCCATTTCTTCACTAGATCAGAAAAAAGACTGGCACTCTACTTCACTGTGGATGGAATAGTGAGGGTTTCAGAATTCAATGGGGAAAAATATGGTACAACTAGGTATTCTATTGAACAGGATGATTATCTCAAGATCAAATCGGTTCCATATAAATACACTCTTTCAAATGACAACTTAATTTTAAATAGAAGTACTGAGGGCAGTTATGAAGTGCTTACATTCAAGATAGCTGAAAAATTTAATTGGAGTGATTCGGTTTTACTAAAGATGAACGAAGATATCAAAAAGCATTAATCTTCCTTAGAATAGCAGATATTTCACTCTTTAGCTCATTATTCTCATTAGCCAGGTATTCATACACCTCATTGATATTGGCAGCTATAATCTCCCGTACCTTAGGATCCTCTTCCGCCACCAGGCGTTTAACCATTTTATGAAAGGTTGGAGCTGTAGTATCAGGTTTATCAGATACTATGAAGTCCTCTACATTATCAGATGTCATGGGTACCGAAAGGAACTTGTTTAGGTTTATTCGGAAGAGCTCCACCAGTTTCAGTAGCACATCAAACTTGGGCTCAGTATCTACTTCAAAGTTCCTGTAAGACGTACGGGGTATTCCAAAAAGCTGGGCAAATGCCTCCTGCGAAAAGCTCTTTGTCTCCCTCAATACTCGCATGTTATCGTTTACTACAGCCATAGCAATGACTAATTTTTAGTCAGATTCTGTTTTAATTGTCAACAATTTAGCCAATATTTGACTAATTATTAGCCAAATATATGTGAATAAATAATTAATTACGCAACCTCTATGGCAACCTTTAAACTAGAAAGCACTCAAAAACAGGTATCAGTCATCATGGAAGACATAGTGCAGGATCCAGCCAAATACAAAGATGCGCTGTCTGCTGCCGTGATTGAAATCAGTAGAAAAATAGATGAAGATACGCATCATTTAAAGTGGGCATTTGAGCCGCTCAAATCCCTACATGAGCTTATGCGATTACTGGACGAAAAGAAATAAAGAATCTAAGGTTGATTTTGCTTATCGCCTTTCTTCAATGAAGCTCCCATTTTGGGAGCTTTTTTTGTCCCTAGAAACGCTCATTAGCTACATGATCTTAGTATCATGGCAGTTAAAAAAGACAGTGTCCAGGTTACGGTGCTCATTGATGGGAAGCAGGGAATCAATGAGCTCGGTAAAATGGAGATGGAAGCCTCAGAGCTTCGCCAGGAGCTAAAGGGTCTTAAGAAAGGCACAGACGAGTATGTAAAAGCAAACAACAAACTCACCCAGGTTAAGGAGAAAATTGGCAAACTACGGGATGAGCTGGGATTAGCAGGTATGACCATGCAGCAGCTGCGTCGCTATCAGAAAGATCTCCGTAGGGAAATAGAGATATCCACTACACGAGGTACAGCAGCTTACAATAAGCTCAATGCTAAGCTTACTCAGGTCAATCAAACAATTGCCAGGCAAAGAGCTGAAATGTCTGGGGCCCGTAAGGCATGGTCTAATATGACCAGGTCTCTGATGACTACAGTTGCTGCATATGCAGGAATCACACAATTGATTTCTGGTATTAGGAATTTAATTAGCAGTTCCGGAGACTTAAGTGATGCGCAGGCTCAAGTGAGTAAAACAACTGGTTTATCCAGGAAAGAAGTTGAGGAGCTTACAGAGAGTCTTGAAAATCTAAATACCAGAACCGCTAGAAGTGAGCTCCTACAGATGGCTAAGATTGCCGGTAAGCTTGGCATTACGGCAAAGAAGGATGTAGAAGGATTTGTGAATGCTGCGGATAAAATAAATGTAGCACTTGGAGAAGATCTTGGGGATCCCACAGAAAGCCTTCGTCAGTTAGGAAAACTCATAGAAACATTTAAAGTACGTGAGAAATTCGGAGTAGAAGAGGGATTACTTAAAGTAGGATCCGCGATTAACCATCTAGGGAAAAGTTCCACAGCTAATGAGGGCTACATTGTAAACTTTACTAAAAGGCTTGGTGGTATAGCCCCCACTGCAGATGTATCAATTCAGAACATCTTAGGTTTGGGAGCTGCTAGTGATGCCTTAGGGTTAACAACAGAGGTTACCACTACAGCTTTAAGCAAGTTATTCATCAATCTTACGAGTAAGCGTAAAGAGTTTGTCCGGTTTGCACAGGATGCTGAGGGGAATACGCTTTCCCTCCAGGAGTTTACAGACTTAATCAATAATGATTTTAATGAGGCATTCTTGTCTGTACTGCGTGGGGTAAAGGATAATAGTGATGGTATGGTACAACTTACAAAAACACTTGGGGAACTTGGTGAGGATGGAGCTAGAGTTGTCCAGGTGTTGAGTACGCTTTCTCAGAATACAGATGTGATAGCTGCTCAGCAAAAAATTGCAAATGAAGAGTTCGAAAAAGGTACTTCCGTACTCAATGAGTTCAATATCATGAATGAAAGTCTGGGAGGTAAGCTAGACAAAATCGGAAAAGCACTCCTAGACACTTTCGTGAACAGTAAAGTTATTAAGGCCATTGAATCTATGGTAGATGGTATTGTTGATTTCATAAATGTGCCTGTCAGTGAAAAACTAGAAGATGAAAGGTTTGAGTTAAATGCTCTCGTTCTGGCTATTCAGAGCAACAATGATAATCAGAAGGTAAGGAATGACTTGATCCAAAGGCTTCAGGATAAATACCCTGACTTCCTGAAAAACCTGGATGCTGAGAAGGTAAGTAATGAACAATTGAGTAAACGTCTCGAGGAAGTAAATAAGCAATATCAACTGAAGATTGTTTTACAATCAACCGAAGAAGAACTAATCGAAATATCAAAAGAGCAGGTTCAGCTGGTAAATGAGAGACTTGATCTTGAAGAAAAGCTTGCTAAACTAAGATTAAGTGAAAAACCTGATAGTCGAGTCTCTGCAAGGGTAGGAGCTTCAAGGGGTCAGAAAGAATTCGATATACAGAATGAGATTAAAAATATTGAGTCTGATTTAGAGGAATTACAAGCAAGGATCCCTGAAATCGAGGCTAGAAAGCAAAAATTAATTGATGAATTAGGATTATCACTGAGTAGCCTGAGCGTAGAGGATAATGATTCTGTTGTATCAGTAGTTACAAGTGATGGCCCTTCAGAAGCCGAATTATCAAAACTTCAAGAGTACCTAAATAAACTTAAAGGCCTCCGGGATGACATGGATGTTCATCTCCTGGAAAAAGACCTGCAGGAAATAGCCAGGATAGAGCGCAAATATGAAGACCTGGCTAACGAAGCAGCTGTGTTTTATCAGAATGATATCATAAACTATCAGGAGTACCAGGAGATCCTCCGTGGTATAGATAACCAAATGAATGATGAGCTTAATATCCTGTTTCAGGATCGCCAGTCTACCTATACGAAAAACCGTGATGAAATTGAAAATCAGATAGCCTTGGAGACTGCCTCTGCCCGGGATGCAGAGATCATGGAGGAGCAGCAAAAGTGGGATAAGCTAATAGAGCAGGCTGAGAAGTATCACCTGAATACTGAGGATTTGGAAAGGGCCAAACAGGAGAAACTTCGTGCGATGAGAGAAGGGCACCTGCAGGAAGACCTGGACAGTAAACGTGATGCACTTCAGAAAGAAGCGGATATGATAAATGAGTTTGGTAATTTCTTTAGCGAGATTAGCAATCTATTTGGAGAGCATACAGCTGCAAATACAGCATTCCAGATCAGTTCAGGATTTGCTGAAGTCATTGCCCATCAAGGAGTAGCCCTCGCTGGTGCAACGAAAGCCGCAGCGGGTGCGTCATTTTCGCCAATCGACTTTACAATCAAGCTAGTTGCAATGATTACTGCAGTTACTGCTCAAATTGCTTCTGCCAAAAACCTTTTAGATAAGGCCAGCTCTGCTCGATCTTCTCCCCCTTCATTAAGTAACAACACCAAAGTTCCAAGTTTCTACTATGGTGGATTCTCCGGATCAGGGAATCTTGGATATGGTGATGAGAATGGACCATTTGCAGGGTTCGTTCATCAGAATGAGTTAACGCTAAGCCAAAGGCAATTGCGTAAACCCAGCCTCGTATTACCATCAAACAGTATCAATCGTGCTCCTGCGGTAGTGGACCTTAATGCCATTTCAAATACTGCCAGTGCAGGCCTTCAATTTGGTTCACCAACTTCCAGTAATTCACAGTCAGGCTATTCCATAGATGCCAGTGAAATGGATATGGTGGTAGATAAGCTGGGAGCATACATTGATGTCCTTATAGAAAACGGCCTATCTGTGAATATTGGTGACAGTGAAATCAGAAAATTCTACACTGAAGGTAAAAAGGACTATGACAAAAAGGAAACTAATCGTTCCAGGGCTGGCGGGAGGAAAATTATTGGATATACAACAAACCAATTCGGAATTCAGAGCCCAGTTTATGACAAGAAGAGATGATGACAAATATTTCAGTTAAAAAAAAGAAGCAACTCGTTGTAAAACTACCATGCGTAAACAACGGATTATGCCAGGTGGTGAAGGAAGATGATGATGTCACCATTGGAAAGATCGAGCGTATTCGTTGCACAACTTGTGGTGAAATGATTCAAAAAATCATTAGGTAGAGAGATTATGGCTATTACTATATCAAAATTTCCAAATGATTTTGCTCTGGCACTAAACAAAGAAGGTTATGAACTAAGGTCTGATAATCCAGCAAGATCTCTTGTAATAAGTATAATGTTTTGGATAGAGTCTACTTCAGGTAGTGGTCTGTTTGAATTTGTTATGTTGAAAGATATCAAACCGGATAATAACAATTCAGTGGAATTCATGATTGAATCACTAAAGTCAAAGCTTTCTGCTGTAATTCCTGATTTAAACGCAATTGAGGGTACTAAATTGGAAGCTGTTTCAAAACAATTTTTTATTAGCACAGCTGAGATCACAGATGATCAGAATGTCCTTATTAGTGAAAATTATGTAGAATCTGATAATTCCTATGAGACAGTAGACCTGGAAAATGAAACAGAGAATGGAGAAAAATATTTGGTGATTATTGAGTCAGAGACGGCTCCATTTGCAGGAGTAATGCAATTCAAAAAATCTAGCTCAGGAGAATTCAGATTTATAACTTTCAGTAAGGATCTGGGCTTTGAACAGTGGGCAATTGTTTCTACGGGGAATAATTACAATCAAATAATCATTCCTAGCTATGTGAAAGTGAGTGTATATAAGAATCCACCCACATACATAGATCAGCCTAAAAAATGGATTACCCTGGGAGGCAATCAAAAGAATCTTCAAGCAATCGCATAAATAAAAAACAATAATGGGATTACAACAGACAATTACAGTAAAGCAATTTGATACTTTTAAACTTGGAGTAACCAAACCATACCTAATTAGTGGGTCTGCTACTAGTGGCCTGCCACTTACCTATTCACTTATATCGGGACCAGCAGTATTAAATGGCAAAATACTTACTCCTAATGGAGTTGGAACAGTTACGTTAGAAATTTCTCAACCAGGAGATTCAAGTTATGACCCTGCTGAATCTATCCAGAGAAGCTTCGATGTAATTGAGGCAACAAAATATGAAATTGCCCAGGCAATACTGGAGCTTAAAGATTCATTAGATGTTGATATTCAATCTTCCATGAACATAAATAAATTCAATATTGATGAAATATCAGAAATATCCTTCCAGATATTACCTGATGGCTCTGGAAGTGTAGTTATTGATGGTAATTCATTCCCAATATCTGATAAACAGGATATCCAGGAGTATCTAGCTACAGGAGTTTCATTCTGGAATAATAAGCTGCAATCCGAGTTTGTAAGGCTTACGAACAATGAAGCAAACTTAAAATCTAAACTGTAATGCCAAACAATTTCAGAAAATCAGCTGCAAATAACGGTTATTTCATTTCGAAAGACGGGGATAACGGCACAGCAGTCCAATATACCGGAGCAAACGAAACAGCTGCTAGAGATAGCCCTAGAAACACACCCTTCACCACTAAGCAAGGAACGGTAAAGCACATAATAGGTGCAGGACATTACCAGATGGGAGCATCGATAGAACCACAGAATTTAGAAGCTGATGGATTAGTTGTCCTGGATGGAGATGGAGTGAGTTCGATGCTTGCAAACTATTCTGACACCACATCAGAAACTCAGTTTAGAAATATTCTAATCCGTGGATTTACCAATTTTATGGTGTCATTTTTCAGGTCTCAGATATACTTTGAAAATTGTATTCTACAAAACATTAAATCCACCAAGGCATTTGGAGCAAATGGTAATGCATCCTTTGTGAATTGTCTCGTTTTTTCAGATGGATCAGCCCTTGATTTCTTGATTTACACCGCTACCAGTGGTACCATCGGTAGCCAATCGAAGGTTATATCAAATACTACGTTCTACAACATGAAAGTAACTTCTACCTTATCAAACTCACTTGGTATGGTTATTAATAATTGTGCTTTCATAAACGAATCAGGTAACTGTATAGAGGTCAATAATTTTATTGATATCATAACAAATAGTGGATTTCATGGGCCAATAAAAGTAGGTGCTACTACATACAGCAGCTTTAGTGATCCGCAGTTAGCAATTGACTTTCCGGATTTTGTAGACCCTGCCAATGGAAACTTTGAAATTACACAAGATTTAGATGATTGCTTCAATAACAGGTTGAAAAATGATTTCACATTAAAGGCAAGCTCTCAGCTTATCAAAGAAGACAGAACTGTGGGAGGCACAAACTTTGCCTTCTCAAAATACATTGATGTAGATGAGGTCCTATCCAGCCCTGGTCTTACTGTGAGTCCATCTACATCAGCTACTGGGTTTCTATTTAGAGAAGTAAAAGCTGGGGAATCTAATGTAACCCTTACATCAGATGCATTTCTCCTTGATCCTGTAAACAGCAGCATCGTGATTATGGATAAGCTGAATCTGCTTAATGAATTAAACTTTGATACAGATTTAGCTGCAGATGAGCCAAAAAATCAAAATGTGCCATCTACTGAAAATTTTGCAGCAGGCACTGCTGGGGGAAATCCTAAAAGGCTAACATTTGAGTTCAGAACAAGCAGGAATGAACCCACGAATAAGCCATCAGACGCCTCTGACTGGGATAATGGGTTTAATGGGATCACAGCCGGTGATTGGATAAAGCATGAGTTTAATAATGAAAAGGTGGTAGTGGATAGTCTTGGTAAGGGCAAGGGGGATGATGATTATGATGGATCACTTGATCAGCTGGAGTTTGTTGCTGTATGGTGCCAAATTAGAATTACACTTAGAAGGGATCACGATTTATGAGTTTAACAGGTTTTGTAGGATTTAATTGGACCACAAAGAGATTGATAAGCCTTGGGCTAACTGGCTTAAGTTTTAGTCATGTGAACTATCTCATTATCAAAGTGGTGGATAAGAACAAGATAGGGTTAAATAACCTCACTGTAAATGTAGACGGAGCTTTATATAACACGGATGATAAAGGCTGTGTATATATAGCAAACAGGACGTTTGAAACTGCCTTCATCAGTACCATATATGAAGGGGTTGTTTTTTCGAAGACTTATGACAGTAGCATCCAGACAAATCAATATATTGAAATAGAGGTGGACCCACCTATTCCTACTCACAGATTTCTCACAACAAAACCACTGAAAAGAGAGTATCAGGAAATTTTACCCGTGGATTTACTTCACTTTCAGCGGTTGGACTCAGAGGTTACTGAATTAAAAATCAAATTGACCTATACTGACAATACTAGTTCAACTCAGATAACTGATATTTCAGAATATCAGTTAGGTGTTACATACCTTACACCGATTAGATTAAGCACTTTAAAAACGATTAATCCTGGTAAAACCATTAAAAAGATTGAAGTTTGGGTGGAAGAAGACCCTATAATAACCACCCTTGAATATATCATAGTTTCTGATAAGTCAGATAACAGCTCAGTATTTTACTATAAGAATAGTATGGGAGGTTTGGATTACCTGGTATGTGAAGGAAACGAGCAGAATATTTTTGAAGCAGAGGAAGTAGTTCACCGGAAAAATCTTCACGTCGGGTATTCATATAATGAAGCAGAGTTTGAAGTAAACAACCAGGTCAGTAGAGATATATATGAGGTTTCTACAGGAAATAAACCTAAAAAAGAGATACTTTCATTGAAGGACATGATCCATCACAATGTAGTCCACAAAATTGTTGTGAAGGATGGAGTAAAAATACCTGTACCTGTTAGGTTGATAACTAAATCATCATCACTTCCATCAGAATGGAGCAATCTAAAAAATTTAAGTTTCCAATACCGGTATAATTACGACAACCGGGCAATTAATAGGCAATGATAGGTCTAAGAAGGCAAGAAAAAGACATAGCACTCCCTGAAAACTTCAGCGCAAACTATGAGGTAGATACAGACTTTGTAGAAGCCGATAGTATGGGTCAGTTTTATAGCTGGCCATTGAAGATACCACGAGAAGGCAATGAATTGCTCTTTAATTTTCCAGAGGATCCAGATAATCCCAGGGATCAACTGAAAAAATATGAAGGGTTTTACATCACAGTAGATGGTACCATATGGCAGGAAGTTGTTTTTGAATTATTAGAAGCTGATGAATTTGAATATGAAGGAACCCTTTCTACAATAAGCACAGCGGTGCAGGAAAACAAAAAGGTAAGTATAAGAGATTTTATCACTGAAACATTTGATATAGACTTTTCTAGTAAAACTTATTTTGAGTATACCCTCAGAGACAATATGGTTTTTCCTCCAGTTGTAGTTTACAATGAGAAGTTACTATTAGGCAGCCCAGCTAATATGGGTACGCACATTCCATTTTTTCCATTAAAATTTCTATTAAGAAAAGTTTTTCAACCTTTGGGGTTTGATTTGATCGATAATTATAGTGATGGAGTAGCAGAGAAAATTTTAGTGAATAGCAATATTTATTTCAAGTATCCAGGTTCAGGAACGATTACCATTAGTATGGCTGAGTTTGTTCCTGATATATCTTTGTATGACTTAATATTTAGTGCTGCCAAGGTATTAGGATCAGAGGTAATCGTCGATAATGACAATAAAAAAATCAAGATCAATAGAATCACGAGGAGTTTCCAACAAAAACCCTCATTAGAAGTAGATTCTCCAGCAATTACAGTGAAAAATGTTGAGAAAAAAAGCATTGATTTTTTCTATGATTATCAAAATGATGTTTTGATAAAAGATAACCCTGAATCAATTACCGGAAATTTTAAAGGGGACTATGTAGACCAGGCTGCAATAAATGGTGCAGCATGGATAGAAGGAGATTATGGTCTCAACCTGCAGACAAATAAGGTTTGGATTGCTGAAGATAGTGGATTTGGAGTAATAGTGAAAAGAGAATATGCATACCCGGTAATGCCATTTTTAGATACTAAAAATGAGACATCAGATTGGGTGAGTAAACTTGTTCCGGCGCATAAAACCAGGCATACATATTATGAAGTAGAAGGTAGTGTCACAGGTGTAGAGATCACATCTGGTGGAAACACTGGCAAAATCAGGCTCACTGGAGATATATTTGAAAGCTTGATTACTGGAGATGGAATTGTTACAATTGATTATTTCAATGAATTGATTAATAATTCAGATAAAGTAAGGGTATTTGCGGAGACGGAATCAGACTTTATTAACGGTCAACTACTGGATATATTGGCGGTTAACACGTCAGCGCATACTGTAGATATAGACTGGGACTATGATAGTGGAGATGTAAAAATTAAGAAACTCATATTTCAGCAACCACTTGATATGGATTGCCCTATGATAGGTTCCAGGCTTTGGAATAACAATGAGCAACCGGCATGTGATGCATATATTACTATTTTTCATGGTTTACATGAATCTATAAGTGGCGCAAATATTTTAAGCAGTCCCTACTACCCATACGCAAGTCCAGACAACTACAACGCTGATGGTGTAAAAGTTGCTGATTACAGCTTGAACACAATTGGATCCACTAGCCTTGCCGAAAAGGTGATTGAAGTAATAAGAGGACTACTCATTACACTCAGAATAATATCTGCAGAAGTAACAATGAATGAAATAGACTTTAACAAGGCTTTAAAGGGAAATAGAATTTTAAGGTTAAATCGGTCCACAAATATCCTGCTAAAGTCTATCAGTTGCACATTCACTAAAAGAGGCATTGTGAACCAGGAAATTGAAGGCTACAAAATTTAAATATCCTCCATCTTGTCTAAATCTGTGTGAACATAAACATCCAACTCTCTTAAATACTCAGCTGTTTGATTAAGGCTTTTGTGTCCGCACGTTTGTTGAACCGTGACCGGATTTACACCGTGTTTCATAATCGCAGCTCTTACTCCCGTATGTTTCCAGCTATAAAGTGTTATCCCTGCAGGGATATTGATTTCTCTCATATACTTTGTGTGATTGTCAGTGAGTGTATTTGCTTGAAACGGTATAGCTCCCGGTTCCTTAAATTTTCCAAACAAGTAAAACTCTTTTGGGTATTTATGCAACTCCATTTCCTCTATATACTTCATCAATGGAGGGACTATTCTAACGGATCTGGACTGATGACTCTTTGCAATTCCCCTATGGATTCTAATTTTTCTGTTTACCAAATCAACATCTCTTATCTGAATGAGCCTCAATTCGTTTCTTCGTATGAACGTGAAGTACATGATTTTACAGAAGACCATCAATTGATAGTCCCGTGTCTCCAGATATTCTAATGCTTTTTTAGCCTGTTTGTCACTGAAAGGATGGTATTGTATTTTTGGAGATCTGAGAGGTTTAATCCCACTGAAAGGATTCTCAGCTATTTTTCCTCGTTCTTTAAGGAACTGAAAAAAGGTTCTGGAAATGCTCATGAAGTTATTTCTGGTTCGGGCTTTTGCTCCACGTAAAATAACCTCGTCTAAATAATCATGGGCCATGCTTTTGGTTACCTTTCTGTAATCCATATCAAACCCAAAATGATCAACCAGCTTGTTCATCCTTAGTCGATAATCTTTTTTAGACGATTCTCTTAGTCCACTTTTAAGATTCAGGAAATACATAACCGCAGCACCTAACTTATAGGTTTGGAATTCCTTGGCTTCTATTTGTTCTTTGAGATGGAATCCCTCATCTAATAATTCATTGATTGCTTTAATAATTAATTTTGCCTTATTCCTTCGTTGGAGATCTGTTTTAAATACTGATGGGATGGTTATTTGTTGTCTAACCAGGCGTTCCTCAGATTCTTTCCAAAAGTAAGCTGTTACATACCAACGCTTATTCAAATCACCCCCTCTATCAGACAGGAAAGGCCTTTTGATGGGGATTTCATCATCGGTAATTAAGTTGTTAGTCAAGCTAAATTGATCTACTAATTCTGTGACGATTCTTGTGACAACAGTGCTTTTAGCCATACAAATATGCGTTTATTGGCTATATTCACACTTTTCTGTAGTGCCCAGGGCGGGAGTCGAACCCGCACGCCCTAACGGACACATGGCCCTCAACCATGCCTGTCTACCAATTCCAGCACCTGGGCTTGTGATCTGAATGATCTATCGCTGAAAGGATGGCAAAAATAATTGAATATTTGGTTTTTGCTAATGAAAAACCGGCATTTTCATTCTTACACTGCCTTCCAAAGTGAGTCTACGAAATAGTTGTCCTTATCTGTGAAGTGATGAATCACATCAAACCCAGCTGCCGCTGCAAGTTTTTCAAGTTCTTCCAGGTCATACTTCTTGGAAATTTCCATGTGAATGGCTTCCCACGCTTTGAATTGGAAACTTTTGCCTATTGCATCTAATGTTACTCTTTGATCTACTTTGCTAATCAAATAGCTTCTGCATTCTCCTGTAGCGGGATCATAATAGGGGTAATGCTGGAATTGCTCCACATTAAAATCACCGTCAAAGGTATTATTGATCCTTTCCAACAAATTCAGGTTAAATGCTTTTGTGATCCCCTTAGAATCATCGTATGCTCGAAGGATTTTGTTTGGGTCCTTCTTTAAGTCAACACCAATAAAGAAAAAGTCTTCCGGGTTCAGGCTGTTTCTTAATTCTTTCAAAAACTTGTATGCGGTTTCTGAAGTGAAATTTCCAATGTTACTACCCAGAAACATCACTACTTTATGAGGGAAGTTTTCACCTTCAATACCTGAAAGCATTTTAAAATAGTCTCCCTCCAGAGGTCTCACTTTCAAATCGGGTAGTTCGTCTTTCAAAGAGTCGGTCAATTGTTCCAGTACATTACCGGATATGTCAATGGGGGCGTACTCAAAATCAATTCCCTCTTCCAGGAAATGCTTTAATAATATTTTGGTTTTGTACCCATCACCTGCTCCTAACTCATACAAATCAAATGCTCCGGATTCTTTTATTTTCTGAAGAATCTGTTCTTTTTGACTTTTGAAGATTTCAAACTCCGTTCTTGTTAGGTAATATTCATCGAGTTTCATGATTTGCTGGAATAACTCGTCACCTTTAGCATCATAAAAATATTTTGATGATAGTCTTTTAGGGATTTGTGATAATCCATTGATTACATCAGCAGCAAATTCATTATTTTCCGTTTCAAGAACAATGTCTTTTTCTGTTGTTTGTTGCATTTAAATTTGAGTTTGGTATTAGATGTGTTCAGCTAATCGAATACCGGTGAATAACCATTTTAGGTGTGGGTGAAAGAAGTTCCTATAAGTTGGTCTTATGTGGTCTCGTGGTGTGGCACAGGAGCCTCCCCGTAAAACCATTTGATTGACCATAAATTTTCCATTGTATTCTCCAATAGCTCCTTCTGCGGTTTTGAAGCCAGGATAAGCCTGATATGCACTGCTTGTCCATTCCCAGGCATCTCCATAGAACTGGTAGTCTCCTTGTTTGGCTCCAATGGGTGAATAGTTTTCATTTTCTACGAAATTGGCAGTATCTGGAATATCAGTCCGATAGATTTTAACGGCAGTTTCCCACTCAAATTCGGTGGGGAGCCTCAATCCCTTCCATCTGGCAAATGCATCAGCTTCGTAATAACTGATATGGGTTACTGGTGCATTGAGGTCCAGTTTTTGAATCCCTCCAGCTAAACTGAAATAATGCCATTCATTGTCAATGAAGTACCAGTGCATGGGATGCTTCTGCTTGTTTGCGTTGACCCATTCAAAACCTTCCATCAGCCAGTGTTTAAAATCCTGATAGCCTCTTGCATTCATAAATTCCAGGTATTCTCCATTGGTGGCCAATCTGTCCATGATCCTGTAATCATGAAGGTATACTTTGTGCTTCCCTAGTTCATTGTCAAAGTGAAAACCATCACCGGCATGTCCAACTTCATAAGTTCCTCCTTCTACCTGTAAGAAATCAACAGGTCTGAACGAGGCAGGTTCATGTTGTTTATCATAGAATACAGGAAACAAAGGGTACTGATTGAGGATGTGTTTTACATCGTACAGCAACAATTCCTGATGTTGCTGCTCATGTTGCATGCCCAGCTCGATGACATATGCAAGCTCAGAAGCCAAATCTTCGGTTTGCTCAAGGAACTTTTCCATATGTTGGTTAACATATTCCCGATAGGCAAAAATCTCTTCAACCGTTGGTCGGGTCATAATACCTCTATTGGGTCTGTGAACACGCTCTCCAACAGATTCATAGTAACTATTGAATAGGAAATTATATTTTTTGTGAAATACCTGGTATCCTTCAAGATTTGGTCCCAACACAAATTCTTCAAAAAACCATGTTGTGTGGGCCAGGTGCCATTTTGGTGGACTTACGTCTACTACGGGTTGGACTACAAAATCTTCAGTTTTAAGGAAACTGCATAAATATTGGGACTGCTGTCTAACCTTTTTGAATTTCGAAAGTAACTTGATTGACTGAGTATCCTCAGAAATGGAAAGCATGAATTTGGTTTTTGTTGTAGTTATACTCCAATTTAACCGATATAGTTTAGAGAAAATAGTAATGCGGAAGACATTCCCAAAGAAAAGTCTCCCCTTCACGAGGGAAGACTCTACATCACCAACCAAAAAAACTCAATATCGGTTTTCACCAACCGTTTGGTATTATAACATCAATTACACCCAAAAAAGTGTCATTAATTATAAAAATTAGCTTGAAATACGTTAAATAGGCCTTAAAACCGCGATTTTATTGGTTGAGCCATTTCTTGAAAGGACCTGATCGCTCCACACTAACGATCACATCAAGGGCATTTGGTGGTTCTGGATCCAGTTCTACTTTTACCCTGCTTTTGGAATAAGCAACCATTCGCTGGATAGAATCATAGCCAATGATGTACTTTCTATTGATCCTGTAGAATTTCTTAGGATTCAATTTGGTTTCCAGTTCTCCCAGGTTGGTATTGATGATATGTTGTTTCCCTTCTTTGTTCACCAGATAGGTATATCGGTCTTCGCTAAAGAAGTAGGCCACCTCAGAAACAGGTATTGATTCAATTCGTTCACCCAAAGTGACAATAAATCTTTCCTGAAATTCTCTGTCTCCATCCGGTTTGAAGCTTTTGATCAGCTCTGAAATGTTGACATTGTCTTCTCTGGAGTGAATATTTTTGTATTTGTCGAGGGCTTTTTTGAGTTCCTGCTCATCAATTGGCTTTAGCAGGTAGTCAATACTGTTTTGTTTGAATGCCTGAATGGCGTAGTTATCGTAGGCAGTGGTGATAATGATTGGTGTATCAATATCCAGTTTTTCGAAGATCTCAAAACTCAGACCGTCACCTAGTTGAATGTCAGACAGGATCAAATCAACCTTATTTTCATCCAACCATTCTACTGAAGAGGCGACACTTTCCAGTTTAGCTACCACTTCGCATTCTGAATCCAATGATAGGATCACCTGCTCCAAATCATCGGCAGCCATTGTTTCGTCCTCTATTATTAATATTCTCAGCATTCCGTCTAAAATTAATTCATTGCTTCCAATATCGGAATTTTTGCAACATAAAAGTTACCTTCCACAATAAATTCTGGTTCACGATCTGTGAGATATTTTAATCGTTCTTTCAGGTTTTCCTGCCCAACCCTTGTTGACGGCATAGGTTTTGCCTTTGGCTGAAAAGTATTTTTTACCACGAAATAGCCTTCTTCTACACTTAAAACTACATCCAGAGGTTTTTCCTTAGATATGATATTGTGTTTGATGGCATTCTCAACCAATAATTGTCCCGAAACACTTGGGATTTTATGCTCCAGGTCCTTTGGTGCGATTGAATTTTCAAAGATCAATCCCTCCTTGAACCGGACTTTTTGCAAATAGATATAGTTCTCTAGAAAAGAAACTTCCTGATGAAGTGTCACCAGATTTTCTTCATTGTGCTCCAATAGATATCTATATACCGTTGACAATTTCTGAATAAACTTTCTGGCATCAGGCTGGTTGGGCACCATTGCATGTAGAATATTCAGACAATTGAACAGGAAATGTGGGTTAACTTGTTTTCTTAAATTTTCTAATTGTGCGCGGATATATTCTTTCTCCTGGCGCTCCGTCTTGAGGATCAGTTCCTCTTTTTCAAAAGTAAGCGCTTTGTTCTCTACCCTTAGTCGGTAAGCTTCCAGTGCCTTATTGATGATAATTTTCATTTCATCATAAGACCATGGCTTTGAAATGTAATGATAGATCTGACCTTTGTTGATGGCATCAATAACCGCTTTCATATCACTGTATCCTGTTACAAGGATACGAATGGCATCAGGTGCTATCTGAAGGGAACGTTCCAGGAATTCAACACCAGACATTTCAGGCATTCTTTGATCGGTGATGATGTTGCAGATCTCAGGGTTCTCCTGAAGAAGACTGAGTGCTTCTCTACCCGATAGGGCAGTTAAAATAGTATACTCCCTTCGGAATGCGGATTTGAAATAGTCGCAGTTCCCTTTTTCATCATCAACGTAAAGAATTTTCTCGTCTAGCTTTTCCACTGGTCACAATTGTCTATCTCGAAAATAGATAATTTCAATTAATCACCTAGATATACTGTGATTTTTTTAAGGAAAATAACATTTTGTTACAAGAAACAAGACAACCATGCCCCATGTTTTACGTGTCTAGTTATTAACATTACCCAATAATCTAATCCCGAACACGTCTTAATTAAGTGCATCCCAGTAAAAAGGTTTATCTGGTACATCTACCGATTAATGCTTGTTGCTGGTCGAAAATTGTGGGATTAGCTGGAACCTTTATGTGTGAATAACGATTTTTGTATTTGGTATGACAAATAATAATATAAATGTATATGACGGTGGGCCCGTCTATGCGGAAACGGACTTAAACTACATCATTGCAGAACCCTGGAATGCCATTACTTCTCTGGCAATTGTGGCACCTGCTATTTACTGGGCTTTCAAGCTAAGAAAACACAACACCAAAGATTACGGTTTTATGTGGTACTGTATCCCTTTATTAATTCTAGGGGGTACGGGGAGCACTTTATTTCATGGGTTCAGGAATTCTGAATTTCTTTTATACCTGGATGTACTCCCTACAGCCATATTGACATTATCTGTGGCGATTTATTTCTGGATAAAGATCTTACCGAAATGGGGTTATACAGTGGCCATATTTGTACCTGCTTTTTGGGTCAGGTTCCAATTGGCTGAGATGCTTCCTGCTCATACGGCAATGAATATTTCCTATTTCATAACAGGTACACTCATATTTCTACCAATCGTCATTTATTTGAATAGAATTCATTGGTTTGGCAGAAAATGGATATTGATCTCAATATTCATGCTGGTCCTCTCGTTGTTCTTCAGAGAAATCGATACAAGAGGTTGGTTTAACTTTCCGATGGGTACGCATTTTCTGTGGCACATCTTTAGTGGAGTAGGAGCCTATTACCTGGCCAAGTTCTTGTATAAACTCAGAACCAGGGAACTTCAAATGCAATGAAAACTTTCTTTTTACTCGCACCGCTACTTTTTATAAACCCGTCTCCAAAAGGACCTGGACATAACCTTACACCAGAGGATATTAAACTGGTGGTGGATACACACAATGAATGGCGGAAGCAGGTAAAAGTACCACCATTAGAATGGTCTGACGAATTAGCAGAAGTTGCCACCAAGTGGGGCAAAGAGCTGGAAAAGAAGTGTGACTGGAAACACAGCGGATGGCAATACGGAGAAAACTTATTCAAAGGAACAGAAGGTTACTACAACGCAAAAGATGTTGTGGATTCCTGGGGTTCTGAGATAGAATATTATAACTACGAAAACAATTCCTGCAGTAATGTTTGCGGCCATTACACACAAATGGTTTGGAAGACCACTACAAAAGTAGGTTGTGCAAAAATGACCTGCGATGGTTGGGACGTCTGGATATGTGAATACGATCCTCCCGGCAATTATGTAGGAAAGAAACCTTATTAAAATATTTTGATTAATAGATTAGGCGTCAAAGGAATTTGGGGCCTTTTTTGATGGAGAATTTGGTGATGTATTCGAATCGCGTCTCGACCTATCGGAATGGTACACAATCCATGATCATTTTCTCAAAAGGGAGATTAAGGTTATAAATAAGAAAGCCCCAAACTACGTTTGAGGCTTCTAATTGTGTGATTCCGCTGGGGCTCGAACCCAGGACCCTCTCCTTAAAAGGGAGATGCTCTACCAGCTGAGCTACGAAATCAAAATTTATTTAAATTTGCGTCTCATTTAGGTCGTTTTCCTTAATGAGGTTGCAAATGTAGGACTGTATGATTAAAAAGCAAAATATTAATTTCAAAAAAGTTAAATTATTTGTTATCCTTCTGATTGTCAGTTTTTTAGGGTACGCTCAAAATTCAAATGTTTCACAGGCTGAGGCAGACTCATTGTTCAAAGCCAGGAAGTATACTGAATCCTTTGAGGTGTATGAGCAACTCTTTCAGAATGAGAAAGTGTATTCACCAGCCATGCTGCTCAAGATGGCTTATATCAAGGAAGGATTGAGTGATTATACCAGTGCCCTATACTATCTCACAGTTTACTTCAATCAAACCCTGGATGCCAAAGCTTTGACCAAAATAAATGAGCTTGCCAGTGAGCATGAGTTAGTAGGTTACGGAAGCCCTGAGGGTTCTTTGATTTCGGGGTTGCTGAAAAAGTATGGCAGTAACATGCAACTTGGATTTACTGTATTAATTGCACTGCTTTTGGGTGGTGTTTTATACATCAACAGAAATTCCAGAATCCCCTCAGTGGCCATTGTAGTCATTGTGATCATTGCAGGAATAATGTTGGTGCTGAATAACTATGACTCTGTTAAACCAACCGCCATCATAGCTTCAGGACAAACCTATTTGATGGAATCCCCATCGGCCTCTGCTGATGTTTCCCAGGTTATTGGAAAAGGGCATAAAGTGGAAGTTTTAGAAGCCGGAGAGATATGGACCAAGATCATGTGGAATGAGCAGGAATACTTTGTCCGCTCAAATAAAATCCTGCCAATCATCTGATTTTGATGAGTCCTATTTAATTTGCCGTTTTGGTAACTAACTTAGGAAGCACTTCATGGCTGATATTAATGAGATTCTGTATTTGGATGAGGAATTTGATCACAATTTTCATTCGGCCTCACCTCCAATTGTCCAGTCCAATAATTTCATTTACAATTCAGTGGATGAAATGGCCGAAGCGCTGAAGTTTGAAAATAAGATACCTTTCTATACAAGAGGATCCAATCCTACAATAGACCTGTTAAGAAAAAAGATAGCAGCTCTTGAGAAAACGGAAGATGCATTGGCATTTGCCAGCGGAAGTGCTGCGATTTCTGCTGCAATACTGGCCAACGTTTCAAGTGGAGACCATATCATATGCGTGAAGAACCCGTACAGTTGGACGAGTAAATTACTGGTTAATTTTCTTAAAAGGTTTGGTGTATCTCATACCCTGGTAGATGGAACAGTAGCAGAAGCATTTGAGTATGCCTATCAACCTAATACCAAGCTGATTTTTTTGGAAAGTCCTAATTCCTGGACATTCGAAATGCAGGACATTGAGCCAATTGCCTCATATGCGAAAGAAATGGGACTGTTGACGATAATGGATAGTAGTTATGCCACTCCAATTAACCTCAACCCTGCCGACTATGGAATTGACATCATCGTACATTCTTCCTCGAAATACATTGGTGGACATAGTGATGCTATTTCAGGATTGTTGTGTGGTTCAAAAGAAATGGTTGAAAAGATTTTTAAGTCAGAGTTTATGACCCTTGGAGCTGTGATATCACCATTCAATGCCTGGCTCTTACTAAGAGGATTAAGAACTCTTCCGCTTAGAATGAAACAAGTATCAGCTACCACTCCAGGAATAGTTGAAATGCTTGAAAGTCATGCTGGTGTTGATCAGGTATATTACCCCAATTCAGAGAAACATCCTCAAAAGCATTTAGCTGAGAAATATATGAAGAACCCAGCCGGGCAGTTCACCATTGACCTGGCTACAACTGATGAATCGAAAGTAAAGACTTTTTGTGAAGCATTGAAATATTTCAAATTAGGTTGTTCCTGGGGTGGATATGAGTCATTGGCATTTCCAGCTATGGTGTTGAAGACTTCTCAGAACTACAGTTCTTCCACAGCTCCCAATAACAGAATTAGGTTTTATGTGGGATTAGAGGATGAGAAAGTTTTAAAAGATGACCTGATCCAGGCTCTTGATCAATTGAAATAATTAGTATACTAAGTTCAATACTCCCTTGTATTCGGAATTGACATATTTTACATAGTAAAAGTAAGTACCGGCTTCAAGGTTGCCGCCATCCCATTGGAAATCTCGGCTATCAGAATAAAACACCTCTGTTCCATTGCGATCGATTACCCTAACATATTGGAATTGATCAAAGCAATTGTCATCCGGAAGGTTATATTCCTCTGTTGAATTATTAGAGAGTCCGAATCGGTCATTGATGCCATCTCCATTGGGAGAAAAAGCATTTGGAGGATTGAACTTACTGAAATCAACTTCCAGGTTGTTTATAGTGAATGTATAGCTTATTGTATCTGAAAATGAATTGATAGGGCATCTGTCATCATATGCCACTAATTCCAGTTTATAATCTACGGATTCATAATTGCTCCCAAGGTTATCACAAGAGGGATTCCATGTAATCCTGGCAGACGCTTCACCCTGACCTTCTCCTCGACTAAATTCAAAGATATTGGATGGAATGTTGTTAAAACCAATAATTCTCTCAATGGTGATAAAGTCATTATCATCGTCAAAGGCAGGAATTGTAAATTCCGTTGTTTCATCAACGTACATATTAAATGTTTCAGCTGATTCAAGTATCGGTGCAGTATTCTCAGGGATTTTAACGTTAACTTTTAAATTGAGTGTATCGAAATTTGTCTCCTGGCACCTATCAATGTCGTCTGTTATGAATGTAAAAAAGTAGGAGCCATCTGTTCTGATAGGTACTTCGTCACATGTCAATGACCAGACAAAATTTGAAGTTGCCTGTGTAGTTCCGCTGGTATCAGTGAAATTATATCCAAACACCTCTGAAACACTTGCATTGACAAGCCGAAGATTTACTGTATCACCATCCTCGTCTAGTGTGGAGATTTGGTAATTCAGTTCATCTCCTAACAATACATCCAGTTCAACTTCACCATCTACAGGAGAAATATCACCAAAAGATATAAATGGATCCGTATTGTCTGGTAGAAGAATTTTTAAATCGATCCAGGTAGTGTCCCCAGGTCTATCACAAACTTCTTTATCGTCTAAAACTACCGCTAACCTAAACTCTTCCTCGTGGGCAAACTCATATTCCTGGCAATCAGCGTCCCATACAAAATTATAATTGGCATCATTTGGAGTAACTGAAATTGAATCCAGCCTCATTCCATGAGATGCGGGAGGAAAGAATGGAGAATAGAGTTCCATGCATAATGTATCATCAGGGTCCATGTCTATTCCGTGAAGAGAAATTTCCAGGTTTTCATCCTCATTGATCACGTAAGATAGATTCCTTTCTGTGGCAAATTGTACTTGGCTATTTGGAGGTACTTCCAGGTCTACAGATAACCTTATAGTATCAGTTTGCTCTAGTGGGCACGCTTCTTCCACAATGATTACATCTAGTAAAAAAGGCTCACCTTCCAGTTTTTCACACTTTGGAAGACATATCTTGACACTTGTGGTATCCTGACTACTATTTATGGGTTCTTCTACAAATGAAAATCCTGGAAAATCTTCATCAAAATTAAGGGGATTGAATCTTACCGATATCTTGTTTGTGGAGGAGAAGTTTCCCACAAAGGCCCTTATACAGTTTTCATCCTCTTCCTCAAAAAAGACTTCAGCATAATCATAATACAGTTCATCATCATCCGGCAGTTGAAGTGCAGCTACTAAAGGTACAGGGGGAGAACAGCCACTGGATTCATCTTGCACGCTTAATTGGAACTCCCTTCGCATTGAGCCAATAAGCTCACCATCCCGGTATTCATCAATTCTTAGCGCAAAAAGAAATAGGCCCCTTGTATTCGGAACAACCCTGAGAAATCCATCGGGATCAATCCCAAGAGGAGGATCTCCAGGAACCATATTATTGACGCCAATTGAATTTACAAAAGTAATTGGATCATGGGGTTTTGGAGAGGGAGTGGGTACTGGTTCAACTGAAGAGCTATTTAAAGGAGCTACCAACGTATACACAAGACTATCACCATCAAAATCTGTAGCTTTAAAATCTGCATAATATTGTAGCCACATACACCCGAAATCACTCAGTGGCTTTAATAATGATGGGGATGAATTTATAAACCGTTCTCCATTACGAACGACAGGAGGAAAGTCAAGTGTGAGAGTCATTCCTGAATTGGAAGGATTCACAATGTTGACCACTCCGGCATTCCGGCAACACCTTTCCCAAACAACATAGTATCCTTCCGGGCTATTGTAAATACTCTCACTCAATTCAATTTCCTGAGAGTAAATAATTCTATCAGTTTTAATATTTGATCTGTCTGCACACTCTTCCTGAGTGTATTCAACTGTTTCACCTTGCCACCCAGAGATCACAACTGAATCCACAAGCGAATTGTCTCTATTGGAGTAGATGTAGAGTGTTACAGCGTCTTCAGGATTAGGGTTTTGTGTTTGAGCCCTATCAAAGTATAGAATCAAATTCAGAGAGTATCTGAAGTTTTCTATGTGAAGTAACTCTATTTCCCCACCTACAATATGCCATGCGCGAAGCTGGGTGCTTGCCATGAAAAGCAAAAATATCAGGCACAGTTTCCTCATATTATAATAACCATTTTTGGAAGCTTCTGTTGTAAATACACTTCAAATTTCCATAACCCTAAAAATACACACTATTTCCTACTAGTTTTGCAGTTCAATGGGAAGAAAAAAAGACATTATAGTCAAAAATATTACAATTGACGGTATAGCAGCCGAGGGAAAATGCATCACAAGGCATGAAGGAGCTGTGGTTTTTGTGAAAGATGTGGCACCTGGAGATGTGATAGATCTTAAAATCACACGTAAGAAAAAATCTTTTTTTGAAGGACATCCAATTGCGATTCATTCTCTGTCAAATATTAGACAGGAACCTTTTTGTGAACATTTTGGGATGTGTGGAGGATGCAAATGGCAGCACATTGACTATACAGAGCAATTAAAATACAAACAGCAGCAAGTTCAGGATAACCTTGAACGAATTGGTAAAGTGGATGTTATGGACTTTAGGGAAATACTTCCCAGTGCCAATACCAGCTATTACCGCAATAAGCTGGAATATACCTTTAGCAATAGGAGATGGCTTACGCGAGAAGAGATTGACTCAGGGGAAGAGGTAGAGAGAAATGGTGTTGGGTTTCATATGCCTGGAAGGTTTGACCAGATCCTGGATATCAACCAATGTTGGTTGCAAAATGAGCTATCAAACAAGATAAGATTGGCCATAAAATCATTTGCACTACAAAATGGTCTGACCTTTTACAATCTCAGAGACCATGGTGGTTTGCTGAGAAATTTGATCATAAGAACTTCATCGACAGGTGAAATAATGGTTATTGTGCAATTTGGAGAGCGCGATGATGTAAAAATTGAGGCATTGATGGAACATGTAAAAGAAAGCTTCCCTGAGATTACCTCTTTGCTCTATATCATCAACACAAAGAAAAATGAAACCTATGGTGATCAGGAGGTTATCTGCTTCTCAGGAAGAGATCACATCTTTGAAGAAATGGAAGGATTGAAATTCAAGATTGGTCCGAAATCATTTTATCAAACCAATTCTGATCAAGCCTATGAACTTTACAAGTTAGCCAGAAACTTTGCAGGATTAACCGGAGAGGAGGTAGTTTATGACCTTTATACTGGTACGGGAACAATTGCCAACTTCGTGGCGGGGCAAGTTAAAAAGGTGGTAGGTGTAGAATATGTCCCGGAAGCAATTGAGGACGCAAAAGTAAATGCTGAGATGAACAATATCTCCAATGCAGAATTTTATGCTGGAGATATGAAAGATGTATTTACACCAGCATTTATTGAATCCAATGGTAAGCCAGACGTAATCATTACGGATCCACCTAGAGCTGGAATGCATCAGGATGTAGTGGATGTACTTAATAGGATTAAACCAGATAAGATTGTCTATGTAAGTTGTAATCCGGCTACACAAGCCAGAGATTTAGAGCTTTTGTCCGAAAATTATTTGGTAGAAATAAGTCAGCCAGTGGATATGTTCCCTCACACACATCATGTGGAGAATGTCTGCTTGCTTAAGTTGAAATGATGGATCTTAAATGACCTCTTGAATAGTAGTATTGGAGCAAGGCACTTATAGAGCATCCGATGATTATCCAAAATACCGGGAGAAAATCCTAATTTGAAAACACTTTAATTTGGTTAAATTATCAATCAGTAGGTAATTTTCGATGAGATGGAATTCAATCTAGCCTTGATTCATTGTGGATGTATAAGCGCAATCGTCTTTTTTTGTGTCCTCCTGACATCTCGATATAATTCTATTGCTAATCGCTTTCTAAGTTTTTTAGTGCTTTCTCTGGGGCTTAATCTATTTCTATCAAAAGCCATCGAGTTAGGCTATTTCGATTCATATCCAATGCTACATTTACTTCCTTTTGGGGTAGGATTTGGCTTGGGACCACTGATTTATCTATATATCCAATCTCTATGTGTAGGAAAAAAACAAGATTTCTGGCATTTGTTATGGTTGCTCATGGATTATCCGCATAATATTTATCATATTATCTATGGTCGATCGGTAATTCATGAAAAACTCCATACTGTCCTTGACCAGTTTGGCTTTCTCGCAGTAATTGTTATCGGGTTCTACCTTTGGAAATCAAGGAGTATTATTCTACAATATCAAAATCAACTTAGAGACAAACTCTCCAATGTTGAGAGGCAAACCTTGAATTGGTTGAAACAATTGAACGGCCTTTTTTTACTCTCTATTCCAATGGCTTTCGCACTTTGGCTTTTGAGAATCTCGGTTGGTCTTGATTTCAATCACAAGCTGATTGGACATGTGTATTACGTGGTTGCAATCTTTTGGCTTGGAATAGGTGGGATTAGACAGCCTGAAATTATTTCCCCAGGGATTGAGGAATCCCGCGTTCGAAGAAAGCTTAAAACCATCCCAGACACACATCTAAGATTACTTGTTTCGTCCATGGAAATAGACAAGCTATACTTGTTACCAGATTTGAATGTAAGAATCCTTGAGGATAGACTTGGTTTAAGTGCAAAACAGATATCCGAAGCACTCAATCAGGGTCTCAATAAGAACTTTTATGAATTCATCAATGGATATCGGGTTGAGGAATTCAAAAAGAAGGCAAGAGAAAATCCACATCTTACGTTAGTGGGAATCGCAATAGAGTGTGGATTCAATTCAAAGACTACCTTTCAAAGAGTTTTTAAAGAGATCACAGGAATGAGACCTTCTGAGTTCATTGATTCATAAGAAGAAGTACCAATGGATGCATTGGAACGCCAATTACAAAAAATTGAAATCTTTATTAGCAAAGAATAACGTCTTTTAGCATCAAAAAAATAAAGATGATACTAAAAAACACATTTCTAACTGCACTAATCTGGTGTGCATTTACCCTTCAGGCCCAAACTATACAAGACTCTAACTATGAAAATCAAATTACTAAAGCGAGAATGTATGTTGACTCTCTCAAAAAGGCTCAAAAAATTCCTGCAATCTCAATAGCAGTTGGGGTATCTGGAAAAGTAATTTGGAGTGAAGCAATTGGATTAGCAGATGTGAAAAATGAAATTCCTGCTAATGTAAAGACAAAATTCAGAGTTGGAAGTGTTGGCAAGACGATGACAGCAATAGCACTCGGTAAATTGTATGACCAAGGAGCATTCAATTGGGACGATACTCTATCAAATTATATAAGTGATTTCAAGCTAAAAAAGTATCCGGTTACAATACGCCAAGTGGCAGGACATACAGCTGGTATCAGGCATTATAAAGGCTTTGAGTTTCTCTCAAATGAGCAATTTGAATCGATTGAAGAAAGCATGAAAGTCTTCATCGACGATCCCCTAGAATTTATTCCAGGAACTAAGTACCTATATAGCACTTATGGATATGTGGTGTTAGGGCGGTTGATTGAAGTAATCTCAAATCAATCATACTTGGATTACATGACTCAGGAAATCTTTGAACCGTTAGGGATGGACAACACGGTAGCAGAAAATAGCGGTGCAAATGTAACCAATAAGGCTGTTTTTTATGGGAAAAGCGGCAGGAGAGAAGCTAAAAAAGTAAATATGAGTAATAAGTGGGCGGCAGGAGGATTTCTATCAACTCCAATAGATTTAGTCAACATGACCCACAATACTAGAAAGATAATTTCGGCAGAAACGCTATTTGAGCTCATTAGTTCTCAGAAGTTGAACAATGGTGAATCCACAGGTTACGCTTTGGGCTGGAAAAGAGCAAGAATTCAATCCAATAATCGGCTACTGATACATCACGGAGGTCGATCAGTGGGTTCTCGCTCTTATTTGCTATTACTCCCCGAAGACCAAGTAGTTGTGGCCATATGCACCAATATGGAGTCAGATTTTGGATTACTGGAAGTATATAAAATTTCTAAATTCTTTCTCTAAGTCGGTTAAACATTGCAATCGATTTCCTTTACGAAATCGATTGCATTACATTTGATCTCTTATACCATTTAAATTTTTTGGATATGAGATCCGTATTGATCCTTCTATTGTTGCCTTATTTTTCCTTCTCGCAATTACGAGTTAGTAGTACTGCTGAAAATGAAAAATCTTATTTTTCAATTGTTACTAATTCGGAGGTCGCTGACGTATATGTTGCTCCTTCAGAAAGTTATCTTGTTAGAAAATCGGCTGATTTTCTTGTAAGTGATGTAGAAAAAGTCGCTGGTAAAAAACCTGTCTTAATATCTTCTGAGGACCAATTCCGGAAGAAAGTCATTCTAGTTGGTTCTATAGGAAATAGTCCAATGATTGATGAATTAATTTCCTCTAAAAGGCTGGATGTAGATTTGATAAGCGACCAGTGGGAAAGATTTGTCATACAAACTGTAGACAAGCCTTTTGATGGAGTAGATGAGGCACTTGTCATAGTAGGTAGTGACAGACGGGGTGTAGCATACGGTGTTTTCAGCCTTTCAGAACAAATTGGTGTTTCTCCCTGGTATTGGTGGGCTGATGTGCCAATCAAAAAAAGAGATAACCTGTTTATTGAGAAGAGTAGATTTGTTTCAATAGGACCGGCAGTCAAGTATCGTGGTATTTTTATCAATGATGAATCACCTGCACTTCGATATTGGGCAAAAGAAAAATTCGGAGATCTTAACCATACGTTTTATGAAAAAGTATTTGAGCTATTATTAAGAAATAAGGCCAATTATTTATGGCCTGCCATGTGGTTACCGACAATTTTTAATGAGGATGACCCCCTCAACCCTAAAGTGGCTGACGACTATGGCATTGTCATATCCACCAGTCACCATGAGCCTATGATGCGCTCCCATAACGAATGGAACAAGTTTGGAGGTGGTGAATGGAACTACGAAACAAATCGTGAAAAACTGCAGGAATTTTGGAAGGGGGGAATTGAGCGTATGGGAGATTTTGAGAGTGTGGTTACTGTCGGAATGCGTGGAGATGGTGATGAGGGGATGTCTGAAGAAACCGCTGTGGATCTATTAAAGACCATCATCAGAGATCAGCGCCAAATAATGGAAGAGGTTTCCGGTAAACCTGCGAACGAAACGCCACAAGTCTGGGCTGTCTACAAGGAAGTGCAAGATTACTATGATAAGGGCTTGCGGGTAGATGATGATATTATTGTCCTCTTTTGTGATGATAACTGGGGTAACCTTCGCATTCTCCCGAAAAAAGAGGATTTGGATCGCCAGGCTGGGTATGGAATTTACTATCACTTTGATTATGTGGGGGCGCCAGTTTCTTACAGGTGGCTGAATACCACTCAGATTGAACGAACCTGGGAACAAATGAATCTGGCTTACAAGCATGGTGTAAAAGATCTTTGGTTAGTCAATGTGGGAGATATTAAACCGATGGAACTCCCAATTAGTTTTTTTCTGGACTATGCCTGGAACCCTGACGCAATTCAGGCAAAGGATTTGCCAGCATACTATGTTAATTGGTCAAAACAGCAATTTGGAAATGAATATGCTGAAGAAATTGCTGATTTACTGTCTAAGTATACCAAATACAATTCCCGGCGTACTCCAGAGATGATTAGACCAGATACTTACAGCATTGAAAATTACCGTGAAGCTGACCGAATTGTAGAAGAGTATAATCAATTGCTTTCAAAAAGTGCTCAGATCTTTGAACAACTTCCAGAGGACCATAAATCAGCCTTTTATCAATTGGTCCATTCACCGATTGCTATTTGTGCTAATTTAAATGAAATGTACGTGTCTGCGGGTAAGAATAAGTATTATGGGGAACGAGGTGCGGCATCAGCCAATTTTTATGCAGATAAAGTAAAAGAACTATTTGAAAGAGATGCTGAGCTCGCTAGATACTACCATGAAGAACTCGAAAACGGTAAGTGGAATCATATGATGTCCCAAACACACATTGGCTATACCTTTTGGGATCACCCACCCATAGACATGATGCCCGCTGTGTCATATGTTCGAACAAAAAAACAAGCAGAACTGGGCTATCTTCTGGAATATGGTAAAACACCAAGATGGGGCTGGCTGGATGTAGAAGGTGACTGGTCCTTTAGTACGGAATTTTTGCCTTTTGATCCTTTTAATAATCAACAGTATTATTTAGAGATTATCAACAGGGGTGAAGAAACGCTCAACTACTCTCTTAAAGCCGAAGACGATTGGATAAAGTTCTCCAGGAATGAAGGAAGCATTCAATATGCAGAAAAAGTTTATGTAAGTATTGATTGGAGTAAAGCACCGAAAGGAAAGACAACTGGCGCTATAACAGTGATGGGTGCTGGAAAAGAATATTCAATCAAAGTTCCTATTCGGAATGATTTATCACAAGAATCAGGGTTTATAGAAAATAATGGAGTAATAGCCTTTGAAGCAGTACATTTTACTCGAAAAAATGACACCAGGAATATTTATTGGACCGAAGTGCCAAACCTTGGTAGAACTGGATCGGCGATGATAATAGAACCTGTTAACATAGCAAGGCAAAATCCACAAAAGGACACTCCAATGTTGGAATACGACTTTAGTGTTTTCACGGAAGGAGAAGTTGCCATCCATACATACCTGTCACCAACACAGGATTTTAGAAAAGGTGACGGTTTACATTATGCAATTGCTGTAGATGATGAGGAACCTCAAATTATCAATATGAATGAAGGGGAAATCAAACCTGATTATGAATATGCCGGTTGGTGGACAAAGTCAGTTGGCGACCATATCAAGATAAAAGAATCAAGTCATAAAATTGATAAAGCGGGGAAACACACATTAAAGATTTGGGTGATTGACCCTGGAATTGCCTTCCAAAAATTTGTCATTGATGTGGGAGGATTAAGATCGAGTTATCTCGGTCCACCAGAGAGTGTTTACCTGGGCCCAAACGAATCTGGGAAGTCTAATTAGTTTTTGTCATTCCGTATTCCATGATGTCAAATTTATCTTGGATCCGTTTCCTTTCTATTTGAGTTAAAAAAATGATGAGAATTAGAAATAATTTGTTTTTTCTTTGTCTTAGAATACAAGAATACCACTAGACTAAATACCATTTATTTAAGTTAAATGCTTTATCACATGGAGAATGTGGACTTTTAAATTGAAAGATCATGCATAATGACCCGGAATTGAGCCCAAAGAAAATGGGTGTTATCTCACAGGATTTTCTGAAAGTGAGTGATTTATTGAAGGAATCTTCTTACCAAATAAGAACAAGAGGATTTTCAGACTTTCCCATATTTCCAGTTTCCAGTCAACCAGCCCCCATTGGCCAGGAGTTATACCCAAAAGGGACTTTGGATAATGAGTGGTATTACAATGTAACCTACCTGGATGAATTTGTGCAGCGAAAAATAATTGAGAAAGCTGAGGAATTTAAGCAAACATTTAAGGACCCGGACGAGTTTTGTTGTCTGTTTGTGATGGAGGAAGATTTTACAAATTTTGTTTATATTCCTTATCCTATTGACTAGCCAAAATTGCACACTTAAACTATAACCAAACTCATGCAAGATTTAGACAAGTACCTTAGCGATATCGTCGATATGGCGGTGGCCTATGCTCCAAAATTAGCTGGAGCCATTATCACATTACTTATTGGTTTATGGGTGATTAAAGGCATTGTAAAGAGCTCAGCCAAAATAATGACTAAAAGGGATGTGAATCCTTCGCTGAGACCATTTCTTAGGTCGTTACTAAAATTCATGCTGCAAGCACTGTTGATTGTCACCGTGATCAGTATGGTTGGCGTTCAAATGACTTCATTTGTAGCGATTCTGGGTGCTGCAGGTCTTGCTGTAGGTCTCGCTTTACAAGGCAGCCTTTCAAACTTTGCAGGTGGTGTAATGATTTTGATTTTCAAACCATTCAAAGTTGGTGACTATATTGAGGGAGGTGGTCACGCCGGAACAGTATTTGAAATTCAGATTTTTCATACCCATTTAAAAACACCTGATAATGTGAGGATCATTATTCCTAATGGATCATTGTCAAATAGTTCTATCAAGAATTTCTCAGCAGAAACTACCCGCCGGGTTGACTGGACATTTGGTATAGCATATGGTGATGATGTGAACAAGGCTTATGATGTCATCAAAAACATTATTTCTGCAGATGATAGAATCAATAATGAGCCCGAACCATTCCTGGCTGTTTCGGAGCTTGGAGATAGTTCTGTCAATATCGTAACCAGGGTTTGGGTGGATGCACCTAATTATTGGGGAGTAAAGTTTGATGTGCAAAAGAAAGTGTATGAGCAATTCCCACAAAATGGATTGAACATTCCTTTCCCTCAAATGGATGTGCATGTCCATAATAACTAAACACACAACTTATTTGCCCTGTAGAGCGTATCTTCGTTAAAAGAATTTTTTGAAATTTAATTCGATAAACCGTTCGATAATAATTCTGGTGACGGCCATCATTCTTCCGGTGATTGCCTATACGATCTATTTGGAGAGATCTTTAAAAGAAAATGAGGATCTCTTTAAACAGGTTCAGGAAAACCAACTTGAGGCCATCTTGTTTTCAGTTAACCAATATTCCGATGACATCATCAAAGGGATCGAATACAAGCTCAGGTACCTTGACACAAGCGATTCATTGACTACCGCTGTTCTCTCCTCATATCCGGGTATTGCAGATATAGCCTTGTATGATTTCGAGAGTCAAAACCTTCAATTTTTTTCTGAAAGAGGGGATAGTGCTGTACAACAGGTTGAATCGATGATAGAGAAAAAGCCGGAATTGATTGAAAAATTGATTCTGTATAAAAAATCAGGCTTCACTAAACTTCAACCGATGGAGCCAATAGCGGGTGATACTTATAATTACCTGTTGATGATTGTAGGGGAAGAATCGCAATGGAAATTGGCTATTCTACTGATTAATCCAGTTGATTTTATTGAGTTATTTCTTGCCTCTAAAATGCATCAGATCACAAAGGATCAATACATCATTACGGCAAGGCACAGTGTAGATAAGCAATTGATTTTTGCAACTGACAGTTTTGAAATCCCCGAAGCACTGGCAAAACCTTTTTGGCTGCTTCCAAATTATGAACTTGGAATTGTTGGCAAAGGGGATTCTATTCAATCTGTGAGTAGGGAAAGAAGAAGTTTAAACAAAATATCCGTCATAGCCCTGGGAGTATTTCTATTGGTTGGGTTTATATTAATCGCACGGAATATTAGAAAAGAAATGCAGCTGGCTCAAATGAAGTCTGACTTTGCCAGTAGTGTTTCCCATGAGATCAGGACACCTTTGGCTCTTATCAATATGTTCGCTGAAACCTTACTCCTGAATCGTGTGAAGACAGAAGAGAAGAAGCGTGAATACTATGAGATCATCAGTAAGGAGACTGCCCGGTTAAAAAACATCGTTAATAAAATTCTCAATTTTTCTCAACTGGAATCGGAAAAGCGAACATTTGAATTGATGGAAGAGTCTCTCAATGATATTTTGAAGGAGACTTTGCATACATATTCATTTCACCTGGAAAACAAAGGATTCACATTCACCGTAGATTATCAGGACAATCTTCCACACATATTATGTGATCGGGAAGCTTTAATAGAAGCCATCATAAACCTGATTGACAATGCTATTAAATATAGTGGCGAGGAAAGACAGATTAAATTACTGACTGGACTTCAAGATAGAATGGCTTATATCGCAGTGCAGGATTTTGGAATTGGTATTGATGCAGCAAAACAAAAGTTGATATTTGATAAATTTTTCAGGGTAACTCACGGGGATGTTTACCATGTGCAGGGGGCGGGATTAGGACTCTCGATTGTCAAACAAATTATGGATGCCCATGAGGGAAGAATTGAATTAGAGAGTAAACCGGGGAAAGGAAGCACATTCAAACTATTATTTCCTAAAAATAAGACAGCAAAATGAGTAGAATACTGGTAGTAGAAGATGAGCCACACATGAGACTTGGCATCAAGGATAATCTCGAGTTCGAGTCCTATGAAGTTACGTTGGCGGAAGATGGCGAAAAGGCTTTGGAAATTCTGGGTCAGGATTCTTTTGATCTCATTCTATTGGATGTAATGCTGCCTCACCTTTCAGGATTTGATGTGTGCAAACAGGCAAGGAAAAAGGGAATAACAACACCAATCATTTTTTTAACAGCCAAGGGTGAAGAAATAGACAAGGTATTGGGGCTAGAGCTTGGGGCAGACGATTATGTTGTAAAACCATTCTCACTTCGTGAGTTGATGGCCAGGATAAAGGCTGTGTTGAGAAGAACGGAGAAACAAGAGTCAACAGACAATAATGTTGTGATTGGTCATGTGACATTTGATTTTTTACATTTCGAAGCAACAAACGGATCAGAAAAATTAAAACTATCTCACAAAGAGTTTGAGATAGTACAGCATCTATGGCAACATAAGAATGAAATTGTAAGTAGAGAGCAGTTACTCAGAGAAGTGTGGGGGTATGAAGCACAACCTACAACCAGAACTGTCGATAATTTCATTTTGAAACTTCGCCAAAAAATTGAAGGTAACCCCAATGACCCGAAGTTAATTCTCACGGTTCATGGTGTAGGATACAAGCTCATAATTTGATTGGTTCTGGTCAAATTTTCAGTGAAATTGATTGACGTATAACGTTTTAGTGATTTGTCGATAAATAACTCAAGTTTATCGAACTAAGAAAAATCGTATCAATTCTTACCCTACATTTGGATCACCAAACGATTAGAAACGCACTGCTCTTAGGTCGCTATTAACCATAATAGAAATACCACCGAACATGCCTTCCGCTCTTTTGGGGACTTAAACACACACACCACATTTACACACATACTCTCTAAGGAAATTTTTTCCTTGAAAAAGGGCTGCAAAGACATGCCCAGCGTAGGATATAATATTAAAAGGCTACATTTCAGATGAGATGTAGCCTTTTTTTGATTTACACAATTGACGAGCAATTTAACAGCTTTGTCAATATTGTTTAATTTAGAGTTATGGATGCAGTTTTCAAGAAACTTAACTACAAAGGCCAGGAAAATGTGGTAATTATCAATTCACCTGATTCGTTTGAGGTGAATATTCGGTCTTTAGAAGATACTTCGAAAGTTTTAAGAAGTACTGAATCCATTGACTTGATTTCATTTGCTGTTGCCTTTGCTACTAAACAAGTTGAAGTAGATAAGATTGCAGAAACTATTGGACCAAAACTACATGGAGATGCTGTTTTTTGGGTTTGCTATCCAAAAGGGACATCTAAAAAGTACACTTGTGATTTTAATAGAGATACCGGTTGGGCCTCATTAGGCGAATATAATCTGGAAGGTGTACGTATGGTAGCTATAGATGAAGATTGGAGTGCCTTGCGTTTTCGAAAGGTGCAATTCATTAAAAAAATGACCAGACGAGAAGGCATGGCACTCTCAAAAGATGGTAAAAAAAGAACCTCAGGAAAGTAAGCCGTTACTGAATTCTTTGCAGCTCAGTGTCACTTCCGGATTTTCTGTTTCTTTTTCCTTTTAACTTGTTGTTTCCAAAACGTTGATTATAAGTAATTCTGAATACCCTGGTTTCAAAGTCTAGTTTGTTTTTCACATCCAGATTTTCAGCTGGTACATCTGCTTTGGATATCCATGTATTCGTTTTGAAAATGTCATTCATGGAAATTCTAAGTGATCCATTTTCTCCTATTTCTCTTTCAAATCCAAAATTTAGAGAACCAAATGCTTTGGATTCGTAAATTCCCCAATATTGTGGACTGGCGTAAAACCAACTCAATTCAGCTTTCATCTTTTTGGAAAGTTTAAATCGGCTTGAACCATTTAATCGGAGGTTGGTAATACTCAATTCAACAGGTGTTTCCAGATAGGATGATTTTACTTTTATTAGACTGGCATTCACATTGGATTGAATTTCCCACCAATCGGTAATACCAATAGGGAAACTTAAATTGACACTATAGCTGTCTCTGTAATCCATGTTTTCAGATGTTCCGATTAATCTGTTTCTGCTATCTAGTTTTGGTTGGAACCTGGCAATCGCATTTTCATCTCTACTGTATGAAGTGGATAATAGAATTGTTTTGAAACGGTATTCTAATCTGTATGTATTGGTAAATGCTGGTAATAATTTTTCATTTCCAGCAAAGAATGCATTGGGGTCAACAAAAATGATAAAGGGAGCTATGTCCTGAAACCTGGGACGACTGACTCGTCTGCTGTAGGAAACTACCCAACTATTGTTGTCATTGATTTTATTGTTGTAGAAAAAGCTTGGGAAGAAGTTACTGAGTCTTCTGTCCACAATACTTTTCTCAGTTTCTGTATCAATATTGGTTCTGGTGTATTCATACCTCAATCCCATTTGAAGACTATTTCTTTCAGACACATTCCAGGATAGACTGGTATATCCAGCGCCAATGTTCTCTGTGAGCATGGCAAGGTTTGAGAGCTCGTCATCTCTTACAAATACACCCTGTACAGTCTGGTCAACAGTGACATCATTTTCCAGGTCATTGAAAGATCCTTTGGCCCCTGCCTCGAATGTTATTTTATCACCAAATTTTCCAGAGTAATCTATTTGAGCAGTATATATCGCTGTGGGTGTTCTTTTACTTACCAGCAATTCCTCTACACTATCTGGTTCGATTCCAGCACTATAAAATTCTTGTAAATACTCAGTTGGATTGTTAGCATCGTAGCTGATTCTATTAAAATCAACAGATAGATTATGGTTTTGACCAATTTCCTGGTAGACATTAAAATTACCATGTGTGAAGTACCAGTCATTGATCTCAAATGTACTCATGTCTACCTGTGTTGCCTGATTACTTATGTTTTGGTCAATGTTATTTATCGCGTCCATTGTCCAGTCTCTGTCGAAGAATGAAAAACTACCCCCAATTACAGTGGTTTTCCCTATGGGAATGTCGATCCCAAATCTTCCGTTAAAGACCTCAGTATTGGCATCTCTTTCGCTGGGTGAATTGATTACGTCCATACCAGTATCTGTCTGGATGTTTCTATAACTGCCAATAAATTGCTTTGTAAAGTTATTTCGGTAGGAAAAATCACCAAAAAGGTTCAACCCTTTATTCCTATGGTTGAGGTTGATGTTTCCACCGTACTTGATGTCTCTTCCATAACCACCGAAAGCTGAAACAAAACCATTTGTTCCTTTATCGGCCGATTTTTTTAGGACAATATTGATCATTCCTGCATCACCCTCAGCTTCGTATTTGGCCGGAGGTGTTGTGATGAGCTCAATTTTTTCAAGGTTTTCCGCGTTCATTCCGTCCAGCATCTGAACAACAGCTGCTGCTGGAAGGTTAGAGATTTTCCCATTGATCATTACACGTACCCCTTGTTTACCTGCAAGAGCCAGGGAATTGTTCATCCGGTCTACGGTTATTCCCGGAGATCTTTCAAGTACATCGAGGGCTGTTCCACCACTTACAGAGAGGTTTTGCCCTACATTGACTACTGTCCTATCAAGTTTCTGCTCAAATATTGGTTTGTCTGCGGAGACCACCAATTCTTCTAGCTGTTCTGTCTTTTCTTTCAGTCTAATATTGCCTACACTTTCTGATTGACCATCGTTTAACCTGAAATAATCGCTAATAAAGTGCTCAAACCCAACTGAAGATGCTGCCAGCCGAAAGTTTCCTGTTTTATTGGTTTTAATAGTGAATTTCCCAAGATCATTTGAGATTTCACCTTTTACCAGGGATGAATCCTGATCAAGTAGTACAATTGTAGAAAATGGGATTGGTTCTCCGGAATCATCCTGAATGGTACCGGTCACGGATTGGGCATGTAAAAGACCAGAAAAAAAAACGCATAGCACGCCCGACGCAATGAAATTTAGTTTCATGACGAGTTTAGTTTTAGAGTGATTAGTGTGCCTCCCGTTCTGGTAGACATAATTTACTCAATAATGAACGCAATCACTAATTATCAAATCGGCATTTTGTGACATGTTTTTACATGATGTTCAAGTAGTTGTGGCTAACTAAAATCGGATGGATAGCCATCTGATAGGATTTATCATTATATTTAGGTAAGCCAACTTGACCATGAAAACATTTCTAACCTGTATAATAGCCATTTTGCTTGTTGGGCATATGCATGCACAGCCAATCATAAAGGATGGATCACTTACCACAATAATCCTGAACACCGACAATTCCACCAGGCACAATAACTTCTTCTATAACGACTACAAACTAACTGGATTACGAGTCATTTCCGTACATCAGGCAAATACCACTTATGATTTGATTTTTTATGTGGATAACCAAGGCAAAACACAATACAAATCGAAAGCGCATACCGGGCCAATGAACAAAACGTTTAACTATATACATCGATATGATAGCTTCAACCCATATGGATCCACAGACATCCGTCAGGCTCTGTTTGCGGGTATCATGAATACAATATTCAAATATCATGTAATGGGTTGGCGTTTTAGGTGATTACGTTTTTTCTAACCCAATTCGCAGTTTATTAAGGACATACTTGTTTTCTTCTTCCTGTAGCTCTTTTGAACTTTCTTTTATAGTCGAGTTAATTTTGGCAAGTGCCTGATATTTTCCAGCCTTAAATTTATATTCATGAACAAACATGAGTTGATCATAAGGACCATATGGGCTCATAAGTTTTACAAAGACTGGTGCTGTTTCTATAACGATGAAAAGTAGGATTATGAATAAGTGCGACACCCAAATTGCGGTACTTTTTTCAGTGAGCCGATCCATTGCTTCAATTCTGGAGGCCAAACCAGATAGATCAGATTCTTCAAGCTGTGCAATATCCTGATCCTCATTCATCAAAGCACCATCTAATTGACTTTGTAATTGACTGATCTCTGAATTATTTTGGGCGACCAGCTCCTCAAACTCCTCCTGCACCCGATCTGCCTCTGCTTTCTTGATTTTGTAGACAGGGCCAGGGTTTCTTTTTCCCGTACCCCCCGTACCATCGGCTTCTCTTCTGGCTACTTCCATAAGTTCATCTCTTTTAGCAGCCTTTTTGTCAATTTCATTTTTTAATGTTTGAATTTTACCTGCCAATACATTTTTCTGATCAATGAATCTTGACTTTACATTGGCTTCTTGCAGTGCCTTGTCCTCCTGTTGCATCAATATTAGCTCACTGTTGATTTCTTTATCAAATACTTTAAGTTCCAGTGGTTTGGCAATAACAATAGAAATCAATACGGCCAACGCAATACGCGGAATAGCCATATATGTATCACTTCTTTTGCCAGTCTTTCGCATGCTCGAAACGATAAAACGATCTAGATTGAAAATCATTAAACCCCAAACTGTACCAAATATGATAGCTAACAAATAGCTGTCAAAAACAGTGAATAGCGCATAACCACCAGAAATTGCAGCAAAAACACCAGTAAAAAAGATTGTTGCTCCAATGCCTGCATATTTACTGCCCTCAGATGGACATTTCTCCAGGAACTTAATATTTGATCCTGAGCATAACCAAAAAAAATGCTTAATTTTATTCATGCAATATCTAACGACATAAACATGTAATTGGTTATACAAGGAACTATGTCTATGTTACTAGTGATTTTTGATGTAGCAATTGTATTGATATATGTGACACTTGTAATTAACTTTGGCGCTGAACGCATCGATTAATAAGTGAAAATCAATAAAGAGTTTTTACTCAAATTCTTCAAATTCGGAATCGTAGGTTTTTCTGGTTTGATTGTGGATTTTGGAATCACCTATATTTTCAAAGAAGAATTAGGTACTAATAAATATATCGCCAATGGATTGGGTTTTATTGTGGCGGCATCCAGTAATTTTATATTGAATAAAATTTGGACATTCCAGGATAAATCAGAGCAGGTAAGGCGACAATACATTTTGTTTGTAAGTATTGCTATTGTTGGGTTGGCTATCAACCAATTGGTATTATACATTCTTCATGACAGGTATTTTATGGAGTTCTACCTGGCTAAATTCTTTGCTATTGGTGTAGTAACTGCCTGGAATTTCGGCCTGAATCATTTTTATACATTCGCTAGTGAAAGAGCATAAACCGGCCATTCTTTGGATAGGTATGTGGTACTTGATTCATTTGTTAGTTGCCATCAATACAGAATTATATAGTGATGAGGCTTACTATTGGATGTATAGTCAATTTCCTGATTGGGGGTATTTTGATCATCCACCGGGTGTAGGAACAATGATTTGGTTTGGTGGATGGTTAGGTAAATCTGAATTCGCTGTAAGATTTGTTAACCTCATATTTTCTGCTGCCACTGTTGGTTTGCTGTATTGGTTAGTTAAGCCTAAAAATGTTCACCTGTTTTTCATAACAGTTTTCTCATTCCTGAGTCTCCATCTCATTGGTGTAGCTGCTTTACCAGATACTCCTTTTCTGTTAATGGCAATTGTTTTTATGATTGCGTACAGGGCTTTTCTTCAATTGGATAGTATTGGCAATACAATATTTCTTGGGGTTTCGGCTGTATTAATGTTGTATTGCAAGTATCACGGTGGACTGGTTATTGTACTAGTGATACTGAGTAATTGGCGCTTATTGCTTAACTGGAAGTTTTATTTAGCGGGTATCATTGCACTTTTTTTGTTTTTACCTCACGTAACATGGCAGGTACAGAATAATTTTCCTTCATTTCAATATCATCTAATCGACAGAGCTTCGCCGGAATACAAAGCGAGCCATACTTTGGATTACCTATTTGGGAACCTGCCTTTTCTGGGAGGTTTTATTGCAGTCATTCTTTTCATTGCTACATTTTATAAAAAACCATCGGATAAGTTCGAAAAGGCATTGCAGTTTAACCTGTACGGTACTTTCATATTTTTTATGTTGATCACATTCAAAGCCCAGTACATTGAAGCCAATTGGACAATATTTTGCATCCTCCCAATTTTATATTTTGGTTACCGTGTAATTGAAAATGTAAAATGGGTGAAGTTCTATTGGGGAATGGCTATTTTTTCTGCTGCACTTATGTTCTTATTTCTAGTTCATATGGTTAATCCACTGGTTGTAATCAAGAAGGATAGGGTTTGGGATTTTCATGGAGGAGAAGCATATGTAGAAGAGATCCTAGCATTGACCGGGGATAAGCTAGTAGCAGCAAACAGGTACCAGGATGCAAGTTTGATCAATTTTTATGGTAACCTTGATTATTTTGTTTCTGCTCTGAATATTAATAGTAGAGACAATCAATACAGCATTTGGAAATTTGACGAAGCAGTTTGTGATGAATCTATTCTATTTGTTAATGGTGGACTTGGGGATCAACTGGTAAATGCAAGGAATTTCAAGAATGTTCCCGTCTCTACTGTATCAAATTTTACTTCACTAAGGTCTTATGATGTATTGTTAACGGACTTACATTATGTGAATGGGGATTTGGTTCTGGATTGCCATCTGTCAAAAAACTGTTATAACGAAAGCAGTGCTGAATTAAAGGTCTATGTTGCAACCGGGGATGGGATAGTGAATAAAAATTTCCTGGTGAAAGAACTATCAGCGAATGAGAATTCACTTTCTCTTGGAAGAATCACAGATGTATCCAGTGTTTCTGTCAAACTGTTTAGTCCCCAATTGAATGGTGAGCAGGCATCAATAATTATTTACTAAAAAATGATCCTGATTTATTTTACATATTTGCTGGAATAGCATTACTTTAAATTCATTTAAATAGTTATTTATCAATCATGTTTAGATTTTTTCAATTATCAATAGTTCTCTGGACATTATTTTTTTGGGCCCCAGTATATTCGCAAGAAGTAGATGATTCATATGAGCTTCTCTGGAAAATTGAGGGAAACAATCTTTCTAAGCCATCCTATCTATTTGGCACGATGCACCTGAGAAACAATAAAGTTTTTGACTTTTCAGATTCTGTACTATTAAAACTTCATTCAGCTGACGTATTTGCAGCCGAGATAAATCTGGACTCATCATTGTGGCAATCAATAAATAACTCCATTAGACAGGCAGAAAATGACTTTTTTATAGGAGATGAATTTTCTGATGAGGAGTTGGAATTATTTGATGAGAAAGGTTCAAAATTCGGTTTCGGCAAGAATAAAATTTCGAGAAAAAGTATAAAAGAGCTTAAAAGAATGCTGGATTACTTTGATGATCCTTCTGAAGATCTGATGCCGACCCAATTGGACACTTACCTTTATCAATTTGCAAAAAATAGTGGCTTGTCTACAATGGGCCTTGAGCCTCTTAGTTCACGTGATATTGCTATGGATACGATTTCTCTTGAAGAAAGGAAAGAGATCGTATCCGAAAAATTTGAGCACCTGGACCAATTATCACAGCGAACTAAAGAAATGGTAAACCTCTACCATAAAGGGAACCTCACTGAAATTTGGAATTATATTGATGCTGCTTCAAAGTTTAATAGGAAGCTGTTGTTAGATGACAGAAACATTGCAATGATTGGTGTATTCGAACCAATCATGCAAGATGCTTCAATGTTCATTGCTGTAGGAGTTGCCCACCTTCCAGGGGAAATGGGAATTATCAATTTGCTAAGGAAAAAAGGTTATAAGGTAGAGGTAGTGAAATCACCTCGATCTCAGTTATCAAAAGATATTTTGGAAACAGCATTTGAAGAGCATTGGCATACCGAAGTAGATTCAATTGGAGGGATTATGTTGGATGTGCCCTATGCGATCAATTCTTTCGAAATGTTTGGAGGATTAATTAATATGAGAGCTAGCTATAATTTGATCCAGGAAAACATATATGCATATTTCTCGGTTTCAGCTGCCATGCAAGGGGATGATCAGGAAGCAATGTTGGATCGAATAGAGAATTCAATATCAAGGAGATCAAATGACAAAATAATTAAAAAAGAAATAGAGCATAACGGAGTGAAAGGATACGAATTGAAATATAAGAATTTAGATTCAAACACAATTCGCTTATTCAGTGTGCAGGGGCAGGTGCATCTGCTCTTGTTTTTTGGAATTCAGGAATACATTGATGAATCAAATAAGGAGCAATTTTTTAATTCAGTAAAATTCTTCGAGCCTTCCAAAAAAATCAATAATTGGGTTTCGTATCCTAATCAATTAGGTGCCTATACTGTTCAATTTCCGCTTGAACCAAAATACATGATTCAGCAAATTGAATATTCCTATGACGATGACGATACTTACCCTTATCACGTGTACATGTGCTTAAATGAAGAACAACGGGAATTGTACATGTTAGTGTGGAATGATCTGCCCAAGGGGTATTATTTTGACGATGATTCTGCGTTTTTTCAATCCAGATTCGGAGATGTAATAGGAGAGGAATATGAGTTTAACCCGTCGGAAGAAAAGCAATTGAATGACATAGGATTTGTAGGGTATGAGCTAGCTGAATCATTTTTTATTGAAGGGTATAATGTAAGGTTAAAAAGTGTTCTCAGGGGAAGCCGAAACTATTTGTTGATGGCTCAATCGCTCAATGACATCAACACACCTTCTGCTGATCAATTTCTAAATTCATTCGAAATGACACCAGTCAAACAGCCTGTTTTTCAAGAATTCTCAATTGATAGTTTCAGCATTAAATTGCCGGAGATACCTACTTTTAGCGAGGAAGAGAAAGACTATTATAGTGATCTTTATTACAGGGCGGCAGATGTTGTGGAAGAGAATTCAGGAGTTAATATTTCAGTAAGAAATTATAGGCTGCCCAGGTATTTTCAATTACCCAATATTGATTCTCTATATGCATTAATTAATGACCAGCACATAATATTTGAAGATCAGGACTTTGAGATCACCCAGGACTTGAATGAAAATGGCTTGTTTACAAGATCGGGTTTGATCACAGGACCTCTATCCCATACAAAAATACGATTCAAATATATTGTAAATGGAGATCAGATTTGGACTGTTCATGTGCATCAAACTGATGAATACCTCGGCCAGGGAGTTTTTGATGTTGTTCTTGATAGTGCCATACTAGAGCCATATAAAACCAATTTTGATCCATTTCAGGATAAGAGAAATCAGTTATTTCATGACCTGAAATCCTCTGATACTACCATATTGGCTGAAGCCATGGATGGGATCGAATACCTTGAGTTTGACTCAACTCATATCAACAGGTTGTTCCAGTCAATACATATTATGTATCCTGATTCAAATGACTATTATTCCACTAAGGAGATAATTCTAAATAAACTAAGTGAGCTTGAACCACCTGGATTTACAGATTCTCTGAAAGCTTATTTCGATGAGTACTCCTCCTTAAGAGGTGAAATAGTCTCTTCTTTATTAGAAGAGAATGAATCTCCAGAAAATGTCCTCAATATGGTTTATGAGATACCGTTAGAGGATTTGGGATATTCAGAAAGGTATCAACTCATTAATAAACTATCAGATTCAACCGATCTGTTTGTAAGGAATGCGGATAAACTTATGGATTTGATGGAACGCAATGATGGATTCAGAAGTAGTGTTTTGTATAGCGAAGGGTTTATTAAGCACAGGAATGAATTAAAGGAAGAACATTATACGAGACTTGAAATGCTTACCAATAAATGGTTTAAGGCTTCCTTTGACAGTGTGATGATTTTACCTGAAGATAGCAGTAGTTATTGGGAACATTCAAGTAATGTTGAAAATGCTATTAAAATTTTTTCTATTATCCCGTCCAGACATGCTGAAAATCTCATCAAAAAAGTCAGAAAATCTAAAGAGGATGATATTCAGGCAGCAATTCTATACTATAAAATGTCAAACAATCAATCTTATTCGCAAAAGCAACTTCAAAAAATCTTGAAAACCATTTACACAGGGTGGTACTTTGTAGAAGACTTAAATGAACGTGGAATCCTTGATAAAGTATTGGGAACGCATCTCACTAAAGAGCAAGTGTATAAGATGGCAATTGTCTATTATTTGAGCGACGATTATGATATTAGTCGTGAAATGGATTGGGTAGGTAGTGATGTTATTGTTTCTGGTGAGGAACGTATGGAAGTAGACTTCTTTGAATACAGTTATGAAGGAGAAGAAGAAAAGTATCTGGCGATGGTTGGTAAATTTGAATGGAATGGGACTTCTTTTTCTGATGAGAACATATATGTAGATTATGATTGGAATGAAATTACGTCTCCGGAAAATCAAAAAGAATCGATGAAGTCTCTCATTGAATATGCCCAGGAATACGGCTTTTAGTCGGTTTCACGCTGTACAATCAAGTAGGAATCTTCATTTAGAGGAAGGTATCCAAAGTCATAACAAAAGTGATAAATACTCCCTTCTTTGGTGGTGTATGTTGATGTGAAATAACTAAAGTCAAACCCTTTGGCTACAAGTTTTGAGCGAGAGGTTTTGACTTTTCCTTCCGGACATATTTCCTCCATTATCCTCCGATTCTTCTTTAAGATTCCATTAACTCTCCTAACAAGGTTATTGACATTGCTGTTTTGGCGATTGTTGTAAGCATTTCTGCACATGTCGGAGCAGAATTTTTTATCAGCTCTACCCAGTATTGGATTGCCACATTCAGGGCAATTTCTTTCTTGTTCCATTCGTAAGATTGATTTGGTTGAAATAATTGTTGAAAATTAATGATATCTCCACTGAAATGCAAACCTCTGTAAATCAGTGGTATATTCGACAACAAATGTTTACAAGTATTTACAATTGATTTTAAGCGGGTACAATTATTTGTTTACCGACTGTCACCACAATTCACTCCAATCTTTGCATTGTCACAATCGGATAACACAAATCGAATGGTTCACGATAAGTGATGAAACAAAATAATCTAAACAATAAAAATTAAACATTATGAACGCATTAAGAAACAATGTACAGCTTATTGGGAGACTTGGAAATGATCCTCAAATCAAAGACCTGGATAATGGCAACAGAATGGCAAACTTCTCTATAGCTACCAAAGAGGTTTATACAAATGGCAAGGGAGAACAGAAAGAAGAGACACACTGGCACAGGGTAGTGGTGTGGGGTAAGAAAGTGGATATTGTTGAGAAATTTCTCAAGAAAGGAAATGAAGTTGGTGTACAGGGAAAACTTACATCGCGTGAGTATGAGTCTAATGGTGAGAAAAAATATGTGACCGAGGTACGGTTAAGCGAGCTTCTCCTAATGGGCGGTAAGCCTACTGAATAAAGATATTTAAAATTTACCGTCTGTTTTCGAAAGGGCCTTTCTGTTGGAGGGTCCTTTTTTTGTTATATTTAATCAGGTTGAATGAAAGATGGTATGAGAAAATCATTATTGGTGGCGGGTATTATGTTCCTGCTTCTGAATTATGCAAACTCGCAAATTACGGATGGTCTCTACTTTATTTCAAATGGTGATTTTGATTGTTTTCACCGCTTAAAAAAACTTAATGAACCAGAGGAAGAGTTCTGCCTTTTGCAACGCCCAATTTTGAAAAGTGATCGGTTCCAATCAGTAGGTGAAATTTTTACAGCCCAGGATGATTTTCAGCTTGCATTTGACTTGCAGTTAGATTCAATTGGTTCTGCCATTTTGCTGGGTATATCCTCCAGGCTCCAAAAGAAAGAATTAGGCCTGATTATTGATCAGGAGTTAATCGCTATACTATCATTTGACCAACCTGTTTACACTGGGAAGTTCCGGTTTAGGCAGGACAGTGATTCGAAAGATATTTACCGCATAAGGGAATTTCTCCTCTCAACGTTAGAAAACTAGCTCTTTTGCAGCCTGTTGTAATTGGAAAGAAATTCCTCAATTTGTTCAGCAGCAAGTCTTTTAGCTATGATCTCTTTCTTGTCATTAAGAATGAAAATTTGAGGAGTACTGGTTACATAATAGTAATATCCAATATTGGCTGTCCCATCAAGATCTGCAAGATTGACACAATTGAGATCATGATCATTTACAAATTTCTCCCATTCTTCTTTTTCTTCGGAGATATTGATGGCAACAAGCTCCACTGAGATATCTTCTTTCAGCCTGTTATAGGCTTCTGCCATTACTGGAGCGGCTTTTTTACAATGCCCACATCCTGAATCATAAATAAACAGGATCAGGTAATCTTGATCAAAAGAGTTTAAAGAAACTCGTGTACCCTGCAAATTGGGGATGTAAAAATTAGGAGCCTTTTTACCAATTAACACAGGTTTTAGACGATCGCTGTTTTGTACCATTCTGGTAACTGTAGCATCATCTACCCAAGTTGCACGACCATTCGCGTAATAATTGTCAACAAGGTGGACGTATATAGCATCCTGGCCCATAACTTTTGAATTAGCGTATTTGTTGACAATGGTTACCAGCAAGTATTGAAATACAGCGGAATCTATTTTTGGATGATTGAGTAAGTCGTCAATTCCGACAATTAGCGAATCAGGGTGTGAAACCAGGACTTTGTCCAGGTACTCATTGGTTCGGGAAAGAAATATTGGAGTTCTAAGAATCCCTGGGTTTGAAAAATCAATGCCCTCCCAAAATTTTGATTTATATTCATAGAATCTATACAGCTCAGCCTCCCTGGGTTCCATTTCTTTAGGCGTTTCAATAGGTCTTGGTCTGGCCATCTGCGCCATGAGCTGTGCATAGAATGTATCATTATTCAGGATTCGGGTATCATCAATGAAACTTTCATTGATTTTATTAAGCTGCCTCATTCGATCAAATACAGAGGCGCTATCCACATCAGGTTCTTTCAGAGAATCCTGCAGTTTTTTCATTTCACGCTGGTGGTTTGCCATCTGATGCTGAAATTGTAGAAATAACTCATTTTCTCTTGATCCGGACACTTCCATTGATCCTAATAAATCATTTACATTTCCAGTGAATGAGAATGATTGTTCGCTAACCAGAAACTCATAGAAAATATTAGGTGTGTAAAGAAAGTACACTCCAGCTGTTGTGGGCTTCTGTTCTTCAAATACTATCTGCTCTCCAGTGACAGGTAAAGTGTCTTTGACATATGTTTTGCCATCCAGGTGATATCCCAGATAAGCAACAGAGTCTTGCATTCCTGTTAGGTTGAATTCAAATCGATAACCTTCCTGGGCAGTAAGGCTTGTAACAAAAAGAAAAGTGAATATGTATGATAGTACTTGTTTTAAATATCGCATAGATCAGCGGATTATTATCAGGAGCCAAAAATAGTAATACTTATTTATTACGTAAAAAGTTCAGTGATGGAATGACTTTTAAAATTAGAACAACTTAAATTTCCAATAATCAAAGCATCTTAATAATGACGAAACAGGAGATTTCATGGGGGGACTTTCAGAAAATTGATTTGCGGGTCGGGACCATCAAAAATGCCGAGGTATTTCATGAAGCCATAAAACCTGCTTTTAAATTAAGCATTGATTTTGGTGAACTTGGCATGCTAAAGTCCTCTGCTCAAATTACCGATCTTTATACCATTGATAATTTGGAAGGGATGCAAGTGATTGCAGTTGTAAATTTTCCACTAAAACAAATAGCTAATTTTATGAGCGAATGCCTGGTTTTAGGTGTAATGCAGAAAAATGGTGTTGTTTTACTTTCTCCTGAAAGAAACTGTGAAAATGGAATGCAGATTGGCTAACTGCTGAACCTTTTTAATTGATAGTTGTTTTAAAATGAAGTTGTGTATTGTTAAGCTCTAAATAGTAGAACATGTTTAATTGGAATGACATCATCCATTTTGCTACCAAAGGAAACCCAATTCCAGATGGTAGGGTAGAAAAATCAGAGGAGGAATGGAAAACCCTGCTAAGCCAGGAGGCATATCAGGTCACACGTCTCAAGGGCACTGAAAGACCACATAGCTCTGATATGTGCACATCATTTGAACCAGGTAAATACGCTTGTATCTGTTGTGGTACCTTGCTTTTTGATGCGGATGAGAAATTTGACAGTGGGACTGGATGGCCATCTTTTACACAACCGGCAAAAGAAAATGCCATTGCTTACCACAAAGACAATTCCTTTGGGATGGTGAGAGTGGAGACACTTTGCAATACTTGTGATGCCCATCTGGGACATGTATTTCCAGATGGGCCTGCTCCAAGTGGATTACGATACTGCATTAATGCGGTCAGTTTGGAGAAACTAAAAGACAATTGATTTACGCTTCCTTTTTCCGAGCCATGTAAAAACACATTATTGACAAAAGCAGTGTTATCGGAGTAAAAAGAATGGTTTCAAGAGATTTCTCTGCTAACAAGTTACCGATCGTATTAAGTGCAAAAAAACCTGACATGATATAAAGAAGAACAACCAGCACTTTTGGATTGACGGACCATGTTATCACTTGTGTTTTTACCAGGACAATGAACAAAAACAAGACGTTTAGCAGTATGGAAACCCCTTCCATTTGATACATCATAGCCTTCGAAGATAAATTGCCTCCCCAAACTATATCATACGGAACGATCCCGCTTATGACGAATAAGTGAAACACAATTACAATTGAGAAAATAATGATCAGTCCGAATTTTGCGAAACGGTAATTCATAATCTAAATATTGAAAATTCTACTTACGCTCCAAGAGATTTTAATGCTTCAAAAACTAAAAAAGCCGGCCAAACCAGCACTTTTAAGAAACCGATAAGCTCACTCCAAAAACCTGAAGCGGTGCTAATATAATAAATTACTGCTCCAATGAACCCGAGCCAATAAACGCCATCCGCACTTGAACCTTTAGCCATGATTTTCTATGTTGATTGAATTGAAAGTAGTCGCAAAATGAACTTATACAAATGAGTCTTCTCAATATTCTTATGGATAATTATCAGTTACTCACCTTATTCAGTAAATTCAAGGCCAAAGTGTAGCTAAAATGAAAGAGATTATTCACAAATTTTACCAATCCTTTCAGGAGTTGGACCCTGATGGAATGGTTTCATGTTATCATCCTGAAGTTGTTTTTGAGGATCCTGCTTTCGGAGTTTTGAATGGGGAACACGCCGGCAATATGTGGAGAATGCTCTGCGAAAGTCAGAAAGGTAAGAACTTTAGTGTCTCATTCACTGAAGTTTATGCCGATGAAATGTCCGGACAAGCACACTGGGAAGCCTATTATACATTTTCAAAAACCGGTCGAAAAGTACACAATATTATCGATGCGAAATTTAAGTTCAAAGATGGTTTGATCATTGATCACAGGGATCATTTTGACCTTTACAAATGGTCTAAACAAGCTTTGGGTATGACTGGTTTCTTAATCGGGTGGACAGGTTATTTCAGGCAAAAATTGAATAAGCAAACGAACAGTTTATTGAAAAAATATGAAGAGAAGCATTAACAGGTGGAATATTAAAGTTTTGCACTTTTTTGTGATAGCAATTCTTGTGGCCTGTGGTCCAACTGAAAAATCAGAAGTATCACTGTTTAGTCAAATACAAACTATAGAAAGCATTCCGGGTAATGATGCATATAAACAAAGTTCGTATGTGACAGCAGGGGACAGGGTATACCTGGTTGGAAATCAAGATGGTACATTTCCAGATATAGGATGGCACATTGATGGTGAAATGGGTGGATTATGGAATCATCCAATAAAACTAATGGATGGATTTTCACTTTCAATTGATGATTGGTGTCTGGAAAATGCTGACAAATTTGAAAACTTTCCATTTTTTAATGTGCTCCATTACTCAAAAGATCAGGTGTCAGTAAAACAGCTACAATTTATCCCTGACGGAGAGCAGGGATTGGTCCTGCTTTACGAAATATCCAACCAGTCATCTGAAAAGAAATCGATGGAACTGAATTTTACTGGTTCGGTTGACTTAAGACCTACATGGTTAGCTGAAAGACAGCAAATTGAAGATGCAAGTGATTCAATATGGTCAGAGGGTTCATTATTGTATGCGAAGGATCTGGAAAATGATTGGTTTGTTTGTTTTGGAGGAAATGGTTTTGAACCTGCCTCAAGTTCTTCTTGTGATTTTAGGCACAAAGGACAGGGAGCAAAAGGATACCTGAAATCTACCGTAGAGCTTGCGCCTGGTCAATCTCAAACGGTGACCTTGTCTATTTCAGGTTCCTATACATCATTGACTGAAGCAAAAGAGGTTCAATCAAAATTAACGGCAAAATACCTGGAATTATGGAATAGTAAGAAGGTGCGGTACGAGGGCATTGAGGGAGCAGCACATTTAATAACGGGTGATGCCCGATTTGACCGAATGTTTAACTGGATCAAGTATGGTACTGATTGGCTGGTGAGGGACGTTCCGGAAGTAGGAAGAGGTGTTTCGGCTGGGATCCCTGATTATCCATGGTGGTTCGGGACGGACAATAGCTATACACTTCAGGGAATGGCGATGATTGGTATGCATGATGAGATGTTGAGCACAATTGATTTGATCATTCAGCTATCAAGAAAAGAGAATAATGGCTCTGGAAGGATTGTTCATGAAACTTCAAGTAATGGGATAGTCTTCAATCCCGGAAACCTCAACACTACACCTAATTTTATTAATGCCCTCTGGAAAGCCTATCAATGGAGTGGCGATAGCAAAATAATTGACGATTATTATGAAGACATTAAGAATGGTATTGCATGGATAGAGTCACAGGATAAAGATGGAAATGGATATCCTGATGGTGCTGGTATGATGGAAATACCGGGTCTTCACTCTGAAATGGTAGATGTTGTGGCTTACCAATACCTGTCTTACATTTCAGCAGCAAATTTCGCTCGTGTTAAGGGTGATACAGAATTCTCATCCGCATGTTCGGAGAAAGCTGAATTTTTAAGGGACAAGCTCAACACAGACTGGTGGGTTGATAATTTTGAATCGTTTGCTGATTTCAGATCTTCCAAGGAAGAAGCTTTACACTTAATTAAAGCTGCGATTGTGAGAGCGGATACTATTGATAAGCCATGGTCTGTTGAGGAGCTGAAAGCGACACTCCAGCAGGTAAAGCAAGCACCTGAGGAAAGTAAGACTGATGGTTATGTAGTACACAATAATTGGGTAGTCAATACTCCTATGGAAGTAGGTGTAGCAGACTCTTCAAAGGCGATATTAGCGTTGAATAGAGCCAGAAACTATCGAAACAAGTATGGTATGTTTGTGACAGGAATTGACCGGGATGAGCAACAGGACAAAGCTGCCAAGTGGAAGGCCTTCAGTTATGTAGGAGCTGTAATGACTTTACCAACTGGTGTGCAGGCAATTTCAGAAGCAAACTATGGAAGAGTGGATGCTTCACTAGAGTACTTAAAAATGCTTGAAAATTCCTTTAGTTACGCTTTGCCCGGTTCAATGTATGAAGTAAGTCCCGATTTCGGGATGATTGTGCAGGCCTGGAACGTATATGCATTGGCCGTGCCAGTGATAGAGAAGTATTTTGGAATACAACCATCTGCCTGGAAAAAAGAGATCAGAATAACACCAAATCTACCCTCTTCCTGGGAAAATGTTTCACTGGAAAATGTGATCATTGGCGATAACAGGCTCACAATAAATGTAGAAGATGGAAAAACAATTAAAATATCTCAGACAAAACCAGGCTGGACAATTGTCTTTGAATCACCAGGGAATTTTGAATTGAATGGGGTGCCTGGTAAATCTTCAACAATAGAAATGACTGGCCTTGAAAATGTAATTGTATTGAAATAAGACCTATTGCCTTCTCGCTGTTAACAAATGAGAAAGCTCACCTGATTTTAATTCGACTGCTTCTGAGATTTCAGTTAACCTTTCAAATTCATGCATACTTGATTGAGAGTTGCTGTTGATATGGTTTATACTGGCACTTATCTGCTGTGCACTTTTGTGCTGTTCATTTGCAGCATTGCTAATTTCCTCAATCAGGCCATGAATCTTCTGGAAATTGGGTAGGATTTCACCAAAACTTGAACCTAGTTTCTCTGCGATGGATTTGGAACTGTTAGAAAGGTCATTAATTTCGTTTGCTGCCTCTGTGCTTCTTTCTGCTAATCTTCTGATTTCACCAGCCACAACGGCAAAACCTTTGCCAGCATCACCTGCCCTTGCTGCTTCCACAGCGGCATTAAGCGCAAGTAGATTGGTTTGCCTTGCGATTTCTTCAACAATTTTAATCTTTTGGGCGATTTCCTGCATACTTGAAACACTTTCATTCACCATGCCATCATTTTGTTTAATGATCGTTTCGATTTCTTTGGAATCAATCACAGCGCTTTTAGCATTATCATTACTCAACTCAATGTTAGCCTGCATTTCTTCCACCGCGGCTGACACTTCCTCGATTGAAGCTGCATTGGTAGAAATTTGACCTGACAAGTTGTTCACTGAACTTTTACTGGTTTGACTTGCACCAGACAAGGATTTGGATACATCTTCTACTGTAGTGAGAATTTTCTGTAATTCGTCTTTTTCTACCAAGGAACTTGTGAGGTTCAGCATCTGATACATCTCGCTCTCAAACCTGTATGACCAAAAACCCGATAAGACAAAAAGGAAAGCGGCGAGTGCTACATGGTAGATAAAAGTTTCCAGGGTCATGTAATCCAACTGTGTGAAATAAATGCCCTCAAATCCTCTGTAATACTGTAATAATGCAAAAGTTGCGTGATGCGCCACTACAATCAAAGTAAGTGGAATCTGCAATTTCCAATTCTTGTAGGTCAGCAAAACCACAGAGCCTATCAAAGCCCAAAAGTGCATTTCAAACATGCCATGCATTTGATAAATGAATTGGGCCATGAATATAGATACTGTAGAAGCAAACACATACTGGTAAAGCGATTTGGTTGGGAGTAGCCTTTTGCTGGCAAAAACAGCTAAAACATTGAGTGATCCTACACCCAGACCAATTAGCCATGTATCATATTTGAAACTTATCATAATCCCGAATACGTAATATATACCCAGAATTGCCCACATATGTCGGTCAGATGATTTTAATTGATTGGCTAAGAGGTCAGCATTAATGGACCTTAATTCCTTGCGTGATTTCATTTTTGGGTTTGGTTTTATTCGATGTTGGGTTTAGTTTAATCAATATGTGTTTCTAGTGGGCAACCATAAGCCGTAAATGCTGACTGTGGAAAATGAAACTGGCTCTTAACCAGTAAAGAATCAATAGCGATTTGTGCGAAACTTGTCACTTTACTGGTGCAGTACCTGGATTGGTTGTAATTTCCACGGTAGTACAGCTTATTGTTTTCATCCAATAACACAATTTGTGGAGTTGCATAAACACCACAGGCTGTAGCTATTTGTTTTTTCTTGTCCGCAATCAGTGTCACATTTAATTTCTTCAGAAAATCCAGATTTGATGACTTGATTCCATCCAGGGATTCCTGTATGACTGCATAACAGTCAAAATCCTCACTGTAATTATTCAGTAAGGATTTATAGCTCTGGAAATTAAATTTTGAGCAAGGGCAATCAGGATTATAGAAGTGAATGAATTTCTTTCTACCAGACTGAAATTCATCCACTTCTAAGGTAATTCCAATTGGAACTTCCACATAACCATCAGGTATAGGTGTGGGCTTCCAGTATTGTAATTCTTGAGTATAAAATAAGTAACCGATGGCCAAAGTGATTCCCGTCAGCACCAGAATCACCAGGCTAATTTTAATTCCCATTCAAATAATTTAAAGCATATTAACTTTTTAGTCAAATGAATGTTTAAAAAATTATCTACTCATTTCTCAACACAACTGTTGGGTTCAATCTTGCCGTTATCCACGATTTATGGATAGTAGTAAGTAAAGTAATAAGAATCGAAATGAAGAATGCACTCATTAAAATACCAGCGGAGACGCTGATTCTATATGTGTAATCTGATAACCAATTGTCCATAATAAAGTATGCAATCGGTAATCCAATAAGGTTGGCCAGTGCGACCCATTTGATAAATCTTGAGGATAATTTTGCAATGAGACTCCATTCATTCGCTCCTAGTACTTTCCTGATGGAGATCTCTTTCATCATTTGCTGAGCCATGAAATTGACTAAACCAAATAATCCCAGACATGCTATTAGTCCACTTATAATGGAGAATGACAAGGCAAGCTTACTTAACCTGGCTTCATCTTCATACATCATTTGGAATTCCTTGTCCACAAAGTTCAATTCAAATGGTAATTCAGGATAAACAGCTTCCCAGGAAGATTGAAGACCAGCAATGGTTTCAGGTGTTGTTTTAGCGATGTGAGTCAATATCAGATTGGTATTAACCGGGTCCAGTTTAAAGATCATTGGCGAAATTTCACTGGTTACTTTTGAGAAGTTGAAATTCTTTACTATTCCCACAACTTTTCCTTTTCGTCCATGCATTTCGATGCTTTCTCCTAATGCACCGTCTGGATTTACCAGCTTGGCTAATGATTCGTTGATGATAAAATTAGTAGAATCAGCACCGAAACTCTTAGAAAAGTCTCTACCTTCTACTAATTCCATTCCCATGGTATTGATAAAGTTATAATCGATGGAAAGGAATGCAACATTTACTTGAGTATCAGGATCTTTTCTTTGCCAATGGACATTTGATGTAGACATACCCGTCCTCACTGGATTATTGTTGCTGGCAGTTACTGATACCACTTGAGGGTTATCTGAAACTTCCTGTTTGAAAACATCGATCTTATCTGCAAATGGCACTTCAAAGTAGACAACATTATCCTTATCCATACCAATGTTTTTATTCTGTATATGTTCAAATTGTTTGAATATCACGATACCACTCACCACAAGTAGAACCGAAACAGCAAATTGGAACACAACCAGTGATTTTCTTAACAAACCTCCTTTGATAGAAACTTTACCTTTCATGATTTCAATAGGCCTGAACTGAGACATAAAAAAGGCCGGGTATATTCCAGCCAGGAAGGCTGTCATTACAGTAATCCCCAATGCACTCACCAGAAATATTGGCTCGACAGGGTTAAAACTCATTGCTTTGCCTGTTACTAAATTGACGTAAGGTAGCAAAGGATAAACCATTAATATGGAGACAATTGCTGCACAAATAGAAATCAGAAATGATTCTATCATAAACTGTTTCACAAGTTGCGGCTTAGAGGCGCCAAAAGACTTCTTTACACCCACTTCTTTGGATCTCAATCCTGATCTGGCGGTTGAAAGGTTAACGAAATTAATTACTGCAATCGCCAGGATTAATATGCCAATAACAACAAAAATTTTGATATACTCAATCTTTCCACCACCTTCTAAATCATACAGGTAAACGTCACTCATTGGCTTAATGAAACAATCTGTAATAGATTCTTCCATGTTGTCTCGGATGAGTGTCTTTACCTTTTCTCCAAAAGCAATAGGGTCTGTACCATCATGAAGCTTCATGTAGGTCATGGAAAAATTATTACCCCAGGAAGTGTAGCCAGTCCAACCCCATATGTCCTCAATAGCGGTGAACTCCAAAAAGATGTTTCCAGGGTACGTAACATTAGCTGGGTCCTCTATTATGGCATCAACTCTATATGAAAATTCATTGTTTAACTTAATAGAAGATCCAATGATATCTTTTGAAAGGAAATCTTCCCCATAGAACTTCTTCGCGATGGAGGAGGTAATTACTGCAGTTCCTTTTGCCTGCAAAGCATTGTTAAGGTCACCTGCAACAACTTGTGGACTAATTATCTTGAAGAATTCTGTATCAGCAAAGCTTATATCTATTTCTCGGAATAATTTTTCTCCAACCTTGATAACAGCACTATTAAAATTCTCTGAGTTCCTGGCTGCATATTCAACTTCAGGAAATTTTGTCATGAGTTCTTTGGCAGCAGGGCCTGGTGTGTAATAGGTAAAAAAGGAATTGCCGCCATCGTAATGCTGTTCCTCGTAAAGTTGATAAACATTAGATAATTCTGGAATTTCAGTGTTGTAGCTGAGTTCATCATTCACCCAAAGGGCTATTAGAATGCATGAAGTGATACCTATGATTAGGCTTAACAAATTCAAAACAGTAAATGCCTTGTGCTTCAAAGCATTTCTGAAAAATATGGTGAGATAACTGCGGTACATTTTATTTTGAGTTTAATAGAGTACCGGTAATTCTGGAAATGGTTACAGGGGGCAAGTAATATTTAGATGTGAATTTAATTTATTACCTTATATGATCAATTCATTCAAAATTAATTCCTGTTAGGTCATATGTAACTGAATATTGTCATCGCAAAAAATAGTTTTGCCAACTGAAAAAAAGAACACGCAATCAATGTATAAAGTCAGCATCGACGAATCAAAAAACTTAATGTTATTGCAACTGGAAAATTTCATGGTGGACCATGAAATGGAAGTAGCAGCCAAAGAAGTGCTGGAATGTGCCAAAAGGTTAAAGCCCGGAATGACAATCATCAATGACATTACCAGAATGAAGCCAGCATCACAAAATGGAGCCGAGATTATCAAGAATGTTCAGGCAGAGGTAATGAAAATAGGGGTAAAGAAAGTTATTCGTGTGGTAGAACATCAAATCTCAAAGATGCAATTTGACAGAACAACCAAACAAGCGGGAGCATCTTACGAAATCATAGAAGTGAGAACTTTGGAAGAGGCCATGAAATTAGTCTGATCTGGATGCACCCTAATTAAATTTTGTTGCAAAGACTGAACATGTTGACTTCAGGAACGTAAGCTTAGACAAACCAACTGAAGCATGTTTAAACAACTTTTACTTGTCTCGATCATAGTTTTTGCAGCAATTATATCTGAAGCTCAAAACAAGAATCACCATATTTATTCATCTTCTCTCAAAGAAACCAGAGTGGTCAGTGTAGCGCTACCAAATAATTATAATCAAGATAAAAGTTATCCCGTATTGTATGTGCTTGATGGGGAATACGTATTTGATTTCGCTGTAGCTGCTGTTGTGTTCATGGGAAATGATTTTGGTTTTCTACCTGAAATGATTGTTGTGGGAGTACCCAATACAGACAGGTTGAGGGATTTCTATGTCACATATGAACCCAATGCAGCTTACATAAATTTCCTGGATTTTCTAAAAATGGAATTAAAGCCATTTGTGGAAAAGACATACAATACAAACGGTTTTGACTTGTTCTATGGTTGGTCATCGGGATCGTCAATCGGAACTTACTTGTTAGGAAGTGATCATAAACTGTTTGATGCCTACATACTAAGCGGGACCGGAATAGGCTCCAGGACAGACTCACTATGGAGAGCCAGAATGCCTGGAAATGATTACTCAAATACATTTTTATATGCCACTACAGAATCTGATGGTCCAAGGTTGAAATCACTCAGGAAATTGGAAAATGCTTTAGTTGAGCTTGACCCACGCGGTTTGAATTGGCAGGTGACAGTACCTCCTAACTCTGGTCATGTTGAGATGTTGTCACGTGGTTTATATGATGGTTTATCTTATGTGTTTAATGATTTTTACTTGTCGGAGGAGCAGGTGATGGGAGGTTCAAAGGAGATCTTGAAATATTTTGAATCCTTAAATGAAAAATATGGCTATGAGGTGATTATCCCAAAAGGGGTTTTCATTGAGGCTGTGTCAACAATACTCTATAAAGACATGTTTGAGGAATCAATTCAACTATTAGAAATTGGAATTAAAACACATCCAGCAGAACAAGGTCTATTTGGTGCGTTGGGAGAAGTGTATCAGGTGATGGGAGATATCAAAAAAGCAATCGAAGCTTATACCACTGCACGGTCATTGTCAGTGAATGATCCGGCTGACTATCACAAGTATCAGGTTATTCTGGAATCGCTTAGTTCTAAATGATCTGGAATTGTGAAGTAAACAGTGATCCCTTTATTCGGATTTGATTCGATCCAGATCTTCCCATTATGTAGGTTAATGATTTTTCTGCATTGTGCCAATCCCACTCCACTACCTTCAATGTTTTGCTCCAGATTTCCTCTTTGAAACATATTGAAAACTTTTTCCCTTAGACTTTTTTTGATACCCAAACCATTGTCTTCTACTTGAAAGCACCATGCATTATCAATACGATTGGCTCTAATTTCAATTTGAGGTGGTGTGTTAGGGTTCTTGTATTTGATGGCGTTAGTGATCAAATTTTGGAAGACTAATTGAATTCCCAGCTGGTAGGCGTTTATAGTAGGTAAGTTCTCATACTTAATTATAGCATTATTTGACTTGACCAGATAGTCGAGATCTTCCAGTATCGTGTCTATCTGTGCGTTTGTATCGGTTTCTTCTATAATAATATTCTCACCAAGCTTGGAATAATCCAGTAAACCCTTCACCATGGTTCTCATTCTGTTCGTGGTTCTTTCCAGGTATTCAATGAATTCTAATTGATCCTCAGGATTGTTATTTTTTACTCCCTCCTTAATCAGATTAATGAATCCACTGGAAGTATTAAGAGGGTTGAGGAGGTCATGAGAAACAATAGTATTGTATTCATTCAGGCTCTCATTTGCTTTTTGCAACTCTAAATTTAAATTCCGTAACAGCTTTTCCTGATTTTTACTCTCAGTTATATCTACAATATTCCCTGTGTACTCCAGGGCATTTCCATTTTCGTCCCTTTGAGTTACTGTATTTCTCGCAAGGCACCACATCCATGTACCATCGGGTCTTTTTTGACGAAACTGCATGTTGAGGACCTCTCCAGGTTTTGATTGAAGTAATTTATGGATTGTGTGGCTGACTAACTCACAATCGTCTGGGTGCAATAAGTCAGTAAGCTCCTCATTACTCATTCCCTGAATTTGTTGGGGAGTATAGCCAGTAATCTCAGTGTATTGCTGGTTGACGAATACGTGATGTTGTGTAACGAAATTATACACAAACATGCCAGTTGGTAACTTGTCAAAAAATGCTTTGTCAAGATGCATTATTGATAACCTTAAATGATTCCTCGAATTAGGTGTTCCAAAACTAGCTGATAATGAAAATTATCACTCAATACACTCTTATCAAATATTTTTGAAGTGATGGAGCATTTTTAAGGATGTATTAGTGCTAATCAAGAATAAGCTAAAAAAACACTTATTTCTTGGACGGAACATTAGTTGATGTTACATTTTCAATCTTCCATTCGCCTTCTTTCATTCTATATATTGTTGTCCAGGCAAATTGTGTGGAATCTATAGTTGTATTTCCATCCGGATCAGTGTAATTGAGTTTTACTTTCTTTTCTACGATGGTATAAGCAATGCTACCATCATCAGAAAACCTGATAATTGGGTCCCTCATATCATCCCATTGAATGAACTCTACGGCTGAAAAATAACCATGATATCGGCTGATATTATCCTGAATGGTGGGCTGGCTAATAACCCCTCTGTTTACTGAAATAAAATTTTCAGCCATTTGATTGGCAAAGGCTATGGAGTCTTTGCCGAAATGATAATCTCTTTGTGCATTGTGAAGTTTTAGGATTTTCTCAGTAGCAGCTGTTTTGTCCAATTTTGGTTGTTTTTCCTGGCAGCCTATAGATAAAATGAAAATTGATAAAGCACTCAAGCAAACTACCTTGTATACAATAGATGAAATCCTCATATTAATCGAACAAAATCGTAAAAGTGACCCCTTACTGTTTTAAACTATCCTTAATTTAGCAAATGCCAATAATAATGTTTTCTCACCTACATTTTCAAAATTGACTTTGGCTTTTCTGTTGCTCCCCTGTTCATCAATATTCACCACCTCACCGAATCCAAACTTGGGGTGCTCGACTTTCATTCCGGATGCCAATTCACTTGTATCACTGGGTTTGAAATCAGTGCCTGGCTTGTGAGTAGTTTGATTGGTGAATTTCCGGGCATTACTGGATTTCATACTACTCACAAAATTCTTTGCAAAGTAATTCTGTGCAGGAGAATCGGCGACTTTAAATTTCTTGGTTACTTTGAGGAACGTTGGGTCAATATCTTCCAAAAACCTGGATGGTTCACATGTTTTCAATCTGCCAAACCTGTACCTGTTAAGTGCATATGATAGATAAAGCTTTTGCTCAGCTCGTGTGATGGCCACATAGAACAGTCTTCTCTCTTCTTCCAAATCTGCCCTACTGCTTAGCATCATTTGTGAGGGGAATAAGTCTTCTTCTAACCCGACTACAAAAACATTCTTGAATTCCAGACCTTTAGCAGAGTGGATTGTCATCAGTGTCACCACATCATTTTCATCTCCCTCCTGATCTTGATCTGTTAGTAATGCTACTTCCTGAAGAAACGCACCCAAACTTTTATCCTCACGTTCGGCATCATCTGTGAATTCTTTGATGGCATTCAAAAGTTCCTGAACGTTTTCATAGCGGTTCAGTCCTTCGACAGTTTTATCCTCATACAGCTCTTTCAGTAAGCCCGAATTTTTGGCAATCTGAGAAGCAGCCTCATAAGCATCTTTTTTCTCCACAGAAAGCTGAAAGCTTTTGACCATAGTCGCGAATTGGTCCAGTACATTGGCAACTCTTCCTGAAAGAAAAGAATTGGCATTTTGGATCACTTCCCATATTGATAGGTTGTTTTCCTGAGCAGCAACAATGATTTTTTCAATAGTCCCCGGACCAATTCCTCTTTTCGGTAAATTGATGATCCTTCGCATGGCCTGTTCATCATTTGGGTTAATGACAAACCTTATGTACGAGATAATATCCTTGATTTCTTTTCTTTGATAGAAGGATAAACCACCAAATATTTTATATGCAATGTTATTTCTGCGGAGGGCTTCTTCAATTGCCCTGGATTGACTGTTTGTCCGGTACAAAATAGCAAAATCACTGTTTTTCAGCTTATTTTGCATCTTTTCCTCAAAAATGGAACTGGCAACCAGTTTTCCTTCTTCATTATCAGAGGTAGCCTTGATCAGTTCTATTAGCTCACCTTCACCATTGGACGTCCAGACATTTTTGTGAAGCTGGGCCCTGTTCTTGGTAATGACTGAATTCGCAGCGTTTACGATGGTTTGGGTAGACCTGTAATTTTGCTCCAGTTTTATAACCCTCAGTTCGGGATAGTCTTTTTCAAAATTCAGAATATTTTGAATGTCGGCACCCCGGAAGGCATAAATACTCTGCGCATCATCACCTACTACACATATATTTTGACGCACAGCGGCTAATTTCCTGGCAATCAGGTATTGTGAGACGTTAGTATCCTGAAACTCATCTATTAAGAGGTATCTGAAGCGCTGCTGGTATTTATTCAAAACATCTAAATGGTCTCTGAACAGGATATTCGTATTGAACAGAAGATCATCAAAATCCATGGCATCCGCTTTGAAGCAGCGTTCAACATAGGTTTTGTAAACTTTACCCATCTCAGGCTTCATGTTAGCGGCATCATCTTCCTGAAAAATTGGATTGTTGATGTATTCGCGCCAACTGATTAACCTGTTTTTTGCACTTGAGATCCGGTTGTAAACCACATTCGGTTTATAGACCTTATCATCCAGGCCATATTCTTTTACAATTGTCTTGATGAGCGATTTGCTGTCATCAGTATCGTAAATGGTAAAGTTGCTTGGGTAACCCAACTTTGAAGCCTCTGCTCTAAGAATTCTTGAAAAAACTGAGTGGAACGTTCCCATGTAGATATTTCGGGCATCATGTCCGATTTCTGCTTCAATCCTTTTGCGCATTTCCCGGGCAGCTTTGTTTGTAAAGGTCAATGCCATTATTGAGAAGGGTTCTACCTCATGCGCTTTGATCAAATGAGCTATTCTATAGGTAAGTACACGGGTCTTTCCTGATCCAGCACCTGCAATGATCATGCAGGGACCTTCAACGTTTACAACACCTTCATGTTGGGGGGGATTTAATGATGCTAAATAATCGTCACGCTCCTTTTCAATCATATCGCAATTTACAATAACCAATTAAAACCAAGGTAAAGGAAAGAAGTGATATTGATTGAGATCTATTAAAAAATTGGGTAGTAAAATCTATTCACTACTATCAGGGTCAAAAACCCTAAAAAGATTAATAACTCGATGAATAGAATGAGGTATTTAGTACCGTTTCGTCCCAAGATCATTGATTAGCTTTTAGCGTCACAAAAATTGAACATAAATTGAAAAACAACAAGAAAAGTTAATTAAAAATTAACGCCATATTAATGAAATGTTAAGTTAGACGCTTTTGATTTCTGCTACAAACCATGCATTTTCGAGTGTTAAGAAACCCAAAGCCCTAGAAATGAAAAAAGTATTAATTGGTCTGCTGGTGTTGGTAGCCATAGTTATAATAGCAGCATACATGATTGTGCCTCGTGTCATTTATTCAATGGTCACTGATTTTGACCCCTGGACATTTGAAAGAGTGTTCGAAGATACTACATGGGTTTCCGCCTATGAGATAGGTGATTACAGGTCACCTGAAGACTATGGATATGATCAAACTGAAGAGGTTAGCTTTGAATCTGTGTTTGACAAGGTGAAATTAAGTGCCTGGTATGTTCCATCATCTGGTTCTGATAGTACCATTGTCATGATTCACGGCAGGACTTCTAATAGGCTCAAAACGATGAAGTACCTGGAGCTTTTTCAGGAAACAGGAATTGACACAATGTACAATGTCTTCATTGTTGACATGAGAAATAGTGGAAAGTCTGATGTTGGCATGAAAACCTATATGGGTTACAAATTTGCGGAAGACATTTATTCGAGTTTGGATTATCTGAAACGTGAAAAGGGTCAGCAACATTTTACACTCTATGCATTCTCAATGGGTGCAATCGCTACCTATACCACATTTGGAAGAGAAGATTTAGATATGACTGCTTTTGATGTCAATAAAATCATTATCGATAGCCCATTATCTGATGTAGCGGGTGTACTCAAATACAGAAGTGATGGCATGGGACTACCCACGTTTATCTACGATGACGCCTTAGAGCTAGTCGCTGAAGAAATTGATGGGTTCTTATACAAAATGAATATGTCAGAGCAGCTAAAAGGAGTTGATATTCCAATTTTGGTTATACAAAGCAATCATGATACCTCAACACCTGCTTCATATACTAAAGCTGAGATAGAAAAGTTAAACAGACCATCTATCCAAACCTGGTTTATGGACAGTGCAGAGCACGTAAGAATTTTTAAACATCCCGAGTACAATCGGATGTACACACAAAAAGTATCTGACTTCCTGAGGAATTAGACACTTTGGATGTACTCAATAATACTTTCTTTGATGTCCAGAAAAATTGATTCCAGCTTTTCAGGGTCGTTTTCCAGCAAAGTGACCCTGAAACCGGACAAATCTGAACAAAAAGAAGAAATAGGTACCACGCAGATCCCTTTGGCGGCCAGCAAGAAGTAAACAAAGCGTTTATCATGTGGCATATCCTCTTCGAGCCAATTATCAAGAAGTGCTTGTACTTCTGGTTCTTCGATTGTTAATTTTTGACCAGGTTTCAAAACCCCATCTTTGAATATGATGGTATTGTAAAAGGCACCTTTGGTCTTGTTGAACCGTACATAATCCACCCCTCCCAGAATCTCTGAAATTCTTTGACTTCTTCTTCCAATTTTTTCATTGAAGTCTTTTCTGAACTCAAGATACTTTTCATTGGACATGATTTTCGGGATGGCTATTTGAGGAAGCTTGGTTGAACTAACTTCAATCATTTTAGCATTATCTAGTGTCTGGCAAAGTCTCTCAAATTCCTCGTCATTATCGCGATTGTAGTATTCCGCCCAACCACATCTGGCTCCCGGCCAGGGGAATTCTTTAGAGATTCCTTTCAATGCAATTCCTGGGACATCTCCAATGTAATCTGCCAGTGCATAACTTTGTACCCCATTGTACACAATATTCAGGTAAATCTCATCGCAAATAAGGAATAGGTCAAATTCTTTTGCAATCTCAACAAATCGTTTCAGAATCTCCAGTGGATACACCATCCCGGTGGGATTATCCGGGTTAATGATAAGAATACCTACAATTTGCGGATTATACTTTACTTTATTGTAGAGGTCGTCCATGTCAGGGTACCATGAGTTGTCCGGATCCAGGTTGTAGGTGATCGGATGATGGTTGGCATGGGCCGCTTCCGCTGAAGAATGTGTAGAATATGCAGGTGAGGGGCCAATTACCCTTGATGTAGGAAGCAAATACTGATAAATCTTGGCAATTGCATCACCCAGACCATTAAAAAATGTGATGTCATCAGCTGTAATCTGAACTCCATTTCTTTCATTGGTCATGTCTGCCAGAAATTCCCTGGTGTGCATTAAGCCTTTGGAGTGACTATAGCCATAGGTGTTATCCTGTTGCACAATTTCAGAGATTGTATCTTTCATCCACTGTGGAATCTCCTGGTGCTTTTGGATAGGATCACCAATATTTTCCCAAAAAATTTCAGGCTTATATGCTCTTAACTTTTCAGCTTTTTTTACAATCTCACGGATTTCATAGCTGAGCTCGTTTGCTCCTTCCCTTAATAAATGCTGCCTCATACCTGTAATTACAAAAATACCCCAGAAAAATACGGCTTGACACTGTATTTCAATGGGGTTGTTGTTTTGGGAACGAATTTATAGGAATTGCGGCTATTAGCCAATTTATTTAGCGTGGATCACTCCAAACTATTTTATCATCAGCTCTGGATTCAAAAAAATCATTGCATCTACCATCCCCATTTCCGGTAAATCCTCCATCTGGTCTACAGACCAATTCACCATTCTTGCTGTATATGGCACTCATTTGATCGCAGCAAAATCCTGGAATGTAATAGACAGTGTCCTCTTGATAAGTATACCTAAATACCTTTGAGGGCGGATTCCTAACTGGCTCAGACTTAATGCCGTCAATTAATTCCTGAATTGCATTTGGAATTTCTGGCTCATCTTGTGGTAATATCAATAAGCTTAGGAATATAGCGATCTGTATCATCCTTATGCTACCTCTTCTCCATTGGAGGCTTCCCAAATCTCAAACCATTGCATTCTGGATAAAGTCAGGTCACATGCCTCGATGGCTGTTTTGATACGGTCTATTTTTCCTGATCCTATGATCGGAATAAAATGGACTGGGTGAGTAAGGAGCCATTTGTACATTACCTGATCAATACCATCAGCATCAATCTCGCCCGCAATTTTTTCTAAAACTATTCTAAGTCTTTTTGATTGCTCATCATCTCCTCCGAAAATGCTTCCACCGGCGAGGGGTGACCAAGCCATAGGTTTTACACGTTTCTCTAATAGGTAATCAATATTGCCATTTTCCCAATGCTCTAAACACGAAACGGAGGCTTCTATTTGATTGGTCACCAATGGAAAATCAAGGTATGACTGTAAAGTGGAAAATTGCTGAGGTGTAAAATTGGAAACACCAAAGCTTCGTACTTTACCATCTTGTTTGAGCTTGTGAAAAGCCTCAGCCACTTCATTGGGATTCATAAATGGATCAGGCCTGTGAATCAGTAGCACATCCAGGTAATCTGTATTTAATAACTTCAACGAATTCTCAGCTGAATGGATGATGTGTGCCTTTCGGGTATCGTAATATTTGATTTTATGCTCTGGTCTTTTTGCAGATATTAACTTGATGCCGCATTTGGTGATGATCTCAATTTTGTCTCGTAAAAAAGGGAAGGCTTTTAATGTTTCACCGAAAACAGCCTCACATGTATAATCTCCATATATATCCGCATGATCAAAAGAAGTAAGCCCCTGTTCCAGGCATGACTCTATTAATGTATTTAGTTCTTGTGGAGATAAATTCCATTCGTTTAATCTCCATACACCATGTACCAGTCTTGACAGACTTACTTCTTCATTTAACTTTACCCTTTCCATGAGTTAAAGAAAGGAATTTTTAGCTTAAAAACGCCTAATTTATTCGGCTATTTCGGACTAATTATTCCTTCTCTCATCTCAGTTTATTCATACCTCAAGGCATTTACCGGATTTGATCTGACTGCCTTTATTACATGAACACTGATCGTAATAAGAGCAATAGCCAATGAAATTATGCCTCCAGCAATGAAAATCAAAGGATTAATACTTATCCTGTAGGCGAAATTCTCTAACCAACCGTTGAGAAAAAGAATAGTCAGCGGCGTGGCAATGATGAAGGATAACAATATCATGAAAGCAAAATTTTTAGAAAGAAGCAGCGTAATTTCTCGGGAGCTTGCACCCATTACTTTTCTGATGCCTATTTCTTTGATTCTTCTTCTAATGGCAATTGAGGCCAATCCGAATAATCCCATACAGCCAATGAAAATTGATAATACAGCAATGATTGAGATCACAACACCCATTTGCTGATCTGATTTGTACAATTCTTCGAAATGAGAATCAAGGAACTCGAAGGCAATTGGATAATCCGGGACATGTTCAGCATAAATTGCTTCTACATCATTTATTGCCTGCTTAATGTTTTTACCATTGAGCTTCACAGACATTTCACTGTAACCCCAGTCTGTATGAACCGAAATCACCAGGTTGTTCACTTTATAGTGTAGGGAGTTGAAATTGAAATCTTTGGTAACTCCTATGATCGTACCTAATGAATCATTGGGATACCAGGAATGTGCTGCCCGGGCACCAACCGGGTTTTCAAGTCCTATTTCCTTTGACATGGATTCGTTTATGATAAAAGCTAAACCATCATCCTTCGTATGTTCCCTGGAGAAGGTTCTTCCATCAACAAGCTCAATACCATAAACATCCAGGTAATCATGATCAACGAATACGTTGCTAGGTGTCATGCCTAAGATGCCAGTGTCTACTTCAACTTTGAAACCCCATTGGTGAAAATTGTTGCCAATTCGCTGACCGGAAGCTGTAACACCCAATACGTTTGAGCTTTTCAGAAGGTCCTGTTTCATGGCCTCATAATTGGCTTGTCCCTGGTCTTTTAAGCTAATAAGCATGATATGATCTTTGCTGTAGCCAATGTCTTTGTTTTTGATATAAAGGAGTTGTTGTAGGACCACCATGGTACATACAATCATTCCAAGGGCCAAACTAAACTGAAATACTATTAGCGCACTCCGGCCAAAAGATTTTCTATAATTCTGCAGTCCTTTAAGCACAACGATAGGTTTGAAGGCCGAAAGGTACAATGCCGGGTATAAGCCAGATATTAATCCTAAGACAACAGTTGTGACAACAATTATGAGAAGAATAGTGCTTGATGAGAGGATGCTCATCAGTGAAAAGCTCCTGTCAATTATGTTATTCAGAAAAGGTAACGCCAGCAGGTCAATTGCTACTGCAAAAATAAGAGCAATTCCAGCCAGCATGATTGATTCAAGAATAAATTGATAGAATAATTGGTTTCTTTTGGCCCCAATGGTTTTTCGAACTCCAATTTCTTTCAATCGGTAATTGGCTCTTGCCGTATTGAGGTTCATGAAATTTACAGTAGCAATAATCAGAATAAATGCACCTATTAAAATGAATACATTAATGTATGATCCATTGAATTTTCGGTAATTCTGATAATCATGTTCAATATCAGATGAGGCAAGGTGAACATCTTTTAATGGTTGCATCCACATTTTGTATGCATCATTGATGTCAGGATTTTCCATATGTTTGATCAGGTAATCCGGATATCGCTGCGCCATGGACTCAAGGTCCGCGGATTCATTGAGTATCAGATAGGTATTCAGGTAATTACTTCCAAATTGTCTGTCAAAATCTTCTCTGGTGCCAACAGTATGGATGGAAAGTAGAATGTCAAACTGAAGGTGCGAGTTCTCCGGGATATCTTTCATTACTCCCGTTATTTTCAATAGGTCCTCATCGATTCTAAAAGTTTCACCCACTACATCAACCTTGTTGAATAAGCTTTTTGCGATCGATTCTGAAATTACAGCTGTATTCAAATCATCAAGTACTGTATTTCTGTCTCCATGAATAAGTGGATAGTCAAAAATGTTAAAAAAGCTGGTGTCCACTCCAGAAACATGATCCACAAGAAGCTTCTGATCTCCAATTTCTACTAATTGTTTGCCGTAACCCCAATACCTGGTAAAATTTTCCACTTCAGGGAATTCACCCAACAGGGTAGGGCCCATACCTGGCATAGAAAGGGCTACTTTCTGAGTGTTGGTTCCTGGAAAACTTTGAACTTCACATAACCTGTAAACATTTTTTTTATGGATTTGATCAAATGAAAGTTCATCTAACACAAACAGGTAGATCACCATACAAGCGGCCATGCCAATCGCCAGACCAAATATATTGATGGAGGAGAAACCTTTATATTTCATCATATTTCTCCAGGCAATAATTAAGTAATTCTTAAACATACTATATGAGTTATTTTGAGTTTTGAATGCAATGTTTTTGATTATCCCTGGACGGAAAAGCAGCAGAACATCAAACAGATAAAGTACTTTGGCTTTATTTGCTCCATTAGAAAACCTTTGTTGAAATAATTCATTCAGATCCCCTTCAACATCTTCAATAAGTTCTTCCTGACAGAACCAATGCAGTATCCTGGTCAAGAATTTTGGCGGATGTTGTGGATAAGAATTCATATGTATTTGAAATCAAAAGCAATTTCAGGAATAGCTTCCCACATTTGTTTCCGGGTAGTCATCACTTCTACCAGGGCTTCTTTTCCGTATGGTGTCACCTTGAAAAATCTTTTTCGTTTGCCTCCTCTCATTGCTGTAGCTTCTCCAAATTCGGATTTTAGGTAACCCTTTTTCTCTAGTCTGCTGAGTGCTGTTCGCATTGCCCCAACACTAACTTTTCTATCCAATCGTTTCTCAATTTCCTCTTTGATTGTAATGCCGTAAGCATTTTCAAACAAGATTGCGACTGCCAGCATGACTACTTCTTCAAATTCACCTATGGAATATTTGCCCATATTTCTATTATTGATTCCGACAATAAAATTATTAAAGTCCTAATTGTAATCTTTATATATACTAGATAATTTTGGAAAGGTTACACTGATCGGATAGAGGAGTAGTTAATATTTAATCTGAATTGATTAGTTTAGTATAAAATAGAAAGAGATGAAACGTATTTTGTTATTAGCGATTGGATTAGTACTCGCATTTGCTATAAATGCTCAAAGTGCTAAAAAATCAAAGCAGTATAAGGATGAAATAGTGAGAACTGCCAAAAGAGAATTGACCTTAACTGATAATCAGCAGGTGCAGTGGGATCAGGCTGTGGCAGAATACAATAATACGGTAGCTTCAAGAAAAATAGCAGACAAGGACTATTTGGTTGGGCTTGAAAAGAAACTTACTCCTATTTTGAATGAACATCAGAAATCGCAACTGAGAAGGTTATTGTACAAAGAAGATATGGTGATGGAATAAGTGATTAAATAGAAATATCAAAAAGAAAAAAGGGATGGTTTAACTCATCCCTTTTTCATTTCTGTGCTGGTTTTCGATATATCTAGCAGTGCTGTAAAGCACCAATAATCCAATAAATACATATAATGCCATCATTCCTACCTCTCTTTATTAGTTAACACTTAAGAAACACAAACCTAACATACGGGTAATATAAATTCAAGTTAGAAGTATGTGTTTTGAGAAGGAAAACGCAATTTTCCGACAAGTTGTTTTTGTTTTTCGATGAGTATTGAACCTAAATAGATAAGTGTAAAATATCTGACTTATCTAACCTGGAATGTAGCTCAGAATACTCATGTTTTCTTTAATAAGTGTTTCCTGAGCAATGTCTTGTAATTGCGAAGCTGTGATGGCATCAATATTTGAAAAGATTTCATCAATTGACCTGATTTTGTTGAGGTCCAATAGGCTCTTAGCCATTACCAGCATAACACCACTATAATTTTCCTCAGACATGGCCAATTGTCCCTTGAGCTGTTGTTTAGCTGTATTTAGCTGTAGTGTCCCTAATGGTTTATTTCTCAATCTCTCAAATTCTTTCCAAACCAGATTGATGCTTTTTTTCAGGTTCTTTTTCTCAGTGGCAAAATAGATACCCATTGCTCCGGTATCGGTATAAGGGCTGTAACTTGCATCTATTCCATATACAAGCCCATGATTTTCTCTCAGTGAAAGATTCAATCGGGAATTCATACCGGGTCCTCCTAAAATATTCAGCAACATGAAGAAAGTTAGTCTGTCCGGATGCCCAATTTCATAAGCCGTGGACCCGATAGCACAATGTGATTGTGTAATCGGTTTGATGATCTCTTTCTGAATAGGCGAATAACCCTTGAAAACAGTTCTTTTAGGTGTGTGATTTTTTGAGGGAATATTGGCCACATATTTATCCAGGTACTTAAGCACCTTTTTTAAAGTGAAATTTCCCACACTTGAGATGACAATTTTATGCGTATTCAGGTGTTTACTCACAAAATTCTGAAAGTCTTCACGGTGAAAAGAATTAACCGTTTGCTCTGACCCAAGGATATTTTTACCCAACATGTGGTTAGGAAAAAGCAATTCATCAAATTCATCCTGCAAAGCATCCTCAGGAGTATCCCTGTAAAGACTCATTTCTTCCAGAATCACACCTCTCTCTACTTCAATTTGTTTTTCAGGGAAAACAGAATTGAAAGTGATGTCTGTTAGCAGTTCTACTGCTTTGTCTAAATGAATGTCCATTAAAGAGGCATAGAAACAAATCTTTTCCTTGGTTGTATAAGCATTTAGTTCTCCTCCAAGGCTTTCAAGGCGGTTGATAATATGGTAGGCTTTCCTCTTTTGGGTGCCTTTAAATGCCATATGCTCCCAGAAATGGGCTATTCCTTGCTCTTCCTCAGTTTCGTCTCTACTCCCAATATCGAGCATGATACCCACATGAGCAATTTTCGTACTTCTAATCTGCTTATGTACCACCCTAATCCCGTTAGGGTATTCAAACATCTCGTAATCCGTCATCAGGCCGCAAAATTAGTTGATAAACATCAATAAATATTAAAATTTGTCAGATACCTCTAATAACCCAAAATGCCACCGTACAATTCCATTAAGTCACTGGAGATCTTTTGTTTGGAGAAGGATTTGATATGATTTTTTCCTGCATCAGTAAGCTGAGAATAAGCTTCATCGGAGGAGAGAATTGTGTCAATTGTTTTTGCCAATGAAGTAGCGTCCTCAGGATTTACATATTTGGCAGCTGCTCCACCAGCCTCTGCAAAACAAGAGCCTGTACTGGTGATTACAGGTTTACCACAGGTAATAGCTTCCAGAATTGGGATACCAAATCCTTCAAAAATAGATGGGTATATGAAGATGTCACACAATTGATAAATACCGGGCAAATCTGGAAAATCAATATCATGAATGAACTGAACAGAACTTTGAAGTCGGTTTAACTTAATAAATGCATCCAGTTCGTCTTTATATTCGGTAGGTTTACCCACAATGACCAAAGGAAGACCTGATTCACTCTCTAACAGTGATTCCAGGATCAGTTTAGTGTTTTTTCGTTTTTCTATGGTGCCAACGTTCAGCAAAAACTGGTCAGGCAGATTGTACTTCGTCTTAATGGCTTGCAATTCAGAGATTGAGAATGATCTTTGAAAATTGTCGTGCACTCCCTGGTAGATCACTGTAATGGTATCCTCATCCACTCCGAAAAATTCAATGATATCACTTTTGGTCTGCTCACTTATTGCAACAATATGATCTGCATGCGCAAATGACTGTTTGAACTTGTATTTGTAAATCTTACGATCGATCGCTGGATATAATTCGGGATACCGTATTGCAATTAAGTCGTGGACTGTAATGACTTTCTTGAATTTGCCACTTTTCAAAATCGGGACCTCATTGCTCAATCCATGGTAAAGATCCAATTGATGTTTTTTTGCTGCTTTGTCTAGCCAAATACTTCTCCAGGCACTCTTTAAACCTAATTTTTTACTGAGGTTGGATGGTTCTACAATTCGACATTTCTCAATGAAAAGCTCCGTTTCGGGGGTGGATTTTGTGCTGGGTGTAAAAAGAAAATATTCTTCTTGTGGGTAATTTTCCAGCATGGCTGAAATGATAAACCTACTGTAATTACCTAGCCCGGTAAAATTATGAAAGACCCTCTTTGCATCGAAACCGATTCTCATTGAAGAAAATTTGTAAATCAGCCCAATGATAAACAAAATGGTATTGATAAGGGAGTGGATCACTCCCTTAATATGAAAGCATTAATCAATTGATGCATTTAATATGGTTTGGCCATACAATGAAGGAACTACTCCTGATTCTTCAATGATGCTTTGAGCTCTTTCAGAATTTAGATATACCAGAAAGGCGTCCAAAGCTGGACTTGGATTTTCCGAATAATAGATTCTCAGTCCACGTTTAAGCGGATACAAACCCCGGCCAAGGTTATCTACAGTTGGGTGGTAGAAATCATTGGAGTCTTCCGGAGATGAAGGTAACATGATGTCATTGACCCCTACTTTGAAATAAGCGAACCCCACAAATCCAATGCTATTCTGATTTCTGACAACTTCAGCAAAAATCTCATCATTGTCGTCGGCTACTTTAGAGGGTTTGAGCTTGTCTTTCAAGCCAAAATAAGCTGTAAAGAATTTTTGAGTTCCTGAATTCATGTTTCTTACTATAGCCTTAATTGGACCACTATTTCCACCCAGTTGAGACCAATCTGTGTACTCACCATTGTAGATTCCAGCGATCTGACTATCGGTAAGCTTTTTAATGGGATTGTTTTCGTTACTGATCAAAACGATTCCATCATACGCTACTACTTTTTCCTGGACCTGATGTGCTTCTCCTAGAATAGAATCAATATTGAATGCGTAAGACGATAGTCCAATATCAATGGAGCCATCCTGGATGCCTGCCAAACCTGTTCTACTTCCACCACCCTCCAGGTTTATTCTTACTGAATCCTGAACTGCTTCAAAGTCTTTTTTCAGTGCAGTGAATGTCTCATGCATGGATTCACTACCCTTGATCTTCAATGTTTGAATTTGCGTTGCTTTCTTCCCTTGTTGGCAGCTAAGCATAAAGAACACGCCAACAAATAATAGCCGATTTTTCATTTTGCTGTATTTTGAATTAAACGGCAAAATTAGAATCAGAACTACTTGTTCATATGCAAGTAGCAATTACGAATATGCTATGAATTAATTAAGAATTTGGCCTTAATATTAAGCTTATGCAATTACCTGATTTGGAGTGCGATAATGATCTCGAATTTCCCAAATAGCATTCACATCACTGATTAGTTTTTTTAATACATCAGGTGTGAGAGATTGCTTTGGATCATCTCCAATACCTTTCTTAGGATCAAAATGGGTTTCAACAATAATACCATCTGCTCCGTATGCCATAGCAGCCAATGATGCAGAAGGTACATATTTGGCTCTTCCCACAGAATGCGATGGATCCACAATAACAGGCGCCCACGTTTTTTCTTTCAATAAAGGTGTAATCGATTCATCTGGATGATTTCTGTAACCATCCATTGTGGGTTGAGTTCCTCTTGGGCAAAGCATGACATCCGGGTTTCCGGCAGCAGCGATGTATTCTGAAGCAGCGATAAACTCGTTTACAGGTCCCATACCAATCGAGCGCTTCAATAGCACTTTTATGGGTTTCCCAGCGGTTAATTCACCAATTTTCTTTAATAATGAATAATTCAAAGCGTTTCTGGCACCAACCTGCAGAACATCCACTCCAGCTTCCACTGCAATTTCCAGTTGGTAGTCATCCATCACCTCGGTATCAACTGGCAATCCAGTTTGTTCTTTTGCTTCAATAAGAATCTTCATCGAGCTATTATCTCCCTGAAACGAGTAGGGCATGGTTCGCGGTTTCCATACGCCACCCCTCAAAGCAGTAGCTCCTGCTTCTTTTACAGCGTGTGCGCTTTCAATGAAATAGTTTGGGTTCTTTGGATCAATTGTGCAGTGACCTGCTATTACAGTAGGTCTCTCACCAACTATTGTATCTCCAATGATAATTTTGTGATTGGCAAGCTCAGATTGCTTGTCCATTAATTTGAAAGGGGAATCAACAGCATCGAACCTGTCAATGTAAGACAAACCGAGGATCCTATTGACCATGATAGTTTCTCTTTCTTCACCTAACACGGCATAGATAGTTCTGTGATGTCCTACAATTTCCTGAAGCCTACAATTATATGCTTCTACAATCTCCGTTACCTCTTTTAATTGCTCACCTGTGAGCTTCGACCCCTTTGGAATTATCATTATTTTACAGTTTAGAATTTCAAATGTAGTCGCCGCTTTGATTTAAACCTTGTTATTGATGGATTTTATTGCGAATGAATTAATTTTTTAAAAAATTCATAATTATTTACCGATTTTATTTGTAATTTGAAATCTCAATTACGTTATTTTTCAACCGGCCTAATTGTATTGATTTTTTAAATATTTACAAGATGGCAGTAATTGATTTTGATTCCATTGACGATATCTACCATGATGATTCAGGAAATTGTCACCTCGTGATAGAAGACGAGCTTGATTGGTCCGAATCATATTTTCATATTAGTGCGCTGCAGAACAAGCTAAAAACTTATCTGTATTACATCGAATCTGGTCAGCTTGAGAAGAATTTTCAATTGCAGGCTGAAAAGTACATATCGATTGTGGTGAAAGGTGATTATCCAGTCCCAAAAAATTATCACAATTTGCTCACAGCACAAATAACCCAAAGTTTGTCTGATGACGGTATTTCCTTTACCTGGGAAGTAGATCAGGAAGATTGAACGGGTTTATGTCGTTCCTTGTACAACTTAACCAAATGAATCCCAATAAACAACGATGCACTTATCATGATCGGATAGGATTCTATGCGGTAAGCATATATGCCAAATAATACACTCGAGGCTATATGCAATGACCTTAGCATGACCATCTTTTTCATGCTCATAGAGATCAAACTTACGATCAAAGCAATATACCCCAGGAGTTCAATGTCACTTACCATACCAGCTCCATTCTAATATTAGATCGCTGGTACAGCGTGTTAGGATCTTGCGGAATTACCCTGAATCCAACTTTGATGTAAAGATTCAATGCAGGTGGTAATTTTGTGCTGGATTCCAAAACAAGTCTTCGTTTTCCTACCTTCATGGCATAGTCAATTGCAGCAAGCATCAATCGATATCCTATTTTTAAACCCTGATATGACTCATCTACAGCCATTTTTGCAACTTCAAATGATCGTTCATCTTCATTGACCAACGCTACTGTTCCCACTACTTTTTCTCCATCCAGGGCAAAAAGTACCTGCCCACCGGGTTTAACAATATAATTATGAACATTTTCCAGTTGTTCAATATCGTGCTCTTCAATAGTGAAGTATTTCTCCAACCATACATAATTTAATCTGGCAAAGTCCTGAGCGTATTGCTCGTCAAATTCTTTGATCTCGATTTTAGGTGTCATTACAGCAGTCGTTAGCATCGTTTTAAAGTTTATTCCATGTTTTTTAATTGTGTTAATGTGCGTTCCTTGAAACCACTTTCATTGAGCTTATCTTCAATCTGGTCCAGAATGTCATAAATTGGGATACCATCAAGCATCTCAGATACACCAGTTACTCCAGCCTTCCAGACTTTTTTATATAATGGCAACCTTTCCCTGGCCTTGTCACTCAATGAAATGATTCGTTTTCGGCTATCTTCCTCGGAAGTTTTTGATAATAGAAATCCTTTCCTGGTCATTTTCTCCACCATAGACACTACAGATGGATGTGAAAACCCGATCATTTGAGCAATCTCTGTAACTGAAAGTGCTTCGTGCTCATCCAGGATCAAGAAAATTACGTACCAGTTTGGTTCAATATCTAATCCCATCTCCTGGTACATTCGCTTTCCATCCTGCATCATTTTGTCACTGATTCTTTTCAATCTGGTAGTGAAGGCGATATGCCCTATTTCCCTCAAAAAATCCTGTTCTTTCATAGAAATGTAGTTGACTACATAAATATATAAATTAAATACGTAGTTGACTACATAAATGTTCAAAAAGTTTAGGAATATTTTTCTGTTTAATCTTTTTTGACGGAAGTAGCACTGGCCTGAGCTGTCGGCAATATGATCACGTCACTTAGTAAAACATGTGGTGGAGCGCTGATGGTATAATCAATGAGATCAGCAATGTCCTCGGCTTGAAGTGCTTTATAACCGGTGTATACATTATCAGACCTTTCTTCATCACCTTTGAATCGGACTAATGAGAACTCTGTTTCCACCAATCCAGGGTTGATGGAGGTTACTTTTATGCCATATTTATATAAATCCAGGCGCATTCCATTGTTGATAGCATCCACTGCATGCTTTGAGCCACAATAAACATTACCATTTGGATAAACTTCTTTTCCAGCAATCGAGCCAATGTTGACAATATGTCCTTTTTGTCGGTCGACCATTCCTGGAATGATGGCTTTACTCACATATAACAATCCTTTCACATTGATATCGATCATTGCGTCCCAGTCGTCAAGGCTACCTGTGTCAATGGGATCCAGTCCATGGGCATTCCCAGCATTATTGACCAAAATGTCAATACTTTTCCATTCTTCGGGTAGGTCACCAATTAATGAATTCACTTTTTCTTTATCACGTACATCAAATTGCAGGCAATGTACACTGGTAATATGCTGCAATTCCTCTTTCAATTGGTCTAATCTTTCCTGCCTTCTTCCACAAATGATCAAATTGTATTTTGGAGCCAATTTCCTGGCGGTAGCTTCACCAATACCTGATGTGGCACCTGTTATAAATGCGATGGGTTTCGTCATGATTTGGATTATTTCAATTCAAGTCAAACATATCAAATTGCAATTAGATTAACTAGTCATTTAATCCTATAGATTTGCGTTCTAATTTGTGCGGTATGAATGTAATTTCAATAGACGGGATCAGTAAGTCTTTTACAGAGAGAGAACTTTTCAACAATGTGAGTTTTGGAATCGACCAGGGGCAAAAGATTGCGCTTGTTGGTGTCAATGGAATTGGTAAATCTACTCTTTTGAAGATTTGTGCAGGTATAGAAGTGCCAGATACTGGTGAAGTTTCTTTAAATAAGGAAATCAAAGTTTCATTTCTTGCGCAAATTCCGGAATTGGATGATGATCTGGACATTATTTCGGAGGTTTTTAACTCTACACATCCACAGGCTACTGCTGTAAAGAATTACCAGTCGCTATTGCACCTATCTCAAAGTGATGACTCACATCAGGAGGCATTGCAGGAGGCCATTGAAAAAGTGGATGATCTTGGTGCCTGGGATTTTGAAGACAAAGCCAGGCAGATTCTGGGCAAGTTGAACATTCATGATACTGAACAGAAAATAAAAGGTTTATCCGGCGGGCAAAAAAAACGTGTGGCCCTCGCGAAGGTACTTTTAGAGGAACCTGATCTTTTGATCCTGGATGAACCAACCAACCACCTCGACCTGGATGCCATTGAGTGGCTAGAAAACTATTTAGCAGCGCAAAACCTTACGTTGTTACTGGTAACACATGATAGGTATTTCCTGGATAAGGTAACTAACCATATTATTGAAATTGACAAGGGAGGTGTTCATCGGTATTATGGTAATTACACCTATTTTCTTGAGAAAAAGGCTGAACGTGAAGAACAGGAGCGTGTTGAAGTGGAAAAAGCCAAAAACCTGATGCGAAAAGAACTCGACTGGATCAGGAGACAACCAAAAGCTCGGGGTACCAAAGCCAAATACAGGGTAGATGCTTTTGAGGGAATAAAAGAGAAGGCGTCAACCAATCTTAAGAGAGATGAATTAGAAGTTAAGACTGGATCGGCCAGGATGGGTAAGAAGATCCTGGAGATTGAGCATTTGAATTTTGCCTATGATCAAATGGACATGGTAAATGACTTCAGCTATGTTTTCAAAAAGAAAGATAGAATAGGAATAGTTGGAAAGAATGGTGCTGGGAAATCCACGTTCCTGAACTTGTTGACTGATAAATTGAAGCCAGTTTCGGGGACAATTACTTTAGGTCAGAATACTAAAATAGGTTATTACACTCAGGGTGAACTGGAATACAAGCAGGATCAAAAAGTTATCGATATCGTCAAAGAAGTGGCTGAGGTCATTACATTGGAAGATGGAAATACAATTACAGCGTCACAGCTTTTGAACCTATTCCTATTCGATCCGAAAGCACAGTACAACTTTGTTTACAAACTCAGCGGAGGAGAGAAGAGGAGGTTGCAATTGCTCAAAGTCCTGATGTTCAATCCTAATTTTCTGATTCTGGATGAGCCTACCAATGACCTGGACATTACTACTCTCAACATTTTGGAAGATTATCTCGAAAAATTTGGTGGATGCCTGATGATCGTATCTCACGACAGGTACTTCATGGACAGACTGGTTGAACAACTCTTTGTGTTTAAAGGCGAGGGAGAAATAAAAATATTCAATGGTAATTACACAGATTACCGTGAACAAGCTAAAGAAATTACAGATCCAGTAGTAGAAAAACCAGCAAGTGACAAAACTGAGAAGGTAAAAACTGAGAAGAAGCAAAAACTCACTTTCAATGAGCAAAGGGAGTTTGATACTTTGGAAGGTGAGATTGAGAAATTGGAAGGTGAAAAGTCCAAATTGATTGAGCAATTAAACAGTGGATCAGGTGATCACACCGAACTTTCTGAGTGGTCACAACAAATAGAAAAAGTTACCACTTCCATTGAAGAAAAAGAGATGAGATGGCTTGAATTAAGTGAGCGAGCCTAAATTTTTCACCTTGATAATCAGCTGATTGTGGATTTTTCTCTGCTTTAATGGTTACTTTTCTTGTGTCTAAAATATAAATATTTGAATATTTATTTTAACTATTTACAGTTACGGTACGAGTCTTAACAGCCATCGGGACTATTTATTAATCATTAAGCACAGAAAAATGAAACTCGTACACACCATTACTATCTCAGTATTGACATTACTGTCATGCTTTAATTTACATGGACAAGAAAAGGTATATTTTAGGAATCTTGCACCATATTTTCACATTAAAGGTTCGGAGGGACCATCAGAACAATTTCCATTAAAACATCTCAAGGCAGATGTTAATATTGCTGCAACTATTGCAGATGTAACCTTGACTCAGCAATTTGTAAACACGGGTCATTCACCTATCGAAGCAACTTACGTTTTTCCAGGTTCAACAAGTGCTGCTGTATATGCCATGAAAATGGTGATAGGAGAAAGGGAGATCCAGGCAGAGATCAAAGAAAAATCTGAAGCTCAGAAAATATATAAGAAAGCACGCGATAAAGGACAAAGAGCTTCTTTGTTAGAACAACATCGATCGAACGTATTTGAGATGAGTGTTGCTAATTTGATGCCAGGAGATACTATAACTACAATAATCTCTTATACTGAAATGATAGAACCTATTCAAGGAAGGTACAAATTCGTTTTACCCACAACAGTAGGTCCTCGATATAAAGAGTCAAGTGAAGAAATATATGCCTCAAACGAGAAGTGGGTGGGTAATCCTTATTTAACTGAAGGGAGAAAACCTAATTATGAAATTCAGATAGACACCAAGATCGCAACCGGAGTTCCAATTCAGTCAATGCGAAGTGTTTCTCATGAGGTTAATATCCAATACAATGATGTAAACAAATGCAGCATTTCTTTGAAGGAGCATGAAAAGTATTCAGCGACAAGAGACTACATTCTTGAGTATTATCTAAGAGGGAGGGAAATTGAAACCGGAATTTTGGTGAAAGAGGGTGAAGATGAAAATTTCTTCACGTTGATCATCCAACCACCGAGAAAAGTAGAGAATGAAATGATGCCGCCAAAGGAGTACCAGTTTCTGATTGATATTTCAGGTTCAATGAGTGGGTTTCCACTTGAATTATCCAAAGATATGATGGATAAGCTATTGCGTAATTTGAAACCAACAGATTTATTCAATGTGAACTTTTTCTCATCGGGTAGCAAAAAGGTGTTTGAGAGGTCAGTACCTGCTACAGATTTCAATATTAGAAGGGCCTTTCGGGAGATTGACAGACTTAATGCATGGGGAGGAACCAATCTTTACCGAGCATTTCAGAGTTTAGTAGCAACGGAAATTTCGGATGAATTTTCTCGCTCAATTGTAGTCATTACTGATGGGTATGTCATGGCGGAGAAAGAAGTCTTCAATATCATTGAAGAAAACATTGACAACACAAACGTTTTTGCATTTGGCATTGGAGCGGCGGTTAACAGGTATCTGATAGAGGGTATGGCGAGGAAAGGAATGGGGCAACCATTTGTTGTCAATCCTTTTATCGACCCTAAAGAAAAAGCTCGGGAGTTTTATGATTATATCAGATCACCGGCACTAACCAATATATCTGTCGATTTTGGTGAAAATGGGGTTTATGATGTTTTTCCTAACAAAATACCAGACTTAATGTCAGAGCGTCCTATCATCATTCATGGAAAATATTTTGGAGAATTGTCAGACACAATTCGGTTATCTGGAAACTATGGAATGGGTAAGTATGAAGTAAAAGTTATTCCATCTAATGAATCAAAAATCGAAAACAAGGCACTTAATTATCTCTGGGCTCGAAATCAAATAGCAAGCCTTACCGATTACACAAAAGGGGGAGTAGTTGAAAGATATGAGACTAAACGAATAGGGCTCAAGTATTCTTTACTTACTGATTATACATCGTTTGTGGCCGTTGATGATGAAATCGTTAATGCCAGCGGAAATTTAAGTGAAGTAAGACAGCCAATTCCATTGCCATTTGGTGTTACAAACAATGCAGTAGGAAACTATAGGGCAAGTATGAATGCCACTGGAGCTACCAGTAGGTGCATCGGGTATGGTTCTAATCCAATTTTCCTATTGACTCCATGGGAGAATATGAAACATGAATTTGTCAATGATTTCCTTCCGATTTATTGGCAGCCTTCAAGTCTAGGGTACTACGAATTGACGATTTCTAATGTTTTTAACGATACACTTTTTTCTGAACTTACAGAAAAGACTAATTATTGGTTACACTTATCTGAATTAAATGAACAGGCAAATTTATATATAGTTAGGGTTACTGCATCAGATGGAGAAGCATATGGATTTGAGGAAGCATTTTCACAGATAAAGGATTATAAGATCAGAAAAATATCTTCGCCAGACCTTCCTCAAGACCTGATGTACTATTTTGAAATGGCAGAATACTATGAGGATAAGAATTTGTTGCTTGATGCCTTATCCGCATACTTAATTGGTACACAGCATTACCCGGAAAGTAAAGCCTTACGTGAAGCATTGGATCACTTTTTGATAAAAAACGGATTTATGAGCTACTAAAACACGATCACCCCGTACATTTACTATATGTTTCGGGGTTTTTCTACAAAACAATTACTCTTTAACATCCTCGCCTGGTGGTTGGGGATGTATTTTTATTTACTGCTGAGTATCATTGGATACTATCCACACTTTGAAGGCACTCCGATTGCAGAATACTACGATTCTGGCTATATACATTTGGAGATTTTTTTACAGAGCTTTCTATTTGGCGCATTGTTTAGTGTCACCAACCATATAGCTGAAAACAGTTTTATCAGAAGGAAAGCATTTTATCTGGTCATTCTATTCAAAAGTGGGTTCTATCTGTTGTCAATGGCAATTGTGGGAATGGTCGTCAATTTCTTGTTTCTTTGGTTGAATATTTTCAGCTGGGACCAGATTGAATATATTTCGGCTACTATGGATCACCGGTTATTCATTTCTGTGGCGGCTTACATGATTATTTTTATGATTCTGTTAAATGGTTTGATCGAGGTGACCAGAAAATTGGGTCCTCATGAATGGTTCAATTTATTGGTGGGTAAATACCACCGCCCAAAAACTGAGGAAATGATTTTTTGCTTCATTGATTTGAAGAATTCCACATCTATTGCTGAGCAATTGGGTCATGAAAAATACAGCAGTCTGATCAAAGATTGTTTTCATTTTTTAAATCATCCTATTCGGTTGACAAACGCTCGTGTTTATCAATATGTGGGTGATGAGGTGGTGTTATATTGGCCCGTGAAGCAGGGATTGAAATCAAATAATTGCATCAAGGCATTATTTAGATTTGCAGACATTTTGGCTACAAAAAGCACATTTTTTCAATCCAGATATGATATAGAACCCGTTTTTAAGGCAGGAATGGACATAGGAGAAGTTACCATTACTGAGGTAGGTGACATCAAAAGGGAACTGGCTTTTCATGGAGATGTCTTGAATAGTGCCGCAAGATTAGAAAAGTTGTGTTCCAAACACAATGCCTCATTCCTGATTTCAGGGAAACTGGCAACCAGGGTTTCCAATCTCAAAGAATATTACCTGGTAGCAGAAGGACTTGATGAGTTGAAAGGACTTACAGATTTGGTGAAAGTTTTCTCAGTTAGAAAGAATACTGAGAGAGAAATCCCACAAAAAGAAAAGCCAGTCACCTCTCTTCAGGAATGACTGGCTATATCAGTTTCTTTATTGACAATTTATTGCCCCGAACTAATCAAAGACACAATTGAACGGTAATCCAGTTCAGAAACCATGGAATAGGCATCTGATTTTCCAAATCCGGTTACTTCTACGGTAATCAATGAGCTGGAAACAGGAGTCATAAACTTATAGGTGTCTTCATCTCCTTCTTGACCTTCATCTAGCTCCACCAGGGATTTGTATCCGCTGATCTTTGTAATTTCCTGATTACCATCACTCATACTGGCAATCATTGGATTTGTTAGCGCCATATTAACCATTGCGAGAAATGGAGAGTCAGCCATTACCTGAATGCTGATGAACTTTGGTTCTCCAGAATACTCTCTTTCTACAAATACTCCGGTATAACCTGTGCTTCCGGTAACATTGTCATCTTCAGTATTTGCTGTCAATCCGCCCATTTCTGTTGGTAAAATTTTAAGTACTTCTTTACCAATGAGTTTATCTAACTCTACCAGAGATTGTTCCAAAGCAAATCTGGCGTCTTCCATGTTGCCACCTTTGTAGGCCATTTTTGCTTCATCTAATTTTGATTCAATGTCCTGTGCAAAAAGTGAAGAGCCTGCTAAAAATATGATAAGTGTAAAAATGTTTTTCATGACGATGGGTTTATTGTTCTCCTAAGATTTCTTTAAAACTTGCAATGTCAAATTGCATAACCATTTCTTCGGCTTCCGATTCCTCATAGACATTACTGGTCTCAAGAAGAAATAAGGAAGATTGGCCGAATGGTATCGCTACCTTCAATCCATCATTGTCATATTCCATAATGGCTTTATAACCATTTATCCTGGTCACTTTGTAGTCATCTGATTGCTGCGCATAAGCTGGATTGCTCAACACCATGTTATATGAAGACATCAAAGCTGAATTATTGGCAAGCATTGCTTTTGCCCATTTACTTCCACTATCATACTCTCTGGAAATATTTAGTCCTACAAATCCCATCCCAGTCGATGTGATTTGATCATTTTCAGTCACGGCTGATAGCCCCAGAAGATCTGTCGGCATGTTTTCAAGGATATCTTCACCCAATTCATATTCAATACCAATGATGGCTTGTTGGATGGCGAACTTCGCATCTGAATAGTTTTGTGCGTCAAGGGAAGCGTAGGCTTCTGCAATGTTTTCATCAACATCCGGACGAGAAAGCTTCCTGTCTCCCCTGTCGCCATAGTTCCCAGATCCACTACCGTATCCCGGGTTCCCAGAATTTCCCGAATTAGAGCCACTGCTGCTACCTGATGAACTGCTACCTGAAGAGCTCCCTGAACTTGAAGAACCAGAATTTTTGTCCTTTTTCTTTCCACTGAAGAGGTCATCAATTGCTTCGTTACCCTTCTTCTCTAGTTTTTCCTTGGCTTTCTTCAAAAGTTGTGCTTCACTAATACCAGGTGAAAGCAAACAAATGCAGAGAGCCATTCCCATTAAATAAGTAAATTTCATGTTGGTCGTTATTAAAATAATCTATACCAAAGATAGAAAAATAATAAGACCTGATTGGGATATTCCCAGGGGTAAAATTAGATTCTTTCCAGCACCTTTTTTATCAGTGCATCTACTGGTCGGTTTGGGTTTTTTGAGAAGGTATTTTTGACTCTGTTAGCCAATATGGCATTGAGACTTATCATTTTATGCCCCATCATATTTGCCAGTGCATAATAACCGGCAGTTTCCATTTCAAAATTAGTAAGCCAAAACCCACGGTGATGAAAAAGTACAAGTTTGTCAATGAGGTTTGGGAATTTAATATTGTTTCGGAGAACTCTTCCTTGAGGAGCGTAGAATCCTGGTGCGGTAATTGTGTTGCCCACAATCATTCCTTCACCAAACTTCTTCATTAATTCGCTGGAACCTTGAATTACATAGGGTTTAAAGGGGAAACCAATTTCCTTCTGGATTTGAGTTGCAATTTCATCCTCCATGGGGCCATTCTGGTATTCGTAGAAAAACATCAAAGTATCAAGTCCAACAGCATACTCAGATACAAGATGACTCCCAATTTTGATATCCTCCTGAATCCCTCCAGAGGTACCAACTCTAATGATATTAAGACTTTTCTTTTCTTCCTTGACCTCCCTTTTTTTGAGGTCAACATTGACAAGGGCGTCTAATTCCGTGAGAAGTATTTCTACGTTATCAGTACCCATACCGGTACTTATTACAGTGATTCTTTTTCCTTTATAAGTACCTGTGTGGGTAATGAATTCTCTGCGATTCATCTCGAACTCTACCTTGTCAAAGAAGCTACTAATACGATGAACCCTACTGGGGTCACCCACGGTTATGATATCATCCGCAATGTGTTCCGGTTTTAGGTTCAGGTGATAAACACTCTTATCCGAATTTAAGATCAGATCAGCTTCTGAGATCTTTGGCATACATTATTCAAGATTATGCGTCCGTATACTTTCTTTTCCAGCCTTTGTACGGATTATATCCGTTTGATTCTTTGGCGTAATACCCTGTTCCGTCATAGGGTCTTACATCAGGGTGGTTCATGCATTCTTCAGAACAGCAACCATTGTATTTTCTGGCTCCCTCTTCTGACATAGGAACATGTATGTTACAAGTTGGATTCGCACAATTGACCATTCTGTCTGAAGGTTCGCCGGTTACATAACATTTTGAAATAACCTTTGGGTTTACCTTATTCACATCATGGGTCACTCTGTTATCAAATACATAGCATTTGCCTTCAAAGTCTTCTCCTCCGGCCTCAATGCCATATTTGATGATTCCTCCATGTAACTGGTGAACGTTTTCAAAGCCTTGTTCTAATAAGTAAGCACTGGCTTTTTCACACTTTATACCACCTGTACAGTAAGTTATAACCTTTTTGTCTTTGTATCGGTCTAATTCTTTAACCTTTTCAGGAAAATCCCTAAAATTCTCAATGTCAAGGGTCACAGCATTCTTAAACTTACCAACATTGTGTTCATAATTTGACCTTACGTCAAGAATCACCACATCCTCAGGTTGATCTCTTAATATTTGCTTGAATTCTTCGGGTTCTACATATTCCCCTGTTTGTTCATTGGGGTCAATATGGTGTAAGCTGGAATGTACAATTTCCGGCTTCACACGTACATGGAGCTTTGCAAAAGCATGTTCATCAGAAGCTTCTACTTTAAATTCAGTCTTTCTGAAACGCTCATCGCTGTGTACATAATCCATGTATTTCTCAGCTTGCTCGGGAGTACCAGACACGGTTCCATTCAAACCTTCTGAAGAAATGATGATCCTTCCTTTTAGGTCATGTTCCAAACAAAACAAATGATGTTCTTCCCTGTACTGCTCAGGGTCTTCAATTTTTGAATAGCAGTAATAAAGCAATACGTTGTATTTCATTTTTCTAAACTTTATTTCGCCCGGTTTCAAGCCGGGTGTTTATGTATGAGTTGGAAGTTAGAAGTCGGAAGCTAGAAGTAAAAATACCTGCTTCGTTAATTCATAACCTCCTTATTTTTCTACTTTAACAGCAGGATTCCCGAAAACTGTTTCTCCGGCCCCTACATCACTTATTACAACTGATCCGGCTCCTATTCTGGCATTTTTACCAATTTTCACTCCAGAAACAATTGTAACTCCAGATCCAATAAAGGCCCCTTCAGCCACCTTGACACCACTATTGAGCACTGATCCGGCACCTACCTGCACAAAATCTTCCAGAACAACTTCATGATCCAGCACTGCTCTTGAATGCACAATACAATGGCTTTTAATTTCTGCGTCGGCTCCTAAGAAAGCACCAGCATTCACAAAATTACCATGACCGATGTGGGCAGATTTACTGATTGTAGCAGTAGCGTGAACTGCATTGGTAGGCATTACCTTTCTTCTTTCATTAAGCATTTTGACCTGCTTTTTTCTCAAAGCATTATCATCGGTAGCTACGAAAGCTTCACATTTCTTACCGATAAGCTTTAAAAAACCATCATCATCAGGATCTCCCAAAACACTGATGTCGCCTATTTCAGTATTATGATCCTCTTCTCTCTCGCTCAGAAAGCCATACACGACAATACCATGGCTATTGAATATTTCCATAGCTGCCTTGCCAATACCATTTACACCGAATATTATAACAGGGTTATCCATTCATCTTAATTTTGGGCTGCAAAGTTAAGATTTATTAGGAAATTTTGGATAGTGGTGAATTACTTATTTATTGCCAAAAAGTTTATCCATGGCTAGTTTCAATTCGTTGAATGCAGAAGTAAAGTGAGGTTTTGCTTCATCCCATTTATCTTTACCCTTGTCTTTGTACTCATTGAAATCATCTTCCAGGGTTTCCTTCTTATCCTTTAATTCTTTGATCTTTTCTTCCAGATCGTCCCGGATATCATCTTTGGCATCCTTTGCTTCATGGATGAGGATGTCGATTTTTTTGCCAAGTTCAGTAAGGATTCCTTCTACCTGACCTTTCTTATCTTCTGTTGTCATGATTATTTCTGTTTTTGCATTAGAAATTTAACCAAAACGTTCGATATCTGCACCTATTGCTTTTAACCTTTTATCAATAAATTGATATCCTCGGTCAATCTGTTCCACATTATTAATGGTGCTTTCTCCCTCAGCGGATAATGCCGCAATTAATAAGGATACACCGGCTCTGATATCGGGAGATGTCATTTGAATTCCTTTTAGAGGAAACTTTCGGTCCAGTCCGATAACGGTAGCTCTGTGAGGATCGCAAAGTATGATTTGTGCTCCCATATCGATTAACTTATCGACAAAGAATAACCGACTTTCGAACATTTTCTGATGCACCAAAACGGTCCCTCTTGCTTGTGTGGCTGTCACAAGGATAATACTCAATAAATCTGGTGTAAACCCTGGCCAAATAGCATCCGCAATTGTCAATATTGACCCATCAATATAAGTATCAATGGCGTAGTGTTTTTGTTCCGGAATATAAATGTCATCTCCTTTGAATTCCATTTCAATTCCCAGCCTTCTGAATGTATCGGGGATAATCCCCAACTGGTCAATTCTGGCGTTTTTGATGATGATCTCTGACTGGGTCATGGCTGCCATGCCGATAAAACTCCCTACTTCAATCATATCGGGAAGCATCGTATGTTCTGTTCCTCCCAGAGAATCCACACCTTCGATTTTTAATAAGTTGGAGCCTATTCCTTCAATTTTTGCCCCCATGCTCACTAGCATTCGGCAAAGTTGCTGTAGATAGGGTTCGCAAGCAGCATTGTAGATTGTGGTGACGCCTTCTGCCATGCTGGCGGCCATCACAATATTGGCTGTTCCTGTTACTGAGGCTTCATCCAGTAACATGTAGGTGCCCTTCAATTTTTTACCATCAACAGTATAAAAACTGTCTTTGGCATTGTATTTAAATTTTGCACCTAGTTTTTCAAAACCGACAAAATGAGTGTCAACACGTCTCCTTCCAATTTTGTCTCCTCCTGGTTTTGGCATTTTGCCTTTACCAAACCTTGCGAGTAGTGGACCAAGAATCATGATTGAACCCCTCAGTGACGCAGCTTTCTCTTTAAAATCTTCTGTTTCCAGGAAATCCAGATTGATATCCTTTGCCGTAAAGCGTACTGACTCTTCTCCAGTTTTCTCAATTTGAACACCGAAATCAGCTAGAAGATCAATGAGTTTGTTAACATCCCTGATATTAGGGATCTTTTTAATATGAACAGGTTCTGGTGTTAATAATACAGCCGAAATAATTTGAAGGGCCTCATTTTTTGCTCCCTGGGGAATAATTTCCCCTTTAAGTTTGGCCCCTCCTCGTACACGGAAGGATGACATTTAGTTTCTTCTTCTTTTTTGGTTTCTTCTTCCACCGCCACCACCTTTGCGTTGACGGCTTTTCTGATCTTGATTTTTAGGTCTGTGTTGCTGTTGTTGTTGAACCTCAAAAAGGTTATACTCTTTAACCTTTTCAAGGTCAATCGTAAGCTTACCATCAGAAAGTTGTTGGATGTTTTTGATGATTGTGACATCTTCCAGTGTGTCATTGTTCCAAACATTGTAGAAAGTTCTCATCAGTTTACCAATGTGGACAATAGCAGCTTCTCTTATATCAGGATCTTCAGTGGCAACTGCCTTTTCAATTAGGAGCTCCATGTTTTTACCATAGTGCTTGTACTTGATCTGATTGAAATTGTACTTAACCCTATCTGGCTTTCTTCCTAATATTGTCTTGTCTGGAGTAGGATACGGACTTTCTACCTCAAGTTGGAACTCAGAGATGATGTGAAGGTCATCCCATACTTTTTGTTCGTACTCTTTGCCTTCTTTTACATTAGGATTGATTTGTCTCATCAATTCTACCAATGTTTCAGCATAGCTGTTTCTCTTTTCCTTGTCTTCTACGGTTTGTATGTAATCCACAAGTTTTTGGACATTTCTACCGTACTCTCTCAGTTTGAGGTTCTCTTTGTCTGTATTATACTGCATCAAAAAAATTCAAGATTTGGGGCTAAGTTAAGCCAATTTCAAATTATTGGCACTGAAAAATTTCAATAATCTATTTTATAACCGCAATACACTTCAATTCAATCCCAATCGGAGTAGGTAAAGAATTTACTTCTACTGTAGTTCTACACGGTTGATTGCTCTGAAAATATTCTGCATAGATCTTGTTATAAGTCTTGAAATCGTCTTTCATATTGGTTAGAAAAACTGTTACATCCACCAGGTCTTCCCAACTGGCTCCAGAGGCCTCCAGGATGGTTTTCACATTGTTGAAGACTGAGTGACATTGTTTTTCAATGTCATAACTCACTATATTTCCTGCTTCGTCTAATTCTACACCAGGAATTTTTTTGGTTCCTTTTTCTCTGGGGCCTACTCCTGATAGGAATAACAAGCTTCCTACCTGTCTGGCGTGAGGGTAAAGTCCTACTGGCTCTGGTGCTTTGTCTGCGTTAAATGTACTCATTGAATTAATTCTTTTTCCAATAATATTCTGGGTCTGCTGTCTTTTGGTGATTGGACCACATTCGTGATATTAAATCCATTGCGAATGCCAAAGATCAGCATTGATTTATGTTGATTTAGTGTTTTAAATTCTAGTATATCAAATCCTTCTGAACGACACCATTCTTCCATGGCTTCCAGTAAAACCTTTGCTACACCTTTTTTTCGATTATCGGGTAGCACACCTCCCATCCAGCTATAGAATCTACTTGAATCAGGCTCTTTGTGGTACCCACATTTGAACCCTATAATCTTGCTATTTTCTTCTGCGACCAGTATAAGGTGAGGAATATTATTGAAACGCTTGAGGTAATCATCCTCACCATATGGATTGTGAAATTCAGGAATTTTTCTTGATAATGCTACGATTTCAGAAATGGTGCCTTCCCGTACTTCAATCATTTATTCATCAGGTCTTCAATTTCTTCCGCGTGGATTGGAATATTTCTCATTAGGTTTTTGTGTCCATCCTCAGTGATCAAGACGTCATCTTCAATTCGGATACCGATGTTCTCTTCTCTAATGTATATTCCAGGCTCCACAGTAAATACATTTCCTGCTTTTACTTCTTTATAAAAACTTCCCACATCATGCACATCCACTCCAATGTGGTGAGACGTACCATGCATGAAATACTTCTTATATGCCGGCCATTTCGGATCCTGGTTTTTTATGTCTGTTTTATCAATCAGACCCAGTTCAACTAATTCGCTTTGCATGATCAGGCCTACTTCTTTATGGTATTCAGAGATAGTAATACCAGGTCTAAGCATCTCAGTTGCTTTTGTCTTGACACGAAGAACAGCATTATAAACATCCAGCTGTCTTGGTGTAAATTGACCACTGACAGGGATTGTTCTTGTCATGTCTGCATTGTAATTGGCGTATTCTGCTCCTACATCCATGAGAAGCAGATCTCCTTTTTTACACTGTTGGTTATTCTCAATGTAATGCAATACGCAAGCATTGGCACCAGAAGCAATAATAGGTGTATAGGCAAATCCACGAGAACGATTCATAATGAACTCATGTACATACTCAGCCTCAATTTCATATTCCCAAACACCTGGTTTCACTGCTTCCAAAATTCTTCTGAAACCCTTTTCAGTGATATTACAGGCGTGTTGCATCATGTCAATCTCCAGTTTGGATTTGACCATTCTTTGCACCATTAGAATTGGGAATGCCCTTTCGTAATTGAAGAGTGGAAACTTACTGTGGCACCACTTGTAAAACCTTTTAGTCCTGGTTTCCACTTCATTGGCACTTCTGATGTGTTCATTGAGGTCCAGGTAAATATTGACTGACTCTGCCAGAACCAATCCCAGCATCTTTTCAAATTCAGAATTCCATTTCACATTCTTAATTCCGGATGTTTCTGTGGCTTCTTCTTTGGTGTACTTGTGACCCTCCCAAATGGCAATTTCTTCATTGGTCTCAATGACGAATAACATCTCTCGCATTTCAGGATCCGGGAAGTCCGGAGCAAGGACTAATATTGATTCTTCCTGGTCTATGCCGGATAGATAAAACAAGTTGCTATTTTGTTTGAAGGGCATGGTGCCATCCGCATTGGTTGGCATGATATCATTGGAGTGAAAAATCGCTACTGAATTGGGTTTGATCTTGTCAGTAAAGTTTTTTCTATTGAGTTTGTATAGATCTGCTCCTATTGGCCTGTACTTCATATCAAAAATTGGGTTCTTCGTTGAAATAATAAGAGCAAGTTAATACTTGGCTGTTCAATTTTATAATAAATTATGGTGAATTAGCAAATCGTTGATGATGATAAGAGTAGCTGTCTTTATACTCACTCTATTGCTCAGTTCAGGGTTATCCGGCCAATCGAAATATTGGATTTATTTCGAGGATGAATATCCTATGAATTCCATGAAAGATAGCTTGCTAACTAATGGGATAACTTTTGAAAGCTCCTCTTATTGGCTACATGCCATATCAGCCAGATTAAACAAAGATGATATTTCCGATCTCACTGAGCGCGGTTACATCAAAAGAATTGAGAAATGTCTTCAATTTGAGCCATTACGAAGTGATGTTACAATTCACGAGCTTGGGTTTGCGCTGGAACAGATCAATGCCAGTGTATTTCTGGATCAGGGATTAACTGGAAAGGGGGTGAAAATTGGCATAATTGATGGAGGATTTTTGTCGGCCAATATTGATAAGAATCTGGAAGAAGTTTTTAGACAGGGACGGGTAGCCGCTTATAAAGATTATTTAACTCCTGAAGCAACACCATACACCGGTAGTCAATTCGCTGATGATCATCATGGAACGGAAGTTTGGCAAATGATAGCTGGTAAGAATGACAAAATCCGTTTCGGACTGGCATCTGATGCTACATTTTACCTGGCAAGAACTGATCACGGTATTTCAGAAAAAAGAATTGAGGAGGATTTTCTAATAGAAGCTTTGGAATGGATGCATGATCAGGGTGTAAAGTTGATAAACCTTTCTCTCGGGTATACTGATGGGTATGATGATCCAAATGAAAATTATGCACCTCAGGATATGAATGGTCAAAGTGCTGTTGCTCAGGCAGTACAAATAGCCTACACCGAAAAGGGAATGTTGATTGTTGCTGCGGCCGGCAATGATGGGGATCGGTCAAAATGGCAAGTGGTGAATACACCTGCAGATGCTAAAGGAGCACTTGCTGTTGGTGCCAGTAAATATCAATTGCAGGATAAAATGCCATACAGTTCTATCGGACCACCTGATTTACCTTATCAAAAGCCAGATGTAGCATGTTTTGCAGCCTCCGGAACCTCTTTCTCAACACCAGTAATTACAGGTATGGCCGCCTCAATATGGCAGTTCAATCCAACTCTCAGCAATAAAGAGGTGAGGGAAATAATTGTAAAGTCCAGCTCATTGTTTCCATTTGGCAATAATTACCTGGGGTATGGAATTCCAGATTGTCAGATTGCACTTGAAATATTAAATGATTCAACAGGTTCTGGGAAGTTGGACTCACTGAGTGTTGATCGAAATAAATGGATTACGCAACTGAAAAGGAAACAGAAGGTCATCGTCTACCATAAGATGGATGGTTGGAAAGTCATCAAGAGATCATTATCAATCAGAGAAAAGGGGAAACTCAAAATTCGCCGATACAAGAATGCAAGTCAAACCACAATTATCATTGACAAACAAGGGTGGGAAATTTTTTGGATGGACTAAGATTAATAAATAGTTATATATTTGGCGGAAATGAAGCCTAAAAGGGAATTAATCAAAGAGAAAGCGGCACGCCTGTTCCGAAAGAAAGGTTACAAGGCTACCTCAATGCGAGACATAGCCCAGGAGGTAGGTATGGAGGCCGCAAGTCTTTACAACCATATTTCCTCAAAACAGGATCTTTTTAGTGACCTGCTACTCACCATGGCCAATCTATTTACTGAAGGAATGGCTGAAGTAAATGATAAAGAGATTCCTGCCATTGAAAAGTTGGAGAAGCTCATCAGAATGCATGTGAGCTTCGCTATTGATTACACTGATTCAATTTCCCTGATTACGCATGAATGGGTTCATCTTGAGGGGGAAGCACTGGAGGATTTTGTTACAAAAAGGGATGCGTACGAGAAAAAGTTCGAGAAAATCATCGATAAGTGCATTGATGAAGGGACTTTCAGAAAAGTAGATACGGAGATTGCGCTTTTTTCAATTCTATCGACATTGCGTTGGCTATACTCCTGGTACAGCAAGAAAAAAAATCTTCGTCCTAAGGAACTTGAGGATGAAATGATTACGTGCTTACTGGATGGACTGAAAGTCTGATCGATCAATAATCATATTTCAATTTTATGTTAAATCTCTTGTTTCGAGTGTCTTAAATTTGACTATCTAACTAACATTTGTTAGTTTTAAGCAAACGTTTGTATTTTTGACCATGGATCATAATTTCTATCCCCTGAAAATCAAAGACATTTTCAAAACAACACCGGATTGTTCGGTGATTTCATTTGAGTTGAACAATGGTGAAAAAGAGGTCTTTAAATTCAAACAAGGTCAACACCTTACCCTGAAAGCTAATATCAATAACGAAGAAGTACGAAGAAATTACTCCATCTGCTCAAGTCCTTTTGACAATGAGTTACGTGTGGGAATTAAACAAATACCGTCAGGAGTATTTTCTACGTTTGCAAATCAAGTATTAAAGCCAGGTGATACATTGGAAGTAATGCCACCACATGGCAAATTCTATGTGGAGGTTGATCAGAATGCCAGTAAGCACTATGTAGCATTTGCAGCTGGCAGTGGGATTACCCCAATATTAAGCATTATCAAAACTCACCTCAAGGCTGAACCTAATGCCTCATTTTCCTTGTTTTACATTAACAAGAACACAGGTTCTGTGATCCTGAAGGAAGAATTAGAAGCGCTGAAGAACCAATACCTTGACAGATTCAAAATTTATTACTTCCTTACCAAACAAGAACGTGATCTGCCATTGTTCAATGGTAGAATCGATGAGGAAAAATTAGAGAAAATCTACACGTCCATTCTGGATGTCTCTGATTGTGATGATACATTCTTGTGCGGACCAGAGGAAATGATCTTTATGGTGAAGGACTTCCTGGAATCTAAAGGATTTGACAGTCATAAAATTCACTTTGAGCTATTTAACACTAGTGGCAAGAAAGCACCTAAGAGCGAAGAATTAAAAGCACATACTGGTGAAATGTGCAGTGTGACTGTTCAGGAAGGTGGCAAGCAAATGCAATTTGAATTGGAAATAGGAGAGACTAACCTTTTAGATGCTGCGCTTGCACAGTCTGCCGATTTGCCATTCGCCTGTAAAGGAGGAGTTTGTTGTACTTGTAAGGCTAAGTTGCTGGAAGGAAAAGTAGACATGCAGGTCAATTATGCTTTGGAAGAAGATGAGGTTGAAGCAGGGTTTATATTGACATGTCAGTCAATTCCCGTTTCAAACAAAGTGGTGGTTGATTTTGATGTATAAGAAATAAGAAAACTGTAAATATTTAGATATGGAGAATAATGTAGTTGATCTGGAGAAGCAGTTTCAGGAAAGAATCGATCGCGGAGATAATATCGAACCGAAAGATTGGATGCCTGAGAAGTATAGAAAAACACATATCAGACAAATTTCTCAGCACGCCCATTCAGAAATAGTGGGGATGTTGCCAGAGGGAAATTGGATTACAAGAGCTCCCAGTTTGAGAAGAAAAGTTGCTCTTCTGGCCAAAGTTCAGGATGAAGCTGGTCATGGTTTGTACCTGTACAGTGCTACCGAGACATTGGGAATTTCCAGGGATGAATTGACTGAGCAATTACTTACCGGGAAGGCTAAATATTCAAGTATCTTCAACTACCCTACATTGACCTGGGCAGACATTGGAGCTATTGGTTGGCTGGTGGATGGTGCTGCTATCATTAACCAGGTGATGCTCACAAGAACTTCATACGGACCTTATGCCAGGGCTATGGTTCGAATTTGTAAAGAAGAGAGCTTCCACCAAAGACAGGGTTATGAAATCATGCTGACTTTATGCAGAGGTACTGAAGCCCAGAAACAAATGGCTCAGGATGCCTTGAATAGATGGTGGTGGCCTTCATTGATGATGTTTGGCCCAACAGATGAGGCCTCTACGCATACCGAACAGTCCATGAAATGGAAGATCAAAAGAAAAAGTAATGACGAGCTACGTCAGCAGTTTATTGATCAAACCGTACCGCAGGCAGAATTTCTTGGAATTACAGTACCTGATAAGGACCTTAAGTGGAACGAGGAAAGAGGTCATTATGATTTTGGCCCTATCGACTGGGATGAGTTTTGGAGAGTAGTGAAAGGGAATGGTCCTTGTAACAAAGAAAGAATAGCAGCCAGACAAAACGCCTGGGACAATGGTCGATGGGTGAGAGAGGCTGCATTGGCGCATGCCGACAAAAAAGCAAAAAGAAATCTTAAACAAGCAGTATAGTCATGAGTAAGAATTGGCCACTTTTTGAAGTATTCATTAGAAGTAAAAATGGATTAGAGCACAGACATGTGGGTAGCCTGCACGCGGCAGACGCCACTATGGCTATTGAAAACGCTAGAGATGTTTACACCAGAAGAAGTGAAGGTGTTAGTATTTGGGTTGCGGAATCAAAGCACATCACAGCTTCAAACCCGGAGCAGAATGGTGAAACTTTTGAGCCAGCACAAGATAAAGTGTATAGACATCCCACATTTTACAATTTGCCGGACGAGGTAAAACATATTTAGTCATGAACGAGAATTTATACAACTATATCCTTCAGTTGAGTGATAATAGCATGATTCTGGGTCACAGACTTTCTGAATTATGTGGTCACGGTCCAAGTCTGGAAACAGATATCGCTCTGACCAATTTATCCCTTGACCTGTACGGGCAAACAAGAAGCTATTGTCAATATGCAGCAGAATTGAAAGGAGAAGGTACAACACAAGATGATATTGCATTTCTAAGGTATGAAAGAGATTACAAGAACGTGCTTCTTGTTGAGCAACCAAACAATGATTTTGCTTATGTGATTGTTCGGCAGTTTTTGTTTGATGCTTACCATTTGCCATTATTGACCCAACTGGTGAATAGTAAAGATGAGACCATTGCTGCTATAGCAGCCAAGTCACTGAAAGAAGTAAGTTACCATCATCGTTTTTCATCTGAATGGGTGAAAAGGCTAGGAGATGGAACTGAAGAAAGTAAGCAAAAAATGCAAGAGGCGTTGGATTACTTGTATCCTTATGTTGGAGAGCTGTTTGAAATATCTGAAGTAGAAGCCTGGGCCCAAAATGAGGGGGTTGGTGCTGATTTAGAAAAGGTAAAGGAAGCTTATTTCAAAGATATTAAGGCAGTTTTTGAAGAAGCAACATTAACAATACCGGAAATTGAGCCTTATCAGCAGGGTGGCAAGTCCGGAATTCATTCTGAGCATATGGGATTTATCCTAAATGAATTACAGTTTATGCAAAGAGCATATCCTGGCATGAAGTGGTAATTAAGATACGAGAAGTGAGATTTGAGTACTGAGACTTCTTAATACTTAAATCTTGATACTTAAATCTGATATATGGAAAATTTAGGCACAAAAACACGAGAAATACTGGCTTCCGTATCGGATCCTGAGATTCCTGTGTTGTCTATTTTGGACATGGGAATTGTGAAGGGTGTTCAAGAGTTAAATGGTGAGTACATCGTGACCATCACACCTACTTATTCAGGATGCCCTGCTATGGATGTGATTGGGGAGGAGATTCAGAAGGCTTTTGAAACAAATGGACTGAAAGCCAATATCAAAACTGTACTTTCACCCGCATGGACTACTGAATGGATCTCAGAGGAGGGCAAAATCAAGCTTGAAAAGTATGGTATTGCACCACCCATGAATGAAACTATGGATAAAAAAGCGTTGATTGAAGGGGAACGCATAGTGAAATGTCCTCAGTGCAAGTCAACGAACACAGAAATGGTGAGTCAATTTGGCTCCACACCTTGCAAAGCATTGTTTAAGTGCAATGATTGCCAGGAACCTTTTGATTATTTTAAATGCATATAAACAACCTTGAATGGAACCCATAATTTTTACCAGGGAATCAGGAATAGCAACGATAAAACTAAATAGGCCGAAGGCTTATAACAGTGTCACCAGACAATTAGCCCTTGATTTTCAGGCGGCCCTTGATGAATGTGCTACTGACAATTCAGTACGATGTGTGGTCATTACAGGTGAAGGAAAAGCATTTTGCGCTGGTCAGGATTTGGTAGAAGTAACCTCACCTGAAGCTATGCCCGGCTTCAAATCCATTTTGGAAGAACATTATGCTCCCATAGTAAGGAAAATAAGAAATCTTAAAAAACCTGTTGTGGCTAAAGTGAATGGTGTGGCAGCAGGGGCAGGAGCCAATATTGCGCTTGCTTGTGATATTGTAATAGCTAATGAAAATGCGGCCTTTATTCAGGCTTTCAGTGCGATTGGGTTGATTCCTGATAGTGCCGGAACATTCTTCTTGCCCAGATTAGTAGGTTTCCAAAAAGCATCTGCATTGGCAATGCTTGGTGATAAAGTTTCTGCTCAGGAAGCGGAGAGAATGGGGATGATTTACAAGTATTTTCCAGAGTCAGAACTAGACGAGGCTGTTCAGAAGGTAGCCCATAAATTGGCCAATATGCCAACAAAGGGTCTTGCATATACAAAAGAGGCTTTCAATAGTTCACTGACTAATGACCTGGAGCAACAGCTTGAAGTAGAAAACAGACTGCAAATAGCTGCAAGTGAGACAGAAGACTACACGGAAGGTGTGAGTGCATTCGTTGAAAAAAGGAAACCAGAATTCAAAGGAAGATGAGTATACAACTTTTAGGAGTAATTGGTTGTGGAACAATGGGCAGGGGAATAGCTCAGGTAGCAGCTTCTGCAGGTTGGCAAGTGGTTGTTTATGACGCAAATGCTGAGGCAACCGAGACGACCAAAGAACAATTGAATAAAATATTGTCCCGATTAGTTGAAAAGGGAAAAATAGATGAAGCCAAGAAAAATTCAATTCTGGGAAACATTGTTTATGCCACTGATTTAAAGGACCTGGCTGTATGCAGTATGGTGATCGAGGCTATAATTGAAAACCTGGAAATCAAAAGGAAAGTATTCAGTGAATTGAGCAGTATCGTCAATGATGATTGTATCATCGCTTCAAATACCTCATCCTTGTCGATTGCTTCTTTGGCAGCTGCGGTTGATAAACCTGAGAGATTTGTTGGGATCCACTTTTTCAATCCAGTACCATTAATGAAGTTGACTGAAATCATTCCGGGAATTCAAACTTCACATGAAACCACAACAAATGCCAAAAAAATAATTGACAGTTGGGGAAAGCTTACAGTTTTAGCGAAAGACACCCCGGGTTTTATAGTCAATAGAGTGGCAAGACCTTTTTATGGTGAAGCGCTGAGAATCTATGACGAGGGAATCGCTGATATGTCTACCATTGATTGGGCTATGAAAGAAATTGGAGGTTTCCGAATGGGACCTTTTGAGTTGATGGATTTCATCGGGAATGACATTAATTATACTGTAACGGAAACAGTTTTCAATGCCTTTTTTGCCGATCCGCGATACAGACCTTCATTTACTCAGAAGAGAATGATGGAGGCTGGGTTATTGGGAAGAAAAACCGGTAAAGGATATTACGATTACTCTGAAGGAGCAATGAAAACAGAACCAAACACTGATGAGGTGAAGGGTGAGCTAATCGTGGATAGAATCGTGGTGATGTTGATCAATGAAGCGGCTGATGCTTTGCATTTTGGAATTGCCACAAGAGATGATATTGATACAGCAATGACTACTGGGGTCAATTACCCTAAAGGCTTGTTGAAATGGGCGGATGATATTGGAATTGAAAGGTGTGTGAAATTTCTGGATGGACTATTTGGTCGATATCATGAGGAACGGTATAGATGCAGTCCTTTATTGAGGGACATGGTGAATGAACATAAAACATTTTATCCACAAGAAACAGTCAACTCATGAGTCAGCCACTTGAAGTTTATCACCGCATGATGGACAAGGACTTTTTTAGTCGATGGATGGGTGTTGAACTGGTGGAGGTAAGTGAAGGGAAATGCACCCTCAAAATGACCGTCAGGAAAGAAATGTTAAATGGGTTCGCTATCCTACATGGAGGAGTATCCTTTGCATTTGCCGATAGTGCATTTGCATTTGCATCCAATTCATATGGGAGACTAAGTGTTTCTCAAAATGCAAGCATGACCTATTCAAAACAGGCAAAAGAGGGTGATGTGTTGGTGGCAGTAGCCAATGAGAAAGTACTGGGCAATAAAAGTGGGACCTACGATGTGGAAGTTAGAAATGAAACAACGGAGGAGATAGTAGCGCTGTTCAGAGGAACAGTTTACCGAACTTCTAGAGAAGTATAAATCCGAATATCGAATATCGACATTCGAAATTTTTCAGGAACGACAATATGAAAGAAGCATACATAATAGATGGTATAAGAACACCAATAGGAAAGTTCAAAGGTACTTTATCACCGGTAAGGACGGACGATTTGGCTGCATTGGTGATCAAAGAGGTAGTGAATCGAAATCCTGGTATACCCAAAGAAGCATATGATGATGTGATCATGGGTTGTGCTAATCAGGCAGGTGAGGACAATAGAAATGTTGCAAGGATGGCCTTACTATTAGCGGGGTTGCCAGTGACTGTACCTGGTGAAACCATAAATAGGCTTTGTTCCTCAGGTTTGTCTGCCATCATTCAGGCCAACAGGGCCATAAAAGCTGGTGATGGTGATGTATTTATTTCTGGAGGTGTTGAAAATATGACAAGAGGTCCATGGGTGATATCAAAAGCGTCTTCTCCTTTTGGACAGGATTCGCAAATGTATGATTCCAGTTTTGGCTGGCGTTTCGTAAATCGAAAGATGGACGAGATGTATGGTACTGAGGGAATGGGTGAGACTGCAGAAAACCTTGTAGAGCAATACAAAATAAGTAGAGAAGATCAGGATAAGTTCGCGCTCTCTTCTCAGCAGAAGGCGGGTAATGCGGATCATAGCGGAAGATTGGCCAAGGAGATCATTCATGTGGAGATACCTCAAAGAAAGGCTGATCCGATTTTATTCCAGCACGATGAGTTTATCAAACCGCAAACCACCCTGGATGGATTGGCAAAATTAAGAGGGGCATTTAAGAAAGAAGGTGGTTCTGTTACTGCAGGAAATTCCAGTGGTTTGAATGATGGGGCAGCAGCCACAATTATCGCTTCTGAAGATGCTGTCAGTAAATATGGGCTTAAGCCCATGGCCAGAATTGTAAGTTCAGCTGTAGTAGGAGTAGAACCGAGAATTATGGGAATTGGTCCTGTTACCGCGTCCAATAAAGCCCTTGAAAAAGCTGGTCTCACGATGGCTGATATGGATATAATAGAATTGAATGAGGCATTTGCTGCGCAGAGTTTGGCTTGTATTAGGGAATGGGGATTAAAAGATGATGATCCCAGGATCAATCCAAATGGTGGTGCCATTGCAATTGGTCATCCGCTTGGAATGACCGGGACGAGGATCCTGCATTCTGCAGCGCTAGAATTGAATTTGACCAGCAAAAAATATGCTTTGGTTACTATGTGTGTTGGCGTTGGCCAGGGATATGCATGTGTAATTGAGCGAGTCTGAAATAATATTGACTGATGACCGGAGACGGATGTCCGACTGGTTATCCAACATTAAAATACCAAAATGAACAAACTAGGAAACTACGTACATGGAGAGTGGGTAACAGGTTCTGATGAAGGACAACCCATCTACAATGCTGTCAATGGTGAATTGATCCATTATGCCTCTACAGCTGGTCTTGATTTTGCTGAAATTCTGGATTACGGACGTATAACTGGTGGTCCAAGTTTGCGCAAAATGACCTTCCACGAAAGGGGAGTCATGCTGAAAAAGCTGGCGATGCATCTTTCCAGGAAAAAGGATGATTTTTATCGCATCAGTTATATGACGGGTGCAACCAAGGCCGATAGCTGGATTGATATTGAAGGAGGATTCGGTAACCTCTTTGCCAATGCATCTCTTCGTAAAGTTTTTCCAAACCAGACATTTCACGTGGATGGTGAACCCATTGACCTTTCAAGAGGAGGAAAATTCATGGGTCATCACATCATGGTCCCAAAAGAAGGGGTAGCGATACATATAAATGCCTATAATTTCCCTGTTTGGGGCATGCTGGAAAAATGTGCTGTCAACTGGATGGCTGGTGTACCGGCAGTGGTGAAACCTGCTACACCTACCGCTTATTTGACAGAAGCAGTAGTAAAAGAAATAATAGCTTCCGGCATATTACCTGAAGGTGCACTTCAATTGATTTGTGGTTCCGGAAGAGGAATATTGGATAGCGTAGAATCTCAGGATACCGTAACTTTCACTGGTTCAGCCAGTACCGGTAGAATGCTAAAAAGTAATCCCAGATTAATTGAAGAAGCTGTTCCATTTAATATGGAAGCGGATAGTTTGAACTGCTCGGTTTTAGGTGAAGATGCCAAACCAGGCACTCCTGAATTTGATTTGTTTATCAAAGAAGTCAGGAAAGAAATGACTGTGAAATGCGGACAAAAATGTACTGCCATCAGAAGGATCATTGTTCCTGAAAATCTGGTGGAAGATGTGCAGATTGCATTGGGTAATGCACTTCAAAAGACTACCATTGGTAATCCAGAAAATAGGGATGTGAGAATGGGTGCCCTGGCCAGCAAAGACCAGGTGATGGAAGTGAGAGATAGGGTGAAAGAGTTGGCTGCTACAGCGCAGATAGTTTACGGAGATCTTGACAAAGTAGAAGTAATGGATGCAGATGCTGAAAAGGGGGCATTCCTAAGTCCAATTTTGCTCCTGGAAAAAGATCCGCATAAGAATACTGCAGTTCATGAAATAGAGGCGTTTGGTCCTGTAAGTACCATTGTACCTTACAAGGACATGGCTGATGCCATTGAGCTATCTAAAATGGGTAAAGGATCACTCTGCTGTTCAATTTCAACTTTTGATAAAGACATAGCAAGAAATTTTGTTGTGGGCGCAGCGTCACATCACGGTAGGATACTTGTATTAGACAGAGAAAACGCCAGATTAAGCACTGGACATGGATCACCATTACCAACATTGGTTCATGGCGGACCTGGAAGAGCCGGAGGAGGTGAAGAAATGGGTGGTATGCGTGGAGTAGAACACTATTTGCAAAGATGTGCCATTCAGGGAACACCAAGTACTGTAACCGCGGTAACTGGTATTTATCAACAAGGAGCAGATTACATCGAGTCTCCAAAGCATCCGTTCTCTTATCATTTTGAGGATATTAAACCGGGTATGTCTTTATTGACCCATAAAAGAACTGTTACTGATTCTGATATCATCAATTTTGCGAACCTGACTTGGGATCATTTCTATGCCCATACTGATATTACCTCTCTTCAAGGGACAATTTTTGAAAAGCGGGCAGCACATGGTTATTTCATTCTGGCAGCAGCGGCTGGATTGTTTGTTTATCCAAATAAAGGTCCTGTGGCAGCTAATTATGGCCTGGATGAAATCAGGTTCCTTAAGCCGATCTATCACAATGATACGATTCAGGTGAGGCTTACCTGTAAGGAAAAAGTGGAACGTGATGCAAAAGGAAGAGAACATCCATCCGGAGTGGTGAAGTGGTTTGTTGAGGTGTATGACCAAACCGAGGAGCTGGCAGCCATGGGTACCATCCTGACATTGGTTCAAAAGAAATCGCCATTTATTGAGGTGAACAGACCGATGCTGGAAACACTACTGGGAAGGCTAACAGAAGATTCAAAAAACAGATGGGGAATGATGGGACCTCAGCACATGGTGGAACACCTGGAGTGGTCGATGCATGTAGCTATGGGAAACATCCAGCAAGCAATCACTACACCGGAAGACAGAATCGAGAAATACCAAGAGTCTCTCTACAATCACAGGCATATGCCAAATACTTATGAACATCCACACTTGAAGAAAGGTGCGACTGAGGATTTGAAATTTGGTAGCCTGGAAGAAGCAAAGGCTGCTTTCCTGAAATCATATGATGAGTTTGAAGCGTACTATAAAGAAAATCCTGATGCTTCACATGCCAATGCTGTATTTGGCGATTTAGACAAGGAGCTGTGGGATTTGCTTAACAGGAAGCATATCCACCATCATTTCGATGCGTTTGAATTGATAGAGGAAGGGGATGTGTAGATGACGGAAGACGGGTGACCGATGACCGGTGACCACTTACGGATGTTTTATTAGAAAAGAAATTTTAAAAAATGGCTGAAGTTAAGGAACAAGAAGCATATGTAAGTTTGGAGCGAAAGAATGGAATTGGGACGATCACGTTCTTTCATCCTGCTCATAATTCATTGCCAAGTGGTGTATTGGCGAAGTTGGCCCAGACTATTACCGATGCGGGTAGTGACCCAAATGTTGAGGTGATTGTCTTAAAGAGTGGAGGCAAACGCACTTTCTGCGCAGGAGCAAGCTTTAACGAACTGATCACCATAGATGATTACGAGACAGGTAAGAAATTCTTCATGGGTTTTGCCAATGTAATCAATGCATGTAGGAAGAGCCCTAAACTGATCATTGGACGAGTACAGGGTAAAGCTGTTGGAGGTGGAGTAGGTGTTGCTTCTGCGGTGGATTATTGTTTTGCAACAAAATTTGCCTCTGTGAAATTGAGTGAATTACAGGTAGGGATCGGGCCGTTTGTAGTGGGTCCTGCTGTTCAAAGAAAAGTCGGGTTATCCGCATTTTCTCAGTTGACAATCAACGCGAGTGAATTCCAGGATGCCCAGTGGGCGAAGGAGAAAGGACTTTTTTACCATGTAAGTGAGTCTGCTGAAGAGATGGATGATGCAATTCTGGAATTGGCAGAAAAACTGGTCAATACCAATCCTGAGGCAAGAACAAAAATCAAACAAATCCTTTGGGAAGGAACAGAAGACTGGGACAACCTCCTGGAAGAAAGAGCCGGCATGAGTGGCAAGCTCGTGCTGAGTGAGTATACGAAAAAGGAATTGGAGAAGTATAAGTGATGACGGGTGACCGGGGACGGGTGACCGATGTTTAGAATATACGTTTCATCGGTCTTCGGTCAACGGTCATCGGTCCATTACCAAAAAGAAAGTCAAAATGATCTACGAATACAAAGGATTTATACCCGTGGTGCATGAGAGCGCATTTGTGCATCCTCAGGCTGCTGTGACTGGTAATGTGATTATAGGGAAGGATGTGTACATCGGGCCGGGAGCGGCTATTCGTGGTGACTGGGGAGGTATTGAAATCGGGGATGGATGTAATGTGCAGGAGAATTGTACGATCCATATGTTTCCCGGTGTAACAGTGATATTGGAGCCAAGTGCCCATATTGGTCACGGAGCAATCATTCATGGAGCTCACATAGGAGAGAATGCCATGATCGGGATGAATGCTGTGATCATGGATGATGTGGTGATTGGCAAAGAAAGTATTGTAGGGGCATTGGCATTTGTGAAAGCTGGTGAACAGATTCCTGAAAGGAGTTTAGTAGTAGGTAATCCTGCCAAAGTGGTGAAACAAGTAACGGATGAGATGATCGATTGGAAAACAAAAGGTACAGCATTGTATCAGAGGTTGCCTGGGGAACTGCATGAGACATTGAAAGAAGTGGAGCCACTGAGGGAAATGCCGAAGTTCAGACCGAAGCAGGAGAATCTGTACAAGACGTGGGAGGAGATTAAAAGGAGTTAGAAGTTGGAAGTCGGAAGCTCGAAGTTGGTGGATGGGATGACGGGTGACCGCTGACGGATGACGGATGGTGGAAGGAGGTACGACGAGGGGGATGCCCCTTTAAGGAATGAAACTCGAAATTCTAAATTCTAAACTCGAAAATTTCGAATTTCTATTTGGGATTAGTATTTATTAAATTATAGAAGATAAAACAACAACCGACAGGCGGTCAGCAACCCATGGCCAAATGTCAAAAACCAAGTTTATGATTACCGATAAAGTTCGTGTAAGTAAGAAAGTGATGAAGGAAGCATTTCAGCTGATGTGTACTGCAAAGAGTCAGTCTGAAGTGTATGAAGAGAATTTCAAAATTACGTCTAAGTATGTACACGCTACCAGTAGAGGTCATGAGGCCATTCAGCTGGCAGTGGGGATGCAACTGAACCCACAGGATTTTGCTTTTCCGTATTACCGGGATGACAGCATGTTGCTTGGGATGGGAGTGACATCTTATGAGTTGATGTTGCAGTTGCTGGGTAAGCGTGATGATCCATTCTCAGGAGGTAGGACTTACTATTCTCACCCAAGTTTACGGGACGATCACAGGCCAAAAATCCCACACCAATCTTCAGCCACAGGAATGCAAGCAATTCCAGCGACAGGTGTTGGACTAGGTATTCAATACAAAGAAAAACTGGGCTTCAAGAAAGATTATGAAGGGGACAATCCGGTTGTGGTTTGTTCGCTGGGTGATGCTTGTGTGACTGAAGGTGAGGTAGCAGAGGCTTTCCAGATGGCCGCTCTGAGACAATTACCAGTGCTTTATGTAGTACAGGATAATGAATGGGACATTTCCGCTCATGTAGATGAGGTGAGGGCGCAAAATGCTTACGAATACATCAAAGGATTCAAGGGTATTGAAGCCGCAAGTATAGATGGAACTGATTTTGTGGAGAGCTATAATACCGTAAAAGAGGCTTTGAAATACGTGCGTAAACGCCGACAACCATTTTTGATACATGCGACCTGCCCTTTACTCAATCACCATACCAGTGGTGTAAGAATGGAGTTTTACCGTGATGACCTGGAGGAGGCCCGCAAGGATGATCCGTATCCAAAAATGAAACTGGCTATGCTGGAGGCCGGATTTGAACCCGAAGAGATTGCAAAAATTGAGCAGGACATAGAGAAAGCCGTATATGAAGCTTACAGAGATGCCCTGGCTGCTGATGATCCTACTCCTGAGGACCTGTTTACCCATGATTTGATTCCAACTACGGTTACTGAAGAACAGGGTAATCGACAGCCGGACAATGCTGAAGAAGTTGTGATGGTGGACTGTGCTTTGCATGCTATTGAGGAACTGATGAAAGATAATCAGGAGGCATTGCTTTATGGGCAGGATGTTGGTTTAAGGCTTGGAGGTGTTTTCCGTGAAGCGGCCAATCTGGCCAAAAAATTTGGCACGGACCGTGTGTTCAATACACCAATCCAGGAAGCCTTTATCATAGGGAGTACTGTGGGGATGTCTGCAGTGGGATTGAAGCCATTTGTGGAGGTTCAGTTTGCCGATTATATCTGGCCGGGATTGAACCAGTTATTTACTGAGGTATCCCGTTCATGCTACCTGACCAATGGAAAGTGGCCTGTAAGTATGGTATTGCGTGTGCCTATAGGTGCATATGGAAGTGGAGGACCATATCACAGCAGTAGCGTGGAATCTGTGGTAACAAATATTAAAGGAATTAAGATTGCTTATCCGAGTAATGGAGCAGATTTGAAGGGTTTGTTGAAAGCAGCTTACCATGATCCAAACCCGGTGGTGGTTTTTGAGCATAAAGGGTTGTACTGGAGCAAGGTGCCTGGAACAAAAGCAGCAAAAGTAAAAGAACCTGCAGCGGATTATATTCTGCCATTGGGCAAAGGTGATATTGCTCTGGAAGCAGGTGAGGAGCAACTGGAAATGGGTGATACTTTGTCGGTGGTGACCTATGGAATGGGTGTGCACTGGGCATTGAATGCGGCGAAGGATTATCCGGGACAGGTGGAGATTGTGGATTTAAGATCTTTGTACCCATTGGATGAAGAGTTGGTCTTTGAATCTGTAAGAAGAAATAATAAATGTTTGGTGCTTACTGAAGAACCGGTGAATAATACGTTTGCCAGAGGATTAGCAGGAAGAATAAGTGAGCATTGCTTCACAGATCTGGATGCTCCTGTGATGGTAATGGGGGCTGAGAACATGCCAGCGATACCATTGAACAGCACACTTGAAGCGACCATGCTACCCAATGCAGAAAAGGTAAGTGAGAAGATAGGGGAGTTGCTGAACTGGTAAGGAATTATTTGATTAGATAGATTTAAACCGATGGCTGAAGGGTTGTCGGTTTTTTTATTTGAAGGTCTGTGTGCCACAGACCCGGGAGTGGGGTTCATCCAAAAAATCAGTTAATCCTGGTTCAGACAATGTTCTTATGTTAAAGCAGACAGGAGTTTTCGCTAAGTCCCATCATTGCAGAGTGTCCGCTCTTTGTAGCCAAAAAATCCATCCAGGATACCAATTATCCAACCAGAACGCCCGAGCGGATGCTCTACTTTATATTGGGTCTCAGGAGCCGGATTATTGGCACCATGACCATGTAAAAAGACTACCAGGTTTTCTGAATGTTCGATAGCATCATCGTAAATGATCCAATATTCTTTGGCACCACTTCCGTAAGACTCCATGACAATTTCGGCATTTGCCAGCGTGGTGATGATTAAACCTAAAATAATGAATGCTGCTCTCATGTAGATGTGTTAATGTGATGGTGAAATTATGGTAAGTGCAGCTTATAAAAGTTGGCTTAAGTAAAGAAAGCTCACTATTCATCAATTATCCCAATTTTCCCTTGCTGCCATCCTTTTGGTAAATGAAGATTCAACCCTGTTTCCTCTTCTATTTCAATCAACCTGTTCCTCAAATCAATACTCCTAAGTCCAATCTCAGCCCTATTTTCATTGACTTCAGTTTTTACTTCACCATTCGGGATCTTTCCCAGAAAGCCATATTTGGTTAATTCATGGTGATGGAGCACTGCTATTTTCCAGTCCTCAATAACCGCAAATTCTTCAGGTGATAGTTGTCCATTTTTGATTGCTTCTAATAATTTTGGTCTTAAACCGTCATATAATTTGTCTCTTTCATTGAATGATTTTGATATGGAATTGTGATGGCTCAGCATCACCGAAACCCACCAATTATTGCCAATGAGCATTTCACCAGGATAACCTGTCTCATTGAGTATCATTTCCAGTTTGGTCAACTGTTGCTCACTATGAGGTGCAAACTTATTCTCAGCATACCTGGTCTTGGCATTTTGACCTATTTTATACAAGGCTTTTAATGCCATCTTTTGATCTTGCAGAAACATTTGCTTCACGTTTCCTTGCAGTGGTATGTCAATTCGGTTAAGGTATTCTTGATATAGAGAATCATAATATGATTGAATGTTTTCCCATTCTGGACTATCCAAAATCACTTTCAGACCCTTTTCTTTCCGTATTGCTTTGATTGTCCAGCCATGTTGAATGCCCAGTTTGACCAGTTTGATGCCTGAGGCTATGTTTTTGGTATGGGCGCTTAATTGGGTAGCTACCTGAATGTCTTTGAGAAATATGAACTGGTATTGGACAAATAGTGCTTCATATTTTTCCAGGGCAGTTTCAAACTTGGAATTGGCAATTAATTCCTCACACTGAATGATTTGGCGCTGATAATTCAGGTAGTCTACCTGGGAGAAGGTCTGGTAGTTGGTGAGGGATAGAAAAACTATTGCAGCATATCGTTTCATCTTTAGGCATAATGCCAATTTTTGAGAAAAAGATGGATTGATTCAAAGAATATCAAGGTCCTGTAGGATTTCTCTGGTGATTTTCTTCCTGCATTTCCCAAAATCCGGATTGCTTTCATCACGGTCCTTGATGAGCCTGGTAGCGAAGAAATAGACATTATCTGCTTTTTCAATGTATCCTACCCACCAGCCTGTATCCTTTCCATCATAGCGGGTCCAACCGGTTTTTGATCGTAGTGTGTAGTCTTTTTGTTGCTCGGTGATCATGATTTCTTTGAGGATCTTGAATGAGCGTTTGGAGAAGGGAAGGGTTTCCTCGTATACCCCAATCAATATTTCAATTTGGTTAGCAGGCGAAATGGCAAATGGCCCAAAATTCCAGAAGTCAGGGTCATCAATGGAGAGGTCTATATTACCGTATCCTGACCTGGTGAGGTAATCTTTGTAGGTGTCTTTTCCAATTTTTTTTGCTAACTCCACGTATGCCCAACCAGCAGATTTTTCAAATGCCTCTTTCAGACTCATGTCGCGATAAATATCCGGCCGATGACCATATTTGGTGGTATCATAATCGGTGATCCATGGGATGATTTCATGTTGGTCTTTGATTACTCCTGTTTCCAGTGCAATCAATGTGTTGATGATTTTGAAAGTGGAAGCCGGTAATGTGGGATATTGGCTGTCGTGCATGTCACTTGTGATCCATTTTTTGGCCTGATAGTCATAAATGGTGATACTTCCTTTCACTTTGCAATCTGTGAAAGGTTGATGTAGTGATGTTTGAGCAAATGCTTTGAATGTTATTAAGCTGATCAGCAGAATAAAGGAGATTCTCATTTCTGAAAGTTACGAAAAATTGGAGCGATTGAATTATTTGACTCATCAAGTGATTTTCTCCATAATCACATAGTCAATACCACCTTTAGTAAAAGTTTCATCTGTGGTTTGTAGACCAAATCGTTTGTAAAAGTCTTGCTTATCTGACCGGGCATTGCACCATATTCTTTGGAGATTTTCTTTTTCCAATGCTGCCAGAAGATAGTTCAAGAGCTGGGTGCCATAGCCTTTGCCTTGATGTTTAACTACAGTGGCAAATTTTCTAAATTGTGCTTCATTACCTGTGATGAAAGCAGAAATGACCCCTACTAATTCATCTTCAACTAAAAGACCATAGTGTATTCCTTCCGGATCATTGGGTAACTTCACATAATCAATGGTCTGATCTGGCCACATGACCTGATGACGGATAGGCCAGGTGGATTTTGGTGGGATTTTCTTAATAACTATTTTCATACAGTTCTATCGCTTTCACATAATTCACACCTCCATTTAAAGACTGGTCGTGAATAAATCCATTGAGCTTCGGGTGGTTTAGCTCAATCCAATTAACCAACTTTTCTCTGTTCCCAATCCATTTCTCATGATTATATGAAATATATGCAACTACTTCAAGACTATAGATCTTATTGTCCATCAGTATTAATCTTTCCTTGGTTACCACCGGACCTTCATTCAAATACAGGGTTCTTTTACATGATTTTGAAACAGTGATTTCTGCTGTGTCACCAAACATTTCAATGGTTTTTATGGCATAATTTGGTTTGAAAACAGAATCCCATTTTAGCCAATTGCTATAATCATCTATTGAGTGGGTTAAAGCGTAATCACCATCTTTGATCCTGACACTATCATAAAACATTCTTTTGGTGTTATCAATGTCAGATTCAGTCAAAGCATTGTAATACTCATTGACCAATCTCTGAGTCTTGTTTTGATCATGTTCAGTAACGCAAGCACAAAGGATAAAAAGTAGAAGTAGATTTAGTGTCTTACTCATTAGTTGATGATACCATTTGAATTTTGATGAAATATGTTAGTAAGTAATAAAAAACAACACCACAAGATATGCTGTAAAAACCAAATTTTGCATTCATTGTGAATAGTTTGATGTTAGATAACATCATTAATATTTGTTGTGTTCGTTGGTAACATTGGAAGCTTAAGGATTCTTTGGAAATTTTACTCTTTTGATAGGTGTGGTAAGGTATATTTTTTAATTTACTTTCTATGGAATTCAGGGAGTACGCGCCTTCAGAAGTATTAAAGGATTTAGTTCATAGCTATTGGGTTTTTGAGGTAAAAGATAGCGGTCTGAATTTTCCGATATCCCACGAGACACTTCCAGAGAACACATGTTCCATAGTAATTATTAAGCAGCCCTATTTTCAAGGGGTTCGGCTGTTGGGACCCTTTACAAAAAAGTTGGAGCAACCGGTTTTTGGTGATTCTATTTACATTGGTGTAAGAATACACCCCTGGATAACCTTCGAAACAAGTGTTTTGGATAAGCTCTCAATACAAAATCAGACAGCTGATTCACCAGATGCATTTATCTTACTCAATGATCTCTTTGAAAACAATAGACTTTCATTTAATCAAGCAAGGTTAGAGCATATTTTGCAAATCGTATTTTCGAAATTGGTTTTGAAAGAACACGATGAGATCAAGTTTATCTGCACGCAATTGATGAAGGGTGACTCTATTTCATTTGTGATGGAACAAGTACCATTCTCAATTCGTGTTATCCAAAAACGTTTTAAGTCTATTGTGGGATTGACGATGAAACAATTTATCAGTAATCATCGACAAAGGAAACTATGGGTGAACCGACTTAATGGAGAGCAATTTGATAGCGCTTCTATTTACCGGTATGATTACTATGATCAAGCTCATTTCATCAATGATTTCAAGAAAACTATGAACCGGTCCCACACTGATTTTGAAGACTATATGAAACAAATCACTATATCAACACTATCAGATTGACGCTTTTTTACAATACTTTACCCCAGTAGAATATTCTATTTGCGACAGATCAAAACTCAAACAAGTATGAAAAAAGCAATCAGTATTTTACTTACCTTATTATTAACTTCATTTGGGGTAATTGCTCAGGATAAAATCACTTCAGATGTAAACCCATTGAAGGATTATGAGGTCATGATAGGAGATTGGATCGGAGAAGGATGGATCATGACAGGCAGGGAGCGTATTAAGAAGCGATTCAAACAAAGAGAAGTTCTACAAATGAAGGCTGATGGTAAAGCCATCATGATTGATGGACTTGGTCATGGTATTGATGAATCCGGTAACGTGACGGATCGAGTAATTCATGACGCATTTGGCATTGTTTCTTATAATGCGGAGATGGATCATGTAACTATGTTGTCCTTTACTGAAAAGACCGGGAGAATGGAAGTGGAATTGGTGAGATTGGAAGAAAGGAAGTTTCAGTGGACTATGCCGCAGACAGAATCCGGTGGTACAATTCGATTTACCGATGACCTTACTGAGGAGGGGAAATGGAACGAAGTTGGGGAATTCTCAATGGACGGTCAAACATGGTATCCATTCTTTAAGATGACATTGACTAAACAATGATGCAATTAATTAGTCACTGCCTGAGGAGCAGTGACTAAGTCCTTTTGGCTGCTAAGTATTTGATTAATTCAGGTTATTCATTTTTAGATTAAACCAAATTTTTAAGGGCAGGCAATAAATCAGGAAATTGAAATTGAAAATTCGTTTCTTCAAGCCTTTCAGATTTCACATACCTCCCATATAGGGCTAGTTCCGGATCAGTTCTGAAAAGGTAATGGGCTCCAAATCGAGTAATACATTCTGGTGTGGGTACACCAATTGGGATTTTCATAGCATTTCTTAAACGCTTCATGAATTCTTTGTTGGAAACTGGATTTGGAGCGCTTGCAATGTAAGTTTCTTCAAACCCCTCATCCACAATGGCTTGATGAATTAAACTATTCAAATCAAATTCATGAATCCAACTAATTCCCTGGTTACCAGTACCTACTTTGCCTCCCATTCCAATTCGCACAATATTCTTGAGACTTTTGAGGGCTCCACCTTTCTTACCAATCACGAAACTTGTTCTAAAAATGACTCCTCTTACCTGTTCTGGTTTGCTTTCATGAAACGCTTTTTCCCAGGCCTCAGCGACATATGGAGCCAATCCATATCCGTGGCTCGATGATTCAGTACACAATTGTTCAGGTGGGTCACCATAAATATGTGCAGTTGACATTTGTATCCATACTTTAGGAGGATTCTTGAGTTTTCTCATAGCATCCCCGATAATTTTTGTTGAATCAACCCTTGATCTTAAAATTACATCTCGGTTTTCCGGTGTTTTGATACAATCAACGGTTCTTCCTGCCAGGTTGACTATTGCTTTTGCCCCTTCCAGTGAATCTATCCATGGTCCCAGTGAATGACCATCCCATTGCCTGAATTCGAAATCAAGTCTGTCTTTGGGTTTGTTCCGGGCTATCAGAATGGGTTGGTATCCTTTATTGGCTAAAAAATGGGCCAGGCTTAATCCTAGAAAGCCTGTACCACCTGTGATGACAATTTTGTTCATGTTTGCTAATCATTGCCTAACATTATAACAGCCATCATATAGTAAATTGTTAGGTGCTGATTGTGTTTATCCCCTTAATAAAGAAATGGTACAAGCATTTTAGTCTTTTGAGCATACTCATCGTAATCCTTACCATATTTTTCTTTAAGGTATTCATCCAGTTTCGGAGCATTGAAGAAAGCAAAGAAGATAAACAGTAAGGCTGGAATGATGGCCGCATACCAGTTTCTGGTCAACATTGCATATCCAATTACCCAAAGCAGATCACCGAAGTAATTGATATGCCTGGAATACCTGAAAAAACCACCTGTATAAATCCTGCCTTTGTTTTTGGGGTTCTTTTTCCATTGGTTTCTCAGAATTTCACCACCACTATTCAATACTGAACCGATACTGAAAATGAGAACTCCCAGTATATCTACATAATCAAGAGGATTATTTGCTGAGAGTACCAAGAGGGAAAACCCAATATAGTACAAGGCAAAGGCCATTGGCACACTAATACTTTCTTCCCAGGGCATTTTTCTTTTGAGCAGAAATACCATCATATATCCCATTCTCAGAAAGGTGATGATATTGAAGATGAAAATAACAACTCTCCGATCTGCCTGACGTGAAATGTTATCAATATTGAACAGGTCGGAGAACCAATTGCTACCAAATTGAAAAAGGATCCAGAAGGATAACCACAGTAAGCCCAATTCAAGTAGGTGAACGACGATTTTTTGAGGAATACTTTTGCTTTTTTGACCGTATAATTCCATTGTTTTTTGTGAGCAAGGTAGATCCGGAAGCCAAAAACAGCACTTTACATTTGTTAAAAAAATTACTTCTTCGTTTGTTTTCCGGCTCTTATTCGGGAAACAGAAACAGGGGACAAATTGAGCATGGACGCAACGTCTTTAAGGGGGGCGGTTTTCAGAAATTCCGAGTAGTGAGATTCTATGAAGTGGTAATTTTCAGAAGCATTGTTTTGGAACATAATAGTGAATAGATCCAGTATCCTAACATGATAGTTCTCCATCAATTTAAGTCCAAAAAATGCCCAGTCTTTGTGGTTTTCATAAAGTGAAATGAGGTCTTTTCGGGATATGATCCAAACCGTGGTATCCTGATAGAACTGCAGGTTGTATTTTGATGGGGAGCCATTGATAAAGCTTTCAAAATCTGTGATGAACATTTTCTCAGGTTCCATCCAGATCGTTTTTTCGTCCAGGTTATCATCCAGGTGGTAACATCTTGAAATAGAAGATTCTGCCAGGTATAAAAATTCACCCACATCACCTTTTTTTAGGATCAGGTCTTTTGCTTTGAATGACTCAGTTTTGAAAAATGATAAGCCCTCATTGAGTATTTCCTCATTGAATTGAGGGTGGATCCTGCGTATTTCATTTTTGAGTATTTCGGTATTCATTTTTCGATTCAGAGGTTTGATAAATGCTTTTCACTAAAAGTCCCTTCAATTGTTTTTGCAAGTTTAGCCAGTCCATCAGGTGCTGTGGACTCAAACATTTTCATTCCTTCTTCGTACATGCTGGCATTAGGGCCAACCAGACTTAATTCCTGTGTGATTCGAGTTTCATTATCGACTTGAGAAAAAGTCATTTGGTTATTAAAAACGGCCCCATCTAATTGGATCTCGATAGTCGCGGAGGAACCAGGTGATAAAGCGGTTATTTTCCAGGAATGCGCCTCTTGACCAGGTGTTTTGGTAGTACCAATTGCTCCGATTTCAAATGGACCATCAAGTTTGATCCATTCTACAGACTCACCTTCAATTTTTTTCCAATTGGAAACATTGGTCCAGAACTCCCAGGCAAAAGTAATGGGTGTATTACAAGTTACGGCATGTTTAAATGACCAGGTATTCGACATTGACTCTCACTTTTTACAGACTAATGTAGAAAAAATGATTTAAATCTTTTGATGGATTTAGGAATATGAACCATTCATCAAAAAATGATTAATCCTACGGAGAAAGAGTATCGACCCTTCACGGCATTTCCTATATTTGGCCCATGAGACAACTACGAAACCTATTTACCTATCTATTTTTATTCGCAATTTGTTTTTCATGTAGTGAGAAACCCCAAACCTCAGTAGAAAAATCACAATCACAGATGAAAGATCCACATTCTTTTGCCAATCCGGATGAGGCTGTAATTAAGCATCTATCCTGGGATGCTAAAATCAACTTCGGTGAAAAAGTTATCAGGGCCACAGCCACTTACACAATCAGTACGGCTGAAGATGCAGATACACTCATACTGGACATTCGGAATTTGAGTGTGAAAAGTATCACAGTTGATGGAAGTGATGTGGTATATGCTATTGGTGATGAAAAACCATTTATGGGGAAGCCACTCTATATCCCTATCAGTCCTTCTACAAAGGAAGTTAGCGTAGCATACGAAACTTCACCGGAAGCGGCAGCACTACAATGGTTAGATCCGGTACAAACAGCTGGTAAGGAGCAACCCTTTTTATTCACTCAATCTCAGGCCATCCTGGCACGTACATGGTTGCCTATACAAGATTCTCCTGGCATTCGATTTACATATGATGCCAAAATACAGGTTCCTAAAGGGTTGATGGCTGTGATGAGTGCCAGTAACCCACAAGAAGTTTCAGAAGATGGTATGTATGAAGTTTCTATGCAACAACCAATACCAGGATACCTAATGGCATTGGCTGTTGGGGAATTGAATTTTCAGGAAATTGGTCCCAGAACTGGTGTCTATGCAGAACCGTCAATGATCGAAAAGAGCGCTTCAGAATTTGAAGACATGGAAAAAATGTTGGTGGCGGCTGAAGAACTCTATGGGGCATATGCCTGGGACCGGTACGATGTAATTGTCCTGCCTCCAAGTTTTCCTTTTGGGGGAATGGAAAACCCAAGATTGACCTTTGCCACCCCAACTATACTGGCTGGTGACAAATCGCTCACTTCTTTGATTGCGCATGAATTGGCGCATAGCTGGTCAGGAAATGTAGTGACCAATGCTACCTGGGATGACTTCTGGTTAAATGAAGGATTCACAGTCTATTTTGAGAACAGGATCATGGAAGCACTTTATGGAGTGGAGTATACCAATATGCTTCGACTATTAGGTTACCAGGGATTAATGGAAACTGTTGCTGACATGGGTACCACTAATCCTGATACGCATCTTAAATTATCACTAGCAGGAAGAGATCCAGATGATGGGATGACCGATATAGCCTATGAAAAAGGTGCTTCTTTCTTAAGAACAATCGAAAAGACAGTAGGCAGGGAAAAGTTTGATGCTTTTCTGAAGAATTACTTTGACAATTTTGGCTTCAAACCTATGACAACTACCATATTTATGGAATATTTAAGCAATGAATTGTTGACCACTGATTCATTGCAAAGTGCTGTCAGGCCGAATGATTGGATTTACGGACCTGGGATTCCTGATAATATTGTAATTCCGGAATCAGATTTATTTGAAAAAGTAGAAGGAGAGGTGGCTAAATGGCAATCTGAAACACCTGCAGCTGGACTGAATACTTCAAATTGGAGTACGCATGAATGGCTGCACTTTTTAAAGAATTTGCCTGCTAACCTGACCACTGCACAAATGACAGAATTGGATAAGGCATTTGGTTTTACTCAATCAGGGAATTCAGAAATTCTAGGCCAATGGTTTATTCTGGTAGTACAGAATAAGTATGAGCCGGGTTATAATGCGCTTGAAAATTTCTTGGTCAGGGTTGGGAGAAGAAAATTCCTTAGCCCCATTTACCGTGAAATGGCCAAAGACCCTGAAATGAAAGAGTTGGCCAAAGGTATCTATGAAAAGGCCAGACCCAATTATCATTCAGTTTCATATCTGACGATAGATGAGGTATTGAAGTAATGATGAACTAATGCAAATGTAATTAAGACTGAATATAATGCCTTTTGCATCAAAAGCGATGGTCTACGATAAAAATAAGAACCCTCCAAGTAATTGGAGGGTTTATGAATTCAGTGCAAATTCATTTTATCACAATACCGCCAACTTTATCGCATCAGAGATCTCAGTGACAATTTCTTTCTGACCTTTTTTACTGTTTAGGTATTTGACATCATCAGGATTCGAAATAAAACCAACATTGAGTATCACTGCCGGACACTGAGCATCTTTGAGTACTTTGAAACCGTCTGTGAAACCAATTTTTGTTGATTTGCCAATGGCCTCAAATTCAGCGGTTATTAGCTGTGCCAGTTTTTTAGAAGCTTCCGTGTATTGGTTACCCTCAAAATAGATGGGCTGGATAAACCTACCCTGAACTTCTACAGGTGCATTGTTTGAATGTATTGAAATAAAAAGGTCTGCTCCATTACTCAATGTGGCTCTATCGGCCAGACCAATTTGAGTATCTTCATCCCTTGTCAATACAATTTCATAATTTGAATCCTCAAAGGAAGTTTTGATCGCTTTCGCAATGTTTAATGCGAAGGTTTTTTCCAATTCACCACTGGGAGATGCAGCCCCGTCATCCTCGCCTCCATGTCCCGGATCAATGATGATACGATAAGCCTTTTGCTCATTAGGCACCTCATTATTTAGATAACCTGTTTTCTTTTCTTCCTTCTTTTTCTCGAAAGTATAATTGCCAATATAGGCCAATGGATCTGTGACTTTCCCATTTTTCAATACCTCATAATGTAAATGTGGTGCAGTACTCAACCCGGTATTGCCGGAAAGACCAATTTCCTGACCTTTTGTGACTGTTTCACCTTTTTTTACACTGAGCTTAGAGAGATGGGCATATGCTGTGGAGAATTCCTCTCCATGTTGCAAAATTATTCTCAACCCATAATTGCCATCATTTTTGGCGGATTTAACAACTCCATTGGCTGTTGCCAGGATAGGATTACCACTAGGAGTAGCAAAATCTACTCCACGATGATGTTGCTCCTTTTTGTCAATGGGGTTGTATCTTTTTCCAAATTTGCTGCTCAACCTGATCTTTTCTGTGTTTTTCAAAGGTAAGATTGAAGGAGTATACACGTCATTTGGGATCCAATTTGAAGTTATCTCTTTAAAATCATCTAATGGACCAATGAATGCCGTGATTTCTTTTTCCATTTTCTGGAGAGGTTGCTTTGCATCTTTACTAGAGAATGCAAATACAATCAGTAGTACAACCGGTGCGGTCAGTCCATAGACCCACCGGCTCATTTTGTTTGGTTTGTTCATCATTACGATTCTTTTTTTGATCATTTCAACATTGAAATGACTCACCAAACCTGAATGTGAGGCAGTTTGCAATTGGGAGAATAAAATCTCCTGGTAACCAACAGGATCCTTAAAGCGATGTATTACCGCTGCATCTGCCTGATATTCGTGGATTTCGATGAGCGCATTTCGGTACAGATATATGAAGGGATTGAACCAAAACAGTGAAACAACAAAATCCAACAACAGCCGATCCAAAGAATGCAGCTGCTTAACATGCACACATTCGTGCGACAATATCGGTTCAAATGCATCAGACCCGAAAAGCCATCCGGGGATGAATACATTGGAAAAGAAACTGAACGGACGTCCGTGTGTTGTCTTGTATAATTTGAACCATCTTTTTCGGATGGGATTTGTATGCTTTTTATATTGCTGGAGTGCCAGAATACTAATCACAAAACGTACGAGTAAAACGATCATGACCAATAAGTAACTCAGTGGAAGAATCATCCACCAGGTAAATAGCGACTCATTTTGTACCGGAACCACAGCCCATTGATCCAAAGAATGATTGGATTCTGACAGCCAATGGATGACCGGGTTTTCTTCAGGTGTAACCATATTGGAATAGACTGAAGGCATTTCAATGAAGGGTATGACAAAAGCCATGAGAAATGCTGTTAATAGATAGTACCTGTTCATATGGTGGTGGGCACTATTTCTTAGTACAAGCCAATATAAAAGGTATAGGATGCCATGTATGGCCAATACCTTCAATAGGTAAATTACCATGATGTTCATGACTTTCTTTTTTCTATTTGTTCATCAATCAATTTTCGGATCTCCTGTAATTCTTCAACAGAGAGATCTTCTCTAGTAGTGAAGAATGAAGCGAATTGCTTCGCGGAATTATCAAAGAAGTTGCTTACCAATCCATTAATTGACTGCTTGGTGTAGTTTTCTTTAGTGACCTTTGGGTAATATTCCCGTGATTTTCCATGAAGGTTGAAATCAATGAAACCTTTTTTTACCAGTACATTCACTACAGTTGAAATAGTGGTGTAGGCAGGAGCAGGTTCCGGGTAGTGCTCCACAATGTCTTTTAAATATGCTTTTTTCAATTCCCAGAGGTGGTGCATAAGCTGTTCCTCTGCTTTGGTCAATTCCTTCATGACACAATACTATAACTATAATTATAATAATACAACTATTTTTATAGTAATTAACTTTTTTAATCGAAGAAAATTGAAGTTGAAACGAAATTATATGTAGTCCTTTACCAAAATAAAAGTCAGCAATTATCTTTAATACAAATATCAAATCGAATGAAAAAATACCTATACACGCTACTTGTAGTCATACTATCAAATCAAATTAACGCCCAGTTTTTCGTTCCCAGACTTACCATGGATGAATTCAACTCCGTGACCGGTGTTTATGGGATAAACAATGAAGGAGACACTATTTCCGGGAAGTTGGGTTTCCGGTCGTTTGTTGATGGAGAGATCAGGGCAATTACCATAAAGACAGATGCTGGCAAGATGAAATTCAAAACACCAGATCTGCTGTATGTGGCACTTGAAGCACAGGACAATCCATTAATGGATGACAAATTCTCAATTCCAGACATGAAAAGGATCCAGAACAAGGACTTTTTTGATTTCATTATTACGGACTGGGTATTCTTTGAACGAATAGCTGTTCCAAGAGGGAATAACAGAGAAAAATGGATTCAGGTAGCCAATCCTGGATTTGATAGCAAAATCAAGCTATACCTTGATCCGGATGCGAATCAAACAGCGACTCTTGAAACGGATAATATAAAGTTGGCGGGAGGAGATGATGCCTCTTATATCATGGTCAAGGGTAATGATGATCCCGTGTTATTGCGAAAAAAAGATTATAAAGATGCCGAGTTTGTTAGTGCACTTTATAATGGCTGTCCTGCGGTATTTGAAGCATTCGAAGGTGAAGAATTGAAATGGAAGGATCTGGCTACACATGTCCTCATTTTTGACCAGCAGTGTAAATAATATTAGTTAAAACAGAGATACTATCATTGAAATGTGGGATGCTGGTTCAATTTTTTGTTAATTTTGAAATTGGAACTACTAAATCTTTCATTCAATCATCATCAATAATTGGTTATGGCTCCATCAAATCTTTTTAAATATTGTTTCCTTTTCACCATTTATTGGACTGGAGCAGTGCATGCTCAGGAATTAAAACCAGACAATGTTTCCAAATTAAAAGAGCTTAAAGAGCTACTTGAGGATGAAGAAGTAGCCATCATTGATTCAGATATTTCTTATGAATTCTATCGTAATGAGACCCTGAGTGATTTAAGAGTAAGGTGTAAGACAAATAGAAAGTATCTTTCATTGAAACCGAATACTTCTTATATCATCCGTGAATATTTTGATGATGAGTCTACCATCATAGATGTTTCTTTGACCGATGAGCGTGGCAAAAATGTTGGGTACAATAAATATTGTGGACATCGGGAAATTGATGGGATCTTTTATTCTGATGCCAAGATATGCGGATACAGGTATTCCAGGTCGAAAGTAGGAATGGAGGTTAATTATTCCTCAGAGTTGGTTTATGAAGATCCACGGTATCTCACTACCATTTATCTTCAGGATATTTTATACCAGGATCAAGGGAAGTTATCATTCAAAATACCCAACTGGGTGGAGGTGGAGCTCAAAGAATTCAATTTTGAAAATTTTAAGATCAAAAAAACAGAAACTGAAGAAGGGTCTTTTAAGATAATTTCTTACACGTATGAAGGTCTAAAACAATTCCCTCAAGAGGAGCAAATGCCAGGTTTTGCTCATTTTTTACCACATTTAATGGTACTTACAAAATCCCAAACTGTAGCAGGACAATCAAAAAATATTTTATCCAATACGAAGGATCTTTATTCATGGTATAAAAGCCTTACCTCAGGGATGCAAAATGATCAGGAAACCATCAAGAAACATGTCAATGAGCTATTAGCGGATACATTGTCTGACAAACAAAAAATGGAGACCATCTTTTACTGGGTGCAGGACAATATCAAATACATCGCTTTTGAAGACGGAATTGCTGGATTCCAACCTGAAAATGCTGAAAAGGTGCTTTATAACCGTTATGGTGATTGTAAGGGAATGGCCAATCTTTTAAAAGAAATGATGACCGTTGCAGGTTTTGATGCAAGATTGACCTGGGTAGGTACGCGCAGGATTCCATATGATTATTCATTGCCGTCCCTGGCAGTTGATAACCATATGATTTGTTCAGTAATGATAGGTGATTCCCTGATTGTTTTGGACGCCACCGAGCAATTTCTGGAACTTGGAAAAATTGGGTCAAGGATACAGGGTAAAAGTGTACTGATTGAGGATGGTGATGATTACATGGTGAAAATACTACCTGAAGATTTTGGAAACGAAAAGACTCAACATGAGTCAATTGACCTGGTTCTTGAGGGTACTGAATTAGTGGGTAGGGGAGTAACAACATTTGATGGAGATGAAAAGAAAGACTTAAAGATTTTCGTTGATGGATTGGATACTGATAAGCAGCAGTTGTTTCTATCGTACGTTATTAATAAAGGTAGAACAAACGAGTTTGACCTGATTGGTGAGCCGGAAATTCGTCGGGATCGGGAGGCTTCCATATCTTATGAAATGCGGCTCACAGAGCGTGCACAAAAGTTTGGAGACAACATCTACTTGAACCTTAATCTGAATCGGGAATTTGATAAGGAGGACCTGGTAGAAGAAGACAGAACCTCACCTATTGATTTCTATAGCAAAACAAACCGCTCCAGCACAGTCCGATTTACTTTGCCTGAAGGATTGAATCCGGAGTATATTCCTGAACCAATTATGATTCAAAATGATTGGATGGATATAGAGGTCAGGTACCATTTAAAAGATGCCACCCTCATTTATCAAAAGGACATCAAGATCATGGATACCATTCTGGATAAAGACCAGTTTGGTGACTGGAATGATGCCATCAGAAAATTGACTAATTTTTATGACGATCAGGTGATTTTAGCGCCTGAAAACTAATAACAATGACTAGATATTTATTAACCTTCTTATTCATAGCTTCAATTGGCTATGTCACTGCTCAAAAACTTGAAGAAACTGAAGTAAGGGAGATGATGTGGGGTAAACCTGAAAAGGAATTTACCATCACTGATGTTCCTGAGAAGTGGCAAGAAAAATCCGCTGTAAAGTTAGCTGCTTCCTACCATGAAAGTTACAAACAGATATTTCTAACTAAATTTTTGTGGCATACCAGTTTCTTACATGAACGTGTAAAGATCCAGAGCAAGAAGGCACTTGAAGAATACGCACAGTTTGATATCCCAAGTGAACAAAGAATGGGCTATGAAACCTATTTGTTTTTCGCTGGCTTCAAAGTAATCAAACCTGATGGCAAAGAGATTATTGTACCATTATCAGATGCTGTCGAACAGGAAAGAGAGATTGATAATATGGATTTTAGTACAAAAAAGCTCGCGATCCCAAACCTGGAAGTAGGAGATATAATAGATTATTACTATGTCCAGAATCGTAGATTGGTGGCATACAATTACTATGTGTTCAGACCTGTCATATTTAATCTGGGTGAAGAATACCCGGTTTTATACCAGAAAATCAGCTTTCAATCTGCAAAGAAATGGTACCTCAACATTAAATCACTCAACGGAGCTCCAGAGTTCAAATTCAAATCCACGGAAGAAGAGGACTACTATTACATCGTTGACAGGGATAGAGAAGATGTTGATTTTTCAAGGTGGTTTGATAAGTATCGACAGTTACCGACAATCAAGTATAAGGTAACTTACGCAAAACCTACATACGCCTATCAATTACCATTGTTTTTGGGAGAAGCAGGAGGTGTAAAAAGTAATGTAAGCCGTGAAGAAATTAGAAAATTCATGTCGGCCATGATAAGCCCTGTTCTTTCTAAGAGTTTAAAAAAGGATACCAAAAAATTGGTAAAATACTACAAGAAGAATCCTGCAAGTCAGATAGAGAAACTTGAAGATGTCTTTTACAAGGAAAGGTACAGACAAGTGAAATGGTCTGAAAGAAATTTAGTCAATGGAGAAGGTTATGGTGCAACTAGGGCAAACTCAAGGTATTTAGGGAATTTGAGTTATGTATTGAAAAGACTAGAGATCCCTCATAAAATATTAGTTGGTGTACCAAAGCATATTTCATCAATTGATGATATGATTCTGGAAAATGAGTTGACCTATATGATTAAGACCAACATAGATACTGTCCTTTATTTTGGCATTAATAACGACTATGCTACCATGTATGATGGAAGCCACTTATTAGAAGGAACGAAAGTTTATGAAGTTGATGGTTTGCTTCCCGCTTCGCTTTGGTCATTAAAGGAAGCTACCTATCCTGAAACCAGTCATCAGCAAAACACAACGACGGCCAATATTACACTTGCTATTGATGATATAGAGGAAGGTACGATAGATGCAGTGATCAGAAAAGAAGTCCTGGGACATGGGAAAGTTTACTATCAATCAAGGTTTTTAGATTTTTTTGATTTTGTAGATGAAGAGGTTAATTCTATTGGCAACAGGGTAGTTGATGATCTTTGGAGCTATGAGATATCCAGTTTTATAGAAAAACGAGATGCCTATAAGGAAAATCGTGATGAGAATAAGAAGGAATTACAGGAAGAAATGCTGAAAAATGATTTCAGTTTTGAACTTTCAGAGGTTGAAGACCTTAAGATTATCAACACAGGAAGAATGAATGATTCACCTGGCTTCATCTATGAACATGAAATGAAATTAGAGGGCCCATTAAAAAAAGTTGGCAGAGATTATATGCTTAATATTGGAGCTTTTATAGAGGAGCAGGTAGATATTGAGAAGGAGGAAATTGATAGAAAATATGATGTAAATATGCCGTATGCCAGGTCATTCAATTACACGATCCAATTTAATATACCTGAAGGTTATCAAGTTGAGGGAATAGAGAATTTGAGATTCAATGTTGATAATAAGGTAGGTTCATTCATAACAGAGGCAGTTATTGAAAATGGTATTTTAATCGTTAAAACATTGAAAACTTATAAAAGTGCTTTCGTGTCAAAAGAAGATTGGCCAAAGATGTTGGAATACCTAATGGTTGCAAAGGCATTTAATAATAAGAATGTTCTTCTTAAGAAATCAACCTAGCCCTATGATGGTGACCTATCTCAATTTGTAAACTGTTTTATATCAATCATTTGGTGGGATAATTGATTAAATTAATGCTCGGTATACTAAAAGAGCATTTCTATGTTTCCCATAAAAAAACAGGCGCTTAATGCGATAATATTTTTCCGGATCCTGATAGGCTGGCATTTTCTTTATGAGGGTGTTATCAAACTTTACAGCCCGTCCTGGACTTCCAGTGCGTATTTAAATAATGCAACAGGTCCCTTTAGTGAATTCTTTGGATGGTTGGCATCAGAATCAATCATTGGAACAGTTGATCTCTTGAATATTTGGGGGCTTACCCTCATAGGCCTCACCTTGATTCTGGGTCTTTTTGACCGGATAGGAGCAATTGCTGGTATGATTTTACTATTATTTTATTACTTCTCTCAGCCACCTTTTCCGGGATTGGAACAACTTGCCACAGAAGGCAACTATTTCATGGTTAACAAAAACCTGATAGAAGCTGCAGGACTACTGGTATTATACCTGATTCCAACCGGAAATGTGTTTGGGCTTTCCTTGTTATTAGGTCAGAAAAAAGAAGAAAAAATTCTAACCCCCCAATAATCATGAGTTCAGAAGATAAATTTTTTGGAAGGTTTTCCAGAAGGACATTACTGAAGGGCATTGCCGGTGTTCCAATTGTAGGGGCAGCCTGGTGGGCTGGTGCCAGTGATGCAATGAGCAAACAAAAGGAGCGGGCAGCACTTCTTGAAACATTGGATATCAAAGCATCTCCCCCGCCTGCAACAGGTCCTATGAGCGGAGATCCCGTTAGAGTCGGGATTATTGGTTTTGGAGGACGTGGTAGACATCTGGTGCGTTGTTTGGGATATGCTACTAATGACTGGTTGCAGGAGATGAAAGGAAATAGTGAGAAGGACCCCAACGATAACAGATTCCAATCTTTTATCGATCAGGAGAACCTGAACGTAAAATTGACAGCAGTTTGTGACGTATTTGATTACAATGCTCAGGAAGCACTGGATTCATTCAATACGGATGATAATAAGATAAAACGTTACCGCACCCACCAGGAACTGATCAATAGTGGAAATGTAGATGCTGTGGTAATCGCCACCCCAGATCATTGGCACGCGCCAATTTCAATTGATGCCCTAAATGCCGGTATCCATGTTTACGTGGAGAAACCAATGACCCATAACATAGCAGAAACTTATGCCTTGAAAGATGCGGCTCAGGCTTCCAGTGCTGTTTTTGCTGTAGGTCACCAACACAGACAAACACAGAGCTTTCTAACAGCTCAAAATGTAATAGAACAACAGGTACTTGGTCATGTTTCTTTGATCCAGGCAAATACCAATAGAAATGATGACAATGGAGCCTGGCAATATCACATTCATGAACAAGCCAGCCCGCAAACAATTGACTGGGATTTGTTCATTGGTAATGCACCAAATATCCCATTTAACAAGGAGCATTTTTTTAGATGGAGGAAATGGTGGGCATATGGTTCAGGGTTATCCGGAGATTTAATGACTCACGATTATGACAGGATAAATTGCGTCTTGAAAATGGGAATACCCAAGTCAGTAATGGCCTCCGGGGGAATTTACACCCATAATGACGGCCGAAATGTTCCTGATGTGATGCAGATCAATATGGAATTTCCTGAATTCAGTACTGGCAGCAGCCAAAAAGAAGGCAAGGAGAAAGGTATGACTTTGGTCTACAGTGCCACATTAGGTAATCAATTCAACAGACCTACTATTCTGATGGGACATGACGCCACGATGGAACTTGGAAACAAACTCACCATTTACGCTGATCCACAATCCACCCGGTATAAGTCATTGATTGACGAAAAAAGGGTAAATCCGGAGGTGCCAATATATCAATATGACCCAGCTGTACTTGGCGTGGATGGAATTTCCTCTGCTACATCAAAGTATTTTGCTGACAAGGGTCTTCTTTGGACCTACAGAGATGGTAAGCGAGTTGATTCCACATTTCTACACCTTCGGGAATGGCTCAGTGTTATTAGAAATGGTGGAAAACCAAGTTGTGGTATCCAGGAAGGTTTTGAAGAAGCAATAACTGCCCATATGGGAGGATTGTCTTACAAATTAGGAAAAAGGATAGAATGGGATGAAGACAATCAACAGATAGTTCCGGTAGATGGATATGATTTTGATAAGGTACTTTTAGCCAACCAGGAGAAAGTAGTATAGTCTGGAGGGCGCAGGTCTGAAAAAGGCTTGCGCCCTATCCAGTTACCAAAACAAATGCTCCCCAATAGTATGTCTCTTTGGCGATTTGCTGGGCCATGATGCCCAATATATTACGAATTGGCTGAATCAATCATCAGTTCAAATTAAGTATAACGCCCACTTTCAACCTCACAAATCAGTTAGGCACAATGGGTATTAACTAATTGATTATCAATCATATAACCGATGAGCTGATCTGTTTCAATGCGATTGGCACGTTATTTGCAAAATAATTTGTATAATAATTAACTTCCTGTACATCAATAATTTAGGTGATGCAGTTAGATGAGTTCCTGTTTTACCGGAATTCGATTTTGCCTATTTAATCACGATAATCTCACCGTTATGAAATACTACATCCTAATTAGAGTATTGCTGATCTCTATCAGTTCTTATCTTCCCTTAACACTCATGGGAAATGTACCGGCAAGTGATAGTCTTGCCCTTGTTTCACTATACAATGCTACAAATGGAGCTTCCTGGTCCAATAATGCTAATTGGTTATCCGGACCGGTTGATACCTGGCATGGTGTCACTGTTGAAAATGATACGGTTAAAGGAGTTTCCCTTAGTTTCAATAATATAACTGGGACACTCCCATCAGATCTTGATCAATTTTCTGGCATTGAGACACTGGCGATTTATGGCAATCCAATTTCTGGGTCTATACCACAATCAATTGGTAATATCCTCAGCTTGAGAGTCCTGGATTTGCGACACAATCAACTCAATGATAGCCTACCAACTTCTCTAACCAATTTGATCAATTTAGAAGAATTACTGCTTGCTGGAAATCAGATTAGTGGTGAGATCATAACAGGATTGGATGCATTAAACAATCTTCGGGTCTTAGATTTGTCCAATAATGATTTAAATGGGGTTATACCAAGTGATATTGGTAATGTCTCAGGTCTGGAGGATCTATATTTATCAGATAATAATTTGACAGGTCCTATCCCCACCAGTATTGGCAATCTGAGTAACCTTAGGTTTCTGTACCTGGGTAATAATCCAATTGGAGGAACCATTCCAATAGAAATCAATGACCTTACATCTTTACAAAAATTAGGATTTTACAACATGGAGTTAGTAAGTCCTATTCCAACAGAACTTGCTGATCTCACCAATTTAAATTCCTTGTTACTATATAATAACCAGTTCAATGAACCCTACCCTGAATTTATAAATGGCCTTACTGGTTTGACAGAACTCTACTTAAGTAATAACCAGTTTTTTGGTCCAATTCCCTCTTCAATAGATCAATTAATCAATCTTGAGACCTTTCAATTATCATACAACCAGTTTGATGGTAATATTCCAGTTTCTATTGGCAGTCTGTCCAACTTGCGGATATTGTACTTGTCAGAAAATCAATTGAGTGGCGTCATCCCAGGTTCACTTTCAGGCCTATCAAATCTGGAGGCATTGATTCTAAGGAATAACAACCTGGAAGGTGATGTGATGGGAATTGCATCAAACCTTTCGGAATTACAATCTTTGGTAATCGAGCAAAATAATTTTGGAGGTCCAATTCCGGCATCACTTGGGGCGCTAACCAATCTCTCAACTTTGTGGATTTCTTATAACAATTTTAGCGGACCAATTCCAGATTCACTGGTGTCATTACCTAATCTCAGCTCTCTTGTTTTCGATAGCAATGACATAACCTATTTGCCTGATTTTAGTAGTAAGCCTAGTATTTACATTTACTCGGTAAACAACCAATTGACGTTTGAAAGTCTGGAACCAAATATTTCACTTTCATCTTTCTACTATAATCCTCAAAGTTTTTTTGGGATACCGTTGGATACCTCTGTTGTTGCAGGAGCAAATGTTGAGTTCTCCTTTCCAGTAGGAGGAAGTTCAAATATATATGAATGGTGGAAAGACGGAAACATTGTGTCAGACTCTGCCACACTTTCCCTTTCTTCTGTTACTCCGGGAGATGCTGGAACTTATCAATTGCGTGTGACTAATTCAATTGTAACTGGTATTACACTATTTAGTGAACCAGTGACTTTACAGGTTGATTCAGGAGGGTTTGATTTGCAATCAGATTCTTTGGCTCTTGTGGCGCTTTACAATGCAACTGACGGACCCAATTGGGTAAACAATACAAATTGGTTGAGTGGACCTCTGGATACATGGTATGGAGTTTCAGTCAGTAACGATAGGGTTAATTACCTGTTCCTGGGCAATAACGATTTAAATGGGGTGATACCACCTGAATTAGGGAACCTTGATCAACTTCAACAACTAGGTCTTGAGAGAAATCAATTGACAGGTGGTATTCCTGCCGAAATAGGAAATCTAGGAATGCTGGAATACTTGAACCTTAATTGGAATCCGTTTTCAGGTGTGATCCCAGAAGAAATTAGTAACCTGATTAATTTATGGTACTTGGATATTTCATCACCTACCCTGTCTGGCCCTATTCCTGATGGTTTATGGGATCTGGTGAACTTAACAAATTTGGCTATGAGCGGCGTATCAATCAATGATTCGATTCCGAATGACATCTTGAATCTTGTTAATTTAACAAACTTATCAATGAGTTCTTGTGGCCTGATAGGTGAGATACCCTCTGAAATCAACCAACTAACGAACTTATCATACATATGGCTTATGAACAATAACCTGAGTGGTGAACTTCCAGCTTCAATTGGGCAGCTCACTGAATTAAGAAACCTTTATTTGGGTAACAATCAGCTTTCTGGTGACATTCCTGAAGAGATTGCTAATCTTACTCAGTTGGTGACACTTGTTTTGGGACCAAATAATTTCACAGGGCCAATTCCCTCAGGAATTTGGGATATGGGAGATTTACAGGTTCTGGCAATCGGCAATAATGAATTAACTGGTGAGATACCACCAGAAGTAGGAAACCTAACACAACTCTTTCAATTTACAATATATGGTAATCATTTCACTGGGGATATACCGGATGAGATCACCAATATATCAGGTTTACAACGATTTGAAATATCTTACAACGAGTTCACATCAATCCCAGATCTTACAGGGTTATCATTATTGAATAATGCTTATGTGCAGAATAATAAATTGACTTTCAGTGATTTAGAGGAAAATATTTCTTTATCCACTTTTATTTATTCTCCACAAGATAGTATTGGTGAATCCCTAGACACTTTGTTGTTGGAAGGTACAGGTTTTAGTCTCCCTATTTCAGTCTCAGGAAGTGCCAATCAGTATCAGTGGTTCAAGGATGGATCTCCAATTGCTGGGGCAACAGATTCTACACTCATTTTGGATCCAGTTATTTTATCAGATAGTGGTATTTATCATCTGGAAGTAACAAATACAATCGTTGCTGATTTGACACTTGTGTCCAGATTAATTAGGATAAGCATACAACAAAATAGCTGTGTTGGAAACTATCAAATTGAAAGTCAGGAATTCAGCTGTGCTTCATCTTCAGTTTTTATACCAATTTCAGCAATCAATGATGTCAATGGAGATGTAATTGGATTGGATTTTTGCCTTACTTATGATACTAGTCTTCTCATACCTACAGGAAATGCAAATATTGGAGCTGTAGCCCATTCAGGAGATCCGGGAATAGTGGATATGTTTCTTAATACAAGTATTCCAGGTCAGATCAATGGTTTAGTATACTTCAACAGTTCGGCACCATTTCCCACATTCTTTAGTGGTTCAGGCAATGTGATCTCCCTTGAGTTTGTTTTTAACGGTGATGTCGCGCCAGGTACTGATATTGCACTTGAACTTTGTGGAGTAACTGAGTCAGCCTTGTATAGTGGAACTTATGATCATTGCAATGAGGTCCCATCAATTCAACAGGTAATTAATGACCCTACATTCACAGGAACATTGAAATTTTGGAATCGAAATGGTAGAAGGTTATTGTATGATTCTTTAAATCCTGGGAATTACATACCAACATTGATCAACGGTACTGACTCATTATGCCAGACAATCGGATCAAAAACCTTTTTCCCTGATTTGAATGGGCAATTTATTTTTGAGACTGTGGAAGGAGATTATTTTGAGATCAACAGGGATATTCCAGGTGCCTTCGAAGATACGTTAGGATGTACTAATGTCATGAGTTGGATCAATGGAACAGACCAAAACCGGGCATTAAGAATTGCCACAATGGATCCAAATTTTACTCCGAGTGCTTATCAGATCATAGCCGCAGATGTGAATCAGGATGGATTGGTGAATGCAGCTGATATCACATTGATCGCAGCAAGGTCAGTTATGAATATTTGTGGGTTCTCTTCGGACGGGATTAACTCATCAGACGATTGGTTATTTATTGATGAAACAACATTCCTATCAGATCCATCTTTCATTATCAGTACTGCTTATCCAGGTGATGATGGAGTTGGTTATTCTAAAAATAACGTTCCTCTAATTCCTGAATGTTTACCCGTTCCTAAAAATATACAAGGGTCTTGCGGCGTAACGATGGCAGAAGACTACATAGCCATATTGTTGGGTGATGTAAATGGTAATTGGAATTCTGCAGCCGGTTCTACCTTGAGACCCGAAGATAACCCTTCATGGATAAGTTTTGATTTTGAAGGTATGCGGTTTGAGAACGGGTATTATTACCTGCCACTCATAATTGAAGAGATGGAAGTGGAGGCAATTGATTTCTATTTTGATTTCAACAATGAAAATGTTGAAATCGAGGAAGTTATTGTACTCAATGACCAATTAATCTCAATGGAAAATATTTATAATGGAAGTCGTCTGCTCTTTTCAAGTTACTTCATTGAGCAGCAGCAAGTTTCAGGTCCATTTATTGAATTGAAATTATCGCCTGATGTGATGCCAACCAATGACGACTTCAAAACTGGTTTAGGTATAGTCAATGATCAGAATATTGTGATTGATGAAAAAGCTGAAAGTGATTCCCAGATCGGTGATAACTGGCTCATTTATCCCAATCCATTTGAAAGTGAGATTCTTATTCAATTTGGTAAAGATGAGAAAGAAAGGGTTGACATATTATTATTAGATATGAATGGCAAAAAACTTTTACACGAGCAGTTTGCTAATACTCAAAATGTAATTATTGACTTAAATGGGGTTTTGATTGAAAAAGGTATGTACCTGTTGCAAATCAATACTGAGTCAGGATCAATATTGAAAAAAGTGTTGAAAAATTAGGCAGATTGAATACCCAGGGGGTTCTGAATCCTCTGGGTTTTATATTCCGTATAATAATGTGTCATCATTCATCAAACATCGATCATCATGAGCGGGTACGGATTTGCACAATTTGCCAAAAAACTAAATCAAATCAACAGAGAGTTTTCCAAAGGAATTAAGAATGCCAGAAAACACAAGCACCTGTATAAAAATTCTGACCTTAAAGAGCTAAAATTCAACACTTTTACAGAAGAATCCAAAACCCAATTAAGAGCGGAACTGGAAGAAGCAAGAAAGATTGGTATCAGGAAGAAATTGATTGTGATGATGGTAGCCTTAACAACAAGTTACCTGGTTATTTGGGGGTTTATCTCTTTTATTAGAATGTTTTTTGGGTTTTAAATCCCAGTACCGTTTACATAAATAACTATTTTTCAATCACTAAAATTCATTGACCATGATGGGAGGAGCAGGCATGATGCAATATGCCAAACAATTACAAGAAAAAAACCGGGTACTTCAGGAGCATTTAAGAGATCGGCGGGAGAGACTTTACAAGACGCGATTTAGGAAGAGTAGGAAAAAATTCAGCTATAAAGTATATGAGGAGAATTATAAGAAAGCCCTCCAGGACCAACTTAAAAAGGAGAAGCTAGTCAGAAAAATCATTTCATTTTTCATTGGACTAGCTTCTGTGGGTATCACTTTACTCTTATTCTTACAGGTTTTCTAATTATTCCACTCGTAATCCCTCGGTCGGATTTTGCTTGACCAGACTCGCTAAATGGGCAAGAATGGTAACGATAATTGTTATCACAATGAGGGCAGCACTTCCTATGACTGGAAGAAAATTCAAAGGCATTGGGTATGTGTAGATCATACTCAATAATCCATCTACCAGAAAGTAACTAATTGGAATCCCTAAAATCAATGCTATTGAGAGGAAAATATAAAAATGACTGCTTACTGACCTGGCAAGGGACATATTCCCGGCACCCAGCACTTTCCGGATACTGAATTCTTTTTTTCTACCAGAGATATTTAGACCCACTAATCCATAAAGTCCCAAGCAAGTCATGAGTAGCGCTATACCAGCTACCCAGAGCATCAAAACCATGTGTCCATTCGTGTTTCTAAAGAAATTATCGAATGATTGTGTTTGATACTCACCAGAAAATGGTTCATCAGGAAAGGTTTCTGTCCACTTGGCTTCTATTTCCTCATAAAGTGGAATGGTGTTTTCAGGTTGTGTGCGAATGACAAGAAATGCATGTTTTTCTTCCTTGGCAACCCTTATAAATACTGGTTCGATTTCGTTCCAGAAACTGTAGTAATGAAAGTCATTGACTACTCCTTTCACCGTATGAAGTGTACTGTCATATCTGAATGTTTCACCAATTGGGTTTTCCCAACCCATTTCCTTCACAAATGACTCATTGATCAATACGCCAGTCTTATCATATTCCGCTATTGGGTCACCAGACTTAATCTCAATCCCAACTGTTTTTAGGTACGATTCGTCTACATCCATTCTTTTGGCTTCCAGTTTTTTGCTTGGAAACTCTATGAGAGACGAGCTCAATGCCTTGCCAACATGGTGCTCGCTAGCTGAAATACTTTCGATGCTTTTGATCTTGGCCAATTCACTTTCCATTCTATTGAGTTGATCTACATTATTAAATCTCATCAGTAAGAGGGATTCCTGATCGTAACCCCAACTGAGGTTTCTTTGGTAGTTGGTATTCAAAGTGAATATAATTCCGCACGAAACAGCAACACTGGCTATGATAAACTCCAGGGTCAAAAAGAATTTTGCCATCTTGTTTTTCTTCCCGAAGGATGTTTTCCCTTTAAAAATGGAGACTACCTGAAATTTTGAGACATATAGCGCCGGGTAAGCGCCAGAAAGGATGGCTGTGAGTAATAAAGTTCCCGAAACGAATAGGACAAACTCAAGCGTAAGCACCTCTCTTGTACCCAGGTCTGCTCCAAATAGATTGTTTAATCCGGGCATGAACAGAAACATTCCAATCAATAAACCTATTCCCAGGGCTATTCCGGAAATGAGAATATTTTCAATCATAAATTGAGCTACCAACCTGGACCTGTCAGCACCAATCACTTTCCTGACGCCAATTTCTTTAAGTCTTTTGACAGCAGAGGTAATGGCGATATTCAGATAGTTTAAACAAGCGAGCAGCAGTAATAAAAATGCGATAATCCCTAAAACAAGATGACCTTCATTGTCAGAGTTTCGAGAGATGTCCCAACGAATATTGTTTGAAGCAAAGTAGATTTCAGAAACTGGAACAAAGTTGAAGTCGCTTATTTGCCAGTCAGGTTGAGCTGCATTGGAAATAGCAGCATAATCCTTCACTTTCTTCCTGATAGTTTCCACTTCACCAGGCTCGTCAAGCATGATCATGGTAGCATTGATATTATTACTCCAATTGGCCAGTCCGAATTCTGGTTCAACCCGCTCAAGGAGCTCGATATTGATCAAAAAATTGAAACCAAAGCTAGTAGTCATTTCATCAATGTTGGCGACCCCAGTCACTTTCAAAGGGACATTTTGGGTCCCAAACCTCATGTTGATGGTTTGTCCTATTGGATCGTCTTTGGCGAAATATTTCTCAGCCATTTCTGTAGAGATCACCACGCTATTCCGGTCTTTCAGGGCTGATTTGTTTCCTTTAACAATGTCGAAATCAAACATTTTCAAATAATCTGGGTCTACCATTCTGGCCCATTCGTGGAAAGTATTCTCATCTCTTTGTACCACCACATTTTTATCTTCAACCCTGGCCAGGTGAGTGATTTGTGGAAAGTCTTCTTTCATCTTAAGACCAATAGGTGTGGGTGTTACACCATACCATTCATTGGACCCACCTCTGTCTACAAAGCTTGTAACCATGAAGATACGCTCCTTGTTAGAATGCATACTTTCCATGTGATATTCGAGGTGGATATAACTGTACGCCACGAAACAACATGCTACACCTGCAGAGAGCCCTAGCATGTTGATAATAGTGGATAAAGGATTTTTGAGAAGGTTGCGGAAGGCAACCTTGAAGTAGTTTTTGACCATAGAACTATGAGTTTTTTTGGTAAGATGCGGTTGAGAACAGATGGTTGCATGGGAAAACAATAATATTACATTATATTAGTTATATACTATTATTTACCAGTATATTTCAATTCAACCAAAACACTTATGAGACATTTATGTTATGCAATTGCTGCAATAATGTTTATTTCCGCATGCAGTAAAGAAGATGATTTCGAAAACGAACCAGAGCTCGTTAGTCAGGATTTTGAAATCTCCACTTTTGAAGATTCCCGGGATGGAAAAAATTATGACATAGTCACGATTGGTAGCCAGGTTTGGTTTGCTGAGAACCTTTCTTTCGAAATGGAAAACGATGCTAGTCTTTGTTATGAGAATAGTTCCTCAAATTGCTTCACTCAAGGCAGGTTATATAGGGGTGATGATGCTTTGCTGGCTTGTCCCACTGGGTGGCACTTGCCCACTGAAGAAGAATGGAACACATTGATTGAATACATGGGAGGTAGTGAAATTGCTGAGGCCCTATTAGCTCCAGATGCTGAAATTTTTGATGAGAAGGTAAATTTCAACTTATTGCCTTCAGGCAGATTCTATTCTTCCACGGTTGGTTTTGAAGATATCAATCAAATAGGATATTACTGGACATCAACCGAAGGAGTTTCGCAATTTTCTGAAACAAAGTATGTGGAGTACAGTCCTAACTTATCTCTGACTTTTGATCAGAGCTCTATTGGACGTATGTTAAGTTGCCGTTGTTTGCAAAATAATGGAGATGATTAGGAAAAGCTGACTTTATTACTTTCAATTTACAGGTGGGCAATTTGTATTTAACCAATAGTTTCTAAGTTCAGCTATTTTCTCTTGAAATTCTTGAAAGCTAACTGGTTTGACCACATAACTATTTGCGTAAAACTTGTATGCATTTGCAATATCGCTTTCTTCTTTTGATGTAGTAAGAACAACAACTGGGATAATTGAAATTTCAGATTTTTTAATTGTCTTTAAAACATCAAGCCCTCTGACTTTGGGAATATTTAAATCCAGAAGGATTAATTTAACTGAATCTGAAATGTCTTTCACATTCTGAAACAAATATTTTAACGCTTCCTCACCATCAATTACTCTATGGACAGTACCTTTGAATTTAGATTTTTTAAGTGCAAACTCAGTTAATTCCGCGTCTTCATCTCTATCTTCAACTAATACGATTTTCGATTTAGTTTCATCGACTAGCATAATGTTTATAGTTTGGTCAAAGTAATTAAGTTTTAGGGATAGAGAAAGTGAATTTAGCTCCTTCTCCTATTTTACCCTGTGCTGAAATTTTACCTTCATGCTTTTCAATAATTTTTTTTGATATAGAAAGGCCAACGCCAGCACCTCGGAAATCTTCTTCTTTATGGAGTCGATAAAATAGATTGAAGATATTATTGCTCAATGTATCATCAAAACCAACACCGTTATCTTCTATAATGTAATGTATTTCATCGCCTTTATCAATACTTTCAATATTTATAATTATCCTTTTATTCTTTGATGAGTATTTCAAAGCGTTTCCTATCAAGTTAGTCCATACTTGTTTTAAGCTTGTTTCGTCACCATTCACACTATGGATTTTAGAAATATTTAATTCTAATTTGTCCGAAATTTCATCTGTTAGGGATTCAGTTAAAACAGTTTGAATTAACTCAAGCATATTCACTGAATTTTTCTTTAGCTCTTTACGAGATATACGTGAAAATTCAAGGACATCGTTGATTAGTTGATCCATTTTAACTGAGTTTGATTTGATTATATCTAACCATTTAAGCCCTCTCTCATCTATTTTAGATTCATACTCTTGAGCAAGAAGGTCTGCAAAACCTTCAAGTGCTCTCAAAGGAGCTCTTAAGTCATGTGAAACGGAATAACTGAAGCTCTCAAGTTCTTCATTTGCGGTTACCAATTTTTCTTTACTGAGCTCTAGTTGCAATTGATTTTGTCTTAAAATAGTATTTGCTCGTTTGAGTGCTTCTGCCTGGTCATTTAACTTCTCTTGCTGTTGTTTTTGGTCTGAGATTTCTACTTTTATACAACAAACCACCTTGAATTTTTGAGGTGCTTTTATGGGAAACCTTATTGTAAGAAAAAATCTTTGCTGGCCGTTATCATCTACATATAGTTCTTCGGTTTCAATTAGTTTGCCGGTTTCAAGACACTCTTTGTCAATTTTATCACTTATGGAAGAACTCTTATTTGCAAAAATCTCAGATCTTGAGGAACCAATAACTTTCTGGTTATTCAAATTGTAAAGTTTCATAAAGGATGAGTTAACTAAAATGAATTTACCATGCTCATCCACTATCGAGATTACGGAATTAGTATTATTGATGATACCCTCCAGAAGGTTTTTTTGATTTTCCAGCTCAATTGTTGTATCCTTTAACTCATTTGTTCTTTGAAGAACTTTCTTCTCTAGTGATTCATTTAGGGTTTGAATTTTTTCTTGAGCTTTTCTTAAGTCGCTAACATCGTTTAGCACTCCTAAATATTGTTTGTTTTCATGTGAACTGTTAGAATCCATAACAAAGGACAACAGTACATCAATGACCTCTCCACCTTTTGTTACAAATTGACACTCATAGTCATTAATGACATTGTCTTTATACAATTTGTCCAACATTGGTTTACACAATTTTTTAGAATTTTTGCCATAAATGAAATCTGAAAAATTTCTATTCATGACTTCCTGATGTGTGTACCCCATTTTCTCTAACCAAAACTGACTGATACTGGTGATATTACCATTTTCATCAATAGATTGTAACAATGCAGGAGTATGATGGTATAGAGCTTTATATTTTTTTTGCTCATTAATAAGTTGTGTTTCAAGGTACTTTTCATTGAAAGAGTCACTTAAAATGCCAGTTGTTTTTTTTAATAATTCCTGTTCCAGGAAGCTCCATTTTGCATTTTCTTCTTTACTTAAAACTCCTATGTAACCGCAAAGCTTGTGGTTAACGGTAATTGGTCTAAACATAGCATATGGATAATTCCTGAGTTCTGTTAATTCGGTGTTAGAGAATGAGCAATAATCATTGGTTTTAAGAATTTCTTCTTGTTTAAAAGATTTAAAATACTGGAAGATAAAGTCATTTTCCTCGTTCAAGTTGGATGAAAAGCTTCTCTCGTCGCTATTAGTCACATAAAACTTACTTTCCAAATGTGAAGCATAATTAGCACAAATGACAGTGTAGTGTTCCAGTAAGTCCGCCAGGTCATTTCCAAGTTGTGTAACTCCCTCTAGAAGGCTTGGACTAACATTCATAAGTCTTGTTTTTTCGGAAATAAATTGCTCATATACATATTTTTGGCGCAATACATTTTGAAGATTAAGTTCTTTAGTAATGTCTTTGATGACAATTTGAACGGACTCGTCATTAAATTTTGACAATGAAACTGTTGCCCATACTTTTGCTCCTGATTTGGTTTCAAAAGACTTATTGAGTTGAACACTTTCTGAATCTTCAGAGAGAACTTGAGAGTATTCACTTGTTAGAAAATTAAAATTGGAATCTGTTAATTTGCTAATACTCACAAGTTCACTTTGGGTATAACCGAAAAATCTTTGTAAGTAGTTATTGCAAATCAAAATATTTCCGGATTTTCCTACCAGTGCAACACCTACTCCCGCATTTTCAAATATCTGACGGTACTTTTTTTCATTTGTTTTTGCGTGTTCTTCAGATTGTTTACGAAGTGAAATTTCATGTTCCAATTCAGAGGGACTTTTTAATTCCAGACCAATTGGGATAAATTTTATTAATGCAACGGCTGTAGTCCCTGAGACCAACATTGTGATGAATTTAGCTAGTGAATTGATATTGTAAATTGGTATCCAAAAAATTACAGCATCAATAAGATGGGTTATACCACATAAACAAATAAATAAGGCAAATAGATATAGCAGTCGTCGGAATCTAAAATTCTTCCTTCTTATATAATAGAATAATCCGATTGGAATTGTAATGTAGAATAGGAAAATCAACAGATCTGATGATAAATAAAGCCAGCCGTGGAAAGGTGTCCAGTTGCCACAATCCCATCTTCTGGGATAATCTGAAGTTTTCAGTAGATGGGTAAAATAATGTGTAATTTGTCCGGAAAACTGTAATTGTGTGACATTGGATGCTGGTGCACAGACGGATATGTTTTGACCCTCATCTTCTTCAAGAAAATATAATCTAGAAGTAAGTTGTGTAGAGTCATTAGCGGTATAACCAAAAATATTTGATTTTGAAATTACCAGAATTAGTATAATAAAAAATGATCGTAACATGGTTGTGATATAATTAATATGACTTAAATCAATCCCTTCTCAACGGCATACATAACCAAGCCGGCTACATTTTTACATCCAGTTTTCTCTAGAAGGTTTCTCTTATGGGTTTCAACAGTTCTTATGCTGATAAACAACTTATCTGCGATTTCCTGATTATTATATTCTTTCACAATAAGTTTCAAAATCTCTATTTCTCTGGAGGAAAGCGGCTTCTCAAATGTTAGTCTGTTATTTTTTTGAGGCTCGTATAATTTCATCAAAGATTTATAAACTTCCTGTGAATAATAGGTCTCTCCCAATACGATCGAATTGGCGGCTTTCAGTAACTCACTTTTAGAAGAGTTCTTTAAGATATAGCCAGAAACCCCTAGTTCAACCATTTTTTTGATCTTGAAAGGATCATCAAACATTGTTAGTACCAGTATTTTTTGATTGGGATATTTGGCCATTATGTGTGAAGTCATTTCTAAGCCATCCATCTCAGGCATATTGATATCCGCGAGTATCAGGTCAAATGAATTATCACGCATAGTTTTTAGTGCCTCTTTTCCATTTTCAGCTTCAGCTTTAAGTACGAAATTAGTTGAATCACTAAAGTATTCTTTGATCGCATCTCTAATCATTGTATGATCATCTACCAGCAGTACACTATACATCTTCCAATGGGACTATAATTTCGATTTTTATTCCTCCACCTTTTTTTGAAGAGAGATTAAATAATCCATTACAATTTCTAACTCGTTCCTTCATATTTTTTATGCCAGTTCCATTAATCTTTGAAGTATCATCAAATCCGACACCATTATCCTGATAATTCAGGATCATTTTGTTGCGATGCTGTTGGATTGAAATTTTAATTTTCGAAGGCTTACCATGTTTTAAGGAATTGTTAATTGCTTCCTGAAGAATTCTATAAACTTGACTTTTCACGAATAATGATATCCTTTGATCATCATAATTATTTTGAATTTCAATAATGTCACTCCCAGGGGAGAAACTTATCAAATATTTCAACGCTTCCTTAAGATTATCATTTTCACTAAAGCCACTATTTAAGTTTCTTGAAAGAGTTCGGATATCATGAATTGCATCATCAATTAGCTTTTTGACCTTATTGAGATCACTATTGTTTGTTGACAGGTACATTGAAGATGCACTTAATTTTTGAGCTACATTGTCATGTAATTCAATAGATATTCGATTTTGTTCTTTTTCCTGGATGGATAATGAAGCTATACTAGCCTCACGTATTTCGGTAGTTTCTCTGACGGTCCCATAATATTTGAAATTATCCTTCCAGGGATAGACTTTAATAGCTGTTAAGCAATAACCAAACTCCCCTTTTTCATTTTGTTTGACATATCGATGTTCGATATTAAAATCAGTGTTATTGTCTAAGAACTTGGTAAACTCCTCGAAAAATATTCCCCGATCTTCAGGATGGACGCAAGAAAGGATAGTTTTGAGAGATATTACCTTTCTATTGTGAAGTCCTAACATTTTACGCAAATTGGCGGAGGTTGCAAGTGTTTCATCAACTTTATTAAATTCAAAGCTACCTATATCACTTTGGTACTCGGCTTGGAGTAACATTTGCTTGTCCTTCTCACTCTCTTCAGCCAATTGAACCTGATCGGAAATATCGCGAAATACAGAAATTATTCCCTTTGTTTCATTCTCCATGATTAAAGGGTATTTCGTACACTCCAAAACTCTTTCTTGCCCTAAATCATTAACATAAACAGAGGTGAAATGATAAGGTGATCCTGTTGCCATCACATGATTGTCACCAATATCTACGTATTTACTGGGTAAGAAATATTCTTCCCGCTTGAATTTTGTATTTTCTGGTGAGGTTTTAAAATAATTGCAGAATGCTTTATTCACCTTAGTGATATGACCATGCTCACCTTTTACAATTACCAAATCTGTCAAGCTATCAAACAATGAATGCAAAAGTTCATTCTTCTTTGATAACTCATTTTCAAAATGATTTTTTTTCTTTTTTAATTCAATTTCCTGCAAGGCTCTTTTTATTACGAAAGGAATCTTTAAAATATTTTCTTTCAGCACAAAATCAGTTGCCCCATCTCTGATTAGCTTCACCGCCCGCTCTTCGCCAATCGTTCCTGAAAAGAAAATAAATGGCACATCGGGGCAAATTTCTTGTGCTACCCTAAATACACGTTCACCATCAAATCCAACTAACTTGTAGTCACAGATTATGACGTCTACTCCATTCCGCAATTTTGCTTCTATTTCAGTTAATGAACCCGAGGATTCAAATTCAATTTCTGGGGTGTTTATTTCAGAAATTGATTTTAATAATTCTATATCAGACTGATTGTCCTCGACATATAATACTTCAATATTATCCATATCTCCACGAGATTTAGAAGTCTCAAAAGACCTCATTTAGCCTAGTTTTATTCTATTAACTGTATTTAGAATTTAATCGATCTGATATTATACAATATACTAATGGTGTTTATAAAATACAACTATCATTCCTCGTAAATTATTGGAATTAAGTAAAATACGTAAATCACTTACCTCTCGTAAGTATTTTGTCCAAATACGCTTTTAGGTGAAATTACTTAAGAAATGTAGATAAAGATCCATGAAATTTGGACTATGCATTTAATCCAAGTTCCTGAAAAGTTAAGGAATTGAAAAGGGTTTGCCCTTAGTGTTATTGCTAAATTAAAATTTTTGTTAAACACTGTTTTTAACAGTAAAAATCTATGAAAAATGTTGGCGCACAAAATAACTTCAATAGCGGAAGAGACGGTAGCGCAATTTGACCCGATACAAGTTCACGGTAGTAATAATTGTTATGAGCTACTCACATATTGGAACACAAATGGGTTCATATTCATAAATGGATCGTTAACCAATGAATTTGCCTATAAAAAGTTCAAAGAAGTTCTGGATGATGTCTATATCAACTACTTAAGCGAAAGCATATTAATTGTTCACTGTAACCTTCTTGAAATCAGTACGGAAGGTTTGTCATACATTTTTAAACTGGCCAAGATCCTTAACTGGGGAGCTCAAAATGGAACTTCTGTAAAAGTTTACTGGACAGTTCACAATAATCACCACCACCTGATTGAAGGTAATCAAGAGCTACTCAACTTTTGTGATTTTGAAGTGTGGTTTAATTGTTCAAATAACATTCTCAAATAATTTTTTCATTAAACAACCAGCGAATATGAAACGATTTAATAAAAAAGTTAATTTCAAGTATTTCTTCAGGTGGAAGATATTGTTTTTGATAGGTACCTTACTATGCTTATCATCAAAAATATCTGCTCAAATCAGACCGAATTCAGTTAGTTATACCAGCTTTGAAGGAGTTTGTGCTGGTTGTAGTATTACTGATGAGGAAAACGCATATGATATCAGTTCGAGCACACGGACAACAATGGATGTTGCCTTTGCAGGCGCTAACTCTTATGGGGAGGTAGGGTATTTGTTTCAATATGCTGTAAGTGTGGACAGTCTGGTCACATTTGATCTAAGTTTTTCCGGGTCAGTCCTTTCTCTATTGGTTGATGAGCACATAGCCATTTTCGGTAGATTGAATATTATACTTAGAGATTCTCTCGGTAACAATATTTTAACAATCAATGGCGCTGCAGGTGGATACAGTGTCCAGGTTGTTGATCCTGTCGCGAATAGATTTCTGCTCCATATCACGGATGTCCCGGAAGGAGTAGCTGAAGTTGTTGTAAGATCTGGGAATTTAAACGGACAGATAATTTCTGGTCGGGACTTATATATCTACGACATAAGGGCATCCAATATTCCAGATGCACTTTGCGAAGAATATATGTCATTCCCTACAAATGACTATACTAATGGCGATACCCTCGCTGTTATTTCAGATGATGATGCAGCAATTGCGTCGGTATTTCTTTCAGGAGGGGATTTTCCAGATGGAGCTACGTTACAAAGTACAGGTGAGATCATAGTGAATGATATTTCAGCTCTGGAAGAAGGATCTTATTCATTTCAGGTAGTGATTGAGGATAATAATGGGGATTTCTCGACTTGCTATTTCACAATCGACTTATATGCTGCCGACATTGAAGCGGTGTATGTAATAAGTTCAGGAAAGCCTGTTAATGATTATGTCAATCAGGATACTTTGGCTGTTGCAACTGATGAAAATGGTGAAATTGTAGCTTCAGAAGTTGTAGGTGGAGGGATACCTCCGGGTGCTTCTATTTCTTCGAATGGATCAATTCTGGTATTGAACTCAATTGATTTAATTGAAGGAACATTTGATGTTGAAATACTAACAACCGATGAATTTAATGGGCAAACTCTTTCAGAAATTACAATTGTTATTCACTCCTCAGACATTGAAGCGACGTATACGATTGAATCGCCTAAACCCGTGAATGATTATTTGATTAATGATATACTGGCATTTGCAACAGACGAAAATGGTGAAATCATTAGCTCGACTGTGTCCGGGACCCTTCCCCCAGGAAGTACAATAACAACGGATGGTCGAATATATGTATCAGACAATTCACAACTTGTTGAAGGTTCTTATCAGCTTGAAGTTGAAACAACTGATGAATTCGGGGGAACCACCACTCAAACTATTATCATAAAAATAAACCCTGCTGACAATGAAGCTGAATATATAATTCCATCACCAAAACCAGTTAATGGTTATAACCTCGAGGAGATAATTGCAATTGCAAATGATATTGACGGTCCTATCGTTTCCGCTGAAGTGCTGTCAGGTGATATACCTGGCGGCACTTATTTACTAAACAATGGAAACCTGGCTGTTAATGACACTGCCGCCCTATTATCCGGAACCGTTCAGCTCACCATCATAACTGTTGATACAAATAATGGCGAAAGCATAAATGAGATATCTGTTGAAATGTATGATCCTGATATACCAGCAATCTATGATGTAAAAGATGCTTTTCCTGTCACTGATTACAACGAAAACGATTTACTTGCAACCGTAACGGATCAAAATGGCCCAATCGTTTCTGCTGAAATCGTAGAGGGTGAATTACCGGCAGGTGCTATTCTGCAGGAGGATGGAACAATTTCGATTGATGATACATCATTGCTCCAGTCTGGCGGTTATAATGTTACCATCATGACTACCGATCAATTCAATGGTATCACAGTATCAGAATTGACTCTGGTAATTGGTGATGCAGATATTGAAAGTATTTATTCGCTGGAAATATTTTACCCGGTGAGTGATTATTCAGATGGGTTTGTTTTAGCTCATGCCTCAGATGAAAATGGGGAGATTGTAGAAACAAATATTATTGAGGGTCAGTCTCCTAGTGGTACCAGAATTCTGGAAGATGGTAGCATTACTGTAAATAATGCTACGCAACTCATAGCAGGAGATTATATAGTTAATGTAAAGACAATTGATGAATTCAATGGCACTACTGACCATGAGCTGAGTCTTACCTTCTATCCGGATGATATAGAGGCTGTATATGAGGTATATGGTTCTAAACCAATTTCAGATTACAATGAAAACGAGTTAGTTGCTATTGCCTCAGATGAAAATGGAGAAATTATAGAATCTTCATTACTCCAGGGAAAATTCCCATCAGGAATGGTGCTTCTCGAGAATAGTGAAATAAAGGTGAGTGACCCAAATGAATTGATAATTGGAAATTATGAGTTCATTGTGCGTACGAGAGATGAGTTTAATGGAGTGACCGATCATGATTTATCATTGGATATATACGATAGTGATATAGAAGCGATTTATACGCTTCAACCAGCAAAACCCAAAAATGATTATCAAAATGGCGAAACCATTGCTTTTGCAACTGATGAAAATGGACCAATTGTATCCTCTGTATTGGAATCAGGACAACTTCCTCAGGGGACCGGCCTATTCAGTAATGGAGACATTAGAATAACTAACAGTTCCAATTTAATTTCTGGGATATATTTGGTAGGTATATTAACAACCGATGAATACAACGGTACGACTACAAGTTTTTTGACTATTAAGATCAACTCGGATGATATTGAAGCTGTATATCATGTGAACTCATCCAAAAATGTTGATCAATACGTGGTTAACGAGATTGTTGCATACCCCACAGATGAAAACGGACCAATTATTGGATCAAAAGTGGTTCAAAACCAACTTCCAGGGGGATTATTTTTAAACTCAGATGGCCAAATCAAGGTACTCAACACAGGTAACCTGGTACCCGGTGACTATTTAGTAACAATAGAAACAACAGACATAAAGGGTGGTGTATCCAATAATTTAGTATTAATAACTTTCAATGATGAAGGGGATACAGATCAGGAAGCTGCATATTCTGTTTATCCTTCTAAACGACTTGATCAATTATCAGTAAATGACGTGCTCGCAATCGCAGTTGATCCTGATGGTGATATTACCAACAGTGAAATTTTACAGGGTAAGCTACCGGACGGATTAATCTTGAATTCCAACTCTTCCATCTCAGTTTCGAATCTTGCATTAGTTCCTGGAGTGTTCCCATTAGTGGTTGTAACTAAAGATGAATATGAAGGTTCTACAACACATAACGTTTCTATTGTCATAGAGGAAAAAGAGGAAGAAGATCTCGTAGTTGGTTTGGCAAATCAAGTAAGTATTCCTGTCATGATGACTAATGATATGTATGAAATGAATTTCTCTATCAAATTAGAAAATTTGTCAGAGATATCTGCTCTAATAACAGAGGTTGAGAACAATCTAGGGGAAACTTTTCAAGGTCAGAACACTTTTGAAATCTATAACCTAGCAAGCACTGGAGCTATTTTGATCAATGACAATTACGATGGAATTTCTGATATAAATCTGGTAAAACCTGGGAGCGAGCTTGGAGCGGGAGAAATTAGTTATATCACTTTCACCCTGACCCTAAATCCGGGTAGCTCCACTACAGTTTTTAACAATTTCTCCACACTTACTGCCAAGTCTAGCGATGGTGAACAAGTGTTTCAAGATATTTCTGATGATGGGATTATCGTAGATGCTAATGGAAATGGTGATCCATCAGAACCTGGTGAAAATGACCCTACAGTTATTCATATCAGCTCTATACCAAGCATCGGTTTGTCTGTGGACGCAATAGTTTCTCAACAAATTAGCGATAACCTTTTCCAGTGCGATCTTACTTTGAATATTGGGAATTATGGAAATGAAATCCTTGAGAATATTGGATTCAATTTAGACTTAAAGGAGATTTTTACAGATGTTAAATCTATTACCTTAATTGAAACTTCGTCCTCTGAAAACATCATATTAGACGAGTTTTATGATGGTCAGAACAATGTAACTTTGATCAATGAAGCAACTATAATTCCAAGAGGGGCGTTTGAAAATGTTACACTTTCTTTACAGGTTACCACAACTAATAACTTTGGTCCATTTGTTTTGGTCCCTTCAATATCCGCAGAAGGAGGACTAAGTGGATTGGAAACTACTGATGAAGCTGTCTCGGGAATAGATCCTGACCCAAATGGGAACGGAAACCCGAGAGATACAGGTGAGGATGGAGGAACTCAAATTAATTTCCAAAATGCGACCATCGCTGTTGCAATGAATATTTCAGCTCCAGAAAAATTGTCCAACAATCTATTCTCATATAAGGTCATCCTTTTAGTAGAAAATATTGGCAATACGAGCCTTTCAAGAATTTCCCTATTCAACGACTTATCAGAAGTCTTTGGTTCAGAAATTAATTTCAATGTCCACGATTTAAAAGCCGGCGAATATTTGAAAGTAAATGAATCATTCAATGGTTATGACTTGATAGATATGCTTCATCCGGGACTTAGTAGATTGGAACCTGGTGTATCAGATAGTATTACATTTGAGCTTCAAGTAAACCCAAATGGTAATGCAGGTACTTTCTTCAATTCAGCCTGGGCATATGGAGTTGCAAATTCTGGAGAAATAAGTAGTTCAGATATTTCCAATGATGGTTTTTTAGCGGATCCAAATGAAAATGGAAATCCATCCGAATCTGGTGAGAATACCCCGTCAAAAATTCTAATCCCAGAGTTACCTGTAATTGGTCTGGCTAATGAAGTGTCAATACCAATACTGCAAATTGACGGATCATACTTAATTCATGTAACAGTTATCGCCGAAAACCTGGGCAATGAAAAGTTAATTGATGTGTCCGTGTCCAGCGACCTGGCGAATGCGCTACCTGATAGTTTTGACCTGATCTCAGTTGATGGTGGTCTTGGAGTTAGTCAATCATTCGATGGAATCTCTGACACGCTTCTTAGCCATGGCTTGACTATTGATGTTAATGAAATAAAGCAACTCCAATATTCTTTACAATTTAACCCCAATCAAAATTTTGATAATTTCAATATAAATGCCTTTGGTAAGGGTTTAGGAGCAATATCTGGAGAAACCACGACTGACTTCTCTACGTCGGGTTTTGATCCTGATCCAAATGGAGATTTTGATCCGGATGAAGAAGAGTTAACTACAGTAGTTGTTTATCCACAGGAGCTAGATCAGCATTTTTCCTTAGTATCTTCAAACTGGCTCACAAGTTGTGAAGTACAAATGACTTTTGAACTTAATGTAACAAATGTTGGTAATGTGGTTGTTAGAGACCTCCAAATTTTGAATGATTTCAGTGAGCTACCAGCACCCTTGGAATTTGAATTGGGTTTGGTCACGTCAAACCAGGAGGATATCACTAACGGTGATTTTGATGGGTTGACAACCGTTGAAATGTTAACCGAGAATGCAACATTAGGTCCTGGTCAATCCCTAAGTATCCGTTATGACATGGTCTATACTCCTAATGGATTCACAGGATCATTTGAACAATTACCAATTATTTCTGGGGTGTCAGAACGTCTTCGTTTCCATCATCATATTTATGCTAAAGATGGTTCAGTACTTTCAATTGAAATGGAGGAAGTGGAAGAATTTATTCCGAATGCATTTTCACCAAATGGAGATCAGATACAAGATCAATTTGTCATTCAATTTTCATGTGGTGTAGAAGGAGAGTTGAAAGTCTTCAATAGATGGGGTGACCTGGTGTATGAAAACAGCAACTATGACAATAGTTGGAAAGGATATGCAAATCAAAGTAAGTTTTTGGGAGAGCCATTACCAGATGGCGCCTACGTGTACAAGCTCAACCTGAGTAATAACCGACAAAGAAAAGGAGTAGTATTGATTAAACGTTCAAACGCACAATAATGAAAACTAGAAATTTTATCTACATAAATGCTTTCCTTGTGGTAACCATTATTCTATTGTCTCCACAAGCGAGCAACGCACAACAGGATCCAATTTACTCACAATACATGTTTAACTTGGTTCATATTAATCCAGCATATGCTGGTACCAGGGAATTGTTGAGTACTACCGCAATCTATAGAGGCAATTTTGAAAACCCTCAGATTGCACCATCTACATATTTATTTACTGCAGATTGGGCATTACCGGGTAAAAACATTGGATTAGGTATAAACTTATATCATGATGACCTTAAAGTAGCTGACAATACAGCTTTGAATGTAGTTTATGCTTATCGTATCAAGTTATTGAGGGGTGTTCTAAGCTTTGGATTGCAGGGGGGATTCTTAAAGTACAACCTTAGCAGCAACCTGGCTCTTTATGATTATGCTGATCCTAGTTTTTCAAATTTCAGAGATGACTTCACATTAAATGTAGGTGGTGGTGTATTCTATCATGATGATAGATTTTATATTGGAGCATCATCTCCAAAACTTCTTGGGAAGAGCAGAGTAAATCTTACCGAAACACGTAAAATTAATGAACAGGTTAATCATCTGTTTTTAACTACAGGGTATGTACTAAATGCTACAAGTGAGATCATTGTAAAACCTTCAGCTTTGGTAGCCTTTGTGCCAGGTTCACCAATCCATTTGGATGTGAATACTAATATCTGGTTTAGAAATATAGCGTCAATAGGGGCATCATATCGACTGAGAAGAGCCGTAGTTGGTCTTTTCGAGTTTCAAGTTTCTCCTCAATTGAGAATAGGTTATTCTCATGACTTTGTTTTAAATGGTCCGAATATTTTCAATTCATCTGAAATTTTGGTGAGATATGAATTTGGATTCACAAGACCGAACATTAAATCCCCAAGATTCTTTTAAACTTTTTTAGCTATGAAAAAAATAGTAATTCTTTTATTAGTCTTTGCTCCATTAGTAACATTTGGACAATTCATCTCCAGGAAGTTAGCGAATGAGGCATACAAAAACGAATGGTACGACCAAGCTGTTGAACATTACAACAGGTTATTGAAATCAAATCCTGAAGATAGGGAAGCAAGAATTAAGATAGCAGATAGCTATGTAAAATTAAGAGATAGCAAGAATGCGATGGAACATTTTTCGATACTGGCCAATGAGCCTGATGCAACTGTGAAAATTTTGTGGGATTATGCACAGGTTCTAGCCCAGGAAAAAATGTACGAAGAATCTGTTTATTGGTATGAGAGGATACTGGAAATAGAACCCTTCAATGAAGGCGCAAAGAAATTCATTGAGTTTTACAAAACTGTCGATTTCAACGAATCATTACATCAGGTAAAATATTTGCATGCGGTAAATTCCTGGCAAACTGATTTTGCTCCGGTCTTGTATAAGGGGGGACTTTTGTTTTGTTCAGGAAGAACGAAACAACACGTCGTAAGAAATACTTTTGGATATGATAACAGTGCTTTTCTCAAATGGTATTTTGTAAATGACACATCCTCGATAAAAAATGATGTCAATACAGAGATTGACAAGACAAAGTATTATGTATCCAGGGATAAACATCATAATGATGATTATACAAGGTATACAAGTAACGATGGTGCAATACCGGCTTCATATGGGAAAACATTTCTATTTGATAGTTTGAAATATAATTGCAGTTCAAAAGTTAAAGTGGAACAAATCGCCGCTGACCAGAATAAGTCACACTTAGGCCCTATCACCATTCACCCTTTTGAAAATATGTTGGTGTTTACCGCCAATGATCCAAAAACCGGATATCTGGTACTCTATTCTGCAAAAATTGAAAATGATTTTTCATTTAATAATATTAAAAAGCTTGACTTTAATGTAGCTGGGTTCTCTTCCGGGCAACCTGTATTCAGCAAAGACGGGAAGCAACTATATTTCACATCAAATCGACCTGGTGGTTCTGGAGGAACAGATATATATTTTGTCAATTATGATAATGGTTATTTCGGGCAATCAATTAATTTAGAAAGTGTAAATACCTGTGGTGATGAGTCCTTTCCCTTCATCGACGAAACAGGAAATCTATATTTTTCATCAAATTTTCATCCAGGTTATGGAGGGCTAGACATATTTTTTGCTGAATTAAGAGACACAAAAGCCATTTCTATCAAAAACATAGGGTTACCAATCAACTCGAATAAGGATGATTTCGGAATTGTTAGTACAAGAAATGGTGAAGGTTATTTTTCTTCAAACCGAAAAAGAGGATTGACGGATGACGACATTTATCATTTTAAAAAGAACTGCAACAAAATTACCATTCAAGTTGTAGACAATAAGACAAATTCACCTATTCCAGGTGCAAATATTGAAGTGAAAGGGGAAACATATGTTTCTGACATAGATGGTATGGCGACAATATGTTTGAAGGAAATTGGAAATATATTTGGATTAAATGCTATTGGCTATGAATCTGTCTCTTATCAGTCTTATAATAGAGACAATACCTTCTTAATGAAGGAAAAGGAATTTTCCATAACTGGCAGGGTTTTGAAAAATGAAACAGGAGAACCTCAGGGTGATGTAGACCTATTGTTGTTCAACCATACTACAAGAGAATCATTCAGATATCTTACTAAGGATGATGGTGAGTATCATTTTTCTCTGGAACCAAATAGTGAATACCAACTAATTACTTCACGAAATTCGTGTGGAACAGATACCTTAAACATAAGTACAGTTGGATTGTCGAAATCGAAGCAGTTTAAAATGGACATAGTGGTTTATTGTGTAGGTGATGTGATAACAATGGACAATATTTATTATGATTTAGATGATGCTTCTATTCGGGCTGACGCATCTCTAGAATTGGATAAACTAGTTGACTTACTCAATAGATACCCTGACATGCGCATAGAGCTTAGGTCTCATACAGACAATAGAGGAAGTTCGGAATATAATTTATCCTTATCAACACAGAGAGCTCAGTCCGTAGTGGCTTACCTTGAACAACAAGGAATTCAAAAATATCGCCTTAGAGCCATTGGATTTGGTGAATCACAGCCAATTAATGATTGCAAGGATGGAGTGGAGTGCTCTGAATACTTCTATCAGCAAAATCGAAGAACAGAATTCAGAATCCTAGAGATTTCAGTCCCCGTTGATCATCTTGCTGAAAATCGCAAATCACATCAATAAAGTATTAATGCGTGTTCGAGTAAAAACCGAGGGTCAGATGACTCTTGGTTTTTTGATTGAATCAAACTATTCTTTTCTCAAACTACTCGCCGGATTTCTTGTGGCAGATAGCATGCTTTGCCTGAGAATAGTAAATAGACCAGTCAGAATACTTGTGCTACCAGCGATAAGGAATGGGATGACTCCAATCGAAATTCTGTATGCGTAATCATCCAACCAAATGGTAGTCAAATAAAAGGATAGAGGGATGGCTATTAAAAAAGCAATAATAAGTGGTTTGGTAAAGCTTAATGCCAATGTTTTGACAATATTGGTCCAGGAAGCACCCAAAACTCTTCTGATGCTTATTTCTTTGGCGCGTTTGTTTGTTGTGAAAATCGATAAGCCATAAAGACCAAGGCATGAAATGAACATGGCCAGAATAGTAAATATTAATATGGCTTTTGATAATACCCTTTCTGTATTGACGAATTTGTCAAAACTGTCATCCAGAAAAACATAATTGGGTAGTCCCTCTATATTCTGACTACTCCAAAGATCAATAAGGTCTTTTACCAAATACTGAGATGAATTTGCTTCGTATTTAATGGCAAGTGTGGTGTGATCTTTTACCGCAAAAGTCAGCATTGCCGGTTCAATTTTTTCCTTCAGGCTCGTAAAATTAAAGTCGCGAACAAACCCAATTAGTTTTAGAGAACCGTTATTGAAAGTTTTTCCCAGATCTTTGTCTGATAAATTGAATGCTTTCATAGCAGATTCGTTCAAAATGAATGAAGCAGTATCGGTTATCAGGTCTTTTTGGAAATTTCTTCCTGCAAACAGTTGGTATCCCATGCATTCTATCATGTTTTCATCTCCTTCAAACCGCTGTAACCAAACATCTTCTTCGTCATTATTTTTAAGGGTTGTGACGGAGAGGTTTCCAGAAGCTGGCACCCTTCCATTGAGGCTGGATTTAATGACATATGGTTTAGTAGAAAGTTGTTGCTTGATAAAAGTGCTATGCTCACCAGTGTTAGCAATGTTTCTCACGATCAGCACATTTTCCTTGTTAAGTCCCAGGTCCTTGTCTTGCATGAACTGAATCTGGTTATAAATGACGAGGGATACAATGATCAGGCTGATTGAAATCACAAACTGAAATACCACCAGACTGTTTCTGGTGAAGTTTTTCTCCTTCACATCAACAATCCCCTTAAGAACAGTTACCGGATCGAATCGAGTCATGTACATAGCGGGATATATCCCCGAAAAAAATCCTAAAACCACTGCAAACAGCAGGATGATTGGTATCTGAAGAGGATGCCAGTAGAGAGATGGAAGCAATTCAAGTCCCGTAATAGTCTCAAAACTGTATAAAAATAGCTCAGCAAGTAGTAAAGAAATGATTACTGCGATTACACTGAGTAAAATGGATTCAAAAGTGAACTGGAAAAAGAGATTTGATCGATGTGTGCCAAGAGATTTTCTAACACCTACTTCTTTTGCTCTTGTAGTAGCTCTGGCGGTTGTGATATTGATAAAGTTGATACTGGCCAGTAACAGGATCAAAAGCGCTATTCCTGCGAATAGATCTGTTGTTTGCTTATTTCCAACCAGGGATGGTTCAAATTTCAGTGTTGATTTTAGATGAATGTCCTCTATTGGCATTGGCAAAAACTTGTATAGACCAGATTCCCTGAATTCTTCTTCACTCATGTCCGGAGCAAATTGTTTTCGCCTTTCTTCCACCTGAGCATCAAGGATCTGATTCAGTCGAAAAGATGGATTCAGAGCATCAATTTTGAGATAAACATATCCTGAAACTGAGGTCCACGAGCTTTTTGCAAGATCAGGTTCATTCGCGATAAATGCTGATGAAGGTAAATGGGTTAAACCAGGTTTCCGGATAACACCACTGACCGTGTATGATTTGTTATCACTTTTTAAAATGAGGGTTTTGTTGAGTGCATTTGAAGAGCCAAATAATTTAAGCGCTTCATCTTCCGTGAGTACAATGGAATAAGGAGATGAAAGTGCGGAAGAAGGATCTCCCTGAAGAAATTCGTATGAGAAAATTTTAAAGAATTCCTTATCAGCGTATGCTGTTTTGCTCAGTGTGTATTCTCTATTGTCAATCAATACAGTCTCATCACCAGTATTATTATATGATGTGACAGCTTTGATCTCAGGAAAAGCATCCAATGATTCTTTGAGTTTCTCCGGTCCAATAGCCATGTCTCCAATATTGAAGAAGTTGACGCCAACCCGAAATACCTTTTCTGAATCATTAAATCCTTTTTCATAGCTGTATTCCTGGTATACCCAGGAGCCGATTACAATTACACTGGCAAGCCCAATGGCTAATCCAAGAATGTTGATGGAGGAGTAGGAGAAATTCCTTTTGAGGTTTCTGAAAGAAACGAGTATGAAATTTTTTAACATGGCAATTTTATTTGAGTTTGACCTTTTCTTGATTGCAAATGGACGGTAGAGACTGAGTACATCTCTGAAATAATGAAAGTTGGCGCGTAGCTTTCCTTCTGAGACGACCCTTTTTTGATGGATTTCATACAGATCTCCCTGGATGATCTCAGCTAGCTCTGCTCGGCAAAATCGAGTAAGAAGCTTATCTGCCCATTTTGGTGGATTAAATTGTTGCATTGACTAACCTAAATCAACATTCAATCCCGGAATAAGCTTTGCAAATTCCATTCTTACTTCATTGGCTTCTTTGAGAGCCTTTTCTCCAGTTCCTGTGAGACGGTAATATTTTTTTCTTCTACCACCTCTTTCAGCAGTAGCTCCACCTTCATAGGAAGAGAGATATCCTTTTTCTTCTAATCGGTAAAGTGCCGAGTGGAGTGCTCCCACACTACTGTTTTTGCCGGTTTTTTCCTCAATTAGCTCTTTGATCGTAACGCCATAAGCATCTTCCTTCAATGCGCCTGTTGCCAATAGAACCAATTCTTCAAATGCGCCTAATTTCATGCCATTAGTTATTTAAAAGAATTTATTTCCTAAAATCAAAACAAATGAAAATATTTAATTCCTAAAATCAAAACAAATGGTTGGTTATTTGATTCCTAAAATCAAAACAAATTGTTATTTTGGGGAATACTAAACACAATCAGGTTCATCTGGAAGCAGCCTAAAGCTGCTGCCTCCCCACGAAGTGAACCCGTCCATAAAATCGGCTAAATGGTCTTCTAGTTGATAATTTTCTTTGGTACGTTCGTCCACTTGTATTTCCTGATGGAGATTCAGGAATAATTCATAAATAGCTTGTTTGGATTGTCCACTTTTACTGAGTACCTCAACAAGTATATTCAAACCATCTAATGATTCATCTTCAAGCAGGATATTAAATAGGGTTTCCTTGTATCTGTTAAATTTCATTAGCGAGATAGTATGTTGTTCAATTGTCCCTTTCAGGTGTAAGGTTGAGCAGGTCACCTGATGAGAAATTTTTTAGCAAGTCCGAGAACTCAGATGCGAGTATTTGATTTCGCATTGTTCGTGGGTCCTGTTTAATTTCTAATTGAATGGATAGAAGAAACTTATAGATATCCCGTTTTGAATTTCCCAATGCATTTAGGTGCTGGATAACACGTTCTATAATTTCAATGGGTTCTTTTCCTGCACAAACATTGATGATCAAGTTCTTTGGTTCTAAAATGTTCATGGTAAATAGTTTTAGAAGTAAAAGAAGTTGTTGGTATACCAACAACTTCAATTGAACTAATTCTTTGTAAATGAGTAAGTCACATCACAGCCTGGAAATTCATTATCATCATCCACTGTAACAGACAATTCTGTCGCACTTACGGTCACTGGTACAGCATCATCTTCAAATTCGCAGCTTTCATCTTCATCATCACTGCATATCAATGCCATACCATCAGATACAACAATGTACCCTGTGTCTTCTACGGTACCCTCACTCACAAACTGGAAAGCACAGTCATCAGTAATAGTTAGTGTTGGGCAATTTTCAGGACAGGTTTCTGTGCCAGCATCATCACAACCAGAAACAGTTATGGATGCTAATGTCCAGGTGCCTACGTATGGCTCCAACAAATCTGCGGGATCCAGGTTTTTTGTAAGTGTATATGCAATAGTACACCCGGCAAAGTCTCCATCATCGCTACCCATTATAGTAAGTGTATTACCGGATACAGAATATTCATCTGCTTCGCAATTGGTTTCTCCGGTTTCGCAAATAGTAATTGAGTTTGCCGTGATTTCGTCAATTGTACCAGTCTCAATGGTTTCCGTACATTGTGTCATTGTATAGGAACCATCAGCTGCAATTGAAATCAGAATCGAACTGGAATTGTTGACATCCAGTGTACCATTGAACTGACTATTCGTACAGCCAGTATTGGTTTGTGACGTGAGCATCCAATCTCCAACAATGGGAGTTAGAAAATCCTCTTCTTCTACTCCCTCGTCTTCTCCACAGGAAATGAAGAATACAATAGGGATGCATACGATAAAAAATAAAATATTTTTTCTCATAGTTGCTGGTTTAATGGTGGTGTAGATTATATACTATATAATATAGATAATAAACTACGTAAATGCAAATAAACTGCAGCTATACTATGATCAGGAGGGCTTTGGCTCTATGCAAGTTTGAAAAATGCATTCATGATCTTACGATCATCGGTTGAGCTCATGTCTAATCCTCCTGTAAGCAAGTCATTATAGATATTATTGGATGTTTGATCTCCCTCTAATTTTAATTGCTCTGTTGAAGCATCTTTGGATCCCATAGCCCAATCTGGAAAGAGCCGTTCTTCTATAGGGGCAATGTACCTTTGCCTGGCAGCCAGGTGACGATCATCTTTCAGAATCACATCATATAGGGATTCGATTTCTGTTTTCTCACCCTCAAGTACTTGTAAAAACCTCTTTTCTGTAAAGACCAACAATCCGGTTAAACCTCTTTTTTTGTTGTTTGCCTGTGATTTACTGAGAATGTTTTGAATATCATTTTCAGTGCAATCCTTGTGTCTTGCTGATGTGTATATGAATCTGTAAAGTTGTGTCAATTTTGTCGTGTTTTAAAATCAAAAGATCTACCATATACTATCTAGGCTGAGGTTGAATTGTTTAATGCATTTGGACCAATTCACCTCTGATGAAGATGAAGAACGTGAAATTGTCGATGAAACCTGTTATGCAGATAAGTTGGCCATCTTTTCCAATGCATTATTTACCTGAACAATGTGTCTTTCATTGTGATAGATGACTACCCTAAGTGTATCACCCAGTCTCAATTTTATGAAGTTACTGATTGAGATGCCGGTTCTGTTTTGTGTGAGGTCAATTTGCTCGCATTTGTCAAGAAGATGAAGTGTCTTATTCTGTTGGTCAATAAACCTGTCAATTACTTCCAAAGATAGATTACTTCCATTCGGGTTCTTGTCCTTGAACGTCTTCATTTTATTAAGCTTTTCTTTTGGTAGCATGCTTTTGGCAAAATAATTTCCCAGCACACCACTTTTGAAATGTGTACTTTCAGGGGCAGGTTTAGCCTGCTGAAGAACTCTCGAAATTTCTGGTAAATAGAAATCTCCATACAGATTTAAGTGCTCTAAGCATTCCAGGACACTCCAGGTATCCTCATCCTGTTTATAGTTTAATGTTTCGAAATCATATCTTCTGAGCTGCTCCGCTTCTTTTAGGTGGGATTCTGTTCTTTTTCGTAAGTCTTGCAGGAGTTGTTGCCTTAAAACCTTCATGCTTGTTTGTTGTTTCTACAAAATTTAGAAATTCAATAGGATAAAACATTGATTGAAATCAAGAATTCTTAAGCCTTGACAATGTTTCTGGTGTCATTCGCAGGTATGAGGCGATGTATTTGTGTGGTATTTCCTGAAATAATTGTGGGCTTCTTTCCAAAACCCTTTCGTATCTTCTTTTAGGTGAAACCGTTAGAATGTCTCGTTCGCGTTCCATTTGTTGCAGAATTAGTTTTTCAGCCATTTTTGTCCACATGCCTCGTAACCCATTTTCATCAATGCACTTTTGGAATGATGCTTTAGAAATGATTTTCAACTCTGTCTTACGGAGTGCCTGGATAATCAGATCAGAAGGTTTGTTAGTGAAGTAACTATCCAATGCTGCGATAAATTCATTTTGATAACCAAATCTAATTGTAATCTCTTCTTCATCTAAAATGTATATCCGGAGGGTACCACTTAGAATGAAATATAGGTTGGTATCCAAACTTCCAGGTTGTTTAAGGATTTCATTTCGCTTCAACTCAAGTTGTTTGGTCCACAAATTCTGGTTTTCAATTAAATCGTATAGTTTGGAAATTGGGTTATCCATCATATTGGCTCAAAAAGATTAAGAAGTTACGTAACTTACTAACCTTATATTGAAAGTGTGAAATGAAGAAGCTATTATCAACACTCCTGTTGTGTCTATGTCAGGTTGTGCTTTTTGCGCAAATCAATTTATCTCCTGATGATGTATTTGTTCCTTTTGAGATTGCTGAAATCAGGATAACCATCAGTGATGCTGATAAATTAGCCTTGCTGGATGATGCCAATAGATTAAGTGACACCTATTACCCATGTGAACTGGTTGAATTTAAGAATAGCAAGCTAAATGAAAGCGTACCGGGGGCAGGAATTCGATTAAGAGGGAACACTTCCAGGAATCACCCAAAGCGTTCTTTCAAAATTGATTTTAGAGAGTTCGGAGGATCTAAGTTTCATGATCACAAAAAGTTTAATCTAAAGGCAGAGAACAATGATCCAAGTTTTGTGAGGGAGCATTTATCCTTACAGCTTTTTAGAGAGGCAGAAGTACCGGCAGCCAGATCAACTCATACCAGGCTATATATTAATGAAGAGTACATGGGGCTATACCTCAATGTAGAACAGATAGATGACGAATTTGTCCAGGGAAGGTTTGGTGACGATACAGGAAACATTTACAAGTGCTACTGGGGTAGTAATTTATTGGATGATGGTCAAATTTATAACAATGACGTTTTCGAACTAAAGACAAATGATGAATTAGATATTCGAACTCAATTGCAGGAGTTTGTTCATGTGTTAAATGATACCGGGGATCCCAACTGGAAAGCTAGTTTGGAAGATCTGTTTAATGTGAACAGTTTTATTAGGTACCTGGCAATGGAAGCTTTGTTGGGTCATTGGGATGGCTATACCTATAACAAGAATAATTATTACCTCTATGAGAATCCTGATACGGAGAGAATTGAATTCATAGCTTATGATGTAGACAATACTATCGGTATTGACTGGATTGGAAGGGACTGGGCGGAAAGGGATATGCTTGATTGGCCTAATCATGGAGATCCCAGGCCATTGGCCAATAACATCCTGAGCGATGAGTCTTATAGAAATCGATACTACTATGAAATTCATCGGTTACTTGAGACGATTTTCAATGAAGATTACCTCGATCCAATCCTTGATAGCTACAAAACTATTTTGAGGGATGCGGTATCAGATGATGATTATTTTCCACTGACATTTGGTTTTGAGTTATCGACTTTTGAGAACAGTTTCACTGAAAATTATGTAGCTGATCATATTCCCTATGGCTTAAAACCCTTTATCCAAACTAGAATTTCATCTGCTCTTGAACAGGTCCCTATTGTCGAGATTACGGATTCACCTAATGGCGCTGAATTTAATTATTATCCAAATCCGGTGACCACTAACGCTATCCAGATACGCAGTAATCAAGTAATACAAACAGTTTATTTAATGGATACAATGGGTAAATCTATTCCAATCCAAACAATACCCAATGATTCTGGAATAAAGGTTACTGGCTTACAAGCAGTTGTTAATGGAGTTTATCTCCTTTATGTTGAAGGAAAAGTTAAACAAATAGTGATTGATCGTTAAGTCATTCGATAAAAGGAAGTCCTGATTTTAGGTAATTCCTAAGTGGTTTTTGGGACAATACTCCATTGATGTGCAACCATTTAATATACTGCACTAATATTCTTTCATAGTGGTCTGATGAATCATCCAATAGAACCTGCTCAAATTCATGAATTTCGAGCAGGGGGGCAACATCAGTGTATTCCAATGATTTAAGCTGACTAACTTCCGATAGGTATTCCAGGATAAGTCTATATTGTTTGATATCACTTTGGATTGAGGCTTTCAAAAGCTGAGAGATTTCAGCAATTTTCAGTTGTTTTTCTTTAACCTTTTGTTGGTCCTCCAATACTTCTAGTTTTCTTCTTTCCAGATCTGGTTTGTCAGGATTTACTATTGGAATCTCTATCCCAATTTGCATGCCGAGTTTATTATCACGATTTGGGTTAAACTCTGGCTGGATGTAGCCAAGGTCACTGAAAGATTCTGTTTTCCGAATGTTCCATTCTTGTGCAGTAAGTCGTGCTTTATTCTGCTCATTTGTGACCAGGATATTTGTCCCCATATTAAGACTGTCATTCAATAGATTTTCTATTTCATTCACCGGAATCAACTTAAAATCAGCTGTCCAATTTCCACTTTCAAATTCAGAAGATCGGTTAATGGCAATGTTATTATTGACAATGTCTGATTCACATCGCTCTTTTTGCAGAGTCAGTTTGTATTTTCTTTTCAATAACCTTATCAGTTGTTGGCTGTTGCCTTGTTCGTTTGAAATCAGATTCATTTGAGTATCCAAACTTTCAATACTGCTGTCCGCACGGATCAATTGAAGTTCCAAAAAGTATCTCTCTACAACCAGTTGATACCTTCTTGCCAGAATAGTGGCAAAATTTACATTTCGTTGAGACTGCAATTGATCCTGGAGGTGACTCTTATAAACTTTGTTTGCTTTTTTTTCCCATGGATTGGTTGGGGAGAACCTCAATCGGTAATCATTGGGGCTGGATTCAAAATCAGGCAAGCGCATTCTGAATTGTACTTCCCTAATCAGGGGTGAGGAGAACCTGGAACTCTCCACCATTTCAAGTTGTTTATCAATTGTCTCAAGCTCAAATTCATTGGATTCATCGATCAGGTAATCATCCACATTAAACTGACTATGAACTTGAAAACTTATAAACAGGAATAATATGACTACTCCTGGCTTCATGATCCCGGAATGATGACATAAACTTTCTCCCCATTCAGGAACTGGTTTTCCTTTGGGATTTGAATAAATATTTCTTTCCCCCATAGTTGTTGGGTGTTGATAGGGTTCAATTGCTTGGGGTAAGAGATAATCCTCGCTCCAATTTCAATCACTTTCCCCTCGATCGAATAGGCACGATTAGTAGATTCAACCTTTACGGACTGGCCAGGTGTTACAGAGATATCACTGTTTTCATTGAGATAGGCTTTGATGAGGTCTGGATTTTGGTCATATATAGAAATTATTGTCTGAAAAGGAGGCACAAGCTCCATGAGTTGAGCCGAGATTGAGCCGATAGTACCATCTATAGGTGCATACTGTTCAAGAGATTCAGATTCCTGATTAAGTACCGTTAATTCACTCTTGATTTCCAGTAATCGTGATCTTAATTGTTCTTTTTCAAGTTGAAATTTTAATTCAATATTCTTGATGGTCTTACTGAATCTCTCCCGAGTAATTTCTTTTCTTGAAAGCAGCGTTTTTAATTCAGGGTTCTCTGGAGGCTCATTATTTTTTGATAGCTGTTTATAAACCTGAGCATCCTGTTCCAATTCGGTTTTGATTTGGTCTATGGCAAGCTGAATCTTTTCCATTTCATCAAAGTGTTCCAGTTCAGCCATTTTTTTGTCAAGGACATACTTGTCTTTTACCAGTACCAATGATTCTTCAATTCTCAATTGGTCATTTTTGGTCCTTTCTATGTCAAGGGTCAATTGAGGACGCTCAGCAACCAATAGAAGATCCCCTTTTTTGACCTGTTGACCTTCTTTTACAAGTAATGATTTTATTCTGATGGATTTATGAAATGAAATAGCAGTTTTTTGAGGTTCAACTTCAGCCACAATAGCCAGTGATCCATCTTTTTTACCAAATGAACTATACAGTAATCCACCAATTACCAAAGCCAGGAACCCATAAAACACAATATGGCGAATCATAGTACTACCTCCTCCATGGGTTGAATTCTGAGATCATGGAAATGTGCATTAGCAGCCAATTCATTAAAAAGGTCATTTGGGTCCAGGTCTTTACTTAATTTTAATCTCAGGTTATACCGATATCCAGTCTCCACATCTAGTTTGCGATACCGAAGTACTTTATGTGGTACCCCCAGTTTTTCCAGCTCGGCAAATAGTATATTCAGGTGCTGAATTTCTCTAACTGTAGTCACCAGATCGAAATGTGAATGGTCACGGGTTCCAAATGGAGAAAAATGTAAAATGATTGCAATCAGGCAGAATAATAGTGCTCCGGCAACAGCAATGGCATATCCATATACACCAGTAGCGATACCCACGGATAAGCTGGAGAAAATGAAAATAATGTTTCTGGGATCACGCACCATAGTACGAAACCTGATAATGGCAATGGCACCAATTATTCCAAAACCAGCTGCCAGGTTATTGCCTACAGCCATGATCACCATTGATGAAGCCATTGAACTTAAGACGATCGCCTGAAAAAAATGATTTGGAAATGTGTCTCCTTTAAAAGTAAACCGGTATGTCAAACCGATTATGGCACTTAGAACAAAGGAAAGTAGCAATGAATACAAAGCCACTTCAAATGATGGATATTCTACATAATCACTAGTCCCAAAAATCTGATCAAACATAATATGTGACCTTGTTCTTCATTTTAAAACGTGATATTAATAGAAAGTGATCAAATTATTACCATAGTATTATGGGTTTTCTGTGAAAACCCGTTAACTATCACTAAATTCAATTATGACAACAAGTAATATGCTTAGGAGAATAGCTTTTTGGACTCTTTTGTTCTTAGGATTGGTCTGCATTGAATCTTGCAATAAAGATGATATGGTTGATGATGGAACCGGTAATACGGATGATGGACCAACGGACGTAGAGTTTGCAGTGGAAATTGGCGATAGTGAAATACCTTATGTCGTAATAAGCACTTCATCACAGATACTTAATGAACCAAAAGTATCCGCAGAGATGTCAATCTATCAAAATAAGTCACTTGTACAAACCAATCATATAGGTATTGAATATCGAGGGTCTACTTCATTCAGGCTGAGCGATAAAAAATCTTATGGTATTGAGACATGGGATGAGGATGGCAATGATATGGATGTTTCATTCTTCGGGTGGCCAGAAGAGGAGGACTGGATATTAATGGGACAGATTGTGAATCAACGGGATCAGTACATTTTTGATCGTACAATGCTATACCATTATCTGGGTTATGAGATTTCCCGTGAGATGGGCAGGTATGCGAGTAGGACGAAATTCGTGGAAGTAGAAATTAACCAGGAATATCAGGGAGTATATGTCTTTATGGAGAAGCTAAAAAGAGACAATGATCGCATCGATATTGCACGGTTAAACCCTGAGGACATTGAAGGAGAGGAATTAACAGGAGGTTATATCCTGAAAATTGACAAGACATCTGGGGGTAACGAAAATATAGGACAGCCACTGGAGTATTTTGAGAATAACTGGGAAGATGATGCACGTTATACAGAAACAAACAGCTGGCGATCACAATATGATATTTTTGGAGAAATCATGGAATTCTCACCCTATGGTTCACCCTACCATGAAAACCAGTATTTGGAAACCTATTTTCTATACGAGTATCCTGATGCAGATGAGATAGCCACCGAGCAAAAAAGTTATATTCAAAATTTCATAAACGATTTTGAAACAGCATTACTTAACGATGATTTTTTGTCGGATGACCGTACCTATACAGATTATATAGATATAACTTCATTTGTTGATTATTTCCTGATTAATGAATTATGCAGGAATGTAGATGCATATCGGTTGAGTACTTTCCTAACAAAAGATAAAAATGGGAAGCTCAATATGGGACCCGTTTGGGACATGAATATTGGATTTGATAATGGCGGAAGAATTCCATTGGATGACTGGGTGATCAATTACAATGACCATGTAGAAGGTGATGCCTGGATGATGCCATTTTGGTGGCCCAGGTTAATGGAAGATCCACAATTTCAAACGGCCGTAAAGGCAAGGTGGCAGGTTTTGAGAGGTAACGTTCTCAGTGTGGGCAATCTTTTAAGTATTGTGGACAATGCGGCTAATTCTCTTCAGGTTAATGGCGCAGTTGATCGGAATTATCAGATTTGGTCAATTGCCGGAGGTGTCAATTATGACGAGAGTATTAGTAGCTTAAAGAGTTATTTACAGGAACGAATTGACTGGATGGACAATCAGATTAATACTTTCTGACCGTTATGTAAAAATTGATAACCGAAGTTTTCAAAAAAGTTGATATTTTTATTTTCTTGGTAGTAAAGTTGGGGTGTAAATGAAAGAATCAATTCGACAAATCAGATCTTTTAACAGGTTCTATACACAAAAGCTAGGTATTCTTGATCCACAATTGTTAGAAAGTCCTTATTCTCTGACAGAAATTCGAGTGTTGTTTGAGATTGACCAACATCAGTTAATCTCAGTGAAAGAAATAATTGAGTTACTTCAGCTCAAAGCTCACTTTGTTAATCAGGCTTTAAAGAAGCTTCTAAACGATCAATTAATTTACCAAATTGATACATCTCATGACAAATCAGGACGGTTTAGTATTTCTGAAAAAGGCCGAGATGTGATGGCTGGTTTGGTAAGCAAAATGGAACAAAAAATAGAGAAACAGATTAATCGGTTACCTATAAATGACCGGGATGTTCTGCTGGAGGCTATGGGCTCTATCTACAATCTCATGGCTGATACTAAAGTAATGATCCAGGATGTTGTCTATCGTGATGAATTACTGCCCGGAGACATTGGATATATGATTTACCTGCATGGTTTATTATATTCAAAAGAGTCTGCTTATAATATCCAATTTGAAGGATATGTTGCCCAAACATTCTATGAATTCCTGGAACGCTATGATCCTGAAAATGACAGGATTTGGCTAGCTACTTATTACAATAGGATTATTGGAAGCATCGCTATTGTGCATCATTCAGATACCCGAGCTCAATTGAGATGGTTTTTAGTACACCCTTCATTCCGTGGTGGAGGAATCGGTAAGAAGCTTTATCAGTTTGCTATGGATTATTGTACTGAGAAGGCCTATGAAAGTATCTTTCTCTATACGACAGACGTACAAACTGTTGCCATCAAGATGTATGAGAAATCTGGCTTCAAACTCCAATCTGAAAAACTTTTGCAAAAATGGGGGCTGGAAATGAAAGAGATTGTCTACGAATTGAAGAATTAGGTAATTGATATTAGCGATGAAATACCTTGTGGGCTTCCCATTCATTAGCCAATGTGTCATTAAAATGAGTTGCCTTCATAAAAGGCAGTAACAGATCTCTCACTAAATAATCATCTTTTTCTCTCACCAATAATTTATATTGTTGGCCTGATCTTAATTCCAGGCAATACAAATCATGATCTATCAAACCCGATGCATCCGTATCAAATGAATATTCTAGCCAAAGATCAATGTGATCGATATGATCCTGAAGGTCTATTAAGCTTGTATTCTCAACTGTGTAATTGAGTTGTTTTCTGGTATTTGTACGTTTATCCCCTTGAGCAAGACTACTAAGTATTTCTACAGTCTCAACATGTGCTGATTTAGAATCTCCATATATTGAAAAAGCGATGGGTGTACCACACCATTCCTGCCTCCAGGAGAATGAACAAATTAATCTGTAGGCGATGGTATCTCGTTTGATGTCCTTAAGTGATTGAATATTAAGCTCCTCAAGAAGTCTCTCAAACTGGGAAATCTTTGATTTTACATATTCGCGTTGGTAATATGCTGCTGAAGAATCCATGATTGAACGCAATGAGTCCTCTGATCGAATCAATGTAGCGTCACTGATTCTGTAGGGTTTGATAGGAGCCTTTTTATCGCAATTAGTAAAGGAGAGTACCAGTCCAATGAAGGTGATTGGGATCAAACTTTTCACATGTTGAATTTAGTGATTTTACTTGATTAATATGCTCACGATTTCCTTAACAACAGAACATACTGAATAGTATAAAATTATGTAGAATATCCTTGATGATCGATTTTAACAATTGAAACTGCTTATAATCCGTTTATCAATTTATAAAAACACAGTGTTAGGTATGTCGTAAAAATGGTATGAGAATATTATTGAGTATCCTACTGGCAGCCTGTTCGTCAGTTCAGGAAATAGCCCATTTCACTCCCGGGCAGGTTTCAGAAGACATTCGCTATCTACAAGATAAACTGCAGAAGTTTCATCCCGGGATTTATCGTTACACGCAAAAAGACTCAATGGATTTATACTTTGAACAGGCAGCTAATTCTGTCAAAGGACTGGATTCATTGCAGTTATATGCGAGGGTCACAGGTTTATTGAGCAAAATAGGTTGCGGACACACGCGTTCCCGAATGTCAAATGAACTGAGAGCATCTCTTGAAAGTGGTCAGATTTTCTTGCCATTTACAATCAAAATCCTGGATGGAAAATACTTCATATTTCAAACGCTTGAAGATGGATTGAATCCAGGGGATCAATTGTTGGCAATTAATGGCTTGACTATTGATCAGATTGAGGAGAAAATTTTTAGCCACATCTCAGCAGACGGTTGGATAGAGACTGGTAAAGCCCGAATGACTGAATTGCTGTTCGATCTTTACTATCAACTTTATATATCTCCAGGAACAAGTGAATATTCGATTCAAATAAATCGTGTTGGAAATAACCTAAGCTTTCAACTTGCCGGTAGCTCGTATGAAGCGATGAGTGTTATACGCAATACCTTTCCAGACGAAGATTATCTGTCGTTGGAGGTGTCAGATAATGTAGCTCATATGCGTATCAGGACTTTTAGTGAGTCTGCATTAATCAATAATGGTTGGGATTACACCCTTTTTCTGGAAGAGAGTTTCAGAGAGCTCCAAAAAAGTGATGTGCAATATCTTATATTGGATTTAAGAGGTAATGGTGGAGGAAAGGATGATTTTGGAGCCCTTTTGGTCTCATACCTGGCCAGAGAAACATATGGTTATTTCGATCGAATCGAAGTGACAAAGGATTATCCAGGTAGATCGGAGAAAATTGGTAATCAATACAGGTGGACAGCCCATAATGGCCTGTCAGTATGGCAACCAAACGAAATTGCTTTCACAGGTAATGTTTATGTGCTAATTGATGGTTTCAGTTTTTCAACATGTGCCGATGTAGCTACAGTTTTACATCATCAAAAGTGGGCAACTTTTTTGGGTGAGGAGACTGGCGGAGGATATGATGGTAATACCAGTGGGCACACGAAAGCGATAACTCTACCCAATTCGAAGACCATTGTGAATATTCCTATGTGGAAATATACCACAGCAAATGTTGGTCATAAATTCTATGGCAGAGGAGTTATTCCCGATTATTCAATTGCTCCCAGCTGGGATGAATTTCATGCAGGGACAGATGTGGTTCTGGAGAAGGCCAGAGAGCTTATCACCAAGGAGATCGAATAACATTCTAAACAAAGAATTGGCTATAAACTGAAATAATCAATATGATAAGAAGCAATACTGGTATTGAGTATTTCAGAGAGACTGTTATGTATTTTCTTATCCATGACTTTTTGTGCCGGGGATTGCCAATCGTCAATTCATTGTGAAAACCCTTCCATTTATATGCCACAAACAATGAAATCATGATTCCTCCAAGTGGCAAGAATGTGTCATTGGCTACACTCATGATGAAACTCAAGAAATTGACAGACTCTTTTCCTATGGTAAGGAACTTCGTGAAATAGTAACTGTACCCATTACCTAAAAGTGAAGGAAGGCTGACTACAAAAATGATGATCCCCATGATGATCACAGCAACTGGTCTTCGAATTTTCCATTTGTCCACGATGTAGGCAACCGGTACTTCCATTAAAGAAACTGTAGAGGTCAAAGCAGCAAAACAGAGAAGGATAAAAAATGTAGTGCCTATGATCACACCTATACTGCCACCAAGTTCCTCAAACACTATTGGTAAAGTGATAAATATTAAATCAGGGCCACTGTTCATCACATCCATTGCTCCCTGAGAAATAAAACCCAATAATGGGAATATCATCAATCCTGCAAGAAATGCAATACCTACATCAGCCAGCGCTATGATAGTAACAGCAGAGATCAGCTTTTCATTCTTATTGACATAACTCCCATAAGTAATCAAGGCTCCCATACCTAAGGACAATGAAAAGAAGGCCTGACCCATGGCATTGTAGATGGTATTCCAATTGATCTCTGAGAAATCTGGTGACAGGTAATATTGCAAACCAGCCAGTGCATTTGGTAGGGTCAATCCATAAATGGATAAGCCAATCATCAACGCAATTAATGTGGGCATCAGGTAACTCGATAACTTTTCAATTCCTTTGGAAATCCCTCTTGATACAAAGAATCCAGTAAGCGCCAAAAAGATCACACTAGATGGGATTACCTTCCAGAGGTCTGAAGTAAATGAGGAGAAATTCCTGCCAACACAAAAGTTACCAGACGCCATTTCGAATACATACCCCAGTGACCACCCGGCCAAAACATTGTAAAATGACAGAATCAATACTCCGCTGAGCACCCCCAGTTTTCCAATAATGCTCCATCGCTTGTGGCCAATTTTTGTGAAAGCAGTTACAGTGTTTTGTTGACTGGCTCTCCCGATAGCAATCTCCCCTAACATCACCGGTATGCAAAGAGCAAAACAAAAAAATATATAAATGATCAGGAAAATACCACCACCACCTCTGGCTACCTCATACGGGAATGAAGAGATATTCCCCAAACCAACAGCTGAACCGGCTGCTGCTGCTATAAAACCAAATCGACTTGAAAATGAATCACGTACCGCCATTTTGAAAAAATTGTTTGATCGAAAATGGGGTAGAAGGAGGTCAAACACATGTTTTGTCGGAAAGTATGGAGAGGTTGGTCGGAAAAAGATGTGCCGACAAATTACATATCCACCAGCATATTTTCTGATGGAATGGCCAATCTAACTTTTCGGGTTCCTTCTTGGGAACTTTCAAATAACACTTGTTTCAAAGGGTTTTCATGTTGGTCTTTTGTCCATTGTTGTTTACCAAACAAGCCATCAAGAATGCCCTTCACCAGTCGTTTGATCTCATTGTGGTCATTAATGTCATAGCTTAACCCTTCCCGACTATCTTGTTTAGGTTTTATTTCAAGCCATCCAGCTCCATTCTTTTTCTTTTCAATAAAAAGATGGAGTAATTGAAAAGCACTATTTGTGAGTGGTATCGGATGTTCTTTCCCAGGGATTCCTTTTAGATAGAGTAAGTGTTCAATTTTATTACCGGTTTCTCTTCTTCTGACGAGATGAAGAAAAATCTGATCAGGGCTGGATGGTATCAATGCACTCATTAAATCCTTAACCCAACTGATCGCCATTGCGAAAAAAAGCATGATCAGTGAGGTTTTGAAAATAGCAGAAAAAAGGATTGTATTGACCTGATGTCCCGTCATTTTGTATAATTGAGCAAAAAAGGTGATCAGCACAGTGATTAAGGCTAACCACCCAAGAAGTTTTAGTCTTCTTTTTTCAAAAGTTTCCCAAAAAACATACCCCAGAAACAGTAGTGTAAGTATGGAATAATACACATCCAATTCGGTGATGAATGTGCTTTGATTTCCAGAAACCATTCGACTTACTGTAGGTAGAAGTGAAAACAGAAAGGGTAAACCTACAACTATTCTCCAGAAGGAGGATTTGATCAATGGTGCAATCGGTTTGGGGATATACCGGAACCAGGGTAAGCTAATGAGAATGAATAAGCTGTTCAATAAGGAAAGCATGCTCCTGAACCCATCCAGGTACAATTGTCCATTGTCGTTTGGAGGCCAATAAACAAAAAGCAATTCAATGCCCCCGGAAACGGCCCAACATAATATGGAGAGTGCTAGCCATACCTGACCTGTATCACCTTGTCTCCGGCCAAGATGCCACCAAACAGACATCAAGCCCAAAAAGGCTAACAGACAGACTACAAGTTGCCACCAGCCATAAAAGAGTAAGACATTATCGCTATTCATTGATTTAGGGCCATTGACCAAGTTAATGTCAATAATAAGGAAATTAATGATTCATCTGGATCATCTTTCTGTAATACTTAATCCAATCATAGTGATCATAATGCCAGTTTGTTAATTGATCTGGGTCTTTCCAGTCAACAGATTCGCTTTCATATGATTTTGTCAAATCACCAGATAGAATATTGCATTTGAATAGAATATGATACGAAGTAAAAGGATATTCATTAGTGGGTTTTCTGCTAACAACACCAACCATTTTTTCAGCTTCCACATTAAAACCAGTCTCTTCTTTCAATTCTTTGATTACATTCTCTTCTGCCGTTAATCCAGGTTCTGCCCAACCACCCGGAATGCCCCAGCATTTGTCATCTATTCTTTGTTCTAATAGAACTTTACCATCTTCACGCTCCACAATGCCATTGATGCCCACTTTAGGAGTGATGTAGCCAGTCCTATCAACGGGATCTATGAGCTTGATGTCAAATTCAGATATTGAATCATATAACTTCTCAATAAGAGCCAACATTTCCATATATCGGGTAACGTCATACGGACTATTAGCAAAGTTTTTACCGGTTTCTGACGATTTCCGGAGTTGTTCTAGAATGGTAATAATTTCTTTTGGCATGTAGCAAAAGTACTTGATTTGTTAAAACACAATTTCAGATAACTAAAATCAATATACTTAAATGTAGGATTTGATAATTTCAATTTATACATTTACGAAAATTGAATAGTATGAAAGGAACTCAGCTAGGTGAATTTGAGGAATTGATCCTATTAATTGTTGGTGTATTACACCCAGAGGCTTATGGATTAAGCATCAGGATAGAAATTGAATCTCAAACGGGAAGAAAAGTAGCTTTGGGTGCGATTCACTCCGCACTAAGCAGATTAACAGAGAAAGGTTTTCTGAAATCAAAATTAGCTGATGAAACCCATGAACGAGGAGGAAGGAGAAAGCGGTTATTTACAATTACAGCCTCGGGAAAACAGGCTATGGTGAAAAATCGCGAGCTTCGGAATAATCTATGGAATAAAATCCCAAACCTTGCCTGGGAGTCTGCCGAATATGTCGTCTGTTAACTCGTCACCACCCCGATTACCGGATAAACTTCTCAAATGGATTTGTAAGAAGGAGTTGCATGAGGAAATAATTGGAGACTTGCATGAATTGTGGTTGTTGGAGTGCAGGGAATTACCACGTTGGAAAGGCAATCTCTTATACCTCAGACAGATTATTTTATTCTTCCGTCCATTCATATTTAAGAAACGTCAAAACTCAAATTATATCATGTTAGTTAGTCATTTGAAATATGCCTGGAGGATTATAGGAAAGCATAAAGCTCAGGCCAGTCTAAAAGTGCTAAGTCTCAGTATTGGTATTGCATCCTTCATTTTTATTTTTGTTTATGTAAGGAGTGAACTTAGCTATGATCAGTTCCATAAGGATGCTGAATTAATACGTCGTGTAGCCATCGATTTTGTAGATTCCAAGGGAAACAGAATACCAGATGCTACAACTCCTCCAGCACTTGCGCCCGCTTTGAAATCTGAGTTTCCCGAAGTAGCTTCCAGTGTTAGGTTATTTCCTTCCTGGGGGAATACTTATTTGATGGGTACGAAAAATGGCATCAAGTACAATGAGGAAAGTGTCATGAGAACTGACTCAACTTTCTTTGACATATTCTCTTTCAATTTCCTTCAGGGAACCGCCGGGAAAGCCCTAAATGATCCGTCATCTATTGTGCTGACGGAATCTGCAGCGATCAAGTATTTTGGAAAACTAGATGTCGTAGGGGAATCTATTACGCATTTTGGTAGAGATAAAACCTATCGTGTAACAGCTGTGATTGAGGATGTTCCCAGGGCTTCCCATTTTACCTTTGATTTTCTTATCAAGATCGACGTTGATAATCCGGATACAAATTGGGGTTGGTATAATTTCTATTCATACATAAAGTTATCTCCGGGTACTAATGAAGAAGCTTTTGAAAAAAAGTTGCAACCATTTTATGATTCAAATGTGGATGACCCGCGTAATCAAATTTACTCACAGAGGCTTACCGATATTCATTTAAAATCACACCTAAAATGGGAGTTAGCTGCAAACGGAGATATCAATAATATTTACATATTTTCAGCCCTCGGTATTTTTATTCTCATCATTTCCTGTCTGAATTTTATCAACCTGACTGTCGCAGAATCCATTAAACGATTTAAAGAAATTGGTGTCAGGAAAGTATTTGGAGCCAACCGGTCCGGACTGATTGGGCAGCTCATTGTGGAAACCATTTTAATCACTTTGTTGGCTTTAGGAGCCGGAAGTATCCTTTCAGAGGTTCTATTTCAGAATCTAGGTGGGTTAATAGGACTTGACGTAAGTTTATTACAACAGGAAAACCTGAGAATATTCCTGATCATCTGCGGGGTAATAGTAGTTGTGGGACTATTATCTGGTGTTTATCCTGCAATTTATTTAAGCTCTTTCAAAACAGTTTTGGCAGTCAAAGGAATTGTCAATAGAAGCGGTAGGTCCGTGATGAATTTGCGAAAGTCTTTACTAGTGATCCAGTTTGCTATATCAGCATTTATGATTTTTGGGACACTGGTTGTTTTCAAGCAACTACGATACATGAAGGATATAGATAAAGGTTTCCAACCAGAGCAAATTCTTGTTTTGGAAAATTCCAGGGTAATAGCCAATCAAAAAACACTAAAAAGTGAATTGCTGAAACTCCCTTCTGTCAGTAGTTTAGCAAGTTCCAGTGGAGTGATCGGAGGTTTGAACTGGACTACAGGAATAGGGTATCCAAATTCATTTACTATGAATTATGTGGTTCAGGATCCGGGTCTTATCGAAACAATGGAGATGGAGTTGGTAATGGGGAGAGATTTTGATTCATCAAGACCAAATGATGCAAAAGGGTATACTATGATCGTAAATGAAACTGCCTTTAAGGAATTAGGACTTTCAGAGGAACAAATTGGTCAAAGTATACCTATTATTCAGGATGGAGATTCAATTGTAAATGGTACTGTGATAGGAGTGGTAAAGGACTTCTACTTTACAGATTATCGGTTGGAAATTAAGCCCTTTGCTTTTTTCTATCGGGATCAACCAATGGATTATGTCAACATTAAAGTGACTACTCAAAATATGGTGGAAACGCTCAATGAGATAGAAGCAGCATGGAACCAATTGGCAAATAATGCTCCAATTGAGTACTTTTTCCTTGAACAAACTTTTGGTAAGCATTTAGCTCAGGAAGACAGGTTATCAAAAATATTACTGAGCTTAACAGTTCTCGCTTTTTTCATAGCTTTCATTGGGATGTTCGCAATTGCCAATATCACCATTAAAGATTCCAGAAAAGAGATTGCCATTAGAAAAGTGTTGGGGGCCTCAATAGCATCCGTAACTTATCGGTCATCACTGAAATTCATTTTATTAGTCTTGTTAGCAAATATTATTGCAATGCCTATAGCTTATTGGGCAGCAAGTACCTGGTTAAGTGAATTTGTGTACAGAACTAATCTTAATGCCTTCTTATTCCTAATGGCCATTGGATCGACATTATTGATTGCGTGGGTTATTGTGGGGTATCAGTCTTTTAAGACAGCTATAAGTAACCCAATAATTAGTCTTCGACAGGATTAAGTTGATTGAGGTGAGGCACAATAGCATTCACATAGGACCGATATGCACTGAATCCAAAAAGTAGAAGTCACCCTAAAGTGACTTCTCTTTGGTTAGCGCGTAAGTTCATGCAGTTTATCAGTTCCAGTTAAAGTACCGATATTTCCAAATCACCAACGCTTGTCGCATGATCAAACAACACTATGAACATTAATTTATGATCAATTTTTCAAATCCGATTATCAGGGAAGAGATCGGATTATGCTTGTCCTAGCTGCTTGTTTAGACTTACGAAGCTTTTTAGGTAATTGGATTTCTAATTCTTAATTTATTTGAAAACTTATTCAAAAAGGATCTAGCAGCCACAACCAGCATCCTGATCACTGTCACCTTCAGCACTAAATGGCATTGAACCACCACAACCCTCATACACACCAAAATGTGTGTCCCAGGTTCCGTAGAAATTAAAGTGATCTTTGTATCGCGTTGCTTCCAACATCAAATAGGAATTACCACATACTGGCATAACTTTTCCAGTTGGAAAGTTGTGGTGATCATCCAGATCGAAGCTATTAGGGCTATGAGGAAGTGATCCCTTGTAAGCAACAGCCTGCCCGTAATCTTCACACTCATCTTCCAGGCCTTCTATTTTCCATAGCCTGTATGTGACGGAGAAAAACTGAATTTCACCACATTTCTCCTGAATTTCTGGATTACTTATGGTAATTGGATTGTTTTTTACACTTCTAGGATCGATGAAACCAGCTTTTTTGGCGGTTCTCAGGAAATCATTCCAATACAAAGCACCGCTAAGACATTCTCCCCAAAGTACAGGGTCTTTTTGCAACGAAGCAGGTATCCTTCGATCACTGTACACATCACTGAAATACATTTCACCACCTGGTTTTAATAGTCTGTGAACTTCTTTCAGTACTTTCTGTTTATCACCAACTAAATTGATTACACAGTTGGATATAATCAGGTCGAAGCTTCCAGCCTCCAGGTTAAGACTATCAAGTTGTTCAATATTAGCCTTGAGAAACTTCACATTGGCATAATTGTACCCAAATTTCTCCATGTGATAGTCTATGTGCTTATTGGCAACTGCCAATTGTTCATCAGTCATATCAACCCCAATCACTTCACCCGATTGGCCTACCAATTGTGATAAAATATAACAATCTCTTCCACTTCCTGAACCTAGATCCAAAACTCTTAATCCGTCCAGATTGTCAGGAATGACCAGACCACAACCATAGTATTTAGCAATTACCTCTTCATGAATGTTTTCTATGGCACTTTGAACATGTGCGGGTGGTTCTTCCAACGTACAACATGCATCAGTTTTTAAATCTTCGCTGGTGGATAATTCCTTCCCGTAATAAGCCTGGATCTCTTCGTACTTTACTTCCATAATTAATCAAATCTGTGACACCATCAATGAATGTCTTCCTTCTACATCAATACTGCAGTGATATTACTAAAAAGTAAACATTACTGAATTCAATAAACTGTAAAGTAATTCAGATTGTCTTAATTTTTACAATATCTATGAATAGGAATTATTCGGGGAACGAAAGTTGATTAGTTTTTTCGGTACTTTCTGATTAGTCTGTTTGCTTCTACCACAACCATTGAATCCAGCGTGATTTCATTCGCTGTAGCTTTCTCTTTGAGTGCTTCAAGTTTTTCCTCATCAGATTGGAGCTGATCGATAACTTCTGGGAATCCTAATTCCTTTTTTACTTCACAAACCATGATTGTATCAATTGGGATATTGGACAAGGACCATGCTGGTTTCCTGGTGTATGACATGTACATGCTTCCAAATTGTTTTCCTGAGAAAAAGGTTAAAAAATCCGGTTCTCCAATGATCATGTCCTTCACCTCAAGTTCTATTTTCGGATTGATTTTTTGGATGGACATATCTTTAGGATAGACCAGGTAATCACCATTTCTTATCGCTAATTCATCATCTTTCGAATAAATCTTCATTCCTGCTTGTTGAGAGTACCATTGCCATCCCCAGTGTCCGGCTGACCAGACTTTCGTTCCTGATACATCCACTTCGCTAGCACTTTTTCGATAGAAATCGGCATAAACCCAATCTGATATTCCCAATAGTACTCCAAGTATAATGGTTAGTGAAACCACACCATAATTGATCGCTTTTGAGGCGGTTTCAAATTTTCTATGACCAATCAATAAAACAAACGGGACTAATAAAAGGATATGCCGTGTGGCATTAAAGGGAGCAAATAGTGCAATGAAAGCAGATATCCCGAAAATATATAAAGCAAGAGTGAATTGTGGTGTTTTGAAGTAGTCCCATTGCTCTTTTAACAACGACTGTACTGCCTCAATTAAAATGAGTCCGAGTAACAGTAACCCATTCCCAAGAAAAACAATTTTTAAAAGTCTGTTGAAATAGAATTCGTCAATTGCTCCAAAAAAAACAAATGGTACGGCAATGAAGAATAATACAGTTCCGATAATGAATAAGTACTGAATGACCTTCTTAGGGAAGAAATAGTACAGAAAGATAATTGTGAAGGTGGCCATGGAGCCAATTGTACCCAGGAAGGACCATATTCTGTTGAACTCAAATTCGGATTTTGGTCTGGTAAACAAATGAATGGCGCCAAATTCATAAGTATTCCATATTGACCATAATGTCAAAACTAAAATTGGAATTCCTAAAACAATTACCTTCTTGTAATTGCCGGAAAGGACAATCGATAACAAAAGCACCAGGAATACTGGGAGCAATGAGTATTTGATCATTAAACCTGCACTCAAAAGCAATGCAGACATTACATAATCTTTGAACTTTCCATCTCGCTGTCCTTTCAATAGGAAATAGATGATGCCTAAAGAAATTGTCAGTAATGGAATATCGGTCATCAAATTTTGATTGATGACAAAGGCTGGGCAAAATGCAAAGATTGTTAATAGTGTTCTTTTGTTTCTTACATCAAAAAATTGCAGGAGTCTGTAAAATATCAGCAACGACAAAAATGTAAATACCGATAATAATAAATGGTTTGCTACTTCGCCTTTACCAAATAAAACCTGATATCCGGCAATGATATAAAAGAACAAAGGTGGTTGATTTGCTGTGTACATGGGTGCTGGAGAATCATCCCAGTTGATGTAACCAGACATGGGTTGTAGAGGATTTTCTATTAGCAATTCAGCCGCTTCCATATGGAACGCATCATCTATGTGATAGGCCTTGTTAATGTTAAAAGCTGTTAGAATAACCCACAGAAAGATGAGGTAAGCCGTATACGTACTAAGCCACTTCTTTACTTTATTATCGTTCATAGTATTGCGTGTGAAAAATGAACAACTTTTGGCTGGTCCTATAAATCTCCTTCTGGTTTCAGTACCCTCTGAACTGTACCAATTGTTGTGTGTGTTACTACCTGATGTTTACAAAACGAGTTTAAAACACAATTCTAAAGTGCTTTTTTCCTTTTCGCAATTCAATTCAATAAAGAATTGAAGATCAGTGAATTTTAGGGGGAATTACTTGCCAAAGAGCCAGATTACCCGATCATAGGAGACAATGTAATGTATCACAACAATTATTGCGAAGGTCAAACCTGTTTTGGTGAAACTCATGAAACACCAGCAATAGCATCCAAAGGCAAAAAATGCCAATTCAATTACCAATCTCACAATACCCGGAGTTACAACTGGAGCATTTCCTGATCTGCTTGGGTCCCCGGGTACGTTAAAAGTGCCCCAAATGACGGCAAGCAATATTGGAACAAGGACCATGAACATATATTTGGGCCAATTATCCGAAAGACGCCATCCCCACATGGAGCTGGCAACCAGAACAGTGATTTCTAATAAGAAACGAACGGCCAGGTTTATAGGGTGAGCACTCATTATATGATTTTATTTTTCATCTCTGATATAGTGGAGTTGCACCAATCCAGTTTCGTATTGTTTGCTACCTTTCAAAGTGAGATTGATCTGGGGAGTACCCCCTATGAAAAGCCGTTTTCCATCTCCTAATACTATCGGAATAACTGCGATGATGTATTCATCAATAAGGTCTTTTTCCATGAGAAGTTTAACAATTTCTCCTCCTCCATCACAATAGATGTTCTTACCTCCTTTTTCTTTCAGAGATTTCACCAGTTCTTCAATGTCCCCGGAATAATACTTGATACCGTTTTCATCTGGTTTATTTTGGCGTGTAACCACATAGCAATCATACATTTTAGCCTGTGGGAAGTCTCCACCGGTCAATTTCATCACCACATCATATGTTTTTCTACCAATGATGTACTTGTCAACAGACTGGCTGAAAGCCGTATAACCATAATCCTCACCTTCTTTGTTTGCAATATCCAACCACGATATGTCATCATCTTTAGTGGCCAAAAAGCCATCAAGACTCATGCTGATGTAAACAATTAGTTTCGGAGTGTTTTCCATGTTTTGATTGATTTTATATTCTTTCCTTTCAATTAGAATCAAAGGAAATCACTATCAGTGACAACCCTTTGTCACCCGGATCTCTTAAACTAAAAAATTCTGCAACAAATCGCATATATAGATTTGCTGGCATTCCTTATTTCCTCTTATAGAAAATGTAATCTGTCACCAATGGCTCAATACCCACTTGCCTTAAATCTGAAATCAGCTGTCCCCGGTGATGCGTGTGGTGATTGATGACATGGAATAATATCTCACTGATGGAATTTTGAAACTCAACACCTTTTGTGTTCTTATAATTGATCACAGTATCCAGTGAAAAGTTCTCCAATATTTTCAATGTGCTGTCCAGGTTGTGGTTATCAATTTTTTTGCCTGTTGGTATATCATGCACATCGTTTACACCAAATGGTGGCTGATGCAAAATTCGTGAGTTCCAAATTTGGTGTGCATTCAGCATGTGACTAAAGAGAGGGATGCTTCTGTCGGAAATTTGGTGACTGTTTATTTCAAATTGATCCGCAAGAAGCTGGTTGAAGTGATTGTGATATTTGAAAATATCCTCGAAGAAGTCTTTCATGATTTTTGGGCTTATCCCAGTAAGTTAATCATTACTCCTCCAATATGTGGTACAGAACAAAGGAGATTCTTGACGTTACTAAATGCTGAATCTAGTTCTCTAATTCAATCTCACATATTTCAAATTGCCCATTTCTATAGGCAGTAATCAATAACTTTTTTCCATCCGGGGACCAACTTGGTATTGTATCGCCAGAATCATTATTTGTGACCTGAATTTTTCCTGAGTCATCAAGTGTGGTAACAAAAATCTCAGGTCTCTTATCAGTTTGTGACTCCACAAATGCAACTCTCAATCCATCAGGAGATATTACCGGACAAAAATTGTGCGTGGGTCCACTAATGATTTTTGAAATCTCATTATTTTCTCCATTGAACATATAGATCTCATCGAGTTCATTGTTGGTCTCATGTCGGGAGAAAAAAACCAATGATTTGCCATCAGGTGTCCACGATGGATAGAAGCTTCGAAGGCCAAATTCCGTATATTTTTTTATCAACTTGCCTTGAGCAGAGAAGGCTATGATGTCAGCGTGATGCTCATTGTATCTTATGGATGCAGCAATCTTTTTTCCATTAGGTGAATACCTGGCGAATATCGGTATAGCCGTTGAGTCAATTTCCAATGGAATCAAAGAGACTTCTCCTGACTTTAGCCGCAGGGAGTACAATTCAAATTTCCCTGATCTGGAGGATTCAAACAAAATTGATTTTCCGTTAGGATGCCAATCAGGTCTTCTATCAGCACTGTCACTTTGAGTGACCATCATGCGGTTTTTGCCATCACTATCCATCATGAAAATATCCCAATTTCCACGTTCGTCAGACTCAAATATGATCCTTTTACCATTGGGGCTGTAAGAAGCATACCGATCATTGAAAGCATTATTTGTCAAACAAACTTCAGTGAATGGCTGTCCGGATAGCTGGAGAAAGCCCAGTAAAATTGTGAATATGATCGATCCTTTTCTCACTTTATATTGCCTGTTGCTGAAATGGTACCTCATCTACCTGAAGGTACTTGAGTTTCTGATTATTTTCAGCAAGATGAAGTTTTAAAAATAGTCTACCATAACCCGAAGCACCATAAAAATGACCTGTAAAAGTATCTACTCCTCCATTTCTGGTAGTTACAGGCCAATACATGCCTTCATCTGTAACACGACTATAGGTAATGATATGATCAACAACTTTTTTTCCAAAATCAAGGTAAGACTTCTCTCCAGTAAGTAGGTACAAATCAATAGCCAGGTGCGCCAACCCAGCCATACCGAATCTGGAATTGATCGGATCAATGTAAGACCCAAATATTGGATTAATGCTATCAGGATACCCGGCTAATACTCCCGTTTCATAACAGGATTTCATCTCGTCTAACCATTCCTGATTTCCTGTGATTCGGTATTGCTCCTGAAAGAATCTTGCTGTTCCTGCTGGCCCATGTGCCCATCCCATCTCAAAACCACTTGGCCAATCATTAGGGACACCATAAGGAAGTAAAAAACCTCCACCCAGTGTGTCACTTGCAATTGATAGCAAGTACTCATAACCTGACTTGGCGGCCTGTGTAAACATTTCATTTCCGCTTGCTTCTCCAAGTCTGGCTAGAAAAAATGAAATACCTGCTGTCCCATGTGAGAAATTTGGCAGTACAAAAGGCCTGTCCTGACCAAAATACCAGTTCAATCCGGTCCCTTCCCTGATGGCCCTGGCTAATAAAGTTTGGCCAACTTTCTCAGCTAATGTTTTACTTTCAGGCAGGTCAAGTTTATTCCCAACTTCCAGTAAGAATAACCCTGTACCAGCTAATCCACCCAATAGATCATTTCCGGGCCCCCAGGCAACACTGTCTCCATAGTCTATGGCGTTTTCAGTGAGAAAATCAACAATATTTAACACCCCGTATTTTGCATTATCATCTCCTGTAGCTTCATAATACCTCAATAAACTGGTGCCTGCACCACATATGTCATGATAAAGCCCGAATCGCCAATTGACAGATGTATCTGCAGTTTGTGGCAAGTTGGCCAATTGGTAATCAACTCCAACTTTAGCGGCATTCAAATAGGTTGAGTCATCGGTAGCTTCAAATAGCTCGAGAAAGAGCAGTACTTTAGAGGCAACTCCCTGACTCATTCCAGCAGTAACGGATTCGGGTTCACCTAATCTATCAGGCCAGATGTTATCTGGGTTCTTTGTTCTGGTATTTTCAATCCATTTTGCAGTTTCCTCCGAATACTGTAGGTAATTTTTGTTATTCTGAGTTTCAAACTGTTGCAAATACTTCAATACAGGTTGCCAATTGCGGTCATCGTTGATCAATACACTTGAGCCATGTCTCCCGGCAACAGATTGATGAAGCTTGTGATTGCTATGTGAGGGTAGGAACGAGAAGAGCGGGTCCACCATAAGCAATTCACTGGAATCACTGCCTGCATTCATAAAGACTGGCTGTTTGACTTGGTTGATCCATTTGGTGAGCATCAAAGTATCTCTTTCGAAGTATTCACCGGGTGAATAAGCCACTACACCATTGACCAGATCAGGGAGTTCAGCAGCGGCCCTAAAAACCAACATGGCAGAAAATGAAGACCCCCAGATGATAATAGGCCCGGAATAACCTTGCTTTTTCACATAGTTGATTGATGCAACAATGTCTTTATAGGAGGCAAACATTCTTGGCCAGACTTCATTATACTGGTATTCGTCAGTTCTTTCATAATTGTCAATTACAGGCCAGGAACCATATCTTTCTCCGGTCCGGTTCGGCACTTTATTCCAGAAATCCTGTTTCCCCCACCTGAGATCAACAGCCATGCAATTAAAACCTCGCTTCTGAAGATCAGGAGCGATTGTTGCGTATTCACCCCTGCTCGAAGCGGATTGATGAAACATGAGAATCATCGGAGCACCTTTGTTACCGGTTCTATAAATATCCGCGGTTATGGTTAAAGTGTCTGTGCTTTTAAAAGTTAATGTCTCTTGAAATTCTATTGGCTTTTGCTCACATCTGATGAGCATGAGAAGTGTGATTGCAGCTAAAAAAGCTGTAAATAGTATTTTGTTCATAGGTGGATTGTTGATTTAACTTCCAATCAGGTGATTTACCATTAAAAGCATACGGTGAGACCATCAACAGGATATTCTTTTTGCAGTCAATGGAAGAATCCCTGCAGTTAATGGTGAATCCGATAGAGGAAAGGTTGGTTTCTGGTAACGTTTTAGTCAGTCAACTTTCTACGATAAACTTCTTTGAATCTCAATTTCCAGGTTTTACCATCGTCCGCGGAATGTTCACTGGTTCGGATTAGTTGATTTTTGCCTTCCGGAATAAATGCTTGTCTGGACAATATGACATTCCCATTGATTACAAAGGATTTGAACATGTACCATGTGGCATTAACCTTTTCGCCTTCCCAAAGCTGAAACAATCCATCAGTTGACATCCATGCAAAATCCCACTTTTGAGTACGGGTATCCCAGGCTCTCCAGGCAATTGAGAAGTCTCCACCAGCACCCATCCAGTATTCTTCAAAAGCACAATTGTAGAGTCCTCTTTTTACTACAAATGTTGGATTGGACTCGATGTTACCATCCACATCCTTGTACCACTCACCAACCCAATCCTTATAATAAAGCGAATCACTTGCTGTTTTTTGAGCAGCTAATTGAAATGAAATTGCTAGTAGTGCGAATACAACTATGGTGTTCTTCATGACTTTAGTTTTTAGCACTAAAAAAGTCATTCCGGCACACTGAATCTTCCTGATTTATAAATCAGGCATAAGTATTTAAATATTCTGAGCGATAGCTTGTAGGAGATAAACCAGTCATTTTTTTGAAGGCACTGTTGAATACCGAAAGGGAAGAAAAGCCACTGTCTAGTGCTACCGCAAGTATCTTCTTGTCGGGATCCTCAATCAATAGCGTTTTAGCATATTCAATTCTCAACTGATTGATGTACTCAGAGAAGTTTTTGCCACTCTGCGAATTAATCACCATCGAGATCAGATGATTGGGTCTGTCTACTTTCTCAGCAACATTAGATATTTTCAATGCTGGATTAAGGTAGAGTTTCTCTGATTTTACGGATTGATTCAACGTATTCCATAGATTTTCGATCTCACTACTATCGATATTTAGATTCTCATATTTTCTTTTGGAAGTACCCAATATGGACTTGAAATCTCCATTGAAAGCCATGAGAATTATTAGGTAGGTCAAAACCATAACCAATGCTGTAGTGACGATGTAAAATGGAAAGTCAATGGTGAAGTACAGGATATTGAATGCCATTAGGACCAATGGAATTAGGCCAATGCTATAAAACCAGGTTTTATTCAGGTTTCTGGACTTACTTTTAGTGAATAATGCATGAACAGATGTCAATGAGTAGGGTAATGGGTGTATTTGTATAACCCAATAGGCTATCAGCCACGAATATTCTCCAACGATTCCTCTGATCGTAAAAGCGCCAATTAAAGAAACAAAAGAGGGCACAAAGTGGAACCAGTATTGTTTTTTCGATGCAGGATTGATGATTGATCTGATATATAGTAAAACAATTGGCCCAAATGCCAGGTAAGATGCATGCATCAGGTTGAAGTAGATGTCGGAAATAGGTGTGGAGGTAAGTTCTTGAACAGGTAACTTTCCTATTCTGATTCCCATGAGAATGAACAGTATTCCAAGCAAAAAATTATGAGTGTTTGTCGAATTCCCTTTCAATAAAAATTGAATGCCCAGGAATGCACAACTCATAATCCCAATAAAACTAATACCGATCACTAGATCCATGTCATCAATTTAAAGCTATAAATGTAACTTCATGCCTTCATGAGAGGCCACAAACCCCAGTGATTCGTAAAACTTTAGTGCTTGTGGTCTTTTTTTGTCAGTAGTGAGTTGTAAGACGTGGGCTTTTCTTTCTTTCGCTCTGGCTATTGCCCATTGAAACATTTCAGTTCCCAATCCACTATTTCGATGATCTTTATGAATGCGTACAGCTTCTATTTGGGCTCTGGTTCCTCCCTGATAGGTAATGTAAGGAATGAATGACAATTGAAAAGTGCCGATCACTTCATTGTTTTCATTGTTAACTACCACTAATTCCTGATTATTATCCTGATCGATTGCTTTAAAAGCTGAATAATAGCTTTCTGGCAATGGATCTGAGTAATTTTCTCGTTTTTTTCCTAATTCATCATCGGCCAGCATAGCAACAATGGCTGATACATCGGTCTTTTCTGCTCTTCTTATATTCATCAAATTATAATTGTTGGGAACCGTTTCTATTTCACGGTTCCCAATAGAAGATGTTATGCTTGATTCTGCAATTTGTTTTTCAGCGAGAATCTGCTGAAGACCCCAACAACTAATACATATTCAATCCCAATCAACCAAAACATAAAGTCACCAAAGAAGGTAATGTAATTTCCACCCTCAGGTATGATGAATACTGGCACAGTAATCACTGCATCTAAAACGATGGCCACTGAAAACATAATAATCCCCAGTTTAAACCCATTGGTCTCATTCAAATTCCTGTAATAGAAATGAGCGCCTAATATGGCGCAAGGGATAATTCCCAAAATCAACACCAGATTGTTTTGTAACTCCATGTTTTCCATGATTGGGGTATAGAGTGAAATCGTATAAAGCGTGACACCAGTTATCCATGTGATACAGCCTGCTATTATTGCGCGAATGAAATTCATGACTAGATATCTTTTGCAGTTTCAAATTGGTTTTCTTCCGCGCTCCATATGCCAGTACTTTGTGTGCTTTTCACGTATGCTGAGAAATCAGTTGCTTTTCTTCCCAGTACTTTCTCAATGTCCTGAGTCACTATGTCATTCCCGGGAGCATCTAGTACTTCCTCAAACAAGTAATTGATTAACCAGATGTAGTCACCAGGTACACCCATTTCCTCCATGATTTTGGAATAGGCAGACAAAGTGATCGGTGTAAATTGGATATTCCTGCCGGTAGCGACCGCAATTTCTTGAATTGCCTCTTCAAAAGTCAAGGTTCTAGGGCCGGTGAGCTCATATATTTCGCCATCGTGTTTTTCATTGAGTAAGGCCTCAACCACTACATTGGCAATGTCATCTGTATCCACAAAAGGAATCTTGACATCAGCTTTTGGTAATGCCACGTGACCAGCCAATATCGGGTCAAGTAGAAAGCTTTCACTAAAATTTTGATTGAACCAGCTTGCACGTACTATTGTATGTGCTAATCCTGAATGGATGACTACCTGTTCGCATAATTGCGCCTCCCACTCTCCTTTACCAGATAGTAAAATCATTTTACGAACACCGCTTCTTTTAGCTTGTTTGACTAGCTCCTCTATTGCACCTAATGCCCCAGGAACTGCCAGGTCAGGTTGGAATGTGACGTACATGCAATCAATTCCTTCAAGTGCGGCAGACCAGGTTTCCTTGTTGTGCCAGTCAAATGCAGGAGTGGCTTGTCTACTTCCAATTCGAACTTCCAGACCTTTGCCAAGAAGCTTCTGAACTACTTTTCTTCCGGTTTTACCGGTTCCTCCGATTACTAAGATTTTGTTTTTCATGTCAATTTTTATTTTGAAGTTTATTATGAGTAAATATTTTTCGTATGAGAGATCACTGCACCCAAAGAGAGCAAGAATGAAATCACAGAAAATACTGTTCTAATGGTATGAAACTGGTTCCATTTGAATTCATAGGTTTTGCGGAAATCAATTAGCTCTTGTGTGTTCATTTCCTGTAGCAGTAATACATCAAGCAGGTTGTTTAGTGGTACATTTCCTAAACCAGTTACCAGGAAGGTTCCTGCAAAGTATGTAAAACATGCACCGGCTGTGAGCCAAAAGCTCATTCCCGTTCCATATTGTTGGATACTGGCCACAACCAGCAGTATCAAACTCCCAATAAACACCAGGAAGAATCCAGGATTTAATATGGCTCTGTTAATGGACTGCATGGTTTCCAGGTAGGTAAAGTCAGCAACCTTCTTTGTTCCTGGTATAACAGAAATGGCCCATGCATAGAAGAGTCCGGCAGACAACCCTGTGAGGATTAGCGCTGCATAGATCGTGAAGTTTCTTATTGAATATTCCATTTTAATAGATGTTTTCTGTGTTTAGCCAATTTTGAAGGGTGACGTACTCTTCGTTGGTGAGTTTGTTGGTTTTGCCTTTTGGCATCCTTTTTTTAAGAAAAACCTGTTTGTAGATTTTTGGAGCCAGAACACTCATGTTATCCAGGTTGAATACTTTACCGGGATTCCTTGATTTATGGCAAACATTGCATTTCGTCTGCAATACTTTCAGTGCATTGAGTTTGGGTTCATTAGTTTGATGCACTTCTTTTTGCGTGGTTGACAAACTCAATGCCGGTAAAACAGCAACTCCAATTAATAAAATGGCAAGCTGTAGGTGTCTTTGAAATTGTCTCATTATGTTTTTTAATTTTTGATGAAACAAAGCTTGCAAGATTCCAATCAGATCGTTTGTTTGAAAGGGAGTACGATTTGTTCGAAAAGGATTATTGTTGGCAGGGCACCAATAATCAAAATGATTCGTTCACATATAATAACATCGGATGCAATTTTTTTCAGTTTCGCTTAAAAAATCTTTTTTTATTAAGCACGGATTTAAACCTTTGAATGAACTATTTGTCCAATGGACCTAAATACTTAATGAAAACTTATGATGGAACTATTAAAAAGATTTACCAGCAGCTTACTTATACTTAGTCTACTAGCATTTGTCCCTATGTCTTGTTCTGAAGATGATGAGGATCCTGGTGCTGCACCTGAAATACCACCATTGGAATCCATGGCAATGGACTTTTCTGATTTTAACAATGGCAGTACAGCAGGAAGGATTGAAGAAGCTAAAACCAATTGGGGTGTAGCAGCCGTAAATGTGGCTGTTTGGAATACTATCCTTACATTAAACCTTGCGCTACCAGTTGCTTCTTTCGGTAATGCCATTACCCAGGAACCATCCTTTGATTTCGACAGGAGATTGTGGGTTTGGACTTACGATTACAATTTCGTTGGAAGAACATACTCTTCAGAATTAACGGCAAGCGTTTCTACAAGTACAGTAGTGTGGGAGATGAATATGAGTGAGGAGAATGGTTTTCAGGACGTGACATGGTTTACAGGTGAAATGGCTATTGATGGAAGCTCAGGTTACTGGTTGCTCAATTATGATGCAGAGGACCCATCTCCAAAATTAAGAGTAGACTGGGAGAAAACCGGAGAAGATATTGGTGTGATTACTTATACCAATGTAATCGAAGGAGACGCCAATGAGGGAGGTTACATCACCTATGAAAGAACTGACAATGCGGATTTCGATACAAAATATGATATCTCATTGCCAACAAGAACCAGTGATATCAATATAGAATGGAACAGATCTACCGGAAATGGTAGAATCATGGATGCGGTATTCTTCCAGGATGAAGAGTGGCACTGCTGGGATGATACATTTGAAGACGCTGATTGTGAATAATGCAGTTAAAATCTGAAATAAAAAGGTCATCATTCAAAAATGATGACCTTTTTATTTGAGCTCCTTCGCTAACTCTGTGACATAATCAAAAATTGACAAAATGCACACGGCTATCTAATCTCACTAGGCCTGAATCCAAATTTCTTAGAAAAGGCATTGGAAAATGAACTCAGACTATCATAACCTACCTGCCAGGCAGCTTCCTGGATGGATAGATTATCGTTCCTAAGTAAGTGATGTGCTTTGTTAAGTCTTTCATTTTGAAGGTATTTGAAGACTGGAACTCCAAAAAGCTCTTTGAAATTCTTTTTTAACTTATAAGTGTTGAGTCCAATCTCTTTCGAAAGCTCAGTAAGACTTGGTGGATTATCTAAATGAGTGGTTAGAATGTTTTTAGCTTGTTCCAACTTTGACCGGTCCTGATCAGGGATTTTCTCTTCGGCGTTCATCGATAGTTGCCCGAAATAATGCGCCAACAAAGTGGTGATCTGACTTCTGAAAAACATCATTTTAGCTTTTCCTTCATATTTGTTTTGAAATAGCTGATCAATAATACCCTGCATTTCTGGATTCATAAAGAAAGTAGGACCTTCTACATAATGATCTTTTGGATTGACCAGTTGATCCAGCATCTCGCTAAAGAGTTCACCTTCATTGTTGGGAAGTTGTTCCAGGTTTTTGGCAGTCGTAGCAATCAGAATGCATTCAAGTGGTCGATCTGCAGATACTTTATGGGTAAAAGCTACGTGCTCATCGGCATAGAATGATAAAGCTAGTCCCTTGGTGTATTCAAATTCTTTATTTTTCTCACCATAATTGACCGTGAGGTTTACATTTCCAGAGCCATAGAAAGCTACGGCAATTACCGGCTCATCAAAATTACATGAGTCGGTGATGGTTTCCTTGCACACTGCTTCTTCAACGAGCACAATGAAGTCATTGATGTCAATAATATCCCTTGTCATAGTTAAGTAAGTCTCATATAGTAGACGATAATTCAATGAAGATATTGAATACCTGGTATTTGTTACTTATAAAATTGGCCAAAATGCCATAATACACCACTCGGATCATGTAAAAAACATTCTTTGCCCCAATCATTCTCTTGAATGGGAGATAACCTTACATGCTTGTACCTGGAAGGCAGATTTAAATCTGAAAGCTCCTTGAAATACCTGTCTACATTATCCACTTCCAGAAATACCATTGAATTGTTCACCCAATCCTTCACATAATAATCCTGGAGATAGAAACCCAATCCATCAATTTGAAAATAGGACATCTTTGAGTCAATGATTTGTTCTCTAAAACCAATCTCCTGATAAAATTCTCTTGATTCTTTAAATTTCTTTGCTCCTACGAATGTTCGAATTGATTTTGCAGCGTGTTTCATGAATCTAATTTACGAATCATCATCTCGCGACTCAATATGAAATGAAATAAAATGAAGAAAGGAGCCCCACGGACTCCTTTCATATTAACACATTATTTATTCCACCTTGGATTCTTACATTTCCACCAGCTCAATTGGGTCAACCTCTTTGACTTCTCCGGTTGATACATCTATACCTCCCACGGTAGTAGAAATGAACCCAGATTCTTCTCCTGGGTCAAATGTCAAATCATAATTTCCTTCTGGTAAACCCTCTATCAGGTAAGATGCCTCGTCAGCAGGGGCGTAACTTGCACCAATTGTATCAGATCCCTGGATAGCATAAATAGCGACGCTGAGGGAATCTGGTGTTACCGTACCTCTAATTGCTCCACTTGTTGCTTCTATAATAGTTTTGATAACGGGTTTAAGGTTATATTTTCCGGAATTACCAGCTTTTACAACTGATTGCGCTGCATCAAAATCAAGTTTGATGCTATAGGTCACACCTGCAACCAGATCTTCATTGATTTGAATTTTTAAGCCAGATTGTTGCGCACTGGGTGTTGAAAGAGCTATTGTGTCTCCATCAATTACTACACTATTCTGATCTCCAAGTAGTAGCCTGAGTTGAGATAATCTTCCTGGTTCAATGTCAACATCACTCAGTGTGGCCTCAACACCATTTGTTAATGCGATGAGGTTGAAAATTGAATCCTCCACATCAAGCAAAGTCCAGCCATTTGACTCATCATCAGAATTGATTAAAATTTCTACGCCAATAACTTCAACATTAACTGCTTCATAATCACCGGGAGAATCTGTGAGTGTAATGCTTAGTCTGGCTTTCTCATCCTTATCACTGCATGAAGAGATTGCTATTGCCAGAAATGCAATTGCTGTTACAAAAAGAGATAGTTTAAAATTTTTTTCCCGCATAAAATTTGTTTTGTCCTAGTTCTAAATTTTTACCCAATACTTATAGCTATAGCAAGCAAACCTGCAAATACCCCCAAATTCAATTGGATAAAAAACAAAAAAAAGGAGGGTGCTTATTACCCTCCTGATGATTCACTGTGGTATCTTATTTATTTAGGAATTTTCTCTGCGGCTTTTTCTAAAGATTCTTTTAATTCCCTTAATTTTTCTTCGGCCTTTTTAATTTTTTCCGCTCTCAAATTGTACTCTTCGTCAGATAGATCCGGTTTTTTGGTTTCTAACACTTCCTTGGCCTTCTTGATTTTCTCCTCACCTTCAGAAACCTTTTTTTCGCCCTCGCTCATTGTGGTTTTGGTACGCTCTTTAGACTTTTTTACTTTTTCCCTAGCAGCGGTTGCTCTGGCTTGACCAAATTCTTTTCCGGATAAATCACCTTTGTTTTTGCCATAGGCATTGCCCTTTCCGTTATTACCATTACTATCGCCATCATCGTCTCCTCCACCGTCATCATCATCCCCTTTTTCTTTAGAGGCTTTCTTATCATCGTTTTTAGCTTTCATCTCTTCAGCTTTCTCTTTTCCCTTTTGTTTATTCTCCTCCGATTTTCCTCTATTCTTATCCTCATCCTGCTTAACCTTCTCTTTATCTTTCCCTTTTCCTTGTCCGGGATTGTCTTTATCCTTGCCCTTCGCTTTACCTTGTCCAGGGTTGTCTTTGTCTTTGCTATTTCCCTTACCCTGTGCTTTTTCTTTAGCTGCCTGGCTGTTTCCCTGAGCATTTAGTACAGGGATTCCAATGAAGAGAAAACTTGCTATTAGTAGTATATATGTCTTTTTCATTTTTGGTCTGTTTTAATTATTCCACTTCAAGGTCGTTAAGAGCCTCATCCAATTCTTGAGCGGCATTGGATATGTCGCCTTCTATTTCATCTAGCACCTGGGCAGTAGAATCATTCTGTAGAATCTCTTCTTTAAGGGAAGGGTCTTCCTGAGCTGTATCTTCTTTGGCTCCACCTGAGCTGCAACTACAGAAGAGCCAAACAGAGAGAATTAATAGTGTCGATAGGTATTTCATTGTTTGTATAGATTGGTTTACTAGAAAGTTATTAAATAAAAAGCTATTCAGCTAAATGTGATTAAGACTTTCCAGGGTGGTAAACAACTGGTAGACTCACCAATGGTGCTGAGGAAAAAACATCTCCAATAAGTATACAATAGGTAGACAATGGCCAAATAATCAAATAGAGAGCCCTTTTTGGTGAAACCCTAACCCTACTTTTGTCGCTCTATTATACGAAAATTTAAATTCAATGAAAACGAAAAAGCTAATCATGATCCTGCTGGGAATAGCAGCAGCATGTGCCACAATTACAAGTTGTGGATCAAACGAAAGTACGGGAACAGATTTAGCTACGGACACTACACTTAAAGCCTCCGTAAGTTCATCAGACTCCGGGGAAAACAAAACTCAAAAGGAAAACAAGGTTCAACCTCCTAAAATGGAAGCAACAGAACCAGAGCTTCCTAAACCAGATATTGAATTACCAACCCTACCTTTTGACAAGTCCAAACTACCACAAGTAATGAAACTTGATGAGTTGATAATGGATGATGCCTGGTTGGAGACTTCCTACAACCTGGTTTATAAAGAGCTACAGTTATTGGAAGAAAAATCTGAATTGTCAATGAGTGGTACTTCAGAAGATATTGTCAAGGTTATCATGACCAAAGTTAATGCTGTGGATCACTTTAATGGGTTTGCGAATGTAATTGCTGAGATGGCCATCGAGAAGTTTATATCAAAATATGCCACAGATCAGGAATTTGGTGAGCAATATAGGACTGCTTACTATGCGGCAGAAGAAGAAATCATGGGCGGTACAATCGATGATGGCAATCAAATCATACAGGATAAAGTGAAGAGAAGGGAAGTAGGGAATCATTTTCATGTTGGTTACACTCCTTCGAGAAGCTCCGAACTTTCATCTATGCAAGATTTATTGGAAGATGCTTCTGAGATACGAGAAAATGTGATTCAATCTGTCATCAGTCAGGCTAATATTGATATGATGGTCGCTGATTACAAGAAAGGAAAGGAATTGACAGACATGTTGAATGGTACAATTGATAACCTTCGTACAGTACAAAGATTGAATCCCGAACATGAATCTTTATTGGCAATGGTAGATAAAGTTGCTCAAAAGAAGAAAGATCGCATAGAGGAAGTATTGAAGTCACTACATGAGTACAGGTTCCCTGAAAGATACAGCGGAGGAAATGCCCCTTCCAATGCATCAACTCTGGAGGATAGAATGGAAGATTTCTTAAGTGGATTTGAATACAGGTCTGGTGAGAAATATGATGTACTTGAGATCAAGGTGGCTGGCCCATGGATTGATCTTTATCATACCTTGACAGGTGCGCACATATACAGTCAAATCGACTTTTATGTTGCAGTACCTGCAGATGAAGATGGAGTAGTAGATGTACTTTTCGTAACTGGAAAAACATCAGGACCTCATCACGAGAGTTTTGGAACATACTCAGTAGGGGGAATGGGACAAATGCTCGAAGAAAACTTATAAAAACGTAATTAATTAACAGCACACATCAAATATTATGAAGTTTTTAAAATCAATTTTTTCAAAAAACACCTACGGACACATGAAGCTACAATTCTCAAAATCCGACCGATCATGGCACGTGATGGATGGATACGATGTGGTGTACATTGGAGAAAAAGATAAATGCCTCAGATACATTCACCACATGGTGATGATGGCAAAATCATAAGTAATCATTGTGCTTTATATATAATTCTGAATTACTGGAAAAATCAGAACAGTTTAAGCAATCGGCTTTTGGTCGATTGCTTTTTTTATGGAATGAACTCTGTGCCTTTGTAGGGTATTGAAATAGTGACGGTTGTCCCAGTTCCCAATACTGACTCATACGAAATGGACCCTTTTTGAGCAGTGATGAGGTCATTTGCTATGTAAACCCCAAGACCTGTTCCTACACCCGGGTCTTTCGTGGTAAAAAATGGATCACCCACCCTGGAGAGATTTCCTTCTGATATTCCTTCCCCATCATCTTTGATTGAAACAATGACATCATCATGATCCAAAGATGTACTAATGGTTATTAGACCTTTTCCATCAATGGCCTGCTCAGCATTTGAAAGAATATTGAGAAATACCTGATGTAATGATGAATTGTTAGCATAAACATCAGGTAAATGTTTTATAAAATTCTTCTCAATAGAGATACGATGTTTTAACCGCGGCTCCAGAATAACGAGACAGTTGTTAATTATTTCATGGATTTTACAATTTTCTACCTGATTGGCTTCTTGCCAGTTGAAATTTGTCAGACTGTTGATGATTTTAGCAATTCTGTCAACACCATGATCCACAAGCACAAGGTTTTCCTCCAAAGTTGCAAAATCAGCATCTTTGTTTTTTATGGTATTGGACAGTTGCCAAACACCTCCTTTGATATAGTTGAGCGGATTATTGATTTCATGTCCAAGACCAGCTACTAAAACACCTAAAGAAGCCATTTTTTCTGAACGAATCAGTTGGTTTTGTGTTTGCTTGAGTTCGTTGATTGTTTCACTCAGCTCCTGATGCTGTTTTGAGATTTTCTGGTTTTGATTAGTGATCTCCTGGTTGAGCTTTTGCAGTTGCTGATTGCTTTTGATTTTTAATTTGTACTGCGAGTATACGAGCAACCCAGCTATAATTGATATTACTAATATGATGATGGTGACAGTCTGGAGATAATCTTTTCTTTCCAACTCAGCCTCGTAAACAATACGCTCTCTTTCCTGAATCAGTGCTAATGAATCGCGCTCATTTCTGAATTTCAGCTCAGCCTCTAATAATCCCAACCTTTGAAGTGAGGTATTTGATTGGATGCTATCTTCAAGGGCTTTGTATATTTTAAAATGATGGAGTGCTTTGGTGAGTTTGTTACTTTGTTCATACAAGTCTGACAGAAATCTATTACACTCAATTTCCAGACTATGGTAGCCATGAATTTCTGCAAGTTGTTTAGCCTCCAAACAGTATTTTTCAGCTTCCTTGAAATCTCTCTTCGATAGGTAAGCCATGGCCATATTTATGAAACTTTGAGCAAGTCCTGCTTTGTTACCTACTTCCTGATCAATAGCAATTGTTTTCAAATAGTAGCCAATCGATTCATCATACTTTTTTTGTTTCAGTTTGATAACACCAAGGTTACTGTAGCTATCACTGATATCACGTTTGCTGTTTAGTTCCTGGCGGATATTTAGTGCTTGGGTGTTAAATGATAAAGCTTTGTCCAATTCATTTAACTCCGTATAAACAGCTCCAATGTTGGCGAGTGTATTGGCAATTCTTAATTTATTACCAGTCTTTTCTTTTAACTCAAGTGAAAGAAAGTAGTACTCCAGAGCTTGTTCAAATTTTTTCTGCCGGTTATAAAGTATTGCGATGTTATTGTAATCTGAGGCTAATCCCCATTCGTCATTGTATTCCTTATTGATTTCAAGGCTTTTGAGATAATTTTTCAATGATTCTGCCATGTTACCCTTCCGGGAATATATAAGGCCCAGGTTATTATAAACTTTAGCTTTCCCAGGTTCATCCTCTAGGGAATCCAGAATTTGGAGTGATTGATTATGGAGGTCTAACGCTTTTTCAAATTCACCAATATATTGATATAGAAGCGCAACGTTGAAGAAATTTCTGCTAAGCTTATTTTTATCTCCTAGAGTCTCCCAAATCTTTCTTGCTTTAAAATAGGATTCCTTCGCATTTTCGTATTCCCCAAGGTACCAATAAGTAGCACCTAATCCATTATGGGCATTGCCCATGCCCTCAAGGTAATTGATATCACTAGCTTCTTTTAAGTTTTCTTTGAACAGGTCGAGCGCTAAGTTATAATACCCACTTCGCATGATAATCCATGCTTTAGCGAAGTGTCCTTTTGTGATTCCCTCCTGATAGTTTAAATCTTGAGATAATTTGATAGCCATGTCAGCAAATCGGGTGCCCTCAGCACTATCGGTATTCGCTAATTCCCTGGCTATAGTGCTGGCCAGATCTACTCTGGTCTTTGAGGAACCAGCATCTTTGAGTAATAATTTCAAAGAGTCAACTTTGCCAGTTTGAGCAGTGAGTGTAATGGGTATCAATAAAAAAAACGCCAATAGGTTGCGCCGCATGTTGTACCGAGGTTTGTACAAATCTAACCAAGTCTGATTTGTCGCACAATGCATGGGTCTTCACAAAATTCATCTGCATTTTCAGGGTTTCTGAAAAAAGTACAACTTAAACTTGTTTAGTTTCTGTATGAACGGGAATGATTTTGTGTTCAACGAGAAAAATCAGGTGTTGATCGAGAAACTCTGAAAAGTTCAGGGTGGTGATATAGTTTAGCGACAGTATTTAGATTTAGTAAAACACACATAAGCTATATAACAAACTCGTATGAAATTTCTGAAAACGCTTTTCGGATCAAATAATGACGGACACCTGAAACTACAATTTTCTAAAGCGGACAACACCTGGCATGTACTAGACGGATTAAACGTTGTATATGTTGGTGAAAAAGACAAGTGTTTACGCTACATGGATCATCGCAAGTTGATGAACCTTTAAGAAGTTTTAGAATAAGATTTTATTACTGCAGAAAGCCACCCTTTACACACCGGGGTGGCTTTTGTTATTTTAAGTCGACCACAAACATTAGCAGTGATGCTTTTACTTCTTCCAGAGAACTAGAAAGGACCAGTGATTTATATTGCGCAATGTATTCTACAAGAATTACGCTAATATCAGTTTCTATGGACGGATTCACTTCTTTGAGGATGGTTAGAAACTGTTTGTCTTCAGCTAACTCGTAATATGCTGCCACTTTTCTCTCTTGTTCAATGACTTCCGGAAGTTTTCTTTCCTGCTTGGCTTTTTTGTCATTGTATTGTTTTCTCATGAAGGTTGCCCCAGCCCCGGCTGTGGGGACCATGTTGGGATTCTCATTAAAATCTGTACCCATTTCCACTGATTTGATTTTAAGATTCTCTTCAATGGGGGGCATACCATGAATTTTGATGCCGATTCTTTTACCGTAAACCGTAAAATCTTTTAGCCGCAATGTGGACAGGCTCAATTGGATCACCGGGTTTTCAGTGACAATCAAATGGTTTAACTCTTCATAGCCAACATACGATATGTTTAGTGTATCACCGGTTACAGCTGGAATGACAAAATAACCCTCCAGGTTAGTGGTAGTTCCAACTCCTGACTTGAGGTTAATAACATGCACCCCTATCAACGGATCGAAATTTTCATCCAGTACTCTTCCTCTGACAGTTTGAGCATCAATGAATTGAGTAGATAGCAATATGATTAGGAGTGTTAGTGATGACTTCATTCTAAGAGCTAAATGCGAATATTACGCATCCGGTTGCATTGAAAATCCGGGATGGATAGGAATTTTTGATGGGTGAACAGGAATATTTTTAGTTCGTCGAGAAAAATGGCATGGTCGTCGAAGAGATTTAAAATTGTACTATTCGTGTAGTATCATTGCATTATAGAAATACGAAAGTAATTCACAATTAAAAGCACCTACACCAATGAAAAAGATACTAGACATATTCAACGGAAAAACAGACTCGGAAGGCACGTTTCAGTTGAAGTTCTCGAGAGAGGAAAATAACTGGTGCGTATACAATGGTGTTGACCTGGTCTATGTAGGAGACAAGGATAAATGTAAAAGATACTTAAAGCACATGCAGTTGATGCAGGCTTAAAAATATTTCACTCGCGTGAGCTAAAGATGCTGAGGCTGACTCTTGCTCGCTTATTCACACAATTTACTATGAACTTAGCCTCAACGGGGACCTGGAACACAAATTCAGGTCTTTTTTTGTGCCCAGTTTGAAATTAATTCAAACTATTTCTCATTGCCGAAGCATATTCTTGTAAATTATTCGTCCTCAGTAATTGAACCTTATATCGCTATAGCATGAGTAAATCTAAAGTTACCATTGGCCATGTTTTCAAAACCATCATCTGGCCAAGGAAAAATCTACTATTTGTTGGTCTCATTCTTATCATAATAAGCCGACTTGCCAGTCTTGTGACACCCTATGCTACCAAATTCATTGTCGACGATGTAATACTTGGTGATAACCTGGAAGAATTATACAGGTTACTAACTATGGTTTTAATTGCAGTGACTGTTCAAGCAGCTACATCTTTTTTATTGACCAGAATTTTAAGTGTTGAAGCTCAGCATTTAATAGCCAAATTACGTGTGCAGGTGCAAAAACAGATATTAAAAATGCCAGTCCGTTACTTTGACAATGAAAAAACAGGTGCCCTTGTCTCAAGAATTATGTCTGATGTTGAGGGTGTTAGGAATTTAGTAGGAACTGGTCTGGTGCAAATGGTTGGAGGTGTGCTTACCTCAATCTTTAGTCTTTATTTTCTGATTAGTATCAGTCCCTGGATGACACTATACACCCTTGTGCCAATTTCAATATTTGCTTTGATCTCCTTAAAAGCGTTCGGCATAATCCGGCCAATATTCAGAGAAAGAGGGGCGATCAATGCCGAGGTTACAGGTAGGTTGACTGAAACACTTAATGGTGTGAGAGTAATTAAAGGATTCAATGCCGAAGAACAAGAAATAAAAACATTTGAGAATGGAGTTGAAAAGCTCTTTAGAAATATTAAAAAGAGCCTTACCTCTACGGCTTTCCTAACTAGCTCAGGAACATTTTTGATTGGGTTAGCGACTACCGGAATTCTTGGTATTGGAGGTTATCTAATTATAACCACAGATGATATGACAATTGGAGATTTATTGTCATTCACAATGTTCCTGGCCATAATGATCGCTCCAATCGTGCAAATGGGTAACATTGGTAGCCAGTTTACAGAGTCATTTGCTGGTCTTGACAGGACAGAAGAGATCATGAATCAACCTATTGAAGATGACTTGTCTGAAAGGACTCATGAAATGCAGGAGATTGTTGGAAATATTGAATTCAAAGATGTTTCTTATGCTTATGAAGAGGGTAAAGATGTCATCAAAAATGTTAGTTTCAAGTCACCCAAAGGTTCTGTAACAGCATTGGTGGGTACTTCGGGCTCAGGAAAATCTACTATAGCTAATCTGGTAGCTTCTTTCTTGATACCTGATGATGGCAAAATTACGGTGGATGATGTAGATCTGACCACTATAAAGCTAGAGAGTTACAGGAGTCAGATGGGGGTGGTCCTTCAGGATGACTTTTTGTTTGAAGGAACAATAAGAGACAACATACTTTTCCCACGTCCGGATGCCTCTGAAGATCGATTGTGGGAAGCTGTTAAAGCAGCTCATGTAAATGAATTCACAGACCGGTTTGAAGATGGATTAGAGACTTTGATCGGTGAACGAGGAGTTAAGCTATCGGGAGGCCAGAGACAAAGGATTGCGATAGCTCGGGCCATTTTAGCAGATCCGAGAATCTTAATATTGGATGAAGCAACTTCAAACCTGGATACTGAAAGCGAATCCCTGATTCAGGAAAGTTTGAAAAGACTCATGGTGGGAAGGACCACATTTGTAATCGCACATAGGTTGTCTACCATTAAGCAGGCAGATCAAATATTGGTGATCGAAGATGGTAAGATATTTGAACAAGGTACCCATGATGAGTTGATAGAGGCTCAGGGAAGGTATTATGACCTGTTTACCTACCAGGCGAGGATTTAATCAAGATTTTAAGTCGCAGATAGTCTTGTTGAGTCGGTTGGTCAATGATGTGATAAAGGATAGCTTCATTGCTCCTGAGTTCTGAGCAAGGATGAGATCATATTCCTGACATACAAGTTGGAAGTCCTCCTGAGTGCCAAAATCGTAATCTCTAACTTCTGGGTTGTACCAAATAACGTAATTCATATGTTTAAGCTTTTTTACTTAGACATATGAATTTTAGGAAGGTTTAATAAAAGGTGCCCTTATTTTTCCAGGTCAATGTATTTGTCTGCAGGAGTACCTGGTGTGACATGAACTGGGATTAATTCTTCTTCAAATTTTCCTATAATAAATATGAACAGTTGGTAAATCAATTTTTTAGTCATCATAGCTCGTGTGATTGGATCTTGTTTTCAGTTTAATTATGATCTCAATTTCGGGAATTCCAAACACAGAAAAAAACACTTTTAGACCAATCAAAACTCCTGTTCTACCAATTTTATTTATTTCTCGATAAACTAATTTATTGGCTGTAACGGTTAAAAATTATAAATTATATGGCAAAAGAAATCTACTTAACCATGCGAATATCCACAGCCCTTTCAATTCTAACCATATTGGTCTATTCATGCAGTTCACCAACAGAAACCATTACAACAATATTTGATAACGGAGAAGTTACCGTTCGTAATAGCATAGACAGTATTTCAATTGTGTATGTAAGTGGTGTTACCCCGGAATATAACTACCAAATGAAGAAGGACACATTGGTTATCCCTGAGCTGGAGGATCTTGCTTTGAAAGGAACGATGACTGTCATATCAGATCTTGATGGTGACGGTATTTATGAATTTTTGCTAAAATCAAGCGGCGTTCAAGGGGGTGAAGAATGGGCAAGAGAAAGTATTTACAAGTTGGGTGGAGGTACTTTCTATAATGTGAAGACAGTGGAATCACGCGTCGATAAAACAAAATGCAGTGACTTTGTAGGTCATTATGAAAATATTGAAATTGATTCTACTCAAGAAAAACCTCTGGTTATCGTAAATACAAGATATGGAACCATACTGGATGGCAATTGCGATACTTATGCTCAGGGGACTCGAGTTACAAAATTTGATTTCCCTTCGAATCAACAGTACATGCGAACTATTGATGATTTGTGTCCCATTAAAGAAAATAAAATTGTATTAAGTGATTTCTACTCACTTCCAAGTTGGTCTGGTAGCTTAGGGGGAAAGGATAACTTTTATTACTCTCGTCATCGATTGATCAGACAACTTGAGAACTGTTACGAAGGTAATGAAGGTATGGATATACTTGAGGATATTGCAGGAATGCCGTTCAGGACATATGGAGATGAAGGGAAGCGAACTGATTTAATGCCTTATATCGCCGATGAGTTTGAAAATGTGAATCCTAAATTCATTCAATGGGCCACAACAAACCTTATTCCTGATCCAAAGAGCAAGCAGATAAATGAAGTAGCTTTTGAATGGTTCTACAACTACCTCTACAAACATGACTTCAGGCAATTCGCTCTGACACGTTTGTACATTTATCAATCTGGAAAGGAGAGAGCACTTAAACAATATGTAGATATCGCCAGCACTGAAATGATAGGAAGTCAGGATAATAATACGAACCGGGTATTTTATTTTCTGGAGGATAAAACCTATCGGGTATCAGATTTTGTAAGAGGATTGGGATTGACACCTGGCGAAAACTATGATCGGATGAACGATTATGGATTTTGGATGAGGCGTATGCTGGATGGTTCTGAGGGAGCAATTTGGCAAGCTGTGGTGAAGGTCTTGAAACTGTATGATAATGAATTTTATGAAGAATACTTTCAGGGAAGACAATGGAATGGATTTGTGGAAATTCCTAAGGCAATGTACGATAGCCTGGAAATAGTAGCAGATTATGAATCAGTGTTTTTAAGGGACGTGCCTGCAGACATTGCTTCCCAGGAAAATGGTGTGAAGGTTTTTCTTGAAAATGGAGAAACAAAAGAGTACGTCAATAATCAGTCTGATGGTGAAAGCTATGCTGAGTATTATGTAAGTGGTTATTTACCTGATAAAAAACTGATCTTTGTAGAGTACTCGGGATATGAGTGGGGGAATACTTATATGATCTCCGTTGAGACTGGTGAGACTGTAACATTTGAATACAATGCTATGCCTACCGCAGATGGAAATATGATCGCTGAGGATGTATCTTCACCTGACTACTCTGCTATCAATATCAGGACCTATAAAGATGGTGAATGGAAGGTGTCAGCGGAAGCAGCTGATCTTTACATGCAAAGTGGCTATTGGCTTGATCAGCAATTTTTCTTTAGAACCGGAGACAAGTATTATATCTACGGTCCGATCACTTTGTAATTCATTTATGGAATTATCGATTGTTTTGCATCCTTGTTGTGAAGTCAAACTCAAAACAAGATGCAAAACATACAACATCAATATTTAAATGACATAAATGAAATTTTGGCCAGAAACAATATGTTTGGCCAAACAATCTCTGTTAAAGACACTCCCGTACCTAAAAATAAGAGTAGTCGCATTGTCCTGGATGAAGAACTGGCATGTACTTCATTGCATATAGACAATGAAAGAATCTTGTTACTCGAAACTACTGAAGACAGGTATGTGGGTACAATTCGGCTTTCTGCAGGGAATAATTTATTGACGGTATTTGGTTCTCATAAAGCCTCTTCGGGTTTACTTGGAAGCCCCTTTGTTAGCCATCAGGTTTTTGTAAACCAGGCAAGGGAAAATGCCTTGTTCAATTTGAGCAGGATCAAAAAAGTTTTCACTAGATATAACCTGGGGCCATCGAGACCCATTGAAACTGAACCCATTTCACCTTTGATAATCAGAACAACCAATAAGAAATATGGCTTTCCTTCTGGTTTTGAATACTATACAATAGCCTGGCAGTCTGTGGTTTTGGGAGGCGAGTTGAAAGATTTTTAAAAATAATTAGGGGGTAGGGGAATTTTTTTGGTAATTGTCTTATTATATATATAACTGCCGCCAGGCAGTTTGTGGACAGATGGTTGATGTAAAGCGGGTTTTTGTGGACCCGCTTTCTTTTTTTAGCCAGCAAATACCTCACATTTGTTATCTTAATGCATAAAAAAGAAAGGCAATGCGCTATGTTTTTTTGATCCTTCTGTTTGCTCAGTTCGATACTTTTTGTCAGGATAGTAAAATCATGAGGTATGGGGTAAAGGACTTATTTACACTAGATATTTACTTACCATCAACTTATGACAGTACAGCCAATTACAAGGTGGTTTACCTGAATGATGGCGAGTCTATTTTTGGATTCAAATCTGAATTCGACAGACTAATTGGTGATGCAAAAATCTCTCCTATTGTGGTAGTTGGAATTCATGCTGGAGAGAAAAGAATGGATAAATATATTCCTTACAGTGATCCATGGGTAAAGGAAAACTGGGGCCATTATTACCCTTTTGCTGAAGCTTATAATAGTGTTTTGTTTGATGGAATTATTCCATTTGTTGAAAAAAACTTTGCTGTATCCGATAAAGCAAGTGACCGGGCAATTATTGGTTATTCTTTGGGTGGTCTCCATGCCACCTGGGCAGGTCTCAAAAATCCGAAAATATTTGGAGTGGTAGGTGCATTATCTCCTTCATTTTGGATAGATGATTATCATATCATAAAAGACCAGTTTGAACCAAATTCGGGCCAAAAATTCTGGTTTGATATTGGTACCTCGGAATGGAACTATTATGTTGACATGATTGGGAACCTGGATACACTGGGCTGGGAACTTGGTAGGGACATTTTTTATTTTGAAGAGGTAGGAGCAGGTCACTCGTTTAATTACTGGAAGGACCGGATTCAATACCCCCTGATTTTATTGGCAGGTCAACAAAATATGGAAATTGAAAGTTTTGAAATAGAGATTACTTGTATTCCAAGTCAAAGCAAACCAGGGTTGACTTACAAAAGAGTAGTCCCACAGGTGAGCTTGAAAAGTGGTTTGAAGTATACCGCTCTTAGTCAGGTGAAATATGAAGTTGTTAAAGGCAAGGGGCATATCAATGAGGATGGAAGTTATATATCAAACGGACCATTCAAAGTGGATTATTCATTCAAAACCTATACAGGATCTAAGAAAATAGATTGTCCGTAGCTCATTTTTAATATTTTTTCGAATTGTTGCGGATTTTGTACTATATTAGCAAAACTTTTGAATTTGTATTAACAATTTGTTAATATATATAAAAAATTTTCAGTTGTGAGAATCGAGATACCCCGAGAGTTTGAACGCTTCGGTCCGCTGATGTTCTATGATGTACAAAAAGTTTATGAGCTGGACGCTGGCCTTATCTACAAGAAAAATGAAACCAAACCCAAAGAACAATCTGTAATCAGAAGACTTTCTTATGAGTCCCTACAGAATGTTCAGGAAGACATGGCCATCATTGTGCCTGTAAGAGATGAAAAGATCAAACTTATTGAAGGGGTACTTAGTGGGATTCCACATCACTGTCAGATCATTATAGTTTCCAATAGTCAACGAGATCCTGTAGATCGATTTAAAATTGAAAAGAATGCCCTGGAACATGTGGCGGCATTCATGAAAAAGAATCTTTTGATCGTCCACCAAAAGGATCCAGCACTTGGTAAGGCATTAGCTGCTGCTGGTTATAACTACATTCTGGATGATAATGGAATAGTTAAAAGTGGAAAATGTGAAGGCATGATACTGAGCACTTTCCTCGCACATTTATGTGGTAAAAAATATATTGGCTTCATTGATTCCGATAATTATTTTCCGGGAGCTGTACTGGAATATGTGCAGGAGTATAGCGGAGGACTTTATATGTCAAAGTCAGACTATTCAATGGTGAGAATAGCGTGGCACAGTAAGCCAAAAATTGTAGAGTCCAATTTATTCTTTGCTAAAAGAGGGAGAGCCTCAGAGCATACAAACCGGTTCCTGAATCAGATGATAAGTTATTACACCGGGTATGGTACTGAGATCATAAAAACAGGTAATGCAGGTGAACACGCTATGACGATGGACCTGGCCAAGAACCTGGATTTCAGCTCAGGTTATTCGATTGAGCCTTATCATTTTATTAGCATGTTTGAGCGATTTGCTGGAATACATGAAAATCCACTTCCCGAAATATTGAAACAGGGTATTGAGGTATACCAAATCGAATCACGTAACCCACATTTACATGAGGTTAAGGGAGATGAACATGTGAAAGACATGTCCAAAGCGGCCCTTGAGGTAATCTACCGCTCTCCACTTTGTCCGGATAGACTAAAACAGGACATATTAGAAGATTTGCACTATAGAAAAATCATTGATTCTCCTACAGAGATGAAAAAAGATGTCAGGTACTATCCAGCTATCGTCAATTGTGATCTCAAGAAACTGAAGAAAGAATTGATGAATGAACCATACGCTGATGAATTAAAGCTTGATTTGACTAAGTATAAATTCACTAAGAAAGAAGGGTTGAAAAGAGACCAACTTAAAGGAAAACCTGTTCCTGAAGAAACAAAATTTCTAGAGGCGAAGTAGTGGAGAAAAGACCAGTTATTTTCACAGATTTAGATGGTACGCTCATTGATTTTGAAGACTATTCATTCAGTGAGTCACATGCAGCTGTAAAAGCATTACAAGAAGCTGGAGTACCAATTGTGTTTTGTAGTAGCAAGACCCGAGCTGAGCAAGAATACTATCTTGATGCACTTGAAGTGACAGCTCCTTTTATTGTAGAAAATGGAAGTGCCATATTTATTCCAAAGAGATATTTTAAAGTTGAGATTCCAAAAGCAGAGCACTACAATGATAAGTATGACATCATCAAATTAGGAATTGACTATTCAGAAATCAGATTGATCCTGGAGGAACTTCGTGAACAATTGGGCATTGATGCACTTGGTTATGGAGATTTGAATCTTAAAGAGATTGAAGAGATCATCAAATTGGATGAAGAATTCTCAAAAAGAGCTGCAACCAGAGAGTTTTCAGAGACAATTTTGAATCTGGGAGAAGGTGTGGAAAGATTGAACTTATTAAGACAAAGATTAAATGAAAGGGAGGTTTCTTGCCTATCAGGAGGGAAATTCCACACGGTTATCAGTGAACACGCTGATAAAGGAAAAGCTGTGAAAATCCTTTCAGAAATCTTTGAAGCAGAATTTGGCGAAGAAATCATTTCCGTAGGAATTGGCGATAGTGCCAATGATGCACCATTATTAGAGGCGGTTGAATATCCTTATCAGGTTCAGAAACCTCCAGGAAAATTCAGTCAGCTTGGAAATTTCAAAATCAGAAAAATCCAGAAGATTGGCCCAGCGGGATGGAATCAAATGGCAAAAGAAGTACAAGAAATGTTTTGTCAAACCGTTTGATCAAAACAATTACTCTACCCTAATTGTATGAATTTCAAATGGATTGAAGCTCAGAGAAATACTGTTATTTTCAACTTCCAATTCAGTGATTTCTTCTTCAAGCATGTTCACCAATGAGGCTTTTTGAACGTCAAACCCAAATTGAATTTGGCATGTGCCAGAATCAATTCCATTGGTTTCATAAAACCTAAATATCCTACTATCTCCAATTTCAGCCTTCTTACAAGCTTCCAGGATAACATTCCGAGAAGAAAGTGTGAGCTGGCTACCTGTTTTTGTATTAGGAACTTTTGGACTTACCATTCTAAGTGGAATATTGAGTTTATAGGACTCCTGGATCACATCTCCATCCAGGTGATTACCAATATGAGGCAGGATTGAATAAGTGAATTCGTGCTCATGCATATCGGCTTCCGGATCAGGTTCTTTTGCTGATCGAAGTAGGTTTAGACTTATTTTCTGGTCCTTTATTTTGTGGCCATACTTACAGTCATTTAAGATAGCCACACCATAATTGGGTTGGGAAATATCTGCCCATTTATGACCGACTACTTCAAATTGTGCCATGTCCCAAGAATTATTGTCGTGGGTGTTTCTAAAAACATGACCGTATTGAATTTCAAATGAAGCCCTGTCTGATTTGACATTTACCGGAAATTCCGCCCTAAGCATGGTGTAATCTTCTCGCCAGTCTACTTTTGTTCTAAAATCAATTCTTTTAGAGCCAGCAGATAGATAAACCCTTTGCTCAATATCACATTTTTCTCCATGGTAAGTGAGTTTCAAACATCCTCTTAGTCCACCATTTTCAATGATTTCGATAGTGCTGGCTGTTAATGTTTCTGGCTTTCTCTCCTCATAAAAAACATCTACATCCCAGGCATCCCATAGATTTGGACGGTCTTCATATAGGTTAAGTTGATTGCCAAATTCATTCTCTAACAAAACATTTCTTTTAACTTCCTTATCAAAGATCCTTTCGATTAATCCATTTTCATTGAATTCAACCTTGATCTTGGAGTTTTCCAAAGTATCTGATGATACAGTAACATCTCCCATTTCTGGTGTCACAACTTCATCAATTTTGAATAGACCGTAAGCAGGCACTTGCACCTTTTTCAATTCACCTGATATGTCAATCACTTCCTCAAATCCGAATGAAAGTTCGTTTAGCACCATATTTGGGCTCTGAGGATCCATTAATTTCTTAAACTCATTATTGAGGTCCCTTTCAATTTCCAGGTATTGCTCTACTGATTCTTTGTGTACTCTATTGATCGAGGTTCCCGGAATTATATCGTGAAACTGATTCATCAACAGGGTCTTCCAGTGCTTATCCAGCATCTCTATTGGATAATGCTCAGGTGAATAAAGTGCGTATACCATTTCAGTTGTCCTGAAGAGAAACTCTAGTTTTCTATTGAGCTTTTTAGTGAGTGCCTGGGTGGTGAGCGTTCCTCTGTGAAGTTCCAGGTAGAGTTCACCATTCCATTTCGGTAGGTCAAATGCGCTGGCCTCTGCTTTTTGGAAAAAGTCTTCTGCAAATTCCATAGTGACCATTGGCATGTCTTCCAGGTTGGCTACTCGTTTGAGTTTCTCTACATAGATCCTGCTAGGGCCTCCACCACCGTCTCCCGCTCCATAGAGAAATAGTGCGTATTCTGTTCTGTCAATGTCATCATTGGTTCTTTCCAGGTTCATCAGATCCAGAGCACTACAATCCGATCGATAGTTGTTTGGTGCTATGAAGTGAGTGAAGACTTCAGTGCCATCCAGGCCAATCCAGATAAAGGTGTTATGTGGAAACTTATTGAATTGATTCCAACTCATTTTCTGAGACATGAAGTAATCCACACCACATTTTTTCATGATTTGTGGGAGTGCTGCGCTGTATCCAAAAACGTCTGGTAACCATAAGTTCTTTACATCAATCCCAAATTCTTCCTGGTAGAATTTTTTACCATAGATGAATTGTCTGATAAGAGATTCTCCACTTGTTAAGTTACAATCTGCTTCTACCCACATACCACCCTGGCATTCCCATTGTTTGCGATTAATGGCTTCTTTTACCCTGGCGTATAATCCTGGGAATGTCTCTTTCATCATTTCGTACAGGACTGGTTGGCTGGCACCAAATTTATATTCCGGATAGAAGTCCATTAGCCTCAAAGCAGTTGAGAAGGTCCTTGCAGTTTTTCTGACTGTTTCACGAAGTGGCCATAGCCAGGCGACATCAATGTGTGCATGACCAATGGCACTCACTTTCAATGCTGATGCATTGGCTGGTTTATCCAGTTCTACTTTTAATATGGCCCTGCATTTGGCTACTTCATCAGGTGTGCCATCCCCATATTCATTGCAGACTTTATTGAGTGTGTAGAGTATCAATTTTCTGTGCCTGGATGTTTTGGGTAACTCTACCACCATTTGGTAAAGCAATTCAATATCCAGACGGAGATTCCATTTTTCACGGTCAAAGATGGCTAATTGGGCTTCATTAAATATTCCATCCACCATTGATTCGTAGGTAAGGACATTTTTTACACCCAGTATATTATTGGCACCTGCATCCACCATCAATTTCACTTTTTCGCCACCCTGAGCTTCTGGGAACAGATGAATTCGTTTCTTGATAATGGTTTCTGTCATGGTCCATTCAATGCGCTTGTTGGTAAGACCCTGGATTGGGTTACCCTCATCATCATAAAGGCAAGCTTCTCCACCTACATCAACTAAGGCCACCACATATTGGCCCTTGAAGGAATCAGGCACTGTGCCTTCCAGCTTGAACCAGGCACAGTCATAAGCGAATCCCCATTTAGTGCCAGTTGTAATGGGTGAATATTCCAGGTTATGCGCATCTTTCCAGGGGATTGGTTCTTTTGATTTATGGTAACTGGCAGTCAGTGGAACGGCCTGGTAATAATAGCTCGACTTAAGTCTCTCATGTAGTTTTTTGATCCTTGTGAGGGTAAGGTCAAAGTGCTTTTTCATATTTGCTAATTGCTGCCTTGAAAATTGAATGGATTTATAGGTAATTTATTAATTTGATATAATTTTCGCAACAATTATTGCATTTCATTGATTTCGTTGCTAGTTTGAATTGACTTTAAACACCACACCTGTCAGGTCGTCTAATAGCCAGGATACCAGATTCTGACTCTGGAGGTGGTAGGTTCGAATCCTCCCCTGACAACTTTAAAGATACATCCCTGAATGTGGCTAATGGATAAATTCCATATTGAAACTCGAAATCCGAAAAACTGCATAGGGATCACAATTCTAAATTCTAAAAACCTAAACTCAATAAGGTCAAACACCGGTAAGCCGTCGGCTGACTAAAATTCCAACCTCCGAATTCACAATTAAAACCAACTCGCCAAGGTATCCACAATAGGTTCCCAATTCTTCACAATTAAACTGATCCAAACCAATCCGATAAACCAAAGTGTCATAAAAACTGCAGCAGATCCCTGGTCCTTGGCCATTCCAGCTCTTGTACTTCTTTGAGGAATGGTTTTGTCGATGACATTTTCAATGGCAGTGTTCAATAATTCAACTATGACCAATAGAAAAAGTGTGCCTTGAAGGAGCAAAAACTCCATTAATGTTTGCTTGATGAGGAAGGAAAGTGGAAATAAAACAGCTATCATCACCAGCTCCATTCTGAATGCCATTTCCGTTCGATAACAACTGGCTATACCATTGACACTGTAGCCAAAAGCGGCAAAGAAATGCTTTTTGGGATTATCCTTTTCTAGTTCTATGGGTTTGTTCGTACTCATGGTTCAAGGGTGTTTTCGCAGTGAATCTATCTATTCTGTTCCAGAATATATCAAAATCCATGTTACGAGCACTTAAAGATTTGTTCACCAGACGTTAACAATGAATTTTCTATTGTTCGGTTATATTTTTAACTTAAGTCAGTTTTAGCAAATAAATAACTAACTTTTTAACCATATCAAATGAAAAAGATACTTATTCCAACAGATTTTACTGACCTGGCAATGAATGCCTTAAAATTTGCCGTAGATATAGCTAAAAACAACGGTGCTCAGGTAGATCTTATCCATTTTATGGATACTCCTCTGGATGCTGAATTAATTGTGAGTGGTGATACGCAATTGGATGATTCGATGGATTCAGTTTATAACATTCAATTGGCGCAGGCAAATCAAAGAAAATTAAGAGGTATAGTAGATGGATTGAGTGATACCGGAGTAAAGTTTCACTATGGACTTGGTAGCAGTGGGTTTATGCACGGCACCCAAAAATATGTAGAAAGACAAGATGTGGATTTGGTGATAATTGGCACTACCGGAGAAGAGAGTGTTCAGGAATTCTTTACTGGAAATCATACAGAACAGCTTATTGAGAATTTGAATATTCCAGTAATCTCACTGAAGGAGGAAGTTAATTACGATAGTGTTACAGATATCGTATTAGGAGTTGACATAGCAGGTGAAAAATATCCAGGGACTTCATTGCCAATGATAAAATCTGTGGCAGAGTGCTTTGACGCTAAAGTTCATCTGGTCACAATTACAAAGCCCGGGGAAGCAGGTATGAAGTCTGTGCAACAGTCTGTTGAGAGATTTGCCAAAGAAGCTAAATTTACGAATTACGCTGTGAGCGTAGTTGAATATGAAGATGACCTGGATGGCCTTCTCTATTTTGCTGAAAAAATCGGAGCTGGATTGATCGCCATTATTTCAGATGCCCGCAAAGGTGTATTTAGATTTTTTCAGGAGTCGTTTGCTACAGAGCTAACTAAGGAATCGGATCTTCCGGTGATGGTATTAAATAAAAGAAACTTAAAATAAGTGAATTGAAGAGACCTTTTTTGCACCTTGGTGTCCTAGCGGTCTCTTTTTTAATTGGCTTGTTTTAATTCTTGATCTTCAGCTGGAAAAGGGAGATTGATGATGAATGTTGTTCCTTTACCTTCCTCGGATTCCACAGATATTTTTCCACCGTGTTTTTTAATAATGGAATAGCTGATATAGAGACCAAGTCCTGTTCCTTTTCCGGGAGCTTTTGTGGTATAAAATGGCTCGAAAATTTTCTGGTATTCTTCAGGAGCCATACCTTCCCCATTGTCAGAAATGCTTAATTCGAAAGAATCGAGGGACTTTGTTCCAACGATATTTATGGTCGGGTGATCAGTACTATCCAGGGCATCCATTGCATTCTGTATAATATTGATGATCACCTGATTCACCTCTACTTGATTTCCAATTATATCAATTGAATCCTTCAGGTCCACATTGATTGCTATCTTTTGATTTGACTTTGAGATCAATGAAGCAGTTGCAGAAACAATTTCATTTAGGTTAAAAAGTCGATCTACTCCTTCTGGTCCGCGTGGGGATATGTCCAAAAGGTTTCTGATGATGCTAGTGGCTTTTTGCGCACCATCTACCATCATGCTTAACAAGTTTCTTATCTCAGTAATTAGCTCATTAGCAGTATCAGATTTACTGGGATCAATCTGCTCTGTCAATTCTTCCAGGTCCTGCTTGATGGGATCAGCCATACCTGCAATGTAATTTAGTGGGTTGTTCAGTTCATGAGCTAATCCGGCTGTCAGAATTCCAATGGAAGCCATTTTTTCAGATTCAATGAGCTGATCCTTAGCCTGTTGAAGATCACGCAGTGTTTCTTCGATATTGTCCTTTTGAGCTTCTATTTCTTCTTTCTGTTCATTTATTTCCTCGTTTTTTCTCTCTAATTCTGTGTTCATTAATTTAAGCTCAAGTGTTCTTTCAGCAACGGTATTTTTGAGATGAACCTTGGCACGCTTATGATGTCTCAACCTTATTTTGTGAAATGCAAATGCCCCAAGTACAATAATGGCAATCATGGATGACTGAAACCATGCGGTCTGATAAAATGGAGGTATTATAATTATCGAGAGAGAAGTTCCTTCCTCATTCCAGGTTCCCTCACCATTAGATGCTTTTACTCTGAAAGTGTATTCCCCTGGAGCCAGATTTGTGTAAGTAGCGGTTCGTTGGGTACCAACATAATTCCACTCTTTTTCATACCCTTCCATCATATAAGCATATTGATTTTTGTAAGGTTCAGAATAGTCAATAGCCACATATGAAAGTTTAATTACGTTTTCAAAGTGGTGGAGATTTAGAGTATCTATTCTGGTAATACTTCTTTCCAGAATGGGGTTGTTTTCTGGTGAAATAACCTTATTAAACAACATCAAATCCGTAATTTTTATATCTGGAGGATTTGGATCATGCTTAATGGCAGATGGTTGAAATTTATTAAAACCATTCATGCCTCCAAATATGAGTGAACCATCATTACATTTGAAACAGGACCTTTCCCGAAACGTAAAGCTTTGCAGGTTGTTTGTCTGATCAAACCTCCTGAATTTCATGGTCTCTTGATTGAGTACTGAAAGCCCATTTATTGAGCTTATCCAAATATTATTGCTTTCATCTACCTGCATGCATACTAGCATATTGGACGGAAGCCCATCTTTTGTGGTAAACGTTCTGAAAGTGGAGGATTCCGGAATAAAATAACTAAGTCCACCCTGAGAACTAATCCAAATTTTACCATTATTATCAATGATCCCCCAAAACAGCACATCAGAGGGAAGAGTGTTTCGGTTGCCTTTTTCATGACGGAATTCCTTCACAAATTTTTTCTTACTGGTATTAAATACATGGATTCCAGCGTTTGTGATAAGCCATAAATCCCCCTCAACTTCCAGGATTTTCTCAACAATATGAAAGTCATTTTCATCTGAGACGCGATGTGAATATTGTGTGAATCTATTTGTTTCAGAGTTGAATAGATATAGTTTATTCCATGATGCAACATATATTTCTCCATTGCTATGTTGGTAGGTGATGTGGTTAGTATTTCTGGGGATTATCCCCGAATCAAATGAGTTGTAATAGATGGTTTCCCTGGTCTTTAAATTCATTTTTACGATCCCGGAATAATATGTTCCGATCCAGAGCCAGGAATCATTTTCGAGATAGAGGTTTCTAATGTTGAGTTCCTCGAATAAGTAATCGTATTGCTCGGTGGAGGGGTTATAGACATTGAGACCACCTCTTCCAGTTGCAATGTATAGGATTCCATTACTGTCTTCTTCAAAAGCATTGACAATGTTAGAATTGATACTATAATTTGGATTGTTGATGCTGTGTTGATGTAGATCGAATATGTTCTGATAGCTGGAGTAATAATTTAATCCACCTGAATAAGTACCCACCCAAATATCTGCGTTCTTTCCTAAGTGCATGGCATGAACAGAGTTGTCTGATAAGCTTCGTGGGTCATCAGAAGAGTGATACATCCTTGAAGTATACTCCAAAGATTCCAAATCCAATGAAAATACTCCTTTGTAACTAGCCACCCATAATTTGTCATCAGGGAGGAGGAGCATCTTTCTGCTTTCGAAAATTTCACCCTGGAATTCATTGTTGATCACAGAGATCGTTTCAAAAGTAACTGCATTCACCTTCCATATTTCTTTTCCCGTACTAAGGAAGAGTACATCCCCTTGTCTTTCAATGGATTCCACAGATTTTAACTCCTGATTATTGAAAGAGATATTTTGTTTTGTGGTTGTTCTCCGCACCATATTGACTTTATACATTCCGTTAGCTCCGCCAAACCAGATATTTCCATTGTCGTCTTTGTGGTGACAATACATGTGATAATCAGATTGATCCGGGTCTATTTCAACAACTACCGGTGCAATATTTCCAGTCTTTCTGTCAAGAAAGTGAATGCCCAGGTTTGAAGTTATTAGCAAATTGTCATCATTATCGAATGCAATAGAGGAGATATTCCATTCGATCCGATTTAAACCATTTAGGTCAAAGCGTTCAAATTGGTGAAACTCTTTGTTGTAGCTGCACAATCCGGATTCCGTTCCTATCCATAATAAGCCACTAGAATCACCCGTAATTGTATTGACCACATTGTTTTTAAGACTATTTTCATCCCAGGGGTCACTATAAAAAATTTCAAACTGGTGTCCATCAAAGAAATTGAGTCCATTCCGTGTACCAAACCACAAAAAACCATCCATGTCTTCATAAATACTTAGAATACTTATTTGGGACAGGCCGTTCTCTGTGTTGTAGTGTTTAAATGGGTAAGGGTTTAGCCCATATGCAATGTGCGACATGCACAAAATAAGTACAAGAAGAAATTGAAGGATAGCAGGTCTATATCTGGTCAAGGTAGGTGCTTGTTATTTCTTGTTCCTATTAAATTACACAAAAAAAAGCATAAGGAACAATGAATGACAAATTGCCTTAAGGAACGTTGGTGATAGCAATGTCCTACTGTTTTACTATCCTAAATCCACCTTTCCGGGTCTTTATATTCTGATGATTCTGAGCCTGAGTAAAAGATAAAACTGAAAACTCCCCAATAACTCACTCTCATATTACCAAATTCATAGGAATAAGTGGAGAACAGAATGTAATTAGATTTTTGACTTTTACCATAATGCATGAGCTCTTTGATGTCAATGGACAAACCTTCATGCATTTGTCCGTAATCTGTAGCCACTCTACTGAGGTATTGTTTCTCTGACGGGTTTAGCAATGTAAACGCTATGGCAACCATGAGAAATCCAATTGTTAGTTTCTTCAAAATTGAAAATTGTGGGGATTGCATGATAGATTAACAACAAAGTTGCTCTTATAGTTTAAAGTTCAGTTTGGTCTGTCAAAAGGGAATTTCATTTCAGATTGATTGACCTCAATGAAATCATATCTCGTGAGTAAATCCTGCAATTGAGGAATAATTTCTTCAATTCTGACTAGAAGTTGTGTTTTTTCGTCTAATCCCACCAGAAATACTAGTTTTTCCGGTACTTTCCTGGAAACAAACGATTTAACAAAATCATCGTCTTTGGTTACTATGACCCAATGCTGATGAATTGCCAAACGCCTTAGTTGGTGATCTTTGATGCTCACGCCTTTTTCTTTCTTCAGTTGGTTAACATGAATGGCAGTGATCCCGGCATTCAAAAAGAGGGGTAATACATCCGGACTAATATTTTCATCAATGATGAATTTCATATCTCATAATCTAACCAAAAACTATTTGTAAACTCTGGAAACCCTAATGATTTCTGCCTGTCATTAGCATGTCAATAAACTCAAAATATCATGCAAAAAATAGTCATGCTATTGCTGGTATGCTTTTGCCTTTTCGGTAATTGTTTTGCTCAGCAGCATCCAAAAAAGGAAATACATTTTTCTTTCATTAAACAGTCATTCTACTATCCTTCCATTGAAAATTTTGGAGGTGAACTTCATCCTGGAGTATCAGGAGGAGTTGACTTTTTGAGGTATGCAGAAGATAAAAAAGCGCGATACTTCACAACTGAACTAGGCTTTTATCATCATGAATATTTCCAAAATGCAGTCTTTCTCCTGGGTGGATTCAGGTTTCAGCGAGATCTAGGTGAGCGATTTTCCTGGTATTATCAGCCAAAGTTTGGATATATGCACACTTTTTCTCCTACCAAAGAATTCAAATTTGAAGAGGGTGAGTATGTAGTCAAAAAAGGAGGGAGGCCAACACTAATGGTCGGTATCAGCATTGGATTAAACTATGAGCTTATAGAATCCTCTCAAACAAATCTCATGGTTAGCTATCAAATGCTGGCCGAGGGACCCTTTGCCTCCTACTGGGGAGTGCCAGTTGTACCACATAATTTTTTGTCTATTGGAATTAAAACAGCTTTGAAATGAGATATGTATTAACATTATTCACCATTGGAATAATCCTTTCCTGCTCAAATACAGAAGAATTGACACAAGGAGATTTTACAAATTTTGCTATCGCGAATGATAGCTCTAATAATCATCCCAAAGCTGTAGAATTCGAGGAGATTATTCTCCAGAAAGTTCAAATGGGGTTGCCAGGACTGTCACTGTCAGTCATTACGCCAGATGGTCATCACTGGTCAGGAGCAGCTGGAAAGGCGGATTTATATAATGGAATTGACCTCCTACCTGGGCATCAAATGATGGTAGCTAGCGTGTCTAAAGTATTTACAGCTACTTCTGTTTTCCTGCTTCAGGAAAGAGGGATGCTATCTATTGAGGATGAGCTATCTGAATACCTGGATGGAGAATACATGGACAAAATTGAAAATGCGGAGAAGGTAACGATTAGACAGTTGTTGAGCCATACCAGCGGCTTGTATGACTACCTGAATCCAATCAAATATGAATTGATAAGCATTGACAACCCTTACAATAGTGATACGCCTGAGGAGAAACTTAAACTTGCCTACGGTAGAAAACCGGATCATGAACCAGGCAAGACTTATGCTTATTCAAATACCAATTATGTTTTACTTGGATTGCTTGTGGAGGAGGTTTCCGGAATGTCACTGGATGTGTTTGAGGAAACAAACATCTTTAATCCTTTACAGTTGAATTCAGCTTATGCTGGCACCTATCAACAACCATTACCCGATGGTATTCCAAAGGGCTACTTCAGTATCCACGGAAATGATGTATTGATGGAAAGTGAGTTTTACTACCACTATGACCTGGCAACCGGGGATGGAAATATTGGTATCACCATGAGTGACCTTACTAGGTTCATGAAAGCGCTACATGAGCATGACATTATTAATGAAGTGAGTCTAACTCAAATGAAAGCATCGTTTGAATTGCCGGTGGACTGGCAGGATGATTATCACAAACGAAATGGGAATGGACTTGAGATTTTTGAAACTGAATATGGTACAGCTTATGGACATACAGGAGCAATTGTTGGATTTCTAACTACAGCATGGTACTTCCCCGAACAGGGAGTATCGATCATGTTTGCCACCAATGGAGTAAGCCCCAAAATCTTTGACGTTAGGGAAGATTTCACGAAAGAGATTCTCGAAGTAGTGTTTGAGTAACCTGAATAAACAGGAATGGCAAAATGCCATTCCTGCTATCTAAGCTTAGTCAGTTTTTGTCAATTTCAAAGGAGCAATATCATCACCCCAATAGATCGTTCTGTGTGGGAATGGAATTTCAATTCCTCTTTCATCAAAAACCAGTTTCAAACGACGGTTAAATTCTCTACCAACCACCCATTGTTCACTGGGCTTGGTTTTAATTCTTGCTTTGATCACAATGGCACTATCACCAAATTTATCCAGACCAAAAATTTCCATTTTCTCGATGAATTTATCTTTGTAATCAGGGTCAGCCTGCATTTTATCACCTACTTCACGTATGGTTCTGATGACTGAATCTACATTTTCCTTGTAGGCCACACCAATGTCAAACACCATGGCAGACCATTCTTTCGTCATGTTCGCTAAAGTATTGATCTTTCCATTTTGAAAAGTGTGAACTACTCCAGACACATCCCGAAGCGTTACAGTTCTTAAATTAATGTTCTCAACCAAACCTCCGGTTCCGTTCACAATTGCCACATCTCCTGTTCTAACACGATTCTCTAGAATCATGAAAAATCCTGAAATAGCATCCCTGACAAGTTCTTGTGCTCCAAAACCAACGGCAAGACCAACAATTCCAGCTCCAGCCAATATTGGTCCAATATCCAATCCCAGCTGGCGAAGGAAGATCATGATGAAAATTAACCACATAGAAACAACCAAAACACCTCTGGTTATATTGATCAAAGTATTGGCACGTTTTTCTTTCTCCAGTTGATCCTCTGAATTTCCTGAGTGAACGTTGTTAATGATCAACTTCTTCATTTTACGTAATATCATCTTAATGCTACGCAATACGATGAAGAACAATACCAGAGTGAGTAATAATTGAGGAAGCGTTTCAATACTCCATGCAATTAACTGACTGAACAATTCGTCATAAAACTCCTGACTGAATAGGTCTTTCATAGAAAAATAATTTTGAACAAGAATGTTAAGTGAAATCTATTTTTGGGAGGGTACCAAATTAAGCCAATAATTTAGTAAATTCTGATAACCCAAGCTATTTGTACTATGAAAAATAAGAAAGACAAAAAAGACAAGCTGGATCCATTGGAACAAACCAATGTGCCCAATCCCGAAAATTTCAAGGAAAAACCAGGAGATGAGAAGATGGCCGCCTCCTACCAGATGGCCAACAAAATTCTTAGAGATCGGCTCAAAAGGGAAGGAAAAGAAAATATAGACATATTAGAATCTGTCAAGGATAGTGATGTTGTAGTGGTAGATGGGACTTATGATCACATACACCTCGTACTCAAACACCTCAGTATGCCCCACGTTAGGGTAACGCATGATCAGTTTCTGAATGTTTTATTGAGCCCTGAACAAACAGTCTTCGTCAATTGTGCATCACACTTCCCACCTGAGGGAGCGCGAAAACTAGCTGGGTTTGTTGCTGCAGGTGGACAATTGATAACCACGGATTGGGCACTTAAGAATGTATTGGAGGTTGGATTTCCTGGAACAGTAAAGTACAATGGCAAAGCTAGTGCGGATGAAGTTGTTCGAATTGAAGTACTAGACAAGGAAGATGAGGTATTACAAGGTTTTTTTGATGAAGAAAGTGATCCCGTATGGTGGCTGGAAGGTTCCTCATACCCCATTGAAGTGCTAGATAAAGAGAAAGTAAAGGTTCTCGTCAGGTCTAAGGAATTGAAAGAAAAGTATGGTGAGGAAGCTGTAATTATAAGGTTTAAACATTGTGAAGGTACAGTCTATCACATGTTATCTCACTTTTATTTGCAACGGACAGAAACAAGAGATGCAAAACAGAGTGCAGCTCCATCCACATATGCTTCGGCTAAAGGGGTTTCTCCAGAAGTAATGGCTGATATGATGGCAGCTGAAGGTGATATGGATATAGACTATGGCTCTGTACAATCAGCGAGTACTTCTGCAGAATTTGTATCTCGTGTAATTCTGAAGCAGAAGAAAAAATTTAAGAAGTAATACATTCCCGCAAAATTTCACTTATTTCACTGCTGTGGAACTGAGCAGGAAAGTACTACAGCGGTATCATTGGGTCATCATATCAACACTCTTCATTCTTTTAGGGCTTAGGAGTGTATTGGAGAATGGGTGGACGTCAATTGTTTTTTGGCCAGGTGGGTACTTGTTAACCATCTATTTACTGGGAACCATTGTTTTTATGTACGGGAAACCGTTAATTCTTTTCTATGGACTCAGAAATTCTTCCATTAACCTAATAGTTAAATCACTGGCATTTGGTTTGGGATTACTTCTGTTCAGTGATCTTTTAACACTCATTCTGGAGAGGTTCCTAAGATTGGAGGAGCACTATTCTGCAATCGGGTTTATTGATACACTGTCCGGGCACTGGTACAGGGTGTTAGAAGGAGTTTTGATTTATACAGTTTATCAGGGAGTGCTTGAAGTATATTATTTGTATCAGGCCTTTCTAGAGCAAGAACGGGATATTAATCATCTTCGGAGTAAGTTGGATGATAGCAAGCTAGACTCAATGAGGGCACAACTAAATCCACATTTTCTATATAATGCCATGAACAGCATCGCAATGATGGTAAGGCTCAAAGAAAATAAGAAAGCCACACAAATGATTGCCAACCTCAATGACTTTATGCGGGTTGCTTTGGGACGTACTCAAGGATACAAAATCCCACTGAGTGAGGAATTGGGTCTATTAGATAAATACATTGAGGTGGAAAAAGTCAGGTTCGGTGAAAAATTGGAAGTAGATAAGGATTATGACCCAAAGATTATGGGCATTGAAGTCCCTCAATTAATTCTTCAACCAATTGTTGAAAATGTATTCAAACATGGTATGAAGAATAGTCTAGCCAATCAGAAATTAAAGATTTCCACATCTGATAAGGGTCATACAGTTGAAATGAGAGTATTCAACACAACTGAAAAGTCCGTTTCATTAAGCCAGTTGACCGCTTCAGGAGGTTTGGGACTGCCAAGTGTCATTTTGCGATTAAGAAAATTCTATGGCAACCAGTTTAAACTCCGTCAAGAGCAGGGAGGTGGAGGTGTTACAGTAAGTATTGAAATTCCTAAAAAATGAAGTTTACGGTAATTATAGTGGATGATGAAGAGCTTGCCAGAAAGGGAGTATGGCAACTTCTAACAGAATACCCGGATATCGAAGTGCTTACTACATGTTCAAATGGGTTGGAAGCTATTGATCAGATCAATGAGCAACGTCCGGATGTCGTATTCCTGGATGTCCAGATGCCGGGGATAAATGGATTTGAGGTAATCGCCTCCCTTGAAAAACCCAGGCCTTATATAGTTTTCATCACAGCGCACGACGAATTTGCCTTGAAGGCCTTTGAAGTCAATGCAGTAGATTATCTAATGAAACCATTTAGCGATGAAAGGTTTGATCAAATGGTTCAAAAACTGGAGAAGGCATTGATGACAAGGGAACATGAGGAAAAAATTGATAACCTCATAGATCAGACCAAAAACAGGATCAAAACTTCGCAGGGTTTAGTGGAAGCGGGAATGGGAATGGATCGGTTAATTGTAAAGGTGGATGGAAAAATTGTGCAGCTTACATACGCTGAAATTCGTTACATAGAGGCATTTGATTATTACGTAAAGATCCATAGTGGGTCTGAAATCTATTTGGTAAGAGAATCCATGAAGAGCATGGATGAAAAACTTTCTGCTTCACATTTTCAGAGAATCCATAAGTCCTACATAGTCAACTTAAAATTGATTAAAGAATTCGCGAAAGCAGAAGATTCTGGTCATGAGGTGACCCTTACAAATGGGGAAGTGCTAAAGGTCAGTAGAAGTTATAAACCTGCACTTCAGTCCAGATTGATCTATTAAAAGTGCATCTTCCTGCATTTTTTTGACCACTTCCTGCATATTGTTTCTGAGCGTATAGCTATCGGCTAATTTCGGATAGTCTTAAAAACTCAGAATGTTATGCTTAGAAATCACATCATTTTTGCACTTAGAATTTTTTGGAAAGATAAGGTCTACTCAATTTTAAATTTGCTGGGACTTACTCTTGGAATATCTGTCGGTATTATCCTGATGCTTTATCTTCAGAATGAATTGAGTTATGACAAACACCATGACAAGGCTGATAGGATCTACAGATTCACCAATCATTTAAAAGCGACAGGAGCTGATTTTAATACTGCCTATACAGCGAGAGAACTGGCCCCCATTATGAAAGATGAGTTGCCATTTATTTTGAATTACGTCCGATTTAACCCCTATAGTAATACAATGGTCTCGATAGGAGATGAGGATACTAAGGATCCTGTGAAATTCTACGAAGACGGAATCATGGTGACTGATTCCAGTTTCCTTTCTGTTTTCACGCATGATGTGTTGGCCGGTGATCCATCAAAGTGTTTGGTTGGTCCGGATAAAGTAGTACTTACTGAAAGTATCGCGAAAAAATATTTTGGTGATGGAGAAGCAGTTGGTAAAATCATATCTATTGATGGTGTAGAAGAAAGAAAAATTACAGCGGTGATTTCTGATTTACCACATAATTCGCATTTGAAGTATACGATTCTATTATCGGGGATGACAAATCGGAGCTGGTATGATGGAGAAACTGACCCCATGAACAAATCAGAGGCAATGTGGAACCCGGGTATCTTCACTTATTTTCTAGTCCCTGCATCTTATGATCCAGGAGATTTTGAAGAGCAGTTTGAGGTTATTTTTGAGAAGTATTTCCGCCCCTTCGCGGATAGGATCAATGGATCAGCAACTCCAAAACTTCAGGCATTACCCAATATCCACTTTAACTCAACTGCTGGGGACGATCTTCCCACAGGCGATAAAGCTTATATCTATGCTTTTACCACTATTGGCTTATTTCTTATTCTTTTGGCCTGTATCAATTACATGAATTTAGCGACTGCACGATCAGTTTACCGTGTAAGTGAAATGGGGGTAAGAAAAGTGCTTGGGAATACACGTGCAAAGCTGTTCAGGTCAATTCTTCTGGAGGCAATAGTGTTGTCCGCCCTGGCAATGATATTGGCCATCATCATTTGCTACATCACATTAGAGTTTACTGCCTTCAATGATTGGATTGATAAACAATTAAGCCTGGACTTCATCGATAACCAGTTGCTTTTGATTGGAGTTATTGGCATTACGTTGTTAGTGGGACTGGTTTCCGGAATATATCCGGCGATTTACATCCCAGCTGTCCCTGTAGTAGCAGCATTGAAAGGATCTTATATAGGTCAAGGGAAAGGTATTTTGATGAGGAAAGTATTGATCGTATTACAATTTGTTGTGTCAATTTTTGTGATTGTCACGACTGTGATGATGGATCGGCAGATCGATTATATGCGGGATGTTGAATTAGGATTCAATCCTGAAAATGTAGTGTTGGTAGACATAAGAACCCGCGAAATGGAAAACAAAATGGATGCGATCCGCAATGAATTATCTAAGGATCCCAATGTGATCTCTTCGGCTTCTGCGTATGGTGTACCGGGAATAGATGTTGGAGGGCAGGTATTTCTGGTTGAAAAAGAAGGGGAACTGACTCAGCAAAGTATGGCTTGTATATATCCAGGAGATAATTACCTCGAAACGGTTGGGTTCGAGATTGTGAGTGGTAGGGGTTTTCTTGATCGGGAGTCTTCACTTAACAAGGAGTTTCTGATCAACGAATCTGGTGCAAAAGAGATGGGATGGACCAATGAGAGTGCTGTTGGAAGAAGGGTGCGTTACTTTCATGGGGAGCATGATATGAAAGTTGTGGGAGTGGTAAAGGATTTTAATTTTGAATCACTTCACAGGAAAATCCGGCCACTTTTTATTTTACCATCTGATCGGCAAGGGGGAACCCTACATGTCAGGGTGAAAAACCACGATCTTCAAGAGACACTTTCTCACATAGAAGAGGTTTATACAAGGTTTGACCAAAAAAATCCGTTTGATTATAAATTCATGGATATTGAATTCGACAAACAATATGCCCAGGATCAGATTCAGCACAAGTTGCTGGCCACACTTTCCTATATATGCATATTCATTTCTGTGTTAGGGTTAATTGGTTTATCTGCCTTTACAGTCGGTCAAAAGGCCAAGGAAATCAGTATCCGGAAGACACTTGGAGCTTCTGTTTTTAATGTAATGGCCCTATTCTCTAAAGGGTATGTCAAGCTTATTGTACTTGCAGCAGTTATTGCAGTTCCTATGGCTGACTTTTTGATTGTAGAATGGTTATCTGAGTTTGCTTACAAAATGCCCATTAATTGGGTATACTATATCCTGCCAGTAATGTTAGTATTACTGTTTGGGATGTTTACAGTTTCTTTTCATGTCATAAAAGCGGCTAAAGCTAACCCGGTGGATGGTCTTAGAAGCGAATAACTAGCGGTTTAGCAATTTTGAAATGAAAAGCATTCATCTTCGATTTTCCGGATGATACCGTACAAATGCTCATTGTCAAATGGCTTGTTGACTACATAATCTACATGACATTCATTAATTGCTGTCATGAGCATATTCGTATCAGCGTATCCGGTGAGAATGATAGTCTTAAGATTTGGTTTTTTGGCTTTGAGTTGTTTGATCAGATCAGTGCCTAACATGTCAGGCATTTTCTGATCAGTAACCAATAGATTAATGTCATGGTGCTGAAATTCTTCGATGGCTTTAGCTGCATATTGCTCGGTCCTAATGTTGAATTCTCGTTTATACATTAGATCAAACATGAGGAGATTGTCTCTCTCATCATCTACATAAAGAATGTTGAATGTTTTGGTGCTCATTGTTTCTGTTATTAGCTGGTTAAGTATCATGTGGTTTGGGTTGTTGGTATAAAAAATAAAGCAGTTAAACCTTAACTGCTTTAATCAATAAAAGGGACACTATGAAAATATGGTTGTTTAACACAACTCATGTATTTTTAGGCTACTAGTGTAGCATCATTTTCTGTTATACTGATTGCAGTTTGCAATAGTTCCTGTGCTTTAAAGGGTTTAGTGATATAACCCTCTGCGCCCAGTTGTAGACATTTCCTTTGCATTGTTTCCTGCCCAACAGCACTTACCATTAACACTTTTGTTTCAGGATATTTTGATTTTATGATTTCAAGAATATCTGCTCCAAGCATGTCTGGTAATACATTATCAAGGATTACAAGAGCTGGTTTGGTTTCTTCTACCAATTCTAATGCTGTTTTGCCATCCTTGGCAGTTCCTACAAATTGAAACCCGCCAGGGGATAATGCATCTTTTAATAATGAATGCATGAAGATTGAATCATCTACAAGTAAAACACGTCTTTCCATATCGCATTTCGTTTTCAAGCTATGATGCAATATTAGACCTGCCTTGATATCTAAGGGAATAGGGGATTCCCTTAAATTGATTAATCCATGGTCATGTCTTTTGGAATGGAGGTTAGATTTTTAGCTATTGAGAACTTGACAAGGTCGGCCGTTGAGTTTAGACCAAGTTTTTTGAGAATGTTGTTTCTATGTGCTTCCACCGTTTTAGCACTGATGTAAAGTTTGTTGCCAATTTCCTTATTGGTAACTCCTTCTGCAATTAACTTCAATACCTGTACTTCCCGGTCACTTAGTTTGTCAATTTTAGGAACTTTGATCGAGTCAGCATCTACGAAGAAATTGAATATATACTCTTTGATCTCCTTGTCGTAATACCTTTCACCTTTGTCAATGGCACGAATGGCCTCTACAAGCACATCCATGTCGGCATTTTTTGGTAGATATCCATCTACTTCATACTGATAGGCTTTTTTTACATATTCTGTGGATACTTCCATTGATAGAATCAAAATGCCAACTTCCGGAAATCTGGACTTTACTTTTTTGGCTACTTCAAGTCCATTCTCATCTGGCATCATGATATCAAGAATAGCAACATCGATACTATGATCTTCTAAGATGGAATAAATACCTTTTCCTGAATCCAATGAGGCAATCACGTTGAATTCTTTAATGCTTTCAATAAGAGACCTTAGTCCTTCTCTTACCATACTGTGGTCATCTACTAGTACAATGTTTACTTTTTTATCTGACATTAGATTGGGATTTTAATATGAAGATTAGCCCCTTTTTTGGGTTTTGAGTTGATTTGCAGGAATCCATTGAGCTCAGTGACTCTGGTACGCATGTTTTTCAGGCCTATTCCACTTTTCTCGCTAAATATTTGTTGGCTGTCAAAACCTTTGCCATTATCAATAACATTGATTATAAATTGCTTATTTACTTTTCGCAATACAATTTTAACTTCCGTGGCATTTGAATGTTTGAAGATATTTGAAAGAGCCTCCTGCATGATCCGATATATGGAAACCTGGCTTTCTAACGGAAAATCATCTATATCACCGTCTACTATATCCAGGTCAATATCCATGGGAGAATTGGCTCTGCTCACATCAATCAGCTTCTTTAAGGCACTGGTGAAACCATGTTTAAACACAACTTCGCCTGAAAGATCATGGGTAATTGCGCGTATTTCACTAATTACTTCGTCGATGGCCTTTTTTAGGTTTGAAATTTGAGACATGTCCTTATTAATTTCAAACATAGATGCCATGTGTTTGGTCGCGATCAGTTTTTGTCCAACACTATCATGAAGTTCCAGGGATATTCTCTTCCTCTCATTTTCTTGTCCGCGCAACAGAGAATTCTCCAGGCTTTCTACATTTGAAACGTCCCGAATGAGTCCTAAAAGATGCGTCTCCTGGATATCACCAGATAAATAACCTTGCAATTTTATCTTTCTGGCGGATTCATGTGAACTTTCAAAAGTGATCTCAAAAGGCTCGAAATTCTGCAGGTTTCCCTGAATGACATCCAGTACATAATTACGATGCTCAGGTTTTATCATTTCCAGAAACTCATTTAAAGAAAGTTCATTGGTTGATTGATCTGGAAAACCTATCACATTGAAGAAGTTATCAGAACACATCAGAAAGTCCGAAGACAATAACCATTCAAACACACCTGATCCGGAGAATTTCTCCATCACTTCAAACAGTTTCAGCTTGTCATTGTATGAAGTGACATTTGCATTATTTGGGTAGTTATTCTTCACTAGTTGGCTCCAGGGGTCATTGATCCTATTGTGTATTAAGGTACTAATATATACCAGTTTTTTCCTAGGATCTTTAGTGGATTATTCTAATATCACTAAGGGATTCCCTTAAATGTGGGGTTCAGACTTCATTCAAGTGGTTCATTTCTCTATATTACTAGTTGGGGAAATTTTAATTTGACATCATTTTGAATCACAGAATATTAATAATAGAAGATAATAACGTCACTTCCATGAGTCTTAAATTATACCTGGAGGATTTGGGATTCTCTGTCGTGGGACAGTTGAAGGAAACAGATAATCTTAGGCATGAGGTAGAGCAGTTTACGCCTGATCTGATTATGCTAGATATATTGTTAAAAAACGATGTGAATGGCTTAAATCTTGCGGAAGAATTTCGTAGAGGAGGTGGCGAAAAGCCTATCTTGTTTATATCAGCTCTTAGTGATAAGAAAACATTGGAAACTATCGGCAATATCGAAAATAGCAGTTATGTTGTTAAGCCCTATGATTACTCTATTCTAGACAATCAAATTCAACAACTGTTAAGTTGAAAGCCTGATATTCACTAATTTTTTGATTAGATTGATATCAAGTAAATAGACCTTCTATCAATATTGCAGCAACCCGAAAACCTTGACCAATCACAACGAATTGAGAATATAGCAAACTCTATTCCTGGAGTATTGTTGCAGTATAAGCTTTATTCTGACGGTAAAGATCAGATATTGTATGTGAGCGATCAGGTTACTCAGTTGTATGACATTACCGAAGAAGGAGGTTATCGCGATACGAATTTATTGTGGGGAGTTGTAATGGAAGAGGATAGGCAAGGCGTGCGGGACTCATTGGAAAGATCTGCGCAGGAGATGTCACTATGGGAATATTCCTACCGGATAAAAACAGATGTCGATAAAACGAAATGGCTTCTGGGAAGAGGACACCCCAGGGAAGAACAAGATGGGGTTTTGTGGGACATTGTAATTTTTGATATTACCAATTATAGAGAGACACAGGAAAAACTTCAGTTACAGAGTGATAAACTTAAAAACGCATTGGAAGCTACTCAGGTGGGAGTCTGGGATTGGGATTTGAGGACTGGTAAGTTTATTGTAAATGATTACTGGCTAAAAATTACTGAAATCGAACAAGTAGATGGGTACACGAATTTTGAAGATGTACTCAATGCCATTGCACTACAAGACAAACCCACTGTCGAGAAGAATATTCAACAATTTCTTGAAAATGTAGTAAATGATAAGGAGAGCTTCCTAAACCTGGAATTTCGAATCAAGCGTCCCACAGATGGCAGGATAAAATGGGTGAACGCTCGTGGTAAGGTTACGGAATATAATTCACAAGGTGTACCAATTGCATTAAGCGGATTCCTTAGTGACATTTCATCAAAACGTGTGAGTGACTTATTACTCTACGAAAGTGAATTAAAGTACAGGTCACTTTTAGAAAAGACTTCTGATGTAGTTACTTTCTGGGATGCGGATTATCGAATTTTGGAAGTATCCCCTTCCGGAGAAAAACTTTTTGGCAGCAAGTCTCAGGAATTAATTGGGGACCACTTTTTGGACAATGTACCTGATGCGGATCAACTTCTATTGGAAGAAGCACTTGAGTTATTTAGAATAGGTAAGGACGAAGCTGATCTCACCTACCGTTACAATAGGAAGGATGGAAGTGTTATTTGGTTGCGTAATAAGATTGTTGCTTTTAGAAACGATAAAAATGAGATCTACTCACTGATCTCGACGGCTAATGATATTTCAGAAGAGGTGGAAATGAAGCGAAAGTTGCAAGAGACAAACTGGCAACTGGAACTAGCGGTAGAGACAACCAAACTTGGTGTGTGGACAGCCAATTTGGTAACTCAGGAATTCTCTACTAACCCAAGAAATAAAGTGATCTTCGATATTGGTGAAGACAATGATATAGATTACGATAAGTGGCTCAATAGATTTGAACCGGAAGAACAAAAGAAAATTTGGGAGGTGTATGAGGAAGTGAAACAAGGCTTCACAGTTCATGAAATTACCTTCAAAATTCAAGATCGAAAAGGAGATACCAGGTACATACTGGCTTCAGTTTCTCCAATGACCCTTGAGAACGGCAAAGTTTCCAAAATCATAGGTGTCAATTATGATGTAACGGAATATGTAAGAAATGAAATCCAACTCAAGCAAACTATAGAGAAAAAGGATACCCTATTCAGGGAATTGCATCACAGGATCAAAAACAACCTCAACCTGATTACAAATCTGCTTTTTCTGAAATCCAGAGCTACGAAAGACAGAGTTTTACTGGACTTCATTCTTGAAACAAAAAACAGAATATTTTCTATCGCCAAGACACATGACCTGCTGCTTACCCTGGAAGAGGTGGATCAATTATTTGTGAAAGATTACCTGGAGGACCTGATACCTACTATAATTAAAACATATGCAATTGACGACAAGCGGTACCCACTGGATCTGCAACTTACAGATGCCAAGTTGTCTGTTGATATCATTTTTGTAATAGGTTTGTTGGTTAATGAATTGCTTTCAAACACCCTGAAATATGCTTATGACCCTGTGGCTGGTGGACCAATAAGTATTTTACTGACCAAACAAAATGGGAATTATACTTTAATTTATAAGGACCAGGGCAAAGGGTATGATCCTGAAAGTGATAACAGGGTCAATTCTATGGGGGTAAATCTCATTGATATGCTCCTGGATCAGTTGGAAGCTGAAGTAAAACGGGAAACGAAAAATGGCGTTTGCTATGAGATTAGCTTTAGCGCCTGAACTTGAATACAGTTGATTGTATGAAATACTTTTGGTTTGTTTTAGTGTTGATAGTAATTTCAGGGTCAGCCTTTGGACAAGATGAATCTACTTTTGAACTAAAGGGGGAATACCGCTTTAATCCACTTTATTCCCATGGTTTTCGGGTGCCTTTACAAAATGATGCCTCTCCCGAGTTTTATGTGCATATGCGAACCAGGGTCATCTTAGATTACAAAAATCCTGGCAATTTATCTTCTCAACTAATCATTCAGGATAGACGTGCGTGGGGAACATATAATAACAACGGAGCAGCTGGGATCTTAAGCATTTTCAGAGGCTGGGTAGAGAAATCGATCGGAAATAATTTTTCAGTAAAGCTTGGAAGGCAAGGTTTTATCTATGATGATCAATTCATTTTAGGAAGTTTAAATTGGGGAGGAAACATGGCCCATGATGCGGCACTCCTTAAGCTTGAACCTGGAGATTGGAAAATTCATGGGGCACTTTCCTATAATGCCAATGGATTTAACCTGTCTCGTGAGCCATTCAACTTTGACAATCATAAGCATATGCAATTCCTGTGGATCAATAGAAAGTTCAATCGTTCCAGGTTTTCATTTATATTCATGAACAGAGGACTTGAAAAACCTGATGGTAGTCTAAGGACCAGGTCTCAGCAAACCATTGGGGGTAACCTAAAATTTTCTATTTCAGAGAAGGTAGGTCTTAAAACAATCTATTATTACCAATTTGGCAAAGATACGGTAGGTGAAAATGCTCACACTGTGGATGCCTTTTTATACTCCGTTCAATTAGACTATCAACCCGCTACTAATATATCATTCACATTGGGAGCTGATGTTGTCTCAGGAACCAATATGAGCGACCTCAGGGATCCAACGTTTACTAAGAAGAACAATTTTGATATCCTGTATGGTCTTCGTCACGGTCATTTTGGTTACCTGGATTATTTCTACCTGGTTCTTTGGCCTGAGACAGGATTAGAAGATTACTATCTCAAATCAAAATTAAAGTTTACCGATAAAATCAACCTCGATACCCATCTGCACTTGTTCAACAGTGAAGGGGAAATGCTGAACAGTAGCAATGAGGTGCTTGACTCTTATTACGGCACGGAATTAGATCTAAAATTGAACTACAAACATGACAGTCTAACTAAGGTTACTCTTGCTTTCAGTCAGATTTGGCTTACAGATACATTTCTATCTTATTACAGTGAACAGCCCTCTCAGGGAAGTTATGCGATTTATGCGGTAGCTACCTTCAGTCCTACATTTTTTAGCACAGTTTTCGACAAATAGAAAGAAAAACCAGCTTTCCTTAGCTCTTTTCGGGGATTCCCCTATTCAATTACACCTCAACCCTCCAATACTTTAGCATCAGAATCCTGAAATGTATGGCAATCTAGAAATAGTCGGCCAGCTATGCATCATGGATATTCATTTTCAAGCACCCACCCATTTGATGGGTGGCTTGGAAATGGGAATGGTTAAACTTCAAATAGCTTTTAAATGGATATCACAAACGATTTTCAAACAGAAACAAAAGAAATGACTTCTTACATCCTATTCGGAATGAATGGAGAGTCATTTGCAGTGGAAGTCAAGAAAGTATTAGAGATTCTTGAGGTTCCAGGAATTACCAAAATTCCAAGCACTCCAAAGTATATGGCTGGAGTAATCAATCTGAGAGGAAGGGCACTTCCAGTTATCGATACAAGGATAAAATTTGGATTAGAGCGTACCACATTTACCATTGACACTTGTGTAGTAGTGATGGAAGTATCAATAGATGGTAAGGTTGCTCATTTTGGAGCAATAGTAGATGAGGTTTTGGAAGTAATTGATATTGCAGCTGAAGAGATAGGTGCTTTTAAAGGAATCCAGGCAAAATTCAGACTTGATTTTATCAAGGGAATGATTCAGCAAAATGAGAAGTTTATAATGCTTCTGGATATTGATAAAGTATTTTCTTCAGGAGATGTAGATGAAATGAAAAACCTGGAAAAAGTTTCCTCAGAACCACAGCCAATATCGGCCTAATTTTCCCACCAACTCACAAAACAATGAAAAAACTAAAACTAGCTATATTAATAATATTCCTTCCATTACAATTCGTATTGGCCCAGGAGCAATTTACGCTTCAGGGGGAATATCGATTGAATCCACTTTACTCGAGAGGGTTCAGAGTTCCGCTTCAGAATGATGCACAACCAGAGTTTTATGTGCACCAAAGATCGAGATTGATCTTTAAGTATGACAATCCCAACAATCTTAGTTCAGAACTAATCTTTCAGGATAGAAGAGCATGGGGTACTTATAATAACAATGGAGCGGCAGGAATCTTAAGCATATTCCGTGCCTGGGTAGAGAAATCATTTACTGAAAATTTCTCAGTAAGACTAGGTAGACAAGGTTTCATCTATGATGATCAGTATCTATTGGGGGGTCTTAACTGGGGCGGTAACATGGCTCATGATGCGGCTCTTTTGAAGTTTGAGAAAAACGGGTGGCAGATTCACTCTGCACTTTCTTACAATGCCAATGGTTTTGACTTGTCTCGAGAAGAGTTTGAGTTCAAAAACCACAAACACATGCAATTTGTTTGGGTACATAAAGAATTAGGTAAAGTAAGTGCTTCTGCAATTGCATTGAACAGAGGTCTTGAAAAACCAGATGGTTCATTAAGAACCAGAAGCAACCAGACAGTTGGAGCTAATGTGGGGTTGAAGTTAACGGATCAGGTAAGTTTAAAAGGTATTTACTATCATCAGTTTGGTAAAGACACAGTAGGTGAGCAAGCCAACAAAGTTAATGCTTTCATGTACTCTGCTCAGCTGACTTTCAAACCATCAAAGTTTGCTTCATTCACCATAGGTACGGATGTAATGTCTGGAGCTGATCAGGCTGATTTACAGAACCCTGCTTATACTGAAAAAAATAACTTCGATATCCTTTTTGGGTTGAGACATGGCCATTTTGGTTACCTGGACTATTTCTACTTGAAGTTATGGCCAGAAACAGGATTAGAAGACTATTACCTGAAATCAAAATTCAAATTCTCAGACAAGGTAAATCTTGATGCCCATTGGCACACATTCCTTAGTCACGGAGAAATCCAATCCAACGAAATTCCTGGGGAAGTTTTAGAGAGTTCTTATGGATCAGAGCTTGACCTAAAACTTAACTATAAGCATGATAGCTCCTTTAAAGCTACTCTGGGTTACAGCAAAATGTGGTTGACAGATACATATATGAGTTATTATGGAGACCAACAACCAGAAGGTAGTTCTGCTATCTATGCTGTACTAACATTTAAACCAACATTCATTAAAAAATAATTTCACCTGCTATGAATTTTTTACAGAAACTAAAAGTATCCAATAGAGTATTCCTTGTATTTGGAGTAGTTATTGCCCTATACGTAATCAACATTGCGTTCAATACCTTGAGTCTAAATAACATCAAGGGAAATGTAAGTGCTATTTACAATAATTGGCTTGTAAGCACAAACTATTTGTTGCAGTCTGACAGAGATGGTTACCAGGCCAGGTTAGCATTTTCAGAAGCTCTTTCTAATTATGATAGCAGCAGATTTGACCTCATTGAGAGTCTTGAAGGAAGTTTTGCTGATGTAGACGAAAACCTGGGACAATTGAACAGTAGATTTCAGGATTTCAAGAAAATTTATGTGGAAGCTACTGGAAATGATCTGAAACAATTCAAGAGTTTCGACTCAGAGTACAAAAAGTTGCTTACAGCTTCAGAAGGAATTAAGCAGAGTCTTTTTCAAAATAATTTGGGCACTGCGGAATATATATATGCCAATGACTTTGCTCATTCATTTGATGTGCTTAGAACTGCAATAGATGAAGTAACTGAAATAAGCGAAAAAGAAGCTTCGGCACAATATGCTGAAAGTATTGAGAGATCAAATGGAATCCAGACTGCAACATTTTCATTTTTTGGTGTAATCTTCACTTTGATGGTTCTGATGGGACTTTTATTGACAAGAAGTATTGTGATACAATTGGGTTGTGAGCCTTCGGAAGCGGCAGAAATTGCCACCAGATTGGCACATGGAGACCTTACCTACAGCTTCGACTCGAGAAATAAAGGATTATATGCTGACCTGAAATTGATGGTCAATAAATTGAAGGAGACACTTTCGGAAGTAATTAGTTCTACCAGAAATCTTTCTTCAAGTAGTGAGCAATTAAGTGAAATCTCAATCGATATTTCATCTGAGGCTAGTGAACAAGCGGCATCTGCTGAAGAAATCAACTCTTCCATGGAAGTAATGACGGATTCAATTCAGCAGAACAGCAAGAATGCGACAGAAACTGAGACTATAGCTGAAAAAACACATCAGAGCGTTAATGAAGCTTATGCATCTGTTACTGATACAGTATCCAGCATGAACACCATTGCTGAAAAGATTACAGTTATTGGAGAAATTGCCAGACAAACGAATATTCTGGCTCTTAATGCGGCAGTAGAAGCGGCTCGTGCAGGAGAACATGGAAAAGGATTTGCTGTTGTTGCAGCCGAAGTGAGAAGATTGGCTGAGCATTCCTCAAAAGCAGCTGCTGAAATTGATGAACTATCAAAAAACAGTGTAAGTGTAGCTACTCAATCTGGTCATTTATTAGGTGAGTTAGTCCCTGAAATTGAGAAAACTACCAATTTGGTAAAGTCAATTTCTGCCGGATCTCTGGAACAAACGGAATCCACAAAGCAAGTAAATATGGCTATCGAGCAGCTTAATCAGGTGATTCAGAATAACTCTGTGAGGTCTGAAGAAATGGCCAGCGGTTCTGAAGAGTTGACCGCACAGGCAGAGTCACTGAAGCAATTGGTTTCCTTCTTTAAGATTGATACGGATGAAAGTATAGATCAAGGAAACAAAAGTACTGCTAATGTCAATGGGTTTTCCAATGGAGTATCAAAAAATGGATCCAATGGTTACTCAAATGGTCATTCCAATGGAAGTCATAATGGCCATGCCGTAAGTGGTCATGCATTGAATGGCTCAACAAACGGGCATGTCAATGGACATTCAAACGGAAGTGCTAATGGTCATGTGAATGGTAAAAATGGAATTACCCTTGATTTAAGTGGGGAGGAGGAAGTATTGGATACTGACTTTGAAAAATACTAGCAAAGAGAACGAGCTATCATTTATTTGATAGCTCTTTTTAAATGCGTAATACATTTAGGGGATTCCCCTATTCCCTTAATGACCTTACTAAAACTACCTTTGTAATATGATTGACAACCAAAATTTCAAATTAACCTTACAAACAATCAGCTATGGGAAGTCAATCATAATTCATTCTTCTGGTAATCATCCCGGGTTAACTCCCGGGATGATTTTATTTAAAAGTCTTTAATACACCACCTTATCTTCCAATCAGCTAATGATCGCCAAAAACTGCGCAATCCTAAGAATTAAAGCATTTTCAACAGCTTTAGAAAATCAAATCCTTGCCATAGAGGACCATATTCAAACTGACCAATCGGGAATCATGCTTCGATATGAGCTAAAACTAGAATGGATCAAATCTGAGAAGCAATACTTTGACAATTCCCTGGAGAGCCTTTCAAATTGTATTGTGCTTGACCGTACATTGGACCAATTGAGTTGTTCATATATGAATATTAGAAATGAATGTCAGCGACTTTACAATGGTATTATCAAACTCAGTAAAATAATAGAAGCAGCAGGGTAAGATTGCCACCAAGTCTTTATAGATTTAATACTGATAGTTTAGAACTTAAGTGTTAAGTCATGAAACCAATACTCTTCATTGGTCTGTTTTTTTGTTTTAGTAGCATCCTTGCTCAGGAAAACAGAGTAAAAGTGTTTCGGGATACGCGTTTGGTCAATAGTCAAACAACGGAGTTGATCCCGAAAGGAACAATGAAGTTCATTATTTCTCATCGCTTTGGGACCATAAGTTCAGGAGCTAAGCAGCTCTGGGGCCTTGATAATTCTACAATCAGAATAGGTCTGGATTATGCCGTTTTGGATAATCTCAATATTGGCTTTGGACGAAGTTCACTGGAAAAGGATTTTGACTTTTTTGCGAAATACAGATTGCTTCAGCAAAGTATTTCCGGACCACCCCTGTCAATTGTATTATTTACGAACGCATCCATAAAGACAATTGAAAATGTACAAACAGAAGAACTGACCTTCACCAATAAACTCTCTTATGTATATCAGTTACTCCTGGGCCGAAAATTGACGGACAGATTAAGTTTTCAATTGATGCCAACGGCAATACACAGAAATTTTGTATTCGAAGCAAACAGTAAAAATACAGTTTTCAGCATTGGAGGTGCCGGGCGCTTCCAGGTCTCAAAATCAATTGCAATAAACCTCGAATACTTCTATTTGTTGCCTGATCAAATTGACCTGGATGTAACCAATTCAGCTGGTTTAGGTATTGAATTTGAGACACGGGGGCACATTTTTCAGTTAAATTTCACTAATTCTACTGGTTTGATTGCACCACTTTATGTAGCGGACACAAAAGGAGAGATCTTTAATGGGGACATCCATTTTGGGTTCAATATCACCAGAGATTTTAAGATAGGTTCCCGAAAATATTAATATGAAGCGTTTATTATTTTCTTTGATAGTGCTATTATTCCTGGGGTTCCATCAATTTGAGACTCCAATTGATCAGGAAGATACGCTCTCAGAAACGCTTTTTGCTCTAGGTGAAGAGGAACCTCCGCATTATTTGGAGTATGATGAATCCATGGTAAAGATGGGGAGGGCACTGGTATTCAATCAAAAGTATACCAGCATTGATGGGAAGACCGCTCGACCAATCAGTAAATATTACAGCTGTGTTAGTTGCCACAACACAAAAAGAGAAGATCCGAATTTGAAAAAAGTGGATCAGGATGCCCGATTGCAATACGCCATTGATAACAAACTGCCCTACTTGCAGGGGTCAACTTTCTGGGGAATAGTGAATAGGGAAACCTGGTATAATGATGATTACGTGCTGAAGTATGGAGACCTTGTGGCACCTGCTAAAAACAGTTTGCGTGGGAGTATCAAGTTATGCTCTGAGGTATGTGCTCAGGGAAGGTCTTTGGAAGAATGGGAAATGAACAGCATACTGGCTTATCTATGGACATTAGAGATGAGAATTGGGGACCTGGGTTTGAATGATGACCAATTGAATCAAATCAATGAAATGAAGACCAGCCAATCCAAAGACACGCTTATAACATTTTTGAAATCTAAGTATTTACAAAAGTCTCCCGCAACATTTGTTGATCCTCCCAAAGACAAAAAGAAAGGATACGAGGAGGAGGGCAGACCCGCATTAGGTAAAGGTATCTATGAAAATGGATGTCAGCATTGTCACCATCCTTATGGAGAAAGTGATCTTGTTTTGGACAATGCCAGACACACTTTCAAATGGCTTGAAAGAAACCTGGCAAACAATGATCACAAGTCAGTTTATGAGATAGTGAGGAAGGGCACATACAGTCAATTAGGACATAAGGAGTACATGCCCCACTACACACTTGAAAAGATGTCAAATCAGCAAGTAGAGGATCTCATTGCTTATATCAAAAGTCAAATCTAAACTGCTGGGGCTGTGGATTTTGCTAATGAATTGATTTTCTCAGTTACGTTATTCAGTACCTCAAAAGCAGTTTCCGCCATTACATTCCCTTTCGTATCAAGCAGTGGATTAACCTCGGTCACTTCCAGACAAACAACCTTATTGGTGTCTAGCAAAGCATGAATGATCGATTTCACTTCTTCCGGATCAAATCCCTTCGAAACTGGGGTGCCGGTTCCCATTGACACCATGTCACAATCCATACTGTCCACATCAAATGATATGTAAATCATGTCACAATGGGATAATTGTTCAATGGCTTCTTGCATACATGTCTCCAGTCCTCTATATCTAATTTCATGGACCATGTAATTCTTTATACTTAACCGCTCCATCATTTTATCTTCAGGTTCCTCTGTATCTCGTACCCCGAAGAAAATAAGATCCTCTGGTTTAACTTTTGGGCCCTCTGTTCCGATGTTTTTGAGTCGCTCCCAGTCATCCAGGGTATGATCCACTACTACGTTTTGAAGGAATTCCGTATTGTCCTCTCCTAAAGCGGCTGCTAATGGCATGCCATGTACATTACCTGATGGAGATGTATACGGAGAATGCAAATCACCATGAGCATCTATCCAAACCACTCCAAGTCTTTTATCAGGATAAGCTGCTTTTATACCGCTTATTGTGCCTAATGCTGAAGAATGATCTCCTGAAAGAACAATCGGAAACTGTTCGAGAATTAGTGTGTCTGAAACTGCCTTGGCGACTCGTTCACATTGAATACGAACATGATTGATTCTCTTGGCAAAGGTTGTCTTAACCTTGTTATATACTGTTTCATTGTGTGTGTCTACATCCATGTATGGGTATTTGATGAAGTAGTCACTGTTTTGATTAATGGCGGCTATTTCAATGGCATCAATGCCCATGTCGGATCCACGGGTGCCAGCGCCAATATCAGATCGGTTTTTAACAATCTTAACTGGGTACATAAATCAAATTTTTGGGTTGTTAGGACGAAGCTAGCAAATTTGCTTACACAAAAAGAATTGCTTTACGAAAAATCGATTTACAGTTCAGAACCTTCGATTAAAAAAAATCTTGCTATCTTTTCAAATAACAATATGATCTCGGGGATAAAGAAGCTTTTGGTATGCGTGAGTCTCTGTTTTTTTGCAATGGTTGCAAAGGGGCAGGATGTGCAAACTATTCAATCAAATTTTCAAAAGTGGCATGACCAAAAGGTTGGGTTCAGCGCTTCTCTGATAGTGAATGGGCCAATCTATAGCATGCGCTCTCCTTCCATAACAACCCATCAATTCTATGCATCAAACAGATGGGTTCAAAGTCGTTTAACTTACGATGGTGAGGAGTATTTCGATATTTACCTCGTTTTTGACATTTTTCAGGATAAATTGGTCATGAAACACCCGCTACTGGGAAGAAGAGATGGTGTATTGTTGGACTTAGATAAAGTGGAGCAGTTTGAAATGCACGGCCATTCTTTTTACAGAGATGATTCCTCGGGAATTGTATATGACCTATTGATGTCAGGAACCAATTTTGACCTTATTGCCAGGCACACAAAAAAATTAACTACTGAAGCAACTGGTTCCACATTTCATGTGAATAATTATTACTTCATCCGTTTATTAAATACCGATAAGCTAATTCCGATTAGATCGAAAGCTGTTCTAAAAGAACTGTTTCCCGATAGATACAAAGAAGTCCACAAAACATTAAAGCAAGAAAAAAAGTTGAAATTCTCAATTAGTAATGAGAATACTTTACAGAAATATATGGAGGGGTTTGATGAGGTACTTGATTAGATTGCATATTAGTCTTTTTCTAATGGTGTTTGGAGCATCTGTTTATGGTCAAAACATAAAACTCATCAATCTCATTGAAAAAATTGAATCTGCAGAAAATGTAAGGTTCTATTTTCATGAGCCTTTATTGGACTCAATAAGAATTGGTTCCAATATAAACTCATCAGAATCTCTACTTGAGGCATTAGATCAGATTGCAAGCATCTCGTATTTTAAACAAGGGAATAAAATCTACATAACTCCAGGTCTGGAAGTAAGAGCGGCCTTGTCTTTCGAAGATGGAAATGAGGAGACTGTGTTGTTTGAGAGGGAAATGCAGACTGAATCCGGCGAAGATGTAATTGTGGTTGGCTCCCAATCCAATTATAAAGGTGAATCAACATTGATCCTAAGAGGAAAAATAACGAGTACGGAAGACGGGAAACCTGTGTATGGTGCAACAGTTTTTACTTCGGATCAAAAGAGATCCTCCATCAGCGATAATAACGGAAATTACAGATTGGCACTTCCCAGGGGGCAAAATGAAGTCAGGATTCAATTCTCGGGCTTAGATGATAAGACAATCAAGGTTTGGATGATCTCATCAGGTTCAATGGATATTAAGATGGAGCCTACCACCATCATGTTAGAGGAGGTAGCTGTCTCAGCGGATGCTGATGCCAATTTGAAGGCGGTTGAAATTGGTAAAAGTACCCTTGAACTTAGTGAGTTAGATAATTTACCAAAAGTACTTGGTGAAACGGACTTACTTCAGGTGGCGCTAACATTGCCTGGGGTGCAAAATGTAGGTGAAGGTTCTGCAGGGATTAATGTAAGAGGAGGTAAAACTGACCAAAATTTAATTTTGTTAAACAGAGCTGTTGTTTATAACCCATTTCATTTCTTTGGTTTTTTCACAGCATTTAATTCAGATATTATCAGGAATGTGGATATATACAAAGGGAACATTCCTGTGAATTACGGGGGTAGGCTATCTTCTTTACTTGATATCAATTCACAGACCGGAAGTAAAGAGAAACCAAGTGGTGTGATAGGATTAAGTCCGGTAACCACAAGAGCAAGTTTAGAGACACCAATCATTAAGGATAAAACATCATTGGTTCTGGGTGGTAGGACAACTTATTCAGAATGGCTATTAAGACAACTGGAAGATCAAAGAATTAAACAAGCTAATCCCAGGTTTACAGATATTACCGGAAGTATTCACCACTTGTTTGAAGACAATAGCTCTTTGAAAGTATCTACATATTACAGCAAAGACAAATTCCGACTTACACCAGACTCGGTATTCAGTTACGAAAACTTCAATAGCAGTATTGAATGGGATCAGGTTATAAATGAAAATATTAGCTTAAATAGTCTTGTGGCATTAAGCCAATACTCATTCAATATTAAATACAAGGAGGATGTTACAGCAGCATTCCAATACGGATTTGAGATTCAGGATGTTTATGCTGCAGAAGCCCTAAATCTTGATATCTGGGAGAATCACCAAATTAAAGCAGGAATAGACTTCAGACAATATGATCTTCTACCAGGATTCCTCAGGCCTTTGGGCAATACTAGTACACAAATTACAGAAGAGATTTCTAGAGAAAGAGGAAGAGAGTCATCGGTTTTTGTTTCTGATGCTTATCAGGTAACTCCAAATCTTGTGTTGAATGGTGGAGTGAGATATTCAAATTTTCAGGCGTTAGGAGGAAGGTCTGTTAATATTTATGAGGAAAACAGTCTTAAATCCGAAGCTTCATTGTTGAGAACTGAGGAATACAGCAAAAATCAAATCATATCCACGTTTGGAGGACCAGAATTGAGGATGTCTGCAGTATATACTTTACCAGGAGAGTCTTCCATCAAGGGAAGCTACAATATCATGAGGCAGTATATACATGCTCTTTCAAATAATGTTACGATTTCTCCAACTGCCACCTGGAAACTATCTGATCCTAATTTTCAGCCGCAGGTAAGCCATCAATTTTCAGCTGGCTATTTCAGAAACTTTAAGCTAAATACAATTGAAACATCCATAGAGGCATACTATAAGACCATGCAAAACCTGGTTGATTATAAGGTGGGAGCCGATCTGGTATTGAATCCGGAAATTGAACAGGACATTATCCAGGGAGAAGGCAGGGCCTATGGAGTAGAGTTGTTGGTAAGGAAGAATTACGGTATTCTCACTGGTTGGGTAGGCTATACTTTCAGTAGATCTCTCCAGAAGTTTGATTCGCCATTTGATGAGGAAACAATTAATAATGGCAATTTCTTTCCATCGAATTTTGATAAACCACACAACCTTACAGTTGTTTCAAATTACAAACTGACCAGAAGATACAGTCTCTCGATGAACACTGTCTATGCAACCGGAAGACCCATTACTTACCCCACAGCAGTTTATAGCCTTGGCGGAAATGAAATAGTTCATTTTGCTGATCGGAATAAATTCAGAGTGCCTGATTATTTTAGGATCGATCTGAGTTTTAATGTAGAAGGATCTCATAGAAAGAGTAAATTAACAAAGGGATCCTGGTCTTTCTCAGTTTATAATTTACTTGCCAGGAAGAATGTCTATTCGATTTACTTTGAGAATAGCGGAGGTCAAATCAAGGGTTATAAATTGGCTGTGTTAGGCACAGCAATACCATCAATCGTATATAATCTGGAGTTTTAATGAGTCGTCAATTTAGGTACATAGCAATACTACTTCTGATTGGTCTTACCAGGTGCGTTGAACCTATTGATCTGGAATCAATTGAATTTGATGACTTGCTGGTGGTAGACGCCCTAATAACTGACAATCCTGGGACACAAACTATTCTTTTAAGTAGAACACATCCACTTGGTCAGGATACCACAATATTTGAACTGGGAGCTCAGGTGTATTTACAAGATCCATCAGGCCGCAGAGTAGAGTTCGCCGAGCGACCAAACGGGAAATATCAGACCAGTTTTCCCTTTGCCGTACTCCCCGGGGAAAGGTGGCAACTATACATCGAAACAAGTGATCAAAAAAGATATGAGTCTGATGAGGTGGAAGTTTTAAATACACCTGAAATAGACTCTTTGTATGCTTCTTTTACTGCCAGTTCAAGTTCAATCAATAATTTCGGTGGGAATTTTGACTTTTTTATGGATAGTAGAAATACCAATGAGTCACAATATTTAAGGTGGACGTGGAATAGTACTTTTGAGTTATCTGTTGCCACTCCTTCACGATGGTTGTGGACAGGTGGGAATACTTTCATAATAAGGGAAGCAGGTAGTGTGAATGATTCCCTTCAGGTTGAGGTTTGCTGGAGAACAGAAGAGTCAACCAATGTGATCACAAGAAGGTTGCTTGATCCATCCCAGGGCGTAGTGAAGCTACCGCTAACTTCATTTCATTCAGATGAAAAAAAGATGCTCAGAGGATATAGTATTGAAGTGAAACAATATGCGCTCTCTGAAAGCTCTTATAATTATTGGAATGAGATTGGGAAAAGTCTCCAGGAACAAGGAGGATTGTCTTCACAGCAAGTGGGTACTATCCGAGGTAATATCCGATCATTAGATAACCCTGATGAGGTAGTTTTAGGAATTTTTGATGCGGTGGATGAAGAATCAGTTCGACGAAAGTTCGTTGCTCAGGATTTCAATGCTGATGGGTATAGAAGAAGGTTTCAACATTTTGTGTCTTGTACGGATATAGAACCTTTCGAAAGTGGGATTGATGAAATAGGGGAGACCATGGAAAAACTCGGTCCAGGATGGGCTATTGCATTTTTTATAACAGCTCCACCTGGTGCTTTTTATTTGCCAACAAGATGCTCAGAGTGTACTTATTACGGTGACAATAAACGACCTGACTATTGGGAATGAGAATTCGCTTAACCATATTGATCATTTTTTTATACACATGTGTTGACGTTTGTTCACAGGATTTAAAAAGCGATGATTTTTCGAAACTAAGAGAGTCTTTACAGCTTTTCACCAATCAAGAATTGTATTTATCAGGAGATGAGATCCTGGTTTCAGTCAGGTGTAAAGTAGAAAGCCTGGATAAGCCAATTAGTAAAGTTGTATATGTTGAGTTAGTTAATAAAAATGGGATACCAAGAATTCAACAAGCGATAGCCATAAAAAATGGGGTCGCCAATGCACGTCTCTATTTGCCCTCAACATTCGAATCTGGCGACTATGTGCTAGTGGCACATACAAAATGGTCCAGGAACTATGGAAATCATTTATTACCGCAGAAAAATCTAAAAATCATCAACGCCTTTGCTAAGATTTCCAGAGACATATTTATCTCTGATAGTTTGACACAATCACCTAATTCAGCAAGCAAGCTCTTGCAGACAGATAAAGACATTTATGTCCCCAGAGATACGGTGAAACTGCCCCTTGATTCGCTAGCTTCAAAGAATTATATATTTGACCTACTGGTGCAGAAAAAGTCACCAGGTGTAAAAGGAGCCGGTAATAAGGAGCAAACCGATCCTTCAGTTGCTATTGAACCAACTAATATAATTGTGCCAGATTACCGAGGTTATCTGATTTCTGGAAGGGTACAGAATAAGTCCGGACAAGGAATTCCTGGTGTACTACTGTCTATCACATTTCCAGAAGACCAACTTGTGCGTTTTGTCACCTCGAATGAAAAAGGTAGATTCCACATCTATTCAGAGGAAGTAATTAGCTCTAAAGCTTTAGAAATATTGCCTCAGAATGAAAAGTCTAAAGACCTAAAGATAATTCTAGATAACCCATTTTTGGATGATTACAGCTTTCTTAACCAGGCAATTTTAAAAATAGACTCAACAGCCGAAAAGTATATCCTGGACAGGAGTATTGAATTACAATTGATCAATGCTTATTATGAAGCACTTGAGGTGGAGAACAATTCAGATAAAGCTGAAGGTTTAAATGGACTAACGCCTAAAATATATAACCTGGATGAGTATACCAGATTTCCTTTACTTGAAGATCCGGTTATTGAATTTGTTCATGAATTAAGGATCAGAAGGGCTGGTGAATATACTGCATTTACTATGCCGTATCATACTTCACCTCAAGGAGTGGATAGTGTTTTGGCCATGCTGGACAATGTTCCCATTTATCCGGCAAAGATACTGGAAGAGAATTCAGGTTTCTTTGAGACAATTGAATTATACATGGAGCCCTTTACGATTAATGGTGTTGATTTTAAAGGAGCTGTCAATTTTACAACATTTGAGAAGCATAAAGAGAAGATTAATTCAGGGAGTATTCCAATAGCTTCTACCAATGTTAGCCCTCGTGGATCAGATATTCCAGGACCAGTGCAGAATGATCGAATTCCTGATTTAAGGAATCAGCTCTATTGGGAATCTAACTTGTCTATCAATAAAGAAGCGATCAGGTTTATAGCCTCCGACAGCCCAGGTGAGTACGAAGTGATTCTAAAAGGATTTGATGACAAAGGAAAAAATGTACTTACAGAGTATGCATACTTTGTAATTGAAGATTAATCAGACTTAGTTTGTCTTGCCGATTTTTGCGACTTTTCATCAGGTATAGCGGTTTAGATTATGGATTCATAGTGGATTTCTTTATTTTCCAAATTAAAAATTAGTCCACATGTCCCGATTTATTTGCATTAGCTTCATAGTCTTAGTCTTTTATTCTTGTTCCAGTAATAGTGAATCAACTGAAAGCGTTCAACCGGAGACACTTGTAGTTACCAATGGAGGTCCAAACGGAGTTGGGGAGATATTTGAAGTCAATGAAAAAAACCTGACTTCCAGGGTGGTTTTTGATCCGGGTTTACCAGGCATACACCCCAAATTTATAACTGAAAAAGAGAATGGGAACCTAGTATTCTTTGTGAAAAAAGGAGGTAAATATGACAATGGACTCTTGTATGAATATGATCCAAAATCCCAAAGATCTACTCCATTGCTTCATTTGGTAGAGGCCTATTCCAATGTTCAATTGACCACATTTGTTAATCAGGTTTACTTTCTTGGGAGAACCAATAGAAAAACAAGGTTTTTTGTTCAAAATGGAGAAAATCAACCAGAAGCACTGTTTGAAGTTGATGCTACGAAATTCATAAAGGTAGGAGACAGCCTGGTTTTCTATGGCAATCGATCATTATTTTCTTGGAGACCCAACGGAGTATTGAAGGGATTGATAGCACCTAAAGAAAATGAAAACATTACTGCATTCACCTACGATGAGAATATGGATTTTGTCGGTGGTGTCTCCAGGTTTATAATGGGCCCTTCTGAAAACCCATTTATTATGCCAGATGGAGGTTACTTGTTTAGGTATGATCCAAAGAAAATGTCTATTGAGTCTATAGTCGAGCTAGACGTTTCTGAAATTAAGAAGGTGCTGATTCTTGAAGATAAGATATTTTGTCAAGCAAGTGGTGTAGAAGCTTACCTCTATCAAAATGAAGAGGCAAAATTGATAAGTTTCCCGGATGGTTATCATTCTCCGGAAGTTTGGTATGGAATGGATGATGCGATCTTTGGTTTTATCAGAAAAGATAACCAGGAATACCTATTTAGGTCGGATGCTGCTTTACAGGATTTAGCAACGTTGAGTCAGGTGACTTCACCCGATCAACTTTTCTTGGCTTCAAATGGTAATCAATACATTGTTTCTGGCAATGATAAGGATGGGACTATTGATGTGTTTGATGGTGAAGAAACAACCAATTTGATTGCTTTAGGAGTGAATGATGGTACTAAGCCAATTGGCAACCTTGTAAAAATGGGAGAAGCCTATTACGGCATAGTTTCAGAGGGAGCTGGTTTTGGTGATGGAGGTATTTTCAAAATGGATTTGGCATTAACCCGAAAGCAAATTATTCATTCATTTAGTCCAGAGACCGGATTCAGGCCAATGATGCCAACAATAGTTCATCAGGGAAAACTGTATGGACTTCTTAGAAGAGGTGGTGCTGAAGGAAAAGGAGCGTTGTATTCATTTGATCCAATTAGTGATTCATTTAAAGTACTTTACAATTTTCCTGAAAAATACCGATTCCCAAATTTCATGGGTATGGTCAATAACAATTTGTATGTTCAATTTTCAGGTAAAAGTCAAAATAAGGTCCAGCTACTTGAATTCAATCTGGAAACAACTCAGTCGAACTTGAAGGAAATGCAAGGAATTGCTTCTATTAAAGAGTTCATCATGTTCAAAAACCAGCTCATTATCATGGGTACTAAAGCAAAAAGACAAAGTGCAATCTTTAAATTAGACATGCCTGGTTTTAAATTAACTGAAACCATAGATGTACCGCATACTGTTGGAGGGTATTCCAATCTTACTTTAGTAGGGAACAAGATTTTTGGAACATCGTATTATAACGAAAATAATAAACCTGGTTTTTTGTGGAGTATGGACCTGGCTACCAATGATTTTAAGAAGATCCAGGAATTTGATGTTAGTCCGGTTGGTTTAGATTTGATCAATGGTGACCTGTATGTTCATGTAAACCCAAAAGGTGAAAGACAGGTTTACCGATACAACACAGATTCCAATCAGGTTGAAGCTCTATTTCCCACAGATAAATCAGTAGAAACAAGCGAGGTTTCAGACTCTGAAGATACACCTGCAGAAAAACAATATATCACAATCATTGGTAACGACATTTGGGTACGTGATGCTCCTTCGGATGGAGAAGTTATTATGAAATTAAATGATGGAGTTCGTTGTGAATTGTTAGAAAAAGGAAAGTATGAAGAGATTCGTGGCATGAAAGACTACTGGTATAGGATAAAATTTGATGGAAAAGAGGGATGGGTTTATGGGGCTCAGACGGATTACCAAGAGGATTAGTTATTTGAAATCTTAAGTATACTAGGTCTGCCAACCATGAAAAAGTGTTTGATATTTATACCCCTAATTGTAGGTTCCAATGCTTTGTTAGCGCAATCTGAAGGGCTCTGGACAATGCAATTGAATTATGCATCAGCATTTACTTCTCATTTGAAGAAGCCTTCAACGACATACAGTTGTTTTGAGGGTTGTCTGGCTCAGGAACAGCGCGGGAGAATTTCACCTTCGTTATCGTATGCACTCAATAGAAAAGTTGGATTGAAAAGTGCAATTATGATAGAGCTAGGGTACCTGCAATATTCATTTAACGAATTTGGCGAAGAAGGTACGGGCGCTGCAGGGCAATTTGCCCAATTTGAGCGGACTCTTACACTCGAGTATTTAACAGTAGGATTTGGATACAGAAGGTATTTCACACCTATCGGACCTGTTCAATTTTTCTCACAGTTACTCCTGCATTCCGATTTTGTTCCTGATCAATATTCAGATGTATTGGATGATGCTGGCACAGCCCTGAGGGGACAAGTTGGTTTTATAACCACGCTTGACCAACAAGTCAATTTTTCGCTTGCTCCTTATTTTAAAACTGCTATCGCCAACTACAACAAACAATATTTTGATAATCCATATCTACCCTATGCAATAGGTCTGGAATTCGCGATCAATATTGAAATGTGATGATGAGGTTTATATGCTAATTCCGTGGGTTGAAATAAAGATTTACCTCTTCAAATTAACCTCATACAAATCCTTTCTCCTGTCTTTCAAATTACGAACACTTCCATACTCATGAAGCTCTTTCAGGTGCTCTAAATCAACATCTGCGATTAGAGTCATTTCTGTATTTGGTGTTGCTTCTGCTTTGATCGCATTTGTTGGGAAGGCAAAATCTGATGGTGTAAATATTGCTGACTGAGCGTATTGGATGTCCATATTATTTACTTTGGGCAAATTACCCACACTCCCGGCAATGGCCACATAACATTCATTTTCAATGGCTCTTGCCTGTGCACAATGCCTCACACGGTGATAACCGTTTTGGGTATCCGTTAGAAATGGTACAAATAGGATGTCCATTCCCTGCTCAGCATAAATTCTGGCCAGTTCAGGAAATTCCACATCATAACAGATCAAGATGCCAATTCTTCCGGCATCCGTTTCAAAAGTCTCTACCCTGTTTCCGCCTACCATTCCCCAGGAGGTTTCTTCAGAAGGGGTAATGTGGATTTTTTCAAATGATTCATGGGAACCATCCCTTCTACACAGGTATGAGATATTGTATAACCGATTATTCCTGATGAATGGCATGCTACCCGTAATGATGTTTACATTGTAGGAGACAGCAAATTCCTTGAATTTTTCAAGAATAGGTTCGGTGTACTTTGCTAAATGCCGAATTGCTTCTGCTTCTCCCATGTGGTTGTATTTGGCCATCAAAGGCGCATTGAAGAACTCTGGAAAAAGGATGAAATCAGACTGGTAATCGCTTACCGCATCCACAAAATACTCGATTTGTTCCACCATGGCATCAAAACTTGGGAACAGTCTCATTTGCCATTGCACCAAACCAATTCTTACATAGGATCTTTTGGTCTTAAGTATATTTTCTTCTCCCTGATAGTAGATATTGTTCCATTCCAGTAAAGTCGCAAAAGTCTTGGAGTCTTTGTCATCAGGGAGATAGTCTTTGAGGATTTTCCTTACGTGAAAGTCATTGGAAAGCTGAAAGTTTAGGATTGGGTCGTGTATTTCTTTCCTCTTGACTTTATTAATGTACTGTCTTGGACTAATTTCATCAGCGTATTCTCCATAATTTGGGATTCTCCCACCTGCCATAATTCCCCTGAGGTTTAAGCTCTCACAAAGCTCCTTTCTGGCATCATAAAGTCTTCTTCCCAACCTTAACCCTCTGTGATCCGGGTGTACAAAGACATCTATTCCATACAATATGTCACCATGCGGATCATGTGTATCAAAAGTTTCACCTCCGGTAATTTGATCATAGGTATGGTTGTCCCCAAATTTTTTGTAATCGACGATAATAGAAAGTGCACCGGCAACCATCTGACCATCCACAATGACACACAATTGGCCGTCAGGAAATACTTCTATTAGCTTTTTGATATCCTTACTGGCCCAAAAAGGATCCTTAAAACCTTTGTAAACTGCTTCCATGATGCCCTTAAGGGATTCATAATCCTGCATTTGCAAGTGTCTCAGCTCTACCGTTAGGTTACTTTCCATTTATTTTAAATTAATTCAAAGACTAAAACTAAGAAGTATTTGATTTGGTTTCCTAATGATTCGGTTGATTACCGATTATTTCATATCAAATTAAAAAGGGATCATAACTGTGGAATCATTAGACTTCTTAACTTTGTTCCTAAATAACAACCCTTAGCGTATAATGAAATATTACAACAGTATTATCGATACAATCGGAGATACACCTTTGGTCAAGTTAAATAGTGTGAACAAAGGTATTCCAGGTACGATATTAGTAAAGGTAGAGTACTTTAATCCAGGTAACTCTATGAAAGATCGAATGGCGATCAAAATGATTGAGGATGCTGAAAAAGCAGGTATCCTTAAGCCAGGAGGAACGATCATTGAAGGAACAAGTGGAAACACAGGTATGGGATTGGCCTTGGGAGCCATCGCCAAAGGGTACAAATGTATTTTTACCCTGGCCGATAAGCAGAGCCAGGAAAAAATTGATATTCTTAGAGCTGTTGGTGCAGAAGTACATGTTTGCCCAACTAACGTAGAGCCGGATGATCCCAGATCATATTATTCTGTTGCCAGAAAACTGAATGAAGAGATTCCTAACTCTTTCTATCCAAATCAGTACGATAACCTTTCAAATGCTGCGGCTCACTATGAAACTACAGGTCCTGAGATTTGGAGAGATACTGAAGGAAAAATTACACACTATGCAGCTGGTGTAGGAACTGGTGGGTCAATGTGTGGTACAGCCAAGTTTTTAAAAGAACAAAACCCAGATATTGTTACAGTAGGTATTGATACTTATGGTTCAGTATTTAAAAAATACAAAGAAACAGGTCAGTTTGATGAAAAAGAGGTCTACCCTTACCTAACAGAAGGTATTGGTGAAGATATTTTACCAAAGAATGTTGACTTCTCATTAATTGACAACTTTGAAAAAGTTACAGATAAAGACGGAGCTTTAATGACCAGAAGACTTTCCAGAGAAGAAGGAATGTTTGTTGGGTGGTCCTGTGGATCTGCCGTAGCGGGTGCATTGGAATATGCTAAAAAGAATCTGAAAGAAGATGACGTAATGGTTATCATTCTTCCGGATCACGGAACCAGGTACCTTGGCAAGATCTACAATGACAACTGGATGAGAGACCATGGATTCATTGAAGATGCAAAATTTGCAACTGCAAGAGATATTATTTCTCACCGAAATGGACATAATGGCTTGACTACTATTACAAAAGACTCCCTAATAGGTGACGCCATTAAAACAATGAATAAAATTGGTGTTGACCAGGTACCTGTTGTCAATGGTTCAAACGAAATCGTAGGAAGTCTCACAGACACTAAGGTTTTGGGAGCTTTAATTGATGATCCTGAGTTGAAATCAAAATCAGTGGATCAGGTAATGGATCCTCCATTCCAGTTTGTGGCGATGGATAATACATTGGATGTGCTATCAAGTATTTTGAAGAAAGAAAAGAAAGCAGTTTTGGTAAGAGACGAGGTGGATAAAGTCCATATCATCACGCAAAGTGACCTTTTAATGGCCATGACTGAGTAATTGGTGGATTAATGGTGATTCACTATATTAGCATTAATTAAGAATTAAACGAATTTCTAACTCTTTGCTTGCAAAGTCCCGTATGCAATATGCGGGACTTCTTTTTTAGGTGTCAATGAAGAAAAATCCCATTGGAATATTCGATTCTGGTTATGGTGGACTCACAGTTTACCAAAGTATTCGCGAGCAATTACCTCAGTATGATTATCTGTACCTGGGAGATAATGCCAGAACACCTTATGGGACCAGGTCATTTGATACCGTTTATGAATATACCCTGGAAGCAGTAAAATATCTATTTGATCAGGGTTGTCATCTTGTTATTCTTGCTTGTAATACGGCATCCGCCAAAGCATTAAGGTCCATCCAGCAAAATGATCTCCCAAAAATTGCACCGGATAGAAGAGTGCTTGGCGTGATCCGGCCAACTACTGAATTGGTGGGGGAAGAAACCAAAACGGGGGAGATTGGTGTATTGGCAACCAGTGGAACAATTAAATCTGATTCTTACACAATTGAAATCGACAAGTTCTTCCCAGATGTGAAAGTGCATTCTAAGGCCTGTCCAATGTGGGTGCCATTGGTGGAAAATGGAGAACTGGACAATGATGGTACTCGGTTTTTTGTGAAGAAATACCTCGATGAAATATTCCAGCAATCCGCTAATATTGATACTCTTTTATTGGCTTGTACACATTACCCAATGTTGCTACCATTGATTCAGGAGCTAGTTCCGAAAGACATTAAAGTCTTAAGTCAGGGACCAATTGTGGCCAATAGTTTGGGTGAATACTTGAAAACGCACCCTGAAATTGAGAGTAATTGCTCCAAAGGAGGCTCTGAATCTTTTCAAACAACAGATGATGCAGATAACTTCAATAAATTGGGGAGCTTTTTTTTGGGGAGAAGTCTAAATTCTAAGCAAATCAGGTTGCCACACTAGGAATTTTCTGATTTTGACCTGAAATTACCATCATGATCACTTTCCTGTTTTATCTGCCCTTTCTATTGGGGTTTGTAGTAATTGGTGTTTGGGGTGAAAGAAAAATCGCTTCATTCATTCAGGACAGGTATGGACCAATGGAAGTAGGTTATAAAGGATTACTCCAAACCATTGCAGATTTACTCAAAATGCTTCAGAAAGAAGACCTTGTGCCTGCAGCAGCAGACAAGTTACTTTTCCTGGCGGCTCCAATTGTGATCTTTGCAGCTGTATTTACCGGGTTTGCGGTACTGCCTCTTAGTCCCGAAATAAAGGGTTCTGGTATTGAAACTGGAGTCTTTTTCTTATTGGCAGTTGTGAGTCTGGATGTTGTAGGGATGTTGATGGCTGGATGGGGATCCAATAACAAATACTCCTTATATGGAGCGCTTCGTTCTGTAGCACAGATCGTTTCGTATGAAATTCCGCTTGGGATAACTGTGCTCTGTATGGCAGTAATTGCTGGTGATCTGGACCTTACGCAGTTTTCATTACAACAGGGAATATTTACTGAGGAGACTAATTATCTTTTTGGGATCAAGGCAATGGGTGTTGATATCACGGCTGTTGGAGGAGTGCTGAGCTGGAACATTGTCAGGGTGCCTTTTTCAGTATTGATATTTCTGGTTTTTTTCATAGCCTCTTTGGCAGAAGCCAATCGTGCCCCTTTTGATTTACCAGAATCTGAATCAGAGTTAATAGGAGGATATCACACAGAATATGCAGGTTTCCGTTGGGGAATTTTCATGCTTTCAGAGTATGCTATGATGCTACTGGTCTCTTTATTGGCAGTGATTTTATTCTTTGGTGGGTGGAATACCTTTTTTCCAAATATTGGGTCATTCACACTGGCAAGCTGGACCAGTGGTACTCCCGGTGAGTTGTCTGGTGCCATTTGGGGAGGGTTTTGGTTGATCTCCAAGACAATGGGATTGATCATTCTTCAAATGCAAATCAGGTGGACTTATCCAAGGTTAAGGGTAGACCAACTGATGTCACTAAGCTGGAAATACCTTACTCCAGCGGCACTTATCTTGCTAATACTTTCTGGGTTTTGGAAGCTGTTGATGATTTAATCAATGAGGTCAATATTACCTGTTTTCACTACTTTTTTTCTTTCAGCTTGAGACAATTAGATCTGTTGGCGGTATTTAACCTTTGATTACCTCTGTGGACTCTTCGTGAACTTTGTGTAACAAACCTACAGCATTCAATGGTTTCACCACAGTAAGCACTAAAATTGAAATGTCTGTATTGCAATGAATTTGATTTAATATAATTGGCTTCATAAAAAAAGTAGCACCACACAAATGCAAGATGCTACTTTTAAGTTAATGATAATTGGTCACCTCCATTAGAGGTTACCACTGAATAATGTTACTATCAATCTGTAATGGTGATCGTCATTGTATCATCAATAAGAATGCTGGCTATTCCAACGGGGAAGAACTGTAACTCAATTGTCTTTGTTCCTCCTGAAACGCCATCATCAAAAACATTAATGATTCCGCTCACTGTATTCTCAAGACTAGTACCTGCATCATATTCATAATAGTATCCTTCTTGCAATAAGAATGGGCTAAAATCCTCGATCAGATCAATTATGAATTCATAATCTTCTCCTTCTACTGCGGTACCACCAATCACTCGTATACCCAATTGTCCAGAGGTGGCCTCACCTTTGTACCAGTATGCCTCAGCTTCATCAATAAAAGGTTCTACCAACTCATTTTGTCTGATAGTAAATGTTGGATCATTACCTCTCACAACACTAATTGATTCCTCAACTATTTCTGCTGCTGTACTATTTTCTCGTGGTACATTAGGAACACTAACTTCCTCTTGATCGCACGATGTTGCCAGACCTATGCAGCAAACCATGAGGACTAAGACTATTTTATTATTAATTTTTTTCATTGCTTATGATTTAAATTCTTTTAAATATTTATATCAATCAACATCCCAAAAGATTTTTGAGGAGAAAGCATCTTCTTTCGTTTGAGGGATGACATTATCAGTGTTTCCCGAGTACTCAGATGCAGGGTACATTAACCTCACAGGAATATTAGGATCAGTCAATAATTCTGGTAGTGGCAACCCTGCTGGATATCCGGTTCTATTGTATTCAATCCAAAGTTCAGCACCTGATACACTTGTTAGGGCAATCCATTTCTGTGTAACAATAGCACCAATAGGATCACCTCCATTAAAGCCTAAAACAGGATCGTTATCAGTGTTAGCAATATAAGTAGCTGCGTCACCTGCTCCTAAGCTTGAGAATGATGCCTGAATTCCCTGGTCGAATAGTGCCTTAGCATTGCCGGCCAGGTCCCCTCTTTGTACAGCTTCCGCCTGAAGGAAGAAAGATTCTGCAGCAAGCATAATCGGCAGATCAGCATCAGCACCTACCAGGATACCGTCTCCAATAGAAGCTGCTCTTCCACCTCCATTTTGAAGTGTACCATTGAAGTCACCATCGTTATCTTTCCATAGAGTATTCAACCTTGCATCTCCTGAGTTATTCAATAAGTCGAAAGCAAATGCTGAAGGACCTGTTTGTCTTCCTCTGTTTGTAGGTACCCCAGTTGGGTCAGCACCGTAAATCTCCCAGAAGGGGTTTTGGCGGTTATCACTATTTGAATATCCTGGATTTACGGTTACATCTTCTGTTAGAAATTGTGCACCTGCCAAACTGGCAAACCCAGCATCAACAATAGATTGAACAGAGGCGTCCTGATCTGCCCTTAAGGCCAACCTAACTAAAAGTCTAAGTTTCACCGTATTAGCAAATCTTCTCCATTGATCCATGTCTCCACCAAAAACAATATCTGCGGCTACAAATGATTCAGAGCCATCGCCATTATCGATCAGCTCAATAGCATCATCAATTGAGTTGATTAAATCGCTATAGATGTCTTGTGCAGCATCATAACCAGGAAAGAGAATATCACTACCGTTGAAGGCTTCAGAAAAAGGTGCATCTCCATACAAATCCACTATGTATTGAAAATAGAATGCTTTTGAAATTTTAGCAGCAGCCTTTTGGTGGTTCCAGTTAAGGCCATCATCGTAGTTTTCAATCGTTGCAAAATTTGAAAGATTGGTATAAAGATCGTCCCAGACATCATTGTAGAATGTGTTGGAAAATTGATACCTGCTTTCCGCACCATAGGCATCATTGAAGTCAAGATAGTTTCCTGACCAGGCAACACCCATCCAGTTACCCACTCGATTTAATCGATTGGTATATGTTGCAGCCGTTTCTGTTTGAGCACCAACAATTAGCTCGTTAGGCGTCAGCTCATTTACACTTGAATTATCTATGCTGTCATTTACATCTAAAAAATCATCGCAGGAATTTAATCCCACCGCAAATGACATGATCAATAAGGTTTTTATTATAATTTTCATTGAATCTTAATTTAGAATGAAGCATTAATTGAAACAGCGTAGAATCTGGTAGGAGGCGTGATACCGTAGTTAGCGATTCCAAATCTGCCTGCAAACTCAGGGTCGTTATAACCTAAATTATCAGAACCCAAACCAGACCATAAATTCCTGGCACTTACTCCTATATTTAACCTTGTAAGGCTTAATTTATCTATTATTAAAGCCGGTAGATCATAACTAACAGAAACTTCTCTTATTTTAAATGCAGTTGCATCTGTAATGAAGTTCTCATCAATAGTATTGTGATCTCCTGTATAGTAAGAGTATGCATTATTGTAAGGATGTACATCAGGCGATGAGCCATATGTAATTACATCTGTGTTATCTGTGCCAGTTTCTTCTACTGTAGAATTAGGGAATACAAAAGGAATTCTATCATTAAAGGTTGACTCTATTGTTCGGCCCTGTCCTGATAATTGATTTCTAATTCCTGAGTAGAACACATGACCTGTTCTGTAATCAGCTACTACAGCTGCTCTTATGCCTTTGTAAGTTGCATTTAAGCCAAAGTTCAAAATATAATCCGGGGTGGTTTTACCCAAAACCTGCAGTTCTGAGTCGATAAGAGGCGTGCCGTCTGCATCAACCACTACTCTACCCTGATCATCTCTTTGATAAGCTGTACCTAAAAGAAGTGGAAATTGCTCTCCTTTTATAGCGTATGCACCAATGGTACCTGTAGTGCCAAATACCTCAACCCTGTCAGATTGTGGAGTTACTTCATTTACTTTGGTTTTAAATGTGCTAAACCCGATCAATCCTTTTAATTCAAAGTCCTCAGTGACAAGAGGCGTAATGCCCAGGTCAAGTTCTAAGGCATTGGTTTTTGTCGCGCCCAGGTTCATCAGTACATTGGTGAATCCGGTAGCTGATGAACTTGAAATATTCAAAATCTGATCTTTGTTATTACCAACTGAGACTGACGCGTCAAGCGTAACCATTGGTCCGTTGTAGTTTAATAACTCCAGATTCAGGTTTGCCTCAAAAGAAGAAACAAATTCATTCTTTATGTTTTGGTCAACCAGTGATTTTTCTGATGTTAATGATACAAGACCGGTTGACGGGTAGAATGTATTTACATTGGCTACCGTTGACAAACCTTGCGGGTCAATTGCTGTTGCATTTCCAGTTATCACATAACTGGCTGATACTTTTGCCTTATGTAATATTGTGCTTCTCAGTCCATCTATGGCTCTTGTTGGAATGAATGCTGCACCTATTGCCGGGTAGAAAAAGCTTCTGTTATTTTCAGGAAGTACCGAATTCCAGTCATTTCTTCCTGTTAGGTTTAAGAACAAGTAATCTCTGTATCCCAAATCAACTTGTCCAAAAACACTGACCGTACTTTGCTGATTGTTTAACTCAAAGTAATCAGGGATGGCAGTAATATTTGACAAGTGGAAAAAATTAGGTTTCGCTAAATCATATCCTCCATTTACCTGTCTGGAAAAAGACATGGTAGTGGCATTGAATCCAATGTTTGATTTGAATGTGATATCATTTGTCAAATTATAATCCAGGTTAACAAGGAAATCCGTGTAAGTACGTCTCAAATTATCTGTATCCAACTGATAGAATGATCGAATACTTCTATCTCCAAATACATACCCTTGATCATCTATAAAACCATTTCTCCTGAGTTCACCTTCATTTTGAATGTTTCTAACAGATGATCTCAATACCGCATTAATGTGCTCATTAAATTCGTAGCTTAACTGACCAGTTAAATCAATAATACGTCTGTCATTAAGCTGTCTGCTATTCTTAAGCATCCAATATGGGCTTGTATCATAGATCGTCCAATGATCATTGTTGTCTCCACTGTTAAATGCCTCAATTGGTACGTTACCTGGTGTGTTTGATAACATTTGGTACATACTGATTACAGGATAGGTATTATCAGCCCTCTTGTTATCTATATCTCTACTGTTGACATCATCAGTACTTTGTTCTGTGAACCTTCCAATAGCCTGAAGACTAAAGTTTCCTATTTTTTTTCCTGTTGTCAGCGCAAAATTGTTTTTCCCAAGATTACTATTAGAAATCACACCATCCACATCTTGCCTTTGGTAACTAAGGTTTATATAACTATCATCAGCTGAACCAGCTGAAAGGGAAATAGAATTTTGAAAAGTAATACCAGTTTCAAAAAATGGCAATATGTTATCCTCTATGTGTGAATATGGAAAATATCTATAGTTGCCATTGGCATCAGGAGTTCCTACGGAAGTCAGAATTCCTGTATAAGGAACACCCCATGATCCCTGATCAACTGTTTCAATATTACCTCCCCAGCCTTGTCCAAACCTGTCTTGTGTTTCAGGCAAATAGGCAATTTCCTCCATCGTTACTGATGAGGTCAGGTTAACAGATAACTTTTCTCCGCTACGAGCACCTTTTTTGGTCGTAACGATGAGCACACCAGCAGCACCTCTTTCTCCGTAAAGTGCCGCACCGTTTGCGCCCTTAATAACATTAATAGATTCTATTGTATTAGGGTCAATCGTGGATAGTACTGCTGCACTTGAAATGATATTATCAATGACCACTAAAGCCGAGTTATTTCCGGAGATTGACCGGGTACCTCTAAGGGTAATTTGTGTTGATGGATTTAATCCGGCAGAAGTAGTATTTACCTGCAATCCAGTGACTTTTCCTGATAATGCCTGAACAGCATCAGGATTACTAGCCTGATTAATCTCCTTTGCCTGAATCACCTGATTCGAAGTAGTAATCTCGTCTGGCTTTCTGACGATACCCATTGCTGTGACTACAATCTCTTCCAACTGAGTGTTGTCCCTGACAAGCGTTACATTGATGGATGTTTGAGAACCAACAGTTATTTCCTGGGTGACGTGTCCAATAAATGAAAAAACAAGTACATCACTTGCACCAACCTCAATCTGGTAGTCGCCGTTAATATCCGCAACTGTTCCTTTTGTGGTCCCATTAATAATAATACTGGCTCCAGGAAGTTCTGTGCCTGTATCGTCCGTAACTTTACCGGATACAATTTCTTGTGCTAATGCATGATGATATGCAATAGACAAAAACACCATAATTAGAGCTAAATTTTTCTTCATACTGTTCCATTTAAATTTTATTAGTTTTTTACCTACATACCAGAACAATTGGATATTCCAACACCTTTATTTCGCTTGAATTAAAATGAAACCGTGTTATCCTTTCTCGAATATCGAATGGGTTCAAATTCCTTGCTCAGGAATACTAAGTGTTCTGGCATCAGAAAGACACATAGAGTGAATTATTGGAGACGATTATGTCGCCATCAGAAATGCAATATATAGTATCTGAGTTAAGTAATGACCTTATCTGGTTTTTAATTTACATATAACGGTATGAATGTCGAAAAATATGATTTGCCTCTTTTTAGAGCGTATTGTTCTGTATCGAAAAGATCTAATTGGGAGTAGTCAGTATTTACATCAAAAGATATACCCAACTCTGATCGAACTATTATAATTTGGCCCGAATTGAGACTGGGAACCTCCGTCTACGTTTGCACTGTCATCTGGGGAAAATTCCAAATTGGCCTCTTTGGTACTTTGAAAACCAAATGCAATTTCTGTTCCCACATATAGGTTTTTAATGATGTAAACATCCAATCCTGATACAACATTGAGTCCGATTCTTGTGTAGCCCCTTTCTAATCCTGATGGATTCCAGGCACCTTTTAATTCTATGTTAGTGGCTTCATTTATTACCTTCGAATTTTTTCTGGCAAAATCAAATTCTACTCCTACATATGGAGAGAGCCTGTTGGTACCTTCGAAATGAATTTCAAACCCAGGTCTTAGATTGATTGTTGAACTATTGGCTTTAATGTCGTCATCTGGTTTTTCAGACTGACCGTTGATTGACATACCAAGTCTAAACGCGCTGTTGCTCGCCTGGAAATATCTCATTCTGATGTAACTAATGGAGATGGGTTGATCTCCGAAAGGGTTCATATTGACTTCAAGGTTCCAGTCTCCACCGTCTGGTTTCAAATCTGAAGATTGTGAGAATCCGGTAAAAGAGAGTCCGCAAATAATGATTGATGTGAATAGAATGCGCATCTTTTGAGTTTTTAAGTGAGTAAGAAAAGACCAAAGCTACCAAAATAGTTGAATTTAGGTATTAAACAGAAAACAAATTGTGTCATGTATTGCTTGCTATTGATTTAGCTTTATTTTTGATTAAATACCAAACGGAATGCCTTACTTCAAAGACATATCAGTTGCTTATAAAACACTCAAAGAAGGATTGAAACTTACCTTCAGTCACTTGAAGGATGCCACCCAGTCCAGAGAACCACTTGGTGTAGAGGAGGATAATTATTTTGATCAACAAAATGGCCTTTTTACTACACAATACCCTTTCGAGTCTATCCCGGTACCTGATAACGGACGGTACAGACTTGATAATGAAATTGATGATTGTATAGTTTGTGATAAGTGTGCCAAGATTTGTCCGGTGAATTGTATTGACATTGAACCTATACGATCTGCGGAAGAAATCGGTAAAACTTCAGATGGTACATCAAAAAGACTATATGCCGCAAAGTTCGACATTGACATGGCAAAATGCTGTTTTTGTGGACTTTGTACCACGGTTTGCCCTACTGAGTGTCTAACAATGACCAAAGCATATGACTTTAGTGAGTTTGATATCAAGCTCCACAATTATGCTTTTGGAAATATGTCTGAAGATGAGGTCACATTGAGGAAAAAGGAAGAGGCAGAGGAGCAGGAACGAAGAGAAGCAGCCAAAGCAGCGAAACAAGCTCAAGTATCTGATCAAACTGCAAGTGCTGAACAACAAGCTTCAAAACCGAAGTTTGTACCTAGGGTGAAGCCTAAAACTTCCACTGCATCAAATGAAGTCAAGCCAGCGGCTAAACCGAAATTCAAGCCTAAGGTCAAACCGAAAATTTCTGATGAGAGTCCAGGAGATCAAGAATCATCTGTCGCTGAAGAAAAACCCAAGGCAAAACCTAAATTCAGGCCCAAGGTCAAACCAAAAGCCAGTGCTGAGGCGGAAGTTGAAAAAGAGGAGAAACCAAAACCTAAGTTTCGTCCTAAAATAAAGCCGAAGATCCAGTCTAAGGCTTCTGATGATGATATCAAGAAAGAAAAAAAACAGGAAGATTCTGAGCAAAAGCCTAAATTTAAGCCAAGGCCAATCATTAAAAAGAAAAAAGAATAGTGGAACAAGTGCCTGTATATTTGTTTTATTTTTTTGCTGCGATTGCAATCTTTTCTGCTCTGGGAATTTTCCTCACCAGAAATTTAATGCATGCAGCATTCTTACTAATTGGAGTTTTTTTAAGTGTAGCAGCAATTTTTGTAATAGCAGGTGCTGAATTCGTGGCAGTTTCTCAAATCATGATCTACGTAGGGGGTATTCTGGTATTACTCATATTTGGGATTATGCTCACCAATAGGATCTCATCAAAACAGATTGAAACCGGTTTCCATAATGTGGCGACAGCTATCATCCTCGGAATAGCCGGGTTGCTTGGTTTGATTGACTACATTAATAATAACATAACCAGTTCACCGATTGAAACAACAAAAACAGATTTCTATCAAACTGAAGCGCTGGGAGTGTCCTTGATTGCTGATCATGTACTTTCATTTGAACTGGTAGCTGTACTATTACTAATTGCATTGATCGGTGCGGCATTTATCGCGAATAGTAAAAAGGAGGAGGTAAAAGAATGATTCCGATTGAACACTTTATCTACCTATCGGCAATAATATTTATCATTGGATTCATTATTGCCGTCTCTCGAAAAAATGTGATCATGGTTTTGATGGGGATTGAGCTAATGCTCAATGCGGCCAATATAAACTTTGTAGGCTTTAGTAAATTGTATGAACAGGATGTGAATGGCCAGTTCTTTAGTGTTTTTGTAATGGTGATAGCTGCTTGTGAAGCAGCAGTAGCCCTGGCGATTATTTTAAAAATATACCAGCATTATAAAACTTCTGATATCGATCAGGTGGTAGAATTAAAAGACTAATGGATAACCCGATTCTCATATATCTTATCATATTACTACCATTGGCGGTACTCCCATTCGGCCTACTATGGAGATCCAATTGGTCTATTTCAATAGTAGGAACCAGCATTTTGGGGATTACGATGATCCTATCCTTATATGTCTTTTTCTCAGGTGATTTGGATACAACCACGCAGGTCACTTTTAATTGGATGAAGGATATTAAACCTGGACTTTTACTTAACCCACTAACTGCTCTTTTATTGGTGGTGGTCTCAGTGGTGTCATTTCTGGTTCATCTTTTCTCAATGGAATACATGAAGAATGATGAAGCGATTGGAAAGTATTATGGATTCCTTGGCTTGTTTACTTTTTCAATGCTTGGACTTGTAACCGCCAATAACCTGTTGCAACTTTTTGTGTGCTGGGAACTAGTCGGATTTTCAAGTTACTTGCTCATCGGATTTTGGTTCACGAAAGACAGTGCTGCTCAAGCGGCCAGAAAAGCATTTATTGTTAACCGCATTGGAGATATTGGCGTCTTGATTGCCATTTTAATTATCTACTCAGAATTGGGTACATTATATTTCGAAGACATTGCTTCTTTAACAATTGAATGGAACACCTGGATGGTTATTGCAGGTTTCGGATTATTGTTGGGGGCAATTGGTAAATCTGCCCAATTTCCGTTGTTTGTGTGGCTTCCAGATGCTATGGAAGGTCCCACTCCTGTATCCGCTCTAATACATGCTGCAACCATGGTAGCCGCGGGGATATTTTTGTTGGCCAGAGGGTTTGTGTTGTTGGATCCGATTGTATTAGATACAGCTGCTTTCGTAGGGGTACTAACAGCCATTCTTGCCGGGTGTACTGCATTATTTCAGCATGATATTAAAAAAGTACTGGCTTATTCCACTGTTTCTCAATTGGGGTACATGATGGTCGCTATAGGAGTAGGAACTCCTGATATGGCAATTTTCCACCTTACCACACATGCATTCTTCAAAGCATGTCTTTTTTTAAGCGCTGGAGCGGTAATTCATTCATTGCATCAGATGCATTCAGAGGGATTTGATCCCCAGGATATGCGGTGGATGGGTGGTCTAAGGAAAAAACTCCCAGTCACTTTTTTTGCATTTGTTATTGCCGGTATGGCATTGGCAGGATTGCCTTTCTTTTCAGGGTTTTTAAGTAAAGATGCTATCATTACCAATGCTTTTGTTTGGGCAGAAGCCAAAGGAATGTGGTATTTCGTGGTTCCTGATTTGGCCATCATCACAGCATTTCTGACGGCTATTTATATTGGCAGATTGTTAGTATTAGTGTTTTTTGGTAAATCCAGAATTGATCTTTCAAAAATCGGTAAAGAACATATTTTGCAATCGGTCCCTTTGATTGTCTTGGCGATTGGTTCATTTGGGCTTGCGTTTTCACTGAATCCTTTCGGTACAGCTACTCTGTACATTGATGATATACTACAAACCCTGAATTTCTCTTCGGTTGGTATGCTGGAGAGATCTCATGAATTGCATTTTTTGTTTAGAATGATCAGTGGTTTGCTGGCATTGAGTGGTTTGGCAATTGCGTACTTGTATTTTGGACCCAGAAGCAATTATGCAAGCCAGTATGAACCTGATTTTGCATTTACAAGGTCTTTTTATCAATATCTTCATGACAGTTGGAAGCTGAATGAAATCTACCAGCTACTTTTTATAAGAAGTTTTGAAAGATTGTCCTCATTGGTTGCTGCTTTTGATGAGAAGGTTGTAGACAAAACGGTTAAAACTATTGGGGTTTTGCAGGTGGTGGGTGCACACCTGGTGGGCATGTTGGATATGCATTTCGTAGACGGAATTGTTAATTTGATTGCTAGGTTTGCAGGTGGAATCGGCCAGGTGACAAGACGGATTCAATCGCGCCAGGTACAAATGCAATTTATTTGGGCATTAATAGGGTTATCCCTGATTATTATATGGGTAAAATATTTTTAAGTAGATGAGTAACTACCTGATTTCACTATTGATTTTTTTACCATTGGCCGGATCACTGGTTACAATGCTCCTCCCAGATAGGCTGGGTGGTTATTTCAAGTACATTACTTTGATCCTTACGAGCATACAATGTTTGGTTGCAGTTATTATCTTCCTGAATTTCAAGTCGATTGCATATACTTCTATTACTGAAAATTCTTTTCAGTTCCTGGAAAAATACAGCTGGATATCACTTGATTTGGGTTCTATGGGTATTCTATCGATTGAATACCTGGTGGGTGTAGATGGGCTCAGCGTTTTGATGGTGTTGCTTTCCGGAATAATACTGGTAATTGGGGCGATCTCTTCCTGGAACGTGACCAAAAGTCAGAAGGGGTATTTCGCACTTTATCTGCTGCTCTCATCTTCAATCATGGGTTGCTTCGTGGCTCTTGATTTCTTTTTGTTTTACCTGTTCTTCGAGTTCATGTTATTACCCATGTATTTCTTAATTGGAATATGGGGTGGTGAACGCAGAAGTTATGCGTCAATAAAGTTTTTTATCTATACTTTGATTGGTTCTTTGTTTATTCTGGTGGTCATGATTGGTTTGAACCTCTCAGTGATTGACCCAACCAAAACAGATGTGACGGTCCATACATTCAACCTGATTCATATGATGGACCCTGCCAATTACATAGATGGATCAGTTTTTTCGCTTTCCAGTGACCTTTCACTTTTTGGTATTCCAATAAGGTTGTGGGCTTTCCTTTCAGTTTTTATTGGTTTTGCTATCAAGTTACCCGCTGTTCCGGTACACACCTGGTTGCCTGACGCTCATGTAGAGGCACCAACTCCTATTTCAGTAATTCTGGCAGGAATTCTTTTGAAAATAGGAGGGTATGGGTTTTTCAGGATTGCCTATTCGATATTTCCTGAGGGAGCCTATTCATACGGGTACTGGATAGCACTGTTTGGAGTGGTTGCCATTATTTATGCAGGCCTTACTGCCATGTCTCAAAAAGATATTAAAAAGCTGATAGCTTACTCTTCAGTTTCGCACATGGGCTATGTGATGTTGGGTATTGCTGCATTGACTGCTGAAGCGGTGAATGGAGCAATCTTTCAAATGTTTAGTCACGGAATTCTATCAGCTGCATTATTCTTGATTGCAGGTGTGATATATGACAGAACACATGACAGAAAAATTAAGAACTACAGCGGATTAGGGGCCCAGATGCCTCACTATACTTTTGTAGTGGTTGTTATTTTCTTTGGTTCACTGGGTTTGCCGGGTTTGTCTGGCTTTGTTGGTGAGGTTCTGGTTTTTTTAGGTGCATTCAACAGTGCAGAGGTAAACAGCATTTTGCCAAGGTGGATGACAATTGTAGCGACACTTGGGTTACTTATCACCGCAGCATATTATCTGTGGACACTTCAAAGGATGTTTTTGGGGAAATACTGGGTACGGTATGTAGAGTGGGAATCTGAGATGGTTGATTTAAAAGTAAGAGAATGGATCATGTTCGCACCTCTATTAGTAATGGCTATTCTTTTTGGGATTTTTCCTGGCCTGCTGCTTGACCCCATTGCAGAATCAGTTACTTCCTGGATAGAATTTGTGAGTCAGCGAGGAGTTCAGAATCTTGATGCATTAAATTTCAAATGATGAATATTTCAGAGAAACTTAATGGTATTTCTGAAGGACTCGGATTCTTATTACCAGAACTGACAATTGTATTCGGAATTATCCTTATTACCATAGCAGACCTGATTTATCCGGATGGTCGTAGAAGATTGAAATTAGGATTGATGCTGGCAATAGTGGTAGTGGCAGCATATTTACTGATCGATATGAAGGATGAGAGCCTGTTGTTTAACGGGATGCTCTACATAGGCAGTTTCCAGCGATTTATGAAGCTCCTGATGCTTCTGGCAGTCGGATTAATTGTATTTTTTTCGTTTTCCTCAGATAAAAAGCTTGGCGGGTCTGGAGAGTATGCAGTAATTATGCTGGCGATAACACTTGGCGGGTGTTTTCTAATTGCAGTCAGACATCTGCTCCTATTTTATGTTGCGATAGAAGTAATATCTATCTCCTCTTATGTTTTGGTGACTTTCAATAAGAATAAGAGAGGATTTGAGGGGGGAATAAAGTATTTATTGTTTGGAGCGATCTCTTCAGGTGTGATGTTGTACGGCATCAGCTTGTTATATGGGTTTACTGGTTCTCTGGATATCGCAGAAATATCATTGATTTTGGAAAATCAGCAGATCCTGTTTGTTCCCCTGATCATGTTTTTAGCAGGAATCCTTTTCAAATTGTCAGCGATACCTTTTCACATTTGGACACCACAGGCCTATGAAGGGGCTCCAACTGTTGTTGCAGCTTTTTTATCTACAGTTCCAAAAATCGCAGCTATTGGATTTTTAATGCATTTGCTGATATACTCCACTTGGTTCTTAAATGAAACGTGGATAAAAGTACTGGCTGTAATTGCGATGGTGACCATTTCAATTGGTAACTTCTCAGCATTATGGCAAAGTAATCCGAGAAGACTACTCGCGTATTCATCAATTGCTCATTCAGGATTTTTGATTTTAGGTTTGGTGGCACAATCAGATGTGGCATTTGAATCAGTGATCTTTTATACATCAATTTACATTTTCATGAACCTGGGGGCTTTTTACCTTGTACAACTATTTGAAAACGAGGGACTGGAGAACATTAAAGACCTGGCAGGAGTAGGGAAGCAGTTGTGGATACCGGGACTTTTAATGGTTGTAGTGATGATTGCGCTTACAGGTTTACCACCTACAGCGGGATTTACTGCTAAATTGCTTGTTTTTGCTTCTTTTTATGAAATTTATAGCAATTCTAAGGACCCTTTCTTTGCCACAATTCTGGGGGTGGCAATCTTTAATGCGGCCATTTCATTGGTGTATTATTTGAAGATGCCTTACTATCTCTTCATAAAAAATAAAGAGTTTAACAACAGTTTGCGACAATCACCGTCGAAAATTGAACTTCTATTCGCAACTTTTTTAATTTTGCAGTTGTTGATAGTTTTTCTTAGACCCGAAATATTGACAGAGCTAATAAATTCAATTAAATTAAGTAACTACTAGAACTTCTCCAGGATGAGTGATGCGATCAAGCATGAATGTGGAATTGCTTTTTTAAGGTTAAGAAAGCCCCTCCAGTATTACATCGATAAATACAAGACGCCTACCTATGCAGTGAACAAAATGTATCTATTGATGCAGAAGCAGCATAACAGAGGCCAGGATGGTGTAGGTATTGCAAACATTAAGCTAAACATGGAACCCGGGTATCGCTATATCAGTAGGTACCGAACCGTCGACCCCAGGCCTATCGAGGACATCTTCCAGAAAATTGGGAAGAAGTACCGGAAGGCCCAGAAGGAAGGCAAAGAAATGTACATGGATGAGAAATGGCTCAAACAAAACTACGGATTTACTGGCGAGGTTTGGTTGGGCCATTTGCGTTATGGGACACATGGTAAAAACAGCATTGAAAACTGTCATCCTTTCCTGAGACAAAATAATTGGAGAAGCAGAAACCTGGTAGTGGCAGGAAACTTTAACATGACCAACGTAGATACCTTATTTGATAAACTTGTAGAGCTTGGTCAGCACCCTAAGGAGAAAGTGGATACCGTAACGGTAATGGAAAAAATAGGCCATTTCCTGGATGAAGGAAACCAGGCCGTATTTGATAAGTATAAAAACCAACTGAGCAATCAGGAGATCACAGATATTATTGAGGATGAGCTGGACATGATCAAAATCCTAAAGCGTGCAGCCAAGGACTTTGATGGTGGATATACGATGGCTGGCATGGTAGGTTATGGTGCAAGCTTTATAGCGAGAGATCCAGCAGGGATCAGACCCGCTTATTATTATGCAGACGAGGAGGTAGTGGTTGTGGCTTCAGAGAAGCCTGCCATAAAAACCGCATTTGGCTGTGAGTATGATGAAATTAAGGAGATTGCACCAGGGCATGCACTTGTAGTCGATAAGGATGGTCATTACCACCAGGGTGAATATATCAAACCACTGGAGAAAAAGTCCTGTTCGTTTGAAAGGATTTATTTCTCAAGAGGAACTGATCCGGATATTTACAGGGAGAGAAGACTGTTGGGGCAATTGTTGATTCCTCAGGTATTGAAGTCAATCAACAGGGATCTTAAGAATGCAGTATTTTCTTATATCCCCAATACCGCAGAAACTTCATTTCTTGGGTTGATGTCTGGTATTGATAAGTTTTTGATCAATAAAAGGAAAGACCATATCCTAGACGAGAAACCAACAGGTGATACACTGGAAGAAGTCCTTTCGTTCCGTCCAAGGGTAGAGAAGCTGGTATTGAAAGATGCTAAGCTGAGAACATTTATCACTGATGATGAGCATCGGGATGAGTTGGTTTCCCATGTATATGACACCACTTATGAGGTGATCAATAAGCATAAGGATACACTTGTGGTCATAGATGATAGTATCGTACGGGGAACTACCCTGGAGAAAAGCATATTGACGCTGTTAGACAGATTAGAGCCAAAGAAAGTCGTAATCGTTTCCTCAGCACCACAAATTAGATTCCCGGATTGTTATGGCATTGACATGAGCAAGATGAAGGAATTTGTAGCATTCAGAGCAGCATTGGCGCTTCTTGAGGAAAGAGGTATGGAGTATATTCTGGATGAAGTCTATGACCTATGTGCTGCTAATGAAGGAAATCCGGATCAGGAGAATTACGTGAAGAAGATCTATGAACCTTTTACCTATGATGAGGTCTCTCATAAGATTGCGGATATCGTCAGACCAAAACACATGAAGGCTGAGCTTGAAGTAGTTTACCAAACTGTTGATAATCTACATAAAGCTTGTCCCGGACACCTGGGTGACTGGTATTTCACCGGAGATTACCCCACCAGAGGTGGAAACAGAGTAGTCAACAAAGCCTTTATGAATTTCATGAAAGGAGTTGCTGTAAGAGCGTACTAAAAAATAATTGAGACAGTAGTAAGGCTGCCAGAAATGGTGGCCTTTTTATTTTCCAGAAATGCATTTAAATTATTCAGATATTCGTAATAATTCCAGGTCAGACTTTCTGTACTTGTTGTTACCTCGCATTGCCTTTCTCATTTTCCAACAAGCTATTGCTACTTCTCGACCTATTGTAGGATTGTCCTCCATGAAATCTCTGATGTAGGTATTATATTCAAATTGTGGGGCAATATCTTTTTTAGATTTATTTGATTTTGCTTCATTATTGAGTTCCTGCCATCTACAAATGGCATCTCCTAATGTTTTGTCCTGAGCGGTTTTCATCCAGTTCATGAATTTCACATTAAACCTGAACTGTGTACCAATTTCTTTAACCATGAATGACCTAACGTTTTCGGTATTTTTGTAATTATCTGTGATGATTGTATCACGCGATAATTTTTCATTCCCCCAATCGAATCGCGAGCTTGGCCGATTCCCCTTTGACTTGACAGTCTTTTTACCAGTTTTTAAGTATTGAATTATTCTTTCTGCCAATTCCAATTTGCTGCCAACTTTAGCCAGTCCTTCTACACGACAAAAATTAACTAGCTCTTCCCTGTACCAGTAAAAATCTTTGAAATCCTGAATCGATATATTCTTATCAAGTTTGGGCTTACTTTCCATGAGGCTCCATATTTGGAAGAGGGTTTAGGTCTCTTACATAATGGTCAAAGAAGGCTCTGATTTCATGCCAGGTATTGTCTCTGTATTCAGTTAAACCATGGTCTCCACCTTCATAAAAATGAAACCTGAATGGGTGTTTGTTTTTGTATAATTGGACAGCCATGTCCAGTGCGTCTTCGGGAGAAACACGCCAATCTGCTGAGCCGTGAAGCAACATGATGGGAGTCGTTTCACAAAATTCATCGGTCCATAGTATTGGAGATCTATCTTTTAGTGCCTCTTCTTTGTTGTTTTCATAATCTGGAATCAATTGGGCATACACATACTCTTCCATATCGGGTCTTTCTTCTATGTTTCTTGAAGCATTGGCAACACCAGCACCCACTATTGCCGCTTTGAAAGCACAGGTTTCTGCAATAGTTCTGTATGTCATCAAGCCGCCTCTACTGTAACCATATATACCCATTCTCGATGTGTCGGCTTCCTCGATGTTCGCAAGCATAGGAATCAGGTTTAGAATATCATTGACATCTTTACCGCCGAATTCTTCCATTCCTTCACTACCTCCTCCACCTCGGTAATTGCTGGCCACTACTACATAACCCCAACTCGCAATTCGCCCCAGTATATAAGTAGCCATAATCTCTTTTAAAGAACCAAAATCCCGGTTTCCTCCCCGGTTAAAAACAACTACTGGATATGTTCCGGGTTTATTTGGTTTAGCCATGAATCCTGTGATCTTCAATCCATCTGATTCATAAGTAATGCTGAAGAGATTTGTGTTTTTCTCTATTGGGTCGAACCAATCTTTTGACTTGAGTTTATCAAAGGAAGCATCGGAATAATCTACAATTTGTTCTTCCAGAAGTTTTCCATTTTGAGCGCTGAGATTCAATGGGAGTATTAATAGAATTAAGTAATGAAATGGTTTTAAATTTTTTAGCATCGTGTATTTAGTTGATTTTTTATAGTCTGCTACAAGTTAGAAATGATTCATTTAATCGTCACTTTTTTACACCGTAAGTGTGCAATGCGCTATTGATTTGTTCTTTTTCTGTCGTTTCTGGAAATAAAAGATAACTCGGAGCAATGATGGGTTTTATCTTTTGAATTTCTATTTTGGTGATTGAACGAAATGGGAATTTCCCTTTGGTAAGTGCCAAGAGCGAGATCTCCATCTTTGAATAATCTTTTGCTGAACCGTCTACAATTTCAGCTTCACCCTTGATTTGCATACCCTTTTGTACAAAAATGTCAATAAAGCTGATGCATACTTTCGGGTTACATTTGATGTTCCTCACAGTGTTAGGGCTTGCTATATTGGCTACAAGGATGAATTTATCCTTGTAAAGTGTAAAAACTTCTTTGGGAGAAACATTTGGTTCACCGTTATCAGAAGAGGTTGCTAACCAACAAAGTACACTTTGGTCGATCCATTTCTTAATTTCCTGGAGTGATTGCATGAGCAGTTCTTTTTTACAATTTAAACAGTTTCAAAACCGGATATCCAATGAATTAACCGGAATGTCCAATTGACTTGTGTCCTCATAGGAATTCCAATTAAATTAGCCTGATAACCTCAAGTGTTTATGAAGATCGAATTCAAAACGGATAGGATCATAGGATTCTCAGCCATGTTAATCAGTTTGGTTACGCTGATGATTTACTTTTACCAGACCAGTGTAATTCAGAAGCAAAGCAGGCTTTCTGTTCGGCCCAGGCTTACTTTCAATAAGGATGTTCACAGGAGCGTTTCTGAGAATGACTCTTTGACCACCGTGGAGGTAAGATTGACGTTCAGAGTTCGAAACAACGGACTAGGCCCAGCCATTATTGATTCTGCCAGAATCGTGGATGATCGAAAATCCTATAACCTGATGACTTTTTTTAAAGAGGTTTATCCAGACCTGGAAGATTATGGATATTTCCGCCTAGTGACTGATATTACACAAGGGGAAGCATTGCCTGCAAATGAGTCATTGGATCTGTTTATATACATATATGATGAAAATTATCAGAAAGAAATAAATGAATTGTTTGGGGTTGAGGAGGACTATGAGCTTCCCTTCAAAATCAAAATCGTTTACTCTTCCATGTATGAGGAAACCTGGAGGATTATTTCAAATAGTGTAGGGAGTCATCCGGAGCTTTTAGACTAATATGCAATAATGGAGAAACCGAATACTCTGATAGACCATTTTCTGAAGCGAGATGGCAAATAGGTAGATGCCTAGCTGTCGAAGTGACGAGATCTTGTTTCAATATCTTTTCACACACATTATTACACCAGTTGACCAGTTCATCTTGGTGATAGTTAAATCTTTTCGTGATTCAAGATGCTCAATCAGATTTTCAGCCTTCTTGTTATGTCCCTCCGGCCAATTTGGTTGAGGTGTCATGTCGTCAATGATGTATATTCCGCCAACCTTGAGTAAATCAAGTGTCTCAGTTAGTTCACTATATTTTCCTGGCCAGGCATCTGCGAAAATTAGATCGAAATGTTCTCCTTTGTAATTCTTTATCCACTCTGAACCATCTACACAAATCAAATTTACTCTTTGGTCTTGCTTGAAAAACTCATCCGCTATTTTGATTAGTTTGGGGTCATTGTCAATACTGGTAAGCTTTGAATTCTGGTCCATTCCATCCACCATCCATGAAAGGGATAAGGACATTCCTGTACCAAGCTCTAAAATGTTCGATTTTGGTTTAGTGGCAATAAGTGTCTTTAACAGTGTTCCAATATAAATGTCTGATGGCATGTCAAAGCCAATTTCTTTGCACTTATTCAATAAATGTGAATATGACTCAGGAGTGTCAAGGATTAAGGAATCGTTCATTGTTTGAATCGAGGTATTTAAAACAAATGGTATTTTTCTTCCTCGTTAAAGAAAGGAATTCCTAAAGTAGTGAAGTTGGTTGATGAATCCAAAACTTCTATATGACCCTCTCATGGAGGGTGTCATGCTTTCTGGGGGATTAACACCCTATTGACCCAAAGGAGAATACTAGTTTCTGACTTACAGCTTCACCCTGATCATTGGTTGCAGGTGACCAGTTTCCAGAAGTCCTTTCGATCAGTGATTGCATCAATTCGTCAATGTTTGTATAACCTGAAGTAGACAATAATTTCACTTTCGTAATATTTCCCGATTGGTCTATCGTAAAGGATATTTTCCCTGGTCCGATTTTTCCTTTCTCAAGACCTTCAATTGCTTTACTACTGCTTTCTTTTAAGAAATTTATTAGGTCATCATTTCCAGTTTTATAAGACGCTTCGGTTTCCGGAACCACTGTTATGAAATAGGATAGATCATAGGTGTGTTGATTGGCATCCATACAATATGCCATGATCCTGAAGTCGTCGGAGTAGTGAGCCGATTTGATGACCTGCAATTGCTCTTTGCTGAGCATTAAACTATTGGATGTGGCACGTAAGTCAAGGAAATAGGTATTCAAAATACTTAGTTCTACTGTTTTGACTGGAGCTGATTGCCACTGTGCGCGTTCTGGAATGATTTCAAGTATTGTTTTGGCACTAGCTAATTTTGACTTTGTTACAGTTGCATTATAACGGGTGCCCACTCCATAGTAGAAGTCAGAAGCTACTTCAGATGTTAATTCCTTGTTTGAGTTAGGTGAAATAAACATGAATGCACTTAGGCAAATACAAGTAAATACAATTCCGGTTACTCTCATCGTTTTCATAATTATCATAAATATCTAATCATTTTCAAATTACGGTTAACTACGGTCTAAGTGTAGAAACAAGTGTAAATTGATGTAAATGTTGTGTAAATCAGTTTTAGACTCCCTTAATCGGGAATAGTTTTGTGTATGTCATTCAATTCAGGAGTAAAAAGGCTTTCATATATTGTGCAGCTCGTTCTGTTATCCTTCACCAGTCAGGCTCAGGGATCATTTGAAGAGAAACACATAATGGTTTCGCTAAGAATGGTAGGACATCAATTATTACTCAATACTGGAGATAGTACTTCAAGGGTCACGTCGGTGGAGAATGAGCAGGGACAATACCGGATTATTTTTGAAGCCGATTTTGAGATCTCACCAGAGAAATTGGTAAGCGAGGTTGATGAAGTGATGCGCGATCGAAATATTGCCAATCGGTATATCCTGGAAGTACAGCAATGTGAATTAAGAAAGACAGTCTATAGTTTTGAAATGGACAGCCTGACACATAATGTCATTGTACCTTGTCAAACCAGGCTTCTTCCTAAATCTTGCTATAATCTGGTATTTACATTTGCTCCCTGGGGTACAACCACATCTACGGATCAATTGCCCGATTCAGAACAAATATCATTCAGTTCTTACTACTCTGTTGTTATACTGGCTTCTTTGGTTTTTATTCTTTCGCTTTTGGCTTGGCGAGCGAGAAATAAACCGAATCAAGATCAGCACAGAATCAAGCTTGGTAAGTTCTACTTCGATCGGAGAAGTACGATGTTGATAATGGAAGAACAGAAGGTTGAGCTGACAGGTAAAGAAGCTGACCTCTTATTAATTCTACATGAGTTTTTGAATGAGACGGTCAGGAAAGAGGATTTACTAAACAAAGTTTGGGGAGATGAAGGAGATTACATCGGCAGGACATTGGATGTATTTGTTTCCAAACTAAGAAAGAAATTTGAGCTGGATCCGAACGTCAGAATTGTAAATGTAAGAGGAGTGGGGTATAAGCTTGTGATTGAGGAGTAATTATGAAACTCAAAACATCAAATCTGAAAACTTACAGATAATTAAAAAACAATTCCACCGCTGTACCCAAAATAAAGCTTCCAAAAGCGCCAATAATTGATATTTTCCCCAAACTAAACGCATTGGTAAAGGTTAACCAAATTGCCACCAAGGCGCAGCAAACAAATATGATCGTGGCATAAATCGGAACGAGGCTTGTGAAAATTCCAGTTAGGTTGAATAGAGGATCCAGTAACGCCGTAAATGCAAACAAGGCCAGCGTAAAGTTAGCTTTTTGGTGTTTAGTAAATAGATAAAACCCAGCCACTAGCAATTCAACACTTATAGCAATTGGACCGAACTGCTGATAATAACTTTTCTCAAAATAGCCTGCCAATGCTTTTGGAAAATCGACTTCCACTAAGAAGATCGCACCAAATACAATGGCCAAACCCATGAAAAGCAAAGCAAGTAGCTTCCTTTTGTTCATGTTAGTAATTTACTGGAAAGCCAGAAGTTAAAGGGATGGGACAAAGCAAAAAATCAGGCAAATCTGGATACTAAAGACTAATTTATCAATCTCACTACTCAAATCTAACATCTCACTACTAATCAATATGCCCAAATTTGATCTCCCAAACCAGATGCTTTTCCTCACCGAATAATTTTTCAAATCTTAACAAGTACACATTCAATGTAGTTTTTGAATCACTTTCTTTGATTAGATAAGTGATTTCACCGGCAAATACCTGGGGCCGCAATTGCCTGAATGGTGTTGCAAAAATGATTTCTTTGATGGAATTGGCATCTGAAGTGAGCTGCCTGGTGGCTTTGTCCTTCTCATTCTGGGTCAGGGCAATTGATTTACTTCCTTCGGGATTGATAAACAGCACGTCAATGGCAGCCTGAGCTTCATCTCTCAGAAGTTGGTTCAAAGAAGTATCAGCTGTAACCTTCAGATAGGAAAGAAGATCATGAAACTTATCAATTGATTGGAGTTCAAATGCATTTACGGCATCTGGGTCCAGCATCGCCCTTTCAATATCCTCATCGATACTGGGACTTTTCACAAGTTGTTCTGTACTTTCTGCGGAACGTGTGTCTCTGTCACCCACGGCACATCCATAAGTGAGTATTCCGATTAGTATGTATTTTACAGCCCTCATTTCTTCCCAATTTTAAACCTTAACACACTGATTTGACCTCTCTCATATTTTTTTTCCAAAACCTCCAATCTTTTGAGGTTACCGGATGGTAACATCAGCTTCCTTATGAATTCCTGCTTATTGTATATGGCTAATGCATAATTCCCATGATCCATTAATTGATAGATTTTGGCATTATCCGTAAACATCATCTCCAGGTCCTTTTTCCTTTCACTCCATTCCTGAATGTTATCGTTGGATAATAGATGGATCAGTGTGGTGTAATCATCTGTTCTTAATCCTATAATTTCATATGTTCGCCTCTCATCAAAGTGTCTGGAAATGGTGTCCGTATGGTAATATGCTGATTTGACTACCAGTTCAACTGATGAGGAGGCCGTTTTAAATAAGAAACACCCACTGGAATCAGCCTCGATTCGTTTGGGAGATTCCCCTTCTTTTAGCTGATAGACTTCCAATTTGCTTGATTCAATTAATTCTCTGCTATAAGTGTCCACGAAGCAAAACTGGTGACTTCCTTTCACTGAATAATATACACCTACTATTAACGCTACTATCATGGGCACTGGCAGGAGATGATACCATTTCAATCCCTTTGCAGTTCGTGTGTCGTTGGAAAGGAACTGGTTCCAATCCTGATAACCTACATATTGGCTTAGTAGATCCAATATATCAATTCTTGGAAGTGCTTTATGATCAGTTTTGATATGTGTGTAAAACCATTTTTCACTGATCCTTCCGTTCACCTTTTGCAATAAGTCCTCCTGAAATTTCCCAATTTCTTTACTCTTCCAATTGGTTATATCCTCGGAAACCTCCGGAAACTGGTTTCTTAGGTGGGTAGCCAATAGTGATTTTAGGCGATTCCATGAATTTCGTTCGGACTTATTCACTGATGCGATATTAATGAATTAGCTCTAAATTAAGGGGCTTGTAAATCGTTTTACAAATGTTTTACAAGAAGTTTCCTAACAATTCCATGGGCGTTTTTCTAAAGTTGACGAACACTTTAAACTAAAATCCCATGAGTAGACTAAAGAAAAAGGAAGTCGACATGCGCATGAATTCTGTGATGTTGATCAATTGGAGTACCATCGTCTTAATACTAATATTATCACTGATATTATTCAGATGTGAGAATGTTGGTCATATAAACCAAAGAAGTCTTGGAAAGCAGGAAGATCTGCAAGCGCCTCCGGCTACATCAATGGAAGCCCCCGATGAATTGATGGTTTCTGACTTTGAAGTAATGGAAGAATTACCATATGAGGATTTCAATACCGAAGAATATTCCTATATCAAAGAGAACAATTTTCACATAGCCCTCACGGAACCACTCTCAACATTCTCCATAGATGTTGACAATGCATCCTATAGTAATCTCAGAAGGTTTATCAGCTACAATCAATTACCTCCAAAGGATGCCGTTAGAATCGAAGAGATGGTCAATTACTTTGAATATGATTATGCGGATCCGAAGGGGAAACACCCATTTTCCATTACTACCGAACTTTCAAGTTGCCCATGGAATGAGGAGAATAAGTTATTACATATCGGAATCCAGGGAAAGAAACTTGATTATAATGATCTGAGACCTTCAAATCTGGTGTTTCTTATAGATGTTTCTGGTTCCATGAATGATGACAATAAGCTTCCGCTTGTAAAGAGATCTATTAAAATGCTTGTCAATAACCTAAGCGAATCGGATAAAGTTTCACTGGTGGTGTATGCAGGTGCAGCAGGTGTAGTCCTGGAACCAACTGAAGCCACTAAAAAAGACCGGATTTTTAAGGCTATTAATCGTCTGGAAGCCGGTGGAAGCACAGCAGGGGGAGCCGGAATACAATTGGCATATGACTTAGCTGTGAAACATTTTATTGAAAACGGAAACAATCGGGTAATCCTTGCTACCGATGGTGATTTCAATATTGGAGCCTCTTCATCAGGTGAATTGGTGAGGTTGATTGAAGAGAAAAGGAAATCCGGTGTATACCTAACCATTTGTGGTTTCGGTATGGGAAATTACAAAGACTCCAGAATGGAAGATATCAGCAATGCCGGGAATGGTAATTACTTCTACATTGACAATGTGCGGGAAGCTGAAAAGGTATTTGTGAAGGAAATGAGAGCCAACATGTTCACAATTGCCAAAGATGTGAAAATACAGGTTGAATTTAACCCCACAAAAGTGAAGGCCTATAGACTGATAGGTTATGAAAACCGGGTAATGGAAAACCAGGAATTCGATGATGACACGAAAGATGCTGGTGAATTAGGAGCTGGTCATTCAGTAACTGCACTTTATGAAATTGTCACTGGTTCAGGGAAGCTTGAGACATCCTCGTCCAGGTATGTGAAGAATGTTCCATCCGAACTGGCCAGTTCAAATGAGATAGTCACATTGAATTTGAGGTATAAGCCCATTGAAGAAGAGAAAAGCGTGCTGATTGTTGAGCACATAAAGGATAAATCAATTGACTGGAATAAGACCAGTGATAATTTCAGGTTATCGGCTGCTGTTGCTGGTTTTGGTATGCTTCTTCGAGATTCAGAGTTTAAGAATACTTTGAACTATGCCCAAATTCAGGCTATGGTTCCCAGAAAAGAGTCAGACCTGGAAAGAGGTGAGTTGTTGTCATTAATTAAAAGTGCCGCTTTGCTGGCCACAGAATAGTATGAGGATCACTGGCTTAACCTTTATTGTCCTGCTACATTCGGTTCAGGCTTTTGGGCAAATAGGTACAAATGACATAGCTGTAAAAGAGAAAGTAGCCCTCTATACCGATTATCTCAGAGAGGATAATCTTGAGTCAGCTAAGGTGCCATTAGAATGGCTTTTGAAAAATACACCGGCGTATGATGTTTCGATTTATCAAAACGCTGAAAAAATATATACAGGACTTCTTAAGTTTTCTCAGCATGTGGACACCGTCAAATTGTTGCAATACAGCATGATAGAGTCAATGGACGCTCGGATGAAGTATTTCGGAGACGAGATGGCTGTTATGAAACGAAAGGCTTTCTGGATGTATAGTTTTTGGAAAAGTGATGCTTCTAAATATTCCCGGTTGCTCACCGTGATTGATTCCGCTATGGCATTGAATGAAGGGGTTGTTCCAGGAAACCTTTTCATTGCTAAAATGGATATCATGAGGAGGTTGAAAATGAGAGGGGAGGTGAGTGATTGGGAATTATTGAATGCTTACGATGATCTTGTCGATGAATTAAAGGGTTATGAGATCAATCAGCATGTAGAGAAAGCCCTGAAAATTTTAGAGGAAATAGCGGTCAAGTTTGTGAAATTGGATTGCGATGAACTGTCAGAATGGATCAATCCTAAGTTGATCAATTCACCTGGAGATACCGTAATAGCGAAGCAGGTACTTAGGTTTAGTCATGCCCTTGGTTGCACTGATTCTCGTTTCTATCAGGAGGCTGCTGAGATCCTGTTTCATTATAGGCCAAATATCGGGTTGGTCAAATTACTGGCTTCCAGGTACTATCAAAGTAATGAGTTCAGCAAAGCTGATGAGACATACCAAAAGGGATTGGAATTGGCCAATTCAGAGCAGGAGCGATTTGAATTATTGATGCTTACGGCCATCAATGCAAGGGATTATGGTAACCGTGTGAAATCATTGAAGTATGCCAGGATGGCATTAGAAACAGGAGCGGAAAACCAGAAAGCTTATGAGTTTATTGGAGATCTGATCTTCACAAGCCATGAAACATGTAGGCAAGGCAAAAGTATCGTTTCAGATCGGGCAATATTCTGGTTAGCTTTCGATTACTATCAGAAAAGTGGAAAGGAAACTAAGATGAAGTTGGCGAGGGAGCAATTTCCCTCAATCACTGAAATATTCAATGAAGAGTATGTTGAAGGAGAGGATTTTACGGTGACTTGCTGGGTGGTGGAAAAAACTCAAATAAGAAGGCGAGTTGATACGTCTGGTTCATGATGATAAGTGCAACCTAATTGGAGTCAGTATTAGCAGTCAGGTCGAAAGACCTGACTACTGATTAAAACTCACGATAGTGGCAATCCCATAATCCAATCCCCAATCGCTCTCCAAAATCCAAATTTGTAGAAGGTAATCACCGAATAATCGTACAATAAATTCATCCCCAGAATTTTGATGAACACAGATTGCCATTTATTGGTTTTCCAATCCCAAATAATCAAAGTCAGTAAAATTAAATTGGCTATTGCAAAACCAAATAGCCATACCATTGGTCGGCCTTCTATTGTGGGGTACCAGGTGACGGTCGATCGGAAATTGATGAAGATTAGGCGATCAGTAATAGGTGTGAGCATAGGAAGAATTGTGCAAATCATGTATCGAGCATGAATGAGCGGTCTTTTACGGTGGTAAATCGCCAATCCATACAATATACCAAACAATAGAAGTGAATTGAACATCAATGCAATGTTGCTGTAGTAAGCCCCATTATGTACTCGACTTCCGGATAATGTGATATGTGCGGTATGAATTCCGGTAATCAATATCAGTAGAGCCAGTCCATAGGAAATTTTTCCAAGTACTTTGTGCGTAATGTATTTCTTCAACCTGATCAACATTCCCTGAGCAATTAGCATCAAACACCAAAGAGTCATGGTGATACCATGAAAATGTAAATGCGGTTTAATATTGGTCAATGGATGGCTAAAGTAATTCGGCCAGAAAGCCCATAAGGCGGCCATGAAAAAGAGGATAAAGTAGAATACACTGTTCCTGTAAATTGATTTATTGAGCTGCATGATGGATCAATGTACAAAAATTTTAATAGGATATACCAGTGGGTTAACCAGGGGTCAGGTAGATAAATCTGACTGCTAGGAAAAGAAGTTTTGAGTACAGCAGAAGGACAACTGATCTCATCAGACGAACGACTGACCCTACCAGAAAGACTTTGTGTACATCAGATGGACGACCGACCTCATCAGAAACTTTATGAGTACATCTGACGTAGGAACGACCCCAACAGACGAGTGATTGACCTCATGTGACGAACAGTCGAGCTCATCAGAAAGATTTTGAGTGCATCAGAAACACAAATGACCCCATCGGAAATGTTTTGAGTACATCTGACGAAGGAACGACCCCATCAGACGAGCGATTGACCTCATCGGAAATGCTTTGAGTACATCTGACGGAAGAATGATCCAATCTGACGAGTGATTGACCCCATTAGGAACTTTTTGAGTACATCAGGCGGAGCAACAACCCCATCAGACGAGCGATTGGCCTCATCAGTGAGTTATCCTAAAATAAGATGGAAGAAAGATGGCAAGATTATTCTGAAATAGCGCATCTCTGTTAAAGTTGAATTTGATTGGAATAACGTTATGACCTACCAATGTTGTTGGGATTTTTTATGTCAATTACTGGCATTGCGAAATTTTTGTTGCTAATTTATCGGTCTGGAACTATTTACGCACACTAATGAATTACAACAATTGGCAAATCAAGGAGCTTAGTTTAGGTTCATTATTCCTCGACCCAAAAAATCCTAGGCTCCCAAGAAAAGACAAACGCTATACACAAAATGAGATTATTGCAGAGTTGGTGCAACGCAATGATGTTTATGATATAGCCAGAAATATTGCAGAAGACGGATATTCACCAATGGAGCTAATAGTGGTGTTCAAGGACGAAGAAGATGGCAAGAAGTATGTTTTAGAAGGCAATAGAAGGTTAACGGCTTGCAAGCTACTACATAACCCGGATTTAGCACCTGATAAATTCAAGAAGAAGTATAAGCTTCAATCTCAAAAAATAGATCCAAATGATGTCAGTAAACTAAAGGCTGTAATAGCACCTGATCGAGAGTCGGCCTACAGGATGATAGTCAGAAAGCACACTAAAGCAACAGTGAAAGATTGGAGGCCTATTATGCAGGCACATTTTTATGCCAGACCTGTTGAAGATGGACTATCTATATTAGAAGCATCAGATTTATTGGGTGTTCCAGAAGGTGAAGTAAGAGCAGCAATCTCAAGTTTACAACTCTATGAAGCCTCTAAAAAGCTAGATCTAGAAGAAAAAGCTAAAGATGTAGTTGAAGATGAGTACAAATTTGAGTTATCTACCTTTGAAAGAGTGATAACAAAACCCAAAGCCAGAGAATTCTTAGGAATAGAAAATGATGAGCATGGAAATATAATTGTAAATATTGATCCAAATGAGTTTAAAAAAGGTCTTCGAAAAATAATTACAGATCTGGCTCTTAAGAAGGAAGACTCCAGATCATTGAATAGAGCAGATGATATTGAAAACTATTTAAAAGATAGAATCGGTGATGAAGATCGTCCAGATTTAACAAAAAAGAATCCAGGACAGAAGATTACGGAAATATTTAATCCACCAGAGGAAGAAGGGAAAGACGAAGAAACTCCAGAACCAGAGCCACCTAAACCACGACCACCAAGGACTCCAACAGGCTTAATTCCAAGTGGTATAGCATGTACTGTGGAGAATACTAGAGTTCAGGAAGTTTTTAAAGAAGTTAAGAAGCTGTCACCCAGGACTTATCCCAACGCAAGTGCGATGAGTCTTAGGATGTTGATAGAATTGAGTACATATGAGTACTTAAAAACAATTGGAGAACTCACCACATGGGAGTCAGAATTAAAAACTAAAGGAGAGCGACTCCCCAAGTTATGGGTTCCAGAATTGAAACCAATGTTAAATAGGATTGTAAATAACAACCTTATTAGTGATGCGCAGGTGACAAAAACAATTAGGCTTATGATAAATGATAATAGTTCAGCACCTATATTATCAGCCTTAAATCAGTTTGTTCACAACTCAAGTTGGCATCCAAATGAAGATAAGTTGAGAAATATCTGGAAAGACATAGAGGAATATATGAAAATAGTATTGAAGAAAGGTGAGACTGCATGATTAGCAATTTTTATAGCCCTTTGCGGTACCCAGGAGGCAAAAACTCATTGTCTAAGTTTTTTTCTGAATTAGTTGACCTGAATGATCTGGAAGGAGGGGCATATGTTGAACCCTTTGCTGGGGGAGCCGGTGCAGCTCTTTCTCTTCTATTTTCAGAGAAAGTGTACAAGATTGTACTCAATGATAAAGACCACTTTATTTATTGCTTTTGGAAGGCCATTCTTGAAGAAACTGAAGGCTTTATTGATAAGATACGGAAAACTCCAGTAAGCATAGCAGAGTATGATCACCAACGAAAGATATTGACTGGTGATATTGAGCGGCATAGTTTACTTGAAAAAGGCTTTGCCGCTTTTTATTTAAATAGATGTAATCGATCAGGTATTTTGAAGGCTGGGCCAATTGGGGGTAGAGATCAAGCTGGTAAATGGAAAATAGATGCAAGATTTAATAAAGAAGACTTGATAAGTAGAATTCAGCGGATTGCTGTGTACACTGAGAGAATAGAAATTTACAACTATGATGCACTTGAATTCCTTGATAAATACCTCATTCACTTGCCTCTTAAAAACGAGAAGATACTTGTTTACCTAGATCCACCATACTACCGAAAAGGAAATGACCTTTACCGCATTTACTTCAAAAAAGATGACCACATCAATTTTGCAGATTACTTTAGAAGACTAGAGAACTTTAGGTGGCTAATATCTTATGATGATAGTGATTTTATAAGAGACCTTTTTGCTAGCAATAATCAAAGCTTTTTGAAGTTCAATTACTTTGCAAATAAGGCTAAAGTTGGAAGAGAGTTAATGATTTCAAGTGATGATTGCATACTTCCTGATAAGTATAAAATTACCGAGGAAGAAAAGTCACACGAAGATGTTACTCAAATAAAAGAAAATTAACTCTGATCAGAGAGTCTCCCAGCGGGACTCTGATCTTTTTTGTAAGCACATTCTCAATTTTTTCAACCCTTGGTGATTCTGATCTTAGTTCACAAATTCCTGCTAAGAAAACCATCTCAAATCTCACATCTCACACCTATCATCTTAAAAAAACTGGTTTCACCGACCCACCACCCGGTTTCACCGATTTGTTATTGAAATACCTTGTCGCTACCCTTAACCTTGTATCATAACGAAATCAAAAACTCAAGATTATGACACAACAAACCGTAAATCGATCAATTGGCATAGGTGTAATATTCATCGTGCTGGGTGCGATCTTCCTCCTTGAAAATTTAAACATTCTGCCTTACGCATTCTTTGATTACTTTTTCAACTGGAAAGGGATTCTAATAGGAATTGGTGCCATCATCCTTGCTAAAGGTGACAACAGAAACACTGGTGTAGTACTCATCAGCATCGGTGGATTCTTCATCCTTTCTGATGTACTTTACTATGAGCTTGGATTAAGATGGTTTGATGCCTGGAATATCTTCTGGCCACTAGTATTCATCGTAATCGGTATTCTACTGGTAACCGGGAGAAAACACCTCTTCTCGTCCAGACATGACTCAAAAAAAAAGTTCAGCGACATAGACCAGAAGGACATGCTTAATGTATCAGCAATACTAGGTGGTGGTGAAATCAAAGTTCACTCCAAAAATTTCAAAGGTGGCAAAGTAACTGCCATCATGGGTGGCGGAAGCTATGACATGACCAATGCAGAACTGGCAGAAGGCTCTCACGAAATAGATGTATTCTGCCTGTTTGGAGGTGCCGAATTCATAGTGCCATCTGGTTGGAATGTTAGAATAGAAATGAATTCACTTTTCGGAGGATTTACTGACAATAGAAAAGTGGCTCCTGAAAATCCAGATCCTGATAGAGAACTGGTAATCCGCGGGACAGTTTTGTTCGGTGGGGGAGAATTAAAAAGTTATGTCTAAAACTCAAATACTCAGGGTGGAAGAAATTCCACCTTCTTTTTTGTCCGTTCTTTAATCATTATTTTGGCCATCTAATAATTCATTTTCTCTGATGGTAAACCCAATTACTCAAAATAAAAACCACCTCATAGCTTACTTCCTGTTTTGGGTGTTGATTGCAGTGCTTCAGAGCCTTTTGGTATACTGGGTGAAGGACCTCACGTGGTGGCAATCAATGTTAGATGGAGCTGTGTATGCCATTCTTTTCGGTTTCATTGGTTTGAGTATTTGGTTTGTGGTGCGCTATACAGGATTAGAGATCAAACATCTATGGAATGCCTTAATCAATCATCTGGCAGCCGCATCCATATTGATATTCCTCTGGTTGTTGATAGGCAATACAATTATTGCTTTGTTTATGGGCAAACCTGTCGCCTTAAAAACAGCACTACTTGACTATGGACTGAGAATGGGTCTTGGTTTTGTCTATTATGTTATTGTAGCCCTCAATTACTACCTGCTTATATTTTATCAGAATTTCAAGGAGAAACAAATTAGTGAGTTAGAGATTAAGTCAATGCTCAAGGAAAGTGAGTTAAGTATGCTCAAGGCACAGCTCAATCCACACTTCATTTTCAATAGTTTAAATTCAATCAGCTCCCTTACATTGACCCAGCCGGAGCAGGCACACGAAATGATTGTAAAACTTTCTACTTTCCTGAGGCACACTATTGGTCAATCAGAATCGGATCTGGTAACTATCAGCAAAGAAATTGAAACCATTGGGTTATACCTGGATATTGAAAAGTCACGTTTTGGGGAGAAGCTTAAGGTGAATATTGAAGGGTTAGAAGAACTTCCTGTGGGGTTGAAAGTGCCTAATCTAATACTTCAACCCTTAGTGGAGAATGCCATCAAATATGGAGTATATGACCTGATTGAGACGGGTGAGATAAAAATCCAATTGTCTTATGATCAGACGATGTTGAAAATAACTATCACCAACAATTACAGTAAGCAACCAACGGGAAAGAAAGGTAAGGGCATTGGTTTACAAAATGTAAAAGGTAGGCTAGACTATATTTACGAACAGAATGACCTCTTAAAAACCTCAAAAACTGATGATAATTTTGTTGCAGTACTCACCATACCTCAATTGAAAACATGAGCAAGTATAAAGTAGTCATTATTGATGATGAAGCACCGGCACGAGATGTGATCAAACACTTTTTGAAAGATCAACCTGATTTTGTTGTAGCTGGTGAAGGTACCAATGGGTTCGAAGGGGTAAAGCTTATTCAGGAACTGACACCTGATCTGGTCTTTTTGGACATTCAGATGCCTAAACTCACAGGATTTGAAATGCTGGAACTCATTGAAGAGCCTCCAACCATTATTTTTTCTACGGCTTATGATGAATATGCCTTCAAAGCGTTCGAATTTCATGCAGCCGATTACCTGTTAAAACCGTTCAACCGAACACGCTTTGAGGAGGGACTACAACAAGCATTAGCGAAAATTGGAAAGGCTTCATCACCCTCAAAAAATGCAGAGATGCTAGAGCAATACCATGCTGAACCTGCTCATCAGGTAGTAGTGAAAGATGGAACCAAAATTGATATTATTCCAGTAGAAGAAATACGCTGGTTACTGGCACAGGATGATTATGTGGAAATCTATTCTAAGAAAGAGAAATTCCTTAAAAAACAAACTTTGACACATTTTGAGAAAATTCTTGATCCCCAAAACTTTGTGAGGGTTCACAGGTCCTCAATTATTAACCTGGCGGAGCTTAAAAAAATTGAGAAATTTGGTAAGGAGACTTATAAAGCTCATTTAAATAATGGTGAAGAAGTAACGGTTAGTCTCTCAGGGTATCAAAAGCTGAAACAGATATTGGGTTGGTAATTGACCTTTTCTGAATTGATTTTCGTTATATGATGGCTTAAATTGTCGTCAAATGAAACTTCTTTTTGATTCCGACTCACTTTCTATTGAATATAATGAGGATAAAAGCCTTATTAGGGTTGTTGGTAAAAAAGAGTCAATCAAAGTCCCCATTGAATTAGGAAGAAAGGCATTTCTTGCCGTAGCAGAAAAAGTTATTGAACTTAAGCCAGACTTATTATTGGTCAATGATTGGGAACGTACTTACGTATATGCAGTTGAGGAACAAAAATGGGTGGCTAAAGTTTTCATTGAAGCATGCATTGAAGGAGGGCTAAAAAAAATGGCATTCATTAACCCGGAAGGATTAATTCAGGAATTGTCTACTATTCAGGTATTCGATGAAGCGGGTGAGTTGCCATTTGAATTCCGGAATGTAAAATCAGAGACGGAGGCATATGAGTGGTTTAAATAGTCTTTAATATCTTAAATAATGGCCACATTCTTACTTTTAAAAAAGTCATTCTATAGATCAGCATTAACCAGAATAGGTGCGCTAGCATTCTCAATGTTGTTTCTATCTGCAATTTCATTTTTTGTTTACAGGTCCTTCATCAATTCAGATGAGTTTACCCTTTTGAATAAGACAATACATTTGACTAATAAATTACATCAGATAGTTACTATTGATCAGGTTGAAAGAAAGCAGTCACTTCTTGAAGAATTTAGAATGGAATTTTCAACACTAATTTCTTATTCAGAGATTATTCCCCAATCAACATTAGATGAGGGTCAAAAGAGCATTGATTCTTTTGAGAAAGATTTGGGCAAATATTACGAGTTGGAAGGTATGCTTCTTGATTTGCAAAAGATGGTTCTGAATAGAATTGAGTCGAAGAAAAGAAGAAACAATATGGTCATGTTGGGATTACTTGGTGCAATTGGATCAGTGATTGGTATTGGATGGTTTGTACTAAATAATTTAATGATAAGTCCGATTAGAACGATTGTCAGATTTCTTCGAAAATTTGGTGAAGGGGATCTTTCCAGGAAGCTTCCATTCGTTAGAAAGGATGAGATAGGGTATATCGCATATAATCTTAATATTGTTATTGATCAGTTGGCTGGAATTATTAAAAAACTAAATGAACAAGCAATTCTTGTCAGGCAATCGAGTGAACCATTAAATGAAAATGCAAGCAAATTAAGTCGATCAGCCAATGATTTATCAAGCTCCTCTTCTGAAATTGCATCGTTAATGGAGGAAATGACTGCAAGCATTGAAAGTAATAATAGCCAAACTAGCCAAACCAGGGAACAAATGCAGATGGTATTGGATGAGTTGACACAGCTTAAAGGAATGGTGAATGACGCCACTAAATCCGCCAGGGAGGTAAGTGATAAAGTGAATGTGATTAATGCAATAGCCAGTCAAACCAATTTGTTAGCTATTAATGCCGCCATCGAAGCAAATCAAGCTGGTGAGGCTGGAAAGGGATTTGCTGTAGTAGCTAAAGAGGTTAGGCAATTAGCGGAGCTTACTAAGAACTCGGCCAATGATATTATAGAAATTTCCCATCAACGAGTAGAGATGGCTAGAAAAATGGAAGAGCTATTTGATCAATTCTCAACAAAAATCAATGATTCTTCTGATGCAATAGAAACTATTTCCAACACTAGTCAAGAACAAAAAATTAATACCCAACAGATTAATGCTTCTATGCAGTCACTTAATAATATTTCTCACACTACTGAAGAGGCTGCTAGCCAACTAGAGGGACATGCTGAAAATCTAGCACACTTATCAAGAGACCTCAACGATATTATTTCGGCATTCAAACTTTAATTGATCAGTACCTTCCCGCTGAACTGTTCACCAGTCTCCTTGTTGATAATATGCGTAATTACCAGTTTATTTTTAGAGCCCGCAATATTAATGTTACACTCCTTTTGGAAAGTATGATTGACTAATTCCTTTCCACTCAAGTCATGAAGCCACAACATGTACTCATTCTCTGGACCTGATAGGTGAAGCTTACCGTTGGTGGAACTGACTACAAATTCCTTGCTCAAAGGGTTAACATTTGCGACATATTTTACCTCAAACACGTATGGAGGGTCATTGGCAGGTATTCTTTCTCCCATGTTGATTTCAATTGTACCTTTCAATACTTTGTACTCGAGCTGGTCCACTGCTGTAACGTTTCTGTCTGAAGCAAATTCATAGTTACTGCTTGTATTGGTTATCACTGTGGTAGACAATGCTCCAAAAGAACGCATAACATTATCATTGCCGAGATCTGCTATTTTAACATAAGTGGCATCAGTCAGATAGATCCCGTATTTCAGGCCATATTCTTGCATCATATAAGGTATCGCAGAAGTAGTGTTTTCATAATAATCTGCGATAGCAAAATCAATAGTGTTTGGCATCACTGCCGAAGTTTCTAGTAACGCTAATCCTTCTCTGAACTCAAGGTCATTTCTACTTGAAGCTTCTGGTTCAGTTAAATGATTCAGCACCATGTACTTACCTGCCCAGCGGCTGTCTTCGCCGATGAACGCACTTACAATATCATCACGTTTGAGGTGATTCTTCAATAATTCACCCGTTGGCCCATTGTCAAATAGGTCAATTAAGTCTTCATCATTATTGCCTGCAAATAAGACCTTCTTTGATATTCTTATAGTGTTTCTGATATCGACACTGTCAGAGTGATTGTGATTGACTTCATCATCAAATTGAAGAACAGAGATATTGGTAGCCCCTCTTGAGATGAGTCTGGCTGTTAGTGATTGAATAAGTGGGTCTTCTCTTGAGACTATTAGAATACTATCTTCTTCATCACCAAGTCGCGCGAATTCATTAATCATCAGGTCATTGTCGACCAGAGATTCTGAACCACTCATTAGCAAGGTGTAATTTCCGTTCTCTTCATTGACATTTATTTCTGTAGATGTATCAGGACCAGACTGAATAGATAGTGTGTTGAGATCAATAGTATGTCTGTCAATTAGGTTAATAATATCTATTCCATTGGAGGTGTATGTGGTTCCAAAAAAGTTATATAAAGAAGGGGTTACAATTGTTACTCCACCCTCTCCATATACAGTGGCAAAATTGTTCTGATCTATCGCGAGCGCTGTTTGGTCATCTACACCAATACCACCAATGGTTTCATTTTGCTCAAGTTTCCAGTTGACCATGAACGAAATTAACCTGAAGATCCTTCCTCTTTCGGTGAGATGAGAATCGAAAACAAACCCATCAAAGAGCTGCAAAAAATCATTCTTCAATGCAAATTTGTTGGAATTTATGTCTAGCCATCCCTGTTCTGGGAAAACTGATCCATTTTCTGCTGAAAACATGATGGATGAGAGTACCATCATTCCATCAGAAGTCCCTCCAATGACGCCACCTTCATTGAATTTATTGGTAATTGTTTCCAGCAATAAAGTTCCTTTATAGTTTTCGTAATAATTTGATTGATCTCCACCAGCAACACTTCTGCCCCGATTGAAGAAAATGAAATCATAGGTAGCTATTTCCTCATTTATTGAAACCGAATCGGCAAGTTCAGGGGAATTGATTTGAAAAATCTTTACCGAAGTAGCACCAAGATTGGTGAGGTAATCGTCAAAATTGCTGGTAGATTCATCGTAAAAACTGATGATCGCCACACTGGTGTTGTTGGCTCTTTCTAACGCCCAGGTATATGGAGTATCACTCCAACCTCCTTCTTCTTCTTCACCACCTCCCACTAAAAGTAATTTACCCTGACTAAAGGAGATTAAAGGAATAAATATTAAAGCTAGCGTTAATGTTATTAATGGCCTGTACACAGTTATAATAGTTTATCTGATTTGGTTAAAAGCAAGGCTAAATTAAACTAATATTGTTCGTGTATACAAGACAGAGTCAATGCCATTTTAGTTGTATGGGTTGCAATTGGTGAAATCGTTGCAGGATTATATTTGACACCAACAAAAAAAGTCGGGGCTACCCGACTTTTAAATATCTTTTAATTGTTCTCTAAATCAAATGGAAAAACTCTCACCACATCCACAGGTTCTGGTGGCATTTGGATTGATGAATTGAAAGCCTTTACCATTCAATCCATCTGAGAAATCAAGTGTGGTGCCTAGTAAGTATAGCAGGCTTTTCTTATCAACAATTACTTTTACTCCTTTATCTTCAAAGACATCATCTTTCTCTGTGATCTGATCATCAAAAAGCAGGTCGTACATCAAACCGGAGCAACCTCCGCCTTTAACTGAGACCCTTATGTTATGATTGTCACTGTGACCTTCCTCTGTACGTAATTCGTCAATCCTATCTTTTGCTTTGTCAGTTACGTTTATCATTTTCCTAATTAAGCTATTGGATTTAATACAACACTAAATACGGTGATGACGTTCATATCTCTGCCATAATAGAGCTTATCAAGAGCGTCGTACATATTTTTAGCCTTAAAATATGATGTTTGAAGCTCTTTCATGCCTTTCATCATCCACTGAATTGTAAAAGACCCTTCTTTTTCCTGGTGATTTTTAACATAATCCAGCATCTTGTTTAGAGCATCCGCTTTGTCAAAACCAAGCATAGATTTAAAAAGAAATGATTGGTTATGACGTGGGTTTATGGTGATCAGGTCTAGTTTGATTTTACCTTCGTTAGTAGCGTATTCAAAAACTACTTCTTCATCTTTCAGTCCTAAGAACTTTTTTATTTCATTCTGTATTCTGGCAGCCTCTACATGTACGTCTGTTCTTAATTCCATAAGATTGGATTACATTAAAAAATGATACATTGCTTTAACTCATCACATTCCTTTGGGGAACCCTTCGGCATGATAAAAAGTTTCCGCATTTTTGCGAAATTAACGAATTTGTAAGGAATAATTCTAAATAGATGAACAAAGTTGAACACATTGGAATCGCAGTAAAAGACATTGAGGCCAGTAATAAGGTTTTTGAAAAACTATTTGGAGCTGCTAATTACAAGATTGAAGAAGTGGCCAGCGAAGGGGTAAATACATCCTTCTTTAAGCTTGGTCCAAATAAGATTGAATTACTTGAAGGCAATTCGGATAGTGCAATAGCTAAGTTTATTGAAAAGAAAGGTGAAGGGATTCACCACATTGCTTTTGATGTAGATGATATACATGTTGAAATGGAAAGATTGAGAGCAGAAGGGTTCAGATTGCTAAATGAAGAACCTAAAAAAGGAGCTGATAATAAGTTAATTTGCTTTGTTCACCCTAAGTCTGCCAATGGTGTGCTGGTTGAACTTTGCCAGGAGATCAAAGATTAAACTGAAATAATACGATCATGGAAGAGAGAACGGAGTTAGAAGAATTAGGGGAATTTGGGTTGATAGATCGGCTCGCTGGAAAGTTTAAGAATACCAGGGAATCAACGGTAAAGGGAATTGGAGATGATGCCGCTGTAATTAATACAGGAGGAGACTCCTATCAGTTGGTATCTACGGACATGCTTCTGGAAGGAGTGCATTTTGATTTGTCTTACGCTCCACTACCTCATTTAGGGTTTAAGGCCATAGCGGTGAATGTATCAGATATTGCAGCTATGAATGGTATTCCGGAACAGGTTACAGTCAATATCGGATTAAGTAATCGTTTTTCGATGGAAGCAATTGAAGCGCTATATAAAGGAATTCATGCTGCATGTGAAGCTTACAATATTGACCTGGTAGGTGGGGATACAACAAGCTCAAAATCTGGTTTGGTAATTTCTGTTACCGCAATAGGTTCTGTAAAAAAGGATGCTATTTCATATAGAAGTGGTGCAAAGTCTGGTGACATACTGTGTGCTACTGGTGACCTGGGTGCCGCATATGTTGGTCTGCAAATTCTGGAAAGAGAAAAGCAGGTGTTTTTAGCCAATCCTGATATGCAACCCCAGTTAGAACACTACGAATACCTGGTGAGAAGACAATTAAAGGCTGATGCCAGAACAGATACCATTTATGACCTGAAAGAGTTGGGAGTAGTTCCCACATCAATGATCGATATTTCTGATGGACTTGCTTCAGATGTGTTTCATTTATGTAAACAATCTGACCTGGGAGTTGCTATCTATGAGGATAAACTGCCGATTGACAAGCAGACGTACGATACTGCTGTGGAATTCCAATTGGATCCTATAACCTGCACTTTAAATGGAGGAGAAGATTATGAGCTTCTTTTCACTCTGAAACAAGAGGATTTCGAGAAAGTCAAAAACCATCCGGATATTGCTACAATTGGCTACATGCATGAGAAGAGCAAAGGGAAATACCTGGTTACAAAGAATAATAACATGGTGGAACTCAAGGCCCAGGGATGGACACATTTTTAGAGAATAAAAAAAGGTTAGCTGCAGCTAACCTTTTTCTTTAATACCAAGTCCTCAGCTTCAAAGTTTGAAGACAATCGGTAATACCAATTTTGTATTAACAAGTTTTCCTTCATTTGACCCTGGTGTCCAGTTTTCAAGATTGCTAACTACCCTGATTGATTCATCTTCAAAGGCCTTAGCAAAATTGAGATCCTCACTTCCTGAAATATCTGTTTTGATAGCTTTTACCTTTTGAATACTTCCATCAGTGGCCACTACAAACTGTACAAAGCACTTACCCTCAACTCCCGCTTTTTTACTCAATTCCGGATATCTTATTTCAGACGCAAGTTTTGAGATGAGTGCATCATTGCCACCAGGATATTCTGGCATGTTTTCTACAACAGACATTGCCTCGCTACTGCTTTCAGGTACTTGTGCATCAGCAGCACCTGGTTCACAGCTTACAATGACAAAGACCATCATGAACATGACCACTGGGATAATGTATTTGAAGCCCTTCATTCTTTGATTGTGTTTTTTCATCATTTCGATTCTTTTTAACGTTTTTGATTTATTTGACCCATATGGTTTATTGAGTTGGACACCAAAATGATGCCCTAAGCTTAAGCCGATATTACTAAGTGCCTGCTGCACCAATAGATTTATATACGCCCGCTGTTCTGTAGTTTTTACTACTTGTCGGTCTGCGAGATATTCATGTGTGTTTTTCAATGCGTTCTTGTAAAGAAAAATCAGGGGATTGAACCAGAAAATAACATGAATAATCTCCATTAAGATCAAATCCAGGGAGTGCCCTTCTTTTACATGTATGTATTCATGTTCGAGGACTCTTTGTTTGTCATACTCTGGGAGATTTTGTGATTCTCTGTCCATGAAAATGCTGTTCCAAAAGGAGAATGTAGCACCTTTACCATCTAACTGGTATACCTTGTAACCTTTATACTCCGAGGTTTGAGAATTCCTTTTCATCTGATGAATTACCAGCAATTGCTTTAACAATTTTCCAGCTACCAATAGTGTTCCTGCTATATAGAATAACCACATAGGATTAACCAGAGGAACAGTTTCATTTTGAATATTGCCTTGAGAAGTGACAAACTCACTCAGAGAGTTTACACCAATTATCCCTGATGAGCTCCACGGGTTGTTGATTGACAATAAAGGCAAAACATGTGAAGCCAGGAATGCTATCAATAGATAAAAGCGATTGAATACATGGTCTGCCTCATTTCTTAAAAGTAAATGATAGATCATGTAAAATAACCCAAGCGCCATTGTAACCTCCGTAAAATATTGTATGTAATTATTCATTGCCCTCTTTCTTTTCTAAATCTCCTTTCACTTCATTCAATAATGCATCTACCTGGGAGAGATTCATATCGTTTTCTTTTGCGAAGAAAGACACCATTTTCTGAAATGACCCATTGAAATAGTTACCCACAAAATTGTTCATGAAAAATCTTCTGTATTCATCCTTCTCAATCAGTGGGAAATATTCATGACTCTTTCCATAAGCTTTAAACCCGACAAATTCTTTCTTTACAAGAATCCGGGTAATGGTGGAAACTGTATTGTAAGCTGGTTTGGGTTCAGGCATTTCTGCGATTATATCATTCACAAATCCTTTTCCCTTTTCCCAAAGGATTTGCATGATCTGTTCTTCAGCTTTTGTTAGTTCTTTCATAGGAGTTTATACAGTATTCTGAAAATTATGTTTCAAACTTATAACTAAATAATTAGTTTTCAAACTAAGATATTAGTTAATTAATAAATTATTTCATAATGAGCTGTTAATCAATAATTTAAAATTGCCGATAGAAATGGATATTATATTCGCCTGAATTAGATTTGCACTTATGATTATTCTAGATAATGCCGTTTTGTCCGATGACATCAAAGAAAACTTTTTTGTTTGTAACCTGGATAAGTGTAAAGGAGCTTGCTGTGTGGAGGGAGATTTAGGGGCACCTTTGGAGAAGGAGGAGTTAAGTGAATTGGATGGTGTGCTGGAAAAAGTGAAGCCCTATCTTACACCGGAGGGATTGAAAGCCATTGAGGAACTTGGACCCTATGTGCTGGATGAAGAAGGAGACTATTCTACAACAACTGTCGACAATAAGGAATGTGCCTATGCATTTTACGATGAAAAGGGCATATTGAAATGCGGCATTGAACAAGCGTATTTGGAGGGTAAGATTTCGTGGAAAAAACCGATTTCATGTCACCTGTATCCAATCAGAGTTACAAAATATGATCATTATGATGCTTTGAATTATGACAGGTGGGACATTTGTTCAGCGGCTTGTGAACTCGGTGATTCATTGAAAATTCCCCTTTATAAATTTTTGAAAGACGCTCTGATTCGTAAATATGGAGTCACATGGTATGAACAACTTGTGGCGGAAATTGAGGAAAATTGAAATTTAGCTTTTCGAAAAATTCCTAAGGTTTATCGGATGAACCGTTAGGTCTATCTAATAAAAAACCTGTCAAAATGATTATGTTCTACATTTAGGCAAGAATTATCACTTTCTCACCTAAATGTAAACAATGAAGACTCTCAAAATCACCTGGATCTTTTTAGCCACAATTATCCTTCACACAACTGGATTCTCCCAGGAGAAACCCAATCACAAAATCAAATCACATACTTCTGAAGAAGGTAAGTTATACTGGAACAAGGATCTCCCACTATACATTTTTGTAGCAGATAACCCAGAGGGTAATGATGTAAAGAAATTAGAAAGCGAGGATCAACCTCAATATGCAAACCCGGTTTTTCTGGATACTGAAGGTGTTAACTGGATCAGAACCAAATGGGCTGTAGATCCGGAAACTCGTCAACCAGTGTCTCCTCAAATGGAGGTTATGTTTGAGATATACCGGGATGGAAATGCCCCTAAAACAACAATTAACTTTAGTGGTGCAGACAAATTTGTTTCTGGTGGTACAACTTATTTTGGTAAAGGGTTAAATATCCAATCTCAGGTATATGACAAATATAGTGGGGTTGAAAATACATTTTATTCAGCTAATGGATCAGCATACAGTGTTTTGAATGGTGAAATTAATGTCACCCATGAAGGTGAAAATACTTATAAATTCTATGCGGTTGATAATGTGGGAAATGCAGAAGAAACTTCAGCATTTAATTTCACACTTGATGTGACTGCTCCCCAGATAAGTTTGGAGGTAGATGGAGATTTTAGCGAGGATATAGTATCACCACGTTCTAAAATAAACCTTACAGGTAAAGATAATTTGTCTGGTGTTCAGTCTATTTATTGGACACTCGACAATGGAAAAGAAAATAGATACAAATCTGGGATTAGCTTAAGTGGAATGTCTGAAGGAACTCATACCCTAACTTATAGGGGTGTTGACAATGTTGGAAATGATTCAGATGTGACTACTTATGAGTTTTACCTTGATAAAACAGCTCCGGATGTTCAGCAAATAGTGGAAGGAAATACTGTGGAACGAAATGGTAAAGTATATGTTTCTGATAAAACAAGGATACTGTTTTCAGCTACAGATAATAAAGCAGGTGTTGATAAGATTTTTCTTCGTGTGGACGATGGGGGCTTGATGATGTTTGAGGACTTTCTTGAACTACCAGCAGAGCAGGGACAACATAAACTTGTCTATTATGCAGTAGACAAAGTAAATAATGATTATCAGACCATCATGGAATCTACCAAGAAATCAGATGAAGTGATCTATGTGGATGTAAATGCTCCGGAATTGGATTATACGTTAGTGGGGAGTCAGTACAATTCAAGAGATACCACTTTCCTGACCAGCGAAACTCAAATCAGTTTGACTGTAACGGATGAAGATTCAGGAGTAAAGCGTATTTCCTACTCAATCGATGGTGGAGAACAACTGGATTACAATGAGCCATTTGTGATTAGTTCTGAAGGCGTACACACTGTTGTCTATTATGGTGAAGATGAAGTTGGGAATGCAGCAAACGAGTCGATTACATTTATTGTTGACAACACTGGACCAAACATTGAATCTATACTTTCAATGGAGAAAATTGGAAAACTTTCATTGGACGAATTGAGTGATGATCTGGAGGTTTATTCGAAAGGAGTGAAGCTTTATCTGGGAGCTACAGATAACATGATTGATACAGACAAGATATATCTGACACTTAATGATGAAGAGTCAGCTTACAATATCCCTAGAGAATTAAACAAGCAAGGAATTATTTCATTCCGGGTCAGGGCAGTAGATAAATTAGGAAACGAGTCGGTCTCAGACTTAAAGAAGATTTTTATTAAATAGCTGGAACAAAAAAGCGATTTCAATTTTGAAATCGCTTTTGTTTTTTAAAGGCTACTGTAATCGTAAGTATCCATATAGGCTGTTGTAAACTTGCCCGATTTGAATGCCTCATCCTCCATTAACTTAATATGTAATGGAATAGTAGTTTTAACTCCTTCTATCACTGTTTCTTCCAGCGCTCGTTTCATTCTTACCAGTGCTTCTTCCCTTGTTTGAGCAGAAACAATCAATTTGGCAATCATGGAGTCATAGTTTGGAGGAATGGTATATCCTGCATAAATATGACTGTCAACTCTTACGCCGTGTCCACCAGGTAAATGAAGGTTTGTGATCTTACCAGGACTTGGTCTAAAACCATTCTTAGGATCTTCCGCATTGATTCTGCATTCAATAGCATGTAATTGAGGGAAGTAGTTTTGTCCGGAGATCTCAATGCCAGCGGCAACTTTGATTTGTTCTTTGATCAAGTCGAAATCAGTTACTTCTTCTGTAATTGGATGCTCAACCTGAATTCGTGTATTCATTTCCATGAAGTAGAAATCTCCATGTTTGTCTACAAGGAATTCAATAGTACCAGCACCTTCATAACCAATTGCCTCAGCACCAGCGATTGCTGCAGCTCCCATTTTTTCTCGAAGCTCCTGTGAAACAATTGGACTTGGTGTTTCTTCAATTAACTTTTGGTGCCTTCTCTGAATAGAACAATCCCTCTCAGATAAGTGACATGCTCTTCCTCTGCTGTCACCAACAATTTGTATTTCTATATGCCTTGGTTCCTCAACAAATTTCTCCAGGTAAAGCGCGTCATTTCCAAATGCAGCGCCAGATTCTCTTCTGGCATCATCCCATGCTTTTTGGAAACCACTTTCATCCTTCACAATTCTCATACCTCTACCACCACCACCGGCAGTAGCTTTAAGAATCACAGGGTATTTTACCTCTTTGGCAATTTTTTTACCTTCTTCTACACTCGAAAGCAACCCTTCTGAACCTGGAATAGTAGGTACTCCAGCCTTTTTCATGGTATCCTTGGCTGTTGCCTTGTCGCCCATTTTCTCAATCATTTCAGGGCTGGCACCAATAAATTTGATACCATATTCACCACATATTTTTGAGAATTCAGCATTTTCAGAAAGGAAACCATACCCAGGGTGAATGGCATCCGCATTGGTAATCTCTGCTGCCGAAATGATCCTTGGTATATTTAAATAGGACTCACTACTGGGAGCAGGACCAATACAAACAGCTTCATCAGCAAAAGTTACATGCAAACTGTCTTTATCTGCCTGAGAATAAACAGATACAGTTTTGATTCCCATTTCTCTACAAGTCCTGATGACACGCAGAGCTATCTCACCTCTGTTTGCTATTAATATCTTTTTAAACACAGCTAATTTGTTTTTGTGAAAGATTAAGATGGGTCAACCAGGAATAATGGCTGATCGTATTCAACTGGTTGGGCGTTATCCACCAAAACCTTAACAATTGTCCCTGAAACATCAGATTCAATTTCATTGAATAATTTCATTGCTTCCACGATACATACTGTTTGTCCAGCAGAAACTTTATCCCCAACATTCACAAATGCAGGAGAATCAGGGTTAGACGATCGGTAAAAAGTGCCAATCATCGGAGATTTTATGGTAATGTGTTTTGAATCATCGCTTCCTGATTCAGCAGCAGGAGTAGCAGCCGGAGCAGCTTGTGCTGGAGCAGCAGCTTGTACCGGAGCAGCCTGAACAGGTGCTGCAGTCATAACTGATGCAGGAGCTGCTTCAATGATTTGGTTGGTCACCTCGTTAGATCTTTTGACCTTTATTTTAAATTCTTCGGTTTCAATATTTACTTCTTCTAAACCGGATTGAGAGATAAAATCAATCAAATCTCTAATTTCCTTAGCTTTCATAAGTTATTAAGTTAGGGTCATTTAAGTTTATTTGGCTGGTAGGGCGGTAAAGTTTTAGTAAGGTGTGCCGGTTACCAACCTAGTAAAGATAATTATTTTACACGTTCCACATAGGAACCTTTTGTTGTATCAATTTTGATTCTTTCTCCCTGATCAATAAATAACGGAACCTGAACAGTTGCACCAGTTTCAACAGTTGCTGGTTTTGACGCATTGGTTGCAGTATCTCCTTTTAATCCGGGTTCTGTGTAAGTGATCTCCATTTCCACATGAAGTGGTAATTCGCATCCAAGGATTTCTTCCTGTTCCTCATGTATCAAAACTTCTACTTCCTGTCCGTCCTTTAGAAATTGTGGTGCATTAATGAGGTCCTCCTGAATACTTACCTGTTCAAAAGTTTCACTATCCATAAAGTGGAAGCCCAAATCATCCTTATACAAGAACTGGTATTTATTTCTAACAACCCGGGCAGTATTGATCTTATGGCCTGCAGAAAATGTATTATCCACAACTTTCCCGGTTCTTACACTTTTTAATTTTGTTCTCACAAAAGCAGGACCTTTACCAGGTTTCACGTGCTGAAATTCAATTACAGCATACAAATCATTGTTGTGCTCAATTACAAGCCCATTTCTAATATCGGAAGTAGTTGCCATGATTATTAATTAGGTTAATACTATAGTTGCTTAAGAGCCGTAGGACCATTTTACATAAGTTGCACCCCATGTAAAACCACCCCCAAAAGCTGCAAGGATTAGATTATCCCCCTTTTTTAGTTGTTTTTCGTAATCCCATAAACAAAGAGGGATCGTACCGCTCGTTGTGTTACCGTATTTTTGAATATTGAGCATCACCTTTTCTTCGCTCAATCCAATACGATTCGCGGTGGCGTCAATGATTCTTTTGTTGGCTTGATGTGGTACCAACCAATCAATATTTTCTGCATTAAGTCCATTGCGAGTAGCAACTTCTTCAGCAGTGTCCGCCATATTTTTTACAGCAAACTTAAATACCTGTGATCCTTCCTGATAAACATAATGTTCTCCGTTCTTCAAGGTCTCCTCTGATGCGGGTCTTCTGCTTCCTCCAGCTTTCATGTGAAGATAAGGCTCACCAGAACCATCAGATAATAACTTGCTATCAATTATTCCGGTCTCATCCACAGATGGTTCCAGCATGACAGCTCCACCACCATCTCCAAAAATGATACAAGTAGTTCTATCAGTATAATCAATAATTGAGGACATCTTATCAGCGCCAACAACTATTACTTTCTTATACATGCCAGTTGCAATAAACTGAGATGCTGTTGTTAATGCATATAAAAAACCTGAACAAGCGGCCTGGAGATCGTAACTAAATGAGTTTACTGCTCCAACTGCGTTAGCTATGATATTTCCAGTAGCTGGAAATGCCATGTCAGGTGTGGTAGTAGCACAAATAATTAAGTCTATTTCTTTGGGATCAGTATTTGTTTTGGCTAAAAGACCTTTTACAGCTTCTATCCCGATTACAGAAACTCCCTGGTCTTTACCCTTTAAAATGTGTCTTTCTTTGATTCCTGTTCGAGAGGTAATCCACTCGTCGTTGGTGTCAACAAGTGTTTCCAGCTCTTTATTTGTTAAAATATAGTCTGGAACATACCCTTGTACTCCCGTTATAGCCGCTCTTTTGATGTCCATCTAAAGGTGTTTCTGTTAAAAAATTAAAGCCTGCAATTTAATACAGGCTTTCAATTCTTTTAAGAGATTAAGCTAAAACTTCCTTCTCCATCACAACTTTACCTTTGTAGTAAAGTTTTCCTTCGTGCCAGTAGGCTCTGTGAGGAAGATGAGCTTCACCGGTAGTTTGGCAAATCACATAATTTTTAGGTTCTGCTTTGTAGTGCGTTCTCCTTTTATCTCTTCTTTGTTTAGATGTCTTACGTTTAGGATGCGCCATTTTATTGCTATTTTATATTTTGTTACTTGTTATTCAATTTCTTTAATGCTTCCCACCTTGGGTCTATTGATTCCTGATCAACCTCCTCCTGATCTTCGTCAGAAGAATAGATCAAGCTATCAGTTTCGTCCTCATCTTCATCATTAAACTTTGGATGAAGCCTTTTCATTGGAATTGCAACAGTTAAGTATTCAAAAATATTTTGAGCTACATTTATTTGTTGCGTATCCCGCTGAATACTGATAATCTCTTCACTCAGTTCTATATCCTCCTCACCAAATTTGATCATCAATGTTTCCTCTTTCTTAATGGGAAACATAAATGATTCCAAACTCCTGTCACAAATTAACTCTACCTCTGCATCAATCTTGAAGTGAGCAGTCATCATTGAATCTGATTTATCCAGATCCAGATGACATGTACCTTTTCCCTTCTCAACAATACTTTCTTCGAAGTATTCGAAAAAGCTGTCGTCAAACTCAAAATCGAACTCGTGCACCTTGTTTGGTAACTTATAAATGTCGATTCTGTACTGATTTAAGCCCTTCACAATTCGTGTCTTTGGATAAAGAACCGCAAATTTAATGATAGTAATACTAATTGTAAAGGATTATAGCAAAAATAGAATGCTAATTATACATTATTTCTTGCTCTCCATACATCACAGGCCAAATAGAGCGCCTGACGGAGGGAAATTTCGTTTGCTTCATTCTTGCCAGCAATACTGTATGCGGTACCATGATCAGGTGAAGTGCGAATTATAGGTAGGCCAGCAGTAAAATTCACCCCATTTTCAAATGCCAGACTCTTGAATGGTCCCAGACCCTGGTCATGGTACATGGCTAGAATGCCATCATATTGTTTGAATTGGCTGGAGCCAAAGAAGCCATCCGATGGGAAAGGTCCAAATATCAATTTGCCTTGATTCTTTACTTCTTCCAATACCGGCGCTATAATTTCTTGTTCTTCCTTACCTAATAACCCATTTTCACCTGCATGTGGGTTAAGTCCTAATACAGCAATCTTTGGCTTTCTGATGCCGAAATCATGTTTTAAAGATTTCTCCAGGATATCAATCTTCAATTTTAAAGCCTCACCGGTGATTTGATTGGGGACATCTTTCAAGGGGACATGCCCAGTTACCACACCTACTCGCAGTGAGTCATGAACGAGCATCATCAAATCGTCCTTCACTTCAAATTTATCAGCCAAATACTCAGTGTGCCCAGGGTATTTAAAAGACTCTGATTGAATATTATCCTTATTAATAGGTGCTGTAACTAAGGCATCAATCTTTCCTTCTTTTAAGTCATTACAGGCCATGTCCAGAGACTGAAATGCGTATTTTCCTCCATCAGCATTCACTTCTCCGGGTTTAACCTCTACGTGATCTTCCCAAATATTCAGTACATTGACCTTCTTGATATTGATATTGTCTAATGACTTTGTTTGGTAGTAATTGAAATTCAAGTCCAGACTTTTTCTGTAGAAAGCAATCACTTTGGCACTACAATAAATCACCGGTGTGAAAAACCTGATGATTCTATTATCCATTAATGCCTTAATGACCACTTCTGGTCCAATGCCATTAATATCTCCGATACTTATTCCTATGATAGGTTTATCGTTGTTTTTCTGGTTTGACATCTCTCAACTTCAGACTTCACTATTTTTTTCATTTTACAGGCCAGGTTCATTTGAAATACCTGTAATTTGCCTTGCAAGATAATTTAATTGCCAGAAAAATTACAATGGATAAGGTAAAGCCAAAGAAGAAATTAGGACAACACTTTTTAAAAGATGAGCGGATAGCCCTGAGAATTGTTGAAAGTCTGGGAATGGTGAATGAAGTTGATAAAGTAATTGAGATCGGTCCTGGGATGGGTGTTCTTACAAAATATTTACTTGATAAAGGCCTGTCAAATTTTGAAGCACATGATGTAGATGATGAATCGGTGGAATACCTAAAAAAAATGTACCCTGATTCTGCCCAACAATTTCTGCTTCAGGATTTCTTGAAAGCACCGATTGATCAATCAATGGCAATAATTGGTAATTTCCCTTATAACATAAGCTCCCAAATCTTCTTTAAAGTTTACGAAAACAAGGATCGAGTGTATGAAGTAGTAGGGATGATACAAAAAGAAGTTGCTGATCGTATAGTATCTCCTCCAGGAAATAAGGTCTATGGAATTCTAAGTGTTCTACTAAAGGCATTCTATGATATTGAATATCTCTTTACGGTTGAGCCTGGAGTTTTTAATCCTCCACCAAAAGTAAGATCAGCCGTAATTCGATTAAAAAGAAACAAAATCATCAATTTGGGCTGCAACGAGCAGCTATTTAAAAGGATAGTCAAAGAAGGTTTTCAAAAGAGGAGAAAAACGTTGTGGAACGCTTTAAAAAATTTAAATTTGCCGGATAATTTGAGAGGCAATCAGCTACTCACCCAAAGAGCGGAACAGCTAACAGTTGACCAATTTATAGTGTTAACTAATTTAATTGACAATCATGGAGGAGACCATTCACTTTGAACTTACCAGGGAGTTCCTCGATCGGTTTCAGCAAGCGCTGAATGATCGGGATAGTGATTTGATTCATTCTTCTCTGGAAGGTGTCAATCCTGTTGAAATTTCCCAATTACTAGACGAATTCAATACCGAAGAGTGCCAGTATGTACTTGAGGTGTTGGATGACAAGGTTGGCGCTGAAATCATAACCGATCTGGATGAGGATGTGAAAGAAAAATTCATTGCTGATTTTCCTCGAGAGACTATTTCAAGGTACATTGATTACCTGGATTCTGATGATGGAGCTGATATTTTGCTTCTGCTACCACTTAAGAGAAGAGAGCAGGTCATAAGTTTGCTTGAAAATGAGGAGAAAGCTTCTCACCTACTGGATCTTCTGAGATATGATGATGATGTTGCTGGTGGACTCATGGCCAAAGAGCTTATCAAAGCCAAGTCCAACTGGACAGTAATGCAATGTATAGACGAAATCCGCAAGCAAGCTGAGAATGTAGAGAAGATTTATTCTGTTTACGTAGTAGATGAATTTGACAAATTGGTTGGTAAGGTTTCACTGAAAAAAATCATTCTAGCTAGTGATGCCATGAGAATTGCGGATATCTATGATCCGGATGTAGTTTCCGTAGAGACCTATCTGGAGGAGGAAGAAGTAGCTATGATTATGCAAAAGTATGATCTGGATGCTGTTCCGGTAGTAAATGCCAGGGGAAAACTGGTAGGCCGTATTACCATTGATGATATTGTAGATGTTATTACGGAGATAGCCGAAGAAGAAAGGCAAATCATGGCAGGTATTTCTTCTGATGTTGAGGAAGATGATACTGTTTGGATGTTATCCAAAGCTCGATTACCCTGGCTCGTAATTGGTCTGGTGGGTGGATTATTGGGAGCGTATTTCATCAGCTTTTTTGAGGGTGAGATTAAGTTGATTCCCATTATGGCATTCTTTATTCCATTAATTACCGCAACAGGAGGTAATGTGGGTATTCAATCTTCTAGCCTCGTAGTTCAAAGTCTTGCTAATAAAAGTGTTTTTGAAGATAGTTTACCCAAAAGACTAGTGAAGGTACTATTCGTGGCTGTAGTTAACGGTGTAATTCTGGCATTGATTGTTTTTGGAGTTGTGATCTTATTTAAAAAGGACCAAACCATAGCCATGACGGTAGCTCTGGCTCTTTTTAGTGTAGTCTTATTAGCATCGTTTATGGGAACAATAACGCCGTTAATACTGGATAAATTTGGCATCAATCCGGCCCTTGCTTCAGGTCCATTCATCACCACGGCCAACGATCTGTTGGGACTTATCGTATACTTCGCTGTTGCACACGCACTTTATGGTCTTTAGAAAATGTCTAAGAAAAAAATACTTGTAGTAAATGACCTTCACAAAAGCTTTCTTGATCTGATGGATCATGATTTTTTTGATGTTGATTATCAACCTGAGATCAAGGAAGACCATGTGAAAAACATTATTGGTAACTACCATGGATTGGTGGTGAGAAGTAAATTGAAAATTACTACGGATTTGATTGCTGATGCGAGTTTGCTGGAATTTATTGCTCGCGCAGGTGCCGGAGTAGATAACATTGATGTTTCTGCTGTGAAGGGTACGGATATAAAAATCTTTAATGCACCTGAAGGCAATAGGGACGCAGTGGGTGAACATACCATTGGGATGCTTCTTAGTTTATTCAACCACCTGGGAAGCGCACATCAGGAAGTGATCAACGGAAAATGGAGAAGAGAGGCCAACCGGGGAATTGAGTTAAGAGGAAAATGTGTTGGTATAATAGGCTTTGGTAATACCGGACAGGCATTGGCTAAAAAGTTAAGCGGATTCGATTGTGAAGTGATTGCATATGATAAATACCACCAGGACCTTATCTCACCTCACGCCAGAATGGAGTCCATGGATAAACTCAGGCAAAAAGTAGATGTCTTAAGCATACATGTTCCGCTCACAGCTGAAACCACACTGCTTATCAATGATGAATATTTTGAAGGATTTCAGAAAAATATCTTTGTGATCAATACATCAAGAGGTAAAGTACTGTCTTTGGAAGCTTTGTTAAATCAGATAAGAAAGGGTAAAGTCCTTGGTGCTGCACTTGATGTGTTGGAAAATGAGAAATTAGCATCACACACAGACGAGGAGAAAAAGATAATGACTGGTTTGATTGAGAGTAATAAAGTGTTATTAACACCTCATGTGGCAGGATGGACTTATGAGTCGTATCGGCGAATAAGTGAGGTTTTGGCCTCTAAAATTATGCATCACTATCAACAAACGCCAAAAGTTGTTTGATCTCGCTTAATTTATTTTTACTTTTGTTCCTGTTATAAGAAAAACAATAAAGAAGACGGTTCTAGAAATAGGACCGTTCTTTTTTGTTTTAAACGAAGAGGAAATATGGCGAATATTAACTACTACTCTAAAGAGGGGTTAGATAAATTAAAGGACGAGTTACAGGATCTAAAAACAAAAGGAAGAGCAGATATCGCAAAGCAAATTGCAGAAGCTAGAGATAAAGGAGATTTAAGTGAAAATGCAGAATATGATGCAGCGAAAGATGCTCAGGGGTTATTAGAGTTGAAAATATCAAAACTTGAGGAAGTTCTTTCTACTGCTCGGGTTTTGGACGAATCTACAATAGACACCAGTAAAGCTGGAATAATGTCAACAGTTAAGATCAAGAACAAGAAAAATGGTGCAACTATGACTTATATGTTGGTTGCTGAAGAGGAAGCTGATTTGAAAGCTGGTAAAATATCCATTAAATCGCCAATCGGTAAAGGACTTGTAGGTAAGAAGCAAGGTGAGGTTGCAGAAATAGATGCACCAGCAGGTAAAATGGAATTTGACGTTTTAGAAATATCATACTAAAAAGTGATGGCAAGCATTTTCACCAAAATTATCAATCGGGAGATTCCAGCTAACATTGTAGCAGAGAATGACGATTTTATTTCATTTCTGGATATCAACCCTCTGGTAGAAGGGCACTGCCTGGTAGTTCCAAAAATTGAAGAAGATTACATTTTTGATCTTGATGATGAGGTGCTTGTGGCACTTAATCTTTTTGCAAAAAAAGTAGCGAAAGGTGTTGAGAAAGCCATTACTTGTGAACGAATTGGTCTTACGGTAATTGGTTTAGAAGTACCTCATACGCATATCCACCTAATTCCTATTAATAGTATGGATGATATGAATTTCTCAAGGATGAAGTTAAAACCAACACCAGAGGAATTAGAAGAAACTGCTAAAAGGATCAAAGCAGCTATAGAATTATAAATAATTATTTGATTCTGTCAGGGTTTTCGCTCAGAAAAGCTTTCCAACTGCGAGATGAACTGGTACTTACACCACCTTGAAAATGATGGCATAGTGCAACAGCTAATGCATCTGAGGCATCTAACAACTTTGGAGTCTCTTTAAAATTCAGAAGCGTTTTCAGCATGGCTGCCACTTGTTCTTTGGAGGCGTTCCCATTACCAGTTACAGATTGTTTCACTTTTTTAGGGGCGTATTCATTAATGGGTATGTCTCTTGAAAGAGCAGCAGCCATGGCTACTCCCTGAGCGCGTCCCAGTTTTAACATGGATTGCACATTTTTACCGTAAAAGGGTGCCTCCAAAGCCAATTCATCCGGGTGGAATTCATCTATTATGGATAGGACTCTTTCAAAGATTTTCTTTAGCTTAATTTCATGATTCCTATATTTGCTTAGGTGGATGACACCAAATTGTAACAATGTATATGTTTGACCTTTAATGGCTATCACAGCATAACCCATTACACTGGTGCCCGGGTCGATACCTAATATGATTTTTTCTTTGATAGCCTTTTTGCCCATTGTGGAATGTAATTTATGAATAAGCTTCTGATATTAAAAAAGTATAAAAAGTTCAATTGGAAGTTCTTGCTGAGGTGGGGGTTGTTCGGGTTGTTGGTGGGAATTGCCTGCCAAAAGCTATTTTTTACTGATTGGGATATTCAAATAATTTCCTCTTTACCATTTTACCCGATACTCTTTGTTCTAATATTAATGCCATTAAATTGGTTTTTGGAGGGAGTAAAATGGCAGATGCTGACAGAAAATGAGTCAATTGTTCAGGCATGTAAGGCGGTGTTACTTGGGCTACTCTTTAGGAATTTTATTTCTGGGTTGGGCGATCTTTCTGGTAGACTCATTGGTGATACCAACAAAAAGGAATCAGTTTTTGCATTCATGCTTAACTCAGTCACCCAATTTCTGGTGACCACCGTATTTGGAGTATGGGCCATTTATTATTTAATCAATATGGTGCAAAGTGATTTTCTGAGGGGTAGCGTTTTTACAGATTTTACCTGGTATCACTTATTCATTGTCCCCTTTTTCATAATGATTATTTTGCTGGTGTTTAAAAAAGGCTCGATTAGAAAATATCTCAACCTGAGAAAATACGATACTGTTTCAGTGATGAAAGTGTTTGGATTATCCTTATTGCGGTATGTGATTTTTTCATTACAATTTTATATTATTTATAAGTCTCTCATTCCGGAATTGGAAAGCTTCTCCATTTTAGCAGGTATTGCCCTGATTTTTCTTTCAAAAACAATAGTTCCAACGATTAATTTCATCGGGGATTTAGGTCTCAGAGAGATCTCTGCGGTGCTTTTTTTTAGTCAATTTGGCGTTTCAGTTCAGGTAGTGATTGTAGCTACTTTACTGATTTGGGTAATAAATGTGTTGATACCTAGTTTATTGGCCATCTCATTTATACCAAATCTTAAATTGGTAAATCATTGATTTGGGTAGTCCTGATAATTGTAGGTAGTTATTGCGTATACCTTATTGCATTGAGTATTTCATGGAAGCTCATTCCTATAAATCTGATGCAGGAAGGAAAAAAACAATTGGTTTCAATCATCATACCTGTCCGAAATGAGGATAAATCTTTAGAGAAATTATTGGAGGATCTCAATAAACAGGATTACCCGATGGAACTGTTTGAGGTACTCGTTATAGATGATTATTCGGACGATCAAACCATTCAGGTGGCACAAAACTTTAAGGCCAATTATAGCATGAAGGTTATATCCTTAAGAGAGCTGGATGCAAAACCTGGAAAAAAAAGTGCCATAACGGTAGGAATTGAAGAAGCAAAAGGTGAAGTAATATTGGCAACAGATGGTGATTGCAGGGTATTATCTGGATGGATAGAGTCAATGCAGCATTATTTTGTAGATAAAAGTGTCAAGATGGTGTTGGGGCCAGTCAAGTTTAATGGGGACAAAAATCTTTTTGAAAGGTTACAGCGACTGGAATTTGCTGGTTTAATAGGAGTTGGTGCCGGTTCTCTTAAAATGAAAGTTCCAAATATGTGCAATGGAGCAAATCTGGCATACAGAAAATCTATTTTCAAGGAAGTAAATGGTTATAAGGGGAATGAGCAAATCCCATCTGGGGACGATGAATTTCTCATGCAAAAGGTGTTTGATCTTGATCCAAATAGCATTGCTTTTACAAAAGACCGAAGCTCTGTGGTTTCCACGCAACCAAAAAGCAGTTTTTCAGAATTCCTAAACCAAAGGGTTAGGTGGGCAGGAAAATGGAGACATCATAAAACAAAGAGATTGGCGTTTTGGGCAACCATTATTTTCTTGTTTCAGATATCATTAGTGGTGTCGTTTTTACTGCCAATTTGGATTGGTTCCACTCTGTTGACATATTTATTGATAGTCCTGGGTGTAAAACTGGTGGTAGAATACCTTTATCTTTCAATTTTAGTGAAGGATCTTGAAATAAAAATTGGCTTATCAGAGTTTTTGATTATACAATTGGTTTATCCTTTTTATATTATCTATTTATCTATAATTTCATTGTTTCGAAAGTATAGCTGGAAAGGAAGAGAGTTCTCATGAGTGACCTGGAATACGACGTATTGGACGAATTATACTTTGTGCTGTCATTTGAGCAGCTTGCAAAGCGTACGGACCTGGAAGATGATGAGTTAAAAAAGGTTCTCAGAAAAATGTTAGCAAAAAACTGGATCAAATGTTTTAAATCGGCAACTGAAGAGATTCCTGATGATGATGTCGATTTCGATAATAATGCCCGAAGATATTTTTATCTGGCAACCAAATCTGGTTTAATGGCACACAATTCTACTGATTAACGAGATGATGGAATCGAGGGATTTGGAGATACAGGATTTAAAACTGAATGCATTACTTGAAATAACTCAGGCTATAAATAACAATCTGCCTGAAGAATCTTTATATAAGATATATAGGTTCATGCTTTTGGCAGATTTGAAAATTCAAAAAATAGCTTTATATGTGCTGGATGAAGATTGGCGATGTAAAGTTAATTTTGGTACAAATCATAGTCTGGAAGGTGAATCTTTGCCTGACCAATATCAAAACCTTGATAAACCCAAAAAACTTGATACAGACGAGAAAGTTTATTGTGAGTTCAATGAGGTGTTACCCGTTTCTCACAAGCAAAGGTTATTGGCAGTAGTATTTGTTGGAGGAACAGAGGGACCTTTTGTCGATACAACTTTTTTGCAGGCCCTTACTAATATCATAATCGTGGCTATTGAGAATAAAAAATTGGCCAGAAAACAGATTGAACAGGAAGCCTATCGGAGAGAATTGGAAATTGCCAAACAAGTGCAGAATTACCTCATTCCGAATTCTTTACCGAATACTCAAAACTTACAACTAGAAGCTAGCTACATACCTCATCAGGATGTAGGAGGGGATTATTATGATTATATACCACTTGGGGAACATAAATTTGTCGTTTGCGTGGCTGATGTGTCAGGCAAAGGAGTTCCAGCAGCGTTACTAATGTCGAATTTTCAGGCCAGTCTGAGAACTTTAGTAAGAAATTCGGCCACACTGGAACATATTGTCAGAGAACTGAACTATCAAATAAATCTCAGTGGAAACGGAGAAAATTTTATCACGTTCTTTATAGCTTTTTTCGATGATGAAAAGCGTGAATTGGAATATGCCAATTGCGGGCATAACCCTTCCATATTTCTTGAAAAAGGAAAGCCATTAAGGCTTCTGGAAGAGGGCACTACTATCTTAGGGATGTTTCATCCACTTCCATTTATTGAAATGGGAAAAATTGACATTGAGAATGATTTCTTCTTGTTCTGTTATACAGATGGGGTCACTGAAGTGTTTAATGACCAGGATGAAGAATACGGACAGGACAGATTAGTTGCGCTGGTTGAAAATAACCCAGACATAGCACCAGCTAAATTGCATTCACTAATTTTTCAGGAGACCGATAAATTTAGAGGTCAAAGGGGTTATCATGATGACATAACCATGCTTTCATGTAAGGTGAAATTGAAGTGAGGAGGTATTTTTTTAAGACACCTTGGTATTTAAAAAGACTTTATCCCATGCTGATTTGGGAAGAAGATCCCACAGACAATCAAATATATCTCACATTTGATGACGGTCCGATCCCTGACGTAACACCCTGGGTGTTGAATGAATTGCAGAAGAGATCTATTGAGGCGACATTTTTTGTAGTCGGTGAAAACATTAAGAAACACCCTGAGATTTTTAAATCTGTGATAAATGGAGGACACGGAGTGGGTAATCATACCTATAATCATCTAAATGGCTGGAATACCGATTCAGTTGAGTTCCTTAAGAATGTGCAGCTTTGTCAAAATGAAATTGAAACATATTATCAGGGACCCAGATTGCTTCGTCCTCCGTATGGTAAGGTGAAACGATCACAAATAAAGGGATTGTCTGGATATAAAATTATCATGTGGGACTATTTGTCAGGAGATTTTGATCAGGCCATTACAGCTGAGGAAATTCTGGTCAGGTCAAAGAAGGTTGTAAAGGCTGGCTCCATTATAGTGTTCCATGATAATGTTAAAAACTTTAACACATTGAAAGCTGTTCTGCCAAATTTTTTGGATCATTTTCTTGAGAAGGGTTACAGATTTAGTAGGTTATCCTATTAAATTGCTCACTGTTTTACCCAATGATGATGGAATTTATAGATACACATGCTCACATATATCTGGACCAGTTTGACAAAGACAGGCGTGATACAATTCAAAGAAGTATTGAAGCAGGTGTGAATAAGATCTATCTTCCCAATATTGACCATGATTCAATTGATGCAATGCTGGAGCTTGAGCATCTTTATCCGGATCACTGTATTCCAATGATGGGACTACACCCTTGCTCAGTAGACCAAAACTTTGAGAAACAACTTTATGAGGTTGAGAATTGGCTCAACAAAAGAAAGTTTGTAGCTGTTGGGGAAATGGGAACGGATCTTTACTGGGATAAGTCAAAATATAAGTATCAGGTGGAGGCATTTAAAATTCAATGCCAACTTGCTATCCAACATAAGATTCCAATCGTGATACATTGTCGTGAGTCACTGCCTCAGACAATTGAACTGGTGAGGGAAATAGGAAATGATGATTTATTCGGTGTGTTTCATTGCTTTGGAGGAACTCCGGAAGAAGCCAGGCAAATAAGAGATCTCGGTTTTTACCTGGGAATTGGTGGAGTTCTAACTTTCAAAAATGGTGGACTAAAGGAGAATATCAAAGAAATTGGCCTTGAGAACCTGGTACTGGAAACTGATAGTCCTTATCTAACACCAGCACCACATCGAGGCAAAAGAAACGAACCTTCTTATATTCCTTTTATTGCACAGCAATTAGCTGATGCATTCGGTCAGGATATTGAGGAAATAGCTGTATCAACTACTAATAACGCAAAAAAGCTGTTTCAGGTAGATGAATTATAAGATTGTAAACATAAAGACCACTGCCGGTAGTGACCCGGATTCCAGCGTATTGATCATATACACAGGAGGGACCTTTGGTATGGCTTATGATGATGCAGGTAGCCTTGCGCCATTCAATTTCGGAAGGGTACTTGAAAGAATTCCAGAACTTAAGTCACTGGAACTTAAATTGACAGTAATTTCTTTCCCAACTCCCCAGGATTCCTCAAATGTGAATCACAAACATTGGGTTGACCTTGGGTACATCATATATGAGAATTATCATCAGTATGATGGCTTTGTAATCTTACACGGTACAGATACAATGGCTTATTCAGCTTCAGCATTATCGTTTATGTTAGAAGGTTTAAATAAGCCAGTAATCTTCACAGGTGCTCAGATACCTATTGGATTCATAAGGTCTGATGCAAGAGAAAATTTAATTACGGCACTGGAAATTGCATCTGCTAAGAAGGATGGTGCTCCTATAGTTTGTGAAGTTTGTATTTATTTCAATTTTACATTGATGAGAGGAAACCGATCACAGAAAATCCGCAGCAGTACATTTGCCGCTTTTGAATCTGAAAATTATCCCAAATTGGCAGAGGCGGGAATTTTCATAGAGTATAATTTTCCAGCACTGAAGCCATATAAGTCAAAGGAGGAAATAAGGCTAAAAAGTAGGTTCGATGATAATATAACATTATTAAAGCTTTATCCGGGGATTAATAAAAAGTTGATTGAGAATATTCTCAATACCAAAGGATTAAAAGGTATTGTTTTAGAAACATACGGTTCTGGAAATACTATGAATCACAAATGGTTTCTAGACCTGCTTAAAGATGCCAATGAGAAAGGGATCATCATATATAATGTATCGCAATGCATTGGAGGTGAAGTTATTATGGGGAGATACGAAACCAGTAAAAAGCTTAGCGATCTTGGAGTTTTAAGCGGTGGAGACATCACAACAGAAGCGGCCATTACTAAAATGATGTTACTCTTGGGAGAAGAGAAGAAAACAGAGGTCATTAAAGAGAAATTACAGATACCGATGGTAGGAGAAATGGATTTTTGATGAATTCCTGTGACTTTTTAAGGGTAGGAGGATTATTACAAAAAGACAAACTTGTGATGATATAGTTAATGGTCAGGTCTTCATTGAAATGTATTATTCGCTCATTGAAAATCTCGATTTAATGGCAATTAACAATGAAAAATCTCTAAAAATGCCTTTTGGGTAAATTATATGGCAAAACTTGCATAAAGTTAATTTTATTGTTTGATTTGTTGCCGGAGAATTCGATTTAGAGAGGTGGCCGAGTGGTTGAAGGCGCACGCCTGGAAAGTGTGTATACCCTTCACGGGGTATCGAGGGTTCGAATCCCTCTCTCTCTGCAGACTAAAATGTACTTAAATTAAAATAGAATAGATAAGTTAAACTTAACCGAAGATTCAATAAACTAAATTATGAAAAAGCTATTTACATTATTGATGCTATCAGGTCTGCTTACTTTTAGCTACGTGAGCACATATGCACAAGTTGATGAAGGAACAGATACTACAGCTGTTGCAGAAGAGGATACAACAACTGCAGTTTCTGATGATCTTGTATTAGATGACACTGATTCAAGTGCGGATGAACTTGTTGCTGAAGAAGAGCCTGTTGGTGATCAAGGATTCCACCAAATCGTGAAAAAGTACTTCATAGACGGAGACTACCGATTCATGAGTTTGGTACTAATTTGTTTGATCCTTGGATTAGCAATTGCAATTGAAAGAATCATCACCCTGAACCTGTCTAGTACAAACACAAAGAAATTATTAGCAAGAGTTGAAGATGCTCTTTCTTCTGGTGGAGTTGAGGCTGCTAAAGATGTTTGTAGAAACACTAGTGGTCCAGTGGCATCAATCTTTGTACAAGGCTTAATGAGAATGTCTGAAGGTATAGAGATGGTTGAGAAATCTATTATCGCTTACGGTTCTGTTGAAATGGGTAAATTAGAAAGAGGAATGGTTTGGGTTTCCCTATTCATTTCACTTGCTCCAATGCTCGGTTTCATGGGTACGGTAATTGGTATGATTGGTGCATTCGATGCTATCGCTGAAGCTGGTGACGTGTCTCCTGCACTTGTGGCTGATGGTATTAAAGTGGCCCTTTTAACAACTGTTGGTGGTCTGATTGTGGCTGTTATTCTTCAGTTATTCTATAACTACCTTATCTCTAAAATTGATTCAATTGTGAATTCAATGGAAGATGCATCTATCTCTTTGGTAGATATGTTAGTAAAACACAACTTGACTAAATAAAATCAGCATATGGATAGCGTAATAAATATTGGCTTATGGTCATCATACATATTGGTAGTAGGATGTGCAGTCCTCGCTATCGTTATGCCGCTGATCAAAGCCTTCGATGATCCGAAAGTTCTGGTAAAAGGAGGAATGGGAACTGGCGCATTAGCAGTAATCTTCCTTATTGGATGGGCAATTGCTGATGGTACTGCAATGGGTGCCGCTAGTGAAGGTGTATCTAAAGTAGTAGGAGGTGCCTTGATTACTTTCTACATTTTAACATTCGTTGCATTAGCAGGAATTGTTTACACAGAAATTTCAAAAATCTTAAAATAAATGGCAAGAAGTAAGAATAGAGCGACAACTGAGGTGAATGCCGGTTCAATGGCCGACATAGCATTCTTGTTGCTTATCTTCTTCCTCGTTACAACGACAATTGCAAACGATAAGGGGATAACAATGCGTCTGCCACCGCCTCCGGATCCAAATAATCCGCCACCTGAGGTGACGAAAAATGATAAGAACATCTTTAAGATTCTGGCAAACTCTCAGGACAGACTCCTTGTGGAGGATGAGCCTTGGGAAGATGAGCCAAATGCTCTTAAAGAGGAGATCAAGAAGTTTATTTTAAACTTTGGTCAGCCTACTCCTGAGGGATTGGATATTTACAATTCATTACCTCCTAAGATGAAGGCTTATATTAGCGCAAATGGTGGAAGCCCCAATTCTGCGGTTGACCCTACTGAAGCAGTTGTCTCATTTAAAGCACAGCGTGGTACAAGTTATGAATTGTACATCGAAGTTCTAGATGCGATTAACAAGGCTTACAATGAGGTTTACGGTGAAAGAGTTGGCTTAACTGCTGACGAGTTTCTACAACTTGATAAGAGTGATCCGGTACAGAAGGATTTGTATGACAGAGCACGTCAGGGTATACCAAGAGCGATCTCAATTGCAGAACCAGATAAAATAGGAGGATAATTATGGGAAAGTTTAGTAAAAGTTCAGGAACATCACAGGATATCCCTACAGCAGCTTTACCAGATATTATTTTCATGTTGCTTTTCTTTTTCATGGTAACTACTGTGTTGAGAGAGGATGATATACTGGTAAAACAGCAATTGCCAAAAGCAAGCCAGTTGACTAAAATTGAAAAGAAATCACTTGTGAGTTACATCTACATTGGAGAACCTAAGAATTCAGACCAGTATGGTTCTGAACCTAAGATTCAGACAAATGATGTATTCACACAAGTTGAGGATATCATTCAATTTGTTAACCAGGAGAAAGATAAGCTCAGTGAAAGTGAACGCGATAAGATAACCATGTCAATGAAAGTTGATCAGGAAACTGAAATGGGAATTGTGTCTGACGTTCAGGAGAAACTAAGAGAAGCTAATGCTTTGAAAGTGTTATACAGTTCAAGACAAGTTGCTTCAAGAGAATAGTATCTTAATGAAATAGTTTATATAGGAAAAGGTGTTCTATGAGAGCACCTTTTTTTATGAAACAGACTTTTTGGGATTAAGGTAAGGAAGCCATTCATTTTGGAGGTCATTATTGGATTCTCTTAAAAACATTACATAGGAAGGCTTAATTGGCTGGTTTGCAAGTTTTAAACCTACCTGATCCAGGGAATAATCACCTTTTTTAGCATTGCACTTTTTGCAAGCAGTGACAAGGTTGGTCCAGGTGGATTTGCCTCCTTTAGATTTAGGAATGATATGATCTATTGTGAGATCTTTTTTGGTACCACAGTATTGGCAGGAATGTTTATCCCTTTTGAATATGTTATATCTCGTCAATACAACCCCTTTGTAAGGTACATTGACATAATTTTTGATGCGAATAACGGATGGCCAGGGGTAACTTTTGGAAACAGACCTCAATACCCTTTTTGGTGATCCATCTACTAGTTCAGCTTTTCCAAGGTAGGTTAGAAGAAATGCTCGGTAAACTGTACACACCGTAATCGGAGAGTAGTCTTGATTGAGTACGAGCACTTTTCCATTCATGGCTTTAGATTTTTAAATTCTTAATTTCTCTGTCTTGTTGTTTCTTCTTAAGTGATTCACGCTTATCAAATAGTTTCTTACCCCTGGCTAATCCAATTCTAAGTTTTGCAAATCCTCTGTTATTGATATACAGCCTTGTAGGCACTATTGTAAGACCTTTTTCTTCTGTTTTTGTTTTTAGCTTTTCAATTTCTTTTTTTGATAAGAGTAATTTTCGCTCACGAGTTGGTTCATGGTTGGAAAAAGAACCTTGCTCATACGGTGAGATAGTCATCCCCTTTACAAAAACTTCATCACCATGAATATGGCAATACGCTTCAGGAAGAGAAACTTTCCCTTCTCTAATAGATTTTATTTCAGTTCCTTTCAGAACCATTCCCGCTTCAAAATCATCAAGGATTTCATATTCATGATAGGCCTTTCTGTTTTTGATGCTGACATCATTTCTAAATCTATCTTTCTGTGCCATGTTAATAAAAGTAAACTACAATAAGTTTCTATTCAATTATTTAGGATTAAAACTGCATTCTAGGTTCGGGAGACGCGTCTAATGTCTCAAACTGCCCTGCTTGAAATTTGAAATGTGCAGCAATTGCAATCATTCCAGCGTTGTCCGTACAATATTCAAACTTTGGAATGAATGTATGCCAACCGCGACTTTTACCATTTTCAACTAAAGACTTTCTTAAATAGCTATTCGCGCTTACTCCTCCAGCAATGGAAATTTGCTTTACTCCTGTTTTTTTTGAGGCGCTGATCAATTTCTTCATCAGCATTTCTACAAGAGTATGTTGAATGCTGGCACAAATATCGCTCATATTTTCTTTGATAAACTGGTCATTCTCTTTCATTTTTTCACGAATGAAATAAAGAAATGCAGTTTTTATTCCACTAAAGGAATACTCTAAATCAGGCATATGTGTTTTTGGGAAATCAAACTTTTGTGAGTCTCCCTCTGTGGCATACTTATCAATTAAAGGACCGCCTGGATATGGTAACCCCAGAATCTTAGCACATTTATCAAAGGCTTCCCCTACAGCATCATCTTTTGTTTCACCTAGTATTTCCATTTGAACCGGTGACTTAACCAAAACTATTTGTGTGTGGCCACCGCTTACTGTTAAGCATATAAATGGGAAATCAGGTTTTGGGTCTTCTATAAAATGAGCAAGAATATGGGCTTGCATATGATTCACAGAGATGAGTGGAATACCTAGTCCATACGCCAGTGATTTTGCAAAGGATGATCCAACCAGAAGCGCTCCCAGAAGACCAGGACCTTTAGTATAAGCAATGGCACTAAGGTCTGTTTTGTCTATATTTGCATCTTTAAGTGACGCCTCTACTACTGGTATAATATTTTGCTGATGAGCCCTGGATGCCAATTCTGGAACTACACCACCATACTTTTCGTGAATCGATTGAGTAGCTATAATGTTATTGATTACTTTTCCGTTAATGATAACAGAAGCAGATGTTTCATCACAAGATGATTCTATAGCTAATATAATGTTGGACATACACAGTGGGTGCTAATTCAAAACGGACACAATTTAAGAAAAATAGATTATTACTGATCGTTCAGTGGTTGTTAACAACAGTGATCGGTTTGATATTTCTTGCAATTGCAGTTCTACAGCTCCCGGTTGTTCAGACTTATCTTGTTTCAAATATTACCAATTACGTATACAAAAAAACCGGGCATAAGGCGGAAGTCAAATATGTAAATATTTCCTGGTTTGATCAGGTATATGTAGAAGACGTAACAGTTTACGATTATGCTGATAGTATTTTATTAGCTGCAAAAAAAATTGAAGTTGACTTTGACCTAATCAAAATACTTAAAAATCGAGAAGTAAAAATTGAACGGATAGAAGTAAAGGAGGGCAGCTTTCATCTCATCAAGCATGATGAAGCAAATCCATTAAATATTAATGTTTTCCTCAGTTCATTGAAGAGCTCTGAACCCCGTCGGACTGATAAACAGGCTTCTGAATTACATATTGACGAAATTGATGTCTGGAACTCTAGTTTTCAGCTCGATGATTATAGGTTTGAGCCGATTAATGCCGGGTTTGATCAAAATCATCTTTTGATAGACAGTGTCAGGGCTAGTATCAATGATTTACAAATTATAGATGATACAATTCAATTAAATATCACCTCTTTTGCGGCTGTAGAAGGTAAGGGATTGTTAAAGATAAAACGTATGGATTCCAGGTTCATGCTCACAGCAAATTCAATTTCATTTGATAATCTCTTCGTAGAAACCGAAAAATCAGTTATCAAGGACCAATTACGTTTTACATTTAACGACATAGCTTATTTCAGCTATTTTGTTGATAGTGTGAATTTTGATGTTGAGCTGAACGAGAGTTTAATACATACTGATGAGCTGTCATTATTTGTTCCTGCGTTAAAAGACTATCATTTACCACTAACAATTGGGGGGAAGTACTATGGGAATGTGGGTAATTTCCAAGCTGATCATATGCTCATTGGTTTAGGTAATGACACAAAAATAAGAGCGAATTGTTTCATTACGGGGTTACCTAATATCAAAGAGACTTTCATGGAGATTGCAATTTCAAATTCAAAAGTGAATGTGCCTGACTTGGTTTTTATTCCAGGGGTAGATTCAATGAGAGTGTTAGAAGAAATTGGTGGGTTAAATGTAAATGCAAGTTTTTTGGGCTTCATAAATGATTTTGTGGCAAATGGAGAGTTTTTCACAAGAGCTGGGCTGATTAAAACAGATATCAACCTGAAGGGTATTGATGACTTTGAGAAGGCTAAATACAGTGGTAGTGTATCAACATCGAAGCTAAATGTTGGTAGATTAACAGGGCTTGATAAATTCATTGGTAATATTTCTATGTCTGGTGACATAAAAGGGAAAGGGTTAACGATCCCGTCTGCAGATTTTACCCTAAAATCCTTCATCTCTCAATTGGAAGCAAACGGATACAATTACCAAAATATCAAAACAGATGGTGCGTTCAAATCACAATTTTTTGATGGTACTATTGAAATGAGAGATCCAAACCTTGAATTTTCTATGGAGGGAACTGTAGATGTTAGAAAAGGTCGAGAGCAAATAAATGCAAAGGCCCAGCTGGATACGCTGCACTTAAAACCATTAGGCTTTTCAGAAAAGGACATTTTGGTTAGTACAGGAGCTGAGATTTCTTTAAATGGTCTCAGTGTGGATGATATTACTGGATTTGTGAAACTACAGAAAACACGGTTTTCGATGGAAGATGAAGTGCTTAGTCTTGATTCTCTTGTGGTGAATTCCTCGGAATATCAAGGGTTTCGTACTATACAGGCATTAACGAGGGATGCTAAAATCAATATAAATGGTCCATATAAGCTATCGGTTTTAGCGAATGACCTTCGCTCCATGTCCCTACAGATATTACAGAAACTCAAGAATGAGTCTATGACAGAGGTATTTGTGAATAATGGAAGTGATATCAATTATCAAATGGAATTCGATGTGAATATTGCTAACGCAAATAGGTACATCAATCCTTTTTTTCAGGATTTTTATGTCTCAAACGACCTGTCATTGTCTGGTGCATACTCCCATCAATCCAATGCAAACTTCACACTCAATACTAAAATTGACTCACTGAGCTACAGAGGTTCAGCCTTTAGTGATGTTGAACTGGAATTTAATGCTTCCAGAATTGTGGGTGAAGAAGATATACTGGCTTTATTTTATGTGTCATCAAGTGAACAAAAATGGGGTAATGGAAAATCTGAAAACCTCGCTGCAGAGGCCATTTGGAGCAATGATAGGATCGATTTATCAATCAATATCGAACAACCTGAAAAAGGAAATTATATAGACTTAATTGGTGATGTGAAATTTTTGAAGGATACTATTAACTTAAGGATAGCAAACGCCAATATACTTCTTCGAGATCAATTATGGCAGGTGGCTGAAGATAATCTAATTGAGATAACCAGGAATAAACTCCAGATTACGCATTTTGGTATCCACAAAGAAGGACAGAATTTTCAAGCAGATGGACAATTGAGCGACTCTTCACAACTGGAAGTGCAGATTGAAAATTTTCAATTAGGCAACCTTGAAGGAATACTACCTATCGAGATATCCGGGCTGACAAATGGCGATATTTACCTCAGAGGCAACTATGCCACGCCATTTGTAACTGGTAAAGTGTCAGTAGATTCTTTGTCTTTACAAGAGTTTGCTATTGGTGATTTGAATATAAACGCCGCATGGAACAATGATAGAAAAAAGTTGGCATTGCGCTCAAAATTGAGTAGTTCCGGACAAGAGCTACTTGGTGTGCTCGGTAACATTGATTTTAGTACAGAGCAAAGAAGTCTTGCTCTTGATGTGAAGCTTCAGGATGTTGCAATAGAACCATTTTCAATTTTTGTAGATGACTATGTCTCAGATCTAAGAGGTACAGTAATTGGAGACCTTAAGATATTGGGTGAACTGAATAACCCATCGGTGACAGGTGGTATTAACATTAGTAATGGGCATGTCAAACTTGATTATCTTAATGTGCCTTATGATTTTAACGGTAAGGTACTTGTTCACAAAGACCGTCTGGAAATAGCAGCTCTTAATTTATTTGATGAAAAAGGAAGCAAAGGATATTTTGAAGGAGCGTTTTATCACCAGAATTATAAAGACTTTCGTATGGCAATCACTGGTAATGTCTTCGGGCTGAACCTACTTAATACATCAATGAGCGATAACTCACTCTATTATGGAGAAGCGTACGCAACAGGATCAGTAGGTTTCAATGGGACACTGTCGAACCTTAAGATTTCAGCGGATGCAAAAACCAATAAAAACACAAAAATCTACATTCCGCTAAGTAACAGTGCTACAACTGATTTGAAGGACTACATCTCCTTTGTAAACTTGTCAGACACTTCTAATCTGATAAATATCGCTGACCTCTCGGATACTAATCTGAAGGGTATTGAGTTGGATCTTGATTTAGAAGTAACTCCTGATGCATACATTGAATTGATATTTGACTTAAAATCTGGTGATATTATTAGAGGAAGGGGGGAAGGTAACCTTAATTTGATAATTAACACAGAAGGGGATTTCAAAATGGTAGGTGATGTAGTGATCCAACAAGGGGGGTATAATTTCACGTTATACAATTTGATCAACAAAGAATTTATTGTGCAACAGGGCAGTAAAATCAGTTGGTATGGTAATCCCTATGAAGGTGTATTGGATATTAAAGCTGCCTATGAGCAAACGGTTTCTTATAATAGTATGGCACCAAATGCGACTCAAAGCCTGGGTAGTTATCCTGCCGTGGTTATTTTGGACCTACAAGGTCAAATGCTCTCACCAAACCTTGACTTTGATATTGAGTTCAGAGATTATCCTGAGCAGAAACAAATTGATGGTGTTAATCTCTCATTTTTGGTCAAACAATTTGAACTTAGGATTCAAAATGATGAGCAGGAATTGAAAAGGCAGGTGTTTAGCCTTCTGATTCTTAAGAAGCTTATGCCTCAGAATTCTAATTTTGATGTGCAATCCGCAGATTTTGGTAGTAGTGTAAGCGAGTTTATATCAAATCAACTGAGCTATTGGATCAATCAGGTAGATGAAAACCTTGAACTTGAGTTTGATTTAAATCTGGCGGATCAAACCGGAGGCTCAGGAACTGATGGTAATGGATCCAATAGTGGAGTATTTCAACTGAGGCTGTCTTATACTTTTCTTAATGGTCGTCTTCGTGTTACCAGGGAAGGCGAAATTGTTTCAAGTACCTCAAATTCTGATTTGTCTAATGTAATTGGAGATATTACTGTGGAATATCTCCTTACTCAGGATGGAAGGTTGAGAGCCAAAGTGTACAGTAAAAGTTCGCAGTTAGAAGAACATCAGCGAGGTATTGGTTTTGAAACTGGCGCTAGTATACAGTATGTAAGAGCATTTGATTATATACAAGAAGTTTTCAAAAAGAACAGGTCCAGAAGAACTAAGTTCGTTGATGAGGAGGGAAATGTTGTGAAAACAATCGAATAGAAATGACCTATTCAAAATTGTGCATATCGTTTTTTATTACATAGATAGATTTGCTATCTTAATGATGAAACCAATTGAGCTCTAATGAACTTCAAAGAATTCATGGAAAGCTATGCCGGGGAAATTAACGGTCAGTTTTCCGAGTATGACGACTCCAAGTCTGTGATAATTGTCCCACTTCCTGATGAAAGATTCCAAACGGTCATTGGGACCAAGTATAAACATAAACAATATGGAAGAGTTGTTGTAGAATTTACCACAAAGGTATGTGATGTTGGTAACCCTATTGATTTCAAGTCCATCCTCGAAGAAAGCGCTGAATTTGTCCATTCCAAATTCGTTATTTCGGATAATTTTTTAAGAGTTGAGGCTGCTACTTTTGTGGATAACACTACGGATGAACTACTCAAGGAAATGATCCAGGAAGTCGCCAACACCGGTGATGAATGGGAATTTAAAATTACTGGGGAAGACGTCCATTAATTTCTTATTTTTGTCGTGCAAGCCGTCTTATCGTTCCCTGCCTCGTTGCAGGGGAAGGAAAGTCCGGGCAACATAGAGCGCCGTGCTCTCTAACAGGGAGGTCCTGCAATTGTAGGAATAGATAGTGCAACAGAAAAGATACCGTCACGCCCATAGGTGTGATAAGGGTGAAATGGTGGGGTAAGAGCCCACCGGTCTACGATGTAAATCGTGACGCATGGTAAACCTCACGGGTTGAAAGATCAAATAGGTCTCACTTTGTTTGCTTTGGCAAACTAAAGACTTGCTCGGTCAATTTGTAAAAGAGTGAGATGGGTAGATTGATAGATCTCGCCTAAGGCGTGACTAGATAAATGATAGGATAATTCATCACAAGATGAAGGATACAGAACCCGGCTTACAGGCTTGCTATTTTTATTTTCAAAATTTATGATCGAAGCATGGCCAGAATTCTCATTATTGATGACGAGAAAAGTATAAGAAACACGCTCAAGGAAATCCTGGAGTATGAAAATTATGAAATTGATGAAGCCAAAGATGGGGATGAAGGCTTGAAGAAACTCTCTGATGGAAATTTTGATGTTGCGCTTTGCGATGTGAAAATGCCAAAAATGGATGGAATTGAATTGCTTACTAAAGCCCAGGAACAGGGTATCCAAACACAATTTCTGATGATTTCTGCTCATGGAACAATTGAAACAGCCGTAGAAGCCACAAAGATTGGAGCCTACGACTTTATACCTAAGCCTCCAGATTTAAACAGACTTCTACTGTCAATCAAGAATGCGCTGGATAAATCTAATCTCGTTACCGAAACTAGAATTCTCAAGAAGAAGGTTAACAAGAAATATGACATTGTTGGTGAATCAAAAAGTATATCTGAAGTAAAAGATACTATTGAGAAAGTGGCACCTACTGAAGCACGAGTGCTTATTACTGGCCCAAACGGGACTGGTAAGGAGCTCGTCGCTAGATGGTTGCACGAAAAGAGCAATAGAAGCAAAGGTCCTTTAATTGAGGTGAATTGTGCCGCTATACCTTCGGAACTAATTGAAAGTGAATTATTTGGCCATGAAAAAGGGTCATTTACTTCCGCTGTAAAACAAAGAATTGGCAAATTTGAGCAAGCCAATGGAGGGACACTTTTCCTGGATGAGATTGGTGATATGAGCTTATCGGCACAAGCGAAAGTTCTCAGGGCGTTGCAGGAGAGCAAAATAACGAGAGTTGGCGGTGACAAGGAAATTAAAGTAGATGTGAGAGTAGTTGCCGCTACTAACAAAAATCTAAAGGAAGCAATAAGTTCAAATGAATTCCGGGAGGATCTATATCATAGGCTAAGTGTAATTATTATAAAAGTGCCTTCCCTCAATGACCGAATTGAGGATGTGCCTTTACTCGTAAACAAATTTCTTGATGATATTGCAGCAGAATACAATGCTCCACGAACAGAAATTGACGAGGATGCCATTGAATTGCTAAAGAAAAAAGACTGGACCGGTAATATCAGAGAACTACGTAATGTAGTAGAACGATTAGTGATAATGTCTGATAAGAGAATTCTTACAGATGAGGTAAAAAAATATGCGGATATCTAATTTTCAGATTCCGCATAATATATTTTCACAAAACCTTAAAGTTTTACAGCCTCAGGTTTTTCAGTTTTCACTTCTTTAACGTCCTTCTTAGCATAAGTCGGACATGTTTTTTGGGTACATGCGCTAGCAGCAACTAGAAGAACCCCTGCAAATAGTAAAGCTTTCAATTTCATAGGTGTATATCTTAACTCAACTTATATATACGATTTTATATATACTTTCCAGTAACTAATGTAATTATTATTTACCTAAATCAAAAATATTTGGTCTGACCTAACTTTCCAACTATTATTAATTCTATTTTGTTTAATTGTCTTTTGTTAACCATTTCTTAAGTCAGGTTTAACTCACCAATAGATTACATCCTCGGATATCTGAATTGTCAAATCTCCCAAGTATTTCAAACGTTTCGGAAGTTGTTTTTCTACCTAAATCTTTTGTTTCAATGAAACAACAAGACTGAATATTAGCCAGGTCAATTACATTTACACCTCCCGTTTTTTTCTCTCTAACGTAAGAAAATGGATCATCAGTATCTCTGATCAGTACTTTTAACCAAATATTTTCCATAAATGTTCCATTACTATCCGAATATGCCTGCGAAAGGAGTTCTGTCATACCATATTCAGACCCAATTCTTGAAAGATTTAGACCATCCTTCAATAACTGATGTAGTTCTTCACGGATGATTTCTTTCCTTCGTCCTTTCATACCCCCAGTTTCCAAAACTAAACATCCCTCAAGGTCAGTTTTAACTTCTGCTAATCTCAATAATGCATATGTGACCCCAATTATTAAAGGCGTTTTTCCATCTCTGTGTACTGATTTTACAACGCTTTCAATGTTTTCATGGTCTTCTAAATAGTATCCTGATTTTGGGTTATGTGATGATTGAATAAAGTGATCTACCATTGTAATGAGGGAGGAGTTTCCTTGCTCAAGGTAAGATGGCAGTACTGCAATGATGCAGTATTCTTCAAGTAGCTTATTGAAATGTTTGGTGAATATTGATAAGGTGTGGTTGTGATAGAATTGCAAGTCATCAAGATAATGAATGCTTCTAGAAATGCCGGTAGTTCCACTACTCATGAATTCTTTGTGTGCCTTAAAATCGGATGAAATTACCTGATGATTTTTGAAAAATTCTATTGGCAAAAAGGGAATTTTTGATAATGAATCGACGTTGTTAACCTGGATACTAAGTGCTTCCACATAGGTTTTATAGACCAAATTATGGTTGTATTGAAACATGAAGGCTTCCAGACACAGAGACTCAAATTCTTCTGGACTAGATTGGCTTACCTTTGATCTGAAACTTTTGAAGAAATTTTTAGTTTGCAAGATGTAGGGGTGAACTTGGTAAATATTGTAATTATATTAGCGAATATATATTTTAAGAATGAGTAAGGGACTGACAGACAAAATATTTTTCATGATAATAGGAATCGCGATGGTGGCATGTTATCCTCCACCGGAATTTCCTGAGGAACCTGAAATTAGTTTTGAAAGCCTAAGGTATGTGCCCGTAGAGGGAATAGATAAAGATTCACTAGTACTTGTATTGAAATTTCAGGACGGAAACGGAGATGTTGGATTGGATGTTACTGAAAGTTATTGCCCTTACCACAATTACAATTATGTAGTTGACAGTTCATTCAACCTTGTTACGATCAGTTCTGACAGCAAACCTCCTTTTTACATTTGGAATCCAAGTACAAACAGTCAAATTGGGCCAGTTCTACAACAAAACTCATGTAATGATGAGATAGAATTGTTTTCGGAAACTGACAATAGGCCAGCTTTTGATTGTCTTTTTTATGAAATTGTAACACAGGGAGAAACCTCAGACACCTGTTATGTTGTAAGGAACAAATACAGCAGAAATATTTTTGTGAGTTTTGAAGTGAAAAGAAATGGTGTCTATATACCGTTTGAGTTTGATGAAAGTGTTAGACAAGAAACGAGTGGTGCAATCTCTTGTACATTTGGGAGTATTTGGGATACGAGGTTCCCGATTTTGGATCAAATAAACTTTGAAGAGGAGAAGCCATTAGCAGGAAGCCTTGAATACGTTATGACATCAAATGGGTTTGAGTTGAACCTGCGTAATGAAACTTTTAGAATTCAAGCCCAGATCGTAGATAGGAGTTTGAACGAAAGCAACATTGTCTATAGCCCGGATTTCACAATATTTCCAGAATTTCGTTTGAATCCTTAGAAGAGTTCCTTGAATTGATCAGGGTTAGTTTCCGCAATTAATTCATAAATTTTCTCTACAATATCTTCAATATTAGGTTTGGAGAAGTAATCCCCGTCAGATCCATATGCTGGTCTGTGCGCTTTTGCTGTAATGGTAAGAGGTCTGGAATCAAGAAGCTCGTATCCATTGTTATTTTCCAATACTTGTTGCATCATATAAGCTGTAGCTCCACCTGGAACATCCTCATCAATAAATGCAATTCTATTAGTTTTTTGCAGCGAATCTCTGATGATACCCTTTGTATCAAACGGTATGAGCGTTTGCACATCAATTATTTCAGCACTTATTCCCAATTCTTCTAATTGATTGGCTGCCTCAATAACTTGTCTACACATACTTCCATAGGTTACAAGAGTGATATCTTCACCTTCTCGTAGTATTTCAGGGATGCCCAAAGGAATTTTCATCTCACCTACATTGTCAGGTAATTTTTCCTTTAACCTATAACCATTGAGTGATTCGATGATAATTGCAGGTTCATCACTCGCTAACATCGTATTGTAAAATCCAGCGGCCTGGGTCATATCTCTGGGTACCAATACGTTGATTCCTCTCAAAGAGCCCAGAATCATTCCCATTGGGCTACCTGAATGCCAAACCCCTTCCAAACGGTGACCTCTAGTTCTTATAATTAATGGGGCTTTCTGGCCACCAGCAGTGCGGTAATGCAGACAGGCAAGATCATCACTGAGTGTTTGTAATGCATAAAGTAAATAATCAAGGTATTGGATTTCTACAATTGGTCTTAATCCCCTGAGAGCAGCGCCAATTCCCTGACCAATAATTGTTGTTTCTCTGATTCCGGTATCAGTAACCCGAATTTCACCATGTTTGTCCTGTAATCCCGCAAAACCCTGATTTACATCACCAATTTTTCCTACGTCCTCACCAATAGCAAAGACCAAAGGATTATGTTGCAAGATGTAATCAAAACAAGCTTGCATGACCTCTCTTCCATCTACAACCTTGGATTCATCGCTGTAAATCGGTTCTACTGCATCAATTTTGTAAGCGGCATAGTCTGAATCGCTGTGTAGCAGTGAGCTATATTGATTTTCGTACAACTCAAATTTGCCTTTGATCCAATTGATCAATTCAAATCTGTAAGAGCCACTTTCTTCTCTTATCAATCTGGCTGTTTTTCTTGCCGCAGAGAAAATCTCTCCTTTTGATGGATTGATAATTGAATCAAGGTTTTTAGAAATGTCTTCTAATTTTTCTTTTTGTGGACTGAATCTGGCAGCATCTTCAATGTATGATTTAACAGTTCTTAAATCCTCATTTATTTCTTTTGTATAGGCTTTCCATGCCGACGTTTTCGCTTCTTTTACTCTTAATTTAGCTTTCTTATCTATTTCATCAAGTTGTTCTGCTGAGCAGATTCCTTCATCAATCAGCCATTCACGCATTTTTTTGATGCAGTCAAATTCTTTCTCCCAGTCGAGTCTTTCTTTTGACTTATACCTTTCATGAGAACCTGAAGTGGAGTGTCCCTGTGGTTGCGTCATTTCAGTAACATGGATCAGGGTAGGCACATGTTCTTTCCTGGCGATATCAGTAGCTTTTAGATAGGTTTCAATCAAAGCAGGGTAATCCCATCCATGGACAGAAAATATTTCCATGCCTTTTTCGGATTTGTTCTTTCTTTGGAAACCACTAAGCGCTTTAGATATACTGCCTCTTGTAGTGTGGTATTCTTTTGGCACTGATATTCCGTAATCATCATCCCAAACTGACATTACCATGGGAATCTGAAGAACAGCTGCCGCATTCATACTTTCAAAGAAATGACCTTCAGAGGTTGAAGCATTTCCAATAGTTCCAAATGCTACTTCATTTCCGTCAATACTGAAATCCTGGAAGTTTTTCAGTTGAGGATTGTTTCTATAAAGCTTTGAGGCATATCCCAAACCAATAAGTCTGGGCATTTGTGCCGCAGTAGGAGAAATATCGGAACTACTGTTCTTCATGTCAGTAAGCGTTTTCCATTCCCCCTTTTTATTCAATGAACGAGTTCCAAAATGACCATTCATCATTCTGCCGCCTGATGCTGGATCTGCTTCTATATCTGTATGTGCATAGAGTTGTGCAAAAAACTGTTCCAAAGTAAGCTGACCAATAGCCAACATAAAAGTTTGGTCCCTGTAATAACCGGATCGGAAATCTCCGTTCTTGAAGGCCCGGGCCATTGCCAGTTGCGCTACCTCTTTTCCATCACCAAAAATCCCGAACTTGGCTTTACCCATAAAGACCTCTTTTCTCCCCATTAAGCTGGCTTCTCTGCTTTCTATGGCGATTGTATAATCACTTATGAGTTCTTCAGTGGAAATCTTTGTTTTGGGCTTTAAGTTAACTGTGCTCACTCTACTGGATTTAAAAAGTTTTAAAAAAGGAAAACACTTGTAGCATTATGTTCCAAAAATAGTCAAAAATGAGGTCAAATCAAAGTAGGAATAGTTAGGTATTCCATATTATTTATTAAATTTGCCTATCAAAAAAACATAATTGAGAATATTATTCTGGATTAGCGTTCAACATCAAAACAATATTTGGTAATTATGAATTTTTGAAAAATTCCAAAAAATTCTGAATTTGTAATAATTACAAACGTTTGTAATTATTTACTTTGAAAATTTAATTTTGTTTCACGTCTTCAATAAACAACAGGATAATATGATAATTGGCGTACCAAAGGAGATTAAGAATAATGAGAACAGGGTGGCACTAACCCCTGCAGGTGTTAAAGAGTTGACTAAAAGAGGTCATGAGGTTTATGTACAGCAAACAGCCGGTGAAGGCAGTGGCTTTAGTGATGACTTGTATTCGGAGGCTGGTGCTAAGTTGTTGCCCACCATTGAAGATGTCTATGGTAAGGCTGAAATGATTGTGAAAGTAAAAGAACCAATTGAACCAGAATATAAGCTTATTAAAAAGGATCAGTTGGTATTTACCTACTTCCACTTCGCTTCATATGAACCACTTACTACGGCAATGATCAATAGTGGAGCAGTTTGTCTGGCATATGAGACAGTTGAAAAAGCAGATAGATCATTGCCATTACTTGTGCCAATGAGTGAAGTGGCAGGAAGGATGTCTATTCAGGAAGGTGCAAAGTACCTGGAGAAACCTTTAAAGGGAAGAGGAATACTTCTTGGTGGAGTTCCTGGTGTAAGGCCAGCCAAGGTATTAATACTAGGTGGAGGAGTTGTTGGAACGAATGCTGCTAAAATGGCGGCTGGAATGGGTGCTGACGTTACCATTATGGACCTGAGTTTACCAAGATTGAGATATTTGGATGATGTGATGCCAGCAAATGTCAATACTATGATGTCAAATGAATATAATATTCGGGAGATGATCACTAAGTGTGACTTGATTGTTGGTGCAGTTTTGATTCCTGGAGCTAAAGCACCTCACTTGATTACAAAGGACATGCTTAAAGATATGAGGCCAGGTACAGTACTGGTTGATGTAGCAGTAGATCAGGGAGGTTGTATTGAGACCTGTAAACCAACTACCCATCAGGACCCTACTTTCATAATCGATGATGTGGTTCATTATTGTGTAGCGAATATGCCAGGAGCTGTGCCTTATACTTCTACTCTTGCTCTGACAAATGCTACTCTTCCATACGTGATTGAACTTGCGTCAAAAGGTTGGAGACAAGCTTGTTCTGATAATAAAGAACTAAAACTTGGTTTGAATGTGATCAATGGTGAAGTAGTTTACAAGGGTGTTGCCGATGCATTTGACTTACCATTTACACCAGTAGATGATTTTCTTCAGGGTGTAAGTGCCTGATAAGGAGGAATAGTTTCTAAAAAATTAATTTGATGGGTTGAAAAGTCTGTTTCGTAGCAGAAATGTTTCAACCCATTTGTTATTACAGTGATTCTGGCTTTCAATTCTTTATTGTACACTGAAGCCTGGTTGAAAACTGCCTGAGTAATATTTTCTCCGGGAGCTTTACATTCCACGAGTAACATTGGCTTTCCCTGATTGTCACAAAAGATGATATCCGCCCGTTTTAGCCTCTTATTATACCGTAACCCTTTTTCGATATTGAAAAGTCCCTTTGGGTAACCCAAATTGGAGATCAGAAAATGGACAAAGTGCTGCCTTACCCACTCTTCTGGTGTTAAAAGAATGAATTTCTTCCTGAGAATGTCAAAAACGTAAGATTTTTCGCCTTCTTTCTTTAACCTGAGATCAGCGGAAGGAAGATTAAGTTCAACCATTAGGCCTCAGTGCTTGTGCTTCTCATACTTACCTTACTAAGAAAAAGAAGACCAAGAATGAAAAATACTGTGAGTGCCAATGTGCTGTTTCTCATAGTTCCTGTAATTTGATTTATAAGCCCAAAACTGAAGGTGCCGAGTACTACACTTATATGATAAGTAACATCAAAAAATGAGAAGAATGAAGTATGCTTCTCAGTGTCTTCAGGAATTAGTTTTGAATAAGTAGCTCTTGACAAAGCTTGTATTCCACCCATGACTAAACCAACTACTACAGCGATTGCATAAAACTGGTACTCATTTGTAATGAAGTAGGCGCAAAGTGTAATTATGATCCAAATGATTATCATCACTGATAATGAAAACAGGTTTCCTTTTTTTTCGGATAATCGTGCAAACGTGTAGGATCCTAGCATACCTATGAGTTGTATAATAATGATTACTGGTATAAGCTGCCCAGATTCTAGCCCCAATACATCAGTGCCAAATAATGTAGCCAGTAACATAACTGTTTGTACTCCCATATTAAAAAACAAAAATGACAGTATATACCACTTGATATTAGGAAGTGATTGAATCGATATAAACACTGATCGAACTTCTCGATAACCATTTAACAAAATATGTCCTTCTGGTTTTTTGTTAAATACATTTGCTGGTAGAAATTTGAATGGTATTTGTGCAAATCCGATCCACCATATCCCTACAGCAACAAATACCCATTGCATAACAGTCAATGCTTGACTTTTAGGTACCGATAGTAATATGCCCGCACTAATAACCAGTAAAATTGTACTTCCTCCATACCCATATGAATATCCTTTTGCACTTATTCTATCTGTTTTTTCTGGCGGTGCAATTTCAGGAAGGTATGCATCATAAAATACAAGACTGCTACTATAACCAAGACTTGCAAAAATTGCACATGCTAATCCCCAATACAGATTGTTTTCATTAAAAAAAAACATGCTTGTGCAAGCTATGGAGCCAATTAAGGTAAATAGTTTGAGGAAAAACTTCTTTTTTCCAGTGTAATCAGCAATTCCAGAGAGCAGTGGAAGAAGCATTGCTGAAAGCAAGTATGAAATTGAAATAGCATAGGTATACAAAACTGAACTTTGAATTTTGTATCCCAAAAACATCTCATAATCTTCAGTAACAAGTTTATAATAAATTGGAAATATCGATGTGTTGATTACCAGGTTGTATACGGAGTTGGCCCAGTCATACATGCACCAGGAGTTAACTACCTTTTTGTTGATCGCAAGCATGCCCAAATATAGTATGATTTGTAAATAGTCCTAACCACTAAAAAATCCTTGACGAAAATTTAATCAAAGTCTATTCAGATACGTACAAGTAAATAAAAACCGTGGAATTAACTATAGCCCCCAATTCACCCACCTCTGAGAGAAAAAGACTGTCTATACCTTCTTACAATGGTCCGAGAATTGTAATTATTGGAGGAGGATTTGCAGGAATTGAGCTTGTATCTAAACTCGCTAACTTGCCAGTGCAGGTTGTCTTATTTGATAAGCACAATTTCCATACATTTCAACCCCTTTTGTATCAGGTAGCTACAGCAGGGTTGGGTCCGGGAGATATAAGCAGTCCACTTCGGGAGTTTCTGCATACCAGGAATAAGAATTTCCATTTTAGAATGGCTGAAGTGCAGGGAATTGACCCTTCAGATAATATGGTCATCACAGATATTGGCGATTTACAATATGATTATCTGGTCATTGCATCCGGCGCTGTTCCTAATTTTTTTGGTAATGAAAGGTTGGAGACTACCGCTCATACATTAAAAAGTATTCCTGAAGCACTTGATATAAGGAATTCTATGATTGAGAATTTTGAGAAAGCCCTTCAAATTGAAGATGAATCGGAGTTAGAACGCTTCATGAATATCGTCATTGTAGGAGCTGGACCAACTGGTGTGGAATTAGCGGGTGCAATTGAAGAATTGAGAAAGAATGTCCTTCCGAAGGATTATCCGGAACTTGATTTTGCCAAAATGAAAATTTATTTGATTGAGGGATTACCTGAAGTACTGGGAGCCATGTCCCAATTTGCCAGCAAAAAGTCAAAAAAGTATTTGGAACAATTAGGGATTATTGTCAAGAACGAAAGTTTGCTAGAGGATTATGATGGCACTGTGGCAACTTTGAAGGGTGGAGAAAAAATTGCAACTAATACACTGATTTGGGCTGCAGGTGTTAAAGGAAATGTTGTGACAGGATTAAATAAGGAAGCTGTTAACAGAAATAGAATAGCAGTAGACAAATTTAATTGTGTCAAAGGTTACGATAACATTTTTGCGATCGGTGATGTAGCATATCTGGAAACGGAGAATTATCCTAATGGATTACCGATGGTAGCTCCAGTTGCCATTCAACAGGCAGAAACACTGGGAGAAAACTTTAAGCAAATTATAACAGGAGAAGAACCAACTAAATCTTTTAAATATTTAGACAAAGGAACTATGGCGACCATCGGAAGAAATAAGGCTGTGGTAGATGCACCATTTGGGATTCGATTTGGTGGGTTCTTTGGTTGGTTTGTCTGGATGTTTATTCACTTAATATCGATCATAGGCTTCAGAAGAAAACTGCTGGTTTTTTCCAATTGGGTATGGAATTATGTGACATATAACCGTGGTAATCGCTTTATTATAAAGAAGAATCGATAGTGTTTTAAACCATTGAATGCATCAGGGTGTCTTAAATCATAGTTGTTAAGTAGATGACCTTAGATTAGTAAATGTCAAAAAATTAATTCAGTTTTGTGCTGGATTAAGGATTAGCATTTTTAAGCATACTTAAGAGACGGCCATGTCTCAAAGGTCTATTCCTTTTTCGGTTTGGTTAGCAAATTTATAAACCGTGAGCATGGCCTTTTTCCATTCTATTATTTCTTCCTTTCGTATTATTTAAAGACTGTAATTCAATTAATTTTGAATGAAATCGATTGTATTTTTGCTTTTTTTTAAGCCCCCTCATTTTTAGGCTGATAAGTCTTTCTGTCTTGTTCAAAAACTATAAATTCGTTCCCTAATTAAAAATTCTTTTGGGCCAAATGACTAAATATAATAAATGGTATCACCCGTATAAGGTGGACAAAAAGTTTGATAAAAAGGTAGCTTATTTCAGTATGGAGTTTGGGATTGACCAGGCATTGAAAACTTACTCAGGGGGGCTAGGTTTTTTAGCGGGCTCTCACATGCGAAGTGCCTATGAAAACAAGCAAAACCTGATTGGTATTGGGATGCTTTGGAAATATGGTTACTATGATCAGGGAAGACAGCAAAATAGATCCTTGGATGTAAAATTTATCGAGAAGCAATATAGTTTTCTGGAGGATACTGGTATAACAGTTAAGATTAGAATCAAGGATAACAAAAATGTGCATGTGAAGGCTTACTGCCTAAAGCCTGAAATTTTTGGCACTGTGCCAATGTATTTTCTTTCAACAGACCTTCCTGAGAATGATTTTCTTTCAAGAACTATTACAGACAGATTGTATGATGGAAACGACTTGACAAGAATTGCTCAAAGTATGGTACTAGGTCTTGGAGGTGCAAAGGTGGTTGAGAAACTGGGAGGTGCAGATGTTTATCACCTCAATGAAGGTCACGGATTGCCTGCTTTTTATTATCTAAGGGAAAAAGGTGCTACAAAAAACCAGTTTGTTTTTACTACTCATACACCTGAGAAAGCTGGAAATGAAGAGAGAGAAGCAGATTTATTGAATGAAATGGGATTTTTTAGTAAAAATCTTACTCATCGTGAAATTCTGGCATTGACAGATAATACCAAAATGTTGAATTATACGGTAGCTGCTTTAAGGCTTTCTAAGATTTCAAATGGAGTGAGTAAGCTCCATGGAAAGGTGTCAAATGACATGTGGGCTTCTTTCAAAGGGATTTCTAAAATAATCTCTATTACGAATTCTCAAAATCAACCTTATTGGCAGGACAAAGCAATAGCCGAAGCGGTGGCAAAAGGGAAAGCTGATGCATTTGCAGATAGGAAAAAGGCTTTAAAGGAAATCCTGTTTAAAGAAGTAGCCGATCAAACTGGGAAAATATTTGATCCCAACGTGCTTACCATTGTTTGGGCCAGGAGATTCGCTGGATATAAGAGGGCAGACATGCTGATGTGGGATGAGGAAAAATTTCATGAGCTCGTGACCAATGCGAAAAAACCTGTTCAGGTTATTTGGGCTGGAAAACCGTATCCATTGGATACTGAAGCTGTGGGTGTATTCAATAAATTGATTCATGAAACGGCTGGATATGCTAATTGCGCTGTTTTGACAGGGTATGAATTGGCTTTAAGTAAGCTCTTGAAAGACGGTTCTGATGTGTGGTTGAATAACCCAAGAATTACAAGAGAGGCTTCTGGAACAAGTGGAATGACTGCTGCAATGAACGGGTCAATTAATTTATCAACGGATGATGGCTGGATTCCTGAATTTGCGAAGAATGATAAGAATTCATTTGTGCTGCCAGCTCTGGATCACACACTGGATCATAATATTCAGGATGAAGAAGATACCAAGAATCTTTATGACATATTGACCAACAAAGTTGTCAAACTATATTATGATAAACCGGCTGATTGGAACAAGATTGCCATGAGTAGTGCAAAAGATGTACTCCCTTATTTTGATAGTACCCGGATGGCTACAGAATATTACGATCTCATGTACAATAGTTGAATCTAAGAAAATATTATTGATTAAATTATGGGACTTTAACGGGTCCCTTTTTTGATTGGTGAAAGATAAATTTAAAATACCGGTAAATACAATAGCACTGGTCGGTATACTTATACTGGTTGCATTCACAGCTACTTTCTTATTGATAAACAATCGATCCATCGATGCAACAAGAAAAATAGCAATTGAATTGGCTAGTAACATGACTGCTCGTCACGGAGAGGAAATAAAGTATATTTTTGACCAGGCCCTAATTAATACAAATGCTATCAACCAATCGATTCTTCAGATCAAGAATCATGAGCACAATAGCAGAGAGTTTATCCTCGGGTTGCTAAAATCAAACCTGGAATCCAACGAGTCTTTTTTAGGAGCGTGGACTGTTTTTGAAAAAAATGCTTTTGACAATGATCAGGACTTTCAAAATGCACCCGGAGCAGATTATACGGGAAGATTTGAACCCTATTGGCATAGACTTAATGACACTATTACCCTGGACTTATGTTATAACCCGGATAATTATGATTACTATAACCGTCCCAAAAACACATTATCCAGTCACCTTCTGGAACCCATTACATATGAGGTGGAAAATGAAAGGGTAACTATGGTAACTATTAGTACTCCAATCATTATTGACGAAGAATTCAAAGGGGTAGTAGGAGTTGATTACAATTTGCAAATGCTTCAAGAAAGAATTGGGAAGCTTAGGTTTAATGAAAATGGGTATGCCAGTTTGGTTTCAGATGATGGATATATGGTGGCACATCCGGATTCTGTAAATGTTGGAAGGTTTTTCAGTTTCTTCAGAAATAACCCCAAAATATATTCAAGTTTACTTCTGGGAGAATCTTATTATGATCAGATATATGATGAAAGTCTTGGTGAAGAAATTTATCGCTTTATCTCACCTGTATACCTTCGCCTGAATAAAAATCCGTGGCTTTTAGTGCTGAATATACCTGTTTCCAGTCTGAATAAGGATTTTGTGCAAATACGAAATTCTGTACTACTAATTGGAATAATTTCGATTTTCCTGATAATCGGATTGATGTTGTTTTCTGTTTCTAAGTGGAATAAGGAAGCGGAAGAAAAGCGTTCTGCGCAGGCACAATTGAGTGATTCATATGCTCAGTTACTCGCCTACATGGAGGGTCCGGATTACATTAACATTTACTCCCTAGACAGGAATTATAACTATATCTCATTCAATTCATTTCATAAAAAGGAAATGAAGGAAATCATGAATGCAAAGGCCGATGTAGGCAAAAGCATTTTGGAAATTTGGCCAGATTCCATGGCGAAGAGCATGAGGTCTCACTATGACAGGGCATTAGCTGGTGAGCATTTTATGGTTACATCTGAATTTGATGGAAAATATTACCAGCAGATTTTTAATCCCATTTATAATAAACAAAATAAGGTAATTGGGCTAAATAGTAATTTCATAAATATCACCGACAGGGTAAATGTTCAAAAGGAACTTGAGAAGTACAGAGAGCACCTGGAGGTGCTTGTTGAAGAGAGAACAAAAGAGATTACAAAACAGAAAGAATTTTTTCAGGGTATTATAGACCAGGACCCTAACCTAATCTTTGTAAGAAATAGCGAGGGTAAATATATTCTTGTCAACACAGCGGCGGCCAGGACATTTGGTTTGACGGTAGACGAATTAATTGGAAAATCCGTGTTATCTACTCATTTTGATAAGGAAGAAGCTGAAGAGATACTTGAGGAGGATAAAAGAATTTTAAAAGATGACCTGGTAATTTCATTTGAGGACAATGTGAAGTTTACTGAGTCTAATGATAAATGGTATTACGTCAATAAATCCAGGTTGAGATTAGGAGAAGAATTCTTCATACTTGGCGTGTTTGTAGATATTACACACCTTAAGAATACCGAAAAGAGACTTCAGTTTGCGAACGAGGAGCTCAATCAAACCATCAACAAACTCAAGAGTGCTCAGTTTAAGCTGATAGAATCTGAAAAAATGGCATCTCTTGGTCAGCTTACGGCCGGTATTGCTCATGAAATTAATAATCCAATCAATTTTGTTGCTGGTAATGTAATGCCATTGATGCAGGATCTTGATGACTTGAAGAAGCTGGTGAACGAATTAACTAGCGATCGGGAAGGAGTATCCAAAGAAACTCTGGACCGCATGGTGAAAGATTATGACCTTGAATTTCTCATTGAAGAAATGGAAATGTTGTTGAAAGGAGTGAAGGATGGTGCTGATAGAATCAATGGAATTGTTAAGAACTTAGGAACATTCGCAAGTCCTGAGGAAAAGGATCTTACATCATACAATGTTGCAGTGGGATTACAATCTACTATTGACCTTGTGAAGTATAATGTTAGAAATAGAATTGAATTCATTATTGATTTTGATGAATTACCATCTATTAATTGTTTCCCTAACAAACTCAATCAGGTGTTTCTAAACCTCATCAACAACGCCATTCAGGCTATTCCTCAAGAAGGGAAGATTCATATTTCTGCTAAGTTGATCGATGAAGAACTCATAGAAATCCGTGTAAGAGATACAGGAGAGGGTATTCCAGATCATGTGAAATCCAAGATATTTGACCCATTCTTTACAACTAAAGAGGTGGGTAAGGGAACAGGTCTCGGTTTACCATTGAGTTTTAGTATTGTAGAGCAACATGGTGGGAATCTTTCATTTGAATCTGAAGTGGGTAGAGGTACCATATTCACAATTAACCTGCCAGTTCATGCATCAGTAGATATTCAGAACAATCCGGTCTAGCCAAGTATATTCCCATTCACTACATTCGATCATATTCCTAAGTTTTGCATCCTTATTTTTAGTTTGGATTATTCGCACAATTAAAGCTGATTATTGCAATTCATGAACGGTCTTGCTCAAAAAATTGAGGGTACATACAATGGAGACGTTGTTTCATCTGATTCAAAACAGGTGATAGAAACGGCTATTGAGGTGAAAAAGCTAAGTGAGGTACTGGTAAAAGTAGATTTTTCGCTAGCTGAGACCGATTATTCCTTCCGTGGTATGCTTACCGAACAAAAAGAAGGCACTCTCATGATTGTACAAGAGAAAGTGGGTGATGAGTTTATCTTGAGTGGTGTTAGTGGATTTATATACAAGAAGCCCAACGTTCATGGTGGATTTGTCAATCAATTGAACTCTTTTTTCTTCCATATCATTCTGGACACCTTTTCCGGGGGGCATAAAGAAGTGTATTTCCTGGGACAGAAACCAACAGAAAAAAGAGATGATAAAGTAAGGGCTGATCAATTATTTCAAACTGTTTTTTCCGATTCTAAGTAGCATCAACGAATACTACTTTTTGCTTGTCTGCTTTAGCACAATTCTCAAAAAACTCTACAAACTTCTGATATTCACCTTTGTCATAAATACCTTCTTTTAATTCCAAAGATCTGCAGTAGATTAACTTTTCAGAAGAGGCCTTATAACTCACTTTATAACTACCGTATGGTGTATCGAATTGTTGATCATTAGGCAAAGATTCTGTATGTAGGTTATCCGGGAGGTTGAACACGATAGAATCCATTACTTGTTTCGGATACTTAAATTGAAAATTTGTTAGGCGCTCTTCTATGCGATCAGGAGTGTTTTCAATCCGATTGATTAGGTTTGGTCTTAAAAAATATCTCTTACCCGATTTTCTGGCCATTGCCTGCACAGTGAAAGAAGTTGTCAAATTTGCCTGTGGAATTTCAACTTTTTTTTGTGAGAGATTGTAATCAACAATGGTTAACCTATCGAGATCAAAATAATCTAAAAGTTCATCTCGTCGTTCTTTTTCGTCATAAAAATCGAATGATCTCCACTGATCAGAGGACAATCCCAAAAAGTCTGATTGTAATGAAGCTGTTGCATGCCCTTCTTCATCGAGGTTGATCTCAATTTTGGTAATAGTAGCGTTCTCTTCTTTTGAATAGGCAGGAGTTCGGACTATTTTCCCACCTCCCTCATCGATGACTAAAACATTTCGATTCGATGTGAATTTGCCAAGGTAGTTAAATGGGTTGGTTTGACTAGTACATTCTAACCAGACAGTGTCTTTATCGAAAGGCACACAAAGGAATGCATGGTTAAACTGTCTACTCGGAAATGATGAATTAACGTTTTTTTCATAGGCACCTGCTTTAACCAATGTGTACAGGCTACTTATCCCAAATGATTCCAACACATTTTTTGTGTAGTTGGTTAGGGCTTTGCAATCACCATAACCTTTTTCAGCAACAGAACTGGCATGAAAAGGCTGCCAACCTCCAATGCCTAATTGGATACTTACATACCTTGTATTTTTTTGTAAATACTCGTATACGATTTGGGTGATCTTTTTAGGGTCTACCTCATTGCTGACAAGTTTCCTGATTTCATGGAGATGCTCATCACTCAAGTCATTTCTTCCTTCTAATAATTTATTCTGCCAGATGCCCATTTCCTTCCATGAGTCCATTCTACCAGTATACCCTTCTATCTCAAAACTATTGGGGGCCACTTTTACTTGTGGGGTATTTTCGTATAAATCAGTACTGTATGGCTCATATTTAACAGGTTGAATACTGTCAGCAGACCAGTTGTATTCAATTGAAGTTTCTGTTTTAACAATAATCGGTTCTGTCGTGTTTGCTGATAAAAACCGGATGTTTAAATTTTTAGGAACACTAATTTTATACTCTGAGTGTAGAACGCCAACATCCAAACCTATTACAGGGTCCCAATCCTCCATATACAGCAATCCATCATAAAGTTGTTCATATTCAACTTCCACTGTATAAGGATATGAATTTTGTTTCATATCTATATATTTCGCCCGGTTGTCACTATAAAGAGAAAACCCATCAAAAATGCTGTAATCTTTAATTTCACTTTTCTTTATTTTTTTGATGACGTTCCCTAAAGGCCCATAAACCTTTGCATTCACTTGTAGAACAGGCGAAAGTTTGTCATAGTAAATTTTGGAAGTAGCATAACGCTTTCCTTGTGGTTTTAAAATTGTAATTGAAAACTTTTTATAGAGAGTAGCTTCTCCAATTGAATTAACAACAAATTTAGTCTCATCATGAAGCACCACTGCATCAGCTTTCTCCTTCATTTCTTCAGGAATTGTAAGCGCACTTAATCCTGGTTGACCCAATGATACGAGCGAGGTTAAAGCAAAGCAGCAAATGGCGAAGAATTTTCTCATTATGTCCTTTTCTTGATGACGATCATTTCTTGTTGTTTGGCTACCACCATATCAAAAAACTGTTTAACACTAGGGTATTCTTCAGGCACAAAGAATGTTTTTCCCATTCTAACAATACTTACAACACTAATCTTATTTTCTAATTGCGTAACATTGAATTGAAAGGTTGCACCATTATCAGGAAGTCGGACTATACTGGGTTTTGGAATTTCTTCAACAATGTAATTCCCTGGCAAAGTAAGTTCCATCATAAACCTTTTGGAGATACCAGTTGGAAATTCTATCGGAAGTAACCTGTTTTCAGATTTAAAAGGATTACTGTCAAAACCATTCAAGACCTGTACTGGTAGATATATTATGTTCGCACCTTCATTTAAATCACTAGTGATTTCAAAATTTGTTTTCAGTGCTGTGTAAATGTCCTTTTCTCCCTCTACAGTAGTGTTTTCAATAGTCCAGTCTAGCATTGCTTCGCCAAAATCGTTAAAATAATCTTCAGCACCATCATTTGCATAAGCAGACCTATTGCTAATTCCATCATAACCAGACGAAGCAACATTTACAGATCCTTTCGCAATTCCTTCATCATTTATAGCCAGTTTCACTACTGTTACTTCATCTGATTTAGTATTTGCTTGTAGGTCTACCCAACCTGGATTAGTTTTTGAAACTACCCAACCCTGGTAATTCAGACATTTTGTCGGTAAAACTCCAAATGGAAGGTTTTTTTGTGTAGCGTCTAACAGTACATGCCTACCATCTATATTCAACTTGCAAATGGTGTAATTGAGCTTGTCTTTGTTAGGGTATATAGGGTGCATTCTTCCACGGTTTCTTGTGTTCAGGACAACGGGATCAGCAGAAAATCCAGCTTCTCTCAACATCATCATCAGTATAAAGTTGATATTTGTGCTGGTGCCCTTTTTATCATTATATGTTTTTCTTAAATCAGATGGATATAGTGAATGGATACCATCCCAAGTAAGGGAATTCTTTACAAAATCATAAATAGCAACTGCTTTATCTATTCCTTCCTTATCTGAAGCTAAAGTTTCAAGGTCGTTTTTTAGAAAACCAGCTCTTGAAAGTTTTCCATAGAAATACTCAGAGTTAACCATGTCTTCATTCAGATTCTCGTACGAACCCGCCACAACCTCTAATGGTCTGCCTGGAAATTGGTATGAAACCAATTGAAAACCAATTCTGGCTTTATAATTATCTGCTGAGGCCATATATGGTTCCTCTTTAATTGGAGTAACATTTTGACATGCCCAATGATTAGTATTCGATACATATTGGTTTGTAGAGGTATGTTGATTTCTTCCAGATGTAAAGCTGGCATTATCTGTTGAGTAGTTTATAGTAAATGATTCTGCTTTACTACCTGATTCATTGATCACAAATGGGAAACTACCTCGTGATATTTTTTGATAATTATAATATTCAGGAATTGCCACCGAATACTCACTCCAGACCACAGGTATTTCATGTTGAAAATTCCATTCTCTTAAATTTGAAACAAAATCACTGGTTATGGTATAGGTATATTCTAGAACTGAACCCTCTTTAACATTCGGTAATGCAGCTTTTTTTACACTCCAGTACTTTGAAGACCTCTCTTCAAAAATTTCTGAATTTTCTAATTTGGTTTTGACAACTTTGCCCCCTTCTAGATTATAAACAAAAGCCTTTATTGCACCTACATATTCTTTGTTCTCTGAATTCGGGTCATAAAATGGAATCTCTATATTGGCATAATCATAACCATCCTTATTATAGATTTTTATTTTTCTGTGGTGTTGGAAAACAAACTGGAACCCCTTTTCCTTGTTGTATTTGAAAAAGCTATAACCGTTATCATACAGGTATTCTGCACTTGCAGACGAATCTATTTGGCTATACTTTCTCGTCAGGTCTCCCAATGCAATTTTGCCGAACTTAACTTTTGGTTGTGAGTAAACGCTAAAACAAATGGTTGAGGCGATGATAAGAAATAGGTATCTCATGGATCAGAATTATTTGATGAATGTAAAAATCACAGCAAATATAGCAGCTTAATTTAAAATACTGAATATTAGCTGTTTGCTTGTATAAAATTAATGATCAATTGTATCACCTGATCTTTCTCAATATCATTGAGAGGTTCATGATATCCTCCCTTAATTGAATGCCATTCTGCATTACTTCCAGCCATTTTGGCAAACTCAGATGAAGCATCATGTGAAATGATCTCGTCAGCGCTTCCATGATATATGAGAGCAGGTTTCCTCAATAAGTTGGCATTCGACAAGGCCCATTCACCGGCATCATAAATTGAAAGAAATAATCCTGCTGATATTTTGCTGAAAATCATAGGATCATTGATATAGGCATTTACTACTTCTTTGTCTTTTGATAGTTTGGTCGTATCCAGACCACTAGCTTCCCTGTAACCAGGATAAACATGTATCATTATTTTGGCAAGTTTGAGTTTCATGCTTGGAGGGGCAGATGCTAATCTTAACCAGGGACAGGATAGGATCACCCCGTTTAACTCTTTGCTTTTATCTCTTAGAGCATAATTGGCTACAATATTTCCTCCCATGCTATGCCCCATTAGAAAGAGGGGAGTCTCTGGGTTTTCTTCTCTTGCCTTGATCAATAATTCTTCACAATCATCTAAAAAGTATTCATACTTTTTTACGTGTCCACGCCTTCCATCAGACTTACCATGTCCCCGTAAATCAATGGCATATAAGTAAATGTCCTCCAGACTTAGTGCCGCTGCAAAATGATGATACCGTTCCAAATGTTCTGCAAATCCATGTAAAAGGCATATGATTGCTTTTGGAGCATCAGTGGTAGACCATTTTTTACCATGAAGGGTTAGGCCATCCCTGGTATTTAGATCAAAGTATTCTTCTTGCATATATTGTTAATCAAGAATTTTCAGTATTGATCGTAATATAATTAATTTACTCACCACAGAAAGCTTTGACCCTATGAGCAACAAATTATCCAGAATGATGAGCGGTTTTTTTTACACGTTCCCTGTACAACTGGTTATGGACCATTTAAAGAGAAATCTTGGTCTACTGATTATTTGGGTGCTTTTTATCTTGACTGTCTGGGGACGAATAGGCAAGGTATATGGTGTTGCTTTCCTTTTTTTAGATCCGGAATATATAGGTAAGGTAGATTTTTGGTCATTCTTCATGGTGGGATTGGCTTTCGGTAATTTTATTATTGCCTTCCATATCACATGCTACATATTGGATGGCCATAAGTATAATTTCATTGGTATACTGGAACGGCCATTTGGTAAATTCTCATTAAATAACAGTGTGATTCCACTAATTGCTGTAGTTCTTTATGTGGTTGCAATTATTAATTTTCAATTGAATAATGAGTTCACCACTGCAATCGACATTATTCTGATGATTGCGGGTCTATTATTTGGAATTAACCTAATGGTCATTTTACTGTTTGGCTATTTCAAGTTCACGAATCAGGATATTTTTAAATATTTAGCAGGAAGTGTCGATAAAAGATTAAAGAAAACCAAAATTAACCGTGAGAGGGCCCTCAAGAAATTACAGGAGACCAGGCAAGAGGATCAAAATGTTAAAACATATTACGACCTGAGGCTTAGGAGATGCTCCACAGTAGGGCTTTTTGGGTTCTACAATAAAGAGGCAGTTTTAAAGGTATTCGATCAAAACCATTTTAATTCAGTAGTCATCGAACTTTTGATCATTATCCTCATTTTCATGCTCGGAATCTTCATGGATAATCCCTTCTTTCAGCTACCTGCAGCGGCCAGTGTACTCTTGATATTTTCGATTTTGATAATGCTGGCTGGTGCAGTTTCCTATTGGTTCAGGGGCTGGAGTGTCACGTTTATATTGGGATTACTTTTACTGGTTAACTTTAGTATGCGGTCCGGTATTCTAAAGGGTGAGTACAAAGCAGCTGGTTTAGATTATCAGCAAAAAGTGAATTACGATTTGGAACACCTAAATACACTTAATTCAAAGCAAAATTATGCGGCTGATAAAGAACACACCATTGAGATACTGGAGAACTGGAAGAATAAATTTGATAGCACTGAGTCAAAACCGAAAATGATTTTTTTGACTGTTTCCGGAGGTGGTCAGCGGGCGGCCCTTTGGGTGATGAATTCGCTGCAGAAGGCGGATAGTGTGTTAGATGGTCAATTAATGAACCATACCGTATTGATTTCTGGAGCCAGTGGTGGAATTATTGGAAGTGCATATTACCGGGAACTTTACAGACGAAAAATGAATGGTCAGGATATTGATTTGTGGTCAGATCAATATCTACATAATATTGCTGAGGATAACCTGAATCCCATCATTTTTACACTCATGGTGAGTGACTTGTTTGTACGATATCAATCATTTGATTACAATGGGGAGAAATACAAAAAAGACAGGGGATATGCCTTTGAAAAAAGGTTAAATGAAAATACTGGTTTTGTACTCGATAAGAAGCTTTCAGATTATAGAAATGCTGAGTATAATGCAGAGATTCCTCTACTTCTGCTCTCTCCAACCATAGTCAATGACGGTCGTAAACTCTATGTTTCACCCCAAAATTTGTCTTTCATGAATACTTCTGAAGATGAAATAGGAAATGGAGGACTGAAAATTCGAGGGGTAGATTTTAATCGTTTATTCAATGAGCAAGATGCTGATGGTTTGAGTTTTCTAACAGCACTTAGGATGAGCGCTTCTTTCCCATACATCACACCAAGAATTAATTTACCTAGTGAACCTGCACTTGAAATAATGGATGCTGGTATCTCAGATAACTTTGGTATTTCTGATGCTTTAAGGTTTACGTATGTCTTTAGAGACTGGATCGCGGAAAATACATCTGGGGTTGTCTTTTTGACCATTAGGGACACCAGAAAAGTTTCGCCAATTGAAGAGCAAAGAAATCCATCACTATTTGATAAGGTAATTTATCCTATTGCAGCTGTTTATAATAACCTCGCGAATATTCAGGATATCAATAATGATCGGGAAATCGAAATGGCGAGAACCTGGCTGAACACAAGTCTGGACCTGGTAGAACTTGAATACAATACCCAGACACTTATTGAAAAACAGAGTTTTGTGAATGAGCAGGAAAAAGCTGAGAGGAAAGAAATTGAAAGGGCTTCACTAAGCTGGCACCTTACTACAAAGGAGAAACGAAATATAATTGATAATATCCAACTTCCGAATAACCGAGATGCGCTGAATCGTCTTCACAAAATTGTGAATGATTAGCCCTTATTGAGCACTCTCCTAATGTCATTGGCTTTCTCCATAAGCTCCAAAAGAAGAGGGAGATCTTCGGTATCAATGGCCTTCTTGAACTCCGTCAAATGCTGGATATACTCATCAAGGGCACTTGAGACATTTTGTTTGTTTTGTTTGAATATAGGAGCCCACATTTGAGGTGAGCTCATGGCCAATCTGACCGTAGACTGAAAACCCGAACCTGCCATATTGAAGATGTTTTTTTCATCTTTCTCAATGTCCAAAACTGTTTGACCCAACATAAATGAGCTGATATGGGATAAATGAGAGACGTAAGCAATGTGCTTGTCATGTTCTTGGGGATCCATATAAATGATCTTCATTTTGAGGGCTTCAAATAATCGAAGGGCAATATCTAAATGGTGGGTATTTGAATGTTCTTTTTCGCAAATGATATTGACTTTCCCCGAATACAAATCTTCAATCGCTGCAGTTGGCCCTGTGTTTTCAGTACCTGCCATTGGATGAGCGGCCACAAAATTTCCTCTTTTCGGGTGGTTCGCCACTGCTTTGCAAATAGATGCTTTTGTACTCCCAAAATCAATTACAGTTTGCTGTCCGATCTGATCCAAAAGATTTGGTAAAAACTTTGTGATGGCATCTACAGGAATCGCTATTAAAATCAGTTCAGATTTGGATATGGCCGAATCCAGGTCAGTCACCTCGTGTACAAGATCTAACTCCAGGGCGGTTTTCTGATGGCTGGAATTATTATCAACCCCGTAAAGGTAATTTTCAGAATCAATTACCTGGAGACTTTTGGCCAGAGAGCCACCAATCAAACCTAATCCGATAACCGTTATTTTCATGCTATAGCCGCTTTAATCCTTTTCAGAGATGTTTCCAGGGTCTGTTCATTCGAACAAAGTGAAATACGAACACTTCTTTCACCCTGACTGCCAAAAATAAAACCAGGTGTGATAAATACTTTACTTTCCATCATCAACTCTTCTAACCATTTTGCCACATCCGATACACTTTCTGGTGCTTTACCCCAGACAAACATTCCCCCTTGTAGCTCATTAAAAGAGCAATTCAACGCTTGAAGGATTTGAAATGCAAGTTTCCGACGCTTAACATATGTTTTTCTCAGTGATTCAAACCAGTTGTTGTCAAGTTTTAAAGCTTCACAAGCGGCCAGCTGTAGTGGTTTAAACATTCCAGAATCCATATTACTTTTCACCTTGAGAATCGTTTCGATGTAAGATGAATCACCTGAAATCCACCCTAACCGCCAGCCTGCCATATTGTGAGATTTACTCAAAGAGTTTAGTTCCAGGCAATATTTCCTTGACTCATTTGCATTGAAAATACTCAATTGATCTCCTTCGAAAAGTTGGCCGTATGGATTGTCATTGACGATCAAAAAACGATGTTTTTCTGCTAATTGAATTAATTGTTCAAATTGCTCGATTGCACCTTTCTGTCCAGTAGGCATATTGGGATAATTCACCCACATGAGCTTTACCTCATCTAATGGTAATCTGGAAAGTTGATCAAAATCTATCATCCAATTCTCCGGGTTGAGGTTGTATGTCACGAGATCTGCTGAAACAAGTCTACTCACAGATTGGTAAGTAGGGTAGCCTGGGTTTGGAACCAGGACCTTGTCCCCAGGGTTTAGAAATGCCATAGAAATGTGCATGATCCCTTCTTTTGAACCTATTAGCGGTAGAATCTCATTTTCAGGATTGAATTGAATATTGTAATGCTGTTTTTGATAATTTGAAATTGCGGCCCTTAACTCGGGTAGACCTGTATAACTTTGGTATCCATGGTTATTACGTAGAGTGGAGCTATCTTGAAGGGTTTGGATAACAATGTTATCTGGAGGAAGATCCGGGCTTCCAATCCCCAGGTTGATGATATCGTGACCATTCTGGTTTAATTGTCGAATCTCTTTTAGTTTCTTTGAAAAGTAATATTCTGAAACACTGTTTAGCCGATTTGCTGCCTCAATTACCATATATTATATATTTTCAGATATTATCCACCCGGCACTCCAGCAAGCCTGAAAATTAAACCCACCAGTGATGCCATCAATATTCAATACTTCTCCCGCAAGGAACAAGCCTGGGAATTTTTTGGATTCCATAGTTTGAAGATCTACCTCATTTAGCATTACCCCACCGCAAGTAACAAACTCTTCTTTAAAAGTACTCTTCCCCGTAACCACAAAATTTGCCTGAGTTAATTCTTCAACTAGTTTATTAAGCTGTTTTTTACCTAGATCCCCATATTTCTGGTCTTGTGGAATACCAATGTGATTCAAAAGGTTCTCCCAATAGCGTCTGGGAACTAATTCCGGTGGGTAATTCCAGACTTTTCGAGCTGAATGGTCTTCTTTATACTGCATAACCTGGTTCCTGAATTTTTCAGGGGTTTCAGAAACAAAATTGACCAGGATATTGAACTTATAATTGAGTTTTTCAAGTAACACAGCACCCCAAGCTGATAACTTTATGATGGCAGGTCCGCTAAGCCCCCAGTGAGTGATCAATAGAGGTCCTGTTTCTGTTAATTTGCTACCTGTAATTCTCACCTCTACTTCATCGAAACTAATCCCCATAAGCCCATTCAGTCTGTCATCCTTAATATTGAAAGTGAATAATGATGGAACAGGGGAAGCAATGTCTAAATTGAGAGCTTTTAGTTTATCCCAAACAAAATTTGAAGATCCAGTGGCGAGGATTACATTGTCCGCGATATAGGTACTATGATTTGTAGTTATTTCCCATCCTGTGTTTAGGTGAGTGATATTTTTTACTCCATTATTTTTCTCAATTTTAATTCCCAATCGGCTACATGAATTAAGGAAACATTCAATGATGGTGTCTGAAGAGTCTGAAGTAGGAAAAACCCTGAGATCTTCTTCAATTTTGGTTTGGACTCCTCGCTGATTTAGCCATTCGATCATATCTGAGGTGGTGAATGACTTGAATACTTTGTATAGTTTTTTTTCACCTCTGGGATAAAACTTTACTAATTCTCCAGGTTGGTTCCGGCCATTAGTAACATTACATCTGCCGCCACCTGAAACTTTGACCTTGCTGAGTACTTTGTTCCCTTTTTCCAGAATAATAATAGCGTAATCAGGATGTTTTTCAGCAATATTGATTGCTGCAAAAAAACCTGCAGCTCCTCCACCGATCACCACAATTTTCTTACTCATTATGACGAAGATATACGGAAATATTGAATTATCAGGAGTGCTTTTGTACCTCTAGTACCCTAATTATCAAGATGGATTGTAATGGGAAATCCAACGTCACTTGTTCATACAACGTAAAAGGTTAAAAAACTCAATTCCCATGAAATACTTACTCACTTTGCTTACGTTCATTTCATTCCTTTCTCTTTCAAAGGCTCAATCAAAGCAAGTTTCTACAATTGATTTTGTTCAAATTTTAAATGACAATAAAGATGAGACCATTTTTTACTATGAAAACAATTGGAAAATTATGAGAGAATGGGCGGTGGAAGAAGGTGTGATTGCTGAATACCAACTTTTAGAAGTACCCTATTCGGAGGATGCTCCTTTTCATTTGATGTTGATCACTACCTATAAAGACCAAGAGCAATATGAAAAAGCCGAAGAAAACTTTCAGGTGTTGATAGAAAGAAAGGGTGAACGAAAACTATTGAATGAAATACAGCCTGGTGATTTTAGGAAAATCGTTATGTCTAAATCAGATGTGAAACAATTGTTTTGATGGATTATTTAGCATCCATTTTTGATAATAGAAAACACTGGGGTTTATTAACTCTCAGGTTCTTTATAGGGGGGCGTTTATTTTATGGTGTAATTGATAATGTCATCAGCTGGGATAGGATGATGGAATTTTCAGAATTCCTGAATGCTAATCAATTTCCCCTTCCGATCGCCAGTGCAATTGTTTCAGTGTATCTCCAATTTTTTTGTTCCATAATGATCATACTTGGTCTCCAGACAAGATTGGCTTCTTTAGTGATGGTGCTGAATTTCACAATAGCGATCACGTTTGTGCACATTTTAGGAGGAGATTCAGTGGAAGGCACTACTCCAGCTTTAGCCATGTTTTTTGGGTGCCTCACACTTCTATTCACGGGTGCTGAGAAGCTTTCTTTTGATGCAACGAGAAGGAGCCTTTAGCTCAAACTTCCAATTTCTTTTTTAGATCTTCATACTTCCGAAGACGAGGCTTTAGTTGCCTGGTCAACGAAAGTCTGATCACTATCATTGAGAGTATATATGCTCCAATTAACAGAAGCAGTGACTCCCATTTAATAGATTTAATCGATATTTCAGAAATCTGAACTAACATAATTGGAACGAGATACCATAACCAAAATGTTTGTGAATATCTAATTTCATGTTTTGTGTTCTGTATGGCATAATCCAATTCTCCCAGTAGGGAATGATCATAATTTCTCAACTGTTTTTTTCGATTCATATTTCGGAAGAATACAAAAATACCGATGGCAAAAAGCGCAATAGCAGTAAGGATGTTGAAGATGTCATCAGGGTCTTTCATAATCAGAATTGTCCCACATACTATTGAAATTATGTTTAATCCGATCGTGCTGATCAGATGGCTTCTTTCGGATCTGTTTTTCTTAGCCTTAATGTTTTTGTGCAAAGCAGTTTCATTAATCGCGTAGAGTGTTTCACTTTTTTGGTCGTCCCAAATTTTTTGAATATCATCAAATTCCATCGTGTACATAATTTTTTGAGTTTTGAGTAAGAACCTTTTTGATGCGATGTAATTTTACACCCACATTACTTTCTGAAATTCCAATGATTTCGGCTATTTCCTTATAAGCATAGCCTTCCAGCAATAAAATAATCATAGACTTGTCCAGGCTATCAAGTTTTGCAATTTGATCATATAACCAGCTCACTTTGGCATCTTCCGGTTCATTAGTGTATTGCAATACGGGATGTTGATTTGATAACTGGGTTTTGTGATCGTTATAGGACCTGATTTTTTGTGACCATCTTATAGAAGTGTTGAGGGCTACACGGTATATCCAGGTAGAAACCGCTGAATTTCCTTTAAACCCGGGAATACTGTTCCACACCTGTAGAGATACTTCCTGGAATAGGTCTTCCCGGTCCACTTCGTCATAAGCAAAGGATCTAACTATTTTAAAGACTAGCCCTTTATAGTTGTTGATCCAGTCATTGAATATTTGTTCTTGTGTATTGGAATCCATTTTAATTAATTTCACCCAACTAGTTACCGTTGATACCGTATTCCTTACAGATAATTTAATTTTTTTTATCCAATCTTATTTTACAGTTTCAAAATGATTGACCTAATCGATGAAAACTTCAGCTTACACGCCTTTAAAGTGCCTAAATTATCCGGAATGTCGGTCATTGAAGACAGTGATATCATTGCTGTGGATAGTGGGCTATCCTGTGATACTTTTAACCTGCTTCACATCACTAACCCAACTATTCATCAGGATAAACTGATTGAAAGGATAGAATACTTTAGAGGACGCAATCTTGATTACTGTATTTGGCTTAATAAGGAAACACTTTCACCACCTGTACAAGATGTATTTGATCAATTAGAACTTACTTGTCAAAATGAAGAAGTAGGAATGGTTTTGGATTTAGCTCAATATAACGAGATCAGAAATGACCGACATAGTTTAATCTCGCAGGTAGCGAATGAAGAAGATCTGTCAGCTTACGCCAATGTAATTGCCGCCAATTGGAATCCTCCGGATGAAAATGTGATTCATTTTTATGACCAAACAAAATCGCATTACCTGAATGAAGAAAACAGGATCATTCTTCTTATTTACCATTACGAGGGGAAACCAGTAAGTACAGTAGAAATGTTTCCTACGGATAACGAGACAATAGGTCTATATGGGTTCGCAACACTTGAGGCGTATCGTGGGAAAGGTATTGGTTCAGCATTGATGACCTACTGCCTTAACCTTGCGAAAAAACTAAATTACAAAAATGCCATTTTACAAGGTACAGCCGATGGACTTGGCATTTATAAACGCTACGGATTTCAGCCATATACTACTTATTATGAATACGCCTGATTATTTTTGATCTATCCAATTTATTAGACTATGCCAAAAATCAGACTCAATAAAGTTAGATGTAACCTTCCTGATGAAATTGATAAGGATGAAATGTATCTCAAATTCAATGGAAACAAAATCTGGCCAGCTGGATCACTGTATCACCGACTTGATACAGGTGATGTAGCAGAAGTGAATGTAACACTGGAAGTCAATGATGGATGGGTAGAGATTGAACTTTGGGATTACGACTATTTAACTCTGAATGATCATTTGGGTACTTTCAAGTTTAAGGTGGATGATTCACCAGGTAGTTATACAAATTCAATGAAACTACATGAGACAGACAGTACTGCCAGTTACTTTTTGGAGTGGGAAATACTGGACAAATCAGGAAACTCAGCAAATTAAACTAATAAATTAGTTTCAAAACTAATTATTTAGTTTAATAGTATTAAGTTTGACGCTTTAAAATCAGAATTATGAAAAACGTTAAACTTTTAGCCCTCTATTTTATTCTATTTTTATCATTCCCAGTAGTCTGTCAGGATTTTGGAGATCTGGTCAAACAGGCTGGTAAAGCATATCAAAACCAGAATTACGAACAATCCGGTTTGTTTTACGATGAAGCTTTTCAGAAAGGCGCGGGTAAATACACCGATTATTACAATGCCGCCTGTTCCTGGGCATTGGCGGGAGATTCCAAAAAAGGTTGTGAGTATTTGAATAAAGCAGTGGAGTTGGGCTGGAAGAATGTAGATCACCTTTTAACGGATCCGGATCTTAAATCTTTGCATGACACGAAAGATTGGGAAAGTATTGTGGGAATTGCAGAGAAAAATAAGCAAGAATATGAGAAGGATATGAATATTCCTCTCAAAGAGCAGCTCGAAGATATTATGATAAAAGACCAGGCGCTTCGAGGGTTCTATCAGATGGCACAGGAGAAATATGGAAAGGACTCAAAACAAATGAAATATTTCTGGAGTCTTATGACCAGAGAAGATTCCTTGAATACAATTGATGTTGTAGACATTATAGAAGGGAATGGTTGGCCAGGTAAAAGTGAAGTTGGAGGAATGGCCAATACTGCAGTTTGGTTAGTGATTCAACATGCTGACTTGGAGTTGCAGGAGAAATACTTGCCCATGTTAAAAACTTCTGTCAAAGAAGGAGAGTCTAATGGTAGCCATTTGGCACTTTTGGAAGACAGAATACGCATGCGAAATGACAAACCTCAGCTATACGGTTCACAATATTTTTTCTATAAAGTAACTAATCAGAATGAGTTTTTTGAAATTTTTGATGTTGATAAAGTCAATGAGAGAAGGGCGGAAGTTGGTTTAGGCCCAATCGAAGATTATGCCGAACGAAATAGTATAAAATGGCCAATACAGTAAAAAAAGAAGTACCGGTAGTCTAATCGTGTTTGGGTACACTTCCACCGGTACATTAACGGGAACTAAAACTATCTCGTGACTAATGTAAATCATGAAAAATAAATGGTATTATCAGATGCTAAGCTTTTAAATGTGTTTTACTAATAATCGCTCGTAAATTGTTGATTTTCAGGGAGAAAAAAATCTAAACTTTTTTTAATTGGGTTTTATACTCCATCTGTTTTTAATGTTTTTTCGAAAATATTGTTAGCCAAATATTATAATGCAGTTCCATTAACTAGCCTAATTATAATTCATTTAACAAAAGATTGTTGGAATTTTGAAATTGCTAAATATTAGTTGTGTTTGTTGTATTTGATGTGTAGAAATATCTGATTGACTGTGATTTCATTAAATATACTCCTAGTTTTGCGCTCTCATTTGAAAACTAGCGGGAGAAATCATGACAATTAAATTATTCGATAAATTCATAGATCTTGAAAACGGCAGCATAAGCAAGGATATTTTTTCAGGGCTTACTGTAGCATTGGCCCTTGTGCCTGAGGCGGTGGCTTTTGCTTTTGTTGCAGGAGTTTCTCCCATTGTTGGCTTGTATGGTGCTTTTATGATGGGCTTAATCACCTCACTTTTTGGAGGAAGGCCTGGAATGATATCAGGAGCAACTGGTGCCATGGCAGTTGTGATGGTTGATCTTGTGCGAGAGGGAAGCCTGATGACTGATGGACAAGGTTTGCAATACCTGTTTTTTACACTCATTTTGGCAGGTCTCATCCAAATGGCTGCTGGATTCCTGAAATTGGGAAAATTTATAAGAATGGTGCCGTATCCGGTGATGATGGGTTTTGTAAATGGTCTGGCAATTGTGATTTTTATCTCCCAGCTGGGAATGTTTAAAGTAGGTGAAGCATGGCTTTCAGGATCATCGTTGTGGACTATGGTTGGACTAGTTGCACTTACGATGGGATTAATGTTTGGATTACCAAAAATCAATAAGAATATACCAGCAGCGTTGGTAGCCATTTTGGTTGTTTCTGCAATTGTAATTTTCGGTGGAATTGAAACAGCCACTGTAAAATCCTTCATTACTTCAAAAGGAGGAACAGGAATCAATGCAGGACTTCCTTCATTTGATGTGCCAATTATTCCATTTAACCTTGAAACCTTAAAGTTTACTTTCCCATATGCACTTATTCTAGCAGCTATCGGGTTGATTGAGTCGTTGATGACACTTAATTTAATTGATGAGATCACGGAAACTCGTGGAAGCGGTAACCGGGAATGTGTTGCTCAGGGTGCAGCAAATATTGTCAATGGATTTTTTGGTGGAATGGGTGGCTGTGCCATGATTGGCCAAAGCATTATCAACATCAATTCTGGTGGTCGTGGAAGGTTATCTGGTTTTGTCGCCGCAATTGCACTCTTGACTTTCATATTATTTGGATCAAGCTATATTGAGATGGTTCCTATTGCAGCATTGGTTGGGGTAATGTTTATGGTGGTTATAGGCACATTTGCATGGGGAACATTCAGGATACTCAATAAAGTACCTGTTGCCGATATCATTGTTATACTCACAGTAACCTTGCTAACTGTCCTATTTGACCTGGCTATTGCGGTATTGGCTGGAGTGGTTGTTTCAGCGCTAGTATTTGCCTGGGAGAATGCTTTGAGGATCAGAGCCAGAAAGTTTGTAGATGAATTTGGAATCAAGCATTATGAGATCTATGGACCATTGTTCTTCGGGAGTACCACATTGTTTAATTCTAAGTTTGAAATTCAGGATGATCCGGATGAAGTGATCATTGATTTCAAAGAATCAAAAATAGTAGATCAATCTGCTATTGAAGCAATCAACAAATTGGCAGAACGATATCAGAAATCAAATAAGACCATTCACTTAAGGCATTTAAGCGAAGATTGTCGAGCCCTCATCAAAAAGGCTGAGAAAATTTGTGACGTCAATGTACTTGAAGATCCTCATTATTTTGTGGCGATAGATAATTATCATAGAACAAAACGTGAATTAGCAGGGCAGCAATCTTAACCTCCGGTGATATTTCTGTAAATTGGGTAAGTAAAATCAAAATGGTTAGCCATGAGATTATTGCTTACCTCTTTATTGTTATTTCTTACTTTAGGTACAACCTACCCATGTGGAAATGAATATGGTTATTCATTAAGTGGAGCCAGGATCTATACCCGTTACTTTTACCTGGCAGATGGGATGGATAAGTTTGACATTCCTAAAATAAATGAACGTTTGGAGGAACTAAAGACCAAACTTTCCAACGATCCGTCAAATTATCGTACTTTATCGGATATTGCCGCCAACCTCATGAAGATTGGGAAGGCTGATTCATCAGTGAAGATTCTGGAAAAATTGATTGTTGATTACCCCAATGAGTATAATGTCATCGCTAACCTTGGAACAAGTTATGAGTTGACTGGGGAGCTAGATAGTGCCTATAAGTACATTGCCAAAGGGTTGGAACTTAACTCCAGCTCACATCGTGGAAGTGAATGGATTCATTTGAAAATTTTGGAGGCCAAATTAAAGGATAGAGATTCACCTGGATGGATTAGAAGAAATCCTATTATTGCTGTGGAGGAACTCATTGAACGGCGAGACGCCAATACCTCACAGCGTTCTTTTACTTACCAGGTCAACAATCACTTCTTTTTCCAGATCAGGACAAGGGCTCCTTTTACACCAGCACCAAATCTCGTAATTGCAAACTTACTCACTACACTTGGAGATTTTCATGAAGCCGAAGGTACATATGAAAATGCCTTGTTGGCTTACACGTATGCGCTTCGGTATTTAGATGATGATATTTCAAGTAGAAGAAGGGTCAAGAACAAAGTTAGGAAGTTAAACCAGGAAAGAGCAGATCAACCATTGATTCGGGAAATCCCAATGACATTTATTAAAATGATTCAAAAAAGCAATGTAGATCCTGAACTCTTGATGCTGGGTATTGATGAACATGCCAATATCCTTGATTCCCTACATCATATGGAAATGGCGAAGAAAGACTCCATTGGTATGCTTCTAATCCAAATTGATTCAATTCAAACATCATCCAGTCAAAAAATAAGAGCCACTGAAGAGGAGGTACGAAGTGCAGCCAAAATGAAATATTATTATTTGGCAATTGGATTGGTAGCAGGTCTTATCCTGTCTATTCTTTTTATGAAGATTAAACGTAAGCTATGAAAACCTGCCAGGCTCAGATTAAGTCATCGAACTCAGACCTTGGGACCAATTTCGAAAAACACATACAACTCATCAATATCGCAGCTTCAAATAGGGCTGATTTGATCGTTTTTCCGGAATTATCATTGACCAACTATGAAACAAGTTTAGCAGTTGCCAATGCTTTCTCACCTGATGATCCTCGCTTATCTGTTTTTCAGCAATTGAGTGATGAGAAGGACATTGTAATAAGTGTAGGTTTACCATTGAAAAACCCAGGTGGAATTACGATCAGTTCAATTTTTTTTCAACCTAATACAACACCCCTGATCTACTCAAAACAGTGGTTGCACCCGGATGAGACCAGGTATTTTATTCCTGGAGATAGGCAGGTGATAATTAAGATTAAGGGAATTCGATTGGCTCCAGCCATTTGCTATGAATCAATGATTCCGGAACATATTCAGCAGTGCTTGCCATTAGGATTTGATATTTATTGCGTTAGTGTGGCTAAACATAAACAGGGAATGGGAAAAGCCATTTCACACCTCGAAAATGTCTCAGGTAAAAACCAATTAACGACCTTTATTTGCAACGCAGTTGGTAACTGTGAAGATTTTGTGGCAAATGGAGTGTCAGCAGTAGTTGAAAGGGATGGAAGGACAATATGTACGGGTCCGGAGAACAAAGAATCATTGCTTTTTTATGATTTTGAAAGGAAAAAATATGAAATAACTGAGATGTAAGAGAAGTGTTAGATCATTACATCCATTTTTTTTTAAAGTTTTCGTAGAAATTCCAATTTTTTCATATTTTACAAATTCAAAGACGCAAAGTCTTTTTTTGATGATTTAGATGGGGAACGCCACGGTGTTCCCCATTTTTTTGCATTTTTGAAGACCCAGTGTTTTTCCTCTCTTATTTTTCGGACATACAAAGTGTAAAATGAAGAACATTCTAATTATTGTAATTTTCTGCTGTTTAGTAGCGTATTCAACTCAAGCGCAAATTCCACGTGATTCACTTGATCCCACTGTAACAGAAGTTTGGGAGCCAATACCTCCTAAAGTCACACCTGGTGAGAAAGGCGCACCTCCATCAGATGCAATTGTGTTATTTGATGGCAAGGATTTGTCTAATTTCATTAGTGAGGATGGTACTCCTCCCAAATGGGACGTAAAGGATGGTTTCATGACGGTGAATGTCAATTCTCCTGGAATTAAAACGAAGCAAAAATTTGGTGATTGTCAGTTGCATGTAGAATGGCGATCTCCGGAAGATGATGCTGATGAAGGACAGGGCAAAGGAAACAGTGGTGTTTGGTTTATGGATAGATATGAAATCCAGGTATTGGATTCATATGAAAATAGAACCTATTCTAATGGACAGGCATCAGCAGTTTATAAGCAACACGCTCCGTTGGTGAATGCCTCTAAGAAACCTGGAGAATGGCAGACATATGATATTATTTTTACAGCACCACAATTCAGTGATAAAGGAACCTTGATAACTCCAGCCAGAGTTACAGTTTTACACAATGGTGTATTGGTTCAAAATAATGTATCCATTCTTGGGCCAGTAGAATACCGTGGATTACCCGTATATGTGAAACATGAGGCAAAGGCGCCATTAAAACTTCAGGAGCATACAGACCTTGTGAGTTTTAGGAATATTTGGATTAGAGAGCTCTAGAAACAAATGTTTTGAAACTGCTTTGTCTAAGTAACATATTGTACTCTAGCTGATTAAGGTTGGAATTGACTAGATTTGAATAAGTCAAACTCTAGATGTGTTGTGATCCGAAGCTTCCAATTCTTCATTGTTTCAATAATCATTTTGACATTTAGTTGTCAGGAGGGGAAGAAGTCAACACGGGAAAGGAAAGAACTTGTTTTAGTCAAGAGTCAATTTAAGACTTCCAATTCGTATGTAACAGAAAAGCAGTTTCCAGCCATCAATCAACTGATTGGTGTTGGTAGGATAGGAGAAGATACCTCCAAGTTACTGTTCGATTCATTGAAATATTGGGATTATCCGAGTGAATTACTTAGAGACCCCTTGAGTAGGTTAGAGGTATTTGTCGATACAATTAATTCAATTCCTTTTGAGTTGTGCGATTCGAAAGTTGACTTGAAAGACTCAACTAGTTATAAAATAGATTCAGTTTACATCAAGAACGGTAGGGAATGTGCTTCTTTTAGGGGTAATCCTGTATATGTTATCAATAGAGACTCCATTTCCAATGGTTTAGAATTAGTGGGTAATTCCGTATTTATGATTGCGGAAGCAAAAGATTCTACTGGTCATTGGAAACCTTTGGAATTCTGGTTTGAAGGAGCGGTGATTTGCGGAAACACGTATGTTGAAAGAGAAGTAAAACCAGAGTCTTATTTTTTGTTTTCAACACCAAGTCATGAAGGTGATTTCAAAACAAAATTGAGATTTAAACTTAGAAACTTTGGTAATACGTACTATAGCAATGAATTTGATGGATTTATTGATTACCAACAGTTTGATTGCACAGCTGTAGTAAAACTTTCAAGATGGCTTGCTGAAGTATATTATTTTCATGACAAGCCGATAATTGAAAATCAACTTGATAGTTTATCTATGGAAGAATATAATTCGTTATTCCTAAATAATTAAACTAATTGGAATAAACCTTAACTAAACATGTATAGCAAATTCTTGAGGCATCTTGTCGCATCAGTAGTTTATAGATTCAATAAGTCAATAAGGAGCTACCCAGAGGGATTCGGTGATTTTTCGCTAGGAAAAGATAGTAGGACATCAGAAGAAATCGTAAACCATCTGTTTCATCTCGCCAGGTTTTCAAGAATGGCAGTTGAGAAGTCAACTGAGAAAACCCAACCTCCTGAGAAGCTTGACTTGAGTGGGGAAATTGAAAGGTTTCTGGGAGAAATGAGGAGTTTAGATAAAGCATTGAAGGAAACCGAGATAGGAGATGAGTTTACAAACAAACTGATTCAAGGTCCTCTGGCAGATATGCTGACACATGTAGGCCAATTGGCCATGATGCAAGGTATTGCTGGGAATCTAATTCCCGGGGAGGACTTTTCAAAAGCTAATATCAAGGCAGGTGAATTTTGAATTGATAAAATATTAAATTACTACAGAACAATCTTCTGATTTGGACAAGACTGCACTATATAATCACATTAACAATATGTCTCCACTCAACAAGGAGGCATGGCAAGACCTTAGTGACCTGTTTGAAATACAGGAATTCCATAGGAATGATCATTTAGTGAGGGCTGGTGACAAAGTAAATCACTGTTATTTGTTACTTGAAGGTGTGGTTAGGGTTTATTACACAAAAGAAGGGAACGAATATAACAAGACCTTTTTCACACCAGGAATGTTCCCTACGGCATTGACGGCATTACTATCAGACGCACCTTCATTTATTTCATTTCAGGCATTAGTTCCCAGTAAAGTAGTTCGTTTTTCCTATCGGAAATTTAGAGATCTCTTTGAGAAACACAGATGTCTTGAGCAGCTGTTACTTCGGATTTTAGAGCAAATCTGGATCAAAAAAGAACAACATGATATTCATATGGTGACCAATGATGCTTCCACCAACTACCAGATTTTTCAAGAAGCTTTTCCTGGTCTTGAGAACCTAATACCACAGTACCACATCGCATCGTATCTTGGAATAACTCCTATTCAATTGAGTAGGGTACGCGCCCAATTGGCCAAATCGAGCTGATTTTAATCCTTAACATATGTTAATGCACAGTTTTTAGTGTCACAGCAACTTTGTGATGTACTAAAAACTTTATGCAAATGAAATTAATTATTGACTCACAAATTTGGATCTATTTGGCAGCATCGGTAGCCTGTCATTTGATCATGATCCTTGTAGATTATTTATTGGGACCAGAGGCAGAGTTCTTGAATGCCTGGGTAATTGTGAACAAGCTGATTGGTAGAGAAACCGGTGTTGGAGACAGCATGGTGATGAAACAGGTTGGGTTAATGGGAGCTACCCTTATCATGATTTTCGTAAACACTGCAATTGGAGCATCATTGGTTCAAATAAGCAGGTACATGATTCGATTAGCAAACTTTTAAATCTCGGGAACATGAAAAAAATATCAATAATGATGCTCGTTGTTTTTGGGATGTGCTTTTCGGCACTGAGCCAGGATAATATATCGCCAATGAAGAATTACTGGCAGATAGGTTTTGGTTTAGGAGAACTGCCAATGGGTGGAAGTTTCAAGCCCAGTGTAACTGTAGGTTATTATTTCAATGAGAAGGTATACGCAGGAGTGATTTATCAGTTTAGAGATGAAATTGCCCGGAATGAATCTTCCTTTAATGCCAGGTCAACTGATCTGTCTGGGCTTTTAAGTGCTTCTGAGGAAGTATCTCAAAGGTTCTTATTTCAGGTTCGGTATACTCCCATCAAAAAAGGACCATACCTGTCTGGAGGGTTTGTGTTTAATGGTAAAGATACGGAGACAATGATCTTTGACGAAAGAGACCGAATCATTGGAGACCAACCAGTGCCAGGGAGTGTGACGATTCAACAAACCCGTCCCGCAGGTTGGGGAGTGGCTCTGGGACTTGGGTATCAATACGATTTCAAGAATGGATTTTCTACAGGGTTTGAATGGACTCCTGCCTGGGGGCAATACCCAAATCCTTCATATCAATTTTCAGGGAGTGCTTCATTATCAAATGAAACTCAGAATTTCCTTGAAGAAAAAATGGATGATGGTTTTAAAAGTAGCCCAACCAACATGTACAAAGTATTTCACATTGGTGTGGCTTATCGATTTATGAATCAATAAAAATTTAAAAAAGATGGAATTAACGAATAACACAATATTAATTACTGGTGGGACTTCAGGAATTGGAAGAAGTTTAGGTAATGCATTATTAGAAAAAGGAAACACTGTTATTTTATTAGGAAGAAATAAAAGTATCCTTGCCCAAGCTGAAGAAGAAGGTTTCAAGACTGTGATTTGCGATCTCACAAATCAGGAAGACGTTGAAAATGCAGTGATGCAAATCCAACATCAATATCCTGAAATCAACATGCTTTTTAATAATGCTGGTGTGCAATACAATTATGATTTTAAGGATGGAATAATTCCTATTCAGAAAATAGCTGATGAAATCAACACGAATCTTACTGGTCAGATAGTGTTGACTCAAATGCTGATTCCATTGTTAAGCAATGCACCTAAAGCGTGGATTGTTAATACAACCTCTGGATTAGGCGCATTCCCGAAAGATGATGGAATTGTCTACAGTGCGAGCAAAGCGGCTATGAGAAACTTCAATAAAGGTTTGAGATATAGTTTAAAAAGCACTTCAATTAAAGTTCTTGAGTTCATTCCTCCGGTAACAGCTACAGAAATGACAGCCAGCAGGGAAGAAACAAAACTACCAGTGGAAGATTTAATCAAACAGGTTTTGCCACAATTAGAGCGTGAAAGAACAATACTAACAGTACCCAAGATGCGCTTATTCTTATTGATAGCATTCTTGGTTCCTTCACTCGCTCATAAAATTCTTTCAAAGTAAGGATGGATTTATCATCCTTACCTTTTCAACCTTTGAAACTCAGTTTGTGTCTATGATGTAACAACAATTTTTAAAGGACAAAAACTATGAAACAGACCATTATTACTGTGGCACTTTGTGCTATCCTATTTGCTTGCCATGATGATGACTTTCCTAATGCTGATACACTCAAAGTACTATACAAAGAATATAAGGATGGAGGGATTTCGGAATGTACATATGAAGGTGAGATTGTTTACACGGCTGGAATAAATGCTTATGATGCACCTGGTATAATATTCAATGCTGATGGGGAAGAGATAGGTGAGTGTAATTACGCTTTCAATCGGGTAGATTCAATTTGCTATGATCTACAAGAGTGCACAACTATCTACATGGTTAAAGATAATATCTGGGGAGAAGATGCAGTTGATCTCTATGGTTTAAAACATTAAAGTGTCAGTTTGAATCGATTTATTATTAGTTTTAGATAACAATGCTTAATCCAAAATTGACCTTATTATCTTAAACTAGTAAAATGAAGGATTATCTGTTACTCTCTCTTGTGCTTGCGCTGGCTGCTTGCACAAGTCAATCCCCGAAAGACGTAGAAAAAGAAAACCCAGACCAAATTCCATTTCAAAAGTGGTGGAAAGAGGGCATCATTTACCAGATTTATCCTAGAAGTTTCAATGATTCAAATGGAGATGGGATTGGAGACCTGCAGGGTATCATTCAAAAACTGGATTATATCAAAAGTCTGGGCGTAACCATGATCTGGATGAATCCATTTTTACAATCACCCAATGTAGATAATGGTTACGATGTAAGCAACTACCGTGAAATCGATCCACAATATGGCACAATGGAAGATTTTGATGCCCTATTGAAGGGTTTAAAGGAGAGGGATATAAAATTTGTATTGGATGTCGTAGTAAATCACAGTAGTGATCAGCATGAGTGGTTCAAACAATCAAGAAGTTCCAGAGACAACCCATACAGGGATTACTATCATTGGTGGCCAGCAGAGAAAGGAAAACCTCCTTATCGTTACAGTTTATTTGATGAGGCTGGAGACGCCTGGATGTATGATAGTTTAACAGATGCCTACTACCTACATTATTTTGCCAGGGAACAACCAGACTTGAATTGGGAGAACCCAAAAGTCAGACAGGAAGTGTATGACATCATGAAGTTTTGGGCTGATAAAGGGGTAAATGGTTTCAGGTTAGACGCATTCCAATATGCTTCGAAAGATACAACCTTTCCGGATATGGGGGATGACATTGCGAGTAATGTTATTGAATACTATGGAATGGGACCAAACCTTCACCCTTATTTGAGGGAAATGTATGATGAGGTGCTAAGCAAATATGACGTATTTGCCGTTTCTGAAGGCTCTGGAAGCACATTTGATGACGCCCACAGCCTTGTTGATAGAGAGAGGAAAGAATTACAGATGGTATATCATTTTGAAGGAATGGATGTTGGCATTAGCCTGGAAGGTTATGCCCTTTCAGAATTCAAAGAAACCTATACAAAATGGGATAGTGCTTTTGCGAATAATGGTTGGTTGTCTATTTTTCTGGCTAATCATGATGTCCCAAGAATGGTCTCAAAATATGGGAATGATAGTCCTGAATTCAGAGAAGCATCCTCTAAACTTCTGAACACTTTCATCATGAGTATGCGTGGGACACCCTATTGCTATTATGGAGATGAATTGGGCATGACAAATATCGATTTTCCTGAGATTGAACAATACCAGGATATCTCCGCTATAAATGGTTATAAAAAAGCACTGAATGAAGGGCAGGATATGGAGCTTTTTATGAAAACGCTCAATAAATTCTCCAGAGACAATGCCAGAACACCAATGCAGTGGAATGATTGTGACCATGCAGGGTTTACAACCGGAACACCATGGTTACCTGCTAACCCAAACTATACTGATATTAATGTTGAGAACCAGGAGAAAGATGGAAAATCAGTCCTTAGTCATTTCAAGAAATTAACAAGCTTGAGAAAATCTAACCCAGTATTGGTTTATGGTGATTATTCTGTGCTGCTACGGGACCATGAAGAAGTTTATGCCTACACCAGACAATTGGGAGATGTGAAATTTCTGATACTTCTTAATTTTAGTGCTAGTTCATCAGGAATTGAATTAGAGGAATTGTCATCTGTACAGTCAATTAAAATCAATAATTATGACAGTGCACCCATTAGTGCTAATGGCATAGAACTAGCACCTTATCAGGCAATTATTTTTGAACTGAAATAGCTCTCAAACCATGAAATGAGGCATGTTTAAGGAAGGATTTTAACCGCTTCCGAGGATTTAGCCTCATTAATCTCAAAAAACGGTAGGTTCGTCGATTATTGTCAGCAGGCATAATTTTATTGCCTATTTTTATCCTATAAGTAAAGTGTTAATATCATGGAAAATAAACTAAAGTGCCTTGCAATTGATGATGATGCAACTTCACTTTTGATCGCATCAAACTTTGTCAAGAAACATGAAAACCTGGAGTTAGTGGCTGCCTATAGTGACTCCATCGAAGCTGCAGCTGGTATTGTTTTACACAAACCTGATATCATCCTATTAGATGTTGAAATGCCGGAATTTACAGGATTGGAAATACTGGAATCTCTGATCAAACACCCAAAGGTGATCATGGTTACGGGTAAAGAAGGCTACAAAGAAGAAGCCGATAACCAGGATGTTGTTGATTTCTTAGTAAAGCCTTTGGATAGACAAAAATTTGACATAGCCATTCAAAAAGCTATTGATGCAATTAAACAGGATATGGCAGTCTAAGGACTGAATTTTTTATATCACCAACCTAATTTCCACAACAAACATGTTTCTTTGCAGAACGTTAATAATTTGAGTTCTAAAGGAATTATGTCTTTATGAGTATCAATCAGTTTTTATTGGAAGGGAAGCATTTGTGCGAAAAGGGGGATTTTGATAAAGCTATCAACGTATTTCAAAAAGGTCTGGACTTGGATCCAGCTAACACAGAATTACTTTATAATCAAGCAAAAGCATATTTCAGGCTTAAGAAATTAGAGCAATCACTATCGATTTTTAATCAGTTGGTGAGCCAACAGCCTAGTAACGCAGAATTATTGAGTGAACTCGGTGTTCTTTATCATCATATGGGTGATAATGCATCTGCACTGGAGAAATTGGATCAGGCTGCTGTACTTGAACCTCAAAATCCATTCAGGTATAGTAGCCGAGCCTGGATAAAAGCTAATAATCGAGACCTGGAAGGTGCAATTGCTGATTATGAAAAAGCCATTGAGTTAGATCCGGAGGACTCCATTTCTTACAATAACAAAGGTTTACTTGAGGAGCAACTAGGTTTCAAGCAAAAATCAAAAGAAAGTTTTGAAGCATCCAACAAAATCATTGGATACCAACCTAAAATAAAAGATGAGAAGGTTGAGAAACCAAAGGAAGTCCCTCCGAAACCTTCCGAAAAGCTGACTACCAAAAGCTATCTGGGTACAATTAAAAGTCTATTTACTTCGAAAGAAGAGAGAAGAGAGTTTATCGATTTTCTATTGAGGAGATCTGATAATTAGTGTCGGATAATCCAGAAATATCAGTCTTACTGCCAGTTTACAATGGTGCTAAAACTATAGAACGGACCATAAATAGCATCCTCAACCAAAAATTTCCTTCATTGGAGCTGGTTGTCATCAATGATGGGTCAACAGATGAAACTTTTGAGGTTGTAAAGTCAATCGATGACAACAGATTAAGATATTTTGATAAACCACATAGCGGTCTGGCTAAAACTTTGAATTTTGGCCTGGAGAAATGTCAAGGAAAATATATTGCCAGAATAGATGCTGATGATTATTCACCACCTTTAAGACTCGAAAAACAATATGATCACCTGGAGAACAATCCAGGAATCGGTGTGGTAAGTGGTAAAGTAATTTACTCATCAGACAATCCACAAGAAGGCTATAAACTCCATGTAGATTGGTTAAATTCAATTTCGGGTGCAGAAGCTATATTCAATAATAGATTTCAGGATGCTCCGGTAGCTCATCCTAGTGTCATGTTCAGAAAACATCTTGTCGATGATTTAGGTGGGTATTCGGAAGAAGAAGTTCCTGAAGATTATGAGTTATGGTTGCGTTGGATGGATCACGGGATACATTTTGATAAAGTTAATGATGTGGTACTCCATTGGGAAGATTCAACTGTCAGACTGTCACGAAATCATATTAATTACAGTGATGCAGCATTTCACCAGGTGAAGGCGAAGTACTTTCAAAATTGGTACCTACGAAATGGAGGTAACCGGGAGCTTTGGATATGGGGTAGGGGAAAATGGGTAAATAAAAGAGTTAAGTTCCTTGAATCATTAGGTTTACAAATCAAAGGCTACATTGATGTGATTGCCAATGAAGAACATCATGTAATCCATTATGACAACATAGTTTCACTTGAAGGCCCAATGATTTTATCCTATGTGGCTAATCGGGAAGGAAAAGCACAAATTCAGGAATTTGTTACCAGGAATGGATTTAAGTGCGGAAAGGATTTCATACAATTTGTATGATTACTTTTTAAGCAACACTCAATTTCTCCATTACCTGGCTATTGAACATCCAGATGAAATCAGGAGAAATTTCCAATTCAGTTCCGTGAAAAACTGCCTTAAACTGGAAAGTGTTTTTGAAGGATTTTGACTCTTTGTCAATGTAATTATTAAGTTCACCAGCTTCGATCATATCAGGTTTCGGCACACCTCCATATAAGAAAACATCTAGCTCGTTTGCAACTTCTGTAATTACTGAAGAGGAAAGGATATTATCAATCTCAGCAATGAACCCATTTTTCATAATTGCCTGACCTTCTTCATCGGCCGGCATATTGGATGCGAGACAAACTTTTACTATTCTTTCAATTTCACTCTCTGAAAAAATCAAAAGCGAGGCTCCAGTCAAATCTCCTAAAAGTTCGGTTTTTAATACATGACAAATTTCATTTTCCTTGGCCCGGCTAATGTCTACACCTTCTTCATTGTACTTGATATTTTCAATGGTAATTGGTGAGTTTAAAATCATTTCAAAAGATTTGGTAGCTGCTGAAAGCCCCTTTTGAAAAATACTATTACCGGCGGTTTCAAATTTTGCGTTATCTGTCATTTGTCAAGGAAAGATTAGATCGTACTTATTTTCAAATAGTGTCCCTTCAATTATCTCAAAAGGTTTCCGAATTTACCACTTATATCGTTGACATATCAGGTTTGTTCGACAATGGAATGGATTACATCGACAAAATGTCTCATCTTAAAGATTAAAGTAAAATGCTCATTTTCAGGCATTCATCGCGTGTTTTTGAGAGTTAACTTACGATTTTCGTTCATGCAAACGTTTGTATTTAAAAGTAAATTACTGATTTTAGCGGTCTGCTAGAAAAACAACACATATAACCAGTCATATCAAGATGAAAATCAAAAAAATACTTGTTGCCAACCGGGGAGAAATAGCCATAAGAATCTTCCGGGCATCTTCAGAGCTGAATATCCGCACTGTAGGTATTTATACATTCGAAGATCGGTATAGCTTACACCGGTACAAAGCTGATGAGAGTTATCAGGTTGGGAACAATGACGATCCCCTTAAGCCTTACCTGGACATAGACGAAATAATTACTGTGGCCAAACGGGCTAAGGTAGACGCCATACACCCAGGATACGGATTTTTGTCTGAGAATGCTGATTTTGCTCGTGCCTGTAAAGCAAATGATATCATATTCATTGGGCCAGATCCCGAAGTGATGGATCAGCTAGGCGATAAAGTAAGTGCCAAACTTGTGGCGCAAGCCTGTAATGTACCCATCATTGAAAGCAGTAATAAAAAGCTGGAGTCAATTGAAATTGCACAAAGTGAAGCAGATCGAATTGGCTATCCAATCATGCTGAAAGCTGCGGCCGGAGGTGGAGGAAGAGGGATGCGAATCATTCGTGAAGCAGATGATCTTCCTGGAGCATTCACCGAAGCAAAGAGAGAAGCCAAGAATGCATTTGGTGACGATACTGTTTTTCTGGAGAAATTTGTTGATCAACCAAGGCATATTGAAATCCAAATAGCTGGTGACAGACATGGTAATATAGTTCACCTGTTTGAGAGGGACTGCTCAGTACAGAGACGCTTTCAAAAGGTAGTTGAGGTGGCTCCATCATTGAATCTTCAGGATGATGTAAAACAAGATCTGTATAAACATGCGGTGGCCATTGCCGAAAAGGTTAAATACAACAATGTTGGTACTGTTGAATTTTTAGTTGACAGAGACGCCAATATCTTTTTCATTGAAGTTAACCCCAGAATACAGGTAGAACACACTGTTACTGAAATGGTAACAGGAATCGACCTGATTAAAACTCAAATCTTTATTGCTGGAGGATACAAGCTGAGTGACCAGCAGATTAAAATTGCTAGCCAGGAAAGTATAAAGGTTACTGGATTTGCCATTCAGTGCAGGATCACCACAGAGGATCCGGCCAATAATTTCAGACCAGATTATGGTACAATCACTACCTACAGGAGTGCAGCGGGTTTTGGAATAAGACTTGACGCAGGTAGCTTGTATCAGGGGGCCTCAGTTAGTCCATTCTTTGATTCAATGCTGGTGAAGGTCAGCGCTCAGGGGAGAACATTGGATGGTGCTTGCAGAAAGATGCATCGGGCATTGCAGGAGTTTAGGATCAGAGGAGTAAAAACAAATGTGCCATTCCTGGTCAACATCATCAATCATGACATATTCCGAAGTGGAAGTGCTACAGTAAATTTCATTCAGGATCACCCTGAATTATTTGATTTAAAACAGCAACTTGACCGTGCAACTAAGTCAGTCAAGTTCCTTGGGGAAGTTGTAGTGAATGGCAACCCGGATGTGAAGTTCACGGATTCAAACAAACGTCTGGAAGATCCAAAAATCCCAGAATTTGATAAATATGGTGATTTTCCGAAAGGAACAAAAGATAAGCTCACTGAACTGGGACCAGATGCATTCTGTGACTGGCTTAAAAATGAGAAAAAGATCCAGTATACCGATACCACGATGCGGGACGGACATCAAAGCTTATTGGCTACCAGGATCAGAACCTATGATATGTTGAGAGTGGCCGAAGCATACGCCAAACAACATCCACAAACCTTCTCAATGGAAGTATGGGGAGGAGCAACTTTTGATGTATGCCTCAGGTTTCTGTATGAAAACCCATGGAAACGATTATCTGAACTTCGACAAGCAATGCCTAATATTTTGCTTCAGATGCTGCTAAGAGGAAGCAACGCAGTAGGGTATACAGCTTACCCCGATAACCTGATTGAGAAATTTGTTGAAAAGGCCTGGGAAACTGGCGTGGATGTGTTCAGGATTTTCGATTCCTTAAATTGGCTGAAAGCTATGGAGCCTTCAATTAATACGGTCAGAAATAAAACTGGTGGATTAGCCGAAGTTTGTTTGTGCTACACCGGAGATATATTAGATCCTAAAAGATCGAAATATACGCTTGAGTATTATGTCCAGTTAGCAAAAGACATTGAAAATGCAGGAGCACATATATTGGCAATAAAAGATATGGCAGGCTTATTAAAGCCATATGCGGCTTTTGAATTAATTGGAGCATTGAAATCTGAAGTAAACCTTCCAATACATTTACATACCCATGACACTTCCTCCTTACAGGCTACTACTTATCTGAAGGCTATTGAAGCGGGAGTAGATGTGGTTGATGTGGCGCTTGCTGGAATGAGCGGATTGACATCTCAACCAAACTTCAATGCAGTTGTTGAAATGATGCGCTTTCAGGAAAGGGAAAATCCTTTTGATATCAAGAGCTTAAATAAATTTAGCAGGTATTGGGAGACTGTGAGAGAGCACTACTATCCATTCGAAAGTGGCCTTAAAGCTGGTACTGCAGAGGTTTTTCAGCATGAAATTCCAGGAGGTCAATACAGTAACTTGAAACCACAGGCAATCGCACTCGGTTTAGGTGACAAATTTGAAGAGATCAAGACAAAATATGAGGAGGTAAATGAGCTTTTTGGAGACATAGTCAAGGTCACTCCAAGTAGTAAAGTAGTTGGGGATATGGCCCAATTTATGGTAAGTAAGGATTTAAGTGTAACTGATATTCTTGAGAAAGGTGACGAAATTAGTTTCCCTGATTCTGTACAGGGCTTTTTTAGAGGAGAATTAGGGCAACCGGCAGGTGGTTTTCCTGAAAAGCTACAGAAGATGGTCTTGAAAGACGAAAAACCATTTACGGACAGACCTAATGCTCACCTCGAACCGGTTGACTTTGATAAAGAGTTCAAAGAATTCATAGACAAGTTTCAGGAAGGTTTTGGAAGAGAATTAGTGCTCACTGATTTCCTTTCCTGGAAGCTCTACCCTAAGGTTTGGGAGAATGCATATGAAAAACACCTTGAGTATGATGATATCAGTAAAATCCCAACAAGAAACTTCTTCTATGGATTGAAACCTCTTGAAGAAACAAATGTTGAGATTGCGCCAGGCAAAATGATCATTGTCAAGTTAGAATCAATTGGTCCTGCAAATGAACATGGAGAAAGAACTCTATTCTTTCAGGTAAATGGCCAAACACGCCCTGTTAAGATTCAGGATAAGAGTTTGGATGTTAAAAAGATTGAGAATAGAAAGGCCAATACAAACCTTGAGACTGAGGTAGGAGCGCCTTTGCAAGGCATGCTGAGTACTATTTTGGTTTCTGCAGGACAGGCTGTTAAAAAGAACCAGCCTCTGTTTGTGATTGAAGCCATGAAAATAGAAAATACGATCACAGCACCATTTGAAGGTACCGTAAAGTCAATTTCGCTTTCAGAAAAGACGCTTGTTGAAACAAATGATTTAGTCATTGAGCTAGATAAAGCATAAAAAACAATTATTCCAGTCAGGTATTTCGCTTGACTGGATTCCCACCAACATAAAAATCACCCACACACAACCCAAACGTAACTCGTCCGTATACGATATATAATATATATTTAGTATGAGTTATTCCCTATCTTTTACCAAATCAATTTTGGTAGTCATTTTTATTGCAGATAAGATCAGACAAAAGCAGTTTGAATTTTTGTCCACGGCGGATATCTCAAAATATCTAAGTATCCCAAAACCAACGCTTGTGAAGATTATGCAAGGGTTGAATGCAGCAGGAATAATAGAAACAAAAGAGGGAAAGTCTGGTGGCATCAGATTAATGAAAGATCCTGACAAAATATCTGTATTGGATATTCTGGTAGCCACTGAAAAAGGAAAGCCATTGTTTCATTCGGATGTGAATATTCTGGCAGAGGGAAAAAGGCCGGATAATGCAAGAAAGTCTATTAGGCAAATACTAGGTGAAGCAGAAAATCAGATGAAGAATTCTTTGGGTCAAAAGACAATTGGATCAATTTTAGAGGAGATGGGAAAATAGAAATTTTTTTGAGTTTAACTATATAAAATAAATATAACGTATAAATATTAAAGCAATGAAAAGAATTGGAATTATAGCAATGGTTTTATTATTGGCTAGTATCAAGTCAATGGCGCAAAATAATAGTCGCATGGAAGTATCCGTAGAGGTAGATCCTGCAACATTCCTTTTCAGGGGATACGGTGTTCATCTTAGGGTGAAACCAGCAAAAAGTGAACACTTACTCGTTGGAGCAGGAGCATACGCAATGGATTTTCCAGATGTATTTGTTGATATGAACAAGCACAATCGAAATAAGGGTTGGGAGGTACGTCTAAATCAGGGAGCCGGAATTTTTGCAGAGTACTTTTTCTCAGAGGTCAATAACAAGTGGTTTGTAGGAGGACAATTGGCAATTCAGGAATACGAAATAGGTAATACCTGGTTGGAAGGTGCTTCTAAGTTTACGAATGGATTAATAATGCCGTATGCGGGTTATACATGGAAACCTTTTGACAATGGATTTTATTTGAAACCCTGGGCTGGGATTGGTTTAACTTCAAAGTTTTCCGGATCTGACCATCTGGGGTCTGAGGTTTATGATATTGCACCAATCGTTATGTTTGCAACCCTGCATGTTGGATACACTTTTTAAAAATTGTGTCCTGATTTTCTACTGGAGATCAGGACTAACTTCTATTGATCCCTTCTTAAGAATACAAAATCACCACCCTCATCGGCGGCCTGGGAGATTGGCCCGTATTGAGGAACTTGCCCATTGGGACTATTATTGATTACTGCTGTCTTAAAATTTCTAAAAAGTTGATCAGCAGAGATAAGTGGAGCCTGATTGTTCTTGAGATTTTTTAGTAGATACTTAATAAAGATACTTTCATCAGGGACAGTTTTCAAAGTCCCACTTGTCATTGCTTTTCTACTTGGTAATTTATAGACTTCCAGAATGGCCTTACTGTTTTCAAATACTCCCCTTTCCTTGAGTATGCCTCCGCTAAAACATGCATCAGAAATCAGTAATGTATGTTTTGATTTGATACCTCCAATGTAATCTCTTAATGTGCTGTTTGATAACCAATATGACTTGGAATCAGCGGATGCATCGCTTGGTAACCAATAGCCCTGATCTAGTTTATTGTTCCAAATACCATGTCCTGCATAGAATATTAGGACATTATCTTTCTCATTAACTTTATCAACCAATTCATCTAGTGCTACTATAATATCTTCTCTGGTTGCGTTGGAAATGATTTTCAAATTTTGTTTTTCAAAAGAGTAGTGTTGTTGCAAGACAGCTGCCAATGCTTCCGCATCTTTGATTGGATTATCAAGGTCCTGTATTTCAGGATCATTATATTCATTTATGCCGATGATTAACGCATAGAAATTCCTTTTACTCAATTCACTGATTAACGCATTACCTTCTACATCATTTTCTGCAATCGCATGAGTTTCTTGGCTTGAGATAAATTCCCTATTGTCAGCAACAATAGTGGATACAGCAGGCTCGTCTGTTCTTACAAGGGTAACAGCACCTGAAACCAAAGGTGGGCAAGTGTCGAACCTTTTGTCACCTTTCCATTTGCCAATAAGTGTTGGACTTCCATTATTGATTTTATATGTCAAAAAACTAACTGACATGCACGGCATTCCTTTTTTGTCTGAATAAGAAACAGGCGTTAACACAACCTGATCTCCTTCAATACTTCCTTTTACGGTATAGGTAATGTAATTGGCTGAATCAGTGATTGACTCAATAGTTCCTGATATTTGATTTTTGGATTGCGTAAGATCATATTTGGTTTGAATATGTGACTTAATGAATCTTGCACTACCAACCCAGGTTCCCGAAATATTATTTGACTGGCCAAATATTGCTGATGAAGTAATAACAAGCAGCCATAATAAGTTGAATTTCATATTACAATTTAGGTATTTCAGGATTACTACAAATAAAAAAACCTGTTCCAAATGGAACAGGCTCTGAGTTTTTCGTTATCAGGCTCTAATTTTTTAGTATAGTCCTTGTTATTTGGCTATGACCTGTATTGATTACAAGATAATAAAGTCCATTTTCGTACTCACCTAAGTCAATTTCATGAGCTAAACTGTTTTGTAAATCTTTTGATGTAACCACTTTTCCACTGATATCATAAACATTTAAGTTCAGATGATCATATGAGGAAAAATCTTTCAGGTCCAACTTCACTATTCCAGATGTTGGATTTGGGAAAACCTCAAACTTCTCTGTAACAGTCCTTGAGTTGGTACAGACAGCAATAGTCAGATTCGCTTCGTTCGTTACGATTGTTTCGCAGTTACTCGAAATTTCACAAGTGTATGCTCCGGCATTAGCTGTTTCGGAATTTAAAATTGTTAAGGTGTTGGATGATGCTCCACTGACCTGATCGCTATCTTCCAATAGCTCACCTTCAAAAAACCATTGATATGATTCCTCTACTCCAGTTGCTGTTACTGTAAAAGTAGCTGTAGCTAATTCACATACTTCAACATCCTCTGGATGTGTTTCAATAGTTGTTAATTCAATTACTGAAAGTGCAGCAGATTCAGAAGAAGAAGCACATCCGTTAAGACTAACTTCACAACTATAGTCTCCCAGGTTACCACTGGTAATTTCATCAATGGTAAGCGTATTGGTCTGTGCTCCGGAGAATTGTCCGCCGTCTGCAATAAAACTACCGTTGACAAACCATTGGAAGGTGAGATCATCTCCTGTTGCTGATATGGAGAACTGAACAGACTCAGTTGTACATGCCGTTTGGTCGCTTGGTTGTGATTCGATTGTTGGAGGTGATGCAGTGGATATTTCAGCCGCTTCAGATGAGATCTCACATAATTCTGTAGAAACTTCACAGACATATTCTCCGGATAATTCAGCATTAAAGTCAATTATAGTTAGTGTTTCAGTATTAGAACCAGAGAAATGTTCATTATCTGAAATATCCTCTCCATCTAGTCGCCATTGGTAAGAAAGATCAGTCCCCGTTGCGTCAATTGACAAGTTAGATGACGAACCCAGACAAATTGCATTTTCAAAACTGAATTCATTTATTACAGGAACATCTTCAACTGAGATTTCGATTGCGTCGGAAGTAATTGTAACATCGGATACAGTGTAGGTGACATCAACTGTATATTCTCCGGATTCTTCTGGTGTATATGAATTGGAATTAGCATTAGCTATTGCTTCACCATTTAGATTCCATTGGTATTCAAAATCCTCATCGGCAGTCACCATCAGGGTTGTTGAGAGGTCATTCGAACAAAAAGATACAGGACCATCTACAGATACTACTACTGACTGTTGTGAGATTGAAATATCATCCAGGTACCAGTCATCTCCATCGTCCTGAACAAATACAAAGGCCAGGTAGATTAGTACCCCATCGTAGGCTCCCAGATCATCTGAAAACTGCGTGAATGCACTGTTATCCATGTCAGCTTCTGTTCGTGTACTAACTGTCTCATAACTTTCCAGATCAAGTGGGTCACTACTAGTACTCACTTTTATTTGATATTGTGAACCATAATCTGATAGGTAAGTATCTCTACTGAAATGAGTGAGTGTAGATTTGAACCCATCAGAAAGATTAATTCCCGGTGTAATCAACCAGTCTTCTGTGGTTCCTCCAGCATTTTCATATTGCACATATGCGGCGTTTGAGCCAGAATTAGAGGTGGTTGATGAGGTCCAGTCATTTGTTTGCCCCAGGTTATTGGATCCTCTTGTGGTAGTCCAACAGTCTGGAGGGAAAGTATCTCCTTCAAAACCTTCTTCAAATGGAAGTATTCTTGCACTGCCCACATTGATGTAGTCATTCTTTGTTTCAGTACTTGTTCCAATAGAATTGGTTACTGTGAGGGTTACATCAAAAGTTCCAGTAGTACTATAGGTTATCTCTGGAGGGGTTTCCTCAGTTGAGCTGGAAGGAGATCCACCAGGAAAACTCCATTCATATGAATCAGCAGCTGGAAATGAAGATGTCAAATTCGAGAAATTCACAGTGAGAGATCCGGCACAAGCGACATTTTGGTCCGCTGTGAAATTTACATTTGGTGCGGCTTGTCCCCAGCCCATAAAACTAAACAACCCGCGTCCATGTGTAGCAGCTACTACCTGATTGTCGCTGGACCTTAGCTGGAACATGTCTGTTCTTACATTTGCAAGGCCATCATTAGAAGCCTCCCAGGTAGGTGATGAGTTAGAGAGGTTTTGAGTACTCCAGGTGCCTAGTTCGGTTGCCAATAGAACCTCGTCTCGGTTATTTGGATTGAAAAGAGCCCATCTTATTGGCATATCAGGGAAATTACCTTCTTTATTCGCCCAGGATGCCCCACCATCTTCGCTGTACCAGATTGAAGTCACACCATAATTTGTAAACGTCACTAATAACTCTTCTTCAGAAGCACCAATTTCAACACACGAAATGCTTCCGTTAGGAAAATTATCTCCTGTGATTTCTTCAATAGAAGGTGTATCTGAATCGGCATTTGTAACAATAAAAAGTCTACCACTGCTGGTTCCCACGAATAATGTAGTGGACGCTGTGGTATATTCAGACACTCTGAAATGACTGGCATTGGCCCCAAGTGAAATATCAAAATTATCTACTGTTGGAGTTCCAGTAATATCTGAAATTCTATTGATTCCATTTTCATCTCTGCCTGAATAAAGAATATTCAAATTGTTATCATAATCAGCTGGATTGATAAAGGAACCCGTATTTTGGTCATCGTTTATATCAGAAAAGCTTGTGCCACCGTTTGTAGATAGTGCATATACATTATACACATAAGATACGATTTGAAAGTCTGGATCGTCCTGGTCGATAGCACAATAGGCACCATCTCCACCATATACATCTACTGTTTCATTTATTCCAGCAGTTTGGAATCGTTGCGTACCATTATCTTGAGACCCAGCCAAATAAAAGTTCTCACCTTCTTCCGGATGTTGAGCACAAGTATAGAACTGGGTAACATTATATCCGGTGTTTCTACTGCTGATTACATCCTGTGTGCCCGCATTTGAGAGATCACTTGTATAATAGACTCCTCCGTCTGTCCCAAAAATCACTTCCGATGAGCTTCCTGCTTTGAAGACGATACCATGTTGATCAGCATGCACAATTGAGCAATCAAGATCAAATAGGTCATTGTTATTGGACCATTTGGATATTTGAGTCCAGTTTGTACCATTATCTGTAGATCTGAATAGGTCAATGCCACCCGCAACAATAGTATTTGGGTCATTGGGATCTACTTTAATAACTAAATCATACCAGGCCTGTCCTCTGGTGAAATCGTCTGATGGTATTCCCTGATCAGCATCATTGGGTTCATTGACTGAGTTCCAGGAGGCGCCATTGTCATCAGAGTAAACCACTTCCTGAAGCGCCAAATCTGATTCGATCAATCCATAAATGTAGTTGGCATCTGAAGGAGCACAGGCTATGTTAACACGTGAGAAATCTGTATCGTAGGAGGTCGTCCAGGTTTCACCATTTTCTGAAAATTGAATATCACCTCCAGTAGTTCCTGCCCAGATTCTTGAGTTGTCTGCATTGATACTTAAGTCTGCTGTAGCAGAAGAGGATACCTCAGTAAAACTTGTCCCCTCATCGGTGGACCTAAAAATTCCACCCACTCCATGAAATGTCCCATTATAAAAGGTTCTGCTTGTCCCAACATATAATACCCCTGGATCTGCTCCGCTTGATTCATCCCTAACGACTAAATCATTTACATATTGATAGTCTTCCGTTTCTTCAAGCTGATCCCAGGTAGCGCCCCCATCAGATGACTTCCAAACTCCTGCACCCCTGGAGGATGCATTTAACCAACCCTCTCCGGTACCTGCATACACTACATCTGAATTGTTTGGATCAAATGCAAGTGCTGTAATGGCAATATTGTCCCAGAAGTCATCTACATTTTGCCATTCACTATCAGGGTCAGTGATGTCGTTATTGAACCATAGTCCACCTGTGACACTACCTGCCCAAACCTTATTCGAGCCATCAGGTTCATATGCTAGGGCCCTGGTTCTGCCTCCAATATTGGATGGACCCCTCTCGTTCCAGGGGATTTCTTGTCTTCGCAGTGGGTATTGATTCTTTTTGAGACCTTTTTTTATTTGAAAGAGCCTTTCTCTCTCTGGTTGAAGAGTCTTCGGGTCCATCGTAAGAAGGAATTCTTGTTCCCAGGCAAGATCTGGCCTGTCAGGTGATTTTATGTTGTTTTGGGCATCCTCATAATTACGTTTATTAAATGGATGGGTTTTTAAGTGGGCCTCATAAGCTTCCCGGGTTTGTATGGGAAAAGGGTAATTAAATAGCAGAACACAGGTTAATGTGATTATTCCACCAATGAGGAATTTGCTGGTTGGGGAAATTTTCATTTTTTCTTTGGGTTATTGGTGTGTAATTAAATATAGCCTATTTCAGGCATGATTGGTAATATAATTACTATATTGAATTCACCTAACCAATTATTGTTTCAAATGCGCACCTCAATAGTACTTATCATTTTTCTCGTATTCTTTGGTTTCTGTTGCAAGAATTCTCAAAAGGCAAATAGTGAAACTTACAAATCAGTGGCAATTGAAAAACTTGGTGAGGGAGTAGAATATTTAACCAATGATGATGGTTCGTTGGTTTTGTGTTTTAGTAAGAAAAAGAATGAAGGACTCCCATCTAGTGCAATCAAGTATTTAGTATATGACTTAAAGAAGGATGTGGTCTTACTGGAAGATTTGATTGATAATGGCACAATCAAGTGGTATGATACCAGAAGACTTGAGATTTTTCTGACTCCCGGTACAATGGGTTCCCAACAAACCCGGGATGATTATACTCACATTCTAAATGTGGATACCAGGGAAAAGGTAAAAAAAACAGATTTGTAACGGATATAAAAATGAAACCCCGAACTACTGTCCGGGGCTTCATGCTCACTTTAAACTAATACGAATCCTTCGTGGTTAGGTCGGATTACTCGTCTCTGAGAGAACTGGCCGGGTTGGCTTTCGCAGCTTTGTACGATTGCGCTCCCATCGTGAGCCATGCAATGGTTAAGGCTACAAAACCTGCACCAATAAATGTGACTGGACTTAAATCAGTCCTGTATGCAAATTCCTCGAGCCAGGATTGCATAAAATAATAGGTGATTCCCGCTGCGATCACGAATGAAATGATTACTAGCTTAACAAAATCTTTTGATAACAATGTAATTATACTGCTGATTGACGCTCCTAATACCTTTCTTATTCCAATTTCCTTGGTTTTTTGCTCCGTTGTGAATGCAGCCAATCCATATAAACCAAGACAGGCTATGAATATCGCGAGAAATGCAAAGACTCCAAAAATTTCGCCAACCTGTTGCTCAGTTTGGTAAAGCGCATCATATCTGTCATCTAAAAATGAATAAGAAAATGGTTGTCCTGATGCAAATTCATCCATTTGGATTCAATAAGATTAATCGCTCCGGCAACATCTTCTGTATTTAGACTAAACGAAATGAATCCTGTCCTATTACCTAATTGGAAAACAAGCGGGTCAATGTTGTTTCTAAGAGATACATAATGAAAATCTTTAACTACCCCGATTATTTTGTATGTTAATACAATTGGTTGTTCTCTTGGCCCACCGTAAGTAGAGAGTTTTTCGCCAATTGGGTTTTCAAATCCTAATTTCTTGACCAGTGATTCATTCACCAATACCGCACTACTATCTGATAGGAACTCCTTTGAAAAGTCTCTACCTTCCACGATTTCCATTCCTAAAGTTTTGACATAGTCATGATCAACACGGTAATTATGAAATATGTAAGTGTCGTTAGAAGGAGCACTGCCAGGGAACCAGGCATTGTTATTATTAGTAGTGCCAACTGGTAAGAAAGTTGCAACTGTACCACTGGAAATATCGGTATGATTAACCAATTCATTTTTAAATGACTGCACATTGTCTCCTAATAACCAGGCATCCTGAATCATGATCACCTGATCTTTTTCATACCCTAGCTTCTTATTTTGGATGAATGAAAGCTGGTCATAGACAATTGCTGTACCAATAATCATTGCTATTGATACGGTGAACTGAAGTACAACAAGCGTGCTTCGAATGCCACTGCTTTTGGTGCCCATATTCAATTTTCCCTTAAGGACACTAACAGGTTTGAAAGCCGATAAGTAGAAAGCCGGATAACTACCTGCTAACAATCCAACTATCATTGCGATTACGATAGCGCCCCCAATGAATAATGGATTGATAAATGAACTGACCAGTATTTCTTTATTTGCAAGCTCATTGAACATAGGAAGCAGCATTACGGCAAGAACAATCGCGATAACAGTAGAAATTAAACTAATCAGGAATGCTTCAGACAAAAACTGATTGATCAAATGGGATTTGTATGCACCCATCACTTTTCTTACACCTACTTCTTTGGCTCGATTAGCCGATCTTGCTGTTGATAAATTCATGAAATTGATACATGCCAGAATCAATATGAATAATGCAATCGCTGAAAATAGATACACGTAATTCATGTCTCCATTGGCCTCCATATCCCCTAGTTTATCTGATTTCAGATGGATATCCTGCATTGGGAAAAGGCTAAATGCTGCCTGATTTCCACTTTCGGCAAACTTGTCCAGGTCCATGCCCATCATTTGCTCAATTTCCGGACCGATGTATTTGGTAATTAGGTCAGGAAATTTAGACTGAAGAGCTGCAGGGTCAGCTCCAGGAGCAAGTTTCAAGTACGTGTTGAAATTGAAAGAAAGCCAAATATTCATTTTACTCTCTTCATTATTTTCCATTGTGATCAACATGTTGAAATGAAAATGGCTATTGGTAGGGATGTCTTCAAAGACACCAGCTACAGTATATTGACTTTCATTATCAAGGATAACAGTTTCTCCGACCGGATTTACATCACCAAATACTTTTTGAGACAATGATTTGCTAATGGCGATAGTATTGGGTTTTGCAAGAGTATTCTTACGCTCACCATATATTAGTGGAACATCAAAAAAGGTAAAGAAATTCTTATCAGCGAAAATGGCTTGCTCTTCTTTGAATGACTGTTCAGAGTTTTGCTTCTTAATAAACCAGGTTCCAGTACCTCTGAATCTTGTAGCGTCTACAACTTCTGGAAAATCCGCGATCATTACTTTTGCTGTTGGAGGACTTGCCAGAGCAGTGTTGAACTCATTTCCATTGATCTTCCCATAGAAGTCCATTCTATAGATGTTATCAAGATCGCTTTGATAATGATCGTAACTTAATTCATCTCTAACATACTGGGTGATCAGGATAAAACTACACAAGCCTACAGAAAGACCTACTATGTTTAGTAGGGAGTAAAACCTGTGTTTGGTAAGGTTACGTATAGCAACCCTTAGGTAGTTTTTAAACATGGTGAGTAATTTTGAGTTTTTGACCTTTATACATTAGATGCAAACATCCGCCAAAGTTGCATACAAGAATACTACCAGTTCCAATTTGTGACGAACGGCGGAAAATTTATGTGAGTTTCATAGAATATATTTTTGCGAAAATTGGTTAAAATGGTGATTGTCAAGAATATAATTTGGAAATATGCTAAAAAATTAATTTTTAATTTTATTTTGTTAAAAAAAGTAAAATTCTTGATGCTAATAACTGTTCGTCCAGATTCGTACGGTTTTTTGCCTTGTTATCGGACACTTTTAATGCTGGAGTTCGCTTAAGAGTTTCCTGGCAGTATCATTTTCAGGGTTAATTGTCAGTGCTTTATCGATACTGGCGATTGCTAGTTCATTGTTTCCGATCAATTTATGGACTTTACCTAACGTGACATTTGGGTAATCCTCATCGGGAAATAAAAGTGTATTCAACTCGAACACGAGTACAGCTTCTTTTATTTGCCATGATGTCAGAAGTTGATAACCGTAAGTATTAAGGTCATAATGCGAAGACACCAATGGTTTGATTGACTCTGTGAACTCTTTTCGGTTATCAGAAATGTAATCAATGCCTTTTTCTTCCAGTGTGCTATGGATAATCGAAACTGCGGCATATGTATTTTGGTAATTTTCATTTTTAGAAATTGATACAATGTCTTCCTCCAATGAACTAACAGGTGATTCGACGATTCTGCCAATTTCCTCAGATTCCTGGTGAAAAATGAAAGTAGGTACTCTGTGTATATTTTGGCCCATATGCTCTCCCCCAGGACTTTGTTTATAGTTGTTGAAACTCCTGTCAACACATACTATTTTGATTTTATCACTATCGAATTTATATGTTTCAAGGATATTCATCATTTGTGGGACCTCCCGTTTGCTATCCCCACACCAGGTTCCCATAAAAATTGTGATTGAATCGATCGATTCTAAAGCCTCTGTAAGTGTTTCGCTGTTTACTGATGCCTGATGTTCGTTGTAATTTTCCTTGTACCAGGATTTGAATGGTTTTTTACTAAGACGATTAGGTGTGATTTGTCCCAATAAGATGGTGTTACCCTTACTATCAATCCATTCTTTATTCAGTGTCTGGGATTTGGTGATTCCTGAGATTAATATGAACATCAGGATGAGTTTTAAAGTTTTCATGGTTTTTTATGGCAAACCTATGACCACCTAACCCCAGTTACTGTTAATGAAAGTCTAACATTTGTTAACCAGTTGCTAACAGTTGTTAATAATATGTAAATCAATTAGGTTGTTCGCAACCTTCTCTTTGTCTGGTGTCTGCCACATTAAATATTTTCCAGCTCTCACCCATTTTAACTAGTTGAAATGCGTCTATCCCACAATGACTGAATTGTCCATCCACATAAAATGCGTATTTGCACCATACCTGTGCAAGTGATTGGTCAATCTGCACCTCAAAATCCCAAACCTTTTCTTCCCAGGTTTGGGCTTTTGGAGAGCCTATGGCGGTTAGGAATTGCTGCAAGTCACCTTTATGCAGAATGGTCTGGTCGTCCTTTACAATTGTGGTGTACATGCTTACTTCAGAGTGAAATGCTGATTTCGCCAGGGTACTGTCATTAGCTTTCATCGCCTCAAATAAGACTTCAATTGGTTTGATAACTCCTTTTTCTTCTACTGAGTAGCTTTGAGAATATGAAGTAGATACAAGGATGATAAACAATAGAGATAAAATGTATTTCATGTTGCTTTGAGTTTTTCTTAAAACTATAGCGTTTGCGCAATGATGTAGAAATACTTTTATACGAACGGTTGAATACGATTGTATGATGTGGATGTCGATTGTAAAAAAAGTGCCAGGTCAAACCTGGCACTTATCTTAATCTTTTATTCTGCTAAACTTTAAGGCTTTCAGCATCCAGGATGGAAGTGCCTGATCCGGGCGTCTTTTTTCTACATTTAAAAATATACCCCATTTCTCCACGATTGGAATTTTGTATACTTCAATTAGTTCTATCAGTGCACCGTCCGGATCTTCAATATAGGTACAATGGACTTTTGTTGATTCTCCCATGCTAAGGACATCTTTGGTGTCACAAGTGAAACCGAAACCAGCTGCTTCTAATTTTTCACCCAATTCTTTCATGCCTCGGACATCAAATCCCAGGTGTACAAAACCAACGTCTCCCCAAATACGTCCTTCATAGTCTCTGACTGCTTTACGGTCACTCAGATCCTGTACAAGTTCGATATATGAATCACCTGCCAATTTTGAGAATCCACCACCGGAAGGAGAGGATTGTTTCAATAATACTCTCCTGTATTTTCCTTCTCCACCATTTATATTTTTCCAGTCAGTAAATACATTACTTTCATCATAGACTACTTCATCATACCCAAGAATGTCACTGTATAACTTTCTGGATGCATCAATTTCTGAAACGCCAATTGAGCATCCCACAACACCACCGGTTACTGAATTGTAGTTTGTGAACCATTTATCACCAGGGATCACTTGAAAATACAAACCCTGTGGATCCTTTACATAGAAAGTATCCCATCCATTCGGTAATTGAACTAAATCTGAAACTAGTTCTGCCTTATTTTCCTTGAAAAATTCAAAAGCTTTTTTGACATCAGGAGCTTTTACCATACCTATGTAGATGCCAAAATCCCCTAGTTGCAGGTCTGTTTTAGGAAAAGATGCTTCAAATGAAGTAGGACATACTACTTCCATGGCCAAACCACCTTTGAGGTTCATGATCATTGCGGCTCTCTTGGTGATAGTTTCGTTGTTGGTATAGATATCCATCAATGGTGCCGGCGCTTCATCATTGAAAAATGGGATATTCATCCCAAAAAATTTACGGTACCATTTCCATGCTTTTTCATGGTTTGGGACGCCTACTCCCAGGTGCTGAATACTATGAATTGTAAACATTTATATGAAGTGTCTTTTTTTCGAAAGGCAAATTAACATATTCTGGTGTAGAGATTAAAATTTTATCCACCTTTAGCCCAAATATTGCGATCTGACTCAGTATTGGTTATTTTGCTTCTACTGAAACTTTCACATATGTCATCAGAAGCAAAAAAAGGTCAAATAAAGATCATAGTTTTCTTCATTCTTATGATTTTACTGGATTTGGCTATTATGTACTATTACCAATACATACAAGAACCAGATGGGAGGTTTATTCCCAGGCTTGTTCAATTGATCATGAAAATTGGAATAATGGTGCTGGTTTTTTTGGGCAAGAACTGGGCCAGGGTAATATTTTCCATTTTGCTAGCCATGGGGATTTTGGTAGGTATCTACAGTACGTACCGTTCCATTGGAAATGTATCCCAGATCTTCCAGGTCCTTGCCCTTACCTCTGTTTATATCTATGGGTTTATCATTCTCGTTTTCGATAAAAATTTCAAAGCGTTCATGGAAGCTCAAAAAGAGAAGTTCTGATTTTACGACTTGAACACTGAAAGATTGTAGCTAAAACTTAACATTACGTAAGTATTCAGAACATTCGTTCTTTGCTCGTCGATGAAGTTGAATTCACTGATTCTTGAGATGCCCTGATTCGTCCCTAAAATATCATAGACTTCTATTGCTGCCTGTGCCTGCTTAAACTTCAGGAAATTTTTAGTGATTTTGGCGGACAATAGAGGATAAGAGTCGTCCAGGTCGAAAGCATCACCCAGGTAAGCAATTTCACTGAATTCGGTGGAGAAATTCCAATCCTTCGGGATATCAACTGATATATTGGCGAACATCGTTCTTGTTAGAAATTTTCTTCCCAGTTGCTCATTATTGGAGTATTTAGTATCTGTCCAGTCAAAATTTACACCGATTGATGCATCCAGAACTTTCTTTTCTCGATTATCCAGTTTGATTCTGACCTGATTGTTTCTTCTATTCAGTGTGTTCTCCTGACCATTGATAACCAGTAAACTTTCAATGAATCGATTACTGTAATCAAGACCAATTTTTGATTTCATAAACCTTAATGGTGTACTAAAAGATACACTATTGGTCCATAGGTATTCGTAATCGGTATTGATAGGCTTTATTGTTTGTATCAGGTTTTCATCCAATGATGAACTATTAGTGATCTTATCAGTGGTAATTCGAAAATTTGACCTCACAAATAATGAAGTAAAACTAAATTGATCATAGAGCATGTACCTTGCTGCAAGGTCATGCTGATAACTGTTTTCCAAATCTGGGTTACCCGTGTATACCACCAATGGGTTCGTATTGGTGACTACAGGCTGGAGTTGTGTAATCTGTGGTGCCAAAACATTCGTTCTGTATGATACTTCCAAATTTGTACCAGTAGCAATGTTGTACCTAAAATGTGCTGATGGTAACCAATTGAAGTAATTTCTAGCAATGCGTTCATTGAAGTTAATGCCATTTCCTGTCAATTCTGAACTCTGGGCCATTAGCCCTATGGCCAGATTGGTTTTCTTTTTTATTGATCGAAACCTGAAGCCTGCCCGATGAAAAGAGAAATTTGATTCGTATGCATTTGAAAGGGAATCGTTTTGAATTTCAGTAAAATCTATTCGGTCAAAGAAATCCTTTGTGTTCTCGAATTCCCTGTCTTCATAATTATAGTTCACCTGAATCATATTATTCTTCCATAATGGTTCAGTATAAGTTGAGTTGATTGATGTTCTCATTTCATCCACCAACTCTTCTTGATTTTGATTAATTGCGATTGAGTTACTTCCTGCCAGAAGTGTATTGTCTATAAGGCTATTTTCATGCGTCCTTTCTCTGCTTTTGATTCCCTGAGCGGTGAAGACTCTTCCTTTTTTGTTGAACTTCTTTCTGAAAAGCAGGTTGCCATCATAATCTGTAGAATTCCCCAAAATATCATTGAATACGGAAGATTGGTTAAGTATGGATCCATTTGATGAAAGTGTATTTGAAGATTGTCTTTCCTCCTTGTCCTGGTCAGTTAAACCCAGTGTGCTCCGAAAGATGATGTCGTGGTTTTTGTCGATTGTATATTTGATTTTGCTGTTTAGTCTGTGACTTGAAAAGTTAGTAATGGTGTTTTCTTCACTATTAGAGATGAATAGACTATCTCCGTTGAAGTTTTGACGATTACTTGATCTCTCCAGGTCATTTTGAAGATTGTTATAAAAGTAGTTGAGCCCGATATCCCATTTTTTTCCAATGTCCTGGTTGAAATTGACTCCACCTGACCAGACCGTATTAATACCGGAATTACCCCCCAGGGCACCACCCATGCCATCGTCGATTTCAATGGTGCCATTCCCCTGTAGTAGATTCTGAATTCCGCCACTCATTCTGATGTAGTCATCGAAGGAAAAGTTTTGTTGGTTAACATTATTGCCTGCTACTAGAGCGGAGACCTGTCTGTTTTTAGTGAATTGATTGACATTTCCTTTTGCGATAAATTCATTATTATCTCCATACCCACTTTGTAATTTGCCGAAAAGTCCGTTTTTCTTATCTTCCTTTAATGAAAGGTTTATGGTTTTGTCCCTTGTCCCATCATCTATTCCGGTGAATTCTGCTAGGTCTGATAACTTATCAAATACCTGCACCTTATCCAGAGCATCAGCGGGGAGATTTTTTGTGGCAATCTGTGGATCATCACCGAAAAATTCTTTTCCGTCAACAAGAACTTTATTGACAGTTTCTCCCTGGGCCTTAATCGTTCCGTCTTGCTCTACTTCTACACCAGGGAGCTTTTTCAGCAATTCCTCAACTGAGGCATTTGGTTTTGTTTTGAAGGCAGCTACATTATATTCCAGTGTGTCATGATTCATTTGGATAGGGATACGTTCAGCGGCGATGGTCACATCATCCAGTAGCTCACTCTTTACTTCCATTTTGATAGAGCCAATATTGTAATCATTTTCAGTTTTTAATTGAAGTGGTTGTGTGACTGCCTGATACCCGATAAATGTCACCTGTAAAACATATTCACCTATCGCGATGTTTCTTAGCTTAAGATCACCATTTGCATCTGAAATAGTGAAGCTGTGCATCGTGGAATCAGTATTTAATAATACTACGGTAGCACCTATCAATGGCTGGTTGTTTTCCGAATCGATGAGTTTTCCATTGACCTCATGCTTTTGAGCTAAAGTAGAAAATATGCCTCCAAAGAGGCATATCATGGTGATCAGTCCCTTCATTTTTGAGTTAGTTTTCTTCGCGTATCATGATCATTCTACCACTACCGCCATGCACTGCTTGCATTTCTTTCAATTTCTTATCCGCGATAACTATGAATTCCTCTCTTGATACTCTCTTTCCTTTAGCCGGAGCTACTATCGATTCTTCAACTTCTTCGAATGTGATTTCAGTAGCACTGATTACTCTTTCACCATCATTCATGCTCAATTCAAGTACGAGTCCAGGTAGGTTGTAAAAATATTCAGGACCTGTAAAGACTGGGATTTCCGAAGTGTACCAGGCCACAGTTTCTACACTGTCTTCTAAAACAGCTTTTATACACTTGTAACCAATGATTTCTTTTACTTCATCTGTGATCTTCCAATTGTTTTCAGGAAATCCCGTGATTAAAAATTCTCTTCCCATGAAATCTCTTTTTTGAATAACTTTTTCTTTGTTCCAATCTTTGAAAACAATGTTATCAGGTCTGGCGATTTCTAGATTCAATTGCATGTCACTGGATTCATCTCCAATATTCACGGTTTGATTTGGAGCTTCCTGAACCTCTTTGGTGTCCCTGTAAATTGACTTACCATCTTTGAATAGCAATTCTTTTTTATACGACTGAGAAGACGGTAGCATAGATTGAATCTGGGCCATCTCAGGGTTGTCATCATCCTCAAAATTTAAGTTGAGGAACATGGTCTCGTTATAAGCCACTTTTCCCTGTGTAAAATCCTGCGCAGCAAGTGGTAACGAGAGTACTGTAATAATGAGTAGTGTTATTGATTTTATCATTGTAATTAGGAGTTTTTACAAGAATACTCCTAACTGGATGTAGTGGGTTTATGAATACTCTTAAAGAAAGTTAATGATGCGTTAACATTTGTGAACAACTCAGAAAAAATGTGAATAGATCATAATCGGTGTTAAAAAATCCGCTGTTTTCTATTTGCGCCCAATAATGAATATTGCTATTTTGTCATTACCATGAGAAAACCATTTTTCCACTTGTTTAAAAAGATTGGTCTTCATAAGTCCCTGAGAAGTGACCGGCTTTTTTATAGAAAATTCACCTCCGCGGATTTAGAGGATTACCAATCTTACATATCAAATCCTGAAGTGATGAAATTCATTGGTTCGGGCCCTCTTAATGGTAAGAATGCGAAAGAGAAGTTCCAGGTTGTCCTGGATGCCAATTCTTCTAAGAAATTATATGGTTTCTATAAGGCAATAAGAAAAAATGATAATGCGTTTGTAGGCCTTGTCAAGTTTGATTATTTGGAAAAGGGAAAGGTGGAGATTGGCTATGCCTTGCTTCCTGATTACTGGGGGCAGGGGTTAGCTTCTGAAATGCTATACGCAATGATTGAATATGGTAATTCATTAAAACTTGATGAATTGATCGGATTAGTTCATCCCGATAACCTGACATCAAAAAAAGTACTTACTAAGACAAATTTCGAAAAATTTCAAGAGGGTTTACTTGAATCCTACCCCACAGAATATTATAAACTAACACTTAACCAATCATAACTATGGGTTTATTTGATAAATTAAAACAAGCTAAAAATTTCATTACAGGAGGAGCCGCCAAGCTTTCTGTTTCCACAGAAGAAGAATGGTCTGATGCCTCCAAGCCTATTAAAATTACTGTCCACTGTGATATCAAAGACGCTGATTGTAAAGTAAGAAAGGTCTATATTAAAGTAAGAGCAATAGAGGAAGTTATTGCCCGAGATGTGGATTTAGCACGCGACGAAGGTGGAAATGTTCGTAGGTACACTGAGGATGTAAGAAATACTGTAGAGACATACCATTCCGGAGAACAAATAATTGCAGGCGAACAAACTCTGAATGCTAATGAACACTATGAATGGACAGCGGAAATTGAGCTTCCTGAAGAATCCAATGGAACTTATCATGGGCAAAATGCCAGACATGAATGGGAAGTTTTTGCCGGTCTGGATATGAGTGGCAATGATCCAGATAGCGGGTGGATACCAATGTATGTTTATTTCTAAATTAATTTAATGGAAATTCTACAATAGTATACTTCCTATTGTCAGGGTAGTAACTACCGTGATAATAGGAGGTGCCAATTCGGAAAATGACTTCCATTACTTCCAGACCATTCAATTCTCTTTCTTTGTAGTCATCCAATCGATCATAAATAAGATATGGTATCTCACCTTCAATGAGCTCAAAGGATTCATTCAATAGAGCAACTGCAAGAGTTGATTTAGACAAGATGTTACCTTTATATGCCTGATAAGATGTAGGGAACTTTTCATCGATTCGGTCTAAACCGATGCTTTCCATGACTTGTTCTGAGAAATCAAGGTCAGGTTTTTGAGCCGCACCAAAACCTAGCAATAATTTATTGTCATCAAGTTTATTGATAAACACACCAATCTTTCTTCCTTCAATCAAGTTAAGGAATTCTTTAACCCTAATATTGTCATAGTAACCAGATTCTCCATCTACTATTAAAGATTGATTCAGAATGTCAAATCGCTCATTTTTACTTCTGATAATTTGACCAACAATATCTCCTGTTGTAATATCTTTTGCCACAACTTCCACACTCTCATCCCCAACAATAAAATTGATCAGTAAGTCATTCCATAAATATGAGTTGGAAGTATATGAATACCCCCTTTTAAGGACATATTCGGGTGCCTGCACCTGATAAGATTGGAAGAGTTTGCTGTTTAATTCAATTTCTAGAATTGTGGTTGTGCCTATCACATGATCCAGGGTAAATCTAACTTTTTGTTGATCAGAAAAAATCTTAAAGTAGCTCGATGCAGCAAATAATGTAGTGGGATTGTCATATGTAATTCTTGCCAATCGCTGGTTTCCTTTAAAAATATACTCATTTACCTCACTGTATAATTTGGGGTTAGTGCTATCAAAAGAAACATCACTGAAATCGTAACTATTCTTTCGAACTCTTAATTGGCTATTTATTCTTCTGACATTGATTATTGAACTATAGATAGGAATTGATATAATATAATAGTAATCCCCAACTGAAAGTGAATGAAGATATTTTTCTTTTTTCAGATATAATTGAAGATCAGAACCAAAAATTTCTCCTGAGCTGAAATCTAATCTGAGAGCTGAGAAATTTGACCTTTTATTATCTGTTAGAATTGCATAGTAATTATCATTGGCATAAAATCCACCATCCAAAATATTTAATTCCCTCGATTTGGGAAGCTCAGACTCTATGATATTTAAGGTATTCAGTTTATTGTCTAACAAAACGGCAGTCACTGACGAACTTGTTGAAAGGAAAATCACAAACTCAGATGAGTCTACATTGAAAATTGGTGTGACTCTTCCTTCTCTCTTAAGTGTCTGAAAATCAATATCATTGATTATGCTGGATGGTTCAAATTCAATTGTTTTTGTCCTACCTTGAGAAAAAGACAGTATCGGAAAGAGTAAAAGTATGATTGTGATGTACTGCATATACCTCATTATATCCTAAAATAGATAATTCCCTCAAAGTTGGAGGGAATTATCTATTTTAATTAATGAGTTAAATTGATTTTTATTGTAGCGAGAGCATAGGAACCTCAATAAGCAATATTTTGGTCTCTCCTTCACTATTAAATTCTAAATTATTGGTTTCCCAAACTCCTAATCCGTCTCTTTGAGAGATAGCAATACCATTAACTTCAACTTCACCCTCTATTACAAATACATATACCCCGTTTCCTTGTTCTTTCAACCGGTAATCGGGGATTTGATTGTTCTCATGATAACCAATTGTAAACCATGATCTTTGGTTAATCCAGAGGGCGTCACTATGATCTGGTGCCACCACTGTTTGCCAATTGTTCTTGATATCCTCCACAGTGTATGTTTTTTGATCATATCGTGGAGTGATATTTCTTTTCTCAGGGAGCACCCAAATCTGAAGAAAGTTAACATCTTCTGTAGCACTGTGATTGTATTCTGAGTGCGTAATTCCAGATCCTGCTGACATTATTTGGACATCACCTGATTTGATAACTTCTGTGGTGCCAGTGTTATCCTTGTGTTCCAGGTCCCCTTTCAATGGAATTGATACTATTTCCATATTATCATGTGGATGGGTTCCGAAACCCTGCCCACCTTTTACAATGTCATCATTTAGTACTCTTAAAGCACCAAAATGCACTCTGTCCGGATCATAATAGTGTCCGAAACTAAATGTGTGTCGGCTGTGCAACCATCCAAAAAAGGCTGTTCCTCTAGTGTCAGCTTTATGCAATACCGTTTTCATTTTATTCTCCTCTCTTTCTAATTGTTAATTTAATTCTTTCCAAATGCCTTCAAATGCAATTTGATTCACGGGCTTTCTATTTCTGGAAGCATTTTCACCAGCAGCTATTCCCGGATCAAGTTCATCATTCTCTTCACGATATCCCAGTGCAATGATGGATACTACATCAAAGTTTTCTGGAATTCTAAATAATTCCCGGGCTTTATCAGGATAAATACCTCCCATCTGATGTACATAAATACCCAATTCCGTTGCTTGAAGACTCAAATTGGCTACTGCTAAGCCAGTATCATGCCAGCTGTGCTTGTTGATATTGCCATTTTGTAAATCACGTTTAGCAATCACAAGAGTCAATACAGGGGCATTTTTCACCCATTTCTGATTCCATTCATTAACTGCCTGAAATATCATGTCGTAACTTTCTGTCCTTTTCACTCCATATATAAACCTCCATGGTTGCTCATTATATGCTGAAGGGCTCCACCTGGCAGCTTCAAATAATGACATTAGGGTATTACTTTCAATCACCCGATCAGGATCAAACGCCCTCGTGCTCCAACGTTTGGCGATCAGCTCATTAATTGGATACTCGGTATTGGCTATTTTATTTGTTTTTATTTCTTCTATTACATTCATGTTTGTATGTACGTACATACATTATATGTAGTTACATTAAAATGAATTTATGACCTGAATAGTAACCGAAGAACTCTTTTTCCCAGAAATCATTTCATTTCCTGAGCCAGTTGATGTTTCATTTGGGAATACGTACTGGCCATATTTAGCCTGGATGGTGAATGATTTAGTGGGTTTAAATTGTCCTACCAGGTATGTACGTATTCCAGATCCATTATAGGAAGGAATTGAAAATGAATAGCGTACGTTTCTTTCATAAATGTATTGCCGGTTCTCAAAGTCATCAGTTTCAAATAAGGCTACACGAGTACTCAATTTAAACTTCTTGTATTTGACATTTACATCCTGAACAATAGTCATACCGTGTGTTATTTCTTCTGGGCCATGAAAGCTACTCCATTGAACTCTGCTTCTCATCGCAATAAACTGGTTGACTTTGAAGTCTAAATTTACAAGGTAATTGCTCTTTTTGATGTCAATGAGTACATTCAGGTTACTTTGATCAGCAATAGTCCTTTGTTTTACTTCCTGCCGGATTTGAGCATAGATTAATATATTTCTATATGGTCTGTAGTTAGCCCGAACTAGAAATTCATGACCTTGTGAAGGCGCTTCAGTTCTATATTTTAGCCAGGGGAAACTGAAATTGTCGAAATAAGCAGTGAAAAAATATTGCTTACCTGGTTTAATTTTAATTCCCCAATAAATACCTTTTTCGTTTATGTTTCTGGAGTTCTCTCCAAATCCATTACCATAGAATGAATGGAAATTACGATCATAGTTCCTGATGACTACACTTGCATCTATTATTTTGGAAAGACTTGCCGCAAATCCAGCAATGGCTCCAATTCCACCTGATTTTGATTGCGCGACTTCAGAAAAGAAGATAAAGTTCTGCCATAAATAATTAGCATTCAATCCATACAAATAATTACTTGACCCAGAAAATTCAAATTGATTATAGTTATTGGGACGTTTTTGAATAGGAGAATTGAAATTGGAGTATAATAGTGTCCCCTCCATTTGAAAGTTTCTTTTGCGATAGGCCAGGATACTTCCAAGGTTTTGTTCACTCACCTGATTTTTATTGAAGTATTCACTGCTTGTTCTATGCATGCCAGTAGCTTGTATGCCGGTTATATAGACTTCATGATCCGAGTAACTTGTATCTAATGCTATATTAGCGTCCTGCCGCAGATTCGAGTAGAGTAGGGTATAGCTTAATTGATTTCCTATTGTAACTGCTGCACCACGAAAAAAACCTGACTCCAGGACTGAAGTGTATGGTTTAATACCTGTACTACTTCGTTTGACAGAAGCTATAGTTTCAGCTCCTTTACCAGCGTTAAAACCAGCACCATATATCAGGCCCTGTCCGGTTTGTATCTGGTAGTCACCAATAACCAAAGACTTAATTATCCCCTTGTTTTCTACTTGAGCGTGAAACGAATAAAAATCGAAACCTTTGGTCTTGTTATTTAAACGAAAAGATTCACCCGCGTCTTTTTCAAAAGTGAACCCAAAACTAAAGTCTTTACTATGACTTACTCGAAATCTACCATAATAGTGATTTTGATCACCTCGATATCGGTTTGACTCAGATAAATTGAATCCTCTCTTCCTTTGCAGAGATCGGTTATAGCGTAGTAAGAGGTAATTATTCTCTTCATGAATTACTCTTTGCACGAGTGGTTGGTTTGCAACTTTTCTTTCATCAACCGTGATAAAAGGTAGAAGGTTTTTAATAGTATTCAGGTCAAATCCAGGGATAGCCTGGAGCTCGTACACACTTAACAATTTACCATTTTGTTCAAGGTAAGTAGTTAAATTTCTCAACTGCGAGGGGGAGAGCATATAAAGTGTATATAATTCTTCAGTTGATGCACTATTTAAGTTTAATGGGTTAGTATAATACATTAGAAGTGATTCATACAAGTCTTCATAGGCAACATCTTCTGATTGAATCTGAAATAATTGCTCCGCAAAATGCTCAAGATCAAGTTCTACTTCCTGAGCAAAGAGGGTGTGACCAATGAGGATCAGGAATGAAATTCTTAATATTTGCCTCATAAATGCATACTGATAGAGAAATCATGAATGTCATTAAGTATGCTATGATTGGCATAGCCATAGTCTAATTGGAATCTTGAAAACCTGAAACCAATACCAGCCGAAGCTTTAATCGGATTAGTTTCGATCCCTGTACGGGCAGATATGTTTTTAATAATAAAGTATTCAAGACCAGCTCTAAGTTGGGCGTCATGATTTAATCTTTTTATAGTTTCCAGGTTGATGATTAATTCATCAGAAGGTAAAAATGATATTCCTGCCCGCATTACCAAAGGAATTTGTATTTCGGAAATCCTGTCAAGTTCCGATTGATTTATATTAAATACATAGGCGCCAAAACGAAGTTGATCTGTCAGTTTAGCTGTTCCGCCAAACTCAATTACCAACGCCGATCGGGAGCCGACTTCCTGAAAGTTATACTGAAGCCAGGATAAGTTGGCTCCAAGGGATACAAGCCCAAACTGGTTACTGAACCCAACCGATGCTTTTTGTTGATTCATCAGATCTCCCCCAAACCTGAAAAAGCTTATGCCCACAGTACCAAAATTTAATGGGTGAGCAACCGCGAAAGCCACTGTTCCTAGTTCCAGGAGACCATATCTAAGCTGATATCCGGCCGCAACTGTAGTTTCATTTATTCCACTTAAAGCACCAATATTATTAAAGAGGCTGTATATATCTGAATCAGTCAGCGAGGTGTTACCCATTGCTGTATTTCGGGCTCCAAATTGAAAAGACCCATCCTGGGCCAGACCTACAAAACTGAGCCAGAGCAGCATTGTAAGCAGCATTAATGGTTTGAATAGCATATAACGTAAGGTAAATAAAAAAATGAAATAAAATCAAACAAGCTGAGTTGAAGATTTATATTTGGTTGACAATGAGATTTAACAAATATCAGATATTGATCCTTCTTATTTTCCTCAATTCATTTATCGTATTTGGTCAGGAAAAGTATTCCAATGGAATATTAAAATATGATGGCCATATAGAGAATGGCGTACGTCAAGGAGTTTGGGAATTCTACTATTTTGATGGAACCTTAATGTCAAAGGAATATTATGTGTCAGGAGAACTCCATGGAGAAGTAACTTATTATTATCCGTCCGGGAAACTGCAGGGAAGTGAGAAATGGTATAATGGAGTGCTCTCTGATACTGCTGTTTATCTTTATGAATCAGGAGTAGTTGAGAAAACAGGCAATTATAGAGATGGTTTATACGATGGAGAATGGAGGTTCTACTATGGCCATGGAGGTGTAAAACGTATTGGGTCTTATCAAGAGGGATTACCCAATGGTGAATGGGTCTTTTATGATGAAAGTGGCTTGAAATTTCAGCAAGGCCCTTACAGTGATGGTTTGGAACATGGGTTTTGGCAGTTTTGGGAGGCTGGGAGGAAGACTTATGAAGGGAATTATAATTCAGGTGAGAAGGTGGGAGCCTGGTTCAAGTACAACAAGAAAGGTAAGAAGAAGCCTTATAAATATTAAATACCGGCTTTTATATTAAAGTAGATGTGTTGTTGGTTTGTGGAGTTATAAGAATATTCCAATCTTAAAACAAGATCATATGCACCCACGAAATCAACTCCAACTCCAGCACTGTACAGGTATTTATCCGCGAGTCTGTCACTACCGTCAAAATTTGGGTAACTCTTACTCCAACCATGATCAAAAAATACTTTAGCATAAAATGCATAAGGTACTTTACTGAATTGTTTTACAGGAGATATATTACTTACGTCAAAACTTCCTTTAATTAATTGCTTTTTCAGGTCATTCTTCTGTAAAACAAATATGGGCGTTTCAATTACATCCCGTTCAAGTCCTCGAATCAATTGTCTGTAAAAACCAAGCCTGTTATAATTAACGTAATTCTGATTATTTACAGAGCTTACAAGTGACGTGATAGATGATGCAATGTACCATCCATCTCCAAAATCTTCATAATTGGAAAATTCAACAACACCTCGCCATTGATTAGGTGTGTTTTCAAATATGCCAATGCCTAATCTATCTAATCTGAAGCCCAGGTAAAATCCATCAAGTGGGTAACTTCGGTAGTCACGTAAGTCCCTTACAAATGAATACGTGAGCCTGAAATACTCTTGTTTGTTGGTTACACCTCTTATGTATTCCTCATTTAACACATTAACTGTGTCTGCCAATGTTGTTTTGTTATAGTCGGCAGTGATGGCATGTGTATTGAAAAATGCATTTCTGATCGTATAGGTGATGCTGGGACTAAAAATTTCTCCCAACACTTTATCCGATCTGATTTCTTGGGGCACATGATCAATGGTGTTGTATTTGATCGTTTTGAGTTGGCTATAGTTTATACTAAATGCTATCCCTTGTTTCTGATTTCTATTAATGTAAGGAATGATATACTGAAGACTAAACTTCCTTGAAAAACCAAACTGGGCATTTAGTTTAAGTTTTTCATTTCTACCACGAACGTTAAAGTGCAGCAAATTAAGCCCATAATTGACACGAGTAAGATCAAATCCACGATTGAAGACCCAGTCTGCAAGGTTTCTGTCAACAGGTCTTACGAAAGGGGATGGAAATAAGTACCATCGTTCTTCAACCTTGATAAAAAGATCAATTTGCTTATTTCTTGTTTCAAGTTTTTTGATCTCTACAGTTTGGAATAACGCAAGGTTAAAAATCTTTTGTTTATCCTTCTTCAGGATATCTTCAATTTCTCCTCTTTTGACCGATTGACCTTCCTGGAGAGTGAGCTCTCTTCGTATGATGCTGGTGTGGGTTTTCTCGTTTCCAATGATGAAAATACCTTTTACTTGCAGCATTTCCTCTGAGTTGGCTGTATCAGTGGCGAAAGTATTTGCCTGGCAAACAATGATCAATGGAACTCCAAAAATGAGACCAAGAGTAAGCAGTATGTGGTTTATCTTTAGCAATGAATTATTTAATCAACCTGCAAGTTATTAAAATAAATACGGTAAAATAACTTTACGCCCATAACTATAATGCAATTTAAAAACTATAATTGCTTCAATCCTGTTTTAAGAGAGATGATATCAAAAATTTTAAAAACTTTATTTACACTCCCGATTTTGTTTTATCAAGGGGCAATTTCTCCATTTTTCCCAAGCTCCTGCAGGTACACACCCACTTGTTCAGAGTATACTAAACAAGCGATTTTGAAGCATGGAATTTTCAAAGGAACTATTCTTGGGGTCAAAAGAATATCAAGATGCCATCCATGGGGTGGGAGTGGCTATGATCCTGTTCCCTAATAGGTGGCTTTTTCCAGTTCCTGTAATTCTTTTTCAAACCCAGAAGAAAGGATTGGGAACCTGCACCATGTTCTTGGGTCGACATTGAAATCATCCAAATGAAACGAAGGTGCAATTCTTTCTCTTTTCCACTGATTCCTTGACCAAAGCCTAAAAAACTTTTTGATGTATTTTTTCAGTTGCTCATCTGAAGTTAAAGCTTCTTCTTTAAGCGATTTAAAGATTTCTACCGGACTTTTCCTCTGAGCAATTCCCAATCTTTCAATTTTCTCAAGAATTGGATAGGGCATCAGATCGTCTTCATCAGTTTGATGCATTGAAATTGGGCGTAATTCCGCAGTTGGTTGCAAACTGTTTACGCCTTTCAAACCATCATAGCCTAGTTCAATCTCTGCATATTTAAGCCACTCTAGTATGAAACGTTTACTTACAGCGGCAATTGGAGAAATACTGCCACTAGTATCACCATCCATCGTTGCATATCCAACATCACCCTCGCTTCTATTAGAAGTTGTAAGTAACAATGCATTGTTTAGGTTGGCCAACATCCAAATGATTGGGGAACGTGCACGTGCCTGAATGTTTTGAAGCGTGATGTCATCTAAATCCCAGGATAACTTTCTGCCAATTTGTTTTTCAATCGTTCGGGTATAGCCCTCTACTTGTTCGTCTATTTCCCAATTGTAGAACGTCGCACCAATACTTTCTGCAAGTAGCCTGGCAGACTCCATCGTTTCAATAGATGAGTTTTTAGTTCCTTGATAGGCCGTTGTTAATAGCTTCTCGGCAATTGACTTCTTCTGCGTTTCTTTATCAGTTGTTCTGTCTAGATTGAAATCAATACCCAACTTCTCCTGGAACTTTTTCAGATCCAATTCATTGAGACCATTCCTGATCATCTCAGCAACCAGGATTGCGATGGAGGAGCTGTCCGCCCCACCACTAAGACTCAATACAAAGCCCTTACTTTTACTTTTGCGCAAATAATCAAACAATGCCAGAGATCCCACTTGAGCAAATTCATGCAGCGGATTGTATATGCGGTCATTTAGATTTATCTCGGAATTGTCTGGATTGTCAAAGGAAACTTTTTGTGACTGAAGATTAAAATCCCTAAATGATAATCTTCTGTTCTTTCCAATTAATTTCCCCTTTTGAGCCAGAAGTATGTCTCCGTCATAAATCATTCTTCCTGCCTCATTCCCAAGTAAATTCGTGTAGAGGTAAACACAATTAAATTTCCTGGAACTTTCTACGACCAAATTCTCTCTAAACTCAGCTTTATGAAAAGCAAAATGGCTGGCGCTGGGATTTAGAATTAGGTCTACATCATGTTGTGCAAGGAAGCATGCTGGTCTATCGGCTCGCCAGGCATCTTCACAGATTTCAAATCCTATTTTGATATTTTCATGGTTAATGAAAAATGAGCCGAAAGTATATTCTTTGCTATTAAAGGAAAAAGTTTCAGTTTTGTCCTGCGGCCATGAAGTAAACCATCTGTTTTCATAATGAACTCCATCAATTGCCAGATGGTGTTTTGCATAGAACCCCAGAATTTCCTGATCATTTATGACGCAAATACTATTAAAGACATTTCCGTTCTTTCTAATGGGTAATCCTACTACTACAAAAATATCCTTACACCAACTTTGAATTTCAGGAATCAGATCCAGCGCTTTCTCCTGTAACCATGTGCTGAGAAACATGTCTTCACAACCATATCCCGTTATTGATAGTTCTGGTAAGCAAAGAATGTCGACATTATTCTTTTTAGCTTCGTCAATGGCATTTTTAATATTGGAAAGATTATGCTCCCAATGCATGGGAATTTGATTGAGACAAGCACCTCCAATAATAAATTCAGACATAGTCAATCATTAAAGTAACTGCAAAAGTTCGCAGGATTTTTGGGCCGCATCTTGTTCAGCTTTCTTTTTACTTAAACCGTGACCAATTCCTAAAGGTTTATCATCAACAGTGATTTGTGCAGTAAACTGTTTGTATCTACTTTCACCACTGATCTCAATAATGTCAAACTTGATGTCTTTGCTTTCTTTCTGAGCCCATTCTATGATTATGCTTTTGAAATTGGTGTTGTTTTCAACGATTTCCTCCATATCATAATGGTTGGCAATCAATTTCTTAAGGATAAACCTACGGCATTTTTTGTATCCCAGGTCAAGAAAAATTGCTCCTATAAGAGCTTCCAGGCTGTCGCCATAGAGTGACTTATGAGACAAATTAGTACGTGAACTTTTATTGAACTCAACAAGATTCCTAAGACCTATTTTCTTTGCAATGCTGTTTAGAGTTTCTCTATTGACAATACGAGATCTAATTTCGGTTAGAAATCCCTCTTCCTTATAAGGAAAACGTGCAAATAGGTACTCCGCAACTACAGCTCCAAGAACTGCATCACCAAGGTATTCAAGGCGCTCATTTGACTCTCTAAAACCTTTTTCATTTGTTTCAGCAACAGAACTATGTTTCATTGCCAATTTGTACAACTGTAGGTTTATTGGAGCGATTCCAATAATAGTTTTATAAGCCCTTGAGAGCTCTCTGTCTCGTTTAGAATATCCGAATGATTTAACTAACCGTTTTAGAGACTTATAGATCACTCATTAAGATAATTTGCGAAAAATTACTGAAGTATTGTGTCCCCCAAATCCAAATGTGTTACTAAATGCCACATTTACTTCTCTTTCCTGTGCTTTATTGAAAGTCAGATTGATTTTAGGATCAATTGTCTCATCATCAGTAAAGTGATTTATTGTAGGAGGGATAACTCCCTTTGTGATAGCAAAAATAGATGCAATTGCTTCTATTGCTCCGGCCGCCCCAAGTAGGTGACCAGTCATAGATTTGGTTGAACTTACGTTCATTTTATAGGTATGCTCACCAAATACATTGAGAATTGCTTTTATTTCACCTGTATCTCCCAGCGGGGTAGAAGTTCCATGTGTGTTGACATAATCTACTTCTTCGGGAGAAATGTTGGCATCTTCAAGTGCATTTTTCATCACCTGAATGATCCCTGTTCCTTCAGGGTGTGGAGCGGTAATGTGATGTGCATCCGCAGACATTCCACCACCTATGATCTCACAGTAAATTTTAGCTCCACGTGCTTTTGCGTGCTCATATTCTTCGAGAATAAGTGCACCAGCACCTTCGCCTAAAACAAATCCGTCTCTCTCCGCATCATACGGTCGTGACGCAGTTTCAGGTGAATCATTTCTTTCAGATAGTGCTTTCATTGCATTGAAACCGGCTACCCCGGATTCAACAACTGCGGCTTCAGAACCACCCGTAAGCATCACATCTGCCTTGCCTAATCTAATATAAGTAAAGGCATCATTGATGGCATTAGTACTCGAAGCGCAGGCAGATACAGTGGCATAATTAGGCCCTCTGAATCCATACTTAATAGATAATAGTCCAGGTGTGATATCTGCAATCATCTTCGGAATGAAGAAAGGATTGAATTTCGGAGTACCATCACCTGTTGCAAAATTGTATACCTCATCCTGGAATGTTCGAATGCCGCCGATACCGGAACCCCATATAACACCGACTCTGTCTTTGTTAATTTTTTCAAGGTCAAGATTAGAATCAGCCACAGCTTCGTCTCCTACAACCATCCCAAACTGGGAGCAAGGATCCATTTTTCTGGCCTCTTTTCTGTCCATATACTCATTTGGGTCGAAGTTTTTCACTTCACACGCAAATTGGGTTTTAAATTTTTCAGGGTCAAATTTTGTGATAGGGCCGGCACCACTTACACCATTAACAAGTCCTTGCCAATATTCGTCAGCAGTATTGCCTAGTGGGGTTAATGCGCCTATTCCGGTAACGACAACTCTCTTTAATTCCATCAAATTGGATTAAGGGTAAATTATTTTACGTTTTCTTCCAGGTATGAGATAGCCTGTCCTACTGTAGCGATGTTCTCAGCTTGGTCATCAGGGATAGAGATGTTGAACTCTTTTTCAAATTCCATAATCAATTCTACTGTATCTAAAGAGTCTGCACCAAGATCATTCGTGAAACTAGCTTCAGGGCTCACCTCAGATTCCTCTACGCCTAACTTGTCAATAATAATCGCTTTTACTTTTTGTGCTATTTCAGACATTTTTTTAATATTTAGTTAAAATACTCTGCAAAGAAATACAAAAAGTGAATAATGTCAAACAAAAATATTAATCTTAAAATTCTTCGAAAATCCTTCTAAATTTGTGCCAATCATAGTTTTCGGGATGATTAGTAAAACGTTGAAAAAGAATAAGTTAAGGGTAGATTTCGGCTTTGATTTTGATTTGGTAGGTATCAGTACTTCCATGAAAGAGTACAAACTTGCCTGGTTTATCAATAATTATAGTCCTTGTAATTTTCATAAAGCGGAGGATATTCAAATAGATTTTAATGACCTGAAAAACATAACAATTTCCAATTTTCTATTTGAAACTGAACATACTATCTTACACCTCCTTAAAAACAGGTTAGTATTTAACAACGTTTTTTGTGATCAGTATTTAATTCCTGAGTTGAAAAATATTGATTTTTTCCTGAAAATTGATGGTGAAAAAGACCTATTTGATACTGGAGAATTTGTCAACGCTCTCCGTCAGGTAGATCAAATTCAGTATATAGCAACAATTGACCCACTAAACCTGAAACAAAAAGAGAACCTTATATTTTAACTAATGAGTGAATTTCAGTACAACAAATCGAAAATAGTAGCTACAGTGGGGCCAGCCAGTAGAAGTAAGGAGACACTAAAGGAGTTGATTGAGGCAGGTGCCAATGTATTCCGTCTAAACTTCTCTCACGGTACCCATGAGGATCACCTGAAAGTAATTAAGTGGGTAAGGGAACTAAATGAAGAAATGGATGCCCACATTGCTTTATTACAGGATTTACAGGGACCAAAAATCAGAACCAGTCTTATTGAAAATGACGAAGTGACGTTAAAGGCTGAGCAAAAGTTGTCCATCACAACGAAGGAACTTGTAGGTAATGACCAAATTATTAGCACTTCTTATCAGGGCCTTACCAGTGATGTTGCTCCCGGTGAATCTATTCTGATCGATGATGGGAAAATTGAATTAAAAGTACAGGAAGTGAAGGGGGATGAAGTGATTACAAAGGTAATTCATGGGGGTCCTCTTAAATCAAGGAAGGGGATAAACTTACCTAATAGTAATGTCTCTGCTCCGTCGTTAACAGAGAAAGATCAAATTGACCTTGAGTTTGGGCTGGAACAACAACTTGATTGGATTGCCCTGTCTTTTGTGAGAACTGCTCAGGATATCATAGACCTTAAAAGAAGAATTGCTGAAGCTGGTGTTCATACCAAAGTAATAGCGAAGATTGAAAAACCTGAAGCACTCAAAAACATAGATGAAATTATTGCAGAAACTGATGGTGTCATGGTGGCACGTGGTGATCTGGGTGTGGAAATTCTAATGGAAGATGTCCCTGTTTGGCAAAAGAAAATTGTTCAGAAGTGTAATGAGGCAGCAAAACCAGTAATCATAGCTACCCAAATGATGGAAAGCATGATTGACAACCCAAGACCTACCAGGGCTGAAACCAACGATGTGGCGAATGCAGTAATGGATGGTGCTGACGCATTAATGCTATCTGCTGAATCAGCTTCTGGTAAGTATCCGGTTTTGGCTGTACAAAGTATGGCACGTACCATTAAAGCTGTTGAAAACAATAATGAGTCTATTTATAATAAGTTTCTTGAATTATCTGATCTGGGAAGCGAAGAATATACAAGTAACATGCTCGTTAGGTCTGCTTGTCAATTAAGTGGATTATCTGGTGCAAAAGCTATTTTGAGTATGACGAAATCAGGGTATACCGGTTATAGAATAGCCATGCACAGACCTAAGGCTGAGATCTATCTGTTTACCGATAAAAGATTTGTGGTGAACCAAATGAGTTTAGTGTGGGGTATCAGAGGGTACATCTACAACAAAATGGATGGTATCAACAAGACTTTCGAAGACCTGCAAGACAAATTGAAAGGTGCCAAAATTCTGGAAAAAGGTGATGTTGTGATCAATACAGCTTCTATGCCACTTCATTGGAATGGACATACAAATATGCTTAAGATCAACGAGGTAGAGTAATTAATTTGAAGAGAGGACATTTTCTGGTGACATAGGTTCCACCAGCACTACTTCTTCTTTGTCAACGATAACTTGTCCGGGAGCCGCTCCTTTAGGTTTCCGGACATATTTTTTTAAGGTGTGAATTACAGGGCATAGACTGTCTGTTTTCCTTTTTGAAAAATACGCAGCTATCTGTGCACTTTTCTCCAGTACATGGCCAGGTAGTGATTTTCCAGGAATTGACTTAATGACCAAATGAGATCCGCTGACATCCTTGGCGTGTAACCAATAATCATTTTTAGTAGCGTAGTGTAATGTTAGGATATCATTACTTTTGGCATTTTTCCCAACTAGTACGGACCAACCGTCTATCTCAAACTTTTTAAACGGAAATGTTTCCTGTGATTTTTCGGCTTTATCAGTTTTTCCTGTTTTGGTGATTTTTCTTAATTCTTTGAGGTCTTCTATTGATGCAATGGTTTTTTGCAGAGCTACCAGTTTGTCAACTTCTTTTTGCTTAGAGAGGATGTTTTCGGCAAGTTTGTCGATCTCAATCTTTTTGTTCTTAGCCTTCCTGTAAAAGTTTTCTGCATTACGTTGGGGGGTGTAGTTGGGGTTAAGCTTTACTTCTACTTGTTTGTTTTGATAAAAGTCAAAAAGTGAAACAATCTTCTTATTAGCTGGTATGGCATGCAGATTTGCCATGATGATATTGGCAATCTCCTCATTTCGATTATTTGCTTCTAATCCCTCAAGTTTATTTTGTGTTTTACTAATATAGTTATTGGCTTTTCCTATTCTTGTTTGCAAGTTATTGATGGCGCCATTTTTTTGATGGTTGAGCGTGTATGATTTCGTGAATTTATAAAATAGCTCATTACATAGTTTCAACGGATCTGCGGATTCAAGTAGCAGGTTATCCTTTTGTTTAAACAAACTGAGGTACGGCAATCCTTCCTGATCTTCATAAATGTAGAATGGAGGTTCCAGATCATGAAGCATTCCTTCAATCAAATCCCAATCTTCTTTTTGAGAATTGTTCTGAAAACCTCTGAAAATAAGCTCAGCCTTAATCTTTTTGTCGAATGTGGGAAATGTATTTTCTATTCCATGGTTCTGAAAAAATTGGAATGATTGATCTAATGACCTATTTATTGTTGATAAGTCCAGGTCAAGGTCATTTTTCATTTGATTATTGAATAGCGTTTTTACCTGGTTTCCATTGAATAGAATGATATTGGACCGTCTTCCGTGCATTTTGAAAACCAGTTGCAATCCATTTTCCAATTCTAATGAGAAACTTCGTTCGTTTTCAAACTGCGTAACTTGTTTGATCTTCATTCCAATCACATCAGGGAATAAGTCAATGCTATTTCTTCTTGCCCTGGCAAATCTTTCAGGGAATGAAAGCATTGATATCTTACTCTCCAAAGTTGCTTTAATATGAAACTCATCCTGGTTTTTGAGCATGGAAATGATTAGTTCATCTTTACTTTGACTAAAGACTTCCACAATTTCGAAACCTGATATCCTGGTACTCAGTACCTGGCTGAGGTGTTTTAGGAAGTAATAATTATGATGCATTTAGCATTCAATTTTTAAACCATCATAAGCTAGTCGTATGTTGTCAGGTAACTCTTTGCTTACTTCTCTGTGTTTGCCAAGTTTATGACTGATATGTGTGAAATAGGCATGTTTCACTTTTAATTCTTCAGATAGATTAATCGCTTGCTGAAAAGTAAAGTGAGAAATATGCTCTTCCTTTTGTAAAGCATTAATGACAAAATGCTCGCAACCTGTGATTTTAAGCTTCTCTTCATCAGAGATGTAATTGGCATCTGTGATGTAGACAAAATCATTGATCCTAAACCCCAAAACCGGTAGTTTATGGTGCATTACCTCAATTGGGGTGATCAATGTATCGCCAATTTTAAATGGAGCATTGGTGATTACATTGGTTTCAATTTGTGGTACACCCGGATATTTGTTTTCGGCGAAAGCGTAAGCAAATTCGGATTTTATTTGATCCAAAACCTGACGAGTCCCATAAATGGGCATGTCTTTTTTTTGTTTAAAATTGAAGCTTCTTACATCATCCAATCCAGCAGTGTGGTCTTTATGAGCATGTGTGTACAGAAGTGCATCCAATTTTTTCACACGCTCGCGAAGCATCTGTTGTCTGAAATCAGGACCAGTATCAATGACAATGTTAAGGTCGTCTACTTCTATTAAAATTGAAGATCTTAAACGATTGTCTTGAAAATCTACAGATTGGCAAATAGGGCAATCACAGGCTATAACTGGAACCCCTTGACTTGTACCGGTTCCAAGAAATGTAATCTTCAAATCTTAAGGTCTGTTTGTGATAATTCAAGGAAGAATTTTCGGTTCTTTTCCGTCAGGTTGGAGGCATCAATCTCAATTGACTTTAGAATCTCAAGTAAACAATTGATCTTTCCATCTAGCGGGAAATATTTATTGACAATAGCGATTTTGGTATCCTTCAGAATGCAATAACCTGATTGGAAATTACCTTTTTCATATCTGAGTATATAATCAGACTCTGAAAAGATATCTTCTAATTTATTGAGGTTATGCTTTGTATATTTCATTAGTCCAAATACTTCTTTACCATTTCTACCATGGCATCATAATCCAATGGTTTCGGCAGGTAATCATCTATCCCCACATTCTTGAAGTCATCCATTGAGTAGTTCTTAGCATTACCGGTTATGGCAATTATTGGAATAGATTTCGATTCGTCATCCCTGGAGCGAATAGATTTGGCACATTCCATACCGTCCATTATTGGCATATTGATGTCTAATAATATCAGGTCATATGTGTCCTTGTTCATTTTATCCAACACCTGCTGTCCATTCTTGACAGAGGTAATATTGTAATTCTGAATACTAAGTATGCGCTTAGTAAGGTTCTGTATTACTGAACTATCTTCTGCAACGATTATTTTCTTAGACATTGTAATGCTTAATTTTCCAAAATCTTTTGATAATTATCCTGAAACTCTTTATAAGCTTCCCGTAGCTGCTCCAGGTCTTTTTTTATTCCTGTAAAGTTATGTTCTTTTAACTTTTTTTCAATACTGGTTGCCTTATTTGCCACTCTTTCAATTCCGAGAGTGCCGGCATTACCTTTTAACGTATGAAGTTCGAGCCTTATTCCTTCATAGTCTTTTTTGGTCAGGAATTTAACACTTTTCTCCATCTGTTCGTTTGTCTCCTGGTTAAATTCTTCTAAAACACTTTTGATCAATTCGGTTCCTCCATATTTGAACAACTGATTCAAGGTATTTTGATTGATGATCAGGTCCTCAGCTTGATCTTCAAATACAGTAGTTTTAACTTCAGTTGGCTCGAAATTAATCCAGTCTTTCACTTTGTTGATCAATAAGTGTGCTTTGATTGGTTTGGACATATAGTCATCCAGGCCTTGTGAAATAAACCGTTCCCGGTCTTCCTCCATGGAATATGCGGTCATGGCGACAATAGGAGGCGTAGTTGTTAGATTCAATTTTCTGATGTTTTCTGTTGCCTTCACACCATCCATATCTGGCATCTGAATATCCATGAAAACAAGGTCGTACTTGCTCATTTTTATTTTGTCAATAGCTTCCTGACCACTACCTGCTTCATCTACATCACAACCCGATTTTGATAAAATCTGACAAGCCACTGTTCTGTTTACACTGTTATCATCAACAACCAGTATTTGTGGTTTGGCACCTTTGAATTCTTTAGAGATTTTTCCATACCCTTTTTTACCAGAATCCCTTAAGTCATCTTCTTTAGCGATATCAGCTTGGAATGTGAACCAAAACGTACTTCCAAGTCCAGGAGTTGAAACTACACCAATTTCACCACCCATTGATAATACTAACTCTTTCGATATCGCAAGACCTAAACCAGTACCGGCAAAAGTTTTTGTGCTTGAAGTATCCAGCTGGCTAAAACTTTTAAAAAGTTTGTTTTGATCTTCTTTAGAAATACCTATTCCACTGTCTTTGACCTGGCATTTAAATGTGTGCTTGCCATCTTTGGTTTCCACTAACCTTAAGCTGATACTAATTGTGCCTTTCTGTTGAGAAAATTTAATGGCGTTTGATGTAAGGTTTGAAAGTATCTGCATCAACCGGGTTTCATCTACCAGCACAATGCCCGGAATGTTTTCTCCAGGATGGTAATAGAGGTTATTGTGATTGATTGTGGCCTGCTGAGAATAGAGATCGTAGAGTTTTTCGAGTGTTTCAACCAGGTTAACCGGATGCTTACGCAATTCCATTTTGCCGGCTTCAATTTTGGAAAGGTCCAGAATGTCATTGAGAATATTAAGAAGCGTTTCAGATGATTTCTGGATGGTTTTGATATACTCTCTTTGCTCTTTATTGAGTCTGGTACTACCAATCAAATCAATCATTCCGATGATTCCATTCATTGGAGTTCTTATCTCATGACTCATATTAGCCAGGAACCTTTCTTTGATTTTGAGAGATCTCTCGGCCAGTTCTTTAGCTGCTATTAATTCTTCATTTGTTTTTTTAAGTTGAGTAATGTCGCGTCCCACACCTTCCAGTTCAAATATGTTTCCACGTCGCTGGATGAGTCTCACGTTCATGATTAGATTTAGTTCATCACCATTTTTGGTCTTAACCATCCCCTCATAGTTTCTGACACTTTTGTTTTCGAATAGTTCTTCTAATAGCGCATCCGTGTCGCCATTTGGTGTGAAAAACCTTTGGACTTTCTGGCCAAGTATTTTTTGGGGTGAGTAGCCAAGCAATTCCTGTACTGAAGGGCTCACCATTGAGATTTTACCGTTCAAGTGACACCTAAAATAAATGTCCTGGAATGATTCAAATATGGTCCTAAATTTTTCCTCACTTTCAGCAAGCGCTATCTCAGACTGCTTTTTCTCGGTAATATCATTAGCGATAACAGAAATCTCCTCAATCCGGCCATCCTTGAGGTAAATGGGGTTTAGGAATATATCTCGCCAGATTTTTTCTCTTTTTCTTGTAATTAGACTTGTCTGAAAGTTGATGACTTTGCCTTCAAATGCTTCATCATATTTAGAAGTCCAGAAGTCAACTATTTTTTCAGGAAGCTCATTAGGGTAATCATCTTTAAAACTTTTTCCTATTTCTGGTTCTACAGTGTAATATGACGTCAGAGCTTCCTGATAGTTTGTATTGAAGGAAGTAAACTTATACTCTCTATCTATCGACCAAATTTGGTGGGTACTACTTTCAAAAATTGCTGATAACCTGGCTGCCTGGTTGTGGATCTTTTCTTCAGCAATTTTTCTTTCCATAGCCAGACTTACCTGCCCTGAAATAAAGTCCATCAACTCAAGATCATTCTTGTTGTAGGCAGCAGAGTCCTGATTAGAATGAATGGAGAGCACGCCAATTGCTTCCCCTGCAATACTTAATTGGACACCAAGCCAGATTTTAGGAATAACTGCAGGAAGTTTTTCTTTCTTTTGTTGCGCTATCGTCTTTATAGATTCACTATATAGAATAATCGGTTTGCCAGATTCAAGAGTCTGCCTGGAGAGAAGAGATATGATCCTTTTTTGTTCTTCCTGGTTTCGATTGTCCGAGTATTCGTTGATGAAGTATGGGAATGAAAACCCATCTTTGGCTTTGACAATTAGGCTCAGATTCCTGACTTCTAAAATGCGATTCAGCTCATTATATATACTGGAGTATAATAAGTTTAAATTAGAGCTTGTAATGGTGAGATTCGCAATTTTGTAAAATAAACTTTGGGCTCTTTCTGCTCTAATTCGTTCAGTAATATCATAAAATACTGCCCTAAATTCTTCTGCTACACCATCTTCAATAATACAATTGACTCGGCCCGAAACATAAATACTCTTACCGTGACGGGATATGAAAACAGTTTCAAACTTTTCAATGATTTCGCCATTGGCCAATGACTTCAACTGGTTTTGCGTTTTTTCCCAGTGATCAGTGTGTATAAAATCTGAGAATTTTAGGTCAAATATGTCCTCCTCAGTATACCCCAATTTATTTTTGCATACCTGATTGACAAATCTAAATTCTCCATTGGGTCTAAAGACCTGAATAAGGTCATAGGAGTTATCAAACAATTCTTTGAGCTCTTGATTTGTTCGCTCAATGAGATCGTAATATTTCTTTTCAGATAGGCTGAGTTCTTGCTTTAGGTTAGCAATTTGTTTCGTAAGATCTTTTTCTTTCTCAGTCATGTTCCGCTAATACCAATATTAAAGATACCTAAATTTTGAATTTTGGGGGAATAATTCATTTTTTGTGTTCAATAATTTTCTCATGGCAAAGAAAAAACTGGTCGTAATTGTTGGTCCTACGGCAGTCGGTAAGACTTCAATTGGTATTGAAGTAGCCAAACACCTGAATGCTGAAATAGTCTCGGCTGATTCTCGCCAGTTTTACAGAGAAACTGAGATCGGTACTGCTAAGCCTTCTCCTGAAGAATTGAAAGCGGTGAAACATCATTTCATAGATACACTGAGTATAAAGGAAGATTATAATGCGGGGGCTTATGAAAGGGATTGCTTGGTACTCTTGGAGAAGCTTTTCAATGAAAGTGATTTTGTGGTGATGGTGGGAGGGTCTGGCCTATATGTAAAAGCGGTGGCTGCAGGGATTGATGATATGCCAGCGGTAGATATGAAAATTAGGGATCAGCTCAATTTAGAGCATGAAAATCTTGGATTGTCCATATTGCTGGAGGAATTAGAAAAGTCTGACCCAGAATACTATGAAGAGGTAGATAAACAGAACCATATTAGGATAATCCGGGCGTTGGAGATTATTAGGACAACAGGGCAACCCTTTTCGTCATTTCGGAACAGACCTAATAAAACGGTGAGGCCTTTTGATATAATTCAGGTAGGATTGGAGCTTCCTCGTGAGGTTCTATATGATCGTATTGATAGAAGGATGGATCTTATGATTGACCAGGGGCTATTTGATGAAGCAGAGAAGTTATTTCAATTTAGGCATTTGAACGCACTTCAAACTGTGGGTTATTCTGAGATTTTTGATTTTATGGAAGGAAAATATGATAGGGAGGAAGCAATAAGGTTGCTGAAAAGAAATTCCAGAAGATATGCCAAACGACAATTTACCTGGTTTAAAAAAGACGAAAAAACCCGGTGGTTTTCACCGGGTCAATTCAATGATATTCTTGATTATATTGAAAGAAGTTAAACGTTCAATATATCTACTAGTCTTAATAAGTCCTGATTCAGTGGTTTGTTTTTGGAGATAGCCAATTTGAAATTAGTGTAGACAATTTCATTGTTTACTACCCCTGTCATTACATTCTTCTGACCATTCACAAGCCCTTCCACAGCAGCTAAACCTAGTCTGCTGGCGAGAATCCTGTCGAAAGCGGATGGATCTCCACCTCGTTGGATGTGACCTAAGGTGGTAACACGTATATCAAGCTCAGGTACCTGTCCAGATACTTTCGCCGCTATTTCCATAGCATTTCCTTGTTCATCACCTTCCGCCACAATGACAATCGAAGAAGTTTTTTGTTTGTCTCTCCCAGACTTCAAAGTGGAAATTACATCATCAATTGTTGTGGATGTTTCTGGAACCATTACCATTTCGGCACCTCCTCCAATTCCACAATTGATTGCAATATAACCAGAATGCCTACCCATTACTTCTACAAAGAATACCCTGTCATGGGAATTAGCAGTATCTCTAATCTTGTCTATAGCATCTAGTGCGGTATTGATGGCTGTATTGAAACCAATGGTATAGTCAGTTCCATAAAGGTCATTATCAATTGTTCCAGGGCAGCCGACTACTGGAATTCCATGTTCTTCATAAAAAATATTAGCACCAGTAAATGAACCATCACCACCGATGGCAATAAGACCTTCAATCCCTTTTTTCTTCAGTTGCTCATAAGCTTTTTTCCTACCCTCTGGAGTCATGAATTCTTTACTCCTTGCGGATTTTAGAATCGTTCCTCCTCTTTGCACGATATTACTAACCGAGTAGGATTTCATCTTATAGATATCCCCTTCAATCATGCCATTGTAACCATACTTTATACCGTAAACATCAATACCCAGGTACAATGCAGATCGTACAACAGCCCTTACACAAGCATTCATTCCTGGAGAGTCACCTCCAGACGTAAATACACCAATACTCTTCATTTCTAATTAATTATACGATTTCAATTAAGAAAATCAATTCGGGGGAATTAGTTTATTTGAAATTGAGTTCAATATTAAACAAAAAACTGTTCCTTTGAAATGTTCTTAACGATTTTACGATATTGTTGAAGAATTCATTAAACTTTTCCAATGCAAATACCATTTTTCACACTTGAAAGGCAACATGCTGATATTCAGGAAGAACTAGACAATGCTTATAAAAGGGTGATGAATTGTAGTCAATTCATATTAGGAAATGAGGTTGAAAAGTTTGAAGAGTCGTTTGCTAATTATTTGGGTATTGGGCATTGTGTCACTTGCGGTAACGGGACCGATGCTTTGGAGTTAATATTAAAAGGATTAGGAATTGAGGATGGGGATGAGGTGATCATTCCTGGTAATACCTGGATGTCAGTAGCGGAGGCAGTAATCAATTTACGAGGTGTGCCAAAGTTTGCTGACGTTAACCCTGACAACTATTGCATTGATTTAGAAAGTCTGGATGAGTTGATCAATGAGAAAACTTTTGCTGTTATTGTGGTTCATCAATTTGGATTTCCACTACCTGTTGAGAAATTGAAGCAAACCTTAAATAAAAGAAATATTTATTTGATCGAGGACTGTGCTCATGCTACTGGTGCCACGATTACATCTGAAAAATGTGGAACTTTTGGTAATGCTGCAGCTTTTTCGTTTTATCCGACCAAAAACCTGGGGAGCCTGGGTGATGGTGGGGCAGTTGTAACCAATGACAGTGAATTGGCTAAAAAAATAGGGTTAATACGTAATCATGGACAGATGAAAAGAGATTTGCATAGCCTTTCTGGCAGAAACAGTAGGTTGGATGAACTACAAGCAGCTTTTTTGAACGTGAAATTGAATTACCTGGAAGAGTTTAATCGGAAAAGACAAAGTATCGCAAACAAATATTGTCGTGAGCTTTATCAGCCTTTTGATTCAAATCATGTATATCATCAATTCGTCATTAAACATCCTGGAAGAGATGAACTGAAAGATTATTTGAAAAGCTTTGGTATTGGCACAGCGGTTCATTATCCAAAAGCACTTTCTGATATCTCATTTCTATCAGAAAGTTCAACTACACCCATGGCAACTTCTTTGTCCAGTCAAATCCTTTCCCTACCTATTTTCCCAGAGTTAACCGATGATGAAATTGACTATATTTTGAAAGCAATTATGACCTTTGATCAAGAATATTCGAAATAGTAGTTAAGTTCTTTTCAGTTACCTCAAATAACTTTTGCTGATTTTGCTCAATTCTAATAGAATTCTCACTTCCATTTTTCATTAAGTTTTCGAATGTAGAAACGACTGTGGAATTTAAATCGCTAATGCCTTCTTTTAAGTTTATGAACCAATCTTCAGCATCAATGTCTTCCAGAAACCACTTTAATTTATTGTGAGACCCCAATGAAATTATTTTACAATTGACACCAAATGGGATCATTTGTGCATGGCCTCTAGCTCCAAAAACGACTTCCATATTATTGTAGAATTCATACGTCTTTGAAGGTATAGTGTGCTGCAGATCAATAGATGTGAATGGTACACCAACATGTTTTAACATCAGTTCAAACTTGGCATCCTCCTTCAGATGACAAATATTATATATATGGTAACCCTTTTCATGAATAGCTTTAAGGCCCAAGGCTACTTGCTTAAGAATTTCGTAGATGTCTGAACCAAATCTGTTTTTATATCGATCAAATGCAATATTGACTCCAATATTTTTAGTTTTTTGCTTTGGGTTTATTTTATCAACTTTTCTAATAAATGTTGTTGGACAAGGTTGATAATTGATTTTCTCAGCATAATCAGGTCCAAGTAATTCTTTCAGTTTTGTAATGCTGCCATAGTTACGCAAACTGAAAAATGATGCTTTGTCTATGAGTTGTTTGACACTATTTATGAAAAGATCTCCCGGTTGTTGACCATGAAAAAAATTATAACCAATGGCGTATACAAAAATTGGAACCTTAATTCTATCCAAAAGCTCACTTGAGATAGCCCACTGCCATCCTGAAATTGTATTGGGATTCGAATCAGGTAGCAATAACCCACCACCTCCAATTACGAGAAAATCTCCACTATTTATTTGTTCAATGGTCTTCTCAGTAACAGGGTCAGTGACCTTTATTAAGTTCCATTTGATGTTTTTACCAATTAAATTGAAATTATCCCTTACACATTTTGAAAGGACAGTGTCTCCAGTGTTTTCCCAGGCACTGTAGTACGAAATGTGAGTAGCAACTACATTTCCAGAATTATTTCTTTCTTTTTTTAAGTACCTGTTACCTGTAAAATAAAACCTTCCAAACTTCCACAATTTTTTCAGCATTGCGGCTTTGTTGAGTTGGAATATGGTTGATTGCAGGAGAAGTTGTTTAGCGGATATACCCGCAGTTTTAATAGGTATTTCGGGGAAAAACTTTGCAATTGCAAAATTGATTTTGGCGCGTAATTTTTGAAAAAGAAATACACTCCATTTCGACTTAGGGTTTTCTACCTTTTCTGCATAAACAAATAGAGCACTTCCATAGTATCCAATTTTTTTAACATTGAAGAACTTAGAAAATAGCTTGTAGACACTTGCGGCAGTAAAGTAATGAATGTGCGGTTTCCAAATGGTTTCTTTTAGGGATCCATACATATGTAACTCAAGGGATGGAAACTCAAATAATACATGCCCACCAGGGTTCAAAAGTTCGGAGCATTTATCAATAAAAGTATGAGGGTCTTGTACATGTTCCAGAACATGAAAAGAGCAAATTACATCAAATTTTTCTTCAGTGGCATGATCTTCTAACATGCTGGCATGTTGTTTGAATCCATACTGTTCTTCCGAAAAGTTGGCATAGTCAGGATCTGGTTCCAGACCGGTAGCATTTTTGCCACTCAGTTTCAACAGGTGTATGAAAGATCCAATAGAACTACCTACCTCCAGTACATTGTTGAATGAGTTTATGTATCTCCCAAAATATTCAAATCGTTTAAGTGCTCGTTTATCAAGTTCTTTTATCTTTCCAATACTAGGGAGTTTAGCTTGCCCTCTTGCTTGTTCTGTAAATGCACCAGTTGAATAAATATCCTCATAAGATTCTTCCGGTTGAGACATATGGCCACATTTGGAACATCTTTGTAACTGAATTACTAAGTCTTCTCGAGAATTTTTTTCTAACTTTTTTACATTATTTGATCCACAGATTACGCAGGAATTCTTACTCATTGCTTCAGGTTACTTTAAAATATGCTCGACAAATTCTCTCACTGCACCTGACCCGCCCGAGGTAGAAAGATGAATGATGTTTGGTATTTGCTTAATTGGTTTTCTGGCGTTTGCTGGACAGGCTGCTACTCCCACATTTTGCAATAACTCTAGGTCATTAATATCGTCACCAATGTATGCAACATTTTTTAAATCGATATCGAGTTCTTTACAAAGTGCTTTTACAACCTCCAGTTTTTTATTGACTCCCTGATACAAGAAATCCAGTTCCAATTTTTCAAATCTTCTCTTATTGAGTAAGCGATCTTCACTTGTTACCAAACCCGTTTTAATTCCGGAATTCTTTAGCAATTTAAATCCCATTCCATCATAAGTTGAAAATTTTTTCAACTCATCACCATTCTCTGAATAGTACATTCCGGCATCAGTGAGGACACCATCAATATCACTTAGGAATAATTTGATTTCTCCTGATTTTAGTAGTGGTTTTTGATGTTTCTTCATCAAGAACTCACCTAGCAACCAATCTTCTTCTTCGTCCAATTCCAAAGTTGTATATTCTGGCATCTCGAACGTGCAAATCTTCCCTGATAACCTGTTTCCTGATTGTAGAATATTTCCAACGGAATTAATATAGAATGCGCCATTTTCAATTAATGTTCCTTCAAAGTCCTGTCTTCTAGGTCTATTGCGGTAATCGTAATTAATTGAATTTCCATTCTTTTCCCAGAAAAACCTTTTGATCCTTGCGCAAGTCAATAATGAGTCACAATTGCTATCAGACAAAACTTTATTTGCCTCGTCAAAATGATTGGCTTTAGTGAGTGGAGAAGTGGCCTGAACCAATACAAACTTAGTTTCAGCTGACAGTTGTGATGCATTGATATATTCCAAAATCACGCTTTCAGTTGATGAATGATCCAGAGCATTCTCTTTCGATCTTTGATAAATATTAACTTTCGAAAAATTGAAGGATTTTACGATGCTTTCGATTTCCAAACTGTCTGTAGCTACTACAACTTGATCAATTGTTTTTGCTACTTCCAGTTCTGCCAAACACCAGTATATTAAAGGTTCACCACAGAAAGTTTTGATGTTCTTACCTGGAATGCCTTTACTGCCTCCTCTAGCAGGGACAAATGCAATGGTGCTCAATGTTCTCTGTATTTTAGTTTTTCTCGTTGAACCTTTTCAATGTCCAGAATCTCCTCATTTTTGTAGTTGAGAGATTTGTGTGCTGCATGAAGGTCTCTACATAACTTTTGCATACCAGTAGGCTCGAGAGAAGCAGCATGGTCAGTGCCTTTCCAGGTACGATCCTTTGTAAAATGCCGTTCAACCCAATTGGCACCTAAGGTATATGCACAAAGATCAATTGCTATACCTAAATGATGACCGGAAAATCCAATATCACTTACTTTTGATTTGAACTTGTCTTTAATTCGGGCTATTTCCAAAAGGTTCACATCTTCAAATGGTACTGGGTACCCGCTTGTGCATGAATATAGCACTAATCTATCAGCCACATTTTTCTCTTCGAAAAAGTTAAAAATTTGAGATTCTTCATCATGAGTGGTCATTCCGAATGAAACATGCACCTGGCCCTGATAGTCATCCCTCAAGACTTTTAGCATCTCAAAATGGTTATTACAGGCAGATGGGACTTTAATGAAATCTGGGTTCAGTGAAACGATTTCTTTAGCAGATGTAACATCCCAAACAGAGGTAGAATAGCCAATGCCAATTGATTCGCAGTAAGCTTTCAAATCTTTGTGTTGGTCTACCGACAACTCCAAATTTTCTCGATGCTCACCATACGAGTCTCCATAGGAATTTGCTGGGTTGGGGTGTGGAGCTTCATATTGGGCAGGAGTAAGTAGTTCCTTAGGGTTTCTCTTTTGAAATTTTGCGTAATCCGCATTGCAAGATTTAGCAAGTTGAATCAACTCCTTGGCAATTTCAAATTCTCCCTTATGATTACAGCCTATTTCGGCAATTATTTTGGGTACTTTATATTCATTCATTTGATGTATCAATGTTTAGAACAAAACAATAAATAATTGAAGTCAATACAAAATTCTAATATAGCCTTACTCGTTCAAAGGCGTCAATGTATGAGTTCGGTGTTGCATTTAATATCTTAACTCCTTTGCTCTCTGCATAAGCCTTGAGTTCGAAATAACCTTTAAAAGCGAGCATGAATTTATGTAAAATTTCGTGAAGCTTTCTTTGACCTTTACCTCTTTTGTCTAATGATTGAGCTTTAGATGTAGCTTCATCATAAAAGTGTTTTTGGTGAAGTAAAACCTGGTTGTCCTCGGTAACTGATATTTCTGGAAGCCAGCTATGATCAGCTCCTATCAGATAAATCTTTTTTAAACCACTGTTAATACTCAAAAAAATACTTGGAATCATTACATTATGAGGCCTGGGCATTCCCCAATTTTCACGAAACAAAAAATGATTCAGCCATTTCCATCCCTCAATCGGTGTATTGTTATAGTAATGAATAGATATATTCTGATTCTTCAGTAAAGGTTTTTTCCATCTGCCGAATTGTTTTGATTCAAAGGGTATAAATAATTGTAAGGGCCAATTGGTTTTTTCTGCCATTTGATCAAATAGGTAATTACTTTGCTTTATGAACTTTTCATCAATATCATCTAACCAAAGATCTGGAGCTGACGTGATATAAACAGAGGGCTTCAGCTGTTCATAATAATTTGTAGTTGGAAAATGATTAACACAAATTAATAATTTGTTTTCACGGTAATCATTTATTTTACTTAAAGCTTCGCTCACTGAAGGTCCATTCCCAATTAGAATGCATTCTTGCTGACCCTCTAAATTAAAAAGTTTATTTTTTGGCCATCTAGACATTACTGGTAATCTGACAATTGAAATGGCAGAGAGTAATGTGTTTGTTAGGAAATCCCTAAGTAATACAAAAAAAGTAAGCATAGTCTATTTTAGTAATCCCTGTATTACCCACCATCTGAATTTTATCAACATTTTGCCTTTTTCTGGTTGTAGTTTAAAAGTAAATAAGGCAAATAGAAAAAATGAAGCAGCAACTTTAAATAGTTCTTCAAATACTTTAAAAAGAACAGCCTTTTTTCCGGATTTCGTCACCCTAATTCGTTCACTTCTTCCATATCCCTGACCCATCTTCTGGATATATTCTTTTGTTGTTCGTTTATTTGGTATTATGTGGTTCACTGTCACGTTTCCAAGATAAAATGTTTTATGATGTCTATTCAGTCTTTTAAAGAGATCCTTTTCCTCACCACTTTCTAACTGATCACCTTTTCGTCCAAGGTTTGTATCAAAAAAACCTATTTTTTCGAATACTTGCTTCCTAAAAGCCATATTTGCGCCTATTGGGTATTTGCCACTCTTAAATTTTTTAACTCCTTCACCCAGGTCTAAAGCAGCAACAAGGGGTAGTAGATATTTGGACATCCATGCGGGTTCAGAATCTTCATAAATGGGTATTATTCTACCACCAGTGGAAAATATATCCGGGTTTTTATCATAAAAGCTGATGAGGTTTTTTGAAAAATGTGGATCAACATAAGCATCATCATCAATGAAGCAAATAATACTACCTTTTGCTTCGTTGATACCTCGGTTTCTTGCAAAGGAAAGACCTTGTCGTGTTTCTAAAACATATTTGAAAATTTTATCAGGATTATTTTGCTGAAACTCAAGACATGTGGATTCAGTACCATCAGTGCTGTTATTATTAACAACAATTATTTCGATAGTAGTGAAATCAATTGCTTGCAGAGCAGCCTTTTCCAGTGTTATTGGCAAAAACTGATTCCTGTTATAGGTACAAATTACTATCGAGAGTTTAATTTGACTGACTCTTAGATTCTGATTCACCACCAAATTTAATTTCAAAAACCAGCAACCCAACTAAAGAAAGTATGATAAGGATTGAGGAAATCATAGCGATTGAATTTCCTGTATAATATGCCCTGGGTTGGAATTTAAATTCGACAACATGATTACCTGCTGGTAATTCCAAAGCTCTTAACACAAAATTTGCTCTGAAGTGTTCAACTTCATTGCCATCTATATAAGCTTTCCAACCTTTCGGGTAGTAAATTTCAGAGAATATCGCAACACCTGCTTTAGTAGCGTTGGACTCATAAGTCAGATGATTTGGTTGATATTTCTGTAATGAAATTGTTCCTTGACCAAGGTTACTCTTATTGTCCAGTGTTACCCTATTTGTATTTACAATTGCACCTGTATTACTTTGTAAAAGTATTAACTTGTCAAGCTCTTCTTGAGGAGTACTAACCGTGATGATCGTATCAGCGAACCAGGCATTTCCAAGCGCATGGTTGTTCTGAATTACAGACTCAGAAGTTTCTCCGGCTTTGATGTATTTAGCATTAAGCATATTGAGGACATTAGCCTGTGAAAAATCCCTGGAACCACTTCTTAATACAGTAATTACTTCATTAATTTCATCAGTGATTTTATTTTCAATTAGTTGCTGATAACGTTTGATTTTTGCACCATGATATCCTCCGATTGAATGATGGAAGAAGGATGTTCTGGCTTCATTAAAAGGGTTTTGAAGATTGAGTACTCTATATTGACTTTCATCCATTAAGATCCGCTCATCTGCCTCAGTTTTGCTGACAAATTGTTGTTCGGCTTTCCTAACAAAATTTTCAGCTCCTAGAAATCGTTTTCCTACGCCATAAAGGTCTACGGAAGCAATAGCAATTAAACAAATTACCATTGTAAGTTCATTGATTTTACTTTTAGCCCGAAAATAGAGTAAACCAGCGGCTAATATTATAAATACCAATGTTCTAATTCCGTCCTTTAATAACATATCACTTCTTTGTTCCCTAAGTAGGTTTAGAAGCATTTGGTTATCTCCAAAGTTCGCATCAACAGGGCCAGATAATCTTGAGTTGGTGCCAATAATGATCAAAAGAATTATAAAGCCAATAAATCCTAATGTTATCTTCAGAAAGGAGGTTTTGTCTTTTTGAATCTTTTCAACGGCGGATTGCAAACCCACTGTCCCTAGTAATGGTATTAGCAAAAATGGAATTGCTATTGCCATGGATACGGATCTGAATTTATTATAGTAGGGAAAGTATGAATACATTAAATAGTTGACTGATTCTAAGTTCTTACCCCATGATAACACTAATCCCACCACAACCGTAGCGAGTATCCAATATCGAATTCCACTGTCAGCATAAAAAGCTCCTAAAACAAATAGAAAACAAATAATCGCACCTACATACATTGGACCAGCAACTGAAGGTTGATCTCCATGATAGGTGGGTACACCACGTAGGAATGATTTTATTTGATTAACAGGTACGTTATTTTTTCGTAATCCCTTTGCAATAGATGAGTTCATGTCCAGCTTCTCAATTGAAGCTCCACCACTGTAGTTTGGAATAAGCAAAGTGAACGACTCAGAAATACCGTGGCTCCAATTAAACACATAATCTCGATCTAATCCGGATTTAACATCTCCAGGTTTTAGATCTAACTCAGATGGCCCCCGAGTTGAGTATTTACCGTATTCCATAGCAGTCCATAGCTTTCCAAAGTTTGCCCCTACAGCAAGAATCGAAGCAAGAACAACTATTGTAATAGGCTTAATCAACCCAGTAATTTCTTTTTTGACTATTGCATTAACTAATACATATACTCCGTAAGCAAGTATTATCAGTAATAAATAATAAGTTATTTGCAAATGGTTAGCTCTGATTTGCATGGCCAGTCCAAATGCAGTAAGTACAAATCCAGTGATGAATTTTTTCCTAAATGTTAGGTGTATTCCTCCTAAGACAAGAGGAGTAAAAGCATAAGCTGTAATCTTCCAGATGTGACCTGCTTCTATTCCGATTATGTTGAAAGTATTGTAGCCAAACCCAATAGCGCCAATTATTGCATATGCAGGTTTTATACCAAAACATAGCAGCATGATATAAAAACAGGTCATTCCAATGAAAGTATGTCTTGCTCCTGAAGGTAAACCAACGGTCCAAACTGAATATATATGTTTAAGTAGATCTCCAGACCATTGTGTATTAATCATGTAGCTAGGCATTCCACCAAACATTGAATTGGTCCACAATGCTTCTTCGCCAGCCTGGTTTCGAAATTCAATTACTTCCTGTCCAGCTCCAAAGCCCTGTTGAACATCATTCTGATAGATCTCTTTATTCTGGAGTATAGTAGGATGATAAAAAAATACAGTGATACCGATAAATACTATTATTGCTAACAGGTGAGGAATTATGTCCTGTTTAAAATTGATTTGGCGCATTAATTTTTCGTTTTAAAATACTTGTCGCTTAATTGACTAAATATATTTTGCAGTTCATCTGAAATCCGAAACAACAAAAGTAACCCAATATAAATAATGGTTACCAAGGTTGAACGAATTAATATATCCAGCAGTGGGTTTTCAAATTTTGGACTTATTGTGCTCAAAAATGTAATAACCAGTCCAACAATAAGTACCATAAGTTGGCTCCAGCTAAAAGGAGAAATTTGGAGTTTTATTCGAACAAATAAAAACTTAACCAGATTGAACAATAAGATTGATATGGAAGTGGCAATTGCCGCACCTGTAATGCCATAGGCAGGGATGAAAAAGATGTTTAAAATAACGGTCAATATAGCCAACAGCACCACACAAATAACATTAAACCTATAATGCTTTGACATTAGTATTATTTCACCATTTATACTAAAACCCATATCGGTTAACCTGCTAAGACCAATGAAATAAACCACAGAAAGCCCAGAAAGAAAGCGTTCATTATTTGGGATAAGTTGATAAATTGAATCCAGGTTAACAATTATCCCAATGAACAGTAGAACTCCAATTATTAGTTGATTGAGACCAAGCTTTTTGTAAATGTCACCAATTTTGACCATGTCATTTTCCTTGAAGGATTGAGAAATGATTGGTGCACTTATTTGACTTATGGCTCTTCTGGGCATATCAATTACAACTCCTATGTAAAATGCAGTAGCATAAATGCCAGTAGCTTCATTACCCATCATTGCTGCCACCATTTGAATGTCAACATTCATTACCATGACATTACCCAATGAACCTAAGACAGCATAGAAGGCATAATTCTTTATTTCGTTCTTTAATTCAGATGATAGTGTTTCAAATTTGAAGGAAAATTTTAGCCCACCGAGACTAAAAGTGTAAATAATGATTGTCAGTAACATAATGAATACTGAAACCACAAGACTATTAATGGATGTTTTAAAGCTGATCAAATTGTAACCGAACATGATCAGGAAAAGCATTTTTAATAATCTAAAAAGGACATCTTTTGAAAGATTAGGGACAATGATTTTTAACCGGGCCTTTGAAATTGACTCAAAAACTGTCGATAACGATAGTCCAGCCAAAATGGCAATGATAACCCAGTAAAATTCTTTTATTTCAGGGGTTTTGCTTTCATAAATTGAAAGAATCGGACCTGAAAACAAGACAAGGAGCACTGAAGAAACCAGAATCCCAATTACAGCCCCTAAAAGCAGGAAACCCATAAAAGCGGGAATTGAACTCTTTTGTTTGAATAATTTGGGATAAAATCTGATAGCCGATGAGCCCATTCCCAGTGTAACAAGAGGGACTAAAAGCAATGCAGCACTTTGAATTTGATTGTAAAGTCCTATCTGGCCAGGTGTAAAAAATGCTGGTAGTATAAGTAATGTATTAAGGTAGCCGATGATTACTCCTAAATAGGAAAAAGCAGATGTCCAAAAGCTTTGTTTTAGTACTACACCCATAAATTGCCATTCAAAGGGTGCAATTTAGATGAAAGATTGTTAATACTGCTGTTCAATCTGGAATGTTTAAAAGAACCACAATTTTACTGCCAATGCAATGACTGCAACCACTAGAAACCACCTTACGAATTTATCTCCGGCTTTTACAGACCACCTACTTGTAAACCAGGCACCAGTAGAGTTGCCTGCTGCCAGGATCAATCCGTATTGCCAATTCACTTTTCCTTCCAATGCGAAGACAACTATAGCAGAAAAGGAATATGCCATGATTACAAATACCTTAATGGCATTGGTTTTGACAAGGCTAAATTTATTAACAGTGGTCAAGGTGGCGATTATCAGGAAGCCAATGCCAGCTTGAATGAAACCTCCATAAATACCTAGAAAGAAAAATATTATGGTGCCTATAATTGTTTTTTTTCTAGAGAGATCTTCAATCCCTGAGTGTTTTCCTCCAGGTTTGAAAACAGTCATGATCACCACAAGAATCATAACTACAGCAAGTACCTTTTTGAAAAACTCATCACTGATATCAACGGCTAATTTGGCGCCAATTATGGAGCCCAATATTGCCGATCCCGCAAGCCAGAATGAATAGGGGAATGAGGAAACCCCTTTACTTTTGAAACCACTTACGGCAAATATATTTTGAATGAAAAGAGCAATTCGATTGGTAGCATTGGCTACTGTTGCGGGTAAACCCATGAAGATCAATAATGGCAGGGTTAATAGAGAACCACCCCCTGCGAGTGTGTTGATCATGCCTGCTATAAATCCAACAGCTACTATCAAAGCAATCTCCTGTAATTCCATTAAATCTTTCTCACTTCTAAAGGGTCTTTACAATCATTTAGGATTTCGAGCTGTGATTTCTTGAAAGACGGATGCTCAAAATTTGCACAGATCTCTACCAGTGGCACTAAAGTAAATCTTCTATTTGAAATTTCCGGATGAGGTATCTTCAGATTTTCTGAATTGATGATTTGATTTTGAAAATAAAGTATGTCCAGATCGATTAATCGTTCGCCCCACTTCTCAAATCTCTGTCTTCCCATTTCCTTTTCAATTTTCAATAATTTGGTCATCAGAGTTTCCGGTGCGTGGGAGGTAGAGATTTCGATTACCTGATTAAAGAAAGAAGGTTGGTCAGTTTTCCCCCAGGCTGCTGTCTCATAAACATGAGACACTTTTACTATTTTGGCAAACTTTGAGATGGCTTCTAAGGCTTTGTCAAGGTTCTGCTGCTTGTTACCTAGATTAGTTCCTAACAGTAGAAAAATTTCATTCATATGCAATTTTAGAACATTTATTTCATCCTTACATTTAGAAATCAGAAAGTAAATTAGTTTTGCGGAAGAAATAATAGAACTATGGCATTTTTAAGAAACCTACTGGCTACAATTGTTGGTCTCATTATATTCACAGTGATCTCGATTTTTTTTCTTTTCATTTTTATAGGTATAGCTTCTTCTGAAGAAACCCCGGAAGTAAAAGTGAACTCTGTGTTGTATATCAACCTTAGCGGACCTTTGGTGCAACGGTCTCAGGAAGATCCTTTCAGTCAGCTATTTGGAGATGGAGTCTCACCAGTAGGGCTTGATCAGGTATTGAAAAGTCTGAATTATGCTAAAAATGATAATAAGATCAAGGGTGTTTATTTGAAACACGGTTTCCTTGCAGGTGGGTTTGCTTCTATGCAGGAAATTAGAGATGCATTGACTGAATTTAAAGAATCAGGAAAGTTTGTTTACAGCTATGGGGCCTATCTGAGTGAAGGAGATTATTTCCTGGCTTCTGTAGCTGATTCTATATTTGTTAATCATGAAGGTGCTCTCGAAATAAATGGGCTAAGCGCAAATGTTACTTTCTTCAAAGGATTGCTGGATAAATTGGGCATTGAAGCGCAGGTATTCAAAGTAGGGGATTTCAAAAGTGCAGTAGAACCATTCATGAGAAAGGACATGAGCGAACCTAATCGGGAGCAGCTTGAATCCATTCTCAATTCTATCTATTCCAATTATGCCGATCAGGTAGCTGAAAGCCGAGGAATCTCCAAAGATAAATTCATGGAGATTGCAGATCAAATGTTGGTAAGGTTACCGGAAGATGCAGCAGATTTGGGACTTATCACCAGATTGGCCTATCATGATGAACCAAAAACAGCCATCAGAGAGAAACTCGGCCTTGAAGAGGATAAAAAAATTGAATTTGTAACACTGGCTAATTACGCCAAGTATGCCAAGCCTAAATATGATGGTTCATTCAAAAATAGAATTGCAGTTATTGTTGCCGATGGACAGATTGTTATGGGGAGTGGTTCCGACGCAGTGGCAGGAGATAGATTTGCGAAAGAAATACGTGAAGCGAGAGAAAATGACAAAGTTAAAGCAATAGTCCTAAGAGTAAATTCTCCAGGTGGTAGCCTCACCGCATCGGATATAATTTGGCGAGAAGTGATGCTGACCAAAGGAGTTAAACCAATTATTGCTTCGATGGGAGATGTGGCCGCTTCAGGAGGTTACTTTATAGCAATGCCATGTGATACGATTATTGCTCAAGCTACTACGATCACCGGATCAATTGGAATTTTTGGGATTATTCCAAATTTTGAAAATTTACTTGAGAATAAATTAGGTATTACCAGCGATCAGGTAAAAATAGGGGAGTACTCTGATATTGCGACAGTGAGTAGAAAACTCAATGAACAGGAAAGAGCGATCATCCAAAACGGAGTGGAGGCAGGATACGATACTTTCATATCAAAAGCAGCGGAAGGACGAAATCTACCCGAAGAAGATATACTCAAAGTGGCATCTGGTAGGGTATGGACTGGTGAGCAGGCATTGGAAAGAGGCCTCATTGATATGATTGGTGATTTGGATGACGCGATTGAACTGGCTGCTCGCAATGCCGGACTTGAAGAAGGCGATTATAAAGTCAAAGCATACCCTGAACAAAAGGAATTTCTGGAACAACTCATGGAAGATATGGGTGCCAACGCACAGGCCAGAATTGCCAGGTCTTACCTTGGAGAAGCAGCACCATTTGCTGAAAAAATAAAAGACCTGAATCAGATTTGGGGTATTCAGGCAAGGATACCTTATGATATTGAATTCAGATAGAAAAGAGAGGAATCTATTTGTTACAAAAAATTGATCATTAATTTAGCAGAAGAATAATCACATCTAAAACATGGAGATAAGAAACGACTGGACCCGAGAAGAAATTAAAGAAATCTACGATTCACCAATGATGGAATTGATCTATCGTGCCGCCACTGTGCACCGTGAATTCAACGATCCTTCTGAGGTGCAGGTATGTACATTATTGTCTGTCAAAACAGGAGGCTGTCCTGAAGATTGCGCGTACTGCCCACAAGCTGCCAGGTATCACACTGATGTCAAAGTGCACAAACTGATGGAAGTCAATGAGGTACTAGAAGCAGCAAGTAATGCCAAAATCAATGGTAGTACGAGATTTTGTATGGGTGCAGCCTGGAGAGAAGTGAGGGATAACAAAGATTTTGACAAGGTGCTAGACATGGTCAAGGGCGTGAATGCTATAGGAATGGAGGTTTGCTGTACTTTGGGGATGCTTTCAGAAGAGCAGGCTGAGAAATTGAAAGATGCCGGATTGTATGCTTACAATCACAATCTTGACACATCTGAAGATTATTACGATGAAATTATCTCAACTCGCGAATACGATGACCGCCTCGATACACTTGAAAATGTGAGGAAAGCTAATATTTCTGTTTGTAGTGGCGGGATCATTGGAATGGGTGAGGGCCATAATGATCGGGTTGGAATGCTACATACATTGGCCACACTTACTGAACATCCGGAAAGTGTACCGGTAAATGCATTGGTTCCGGTAGAAGGGACTCCTCTGGAGGATCAACCAAGAGTATCTGTTTGGGAAATGATAAGAATGATCGCGACCGCAAGAATTATCATGCCGAAAGCAATGGTTCGCTTATCAGCAGGCAGAGTTAGAATGAGTCAGGAAGAACAGGCACTCTGTTTTATGGCAGGAGCCAATTCAATTTTCGCTGGTGACAAGCTATTGACTACTCCTAATCCGGAAGTAAATGAAGATAAGGAGCTGTTCCAAACATTGAATTTGAAACCAAGAGAATCTTTCAAAGGGGCAGCTGCTACAAAGTTTGAGCAAATTCCACAGCATTAATTAGCTGAAATAAATTAAAACCTTTGGGTCAGTCGAATGCGGATGTATCTGTGCTCGCTGGCCTTTTTTGTTTCTGGCGTATTGAAATAAAAATGGAGTCCAAAATCAAATTTTTTCCAGTGAATGTTAAATCCGGTTTTCCGTCTTAACACCCAGCTAGATGCTGTTTCTGTATACGGGCTTTGTTTTCCAATAAAATTACCTTCAATGGTAGTGTTATAAAAAACATACTCAGGCATTATACCCCAGAAAATGTACCATTCCACAGGTTTTTGACGTTCGGAGTTTCTCACTGAACCTATCATTCCATTTCTATAACCAGATTGACCCAGACCTTGTAGTGAACCAATTCGCAATACACCACCATGAGAAGTTCTGGTGAATATTGTCCCAGCTTCAAGTTTTCCTTCATAAACAAAATCTAACCACTGGTCAATTTTGATACCTTTGTTCCATTCCAATAAAAGGTTTATGTAGGGTGTATTGTTGACTTGATACTGCCATCCTCTGGGCTCTTTCATGTTCCATTTGTCATGCCACCAGACTTGTATCTCGCCAGTTTTAGTTCCAGGTCCTAATAATCCAAGGTCAAGTTGGGATTGGAAAAACCAATTTCTCCTCGTGAAAAGACTTATTGAAGAACCAATGGCTAAAGCTCCGGCGTAGGGCCTGTCTAATTGCTGTACCTCACTGTATTTTATATTTTGAGGGGTAAACATGAGGTGTGTGAAATGGAATCCTACCGAAACAAGCCTACTCCCAATTAGTCTGGAAAGATTACTGCTAAATTGATTAGAAGAATCCAAACCTTGCCGATAGGTGGCAAAAATTCCACTGCTGTAATACCTGTCTTCTTCATTGATAATGTAGAATGCATCATTGTCTACAGTCAAGTCAATTTCCTTTTTGAGAAGCTCAGACTGTCCCAGGCAAGTGACCACATTAAGTGAAAAAACTAGAAAAAAAATGTACCTCATTTGTCCAATTCTAAAGATACTGATTGGCAATTATTTATTGCGTTATAAATTGCAGCTGGAATACAAAGAAATAAAATATTTCGATGAATAGTTTGCAGGACCGGTTAAGAGACGAGCTCGAAAAGCGAAAAAAAGAGGGAAATTTCAGGCAACTGACCAAAACAACTGATAAACTAGTTGATTTTGTGTCTAATGATTATCTCGGATTAGCGAGGAGCCAAACATTATATGAATTGATTTTACTCAGGTCCAAAGAGATTGAGGGAATGCCTTTAAATGGTTCTGGAGGATCCAGGCTATTGGCTGGGAATTCATCTTTTAATGAAGAAGTAGAGTCATTCCTTGCCAATGTCTTTCAAGCAGAAGGAGCATTGATATTCAATTCCGGATACCAGGCAAATTTGGGGCTGCTTTCGGCTATTCCTAAAAAGGGAGATACTATCATTTATGACCAGTTGTCGCATGTTTGTTTAAAGGAGGGGGCATGGTTAAGTAAAGCGCAAACAATCGCTTTTGCACACAATGACCTGACTGACTTAGAACGGAAACTTACTTATGCAGAGGGAGAAAAGTTCATTGTGATTGAATCAGTCTATTCAATGGACGGTGACTTTGCTCCAATCGAAGAAATAATTGAGCTGACAAAAAAGTATGGAGCACATTTAATTGTGGATGAAGCACATAGTACAGGGGTTTTCGGTGAAGCCGGGGGTGGTCTTCTGGAAGAGAAAGGCCTGGCCAATGATGTTTTTGCAAGAGTGTATACGTTTGGAAAAGCAATGGGAATTCATGGGGCATGTGTGGCAGGATCGAATACTTTGAAGGAGTATCTGATTAATTTTGGCAGACCTTTTATTTACACAACATCTCTTCCACTTCATTCTTTGGTCGCGATTGAGCAATCTTTTAAGTTTTTGAGTAAACACAGTCACTTGAAAGAAGAGTTAATCTCCAACATTCATTATTTCCGTGAACAAGCTAATGGTTTAGACCTTTCTTCATTTGGCGTGAAATTCATGAATAGCAATACATCTATTCAGCCAATTTTGATAACTGGTAATAAGCTGGTGAAGGATATTTCAGCGTTTTTTAGACAGGCTGGATTTGATGTTAGACCTGTTTTATCGCCCACAGTGAAAAGAGGAGAAGAAAGAATAAGAGTATGCCTCCATTCTTTCAATACAAAGGACGAAATGGATGAGTTTTTCAAGTTATTAAAAGACTATTTCAGTGAACATAACTAAAGGTTTCTTCATTACAGCCATAGGTACAGACAGTGGGAAAACACTAGTCAGTGCCATTTTTACAGAAGCATTATTAGGTGATTATTGGAAACCTATTCAAGCAGGTTACCCAACTGATTCAGATGAAGTGAAAAGGCTTGTTTCTAACACAGAATCAAAAATTCTTGACGAGAAGTTTCTTTTGAAGACACCAGCTTCACCTCATGCAGCAGCGAAAGTGGAGGAAATTGAAATAAATCTTGAAGATTTTGAACAGCCTGTTACAGATAAACCCTTGATTGTTGAAGGGGCAGGAGGATTGCTTGTCCCTATAAACGACAATCAGGTTGTGGCAAATTTGATTGAGAAATTGAAACTGCCAGTAATTCTGGTGTCAAACCTTTATTTGGGGAATATTAATCACACATTGCTAAGTGCGCATTATTTAAAGCAAACAGGAATTGAGGTAGCGGGTATTGTATTCAATGGGCCGGCAAATTATGAATCAGAAAGGATCATCGAAAAAATGACTGGTTATCCTGTGCTCCTGAAAATACCTGAACTTTCCACAATTAATAGGGAGACCGTAAAGAATTATGCTAATCAACTAAAGAACAATTTGGATGGATATAGATAATATGTTAGAGAAGAGGGAAGAGCTCCTGAGGTTGGATTATGAGAATATTTGGCATCCATTTACACCACTGCAAGGTCAGAAACAACCGACTTTAATAGAAAAAGCAAAAGGTGTATATCTGTATACAGCTGATGGTAGGAAAATCATTGATGCGGTATCTTCCTGGTGGGTTAGCATTCACGGGCATGGCAATGAACACATAGCCCGGGCAGTTGCTGATCAGGCACTTAATATGGAGCATGTAATATTTGCCGGATTTACCCATCGACCGGCAATTCAATTATCAAAGAATATCCTGTCTATCTTACCTAATAATCAGGAAAAGGTATTTTTCTCGGATAATGGGAGTACAGCTGTGGAGGTGGCAATCAAAATAGCTTTTCAGTACTGGCATAATTTGGACTCACCTAAAAGCAGGGTTATTGCTATTGAGGGTGCTTACCATGGAGATACCTTTGGGGCAATGTCAATTGGAGAGCGCGGGAGTTTTAATATTCCATTCGAACCATTCTTGTTTGACGTTGATTTCATACCTTTTCCTAACGAAAAGAATGCGAATGAAGTAATCAGACAGTTTACCAGATTTGTAGAAGCTGGAGATGTGTCAAGTTTCATTTTTGAGCCACTTATACAGGGGGCAGGTGGAATGCGTACATACCCAGCTCATATTTTAGATAAACTAATTGATATTGCTAAGCAACTTGACATCCTGTGCATTGCAGATGAAGTTATGACTGGTTTTGGGAGGACAGGTAAATTATTTGCTACAGATTACCTAAGTAATAAACCAGATTTATATTGTTTGTCAAAGGGGTTAACTGGTGGAACTATGCCAATGGGTCTTACATCGGCATCTACAAAAGTTGTGAATGCATTTAATACCGATGAAGTTACAAAAACCTTCTTTCATGGTCATTCTTACACAGGTAATCCAATTGCTTGTGCTGCAGCAAATGCAAGTTTTGACTTGCTTCAAGTAAAGTCATTTCAGGAAAATATTGATCGGATTAATCAATCGCATCAGATATTTGCTAAACAGGTTGAAGTCAGAACCTCTGTTAGGGATGTTAGGGTATTGGGAACCGTAATTGCAATGGAATTGGAATTAGGAGAGACATCATATAACAACTCAAAGAGAAATTTTATCTACCAGTTCTTTTTGGAGAAGGACATTCTTATGAGACCCTTAGGTAACATAATTTACATTCTTCCTCCTTTTGTTATTACCAGTGATGAATTACAAATTGTTTATTCATCAATTTTAGAACTTTGTGAAATACTAGAGAAATAGGAGAATTGATTTCGTAATTAATGAGAATTATTTGTATTCTCAATTTCAATAATTGCAACAAATACATATATCTAATTTAAATTGTTGAATTTTTCAATAATATGATTGTATTGTTGTAGGTTCTTTCAACTGAAATATGTAATTTAGCAGAGTAGGATTTAGAATTCAGTGTTGAAACTCGTAAAAACACTGAAGGATTTTTTTGTAACACGCTTAACGAACTCGAAACATGCACCGCCTTAGAAACTCTAAGAAGAGAACTATTCTTCTAATTGATGATAATGAACCTATGCTTAGGTTGTTATCACGAATCCTTTCCAAAAAATATAATGTTACCTCATTTACTAATCCATTAGATGCCATCAGTTGGTTAACGCAGACTGGTACAACTCCAGATGTTATTCTGTCTGATATTAACATGGAAGAAATGGATGGTATAGAATTTGCTCATTACTTGAAAATGAGTGGCTTGTATGATCATATTCCAATTATGTTTATCTCTGGTCAAGATAAATTGGATTTAATGCCAAGGTTGATAACAATTGATTACGCAGATTTTGTAGCCAAACCTTTTGATCCGGAAACACTTCAGTTAAAAATTGAAGAGACTGTAAATTTAGCAGTTGCATAACTTAAATTTTTTGGATTTTGGAATCAACATCAACAGTTGGTTATCAGGAGGAAAAAAAACATTCTGATGATCAACTACGCATAGATCATGTGGATAGCCCAATCATAATTTGTCTTGGGGATGCAATTCCCGAACGAATTGTTGGGTTTGATAAGGAGGCCTATCAATTGGTCGAGGTGAAGAGTGCATTGGCTCTTATCTTCCTTATGAAAACCTGGGGAGAATTGAATTCGAAATTTCCTGAAGCACTCCTCATTGATTCGGCTTTTGCCTCTAAGCTATTATCCGAAAACATTGTTGAAATCAGGAATAAAAGTGAGTTCAAGTATATTCCGCTAATGATGTTTGCGGAGAAGAAGGATGAATACGTTACTCAAATCGTTAAGTCGATGGAGGCTGACGATTATTTCTACAATAATATTTCCTTTGATTTCCTTATCAGTAGAATCAGTCTTAGCAAAAGATTAAGGTCCATTGGTTTTACATGGCAGGACACCCAGTTAAATGATGATAAAACATATCGCATGTATATGTTTAAAAGGTCATTTGATATTGTGTTTTCTGCCTTTGCACTTTTGATGTTATCACCAATTCTTATATTAGTTGCAATTGCAATTAAATTGGAATCAAAGGGGCCTATTTTCTATATCTCTAAAAGAGCGGGGAGTGATTATCAGATTTTTGATTTCTATAAGTTCAGGTCCATGTCACAGGATGCTGATACACAGTTAGAGAAGTTAAAGGCTACCAGGAACCAGTATAAAGACGGTAATCAATTTGTGAAAATTCAAAATGATCCTAGAATCACGCGGTTAGGTCATATCCTAAGGAGTACAAGTTTGGATGAACTACCGCAATTGTTGAATGTACTTAAAGGAGACATGTCAATAGTTGGGAACAGACCTTTACCGCTCTACGAGGCGAAGTTATTGACCACTGACGATAACGCAGAACGTTTTCTGGGTCCAGCAGGTATCACCGGTTTGTGGCAGGCTCTTAAACGAGGCAAGGGGGAAATGAGTAGTGAGGAGCGTATTGCTCTTGACCGGATATATGTAAGAAAAAATTCTGTTTTTTTTGATATCAAGATTATTCTGATGACCATACCTGCACTCTTCCAACAGGAAAAGGTGTAATTTACACTATGATTTACATTGAGTGGATTCTTCTTTTATATGCAATTTATTTTGTTAGTTACTCTCTGATTAGCTCAATTGCTGCACTTTTCTACAGAAAATTTTTATCTAAGGAATCAACAGGATTTAAATCCTTTTTGGTGCTTGTTCCTGGGTATAAAGAGGATGAAGTAATCGTTCACACAGTTGCAGAAAACTTAAAACAGGATTACCCCAAAAGCAATTTTGATTTGGTTGTCCTTGCAGACTCGTTTGAGAAAAGTACTTTAGATAAGCTTGGGAAAACAGATTGTAAAGTTCTTGAAGTATCTTTTGATAGAAGCACAAAGGTAAAATCTATTAAAGAGGCCTTCTCATTGATTACAGATAAATTTGATTATCTGGTGATCCTGGATGCTGATAATGTAATGGAATCTGATTACCTCAAAAAAGTAAACGCATATGTTGAAGATCATCCCATTCAGGCATTACAAACCCAGAGAGTAGCCAAGAATAAGAATAATTCACTCGCCATTCTAGATGGAATAAGCGAAGCAATAAATAATCACATTTATCGTCAGGGTAGTCACACTCTTGGCCTGTCAGTTGCTTTGAATGGGTCAGGGATGATTTTCAAAGCAGACACATTTAAGGAGGTTTTTGAGCCTTTGGATAGTGTTGGAGGCTTTGATAGGGAACTAGAGTATAAATATTTGGAGGCTGGACATAGAGTCCGCTATTTCAAAGAAGCGAAAGTGCTGGATCAGAAAACGGACAGCCACGATAATTTTAAGAATCAAAGAAAGCGATGGATTTCAAGCCAATATGTTTACCTGTTGCGCTTTTTAATACCAGGCTTGAAGGGACTTCTTAAAGGTAAGATAGCTTACTTCAACAGCACCGTATGGCGAAATATACAATTACCACGATTGATAAACTTGGGTTTGCTCACGATAATCGTGTTTTTAGCTATTGTTTTTAATGGATATCTCACATATGGTTGGGTTATCTGGCTCGGCCTGTGGTTATTGAATGCTTTTTCAATGTTTATTGCAATTCCGCGAGAATACTATAATAAAGACCTGTTAAAATCAATACTGCAAATCCCTAAGATATTTCTTTCGATGGTGCTGTTGCTATTCAAATTGAAGGGTGCCAATAAAAAGTTTATTCATACCAAACACAAGACTGTATCTTAATGTCACCTATTGTTTCAATCATTACGGTGAATTTCAATGAGCCGGAAGTGACTTATGAATTACTGGATAGCCTGGCAAGTTCAACTTACAGAGAGATTGAAGTTATTGTTATAGATAATGGATCAACGGAAAAACTGGATCGGGCAAAAGTGGAATTGTATGATCGGGTTAGTTACATATGGAGTGAGAATAATCTGGGTTTCGCTGGCGGAAATAATCTTGGAGTAGCAAAAGCGAAAGGTGATTATCTTCTTTTTCTCAATAATGATACAGTAGTATCCCCGAATTTTATACAACAAATAGTTGAGGTAATGGAGAAGAATCCTAAAATTGGAATGGCTTCACCGAAAGTCATATATCCAGATGGAAGGATTCAGTATGCCGGAGCGAAAAGCATCAACCCAATTACTGGACGGGGGAAGCGTTTAGGGTTATTTGAGGATGATAATGGACAATATGATTATAATATTGAGACTGGCCTTCCTCATGGAGCAGCTTTAATCATAAGATCAGAAATTGTTGACGTGGTAGGAAATATGCCTGAGGAATATTTTCTTTATTATGAGGAGCATGATTGGTGTGAAAAAATTAAGAGAGCTGGTTACAAAATGTATTATTTAGGCCAATTGAGTATTGTACATAAAGAATCTGTAAGTGTGGGAGAAGATAGTCCTTTGAAAGTATATTATATAAACAGGAATAGAATTCTATACCTAATCCGTAACAGCTCTGGAATTAAGCGGGTTTCGGGTATTTTGTTTTACTGCTCAGTTGCCCTTCCTAAAATATCTTTACAATATTTATTGAAAGGTAGGTTGAAACAGTTGAAAAGTCTTTGGAGAGGGGTGCTTTGGCATATAAATAAATCTTATGATTTCAAGCATTAAGGGAAGATGGCTGGATATTTCTGAAAAGTATCCCAAGAAAGGCACTTTTGCCAAATTGTTTATTGCAATGAAGGGGGTTCTCAATATCTTTCTGGCAAAACTATACTTATCATCAGTGGATGAACTGGGTAAGATGGTGAGTGTCAACGGTCGTCCGAAAGTAGGGAACCAGGGAAAAATGATTTTGAAGGATGAGGTAAGGGTTTGGTCGATTATTGAGAAAGCCAAACTTTATACGGGACCTGAAGGAACACTGATCATTGGAAAAAATTCAAGAGTAAATGGCGCCCACATAGATGCTCAAAATAGAATAGAAATTGGAGAAAATGTTCGGATTGCGCCATACACATTAATACTGGATAGTGATTTTCATAATATCAACAACCCATTTGAAGATGTAAAAGGCAAACCGATTATTATCGGTAACAATGTTTGGATAACTTCCAGAGCAACCATATTAAGTGGAGTAACTATTGGAGATGGAGCAGTTGTTGCAGCAGGAGCTGTTGTAACAAAAGATGTGCCTCCAAAAACAGTAGTGGGAGGGGTTCCAGCCAAAATTATTAAGAAAATCGATTAAATACTTTTTCAATGTGTGGAATTGCGGGATTTGCAGACTTTAGAAATCAATTAACCAAAGAGTCTCTTATAAAAATGACCGATGCGTTAAGCTATAGGGGGCCTGATGCATCAGGTTATATTGTTGAAAACCTGCCTGACGCATCAGTTGGTCTGGGGCATAGAAGATTGTCCATACTTGATTTATCTCCTCTTGGTAATCAACCTTATGAATTTGAAGATCTTCGGATGATATTTAATGGTGAGATCTACAATTTTGAGGAAATTAAAAAAGACCTTGAAAAGGAAGGTTATACCTTCAAATCAACATCTGATACAGAAATGATTATCAAGGCCTACCACCACTGGGGGATTTCCTGTGTCGACCGCTTTATTGGAATGTTTGCGATTGCAATTTTGGATATTAGCGCAAATAAACTTCACTTGATTCGGGATCGTGCTGGTGTAAAACCACTGAATTTTTATTGGAAAGATGGGCTTTTTCTCTTTAGCTCAGAACTTAAATCTTTCCATGAAATTGATCGGTTCCATGCTGAGATTGATCCAAGAAGCATTTCGAGCTATTTTAAGTACAGTTATGTAACATCACCTAACACAATTTTCAAAAACACATTCAAAGTGAAGCCAGGTTGCATCCTCTCAATAGATATTGCGAGTGGCGAATTAAATGAAAACAAATACTGGGATGTAATTGATGTATATAACCAACCAAAGCTCGATATTTCATACGATGATGCTCGCGACGAACTGGAGAAAATACTTATCTCCAGCTGTAATTACAGAATGGTAGCGGATGTTCCTGTAGGTGTATTTTTAAGTGGTGGGTATGATAGTACCACTGTTACGGCACTTTTGGCCAATCATCATCCCAATACGATCAAAACTTATACCATCGGTTTTGAGGATCAGGAGTTTGATGAAGCACCGCACGCAAAGAAAATATCCGATTACCTTGGCACAAGTCACACTGAGTATTACTGTACACAGAAAGAAGCTTTGGATATCATTCCCGATCTTCCTCATATTTATGATGAACCATTGGGTGATAATTCTGTGATCCCTACCACATTGGTGAGTAAATTGGCTGTACAATCTGTAAAAGTTGCACTTTCTTCTGATGCAGGAGATGAAATATTTGCAGGATATCCCAGGTACCAACAGGCATTGAAGTATTCATCCATGCTACCAAAATCTTTACAGAAAGTTGCCGGTGGCGTAATGGAGAATGTTAACCCTGAAATTTTGGTGGGTCTGAACAGGAAACAAAACTTCAATACCAGGTTCCAGAAAATGGCAAGTATATGGAGGCATAGTGATCCCTACAAAGCTATGGAGTTGGTGATGCAATTTCATACTGAACAGTCATTACAGAAGTTAATTCCTGATCTACACCAGTATGATCAAAACTATTTCGACCTTCACCATGAAATTAATTCTGGAAACGATGCTGTGAATGGAATGATGGCTATTGATTACCTGACATTTTTATTAGATAATAACTTACCAAAAGTTGATAGAGCAACAATGTCTGTCAGTCTTGAGGGAAGGGAGCCATTACTGGATCATCGGATACTTGAGTTTGCAAGTAGGTTGCCATCAGATTTTAAATTACACAACAATCAGACAAAGAGAATTTTTCGAGATGTTTTGTATAAATACGTCCCGAAGGAACTTGTTGATAGGCCAAAGCAAGGTTTTCTTTCTCCAGTAGGAGGGTGGTTGCGAAATGAACTTAACGACTACCTGAGATATTATACTGATTCAGAAAGACTAAAGAAACAGGGCGTATTTGATGACAGGACTGTGTCTAAAATGGTCAAAACATTTATGTCCTCAGATGGAGAAAGTCCGCAAAAACTATGGCACTTTTTGGTTTTTCAGCTTTGGTACAATCGTTGGTGCTCAAAATTATAGGATCAAAATCCTAAAGTGACATTCTCTTGAAAATAACCTCGGGTATTGACCTGATAACAAACATGATGAATCTCCATATTCCTCCGATGTAAATAGTGTTTTTTGATCTTTGGTATCCTTTTAAAATGGCATTGGCTACCTGTTCGGGTTCTTTTGTCAATGGTCTCGGTAAATCAAGGCCGTCTGTCATTTTGGAATTGATAAAGCCGGGCTTTACAGTTATTACATGAATCCCATTCTTGAAGCAATGGTTCCTTAGCCCATCAAGGTAACATGTAACAGCAGCTTTTGCACTGCCATATATAAAATTACTGCCGCGACCTCTTTCACCTGCTACAGAACTAATTCCAATAATTGTTCTTACTTGATCTGTAGGTTCACTTTCCCAGGTAGCAACAATTCTATTGATGATGGAGACAAATCCTACATAGTTACTCTCAATTACTGAATGACAATTCTCCCAATCTTGAAAATCATGTGCCTGATCACCAAGCACACCAAATGCGGCAACTACAATCGTGCTGTTTTTAATTTTCTTGGTGATTTCATTGTGGTTATCATAATTAGTGGCATCAAACTCTATAACATCCACATTAACTTTATGACGAATAACAATATCAGCTGAAAAGTTTGCCAGCCTATTAGATGACCTGGCTGCAAGAATTAAATTATAACCTTTTTGGGCAAATTTTGAAGCTAGAGCCATAGCGACATCTGATGTAGCTCCTAGAATTGTAACGGTTTTATTCATCAGAATTTATGGCTTGGGGTGATTTCTTTACATATACCTCTATTATTTCTGATTTCATTTCTCGGGGAGCAAGAAATGTATCAATTAATTCATATTCTTTTTTCAATTTTTCCCTCACTGCAAAGGGGTAGAAATTATTCAATTCTGGGATTACTTCGAATACCACCAAATCATAGTATTTGCTATCGATCTTTTCATTCATTTGTTTGAGCTCTCTATCAAAGAAGGCCACATTGTAATGATACCATAGAGGGGTGCCTTTCTCTGGCACAAAGTCTAGTATATGTGCTAGAGGGGTTAGTTCAGACATGTTTAAGATCTTCACATCTCCTTCTTGACTTTCTTTCCATTTGACTAGTTTGTCTATCCCCTCAATGGTTTCGGGAGGAAGTTTAATTTTGTTAAAAGCTTTGTAAGAAGGTACTCTCCATGTTGATTTATCCAATTGCATGGTGTCTCGTGCCAAAGTGTAGGTACTTATCGAAACTACATCTTCTGTGGTGTCAGGTTGTAGGATACTGCTGAAGAGCCTTGTCGAATATTTCCAGTACACTCCAGACCACCATATTAGAATGAGAATTGCAATAATCCCAAGGTTCACAACTTTTGTGTAGGAAATCTTAAAGCCCAGGTTATTGATAATATACATAACCATAAAGCTGTGGAAGTAGATGTTCCCATCAGCAGGTACATAACTGGTTACCTGAAGAATTGATGCTTGAAATAGAATCAATAATGTTAGAAGTAGGTGTAGACCTTGATTTATGTCTTTGAGAAGCCAATTCAAACCTTCTCTAGATTTATTGAGGATAATTATTACGATTAAGAAGAAATAGAATTTCAAGAATAAAGATGCCCCAAAAACAGTCGATAAGATATCAAAGCTGCTTATCCTTGAGTAATGGGGTTCTTGCCCATAATTAAACCAATAGCCGAATTCATGAGGTATGAGAGGAGCAATAAATAGGGTAGCAATGAGTAAATAAGAGATTACAAAACTACCAAGGTGTATAATTGATCTCGATACTATTGAGTAGTAGAGAAGCAGTGTCAAACTTATAAGTAGAGCAAAAGCACCACCATCTTGTTTTGTGAAAATAGACAAAAAAGCAAACAAAGCGCTCAGTGTGGAGAACAATACAATGGCCTTAATTTTAGTTTTTCGTAAGGCGACAAATAGAAATGCAAATCCAATGAATTCAAAGACAATTACAGTATGATTATACCAGGGCCAATAATTGAAAAAGGAATAGGAGATTACATATAAAATAATGCCGATTGTAATCATGCCATGATCCTTTACAAACTCTTTGATAATTGAACGGAAGGCTAAAGCTGATACTAAATTGAACAGGACCTGAATCTTTATTAAAGAAAACATGTACGGACCGAACAATTTGAAAGATAATGCGGGGATCAGCCAGAAAGCATATCCTAGAGGAAGACCAAAATCCTTGAAAGGCATTTGGCCATTATACATCCTGTATGCGCCCTCCCAGGTCAGATAAATATTATCACGAAAAGGAAGGCTAAAGAACAAGGGAACAATGGCAAATAAAATAATTGTGGCCAATTGTAGTGCCAAAGCCCAGTTTTTGTTGAGTTCAAGTTTTGATATAATCATCTAGCTGCCAATAATATAACGACTGTATTTTCCGATTGTGAACTTAATAACTAATACAGCTGAAACAGAAATAAACATTACAATTAAAAGTTCCATGCACCAAATACCAGGGTGCTCTGGATATTCAAATCCATAAAATTTTTGAGATAATTTCCTTATGATTAAAATAATATAGAAATGAATGAAGTAAATACCGAAACTTGTATCTGCCAAAGTATCCAGCACTTTGCAGACCATTTTGTTCCGGAGAAATTGAAAACCATACAGAATAAGTAACGTGGCGAAAAGTTTTTGAATGAATATAACCTGTGCACGAAATTCTGTCGTTAATACTGATAACATAAAGAGGCCCAGGAATCCTGTAATAACTATGATCAGGTTCTTCCTTACGAACTGTAAAATTTTTTCTTCAAATTGACTAATGAACATCCCTAGTAAATAGATTGATAGGAAATGTCCAAACATATAGGGGATGTTGTTCAATGTGTCAATCCCTCTGGGTAATAATAATGATAAAGTAAATGCTGGAATTAATATCCAATATAGTTTTTGATGATCTGCAATGAACTTAAACAGAGGAGCCAAAACAAAAAATATGGCGATCATTGGAAGATACCAAAGTGGCAAAAGGTGAGCCCCAGTTACCAGGTAATAGATCACTTTAAATACTTCTGTTTTGGTCTGAAATTCTGAATAATTCTGAAGTATTAAAAAGGGTGGTCCAGTATAGAACCGGAAAGCGAGAGCAGGTATACTAACTACCAGATATGGTAGTAGTACATACAAGAACTTCTTTTTAATGTATTTCTTATACTCAAATTTTGGTAATAAGTGGTGAAACAGGTAACCACTTATGATGGCAAAAAATATTGTGCTGTTTAAATAAATAGCACTCGTGACTTTAAAGAAATGTGTTTCTTCACTATAGTACAATATATGACTTGAGGCGATGATCGCAATGGCCAATCCTCTCATATAATGAATGTGGTGTAGAAATTTCTGATTATTTACTGTGGACACGAGAAGTAAAGATCAATGACAGTTTATTGAACAAATAGGGCCAGTCAATAAGACTCAAACAAATTAACTGATAATCAAGAAACCCTAACCCCATCAATATTCGAATCGAAAAATGGAAACCAACAGCAATTAAAAAAATAATTGTTCTCATGGGTTTTGAGAAAATTATGAAGAAGGCGAACAATTCGAATATCACAGTGAAAATCGCCAAAAAAGACATTAAGAACCCGGTTTCGGAAAACGTTTGAGCCAGGGATTTTAAGTTAGGGTCAGTTTGAAAGTTTCCATAGGTATAAGCTGTTAATCCAAATGATTCTTTCCAATCATATGAATTATCTGCTGGAATAAATTTTTGGGCTATCTCATTTTGAAAAGAAGCTTTACCAGAAAGATAGTAGCCTAGTGTGTTCCCATCCATCCACTCAAAACCGCCGTATCTAATTTTAGAGACACCAGCTGTGAAATACCCCATTGCAATAATGATGAGAATCAATTTGAATCCCCAAATCTTATATGGACTGATTGTTAAAGAGCTCTTAATATTGAATTTTCTTTTTATTAATTCATCAAGAGATAGGTTTTGGACACCTGGTGCAAATACTAATATTATAAGAAGTTGCGCCGATAACCCGGTTTCATGATTGTAGATACCAGTACTGGTGTCAAATGAAACCATAAGTAAGTATAATACTGCGTAAAGCCCCATCGAAAATCGGGTAAATAACCCTGCAGCTGCCAGGAGACCTACTGAGATTGCGATTATTGAAATTACGTCATGATGTTGACTTAAGATTCCGTATAGAAAATCAGTAAATGTATCTTCTCGATAGAAAAGCACAGGAGCATCAAAATATAAGGAAAACTTGTGTCTAATTGAAAGGACCTCTTTGATACTAACTAGAGTCAATAATATCCTTAGTACAGGTATGTAAGGCTTGTTGGTTTCCTTTTCCAGGAAGGTGTTAAAGTTTACAATCAAACTATTCATTGCACAAAAATTTATTATCGCGGGCAATGTATGTACCGACCAGTTTCTCTTTATAAACCTTATCTTCCGGTGTTAAATAGGCTAGACTAACACTTATTGAATCAAATTTGATGTTATGCTCATTAAGCAGGTTATTCACTTTTGAGAAAAAAGCCTCGTGGTTTTTTATGAATGACTCTCTGGTTTCGCTTGGGTTGCGCTGAGGGGAATTCCATTCAGAGGATCCGTAAACATTCGAGAAGTAGTACCTTTTAAATCTAACTTCCCATAGTCCAATATCTGAGTAATTTATTTCTGAAGAACTACTGTCTTTGTGCACAATGAATTGAAAAGTGGCCATGCTGTCAGTTTCTTGAAGATAATGACCAAACATAGGATTGTTAGAGAATGGAAAATATTCTTGTCCTCTAATCATCTGAACCAGGTTTGGAAGGATGAAGAGTACAAACAAAAAAAGTATTAGGTACTGGTTTTTGTTTTGCATGATAAAAAAATGTCCACCCGCTACAAACAACGAGTGGACTTTATGTACTAATTAGAAAAACCTATTTTATCAATTTGAATACTGAGGTTTCGCCTTGCTCGTTTTGAACTCTCATAATATACAAACCTTCTTGGAATGATTCTGTATTGATCTTAATAATTTCTGAACCATCCACCTCAATGAATTCTTCAGTCATGAGTCTTCCACTCTGATCGATAATAGACATTTTCAATGTTTCGGCTTTTGAGGAGTTTACCCTAATATTCAAACTCTCCGAGAAAGGATTTGGATATATATGTAGATTTTCTTCCTCTGAAATGTTTTCAGCTATTGTTGATTCTTCCGCTCTTGCACCACCATTATTATAAGAAGCATTGATAACAATGGCATTAATATATGCTAGAAGGACACCTTCCATCGAGATTAAATCAACCTGAAAATGACCATTCTCATCAGCAACCACATCGTAAATGGTACCAGTCTCTGTGGTGTTGTATGCAGCATTCACAGAAACAGATTGCTCGCCAATGTGGAAAGTTGTTCCTCTTGAAGTAGCTTCTCTACTTGCAAAGAACGTCACATTGAATTTTTGATTTATTGGTACATTGGCAAACTCTAATGAGGCATATTCGTATTGCTCAATCCAGTAATATGATTGCATCACAATATCTGGGTATACACCTGAATCGTCTCCTGTAGCCATACCTTTTGTACCATCTCCAGCGAAACTGGTCCCTCCTGGATTGTCAACAATTTCCATGCTGATTCCAGTATTATTTCCAATGTCATTCTTTAAATCGTATGTTACCGTACCAAGGAATGGATATGAATTGGTATTGTTCCACGGACTTGGTGCAATCATATCTTCCCCAGCCACATTTATGAATATCGTGTAGCTATAAGTGGTAGCTGAAGCAACATTTGAATGCAATGATGGACTATTAATATTGTAAGCATTTACTCTGTAGAAATATTGTTCATTGATACCTAAACCAGCATCAGTAAATCCAGTAACGTTAGCTCCTAATGTTGCATGAAGATCCCATGGCCCACTTTCACTTGTAGATCGATACAATTCAAACCCATCTTCGTTGCTGCTGTTGTCACTCCAACTTAATTCAATGTCTGATTTAGAGGTTGCATTTGCAACCAAATTAGTTGGTGCATTAGGGAACAAAGGCTCATCATAATATCTTATTTCAAGGGCGTTTATGTACTTCCATGTAGATCCTGATCCTAAATTCACTGCAAATGTTAATTCCCCAGAGGCATTTGACTTTAATGCATTCACAAAAACTGTTTCAGAAGAGTTGTTGGTTGCCTGCAGCGTTACTTGCTGACCTCCGACTTTGTAAATCGAAGACCTGGTATCCCCTGTTGCTGTTCTACTACAGAAAAATTCCAAATCATAAATTTTTGCTGGATCGAGACCACTGATCATAATCTCTAGGTCGTTAGTAAGGTAATCAGCAAAATAAGTTTCCATGACATTGTCCGGGTAAACTCCAGAATCATCTCCGGTTGTTACACCATTTGCATTTCCACCTGCCCATGTATCCAGTAACTCGATATCATAACCTGTGCCAACTCCTTCAGTGTTTGTCAGGTTAGTCAGGGAAAGTCCGGCATTTGGAGCGCCGATTACGTTATTCCATGGAGCTCCTGCTACAATTCCACTAGTAGGCGTGAAGTTCACAAGGATTGTTTCAAAAACCTTGTCAGTTACTTCAACAATTACTGTCTTAGTGGAGATGTTACCTTCCTTATCTTCTACTTCTATTTCTACATAATAAGTTCCTGCATCATAAAGAGAAGGGTCAAACGTTAGTGTACCATTGTAGTTGTCGCTGTATGAAAACTGACCAAAACTTGGTAGAGAATTGATAGTTACAGTAACTGAATCATCTTCCGGATCGGTTATGACATAATCCACACTTCCAGTTCCAGCAATTTGTACCATAATTGATTCATCTACAGCAATTGATGGAGCAAGATTAGTATAAACGTAAACAGCAGTGTTAGTATACTCAGATTCCCCAAACTGATTTATAGCTCGAACTCTATAATAATAATCTTCCTGACTGATATCGCCATCCTGATAATTGTCATTAGTAGTGGTAGTCAACAAATTGAAATTAGTGTCATCACCAACGGACTTGTAAATCTCAAAGCCAGTCTCATCATCTGAGTTATCATCCCAGTTTAAGTCTATTTGACCGTTATCATATGCAGCTGATAAATTTGTTGGTGCATATGGAGGTAGACCAGTACTCGATACTGATTCGATTATTAAGGCATTCAAATATGCGATACTAAATTGCTCTACTGGTGGAGATGGAATATTAGAAACAGTGATAGTTATTTCGCCCGATGCATTAGGCACAATACCATTAAATTCAATTGTTTGATCTGTGTTGTATCTCGCCTGCAAAGTGTCGACATTACCGTCTACATCGTATATAGATGATCTATTTCCATCTTTATTTCTACTTCCAAAGAACTCAAAATTATACAGGAGGTTTGGATCTAACCCTGATACAGTAATTACTTCAGGTGATAGGTCTGTCCAGAAATAACTCATTCTTACTTCATCCGGATAAATACCTGTAGGCATTCCACCATTTGTTCCAACACCGCTCCATGTGGTTCCTAGAGTTAGGGTCATATCCAAAGGATAACCGTCATCATTGATGATGTCTGTGAAAACTGTCCCTGAAGAAGGACTCGAGGTGAAAAGATCATTCCAAGGCGCTCCGGCTGCTGCTCCATCACCAAAATTCAGATAGATTTTATGGTTTGGATCAAATGGAGTAACCGTAAGTTCCAATTGAAACTCGTCAAAGCCAGGGGTTGGTGTATTAGTATCTTCTACTCTTAAATCTATAAAATACGTTCCGCCATCATCTGAATAACTAGGAGTGAAAGTCAAAGTAAGCGTGTCACCATTAGTAGAAGACGTACCAAAACCAGGTAGATTATCAACAAACCAGGTAAGGTCATCGTCATTGGCGTCTGAGGCGATTATCTCAACGTCTAAAGTTTCTCCTCCAAACATTTCAACTGGTGAAACCTCGGTAATCACAGGAGGTTCATTATCTGTGATTATTACAGTGAAATAGGTATAGTCACTAACACCACCAAATCCATCATTCACTCTGATTCCAAGATTTTCGTAAGTTCCTATATCTGATGGTGATGGATCAATTGTAACATCTGCTGTATCATCGTTATTATCCATAAGAGTGATGAATGCAGGGAAATTTTCTGTTTCGAATGATATATCATCTCCGTCAGCATCAGTAGCAGTTACTACAAATTTGCATCACCTGTTATCAGCACAGCAAGGTTTTGAATGGCTGATGTGATTTCAGGAATACTGTTCAAAGTTTGCACAGTAACAGTGTCGGTGTATCCGGAATTACCAGTGACATTAAATGCTCTCACTGTATAGAAGTAGTCAGTATGAGCACTCAATTCTTCATCAGTATGATCGGAGTTAGTGACAGTTTCAAGCAAGTAGAAATTTGTTCCATCTACTGATTTCCAAACCTCATATCCTGAAACTGAGTCATCATCCCAATCCAATGAAACTTCACTTGTTGAAATTGCAGAACCAGAGAAGTTTGCCGGTGCATTTGGTAGTCCTGGTAACGGTAAAGTTGTGGCAGTTGCATATCCTTCTACTGTTGCAATTATCGTTTCAATCTCTTCTTCACTAAGCGCAACATCAAAAGCATAAAAGTCATCAATTAGGCCTGTGAAATTATTATTAGCTGCATCAAAAGCATTACTACTATTTGTAGCTCCTAGTCCACCACCATTACTATGACTGCCTACATCAGGGTATCCAACGTTAAGTTCACTTGAAGCAAGATCTCCATTTATATAAAGATAAGTCTCCCCATTGTCAAATACAGCTGCTACATGAGCCCATTCATTTAATGGAAGTGCTCCACTAATAGTAACGATAGAGTGATTGTCTTGAACAGCGAAATCTACATTTCCATCGTTTATTCGGATACCAAACCCATTTGTACTTCCACCTTCGTCATATAAATCCAGTATTCCTATTGGTTGAGAATTGTAAACCCAGAAAGCCACAGAACGCTCAGTAAAAGCTGTGTGTATGAACTGATTCCCGATATCTAAGTCTATATAGTTATTACCACCAGGGAATTCAGCAGCTCTAACTCCTTCTTTGCTATTGCCAGTAGGAAATGTAACTGTTCCTGAAATATTTGAGTTTACCCCATTACCTGAAATATCTGAAATGTCATTTTCGAAATTTAAGTGAGCGATTGCGTCAGGAGCCTGTGCTCCTGAAGACTGTCCGTACAAGCCTAGCGTAATTACTCTGTAGTAATAAGTTGTCGCCGGGTCAACATTTGTGTCTTCGTACAAATATGTATCTGGCTCAACTATTGCTATTGGAGAGAAATTTATACCATCAATTGACCGGTACACCTGGAAACCCAATTCAACTGCACTCGAATCCTGCCAGGTTAAATCAACCTGATCATAGGAAACGCCAACTGCAGCGAGGTTATAAGGTGAGTAAATATCTTCCTCCGGAATAACAACCTCATCTCTGAATGCAGCATCCGGAATTAATTGCCGATTGGTAAACATCGGTGTGTTTTTCCAGTAAACCTGAATGTTGTGTCCTCCAGTTCTTTCAAAGAATGTGATAACAATTGGATAAGAACCTGCCTCATCAAACACATAAGTGCCTTCAGCATATACATTTCCATGAAGTCCATCATTGTCTACAACAAGGTCAGCCTCATCATACGAACCAATGTAAAGTTTACTTCCATCATCAGAGTATGTTTCGAATGTATATGATCCAGCCTCCGGAATATTGATTACTCCAGACCACCTGAATGCGAAATAGTCATTCTGTTCTCTTACGCCAATGTCCACATTATCTGAAAGACCTGTCTTAATTGGTGTTAATACATCAAAGTCAGGCAATGCTGACCAGCTGCCCTCATAATATTCATAGTTCAAACCAGCAGCAACAGGTTGAGAAATAACGATATTACTAAATGGAGAAACATTTCCTGCAAGGTCTACTGCACGAACAGCAAAACGATAGATTTCCCCTTCTTCAAGGTTATATACTGTAATATTAGTATTGCTTGTTACCAATACTTTTTGTTCATTTTGGTAAATCTCATACCGCTCTACACCTACATCATCTGTGGCTTCTAACCACTCTAACCCTGTTGAGAAATTGTTCAATGATGTGATGATGAGTTGACTGGGTGCACTTGGCGGATTCTGGTCACTATCTGTTAATACAACAATTGCATCACTAACCTCGCTCGCACCTTGAGAGTTGTATGATCTCATAATGTAAGTATATTCAGTTCCTGGCAGTAAGTCTGTATCAGTATAAGAGGACTTGTTTGCCTTAGTAACCGTAATAAGAGAAAAGAGCTCTTCACCTTCAGCCTTTCTCCAAATCTCATACCCAGATTCCTTAATTGCAACAACAGGATCAATCCAATTTAAGGTTAATTGTGATTTCTGTACATTAAAAGCTTCTAATCCCTGAACTTTTGGAGGTACAGCCCCAGGACTTGAATTATCAATTACATAAAATGGTCTTGAGGGTAAAGACGAACAACCGAATTCTTCAGTTACATAGGCTTCATAAGTACCCGCTGTAGCTTCTATGGTTTGTGTAGTTCCAAATTCAACCCCATCTTTATGCCATAAATAATCAGTATAACCGTCCGGTAAACCCAGAGTCACAGTAGTTTTACCATTCGGATCAGGAAGAACCGTAGATTGCAATCCGTCCACAGTAATCGGTGGTGTAGCTGTTGGAGTTTTTTCTTTGACTATATGTTCTTCAGACCAGTCAGTCCAAGTTGTTCCTATTTGAACACGTACCTGATATTTCCCAAAAGAGGAGACATTCAATTCATGACCGTTTTCACCTGAAAGTACAACACCATTTCTCATCCACTCATATCCATTGTGGCCTGGATTCACACCTAATGTAACATCAATTGGGTCTTCCGGACAGACTTCATCATAACCGAACTTTGCAATAATATTATTGACCTTTTGATCTAGAAACCAGCTAAAAAAGTCACTTCTGTTGTACATCTGATTCCATGTTCCATGTCCTGCAGTTGGTAAAAAGAAATACTCAATTTGTCCTCCTAAAGCCTCAAATGTAGCAAGCTCGTCTTCAGTCCATTGATAATTTGGATTTTTATCCAGTCCACCCTGTGAAATTCTTAATCCAGTATAAATCAAATCAGTTTTATCATCACCGACTATTGCAGACATTGGGAATGCGCCAGCTACAGTTTCTGGGTATAATAGTGTGAAATTCCATGTCTGAACCCCACCTAACGATAATCCATGCACATAGACCCTATTTAGATCAATCGGAAGGTCTTCTGCAAGCTTATCTAGGAGTAATTTCATGCTTTGAATGGTGGAATTTTGCGGATACAATAAGAATCCAGGAAATTCACCACTCTGAACGGCATTTCTATGCCTTTGCCCACCATGCTTTAATTGCTTGTTATTACTATCACCACCTTCACCAGCACCATGGAAGAAAAGAATAATTGGATACTTCTCTTCTGGGTCAAAACTCCAGGTATCAGTTGAAGATTCATAAGTCACACCATTTGGAGGCATGAGTCTAAATCTGTTGAATGAGTATGTGAAAGGTAAAAAAGGTGATGTGTCCCAATTAGTTCCTTCGTCAGTATAACCCCATGGTGCTACAATATCATATGGAGGTTCAGGCGGAAATTCGACTTCTTGGCTGAAAGATAATTGACCGGTAAGGACAAAAATTATTAACAATAACTTGCCCAAAGCAGTTGCAGTGTGGTTTTTCATTAGTACGTGTGCGTTAAAATAGAATTAAAATCTATTGAGTCAAGCCAAAATTAGCAAAGAATATAGAATAAATGAAATTTTTTTCAGATCAGAACGTTGATTTTTCGAATAATTCCCAGTTATTTTTTCATGAATCCTTAATATCTCGAAGGTTCGGATCTTAGCTTCAGGATTTCTGTTCTATTAAAAAGATAGTAGTAACGCATAAACATTTGATTATTAGGTCTTTACGATGTTTTTCAATAGGCTTAACTTATCTTTTTTCAGTGATGTGTATTTTTTATCCATTTTGTCAGCTTGCATAGCCATCTTCATAAATTCAATAAGATAATTTTAATTCTAATTTGACATATTCTATATTTACTTATTGAAACTTGAAGTATATAACCAATACTCACACTTAATTAATACACTTATGTCACTATCGCTAATCAACAAATCCCTCGTTGTTGCACTAATTTGCTTTTCCATAATTGCAGATTTGAGGGGACAAACAACAACCTTAGAATACGAGCAATCACCTTTAACATACATCGATCAGAGTTGCAGTTCCTGTGACTTTGTAGTCGAACCAGGAGATTGGAAGTTTGATGGGGATATTACGGATGTACAACCCGGAGATACCGTTGGACTCAGAGCCGGTGTTCGTGATGGCTTGTTAATCACTAACATTCATGGAACTGCAGAAAACCCTATCGTCTTTATCAATTGTGATGGAACCATTCAATGTGGACAGGATCCGACAAAATCTATTGGAGTAAATCTAATACAATCGGAACATGTTGTAATTGGTGGAAATGGATCTACCTCAGACAAGTATGGTATCAAAGTTATGGCTCAGTTTGGAGTTGATATTCAAAATAGAGCTACAGATTTTGAGTTATTTGGAGTAGAAGTAATTGAAGCCAGTTATGCGGGGATTGCGGCCAGGTCGAACCCGAAATGTGATGGTAGTTTAACCCGCGATAATTTTACTCAGTATAATACACATATTCACCATAATTACATACATGACACACAAGGTGGTGAGGGAATCTATGTTGGTGGATCTCATTGGCACCATGATTACCCAAATTGTCCAGTAGAAGAGCCAGTTTTAGAAGGAGTGAGAATTCATGATAATATCACTATAAACACAGGTAGAGATGGAATTCAAGTAGGTTCTGCAATTTCGGACTGTGAGATCTATAATAATTATATTGAGAAATATGGTCAGGCTGGAGATAATGGTCATACCACTGGGTTTATGATAAATCCTGGGACAACAGGAAGACTATATAATAACACCATCGTTGATGGAATAGGTTGGGGGATTTTCATGCAAGGAAGAGGAGACAACCTGGTGTATAACAATCTTATCGTAAGATGTACTTCAGACGGAATTTTTACGGGTAATGTAAAAGCAACTGAAGGAACAGGGTTTAGATTCTTCAATAACACAATAATTGACGCAAATGATTATGGAATTCAATGGTGGTCGAGTGAGACAACCAAGAGCAATAATGAAGTATTCAATAATATATTCTTGAGTCCTGGTAAAGGTTATTATGCTGGAAATACAAATTACACCGCAACAAATAATGTTGAGGTGATGACTGAAACGGATCTTGAGTTCGAGGACATGGAAAATGACGTTTATAAGTTATTGGAAGGTTCTTCAGCGATAGATCAGGGTTTGAGCATTGAAGAATATGAAATAGACAAAGATATTTCAAGGCATTCAAGAGTTTATGGCGATGCGGTGGATATGGGAGCATATGAATTCACAAGACCCACCATCTCAACATCCGAATCAACTTTAGCATTTCCTCCAGGTCTAGTAAATGAGATTTCAAATACAACAATGAGTTTCACGGTAAATGGATTCGATATGGAAGGGGACATAACTGCTGCCCAAGGTGATGGGTTTAAGGTGTCTCTTGATGAGGAGGATTTTAGTTCTGATGATCCAGTTACAATTTCACCAGATTATGATTTTGGTGTGGAATCAACTATTTACGTAAAATTCATCCCATCACAAACTGGAGAACAAAGCGTAACACTTCAGCTAACATCAGAGTCAGCGACTACTGTAGATGTGACATTAACTGGTTTCGGAAATTTAATAGCGGGTACTGAAGAGGCTTCAGACTTTATGCTCTATCCTAATCCAGCACAAAATTCCATATACCTGGTAAGAAAGTCTTCTTTGGAAGAGGATGTTAATGTTTTACTATATGGATTAGATGGGAAAGTAGTCTTGAGTCAGCAAGTGCCGAAGTTTCAAGATTTTGTAATGCTTGATTTGAGTGAATTGCTTTCCGGAATTTACATTCTGAAAATCGGAGACGAGGAATTGAAAGTCAGAAAGATCTAGGTCGTAAACTTTTTCCTCGCAAAGCATTCTTTAATATTCATGGAATTAATTGGGTATGTGCTGGTAATGATGATTACTTTCGCACTACCCAATTTTTAATTTCAGAGAAATGCGGAAAGCCTTTGTGATAATGGCTTACAAAGATCCAGACCAAATTGAACGGTTGGTGAAAAGAATGAGCCATGATAGTTTTCACTTTTATATACATGTTGACAAGAAATTCTCAATTGATCAATTCAAATATCTGGGTGAAATCAAGAATGTTTTTTTTACTCATCTACGTAGAGAAATAAGTTGGGCATCCTACACCTTTACAAAAACTGTAATTGATTGTTGTGAAGAGATGCTCTCTCGGGGAAATTATGATTTTGTTAGCGCTTTTTCCGGACAGGATTATCCAATTAAGGATAATGATTACATTGTGAATTATTACAGTGAAAGAATTGGTCATTCTTTCTTTATGTTGGAAGATGAAAATTCTGATTGGTGGGTTGATGCGGCCAAAAGATACAAAAAGTATCATGCTACAGATTTTGGATTTAAGGGCAGGTATTTAATTCAGAAAATTTTGAACACCCTACTGCCAGATAGAAAATTTGACCATTTCCCAAAACTTTATGGAGGTCCACGTGCCACGTGGTGGACAATGTCTTCAGATTGCGCCAGGTATGTTATTAACTATTTGAAAGAGCATAAGAAGTTAAGACGATTTGTAAGATATACCTGGGCACCAGATGAGTTTTTAATTCCCAGTATTGTGATGAATTCTGAATTCCGGGTAAAAGTAATCAACAATAGCGGAAGGTATATTGACTGGTCACAAGGAGGATCGAACCCTAAAATTATTGTGAAAGAAGATCTTCAGAAGCTGCTTGAGAGTGATAAATTGTACGCCAGAAAATTTGATATTAAGGTTGATTCTGGAATTCTCGATCAGCTTGATGAGGCAATATTGGGTAAGTTGAACAATTAGTTTTTAAATAATACCATATAAAATAAGTAATTGCATAATTAGGCTATCTTTGCGACCGAATAACTCGCGCATAACACACTTTTTTAATGAACAAGTTCCTCATTAAATATTTCCAGCGCCGTACATCATCTGGAAAATTCATTCAAGAAATTGATGGTTTACGTTTTTTTGCGATAGCCCCGGTTATCATATATCATTTAGCCGAGAGGGTTCAAAGAAATATGCATGCCCGAGGTATACACTCTCCGGATGATGAGTACTTTTATTTATTGCCAAGTGGAAAATTAGGTGTCCACATATTTTTTGTGATTAGTGGATTTGTAATTGCCATGCCTCTGATTAAGAAGTGGGTGGATGATGTAGAGGTTAACTTCAATTTTAAAAAGTACTTTATTCGTCGATTGACGAGACTCGAACCACCATATTTGGTTGTTTTGGTGTTAGGTTTTTTTGCACTCCTTTTACTATACAATTCGTTGGGCTCATTAAAAATGGGTACAGAATCATCAGCAAGCAGTGAGATCAGTCTCTTCGAGAGCTTCCTGGCAAGCTTTGTCTACCTTCATGGATTGGTATTTACATCATATCCCAGGATAAATCCACCTGCATGGTCTCTTGAAATTGAATTTCAGTTTTATATCCTGGCTCCATTCTTTCTACTTGGAATCTTTTGGTTCTTAAGGAAGGCAAGTCTCAAAAAGTGGTTCATACCAATCACATTATTAAGTATGCTTCTATTCAAGGCATTGATCTACATTGTTGTCTTGAGAAAGTACCAGATGTTTCTGGTGACCAATTACATTCAATATTTTATTCTGGGTTTCATTATTTGTTACTTGTATCTCAACAAAACGTTAGAAAAAGAATTTTTCAAAAAGAGTGCATCCCTTTTTTTTATTATTGGGTTTGTAGTCTTCGTAATATCTGATTATTACTTGAAGCCATATGGTATGAATTTGTTGTTTTATAGCAGCAGTGAGTACTTATACATAATGTGTTTGGAGAATGTGAAATATCTAGGGATGTTTCTGTTTTTTGCAGGAGTCATGAGTGGAGGAATAGGGAGGAAGATATCACAAATTACCTTGATTTCAACTATTGGAGGTATGTGTTATAGTATTTACCTGATTCATTTATTTATACTTCAGGTTGGTGTTACTTCATTTATGCATGTGTTTGATAGTCCAACAGACAGTTTTTTGGGTAATATGCTTGTGCTTGGGATTATATTGGTCCCATTAACATTGGCGTCAAGTGCCTTGTTTTTTGTGCTTATTGAGAAACCCTGTATGGATCCCAATTGGCCTAAAAGGATTTCCATGTTTCTTAATCGTAAAAAGTCACTTGAATAAGATGATTTGGGTTCAAATAAACTGTGATAATTACTAGTATGTCCCGTGCATCATATTGGTTGAAGAGCGGAAGTTTTTCAATGATCAATCGGTTTGTAATTTTCTTCTTTGGTTTCGCTACTTATTTCTTGTTGGTTCGTTACCTGGATAAATCGGATTTTGGAGTATACTCAATATACCTGATCATTGTGACACTTGTTGAGATGTCCAGGAACGGCTTTGTACAAAATGGGTATATTAAGTATGCGATTGATAAGAAATTTGAAAATGATGAAGTTCTAACCGCGTCGTTTGTACTAAATATTGTGATAACCCTTTTCATGGCAATTGTTCTTTTTGCTATATCGGGATTAGTAGCCAATATATATGATTCGCCAGCATTGCGATATATGATTAGGGTATACTGTATTTCATCAATACTTATCATTCCACTATCGCAAATATTGTTTTATTTCTATTCGAAGGTCAAGTATCAGGTGGTCTCTATAATCTCATTTATGAGATATGGTAGTTACTTTTTCATTACGCTGGCGGTATTTTTTAGGTTTGATAATGTATCGCTTGAGACTTTTTCAATTTTGCATGCAGTATCTGTAGTGATAGGGTTGATAACTTCATTGTTCTTTTTAAGACTGGTGGAGTTCAGTAAATTCATTTTTTCACGCAAACTGTTTGTCGATCTGTTAAATTTTGGGAAGTATATCTTTGGTGTTTCCATTACATCGATCATTTCAAAGAGCATAGATCAATTGATGCTTGGCTATTTCATAGGTACTGAAGCAGTCGCAAATTATAATGTAGCTGTGCGGTTTGTGAATTTTATTGAAGTGCCTTTGACTTCAATTTCACAATTAGTTTATCCCAGAATCGCTGAAACACTAAATTCCGGGGATCCGGAAAAAGAACAGGCAAGAATGTACGAAAAGTCTACAGGTATTATTCTAGCTGCGATAGCTCCATTTCTGACGCTGCTATTTTTATTCCCATCATTTTTTATCTCGATTGTTGCTGGTGAAAAGTACCTTGAGGCAGTATTTATTTTGCAAATTTTTATGGTTTACAATCTGATTAAACCTTATGCTGTGCAAGCAGGTACCACATTGGAAATCCTGGGTAAACCTCAAATTGGTTTCTATGTACTTTTGCCAAGTACATTTATAAACGTGATCTTAAACTACATTTTAATACCTATTGACGCGTGGTATGGAGGGATGATTGGTGCCGCCATTTCTACCTTGATTTCTGGTACATTCTTTTTATCTGTAGCATTATATTATATCCATAGGTCTTGTAAGTTTTCCATGATTCAAAGTTTTAAGGAATTCTTATTGGCCTACAAACAAGGCACCCAGTTGATAGTAAGTAAATTATTTACAAGAAAAATAGAAGATGAAACTCCTATCAAATAATTTTGTAATAATAAGCCTTTCGCCATGGGATTTTCCCTATGGCAGTAATATCCGTGACATAGCCCTGGAGTTGTCAGGTGAATATCAGGTACTGTATGTAAACATTCCTCTTAAAAGAACCGAGTTATCCAAAAAAGATATGCCAGGTATGGCTATCAGAAAGGAGGCGATCAAGTCAAAATCCAATAAACTTGAAGTTATCAATGATAATTTAAGAGTGTTAACCACCCCTGCAGTTTTAGAGCCGATTAATCGAGTTAAACCTAATGCCTTATTTGATAAATTAAATAAAGTCAATAATAAAAGGTATGCCAAGTCAATCCTGAATACCATTAAAGATTTAGGATGGGAGTCCTATTATTTTATCAATGATAATGATTTCTACTCTGGGTTCTATTTGTACGATTTGTTGAACCCAGTCAAAAGCGTTTATTATCTCAGGGATTACATGAGGGGAAATAAATACTGGAAAACACATTCTCATAGGATAGAACCTATGCTAATCAAAAACTATGATGTTATATGTGCCAATTCTCTATACTTAGCAAACTACGCATCAGAATTCAATAAAAATGCACATTATGTAGGTCAGGGCTGTGATGTTGAACACTTTATCAGGAGGCCAAAGAACTTGAAAGAACCAGACGATCTCAAACCATTAAAAGGTAGAAAGATAGGATATATTGGAGCTCTTACCTCTGTGAGATTGGATCCTGAGCTCATAGAAAAAATAGCAGAACACTATAAAAATGATAGTATTATTCTGGTTGGCCCACAGGATCCGGTCTTTGAAGAATCCTCACTCCATCAGATAGATAATGTATATTTTCTTGGTTTAAAAGACTTTAATGAAATTAACGTGTATATGTATAACTTTGACGTATGCATTAACCCCCAAATGATAAATGGTTCTACAATTGGTAATTACCCAAGGAAGGTTGATGAATACCTTGCTACAGGTACACCAGTTGTTGCTACCTTTACTGAGTCTATGATTCCATTTGAGTCTGTTGTATATCTTGCGAAAGACGCAGATGAGTTTATCGAAAAAATTGAAGTTGCTATCAGCGAGAATAATAAACAAAAAGAAGAGGCCCGTAAAAAGTTTTCAGAATCTCATACATGGCCCAATTCGGTTAATGAAATGTTGAAAAAACTAATATAACCATGAGAAAAGCGATTTTTGTTGTATCCATGATGACTGTTTTATGTTATAGCAGTCTTTATAGTCAGATTGAAGGTGATATCGAACTTAATCAGCAGCACCTGGATATTTTAGTAAGGTCAGCAATTGATAACAGCCCAAGAATGGATAGAGCAGATATCTCAATTCAGGAGATTAGTTTAGCAAAAAGGAGACACACCAATAGCTGGTTCAAATTCATTTCTATCGGAGGTAACCTGAATGAGCTGAGCATAAGACAATTTGGTTCAAGTTCTGAGGATAACAATATCTTTTTCCCCCGTTATAACGTTGGTTTGCATTTTCCCTTGAGTGCATTTGGAGAGCAGGTTACATCAAGAAAGAAGATAGCTTTTGAAGAGCTTAAAGCAAATTCTGAGAAGGAGGAGCTTGAGAGAAAATTAAAAGAAGAAGTAACCAGAAAGTATGTGTTGTACCTGAAAGAAAAGAAAATTTTAAATATTCGGAAAACACTACACGAATATTTGAATGCAGATTTCAAGGTAATTGAGCAGAATTTTACTGAGGGGAGAGTGGCTTTAGAAGAATATGATGCAAAAAGACGCCAATTGTATACATCTATGGCTACAGTTTTGGAGGCAGAAAGCCTTTATTTGATGGCAAAGACCGAATTAGAAATAATTGCCAATAATGATTTAGAAGCATTAGGAATTGAATAAATGAAAAGATCACTTTACGATATCTTAGAGAAACTTCTCAATATGTCTAGAAACTATGGTTTCTTTAGAGGTTTACTCATTCTAACCAAGTTGAAACTTAGCAAATCTGGAAATATCAAATTGCCTGATATAAAGCACCCAATCAAAATAAGGCTTTCATCCAGTGATAAAATCACTTTTCATCAGGTGTTTACCTACTTACACTATGATATTGATTTTGGATTTGAACCTAGCTTAATTATTGACGCTGGTGCGAATGTAGGTCTGGCATCAATTTATTTCAAAAACAGATACCCAAAAGCTAAGATTCTTACAATTGAACCTGAGAAAAGTAATTTCTCATTGCTCTCGGAAAATCTTGAAAAGTATGAGGATATTGTTTGTTATGAGAATGCTTTGTCAAATGAACCTGGGGGTGTTCTTGAGGTGATCGATAATGGAAGTGGAAATTGGGGGATGGTTACTTTGAAGGAAGGAGCTAATGAGACTGGTCAGGTATTGGGTACAGTAAATACGATAACAATCAACGATTTGATCGATGAGCATAACCTTGAAGTAATTGATGTACTTAAGGTAGACATTGAAGGTGCTGAAAAAGAATTATTTAGCAATAACTATGAGAGATGGTTGCCCATTACAAAAATCCTTATTGTTGAATTACATGATCGAATGAAAGAAGGTACATCTACATCTGTATTCAATGCGGTGAATAAGTACTCATTTGATTTTGATTACCAGGGGGAGAATTTAATTTTCACCAACAAGAATTTATAATTGCGTTAGATTTTAATAGTCTCTTGTTTTTTGACTTCTTTCTTTACTTCCTCTGTAATTGGAAGAAGTTTTTTTCTTGATTCTTCTGGTATGCTCACAAACGCAATACATAGTGCCAGAAGGATTTTAATGGAACCAATATTAAGAATCTCCTGAGGGTATTGACCAAGCAGTAACATGAAGAGAACCGCTGTTACAATCATTTTGAAATTGTGAATGAATTCATTTCCATCAGGAGGATGCTTTAATGATGCAAGGGATTTGCTAATAAAAACAAAGAACATAAATAAGTAGAACGCTAATCCTACCATACCTACTTCTACCACTAATCTGACGAGTTCTGAATCTGGAGGGAATGATCCCAGGAATGTATGGCCAGAGAATCTCATGCCTATATATCCCGTGCTACCCATACCGTATCCCATGGGAGACCTCATTAGATACCTCCGTAACATTCTCTGATTATTCATCCTTACTTGCATGGATGGATCTTCATCAGGATTGAAAGCAGTGGTCATTACATACATTGCCTGGCCACCACCTTTCACAGTAACATACCCAACTAAAAGTACGGTTATAATTGCTGCATAAGTAAGTACTTCCCGGCTTTTATTGAGCAGAACATAAATAGCTGCACCAAAAACAAAAATTACCGTTGCTGTCCTTGTGCCTGTATACATCATTGCCCAAGCAGAAAGGACAAAAATTATTAGATATGTGATTTTGTATGTCTGCTTTAAATTCTTTTGAAAAGCCAAACCCAGGCAAATAACTGCATTCATGGCCATCACAACACCACACTCAGTTGGGTTTGAAAAGAATGAAAATTTCCTCCATCTTCCAAATGTAAAATTGAGAGATATGGACATTTCATTTCTTGTAACATGGGCATAGTCCCATGGAGGGAAACCAGCAAATTCCTGATAAAGGGTGTAAACTGCAGCAAGACCAATTAATATCAACCAGGCATTCAAAATTATCTTTAATGACTTTGGGTTATCCACAAGAAGTGAGTAGATAATGAAAATCGGTAGAACATTATTTAATACATGGCGAATGGCCTGAAACCATGCAACTCTGGATGCAGCAAAGGGATTGAAAAACTCAACGATACATAATCCTAGCCAGATCAAAATTAGGGTTCCAGCATAGGATTTTCCCCCTTTTAACTTGCCGGAAAGGAGTAAAGATAAAATAGCTAAGAAATTTAGTCCTTCCAGTACAAACCCCAGGGGAAGCGATGTTATACCCAGTAGCCGATAGAAAAGGTAGAACAGTAAAACGGTAGTAAATAAATTTACCGTAATGGCATATACAGGATTTTTAAATATGATGACAATAGAGATGATTGCAATAAGTAGTGCCACAAAGAAAATGGCAAAATTCATGTTGATGTGTCCTATTAAATTGGCCAGGACAACAAAACACATAGCAACAGTTACAAAGGCAAATTTGTTGTCTTTTAGAATATCAATGAAATATAGATGAGAAGGGATTCTCATAGAAAAAGAATTTTTAACCATAGAAAGACGGCAATGATGCCAGCTCCAATTTTCAGACCCAGAAGGATAAGGTCTTGAATTACATCTTTCTTTTCCTTTTTATCTAATATCTTCATCTTTCACTTCGTTAAGAATTGTCAGACTTATTCTGTCTTTCAACTGATACAGAAATTCCAGAGACTTTTTGTCTTTTGATTGAAATTCATCATTCACCGAGAATACTGGTACTATGTATTCTGCAAAATTTGTTAGTTCCTCTGAATCAGAGTATTCATTCAAGTTTGCTCCTTCCAACATGATAAAATCATACTCCTGAAGTAACGAATCAATTATCTTCCCAATGTTAATTCTGAATAGCACTTCTGAAGGTGAACTTGGAATATTCTTACTTCTAATGATATCTATGTTCTGGTTCATGGTGGGTTTAATTACACCCGCTTCCACCAACATATTTCGATTGATATTTTGTGCCGATTTCACAATACTCGGATTTTTGATGAGCAAGTTTAATCCGGGTTCTTCATATTTTTTTGTAACATCTTTGAATGCATCTGAAATTTCAGAATTCTTAAAATTGGTATCAATAATCAGAATCTTTCTGTCAATTAAGCTTAGAGAATGAGCCAGTGCAGATAGTACAAAAGACTTACCTGATTTGCTTCGTAATGATGTGAATAGTATAGTATGGCCTTTCAAACTTTGAATCTTAAACCTAAGTTTTCTAAAAGTTTGAAGAAAAATACGAGCACTGTCCAGGTCGGCACTCGAGAGGTCCCCATGTATAAGTTTTGCAAGATCCCCATCAAACCCATGTAAGGAACCAATTATACCCGTAGGGTCAATCCTGGTCTCCCGCTTGAATTTTGACGGGTTTTTTAGTCTGGTGTCCAGAAACTCAATTGCCACCACCATAAATAATGTAATCACAAAACCCACTACCAATCCTACAATTGTGAAGATGATAGTTTTTCTGGATTGTGGCTTTTCTGGTACATCACCATAGTAGGATAACTTAAGAGAATTACTACCTACTAGCAGTTCAGATTTCGCCTGACTAAATTTATTTTGTGCCGAAATAAAATCTTCACGGGCTTGTTGAACTTCTGTCTGTAAGTTTTCTACAATAGATTTTTTGGCAGCTTTATTTCTAGCGTCTCCTCGTTGAATTTGATACTGTTCTTTAAGGCTTGATAAATCTTCCAGAGCAATTTGATAGGAAACCTCCAATTCATTCTCCTGCTCAAAGAGGTCATCCAGTTTTCCACGGTCATTGGATGATGCAGTGGTTCGATACATTTGTTCTTGTAGCCTGTCCCGAAGATTATCAAGGGAATCCCTGAGCCCTGTGTTGTCAGAATCGTTGATTAAACGTGTACTCAGCTGGTCAATTCTGGATTTTAAACTAATGATCTCTGTTCTATTAGGGCTATTCGAACTTGAGGTGATTTGGGCGATTTGCTCTCTGATATTAGCAAGACGAAGGTTTAATGCTCTCACATTACTCTCCTCATCTCGAATAAGGCCTTCATAGACCTCCACCTTACTGCTTGTTTCATCATTGGATTCTACTATGCCACTAAGATTATATCTATTGAGTTGTTGAACTTTGGCGTCTAATGCTTTCTGTTTATCATCAATCAATTGGGATAATACGGCAAGTGATTCATTTAAACGTCCTGTTTTCTGATAGTTGTAATAGTCAATGAATTCTTCGGCCCAAGTATTGACCACATAAGCTGAAAGTGCAGGAACTTCTGATATAAAAACAATATTTACAAAGTCTGTATTACCTACTCTTGATACTCTGAGTCCATCTTTCAAGCTCCTCTGATCATATTCATATGCTTCAATCAAATCATACAGATAGGTGCCATTTTCTGAAGATTTGGGGATCAAAGTGAAGGATTGTATGGCCTCTTTTAACAGTGTGGTAATAGTTTCCAAAGTATCACCAACAGGGGGTTGAATCTCTAACTGACTAAAGTTCGGATTTCTAAATGGGCGTGTGGTAAGATCATGTAAGAGAAGATTATATGACATCCGATATGTGACGGTTTTAGAGGTCATGTTTTCAGTGAGATTGCTGAAGCTTATAGCAATTTCGATGGGGTTATAGGCATTTCCTTCTCCAGGAATATCTTTAATGGTAAGACCTGTTGAGATTTGAGATTCTGATACATAAAGCCTGTCCGTGCTAAACCGAAGCGCGAATGCGATCACTCCAGATACAAATGGGATAATGATTAAATAATACTTTCTCCTAAGAAGGAGCTTAATCAATTCATTTAATTCCATAATTTTCTATTAAAAATGAGTGATGGTTTTAAGGTAAAATAATGTGAGGTTAGAACACTCAGAATAACAGTTTCATGCATACAAGAATTGAGTTGTTCTCTGCCGAATATTTTGACGTGTGCTGTACTTATCATAATGATGTGTGCGTAACCTTGACAGTAGAACGAAATTAAGTCATCTATTGATAATATCAACTCAATCCACTTATAATTTTGATTATCAATGGTATTATCAACTTGTGTATTATATCTTCGCCGAAGTATCGCTTAACACATACTTATGAGTAAACTTGGTATTTACGGCAGGGTATTTAGAGTAAAACAATGGATAAAGAACTCCTTTCTATTTATCCCAAGTTTTTTTGCTGGCGAAATATTCAAGTCTGGAGAATTTCCCAATCTCGTCATTGCCTTTTTTTGTTTTTCTTTCGTCGCTTCAGGGATATACATATTAAATGATATTAGGGATGTGGAGGCAGACAGACTTCATCCTACTAAAAAGAACCGGCCATTTGCTGCAGGTTTGGTATCTCCTGGAACGGGTTATATATTGATGATTTTGGCGTGGATAGTTGGATTAGGAGGTGCATTATATCTATCACTCGACTTCCTTATACTTAGTTTGTTATACCTTATCATCAATATAGCGTATTCTATGGGCCTGAAGTCGGTTTCCATAGTTGATTTACTGATTGTCTCTTCTGGTTTTCTTATAAGAATACATGCGGGTGGTGTAATTGCCGATGTGCCTGTTTCTCATTGGCTATCTATTATGATTTTCCTACTTTCACTATTTATTGTTTTGGCGAAGAGAAGTGATGATCTTATGATTCCACAGGAAGAGAGAAAAGTTGTAAGAAAAGCTTCTTTGAGGTATAATAACGAGTTTATAAATGCTTGTCTCACTATGGTAAGTGGGATTATTATCGTAGCATATATTCTTTATACTGTATCACCAGAAATTGTTGAAAAATGGGGAACAGATAATATTTACATTACTACGATATTTGTAATTGCAGGACTTATGAGGTACCTCCAGCTCGCTCTTGTAGAACATAATACTGGATCACCTATTGAGGTGTTATACAAAGACAAGTTCATTATTATTACCTTAATAGCCTGGGCAATTTCCTTCTTTGTAATAATTTATGTCTGATGGCAAAGCTGGTCTTAATAGATTTTGATGGAACCATAACTACAAAAGACACTTTATTTGCTTTTGCCAGATATACATCTTCCTCATTTAAATATTGGATGTTGATATTTTTGCTTTTACCTTCTTTCGTGCTAATGAAAGTCGGTGTACTGAAGAAACAAAAGGGAAAGGAACTGTTTTTATCGCTCTTTTTTGGAGATTGTCAAAAGGATTATTTTCTGGCAAAGTGCGATAGTTTTAATGCGGATAAGTTACAGTCTATTGTAAGAGATAAAGCAATTGAAATTATCCAAAGCTATAAAAGAAGAGGCGATCGGGTAGTAATTGTCTCAGCGTCACCTGAATACTGGATTAAACCATGGGCATCTCAAATGGGCCTGGAGGTGATTGCTACAAAACTTGAATTCAAAGCTGATAGAATAACTGGTAAAATTGATGGCCAAAATTGCAATGGGATTGAAAAAGTGAATAGGATCAATGGTTATTTGGACCTTAAAAATTTTGATCAGGTAATAGCATATGGTGATTCGGAGGGTGATAAACCAATGTTTTCCATTGCGCATGAAACACATTTTAAACCTTTTAGATAAGATATGGAGCTGTCATTTTGGTTGTTAATTGGACTTGTATTCTATACCTATGTTGGGTATGGAATTTTACTATATGTTCTTGTTAAACTCCGAGGCTCCAAAATAGATCCAGTAGTTTTTTCCACCGAGGAACTTCCTGAGGTTACCCATATCATTGCTGCTTACAATGAAGAAGACTACATCGGAGATAAAATTAATAACAGCCTGGCTCTGAATTACCCCAAGGATAAGTATCATGTTTGGGTAGTTACGGATGGTAGTGATGACAACACTCCAAAAATAGCCAAAAGTTTTTCTGATGTGACGGTTTTCCACCAACCTGAACGAATGGGTAAAATTCATGCTGTAAATAGAGTTATGGGTGAAGTGAGGACTCCAATTGTCATCTATTCTGATGCCAATACAAGCCTCAATGAAGAGTCCGTTCGAAATATAGTACGTCATTACGCTGATGATAGTGTGGGCTGTGTTTCCGGGGAGAAACGTATTGAAATGGCATCAGCTGATGAGGCTTCCAGCGCGGGAGAAGGAATCTATTGGAAATATGAATCGTTCCTTAAGAATCTAGATTATAAGTTGTATTCAGTTGTAGGTGCAGCTGGCGAGCTTTTTTCAATTCGAACTGAACTCTACGAACACATAAATACAGACACCTTGATTGAAGACTTTTATTTGTCTCTTTCGATCGCTAAAAAAGGATATAGAATTGCCTATGAACCTGATGCATATGCAGTGGAGCATTCATCAGAGTCTGTAAAGGAGGAGTCAAAAAGAAAGGTTCGAATAGCTGCAGGAGGGCATCAGGCAATTGTGCGTCTTGGTTCGTTACTTAATATTTTTAAATTTGGTTGGTTAAGCTTTCAATATATTTCTCATAGGGTACTTCGTTGGACATTGACACCACTTGCATTACCTGCCATATTTGTAATTAATGCATTTTTGGCTCTGGACAACTTGTTTTATCAGTTGATATTTTTAGCACAGGTTGGGTTCTACGGAGCGGCCTTTCTTGGATATGTTCTTCAGAGACAAAAGATAAAAGTTAAGATACTTTTTGTTCCATTCTATTTTACTTTCATGAATGTATCAGTCTTTCAGGGGTTCTTCCGTTTTATAAGAGGTCGGCAATCAGTTCTATGGGAAAGAGCTGCTAGAAGAAATGCGTGACAAATTATTGGTGAGGAATATATAAGACCTTTTTTGTCTCAAAGAAGTCTTCAGTGTAGAAATCAGTAAGGTCGAATAGTTTATACCTTAATTTTGATTCCAGTAGCTCTTCAGATAGGTCACCACCCTTTAGATAAAAAATGCCATTCTTGACAGAGTGATTAGAAGCTTTCTTAAATTTTTTCTTGACCCATTGATAAAATGGTCCGATCCGAGTCACGGCCCGGCTTACAACAAAGTCAAATTGTTCTTCAATTTCTTCCGCTCTTTTGTGATGTGCTGATACATTTCTTAGGCCGAGGGTACTGGAGACTTCCTGTACTACTCTGATCTTTTTTCCTATGGAGTCTACAAGTGTAAATTGGGAATTTGGGAAAAGTATGGCCAATGGGATTCCTGGGAAACCTCCTCCTGTCCCTACATCAAGAATTTGAGCATTGTCCTGAAAGGAAATCACTTTTGCAATTCCAAGTGAATGAAGAACGTGTCTTAAATACAACTCTTCTATGTCCTTTCTTGAAATCACATTGATTTTGCTGTTCCAATCAGTATATAAATCTCCTAGTTTTCCAAATTGATCTCTCTGTTCCTCAGATATATCAGGGAAATACTTGGGTACTAGTTCCAGGTACTTCATTGTATTAGATATGGGATTTTTTATCCTTTACCAGATCATACATCAATTCACGAGCTCTGTGAAGTTGTGCCTTTACAGTACCAAGAGGTGCACCAAGTTCTTGTGCAATTTCTTCGTATGAAAGCTCATCGAAGTACCTCAACTTTACTAACCGCTGGTATTTTGCAGGGAGTTTCGTTACAAACATCCTGATTAACTCGATTTTCTGAGTTTTGATTGTTTCTTCAGCAGGATTGAGGTTTTTGTCTTCTACATCAATAGTTACAGCTTCACCATTATCGTCAGAAAAGGAGGTGTTCAGACTATATGTCTCCAACTTTTTCTTTCTGATGAAGTCAATGGCATTATTAGTGGCAATCCTGAATAACCAGGTGCTAAAAGTGTAATCTTTTTTAAACCTTTTTAGGTTCTTGAATGCTTTGGCGAATGCTTCAATAGTAAGGTCCTCAGCATCATCCACATTACGCACCATTTTCAAGATCATATGGTAGACAGGTTTCTTATACCTTTCCATAAGGTCAGCATAGGCCTGCTCGTTCCCTTCTTCCACCGCCTGGTCAATGAGTTTAAAATCCTTTAATGCCTTTTCTGAAAACTGTCTATTTACTTCCATCTAATCCTCTTTGTGAAAAAACCAATCAATCCCATTATTATGTTGAAAAAGGAGAACATGATATCTAACAATGGAACGGCCCAATACTCAAATTGATTCCCCAATTTTCTATTTAGTAAATAAAGATCCATCCCTAGTAATACCCATCTCAACAACAAAAATGAGGCTAACAATAGCAGATTGGTCTCAACAGCCGCTAAAATAATAAATGTTAACCAAAACAATACACCACTCAATGCCAATAAACTTAATAGAATGACGTCTCGGGATTTATAATATTTTCCGACTGATAAATGACGTGTTTTTTGACTTAAATAAGCTCCCCAGGTTTCTTTGGGAAACGAATAGGTAATGGACTCGTGAGAAAGAGCCAGCGCAGTATTACGTTTGTTGACTACCTTATTGATGAATAGATCATCGTCTCCACCTGTTACATTCTCTATACCAGTAAAACCTTGCACTCTATGAAATAACGACTTTTTGTACCCAAGGTTCCGCCCAATTCCCATATAAGGCAATCCTACCAAGGTAAAAGTGGCATATGTTAATGCGGTAAAAATGGTTTCATACCGAATAAAGAGATTGAGAATACCTTTCTTTCCATAATACATTGAAAACCCCAGGATCACATCTTTTTTGATATCAAATTGGTCAGACATTGTTTTGAGCCAGTTTGCTGACGATGGTCTGCAATCAGCATCAGTAAAGATCAGTAGATCATTTTTTGCACTGTCGACACCTTGTTGTAAAGCGTATTTTTTTTGATTGAAACCTTGGGGAGGAGTAGCAATAATTATATGATTCAAGTGTTTATATAGCTTTTCTGATTCGATCAGGAGTTGTTTCGAATTTTCGTCAGGTCGGTCTAGTACTAAAATAACTTCAAAATTCTCATAATCCTGATTGCAGATATGTGGAATTAGCTCCTTGAGGTTCTCAAATTCATTGTGAGCAGCCACAATGACTGATATTGGTATGTTGGAATTTCTTTTGTGAGTGGTTTGATGAAAAATTAACGCAATTATTGATGCGATATAGAATAAACATTGTATTCCACAACTAGCGATAAAAATTACAATTAGAATTTCGACCATTTTCATGTGTTGACCCAACAAATATAGAAGCATGGATTAGAAATTGAATTCATAATCATATTTTTGCTCACTTTAAGATATGCTGCAGTTTACATTAACTCATACTGACGATAAAAGTAATGCCAGAGCTGGTTCTATCAAGACCGATCATGGTATTATAGAGACTCCTATTTTCATGCCCGTAGGTACAGCTGGATCTGTTAAGGCGGTTCATCAACGGGAGCTAAAAGAGGATATTAAAGCCGAAATCATACTAGGGAACACCTATCATCTTTATTTGAGACCGGGACTTGACATACTTGAGAAAGTTGGTGGTTTGCATAGATTTAATGGATGGGATAAGCCAATTCTTACAGATAGTGGTGGTTATCAAGTTTACTCTTTGGCAGATCAAAGAAAAATTACTGAAGAAGGTGTCATGTTTAAGTCCCATATTAATGGTTCTAAGCATTTCTTTAGTCCAGAAGGAGTAATGGATATTGAAAGGAAGATTGGGGCGGACATTATCATGGCCTTTGATGAATGTACACCATATCCTTGTGATTATGAGTACGCAAAAAACTCGATGGAAATGACACACCGTTGGCTGGATCGGTGTTGCAATAGGGTAGATGAAACTAAGCCAGTATACGGGTATCATCAGGCTCTCTTTCCAATTGTACAGGGAAGCACTTACCATGACCTGAGAAAAATATCTGCAGAATACATTGCTTCAAAAGAACGTGAAGGGAATGCTATTGGAGGACTTTCGGTGGGAGAACCTGCCGAAATGATGTACGAATCAACGGAGCTGGTTTGCTCAATCTTACCAAAAGATAAACCCAGATACTTAATGGGAGTAGGCACTCCGGCCAATATTCTTGAGGCGATAGCCCTGGGAGTTGATATGTTTGATTGTGTGATGCCCACCAGAAATGCCCGAAACGGTATGCTTTTTACCTCTGAAGGCATTATCAATATCAAAAATGAGAAGTGGAAAGAAGATTTTTCTCCAATTGACCAAAATCTGGGAGGTTATGTTGATCAGGCATATTCCAAAGCATATTTAAGGCATCTTATCCAATCAAAAGAGATTTTAGGAGCACAAATTGCATCCATTCACAATTTAACCTTCTATTTGTGGTTAGTGAAACAGGCACGTCAACATATTATTGATGGTGATTTCGCAAGTTGGAAAAATGTGATGGTTGAAAAAGTGTCCAGGCGGTTATGAGATTAAAAATGAGATTGATCGATCGGTATATCCTGTTGAAGCTATTAAAGACCTTTGTCTTTGTGGTGTTGGGATTATTAATGGTTATCTGTGTCATTGACTTTACTGAAAAGAACGACGATTTCATACAGAATAATGTCCCTGGTAATCTAATCCTGAAGTATTACATGGCCTATATTCCTTATATGGCCAGTATGCTAACTCCGATTACCTCTTTTATTGCAACGGTTTTCATTACCTCAAAGATGGCCAGTAGAACAGAAATTGTGGCCATTCTGGCAAGTGGTGTCAGTTTCAGAAGAATGATGGTTCCCTACCTGGTAGGTGCCTGTATAATTGCTTTGGCCAGTTTCTATTTAAATGGGTATGTGATACCAGATGCTAACAAATTTAGAATAGGTTTTGAGTTAGATTACTTAAAAAAACCTTTCTATAATCGAGAGCGAAATATTCATTTCAAAGTTGCCCAAGACGATTATATTTATTTAGAACGCTACAATGTCAATACTGATGAAGGCAGGAATGTAACATTGGAAAGGATAGAAGGGAACAAGCTGATTGCAAAACTTACAGCTGATAAGATCAAATGGGATCCTGATAGCGCAATATGGGAATTGCAGGACTATGAAGTTCGGCGTTTCGATGATATGAAAGAGGAGATAAGGAAAGGTAAAAGCCTTGATACACTCATCAACATGTCACCAGAGGATTTTGACAACAAGGATCGTTATTTTGAGACCCTTACCATGCCCGAACTACAAGCGTACATTGACTTGCAAGTTTCCCGGGGAGCTGATGATACGATGATCTACTTGATTGAAAAGTACATCAGGTTCATGTCACCTTTTACAGTATTAATCCTCACTTTTATTGGTATCATAGTTTCATCCAGGAAGACCAGGGGTGGTACAGGTTTTCAAATTGCGCTTGGGTTCCTGATTGCCTTCGTATTTATCATATTCTTTATTCTTGCCAGAGCCATTGCTGAAGCTGGAACCATGAATCCAATATTGGCCGTATGGCTACCTAACATTATATTTTCGCTGGTTGGGTTATTGATGTACCATACAGTCCCAAGGTGATGCAGACAGGTGCAAAAGACTATCTGTTGCTCCACTTTATAGTGGTGATCTGGGGATTTACAGCCATACTCGGTCGGTTGATTTCTATACCATCAGTTGAAATTGTTTTCTACAGAACCCTATTCGCGGCATTTGGACTATTTTTTCTTTTAAAGTTAAGAAAAAGGTCATTTAAGCTTGGTTGGAAAGAGATATCTCGGTTTTTAGGGACTGGTTTGTTGATTGCAGCACATTGGATACTTTTTTTTGCAGCGGCACGAGTGTCAACAGTTTCTGTATGTTTGGCGGGAATGGCAACCTGTTCACTTTGGACCAGCATTATAGAGCCTTTGTCATCTAATAGGAAGGTCAAACTGTTTGAGATTTTGTTAAGCCTTTTAGCAATAGCTGGTATTGTTGTTATATTCAATGTGGAGCTGAAGTATAAGCTAGGTCTCATTATGGCGATAGTCTCAGCTGCTCTTTCCGCAATTTTCACCGTGATCAATGCGAATTTCACAAAAAGACATAATCCCTACATGATTACGTTTTATGAAATGTGCGGTGCAACAGTAGGCACTGCATTGTTCTTTCCATTTTACACATATTTCTTTACTGAAGGAAAACTAATGCTGGTGCCAGGTAATCTGGATTGGATTTATCTTTTGATACTGTCATTGGTTTGTACAGTCTATGCCTATTCAGCTTCTGTGGCGCTCATGCAAAGGGTGTCGGCATTTGTTGTAAATCTTACTGTAAACCTTGAACCTGTTTATGGGATTATCCTGGCGCTTCTCATTTTTGGCGATCAGGAAGAAATGAGCGGAGGGTTTTATTTGGGAACAGCATTGATTCTTATTTCTGTATTGCTATACCCATTGATCAATAGAATTTTGAGGAGAAAAGCCTTAGAGACTGATGTTTTGAGATAGTCAATCTAATTGGCCTTTCCAGTGAGGAAATGAGGTGAGAATATCATCTTCTGGCTCTGAATCGAATAATCCATAAACAGCAGACCCGGATCCGGTCAGACTAGCATAAACTGCGCCGTTTTTATAGAAATTATTTTTTAATTGTTCAATTTCAGGGTGTTGAGGAAAAACACTGTTTTCAAAGTCATTGTGAAGCAAATGTTTCCACTCTGAAATGGGATTTCTTAGAATATCAGCAGTAGTTATATTTGGTGTGTTAGGCTTGACTCCAGCATAGGCAGTTTTTGATGAAATATGAATCTCCGGATAAACCAACAGGATCCACATTCCCTTCAAATCCACTGAGGTTTGTTTGAATTCAGTGCCTGTATTAATAGCTAGTTTTTGTTTGTTTTCAATGAAAAAAGGACAGTCACTTCCAATTTTTGCAGCTTCCTTAGATAGCTCATGATCAGATATCTCCAATTCGAAAATGGAATTTAACCCCTTCAATGTGAACGCTGCATCGGCAGATCCACCACCAAGCCCAGCTCCAATGGGAATATTTTTGAGCAGGTGAATTGTTACTGGTGGGATATCATATTTTGATTTGATATTCTGATAAGCCTGAATACATAGGTTTGTTTTTGGGTCGCCAGGGATATCTATGCCGTATGGTCTGAAGGAGAGCTTTTCAGAAGGGATTATTTCCAGCGCATCACACCATTTAACCGGGTAAAAGCAGGACTCAATATCATGATAACCATCTGGTCGTTTTCTTAAGATATTGAGTCCAAGGTTTATCTTTGCATTAGGGAATAGAATCATTGAGAATGAATCCCTAAGATTTACCTTTTGTCAATTCTTCTATCATTTCCTCTGTGATTCCTGAAGCTGAGAAACCTCCGTCATGCATCAGGTTCTGCATAGTGACCATTCTGGTATAGTCTGAGAACATGGTGAGACAATAGTCTGCACAAGATTCAGCAGAGGCATTTCCTAATGGAGACATCTTGTCTGCATAATCAAAGAATACGTCAAATCCACCTACACCAGTACCTGCTGTAGTCATAGTAGGAGACTGAGAAATGGTATTTACTCTTACATGATTTTTCTTGGCAAATCTGTAACCATAACTTCTGGCAATAGACTCTAGCACAGCTTTGGCTTGAGCCATGTCACTGTAATCAGGAAAGGTTCTTTGAGCGGCTATATATGAAAGTGCAAGGATTGAACCCCATTCGTTCATGATGTCCATTTTCTCTGCTACCTGCATTACCTTATGAAATGAAAGGGCTGATACATCCAGCGTTTTTTGAAACCAGTCATAATTTAAATCTCCATAAGTTTTATTCTTTCTAACATTTGGACTCATACCTATTGAATGTAGAATAAAATCAAAATTACCTCCCAAAACTTCTTTAGACTTGGTGTAAAGGTTTTCAATATCTTCTAGTGAAGTAGCGTCTGCTGGAATAACTTCAGCGTTGCATTTTTCGGCTAGTTTATTAATTTCTCCCATTCTCAACGCGATTGGAGCATTTGTAAGTGTGAAAGTAGCTCCTTCTTCATGCGCACGCTCAGCTACTTTCCATGCGATAGACCTCTCGTCTAAAGCGCCGAAAATGATCCCCTTTTTGCCTTCTAATAAATTTTTAGCCATAATTCTTAAGTTATCATTGATTTGTTGCATGCAAAAATAAGAGATTACCCGAAAGTCTGATGGAGTTTTTTTGATTTGTGATTGTGGTGATGTTAATTGTCACAGAACTTTTGAAATTGAACGCAATTGGATGTAATTATTATTGGTGCTGGCCCCAATGGTCTTGCAGCGGGAATTGAACTTGCCAGTAAAGGTTATCAAGTCTGTGTCTATGAGGCAAATGAACAAGTTGGTGGTGGTATGGATAGCTCCGATCTGGGGAATGATGGCTTCATACATGATGTTTGTTCAGCAGTGCATCCAATGGGATATCTCTCGCCTTACTATTCCTCACTGCCATTAAAAGATTATGGTCTGGAATGGATTTTTCCAGAGGCCTCTGTCGCGCATCCTTTGGAAGACGAGCCAGCAGTAATGCTTTTCAAATCGGTGGAGAAAACGGCAGATTCCATCGGGAAAGATGGTGCCAGGTGGCAAAAGGAAGTGGCTCCTTTTGTAGAAAGAATAGATGATTTACTAAAAGATTCTATGGGACCTCTCTCCATTCCGTCATCTCCTTTTTTGATGATGAAATTTGGTTTAAAAGCCATTCAATCAGCTGATTTTTATGCGAGAAGGTTCAGTGAGCATAGAGCAAAGGCTCTATTTGCCGGATGTGCGGGTCATAGTATTTTACCTTTGAATAAACCTCTGAGTGCTGCTATAGGCTTAATGTTTTCAGTGATTGGACATGCAGTAGATTGGCCAGTTATTAAAGGAGGGTCAGTTAATCTGGCTAAAGCACTTGCTGATTACTTTGTAAAACTAGGTGGACAAATAATTACTTCTTCAAAAGTGACAGATCTGTCAAAGTTACCTGAAGCGAGGGCGTATGTTTTTGATACGGACCCAATTCAAATGTCACAAATCACAAATGAGCAACTTCCAAATCACTTCCATAAGCAACTAAACAAATACCGGTATGGACCTGGAGTGTTTAAATTGGATTGGGTTTTGAATGGACCTATTCCCTGGAAAGATCCCAATTGTTTAAAAGCATCCACAGTACATTTAGGAGGTAAATTTGAGGAAATTGCAAACAGTGAACTAGACATGTGGCAGGGTAGACATTCCCAAAAACCTTATTTAATTCTTTGTCAGCAAAGTGATTTTGATAGAACCCGGGCTCCTGGAAATAAAAGGACCGGTTATGCTTATTGCCATGTGCCAAATGGCTCAGATGTAGATATGACAGATGCAATTGAGGACCAAATTGAAAGGTTTGCTCCGGGTTTTAAGGATTGTATCGAGTTTAGAAAAAAGTCGAGTCCTTCGTCATTATACCAAATAAACAACAATTACCTGGGAGGTGCTATTACGGGAGGTGTAGCAGACCTGAGGCAACTATATTTTAGACCAAGCCTGCGATTTAATCCATACAAAACACCAAATCCGAAAATTTTCATATGCTCTGCCTTTACTCCTCCTGGTGGTGGTGTTCATGGCATGGGTGGGTATCATGCTGCTCAGTCTGTAATGAAAGCGTTACGGAGGTCAGACCAAACTGTGGATATCAGACAGAAAAACTATAACCGGTGAGCTTTTTGTGAAAAAATCTTCATAAATCCTTGAGTTCTCGTTGAGGGTTTCTACTTCTCTGCATGTATTATAGTCAAATTGATTGGTGGAATGTTGAGTTTTACTAATTTTGGTGCCTCAACAAACACCAATGCCTGAAAAGAACGATTTTACGAAAACGGATTTGAAAGAAATCTATGAATTGCATTTTCAGGCAATTCTCAATTTTATATATTACAAGACAAGGGATATGAAAATTGCCGAGGATCTTGTTCAGGATGTTTTCGTAAAACTCTGGTCAAAGAGGGAGACTGTGAGAAAGGAAACTGTCAAAAGTTTACTTTACACAATTGCCAACAACATGATGATAAATCACTACAATCATATGAAAGTGGTTTATGCTCATGAGGCAGACTCAACCAGATATGGTTCAAATGAAAGACAAACCCCTCAATTCCTTTTAGAAGAAAAGGAGTATGAGGAAAAGCTGAATTACGTGATCAATATGATTCCGGAAGGAAGTAGAGATGTTTTTCTGATGAACCGGATTGAGAAAATGAAGTATGACGAAATAGCTGAAAGGTTGTCGTTGAGTGTGAAGGCTGTCGAAAAGAGGATGAGCAAGGCACTTGCAATAATAAGAGAAGAATTGGGTAGAAAACTGTAATGAAACCAGAAAAAGAATATCATAAGTATTTAAATGAAGATGAGTCGTCGATCCAGGGGGAAGTAGATGATGTTCAGACGTTTCTAGCACGTTCGGCGCATTTGAGCGTACCTGAGAGTGGTAGGAAGGAATTGATCTGGGAAGCAATAGAGGATGAGATTTCTGAAGACGAAACAGTTTCTATATCATTTAGAAATTATTGGATTGCGGCTTCCATCTCATTTCTGTTAGTATTAGGCGCATTTGCGTATTTTGTAAACAATGTAGATTATACAACTAGTATTGCCAGTCAATTTGGTAAAACTGAAACTGTGAATTTACAAGATGGCTCAAAGGTGACATTGAATGCTGGATCGCAGGTGTCTTTTGCCAGAGTTTGGGACAGAAATATAACGCTTGATGGAGAGGCATTTTTTGAAGTATCCAAGGGAGAAACTTTTACTGTGCATACACCAAATGGAACAGTTACAGTCTTGGGAACATCATTTAACGTTTTGTCCAGAGGGAATAGATTTGCTGTAGCATGTAAGACTGGAAAGGTGAAGGTAGGTATTGAGAGCCAATCTTTTGAGTTGCAGTTATCTCCTGGTGACGGAATTGTTCTTGAAAATGGTGAAATCCGGGAGCAATTATTTACCATTAATTCTATTGGTTTATGGCAAACTGGGGTTTACCACTTTGATGATCAACCTGTTGAAGAGGTATTTAGCGAACTGGAAAGACAGTTTGATGTTGAAGTGAAGTTGGCCAGAGGAATTGATAAGAGGTTCTCCGGGTATTTTTCAAAAATTGACCTTGAGGAGGCGCTAACCATGATTTGTGAACCTTTAGGTCTTCAGTTTAAAATTGGTAATAATAAGTCTGTCAATATCCAATTGAAGTAAAAATGCGATGGCTGGTTATTTTGTGTGTCTTATTGACAACCAGTGCATTCTCTCAAGACAAGAATTACCAAATCGATTGTGATTCACTATCCTTAACCGCTGTATTATCTGCTTTGGAAGGTGAATATGGATTGAAGTTTTCATATGATCCGGTTCAGGTTGATAAATTTAATATTCATGGCACTTTTTCCGGCGTAACTGGTGACCAATTGGTGGATGCCATATTTGATGAGCTTCCGTTTGAAATAAAAAAAGCAAAATCAATTTTCTTGATAATTCCTGTAGAGATAAGGAACCCAAAGCTTTATCTGACTGGAAGGATTTTTGATAAAGAAACTGGAAGTCCATTGGCGTATGCCACAGTCCTTACAAATGCCAATATAGGAGTTGTTTCCAATCCTCAGGGAGAATTTAGAATTGAATCTCCCAAAGATTCATTGTTGATTACAGTTAATTATTTAGGCTTCCAAAGCTCTAAGGTTTGGCTTACTCCAAATCTGGAAAATATATCTATTGCTATGCAATACAATTCCAATGAACTTCCTGAGTTTATCATTAGCGCTGATCAGGGATTAGAAAATAAAAGAGTAAGTAGTTTTTCGATAAACCCAAGCCATGTCAATACGTTACCTTTTCTTGGAGAAACGGACTTGTTCAAAGCTTTGCAATTGTTGCCAGGAATTAAGGCCACCGATGAGTCATCCGCGGGATTGTTTGTTCGTGGATCCAGCCCGGATCAAAATTTGGTTATGTTGGATGGTTTCACATTGTATCACCTTGATCATTTTTTTGGGATATTCAGCACATTCAACCCCTATACAGTGGAGCATATAGATCTATATAAGGGAGGGTTTGGCGCTAAGTATGGTGGACGAACATCAGCTGTTATTGATGCAAAGACAAAGGCTGGTAGTTTTGAGAAAGTACAAGGAGGAGTGGGGGTTAACTCCACTAGTATTAACGCTTACCTGGAGGTGCCAATTTTTAAGAATGCTTCTATCATCACTGGATTCAGAAGGTCATATTACGATGTAGTCAAGAACCAAATATACAATTCGTTTATTGATAAAGTGAGAGTAGACTTACTGAATGCAAGTTATCCGGATTTCAGTACAAATGTACTTAGTGTGGATCCTGACTTTAACTTCTACGATTTCTATTCCAAATTAAGGTTTAAGCCAAGAGTAGATGAAACAATTGACCTAAATATTTACCAAAGCCAGGATAGATATACTGGTCTCAAGACAGAGGAAACAGGGTTTTCATTTTTCACCATAGAAGATAATGCCACCTGGTCAAATTTTGGTACCTCCATAAATTGGAGAAAAGGATGGTCAAGAAATTTCTTTTCTGAGGTATCGGTTGGGTTTTCTAAATACAATGGTGAAAGTGCACTTCAAAGCCGTGAAGTATTTGATGCAACAGTTGACATCACAGAGGTGGAAGGACTATTTCTTAATGATTCCACACTGTTATATTACGATTACAGAAAGGATAATTCAATTACTGATGTTACCGTAAAGTGGAATCAGGAATACGATTACAATCAATTTAATACTTTGAATTTTGGAATTGAAATAAACAGCTACCAAACGAAATATTCAATTGCTTACCTTGACATAATTTCTGACGATTTTAATGCGGAGAGTTCTGTTGTATCGGTTTTTGCAGAAAATCAACTTAGGAAAAATGGATGGGAATTTAATTCCGGATTGAGATTTAATAGTTATGAGTTGACTCAAACACAGTTGATTGAACCCAGATTGAATCTAGGGTATCGTGTTAGTGATAATTTTAAAATTCACACAACATGGTCCAAACATAATCAATTTATAAACCGGGTTTCTATATCTCCGTTTGGTAATAGCGACCAATTTTATTGGGTACTGGCAGATGATGAATTTTACTCAATACAAAAAAGTGAACACCTGATGCTTGGGTTTTCAGCTGGTGGGAATCATTGGACTATTGACGCGGAATATTACCGAAAGAAGACAAGGGGATTACTGGAATCTCAGTTTGCTCTTTTCTCCCCATTCAATGGGTTAAGCATATTGGAATTCAATGATTTAGTGACAAGTGGTAGCAATACTGCTGAAGGTCTAGATGTATTTGTGAAGTATAAGGACCGATCCTATAGTAGCTGGATAAGTTATACACTGTCAAAATCTATCAATAGGTTTGAATTTCTTAACGAAGGAGAACCATATCCATCATCTATAGACCAGCGCCATGAACTTAATTGGACTCATGTACTGAAACTTGGAAACTGGGAAATATCTTCCATATTCATATATGGTTCAGGAGTGCCATATACTCCCCCGGGTGAAATTTCTGCAGATCGTCAAATACTATTTGATATTGATCAGTTTAATGCAAAACGTATCCCCGAATACCACAGGCTCGATTTTTCAGTGAAATACAAAGGTGGGTTTGGTCTGTTAAGACTTGAAACGGGACTAACCTTATTTAATGTATACAACAGGCAAAATATAAAGTCGATCAGATACGGGTTAAGATATAATTATAATCAAAGTGAAGCTAGAATTGATAGCTTCACTGCATACCCAATTGACTTAAAATTATTGGGTTTTACACCAAACGTATTTATTAAGCTCCGTTTTTAAATGAAAATTCATCTTTTTTTTACATTTTTGTAATTGAATGAATTTGCGCATCCTAAATATTGCTTTTCTTGGCTTATTCCTATTTGTATCCTGCCGTGAGGAAGAGCCTCTTCTGGAATACACCGTAAAATTATCTAAAGAGCAAAGTGAAAACTTATTATTAGTTGCGAATAACTTTCAGGATCGTTATAAGGCAAATGGCCTGGTAGGCCCAATGGGTGTTTTGTATCGATTCACTGGAGGAGAAACCAGAGGCGGTGGTGGAGGGAGGATTGAGCAAAGTCCATTTTTGCATATTAGAGGATTTCTTTTCGGGGACATAGAAAATGGAAATCGATTTGCTAACAATTCTATAGAAATAGGTGAATTGCCAGATTGTGTTACAGAATCTTTCTCACAACAGTCAAATGGTAATTACAGATATGAATTGAATTTTGGATCAGGTTGTGATGTCTTTGGTCAATTTATGAAAGGTAAGTTGGTTGAGACTGGAGTACTTTCATCGGAAGATGAGTTCACGGCAAATACCTCTTACTTTGATTTTGGTTCTACAGACATGATGATGAGTGGGTACGACTCTTATACAGGTAGCTGGGAACTAACTGTTGATGAGAATGATGAGATTACCTGGAGCATGACTTTCGATTGCGCTTCCAGTCTAAATATTACGGATTCTGGCAATGATGACAGAATATCCTTCAGGTCACGAAGTGAACAGAATATCCAGGAATCTGGATTTTTGATTGAAAGTAGAGAGACTCAAATTTCAAGTAGTTCGGGAAAACTTATTTCTTATCAGGTACAAGATCCACTCTTCTTCAAATTCTCTTGCAATGAAACTGATTCATCCTCGGTATTTACATTTGTCTCTGGTAAAGAAAATGGTAATATCACCTCTACTGGTTCACATCCCGTTGAATTTAAAATCAATTACGGTGATGGTAACTGCGATAACCTTATTGATATAGCTTCTGTTGATGAGGCCTTTTCTCTCGATATGGGAGAGAATTAAGAATTAAACGTTATCAGCCAATAACTCCCGAGCGCTCTCTATCGCAGATTCAGTTAATTTTTCACCACTGATCATCTTCGCAATTGTTTCAATTCTTTCTTCGCTAGATAATTTTTTTACCTTACTTATGGAACGTTCACTGGAGTTGTCCTTGTAAACAAAGTAATGGGCGTCTCCACCTGCAGCAAACTGGGGTAAATGACTTATTGAAATAATCTGATGGTTTCGTGACATACGTTTCATCATTTGGATCATTTTTAATGCTATTTCTCCACTTACCCCTGTATCAATCTCATCGAAAATCATCGTAGGTAATGCAGATTTCTCTGCCATAATATGTTTGATGCAGAACATTAGCCGGGAGAACTCACCTCCAGAAGCAACATTTTTTAAGAGTTGCGGCGCTATTCCCTTATTGGAAGAAAATAATATTGCAATTTGATCAATTCCATGAATCTGCGGCTCAGATTCCTTTCTTTCGATTTTTATTTTGGCTTCAGGCATCCCAACAGAGAATAATAATTCTTCAAGTAAATCTTCAAATCCCTTGAACTTGCTGATCCTAATGGAAGAAAGTTTTTCTCCTGACTTCAAAACTTCCCTGTATGCATCTTCAACCGCGGATTTTGCATGCGCAATAGCTTCATCCAGGTTTGAGACCTTGCTAACCTTTAAGTCCAAGTCTTGTCTTAGTTCGATAAGCTCTTCTACAGAGCTTACCTGATGTTTTTGAAGCAGTCTTTGCAAAAGATCCAATTGCCCTCTTTTAAGTGTGATTTCTTCCGGATCAATTTCGATCTTATCTTCCAGGATTGTAATATCTTTTCGTATGTCTGATAGCTCAATGAATGCACTATTCAGACGTTCATACAGCTCATTGTATTCTTCTGAATAATCCTTGATGGATTTGAATTCTTGAAGGATAGTTCCAAGGTTTTGATTGACTGAGAATTCACTCTCATCCAAAATCTGAATCCCCTGATTAAATTTAAGTTTGATTTCTTCCGCATTTTCCAGAATCTCCAAATCGGATTCTAGTTTCTCCAAATCCAAACTTTCAAGGTTCGCATTTTGAAGCTCTTCTAATTGAAATGAATCAAAATCAAATTCCTTTTTGAGTTGAGATGCGTCTTCGATCATCTTTTGGTGAGCGGAACTTTTCCTTTGATAATCCTCGAAAAGCGCTCTGTATTGTTTTCGTGTTGAAGTTGCATCGGCGTAATGGTCAATTACTCCTAGCTGGAAATTGTTATCGGCTAGATTAAGTGTCTCGTTTTGAGAGTGAATATCAACAAGTTTTTGGCCGAGTTGCTTTAATACATCTAAGGTAGCGGGAGTGTCATTGATAAAGCTTCTGGATTTACCGCTAGTGCTAATTTCCCGACGTATAATACACTCATCATCATAATCTATATCCATTCCTTCAAATGTAGCTTGGAGATTATACGGAGTAACATCAAAAGTGCCTTCTACTACACACTTCTGAGAATCATTTAGCAGTGCTTTAGAATCAGCTCTATTTCCAAGTAGTAGTCCCAAAGCACCTAACATGATAGATTTTCCTGCACCTGTCTCCCCAGTAATTACATTAAGGTGTGATGAAGGAGACATTTCCAATTTCTCAATCAGGGCATAGTTTTGAATGGTCAGGTTTCTAAGCATCGGTAACGACTTCTTCCAGGATCACTTCATCAATTAAATCAAATGGGAACATGTGCTTTGAGTTGCGCATATCCCTACCTTCAAAATTAATGTGATCTACCTTAACTGCCTTCAAAAAATAGCTTCTTTTATCACTCAGGACGATGGAAAAAAATTGAGTAGTGAGTTTTTCCTTGTGTTTTAGTATTTCTTTTCTTTTCAGCCGAATTTGTCTTTTCTTCATCAGTTCTCGATGATCGGTTTTGCCTTTTCCCCTAATCCAGGATCAATATTAATCAGCGTGTTGTAAACACTTCTTCTTGTACTTAGGTTTCCCTCTGAAAACATCTGGACGATTTCTGTTGTTTTGGCGTCAATGAAGCTCATAGTGATTATTGATCTTGGTCTTGCACCATTCGCTGTTTTAAGTCTGTTTAGGGATTGAGCAATTACTTTTTTACTCTCGTCTGGATTTTCACTCATCTTATCCATTCCATTTCGATGATACTCATACGCCAATTCTCTTACAGGTGAGAGTTGTGGACTAATTAGGTTTTCAGCTAGCCAGTAGCGATTTCTTGTGCTATTGAATTGCTCCCAACCAGGATAACCAGATTGCTGAGCGCTACTTACAACCTGCCAGGCTTTTTGAAAATATGGGTCACCACTCTTTTTGCCGAATGTGTCATAGTCATATCCAATAATGATATAAGCATAGTAACCAAGTAAAGATGTGATGTTATTATTAAAGGTGTTTTCATTGAAAATTAGTGGTTGGGCGGCAACATACTCGAAAGTCCAATCACGATCTGCAAAGTTGAATACTACTGTTTCATAATCTGTACCAAAAACTGGTCGTGCAGAAATTACCTGGACAGTAGCTTTGTAAGTTCCCACTGTAGGGATCTCCTGAATGTTGATAATAATATTACATTTTATTCGCTCTTCTTCCTTGAATGAATCCCCTGTCCAACTTCGGGCATTCAGGAATTCAGTGAATGAATCCTCCATGTCCTCAAAGATCCTCTTTTCTGTGGTTTGGACTCTGTCTGAGTTGACCACCACACGGCATATGAGCTCTTGTGCAAGTGAATGGTGGTAAGCACTGAGAAAGAATATGATGAAAATTGAATTATAAAGCTTTCTTAATTTCATTAACGATGTCTTTGGCTACTTCCGTTTTAGACTTTAACCCAAATTTTATCGGATTATTATCCTTTGAAAAAATAGTTACCTGATTTGTATCATGGGCAAAACCAGCTCCCCGGTCATTAAGAGAATTTAACACAATCAGATCGAAGTTCTTTTTGTTCAGTTTTTCGAGCGCATTGATGTCTTCATTTTCTGTCTCCAGTGCAAAACCTACATGAAACTGGTTCTTTTTGAGTTTTCCAAGCTCTTTGGCTATGTCCTTGTTCTTTACCAGTTCTATTGACATGCTCTCGTTGTTTTTTTTGATTTTTTGATCAGAAACATTAGCGGGCCGATAATCAGCAACAGCAGCTGCAAAAATGGCTATATCAACATTTTTGTATATGTCCAGGGCTTTTTCATACATTTCATTAGCACTGATAACCTTTTCCACCTTATAATTTGGTGGCGCAATACCGTTAGAAGTGGGACCGCTGATCAGTGTTACGTCACATCCCTCTCTGGCCATTTCCTCCGCAAGGGCTTTTCCCATTTTTCCACTGGAGTGATTTCCGATGAATCTTACTGGATCAATTGGTTCATAAGTAGGACCAGATGTAATTAATACCTTTTTTCCATTTAAACTTGAGTTTGTGGAAAAATGATCTTGAATATTTTGAAAGATGTTTTCAGGTTCTGCCATTCTGCCCTGGCCTAAGAGACCACTTGCGAGTTCTCCTGATTCGGCATCAATCAACTGGTTGCCAAATGATATCAACTTATTGATATTTGCTTTTACTGAGGGGTGTTGGTACATGTCAAGGTCCATAGCGGGAGCAAAGTAGACCGGGCATCTGGCTGATAAATAGGTAGCCAGAAGTAAGTTATCACACATTCCATTGGCCATTTTGCCAATGCTATTGGCGCTAGCCGGAGCAATCAAATATAAATCTGCCCAGAGACCCAGGTCAACGTGATTGTTCCATTCACCGGTAGAACCTTTAGTAAATTCAGTTAAGACGGGATTCTTTGAAAGAGTTGCCAATGTGAGGGGAGTAATGAAATCTGTGGCGGCTTGTGTCATGATCACTTTTACTTCTGATCCTGCCTTCACAAATAACCTTACAAGGTTGGCAATTTTGTATGCGGCTATTGAGCCGCATACTCCTATTAGTATTTTCTTCCCACCAAGCATGGGAGCAATTTAATTTAAATTTCTTCTTCCTCCTCAGGTTTTCTGAACATTACTTTGCCATCTAAAAACTCTTCTACAGCAGTAGTGGAAGGTTTTGGCATACGCTCATAAAACTTAGAAATTTCGATTTGTTCTCTGTTTTCAAAAATCTCTTCAAGATTATCAACAGAAGAAGCAAATTCAGCCAATTTAGAGTTTAACTCTTCCTTGATGTCTGAGCTAATTTGTCTTGCCCTTTTTCCAACTATTACAAGGCTCTCATAAACATTGCCCGTTGGTTCTGCAATCTTCTCTACATCTCTTGTTTGGATTGACGCTTGTGCCATTCTATAATTAATTATTTGTTGCTAATTTTTCTAATTCGTCCCGGCTGCTGGAATATAAATTCTCGCATGCCTTTAAGTATTCCCCATTAGGGTACTTATCAATGTATTTCAAATACAAATCTACGGTTTTCTGATATCTTTCTTTCTGTTTCGTAGATATACTCTTTTGAGCTAATTCATAAGTAGCATCCATTTCCAGGTATCCAATTTCTTCGTTGTAATCTGAATCTGGATAATCTCGCTGGAAATTTTCAAAAGCAACCAGTGCTGATTTGTACCTTCTTAACTTGTAATAATGTTTTGCATTTGCTGCACTTTTTCTCTCCAGTTTTACCTGCAACTCATCAATGATGTCGTTAGCGTTTTTGGAATACTCACTGTATGGGTATTTGTTCAGAAAGTTCTGCATCGCAGTAATAGACTCATAAGTTGGTGTCTGATCCAGTGAGAAGATTGGAGATTGCATGTACAAAGAGTAAGCATGCATATACCCAGCTTCCATGGCATAGTCAGACCTGGAATAAACCTCATAAAACTGCTTAAAATAATGTGCCGCCAGAATAAATTGTTTGTCTTTGAAATGTGAATAGGCATAGTAGTACTGAGCCAATTCAGCTTCTTTAGTTCCTTTTATGATCGGAAGAATCTCTTCAAATAAAGTAATTGCCTTGAAGTAATCTTTATCCTCATAATACTTCATGGCGGCATCATACTTTAATTTCCAGTCTGAGCTTTTTTGAACTTTGCGGAATTCACTACAGGAAAGGATAAAAAAGGAGATAATTAGTACAATAAATACGCCTGAAAATCCAGATTTTGACATAAGGGTGCAAATATAGTTAAAACTGCTCGAAATACATCTATTGGAAGAATGATTAAAATCGCTCTCAGGTTGCTACTACTCTTCTTTTTTTTCTAAACTTTTTTCAATCAGTTGCTCTTTCTTGATGATGATTTTGTCCGGTAGTGCAGGCTTCTCTAAATTAACCGGTAGTTCAACGCTTTTGGTGGTCTGGATTTGCTGTTGTCTGATAACATCAAAAAGTGTCGGTTTTTCCTCTGCTCTCCATTTAAAACCATCTAGAATTCGATCCTCTTCATTTAATTCGTGCGGTGGAATTGTTTTGGCTTCAGGTTGTTTGTAGAATGAAATATTGGCAAGGTTATTTTCCTTGAACCTGATCATCATATTACTGCATAGAATTCTGTTAATCGCAAGAAGGGCACTATTATCAGGAGTTAAAGCATAGTAAAGACTCTCTCCATTTCCTGATACCTCAATGGACTTTAACATACTGCCATCAAATTTAGCGATCATATTTCTGCCCTTCACCTGATTGTATTGCAGAAGTGTGTCTGTGGAAACTAGAAATGAGTTCCTGAAAAGGTCCATTTGTTCCAATCTTTTTTCTTTAATAGTTAAACTAACTGTATCAGCTTCAATTTGATTTCCTTTCGTCCAGAGAACCGGATCATCGTACATGAATATGAGTGAATCCGACAGGAAGTATGAGATTGAGTCACTAATTCCCTGAAGGTTGTATTTAAATATTTTAACGTCCTTGTAGGCCAAAATCCGTTTTAAACTATCATAATCCGATTCAATAGCTACCAATGTATCTGCTGACAGGTAGAATGTATCCCTTTCCATTACTCTTTTCATAACTGGATTGCCATAGATCTTACTAAAGCCTTCCTTCTTGTTATAATAACCTTCATCTCCACTTATGAATACATCCTGGTTTTTTGCAGTAAGGCTTACTCTTCCAATTGCACGGTGGTATTCACGAAAATCGTCGTAATAGAGCTCGTCTCCTTTTAGGAAATAGTCTATTGTTTCCACGTGTCCCTCACTTAAATCAATTTGGTCTCGGACAGTTCTGTATTCTCCTCCCTCCGAGGTAATCTCTTCTCCTTTATTGGTCAGAATATGTGTGTATCCTTTCGTTTTGGCAACTTTTGAAACGGTATTGTAGATGAGTGTGTCAGTCTCCATGTCAAATGTCTGTCCCTTTAGCTCAACATCAGTATAGAATTCTGCCTGTTCAATTGCCCCCAGATATAAACCTGTCTTGCTTGTGAGTGTATTTTGTTCATCTACTAACTTACCGCCATCGTAGAACGATGCTACTTTTGTTTCAAGGTTGTAATCTAAAATGTCCGTGTATAGTTTTTTTGTTCCGGATGTATAGATCACATTGGATCTTAACTTGGCTTTTCTCTCTTCCCCTTCATAAGTAAGTACATCTCCTGTAATCGTGACAGAATCCCCGTCTTCAATTCTTACATTGCTGTAAGCCTCCATACGGTTGTCTTTTTTAAAGAATGTAGCAGAGTCACAATAAACTGTGGTATTTCCCTGTGTGAAAACTACATCATCGATCAACTTGGTATATTTGACATTACCCTCTTTGCCGGAGATCATTCTGCCTTTTGCTGTGTATTTTATCCTTTGGCCATTGGCTGCACCCAGGGTAGTGAATAACAAAATCAGAAAACCAACAAGTTTGAAGCACTTATTTGACATATTTTCAATAATAAGGATGCAAAATTAAGTAAATACTCATCTAGTCAACGGAAAAATTCAGTAATGTGATCTTATCTTCCCTATTTTTGTGTCAATGCGCAATTTTAGCCGAGAATTTCTGAAAGTAAATCAATGCTACAAAGACAAACATCTGCTTGTTGCTGTAAGTGGGGGAGTGGATTCTGTGGTATTGGTCCATTTGCTAGCAATTCATAATTTTAAGTTTGAGATAGCACACTGTAATTTTAAGCTTCGGGGAGAAGCTTCTGAAATGGATGCTCAATTTGTAAAGGAACTGGCAGAATCTCTTAATGTACCGTTCTTTCAAAAAGATTTTGATACCCTTAACCAAGTAGAAAGCACAGGTGAATCAGTTCAGATGGTGGCCAGAGAGTTGCGCTATGATTGGTTTAGAGAACTCATCGACCAAGGAGGTCATGATTTTCTGGTAACAGCGCATCACTTAAATGATTCATTAGAAACCGCAATATTCAACTTGGTAAAGGGAACTGGAATTGCTGGGGTTAGGGGAATTAACCCGGTTAACCAAAATGTCTTAAGACCTCTTATTGGATTTGACAAGAACACAATTCTCAATTTTGCGACATCTAAAAAGCTGGAATGGCGTGAAGATGAATCTAACATTTCAGAAAAGTATCATCGCAATTTTATTAGACATAAGATTATTCCACAATTGGAGGTTATAAACCCTTCCGTGGTGGATAGTTTTTCAAATACATCTCAAAGGTTGCTCGCTGTGGAGGCTGTTTACGAAGCGTATTTAGACCAATTGAGGAAAGACGTAATTGTGGAGCATACAGATCACTACACAATCGATATCTCATGGATTATTGATGATTGGCAAAAAACCATAGTGTTTGATCTGGTGAAAAAATTTGGATTTAGTTTCAAGCAGGCACAGGAAATTTTTGAGGGAGAAAATTCAGGTGCAAGCTTTTATTCACAAACGAATTGGTTGGTAAGAGATAGAAACCAGCTTGTCATCACGCCCATAGAATCTCCAGAAGTCTCTATAGAGATTGGGCAGAATAAAGAAATTATCAGAAATGGTATTTACTCATATCATATGCTGCAAAAACAATATGAAGAGGAGGCTATTTCCAGACATGCCTGGGAGGCTTCTTTTGATGCTTCATTGTTGAAATTTCCCCTTCAAGTTCGGAATTGGCAAACAGGAGATCGCTTTCAGCCCCTTGGTATGATGGGTAAAAAAAAGGTAAGTGATTTTATGATTGACAACAAAATTCCTGTAAACTTGAAAAAACGCATTCAGGTGGTTACTTCAGGAAATAAAATCATCTGGGTTATTGGTTACAGAATAGACGATCGATTCAAAGTTACAGATCGCACAAAGCAGGTTTTTCAGATAAAAGTTAAAAGGCACAATGCTTAAACTATTTAAAAAGTCATACTCAGAAAGAGACCTTGCATTATTTAGCTTTCTTTCAAAGAACAGGTTGTTTGAAAACCTGGCCAATGAAGAGCTTGCACTGATAGCACCACACATGTATTCCCGAACGTATAAGGAAAATGAAGTGGTCTTTTTCAGCAATGACCCTAGCCATGCATTATACATCGTTAAATCAGGGATAGTTTCATTGAACATCGAACTTAAGGGGAACCTGGAAAAGCTCACATTCGTCAAAAGTGGTGATGTTTTTGGTGAAAATTCATTGATTAAAAGCACAAAGCGCCTTTACTCTACACTGGTGCTTTCTGAAAAGGCTGAGCTCTATGTGATCCCACAAATCAATTTGATAGAGTTAATGGACGATCATGTGGCCCTTAGAGCAAAACTCATGACAGCATTCAGTATGATGCATGACGATTATATGCAAAATTTGTTCAAAGCCTATAAATCAGCCTTCGGATTTTTCGATTTGAGTATGGTTTATGCGAAAAGTCAGTCTCAATTAAATTGGTAAATACTCCCAAAATCTAACACTTTGATATAGTTTTGAGGCCGAAAAGATCCTCCTTTTGGGGGACGTTGTTTGACCACAAAAATCTTAATTAAGCTCATGAAAGTTACCGTAGTAGGGGCTGGAAATGTTGGGGCTACTTGCGCCGATGTGCTCGCCTATAGAGAAATTGCAAATGAAATAGTTCTGCTTGATATCAAAGAAGGTGTTGCCGAAGGAAAAGCACTTGATATATGGCAGAAAGCGCCAATCAATCTTTATGATTCTAGAACTGTAGGATCTACCAATGATTACTCAAAAACAGCAGGTTCTGATGTTGTTGTGATTACTTCTGGTCTTCCAAGAAAGCCGGGTATGACCAGAGATGATTTGATCCAAACCAACGCAGGTATTGTGAAGTCGGTAACAGAAAATATTGTGAAGCACTCTCCTGATGCTATCATAATTATTGTTTCTAACCCACTTGACGTAATGACTTATCAGGCTCACCTTACTTCTGGTAATGACAGAATGAAAGTAATGGGTATGGCTGGTATTTTGGATACAGCTAGATACAGAGCATTCCTGGCAGAGGCGCTTAATGTTTCTCCTAAGGATATTCAGGCTGTATTGATGGGTGGTCATGGAGATACCATGGTACCACTTCCTAGATACACCACTGTAGGTGGAATTCCTGTTACTGAGCTTATTGATAGCGAAAAACTTGACGCTATTATTGAAAGAACCAAGTTTGGTGGTGGTGAATTAGTAAAACTGATGGGAACCTCAGCATGGTATGCTCCGGGATCTGCAGCTGCTCAAATGGTAGAGGCAATTGTGAGAGACCAGAGAAGAGTATTTCCTGTTTGTGTACAGCTACAAGGAGAATATGGTATCAGTGATTGCTACCTGGGGGCACCAGTGATTCTGGGAAAAAACGGAATCGAGAAAATCATTGAACTAGATTTGACAGATGATGAAAAAGCACTTCTAAATACTTCAAAAGATCATGTGTCTGAAGTAATGAAAGTTTTAGAAGGACTGTCTGTATAAAATATTAAATTCGATTTTTCTAATCAGTCGCACTACCTTAAATTGGTGGTGCGACTTTTTTTTGAGCAAGTGACGGATATGACCACAACAGTACCAGATAGAGTAGAGGAATTAATCAAAACCAGTGACCTGATTAGTAGGGATTTGAGCTGGGTCCAGTTTAACAGAAGAGTATTGGACCAGGCGAAAAAGGACGATAGGGGATTGCTGGAGGATTTTAAGTTCATGGCAATTACAGCCTCTAACGAAGATGAATTTTGCATGATTCGATTAGGTTCCTTGTACAATTATCTGGATTATGGTAAAGACAGGGTAGATTATTCCGGTTTGAAAGCCATTAGTTTCAGGAAACGCCTCCTTCAGGAAATGCAGGATTTCTATACTGACAGACATGAGCACTTCATGAAGAACTTACGTCCTGATTTCAAGAAGTATGGTTTTGACATCAAAGATTTTGAGAAGTTAAATGAGAAGCAAAAAGATAAATGTTGGAAATATTTCAAGAAAACAATTTATCCGATGCTCACACCAATGGTGTATGACAATTACCATTCTTTTCCAATATTGATGAACAACGTTTTGATTTTTGGGGTGGTCACCAAAACTCAAACGAAAAAGGAAAAGAAAAAAATGTCATTCATCCAAATCCCGCAAAACCTTCCCAGGTTCTATGAGATCGAAGACAGTGGGACAATACTGTTTGTTCCAATTGAGCAAGTTATTCAGGAGTACATTGAAGAGCTGTTTAGAAATGTGCTGATAGTATCAGTCTCCTTATTTAGGGTGACGAGAAATGGAGATTTTACACTTGAGGAATCAGAGGACATTGAATCCAACTTTCTGGAAGAGATGAAATCGAAATTGAAAACCCGGAAAACTGGAAGGGTTGTCAAAATTGAAATAGGGCAGAAGTATGATAAATGGCTTGTCAAACAATTGAAGAACAGGTGGGATATCGATGACTTCAATATTTTTATTACACCTGATGATGCATTGATTGATTACAGGTGTTTATGGCAGCTTGTCAATCATGAGGAATTCAATGACTATTTGCCAGTTTCCCAGCCACCCGTTTCTCCAGTATCCATGAGAGAATATGAGGGAGGTGAGGATATATTCAAGATATTGAAAGACAGGGATATACTTCTGCATCATCCTTATAACTCAATAGAACCTCTTCTCGAATTGATTGAAAAAGCTGCTGAAGATCCCAATACGCTTTTGATTAAATTGACGATTTACAGGCTTGCCAAAAATTCAAGGATTATTGCAGCACTGCTGAAAGCAGCGGAGAACGGAAAGCACGTTTCGGTATTATTTGAAGTTAAGGCAAGGTTTGATGAAGAAAACAACATGAAAGAGGCACAACGTCTTCAGAAAGCTGGTTGTTTTGTCATTTATGGAGTAGGTACACTTAAAACTCATACCAAGCTCCTTTTGATTGTAAGAAAAGAAAAGGAAAAAGTTACCAGGTACATTCACATGGGTAGTGGTAACTACAATGAAAGTACTGCAAGACTATATACTGACCTGGGATTCATGACTACCAATGAGGCATACGCCAATGATGTATCTGAATTCTTTAATGTAATTACGGGACACTCTCAGCCTGAAGACTATGACACATTAATAACAGCACCCCGTGATATGAGGGACAAGCTGATTGATTTGATCAGAAAAGAAGGAGAGAATGCAAAAGCTGGGAAGACTGCCGGAATTGTCATCAAAATCAATTCATTACAGGATAAAGATACAATTGACGCCTTGTATGATGCTTCTAAATCCGGAGTACCAATTAAATTAATTGTCAGAGGGATTTGTTGCATCAGGCCTGGTAGAACTGGTTTAAGTGAGAATATTTCTATTCGCTCCATTGTGGGAGAGTATCTTGAACATTCCAGGATATATTATTTCCACAATGAGGGAGCACCTATCGTTTATTCAGGAAGTGCAGATGTGATGGTTCGGTCTTTTGAAAGGAGGTTAGAATCACTCTTTACAATCACAGATGATTTATTGAAACAACAAGCAATAACAATTCTTTCGTATAACCTGAAGGACAATGTAAATGCTTATGAAATGAATGAAGACGGAAGCTATACACCACTTGAACCTGGTGATGAGCCTCCATTCAATATTCATAAAGAGTTTTATGATGTAACTCAGGAAACAGTATTGGAATCTCAGTTATTCTAATCTGTCAAGAAGTTACTGATCCTTCCAATTATTTCTGGATTTTTTATGGTTTTATTGTGCCCCAGTGAGCTTGTCGTGATGTAGTTGGGCTTGTCCCAATTGGCTATCATTTCTTCCATGTGGGCATAAGATACCTGTCTGTCCTGAGTGTCATGAATTGCTAATATTGACTTTGCTTTGATTTCGTCCTTCATATTAAGAATACCGAATGAGTCAATAGGCTTTTCAGTAAGAGACTCTACCTTATCAATCATTTTATCAGCTATTGTCGAGCTAAAACCAAGAAATCCACAAAACTCTCCAATGATTCGCTTGACATTGGTTGGCATACTGACCAGAACCAGTTTTTGAATATTTAGGTCATATTCTGATAGCGTATATGCAGCAGTTAGACCACCAAAAGAATGTCCTAATACATATTGAACTCCTCCATCATTAGCATGGTAATCACAGATTAATTTAATAGCACCTGCATACCTGGGCATTGTAAGGGTTTTACCACCGGAATTTCCATGTGCAGGAGCATCAAAAGAGATAACGGAGAAGCCAGCTTCTAACAGAGTAGGTATAATGTTTCGGAATGTGGCCGCTTTAGATTCCCAACCATGGACGAGTAAGACTTTTGGTCCATGGAATCCCCAGGAATATACTTTCAACCTTTTCCCCTCATAAGGCAAATAGTATTCAGCTGCTGATTGTAATAACTCTTTTGGAAATGGTGTAGATCTCAGCTTTCTGGGTGTCATGAATTTTTTAAAAGCATAACTAGCAGTCAGTCTGGGAGCAACAATTGACATTGAGCTGAATAATTTTTTAAGAAGCTCAAGTTGTACTTGCTGCACTTGCTTCTTTTTAAGAGTTTTTGAAATACTTGCGGATGTAAACATGATATTTTGTGAGTTTTTCAAAATAAACCGATCGGTTTATTTTTATTCAAAAAAAATTAAACTTGTAGTTCTTTATAGATTATGTCATTGATGTGATCGTAACAGTTCTTTAATGGTTTTTGGTTTTGATATGATTTTGACATCATTAGCCCACCCTCAATTAGGGCAATAAATATATCTGAATAACGGTCAGAATTAATGTCAGGTTTAAATTGGTTAAATTCTTTTCCTCTTTCTATGATGTAGATGATTCCTTCTTTCCAGAGATCTAATGCCTTGTTCACTTTCACTTTTAACTCCGGATGAGTGTCATCAGCTTCTATAGCTGTATTCAAAATTGGGCAACCCCAGGTCAAAACCGGATGGTATAAAATACTCTTATGAAAACCAAGCATTGTTTGGAGTTTGGTCACTGCATCTTTGTGTAATCTAACCGCGCTTTTGAATGCTTCTGCTAAAACATCCATATTGAAATCAAACGCAGCAAGGGCTATTTCGTCCTTGTTTTTAAAGTTTCCGTAAATACCACCTTTAGTTAATCCAGTGGCCTCCATAATATCAGAAAGAGAAGTACCCGCATAACCCTTCTGGTTGAAAAGAGGAGCTGACTTTTCTAGAATATACCTTTTGGTTTTATCTGATTTACTTAAAGCTACTGTAGTCATATAGATTTACAAAAATAAACCGATTGGTCTTAAAATGCAAATATAAAAATTATCTTATCAGGATTTTACCAGTTATGAGTTGCTCTCTTGTGATAAAACTAATGGTATAAATACCTTTTGGATATTGGGCAATTGAAATGTTAGAATTGTGGCTTAACGATTCTGACGTATATATTTTTCCTTCCAGGCCATGGATTACAACTTGTTTTATTAAGTGTCCCGGGTCCTCAATCAGTATACTGTCATTATTCAGGAACCATTTAAAATCAGTGTTTGGTGTTGTACTAATTATTTGGTTTTCTCTATGATCTGAGAACAACCATTGTGTGATTTTTGGGAACTCCCTATTCCAAAACCACTCACTGTGTGTCCCATCCGGAACTGATTCCACGATGTAGCGGTTCTCTGAAATTTCGAGATCAGACATCATTTGTGGTGCTTTGGTCAATGCATCATTGATTACCTGACTTTCTTTAGCGCCTGCTTGAAAATAGAAAGAGTGTTCAGTTAACTCCTGATCAGCATCAAAGGAATAAATCTCAGGATTGATCCAGAACGCCGGACTTAATATCCCCACTTTTGTAAACTGATCTGGATATTTTAGGGTAGTGTAGTAAGAAATCAATGCTCCTAAAGAGGAGCCCATGATGGCATTGTAATTAGGGTCTCGGGAGACTCTGTAGTTGCTTTCAATATACGGTTTCAGTGTTTCTACCAGAAATGCAGCATATTCTTCACCTTCACCACCGCCATATTGTGAATTGTACCAGGGTGAATACTCATTTATCCTACTTTGTCCTCCATTATCAATCCCGACAACTATTAATTCAAAATTGACAGAATCGGCCATTGCATTGAGGGATTCATCCACTCCCCATTCTCCTGAAAAGGAAGTTGCATTATCGAATAAATTTTGACCATCCTGCATATATAATATCGGATAATCCTTTGTGTTTTCTTCATATCCTGGAGGAAGATAAACCCAAATTCTTCTTGACCTATTCAGTTGAGGCATTTCAAAATCCTCGATAATGAAAACATTATCAGCCTTGGTAGATGCGGTCGATTCATTTTCTAAACTTTTCCAGCCTTCTATAGACACCCAAATGGTATCGTGATCAGCGGATGGATCATATTTTCTATTACTAATATCCTGACCTGATGATGAAGTCTCAACAGTTTCCCAGGATCCCAGTGTGAATTTGTATTCAAATGAATCAGTTTGATTCAGCGATATTTTATGGAAATCACCGGATTTCTCTAATACAAAGTTCTCATCGCCAGGCTGCCAACCATTGATACTTCCTGCTAAATAGATAGAATTATCTTCTGGTGTGTTATCAGGCACTTCTTCCACTATGATAGTGACTTGAGCCGATAGGAAATTACACATCAGCAGACCTAAGAATATTGCAAAGAGATTCTTCATTTTACTACTCCCAAAATTTTAATGGAAAGTTGCAGTGGCTAATTGGAATAAAAAAGCGGATTTGTAAATGTTGTAAAAAAATGTCTTTTGAAAACGGTTGCATTTTTCACAGCCTTGTCTGTTGGGCCTTTTATTGATAGATTCCGAATGAATTTGTCATTCTGTAGTAAATGAATGTCGGTTAATCTTTATATTAAAGGAACAATACTTTTTTAATCAATCTTACCTATGAATAAAGGAATTACAATCAGACTTAGTGTCATGATGTTCCTCCAGTTCTTTATCTGGGGTGGCTGGTTTGTGACATTGGGAACATTTCTTGGCAATAACCTCAATGCCACCGATGGAGAAATTGGGATGGCATTTTCTACACAATCCTGGGGAGCAATCGTTGCTCCATTTATTGTCGGGCTAATTGCCGACAGGTTTTTTAATGCCGAAAGAATTCTTGGAGTGATACATGTACTAGGAGCAGTTCTAATGTATCTGATGGCTGGATCAACAAGTTTTTCGGTTTTCTACCCGTATGTCTTAGGGTACATGATTATATACATGCCGACATTGGCTCTAGTAAATTCAGTAGCATTTCGACAAATGGATGATCCCTCTAAAGATTTCTCAAAGATCCGTGTTTGGGGAACGATCGGCTGGATCGCGGCTGGATTAGTCATCAGCTATGTTTTTAGCTGGGATTCTTCGGAAGCCATTCAGTCCGGCTTATTGAAAAATACTTTTCTCATGGTTTCTGCTGCTTCAGTAGCATTGGGAGTTTTTAGTTTCACATTGCCCAAAACTCCTCCAGTTATAGGAAAGGATGAAAAAATTTCAGTGAGAGATATTCTTGGCCTGGATGCGTTGAGCTTACTTAAGGACAAGAATTTCCTAATTTTCTTTGTCTCATCAGTGCTTATCTGTATTCCACTTGCCTTCTATTATCAGAATACAAACCTATTTCTGGCAGAGATTGGAGTTGCAAACCCAACTGGAAAAATGACTATTGGTCAGATGTCAGAGGTAATATTCATGTTGTTATTACCAATCTTTTTAAAGCGGTACGGTATCAAATTGACTTTAATTGTTGGAATGATAGCTTGGGCACTTCGATATCTATTATTTGCATTTGGAGATGCTGATGGACTTGTCTTTATGTTGCTTATCGGGATAGCACTTCATGGTATTTGTTATGATTTTTTCTTTGTATCTGGTCAGATATATACAGATTCTAAAGCAGGTGAAAAATACAAGAGTTCCGCGCAGGGGCTGATTACTTTGGCCACATATGGTGTTGGTATGTTGATTGGATTTTGGGCTGCTGGTCAAATATCATCGGCATATACTATTGCTGAAGTGCATAATTGGAAAATGATTTGGTTAATTCCCGCTGGCATTGCAGCCATAATTTTTGTGCTATTCTCTATTTTATTCAAAAACGAAAAAATCTCATACGAAAACGAACAAGCATGAAAGGAAGAATAAAATTAGCCATGATTGGTGGCGGTCCTGATTCTTTGATTGGTATTGTACACCGAATTGCTGCCTATATGGGGGAGAAGTATCAATTGGTAGGTGGTGCATTCAGTATCGATGAGGAAGTGAGTAAACAATTCGCCAGTGATTTAGAACTTGACCCATCAAGGACCTATTCTACGATTGAACAGTTTATTTCGGAAGAAAATAAGTTACCCGAAGAAGAAAGAGTTGAGGTAGTCACAATTGCAACACCCAATTTTCTTCATTACTCTATGGCGAAACAACTGTTAGAAGGTGGTTTTCATGTCATTTGTGAGAAGCCAGTAACCATGAATGCTGAAGAAGCAATTGAACTAAAAGCACTGGTTGATAAACATAATAAAGTATTTGCTGTTACCCATACATACACAGGCTATCCAATGGTTCGTCAGATGCGAAGCATGATAGCAGATGGTGTTATTGGGAAGGTGCAAAAAGTAGATGCTCAGTATTATCAGGGTTGGATCAATCCTTTTATACATGAGACAGAAAAACGAAAGAGCGTTTGGAGATTAGATCCTGCTAAATCAGGGATAAGTTGTTGTATGGGAGATATTGGGGTACATGCTTTCAATATGCTTGAATACACTTCAGGCCTTAAGATCAATAAAGTGCTTTCAGATTTGGACACGATGTATGATGATAATCCATTAGATGTGGATGGAACAGTCCTTTTGAGATTAGATAACCAGGTAAAAGGGAATATCCGTGCCAGTCAGATTGCTACAGGAGAAGAAAACAATATTCAAATTGCTATTTATGGTGAAAAAGGAGCTCTAAAATGGGGACAAGAAAACCCCAATTACCTTTATTACCTCACAGATGACAAGCCATTGCAGGTATTGAAACCGGGACATGCCTACAACTCTGAGTTTGAGAAACAAAGTGTAAAGCTTCCTCCAGGCCACCCGGAAGGTATGTTTGATGCTATGGGGAATATCTACTCCGGAGTAGCTAAAGCACTTAGAGGTAAAGATTTCATTGCTGGATCCTTCCCTGACATAAATGATGGCGTCAGGGGAATGCAATTCATTGAAGCGGTAGTGAAATCAAGTAAATCAAATAATGTTTGGATTGAAATATAAATTTGAATGAAGACCATAAAAGGACCAGCTATTTTCCTGGCTCAATTTGTAGATGATGTAGCCCCATTTAACAGTCTTGACTCCATTTGTAAATGGGCGGCAGATTTGGGTTACAAGGCAGTACAAATACCCAGCTGGGATGGAAGAATTTTTGACCTGAAGAAAGCATATGAAAGTGACGAATATGTCAGTGAGATTAAGGAGACAATCAAATCACATGGACTTGTCATTTCAGAATTGAGTACTCATCTTCAGGGACAACTGGTTGCTGTACATCCGGCATATGATTCGATGTTCGATGCATTTGCTCCGGATGAAGTCAAAAACAATCCAAAGGAACGTCAAAAGTGGGCTGTTGATCAGGTGAAGATGGCAGCTATTGTCTCTCGGAAATTCGGAATTGATAGAATGGCTTCTTTTAGTGGGGCATTGTTATGGCCAACTATGTACCCCTGGCCACAAAGACCAGCAGGTTTGGTGGATACTGGGTTTAGTGAGTTGGCGAAAAGGTGGTCTGATATTTTGGATATATGCGATGAGTACGACGTAGATATCTGCTATGAGATACACCCAGGTGAGGATCTACATGATGGAGTTACATTTGAATTGTTTTTAGATGCAACAAAAAATCACTCTAAAGTGAAAATGTTGTATGACCCATCTCACCTGTTGTTGCAACAAATGGATTACCTGTCTTATATAGACATATATCATCATTACATCAAAATGTTTCATGTAAAGGATGCCGAGTTTAACCCTACAGGTAGGTCTGGTGTTTACGGCGGCTATCAAAGCTGGGTAGAAAGACCTGGGCGGTTTAGATCTCTTGGTGATGGTCAGGTAGATTTTAAGTCCATATTTTCAAAATTGTCACAGCATGGATTTGATAGCTGGGCGGTATTGGAATGGGAATGTTGCATTAAAAGCCCACAACAGGGTGCTGAAGAAGGGGCAAAGTTCATTTCAGATCACATCATTCAGGTGACTGATAAAGCCTTTGATGATTTTGCTGGAGCCGAAGCAGATGAAGAAAGTAATAAGAAGATTTTAGGAATTAATTAAAGTAAGAATGAAGAAGATTTTACACTTGCTAATCCTTTTGGGATTAATCAGCGCTTGTGGAGAAGCAACGAAGGAAATTGCAAGACCAACTGATGCCTGGGTATTTAGATCCGTACTGGATCAAAAAGCTCGAATGTTAACAGCTGCACTTCATAAGGATGTGTGGGTTTCCTACAATGCTCAAAGTGGAAATTTATATAAAGTATGGAAGGGAGGTGTCAATTTTGATGGAGCAGTTTACACCACTGTACATGGTCCTCAACCTACCAGTGCAGGATACGCCTACTATGAGAACAAAGGTGATAATCAGGATTGGTTCGTGGTAAGTGATGGAAAGACTACCACTCCTTCGGTTCAATATAAAGGACATAAGCTAGAAAATGGGGGCGTGGTAATTAAATATGACCTCAAGCTTTCTGATGGAACTGTTGTAAACATTGAAGAATCTCCGGAGTACATTAAACGAGGAAATCAGCCAGGTTTGACAAGAACCTTTAAAGTTTCAGGAGCTTCTGAAAACCTTAAAGTTGGGCTCAAAGCATCAGCATCTTCATTGATGTTGCCCGAAGACTATAAAACCACTGGCACTTTTGAAGATACCGAGGTTGACACAATTGAATATAAGGATGGAAAAGTCTACAATGTCACGGGAAATCTAGTGATGAATTCATCGGGTGAGACTGAATTCAAAATATTTTATCATCCGGGCTTTGATAAGCTTAGCACAGAACCAGGTGGAGATGAAGAAGCTAGTGAGTTACCACTAGGGGCTCAAAAAATCGAAGAGAGTGATTGTCATTCTTGCCATAATGAGAAGGTGAAAACCGTAGGTCCGGCATACATAGATGTCGCCAGAAGATACAATGATGATGAAAGCTCAATAGCACTGCTATCTTCAAAGATTATCAAAGGAGGAGCTGGAGTATGGGGTGCAGCTGCCATGACCGCTCATCCAAATTTACCAGAAGAGGATGTCAATGAAATGGTAAAATATATTCTCAGTCTGGATGATAACGATGAAGGAGGAGCGTTTAAGAAATATGGTTTAGGTGTAAAATCTGTTCCACTAAAGCTACAGGAAGAATATTCGGGAACAGCCGGAAATGGATTTGCTATGCACAAGTATTTACTGAATGGTGAATTGGGTGTTCAGCAAACAGTAGAAAGTGAAGACCCAATAAGAGGTGGTGTGACAGATAAAATTCATGTAATTGGTCCTCAAGATTTAGGGGATATCCAGGACATGATAGGAATAGAATTTGTTGGACAAATTGACATTCCAGAAGATGGAAGTTATGATTTCAGGATCATTAGTGATGATGGATCTTATTTATATATTGATGATAACATTGTGATTGACAATGGAGGGAAACATGGCCCCAGACCGATGGATGGAGAGATGTACTTGAAAAAAGGCAAACACAAAATCCAGGCATTATATGAACAATTTGAGGGTGGAGCAGTAATTTCATTACAGTGGTTCAACAGAGAGACGATGGGCTTTGAAGTATTGGAGACCCCAATTTCTCATGAAGCATCTGATTTTAAGAAGATCAAAAAATACATTCCACCAAGTGATTTGAAAAAATCTATCCCAGGTGATGGTCAACCATTAGTTGAAGTGCACCCTTCTTTTGACCTGTTCCAGGCAAGACCTGAAGAGTTTAAACCAAGAGTTGGTGGTATTGATTTCCTTTCAGATGGTAGAATGGTAGTGTGTACATGGGATTCACTTGGTCCAGTGTATGTTGTAGAAAATCATACCGCTACTAATCCGGCAGATATAAAGTTCAAAAGGATTGCAACTGGTTTGGCTGAGCCGCTGGGTATTAAGGTTGTTGATGATGAAATATACATCCTCCAAAAGCAGGAACTAACGAAACTGATTGACAATGATGGAGATGAAATTATCGATGAATATCAGACAGTGAGTAACCAGTGGCGTGTATCCGCTAATTTCCATGAGTTTGCATTTGGTTTGGAATATAAGGATGGGTTCTTCTATGGTACATTGGCAACAGCTATCATGCCGGGGGGAGCAAGTGCCTCTCCTCAAATACCAGACAGAGGGAAAGTGGTAAAAATCAATAAAGAAACTGGTGAGACAGAATTTGTTGCGAAAGGATTACGAACACCAAATGGTATTGGTTTTGGAGTAGATGGAGAACTGTTTGTTGCTGATAATCAGGGTGATTGGCTTCCCTCAAGTAAAATCGTTCATGTTCAGAAGGGAAAATTCTATGGTTCGAGATCAGTTGATCCAGTTGAATCTGAAAACTGGGAAGAAACATTGCCATTAGTTTGGTTACCACAAGATGAAATTGGGAATTCTCCAAGTGAACCTTCTTCTCTTAATGTTGGACCATACAAAGGCCAGATGATCCATGGTGAAGTTACACATGGGGGTGTGAAACGAGTCTTTGCTGAAATAGTAAATGGAGCCTATCAGGGAGCAGTTTTTAGATTTATTCAGGGACTGGAAGCAGGTGTGAATCGTTTGGATTGGTCACCTGATGGAAAATCACTTTATATAGGTGGAATTGGTTCAACCGGAAACTGGGGACACGCTGGTAAATTGTGGTATGGCCTTCAAAGACTTCAGTACAATGAAAAACCTGTATTTGACATGAAGTCAGTTAGTGTCAGAACTAATGGATTTGTCATTGAGTTTACTGAGCCAATTATGGATGGACAGAATATTTCTGCAGAGGATTTTCTTGTTCAGCAATGGTATTATAAACCTACGATTAACTATGGAGGTCCAAAACTTGACCTTGAAACATTAGACGTAAAGAATTTCTACGTTTCAGATGACAGGACTAAGGTCTTTTTTGAGTTACCTGGTATCAAAGAAAATCATGTTGTTTACTTCAGGGTGGTGAAACCATTTAACAGTGAAAATAACCTTTCTCTGTGGACTACTGAAGCGTGGTATACGCTAAATCAAATTCCTGAAGACAAGCCGGGTTTTACCAACGATTATGCTGTTTCGCATAACACTTTATCCTCTGGAGAAGAGGAAGCGGGCTGGAAGCTCTTGTTTAATGGAAACAATCTCGATGGTATTCGAAATTATAACTCCGATGCACTTGGAAGTAGGTGGACAATAAAAGACAATGCGCTTCACTTTTTAGGAGATAAGCCTAACGCAAAGGAGTGGAAGGAAGATGGAAAGGATGTCATCCTTACCGATAAAGAATACAGCAATTTTGAGCTTTATATTGAGTGGAAACTGCAAAAAGGTGGAAACAGTGGCATATTTTATTTAGCTAAAGAGAATCCGGATTATAGGGAAGCATGGGAAAGCACCATGGAGTGCCAGGTTTTGGACAATCCATATCATCCTGATGGGCAGATATTCCAGCACAGAGCAGGAGATTTGTATGATCTTATCGAAAGTAAATTTGTTACGGTCAATGAATCAGAAGAGTGGAATCGCGCACGGGTAATTGTGAATAATGGCAAAGTCGAACATTGGCTGAATGGCTATAAAGTAGTAGAGTATGACCGGAATTCAGATGCCTGGAAACAAATGATCGCCGAAAGTAAATTCTCGGATAAGGAAAACTGGGGAATGGCTGAATCAGGGCACATTGCAGTACAGGATCACGGCGATAAAGTGTGGTTCAGAAATATTAAGATAAGAGAACTTTAAGATTACCAGAAAATGATAAAAGTTAACCTTCAGAGGTTGTCCCTGTTATTGGGAATAGTATTTCTTATTCCGTCGTGCAAGGTAGAAGAGGAGAAGCAAAACAGTTATAATCCAATTGAAGACAGTCGATTTACAAAAGTGATTCTTACTGGAGGACTGGATGAACCTACAGAATTTGTGATTCTTCCAAACAAAGACATCATTGTAGTAGAAAGAAAAGGTGGAATCAAGAGATACAATGCTCAGACGGGTAAATTGAGAGAACTCGCTGAAATTGATGTTTATCATGACCAGGAAGACGGGCTGATGGGAGTCGCATTAGACCCAAATTTCCAGAGCAATAAGCGCATCTACCTATACTACTCTCACCCGGAAAAGACACAGCAAAATTTGTCTATGTTCACGATGAAAGGTGAGGAAATTGACTTTTCTACAGAAAAAGTGATTCTGGAAGTTCCAACCCAAAGAGAGGAGTGTTGTCATACGGGAGGTTCAATAGAATTTGGTCCTGATGGACTTTTGTACTTATCAACAGGTGATGATACAAATCCATTTAATTCTGATGGTTTTTCTCCATCAGATGGAAGGCCGGGTAGAGCTTATTGGGATGCCAGAAGAACTTCTGGTAATACCAATGACTTGAGAGGTAAAATTCTCAGAATTCGGGTAAACGCAGATGGTACGTATGAAATCCCTGAAGGAAATCTATTCGCACCAGGTACAGCTAAAACAAGACCAGAGATATTTGTAATGGGAAATCGTAACCCTTACAGAATATCAATTGACCAAAAGAGGAATTACCTGTTTTGGGGTGAGGTAGGTCCTGATGCTGGGGATAATGACCCGGTAAAAGGCCCAAGAGGACATGATGAGATCAATATGGCTAAAAAAGCAGGATATTTTGGTTGGCCTTTGTTTGTTGGAGATAACAAACCATATGGTAAATACAATTTTGCTTCAAGACGATCAGTGGGTTTCTATAATCCTGAGGCTCCAATCAATGATTCTCCAAATAATGACGGACTACAAGAATTACCCCCTGCACAACCTGCATTAATATGGTACCCATATGCTGAATCCCCGGAGTTTCCCATGGTTGGCAAAGGAGGAAGAAATGCAATGGCTGGACCTGTCTTTTATAGAGAAGATTATGAAATCACGCCAGGGACTTTCCCAGATACATTTAATGGGAAATTATTCATTTATGACTGGATCAGGGGGTGGATTTTTGTGGTGACTTTCAATGATCAGGACGAAATTGAAAGTATGGAGCCTTTCATGCCAAATACTACATTCAATTATATGATCGATATGGCATTTGGTCCTGAAGGATCGCTGTATATACTTGAGTATGGAACTGGTTGGTTTACAAAAAATGATGATGCTGCCATTGTGAAAATAGATTACAACAGTGGAAACAGATCACCGGTTTTAACAGCTTCTGCCTCAGAAACAAAAGGAGGAGCTCCATTAAAAGTTGACTTTAATACAATTGGTACATTTGACTATGATTCTGACAATCTTTTTTACCGCTGGGAAATAGATGATCAAAAAATAGATTCAGCAAATATCTCCTACACTTTCGAGAAGCCAGGTATTTACTATCCAAAGATTACCGTAAGGGATGTTGCTGGAAATAAAGTGTCTGAGCAATTTGTGATTTCAGTAGGTAATGATAAGCCGGTTGTAGATATTAAATTGACTGGGAATACCACCTTCTACTGGCCTAATCAAAACATTGATTATGAGGTGATGGTAAAAGACAAAGAGGATGGTAGCTTGTATAATGAAATCAGTGAGTCAGATGTGTCCTTTAAAATTGACTATTTAAAGGAGGGTCATGATATGACAGAGGCTAACCAACCGGGACATCAGGTTGTACATCCTGGATTGAGATTAATAAATGAAAGTGACTGCCAATCTTGTCACAAACTTAATGACAAGTCAATTGGGCCAAGTTATACCCAGGTTTCAACCAGGTATAAAACTGATCGAAATGCTCCAGCTTTTCTCGCAAATAAAATTATCAATGGTGGAGGAGGTAATTGGGGTGAACAGGCTATGGCAGCACATCCATCTTTGCCATTGGAAGATGCTGAGCAAATGGTTAGTTATATTCTCTCAATTGCAACAGCTGAAGCCAGTACTGACCCTTTGAAAGGTAGTTATGCTATAAAAACAAACTCACCACTTACTGCTTCTTATATTTTCACGGCCAACTATAGTGATAAACCGGTAAATGGAATGGTGTCAAACGATGTTAAGCAGCAGCTTATTTTAAGAAGTCCTTTTTTGCAAGCAGAGGATTTTAGTGAAGCAGACAAAGATGTAAGAATATCCAGCAGAGGAAATTTTATCAATAGCATTTTTGATGGAGCATATGTGAAGTATGATGATATTGATCTCACAGATATTAAGTCACTGTCATTCTTTTTTGTGGTCAATGATGAAAGCAGGAGCGGTGGTAAGGTAGAGTTGAGATTAGATTCCAAAGATGGAAAACTAATTGGAACCATGGATTTCACTGAAACAAGTCAGCCATTCAACGCAATGATGATTGATGAGGTGAACGGTATCCACGATATTTATTTTGTGTTTGAAAATAAAAAGAACCCAGCCAAACAAATCTACAATTTCGACTGGGTATACTTTAGTAAATCTGAAAACCCCAATGGAGAAGCGAAGATCATTTATTAAAAAAGCCGGAACTTATACACTCGGAACTGCATTGCTGATGAGCTGTGCTCCAGGTACTGAAAAAAAGGAAGAGAAAGCTTCTGAAGAAGCAAAAGCATCTATAAATGCCGCAATTGGACTTGCTTTGTACACTGTAAGGGATCTGCTAGGTCCGGAACAACTAAAGACAACATTGAATAAAATTGCCGGATTGGGCTACACTGAGTTGGAAAGTTTTGGGAGCACTAACGGAGAATACTTTGGACTCTCTGCTGCAGAATTTAAAGCAACATTGGATGAGTTAAATTTAAAAGCCATAAGTGGACATTATAAGACAGGTATTATGCAACCAGACCAAATTGGGTCTCTTACCAATCAATGGGAGGTTTCCATTGAAGCAATGAAGACTGTTGGACAGGAATATGCCATTCTAGCTTACCTTGATGAAGGAGAAAGAAAAACACTAGATCAATACAAAAACCTGGTTGATATAATAAATGTAGCGGCTGAAAAGTGTAAAGCTGCAGGAATTCAGTTTTGCTATCATAACCATGATTTTGAATTTGTTGAATTAGAAGGCGAATTGCCAATGTATTACATTCTTGATAATACTGATCCCGATCTTGTCAAGGTAGAACTAGATCTTTACTGGATCACCAAAGCGGGATATGACATTGGTGAATTTTTTGAAAAGTACAGTGGTAGAATTCCACTTTGGCATACCAAAGACTTAAATAGTGAAGGAGCCTTTGCAGAGGTAGGAAATGGTACCATTGACTTTAAGAAAATATTCTCAATGAAGGAATTGGCAGGAATGGAGCATTTCTTTGTTGAGCAGGATGTAAGTAATGACCCAATGAAGAGCATTAAAATGTCCTACGATTACATCTCTAAAAACCTGGTCTAATTTTAATCTGATTTGAGACTAAAAGTAAGGCTGCTGAAATGTTCACGTAAAAGACGTACAGCAGCGGCTTTCCTTTTCCTTTGATAAATGAAAATTCCTAGCAACAAAAGAGTAAGAACAGAGACTCCTATAATGCCATAGATGTAATAATTGAACTTTTCTTTTTCAGCTAGTTTGTTAAAGTAAGTAGAGGCGATTAAATCAATTTTATAACGATCACCCTGAGCTGCCAGATTCTTTTGGTAACCATAGAGCTCTTCCATATTGGCAACATAGGTGTCAAAGTATTGCTTTGCGATTTCTGGTTTGTTTTGTATAAAATATACCTCAGATAGAAAGTGATATATCTTATTGTTTTCAATATCCATTAATACTTCATCCTTAAGATTTATGGCATGATTTGCTGCAACCTCAGCTTTGCTAATCTCATCCATATCCATATAAAGCTGCGTAATGTCAAGATAGTTTTTAAAAAGACCCTTCTTATTCTTAAGGCCCAGATTTTCCTGAATTGCTAGTTCGAAATATTCCTCTGATTTTTTCAATTGATTTTGGCTCATATGGACATTTGCAATATTGTGATATGCCATTGCCCTGTTTCTTGAAAACTTATGGTCTTGCTCTAATTGAAGAATTTTATCAAAGTATGTCAAAGCCTGTTCTTGTTCATTGAGCTTTATATAGACAAGTCCAAGATGATTGTAAGCATTGGAGAGCCTATGTTTATCATCTTTTTTGAATAGTGTTAGTCTTTCAAATTGAATTTCAGCCGATTTAGCTAAATCCCCCTTCTTCTTATATGTTACAGCTATGTTTTGTAAAATGTCCAGTCTCAAGTTCAGAAGGTCGCTATTCGAACAAATCTCCACACCTTGCTCATAAAAACTTATAGCATCATCGTATTTATGATGTAAATAATAAACCCTCCCTATGTTATGGAGAATTTGAGCACGCTTCTTATCAGACTTAGAATGACCCGGTAAACCTGAAAATTTATCCAGGGCTAAAAGGTAAACAGGTATCGCTTTATCATAATTTCGCCTAATGTCATCAACATCGGCCATCATGAAAAGGCTCTGGGCTATTCCATAATCATTTCCATCACTAATAGCGGCATCATGTGCCTTTAGAGCATAGAAGTACGCACTGTCCCAATTAACATCAAAAAATGAGTAGGACTTTTCTTTATAGTGCTCAAATGTTCCGCCTTCCGATTGCGTAATTAGTAGGAATGACAGGAGAATTGGTAAGAAGACTTTACACATCATTATAAACTGGTTAGCTTATAACGGTGAAAGTTAGTAAAAAAGGGTGAAATCTTCACCCTTCTCTCACTTAATCTTTTGAAGAAGATCTTGTGACTTCCTCATCATCGGATGAACCACTTTCTGGTAAGTCAACTGTAAGGTCCTCAATATCTTCATTCATAGAACAAGATGGGAAAATGGATAGTGTTAATAGAATACCTAATGTTATAATGATCTTTTTCATGTTTTTAATTTTTATTGATAAATAAACTGATTGTTAACAGCTGATATTAATTGCTTGAAAATCCGCTTGTTATGGGATTATTAAAATTAATTAAAAATAACGGTATTGTAACCTATACTTTTTTTTAAACTGAAATAAAAAGTATCTGATCGAGTGTAATCTTGGTTGAAATAGATTGAAGTAATTTTTTGTCATGAAAAGCCTTTTCCAGATCGAAATGGTTTTATACTTGCCCTATGATGAGTAAAATGAGGAACATGATATTGTGGGCGATCGTTCTGCAAGCGAGCCTGGTGAGTGCCCAGACTACAATTGAACAATCCCTGATCGGGACAGTGAGAGATGATGTAACTTCAATTTCTTTAAAAGGAGCAACAGTTTCAGTAATTGGTTCTGATCTCGGGGCAGTTACCGATGAAAAGGGGCAATTCAGAATAACTTTGTCTACTGGTAGGTATTCATTATTTGTATCTCATGTTGGGTACGAAGGAAAGGTAATTCAGGAAGTTCTCATTTCAGCATCTAAAGAAACAGTATTGGATATTAACCTCGTCAATTCACCTACTCAGCTTGAGGAAATTGTTATAGAAGGAAGGCCTGAGCTTACTGAAATTGGGAATCGCGACATTACAATTGAACAGACCTTGAGATATGCGGCTACTTTTTACGATCCAGCCAGATTAGTGGAATCTTTACCCGCCGCTAGTAATGTAAATGACCAAAACAACAATATTTCTGTAAGAGGTGTAAGCCCAACCTGGAATCAATGGTACCTGGAAGGGGTGGAAATAGCCAATCCCAATCACCTCTCAAATGCGGGTACCTTATCAGACAGACCCACTCAAAATGGGGGAGGTGTAAACATATTGAGTGCACAAATGCTTTCTACTTCTTCCTTCAAGTATCAAAATTATGGTGTTGATTATGGAAATGCATTGGGCGGCATCTTTGATATGAGATTAAGAAACGGTAGTAACCTTGAGCCATCTTTTACCGCACAGGCAAGTTTACTTGGATTTGATTTTGCAGCTGAGACTCCAGTGGGAGATAAAGGTGCCTCAATTTTGGCGAACTATAGATACTCTTTTACCGGGCTATTGGCAGGAATGGGTGTTGATTTTGGAGGAGAATCCATTGGCTTTCAGGATTTGGCGATCAACTTTTACAAACCCTATGATGGTGGCTATCTCAAAATATTTGGAATGGGAGGATTAAGTTATAATAATTTCAATGCATTGGATTCTCTAGTGGATGTTGAGGAGGAGAAGCAACTTTACGATATTGATTATATTGGCAAGATGCTGGCTTTGGGTATTTCAAATAAGGTAGCTCTGAATAGCAAAACTTCTGTTACTTCAACAATGGTCTTATCACTGAATCATTCAATAAGAGAGCAACGCAGGATGCTAGCCTTGTCTGAGACCTCTGAAAGAGGGACCAGGTACCGAATGCTGAATAATAAACTGTCAGGTAAATTGTTTTTAGCAAATCAACTAACAAATCGTCTTAATTTCAGAGTGGGAATGTCGTTTACATTGAGTGATCCATCAATTCGCCAAACCAATATTCTTGATATAGCACCCATCATTAATCAGGATTTTAATGAGACACTCCTGTTGGTTCAACCTTTTATGAACTCGAACTGGTGGATTAGTAATGCTCTTTTGGCTGATATCGGAGTTCGGACGACTTATTATACTGATAATGAAGAACTATATTTTCTCCCAAGAGGTAAACTAACATACTTTTTAGATGAAAATAATTCAATATCTATAGCTTCGGGTAGGTTTGCTCAGGTAGCTCCTCTTGAAGTTCTGTTGGCAGTATTTGATAATGGCAATGAATTGATCACATCAATTAATAATTCAATCAGCTATTCAATTAGCATGAGAAAAGCAGTATTGGATGCTGAAATTTTCTTCAATCAATATGATCAGGTACCCATTCTCCCAGATTTTTCTGGAGATTTTAATCAAAATTTTTCGACGTTCAACCAGGATGAGTTTTATGACCTAACAGCTCTAACTCCCATTGGAAAAGCCATTGTTTATGGGGTACAAATGAATTATGAACAAACATTGACCAAAGATTGGTACTACCTGATTGGAGGGACCTATTACCAGTCTTCTTATGAAGCAAATGGTGATAAAACAGATTCCAGATGGAACGGGGAATATGGCTGCAATGCAACAATCGGTAGAGAATTTCAGCTAAGAACAAAAAAGGAAAAGCACCGTAGTTTCAATGCGAATGCACGAGTGATATATCAGGGAGGTTTTCTAGAGAACCCAATTGACGAATCTCTCTCAAATACAGCAAAGCGTATTATATATGATTACAGTGATCCTTATTCAGTAAAGACAGACGATTATTTCAGATTGGATTTAAGGTTCAGTTGGCGCGTGGAGAAACCTGGTTATACCAGAACCCTCTCCATTGACTTACAGAATGCCACTAATCAACAGAACTACGCCTCAAGGTATTTTGACGAAATTACAGATCAAATTGAGACAAGGTATCAATTAGGATTAATTCCTTTATTAACTTACAGAGTAGAATTCTAAACCTAGTAACATTGAAACATAAGATCATCAGTGGGCTTTTGTTTTTACTTTTTGCCTCTTTTGCAGCCTTACAGTATAACGATCCTGATCCTTGGTTGTGGATTATCATATATGGGATAGTAGCAATTTCTTGTCTGTTGAGAGTATTTAATGCTGGTCAAAGGCGAATTAACCTGATAATAATTGGCATTCTGGGAGTTTTTTCATTGGTTTATATTCCGGGCTTCTATGAATGGCTCACCACACCAGATAAAGGTGAAATTTTCGGTGAAATGGTCTATGAAAAACCTTACATTGAAGAAACACGAGAATTTATTGGCCTGATGATGGCTATTGCGGGAATGGTGTATCAATATAAGGTAACAAAAGACTAATTCCTGAAGTTAATTTTGGCATTGCCATTGTAATGTTTTTGGAATAGTTGGTAGTTAATGCCATCCTTCAAACCAACATCCGGCACATGGATTTTAGAAGCGTGAGCTGCATTCATAACAGCGATATAGATATCTGCTGCTGGAACTATGACATCTGATCTATCTGGGTTCAGTTGAAGTTTGAACATTCGTTCTTCATGTGTCATTTCTGCCAGATCATCTCTTACATGCTTTACTGTAGCTAGAGGAATTTTTCTACTCTTCTTACCTTGTCCTGAAAGCTCAAAAATCTTATTGATATTTCCACCAGTTCCTATAGCGCTTACCGGGCCAAAAGCTTTGTTAATATTTTCATGAACCCATTCATCTATTTCTCTCCAACTTTCAGGAGTATCATGGTGTTGCAATCTTCTGACTGACCCCAGTTTGAAAGACCTTGATTCAATTTTTTCTTTATTCTTATAGAGGTTTAATTCTGTACTTCCCCCTCCAACATCGATATGAAGATATGCTTCTGTGTCCAGATAATGCGCTATTACTTTATTGATCAATTCAGCTTCATCTTTACCAGAAATAATGTCAATATTTAAACCAAATTTTCTGGAAACCGCGTCAACCAATTCTTGTCCATTTTCAGCCTCTCGCATTGCAGATGTGGCACAACCGTAGTAGTCAGTCACTTCGTAAAGGTCTATGAGGTTTTTGTAGGCCTGCATCAATTTGAAGAACTTTTCCTTTTTCTCATAACCAATTAACCCAAGATCAAAGACATCTTGCCCCAGCCTAATAGGGAACCTTACGTACTCGAGTTTTTTGAAAGTGATTTCATTATTGTACTCAATCACACTGGTTATCTGCATTCTAATGGCGTTTGAGCCAATGTCTACTGCGGCAAATTTCAAATTGGTTTCCTGTTTTTACTCAAAGAAAATTATTTTTTACTGATTTTATTCTATTCCTCTCATTATTATAAATTCTCCAACAAATTCTGGGATTAGTTATGATTTTATTAATTACATTTGCTTCTCTTATCAAGAAAGACCGAGGGAATGGGCCCGTTGACGTCTTAGCAACCTGTCGCAATCAATAAAGCGATTTCGGTGCTAAATCCCGCCACAGAATGTGGATAGATAAGCGTTCCCACCACTGTAGGAATCCTTTCTTGATCAAGACTAATTGATAGACATTCAACACACACAAGAAAAGGATGCTTGAAGAAATTTTGATAGAAACCGATAGAACCAAATTGCTGAAAGAAGCAATGAAAGATCGTATTCTCGTGCTTGATGGGGCAATGGGAACAATGATCCAACGATATAAACTAGAGGAAGGTGATTTTAGAAACGATAGTTTAAAAGACCATGCAAGTCCTCTAAAAGGTAATAATGATGTGCTGTCTATCACTAGACCAGATGTGATTAAGGAAATACACGCACAGTACCTCGAAGCTGGGGCAGATATCATCGAAACAAACACATTCAGTGGCACTACAATTGCCCAGGAGGATTATGACCTAACTTTCATGGTAGATGACATCAATTACCAATCTGCGAAAATTGCAAGAGAAGTTGCGGATGAGTTTACAACCAGGGAGCCTCATAAACCAAGGTTTGTGGCGGGTGCTATTGGCCCAACTAATAAGTCTGCTTCGATTTCACCAGATGTGAATGATCCAGGTTACAGAGCAATCACGTTTGCAGAACTAAAAGAAGTCTATAAAAACCAGGCTAGAATGCTGATTGAGGGAGGAGTGGATATCATTTTGATAGAAACAATCTTTGATACTCTCAATGCAAAAGCAGCCATCTTTGGTGTAGATGAGTTAAAGGAAGAGCTCAATTTGGACATTCCAATAATGATCTCAGGGACCATTACTGATGCCAGCGGCAGGACATTATCGGGTCAGACTACTGAAGCATTCCTCATTTCTGTATCACATGTTCCAATAATTAGTATTGGTCTCAATTGTGCCCTTGGCGCAAAGGAACTAACTCCATACCTCAGAACACTTTCAGAAAAGGCTAAAGTGAACGTGAGTGCCCACCCAAATGCTGGTTTACCAAATGAATTTGGTGAATATGATCAAACGCCGGATGATATGGCAGGTCAGATAAGAGAATTTTTGGAAGAAGGTTATCTTAACATAGTTGGTGGTTGCTGTGGCACAACACCTGACCACATTAAGAAAATTGCTGAAACAGCCAGTAAGTTTAAACCTAGAACTGTTAGCGCGTAAGCTTACACAAAATCATTAACTGATTATATGAGTATTCATCCAGATTATCCCGGGAATTATAAGTTTAAATGGCACGAATATCCTTACCTAAAACTGAGTGGTTTGGAGCCATTGGTAATAACACCTGAATTGAACTTTGTCAATGTTGGTGAACGTACAAATGTTACGGGTTCAAGAAAATTTTTACGACTCATAAAAGAGGAGAATTATGAGGAAGCGTTGAGTGTCGCTCGTGATCAGGTAGAAGGAGGAGCACAAATCATTGATGTCAATATGGATGAGGGGATGCTAGATGGCCAATACGCCATGGTGAAGTTCCTAAACCTTATGGCCGCTGAACCTGATATTGCACGAATTCCCGTGATGATTGATAGCTCAAAATGGGAAATTATTGAAGCAGGATTACAATGCATTCAGGGTAAGGGTGTGGTTAATTCTATAAGCTTGAAAGGTGGAGAGGAAGAGTTTGTAAGGCAAGCAAAAGTTATTAAACGATATGGCGCTGCTGTAATCGTAATGGCATTTGATGAAGAAGGACAGGCAGATAATTATCAGCGAAGGATTGAGATTGCTCAAAGGTCCTATGATGTGCTTACAGGACCAAAAGTTAATTTTCCACCACAGGACATCATTTTCGACTTAAATATTTTCCCTGTTGCTACTGGTATAGAAGAACACAGAAAAAATGCCCTTGATTTTTTCCAGGGAACCAGGTGGGTAAGAGAAAACCTGCCAGCAGTTCATGTAAGTGGAGGAGTGAGTAATGTCTCGTTTTCATTCAGGGGGAATAATGTAGTAAGAGAGGCTATGCATTCTGCTTTTCTTTATCACGCGATTAGTCAGGGGATGGATATGGGTATTGTCAATCCTGCTATGCTTGAAGTGTATGATGACATACCAAAGGAGTTGTTGGAGAAGGTAGAGGATGTTCTGCTTGATAGACGAGATGACGCTACCGAAAGACTGCTTGATTATGCAGAAACTGTTAGAGGTACTGGAAAAGTCAAAGAGAAAGACGAAAAATGGAGAGAAGATCCTGTATCTAAAAGATTAGAACATGCACTGGTGAAAGGAATTGTCGAATATATAGATGAGGATACTGAGGAGGCCCGACAATCATTTGACAAGCCCCTGAAAGTGATTGAGGGTCCTTTGATGGATGGTATGAATGTGGTTGGGGATTTATTTGGATCCGGAAAAATGTTCTTGCCACAGGTAGTGAAATCAGCGCGTGTAATGAAGAAGGCGGTTGCTTACCTGCTGCCATATCTGGAAGAAGAAAAATTGGCCAATAAAGATTTAAGCTCCAATGCGAAGGTCTTGCTTGCAACAGTTAAAGGAGATGTACATGATATTGGTAAAAACATAGTAGGAGTAGTATTAGCTTGTAATAATTATGATATCATTGATCTTGGTGTAATGGTGCCTACTGAGAAAATACTGGACACAGCAATAGAGCAGAATGTAGATATTATTGGATTAAGTGGATTGATTACACCTTCATTGGATGAGATGGTTACCGTTGCTCAGGAAATGGAAAAACGGAATATGAAAACACCGTTATTAATTGGGGGAGCAACAACCTCCAGAATTCATACAGCAGTGAAGATTGACCCGGAATATTCTGGACCAGTGGTGCATGTTTTGGATGCTTCCAGAAGTGTGACAGTTGCTGGTGACTTAATTGGTCAAGAATCAGGATTGAAGTATTTCCAAAATATCAAAACAGAATACCAGGAGCTCCGGGTAAACCACGCCAATAGAAAAAAAGACAAAAACTATATCACATTTGAGGAGGCGAAGGAAAACAGGTTTCAGCTGGATCAACAAATAAGCGTATCAAAGCCAAATAAACCTGGTGTACACAAGTTCGAGGAGTATGATCTGGGGGAGGTATCAAATTATATTGATTGGACGCCTTTTTTCCAGACCTGGATGCTTAAAGGCAAATTTCCAGCAATTCTGAAGGATAATGTAATTGGTGAGGAGGCGACCAAGCTTTATAATGATGCAAAGGCAATGCTCCAGGAAATCATTGAATCAAAATCACTGAAAGCCAATGCGGTTGTTGGGGTTTTCCCGGTAACGAAACCCAATAATGATGACGCCCACGTGTATCAGACTGAAGGTGATAAAAATCCATTGAAAACCTTCCACTTTTTGAGACAACAGGGCAAAAAAGGATCGGGATTACCCAATCTTTCACTTGCAGATTATCTTAAACCGAACGGATCACCTGATTATTTGGGGGGATTTGCGGTTACAGCTGGAATTGGAATTGAGAAATTGATTGAAAAATATGAAAAAGACCATGATGACTACAAGGTGATTATGGTTAAGGCCCTTGCTGATAGATTAGCTGAGGCATTCGCAGAATTAATGCATGAAAAGATAAGAACAGATATTTGGGGATATTCAGAAGAAAAACTGGAGAATGAAGACCTCATCAAAGAAAAATATCAAGGAATAAGACCAGCTCCCGGTTACCCTGCATGTCCTGATCATACAGAAAAGAGAACTTTGTTTGATCTGTTAGATGTAGAAAATAACACTGGTATTTCACTAACGGAAAGTTACGCGATGTACCCGGCTGCATCTGTAAGTGGTTTCTATTTTTCGCATCCTGAGTCGAAGTATTTTGGGTTAGGTAAAATTGGACCTGATCAGGTAGCTGACTATGCCCAGAGAAAAGGGATGACCCTGGATGAAGCTGAAAAATGGTTGAGTCCTGTTCTTAATTATAAATAATCTCGGAAATTTTGATTATAAATGAAAGTAACTGATCATATAAGTAACGCAAAAAAAACACTGTTTTCTTTAGAAATTATTCCACCATTAAAAGGTGATGGGATAGATTCACTTTTTAACAATATTGATCCTTTGATGGAATTTAAGCCACCTTTCATTGATGTAACCTATCACAGAGAAGAACAGGTACTTAGAAAAAGACCAGATGGAGGTTATGATAGGGTTTCAGTAAGAAAGCGACCAGGAACCGTAGGTATTTGTTCTGCTATTAAACACAGATATGATGTTGATCCAGTACCTCACATTATTTGTGGTGGTTTTACCAGGGAAGAAACAGAAAATGCGCTCATAGACTTACACTTTTTGGGTATTGACAATGCCCTGGTGATCCGCGGGGATTACATGAAACCAGATAACAAGTTTGTGCCAGAACCGGATGGTAATAATTATGCAATTGAGTTGGTTCAGCAGGTATTAGACATGAATAAAGGACGTTATCAGGATCCAGCTCTTGAGAATGCTCAACCAACTGGATTTTGTATTGGAGTAGCCGGTTACCCTGAAAAGCACTTTGAAGCACCAAACCTAAAAGCTGATCTCAAATACCTCAAGGCTAAAGTTGATCTGGGAGCTGAGTACATTGTGACACAAATGTTTTTTGACAATTCGAAATATTTTGAATTTGTTGATGCATGTAGAGAAGTAGGGATCAATGTTCCAATTATACCTGGACTTAAACCCATGACCACAAAATCTCAGTTAAATGTTTTACCAAGCATTTTTCATATTGATATTCCAGAAGAATTATTTGATGAAGTGGATAAATGCAAGGATAACAAAGCAGTAAGAGAAGTTGGAGTTGAATGGGGTAAGAAGCAGACGAAGGAATTAATAGCGAAAGGAGCTCCTGTAATCCATTTCTATAGTATGGGTAAATCAGATTCGGTATACCGGATTGCTAAAGATATTTGGTAGTTACTCTTTTTTGAAAGATTGGACACTGGCTACCACAACAGTTCCCACAATCAAGGCACCACCAATTATGGAGCGTCCAGTAGGTATTTCTCCTAGAAATATCATTGCGATTATGATTCCATAGATTGGTTGTAAGCTACTGATCAGACTGGCAATGCTTATTGAGAAATGCTTGAAACTCATTACAAATAAGGAGTGCCCAATGGCTGTTGTAACAATGGAAAGTGTCAATACGGCTTCCCATTCCGTAGAAATGCGACTTCCGTCTACAAATAAATGAATGGGTAGCAAAACAATTACCACAGTGGTCAATTGCATAAACATAATTACTGAGCCCTGGTATTGAACCACCTTTTCCTTTAGTAGAAGGTTTCTAAAAGAATATAGTACAGAGGAGAAGATGCCAAATAATACCCCCTTGAATTGGTCATTTGAAAAATCAAATGCCGGGACCAGAAAATATACCGCAATGATTACTACTATTCCCATCACAATGTTAATGAACTTAAATGGTGTGCGGTAAAGTACTGGTTCCAATAAAGATGTGATCATCGGATAGGTGAATAAAGATAGCATTCCAATTGCCACGTTTGATAGTTGTAACGCGTAAAAATAAGTGATCCAATGTCCACCCAATAGAATACCTGATATTACGATTATTCGCAGGTCTTTCGGTGATTTTGGTTTCACTTTCCATCCCATCGCCTTGATGAATAAACCAATTAGCAGTGCTCCTAAAAAACATCTCCACCATATCGTCAATGCAGGGGGCAAGGAGATGTATTTCCCGAGCGCTCCGGAGGTGCTCATGATGATCATCGTAAAGTTTAGCTCAAGTAGTTTGCGAATGTGGTGAGATTGCTGCGATGACATTTTTTTTGATCACGATTAAACCTTCATGCTAATGTATTGTCTAAGAAGTAGATTATGAGCATGAGTTTTTATAGTTTTTGATTAGGTTAGTGAGTTTTCGCCGGAGCAATAGCTCCGGCGTTTTTTATTTCAAGACATAATTTTGGATTTCCTCACTCCAGACATATTCAGGAAAGTTTACATTATGTTTAGATAAGAGGGTTCTACTATCTTTTAGAAAAACTTTCAATTTTTCGTAGCTACTGGAAGAAATTAATTCAGGATGCTGTTCAAAGTAACTGGCTGGTAATACACTCCAATAAGACCTTTTGTCTACAGTTTTTCGATCTACCCATATTAAAACATGACCTACTTCGCCCACAGTCACTTTTGATCCTTGTTTGTGTAGTTCAACTCGTACAAGTGCGCCACCATCAGTATGTCTTCTCCTTTGGTTTGAAATGAAATTACCCAGCGAATACACCTTTACAATATCCTTTCCTTTTTCTTCATCATAGTAATTTTCCATTGGTTGTATCCAGTGTGGGTGCATGCCAATGATTATATCAGCTCCATTTTCTACCAGGAAATCAGCAAGTCGCTTTTGTTCACTATTGGGTAGTGATTTATATTCATAACCCCAGTGCATCACGACGATAACTTTTTCAGGATTCATGCTACAGGCCTTTTCCAGGTCCTTTCTGATCTGATCTTTGTCAATCATGTTAACCACAGTTCCTTTTGGAATTGGAATTCCATTGGTGCTGAAAGTATAATTCAACAGCGCTAATCTAAACCCGTATTGGTCTATAATCATAGGATATAGTGTGTCCCTGGCTGTTTCGTTTAGAAATGTACCTGTATGGGGTAAATTCAGACTATCCAGGACTTTAATAGTTCGGGTAAGTCCCTTTTTTCTTTTATCGCAGGAATGGTTATTAGCAGTCACTAAACAATCTACGCCAGCATCCTTAATGGCCACTGCCAGTTCATCTGGTGAGCAAAATGTTGGATATCCGGAATAGGGAGGACCTGCCAGGGTTAATTCCAGGTTTCCAACTGTATATTCAGCTGACTTCAGAATAGGAGCAATGTGGTAAAAGTTGCTGTCATATTCATATTCTTTGGTTATTGGATTCAGGGCATGGATTACCTGGGGGTCATGTTGCATAATATCACCGGTAAATATTAAGCTAAATTCCTGAATTTCTGTTGTGTCAAGGGTGATGGAATCTTCATTAGCAAGGATTAATGAGTCAACTCCCGATGAAAGCGAGTCAGCCTGTGCAAATGTCCTGTAACTACAAAATAATAAAAGAATAATGATTGCCGGAGTATACTTCATAAAGTTCCATATCTGAAATGGCCAAATTACATTAATTTAGCTGAAAAATAATCACTGTTATTGAATGAAAATAATTGAATGCCCAAGAGATGCAATGCAGGGATTGCACGATTTTGTGCCGACAGTACTTAAGGCAAGGTATATCAACCAATTATTGAAAGTTGGGTTTGATACGATTGACTTTGGAAGCTTTGTGTCGCCAAAAGCCATTCCTCAGTTACGCGATACAGCGGAAGTGCTGGAAATGCTTGAATTGGACAAAACGCATTCGAAGTTATTGGCGATCATTGCAAACACACGGGGGGCTCAGGATGCCAGTAAATTCGATCAAATTGATTATCTGGGGTTTCCACTTTCTCTTTCAGAAACTTTCCAGCAAAAAAATACCAATAGATCAATTGATGAAGCTTTCAATACTTTGCTGGAGATTCAGGATATAAGTGTAAGTCATCATAAAACCCTGGTAACCTATTTATCAATGGGCTTTGGTAATCCATATGGAGATCCATATGAAATGGATTATGTAAATGAGTTTGTTGAGAAGCTTAAAACCATGAAGATTGAGGTGATTTCGTTGGCTGACACAGTGGGCTTATCGAATGTAACTAACATTAAGACCCTATTTACCTCATTAACCCAGTCATTTCCAGATATCGAGTTTGGTGTTCACCTTCACTCTGATAGAGATACAGCACTGGAAAAAGTAGGAGCTGCATTCAAAGCTGGGTGCCGTAGATTTGATGGTGCACTGAATGGTTTTGGCGGTTGCCCTATGGCAGATGACGTGCTTGTGGGGAATATAGCAACTGAGTCTATTATTCACTACCTCGATAAATACCAAATTCCCTATAAATTAGATAAAAAGGAACTTGAGAAGGCCATGAACATAGCACCATCTGTATTTTTAGGTAGATAATGTCTTATTTTAAGAACTTCCCCATTGCGAAAATTGGCCTTCTGGCTATACCACTTTTGATACTTGTGGTTTTAATGGGAGTGACGTTTCCAAAAGTTGAAACCAACTATTCAAGCTTCATTATCGCATTTGAGTTTGTAACCTTAGATGAGGAAGTGATCGAATTACTCAATCATGTACCTCAGGAAGAGCTGGAAAATGTTAATTACGGGAACTACATTGATTTCTTCTATATGCTTGTATACTCCTCTTTTTTATTCTTGTTATGGCGAAAAGCTTTTAGTACCCAGGGGAATCAGACACTCCGATTCGGCTATTTGTTGATAGCCTTAATCCTGATTGGAGATTTTGCTGAGAACCTTCAATTAATTGAGATATTAAATGCTTTTCAGGCAGGGAGTTCTCAGTTTACCAAACAACTAAACCTGCTATCCATATTCACATGGTTAAAATGGGAGTGTCTGGCAATAATATTCGTGGGTTTTGGTACTTATTTTTTAAGTGGCAATGTAATGCATAAAGTATTGGCGGGTTTGCTGATAATCCCCTTCATTTTATCATTACAAGCCTTTGGAGGGAGTCCTCTAATGATTTCCTGGTTTACAACATCAATTGTTGGGGCTTTTGTTATTTTGATCATTTATTGCTTTGTGAAAAAAGATGTTTCTCACACCTAAGTACGAATGCAATACCTTTTTCCGGGGAGTGATTTAACTATTCCTTTGAATTCCAGCCCCAATAATAGACTCGCCAAATGATTAACGTTGTTTTGAGTTTTCCATGCTATTTCGTCAATTTGCATCCCATCTTCACACTTCATCAGTAATTCCAATACTGATTGCTCAGGGTGTTCAAACATGGAGATGTCAACAGGCTCTTTCTTTGCTTTTTCATGCTCTTTTGTCCACCCAAGGTTGTATTCCAGTGAATTAATGTCGCTCAAAATATAAGCTTTTTGATCTCTTATCAGTTTGTTGCAGCCTTCTGAGTATTTGTTGCCCACATTACCTGGTACAGCAAATACAGGTTTCTCATAGCTGAATGCAATTTCTGCAGTAATCAAGGCACCACCTTTCTCGGCAGCTTCTACTACAACTGTGGCATCACTCATGCCAGCTATTATTCTATTTCGAGCCGGGAATAAATGAGCTTCTGGTTTTGTCCTGGGTGGGTTCTCACTAATGAGCGCACCATTTTCGCAAATTTCTTCGGCTGTCTTTTTATGTTGAGCTGGATATATCCAATCAATTCCACCGGCTAGGACTGCCACAGTTGATAGGTTTTGATTCAAAGCAGCCCGGTGTGCAGTAATGTCAATTCCGTAGGCTAACCCTGAAACAATGCAAGCCTGATGAGGTACCAGGTCCTCGACTATATTTTCTGTGGTGTTTTTACCGTATTCGGTAGCATTTCTTGTACCTACTATGGCTACTGATTTGCTGAAGTTAAGATTACTCACACCCTTCACATACAAAATGGGAGGGGCGTCTTCCCATTGCTTCAGGTATTGCGGGTAATCGCTATTCGTGAAATATATTGGCTCAATAGCTAATCTTTCACACTGCTTCATAATTCCTTCAGCTTTCTTTAGTGCATCCCCTTTGATAATTGATTCAATTGTCTTTGGACCAATACCAGGTACTTTAGAAAGCTTTGAACGGTTTGCGTCAAAAATAGCCTGCGCTGATCCACAATAACTTACTAAAACGCGCACCATCTTATCGCCAACACCAAAAATTTCGGTGGAGGCTATCTCATAATAAATATCATGTGTCATTCAGAAACTTCTTGCCTTAGGTTAACCAGAAATTCTCTTACTTTCTTCAGTGAATTAATTAATTCAATTTTGCTAATGGCAGCATTAGCATCACTTTTTATAAAATCTCTGGCTCCTTGCAGGGTGTAACCCTTTTCTTTGACCAGATGGTAGATTAATTTGACGTTTTTGATGTCCTCCTTGGTGAATTGTCTGTTACCCTTTCTATTTTTTTTGGGTTTAATGATATCAAATTCACCTTCCCAAAATCTTATCAGGGAGGTAGCTACACCAAGGTCTTCGGCAACCTCGCCGATGGTGTAGTATTTCTTTTCTATTTCTTTTTCCTTGTATGGCACTTTCTAGACTTGAATATAGAAAATTATAGTCTCTTGGTCAATGCAAATAAGATATTTAAGGGCAAATTTTCAGCCAATATAATCCAATTTCTTCTTAATTGCGTCCATTTAAACCAAAGCTTTCAAAAAATTCTGTAAAAAATTGATAATCAGGACAAATTATTGAATTAATCAGCTGAATTATAGGTGATATCATATACCATAACCGAATTACCACCACCTCCGGTTTTTCCTTGTGAGGTAACTACCAATTTACTGTTGTCTGGTGATATGGCCATTCCTACAGGATATGAGTCTGCACCTATTGTCGCAATGATGCTCATATCTTCAGTTCTTACTACTGATATCTTAGATTCTCCATTCACACATGCGAATATATACTTGCCATCCTTTGTGGTGCAAATAGTCCTTACACCGGACCCTACCCACTTACTTTTCCAATCGGTGTAAGTAATATTTTTGTCAGGACTAGCTTTTTTTTCAGCTACCAATTTATCCACATCCGTTACCTGAACAAACCCAGTTCTGTTACAGCCTATATAAAGATCATTATTGGTGATTGTCAAATGACGGATATTGTATTTCATCCCGTAAGCTGTTTTAAGAAACTCCAAACTATCCATATCAAATACGGCAATTCCTCCACCGCCCATTCGGCCTACTAGCAGGTTCTTGCTGTCTGGTGTAAAGACAGTACCACGTAAGCAAAACCCACATTGACTGTCCCTGTCAATTTTTTCATCGCTATCGAAATTCAATGCTAATTTCCGGTCAACCACAAGGTGTTTTATATATTTGAAATTCTCAACAGAATCTGAACTCACATCAATGATGGCGATTGTATTGTCTCCCCAATGTGTGACTGCTACATATTTACCATCATCCGAGGATGCTATCATTTTAGGTAGAGGGCCTGTAGGCATGACTCGCACAATAGAATCTGCCTCAGTATCAATTATTGCAACAGCAGAAGGGCTCTCTGCATTTTTATCATAGCTTCGTCGATAATAGGTCACCCAAAGATATCTTCCTTTGTGAGAAAGGGTACTCTCCACTGGTTTCCCACTAAACGTATTTGGAGTGGGTCGCTGATACCTGTATTTGTAATCAAATATGGTGTTTTCATCACCTTGAAAGAGAAAATTGTTTTCGTTATCAAATTTGTGGTAGATAACCTTTAAACGATCACCTGTAGCCACATCATAGACTGAAGTGCTGAATCCTTCCAGAGAATTCACATATAGTTTCTTACCATCCAATGTGAAAATTGCAGATTTTGGAGAGAAAATGGATTTATCAAGATGGTCTTCATCATTTTTTGGATACCAATTATACTGTTGATACCGTCTAGCCAATTTTAGACTTACTTCTGAATCTGCAGGGGCTGATGTTATACCCATGTCAAATCTTTGAACCGGTGGAGGTTGTGCAATTCCAACTTGAATTATCAAAAGGCAAAGAAGAAATGCAATGTATCTTATTCTCATTTTAAAGGTAGATTCAGTTTGACATCAATTTGACCCAAATATATGGATAAAAAAAAACCAGAGACTATGCTCTGGTTTTAATTCATTCAAATATTTTCTTAATTCTAATAAGAACCTAATGATTGGTTTTCAATAGAGCTCAATCTAAGTATTTCTTCGTACTCTTCGTGATTCAGGTCTTTCGTAAAATAGTGTACCGGGTTAATTTTCTTGCCTTGTTTGTGCACTTCATAGTGCAAGTGAGGGGCAGTAGATTTACCAGTATTACCTACATAGCCTATAAGGTCACCTCTTTTTACTTTTTCACCTTTCTTTACAATAAAGCTATCCATATGTCCATAAAGTGTAACATATCCAAAGCCATGATCAATTTTCACGTGGTTACCAAACCCACTGTAGGTAGACTTTGTCATCAATACAGTACCGTCACCGGTTGCATAAATTGGGGTTCCTTTAGGAGCCGAGAAATCAACTCCATAATGCATTCTCCTTGTTTTGTAAATAGGGTCCGTTCTGTAACCGAATCCTGAAGATAGTCTTTTCAATTCTTTGTTGGAAACAGGTTGTATTGCAGGAAGTGATGCAAACATCTCTTCTTTTCTGGCAGCCAGGTCAAGAATTTCGTCATAAGACTTGGTCTGAATATACATCTGCTTCTTAAGTTGATCTATTTTTTGGTAGTTGGTTAATACCAATTCCTCTTGTTCCAAACCTTCGTCCATTAGATCCTTATAACGGTTGGCTCCACCAAAACCGGCTTGTCTTACAGCATCCGGAATAGGCTCAGCTCCAAAGATGGTTCTGTAAACATTATCATCTCTTTCTTGCAAACTTGTTAAGATCTCGGCCATTTGGTCGATTTCTTTACTTTGCATTTCATTGTGGAACTTTAACTCGTCAATCACTTTGCGTTGCATCGCCTCCTTAGGGCTCTCTACATATTGTACATAAGTATATACAAGACCTGCAGAAAAAATGCCTACTAATGCCAGGATTCCTAAAGTGTTTAAAATAATGTCCCAAGTACTCACTTTGATACGTTCGTATCTACACGATTCCGTATCGTAATAATATTTAATACGTGCCATTCCTGATTGATCAGTATTTTTGTTCTAATATTGTGATTCGAAAATCAAAAAAATTACTAATGGGTGGCTTTGTCATAGTTTGCAAAATAACTAAATATTTTTGTTAACAAATAATTTGAAGCTAAATTTTTGATATTCAGCATTTTAACGCAAACGGTTGAAATTGGTTCCTAAATGCAATTAAGGAGCTGATTTTTAGTGAATTTGATAATAGAAAGTAGGTAATATGAGATCTAGGGAGATCAGACAAAAGTTTCTTGATTTTTTTAAGGAGAAAGGCCATGAAATTGTTCCTTCAGCGCCAATGGTGATTCAAAATGATCCCACATTGATGTTCACTAATGCCGGGATGAATCAGTTTAAAGATTACTTTCTTGGCAATAAGGAGGCAAAATACAAAAGGGTGGCAGATACCCAAAAGTGCCTGAGGGTTTCTGGAAAACATAATGATTTGGAAGAAGTGGGTATGGATACCTATCACCATACTATGTTTGAAATGTTGGGAAACTGGTCTTTTGGGGACTACTTCAAAAAAGAAGCTATTGAATGGGCATGGGAATTACTTACTGGCGTTTATGGATTACCGAAGGATAGATTGTATGCAACTGTGTTTGGTGGCGATGAAACTGATAATCTGGAGGTTGACCAGGAAGCATATGACTATTGGATTAAAATATTAGATGAAGATCGCATCTTATACGGTTCGAAAAAGGATAATTTCTGGGAAATGGGTGACACTGGTCCATGCGGACCTTGCTCAGAATTACACATAGATTTAAGGTCTGCTGAGGAAATTGCCAAAGTTCCAGGTAAAGACCTTGTAAATCAGGATCATCCCTTGGTTGTAGAGATCTGGAACCTTGTTTTCATGCAGTTTAACAGAATGTCTGATAAGAGTCTGGTTAATTTACCTGCAAAGCATGTAGATACTGGAATGGGTTTCGAGAGACTTGCAATGGCCATTCAGGGTAAAAAATCCAATTACGATACGGATGTATTCCAGGATTTGATTGATGACCTTGAAGAAGCTTCAGGAATTAAATACGGACAAGATGAGAAAATGGATATCGCCCTTCGTGTTATCTCAGATCATGTTAGAGCTATTGCATTTGCCATCGCAGATGGACAACTACCGTCTAATGTTAAGGCTGGGTATGTAATCAGAAGGATCTTAAGAAGGGCTGTTAGGTATGGTTATACTTTCCTTGGTTTCAAAGAGCCATTTTTGAACGAGTTATTACCCACACTGGCCAAACAATTCGATGAAATATTTCCAGAGCTTGAAGCACAGCAGGATTTCATCAAAAAAGTGATCTACGAAGAAGAAGTTTCATTCCTAAAGACCCTTGAGAATGGCCTGAAGAGGATTGATTCACTCAAAAACGAGAAAGACACAATTGATGGGAAAGAGGCATTTGAGTTATATGACACTTACGGGTTCCCATTTGATCTCACTCAACTTATCGCCTCAGAGAACAATGTGAAGGTAGACGAAGCAGGATTTAAAAAAGAAATGCAGGTCCAAAAGGATCGCTCAAAAGCAGCAGGAAAAATTTCAGCCGGTGATTGGGTGATTGTAAGGGATATTGACCAATGTACCTTCCTTGGTTATGAACAATTGACTTCTGAAAGCCAGATTGCCAGATACCGAAAGGTGACAGATAAAGGCAAGGAGATTTACCAGGTTGTACTCGACCAAACTCCATTCTATGCTGAATCAGGTGGACAAGTGGGGGATACAGGTTATTTCGAGATAAATGGTGAAAAATCCTATGTGATTGACACGAAAAAGGAGAATGACCTGATTATTCATTTCCTCAAAGAACTTCCGAAGGATTTAGAAGGCTCTTTTACTTGTGTAGTCAATGAAAGAAAGAGATTACTTACTGAAAATAATCACAGTGCTACGCACTTGTTGCACGCTGCATTGAAGCAAGTACTTGGAGATCACGTGCAACAAAAAGGATCTTTAGTGAACGATAAAGTTCTAAGATTTGATTTTTCTCATTTCTCCAAAATGAGTGATGAAGAAATTGAGCAGGTTGAGAAAATAGTCAATGATCGTATTCGGGAAAATATTAAGCTCGACGAGAAGCGCAATATTCCGATAGAAGAGGCCAAAAAAATGGGTGCCATGGCATTGTTTGGTGAAAAGTATGGTGAATATGTGAGAGTGATTACTTTTAACCCTGAGTTCTCCATAGAATTATGTGGGGGTACTCATGTGCCTGCAACTGGCAAGATAGGATTTTTTAAGGTCAGACAAGAAACATCCGTTGCAGCGGGGGTAAGAAGAATTGAGGCTATCACAGCCGAAACAGCAGAAGAATTTGTGAGAGAGCAGCTAAATGAGCTTGCAGAAGTAAAAGAGCTGCTTAAAAACCCAAAAGACATTAACAAGGCCATTGAGAGTCTTATTAATGAAAGAACTGAATTACAGAAACAACTAGAAAAAATAAACAGCGAAAAATCAGGTCAGGTAAAACAGCAATTACTCGACCAGATCAGGGAAACTAATGGTGTCAACCTATTGTTAACACAATCAGATTTTCCCGATGCAGATGGACTGAAGAAAGTTTCATTTGAACTCAAGAATGAAGTAGACAATTTATTGATGATTGTTGCGGCGAATATCAATGAAAAGCCTATGATCTCAATCATGATAGCTGACAACCTAGTCAATGAGTATGACCTTAATGCTGGTCAATTGGTTAGAGACTTGGCTAAAGAAATTAAAGGAGGTGGCGGAGGACAGCCGTTTTATGCTACCGCCGGAGGAAAAGATATTTCAGGATTACCCAAAGTGATTGAAAAAGCGAAAAGTACAATTGAAAACATTCTGACAGTAAATAATTAATGACGCTAGACAAAGCCATCAGGGCAAAATATAAACCAGTAATTGGTCTTGAGGTACACGTACAATTGCAAACAGAAAGTAAGATTTTTGTTGGAGACAGTACTTCATTCGGAAATCATCCGAATACCAATATCCATGCAATCACATTGGGGCATCCTGGTACAATGCCAAAGTTGAATAAAAAGGTGGTGGAATACGCCGTTAGACTAGGGATTGCCTGTAATTCGGAGATAAGCAAATATCAGTATTTTGATCGGAAGAACTATTTCTATCCGGATTTGCCAAAGGGGTACCAAATTACTCAGGATGCAACTCCAATTTGTGTGGGTGGATATGTTCATGTGAGAACGGAGAGCGGGTTGGAAAAGAATATTCCACTTACTAAAGTTCATATGGAGGAAGATGCCGGAAAGTCAATACACCTTGAAGGCGAGTCAGATACACTAGTAGATTACAACCGTGCAGGAGTACCATTATTAGAGATTGTTACTGATCCTGCAATTGACTCAGCTGAAGAAGCATACGCTTTTGTGAGTGAAATACGGAAAATTGTAAGATATCTTGAGATCTGTGATGGAAATATGGAACAGGGTTCTATGCGCTGTGATGCTAATATTTCTATAATGCCGGTGGGGAGTACAGAACTCGGAAGAAAGGTGGAGGTTAAAAATATGAACTCTATCAGGAATGTAGCAAGGGCCATTGAGCATGAAATAGAAAGACAAATCCTGGAAGTGGAGAAGGGGAACGAGATTATCTCAGAAACAAGAACTTTTGACGCTGATAAAGGCACCACTGCTGGGATGAGAACTAAAGAAGAACTTAATGATTACCGATATTTCCCTGAACCGGATCTTAGTCCTATGGAGATCTCGGAAGCATATATTGAGGAGGTTATGTCAAATATGCCGGCTTTACCACACGAGTTATTCAGGAAATTCACTAAAGAGTACAAATTACCTGAATATGATAGTGCTTTCTTAACTGAAACCAGGGATGTAGCACATTATTTTGAAGCGGTGGTAGCACTAAACTCAAATTACAAGGCAGTCGCTAACTGGATGATGGGACCGATTAAGGCTTATTTAAATGAAGAAGGACACCTTATTTCTGATCTGCCAATAACCCCAGCGCTATTATCATCACTTATTGACCTTGTTCAGTCAGGAAAAGTGAATTATACTGCAGCAGCACAGCAAATATTTCCTCATTTACTAAATAACCCGGGAGATGACCCTGAGCAGGTTGCTCAAAAGCTAAACTTAATTCAGGATAGTAGTCAGGATTCTATTCAGCCGATTATTGATGATGTATTGGCTTCTTTTCCAGATAAGGTAAAAGCTTATCGAAATGGTAAGAAAGGACTAGTGGGGATGTTTATGGGAGAATTGATGAAACGCAGTAAAGGGAAAGTTGACCCGAAGGTGGCCAATAAATTACTAAGGGAATCATTAGAGCAATAATTTGTTTATAAGAAAGGAATAGAAATGAATTCAAAAATGAGGTATCTAAGTCTTGTGATGTTAATATTGATCCTGAGCGCTTGTGGGGGCAATGGCCAAAAAGTAGGTGCAGTAAAAATCTCTGGAGTAGTGAAAAACCCAGTTCAGGACGGTAAAATAGTTCTGGAAAAACTGAGTTTTACATCAACAGAAAGAGTGGATTCAATTAATATAGATGGAAATGAATTCTCGTTCTATCTTGCAGAGGCAGAACAGTCTTTTTATCGAATAAATTTCTTTGACATGCAGTATGTGCCTTTCATTGTCGGTTTTGATGACAAGGACATACGAATCACTGTGGACGGTGATAGGGCATCTGGTGAATTTGATGTGAAAGGTAGTGCTGCCACCGATCAAAAGGATGAGGCTGATTCTATTATGCGGTCATTTAACCAACGAGTTCAAATGCTTAATCAGGAAGCAATGATTGCCAGAAACAGCAATAATCCTGGTCAATTTCAGGATGTGGTTGAAAGAATGAGGGCCCTGGAAAGAACAAAGACTAAGGAGTTGAAACGAATTGTATGGGAATATGCACCATCTGTATCTTCAGTCTATGCTTTGAATTACATTGATGTTGAACAGGAATTCCCTTTCATCGATAGTGTTGCAAATAAATTTGCTGATAAACTTCCTGATTCAGAATACACAGTTGCTTTACAAGAGCAAGTGAAAAAATTCAGCTTGTTGGCAGTAGGGTCAGAAGCACCCGAAATCAGCTTACCAGACCCGGATGGTAATGTTATTACGTTGAGTTCACTCAGGGGTAAGTATGTGCTCATTGATTTTTGGGCCGCCTGGTGCAAGCCTTGTCGAGCGGAGAATCCAAATGTGAAAAAAGTCTATGCGCAATACAATGACAAAGGGTTTGAAATTCTTGGTGTATCTTTAGATAGAAAGAAGGAGCATTGGGTTCAGGCTATTGAACAGGATGGATTACCGTGGATGCATGTTTCAGATCTCAAATACTTTAGATCAGAAGCCGCTGAAACTTACAAAATTTCGTCAATTCCTGCGACCTACTTGATTGATCCTGAAGGGAAAATTGTAGCGAAAGGTCTTCGTGGTGCTTCTTTACGAGCAAAATTGGCAGAGATTTTTGGATAAAAAATAAAAAATGGATGTATTAGAAATACTCCCAAAAGCGATAATATACAATACAGCAAGGTACTTTCTGGTTGCAGGAGGTGCCTTTCTTGTTTATTACGTAATTTTTAGAAGTCGGTGGTCCTATAAGAAAATTCAACAGAAGTATCCTGCAAATAAAGACTACATCAGGGAGATATCTTATTCTGTAGTTACGCTGGCCATTTTTATAAGTGTGGCTGTTTTGGTTTATACTGAGCCCCTGGCTTCCTTTAACCAGAGATATGATCAATTCGAGCAACATGGTTGGGGATATTGGGTTTTAAGTATCATTATCATGATTTTCATGCATGACACTTATTTTTATTGGATTCACAGGGGCATGCATCACCCTAAAATTTACAAGTATGTACATAAAGTGCATCACCTGTCACAAAATCCTTCTCCATGGGCTGCATATGCATTTCATCCAATTGAAGCTTTTTTTGAAGCCAGCATAATATTTCCAATTGTTTTCCTGGTACCACATCACAGGAGTGCGGTGCTTGTATTTTTGTCATTTATGATTTTTTACAATGTTTATGGACATTTAGGGTATGAACTGTTTCCAAAACGGTTCAATAAAAATCCAATTGGCAAATGGCTGAATACTTCAATCAATCATAATCAGCACCATGAGAAATTCCATGGAAATTATGGATTGTATTTCTTATTCTGGGACAGGCTTCTGGGAACAATCAGAGATGATTATGATGAAGCCTATGCTAAAAATGATTTAAGAAGAGAAAGTGAAGAAGTTGCCATAAAATCCTAAATGCTATTAATCTGTACTTTGCTTTTAGGGAGTAAGCCAAAGAACCTTTTAAGTCTGTATCTGAACAGCTTCTTTGAGTAATCTGGGCGGTGGGCTCCAATCATGAAAAACCACTTGTTGTTGCGCAGATCACCGTCAATTATATTGAATTTGAGATTAGTTTTCCAGGCAGCATAATTGAAACTCAATTGGTCTCTTTTGCTATTGTTTTTTATTTCATCCCACCAACATTCCATTGTTTTTATAACATCTGCCTCGTTGTGTTTTCTGAAAAGTACAGCTGAGAAAATTAACCCATTTTGCTCTGGGTAACCTTCGTTTTTGTATCTGTCTATCTGTTGCTCTAGGACTTTAGGGTCATCTTTTTGCACCCCTTTCTCCTGCATTAGCCGGATGATTGATTCATATTCTTCATAGACGCAGTTTCTGGCATCTTCACATTGGTTATGATCAAATATGGCCATGTTGGCATCAGCTAATTTCTCAAAAAGTATTGGTTTGATGTCTCTTCTAATCAGGTAGTTACCATCCATAAATATCGAATACTCATATTCCTGGAGAAATAGATGAGGAAGCACTTTAATTCTTCTACTATTTCTTCTTGAGTCCTCAAAAACTGGATCTATATGCTTGATTTGCCAGGTTTTGGATTTAAACGGTTGGTCGGTGAAACAGATGTAGTCCACTCCTTTGATTTTGATTTGAGGGAGTAACCCATCAAATGGACCAAAAATAGCAGTGTATACGGCAATTTTATTCATCAAAAGCGTACATCATTCAGGTCTTCCCGTTTATCAAATACGGATTTGGCAAATGGGCATAATGGGAGAATTCTCAAATTGTTCTTTCTGGCAAAGGCAACAGCTTCCTCCACCAGTTTGACCCCAATTCCCTGACCTCTCAAAGAATCATCTACTTCTGTATGGTCAATAATGAATTTGTCGTCACCGGAGAATACATAAGTCATCTCCGCTAATTTCTTCTCATTACTGAGGTATTCAAATTCACCCTTGGAGCCGTTTTCAACTCTTCTAAATTCAAAACTCATTGCCTAATACCTTTAGTTGTTCCCAAAGTTTAAGTTTTAACTGTTGGTCATTGTTAAGGTTTTCCAAAGAATCAGAAAATAGCAATTTATGTGTTTTGCCTTCCAGAATTTTGTATTTGTCAGGGGATGTGTGGATTCTTTCCATCCATTTATCTGGAAGTCCGAATGCAATGAATAATTTATTTTCATCGCTGGTCATCCACTCAAAGTCTTCTTTTGATTTGATATGGCCGGAAGGAACAACCGCAATATCCTCTTTTTGTAACTTTATTGAGCTCAGGACCTTGTACATAAAGTCCTGATGTGGAAACTTTAAACCTTCAGTATGGACAACAATCATCACTTTTTTAGCAAACATACCACTGAAAACAGGAGGTGTGTAGGAAGGTTCTTTTGGTGATTCCGGAATGCTAATGTCTTCTTTTAAAGAAGGTATCTCAGGAGTTTTCTCCATTTTCTGTGTTTCTTCAACTACATTCTCAGGAATTCTTTCCGGTTCATCCAAAATTGTAGGTGTATCAACTAATTCTGGTGATTCACCTTTCAAAACATACACATCTTCTTCGATGAAGAATTTCAGGAAATTGTGATCTGTCATTAGTCAAATATTGATTTTAACTCAGTCGCGTCTTCAGGTTTCATTCTTTTCGCAAGAACCAGTCTTAGTTGTCTTCTTCTGAGAGCACCTTCATAAAGCTCTTTTTCTTCATCAGTTTCCGGGATTACCTCCGGTACATCAATCGGTCTTCCTGATTGATCAACTGCCACAAAAGTGAAAAAGGCACTATTACTTTCAACTCTTTTCTTCGCAGGTATATCTTCGGCAATTGCTTCAATGTAAACTTCCATTGATGAACTAAATGCACGTGTCACAAAAGCCTTTAATGTGACAACATTACCCAATTGAATCGGATGAGTGAATGATATATTATCAACGGAAGCTGTTACAACAATTCTGTTAGAATGTTTTTGTGCAGCAACAGCAGAAACAATATCCATCCAGTGCATCAAACGACCACCCATTAGGTTATTTAGAGTATTGGTATCATTGGGTAATACCAATTCTGTCATATTTACCAATGACTCCTGACATGATTTTGATTTTTTTGACAATGTGTAACTGTTTATGTTGTCTAATTATTTATTCCATCCTTTATCACCTAAAAGTGGAACAAAGCTAAAATTAGCATAATCTTTTCGGCTTATTTTATTTTCGTCCAATTTTCGGATTTTCGACATCTTTTGAATCTTATCATCACCCACCGGGATCACTAGTATGCCCCCAACATTCAATTGTTTGATTAAATCATTTGGTACTGAGGGTGCGCCAGCTGTCACAATGATTTTATCATAAGGGGCGTATTTTGGAAGTCCCTTTGAGCCATCTCCCTGGAAGAATTTAATTTTATAACCGAATGCTTTAGGAATAAACCTACTGGTTCTGTTGTATAAAACTTTGTTGTACTCAATTGTATAAACATCAGCACCCATCTCTGCCAATATACAGGCCTGATACCCAGACCCTGTTCCAATTTCCAACACTTTATCTGCAGTTTTCACTTCTAGAATTTCTGATTGAAAGGCCACAGTATAAGGCTGAGAAATGGTTTGTCCTTCCCCGATTGGAAATGCTTTGTCCTGATAGGCGTGCTCAACGAACGCACTTTCGAAAAAGAAATGCCGTGGGACCTTGCCAATAGCCTGTAGAACCCTGGTGTCTTTTATGCCTTTTTCTTTGATGACCTGGATGAGCTTTTTTCTCATGCCTTTGTGTTTGTAGTCATCAATCATATTAGGGTGAAACAATTTTGTTTGTGTTGAATTTTGTAATTTCTTTAAGCCAAAATTAACATTGATCACGAACAAATCGTCGCGGGAAGCAAAATGTTTACAGGAATAGTAGAAGATTTAGGGATTGTTGAACAAATAAAAGAGGAAGGCTCCAATAAGCACTTTTTTGTGAAGAGCAGTATTAGCAATACTTTGAAAGTAGATCAAAGTGTGAGCCATAATGGAGTTTGTCTGACAGTAACACAATTAGAGTCCCATGGACATTGGGTTACAGCGATTGAAGAAACACTAAATAAGTCCAATCTTGGCAAATTAAATGTTGGGAATAGTGTAAATCTTGAGCGTTGTATGGTCGCTGATGGAAGGTTTGATGGTCATATTGTTCAGGGGCACGTGGATCAAACTGGGGAATGTACGCAAATCAAGGAAGCCGATGGAAGTTGGTATTTTGATTTTGAATTTGATCCAAATGGGGGTAATATTACTGTAGAGAAAGGTTCTATTTGCATCAATGGTGTTAGCCTTACCTGTTTTAATTCGAGAGATAATGGCTTTACAGTTGCAATAATTCCTTATACTTACGAAAACACAAATTTTAACCAACTTAAACTCGGAGATAAAGTGAATCTGGAATTTGACATTCTTGGAAAATATGTACAGAAGATCTTATCTCGCCAATAGAAAACTTATGGAGATCAATTGCATGGTTGTAGACGATGATGAAATTTCTCGTCTTTTGGTCAAAAAATTTATTGATAAAACCGATTTTCTTCGACTTACTTACGAATTTGACAGTGCTATTGAAGCTAGCAATGTCCTTCAAAACGATTCACCATCTGATGTAGACCTTGTATTCCTGGATGTAGAGATCCCGGAGATGTCCGGTTTGGATTTGATGTATTCCCTGAATAATTCCTATCCCATTATCATGGTTACTTCCAAGGAAGAGTACGCCATTCAGGCATTTGAGGGAAGTGTAAGTGATTATCTGGTAAAACCATTTGAATACAGCAGGTTCCTGAAAGCTGTAAAAAAGGTTAAAGAGCAGCTGGAAAAAGAGCAAATTATTGCTGAATCCAACATTGACATTTTTGTGAAAGCTGACTCTAAACTTGAGCGATTGGAGTATGATGATATCTTTTTTGTAGAGGCATTAGCTGATTACGTAATTTTCAATACCGGAAAAGGAAAGAAGATTGTTCACCATACAATGAAAGGTATTGAGAAGAGGCTTCCAAATAGTATTTTTATTAGGGTTCACAGATCCTATATTGTGAATCTCAAATGCATTGATTTCCTCGAGGATATGCAAATTCATATCAATGAGAAAATCATACCGGTAGGTTCATCCTATAAAGAAAAATTTCTCAATAATCTAAATATGCTGTAAGCCGAAGTAGTTTACTGATTTAATAGTTCTGTAAAGCAAAAAGGCAAGTCCATATCCTATAGCTATTCCTGTTAGGACGTCACCTGGGTAATGTACACCAAGGTATATTCTGCTATAGGCAATCAGAAGGGACCATAACAAAAGAGCCCATCCAAAATATCTATGCTTTGATGGAGCAAATAGGAAGAATGCCAGGGCCAATGCAGCTGTGTTTGCTGCATGTGATGAGGCATATCCATATTTGCCTCCACACTTTTTAACCGTATGAACAAATTCTGTGAGGTGGGCTTCTCTACAGGGTCTTAGTCGCTTAAAAGTAGGTTTCATAATTCCTGAAGTAATGAAATCTGCAGCACCTACGATTAATATGACTCCAATTATGATTATAACGGCTTTTTTTCTGAATTGCCAAATCCAATAAGAGATGAGCCCCAGATAGAGTGGAATCCATACCAGTTTGGCCGACATGAAAGTCATAAAGGCATCAGCCCAGGGGGCATGATTGCCATTGAGCCAAATCAGTAAGGCTTCATCAATCTCCTTTATTGATTCAAGCATTGATCCAGTCAATTTCTTTTTTTAACAATGAGAGAGTATTCGCTTCCCTTGAACCTGGATTTGGCTTATGATCATATTCCCAATTGGCCACCGGAGGCATACTCATCAATATGGACTCAGTACGACCGTTAGTGTCAAGGCCAAATTTCGTCCCTTTATCCCAAACCAAATTAAACTCTACATATCTACCTCTTCTAATCTTTTGCCAGGTTAATTCAGTTTCTCCGTACGGTTTGTCCTTATTTGCATTGACCAATTCACGATAGGCAGGTATAAACGTATTACCCACAGCCATCACAAAATTCAGGATAGACTCTTTGCCATGGTTGGTCCCTTCGGTTAGTCTGTCAAAGAAAATGCCTCCGATTCCCCTCGTCTCGTTTCTATGTTTGATGAAAAAATAATCATCCGCCCATTTCTTGAATTTAGGGTAGTAGGAAGTGTCAAATTGATCGCAGGTACTTTTTAATGCTTTGTGAAATGTTCTTGCATCCTCTTTGTTAATGTAGTGTGGTGTCACATCAATGCCACCACCAAACCAATAGGTCCCGTTGCTCATTTCAAAATACCTGACATTCATGTGGATGATTGGTACCATCGGACTTTTTGGGTGAATTACAATGGATACTCCTGTTGCATAGAAATCAGCCGGTTCTAATTTAAGTGCACTAAGGATGTTTTCTGGAGTTGGTCCGTGAACAGCCGAGAAATTTACTCCACCTTTTTCAATGATATTCCCATTGGTGATAACCCGACTTTTTCCACCGCCACCATCTGGTCTGTCCCACTGATCTTCTTTAAAGGATTCTTTTCCGTCTATCTTTTCAAGGGACTTGCAGATATTATTTTGCAATTCCTGGAATTGACTACTGATAAGTTCTTTTGTAATGTTCATTTTAAAATGGATATCCAATACCAATATTGAATACTGGAGTATTCAATACACTCATATCACGCCGGTTCTTTTCCAGGAATCTAAACTTATTGAGAACAAACCTGTCTCCACTTGGTTGAGCAGGATCAAATAATTTAATTCCCCAATCAAATCGGACTAATAAAAAAGAGAAGTCAAATCTAACCCCCAATCCGGTACCCACCGCAATTTCACTTGCAAAACGGGAAACATCGAAGGTGGAGCCGGGCCTGTTTTCATCTGTATACCATGTCCAGGTATTTCCTGCATCCAGGAAGGTGGCCCATGAAAATATTCCAATTAACCGTTGTCTGAATTCAATATTTCCTTGCATAATAATGTCTCCTGGTTGCTCAATGTTATAGCTGATATTTCCAGTGGTCTCATCTATAGGTGTATATGATCCAGGACCAACACGACGCGGTTGCCATGCTCTCAAGGTACTACTTCCTCCAAGAAAAAATTTCTTTTCATAGGGGAGGGTGGATGCTGTTCCAAACCCATATGGGTATGCTGCTCCTACACTTATTCTTGTGGCTATACTTGTGTTTTTGTTGATTGGGATTTTTCTTCTGAAATCCACATTGGCTTTTAAATATTTGTAGTAGGCGATATCTCCTCCAAAAATACTATCGCCGAAAATATTGAGCAGATTTCCACCAGTCTCAAGAAATATTCTAGTGAGGCTTGTGGCTTTATTAGCGGTACCGTAGCTTGAAGGGTCAATACTAACAGAGAATATCGAACTGCTAACAAACCCTGATTCAAATGATTTAGCATAGGACACTCCAAAGTCATTGATGATCTCCTGAAATTCATTTGAGATTCTTTTGGCGTTAATGTAATTAACATCGATAGGAGAAAAACTGAATATAAGTTTAGATCCCTTTTGCCAGTTATAGGTGATGGCGGAACTAAATGTATTTCTTTCGTATTCAGGTCTGTTTGCAAAGTTAATTCTTGCTGAAACGAGGGTTTTTGGGTTGTACCTTCCTATTTTCACTTTATTGCCAAGTGGAAGTAGAAATTGTGGGAAAGTAAAGGTTATTCTTCCACCATATTCAAATGATTGGTAGAAGGTTGTTTGATCGGAAAGTCCTGATAACCCATCTACTCCGGCATTTGCTGACAGTTCAATTATTTCCAGACCATCAAAAGGATTTCGGTTTTTCAATCTGAAATTCACAAACGGACCTGGTTTATTGCTGTCTTCTACAAGATTGGCTCCCATTTCTGTTGAAGTCTCGTATCTTTTGAAAGGGCTCGTATAGATTCGAGCCATGAAAATGCCTCCGGTCGTGTCGTATTTGATATTAACAAATTTGAAATTGTCAGTGTTGGACAACTGTTTTTGAGTGGCAAATACGTCCTGTTCACGATATAAACCTCCTTTTTCTAAAAATATCCTTCGATCAAGAATTTTTGAAGAGTAGATATCTCGTATATAGTCATAAGTTACATCATTGTAGACTTTTTGCTGTCTGGGAGCTATGTATTTTGTGTTTGCATCCGATACAAAAACAACTGAATCAAGATGGAAAACTTTGTGGTTTTCACTATTGGAAGGATTTCTCAGGATAATCTGCACGATCATTTTATTGTTACCTAGTGTAGTGCTATCAGCATTGAAACTGATGTACTGTCTGCTAAATCCATAGTATCCATTATTAACCATCAGGTTATTTATTCGGTCTCTTTCCCTGGTGAAATTAACTTGCCTGAATCTGTTCCCTTTTTTGATTAGAGTTCCTGGTTTGACAAGCTTAAGTACGGCTGAATCTGGAATGAGGTATTGAATAGAATCAATGAGGTAAGGTTGTTTCTTATTTAGCTCAAAAGTAAGTGTGACAAGTCTTTCAATATCTCTTTTAACGATCTTGACTTCACCATTAAAAAAGCCCTCAGCATGTAAATAAGTTGTTAAGTTATTCTTTGATTGCTCTGCCTTTGCTGAATCATATATGACAAGGGGTTCGCCCCACCTCATAAGAAGGTTTCCCTGCTCGATGACGGTTTGTTGTTTCTTAACTTTCCGCTCTCTTTTTTCCTCTAGTTTTTCGATTCGTTTATCTGACTCAGACTTTTCGATCTTCTTTTGGAACTTCTGCTCTATTTTAGTGATTTTTCCTTCATACTTTTCCTTGCTGTAGGTGTTTTTCCCCCACTGGTATACTGGTACCAAAGGAGCGATAGGTAAAAATGGAAATCTTCTATTCGGTTCCTGAGTCAGCTGAGCATTTAGTTCATATTCATCAAGTTTTTCACCATTCTTGATTCTTTGATCAAAAAGGATTTTCTGATCCTTTTCTAAATAGCGGATTCCTACGCAACCTGATAATAGATAACTTATCAGGATTAATAATATGCTGATATTCTTTATCCTTGCAATCAACCTGTTTATACCAATGCTATCAAAAAAGGAAATCAAGTTTATTAAATCATTACAAATTAAAAAGTACCGGGATATTGAACGTCTTTTTGTGGTGGAAGGTGCAAAGAATATTCTTGAACTTACAGAATCCGATTTTGGAATCGAAAGTCTTTATGTTACTGAAGATTATTTCCGTGCGCATCAGGCAAAACTAAGCAATTTATCCGTTGAGCCTACCATCGTTAAACAGCAAAATATCGAATCCGCTGGTACTTTTACAACTAATGATGCTGGATTAGCTGTGGTTCGCCAGAGAACTCAAAATATTGCTATTAATTACAATGACTTTGTGATTGCATTAGATACTGTTCAGGATCCTGGGAATTTGGGGACTATTATTAGAACAGCCGATTGGTTTGGAATAGACAGAATTGTTTGTTCGAAAGACACAGTAGACTTATACAACCCCAAAGTCGTAAACGCCACAATGGGTTCTTTCTTTAGGGTAATAGTGGAATATACGGATTTAAATCAGTACCTGGGTGATCAAAAACGACCTGTTTATGGTGCATTGCTTGATGGCAAGTCTGTCTATGAACAGGATTTTTCTAACGCAGGCATAATCTTGATGGGGAATGAATCACAAGGGATAAGTGACACACTTAAAAAGTATATCACTCACCCTGTTACAATTCCTAAATTTGGTAAAGCTGAATCCCTTAACGTTGCGATTGCTACCGGAATATTTTGTGCTCAGGTAAGGCGTTAAGCCCTCATCTTTTTGTAAGCATTTATTAAGCCATTTGTGCTGGAGTCATGGGATGACACTTTATCTTCGTTTTGAAGCTCTGGCAGAATATTTCCTGCCAATTGTTTACCTAGCTCTACTCCCCATTGATCAAAACTGAAAATATTCCAAACAACCCCCTGTACAAAGATCTTATGTTCGTACATAGCAATCAGAGACCCTAAAGTTCGAGGCGTTAATTTTTTGATAAGGATACTGTTGGTGGGTTTGTTTCCTTTGAAAACTTTAAATGTTTTTAATTTTTCAATCGCATCCTCAGTCATTCCTTTTTCAGCTAATTCTTCCACAACATCAGATTCGGTTTTCCCTTTCATAAGAGCTTCGGTTTGAGCGAAAAAGTTGGAAAGTAATTTCTTGTGATGGTCGTCAAGATCATTTCTTGGGTTTGCCGCAGCAATGAAGTCTGAGGGGATAAGTTTGGTCCCCTGGTGTATCAATTGATAAAAGGCATGTTGTCCATTGGTGCCTGGTTCTCCCCAAATAATAGGCCCAGTTTGATAATTTACAGGATTGCCATCTCTATCCACATATTTTCCGTTGCTTTCCATGTCGCCTTGTTGTAAATATTTGGCGAATGCATTTAAAGTTTGGTCATAGGCAAGGATTGCATGAGATTCCGTATTGAAAAAATTATTGTACCAGATACCGAGAAATGCCAATATTGTTGGTAAGTTATCTTCAAATGGCGCATCAAGGAAGTGTTGATCCATAGCTTCAGCACCAAGTAGTAACTCCCTGAAATTGTCGAAACCAACTGCGCAAGCTATACTCATTCCAATAGCAGACCATAATGAATATCGGCCGCCAACCCAGTCCCAAAACTCAAAGATATTAGCAGGATCAATTCCGAATTCTTCTACCTTTTCAACATTGGTTGAAAGTGCAATGAAATGCTGCTTTATATATTTTTCATCTTTTGCGTCCTCTAAGAACCAATCTCTGGCCGTATGGGCATTTGTCATGGTTTCCTGGGTGGTGAAAGTTTTAGAAGCAATTATAAAAAGTGTGGTTTCAGGATCTACTAGTTTTAGTTTGCTTTCAATGTGGGCACCATCTACATTAGACACAAAATGTGCATCAATTCCTGGTTTAGTATAGGGTGAAAGTGCCTCAGTTACCATAAAAGGTCCAAGATCAGAACCACCAATTCCAATATTAACAATACTTTTAATAGGCTTTCCTGTGTATCCTAATAACTCGTTGTTATGAAGTCTTTTGACAAAACTCTCCATTTTGTCCAGGACTTTATTGACTTCTGGCATTACGTCCTCTCCATCAACTATAATTGGTTTATTCGCCTGATTTCTAAGCGCAATATGAAGAACAGCCCTATTTTCAGTTTCGTTAATTTTATCACCTGCGAACATTAGCTTCTTTGCTTCATCAAGTTTCACATCTTGAGCTAAGTTTTTGAGCAGTCCGATTGTTTCAGGAGTGATTAGGTTTTTGGAATAGTCCAGCAAGATGTCTTCAAACTGTGTTGAGAGTTTCTCAAATCTGGAGTCATCAGATGCAAACAGTGAATTTATCTCTTCGTTTTCTAATGTTTTGAAATGATCAGCCAGTTTGCTCCAGCCTGGTGTCGCAGTAGGATTTATTTTAGGTAGCATAGTCTCTGTTAAAAAATTGAGACAAACTTGACCATAATTTTTATTATTGTCAATACTCTAAATTGATGTTTTCAAATGGATTCAATCTATCCAAACACCAATGTGAATCCAGGGTAAACTTTTCTGAATCTATTCGTGAAAAGAAGTTCGGGTCCACCTCTAAGTTTTCCGACTATGCTATGCGTGTACTGAAACCTAAAAGTAGTATCATCATAAACTCTGTAATCTGGATTGATCAGATAACTGGCCTCTACTTCCCAGGATTTCTTTTTTCCGGCAGATGATTTCTTGATTTGACCATATTTGGCACTCACAAATGTGGCCGGGTAGATTTGCTGGTTACTAATCTCGTCAGATTGCAAATTGTGTATAGAACTTTGTATACCAACTCCCAGATAACTTGATTTTCTTGGAGTCCCTTTTAATTTGAAACGAATATCCAATTCCAGAGCAGGATTAATGCCATTCATATTTCCTGCACCTGAGCTCAATGAAATGTTTGGTCTTAGGGTGATTGATTTTTCACGGAGTATTTCATTCTTTCTGCTATTGGCTAAAGAAACGTATTCCCTTTCTGATTGTGAAGTTTGATTTGAGGGACTTAAGGTATTTTGATTGCTAAACTCATCTAAGTGAGAAACCACAGGAAGTTGTTTTGGTGTCAATTCAGTAACCTCAAACTCATTTCTTTCAACTGCAACTGTGGAGGTACTGTTTTGTTTAGTTTCGCTAACTACTTTCTCAGGACTTTGTAGTAGCTCCAGAGATGATTTAAGTAGATTGAAATTATCATTCAGCACAGCTGAGAATCCAAGAGATATTGATGCTGCTGTAGCAAAATACCATAAAACCAGTTTTTTGTTTTTGGTATCCAGAATATCACGGATTTTGTTCCAGGAAACCTGCTTATTCCAATTACTGCCAGGGATTAAGGTGTTTTCAACCTTTTTTAGCTTTTCGTTTACGATTTGATTTAGATTTCTTTTTTCCATCACAGTTCAGTTTCGCTTATTAATCTTCTGAGCATGGCTTTTGCTTTACTCAGTTGTGATTTGGATGTATTTTCGCTGACATTCAGCATTTCTGCTATTTCTTTATGTGCATAGCCTTCTATGATGTGAAGACTAAATACTGTTCTGTATCCATTGGGTAACTTTGTAATTATTTTGTAAAGATCTTCAGCCTGTAAATTTGAAACTGCGGAAGCATCTACTTCAGATTCTACAAGGTGATCCAATGATGTGGTTTGCATCTTGCGCTTTCTTAATTCCATCAGGCATTCATTTACCATGATCCTTTTTACCCAGCCGTCAAGACTTCCTTTGCCCCTGTATTCAAACCTGGAAATGTTCTTAAACACTTTAACAAATCCTTTGATCATTGCATCTTCTGCTTCATCATCTGCCTGAAGGTACCTATAGCATGTGCGGAACATACGGGTAGCATATCGCTCGTACAAAGCTTCCTGCGCACCCGGATCTTCAACCTGGCATAGCCTAACAATCTCTTCGTCTTTCAATGGTTTAGTGTTGATGCTAACTGTCTTCAATTTTAAAATGTAATAGTTTGGACATAGGTTGCCTCATCTTCTAAATATTAACATGCAAGTTACCTCTACAGGTATGGAGCCTATCACAAAAAATGTTAAAAGAAGTTATTAATCATGAAATTGAAAGGCCATAAAATGACTCATCCTGACTATTTCTGGTTTAGTCTATGAAATGATCGGGTTCATCGAGTAAAATAAAATATTGATTATTCTAGCCGTACTTTTAAGGTATAGAATCGGTTTCAGAGGTTCTATAAACCAAAATCGGCTTAAGTAATTATTAGAAATGACCACTTCGACGACATTTAAAAAACTTAGCTACAGCTACACTACACACACTAAATGCCCTGGATTCAAAGCAATTTCTTCAACAACCGAAGACTATTCTAAAATTGAGAATGGATTGATGGTTGCAAATGATGAATTAGTTGTTGCTTCCATTTCAAATCACGTATTTCAGAAATTAACTACCTGGCAGGGGACACCAGATCATATTGCCCAAATGGTGGATGATTTTTTAAAGAGTGCAACTAATGGTACCTACAACATATCAGTTATGTCTGTAGGAGGCTATAAGAAGAAATTACAAATTACTATAGAGTAATAGTAAAATTTGTGTTATGAAAAAAGCCACACTTCTACAGAAGTGTGGCTTTTATTTTAATGTGTCTATAATTACTATACAGTTCGTTCTATATCAAATCCTTCAAGGTAATCAGCAACTCTTCTCACAAACATACCACCTAGTGCACCATCCACTACCCTGTGGTCATAAGAATGAGAAAGGAACATTTTATGTCTGATACCAATAAAGTCACCTTCCGGAGTTTCAATAACGGATGGCTTTTTTACTACAGCACCCAGTGCTAAAATGCCGACCTGAGGTTGTACAATGATTGGTGTACCCATTACATTACCGAATGATCCGACATTGGAAATTGTATAGGTTCCTCCTGCAAGTTCGTCCGGTTTCAATTTATTGTCTCTGGCTCTTCTCGCTAAATCATTGACTCGTTGTGTTAAGCCAAGTATGTTGAGCTGATCAGCGTTGTGAATTACGGGTACAATCAAATTTCCCGTAGGAAGAGCAACAGCCATTCCAATATTTATATCCCTTTTCTTCACAATGTTGTTGCCATCAACCTGTACGTTGATCATTGGGTAGTCTTTGATAGCTTTGACTACTGCTTCCATGAAAATTGGAGTGAAGGTAAGGCTTTGGCCTTCTCTTTCCTTAAACTCTTGTTTCATGCGGTTTCTCCACTTTACAATGTTGGTGACATCAGCTTCCACAAATGAGGTCACATGGGGAGAAGTCTGTTTGGATGCTACCATTCTCTCAGCGATCATCCGACGCATTCTATCCATTTCGATGATCTCATCCTCACCAGAAATCGCTACAGGCATTGGTTGTGGAGCAGGTCTGGCGTTTCCATTTGGTGACGGAGCGGTGGTTTTGGCTGGTGATGTTTGTACAGGAGCTGAAGTTCTGTCTTTCACATAAGCCAGGATATCTTTTTTAGTGACTCTGCCGTCTTTTCCAGAACCAGGTACAGTTTCCAATTCCTGCATAGGAATTTTCTCTGTTTTTGCAATATTCAGTACTAGTGGGGAGTAAAACCTGTCAGACTCGCTGTTTACAGGTGCATTAACAGATGTTACATGGTCTGTGATACTTTCTTCAATGACTTGAGCGGGTTCTTTTTGCTCAGGTTCAGGTGCGGGAGTATCGTTTATTGGTTTAGAAGCTTCACCACCGGTTTCAATAATGGCAATAGGTTTACCAACTTCAACAACATCTCCTTCCTGGGCCAGAATTTCTTTTAATACTCCTTCGTGAGTTGAGGGCACCTCGGTATCGACTTTATCCGTAGCTACCTCCAAAACTGACTCATCCTGTTCAATGCTGTCTCCAACATTTTTTAACCAGGTGAGCACTGTACCTTCCATAATACTTTCGCCCATTTTGGGCATCACCATTTCAACTAGAGCCATCTGCTTATTATTTATCAATTTGGGTTTTGTTTGCACTGCGTAATTTACTAATATTTTATGAGTTTATGAAAAGTGTATATTGAAGTGAATTTAAATTATTCAAAATATTATTCTTTAAAAAAGCTAAATACAAAATAATATTTAATAATAATAAGTATTTAGCTATATAAAAATTTGTTCATTCATTCAATATTGAAATAATCATCAACCTACATTTTCTGTCTCATTCTTCAATAATTCAATCCTAAGTAGGTTAAGAACATTAATTGCTGTCAATCTGATGTTAAGATCTCTTGTTTTGCTTAATTGAAGTTTCTTTGCAATCGCCCGCTCTTCGTCTGCATAAGCAATCCAGATAGTTCCTACAGGTTTTTCTTCAGTACCACCATCGGGTCCCGCAATGCCTGTTGCAGCCAGACCAATAGTAGTATTTAGTTTTTCTCTAACATTCCTGGCCATCGCAAGAGCAGTTTCTTCACTTACTGCGCCATGCTTTTCAAGAATATCTGGTGGAACAGATAAATGGTTGATCTTGATAGTATTATCATAGGCAATGACTGAACCCATAAAATAGGAAGAACTACCCGGAATGGATGTAATCTTGTGTGCTACGAAACCCCCAGTACAACTTTCAGCCGTTGAAATGGTAAAACCTCTTTCTTTAAGCATGTTGCCAATGGCCAATTCAACTGTGTCTTTGTTGTACCCAAATACATATTTTTCTATGGTAGGTAATACCTGTTGGATTTGTGACTCTACATCCGCTTTGATTTCATCTTTGTTTTTACCAGTTGCTGTCAATCGTAATTTTACTTCTCCCGGACTTGGTAAATAAGCTAGTTTGATATGTTCGGGCAAATCAGTTTCCCAGGGTTCTATCATCTCTGAAAGCCAGGATTCTCCTATACCTACTGTTCTGATCACCTTATGGTAAATGAGGTCTGTTTCAAAGGTTTCCATGAGTTTTGGTATGATAGTATTGGTCATCATAGCTTTCATTTCGTAGGGAACACCTGGCATACTTACAAAAGCCTTTCCTCTTTCAAAAAACCACATCCCGGGAGCAGTCCCTAGCTTATTGCTGACCATCTCACATTTCACCGGAAGTTCAGCCTGCCTTCTATTGATATCAGTCAATTCACGACCAACCTGCTTAAACAGGGCAGTGAGTTCCTCTAATGCTTTCTCGTGAAGCTTAATCTCTGAGTCAAAATATTTTGCTAATGTAGGTTTGGTTAAGTCGTCTTTTGTAGGTCCCAAACCACCAGTGATTAGGATGATATCTGCTCTTGACTCAGCTTCTTTCAGTGCTCTGATGATTTCACCTTCTCTATCACCAATTGTTGTTTTTTGTATTGTTTTTATCCCAATTTCGTCAAGAGTACTGGTGATCCAGGTAGAATTTGTATCATTTATCTGACCATATAGAATTTCATCTCCTATGGTGATTACTTCAGCTTTGATGTTGTTCATTGATCAAATATTAATTTGAGACGAATTTAGTAAATAACACACCAGAATAACTCTTTAAAATTCCTTTATGTTACGGTTAAGATAAAGGTCATGTTTTTTTGAGTGGAGTTATTTATTTACATTGATGAATAACTTCGTAATTAATTAGAAAATAAAAATAAGATGAAACCATTCTATTCGATAATTCTGGTGGTGCTTTTAACCTTTGGATGTACCCAACAACAACTTCAGCAAGCTTCAAAACAACTCGGGGACATTTTAGATGATAATAAGCTGACAACAGAACAAGTAGCTGAAGGATTGAAAGAAGCATTGATAAAAGGGACAAATACAGGTACTGCATCAGCCTCAAAAGTGGATGGTTATTTTAAGAACCCTCAATTGAAAATTCCCTTTCCTCCAGATGTAAAGAAAGTAGAAACTAAACTAAGACAAATAGGCCTGGATGATCAGGTAGATAAGTTTGTCCTTACCTTGAATAGGGGAGCAGAAGAAGCTGCAAAGGAGGCAGGACCTATATTCATTTCGGCAATAAAGGGAATGACCATCCAGGATGCCTGGGGAATTCTAAAAGGAGATGATAATGCCGCTACAGAATATTTGAAAGGGAAAACCACCAATAACCTTAAATCTAAATTCAAACCTGTAATCAAAAGAGCCCTGGACAAAACTAAAGCTACCAAGTATTATGGTGATGTAATCAATACATACAATAAAATCCCATTTGTAGATCAGGTGAACCCAAATCTGGATGATTATGCTACAGAAAAGGCTGTAGATGGATTGTTCATTTTGATTGCCAAAGAGGAAAAAAATATTCGGGAAGATCCAATTGCCAGAACTACAGAATTGCTAAAAAAAGTATTCAGTCAGCAATAATCGATATAAGGGCCAAATCAGAATTTGGCCCATTGGCTTTCTAAGAATCTAAAATATTTTTTAACTGGTCTATCTCAACTTCAAGCGAACCTTTTTCTATCAATGTGTAATTCTCAACTCCTATCTTACGAAACCAGTCTTCCCAAATAACCATCAAACGATTCCATTCCATGACATTGTCTCTTGGGTTGGCTTCCATTAGAATTACTTGAAGATTCGGGAACTTGTTTTTGATTTGTTGAAGTTTGAAGGCTTGTTTTCCAAGAATTGAGTACCCATCTGTCAGTATTATCAGATAGTTTTCTGTACCAATTTCATTCACATAGTCATATTCAAACTCTTCTACAAGGTATTTCCATACATCATTGTAGTAGGTTTGGTTTTCGTTTGCTGCTAATGCAGCTTCATAAAGTGTAGACAAATCCACTTCATCTGTTGTGCTATTAAATTTTAGTATGTTAGTCGGCTCAGTTGTTCTTTCCGGCGCAAGTACGATTGATAGTTCATCATTTATTGAATTACTTTCAGTGTAATGCTGTAATGAGTGAATTAACTGTTGATCGCGTTCAGATTGGTTATTGTGCAACGACAATCTTTCTGAAAGATCCAGTAGTAACACATAGTTTTTATTGGGTTCGATGCTGCTCTCTTCGTTGTTGTCGCAGGCAAGTAAACCAATTAGCATTAATCCAAGAAGCAGTGCGGTAAAGTCTGTTTTTCCAAATCTCATGATAAATAAATTATGTTCACAATAAACTGGCTGTCTGAAGTTTATTCTTATCAGGAGGGATGTGTGATGGTCCGAAATTGAAGATTATTTCTAATGCTGCATTCTTCGGTAAATACAATTATATATATAATTAATTATAAAAACAAATCTAATTGACCGATTGGGTATTGGGAGTTCATTTCCCTTTTTGGTGGAAAGCGCATATACTTGTCTGGTCCGTATTTGTTGAAATGAATAAGAGATTTGATTATTTAATAAAGCTCCAGTATCTGGGTTTTCGATATTCTGGTTGGATTAAACAACCTAATGCTACAACTGTTCAGGAAATGCTTGAGAAAACCCTTAGGTATGTTCTGGGGGAAGTAAAATTTAAAACATTGGGTGCCAGTAGAACGGATGCTAAAGTTTCAGCTAATGATGCAGCTTTTGAACTTTTTGTGTGGGAAAAACTAGATGAAGAGAGCTTCATAGAAGCATTCAATAGTAACCTACCATTTGATATTAGGGCAATTTCGATTGAGGAGTTAGATTCAGGTTTTAATATCATCCAGCATCCTAAAGAGAAAGAGTACATATACCTTTTTTCACATGGCGCAAAGAATCACCCCTTTTGTGCTCCCTTGATGGCTTATATTGAAGAGAGAATGGACATAGCGCTTATGGAACAGGGAGCCAGCCTGTTTGAAGGTGAACATTATTTCGGTAATTACTGTACTAAACCACCAGCAAATACCGAATTGAAAAGAACCATCATCAAAAGTGAAATCATCAAAAATGAGCTTTATACAGCGAACTTTTTTCCTGAAGAAAGCTATCTGTTTAAAGTGGTTGGCGAGGGGTTTCTGAGGTATCAAATCCGCTGGATGATGGGAACCCTATTTTCTTTGGGATTGGGACAATTAACATTGGATGACATCAAAGAATCTCTAGTGGGTTCTGGTAATGAACCAATAGGTAGATTAGCTCCGGCCTCAGGATTAATTCTGAATAAGATTGATTTCAAAAAATAATGCCAGGACCCGAATCCTGGCATATAATACTTTTCGTATAGCCCGTCAAGAAGATTATTTCACTGCAAGGTTACTTGTTTCAAATGAATCATTTCTATTCATATGTTCATTGAACCAAATACTTTGCTCCTCACCATTTACTTTCACGATGAGTTCATAATTGGTTTCTTCTGTATTCAATGCTCCGTAGGTATAATTAGTATGTTTGTGTACAGCAACTAATTTGAATTTGTCAAAATTAGATTCAGCATGATCCAGGATGGGAACAGGTGAATCCTTTTTGTCATATTCTTTGTTTTCATACATGATTTTTCCAGCATTATTCATGATGGAAGTAAAATCATGACCATCTAGCTTGAATTGAGCCTGATATAGTTTTTCCCCCGATTTACTTTTTGTCTCGGACCATTCTACACCATCAATTCCCGGATATTTACTGTAAAACCATTTTAGCACTGATAGAGAAAGATCTTGTTCTGAAATGGTTTGAGTTTGTGCGAAAACATTTGCACTTGAGATAGTAAAAAATAATAAGAGTAATAAGGTTACCCTGGTGAATGTTCGTTTCATAATCCAATCTTCATTTTATTGACAATTCCAACTTATGAAGATTCTGTTGAACGAGAAAATTATTTCGGTGAACCCGGTGTTTTTGTCGTTGAATATGGCAAATCCAATAGAAAGTAGTATAAAATATGGAAAAATGGCCTGGTTTTGAACATTTAAGCTGTTTCTGCATGAAGCATTGAAATTGACGGTTTGTTATATATTTCATATTTGTAAATGAAATTATTACTTTTATATTTGTAAATAAAATAAATTCATGTCAAGACCTACTATCGGGGAATTTGAAGAACTTGTGTTATTGATCACTGCCATATTGAATGATGGAGCTTATGGTGTTTCTGTAATGGATGAAATAGCGCAGCAAACAGGTAGAAAAGTCAACATCAGTGCTGTGCATACAGCATTAGACAGATTGGAGAACAAAGGATACCTTAAGTCTTACCTGGGGGGAGCCACTAATGCTAGAGGAGGAAGAAGAAAACGAATCTTTGAAGTAACTACCATTGGGATCAATGTGCTGGAGGAAAACAGAATAATGAGGAACAAATTATACAATCAGATACCATCCTTATCAAAATGAGCCTGCAGCAGCCACCGAAATGGATGCTTCAATTACTTCGGTTTTATTGTAAGCCTGAAAGACTTGAATACATCGAAGGCGATCTTCATGAGTTATTTGAAGTCCGATTAGATTCCTTAGGTTATAGAAGAGCAAGAAACAGGTTTTTGTGGGACGTTCTTCGATTCTTCAGAAGGAGAAACATAAAAGGACTTGAAGATATAAAAGGATTAATGTCAGTTGCCATGTTTAGAAATTATGTGAAAATATCAGTCAGGAGTCTTTGGCGAAGCAAATACTTTTCAATCATCAATATTATAGGTTTGGCTGTAGGAATTGCATGCTGCCTGGCTATTATGATGTTCGTAAATGATGAATTGAGTTATGATAAGTCCTTTAAAGCGGCAGATCGGATATACCGGATTACTTTAAATGAGAGGGGAGGAAACACACCCAGTCAATTGGTAAAAATGATGTTGCAGGATTTTCCTGAGGTGGAGTCTGGTACTCGAGTTTATGGACCATTCGAAAACACATTAGAAATAAATGGACAGCTGTTCAAGCAACAGGGAGGTTTTGTAGGTGATTCTACTTTTTTTGAAGTATTTGAAGTTGATGTATTGGCTGGTGATGCCAAAAATGCTTTGAATTCACCAAATTCAGTTGTTATTACGCGTGATCTGGCTCTCAAGTATTTCAGACAGCAGAACCCGCTTGGTCAGACTATTAAATCCAATGGAGAGAATTATAAAATAACAGCAGTAATTGAGAATACACCTGAAAATTCTCACATGCAATACACCATGATCCGTGATATTCCAAGAGCAGAATGGTCTGTTGCGGGAGATTGGACAGCTAATAACTTTAAGTCCTATATTAGATTAAAACCGGGGGTTCATCCTGATCAGGTAGGAGACAAGTTTCAGGATTTCGTAATTAAATATGTTGGTCCGGGTATATTGGAGTATACTGGGCATGCCTCATTTGAAGATTACCTGGCTGAAGGAAATAAATTTAACTATCACCTGGTTCCAATTACAGATATTCACCTGAAATATCCATGGCTGTCTCTCGGAGGTACTCCAGGAAGTGAGAACAATGTTTACATTTTTTCACTTGTGGCATTCTTTATTCTGATAGTGGCTTGTATCAACTTTATAAATCTTTCAACTTCGAGATCAGCGATTAGGGCCAAAGAGGTGGGTGTTCGTAAAGTACTCGGTTCATTAAAAAAGCAGCTCATTGGTCAATTTCTTGTAGAATCTATGATCATTACGGTTGTCGCGATGATCCTGTCTATGGTTTTAGTACTAATTGCCTTACCAGCATTTAATGAAACGTCAGGAAAATCCTTCTCCATGTTTCAAGTCTTCAGTCCTTTCAATTTGCTGATGTTATTGCTTGTTAGTGTGGTAACTGGATTATTGGCAGGTGCTTATCCAGCATTTGTAATTTCATCTACTCAGCCAATAAGGGCACTAAAAGGTTTGTCAGGAAAAACAGCAAAAGGTGGATTCTTGAAAAAGGGTTTGGTAACATTTCAGTTTGCTATCTCAATGGCGCTAATTGCTTTCACACTGATTATTTATTTTCAGCTTGAGTTCATGACTAAGAGTGAATTGGGCTTGCAGGCTGATCAAACCATGGTTATTAAAAGGGTAACAACACTTAACAATTCATTTGAGAGCTTTAAGAATGAAATCAATTCATTACCAGATGTTAAGGTCGCAGCTCTTGCAAGTTCCTATCCTTCAGGAGGAATGTCAGACTGGGGGTATCGTACAGTAGAGGAGGTGCCATTGAAATTAAGCCCTTATAACATTTTTGTGGATCATTCATTCCTTGAATCTCTGGGGTTAAAGCTTGTGAATGGGAGATTTTTTGAACAATCCAGAGCTTTGGATACAACATGTGTTGTTATAAATGAGGCATTTGCCAAAGTTTTGAACTGGGAGAACCCTGTTGGTCAATATGTAGATAGGGGAGAAAGCAAAAAGTTTAAAATTATTGGAGTGGTGAAGGATTTTCACAGTAAGTCTATGCGTTCATCCATAAGACCGATGATCATGCGATATGGTCCAAATGTAAATAGCGATGGATATCAGTTTGGAGCACCGGTTTTATTGGTCAATGTCAAAGGAAATTACAGTCAGGTGGTGGAGAAAATTGGCGATCTTTGGGAATCAAAGAATAATGAAGAGCCTTATGATTACCTGTTCCTGGATGAGTCTTTCAACAGCCTGTATGAGGCTGAACGTAAATTTGGTAGACTATTTCTAATGTTTAGTGTCCTGGCCATTTTTATAGGTGCCATAGGATTGTTGGCGCTGGCCGCATATACATTCCAGAAGCGTTTAAAAGAGATTGCGGTTAGAAAAGTACTGGGAGCAACAGAAATTCAGATTTCCAGATTGCTGCTAACAGACTTTACAAAATTTATAGCACTTGCTGCAGTTATTGCGATTCCATTCGCTTATTATTTTGCAGAGAGCTGGTTAGAAGATTTTGCCTTCAGGATTGACCTGAATGTATTCTATTTTATGATCCCGGTGGTATTTGTTTTGATCATTTCCTGGTTGACTATTGGCTATCAAAGTTATAAAACTGCCAAGGCAAATCCAGCAACTGTGCTTAAAGACGAGTAAGCCATTTTTCCATTTTGATAAGCGGGTGACCTCCCACACTTCCCTCATCCCTGCTAATTACTGAGTAACCCAGCTCTGAGTAAAATTTTTCCAGGTAGTGATGAGGGGTTAATTGTAAATGTTCAAATGATTTGTTTTGGGCAATGCGCTCCAATTCTTTCATGATGATCTGACCAATCCCTTGCTTGCGGTGGCTGGATACTACTGTTATCCTGGATAAAACTCCCAGGGTTTCGTTTGCTGGGGTCAATCGTCCTGTTCCCACTAAACTATCACCATCAAATACACCCACATGAAAACTTATCGGGTCCTTTCCATCAATTTCCAGGTCTTCAGGAATTCCTTGTTCTGTCACAAAAACATCGATACGAAGTTGTTGTGCCGCTTCCACCAAAGCTGGTTCTACAATTTGCTTACATATCAACTCATTCATTTCGCTGTATTCCTGTTTTTAATATTTTTTTTGTGCCACTGGAAACCTTTGTTGAAGGCTGTCCTCTTTAGGGTGTTAAAGGTTGAAAACTCAAATTAATTAACTCATGCGAAATTTTTTTATTTCTCTGTGCTTATTGTTGGTGCAGAGTAATTTTCTCACTGCTCAGGAACTCACAGGATCAATCAGGGGAAAAGTTATAGATAGTCAAAGTGAATCTCCATTGATTGGCGCAACTGTTGTTGTAATTGGATCTGATCCCATTTTGGGAGCAATTACTGATATAGATGGGGATTATGTGATTAAAAATATCCCAGTAGGAAGGCACAATATTGGTATCAGCTTTATTGGTTATGAAGATGCTGTGGCTTCCGAAATATTGGTGGGTAGTGGAAAACAAGCTAATCTGAATATCAAACTAACAGAATCTCTCCAAAAGCTTGATGAGGTTGTTATTGTAGCCGGAGACGATCAAAGGGGGGAACCTTTGAATGAAATGTCATCCGTTAGTGCCTTGTCATTTACTGTTGAACAAACCAGTAGATATGCAGCTACTTTTGATGATCCCGCCAGGGCGGCATTATCTTTTGCTGGTGTTACTACAGGTGGTGATGATATTTTAAATGAGATTGTTATCAGAGGGAATTCTCCTAATGGATTATTATGGAGGATTGAAGGTGTAGAAGTTCCTAACCCAAATCATTTTGCAGAAGTAGGTTCTGCTGCAGGAGGAATTAGTATGCTGAGTAATAACATGCTATCAAATTCTGATTTCTTTACGGGAGCTTTTCCCGCTGAATATGGAAATGCATCTTCAGGTGTATTTGATTTAAGCCTGAGAAATGGAAACAGTCAGGAGAGAGAGTATGCATTTCAAGCAGGTTTTCTTGGTGTAGCTGCAGCGCTAGAAGGGCCGTTTAGTAAAAAAAGTAATGCTTCATATCTAGTCAATTATCGGTATTCCACATTGGCGTTATTTGATGATATTGGTGTGAACATTCTGGGTGAAAACGAAGATATTACTTTTCAGGACTTATCGTTTAAGTTTCATTTTCCAACAAAAAAACTGGGTAGTTTCTCTTTCTGGGGATTAATAGGCAATAGTATTGATAAAGTTTATGCCAATCCTGAAGAATTTGAATATTATAACTGGAAAGCAGAAAACTCACTTGGAGTTGGTGGTCTTTCTCATGTCATTTATATGAATAAGAATACATATGTGGAGAGTAAATTTACCGCAGACAGAAGACTAATAGCTTCTGGAGAGGATTCTGTTGGTATGAAGGATCTGTACGATGAATCGTTTATTGACCGTACTTACAGAATTTCTTCTTTGATTAATAGCAAACTGAACAACAGAAACACAATAAGGTCTGGTGTGATTTACAGTAACATTGGTTATGATCTATATTCGGAAGAATTGGATTATGAAACCCAGGTAATGGAGACTGATGTTGATTCTGATGGAAGTACGGGAACTTTACAAGCATACTCTCAATGGCAGCATAGAGTAAATGAAAAGCTCACACTGAATGGAGGAGTTCATTATTTACATCTGCTATTAAACAACAACTTTTCAATTGAACCTAGATTCGGTCTAAAATATAAGCTCAATAACCGCCAAACAGTAAGTTTTGGAACTGGACTCCACAGTAGATTAGAAACAATAAGTACGTATCTCGGAACAATAGATGATGGACAAGGGAATCTGATAAGACCCAATAGAAATCTGGGCCTCATGAAGTCTTATCACAATGTATTAGGTTACGAAAGGTCAATTGGTGACCACTGGAGAATCAAATCGGAGATCTATTATCAACATTTGTATGATGTTCCAATCAGACCGAAGAGTCCTGATAATGATGCATTCGAGAACCTTGGTACAATGCTAAATGTAAGTGGAGGCTTTGTGACTGATACATTGGCGAACCAGGGTACGGGGAGAAATTATGGTTTAGAACTCACAGCAGAACGTTTCTTCCATGATGGGTTTTATCTGGTGTTCACAGGATCATTATTTGAGTCCAAATACAAAGGTGCGGACGGTATTGAGAGGAATACAAGATTTAATAGTAATTATATTTTTAATGTAATCACAGGTAAGGAGTTTAAGGTAGGTAAGACTAAGGATAACCTTATTGGAATCAATGCCAAGTTTATTTCATCCGGCAATAACAGGTATATCCCAATTGACCTGGAAGCTTCACGAGAGGAAGGGTATACTGTTTTGGATCCGGTTGGTGCATATGATTCACAACTTGATCCTTACTGGCGAATAGACTTTGGAATTAAGTTCATTCGAAACAAACCAAAAACTACCCAGGTTATCGCACTTAATGTTCAAAATATTACGGGGAGATATAATGAAGCTGGTAGGTACTTCAATTCTTACACTGGAAATATCTCATCAGAAGAACAGTTAGGGATGTTTCCTAATCTAAGTTACAGGATCGAGTTTTAATCAGCACTGAAAGCCTTAGTTTTCACTGGGGCTTTCCCACTTTTTAATAATTTCGTGCACCTTATCCAGTGTGGCTGGTTTCGAGATAAAATCATTCATTCCCACCACAAAAGCTACATCTTTATCACTGTTCAATGCGTTTGCACTCATTGCAATGATGACAGGATCAATTTTGGAGCTTCCTTCTTCTCTTATAAGTCTTGTAGCTTCAATACCATCCATTTCTGGCATTTGAATGTCCATGAGGATCATGTCATAGCTGGATCTTCGCTGCATCTCTATTGCCTCTCGACCATTTACAGCATAATCGGCTGTGAGGCCAAGTTTACCGAGCATCATTTTGATCACTTTTTGGTTGATCTCAAAGTCTTCTGCAACTAGAATTCTCAGGTCAGATCTGATTGGGTCCAGGTTATTGCCACCAGTTTTTTGTGTTTGTTCTTCCTTTTCTTCCTCTTCGTCTAACCTAAATGGAACTGTGATGGTAAAAGTTGTTCCAAGTTTTTCTGTACTCTTCACAGCTATTTTACCTTTCATCAGGTCTACAATTTTTTGAGTAATTGCGAGCCCTAAACCAGTGCCCCCCAGATTGTTTTTTCTTACTTTATCACCCTGGAAGAAAGGATCAAATAAGTGTTTGAGGTTTTCTTCAGAGATACCAATGCCCGAATCGACTACCGTAAACTCCAGTGTAACTTCCTGACCTTCTTTTAAATCTTTTGGTTTTAATTCAAGATGAACAAATCCCTTTGCAGTGAATTTTGCAGCGTTACCAGCAATGTTTAACAAAACCTGTTTTAAACGGTTTTCATCACCAATGATCCATTTTGGTACGTTTTTGCCGATAGTGAAGGTCAAATCGACATTTTTCTCAGCAGTTTTTGGTCGTACTACGGCGATCACATCATGAAGTGTCTTTCGGATATCAAATTTGGCTTCAGTAAGTTCAAATCTCTCCGCTTCAATTTTTGAGATATCCAGTATGTCATTGATAATGTTGAGTAGAATATTGCCACTGACCTTTATGGAGTCAATTATGTCTTGCTGCTCATTGTTTAGGTCCATGTCACGAATAATGTCTGTCATTCCAATAATTCCATGGAGTGGCGTTCTGATTTCATGGCTCATAGCGGCCAGAAAGTCTGATTTTGCTTTTGTGGCATTTAGTGCTTCATCACTCACTTTTCGAAGCAGGGTATTCATTCCTTCAAGAGCTTCTCTATTTTCAGCAGACTTGATTCTCTCTTTATCATAGTACCTTCTGAAAAAGTACATGGTAAGTCCTGCGATTAAAGTCAATAAGAATAGGGCGCTGAAGAAAGTGCTTTGACGTTGTGCAAATGTTCCTGGATCCCATATAAGTTCTGGCCTTAACACTTCCACCGTGAAGAGAATTCCAATTGTCACTACAACGGAAATGACAAAAAATAAGTACCGCTTTGCCTCCAGAAAAAGGACTCCAAAAATTGCAACAAGAGGAAATAATAGTACTACAGAACTTGTTACTCCTCCTTTAAATACATAGCCAGCTGAAACGATTAGAAGTAGGACTGAGAGGAATAATATTTTTGCGCCAATTCCAATTTTTCTCTCAAAACTCACATAATACATTACCCCAAATGCGACAATAGCAATTCCATAAAGCACAAAAGTGACTGGTGGGGATTTTACAAAGAAATTTTGGATTGTTCCCAGTAAACCGGTTACTACAAAACACAACGCCCCCAGTCTAAAGAATTTATCCTCGAGGGAACCTGTTGAGAACGGATTCAAATATTTATTAAAAGTGTTTTCCATTTGACTTAAACCAAATATAATCCAAACTGTGAAACAGAACTATAATATGCGGCCAAATATCAGTTTTTGATTAGTTTTTTGAAAAACAGGTTGTTACCATTGGATATTTTTAAATAAAATACCCCTGAACCCAATTGACCTGATAGTTGAATTCGGTTTTTGGTTTTTCTAAATTCCACTTCCTTTCCAGAAATATCCAGAATGTCCAGCAATGTATATCCATCAGTTATTTGAAAAGTACCATTTGAAGGATTCGGGTATATGCTCAGATTCATCATTTCATCTACTGCTGTGGGAACCGGCCTTTCGATGATTGAAATTGAAGTCGTGTCGGTTGATACACAACCCTGACTGTTTTCTGATACTAAAACAATTTCATAGACACCAACCCCTTCAAGAAAAATGGTAGGAGCAGCGACCACTTCAAATAGACTACCCTCCAAATACCAGGCAAAACTTTCCGCAGCAGAGTTATTAGTGGATAGGGAAACCAATTGAGGTCCTTCGTTAAATAAGGTATCAGATTCTGTGACTATTTGAACTTCAAATTCATCTACATTGATTAATGCTTCAACAGGGTCACTTTGTATAAGCGAATCAAAACCTGTGATAAATATAGCTGTATCCCCTGTTATTTCGGATACAAGTAACTGTGACCCTTTGTAAATTAGATTCGTAAGACTTTCATCACTATAAAAGAAGAATATTTGACCATTTCCGGGTTGAATAATTGCATCTTCTCCGGTACAAATTAATGTGAGGGAGGTTGTTGGGGATGGAGATATACTTTTCGAAATAGTCCGAGCTCTTGAGTTACTACAATTATTTTCACTTAACGCGACAAGCTCGAGATCAAACTGATTGTTCGCAGGTAACTCGAAAACCTGAATGTTGTCTGTTCCAATTGTCTCCCCATTATAGATCCAAGAAATAGAGTTGGCATTTTCGCTTTCATTGAAAAGTAAAATGGACTCATTTTCAAGTAGAGTAGAATCAGCCTGATAATTAAAGATTGCCTCGATTGGGTCAATTGTGATATCAACTCTTTCAACTGTACTTTCAAAAGTGGGTTCAATATTGGTCACAAAGAATAAGGTGTCAGAAAATAGGGTGCCAGTTGTGAATGAAGATCCTTCAAAGAGTAATGTTGTCTTTAAAGAATCGGCATATACACGAATGCTGTCACTATTTGAAGCATTTATGGAGGCCTGACTTCCTTCACAGACAATTTGATCTGTTACTTCAGGTGAATCCCCTCTGTTGGCTACAAACAAGGCCTGTTGTGTGCTTGTTTGGCAACTATATGAGGTCTCAATTGCGAGGGTAACCTGAAATTCCCCTTCCTCATTGTAAGAAATCACCGGATTTTGAAGTTGGGTATAGTTTCCATTATCAAAATCCCATTGTCTACTCACCACATCAGGGCTCGTGTCAGCAAATGTTACCAGGTTGCCAGGCACATCTCCCAGATAAAGCGTGTCCTTGTCCATGGTGAAAGTTGCTGAAGTTGGGATAACATTGATTCCCAGTGCATATAACTCACTTGTGACATTTCCATCAACCTTTCTAAAGTAAAGGGTTGTGTCGCTGCTTGGGGTCACCTCAATTGAGGTGTCTGTTTGAATTAAATTAGCACCAATTGCATCTGAATAAAACTCGTAGGTTCCACTATCTGAGGGGATAACAACAGTTGCCTGATCAGGACAAACATTGATGTATTCGATCACACGAGGATTCTCCTCAATTTCGTTGAATAATGTCTGTGCTGCCTCAACGTTATTGACGAGCCCAGTGTATGTTGTTGAGGCAGTTAAAACAAAAGCTATTTTTTCACTTGCACCGGCCTCAAGATCTGCTACCAATGTACTTGTGGTTTGAGCTGAATTGGTATTGATGATTTGAGTTGAATCAAATTGTGAGACTAGCTCAAATTTCAAAGAATCATTGAAAGTACTATCTGAAAGATTTGATAGGTCGATGTGATTATGAATCATCTGGTGCGGAGAAATTATACCAATTCCTGTAAAATGGGTTGAGTCTTCGTTTACAGAGAAAGAGAAGTTTTCGTCCAGGTTATATCCAGTTGCGTTTCCTCCTTCTGCAATGTTCCAATCCGCAAATATTCCATAGAAAAGACTATCTATCGTTTCATTACTCTTGTTTGAAATTCTGTAAGAAAGGATAATATTATCATTGTTTTCACCGTTGTTCCAACCAAAAGCTTGTTGTTCAATGATTAGCCCTAAGGGTGTGGAGTTCATGTCATCAGTGAAGGAACCTTCAAAAAACAAATCAGCGATAGGGTGATTATAATACTTCGATTTCTGCTCAATCTGAAAATTATTGTCTTTTTCGGGGCGGAAAAAGTTCAGATTAGTGTTGTTTGAGAGGCTATCAGGATTCTTAGCGGCAATTATACCAATGTTAGTCAGTAATGAGTTTCCATTGGAAATAAATCCAATCCCTGTGAGTGTATCATCCTCATAATACCCTAATGATCCATCTGATGCAATAGACAGCTGTGTGTCAAAACCAAAATCAGTGATATCTGGTTCTGTGTAAAATTCAAAAAACTGGTAATCATTGTAGTCTACACCACTGAATGTGAGCTTGATAAGTATTTGTTCATCGCTTGGAGTATCCTCAGAAAGCCGTAGGGTAGGTGACTCCATGCTAATCACTTGCAAAGAATCTAGTGTGCCAATATAGCTCTCGTTTTCTTCAATAGTCACGTAGGGCGAGTCCGAAGAGAAATCCAGAAATAAACTGTCCACTTGTGACAGATAATTGATCAAATCCATCGAAAAACGAAGTGTATCTCCGAAATAGGCAATTTCCCCAATACCATTCGAATAGCTTACATTTTCAGCTCTAATGCTCTTTCCAGAAAAAAGTATCGCACTTCTAATGTTTAGTCTGCCAGATCCTAAAAAATCCTGGTAATTCATATTGTTACCAATACTATAGATCTCGTTGGTTGAAACACGTAATTGTTCCATAATTTGACCAGCTGTCCAATCAGGGTGAAGATCTCTTAGTAGTATTGCTGCTCCAGCTACCATTGGTGAGGAGAGGGATGTTCCTGAATTGGAAGTATAGTTACTACCATTACTCGTTGTGTAAATCCCATCTCCCGGCGCTACTAAATCTACAAAGGGACCATAGGTGGCAAAGCTGGCTTTTTGATCATTGCTTTGTGTGGCGCTTACGCTTAGTACATGCTCATATGAAGCTGGGTAGAAATTAAGATTTTCATTGGTATTTCCTGCGGCCGCTACAATAATGACATCTTTCTCAATGACTGCATAATCAATGATATCTTGTCTGTACTGACTGAATGAACCTACACCTCCCCAGGAGAGGTTGATGACATCACATCCATTGTCTGCAGCGTAAATGATTGCTTCATAAGCGTTGTTAGCACTTCCATCAGTGGATTCGAATATTTTCAAGGGTAAGAATCTGGCATTATAGCCAATACCAGCAATACCAATATTGTTATTCGTGGAGGCGGATGCTACACCTGTTACCTGAGTGCCATGACCACTTTGATCCGCCGTAGGGTCATTGTCTGAATTGGCAAAATCCCACCCGGAAAAGTCATCTACATAACCGTTTCCATCGTCGTCTATACCGTTGATTGGATCTGCAAAATTATACTGAACATTTTGGAGGTCTTCATGATCAAAATCCACTCCAGTATCGATGATTCCAATTGTTAGTGTGGAATCTGCGATTGTATAATCCCATGCTTGAAAAGCCTCGATGAGATCCAGATAGTTTTGTTGGTCACTGTTTGGATCATCGGTGGTTAATAACGGGTAGTCCAGATAAACAGGTTCAGCGTAGATAACATTATCGTAGTTTTTGAGCTCATCAATAATCTGATATACACTCTGGTTCGTAGAGATATGGATGACATAAATTCCGTCTAATATGGAAGGTTTTCCTCCCTTTTTTTTCTCTGTATGTAACGGGACAACTTTGAGGGACTCTGGTCTTTTCTGAATAGTCGCAATGTCCAATGTGTTCGATCTGATACTTCTTGATTGGTTATTATCAATCTTTATGACATATTGATCAGGGTCAATCTGCGCTTTAAACTGACCTGACATCAAATGTGTCATAAAAATCATAATGATTAGTAGCAGTACCCTCATCCAACAATAATTCATTGAAAAATAACTAATTACCAATTGTTTACACAAAAAAAAACCTGTCGAGATGACAGGTTTATGAATTTTATTAAATACCGGATGACTAGACTTTCACGCCTAATATCATCACATCATGTTCTTGCGGTTGACCTGAAATTGACTCAGCCAGTTTGATCATTAACTCTTCTTTCTGTTCACTGAAAGGCTCATTGATCACCTCATCAATCATTTCTTCCAAAGAGTTAACTCGTTCACCATTAGAGAACTGATCACCGGTTCTTGAGCCATACAGGTATATTGCTTTTACCTCATCAAAGGTTCCAGTGAATGTTTCAAACTTTTTATTTGTTTCTCCCAACCCAATTTGAACTGCATCACCTCCTGCAAATTCAAGGTCATTATTACTATCAATGTAATGCATATTTTGACCTGCACCTGCGAATGAAACCATTTTAGTTCCTTTATCAATCACAGCAATTCCAACGTTATAACCAACTTCTTCTTCTCCTTCTCCAGCACTTAAGTGCTCCTGAAAATGCTGATCTAAAAACTTCAGGATTTCTGAGGCATTCATTACTTTCTTTTTGTAAACCACACCTTTCAAAGCTGTTTCAAAAAGCATTGTAAGAAGTGCACCTTTCACTCCTTTTTCAGCACAATCAATTGAAGCCAAAATAGCAGTTTGCTCATCTTCAGATGTACCTAACCAGTAGAAAACACCTCCAAGGTCATTTACTGGTTTGTAGAGTGTGAAAGACTGCTCGAAGAAACCATCAAAATCTGCTGCTTTTGGAAGTAATGCATGAATTTGCTTGTGAGCATATTTCTCATTTTCTTCAAGTGCTTTCTTAATGATATGCACCTCATTTTTATCTTCGTCAGATTCAAATTTGGCCAGTGCCTTATCAAACGTTTTACCAAGATCTTCTTTGTTCCACGGCTTCATTAAATATTGGTCAAGACCACATTCATTTACCGCTTTAATGATATCTTCCACATCACTAAATCCACTCAAAATCATCTTAACCATGTCAGGATAATCAACAACAGCCTGCTCCAGCAATTCAACACCAGACATTCCTGGCATTCTTTGGTCAGTTACCAAAAGATGGATTTCATTTTCTTTCATGATCTCCAACGCCTGAGAACCACCTTCCGCAATAAATACTTTATAATCTCTTTTGAAAACCGATTTGAAAACCCTGAGATTAGCTGCTTCATCATCTACATAGAGGATGTTGTACTTTTTTTTCTTTCTTTCTTTTAATTCTGACATGGATAGAAATTTTATTCAAACAAATTAAGTGATTAGAAAGCACATTTTAACTGATGCAAATCAAAACTTTCTTCCAATCTAATTATTTTTTCGGTAACTCAATGAAAAGTGTCGATTAACCGTTAAGTCACATTGGTTTTTCGAACGACTCTGGCAAAAAGTGAAGGCAGAAAACGTTTCAAATAAATACCTGCAACTTCTTTCAGTCCACCGATGTATACTTCAAGTTTGTCCTTCTCAATTGACCTAATGATCCTGTTTGCCACATATTCTGGAGAGAGCCCATTGTCCTGAGCATTATCCATTAAATTTTGTTGGGTGCCGTCCCCCATTAAAGCATTGATTGAAATGTTCGTCTTTACATAGCCTGGTAAAATAATGGTGACTTTAATATTATCATCATAGTGTTCTGCTCGAAGGGAGTCATAAAACCCATGTAAAGCATGCTTTGAAGCCGCATATGAAGATCTGAGGGGTGTGCTGATTATTCCAGTAGCACTTGTAATCACTACATGATGTCCCTGTTTCCTATTCACCATTCCAGGGAGAACAAACTTGGATAGCGCAATTGACCCAAAATAATTAATCTCCATAATCTTCCTGTCCACTTCAATGTCAGTGTGAATAATTCTGTCTCTTTGAGAAATGCCACCATTATTGATGAGGATATCAATCTGTCCGAAGAAAGACTCAGCTTCTTTTGCTTTATTTTTCAGACTATTGGCATCTGCCAGGTCTACGGTAAGAATCTTAATATTTTCCTGAGTTTCATCGGGGCAATTAGATTTCACTCTTTCTAGTTCTGAAGCTCTTCGTGAGGAGAGGATCAATCTGGCGCCTTTCCTGGCGAATGCATAGGCCATGGCTTCTCCTATTCCGGAGGAAGCTCCGGTAAGCCATACAACTTTATCTTTTATTGGTTTCATTTTTAAAGCTTAGTGTAAGTAACAAAATCAAAGGGATGTTTATGCTTCTCATCTGTAGGATGCGGCACTCTGGAAATCTCTTTCCAGATTGATTCATCCCATGCAGGGAAAAAAGCATCGGCATCAAAAGATTCATGGATCTCTGTAAGATACATTTTGTTGGCGTAGGGTAGTCCAAGCTCATAGATTTGCCCACCTCCAATAATGAAAATTTCGTCTTGAGTAAGTTTTTGGGCTCTTTCAAGGCTCTCCTCCAGTGATGTAAATACTTCACATCCCATTGCATCATAATCAGGATTCCTGCTAATGATCAAATTGATCCGGTTTGGTAGAGGTTTCCATTTCGGAGGAAGTGATTCAAAATTCTTTCTTCCCATGATGACTACCTTGTTCTTGGTAGTGTCTTTGAAAAACCTCATATCATCAGGTAAATGCCAAATCAGGTCATTGTCTTTACCAATTTCTCTGTTTTGACCAATAGCCGCTATCATCGATATCATCTATGCTTCAATTTTATTTCCTAGAAGAAAGTCTTTTACATTCATCCTTTTTTTTCCTTCAAGCTGCAATTCTAAGACTTCCAGTGCACCATCCAATGTATTTACTTTCAAAAAATTCTTGTTGTCTGAGTAAAATGTTCCAGTGGAGTACTTTCCATCAGCTGTAGATATTTTGGTGGCGTAAACCTTTAAATTCTTCCCTCCTAATGTAGTCCAGGCAGCTGGATATGGAGATAAACCTCGAACAAAATTGTGGACTTCACTTGTAGGCTGCTCCCAATTGATTTCACAGGTTTCTTTGAAGATCTTAGGAGCGTGTTTTGGTTCGGAGGGCTCCTCTTGGGGTGTTGTAGTATAATCGCCCTGCGTAACAGCTTCTACAGTTTTCAAGACAAGTTTTGCTCCCTTGTGCATTAACCTTTCGTAGAGTGTGCCCACATTATCATCCTGATGGATAGGTTCTTTTTCCTGAAAAATGATTGCTCCTGTATCGATCTCATGCTTCAAAAAGAATGTAGTTACTCCAGTTTCTGATTCACCGTTCATAATGGCCCAGTTAATGGGGGCAGCACCACGATAGGCTGGAAGCAAAGAAGCGTGTAGGTTAAAAGTTCCAATTTTCGGAGCACTCCAGATTTTTTCAGGTAGCATGCGAAATGCAACTACAACCATCAGATCAGGCTGCAATGCCATCAACTCATCATAGAAAGAAGGGTCTTTCAGGTTTGTAGGTTGCATGATCTTGAGGTTTTGAGTGACCGCATACTCCTTTACCGCAGAGATACCCAGTTTTTTCCCCCTTCCTTTTGGTTTATCTGGAGCTGTGACTACTCCTACAATGTTGATATTGTTCTCCACCAGAATTTTTAAACTCTCCACTGCAAATTCCGGAGTTCCCATGAAGATTACGTTGAGTCGGTTGCTCATTTATTCAAAGTCTTTATAAAGTAAATACTGCTTTCTTAGTTTCTTAAATTGTTTGAGGTCACTCTGCCAGGTTGCCTTTATCTGCTCAGATGTCCATCCAGCTTCAATTTGCTGTTGTAATTTTTCAGTTCCGGCTAAATTCATAAAGTAATTATAGAAGAAGGGTGTCTCTTCATCTTTCAAAAGCGAATACCAATCCAGGAGGAGCTGAATGTTAAGTTCATCGAGTCTGGGCATGTTAGATAAATCCATTCCATAACATTTCTTGTTTTCATGTTTTGGGTATATTGAGGCTGTTCTGGATGTAGGTGTAAAGCTAAAGCTTGTGTCCCGATAATTGGGGTGTCCCAAAATAGTAAACGGGATTTCTGTACCTCTTCCTACACTCACAACAGTTTGCTCAAACAGGCATAGGCTCGGGTATAAATTGATAGCCTTGTCATTTGGAAGGTTCGCAGATGGTTTGATGGAGAGACTGTAGGCTGTTGTATGATCCCAGTGTGCAATTGGTATTACTTCCAGATCACACATCAGACTACCAGTTAACCACCCTTCTTTGTTGATCATTAGTGACAATTCCCCCAGTGTCATACCATGCACAATGGGTATGTTGTGTTTACCTAAAAATGTCTTGTACTTATCCTCCATTACAGGACCATCTACATAATGTCCATTTGGGTTTGGACGATCCAGTACAACAACCGGTATTTTTTGTTCTGCGCAGGCCTCCATAACCAGGTGCATAGTACTCAGGTATGTATAGAATCTGGCACCTACATCTTGTATGTCAAACAGAACTATATCCAATCCGGATATCATTTGAGGAGTAGGTTTTTTAGTTTTTCCGTGCAAGGAAAGGATAGGTATTCCCGTCTTTGGGTCTTTGTCATCCTCAATGTGTGCCCCGTTTTCAGCTTCACCTCGAAATCCATGTTCCGGGGCAAATAATTTAGTGACATTTACGTTTAGTTGAAGAAGTGTGTCCACAAGGTGAGTATTGCCTACCATAGAAGTTTGATTGACAACAAGACCAACCTTCTTGTTTGCTAATAAGGGTATATATAAGGGGAACCTTTCTGCACCTACGAGTAACGTGGTATCAGGACTAATTTGCGATTGTTGCTCGGCAGAGGAGGAGTCCTGACAAGCAAAAAAGACCATAATAAATAGTAAAAAAATCCAGATACTGGTATTATTCAATTGCTTCCGGTTAATTTGCATCGCTCAAAATTAGAATAAATTTGAATCTCCCATACTTTATATCGACCCGAATTTCAAAGGAGAATAAAAAGTCCTTTTCTGCTGTGATCAGTCGTATCGCAGTAGTGAGTATAACATTGGGTTTGACATCTATCCTGATTGCCTTTATGATTATGGGAGGGTTTAGACGAGAGATTCGTGAGAAAATATATTCATTTAGTGGTCATGTGCTGATCACAAAATATGTTATGATCAGTTCCATCGATGAACCTCCTGTAACAACAACATCACAATTCTATACAAATTGGGAAAAATATTTTCCGTATATCAAACATGTTCAGCAATATGCTAACAAAGCTGGATTGCTAAAAACTGATGAGGAGGTTCAAGGTGTAATTTTCAAAGGAATAGGGACTGACTATGATACTGCTGGATTTCAGAAAAATATTGTAGAAGGCAGGTTTCCACAATTCAAATCATCTGGTTATTCACTGGATGTCATATTGAGCCGTAAGTTGGCTAACCAATTGCTATTGAATGTTGGAGATGATGTACTTATTTATTTTGTTCAAAATCCACCCCGTTACAGAAAACTACAAGTGAGTGGTATTTACGAAACAGGCCTGGAGGAGTTTGATGACAAAATGATAATCGGAGACATAGACCTGCTGAGAAGGATCAATAATTGGCCTGATACATTGACTGGTGGTTTTGAAGTCTTCGTTGATGATATCGGTAATCTTCCTGACTACAGGGAAGACTTGTTTAGGAGGATTGATCATGACCTTTATGCAGATCTGGTCTCACAAAAGTACATGCAACTATTTGACTGGCTTTCGTTGATTGATCGAAATGTGATTATCTATCTGGTCCTGGTGTTGTTAGTTGCAGCTTTCAACATGGTATCAATTTTACTTATCCTGATCATGGAGAGAACTCAGATGATTGGATTACTGTCTGCTATAGGAGGGAACCGAAGGTTGATCAGCAGAATTTTCTTCATGAATGGTCTAAGACTCATATTGAAGGGAACTATAATTGCCAACGCGTTAGCATTTGCCTTTGGATTAATACAGATGTATTTCAGGGTAATACCCTTAGACCCCAAGAATTACTACATGGAGTTTGTACCAATTCACTTTAATCCTTTCTTTTTAGTAGGGCTAAATGTTGTGATGCTACTTGTAGTTAGTCTTGCTCTGGTCATTCCAATAGCGGTTATCAGCAGGATCAAACCAATTAGGGCGATTAAATTTAGCTAACGACGGGGCTCGTACTTTATAAAGAGAGAGCTGATTTTCAATTGGATTACACCAAAAATAGCCTCCTTAAAAATCCCCGAGGACATTTTGGATTGACCTTTTGTTCTGTCTGTGAAAATAATCGGCACTTCCTTGATTTCAAAACCATGCTTCCATGCATTAAATTTCATTTCAATCTGGAAGGCATAACCAATAAATTTTATCTTTCTGGCCGATAATGTTTTGAGTACTTTATTTGAATAGCATTTAAAACCGGCAGTTGCATCTTTGATTGGTAACCCTGTGATGAATCTCACATACATACTGGCAAAGTAAGACATTAGCACTCTCCCCATGGGCCAGTTTACTACATTTACCCCAGTTACATAACGAGATCCAATAGACATGTCATAGCCGTCTTCAGCACAGGCTTTCTGTAATCTTACAAGATCTTCAGGGTTGTGTGAGAAATCAGCGTCCATTTCAAAGACGTAATCATAATCATGGTCAAGCGCATATTTGAAACCAGCAATGTATGCTGTCCCTAGCCCTAATTTGCCTTCACGTTCAAGAATAAATAGTTGGTCAGGAAATTCTTTCTGAAGGGTTTTGACGATATCAGCAGTACCATCGGGAGAGTTGTCATCCACAATCAGGATGTGAAAAGTCATTGACAAAGAAAATACCTTGCGTATAATTGCTTCAATATTTTCCTTTTCCTTATAGGTAGGAATTATCACTAAGTTTTTACTCATAGTCAATTTGTCCTCGCTAAACGAATTAGGTTAATTAAACGCATAATTAAGCAATCTGAATGTAATACAACCATCTGGAAGTAACAATTTTACCAAAAAGTATCATAATTCCTGTTGAACGTAAGTCCTTCCGTTACAGACAATTTATTACCTGTTGAATGATGACGGTAGTTGTCAAAACAAAATAATACCCTTCTTTTGGGTCACCAATCAATTAATAACATATGAAAAATACCAACTCAGTACCTAGCGAAATGACTTATAGCGGTGAATTGATGCACTCCAATATGAAGAAAACTCTTCAAACATCCGTTGCTGTAAGTTATGCAAAACATAAAGTGGTTATCTCATTTGTCTCAAATGGTGAACTGATAGACTTTGTTGTTAGAACGGACCAAAATGGTAGGCTTAGTGTATCTGAGAAAGTAATGGACGAATATATCCTTAGCGGATTCAGTGGCGGGTTTGGTGAAGATCAATCCTCTCCTGTGAAAATTGGAAAAAACAGGAAGACGATCTCATTTAGAATCATTATCGATTATTTCACCGGAGAGTGTGATGAGATATTTTTTGAGGGTGCACTTCCTGGTTCAAAAGTGATCAAGAAAAAAAGAAAAAGCTTTTTCAGAACAGTAGTCGGAATGATGTGGTAAGTTAGGGCTCCACCTTTTCTTGCTCGATAATTGTTACATGCTGATCAAATTGACTTGCATCCTCCGGACAAATTCTCCTCAAGGTAAATTTGAAGGTTGTGCCAACGCCGGGTTTACTGGAAACTCCAATAATGCCTCCATTTTTTTCTACAAATTCCTTACATAGTTTTAGTCCAAGTCCGGAACCACGTTCCTGGTTGGTTCCCCTTGAAGTGAAGTTTGAATCAAGTTTAAATAGTTGGGATTGGACTTCAGGCGACATACCTACTCCGGAATCCTTCACAAAAATTTCAAATAATTCATCACTGATCACTCTGTAGCCAGCTACTATTCTACCATGTTCTGGAGTGAATTTCACGGCATTTGAAAACAAATTTCTGATCACTGTATCGATCATTTCCATGTCAGCGGTGGCAGTTTCATTACTCCTTTCCGGAACTTCTATAGTAATATTTTTCAAATGTGCAGCTTCTCGGAAAATCAATGAAGCTCTGGTTAGTAAATCCGTAGGTCTAAACTGTGTAATATTAACCTGTAGTTTGCCAGATTCTGATTGAGCCCAGTACAAAAGGTTGTTGAGCAAACCTAAAGCTAACCCTGAACTTTCATTTACAGCACTAATGAGATCCTCCCGGTCTTCATTTGTCAATTCACCATGCTGGTCTAGCAATACTTTCCCCATGTTATTGAGAGCCCCAATTGGTCCTCGTAAATCATGAGCTATGATACTGAAGAATTTATCTTTTGTAGCATTTAGTTCATTAAGGTTCCTGTTCTTTTCCAGTATCTCATACTCCTGCCCTTCTTTCATGATAAGGACATACCCAATTGATCCGACCACCAAAACAAGGTTGTTAGTGATGAAAAACATTGGTTCTACCCAATTGCTACTCATTAAAAACTCAATGTTTTCATCTACGGTAGCATTCACAAGACGGACTACATAGGCTACTCCTAATAAGACATAGAATGCTGCAACTAATTTACTAAGCTTGTATTGCCTCTTGAATATAAGGAGATGAACTGCTGCAAAAAGTGTAAAAGTGAGGCCAGGAATAGAACCGAAAATTATTCTAATATTATCTGGCTGACTGGAAATCAAGACAAAGAGTACTGAAAATACCGAACTGGCTAGCATCATCAGAATCAATAATCTACGTTTAAACTTTCCATCTATTACTGTAAAACTGTATGCTTCCAAGCCAAGCGCAAATATGGCAATTGGGTTAGCAAGCGTCAGAGAGAATAAATCAGAAATGTACCCTCTCGCGGCAATTAAGGCCAGACCAATCGTAAAAAGTGATCTTGCTGCTATAAAGAATTTTAGATTCCAGACATTGCTTCTTGTAATTATGGCATACGCCAATAACAACACAACGATAAACGTAGATGTTAAGAAAAAGAATACAAGAATAGTGCGAATGTCCAGTTCCATTAGCGCGTAATAATAGCGAGCTTCCCTAAGGAAAATTTATGTCCAACTATGGCAATAAGATTTGTGTATGTAGCTGAATATTCTCAGTTCCCAGAAGAGAATAACATCTGAATTTACTAATAAATTTTAGGAAATTCGTGAAAAATGGTGCGTGAGACTGGGAAATAACCGTTGAACCGGGAGTTTTGCTGAATATTTTGTGGATTTGGGAATCATTAGAACCAAAATTTCACTAAAAACGGTTTGTTGCTTGTGCTTTAGGCTACCAATCAATCATACCCCAGTATTTTCATCATCGACTCACTGGTTTGTTCTTCAGCGAATAACGACGTGGTGATTTCACCATTCTCATTCTTATCAATTATGATGTGCTTAGGAGCTGGTACCAGGCAATGTTGAATTCCTCCATAACCACCCAATGATTCCTGATAGGCTCCTGTATGGAAAAATCCAAAATACAAGGGACCATCTTCCTCTATAACAGGTAAGAAAACTTCATTGATATGTGCCTCACTATCATAGTAATCCATGCTGTCACATGTAAGTCCTCCCACATTGACTCTATGAAAATTATTATCCCAGTGGTTTACAGGAAGCATGATGTATTTTTCATTGAGACCCCAAACGTCCGGGATTTGGGTGATGAAAGACCCATCCATCATGTACCAAAGCTCCTTGTCGTTCTGAAGTTTTTGATCGATTACTGAATAGATTGAAGCACCACTTTCTCCTACTGTAAAACTTCCAAACTCTGTAAAGATATTGGGTACTTCCACATGGTTTTTCTCACAGATCCATTTAATATTTTCTATGATTTGTTCCGCCATGTATTTATAATCATACTCAAAATGCAACGAGTTTTTTATTGGGAAACCACCTCCAATATCAATTGCCGAAAGCTCCGGACAAATTTTCTTTAGCTCGCAGTACTTATAAACAAATCTGCTCAGTTCACTCCAGTAGTAGGCTGTGTCTTTGATCCCAGTGTTGATGAAGAAATGAAGCATTCTTAATGATGCATTGGATCCTTTAATCTTATTTTTATAATAATCTATGATATCACCATACCTGATTCCAAGCCTGGAAGTGTAGAAGCTGAAGTTTGGTTCCTCATCTGCAGCAATTCTTATCCCAACATTGAATTTCTTATCAGTTTGAGCAAAATATTGATCCAGCTCATTTAAGTTATCCAAAATAGGTATACAATTGACAAAATCATCATTTATTAATTCAGATACATATTGGGTGTATAAAGGCCTTTTAAATCCATTGCAGATGATATAGGTATCTTTTGAAATAAGATTTCTTTTATACAGGCTCCTCACAAGTGGAATATCAAAAGCTGAGGATGTTTCAATGTGAATGTCATTTTTGAGTGCTTCTTTCAAAACAAACTGAAAATGCGAACTTTTGGTACAATAGCAATAGGTGTAGGTGCCATTATAATTGTATTTTTCTATAGCATCCCTGAAAAGCTTTTTAGCCTTCTGAATATTTGAGCTGATTTTTGGGAGATAGGTCAGCTTTAGTGGTGTACCATACTCTTTGATTATCTCCATGAGGTTTACATCATGGAAATGCAATTGATCATTTTCAACCCTGAATTCTTCAGTAGGGAAGTAGAAGGTTTGCTCAATTAAATCAGCGTAACTTTTCATGGATATCTAAGATGTTTTTCCTGTTAGATTTTTAATCGTCCGGTGCAATTATCACTAAAAACTAAAATAATACAAACTAAGGAGAACCATTAAATTGTTTTATTCATACATTGATCATTTCGAAGATTACTTTTTAGCTTTGCCCACTTTTCACGCCAACTGACAAATGATTTAACCAGGAGATTGCATGATTGATTTAAACATTCATAATGAAGTAGATAGACTTAGGTCTGTGGTAGTGGGACTGGCACGTTCATTTGGAGGAACCCCAGCAATTGAGGATTGCTATGATCCAAAATCAATAGAGCATGTAAGGAAAGGAATTTTCCCAACAGAGCAAGCAATAAAGGAAGCGATACACGCATTTATTGATGTTCTTGAAAAGTATGATGTTAAAGTTTACCAACCTCAAAACCTTGAGAATCAAAATCAGGTGTTTGCCAGAGATATAGCCTTTGTTGTGAAGGATCGATTAGTAGCACCCAGAATTGTAAAGCAAAGGCAAAACGAGGTTTTTGGGATTCAATACATCAAGGACCAGATCAAACCTGGCCATCTTATTGAGTCTCCAGAGCATGTCAATATTGAAGGTGGTGATGTGTTGATAGTCAATGATAAAATTGTGGTTGGCTATTCAAATGAGGAGGACTACCATAAATATGTGGTAGCCAGAACTAATGAAGCAGGAGTTGAGTTCCTCAATGATAAATTCAAAGACCTGGAAATCATTCCGGTTCAACTCGTGAAATCAGATGTAGATCCAAGAGAAAGTATTTTACATTTGGATTGTTGCTTTCAACCGGTAGGGGAAGATATGGCGCTGGTTTATCCTGAAGGGTTCAAATATGAATCTGATTATGAGAAAATCAAAGCATTATATAGTTCTGAAAAACTAATTGTGGTGAGTAAGGAGGAAGCTTACCACATGAACACCAACGTATTTTCTATCGATAAGAATGTAGTAGTTAGTGAAAGATCATTCTCAAGAGTTAACGAATTACTGCGTGACAATAGAATCACCGTAGAAGAAGTACATTATGCTGAAGTGAGCAAAATGGGAGGACTTTTCAGGTGCTCAACTTTACCCTTATTTAGAGACTAAAATGCAACAAGCAACAAATAATATCCTCATGATCAGGCCTGTGCAGTTCAGGTTTAATGAGCAAACGGCAGTTAATAATTATTATCAGAAGAACTCATCTGATTCTTCCCGTCAGGTTCAATTCGATGCATTGAAGCAATTTGATACCTTCGTGCAAAAGCTAAGAGATAAAGGTGTAAATGTTATAGTTGTCAATGACACACCCGTACCTTCTACTCCGGATAGCATATTCCCAAATAACTGGGTTTCATTTCATCAAGATGGGAGAGTAGGCCTATACCCGATGTTCGCGGAAAACAGACGACAAGAGAGAAGGCAAGATATATTAGAGACTTTGAAGTCCGAATACAGTTTCAAACTCTCTGAAGTTGTCGATTTCACTCATTTTGAAATACATCAGAAGTATTTGGAAGGTACTGGAAGCATGATCTTTGACAGGCCTAATAAATTGGTCTATGCTATTATTTCTGAAAGGATGAATGAAGATGCACTTGCTGAGTTTTGCTCAGTTTTTGGATACAATCCCGTGGTTTTTCATGCGTATCAAAGTGTAGGGGATAAGCGGCTACCCATCTATCATACCAATGTCATGATGTGTGTAGCAAATGAGTTTGTTGTCATATGTTTAGATGCTATCGACGATGAAGAGGAACAGAAATTCGTTTGCGAGGCAATTAAGAAAACCGGAAAAGAAATAATTGCTATTTCGGAAGATCAAACCCAACAATTTGCAGGCAATATGCTTCAGGTATTAGGTGACAAGGAGAAACCTTATCTGGTAATGTCAACGGCTGCATTTAACTCGTTAAAAATTGATCAAGTCGAGAAAATTGAATCCTATTGTCCTATAATTCACAGTGATCTACACACAATAGAAGAATTGGGAGGAGGAAGTGCCAGGTGTATGATGGCTGAAGTCTTCCTTCCCCGGTAATTTATTCGTCTTTAATTGATTCAACAGGGTTCATCAAGGCTGCTCTGATAGTCTGGAAACTGGTAGTGACAAAAGCAATGATCAACATGGTCACTCCGGCCCCAAGAAATACCTTCAAACTGATATTGGTGCGGTAGGCAAAATCCTGCAACCACTGGTCCATCAGCCACCAGGCAACTGGAGTAGCGATTAAGAATGAAACCAAAAGAAGCTTTCCAAATTCACTGGTCAATAATTTCATGATGTGATAGATGGATGCACCTAGTACTTTTCTAATGCCTATCTCTTTATTTCGTTTTTCAATAACAAAGGCCACTAATCCAATCAATCCCAAACAAGCAATAAGTATTGCCAGACTTGCAGACAATGTCAGAAGATGTCCAAATTTCACGACTGACTCAAATTGGGTAGCATATTGCTGATCCAGGAATGTATAATGAAAAGGAGCATTTGGATTGATTTCCAACCATTGGTTTTCAATACCTGCCACAAGTGCTTGCATTTCGTCTCCACTGATGGATTCATTCAACTCCAGTGATAGCTCCCATTTTCCACTACCATACACATCGCTTCCTTCATAAACCAATGCCCATGGTAGTACCTCGGCTTCAAATGAGGGATTGAAATCTGATACCACACCAATAATTGTTAATTCTGTTTCGTAGTATGTGAGAATTCTTTGAAGAGCATCTTCTGGTTTGCTAAATCCTAGCTGTCTGATTAGCGCCTCATTCACAATTACCCGATTTTCTTCAGTCAGTTCCTTTTGAAATTTTCTTCCGGCAATAATGTTCAATGCATACGTATCCACAAAATTTTCATCAGAAACGACGTAACTGAGTGGAAAATCTTCTTTTGTTGATCCTTTTAACTTGAAATTGTCATTATTCCAGAAATAAGGAGGCGTTGCATCTGAATAGGAGGCCAGGTGTACTTGTGGGTTGGTGAGCATTTGCTCTCTAAATAATTCCACGGAACTACCAAGCCTATGGACATCATTGATGATTAATTTGTTGCTTCTGTCAAACCCTAAATCGTAATTATTGGTGAAGTTTAATTGCTTGAAAACTATAAGTGTGCTCGATATGAATATGATCGAAATGGTGAATTGAACAACAACCAGTACATTTCTGATTTGGCTGCTTTTCATTCCCGCTTTAAGTTTACCTTTCAATACTGATGCGGGTTCAAATGATGTGAGGTATACAGATGGATAAAGACCACCAAGAATTCCAATGACTATTCCAATCAGCCCTAATCCTAATAAATGAATCGGATGATCCAGGATTGAATAGGTCAATGCCATTCCTGAAAATGAATTGAATGCGGGAATTAAAGTTACTGTGATGACAACTGCCAATCCCATCGCTATCATGCTGAAGGTGATTGACTCTACTAGAAATTGCACCATGAGTTGCCCTCTTCGTGAACCAATTACTTTTCTTATCCCCACCTCCTTAGCACGGTTAGCTGATCTGGCAGTTGCCAAATTCATAAAGTTGATCAGAGATATCAACAGAATCAAAATCCCAACAGAACCTAAAATGTAAATGGTTTGGATATCACCTACCTCATTTAGTCGTGAAAATGATTCAGGTGCTCTAAGATGGATATCAAGTAGAGGTTGAGCATATAATTTCCATTCTTTTCCAGTGCTCACATATTCCTCAAAAGAAATTCCTTGTAGCTTTTGTAGCGACGAGCCTGCATGTCTTGACGGAACCTCAAGTAAACGCTCCTGAACAGAGGCAACATTCGCATTTTCATTAAGTACTCCAAATGTTACAAAAGTGGTCCAAATCCACGACCAACCATCTCTTTTAATTCTTGGAAATGAAGAATTGGACAGTAGGAAATCAAAATCAATATGGGAATTGGAAGGTATTTCTTCTAAAACACCAGTCACAGTGAATGACTGTTCTTTCCCATGCTCTCCTAATTGAAGCGTCTTTCCCATCGCAGAAGCATCTCCAAAATATTTTTTTGCCATTTCCTCAGTGATGATAACAGAATGAGGTTTTTCAAGGGCATTAGTTGCATTTCCGCTTTTTAAGCTGAAACTGAATACATCGAAGAAATTCGCGTCGGCCGCTAATACTTCTTCTTCCTCAAAAACTACTTGTTTTGTTCCATTATCGTAGCTGACCAATTGACTACCCGGTGTATGAATCCTGGTGATGGTCTCAAACTCAGGAATGTCGTTTTGAACGGCTTCAGCTACCGCAGGACCGGTAGAACCAAATGGGTTATCCAAATCACCCCAGATAAAGGTTTGGTCTATTCTGTAAATCCTGTCTGCTTTTTCATGAAAAGTGTCAAAGCTCAGTTCCTCAGTCACGTAGAGTGTAATGAATAAGCATGAGGCCAAACCTATTGTAAGTCCGGTTATGTTGAGGATAGAGTAAAATTTTTGACGCTGAATATTTCTGAGAGCAACTTTGATTAGGTTTCTGTACATAGTCAAATAGTTTTGACTTTCTTATGCTAATTTGTTGCCAAAAAATGTATCTAATTGATTATCAGTTGATTAAAATATAACTATAATAGAATTTGACCACTATTATACAAAGTGTTGTACGCTAATGAACACGATATACCACTTTCACCTCTAAGATAATTTTTGTTAATTCATATTGAATAACTTCTGCCACAATGAACTTTTTGCTCAGATTTATGGTGTTTTGGTTGATTTTGAATTTTGCAGGTCATGATTCACGTGCTCAAAACTACAAGAAATTTGTCCAGGAAAGCTGGAGGCTCAGCAAGCAGGGAAATTTTCAGGCATCTGCCAACCAACTTGAAAAGGCGTTGGAGGGAGCAAGGGCAAAGGACGAAAAAGAATTGCAAAAGCAAGGCTCAGCGGAAAAAGATTACTATTCATTATCCACCCTGTACAATGATTTAGGTGTTTACCATGGTCATTTAAGTCATTATTCCATTAGTAAAGATTATTTCCTAAAGTCAATCGAAGCAGCTTCAAGGTATCATGGGGGAGCCAATAAGATACAATTAATGAATATCGCTGTGGTATTTGAAAACGAGGGAGAATTCCTTAAAGCAGAAAATCATTTGCTTCAAGCTTATGAGATGGGAATGGCTGAAATGGATTTGGAAAGTAACAATTATGTTAGGTCAGGGTTTTATGCTGCCTCAAGCCTTGCTTCATTTTACAGGCGTCAGGGTCATTTGGAGCGAGCTTTGGATGTGTTAGAACCATTTGAAAGCTACTTGTCTCAATCAAGAGGAAAAAACAGCTTCCTGTATTCAAAATTTTTGAAAGAAAAAGCATTGATACTCTCTATGTCATCCAAAAAACAGGCGCTTGAGTTATTGGATCAGTCTTTGTCCATTAACCGTCAAAAAATGTTGGCTGGAATAGAGGTGGAGGATGATCAATACCCGGAAGAGACATTTTACAATACGTTATCAGATTATGTTAGCATGAAGCTATCAATAGGAGAGTGGGATGGGCTTCAAGATAAGATCGATTCAGCAATCTCATACTTTGACAAGGCGTATGGGGAAGAAAGTTTAGCCAAAATAAGGGCATTAAATCAGAAAGGGAAACTTGCCATTGCTTCTGGAGATTCAGCTGAAATGTATCAAATTGTTGAGCACATTTCTAATTTTCTTTCAGGTCGTGAAGAATTTCTTGAAAACAAAAAGGTGGATATCCTGAGTTCCTGTGCCGATTTCTATTGGCATTTCAATGATCCCTTAGCAGATTCACTTTTTATCACATCCAATAATTCTGCCCTGAAAACTATTGCTGAAAGGTTCAATTATTTCAATGAAAAGGAAAGGCGGTTATTTTATGATAAAACCACTATGTATTTCAATATTTTCTACAACTATTTGTTAACAGCGCATCAGAGAAATCAGATGCTTTTGGGTGAAGCATTAAACCTTCGACTAGAAACAAAAGGACTTCTTTTGAATACTACTATAAAAATTAAGGAGCAGTTGAAGTACAGCAAAGATACTGTACTCAATGACTTGTTCCTGGATTGGGTAACCCTTAAGAATAAAATGAATTCTAAGGAAAAATATCAGAGGTATCAAGCTGAAGCTGATAGTATAGAGCGAATTCTTGTAAGAAGGGTAGCAGCCTTTTCTGACTTGAGTGAGAGAAAAATATACGGATGGGAGATAATCAGAGATAGCCTGGAAAAAGATGAGGTATTTATTGAAGTGATCAGAACCCCCAGGTATGCTCAAAAATTTACTCCAATTGGCCCCAATGGTATTTCAATCAAGGGATTTTTGCCGGAAACCTACTACATGTACTTAATTGTAAAACCGGAAAGTGAATCTCCGGAATTAGTATTGGCTATGAATGGAAATGCAATGGATAGCATATTCTTTAACCAATATTCCAATGCTATAAATTTCAAGGTGAAGGACGAGCTGTCCTTTGGGAATTATTGGCTACATCTTGAAGAGCATCTGAAAGGAGTAAATAAAATTCACCTTTCACCGGATGGGGTGTATAATAAAATCAACGTCAATACACTCTTAGACCCCAAAACTGGCAAGTTTTTATTAGAGAAGTATGATATACGGATTGTATTGAATGGCAAAGATGTTTTAAGAAAACCTCAACACAACTCAGTCAACTCTACAGATAAAGTTGTTTTATTTGGTCGGCCGAAATTCAGGATGGTTCCTGAAACACAAGAGTTTGACAGATCGGCCAAACTTAGTTCAAAACGCTTTTCATTTAGTGATTTACCAGGAACCCAATTAGAGGTTATTGAGATCAGCAATATTCTAAGTCAATCAAAGGTTGATTCGAAAATATTCCTTGATGTCCATGCAAATGAAAGTAATCTAAAATCTCTCGTTGATCCTTCAATTTTACACATTGCCACGCATGGGTATTTTCAATACCTACCTTTTCAGGATCCCCTTTTTTATTCTGGAATTGCTTTGAGTGGAGCATCTGATAAGATTCAAAATGTAACAAAAGAAGATGGACTTTTGTCAGCATATGAGGCCACCGGATTATCATTAGATCAAACAGAACTTGTTGTTTTGTCAGCATGTGAAACAGGCATGGGTTTGGCTAGTGATGGTCAGGGTATCTATGGATTACAAAGTGCATTGAAAATTGCTGGGGCTGAACTGTTGATAATGAGCCTCTGGAAAGTAGATGACCAAGTAACACAGGAACTGATGACTACATTTTATCGAATCTTATTAGATACTGATGTCTCTTTTCAGGAAGCATTTCGAAAGGCTCAATATCAGGTTAAGCAAAATCACAGCGACCCATATTTTTGGGGTGCATTTCACTTGATAGGAACTGGATAATGTGGTGTTTTCTGAATTTTATGTGTGAATCTCTGTAAGGTTCATCATATTTGCACACTAATTCGAAAAAATACCCTAAATGGACATTGCAGCAAGTTTACAGTCGGCTATAAAAGAGGCGTTTCAAGCGATTTTTGATCATTCACTTTCCACCGAAGAAGTCATTCTTCAACCCACCAGGAAGGACTTTGAAGGGTCACATACTTTCGTAACTTTTCCATTTAGCAGGGTAACTAAAAAAAGTCCTGAAGATACTGGGAAGGCACTTGGTGAATACCTCAAGGAAAATTTTGAAATCATTCATGACTATAATGTAGTGAAAGGGTTTTTGAATTTGGTTTTATCTGATAAGGTTTGGTTACAAAAACTCGTAGAAGTTAACACGAATGACAATTTTGGGTTTGCGGCCTCAAACGGCAAAAAGGTAATGGTGGAATATTCATCACCCAATACCAATAAACCACTTCACCTGGGACACTTGCGGAATAACTTTTTGGGATTCTCGGTTTCTCAAATATTGGCTGCTTGTGGCTATGATGTTTTGAAAGTGAACCTGGTCAATGACAGGGGGATTCATATCTGTAAATCCATGCTGGCTTACCAGAAATTTGGAAACGGAGAAACACCGGAATCGAGTAATATCAAAGGTGATCACCTGATTGGGAAGTATTATGTGATTTTTGATCAGGAGTATAAGAAGGAAATAAATGCACTAGTTGAGGAGGGTGAACCAGAGGAGGAAGCCAAGAAAAAAGCTCCGTTGATATTGGAAGCGCAGGAAATGCTAAAAAAATGGGAAGAGGGAGAGAATGAAACAGCGGCCTTGTGGGAGAAGATGAACAATTGGGTGTATGCCGGTTTTGACGAAACTTACCACAAAATGGGTGTTTCCTTTGATAAAATGTACAAGGAGTCTGACACCTATTTGTTAGGGAAAGATATTGTGGAAGAAGGGCTGGAAAAAGGTGTTTTCTTCAAAAAAGATGATAACTCCGTCTGGGCCGACCTGAAAGACATGAAGCTGGATGAGAAACTGGTGCTTCGTGGAGATGGAACATCCGTTTACATCACCCAGGACATGGGTACCTGTGATATGAAGTACAACGATTTTCCATTTGACAAATCTGTGTATGTCGTTGGTAATGAGCAGGATTACCATTTCGATGTGCTTTTCAAAATAATGAATAAACTGGGTAGACCATATGGTGACGGTTTGTATCATTTGTCATACGGAATGGTGGATTTACCCTCTGGTAAAATGAAATCCCGTGAAGGAACCGTGGTGGATGCTGATGATTTGATAGGCGACATGATTAATACAGCGGAAGAGCACACCAGAGAATTGGGTAAAATAGAGGGATTTACTGAGGAAGAAGCAAAAGAACTTTACAGGATCATTGGTTTAGGTGCTTTGAAGTACTTTTTGCTAAAAGTAGATCCAAAAAAGAGAATGTTATTCAATCCACAGGAATCGATTGAATTTCAAGGTAATACTGGTCCATTTATTCAATATACGCACGCCAGAATTTCAGCCATTTTAAGAAGAGCTAAGGAGCTTGGTGTTGAGCAAACTATTGACGAAAGTGTTTCCATTTTACCTGTGGAGAGGGACCTCATTGTGGCACTTGAAGAATTTCCAAAGAGAATCAAACAAGCAGGTGACGAATACTCACCTTCATTGATCAGCCAATATATCTTTGACCTGGCCAAAGAATATAATAGATTTTATCAGGAGGTAAGTATCTTCAACGAAACGAATCAATCATTGCTTCAATTCAGAGTAGCTATGTCAGCCAATGTGGCCAAAGTAATCCGACTGGGGATGTCTCTATTGGGTATTGAGGTGCCTGAAAGGATGTAATTATATTGTTATTAATAAATGTAAATAAGTGAAACCACTGTGAGACAAGTTGCAATAACAGGCCTGGGGGCCATAACTCCCATTGGCAACAATTTAAATGATTACTGGAATAATTTATTGGTGGGCAATTCAGGGGCAGCTCCAATCTCCAAATTTGATGCTTCTAACTTCAGGACACAATTTGCCTGTGAAGTCAAAGGTTATAACCCATTGGATCATTTTCCAAAACAGGAGCTTAGAAAGTATGATCTTTTCACCCAATATGGAATTGTGGCTGCTGATGAAGCCATCAAACACGCCGGTTTAGATTTAGAAACACTCAATAAGGACAAGGCAGGTGTTCTTTGGGGTTCTGGAAATGGTGGGATTACCACTTTACAAGAGGGGATTGCAGAATATGCCACTAATCCTTCCATGCCAAGATTCAATCCATACTACATGCCCATGAATTTGATCAACATGGCCTCTGGGATAATTGCAATGCGCTATGGTTTTCAAGGGATAAGTTTTACCGCAGTTTCAGCTTGTGCCAGTGCGAATACAGCAATCATGGACGCTTTCAATTACATCAGATGGGGAAAAGCTGATTTGATGATTGTGGGAAGTTCTGATGCCCCGATAATTGATAATGTGGTAGGTGGCTTTAACGCCATGCGAGCCCTGTCAAGAAGAAATGATGACCCACAAAAAGCATCACGCCCGTTTGACCAGGATAGAGATGGGTTTGTATTGGGAGAAGGTGCTGGTGCGATAATCTTTGAATCCTTCGATCATGCTTTGAGTAGAGGAGCTAACATCATAGCTGAGGTTGCCGGGGCTGGAATGGCTTCTGATGCTTATCACCTTACTTCTACCCATCCGGAAGGAGATGGTGCCGTGAAAGCAATGGACAATGCATTAGAAGATGCTGGCTTGAAACCAGATCAAATCAATTATGTAAATGCGCATGCAACTTCAACTTCGCAGGGAGATATTAGTGAAATGAAAGCCATTTCAAGAGTATTTGATGGAAATGATAACCTAAAAGTATCTGCTACCAAATCGATTACTGGGCATTTATTGGGTGCTGCTGGAGCAATTGAAGCCATTGCAACCATAAAAGCTATTGAAAAAAATCTTGTTCCCCCCACAATTAACCTGGAAAACCCTGACCCTGAGGTACCAGGTATTGATAAAGTTGTAACGGAAAAAGCACTGGAACATAAGGTTTTTGCTGCAATGAGTAACAATTTTGGGTTTGGGGGACACAATGCTTCTGTGATTTTTAAGGAATATTAGTATTTTACTGTTATATTTTTATCTTGGTCAGAAGCCAAATAAATGTATTTTTGTCTACAAAAAATAGTTAAAGATGCTCTCAGCTTTTCAAGAGACTAAACTCAGGTTATTTTACAACATTATCGACTATGACAAGAACGGATTCATAGAGATTGATGATTTCGAAGGTATAGGAGAAAATATTTGCCTCATTCTTGAAATTGAAGAGGATGATACTAATTACAATGTCATCAAAGAAGCCTGTAAAAAGGTGTGGGAGGATGTTTATGAATATGTAGACACCAATAGGGATGCTAAAGCCTCATTTTACGAATGGCTGAGGTACGCCGATGATAAAATCGTCAATTGTGATGAAGTTTCCTACAATACATATGTCAACGCGGTAGTAGAGAAACTCTTTGAGTTGTTTGACGAAAACAATGATGGATATCTTTCACTAAAAGAGTACCTTGATATCTTCATGAGCTTCAGGCTGGAAGTGCGCTATAGTGCCAAAGCCTTCACCAAGCTTGATAAAAACCGAGACGATCAGATTAGCCGGGAAGAACTTCGAGCAGCAGTGCGTGAATTTTTCCGTGGAGATGATGAGAATGCCAATGAAAACTGGCTATTCGGATCATGGCACGAATTATCCATTGACTAAATCACAAATTCTTAATCAATTCTCCGTAAAGTTTAATCAAATGTTGCTCAGCTGCTTTTGCAGTGGAAATAATTTCTTCGATATTGACAGGTTTCAGATCATCTGGGTCGCATTCATCAGTAATTACTGAAATGGCACAGCAGGGTAAATCCATTTGATTTGCTACAATGACTTCCGGAACAGTAGACATCCCAACGACATCAGCACCAGCATTTCTAAGAAATCTGTATTCTGCTCTGGTTTCAAGATTTGGTCCGGCAACAGCCACATAGACACCTTCATTTAATGGGATTGCCTCTTCTTTGGCTATTTTACGTAGCTGAGTATTAAGGTTTTTATCATACGGCTCACTCAAATCAGTGAATATTGGACCAAACTCTGGTTCCATTACGCCTCTTAAAGGGTTATCCGGTTGTAGGTTAATATGGTCTGTGATGAGCATTAACTCACCTTTTTTCCAATTGAGATTCATGCCTCCTGCAGCATTGCTGATCAATAATTTTTGTACACCTAGGTATTTCATTACTCTCACAGGGAAAGTGACCTGTTGCATTGAGTATCCCTCGTAATAATGGAACCTTCCCTGCATGGCCAATACTTTTTTTCCGTGAAGGTTCCCATAGAGTAATTTGCCCTTATGAAACTCTACAGTGGCAATCGGGAAATGTGGAATATCTGTGTAATCTATGGACACTTCAATGTCAATATCCTGTGACATTTCACCAAGTCCTGTGCCCAGGATAATACCTATTTCAGGTTGATCAATTCCCTTCTCTTGAAGGAACTTTGTAGTTTCTTTTACTTGCGCTAACATGTTGGTGTAAATTTAAACAGTTGTTCCCTGACAACTAGAACCAGCTCCAGCAGTACAGCCAAAACAATGTTGGCTGATTTTGATGGATCGATTAGTTAATTTTTCTGTATCAAAAGTGGATATATGCTGTCCTGCTGATTTTTCAACCTTAAGGTCTAGCATTTGGTTAAAATCACAATCATAGAGGTACCCCTGATAATCCACGGATATGGTATTGCGGCACATGACACCTTCCACAGCAGCTGGGTTGTATGCCTCGACAAGTTTATCCATGTATTCTTCGTAATTATCTGTAGCTACCAAATATTCTAAAAATCTGCTGATAGGAAGATTTGTAATGGTAAGGAGGTTGTTAAAATGGATGCCAAATTGATCCATCAATGCTTTTTTAAATTCTCGTTCTAAGCTTAGCTGATCATCAGGAAGGAAAGCACCACCAGGGTTATAGACCAAATCTAATTTAAGGTCCGAGTCTGGTCGTCCATACCCAACACCATTCAGCATTTTAAGTGCCTCAATAGATTTGTCAAATACACCGTCACCTCTTTGTCTGTCAGTTTTATCGGCATTGTAAAACGGTAGGGATGAAACTACTCTCACTTTGTTCTCCTTGAAGAACTCCGGTAGGTCATGGTATTTTGGATTAGCAAGAATTATGGTCAGATTGGATCGTACAATAATCTCTTCAACCCCTGCTCTAACAGCTTCTGTAACAAAATATCGGAAATGTGGATTCATTTCAGGTGCTCCACCGGTTAAGTCAAGCGTTCTGATTTTTGTTTTTCTCAAAACAGCAAGACACTGATCCATGGTTTCTTTTGTCATGATCTCCTTACGATCAGGACCTGCGTCCACATGACAGTGTTTACATACCTGGTTACACATATAACCAACATTCACCTGAAAGATGTCAATTGAAGTAGGTGTCAGTTTTAGCCAACCAGATTCTTCAATCTTATTTTTGAATGTGGGCAACTCTCCACTTGTAAATAATTCACCGTTGAGAAATTCAAGCTGCTTGTCAGTGCTTGAAAGGTTGTGTTCCCTTGCTTTTAGCGATTTGATCATTTCACTTTCTTTTACATGCTAAGCTTCTTGGCCTTATTCATCATTTGAACCCCATGAACCAATGAAGCTCCACCACGAATAGCTGCAGCCACATGCACAGCTTCCATCATTTGAGCTTCGGAATAACCTTTTTTTAAGGTGTCTTCTGTATAGGCATCTATGCAATATGGACATTGGACAGCATGGGAGACAGCTAGTGCAATAAGAGATTTCTCACGTGAAGTCAGTGCTCCATCCTGGAAGGTTTCTCCATACCAATCAAAGAATTTCTCGGCTAGTTTAGGCTCAAAATCCTTAATGTCTCCAAACTTCTTTAAATCCTTAGGGTCGTAATATGTTTTTTGCATGTTATTGTGGTTTTGGATTTTGTAATCCGCTTCAAAGTAAAAGTTAATCTAGTAATAATTTGTTCCAATTGTACAGCATTCTTTAGCAACTATGTCAGTCGCATTGCAGTCTCATCTGTGAAAGTTAAAATTATTGGGGTTTTGGTAATTATTGCTTTACTGAAGAGCCTCTCACTACTAGTCCAGGCTCTAGTATGATGTTCTGAGGTTCAATAAATCCGGATTCTTCCGCATTAATCTTTATTTCATCCAGTAAAAGTTCTGCCGCTTTCTTGCCAATTTCCGTTCCTTGCTGATCGATGGTACTGAGCGAAGGGGAAGTATGACTCGTAAAGAACCAATTACTGTATCCGACTACTTTTAGGTCTTCAGGTATTTTGATATTCTTTTTTTTGGCTATTTCTAAAAGTTCAACCGCGAGCATATCATTATGAATAAATATCCCATCTGGCTGTTTTTGCAACAATTCTTCCATCACCTTGAACCGGTCTTGGTTACCGAAAATATAATCCATATGAATGACCAACTCATCTATCACAGGGATATCGTTTTCTTTCATAGCTTTTATAAACCCTTCTTTTCGTTCATTTAGATTTGAGAGATTTTTGGGTCCCGCAATATGTGCGATACGCTTACAGCCAACGTCAATGAGATGTTGTGTAGCGATTTCACCTCCTTTTACATCATTTACATGAACATTTGAACAATCTAAATTTGATACTGCACGATCAAACATGACTACCGGGAAACCTTTGTCCATCAGTGCCAAAATATGCTCAAAGTCAAACGTGTTTTTTGATACGCAAATTAGAAACCCGTCAACACGACTATCGAAAAGAGTCCTACAGTTATCTTTTTCTCTTTCTTCAGACTCGTTACTTTGGGATATAAGTACTTGATAACCAAGAGCGTGGGCCACTTCTTCAATACCACTAATAACTGTAGAAAAGTAATGGTGAACAATTTCGGGAACGATTACTCCAATGGAATTAGTCTTACTGTTTCTGAAGGATAGAGCCATAGGGTTGGGCTCATATTTCATTTCTTCAGCCAGTTGTTTGACTTCCAATTTGGTTTTTTCTCCTATGGAAGGGTGATCCTTGAGTGCCCTAGAGATAGTAGAAGGTGAAAAACCAAGAATACGCGCCAAATCCTTGATCGTAACGTTATGCGGTTTTTTTGTGCTCATACAAAGTAATAACCAACTTAATAAAAAAAAGGGTTATCTAACCGCAAGATAACCCTTTTATTAAATTTTGATGAGCTTTATTGATTACTCAGCTGGCTCTTCTCTCCAGTATTGGTAGTATGCTAACTCTGTAGTTCCACTGCTTGCAGCAGTTACATTGAAGTTAGCGGTAGCATCAGAACCTTCAGTATTTGTAGCCTGACCTCTCCACCAGTCTGCATATCCAGCATTTACTCTTATGAACTGAACAATGTCACCTTCGTTCAACTGAACATCAATGTAGTAACATCCGTCAGAAATTTTAGTCATTTTGTATGCGTCATCTTCAAGGTTTCCACCCCAGATGTCAGCTCCCTGAATTTTACCAGTGATATAAATGTCATCTTCAGTTGCAGGAACACTTACAAGGAGTCTTGTTTCAGTTGCAGCAACATCATCTAAACCACTATCATCACATGGGAACTCAACAACGCCAAGCGCTTTGTCTTCACGACCTACATTTCCGTCTACATCTTCTGCAGAGATAATGATGTTATATGATCCAAGCTCCAAAGAAGAAATGTCAATCTCCTCACTGAAATTACCTTCTCCATCAAGCGTGATGTCTCCAGATGAAACTTCTACGTTATCACCTTCTTCAACAACCTCTTCTAGAACGTAGCTAACACTTGCAATGGCAGCTTGACCAGTGATTGAAGGACCCACATTTCCTGTTAATGTATGTGTTGTGAATCCAGTTCCATCAAAGTAGTTCGCATTAGACCAGTTTGATACTTCTGGATTAAAATCTCTCCATGAACCAATTGTAAACTCAGCTTTGTCAAGATCTGCTGCAACTGATCTGTTATCAAGTTCTTTTCCATCAGCATCCTTTTCTACCATATCCCAGGCAGTTCCTCTTACGAATTTGAAACCATCGACACCAGTGTTGGCTACCTGTACGTAAAAAGTACTTGTACCTTCACTGTCAGTATGGATTAATAGAGGGTAGTCAGCAGCCTCAACGTTCCATTCCTGGTGAGCACCTACCATATGGATAGTGTTTTCAGCAGAGTAATCAGCTACCTGATCTGGTACGCTGGTGATTAATAAAGTTGTCATACCAGCTTCATACACTGGATATGCTTCGATATCTACAGTAGCAGAACCTGAGTTACCCGCTTCATCTGTAGCAGTGATAGTCAATGTGTGACCACCTAATACTACATCAGCAGGAATCGTAATGTTCTCATTGTAGCTAAAACTTAAAGGGTCAGTAAACTCAGTAATGTCTTCATTTACTACTTCAACAGTTCCGTTACCTAATGTAACATTCACACTTACTATTCCAACGTTATCAGATGCAGCCGCAGATACCACAACTGCACTACCTGCTGCACCAATAGCTCCTGCAGTAGGTGCATTGATCGTTACAGAAGGTGCGCTTGTGTCTGTAGTTCCTCCGTCATCGGTAGGATCTGTTGGTTCATCGTCCCCACATGATGACACAAAAACCATGAGGGCAATACTTAACATTGATAAAATCTTTAAGATACTCTTCATTTTTTCACACTTTAAAATTGTACTTTTCTAATATTTGGTTTAGACTGAATTTTCATCGGTATGTCTAATTTAATGCTGAAATTGTCAATTTCCACACTTCTGGGGCAATTTATTTACGCAACCGTTTGCGTAGAAATTAATTTTACAACTTTAACAATTTGATGAAAATATAATTGATTTATTGCTAATTATTTGCTCTCTTTAGGAATAGAAGCGGTTTAGATGTGAATTTTTCAATTAATGGGCTGTTTAGGCGCATTTCAATGGTTTACTAATATTAAATGAGTGTTAAGTAAAAAAAACTTATGAAACATATTTACAGGAGGTTGCAAGTTACTTTGCTCCTTGTGTTTGGGTTGTTGTATTATTCCAATGCCCAGACCAAAGTTACAGGTAAAGTGGTGGACCCTGATGGTTATCCACTTCCTGGGGTAAGTATCTTGATAAAAGGTACTAGTAACGGTACCACATCCGATCTTGACGGAAATTATTCTCTGGAAGTAAAGCCAACTGATGTTTTGGTTCTTTCTTTTATAGGATTTCAAACTACTGAAGTTGAAGTAGGTAGTAGATCTGTTATAGATGTTTCTCTTCCGTTGGAACTGATGGAATTGGGTGAGGTAGTAGTTGTTGGTTATGGAACATTAACCAAAAGAGAAATTACGGGATCGATAACGAAATTATCAAGCAAGGATATTACGTCAGCACCGGTTCCGTCTTTTGAAGCAGCATTACAAGGAAAAGCTGCTGGCGTTCAAGTGGTACAGGGTAGCGGAATGGCTGGATCAGGTTCACTGATTAGAATTAGAGGAATCAGTTCAATTTCTGCTGGTGGAGATCCTCTATATGTAGTAGATGGAATACCAATTACTCAGGATCAATTTACAAGTGCGAGTAGAAATGGTGGAGCTATGAATACAAACCCGCTGGCTACCTTAAATCCAAACGACATCCAGTCAATAGAGATTCTCAAGGATGCAGCAGCAGCAGGTATCTACGGTTCTAGAGGAGCAAATGGAGTTATTTTGATCACAACTAAAAGAGGAACCGGATCCGGGGACAAGTTTAACTTCTCAACTCGATTAGGGGTTTCAACACCTACGGCAAAAGCTAAAATGTTGAATACCGAAGAGTACCTTCAATTATACCAGGAGGCCTGGGAAAATGATGGGAACGTAGGAAGAGCAACTTTACCGGGTGGAATGACCTGGGAGGAAATTGAAAGAAGAAACATCGACACTGACTGGTGGGATGAAACTGTTGGAACAGGATTCAAACAGGAGTATAACTTCAGTTGGAATCATGGAGGAAAGAAATTTAAAACTTATACCGGACTTTCATATTCAGATAACGAAAGCTTTCTTATTGGGAACAGCTATGAGCGTCTTAGTGGTCGGGTGAATTTTAACTATGATCCAATTAAAGATTTAAAAGTCTCCGGGGGAATTTCTTATGCACGTGGTAGTAATGATCGTGTGAATGCCGCCTGGAGTGGAGGTATTGGACAGGCTATGTCTACTGCACTGCCAATTTATCCTATCTTCAATGAAGACGGCACATATTTTTTCACGAATGATTTCAGTAACCCTGTTAGACAAAGTGCCAATACTGATTGGAATACTATTGACACCAGGGTGATAGGTAACCTTAGTCTTAACTATTCGCCTATTGAAAACTTGAACCTAAATCTTTCTGGATCCTATGACTTTTTTGAAGTTAACGATGACAAATGGGAATCGGGAGAACTAGTAAACAGACCTGAATTTGTAGGACAGGCATTTGCTAACATTACTGAAGTTGATAACTATAATATAGTTGGAACAGCTGAGTACCTGATGAAGATCAGAGATAACGACTTTAAGGTAATGGTTGGTTCTGAGTACCAGCAATCAGTAAGATCAGGAGTCACAGGTAAGGGTGTATTCGATGTTACTGAGCAGCTTAGATTTGATCCGGAAGTCGAGTTTGATTCATTGAGGCAGGCAGGTGAGCTCATTACAAATGAAGAAACCAAGTTCTTCAGTGCATTTGCCAGATTCAATTATAACGTTGCATTGAAGTATTTCTTTCAAGCAACACTTAGAACGGATGGATCATCTAAGTTCGGGCCAAACAATAGATTTGGGTTCTTCCCGACTGTAGGTTTCAGTTGGTTTGCTAACGAAGAAGGCTTCTTATCGGGAGCAACGAATTTGAGTGTTTTGAAATTCAAGATTAACTATGGTATTACGGGTAATTCGAATTTACCGGTTAACCAGTTTTTAGGTATTTGGGATCAACTTGGGCCAATAGCTGGAGAAGGTAACGGATATGCTTTTAATGATATTAGATTTCCTACCCAATTTCCTAACCCTGATTTAAAATGGGAGACTACCAATAATTTTGATGTAGGGGTGGAAATTGGTTTCTTCAATGATAGAATTGTAGCAGAGGCTGATTATTTCCACAAGCTAACAAACGATGTTTTAATGGATCTTGCTCTACCAGGACAAATCGGTCTGGATTCCAGGTACTTTGCGAATGTTGGTCAGATTGTGAATCAGGGATGGGAGCTTGCTGTGAATTCTACCAATGTTGAAGGTGATTTCACGTGGCAGACGAATTTCAATATATCTCAGTACAGAAACAAGATCAAATCCATTGGTAATTTTTCCGAGGAATCAGTGAGTGGAGGTACTAATGATACAAGAGTTATTGTGGGTCAGCCAGTTGGTACAAATTACCTGGTAAGATATGCAGGTGTAGATACTGAGACTGGTTTACCAATATATCTAGACATTAACGGTAATGAAACCTCAGAATGGACTCCGCAAGATAGGGTGGCAGTTGGTGATGTGCTTCCGGATTTTGTTGGAGGGCTTACAAATACATTTTCTTACAAGAACTGGTCGCTTAGTGCTTTATTCTCTTTTACAATTGGTGGAAATATATATGACTCCTCTTCGAAAAGACAACTTGGTGTTGTGACAGACTGGAATATGAGGAGAGACATATTTGACAGATGGAGACAGCCTGGAGATCAGACGACTTATCCAAGATTGACGTTGGATACTGAAACATATGGATCCAATACGCATTGGATCAATACAGATCTTTGGTTACATGATGGTACATATGCAAGGTTGAGAAACCTGCAATTGAGCTATAATGTTCCTGTGAATAAGTTTATTCATAACCTGAATATTACTCTTTCCGGTACTAATCTCCTTACATTCACTAAGTTCGAGGGTTTGGATCCTGAGATTGCAAGAGACTTTGAGAATGCAACAGACAGGAACATGAGTGGTAATATTACTTACCTGACTCCACCTCAAGAGAAAAGTTATAATCTCTCAGTAAGTTTTGAATTTTAATTAAGAGATCGAGAAAAATGAAAAAATTATTATACATAGCCTTGTTCTCAACAGTCTTATTCAGTTGTGAAAGCCTTATTGAGGCGGATATACCTGAAGATGATCTATTAGAAGAAGATGCATTACTGACAGCTACTGATTTCCAGCAATTATTGAACAGTAGCTATGATGTATTGGCGAATTACCATAATGGTAAAATGCAACGTATTGCAGAATTACTTTCCGATAATATAGCAGCTGGCTTTGATGATACGGGAGGGTTCTATGATGAGGTCTACAGAAGAAATACGAATTTTTTTAATTCTGATGTTGGTTCTCTGTTTAATGACCCATACTACGCAATTGCACGATGCAATATTTTAATGGAAGAAATAGATAATATAGAAATACCTGCTGGGGTACGTGCAAAAATGATTGCAGAAGCCAGGTTCATTAGGGCTGTTGCCCATTTTGATTTAGTCAACTTATGGGCTCATTTACCCGGTTATACGGCTGATAATTCTCATTTGGGTATTCCATTAAGAGATTTTGCGGATCCTGACGCTGTTTTGAGATCTACTGTAGGAGAAGTTTATGATTTAATAAAGAGTGACCTTCGGTATGCAGAGGCAAATCTTCCAGAAAGTAATGGTGTTTATGCCACGAGTTATGCAGCTCAGGGTTTTTTAGCAAAAGTGTATTTTAATGAGCACAACTATGACTCAACAATTTACTACACTTCACAATTAGTAGATCCGGGTACCCCGTTTAGGTTAACAGGAAACATTAGCGCAAGGTACACTGCCAGTATTACCTCTGAACATATATTCTATTCGTTTAGTACAGGGCCAAATGACGTTAGGTCAAATGTTTTCAGAGATGATTTTAGGAGTGATCAACGTGAACCAAGGTTTAAAGTAACTGAAGACCTATTTGCTTTGATAGGGAATGATCCAGTTGATGAAAGAGCTGAGTGGTTTACTGAAGTTGAAGTAGAAAATGCTGCTAATTACTATGTGGTGAATAAGTTTAATATTGACTATTTCAATGTGGCTATGATCCATGTAGTTGATATGTTACTTACAAGAGCAGAAGCTTATGCTATTCAGGGTTTATTACCTGAAGCAATGGATGATGTTAATGCTATTCGAGACAGAGCAGGCATTCCGAACATAAGTGCAGCAAGTAATCAACAACAGGTATTGGATGCGATTCGCAGGGAAAGAAGAATTGAAATGTCCTTCGAAGGAGACAGAGCAATTGATCTGAAAAGAAGAGGAGCATCTGGTGAGGATTTAACCATTAGAGGAGCAGAATGGGATTGCCCTGGAATGTTATTGCAGTTTCCTGCAGTAGAAGGCGTTCCTGGCTTTACATTTAATGAAGAAGGAGGATGTAATTAAATAAGACATGAAAATAAAATCATTTATATACATAATGTTAGCTTTAGTGGCTTGCTCTAACCCAGTAGATGATCTGGAAATAGGAGAGCCATTTTCTCAAAGCGAAGCGATTCAAGGAAGCTGGGTGCTTGTTGATGTAAAGCATGTAGACAATTTGGATGCGGGAAAAGCATTTACAGATCTTACGGATATGTTTACCCAAAATGCAAGTTCTATTTCATTTAATGGAGGTAGCTTCAGTTACACGCATGGTTCAGGTCCAAATCTGATTGGATCAGGCTCATCGTGGAATTTCGATGATGAAGAGTATCCTTCCGTGGTGGAATTTGACAATGGAGTAAGCCTGAGGTTAGGAGATCCGGTTAAACCATTTGATGATAGCATGACTCTAGTATTTGAGAGGACCTGCCCAAGGGATGATGGAAGTGATAGAGTGATTTCCAGTTATGAACTAACCTTTAACAAACAAAGTGCGCAATGAAAAAATTAGTAGCAATATTAATAGGTAGCTTCATTTTTCAGATGAGTGTGGCTCAAATTACGATTGAGCCTGAAGAATGGTTACCGTGTGAGGAAATTACTTTGACAATCGATATTAGTCAGGGTGATTGTGATAAACTGGTTGGACATGAAGGCCCTTTGTATTTATGGACCTGGCAACCGGCTGGTCCTGTAGTAGGTAACGGCGATTGGGGAAATTCCAATGACGAGATGGAACTGACAAATGTTGGCCCCAATCTCTGGAGCATTACAATGGTTCCTACAGAGTTCTATGGGGTTTCAGCCGATGATGTATACGCCAACGGTTTTGCTATGCTAGTGAAAGCCAAGGATGGTGGTAGTGGAGGAGATTGTAGTTCCGCGGGAGGTGAATTCAAGACTTCCGATATTACGTTAGAGATAGCTCCTCCTTTCAAAAGCCAGAAATTGTTTGCAAGACCAGCGGCCGTTTTTCCAGAGGATGTTTTTACGTTTTACTATGACAATACCCTGGAAACCAAAGAGTCTATGCAGAACCTGGATGAAGTTTATGTATATGCTGCAGCGATTTCTAATGGTATAGAATACCCAGTTTCGGATATGTCAGTAGTAGGAGATAATCCTAATTTAAGAATGTCTGAAGAAAGCGATGGCCTTTTCAGGTTGTCAATCATCCCTGAGATGTTCTTTACAGGGGTTCCTGCAGGTCAGGAGATCCAGCAGTTATTGTTCATTGCCAGAAAGAAAGTAATGAATGACCTGGATGATCGGGTAGAAGAAGATGCAGTGATTGATCTTGGTTGTGAAGCGGCTGCAGGAGGATGTTAAATGAATAGTAAGTAACACTTTTTCATACAAAGTTGAAAGGGTAGGGCCACTGGTCTTACCCTTTGTGCTTTCTTATAGGTATGCATAAATATTGATCTCTCACTTATGCATTTTTGAATAAAATGTTATCTTGTATCAGATTTTAATATCCTTACATAACTATGAGAAAATTATTGTCAATACTCGTGCTAGCACTTTTTACATCAGTGTCCTACGCACAATTACCGACCCCAATGCAATCAGTTCCATTTGAATTGTTTGGCGATCATATTTTTATCAAAGTGAAGGTAGACGATTCTGAGCCTCTTGATTTTATTTTTGATACAGGTGATGGTTTGACTGTTATTGATGCGGACGTTGCAGAAAAGCTTGACCTTGAAAAGGATCACGACGTAAAAAGAACCAGTGCTTCCGGAAGTGTGACAGGTAGTCTCATTTTGCATAACAAAATTGAGATTGGAGAAATGGAAGTGAAAGATGTAGAGGTTTATGCGCTTTCTCTAAATCATCTGGAGCAATTAATTGGTCGTAATGTAGATGGTATCATTGGGTTTGACCTTCTCGACCAACACATCGTCCAGGTAGATTATTCAAGAATGGAATTTGAAATTTACGATCCTAAAACATTTAAATATAGCGGTGACGGCATTGAATTTGATTTGGATCTTACGAATTACATCCCCCACATTCCTTGCGAAGTTAAGCTTAATAACGGTGAAGTCTTGAAAGGTGAGTACTTTGTAAACACTGGAGCTGGGACCACAATGGATTTCAATACTCCTTTTGTGAATAAGCACGATATCATTGATAAAACAGGAGAACATTACTCTTACCTTACTGGAGGATTAGGGAGAGAGGAAACACTTCATTATGAAGGAAGGGTTTCTGAATTTAAAATGAAAGGATTTACCTTCAAAGAAATGCCCGTTGGAATCAGTCAGGCAGAACATGGTATACAGCATAGTAAGAAAGTCTTTGGAATTATCGGTAACAATGTCTTAAGAAGGTTTAATATCATTTTTGATTACTCCAACTATAAGATGTACTGGGAGAAAAATGAGACCTATGATGAAGCTTTTCATGTTAACACAACTGGGTTTGATGTGCAATTGAGTCCTGATCTTTCAAGGGTACTTGTACATAGAACATATGAAATTGGAGTGGCAAAAGAACTGGGAATCCAGGTAGGTGATGAAATAGTAGAAGTGGATGGAAAACCCGTTGGTGAAATGAAGTTGCCGGATATTAAAAAGTTAATCAACAACGAAGGTGGTAATTTCAAAATGAAAATCGTACGAGGCGGCAAAGAACTGGAAGTAGATGTGGAACGCCACGATTTGATTTAGACAATCTTATGAAAATCTATCAATAGCCAGGGAGGATAATTCTTTCCTGGCTTTTTTATAATCAATTCTGAATGATCCCGTTATCTGTGGCTTAAGAAAAGGATTATTCATAACTTGTGAATTAATCAACAAAACGCATAATCATCATGAGAAAACTAACAATCGCTATTCTACTTTTTGCTCTAAGTCCATTTATGCTGACTGCTCAGGACGATTTGGAACGACCTAAAAACATTGGTGTTGCTGATTTTGATAATTTCAAAAACTCTTCATTTGATATAAAAGATGAGTCTGCTACCTTAAAAGAAAGTGTTACCCAAATTGACAATGAGATCAAGAATTATTCTGGTGTGATGAACACAATAAGTGTAGAAAAGATCAAAACCAATCTTAAGGCCTTGAAAGATAGCAAAGAGGCAGTAGCTACATTAACCAATAGAATTAGTTCATTGGATGAAAAAAGTAAAGCACTTTTAGAGAATGCGAAAAATTTGAAGCCAAAGACCAAATCAATTGGCGCTACCAAAAACACCAATAAATCAGTTAAAGGACTGGGAGTAGCAAAAGAAGACCTAAAAGGGGTTACAGACCTATTGGAAGCAGATATTAAACTGCTTAAAGATGAGTTGACCAGTAGAGGGGAACCAATCGAATAATATATGAGTATCTACCGGATCATGTTATTGCTGGGTTTACTGGCAATAAATGAAGTTTTATTGGGACAAAATGAATTGCTCAATAAAATAGGCGATGCAGCCAGTAAAAGAATTGGAGATAAGGGTGCAGACCTTCGTGAATCTCTTGATTCGGTAGACTTTCAGTTTGCTATTTCAATCAATCAGGGGGCAGGCTTTTTTGATGTTGAACAGAAGGGAGAAACTGGCTCGAAACTACTCTATGGGTTCAAGGCTACTGAAGATAAGTCAAGAACAGAATTAGCTCGTGATAGCCTTGATATCGCTATTGGGATGTATTCCATTCGTCGATATGAGATGTCAGAACGACTTCTCAAACGAGTAAAAAGCTACATGGAGGATTATCGATTACAGGAGGAGATTGTTTACCTCAGAGTAGTTTCAAACATGGGTTTAATTTCACTTACTCAGGGTAAATTATTTGAAGCCGGACAATTTATTAATCAATCTTTAGTATCCTCCCAACAAAAGCTTGGTAAAGAGAGTCCTGCATATATTGCTAACCTGAACAATAATGCCAAACTTTTGCATGTTCAGGGAAAATATGCTGAAGCTGAAAATCTGTTTGATCAGGCTTATGATTTAGCACTAGAAGTTTTTGGAGGTGGAATGCAAGTGGCCATTATTCTCAATAACAAATCAATGCTTTATCAAACTTTAGGACAGTATGAAAGGGCCATTGAAGTTATGCATGCCGCTATTGACATATCCCAGCAAGCCCCTAAAAAAGTACTGCAAGGAGAAAAGTCTTTTGACAACAGGAAATTCAATGCCAATTTGGCCATGCTTTATCAGGTAGCTGGTGAATACACGAAAGCTGAAACGCTGTTTTTAGAGATCAAGAAAATTTTTGAGAACAGAGGGCAAAAGAAGAGTGCCGAATATGCAGGACTTACCAACCAGTTAGCCTTATTGTATATCCAAATGGGCAAGTATGATCAGGTTCGGGATTTGATGGTTGTATCTCTGAATGTTTATAAGAAAAGGTGGGGGGAAAGAAATATTTACTTTGCCAAAGTAGCCAATGACCTGGGAGACTTTCATAGAATGAGAGGTGAATACAAGGAAGCCAGTGAATGGCTGAACAAATCTTTTGGGATTCGAAAGGAACTACTGGCACAAACTCATCCAGATTTCATACATACTCAGGAATCACTTGCACTACTTTATTGGAAGACCGGAAAAAATAAGGAAGCCCTGACTTACTATAAAGAGGTGATGAGCAAAACCATGGATATTGTAAAGGATTTTTTCCCTTCAATGAGTGAAGTAGAGAAAACCCATTTTTGGGATATTACCTCACCCAGGTTTCAACGCTTCTATAATTTTGCTATTTCCAGGTTAAATGATCAACCTGAGATTATATCCTATATCTATGAATACAACCTGGCTACAAAAGGGATTCTTCTCAGCGCTACAACAAGAGTCCGAAATACTATCCTAAATAGTGGAAATCAGGCATTGATCAATGATTACCTGACCTGGTTAGACAAAAAGGATCAGCTTGGAAGGCTTTATGGTTATTCAAAAGGAAAACTCAAAAAGCAAAATATTGACCTTAAAGCACTGGAAGATGAGGCGAATGCAATAGAGAAAGACTTGTCTCAACGTTCAGGGGAATTTTCTACCGCATTCTCCAGCAAAAACTTAAGTTATGATATCATCACTGATCAACTGGCTGACGATGAGGCCGTGGTTGATTTAGTAAGGGTTACAAAGTTTGATCAGGACTTTACTGATGATATTTACTACCTAGCAATGATTAGTAAAAATGGGCTTGAAACACCAGCATATGTATTGCTGGAAAATGGTAGTGAATTGGAGAGTAGTCTGGCTAAGTATTACAGGAGAGCTATTCAATTCAATGTCAGCGATAAATTATCTTATAAGAAATTCTGGGAAGGAATAGAGGGACAACTATCAGGCATAGACAAGGTTTTTTTCTCACCAGATGGTATCTATAATCAGATCAATATCAATACACTTCGGTTACCTGATGGGGATTACATTATTCATAAACACAATTTGGTGGTAATCGGAAACTCAGCAGATATAGTTGGAATTAAATCAGCGGGTGATGCCATCAGGAAGAAAGATGCTTTTTTATTGGGATTCCCAACCTATGGTTCAGCCGATATTCCCGAACTGCCAGGTACAAAAGTGGAAATTGACGAGATAACCGGAATTCTTCAGAAAGGAGGTTATGTCACTGATCAATATATGGAGGAGAAAGCTTCAGAGACCATTGTGAAATCTATCGCTGGTCCTAGCCTGGTGCACATAGCTACCCATGGTTTTTTTCAGGCGGACAAGCAGGATGTTACCTCAAGTTTTGGGCTAGAGGCTGAAAAGGCAGGTAACAACCCCTTATTAAGGTCAGGGTTGATTTTAGCTGGGTCAGGAGGTGCACTTAAAGACACCACTTCAGTCGAGATCACTTCAGCAGATAATGGAATTCTCACTGCTTATGAAGCCATGAATCTAAACCTGGAAGGTACACAGTTGGTAGTACTCTCAGCTTGTGAGACAGGATTAGGGCAAATCAAATCAGGTGAAGGTGTTTACGGCCTTCAAAGAGCCTTTCAATTAGCAGGTGTGAATGCATTGATTATGAGTCTTTGGAAAGTTAGTGATGAAGCCACTCAAGAACTGATGGTCAACTTCTATTCCAACTGGAGTACTGGCGGTAGTATACAGGATGCTTTTCACAAGGCGCAATTGCAATTGATGCAAAAATATAACGAACCTTACTTCTGGGGGGCGTTTGTGATGATTGGCAGTTAATATCTTATTCAAATATCTAAAATTTCCAATGAGATTGGGGAATTGGTCAAAGATTCCTAAAAATTGATTGATTTGTCTCCCTTTCCAATCAATTAGCCTACTATATTTGTCTCTCGCTTAATCAAACACAGATGTCAAAGAAAGTATTAGTAACCGGTGGAACTGGTTATATAGGATCGCACACAGTTGTTGAGTTGATCAGTTCAGGTTATGAACCAGTAATTGTTGATGATCTATCAAATTCAAAGATTGATGCTCTCGATGGAATAGAGAAGATCACCGGAGTGAAACCAAAATTTTACAAGATTGACCTCACTGATAAAAAAGCTTCAAAAGTAATTTTTGATGAAAATCGAATTGATGCTATAATTCATTTTGCTGCATCCAAAGCGGTGGGAGAAAGTGTTGCTATTCCATTACACTACTACAAGAATAATTTATATTCATTGGTGAACCTACTGGAGCTGATGAAGGAATATGAAGTTGGGTCTATCGTTTTTTCTTCATCATGCACGGTTTATGGTCAGCCAGATAAACTACCTGTCACCGAAGACTCCCCAGTAGTTCCGGCAGCATCTCCTTATGGGAATACGAAACAGATCTGTGAAGAGATTTTAGTGGATACGCTAAAAGTGGAACCTTCCTTGAAAGCTATATCCCTTAGATACTTTAATCCAGTTGGTGCACATGAAAGTGGATTACTAGGGGAGTTACCTCAGGGTGTTCCCAATAACCTGCTTCCGTACTTGCTGAAAGTGGTAGCAGGTGAACTAGATCAATTGTCTGTTTTTGGTGGAGATTATGACACTCCGGATGGTACATGTATCAGAGACTACATTCATGTGGTAGACCTGTCAAAAGCGCATGTTGTGGCATTGGAACGTTTGAATCAGGGTGAAAACAAGGCCAATTATGAGGTGTTTAACCTTGGTACAGGTGAAGGTTACTCGGTTTTAGATGTCATAAAAGCATTCGAAAAGGCAACTGGACAATCTGTTAACTATAAGATTGCGCCTCGTAGACCAGGAGACGTTGTTGAAATTTATGCGGACACCACCTATGCCAACGATGAATTAGGCTGGAAAACAGCGCTAGGGCTTGACGACATGATGACTTCTGCCTGGAAATGGCAGAAACATCTGGTTAATGGGTAATTGATTGGTATGCTGGCCTATTGGTAGAAGGAAGTTATTATACAGTGAGCTGAATTTTTTTTTATAGAGTCAAAGGACCACAAGTTCTCTAGTCATTTCGATTCAATAAAAATCGTTTTCTGTTGTAGAGGTAAATAAAAATCAGAACCATAAGGATACCCGAAATAAAGAGACTTATAGACCAATTATTTTTGTCAAATTGTGAGTTAATCAATTCATCCGAATCTCCAATTAAAACAAAACTACTCCAGAAACAAGGTGATACTGCTGAGCCCGTCGCTTTATTCAGGTAGTCTAATTTGGCATTTCGCAAAGCTGCAGATTTTGTTTGTCCACTAAACAGGTTTTGGTAAAAACTAGTCATCAATGTCGCTGAAGTCCCATCGTTTACATTGCTCAATGTAGAAATAACAGAATTTGTGCCAGAGTAAAAGAATCCCCTGGCTAAGCTTATCATCCCTTCACCGATAGCATATTTACCACTGGATGTTTTGCATGCACTTAGAACAACAAGATCGATGTTATTAGGTAATCCGTACAATTCCTGTACTGTTATATTTTTATCGTATGTGCTCAATGATTCGATTTCACTTATAGAGGAAGCATGAGTGGCAAGGTGAAACAGCGATGAATTTCGAATAAGCTGAATCACCCGTTCCTTTGTGCATAGGCTACCTGAAATAAAATTTGCTCTGGTAATAGTTGCAATTTCCTTGCCTTCAATTACACTACCAGGTAGTGTTGGTATATTCCTGTTTTTAAATCTCCCGGGAGCCGCAATATTTATCTCTCCCGCACTTGAATTGGGTGATTTATCTGAATTGATATGAGAGAAACTATATGCATATGAAATTTCCGCTGAATTCACTAAAAAGCTTGATTTCAAATGAGACGGATCATTCGACGAATTCAAGGCTTCAAAACTTAAGCTGTGCAACTTGTAATCAGGAGAAATGATCAATTGACCTCCATTGACAACATAATTTGATATGGGACCAAAGAGTAACTCATAAAGTTGATTTGAAGCATGTGCATATTTACTAAGTTCATCTTCAGTCTTAATTGGTTTGGATGTATACTCAAGAAATTTATTAAGTGTTTCTTCCAGGATTTTTGTATTGATGTTTATCAGAATAGACGTATCGGATGAAGACCAAAGTGCATAACAATCATGTTTGTTGTAGATGATGTGGTATGTACTGGTATTTTCATTGACTATTAGGTCTTTGTGTTGCTGATAGTTTAAAATCTGAAATTGCTTGAGGAATTTGCCATATATTGGATAGTGCTGTTTAATGGAGTCCAGATACTCAAGGTACTGCAATTTTGCCTCATTCAATATTTGCGCTGAGTTCTCACTTGGTCTTTCATAGTTTTTTAATTGGGCAGTGGCCATCTGATTGTACAGAAGATTTTGTTGATAGATGAGTTTAGTAGGCAACTCTGCACTGATCTGAGCATTTCTCACGTTGAGGTTTTCCAATAATAGAATGGCCTTATTCCTTTCCATAAAATAGTAAGCCAGATCAATATTTTTCAATTGGTAAGCCGCCTTGACTCCTCTCATGCAGATACCTGCTGCCTGTGACCTCCAAAACAGTTTTGAAAAGTGTTCGTTGCTTTGAGACCGCAACAGATCAATCAACTGATCCCCCAGTTGTATTGTGATCAGGTATTGTTGCACCCGCTTCATTTCAGAATCAGTCTGAAATTTTCTCCACTGATGATCAGCTAAGCTTAAAAGGGCTTGAAGAAGTTCTTTCTTAAAAGGAGTATTTTGGAGATGCCCAGTGGTGATATTATTGATTGGAATTTCTGTTTGGCCTGTTGCAAACAAGGATACAGAATTGGCATAGGCGTACTCCGCACTATCTATCATATCTTGTTTTTTGAACCAATCACCTAGATTGTTGTAAACCCTTGCCTTATCATTAATATTTACAGACATGGACATTGCTTCATTCAAATGTTTAAGAGCTGATTGCATTTGTCCAAGTTTAATTTCAGAAATAGCCAGGTTGTTCAGTGTTAAGCCTATTAGTGAGGAATCCATTTTTGCTACTGCGAGTTTCAGAGCTCTGTCATAATGCTGCATAGCTACATCAAACAACCCTTTTTCATCGTAAACCCCAGCCCTTCTTTGTGATATGATTATTTGGTCTCTTGAATCTAGAGAAATGATTGATCCTAAAGAATCAATTGTTGCGAGTACTTGAAGGATTTCATTGGCATATTGCACTCTGTTAAGCGTTGCATAAGTGAGGGATAGGTCCATATAATTCTTGTATAAACCACGGGTGTCTTGTCCCTTTTCAAAAATGCTGGAGGCTTTCTTTTGGTACAGTAATGCATTATGGTAGTCCCCAATATTAGTATAATTTGTTCCCATGCTGGCATAGGCCTTTGCATGATAACGGTCAACAGGAAGAATTGCTGTGATTTGTTTTAAAGCATCAATGGCACTTTCATGATCATTTCTCTTTTGATAAAAGAATGCCAGGTTGAATAACGAACCTTTTAGTGGTTCTTTTAGGTCAAGTTCTTTTCTAATTTGAACTGCACGATTGGCCAATTCCACAGCCAAATCAGTCTTAGAGTTACGATAGCAATATTTTGCATAGTCATGAAAACAATTCCCTAACTCCAAACTATCACCTCTAGTTAGAATACTCTCAATTAATCGGTGTTTTTCAAGAAATGGCAAATCAAGAGCTTGCAATGAATCATAAGCTTTTTGCTGGCCCATTACCAAGGAGCCAAAAGACATAAGTAAAACGAACAGAACCCTATATAACATCTGCTAAATGTACACAAAAATGTACCCCATAAAAAAGCGGAGTTACAATGGAACTCCGCTTTAATACATACCTAGAACTTTTGATTAAGGACTAATTACTTTTGGGTATTTGGTTAATCCGAAAAGGCTGCTGTTATAGTCACTGTCTAAAACCAGCAACGATTTTAAAATTATTGGTGAAGTATAATTGCTATGGAGCATAATTGACCTGGCAGTTGCAAATGAAGCTGAGAAGGAAGTGCCACTCACTTCAACCAATCCTGAACCACTTTCAAACTCTATTAGATAGGATGGGGCTGCCAGGTCCACTGATACAGGGCCATAGTTGGAGTAAGGGGCAATCGTTACGTCTGAGTCTCCCATACCACCCACAGATAAAATATTGTAATAGTCGTAACCTGAAGGGTAATGATTGAAAATATCAGTATAAACTCCCTGATTACCCGATGAACAAATCACCAGAACTTCACCTGAAGCTTCATTGATATAATCAGGGAGTATTTCAAACTGCTCATAGTACCAGCCAAAACTCATGTTTATGATTTTAACGTCGGTTTTATAGACTGAAAAAGCAATAGCACAAGTGATGTCAAAAGTGGTGCCCTTTCCATTACTATCGAATGCCTTTACTGGAAGTATTTGAAATGGAGCCTCAACTACGGTTCTTTCTATTATGTCTGTAACAATTGTGCCATGCCCATGGGCATCTTCAGGTACATTATCTTGATTCACAAAATCCCAACCTGAGACTTCTTCCATCTTATTATCAATACAATAATCTCCTGCGGCTTTACTATTATAGAGAAACGGAGTTTCAAAACCGCTATGATCAAAGTCTAATCCCGAATCGATGATGGCTACCGTCACTCCATCATTTTCTGACTTGATAAGGTTAAGAAGACTCTCCATAGACCCCATCTGAGTATTGACATTGCTTGAATTTTGTTGAAATTGGTATTGGTAGTCAACTCCCTCCAAATCTGGGTCGGTGGCGGCTTCCCCTTTAATTTCTTCCACGCCACCAATGGAATCCATATTCAAAGTCCATTGCTCTAGTCTTTCATCTGCGCACTTGCATTTTTTTATTGAATTCACAAAATATTTGTCACGTACAATTTGTTTTTGAGGTTCAGTTAAACCTGAAACATACTTCACAACCAGTTGATCCCTGATCTTTCGTTGTGCGGTGAGTTTAGGTGGCTTCAATCTGGAACTGAAAGAATAAGCCTGTGATTCTTCCGATACCTCTGGAAGCGTTTCATCTAAATTTTCAGAGCAGCTAAAAATAAGTAGTAGCCCCAAAAATAGGTGGATTTGAGTAAAGTGTTTCATTGGAAAACGTTGTTCGAATTGTTTAAATATCATCATAGTTATTACCTATTCCTAAACCTGTTCCTTATTTCAATATATTGTTACCCAGCTTCTCAAAAAAAATAATGGATTAGATTTGTTGAGGATAATTTACAGATAACGTAATGAACAAAGGTTCACATATGCTTGAATCTCTTTTGGCTGGGAACTCAGAAGGTATTCAGGAAATTTATAAGCTGATATTCCCAAAAGTTTTAGTATTTGTAAAAAAAAATAGTGGCACTGCGGATGATGCCAGAGATGTTTTTCAGAAAACGTTGTTGCAACTGATCTCCCGATTCAAAGTTGTTGGTGATTTCAATATAGATTCTTTCGAAGCATATGTATTTACAGCCGCCAAAAATTTATGGCGTAGGGAATTAAACAAAAAAAACCGGGTAACAACTCTGGGTGCACCTGAACTATATGATAATAGTGAAGAAAAGGATATGGCATTATCACTTTTGGAGCAGGATCGACAGGATCTGTTTCATCGTTGCTTCAGGAGGTTGTCTGAAAACTGTCAGAAAATCCTGAAAATGTATTTTGATAAAATTAGTTACGGTACAATGAAAACACACTTCGAATATTCCTCAGAAACGGTTGCTCGTCAGCGGGTCTTTAAATGCAAATCCAAACTATCAGATTTTATTAAAAATGATAGTTCCTACAACAGTCTTCGACATTTATGAAATTTGATGACCAAACATATCAATTAATCCACGATTATCTTCTTGATAATTTAATAGGTGAACAAAGGGATACCTTTGAAAACAGACTGACTAATGAGCCTGATTTGGCAGAGGAAGTGGAAATCAATCGGCTCATGATGGATTCCTGGAATGGAGAACCAATTCAACCTGGAACAAATTCTGATTTGTTTAATCAATATTTGGAATTTCTGAAAAGCGGAGAAGCTGAACGATACAGACGACTTCTTCACGAAGCAGATCTGACTTATCAGGTCACAGAAAAGAGATCTAATTACATCATTTACGCTATTGCCGCCAGTGTTTTACTGGTTTCTTTTGCCTGGATCTTTTACCTTTTTATTGATAACACTAACTCCAAAGAAATCGCCTCATTTTATAAATGGGAAGAACTTCCTTCTCTTACGGAGCGAAATTCAGTGAATACTCTTGCAAAAGCTGAGGCAAGTTTCAAAAGTGGAGATTATCAATCAGCTTTGACTATTTTTCAGGAATGGCAAAACAAACATCAACCGGATGCCAATGTCTTTATTTATAAGGGCGTTTGTTATTTTGAACTCCAACAATATGATCTGGCACTCCACACTTTCGAAAGTCTTGCCAACAGCAATCTTCTAGATAGCCACCTTGCCAATTGGTACCTGGCACTTACTTATCTCAAAATAGGTGACGAGTCGGTGGCAAGGAAACAATTGAAAATTATTTTGGAAAGAAGAAATGATCCTAACTTCCATAACTCCAGGGAGTTACTGGATATTTTAAATGAAAAGTGAAAAAATCATCATACTTAAGGGTAACAAATGAGGTGATGCTGGAACAGCTATGCTATAAATCAATTAAAACAAACCCTTAATCGTTATGAAAAATTTTATCTATGTATTTTTTGCTTTTGCAGTAATAGCTTCTTTTTCGTGTCAGGAACAAAATGATGAATTACTACAAACTCCAGAGCAATCATTTAGTTTTGATGACCAATCAGGAGAAACCTGCAGTGCAAGATCCAGTTGTGATAATGAAATGCCACACGATGGTTGTAATTTCACTAGTGGGGAACATACCTATTCTACCGATTTGGCTGATGAGTATGAGACCTTGCTGAATAATTGCCACACTGAGCCGCTTCCATCAAATTGTTCTTGGGCAGCTGGACCTATTACAACCTACGTAATAAACTATCATCCCGCAAACTGGTGCTGCTATGATTTTAACGCGCACAATTTTAGAGTGGACCAAATTATGCAGGCAGCTCAAAGTACCAGACCAGCTTCTAACTATCTTATAACAGGATATGAGGTGAGTCATTACGTACTTTCACAACCAAATTTCAAAGTGAAAGTGACTTACAGAAAAAGAGGAATGTGCAGTTTACCTGCTGATAAAGTGCATATTAGGTAATAGTCAAAGCATTTGTTTTTGAAAAGATTATCCAGGTCTGATAGATATCGGACCTGGATTTTTTATGATCTTGGGCTAATTTAGATATTTATCAAGAATATGGACTTGACTTGTATCTATAGGGAATGTAACCTGAATTATGAAAGACGCTGAGGAATTTTGCCCTGCTAACAAAGCTGAATGGAGAAAATGGCTGGAATTGTACCACATTGAAAAGGAAGCAGTTTGGCTCGTTTTCTATAAGAAAAAATCTGCTCACTATAACCTAAGTTGGAGTGAATCAGTGGATGAAGCCCTTTGCTTTGGATGGATCGACAGTGTTAAGCTGACGATGGATGATGAAAGATACAAACAGTATTTCACCAAACGAAAAGCAAAAAGTATCTGGTCAAAGATCAATAAGAATAAAATAAAAAACTTGATTGACCAGAAACTTATGAGAGAAGCTGGTTACAAAAGTATTGAGGTGGCAAAAGCAAATGGGTCCTGGATTGTAGCTGATAAAATTGAAGCACTTGAAGTTCCTGAGGATTTAAAAGAGCAATTAACAAATAACAATGGCTCATGGGAGTTCTTTGAAAGCTTAAGTAATTCATCTAAGAAGATACTACTTCACTGGGTAGATTCAGCGAAAAGGGAAGAGACAAGGCAAAAGCGAATTTCAGAAATTGTAATTAATGCTTGTATGAAGATGAAGCCTAAACAGTTTAGATAGACAATATTCATTACAAATCAAGGTGTGAAGCTTCGTTCTTCGTCTTTGGTGAAAAGGAGATGAGCCAAGATAGCATTGATTACCAACTGACCTTTAGTAAACTTATCATCTGACTCATCCCAGTCCACCCAGATATCTGGTTTTATACCAAATATCTCATTTTCTCGATCTCTAAACTTTTTAGATTTTTTCAAAAAATAAGTTCCAAACCCGGTGACCCTCATAACTAAGTCCATTGATTTCGCCATTTGAATGCCTTTTTATGACGAGGTTGCACTGCATGCCACTATTATTACCTGATTGATATGCGGTAAATCTGTCATTGCCTAAGTAGTGTAGCTTCGCTCTTTTTTCAAGAATACCCCACTGAATGTATAGTTCCTCATCCTCCGCTATAATCTGTATTGGGATAGAATTGATTAGTGTTGGTGATTTATACTGACCACAGTACTCCCTTATTTTTTTCAAAGGAATTTCTGGGGTCTGGTAAATTGTTTCACATGGTTCACCATTGTTTACCAGAGGATCTGCTACGGTTAAACCAGGCTTGTTAGATTCAAGGTCATTGAAACGTAATTGGATTGGTCTGCCAACTCCCGTCATTTCCAGTGTATTATCATTGATGGGTTTCAAATTGATTTTATAACCATTATACAGTACGTATTTCAATTTGTTATCTTCAAGAACAATCTGGTCTACTCCCACACCTCCAGATGGAGGAACATGAGAGCCGACAGGAGCATCTGCCGGGTATGTACCAACAAATTTTTGCAATTGAGTTTGAGATAGAACTAATTCTGGTTGTTCGACAAATGGAGGGTTTTCTGGATTACTTTGATTTTGAGTTTCAGATAATTTGCTTTCTGAATCTTGATTACTAATACGTGGCATTGCATTTATGACATCTTTATAAAATTTATTAGTCACTGATTGCGCCCAAATTTCCTGTGTATTAAATAAGGCTACTATAAAGACATCATAGTCCGGAAGCCACATCATGATCGAGGTAGAGTTACTACGACCAGTATGTTGCACCCACTTATATCCAGTACTTGTTATACCAGTTTTTAATCCACCCCTAGCGTACTCAGTGATTGCTCCATTTGTGAGTGTGTCTTTTTTTAGTATTGAATCCTTTTGTAGGAGGGAAGCTCCAACTTGACCTTTTGTGTATGCATTCATCCATTTGATCAGGCTGAATACATTTGCTTTTATCCCACCATCACCATGTATCTGTATGTCTTCTGGTTTATTAAATTTTACTTTCTCTGGTATAAACTTTGTTTCACCTTCCATTCTTCCTGGATAACCCCATGCAAAATCAGCATTTTGGTCCAACTCAGATAAATAAATTTCATCTGAGGTTAAATTCAAAGGTTCGAATATGTTTCTTCTTAAATACTCTGGAAAACATAACCCACTCACTGATTCAACCAATTTGGCTAAGAGGGCATAGTTTGAATTACTGTAATTCTCTGAAGTCCCAGGGGCAAATGATAGATCAGTTTGCATCAATATGGTTTCTAAAATGTCCTTGTTTGAGTATAAGGCAACTTCTTCTCTTCCTCTAGCTAGCAGTAATAATTCGGAATAATCCTGAAGTCCACTTGAATGTGTTAATAAGGAATGTACTGGAATAGGGGTATCGATACTGAACCTATCAATATACTCTTGTATCGGTTTTTCCAGGTCAATTTTTCCTTCTCTCGCCAGTTGTAAGATACAAGCCGCAGTGAATTGCTTAGAACACGATGCAATATCGAATAAGGTATTGACAGTATTGGGTCTAAGTTTGTCAATGTCGGCAAAACCAAAGGCTTTGGAATACAATACTTCCTCACCTTTGGCCACCGCAATTGCACCACCCGGTCCATTCTCAATTGCTATATTTTTGATGACGTCATCGATCTTTTTAGTCCAGTGACTGGTCTCAGGGTTTTGTCCATAGCTGGAGGAGTAAATAAGTATTAATAATAACGCAATTTGAGATTTTAATCTTTCCATATAACTAATGTAGATTGAGATAATTTTATTTCATTTTTTTGCAGGTTGAAGGTTGTATGATTGGCTGTTACTTGAATTCTTTAGGGATTGGATTGTCAGGTCTTTCACTATCAAACATCCACGAAAGTATCCACCACCTGTTCCCATCATTGTATAACTGAATACTATTGATTCCTCTTTCCACTACAGGTCCATTCTCTTCAGTTTTGGTTTCATAAGTGCTCCACACATGGGTTATGTTCCCAAAAGTCTGTACTTCCCTATGTACTTCGTATTCCCAAAACCCTTTTTGAGGAACCCCAAAGCTTTGGTGATAATCATTTAGTGACAAACTAGCCATTGCCGGTTTGTTGTCTCTATTGATTCCTGTAATGGTTATTAATGCGTTTGGATGGTGAAGAGAAGAATCCCTTTTCCATTGTCTTGGCTGTCCGGCGGGACCTGATATTACTTCATAGTAGGCTTTTATAATCCCATCAAGTGTCTCCACATCTTCCTGGGTAGGGTAGGTATTGACCGGTTTTTGAGCAATACTAACAGTGTTGATCAAAATCATTGTAATTATTAATAGTATTAACTTGTTTTTGCTAAAGTGGTATTTCATTTCTGGTTTTTTAAAGTTTTAATAAAGTACGGCTCCTGCAGATATTTTCCAGCCTTGCTGCGGGGTGCCAATCATCGTAAGCACAAGATTCCCAGACTCTACTTCATTCTCATTTAAATCAATTGAGTAGCTCGCTTGAACATATGCGAGGTACTGATCCATGATTTCAACAGTTTCATCAGTTATTGATAAGGTATATTGGTTATCATCGGCAATTACGCAATCAATGAATGAATTGGTGGTATGAATTGTATCCATAAAAGGTTCCTTAAGATTATATGACAATACCAGAAACGTTGAGTTACTCTTAAAGCTATTGAGCCAGGCGTTTTCATCTTTGTTATTAAACGCCTGGCTCATATTAGATAAAAGATCTTCTGGTGTTTCGTTCATAGGGAACTCAGTTACATAATCAGTTTCATCACCAGGATTAATAAATGTATTGTTGGTTGTTGCCAATTTCCATCCTTCTTCGTTCTTAACATAGAAGAATAAATCAACACCAGTTGAATTTGTCTCGCCACTAATGATTTCTTCAAAGTTGGCCCAGGATACTGCTACACCATTACTCACCCCGTAATCAGTATCACTGATCCTTAGTTCCAGTCCAGGAGTATTCCTAACAGAACTTCTAAATCTTTCTGCACTTAGGCGTATATCAGTTATCCCAGATGACCTTTTTCCCGTAATGAATAAAGGAATAGAGTTATGAAGAAATATTCCGTTCAAACCCTCAATATCCTTTTCTCTAACGTAGGTTTCGAACTTTTCATAAACATCTTCCAATTCCGTTATGTCATCTTCTTCATGAACGTATGGTCCTCCAGTATTTCCATGGTTTATGATCAAACAATCCACAGGTTCTTCTTCCTCTGTTTCCATTTCTTCTTCCATTTCATCGTCAGAAATGGGGATTGCTTTTTCGTCATCACCGCAACCAAACAGAAGGGTGGTACACAACAAAAAGTAAATTGTATTTTTTTTCATTGATCTTGAGATTCTAGTTTATGCGAATCAAGTGATTTCTATTTATTGGTAATTTCGGTTTTGAGGAATCCGAATAAATTCATTAGCGTTTAACACTCTTTTTTATAAAATCAGTAGTTGGCTTTTATATAAGGTTTTGCTATTTACCTGGCTACATGTAGGGCCATTTGTAATTACCATCTTCCATCTCCTGGATTACTTCATTTAATCGCTTTTTATAATATTCTGGAGCCAGGGTAATTGATTTTTGAATGTCTTTGATAGCTTTCGAGCTATTACCCAGGTAGTGGTTATTCACACCTCTTGTGATCCACAAGTAAAAAACTTCGGGATTGCTTTTTATACTTTTTGAGCAACTTGAAACGGCCATATCATATTTGCCCATTCTTAATAGCATTGTACTAAAATCATTTGTTTCCTGAGGGTTCAAACTCATGGAGGCGATTTCACTCAGGATGGTTTCGAGCTCATCGGTTCTATTAAGGCTTTTTAGTAGTCTTGCTTTTGTGGAAAGATTAGATACATTTTTATTGGCTGCAAAACCACCATAGCCACCATTGATGGATCTGTTAGCCCACTCCAGAGCTTCCTCTAAATTGGTATTGTGATTATAGCACCATTGTGCAGCATCAAGCCAGGCTTGCCAATGATAAGTGTTTATTCCTCGCAGTTCTGATCTAAAACTTGCGGTTACAGTTTTATTTAAATCAACAGATACCTCAAACGGAATTCTTACTTCCGCCCATTCTAATCCAATTGTTACTGAATTCTCTTTCCAATCCAAAAACTCATAATCCAATTTCTCAGAGAATTCGCATTCACTAGCTTTAACATCTATTGTAAGCGAAACGTCATTTTCTAAATCCAAATAGTAACTACCCCATTGATTACTATTATGCGCGAAAAACAGGGTGTAAATGTTTTCTTTAGGAATGATGTGAAATCCATATATTCCGGCAGACAAAGGTTTCCCTTGAATGAATACGTCTGTGCTAAACTGAATAGTTGTATTCATGTTTGCGCCAGCTCGCCAGGGAATAGGTTGTCCGTTTTTGGGAATTGTATAGCCATCATTCCACACATCTCGATTGTTTACTGAGGGACTACTGTAAGTGATGGAAATATCAGTTACACCCAAACGTTGCGTCTCACTCACCATATTACTTGGTTGCGGGATTTTTAATGTATGGAACTGAGCTTGAGCTGATATGCAAAGAAGAATCAGTATTGTAAGTAAAAAATTGCTTTTCATAACATCGAAGAATTTTATTTAGATATTCAATTTGATAAAAGAATACGTGATGTAAACTGATAGGTATTTATGGTTTTCTTTGGTTTTGAAGAATCCGGAGAACTTAGCTGCCAGGTGAAGTATTTATTATGCCGGTTTCAAACCAGAGTTATATTTTTTTGAAAGCGTAACAATAGAGCCGCTGATATAAATTTTCTTTACTTAAAGTCATTTAATATCTTAATTCGTATCATATGATGGAGTACGCGAATAAAACTGAGTGTTTTTACGAACCTTTTGTTTAGAAGAATCCGAATAACTTAATAACATGAATTGGACAATAATTTTAGCTGCTGCATGTGGAATAGCTGTGACTCAAGGATTTTTTCTTGGAGTCTGGTTGCTAGTGAAGGATAACCGAACATATGGCGCAAATTTGTTCTTAGGTATGACTATGCTGGCATTGTCATTAAGGATTGGGAAATCACTGGTTTATTATTTTTGGTCAGACATGTCACTGTGGGGTGTAGGTATTGGTGGGGCTGGACTTTGGGCAGTTGGTCCGTCCCTATTGTTCTACGTCTTAGTAATCCATGGATACAGAATTAGAAAAGCGCATCTCGTACTGTATTTACCATCAATTTTCATGGCACTTTCAGCCATTTTTTTTAATTGGCGGGATATGCATGTGGCTTACCAATTTGGCATACTTTATTTGATGTCTCTACCAATCATAGGTGTTCTGATCTACCGAAAATCGTCCATACTTTTGCAGAAGCAACCTCTTGCGTTATTGACATTTGTGTTATCAATCGGGGGAGCATTCATATACCAGATTATGAGTGATACAATAGAGTCATATGCTCTGGGAGCAATATTTGCTTCACTGTTGCTTTATGCAATAAACTATGTATTAATGACGACTCAATTAAATGTGGTTAAGTCAAGATCACTAAAGAAATTCGATGCAACTGTATCACTGGAACCAGTTTTAGATAAGATTAAAGCGCAATTGGAAGAGGATCAACTCTATAGAAGGCCCAAGTTGACTCTAAGTAAACTTTCAGAAACTATCAATGAACCTGTCTATATGGTGAGGCAAGCAATTGTACAACTGGAAGGAAAGAACTTCAATGAATACATTAATGGTTATCGAATAAATGAAGTGATTAAACTATTAGAAAGTAATAATCAACAATATACCATTGAAGGGATGGCTTTGAATGTAGGCTTTACCAGTACCTCTTCATTTTACGAAGCATTCAAAAGAATTACGGATTGTACACCGGTAGAGTATAAGAAAAAGGTCTTGCCAGGAATTTGAATTTTTTCCAGATGGAGGGACGAATACTGTTGATATAATTTGAAACTATTTCAAACTCACTTTATCAATTATGGAACCTAGCTTCAGCTTCATTTTGTCTTTGGTGCTAATGTTTTTGAGTAAGTGAAGCATTTTCTCTTTGACCAGTTGGGTAGCCTTGTACGGTCGAATCATCACTTTGAATTCCTGTATTTGTCCTTTGTTGTTCCATTGAATCATATCTACACCATTCACTTCAATGCCATCCAGAATACAGGTGAATTCCAGTAAACTATTGGTTTCATCATTCAATTCCCGAACATATTTGAATGATTCGCTATTTCCAGAAAAGAACATTTTGTATGCGCTTTTCAGATAAAGTGCTGTTATGCGCCTTCCTTCCTGCCCTTTAAACACAACAGGAGAGAAGAAAACCACATCTTTGGCGAGCAGGTTGTCCAGGTCTTCTAGGTTTTTGTCATTTACTAGTTTATGCCACTTATCCAAATTATTCATAATAACAAGATATGAATATTTTTGCCGGAATTACAGCTGGTAGAAAATTTAACCAATTTGTATCAATCCATATGGATTTTAAGATTTACTCAATAGGTTAATTTAATTCAAAGAATCCAGATTCAAGAAAAATCATATTGCTAATTTTGCCCGCTAGAATAAAAAGGGCTTATATGTTTGCAAACCTCACTCAATACAATAAATCGATAGATGGCCTTAGAGCAATAGCAGTACTATCTGTTATAATTAATCATTTAAAAGAACCTTTGCTACCCGGTGGTTATCTTGGTGTGGATGTTTTTTTCGTAATTTCTGGATTTGTTATTACTACCTCTATTTACAAGAAGAGAGAAACTAATGTATGGTCTTTTTTCATTGGGTTTTACAAAAGAAGAGTAAAAAGACTGTATCCGGCACTTTTATTTGTTTTTAGTATTACAGCACTATTAATCTCTTTTTTCAGCAAACATCCAACCACCTACATTAGAACAGGACTGATTTCTATACCTGGGTTTTCAAATATCTATCTTTACTTTCGATCTACAGATTACTGGAGTGAATCAGCAAAATTAAATCCATTTACACATACATGGTCGCTTGGTGTGGAAGAACAATTCTATTTTATTTTTCCACTTATTATTTTTCTTACAACTGGATTAAAATGGTCAAAAAATGGAAAAATGACCTGGGTTGTATTAAGCATACTCTCATTCATTTCTGTTGTCGCTTTTCTTATTTATTTAAAACCTCAGCAAGATTTAGTTTACTATATGATACCTTTTAGGTTTTGGGAAATAGGGGTGGGTTGCTTATTATTCCTAATACTCAACCGAATGAGCAAAGTACCACGATTCAACCGTATTCATTTATTATTGGTATTACTGATGATTGTGTTAGTTTTCTTTATTCCAAAGGAATATCAGGAAATTTCTACATTGGCAATTGTTGTCTTGACACTCTTCTCCATATTTATTGTGAAATCAATGGATGAATTCCCTCATGAGAAACAGTTTAATATTCTTACCCATAGATTTTTAATACATATTGGAACCATTTCCTACTCTCTCTATTTATGGCATTGGGTAATAATTGTTCTAAACAAATGGACTTTAAACCTTGGTCTACTTTATGCACCTTTCTTGTTTTTGCTAATGTACATTTTTGCCTATTCATCATATCGATTCATTGAAAACCCTTTAAGACACATTAGTTGGCGGTCTTCTTTTAAATCTAAAGTCATTTTAGGCTCTTTCACAATTATCTGGGGTTTGTTCTTTATAGGTGAGCTAAGCCATAGCGGAGAAAATGAATTATACTTGGGGAAAAGACCATCGACTTATTCTACTAAATTTCTTAATTCGTTAAACAATGAGTCGAAATTCAGCAGCATTAGGCTACTGGGAAACTCTCATAGTAATCATATAATACCAGTTATGAACTTAATAGCTAAAAAAACTGGTTCTGACTTAATATATGAAAGAAGTCCAAACTTCATCGATCTTCCTTCGGGAACTTTGAAAGAAATTGATCGGATTGATGACATAATAAGTAGTTTATCGGAAAATGATATCCTTATTCTTTCTAGTCGATACAGATATTTATATCAACAACCATATTTAAACGGTCAAGGCAACAAATGGATTGATCATACAGAGGAAAAAATTGAATATGGATATGGCCTCAATAATTGGTTGAAGGAATTGGATTTAATTCTCGAGAAAACCGCATTGGCGAATATTAATGTTGTATTAATACTTCCATCGGTGGAATTTGATAAGCCAGTATTGAAAGCAGGAATATGTTCAGAAGAATGGTTTAGAAAACCTAACAGCGATTGTTTTGTTAAGGTGAAAAAAGAATACTTAAATAATCGATTTCCTAAAGAATATTTCACAAGTTTGGAAAAAAGAGTTCAATCAAACAGAAATTTTTATCTTTTTGATCCATTGCCGATTTATTGTGAGGATGATGCAGAAGAATGTACACGTGTAGTAAATGGTATAATTGCATACGGTGATACTAATCATTACAATTCTGATGGTGCATTAATGATGTTGGATTCATTCTTAGAGTTTTTAGTTAAAAATGAACTTTGGTAACTTTATGAAATTTTGATTTCACTGAGCCTCATGAAAGTGAAAAGAAACGTATATCACATATTTATGATTTTGGTTTGCTTGGTATCAGGGTGTGATACGGTTGGGCAAGTTGAAAAAGAGGCGGAAAAGAGAGAAGCATCATACCATTTGTTCATTTTATCTGGACAATCTAACATGAATGCGATAAACATTTCTGGATCATTCAAAGATCGAATGATCAGCGCATTCGGAAGAAATCAATTCATTTCAGTGAAAGCTGCATGGAATGGACAATCCATCCAAAGATGGTACAAGGATTGGCCTCAAACGAATGATACACATCATAATGCAGACTTGTATGATAGTCTAATGCTAAAAGTACATGATGCAATTGAAGGTAAGGAAATTAAGTCTTATACATTTATCTGGATGCAGGGTGAACGAGACGCCAAAGATTCATTGGGCTACCTGTATAAAGAGAGTCTTATAGGTTTGCATAATCAGATTGCAAATGAGCTGGATATTGATAGTCTTCATTTTGTAATAGGTCGTATTAACGATCATGATTTAGAGAATATAAATTTCCCTGACTGGACTAAGATTCGAGATATTCAAGTGGAAGTTGCAAATAGTAGTTCACTGTACGGATGGGTAAATACCGATGACTTAAATGATGGGTTGAATGGTGATGGAAAGCCAATTCAGAATATATTACACATGACTGCAGATGGGTATGTAGAGTTGGGTCATCGATTTGCAGATAAAGCAGTTAAACTCGTTAACGGCAAGTAAAATATTCGTCAAATCTTTAAATTAAAAGAAACTCAATCTGTAATATTTGAAAATGGGTATTTCTGATGCTTGTATTACACCAAATTGTGCTTTATTTCTATTAAGCCCTCAATAATGATACATATTATTTACCGGAATGAAGATGACACAAAACAAACCGTAATAGAAATCATCAGTGCGACTTTTGATGATAACGCTATGATCAATTTTATAGTGAAGCAGGATAAACAAAGATCCACCAGAATCAAAAGACTGGCAGAATATGCTTACAATAGGTGTGCAAGGAGGCAGGGTGTCTATATTTCAAATGATGGACAGGGGGTGGCTCTTTGCTATAGGTTCAATCAAAAAGGAAGTTGGAAAGACATCATTGACCAAGTAAAGCTTGTATTTGGAGTAATTGGGTTTAATAGGATCCGTGAAACTCAACGAAGAGAAAAGTTCAGAAATGACATTCGCCAATCAGATGGTAATTTCTTGTATTTCTGGTTTTTGGGCGTTTCACGGAAGAGTGTGGGAATGGAAGCTGTTAAGGAATTGAGAAATCGAATATTCGAGGAATCTAAAAAGCAAGGACTACCAATTTATTTGGAGACTACAATTCCAAAGAACAAAAGGGTGTATGAGCGATATGGTTTTAAGACTATCCATGAATGGCAGGTACCTAATTCTGAAGGAATTACCATGTGGTTTATGAGAAGGGAACCAAATGATTAATGTTTGGCAAGAGAATTCCAGGTTTTTGATCCTTTATCATAACAGATTCGTCGAGGGAATTGCTGCATTCATGACGAATTAAATAAGAACTCTTATCTGTAAATAGTGATTAATACACTAATAATCAATTAGTTAAGAGGATTTTTGCTTGAATTGCATGAAATTTAGTATTTCAGCTGAATTTCTGGTTTTTCAATTCATAGAGAATAATAAGCTGTCTATCTAAAACACCCCTCCATTCATCGAACCTACCGATTATGCTCATGAGTTTCTCAATAATCCTGATACTATTGTATTGTATTCAATTAAATAAAATACAACTAGCTATGAATTTTAAATCACTACTTAAAACACTTTTATTAGTTGCGATCCTTGCAGCAACTACTCCTTTCACAGCTTCAGCTGAAACTATGGAAGCAGAAATGGAACTTGTCTACGGTGGTAAAGGCAAGAAAAAGAAAAAGGGCTGCAGAATCATTAGTAAAAGAAATAAAAAGGCAAAGAAGAGTAAAGAGAAAAGTGCTAGAAGAAAATCAAAGAAAAGATCTATTGGTACTTACCTGTAAGCATCAAAAACCTTTTAATCACTTTTTAAAACCATTGGCATAAAATTCCATGCCATCATTCGATCGATCACGTTTCCTTAGGTACACAGATTTATTAAATCTTAAACACCTGGTTAGCAAATGATACTCGAATACTTTAAAACTACCTTTAGAAGTCTCAATAAAAACAAGATGATCAGTTCGATCAATATTTTCGGACTGGCTATAAGTTTAGCGGCTTTTATTTTCATTTCCCGGTACGTAACGAAGGAACTAAACTACGACAAGGGACACGCAGAGCACGAAAGGATCTTTCGTGTTGCTGAAATCATTGAAAGTGAAAATTACCTCGAGAATTCCTCCAGTAGCCCGATTGCTACTGGTCCATTGATTATAGCGGAATTTTCGGACGCCGTAGAAACCCAGGTTCGGTTATTTGACTTCCAATCACCCATTGTTACCATTACACTTGAAAATCAGGAGCAGTTCAACGAAAGGTGGACTTACTTCACAGACCCTGACTTCTTCAATATTTTTGATTTTTCCATTATAGAAGGTGATGCGGAAACTGTGCTCACCAAACCCCACTCGGCAGCAATTAGCAAGGACCTGGCCGAAAAATATTTTGGAAATGAAAGCCCAATTGGTAAGAAAGTAACCCGGGAAGGTTTCCAAACCGATTTCGAGATTACCGCAGTTTATGAGTCAAACTCGGTGTCTCATATCCGACCGACGATGCTTTATTCATGGCAAACAATAGAAACTGTTGCTCCAAATATCGACCAAAATCGTGTATGGAATCCAGCCTGGACCTATATCAAGCTGAAACCATCAGCTACAGTAGCAGACCTGGAGAAAAACAAGTTCCCAATCCTGATCCAAAAGCATTATGATGACCGAACCAAGGATAAAACAACTCATTACCTTCAGCCGATTAGTGATATACACCTGCAATCTCATCTGGAATTTGAGATGGCTCCTAATAGTGACATGAAATATGTTTATATCTTCATCTCATGTGCATTTTTCCTTATTCTGATTGCCGTAGTAAACTTTATCAATTTAAGTACTTCTTTTTCACTATTGAGGTCAAAAGAGATTGGGGTAAGAAAAGTGTCTGGTGCTACCAAGTCTCAACTAGTAATTCAGTTTTTATCAGAATCTGTAATCATTTCCCTGATATCATTTGTGATCGCTCTGGGAATCTGCTATTTATCAATATCATTGATCCGAGACCTGATCAATCTCGAACTCTCAGAAATATTCACACCAGGTAACATTTTGATCCAACTGGCAATAGTGATGTTTATCGGGCTTGTTTCTGGAATTTACCCGGCTTTCTTTATTTCTAGCTTTAACCCTTTGATGGTTTTCAGAGGAAAATTCATATCAAACAAAAAAGGTCAATTGCTAAGAAAAGGCTTAGTAATCAGTCAGTTTACAATCGCTATTGTGTTGATTATTTTCACATATGTGACTTACAAACAATTGAATTACCTCTACACAAAAGATTACGGTTATAATTCAAGTGATGTTATCATCTTAGACGCAACTAATACCCAATTACAACAAAGACTTGATGCATTCAAAGGAGCCCTCAAAGCTGATGCCGGTGTTCAGGCAATTACAGTGATGAGTGATATTTTAGGGGTTAATAATAACAACCACGATTTTCATGTGGAGGGTACACAACCAGGCACCTGGAATTTCTACCCAGCACTAATGATTGATGAGGATGTGGTGGATGCAATGGGACTGGAAGTTGTTGCGGGTAGAAACTATGACCGGAAGTACCAGAAAGAAGACAGCCTCTCCATATTGATTAATCAATCTATGGCCAAAACACTTGGATTCGCCTCACCTGAGGAGGCACTGGGGAAACAACTGAATTCTATCGGTGGTGGTGAGAGAATTATTGGAGTTGTGAAAGATTTCAATTATAAATCTTTTCACTCAGCGATTGGTCCGTTTGCGTTGGATATTCCCAGAAGAAATCAAAATGGATTTTTCTTCTTTAGACATGTTGCTGTAAGAGTAAGTAATGTTAATAACGGAACATTAAGTCATATTGAGCAGGTTTGGAAGGACTTTGTACCCAATAAACCATTTACATATAAGGTGCTGGATAATGAACTCAAAGCCCTTTATAAGAGCGAAAATAATTTGGGACAAATACTCTCAATTTTCGCGATATTAACAGTAATTATTGCTTGTATGGGACTGTTTGCACTGGCTACATTTATTGCGCAGCAAAAGACGAAAGAAATTGGTATTAGGAAAGTGCTGGGAGCGTCATTCTTGAAACTATTCTTTGTAGGATATAAAGAGCAATTTTACCTGATTGTAGGCGCGTTTGTAATTGCGATACCAATAGCGTATTTGTTTATTGATAACTGGTTGGAAGATTTTGCGTACCGTGTCAATGTTGGGGTTGTCCCATTCTTATCTGCTGGTTTTATGGCAATATTAATTTCAGCAGCAACAGTATTCTCCAATGTTTACAAAACAATTATTGCAGATCCTGCTGAGGTATTAAGAGACGAATAATATTTAAATAGATTTTTTAAGAATTTCCTGTTTGATGTCCTTTTGATAAGCACGTCCAATGGGAAATTTTTTCCCGTTTATCTCCACCATATTGCCTTCCAGGGCATTTACCTTGTCTATGGATACAGTATAGGATTTATGGATTCTGAAGAACTTTTTAGCTGGCAGAAGACTTGTGATATTGGCCAAATTGTGGTGAACAATTAGCTCCTCGTAAACAGTCTTTACCCGTACATAATCCTTCAAACTTTCAATGTAAAGAATTTGATCATAGGGTACACGAACCATTTTCTTATCTACTTTAAGGAATATATAATCATCAGGTGGTTCATTTGTTTGGACTGCAACCTGCTCAACGGGTGATTTGAATCTTGTAAACTTATTGAGTGCCTTTACAATTCTGGGAAAACTGATTGGTTTCACAAGATAATCCAATACATCCAGCTCATAGCTCTCAACAGCATACTCCCTATAAGCGGTAGTCATAATAATAGCCGGCTTGATATCCAGGGTCTTTAGGAACTCTATACCATTAAGTCCAGTCATATTTATGTCCAGGAATACCAAATCAACATGGTTTTCAGACAGAAGACTCATTGCACCCATTGCATTTTCTGCTGTTCCTGTCACCTCAAAATGATCTACCTGCGAGAGGTGATTTTTGATTACGTTAATAGCCAGAGGCTCGTCATCTACTATGATGCATTGGTATGCCATTATACTGGTATTTTTAAATCTACCTTAAAGATGCCCTGTTCTTGTCTGATTTCAAGCGAGTATTTGCTTTCATAAAGTAAATTGAGCCTTTTCTTAGTGTTTTCTATCCCGATACCCTCAGGGTTATCAAGTTTGAATTGTTGATCATCCAGGTGATCGGTTCCGATATCATTCGCTACATGCATCGCTAGTGAGCCAGGCAGAGAATGAATTGCAATTTTGATCCTAAAAATGCCATCACTTCCTTTTGAACCATGTTTAAAACAGTTCTCTACAAAAGGTAACAAGATTAGAGGAGGAATATCCTTGTCCTCCAAATTTCCAGTAATTTCAAATTCAACCTCGATGTTGTCTCCATACCTAAGTCTTTCAAGATCCAGATAATTCTGTAATAGCTGGATTTCTTCCATCAACTTTACCTGTTTGTTTTTTCCCCTATATACTACATAACTCATCAATTCAGATAATTTCAATACTATGTCTGGTGCTTTGTCTGATTTGTCTAATGTCAGTGAATAGAGATTGTTGAGTGTGTTGAAGAAAAAATGAGGCTGCATTTGCGATCTTAGGAATGAAAGCTGTGTTTCATGGTGTTGCTCCATCAGATCCTGTGCAAGTTTGCGGCTCCTAATCCAGTCATAAGTCAATTTAACAGCCATAGTCAGTCCCACTACATAGATTTCTCCGATAAAAACAGCAATGATGTAATTGGTATTGAATAATTCACTTTGCTCAATGATTGATTCTCGCCAGATTTCTGTAGTCACTAGCTCATAAGTGATTATGATCCTTAAAATGGAAAAACCAAATGTCGCCAATAGTATTGATCCTATATACAGGAGTAGTTTTCCAGGTACCAGTTTAGGAAGCAGGTAATTCAGGTTGAAGTATACCAGAAGAATATGGATAGGAAATTCAACCAGGTTTGATCGGAAGGAATAACCATAATCACCAAAGTAGTGTCCCCATCTGAGATAATTCAAAAAGAAGTATGCCAACCAGAAAATAATATGGTAGGTGACCAACTTTTTATTTACTCCCGAGACCTCTTTAGTTTCCGTCATAAATATTTCGAGGCGGTTTAGAGCAGTTGTCATGCCCGAATATCCGCATTATTTGATGTTCTGTACAAAAGTAATAGCTGAACGACATGATTTCGTAGATAACCGACATTTTTGAAAACGATTGCAGAAAAAAAGACTTCAATTGCTGTTCAGCTACAGAAAATTACCGTTGCGCTAATTTTTTTTATTCCCTGAAAAGTCAATTCTAAATTCCAGAGTAAATGAACTCGTGATGTGCCAATTTTTTAAGGTAGTCACTCAAACCTAATAATAAACCAATATGAAAAAGTTGTACCTTACTCTTTGTATTTTATTGAGTGCTTTTGCAATGATTGCCCAGGATCGAACGGTCTCAGGAACAATCGTTGATTCAGAAGGACAACCTTTGCCAGGTGTGAATGTTTTGATTCAGAACACCAGCTTGGGTACTGTCTCAGACATAGATGGAAAGTTTTCCATTAATGTGTCAGACAATCAAACTGTCCTGGTTTTCTCTTATGTAGGATTCCAAACAAAAGAAATCACAGTAGGATCAAAGAATTCATTCAATGTGGAAATGGCATTGGATGTAACCTCCCTCAATGAAGTAGTGGTAACCGCCTTCGGTCTTGAAAAAGAAAAGAAAGCATTGGGTTATTCAGCTACAGAGATCAACAACAAGGAATTTGTTCGTGCTCGTGAGCAAAACTTTGTTAACTCCCTATCTGGAAAAGTTGCAGGTGTACAAATTACACAAGCATCCAGTGGTTTGGGATCATCATCAAAAGTAGTGATCCGTGGAAATAACTCAATTGGCAATAACAATCAGCCCCTCTATGTAGTGGATGGTATTCCAATTGATAACTCTTCCGGACTAAATGGAGCAGACGAATGGGGAAACGGTTCTGGTAGTCCATTAGGTATTGGTGGAGTTGACCTGGGAAGCGGAATCTCCGACCTGAACCCTGATGACATAGAATCTGTAACCGTGTTGAAAGGACCTAGTGCCAGTGCATTGTACGGTGCAAGGGGTGCTAATGGTGTGATCATGATCACAACTAAAAAAGGCAGTGCAAAAGGAGTTACGGTAAGCTATGGGGCCAATTTCACAGTGGAGCAGGCAGCTGTGTTACCAGAATTCCAAAATGAATATGGAACAGGTTCTCAGGGGATAGTAGGTCCCACTTATGATGAAATATTGACACAAAGCAGCTGGGGGCCTAGAATGGACGGTTCTCAACAACCTACCTGGACAGGAGACGGTGACATGGCAGCTTATACGGCACAACCAGATAATTTCAAGGACTTTTTTGAGTTAGGACATTCTTTTACAAATTCTGTGGCAGTAACTTCAGGTGGAGAGACTGGATCATTCAGACTTTCATACACTGACCTCCAAAGTGAAGGTATACTACCCGGTAATAAACTCAACAGAAAATCTATTACTGCACGAGGAAATGCGACTTTGGGTAAACTGAAAAGTGATACCAAAATATCTTATGCCAATCAGCAAGTAGCACAAAGGCCTACACTTTCTCTATGGCCGGATAACCCAATTTTGACAATGTCTCAAATGGGTAGAAACGTGAGAATTGAAGACCTTCAAAACTACAAGAAGGATGATGGTAGTTCAAATACCCCACTTGGTGGATTCTATAATAACCCTTACTTTGTTCAGCATGCCAATAATAACCGGGATACCAGAAATAGAGTATTCGGATTTACATCACTTACTTACGAATTGACTGACTGGTTAAGCGTTATGGGACGAGCTGGCACAGATTTCACAGTTCAAAAGTATAAAGACATTGTGCCAATTGGTCACACATTCAGACCCACGGGAACATTAGGAGAACTTCAATTCACGACTCAGGAAACTAACATTGATTTTCTAGTAATGTTTGATAAACAAATCAATTCTGATTTTAACCTTTCGTTGAATTTTGGTGGTAATCACAGACAAAACTTTAGTGAAACCTTAGGTTTTGATGGAGATACATGGATCGCCAATAATAATTTCAATGTGAGTAACCTAACTAATAGCCGAACAATAAGCTCCATAGGCGAGAAGGAAGTGAATTCAGTATATGGTTTTGGACAACTGTCTTATCAAAACATGATCTTTCTTGACTTCACAGGAAGAAATGACTGGTCCTCAACATTACCGAAAGATAATTGGTCGTTCTTCTATCCATCCTTAAGTGCCAGTGTGGTATTATCTGACCTACTAGAGCTAGATGGAAATACATTCTCTTTCTTAAAACTCAGAGGAAGCTGGGCACAAGTAGGTAACGATACTGATCCTTACCAACTATTTCCCGTTTACGACTTCCAGGGAGGAGTAACTTACAATGGTCAGCCAGTAGCATCTAATGATCCTAACAGGAAGAATCCTGAGCTAAAACCAGAATTAACAACCTCTACTGAAATCGGATTAGATGCACGATTTTTCAGCAGTAGATTGAGTGTAGATGCAACTTATTACAATGCCTCAACACAAGACCAAATACTTCTGACTAACACACCACTTACTTCAGGTTACAAATCAGTTTTAAGGAATGCTGGTGAGATTAAAAACAGAGGAGTAGAATTAGCATTGGGTGCTACGCTTGTCAAAAACAACCTCATTACATGGGAAACCAATATTACTTTTACTAAAAACCAGTCTGAGGTAGTTGAATTATATGATGACATCACCCGGTATGTGCTAACGCAAGGTGGTGGCGGTGGAAAAATCCAGGTCGTTGCAGATATAGGACAGCCGTATGGAGAAATCATTGGATTCACTCAAAGAACTAATGATGCTGGAGAAAAAGTTTACAGTGCTACGGGTCTACCTGAAAGAAGTGAGCAAATGATTAGCCATGGCAATATCAATCCTGATTTCTTAAGCGGAATTGCAAATACTATCAACTACAAAAACTTTTCATTTTACTTCTTAGTCGATATCAAGAAAGGTGGAACAGTTGTGAGCGTGAGAGACGCCATGATGAATAGAGCTGGAACAAGTATTGCCTCACTTGAAGGAAGAGAAAGTGGACTAACCATCACAGGAGTTACTGATAATGGCGGAGGATTTGAGCCATTGACAGTAACAGGAGTGAATCCTCAGGAATACCACAATGCTGTTTGGAATAATGGAATACTAGATGACTTTGTATACAATGCCGGGTTTGTGAAAATGAGAGAGATGTCATTGACTTACAGTGTTCCACAAACAGCCCTAAACAACTTACCGATTCAGTCATTGAATGTAAGTCTGATCGGAAGAAACCTGTTTTTCTTCAAGAAACACACACCAAATTTCGATCCTGAAACAAGCTTTAGTACCGCAAATGGTGCCAGTGGTATTGAAACATTCGCTTTACCGTCAACAAGAAGTATAGGTGTGAATTTAAACCTAACATTCTAGACTGTTAATCACTAAAAAAGAAAGCAATGAAAAATTATATTAAAATATTGAGTGTCAGCTTGCTACTAGTGCTTAGCAATGCATGTACAGATGACTTTGAGTCTATCAATACGAACCCTAATGGTCCGGCAGTGTTGGACAATATTGGGCCTATATTAACACACGCCCAGCAGAATATATATGCCCCCTCCAGATTTGTAACGTGGAGAGAGAATATAATCTTCGGATCACGATTTGCGGAGCAATGGTCTTTTGGATTTAGCGGAAGCTGGTTTGGTGATGCCGCTGGTTTCCAGGGAAGACAAGACTGGCATGATGGTGTTTGGGATGATTCTTTCGGGTTGCAGAATGCCGTGTCCAATAACAATATTGGAGATATAGCAGAACTAATGAGGTTAACTGGACCAGGTGGAGATTTCGAGAATGATGCAGACTATGGTGTCATTATGATCATGAGAGTGATGCTATTGCAAAAAGTAGCTGACAACTATGGGGCCATCCCTTACACTGATGCAGGAACAGGCGTTGCAAAACCGAGGTTTCAACAGCTGGATGAAGCTTATGAATTGATGATTCAGGACCTAAATACGGCAATGGATCTAATTGGGAGTGCTACGGATTCTGGTTTAGGAGCGGCAGATCAGGTTTATGGTGGTGATTATCAGAAATGGAAAAGACTGGCCAATTCAGAGAAGCTGAGAATAGCGATAAGAGCAAGAAGCGCAAGTGGCAATAACTTTTCAGCTCAGGCAATTTCAGAAGCAGTTGGGCAGCCTCTTATGCAAAGCAATGATGATAATTTGACTGTTCAAAGAGATGGTTCAGTTGCTGCCCTAAGACAAGGGTTCACCAACATTTGGGGAGGTTTCGGTGACGGTCCTGCATCAAAATGGGTGCTAAGTCAGAAAATTGTTGAGCACATGGATGGAACTGTGTTTGGAACTTTTGATCCAAGGTTACCACAATTCGGTCAGCCAAGTGTAAACACTGGAGACTATATAGGTCAGGAGGTAGCCTTAAAAGGAGAGGTATCGTCTACTTTTACAATTGAAGATTTCTCACAACCACATCCGGCAATTGTAGCCACTGATGTACATTTCCCAAGCTATGTATTCAACTATGCGGAAGCAGAGTTCTTACAGGCTGAGGCTGCATTATTCGGCTTAGGAGGATCAGATGCCAATGGTCATTTTCAAGCGGGAATCCGTGCCTCAATGGAACAATGGGGTGTTGCAGAGGCGGATATCACAGCATTTCTTGCATCACCTGCGGGATCACTCACTGGTACTCAGGAAGAACAGTTTAGTCAAATTGCCATTCAAAGGTGGTTGTCAGTTTACACATATGGACCGGAAGCCTGGGCTATTGTGAGAAGGACCGGATACCCGGAAATTGATGACAAGACCGAGGACAGATTCTTCGATACTTCAGGATGGTCCGATAACCAACTGCCTCAACGATTACAGTATAGTATTTCTTCATATACGTTAAACGAAGCGAACATTTTGGACGCGATTAACCAACAAGGTCCCGATAGGATGACTACCAAACTATGGTGGGCCAAGTAGTAGATGTTTGATAAGGAGCCTGATTTTTTTCAGGCTCTTTTTTAACAACTTAAATCAATAGACAACAGCTTTTAATGCAGCAAACCGATAAATACATAGCCATTGACATAGGTGGCACTTACACAAAACTGGGAGTAGTGACAAGTGATGGTCAGATTGTGACCACCCGTCGATTTGATACCAGGAATTGTAAAAGTAGCCATGATTTTTTTGTGGAATTAAGTACTTCTATTGCCACACTTATCGCTGAAGCAAAATTAAGATCAATCAGTGGAATCGGTTTAGGAGCTCCAATGGCAAACTATTTTACAGGAGAAATCGGTTCGACAGCAAACTTAAATTGGAAAGAACCAATCAACATCAAAAGATATCTAACAGCCGCATTTGACACGCATGTAGCTATTACCAATGACGCAAACCTGGCAGCACTGGGAGAGAGAAAGTTTGGTAAGGGAATAAATATCGAGAATTTTATAACAGTGACTCTGGGGACTGGTGTAGGAAGTGGAATCATTATCAATGGAAGTTTGTATCACAGCGCTCATGATTTGACTGGTGAACTAGGACACATGATTGTCAGAAGAAATGGACGTCAATGTGGTTGTGGTAGAAGAGGATGCCTCGAAACATATGCGTCTGCAAATGGGATCGTGCGTACTGCATTTGAAGTAATCAGTGAAACAGGCCTTCATAAAACCAACTTAACTGAAATAGCCAATAAAAATTTAACGGCGGAATATATAGCCAATATGGCCACAGAAGGAGATGAAGTTGCCGTTGAGATTTTCAGGAAAACCGGGGAAAATCTTGGACTGGCATTGGCCAATATAGCAACATTCCTTGCTCCTCAAAGGATTTTCCTTTCTGGTGGGCCAATCAATGCAGGTGACCTGCTTTTAAAACCTACAGAAGAATCATTTGAAAAGCACCTATTGAAAAACCTTCGGGGTACTGTAAATATTGAAACAGCATCTTTAAGCGCCAATGAGATATCCCTTTTAGGTGCAACAGCATTGGTAATGGAGGAACAAAATCAATTCATAAAAACAACAACAATACGATAGAAAAAGATTAAATTATTAAAGGTATGGATACCAAAGAAACACTGGATTACAAATACGAAATCAAACCTGAAATGAGTAGTTTAAATGCTGGTTATGAGAAAATCCCCACTCATATATTCGATGATTCTAATGAGGCTTCAATTGCCATAGCCAATGAAATAGCAGAACTCATACAGACAAAGGCCAAGAATAGTGAAAATTGTGTATTGGGATTAGCCACAGGCTCTTCGCCAGTGGGAGTCTATAATGAATTGGTGAGGCTTCACAAAGAAGAAGGCTTGAGCTTTCAGAATGTGATCACCTTTAATCTGGATGAATATTTTCCTATGCAGCCCAACTCACTTCAAAGCTATGTGAATTTCATGAATGTCCATTTATTCGATCATGTAGACATCAAGAAGGAAAATATCCATATCCCAGACGGTTCTCTACCGAAAGAACTTATTGATGCATATTGTAGCAATTACGAAGAAAAAATTCAAGAAGCTGGAGGTCTGGATATTCAGGTCCTGGGAATAGGAAGAACTGGCCACATTGGTTTTAACGAACCAGGTTCCTCAAAGCATTCGAGAACGAGGATGATCACTTTGGATCATATTACACGGATGGACGCAGCTTCAGACTTTTTTGGAGAGGAAAATGTGCCAAGAAGAGCCATTACAATGGGTGTTGGTACCATAATGAAAGCCAAAAGAATTATTTTGATGGCCTGGGGAGAGGGAAAAGCGCCTATTATTCAACAAACTGTTGAAGGCAAAGAAACGGATTTGATCCCAGCTACATTTCTGCAGGAACACCCCAATACATTGTTTGTTCTGGACAAAGCTTCCGGAGCAGAATTGGTAAGAGAAAAAACACCCTGGTTAGTTCAAAGCTGTAAGTGGGATCTTGACCTGACAAAAAGGGCTGTAATTTGGTTGAGTCAGCGTCTGAAAAAGCCAGTATTGAAACTGACGGAGCGGGACTATATGGATCATGGGATGAGCGATTGCATTACTGAATATGGAACTGCCTATGATATCAATATTAGGATTTTTAATGAACTGCAGCATACCATCACAGGTTGGCCTGGCGGAAAACCTAATGCTGATGATACCCACAGACCTGAACGAGCCACCCCTGAAAAGAAAAAGGTAGTGATTTTCAGTCCTCACCCGGATGATGACGTCATTTCTATGGGTGGTACATTCCTAAGATTGGTGGACCAGGGGCACGAGGTTCATGTAGCTTATCAGACTTCCGGGAACATTGCAGTTTTTGATGATGACGTGATCAGGTTTACAGATTATTTCCGCGATCTCAATAGAGAATTTGAATTTACCAATAAGATGGGAGATGAGCTATATACCAAAGTGGTGAGTGCCATTGAGAATAAGAAACCTGGAGAGCCTGATACCGAAGAGGTTCTAAAAATCAAGGCGATGATCAGAAGAAGTGAAGCCAAAGCTGGTTGTCGTTATGTGGGTATTCCAATGAGTAATGTGCATTTTCTTGACTTACCATTTTATGAAACTGGAACTATAAAGAAAAAGCCGATTGGTGAAGAGGATGTTAAGATCGTTACTGATCTGCTTGACGAGATAAAACCTCATCAGGTATATGCTGCCGGAGACCTTTCTGATCCGCATGGAACTCACAGGGTATGTTTGGATGCAATATTCAAATCAATAGATGGATTAAAGAATTCTTCTGATTGGATTAACGATTGCTGGGTATGGCTTTATAGGGGAGCATGGCAGGAATGGGATATCAATGATATTGATATGGCAGTACCAATTAGCCCAGGTGAATTATTTCGAAAAAGAAAAGCCATTTTTAAACACCAGTCCCAAAAGGATACCGCTGTATTTCCAGGTTCTGATAACAGGGAGTTTTGGCAAAGAGCCGAAGACAGGAACAGAGCTACTGCAGAGCTGTACGATTTGCTAGGCTTAGCTGAGTATGAAGCCATTGAAGGTTTCAAAAGGTATCATTTCTAAACATTGTCTCAATTACATCATGTATAAAAGTATATTCATAGTGATTTTTCCTGTCCTGTTTTCCTTGTGCCTAAGCGCACAGGAAAACAGTGACAACCTCAATTGGATGCCTGTACCAAAAGCTTACAAAGTGGGTGAAGGAACGTTCAAAATAAATAAAGATTTTTCCGTAAAAATATCTGGCCCGGAAAGTGGTAGACTGAATCAATATGCTACCCGATTCTTAAGGAGATTAGATCAGAAAACAGGTACATTTTTTAATCAGGGATTTGTGCCAGCAGAAAACACTGAATTCATCAAAGGGTTAATCATAGAGTTTGAAAGTATTGGAGCTGTTGAACTGGGAATGGATGAATCATACAATCTTTCCATTTCGTCAGAAGGGTTGCAATTAATCAGTAATACTGATATCGGTGCAATGAGGGGCATGGAAACCATCCTCCAATTGGTAAATAACGACTCTCGTGAATATTTCTTTCCGCAAATTGAGGTAACCGATGAACCTAGGTTTGCCTGGCGTGGGCTTATGATTGATGTATCAAGACATTTTCAACCCATTGAAGTAATCAAAAGAAATATCGATGGCCTTGCAGCTGTTAAAATGAATGTCTTGCATCTTCATTTAGTAGATGACCATGGTTTCCGAGTAGAAAGTAAAACACATCCGAAATTGCATCAATTAGCTTCTGATGGAGAATACTTTACACAGGTTCAAATCAAAGATATTATCAATTACGCAGGTGATCGGGGTATTCGAGTGGTGCCTGAATTTGATGTGCCAGGACATGGTTCAGCATTTTTGACCGCATACCCTGAATTGGGTAGTGTTGATCAGAGCTATAGTCTGCAGCGTACATCAGGAATATTTGACCCTACATTGGATCCTACTAATGAGAAAACCTATGAAATACTTGGGGAATTGTTTCTTGAAATGGCAGCTCTATTTCCTGATCAATACTTTCACATCGGAGGAGATGAAAATGAAGGACATCATTGGGACCAAAACAAGCTGATTCAGAAATTCATGAAAAAGAATGGTATTAAGGATAATCATGGATTGCAAACCTACTTCAATAGCCGGTTGTTGGAAACTCTGAAATCAGCCAATAAGATAATGATGGGCTGGGATGAAATTTTGCAACCTGACTTACCAAAAGAAACTGTGATACATTCCTGGCGAGGCATTGAATCCTTGCATGCAGCAGCAAAACAAGGAAGAAAAACAGTGTTATCAAATGGCTTCTATATTGATTTATTGCACCCGGCAAAAGACCATTATTTGGTAGATCCATTACCAGAAGGCCATGAGCTTACTGATGAGGAAACAGCAAATATATTAGGTGGTGAAGCAACTCAATGGAGTGAGTTAGTGACTCCTTTAACTTTTGACTCTCGTGTCTGGCCAAGAACTGCTGCAATTGCAGAGAGATTGTGGTCCCCTTCAGAAATAAAGGATGTGAACTATATGTACGGTCGTCTGGCTATTATTGCGTCACAACTTGAAGAACACGGATTGCTTCATAAAGCCAGTAGAAATATTATTCTTCGTAACCTGACTAATGGAAAGGAAAGTTCAAGTTTAATGGTCCTGGCAAATGTGGCGTCACCATTGGAAGGGTATCACAGAAACCCCGGTGGCGACTTGTACAAAACTTTTTCCCCTTACACATTATTCGCTGATTTGACGATTGCAGATCCACCTCTGGCGCTTAAGTTCAATTCACTGGTTGATCAATATTTAAATGGTAACCTTAAACTGGAAGATCAGATCATAGCAACATTAAATGCCTGGTCTGAAAACCATCAAAATTTAATACCCATAATTGAAAATTCACCAGTACTTCAGGAAATCAATGACCTCTCTGCTAATTTCTCTGAATTGGCTACTATCACAAAGACTTCTTTTGAGAAAGAGAATTTTAGTGATGATGCAGAAGCCATCGAATGGTTCAAAAATGCCATTGAAATTGTTAGCAATGCGAGACAACAAGGGGGTAGAACTGAGTTGGATGTAGTGGATGCAATGGAGAAACTAATCAAAAGAAATAAAGCGATAATATTAGCCAGTAAAGCAAGTGGGTCAATAATTATTGATGGTAAGCTTAATGATTGGAGTGGAGCAAACTGGGGATACTTTACCCCGACACTCCATGAAAAATGGATGGACACCTGCTTTTATGCATTGCAGTGGGATGCCAATAATTTATACCTCGCATTCAAGGTAAATAACCAAAACCTTCAGGCTGAAAAATCTAAAAGAGATGAAGAGGGACTCCATATGGATGATGGAATAGAATTTCTGCTTGATGTGGCCAATGATAAATCTAATGATTGGGAACAAGATGATTTTGCATATCATATCAATATTTTGAATGCAGTTTTAGATGATAATGGTACAGATGATAATGGCAATTATAATAATTCCTGGAACGGAAATCCCACTTATTTTGTCAAGACCTTTGGAACACTAAATGACCCATCTGATGAAGACAATGGATACCATGTAGAAGTAAGTATCTCTTGGAAAGAATTGGGAATTACTCCGGTGGAGTACCTCAAAATTGGACTCAATTTGTGTGTTAACGACAGAGATGACATCACTCACCAATACAGGTATTTTGATTATATGAACCTGAATGTATTTCATCAACCTTCTGGATTTGCGGATTTGATTTTAGTAGACTAGGTGGATAATGGATGTTAAAATTGTCATTGGGCGTTGTTTGTCCCATTCAAGAAGTTCGGACTGAGCGCCATTCTTTCTTATAGGTTGTCGATACTTTTGGTTTAGGTGCTCTATATGATTTCAATAGGAGAGTTTTCATTTTACACCTTTGTTTATGAAAGGCTATTCAATTCCTGGTTGGAACCTAAATTAGCCTCACTTTTCTTTGGCTTGGTCTATATTGCACTAATTTATATACCTGTATATATACTGGATAGAAAAAGAATTTATTTAAAAGTTTAAATCTTAGGTTCAATGATATTAGAAACCATTGATTGGATAATAATTGCCATTTTTTTCGCCATCGTTATTGGAATTGGATATGTGGCCTCTAAAACTGCAGGTAAAAATACAGATGAATTTTTTCTGGGTGGCAGATCTATGCCCTGGTGGTTACTCGGCATTTCAATGGTAGCTTGTACATTTTCAGCAGATACTCCAAACCTTGTTACAGGTATGGTTAGAGAAAACGGAGTTGTAAAGAATTGGGCGTGGTGGGCATTCTTGATCACCGGAATGGTGACTGTATTTATATATGCCCGGTTATGGAGAAGATCCGAGGTGAAAACTGACCTGGAGTTTTACGAACTCAGATATAGCGGAAAAATTGCTTCCTTCTTAAGAGGTTTCAGAGCACTTTACCTGGGAGTATTTTTCAATTGTCTGATCATGGGTAGTGTTTCTTTGGCAGCTGTAAAAATCGGTGCTGTTATGTTGGGACTTAATCCATTAGAGGTAATTATAGGAGCTTCAATTGTAGTAGTGGTTTACGCAACTATTGGTGGGGTTAAGGGTGTGATTTGGGCAGATTTCTTCCAATATACAATTGCTATGTTTGGAGCGGTTTATGCAGCGATAATTGCTGTACGCCAACCAGAAATTGGAAGCTTGACAAATCTTTTCGCTCACCCTGAGGTAAAAGAAAAACTAGCCATTATTCCCGATTTTTCTGATCCGTGGGTATATATCCCATTGTTAATAATTCCAATAGCCGTTCAATGGTGGAGCGTCTGGTATCCCGGTGCAGAGCCAGGTGGCGGAGGTTACATTGCTCAAAGAATGCTTTCTGCAAAAGATGAAAAGAATGCTATTGGAGCAACTTTACTATTCAATTTTGCGCATTATGCTTTGCGACCATGGCCATGGATCATTGTAGCATTGTGTTCAATAGTTATATTTCCTGAATTATCAACTATCAAAGAAGAATTCCCTTCTATTGATGCGCAATACCTGGGGCATGATGTAGCCTATCCGGCAATGCTTACCAGACTTGGAGCTGGTTGGAAAGGATTAGTGGTAGCTTCAATAATTGCCGCTTACATGTCTACGATAGGAACTCATTTAAACTGGGGGTCATCATACGTAGTGAATGATTTCTACAAACGTTTTGTTAAACCAACTTCTTCTGAGAAAGAACTTGTTCTTGTAGGTAGAATAAGCACAGTGTTATTGATGGTTGTATCTGCAGTTTTTGTACTAACCTTTTTAGAAAATGCCACTCAAGCTTTTGATATTCTATTATTATCAGGGGCAGGCACAGGATTGATCTATATTTTAAGATGGTTCTGGTGGAGGATAAATGCCCTTACAGAGATCTCAGCAATGATTGCAGCCACTGTTCTGGCGGTCGTTCTTGTCTTAGTAATGGATTCTTCAACCGTAGCTTCAGTTGTGGTAGACACAAGAGGATTGACTGATGAATTAATAGGTAAAATTCCATCTGATGCTACTTTGGATGACCTTAAAATTCTAACAAATTTAACTGCGTCTGATAACGGTGTTATTAGTAGATTCACAATAGAAGAACTACATGCTACAATTAACAGAATTAACACGGTGATTTTTCCAGTGAGACTTATGATTTCTTTGTTATTTGTGACTTTGGTTTGGTTGCTAGCCACTTTTATTGGTAAGCCTGAAAAGCAAGAAACCTTGAGACAGTTTTATTTAAAGATCCAACCAGGAGGTCCAGGATGGAAAAAAGTTGTTAATGAAGCTAAAAATGAAAATATTGATCTCATAAAACCAGGAAATACCTGGCAAATGCCGCAACAGTTGTTGATGGTCTTTCTGGGGTGTATTGCCATATATAGTTGCTTGTTTGCGATTGGGTCATTTATTTATTCAAATGTAGTGACAGGGCTAATTCTTGGGTTTATTGCGTTGCTTTCCACGGTAGCATTATTTAGGTTATTGGCTAACCTCACCAAAAATTAGTGAATGTCTATTTTGTAATCTTCACTTTCAGTTTTCATCCATTTATCCCAAAATGTAAAGTACAGGCCATAATTACACCTGAATTTCTTATGGTGTAAATTATGATGTGTAGCACCGATAAGCCATTTACCTATCCAGTGTTTATGGAATCCATTTGGATAAAATTCAATTCCCAGGTGATTGATAATTGCACTTACAGTCATGATAATTAGTAGAATAGCAAGAATACTAATATGCATTGGTAGAAAGAAAATCAGACCTGGGATGACTATGGCTTGAGCAATTGATTCCAAAGGATGAAATGAAAATGATGTAAATGCTGATGTATTGATACTGTCGTGATGTGTTTTATGCATACTCCTATATATATAGGATTTGTGCATCCAACGGTGCAGCCAATAATAATAGGTCTCATGAATAAACATACTTAAAGCAAGGGATACTGGAAGATACCAAAGAGGTAGATATTGAATGTCAGTATAGAGTTGTGTATTTCCTTGTTTCCAGGCAATCACTATAAGTGAACCAGTCACTGAAAATATTAATGAAGTTATACCGGAATAGTATATTTCCTTAGCGATTTGTTTGCTCCGTACTTCACTTGTATTGAGTGTTCGTCTGTAGTAAAGTTTCTTGGTCAACGAGTAAGACAAATATTGAATAGCTCCAGCTAATATGATATACCTCAGAAAGATTGCAAGAAAGAAAATACTTGTGAGGAGTAAAAAATTAGATGGAATAAGGTAATTGGTTGTGTTTATAGTTTCTAACATTTTTTAAGTACAGCTCAACAAATATTTGTATCTGATCAAGATACTTCAAAACTGATAAAAATCATATTTGAAGCGATTTCAGAGCCTTTCAATTCTGATGGTTTCATGGTACTTTAATAGGGTTAAGCACATTAATTCAAAAAGAGGAGGTCATTATGAAAATTGATCTAAAAAAATATATGGAAAATCGGGATAGGGTGAAGCAGCAATCTCAGGCACCTGGTCCCGTCATCACAATTTCAAGAGAGCATGGTTGCTCGGCAACTCCCATTGCACATAAAATAATCCATAGACTTGACGAACTACATCAATCTAAGCAGTCATGGAAATATATCAACAGACAAGTTCTGGAAGAAGCTGCGAAAGATTTACATGTATCAACTCAAAAAATAAAGACGGTTATGAACCCAGGTCCTGAGTCTGTAGTTGATGAATTGCTTTCCTCTTTCACACAACATTATATAACGAGTGGAGCTGTTATTGATTCACTGTCAGAAGTAATGGGGCATTATATAAAGGAAGGAAATGTTGTAATTGTGGGTAGGGGAGGAGCATACTTCTCAAAGAAAGTTCCTAAAAGCCTTCATATCAAATTGATGGCTCCATTAGAATGGCGAGCTCAAGAGATAAGTAAAAAAAGAAGTGTTTCATTGGAGGAAGCACGTATGATATGCCTCGATACCGATAGAAAACGAGTTATTTGGAATAACCAGATGAGTCGCGGGCATTATGATGACAGTATATACGATATGATTATCAACAGGAAAACAATAGATGAAGAAGGAATAGTTGATATCATTTTAATGGAACTTCAAAATAGACACGTCATTGAGTTACCTGATAAGATTTCTGAAACAGTTTAGAATGATCATTTGATACTAACTGATTTATAGGCATTTATGGAAGGTTGATGACACGAATAAATGCCAAAAGATTGCGATGTTGCAAAAATTTATGCCTTCTATTTTTGAATCTGTGGATTGATTGTTTAAATTCTCATCAGGAATTAGGAAGTTTTCAATACCAGAGTTGTATGAACTTTGGATTAAATAATTGTAATTTATTAAGGTCATTGTTTTGAAGATGTTCCAAAGATTTCTATTTTTAACCCAAAACCAACATCGCCAAAGTCCTATGCTAGAGACTAGGTCCACAAATTTATATTACAATATTAGCTTAGCTACTGACAATCATATAGTTGCTTTTTCTGATCCAATGAAGAGTAAGATTTATTCTTTCTGTAATTGCTCTGCCTATCAGTGTAGAGGTGATGCTTATCGAATATTCAATTAATCAATTAATATATTTTACAAAAACTTTTTATACACACTTTAACCAAATAATAAACTTTATGAAAAGAATAGTACATTATGGATTGTTCCTAGTATTAGGTGTCGGTCTATTCTTCGCTTGTAAGGAGGATGACTTTTCTGAGCTTGACGCCACACGGGAGCAACTCGCATTTGAGGATTCCATACAGAGTGTTAGGGATTCTTTAGAGAAGGTTGGTGGTATCATTGACTATAGTGTCAATGTAGTAGCTGCCAGCGGTGCTGGTTTTCTTAATGACTCTGACGATAGAGTAGATGGAGATCCATCGCTTGAAGGAGTTACAGTTACTGTAAGCCAACATGGAACCACGCAAATCGCAACCACCGATGCATCGGGAATTGCTTCTTTTGCTGATTTAAGAATTGGAACGGTAAGCGTTAGTATCGACGATGATGAATACACCAGCGTTGATATGATTGTTTACTTGTCTGTAAATCTTCAGGATTCTTTAGCTGTTTTGGCTTCTGCATTAACTGGAGTTGAAAGACAAGCCGCCACATTGGTTCCATTATTTTCTACAACGCAGAATTTATCAACCGTAACTGGTCGAGTAACTTTTGAACAGGACTTGACTGATACACTGGTACATGATCCTGCTGCAGGAGTATTTATTTCGGCATCCATCGATTTTGATGATTCTGATTTTAGAGATACTTATTTCCCTGGAGTAGAATTCTACGATGACGGTGATTGTCAGAACTGTAAAGAAATTGCCAAAATTGTAAATATCGCATGGTCTGATGCTGTATTATCTGATACAACAAACTCAAGTGGTATATATACCATCCAGGTGCCATCTACTGCGAATGGACTTCCTATCAAACTGGATGTTTCAGACTTAGTAGCAGATCAGACACTATTGATGGATAACTTCAATGGAGATGAAATACATGATGTAAGGACTGTAAGAACAATTTTCGCTTACGATCCGGATGAAAGCTCTTATGATCCATCAAATATTCCTGATGATTCCGATATTCCAAGAGCATTGGCATTCGTAGATCCACCAACAGGTGATGCTTCAAACCCACCGGTTAGTGAAGCTGAAGCAACTGCTTATTTAACACCTTCAGGAATCGTATCTATTACAATTGAGAATGATGGTGTGGGTTATACACAACCTCCTACGCTAGTAATTGATGCGCCAGATGATCCTTTTGGAATTCAGGCAACAGCTGAAGCATTTATTTCAAATGGTAGAATTACATCAGTGGAAATCACAGAACCAGGTTCTGGATATGACGCTGGCTCTTCTGTAGGTATCGATTTAGAAACTGTAGAAGACGATGGAGATCCTGCTTCAGCAACACCATATATAACTTACAGCGTTGTTGATTTTGAGAACACTGTTGTTGGACAAGGATACACTTCAGAACCAAATGTGATCATTGAATCAGGAGAAGGAAGTGGAGCAACAGCTCGAGCTGTACTAAGTGGTACTGTAGATGATGTTACTGTAAATACTGTTGGTAGTGGTTTTATTGCTCCTCCTGAAGTAAACTTCATTGGTGAGGCTGAGGATGAAGCTGATGCTACTGCAGTAATGACTGATCATCACCCAATTCACTCAATTATTTTAGGTGATAATTTTGATGATCGCTATGAAACTCCTCCATCCATTGAAATCCAGGATAATGGTTTTAATGGTAGTGGTGCACAAGCTATTGCAGCTTTGGATATGAATAATGGTGCCCTTTGGAGAATTGAACTAACAAATGCAGGTTCAGGATATGTATCTGCTCCGTCTGTTTATATCATCGGTGGGGGTGGACAAGCTGCTTCTGCTGACGCTGAAATCAACTCTGATGGAGAGGTTGAATCTATTACTATTAGAGAGCAAGGATTTGGATTTACTTCAACACCAACAATCGAAATTAGTGCTCCAGTAAGTGGAACAGGTGTTCAGGCTACTGCTACTGCAGTATTGGCCTATGAAATAAGTTCTATTCAGATAGTAAATCCTGGTTCTGGATATGAAATTGCATACAATACCGCAGATGCTGATGATTACCAAAATGAGCCAGCTGTTTTCATCGATGGTGATGAAATCACTACTGACGTTGATGTTACAGTTAGACCAAATATGTCTGTACTTGATGTGAATGTAACTGACGGTGGTTCTGGGTATGAGTCAGTTCCAACTGTTGTATTCAATCCTGTATTGGATTACGGATCTGGAGCTACCGCAACTGCTGAAATTACATTCGAAATTGATGAGTTGGAGTTAGTGACTGGTGGTTCTGGTTATGAATTTTCAAGTGTTGTAAACGTAATTGTAGATTGCGATGAGTGTACTACAAGAGCGCAATTCTCTGCTGACTTAGGAGATGGTGAACTTAGTTCTATCATGCTGACTGATCCAGGAGAAGGGTACACTGCTCAGCCAAACGTGAGATTACTATACTTTGGTTCAGAAAACGATGATACAGAAGAAGTTATGATACAGTCAACTATTGCTAATGGCGAAGTGACAGGATTCAATATCCTTGCATCTGGAGGTAACCTTGCTTTTTCTAACCCAGCAAATTTCACACTTGACATCAGAACTTATTTGGATGGTGCTAATCTTTCAGCTAATGTATTCTCAGGAGCTGGACAACTTGAGCAAATTCAGATAGATGATCCGGGAGCTGGATACGTTGTTGCACCTATAGTATCTTTTGATAATGAAGATACAGGTGGTTCTGGAGCCGCGGCTGTGGCAAGAATTCAAGATGGTCTTGTGGTAGAAATCACAATTACCAACCCTGGTAGTGGATATGTTGATGCACCTGATGTTGATCTAGTCGCTCCGACGTTTGTGCAAACTGCTGAGATTGATTTAACAATCTCTAACGATGGTAGAATTACCGATTTGGATGTGGATAACGTTGGAACTGGATATGTTGAAATTCCGGGAATTACAATTGTTCCAATTTTGCCAGGAAGAGGTAGTGGAGCTACAGCAGCAATTGAATTTATCGAAAATGGTGGAATTGGTGATCCATACATCACTAATCAAGGTAGTGGTTATACTGGAAGAAACATTCCTCAGAATGCGGTAGATCCACGTGTGCTGGGTGACGGAGTTAGTCTGGATTTTGATGCGTTCACGGATCAAACATATGTACGGGACATTTATCTAGGTACAGGTGTCAGAACAACTGAAGATTTTGAATAAACTAGAAATCATCAAAAAATATATAAAATGAAAAAAATATTATTATTTATATGTGCGATGGCGTTGATTGGTTTCCATGAGACCTTTGCACAGCAGGTGGACGTCTATTTTGACCAACCTATAGATTATAACCAGATACCGACGAAGCACGTCGAGGATAGTTATGGTTTGAGAGCCAATTATGTTTGGGTCGATGGTGTATCTTTTACAGAAGATACTCTAAATGTTACTGAAACAATTTCAGGTGATGCATTTGGTGAAAATTTTGTTGAGGAGAGTGATATTTGGCCTTCTGCGCCATCTTCATTTCCAGATACTGTTACTAATCAACAAATTGATACAGTAGATGCAAATACTGCTGCTACTTTTGCCCTTAGTGCTGGTGCGAATAACTTTAACTTTACTGGAGCCTGGGAACTAGGTAACAGTACAGGTACAGTAACAGCACTTGGATTTTCGGTTGAAGTAACTGATGATACTTACAGGAGATATGATGGAGGTGCTGATGCGACAAATCAACCTAACCAATATGGTTCCATTGGAGCGCAGTATTGGTTTCAGGTAGATGATTTTGTTGAATCACTGACAGTTGAATTTGATAATGCTGCTGCAGCAAATACTGAATTTAACGTTTCTGTTTATTCAGTGGCTAGCCCTACAGCAAGTACAGGTACATTGGTGTATACTTCTCCAATTCAATTAATTCCTTCTACTGGTACTGAAGTAGTAGAAATTCCATTGAATTTAGACCTTACTGCTGGTAGTTATGTTTTCATGATCAATCAGTTAACAACTAATACATTTGAAATAATTTCTGAAGCTGCGGCAGACGATGGTCAGGTTGTTTTCTTTGATGTAAACGATGAATTTGATAGAGACGAAACTGGTGATATCCACACATTCCTGACAACTTCTTCACCAGCAGCTCCTGAATTTTCATCAAGGTTCCCTGGTGACATGATGATCTTCCAGGTTGGTGAGACTACAGAATATACAATTAGTGCTACTGACGAAGATGATCCTGATGGTTCAGGACTTACTTTTGATACACTGGATGTATTCCCTGATTTCAATGAGGATTGGTTCTCTATCACTAACAATGGTGACGGTACTGCGACAATTTCAGGTACTCCTGACATTTCTAATATTGGTACTGTTCAATTAGACATTGAAGTAACTGATGGTAGTGCAACAATATATTATAACACTGAATTTGGTGGACAGCTTGAAGCAAGAGTAGTAAACTCTGTAGCATTTGCTGTACCATTCTCAGAGGATTTCAACTCGACAGCAACTGGTGAGATTCCAAATAACTGGCAACTTTCACAAGATGTTGATGGAAATGGTAATCTTGATCCTCAGGCTGCTTCCTGGAGAGAAAGTGGTAATGAGATGATTGTTACTCAAGATGATAATAACTCCAAGCAAAATGAATGGCTGGTAACACCTCCAGTTACAATCCCTGCGGTTACAGGTAGCGAACAGTATGAGTTAGTTTTCGATTTCGATCTTGATGATGTGTATAACTTTATTGGTGGAAACCCAGAAGTACTTGGATCAGGAAGTGACGGAGATGGTAACTTTGCTGACTTCACAGTATGGGTTTGGGAAGAAGATGGTACTTTGACTTCTCTTTGGACTGATGATGATTACGCAGAAGAACTTGATGAAGCTGGTGGAAGTGTAGATGATGCTACCTTAAGCTTAAATGACTATGCTGGTCAGGACCTTAGAATTGTTTTTCAGTATACTTCTAATAATGGTGGTGAATATGATACTGATTTAGCCATAGACAATGTATCTATTGAAGTAAATGATGACACTGACTTATCTGTTATAGTAAGAGTTCCTTACAACGAGATCCCTAGATCTCAGATTGATACTGTAGGTGGAATTGATCTTACTTACTGGGTGATCAATAGAGGTTCTTCTATTCCGGATGATGCGATTCTTACATATAGCGTCTCTTCTTCTGATGATCCTAATTTTGCTGATATTTTCGTTGAAGATACCTTAGAAGCTTCAGACTTTGTGAATGATACTTTAGTAGGAACAGTAAATGTTATATTGAGTATCCCTGACAATGGTGATGATTTCGAGTATGAATTTGTGGCTAGGGTTGATCAGGATGATAATGTTCCGACAGGTGATGACGAGCAGTTTAATTATATCTATGTTGGTTCTCCGGATCAGAATCTTTCAGCAAATATTAACAATGCTTTAAGTAAAACTATTCTTGATGATGAGGGTGCTACAGACGTTGAAGATTCAGAGGGGCTAGGTGCTGGTATTGGTACTGTTATAGAACTGGTTCAAGATGATTACCTGGGTGGATTCTATGTGAATTTCGATGATACTGGTGACGAGTATACTATCAAAGTGATAGCTTTGGCAAGTGCTGATGCTACTTCAGGTACGCTAGTTGCTGAAATTGATGAATATTCTAATGGAGATCCATTGGAATCAGGACTTAATAACAACGAAGTAGAGCTATTAGATGATGAGGATTTTGATAATTACTTAAAATTAGACGCAGGTTTCTACGCAATTCTTGTAAGTTCAAACTCTACATTAGAATTAAACAGTTCTGATCCTTCGGATGATAGAGCTGATGCAGGATCTTTTGTTCGTGGTGATGAGGATGATCTTTATAGCCTTGAAGACGATGATGGAGATGTAGACATTAGAGTATACTTTAGTGATTACATCAATTATTCTGTTATTGCTGACACTGAGTATGAGGAAATCCCAAGAACCCAAATTGATCTAACTAATGGTTATGACTTTGAAGGTACAATCATAAAAAGAGGTAACTCTACTCCTTCATTACTTGTTACTGGAGTAATATCTAGTGATAATGATGATTGGGAAGATGTGGAATTTGAAAACATCATTGATGCAAGCGTTGATTTTGCCGGAACTGATACAGTTACTTTGGTATACAACTTCCAACCTTGGTTAGTTGATGATGATGACAATGATACCTATACTTTCACTATTGAAGTGGAGCATCTGGGAGATGATGATACTGACAATAACTCGGCTTATGCTGATTCTGATCAATCAGAAGACTTGAGAGTTGGTGATGCTACAGCTGATTTTAATTCTGACGAAGACAATTCATTAGGTGGATTCCTTGGGTATGATGAAGATGAGGATGCTAGTGGTGATTTTGGTGATGGTCTTGGTGAAGTATTTGAATTAACAAATGATGATTATTTGTCAGCCATATATATTGGTTGGGCAAGTGGTGGCGGAAATGAGGACATCTCTGTTTCTATCATCAGCGTTACAGATGAAAATGCTACTTCTGGTACGGTAGTGGCTGTAATAGATGAAGATGGAGTAAATAACCCTCTTGAAGCAAATGACAACACTTACATTCAAGTTGAAGATGATCCAGACTTTGATAAGGACATATTCTTGGAGGCTGGTTATTACGTCATTATGGTAAATCCTGTTGATGATGCTGATAACGATTGGGCTATCCAGGGATCTTCTCCAAATGATGATAAAGAGGATTTTGGTTCTTTTGTAAGAGGTAATGAAAATGATATCTACACTGATGATGATGATGATGGTAACCTTGATATCAGAATGTATTTCAGAGATAACAGTGCACCTCAGTTCTTTGATCCTAGAGGAACAGATGGTGGTGACGGTGGCGGAGGAGTTGATATCTCTACTGCTGTATCCGACATCACATTAAATATTGTTGAAACAGTTGCTGATACTGCCAGGGTACTTGTGAAGGATCCTCAGGAGTTTGATACATTCACGATTGAGCAAGTCAATACTAATTTATCGTTCTTGACGATTAATACTGATGCTGCTGGGTTTGATATTATCGTAGCAGCAACAGCTCCAGTTGGTGAGTACTCTGCAAGGATAATGGCATTTGATAAATTGGATACTGCTTTCTTTACAATCTATATAGATGTAGAAGAAAATCCAGCTCCTCAATTTACCACTGCCCCTGTTCTTACAGCAACAGAAGGTACTGCATACAGCTATACAGCAACTGGTACTGATGCACTTGGAGAGACTGTAACAGCTGCAGCAGATGTTGTTCCTGCCTGGTTAACAGCCACTGTTTCTGGTGATTCAGTTACTGTAGCGGGTACTCCAGATGCAGATGATGTAGGTACACATGCTGTGAAACTTAGATTGACCGATGCTTCTGGTAGAATTGCTCAGCAATCTTACGTAATCACAGTTTCTGCGAATACTCCTCCTAAATTCAAGTCAACTCCTGAAACTACTGGTGTAGAAGGATTTGAATATGAGTACAGAGTTGTGGCAACTGACAATGAGGGTGATGCACTTTCATATAATGTTACTGACCCAACTGGATTTACATTCACTGACATGGGCGGTGGAGTTGGTATGCTGGAAAGTGCTTCACTTCCTGCAGGAACAACTACCGTGACAATTGAAGTAACAGATGGAATTAATGCTGTGCAGCAGGTATTCGATATCGTTGTAGCAAGTACAAATACTGCTCCAACAATTGATTCTGCACCTTCTAATGATCCGGATACTGCTACTGTAGGAACTGTTTACGAATACATGATCTCTGCATCTGATGCAGATGGTGATGCAGTTCAGTTCAACTACACTGCAATGCCTTCATGGTTACAACTTCAAAATCTAGGTGGAGGAACAGCCAGAATTTATGGTAATCCTACTAACCCAGGTGACTACAATGTTTCTTTCTACGCTACTGACGGCCAGGATGGTTCAGCAGCTCAAGCTTATGTGGTAAGAGTTGTTGCTGCAGGATCTGTTGCAGATATCGATGAGGAAGATACAGATGAAGAAGAAGCAGCTCAGGATATTGCTGATGATCAGGATGAAGTTGCTGCAGAGATTGCAGTTTGGCCTAACCCTACTGACGAAGAATTCATTCAAATCCATGAATTGGAAGAAGCGGCGAAAGCTGTTCTATTCGACCAGTCTGGATCTGTAGTGAAAGAAGTTATGCTTCAAAAAGGTGATCACAGAATCGATATCTCTGATGTCGAAAATGGTATCTACTTCTTGAAGATAGGTGGTAGCAAAACCACCAGAGTAGTAATTGAGTAATGAATTTAAAGGGAGAGGAATCCTCTCCCTTTCACATAAAAGCTTAAAATTTATGAAATATAGATTCATAATCTTAGTGTTAGCAGGCTTTCTGGTCTCATTCAAGGGTTTTTCCCAGGATGGTGATAAACCTCTAACAGTAGGTGCACAAGCTCATCTTACTCACGGGTACATGACAGAATCCTTTTTAAGTAATAGTCACGAATTGAGAAGAGGATATGCTTTAGGAGCGTTCGCAGAATACCGGATCATTGATTTGGTTAGTGCGGGTGTTGGATTGCAATATCATTGGACGGGATCGAATGGGGTTCCAACTGATCAACTCTTTTATCCATCGGAAGCTATTATTATAGAAGGATTAATTACAAATGTAGATTTGTCGTTAGGAAAGCTTGAGTTACCAATATATGGACGAGTGCATATTGGTCCTTTTAGCGCAATTGCAGGGGTAAGTTATAATTGGATTTATAGTCCGGAAATTGAAATAACTGAGAACCTAGGTGGTGCAGAAGGGACATCCACTCTTGATGTTACTGATAGATTAGTAAGGGATGAAATGTCAATCTTTGTAGGAGCTGGTTATACTATTGATACCGGATTCTTAAAGATTACTCCTGAAGTTCAGTGGCACAATGGGACTTTTGAAATCAACAATATGTTGAATAAAGGTTCTTATTTCTCGAATTCAATAATGGTAGGTGCGAAGGTAGGTGTGCCTTTAGATTTGCCATTCTTCTAATTTCTTTTAATAAAGTAATTATTTGATTAAACCCCTCTTTATGAGGGGTTTTTTCTTTTTAAACAGCTTTTCTTGGATAATGGTCATTTTCGTTTTTTAGATTCATTATTTATGTTTAAGTTCATACACGAAAAGTTACTTTTTATCGAAAAAAGTAGACTTTTAATCAGAAATAGTTCATTTTACAGACATAACCAGTTGATATAATAATATGGCGCTTTCGCAAGATGAAGTATTAGAAAAACTGAAAGATCAATCTAATTATTTAGTTGTGCTACCCAAAAGCAAAGAATGCTTTCTTGACGAAGATGATGAAAGGGAACCTGTGGACTATGGTATTTTTGAAAGCTTACTGGCCGCCGCTAAGATTAAAATATTAGCTGACGTAGGAGATGAGACAATGTACATTATTGTACCGCCTGAATCATAATCATACACCCTTATTACCATTTCTAAAATTACCCGTTATCCTGCTGCATAACCTTTCATGGATAATTAATAACTTTAGTGTTTTACATAAGTTTATTCCCAAGTAAACAACCTTCAATGAAGACACTTAAAGTATTAGTTTTTCTACTTTTAAACACAAGCTTTTCTTTCTCACAAGCTCCAAAACAATATAGTTCTTCTGATATCTATCACCTGCTAAAAAAAACTAACGTATTAGGATCAGTACTATATGTGGCAGCTCATCCAGATGATGAGAATACAAGTATGATTTCCTATTTTGCCAACCAAGAGTTAATGGAAACTGGGTATTTGTCCGCCACAAGAGGTGATGGTGGACAAAACTTAATTGGTGCCGATATAAGAGAGAAGTTAGGCCTCATCCGAACACAAGAGTTGTTAGCTGCAAGATCCATTGATGGTGGAAATCAATTTTTTAGTAGAGCAACTGATTTTGGTTACTCAAAACACCCTAATGAAACATTCAATATTTGGGATAAAGAGAAAGTTCTTGCAGATTTTGTGTGGGTTATACGGAATTTTCAGCCTGATATCATGATAACAAGGTTTTCTGAGCAACCTGGTGTAACACATGGTCATCATACTGCCTCAGCAATACTAGCTAGAGAAGCCTTTAAATTAGCAGGGGATAAAAGTGCTTTTCCAGAGCAATTGCAATATGTGGACATCTGGCAGCCAGAAAAACTTTTTTGGAATACTAGCTGGTGGTTTTACAGAATAACTGGTGAGAAACTTGACACCACGGGGCTAAAGAAAGTAGATGTTGGAAAATATAATCCATTACTAGGTTTATCATATAGTGAAATGGCGGCCTCTAGTAGATCGATGCACAAAAGTCAGGGTTTTGGGGCCACCGGAACCAGAGGTACGGATATTGAATATTTAGAACAACTAGAGGGAAAGAATTCTAAAAACCTATTTGATGATATTAATACTTCATGGAGCAGATTAGAGAATGGGGAATCAGTTGGGAAACATATTGAGAATGCCCTGTTTGCTTATGATCACCAAAAACCCTGGGTAATTGTTGATGATCTTTTGATGGCCCTTGAAGCAATAGAGAACATCAAAAATAAATATTGGAAAGACTTAAAGAAGAAGCAGATCATGGAGGTACTTGCTGCCTCTATGGGACTTTATTTGGAGGCTACAGCCAACGATTTTGCTTTTGTTGCTGGTGATTCTATCACAATTTCGTTTGAAGCAGTCAATAGGTCTGATATTGATGTTAGTTTAAAAGAAATTTTTTTTGATCAGGTAAGAGGACAGCAAATTAAACTTAACCAGCAACTGAGTGATAATAACAAATTAACATATGACCATGTTCTGAAATTACCTGATAATTTAGCCATTTCTAATCCTTACTGGTTACAAAATAAAGGATCCATTGGGATGTATGATGTTAAAGATCAATTATTAATTGGCAAACCAGAAAACTCTCCCTCATTATCAGTTGGATTCGTTATTGATGTGGCAGGAGTAGAGTTGATCATCAACAAACCAGTGGTGTTTAAAAAGAATGACCCGGTGGAAGGTGAAAAGTATCAACCACTTGAAATTATACCTCCGGTTTTTGTTAACATTGAAAGTAGTGTCAATATATTTAGTGAGGCAAAAGGAAAGCCAGTTCAAGTAAAGGTCATAGCTGGGAAAAACAATCTTTCTGGTAAACTATCCTTATCAATAGGTGAAAATTGGCAAGTTAGTCCGTCTACGATTGATTTCACTATTGATTCAAAAGGGAATGAACATTCGTTTACATTTCATGTGATACCTCCAGAACATCAGGAAGTTATTGAGGGATCTGCTATTGCAACTATTGGCGGGAAAGAGTATTCATTTGCTTTAGAAAGGCTTATCTATGAACACATTCCTGTACAAGGGTATTACCCGGAGTCCAGGGCAAGATTTGTGAAAATTGATCTAAAAAGAAACGGAAATAGAATTGGATATATTCAGGGGGCTGGTGATGACATTCCCACGAGCCTTGAACAGGTTGGATATGAGGTAGACTTTCTTACAAAAGATGACATAGAGGCCGAAAATCTTCGAAAATATGATGCAGTTATTTGTGGAGTAAGGGCATTCAATACAGTTGATTGGCTTTCATATAAGAATAGTGAACTTTTCAAATATGTTGAAGATGGGGGCAATTTACTTGTGCAATACAATACAAGTCATCGACTTATAACACAAGAACTTGCTCCATATAGCCTTGAATTATCCAGAGATAGAATAACAGTTGAGGAAACCCCGGTTAGGTTGCTCAATCCCAATCATGATGTTTGGAATTATCCTAACAAGATAACTATAAATGACTTTGACAATTGGGTTCAAGAGAGAGGTTTATACTTTCCAAATAAGTGGAGTAAGGAGTTTGAACCTTTGACAGAATCAGGCGATCCTGGTGAGGATTTGTTGAATGGAGGACTCTTAGTTGCAAAATACGGAAAGGGAAATTACATCTATACTGGTTATTCCTGGTTCAGAGAACTTCCGGCTGGTGTCCCAGGAGCGTATCGAATTTTTGTCAATTTAATTTCACAAAGAACAACTGAAGATTATCATGGAAGAAGAGATTAATGATAAACCTCCTTTTTTTAGCTCATGGAGAGTACTTTACGGGTTTGTTATCGGCATTCTGGTCACTGTAATTATATTGATGTATATATTCTCAGCTGCGTTCTCATAGATGAATACACTTGACTTAATAATATTGTTTGGGACCCTAATAGGAATAGTGGTTTATGGCGTATGGAAAACGAGGCATACTAATTCTGTAAACGACTACCTAAGAGGAGATAATACTTTAAAATGGGGAACTATTGGACTATCTGTAATGGCTACCCAGGCAAGTGCGATTACTTTTATATCTACTCCAGGTCAGGGCTATGAAAGTGGTATGAGTTTCGTTCAAAATTATTTTGGACTACCCATTGCCCTAATAATTGTCTCTGCTGTATTTATCCCTATTTATTACAAACTTAAAGTTTATACCGCTTACGAATTCCTGGAAACAAGATTTGATTTGAAAACGAGGTTTCTCGGAGCATTTTTATTTCTTGTACAAAGAGGTTTGGCTGCAGGTATTACCATTTATGCCCCAGCAATTATTATATCTACGATCCTAAATTGGAACCTGACATTCACAATTTTTATGGTGGGCATTCTTGTAATCATATATACTTATTCTGGTGGTACAAAAGCCGTTAGTATCACACAGAAGCATCAAATGGCAGTAATTCTAGTTGGAATGCTGGCTGCCTTTGTGATAATGGTAGGTTACATAGGAGAGTTTACAAGTTTTACTGGTGCGCTGGATTTGGCTGGTACACTGGGGAAATTGAATGCGGTAGACTTTGAATTGAGTATGGAAAAAAGATACACAGTTTGGTCTGGTATTACAGGAGGTTTGTTTCTAGCCTTATCATATTTTGGGACTGATCAATCACAAGTTCAGCGATATATTGGCGGAAAGAATGTGATTGAAAGCAGGATGGGACTCATGTTTAACGCTGTGTTAAAAATTCCCATGCAGTTCTTCATTCTTTTGACTGGAGTGATGGTCTATATTTTTTATGTGTTCTACCAGCCACCAATGCATTTCAAAGAATCTCAGGTAACGGAAATTAGCACTAGCGAATATGCGGATCAATATAAGGAATTGGAAAACCAATATCTGAAGATTTACCAGCAACGAAGATCAGCCGCAATTGATCTGGCTGACCTGGGAACTCCCGAAGCTAAAAATACATTTATAGAATCAGATAAAAACCTTGTAGCAAAAAGGTCAGAAGCAAAGGAATTGATATTGAACGCTATTCCAGATGCAGAAACCAAGGATAGTGACTATGTTTTTCTCACATTTATTCTGAATTACCTGCCACATGGAGTTATTGGTTTACTAATTGCCGTCATATTTTCAGCAGCAATGTCATCTACTTCATCAGAGTTAAATTCTTTGGCTTCTACCACAACCATGGATTTTTATAAAAGGCTAATTGCGAGAAACTCATCAGAAAGTAGTTACCTAAAGTCGTCCAAGATATTCACTTTAGTATGGGGAGGAATCGCAATTTCATTTGCTATCATAGCAAAGAATTCTGAAAATCTAATTGAAGCGGTCAATATTATTGGATCTATTTTTTATGGAACAATACTTGGGATATTCTTAGTGGCATTTTTTCTTAAAAGGGTTCAGGGAACGGCTGTTTTTTGGGCTGCTATATTAGCGGAGGTAGTGGTTATAATTTGTCATATTCTTACCGTTACGGGGAAGCTGGAGCTAGGGTATTTGTGGTACAATGTAATTGGGTGTCTGTTAACTGTATTTTTAAGTTTCTTAATTCAACTTTTCAATGGAATCAAACAAAATAGTTAATTGGGGGATAATAGGAGCGGGTAAAATAGCTGCTAAATTCGCAAAAGATTTAGATAAAGTACCTGGAGCAACTTTGTATGCCATTGCCTCGAGAGATGTAGCAAGAGCAGCAGAATTTGCTAACGAACATGGAGCTAAGAAAAATTATGGAAACTATCAATCGCTTGTTAAGGATGAGAATGTTGATGTAATTTATATAGCGTCACCCCATTCATTTCATAAGGAACATACCTTGCTAGCCTTAAATCATGGGAAACATGTACTATGCGAAAAACCTTTTGCCATGAATGAAAGTGAAGTAGTTGAGATGGTAGATGTAGCCCGCCAGAAACAGCTTTTTCTAATGGAGGCGATGTGGACTGCCTTTTTACCACACTTTTTGAAAGTAAAGGAGATAATCGAATCACAAGAGCTTGGTAAGGTCATTTCTCTGGAAGCAGATTTTGGTTTTAAGGCAATACATAACCCTGATCATCGACTCTGGAAGAAATCACTTGGGGGTGGGAGTTTACTAGATATTGGTATTTATCCGGTTTTTGCAGCTCTTTCTATAATTGGTTATCCGAATGAGATTAAGGCATTTGCTCGCAAAAATAAGGATGGTGTTGATGAAGAGACGAAGGTTTTATTTTCTTATGAATCTGGAGAAACTGCAGTGCTTCGATCCTCTCTCGTAGCAACTACACCTACAGAGTTGATACTTTACTGCGATAACGGAACCATCAAAATCAGTGGGAAGTTTCACGAACCATCTGCGGTCACTGTTTATTACCCGGACCGTGAAGTGATCCTGGAGGACTTTGGTTATGACTCAATTGGCTATTACTATGAGGCGCTGCATGTTACCAACTGTATCATGCAAAACAAGACTGAAAGTGAGGTGATGCCATTGTCCAAAAGTTTAGTGTTGATCAAGTTACTTGACCAAATTAGGGATGAAATTAATTTGGTTTATTAAATCTGTTCTACTCAAACTTTCATCATTAAAGTTAAGGCCTTGGTTTTCTTTGAATTAGGGAAAGCACACTATTATCAAATGATAATGAATTGATGTTCAGATCGTTTAGAGTAGATTTTGCCACCTGGAAAATATCGTTTTGAAAATTTTGTATTCCCTAATATTCTATTTAAATAGCGGATTACGATCAATTAATATTTGGTCATAATGATCAATTTATGATTGAAAGTTTGCTAACCAAATCTAGAAGCAAAATTGCATTCTTATGAAGCGATCTTGCTAACCTAAACCAAAAAAAGACAGGCATTAGCCTGTCTTTTTGATTTGAAATATTCTTACGGGAAAATTATTTTTTCTTCCACTCTTCAATTGAAGCTGTGTTCATTCTAACATAGTCTTCATTATTTCTTTCCTTGGCCACCTTTAAGCTCAACTCAGCACTTTTAATAGCTTCCTTATACTTACCAAGTTTTGCTTCAATTAATGATTTTCTTCTAGTCATCCAGAATGCATTTGGGTTTATTTCGGTCGCTTTTGTGATCCAGACTAAGGCTTTTTCTAAATCTTTATCAATACTTTCATAATAACTGGCAGCTTGATAGTAGGCTCCTCCTAGAGAAGCTTCTGGGTTATTAGCAAACCTCTCGATCTGAGCAATTACTTCCGTCTGGGTATCAATAGTAAGCTTCATTGGGACATAAGTGCTTTCCCAAATAATATAAAGTGTTGCTGAGTCATCTCGTAAATCATCAAGGTTTATTGTGAAAGATTCCACAGTTTCACTCATTTTGATTGCCGGAACTGTGAATCGAAGTAACTCATTTTCAGTCTTGTAGTTTGCTACGTTTCCACCTAGAGTCAGGTCATTGTAGAGCATTACAGTCCACTCAGTTTCACCAGGAATGGTATACAGGGCATACTCACCTGCTTTTACATCATTACCCTCCAGCTTAACATCTTTGCTGAACTTGATTTTGGTAGAGAAGTTGGCACCAGTTCTCCATATTTTACCGTATGGAACCAGTCCTCCAAAAATTTTCCTTCCCTTTACACCAGGTCTGGAATAATCAATGGTGACCGTGCTTAAACCGAATGATTGTTCAACTTTACAAGTTGGACTTGGCCAAGGGGTGTTGATTTCCTGACTAAAAGCTATTGAACTAAATGAAAGTAATGCTACAATAAGCAAAGGTTGTATCAATTTGGTCTTCATAATTTAAATTTAGGTTTTATATGTTCTACACAATTATAAGCATTTGCTTCATTCAATAACGTGAACAACGCACTAAAAGATTTGGAAAAACTAAGCATAGATTTTTATGAGCATGATGATGTGGTTCAGATAGCTAAAAACTTAGTTGGAAAGGTATTACATACTAATATTAATGGTCAGCATACATCAGGAACCATTGTGGAAACTGAAGCCTATAATGGTAGGAGGGATAAAGCTTGTCATGCATTTCTAAAACGCACTAAGAGAACGGAAATAATGTACGGAAGAGCTGGAATGGTGTATGTTTACCTTTGTTACGGGATTCACAGAATGTTCAATATAGTCACGAATAAAATAGGGATGGCTGATGCAATATTAGTCAGGGCTATTGAGCCAATTGAAGGAGTAGATATAATGCATTCCAGGAGACAAATAAAAAGACCTGGTCCAAATATATCGTCTGGTCCTGGAAATGTGGCCAAAGCGATGGGAATTGAATTGAACCACTACGGAGTAGATCTTTCAGGAGACGAAATATGGATAACTGAGGGAATCATTCAGGAATTTGAGATTGAAGAAAGGAGAAGAGTAGGAGTTGATTATGCAGAAGAAGATGCTCAATTACTTTGGCGTTTCACTTTGAAAGGGAGTAAGTATATTAGTAAGCCGGATTATAGATAACCGAATCACAAGATGAGTATTGCCATAATTGCTCCCACACGAGATCCACAAACCTGGATAGATGAGTTTATGAAATGTGACCCTTCATTGGATGTTCAGGTATACCCCAATATTAGTAGACCAGATGATGTGACTTGTGCCGTATTATGGTTACACCCTTATGGGGTTCTCTCACAATTTCCAAACCTAAAACTCATGTGTTCAATGGGAGCTGGGGCAGATCATATGTTAAATGATCCTGATCTCCCCAATATTCCTCTTACTAGAATTGTAAGTCAAACTATTGCTTCATCAATGAGTAATTTTGTGATAATGGCAGTGCTTGATTATCACAGAAACATGGACAAGTACCGAAATGACCAAGAGAGTAAAATCTGGGATCAGGTAACATTTCCTGAGATTTCTGTGAGAATTGGTGTAATGGGGTTGGGGCAATTAGGAACAGATGTAGCTAAAAAATTAACATACCTTGGATTCGAAGTTTCCGGACTCAGTAAAAGTAGGAAGAGTTTGCAGGGAGTGAAAAGTTATGTTGATACTGAAATTGATCGCTTTCTTGATGAGATTAATGTATTGGTCTGTCTGTTGCCAATGACCAAAGAGACAAGAGGGGTCCTGAATAAGTCACTCTTTGTAAAATTGTCAAACCCTACATATCTGATTAGTGTTGGTAGAGGATATCAGCAAGTGGAGAAAGATATATTGGAGGCAATCGATATGGGTAAATTAACAGGGGCATTCCTAGATGTTTTTGAAGAAGAGCCTTTACCTAAAAATAACCCGATCTGGCATCACCCCAAAATCAAAATGACACCACATATTGCAAGTATCACAAACCCAGCAGCAGCGGTTCCTGAGATTTTCAAGAACTACAAAAGGGTGATGAATGGTGACGAACCACTGCATATTGTAAATGTTGATAAAGGGTATTAAAATACTAATTATTAAGCCTTGGTTTACCTTAATTACATGGTTTTGGTTAAGATTGCTCAGAATTTCAAAACAGCAGGCATGAATTCAATTTTTAGACAATTACTGGTTTTCATAATTTCCATTCAGTTTTTTTCTTCACAGGCTCAGTTACAAACATTTGAGGTAACACCTGTACAGGAAGTAAATTCTGCAGTTTATGAGATTCACCCGGTTTTACACCCGTCTGGGGAGATGATCTTCTTTGAACGTGCAAATCACATCCGAAATATAAAAGGCTCTCAGGATGAAGGGGATATCTGGTATGCAAAGAAGGATTCATCAGGTTGGTCGAAACCAATTAATTTGGGAATAGATATAAATAACAATTTTAGAAACTCAATTTTAGGATTTATTGGTGGAGGTAAATATATGTTGATCTCCCAGCAATATGGTGTCAGTAACATCAACGCGCCAAATGGAATTTCTATTAGTGAATTCACGAATGGTAAATGGGCCAAACCCATAAATCTCAGCATTCCATATTTTCGAAAGCGGTCAGGTTATATTTCCGGAAATGTTAGTGCTGACGGGAAATACATTACCCTTGCAATGGAGTCCACTGCAAGTTATGGGGTGGAAGACATTTATGTTGCAGTGATAGAACCTAATGGAGACATTGGTAAATTGACGAATCTGGGTAAATCCATAAATACTCCGTTTCAGGAACTATCGGCCTTTTTATTACCTGATAATAAACATTTGGTTTTTTCGTCAAATGGTCATGATGGAAAAGGTAGTTTCGATTTATTCATTTCAGAAAGACTTGACGAAACCTGGAAAAACTGGAGCAAACCAATCAATCTCTCTGGTATCAATACAGAAGGATCAGAAAGGGACTTCTTCCTGTTGCCGGGAGATGACTATGCTTACTACAGTTCAACTACTAATAGTGATGGCTATGGAGATATTAAAAGAGTTAAAATATCCAAAGACTCAATTGTTCAGCAAATTGATTCAGTGATACAGGAGATGCCTGGGTTTAGAGTAGTCAATGGAGTTGTGAGAGACGCGAAGACAGGGCAAGGTGTGAATGCAAGTATTCAATTGACAGTAGAGGATACAAACACCGATAAAAGCATTTCAACCAATGATGATGGACAATTTAAGTTTTCATTACCGGATGAATCATTTGTCTCAATTCTGGCAGACAAGAAGGGATATTTGCCATATGAAGAGAAACTAAATCTTCTTGATTTAGAGGATAGTGTTTGGACAATTCAATTGGAGCCATTGATTATTGGCAATATCATTGAACTGAGCAATGTGCTATTTGAAAGAGCTTCAGATAAGTTCTTATCAGGTTCAGAATCACAATTGAACCTGATGGTAAGGATGATGAATGAAAACCCTGAAGTAATGATATTCCTATCAGGACATACTGATAATACTGGTAATAAAGCAGCGAATATCAAATTATCTCAGGATAGAGTAGATGCGGTAAAGCAGTACCTTGTGGATAATGGTGTAGAGGCCAAAAGGATTTCTGGTAAGGGATTTGGGGGTACAAAACCAATAGCCAGTAATGCTGATGAGGAAACAAGAAAGTTAAACAGAAGAGTAGAGTTTGAGGTAGTAGAACCTTAGTATCCCATCGCTGCTCCATACCCCCTTCGATCAGAGGCTCCTTCTATTTTGCCATCTTCACGGACGTAAATACATTGTAATCGCCCGATCTCACCACGCTCTTCAACAGTATGTCCATATTGTGCCAATTGATTCAGTATAAGAGAGTCAAGAGTACTTCTTTCATATAGAATCCGATCTGGCAGCCATTGGTGATGTAATTTTGGTGCATTGACCGCTTGTTGCAATGTCATATTGTGATCTAAAACGTTCAATGCTGTCTGAAATACAGAGGTGATAATGGTTGAGCCTCCAGGGGTACCCAATATCAGTTTAACTCTTCCATCTTTTTCCAGGATGGTTGGTGTCATTGAACTTAGCATTCGTTTTTCCGGATGGATAGCATTTGCTTCAGCCCCAACAAGCCCAAAAAGATTGGGAACTCCAGGTTTTGCACTAAAGTCATCCATCTCGTTGTTAAGGAAGAACCCAGCACCACTTACCATTACCTTGCATCCAAAATAACTGTTTAGGGTTGTTGTCAGAGATACAGCATTACCCCATTTGTCTATGATAGAGAAATGAGTAGTTTCTATGCTCTCAATGATCTCCACATTTCCCTCTTTAATGTCCTGGCTTGATGTTGCTTTTTCGAGATCAATATCTGATACTCTATCTTTATTATAAGCACTACTTATTAGCATTTCAACGGGAACGTCAAAATAATCCGGGTCACCCAGGTAGGTTGCCCGATCTGCATAAACTCTTCTTTCCAGTTCTGTTAGTATATGAATATAAGGAGCTGAATTATGGTCCAATTTTTCCAGATCAAATTCCTCAGCACTTTTGAGCAGTTGGACTATTGCAACGCCCCCGCTACTAGGTGGTGGCATTGCGATTATTATATGTCCTTTGTAATCAGATATTAATGGTTCTCGCCATTGAGGTTGATAGTTTTTAAGGTCATTATATCCGATTAAACCACCACCCATTTTATTCTCCTCTACAATTAGATCGGCTATTGGTCCTTCATAAAAGGCCTCTTTGCCAAGTTCCTGAATGTGGATTAATGACCTGGCAAGGTCCTGGTGAAACAATGTGTCTCCAGATTGCCATTCACCATTTTTTAAGAAGTGAATACTATCTCTGTTGACTGTCCTAAACTCATGTTGGTATTTATTGATATTATTAACATCAAATTGTTGCAATACCACGCCAGATTGAGCATGCTTAATCGCCGGTTCAATTAACTCTTTATAGGGTAGGGTTCCATATTTTTCATGAAGTGCAAATATTCCAGCCACGGTACCAGGAACTCCTGCCGCCATGTGACCCAGAGTACTTTTATTTGGAACTACATTCCCCAAACTATCCAGATACATATCTTTATGTGCCTCTAGAGGAGCCTTTTCCCTAAAATCTAATGAGCCATAGGATCCATCTTCAGTTTTGAAAACGGCAAAACCTCCGCCACCGATATTACCAGCCACTGGGTATACTACTGCTAAAGTAAATTTTATAGCAAATGCCGCATCAAATGCATTACCACCTTTCTTTAAAACATCAAGTCCGACCTTAGTAGCCAAAGGGTGTGCTGTAACGACCATTGCCGAATCTCCAATAGTACCTTCAATGGGAGGGGCTTCAATTTCTGGGTTGGAGCAACTGAGTACAAAAAATGTAATCAGCACATAAAATCCATACTTCATTCGCTAGTGATACTTTTTCATGACGGTGCGTGTTCTCTTACGATGCTTATCTCGTTTAGGGTTATAGTAACGGTGTCTGGCAATAGGTTTAACCGTTTTGACACGGGAACTTCGGGCACAACTTTGAAAACATAGGCTACTTATAATTAACATATAAGCCGCAAAGAATCTATAAACAACACATTTTAGATGCGTCTTCATTTCGCCAAAGTAATAGAATTTTATGATTTACCCTTACTACGCTGACTCTTTGAGTTTATTTTCCTGATTTTCGTAATTCTTTTTGCAGAAGAAAGGAACTTTCGCATCATCTGTTCGGATATAAGTGATGTCGATGTTGTTGAATTCCGCTGTGTATTCAAAATCCTGAATGGTTTCAATGATGTCATGATCCACAAATACAGATTTACTTCCATCAAAGATAACTGTTGCACCTTCTGGTACGGACTCTAGCGTTCTTCTTAGCTTCGCTTTGTTGAGGAAGGATACATCTTTCAACATGCTAATGGTATATTTTTTACCTTCAACTGATATTTTAATTGCTTCATTCAAGTTAGTCCTTACCACATAGAATATACCGATGACAATACCCACCATGATACCTTTTAGTAGGTCGGTAAACATGATTGCTGTAACGGTTATGGCAAATGGAATGAATTGCGAATAGCCTTGTGCATATAACCCTTTGAAGATTTTTGGATTAGCAAGCTTATATCCCACCTGAAGCAGTATAGCAGCTAATGACGCCAATGGAATTAGATTTAGGAATTTTGGTATCAATACAACACTGGCTAAAAGAAAGAGGCCGTGTATAACAGCGGACATTTTTGTTTTTGCTCCTGAAGATACATTCGCAGAACTTCTCACGATTACAGCTGTTACTGGCAATCCTCCAATAAGTCCAGAAACCAAATTACCTAATCCTTGAGCTTTGAGTTCCCTGCTTTGAGGGGCAATTCTCTTGTAAGGGTCTAATTTGTCTACGGCATCCAAACTTAATAATGTTTCTAAACTTGCTATCACTGCAATCGTTCCGGCAACCACATAAATCTCAGGATTAAACAATTGGGTGAAATCAGGTAAAGTAAATGCTCCCAGGAAATCATCCATGGAGTTGAATATTTCTAAGCTTACTAGATGATCTCCACTCAAGAAAAGACTCGGGTTTACTGTCTTAAATAATGCATTCAATCCTATTCCCAGAAGAACCACCACTAATGGTCCAGGAATAATTTTAGTCCAGCTCATTCTTTGCATGACGGGACGTGCCCAGAACCACAGGACCACCAGGGATATCAAACTGATGATCAGTGCACCAGGGGAAATATTTTGAACTGCAAGAATGATTTCAGTAAAAGTATTTTCTCCATCAGGTTGCCAGAAAGAATCATCACCTTCATAATCCTTGTCATCACCCAATGCATGAGGAATCTGTTTTAGAATCAGAATTAACCCAATCGCAGCAAGCATGCCCTTAATAACTGAAGAAGGAAAATAGTGCCCGATAATACCCGCTCTAAGGAAACCTAGAACAATTTGAATTACACCCGCAAGAAAAACCGCCAACAGGAATGATTCGAATGCTCCGAGATCCTCGATGGCATTTAGAACAATCACAGTTAAACCAGCTGCGGGACCACTTACAGAAAGCTGAGATCCACTTGCAAACCCTACTACAATACCTCCAACGATACCTGCTATCAGCCCAGAAAACATTGGTGCTCCTGATGCAAGGGCTATACCTAAACATAGAGGAATTGCCACAAGAAATACAACTAAACCTGCGGGGAGGTCAGAAGATAAATTGGCTAGTGGGTTTTTGTGATTTGGTTCCGTCATAACTGATTTTAATAAAGTATGGGTGTATCTGAATACATACGATTTCAACAAAAATAGTTTTAAAAATCCAGGATTTTAATTAGAAACTCAATTATCTCAAAGAAGTCAATTTTAAAAATACCAATTAATCTTCAAATAGTTATACAAAAAGAATCGGAATTGTTGATTTTGCTAAACTGAGTGCAATTTTGATCAAAAAAGTAAAAAATTGTTTTAGAGCCGATTTGATGATGTAACTTTTTAAAAATAAGCCTTTTATAATATTTTTTAATGTTATATATTTAAGCTACTTCAATTAATTACTTACTAATCAAAAAGTTAGAACCTACCTATGAGCATAAACGTGGATTTAAGTAGCGACATTGTAAAGCCACCAAAGGGATATAGAGTCTACAAGATTAAAGGAGTTGAAAATCCCATTATTGCCAAAAAAGGAGGACCCACTGCTGACCAAATCAAAAACAAAGCATCTTACGCGGAACTAAGAAAAAATCAAAAAGAATTTGGGGTAGCCTCAATGATGGCAAAAGTTTTAAGGAACTCTCTGACAGAAGAAATGAGTGAGTTGTGTGAAACATATGTTTCTGGTAAACTCACCGCTCAGTTTCGAAACCTGGCTAAGCATGAACCTGGAAAAACAGGTACAAGACCGTTATATCTAAGCAAGCATGGACATAACCTTACGGGTTTTGAGTTCAATAGCAATCATCCCTATGAACAAACATTTGATGCCAAGTACCATATTCAGAAGGGAAGTCACAGAGGTCATATAATTCTTCATTTCCCATCATTCGTTCCGGAGCGTGCATTTGAAGCTCCCAAGGAGGCAACTAATTTTAAGATCACGGCAAGTCTTATTGTGCTTTCAGATTATGAGTACTCTAATGAATTGAGTAGTTATTTTCCACAGCATGAAGAGGCGCATGGTAAGTATGGTTCATATGAGAGTCAAATGTTGCCGATGCTTAAGATGCCTACTGAACCAATTACAGCTCAAATTTCTGCTAATGAAGGTAGACCAGTCCCAGAGAACACTGGAATATTTCTGGTAATGGCCGTGAGGTTTTATAAGTATTCAAATGGCAAATTTGAACACCTGAAGAGGGAAGGAGCCATGCAAATCAAACAGGTATTCTAACACTTGTATATGAATGTAGGTTAAGTAATTATGGACCTGCATCAATTAAATGATATTAGACTGGATTGCCTTAGACAAGTGGGTGATCCCCATATTGATCAACTCTGGAAAAAACTGGATTATAAGCAGGTATTTAAAGAAATATCGGAATGTAATTCAAATGAGGACCTCCTGAACAATCAGCATTTTCAGTACTTTTTTGATAATAAAATCCAATTTGATTCAGCCAAGGTGAACCGTGCTCATGAGTTTTTCCAACAGAGAGCCGGACAATTATTTGTAATGCTGGGATTATCCGCACTTCCATACTGTTATGCGCATGCTAGCGGAGCATTAGTACTTGTTCAGAGCAATCGCCTGAGAAATGATGTGAATAACCGTTTACTTGAAACAGCTCAATTTGTAGTTGACACGTGTTCTCCAGGTGCATTTTTACCACAGAATAAAGGGTTTTTAGCAATAGCCAAAGTCAGACTCATCCACAGTATTATCAGGTATCATATTCATCAATCTGGTTATTGGGATCCAGAAAAATCAGGTATACCGGTTAATCAGGAGGACATGGCTGGGACAAACCTATCATTTTCGCTTATTTCAATTAGGGCGCTGAGGCAATTTGGCATAACAATAAGTAATAAAGAGGCTAAAGATTACTTATACCTCTGGAATCTTATATCAATGTGGTTAGGTGTAGATACTATGTTACTTCCAGAATCAATGAGGGAAGCTCACTGGATAGCAAAGAAAATATCAGACCGTCAGGTTAAATACTCACAAGCCGGTGAACAATTGACCAAACATCTCATTGCACAGATATTGCGTAACGACAAATTGAGTCAGCTTCAGGGATACATTGGCCCAATTATCACAAAAATTCTAGGAGTAAACTATTCGAATGCAATTGGTTTGATAGAACCAGCTGTTGTCAAAGGTGAGGTCGCAATAGGTGTAGTGAGTACCCTACTTCGAACAGAAATTATGGATTTGGATAACTTGCAACGACTCTTGAAAAAAGAGTCAAATGGTGAAATGATCGCCTTAAATGTGCCTGAGGAGTTCAAATAACAACCCATTCATTTCTTTCGTATAAATGGGTTATTGATTAATATGCAATTATGTCCTTCAAGGGAAATGTTTTTTTTCTATTCGTCGCATTCATACTTCATGCAAATTTTGTGTTTCCACAAAACAACAAGTATCAACAGCATCAGGAAGCTGAAGTGTTATATGAGTTAGCCAGGACTTCATATGAGGAGAACAAAACAGAGGAGGCAAAGATGTATGTTGATTCCGCGATCTTTTTGAATCAGGACAATGCCGATTTTTGGTATTTGAAAGGTTTGATAGATGATGTACAGGGGAATACTATTGAGGCTCTTACTTCTTATGAAACGGCATCTAAATTGAATTCTGCCCACCTTGAGTCATACCTGGGAAAAGCGATGATATATTATAGGCAAAAGAATTATGAACAAGCTTTAGATGACTATAATTATATACTTCGATATAATGGTACGATTGATACAAAAGCTATTTACTATCAAAGTATGGGGTATGGTGCCAATGATAATAAAGGTGAAACATCTGGTGTTGTCTCCCTAAACAACATGAAAGATGACATAAGGTATAAACGAGCACTCGTTTATCGGGATATCGGTGAATATGAAAAAGCATTAGGTTCACTCAATAAATTAATTTCAAACTACCCCCAAAACTCTGATTACCTCACAGCAAAGGGGACAGTCCATAAAGCTCAGGGAGAACTTGATAGCGCGAAGGTCTCATTCAAAGCGGCGCTTGATTTAAACCCTGAAGATAAGGCAGCAGCCTACCAGATGCACTTACTTGATCCTGGATATGAATTACCACAATCCTTCCTGGATGACAATGATTTTCATTACGCATTAGCAAAGAAAGGTGCAGATTTGTTTGACAAGGGAAAATTCAAACAAGCTCTTAAATATTACAATGATGCCATATGGACTGCACCGGGAGTGTCAGATTATTACTCCTCCCGGGGATTAGTTTATTCCAAACTTGACCAACACGAAGAAGCCATTGCCGACTTTCAAAAAGCTTTAAACATGGATAGCTATTTTGTGGCCAATTTCTATCGTATTGGAAATAGCTATTTCAAGTTGGAAGATTTTGAGAAGGCAAATTTTTATTATCAACAATATCTGACGTTTATCCCTGATGATGAGCGTGTTTGGTACAATAGTGCAATGATTTACCTGCAACAGAAATCATATGATTTAGCATGTAAAAATTTGAGAGAAGCGATTCGTCTGGGTTTTGAGCCAGCGCAAAAGAAGTTTGATAAATACTGCAAATAGTGAATTTAGCTTTCACTTCCTTATAAAAATTATATTTTTGCTGGACACTTGTGTCCAAAAGCATGCAACAACCCAAACCCAAATTAAGGATTGATATGCATACGCATATCATCCCGGAACATCTACCTAATTTTTCAGAGAAATTTGGTTATGATGGATTCATCAGCTTACTTCATCACCGTGAGGGAGCAGCCAGAATGATGAAGGGGGATTTCTTTTTTAGAGAAATTCTTCAAAATTGTTGGGACCCTGAGCTTAGGATTGAAGAATATGCAAAGTTTGATACACAAGTTCAGGTCATATGTACTATTCCGGTTCTTTTCAGCTACTGGGCTAAACCTGATGACGGGTTGGCTATTTCTGAGTTTCTAAATGATCACATAGCTGAAATTGTTCAGAAATACCCAAAGAATTATGTTGGGCTGGGAACTGTGCCAATGCAGGATATTGACTTGGCCATAAAGGAACTTGAGAGATGTAAGGAACTTGGTTTCCCTGGTGTACAAATAGGTTCTAACATCAACAAGCAAAATTTAAGTAAGCCACGTTTCTTTGAGTTTTTTGAGGCGTGTGAGTCATTGGGTATGGCCATATTGGTTCATCCCTGGGAAATGATGGGTAAGGAGCTTATGGAGCAATACTGGTTGCCTTGGTTAGTAGGTATGCCCGCAGAGACCACCAGAGCTATTTGTTCAATGATTTTTGGAGGCGTTTTTGAACGATATCCTAATTTGCGTGTTTGTTTTGCTCATGCAGGAGGGTCATTTTTAGCTACCATTGGCAGAATTGAACATGGTTTTAGTTGCCGTCCGGATCTTGTAGCAGTCCATAACAATGTGAATCCCAGGAATTATCTGAAGAAGTTCTGGGTGGATAGTATTACGCATGATGAAGTTTATTTGAACTATGTGAAAGACATGATAGGAACCGAAAAAATTACAATGGGTACAGACTACCCTTTCCCTCTTGGGGATTTGGAAATTGGTAAATTCATGTTGGAAATGGGATTGTCACAAGACGATATTGATAATATATTTTATAAGTCAACACTTGACTGGCTTAAATTGGACGAGTCTACCTTTCTATGACAAATCCCTACAAGTCTAGTTTCTTGATAAAATCAATAATTTCGAAATAGTCAAGCAATAACCATGTGCCATAATTAAGTAAGGCCTGACTGATATAGGCACATATAAACACCAAAACTGTCAATAATAATCCCAGGGCTATCTTGATCTTATAAAATTGAATGTACACCCATACATTGTATATGGCTGTAATGATGGTGTAAACTGTTAACAGTTGGTTTTTATAAGGAAGGAAAATTTCAATTATTGGAAAAAAGAGAATCAGAAAGAATAGCTGGTGAGCAGTGATGTACGTGTTTAGAATGAAATTTTCGGCGTAGTTGAAGCCGGTAGGTTTGAAATAGAGATAAGAAAAGAGCGCAAAAACTGGAATCGCCAAAATATTTACAACGGTAGTAAATTCAGCTGCATACACTAAAAATCCGTGATCTATATTCAATGCTTGTTCTAACCAGGGATTGTCATCAGCATAATCTTTAAAGACTTTGTAGCGAATTGATAAGAATGTGGCAATAGCTCCTATGATGATCAAATATCTGATGGGCAATGCCAGACTAAGTCGTTTACCATTAAGATAATTTCGTATAGCCGAGCCAGGATGGGTAGTGAGAGTCCTAATAGTCGAAAAAAAGCCTTTTTCAATATCTAATGACGAAAATGCTGATTCTTTTAGGAGGTACTTTAATGTAAATCTCTGAACATCAGCATTTTGACCACAGTTTGAACAGAAGTTTCCTTTGTAGATTGTTCCGCAATTACGGCATTTAAGTTTTTCAGTCATTCAACAGGCTTGATTTTGTCTAATATAAAAAAAGCTACCTCAATTGAGGTAGCTCACCTGTTTAACTTTTACTTTTAGTTTCTATAAGTGCTCAGATAGTTCAACTACAAGAGCTTGGTTAAATTGTTTTAAGTAATTATCTCTTGATTTTTCATTAGTGATGAAATTGTCATTGGCTTTCGAAAAGTGATTGATATTCTTTTTCTTCACCAAGCTGGATAATCCTTTTGATATTTTATTTTTCACTAGATACCCCATACCGTTATTATTTTAGTTTTGACCGTAGGCAATAGACCGTAAGAACACGGTATACTGACCTGATTTATAATGAAGTCAATGTTTAGTAGGATATCCCCTAAAAAAGTTCAAGATTTTTTAAAAATTAATTAATTACTCCTGTGATTGCAGAAACAGAAGAAGTATTGAAATAACCAAGAACAACTTCATCATTATCGTTTGAATTCTGGATATTACCTCTTAGAATGATCGGCGCTGTACCAGCGGGTGTTCCAAGGTCAGTGGTCTGCCTTACAAACAACCTAAAGTATTCATATGCTTCAGCTGTAAGTGATTGTAACTCTACAGTAGCAGTATCTGATTCAAAAAATGTATAGTCCTTCAATTCATTTCTGAATTCGTTTCCATTAATAAAGCGATCTGTGAGTAGCAGGAAGTCCTCTGGTTCATTAAATAATTCACCATTTCGGTAAATCTTCCATCTGTAATAGTCGGCATTTGTTGCGGGTTCTGTGGCAAATACTATAGGAAAGTACTCTTGCATTTGATTTTGTCCTTCAAAAAGAACTGGCCCATCAGTTTCAAAAATCAGACTATCTAGAACAGGTACTGGCTTCAACTGTTCAAATGAAGAAATGTATTGAGTTCCATCTTCAAGCGAAAACCGGAGTTGGTAAAATTCATTTACTTTCCCCCGAACTGTATCATGAGTATAATACTTACCCTCTTGAAGTTCAAAAAGTTCAATCATGTTTCCATTGCTGCCTACTATTTGAACATTGGCGTTTATGATGGGGTTTCCGGTGTTACCTTCATTAAAACTTACAGAACGCGATATAGACACCAAATGAGGTCCACTTTGATCAGTTAGCATTCCTTCAACCACAATCAGATTTTGGCTCTGTGGTAATTCAATGTCCTGGAGACTGTCACAACCAATTATCAGAATCGTCGATATCATTAAAAATCGGATTACCATCTGAAATTATACGTTATGGCTGGAATAGCTGATGGTAAAATACTGTAGGGAATGATTTCCGTGACGGTCGGGTCTGATTCTGATTCTCGATAAACGTACGAAAACGCATTACTTCTTGAATACAAATTATAAACAGAGAATGTCCAGTAATCGACCAATCTTTTAGGACTACCATCCTTTTTTGTTCTCCTTCCCATTAGTTTTACTGAAATATCCAACCTGTGATAATCCGGAAGTCTGTCTTGATTTCGTTCTGTGAAGTGGGGAACAACAATCCCATTAAATTCATATACATCAGAGGGAAGTGTAATTGGTTTCCCAGTGGCAAAGATAAAATTCGCCGATGCACTTAATCGTCTTGTAATTTCGAAGATTCCAGTGGTGGAAAACTGGTGAGTCTGATCAAAATTTGATGGGAAGTACTTTCCATCGTTGATATTCAATTCCTCTACCGGCGAATTAATCCGCCTCTCCGATCGGCTTATACTGTATGATACCCATCCATTGAATTTACCTGTCTTCTTTCGGAGAAGGAATTCCAGTCCGTATGTCCTACCATCCGCATCAAGAATTTCAGTTTCGATTACCTCATTGAGCTCTAAGTCAGCATTTGGTTTGAATTCAATTACATTTTTCAGTTTACGGTAATAGCCTTCAATGCTGGATTCTATTTTGTTCTGGTTGAAATTTTTATAAAGCCCTAAGCTGTACTGATTGCTCCTTGTTGGGTTGATATGTGTATCACTAAGTTTCCAGATGTCTGTTGGGGATGGAGATAAAGTATTTGAAATCAGGTGCAAATATTGTACTGTACTTATATAGGAAGCCTTAATTGTGCTTGTTTCATTAAGTTTAAAATTAAGAGACACCCGAGGTTCTAAACCAAAGTGTGTGTTGATGATTTCCATACTTTCATAATGAGTGGTGTCGGTTATGTTGTCTCTGGATTTGAGTTCACCACCGTATTGATAGACTTCCCCCTTCCCAAGATTCATTAAGTATGCTCCTCGTAACCCAAGAGTAAGCTTAACTTTGTTTAGATCGACTTCATGTTCTGCGTAAAGGTATGGTGATAGGCCATGTTCCGTATCCAGACTGACCGGGTTTGTGGACCCGCTTGAAGGTAATGGCTGACGATCTCCCGGATTCAAACGTTGCAAATTTATTCCACCCCCAAAGTCTGTTTTATGCCTGAGGCTAGTGAAATGTGTAAAGTCTGCTTTCAAACTGTAGTTGATGATTTGGGAGTTTCCAATAAAACTTCCTACTTCTCTCAGATCTGTAACCCTGTACGAGTATTGACTTACAATCGCAGAATAGTTGGAGAAAAGCTTGTCGCTGATAATTCTATTCCATCTAAAAGTCAAGGTGCGATTACCCCATCTTCTAAATGTTTCCAGACCTGTTTCATTACGGTCATTTCCGTAATAACCTGATAGGAATAACCTGTTTTTTGAATTGACAGCATAGTTGATTTTAAAATTGAGGTCCTCAAAATTTGCCCGATTTCTTCCCAGGTTTTCAAAGTCAATGTTACGTAATGCCAGGTTAAGGATAGATCTGCGCCCTGCAATTAGAAATGACCCTTTACCATCATTGATTGGGCCTTCACCTGTGATTCGTGCAGCTACTAATCCAATACCTCCGGATAATTGAAAGTTTTGATAATTGCCTTCCCTCTGCCTTATATTGATGACAGAAGAATTTCGTCCGCCATATCGAGCAGGGATGCTTCCTTTCATAATCTCTACATCATTTACAGATTCGGGATTGAAGACAGAGACCAGACCGTAAAAATGACTACTGTTATAAATTGTAGCCTCATCCAAAAGAATTAGGTTTTGATCAGCTGACCCTCCTCTTACATTAATCCCGTTTGAATCCTCCCCTAGGTTAGTTATACCAGGGAAAAGTAGCGATTCCTGAAGGACATCTACCTCACCCAGGAAATAGGGTATTTCACCTTCTACTTTGGGATTGAGTGTTAACTTCCCTGAAAGAGGTGATGTGAGATTTTCCATAGGCTCCTTGCCAATTACAACTACCTCAGGTAACCTGGAAATATTTGGTGTGAGAAATGCTTTCAGGTTCGTGTTGGAGGATAAATCAATCGTATCTGTTGTGATATGAAATCCTGTGTAACTTATTCGCAGTATGTAAATTCCTTTTGAAAGTGTGAGTGAAAAGAAACCATAACTGTTTGTAACAACACCTTTTTGGTTATTTTGCAAAGAGACGTGGGCTCCAATAAGTGTCTCTCCATTTTCAGCGTTTCTTACTGTTCCACTAATAGTAAATTGTGTTGGTGGGGGTTGTTTATTGAGATATATACTCGTTCCTTGAATCTCATATGTCAGGTCATCACCACAAAGTGCATCAAGTGCTGCAGAAATTGATAAACGATTTTTAGAGATGACAACCTTCCTGCTGAATGGTATAATATCATCATTGTAAGCGATATTGTACCCTTCGAGCTTAATCTTTTCAATAATTTCTTTTACGGTATTGGATTTTTTTGAGAATGTAATCCCATTCGTTACTTGAGAGTAACAATTAATTGAGGTTAGAATTAAAGTAAGCGTTAGGAGTCTGGTGATATTCAATTAAGCAATCTATTCTGTCACTATTAACGCAAGTTAGTCACGAATGATTACCTAGAAACATTAAAATTTGAAAGAAATCAACAACCTCGCCCGGAAAGAACAATTTGGTTCTTTGTATGAGATGTCTCAAAATCAAGAATTTTACCAAGCTGTAAGAGACATTCGTCAATTGTAAGGTTGTCAAACTTGATGGTTATCAGGCATTTACCAAGTTTGTCATTGCTGGTTAATTGAATATTGTAGTAATTTGAGAGCTCTTTCAGTACGGTTGATAACGGTTGCTTTTCAAAAACAAGTTCTCCTGATTTCCAGGCCAAAATGTTGCTGCTCCCTGAAGATTTAATAACAGTTCTGGTATTAGAAGTGCCCAGATCTCCTGTTGCTAGCAATATTGATTGATTGTTATGTTCAAGTTTTACCTTTCCCGAGTTTACATAAACAACTGTTTCATTGTCCTGCGCATTCACATTAAATGAGGTTCCCAACACAGTAATTGTTCCGGTAGGAGTCATAACCTGAAAAGGATTTCCCGGTTCTACTTCAAGATATGCTTCTCCTGTTAGTGTTAGGTTTCTTTGTTTTCCTGTCAGGTCACCCACGGTAACGGAAGAATTTTCATTGAGTGTTATAATTGAACCATCTGCTAAATTTACTACTCTGGTATTATTCTCTGTAAAGAAGGTGGTTGTTCGATCAGATTGAAGCCATATGAATGAGATCCCTACCATTAGCAAAATTGCCACAGATGCAGCGATCCTGTAAACCATTGGGATTAGCTTTCTTGTGGATGCCTGAATTGAAGGTTCTATGTTTTTCCAGGCTTGCTCAGCATCAACCTGAAGATCATAAGGTTCTCTAAAGAAATTATTGACCAAATCTCCATCCTGGTTCCCATTTTCCAGGTATGTTTCAATGTTTTTTAGAAGTTGCCTTTGATCAATATTGTTCATTCTAGTTCCTAAAGGGTGGTTTATAATATTAAGTCAAGCTTTGTCGACAAATCCCCTAAGGTCTTGCGAAAAAAACTTTTAGGGATAACTTTAAAACTAACTATTTTTTCATAACTGGTGCCAATTTTTCTTTCAATCTCTTAATCGCAATTGTTATTTGATTCTCTACTGTTTTGGTGGATATATTCAATTCTTCCGCTATTTCTTTATGGGTTAACCCTTCATTTCTACTCAATAGAAAAATAGTTCTGCATTTTGGAGGTAATTCACTTATTCCACTGGAGATCATTTGGTGTAGTGTATTTGCAGAATTATCAAGATCTTCCGGCTGGTAAGTTGAAACCTGATCCACCAGATCGGTCTTGACTTGGTCTTTTGGTAATTGAAGTTTTATATAATTAATTGTTCTGTTCTTAACTGCACGAAACAAGTAAGACTTGATTGAGGTTTGTATCACAACTGACTCTTTCCTTTGCCATAAGGAAATGAACACATCCTGAACAATTTCCTCTGCTACCTGTAGCATTTGTAAATACTGGAAGGAATATTTCACTAATGGTTTGTAGAACACATGAAAAAGTTCCTCATATGCTTTTTTGTCACCTTTTTTGAAGGCTGCATATAACCTATCCAATAATTCTGTTTCAACCATTTGTAGCTATTAATTATTTAGAGCATCCAAAACCCTGGTCATAACCCGAAAACCACGGTTATTTAAGTCGGATGTTTCAGTATCCTCCAAAACAGTAATGAGTAAGTCGTTCTCTCTGGAAAAATACACACCCTGACTCTTTTCTCCGTACTGCCAAACTATGTCCTGCACTCCATAATCATCAGTTGCCTGATTAGTTCCATCAAGTAACGTCCAGTAAAAACCGGCAGAAAACGTTCGGTTGACAAACACATGATATGATGTGCATTCCCTAATCCAATCCTCATCGAGGACTTGTTCTCCAAACCAATCACCCTCTTTCAAGAATAGGTAATTGAGTTTAGCGAAATCTAATGAGTTCAAAGAGAGTCCCCAAACCAGGTTAGGTGTGCCATCCTTTAAATGACTCCACTCAGGAAGAGCATTCACAGGCTCAAATAACTCCTCATTCATTATATTTTCAATACTTCTACCAGAGATCTCCTCCATAATTTTCATAAGCAATAATGATACTGCTGAATTAAATGAATATTTCTCTCCGGGGGTTGTTTCCAGGGGTCGTTCGAGCAAATACCTGACCGGGTCATTTGCTTCCTGGATCATTCTAATATCTGCAAGGCTATCTGAGGGCAAAACATCTGTTTCATTCCAGGAAAGACCACTGCTCATTTCCAGTAAATTTCGGAGTGTGATAGTTTTTTTAGCAGGATCTGCTTCAAAAACATCAGTGTAATCAGTTAAAAAAGGGAAAATAACTGTGTCCAGGTTAATTAGATCACTACCAACAAACTCACCAAAAACTGAAAATATGTATGCACCTCCAATTTTGCCAATATTAATATTTGACTTTCGGTCGGTAGCATTTAAGTAATTCTCAAAAACCAGATGATCATTCTTTATGATGATCAAGCTTCTGGTTTGACTATTGGCTTCTGAAATATAATCATTGACCATATGGAGGCCATTTTCGGAAAACCCAACTGCTCCTGGTTCAGCATATGGCCATACTGACGGATCATCTTCCAGGTCTTTTGCTTTGAAACAACCAGCAATCAAGATGAAGATCAATATGTATGATGTAAATATCCTCATCTCCAGAAATTGAAAAATCCAACTTTCAAATATGCTTGTCCGGTAAATCCACTAAAATCATTGTTTGACAGTGATGTAAGTTCTAATCCTCCCATCCATCTGTATCCACCTGAAACCCCAACTCGCAAAATAGAGCTGAAGTTGAATTCCGCGCCCAGGTTGGGATTGATAATCATAAAATTGTCTTTTAAGAAGTGCTCACCATTTAGTTGCCACACTACAGTTCCGAAGCTTGTTTTATTGTTCACTACAAAATCCAGATGTTTCTCTAAATCGGTTTTGTATCCTACTTGAAACCCACCATGCCTGTATTTCATATCAAACTCATTTGGGAATATTGTGAGCGCTGAATAATTGCCATTGTACTTGCTTCCAAAAGCAGCAACAATAAAATTGTTCCTGCATACAATACCTGCTTCCGCACTTAATGATTCATTAAAGCCTTCGGGATTTTGACTTTGCTCGTAGTAAACAGCTACATAAGGTTGAAAAAAGTTTGTTTTCCAGTCCAATGTATCACGAGAAGGCAAAACATTGGTGATCGTTTCCGTTTCAGTCAGTACTGTGTCTGTTTTTACAGTGTCAACTACAATATTGATCTGTGCAGATAATTGCCGGGAAAGAGCAATTAATAAAAAAAAGCATAATATCGTGAGTCGCTTATCTAAATACATGGTCAAATTATCCCTCTCAGCGCAATTAAACATATTTTTTTAGAGGAATAAGTAACCAAAGTCAACTTTCTTCTAATTTCCATGCAACCTCAGTATTTTTAATAAGTCATTGGAATAGATTAAGTATTTGAATTGGAGGTAACAACGAATATTCACCAAAACCTGATTGATCAGTGTAAAACTGGAAGCCCAAATGCACAGTTTGAAATTTACAAGCTGTATTCAAAAGCTATGCTTAACACAGCTTTCAGGATACTGGGAAGTCAGGAGGAGGCAGAAGATGTGTTGCAGGAATCATTCGTGAGTGCATTTAGGAATATTGCATCCTATAGAGAAGAGGCAACTTTCGGTGCATGGCTCAAAAGAATTGTAGTCAATAAAGCATTGACAAGTGTAAAAAAGAGAAAACTGGAATATGTAGAAGTAGATCAGGCTGCAGGACTTCCTGAAGAAATATTAGAATATCAGGAAGATCAATTGCATGTCCAAAAAATCAAGGAAGCCATGATGAAATTACCGGATGGTTTCAGGACAGTTTTTTCTCTATATCTGATTGAAGGATATGACCATAAAGAGATTGGTCAGATACTGGGGATTTCTGAATCGACTTCCAAATCACAACTTAATCGAGCCAAGGTCAAAGTGAGAGAACTTTTAAACCAGGAAGTATATGAGTGACAGATTGGAAAAATTCATGAAGGAAAACAAAGAAGCTTTTGATGATCTTAAGCCTTCCGAGGATTTATGGAAAAGGATTGACAAGGATATGAACCAGTCACCTGAAGCCGCAAGGATGTATTCAAATTGGTGGAAAATTGCAGCAGTTCTGTTTCTGTGTACTACAGGTTGGCTACTCTATGATAAAATTTCCTCCGGAGATGAAATAGCATCATTGGAAGCTTCCGAAGAGTTTTTACAGGCACAAGATTATTACATGCAGCAAATTGCTGATAAGAAACAAATGATAATATTGAGTAATGATTCACAAAATGGTCTTGGTGAAGAGTTTTTACTCGAAATTGACAAATTAGACTCAATGTACCTTTTACTCAAAGACGAATTGGTAGTGAATCAGGGAAGCGAGAAGATAAAAGATGCAATGATTGTTAACCTCCAACTAAGGATCCAAATACTTAATCAACAATTGGAAATTTTAGAAAGGTTAAAAACACTTGAAAACGATGAAGAGATTACTATTTAATACAGCACTGGCTGTTGGGTTTTTATTAAGTTCAATATCTGTATTTTCACAGGTTGAGCAATCCAAAAAAGTCAACAAAAAATATGATGTGAGTAAAGAAATTGTACTGGCAATAGCCAATAAATTTGGTAAGGTTCATGTCAACACATGGGACAAGAATCAAATAACAGTTGATGTGACTATCACTGCTGAAGCAAAATCTGCAGATAAGGCCAAGGATTTATTGGATGCCATAGAGATTGAGGTTTCAGAATCGTCAAGCAAGAAATCATTTGAGACAGTTTTAGGCAAGCAGTTCAATTCCAAAGGGTCCCAAAAGTTTGAAATCACATATGAGGTAAACATGCCTGCAATAAATCCTTTGGAGCTCAAAAGCACTTTTGGTGATGTGTACCTGGCTGATCACATGGGAAATGTTGATATGGATATTTCATATGGTAATGTTAAAGGAGGTAATTTGACAGGACAGGTTAAATTCAAACTGTCATTCGGGAATGGAAGCTTAAATGAGGTTAAGCAGGGAAACATCGACGTAAAATATTCCGAAGACCTGATGATTGGGAAATGCGATAATATTGAGCTCAAACAAGAGTTTTCAAATGTCAATATCCGCTCTGCTAATTTTATTGATGTAAAAAGCAAGTATGGGGACCTTGATCTGGGGGATATTGGATCAATAGACGGGTCCATAGGGTTTTCAGGTTTTAAGATGGATAGATTGGAAAAGAGCCTCGTTATGGAAACATCTCATGCTTCAGGGTTTAAAATTGACTTTGTCTCCAAATCATTCGAAGTTATTGACATATCCGGGAAGTTCGGAGGTTACAAAATAACACTTGAAAAAGGAACGGTTCCTGATATTGAAGTTGATCTAAGCTTTAGTGACTGGAAATACCGATCAAGTGATTTTGAGATTAATTATGTAGAAAAAAACATGCATAATACCACCTATAGAACTAATGGTGGGGATGGTAAACGCGGGAAGATCAAAATCAATTCCAGTTATGGCGACTTGATATTGAACTATGAATAAGAGATTTAGGCTACAATATGTAGCCTTTTTTTTGGTCTAAACACATGAAGGGTATTCCAATATCTATGTTTTAAGAACCAGTAACTAATCTTGAGACAAATGGGTTTTTCTATTTTGGTGAGGTGCTTCATCATCATCAAGGAAGGTCCCCATTAACCGATCCCAGATATTGAAAAAAGCACCGTAATTTTTGGTAAAGTCTACATGATGTAGATCATGATGGGTTACGGTATTCCCAAATTTCAAAATTGGGTTCTTTGATACCCATTTAGGAACCAACTCAAAACCATTGTGTCCAGCAGTATTCACAATTGTATCGTAAAGCAGGTATATGCCAAATACAATTGGATGGATCGGTATAACAAAAACGATTAAAGCAAATGTCCCAAATTGTACCAATGCTTCTAACGGTTGGAAGGCCAAAATAGACCATGGTGAGGGAGTCAACGATTTATGATGACCCAGGTGAAAGTACTTGAATACTGGTGGCCAATGCATAAATCGGTGAGTCCAATAGAAATAGGTGTCGTGTGCCAACAAACAAATATAGAAACTGGCTACTCCATAGTACCACGTATATTCATTGAAGTCGAAGTAAAAACTTGAATATCCTGCTTTTACAAATTGGTAGGCAATAAAAGTGCAAATCGTAAATATCACCACCGAATGAAAAGATAATCTGAATTCACGTTTCAGATCCTTTGGTGTAGGGAGTTTAGATTGGATACGTTTGGGTTCATGCTTTTTACTATTTACATGATAGATTAAATGAAATGCTCCGGCAGGAGCAATATACAAAAGCAAAAAAATCCCGAGAAAGATGATAACCAGCTCAATAAGATATTCCACAACTTTACGATTTTGCTACAAAGTTAAACATAGAATCTTCTGATTTCATAGCTGTTCCTAATAAAGGCTATTAAATTGTGTGTATGAGAAGACATCCTTCACTGATTCCTCTTTCAAGATTTCACCGTAGTGTTTTATTTCTTGTCCTTGTGCTCAAAAAGAATGGACCAAAGGTAAAAGGTTACCCTACAGATATTGAGGGTAAGAAACTGTATGCGATTGACTTCATAGAAAATAAGTTGTTAGCTCATTTTGATATTGAAGAAAAGCAATTGCTCCCTATGCTGAAATCAATAGAGGCCTTAAAGCCACTTTGTGAAAAAGTTGTGGAAGATCACCGGCAAATTAGAGAAATGGCAAATAAATTATCTACCTCAACTGATCTTATTAAATGTCTTGACGAGATCGGACACTTACTTGAGAACCATGTGAGATTTGAAGAAAGGCAACTTTTCCAACAAGCACAAGATCTGCTGGGGGAGGAGGGGATGCGTAAAATAAAGTTGGTTTAAGTATTTTCAAAAACTAATAAAGGTGCCCCATATTGATGAGACACCTTTTATATAGAATAGATCAATCGAAAAATTCTTACTTGTTAATCTGATCACCCCCATCGTGTGGGTTTACACAACATTGGGCAGTATCAGCAGTTATCATTTTCTCAGTGGCATCTCCTGCATATTTGAATTTTGAGCATCCAATAAATGAAGAGATCACAATAAACATTATTAAGCTGAAAATTTTAATCATGACTGTTTAAGCGTTGGTTATTGATAAAGTTGAGACTAAGGTAGTCCAATACCTGCGCATAAAAATGTCAACTTACTTTCCAATCCTGACAATCTGTTTTTGAATGATATTAAGAGTAAAATGGATAATTCAGTGACAGAATAAGAAAGTGCATTGTTAAAATGCAAATAATTAACTGTTTAATCCTATTTGTATGTTATGGTCATGTAGGAGTAGTCGTTGATATAACCACTGGCACCATTTTTAGTATTTCTGAACCTGATTATAAGATCTGAGAGGTTTTTAGGTAGATATGGTAAGAGGTCTGGAGTTTCAGCATATGTATGCATTGATCCATCAGGTGAAGCAAACATCTGGCTGAGTGTAATACTCTGACCAGTGGTCTCATTAAACAGCTCCGCCATAAATTCTGGTTCACCTCGTGTAGAAACTAAATCATAGGTCATGGTTATACTTTCCAAATTTTCATAATCACCAATATCAATCCTGACAGGAGTACAATATTCCCAATCAGTGGAGCCGTTAGATTTAGTACAAGGAAAATATATTCGTTCTGATCGAGGAATCTCAATGGAGCTCTCTGTATTCACTGGATCCAATGGGCTTATACAAGAGATACTTACTATAAAAAGGAATAGTATTGGTAGCTTTGGCATAGTGTTACGGTTAAGTTGTACACTATTATAATTCTCAAAGCTTTAAAATTGTTCAGAAACTGACGAAGAAAAGGCAATTTGCTAACCTATGTTTTTCAATACAACCCGGTCAATTCAAATTGTTCTTTATTGGAATCAAGTAATTTATTGTTTTCACACTTCAATACTCTTGCTGGGTATTGCTCCAGGAACTGATGATTATGAGTGGCCATCATTATAGCTGTTCCACTGCGGTTTATTTCAAGGAAAAGTTTAAATATGCCATCAGATACTTCCGGATCAAGGTTTCCAGTAGGCTCATCAGCGAAAAGGATTGTCGGCTCATTAATTAACGCTCTTGCAATTACTACACGTTGTTGCTCACCACCGGATAACTGATGTGGCATTTTGGAAGAAACAAACCCAAGACCAACCCGCATTAGTACTTCAGCTAATCTGGATTTCATTTTGGCTTTGTCTTTCCAGCCGGTAGCTTTCATAACAAAGAACAGATTGTCAGCTACAGATCGATCTTGCAATAACTGAAAATCCTGAAAAACAATCCCAATTTTTCTACGGAGATAGGGTTTCTCGTGGAGTTTAATATTTCGGATTTGGAATTCCGCAACTGCAGCATCACCAATACGAAGTGGTAAATCTGCATAAAGAGTTTTTAAAAGGGAAGATTTTCCACTTCCGGTTCTTCCTACCAGATAGACGAACTCCCCTTTTTCAATTTCAAAATTGATATGATTTAAAACCGCGTTGTTTTCCTGGAAGATTGTAGCATCTTCAACTTTTACCACTGGATATTCGGAGAATGACATAAGTGTAAATCTACAATTTAGATTGACAATTTCTGCAACTTCCCGAAAGGAAGCTCATTAATTACTTCCTGTAGCTTGTCTTCTTTTCCTTCCAGTCCGTACTTCTCAAGTTTTTTCAATGGGCGATCTGCTCTAAAATATGCAATGAGCACAAAGTTGTCATCCCTGAGCTGAATATAGTCAGGGATTTTAGCTTTACCTTTTACCTTGATAATGTACATTGATTCAGTCTTTCCAGCAATCAACACGCTTTGTACCTTATTTGTTGGCTTTTTTGTGATCTGCCAGGAATTTTTCCAGTCCTGAAGTAGTCAAAGGATGATTCAGCAAACTTGTAATAACATTTAATGGGCAAGTTGCCACATCAGCTCCAATCTCAGCACACTGGATAAGGTGCATTGTGTGTCTAACGGAAGCGGCTAACACTTCAGTAGGATAACCATAATTATCATAAATCTGAACAATTTGTTCAATTAGACTTAATCCATCAGTCGCTATATCGTCAAGTCTTCCAATGAATGGAGAAACATAGGATGCACCAGCTTTCGCCGCTAATAATGCCTGACCCGCACTAAATATAAGTGTGCAGTTAGTTCTAATACCTTCCGAAGTAAATTGTTTGATAGCTTTTACACCATCTTTGATCATTGGGACCTTTACAACAATTTTATCGTCGATTTTGGCAAGTTCTCTTCCTTCTTTGAGTATTCCTTCCAGGTCAGTAGCAATTACCTCAGCACTTACATTGTCATCTACGATATCACAAATAGCCTTGTAATGTTTTTTGACATTCTCCTCACCGGTTATGCCTTCTTTGGCCATTAAAGACGGATTAGTAGTTACACCATCCAATACACCAAGGTCATAAGCTTCCTGAATGTCACTGAGATTTGCTGTGTCAATGAAAAATTTCATAGGTTTTCAATTAAATAATAATAGTGAAATAAAATAATTATGATCTACAATCATAGTTTGGAAGGAATAAAAAATGGCAACCGATATCGCACCGCTACAACCGCCTACCCTTGCTCCCTTCCAGGCCTGGGGGATTCAGCAGGAGCTGGTCGTACCAGTTGCCGAGCGCAAAGGTATAACGAAATATTTGAAAGCCCTACTCACCTTTGAAAATTCCTTTCAGATAAAGGTTAAATTCGATGGGACTTGCCTGGATAAACTCATCAGCAGCCAGGTCATCATAGATTTCTTCGTCAAACTGCCTGGGTGTCTTTTCAATAGTTTGGTCCGGATGTACAATTAGCTCTAATCCCTCGAAAGTTTTAGGATTCAATTGTACCAGTATTTTAGCTCCTGAGATCTCTTTTTTAAAGTATTCGTGTATCAATTAGTAGTCTTCTATCCGACGTAATTCTTCTTCAAACTCGTCATCATCGAGTTCGTCATCGTCTAAGCTACCAATATCTTCTAATAATTCCAGAAACTCATCTGCAAAATCTTCGAATTCAGGATCATCATCTAGCCATTCTTTTTCCATGGGCTAAAGATAGATGGTCAAAAGAATTGATAAGTAATGTGTTGTTTATGAAACTGTTACAGTTTGGTTAACAGCATTACCAATGATAGCTGAAGGGATGTCAATTTTACTCAATAATTCGTCCTGAAGTAGGTCTGCCCAGGTATTCAGGTAGAGAACAACGTCTTCTCTTCTGTTTTGATAGAGGTGCATTTTGTCAGGGATCCTTTCGAGGATTTTGGAATCAGAAAGTTTTTCCAGGCTCATGAGGTCTTTCCTGGAAAATCCTGCCTCCAACATTTGACTAATCAGTAGGTCCATGGGCATACCACTTGTTGGGCAAAAATCCATGATCTGATCATTCCAGTCACCTCTTCCCCGCATGGCATATGCATGTATGTCTGCTTTAGACATTTTGGTGATTTCCTGGGCAAGATTTCCACAGTTACAACTCCCCATATGTCCCCATTGGTATGGGGCTCCTTTTTCTAATTTAAGTGCGGTTTTTCTTATTGCAATGATTAACTCTGGAGATGCTTTTGCCATATTTTTCTAAACTTTCAGAATACTGTACTTTCTGTTCAACCAATTTGTTTGGCAGACAATAAATTTAATGGTTTTCGTTCAATTTGTAATTTGACATGGATGTCAATAATTTTGAATTGTTACCAAAATGTAAATGACATATGGGTAAAGGAGATAAAAAAACCAAAAAAGGGAAAATCTCAAAAGGTACTTTTGGTGTCCGAAGACCTAAGAAAGGTAAGGAATCTAAAGACAAGAAAAAGTAATTTAACTTTAAGCAGGGAATGAGAAAAAAGTTTATCACCACTACGTTAATGCTGGTGATAGTAGGGATTTCGTTGGCTCAAACGAAAACCTACATTGGAATTGTAGGAGGTGGAAATTTTTCAGAGGTGTATTTTAATCACCTGGCATTCCCTACTAATATTAGAACTAATCCCATCGCGGGTGTCCATGGGGGTGTAGCGGTGAAATTTTTTCCATATAAGCGTTACACAAAATTACACACCGGTATACAATTACAGGTAAACTACAGTCAGAAAGGTTATTCTCAAATTTTCAATACCGGAGCACCTAGTTACAATGTTCGGATGAATTACTTGACAATCCCAGTTTCTGCGATTGTCTATTTCGGTAACAAAAACCTCAAATTTTTCTTCTCACCAGGTATTTATGGGGAGTTTTTACAAAATGTAGATACAAATTACACTCCGGAAGACGATGATACTACTACTCCGGATGTGTTAAATGTGGGGGTGTCCAATGTTTACGTGTTCGACAAACAAAATGATTATGATAATGGGTTTGGTGTTCTGTTTGAAGTAGGATTCTTTCGCGATTTTCCATTCGGACAAATTCAAATCTCAGGTGAAGCCTCCTATTCCATTACAAATATTTTAAATTTTGGGGAGCGATCCTCAGGCATTCCAGATGCATCCAATCATGTTGTTTTTGGGTTTCGGGTGGGTTATTTTTTTGGTTTAGGTAAACTGGAACTTTGACGTAGAATCCATTATCTTTTAGGGGAAATCTTTAACCCAAATGAGATCATATAAATATTTAATGGTACTGACCTTACCGGTTACAGTATATATATCTTTCACACAAAGTGGTATCTACACATTCCTACCTTTAATTTATGCGTTCGGCATAATACCATTTCTAGAATTATTTGTTGGCCCGGACAACTCTAATCATACTTCAGAACAAGAGACCTATTTAAAGCAAGATAAGACTTATGATGTGTTATTGTATCTAATTGTACCTATACAGTATGGGTTCTTGGTATTTTTCTTATTCAGCATTGGAGAGAAGGATTTATCATTAATTGATTTGATGGGAAGGATCTCTGGTATGGGGATCATGTGTGGTGTATTGGGAATTAATGTAGCACATGAATTGGGTCATAGGTCTAATAAATTTGAACAGTTCCTTGCTAAGTCATTGTTATTGACTTCATTATATATGCACTTCTTTATAGAGCATAACCGGGGGCATCATAAAAATGTGAGTACCCCGGAAGATCCAGCAAGTGCCAGATACGGTGAGGTGTTGTATGCATTTTGGATTAGGTCAGTTATAAACTCATATAAGTCAGCTTGGAGGCTTGAATTTCAAAGATTAAGAAAACTGGGTTTTCCGAAGTATTCATTGAGAAATGAAATGCTACAATTCCAATTGATTCAAATTGGGTTAGTTGGTCTTGTATTTGCCTTTTTTGGCCTGGAAATTATGATTTATTTCATTTCTGCTGCAACTATTGGCTTTCTTCTACTAGAAACCGTAAATTATATAGAACACTATGGCTTAACGAGAAAAGCTAGTAAAGAAGGTCGGTATGAAAGAGTGTTGCCTGCTCATTCCTGGAATAGTGATCATATTATGGGAAGGTTATTGTTATTTGAACTTTCAAGACATTCAGACCATCATTATTTAGCAAGTAGGAAATATCAGATTTTAAGGCATATGGACAATAGTCCGCAAATGCCTACAGGATACCCGGGAATGATGTTGTTAACATTGATCCCACCACTTTGGTTTGCAGTGATTCATCGACAGATGAAAAAGCAATCTGTATTGGAAATGGCTTAATTCATTATGTAATTGTTAATAATTTTAAAGTTTTATTGCATAATTGAATAGTGTTTCTGTAATTTTGTGAAAATTTTAAAATCAAACTTTAAGGATCATGGCATCTATTAGCGCAGAACAAAAAATCGAAAAAGCTTGTGTTGAGGCAAAAGAAAAACTTGAGTCTCTAGGAATCGAAGAAAAAATCCAGTCAGAGTTGGATTATGTACTTGGAAGCTACAGTTTCGACAAAAATCCTGTTGGATTATATGAAATCGGAGGAAAAGCTCTTAAGGCACTTGAGTCTTACAAGAAAGACAACCCTAGAAAGGTATCCAAGAAATTGATTACTGATATCGAAAGTGCATTAAAAACGAAGTAAACCGAGCATTAGCTCGGTTTTTTATGCTTATAAATTCAACCAGTAATTGATTTTCAAAACGATTGCCCGGTTTTTCTTGAAACCATTCTGATAACCGGGTACTACATCATCTGTCCTTAAATCACCACCGTAATTCTCTGTATACACCAGGAATATATCTGAAACAGGTTTGAAACGCCACTGTACACGGGCGTTTATATTGAAATTATCCGCTCTATCATTGTATTGGAGAAATGAAGTAAGGAACAACTTGTTTGTCAATGTAAGGTCTATCCGGGTCCCGATTAATAAGTATTCTACATTTTTGAATGTGTTATGAAACCTGATGTAATTGTAATCTACAATCAAGCCTGATTTAAATATGGGTTGAAACCTATAATTCAATTCCAGGGAACCATTGGTTCTATTGCCGTTGTAGAATTTTCCTTCTGTAATGCCAAATTCCCAATTGAAAACTTTACGTCTATCACTTTGATATGATAACCCAAACCTACCAAACTTATGAATCGTTCCTTCCAGCAATGAATCTGCTTCTACACCGTTTGGGGCAAAAGTTCCGGTGAGTGTAACATATTGCCAGTTATAATTAGCATTTATCCTCGAAGTATTAGTGAAATACAATTCATAACCTAAATTTATTGACTTGTCCAGGACTTCAAAGTTACTGTTGGTGGTGATACTGTAGTTTAATCCAGGGCTATGTCTGATAATTTTTGGATTGGATTCAGGGAATAATCTAAGTTCTGTAAACCCACCAAAATTGAAAGCACCTGTTCTGGGAACAAAACCTACATCGGCTTTATAATTATCTCCAATAAGTGTTTGAAAATAACCAATACTAAAATTTCTTTTTCGATAGGCCAGGAATGTCCCGGAAGCAAAATCTTTGTTCTCTTTTTCAGGATTGATAGATTGATGATAAAATACATTTCCTTCCCAGGTATTGTTTTCAGTAGCCAGGTTATAATCCACCCCGATTACTCTATTGTATTTCTCAAACACAGCGGTGGTGTCATTAGGGTCGAAATTTGTAGCGGACCTGTTGACCATTAACAAACCAATATTAGACCTGGCAAATATTTGTCTTTGCACTACGCCTACTGTGTAATTTTGGGCATTGTATGTTTCTAGTTCCTCATCATCATTGATGATTTTATCACGATCAGTTTGCATGTTTAACAAACCGATCCTCCAGTCTTTACCAATCTTCCCACTTAGCCTACCACCGGCAATAATTGGTATTTGTCGAGCACTGGCTCCTGAACCAATTATCCCAATTCTTCGGGAAAAAAATGGGCGGCTATTTGGGAATCCGTTCTTCGCAAAAAGGTCCTGGTTCTCAAGAAAAAATTGTCGTCTTTCCGGAAAGAAAATCTCAAATCTGCCTAAGTTATTCACCTGTTGATCAACTTCTACCTGGGAGAAATCAGGGTTAACTGTGAGGTCCAGGTTGAGCGATGGAGATATTCCAATTTTGGCATCCAATCCAGCATTTAACTTTTGCTCAGATGGTTCGTTATTTTCATAATTTTTCACTGTTTGTGCAATTGCATAAGGAATAACAGTGATATTGGTTTTCGATCTACTTGGATTCTTGTCCCAGATTAATCTTCCCGTGTATACCAAATCGGAGGGGCTATATTGAACTGGAACCGCAATCCATGTGCTGGTTTGGTTCCTGTTAGGCTGATTTCTTAGGAAATTGATATTCCAGAATTCTTGGCTATTGTACCTGAATGATTTAAAAGGAATGGCCATTTCAATGACATAACGGTCTTCATGCCTTGTTACTTCACTGTACCATTTATTATCCCAATTATCTGCTACCTCCCCACCAAGTGTCACGATACCTTCACGCTGGACATTGTAGGGTGTGGTTTGAAATGAAAAACCATTTGACCGGTCATTGTAGGGGTCAATATAGACCGCAAAGACGTCATTTCTGCCGAAACTAAAATCTCTACGTAATGATTCCACCATGTAGTCAGGGTCTTCAGTGTAACAGATGGCGCCTATGTAAAGGAACTTATCATCGTAAGTAAGTTTTACTTCAGTTTTTTCTTCCGCAGGAATGTTATCTATTGGGAATACCTGATAAAAGCCATTGGCTAAATCTGCTTCAAGCCATGAATTTTCATTCAGCTCACCATCCAGTGTGATTTCGTCTATTGCCTCCTGAATTCGTAATGTAGAGGTCTCGGGTGGATTCTGGGCATAAGAAATAAAGTGGCATAGCCATAATACAGCCATGCAAATAATGTTGCTCCTTGATGTCAAAATTAAATTGGGATTGTGTTTATTGGAATTAAATGGAGTTATTCGTTGTCTTGTTCGTAATTGCGAATGACGTGTTGGTCTGCAATTGATTTTAAGAACTTGATATTGGTAACAATGTCAGGGTCGCTATAGATATAAGCAGATAGATCTGCAACAACACCAGGTTTGAATCCTAGCTTAATTGCTACCTTCTCACAAAAAGTAATCTCACTGGAATGTACCTTTCCATCAACCTTCATTAATTGGATAGTGTTGAACAAATAATTGAATTTCTCGTCAGATGGAAGATCCCTCAAATTGGGAACCGGCTTTGGGTGATCGATGATATTCTCCACCTGCTCAGGAGTTAATCCACCTCTTTCACCTACCTTATGTAACATTTGACTTTCCTGCTCTGCTACAAAGTGGTCCGCTTTAGAAAGGTGCACTAATAAACTTATTTGATCTTCAATAGGAAGCATTCCGTTGTGTATTTTGTACAATTTACCAAAACAAATCTATATAAGATTCATTAACATGTGAATGTTTTTTTATGAATGGGAAAATTTAGCGCTAACCAGGTTAATTAAGATGAAGATTGCACTAATAATACAGTTTGCTTGAATTTTTTTGAAAATTTGAATCGATTCATTTGCACTTATCAAATCTTGCGTTACTTTAGCACTAATGAAAATGAACAACACATATTGTACTGCTTGGTGGTGGTTTGGAAATAATTTCTGACCAGAGCAGCACTATTGTACAATTTTAAATAAGATATAAAACCCGCTGTTCGCAGCGGGTTTTTTTGTTTATAGCACTTTGACAAATGTTTGAAAACAAATACCAACTAAAAACGAAAAGCCGACGAATGTTGGCAGATACGGTCACTCCGGTGAGCATTTACCTGAAGCTTCGGGATAAATTTGCTAACTCATTTCTACTGGAAAGCTCTGATTATCATGGCAATGACAATAGTTACAGCTATATATGCTGTGAGCCCATTTCTTCATTTCAACTCAAAGACAAAAAAGTTTCAGTTTCATATCCTGATGGTATTAAGCAAGAGCAGGATGTGCAATCATCTGGCGAATTAACTGACTTACTTTATCAGTATGCTCAGGTTTTTCAAACGGAAGAACCAAAAGTAGATTTTATTCAAAATGGACTATTTGGTTACATGTCTTATGAGGCGGTTGAGCAATTTGAAGATATAACATTGGATGATTCCAAAAAGAAAGAATATGAGATCCCAGCTGTTCATTACTCTGTTTTCCGGTATGTGATTGTCCTCAATCATTTCAAAAACGAACTTTACGTCTTTGAACATTACACAGAAGAAACGGATGGTTCCACATTGGATGTAATCATCAATCTGATCAGAAGTAAGAATTTTGCCAGTTTTGATTTCAAAACTAATGGTGATACTTCATCTAATTTCACTGATGAAGAGTACCTCGAGATCGTCAAGAAAGGCATCCACCATTGTGACATAGGGGATGTATTTCAAATTGTTTTGTCCAGAAGGTTTTCAGTTGGTTTTACCGGAGATGAGTTCCAGCTGTACAGAGCACTTAGATCAGTTAATCCATCTCCATATCTTTTCTATTTTGATTATGGAAGCTTTAAAATATTTGGTTCTTCACCTGAGGCACAGATTGTTGTAAAAGGAGATACTGCTACTATCTATCCAATAGCGGGTACTTTCAGAAGGACAGGGGATGATGAGGCAGATGCGCAATTAGCCAAGAAACTGTACGCTGATCCGAAGGAAAATTCGGAGCACATTATGCTGGTAGACCTGGCGAGAAATGATTTGAGTAAGAGCAGTGATAGCGTGATTGTAGAGACCTACAAGGAGATTCAGTATTACTCTCATGTCATTCACCTCGTAAGCAAAGTGACAGGAAAACTGAAAAAAGATGCTATTCCATTAGAGATGGTAGGAAGCACTTTTCCAGCAGGAACTCTGTCCGGTGCTCCAAAGCATAAAGCGATGCAACTAATTGATCAGTATGAGACTGTGCAGAGAGGGTATTATGGAGGAGCCATCGGGTTTATGGGTTTTAATGGGGATTTTAATCATGCCATCATGATACGATCTTTTCTCAGTCAGAATAGCCGATTGTTTTTCCAGGCTGGAGCGGGGATTGTTTCTAAATCGGATCCAAAAAGTGAAGTGCAGGAGGTATATAATAAGTTGGCAGCATTACAGAAAGCATTGGAGGAGGCAGAGCAACTATGAAGATCCTTGTTTTAGATAACTACGATTCATTCACCTACAACCTCGTTCATATACTGCGTGAGTTGAAAATGGACATTGATGTTTATCGTAATGATAAGATTTCACTGGAGGATGTGGGAAACTATGATAAGATCTTGCTTTCACCGGGTCCGGGTGTGCCCAAAGATGCAGGAATAATGCCTGCTCTTTTGGAGAAATATGGTGCGGAAAAGAGCATCCTTGGAGTTTGTTTGGGGCATCAGGCCATAGCTGAGGCTTTCGGATCAAGTATTTATAACCTTCCGGAGGTCTATCACGGTGTGGCTACTCAAGCAATACAAACTACCAAAGACGAAAAGATATTTAATGGCCTGCCAGAATCATTTAGGGTATGTCGGTACCATTCATGGTCAGTAAATCCAAAGAATGTTTCAGACAAACTGGAAATTACTGCTGTAGATGAAAAAGGTAACATTATGGCCATCCGGCACAAAGAGTACAATGTTAAAGGTGTTCAGTTTCACCCGGAATCGATTTTGACTGAACATGGAAAAGAAATAATAAAAAATTGGATTGAGAATTAGTAATCATGAAAGCTGTACTGAATAAACTCATCGAGCATAAATCACTGGAAAGAGGGGAGGCAAAAGAGATTTTGAAAAACCTCGCCCAGGGAAAATACAACCAAAGCCAGGTAGCAGCCTTCCTGACAGTTTACTTAATGCGGAGCATTACTGTTGACGAATTGGAAGGTTTTAGAGATGCCATGCTTGAATTATGTATTCCATTAGAGATTGAAAGTTATAATGCCATTGACCTTTGTGGTACTGGTGGTGATGGAAAAGACACATTTAACATTTCTACACTCTCATCTTTTATAGTGGCAGGTGCCGGACAAAATGTAGCGAAACATGGCAATAATGGTGTGTCCTCCATCTGTGGGTCATCCAACCTTTTGGCCTATTTTGGTTACGAATTCACCAATGACAAATCAGCCTTGATTAAAAGTTTAGACGAGTCCGGAATTTGTTTCCTTCACGCGCCACTGTTTCATCCGGCGATGAAAAATGTGGGACCTATTAGGAAAGAGCTTGGCGTTAAGACTTTTTTCAACATGCTAGGGCCAATGGTAAACCCATCTTTCCCTAAAAACCAATTGGTAGGTGTGTTTAGTTTGGAGTTGGCTCGGTTATATGGTTACCTCTATCAAAAAACTGATAAGAACTTTGTCATCCTGCACTCTCTGGATGGTTATGATGAAGTGTCTCTCACCGGAGGCTTTAAAATGATCAGTAATAAAAAAGAACAAATTCTACAGCCTTCAGATCTGGGCCTTCCTCAAGTAAAAGCAGAAGAATTATCAGGAGGTCAAACGATTGATGAGTCTGCGAAAATATTTGTGGATATTCTGAAAGGTGAAGGAACAGAGGCACAAAAGAGTGCAGTTATTGCCAATGCAGGACTTGCCATTTATTGTGGGAAGCAGTTATCAACCATTGAAGAAGGGATTGATCAGGCAAGAGAGTCCCTTGAGTCAGGTAAGGCGATGGAGAAATTCAAAGCATTGATCAATGACGAACAAAAAATCTACAGTTTGAATTAATACTATCATGAATATACTGGACGAAATTATTGCACATAAACAGAAAGAAGTGGCTGATCGGAAAGCTTTGTATCCTGTAAAACTATTGGAACAGAGCGCCTATTTCAATGGGAAGCCTGTTTCCATGAAAGAATACCTGCTAAATCCGGATAAGTGCGGGATTATTGCCGAGTTCAAAAGAAAATCCCCATCAAAAGGTTGGATTAATCCCAAGGCTAACGTTGAGCAAACCTCTATTGAATATATGCAGGCGGGAGTTTCTGGTCTTTCTGTGCTCACAGATCAAAAATACTTCGGCGGGAAAAGTAAAGATCTGGTGATCGCAAGACAATACAATTACTGTCCCATCCTGAGAAAAGACTTTATCATTGATGAATATCAAATCATCGAAGCTAAATCCATTGGTGCGGATGTGATTCTCCTCATTGCAGCAGCATTGGAGCCTTCCAGGTTAAAAGCATTGGCACAAACAGCCAAAAACCTGGGGCTGGAAATCTTATTGGAGGTGCATAATGAAGAAGAACTTCAGGTTTCTGTGAATGAACATGTGGATTTACTGGGTGTAAACAATAGAAACTTAAAAACATTCGTGACTGATATTCAGATAAGTAAAGACCTTAGCTCAAAAATCCCCGATGAATTTGTAAAAGTGAGCGAGAGTGGTATCAGTGACCCGAATGTAATTCATGAATTAAGATCTTTTGGTTATCAGGGATTCCTGATTGGTGAAAACTTCATGAAAACTGGTAGGCCCGGTAGATCAGCTAAGAAATTTGTAGATCAATTAAATGCTTTAGTGACAGAAAATGCCAATTGATTCAACCATATCATTAAAAGTCTGTGGCATGAGAGAGGCTGAAAATATTCAGGCAGTTTCTACTTTGTCGCCAGACTTAATGGGATTTATTTTTTATGAGAAGTCGCCAAGGTTTGTAGAAAAGAGTGGATTCAATTCAGCAGTTGCTGAGCTGAAGAATGTGAAGAAAGTGGGTGTCTTTGTTAAAACTCCGGTTTCAGAAATACTGGAAAAAGTAGAGGCATATCAATTAGATTTTGTTCAGCTTCATGGGGGTGAATCAGTTGAATTTTGCTCTATTTTAAAAGGTGAAGGAATTCCGATCATCAAAGTATTTTCTGTTTCGGATCAATTACCGGACACGAGTGCTTTCGAACCTTATGTTTCCTATTTTTTATTCGATACAAAGACACAGAAGTACGGGGGAAGTGGACAAAAATTTGATTGGTCGATCCTCAAATCATACAAAACTAAGGTGCCTTACTTTTTAAGTGGAGGGATCCATTTGAATGACCTGGAAGAAATCATTCACCTGGAGTTACCAGGTTTAAAAGGTGTTGATGTAAATAGTCAATTTGAAATTTCTCCAGGGGTGAAAGATCAAAACGCTATCAAAGAATTAACTGCGAAAATCAGAATGCATGCAGACGTTAAAAAAATATAAAGTAGACGAAAACGGTTATTATGGGAAGTTTGGAGGAGCGTACATTCCTGAAATGCTTTACCCAAATGTGGAAGAACTCCGATTGAATTATTTGGAGATCATGAATAGCCCAGATTTTATAGAGGAGTTCAATGGCTTATTAAAAGACTATGTGGGAAGACCCACTCCTCTATACCACGCTGAGAGACTTTCTGAAAAGTATGGTGCAAATATTTATTTAAAAAGAGAAGACCTGTGCCATACTGGTGCGCATAAAGTGAATAACACCATTGGACAAATCCTTTTGGCAAAACGTCTGAACAAAAAGAGAATCATTGCTGAAACTGGCGCTGGTCAACATGGTGTTGCTACAGCCACTGTATGTGCTTTAGTTGGTCTTCCCTGTACAGTATACATGGGTGAGGTGGATATTGCCAGGCAAAGGCCCAATGTGGAACGCATGAGAATACTTGGCGCTGAAGTAAAGCCAGCAAAAAGTGGAAGCAAAACACTTAAAGACGCGACCAATGAAGCCATGAGACACTGGATCAATAATCCTGTGGATACGCATTATATCATTGGCTCTGTAGTTGGTCCTCATCCATATCCGGATATGGTAACCAGGTTTCAGTCAGTAATCAGTGAAGAGATCAAATGGCAACTCAAGGAGAAAACCGGAAAAGAAGATCCTGATTATGTAGTGGCCTGTGTGGGTGGAGGAAGTAATGCTGCCGGGGCTTTTTACCATTACATGGATAATGAAGCTGTGAATTTGGTAGCAGTAGAAGCAGCAGGTCTTGGAAATGATACTGGTAAATCCGCGGCAACAACACAATTGGGGAAAGAAGGTGTTTTACACGGAAGTAAAACAATCCTGATGCAAACTGAGGATGGTCAGGTGATTGAGCCCTATTCCATATCAGCCGGTCTGGATTACCCGGGTATTGGCCCCATTCACGCACATTTATTTGACTCTGGTAGAGGAAAGTTTTATTCTGTAACTGATGAAGAAGCCATGAAAGCAGGAGTAGAGCTTTCAAGGTTGGAAGGAATCATTCCCGCGATTGAAAGTGCGCATGCTTTGGCAGCATTATCTCATATGGAATTGAAAAGTGATGATCAGGTTGTGGTAAATCTTTCCGGAAGAGGTGATAAAGACCTGGAGACTTATATCAAATGGGGGAAATATTAATTTGAAGATTACAATGAACAGAATAGATAAAGTATTTCAGCAAGCTGATGGTCATTTATTGAATGTCTATTTTACAGCGGGCTATCCAAAACTTGAGGATACCAAAACAATTCTCAATGCACTGGAGGAAGCAGGTGCCGATCTTGTGGAGATTGGGATGCCATTTTCTGATCCGTTGGCCGATGGTCCCACGATTCAGGAAAGCAATATGCAGGCACTGAATAATGGAATGACTATTCAAACGTTATTTGAGCAATTGGAAGACATTAGAGAGAAGGTTTCTCTGCCAATTATTCTTATGGGTTATTTGAATCCCATCATGCAATATGGGATTAAAAAATTCTGTGAAGCGTGTCAAAGAGTGGGGGTTGATGGGCTTATTTTGCCTGATTTACCTATGATTGACTATCTGGAGAAATATAAAGCCATGTTTGAGTCTTACGGTTTGCACAACATTTTTCTAATTACACCTCAAACGTCAGATGAGCGTGTGAAAGAGATTGATGCTCAGAGTGCAGGATTCATTTATATGGTGTCATCTGCAAGTATAACAGGTGCAAAAGGTGACATAACTGAAGGACAAATTGCTTATTTTGAAAAAATAAATGGACTGGGACTAAACAATCCGAGGCTCATAGGCTTTGGAATTAGTAACAATGCTACTTTTAAAAAGGCATGTGAATATGCTCAGGGTGCGATTATTGGGAGCGCATTTATTAATTTATTACATGATTCAAAGGATTTGACAAGTGATATCAAGCACTTTGTCTCAGAAGTAAAAGGAGAAAATTAATTACGCAAACATAAATTATTGGTCCGAAAATGATTATTCAATTAAAACCCGGCATTTCCAATCAGGAACGAGAGGAGATTGTCAACAGAGTAGAGGCATTACAGTATAAGACCAAACCGGTAACTACCCAAAAGGGGGATTACCTGATTGGGATAGGAAAGAAGGAGTTTGACATTCGTCAAATAGGAACATTGGATGGGATCAAAGACATTCACATTGTCTCAGACTCTTTCCAATTGGTTAGCCGAAAATGGAAAATCAAAGAAACAGTTATTGACCTGGGCGATGGTGTGAAAATTGGAGGTGGAAATTTTGCCATCATGGCGGGTCCATGTTCCATCGAAGGAGAGGAAAATATCTACCAAACTATTGAACACCTGAAAGCCAATGGTGTGAAGATCATGAGAGGGGGGGTGTACAAACCAAGAAGCTCGCCATATTCATTCAGAGGATTAGGGATAGATGGCCTGAAGATCTGGTATAAGGCAGCCAAAGAAAATGACATCAAAATAATCACCGAAGTAATGCAGGTTTCCCAGATTGAAGACATGCATGATTACGTGGATATTTTCCAGGTGGGAGCCCGAAATACTCAAAACTTCAATTTGCTGGATGAATTGGGTAAAGTAGACAAAGCTGTTATGATCAAAAGAGGAATTTCCGGTACAATAGATGAATTGCTGCATAGCGCAGAATATGTATTTTCTGGTGGCAATGAACGTTTGTTGCTTTGTGAACGAGGTATCCGAACATTTGAAACCGCCAGCAGAAATACCTTTGACATCAATGCTATTCCAATTTTAAAGGAAAAATCACATTTACCTGTGATAGCCGATCCATCACACGGAATAGGATTAAGGGATCATGTGGAACCAGTAGCTCTCGCATCAGTGATTGCAGGAGCGGATGGTGTAATTTTTGAAACCCATTGCAAACCAGAAGAAGCCTTTTCTGATGGGCAACAAACACTTGATTATGATGAAAGTGGTAAGTTGATCAAAAAGATGAAAGAGTTATCTGAGTGGCGGAAGTAAATGTCATGGAACCTTAAAACTTTTGTGAAATAGGAAATAGGTATAGCTCTTCGCTTCACCTTATTTATAGTAGAAAAAACTGGTCCCCTAAATCGAACTGTTATAGGGGAGTATTTCTTTTCAAATTCGTTTATTGGATTTCTGGAATTTTTTGAATGCTTAAATTCCTTAATTCAAACTCCAATTAATTTTCACTATTCACCAATAACATATAACGGCTCGCCAAATTTGTATAGACATTCTGTGCCAGTCAAATGATCTTGGAATAAAAAATCATGAAAAAGATCATTTTACTAATTACAGCATTCTGTTTGCTTGGCATATTGTATGGGCATGACAGAGAAAGGAACACCAGCACTAATCCAGCCAGGTCTGAGGTTTTGTTGTCAGGTGGATTATATCACAGTTTATTCATCCAGCATGGTAAAGTCTTAAGTGTGGGCCGTAACAATTCCGGGCAATTAGGTGATAGCACTAAACTAGGAACATTTGTGCATACTACCGTTATAATATCAGCGGGTGATACACTTAAGGATATCATTGCTGTGTCTGCTGGCAACCATCATAGTTTAGCACTTATGGCAGATGGAACGGTTTGGGCATGGGGGAGTAATAGTACGGGTCAATTGGGTCAGCTGCCTTCCATATTACCAGAATCTCTAAGTGCTATGCGGGTGCCCGGTGTGGATAACGTTATAGGAATAGCTGCTGGTGGAAACCATAATCTGGCGCTACGAAGTGATGGTACAATCATTTCATGGGGTGGTAATGTTAGTGGTCAGTGTGGTCGGGGTTTAGGGATTACACCATTTGAGTTACCAGGGTTGGTAATGGATGCTACAGGATCTGCACCACTTGAAGGAGTAAGTTTGGTGACTGCTGGGGTTGAACATAGTTTAGCCATTTTAGACGGTAATGTCTATGCGTGGGGGGACAATACAGGCAGTCAGGTCGGGCTGCCTCCGTCTATTTATTTTTCAGATATCCCGGTGGTCATCCAAAATTCTGCTGGAACTGATTTAGATAAAATCATTGCAATTTCGGCAGGAAGTGTACATAGTGTAGCGCTTGATGTAAATGGTCTTTTGTGGACCTGGGGAAGAGGGTTTAATGGTCAATTGGGTATAGGGCCAATTACTAAATCATCTCCACCTACATTTGTTAGACCATTTGCTCAAAATGTAGCAGAGCAGGTGAGAACAATAGCAGCAGGTTTTAGACATACCTTATTTGTTGATTCAAAGGGAGAAATGTGGGGTTTTGGTGCAAATGGATTTGGACAGTTAGGTGCAGTTGCTCCCGAGGAGTTTTCACCCATCACTCTGGGAGTTGATAGATCTGTAGGTCTTGCAGCAGGGAATAACTTTTCACTTAACCTTCAGGCAGATGGCGCATTGAGGGGAAGTGGAGCAGGGACTTTTGGGCAAATCGGTCTTGGTTATGTAGATCGCAATACATTTGATCCTTTCGATATTATCAGTGGAAAAATAGCAGTTTTGGCGACCCATAGTAACTCTTATATGCTAAAAGCAGATGGCAAACTTTGGGTTACAGGTAAATATATTGGGTTAGGAACTGGATCAACAGCAGATATTTCTACAGAAATACAAAATTTAATTTTGGGTGATATCATTGCCATAGCAGGAGCAGATGAGACAGCGTTTGCCTTAGACGTTTACGGAAATGTTTTTGCCTGGGGAGATAATTCATTTGGAGTATGTGGCCTGGGAACTATGAGTAGTGTACCCGAACATCTCATACCGATTAAAATGAATCTATCAGATATTGTGCATATAGAAGGTGCTGTGCAAGGAGGTTATAGTGGAAACGGCGATCACGCTAATGCAATTGATGTAAACGGAAATTTATATGCCTGGGGAGCAAATAATAATTACAAATTAGGGGATGGGACCACCACTACTAGGGATATTCCTTTATTAATTACAGCTATCGGAGATATTTTCTCTACAGCACTTTGTGCAAGAAATACGTTCGCATTGTTAGCTGATAATACAGTAGAGTCCTGGGGTTACAAATCATTCTCAGGAAGTACTTCAGGTTCTTATACTGGGAAAGTTCCTTTTCCAATTGATGGAAGCGGAACGGACCGTTATAAAGAGATCAGTGCTTCAAGAGATGTGGGACTAGGATTAAAAACTAACGGTACAATTAAGATGTGGGGTGGGCCAGTAGGGAATGCACCAAATCTTTTTGCTACTACAGCTTCCTCTTATAATAGCAGGTCAAAAAGCCCGGTCATTGTTTATCAATCACCTTCATCTTCTATCCCTATGGATAATATCAAGGCGATTGATTTGGGGGATGAATTTGTAAGTGTGGTGAAAGCAGATGGCATGTGTTGGTTATGGGGTAGAAATAGTTATGGGAATCTTGGTAGGCGTACGTATACTGCTGAAGAGGATACACCAGCTATTGATAGCCTTCAGTTGGTAAATCCAAATATCCTTTTTAAGGCTGTCAATAGTGAACATCAGGTTTTGGCTAACCAGTCAAATGAATTTATCTATACCTGGGGGTGGGGAGGAGTTTTGGCAGATGGAACCACCAGTTCAAATGCTGAGGCAACCAGCAATATGCGTCTCGATTTGTTTGAGGAAGGAAAGGAGAATATGGAGATCAATACTAGTGTTTATCCTAACCCATTTTCAGAGATAGTATATCTCAATCTGCAGGAATTTGAGCCAGACGAGAATATTACCATAGAGTTATTTGATACCAATGGTGCTGTGATCCACAGTGAAACGATTCATCCAGGGTCGGCTATTGTAACGTTAGATTTTCGTCATCTGGAGAAGGGCTTATACTTGTATCGTGTGAAAGGCAGGAGAAAGATGGGTAGATTGGTCAAAAGATAATAAATTTATATAGAGTGGTCTTCGGGCCACTCAATTTAACTAATTAACCTAGACTTATCTAATTACGTGAGATTCCCGTTCCTAATTTTTCTTATTTGCACAATTCAGCAAGTATTTGGTCAATCCCATTATGCGGACTCCCTGACAAATTTACTCGATAAAAATCCCGGCGATTCTATAAAGGTGGAATTGAATATCGCTTTAGGAAGACATTACACTTTTCAAGATTCTGCATTGGCGAATAAACATTTTATGGAAGCTATTGCTTTGATGAATGCTATCTCTCACGAAATGCGAGTCAAGGTTATCAGAGAAAAAGCTGTATTCCTCAGGCAAACTCAGAGAAAGAATGAGTCATTGACTTTTTTAGGGCAATTCAAAAACTCTGATTTGATTGAGACTCCTTTCAATCATTACATTTTTAATGAAATGGGAATTACCTATTACCAAATGGGTATTCCGGACAGTGCTCAAAAATATTTTCTAAAAGGCCTACAAATTACGCAGGAAAGCCATTTGGCTGAGCGTGAAGGGGTGCTCACAATGAACCTGGGGAATGTGCAATATATGAAGTCTCAACTGGACTCAGCTCTCTTTTTCTATAATCTGGCACAGGACATCTTTCAAAAGACTGGAAGTAGTGAAAGATTAGCAAAACTTTTTATTATCAAAGTAATCATTTATCAAAACCAAAAGAACCTCTCGAAGGCACAGGAGGCATTGAAACAAGCCTTACAAGTAAAGTTTTCAGATAAACTGGAAATGTACGATCATAAAGCGAATGTTTACAATATGAAAGCATCTTTAGACTTTCTTCAAAATGACTATCCTGAAGCGCTTGCACATATTGATTCCTCTATTTTTTATTTTAACCACCTGGGAGCACAGGAAAAGATTGTTGCTATAAAACGTCTTAAAGGTAATGTTTTGCTAAAGAAGGGCGATGTGGGAGCTGCTCATGAGATGTTCTTTGAAATTCTGAATTTTCAGGAAGCCAATCAAAGTCCCTATGAACATGCTTCAGTACTCATGGACCTGGGGAATGCTTTTGCCCTATCAGGTAACTACAATGATGCAAAGGATTACTATTCTCAAGCGCTGCACTATGCGCATTCAAACAAATTGAACCCTATCATTGAGAGGCTGTATACATATCTTGGAATGGCCTTATTGGAAACAGGTGAGCCGGACTCAGCTTATCATTATTTAATTCTAGCGAAAAGCAATAATGTGGAGACCAGAAATCAAGTCTATCAATATTTGACCCACTATTTTCTCTGGGAAAGTAAACTTGACTCAGCGCAACATTATGTGGACTTAATATTGAATTATCCAGAAAATGAATCAATTCCGTCCCTTTATAATGGCGCATTGGTCAATCAAGCCAATATCTATTTTCAAAATGGGAAATATGAGCCGGCCAGTCGAATACTAAATCAAATAATTGATAAACCTGATGAAATTAATAGTCTTAAAGTCTTAAGAGAAGCTCATTACCTCCTTTATGCCTTAAGCGAAAAAACCGGAGCTCATAAAAATGCCTTGAATCACTACAAGGAGTACCAACACCTAAAAGATAGTCTACACAATTTAGGGAATATCTCTAAAGGAATTGCTATGAAGGTATCACGTACTTATGAGAAACAGATGTTAAAGGATTCACTCATTTATCTGGAAAAAGAAAATGACGCTTTAAAAGAGAAAGAAAAAGCTGAAGCTAAAATCTCTGAGCAGCGAATATACATTTATACAGCGGGTATTATCACAGTTTTATTGGTTGGAATAGTTGGTATCATTTATAGAAATAATATCAAAGTAAGAAACAAGAATACCATCATTAACAAACAAAAAGATGAGATAGATCGGTCGTTAGCGGAGAAAGAGGTCTTGCTCAAAGAGATCCATCATCGGGTAAAAAATAACCTGCAAACTATTTCCAGTTTACTCAATTTACAATCACAATACCTGGATAAATCAGCTCAAGCCGCAGTGGAAGAGGGAAGAAACAGGGTGAAATCAATGGCGTTAATTCATCAACGACTTTACCAGGGAACGGATCTTACGAGCATACAGTTTTCAGATTATGTGAAACAACTGGCTGAAAATTTATTCAGTACTTATCATGTAGGTGAAAACAAAATAAGTTTATCGTTGGACATTGATCCAATTGGGCTTGATATTGATACAGCTATTCCTTTGGGCCTTATTTTGAATGAGTTGATTACAAATGCGCTGAAACATGCTTTCCCTAATAATCAAGAGGGTAACATTACAGTTTCATTGAAGGAAGTAGACCAAAAATTGCTTCTGACTATTTCGGATAATGGGATTGGCATCCAGAAAAATGCTACTGAGTCATTTGGGACCACATTGATAAATGCCCTGACTAATAGATTACAAGGAACAATTAACCAAAGGACCGACCCTGGAACAGAAATCAAAATAGAAATTAAAAATTATAAATTGGCCTCCTAACACATTATTGACATTGAAGTATAAGGTTCTAATAGTTGAAGATGATGCATTAATTGCGGAAGACATTTCAGTGATGCTGAAAAAGGAAGGTTTTCATGTCACAGGTGTTGCATACAGTGCAGAGCAGTCATTGCAAATGCTTAATGCTAATCCTCCTGATATTGCACTATTAGATATATCATTGTCTGGAAAGTTGGATGGCATAGACCTGGCCGAAATAATCAATCTCAAGCACAAAATACCCTTCTTGTTTATTACAGCATTTTATGATGAGAAAACTGTAGACAGAGCGAAACGCACAACTCCTGCCGGTTACATTATTAAACCATTTGAGGAGCGCGATCTGAAAATTGCCATTAAGCTGGCACTTTTTAAGTCAGCAGATGTAGCAGATATACCTACTAGTGAAACTGATAAGCTTTTTGTCAAAGAAAAAGACAGCTTATTGGCAATAAGACATGAAGAAATAGATTTTGTACAGTCTGATGACAACTATTGTCATCTTCATGTAGCTAGTAAAAAGTTCATTGTGCATCAAACTTTAAAAACTATGCTTGAAATCCTGAAACCCTCTGGTTTTGTACAGGTCCATCGCTCTTACTTGATCAACTTCAAAAAAATAGATCAACTTAAAGACGATTCGGTTTTTATTGGCACCTCTGAAGTTCCAATGAGCAGATCCTTTCGAAAAGAGATTTTACAGGTTATTCAGGTATTATAGGAAATAGATAGCTAGAATTACCTTAGTAAGTTTGCGTATCCGTAAGGATGATTTCATCTGGTTCTTCGTAGATCATGTGATTGAAGTCCTGCCATAGGTTGTGCAAATCTTCAAATTCACCCAGTTCATAGATGGCTGTATTGTTTTTAATGGATTTGAAGCTTTTCTTTTGGGTGTCTGCATTGTATTTAGATTCTACCACAATTAGTTCTGAAATGCTTCGTATCCTTTGGTCGAAATTGTATTCATCTTCGCCAATGCCGGATACCACCATCTCATTTAAGGCATAGGTACCATCAGTTAACTTCTTGTAGAACAGGGTGTTTTCCACCTCATGCCACTTGAATCCAGGAGTAAATCTATCAGAATTAATCCACGCAAGGCCTTCCTGACTGTATCGGATTGTCGCTTTTACCAGCGCATTACTTTCTTTCGTGATGTATAAACTTCCTTCGTACCTACTATTGCCCTTGTTGGGGTTTGGTTTGAAATCTATTTGATAAACCTGTTCACCATCAAATTCAATGATTCGATTGAGCTCCAGGTCATAGCGTTTCAGTTTGTCCGGATCAATAAATTCCCTTGGGTATTTTACAATGTCGTTTAATATTAGGGCTGTACCTCCTTCCAGGTAAGCATAATCTATAGTATCCAGGTTGAGATAACTCTTGGTTCTTGACTTGATGTGTCTGATCTTATCTTTATTAGCACCTATATAGTTCTTTCTATAGTAGTCAGCCATGAATTCATGATGTACAATGGGATCTCCATTTTCAAGCTCTTCATGTTCCCTTACAAATACACGTTGGATGAGAGGGTCTGTCTGGTAATTCTTAGCGATGCTCTCTTGAAAATCACTGATCACATCTGTGGGATCAACAGGAGTAACCACAAAATCATTTAAGATGATCTCTGATTCCTTCAAATAAACATGGTAAACCTGACTGCTATCGGCTGTTAAATATTCAGTATTGAATCCAAGGTAGGAAAAAACGATGCGTCTTTTATAGTCTTCAGGGTAGATCAATAACTCAAAGTCACCATTTCTATTGGTGGCAGTACCATAGTCTGTACCTTCCATGTACACATTCACGTAGGGAAGTCCTTCCCAACCTTCAGCCGTTACATTCCCACGTAGCGTAACATACTGAGCATTGAGCGAGGTGAACCATGTGATAAGGAGTATTCCTAGAATAGTGCGAGATAGCATTTTAGTGTAGTGAGTTCCCTTGCTTACAACCTAAGTTTATATTTATTATTCAAATATTACTATTTTATTTTGAAAAACCATCGATGAACCCATGTTTTTTTTCGATGAAGGAGTGATTTTGATAGACGAAGGGGATAATCTATTATGTATGATTGCAACGATTGTATTATGTAGATCGTATTGTGTGTATTAAGAACCCTGCCTGCGTTTTTGTTTATTCGCTTGCGCTTATTTAGTGATAGCATAATGAGCGCATAATTTATTTGAAAAGGATTATCAAAGCATTTGCAACGCGGTTGTCGCGGTATTTGGGAACGAATGTGAGTACTCCCCTTCACCATACTTTTGCTTTATTCCCACGAACACATTACTTTCGCATTACTAATGCATAGCAATACACAAGCATATCATCACTATTATTATCATATGACTGACAGGTTCAGGCAGGGTAGTTCTATGTGATTTTGCTAAAAGATAAAATAGATTTACGAAAGGCCTGAATTGATCCAATTCAGGCCTTTTTTATGTTTAATACTTTACAAAATGAGACAGGTATACGCCAATTACACCCCAGAAGACCAAAAAGTATGGCAAATACTTTTTGACAGACAGCTTGCGAAACTTCCAAATGCCGCAAGTCAGGCATATCTGGATGGTTTGGAAAAGATTCAATTTACCAGAGACAGAATTCCCAATTTTGAGGAGACTAATACTTTGTTGCGGTCCATCACTGGATGGGAGCTGGTAGTGGTACCAGGAATAGTACCGGATTACACATTTTTCGAGTTGATGTCCAACAGGAAATTCCCTGCTACCTCATGGCTCAGAAAAATGCATGAACTGGACTATCTGGAAGAACCAGATATGTTTCATGATGTGTTTGCACATGTGCCATTATTAACCAACCAGTACTTTGTTGATTTCCTTGAAGCGCTGAGTAAAATTGGCTTAAAATATTGCGGTAATGACTATGCCATTGAGGTATTGTCCAGGGTTTACTGGTTTACTGTGGAATTTGGTTTGATACAGGAACCATCTGGATTGCGGATTTATGGTGCAGGTATCTTATCTTCGGCCGGAGAAACGGATTTCTCCCTTAGTGAGCAACCTCCACATCATTCTTTTGATGTGCGTACCACTGCCCAAACAACATACCGCAAAGATGTGTTTCAGGATCGTTACTTTGTGATCGATTCTTATGAACAATTGTTCAAATCCATTCCTGAAATTGAATCAGTGATGGAGGATATGGTTTCAAATGAAGAAGTAGTAGTATAAAATGTCAATAGCCATTATTAAATACAATGCGGGTAACGTGCAATCGCTGAAGTTTGCTTTGCAGCGACTGGGTGTGGAACCTGTACTAACAGATGAGCCGGAAACATTGCAGAAAGCAGACAAAGTGATCTTTCCCGGTGTAGGTGAAGCGAGCACTGCCATGAATTACCTCAGGGCCAAAAAGCTGGATCAGGTGATATTGGATTTGCACCAGCCGTTTCTGGGTGTGTGCCTGGGGTTACAGTTAATGTGCAAATACTCAGAAGAAAATGATACTTCTTGTATTGGAGTGTTTGACAACATTGTCAAGAGGTTTGATCCTACTAAAAAGGTCCCACACATGGGTTGGAATACGATTACTGATCTGAAAGGTCCATTGTTTCAGGGTGTTCCTGAAGAGTCTTACCTGTACTTTGTACATAGTTATTATGCGGAGACTGCTGATGATACAATCGCTACTTGTGATTATGCCAATACCTTCAGTGCTGGACTGCACAAGGATAATTACTATGCTGTACAAGCGCATCCTGAAAAGAGTAGTACTGCAGGAGAACAAATATTGAAGAACTTTTTATCACTATAGAAAATGCAAATTATACCCGCTATAGATATTATTGACGGCAAATGTGTCCGATTGACGAAAGGGGACTATAACCAGAAAACCCAGTACCACGATGATCCTGTTGAGGTGGCCAAATCTTTCGAAGCGGCCGGATTGAACAGACTTCACCTGGTGGACCTGGATGGAGCCAAGTCTAAAAAGATAGTCAATGATAAAGTACTGAAAGGTATAGCTGAAAATACCGATCTACATATTGATTTTGGTGGAGGTATTAAATCTATAACTGATGCAGAATTGGCTTTCGTCTCTGGTGCAAAACAGATCACAGGAGGTAGTATAGCTGTAAAAGACCCTGATACTTTTAAAGGTTGGATCCAAAAATATGGTCCTGATAAAATCATATTGGGAGCGGACGTTTTAGATGGAAAGGTAGCTACCAGTGGTTGGCAGGAGATCAATGAAGTAGATGTTTTTGAATTCATTGATTCGTACCTGAAAGAAGGTATTGAGCAGGTCATCTGTACTGATATTTCCAAAGATGGTGTTCTAGCAGGTCCATCTATCGAGCTTTACAAATCATTACTGACTGAATTTCCTTCACTGAAACTGATCGCCAGCGGAGGAGTGTCCAATATTAATGATGTAGAAGCTTTGGCGAATGCCGGATTATATGGAGCCATCATTGGCAAAGCGATTTATGAAGAAAAAATTTCCCTGGAACAATTAGCTGAATTTGTAATAAATGCTGACTAAAAGAATAATCCCCTGCCTGGATATCAAAGATGGCAGAACCGTAAAAGGAGTAAATTTTGTGGATTTGAAAGACGCAGGAGATCCTGTGGAATTGGCTGCTGCCTATGCAGACCAAATGGCGGATGAACTTGTGTTTTTGGACATTACTGCAACGGTGGAGAAACGTAAGACACTGGTAGAATTGGTGACACACGTTGCTGAGAAGATCAATATCCCTTTTACAGTAGGAGGAGGAATTAGTTCTGTAGAAGATGTTTCAGCTTTGTTGAATGCCGGAGCTGATAAGATATCCATCAATTCATCTGCAGTAAAACGCCCCGACTTGATCAATGAATTGGCCCTGGAGTTTGGGAGCCAATGTGTGGTGGTGGCTGTGGATACACGATTCGTTGAAGGGGAACATTATGTGCATACTCATGGTGGACGAACAAAAACAATCATCAAAACTTTGGAATGGGTGGTAGAGATCGAAAAAAGAGGAGCCGGTGAAATTCTGTTGACTTCTATGGACCATGATGGAACGAAAAATGGTTTTGCTGATGAATTGACAGCCAAAGTTTGTGAATTGGTAAATATTCCAGTTATTGCTTCCGGAGGTGGTGGTAAAACTGAGCACTTCACATCAGCTTTTATCAATGGGAAGGCGGATGCGGCACTGGCGGCTAGTATATTTCACTATGGTGAAGTAGATATTAGGGATTTAAAAGGAGAATTGGCTAACAATGGAATTGAAATAAGAAGGTAATGGAGATTGATTATACAAAAAATAATGGGTTGGTTCCGGCCATCATTCAGGATATAGCAACAGGTAAAGTGTTGATGTTGGGCTACATGAATGAAGAGTCAATTGAAAAGACCAGGGAGACGGGCAATGTTACTTTCTATAGCAGGAGTAAGCAAAGACTTTGGACGAAGGGGGAGACGTCAGGTAACTTTCTAAAATTTAAGTCCATGAAAGTGGATTGTGACAAAGACACCTTGTTGGTTTTTGTAGATCCGGTTGGCCCAGCCTGCCACACAGGAGCAGATACATGTTTCAATGAGGAAAACAAGGGTCTGGACCTGGGCTTCCTGAATCAATTGACACATGTCATTAAGGAGAGGAAAGAAAATCCTACAGAGAAATCTTATACAGCTTCATTATTTCAAAAGGGCATTAATAAAATTGCCCAAAAAGTAGGTGAAGAGGCTGTAGAGGTAGTGATCGAGGCAAAGGATGACAATGCAGAGTTGTTTGAAAATGAAGCAGCTGACTTGTTATACCATTACATGATCTTATTGGAAGCCAAAGGATACACCCTGTCCGATATCACCAAAGTTTTAGAAGGAAGGCATAAATAAAATCCATCCCTTCAGAATTTATCCAAATAGCCTCCATATCTTGGAATAGTGCTAAAAATGCGGTAAATGAGTAAAAAATGGTTAGATTAGGAAAATAAATAGTTACCTAATTTATTCGGGAAGGATGGAAAAATATGACATTTGCGTCATTGGAGCAGGCCCCAGCGGTTATGCAGCGGCCATGAGAGCTATCGATTTTAAAAAGAAAGTACTTCTGGTTGAGAAAAAACAATTAGGGGGTGCCGGATTGCATCATGGTGCATTATCCAGTAAAACCTGGTGGGAAATCTCAAGAGAAGCTTTTACACTTAGGAAGAATGGTGATGCTTTTGATATCTCTAAACGCCCTTTCAACTATCAGAAAATCAAGGGAGAGGTGATTTCAGCTATCAATGAAAGAATGCATTTGCTGGAACATCATATGCATAACATTAACCTTGGGGTGGCTCCTGATCTATTCACATACATTAACGGGTATGCTACCGTGATTGATCCTCATAAAGTACAAATTAGGACAACAGAGGGGGAGCAGACAGTTGAAGCTGAATACATCATACTAGCAACAGGATCCAGACCAAGAAAACTTCCTCAGATACCTGTTGATGAGAAATTCATTTACACCAGTGATGGTATTGATGACCTGGAGGAATTTCCTAAAAGTATTGTGATTGTTGGGGCTGGGGTGATTGGCTGTGAATATGCCACGATCTTTTCCAATTTTGGGCAAACTAAAGTTCATCTCATCGATAAAGGAGATAGGATTCTGCCATTTGAGGATGAAGACATTGTCAATATCATTGAAAGCAACCTGGAAGCCAAAAATGTATTGATTCATCGTAACAGTCAGTTGATCGACATACGGGTGGAAGAAGAACAAGTAGCCTATACACTTGAATATACTGACGGATCTAAAGAAGTTTTTAGGGTAGAAAAGGCATTATTGGCCGTTGGGCGTGTGCCTAACTATGAAAATCTATTCAGTGAATCTGTAGGGATCAAAATAGACCAACGTGGGATCATTGATGATGATACACAGACAAGTGTGTCAAATATTTATGCTGTCGGTGACATTACCGCGGATATTTCACTAGTAAATGTTGGGGAGCTGGAAGGAAGGTATGCCGTAGAACGTATATTTGGTAAGCCCGAGAAGAATTTGATCTATGAGAACATTTCAACTATCATGTTCCTTGCTCCTGAGGTAGCAGGTGTGGGATTAAATGAAATCAAAGCACAGTCAAAGGGCATTGCTTATAAAGTAGTTAGCCTGAATTACACAACAATTCCAAGAGCGGTAGCCATGAGAAACCCTCAAGGGTTTATTAAAATTCTAGTGACAGACGATGAAGACATGAAAATTCTGGGAATGCGTGTAGTAGGAGAACATGCTTCAAGTGCTATACAAGCAGTGGCCCTATTGATTTCTATGGATAAAGGCATCAGAGAGATCGCTGAATTGATCCATCCCCACCCATCCATTATCGAAGGCATTCAGGAGTGCATGCGTATGCTACTGAACAAATCGGTATTCAAACCCACAGTACTTAGAAACGAGATGCAATGCAGAAGATGGTCTGAAGGAACTTACCAGGCCATAGAACATTAATTGCTAGCTAAAAAATAAAGCCCTTAGAACTCGTTTGCTCTGAGGGCTTATACCAGCTATGGAACACAAATTATTGTGTTACTAAGGAACAATTCTTCAGATTTAATTATCTGCCAATTGCGTTAATATATCTGCCAAGGACAGCTTTTTCATAGTTTATTTAGTCAGAAAGACCTTTTAGGTTCATTGATATAGTAATAAAACAAAAAGTCCAGTCAATGACTGGACCCTATTGCTAACCTAAACCTATATATAATCTTTCTAAGTGATCTTTAACTCTGATTCCCAGGATTCATCCTTTCTGGCAGAATTAAGCTCCCTTATTATTTTCTTTGCTAACGACTGATTTGTTTCATTAAACTTGAAGAGCAACGTAAACGCTTCTTTATTATTACTCCTGGCTCGAATAATCTTATAGTGCGTACTTGATCCCCATTGATATTCATGCAAATCTGGATTGTACCAAATTAATTGCTTCATTGTCCTCAGTTCTTCAGATATATTATTAACCAATTTTTAAAAACATTACCTGCAACTAATTGGCACTAATCCTGTTTTTAATAAAAAAAATCAGTAATTATCCAATTGTAACAAAAAATGTAACAATTCTAATATTTTGTCTGAATGTCCCTATTAAAAGACCATTTCCAGCTGATTGACCGCTTTTAATAAAATGTACTGTATCCCGTCCTGTAGATGAAGTACATGCAAATTATAAAAAAAATCGGTATTACAACCCTTCAACGAATCTTTTTTTATGTTTAGTACAATTTCATGATTTCTTTTAAGGGCTTTCTTTCAAGTTTTGGCACATAAACCTCATCTTCAGGGTATCCTACAGGCAATAAAAGGAACGGGCGCTCATTTCCAGGTCTATCCAAAATTTTGGATAGAAAATTCATAGGACTTGGTGTATGAGTAACTGTTACAAGACCAGCATCGTGGATGGCAGTCAGTAAAAAACCACATGCAATCCCCACAGATTCATTGACATAATAATTATTGGCTTTTTGCTCCCCTTCATTCTTATACACCTCCTTAAACACAATAATTAAGTAGGGGGCCTTCTCCAGAAATGGTTTGTGCCAGTCAGTGCCAATTGGTTCCAGGTCATTGAGCCACCTGTCACTCATTCGTCCATGGTAGCTATCATATTCTTCTTTTTCAGCAGCCTCTTTGATCTTCAGTTTCATTTCCTGATTCTGGACCACACAAAACTTCCAGGGTTGTTTATGTGCTCCGGATGGAGCTGTGCCAGCAGTCTTTATAATGTTTTCAATAATTTCAATAGGAACGGGCCTATCAGAGATGTCACGTACGGTTCTTCGTTTGTTGATCCATTCATAAAATGCTTTACTTCTCTGGGTGGCCTCTTCAGAATCATATGTTTCACGTTCATACTTAACGTGTGTGTGACCGTTGATTTCTTTAGTGTCTACCATGTTTGGGTTCGTTTATAAGGACCAAATTATGGATAATAATTCATTTGATAAAATAAGAATTTGCACAGGTGTAATAGATGCGACTTTTTGATTTGTCTAAGAAATACAGAGGTTGATCTAATAATACCGTCGCTCGACGTAATTCTCCGTTAGCAGTAATAATATTAAATATCTTTGAAGAAATACAAACTCCAACAGCTATGCTAAAAATACTAAAAAGCCTCTCGAATTTTTTCAGAAAAAGTAGTGAATTTCCAAAGCCATTCTTAGGTAAATCCTGGGAGGAATTTAAAACTGAGAGAAAAGCTGTCAATAATCTTATTAAGTATCTCAATGATAAAAGGGTTACGTCTGGTGATCATTTAAGCCGGAATCCAAATCTCTTTTTTATCATTTATAATACCAGAAAAATCATCAATACAACTATTGACGGTCTTGAAAAAGGAAGTAATGCACTCGGACCACTTAGAAAGATGAGAGTAGCATGTCAAAGATTGTTATTGGATTTTGCGCTATTGGATATTACACCTCAGCAAATGGAGGAAGCAAAATGGAATTTCTTAAAAACATTAAATATACAAGTGGCTGTTCTGATGAATAACTATTGGATTGAGTTAGATGATGAATTGCCAGAATTGAACATTAATACAACTTTGGTTTAGAATAATTAGGTTAGGTTAGTAAAGAAGGGGCTCTCGCCCCTTTTTTTATGTTTACATTTTTAGTTCGTACGCAACGATTTTATTGTCGAAGAAAGTAGGAACAAGTAGCAGGTTTTTCTCTGCAATGAATGATATATCTGCTGAATGAGCTTTTCCTTTTGTGTCCAACAATAGTGTTTTATCACCATCAGCATCTATGTAAGCGATTTCACCGTTCCAGTTAGATACAAGGAAACCATCACCCACAGCTACGATTCCATCACCGCCCGGGGTTTCTCCATTGATCACACTTGTAGACATGTCTGAAGTATTAATTTGTTTGAACTCCCCTGATCCAAATGAGGCAATGACCATTTTATCGCCCAGATGAAGTAATCCATTTGGTCCACCTAATGTGGAATCACTCAACCAGGTAGAAACTGCTCCATCCTTGGCAAGGTGAATTTTATTAGTGTACGAATCTGAGATATAAATACCTCCATCAGCAGAAATTGTTATGTCATTTAAGAACTGAGCGTCCTCAATGGCCCATCTATTAGTAACTTCACCTCGAGCGATATCAATTTCCACTAACTCAGTAATGTTGGTTACATAAAGTTTACCATCTAATATACCCATTCCTTTTGGGGCGTCTAAGCCTTCAACCCATTTTTGCTCAATCACCTCACCACTTGTAGAGATTTTGGAAATAAAGCCATCTCCATCCTTGGCGGCTGGGGGAACACCATTGATATTAGAAACAAAAATGACATCATCTGTTGCGTAATAGATTGATGACTCTGAAGTGGTCATGGTAGAATCAGTTGACCATTTTAACTCCAGACTCATTGTAGATGCTACTTCTTTGACTTCATCCTTTGGTTCTTCTTTTTGCTCACCAGATTGCTGGCATGCAATTGTACCAAACAAGATGATACTAAAAATTGTTAATGTTGATTCGATTCTCATGATAGATTCTGTTTTTTGTTTAAGTATGAATAACCATTAAAAGTGAAAAAGTGTTGGTCCCGAAAAAGGTTTTGTGTAGGTACCAATAATTATTCTAAATTAGGACTCTAATTATAACCCTGAAATTAATGAAGAATATTTTAATTGCCACATGTCTCTTACTGACAATATTCGCTTGTGAAAGTCCCTCAAGTGACAATTCTAAAATAGGTGAAGTTAATGCAGCCACAATTGAGAAGCACCTTAAAAAATTATCATCAGATGAATTTATGGGAAGGAAGCCATTTACTGAAGGTGATACTAAAACTGTCAATTACCTGGTTGACCAAGTGAAAAAGATTGGGTTGGAACCGGGAAATGAAAATTCTTATACTCAGGAGGTTAAACTCGTGGAATTAGATACAAAACCTCAGGAAACACTTACGATTAACGGTGGAGCCGAGCCAATCGAATTGTCATTGGGTGATCAATTTGTAGCTTACACAGAGCGGGTTGAAGAAAAAGTAGAGTTGATAGATTCTGAGTTGGTTTTTGCAGGATTTGGTGTAGTAGCACCAGAATACGGCTGGAATGATTACGAAGGAATAGATGTAAAGGGAAAAACAGTGATTGTTTTGGTGAATGATCCCGGGTTTGGTACGGGAGACAGCACCCTCTTCAAAGGAGATATCATGACCTATTATGGAAGATGGACCTATAAATATGAAGAAGCCCGTAAACAAGGGGCTGCAGGTATTTTGATAGTTCATGAAACAGTACCAGCCGGTTATCCATGGACAGTCGTGAGAAATTCATGGAGTGGTGCGAGCTTATACCTGGATCAGCAGGGAGGAGAAGAGTATCCATTGATGCAAGGATGGATCACCAGGGATGCTGCAGTAAGTTTATTCAAGGCTTCTGGTGTAGATCTCTCTAGTTTCAATCAAAAGTCGAGAGCTGAAAACTTTCAGGCTGTTTCACTGGGTTTAACAGCATCATTGACTATAGAAAATACAATAAAGCGAGATGTCTCCAATAATGTAGTGGCTAAAATCTCAGGAAGTGAAAAACCAGATGAATATGTGATCTATTCGGCACACTGGGATCACTTGGGAGTAGGTGAACCTGTTGATGAGGATTCTATTTACAATGGAGCTCATGATAATGCTTCCGGGTCCTCAACTTTATTGGCCATTGCTGAAGCCATGTCCAAAATGGAGCGACCAAAAAAGTCAATTTTATTCCTTTGGGTAACTGCGGAGGAACAAGGACTGTTAGGTTCAGCTTATTATGCCGCAAACCCAATTTATCCTCCGTCAAAAAGTATTGCTAATATCAATATGGATGGGCTGAATTATTACGGTAAGATGAAGGATCTTACAATCGTGGGTTATGGTCAATCGACATTAGATGATATCGCTAAATCAATTGCAGAAAAGCAAGGCAGATACATCATGCCAGACCCAGATCCAGGGAAAGGCTACTTTTTCAGATCGGATCACTTCAATTTTGCGCGTATCGGTATCCCGGCAATATTTGCATCTGGGACTTATGAAAGTATGGAAAAAGGAGTGGGTTTTGCTAAGCAAAAGTCTGAGGAATACCTTTCTACCATGTATCACAGACCACAAGATGAATATGATGCCTCATGGGATTTCTCAGGCATGCAACTTGACGGCCAATTATTCCTGGAAATGGCTTTGGAAATAGCTAATAATGATGCTAATGTGGAGTGGAAAGAAGGTTCAGAGTTTAAATCAATTAGAGAAGCAAGTATTCAATAGCCGGTTTGGCCTCATTTGATAAAATACAAGTAGATCATAACATTGAATTACAATTGATCAATGAGCATGATCATCATGAATTAATCCAATTGATGGAAAGAATTTACCCCCCGGTGTATGACTATCTGTGGGAAGACAAGGGGGTTAATTTTTTGAATACAATGTATGGTCATGAGAACTTGAAGAGAGAATTGGCTGATGAAAGTGCGATCTATTGGTTTATCTTTTTTGAAGAGAAAAACATTGGGATTTTACGGCTAATACAACACGCTAACATCGTATCTTTTCATGACAAATCTATTTTGAAAATTCACCGCATCTACCTGGATCCGGAATGTCATGGGAGGGGTATTGGTAGAAAAATCATGTCCTGGGCGGAGGATTTCGCAATAGACCTGAAATATGACGGGATTTGGCTTCAGGCAATGGCTCCACAGCAAAAAGCAATTGAATTCTATAATAGAGTAGGGTATAAGGCATTTGGCGAGGAAAAACTACCTTTTAAATTGATGTATCCTGAATTCCGTTTATTGATTCTGATGATCAAATGGTTGAATTAGGTATGTCAATTATGTAAAATGTAGCTGTATTGTACAACTTCATCTTCTTGTGTGGGTTGAGTTCCTCTGTAAAAATCAATGGCGTGTTGATCGACTTTGTCAGCCTGAACATAGACTTCTTCATAGCCATGAGATTTGCAATAATCGTTGATGAATTGAAGGAGCTTCTTACCAATTCCCTGTCTTTGATACGCTGACAGGACAGCTACATCATAGATATAGGCAAGAGGTGCAGTAGAGTAATATTGTTCAAGGTAGTAGAATGTCAGACCACCGATCACTTTATTATTGTGAATAGCTACAATAGCTCCAAAGCCTTCCTTTTCGAAACATTTTTTCAGATGTAATTCACTCGGTTTTTTGAAATCTCGCATCTCAAAAACTATGGCAAATATGTCGACCAGTTCTGAGAAAAGAGTGAATTCATTTTTTTCAAGATGTTTGATTTGAACTTCCATGCTATGAAAATACAAAATCAACAGCACATAAAGTCATTCGGTTAATTAATAATAGCCTGATAGACCAATGCCCTTAGTTTTTCGTGATCATCCAAATTGGCTGGGATCAATTGTGTGAGATAAACGATTGTCAGATCTTCTTCCGGGTCCACCCAGTATTTCGAGTGATAGGCACCTCCCCATCCATACTCTCCTACAGTCCCTGGTGTTCCCCTTTTACCCAAATCTTCCAGAATGATAAAGCCCAGACCGAATCCCTCACCGTTCTCTCGTGATACACTTGCAGGCCAATGATTTACTGTCATCAGTTCAATTGATTTTCTGGAAATGATCCTGTTTCCATTGAATTCTCCGCCATTGATAAGCATTTGAAGAAATTTTGAATAATCCAATGCAGTACTAAGTAATCCAGCTCCACCTGAAAAACTTTTTCTTGGACCAGTAACATAAGCTCCCTGACCAACCATTTCACCTGGTGATGGAGCTTTTTGAAGTCCATTTTCTGTGGATGAATATACGGTTGCCAGTCGATTGAATTTATCTTTTGGCAGGTAAAAATGAGTGTCATACATGCCCAGAGGATCTAGGATATTCTCTTGAAGAAACAAATCAAGACTTTTTCCGGAAACGATTTCAATAACAGCTCCCAGTATATCTGTACTATAACCGTATACGAATGCTTCCCCTGGTTGGGCCTGAAATGGTAAATCGGCCATCTCTTTCACAGTTTCCAGGATTGGTTCTTTCCTGTTGGCAAAATACCAACCCTGAATACCGGCCGTTCTCCATTGATCACCCCCGATTTCATGGTCAAACCCATAACCGATACCTGATGAGTGGTTCAATAAATCCCTGATTGTTATGGGTCTATTTGCTTTTTCAACGGTATAACCTCCTTGTCCATCATCAACCGCAACAGTTGTTTTCTGAAATTCCGGAATGTACTTCCCAACAGGATCATTGATCAGAAGTTTACCTTGCTCCTGAAGCATCATGATACCAACACTCGTGATGGCTTTAGTCTGAGAAGCAATCCTGAAAATGGCATCTTTTCCCATTTTATCTTTTTGCTCAATATCCCTCATCCCGAAGGACTCATAATAAGCAATTTTTCCTTTTCTGGCGATCAGAATTACAGAACCAGATAGTTTTCCATTGTCAACATACTGTTGGAAAATGTTGGTGAGATTGGAAAGACGTTCTTTTGACAATCCAACACTTTCTGGATTTGCTTCTACAAGCTGAGCAATGGAAGATCCACCTAACAGGATATAGAAACACAAAATTGTAATTGCGCTTTTTGAGAAAAAATTCATAGATACCTTCTTATTGACAACCCGAAGCTACCAATTTTTTTTAAAGCGTACAATTTACATTTATTGATCCAATAACCTTCTGTGATAGTTTATTTGTCCCAGGTGATAGGATAGATGTGATGCCAAATGAATCAGGAACCACCTATTTGTCATTTTTTCGTTAAATATTACTCTTGACGAATCTTGATCCAGTGTATCTGGGTTAAGATTTTTTAGAGTATTATCAACTTCCTCAATAGTTTCATTCACCTGCTGAATTAAAGTTTCTCTAGAGACATCCTTCAATGAAAATTCAAGGTCTCTTTTTCTCACATACCCCGATTGGCCCAGGTCATTCCCAATGAATGTCTTCAAATTTCCTACCAGGTGGAGGCACAGGTTACCAGCAGGATTTATGATATCACCTTGAACAGCCCAAATGTTTTCTTCTTTTTTGAATGATTCAATTTCAAGCTTAAGTTTTTCAAGGTCTCTTCTAAATAAACTTCGTAAGTCTTCGATTAATGGATTGTTCACTTTATTGGATTTGATAAATAAATTTTTCGGACGGTACCAATTCAGTTTACGATACCGTCCGAGAAATTGTTAGGCTTTTTTAGTCCATATGCCAAGAATTAATCCGGATACCGTCCAGCCGACAGTTTGAAAACCTCCGGTGATCCATGCTTCACCATATGGATCACGTGCAAAGAAGCCGTTGACCATTGTTGGAAACAGGTTGAAGGCAAGGCCAATCAATAATCCAATCATCGCACCCTTTACGGCAGACTGTACATTTATTTGCACTAATATCCAGGCAAGGATATATACGCCAAATGCACTTGAAAAAACATTTGCTGCCCAAACCCCTCCGGATGGGGGATTTGCCTCAGCTTCCTCCATGGTTATACCGACCATTGCCAACCATTTTTCTCCAAAAATTGGTCCGTACCACAGAAAACCCAGGACGAATAAAAAAATTACAGAAGACCACACTGCAAGGTGGTTCATTTTGATTTGCTCCATGTTCAAATAAGGTTAGTGTTCAATTAAATATAGCAGAATTATTCCAATATCTTTTTTCTGACATTGGTTGATACTTTTCTGATCACAGGATCGCTGGCATCCGCGGACTGAAAATTGTTCTCCTTATCATAAAATGGCCATGGACTATTGGCTATATAATACAAATCATCATCTACTATGGTGCCAAGTGTTGGTTCATTCATGTCAGGCAATGCCTTTTCTAAAAACTCGAACGATTTAATGATATCTCCTGGTTTATTTAGCTTGTATTTAACTACCTGAAATGGTTTCAGACCATTGTGAATTGCTATAAGACTATTATCATTATAGTAAAGGCCATCAATACCTTTTAAAGGGTGTTCGGTTCCATTTTGGAGTGTGTTTAGTTTCTTTTTGGATAATGAAATCCAGTAAAGTCCGTATTTGTAATCACTGAGATAGATTATATTCTCATCCTCATTCAATGCGATTCCCTGAAGTGAGACCAGCTCATTTAATTCAAGAAACGTATCAAATTCATTCAATTCAGCATCGTATTTATAAATGGCAGGTATTTTCTGTGAAGAACTGGTAACATATACATCCCCATTGCTGGCTACAATCAAATCGCCAAACCAGGCCTCTTTATCAGGACTAATGAACTCATTTAACAATCGTCCCTTAAGATCAAACTTAAGGAGGGAAGCGATTGATCCATTGCCATTTTCGTGATTTTCTGTTGGTGTAGTACACGCCCAAAGAATTTTATTCTTTTCATCAATGCCCAAACCCATTACACTATTTGGAAGACCATCTCGAAAGACTGAGACTTCACCGTCTTGAACTTTTACTATTTTTCCTTTTCGTACACTGCTTACAAAAAAAGCCCCTTCTTTTTCATGGTAAGTTATTCCTTCCGGGTGTAAATCCACTTCTGAAAGTTTAAAGGCGACTACTCCACTTTCAAGGGGCTCATTTAACTTACTGGCCTCTTCTGTGAGGTCAATAAAGTCTTTTTGATTTCGGATCGAAGCAAAATCCGAATCTTCCTGAAAAGGCAATGAAGCATTAAGCAAGATTGCTTTTCTTAAGAATAGGATACTCTTTTTGGGATTTCCAGTAAGTGCATGACCCGCCGCAACATTATATAAGATGGTCGGGTGAGTATGGTTTAATTGATAGGCATTCTCCATGTTTTCCAGAAAGGCCTCATAGTTGGCACTATCATATGCGGCTATAGCCCGAGAATAATATTCTTGAATTGTCTGGCCACTTACCTGGTATCCGATTGTGAAAAGAATTATTACAAATAGGTTTCTCATAGTCTTCAATTTACATTATAAGAAAAACCCAAAAATTGAATCCCCTGATTCGGGAGGAATGAAAATTACATGAGTGGTGATTTAAAAGAAACTGAAGAAGTATGTGAGTCCACCCATTCCTGAAAATTGTTTTTGTCCGGCAAAAGAATACTTAACCTGACCAAACGCTGCAATTCTATCAGCAAACATGAACCTATAGACTGTTCCAGCTCCAAGGTTTAATCCACTTTTTGTAACCTCGAGTTCTCCTGGGTACTGAGTAGTATTGATTCCATAACCAGCTAATCCATAAAAAGAGAGCTGACCTGGAATGAAATAATATCTGAAATCAACATTTATACTTCTGAAAGTGATACCTGGATCGGTAAAGTAAAATTCGTAAGTTGGGGCAGTAGCAAAATCATCTAGTAGTAGGTACTCTCCTCCTAATGTCAAACCCAGGTTTTCTGCCTCTAATCCATAAGTAAGACCAACAATAGGCCTGAAATCTCCAATGGTTTGTGCTCGTAATGCCATTGACGAGATAAGTAAGAATGCTAGTAGAAGTATCTTTCGCATCATCAATCAGTAAGGATATTTACCATGAAAGTTGATTTGTTTAGCATCCAAAATAGGAAAAAGATAAGAGACCACATGAGATATGGGTAATAATAATCAGTAGTGTCCTTATACCTTGTCTCTTTAATTTCAGCCTTCTCCAATTGGTCAATTTCCTGGAAAACGTTGGCAAGAGCCTGATTATTGGATACACGGTAAAAATTACCATGACCAATGTCTGCAATTTGGCGTAAAGTAGTTTCATCCAAATAGCTTTCCACATACCTGGTCCTTCCGAAAAAGTCTTTTCCTAATGGTACTTTCCCTTCCTGGCCAATGGCAATAGTGTAAATTTTTATATCGTAGGCTTGAGCAAGTTCAGCTGCTGTTATCGGGTCCAGGTTACCGGCATTACTTTCACCATCACTCAATAAAATCAACACCTTAGATTTACTTTCAGATTCTTTCATCCTGTTCGTAGCAACTGCTAACGCACTACCTATAGCTGTTCCCGGATTTTGGATCAACTCAAAACTAATGTCTGAGATATAGGTTCGTAATAAATCATAGTCTGTGGTAAGCGGTGACCTTGAAAATGCATCACCTGAGAATACAACCAACCCAATTCTATCCTGAAAACGCCCATCTATGAAATCCAGGGCCACATCTTTTACTTTTTCCAGTCTGTTTGGCTTAAAATCTTCAATTCGCATAGACTCTGATATATCGATAGCAAGCATAATATCGATTCCCTCAGTCCATTGTTCAGATTTTTCATTGGTCTTCTGGGGTCTGGCTAAAGCTACAATCATTAACATCAGACTAATAATCAGAAATACGGGAGGTACGAACCTCAGGAAACTGCTTGGATCACTTTTAATATCCTTTTCAGTAAGTGCTACAGAAAGCTTATTTTCTCTGAGTAGGCTAAAGACCCACCTCAGCATAAAAAACAAAAGTGGGAGAGGTAGCAGGTATAACCAAAAGGGGTTTTCCCAATCGTAATTCTCAAAACGCCCAAAATCAAACCAGCTCAGACTAAACCAGTCACTGGCTGACCTTTCCAATACTATATCATCCATTTTTTACCTCCTCCAACTTGTTATGATATTTCTCCAAAGTGAAATCATCAAGTATTTCAAAATCTTTGTGAATATTGTCAATGGCTAGTTGTCCATAAATTGATTTATCAATATTTTTCAAAGAGGGGACCAGTTTATTGTCTATTCCGCTGTTTATCAACTCTTTGGTAGTTTGACTGGAATAGGGCTTCTTCTCTAATTTTTCCAGGTAGTGCTTCCATAGTAGAGCTCCTTTCTCAACTTCTTCTGGAGAATTCTCTTTGCCCAAGCGTTGAATGATTTGATCAAACTGATTTGAAAAGCGTGTGTAATCCCGTTTCAACCTTCTCAAAACAAAAGTTTTATTGATTTTCTTACCAAAGAGCAGCAAAACAATAAACAATGCAGCAATTAATGCGAACAACCCTATGTAGAGATAGGGAAGGTTGATTTCCGTCTCTACTTCCTGAAATGCCAGGTTTGGCACCACACTGGTAGTATCAGTCACTTGTGAAGTGAGTTGCATTAAATAAACAGAATCTGTATCTGCATATAGACTGACACTATCTTGTTTTTTGATAAGGTAAACTGGCAATTTCATTTTTTGCCAGGTGTCTAGTTCAAATGATGCTAAGGTATAAACAGCACTGTCTATCAAGTGATCGCTTGATACCTTAGTCTTAAAACTAATTTTATTGTAAAAATCGTATGGTTTGAAATCATATGTGCTATCAGGAAAAACTACTTCCATTTCTTGTGGATAGGACACAGTTAAATAATATGAAAATGGTTCTCCAACCTTAATTGTGTCCACCAAAAAACCACCTTTCACATCAATTTCCTGTGTGTAGCCTGAAACATGCACAATGAGCAATACGATTATTCCAACTAATTTCTTCATGCTACCTTACACTCTTTAGCGATTTGTTTCTGACCCTGAATAATTTGATCAGTTTTGGAACGTAATCTTCTTCAGTGTCGATCTCTACGTAATTGACTTGATTACGCATACAGAAATTCTTTAATTCTTCACGGTTGCCTTTAAATAACTTATCCAGGTGTCCTCTGAATGCACCTGATGAGCTATTCACCCAAATGGTTTTGCCTGTTTCTTTCTCAATAACTGGCACTATGCCAAGTTTTGGGAAGAAAGTTTCCCTTTTGTCTGATAAATGAATAATAACCAGGTCATGGAGTTTAGCCAGTGCTTTGAGGTTATGGAAATAGTCTTCATCAATAAAGTCAGATATCATGATGAGCACACTTTTCTTTTTGATCATCTCGAGAGAATAGTGGATTGCTTTGCTCAGGTCAGTTTTTCTCGACTTGGTTTTTGTTTCAAAAATCTTTGAGACAAGTTGATAAGAATGTCTCATCCCTTTGGCTGGCTTCACATAAATCTCAGGCTGATCAGTGTAACCAATTAACCCTACCTGGCTATTTTCCTTGATTGCAGCTATTGATAAAAGTGCAGCGATCTCCTTTGCTATATCTAGTTTTTGAGCTCCTTCCTTCCCGATTTCCTGCGAAGCACTCATGTCAAGAATAAAAAATACAGTTTGTTCTTTCTCCTCTTTGAACGTTTTAACAAAAGTACCATGACCTTTGGCGGAAACATTCCAATCTATTGTACGTACATCATCACCATACTGGTAGGTTCGTACATCATCAAACTCTAAACCTGAACCTTTAAATATTGAATGATAGTCTCCCTGCATCTGAGAAGTGATGGCTTTCCGGATTTTAATTTCATATTTTCTTAGCTTTTTGAGGATTTCCTTCATTCAAGGTAATTTTGAGTTTTCAAAAATAACCGATCAATTTATAACAAGCGTTTGTGAAAAATATTTTTTTACTTCTACTGATCATAGCACTACTAAGTTGCACTCGTGAGGAAAAAATTCCTGAGGACATACTTTCCAAGGAAAAAATGGTAAGTGTTTTAATCGATATCCATATTCTAGAGAAGAAACTTGACTATCTACATATTTCCCGCGACAGTGCTCAGAAACTTTATACTGCCTATGAGTTTGATATTCTGAAACAACATCAGGTAGACACCAATACCTATCGCAGATCTTTTGATTTCTATAGTTTGGAGGTAAGGCACATGGTGGATATCTATGAAGCAGTAGTGGATTCTCTTATTGCTGAACAAAAAAGAAATACAGAGGACACCCGAAAAGATGTTGATGGTGAGCCGAGGATGAGTAGCAGGCAGAAGAAATTTGAGGAGGAAAGGAAAAAAAGAGAAGCTGTTGAGAAGCTCCAAAAAGATCAAGATAACAAGGAGATAGAAGAAGAAGACGAAAAAAAGGATGATAGTGAATAATTATCCGGACAATATTGAGCCCAAAATAGGCTTTGATGTCATTAAGGAGAAGTTAGAGCAACACTGCCTAAGTAGTTTGGGTGTGCGATTCATTGAAAAAATTCAATTTTCGTCAGATGTAAAGTTGCTGGAGAAATTATTGAACCAAACGCATGAGTTTGTTAGAATATTTTCTTCCGGACAGTCATTTCCTGAATCAAACTACATTGATGTTTCGGATTTACTCGATAAGGCCAGTGTAATGGGCTCATTTTTAGAACTTGAGGAGTTTTATGATCTGAAAGTCAGTCTGGTAACCATCAATAAATGTCTTGAGTTTTTCAGGAAACATGAAACCGAGTATCCCTACTTGTATGAAATTGGAGGTGGTTTGCAACTTCCGAATGGGCTAATTGACGCAATTGAACAGATAATAGATGATCAGGCTCAAATTCGCGATGATGCTTCACCGGAATTGAGAAAGATTAGACAGGATATTCAAAAAAGCGAAATTCAAGCACGGAATACCATAAATGGCATTATAAAATCAGCCAGAAAGGATGGCTTTTCACCAGAAGATTCCACTTTAACTGTCAGGAATGGTCGATTGGTAATTCCTGTTAATGCAGAACATAAAAGAAGGATAAAAGGATTCGTGCACGATGAATCCTCTACTGGTCAAACTGTATTTATCGAGCCAGCTGAAGTGCTTGAGATCAATAACAGGATCAAAGAGCTTCAATACCAGGAGAGACGAGAAATTATTCGATTGCTAACTGGTTTAACAGATAAATTAAGACCAGGAATTAAAGACATTCGTCAATCTTATTTCTTTCTGGGGATGATTGATTTTATTCGGGCGAAAGCAAAACTTGCAATTGACCTGGATGCGGTACTGCCAAAAATTGAATCAGCACCAATCGTGGAGTGGTATCATGCAAAACATCCTTTGTTGGTATATTCCTTCAAAACTCAAAAAAAGAGTGTAGTACCCCTAAACATTAAATTAGATCAGGAACACAGGATTCTTTTGATTTCTGGCCCAAATGCTGGAGGGAAATCTGTTTGTTTGAAAACCGTCGGGCTTATTCAATATATGTTTCAGTGTGGTTTGTTAGTACCAACTTCCGAGGCTTCAAAATTTGGTGTTTTCAAACAAATGTTTATTGATATAGGTGATGAACAATCCATTGAAAATGATTTGAGTACCTATAGCTCGCATCTTAATAACATGCGGGAATTTATGGATCGTGTAAATGGCAAAACGCTTTTTTTAATTGATGAGTTTGGTACCGGAACAGAACCACAGTTTGGGGGAGCTATTGCGGAGGCGATTTTGAAGCATTTAAATCATAAAAAAGGTTACGGACTTGTGACTACTCATTATGGCAACCTTAAAAAGCTGGCAGAGAAATCTCCTGGTCTTCAAAATGGCGCAATGCGTTATGATGTAGAAAGACTTGAACCACTTTATGAACTTGAGATTGGCAAGCCAGGAAGTTCTTTCGCACTTGAAATTGCTGGTAAGATTGGGCTTAATAAGGAAGTGGTAGCACATGCCAAAAAGCTGGTGGGACATACACATGTACGATTTGATGAGTTAATCAATTCCCTGGAGAAAGAGCGAAACCAGTACAAGGAGAAGTATGAAAAAATAGCTGCAAGAGACAAAGAGCTGGAAAAAGCTGTAAAGGAATATTCTGATCTTAAATCAGTGGTAAATGAAGAGAAGAAAAATCTTATTAGGGAAGCCAAAAGAGAAGCTAAGCAAATAATTGATCAAGCAAATAAAAAGGTTGAAGCCGCTATCAGGGAGATCAAGGAAAAAAAGGCGGCCAAAGAAGAAACAAGGAGTGTCAGAAAAAACCTGGAGCAGTATAAAGGAAATTTAGAAAAGGACCTTGAACCTAAAAAAACTAAATTAAAAACGAAACCACAGGGAAAGATCAAAGTAGGAGATAGCGTTAGAATAATTGGTCAGGAAGGTTCCGGAGAAGTGATTAAGATTGATGGTAAAAAGGCAGAAGTAAATTTCGGTCTGTTTAAGTCTTTTGTAAGAATGGATCAATTAGAAAAGTCAAGTGAGGCAGTAAGGAAACAAGCTTCCAAATCACCAGTGAAGGGCCTTGATATCAACTCAAAAATGGCCAATTTCAAAAGTGATTTAGACCTTCGGGGTAAAAGAGCTGAGGAAGTCATATCTGTTGTAGATGCTTTTGTGGATGAGGCAATTATTCTAGGTTATAATCAACTGCGTGTTTTACATGGTAAAGGACATGGTATTCTTAGAGATATCGTTAGGAATCACTTGAAAGATAACCCAGCAGTGGAACAAATGGCTGATGAGCATATAGAGTTTGGAGGAAGCGGTATTACCGTCATTACGTTACGCGAGTAATGAAAGTATTCTCAAGGTCCCAATTGGCTTTGCGCAACGGACAAGACAAGGAGGAAATATGGATCGCCTACAGGGGAAAGATCTATGATGTCACCAATTCCAGGTTATGGAAAAATGGAAAACACTATGAGCATTGGGCAGGGCAGGACCTTACTGATGAGTTACCTGATGCACCACATACTGAATCAGTTTTTGAAAGAATGCCCTTAGTTGGTGAATTGAAGAATTGATCACGTTTATATTTGCAGGTAAGTTAGGAACATTATGATATTAATAGCAGATGCAGGCGCCACCAGTATCGATTGGCGATATATAGATGAGGGTGGGAATATTCATCAGGCTCAAACTTCCGGATTTAATGCTTACCAGCATGATGAAAACAGTTTGAGGGAATCCGTAAAGCAACTTTTGGTTCAGCTTAGGCTATCAGCCATTCAGGAATGTCATTTCTATGGAGCTGGAGTTTCGTCTTTAGAAAACCGGAACAAGACTGCTTTAGTCTTAGAAGAAATGGTCCATCCCATAAAGCTTTTTGTTGAACATGATCTATTGGCAGCAGCCAGGTCACTGTTAGGAGACCAGGAAGGGATAGCTTGTATTTTGGGTACAGGTACTAATTCATGTCATTATGATGGTGAGAAAATTTTATCAGTTGTGCCTTCATTAGGTTACGCGCTGGGGGATGAAGGAAGCGGTGCATCTCTTGGAAAAAGGCTCCTGGTTTCATATTTAAGAAATGAAATGCCTGAAAAAATCAAAACAGCATTTTCTAGTATGTTTACTGTAAATGAGACTCAGGTCTTGCATAATATTTATCAAGGGGACTCACCCAGTCGTTACCTGGCCTCATTCTCTACTTTTCTACAGGATCATCAGAAAAATCCATTCATATACGAGTTGATCCGAAAAGAATTCAAAAGATTTTTTGAGGATATTTTATTGAAGTACTCAAGTGCAAGAGATGTTCCGGTAAACTTTTGCGGTTCAATCGCCTATTTTTACAATAATATTTTAAGGCAGGTTGCCAATGAATTTGACATTCATATTAAACATATTGTTCAGTCTCCTATAGCCGGTTTGAGTTTGTTTCATCAAAAGAAATTTCAATGATCACGGAATCACCTTCCAATTATGATAATCTGGAAAACTTGTCTACAAATGAATTGTTGGCTGGTATTAACAATGAGGACAAGTTGGTGCCTTTGGCAATCGAGAAATGCATTTCAGAGATAGAACAGGTAGTAGATGCTGTGTTTGACCAGATGAAAGCAGGCGGAAGGCTTTTTTATATTGGTGCTGGAACCAGTGGGAGGTTGGGTGTTGTGGATGCTTCAGAGATTCCTCCGACATATGGGATGCCACAAGGGAAGGTCATTGGTCTCATCGCAGGTGGAGATGGGGCGATCAGGAGAGCAGTAGAATTTGCGGAGGATGATGAAAATCAAGCCTGGAGAGATTTACAGGAGCACAATATTACTCAAGAGGATTTCGTGATTGGAATTGCAGCTTCAGGTCGTACACCATATGTAATTGGTGGCGTAAAAGATGCCCGAGCCAACCAAATACCCACAGCATGCATTACATGTAATACAGGATCAGCATTGGCCAATAGTGTAGATTTTCCGATTGAAGTAATTGTGGGTCCTGAATTTGTTACAGGGAGCACTCGAATGAAGGCTGGTACTGCTCAAAAACTAGTTTTAAACATGATCTCAACGGCTGTGATGATCAAGCTTGGCAGGGTGAAAGGTAACAAAATGATAGATATGCAATTGAGCAACAATAAGCTTGTCGATCGGGGAGTGAAGATGATCATGGATGAGTTAAAAGTTTCTCAGTCAGAGGCAGAAAAATTATTAAAAAAACATGGCTCAGTACGTGAAGTGTTATCTCAATGTTAAGAAAATATTAATTTAGGTATTTTAGCCTAATCCAAATTTTATTGCGAAATTTCTGTGTTATTCGGATAGAAATGTCTGTTTTTTTGAAAAATTTCAAAAACTATAACGCCACCCAAAGTGTTGAAATTAACTTCTGTTAACATAATATTAAGTTCATTTAAAAAAAGATAAAGTTAGGTAAACACCTTCTGTCAGTGTCTCTTCTATTTTTGCGATAGGAAAATCTAATCAAACACTATTTCTACATGAAGAGAATTTTACTACTTATGGTTGGTGTTGCATTAAGCATCAACATTTTCGCACAAAGCGGTTCTGTTTCTGGAACTGTAACAGATGGTGATAGCGGAGAGCCACTCATTGGTGCCTCTGTTGTTGTCGAGGGTACTACTACGGGTTCTATCACGGACATTAACGGTCAATTCACAATTTCGGGTGTTTCTGGTGATGTGACTTTAGAAATCTCATTTGTAGGTTATGAGGTAATCACTAAAGAAGTTTCTGTGAACGGTTCTACAGATATTGGTTCTGTGAGCATCAGACCAGAAGCGATCGGTTTACAGGAAGTTCAAGTAATTGCATCTTTTGCAGTTGACAGAAAAACTCCTGTGGCAGTTTCTACTATTAAAGGAAAAGAAATTGAAGCGAGAGTAGGTAACCAGGAATTTCCTGAAGTACTTAGATATACTCCTTCAATATACGCTACTAAAGGTGGCGGAGGATTTGGTGATGCCAGAATTAACGTTCGAGGTTTTGACCAAAGAAATACTGCTGTGATGATCAACGGTATTCCTGTGAATGACATGGAGAACGGATGGGTATACTGGTCTAACTGGGCTGGTCTTTCTGACGTTTCTAGCGCTATTCAGGTTCAAAGAGGTCTTTCAGCTTCAAAATTGGCAGTTTCATCAGTTGGGGGTACAATCAACATTGTAACTAGAGCTGCAGATATCAACAAAGGAGGAGCAGTTTCATTGTCTACAGGAAACGATGGTTTCCAGAAATATGGCATTAGCCTAAATTCAGGTCTTCTTGATAATGGTTGGGCATTCAGTGTTCAGGGTACAAGAACCGCAGGAAATGGATATGTAGACGGTACGCAATTCAGTGCTTGGAGTTATTTCGCCTCTATTTCAAAGAATTTAGGAGATAACCATACGCTTGTGCTTACAGGATTAGGTGCACCACAATGGCATCACCAAAGACTTCAGAGTAATTTCGACAACATTACCCTCGAAACTTACAGAGAAGAAAACGAAGGAAGAAAATTCAATGATATATGGGGAGAACTTGATGGAGAAGAGTTTTCATGGAGAAGAAACTTCTACCACAAACCAAAAATATTCTTGAATCATTACTGGGAAATCGGTGAAAAATCAGAGTTGAATACTTCAGCTTATTTCTCTCTGGGTAATGGAGGTGGAACTGGACCTAGAGGTCGAGGTGCTGGCTTCCAATTTGACTCAAGCCCTCAATGGAGAAATGCTGATGGAACTGTAAGATGGGATGATATTGTTGATTGGCAACAAAATAGCCCTAACAGTGGTTTTGAAAATGAATTCGACACTACAAGCTTCGATGCTAGTGTTGGTAACTACACTACAAGCTCTGGAAATGGTTTGATAAGAAGAGCGTCTATGAACTACCATACATGGACAGGAATTCTTTCTACATTCAATACTGACTTGTCTTCAACTTTGAACCTAAATGTTGGACTTGATGCCAGATATTACAAAGGTGAGCACTTTAGAAGAGTAGAGAATCTCTTAGGTCTTGATGCGTACCTGGCAAGAGCTGATGATAATAACCCAAGTAACTTTATCACTACAGAAGATCCGGCAGATTTTGGTTCATTCAGAACTGATACATATAAGGATGGTGGAAATAACGTACTGAACTATTACAATGATGGTTTAGTAGGTTACGTAGGATTATTCTCACAATTAGAATATTCGAAAGATGCACTTTCGGCTTTCTTGGCACTTTCTGCCTCTAACCAAGGATACAAGAGAATTGATTACTTCAATTACCTTGCTGATGATCCTGAAAGAGAAACAGATTGGCACAACATGTGGGGTGGTACTATCAAGGGTGGTGCTAACTACAACATCAACAGCAGAAATAACATTTATGCTTACGGAGGATGGTTATCCAGACAACCTTTGTTTGATGCAGTTTATATTAATTTCGTGAATGACCTTAATGAGGATGTTAAGAACGAAGATATTTACTCATTCGAACTTGGTTATGGTTACACTGCACCATTCTTTAATGTTAAAGCCAATATTTACAGCACAACATGGTCTAACAGAGTAATTACACAAACTGTTGAAAATGCTGAAGAGCAAGACATCTTATATACTTTCGATGATGTTAGTCAAAATCACCAGGGATTTGAGTTAGAGGTAAATGCTTCTCCTGCAAGAATACTTGAGGTAAGAGCAATGGCTTCTTTAGGTAATTGGAAATATACTGATGATTTCAGTACTTCTGGTGTGAATGTTGATAGTGTTGGTGATACAAGATCTTATGAGTCAACTCTTGCATTGAAGGATGAAAAAATTGGTGACGCAGCGCAAACTACACTTTCATTTGGAGCTTCATTGAAACCATTCAAAGGATTTAGAGTGAATGCTGACTTCATCTATTATGATAACTTGTTTGCAAGATGGCAAGCAACTGATGACTTGTCAGATGGAATTGTTCAACTTCCAACATATTCTCTAGTCGATCTTGGTGTGAATTATCAGGTATTTACAAGAGATAATTTGAGGATATCCCTTAGAGGAAACATCAACAATTTATTTGATACATGGTACATCTCAGAGATGTTCACTAACAACGGAGATGACATCTACGCAAACGAAGGTTACGTAGGATTCGGTAGAACATGGAATGCTGGAATCAAGATCCAGTTCTAAGCCGAAAAGAAATATTTAATTAGATTTTAGAAAAGGTGTCCATTTGGACACCTTTTTTATTTGAAAACAACTTAAAAGATTCTTGGGTTCAGGGAAATTGTTAGGAACAAAGACAATTGTAAAACTGATTGCTTTATAACCATCCTGTTTAAATTTGCGCATCAAATATTAGGTTGATAATTTATTCTAAATAGTACATGCATGATATAGAACCATATTACCGGTGGCACCAGTATTATGATTCCAGTGAGGATCCTTATTCACCATTTAATGGCAAGGAGTACAATTATGACTTATACTCTGAAACCATTTATGGCTATTACATTGCCCCAGGTTGGGATTTTTTTGGTTCTGATACACTTTACATGAAGCTACTCTTCGTTGATTACGATAGAGGATATGCTGTTATTGAATTTATTGGTGAGTGGAATGATGCCATCAATAACGATATCATGCACCTAAAAAGAAATATTCTGGAACACATGATTTACAATGGGATTAACAAGTTCATCCTTATTGGAGAAAATATTCTGAACTTCCATGGTTCCGATGATTGCTATTACGAAGAATGGTTTGAGGAAGTGGAGGATGGCTGGATTGCTGGTGTGAATTTCAGGGATTTTGTCTCAAACGAGATGTCTAATTTTAATATCGATAATTACATCAATTTTGGAGGAACGCTTCAGATTGATAATTGGAGAACGCAAAAACCTTTGACCTTATACAATAAAATAGAAGGTCTCATCGTAAGAAGATTGGGAATTTAGCACTTTGTCTACCCTTTGTCTACCTGAAAAATTAGGAACACCGCAAAATTCATAACAATTTTGTAACGTAGCAATTCGGCTTTTATGAAATATATTAATTCAATCAATTTCAAGCATGCTACTGGAACACTATCAGATATATACTCCTATATCCATAAGGAATTAGGACCAGCGGGAAAAATGCCAGGAGGAGATCCGGCAAGTTTACATTCGTTACACCCTGACTTAATGAGAGCCTGGTGGAACACTATGAAAGAGACCGTCATAATTGAGGGGAATGTACCCAGAAATTATAAGGAATCGATAGCAGTAGGCATTAGTATGAACAATGATTGCATTTTATGCATTGATCAGCATGCGGCAATCCTTGGAGCAATGGGTGATGCGGAATTAGTTAAGTCTCTAATCAACTCAGACTTCTCTCACATCATTGACAAGAAACAATTGCGCATGATATATTGGGCACTTGGGCATGATGTCAAGGATGCACATTTTGTCAAGAATCCTCCATATGATATGAGTGAGGCGGCAGAAGTAATCGGGACTGCCACTGTCGTCAATTATATCAATAGACTTGTTGAGATTTTTCTCGGAGACTCAATTCTTTCAAGTAGAAATAAATTTGTAAGGTCTACTCTTAGGAAGTTTTCAACTTACATGATTAAGAGACTTGGAAAGAAATCTCCTGAATCAGATACTAGTGCTATAAACTTTAAATCCGCTCAAAACCCTCAATGGGTAAATGAGAACGGAAGGGTAGGAAAGGCCTGGAGTGCTTTTATTTCGGAAATAGATAAAATCGGGAATCAATTCATTCCAAATGCACCTAAAAGCTTTTTTGAGAAACTTTTGAGTCAATGGGAGGGCGCTACTGTACCTAATATGGTTGTAAGTAATTACTCACTAAGCGAGAATGAATCATTCATTACTGATTACCTGAAGAAAGTGGCTTTTCAGCCTAAATCAATTACTAAGAAGGACATCAAACAACTAAGGGCTCTCGGTTACGGTGATGATGGTATTCTTGGCATTACCTGTTGGGCGAGTTTGAAAGTGTCCCTAAGAATCAGTGAATGGCTTTTTGATCCCGTTGAAGAGTATGAGGTGATCAGAAAGTTAATCAAAGAAGAAACAAGGAAAATGCCAGTTAAATAATATGATGGAAGTCATTAGAAAATGACTTCCATGCTTTCACCTTAGGCATTGTAATAACTTGTTACAACTTTTTTCTCCTCCAGGGCTCCATCATTTTTAAATTGATCCTGTCTGGTAGCAATAACTTTACCTACAAACCTTGTAGCTAACTCCAGGTTTTTTAGAGCAAATGCTTCATCAGGCTCCTGTTTATTGATTGCTAAAACTGTGTCTTTGAAGGAATAACCTAGATCAATTTTACCTGCGTCAACAAACTTCTCCTGGAAGTCATTGATTATTCCAATATGCGTATTGCAATGATGATCTTCGCTTAGCAATAGAGCTTTAGCACCAATCACTAATGCTGCGTAACTATGATAAATAGAATCAGCATATTGAGATTTGTTGATGGTGTCATTGGCCCATTCCAGTTTTTCTTCAGCGTCTGAAATGATTGTTGTAATTACATCCATTACTTCTGCCGCACATTCACCTACCCCAATTTCTGGTTCAAACAAGACAGTTTTACCCCAATCGGAATAATCTTCCTGAGCCAGGGTTTCAATATTGGCCAAAGGTTTCAATATTCCATAAAAATACATTTTTCCATTCCTCTGGTAATAATCATTAAAGTATTCACCCTCTTCGTGATTTTCTTCATAATCATCCAACAAAACAGAGACTGCTTGAGGAATTCTTTTTGAAGGTAGTTTGATTACCTTATCGGCAATGAAACCTTTGCCTGAGTCATCTACACCACCACCGATGACAACTTGCATAGCAGGAATTACCAGGTTTCCATTCTTTATAGAACTTCCGTGAAAACCAATATTGGCAATCATATGCTGACCACAAGCATTCATACAACCACTAATTTTGATCCTGATCTCAGAATCTTTTACCAGATGCGGGTAATTTTCTATCAGCATCTCCTCCAATACTTTGGACAGTGCTGTACTATTTGTCACTCCAAGATTACACGTGTCTGTTCCAGGACAAGCTGTAATGTCTGCAATGGAATCAAAACCAGGTTCAGCTAGATTTAAGTCATCCAATACGCTGAACAAATACGGTAAATTCTCCTTTGTAGCATACCTGAATAAGAAACCCTGGTTCACAGTCAGTCTGTAATCATTAGCTACATATCCGTGAATCTTTTCAACCAGGGCTCTGGCGGTATTCGTACTGATATTCCCTAAAGACAACTTTACCTTTACCGCATAAAATCCTTTTTGTTTTTGTTCGGATGTATTTTGTGAAAGCCAGTTTTCATACTTCACCTGGTCCTTAATTGTGACTTCTGGTGCAGTCTTGAGTGAGGTTGTATTGAAATCCCGATCATCAATATCAATGAAGTACTTCTGAGCTTTGTTTGCAGTTTTTTCTTCTTCAACCAGTTTTAAATACCCTTCCAATCCAAGACCTCTCTTGTCGTCCAGCAAGAATTTCATCCTGGCCTTGTGTCGTTTCTCGCGTTCACCATATCGATCAAACACTCTAATGCCTGCCTCTACAAATGGAATTAGGTCTTCTGCTGGCAAAAAATCATATGCAGTTTTGGCAATCATCGCCTGAGCTCCAAGACCACCTCCTATGACTACTTTAAATCCTTTTTCACCATTTTCAATTTTTGGGATAAACCCAAAGTCGTGTATGTAAGTAAAGGCAGAATCCTTTTCACTGGATGAAAATGCAATTTTCACTTTTCTTCCCATGGCTTGGCAAATTGGATTCCTTAAGAAGAACTTAAACGTTTCCTCAACATAGGGTACTACATCGAACGGTTCATCAGGGTCTATACCAGCAGATGCTGATGCAGTAATATTTCTAACTGTATTTCCACATGCCTCTCTTGTAGTGACACCTTTTTCTTCCAGCATTGCCCACAACTGCGGGGAGTCTTCTAACGGCACATAATGCAACTGGAAATTTTGTCTGGTAGTTAGGTGCAGGTTGCCATTACTAAATTTATCTGAGGCATTAGCAATTTGGATAAGTTGTTCACCTGTTATTTTACCATACGGTAACTTGAGCCTTACCATTTGTACACCCTGCTGGCGCTGTCCATATACACCTCTGGCTAGTCTAAATAGTTTGAAGCCCTCTTCATCAATCGTGCCGAGACGAAATCTTCTGATTTTATCTCTTAATTCGATTATGTCTTTTTTAGCTTCTGCTGAAACGGATTTGTCAATTACAAGCGACATGTTTATGAATGTTTAAATTTTTGTTCCAATAATTAAAAAAAATAGCCCCTCCAGAACTTCTCCGAAGGGGCCTAACCTATATATTAATCAGTAACCTTACGGATTTAAGTACGTGCGAATTTTTCCCTTGCGCAACAACAAAGCATACAACAACAAGTGATATTTTCGATATATTTAGACATTAGCGTGTTCATTGATTTTAGTTTTTTCAAGTGCATATTGAACATCTTCAATTATATCTTCTATGTTTTCCAGGCCTACTGAAATTCTAATCAATCCATCTGCAATTCCTACTTCAGCTCTTTCCTCCTCTGTTAACTTGGAATGAGTTGTTGAGGCTGGGTGTGTAACAATTGTTCTGGAATCACCCAGGTTGGCAGTAAATGATAACATTTGAAGACTGTTTAAAAAATCTCTTCCCCGGTCTACACCTCCTTTAACAACGAATGTCACTAATCCCCCGCCGTGTTTCATCTGCTTTTTTGCAAGCAAATGTTTTGGATGCGACTTTAGGAACGGATATTTCACTGATTCAATTTCAGGATGTTGCTCCAAATGCTCTGCTAATTTCAGGGCACTTTCACAGTGTCTGTCCATTCTTACATGCAAGGTTTCAAGACTTTTTGATAAGAGCCATCCATTAAATGGAGAAAGGGCAGGTCCTGTATGTCTGGCAAAGAACCTTATTTCATCGATTAATTCTTTTTTACCTACGATTGCTCCACCTATTGCCCGTCCTTGACCGTCGATAAATTTTGTGGCGCTGTGCGTCACAATATGAGCTCCCCATTTAGCAGGTTGCTGCAAATAAGGAGTAGCAAAACAATTGTCAATGTTTAAGATCAAATTGTGCTTCTTGGCTAAATTTCCCAGCCATTCTAAGTCTATGATGTCTAAACCAGGGTTCGAAGGTGTTTCTGCAAAGATCATTTTTGTATTAGGTTGAATTCTTCCTTCCCAATCCTCCTGATCATTTATGTCAGCATAACTATGCTCAATTCCCCACTTTGGAAATACTTTCGTAAACAATTGATGAGTTGACCCAAATACTGATCGTGAAGCCAATACATGGTCTCCAGCTTGCAAAAGTCCAGCCATACTGGAAAACATGGCAGCCATCCCTGACGCTGTTGCGATCCCATCTTCAGTACCTTCTAATAAACAAAGCTTCTCCACGAATTCCGAATTGTTAGGGTTTGAAAATCGCGTGTAAATATTTCCATCGATTTCATCAGCAAAAAGCGCCCTTGCCTGTTCAGCCTCTTCAAAAGTGAAGGAAGAAGTCATGTAAATAGGGGAGGAATGTTCCCTAAATGAACTCTTCTCAGCTTGTGTGCGAATTGCTTTTGTTTCGAAATGTTTTCCCATTGATGTGGATTTAATGTATTCTGTTAGTAAAAATGTTGGGTGTTTGGGTTATGTTGTTGTTTGTGGGATGAATTAACAACAGCAACACCTACAGCATACAGAAAAATCCGCTGAGAGTAAAAATGTAGTTTGTCTTGTTTTGTGTAATTTGTTCATCGTCATGTTAATTTATATTCATCACGCTCTGGCGTGAACAGGAATTGGCACCTTTTCCATTTGTCAGGAAGGTTGCCAGAGGATCTTAGAGCCTGTCTCTCACCTCATTCTTTATAAATCAACTACGTCATTGAGGTAATTGATACCGTAAAGATAGATTCGGAAATTCCAGAATTCCAAATGTTATTTACAAATTTTGACAAAAAGGACCATAAACTTTTCTGAATGGCGAAAACTGAAGAACCAAATTTTGACTTTATATTGGTTTTACCTGAGCTACTCCATTGATCAAATATTTCCGTCCGGTTTTGATTTCCAGGCATACAAGGCGGGTACGTTTCTTTTCCAGGCTTTGGTATACTTTATTTCTGAATTGGAAATAAGATCCAATGGGAATGTCAAATAACATGATTTCATTTTTACTGCCATCATTATATTGACTCAATACCCTGGTAAGATGTGGGTCTGAACAGCTTGTTGCTGCTGGATTCTTCAAGTACCCTGAAAATGACCTCAAAATCGGATCGGGAAGAATTTCTGGTTTCAACATGGGAATAGCCACTTTTTTGAAATTCTGTTTCCATTCCTTCCCATGAGGTTGGACCTTATTACCATGTTCCTGATGTGTCATAAAGTGTGCTACCTCATGAAGATAGGTGACCAGAAAGGCATATGGGTTTAGGTCATGATTGACGGAAATTGTGGATTTCTTCTTACCAGGATCATATCTGAAATCACCGTATTTGCTTTTACGACTTTTGGTGATTTTGAATTCAAATCCCATGTTGGACCAGAGATCATGACAGTATTTGGCAGCTTCCTGCGGTAAAAAGCGCTCAAAAACGTTCAGGTATTTCTGGTTAATCACCAATTATTTTTTCCTGAAAAAGATTCTGATAGGTACACCTTCAAAATCGAAATGTTCTCTCAATTTATTAGTCAAAAAGCGTTCGTAAGGCTCCTTGATATATTGAGGAAGATTACAAAAGAATGCAATTGCCGGACTATGCCCTTTTATCTGTGTGATGTATTTGATCTTGATGTATTTACCTTTCAATGCAGGTGGTGGGTATCTTTCAATTTCAGGAAGCATGGCCTGGTTCAATGCAGACGTAGAGATTTCTTGAGCCCTACTATCATAAATTTTCATGGCCATTTCAATAGCCTGAAATATTCGCTGTTTTTTCAGTACACTCGTGAAAATAACCGGGATGTAGCTCAGTGGACCTAGTTTTTCTGCAATTTGCTTTTTGAACTGATCTGCAGTTTTGGTGTCCTTTTCGATCAGGTCCCACTTATTGACCATGATCATAATTCCTTTATTATACTTGTGAGCAAGGGAAATGATATGCATATCCTGTGCTTCAATTCCTCTTTCAGCATCCAGAATTACGATACAAACATCACTGTCTTGTAAACTTTGAATTGATCGTAGTACGGAGTAAAACTCAATGTCTTCTTTGACCTTAGCTTTCTTTCGAATTCCCGCTGTGTCAGTAAGTATAAAGTCTTTTTGGTACAAAGTATAACGGGTATCCACAGCGTCTCTGGTGGTACCAGCTACGTTTGTTACGATACTTCTCTCTTTTCCTAACAGCGCATTTAGGAATGATGATTTACCAACATTAGGTCTTCCCAGGATGGCAATTCTTGGAATTCCTACGTTTGGATCTTCGTCACCCTCTTCTTCGAAATAAGTCACTACTTTATCCAATAATTCACCCGTTCCAGATCCTGACATGGAGGAAATTGGAAAAATTTCATCTGTGAGACCCAGTGAGTAGAATTCGTTGGCACCAAACATCCGCTCCTGGTTGTCAGCTTTATTTGCTACCAAAAGCACCGGTTTTTTAATCTCACGAATAACATTGGCAAAATCAGCATCCATCCCAGTAAGACCTGTATCACAATCTACCATAAACAGGATGACATTTGCTTCTTCCAGTGCTTCCTTTACCTGATCTCTGATGGCCTGTTCAAAAATATCATCAGAACCTGTTACATACCCTCCGGTATCGATAACGGTAAAATGTTTCCCGATCCACTCTGCATAACCATAATGTCTGTCCCTGGTTACACCACTCTCATCGTCCATAATGGCCCTTTTTCGCTCAATTAAACGATTAAAAAGCGTTGATTTTCCCACATTGGGTCTCCCTACTATTGCTACAATATTTGCCAATTTCTATCTCTCTTGTGAAGTATTTTGCTCAATCAAGGTGCAAAGATACCTATTCCCATGAGTTCTTTTAATTTCTACTAATCAGATTTTGATACCATTGGTATAACTATCTCAAGACTTACCAAAGAATTGTATATTTTCACGGTTTATTTTAAACAACAACCAATTAGAAAGTATGAGTGGCACTAGTAGAGAGAACTGGGGTAGTAAGTTTGGTTTCATCATGGCAACAGCCGGTTTTGCGATTGGAATGGGGAACATTTGGAGGTTTCCGTATATCGTTGGTGAAAGTGGAGGAGGAGCATTCTTGCTTGTTTACATTCTTATCACTTTATTGATTGGTATTCCGCTACTCACCACCGAAGTAGCATTGGGTCGAAAATCTCAATTGACACCTATTGCAGGGATGAAGAAGCTTGCTGAGGGAAAGAAGTTTTGGTATTCAATTGGTTGGGTAGAAGTCTTGGCTGCACTTATCATTACCGGATATTACCTGATGATTATAGCCTGGGTAGCTGTGTATTTTATTGAATACGTATCAGGTAAATTCTCATCCATGTCTCCTGTAGAAATTGAGCAGAACTTTGATAACCTGGTAGCACAACCTGGTGTTGTATTTGGTTATTCCATCGCAATTGCAATTTTACTTTTAGTGATAGTGGCAAGAGGTTTACAAAAAGGCGTTGAACTTGTTTCAAAAATCTTTATGCCCGTATTATTGGTGTTTTTTGTAATCTTAGCCATTTGGGCCAATACTTTGGAAGGATCATTTGAAGGCTTGAGTTGGTACCTTGAACCGGATTTTTCAAAGATTAACGGTTCTGTGATTTTGGCTGCTTTGGGTCAGGTATTCTTTAGTATTGGTGTTGGACTTGCTGGTGGATTTGTTTTTGGTAGTTACCTGGATAAATCTAAAAGTGATGTGCCAGGATCAGTTTTGATGGTGGCCGGATTTGATACGGCTATTGCGATAATTGCAGGTCTGGTAATCTTTCCGGCACTGTTTGCATTCGGTTTGAAACCAGATTCCGGAGCGGGATTATTGTTTGTGACAATGGCGTCTCTTTTCTCAAAAGTACCCCTTGGTAATTTTTTAGGTTCGTTATTCTTCTTTCTGGTTTTTATCGCTGGACTAACTTCAATGATAGGGTTAGTGGAAGGAATTGCAGCTACTTTTATGGATTCACGGAAGTGGGGTAGGACCAAGGCAGTTTCTATTACAATGGCGCTGATTGCATTACTTTCAATTCCAAGTACCATGTCATTTGGGGCTTGGAGTGGTGTAAGTATCCTGGACATGGATCTTTTCACTTTTTCAGATTTCATTTCTGGTTCATTGATGTTGCCTCTGGCTGGTTTGTTGATCTCATTATTCGCAGCTTACGTATGGGGCTTCCCTAAATTCAAAGAAATAGTCAATGAAGGGTCTGGAAAAGTTAAAGTGTCAAACTATTGGAAACCATTTGTATTGGTGATCATTCCAATCGTAATTTTCATTATTCTTATTAATGGTTTATTAGGTGCAATGCCTGGTTAATGGTATTGAGAAAGCTTTTGAAATCTTTCTGCTAATGTACATTTAATGCTTATTTGTTCAGATGTGACCGGATGATCAAACTGTATCGATGATGCGTGTAACATTAAGCCGTTGATACCAGTGAATTCAGAAAAAGACCTGTTGAATTTCAAGTCTCCATATTTGGTGTCTCCTACCAGGTAATGTCTGATTTTAGCAAAATGCCTTCTGATTTGATGCATTCTACCAGTTTTAGGAGTTACTTCCACCAGAGAGTAACGAGTTGTGTCGAATCGTTCATTTGCAATGGGCAATTCTATGTGTTTCAGTAGTCTATATTCAGTCACAGATTCCTGCATAGTGCCATTTTCTTTTTTGAGGGGTTGATTTATTATTCCTGATGGTTCTGTGTGCCCCCTAACTAGTGCAGTGTATTTTTTATGAATAGTTTGGCTATCGAATTGCTTTTTCAGTAAAGCAGCAATTTCACTGCTCAGCGCAAAGAGTAAGACCCCTGATGTAGGTCGATCGATTCTGTGAACCGGAAATACTCTTTGACCAAGAAGATCTCTCACAGTTTGTAAAGCAAAATTTTCTGTAACATCAGCCGCAAGGTTGGTCCGATGTACTAGCATTCCAGCTGGTTTATTGACTGCAACAATATTATCATCCTGATAGAGAATTTGCATGTCGTAAAATTACATGGTAAGTATTTGTTTAATAGCTTTGGCCTTCAAAATTGAAATCCAAGTATCGCATATGAAAAAAATTGATCCACTAAACCAGGTAGCAGAATTTCACAGTACTTTTAAACATCCAATATTGGATAATCCAACTATCCCGTCAAAAGAAAGGTGCGAGTTGAGGGTTTCATTAATCGCAGAAGAGCTTAAAGAGTTACAGGAAGCTATTGCCGACAAGGATATAGTAGAAATAGCCGATGCGCTTTGTGATATTCAGTATGTATTGTCAGGTGCGGTTCTGGAATTCGGGTTAGGCAATAAGTTTGCTGATTTATTTAACGAAGTACAACGTTCAAATATGAGCAAAGCATGTGCCACCAAAGAAGAAGCTGAAGCTACCGTAAAACATTACAAGGAAAATAAAGATACAGATAGTTACTATGTGGAAAAGGATGGGACATTCCTGGTTTACAGAAATGGCGACAATAAAACGTTGAAATCAATCAATTACAGTCCCGCTGATTTGAAATCGATAATCGAGGGATAAATCAGTAGAGAGCTTTTAGTATTAAGTATTTAGTTATAATTATGTCTTTGTACTCACTACTAAAAGCTCTCTGCTAGAAATTACTCAATTTCCACCAGATAAACGGACCTGTCTTCAAGATCCCCGTCCCAGTTTTTGTCAAAAGCAACAAGAACATCGTCAACGAATAACCAGATTTCATCATCTGCATCAAAGTGATCAGTGTCATCAATTACCAGAGCACCATCTCTATTGATATACCATTTTGTGTATTCTATTTCTGTGTCGCCAAATGCATCGACAGTGATTTTTAGGTCATTATCATCTTGGAATTCAAAGTAGATATCAATTCCGTCTAGAATGCCGTCCACAAAACCTGATACAGACTTGATGATCATTCTTTCAAATGCACTATCAGCATCGTCAATTTCGTCTTGCAGCTCATCATCAATGTCAATTTTGAGTAACCATGTTTTGCCCGCAATGTCTTTTTCACGGACCTTGTCCTGCGCTACGAGCTGTGTGGAGGCGAAACCAAGTATAATCAGTAATCCGAATATTTTGTGTAGAGTTTTCATTGTAGTAATATTTTGAGTTTTGAGTATTTTGTAATACAAGGTACTAATTTATAATATATACTGAACCTGGCCAAATAGGTTACATTTTGTTTAAAAAATGAATTCTGTTCCTAGTTTAGAGGTCAATTTCATAACTTTGCCGATTGAAATTAAAGGATAAGCATGTTTGATAATTTAAGTGTTAAGCTAGATCGCGCGGTAAAAAACCTGAAAGGACAAGGTAAGATTACCGAAATAAATGTTGCAACTACTATCAAAGAAATCAGGAGAGCATTAGTGGACGCTGATGTGAACTATAAGGTAGCAAAGGATGTAACAGATACGATCAGGGATAAGGCACTGGGTGAAGATGTATTGATAGCTGTTTCACCAGGGCAATTGCTTACAAAAATTGTAGCAGAAGAGCTTACGACATTAATGGGAGGGTCTCACCAGGAAATGAACCTCTCAGGTGATCCCAATATTATTTTGATCAGTGGTCTTCAAGGTTCTGGTAAAACAACCTTTACTGGTAAGTTGGGGAATATGCTCAAAAAGCAGGGACGAACTGTGCTTTTAGCGGCATGCGATATTTACAGGCCAGCGGCGATTGATCAGCTGAAAGTACTAGGTGAGCAAATTGATGTAGATGTCTACGCTGAACCAGAAAACAAGGATGCTGTTGCAATTGCGAAAAAAGCTATCAAGCACGCCAAAGAAAATGGTAAGAAAACTGTAATCATAGATACAGCAGGTCGTCTTGCGGTTGATGAGCAAATGATGAAGGAAATTGAAGAGCTCAAAAAAGCTGTCAATCCCTCAGAAACTTTGTTCGTAGTGGATTCAATGACTGGACAGGATGCTGTAAACACGGCAAAAACCTTTAATGACAGACTGAATTTCGACGGGGTTGTTTTAACCAAGTTAGATGGTGATACCCGAGGTGGTGCTGCGTTGACGATAAGAAACGTTGTTGAAAAGCCGATCAAGTTCATCAGTACAGGAGAGAAGATGGATGCTATTGATGCATTTCATCCAGACAGGATGGCAAAGAGGATCCTGGGGATGGGTGATGTTCTGACACTTGTTGAGAAGGCGCAACAGACATTTGATCAGCAGGAAGCAGAAAGGCTTAATAAGAAGATCAGAAAGAACCAATTTGGTTTTGATGACTTCCTCTCTCAAATGGAACAGATCCGTAAGATGGGTAACATCAAGGACCTAATGGGTATGATTCCAGGAATGGGTAAGATGATGAAAGATGTGGATATTGATGATGATTCATTCAAACCTATTGAAGCGATCATCAAATCTATGACACCACAAGAGAGACAAAACCCAGATATAATCAATGGTAGCAGAAGACAACGAATTGCTACAGGTAGTGGAACCTCAATTCAGCAGGTAAACCAGTTATTGAAACAATTCAATGAAATGCGTAAGATGATGAAAACCATGAATAAAATGGGGGGAGCTAAGCGTGCATTAGGAAACATGAATATGTTTGGAAGATAAATTACCAAAGTATTCTTGCTATGATATAATGAAAAAAGCCGTTCAACGAACGGCTTTTTTATTTTACTTCTTCATATATAAATTTCTATCTGTACATAACGGAATTAACCGCCTCGATAGTTCTTTTGACGTTTGGAAGGATCTCTTCAATTAAAGTTGGGGCATATGGTAAAGGTAGGTCCTTGCTATTAACCCTAACAATAGGAGCATCCAGATAATCAAATGCGTTAAACTGCATTTGGTGACTAAGATCTGTGGAAATTGATGACAGAGGCCATGCTTCTTCCACTATTACCATTCTATTTGTTTTCTTAACTGATTCAATAAGAGTAGGATAATCAATCGGTCTTACAGATCTTAAATCGATCACTTCCGCAGATACACCTTCTTTTGCCAATTCATTGGCTGCCTCGTTTACCACTTTCATCATTTTTCCGAATGAGACAAGAGTTACGTCGCTACCGCTTCTTACGATGTGAGCCTGTCCAATTGGAATCAAGTACTCTTCCTCAGGAACTTCTCCTTTATCGCCATACATCAATTCAGACTCCATGAAGATAGTAGGATCATCATCTCTGATTGCTGATTTCAGTAAACCTTTGGCATCATAAGGATTTGATGGAACAACTACTTTAAGACCTGGCGTATTGGCGTACCAGTTCTCAAAGTTTTGAGAGTGTTGTGAACTCAATTGCCCTGCATTACCTGTTGGACCTCTGAATACAATAGGGATATTGAATTGTCCGCCAGACATGCTCATCATCTTGGCAGCAGCATTGATAACCTGATCAATTGCTACTAATGAAAAGTTGAATGTCATGAATTCAATAATCGGTCTTAGCCCATTCATGCCAGCACCCACACCAATTCCTGAAAAACCAAGTTCTGCAATAGGGGTATCAATAACTCGTTTTGGCCCAAATTCATCAAGCATTCCCTGACTCACTTTGTATGCGCCATTGTATTCGGCAACTTCTTCACCCATCAAGAAGACATTTTCATCTCTTCTCATTTCTTCACTCATTGCTTCACCTAAGGCTTCTCTGAATTGAATTACTCTCATGTTCGTCATTTTTTACGATCGCTAAATTAATTAGGCAATGCTTATTTAAAAAATATTTACTGGATACATCAAAATAAAAAGGGCAAAAAAAAAGCCCTCCAGGATGGAGGGCTTTCAAATATCTCTATAATGAGCTTTCTATTTCAACGCTTCACTAAGTTGAGCAGAGAAATTCCTGAACTCAAGATCTGAAAGCGCTTTCTCTTTAAGGCTTGCATCGCTTGCTACAGCTTTAGAAAGGTTTGATACTACATCAGCACCTTTGTTTTGTCTGGCCGCAGCGATTGCTCCACCATAGTAAGCAAGTGCATAAGAATCATCAGCAGAAACAACTTCATTAAATGCAGCTTCAGCAGCTTCAAATTCTCCACTTAAAAGGTAAGCAAGACCTTTGTCGAACATAGCGTCAGTATCATCAGTAGCAGCAGCTAAAGATGTTTTAGCAGCAGAGTAGTTTGCACTTCTGATTTCCAAAGAACCTTTTACAGTACTGATTCCTCTGGTAAGTTCCATAGAACCACCCATGCCATCAGCAGCAGTGATATTCTCCATTGCTTGCTCATAGCTACCTTGCATTGCGTAAGCGTTTGCCAGGTTAGTATGTACTTCAGCAGTTTTTTGCATTTTAGCAGCAATTTCTAACTGAGTAATAGCCATTTCAACTTTATCAGCATCACCAGCTTTAGCTTGCTCAACATAAACAGCAGCCAGGTTATTGTGTGCCTGCCAGCTAGGATATGCTTTTGTAGCTGCCGTATAAATTGCTACTTTTTCGTCCAAAGAAGGAGTAAGTGTTCCTGAGAACAATAACTCTTCAGCACTCAATGTGTCAGCTTCGGCACTTCCTTCAGCAATAGCTTTAGAAAGCACTGCAATTTCAGCATTTGATTTCTTAGGCTTAACAGTTAAAATCTCAGTTTTAGCTGTTCTTAAAGGAGGATAAACATCTTTTACTAATTTGCTATAAGAAGAAAGCTTCTGTAGATTCTTCTCTTTATCTTCGAAAGTTCCTGTTCCGTTAACAATTTTCAAGATATCAGCTTTGGCAGTTCCTTCAAGACCATCGTACTCTTTCAATGCATCTTTGAATGGTTGCCAATCTTCAACTACAGGTTTGATGATAAACTTAATGCTATCAGCTAACTCTTTGTAGTCGTATTTCTTCATCTGACTTCTGTAATACTTCTCAATGATTTTAGCCCTATCCTCAGCAAGGTTGCTGTTGATTCTTTCAGGACCTTCAGGAGAGTGAAGACCGGTAATTGTTACAGTTCTTGTTACGTTTTTCTCAGCAACAAAGGCTCTGAAGTTTTTAGCTCTGTCACTACTTTTCTCAGAAGTTCTTAACTCAGATCTTCCTTTCGCAAAGAAGAAGTCAACGTTTGTAGGAATAAGTTCCTCTTTGTCGTTGTAACCATGAGCTGCGTAAGCAGGGTAGTAAACGTTTTGAACCAATATTGAGGTGGTGATTAAACCTTGAGCAATGGCTAATCTGTCTGTAGTGGCAGTTTTTCCATTTCTCGGGTCTTTCGCTTCACCCTGAACGTAAAGAGTTCCTGGGTTCATTCCTTCCTGATAATCAAAGCTGAATTCCTGACTCTTTCTGGAAACAGAAGAAGCACTACTTGGGAAGTCATCCGCTTTAAATTCAATACCAGGTAAATTCATTTCTTGCTCTCCGTACTGATAGATTGTGTTTAGTGTATAAACCTTTCCGGATGGCAACATCTTTGGCGGCAACACTGCCGACATTTCAAAGCTCACTTTTTCAGCATGTACCTCTAGCGGGTTAGGCTCCACTTTTAAGTCTTGATCTTTAGCAAGACTTATCATTTTGTTCAAAGCACAACCGGAGAATACGGCCGAACCAATGAACAAGGCCATAATAAGGTTGATTTTTTTCATCTGAATCACTTTTTTGTTAAAAGAATTAGTTTTCAAAAATTGGTTGAACGACCTCAACATTTCGATGAAGTCTCCACAATAATAGTTAAAAATATTTATCCTGCTTAAAGTTTTGCAACATTTTATGGTACATATAGTTATATTTGTACTAGAAATTTTACTAATGCAAGAGTTCATCGAAAAGTACGCATTTGGTGTTTGTACGAGGTTGGGAGAAAAACTAAATATTCCAACTTCATCTATCAGAATTACATTCATCTATACCAGCTTTCTAACCTTTGGAAGCCCAATCATTATTTACCTGGCGTTAGCCTTCATTATGAATTTCAGGAAGCACCTGAGAAGGCGCAATTCACTTTGGTATTATTAGGAAGTTATTCAATGTCACTGAATTTCCTGTTATTTCTTACATAAAACTCGTAGACAATTAATTTTTGGAAGTACTTGCCTTTATTGATGGCAGATTTTCCTTTTACTTTTCTTTTATTGACCCCTGTCAAAATACGCCACCAAAAATCTCGTGTAGCTTTCAAAACGGCTAAAGCATGATTAAATTCTCCCATTAGGGCGAATCTCAAAAGAGCTACTCCGTCAAGTGCCAACCTTATTGGAAGTTTATACAGTAACTCTCTTAAAGCCATATTTTTGTAAATCAATGCCAATCCATTTCTGAAATTCAGGTATGTTTTTTTAGGATTGAGCATACTCAAAGTTCCTCCCCCAACATGATATACAACACTGTCTGGTTGATAATGAACCGAGTAACCCATATTATTTATACGCCAACAAAGGTCAATCTCTTCCATGTGTGCGAAAAAGCTGGGATCAAATCCACCTGCTTCCCAGAAAACATCACTAGAGATCAAAAAGCAAGCACCGGTAGACCAAAATATTTGTTGCGGGTTATCATATTGCCCCACATCTTTTTCAACATAGTTAAATAGTCGTCCACGGCAGAAAGGATATCCCAATGGGTCAATCATTCCTCCAGCGGCTCCTGCATGTTCGAATAATTCTTTTTCATGGTAGGACCTGATCTTTGGCTGTACCGCAGCGGAATTGGGGGTCTCTTCCAATAACTTCAATAGAGGGGGTATCCAATTGGGTGTTACCTCAACATCAGAATTAATCAGGAGGTAGAATGCTGCTTTAATTTGTTTCAGGGCTTCATTGTAACCTCCGGCATAGCCATAGTTCTCTTCTAATACAATGATTTCTATTTCAGGGAAATCATTCTGAATTACAGCTACAGATTCATCAGTTGAGTGGTTATCGGCCACATAAATTTTATACGGGGCAGAAAACTTAATGAGATTCGGAAGGAACTTGCGTAAGAACTCCTTCCCATTGTAATTCAGAATTACAACGGCAATTTTATCCATTACATCATGCCGCTTAGGTCCATGCCGGGTATATTTGGAATTATTCCTTCAGTGGCATTTTTCATGTGTTCTTTTGCTTTGCCGTCAACATTCTCAAGCGCTTTGTTTATTGCTGCAACGATTAAGTCTTGCATCATTTCTCGATCATCTGAATTGAGGAGTGAGCTATCTACATTTACACTAATAACTTCTTTCCTTCCATTAACTTTGGCTGTTACAAGACCAGCACCGGACTCTCCGTTTGCTGTAAGATTACCCAGGCTCTCCTGAGCCTCTTTAATTTTTCCCTGGGCTTCCTTCAGCTTACCCATCATTTTCATCATGTCAAACATAACTTGCCATTTATTTAGCGCAATAATAAGAAAGATCCTGATTGATCAAATTTTTCTCCACTGTCATTTTCAAATGTTATTCTATAAAAATAAGTTCCGGGCTGAGATGCGAACCCTTTGTATTTGCCATCCCAGGTATCACCTGGGCGATCACTTTTGAAAATTAATTCACCCCACTTGTTATAAATTAAGAAAGTAAAATTATTGGCTGTAGTGATTACAGGACCAAATGTGTCATTTACACCATCTGCATTTGGACTAAAGGCATCAGGAAATATCACGATCTTCTCTTTATTCAAAAGTATAATATTGGAGTATGCCACATAACCCCCTTCTGATGAATGAATGCTGATGCGGTATTTGTTTCCTTCAAAATTACTAATGTTAAGAAGTCTTGGAGATGGTGTGCTAAAATCAAGCGTGCCAACAATCAAATTCTCGGAGGAAAGGATATCAAGTTGATAAAAGTTGATGCCGCTTTGCCAGCCACTGTAGTCGTTCCATTCCAATTGATAAATATTTGGAGATATTTTATCGAATTGTAAATAGACTGGAGTTGCAATTATGGAACTTTCCGAACTGTTGCCACAACTATCTGTGGAAATTACCTGATAGTTATATATGTTAATATCAGGATTGAGATTGGTATCAGAAAAGGTATTGGAAGTACTTTCACCAACCAGGTCAAAACTGCCTTGATTTATCTGACGGTAAATATTATAAGTAATGGTAGAGATGCTAACCGTATCATAAGTAAGTACTGGTCGTTTTCCAGTATAACTAGCGGTAATATTGACGATCGGGTCTAAAGTTGGGTTTAGGTCATTTATTGTGAATGTGAAGGGATAAACCAGGCTTCCTGTACATTCCTCAATTGCACTGATTCTTACAATTGCGTTGGAATTACTGACACTCACGTCTTGATAGATTGGATTCTGATCATTGTAGATTGTATCCAGAACATTGAAAGTTGATCCATCCTCACTGAATTCGACCAAATGTCTTACATCTGGTTGTATAGTCAGGTCCAATGTAAGATCAATTAAATCTGCACATGTTTTTTCAAAGCTGATATTGTTTATTGTCGGATTATTAATCTGAGAAGTTGGTGTGAAGCTAAAAGAAACCTCTCCGCAATTATCAAATGCACCATTATAATATCCTCTCAGGCGCAATGTTTGGGTGCTTTGGTCTGGAAATGAAAACACCTCGCTAATCGTATTAGCCCCAAAAGTAATCGAGTCGTTTAGGTAAAATAGCTGGTAATAATCATACAGTCCATCTGTGGCTATGATTCTGGCACTATTGCCTTCACAATTGAATATGTCAAAGGTTGGGCTCGTTACTTCCAGTACTTCGATCCCTAGCGTGTCGGGAGGTTGATTGCTATCTGCGGTATATTGTGTGATTGTATATATGCCCGGATTCTGATAGGTGAAATTTAATTCATTTGTAAGGTTTCCATCCTCAAAATAGGTGTATTGTCTTGTACCGCTTGTGCTGTCTATTTCTGTGATCGTAACAGTCAATGGAGCGCATCCTCGTGAAAAATCCACTTCATAGCGACCGAACTGACTTGTGGTTTGGCCGATGATGTCTGAGGCAATTACCATCAGAAGAAACAATATCAATAGGAATGACCTGTTCAAAAAGTATACGTTTGCTATTTAACGGTCTAAATGTACAATAATTTCATCCAGTGTCATTTCTTGTTGCTCTCCAGTAACCATGTTCTTTAGACTGAAAATTCTTTTTTCAAGCTCTTCAGGGCCAATAACAACGACGAAGGGTATATTCATTCTATTAGCGTATTGAAATTGTTTTTTCAGTTTAGCGGCTTCAGGGTAAAGAGAAGTGCTGATATTAGCCTGTCTTAATGTAGTGGCAACAGAAATTGCTTTCAAAAGTGACTCCTTATCAAAGCAAGCTAGCATCAGTTTTGTATTGTTCTCAATCTTTTCTGGAAATAGCTGTAATTCTTCCAATACATCATAGATGCGATCCAATCCAAACGAGATACCAATTCCAGAGACACCATCAAGACCGAAAATGCCTGTTAAGTTATCGTATCTTCCACCAGCTGTAATGCTTCCCATTTTTACTGATGTTGGTTTTACTTCAATAATGGTACCTGTGTAGTAAGTCAATCCTCTTGCCAGACTTAGGTCAAATTTGAAATGTAATTGATCAAGGTTATTACTTCCTAACCCGGCAATCAGCTCATTCACCTCTTCCAGGCCTTTTATACCAGTTTGTGAAGATGCTAAGTATTCTGATAGAATTTCCAACTGCTCCTTAGAAGGTGTATTCAACAGTTTTGATAACTTGTCCAGTCCTTCTGTGGTACATCCTTTCTCAACTAATTCCTCAAACACTTTCTCTGTGCCTACTTTGTCAAGTTTGTCAATGGCCACACAGAATTCAGTGAATTTATCCGCCATTCCAATCACTTCACTGATCCCACTTAGTATTTTTCGGTTATTGACTACAATGTCAAAGTCCTTTAGCTTCAAGCGTTGATATACATCATTGATCATCAATATGATTTCTGCTTCCTGTACAAGAGAATCAGAGCCAATAATATCAGCATCGCACTGATAAAATTCTCTGTACCTCCCTTTTTGGGGTCTGTCTGCTCGCCAAACTGGTTGAATTTGAAACCTTTTGAACGGAAAAGTTATGTCATTACGATTCATTACTACGTACCGAGCGAAAGGTACGGTGAGGTCATACTTAAGTCCTTTTTCTGTTATGAGCGAGCTGAATACTTTACTCCCTGCAGAGTAGTCTTCGATGGCAGTTTTTTTAAGATAATCACCACTGTTCAATACTTTGAACAACAACTGATCACCTTCATCACCATATTTACCGGTAAGAACTGAAAGATTTTCCATAGCTGGCGTTTCAATTTGAGAGAAGCCATAGTTTCTAAAAACAGCCTTTATGGTATCAATAATGTAGTTTCTCCTGGCCATTTGGGCTGGATTGAAATCACGAGTTCCTTTTGGTAATGAAGGTTTTTCTATTGACATAGTAATTATTTTTGCACAAAACTACTTAATCCTATAAATTTGCACCTCGTTTCACAAAATGAATTGAAAAGTAATAAAAAATGGCTGTTACTAGACTGGAAAGAAAAGGGAGAAGAAATAAAGCAAGAGCAAAGAAGAAGAATCAAAGCATTAAGCTTCTAAGTGCTACTCCTATTATCGAAAATGTAGATATCGAAAAAATTAAAGAGGAGTTTAAAGCAAAAGCTGCTAAGAAGTCTGCTCCTAAGACTAAGAAAGAAGCTGAAGTAGAGGAGGCACCTAAAGCAGAAGCTAAAGCTGCTCCTAAGAAAAAAGCTGCTCCGAAAAAGGAAGCTGCTCCTAAAGCTGAGAAAAAAGAGGCCGCTCCAAAAGCAGAGAAGAAAGAAGCTGCTCCTAAGAAAAAAGCTGCTCCTAAAGCAAAGAAGGAAGACAAAGCAGAAGAGAAGAAAGAAGATTAACAGCCTTCGAAAATATATTGAACCGATTTGGGTAACTGAATCGGTTTTTTTGTGCCCTTACTTTTTTAAATGTAACCATTCAGTCTGTACATAATGATACCTACCATTTCTTTTATAATAATATTCCAACGGTCAATTGAGGAAGCCTTTGGGATTAACCAATGATCAGGAGAGCTATTGAATGAAGCACTTCTTATGTCAGTAGAAAAACATGTGAATTGGATATTAAATTTTTGAAAACACATTTCGGCTCTTCTCATGTGGTAGCCTGAGGTCACAAGTAGTATGTTATGCTCTTCTGGAAGAAGATCAGCAACATACCTGGCATTTTCATATGTATTTCTTGATTGGCTTTCAATCTTTATTCTTTCATTTGGTATACCAGCTAGCAGTGCTGTTCTCATCAGGTTTTTTGATTCAGATAACTCTGGGGTCAACAAACTGCCATTTCCTCCGCTAATAACAAGCGTATCAGCTATGCCTCTTTTTACCAATTCTATCGCATGCAATATCCTGTCTACTCCCTTGCTATAGTGGACCCTGTCTTTCGGTTCAATATTGATATTCGTGACTCCTGATAGCACCACCGCATGTGTGAAGTTATCTGGTAAATTGTTATACGGTACAGCAGGAACTTCCCAGGACGAAATCAAAAGATTGATAATGAGGGGATTCGTGAATAAAAGGAGCAAAACAATTGTTAGTCTTTTTGTTACCCGCTTCCTCGCTGGATATTTTGTGAAGAGACTATATACTCCTATTGCTATGATCCAGGTGAGTGGATAAAGCATGAAGAAAAGTGTCTTTGATAGAATGAAAAACACGTTCTTTAAGAAATAATCTTCCTCAAGATGTCAAATTGAAGTGCTACCACCAATGAAATTGTCATCAACCAAATCATAAAGATGTTGAATATGGGTGTAGGGATATAGAATCCAAACAGGTGTTTATATGGTTCAAAAAACTGCCCCCTAAAATCAAGTGGGTGATCAATGTTATCGGGTTCCATGTAAATCGGGTAAATTTTCCTGATGAGATGCCCATCCTTTTCAATTATTCTGGTGCTACTGGATTGGTTTTTAACAACATGAGTCAAACGGTCGTTGTGATACTTGTCCTTAAAAGCCAAAAAAGCATCGCTACCACCAGGACCCTTTAACATATCACTTAATAATTGGTCTTTTTCATTGGCAGCTTTGTTAGATCTTGAGTTATATAAAGCTTTTAGTTGCTTTAGCCTTAGGTCAACTTTTTTGTAGACCTCATCATTAAAACTTTCCAGATTTAATTGATTGATTTCCGGATATCTTTCTTCAACCAGTGATCCGAATTCATCTGATAATTCATTGTGAAGCAATTCCAGGTTTCTTTCCAATTCTTCTTTTACATCATCACCATCCTCAGGCCTATGTACATGACAGTATTCCAGACTCTTTTCGAGATAAGGAAGGAAGTAAATTACTTTATACTCTGACGTATAGATCTGTTGATCAAACGGGTAAAACCTTCTTTCAAATTCATTGTCTTTGAATTGAGTTACCGACAAAGCTTCATATGCCCATCGAGAAGCCATGACTTCACCAATTAACGGTACTTTATCAGTGGCTGAGATGGTAGGGTTCAATTTGTCGAAACTGACAACCACGCCACTCAGTATCAACTGAGGGATAATTAGTAATGGAATCAGAATATAAATAGTCACAACAGATTTAAATGCAGATGAAATATTCAATCCCAGGACATTGGCGAAACAAGAAACACTAAATAGGACCATCCAATATTCCATAGTCATGCCATAGATATTAAGAATAACATTACCAATAATAGCAAATGTCAAAGTCTGAATGGCACTTAGCGTGAATAGAATGATCAATTTAGAAAGAATGTAACTTCCTCTGCTCAGGTTTAAAAATGATTCTCTTTTTAAAATTTTTCTATCTCGAATAATTTCTTCCGCGCTTACAGTAAGGCCCATAAATAATGCTACAATGACACTCATGAAGAAGAAAACCGGCAAATTTTCATTCAATCTGAAAATGTAGTGATCCTCATTGGCAGGGATATATCTGACAATGAAGGCCAGAATAATGGCCAGGACCGGTGCTTCCAGAAAGTTAATGATGAGGTATTGTTTATTGGATATTTTACCCAGCACATCTCTCACTGTAAAGATTGTGGCCTGTTTAAGCTTGTTGGGAATGTTTAAGGTCTTCTTAGGTCTATCGGTGACTTCTGTAATCGTAGGCGTCTTAATGTGGTCCTTGAAAAACTGGTACCATTCCTCAGGAATAATTTTTCGTTGCTTTGTGAAATGACCATATTCATTTACAACCTTCGCCTCCACAATATTGAAAATTTGCTCAGGGTTTGGCAAAGGGCTTTGGTCCTTCAGATTGACGATGTTTTTAAAATACTCAATCCCCTCTATTGGATTTCCATAATAGATTTGATACCCCCCAACATCCAGTATGATCAATTTATCAAACATCTTGAAAATATCGAGCGAGGGTTGGTGAATAACTACAAAAATCATTCTTCCTTTTAGTGAAAGGTCCCTGAGTAAATCCATGATATTCTCAGAATCCCTCGAAGAAAGTCCTGAGGTAGGTTCATCCACATAAAGAACCGATGGCTCCCTCAATAGTTCGAGTCCAATATTCAATCTTTTTCTCTGACCACCACTAATTGTTTTGTCCAAGGGACTGCCGACTTTAAGGTCACTGGTTTCAGTAAGTCCGAGTGACTCAAGAGTATCCTCGACCAGTTTCTTATTCTGTTCATCGCTGTTGTCTTTAAAACAAAGTTTAGCAGCATAATAAAGGTTTTGAAAGACAGTCAGGTCTTCCATTAAGAGGTCGTCTTGAGGGACATACCCAATTACTCCTTCTATTTGATCCTTATTAACATGGATATCAATACCATTTATTCGTACGCTTCCTGTAGTAGGTGATTCGTTACCATTCAAAACGTTGAGTAACGTAGACTTCCCTGATCCACTTGCACCCATTAGTCCAATTAGCCGACCGCCTTTTTCTGCAATTTGAATATTTCTTAGACCAGTATCCCCATTTTTGAATTGAAACGAAACATTGCTGGCAAGAAACGAGATATTGGTGCTTGCTGCATCACTTCTGAATGCATTTACCACATCACTGTAATAAACAGCATTGATCAAATCTCCGCGAATTGAACTTCCAGATGAAAACGGATAAATTTTATTGGCTCTAACCGGGTCACCGTTTAATAAAAGTGGCATCTCCCCAACATACTTGAGAAAGTATGTCTCTGACTCAGGCATTTTAAGAATAAATAACTCACCTTCGAGGTTTTCATTTTTCAGGTAGTGATTCTTTTTGTTTTGTTCAGTTTCACCCTTGTCAATGATCAGTATGTTGTTACTAACAAGTTTAGAACGGTCTGTGAAGAGAACAAAACCCTTTAGATAATCAATAAGCCTTTTACTGATGTTAATGCCATTGCCAATATAATACAGTAATTCACGCTCTCTATCAGTAATTTTTCCATCAGCAATTATTAAAATGATAAGGTTCAGCATTACCGCGATTTTTTGTCTGCTGGTAAGCTCCTTATTCATTTGCTCATTGATGAGATTGATTTCTTTCTGATCTTCTGAGAGTGTCCTTTCTCCTTTCCGACTAATCTCAGAAACAATCCTATCAAAGAGTTGCAGATAGGTCTCAGCCTCAGCTTTGGTGACGTTTTCTAACAGGAAATTTTCGATAGTTGCTCTTTCGTCAGCCGTTACTTCATCTTCAGTGGCGACAATTGCCAATAATTGAATAAGGGCTTTTAAAAGTTCTTCACTCATGGATAGAAAGTATTTGCATCAATATAAAAAAAAGCATTGAATATTGATCCAATGCTTCCAGTTTATAAAGTTGATTTGGTTTATTCGGCAGTAGCTACGATGTCTCCTCTGATTCGTTTTACTTCAACAATGACATCTTTTAACATATCAGGCTTTAGCTGAAAGTTTCCTTCATTTTGATTGATCTGCTCTTCGATCATTCTAAGGTCATCTTCGTAAAGAATTCTCAATACCTGAAGTTCAGCGATCATATGATCAATGATCTCGTCTTCCGGAAGATCCTTCATTAATGCAATCACATCTAAAAGTGGTTGCTCTTGTTCGATGATAACCCTTACTAGAGGTTGTAATACAAGGTTTCTTGCATCGTCTGGTAACATATCGTTAGGATAAGTATCTATGACCTGAGTGGCCAAAAACATACCTTCAATGTAACTTCCAACTAATACCAGAGCAACACTTGTCAACTTGTCGCTATTTTCAAGGTTTACTTCAGCGTTCTCCATTACTTCATTTACGATAGTCATTAAAGAATCCGGGGTTGCGAGATTTTTCTCGAATCTTCCCATGAGTTCAACATTAAATACAGAACCTGCTCCTATGGATTCAGCCAACTTTTGACATGCTTCAAGATAACTCAAAGCGTTTTCAACTTGTTCATAAGAAGAAAGATACCCTATGTCTGTAGCATAAACACCAGCATTTAAAGCAGCTTTGTCTCTACTTGTGGTGTGGGATTCTACATTTGCCAGATCATTTAATAGATCTTCGTTATACTCGGCTCCAGTTTCTTTCAAAAGGAAAGGCACCTCAGTTGGAGGCGGCATATCATGGATTACCTTATCAATTTCTTCAACAATCTTTTTTTCAGTCTCTGATAATTCATCAGAAGAGATATTCTCTTTCTTTTTTTCGTTACCGCAAGATGTGAAGATGAATGCAATGATTACTACCATTGCTACTCCTGATAGTTTAAAAAGGTTAGATTTCATACTAATAGGTTAGTCTTTAAAAAACTTCTGGCCAATTTTAACACATTTTTGAGGGAATTGAAATTAAAATTGTAAATAAATAGGCGATCTGTTGAAACAATTGATAGTGAAAGCCTGTAACACTGTTCATATGAAGGGGTTAGCATTTAACAGTATGCGGTACGGTAAAAAATACCGACTTGTAAATTTCGGGGAGGTGTTTGATTTTGAGGTATTGGAGGTCGCGGGAGCTGCTGAATTTAAACTCAAAGATATCTATACACTTGAAGTCTATTTCATGAGTGACCTCATCAAGTTTGGTCAGGGGGAAGATTTTGAAATAAGGGAGATTTAACTCCCTATCTTTCCAACATCATTCCTGAACCGTCTTTAACTTCCAGTTTACTAGCACCCATAAGGTACTCTTCTATAGCCCTGGCTGACTCTCTTCCTTCTGAAATGGCCCAAACTACAAGTGATTGTCCTCTATGGATATCACCTGCCGCGAATACGCCTGGTACATTGGTTTGCCAATCAGTGACTTTTACATTTCCTCTCAGATCAAGGTCTACTCCCAGGTATTCAAGGAGGCCATCTCTTTTAGGATGTGCGTACCCAATGGCTAGCAGTGCAAGGTCACATGGTAATACTTTTTCAGAGCCAGGAATCTCAATGTATTCAGAATGACTTACCCATTCCAGCTCAACAACTCTCAATCCTTTCACATGCCCATTGTCATCACTTACGAATTCTTTTGTGAGGATAGACCAATTTCTATCGCAACCTTCATCATGGGATGAAGAAGTTGACAAAGTCATTGGCCATTCAGGCCAGGGATTATTATTTTTTCTCTCCATAAGAGGTTTGCCACGATATTGCAGCTGAGAAATCGACTTTGCTCCGTGACGATTTGATGTACCTACACAATCTGATCCTGTATCACCACCACCAATTACAATCACATGTTTATCAGTAGCCAGGATTTCTTCTTCTTTAGGAATTGGATCTCCTGCAACTCTTTTATTGTGTTGTGTTAAGTATTCCATTGCAAAGTGGATTCCTTCTAGTTTCCTTCCAGGAATTGGTAAATCTCTTGGGACAGTAGATCCTGTGCACAGTAGAATTGCATCATATTGATTTCTCAATTCAACAGCAGATATGTCTTTACCTACTTCTACATTAGTTTTGAAATTGACACCCTCTTTTTCCAATAATTCCAATCTTCTGTCAATCACCCATTTTTCAAGTTTGAAATCCGGAATGCCATATCGAAGTAACCCTCCAATTCGATCGTCTTTTTCAAAGACCGTAACAGAATGTCCTTTTTTGTTTAGTTGTGCCGCGGCAGCAAGTCCGGCAGGCCCTGATCCTACAATAGCTACCTGTCTTCCTGTTCTGTCTTCCGGAGTGGCTGGTTTGACCCATCCTTTCTGAAAAGCTTTCTCAATTATTGATTTTTCAATATGCTCAATAGTAACAGCGGGTTTGTTAATGGCTAGCACGCAACTACTTTCACATGGAGCCGGGCATATTCTGCCTGTGAACTCAGGGAAGTTATTAGTGGATAATAATATTTTTACCGCTCGTTCCCAGTCATTTTCATATACGGCATCATTGAACTCAGGAATTTGATTTCCCAGAGGACATCCATTATGACAAAATGGGACACCACAATCCATACACCTTGCAGCCTGATTGTTGGTTTTCTCGTCTGAGAATTCCTGGTAAATCTCTTTCGAGTCTTTTATTCTTTCTTTTGTATCCCTGCTTTGAGGAAGTTCTCTGTCTATCTTTAAAAATCCGTCTACCTGTCCCATATCCTTATGCTACTACTTTTTTTAATGATTTTGTCTTTTCTAACACCGCCTTATAGTCATGAGGAATGACTTTGATAAATTTGGTTTTTGTCTCATCCCAGTTCTCCAGAATACCAATTGCTTTTGAGCTTTTTGTCTCTGAAGCATGGCTCTTTATGAGTTTTTGCAATTCAATCTCGTCATCTTTATCCAGTGGTTCTAAACCGATCATTCCCATGTTACACAGATCAGAAAACTCTTTTCCCTCATCTAAAACATAGGCTATTCCACCACTCATTCCTGCGCCAAAGTTTTTGCCAGTTGTTCCAAGAATAACCACTGTGCCTCCAGTCATATACTCGCAGGCGTGATCACCCACACCTTCTACTACAGTCTTCACACCTGAATTTCTAACTGCAAATCGTTCTCCTGCCATACCATTGATATAGGCTTCACCTGAAGTACCGCCATAGAAGGCAACATTTCCAATGATAATATTCTCGTCTGCTACATAGTCATGACCTCTTGGTGGATAAACAATCATTTTACCACCAGATAAACCCTTGCCGAAGTAATCATTAGATTCACCTTCCAACTCAAGGGTTATCCCTTTATTCAGGAATGCTCCAAAACTTTGCCCTGAAGATCCGTTGAACTTGAAGTGTATGAAATCATCGGGTAATCCCTGACTACCAAAACGTTTACTCACTTCATAACTTAACATGGTACCAACAGACCGGTCTACATTGGTTATTGGTAATTCCCTGAACACTTGTTCATGGTTCTTCAAAGCAGGGTAGGCAAACTTCACCATCTGCTTATCAATGACCTTGTCAATTTCGTGATCTTGTCCTACTTGCTTAAACCTACCTTTCTGACTTAATTCATGGTCGTATTTTAATACAGGTTTAAGGTCTAGCTTCTGAAGTTTCCAGTGATCTTTGTGTTCTTTCACTTTCAGGTAATCAGCTCTACCAACCATTTCGTTGATTGAGTGGAATCCAAGTTCGGCCATGATTTCTCTTAATTCCATGGCCAGGAACGTAAATAGATTAACTACATGATCCGGATCACCAGTGAATAGGTTTCTAAGATCTGGGTTTTGAGTTGCTATACCAACAGGGCAGGTATTCAAGTGACACTTCCTCATCATGATACACCCTTCTACAATTAGGGCAGCCGTAGCAACACCCCATTCTTCAGCACCTAGTAATGTGGCAACTGCTATGTCCCTCGCAGTTAAAATTTTCCCATCTGTCTGGAGCGTAACTTTGTTTCGTAGGTGATTCATCAACAAAGTTTGATGTGCTTCTGCTAATCCAATTTCCCACGGTAATCCAGCATGTCTGATACTACTGAGAGGTGAGGCTCCTGTTCCGCCATCGGCACCTGAAACCATGATTACATCGGCTTTGGCTTTTGCCACCCCAGCTGCAATGGTTCCAACACCTGCTTCTGATACTAGTTTTACATTGATCCTGGCAAACCTGTTGGCATTTTTAAGGTCATAGATCAACTGTTTCAGGTCCTCAATTGAATAAATATCGTGATGTGGGGGAGGGGAGATCAAACCTACACCTGGTGTGGAGTGTCTTACTCTTCCAATCCATTCATCAACTTTATGACCAGGAAGTTGTCCACCTTCACCTGGTTTGGCTCCCTGTGCCATTTTAATTTGTATTTCATCCGCATTTGCGAGATAATGGGATGTCACCCCAAATCTTCCTGAAGCAACCTGCTTCACGGCAGATCTTTCTGAATCACCATTTGGCTTTGTCTGATACCTGGCTTCATCTTCTCCGCCTTCTCCTGAGTTACTCTTGCCCCCTATTCTATTCATGGCAATCGCCAGGGTAGAATGGGCTTCATGAGAAAGGGATCCAAATGACATGGCTCCAGTTGCAAATCTTTTTAGAATCGATTCTACTGGCTCAACTTCGCTTAGTTCTATCGGTTTTCTTGGGCTTGTGAAATCCACAAGGCTTCTTAGTGTGATATTGGCCTCATTTTGTTCATTCACTAATTTCGCGTACTGCTTATAAAGCTTAAAGTCTTTGAGCTTAGTACTCTTTTGTAGTAAGTGAATGACATCAGGTGTTAACAGGTGTTTCTCGCCCCTTCGTTTCCACTGGTAAAAACCACCTATATCCAATAGGTTGTCAGATTTACCTTCATAAGGGAAGGCAATTCTAAATGGTGTAATCGCTTCTTTGGCCAAATCCTGGAAATTCAACCCGCCTAATCTGCTGATCGTACCGTTGAAACACTTTCCAATTACCTTATTTCCAAGTCCGACACATTCAAATATTTGTGAAGACTGGTAAGATTGGAGGGTGCTGATACCCATTTTAGACATGATTTTGAGAAGACCATATCCTACCGCTTTTACGTAATTGGCGATAGCAGCCTCAATATCCAATTGATCAGTAAGCCTATCTGAATCATGTAAGTTCTTAATCGTTTCTATGGCCAAATAAGGGTATACGGCACTTGCACCATAACCAATAATTGTAGCGAAATGGTGAGTTTCCCAAACATCCCCGCCTTCTACAATTAGACCTGCTTTGGTCCTTAAATTCTTTCTTACCAGGTGGTGATGAACTGCACCAATTGCAATCAATGAAGGAATGGGCGCTGAACTTGAATCAATGTTTTTATTGGAAAGAATAATGATCTTCGTCTTATTGATAATTGCCTGCTCAGCTTCAGCGCAAATCTTATCAATGGCCTTTTCCAGATTCTCCGGACGATCGGGGTTGAAAACAGCGTTTATCGTATGGTTTGTGAATCCTTGATCCTCCAGGTGATGTAATTTTGCGAAGGTGCTATCAGTCAACACAGGTTGTGATATGTGAATTTGTCTTGTGTGTTCGGGAGTTTCCTCCAGAATGTTAAGACTTTCACCAACACGGGTAAACAGTGACATCACCATTCTTTCTCTGATAGGATCAATTGGTGGGTTACTTACCTGTGCAAAAAACTGTTTGAAGTAGCTACTCACATGCTGACTCCTTCTGGAAAGTATTGCTAATGGCGCATCAGCACCCATCGATCCAATTGGTTCTGTGGCTTTTTCAGCCATCGGTTTGATGATTAGCTTAACATCCTCATATGTATAGCCATATGCCATTTGCTTCTGCTGCAATACTTCAGAGGAAAGTCTCTCATCAGCAATTTCTGGAACAGTTCTATCCCTAAGTTTGATTCGTTGTTCCTTGATCCAATCGAAATATGGTTTGTTACTACAGATTTCTTTTTTGACATCCTCATCAAATAAGATGGTCTTCTTCTCAAGGTCGGCAATCAACATTTTCCCAGGCTCTAACCGGCCTTTCTTGACAACAGTCTCGTCAGGGATTTGAAGAACTCCAACTTCTGAAGCCATTACCAGTTTCCCAGACTTAGTTATGATAAATCTGGAAGGTCTCAATCCATTTCGGTCTAATGTTGCGCCAATTTGCTTTCCATTCGTGAAAAACAATGCTGCAGGTCCATCCCAGGGTTCCATAAGAGATGCATGATACTTGTAAAATGCTTTTCTTTCAGCATCCATCGTTTTATTGTCCTGCCATGCTTCTGGTACCAGCATCATCATTACCTGAGCAATGGGTCTACCACCCATCACTAGTAGTTCAACAAGTGAATCAAGGTTAGCTGAGTCTGAGTGAGCAGCATCCGTTACAGGTAGTAACATTTTGAGCTCTTCCTTATTGAACAAAGTAGACTTCATGAGCGCCTCCTTTGATTTCATTTTATTAAGGTTACCTCGTATGGTATTTATTTCTCCATTATGAGCTATGAACCTAAATGGCTGAGCAAGTTTCCAGTTTGGGAAAGTATTGGTAGAAAATCTACTGTGCACCATTGCCAGGGCAGAAGTCATTCTGGTGTCTTGCAGGTCATAATAGAATTGGCGAACCTGGTCCGTTCTTAGCTGACCTTTATAAACAACCACTCTGGTTGAAAAACTGGCTACATAAAACCGGCCGTTATTTCCTGGAACAAAATGTCCGACAAAGTGGGTGGTGTAATTTCTTAAGACGAATAATTTTCTGTTGATAGCATCTTCATCAAGGGAACTATCCTTTGGCTTTACGAAGATCTGTTCGATGACTGGTTGAGTGTCTTTCGCTGCTTGTCCTGGAATGTCAGTGTCCACGGGTACTTTTCTATAACCCAGCAGGTCAAAACCTACTTCCTCCATGTGGTTTTCTAATACTCTTTTACACTCCTTTCTTATGCTGTCCTCTTTTGGGAAAAATAACATTCCCAATCCATACTTACCTCTTTCAGGTATTTCAAAACCATTGATTTTACATTCATCAATTAAAAAATCATGCGGAATATGAATCATTATCCCAGCTCCGTCCCCGGTTTCAGGATCACTTCCTGTGGCACCTCTGTGCTCCATATTCTCCAGCATATTGATGGCGTCATCAATGATGGTGTAGTTGGCTGTACCATCAATATTAGCCACACAACCAATTCCACAATTATCTTTCTCCAATGAAGGCGTGTAGAGGTTTCCCGAATTCTCCATTTGCATTAGGTATACAGTTAACAAAAAATCATACCGTGATAGCCGATTTCACAGTTCTCTTAATATAAAAGAAAAAGCAAAATAGTAAAGAAATACTTAATAAAAATGCGTTTGAGTTGTCTCGTTTTCAAGTTTGTTGCGAAATTTTTATAAAATTGATAAAAAATATAGCAATAATTGATGTTGATCTAATCTGGTGAGCAGCCAATGATGGTGGTTTGCAAGAATTAAAAAAATTTCACTGCTTAAAATATTTTGCAATTATTGAACTAAAGCAATTTTTTATTGGAAAAAAGGAAGTAAGCAAAACAAATTATCACGAAAGTTCGAAAAAGAAAGATTACCTTCTAGAATTGATCAAGTGACATTTTTTCTAACTTAAGTCATAAATCTTTTACTCAAGTATCCCTACATACAATTTAGAATTGGATAAATTAATATAGGAATAACGCTTCGAGTTTATATATTTAAGGAACAAAGCGACACACTATAATATGAAAAAAGGTTTGATCTTAGCTGTGGATGACGAACCATATATACTCCAGACGATGAAAGCCATGTTTAGGCGTGATTTTAAGGACTACTATCTGGAATTTGCTACAAGCGGTGACGAAGCACTGGGAATCCTCCAAAACTATCTTGATAAAGAGATCAATGTGTCTGTGATTATTTCAGATTTTCTCATGCCTGGTATGAAAGGTGATGAGTTTTTGAGCAAAGCCAACAAACTATCTCCTGGCTCAGCAAAATTTCTTTTGTCTGGTATGATCAATAAGGAAACAACTGATGGATTGATAGAAGAAGCTGGAATCACCAAGGTTATCCATAAACCATGGGAAAACAAGGAGCTTTTGGATGATGTGAAGAAAGCAGTGGGAGTAGCGTAATTTCTTCCAATGATACAGAATTCATCTTAATGAGTGAATCGGTCTAATAAATACGATTATTCAGCATCATGATGTTTTAGAATTCTTTGCAAATAGAAAAAAATACACTTGTTCCTACACCGGCTTTAGACTCAATCCAGATGTCACCATTGTGTAAATTAACAATTGAAAGACATTGTGCCAGGCCAATTCCATTACCCTGAATATGTTCTACGTTTGATCCTCTCACAGAATTTTCAAATATTTTTTTGTGTTTATCTTTCGGTATACCAATACCATTGTCAGTAATTCTAAATACCCACTCCGTCTCATTACTTTCACTTGCTATTTCGATAATAGGAGTCCTATTTGTATCAGAGTATTTTAAGGAATTGCTGATGATGTTTTGAAACAATGAAACGAGTCCAGCCTGGTTTGCGAATATTTTTGGCAAATCCTTGTATTTAATGTTTGCTTTTTTCTGTTTGATGCTGATGTCCAGGTCACTTAAAATTTTCTCAATGAGCTCGTTTACATTTATTTCTTCCCTTACTAATTCACCTGATAGTTTGGCATTTTCCAGCATCCCCGAGATCAATTTTTTAAGTCGATTTGAAGAATTGGATATGAAGTCAATGTATTGTTCAATATTGTCGAGGTGATTCTCCCGAATGTCTCTTTTCGCCAATTTTGAAAAGCCAATTATTGTATTGAGTGGATTTTGCAGATCATGAGAGACTACACTCGCAAAATTTTCTAAATCCTGATTCGCTTGAAGGAGTTTTGATTGGTATACTTTACTTTCCGTTATGTCAATGAAACTTCCCATAAACTGAATAGGTTTATCGTTAACTTCTCGGTCAATTACTAAGTCTTTAGAAAGACACCAGATCCAATTTCCATTCTTATGTTTAAATCGATATTCAATATCGACAACTTCACCTGGTTTCGAGTTAAGCACCTCCTCCATGTGATTAGCAATATTCTGTTGGTCGTCTGGGTGAAAAAGACCAAAGAATACCTCACTGCTCATATTGTTGATTTCCTCTAATTTGTATCCAGTGATTGCCGTGTAGCTATCATTGATGTATGTGTTAAGCCCTTGCTTTATATTGAAAACATAAATGCCATTAATCAGAAGATCAAACAATCTATTTTTGAGTTCTTCATGATTTGTTTTCATAATGCGGTAACTAGTTAATTATCAAACATAATTAAGACTTTATAAAAAGTAAAGTATGTCCGCCTGATTTAGAATCACGCTGTAAAATAAGATGGGATGAAGCATGGATAGGCGGTGGAATTGTTAGGTTATAAAAGTAAAAACCCTCCTCAGAAATTATCTGAAAAGGGTTTAAGTGGGCCCACCTGGGCTCGAACCAGGGACCCCTTGATTATGAGTCAAGTGCTCTAACCAGCTGAGCTATAGGCCCAAAAACTATAGATTTGACACTATAATTTTTTAGGAGCGCAATAATACAAAATCAACGTTTTTAGTCAAAAGATTATTGGCGATTTCTTTTATGTTTCTTAAAGTTAATCATCTAATTTGTTTTAGCCATGATTGCTGGAAAGCGTAAAAAAGATGGACGTTGATACCTTTTATCGAAAAAAGCCCTATTATGTAATGTTTATTGTAATTATTCATCAGGTAAAATGAAGGAAAAAATAGTGTGGGTAGCTGCTATTCTTATATTGGTAGCAGGTTGTAAACCAAAGACAGAACAGAAGTCTCGTGTCTACGATTTAACGCTGGCAAACATTCAATACAGGTTTACTGCCTATGGAGATGGAATAACACGGGTGCAAGTGGTTTCTGAGGGGCAATCTTATTTACCAGATAATAGATATGAAATGGTGGAGAAACACGACTGGGCGGGGGAACTCATAGTGTGTACTTCCAATAAAACTACATCAATATCAAATGGTAATGGGAGGTTTGAAATAGGTCATAATGGTTCTCTGAAGTATTTCGTAAATGATTTGCTTGTCTTGGATAGTGGGAGTGTCACATTAGAGGGTGATACATCAGTTTGGCGTTTTGAACATGATACTCAAGAGCATTTCGCAGGTTTGGGACATGATTATACCGGGAGATTGGAGAAGTTGGATCTCCAGGGGCAATTGGTTAGAAGAAATTACGGACACAGTGATGAAATTTTATCTTGGGAACACTCCATGCAGGCTCCTTTGATTGTGCCATTTTACTTTTCATCTAAGCATTACGGCATATTTCTCAACAGTACCTTTCCAAATTTCTTTGATTTTGGGTCCAATGGAACTTACCAATTTGGGATCGATGACCAGGGTTATGAGGGTCAATTGGACGTCTTTTTTATGGCAGGCGAAGATCCGAAAGAGATTCTAAATCATTATATAAACCTTACTGGAAAGCCAAGACTACCTCAAATGAGTGTTTTCGGCTTACAACTATCTGATAAAGTTCATGATCATAATAATCCGGTTTCTTCAGATGAGAACTGGTGGAAAAAGCAAGTCATTAAGCATAGAAATGCTGGATTTCCTTTAGATCATTTGGTCAATGATAATCGATGGCGTGCTGGAGGTGGCAAGCGATGTGAAAGTAGGATAGAATGGGATATGGGGCGCTTTCCTGACCCGGCAGCCTATAAAACATGGCTTGATAGTATGGGATTGACCATTACCCTGGATTTCAACAGGTGTATCGCAGAGAAGTCAGAAGGATGGCAACCGGATTTTAATATCAAATTACCTGAAGACTCTGAATTTCATGAGTTTCCCGAGAGCAATCCTGATTTTACCGACCCACAAGTGCAAAGCTGGTTATGGAAGCTTTTTTATGATCAGGCGCTTGATCCTTCATTGAAGTATCCAGGGGAAGGTTTATGGATTGATGAAGTAGATGCACTTTACACAGTCTCATATGATACAGATCTTCATGATGGAAACTGGGCAGAGATGGCCAATCACTGGTATCTGAATATTGGAAAAGCTCTGATCGGCAATGGTTGGGACCAATCTGACATTGAAAAACGACCATATATTTGGATAAGGGGATTAACTGCTGGAGCGCAACGATATGGGACTATGTGGAGTGGTGATATAGGCACCAATTATGACGAAATGGAACTTCAACTTAGGGGAATGGTCTCGGCAGGTCTATCTGGGGTGCCATTTTGGGGACATGATGCTGGTGGTTTTATTGATTTTTCGGGTGATGACATTAGAAACCATCCAAAAGACAGCTTATATGCAAGGTGGTCAATGCAAATGGGAGCATTTTCTCCAATTTGGAAACCTCATGGAATGGGATTGTCCAGGTGGCCGTTGGATCGAAGTAAATTCTCGCAAGAAGTTGCGCGGAAATACAGTCGGTTGAGGTATGAATTGATGCCTTATACCTATTCTTTTGCCCATCAGGCCAATCAGACCGGTGTCCCATTAACACGAGCTATGTTTTTAAATTACCCTGATCAGGAAGAAGCCTGGAAGAATGATCTTCAATACATGTGGGGTGAGCATATGCTTATTGTTCCAATGTTTGAAGCATCTCAAAGAGCAGCGTGGATTCCTGATGGGGAGTGGTATGACTTTCATTCAGGACTCTTGAGCGACAAAAGTGATGTGGCACAATTAGATGCAGGTATTCTTAACATGCCAATCTTTGTAAAGGCCGGAGCAATCATTCCAACTTATGAATATGCCTTATCCACCTTCTTTATTGATAAAACAAAAGTCAATCTCAATGTTTACACTGGTGCCGATGGCGAGTTTGAGTTGATTGAAGATGATGGGGTAACTGAAGATTACCAGGATAGTAAAATGCTGAAGACAGTTATTAAATACAATGCATCAACAAATACACTAAATATTCAAAAAGGAGAGGGTGGTTATGAAGACATGAACGATAGTCGACAAATTACCTGTATTTTTTATGGGGTTGATGGAGATAAGACAATTACTGTGAATGATGGAGATGAGTTGATTCTTGAAAAATCATATGATGAGGAGAATAAGACATTGAGAGTAGTGCTTTCGGAGTTGGGGGTGTATGAGGAGGTTGTGGTTAGGTTAGAATAGAGCGAGACGCTCAGTGAATTATTGGTCGCAGGATCGATTTGCTAAACCTATGACCAGAATTTGGATGTGCCTAGATTAGAATAAAATTGTAGATAATAATAGAGGAGTGTCTGTAAGGTCGAAAATACAGGTTAGGAAATTCTTTTTGATTGTACTGGCATGGACTGTAATTGGTCTTTTGCAAACCGTGTATGATCATTTTGTGATGACGTCACATATGGCTGGGGGACTTGCCCCGGGAACTACTTTTTGGGATTCACTCATTCTTAATGGCCTTTCCGGATTAATGGGAGGATCGATGGGAGGGGCTGTACTCATCTACATCGTGAGAAGAAGGTTTAGAGCTGCTCCATATTACAAGGCCATGTTGGTTGTTTGTGGTGCTTTCGTTGTTATTGTATCCTTCATTACGTTCACATTTGCTATCGGTCAAACCTATGCTACGCATAAATCTCTCAGTTCTCCTGAAGCTGTTGCAGCTATGAAGGAGCTTGTTCTTACTACACAGCACCTGAAAAATTTGATCTTATGGGCAACTGTCGTAGGGTTTACACAACTGACACTAATGTTGGATGACAAATTTGGACAGGGGTTGTTATGGAACATGATCCGAGGTAAGTACCATTTGCCCAAAACCGAAAACAGGATTTTTATGTTTCTTGATCTTCGTTCTTCTACATCGATTGCAGAAAAATTGGGTGATGAGCAATATCATCAGTTGCTGAAGGACCTCTTTGCTCACATTACTGATCCTATTCTGGAGAATCAAGGAGAGATTTACCAATACGTAGGTGATGAAGTTGTGATTTCATGGAATATTAAGGATGGACTTGAAAATGGAAGTTGCGTGAATTGTTTCCTTGATATCAAAGCAAAGCTTAAGTCCAGGAAACAGAAATATATTGATCGATATGATTTGGAACCCCAATTCAAGGCAGGAATTCATTTCGGTAAAGTAGTGGCAGGAGAGATCGGAATTATCAAAAGAGACATTACATATTCCGGTGATGTATTGAACACCACTGCAAGGATACAAAGCCAATGCAATGATCTGAATGTGGACCTGTTGATGTCGAAATCGTTGAAGGAAAGACTGGAAGAAACTTCAAAGATCAATCCTGTTTCAGTTGGGAGTATTAATTTAAGAGGGAAGGAGAATGAGATGGAATTGTTTACGGTGGGGTGATCCATCCCCCTAACCCCCTTCGAAGGGGGAAATTGGTTGTCTCTAATATCGAAATTCGAAAATTGGATTGTCATCCACCTAACCCCCTTCGAAGGGGGAGAGGTTTGGTCTTTTCGGATGGGAGATGGGATTGATTTATTGAAGCGTTTTGTAGAATAGTCTTGTATATCATCCCCCTGCCCCCTTTAAAGGGGGAAATGTTGGGCTGGTGTTACGAAGCTGAAACTTTCATGATGAATTCTCTTAAGTCGTCTTCAGGGTTAAGTTCCATCTTCTTTTTTAATCTGTTGATACTCTTTTTGACACTACCTGCTGTAACGTTTGAGATGTTAGCGATCTCTTTGTTGTCCATGCCAACTTTTAGATAAGCACAAAGTCTGAGGTCATTTTGGGTGATATTCGGGAAGGTGGATTTTAGTTTGTTAAAGAAATCCGGGTGGACCTTTTCGAATTGGTACATAAAGTTTGACCAACTCTTTTCGCTTAGGTTAGACTTGATGGTCTTTTTAATTTCCTTCAGATCGGGGATTACCTCCTCATCTACTTTATCACTTAATCCTCCAATTTGATTCCCCAATTGCTGTAATAATGAATTACGTTCATGAGAAAGCATGGTCACAGTGGTTAATTCCCGTTCTTTCAATGCCAGTGTTTCCTCCGCCATTTGTCTTTCTTTCTCTCTGAGGTTGCTGATTTCAGTGTTTTTGTCTGCTAGTTGAGTATTCTTTTCTGAGAGTTCTTTGTTTTTCCTCTTTTTATATTGATTTGAGCGATAGAGAATGATCAGGATTATTATTCCCAGGATTCCTGCCACCACACCAGCCTGCAAAATGATGCGATCTCTCTCCAGTTCTTTTTCATACAACTCAGCTTGTTGTTTCTTCTCTAATTCTAATCTTTCTGTTTCCGCTTTGAGTTGAAAATCATATTCTATGCGTGCAATGTCCAATGTCTTTTCTTCTGATAATACACTATCCTGGTAGACCATATATTGATTCAGGTATTTGTAGGCATTCGGATAGTCACCAACAGAGGAGTAAATTTCATGTGCTATTTTATTGGTTGACCTTTTGAGTTCATTATTGGCTTTTCGATCTTGCTCCCTTAATGTGTTTTGAATAAGTTTCAGGGCCTGTGAAGTTTGACCTAGTTCTTTGAGACAAGTTGCTTTTTTTAGTGTTAATTGTAAGGAGAGTGTTTCATCTACGCCACCTTCCATGGCAGCTATTCCTTTGTTAGCATAATCAAGTGCTTTCTGATAGTTTTCTAATTTAATCTGATTGTTGGCCATTTGATGGTAAACCTCTGCTTCGTTAAGTTGGTCTTTTTGTTCGCTACTGATAGCAAGGCTCTGTTGCAAATAATAAGCTGAAGAATCATACATTTCCAGGTCACTGAAACAAGACCCAATGGTTAGGAGGACGAAGGCCTTCATTGGGAGAGAATTACTTTTTTCCAGGTATTGTAATGCTTCCATTCCATAGTCAATGGCTTTGTTGTAATCTTTAAAGCTTTTATAAATGGAAATAATGGATAGATAGAGGTTGGACTGGAATACAAGGTCATGCTTTTTTGACATTTCTAATCCTTCCAGATAAAGTGTAAGTCCTTTTCTGTATTCTCCTTTTTGATGATAGGCAATTCCCATATTTAAACACATTCCGGCTATGTAATATGGATCTCCAAGTTCCTTGAATATTACGAGGGCTTCATCGTACATCATCATGACAGTATCCAATGATGTGCCCAGGTGCTTGTAGGATATTGCCATGTTTACCTTCATCATGGCCAATCTTTTTTGGATATAAGGACTTGGTGTCCTCGAATTGTAGTGATCAATAATAGTTTGGTAAGCTTTGATAGCTTCTTTATGTCTACCTAATCTCCCGAGGAGTCGTCCCTTCTCATTGAGTATAGTGGTGCCCAGCATGGCAAGGGTATCAGATTGTGATGGTTGACTTGATTTATATGTTTCAACCAATGCCATTGTAGCAGCTATAGAATCCAGTGCTAACTCATATTCTCCCTGTTGCCACATTGCCGCTACCTGTATCCTCCTGGTTTTAATTTCTGTAAGGGGTTTTTCTTCTTGTCTGGCCCTGGTGACAACATCTCCTACCAGTGATAATGTACTATCGGAATTGCTTAGGATGAGTTTCTCCAAATCATTAACTAAAGTATCGAGTGGTTGGCTAAACCATGTATCATTTTCCTGAGCGGAAGCTGCTAAAATGAGTAGACAAGCTGGTAAAAACAGGAGTTTTTTCATATCAATCACAAAATTACGCCAAAATCATTGATAGAAATTTAACGACTCTTTTGGGATACTCATCGATGAAAATGGCCTTTTTATGGAAATTTAGAGGTATGTCCCCCATTTGTCACCCCCTGATTTTTACAGCTCCAGCCATTTCAATCTTTATTTGTCTTGTCTGCGAAGGCTAATCACCTCAAAGGATTCAGAGGATCAAGAATCAACAGACAACATTTTCAATTCAGCTAATGATCAATTAAACAGAACTTAAATGAAGGAAAAAATTTTAATCTCTCTCTTAATGTTGATGGCAGGAAGTTTTGCACTTATGGCGCAGGTTCCCAGCATCACATCGTTCTCGCCTCTTTCGGGACCCATTGGTACGGAAGTTACCATAACAGGGACCAATTTTGATGCTACTCCTGCGAACAACCTAGTGTATTTTGGAGGAATTCGAGCAACTGTTTCTTCAGCTACTACTACCGAATTGACAGTGGAAGTACCAGTAGGCGCATCCTACAAATATCTCTATGTAAATACCGGAGGATTGATCGCTCAGTCAAGCAGGCCTTTTACGGTTACCTTTGATAGCGATGGCTCGATCGGAAATTCACCCAGCACTTTTGCCAATGTGGTGGACTTTGAAACCGGAGCAAAACCTCTGGGATTTGACCTGGGTGACTTAGATGGAGACGGTAAGCTAGATATGGTGGCTGGATCTGATGAAGATGAAATCTATTCTATTTTCCTCAATACATCCACTGGTCCGGGTGATATCAACTTTTCAAAAACAGACCTTTCTGCCAATGCTGGGGTAAATGATCTTCAAATAGTTGATTTGGACGGTGATGGTCGTTTGGACTTTGCTGCGATTACAGAAGATGGATTGGGTGCAGAATACCTGGAAGTATGGCGCAACACGACTATCAGCCCTGGTTCTGCCTCCTTTGTCATGGATGCCAACATTTTGCTGGACGGATACACCTATTTTATGGAAGTAGCAGACTTCAACGGTGATGGGAAAATAGATGTTGCTGTGCCAGACTGGGAAAATAGTGTGATTGCTGTCTATCAAAATTCATCTACTGCAGGCTCCATCAGTTTTGTGGATGATGTGGATTTTGATGTCACGCTTACCAGTACAGACCTTTCTATGGGTGACGTAGAGCTGGCAATGGCAGACCTCAATGGCGATGGACTAATGGATATTGTTACCACAGATGAACCAGCTGGTGGTGGAACAACAAAAACTGCCTCGATCTTGGAAAACACCTCTTCCGGAGGGAGTCTAAGTTTTGCAACGAAAGTGGATATGGTCGTGCCAGGGGGAGTTGAGTTAGGTGACCTGAATGGTGATGGACTCCCAGAAATGGTTATTCAGCATTTCAATCAGCTTTCGATATATAAAAATGAATCCGGCGGCTCCATAGCCTTCGCCTCTCCTGAGGAAAGCAATAATGTGGCGAATGGATATATAGGTATGACTATTGAAGACTTCAATGGAGATAGCAAAGCGGATATACTCATAAAGGATGGTATCTATGGAGATATGAGGGTACTAGAAAACACCGGAACCGGGTCAGGTCTTAGTTTTTCCACTCCCGTAGATTTTGATTTGGGTCCTGCTTATACTTCTTACGCTAATTATACCACAGGAGATATGGATGGCGATGGAGAGCCTGATATAGTGGCTCCCACAAATTATTATCCTGATCCTTCTTCAGAACCCTATTATATAAGCATCCTCAGAAACAAAAACTCGCAAACAGACATCACGGCCTTCAGCTTTGCTGAGCAGGTAGCTCCGGCTACCATAGATGCAGATGCGCACACGATCGAAATAGCAGTAGGCGCACACCTTACTTCATTGACCCCAAGTTTTGACTTGTCATACAATGCTACCGCTACGGTTTCCGCCCTGGCGCAAACATCAGGGGCTACTGCCAATGATTTCAGCAGTCCTGTGACTTACACGATCACTGCGGAGGATGGTACTACCACCCAGGACTGGACGGTAACGGTTTCTTCAGCGATACCGACTATCACTTCCTTTTCACCAGCTTCTTCTGAGATAGGGTCACAAATCACTATAACTGGTACCAACTTCAGTACAAACCCAACGAGTAACATCGTCTATTTTGGAGGCGTAACAGCGACAGTTTTGTCAGCTTCTGAGACAGAACTTACCGTGGAAGTTCCAGTGGGTGCTTCTTCTGATTTTCTGTTTGTTACCGTAGGAGGATTGATTGCTCAAACTGACATGCGTTTTGTAGTCACTTTTGATAGTGATGGTAGGATAGGCCAATCTCCTTCTTCCTTTGCAGACAAGGAAACCTTTACCGCAGGTGACTCTCCCTATGGATTTGATTTGGGTGATGTTGATGGTGATGGTTTAAATGATATGGTCACAGGTAATTACGGCGGAGACTTTTCAGTCTATGTGAATACCAGTACAGGTATTGGCGACATCAACTTTGCCACTAAAGCAGATTTCACCTTAAGTGGTTATGCTAATGATGCTAAACTAGCGGACTTTGATGGAGATGGTAAGCTTGATTTTGCTGCTGCAATAGAAGATGATGCGTTTATTACGTATTTGGAAGTAAAGCGCAACACTACTTCCACTCCAGGTTCGGTCAGTTTTGCTAATGGCCCAAACATTACACTGGATGGGTACGGCTATGTACTTGAAGCAACTGACTTTAATGCGGACGGTAAGATAGATATTGTCGTTTTCGACTCAGATAATGGCCTGGTTTCTGTTTATGAAAATTCGTCCACCATCGGTTCAATCAGTTTTGAAGATAATGTGGATTTTACGATCGGTTCTGACCCTTATGATCTGACCTTTGGGGATATCAATGCAGATGGTCTGCCTGATATCATTACATTGGACGGCACGGACTTTAGTGTTTCGGTATTGGAAAACACATCTGTGGCTGGAAGTATCAGCTTTGCGACCAAAGTGGACTTTGCATTGGATCTGGTTACTTCCATTAGTACTGAATGGGTTGAAGTAGGAGATCTAAATGTAGATGGTTTGCCGGAAATTCTGGTTAAAAACAATCAATCCATTTCCATTTTTGAGAATGAAAGCAGTACTTCAATTAGTATGGCGTCACCTGTTGAGTGGGATTTTTTCCTGGGGACATCACCAATTTATCTGGATGATTACAATGGGGATGGTCTGCTGGATATTCTTACTTCCGCACTGATCAATGAGGTCATGGTTTTGAAGAATACCAGTTCAGGATCTATGATCAGCTTTGACAGTGGGACGAAATTCCCTACAAGCTCTGGTTACTACCCATTGACAATGATTTCTGGTGATTTGGATGGTGATGGAGAGCCGGATATTGCAGGTTCCACTTTTGAGAATATTTCATATACCGACTATAAAGTAGAAGTAATTAGAAACCATCACTCTAAAGCTAATATTGTCTCTTTTAGTTTCGCGGAGCAGTTGGCGCCATCGACCATTAATACATCAGCAAAAACAATAAGTATCAATGTAGATGGTGTGCTTGATCTGATGGACCTTACCGCCAGCTTCGAATTGTCTTATGGAGCTGAAGCTGCGATTGGCTCTACTGTACAAACTTCAGGTGTAACAAGTAATGATTTTACCAATCCTGTGGTGTATAGCATTCTTGCAGAGGACAGTACCACCACACAGGATTGGACAGTAACTGTAATTTTAGGTTGCTCGGATGATGTTGTTGATCTGACAGAAGAGGCATGTGGATCTTATGATTTTGATGGCGACATCATCATTAGTTCTGGTATTTACATCAAAGAGTACACCAATACAACAGGATGCGATAGCACGGTGACCGTGGATTTGACCATTCATCCTGTTGAGTTTTACGACAATGTCTATGCCGTGGGAAGCTATGATTTTGATGGCGTGACACTAACTTCCTCTGGCCAATATGAATATGGACCATTTACTTCTACCGTGACAGGATGCGATAGTACATTTTTCCTCAACCTCATCATTGAACCAGATACATACGACCCTCAATCATATCTTCAATTTCAACCTTCAGAATCAGGTTTCCCAATTATCGAGGAATCTGGAGTTAGCCTTATTGAAGATGTAGATGGTGATGGCGAAAAGGATCTTTTTATCATTGGAAAATCCACTGCAGGACAAGTCGCGTCACTTTTCATCAATGATGCGGATGGAACGTTTACAGAGAAAACGGACCATGGTATTGGGCCAGCCAAGGTGGGCAATCGATCTTCACTTTTCATGGATGTCAATGAAGATGATGTGCTTGATTATTTAGTGTTTGGTGTCACGAGTGGCACAGGATTCACTAAACTCTATCTTAATGACGGATCAGGTAACTTCACGGAAAAGACCGATCATAATTTACCTGAACTGGGGGATAATTCCTTAATAGCACACATAGATAGTGCCGATGTGGATGGGGACAATGATTTGGATTTGGTAATATCTATTCATGACGATTACAATAGTTATCAATCTCAACTATGGCTCAATAATGGAGATGGTAGTTTCGTGCAATCAGTAGTAAATGATTTTCCTACCGTAGATGAATCAGTGGCCAATTTTGCAGATTTTGATGGTGATGGCGATCAGGACCTGTTACTGAGAGGTTTTGGATTGGACAACAAGATATGGTTAAATGATGGCACAGGCGTGTTTACTCCAAAATTTGATGAATCTCTGTCTAAACTATCTTCCAATGGGATGGTGATATTTGACATGGACGGTGATGGTGATCTTGATATTTATGATTCGAATGCCGAGGGTGCTTTTTCTAATCTGTATACACCAGTTTATTTCAATGATGGTAGTGGCTCATTCACTTATGATCTCTCCAGTGAGATGCCTAGAATAGATGGGCTAGCGGGAGAAACAGGTACACTCACTCAAGCTGCAGACTTTGATAATGACGGAGATTTGGATTTGATCATGGAGGGAAGGTACAGATTTGCCGGAGCACCTAGCTTAGCTGATTACGTTGATGTTTGGATCAACAATGGGTTTGGTCATTTTAAACCTTTGTTGTCACACACCTTCACTAAGACTTACCCTGGTGATCCTTATGAATTTGGCAAAGTCTATGGCTATGGTCAATATCAGTACAACAAAACTTTGAGTGTGTTTGATTTTGACAGGGATGGGCGACTGGATATTTTAATGTCCGGATTAGAGTACTATGATCTGTTTGATGAGGTCAGTCGCATATTTAGCAACAAAGAGTTCTTGAATGACCTGGTTGTTGAAGTTTGTGATAGCTATGAATTTGATGGGACAACCCTGACTACTTCTGGAAACTATCAGGGTGATTATACAGATGAATATGGAACAACTTACCCGGTTAATCTCGATCTGACCATCCTGGAGTCAACCAATAGTGAAGAAACCGTAGAAGTCTGTGATAGCTATGAATGGAACAGTGTAACGTATACTGAATCTGGTACTTACCAGGAATTCTTCACCAATGCTGCAGGTTGTGATAGTACAGCTACTCTCAACTTAACCATCCTTGAATCTAACGAGGTTTCAGAATCTGTTTCAAGTTGTGAAAGCTACCTATTTGATGGCGTGGAGTTGACTACTTCTGGCAACTATGATGCCACTTTCACCAATGCATCAGGATGTGATTCATTGGTACATCTGACCTTGACGATACTGGAACCAACCAGTAGTGAAGAGGCTGTTTCAGCTTGTGAAAGTTATGATTGGAATGGTGTTTCTTACACGACATCAGGAACATATGAAGAGGTGTTCACTAATTCAGTGGGTTGTGATAGTACCGCTACATTGGTATTGACAATATTGGAGCCGACTAGTAGTGAAGAGACTGTTTCAGTATGTGATAGTTATGATTGGAATGGTACTACTTATACCACTTCCGGAACATATGATGAGGTGTTCACTAATTCATTGGGTTGTGATAGTACCGCTACATTGGTATTGACAATATTGGAACCAACCAGTAGTGAAGAGGCTGTTTCAGCTTGTGAAAGTTATGATTGGAATGGTGCTACTTATACCGCTTCCGGAACATATGAGGAGGTATTCACCAATTCAGTGGGATGTGATAGTACAGCTACCCTAGTATTGACGATCTTGGAACCAACCAGTAGTGAAGAGACTGTTTCAGCTTGTGATAGTTACGATTGGAATGGTGTTTCCTACACTACATCAGGTACGTATGAAGAGGTATTCACCAATTCAGCAGGATGTGATAGTACAGCTACATTAGTATTGACGATACTGGAATCGACGAGTAGTGAAGAGACTATTTCAGCTTGTGATAGTTATGATTGGAATGGTGCTACTTATACCACTTCCGGAACATATGAGGAGGTATTCACCAATTCAGTGGGTTGTGATAGTACAGCTATGTTAGTATTGACGATACTGGAATCGACCAGTAGTGAAGAGACTGTTTCAGCTTGTGAAAGTTATGATTGGAATGGTGCTACTTACACCACCTCAGGAACATATGAAGAGGTATTCACCAATTCAGTGGGTTGTGATAGTACAGCTATGTTAGTATTGACGATCCTGGAATCGACCAGTAGCGAAGAGACTGTTTCAGCTTGTGAAAGTTATGATTGGAATGGTGCTACTTACACCACCTCAGGAACATATGAGGAAGTATTCACCAATTCAGTGGGATGTGATAGTACAGCTACATTAGTATTGACGATCCTGGAATCGACCAGTAGTGAAGAGACTGTTTTAGCTTGTGGGAGTTATGATTGGAATGGTGTTTCCTACACCACTTCCGGAACATATGAAGAGGTATTCACCAATTCAGTGGGATGTGATAGTACAGCTACATTAGTATTGACGATTCTGGAATCGACGAGTAGTGAAGAGATTGTTTCCGCTTGTGGAAGTTACGATTGGAATGGTGTTTCCTACACCACTTCCGGAACATATGAAGAGGTATTCACCAATTCAGCGGGATGTGATAGTACAGCTACATTGGTATTGACAATACTGGAATCGACCAGCAGCGAAGAGACTGTTTCAGCTTGTGAGAGTTATGATTGGAACGGCGTTTCCTACACGACTTCAGGAACTTATGAGGAGGTATTCACAAGTGCTTCAGGATGTGATAGTACAGCAATTCTCAACCTGACCATATTAACCAGTGACCATGTGGAGGTAGACAGTGCCGCATGTGGGAGTATGGAATTTGATGGTGTAGAGCTAACGGTACCTGGTGTTTATGAAGCAGTATTCACTAATTCCCTGGGTTGTGATTCCACAGTTACCCTGAACCTTGAGATTTTGGAAGAACCAATTGCAATCATAGAGATTGGGGGAGTTGTGTTGAAAGCAGAGATGCAGAAAGATGCCACTTATCAATGGATAGACTGTGATACAGACACATTCATCGAGGGTGAGACCAAGCGATTATTAACACCTCCAAGAAATGGTAACTATGCCGTGGCAGTAAGCAATGGGCATTGTACTGTAATTTCTGAGTGCGTTTACTTTGACTGGATACTGAATACTGAAAATTCTTATCAGGAAATACAGGTCTACCCTACATCTACTACTGGTTTAATTACAGTTGACCTTCAAGAGCAGTATAACGATGTTGTTATTGAAATAACAAGCATGAGTGGGTTACAGGTAGAACATCATGAATTTAGTGTCTTTTCACAATCGACACTTGAATTAAACAGTCCGGCTGGGATGTACATCGTGCAGGTATTATCTGCAGGTGAATTAATTAAAACACAAAGAATCATAAAGCAATAAAAATGAAAAATATTATAAAAAATTGGAGCATGCTGGGGCTGATAATATTCACGCTTTCCGGATGTGGAGACGATGAAGGAATTACATCAGATCGTGATACGTTCATAGCAGCAATTACTGGTACCTGGGTAGTAGATGAGAACAGTGTCATTCTTTTAAACAATGAAGACATAGCACCCTATTTGATTGGCTTTGAAATTACGATCAATGATGACCTCACCTATCTGACCAATAGGGCTGATATAACGTTTGATGCTTTTCCATGGCCGGAAAGTGGCAATTTCATTTTGAGTGATGACCTAACGGAAATTCAAAGGAATGATGGGTTGTTGATCCTCATTGAACATGATGAGGTCACCAATATGATCAACCTCACTTTTCAGGCAGATGAAAACAGTCTTAGCCGATTGGAGGGGCTGTCTGGTGCCTGGAAAATGATATTATCCACGAAAGAATAGAGAACCAGTGTCATTGGACACAATTATTGTATAGAAAGAGTAGGAGAGTTTCACTTACTTTTTCTAAATGCTGGTTAACCGGGGTAATGTGTGCCAAAAATGTTCCCTGGTTAAGGTGAGAAAAGAGGGAGATGTATCTCCTTCTTTTTCCTAAATGGATAAAGAAACTTTTATGTCAAATACATAAAGTGTTACGTTGGTTAAAAATGGGATAAAAGGATGGGGGTTTTCTTCATCCTTTTTTTGGGTTTGGAGATGAATAAATGGGGTTTGGATTTTGGAATGAAGGTATTAAAATCTACCCCCTTGCCCCCGCCAGCGGGGGATAGGTTTGTATTATGGATAGGTTTGTGCAATGGGAGTTTGGGTTAGATAGTGGAGGGGTCTTTTATGTCATCCCCCTGGCCCCCTCCGAAGGGGGAAACTAGAGTTTCTAATCTCGAAATTCGAAAAAATTGTTTTAGTCTCATCCCCTTAGCTCCTTTTGAAGGGGAAATCCGAAATCTCGAATCTCGAAATTCGGAAATTTTATGTAGCTGATATTTTTGTGATGAATTGTGTTAAGTCATCTTCCGGGCCGAGGTTCATTTTTTTCTTTAGGCGATAAAGGCTTTTCTTTATTGCTTCGGGGGTTACATTGGTGAGGGTGGCCATTTCTTTGCGTTCCATTCCTACTCTTATATAGGCACATAATCTCATGTCGTTTTGAGTGAGTGATGGGAATTGTGATTTGAGTTGGTCAAAAAGTTTTGGGTGTACTTTTTCGAAGTGATACACAAAGGTGCTCCAGCTTTCTTCGCTTAGGTTGGCCTTAATGGTTTTCTTGATTTCCTTCAAATCCGGGATAACTTCCTCGTCTACCTTACTGGATAATCCGCCAATCTGATCACCTAATTGTTGGAGAAGGGAATTTCGTTCGTAGGAAAGCATAGTGATAGTAGTGAGTTCTCGCTCTTTGAGTGCGATCGTCTCGTCTGCCATCTTCTTTTCTTTTTCCCGCAGATTTGAAATCTCTATGTTCTTTTCTGATAACTGCTGATTCTTTCGTTTTTTGATCAGATAAGACCGATAGAGTATGATAAGAATCACTAAAGTCAAAGCGACCCCTATTAAGGCAGTCAACTGAATCAATCGTTGCTTCTCCAATTCTTTTTCGTACAGTGCTTCCTGCTTTTGCTGCTCAGCCTGCATTGCATTTTCCTTCAAAGCCAGCTCATGTTTAAATTCCAGGTGCGACAGTTCACGTGCTTTTTCTTTGCTGTACAAGGTGTCCGCCAATTCCCTGGCCTCCTCCAGGTGAAAAAGGGCCTTGTCCAGGTCACCCGTCGCTTTATAGAGCTTGTATAAGTTAATACCGATTGCCCGGTGTTGATCGAGCAGGTTTTGCTCAAGGTTGATGCTATCGGCTTTCAGTAAGTATGATTCTGCTTTTTTATACTGCTTCTTATACAGCGCTATTTTACCAAGTCCCGCCATACTAGCTGCAATTGTATTCTGCCTTTTGCAATCAACAGTCGTGGGATACGCCAATTCAAAGTACACCTCAGCTGAGTCATACTTTTCCATTTTATAGAAGGTCTGTGCCAGTTGTATTTGTAAGTTCGAAGTAAGACACCGGTTAGATTTTGCCAGACTTATGGCCTTACGAATTTTTTCAATGCCTTCTTCTGATCTGCCGATCTCATGTAAACTCGTTCCAATATCACCTAAAATAATGGCATACCGGATATCAGGTTCCAATTCTTCAAAAATGGCTGCCGATTGTTCCAGGTAGTGTAGTTGCGTTTCGTAATCTTTAATTCTTCCATATACCTGACCAATGCCAGCAAGCGCAATTGCTTCACTTAGCTTTCTTCCCAGTTGTCTGTTCATTTCAAGTGCCTGGAGTTGTATCTCTATAGCTTTAAAATAGTCTCCACGGTTTCGGTGGATGTTGCCAATATTGCCATAAAGAATGGCTAATGCTCTTTTGTTTTGTTGTTCTCCCAGTTCGAGTTGCACGTCTATCCCTTTTTGGTAATAAAATAAAGCTGAATCGGTAATTTGTTGACTGCTAAAAGAGACACCCATGTTTGTAAATACGCTCGTTAATGTACCATAGGATTTTGTTTTCTCCGCCAGGTAAATTGCTTTACGACCAAAATATCGGGCTGAATCTGGCAGGCCCTTATGGTTGTATGACTGGACCATCGAATTATAAACACTGGCCATTCGTGAACTGTCTTTTTGCACGATCAGTATTTGAAGCGCCTGATCAAATTGTTTAAGTGCCTCGTCTGGTTTACTGGCCTGGTTGTAGACTACTGCCAACTCATAATGTGTTCGTATCTTTTCTGAAGGATCATCTATCGACTTATGGATTTCTAAGGCTGAATCCAGGTATATGAAGGCATTTTTACGGCTGCCCTGAAGTCGGCTCAGCTTGCCTAGTGATGTTAATGCTTTTGCTTTTCCTTCCAAATACCCAAGTTCATCTGCTAGTGCTGACATGCTTACCGCATACGAATACATCAGTTCCGTGTGTTGTCTGGTATATTTTTCAACAACCTTGTTGACCTGATTGACTTTTGCTGTATCATCCTCCATTTTGGTAAAAGCTTGTTCCAGACTGTCCAGATCCAATACCGGAGGTTCCTGAGCAATCACATTTAGAGTTAAAAACAATCCAAGCATCAATATGGTGAGCCTAAAAATCATGTGTTTGAATGATGGGACGAAAGATTGTGTGCTTGGTTTGTGATTAGCCATGTTCAGGGTTTAAAGTTGCTATCACTTAAATTTAGTGGCATTCTTTAACAGGTAGACAAAATACTTAGGTAAATCATCGCATCCCCCCTGTATGTCCCCCCTTTGTCCCGCTCGAAATAGTATTCGAGGGGTATTTGATGTCTAATTTGCAATACTTGATAGGATCACTTTGTAAGATCCATTAACGACATAAATCAAAAACAACAATATGAGCCGCCGATTAAAACTGTTTTGAATGGAGGGGGGTAATTTCCTTACCGGATGGTCTTTGTTAAAGAAACTTTTATGTCAAATACATAAAGTGTTACGTTGGTTAAAACTGTTATAAAAGGAAGGAGATTGTTCTCCTTCCTTTTTTTATAGATATTATTACTTTTCTTAAGCTCAACAAGGACATAAAGGTCAAATGGATAAACATGAATTAGATTTTTTCTACCAGACAATGCTGCGGCTCATCAATGAGGACTGTAACAATGAAAAAGTCCTGGATTTGAAAGATAGCCATGCTGTTAGGGCATCTATGGATGAGGTATTACCTATTCATGGCACAACAATTGAACAAGTATTCTCAAAATTCGAAAATTCGATTGTGCCTAATCTTAACAGAAACACGGATAAGAAATATGGTGCATTCATCACTGGAAGTGGAACACATATTTCGATTGTTGCTGAGGCGGTCAAAGCGCGTTACAATCAGAATATGTTGAAGTGGATCAATTCTCCTGCTGCTAACGAGCTTGAGGCTATAGTAATTGATTGGATTGCAGAATTCTTGTTCGCGCGGCAAATCAAATATGGCATGTTGACCAGTGGAGGATCTATGTCGAACTTTCTGGCTTTGCATTTTGCCCTTTCTGAACACTATCCTGAACGAGCAACATCTGGAGTTGGTAACCACCAATTTAAAATTTATTGTTCCACCGAAAGTCACTCAAGTATTCCGAGAGCTGCGGTGTTTCTTGGGTTGGGAAGATCATGTGTTAGTGCAATACCTGTTGATGAGCATCAGCGGATCGTAGTACGGGAATTAGAATCTACTATTAAAGACGATATCGAAAAGGGATTTACTCCATTGGCCGTAATTGGGAATGCGGGCACTACCAATACTGGTGCGATTGATTCGTTGACTGAACTGGGACAAATTGCCCAAAAATATAATGCGTGGTTCCATGTAGATGGTGCCTACGGATTACCAGCGATTCGGATAGAAAGATTGAAACACAAATTTGATGGCGTGGAGATGGCAGATTCAATTTCCATTAATCCTCATAAATGGCTTTTTGTAAACTTTGAATCTAGCGCCATTTTGTTGAAAGAAGAACCAAGGGACATACATGAAAACCCGGAGTATCTGGAGGATATTGTGGATACTGGAAATGAAACTGCAAAGCATACTATTGAACTGACCAAAGAATTTCGTGCGCTCAAAGTATGGTTTACCCTTAAATATTTTGGGGTAGAAAAAATTGTCTCCTTTATAGAAAATGACATTGCTATGGCCAATTATTTTTCTGATCAACTGAAGGGAACCGGATCTTTTGAGACAATCAAGCAAGAGTTGTCAATAGTTTGTTTTCGGTATTATTCCACCGATTGTAGTGATCGGCAATTAGATGAAATCAATAATGCGCTTCTGAAAAAAATAACCGTTGAAGGTAAGGTTTTTGTGACAGGGACTAAGCTTAGAGGACGGAGTTATTTGCGTATATATTTTGGAAACCCCAATCGGACGGAGGTGGATGTAGATGAGGTGGTTCAGGTGATACTTGAGGGAGTGTGAGTGTTATGATTGTATTGTGTGATGGGGGAAATTCGAAGGTTCTAATATCGAAATTCGAAAGGTCATCCCCCTAGCCCCCTTCAAAGGGGGATGGTTTGTGCTTGGGGTGGGATTGTCTTGGGTGAATGGATTTTCTGGGTGAATTGGTCTATTATGCCCCTTGCCCTAAAGGGAGAAATTCGAAAAAGTTTTGGATTTGGAGGCTACCCTTTGGGTCGGGCTTTCCGTTGCAAGTCCTCGTACCTGCGGGCTTTCCACTGCTATCCCTAGCCCGGAGGGAAATTCTAAGGTTCTAATGTCGAAATTCGAAATTTTGTGATTGGATTGGTCTCTTATGTCATCCCCCAGGCCCCCTTCGAAGGGGGAGAGGTTTGGTCTTTTTGGGTGGGAGATGGGATTGATTGATTGAGGTGTTTTGTAGAATTGGTCTTGTACGTCATCCCCCTAACCCCCTTCGAAGGGGGAGAGGTTTGGTCTTTTGGATGGGTTTGGTTAATTATAATGGTCAACTTCCGACTTCCAGCTTCTCACTTCCGACTTCCGACTTCCCACTCCCTTTTTGCGCGTAACGGTGAAATAAACGTGGTGCTTCTTTTGGTTTTGGGAAAATTCTGATATTATTGTCGGCAACTATTGCAACTAACTGATTACGCTAACCGGTCCGCTTGGACTGGGGATTATTATGACATCTGACCAAACCATTTGCTGTTCTTACAGGAATAGTACTTCATTTATTTTATTTCGGTTGACTGCTCGTTTTGCGAGGTGGTTGGTAGTTCTTTTATTGGTTTTTGGTGGTTTTCAGCGTGGTTTTGCCCAGCAGTATCCGGTGCAGGTGAATACTTTTATCATGCCTCCATACTCGGTTTATCTTTCTGATTATTTGGCACCTGATGCTAATAATTTAACGGTTACTCTGAATTTGGGTGATCTTGATTTTACGCAATACCAGTGTAAGCTCCGAGTTACGATTGAAGGGGGAAATGGGGTACTGATCCAGACATTGTTAGGTTACTCACCAGCACCCATAACTCTTACAGGAGGTGTTCCTGAAACGCTTTATGGGTACGACATTCGTCAATATTTTAATCCCGATAACCTTGAGTTTTCTGGTATCAGAAAAACTGATTTTTTACGCACTGGGAAGCTGCCGGAAGGGTTTTACACCTTTACGATTGAGGTGCTGGATTATCACAGGAATGTGGTGGTTTCCAATACTTCATTGGCGAATGCCTGGCTGGTATTAAACGACCCTCCATTGATCAATTTGCCTTTCAACGGTGAAAAAGTCCGTGCCACAGATCCTCAAAATATCATGTTCTCCTGGACACCCAGGCATACTGCTTCCCCGAATGCAGCCTTTTCTACAGAGTACAAATTCAAGCTAGTTGAGATCTACCCTGTTGGCCGAAACCCCAATGACGCGATCCTGGCCACAAACTCTATTTACGAAACCACCACATCTGCCACAGCTCTGAATTACGGGATAATTGAACCCCTTTTGATCCCCGGAAGACAATATGCATTTCAGGTACAAGCCTATGACATTGACGATAGGGACCTCTTTAAGAATAGTGGTAGGAGTGAGGTTTACACCTTTCAGTATGGAGATGCCTGTCTTGCACCGGAAGGTACTGATGCCGATGCATTGGATCCGGATAGGTTAAAATTCAGTTGGGAGCCCTCTGAATTACACACCGAATTCAAACTCCGTTTCCGACAAGCCAATAAAGATGACTGGTACGAACAACAAACCTTCAATACCTCCCTTATTGTCCCCGATCTTATCCCAAACACCACCTATGAATACCAGGTGATGGGTTCATGTGGTTCCATAGAAGGGGAGTATTCAGAAATGGGATCCGTGACCACTCCGGAAACCGATGATGATGTCTTTGCTTGTGGTGCAGCATCTACGGATTTTGAATTGAGCACAGAGCCGTTACCATTTCCATTGGTGCCTCCCATGAACATAGAAACAGCAGATTTTAGAGTGGCTGTGAAGGAAGTGTCTATCAACCCTGATGAGACTTATAATGGTACGGGATGGGCGATGATTCCGTGGTTTGAGATGGCCACTGTGCGGGTGAAGTTTAATGGTATTCGTGTCAACAAAGATTTTAGGGTTTATCAGGGCAATATCACTACAATCTATTCCAACAACAGTCAGTTTGTAATGGGAGATGACCTCAATGAGCTGGACGAAGATAGCATTACAGGTGAGGAGGATGAGGAGATCGAGGATCCGTTGGATGACTTTTATGATGATTATGATTTTGAGGATACTGTCAAGGTGGATTACGACATTACCGATGTGTACACCGATGAAGATGGGGACATTGTCATAGTCTATGAAGATGCGAATGGCGAACAGCAGGAAGAACACATAGAAGCAGGAGAGGGAGACATCCTCATAGAAGACAGTAACGGCGACCAATGGGCCGTAGACCAGGATGGCAATGTAGAAGGGAATCCAGACAACACGCCAGATCCCGTTGACCCAGCCGATGTAGACTATCTCGTCACCTTCAAACCCAACCCCGAACAACGATATGGTTTTGACGCCAAAGGAGATTACTCCATGGGTCCATATGATGAACTAGAAATCAATGGTCAGGATTACGTGGTTGCCTGGAAATCTGTGGAGCTGGGAAGGAATGATTACGTCAATGTGGTGACCGATAAGGAGAATTTCCCCTCCGAGGTAGGCTTCCAAACCCCAACAGGAAAGACCTCCTCCATTGCCTCGGCAAGCGCCAATGAAAAGCAGGTAGTTGTAACAGGGACCGCTCCGGGATTAGAAGAAACACTTGATGCCTATGTAGTGGTGGAAGAAGGAGAGGAGACCGAGGAATTGGTGTTGGGACGGCTGAATGTGAAGACTTATGAGCAGCTCAGTGAGCGGTTGGTGATTGTACCGGTGAATAATGTGACTGCTCCCAACCCGGAAGAAATAGCCACAGCCCTCAATAAAATTTACAAACAAGCCGTAGTAGAGTGGCGACTCTCCATAGCAGATAGATTTGAGATTGACCCATCCATGATTGACGGTATGATGGATGAAGCCTCCGGCATATTTTCCAGCTTCCCATACCCCATGAGGGAATTCAACCAGGCCTACCGGGACCGGGCTACCCAATATGATGACAATGCCTATTACATCTTTCTGGTAGAAGGGGCCCATGCCAACAAAGCAGGCTTCATGCCATTCAAAAGACAGTTTGGCTACATATTCACCGACGAACTGGGAGGCACAACCATTGCAAAAGCCATAGCCCACGAACTGGGACACGGCGCATTCCGTCTCCGCCACACCTTCAGCCCCGAAGACTTCAAAGCCCAGGAAGGCAGCACAGATAACCTGATGGACTATACCAATGGCACCAGGCTTAAGAAAACACAGTGGGATTTGATCCATGAGCCAGGGGAGATGAATGGTTGGTTTGAAGGGGATGAGGAGAGTGCGATGGGAGAGGAAGCGTTTGAGCTTTTCTACTTGTCAGTAGAAAACTCAATGATTGATCCTGAGTCCGAATTGAGAAAAACTGTAGAGAAGATTAAGACCATTTATGAGTTTTTTGAGAAGTGCAATGATGAAAATTGGGCAAGTTATGATGGACAGGGGATTATGCCTTATTGTCTATGGCGTGAGGCTGAATCACCGGATATACCATTTACTGCAGGAATCATAGATGGTGCCTACCTGGAATATGAAGGGATTACGCAATTAGGACCTTTTATAGAGGAATTACATGACAACTTCAGCGAGTTGATAGCGGCATACACCATTGGTTACTGGATGTGTAGTCTGGAGAATATAGAAGCCAATACTACAGAATACGAAAGAGTACTAAGCAGGCTTGAGGAACTAGAACAAGAAAGTAGTTTATGGTCATGGGTGCAAGAGAAATGGTATGAAGACAGCAGGGAAGACCTGGATGAATACTGGCAGGATTGCAGAGACATTTTTGATCTAAGGGACAATGTCAATGAAACCTATGAACTGATCACAGGACTACAAGCCAAAGAAGTGCTCGACCTACTCATTGCCATTAATGATAAAGTTGAAGAATACCTGGCGACTGTAGCCTCTCCAACCAACGAAGGCTATTACGAAAGAGGCCGATTGGTAATTCCAGTGGCTACAATTTTGATTGAAGGGGTTGGCTCACTTTCCAAGATGCCGAAAGTAAAGAAGGCACTTCAGGGAATGAAGAGGATGATTGATGAGGGGAGGTGGCCTGATTTTACCAGGAAACTGGATGAATTACATGGTGCTGGTGGTTTGGCGAGGTTTCACAATATTAGAAAGCATTTGGGGAACTCCAGAACTAAGCAATATCTGAATAACAGTCAAATACATGATTTCGAAAAGGCATTAAAAAGTGCCGACCACCAGGTACTGGAGTTGATGGATGATATGGATGAGTTTAACTTTGCGGAAGTGACAAGGGGTTTTAAAGATAATCCTACAGGATTCAGTGAAGTTGTAAAAGACTATGAAAAATTTAATGGAGAACATGGTTGGTTGGATTTTTGGAAACTAACTCCCAGGATGGAGAATTCCCTACGAACAATTTCAGAACTTAAGAGTGGAAATAAATTATATGATGTAGGTGAGGCCACAGATATTCAATTATCATCGATCCATGCCTATACAGTCAATGGGAATTTTGTGAATGTTCCATTTCGCTTTAACCCAAGTTGGTTTGGGAAGTACAATTCGAGAGCAGTGAAGCACATTAATGAAGGTTTAAATGAGTTGAGGAAAGTTCAAGAGAGAATTTATAGGGGGGATGTTTTTAGTGGTAAAACATATTCGAGAGCTGACTTTGAGAGTAAATTTGTTGGTAAAATGGATACTGACCACCCTTACAAAGGATATATATCCACTTCTAAACTCGAAAGTGTGGCTGAAGGATTTGTCGAGTTAACCAAAAAGTGGGCTGGAGACGGTGAAAAAGTAGCGGTAATTCAAAAAATTACTCCTCGTAGTGGTGTTTATATTGATGATTTATCTGATTGGGGTAAAAATCTAGGCAATGAAAGGCATGTTGATGCTAACCCTAAAGTTAGGGTGCAAGAAGAAGTTTTACTTAATTCAGAGAAAATTAGACAAGTATCTGAACCTATTCCCATTATGGAGAATGGTGAGCATAAAACTATTTATGGATTAAAAGCTTATTATGTGAATTTTATTGAAGTGTTGTAACATGAAAAGAATTAGCCGAACTGAACTACCAAAAGTGATAACTAATGAAGTTCTGGATATTTTGATTGATATGGCTCAAGAATTTCCTCAATCTACGGAATGGAGGGATATATATGATTATTTGATAGATCATGACTACCCCACCCTAAGAATGATATTGGATGAAGTTCAGAAGGTCAAAAAAGCTCAAGAGCAAGCTAAAGAGGATTTGAAGAGCTCGGAACAAAAGGCAAAAGAAGAACTAGAATGGAGGGAATTTGTAAAGAATGCTGATCCAAATGCATTCTATGGAAACATGGGAGAACCAACAACTCCAAAAGAATATAAAAACCGTTATGGAGTTTGGCCTCCAGGGTTTGATCAGGAAACGGGGGAGAGGTTGCCAGGGGATGAGTGAAGCGGTGTTGCTGTATAAATCTCGCCCCCTTTTGCCCCTTCGACGCTAGGAGATGTCTATTGGGTGTAAGGTTGAGATTCATGAAAAAGATTGGGCTCAGGTAAAGAGGAAACTCAAATAAGGTTTTGTTGATTCTGGGTTTTGTCTCACGGATACAGTCATTCCCTCACACTCCATATATTTCACTAGCCGTGCACCTCCTAGCGTCGAAATGGCAATCAGAAATAGTTAATGCACAACACTCCATATATTTCACTAGCCCTAATGGCAAAAAATGGATAACACTCTCAAACCTACCCATCAAATTCCACCAGAAAATCCCAGTGGGGGTTCATTTGGGCGATGAGGGTTTCTTTCTTTTGGCGGCTCCATTTTTTGATTTCTTTTTCTCTTGCCAGGGCGTGTTGGATCCATTGGTACCTTTCGTAGTAGATGAGTTTGTAGCAGTACCATTTTCCGGCGAATGTTTTTGGGTCTCCTTTGTTGGCTTTGTGTTCGGAGATTCTTCTGGCCAGGTCGTTGGTGACACCTATGTATAGGACTGTTCGTCTTGGGTTGGTGAGGATGTAGACAAAATAGTTGTGATGCATGATTGGTACTCAAATTGAAACCCTGGATTTTGATTTAAGGGTAGGGTTATTTTTCAGTAATTGTACTAATTCTTCAAGTTTTCCCTCCTTTTTCACACGATCAAGGGGGAAGTTTTTTCTTGTGTTTCCGGAGAATTCAACTTGTAGTACGGGTCCGCTTCTCAGAGCTGCATAGAGGCAATAAAGCCCCATAAGAAAAGGCAAAACCGGGACTACAATTTCTTCTACATAGATTCTGCCCCTTCCATTTTGGAGAAAATCAAGCACGGCAAATGCATAGTAAAGACTAAATCCAATTAAGCCAATGCCGATGATTAAAATAACAATCCAGTTATTTACTAATTTGCCTGTTCCCAGTTCAATATGACTGACATCTTCTAGTTTATAGGTTTTGTAACTATATCTGCTCCTAAGCAAGTGTAAAGAATCCTCAGAAATGCCAAAGTGTTCTCCTTCGAATAAGTATTTCATAAAATGGTTGTTAAATGATTTGGTCAATATAGTGAACATTGAGAATAGTAAAACTTTTTAAGTCAAATCTATCACCATCTAGAGCCTTAATCTCTCAGCCCCGAGCAAGCCATGAACGGTCCAGTGCAGCAAAAAAGTAAACTCGAATTTCTAATATCGAAACTCGAAAATTTCAAGATTGAATAGGTCTATTATTTCATCCCCCTAGCCCCCTTCAAAGGGGGAGAGGTTTGGCCTTTTGGATGGGAGATGGGATTTTGATTGGAGGTTTTATGTTGAATAGGTCTTGTACGTCATCCCCCTTACCCCCTTCCAAGGGGGAAATTTCGTCTTGTAAATAGGTTAAACATCGGTTTGTCGTTACCGGCCATCAGTCACAATTCAACTTCCGACCCCTAGCTTTTAACTAAAACATCGGTCATCCGTCCCCGGTCCTTGGTCACATTCCAACTTCGGACTTCCGACTTCCAGCTTCCGACTTCCCAGCAAAACCGTTGTAAGCAAAATAATCCTCTTTCCCCTTGCACATGTCATTTTGTTGCCATTAATTAGCGCCCCAGTAACAGCCAATCGACTTACGATTAGCCATCTTTTGAATTTTTTATTTACCAAACCATAATTGTTTACACTATGAATGACAATCAAACATTCGCTCTTACCAGGGCGGAGGCGGTGGATGGTGTGCTTTTGAGACATGCCGAGACCGTGACCAAGTACAACAAACTTGTAGAATACCAAACCAACTTCAGAACCATCCTGGATAGTATCAGGGATCACGCTCCTGGTACCAGTAATGCCATGGAGACGGCAATGACTGTGGAGAAAGGACAGCTGAAAGAAGCGCTGTGGAAATCTGTGGATGAATTGAGTAGTGCGGCTTACAGTTATGCTCAGGACAATGGGAATGAGCAGTTGAAGCGCATTTTTGAAGTGAACAAATCAGATATCATTTATGCCAAGGATGACAATGCTATTTCACTGGCCACACATGTTCACCAGGAGCTTACCAGGATTGTGGGTGAGCTGGGTGATTACCTGGTGGAGCAGGCTGATTTGGATGAAATGGCTCAATTGATTTCAGATTTTAATAATACCAGAAAAACAAGGGCAGGTGAAAGCACCACTACCCGACAGGCATTTGTCTCATTGCGAGATGCGTTTGCCGAAATGAAGAATTTGCTGGATTTACAGATGGACAACTTTGTAAATCGCCTCAGCAGAAAAGAACCAGCGTTTGCAATGGCGTATTTTGCAGCGCGTGGTTAGTGCAAGTGTTAATAATTGAGTCAAAAGGGTTGCCATTAGGTGACCCTTTATTTTTTAGGATACTCTCAGGTATGGTTAGTAGTGAGATGGTAGATTTTAGTATTAAGATTATTTTTTCTGATGCGCTCAAAGATTTTCAGATAGGGTCGATTGTTCGTCTGATGAGGTTGTTGCTTGGTCTGATGGGGTCAGTTGGTCGTCTGATGTGCTCAAAAACTTTCCGATGGGGTCATTTGAGTATCTGATGCACTCAAAAACTTTCTGATAGGGTCGTTGCTCCGTCTGATGGGGTCATTCGTTCGTCTGATGGGGTCGTTGTGGTTTCTGATGCACTCAAAAACTTTCTGATGGGGTCAGTTGCTCGTCTTATGGGGTTGCCGGTCATACAAAATACAATCATACATAATACAACAGTGCAAGTCCCCCTCTCTCAGACAGACTCAAAACAATTTCTCATCATGAACCACCCCAAGCCAAACTCTTGTACAAAACCAACATTCCTTTTCACTCCTACATGATATATAGGCAATAGCTGGTAATTACTTGGATTTGAAGCCAAATCACAGCATTTTAGAGGAGCGGCACTTTTATCTCATTCATTTTTGGGTGGGGTAGAAGTGCTTTTTTTATACCCCACAATAGTTTAAGATACTCTTTATGGATACCCTGAATTTTAGCAAACTATCACCTGCACAACTTGAGGCTTTAGCAGGTGAATTGTTGAATAGAGCATATAGTCTCAATTTGGTCCGGACTAATGACAAGAGTGGTTCAATGCCGGATTTATGGCAAGGGTATGAAACTAAATTAGAGAAAGGGGGTGAAACTGTCATTGCAGAAGTTAGAGGAACGAAGGCGTTAAATGAAAAACAAATTCCCGAATTGACTGGATCTATCATCTCTTTTGCGAAGGACCTAAATCCAAATCGTTTTTTTTATGTAGCCTTTTCACCACTCGAATTGAATGCCGTGAGGGAGTTGATGGCTAGTTTGGCTAGTTATGGGATCAAAATAGATCATATTTTGGATATTGATGCTGTAAGCGATTTGGCGAGTAAATATCCTGAAATTACGAATAGATACTTCAAAGAAGAATCGAATATCCAATTAAAACATGCATTGTCTACGAATAAAGAGGACGAGGTTCTTATCAAAAAAGGGCTTCATTATGCCGGAACTTTAGGTTTTATATATACAGAGCAGCAACCCAATACAGTTGAACTCAAACAAGTTTACTTAAATAGAGCCAAGGATTATCATTATTTCATTGATAGAGATTTAGAAAGAATTCCAGAAGATCAAGTAGAAGAGGAGAAAGTAATAGGTTATCTGTCTACTAAAAGTGAAGATGGGTCGGAGCTATATAGATTTTATAAAGAAAGACCGTATGATCATCTATTTTGTATTAAACCTCTGGAAGATAAAATTTTAGAACTAGGTTATCAAAGAGAGGATAATGGTTTTTTTAATAAGTACATCTTAAGAAATCCTTCCAGTCTAACAAGACCTCTTCATATTTATTCTACTAACCCACGTGCCAAATTGTGGGATAGGACAAAAATTGTTGATTTTACTGATACTTCAATAAAAGCCAGCGAAGACTTATTCAACAATACAACTCCACTAAATAATCTTGCTGCAATTATAAATATCCTCCAAATAGAATACGATAATTATTGGTGGCTACAAGCAAATCCCGATACATGGAAAGTAGATGACCATTCAGTAGGTGAATTGGAATCTTATTCTACTCACAACCATAATGGGAACAAAAGAAAAGTATTTGAAAACTTTTTTGAAGCGAAAAATAATGAGCTTATCATAATTTATGAATCTTCACCAACAATGCGGGTTAAAGCATTGGCAATGGTAACTAAAGAGGCTATAAAAAGAGATGGCGATAATTTAGGGTTTAAGATTCTTTACTTCTTTGAAAAGCAAACACACAGAAATACCCTTAAAGAGCTAGTGAATTTTTCCAAGTCTCAAGTAGCAACAAATCCCCAAGGAAGTTTATTTAAACTCGATAAGTCTTTTTTTTATGATATACTCAACACAACTGAATTAGGAGAAAAACTTAATAAAGAAGCATTTTTCGAAAAGTATTTCACATCAGTTGAAAGTGATTCAGCTTACCCAAAGAAAGATTTGCTAAGTTTTAAGAATGATATTGAAGCTTTTGCGAATATTCTTGCTCTGAAAGACTTAAATCCTCCATTGGCAATAGCGCTGTTTGGTAATTGGGGTTCAGGGAAGAGCTTTTTTATGAATAGCCTCGAATTGAAAATTAAAAGTCTGTGTAGCCAGCAAACAGAAGAAGCGGCTGATAGTCAGTATGCTTCTGAGATAGCCCATATTAAATTCAATGCTTGGTCCTATTTAGATGCGAACCTCTGGGCGGGTTTAATGGCTAGTATTTTTGAGAAGCTGGATGAGCAAATAAATGAACAAGATTCTGACAAAGGTAAGGAAGAGGTTAAAGCCTTAAGAGCGCAAATTGGTAACCAGTTGGAACTTGTAAAAAAGCAGCATCAAGCATCAATCGAACGTCAGGAAAAGATTCAAGAGGAAATTGAAAAACTTGAAGAATCCCTTAAAACAGAAGAAGATACTCTAAAAAAGAACCTAGCAGAAGCCTCGATTGACAACTGGTCAAATATGATCACAAAGGCTTGGGATGGAATAGAACTCAAACAAAACTTAAAAGAAGCTTTAATAGCAAATGGGTATAAAGATGATGATATCAAAAAATTAAGTGCGACATCCATAAAAATACAGATGTCTTCGTTGAGTCAGGTGTTGAAAACAATGGTAAAAAAGCCTATACTTTTTATAAGCATTTCCCTTCTTGTTCTTGCTGTGGCATCTGCTATATATTTTTTGAAACTAGATGAAAATCTGAAAGTGTTTTTATCTGTAATAATCCCAGCTGTTCCACTAGCAACTTCCTTTGTAAAGGCTTTTTTGAAAAATGGGAAGATAGTATCAGAACTAATTAAAGTTGAAGACCAACACAACGCAGCTATACGAAAGCTTGAGGAAAAATATAAAGCTGATATGGTAGCTTATAGGTTACAACGCGGTGAAAAAGAAACTGAATTAACCAAAATCTCTCAAAAAATTAAAGATCTTGAAATTGAAAAAGAGCAATTGGGTGATGAACTCAATCAATCATTAACAAAAAAGGCACTCTATACTTTTATCGCTAAAAGAAGTGGTAGTTCTGACTATGAAAAACACTTAGGAATTATCTCCACAATTAGAAGAGATTTAGAAACCCTAAGCAGCTTATTTATAAAGCAAAAAATAGATAAGAGTTTACCAACAAGAGAAAAAGAGAAATTGGAAAAACAAGAAGAAGAACTTGAGGAAATCAGATCCAAGTTTGATCATCCATTGGAGCGAATCATTCTTTACATTGATGACCTGGATAGATGTTCTGATGAAAAGGTGTTAGAGGTCCTGCAAGCAGTACACTTATTAATGGCTTTCCCATTGTTTGTCGTTGTTGTCGGAGTAGATAAAAGATGTGTAAATAATGCATTGCGATACAGGAACCTACTGCAATACAACCAATATGCTCCAAATAATGACATTTCTAAACTGTCTGTCTTGGATATTGATGTTATTGAACCAAATGAATACATGGAGAAAATATTCCAAATTCCTTTTCATTTACCTTCAGCAAAAACCAGTGATGTAAAAGCCATGATTGGTCACTTTATGAATGCATCCGAATCACGTCCAGAGGTGCAAGTTGATGAAAATGAAGCAAAACAAACACACGACCAAGACAGACCGGAAGAGAGTGTCACAGAAACTGAAACTCGTGAAAAAGAGGAAGAGAACAGTGAATTAGAATCTAAGGAACCAGTAACTCGTGAAGCACTAGAACTTGATATTGAAGAACAAAGAATAATGCAGGCTTTCGCTGATATTATTGGTAACAACCCAAGAGCAATTAAGAGACTAATTAATATTTATCGCATCGTACGTGTACATGGTGAATTGGAGAATCAACGCTTCACTGGAAGGGATGACTATTTAATGGTTATATTTCTCCTTGTACTTCCTATTGGGAACTTTAAAGACCTAAATGATGATTTCAAAACTTCATGTAAAAATAGTTTGGTAGAAAGCCTGGATGATTATTTGAATGAAAAGCCAAAAAAAGATAATCAAGAAGAGAAAGCAGAGAAATTGAGAAAAAGAAAAAGGGAACTTCACCAGTTAATTTCCGAAAACGATGTGATTCACGAATTACTACCAATCTGGTTAGTTAATTTTGATGAAAGGAATAAATTTATCCAACGATTCACTTTTTCTGAACTAGCCTAAGACAAACATGTCCGAAGAACAAAAACGAAAACTACAAGCCCAACTCTGGAAGATAGCAGATGAGCTGCGTGGGAAGATGGATGCGGATGAATTCCGTGATTATATGTTGGGGTTTATATTTTATAGATACCTGTCTGAAAAGCTCACTATCTATGCAGATACGTTGCTAGAGCAAGATGAGGTTAAGTTTGACCAGGTAGACGAAATTTCTGAGGATGGCAAGGAGATCCTTGAAGCTGTGCAAGAAGAAGCTGTGGAGAGTCTTGGGTATTTTTTAAAACCTTCTGAGTTATTTCATAAGGTGGTGGAGAAAGGCAATTCGAAATCTGAAGAAGGCACTTCCAATTTCATATTGGATGATCTGACACAGATCCTCAATCACATTGAGCAAAGCACCATGGGTCATGATAGTGAAGAGGAGTTTGGGGGATTGTTTGAAGATTTGGATTTGACTTCATCCAAACTTGGGAGAAGTGAGAAAGACAAGAATACCCTTATTGTGAAGGTGATGACGCATCTGGACAACATTGACTTCCAGATATCAAATTCAGAAGCGGATGTGTTGGGTGATGCTTACGAATATTTGATTGGACAGTTTGCGAGTGGTGCAGGGAAGAAGGCTGGTGAGTTTTATACACCGCAACAAGTTTCTACAATACTCGCAAAGATAGTGACCACAGATAAACGAAAGCTAAAGTCTGTTTACGATCCAACATGTGGGTCTGGTTCTTTGCTGCTTAGGGTAGCCAAGGAAGTAGATAGTGTTGGTACATTCTATGGCCAGGAGATGAATAGAACGACTTACAACCTGGCTCGGATGAACATGATCTTGCATGATGTGCATTACAGGCAGTTTGATATCAAGCAGGAGGACACCTTGGAGCATCCTCAGCATGAAGATTTGCAATTTGAGGCTGTGGTTGCCAATCCGCCCTTTTCAGCGAAGTGGAGCGCCAATACGGTTTTTATGAATGATGACCGGTTTAGTCAATATGGGAAACTGGCTCCCTCTTCCAAAGCTGATTTTGCTTTTGTATTGCACATGATCCATCATTTGGAAGACAATGGACGGATGGCAGTGGTATTACCTCATGGAGTTCTTTTCCGTGGAGCAGCTGAAGGACATATCCGACAGCATTTGATTGAAAAGAAAAACTATCTGGATGCTGTGATTGGACTACCTGCTAATATCTTTTACGGTACATCCATTCCTACCTGCGTTTTGGTCATTCAGAAGCAAAGAGCCAATTCTGATAATATCTTGTTCATTGATGCAAGCCAACACTTTGAAAAGGTAACCAATCAAAACTACCTCAGGGCAGAAGACATTGAAAGGATCATTCAGACTTACAGAGAACGCAGTACCGAAGATAAGTATAGCTATGTAGCTAATCTTGATGAGGTAAAGGAGAATGATTTTAATCTCAATATTCCTCGGTATGTGGACACGTTCGAAGAAGAAGAGCCTGTAGATATTGCTTCTGTGAGCCACGAGCTTAAAGAGTTAGAAGAAGGGATGAAATCTACCGATAAAAAAATCTCAGAATTTTGTAAGGAATTAGGAATTGAAAGTCCGTTTTGATGGAACCAGATTTAAGATTTAGCGGACATTTAGATTTGTGGAGCCCCAACGGTTTGCAAGAAGTAACGGATAATGTTTTTTTAGGATTAACTACAAAGGTTGATTACGTTGATGATGGTGGTGTTCCTCTGATAAGAGCTAAAGACATTTCATCAGGCAAATTATCGTTTGATGATGTCCTTTTCATTTCCGAGCATCAACATAACAAATTGACAAAATATCGAAAGACTAAAAGGGGGGATGTACTTGTATCTAAATCAGGTTCACTAGGAACTTGTGTGATTGTCGATACTGATAAAGAATTTAGTACATATGAAAGCATTATTACAATTCAACCCAAAGTAGGTGTTTTGAATAACTACTTTCTATTAAGCCTCCTAGGAACAAACAAGGCAAAGTTCAGAATGCTTGGTGGTAGAGTAGGGAGTTCAGTTGGACACCTTAATCTAATGGGATTTCGAGATCTCGTAATTGAAATACCCTCTCTCCCAGAACAACAAAAAATCGCCTCCTTCCTCTCAGCAGTAGACAAAAAGATCCAGCAGCTACAAAAAAAGAAAGACCTTCTGGAGCGATACAAAAAAGGAGTGATGCAAAAGCTCTTTGCTCAAGAGATCCGCTTCAAACAGAAGGATGGGAGTGACTTTCCAGATTGGGAGGAGAGGAAGTTGGGAGAAGTTGCTGAAAAGGTGAATTTTAAGAATAAAGATGAATCGATCAAAAAGGTACTAACAAATTCAGCTACTAAGGGTATCATAAGCCAACAAGATTATTTTGATAAGGATATCGCAAATCAGGATAATCTCTCAAACTACTACATTGTGCAAACTGATGATTTTGTGTACAATCCAAGAATATCAGTTCATGCTCCTGTTGGTCCAATCAACAGAAATAAGATTGATCAGGGCGTGATGTCACCATTGTATGTAGTATTTAGGTTCGCTGATAACGAAATTCTTGACTTCATGGATTATTTCTTTAAGACTTCAAGTTGGTTTAAGTACATGTATTCAGTAGCCAATTATGGGGCAAGGCATGATAGAATGAATATTTCTAACACAGATCTATTCAAGATGCCACTTAAAATACCCGGTAAGCCTGAATTGAGGAAAATAGTAAACTTTCTGAATGTTCTTTCTAAGAAAGTCGATAATTCATCATTAGAATTAGAAAAGGCAAAAGAATTCAAAAAAGGATTACTTCAACAAATGTTTGTCTGATGATCATTGAAAAAATAAAAAGACTTGAATTACGCGACATTTGGAAACATGAGGCATATGATTTCACTACTTGGCTTGAAGAAAACACAGATGTGCTTTCTGAAGTTGTAGGTTTTGAACTTCATAATGTAGAAAGAGAGCAATCAACTGGGAACTTCAATGTTGATCTATTAGCTGAAAACTCAGATGGTCAAAAAGTAATTATCGAAAATCAACTTGGGAAAAGTGATCACGATCATTTGGGTAAAATCGTTACATACCTATCATCATTCGAAGCAAAAATTAGTGTTTGGATTGTCTCAGATGCTAGACCAGAACACATCAATGCAATTACATGGTTAAATGAACTGTCGAGTGATTATAACTTCTTCTTGATCAAAATAGAAGCTATCCAAATTGGCGACAGTAATCCAGCACCATTGTTGACACTTATTGTCGGACCCAGCGAAGAATTAAAAGAATTAGGATCAGCAAAAAAGCATAGCTCAGAAAGAAACCAAAGGAGATATAAGTTTTGGACAGGATTACTAAAAAAGGGCAGAGAAATGAATCACAAGTTATTTAACTCTAATTCTCCTACCCACTACAATTGGATTGGAACTAAAGCTGGACTGAGTGGCATAAATTACTCTTATTGGCTTGCGGATAATCATATGACACTCAGGATTTACATAGATCGAGGTAAAGATATGGATCAAGAGAATCTCAAAATTTTCGAGGAGATTTATAAACACAAGGAAAAGATAGAGGGGGAACTTGGATATGAACTTGAGTGGAATAAGCTGGAGAAATACCGAGCTTGTACAATATCAAAAAAAATTGATACCGGAGGATTAAAATCTGATAAAGATAACTGGGATCAGATATACAATGATTCTATTGCTCAAATGATGAAACTGGAGAAGGCAACAAAGTCAATCATAAGTAATATCAAAATATAACCGTTAAGAATGACTCGCGAGCCAGAACAAATATTAGAGGATAACCTAGTACAGCAACTTTCTAACCTGGGTCATGCATTTATCGAGATCAAAGATGAACAAGCACTCGTAGCAAACCTCAAAATTCAACTTGAGAAACACAACGACATAAAGCTTACTGACAAGGACTTCTCAAGAGTACTCAATCACCTCAACAAAGGAAACGTCTTTGAAAGAGCCAAGACTTTAAGAGATCGGTTCCAACTCACCAAAGAAGATGGAGAGTCTGTTTATCTCAATTTTCTCAACATAGATAATTGGCTGGATAATGAGTTTCAGGTATCGCAGCAGATCTCAATTGAAGGTAAATACAAAAATCGGTATGATGTTACCTTATTAGTTAATGGATTGCCTTTGGTTCAGATAGAGCTGAAAAGAAGAGGTCTAGAAATCAAAGAGGCCTTCAATCAAACCAATCGTTATCACAGGCATTCATACTCGGCCTCTCATGGCTTGTTTCAATTCATACAGATATTTGTCATAAGTAATGGTGTCAATACCAAGTACTACGCCAACAATCGAAAACAATCTTTCAAACAAACCTTCTATTGGTCGGATATAGACAACAAGAATATTACGGATCTGGAAGCCTTTGCCCAAGCTTTTCTCAATGCGGGTCATATTGGAAAAATGCTGGCCAAGTACATTGTGCTTAATGAGACAGATAAGATCTTAATGGTACTTCGTCCATATCAATACTTCGCCACAGAATCTATCATAGATCGTGTCAAGAATTCATCCAAGAATGGCTATATCTGGCACACCACAGGTTCGGGAAAAACACTCACCTCATTTAAGACCAGTCAGATTTTGGTCAATCTCCCACAGATCCATAAGGTAGTGTTTGTGGTGGATCGCAAAGACCTGGATTATCAGACCATTAAAGAGTTCAACAGTTTCTCAAAAGGAAGCGTAGATAGTACGGATGATACCAAAACCTTAGTGGAGCAATTTTCAGATGACACCAAACTCATTGTCACCACACTTCAGAAGCTGAATACAGCCATCAGTAAAAGTCATTACAAAAGGAAAATTCAGCACCTGGCTAAGGAAAAGGTAGTTTTCATTTTTGATGAGTGTCATAGAAGTCAATTCGGAGAGACCCATAAGAAAATCACAGATTTCTTTGAAAATCATCAGCTATTTGGTTTTACAGGAACACCAATATTTGTTGAAAATGCTATTTCTAAGGACTCACTAAAGCACACCACCAAAGAGTTGTTCCATGATTGTTTGCATAAGTATGTCATTACTGATGCCATTAGAGATGAGAACGTGCTTCGGTTTGCCATTGAATATGTGGGCCGGTATCAGGAAAATGAAGGAAAGGCTACCAGTCTAGATATCAAGGTTGAAGACATTGATACCAGAGAATTATTGGATTCAGCCATTAGGCTTGAGAAGGTTTCAGACTACATTATCCAAAACCACAAAAGAAAAACACACCACAGGAAATTCACCTCCATATTTTGTGTAAGCAGCATTGATGTATTGATTAAATACTATGAGATCTTTAAACGCAAGAAAGATGATGGAGAGCATGATTTAAGAATCGCTACCATCTTCACATTTGGCATGAATGAAGAAGACCAGGAGGCAGATGGATACATGCTCCCAACAGATACGGAGTTCATGCAAGCTGCAGAAGATGCTGGTACATACGGCAGGATGCATACCAGAGACAAACTGGATAATTTCATTGCAGACTACAATGAAATGTACGGTACTCAATACTCCACCAAAGATACCGAGACCTTTTACAACTACTACAAGGATGTTGGGAAAAGGATCAAGGACATGGAGAAAGTGGGCAATGATCCGGATACTAATATTGATATTCTATTGGTAGTAAGCATGTTCCTTACAGGTTTTGATGGCAAGCTGATCAATACGCTCTATGTAGACAAGAGCCTGAAGCATCATGGCATAATTCAGGCCTATTCAAGAACAAACAGAATAATAAACGAACAAAAGTCACATGGCAACATTGTAGTCTTCAGAAACCTCAAGAAAGCCACTGACAATGCTATTACTTTATTCTCTAATAAAGATGCCAAGGAAGACATCATCATTCCTCCATATGAGGAGTTCGTTAACAAGTTTAATGAGCAGTTCATCAAGCTGCTTAAGCTAACACCAACAGTTCAAAGTGTAGATGATCTACCTAGTGAGGAGGAAGAATTGCAATTCATTACCACCTTCAGAGAGCTGATAAGATTACTCAACATCCTCAAGACATTTACTGAGTTCTCCTGGGACGACTTGGCAATGAATGAGCAGCAATTTGAAGATTACAAAAGCAAATACTTGGATCTTCATGATAAAGTGAAATCCAACAAAATCGAGAAATACAAAGAGTCCATACTGGATGATATAGATTTTGAAATAGAACTCATCCATAGAGATGAAGTCAATGTAGCCTACATTTTGAGGTTACTGAGAAAACTTAAAGACGCTGAACAAAGTCAAGCTGCCAAACAAGAAAAGCAGATTCTGGATTTATTATCTGGGGAAATCCAACTCAGAAGCAAAAGAGAGCTTATTCAAAAGTTCATCCAGAATAACTTACTCAAGCTAGATCCCGATGAGGACGTAGAAGAAGCATTTGATACCTTCTGGAAGATAGAGCGTAATCAGGCTTTTGACGACTTGTGCAAAGAAGAGAAGATCATACCTATGCGACTTGAGAATTTGATTGGTAATTATCTCTTTACTGATAGAAAGCCATTGAGGGATGATATTGTGGACACGCTTGAGGTGAAGCCTAAGATACTTGAGAGGAAAAAGGTAGTGGAGAGGATATCGGATAAGATTTATGCATTTATTGATACGTTTATTAGTGGTATGGCTGGGTAAAATCGATAGTTATGAATAAAGTATTGCTCGTAGGTAACGATATTAACAACATTACTTCAGATTACTCATGGAGTAATTTGGTAGATGGCCTGATTGAATATGGTAATCTGAGAGGACAAGTGGACAGAAGAGATGATAAACCGTTTCCTCACTTATACGAGGAGATATATCTAAATGCCATTAGAAAAAAAACAAAAAACGAGCTTGAAATCAAAAAATACATCGCTTCCAACACGAGCAAACTGAAACCGAATGCAATTCATAGAAAACTTCTAGATTTTCCCATTGATAATATTTTAACCACAAACTACGATTACTCTTTAGAAAGATGCGATAATGCGCAGATTAAACTGAAAAATGCTGGTGTTGTGAAAGAAAGTAAATACAGTATATTCCGGCATCATGAAGTTCAGGGTAAAAGAATCTGGCATATTCATGGAAGTCAAGGAACTCCCAGTTCGATTACACTTGGTTATGAGCATTATGGTGGTTATCTACAAATGATGAGAAATTATGTCACCGCGGGAACCAAAACTACCTATGTCCATAAGGAATACGCTCCCATAATTAGACGGTTGAAAAGGAATCAGATAGATTTTGATAGTTGGATTGATTTTTTCTTTACCCATGATATTATCATAATTGGATATAGTTTAGAGTTAGTTGAAATTCACCTTTGGTGGTTGTTAACGTATAGGTCAAGGCTTAAGTTAGAAAAGCGATACAAGGGAATTAACATAACCAACAATATCATTTACTTCTACCCTGACAATTGTTCGGATCCCACTAAACTTGACTTATTGAAAGCGAATGGCATACAGTCAATTCCAATTGGTTTATATGACAAAGAAAATAGAATGCCATATTACAATTCTGTTATTGATGAAGTAGCCAAGCTTATATAAGCTCCTTTGGATTAATCCTTTGCATATCATTTATAGTCTGGTCAAAAAGTTTCTAGTTGCTAGTCTTTTGAAACATTTCTTTCTACTTCAGAATACCCACTTTTAGGTATTGATTCCCATGAAGAATTTACTCAAGTTGCTAGTTCATAATATTGATTTTTATGAGTCATTCACCTAATAGTATAAGTGAAATTGAAAGATTCCTCGGTAGGTATAGAGAATTTGAGTCTTCCTGGTGGCAGGTGAGAAAAAATGAAGACTTTGAAGCATTTACTTCACTAATAAATCAATATAGAGTCTTCAGATCAAAGACTGCGGATATAAAAAAGAAAGAAGTGCCGTTCTTCAATATTTTTGACATACTCAACATCAGGCATCTCGAGGAAGTCTTGCATACACCAATGCTTTGTCACTTTTTAGATCCAAAAGGTACCCATGAACATCAAGACCTGTTCCTTCATTTATTTTTTGAGAAGGTTCTTGGAGTAAATGTTGATATGACCAACATAAGCAATGTTTTGGTTGATGAGGAATTCAGCACTCCACATGGAAGGATAGACATTTTTCTGAGATACAATCTTAACGGGAAAAAACATGTGCTAATCATTGAAAATAAGATTTATGCAGGTGACCAGAAGGAGCAATTGAAAAGGTATTATTTGTTTGCTAAAGATTTCATGGAATTACCTGATGAGCAAATTCAGATAATCTATTTAAAGCCCAGAGTGGGAGAACCTTCTCATTATAGCATTGACAAGGAGTTGTTTGAACTTTTAAGATCAAAAAATGTACTTCACCTAAAGGGATATCGTGAGGATATCTATCCCTGGTTGGTAGCATGTTATGACAAGGTGGAGTCTCCGTCAATAAAAGCAATCATAAAACAGTATAGCAGAATAATAAAATCACTATGAATTCGGAATATGAGGAAGCTGTGTATGAATTTTTCACACAGGAAGACAATTTTAAGACAATTGCTGAAATCGCAGATAAAGCAGAAGCTGTTTCAGCTCGTATCATAAAAGAGTTTTGGTTAGATCTCGAAGTTAAGCTTAATGAAGAGATTAATAATTGGGGGGATGGTTGGAAGTGTAATTTGTCAAGTGCCTTTGAGAAACGATATACCGGTTTGCAGGTTTATCATGACAATTGGGTAAATGATAGTGGACAAGTATTCTTTTCAATTAGGTTTGAAGGATTGCCAAAGGATTATGAAGCTCCTTATGTTGGTATTTGGGTTTTTGGGGATGTAAAGAGTCACGATTCTGTAGGTATTAGTGAAGATGTTTTATCTCTTGCTAATTTGAAAGGATACAAGAGTGACTCACACAAGTATTGGATCAATTGGAAGCATATGCCATTTAAATGGGATACGTATTCCGAAATAGCGAAAATTCTTCCGGAGACAGAAGCCCGTAAAACAGAAATAGAGAATGCTATTGCTGAGGTGAAGATGTTGAAATCAGCTATTGAAAAAGAAATAGATAAGATTTTAATTAAGTATAAGTTGTAAGGCTTAGTGAAAACAGATTCCAAAATATTGTTGGGAAGAATTCTACAAAAATTCATTGATAGGGGTTTTTCTCAAGTGCCAGATTACAACAAATTCACGTACATCAGTCATAACTCCAGTAAAGTAATTGTGGGCAGAGAGAAAGGTAAAGACACAGATATTCCGTTTGCAAAGGTTCTGAAAGTAATAGAAGCTTATCAATTAAATCCAGATGATTATGAACAAGGTCCTTCAAAAACCAGAGACTATGGAATAAAACATATTAATAGTCCTATTTGGTCTATGTTGCATTTGCTGGAGAAAGGGGATTATGAGGAAATCAAAAAATCAGGCCAATGACCAAAATTAGTTTCAGAAATAATAGAGACCTTGTTGAAGATGTCAAACGAATTACAGCCGGAAAAATCAAAGCGCTTGGTTTGGAAGAACGTATTAAAACTAATCCTGCTACAGCTCTAAGTAAAACATCCTGTCTTTATCTAAAACCAGTACATATAGCTAAACCATCTACTCAGATTATCCCAAGTGGTAAGCGTCATAACCCGGACGATAATTCATTGATCAAGGACTACAGGGAAATCATTAGCAGATTAGATGAGAAAATTCAATTACAACTTTCGAAAATGAATGTACCCTAGGATTTCCCTTTCAGCATGAAAACCACCTGAGTAATTCTGAAGATCAACTACTTACCACCTCACTAAAACCCCAACACCTCATCCTTAAACTCATGGATAAAGTGGAATTTCTGTTGGTTGATATGGGTGCCGTAGATGGCGTTGAAGTTGCCATTGGTCATGCCTTTTTCTTCTATGCATTGGTCCTGGTCGTCGTATTTGGCCAGGTAGAATTCTTCTAGTTTTCCGGAAAGGGTGGTGGTTTCTCTTTTGGTGAGGTTGCCGCGATCATCGTAAGTGTACAGTACCTCAATCGCATAGTTGCTGTTCCAGTAGTTCTTTTCTATTTCACGGGCAATCAGGTCATTTGATATTTCGAGTTCCAGAAAATACAATAGGCTACCATCTGGATTTAAGGTCTCAGTTTTATATATGTCACCGTTGCTGGGTTTATACCAGTCTGTTTGAGTGGCGATCAATTGGTCTTCTCCGTCATAGATTGTTGTGACATGTTTTGCAGCAATCAGGTCGTCAGTCTTTTGTTGTACCTCTGTTAACTCTCCGTTATTGTAAAACTTGTAAGTTGTCTTTGCACCATTCTTAATTTCTTCTCGCTTAAAGATTTCCTCACCATCCTGTAATTTGATGAGCACTTCATTGTCGGGGGCATATGTAGTGAGTTCCTCCTGAAACAGTTCACCCGCTACAAAGACCTGGCTTTTGGTGATACGTCCCTCATCATCGTAGGTAAACAGTTCTTTATGAGATTCAACGCCATCAATTTTCTCTATATCCTCAAGCAAGTGTCCGTCAGGGCTGTAGCGTGAGAAACATTCTGAGGTGGGGTGGTCGTTGAGGTCTTTGTGGTAGATTTTGTTGCCGTTTTCATCCAGGATTCTTTCAAAGATGAGGGTTTTGGTTTGGTCTTCTTCGTCCAGTTGGTAGGTGAGGATCTTCATTGTTGTGATGTGTGAATATTAAGATGTTTGATTTTGGGGTGAAATTAAGGGAAAATGGTGAATTGGGGAAAGTTGAATTTGAACTATATGAAATTTACAAGGTATGTGGAGTTGTGTTGAGTATTAGATATATTAGCTAATCACAAAAACATCTACCATGTCCATACCATCACGATCTCGCACAAATCCAAAGAAATTATTAAAATACCTGAAAGAAGGAGGTTATCAGGAAAGAGCAGAAGCTGCTTTTTATCTGGGGGAGTTAGGGGATGCTGCTTATTATGATGAGCTGAAGAATGCCTTGCAGGATCCCGTGCCTCATGTGGTGAAGGCGGTAGTGGAAGCGCTGCAGAAGCTGGGGATGGATGAGCAAACTAAGGAAGAGATAGCAGCGATTTTAAAGTCTCATAAGGATCATGAGGAGAAATTGAATAGCAGGACTGCAGATGCCTGGAAGGAGAAGACTGAAGAGGAGAAGCAGGAGGAGCTGGAAAGGTTTGCTGCGCATGCGCATATTCGGGAGGCGAAGAGGGAGAATTTGAAGGTGGTGGAAGGGATGAATAGGAATTGGGTGATTGCGGTTACTATTTTGGGGTTGATTACTTTATTGATAATTATATTTTGATTTTTTTAGGGTATTTAAAGCCTTTTTTGAGGGTTCGTCACCATCTGGAGTTTTATTTTCTCAGGAGTGTCGTCTTCATTTTCTTTTTACCTCAAAAAGAAAACGAAGCAAAAGAAAAGGAGGCCACCGCTTAAAGGCAATTTCCGCTCTGTTCGCACTGGCCAACCCAAATCCCACTTCCCACATGGCCACAATTTGCCCTACGCAAGCCGTGGACGGTCCAGCGCTCGGTTGGATTATCTCGAAGTTGAGTCTGATTTTTGAAAAGGAGGTTACAATTAAATATGATAGGTAATATTCGGACTTCACACCACATCGGTCAACCGTCCCCGGTCATCGGTCGTTACCCAACTGCGGACTCCCGACTTCCAGCTTCCAGCTCAATCGTGCCACCGCTTAAAGGCAATTTCCGCTCTATTCGCACTAGCCAGCCCAAATCCCACTTCCCACATGGCCACAATTTGCCCTGCGCAAGCCGTGGACGGTCCAGCGCGCAGTTGGATTATCTTGAATTTGAGTCTGATTTTTGAATGGAAGGTTATAGTCTAATGTGAAGAGCTAAACTTCGGACTTCCGTCCAAAAACGCAACATCGGTCAGCCGTCACCGGTCATCGGTCCCGTTTGGGCTTCCGACTTCTAGCTTCGGACTTTTTCTTCCGCCTTCCAGCTAAAACATCCGTCAGCGGTCTCCGGTCATCGGTCACGTTAACAACTTCGGACTTCCGACTTCTAGCTTCCGACTTCCCACTTCCAGCTTTGTTCAACATCTTTTTGTCAAGGGGTTTACATATGTTAGGTTGAGTGTGTGGAATGGGGGATTTGTGCGCTGTTTTTTTGTATCGTTGTGTTGCCAATTTGGTATCTATTTTATTTGTGTGATGAGGCCTTTTGTTGAGAAAGTTATTCCGGATTTTAATAAGGTGTATTTTATCAATACTTACACCCTGGTTCATATTCTCGATGGGAGGGGGAGTATTGAGGTGGATTTTAAGGGGTACCTGGATTGGGAGGATAAGTTGATTTACCTGGAGCCGGGGCAGTACATTAAGTTTTTGTCGGATGATTTTTTGGTGAGGTTTATTGAGTTTGAGGACCAGGATCTCTTTCGGCATGATCAGGTGAGGGTGCTTTTTAAACACCTGGTTTCCCTGGGTTATATCAATTACCAGGAATGCTCCGAATGTCAGCGGTTTTTGAATGATGTGGTAACCGGTCATGTGAAAAAGGATATCATTGATGTCTCTTCTTCTCAATGGTTCTGGCAAAATCCTTTTGGTGCGGAGAAGGACGAATACCAAATCATCTTTGACGTGAAGGAGCTGGTTGACAAGCACTACATCCATCATATAACTGTCAATGATATCATCGATCTGCTCCAGCAAAATGGTTACTCAGCTCATCACCTGTTCCAACATAAAGTTGGGATTTCCATTAAGCGCCTGCTAATCAATAAGCTTGTTCTGGAATCTAAAAAGGATATCGCTTTTACGGATAAACAGATCCAGGAAGTGGCTTATGATCGTGGTTTCAAAGATCCGGGTTATTTCAATCGGTTTTTTCTGAGGGAGATGGGACAGAGCCCAATGGATTTTCGGAAGTCCGCCGGAATTGAACATAAAGACAATTTTGAGGAGGATATCATTGACCTGGTGAAACAACATCACAAACAGCAACATGAGCTTTCTTTTTATGCCGATCAAATGAATATGTCTGTCACCACCGTTTCCCGTAAAGTAAGACATGCGCTGAACCATTCATTAGGCGTGATCATCAAAAACGAATTGCTGAACAGTGCACGTGAACTCCTTCAATCAGACATTTCTATTCATCAAATAGCGAGGGAGCTTCATTTTGAGGAACCCAATCACTTTACCCGGTTCTTCAAGAACATGACCGGTGAAACTCCTTCCCAATTTCGCGCTGGAAAAAGTACAAGATAAAGCCCTTTATTGGTAGGCTGATTCCTTCCACATCCCTTCATCTTTGAATTGTCAAACAAAAAAACATTGAAAGATGAACTTAAAAGAAAAAGTATCACAAATGGACGGCCTGGTAGCCGAGGGTAAAATTGTGGAAGCCGTGGAGACCTTCTTCGCTTCAAATGCGACCACCTCAGATTACAAGTCTGTCACCACTTCCGGTAAACAGCAGATGATTGAGAAAATGCAGGGATTTACAGGGGCAATCGCCAATGTCAATGAGATCAAACAGATTGGAGTCATCATTGACGGCAACATGTCTGGCTCAGAATTCTCCTTTGATTTTGATATGCAGGATGGCACCAAAATCAACTGGCATGAAATCATTCTACGCAAATGGAATGACCAGGGACAAGTAGAACATGAGGAATACTTCCTTGCCAATAATTAATTGAAACTCTAAAAAATAATATCATGAAATATACAATGATCATCGCATTGGTCCTTACCGTGTTTGCAGCAAATGCGCAGGACAAAAAAGCTTACAACATTGATAACAGTAATATTGCTTTACAAGGTTATAGCCCTGTTTCGTATCTGGATTTGGGAATCGCCCAAAAAGGAGACAAAGCCTACAAATCAGAATATGAGAAAGTGGTTTATTACTTCACTTCAAATGAGCAAAAGAAAAAGTTTGATGCTTCACCAGAACGGTACTTACCTCAATATGGCGGATTCTGCGCTTTTGGTACTTATGCCGGTGCAAAATTCAGACCTGATCCCAACAAGTTTGTTGTGTCCAATGGAAAGTACTATTTGTTCCTGTACAATATAGAGCTGGATGCTCAGCAGTTGTGGCTTGCGGAAAAGAACGAGCAGGCCCTGGTGAAGAAAGCTAATGAGAACTGGGAAAAATTGAAGGCTACCTACAATTAGGTTGGTTAGTAAGCAGGAGAGGTCGTTTCATGTGGAGCGGCCTTTTTTTGAAAGTTTGAAATATTGAATTGATTCGAAAGTTTTCTTTAATTGTAGTCTCGTACTTCATCCCCCTAACCCCCTTCAAAGGGGGAAATGGTGTTTGCCCAACAAAAACATCGGTCAGCGGTCTCCGTTCATCGGTCTCGTGATCAAACTTCGGGCTTCCCACTTCATACTTCCATCGAAACCCCACATCGGTCAGCCGTCACCGGTCGTCAGTCAATACTATCTTCCGACTTCCGACTCCCAGCTTCCGACTTCTATATTCCTCCATCAACTCCAAATACTCCCTTACCTTCCCACACAATTCTTCTCTTTCTCCGCCAGATGCCTGCATGGCTCGTAAGGCGTTGACTTTGGCACGGACGTTGGCGCGATAGAACTTGAAGTAGGTAAACAGGTTTTCATCTTTTGGGTCTGTTATAGATGGGAATTGCTGGAGATAAAGTTTCATAAACTGGTTACTATAATCCCAAAGTCCAAAAGACTCCAGGTCCATGCAGAAAAAGGCTATATCATTGAGGACATCTATCTGTCGGTAGTGATCATTGAATTCCAGGCAGTCAAAAACAATGGGGTCTTTGTACAAAAATATATTCTTTGCGTGCAGGTCCCCATGACAGTCTCTCTGAAATCCTTTGAGTATTCGATTTTGAATATGGTCAATATTGTTTTCCAGAAAAGCATCACTTTTCCCTACTGCTTTGTCAATCATATTAACATATTTCCGGTCAAGATGCTTTTCAGCCCAGGGTTTAATGGTAAGGATATCGTTGAACATGCTTTTGGCTTCTTCCAGGTCAAATGGCGTATTGATGATTTCAGCTTCCTGATGGAAATGGGCAATCTTTTCAGCAAGCTTTTCGATTTGGGCCGAACCAATATGTTTCTTACGGATCATCTCATCCATTTTTTTGTACCCCTGCAGCCTTTTCATTCTGAGGGCATAATCGATGACCTCTCCTTTACCCTCACCTAAATGATAACCATTGTTCTTCCTGATAGGAATGACATCCAGGTAGATATCGGTTAACCTGCTGTTCAGCATTAATTCTCTTTCACAATAATGTTTCCTTTTAGCCAACGTGGAGAAATCCAGAAATGGGTAAGAAATGGGTTTCTTGATCTTAAACACCCACTGAGGTGTGAGGATCACCCAGGAAATATGTGTCTCGATTAAGGTACCTTGAATGGGAACCCCATTATATGTTCCTGATTGCCTAAGCTCATGTACCTGACAAGTGTTCATGATACTTTTGAATATATTCCAGCGCCTTTTCCATCATTTGATCAATATTCCCCTGAGTTGATTCCAGCACAAAGTGGTCCTTGCTCATGGGTTCAAATGATTGCTTCAATTTCAGATATACAGCATAATCAGCTTCACTCGATTGTCTCTTTTTACTTACCCTTTCTGCTATGATATTTTCATCAGCTCCTACACTTATAAAACAGATCTTTACCCCATATGAATCCGCCAGATCCATAAATTTCTTCCGGATCTCCTCCCTATAGAAAGTAGCATCCAGCACAATATCCTTCCCAGTTATGATAGTCTTCTCCATCTCACCCAACATCGCCTCATAAACCATCATTTTTTCCTCTTCAGAATAGCTCCTCACCGGAAACATCCCCATCCGAACCTCATCACTACTCACATACACCGCCTCCATCTTCCTTGCAAGCCTCGAAGCAAAATAACTCTTCCCTGATCCAGGCAACCCAAATACAATAATGACCATATTTCCCAAAGGATTTATTACAATACCCAAATCTCATTCAGATACATAGAAGAGACAATGATATGTGCCTTTGCACAATATGATTGTAGTCAAGGAACCAGAAGAGCGAAGCTCCAAAACACCATGTGAGCCCCAGCTCACATAAAACTTCCCTCCTTGATAAAGGAGGGACAGACATGAAGCCCGCTTCATGTCAGGGTGGTCAGGAGAAACACCCCCTAATCTCCTCTAAAACCCCTTCCAAATCATCAAATACCTCCTTATTCTCAAACCGAATCACCTTAATCCCAAACCCTTCCAAAAACCTGGTTCTCTCTTCATCATACGCCATCCCTTCTTCCGTATAATGACCCGCACCATCAAGCTCAACCGCCAATTTTTCGGCCGGACAATAAAAATCAAGAATATAGTTTTCCACAATATGCTGTCTCCTGAATTTCCTTCCTTCAATTTGTTTTTCTTTCAGGCTTAACCAAAGAGTGGCTTCTGCAGAGGTGCCATTGTTTCTAAGATCCTTTCGATAGACCTTCAAAGTAGTCTTGTTAAATATTTGTCTTTTCATAATTACAGATTGCTGATAACGGTGAACATAATTAAACCAATTCTATTCTCAAAAAAATTGTGAGCGCCAGCTCACAAAAAACTCCCCTCCTTATCAAGGAGGGGCAGACATGAGGCCCGCCTCATGTCAGGGTGGTTTGTACCACAAATACAAACACCCAAAATGCCCTGATCTTCAACACAAATCACTAATTTTGACCCATGAATAACTACACAATAATCTGGAAGCACTTTATCAAGGAATCTGGGATAGGAGTTCAGCTTGGTGCGCAGGAAGATTTTTCATTGCCTTACTTTGTTGATGGGCAGGACAAGATCAAGTTTGAGAAGAAAGAAGCAGTAGACCTTTACGCCATACACCTGATCAGGGGATTATTGGTTGGTTATTTTGACAAACCACCTGAAGTATCCACCAAATTTGCCCAGGAAAAGACATTGGAAATCCTGGAAGAACAGCTGGAAGCTTCAGAAGGTGATTCACTGGAGGAGTTCATCCTGGAAATGTCCTACATGCTCCGCGATAACAACGGCCAGGAAGTTAGCCTTCAGGCCCTGATGACAGGAACCAAAATCCTCCCCAAAAGCGACAAAATTAAATACGACTGCTGCATTGACCTCATCAACTGCATAGATGAAGGAATCCTGGAAGACAAAGAAAGAGCCCTCCAACAACTAGACCTCCTCCTGGACGACATCAACGAAGACAACCTGGATCCCGAACTAATCTCCACCTACGAAGAAATGTTCGAGATAGCAGAAGAATTGAGAGAGTAGGCGCTGAAGCACCGCTAGAAGTCGGAAGTCGGAAGTCGGAAGCTGGAAGCTGGAAGTCGGAAGCTAGAAGTCGATGTAAGATGTATCCCCCCTTCAGGGGGCCCAGGGGGCCTAACAGACCAATTCCCCCAGAAAATCCAAATCTCAAAGACAATCCCATCACAAGCACAAACCTCTCCCCCTTTGAAGGGGGCTAGGGGGATGAATCAAGAGACCTATTCAATTCCAAAGATTTCGAATTTCGACATTAGAACCTTCGAATTTTCCCCGACAGGGGGGGGCTAGGGATAGTAGTGGAAAGCCCGCAGGAACGAGGACTTAAAACGGAAAGCCCGACCCGAAGGGTAGCCTCCAAATCCTTAACTTCATAAGTATTGTGCTACTTCACCTCGTCTAACTATACTTGATTTTCGATAAATAATTGGTAGGCTCAAGGGTTTTACGGGATTCCCTTATTCGATTAGTAGGTTGGGCTGGGGATTTTTGCAGTAAATTCTGTTGATCTGTATCATACTTAAAGTTTTACAATTGCGATTTCATGATATTTGTAATATTTTTCATTACATAACCCCCAACCACCATGGATAGTATTTCATTCGATGAAGTAATGGAATTAAGTAATGAGCTAATTGCGGTTCACAACAGTGAAGGTGCCTTTCTAAGAGTTTCTCAATCCTGTGAAAAGCTCATTGGTTATGATCCAAGTGAAATCATTGGTAAAAATGTAATTGATTTTCTTGCACCAGAAGATGTACCGGTTTTCGAAAAGGGATTATCGGCTGTTAAAAGCGTACGACAAGTCAATAACCTGCTTGTCCGGTTCTTGAGAAAAGATGGCATTTATATATGGCTGGACATGTCCATGATGTCTCATGAAAGGGAGGGTGATGTTTTACTCTCATCCAGTTCCAGAGATGTAAGTAGTCATGTGGCTTATAAGGAAGAATTACAGGAACAAAAACAGCGGTTCGAATTACTGGCAAAAAATATTCCCGGGGTTCTTTACCTGTGTAACAATGACGAAACCTTCAGTATGATTTACCTGAACGAGAAGGTGGAAGAGCTTACCGGATATTCCAGGGAAGACTTTTTTTCGGGCGATATGGATTTTGTGCAGCTTTACCACGAGGAGGACAAAAATTCGATTTTCATGAAGGTAGACCAGGCTTTGGCCAAACAGAAACCTTTCAATTTGCTGTATCGGATCAAGCACAAAAATGGTTCCTGGAGGTGGGTGGAAGAACATGGTCAGGGGATTTATGATGAGAATGGATTGAAATACCTGGAGGGTGTGTTGCTGGATGTGACAGAGCTCAATCAGACCAAAATGAAACTTGAGGATTATGTCAATAACCTGGAGGCACTGGTCAATGAAAGAACCATTGAAATCAAAAACAAAAATGAGGCATTGCAGCAATCTCTTAAGGACCTGAAAAAGGCTCAAAACCAATTGGTGCAATCTGAAAAACTGGCTTCTCTGGGAACACTCATTGCCGGAGTGGGACATGAACTTAATAATCCGTTGAACTATATCAAAAATGGTTCTCGTGGCTTACAGAAACTGCTTCAAAGTCAGAATATTTCAAATGACAGTATAGACATGATGGTGGATGCCATTGATGAAGGTGTTAATAGATCTGCTGCTATTGTAGATAGTTTGAGGCAATTCAGCCGACAAAGTGAAGCCATGAATGAACAATGTGACCTTCACCAGATTCTTGACAATTGCCTGAGAATCCTCAATAACCAGCTGAAAGATAATATTGAAGTACACAAGCAATACCATGGGGAAGCCTGCCAACTAACAGGTAACTCAGGCAGATTGCATCAGGCGTTCTTAAACTTTATACAGAATGCCATACAGGCAATGGAAGTGAATGGACAACTTCATTTGTCAACAAATCAGCATGAACAGGAAATAACCCTGAAAATCAGAGACACAGGTCACGGAATAGATGAAAAATACCTCAAAGTTATCGCTGATCCGTTTTTTACTACCAAATCTCCAGGCAAAGGTACTGGTCTGGGTTTGTCAATAGCTTATCAAATCATAGAAGAGCATATGGGGAAAGTACGTGTGGCTTCTGTTTCCGGAGAAGGGACGGAGTTTACGGTGGTGTTTAGTAGGTGAAATTTATCTCTTAGTTCATCCCCCTGGCCCCCTTACAATGCTATTAAGTTAAGGATATGGAGGCTACCCTTCGGGTCGGGCTTTCCGTTGCAAGTCCTCGTTCCTGCGGGCTTTCCACTACTATCCCTAGCCCAGAGGGGGAAATGGTTTGGTGTAGGTTAGTGGTGTGTCTTATAATGCAATTCGAATATTTTGAGTTTAGGATTTAGGATTTCGAATTTTTCCCATTTTATTTTTTACTCAAAACAAACGTATAAGTGTATTTCACAACAAATGTCCTGGATTCCAGTCTGGGGAGGTGAGGGATTTCTCTTCTTCGGTTTGAGTTGACACCTGTGTTGTATACGATGAACAGGTCATTACCTTCTCTGGGGTTGAAGCGTAACCTGAAGTTGCCAAAGGAATAATCATTACCACTGTTATGTTGCACGAATGCGTCAAAAGAAAGCTTTGTGCTGAACATGTAAGTGGTTCTGAACCTGGCCAGGTGTACTTCAAAATCGGGTCTTTCTGAAAAGTTGATCCGGTTGTAGAAGTAATTGATTCCTAATTCAATGGAACTGCCAATTTGCAGGCTTGGGGATACACCCAATACCATTTGAGTGCCATCAAAGAATTGACCAACTACAAGGGAGTTCTCAAAATTGAGGAGGTTAGAATACGGTGTGATCACTGATACATTAAGTGTGTTGAACCTGTATTTGCCAATGGGAATTGTAACATCATCAGATAATTCAAAGGGTTCTACCAGGTTTTCTACATTGTGTAGGAGAGAGAAATTTCCATACCAGTTGTTTTTTGAATTGAATTCCCACTGAGGACCATAAGATCCTGATTCGATGAGGTGTGAGACGTTTTTACGTACTTCCCAGAACCTCATTGAGATATTGTGATTGAGTATTTTCTTATCAGGACCCGGTACCCAGCCCCATCTTATAAAATTACCAATTCTGTAATAATTTTCACGGAGTTCAAACCCCAGTTCAGGATTATAGCCTTTGCCCGCCATGTTAAGGTCCAGTTGGTAAGCAAATCCTTTTGTGATCCTTCTTTCCAGTAAAACCCTCAATTTAGCATCATCAAATTTGAAGGGTACATCGGCAGTGCCATTGTAATAGGATTGGGCAAAATTAATATTGACATAATCATTGGTGCTTACCCGAAAAACACCGTCAATACCTGCATTGGTATTGAAATTTCCTTCTTCATCTATTTTGTTGGTGACTATTCCCCCTACATAGCTGAAAGGGTTGATGACCTGCCTTCTTGCCCGGATTACACCATAATTTGTGGATAGATACCCAAGTTGGTTGGCGGTTTGCATGTCAATCATTCCAAAATCCCATTTTCCTGCTCGTCCCACTACTCTAACTCCTCCATAAATATCCACCAGTCCGTCTTCTTCAATACCAATTCTTCTGCTATAGAATAAGTTATTGGGGCCTCCCATATTAAAGTTGAACACACTAGAGCGTTCCTGAAAGAAAAGTCGTTTCTCAGGGAAGAAAAGTGAAAAACGGGTAAGGTTTACCTGCTGATCGTCTACTTCAACCTGGGCAAAATCTGGGTTAGCAGTAATATCCATCGTGATGTTTGAAGTGAGGCTATACTTAAGGTCCAGTCCCATATTGAATTGCAGGTCTTCATCATGGATGTATTCGGTTTCTTCATCATTTAGTTCATTTTGTTCCTGGTAACCAGCTAAAACATAAGGTGCCAGGTAAACGGGCTTTCTGGGTTTTACACGTTCCAGTACCACTTTTTGCATCCTGCTGGGTTTCCATGAGGACCATGGGCCAAGGTTGTTATTGATAGGAGGGTATACACTCACTTCATTTTTGTGAGGCATGTAGCGCTGAACAGAAAGTCCCATATTGACCAGTCCGTCTGTATTTTGGAAACGAAGACTGGAAAAGGGAACTCTGATTTCTGCCTGCCAACCATAGTCTGTATGGATCACTTTGACATCCCAAAAGGTGTTCCAGCTTAGGTTGAGCGGGAAGTCTCCTTCCGCATCGTTGAATATCGTGGCATCAAATCTTAGACCTGCTGGTGTGGTGAAGAAGCTCAATGCATTCTCATTGTCGTTGAATGAGTCAATGATAAGTCCCAGGTATTCTGTACTTCCCACCATAGCATCTCGTTTTTTGGTGGTATTCTGCATGTTGTCTGGGTTTTCATGAAACATTCTACCGGATAGATAGAGATAATCGTCATCATAAGCGAGACGTAATTCTGTCTTTTCTGTAGGTTCAGCTCCGTATACGGGTAAGTGTTGGATAAGGGGTACTGGTTCTACATCGGCCCACTCGGCATCTTCCACATTTCCATCGAAGGTGATGCTCTGCGGAAGGTATGTCAGCTTAACCGGTTCCTGAGCGACTGCAATATGGGCCACAATCAGGAATAAAAATGAGATAGGTGCCAGTAGATAACCGTTTCGGGCCATATGAAAAGATACTGAATTTAGTGGTTGATTGTATAATGTAGTGTGGATTATGTATTGTGTATGATTGTATTATGCATGATTGTATTATGTTACGTATGGTTATAATGGGTATTATGTATGGTTGATTTGTGTAGTTCAATCATTTCATCTTGTTACCATTGGATCGATTCATTAATTTTCTAGATCATAAAATTATATGTTTCATGAAAAGCAGAAGATCCTTTCTTTCTAAATCATTGTTACTGGCTGGCAGTAGCATGTTGTCGCCTTTATTGGTTGCTAAGCCAACACAAATCATGGGTCCAGAGCCTTCTCTCAATGGTAAAAAAGTTCTTTTTACCTATGGAGGATGGGATGGGCACGAACCCGAAAAATGGAGGGATTATCTCGTACCATGGTTAAAGGAAGAAGGGGCAACCGTAACAGTTTCAGATGTATTGAAACCTTACACTGACGTGGAATTCATGAAAAGTATTGACCTGGTGATCCAAATTCATACCATGTCCAGTATTACTGAAGAAGAGGAGAAAGGCTTGCTCCAGGCTGTTAGAAATGGTACTGGTATGGCAGGCTGGCACGGTGGTATGTGTGATGCTTTTCGACAAAATGTGGCTTACCAGTTCATGACTGGGGGACAATGGGTGGCTCATCCCGGAGGAGTGATTGATTACAGTGTTCAGGTGGTTGATCATGAGGATTATGTGACCAAAGGATTGGAGAACTTTCCTATGAAGAGTGAGCAATATTACATGCATGTGGATCCAAATGTTAAAGTACTTGCTACTACAAGATTTTCCGGTGAGCACAATGAATGGATTGACGGATGTGTGATGCCAGTGGCCTGGAAGAAAATGTATGGAAAGGGAAGGGTTTTCTTTACCTCGTTAGGTCACAATCTACACCATGTAACAGAAGTTCCTCAGGCTTTAACGATCACAAAAAGAGGATTGAAATGGGCCAGCGAAAGCAAGTACAGAGAGCAGGAGGAATGGATTTCTCCGGTGTATGGGTGAAATGGATCATCCCCCTAGCCCCCTTCGAAGGGGGAATGTTTTTTCTTTGAAAAAATAATGGTACTACTTTGATGATGGGGGTTTGTTTTTTCAACTTGTCCGACTTGAGGAATTGAAATTCAATAAATTTCTATCATTCTGGTGAATTTGATTGGATACTAATTTCCTAATTAAGGCCAAACCAAATTCCCCCTTCGAAGGGGGCGAGGGGGATGAAAGGATGAAAGCATCTCCTCACATTTGTTCCATTCCAATACTTTCCGTAGTTTCTCACAATGAAATCATCAAACCATCACTACAACAAGCGCTTAAAAGCATTTGCTCGAGAACACCGAAATAATAGTACGAAAGCAGAGATAAAACTTTGGGTGGAATTATTAAGTAAAAGGCAAATGCTGGGTTTTCAGTTTCTGAGACAAAGGCCTATTTCTAATTACATTGCGGACTTCTTTTGTAAGGAGTTGAAGCTAATTATTGAAGCTGATGGATTTTCTCATACCTGGGAAATTACAGTAGAGAAAGATAGGAAGAAAACAGAGGAACTTGAAGCAATTGGTTACAGGATTCTACGGTTTGAGGATAGTGAAATATTGGAAGATATTGACAGGGTGGGAGAGACGATTGAAAAATGGATTCAGGAGAATAGGTGAGGTTTTTTCTACAGGCAATTAGGTTTGGGATTCGTGTAAATCATCCCCCTGGCCCCCTTCGAAGGGGGAATGTTTTTTCTTTGAAAAAATAGCTGTGTTAATTGTACACGATAATTTCCTTCTTAAGGTCAAACCAAATTCCCCTTGGAAGGGGGTGATTTTTCTTTTTGAAAATAGTCTCTCTTCAGTTTTTCAACTTATCTCTTTCTAGTATCAATAATCTGGGCATCTCTTAAAACCCAGTATACGTAATGTTGATTGAATCCTGTAAAACACCTGGAACTTCTGGAGTTTTCCTGATCCATTCATAGTCCAGTGTAGTGGAATCAATTACCAGTGTTAAGACTCTCTTGCGTTGTTTGCGAATTGAGTCCACCATTACCATACCTGACCTGTAATTGTAGGTCATTTGTACGTTTTTATTGGTGGAGTACCAGGTGCATGTATTTCTAAGGCATTCCGAATTACTGAAGTGGTAAATGGTTTCAGGCTCATCATTGATGGAGATAAACCCATCATTAGAATGACGTGATTTGTTGGCAATTAGAATTACTGTTGGTTCTTCATTAATTACTCCGGTTCGGTTTTGAATAGAATAGGAGTAATGTGAATACAGCAAGGTGTTTCTGTATAAATGGTTTTTGTAGGTACATCCTGAAAGCAGCAGCAAGATGACACCCATTTTGAGTGTGTTTGACATGAGATTCCCCGTTAAATTCGATAAAATAATGTTCGCCAGGATGGTCCTGATAGTGAAAGTCCATCCTTTATTTTATCATTTCTGGTTTATGAAATTCATTTCTATTAGAAGTCATTCTATAAATGACATCTGCTTTTTGAATCTCATTTTACTACATCTGGAAGGAATTAATCTGAACCAAAACCACAGCTTTGATTCTTTGAATGAGGGTTTATCGATTGTTGTTGGATGTAATATATTGGATAATTATTGAAAATGTAAATAGTAAAGTGTTATTTTAATGTTACTTATTTCAAGGAAAAGCTATTTTTGTTGCGAATAAGTTAATTAGATTATTGAATCTAAAAAATGGAGTGGGTCTATATGATTTCTTTACTTATTTCTTAATTTAAGAGGTGAAATCCTCATATTAATCAAATGAAAAGTAAGTTTCTGGTCTTTGTTTCTTTAGTAATTGTGATGGCTTGTAAATCAGAGTACAAGGAAACTCCTCTACCCAGTAGAAATTGGGATTCAAGAAAACTAAATAGCACCGATTTAGATTCCTTACATGATGGGAGCACATACCTTGCTGTTTACTCTGATATTTATAGCATCAATGAACACAGGAGGCTTTTATTAACCGCGACAGTGAGTCTTAGAAACCCCAATAAATCCGATACGGTGTATATAAAGAGTGCAGTCTATTATAACACAAATGGAGAGAAAGTAAGAGATTATGTGGATCAACCAATTTTCATAGCACCAATGGAAACTTTGGAAATTGTCATTCCAAGATTAGATGAAGAAGGTGGTTCGGGAGCTAATTTTATATTCGATTGGAAAACCGAAACAGGTATAAATGAACCGATTTTTGAAGCAGCTATGATTCATGCCTTTGGTGGAAACTATGGGTTTGCCTTTACAACTCAGGGGATTAGGTTAGAATGAGAAATGAAAATTTAAGTAAGTTAAATCCATATGCCTAATTCTGGAGAAATTCTCGGATGATCTTCACCCGATTGAAATACGAATCTTGAAATGTCTTTGCACGACCCAACCTCAGACTTCCAACTTCTGACTTCCAGCTTCCAGTTTCGGCTTTCCCCTCGACCAGTTTCTTACTGCATAATCCGCAAGCCCCAGGTACAATGAGATCATCAGGATGTTGATGTGGATATTGAACAGGATGAACGACATGACCGACATGATGTAAAAAATTGCCAGCACTGTAAATCCCTTGAAAAGGTTCTGGAACATGGTTTTTACCCCGAAACGTTTAATGAGTCTGTCCAGGTAATCAGAAGGGGAGAAAACTATCAGATTCACCAGGTAAAAACTGATCAATAAGAACATCAGAAAGCCAGGTTTGATGATCATATCTTCATTTTCTAATGCCAGATAAGCATTTGTGAGTATCAGTGGTCCGGAAATGTTACCAATATAGGTTTCTACATTGTCATTATGTAAAAAGTCTCCAATGACGATGATACGGTCTTTTGTAAGCTCGGCAATGGCCTCATCACCCAGTAATAATAATTCTCCCAGGTTGATGAGTGGGTAGGATTGCTGGACGAGCAAATCGTAGTTTGTAATCCTGAGATTCAGGAAGAATGGATCCAGTATGTTATAACCATTTAATGAAGGGAAGAGTGGTTTGTATACATAGTGGCTGCCTGTTTGATTGAGGTAATGTTCTAATGGCATAGATGGATAGGAAGTGCCGTGATTCAGTTTAAACTTGGTGAAAATATCCCCAAATACCTCAACGACCGTCAATGAAGTTGGTACGTTTACTACAGGTTTCATTAATGAATCTTCGGTGGACATCAGAGATGAGGCATAAAAGTTATGTAGGTTATTGATGCTACCGGCTAAACTTTTGTCATGTGGAGTGGGCAATTCAAAGAAGATATCGCACATGACAAACTGGTAATTAGGATTTTGACCAATGGTGTTGAATAGCTTTGTCAATGATTCCCTATCCGTAATGGGGCGATTTCCAAGTGGGACGATCCCAGTCTCATCAAAAACATCAATCAGTGTATTGTCATACGAGGTGTTGATGAACAGAAACCGGTTAGGATCAGGTTTCTTGTAGTCAGTGAAAGACCGTTTGATGATTGTACCCAATTGGATAATTGCTTCTTCATCCTTGTACAGGAAATATGACTCTTGTAACATGAGAGAAACAAGCAACAGAAATATGGAGTGAACAAAAAAGAAAAGGTATCTCCATTTAAATATGGCGAAAAGCAGTCGCCAATGACGAGGGACGTAATGGAACATCAATTAAATAATAGTTCCAGGTCTTCGCTACCAATTTTTCCAAGGATTTCTTTCAGGTAGTTTATTACCCCTTTTCTGTTGAATTGCTCACCGGTTAGCTCCTCGTAGTATTTAAGTTCATCCAGTAGATCTCCTCTGTCTTTGTGGATGATCATAATATTCCCATAAGGAGTGGCCATACCATAATCCTTGTCCACAATGGCCAGTTTATTTTGACCTGCCGGTAATGACCTGTCTATTACAAGCGTAGAGTCTGTCATTGGAATCATGATGGAATCCGCCACAGTCAGATAAAGCATTTCACCTAACCCTATTTTTTCTTTGTCAATCGGTACGTTGTGTTGTTGGATTACAATAATTGGATTTTCCAGGTAGGTCATAAGATCCGCTAATGAATTAGTACCTGAAGAGCTGATTCCTCGGGTGGAAATCCCCTTTTTCAGAGGGAAAATGTTTTCATTCACAAAGTAGGTGACAAAAGAGGGTGACTCTGAGCTTTTGTTTTCAGGGCGAATAACCTTTCTTCCAGATGTATTGCTGAATACGACAAGGAAATCATCTTTTGAAGAAAAAACCAACTGGTCATTGGCATTGATTTTATCCCGAACCTTTAGTTGCTCATTTTGATCAGTTTTTACATCTCCGTTAATGTGTACAATGTAATAGGACTCCTGTGCATACGCGCAAAGACTAAAGCAGATTGATATAATTATTAATTGGACTTTTATGATTGTGTTTCGCATACATCTAAAATAATCAAATTGAAGATGACATGCCAATTCCAGGGAAAGATGCTGTTTTACAGGGACATAACAAGTGTCATAGTTTCAATAAAGCTGTACTGAAGGGAGAGCGGTCAATTCCTATTATTGAGGCCATAAGAGAATATGGGCATGAGCTCATGAAAGAATCAGGTCTTCAGGAATAGTCATTACCGACAGATGTCGGAAATGTGATTGGTTTTGACGGAAAATTGATAGTGCCAGGAGAGGTGCCTCATTAAGTTTGTGGCCTTAAGAGTAATAATAAGTCCGCAAACTGGTAGGTTGCATTTGTGGCCTATCAGTTTTACACGGCTGTTTTACCAATATAATAAAAGAAATTAGTTTTTCAATCTTCTTAATGAAGTGGCTGGTTACCACCTTGCGTTGGTGGTGCTTTTGGAGTGACTCAGTAGCTGGAGTCACTCTTTTTTTGCCCTGTAATTCCTTTTTTCTGCCATCAGGCATGTCGGAAATGTTATTGTTTTAGTCGGAAACGTGATAACAAATACGACACTTCCCCCTCTAATTTTGCCACAGATTATTAATTAATCTAATTCTAATTGCATGTAGTAGTATGATTTTTGGTTGGCAGTCCTAATTAATTCCCGGGATGGCCAATCAGTGTCAACTTCAAACATGGGGAACATAACCACAGACATAACCAATATTCTTAATCTTAATGAAAACAAAAGTTCTACAAACAGCTTTTACACTATCTATATTGTTTGGTACATTTTCATGTGCCTGGGAACAAATTAGTATTTCTCACGATTGTTCAATCTCACCAGTTGAACTTGAATTGCTATCCAGTGAAGACACAGGTTGCGGAGCACCGAATGGGAGTTTCTCAGTCATTGCTTCAGGTGGGGAACCTCCTTACGAGTATGCGTTCCAATCCACATCCAATGCGGACGGATCATTTCAAAATGTGGATGCGGGATCGTATTCAGTTACCGCCACTGATGCACTGGGTTGTACAGCACAGCTGGAAGTAAACATTCAAAACCTGGATGGGGTAAACCTTAACGAGGTACTTTCCACAGATGCTGGATGTGGTTCAAGTGGAGGAACCATACAGATTGACGCGAGTGGGGGAGTAGCTCCATATACCTATGCACTTAATGGAGGGGATCCACAATCAGAAAATGCGTTTTCTGGCTTGGAGAAAGGAAATCACACCATTAAAGTCATTGACAACCAGGGTTGTGAAGTTACCGAAACTGTTGAAATTCTTTCTGGAGTAAGTTATCAAAACTCTATCAAGAGCATCATTGAAAATAGCTGTGCAGTTTCTGGCTGTCACAATGGAAGTGTATCACCAGATCTCCGAAACTTCGGTACTATCCAGGCAAGGGCAAGTTCGATCAAGGCAAGAACTGGTAATAAATCTATGCCAAAGGGATCATCATTATCACAACAACAAATTGATATGATTGCGTGCTGGGTAGATGACGGAGCACCAGCTAACTAATCAAGTCACAATTTTCAAAAGATCATAAAAGAAAATAACCAACAAATAAAAATTACGAATATGAAAAAAGTATTTACACTTCTGTGTGTCATGGGTTCAATGGGAATAGCAATGGCACAAGGACCGCTAATCGATAAGGCTGGGACTGCACATTTTTTCTCAGAAGCTCCACTAGAGGACATTGAGGCTACTAATAAGGAAGCATTAGGAGCAGTAGACCTGGAAAAGGGAACGCTGGCAGTGTCTATTCTTATGACAAAATTTGAATTCGAGAAGAGTTTGATGCAGGAGCATTTTAATGAGAATTATGTAGAATCTGAGAAGTTTCCTAAAGCGACTTTTAAAGGAGTTATTTCAGATTTTTCCAATTTGGATTTTACAAGGACTGGTACAATTGAAGCGCAGGCTGAAGGGGAATTGGAAATTCATGGGGTGAAGAAGCCATTTGTTACCTTAGTGACATTTGATGTGACACCAAGTAGTCTTTCCGCTAAAACAGTGTTTGAATTGGCTGTGGAAGATTTTGACATTGAGGTGCCTACATTGTTGATCAAGAACATTGCTGAAATAGTAGAGGTAACTGCCTCTTTCAATTTTACGAGATAGTATGAAGAGATTATTCACAGCAATTATAATATTTTCACTGGCCTATCCACTCTGTGCACAAGATGACCTGTTGGCTGCATTGGAGACGGAGCAAGACAAAGAGAAAGTATTGATTGAAGCTACCTTTAAGGGTACAAGGCTGATCAATGGTCACTCGATCGAAACCAGGAAAAAGGGTGTGATGGATTTCATCATCGCTCACCGTTTTGGAACAGTGGATGGTGGAATCTATGAATTGTTTGGATTAGATAATGCCAGCATTCGAATTGGCCTGGAATACGCTTTTACGGATCGGTTGTATCTGGGTTTTGGTCGGAATTCGTTTGAGAAGACTTACGATGGGTTTGTGAAGTACCGGTTAGCCAGACAATCAACAGGAAAAGGAGCTTCTCCCATTTCATTAACATGGTTGAGCTCAATGGCTATCAAGACACTGAAAAATCCAGATTTTGAATTGACATTGACAGACCGGGTAGCTACTACAAATCAAGTATTGATTGCCAGAAAAATGAACAGTAGTATATCCCTTCAATTGATGCCAACCTGGGTTCATAGAAACTTGATTGGAGAGACAGACCTCAATAATGATGTCTATGCATTGGGAATGGGAGGCAGGATTAAATTCTCACAAAGGTTAGCTCTTTGCATTGAATATTATCATCAATTCCAGCAATTGAATGAAAATACCAAGAATCCATTGGCTATAGGATTTGATTTGGAGACAGGGGGTCACGTATTCCAATTGCAGTTTACTAATGCTACTTCCATGGTGCCGAAAGGGTTTATTTCGGAGACATCAAATGACTTTTTTGATGGTCAAATCCATTTTGGATTCAATATTTCAAGGACATTTCAAGTGAATTAAGATTCTGGTCTGGAGGGTAACTGTGTGTGTTGGTGATGTTATTCTTCAGATGAGTTTTATGTTGGTTAATAAAGTGGTGTGTCTCAATATTTGAGATACCTTAGGGCGGTCCTCCTGGACTGCCCTTTAACTCAACTAAACAAATGAGTAAACATCGTGTGATTATGATGTTGGTGCGTGTTAAAGTTTGATTTTGCCCCAGATTTGTCTGGGGCATTTTCAGTTTGCAGAACCTAATGACTAACTATAGAATTCATGGAAATATGTTACCACTTTTTCTGGGGATAAATCATCATGATAGATCTTTTCAGAATTAATACACATTCCGGCTGTAATGGTTCCCATCTTCAGGCAGGATTGAACATCCAAATTTTGAGAATGCCCAAACAGATATCCTGAAAAGAATGCGTCTCCTGCACCGTTTGAATCATTTAATTCAAAGGATTTTAAAATGGGCTCATCAAACCAGGTTCCGTCTTTTGTAAGTGCGGATACACCACCTTTCCCATGTGTGCAAACTACCAGTTCTTTGCCTTCATCAATCAGTTGATACATAAACTCTTTGTACCCTGGTAGGTTATCTGAACTGAGAAATACGTAATCTGCCGCTTCAATAAATTCCTGGTGATAGGTATTTCCCAGGTTGTAGTCATGAAGGTCTGTCAAGATCGGTTTCTTGAGTGCTTTCACAATTGGGATTGCAAAACGACTATAATTGGTAATATTTAGAACTACATAATCACTTTCCGAAATGGGTTTTCTAAATTGTTCATAATCCAGGTCAGGTTCATCCGAAGAATTATTGACGAAAATTGATATCCGTTCACCCTCTTTATTCATAATATTCACATGTCTTTGTGTGCCATTTGGGTCACTGAAATAATCGAATTGGAGATTGGGGTGCTTGAGGTGTTTGGAGACCTCTTTTCCATAATTATCATCTCCAATGAGTGCGTGGAGGTTAACATAAAATCCTAATCGGCACAGATTAAGTGCTTTACCACTACCAGTTGATCCTATAGTTTCTTTAAAATTTGAATGATGAAAAGTTTTGGGTATGGGTAGGGGAAATTCGTCCAACTGGATAATAGAATCATATGAAACACCTCCAAGTACAAATACTTTGATCATGGTACATTTATTTCAATCAGAATTATGAACTCAAGAAGTGGCAAATATGTACTTTTTGCTCATTTATCTTTTTGGTTCATGACATGAATTTACAGGCCGCAAGGCTTGAGATGTAATTATTAAAAAAAGGTGTTTTCGAATTTCGTCAAGGGAAAATATTTGCAGAATAATTGCTTAATTTGGGACATCAATTAACTATTAGTCTATACTCGCAACAAACACACAATTCTATGACAGACAAAGAAAGACTCTACGAAGCATTGGGAGAATTATTATATGCTGTGACAAAAGCTGATGGAATTGTCCATAAAGAACAACTGGATGCTTTAAAAGAGATTGTCCAAAATCACCACTGGGCCTCTAATATTCAATGGTCATTTGATTACGAAATGAGCAAGGATAGCTCAGTAGAAGATACCTACAACAAGGTGATCAATTTTTGTCATGGATATGGGCCAACCGCCGAATATGAAGAGTTCATCGATCTGATGAATAAAATAGCAATAGCCAACGGTGTAGTGGATGAAAAAGAACAGGAAATTATCAATTCATTCACCAAAGACCTGACCGAGCGATTTAAAAAGGATATTGAGAAATTACTCTAGTTGTTTGAAAATTTTTTATTCATCAATTTAGCTTTGAGATAAATAATAGCGCATGTCCAAAACGGTTCTGATCCTGGGTGCCAATTCTGATGTAGCCAAAGAAGCCATTAAACAATATATTCATAAAGGTTATCATGTTGTTGCTGCTTCCAGGAGTACTGACGCGCTTATTGCTTACGTAAAAGACCAAAATCTATCAGATAAACAAGTGACTGTCAAATTCTTTGATGTGGTAGATTTTGAAAATCATCAGAAGTTCTATGATGACCTGGACGTAAAGCCCAATATTGTTCTTTATGCAGCTGGGTATCTGGTGGACAATTTAAATGCTATTGCTGATTGGAAAAGAACTTATCAAATGATAAATGTGCACTATGCTGGAGCAGTTTCTATCATCAATATCATTATTGCTGATGAATCCAATTCTAAGCTGGAGAGAATTGTAGGATTATCTTCCTTGTCAGGTGTACGGGGAAGAAAGAGCAATTTCATCTATGGCAGTACCAAATCCGCTTTTACCCAATACCTTGCTGGCATGCGCCAATATCTGGCGGACAGGAAAATTACAGTTAACGTAATTGTTGCCGGATATATCCGTAGTAAGATGGTGGCAGGATTGGATTTACCTGAATCATTGATGTTAGAACCTTCCTTTATTGCCAGGGCGGTAGTCAATGTGGGTTCACGCTTTGTAATTGTTCCCGGATGGAAATGGAAGATCATCTATCAAATTTTGAGATTACTTCCTGAATTTTTGGTGGCGAAACTTCCGTAAAGCTATTCAGTCACTCCTAATTCTAATTAGCTTTTGACTGTTTCTGCATTCATCATATCTTTAATGCCATGATGAAACTCAAACCACGCATTATCGACCATCTGATTGAGGCTATTTTGATCTTTACCAGTGTTTTCCTGGCATTTTGGTTGAATGATCTTAGGGAATCAAAAAAAGAGAGAAATACTTTAGAAGTCTCCCTGAAGCATATTGCTTTAGAAATGGATCACAATCATCACAGAATTGAAAGCGTATTCGCTTATCACCTACAGCTGGTGAATGAAATTGACAGTTTGGCGGCTGCAGGAAATGAAGATTGGCAAGAAATGTATGGCAATAGCCTGAATAGCTGGCAAGGAGTCAAGATGCCAATGTTGCGTTCCACAGCATACCAAACTTTTATCATTTCCGGTGTTAGCGGAAACGCCAAATTTGAACTGGCTAAATCCCTGGCTGATATCTATAATCTACAATCGATCATTGAAAGATTGGATAACACTTTCGTGGAAGAGGCCACTACTGATAGAGGAATTACGGCACTACCAAAAATGAGACATCTATCCGGATTATATGTGGAGATCCTACCGGACATCATTAATTCCTATCAGCATGAGGGAAAGCAGTGGTTAAGCGAATATGGTTATGCACTCAATATTACAAACGAAGACCTAAAAAGGTGATATTGTTATATTGCAACGGGTTAATGCTTTAAATAATCCAGAATGACTAATTCAAAGGCTTTGATATTTCGGGGAGTGGCTATTTTAAGTTTACTTGGTACAGTAATATTTGGATTTCTAGGTGAACTTGAACGAGCAGGTATTCCAGTAGTCACCTTTTTTCTCGCATTGGCGCTAAGCGTCAGGTCTCATCAATTTTTAAAAGGTTTCTCCTTCACTATTCTCATTTTTGCGGCAGTCTCAGCATCGTTATTTTTCCCATACTTTTTCACACAAGTTGGTGATTATGATCTGAAGCAACTTATTGTGCCGCTATTGATCCTTATCATGTTTGGTATGGGATCATCTATGAGTTTTAAAGATTTTATCGGCGTTATCAAAATGCCGAAAGGTGTTCTTGTAGGTTTGCTCTGCCAATTCACAATTATGCCGCTTGTAGGGTTTGTTTTAGCTTATCTGTCAAATCTTCCTCCAGAGATCGCAGCAGGGATCATATTGGTGGGGAGTTCTCCAAGTGGCTTGGCTTCCAATGTAATGTCTTATATCGCTAAAGCGAATTTAGCACTTTCCCTTACGCTCACGGCAGTTGCCACGTTGATGGCACCTGTAACGACACCTTTTTTAATGCAATTATTGGCAGATCAATTGGTGCCAATTGATTTTGTTGGGATGTTTCTAAGTATCGTCAAAATTGTGATTGTTCCAATTATTGCCGGCCTCATATTCAATCACTTTTTTCATGGAAAATTCAAATGGCTTGATAGGGCTATGCCCATAGTTTCCATGGCAGGGATTGCCATTATCATTACAATCATCACAGCAGCGGGAAGAGATTCACTTTTATCCATTGGGTTGACATTGGTTTTTGTCGTTATCATTCACAATAGTGCTGGATATTTGATGGGCTTTGGAATTTGCCGTCTCATTGGGATGGATATCAAATCATCCCGCACAATAGCATTTGAAGTGGGCATGCAGAATTCTGGTTTGGCTTCAGGAATAGCTGTTGAGATGGGTAAAGTAGCTACAATGGGTCTTGCTCCGGCTGTATTTGGTCCATTTATGAATATTACTGGTTCATCTCTGGCAACCTGGTGGCGGGGAAAAACCAATGAAGACGAGTCATCTGGATCACCTGAAATATAGTAAATTGTGATGCACTAATTAATTGGAAGAATTTGTCAGACCTGATTATTCATCGTAGTATCTCTGACCTGTACAAGGCAATGGGATTGCAAATAGAACAGGAAATGGATTTTACGATTCATTTTTTGCCTGATATACACACAGACCTGCCTTATAAGTCACCCACGTTCCGTGCTGATTACTATTCATTTGTCTTTGTGAAAGATGGCAGAGGAAGCTACACCACCGATGCTCATACTTTCCCTACTTCACCTGGAACAATTTACTTTACTAACCCCGGACACATCAAGGCATTCTACATGGAAGACATCAAGGATGTCTACATCATCACCTTGACAGAAGCTTACCTGAGAGAGCATGTGCACCAGGATATTTTTGAGGAGTTTCCATTTTTATTGGCGGAAACTGTTCCACCGAAAGTACTTCCAGAGGAGCAATTCCGGGAATTTGAAACACTCTACACGCAGATATTTAAAGAGTATCACGAGAAATCAGCATTTAAGGACCGAATTCTTGCCAACTTGTTTGTAGTGTTGTTACTGAAAATCAAAGAGAAGTTTTGGAGTGACTACAGCCCAATTGAGGAAGGGGATAGGTCTTCTGCAATAGTGAAAAATTTCAAACGCAACCTGGAAAAGCATTTCGTGGAACTGTCCAAGGGTGAGTCATCTGTCCAGTACCAGGTGCAGGATTATGCCCGGGAACTTCATCTTCACCCAAATTATTTTAGTAGCGTCATCAAAGCAAAAACCGGAAAATCTGTCCAGCAATGGATCACCGATAAAGTAATCGCAACAGCCCGTGAACTATTGGTGAATACCAGTAAGACCAGCAAGGAAATCAGCTACCAATTAGGTTTTTCTGAGCCGACACATTTCAATAGTTATTTCAAGAAAAGGATGGGAATGACACCCAAACAATTCCGCACTGGGAATCAAAACCATTGACACCTTAGAAATTCGTCATTTTACCTAAAATATTTGCCATACCTCCCGTAAATAGGTGCCGTTTCTTTGAGATGTAAACAATTTGAAAATCAAAAAAAAAGAATAATGGCACAAAAAGTATTATTAACCGGAGCAAGTGGAGGATTTGGTCAATTGATTACCAATACCTTAATCAATGCAGGGCATGAGGTGGTTGCCTCTATGAGAGGAGTTAACGGTAAAAACAAGGAAGTGGCCGAAAAGCTTGAGTCAATAGGAGCAAAAGTGGTTGAAATAGATGTGACGAGTGATGAAAGTGTGAAAGATGGAATTGTTAAGGCGATTGAATTGCTGGGAGAAATTGATGTGGTGATCAATAATGCAGGACTTGGAGTAGTGGGCATGCAAGAGCACTTTACCACAGCAGATCTTCAAAAGTTATTTGATATCAATGTTATTGGTGTTCAGAGAGTTAATAGAGAAGTGTTACCACACCTGAGAGCAAAAGGTTCAGGGTTGATCATTTACATATCAAGTTTGTTGGGTAGAATTCCTTTGCCTTTTTACGGGCCTTATAATGCTACGAAATGGGCACTTGAGGCACTTGCCGAGAATTACAGAATTGAATTAAATGGTTTTGGTGTTGATAATGTGATCGTTGAACCAGGGGGATACCCGACTTCATTCATGAACAACCTCATGAAACCTTCTGATCAAACGAGAGAGACAAGCTATGGTGAATTCATGCATGCACCTCAGCAGATGTTTGAAGGATTTGAGCAGGCACTAAGCGCAAACCCGGCACAAAACCCTCAAAAAGTGGCCGATGAAGTCCTGCAAGTAATTGAAACTCCTGCTGGTCAGCGCGCATTCAGAAATGTGGTAGACAGTATGGGAATGGGAGAACATGTAAAAGGATACAATGATCACCTGGATCAGGTGACCAAAGGAATATTCGGAGCATTTCACATCGACGGCATGCTGGAATTAAAAGCTTAAGAGAATCAATTTTAATGTTTTGGAAGTCTCCCAATTGCAGGGAGGCTTTTTTAGTTTAAAGACTTACTAACCTATTCATCATCTTTAAAATCTTGTCTCAACCTTAACTCGATAATGACAAAAAGAACGGCAAGGTATACCACAGCAATCAGTATGTGGCCGATATAATCCAGTTTGGCAAAAACGTGAGGAAAAAAGTAAATGATAATCAGGTAAACGGTGGAAATCAATGTAGTACCGACACCATAAATACCATTGGCAACTGCATATCTTTTATGCGTTTTGATACATCTGGGAGACCGATAACCGAAGATCCAATTTCGGTTGGCACGCATCAGCAAATTGGAAACGCCGATGATAAATAAACTGATGGCAATCTTTAATTCAACTGGCATAGGACATTGTGAATTAGCTCCGATTAAGATAGATAACCTGAAGAGTAAACACTATTATTTTTGTTTGTATTACTGGTAATTTTAGTCATAGAAAATGTTAATCGTGCGAGTTAGGCTATAATTTTTGCTTATGCCATAATAAATAATTGTAATGTGCTTCGTTTTTCAATTTTACCCATTCCAAACTATCTTGCGATAAATTAATTGCACATAAAAACCCAAATTTTTCTATGATCGCGGTAGTTTCTCCAGCCAAAAGTCTTGATTTTGAATCTCCTTATGATGTGGAACCCACTAAACCAAGGTTGCTAGGCTGCACCCGAGAACTCATTGATGTTTTGCGTACCAAGTCACCCGATGAAGTTAAGGATTTGATGCATATCAGTGATAAACTGGCAGAGCTCAATGTGGAACGCTATCACACCTTCAAAGCAAGACATACCGAGAAAAATGCAAAACCTTCTGTCCTGGCGTTTAAAGGAGATGTCTATCAGGGGTTACAAGCAGAAACTTTTGACGAAGAGAAATTGCAGTTTGCTCAGCAACACCTTAGAATACTTTCGGGACTTTATGGCTTACTTAGACCACTGGACCTGATCCAACCCTATCGATTGGAAATGGGCACCAAACTGGCTTTTGATGATTACAACACGCTATACCAATATTGGGATGACAAGATTTTAAAACTCCTCAAAAAGGATCTAAAGGCTCAAGGAGACAACATATTGATCAATTTGGCTTCCGTAGAGTATTTCAAGTCTGTAGAACGCAAAAAAATGCCTTTTAGGGTAATTGACGTGGAGTTCAAAGACTTCAATCATGGTGAGTATAAAATTGTTTCCTTCTATGCCAAGAAAGCCAGGGGTTTGATGTCGCGATACATTATTCAAAACAGCATCAATGACCCTGAAGCGCTCAAGGGGTTTGATTATGAGGGGTATTGCTTTGATGAGAGTGAATCATCTGAGGATAAATTGGCCTTTAAAAGGCATTAGATTCATCATTTGATTACACTTTTAAGAATGCCTAGTTTTATACCATATTCGGCTCCTAGTTCAATCATTTTCTTGTTAAAAGCCTCATAGTAATATCGGGGCATCTCAATGCTGTTTGCGAAAAACCTATTGTATTTCTCTTCCAGCTCAGGGTAGTGTTTTTTGATCACGTTGAGCATGAGTATCTTGCTATGTGCTTTCTCATTCCCAAAAAGTGTGATGCTTGCCGGAAGGATATAATCCACTTCCAGGCTTTTAAAAGTAGAGAATGTTTGCTCCAGTTGCTCCCCGGTATCTGAAATATATGGGATTAAAGGCATTAGACTTATACCTGTAAGGAAGCCATCCTGAACAGTCTTTTTCACAGTTTCGAGTCTGGCTGAGGGAGGAGGCGCTCCGGATTCAAAAAGCTTACCCAAGTGATCTTGTATGGTGGCAAATGAAAAACTGATAATCGTTCCCCGATTTAATTGTTCTAACCCTTTTGGCCAAATGGCTGATTCATCAATAGCATGTAATAAATCAAAATCTCGTGTGATGAGTGTCGATTTGGTAATAATATGTACTGGAAATTGGTATTTTAAGATCAATTCAAGTGCAGAACGGGTCATTTGATATTCTTCCTCGATTGGAAGATAGGGGTCTGTGATTGACGATAGGACTATGAAGCCATATTCCCCTTTTTTGGCACGATTACGCAATTGTCTATCCAGGATTTCAATGGCATTGGTTTTTACCGAAAGACTATCAGCCAGATTCATACCGTATTTACTTCCTCTGATATAGCAGTAAAGGCAATTGAAAGAACAACTGCTGTAGGGATTAAATGAATAGTCAGACAAGTACCAAGGATCTCTTTTCTTTTGTTTGTTCAAAACAGACTTGACCTGGATTTCTTTGGGTATCATTGGATGTGAAATTAGTAATTCAATTTATGATAGTATTTTACGATTCATCCAGGCATTCCTTTCCAGACCAATCCTGATTTTGGTTTTAAACCATCGACCTACCTTCTCATTCTCTAACTCATCTTCAAAGTGATCGATTATTTTGGGATAATACTTTACAATAGTCTTGGCCGCCCATCCTGTTCCTTGCTTGATCTCTTTGTCTTTGCTATCTGATTTGGATAATAGTAATCGAAAAAGGTCGATCGCATGCTTATCAGATAATCCATTATGAATGGCGCGGTGGAATCCGGCTCCTAACCCACGGATAACCCAACGGTTCTCTTCTTTCTGGAATATTGATTTCACAATAGGTATCATCACATCAGGTTGATTGGCCAGGGCATGTCCATAAACCCGCTCTCCAATGATATCACAAATGAACCAGATGTCTGCTTGTGCAATAAAACGAGTAGCATGATGAACTGAGTCGATCAGGTTTTCTGCCAACCTCAACTGTAAAATCTTCCCAACTATAACATATCCTCCTACAGCCTTTGAAAGACATATGTGATCGCAAAATGGAATGATATCATTTGGTTTAAGCACCTCAAGGAACCTGGTGCCAGTATATTCCAGTAAGGGAAATTTGATCTTGTGGAAAAGAAGGTTTTCCTTCATAGATGATAGCATTGCCTGAAGTCCTTTCGATTCATAGGTAGCAATGACTTGATCTGTAAAGATTGTAACTTCTGATTTTCTGGAGATGACCCTTGGCTGGATATTCATAATTTTTGGGAAGCTTTTTTGATCACTTTTTCCACCCTTTTTAGTTTGCTTTCAGTTTCAACATCTGGAAGTCTGCTTTTCAGTGTGTCAATAAATGTCTGAACATGATCACTCACAATAACCTCATTCAGTTTTTCAGCATAACTTGGTAACTGATTGGGCAGGCTCACTTTCAGTTGTTCATTGATCAAGGTGAAAACATCTGATCGGTATTTCTCCAGCGTATAAAGTTTGATCAATATTTGCATACAGTTGTCTTTTGTGATGACAGAGCCATTTTCTCCAATCTCGAGGATTGTTCCTAAATGTGTATAGATTTTATCAGGTATCTCCAGTGTCATGGTATTAATGGCTGTCATGGCACCCCATTGCAAGCGATTGACTTTAGTGGGGAGTAGTTTCAACAGTGTATCAAAATGAGGTGTTAGTAGTACGGGTTTCAAAAACCCAATCTCATATAAGGTTTTTATACAATCCTGAGGGATTCGTTTTGTCTTATTGGTGAGGTTATCTACCAATTGCCTGACCGCATCATGATCATTTGTTTCAACAATTTCTCTAGCAAGTTGAATGTTAGGCTCTTCGCCACTGTAGCCAAGAACTGACGCAAGTTTCTTAGTAATATCCATACAACAAATAAACGCAGTTCAGTGACAACCCTATGACACTCTGGTGAGCTTTTTTTCTTGTCAAAAAGTGTCATTGGTACAATTATATTCTCTTGATTATAAGATAACTTCGGATGCATGAAAAGAATATGGCTCATTATGGGACTTGGAATACTCATCTCCTGTTCTACCAGGGAACCATTTCTGCGAATTCCAGTAGCTCATGTTCCAGTAGGTTTCCCTGTAAACTTTGCCCTGCACACTTTTGGTGACGATCAGTTTGTTGCATTTTATGATACGTCACACCAAATGACGGTTGGCAAAAGGAAATTACCGTCCTCTCAATGGGAATTTAAGAGGTTACCCAGTACTGTTGGCTGGGACAGTCACAATTACATCTCAATGGCTATTGATCGGGATAGCCTTATTCATGTGGTGGGAAACCTACACTCCAGTCCAATGATTTATTTCAGAAGTGAAGAACCACTGGACATTCAATCTATGCAAGCTGTTCACCAAATGACTGGTCAACAGGAAGATGTCGCTACCTATCCTGAGTTTATACAATCGGATGATCGGCTCGTATTTCATTATAGATACGGAAGAAGTGGTAATGGCTATGAAGTGTACAATATATGGAATCCATCAGCTCAGAAATGGGAGAGGTTACTGGATACACCTCTTATTGACGGGGAGGGGAAGATGAATGCTTACATGCAGGGACCTACGCTTGGTCCGGATGGTTATTTTCATTTATTGTGGGTCTGGCGGGACACACCAGATTGTGCTACAAATCACGATTTGAGCTATGCCAGAAGCAAAGATCTGATCACTTGGGAAACTATCGACGGTACCCCATTAGAATTACCCATTCGATATGCTGATTCATCTACCTATATTGATCCTACACCCGTCTATGGAGGTCTGATCAATATTGGCATCAAAATAGGTTTCGACCAAAATGATGAGTTTATTGCAGGATATCACAAGTATGATAGTGCTGGGAATACTCAATTACATCTGGCAAAGTTTGAGAACAGTAAATGGAAAAGGCAACAATTGACCAATTGGGAGTACCGATGGGATTTTAAAGGATTTGGAACAATCGAGAATGAGTTGTTAATTGAGTCACCGAATGCAATTAGTGATTCTGAATTGATATTTGGATACCACCATCAGGAATTTGGTGACCAGCAATTGGTCCTTGATGCAAAAACATGGAAAACTTTAAAAGTAGAACCTCTCAAGTCAGAATATCAGGGAGAACTTGGGAAATTGACCGGATTAGAAGCGGACAAGCAGGTCAATATCATCTTAGATCAGGGATATTCTGAAGGAGGTCAATATTTGTTGAGGTGGGAAACCAAAAAGCCCAACAGAGATCAAAAACCAGATTCGACTAATGCAAAATCAACGCTACTTGAACTTATAAAATACTAGATTAATGAAATACTTCATGCTGTTTTTATCAATTGGACTGTACTTGTCTTGCAAACAGTCTAAAGAAAAATCAGAATTACCCATTGAAGATGTGATTGAGCAGAGTCTTGATTTTGCACTTCAGAAATCCCAGGCAATGGCTCAATCGCTGGAGGATAAACCAGGTCGACTCCCTCAGACGATTGATGAAAATGGAGCACTTGTGACCTGTGATTCCAGGTGGTGGGTAAGTGGATTCTTCCCGGGACAACTATGGTATATGTATGAGTACTCAAATGATCCCAATATTTTAGAACTAGCCAAATCATTCTCAAAACGAGTTGAGAGAGAACAATACACCACTGATAATCATGATGTTGGTTTCATGATTTTTTGCAGTTACGGTAACGGATACAGAATTACAGAGGAGGATGAGTTTCTTTCAGTAATTGAGCAGGCAGCTTCTTCACTGAGCACTAGGTTTAGTGATACAGTGGGTTGTATTCGTTCATGGGACAGGTCAGAGTGGAATAAGCAATGGCAGTATGCGGTGATTATTGATAACATGATGAACCTGGAATTGCTATTGTGGGCAGCTGAGAAGTTTGATAATCCCAGGTTCAAAGAAATTGCAATTCGACATGCGGATAAAACGCAACTCAATCATTACAGACCGGATTACAGCAGTTTTCATGTAGTCAGCTATGATACATTGACAGGAGATGTCCAGGTGAAAAACACGGCACAGGGCTATGCTGATGAATCATCCTGGGCCAGAGGTCAGTCCTGGGGATTATATGGGTATACTATGATGTATCGACTCACAAAGGATGAGAAGTACCTGGAACATGCAAAAAACATAGCAGATTTCCTGATTAATCATCCAAATCTCCCAGCGGATAAAATACCTTACTGGGACTACAATGCTCCGGATATTCCTGATGCCCTTAGGGATGCTTCAGCAGGTGCAATTATGTGTTCAGCATTAATTGAATTAAGCGAATTGACAGAGGACAAAGTATACCTGGAAATTGCTGAACAGCAGTTGAGAGCCTTATCAGGTGAAACCTACACAAGCAAAGCTGAGGCTAACGCTAATTTCATACTTCAACACAGTGTGGGTCATAAACCTGCCAATTCAGAGGTAGATGTGCCTTTAAGCTATGCCGATTACTATTATGTGGAGGCTTTGATGAGGTATAGGAAGATTTTAAATAAAAATTAGGTCAGTATATCAGTGTTTCATGTCAATGCTTTTCAAATTGTTTTTTTGGACTACATTTGATTTGGCATTATGGACACATCAATTATTCAATTCTTTAGAGGACTAATTCTTTCAGTACCCATCCTCGTGCTGTCATATTCAACAAGTGCACAGGATTATAGTGCCAAGTTGATAGAATTGGATAATACACTTTCCACAAGGGAATCCTACGTAACTGAAAAGAGGCAAACAATCATTCAACTGAAGAAGCGATTAGAAGCCAATCCAAATGCAGACTTACAATTACAATTTGACCTGTGTGATCAACTATATCACCAGTACCGAAGTTTTATTTATGATTCCGCCTTCGCGTATGCAAGCAAATTGATCAAAATAGCCTATGAAATTGGTGAGACTGAGCAAATTGGCTATGCCAAAACGCAACTTGGGTTTACCACGCTTTCCGCGGGAATGTTCAAAGAGACATTTGATACTCTGAGTACTGTCCAAATAAGTGGTCTCGCAGACTCTACCAAACTAGATTACTATGGGTTAATGTCCAGAGTCTTGTACGACCTCTGTGATTACAACCGGGATCCCTATTACTGTGATATTTATGTGGATATGGCCGATAAGTACATCGAATTCGCGACTAGCCTCGCCGATCCAGGGTCATATAACTTTTTGTATTTGAATGGACTCAGAAATCTCCGAGTACAGAGATCAGATGAAGCAGTCAGGTACCTCAATCAGATATTTGAAAAGAATACTCCCATTACCCACCATGAACGAGCTATTACGGCCTCAACTTTAAGTTATTTGCATTTGAAGCTAGGTGATACCACCAAAGCAGTGAATTTACTGGTTGATGCTTGTATTGCTGATGTAAAATCTGCGACCAAAGAAACACTGGCAATGACCAGATTAGCGGAGATTTTATATGAACAAGGTTTTGTAGAAGAAGCTTACAAATACATCAATGCCTCAATGGATGATGCCAATTTTTATGGTGCAATGCAAAGAAAAAGTGAAGTGGGAGCCATTTTACCAATAATTGCTGCCACTAGATTAAGTGATGTGGATTCTCAGCGTAAAACGTTTATGTCCTACTCAATTGGATTAACAATTTTATCAGTCCTCACAATCATTTTTGCAGTTAGTACACTCATTCAGTCAAGGCGTTTAAGAAAAAGAGATAAAGCACTTCGGGAAGCCAATGACCATTTGAGGGATATCAATGGAAAACTTCAGGAGGTTAGTAAAATCAAGGATGAGTACCTTGGCTATTACTTCAATATCAATTCTGAATACATTGAAAAAATAGAGAAGTTTAAACGTTCGGTTGATCAAAAACTAATCAACAAAAAGTTCGAAGACATCCGCTATGTAATGAGCCGCATCGATCTGAAGAAGGAACGCGAAGAACTTTACTACAGCTTTGATAAAGTGTTTCTGAAACTATTTCCAGGATTTGTCGATACCTTCAATTCCTATTTCAATGACGAAGACAAATTTGTTTTACCCAATGAGCAGCTTCTCAATACAGAACTAAGGATTTTCGCCCTGATTAGAATGGGTATCACAGACAGTGATAAACTTGCCAAGATCCTTGGGTACTCTGTTAATACAATCTATGCCTACAAGAATCGGGTGAAAAGTAAAGCCAATGTTCCAAATGATGTTTTCGAGCAGAAAATTATGGAAATAGCCGCCATCTAAAGCTCAAATAGGCCAAAATTAGCCTTATACAACATTTATATTTTCACTCACTTCTATTTGTTGTAATTATCACAAAATCAGCATGTTGAATCAATTGATTCTCTAAAAAATTCTATATTTTAAGTAGGTATTTTGTCATTATTTCAAAAAGTGGGTTGTTTTAGAAAGTTTTTAGTTGGTTCATGAGAGACCAACTTATTCTCAAACTAAACCTATAATGATATGGGACACATTTCGAAAGGACCCTCCTGAATTTGGTGAGTTGTTTGATCCGATTTGATCGAATTGTGTTTTTGAGCACTTCGTTCCACGCTTAATAACACGTAGCTAAACCAAAATAGTAAAATGATGATAAAAATGAAGATGAGGTACGTACATAATCTGGGAAAATGTGCTTGCCAGCTAACCAAAAATTTTGTTCCCATTATGTTGGCTATTGCATTAATGCTCACATCGGGCATTGCAATGGCACAAGATCCTCCGCAATATGGTACCCCTTATTCTGGAGTACCCTACAGAATGGATGCCAATATTTATCAAATGAATCTCAGGGAATACAGCAGTTCCCGCAACATAGCAGGAGCCAGAGCAAATTTACAACGGGTAAAAGACCTTGGAATTAATGTGCTTTACCTTATGCCGATATTTCCTGTGAGTACGGATAGCCGTGCTTCAGGTTCACCATATGCGAATACTGATTATAAATCTGTCGCTCCGGATCTTGGAACATTAAATGATTTAAGAGGATTGGTAGATGATGCACACAATATGGGCATGGCAGTGATCCTTGATTTCATAGTCAATCAAACAGGATGGGATCATCCATGGGTAACTCAAAATCCAGGTTGGTACATAACAGATGGCGGAGGTGCCATCACTTCCCCATGTCCGGCACCAGATTTTTGTTTTGGTGATGTTGCAGGGATTGATCTGAATGTAGCGGGTGCAAGATCGGCCATGATCGATGCTATGCGCTACTGGATATTTGCGGCGAATGTTGACGGATTCAGATTTGATTGGGCAGATCAGCCACCGCAATCATTCTGGACAGAGGCTATTAATAATTTAAGAGGAATAAGCTCTCATGATCTTTTATTACTGGCGGAAGGATCCAATGAGGGGTCAAATTCAGGTTGTACAACTTGTGGGAATAATCAGCCAGGAGCACATTATGCCCAGGGATTTGATTACATATTCGGTACAAATTTTTACTGGAACGTAATGAAGAAAGTATGGGATTCCGGAGAACCAGTATTAAACCTGGATGGAGTAACTTCAGGAGAATATCAAGGGGCGGGTTCTACCCAACTGGTAGCTAGATTCTTGAGTAATCATGATGACTATAATGCTGAAGGTTCACCATTTTCCTTTTTGCAGGGAGGTAGAAATGGCGTAATGGCCGCATTTGTGCTAGCAACTTATCACCGAAGTGTGCCTTTCATTTACAATGGTATCGAAGTGGGGAACACCAACCCATTACCTTATCCCTGGAACTCTGGCAACATTAATTGGACACAGGATTTATCTGTTTATTCAGAAATGCAACAGATATTAGGAGCAAGAAATAGCAGTGTTGCACTGAGAAGAGGCCTCCCAACTTCCTACATCAATCCTGATAACTCAAACCCGAACGTATTTGCCTTTACAAAGGAAAGTGGAGGAGAAAAGGTGGCGGTCCTAATTAATCCTAGAAATGGGAACAGCTCATTTACAATTCCTTCGGGAATGGCTGGCTCCTACAACGATATTTTCAATGGTTCCGGGGTGACCTGGTCTACTGGGCAAAATGTGACTTTAGGCGCATATCAGTATATTGTTTTAACTGATGCGAACTTTACTCCAACACCAGTTTCAGGGGTTTCGGTTAACCCAACAAGTTTTAATTTGACCCAGGGATTGACACAGCAGCTGTCTGCTTCCATCAGTCCAGCTAATGCCTCAAACCAAAATGTGAGTTGGAGTTCCAGTAATTCGTCGATTGCTTCTGTTAATTCCAACGGACTTGTCACAGGAGTCGCAGCTGGAAATGCTACGATTACCGTGACTACTGAAGATGGTGGATTTACAGCTACTTCATCGGTTACAGTGGATCCGGCAACATCCTTTACGGTGCATTTTTATAAGCCTGCTTCATGGGGGACCGGGATCAATATTTATTATTGGGAGGTCCAACCAGCCGGTGTAATTGATCCCGTCAACTGGCCAGGTGTTACAACCACAGATGAAGGCGATGGTTGGTATGGATATACTTTTACAAATGTTACTTCAACAAATCTCATATTCAATGATGGCACCAATCAAACAGCTGACCTGAGTAGAAATGGGACAGACGGATGGTATCAAAACGGAGTTTGGTATGATACAAACCCGGGAGGTTGTTCTCCAACAAGTATCACTCCATATATTACCGTAAATGGGGGAGCCTGGGTACAAACTAACACCGCTACATTGGATGCAGGTGGGACAGTTACTTTTGGCCCACAACCCCTTTCAGGTGGAACCTGGGCATGGGTTGGTCCAAATGGATATGGTGCAAACACAAGAGAGGTATCATTTTCGAACGTACAGGTAAACCAATCGGGTAATTACACAGCCACTTTCACCAATACAGGTGGATGTACGAGCAATGAGGTTTTCACACTAACTGTTAATTCTACCGGGCAATCTCCATACAACGGTGTAATTGGAATACCTGGAACTATTGAAGCTGAAGATTTTGATAATGGAGGGGAAGGAGAAGCATACCATGATAATGACAGTGGAAACAATGGCGGACAATATAGGTCAAATGAAGGAGTGGATATTGAAAACTGCTCTGAAGGTGGGTATAACATAGGTTGGACCGATGCTGGCGAGTGGCTTGAATATACAGTAAATGTTGCTTCTTCAGGGAATTATGATTTTGACTTTCGGGTTGCTGGTGCTGTTGGAGGAACTTTTCGAGTTGAATTTAATGGAGTAAATAAAACAGGTGATGTCTCTGTTCCCAATACCGGTGGATGGCAAAACTGGCAGTCTGTAAATGTTAACAATGTTTCACTGGATGCAGGTGAACAGGTGATGCGAATTTACATGGTAAGTGGGGGCTTTAATTTGAATAATGTAACTATTTCAGCTGTTACTGGTGGAACGGGATCAGGGTATTATATCAGAAACAGATGGCAAGGGACTTATTTATATGATGCAGGAGCCAATGTAGGGTATGGAGGATTTAGTACTTCGGATAATTACAAATGGGAATTGGTAGCAATTGACGGCCATACATTGATTCAAAATGTAGCTACCGGAGAATACATGAACATCGAACCACTGAATGGGACAGTGCAAAGTTCCTCCGTTCCATCTGGTTATTGGAGTGCTCAATGGGCCATTGAAGACTATGACGGACATAAAAGAATCAAAAATCGATGGCAATCATCCGAGTACATTCATATTGAAAACCTACAGGGAAATGCCCAACATGGCACTATCGAGGCTTCCTGGCATAGTAACCATTGGGCCCTGGAGCCAGTTTCCGGTGCTCGTGCGGATAATGAAGTGTTTATGGGTGAAAAAGAAATTGAGATATCACTTACTGTGTACCCAAATCCAGTTCAGGAAGAATTGCAAATTGAGTTGTCTGGATGGACACCAAATGAATCAATCCAATTACAGGTTTGGGATATATCTGGAAGACCAGTTTTTCAAACAAAATCTTCCATTACCAGGGAGGGGAATCTTTCAGAGAAGCTTCTTATGGAATACCTGAAGCCAGGAATTTATCATTTAAGTCTGGCCACTTCTCGGATGAACAAAACAGTAACGTTTGTTAAGCAATAATTAGTAGAACTTCTTCTAAGTTTGGTTTTAAACTGGGGCCCCTGGGTCCCAGTTTTTTTATGCCTTAGCTGTTTTAACAATACAGCCTCGCCCTCAATTACAATTTTATGTTGATTGTTGCTGGAGGCAGTCAATCAAAGTTCCATACATTTTTTAAAACAGGCCTCTGTTTTCAATCTGTTTTCTTGAAATTGTTCAATTCATGAAGATGCTGAATCTTTTTCTGGAATTTCCTATGTGAATAAAGGATTTTAAGCCTTATATCGTGTTTATATTTTTCTATACAGTGATTATTATTAATGTATTGTAATTCAATGATTTAATAAATTATTGGTTCATTTTTTTTTATATATTTTGTACGTTTTTTGAGAATCCCTTGCAAGTCTTACTCTTTTGTGAAAGGCAATAAATAAGTCGTTTATATAAAAGATTTTATTGCTTTTTAAAATAGATAAAACATTAAAATGTACAATAGAGTGAAGGGATTCTTAGCAGGGGTTATCGTGATTCTGTTTGTGAGTTCGTGTACTAGTGAACATGAAGTCGCTGCACCGAATAAACGATTAAAGGTGCTTTTTAAAATTGAAAATGGTGAGCCCTTCTACAGGGTTATTAGGGACGGCCAAATAGTTGTGGATGACTCACCCCTTGGATTCGAATTGCTTGATCAACCTGCTATTAAGGATAATCTAAAAATTGTTCAGACGGACACATTTTCTAAGAATGAAACCTGGTCACAGCCTTGGGGAGAAGTCAAAAATATCCATGACCATCACAACGGTCTGAAACTAACGCTACAAGAACAATCAGGGTTAGAACGAATCATTGAAATAACAATCAAGGTATTCAATGATGGGCTAGGTTTTCGGTATGAGTTTCCGGTACAACCAAACCTGGATGAATTCATCATTACAAAAGAGCTCACCACTTTCAAGCTTTCGGGTAACCCAACCACCTGGTGGATTCCTGCTTATGGGGATGAGGTAGATTCAGAATTTTTATTTCAACATAACAGCCTCAGTGATATTCATGAAAAAGTTCATACACCACTTACTATGGAGTGGGGTGATACCCTGTTTACAAGTATCCATGAGGCGGCATTAATTGACTTTCCCGCCATGACCCTGATGCCGGATGGTCAATCACTGAAAGCAGATTTAGTTCCCTGGGCAGATGGTTCTAAAGCAATTGTGAAAACGCCATTTCGAACACCATGGAGAACTATGCAACTGGTGGATAATCCAGGAGAATTGATTACCTCTTATCTGGTCCTGAACCTCAATGAACCTAACAAAATTGGAGAGACTGATTGGATCAAACCAGGTAAATACAATGGTATCTGGTGGAGTATGCATCTGGGTAAACATTCCTGGGCGCAAGGTCCTGATCATGGGGCGTCCACTAAGAATGTAAAGGAATACATTGATTTCGCCGCTGAAAATGATCTGTCAGGCGTCCTTGTGGAAGGCTGGAATGAAGGTTGGGATCATGATTGGAGTGAAGGCAAATTCAATTTTACGAAACCCTATGTAGATTTTGACATTGAGACTATCACCAAATATGCACAGTCAAAAGGTGTCGGTCTAATTGGACATCATGAAACAGGAGGAAACATCAAAAATTATGAGGTTCAGCTTCCTGAGGCCTTTGAATACTATCAAAAATATGGTGTACACGCTGTAAAAACGGGCTATGTGACCAGAAACCCGAATGGGAATGAATGGCACCAGGGGCAAATGATGGTTCGTCATTACCAGCGAGTCACTGAGTTGGCGGCTAAACATCAATTGATGTTGGATATTCATGAACCTGTAAAGGCCACTGGCCTGAGGAGAACTTATCCTAACCTCATGACCCGTGAGGGTGCAAGAGGGACGGAGTACGAAGCGTGGAGCGAAGGAAATCCGCCGGAGCACACTGTGACATTACCATTCACCAGGTGCCTGGCGGGACCTTTGGACTACACTCCAGGGATATTTGAAATACTATTGGAGTCCAGACCCGAGAACCGGGTACACACGACAATAGCCAAACAATTGGCTTTATACGTCACCATTTACAGTCCCCTCCAGATGGCGGCAGATCTTCCGGAAAATTATTGTGGCAACCCTGCATTTCAGTTTATCAGGGATGTTCCCACGGATTGGGAAGAAACATTGGTCCTGAACGCTAAGATTGGCGACTATCTCACCATTGTGAGAAAAGATAGAAACAGCGACGACTGGTATTTGGGAAGTACTACAGACGAAGAGTCTCGACAATTCACCGTATCACTGGATTTCCTCTTACCGGACAGGACTTATAAAGCACAAATCTACTCAGATAGTGATTCCACTGACCTTGACTCTAATCCGACCGAAATAAGTATTCACACGCAAAAAGTAACAGCAGCTGATTACCTGACAATTAAACTGGCAAAGGGAGGCGGGCAGGCGATTCGGTTTGAGCTGCTTGATTAAAGAAATGGACAATTGTAATAGATGAAGATGAATATGAAAATGATTGATTTTAAATGGAAATGGATATTACCACTTGTGCTGGTGTTTCTGGGTTCAGCATCCTGGGGACAAGGTACACGGACCATTACGGGACAGGTAATAGACGAAGGAAGCAATGAAGGGTTGCCTGGGGCCACTATTTTGGTGAAGGGAACTACTACTGGCACGATTACCGATGCAGAAGGTAATTTCTCATTGAATGTACCAGAAGATAAGGATGTGCTTGCAATCTCATTTGTAGGTTATGTCACACAAGAAGTAGCAATCTCCAATAGCAATCGGCTACAGGTCGCTCTGGAATTAGATTTAGTTGCACTTGACGAAGTGGTTGTTGTGGGTTACGGGACGGTGAAGAAGTCGGATGCCACTGGGTCTGTTGCAGTAGTGAGTAGCAATGAATTCAATAAAGGAGCAGTAAACTCACCTCAGGAATTGATCCAGGGTAAAGCTGCTGGAGTGACTGTGACTAGCAATAGTGGAGCACCTGGCAACAGTTCCACCATTCGGATTAGAGGTGCTTCCTCAATTTTGGCAAGCAATGATCCATTAATCGTGGTGGATGGTGTTCCTTTAAACAATAAGGGAGTAGGTGGAGCTCCAAATCTCTTATCTACAATTAATCCGAGTGATGTTGCAACATTCACAATACTTAAGGATGCTTCGGCTACTGCGATTTATGGTTCCCGAGCCGCTGGTGGTGTAATCATTATCACGACCAAAAGAGGAGCCGAAGACAAACTAAAAGTGGCTTATAATTTCACGGGATCTATCTATACCACTCCAAAGAGATTAGAAGTTTACGATGCAACAGAATTCAGAGCACTGGTGGAGTCACAGTACCCAGAAGGACATGATGCCAGGAATTTTTTGGGAGATGCCAATACAGATTGGCAGGATGCGATCTATCAGGATGCTTTTGGACAAGATCATAATGTAAGTCTTTCAGGCTCGACAAAAAACCTAAAATATAGGGCCTCTTTGGGGTATAACAATACCGATGGAGTGCTTAAGACTTACAATTTCGAAAGGACAACAGCCTCATTTGGGATTGATCCCAGTCTTTTCAATGAAAAATTGAAAATGCAGATCAACCTGAAAGGTATGGTCAATAACAACAATTTCGCTGAACAGGGAGCCATTGCAAATGCAGTTGGATTTAACCCAACCTTACCCATTTTCAATGGAAATGAAAGGTTTCTTGGATACACCACCTTAACTGACGATCCTTCAAACGTGGACGGTAATCCAATTTCTCTTGGGACGGCCAATCCGGTAGCTCAGTTAGCTTTAACGGATAACACTTCTCAGGTTTTAAGAAGCATTGGCAATATCAAAATGGATTATGAAGTGATTGAAGGGTTAACCACAACCCTAAACCTGGGGTACGATTACACTCATTCTGAAGGACATAACAATGTAGCTGATAGTACACAATGGGTCTATATCCCAACACCTGAAGGAGGAAGGACTACTGAGTATGAAAATGACAGGAAAAATGAAGTCATCGACTTTTATGTCAATTACAAAAAGGAATTAGAATCATTCAATAGTGATTTGGATGCCATGCTTGGTTACTCATGGGCACATTTTTACAGCCACGATATAGATTCAACCTGGAATGGTGATCAATCTGTTTTCCAGCGAGGTAATGATTTCCCAACTGAACATTACCTCGTCTCTTTCTTCGGAAGAGTGAATTATACGCTTCTTGATAAGTATTTATTGACGCTGACATTGCGGAATGACCAGACTTCCAGATTTGGACCAGACCAAAGATCTGGCTGGTTCCCATCAGCAGCTTTTGCCTGGAATATACATGACGAAGCGTTTCTCTCATCCAGTAATGTGTTCTCAGATCTGAAACTGAGACTGGGATATGGTGTAACAGGTCAACAGGATGTGGTGAATAATGACTATCCCTACATCCCAACCTATACAATCAGTAATAACACAGCCAGGTACAGACTAGGGAATACTTTTTATAACACTCTTAGGCCAGATGGTTACGATGCATACTTGAAATGGGAAACTACTAAAACTTTCAATGCTGGAATTGATTTTGGACTGATGGATAACAGGATTTCAGGTAGTCTTGATGTCTATCAGAAGAACACCTCTGACTTACTGAACCAGGTGGACATTTCTCCGGGAACCAATTTCGTTGCAGAGCTGATCACGAATGTTGGAAACATGGAGAATCAGGGTGTAGAGTTGAACCTGAACTGGATTGCGGTAGATGATGGTAGTTGGAAATGGAAGTTGAATGGAAATGTTTTTTATAACAGGAATGAAGTCACGAAGCTCAATAACAGCAATGATCCAGAGTACATTGTGCCAGAACCAGCCAGTGCGGTTGGGAATACTACCGCAGGTACAGCACAAGTTTACAAGGTTGGATACCCGGTTAGGTCATTTTATGTCTACGAACAGGTTTATGGTTCAGGTGGAGAACCAATTCCTAATGCTTTTGTAGACAGAAACGGAAATGGAATCATTGATAATGATGACCGATACATCCTGGAAAACCCAAATCCTGATGTAACACTTGGATTCAATACCTGGGTGCGCTATAAGCAATTTGATTTTGCAATGAATTCAAGGGCCAATCTTGGGGCTTTCGTTTATAATAATGTTGCTGCAAATAGTACCTATTATAACCTGTACAGCAGTATGGGTTACCTCAATAACATGTCAACCCAGGCAGATCTCACAAAATTGAGTGAACCAAGTGAATTTGCAAGGTTGTCTGACTTCTACCTGGAGGATGCTTCATTTTTCCGAATAGACAATGTGAATGTTACCTATAACATGCCTGAGCTTCTACAGGGTGTACTTGATCTCCAATTGACTCTTGGGATTCAAAATGTGGCCGTATTCACGAATTATCAAGGTATAGACCCTGAAATCAATGGAGGAATGGATAATAATTTCTATCCAAGATCACGCGTGTACATGATAGCGCTAAATGCCAATTTCTAATCTCAAATCAGACTAAAAATGATGACTAAAAACAACAAAATTATAATTGTAGCAAGTCTACTGATTGGGTCACTATTGACTTCATGTCTGAATGACCTGGACACGGAACCACTTTCTGATCAGGTGATTAATGGAAGTTCTGTTTTTGAATCTGAGGAGGGTTATAAACAGTTTTTGGCCAAACTATACGCTGGTTTAACATTGACAGGGCAGCAAGGAGAATTTGGTGATGCTGAAATAGTAAATCCCGATGAAGGTGAGACATCTTTTCTAAGAACTTACTGGACTGCTCAGGAGCTGTCAACGGACGAAGCACTTTCCTCTTGGAATGATCCAAAAATCAATAGTTTTTATCTCCAGACCTGGGGTGATAACAATGCTTTGCTTTCTCTTTTGTACCAGAGGATATTCATCAACATCGCTTTTTGCAATGAGTACATTAGGGCAGTAGATGAAAATCTTGGAGGTTTATCAGGAAACCTAAAGACAGAAGTTGAAACATACAGAGCTGAGGCAATCACCTTACGGGCATTGTACTATTATTTCGCAATGGATCTGTGGGGGAATGTGCCAATGATCTTACCAGAGGATGGAGTTGGCGCCTATTTACCACCCCAAATCAGTCGGTCTGATTTATTTGACCACATTGAATCGGAATTAATAGGAGCACTTCCAAACCTTGTTGATGCTGGGCAAAATGAATATGCACGGGTAGACAAAGGAATGGCGTGGACTTTGTTAGCCAAAATGTACCTCAATGCAGAGGTCTACACTGGAGTTTCCAGATTAGATGATTGTCTCGAATTCTGCAACCGAATCATTAATTCCAATCAATATGACTTAGCAGATAATTACAAAGAACTATTCCTTGCTGACAATGACCAGTTAGATAGAGAAATAATTTTCCCGATTGCTGAAGATGGACTTTACACCAGGAATTACGGTGGCATGACTTTCGTAATCCATGGTGCTACTGGTGATGGACCTGCCAATGGGGTGACAGGAGGATGGTATGGCCACAGACCCACCACTGCATTTGTTGAGACTGTATTTGCGGATGCAAATGATAACCGCGCAAACTTTGAGACGGATGGGCAAACCAGTTTAGTAATTGAAGATCCTGTTCAGTTTGATCAGGGGTATAGGTGTAGCAAGTTTCAAAATATTACTTCAGCTGGCTCAGATGGGCAGGACCCAACATTTGTCGATACAGATTTCCCACTTTTCAGGTTCGCCGATGTATTGCTGATGTATGCCGAAGCGGTTACAAGAGGAGGATCAGGTGGAAGCGCCTCTCAGGCTGTTGATTACATCAATCAAATTAGAGAAAGAGCTTTTGGGAATACCTCATCCAATCTAAATGCCAGTGAACTAACCCTTGATTTTCTATTGGAAGAGAGGGGACGAGAACTCTATTGGGAAGCACATCGCAGAACAGATCTTGTACGATTTGGACAATTGACCAATGGAAGTTTGAAATGGGACTGGAAAGGCGGTTCCATGGAGGGAAATGCAACTTCCGAACACCTCAACCTTTATCCAATCCCTGCATTTGATCTCGGGTTAAATGAAAACCTGGAGCAGAATGAAGGATACCAATAACGAAATATTAGAACTATAAAACCAATAAATAAAATGAGTACGAAAATGAAACAATTGAAACTATTTGTGGTCATGATGGCCATGTTAATGCTAGGAGCATGTGGTGATGATTCAGGAGATGATGGAGAGGTAACTGGTGATCCGGTATCACCTGTATTGAACGAACCTACTGATGGGACCAGTTTTACAGTTGATGAAAGCAATTTAGCTACAGAATTGACCGTAAGTTGGGCAGCAGCTGATTTTGGTGTACAGGTCGCTATTGCTTATGCAGTTCAAATGGATGTTGATGGAGGCACCTTTGAAAATCCTGTAGTCCTTGCAGGAGAATTAACAGGAACATCAGCTAATATTTCTTACGAGACAATCAATGACGCCATGATCTCTGATCTTGAATTAGAAGCGAATGCTGAAGCTGGGGTGGATATTAGAGTTGTAGCTACCTCATCCGGATTTGATGATTTGGTTTCAGGAATATCTGGATTGACTGTGACTACTTATGAAGAAGACATAGTGGTAGAACCGACATTCGCCAACATTTGGGTGGCTGGTTCATTTCAAGGATGGGACGCTACCAATTTCATTTCACTGACCTCACATCCGGATAATGGAGTTTACGAAGGATATCTGTATCTACCTGAAGGTCAGCTGGACTTTAAACTTTACCAAAACGAAAACGATTGGGGACCTGATTCCTGGGGTACCGATAACGATGGAAGTGGAACCATTTATGTGGCCAATGAAGCATGTTGCAATTTCGTAGCTGAAGTTTCAGGCATGCATTGGGTAGAAGTGGATATACCAAACCTTACCTACAAACTTATTCCAATAGGCTGGGGTGTCATAGGTGATGCAACACCTACTGGTTGGGACTCAGACACAGATTTGGTATATAACTCAGAGACTCAGGCACTGGAAGTAACACTTGATCTTACTTCGGGAGGATCTTTCAAATTCAGAGCAAATGATGAGTGGGTTCACGCTTTCGGGATAGATGGTGAAGGAAATCTTGTTTATTCTGATCACATAACCAATGGATTTACCGATGGAACCAATAACCTGACAGTAGCTGAAGATGGTAATTACACGATTTCTTTGGATCTACACAATTCTGATGAGTACATCTATTCTATAGTGAAAAACTAAAAGTAGGGTGATACCTGGGTAGAGCCGGTTGCGCTAATCCGGTTTTACCCGATTTTTAAAATTCTAATCTTCAAGTATGAGAAAAGTGAGTAGTGGAGTGATAATGATATGGATATTGTCCCTTATCGGGTGTGGAGAGGATCTTCCAACACCTGTAGGAGACAATAATAATGGTGGATCTGAGGTTATTGTGGAACCTTTTAATAACATTCCTGCGCTGGAGGAAATGGTTGTTTATGAAGTGAATCTACGTGCTTTTAGCAATTCAGGAACCATCAATGGTTTGAAAAACAACCTTGACCATATTGAGAGTTTGGGAGTAAATGTAATTTGGATCATGCCATTGTATCCAATTGGTCAGGAGAGAGGTGTGAATTCACCCTATTCCATTAAAGACTATGAAGATGTAAATACGGAATTTGGGACAATAAATGATCTCAAGACACTCGTCAATGAGGCTCATAGTAGGGATATAGCTGTCATATTGGACTGGGTTGCAAATCACACCGCCTGGGACCACCCATGGATCAGCGAGCATGATGATTGGTACAGCAAAGACGGAAATGGAAACATCATTGAACCACCGGGTACCGGTTGGACAGATGTAGCTGAGCTAAATTTCGATAATCAGGATATGCGAGGCGAAATGATCAATTCAATGCAGTTCTGGATTGAGGAGGTTGGGATAGATGGGTTTCGCTGTGATGCAATAGACTTTGTGCCGCAGGACTTTTGGAGTCAGGCTATTTCAGGAGTAGATGCAATTACTGATAAAGACCTTATATGGCTAGGAGAGGGTGGAGAAGCGTGGAATTTTTCAGCCGGATTTGAGTTCAATTATGGTTGGGACTTTTATGGGAGGATCAAAAACATTTTTGATGAAGGTCTAAGTGCTTCAGGATTATTTACAGTCCATAATCAGGAATATAATGTGGTTCCTTCCGGAAAATCAAAATTGCGTTATATCACCAATCATGATGTGTATGCATGGGACGAAACACCTCATGAAGTTTATGATGACGGGCAGGTAGGCGCATTCGTGGCAACTGCCTTTATGCCAGGGATTCCATTGATCTACAACGGACAGGAGGTAGGTAACCCTGACTTGATTTCCTTTTTTGACAAGAACCCAATTGACTGGAGCCAAAACTCAGAGATTTTAGACCAATACATTGAAATTATGACCCTAAGGAAGACATTAGATGCCGTAATTAACGGAGATTTAACCACTTATGCCGATGGGGATATCATTATATTTAAAAGGTCATTAAACGATCAGGAAGTGCTGATTTTTGTAAATACAAGGGGTAATGGTCAATCAGTTACCTTACCAGCAAGCTTGCAAAATACAAATTGGGAAAACCCTTTAGCAGGAGAAAATATGACTTTAGAAAACGATATTTCATTTGATTCATACGAATACTTGATTCTCATTCATTGATTGAGATATCATTCTTTTTTTTCACACTTTAAAATTGAACCATTACTTGCTAAGTCTTGGTTCTTTCTTTTTTATAATATGGAATTAGTACTCGGTTTTAGTGCTCATTTACCCTCTGTGAAAACTCTACGCTTCTTGGCTCTTTGTGGGATAACATTTTGGAACGGAACATTTTCGGGTAACTATTGGATAGGGAATCCAAAAAGAACCACATAAAAAAAAGCACCCATGATTCCATAGGTGCTCCTCTCGTATTTCTATTTACCAGAATATTGCGTAAAATATTGCTGTCAAAATCAAAACAACCGTTGCACCAATATTAAATGTCGAGGAGGTTTTGAACAACGAACCAGAAGTGTCAATTGCTTTTGGATCATCACTTCCTTTTGATTCCAGCGTGCTAATACCAAAAATGATCAAAAGTGTAATGATACAAGTAGCCATCATCTGGTGCAGGAACGGCCAGTCGATAAATATGACTGCATCAGACCATCCTTTCGGAGCAACTTTAAAGTATAGTGCTATCGGAATGGAGAGAATAACCCCCCAAATCGCCGCATTATTGGTAGATCTTTTGATGAATAAGCCACTTAGGAAAACGGCCAATATTCCTGGACTTACCACACCAGTGTATTCCTGAATGAACTGGAACGCTTGCCCCAGATTTTTCAAAGCAGGTGCTATTAGGACTGCAATAACTAATGCAACACCAACTGTGATTCGTCCAATATTGACAAACCTCTTCTCTGATGCATTAGGATTGATAAACTCTTTGTAAATATCCATTGTAAAGATTGTGGCGGTGGAATTCAACATTGAGGCTAAAGACGAAACAATCGCTGCAACCAAAGCGGCCAGTACAAGGCCTTTTAGCCCAGATGGTATAATCGTCTTGATTAACCATGGTGCTGCATTATCATTGTTCACAAATCCATCTACAAGGAATCCATTTTCAGTCGCCACACTACCAATAGACCCGTCTGGATCAAGATTCATGACATATGCTATAATTCCCGGAACAACCACTATAAATGGAATTAATAGCTTAAGGAAAGCCGCGAAAACAATTCCTTTCTGCGATTCATTCAGACTCTTAGCGGCAAAAGTTCGCTGGATAATGTATTGGTTGAATCCCCAGTAATATAGGTTGGCTACCCAAAGTCCCCCGATTAAAACTGCCAAACCAGGTAAATCATTCCAGGCATCTTTGCCATTCGGAGTAATGACCTCTCCCTTGTCCAGGATCATTGAGAATTTATCGGGCGCTTTTTCCATCAATAAACTGAATCCGGTAACAATACTGTTGTCAGGAGCAAACGTCTGTAGAGCAATTACGGCAGTGGCAATACCACCAGCAATCAATAATACGACTTGCAAAACATCTGTCCAGGCGACAGCTGATAAACCTCCCCAAATGGAGTAGGTAGCTGCAAAAAGCGCTAGACCAATGATAAAAGTGATCAGCATACTCCCATCTCCGGTACCAATGGTAGTGTCCATCGCTCTTGCACCCAGATAGAGTACAGACGTTAGATTCACCAATACGAAAAGAGAGATCCAGAAGATTGCCAAAATTGTTTTAAGGTTTTTGCTGAATCGCTTTTCAACAAATTCAGGGATCGTATACAGGTTTTGTTTGATGAAAACCGGTAAAAAGAATTTCCCCACGATCAAAAGGGTGATGGCCGCCATCCATTCATAAGAGGCAATTGCCAATCCCAAGGCAAACCCTGATCCCGACATCCCAATAAATTGTTCAGCTGAGATATTGGCAGCAATAAGAGAAGCTCCAATTGCCCACCAGGGTAGAGACTTACTCGCCAGGAAGTAATCCTGCGAAGTGTTTCCTTTGTTTCGGGATACCCAAAGCCCAATGAAAATAATCAGGCACAAATAGGAAATGAATATTACATAGTCAATTGTAGACAGGTTCATTAGCTTGTTATTTAATCTTCACTTTACGTTCAATAAAATTTCCCAATACTAGTAAATTATTGCTATTAAGCCACTTTTGGGCTTGAAAAAATACATGAATCCATTGAGGGATCAATATTTTGGTTGAATTGTGTCCATTTTGGTACTTTAATTACAACCATTGATTGATCTATTGTATATAAAAAGCAATCTTCACCCAATTTGATACCAAAAAAACTCAAATTTTATTCACGAACTGAAATCTACATAATCACCGTTTTCAATTCAACAATTGGGAAATGCTGACTTTGTTAATTATAATTGTAATAATTACACTTTATGAGAATTTTGTAAATGTTATGAGGATTAATAGGAGGTTTTGGTATTGGTGTATACTACTATTAGTAGGATTCATGGCTTGTAAAGATGATGAACCCGATGATGACATGCCTACCCCTGATCCTTCTCCTGATACAGTATTGACCAGGCGTGACACCACTACACTTGATAACGGTCCAGTTGATTTCAGCCTTTTTTCTGATACATATGCTGCATTGGCGTCACCAGACCTGGTGTATGATTGGAGGCATTATAATGTTCATGACCCCAGTATCATCAATGATGGAGAATTTTTCTATTGTTACAACACAGATGTAGCCTATGGTCATGACATCCGTCCAGGTCTGCAAATCAGAAGGAGTATCAACCTGGTGGAGTGGGAATTTGTTGGGTGGGTCTTCAATCATATTCCAAGTACTGGCGCTAACTACATCATTCAGAATGGTGGAACCCCTAACAACGGATTATGGGCACCTTATGCCATGAAAGTGGGGGATGAATACCGAGTGTATTATTCTCTGGCTTCAAATGTGGGTAGATTGAGTGTAATTGGGTTGGGTGTCTCCAATCATCCTGCGGGTCCCTTTGTAGAGCGTGGAACAGTAGTTAAGTCAATGGGAGACAATTCAGTTCATACGAATGCCATTGATCCTTCCATTATTATTGGAAAAGATGGCAGGCACTGGATGTACTATGGTTCTTCCTGGGACGGAATATATATCGTGGAACTTGATCCATCCACAGGATTAGCAAAGGTTCAGGGAGATATTGGTAGAAGAATTGCCCACCGTGGATTTACTGGAAATACAATCAATGGTAATATCGAAGGTCCTGAAATCATCTATAATGAAGAATTTGACAGTTACTACCTGTTCATTGCATACGATTGGTTAGAAACTAAATACAATGTAAGGGTAGGTCGATCGGATAATCCAGACGGTCCTTTTTATGATGTAACGGGTAAAGATATGAATCAATTTGAGGACGATTTACCGATGATTCTTGCCCCGTATCGGTTTATTGGTCATTCAGGGTGGCAGGGAGTATCACACCCTGCAGTATTCAAAGATGGTGATAACTTTTATATGGCACATCAGGGGAGACCAGGTTCAAACATATATTTTATGGTTCTCCATACACGTCAAATTCACTGGACTGAGGATGGGTGGCCAATGGTATCTCCGCAGAGATTTGCAACAGAAGAAGAAGATCCGGTTGAAGAAACTGAATTAATCGGCAATTGGGAACGAATTGTTTTTAACTATAATGTAGTACCAGGTTTCGCCGAAACTCAAATCAATCCGGATTTTCAGGTGGCTACTACCATAACATTGGATGAATCTGGAACCATAAATGGTGAGTCCATTCACAACTGGACCTATGATGCTCCATGGTTAACGTTATCCTGGAATGATGGCGTAACAATTGAAAAGGTGTTCGTAGAAAGGGGGAGAGACTGGGAAAATGAAATAGCCTCAACTGTCCTATTTACAGGATTTGATCAGGAGTATACTACCATTTGGGGTAAGAAAATAGAGTGATAATTTTAAAGTAACTGTTTGATTTGGAAGCCGTTACTTCCTCCTTCTTTGTATTTTTCGTCATCAAATTTAAAAAGGTATGAACCTTTTCTGGAGGACGTTTTGTCCTTTTCATCAAGCCGTTTAAGCAAACCAAAAGAGTTGATTTTCTTGGAGAAGTTACGCTTATCAAATTCAGTGGCAAATATCTCCTCATAAAGCTTTTGTAATTGGCGCATTGTGAATTTTTCAGGTAGTAGTTCAAAACCAATTGGTTCTACCGAGGCTTTATACCTTAATCTGGAAATAGCCAGGTCTACCATCATGTTATGGTCAAAGATCAGGTCTGGCTTTTTCGATATCTCAAACCAGGTCGCAGAATATTCTTTGTATAACTCCTTTTCAAAAGTCTGAATATTGACAAGAGCATAGTAGGCGACTGAAATGGTACGCTCCACTGGATCCCTATCCACAATACTGAATGCTTTCAATTGCTCTAAATAGACATTTTCCAATCCCGTAAGGTTATAAAGAACCCTGTTAGCAGCCTCCTTTAATGTTTCATCCGGGTGCAGAAAACCACCCATTAAAGACCAATTCCCCTTCTCAGGTTCAAAGTTCCTTTTGATCACCAGAAGCTTCAATTCTTCCTCATTTGGGTCAAAACCAAAGATGATACAGTCAACAGCAACTAAAACTTTGTCTTCATTTTTATACTTGTGGAGCATAGGTCAAAATTATAATAGATTCAATTCTTACAAAAAATATATGGCCCTATCATGCAATATAAAGCCTTTTTTAGATAAAATTTCAAATAACCGTACTCAATAAATGTGAAAATTACATTTAAAAAAATATATCATGTAAAATTTTATTAAAAAAATAATTGTAATTTTTACATTTATTTATTGATATTTACAGAATAGCCTGAAACAAATAATAAGATGAAGTTTAAAAATTGCATACTAATCACGCTGGTTTTATTGACCACTCAAGTTGTTGCTCAGAAAGCTGAGGTGCAGCTATCCATTAATGCCGATAAGGGAGAACATCTAATCAGTAAACACATCTATGGACATTTTGCAGAACACCTTGGGAGATGTATCTATGGCGGCTTCTATGTAGGAGAGGATAATGAAGTAATTCCGAACGTAGGTGGAGTTAGAAAAGATGTCATTGAAGCTCTGAAAGACCTGAAAATACCTAACCTGAGATGGCCAGGGGGCTGTTTTGCAGATACTTATCACTGGAAAGATGGCGTTGGCCCTAAGGAAGATCGGCCTACCATGGTCAACAGATGGTGGGGAGGTGTAACAGAAGACAATAGTTTTGGAACACATAACTTCTTAAACCTTTGTGAAGAATTGGGTGCAGAACCGTACCTGGCGGCCAATGTAGGAAGCGGAACGGTTGAGGAGTTCTCAGAGTGGATTCAGTATGTAAATCATGGTGCAACAAGTCCAATGGCTGAATGGAGAAAGCAAAACGGAAGAGAAGAGCCATGGAAAGTAAAATATTGGGGCGTAGGAAATGAAATGTGGGGTTGTGGAGGTCATATGACTCCTGAATATTATGCCAATATCTATAAACAGTATGCCACATTTATGTCAGACTGGGGTAATTCAGATGGTTTATACAGAATCGCCTCTGGTGCCAATGTAGATGATTACCACTGGACTGAAGTATTGATGAGAGACATTCCAAAATTCCTTATTGAAGGCGTTGCACTTCATTCTTATTCTTTTGTTGAGTGGAACGATAAAGGATCAGCTACTGATTACAATGAAGCGCAGTATTTCTCTACAATGCAAACTGCTTTGAAGATGGAAGAGCTTGTGGAAAAACATACTGCAATTATGGATAAGTATGATCCGGAACAAGAGATTGACCTCATTGTAGATGAGTGGGGAGGTTGGTATTTGGTGGAAGAAGGAACAAACCCAGGATTCCTTTACCAACAAAATACGATGAGAGATGCGATGATCGCTGGTGTGTCTTTGAATATCTTCAATAATCATGCAGAACGTGTGAAAATGGCTAACCTGGCGCAAACCATCAATGTATTACAAGCAGTAATTCTGACTGACGAAGAGAAAATGCTTCTCACACCTACATTTCACGTGATGAAAATGTATTCGGTGCACCAGGATGCTACCCTATTGCCTATAGAGTTCAACAGCATTGATTACGAATATAACGGCGAAAAATTACCAGCCATTTCCATATCGGCATCAAAAGATAAAGATGGAAAGGTTCATGTGTCAATTGTGAATATTGACATGAACAAGAGTCACTCAGTGGACCTTGCAGTGAGCGGTCTAACCTATAAAAATGTAACAGGCACTATCCTGCAATCGGATAAAGTTCAGGATCATAACACGTTTGACAATCCGGATAATATAGTTACCGAAGACTTCAAAGGGTTCATGAAGAAGAAAGACAACATCAATGTTCAAATGCCACCTTTCTCTGTGGTTGTATTGGAATTGAATTAATCAAGTGAAGTAGCCGCTGAAATGAAAAATCTTTTTCAAAATATCGTTATTGTACTCCTGTTAATAGCAAATGCTTGTCAGCAACCTTCTGACGGAGAGAAGGAGGAGCGTATTGGCAATGGGTTATCAACCTACCCAATAGAGCCAGTTGATATCAGAAATGTAAAGGTGAAAGATAAATTTTGGCTGCCGATAATCCAGCGCGTACAGGAGAAAACGATTGAGTATGCACTGGAAAAATGTCAGGAAGAGGGTCGGTTTGAGAATTTCCTGATTGCTGGTAACCAATTGGAAGGAGAGACAAGAGGGGTCATGCCTTTTGATGATACCGATGTTTATAAGATCATTGAAGGGGCATCAAATTCACTGATTAGCTCACCAAATGAAAATCTCGAAGTACTGCTAGACTCTCTAATTGCCATTATAAAAGTAGGGCAAGAGGAAGACGGTTACCTGACCACCTGGAGAACCATCAATCCTGCTAAGCCACCTGCTCCATGGGTGAAAGTGATTGATGGGAAAAGATGGGAGTCCCTTGAGGCCAGCCACGAATTTTACAATGCAGGACACATGTTTGAAGCTGCGGTGGTCCATTTCAAAGCTACCGGAAAGAAAAATTTCCTGGATATAGCCACCAAAAATGCAGACTTGATTGTAGAAACATTTGGTCCAGGCAAAATTGAAACAGTTCCTGGTCATCAAATCATCGAGACTGGTTTGATCAACTTGTACAGTGTAACCGGAAAAAAGGAATACCTGGAGTTGGGTAAATACTTTTTGGATAACAGAGGAATTGCCAAAGGAAGAGAACTATTCGGTCCCTATTCTCAGGATCATGTACCCGTTGTTGAACAGAATGAAGTGGTGGGCCATGCCGTAAGAGCGGTTTACATGTATGCTGGAATGACAGACATAGCGGCTATGTATCAGGATTCTGCTTACAGATCAGCTATTGATGCCTTATGGAAGAATATGGTCAACAAGAAAATGTACATCACAGGGGGTATCGGTTCCCGGCATGAGGGAGAGGCTTTCGGAGAGAATTACGAGTTACCGAATCTTACTGGGTACAATGAAACATGTGCAGCCATAGGCGATGTGTACTGGAACCACAGGCTTTTCAGACTTACTGGTGACAAAAAGTACTACGATGTTATTGAAAGAACCCTTTACAATGGATTGATCTCAGGACTTTCATTGGATGGCACTAAATTCTTCTATCCAAATGCATTGGAATCTGATGGTGTTTATAAATTCAATCAGGGGGCATGTACCAGAAAATCATGGTTTGATTGCTCATGTTGCCCTACCAATGTGATTCGATTCATACCTGCTATACCGGGTTTGATCTTATCCAAACAAGATGATACAGTTTATGTGAACCTGTATACCTCCAGTGAGGCGACAGTTGACCTGAACGGAACATCTCTCAATGTAAGTCAAGAAACTAACTACCCATGGGAGGGACGTGTAGAACTGACACTGGAGTCCAAAGAATCAATGGATTATATGCTGAAACTGAGGGTTCCGGGATGGGCAAATAATGAAGTTTTACCTGGCGACTTGTATAGTTATTCAGATCAAATTGACATAAGCATCAACCTTATAGTCAATGGAGAAACTATAGAAACGAAAATTGTGGATGGCTACATTTCACTTCAAAACAACTGGGGTAAAAAGGGGAACATTACATTAGACTTTCCTATGTCTGTAAGAAAAGTAAAAGCAAGGGATGAGGTCGAAGATGATCGGGGAAAGGTCTCTCTCGAGTACGGTCCTGTGGTGTACGCAATTGAGGAAATCGACAATAAAGAGATATATGACAATATTAATATCACCGGGGGTGAATCCTTTAAGGTTTGGAAGGAAGAGGATCTCCTCGGTGGTATAAATGTTTTGTCGGCTACCAATGAGATTTTGAGTTTTTCAGCCATTCCTTACTATACCTGGTCAAACCGGGGTATTGGAAAAATGAAAGTTTGGATACCTGAAGAGGTAGTGGATTAACTGAATTAAAGAAACAACGAGTAATGGAAAAGAATTATGTGATTGGGTTGGATTATGGAACGGATTCCGTTCGGGCAATTCTGGTGGATGCTCAGAATGGTAAGACACTGGAAACCCATGTACACTATTACCAGCGATGGAAAGAAGGGAAGTATTGTGATGCTTCTAAATCCCAGTTCAGACAACATGTTTTGGACCATATTGAAGGGATTGAGTCCACCATATCCAATGTTGTAATACAATCAGGTGTGGATGCCGATTTGATCAAAGGGATTTGTATTGACACAACTGGATCATCTCCCATTCCAGTGGATGAGAATGGAACAGCTTTGTGTCTGAAACCTGGTTTTGAAGAGAATCCAGATGCCATGATGGTGCTCTGGAAGGACCACACAGCCATTAATGAAGCCGATGAGATCAATGACCTGGCTCGAAGCTGGGGAGGCATAGACTATACAAAATACGAAGGGGGAATCTATTCCTCAGAATGGTTCTGGGCTAAGATCCTGCACATTTTAAGAACCAATAAAGAAATTAAAGAAGCTGCTCACTCCTGGGTGGAACATTGTGACTTGATGACCTACATTTTAACCGGGTCAAGTGACTTACAATCTTTTAAAAGAAGCAGGTGTGCTGCAGGTCATAAAGCCATGTGGCATGAATCATGGGAGGGTCTGCCTGCGGATGAGTTTTTAGCAAAACTTGATCCTGTTTTGGTTGAGGTGAAGAAAAACCTTTACAATGATACATTTACTTCTGATGAAGTAGCTGGTTACCTATCAAAGGAATGGGCTGATAAAACTGGCCTAAATGAAGGAACCGCCATTGCTGTTGGTACCTTTGATGCGCATGCCGGTGCGGTGGGTGCAGAGGTTGAAGAATTCACCCTTGTGAGAGTGATGGGTACTTCTACTTGTGACATCATCGTGTCTTCTGAAGGAGCTATCGGTGATAATACCGTGGATGGAATATGCGGACAGGTAGATGGTTCGGTGGTACCTAATATGGTAGGGCTCGAGGCAGGTCAATCAGCATTTGGGGATTACCTGGCCTGGTTTAAAGATGTTTTGGCATGGCCAATTGACAACCTGACAAATCTATCAGATGATCAAAAAGAAGAAATCAAATCTTCCATGATCGCCAAACTTTCAGATGACGCAGCAAAAACTCCATTGATCAATACTGCACCAGTGGCATTGGATTGGATCAATGGAAGAAGAACTCCGGATGCCAATCAAAACCTCAAATCGGCAATCGTGAATTTGAATCTTGGAACAAAAGCTCCAGAGATTTTCAGGTCGTTGGTAGAAGCGATTTGCTTTGGCTCTCGAAAAATTGTCGAGAGGTTCCAGGAGCAGGGTGTAGAGATCAAAGCAGTAGTTGGTATTGGTGGGGTCGCAAAGAAGTCAGGCTTTATCATGCAGACATTAGCGGATGTATTGCAAATGCCAATCAAAGTAGCGAACTCAGAACAGGCTCCTGCCTTAGGAGCAGCAATGTATGCAGCTACAGCTGCCGGAATTTATCCAAAAGTGGAGGATGCCATCAAGGCGATGGGAAATGGATTTGAAAAGACGTATTCACCTAATTCGGCGAATGCAGAAGTATACAATCAGTTATATGCGACCTATAGTGAGCTGGGGTCGTTTGTGGAATCTAAAATCAATGCGAAGTAATGTCTAAATATAAAAGCTTAAAGGAAGAGTGCTATGAAGCCAATATGGAGCTTCCAAAGCTGGACCTGGTGATCTATACATTCGGAAATGTGAGTGCTGTAGATCGCAATGATGGTGTTTTTGCCATCAAACCCAGTGGCGTTCCTTATGTGGATTTGAAGGCTGAGGATATTGTCATTGTTGATTTCAACAATAACATCGTGGAAGGCACTATGCGACCTTCTTCTGACACAAAAACACATGCTTTTCTCTACAAAAGCTGGGAAAATATAGGAGGAATTTGTCATACACATTCTACTTATGCGGTGTCCTGGGCGCAAGCCCAAAGGGATATTCCGATCATGGGAACTACACATGCAGATTATTTGACAAATGATATTCCTTGTGCTCCTCCAATGAGTGATGAACTCATCCAGGGCGATTATGAGCACAATACAGGGCAGCAGATTTTGGATTGCTTCGCGGATAAAAATCTTGATTACAAGGAAGTAGAAATGGTATTGATTGGTAACCATGGACCATTTACATGGGGTAAAAATGCGTCCAAGGCAGTTTTCAATTCCAAATTACTGGAGGAACTGGGGAAAATGGCCCAGATCGCTTTAAGCATCAATCCTGATGCTCCAAGGCTGAAAGAAGCTTTGATTAAAAAACATTATGAAAGAAAACATGGGGTAAACGCCTATTACGGGCAAAAATAATAGATATGAGAGGCTTAAATGAATGTGAGGTATGGTTCATCACGGGTAGTCAACACCTATATGGAGATGAAATACTAAAAAACGTGGCAACTCACTCGGAAGAGATTGCCAAATACTTTGACGCACATCAGGATATTCCTGTGCGTGTTAAATATAAATCTGTTGTGAAGACTCCCAGTGAGATATTAAATGTCATCAGGGAAGCGAATAACACACCAAAATGTATTGGCTTAGTGCTTTGGATGCACACCTTTTCACCGGCCAAGATGTGGATCAATGGATTGAAGATATTAAACAAACCATTCGTGCATTTGCACACGCAGTATAACGCTGAAATCCCCTGGTCTGAGATCGATATGGATTTTATGAATGAAAACCAGTCGGCACATGGTGATAGAGAATTTGGCTTCATGTCTACCAGGCTTAGGTTAAGAAGAAAAGTGATTGTTGGCCATTGGAAGCAACCTGAGGTAACTGCCAAACTAGGAAAATGGACAAGGGTTGCGGCTGGTTGGAGTGCTTTCCAAAATACGAAAGTGGCTCGAATTGGCGACAATATGAGAGAAGTTGCAGTTACAGAAGGAGATAAAGTAGAGGCACAAATCAGATGGGGCGTGTCTGTTAATGGTTACGGAGTGGGTGACCTGGTAAAGTTTGTAGATGGTATTTCGGATTCAGCAGTAGAGCAACTGCTGAAAGAATATGCTGACAGCTATCAGATTACTGGTGAAGTATTGAAAAGTACATCTCTTAAAGATTCAGCTAGAATTGAGCTGGGCTTAAAAGCATTTTTAGAGGATGGTGATTTTCAGGCATATACAGATACTTTTGAGAACCTTCATGGTTTGAAGCAATTGCCTGGAATAGCCTCACAAAGATTAATGGAAGCCGGTTATGGATTCGGAGCGGAGGGTGATTGGAAAACGGCTGCTCTGTTACACGCTATCAAGGTTATGGATCAAGGTCTTGAGGGAGGAACCTCCTTTATGGAGGACTATACCTATGACTTCAGGAAAGATGGATCAAGCGTATTGGGTTCTCATATGTTGGAAATCTGCCCATCGATTGCCTCAGGTAAACCAAGATGTGAAGTGCATCCTTTGGGCATAGGAGGCAAAGATGATCCTGCCAGATTAGTCTTCGACGTAAATGCCGGTCCTGCCATCAATGTATCAGTCATTGACATGGGTAACAGGTTCAGATTGTTAGTCAATGAGGTAGATGCAATTGAGCCGAAGCATGATCTTCCAAACCTTCCTGTAGCCAGAGTATTGTGGGATGCACATCCGAATTTGGATGTGGCGGCACAAGCATGGATTTATGCAGGAGGTGCTCATCATACGGTATTTAGTAAAGCTGTAGACACAGAGTTTATAGAAGATTTTGCAGATATGGCTGGCATAGAACTGGTTGTAATTGATAAAGATACACAGGTAAGAAGCTTCAAAGATCAATTAAGATGGAGTGAAGTATATTACCATTTGTTTGACAATAAATTGTAAATAATGAAGCGATATTTTTTCATGTTAATTGCGGGGGTAATGCTATATTCATGCAATTCAACAAAATCGAATAAAGAAATGGAATCTTCAACACCCTCAAAACCTTCAATTGAGCAAAAAGTATTTGGTAAACTTCCCAGTGGAGAGGAAGTACTTGAGTTTACTTTGAAAAACAACTCAGGCATAGAAATGAAGGTCATTACCTATGGTGGTATAATCACAACATTGATGTTGCCCGACAAAAATGGGAAGTTTGAGGATGTTGCATTAGGATATGACAACATTGAAGGTTACCTGGAATCCACGCCTTACTTTGGAGCTATTATTGGCCGGTATGGCAATAGGATAGCCAAGGGCAAATTCTCATTAGATGGAACAGACTACCAGTTAGCCATTAATAACATCGGTAACCATCTACATGGTGGCGAAAAAGGGTTTGATAAGATACTTTGGACAGGAGAGGCCATGCAAGGTGAGGAATCAGTTTCTTTGAAAATGTCCTACATCAGTGAAGATATGGAAGAAGGATATCCCGGAACCTTGACTTCAACAGTGGTGTATACCCTTAATAATGATGATGAATTAATTTTTGAGTATGAAGCCACAACTGACAAAAAGACGGTTGTAAACCTTACAAACCATGCGTATTATAACCTGGCTGGTAATAAAGGGGATATTTTGAGTCATCAATTGAAACTTGTGGCTTCTCAGTATGTTCCGGTGGACTCTACATTGATTCCTACTGAAATTGACAGTGTAAAGGGTAGTCCATTTGATTTTACCGATTATAAGGTTATCGGTTTGGAAATTGACGCTGATCATGAGCAATTGAAAAATGCAGGTGGTTTCGATCATTGTTGGGTATTGGATAAGGATGGTGACGCTTTGGGACTGGCGGCTTCTCTGTTGGAGCCCACTTCAGGTAGAAGGATGGATGTTTATACTGAAGAACCTGGTATTCAATTTTATTCTGGAAACTTCCTGGATGGTTCTATTACTGGTAAAGGGGTCACCTATGAATACAGAACAGGTCTCTGTTTAGAAACACAACACTTTCCTGATTCACCTAACAGACCGGATTTTCCGAGTACGGAATTGATTCCTGGTGAAACTTACAAGACAAAAACAGTCACGAAATTCCTAATTCAAAAAGACTAAAATGACACAATTCGCAACATTAGACTGGATAGTACTGGCCGTCTTTGCATTAGCATTGATTGGTATTATCGTTTGGGTTTTTAGACAAAAGCAGGATAGCTCTGGAGATTACTTTTTGGCAGGAAGAGACGCCACCTGGATCGCTATTGGAGCTTCTATATTTGCTTCAAATATTGGATCAGAGCACCTAATAGGTTTGGCAGGAGCCGGAGCTTCAAGTGGTATGGCCATGGCTCACTGGGAAATGCATGGTTGGATGATTCTGATTCTGGGATGGGTATTCGTGCCATTTTACTCAAGAAGTATGGTGACCACTATGCCTGAATTCCTTGAAAAAAGATATAACAAGGAGTCGAGGACAATACTTTCATTGATATCACTGGTAAGTTATGTATTGACAAAAGTTGCTGTAACTGTTTATGCAGGAGGATTGGTATTCAAGGAAGTATTCAACATTGAAACACTTTGGGGAATTGATTTCTTCTGGATTTCAGCCATTGGGCTTGTGATATTAACAGCGATCTACACAGTTGTAGGTGGTATGAAGTCTGTTCTGTATACATCAATTCTACAGACCCCAATACTATTGATGGGGTCAATTATAATTCTTGTATTGGGACTTCAGGCAGTTGGTGGATGGGATGAGATGATGAGAATCACCAGTGCTGTGAAAGTAAATGATTACGGTGATAGCATGACTAACCTGATGCGAAGTAACAATGATCCTGATTTTCCTTGGCTTGGGGTGCTTATTGGTTCTGCAGTAATTGGATTTTGGTACTGGTGTACAGATCAATATATCGTACAGAGAGTACTTTCTGGGAAAAACGAAACAGAAGCAAGAAGAGGTACAATATTCGGAGCTTATCTGAAGCTGACTCCAGTCTTCTTATTCATGATACCTGGTATGATTGCATTTGCAATGGCACAAAAAGGAGTTACAGTCAATGGCGAGGTTTTTACATTATCTTCCTCTGATGCCGCATTCCCGACACTGGTGGCAAAATTGCTTCCGGCTGGGGTGAAAGGCCTGGTAGTTTGTGGTATTTTGGCCGCACTAATGAGTTCATTAGCGTCCTTGTTTAACTCTTCCGCAATGTTATTTACAATTGATTTCTACAAAAAATACAAACCTGATACAAGTGAGAAGAAATTACTTCAGGTGGGTAGGATGGCCACAGTGGTAATTGTGATTCTTGGAATTCTTTGGATCCCAATTATGAGAGATATTGGAGACGTATTGTATACATATCTGCAGGATGTACAATCTGTATTGGCTCCAGGAATTGCAGCAGCATTTCTGTTGGGGATCATATCTTCAAAACCTACACCTAAAGGTGGAATGTGGGGAATGATTGCAGGATTTGTAATAGGTGTGTTGCGACTTGGTGCGAAAGTGATTTATACAACATTAGCTGGCAATGCGGGATATGAAGATGTTAGAGCATGGGCAGCAGCTAAAGGTGTTGATAATCTCTATTACAATTTATTCTATGATGTGAATTGGTTGTTTTTCTGCGGCGGTATGTTGGTATTCAGTATGGCTGTTATATTGATAGTGAGTCAATTCACAAAACCAGCACCTGCTGAACAAATAGAGGGTTTAACCTTCACATCAGCTACAGAAGAACAAAAGGCTACCACAAAGGCAAGTTGGACCAGGTGGGATGTTATACACTCAGTAATCATAGTAGGTATTATCATACTTTTTTACGCCTACTTCTGGTAAAAAGAATAAGCAGTGAGTGAGACATGAAGTATTTTTTTAGCATCATCGTACTCTTTGGTTTAGGTTTGGGTTGTAATGTTTTTGGTCAATCAAAATCAATAGCTCGCCAGTGGAACGAAGTTCTGCTGGAAGGCATTAGGAATGATTTTGCAAGACCAACAATACATGCCAGAAATTTATTTCATGTTTCCGCTGCTATGTATGACGCGTGGGCTGTATTTGAGCCTTCGTCATCCACTTATTTTCTTGGGAATACTGTTCACGGTTATGAGATTCCATTCGATGGATTTGATTATAATGAAACCGATAAATCTGAATTACAGCAGAGAGCTATAAGCTATGCAGTTTATCGTTTAATGGAGCATCGGTTTGCTGAATCTCCTGGTTATGAGGAGATTATATCGATTATGGATGGGCAATTCGATGAGCTTGGATATGACAAGACATTTGTTGACACAGATTATTCGAATGGTTCTGCTGCTGCATTAGGAAATTACATTGCGCAACAAATCAAACTTTACGGCTACCAGGATGGTGCCAATGAGATAGGAAATTACGAAAGCCTTTACTACGAAACATTGAATGAACCTTTAGACTTGTCTGATGAAGAAGGTTCTAATTATCTCAAAGACCCTAACCGCTGGCAACCACTTCAGTTCGAGAATTTTATTGACCAGGGTGGTAATGTAATCGGTGCGGCAATTATTGATTTTCTGAGTCCGGAATGGGGAGATGTGAATACATTTTCCATGGGAGATGAAGTCAGGGAAACCCTGGAGAGAGACGGCTCCAATTGGAATGTATTCCACAATCCAGGTCATCCACCATATATCGATAGTGTTAATCATCTGGCATTGGAAGATAATTACAAGTGGGGTTTCACATTGGTGTCAATTTGGTCCAGTCATCTGGATCCTACAGATGGAGTGCAATGGGATATCTCTCCTGCCGGAATTGGCAATATTGCATTGGAAAACATTCCTACAAATTTCGATGATTTTTCAAATTTCTATGAATTACTGAATGGCGGTGATATTAGCACAGGGTACGATTTAAATCCTGTAACTAATGAACCTTATGCTACTCAAATGGTGAGTAGAGGAGATTACGCAAGGGTATTAGCAGAATTTTGGGCGGATGGTCCTGATTCTGAAACACCTCCGGGTCATTGGTTTGTCATCTTGAATTATGTGATGGACCAACCGGAATTTAACTACAAATGGGAGGGAAGATATGATATTGATCCTTTGGAATTTGATGTGAAGGCTTATTTTACATTAGGCGGGACAATGCATGATGTTGCCATTTCATCCTGGAGTGTTAAAGGCTTTTATGACTTCATCAGACCAATTTCAGCAATAAGATTCATGGCAACAAGAGGCCAAAGCTCAGATCGGGCATTGCCAAATTATGATTCCCTGGGGATTCCTCTGGTTGAAGGATATGTGGAGGTAATTGAAGAAGGGGATCTTTTGGCAGGCGAAAATGGTGAGTATATTAATGAAATTAAGCTTTTAGCATGGAGAGGCCATCAATTTGTTGAAGATCCGGATGTGGATCAGGCAGGAGTGGGATGGATCAGAGCGAAACAGTGGTGGCCTTATCAAAGACCAAGTTTTGTAACGCCTCCATTCGCTGGGTTTGTTTCAGGTCACTCTACTTATTCGAGGGCTGCCGCAGAAGTACTAACATTAATAACTGGTAGTGAATACTTTCCTGGAGGACTGGGAGAATTTCATGCACCAAAAAATGAATTCCTCGTATTCGAAGAAGGCCCAAGTGAAGATGTGGTACTTCAATGGGCAAAATATTCGGATGCTTCAGATCAATGTAGTTTGAGTAGGATATGGGGTGGAATTCATCCTCCTGCAGATGACTTACCGGGAAGGCTAATGGGATCTGCTATAGGAAAATCTGCTTTTGAATTTGCTTCACTTTATTTTGGTCAGATTCTATCCACTGAAGATTACAACTCCAAGAGCTTCAAAGTTTATCCTAATCCTGCGAAAGATCATGCAATAATTGGTGGTAAGGGTATCAAAAATGTGAATTCAATTGCATTGATTGACCTATATGGAAAAGTCGTTGAGGTTGAGCACTTTACGATACTCTCTGATAATAGGGTAATTATCAATTTTCCAACATTCTTTAAAGGAGTTTACTTCATCAAAATTGACGAAAAGGCAGTCGTCAAAGTAATACTCGACTAGCACAAATCTCATAAAGTATTGTAGTTTTTAGTGTGAAAATTACACTTTTTAGGTAGTTTTTAAATTAATCGTGTAAAAATTACAATTAAATTCAATATTTATAAATAGAGGCTTTGTATTGTTGGAATTATTCATATATCTTTAATAAATGTATTTAATACAATTATAAAATTGTACGGGTACATAAATGAGAACAGAGAACAGAATCACTATGTTAAAACCAATTAATTTCTTATGAGAATTTTTACTAAAATGAAGGTTATGAACTTGGTGGCGTTGATCATTTTTAGCCTCAACAGTTACGCACAGAACGTGACTGTTTCTGGGAAGGTGATAGACGCTGGAGAGGACGAAGGCTTAGTTGGAGCTACGGTCCTGGAAAAGGGAACTCAAAATGGAGTTGTTACTGATATTGAAGGTAATTACTCTATTATGGTTAATGATGGAGCTACCCTGATTTTTTCTTTTGTTGGCTATGAAACAAAAGAAATCATTGTTGGCAACCAGTCGAAAATTGATGTTTCGATGATCCTGGATGTCAAGACTTTAGATGAGGTGGTGGTAGTAGGATATGGAACGCAACGAAAATCCGATCTTACTGGAGCCGTTTCCATAGCGGATGCTGCAGAAATGCAAAAAGTAGCTACAAATGATGTGTCTCAAGCACTTCAGGGAAGGGTAGCTGGTGTAGCAGTTACGTCTGATGGACAACCAGGTGCGGCACCTCAGGTGAGAATCAGAGGGATCTCAACATTTGGAGGACTTGGTGCGAGTGCGGAACCTCTATATGTTGTAGATGGAGTTCCCGTAGGTGGTATCAGGGATATCAATCCCAATGATATAGAAACGATGCAGGTACTCAAGGATGCAACAGCTGGTGCAATTTATGGAAACAGAGCTGCCAATGGAGTAGTAATCATCACAACTAAGAGAGGTGAAAAAGGTAAACCATTTTCGGTTGAGTTGAATGCTTATACCGGTGTTCAAAAGGTTTATCAGGAGATGCCCCTCCTGAACAGGGATCAATTTCAGATGATCAACAATGAGTTGATGACAAATGCTGGAGCTCCTCTTATTCCAGGTAATGATCCAAGTTCCGAATTTTATATAAACGATATTGATACAGATTGGCAGGATGCAGGTTTTAAGGACGGAAGTATTTCAAATGTAAATGTAAACTTCAACGGTGGATCTGATAACACAACATACTATGTCTCACTGGATTATCTTGACAATGAAGGTACACTTGTGGGAGGTGGTCCGGACTACAAAAGATACTCTGCTCGTGTTAATACACAGACTGAATACGGTCGAGTGAAGTTTGGTGAAAACTTTTTGAAAATGAGGTCAGATGAGCATCCATTATTTTCAACAAGCACAATATCTCTACCAGGGGGTAGACCTTCATTGGTAAATGATTTGCTAATTGCTGCTCCTACTATTCCTGTCATTGATGAAAACAGACTTGGAGGCTTTGGTGGTGCGGATGCCACAATTCATAATTCGATTACCCTGAATGTTCCAGGTATGAATACATTAATTGATAACTCTACTGTTGTGGATCGTACATTAATCAATTTGTGGGGTGAGGTAGAAATAATTGAGGGCCTAAGTTACAGATTGAATACCTCATTTGATCAAACGGCAATTGCTGATCAGCTATTTGTACCCGAATATGACCTGGGATATTTTTTCCCGAATCCTACTGCTGTTTTACAGGTTAGAGATAGAAATTCAAGCACAGGGCTAATAGAGAATACCTTAAATTTTGAGAAAAATTTTGGTCAGCATAGCCTAAAATTACTTGCTGGGCAATCCTATCAGGAAGATAATTATAGAGAGAACTCAACAACTGGAAGCGGTCTTCAAGCACCTTATGTTTTGAACTTGACAGAAGCCCAGTCTTTTAGTGCGGGTGATTTTATTGACAAAGCTGCCTTGTACTCATTTTTTGGTAGGTTGAATTATTCGTTTGATGATACTTATTTAATTACGGCTAACTTAAGACGTGATGGTTCATCAAAATTTGCTGAGGAAAACAGGTACGAGCTTTTCCCTTCAGTAGGACTTGCCTGGAAAGTACATAATGCCATTGATTTACCTGCATTTATTTCGGAAATGAAACTTAGAGGTGGAGTTGGTCAGGTAGGTAATCAATTTGTTGGAAGTTTCAATTATTCTGGAACAATCAACAGAGGTATTCCATATGAATTCAATACTGGAAGAGTATTTGGAGCAGCCGTTACAGCTTCAATTGACCCATCAATCACATGGGAAACAAGAACTACCAGAAGTGTTGGAGTTGATGCGGTATTGTTGGATGGAAGGTTTGACCTGACTTTTGAATATTACAGCAATACTTCGGATGATATTTTATTGGAATTGCCGATTCCTTTAAGTGTTGGCTCATCAGCAAGAAGTACAATCGTAACCAATGCTGGATCCATGAAAAATACCGGAATCGAGATTGCAGCAACGTTTAGACAGCAATTAGGTGACTTAACTTTTGAAGTATCTCCGAATTTCTACACACTGAAAAACGAGATCCTGGATCTTGATATCCTTGATAACCTGGCTGGAACAGGTACCTGGAATGAAGTAGGAAGATCATTAGGAGAACATTATGGCTGGGTATATGATGGCATTTTCCAGGATCAAACAGAAATTATTAATCATGCCACTCAAACTCCAAATACTGCACCTGGTGATATCAGATTCAAAGATATTGCAGGACCAGAAGATGAAAACGGTAACCCAACTGGCCCTGATGGAATAATTGATAATAATGATAGAACCTATTTGGGACAAGGAATGCCAACGTATTATTACGGTTTAAATGTTACCATGGGATATAAAGGACTTGACTTCACATTCTTTGGTAATGGTAGCGGTGGTAACCTAATAAACAGCAATTTATACAGAGGTTTAATGCCAACCACCGGATTTACAAACTGGCATGAAGACATTTTGGATAGGTGGACGCCAACAAACACCAATACGGATGTACCAAGAGTAGTTTGGCAAGATCCAAATAATAACCAGAGAGATTCTGATAGGCCGGGATGGTTACAAAAAGGAGATTACTTTAGAATCAACACGGTTTCTCTTGGATATACATTACCATCTAATCTGGTAGATGCAATTTCTGCTTCATCCGTACGGTTTTATGTAACAATCCAAAATTTGGCAGTATTCTCTAAATACGATGGGTTTAATCCTGACTTCACTTCTCAGGTTCCCAACTTCGGAAACTCTGGAACAAATCCGGGATTGTTAAACCCAGGTTTTGATTTTGGTACTTTCCCAAGACCTAGAACAACAATGGTTGGTGTTCAAATTAAATTTTAAGAGAGATGAATAAGATCATAAAAATATCAATATTCTCGCTGGTTATTTTATTGGCGAATGCGTGCGACGACAAACTGGAAATTGAAAACCCAAATAGGGCATCAAATGATAACTATTACTCCACAGAAGCTGAAGCACTGGCAGCCGTTACGGCAATTTATAATCCATTGATCATTGATGGGTTCTTCCAGAGAATTACACCAATTTTTAATGATGGCCGTAGTGATGAAGCAGTGTGTAGAAGTCCATGGGGATTCATGACAGGGTTTAGTAATTTCACTCTTCCGGATACCTGGGGAGAATTGGAAATAGCTTGGGCTGGCCACTATATTATGATAAATTACGCCAACCAGGCTTTGGAAAATGTACCTACCATTGAAGGAATGGAGCAGGACTTTGAAAATAGATTAATGGGTCAGGCACTTTTCTTAAGAGGTTTCGCTTATTTCCAATTAGCAAATATTTATGGAAGTGTACCTATAATTACCTCAGTTCCAAAAAGCCAGGAGGAGTTCTATCCTACAAATGAGGGAGTAACTAAAGAGATGGTTTATAATCAGGCCAAGCTTGATATTGAAGCAGCAATTCCTTTACTACCAGAGAACTACAATGATGTTACTGGAATTGATGCTGGTCAGGTAGGTAGAATTACGAGTGGAGCAGCAAATGCATTGATGGGTAAGATTCTGCTTTATGAAGGAGATCATACTAATGCAGCGACACATTTCGCCAGGGTGATTAGTTCAAATCAGTACTCTTTGGCAGCAAATTATCAAGACCTTTTTAGTGGAAACAATGCACTGGAAGATGCTGATCCAGGAAGAATTTTTTGGGCTGAGTTTACCACCAGTACAAATCCAGACTTCAACTGGGGTGGTGATCCATCGGTAAACTGGAGACAGTTTCTTGCATTAACACCAACTTATTCCGTAACTGATTTCTATGATTTCAGACCTACTCAGTTCTTGTATGATGAGATGCGTTCGGAACTTACGAATGGAGGAACATTGGATCCAAGGTACCACACAACAATAGCTTCAAATGATGTGGCGGAAGGTGATACAATTGCCTGGGGACAACCCTGGGTTACAGGGAACAATTTCGCACCAAATGATTACTTTATTGCCAAGTTCACATTTGCAAACCTCGGTGGAGGAGACGCCTTTACAGCAGGTTTTGATTATCCAATTATTAGATACGCTGATGTGCTTCTTATGCAAGCGGAATGTCTGGCAAATAATGGTGATATATCTGGTGCAGCTGCATTGGTTCAGCAGGTGAGAAACAGAGCAAACCTGCCTGATAGAGAAACAGAATTTGCTGGGTATAGTTTAACACAATTCATGGATCAAATTGCACATGAAAGAATCATGGAATTAGCGCTTGAAGGACACAGGTTTTATGACCTGATGAGATGGGGATGGTTAGATGATCCTGCTCGTGTAGCAGAGTTGCAATCTCATGATATAGAATTTGATACCTGGGTACCTGAAAGAAAGGTGATCCCAATTCCATTGACAGAGTTGAATAGAAATGATAATCTTGTTGGCAACATGGCCAATTAATACTTGATAGTTAATTAGAGGTGCACGATATTCATTGTGCACCTTTTTTCTTCTAAATATAAAAGCTTTGAGACACATTTATTCTCTTTCCGTTTTTTTTGGGATCGTATTATTCATGGTATCATGCGGATCCCCAAACCAGGAAAACCAATCACAACAAACTAATGAAGTCAGTGGTACAACAAGTCTTACCATTGATTACTCAAATGTTGTAGCAGAAATTCAACCTACCATGTATGGGATATTTTTCGAGGATATCAACTTTGCAGCAGATGGGGGGATCTATGCGGAAATGATCAAAAACAGATCATTTGAGTTCACATTACCCATGATGGGTTGGGATCAACCCAATAGTGATCGATTCTCCATGAATGATAAAAGTGGATTCGCATCGGTTATTAAAAGAGATATTAAACAGGCAAATGTAAAATTTTTGAGGGTCAATGTTAAATCTAATTCGGGTTATACACTTACAAATGAAGGCTTTCGGGGTATGGGAATAAAAGAGGGATTACAATACAACCTGACTCTGATGACCAGAGTGGTTGAAGGTAATCCCTCATTAAGAATTGACCTGGTAAATGAAGAAGGTCAACCTATTGGCGGTACTGAAATCAAACCCTCCAGCAAAAACTGGGAATCACATGACGTGAGTTTCAATGCGACGGCAACTGCCATGAAAGGTGAATTTCAGATCACATTTGAAGGTGAATCTGTCATTGACCTGGACATGATCTCACTTTTTCCATCAGATACCTGGAAAAACAGACCTAAAGGAATGCGTTCCGATTTGGTTCAGAAACTTGCTGATCTGGACCCAGGTTTCTTAAGGTTTCCAGGAGGGTGTATTGTAGAGGGAAGAACTCTTGATAGAAGATATCAGTGGAAAAAAACAGTTGGTGTTATTGAAGAAAGAGAGTTGTTAGTCAACCGATGGAATACTGAATTTGCGCATAGACCTACACCAGATTATTACCAAAGTTTTGGTTTGGGCTTCTTTGAATATTTCCAACTGGCAGAAGACATGGGTGCTGAACCACTGCCAATTTTAGGTTGTGGTATGGCATGTCAATTCAATACTGGAGAACTTGTTCCAATGGATGAAATGGGACCCTATGTGGCAGATGCTCTTGATCTAATAGAATTTGCTAATGGAGATATAAAATCCAAATGGGGTAGTCTAAGAGCAGAAATGGGGCACCCTGAACCATTCAATATGAAATACATTGGAGTGGGGAATGAGCAATGGGGACCTGAATACATCAAACGTTACAAATTATTTGAAGCGGCTATCAAAAAAGAGTATCCGGATATGATTATCGTTTCAGGAAGCGGGCCATTCCCTGATGGGGAAATGTTTGAATATGGAATGGCTGAATTAAAGAAATTAGGTGCTGAAATAGTGGATGAGCACTATTACAGGCCGCCGGGATGGTTCCTTGAAAATGCAGATCGGTATGATAGCTATGATAGAAGCGGCCCGCAGATATTTGCTGGTGAATATGCAGCTCAAAGTGTTGCAATTGCTAGTCCTGACAACAAAAACAACTGGAACTGCGCACTTTCTGAAGCAGCTTACATGACAGGTCTTGAAAGAAACGCAGATGTGGTAACAATGACTTCTTACGCGCCACTTTTTGCACATGCCGAGGGTTGGCAATGGACACCAGACCTGATCTGGTTCAATAACCTGGAGTCCTACGGTACTCCCAACTACGAGGTACAGAAACTTTTTTCCAACAACCCTGGAACACATTTATTGACTGCCTTTGAAGATGGTAAACCTGTCATTGGAGCAAACGGTGTTTATGCTTCGGCTGTTAAAGATGAAAACACCAATGAGCTGATTTTGAAGTTGGTGAATGTGACAGGCGCTAATCAAATGGTAAACCTGAGTTTAAATAATGCGACAATGGGAGCAAAAGGTACTATGTCAGTTCTGGCAAGTAATGATCCTGATGCGATTAATTCATTTGAGAATCCTGAGAATATCCAGGCTAAATCACAAGAAGTAAACCTGGACCCAAATAATCCGCAGGTGACGCTTACACGAAAATCACTGAACGTTTTAAGAATAAAAGTAAAGTAGTTCTTCTTCATATATGAAAGCATGTTTGTTAGGTATTATCTTCCTGTTCACGTTTTCAGTTTCAATGGCTCAGGAAACTGATATCAGGGCACATGATCCTGTGCTGATCAAAGAAGGTGATACCTATTACATGTTTTGCACAGGTTTGGGAATATCCATGCACAGTTCACCGGATATGATTTCCTGGACTAAAGAGAAGCCAGTTTTTGACAAATCTCCTGATTGGGTTTATGAAGTAGTACCCAATTTCAGATACCATTTTTGGGCGCCTGATATCCATTTTTACAACGGGAAGTATTACCTCTATTATTCAGTTTCTTCTTTCGGGAAGAATACTTCAGCGATTGGTTTGGTGACAAACACGACTCTAAACCCTGATGATGCAAATTACAAGTGGGAAGATCAAGGAATGGTCGTGCAGTCAATTCCCGGAAGAGATCTGTTCAATGCTATTGACCCAAATGTGATAGAGGATGAAGAGGGATATCCCTGGATGACATTTGGTTCGTTTTGGAGTGGTATTAAACTTTTTAAACTTATCCCAAATAGAAACTCTCCTGCAAAACCCGAAGAATGGTACACAATAGCCCGAAGAGACCGTGAAGTTTTTACCGATGATAGAAATGCTGGTAATGCGGCCATTGAGGCACCTTTTATTTTTAAGAAAGATTCCATGTACTACCTTTTTGTATCATGGGATTATTGCTGTAAAGGTGAGCAAAGTACCTACAAGGTAGTTGTTGGGAGATCTGAAAGAATGATGGGACCTTACCTGGACAAAACTGGCCTGGCAATGGCTAAAGGCGGAGGTTCTATTGTAATAGATGGGGGAGACAAGTGGGCCGGAGCTGGACATAATAGTGCTTACCAATTTGATGGACAAGACTATTTTGTTTTCCATGCCTATGATTTAGCGGATGAAGGCAAACCAAAGTTAAAGATCGCATCAATGTCATGGGATGCAGAAGGTTGGCCAATTGTAGAAAGACCTAATTAATTCTAATGAACCTATATAAAATATTGATAACCATTATTTCTGTGGTTGTATTGATCGGCTGCAATGGAAATGAAGTAGAAAACCAGCCAAATGATGATAATCCAACAATAGACCCAGTCACTTATAATAACCCAATTGTTCGTAATGTGTTTACTGCAGATCCAGCACCCTTTGTATACAATGATGTTTTTTACATCTACACAGGTCATGACGAACAGGTAGCTGGAGCAGAGGGTTTTGTGATGAATGATTGGCTATTGTTTTCTTCAAAAGATATGGTGACATGGGAAAATCATGGTGCTGTTCTGGCAACAGAAACTTTTAGCTGGGCAAATGGACAAGCCTGGGCTGCTCATGTTGTGGAAAAGGAGGGTAAGTTTTATTATTTTGTTACGGTGGAGCATGCCACAATTCCAGGGAAAGCAATTGGAGTAGCTGTGGGGGAAAGCCCGGAAGGTCCATTCACGGATGCGATAGGTGAAGCATTGATAACAAATGACATGACTACTCAAACTGATATAGCCTGGGATGATATTGACCCGGCTATTTTCATCGACGATGATGGAGAAGCTTACATGTACTGGGGAAATACCGTGTTGAAATATGTGAAATTGAAGCCCAATATGATAGAGATTGATGGTGAGATTCAAGTGATAGATGTTCCTCAATTCACAGAAGGTCCATGGGTTTTCAAAAGGGAAGATAAATATTACCTTACTTACTCTGCGGAATTCCCGGAGGTGATCGATTATGCGATGGCTGATGATCCAACAGGTCCATGGGAATACAAGGGGAGGTTGAATGATCTTGTTCCTAATTCACCTACCAATCATCAAGGGGTAGAAAATTACAAAGGAAACTGGTATTTTGTATATCACAATGGAGCACTGCCCTCGGGAGGTGAGTTCAGAAGATCAGTTTGTATTGATTATTTGAATTTTAATGAAGATGGGACACTTCAGGTCGTAAAGCAAACTTCTTTAGGGGTGTCTGCTGTTGAATAATAATGCGTTTCTATCAAATCTATATTGCTGTTATTTGGATTGGATGGTTAACTGTCTTGGGTAATCTGGGATATAGCCAAATTCCAACCTTTACGGTAAAAGATGATGCAGGAATAACTGATGTAGCTGATATTGCTAACTTCTATGGACACGGTGTATCAGCCGCTGATTATGATAATGATGGAGATATAGATTTCTACCTGGCCACAACGAGTGGAGTGAAAGACCGGCTGTACCAAAATCAGGGAGATGGAACGTTTGAAAATGTTGCCCTCGCTTCAGGGATAGATATTTCTACAGGGAGTAGAATGGCAGTCTGGTTTGATTATAATAATGATCACTTACTGGATGTGATTGTACTTGGAGAGCGTTGTGCCACTTTTGTTTGTGGCAAACCTATTTTAATCAATCTATATGAACAAAATGATGATGGGACTTTTACTGATGTTACCACTCAGTCAGGTTTAGATTTTAGTGAACGATATGAGGGATTAACAACCTATGCGGCAGGAGGGATGTCAATAGGAGATTTAAACAATGATGGCCAACTGGATGTGATCATTACTGTTTGGGGAGGAAAAGTATCGATTTTTGAAAACAATGGTAATAGCACATTTGCTGATATCTCTGAGTCCACCAATATTGGGAATGAAGATGCTTTTTTTTGGCAGCCGATGTGTTATGATTTTGATAAAGACGGACTTACAGACATTTTTTTCAATGTTGATTTTGGCAGAAACCAATTGTGGTTAAACAAAGGCGATGGGACATTCATTGAAAATGCAAGTCAGACCGGGATGGCCACTGATTTCAGTGAAATGGGAATGACGATAAGTGACTATGATAATGACGGAGATTTTGATGTATATTCTACCAACATCACAAGAGATTTTGCCGGAGAACATGAACATAATGTCTTGCTGAGAAATGATTCAGAATCAGGATTTCTTATATATAATGAAGTGGGAATTGCTTCTAAAGTAGGTGACTCTGGTTGGGACTGGGGTGCTACATTTTTTGATGCCAATAATGATGGATGGGCGGAGCTGGCATCAACGAATGGGTGGAATAATGATCCCAATTGGGGACCTGATCAATCACATCTTTGGTTGAATACTTCAGGTACTTTTACGGATATTTCGAATGAATCCAAATTCAATGACTTGTTAAGTGCTACAACACTAATTGCTGCTGATCTGGATCGTGATGGAGACCTTGATCTCCTACAAACATTGAAGGATAACCCGGAAATAAAGACTCCCGCAATTCTATATGAAAATCAGCTTGAACAATTGACGAACAAAGGCAATTACCTAGTTGTGAAACCAAGAATGGCTGAAATGAATCACTGGGCGATTGGGGCAGTCGTAAAAATTAAAGCAGGTAACCTGAATTGTATGCGTCTGATAACAGCGGGTACTAGTTTTTATGGTCAGGAACCAGCAGAAGCATTTTTTGGCGTTGGTGCCAACACAATCGTGGAAAAAGTAGAAATATATTGGCCGGATGGCAGAATATCAATATATGAAAATGTAGCAACCAATCAAGTAATTGAATTCACAGACGAAGTGATCAATCCACCCATTGATCTAAAAGTAAGCAAAGTAGAGGAAGGAATAGAATTGACATGGGTAGATCAATCGGATAATGAATCAGGGTTTGTGATAGAAAAGGCAATTACCAATGCTTTCGAAGATGTTGAAAGAATTGAGGTAGATGCCAATGAGATTTCAAAAATAGATATTCTGGATCCGTCCAGGCCGTATTACAGAATTCGGGGATTCAATAGTAAGGTCTTCTCAGTTTATTCAAATATCATTAACGCAAACAATGTCATCACAAACTCAAACTCTCCGGAAATTCAAGTAAATGTTTTTCCCAATCCATCTTCTGGCAAGTTTACGGTAAGCGTGGATCATCAATACATTGGTGAAATGTTCTTATCACTATTTGATGTATCGGGCAGAAATGTTTGGCAAGAAACAATTCTCAAATCCAATCATGCTATTCAGTACCAAAACCAAATAGCTATTGGTGAAGGTGTTTACCTGCTGCAAATATCTTTAGGAGAAAATCAATTCACTCAAAGAATCCAAATCACACACTAAAATTTCATTACCACTCCACCTTTCGGAGCTAGAGATATAGGTGTTGCCGAACCGGAAATTTCTAATGATCTTTTATTGAACCCGTTTTCATTGCCATCAGTAATGAGATATCCTTGATTCTGGTCAAGGAATGTTAAATCAAGGTTCAATTCAATGGGATCATCTGTCGCATTGATTGCCACAACATGCCATGTTTGATTTTTGAGACGTGCCACCACTGCAAATTTTCCAGGATAACCAGCCAGGAATTTGGAGTCTTCCCAGTCTGTAGGGATATCTTTTAAATAATCAATGACATAATCGGGTACTTTTTTCAGCATTTCCGGAGTTTCAGCCATGTGTTGAATACCAGACAAAAAGAGAACAGGAAGAGCCAACTCAAAAGCTGGTGAGGACCGTCGGTCAATGTTTGGAATACCCGTAAGATTCATAGGAGTGAAGTCCATTGGATCATAAGCATTTCTGGTGAAAGGGATTATGGCACAGTGTTCCGGACCCAAATCTGCGTTACTTTGCTCAAATGTGATGAATTCAAAACCTTTTATAGACTCCATTGTCATGAGGTTAGGATAGGTCCTGTGCCAACCTCTGGGTAGTGTGGTACCATGAAAATTAACCAGTAGATTATATTTTGCGGCATCTGTCAACATATCATGGTAATAGTTGATTACTGATTGTCCATCACCCCCAAAGAAATCTACTTTAACACCCTTGATACCCATTTCCTGGATACGAGAGAACTCCTGATTCCTACCTTCAGAGGTAGTCAGTAAATCTTTGGGATGATAGGTTACATAGTTCCAGTCTCCGGCAGAATTGTACCAAAGGATCAAACCAACATTTTTCGTTTTACCATAATCGACTAATTCCTGAATGCCATCATATCCAATAGTTGTATCCCAATTTACATCAATCAGGCAGTATGGCCAATTCATCTCTGAAGCAAAGTCAATAAACTTCTTTTGGATATAGTATGTAATGGAATTGTCTTTTAAAATTGCCCAGCTCCAGGATGCAGGACCTGGTTTAACGATTGACTCATCTAAAGCAATAGCTGGTTCAGCTAATGCGTTTCCTAAATTTGATTCCACAATAGTTGCCAATGATCCTATTCCGATCACCCTCCATGGAGTTTTCCAGGGCAAAGTTGATTGGGGATTAACTGGTCCACCAAACACACCCTCGACAGGTTCAGGAAACCCTACCTGATAGACACCATTCGGAGAATGTTGCTGAAGGTTAGTGCCACAATAGTTCCTATCCAGCCCAGACTCTGTGATGAGCACCCATGTGCTATCTACATTAAATAATGCTGGATATACCCATCCTGCATCAGTTGGAGCCGGAGTGGCCACCGGAATATTGACCTGGTAATTTTCTTCATAACTCGGATTGGTTTTACTCCATCCGGTTTTGGCTTTTGCCTTTGGTTGTAACCATGCAGATGTCTCTTCTGGGAAACTGAATGATGTCAACTCATTAATGATCTTGAGAGTATCTGAAGATTCCTCTGGAAATTCATATCGAAAAGCAACTCCATCATCTGAGACCCGAAATCGAATATTCATATTACTATTTGCCTGACCGGATAATGACAATATGGCTTCATGAGCTTTGTAAATATTATTGGTACGTTTTCCATGATATAGTTTGTAATTTTCTTCTATCGCAACTATTTCAGAAGCTCCTACCCAATTCAATCCATCATAATTGGAAGAGTTTTTGAAAGTCAATCCCAGTAGCGATCGATCAATTGCCAGTTTCCCATCCTTTGAGACAGTGTATACAAGCGAATCATTTTCCATAAAGACAGTTAATCGGATAGTATTATCCGGACTTGTAATCGTTAGACTTGACTCGGTTTTATAACATCCAGTCAACCATAATGTGACTGCAGTGATTAAAGTGTAGGCAATTGCTTTCATTGATACATTTTTTCTTGAATAAATGTAAGTTAAAAATAAAATGTATAAATTACACTTATTATTTAAATCATTAGTTATCGATCAGATAATTATCAATAATTGAATTTTGTATACTAAGAAATGCAAATAATGAAAGTCTATCAAAAACTGCTTTTAATAGGACTAATGGGTTTCTTTTTCAGTGCTTGTATAGCTCAGAACCGTGGGACAATAGTTCATGATCCGGTTATGATTAAGCAGGGAGACACTTATTATGTCTTTTTTACTGGGAAGGGAATTTACGTGAAGTCCTCAAAGGACATGAAGACCTGGACTGACTTAAAGCCCGTGTTTTCTGAAACGCCTGAATGGGTTCTAAATACTGTGCCATCTTTTGGTGGTGCCATGTGGGCTCCCGATATTTTTTATAAAGACGGTAGGTACTACCTCTATTATTCTGTATCTGCATTCGGGAGAAATACATCAGCGATTGGTTTAACCACAAATACCACACTGGACCCAAATGATCCAAATTTTAAATGGGATGATCAGGGAAAAGTAATAGAATCGGTTCCTGGCCGAGATATGTGGAACGCGATTGACCCTAACGTTATATTAGATGACGAAGGGACGCCGTGGATGACTTTTGGCTCTTTTTGGATGGGGATGAAACTGGTAAAACTCAATCCTGATATGATGTCTGTTGTGAGTGACTCTTCTCAGGAGTGGTATACCATAGCAGCTCGGGAAAGAGCATTTTACCTGGATGATAGAGATGCTGGTGACAGTGCCAATCCGGAATTAGACTATGGATCAATCTACTCCAAAGAGCAACTTTCGAAAAATCAGGGAATGAACAATGGTGCTAATGAAGCACCTTTTATCTTCAAAAAGAATGGCTACTATTATCTGTTTGTTTCATGGGACCGTTGCTGCCGGGGTGTAGATAGCTCTTATAAAATTATGGTTGGAAGGTCTAAAAATATCAGAGGTCCATATCTGGATAAATCAGGGAATAACCTTGCAAAAGGAGGTGGTTCTCTAGTGGCACAAGGCAATGACGAGTGGGCAGCTGTTGGACACCAGGCGGCCTATACATTTGACAATACTGATTACCTGATTTTCCATGCATATGACCTGAAAGATGACGGTAAACCTAAACTCAGAATAGAAAAAATCAAATGGGTGAATAATTGGCCTGAAATAGAGCTCTAAAATTTTATTTTTGCGGAATGAAAGGAATCATATTCGATCTGGACGGTACCATGGTGGATAATATGATGGTTCACCATCGTGCCTGGCAGCAGTTGCTAAGAGAACAAGGGATAGATTTATCGATTGAAGAGGTCATTGAGAAGGTACATGGGGTCAATGAAGAAATTCTGGAACGTTTATTTGGTGATCGGTTCACGCCTGAAGAAAGAAAGTCACTCTCTTATGAAAAGGAGGCACGTTACAGACAGATTTTTAAATCAGAGCTGAAACTCAATGAGGGTTTGAATGATTTTTTAGAAAAATGTAAGGCTAAAGACATACCTTTGGGGGTCGCAACCGCAGCGCCAAAAGAAAACCTGGATTTTGTGCTAGATAATCTTAACATCAGACACTTCTTTGAGGCTACATTTCATTCCGGAGATGTAAGCAAAGGGAAGCCTGACCCTGAGGTATTCCTCAAAACAGCGGAAGCCCTTCAAGTTGATCCTACACATTGCGTAATTTTTGAAGACAGCCCTACGGGTGCAAAAGCAGCCGCTAATGCTGGTGCAAAACTGGTAGTAGTTACAAATACGCATGCAAAAGAAGACTTTGAATACCTTCCTGTTTCCAGGTTTATTGAGAATTTTGCGGCATTGGAACTAGAAGATTTAACGATAGAAGATAAAATATAACATCATCAAATTTTAAGCTTATAAGCTATTACAAACTATGAGTGAAGTACATTCTAAAGCAGCGGATAACGTAAGAGCCCTGGCTGTGGCAATGGTAGAGAAGGCAAAATCAGGACACCCTGGAGGCCCAATGGGAGGTGCAGACTTCATGCACATTCTCTATTCAGAATTTTTAAGATTTGACCCATCTGACATGAGCTGGCATGCAAGAGACCGGTTTTTCATGGATGCAGGTCACCTTTCACCTTTAATGTATGGTCAGTATTCCCTTTTGGGGCTGTTCAGCATGGAAGATGTAGCCAATTTCAGACAGTGGGGTTCAGTAACGCCTGGTCACCCTGAAGTAGATGTAGCAAGAGGAATTGAAAATACTTCCGGACCTCTTGGACAAGGACATGTAATGGGTGTGGGAGCTGCCATTGCTGCGAAGTTCTTAAAGTCAAAATTTGGTGACTGGATGGACCAAAAGATCATCGGATTTATTTCTGATGGGGGTATCCAGGAAGAGATATCTCAGGGAGCCGGAAGAATTGCAGGTCACCTTGGTTTGAACAACTTCATCATGTTCTTTGATAGCAATGATGTACAGCTTTCTACCAAGACGGATGAGGTGACATCAGAAGATACTGCCATGAAATACAAAGCATGGGGTTGGAATGTGATGGAAATTGATGGGCACAATGCCGATGAGATCAGAAGTGCCTTGAAAACTGCTTATGCAGAGCAGGAGAAACCAACCCTGATCATTGGTAAGACCATCATGGGAAAAGGTTGCGTAGATGCAGCTGGTAACAAATACGAAGGTTACACTGAATTACATGGTCAACCTATTGGTAATACTGGAGCTGATTATGAAAAAACATTAGAAAACCTGGGAGCTGATGTAGCTAACCCATTCGAGATCTACCCTGAAGTAGCGAATTTCTATGCTGAAGTGAAAACTAAGAAGCAACAGGAGGCATCAGAAAGGAAAAAAACAGAAGCAGCATGGAGAGATAGCAATCCTGAGCTGGCTCAGAAACTAGACCTGTTCTTCTCAGGAGACCTTCCTGCAGATGTAGACTTCAGTGAAATAGAACAAAAGGAAAATGTGGCATCTAGAGCCGCAGGATCAGCAGTCCTTTCTTACCTGGCAGACAAGGTGGAAAACATGATTGTGTCTTCAGCGGACTTATCAAACAGTGATAAGACAGATGGGTTCCTGAAGAAAACCCATGCGATCCAGAAGGGAGCTTATGATGGAGGATTCTTACAGGCTGGAGTAGCGGAATTGACAATGGCATCACTGGCCAATGGAATGGCACTTCATGGAGGTGTGATCCCGGTTGTGGGTACATTCTTTGTGTTCTCAGATTATATGAAACCAGCCATCAGGATAGCTGCTATTCAGGAGTTGCCAGTAAAATATGTGTGGACACATGATGCTTTTAGAGTAGGAGAGGATGGACCAACCCATCAGCCAATTGAGCAGGAGGCGCAAATCAGACTATTGGAGAAATTAGAGAACCACAGTCATAAGAAGAGTTTCCTTGCCCTGAGACCTGCAGATGCAAATGAAGCAACCGTAGCTTGGAAGATGGCGCTGGAGAACAAGGATGTCCCAACAGGATTGATCCTATCAAGACAGAACATCAAAAATCTTCCTGGTTCAAACTATGAGAATAGTCTGAGAGCAGAAAAGGGAGGATACCTGGTGAAAGAAACGGCCAACCCGGATGTGGTATTGGTAGCCAATGGATCAGAGGTGTCCACATTGATTGATGGAGCTGCATTACTCGAAGAAAAAGGCATCAAAGTAAGTGTTGCATCGGTGATCTCAGAAGGATTATTCAGACAGCAGTCAAAAGAATATCAGCTGAGTGTGATACCAGATGGCGTACCAGTGTTCGGAATGACGGCAGGTTTATCAGTGAATATGCAGGGACTTGTAGGTCCTCATGGCAAAGTCTTTGGTGTGGACCATTTTGGTTATTCAGCTCCTGCTAAGGTGTTGGATGAGAAACTGGGTTTCACCGGAGAGAATGTACTGAAACAGGTACTTGAATTATTGGGTAAATAAGTTTAACAATTACATACATTACTTCTTCATTTTACATTTTTAGAAAGAGTCCCTTTTTTGAGGGACTTTTTTTCTATTGCACTGCTTAATTTTGAAACCATGAATAATGTAAATGCAATCATATTTGATCTGGGTCGGGTAATCATCCACCTGGATGAAGCCGCTACAAATCAGGCATTTTTCAATCTCACCGAGAAAACGCCTGAGGCGCTGGTAGCTTCTTATAACATGGATAGGTTTCACATGTTTGAACGTGGAGAGTTAACGGCTGCAGATTTTAGATCAGAAATGCGAGAGGCACTCAGCAACTCATCTGTTTCAGATGAAACCATTGATGAGGCATGGAATGCTATGCTTGGGCCCATCGAACAATCCCTGATAGACCTTGTGAAGGGAATAAAGGGAGAGAGACAATTGTTCGTTTTGAGCAATACAAATGAGATTCATGAGCTTGCTTTCAATAAAATTTTAGAAGACAGCACTGGACATAAAACACTAGATGAGGTATTTCATAAAGTTTACCTTTCTCATCAAATTGGTGCCAGAAAACCAGAAAAGAAAAGTTGGCAAATTATTCTGGACGAGCATGGCCTGGATCATTCTGAAACACTTTTCCTCGATGATAGGACTGATAATATTGAAGCAGCCGCCCGTTTGGGACTGCAGGTGATACAAATTACTGACCCTCATCACACATATTCAATATTAAATAATTTCTAAATACACGGTTTTCAACCAAACTTTAGGGAATTGAGGGCGTTAGGATTATTTTCGAGTAGTTTATGGAATTGAACAAGAAACGCCTTACTCAGATAGTACTTTTTATAGTTACACTGATCACCACAACCATCGCAGGTGCTGAATGGAGGTATGGGAAGTACCTGTTTACAGAAGACCCACTACAACTTTCTCAAATACCTGGGGGGTTATGGTATTCATTATCTTTTTTGGGCATTCTCACTGTTCATGAATTTGGGCATTACTTCATGGCGCAATTCCATAAAGTGAAGGTTACATTGCCTTACTATATTCCACTTTGGTTTGGGTTTTTGCCAGGTTTCCCTTCTTTAGGTACGATGGGCGCTTTCATCAGAATTAAGGAACAGGTTTTATCGAGGAAACATTATTTTGATATCGGCGTGGCTGGTCCACTTGCAGGGTTTGTAGTAGCTGTTGGTGTAATTATATATGGGTTTCTCAATATTCCTCCACTTGAATATTTGTTTGAAATCCATCCGGACTATGCTCAATATGGACAGGATTATGCCAAATACGTTTTCAATACTAAGGAAGCAGGTGCAGTAATTAAATTCGGTCCCAATCTATTTTTTTGGTTATGCGAAAATTACCTCCCAATTGACAGGGATCTACTACCGCATGATAATGAGGTAATTCACTATCCATTTTTTCTCGCGGGATATCTAGCTTTGCTTTTCACTTCACTTAACCTATTTCCCATAGGTCAACTTGATGGAGGGCATGTACTGTATGGTTTGTTAGGAAGGAAAGTACATAGAAAGTTTGCACCAGCATTTTTTGTGTGCCTCATATATTATGCAGGTCTTGGAATTATTGAACCAGGGATTGGTTTTGAGGAGATGTTATCTGCAGTAATTTATGTTTTTTTCCTGTACTTCTGTTTCTACAGTATTCACCCTGATCGTGGGTACAGGTTTATGTTCGCTCTTGGAGTATTTACAGCTCAGTATATAACCAGTTTCATTTTTCCTGGAATAGAGGGATACTCGGGCTGGCTTGCTTTCTTATTTTTAATTGGAAGAGTTCTGGGGATTCATCATCCGCCAGTGGCAGATAACAGACCATTGGACTTAAAACGAAAAATAATTGGTTGGGTAGCAGTTGCTGTATTTATACTTTCATTTAGCCCTAAACCACTGATAATCGAGATTACAGAACCTACTGAACAAGAAGAGCAAAATGATGAAAAAAAAGAAGGAGATAATGTGGAAACCGCTACTTTATTCTTTGAGGAATCTAATGACCTTTCTTTGATCTCCCGCAGAGACCAATAAAAGGTAAATTCCCCTTGGCAATGTCGCCACATTCACTATATCACCATCAACTTTCAAATCTAAAGGCCTGCCTCTCATATCTAACACCTTTAGGTTATCAAATTGACCTGATACTCGTATGTTGGTAGTTGCGGGGTTGGGATAAGCCTTGATGTTTTGAATTTCATTGGCGGTTCCCGTTATGAAGGCATTTGAATCAGCTTTGTCAAAAACTGGTCTTATCATTAGACTTCCATGCACATTGAGGTTTTGTTGCCAACCTTCTTCTTCATCAACATAAAAGTATATCCTGTTTTCCGTAAGGTTGTTTTTATCCCAGCCAATTGGGAAGAAATTATTATCCTCTTGCTGGATGCCGATATAAATCGTATCACTAACAATGGGTTGTGTTTTGAGCACATACCGTCTGAACTGGTTAATGCTGGTAACACTATCTGGTTTTCCAGCATCCAATCTAGCCAGCTCGCTTGATGTAGTCCCCAGAAGATCTCGTAAAACAATGACAGAAAACCTGTTCTCTGGTTTGTCTGATGTGAAAATGTCCGGGAAATAAATGTCAACTCCTGTTAATGTATCCTCTACGTAGACTGGATACTGCACTACGAGTTGACCTTTCTCCCTGCTAATGCCAGCGGCATAGTCGGCAGTCCCGTCATCATAAGCATAGTAATCAGCCACCTCAAATTTGGTTCTGACAGTATCATTTGCTCTAAAACTGTAATAGGAATCATCTGGTATGCCACTATCGTCAATGAGGGTGTCAAGATAATAGGCTTCTACATAGAAATTAAAGCTGGTATCCAGGTCAAACACTTCCACAGCATCGAATGTGGAAGACGAAAAAGGTAACCTAACAATTTCTCCATCAGTTTGTGAACCCTGGATTACTCTTTTAGTATCTAATGCTTCAATGAGCTGTTTGTCCTCGTCTAAAATATTCACAAAATAATCTACAATACCATTGCTCCTAAAAGGTCTGAAAAGTCTGTAATATTCAAAATTCATTGGTTCTGTAATGAATGTTCCCAGTTCTTTTAGGTGGTTCGCTGGTATAGCATTGAGTAGCCCAAAAGGTGAAGACGCTCCTTTGGATATCGTTAAATCCAGAAACTCTCTTCTTCTACCTAAATTACCTGTAGCCAGAAGGATATAATCAACGGCCCATGTGTCCAGGGGACCTTGAGCACTCCCATAGGACTGAAATTTGATCCTGAAATTACTGTGGATAAAAGCAGTATCTACTTTTACATTCACATTTTCAAACTTCAAAGCTATAGAATCTGAGGATTCATATCGTAGAGCACTTTCTCCACCCAGAATTCCATTATTATCAATGTCCTCCGGACTAATGTCCTGACTTACCCAAACGGAATCTTTATTGAGGAACCACAGCGTCAGGGAGTCTCTTTCAGTGGGCATTTCACCAAGTGCACGGGCTTGCCAGAAGAAATTTAAGTGCAGTGAATCTTGTCGGGATTCAGGGATTTGCGTTAAGTCAAATGGGTGTGAAACCAGGCTGTCTGTTGGAACAGTGAGGTTTTCATCTATATCGTATGCATTTCCGTTTTCATCAAGTCCATCAAATATGGCAACATTGATGGAAGGAAGGTTTTCAGCACCATTTGGGCTAATAAATACCGTATTACCGTATTGCCAAACATTTGAATCTATCAAATTGCTCCTTGAGAAGTCGTCAAAAACAGGGACAGTTAATGTGACTTGCTGCCTGCTGCTTTTGGAATAATCGGAAGACTTTGTGACCGGTCTTTTCACAGGCCGTAATTCCAATTGTGCAAACAATTGACTTGATGATAACAAAAGAAGAAGAAGAAGTACTCTATTCATTATTTTCAGTATCCAAAATGGATCCTGTATCTGCAATAGAATCTATTGCTGATACCCATAGATCAATAATTTGCCCGACGCGGACTCTGTTTTTGGAAGTAGGAATTTGCTTTACAACTCTACCTTCCAGACTATCTGTTTCCACGTAAGTGACTTCTCCCATTTCAAGTCCAGAGCCAAGAATGGCAAATTCGGCGCTCTCCAGATCCAATCCGATAACGTCTGGAGCCTGAAAAGATTGTTTTCCTAATCCGTTTTCAATAGTTACATCCACTATTGAACCTTTTGGTATATAATCACCTGGTTCGATCACTTCACCGTCAATAGAAAATTCCTGAATCGTATTGAGGTACAAACCGGGAACGTATTTCTTTTCTCCCATATGCAATCCAAGACTTTTGAAATGAAGTAATGCATTCTTAAGTGATTGCTGTTTAAGATCCGGAAGTTTCACTAAAGGTGCTTTTTCGGCATTAAGTGTAATGTATATTTTTCTGTTTTCTTTGACTGATGAATTGGCTTTTGGGAATTGTTTTAGTACAGTAAGTGGCTTTAAATCAGGGGAAAACCCTGAGTCTGCAGTGACTACATACCTGAGGTCTTTGCTTTCCAGAAAATCTGATAATTCATCAATATGCTTTCCCGTAATATCAGGAACCGTAATTGATTCACCATGATTCGTTTTTATGGGAAGGAATATTTTGAAAATAAAAAGTATAAACAGGATCACAATGGTGATGGCAAGTCCAAGGTGAACGATGAGACCCTTCCAGGAGTTTAACTTTACTTTAATCATTAAGAATCCTTATGTATGATGTAACTGGGGTATTCATAATCAGCCTCAATATTAATGATTTATTGAAAAAGTTGCGCATATCCTTCGGATGTATCATCATTGAAATTGCATTACCGTATTACAGCCGTTTTAGTGACTTTTTGATCGCCGCTGATAATGGAAACTAAATATAGACCTGAATATTGTGATACATCTATACTGATTACCTGATTTAGAGCATTTTGTAAGTGAGCTGTGTATACTGCTTTTCCCATAAAATCGGTTATTATGATATCAATTTCCCTTTTGTCGTCAAGATTTAGCGCAAGATTGAGTTCATCTTCCGCCGGATTTGGGTAAACGACCAGGTTTTCTTCAGTTATAACAGGGTTAGGGATTGCACTACTGAAAATTTGTATGTCATCAATAAACAGGTTATTTCCTCCTCCATTGGTGGATACGATCGCAAGCCGGATATCCTTTACAAAATTGGTGATATAAGGAGTGAGGTTAATGTAGATATTTTCCCAGTCACTTTCACTTTGTGGGAACCAGGCTACATTTGAGGATAAGTTTGAAATTGCATCACCTTGCCTGTTAAACAGTGTTGTTTCCCACGTCAAACCACAATCTGTAGATAACATCACCCTCAGGCCATCCACAATGTTGAGTTTTTGTGCATAAGAAACCCGAAAAGACATACTGGCCTCATCGTAATCATCTAAATTCAATACAGGACTGACTAACCAGTTTTCTTTACCCAATACCTCATGCTCAAAATTTCGAGCATAAATCGAGTTGTACCCAAGACTATCAAATATTTCCCAATCATGCGTTCCACTCGTGGATACGAATTTCCATGAGATTTCTTCTTCGAAATTTTCCCTGGTTGGTATGGATTCTTCTGAATTATCGATCAGAACATTTTGGGAGAAGTGGTTGTCAACGCTATTCAAATCAGGTACACCATTTGGGTCTATTAATTCAAATTCTAAAATGTCACTGTTTTCATCTATGACATCATCTGGTAGTACGACAGTATACTTTCCACCTGATGGGATGTTTAGATCATTGTAAGCAACTTGCTCAAATGCGGTATTGCTGTTTGTTCTATAATTGATTAAAAGGGATGTCACAGGAAGAGCACCCACATTTTTCACTTCTATGAATGGGGCAAAATCTGCAAGACAAGAAATTAGTGAAATGTGTTTTACCTCACCAACTCCAACGTCATAGTCCAATAAATTTTTTGGAGCCACAGTAATATCATCGAGATAAAGGTTGTTCCCATTTCCATTGACGCCAATGAAAGCAATTCTAATGTTTTCCTGGTCATTGAATTTCTGAAGGTCCAGAGAGACAGTTTCCCAATCATTTGATGAAATCGGACTAAACTCCTGATCTAATGAGGCAGTTGTCCCCAAATTGGGACCGTACTTTTCAAATAAATAATTCTCTTTAGGAAAAGTAAGGCCGCAATCAGTACTTATAGCTACAATTAACCCCTCAGTGAATGCATTCGGCCTGGGTGCGTAGGCGTAGGCAAACTCTAATGAAGTAGATGAGAAAACAGAGAGGTCAATCGGTGGTGAAATCAAATAATCAAAATTCCCAAAAGTTGAGGAAGAAACATTATAGTAAGGTAAGTGATAAGTCTGGTTTTCTACGGAGTTATTTGTTGCAGTTCTCTTCGTCCATAATTCAGTTTTACCTGGGAAACCAACTTGTAGCCAGTTGATGTCTTCCTCAAAATCCAGACTAAGTGGTAAAGTCTCCTTGTCCTGGATCCAAAATTGAAGTAACCTGTTATTATTGTCGTTGTTTTGATCACTTGATTCATTAACCTCAACAACTCTAAATTCAATTGAATTCTCCGTATTAAGAGATAAGGTAGTTTCAGGGAAAATTAAAGTATACAAGTCCAATGGAGCCAGGCTTATTGACTGTGTGATTTCAGCATGTAATTCACCATTGATGGTGCAGGAGATTGTGAATGACTCTATGAAATTCTCCCCATAATTTCTGATTTCCACCTGAGGTAGATAGCTTTCATCACAGGAGGCAAAGGATGGCGGTTTTATGATTTCTCGAATGCCCAGGTCCAGACCAAAAACCTGAGGTTCATTGAGTCCCTTAGATGTTAACAGACTTCTTCTTCTAGGTGCATTTTCTAAAACAATCCTCATCCTCTCTTTTTGGCATGTTGTGAAGAGGTTCATGCAGGCATCATCTGTGTAATCCATGTAGTTTTCAAACATATCTCTTGATCCGCATGAGACTGGATCTGAAGGGCAACCTTTGTTGCTTGCTCCTGCAAAAGGGGTGTCATCACAGTAATCATCAGCTGAGCATCCACCATCTCCCCAAATGTGTCTTAGCCCTAAATAGTGACCGATTTCATGTGTGACTGTCCTTCCGTAGCTTTCAAATGAACCTCCAGTTTCGGGATTTACACCTATATAGTTGTAATCTATCACCACACCATCAATTAACCGGTCAATTGAAAAGTCGTTTTCTAATCCTTCTGAATTGTAGGCGGGAAATTTTGCCCAGCCTAGAAAACCTTTTAAATCAGTTACCCAGATATTCATATAGTCTTCTGAGGGCCAAAAATTGTGAGATTTGAGAAGCTCATCATCCCTCATTTCAAAAAGTGTTAAAGCTCCCTGTGTTCTGGTAATACCATCCGAGGGTAGTCCTTCTGGGTCTTGTCTGGCCAATACAAATTCAATTTCAGAGTCTGCCGCAACATCTAAAAAGACCGCCGGCGTCTCAGATGCATCAGCATTTGTTCTTCTAAAATCTTCATTTAGAATTTGTATTTGCTCTATTATTCTTTCTGTACTTATGTTTACTCCTACGCCCTCTGGTTCTCCATTATGGACTATGTGGAATACTACAGGTATTTTATGGACCTGTTGAACCTTTTCTTTTACTTGTTTATAGGAATTTCGCTTCGCTTGAAGCCATTTCTCGAACCTCTCTTCGTTGTGTTTGTTTGGAAATTGACGATTCAGAGACTCTTCTAACTCAACCGTACCGCACCTTTCTTGTGCGTTGAGCTGACTAAAGATGGTGATAACTAGTAAGATTAAGGCTGACCGCAATTTCATCTAATTATGACTGCTTTTTATGCCAGGGTTTCGGGAAGTTTTGCATTGGGATCATCAGGAGTTGTGATGTTAATTGCTTCAACACCTACAATCTCAGGAACTGCCTTTTTGATGGCTTCCTCAACACCTGCTTTCAAGGTCATTGTTGACATTGGACATGATCCACAAGCACCTAATAACTCTAACTTTACAATATTGCTGGCATTTATGTCTAAAACTTTCACATTTCCTCCATCCGCTTCCAGATATGGTCTGATTGTATCTAATGCTTTCTCAACCTGTGCTATTAAATTTGTATTCTCCATTTCTATCAAGCTTTCACTTCTACTATTTTGGTTTTATCCATGTTCGCGTTCCTAATTGCAACCTGTCTGGCCATTGCTTCCGCCAGGACTTCAAATGAACTGGCAGTAATATCATCTTTTAGTACCGCTGGGAATCCATTATCTCCACTTTCTCTGATGGACTGAACGATTGGTACTTGCCCAAGGAAAGGAACTTCAAACTTGTCAGCCAATTTCTGACCACCACCTTCACCAAAGATATAGTATTTATTGTTTGGCAATTCCTCAGGTGTAAAATATGCCATATTTTCAACAATGCCCAGCACTGGTACATTGATCTGAGGTTGCTTAAACATTGCGATACCTTTTTGAGCATCAACAAGAGCCACTTTTTGTGGCGTTGAAACAATCACCGCACCAGTTACCGGTACTGATTGAACTAACGTTAAGTGAATATCACTAGTTCCCGGGGGTAAATCGATCAATAAATAATCTAACTCTCCCCATTCTGCATCAGAAAGAAACTGTTTCAAAGCAGAACTAGCCATCGGTCCTCTCCAAACCACAGCATTATCTGATGGCGCTAGAAAACCTATCGAAATTAGTTTCACACCATATTGTTCAATCGGCAGAATGAGGTTCTTACCATCTTTTTGTATTACCTGAGGTTGCTCATGCTCACAATTAAACATGGTCGGCACTGACGGGCCAAAAATATCAGCATCTATCAAACCAACTTTCGCTCCTTTTTTAGTGAGGGAAACTGCAAGATTGGCTGCCACAGTAGATTTTCCTACACCTCCTTTTCCAGAGGCTACAGCAATAATGTTTTTTACATTAGGAAGGAGGGGAGCATTGTCACGAACAGTAGTCACATTAGAAGTCATATTGATATCAAGAGCGATCCCTTCTCCAACGACTCTTTCAATCGCATTAACACAATCTTTTCTGATCATTTCCTTCAAAGGACATGCAGGGGTAGTTAAAACCACACTAAAGGAAACTTTTTCATCAGAGACTTCCAGGTCCTGAATCATGCCTAGTGTTACCAGATCTTTCTTCAAATCTGGATCTTGAACGGTTGATAATGCTTTTAAAATATCTTCTTTACTCAATGCTGCCATTACTTCACTATTTCTTAACCATGCAAATTACACTCATCTGGAATCAATCAACAAATAATCTTTAAATAAGTTAGTTTTGCAGCTTTGAAATAGCGCGAGCAAGACATTGATAGACCAGGCTACCATAGATGAAATAAAATCAAGGATCGACATTGTGGATGTTGTGGGTGATTTTATCACTTTGAAACGTTCAGGACAGAATTTTAAAGCGCTAAGTCCATTCACCAATGAAAAGACGGCTTCATTCTATGTAGTTCCCAGCAAAGGTATTTTCAAGGATTTTAGTTCTGGGAAGGGAGGGGATGCAATCAATTTCATCATGGAAGTTGATGGTTTGAGCTATGTGGAAGCATTAAAGTACCTGGCAAAGAAATATGGAGTAGAAATTGTTGAAGAGGTAACTGATGATGAATATCAGGCTGCTCAAAATGAGCGGGAAAGTATGTTCATTATTATGCGATTTGCTCAAAATTACTATTCAGAAGTACTCTGGAAACATGAAGAAGGACAATCCATTGGTTTGTCCTATCTGAAAGAAAGAGGGTTTTCAGAAGATACCATACGTGATTTTGAACTGGGGTACAGCCTTGATCAATGGGATGGACTAATCAAAGAAGCCGAGACCAAAGGGTACAAACAGGAATACCTTGAAAAATGTGGTCTGAAGGTCGTCAAAGAAGACAAAGCATATGATCGTTTCAGAGCCAGGGTTATTTTTCCAATTCACAATACCACTGGAAAGGTCATCGCATTTGGTGCCAGAATCCTCAAAAAAGACAAAAAGCAACCCAAGTACCTTAACTCACCTGAAACGGATCTTTACCAGAAAAGTAAGATCCTATATGGTCTTTATCAGGCGAAGCAGGACATTAGGAAAGAGGATAATTGCTACCTGGTAGAAGGATACACTGATGTTATCTCATTACATCAGGCTGGTGTAAAAAATGTAGTCTCTAGTTCTGGGACTGCACTTACTGAGGATCAGATCAAATTGATAAGCCGGTATACCAGGAATATTACTGTCCTTTTCGATGGAGATGCTGCAGGAATAAAAGCAGCCATGAGGGGAATTGATATGATTCTTGCGGGGGACCTGAATGTAAAGGCCATTTCCTTTCCTGAAGGTGAAGACCCTGATAGCTATTCTCAACAATTGGGTACCTCTGCCTTCAGGAATTTCCTTCAGACAGAAGCCAAGGACTTTATTAAGTTCAAAACATCTTTGTTCCTGGAGGAAACTAAAAGTGATCCCCTCAAAAAAGCAGATACCATTAGGGAGATTGTAACCAGTATCTCTAAAATACCTGACCCTATTAAACGCACAGTTTATATCAAGGAGTGCAGTGGAATTCTTGAAATAGAGGAAGGTGTATTGATAGCTGAGCTGAATAAATTGTTAATAAAAGCCAGCAAAGAAAAGAAAACAGAGCAACGAGGTGAAACTTTTACACATGAGGTGCTTCCTGAATCTTTCGAAGCGCCTACAGTTAAGAGAGCTAGCATAGATGATGTAATTGCAATTCAGGAACGGGAAAGCTTAAGGATGCTTATCAATTACGGAACAGAATTAATCCAGTTGCAGGAAGAGGAGGAACAACATCTGATGGCTTACTTTTTTGCGGAAATAGATGATGTGAGCTTTCAGAATCCGGTTTATGAGAAAATAGTACGTATTTACAGAGAAAGATTCGAAACAGGTGAAATTATTGATGCAGATTATCTGTTAGAGCATGGGGAAGAGGATGTGAAACAAGCCGTAATCGAACTGATTACTGAAAAATATGATATAAGTGCTCTATGGGCAGATAAATACAGCATATTTGTGCAGCGCGAGGAGGATATGTTAAAAAGTGCAACATATTCTAATATCGTCAGGTTAAAATTTAGGATCATCCAAAAACTGGTGAAGGAAAACATGACAAAGTTGAAAGAAGCAGTAGAAGAAACTGAGATCGATCAACTCATGGATAAACATCAGAAACTCAAAAAAATAGAGATGCAGATTGCATCAATTTTAGGAAACGTAACAACATAACCCAATAAAAAAGATAAAGGCAAATGTCTGAAAAATTATTAGACTCCATCCCGGAAGCGATTGAAGCAATCAGAAAAGGTGAGATTGTTGTAGTAGTAGACGATGAGGATAGAGAAAATGAAGGTGATTTTATTTGTGCCGCCGAAGCGGTTACTCCTGAGATCATCAACTTTATGTCAAAAGAAGGTAGAGGTTTGATCTGTGCTTCAATTATTGAGAGCCGATGTGAAGAGCTGGGATTGGAATTAATGGTCGGTAGAAATACGGCTGCCTATGAAACACCCTTTACAGTTTCAGTGGATTTAATTGGCCATGGAACAACCACTGGTATATCTACTTCAGATAGAGCAAAAACCATAAAAGCCCTTGTTGATCCAGCAACCAAACCTGCAGATTTAGGTAAACCAGGGCATATTTTTCCACTGAAAGCAAAGAAAGGTGGCGTATTAAGACGAGCGGGTCATACTGAAGCGGCTATTGATCTGGCAAGGTTAGCTGGTTTTTCTCCGGCTGGAGTTTTGGTGGAGATATTGAATGAGGATGGCACAATGGCCAGACTTCCTGACTTGAGGATTGTTGCGGACAAATTCAACCTAAAATTGGTCAGCATCAAGGATTTGATTGAATATCGAATGGAGCAGGAGTCTCTGATTGAGAAAGAAATTGATGTAGAAATGCCCACATTGTATGGGGATTTTCAACTTACAGCTTTTAAACAAACCAATACTGGAGAGACACATATTGCGTTATCAAAAGGTACCTGGGAAGAAAATGAGCCAGTTCTTGTAAGGGTTCATTCTTCATGTGTGACTGGTGATATCTTCCATTCTTTCAGGTGTGACTGTGGAGATCAATTACATGCAGCCATGAAAATGGTAGAGAAAGAAGGAAAAGGTCTGGTGCTTTATATGAATCAGGAGGGACGCGGTATCGGTCTCATCAACAAGCTCAAGGCCTACAAACTGCAGGAACAAGGCTATGATACAGTGGAAGCCAATCAAAAACTTGGGTTTCAACCGGATCAGAGAGATTATGGTGTTGGAGCACAAATATTAAGGGCCATGGGAGTAAGAAAATTGAGATTAATTTCAAATAACCCCAAAAAACGCGTTGGTTTGATGGGATATGGCCTGGAAATTGTAGAGAATGTTGCCATAGAGGTGATACCCAATGAACACAACCAAAAATACCTGGAAACCAAAAGGGATAAGTTTGGTCATGAAATCCTGGGAGCTTCTAAAAAGTAAAAAAATACATAGTAGATGCTTAGAGTTTTTTTCATTCTTACATTTTTAAGTTTTGCTAATCTGGTATTTGCTCAAAATTTCCCATCACAAATGTGGCATAAGGGATATCTGGTGAATGCTGAAAGGGATACAATTAGAGGTAAAGTGAAATATGACATGGATGCCAATAGTGTCCAGGTGATGCAAGGGCAGAAGTTGATCACTTACTCAAGTCATAATTCTATCTATTTCAAAATATTTGATGTAACAGTAGAGAATTATCGCGAATTCTATGCCATTCCATACGAAATGAGGAGTGGTTATAAGTCCAGGTATTTTTTCGAACTGCAGTATGAGGGACCACTGACCCTACTTTCCAGGGAAAAAATTTCTCAGGAATCAATTAGCAGTGGAACTTCCATCTACAGCCCAACCTACATTCGGGATGTTCTGGTATACGACTACTTCTTTTTGGATAACAAGGGAAACGTTTATTATTTCAGTGGGAAAAAGAATGATCTGCTTAGTATCATGTCAAAGAAACAAAGAGAAGTTAAACAATACCTGAAAGACAACAACCTACGAACCGATCAGGTAAGGGACCTGATTCGTATTACAGCATTTTATAACTCAATATAATCTAGATTTAAAGATGTCAAAACCGCTCATACTAATCTCAAATGATGATGGAATCACCTCCCGGGGAATCAGGAAACTAGTAGAATTAATGGCTACACTGGGAGAGGTTTTAGTGGTTGCTCCGGATAGCCCACAATCCGGAATGGGACATGCTATAACAGTAGGCGATACGCTCAGGTTGAAACCTAATAACATATTTCAAGACCTGGGAGTGGAAGCATATGAATGCACAGGAACGCCAGCTGATTGTGTCAAACTTGCTAAACATCATGTGCTGAAAGAAAGAAAACCAGATTTAGTGGTGAGCGGAATCAATCATGGTTCCAATACTTCTATTAGTGTTTTGTATTCAGGAACCATGAGTGCAGCAATAGAAGGTGCTATTGAAGGGACACCTGCTATAGGTTTTTCTTTGTGTGATTATAGTCCGGAAGCGGATATGTCACATGTGGATGAATATGTATTGAAAATTGCTTCAGAAACCATCAACAAAGGTATTCCGAAGGACATTGCCCTAAATGTGAATATCCCTCCGATACAAAACCAAAAAATTAGAGGGATCAAGGTTTGTCGCCAGGCCAATGCATGGTGGGAGGAGGACTTTGAACAACGCACTGACCCTTATGGCAGAAAGTATTTCTGGATGATAGGTAACCTTGTGAATCATGACAAAGGACAGGATAACGATGAGTGGGCAATTGCTCAAAATTATGTTTCAGTGGTACCTTGTCAGTTTGATCTTACCGGACATCATGCCATTAGTATAATCAATGAGGATTGGGATATTTAATGTAAAAGCCCTTTAAAAACCGTTTTTCTTTATTTTTTACACATAAATACTGATATTTAGTTATCAGTATGGAGCATTTCGCGGATTTGTTCACTGTCTGATTTTGGCTACACAGTATTGGGAATAGGATTAAAATTATCCAAATACACTACCTCTATGTCTAAATTGGGTTCACGACTACTCCTTTTCTTTATTTTGTTATTGGCGTTTAATGTTCAGGCCAGACAACTTGGAACCCCCTACTTTAAATATTATACACCAGCTGATTATAAAGCTGGAAACAGAAATTGGGCAATCACTTCAGATGACGATGGAATCGTTTATGTTGCTAATGATGATGGGATTTTAAGGTTTGATGGTGTGGAGTGGGAGTTAATTCCACTTCCGGAAAATCAGATTGCCTACTGGCTGGAAAAAGGACCTGATGGTACTATATATGTTGGAGCGAATGGTGATTTTGGTAGGCTGATAGCCAGTAAATCCGGGGAGGTGACCTATGAATCATTTATCAATAAGATTCCTGAGGAGTTCAAAGATTTTAATGTTGTTTGGGAAATTGCTACTGATAAAAATGGTGTTCTTTTTCGGTCTAAGAAGTATGTATTTTACTACAGTGATGATAAGATAATTCCATTTGATGTACCAAAAGGAGGTAGCACTTTTGATGTGGCCTTCAGTGTGCGTGATACGATCTTTTGTAGAGTTTATGATTTGGGATTGGCTTATGTTAATGCAGAAGGTGTTCATCCCTTGCCTAATTCAAAGTTTTTCGCAGATAAGAAAGAGAATGGGATCTACGCACTTTCAGAAGATAAACTTCTTGTGGCGACTCGTTATGAAGGTTTGTATATATATGATAAAAAAGAAGGGGTTACAGAATTTCATAATGCAGGACAACAATATTTCATCGAGAACAAACTATATGATGGGATCCGTTTGAAAAACGGAGACTATGCGTTCTCTACAATGGGGGATGGTATTCTTATTATTGATGCTCAGGGAAAAGAAAAGTTTCGGTTTGATTCGTCAAATGGTTTAGGTAAACATCGACCTCTATTTGTGACAGAGTTATTCGGCCAATTATGGGTGGGAATGAAAAATGGATTATGCGTGATTTCATATGATTCTCCATACAGCTTTGTGAAACAGGAGTATGGTATAACCGGTCAAATAACAGATATACTAGAACACAAAGGGAAAATTTATGTGACTTGTAATGATGGATTTTACTCCTATAATCCAGCCATAGGTCAGTTTAAACCTATTAATAATAATTTGCTGGTAGACTGTATGGATATTATGGTCAATGGTGATGAATTATGGATTACAAATCTGGATAATATCGTCCGTTATAACCCAGTTGAAGAGAAAGTAGTAGGGGAGTTACCATTTAATTCCAGAAAATTGATCGCCTCGTTACACCCGGACTATATAATTTCAGCTGGTTTTTATTTTGGGGCTGATATATTCTTTAAAGGTGAATCGTTTCATAAGGTTGCCATTGAAGAAATTGATAGAGCGGTAAAACAGGTAATTCCAATAGATGAAACAACTTTTTTGATCAAGACAATTGATGCCAGGTTATATGAAGTAAAGGTAGATATTGATGACAGGAAGGCATCCATCGTAAATTCATGGGAAATACCCAATGATGGACAGGTCTTAAAGTTCGGAGAGGTAGTTTTGGTAGTTTCCGGGACTCAAAATTTGATGCTGAGGAATAATGAACTTACTGTTGCCAATATTCCAATCAATTTCTCCTTTACACCTGAAAAGTTGAATCTTGTTCAGTCAATTTCTCAAAACACATGTTACGTCTGTTATCAGGATAAGCTTCGAAATTATTATTGTGATAACATAAGGTGGAGAGGCAATGATAGCACCCTGGTGACGGTAGGAGATGGAGTGTTTACCGAATTTAGGCCAGATGTTATTCAGGAATCGAGGGACTATCTCATGATTGGAGGTGTTTCAGGGATAAAACTGAGATCGAAATTAGGAGATGATATGTTTTTTGGTACTGACAAAGTCTACATCAGAAGTGTTAATGTGGAGAATAGTAAAGTCTATAATCCCCGTGAGAGTAAATTGATAACATATGGAAACGATCCTGGTGATATCAGATTAAATTATGCCACATTAAGTCAATATTCAGATAGGGTCCACTATCAATATAGGTTATTAGGTATCAATGACAAGTGGTCCGAATGGTCCGATAGAAACTCTGTGAATTATAGCAGTTTGCCTCCCGGATACTACACTTTTCAAGTGAGGGCGTTTACACTCAATGGGGAATCTAGTAAGATATCCAGTATAAGTTTTATGATTGCTAAACCCTGGTATGCCCAATGGTACATGATATTGACATATTTGTTAATAGCTGGTGGGTTGGCCTACCTTTATTTTAAGAAGAGGGTGAGGATGCTTGAGAGACGAAAGGAGTTTCTGGAAAGACAGGTAGGTGAAAAAACCAATGAACTGAGGCTCGCCAATGAGGAATTAGCCGCCAAAGCAACTAAACTTGAAGAACTCGACAATTTTAAATCCAGATTCTTTGCCAATGTGACACATGATTTACGCACTCCAATTACACTTCTATCGGGTCGCATAAAACAACTCAAGGAAGATAAAGACAGCTTCTACTCTACGGCTACTGAGCGTTATCTTGAGGTAATCGAAAAGGCTTCTCAAAAATTGGTCTCCATGACTGATGATATATCTGAATTGGTGGCGATGGAAGAAGGTAAACTCCGTCTAGAACCTAAACCCATTGAAATAACCCGTTATATAAAAATCACTGCAAGTCTGTTTCAGTCCGCTGCTGAAATGAAGGGTATTTCAATTCAAACAGTGTTGCCGGAAAATAGCCAGTTTCTAAAGGTCTCGATCGATCAGGAGAAATTTGATAGGGTCATGTATAACCTGATATCCAATGCTCTGAAGTTCACTTATAAAGGAGATAAAATTGTACTTGAAGTTGTGGATCATGAAGCGGCTATACAAATCAAAGTCATCGACAATGGAATGGGAATTTCTGGCAAATACCTGACAAAAGTGTTTGATAGAAATTTTCAGGACACGGATAACCTTAAAGCTCGAGAGGGGATGGGAATTGGGTTAAATGTGGCAAGAGAAATTGTAGAGCTTCATGAAGGTAAAATTTGGGTAAATAGTGCCCCTTCAAAAGGAACAGCATTTACTATTGAATTACCAAAGGATACTTCCAGAGAGTCAACCGAAGAGGTGTTTCCCACAGCTTTTATGGTTTCGAAAGAGCAGGAAATCCGTGATGAAATTGAAATTCTACAGGAAAAGCCAGGTGAGGTTGTCCCTGGTGATAAAGAAAAAGTTGGTTCATTATTAGTAGTTGAGGACAATAAGGAAGTGCGTCAGTATATGGTTGAACTGCTGAATCAAAAATTAGAGGTATTTGAAGCAGCACATGGAGTCCAGGCCCTTAAAGTGCTTGAAAAGAAAAAAGTCGACATGATCATCACTGATATGATGATGCCTGTAATGGATGGGTTTGAATTTATTAAGAGAATTCAACAGCATCAAAAACTTGCAGGAATACCTATGATTGTGGTTTCTGCGAACGATGAACGAACGGACAAACACAAGTTGCTGGAATTGGGTATTAAAGATGTTTTGATAAAACCATTTGACAAAGACGAGCTGATCTTAAAAGTGGAAAATGTTGTCAATCAAAATAAATCTGCCGGGTATGTAGAAATAACCCAGGCTGTGAAGGAGTATGAGTCCTATGAAGAAACACAATTACAAAAACTCAATCAGATAATCATTAAATCTATAGAAAGCTCAAATCTGACAGCATTGACATTAGCCAATCAATTGAATACAACCGAAAGAAGTTTATACAGGCTGGTCAAGAAAATTACAGGTAAAACACCACAGGAGTACGTAAAGGACCTGAAGTTTCAATATGCATATGACTTATTGGTAGCCAGAAAGGTGAGGTCTGTCAAACAGGTAGCAACAAAGATTGGAATGTCAAATAGTACCAATTTCAACCGTCAATTTTCCAAGAGGTATGGAAGAAGAGCGGAGGAGTTACTGACATAACCCAATCAATGGGCATTATATTTGATTCCAGCCTCAATAGCAATATTCAAATCATTTTCAACAGGAGGGATTGGGCAGGAGTAACGATCACTGTATGCGCAATACGGATTGTAAGCTTTGTTGAAATCTATCGTCACTGTATTTGTTTCAGGAATACTAAAATCGATATACCTTCCTGTGTGATACGTCTCTTCACCGTTGGTCAAATCTGTAAATGGAAGGAACAAATAATTTTTGTATTCTTCAGTTTCTTTCAACTTCATATTCTGGTAAGCATTCAATGTGAATGATTCACCATGAATCTTAAAATGCAGTTCACCAAACTTTCTGTATTCGTTCACAATTAGGCCAGTAGCAGGCATCTTAAATACTGGTTGGTTGTGTGAACGAATGAACTTTGCTTCTACTACAAAGTCTTTATTGATTGGATAGAAATTATGATGATCAAATCTTTTCCTGTCTTTTTTGTCTAGTGGTGATGTAGAGGGATCGCGGTATTCTTCATTGAGTTCTTCCTGGTAAGCCTCAATTGATTTGATATAATCAGCTTCCTGCGCAAATGCGAGTTGACAAAGGAATAAGAAAGCAAAAACCAGTCTATACATACTTTAAAAGTCTAATCTGTACTTTAATATAAAGTTAATTGCAGGTACTATATCAGAAACAGTTTTTCCATACCCTGGAACAAGGTAAGTGTCCAATATGTCTGCATCTGTATCAATTTTATCATACTTGAGAAAAGACCTTACTCTGATGTTTAATCCCCAATAGAAATTATCTAGCATACCAAATATGCGTGCATGCTCCTCCGGGTTATAGATTCTGGTGAGCTTACCCTCAGAAATGACAATGAACTCCCACCAGGAGCCTTCCAGGTTTGTTCTTTGGAAACCTCTCTCATAGGGATCAAATAAACCATTCTCTCCTTCTATTTGAATCAATCCACTGTCTTCATAACTAGCTTGACCGTAACGGATTCCTGCACTAATGTTATTCTTAGCATCGATTCTCATTAAGAAGTCTAACCCAAATTTGTAATAAGTACCTTTCACATTATAATTACTATTTGGATAGGCATTTAATGGCTTTTGATCAGTTATTCCATATTCTCCAGATACCTGAACCAGATCAAAGAACATGAGGTGTCCGGTAAACTCCAGTTTTTTCTCAAAATCTGAAAGTTGTGTGATCAGCTTGCCGTAATCTACACTAAGGGCCAGGCCACTAAACGGCTTTCTGTAAATCACAGAGTCTTTTGCAGTGACAATTGTATCATTAGAAACTTCGGATGTCTCTTGAATAGCAACTTCAATGTTCAAAGAATCAGCGGATTGAAGACTATCAACTTCTTGTGCAAGACCACTCCATGACATGGAGAGAAAGTATAGTAATATGATAAGTCCTTTGTATTTCAATTTTTCTTTTTAGAATTCTAGTATGAATATTTCGTCACCTTCAAAATAAACTGAGTCAAAAGTACTGAAAGACTCATCAATAGTCACCTCTGAAGTAGTAAGGTTAACTTCTCCAAAGTTGTTGATATTCTCTGAAGCTTCGAAAAAAACTCCAAGCTTTAATAGCTGGCCATCTATCAGAAGTTCATAACGAGCTTCTCCAGATCCGGAAACCAGTGGTAATGGAAGACTATGTGGGTGGATCGTGTCTGGAACAATGCTGTTTCCATTATCGAGATTCGTTAACCTTTCAATTATATTGTAACCGGCTGCAACAGAATCTTCTTTGTTATTAACGATTAATTTGAGGGAATCGACAATAGTCTTTTCTGATGTATAGAAAGATTTTAGTGAAGTGAAATCCTCAATACTATCTGGATTTTCAGTTCCGGCTAAGATTATGTCGATTTTATCAAGCGTATCTTGTAAATCATTACTGGAGCTTGTGAGTTCTTCTAAAGATTCTGTGAGTACCAACAAACTATCCGAATTGATAAACCTGGCCTTAAAAACTGGATTATACGCAATCGGGCCACAGTCTTCACATTCGCAGGAAGCTACCAGATAACCTAGAAAAATAACAAAGTAGAATAACGATCTTTTCATTTGCGGAGCAAATATAGACTTTAGTATGGATCAACATCAAAAACGATCCGAACTCCTTTAAATTGTTTTTGAGATTCCAGCATTTGTTGTTTGGCGAATAACAATTCTTTCACTTTACCCAGGTTAATCTTTTCGCGCTCTAATCGAATCAGTAACTCATTCAAATATTGATTCCTGATTTTATTGATTACTGGTTCTGTTGGACCATCTAGTCGGTGCTTTCCCAGTTCTTTTATGATAAGATCTGTATATGCTTTTGCAGCCTCCCAACTTACCTGCTTATCCCTGTCTTTGAAAGTAATCCTGATTAACCTGTAAAATGGAGGGTATTTGAAGTTTTCTCTTTCTAGTATCTCCTTCTGGTAAAAGCCAATGAAGTCATTGTACTGAATTTTTTGAATTACATACTGATTGGTATTATTCGTTTGCAGGAGCACTTTCCCGGTTTTTTCACGCCTTCCCGCTCTTCCGCTCACCTGAGTCAGCAATTGAAATGCTCTTTCGTGAGATCTGAAATCCGGGAAATGGATAATGGCATCTGCGTCCATAATACCAACTTTGGTAACATTATCAAAGTCTAATCCCTTTGTGATCATTTGCGTACCAACCAGTATGTCGATGTTTCCATTTTCAAAATCATCAATGATTTGCTCGTAGGCATGTTTGGTTCTAGTCGTATCCAGGTCCATTCTTTGTACCCTGGCAGTTGGGAACATTGTTTTAATATCTTCTTCAATTTTCTCAGTCCCTAATCCCACTGTTCTTATCTTGGTGGATCCACATACTTCACAATGTGTTGGAGTATTCTCCTTGTATCCACAATAATGACACCTGATGTTGTTTTGGTACATATGGTAGGTCAAGCTGACTGAGCAGTTCGGGCATTTTGGGATGTGAGCACAATCATCACATGTAAGGAAAGGAGAGTAACCTCGTCTGTTTTGAAATAGAATAACCTGTTCGTTGTTTTCCAGGTTTTCCGTTATGTCATGAACAAGTACCGATGAAAAATCTCCTTTGACGAGTTTCTTCTTTCGTTGATCTTTCATGTCAACCGGATTGATTTCAGGTGTTTCTACACCACCATATCTTGTGTCCAGGGTAACCAAACCATACTTTTCATTGACCGCATTATAGTAGCTTTCCATCGAGGGAGTAGCAGTTCCTAAAATGATCTTTGCATGATGAAGTTTAGCCAATACAATGGCAGCATCTCTCGCATGGTAACGGGGATTCCTGTCATACTGCTTGAAAGTTGTTTCGTGTTCTTCATCAACAATGATCAGCGACAGGTTTGTGAAGGGGAGGAAGATGGCACTCCTTACCCCAATGATGAAATTGTATTTACCTGAAAGGATCCCATTATAAACTTCTACACGTTCATTATCTGAATACTTCGAATGGAATATCCCCAAACCATCCCCAAAGTATGCTTTCAACCTCTTTATTATCTGAGTGGTTAACGCTATTTCTGGAAGTAAATAGAGTACTTGTCCGCCTTCTTCAATGATTTGTTGAATGAACTTAATGTATATTTCTGTCTTTCCACTTCCAGTTATGCCATGGAAAAGCAGTGTGTCACCTTTCTCAAAATATTGAATTGCCTCATTGTACGCACGATCTTGCTCCTGAGATAATATGATCTCTTTATCAATGACATTATCACTAAAATCAATTCTGGGCACCAGCACATCAAATGATTCAAATATTTGATTCTTGACAAGCGTTTTTAGAGAAGATTCAGAAATGTCTTCCTGGAGCAAAAGGGATTTCTCAACTCCTTCATGATTCATTTCAGCTAGTTTCTGTAGAGGTATTTTCTGTAAATATTTGAGGATTACATTCTGTTGCTTGGGTTTACTGTCTAAGTCATTGACAATTTCTTCTAATGCACCTTCTGATGTTGCAATGTATTGATTCAGTCTGACTCGTTTTACATATTTGGGCTTGAATTTCTCTTTGAGTTCTTCAAATAGTAGAATCGCTTCCTTTTTGAGCAAACTTTTAATAATAGGGGCAATACTTTTTATTCCAAGCAATTCCGAGAGTCTTTCATAACTCAGCTGCTGGTTGCTGATCAGTTGATTGATCACCATTTCTTCACGCTCTGTAAGATCTTCATGCTCATCCAGGTCAAAGTTTGGATTCAACTGAATGTATGATTCACTCGATAATCTGAAACCACTTGGAATCCCTGCATTCAGCACATCCCCGAGAGATGCCATGTAATAGGAGGCTATCCATTTGAAAAACCTTAGTTGGATATCGGTAACAATAGAGTGGTCATCGAGTGAGTCCAGAATTGTCTTGGCTTCATAAGCAGAAGGTGGTGTAGTATGAATACTTTCAATAATACCGGTTAGTATCTTTTTTCTGCCGAATTGTACAACCACCCTTTGGCCAGGTGACAATTCTTTGCTCATGATGTGAGGAACACGATAAGTAAAAGTTCCTCTAAGGGGCAATGGCAGTATTACCTCAGCAAAAAAGGTTTCTCGTTCCTTATGGGTTGATTCAAAAAGTTCGAGTTCGCTCAATTCCTTTGCTCAATTTGTTCAATGGCGGAATTTACATCAAATACTGGCAGTTTGCAGGTTTTATTGAAACAAACATAATATGTTGGTTGAGCATCAAGCATAATTTTTTGCTGCGCTAAAGGAATAACATTAGCACTACCTGCAGAAATGAATAAAGTATTGGGCAAATAGTGCTTTTGGATTGTTGATTGAACGTCTTTGTCATTATCAGCAATTACCACTTCTGCTGTGGGCCATACCAGGTCCATCAGACCGCAAGCCCAGTGAGACAGGTACTCTGGTTCTTTACGGATGAGGTCTGACATACTGGTTAGCATTTTATTTGCAATCTTTTGATATTCAGGTTGATCAAGGTACTTCCCAAGTTTCCAGAGATTCATGGCCATTCCAGAATTTGATGCCGGGATCACATTGTCAAATAATTCTTTTTTTCTCGCAATTAATAATTCACCTTCTTGAGATGTAAAGTGAAAAAAGTCATCGCTTTTATCCAGGAAATTATCCAGGGTTTCCGTGAGTAATGACTGAGCCAAGTTGATCCACTCATCGTCAAATGTAATTTCATAAAGTCGTATGAATGCATCAATTACCCAACAGTAGTCTTCCAGATAGGCGTCAATAGTGCTGATGCCATTTTTGTGATTACGGAATAGTTTGCTGCCATTGATCAGGTGCTTTTTGATGAAGTGAGCGTTATCAAGAGCCAGTTTCTTTGCTTTTTCATATCCTGTTGCCGAGTAGGCATCCAATAAACCACGCAACATCAGTCCATTCCAGGACGCTAAGATCTTGTCGTCAAGTCCTGGTCTAACTCTTTTCTCTCTTTCAATCAAAGCTTTATTGACGAATTCGCCAAGAACTGAAACAAATTCAGTACTTTTTCTTTCCATGTTCCGAATGGCTTCATCTTTCGGTGTGAGTACACGCAGCACATTTTTGCCATCTTCCCAATTGCCACCCCTTGTCACATCAAAATAGGTGCAAATATCAATATAGTTTTCGCCAGCCAGATGTTTGATCTCTTCATATGTCCAGACGTAGAATTTGCCTTCTTCACCCTCGCTATCGGCATCAAGTGCTGAGTAAAATCCTCCTGATGAATGAGTCATTTCTCTTTCTACCCAGTCTACAGTTTGCAGGATTACTTCCTTAAACCTGGGGTTCATGGTTTGCTTAAATCCATCCGCATAAACAGTAAGCAATTGTCCATTGTCATACAGCATCTTCTCAAAGTGTGGTACATGCCATTCGCCATCCACAGCATACCTGGCGAATCCCCCACCTATATGATCATAAATACCTCCATCAGCAATTCTCTCTAGTGTCCATTCGTAATGGGAGAGTGCCTCCTGGTTTTTAGAGAAATACCCATATTTTCCAAGGAATGACCAGATTGATGGCATTGGAAATTTTGGGGCTTTTTGCAGGCCTCCCCATTGCTTGTCAAACCTTTGCTTGATGACCTGGAATGCTTCGTCAAATATTTCTTTTTTGGCATCAGCTGATCTGGAGCCAATACCATACTTTGCTAATTCATTTTCATTCAGATGTTGTGTGAATTGCTCAGCAGACTCCTCAAGTTTTTGTCTGTTTTCCTGATAAGCTTTCGATACACTACCTAATAACTGTTTCCACCCTTCTTTTGGGAAATACGTTCCTCCATAAAATGGTTTTTGATCTGGTGTCAAAAAGACATTCAGCGGCCAGCCTCCCTGTAACCCCATTGCCTGAACGGCATCCATGTACACCTGGTCTACATCAGGCCTTTCTTCTCGATCGACCTTGATGCAAACAAAATTGCTATTCATAATAGAAGCTACATCATCATTTTCAAATGATTCATGTTCCATTACATGACACCAGTGGCAAGCTGAGTATCCAATGCTTACAATAATTGGTTTATCCTCATTTCTAGCTTTATTAAGTGCTTCTGGTCCCCAGGGAAACCAATCTACGGGATTGTATGCATGCTGCAAAAGATATGGACTGGAGCTTTCTATTAGCCGGTTTGACTTTTTCATGATTTGTCTTTGAGGTCAGAAGTAATTTCAGGTGAAGAGATCAATTACAAAATTTGACGCTTCACTGATTCAATCTCATTCACAACATTCACACGATCGGAAAGGTTTTCCAATTTTTTAAGCAGGTTTTTTAAGAATTTTTGGTGTTGTGCTCCCCCAGGTTGAAATGGTTTGTGATGCAATCCTTGTTTGATTTTTTGCCAGTCCCCAAGAAATCCCATGGAATCCTCACTCAGGAAGGCTTTTGTAAGTTTCTCCCATATATATTCTTCCCCGAAGGCGGTAGGGTGGATGAGATCGTCTTTATAGAACCTATAATCTCTTAGATCGTCAATCATGATCTCAAAACTGGGAAAGTATTGAGTATTGCTATGTTGATTTGTAATATTATCTACGGCAACTCTCAGGATAGACTTACTAAGGTTGTTGACTGGTACTGTGTCTTTAATATGTCGGACCGGACTAACTGTAAGTAGGATGTTGAGATCAGGGATTATACTTGTAAGTTGTTCGTTCAGCTTAGTGAATGAGCCACTAATTTCATTAGCTGAGAGTAACCTGGAATGAAATTCATTTTGAGGAACCTTATGGCAGTTGTTTACAATTTTTCCATCTCTCTCATAAACTTTAGCAGTTCCGAATGTGATGATTAACCATTTGGTAGAGGATAGGAATTCCTTGCTTTCCAGGACACGATCACTAATTTGAGCCATCAATTGGTCTTCAGTGGAGGCCCAAATAGACGAATGGTAGTCATGGTGAAACCACGTTCCATCTCTTTCTATCGATCCACTTTTGTTTGGAGTTTTTCCAGTAAGTGAAGCGTCAATCAATTTAAAAATGGAGATAGGGTTATAGGCTGTACCAAATGGGTTGTTGAAAACTTTGAATTTGTTTTCCATGAATCTATCTCCCATGCTTGAAGAGAAGCAGGAGCCAATCGTAAAGATGGGGCTGGTTATATCAATCTTTACGTTTGAAGCAGGTATATCAAATTCTGTTCTAAACATCTATCCGACAAATAAACAAAAAAAGCCAGGCTTTCACCTGGCTTTCTATATCTATTGTAATTACTGATTACTCAGCTACTACATTCAATGTGATTTCATGGTGAACTTCCTTATGAAGATCAAGAACTACAGTGTGCTCACCAAGATTCTTAATATTACTTTTGAAAGTTACATGCTTTCTGTCAATTTCAAATCCTTTAGCAGTTAAAGCGTCAGCTACCTGAAGTGCAGTAATCGCACCAAATATTTTTCCACTTTCACCAGCTTTGGTTTTAATTTCCAGAATCAAGTCACCGATTTTGCCTGCAATTTCCTCAGCATCCTTTTTAAGCTTCTCAGCTTTGTGTGCTGCCTGTCTTACAAGCTCCTCAGTCATTTTTCTGTTAGACTCGTTAGCAAGAATTGCAAAACCTTGTGGAATTAGGTAGTTTCTACCATAACCAGGTTTAACACTTACTACATCATGCTTATAACCAAGTCCTTTGATATCTTCTTTTAATATAATTTCCATCGTCTTGCTTGATTATTTTAATGAATCTGTCACATATGGCAACAAAGCAAGGTGTCTTGCTCTCTTAACAGCCTGAGATACCTTCTTCTGGTATTTTTGGCTTGTACCTGTAATTCTTCTTGGAAGAATCTTTCCTTGCTCGTTAACGAACTTCAAAAGGAAGTTTGCATCCTTGTAATCAATGTACTTGATGCCATTCTTTTTGAATCGGCAGTACTTTTTCTTCTGTTGTTCCCTGTTTACGGGTTCGTTCATTAATGTCATGCTGCTGCCTCCTTCTCTTTTTTGTTAAACGCTCCGCTTTTTCTCTTCTCGTTGTAAGCCACGGCATGCTTGTCAAGTACCGTAGTTAAGAATCTCATTACTTTCTCATCCCTCTTGTATTCTGTCTCAAGCGTGTTTACAAGTGTAGGTTCAGCCGAAAATTCAAATAACTGGTAGAAACCAGTGGTCTTGTGGTCAATTGGATAAGCCAATTTCTTAAGACCCCAATTCTCTTCGTTAACAATGTCGCCACCATTATCTACAAGAATCTTTTTGAACTTCTCGACAGCATCCTTCATCTGTACATCAGACAAAACGGGAGTTAAAATGAATACCGTCTCGTAGTTTCTTTTCATGTTACTATTATGATTTTAAAAATTTTGAAGTGCGAAATTAAGTATAAATGTAATCACATCCTAGAATAAGCAATGAATTCATGATGTTTTGCTTACTTCACTGTGAATGATCCTCTTCCCATCAGATAGTCATCTGTATAGATCTCTACTTTGTAGACCCCTTCTACATACTCACTTCCTTTGTCATATGAGAAAATCACCTGTTTTCTTGTTCTGTCATAAAGGATTTCCTGCTTGGCAGTGTAGAACATCTCTCTTCCTTCAAAAATGAAGGTGCCTGAACCAGTAGCAACATCAAATAACACATTGCCATCTATACCAATAATTCTTAAAATTATGTCTTTACCTTCTATTGGGGCTACCTTATTTTCCTCAATATAGAATTGAACACGTAAGTTATCAATGTGTCTGCTTCTAAATGAGTTCAAATACTCTTTACCTCTTTTGTTGATGGCATACACTTCCATGCCCTCCATTTTCAATTGAGCAGCTGTGGCTACTTTCTCTTCAAGCTCCTTTGTGTTTTTATTAAGTGTGGAGATTGTTTCATTCAACTCATTTTTCTCAACCTTCAACTCAGTATTTTCGGTAAGCAGCGCATCGTTCATTTCTTTAAGTCGTGCTATCTCCTCATCCTGAGCCAATAGTAACTCCTGATATCCTCCAACACGGTCTCTTAAGCTTTTGATCTGACTGGCCTGATTCACCTGGTTTTTTCTAAGTTGGGCTTTTTCTGCCTCCAGTTGATCTCTAATGGCAATCAACGTATCTATTTCTCCACCTAATTGCGATATGGTAAGGATCTTCTCGTTTAATGATGCACTAATGGAGTCTAACTGGTAATATGTTTTGTCTAATTCAGCTTGCTTAACTGTTGCTTCGTCTTTGAGATTTAGATTCTGCACAACGAAGTAAACTAATAAGCCTGCCAAAACTACCCCGATGAATACTAATAGGATGGTAACTGGTTTTCCTTTTGGCTGATCAAGTGGAGTAGGCTTCACTTCATCATGATTTGAACTCTTTTGGGGATTTTGAGATTGATTCTCCATACGTCTATGCTCCATTAATTAATTTCGGTGCAAAAATAAGTTTTTGTTTTAGCTATTCAAGCATATGAGTGTGATATTAGATGAGGCTTACTGGACTTCCAGGTATAAATCAGGTCAAACAGGTTGGGACGCAGGATCAATAACGACCCCATTAAAATCATATTTTGATCAACTGGAAAATAAATCCTGCAGAATACTTATCCCGGGAGCGGGAAATGCTCATGAAGCAGGTTATTTGTATGAGAATGGCTATTGTAATGTTTACATAGCCGATTTGTCTTTGGAGCCTTTAAATCATTTTGGTTCAAAATACCCCGATTTTCCACCTGACCAGATACTTCATGCCGACTTTTTTGACCTCAATGGCTCGTTCGATTTAATTATTGAGCAAACTTTTTTCTGCGCGATTGACCGGAGATTAAGATTACAATATGCCAGAAAGTGTCATGAGTTGTTGAAAGTTGGGGGGAAGATAGTTGGATTGCTTTGGAAAGATGAATGGGCAGGAGGCCCACCATTTGGTGGTAGTATATCTGAATATGAGGAGCTCTTCCAACCTTACTTCAGTATAAAAGCATTGGAAGAGGCCCATAACAGCATTAAACCACGGGTTGGAAGGGAATTATTTGTGATCCTCGAAAAAGTTTAGCTTACAAGTAAAGGTTTGCTTCAAAATAGTGAACCCCGAATGAGGCCATGAATACCAGTAAAGTGGCGTTTTCATGGTTGCCAATTTTTGCGACTTCACACCCCTCTTTAAATGATTTCCATTCAAAATCCGGCTTAATCGATAAGATTTCTTCACCTAATAAGTTTGATAGGATGTATTGGTGATTGACTATGCCTTCTTCTTTTAAGACGAACACACTTTCACCAACCTCAAGTTGGAGGTTACCTTGCCAGTTGATGCTGATTTTACCGGATTGAACACCGTTTTGGGAAAGTATAAATTCATTTCCCCAAAAATCTCTTGGCTTGATTTTATACTGAACTCCTTTTATATGTGCACTGGCCTCTGAACCAAAGCAATTTCCGTAGTAAACTTTTGTCTTCTTATTGTTCTTTTGATCGCTGATCTCAAAATCGTTTTCATGGAAGGTGACGAGATATTTCATAAGATAAATTTGTGAGTTTTTGACCTTTTTATCTTATGAGTGCTGTAACTGGGGTATTTGTTACAGTCTTTCGTAATTTTTTTTATTTTTTTTTAAAATCGGATTAAAAACTTATAATATAGTGTTTTTTGGTGAAGGAAGGGTCAAAAAAGAGTAGCCCGGCATCATATAGATCTACACTTAGTGTTACTTCTGTTTTGTCGATAAGTACTTTCCATGCTTCACGCATTTCTTGAGACCAGTGAATGTCATCTATTACTACAACAGACTTTTCTTTTAGTTTGGATTGAATGATGTTGAAATATCGCAAGGTTGCTTCCTTCGTATGGTTTGCATCCATGTAAACAAGGTCGAAATTAGGAATGTCTTTTATCGATTCCTGTAAGATATTGTCAATGTTACCCAGCTTAAAGTAGATATTGCTCAATCCCAACTTTTTGAAATTTTGCCTGGCTACTGAGGCAATTGCCGGACTGCCTTCAAAAGTATAAACTTGTGTGCCAAGTCCATGGGCCATATATGCCGTATTCATTCCGAAAGAGGTCCCTAACTCAAGAATAGTGCCTGACTGCATGTATTCAATAAGGCTTCTCAGGAATAAAGAGAATTTGCTGCTTGAGGAGCTGGTCCTGGCTATATAAGAGATTTTTCTATCGGCTTGCTTATTCAATCTTGAACCAGCACCCAGGTCATTGACCTTAATATAGGTTTGATTCTTTAGAAGTTCTTTTCTAATAACCTCGATATTGGCGATAGGAGATGACCTTTTCTTGATGACAGAATTGTAAAAATCAAATATAAAAGGTGCCTGTAGGGAATGCTCATCGACAGCATTTAGCCAATACTTTAACCATTCAATGGATTGAAACAGGATAGGATGCAATTAAACTGGTCTAGTTTAATTTGTAAGGAACGACCATTGTGAATTCAGGAATCTTCACATCAAACTTGTGACCGTCAATAACACGTTCCATCAAGTATTTGCCTTTCATTTTGCCAATTCCAGACTTGAGGTTACATCCGGAAACATATTGGTGAGTTTGTCCAGGTTCCAAAATTGGTTGTTTGCCAACTACACCTTCTCCATCCACTTCTCTTTCAGTATGTGTGATGTCTGCAATATCCCAGTGCCTTCTGAGTAACTGAATGGTATTAGCGGAAAGGTTTTCAATGGTAATGCGATAAGTAAACACAAAATGCATCTGTGCAGGACTGGAGTACTCTTGCTGATACTCAGTCTCCACGCTGATTTTTATGCCGTGTGTGGTTGCGGTAATCATCAGATGTCTTTGGTTTTTCTAACTAACTGGTTTACTTAGGGTCAAGTTAAAATAATTTGACACTTAATTCCCAATTTAATAAAAAATTTCTTGGAAAAGAATGAATGTTAGCATAGAATCTTCATGGAAAGCTATTCTTCAAAGTGAATTTGAAAAGCCTTATTTTCAGGAGCTTGTGACTTTTGTCAAAGAAGAATATACCAGGCACACCATATACCCACCTGGTAAACTCATTTTCAATGCATTTGATCATTGTCCATTTGATAAATTGAAAGTAGTGATCATCGGGCAGGACCCTTATCATGGTCCGGGGCAAGCAAATGGGCTTTGTTTCTCTGTTGGTGAAGAGGTAAGAATGCCCCCATCCCTGGTTAACATTTTCAAGGAGATAAAAGAAGACCTTGGAATACCAGTTCCTGCTAATGGGAGTCTGGAGCGTTGGGCAGACCAGGGGGTATTGTTGCTCAATGCAACCTTAACTGTCAGAGCTTCTACCCCTGGTTCACACCAAAACAAGGGCTGGGAGACTTTTACAGATGCTGTTATTCAAACCATTTCAGACAACAGGGAGAATATTGTATTCCTGTTATGGGGAGCTTATGCGCAGAAAAAAGGACAAATTATTGATAAATCGAAGCATAAGGTGCTGGAATCTGCTCATCCTTCTCCATTTGCGGCTCATCGCGGCTTTTTTGGAAACAAACACTTCAGTAAAACCAATGATTTTTTAAAAGAAAAGGATATTCCATTGATAAATTGGTAGTTTTTATCGGAATGCAATCGCATGCATTGTGAGGTGTATAATATTTGATCAGTGTGGTCATATAAACTGATAAAAGTCAGGATTACGCTCTTGCAGCAAAGTACCTTTACGCCAGTTAATACACGCCAGAAAGGCGATTAATATGGCAAAAATTAAGCATCTGATAGTATTTATTGTTCCGGTTTTAGTACTACTTATTCCCACAGATTTCTTTTTTATTGAACAAATGACAGAAATAGAGAAAAGGGTAATAGCCATTTTCTTATTTGCTGCACTTTCATGGATATTGGAGCCTATTCCTATCTATGCGACCTCAATATTGGTGATCCTGGCGGAATTGATATTTATATCAGATAAAGGGTTTATCATGTTTGTACAGGGAGGTGACACTTTAGGAACATTACTGTCTTACAGGGAAATTATGGCAACTTTCGCTTCTCCGATAATTATCCTATTTCTTGGGGGATTCTTTTTGGCACTTGCTGCTTCAAAATACAGGATAGATCAAAACCTTGCACAGCTGTTATTGAAACCTTTCGGGACCAATCCGAAGATGATATTACTTGGGTTGATTTTAATTACCGCCGTGTTCTCAATGTTTATGAGTAACACAGCTACAACTGCCATGATGTTATCAATTGTTGCTCCGGTTTTAGCCTTGCTAAACCCTAATGATCGAGGGAAGATTGCATTTGCATTAGCCATTCCTTTGGGAGCCAATGTTGGCGGGATGGGATCTCCGATTGGGACTCCCCCTAATGCCATTGCACTCAAATATTTTCAAGGAGGGATTTCGTTTGGGGAGTGGATGGCATTTGGTGTTCCATATGTATTGATCATGTTAATGATTGGATGGTTTTTATTGATGATGTTATTTCCAATTGAACAGAAAACCTTGCAATTCAATTTCAAACAAAAAGCAGTCATCAATCGCAAGACAAAGATTGTTTATGGGGTATTTATTTTGACCATATTACTCTGGATCACCGATTTCTTGCATGGGATGAATGCTTATGTGGTAGCATTAATTCCAGTGGGAGCATTTTTAGCTCTGAATATTCTTAATAAAGAGGACCTTAAATTTATAAGTTGGGATGTTTTGTGGTTGGTTTCCGGGGGTATTGCACTGGGGCTAGCACTGGATAAAAGTGGCCTGGCGCTAAACCTAATCCAGAACATAAGTTTCGACGGATTGAATGGTTACATCATCATGACCTTAGCGTTGATTCTGGCTGCATTAATGGCGAATTTTATGAGTAATACTGCTACAGCCAACTTACTGATACCTATTATGGCGGCTATGGGAACCGCTGTTCCCCAGGTTCTGGATATCGGTGGTAATAACATTATGGTATTGAGTGTGGCGCTAGCAGCAAGTATGGGAATGTGTTTGCCAATCAGTACTCCACCTAATGCCCTTGCCTATGCAACAGGTCTGATCAATACCAAATACATGATTCGCTTTGGTTTGATCATGGCATCTATTGGGTTAGTATTGATTTATGGTACAATTATGATATTGAAAGGAGTGAACTTCCTATGAAAGATCAATTGACATATCAAGGTATAGAGCTCATTGAAGTGATCCGTGAAAAATACTTTCCTGAAGAGAACTTTGTGACACTTGCTGAAGGTGAAACCTTACTAAAAGAAGGACAAACTAATGAGAAGCTGTTTCTGGTAGAGGAGGGGAGTGTTTGCGGATGCATTTTTAAAGGGAAAGAGCCAATTGAGTTATTTCATTGCAGTAAAAATATGTTTGTTGGGGTATACAGTTTCTTCTCCAATCAAAGCATTAGCTATTCAACCGTAGTAGCCAAGGAACCAACAAAATTGCTTTACATCACCAGGGCCCAGCTCCGAGACATGGAGTTGGATTTAGTGGAATTTAATGAGCATTTCTTGCCAATCGTTGTGAATGAATTGCATAACAGACAAGAGGACGCGCAGAAATTCTACGACCAAAAGCAGGAGGCCCTCAAAGGGCTGCTGGTACAGGAAAAACTAGCAGCCCTGGGCCAACTTTCAGCAGGATTAGCACATGAATTGAATAATGCGGTGGCCGTATTGAGCCAAAAAGTGCAGGCTTTTACTGATAAACTGGCAAGTACTTTATCTACTCATGGTGTGAAGTATACACAACTGATGATTCATGCAAGCACAGGACAGGATAGGAGAAGCAGTAGTGACCTTAGAAAAATCAGGAAAGCTATAGAAGATAAAGTAAAGGGTATTAAACCTGGTGACGTGCGAAAAATCGCCTGCATAATTACTGCTGAACAGTTGAAGAGTGCCAGTGATATAAAGCAGTTACAGCAGGGAATTGAAGAGCTGTACGAAGCATGGAGTATTGGCAAAGATTTGTATGACATGCGCGTTGCATCTGATCATGCCGCACACATCGTAGCTTCTGTGAAAACACTTGCTGCACCTAAAAAGTCAACAAGCGAGATATTGGTGAAGGATACACTTTATAAGGCTTTGGCTCTTTTACAGAATCAAGTGAAGAAAGTAAACCTGGAAACCAGTATTGAAGATGATTTTACAACAGTAGCTAATGAAGGAGATCTGGTTCAGATCTGGATGAATATCATCAAAAATGCAGTTGAAGCACTTGAAATCGGCGAGGTTTCAAATCCACAGATCAGCTTAAACATGCGTAAGGAAGGTGCAAAGATTTCCGTCGAGATTATGGACAATGGCCCAGGGATACCAAAGGACAAATTACGAGAGGTGTTTCAACCTAGTTTTACCACAAAGCAGGAAGGTTCATTTATCGGCCTGGGATTAGGACTCTCAATTGTAGAACGATTGGTTCACAGTTATCAGGGTACTATAAACGTTGACAGTATCCCGGGAAAAACAGTTTTTGAAATCACATTACCCTTGAATCATGGATAAGATATATATCATATGTATTGATGATCAGCAGGAAGTATTGAATGCGGTGATCGACGATATAGACAGCCTAAGTGAAAAGTTTTACCTGGAAGAGTGTGATTCTGCCGGAGAAGCGCTGGAGTTAATGGAACAGGTCCAGCAGCAGGGGGATTACGTCGGAATCGTCATTTCAGATCATGTAATGCCAGAATTGACAGGTGTAGATTTTCTGTCAGGTCTGAATGCAAGCGGGGAGTATCCCTACTTAAAGAAAGTACTGCTAACTGGTCTGGCGACTCATGAGGACACAATTACAGCCATCAACAATGCGGATATTGACTACTACATTCCAAAACCATGGAAAAAGGATCATTTAATCAGTGTTGTGAAGAAACTTTTGACAGCTTTTATCCTGGAAACCGGGCTGGACTATAATCAATACATGGAGTATCTGGATCAGGAAACATTATTTAACAACCTTAAAGGACGGGTATAATGAGAACATTTTTCACCGTACTATTCATTTTATCACTAACCAGTAATTTGCTGGCTCAAGAAAGTAGTTACCCCAATATCAAGTTCAGTGCCACGGCGCAATCTTGGATCAGGTATACAGAATTAAACCCTGGATCAAAGGTGTACGATCAGGAGAAGAGTGAAGTTTTTGATATCAGTTTGCGCAGATTGAGGTTGTCAGCAGGAGGGATGATTACCCCAAAAGCGCATATTTATGTAGCTCTAGGAGAGAACAATATCAATTATCTGACTAATAAAAAGATTAGTTTGAATATCCTTGATGTGGTTGGTACATACCAATTCAATGAGGCATTTCATATAGGGGCGGGAAAAACAGCCTGGACTGGCCTTTCCAGATATTCTGCTCCAAGTTCAAGCAATAATATGGGAATGGACTTACCCTTGTTTGCTCTACCCACTTTGAATCTTTCAGATGATTTTTTCAGGAAACTCAGTGTGTTTGCCAAGGGGGATGTAGGAAAAGTGAATTACAGAATGGTACTGACCAAGCCATTTGCAATCGAGTCTCGTGGGATTACTCCTGGTATTGACTCCTCTTCAGGTTTTGCAGCGGGGGTAAATACTTTGCAAAGTTCCGGATATGTGAAATATCAATTTTTAGACAGAGAATCCAATAGTTTGCCTTTTCATAGGGGTACATATTATGGGAAGAAAAGAATTGTGACCATTGGTTTTGGTTACCAGTATCAGCCTGATTTAATGTGGAGTCTTGGTACAAATGGTGATACCCTCACTCATGCCATGAACCTGAAGGCAATTGATCTTTTCGTAGATCTACCTTTTTACTCAAGTGCCTTGACAGCTTATTTAGGATTCTTTGATTACGATTTTGGTCCAAACTATATCAGAAATATTGGGATGAACAATCCATCCACTGGCAAGAAAGCTAACGAATATTTCAATGGTTCCGGGAATAGTTTTCCTACAATTGGTACGGGTCAGATATTATATGGTGAAGTAGGGTGGTTGTTTAATGATTTGATTTTCCCTGAGAAATTTGGGAATCTACAATGGTATGCAACCGGGCAATTAAGTTATTACGAAGCATTAGCCGATCCTGTCACAAATCTTGGGTCTGGGATTAATTATGTGAATCCAACGGAGAGAGTGAAAATTACACTAGGAGCACAATTTTGGCCTGTTTTTCAGGGAGAAGATGTTATTGAGTTTGAAGAACTTAAACATGCGTTTATCTTGAAAACGCAGTTTAAGTTCTGATAGGATTCTTTTAATCGATTCCGTTGAATAGGCGACTCCACCTGACCTTACTAAAGAAACTTTCATTTGGATCAAGAGATAACCAGATGAATGCGGCTTCACCTACAACATGATCTTCTGGTACAAATCCCCAAAACCTGGAATCCAAAGAATTATGTCGGTTATCACCCATCATGAAATAGTAATTTTGCTTAAAGGTATATTCAGATATTTGATCATCTCCAATAAACATTTTCCCATCTTCGAATCTGAGGTCTTCAATTCCCTCATAATCTTCAATTGTACTTTGGTAATAAAGTAAGGATTCCTCGTTGATTTGAATTGTTGTTTCTCTTCCGGGGATATTCAGCGGGCCATAATTATCTGCATTCCAACTCAATTCATTACTTGGAAACATGAATTGTGTGTAAGGTTCCCTTTTTCCTGCCTCTGTATTTTTCTTTTGAACTAGCTTGACAAAATCATAAGACTCCAACTGTTTCGCTGCTGAAGGTTTAGCTTGAATACCATAATAGATATACTCTGCTGGTTGATTCGGGTTAGAGATCTGTCCATATTCAGAAATATCCAGCGATTTCCAGATTCTGTCACGGATTATCTGTGTAGATTGAACTACAAAAGAAAATTGCATCAATTCAGGATTTTCGCCCATTTCTCCGTTTATAAATACTTGACCATCTTTAATTTCCAGTTCATCGCCAGGTATGGCTACACACCTTTTGATATAATGGGTTTTAAGGTCAATTGGATGATCCTCATCAGGGAAATTAAATACAACTACATCATTTCTTTCTACAAAACCGAAACCTGGGAAACGGTATTGTGGTAACTGTATGGATGATGAATAAGAAGGGATATTGGTACCCCAAATAGTCTGATGTGTCAAAGGAACCTGGAGTGGTGTTTTAGGAGTCCTGGGGCCATAGTTCATTTTGCTTACGAACAAAAAGTCTCCTACAAGTAGTGAATTCTCCATAGAAGGTGTTGGAATTGTAAAAGCTTCCATAAATGCCCACCGAATCAATGTGGCTGCAAACACTGCAAAAGAGATAGCTTCAATCCATTCTCTACTTACTGATTTTTTTAACTGAGGAAGTTCATCGAGTGTACCTTCATATTTCACATCTTTTGAAAAACCGATATAAGGGAGGTAAACAAAAGAAAAAACTAAACCAAGTGTATAGTCTTTCAACTTTGATTTCCCATAACATCTTAGCATGTCAACATATATTCCGACCTGAACGATGAAGCCAACAACAGGCAAGAACAATAGTACAAACCACCAGGTAGGACGACCTATTAGTTTAATGACCTCATACCAGCAATATATTGGAATGAGCCCTTTCCATCCACTTACTCCAGCTTTTTCGAAAAGTTTATATAGACCCACATGCTGAGCAATCAATAAGGGTGATGTGATTATAAGTACATACAAAAAATATAACTCGTCCATTTAATCCTTAATTTTGGCGCAATATAAAAGTTTATTTACTAATTGATTTGTAAAAAGTCGTCCATTGTAAGAACACCTGCTTTGTCTGCAATCCACTCAGCTACAATAACTGCTCCCAAAGCAAAACTGTCTCGTGTATGGGCTGTGTGTTTGATCTCAATTTCATCCATTGGCGTGGAATAAGTGACCACATGTGTTCCAGGTACTTCACCTTCCCGCAACGAAATAATTTCAAGTTCGTTACTTTTTTCTGTTTTCTGATTGACCCAGTTGGATTTAATATTGGAATGCTTCATTAGTCCTTCAGCCAGGGTAATTGCGGTTCCACTTGGAGCATCTAGTTTATGAATATGATGAGTCTCGGTCATCGTGGGATTGTACTGGTGGTGGGCATTCATAAGCCTCGAAAGATACTCGTTTAGCTTAAAGAACAGATTTACACCCAGACTATAATTGGAAGCATACATGAAAGTCCCATTTTGAGATTGGCACAATGCTTCTATCTGATCCAAATTTTCCAGCCATCCAGTTGTGCCAGAGATTACTTTGATTCCTCTTTCCATACAGACTTTAAGGTTCTCAAAAGCGGATTCTGGTCTTGTGAATTCGATGGCTACATCTACCGTTAATGGATCAATAGATTTAAGTTCGTCAAGATTTGATACATCAATTGTTCCTGCTATTTCATGGCCTCTTTCTTTAGCAAGACGCTCGATGGCCTGGCCCATTTTGCCATAGCCTATCAATAAGATTTTCATATTACTTAAATTTTAGTGCCAGGGACAGTCCCATGGCATTGTATCCGTTGGGTAATGTGCTTGTTGATGGCTGCAAAACTAAGGATAGTTCCTTGTTGATTGCAAATTCTTCCAGATGAGCTGAGATATGAGCATCAACAATGTTGAGAAGATAAGCCAGGGTAGAAACAATTATCAGAAAGTCTCTATCCCTTCTGAATCTTTCGGTTCGGGTAGTTAATGTACTTGCATTGAGGTTTGTATAGGGATTTATTGTGTTGGGATCATTATCCTCTAACGCTCGCAAAGCATTTTGCAGACTCTGGTAATAATCGTGATTGTATTTGATGTAATATCCCAATGTAAACCCTACTCCGTAGACAATTGGAAGTTTCCAGTATTGTTCATTGTACACCTGTCCTAATCCGGGAAAAACAGCTGATAGCATAGCTGCTCTGTTTGGGTCCTTGGTGGAAATTTCCTCAAACAGCTCTACATCCTCCAGGCTTTTCACAACCAGAGAATCGGTATTTGAATCTATTTGAGCTTCTGTCAGGTGGCATGTCGCCAATCCTATAATTACAAACAATAAAATCTTTCTCATTACATATCCAGAATGTCAAGAATCCTGTTGAGGTCGTCTGTTGACATAAAAGGAATCTTTATTTCACCCTTGTTATTAACGTCTGAGTTGATTTTTATTTTAGTGCCAAAGTGAGAAGACATTTTATCCTGCAGTTTCACGATCTCATAAGAAGGTTCTGGTTTTTCAGGCTTTTCTGCAGCTGGTTTCGTTTTTTGACGAACCAGTTCCTCCACTTTTCTTACGGAAAGGTCGTTCTCAATTATTTGTCTTGCAATGTCGAGTTGAAGGTCTACGCTTTCAATATTAATAATGGCGCGTGCATGTCCCATAGAAAGTTTACCGTCTCTTAATGCAATCTGAATGTCTGGAGGTAGTTTGAGAAGTCTCAGGTAGTTGTTGACAGTAGCTCTTTTTTTACCAACACGATCACCAAGTTCCTCTTGTTTTAAATCACATTCTGAAAGTAGTCTTTGGTAACTTAATGCAATTTCAATGGCGTTTAGATTCTCTCGCTGTATATTTTCGATAAGAGCCATTTCCAGCATTTGCTGATCATCAGCCTTCCGAATGTAAGCAGGAACTTTTTCCAGGCCAGCAAGTTTGGATGCCTGAAGACGCCTTTCTCCGGAAATCAGTTGATAGCTGTTATCGTTGAGTTGTCTTACAGTAATTGGCTGAATGATGCCCTGAATCTTTATGGATTCTGATAGCTCTTCAAGTGCCTCCTGGTTAAAATCTGTTCTTGGCTGAAAAGGATTAACTTCTATTGAATCAAGTAATATTTCATTGATTCCTCCTTTTGGTGCAGCACCCTCTCCACTGAGTACATCGGTACTGTGAGAGCCCTGCTCATCTAATAATGCACCTAATCCTCTTCCTAATCCGGTTCTCTTCTTTGCCATTGTCTCTCCCTACAAAAATGCTCTAAGCCTTTACTTCGTTTCTCTCCAGGATCTCTTTCGCTAAATTCAAATAGCTGATGGCACCTTTGCTATCCGCATCGTGTGCAATAGCCGGCATACCAAAGCTTGGAGATTCACTTAATTTAATGTTTCTGGGTATTAAAGTCTTAAATACCATGCTCTTGAAATGTGTATTGATCTCTTCAACCACCTGATTAGACAGGTTCAATCGAAGGTCGTACATGGTCAATAAGATACCTTCTATTTCTAATTCCGGGTTTAATCTTCCCTGGATGATTTTTATTGTATTCAATAATTTTCCTAACCCTTCCAGGGCAAAATACTCACATTGCACAGGGATGATTACAGAATCGGAAGCGGTTAACGCGTTGATTGTAACAAGTCCAAGTGAAGGCGAGCAATCAATGATCACATAATCATATTCGTGGGCTACTTTGGCCAATACCTGCTTCATTTTCTCTTCCCTGTTCTCGATGCTTACCATTTCTACTTCGGCACCTACCAGGTCAATATGAGATGGAATGATGTCAAGGTATTGTACATCAGACTTCACGATGCATTCCTGTGGATCTACTCCATCCACCATGCATTCGTATATGCTGTTGTCCACTTCTCTTGGATTGATTCCTAAACCAGATGTGGCATTGGCCTGTGGATCTGCATCCACAACTAATGTCTTCATTTCCAGTGCAGCAAAACTTGCTCCAAGATTGATAGAAGAAGTGGTTTTACCTACTCCACCCTTTTGATTCGCGATTGAAATAATTTTACCCATAGTGATTGGAATAATCGTAAGTTTTTAAAGTCACTATAAAATTAGAACAACAAATATAGTTTTTAAAAGAAAGAATTTGCATAACTAAGTAGGAACTGATCAATTTGTGGGAAAGTTGTTAACAATCCACAAAGTTATGCACATTTTGAAGGCGCCTAGAATCAGGTAGTTACCTATACATTTTTAAAGCACTCCTACAAAAGGAAAGACCTAAATAGGCTTTAAATAAAAAAGGCGGTGATTGAACCGCCTTTCCATTAATCTAATATCGCTACAACAAGAATTTTATTTTTTCTTAGACTTTTCTTTTCTAGCCTGCTCACTTGCCTTCATCGCATCCTCGAGTCTTGATTGGAATTTTGATTTCTTCTTGTTGGCATTTTTCTTCTTGTTCTCTTCCATGATCTTTTTGATCTTGTCTTCATCTACAAACTTTCTAAAGAGTGCAATCTGACCAAATGAAACAATATTTGACACAAAGTAATAGAATGTTAGCCCTGCACTGTAATTGTTTAGGAAGAATAGGAACATGACTGGCATAACATATTGCATGGTCTTCATTGGTCCGGTTACTGAAGATACCCTACTGTTTGACCAGGTGTATAATATCGTGGAAGCAGTCATCAGTAATGTAAATAAACTCACATGATCTCCGTAGAAAGGAATCGTAAAAGAAAAATCGATCACACTGTCATAAGTTGACAGGTCATCTGCCCATAGAAATGCTTCCTGTCTCAATTCGATTGAATTCGGGAAGAAATAGAACATGGCAAATAACACGGGCATTTGAAGTACCATTGGAATACAACCACTCAAAGGATTAATGCCTGCTTTCTTGTAAAGCTCCATCTGCTCTACCTGTACTTTTTGCATGTCATCACCTACACGCTCCTTGATTTCATCCAATTCTGGTTTCAGGACTCTCATCTTCGCCATTGACATGTGTGATTTGTACGTCAATGGTGAAAGCATAAGCTTGATAAGGATTACCATGATCATGATAATGATTCCGTAGTTAGAAATGTACTGCTCTAACCACTGGAAAATGTTAATGATCAACCATTTATTGATAATCTTCAAAACACTCCAACCAAGATCCACATTAGCATCAAAACCTGGTGTAACCGTTTTTAGAATTTTGTAGTTGTTAGGTCCAAAATAGTATTCCATTGCATAACCGGCACCCATTACATCATTCACAGGAATGGTCATTTCTGCAGTCATGGTCTTCACGACAGTTGAATCTTTTTCATCACCAACCATACTTAGGTATCCCTGTTGGAAAGGTGAAGATTTAGTGATAATACCACTGGTGAAGAATTTCTGACTAAAGGAGAACCAATCGACAGTATTTTCCAGGTCTTCTTCTTCTAATGAGACACTTCTGGAACTCAAATCAGATACTTCACCGGTTTCAGCATAAACGATACTTGTTCTGGCTCTGGTTTGCTCCAGGTCTTTTTCAAGAACTCTCAGGTTATTTATCCATTTCAATTCCAGGTCTCGCTGATCAACAAGGCCATTTAACCCATTTGTCTTAATCTCATGTCCAATTTGATAACCATTTCCATTGAAGGTGTATATCTGTTCAATTGATCGGGTAGAATCAATATTGGCGATAAAAGATACTTTCAGTGTATCATCTTTATTCAAAGTAGCGTCGGAGGTAGAAACACTGTAGGATAAGTCCTGCAACGCGATTTTCTTGCCAGAGTGGAAAAATGAGATATTTAAATTGCTACTTTCTTCATTTAACAAAACCAACGGACTACCATCAAATGATTTGTAAGTTTTAAGCTCAATCTCTTTGATTTTGGCACCTTGTGAAGAAAGCACTGTACGCATTACTTCATTTTCAATGGTAACGTCTCTTCCAGCATCTTCTTTGACTATTGTTGCAAAAGCTCCATACTGCTCAAACAGAACTGCATTTTTAAGTGAATCTGGTATTTCTAAAGCCGCCACCGATGATTCCATTGGTGTAGCATTAGCTCTTTTAACGGTATCCACATTCTCCTGGCCCAGCTTTTCTGGTTGTGGAGGTGGATCCGGTGCAAAAAATTGAAAATAGACGGTCAACATGACCAACATGAGCACGAGCCCAACTATCTGATTCTTTTCCATTTCTCTCTTATTCCTCTTTTAATCAGTTATTATTTGATTTCTTATACTGCAATGACGCTTTTACGAACTTTGAAAACAAAGGATGCGGATTCAGCACTGTACTCTTTAATTCAGGGTGATACTGTGTCCCCACAAACCATGGATGATCCTTTATTTCTACTATTTCTACCAAATCGGTGTCCGGGTTTTTTCCGGTTGCAATCATACCTGCTTTTTCAAATTGCTGCAAGTACTTGTTGTTAAATTCATACCTGTGACGATGACGTTCCTGAATTTTTGCATGTCCATATGCGGCAAAAGCTTTAGAACCCTTGGCCAGGTTGCAATCATATGAACCCAATCTCATCGTACCTCCTAAAGCAGTAATCTTTTTCTGATCTTCCATCATATCGATGATCGGATCTGGTGTGCCGCTGTCCATTTCAGTAGAACAAGCGTCTTTCAATCCCAATACATTTCTGGCAAATTCTATTGAGGCACATTGCATTCCCAGGCAAATGCCAAAAAATGGTTTCTTATTTTCTCTGGCATACTTCACTGCCAGTATTTTTCCTTCAATTCCTCTTTCTCCAAAACCAGGAGCAACCAGAATACCATGCACTTCATCTAGGAGTTTATCGACAGTGCTTTCTTCAACTTCTTCTGATTGTATCCATTTAAGGTCAACTTTACATTCATTGTGAGCTCCAGCATGGATAAAGGATTCTGCAATGGATTTATAGGCATCTTTCAACTCTACGTACTTACCAACCAATGCAATTTTCACTTCATCCGTTGGGTTTTTCAACCTTCCCAGGAATTCCTTCCAGTTGTCAATGACAGGCTCTTTTTTATGAGATACTTTTAATTTGGAAAGGACCCTTTCATCTAGTTTTTCCTTTCTCATTAAAAGAGGAACATCATAAATTGTTTCGGCATCCCTTGCTTCAATGACGCAATTCATTGGTACGTTGCAAAACAAGGCTAATTTCTTTCTAATGTCATTTGGAAGAGACATTTCTGACCTACATACCAAAATATCAGGTTGGATACCTGCTTCTAACAGTTGTTTTACGCTGTGCTGAGTAGGTTTTGTCTTCAGTTCACCTGCAGCTTGAAGATAAGGTACCAGTGTTAGATGAATAGATACAAAGTTAGCCGGCCCTAATTCAAATCTTGCCTGTCTCACGGCTTCAATGAAAGGTAAAGATTCAATATCACCTACACAACCACCAATTTCAGTGATTACAAAATCATATTCACCTGTTTCGCCTAGTTTGTAAAAACTCTTTTTAATTTCATCTGTAATGTGGGGTACTACCTGGACGGTTTTACCAAGAAATTCACCTTGACGTTCTTTAGTAATGACATTGTAGTAAATCCTTCCTGTTGTCACATTATTAGCCTGAGAGGTAGTGATGTTCAGGAATCTCTCATAATGTCCCAAGTCAAGATCAGTTTCGGCACCATCATCAGTTACATAACATTCGCCGTGTTCATAAGGGTTTAATGTTCCGGGATCAATATTGATGTAGGGATCGAATTTCTGTATGGTCACAGAGAAGCCTCTTGCCTGAATTAGTTTCGCTAAAGATGCTGAAATGATTCCTTTACCAAGTGAAGATGTTACACCGCCCGTAACAAAGATATATTTCGTAGATGCCATTTATCGCGCTTGAATTTCTTTATATACGGGATGCAAAGTTATGGAGAAGTAACCAATTCATTACTAATGTGACGGAAATTAAGTTGGATTTATTTTGAATGGGAATTCAATTGTCTTGAATGTCAATTACTTCATGTTGGATAAAGGGATATTGTATAGCAGATTCACCCCAAAATATCCGGTTGTTTCAGTTCCGTCAAATGAGACTGTTTTGTTTAATCTATCCAGTCTCTCCTGAAATTGGGGTAAAATTTCTCCTAATCTTTGTACATATCCGTTGTATTCACCAATGGTTCCCAGGACCAGTTCATTGGGGATAAGGTAAGTATAACTTAATGTCAACGACAGATGATCTGTAATTCCAAGTGTGATAGGCAAACTGATCATTGTGGTCAATAATGACAGTCTATTGTTTTCAATTACTTCCAGGTTATAGGCAATGGCGTCATAAAGTGTTACTTGTCTTCTGGAAAAGGGAGCGCTTGTACTGATAAGCCAAATGTATTGTTCTTCTGTTAATTCATTTTGGAACCACTGGTCGATGATGAAGCTTTTGTCTACTGAAGCATATAAAACGTTTGGTGTCCCAATCATTAAATTGACAGTGGGGAAGGCTGAAATTGATTTTAGGAACCAAAACTTTCTCTTATATCCAAAATAGGAAATGCTAGGCATCAATTGATGAGCAGTTTGTTCACCGAAGTAGAAGGTGTAATTCAAGCTGGTGGAAAGCTTTTTCGGTGAGTAGGACCAGCTTGTTGATATGGAGTGGGGGATAGGTGTACTCAGGGTGTCTGCATAGAATTGTGTTTGTGCTATTCCTGTAAAACTCCACTTGGATCCGATTGTCCCCATGTATCCTGCTGATAAATTATGTAAGAAGTACCTGGGTTCGTATTCGCTATTGATGTAACCTCCATAATTGGCGAATGCCCCACTTTTATGATAGTATCCAATAGATGTATTAAAGCCATGTTGGTTTGAAAAAAGGGTTTGACCAGCGGTGAGTACCTGACTGGAGTATCCAAAACCAACATTGATCTCAGATTTATCTGGTTCGATTGCCAAAATGCTATCCAGTAAACTGAAAATAGAAAATGAGTCCAGCTCCGTTTCAAGAGCGGCTAGTTCAGCTTCTAATTCTTCCAGCGTTTGGGTTCTGGCCGGAATAGAAAGTGAGGTAATTAATGTTGCTATGATCAACAGCTTTCGCATATACGAAAATAAAAAAGCCATGGACAGAATCTGCCATAGCTTAAGGTGTAATTTATTAGGAATTAATTATTTCGTCTTTGGTTCAACTTTTGTTGATTCTGAATTCTATTCCGTTGCATTTGTTGTCTTTGTTTGATCTTCTCCATCAACAAGATCTTAAAGTCCTGTTCAGCTTTTCTGAGAGACACCATTTGTCTGGTTGAAATTACATTCAGAATCCTTTCAGAATACTGCTTTTCTAAATTAAGTTCCTGCTGTTTCTTTTCCAGTTGCATCTGAACGAGCTTTTTAGCTTCTTCATCAGATACACTATTAGGGTCTACATTTCCAACCTGAGAACGGAACTGTTGATTGATATCTCTTCTTTTGTTGGTGTACTCCTTATAGATTGGCCAGAATTTCTCAGCTTGATCCGGTGTTAGATTGAGCCTTTCAGTGATCAAGGCTATCCTTGCTGCTTCTATTTTAGCATTGGCATCTTGTGCCAATCCAGTGAATGTTATTGAGGTGATTAATAGAACAAATAATAATAATTGTTTCATTGCTTCAAATCTGCTTAAATATTTTCCAAATCTTCAATATCAAGGTTGAAATCATCCATTATGCCTTCCAGTTCATCCATATTGATGTCATTCAGCAAGTCAGTATCTTCATGATCAAATTGTAGGTCTGCCAGGTCTAGTTCGCCCATGTAAGTCACAATTTCATCTTCAGAGATCTCATAATTATCCAAATAGGCCAATAATTCTTCTGTAGGAATTTCTGCAAGCATTTCATTTGCACTCACGGGATCACCTCCTGGATAAAACCAAAATACAGCTGCTATTGCGACTACAACAACAGGTGTAACCCAGGCCAATCGTGGAATCTGAACAGTCGAACTTTCAGGAGTGGATTCTTCTTGAATTCTGGCCTGAATATTAGACGTGAGCTTATCGAAGTACCCATCGGGAACTTCAAATATCTCTTTCTCTTTCTTGAGGTGCTCTATGTCTATTTTATTTTTCATTTTCTCTTAGATACAAATACTAAACAAAGGTTTAATCCGTTTGTAAAAATTCTTCAATTTTTTTCACCGCATGGTGATAACTGGCTTTTAATGCACCTACACTTGTTTCTGTAATTTCGGAAATTTCATCGAATTTCATGTCTTCAAAATACTTCATGTTGAATACAAGTCTTTGTTTATCAGGTAGTTTTAGTAGGGCTTTTTGTAATTTGACTTCTATAGCCTCTCCATCTAATAACACCCCATGATCCAGTTTACTACTTAATTCCTTTCCTGCATCATTGATTGGTAAGAAGAACCTTTTTTTCTTTTTGTTTAGAAAATTCAGGCATTCATTGGTGGCAATTCGATAGATCCAGGTGTAGAGTTTGGAATCCTCCCGGAACTTATCCAGGTTTTTCCAGACTTTCACGAATATTTCCTGGGTCAGGTCATCCGCATCGTCATGGTCTATTACCATTTTACGCACATGCCAATAGATCCTTTCCTGGTATTCTTTAATCAGGAGGTTAAACCCGTAATTTACCGTTTCGGGATCCTTGAGTTTACTTATGATAAACGCTTCTTCCAATCTATGTGAGTGATGATACGCCCTTTAGATATATGAAGATATAAAAGGTTTAATAGAGGAGGTTTATTTTTAGGGGAAAGTCTTATAGAAACTCGAAATCCGAATTTCTAAACTCTAAAATTCTTCGCCCATGTTGGTGTTGTCACCAACTAGATGTACTGAAGTCTTTGACTGAAATTATCCGAGATGTGCTGATGAAGGGTTTTTGGGCCCTGGTTGGATCAACCAGGTGTTGTTTTTCGAGTATTCTATTGTTTTATGCTATAACAATTATAATGGGGTTCATGGTATTCTGCTGTTTTTATACAATACTAAGTTATTGAAGCCTAGGGGTATACGGAAATAGTTTGAAGTGGTTGTCTGGAATTTGTTGTGAACGTGAAATTGGGGCGTTGAAGGAAAAAACTCGAAATTCAAATATCGAAATTAATTGCCTTTGTTGGTGTTGTCACCAACAAAAAGGACAGAATGAGTCCATGTTAGAGTTGTCACCAACGAGAAAGGCACTAAATTTATATCATGGAATACCCCATTGAATACAGATGGCTCCTGGCACATAAGTTTGCATTGCTCACTCCATGGTTTGAGTGTGATAATGACATGGTCAAAAGTTTCAGGAACGAATACCAGAGAGAAACAAATAGAGATATTCTACCATTCGCTACCCGTCAGGACAATGATGATATTGCTGGTTTTGAGGTGATTGATGGGAAAGTTACAAGTACAGTGTTGACCGTCCATCTTACCTGGTCAAAAAAGCTGGAGACTGATGGGTACCCCAGTACTTTCGTTTTTGAAAACATCTTTGATTGGATGACAAGGGTGATGTTTGCGGATACGGAGGAATGGATTGACGAGGATGAGATTAGGGATTTGTTGGAGGAAAATTGAAGTGGAGAATTCGAAATCCGAATATCGAATATCGAAAATTTTGTTCGTCAATTACAAAGATCCGTTCCTTGTTCAAGAGAGCGCTAACGAACAAAGAAATCTGAGAATTTCATATATTGCTGGAAACCCAATTTGTATGAAATACCTGGTATCAATTCTGATTGTTTTTCTGTCTTTTAACCTCAATGCACAATCTCCGGAACTGGAAAGAATATTTGCTGAGCTGGATTCCATTGAAATAATCCATCAGAATAATTCACCTATTGGGGTTTCTCCCTCAAAATTGGAAGACGGCAAATGGGAGTGGAGACATCCTGAAGAATTTACTTTTGAGAAAGTTGAAGATCAAATTAAGAAAGCAGAGCAGAAACGGGTCTATTACAAGAAACTATTGAAAATCGATCAAAATAAGCTCTTTACTCAAGAACGGATCAATGTGCAAATTCGATTGTTGCGATTGCAGGATCAGTTAAGTGAGGTGGACTTCAAAACTTATTTAATTCCTATGAATGCTGAAGGTGGTTTTTACAATTCACCCTCTTTTTTCTTGCCAAATTTGCCTTTTCAGACGGTGCAGGATTATGAAGCCTACCTCAATTGGTTACCAGATTATTCGAATTTTATTGCCTACAATCAGTACCTATTAGAAAGAGGTATCAAAGAAAGGATCCAGGCTCCAAAAATCATTGTTGAGAATACTTTGATGTTGCTAAAACCATGGAGTAATCCATATAACCTGGAAGAAAATCCGTTTTACAAGCCATTCACGAGCATACCCAGCAGTTTTTCCTCAGGAGATAAACAACGCCTAATCAGCAATGGTAGAAAAGTCTTAAAAGAAGTAATGATCCCTTCCTATCAGAAATTGCAGCACTTTTTGGAATCAGACTATATGGCATCCGCCCAGGAAAATCCTGGGATTGTCAATAGATCAAATGGGAAAAAACATTATGAGGAGCGGATCAGGTATTTTACCACATTAAACATGAGTCCTGATTCGGTTTATGATTTGGGCCTACAGGAAGTAGCCAGGATAAAATCATTGATGCAGGAAATCATTGATGAACTTGAATTTGATGGAGATTTTAGTGCTTTCATTGAATTTTTGAGAACGGACCCACAGTTTTACCCACGATCAGGTGAAGAACTGCTCCATCGTGCTGCCTGGTTGAGTAAGAAGGCAGAAGGGCAATTACCCCGGTTATTTAGCACACTCTATGAATTACCATTTACGGTAGAACCAGTTCCTCTGGAAATAGCACCCACTTACACCACTGGAAGATACGTTGGCGGTAGCAAGGGGCAAGGAAAACCTGGAATCTATTGGGTGAACACAACGAAATTGGAAAGCAGAACCCTTTACACCTTACCAGCTTTAACATTGCATGAAGCAGTTCCCGGACACCACTTGCAGATCTCACTGGCATCTGAATTGGAAGGATTACCTGAATTCAGGAATAATTATTACATCAGTGCTTTTGGTGAGGGCTGGGGATTATATGCCGAGTATTTGGGAGAAGAAATGGGCATGTATGAGACACCCTATGAATGGTTTGGCAGGTATACCTATGAAATGTGGCGCGCCTGCAGGTTAGTGGTGGATGTGGGGATTCACTACAAGAACTGGAGCAGAGAGAAGGCTATTCAATTTATGGCTGACAATACCGCATTGTCTATCCATGAAGTCAATACGGAAATAGACCGATACATCGGGTGGCCGGGTCAGGCGGTGAGTTACAAAATAGGGGAGATTACCATTAAACAACTTAGGAAAGAGGCAGAAGAGGCATTAGGTGAGGATTTTGACATTCAGGCTTTTCATGAAGTGATATTGAGAAATGGCTCGATTCCATTGACTGCTTTGAGGGAAGAGGTGAGGAGGTTTATTGGTGAGTAGTGAGTTGGTAGATTTGAGTATTTAGACTATTGTGATATTATGAGTAAGAGAAATAGTTTTTTGTTGATGTTTTTAATGGCTTCAATGGAGGTCTTTAGTCAATCAGCCATCATTGAAGATCCGGATGGATATACCAATGTTCGTGAAGCTCCGGGTACTCAGTCAAAAGTAATTGCTCAAATCAAAACGGATGAGGTTTTCTGGGTTTGGGAGGATTATTATGATGAGAAGGTGAGTTGGGTTTCTGTCTATATTCCTAAAAACAAGTTGTCAATTTCAAGTGTTAATTCACCGTTTTTTAAAGGATATGTGCATAAGAGTAGGATCGGACCCTTAGCAGATAAAAAAACTTATGATGGTGATGAGCTGTTTTTTCAATATGAAACAAAGAGGTTTTCAAGTTCAGAAAACCTCGTTGAATATGAGGGTGAGTGGGTGTCAACTATTAATGGCCTTAGGCCGTTTGGAATAGATGGTTATCTTCCAAATACGCAGGTGTCAAATATTACAGTAACCCTCAATGGGAAAAAGATATTTGTTCCACCTTATCTTTATAAGGATCTGTTTAATGTGGAGAACAATTATAAGATCTTTAAAAACGATGATGCCTATTTTGTGCAGGGATGGTACTCAGATGGTGCAGGAGCTTTTGAATTGGTTTGGGTGATTACCGAAAATGGAGTCATTCAGAGGTTGGCTGGAACTATCTATTGATATTTTATTGCCAATTTCAGGGTTCAATATTAGTCACACATCGAACTTTCAGTGCAACATCCTTTTTATAGTAGGTGAAAGCAAGTGAACCGTCCTTTTTGACCCATAGTGAATGGGCGTTATTCATTTTCTTATCCAGGTATTCAGAAGCTGTCCAATAGTTGCCATCAATGTATTCGTACTTGAGCTTGCCATTTTTGACAAATCCACCTTTTTGAAGATTTAGTTGCACACTCCCTCCAGTAATGAGTTTTTTTCCAGTGTTACCATCTTTATCCATACCAAATATTTTGGCCACATTTTCAATTGGTAAACCGGCACTCACCAATAATTCATGGTAATCAGCTTCCGAGGGTAGTCTCCATCCTCCCGGACATACATTTATGGCTAATCTCCAGGTATAGAAGGCTCCTTTTTCAGTACAATCAAAACAATAGGACCTGTATTCTTTGGGGCAGTCCGGACATTCCGTGTCATATCTTAAATCCTGGGCCATCCAGGCTTGCTGTTCAATCTCAATGATGTCATAGGATTGATTGTCTCTGGGATCAGTTAATTTTTGTTTGTGAAAAGTGGAGATCGGACCACTTGAAAAACCATTATCAAAAGGCCTTGGCATGTGATGGTTATACATTTTTACAAGCAGGGTCAGGTGATTTTGATTGAGGTTTTTTGCTTTAATAAATTTGAGTAAATCAGGATCGTCTTCAAACCACCTTTCGAACTGGTCCTTGTATCCTCCGAGTTCTTTGACCGCTTCTGAACCATCACCTGAATCCACAAAATACACTACCTGACCACCTGCTGTTAAAGAATTTCCAATATTGGCAGAGGTTTGCAATACTTTTTGGGCAGTAGACCGTTCCTCATCCAACAAAATCCAGACAGTGCCCTCTGTTTTTTCAAAATCTTCATAGAAATACTTGGCATACAATTCTATTTTGCCTGAATCAATTAAAACTACCTGTCCAAACAGGTTCACACACGTCAGCAATAGAACAAAATGCGAAGCAAACTGTATTTTGATTTTCATGATCCTTTTGATGTTGGTTCACGCTTCAAAGAACAATTTTTATGCCTCAGTGTCAATAAAATCTTTACATATGTAATGAATTGGTTGTTTGAATTAGGTTGTGGGTCCAAACAATCCGATTATTCCAAATACTTCCCAAATACTTCCATAAACGGATCACGATTGACTACCGTGTAAAAGAACAGTCCTCCCAGCCATCCATGAAAAAGGCCCAACACCCAGATATTTCTGACCTTTAGGAACACATAACCATAGAATAGGGCCAGAACAAATGTTCCGACGATTAGCCAATTGTATGGATAATGAATGGCTCCAAAAATTAAGGCCGTAATGAAAATGGTAACAGGTTTTTTGATGTCAATAGATTCTAAATCCTGCAAGTTTCAAGCCACCAGGGCAATCACCAGAAATTGTTGAACCACACCCCAAATAGGGTATGTGATTAGTATTGGGATAACATGTCAGGTAGGGTTGATGGTCCCTTGACTGTTGCCAATACGGCGATAATTTCCCAGATTCTGCGTTTATCAGAAATTTGTGAATGAGTGAGTTTGTTCATTGATTGAGTCCCGGATTTATTTGAATAGCTCAGGACTTATACGATTGTCTAATTGTTGGGTTGGAAGTGTCTTATAGAGTAGTAATCGCAGAATTGACGGTGAAAATGGCCAAAACAAAAGGTTTTATCATTGCAAAGTGGCTGAATGACAGAATAGAGCGGTTTTGTCATTGCAAAGAGCGTTTGAGTGATAAAAAAGATCGGGGGCCTCATTACAGCAGGTGTTTGAGGCAATCGAGAATGTTTAGAGTTTTTCCTTCTTCAAGATCTTCAAGCCAAGAAGAAGATGATTTTTTAGGTATGTGCTCTGAAAGTACTTTGATAAGGAGATGTAGCGAATGCTACACCTAGTTAGGGGGCGATCAATGCAGCAAACACTTAGCTTCTTTACAGCCAAGCACCCTATTCAGTCATCAGCGTTTGTTATGATCATTTTTCCTTTCTAAGCGCAGAGAATTTGGATTTAAGCTCTTGGTTTTCCTTTTTCAATGCTCGGTTCTCCTCTTCAATTAGTTCCATTCTTCTATCAAACTCAATCATGTATAATGTGAGTTCTTCAATTTTTTTCAAAAGCCGAATGTTCATATCTCCAAGCTCCACACCGTTTGCTTCTACTTCTTTTGCAGAAGGTATTTCAGGTAGGTGCTTATTTTCGTTAATGAATATTTTGGTCTCTTTAAGAGTTCGAAGTTTGTAACTCGATTGGAAAACATAATCTGGCCATTGTTCAGAGAGCTGAACTTTAACCTCTTCAAATATCCCCTTTCCATCCACAGCTAATTTAAACCCATCAGGTATAGTTTCTGTCCCAATACCTAACGCTCCCCTTCCTCCATCAAGAAACATCAGCTTTCTTAAAGAATTGTCATCAGTTCTTTCTGCTTCAAATCGGAAGTCTCCATACTGGTTGTTGTCTTTGGTCTTAAGAACTAGTACGTTCCCAAAATTTTCATAGCTTCGGTTAAATTGAATTAATCCACCACTCATATGAACGTTCCCTATTACATCTAGTTTGGCCGAGGGGTTTATGGTGCCAATTCCCACATCGCCTGTTTCTTTATTAACAGATACTCTAGTTAGCCAAGTCCCTGAGTTAATTCTAGAGTCAATTCTAAATATATCTTCCGCAGAATTATATCCCAGTTGAAATTTATTCACATCCTCATAAGCCATCAAGAATAATGGATTGATTTCACCACTTGCAGCACTTCTTACACGGCCATTAATATCCAATTCAACGGTAGGGCTGGTCATTCCAATCCCAACTTTTCCCGAACTATTTTTAAAGATAAATTCTCTCCATGGAGTCCATGAACTAGCGTTTTGATCATAGGTTCTAAAAGCAAGAGTTGATGAAGAGGTTTTATTAGTGTTCATAATTTCGAAATTTCTGGTGAAATTTCCCCATACACTCAATTTAACTCCAAATGGGTATGTCCAATTTTTTGAATTGCTGGTCCCTGGTCCATTTTGGTATGTGATTCCTGTTGGCATTGATCCAGCATCAACGTTTTCATCAAGAGCCGTTTGAGCTGAGACAGTTAAAGAGGTGCATATGAGTATAAACCCAAATACACAAACGAACAAATGTTGACTGATGATGGATTGAACGAGTAATGTTGATAAATAATTTTTTTTCATTTTTATAGATAGTTAATTTCCGCAAATATAAGACATTATTGACCATAACGACCAGCTAAAATCCGTAGGCTGGACATCTGTAAATATCGGGAATGTATCTTATCTCACAAACCTTTGCAAGTACCTCAGTAAGCCTATGGATTTTTAGCATCTGTTACAGGCTTTTAGTTTTCACACATCAATTCCTAGCTCTTTTGCAATTGGTTTGATAAAGTCCTCAAGGTCTTTAATTAATTGAGTTAAGTCTCGGTCTTCAATTATGAGTTCCTGGCCATCCTTAGTCTTCCCATTCCTATGTACTAAATCGTGACGTTTCAATATGTGCTTTTGCATTGTTCCAATGTTAGGAAATTCAATATCAAATGTTGATTTATACATATTACTGACGGATGGAAGGTTATGAAATATAGTGTCAAGAATGACCTTCTTGACGTTCATTTCAAGTTGTTCTTGCTGATCAAATATTTCTCTAAGTTCGAATTTCCTAGTTTTGAATTCTGGGTGAGTCTTAACAAATGACCGGAAATACATTTTGTTGTCAAAGACAAGCTTTAGAAACACATCGGAAAGAAATGTTTCCATACAACCAATAAGACCAATAAAAATTTGTCTATTGAGGATTTTCTTTAATTCATCGCCCTCTTTTTGGAGTTGACTGAGCTTTAAAAGTTGATCTATTTCAGAGAAAAAGGTTTTGTAATTATTCCGACTCTCAGTTATTGCATCAAATTGATCGTTAATGTAATCATATTCAGCGTCCATTTCCCAAGGAGAGAGATACACCTTATTACCATCTTCCAGTCTATCTATTTTGCGTAATATATCCGATGAGGAATCGTCAGTAAACTCGACTATGTAACAATAAACAAGTCCTTCGTTGCTCTCATCCGTGTTGATTTCCCATTCTAATTCTGTTAAATCCTCGTATGAAATTCCAAGAAGTTTAGCCAGATGTCTATCACCTGCCTGCTCTTGCATTTCCATCATCCACTCTTTGGCTCTTCCCATGTTTTATCAATTAAGGGTGAAGGTTAGAAAGTTGCCGACCAAATAATTTAATATGCGCATTAGTTTTTAAAAATGCATATAAACCTTTTCCAATTGATGAGTCAAGCCGAAGCGGTCTTGAACCTCGATTTGAGGTCATTGAACTTATTAATTGCTGAGTTGATACGCCATTCATGTTTAGATAAGGTAAAATATCTATTAATTGATGGGATTTATCTTGAGGCTGAAAGCTTTTATCCGCATCCGCTTTCAAAGTGTATCTGGTTCTCTTTTTGAAGTGGTGTTGCTCATAGGGCGGGTTGACCCATTTATAGTGATGTTCATAAGCTTGATTATTATCTACAATAGGATCATTGGGGGCAATTGAGTTGCTTACATTCCAGTATTTTTTCTCTTTTATGACAAATACGCAATCACAAAAGAGTTGCTGGAAATTAGGATAAGTGTTTCCTGAAACCCAGAAGTTAACTTGATCTATCTCGTTCGACAGTTGAGTTATATGGCAGAACGTATGCAAAAACTGATCATTCCATAGATATGGATCCTCATTAGATCCAAAGCTATCGTGGTAGATGGTCACGCCACCAACCACAGTTTTAATCCTTCTTGGATGGTAGATCAAATATGCGTTCATTAGATAATTGCCTGTAACTTATAATAACACGCACTTTGTGCGTGTTATTTGTTTTATACATATTAATCCAAATCTAATAAATCAGTATTTTAAATGTTCTAAAACTACCTGTATTTCACAAATAAGCCATTTAACCGTTTATTAAACGTATAATTAAACGTCTAACTTTTTCTACGCTTATTTAAATCCATGACCATTCCCAATTGGCCCAAAAGGTGAAGCGATGAGACCGGAATGGCCCTAAGTGTAAGCAGGCTCATGCCACCGCGAGGAGGGGAGTGTGTGGGCTTGTGGAGGAGGAAGTGAGGACTTAAATCGACGGATGACCGGGGACCGAGGACGGATGTTAAGTGGAAATCCGAAATCCGAAACGCTCCTCAATGAATAAGCCCCTGGAGTCAAATGAAAATGTGGGTTTTATGAGTTATTAACTAGCTATTTTGTATCAATTCATAAATTGATACTACAGTTAATTGCAATAACTATAAACAAATCCATTATTGCGGGTGAATTTGTAATTAACGTGAAGATCAAACTTAATTAACGTGAAGAAACTCGCAACACTCACTGGGTTTATACTGATATGTCTATTGGTAAAAAGCCCAACCGTAAAAGCTCAGGATGTAATTTTGCAAGGTTTTTACTGGAACACACATCCAGGTGACCTTACCGATGTAGAAAATGGTGGAATCTGGTGGGACTCCCTGGCAGCTGTTGCTCCTAAAATTGGATCAGCTGGTTTTTCAACCCTCTGGGCACCACCCCCTCAAAAAGGATTTGCCGGAAAATATGACATGGGATATGGTCCCTATGATTACTATGACCTGGGGGAATTTGATAGCAAAGGAACCATTAGAACCAGACATGGGAACGTTGGCCAGTTGGAATCTATGATACAGGCCTTGCACAATGCAGGGGTCAATGTAATGGCGGATGTTGTACTTAATCACCGGGGAGGTGGTGACGTTGAAGTGCCTCGTGAAGTTGGTGGAGGAACAGGTTACCTTGAATTCAACCCACCAAGTGGTAGACTACCTGGTGATGCAGGTGATTTTCATGCCAATAATTTTCACCCTGATCAAAATGGACCTTACCATAATCCACTTTTCTTTGAAGACATTTGCTACTTCAACAACCTAACCAATACTCCTCCCACGGATGCCAGTGGCAATCCATCTACCTGGTATTTTGGAGCTCCTAATCAGATGGGAGAGATGGGGGTAGACCTTATCAGCTGGGGCAGGTACCTAATGGATGAGGTTGGATTTGATGAATTAAGGCTGGATGCTGTAAAACATATTGAACCAGACTATCTGGGGAAATTTATCATTGAGGTTGAAAATGGTGACCAACCTTTCGCTCTCGGTGAGTTCTTTGATTACAATACTGCTGCCCTGGAAGGTTACCATAGTGCAGTCACCAATTCAAGCAATCAGGGAGGTGTAAAAGGATCTGCTATGTCCTTATTTGATTTCCCACTGAGAGGTTCGCTCAAAGCTGTTTTGAATGATCCCTCCGGTAGCCAGGACTTGTACAATACCCTGGGTGGTGCAGGACTGGTTTGGGGATCCAGCTTATCCGGGTTTGATGTGGTTACCTGGTTAGACACTCACGATACGGATCGTACAGGGCTGGTTGAAGATAGTGAAGGATGCGACATTCCTTTTGGGAACAGCTGTTTGCGATTTGAAACACTGGAGGATCATGATCCGATATACACGGACAAAGAAGATATGGGCTATCCATTTTTACTTGCGTCAGAGGGAAGACCCATTGTATTCTGGAAAGACTATTTCTGGTACGGGTTAGACAAAGATATTGACTGGTTGATTGCCTTAAGAAAGCAATTTGCCAATGGTGGATCAGATCACATTCAAAACTTAAACGGCTACTGGCCTCAGGATGGTGATTACGACGGAGACAATAATGGAAGTAATATGTTTGCCATGACCCGTTATGGATTAACCAATGGTGAAACTGATGGGCTTGTTCTGGGGATTAACGATCATCCTACTAAAACCAATGCAGTATATGTCAATACCCCTTTTAGTAACAAGCACCTGAAAGATTACTCAGATGGATTCATGTTTGAGACATCTGAAGCTTTCGGTGACGGAAGGGCACTTGTGAAAGCACAGGCCAGGGATTATTCGTGGTACGGGCCAACTGGTCTTTATCCGCTTGGTGCTGGTAAAGAAGCCAGTCATTTTGGTATGGATGCTTCTCCAGGTGGTTGTGTTCATTTTGTAGCACTCACAGTCAGCAATGCTTCCAATTACCTGGTGAATTCAAATGCAATCGAGATTGGAGATGAAGTTGCTGCCATTAATGCCAATGGAGATGTGGTAGGAATCGGAAGGATAGGACAGGGGTTCCAGTGGGACGGTGTTCATGATATGGTGATTGAAGTACTGGGTTCTCCCTCCACAAATGGGATGACTGACGGTGAGGTTTTAAAACTTGTAGTATATGACCAAAGCGAAGATGCTGAGGTTACCATTGGAGAATTAAACTTTGCCGCTAATGGTAGTGTATTCAATTTTTCAGCTGACAGACCAAATTCACCTAACAGAAACGGGAACCTACCCACATTTGCTCTTAACACCAATGCTGAAGCTAGTTTTGCCTGTGGTGCGATATCATTGGTGACTGGTTTTGGTGTAGAATCCTGCTCAATCACGGATGTATATCTCGGAGCACAATCTGAATGTAACGTGATATCCAATTTGGTGACGCAGGAATTCATTATTTCATATGAGAATGGCCCAGCGGAAGGGGTTTTGGAAATCAATGGTTTGCAGTTTGAGTTAACTGCAAGTCCCCAAACAGTGGAAGTAGACATAGAAGCCAATGGATTACCAGTTGATGTGAATGTTTCAATTGTGGGAGAAAATTGTGGGCTATTTGTGCCGCAAATATTGACCGCACCTATTCCATGTAATGAATCCTGTAATGTATCAGATCCTTCTGAATCAAGTTATGATGATGGCTGGCAAACCGGAGACAATGGAGGAAGTGGATTTGGTCCTTGGAACCTTTACACCGATTTCAATAATCCTGGAAATGGAGGACACTTTGTTTTTACCTCTACTGAAAATGGTGATGGGGATAGCAATGGAGATGGTGATGTTGATGTTTTAGGGAGGGCGTTAGGTATGTATGCTAACTCAGGTGATGTCAGTAATGCCATTAGACCACTTGTTGAGCCACTTGGTGAAAATGCTCAATTGACAATTCAAATAGATAACGGCTGGATTGAGAATGGAGGAACAGTAGGATTAGGGTTGCAAAATGCCAATGGTGAAAACCTTACGGAATTCTTCTTTACAGGAGGAAATCCTTTCTACTTCCTGAATGATGGGAATGGGTTTAACCCAACCAATATTGGTTTTACAGATGAAGGTCTGGAGCTGGTATTTACAATGGGTGCCAATGGAAGTTACCAATTAGAGGCTACAACTCTGGGTGATGGGGCTGCCAATAATTTTAATGGTGCATTATTCAGTAATGTCGATCAGGCAGTTGCCCAAATAAGGTTCTTCAATGCCAATGCAGGATTTGATGGACAAAGAAACTACTATGTAGGGGCGATGGAAATATGTGTTCCTGTAGATCCACCAACATGTGATTCACAAGTGGTGGCTACAACCAATACCTGTCCGGGTGCAGAGGAGGGGAGTATTACCCTGGAGGTCCTGGATGGTTTAGGACCATTTAATGTATCCATCAATGGCAATACGCCAATTGTTTTTGCGGGGACCACAATTGAAATTAATGACCTCTCATCAGGTAATTATAATATTGAAATAGTAGATGAAAATGGGTGCGTGACTTTACACGAGGTAACAATCCTGGATGAAGATACTGAGGCACCAATAATTACTTGCCCAGAAAATGTAGTTGTCAATACAGAGGAAGGATCATGCGGAGCAGTGGTGACATTTGAAGCAACCGCAATGGACAATTGCGATGTGACGCTTTCATATTCTGTACCTTCAGGTTCATTTTTTGAAACTGGTGAGCATGAAGTGATCGCGACAGCAACAGATCTTTCAGGGAATACAAGTAGTTGTGCATTCCAGGTGATTGTAAATGATAGTGAAGCTCCTGTTATAGTTTGTTCGGCAGATATTGTTGTTGCAGCGGATGAAACCTGTCAGGCAGTAGTCACATGGGATGAGCCCAATTCCACTGACAATTGTGGGATTGCAAGCATTATAAGTAATTTCCAATCTGGTGATCTCTTCCCGATTGGGTCTACCATTGTAACGTATGAGGTGACTGATTCTACTGGTAATACGGCCACCTGTTCATTTGAGATTACAGTGGAAGATCATTCAGGGCCAGATATTGAGGCAGAGATGGTTCCTAAATATTTCTTTGGAAGATATGGTGTACATCAGGCGCTGTTTTCTGCAACTGATAATTGTGATGAATCAACTGATGTAGAATCATTCATTCAGGTACCGACAATAGAAAACCCTGATATGCGCTACTACCAAAGCCGATGGGTATCCATGATTGTATTCGATACTAATAGAGACAAGATCAAAGTCATTTCAAGTGAACCGGAAAATCTTTACCAAACCATAACAAATGAAGGTGTTCCTGTTTTAAATGAGCAGATATTGGTTATGAAAACTGGTGTGCATCATGGCAAGTATTTCTACTATTTCGATAGACAGGGAAATCTTTTTGCGACTAGTTCATATGAAGCATTGAATATGATCAGTATTGCTTCAGATAATGAAGGAAATACCAGTGCGGTCATTTCTGAACCTGCTAATGGATCTGGAAGCAGGACAGAAGGTGACGCAGCTGATTACAACCAACAAATCAGTGAAGTGCAGGAAATGGAAACCTATCAAAATCAGGTCCAGGTCTTTCCTAATCCAGCGGAGAGCTTCTTCCACATCAATATCACTGAGGAATATGGAGAGCAGGTAGTACTTCAGCTATTTGACCAGAGCGGCAGAATGATACTTGATCAGTCAGTTGACGCAGGTTTTAATACTATTTACTTAGATGAAAAATCCCTGACTAAGGGGATGTATATGGTTCACCTGATTGGGGATACAATGGAAACTACAGAGAGATTATATATTCGTTGATGGCGTAATACCAAAGTTTGATTGAAAGACCGGGTGAGAGCCCGGTTTTTTTGTGTGATATTGTTTCGATTGTTAGGTTAGTAGCTCGGAAGTGACCTGAGCAACTTTAAAAATAAAAAAGCAACCCAATTTGAGTTGCTTTATCGCTACACAAACTTTATCCTCCTGTTTATTGTATCGTTGAAATGTGGTTGTGGAACGCTTTATTGAATTCCTCTGGTTTTTCAATATGTGAACCATGACCTGCATCATTCATGACAAGCTCCTGATAAGTTCCTCCATTCTCCTGGTATTTTTCCAGCACATACCTGGTTTGCATGAGCATAGGCTGTGGAGCGGCTTCCTCTTCACCTGGCCATCCCGGAACATATCCCAGTTTGCCGAGAGTAGCCAAATCGAAAAATGATTCATCTCCAACAATCATGTCATCACTGCCATGAACCCAAAGTACGGGTGGCTTGTTCGCTATGGCCAACATTCTTTCCACATCACCAATAACATATTTAGGCGACAAAGCATTAATTGGTCCGTATGCACCTGGACCCAGGTTTGGCCAGAATTCAGTTGTGGAGAAGTCTCCGGGGTACTTCTGATCTCCGGTTTTTTGCATCAATGAAGCTGTAAGAAAGTCTTCCTCTCTTTCGGCCTTGAATCCGGTTTTATAGTAGTAGGTATTGATTATGTTTCTGGGTGAGTTCTGTGTGCTGTCGGTTCGGTCACCTGCTTGAATAGCCGCAATGAATTGAGGATTGACAGTTCCACCACCAGACCCTGAAAAATCTTCATTGTTGGGTATTCCGTCTTCACCATGGGTTCCTCCAAAACCGTATGGAGATACAGGTGAGACAAGCGTTACAGATAATATTCTTTCCGGATGATCAGCCAGGTAAGCATAGCAGACACCACCACCCATGGACCAACCTACGATATGGGCTTTGTCTAAACCCAATGCGATCATCAATGCTTCAATGTCATCTGCCCAATCATGAGCTCCTCTGGTGGCATCAATGAGTTTATCCTCAGTCCAGCCATATCCTCTCAGATCAGGAGCGATGGCTCTAAACTCTGAAGGTAGGGAGGTCATGATCTCTTCCCAATAAGTAGCTGCTGAAAAATTTCCATGTATAAAGATCACAGGAATTCCTTCCTCCCGGTAAGTCAAAACGTGCATATTGATCCTTTCAGTCTGGACCATTTGGGACTTTATTCCCTCTATATGTGTGATACCACTATCTACTTGAACATAGGCTTTTTCAGTAGTAGTGTCTGGTTTGGTGGGACTGGTGGTCTGGCAACTTTGTAACCAAATAATACCCAGTAACCATACTTTTAAATGGATAATTTTAATCATTGGTTTGTGATTCTGTTGTTTAGCGGCAAAAGATAATTTTAATCACAAATAACTCAGGAGAAAGCAAAGGAAAGAGGGTGTTGACTTTATATTTGAAAAGCGTTGATTTCGATTGTTTGGAATGCTTAGAGGGTCAAATTTGAAGCTGTGACTTTTAGTGACTTTATTACAATATAGGATACTGTAAATGTGCTTAGAAGGGCAAAAATGAGGAGCGCATGATTCTAAAAACAGGACTTTCGGTTCAAACACAAGGACTTTTGGCCTTTTGAGAGTCTTATATTCAATGGAGAGTGTATTTTCGAGCAAAACATGAAGAATATGATTCTTTCTCGTCAGGTTTTCGATTATCAGAATAGGCCTCTTATTGAAAAAGTGAGGATTAAAACGCCTTTTCGGTATGAAGCGTTGTTTCCAAATAAAGGATGCTTTCTGTACATCAAGGGAAATCATACTAAAATACATTCAGCAGTCAACACTACAGAAATTCCTGCCAAAGATGGGATTCTCCTTAAATGTGGTAACTACTTTGTGGATTGGGTAGGGCAAATTGACAATGACATGGTAGAAGTAATTGCTTTTCATCTTTATCCAAATGTACTTCAGCAACTATATGAGCAAGAGCTTCCTGATTTGATCAAAAGACAACTTCAGGGTGAGCAGGTATCCAGATTAGCCAATGATTCCATTGTAGAACGCTTCATTGAGAACCTTCAATTTTATTTTGACAATCCCAGCCTGGTCAATGAGGATGTACTGGAGTTGAAAATCAAAGAATTGATCCTACTACTAGTCCAGTCTAAAAGTGCTCAATCTATTACTGAAGTGTTTTCCGAGTTATTTACATCGCGATCTACCGGAATTAAGGAAGTGGTTTCGGTACATGTATATTCCAACCTTTCAGTTCCTGAATTAGCCCAATTATGTGGTATGAGTATCTCTACTTTCAAAAGAGAATTTGAAAGGGTATATAATCAGTCACCAAACAATTATTTAATTGACCAGCGTTTACAGAAATCTTCTGAACTATTGCAAAACACCCAGAAAACAATCTCTGAAATAGCTTATGAAACCGGATTTAATGATCCAGCGTACTTTGCCCGACTCTTCAAAAAACGTCTCAACCTAACGCCATCTGAGTTTAGATTGTCAAAAATGGACTAATAGTCCTGCACTTTAGCTGAATTGTCCACATGACAAGAAAATGATTCTGAGAATTTTGTGCTGTAATTCACAATTAAAAAACACAATGAACAGAATTTCAAAAATTATCAGTGGATTCCTGGGAGTCTCCATGTTTATGTTTGGCATTTTGAAGTTTGTCAACCCATTCAAAGGCTGGTATATTACTCAGGTGGAATCCAGCGAACTTCCGTTTCAGACACTATCGTATTGGTTTGGCCAATTGGGTGAGATTTTCGTTGGTCTATTATTTTTACTATTAGTATTTCGCAGCAAAACGTTTGTCAAAGCACAAAAAACTCAGTTTTTCACACTGGCTAATTTGGCAACAGTAGTCATGATGCTAGTGGCAGTGTATGTACACCTTCACCCAAACGTACCACACGATGTGCTGCCACTAAAAATCAAACCTCCGGTAATTCCAATTTTTTTTGGTGTACTTCCTGTAGTGAATTGGGTGTTTTTCAGGCTACACCCTTATAATGCATAACTGTAATGGGTTGTTTTTGCATTATAAATAGCCCTAGTTTATTCACGGTCGATTATGCTACCGGGGAAGAATTGACCATATTGGATGGTTTGACTTTGTGCTTGAAAAGTTTTGGTGATTATTGAAGAGGTTACAAGTAAAGGTGAAAAGAAAGCACCGGGATAATTAGATATAGCAATGCTACACCTGGATTTAAGTATTTGTTATGCGCTTAATTATTGAAATGTTTGTGAATCGGGAAAAAAAGTTCTCCAGGCCCAATCATATACTATTGAACTTGCTATCATTTTACCCTCTTTATCCTCTGCCCAGGCGGTTAACCCAGCTTCATCAAAGTGAATAGTGATGATTTGATTATCAATTTCGTAAAGTATAGGTGAATTTTCCTCAAATAGCCTTTGAAAGGAGAAATAGACAGAAGAATTATCTAGCTCTATTCCAATACCTAAGTTATCCAGTTGATGAATCTCGTTGGGAACCGGTCGACCGTCACCTGGTTTCCAATTTCGATAAAGTACCTTATCAGAGGCTTGAAATGTTGCACCTGTAGTATCAGTATTGACAAGCAGTTTGGTGTCAGGGTACCTACTCTTCCAATATCCCCAAGTAGTCTGGATGGTTGGTAAAGGGGTTAATTTTTCTCCTTGAAGAATTCCATGGATGGCCTCACCAGATAGCTGATTCCAAACGCTTCTGGTCTTTTGGTCTACAACCAGCAAATTATTATCTCTTAATGCCTTCCCAAAATCAAATTTGCATTTGGTACCATCCGCTTTTCCTTCAAAGATTCTTGCTGAACCTACAGTCGGACACCAAGTCAATAAATAGTCATTGGCTTCATAAGAAAAATTTGCAACCTCATAAGCGTCTAAATAAATTAAGGGAACAGCTATTTCTGTTTGACCAAGTTCAATTCCAATCACTAAGTCAGAATCATCAATTTCCGTGTCAGATATATTTGCGAATTTTAAATTATCTAAACCTTTACTAGTTAAAAGGTCAATTTCAGAAGCCTCGCCACCAGGTCTTCGTTGAGCTATCAGTTTTATCGTTTCATTCTTGGTTGTTTCAGCACTTTCTTCAGGAGATTCTTTGTCTTTCTTTCCTTGATTACAGGACAAAGAAAAAGCCAAAATGATGATAATATATAAGTAGTTCGTAATTCTCATCTTCAAGTTTATTTGCGCATAACAAATCGACAACAGAGCATGTTCTGTTATATACTTTATGAATTTTCTCTAAATCTAATGATTTCAACCTGCCGTAAACCGTAAAACTCTCTTTATTTGCCAATTTTGCTATTTGCCCGCTCAGGGTGCATGGGCTAGTTGTAACAATGGGGGTAAGTGAATGTGCATAGAAGCGTCTGGTTTTCAGTCCTCAATGTTTTAGCCTTTTGTTTTTCTCTTTTTTGTTTGATGCGATTTTCTGTCGTTCAATATGACTAGGTGCTTCACACCATTTTCTATGATTAGAAACAAAATTTCAAAAGGGAATAAGATCAATCGAACACGTGCCCAAATGGCTTTAAACGGAAGGTACAAAACCGCTAGAACTCCATTTGCAGAATCCCTGGGATATTTGATTACAGTCACAATTATCCCGATTATTCCAATAATAATAAATGTTGTTACAAAGTATTCTATGTATTCCATTTTGAACCATTATAAAGTCCTTCGCTCCTAACTAGCTGGACTGTTTCGGGTGAGTATTGCCAAATACTATGATCAAAGTAAGTATGGTTTTTTTCATAAAATTCTATTCGGCAAAAGTTTCACTTTGAGTCTTTTCACATCTATTGGCAATAACAGACAAAAGTCTTTCCTGAAAATCTTCCAATATAATGTCGCCCCAGAATTTTCCATAAAGATTGATTTTGGAGGTTAACTGATAATGAGTAGATAGTCTGAGGAGTATATCACCATTTCCCTGTTCTATTAAGTTGTATGAGGCATCCACAAAATTGAAATAGTTGCCATTTAATACATGCTGATCAAATACATTTTGTCTGATCGTTGCTGGAGTCACTTCGATACTAAAGGCAACTGCATGATATTGCTGATATTCCGTGATACGCTCTTTGAATTCCAGACCGCCTTCAAAGTTACCTGTTCGTTGACCACCAACTTCCTTCTTATCCACCTTTGCACTAATTGGCCTGGGAATCCCGATCTGATTGAAAAAACCAGTTTCGTATTCTTCCTCAGCAATAGGGGCAACCTCAATTATGTTTGCCCATATATTTTCAATGGTGCTGGAAATAATTACCTCACTTTCCACTTGATAAATGGTGGATGGACTGTCAATGGTTTGTTCCAAAGGAGCAAGTAGAAAGGGTATAATGAGAATTGAAAGCAATTTTCCTTTTCTGTTTTTTCTTTTTAAATGAATAAGCCGATAGATAAATGCACCAATTGTCCCAAGTATGAAGAAGTGGCCTGCCAGGATAAGCAAGCAAATAAACTCTTCAAGTCCTATCAGATGCATCGTAAGAAAGAAGGTAGCTGTAGTTAACCAGGGGATAAAAATGATATGCTTGTAGGATTTTAATTGTTCGTCATTGGCAAATGCCAGTGGAACAATTCCCAGGACCGTCGGAATGATGAAAAGGTAGGTGATAGAGGCCAATGAGGCTTTTTCATCAAATATTATCCTGGTGAATAGCCCGTAAAGAATTCCTATAGTAATACCAATGAGCAGAAATTGATACTTTGGTAGTATTTTCTTCATACCTTCCTGATCAGAATGTTTGTTAAATATAATCGAGGTAGAGCAATGTAATGACTATCGAATTATAAGTTCCATGACAGATGATTGAATACCATAAATTTCCCCTGAACATCAGCGCTAGCAAGTGATAAGCCGCACCAGCCAACAATGCATTCAGGGCATCAGCATAGCCCAATTGCAGGTGGTAAAGTCCAAAAATTACACTCGTTACCAGAAAGCTTAGTTGGGTGTTGTATTGGCCACCAAAAACACGCTTGAGCTGGTTGAAAATAAAACCATGAAATACAATTTCTTCATAGAGCCCCCCAATTAACCAACCCATGATGAGCATCATGATGTAAAAACCTGTATTGCCGTTCAGTTGGTCATACATTTCAACCTGTGTCTCCGGAAATGAGATAAATAGTTCTATCAATGGGAAAAAAACAAGCCGTAGAAACCCTAGTATTAAAACACTGGCTACCACTCCATATACAATTGCTTGTTTCTTAAATCTTGAAACTGAAAACCCCAAGTCCGAAAAACTGGATCCTTGATATTTGAGAAAGAGCCAAACCATGAGGATAATTATCAAGCTATAAGCATGGAGTGGGAGGGGCAACAAATGGGGTAATAAGACCGCTATTAGGGTTACAATGATTCTAAGTAAGTTCTGCATTTATGGTTAGTTTAATCTACTTCAATACCTTCAGTATTTAGTATTTTCTTACTTACTAATTGGCCATTTTTATCATATTGATATACAACTTGAGAACAAGAGGATGGAGGTAATAGTTACACCTTTCAAGTATTCTATCTATTGTTTCCAATTTCTTTGGTTTATAATCTTCTACTTCAAAAATTTAATAAATGAATAATACCGAACATTCTTCTTATTTAGAATCTTTAAGGTGTTGATGGCTATTAAAGCAATGTTCAATGAATACATTCCTATCATAATTAGAATGATCGTGCTAAATGTGATACTTTGCAACAACCCAATACTACTCAAGAGAACCAATATTATTGGTAGCAAAACTAAACAGATTACCCAGGATATTTCGAAATTGATGAGGCTGACTCCTAACTGGTAAGCATCTTTTATTTTGTCTTTTTTAGATATCCACATGATAAACGGCACGAGAATACCCAGTATCGGAAAGATCAAAAATGTTAGCGCTGCTAAATTTAGAAAAACGAGGAATCCATTATCTTCTTTAATGGTCCAATCAATTAATTCATCCGGGCGAAGATCTAATGCCTCTGCTACCCGCTGCAGTGTATCTCCGGAAGGATTACTTTCCCCATTCTCAATCCGTTGAATTGTTCTGTGACTGAGACTGGACTTATTGGCAAGTGCTTCCTGAGAAAGCCCTTTCTTTACACGATATTCTTTAACTCTTGCTGCCAGGTGTGAGTGATCCATATTTATTTTACTGATTTAGAGTTTTTCAATAGTATGAGTGTGATAGAGCCAAGTATGAACCCCGGGAGAATTTGAATGAGCGAACCATAAATGATGTGGTTAAGCAATGCTTGTGGAAAGTTATCAAAATAAAAGCCATAGTGAGTACCAATTGCGAGTTCCGTATCTATCCACCAAAGAATAGCCACTGGAATTCTCGAAATCGGCGCGAACAACAGTAGTGTCAAAAGCAGTATTTGAATGGCCTTGCTTTCACAATAAAGTTTGAATCCCAAGTATATTGAAAATCCCAGGGTAAACCAAAGCAACCCAATTATGAAAATAGTGTTTTCTGGTAGGCCTGACAGCTCAAGTAAGAACCGAACCGGCGTTATGAGAAAAGCAATAATTGTAGGCATTTTGGCCAGGCTTATTGCCTGTTTTATCATTGGGGCATTTGCTCTGGCTGTCTTTTCTTTAGTGGCTAGTTCCGTTTGCATCATTGATATATTTTGTTGGCAACAAAACTAGTTTAAGCAGGTATACGCTTGTTACGTAACCTTTACGACATCTTCACGACATCTATGTTATTGAACGAGAAAGGGTGATTTCATCACCTGCCTCGCATATATAACTACGATAGTAATCAATTTCGGATGTCCGCAACTGGTGAATAGCACTAAATAGGGTAATCGGCCGAAGCTCACAATGGTTCATAGAGGCACTGCGTTCTGAAAATCAAAATCTCTTGCAAGCAGCAGAAGGTAGAAAGCATTGTAGAATCTCAGCGGCAGATTCAGGGTCGATTTGCTCTGAAACTAGCCAGAAAGACTGAGACATATGCCCGATCAGCGTCTGTTACCAGCTTTTTTTCAGTTGCACTCAAAGTTTAATCACTTCAATTTCCCCTTGCTGAATTTCTGATGCGCTTCTTAAATCATCATATTTGTAGTTACCCAGTTCGTCAACAGAATTCTTGATAATAATCTTTCCTTTCCTTAACCAATCCAGGGCATTTTCAGCATCAGTAATAATGTTCGGATAAAGCTTATTTAACAGTTCATCTTGTTCAGAAAGGGTGATTTCGTTCCAGGTTTTTTGATAATTTCCAGCAGGCGGGCAGCTAACTAATAATCCATACGATAAACCAAGTCTTCTAAGGAAATTGTATCCTGAACAGTAGAATTCATAGGTTAGCTCAATCGATTCTGCGCAATTGTTGTCCTTCCTGATAATTGATTCGAGAATCTCCTTCAATTTGTGAATCTCAAACTTCCCGAAATCAACCAGATCTTTTATTAGATTTTCAAGTTCATTGTGAGCGTACTTGTCCTTATAGTTTAAAGAGATTAGATCAATGTATTTGCCCTCTGGAAGTTCAGTTTCTAAGTCGTTCTGATACAACCATGATTCGAAAGATGCCAAATCGATCCGATGTTTAAGTACGTCATAAAACTTTTGTTCGATATCTTTTCTCAGTTCTGGCATTGCTGGTAACGACCCTGTAAGCTCCGTGCCTACAGCTTTGGCCTGCACAAACCTAACAAGTTTCGCGGAATTGCAGTGAGTATAGTTGGTGCCATAACACGCCAAACCCCTCTACGCAAAGAAGATTTTACAAAACAGCCAAACCTTAGAATTACGCACGAGCAAAACTTGTGATGCGGGTCAGCCAGACCCCACCAGAAAGCACCCAAAGCTGCGGTTGGGCATGGTGTCTTACAATTTGTTACTCATCGTCTTTTTTACTTGCTGCTAGGGTTGCCTCAATCAATTTTAAGCAGTTTGTGTGCTCATCTGCTATACCCTCAGAGAATTCCTGCATAAAGAATACAAGCTTATTGTTAACAATTACTTGGTTGATAGAACCTGTTACGTTTAAACCATCCTTAATCTCTAGTTTATATTTTCTATTATTGATTGAGTTGGCAAGAACTGGAGTCTCAATATCATTTGAGTATTCATATTTAGTGGATTCCTCTTCGTAAGTTCTTTTCAGAGTTGAGACCAAATCTTCTAATTGATTTTCTAAATTGATAGTATCATTTTTTATTAAAAAGTGGAAGGAACTTCGGTTAGAGTCCGTCTCATTTTTCAAGTATAAATAGTAATTATTGTCTGTGAGGGAGTCATCATTGTCGACAACCCAATCTTCATAGAGTTGAACAGAAATTCCAAATCTGTCAAAATTGACTTCCTTACTCTCCTGTTGACAGGACAAAATTGAAACTGTAAGAAGCGTTATTAATGATATTCTTATCATCTACAGTTGGTTAAAATGATGGGTAACTTATAATAACACGCACTTTGTGCGTTTATTTGTTTTATACATATTAATCCAAATCTAATAAATCAGTATTTCAATTGTTCAAGAACTCCCTCTATTTCACAAATAAGCCTTTTATCCGTTTATTAAACGTATAATTAAACGTCTAACTTTTTCTACACTTATTATTCCATTACCATTCTAATTAGCCCCAAAGGTGAAGCAATGAGACCGAAATGGCCTGTGTGTTAGCAGGCTCATGCCACCGCGAGGAAGGCAGTGAGTGGGGTCGTGAAGGGGGGAAGTGAGGGACTTAAATTGACTGATGACCGGGGACCGGGGACAGATGTTAAGTGGAAATTCAAAATTCCAAACCCGAAATCCGAAATGCTCCTGAATGAATCCGACTCACATATAAGTACAGCATTGTCGCAAATTCATAAATTCGGTGTAGATCAAATCCTCAAAATTTTCGAATTTAGAAATTCGATATTCGAGTTTTTTTTAAATTTTAATCTCCTCTTTCTTAGTAACTTACACTGTTTTTGAAAAATTTTTCTGCGGCCCCTGTAACAAACCCTGTTACCGGTCGTCGTTTGGTTGATTATGGCATCCAGGACTAAACCAAATGTATTGTACAAGGAATTGATTCTCCCGTCGAGGGACAGGATGTTCCGCTACGCAGCTTCCATATTGAAGGAGCTGGACACTGCACAGGACGTTGTGCAGGAATGTCTCATCAAAATATGGAACAAGCGTGAATCGCTGGAGGAGATAAGGAATCCGGAAGCGTGGGCTTTTAGAATCGTGCGTAACAGTTGCCTGGATGTGTTGCGTACCAATCGGTTCACTGCTCTGGATAACACGGAAGAAATGGTGCACCAATCTTCCACATCTGAAGATGCGATTTACAGAGATCAATACAAATGGTTTATTGAGGCAGTGAATACCCTGCCTGACAAACAAAAGGATACTTTCCACCTGAGAGAGGTGGAAGGGATGAGCTATCAGGAGATCGCTGAAGTGCTGGAGATTAGCATGGATGAGGTAAAAGTGAACTTACACAGAGCAAGACAGAAGGTGAGAAAAATGATGCAAAATGTGGAATCTTATGGAATCGCGAATTAAAGAGCTACTGGATAAATACTGGGCCGGTGAAACTTCCCTGGAAGAGGAAAAAGTCATCAAACAGTATTTCAAAGAAAACCCGTCTATCACGGAGGAAGGACAATACTTCCGGGCAATAGCAGCCAATAAAAAGCTGACTTACAATGGAGAAGTGCCGGGTAAACCCAGAATCTTCAAGAAACAATGGCTGTCTGTGGCAGCAACTGTGACTATTGGAGTGTTTACAGCACTTGTAGCACTGGACAGTTCCCGTAAAGAAGATCCCTTTGCTGTAACAGACCCCAAGGAAGCTTATGAAGTAACACGACAAGCCCTGATGATGATCTCAAGTAACCTCAACGAATCGAGACAGTATCCGGCAGAACTAAATAAAATCAACAAAGCAGAAACAATAATCAAGGACTAAAATGAAAAAGTTAATCGCAACACTAAGTATGGCTGTACTGGTTACGGCAGGTGCGTTTGCACAAGGAACAATTGTAACCAAATACATGGATAAGTATGCTGACAACAAAGATTTTGTAAAGGTGTCAGTAAGCGCAAAAATGTTCAGTCTTTTCACTGAACTGGAAGCAGGAACTCCTGAAGAGGAAGAATTTCTGAAAGCAATCAGTAAACTCAAAGGACTGAAAGTACTAGTAGGTGATAGTATCGCAGATTCAGGAAAACTGTATAAAGCGGCTACCGCGGAAGTAGACAAGTCAGGGTATGATGAGCTCTTAACTGTAACCGACGCAGAAGAAAATGTGAAGTTTTCTATCAAGGATACTAATGGAAAAATTGAGGAGTTGCTCATGGTAGTGGGTGGCAACAATAAATTTGTTCTTCTGAGCCTTTATGGAGAGATAGACTTAAAGAATATCTCTAAAATCGCCAAAAGCATGAAGGTTGATGGCTTTGAGAATTTAAGCAAAATAGGAAACGGAGGAGAATAAATGAGATTTGTATTCTCCCTGATCATAGTGAGCATAGTCAGTTTAAGGGGTTTCTCTCAGGAGGGACCTCTTAAGGCGTATGCCGAGGAGCATAAAACTTTCAAATTCTGTCTGTATCCCAGCACGCTGAGGATGATCAACATTGCACAGGACCCTAACTTCAATGAAATGGTAAATGATATCAACAAGTTGTTGGTTTATCAGCTGGATAGCACGGCAATAGCTTCCAGGTCATATATGGAGGTGGTTCGCGGATATGAAGACAGGGGCTTTGAAGAATATGCGACAATTTACGGAGGAGACCAGACGTTGGTTTTGATGGGCTCTGATCGTAGAAATGAAATGGTGGGTGTTTATGGAGGCCCGGATGGTAGTATGATGTTCTTTTTGGACGGCACCATCGGCTGGCAGAAAATACCAACATTGATGAATTCATTCCAGGCAGATAGTATGCTCGATGTTTTACAATTGGGCAAAAACTTCAATGGTGGGAACAGGCGTGATCACAGAAGGCCACCTACTGAAGAAGAATTGAAAGAACTAGATGCTTCACGCTAGAAGGGCTTGAAGCTGGTCAAAAAAACTCAAATACTTTGAAAACATTAGAAATTAACAATCTCTCGAAAACATATGGGAGGATCCAGGCTGTTAATAATCTAAACCTTACCATAGAGGAAGGCCAGGTTTATGGCATTCTTGGTCCTAATGGGAGTGGGAAAACCACCACATTAGGGATGATTTTGGACGTGGTTGCACCCACATCCGGATCATATAAATGGTTTGGGGGACTGGATCCCGTGAAAAGCCGACAAAAGATCGGTTCTATACTGGAAACACCATGTTTCTACAGTTACCTCACAGCGGTACAGAATTTACGTGTTACCGCTCATATCAAGGAAGTAAGTTTTGATAGAATAGATGAAGTCCTGAAGCAGGTTGGCCTTTATGAAAGACGCAATGACCCCTTTAAAACGTTCAGTTTAGGGATGAAACAACGCCTTTCAGTAGCAGCCGCTTTGATCTCTGATCCACCGGTACTGATACTGGACGAACCTACGAATGGTTTGGATCCTCAGGGAATTGCCGAGGTACGGACATTGATCAAAGACATTGCCAACCAGGGCAAGACGATCATTTTCGCAAGTCACCTGCTGGATGAAGTACAGAAGGTATGTACGAATTTTTGTATCCTTCGCAGTGGTGTAAAAATCCATGATGGAAAAGTGGAAGACATATTGGGAGATACCAATATCGTGGAGATCAGTGGTGATGACAATGAATCATTGGCTAAGTCCATTGCAGGATTTGAAGGCACTAAGCAGGTTCTACATGAAAATGGTACGATCAAAGTAGAACTGGAAGACAATTTCAGCTCTGCCGATATCAATGCCTTCTGCTTCAAGCAGGACATCACCCTGAAAAAGCTGATCCCGGAAAAGAGATCACTTGAACAGGAATTTTTGAAAATACTGGAGGAAGAAAAAAGCTAGAAGTCGGAAGACGGAAGCTGGAAGTTTGGTAAGTAATAAAACTTCGGTCTTCGGACTTCCGACTTCCAACCACTACTCAAAACTTAAAGAAACATGGTAAAAGCAATAAAACTCGAATGGCTCAAGCTTAGGAACTATAAAGTGTTCTGGATATTGCTGGGTCTGTATTTATTTGCCGTTTTGGTGATCAGCTCAGGGGGAGTGTTCTTCCTGGAATGGTTGAAATCAAAAGGCGCTGATTTTGATGGGTTGGATCCCACGATTATTCCAATCTATGATTTCCCTGATGTGTGGCACAACATATCGTTTCTCGCCACATACGTGAAGATCTTACTGGCATTCATTGTGGTTATATCAATCACCAATGATTTAAGCTTCAACACCATGAGGCAGAATATTATAGATGGTGTGAGTAAAAAGGACTTTATTCTATCCAAACTGTTATTGATTTTTGGATTAGGAGCATTAAGTGCAGGGTTTCTATTTATTTGTGGATTGGGTGTAGGTTCGATCTATAGTCATGTGATGGAACCTAAATTTATCTTCAGGGATCTTGAATTTTTATTCCTTTACTGGCTGGATCTGGTGAAATATTGCAGTTTTGCACTCATGATGGCAATATTGATCAGGAAAACAGGATTTGTGATCGTGTTTTTGATGATCTACTCTCTTTTTGTGGAGCCGGTACTGGGGTCAATTCTGAAGTATTCACCAATAAAGGATAACACAGCCTGGATTGAGCCTTTGCTTCCTTCAAGTTATTTCAATATGACCACCGGATTGATTGAAGTGCCTTTCCCAAGGTATTTTTTCCAGGAAGTACAGGAAAGCATCTTATGGCAGCCTACATTGATCGCATTGATTTGGATGGGTGTGTTTATTGGGGTGATTTTCTGGAGGCTGAACAGGAAGGATGTTAAGTAGCTGAAGGTTATTTTTATTGAGTATGATTGTATTAAGTATTGACAAGACTTGGTGCAGTCATACCTAATATACTTTACATCAAAATTTGTTAATCACTTGTTAATACCTGCAGAATCTTGCAAGGTTCCTTAAAAACTAAGAATTTAGTTGAAATTTTGTTTTAAAGAATCAGGAATCTATGCGCGGAGTTGTATTGTTACTTGGCATTCTCATTTCACTCGGATTTCAGGCATTTTCTCAATCAATTGGTGTAGTTGATGGACAAATTGCTATCGGGAAAGTGGATAGTGTTTACTCTGATATCCTTAAAGAAAATCGACCTTTTTGGGTGCATGTACCTGCAAGTGCTCAGGATTCTGAAAAGCGGTTTCCGGTGTTGTATGTATTAGATGGACCAGCTCATTTTTATGCTGTTACAGGGATGATTCATCAATTAAGTGTCGCAAATGGCAATGCAATAGTCCCAGAAATGATTGTAGTAGCAATTCCCAATACAGATCGTACAAGGGACCTGACACCAAACAAAGTGAGTTATTTCCCATCCTCGGGTGGAGCAAATGAGTTTGCCGATTTTATGGGAATGGAATTGATTCCGTACATCGATAAAAACTATCCAACCACACCATATCGCTCAATCATGGGACATTCCTGGGGAGGGTTGTTTGTTCTCAATAGTCTGCTCTATCATAATGAGTTATTCAATAATTATATAGCCATTGATCCAACAATTCGTTGGGATAACCTGAGTTTTTTCAAAAAGGCTAAAGTTCAAATGGGCCAGGCAGATTTAAAAGGTAAATCTCTATTTCTGGGCATGGCCAATAGGTTGCCAATGGGATTGAATCTAAAAACAGTGGTTAATGATACCTTGAAATCATCAGAACACATGAGAACTATATTGGAATTTAAGGAGGTGTGTCAGGAGGCCGGTGGGTTGAATTTTCAGACTGCCTTTTATCCCAAAGATAACCACAATGGGGTGCCAATGATTGCAACGTATGAAGCCTTTCGGTATTTATTTGATTGGTATTGGTTTGATGAGGAGATTTTGTTCAAGGAAGGTGTAACAATGAGTGTGAATGATCTGGAAGATATGATTATTAGCCATTACCAAAACATCTCGAGCCATTTTGGTTATCCATTTTTGCCTCCCGAAAGTTTAATCGATCGCTTTGCGGATATCTCTTTATCAATGGGACAATATGACAAAGCTTTTGCCATGTTAAATATGAATTTGACCAATTACCCCAATAGTGCACAAGCCTATGATGCGATGGGGGATTATTGTCGAGCTATTAAGGAGAGAGTAAAGGCAATTGAGTTTTATGAGAAGGCTTTGGGAATAGAAAGGATTGATAGAATTGAAAGAAAACTGGATAGCTTGAGGAGCGAAAAATAACCAATTTAAAATGGTTCTTCTTGTGGGGATCATCTCACATTCAATAGTCGCAGAAATATAGTCGATTTGTTAAACTATCAGATGATTAAACACACTTACCTTAGCAATCCAATATTTTCCTTTTCTTTGCAGCGTAAAATCACTAAATCTGTGCTCAATCGATTAATTATAGTCTTATTGGTAATTACCTCATGCAGGACAGCTGAAGAATCTTCTGAATTGGTGTCTGTTTCTCAAGAGGAGGAATTGGTGTACTATTATTCCCACATGATAACTTCTGAGTTTGGTGGGGATTCAATGTCATCTTTACCCGTATTACTGGATGAGAATGCATTTCCGCAAGCATTGGAAAGTCAGAGGAAGATATCAAGACTTTTTAGAACAGATCCTGTAAAGAACATTGCAGGAGTTAGATTCGGTCCTCAGGAGATCAAAAAGACATATGAAATTCTGAGTAGCCATGATTTGCCTACTGATAGCATTTTGTCACACCATTTTGATTATAAATTACTGAAAGGAGAGCAGGGAGAGGATAGTGTTCATTTTACCGGATACTTTACGCCCATTCTTTCCGTGAAGAAAAAGAAAGATGACCAGTACAAATACCCATTTTACAAGTATCCAAAGGGTTGGAGTAAGCTACCCACCAGAGAAGAGATAGATACCAAAGGCCACCTAAAAAACAGAGGACTCGAAGTGGCATGGTCCAATGATCCATTTGATAATTTCATTTTGCACGTTCAGGGTTCAGGAATTGTGGAGTTCGAAGATGGTACGAAAAAAATACTGGCTTACAATGGGAATAATGGTTACGAATACTCAAGTATTGGAAAGCACTTCCTGACGAAAGGCCTAATTTCTCCAAAAGACATTTCCGTAACTGCCATAAGAAACTGGTTTGATTTGCACCCGGATCAAATGCCTCAAATTCTGAATCAAAACAAATCTTATATCTTCTTCAAATTGATGGATCCTGTGCCCATTGGTGCCGCAGGAGTTAATCTTGTTGCCAACTATTCATCCGCGATTGATACCAATTATATTCCCCTGGGAAGTGCCATGCTGGCGGAAGTACCCAAACTGGATAAATTCGGCGATATCACCCATTACGAATACCAGATTCTATTCGCCATGGACCGTGGTGCAGCTATTAAAGGACCCAATCGGATGGATATCTACTACGGAGTTGGTGATGAGGCGTTCGCTCAGGCCAATCACATGAATCATTTTGGTAGAGTCTGGTTGATGGTACCGAAGTAGTTAGTATTAAGTATGGAGTAGTTAGTATTTAGACTCTCATCTTAATACTTTGTACTTAGTACTCAGTACTTTCAAAGCTCTCAACGTATTCCACCTACTGGGTTTTCCTGCCTTTTCCATTTCGAAATGTGTCTTACCGGGGTGTTTGGCTTGTGAATTCCAGGTACCGTCTTTGTTTCTTTTTTGAATGAGTACATCAATGGCTTCCTGCAATCTGGGATCATAAGGGATGTTCGCATCCGCCAATGCTTCAAGACCCCTCAGGATATTGTACTTCCACCTTCCAGGATAAACCAGTTTTAGAAATTCCGGATGGATGATTTGATCGGTTTTGTCAGACTTAAAGAGTTTATGCATGAGTAAAAACTCTATGCACTCAGCTCTCATGCTGATTAGCTTTTCTTTTTGATATTGGTAGCCATTTGATAGATAGGAATTAATACCTTCAATTACCGCAACAGTGGAGTGCATGGAGCTATGGTGACATTTTGATCTATTAGACCGACAGTTAAACCCTCCGTCTGACATTTGCTCTTTAATGAAAAAATCGACTATGGATTCCAGTTGACTTTCAGTGGCTTTGAAATAAGAAGCATAATTCAGAAACATACCATTGACACAGACATCACTTTTTGGAGCTGTTAATGAAGGACTTAAATCAATCCCACCATCATCACTTTTGCCGTTATCAAGGACCTCTTCTATGATTTTAGAAAGAGCAGGTGAATCATTTGGAGGACATAGGTATCGAATGTCGAGTAAGGTGTAATGGGTGGATTGCCATTTTGGATTATAGAAGCTTTTACCCCAACGTCCAAAATCATTTCTGACCTTCATAAAGTCCACTCCCCAACCTTCCTGAAGAATCCTTTCCTGCAAATCAACCCGATTGTCATTCAGTAAGTCACGATAAGTTTGATACTGAATTGCAATATCACCAGCCAAAAGCCACTCGATGAGTTGTTGATCAATCAAAAAAATGAGTATTAAATATCCAGAACTAAAACTAAATACTTAATACTCATATCTCAAATCTTAATTCTATTTAAACGCTGGTATCCCGGTTATTTCTGCTCCCAGGATCAACAAGTGAATGTCATGTGTACCCTCGTAAGTAACAACAGATTCCAGGTTCATCATATGTCGCATCATTGGATATTCTCCGGTGATACCCATACCTCCGTGGATTTGTCTGGCTTCTCTGGCAATGTCAAGTGCGGTAGCAACGGCATTTCTTTTTGCCAATGAGATCTGAGGAGTTGTGGCTTTGCCTTCATCCATCATTTTGCCCAGTTTCCAGTTAAGTAACTGAGCTTTCGTGATTTCTGTGAGCATTTCGGCCAGTTTCTTCTGGATTAATTGGAAAGATCCAATTGGTTTATCAAATTGAATTCTTTCTAAAGCATACCTTCTCGCAGAATCATAGCAATCCATTGCGGCACCTATTGCGCCCCAGGCAATTCCGTATCGAGCACTATCCAGGCACATCATCGGCGCACCAAGACCACTTTTGCCAGGTAGAAGGTTCTCCTTTGGTACTTTTACATTGTCAAATACCAACTCACCAGTACAGCTTGCTCTCAGTGACCATTTGCCATGTGTTTCAGGAGTAGTAAATCCTTCCATGCCGCGCTCTACGATCAACCCATGGATTCTTCCCTCTTCGTTTTTGGCCCAAACCACGGCGATATCGGCTTTTGGTGCATTGGAGATCCACATTTTTGCTCCGTTAAGCACATAGTGGTCACCAGCATCTTTGAAATTAGTTACCATGCCACTGGGGTTGGAGCCATGATCAGGTTCAGTCAAACCGAAGCAACCTAAAAATTCACCAGAGGCCAATTTTGGAAGGAATTTCTTCTTCTGCTCTTCTGATCCGAATTTATAAATCGGGTACATGACCAATGAACCCTGAACTGAGGCTGTCGAACGCATTCCACTATCTCCTCGTTCAATTTCCTGCATGATGAGACCGTAGGAAATGTAATCCAGGCCTCCGCCACCATATTCCTCAGAAACAGTTGGGCCAAATGCACCGATATCTCCGAATTTTTTGACGATCTCGTAAGGAAAGTGATTCCTTTCAGCCCAGTCTTCTATGTAGGGGGAAATTTCTTTTTTCACAAAGTCTCGTATTGAGCTTCGGATTAACTTATGTTCTTCTGTTAATAGGTCATCCAGCGCATAAAAATCAGGGGACTCAAACTCATCTTGTTTGTTCCTTTTTACGCCATTTGGGTTTTGGGTTAACGTATCTAATGACATACTGGTGTTGTTTCTCTCAATTTATTCTTTCAAATTTACAAAGCTAATAAAGAAAACGATTTCAGTGAATAAAACGGAGATAAAGGAAGAGCTTTACCAGCAGCTAAAAAAACTGGATGCCAAGTACGAGGCAATGGGGCAGGATTTAGCCTCATATCTTGATGGGTTATTATACTCAGATTACCTGACATACTGGGACTACATTCATTTGGATACATTATTGTCTTTACAGAACCCAAGAACCAGTTTCCCAGATGAGAAAATATTCATCACCTACCATCAGATAACCGAACTCTATTTCAATCTGATCTTGTCAGAGATTGACCAGATGATTGCAGATGAGGAAGATACAGAGAAATTTATCATGAGATTGACCAGAATAATAAGGTATTTTGAGCAGTTGGTTAATTCCTTTGATATCATGACTGACGGAATGGAGAGAGAACAATTTCTGAAGTTCAGGATGTCATTGCTTCCGTCCAGTGGATTCCAATCAGTACAATACAGAAAAATTGAGATCTGTTCTGCTCCATTATTGCATTTGCTGAACCTTAAATTCCGAGAACAAATTGATCCAGGTGCCAATGAAGATGTCATGTATGATTACCTGTATTGGAAAAGTGGTGCTACCGAATTGGCTACTGGGAAAAAGACCCTGACATTGAATCAATTTGATGAAAAGTACGCTAATGAACTTAAAGTACTTGCCAAAGAATTTGAATCAAAAAACATTTGGAAGATTTTCCAAAAGTACCATGCAGCAAAAGAAAATAGTGCTGAAGCGATCAAATTGATGCGGGAATATGACGTTATGGCCAATATTTCCTGGCCATTAGCGCATTTTAAGTCTGCAGTTCGTTATCTTCATAGAGATCCGGATGTGATTAGTGCCACCGGTGGTACTAACTGGCAGAAATTTTTACCTCCGAGATTTCAAAAAGTTATTTTCTTTCCTGAACTCTGGTCTGAAGAAGAAACCGAAGAATGGGGTAAGGGATGGGTTATGAAAGAGGTGTTTGACTCAAAGTAGTCTAATTTGAAGATTTGTGTATATGTATGTCAGATTATGGCGATATGTCTGTGTCAATTCGCCAGTGCTCAGCAGGTAATCAAAACCTACTACAATGCTGACAGTACACTCCTACATGAGATTTACTTTGTCAACAATTTTGAAGACTTTGAATTAAATGGCTCATACAGGGCATATTACTATTCCGGAGAACTCAAATCCACAGGTCACTACAAAGACAATAAACCTACCGGGAGGTGGACCTATTATTATGAAAATGGCAGTTTAAAGACTGAAGGAAATCTAAACGACGGCAACAGTACTGGTCACTGGATTTATTACTATGAGAATGGGAATAAAAGAATGGAAGGTCAGCTGGAGAAAAACAACCGTCAAAGCGAATGGGTCTTTTATTTCGAAAATGGAACCGAAAAAAGTCGGGGTACCTATATCCATAATAAGAAAAATGGAATATGGAACTACTTCTTTGAGGATGGTAAGTTAAAAGCCCAGGCTTACTATGAGTCAGGTTCAGGTAGATACAGAGAGTTTTATCCGTCTGGTCGATTAAAGGCTGATGGCTTCAACAAGGATCAATTCAGTGATGGGAAATGGAAGTATTACTATGAAGATGGTGAGTTGCAGGCTGAAGGATATTTTAAAAAAGGAGCAAAACATGGTCCATGGAAGTATTATCACCCAAATGGGGTATTATCCGCGATAGGTGGATATAGTGAAGGAGATAAAAACGGCTTATGGAAATATTATTATGATGACGGGACACTGAGTTCTGAAGGAATTGAACATAATGGCCTGAAAGAGGGAGTTTGGAAACTCTATTATGAAACTGGAAAAGTAAAAGCTGAAGGGGATTTTGAAGAAGGAAGTGGTTCGTTCATTGAATTTTATGAGAATGGGAAGCAGAAAGCCAAGGGCAATGTACTTAAAGGGAAAAATGAGGGCAAATGGATATATTTCAATGAAGCTGGGAATGAAGAAGGTTTTGCGGTTTTCAGAAGGGGAGAGGGAACATACAAGGGTTTTTACAGTGATGGTACTTTACGGATGGAAGGTGAAATTAAAGATGGGAAAAGAGTTGGGGAATGGAAGCTCTATAACCCCGATGGGTCGCTAGCGGGTTATTACAAGCCTATATATGAAGATGATAAGCCTATTTTCAGGACCTCTTCCAGTATTGAGGGTGATTCTAAATATGATAAACCACAATACAAGATCGAAAAAGAAAAATCCCGATACTTCAAACCTGTGGTAAATGAATATAAAGCTTATATCATAGGTACGAACCCTGCATTTACTGTTGCGGGTTGGTTGCCCATAGGTTTGGAATTTTATACCCAGGAACGACTTGGGTACGAGCTGATGACCACCATTGTCAAACAACCTTTTTACAGAGCCACTTCAAAACTGGAGGTTGATCAGGAGTTTAGATCTGGTTTTGAGCTTAGTTTCAGGCAAAAATTCTACTCTAAAGACAGACAAGCAGGGATGTATTATTTTGGACACCAACTAACCTACGGTAGTTATGATCATGGTAAGAGGATCTTAGATCTTGACGGAGAAACGTTACGTACACTTCGTGCATCGGAAGGCAACTTTAGTTATGATCTATTCATTGGTAACAGGTGGATGATTAACCCAGGAGATGCTGGCTTTACCTGGGATGCCTATTTGGGTGTGGGAATTGGTTTTAGAAGCTTCTCCAGAGAATATGATATAGCCACATATCCAGAGGATTCCTTTGATCATGTGAATCAAAACAAGTTAATTGTTCCAATTCGGTTTGGAATAAATTTTGGCTATGCTGGTCCCAAGAAAAAGAACACAACTTATTAATCGGGAGAATTTCTTACCTCTGCAATACTCGTCATTTGGGAAGATGTACCATCATAATTATCAACAACCTTAATGGCTAATAAGTAGGCATGTTTGGCACGTTCACTTGCCTGTTCATGAAAGTACTTTTCTACTTTGAATTCAGGAATTAACAGGTCCTGGAATGAATTCTGATCCTCTAGAGTAACTGATTTTTCTGCAATAATGGTGAGGTTTCTGTACATAGTTCCATGATCACTCGATGAGACAATTTCAGCAGCAACAATACCTAGTTTAATTCTTCTGGGCCTGCTATTAGCTGCAAATAGTTCACTGGTTGCCGCCAGACCTGTCCATATTTCAATAGGTTTTTCAAGGTTAAGACAAGGCAGTAACAGAATTTTGTTATCCGTATGTTCAATCCATGCAGTGTTCGGGTTTCCGTCAAGTACATAATTTGGAAAATGATACCAGTTCAGGTCAACAAATTCCTTTTTTGAATGTGCTTGATCAGCATCAGTGTCAGAAGTCTCAATACAGGTGTGAACGAACAAAGTTTGAATTGTGTCATACTTGAATAGCATGACTAAATCAGGATTCGGCGCATCGCATTGGTGGATTTGTTGTTGTTTATTTTCCTGTGCGACTGAGGATGCGCCAATAGTAATTATAACTATAACGGCCAGCAATCTCATAGCGAGTGTGTGTTAGTATGATTTGAATTTAGTAAATACTTAATTCAAAAGCAATTCAAATATCCTTTAAGTTGATGATAAGCAGCCAGTTGAATGAGCGTTAATTCTTTGTCTTTCTTTTTTGTTTATAAAAGTCTTTTGAAGATATATAAATGAGTTTTTCCACTTCTGCATAAATCTTACCCTCCTTGTCAACAAGACTGGTACTAAACGTATAATCCTTTTCGCTATTGAGTGCAATCTCAGCTTTAATGTTGTTTATCATTTCATCAGGAACGGAAAACTCTGCGAATAAGGTTTGGTTGCCAGGTCTTTTGAACTTTATTGAGGCTGACTTATCCCATACAACGTAATCAGATCCAAGCTTTTCGATCAACTGAACCATGTGAATGCCATCAACGCAGCTATACATGTGCCCACCATAAAGTGTTCCCACGTAATTCCTGGTTTTGTAATTAAGCTTCAATTTGATTTTAACATAGGAAAGGTCATCAGATACAAGGATTATTCTGCCTCCGGTTCTTCTGTACATAGGGGAGATGTTGAAGAGTGTTTTAAAAACTTTCCCGGGTCCAAATATATTCGCTGCTTTTCTTAATAAATTGTGCATAGGCTGTTTATTAGTATCGTGAAATTGTGCTGTTTTTGATCTTATGAACCAACTTTCATTCGTCGAAACACGTGTAAAAAGTGTAACTCAAACTTGATAAAACCGTAATCTACATAGTTTGAAGATCATGTAAAGGTGGTTTTCTTTTGCAATCGAAAATTAATCCCAATTCTAAATGAAAAGGTCAATACTCATTCTACTCGGTTATTTAACAGTAACATTTTCTTCCCAAGCCCAGGATGGCCCTGGAACAGACTGGAACTGGCCTGAAGACCCGGCTCTTCATGATATGGCTAAGGAGAAGCAAGCTTATTACAAAATTCAATTGCTTCAGGAGAACTATGAAGGCTCTCTGGCAACTCTCAATTGGTTATATACCAATACCGGAGATCTTAATCCTTCCATTTACAAAGATGGAGCTAAAAGCATTGAAGGCATTCTGGACAAGGATCTGGAGAAAAATAGAAAATCTCAGTTGGAGGACAGTCTGCTTTGGATGTATGATCAAAGGATCAAACACTTTGATGAAGATGCCAATGTATTAGATAGGAAAGCGTATACCGCATTCAAATTGTTTTACAAAACGCCATCCAAGTATGCTACTGTCCTTGACATATACAAGAAAGCGTTTGAAGTAAATGGTACGGATATCTCCTACTTTAATTTAACACCTTATGTGACTTTGGCTTCCTATTATTATAAAACTAATCCCGCCGAAATGCCACTTGAGGGTGTTTTAGAAGTGTATGATCAGGTCTCATACATATTGGATGAACAAATAAAACAAGGTAATGCAGCCAAACTTGAAAAGGAACGTAATAAGATAGATGCCATCCTCAGCTCTTTCGGTGATATCATCAATTGCGATTTCATACAGGATAAGTTTGTGGTTAAATTCAATGAAGACCCGACAAACGTGGCATTGGCCAAAAAAATCTTCAGTTACTCACTTAAAGCAAAATGCTCTGACCAACCTTATTTTCTGAAAACAGGAGAGGTGGTTTACAAAGAGGCCCCCACTTATGCCCTGGCCAAAGCACTTGGCGATAAATTCTATGCTGATAAGCAATATGATAAAGCTTTAACATACTATGAATCTGCTGCTGATCTGGCCGAAACAGATGAAAATAAATCTCAGGCACTTCTTAACCAGGCCTCTGTATATACCAAACAAGGCAAAAAAACCTCAGCAAGATCTAAAGCATATGAAGTAATAAAACTGGGTAAAGATGTAGTCGAAGGCTATAACATTATTGGTAATTTATATTTCACTTCCTATGAAGATTGTAGAAAAGGTGAAAGTAAAGTGGCAGACCGAACAAGTTTCATTGCTGCGCACAAAATGTACAAACTGGCTGGCAATACACAACAAATGACCGCAGCTAAGGAGCAGTTCCCCTCCATCGAAGAACTGTTTTCAGAGAATTATGAGGAAGGACAAGAAATAAATACTGGTTGCTGGATTGGAGAAAGCGTAACATTAGAGAGACGTTAGTATACATCCAGGAAAGAGATTTTGGAGAAGCTCAGCTCAATGGCTGGGCTTTTTTTATTGCTACTACTTCAAAAGGAGGTTTCAAGTTATCGGAGATTATCGAGAATTCATTATATTATATCCTGTAAATTGAAGTAATGGTGACGGAAACTATTGATAAAACGATCAGGAGAATTATCGTGTTGGTAATTGTCTCCTTTTTACTACCAGTAACATTTGTTGTAATCAATGATATATTAATTGGCATTTTCAGTGTCAAGGAGTTTATTAATCAGATATTCTTTTCCTGGCAATTTCCTGTATTTCTTGGGTTGTTTTGGGTGTTTGGTATATACATTATAAGACGAGAATTATTGAATATCCGTTCTGCTATCATCAACAAGAACCAGAAACGTTCTGATAAGAGCTATAAACGGGTGCTACTATTCTATATCGTTTTGAGTTTACTCTACAGTATAATAGGGGCAGTAGTTCCATACACTACTGGTTTTTCTTTGAATTTATCCTTGCTAAGTCTTGGTGTTAGTTTTTGTTACATAGGTATTTCGTATGTTCCTTTCTATATTCTGGTTTTGAAAAGCCTGGACGAGCTCTATTCTCAATACTATCCAGATCTTAATAGTAAAAACTCTTTTTCTGTGAGGTTTAAATTCAGATTTTCTGCATTCTACTCTTCATTTAGTGGTGCTTCTCTTTTGATTATCAGCGCCTGCACAATAATCTGGAGAATGTTGGAATACCCAGAGCTTGGGTTAACCTTGAGCGATGCAATATTCAGATTAGCTTTAATTGGATTCATTGTGTTTATAATTCAGGCCATGCCAAACCTATTCCTGGCGGGAATTATGATTGTCGATATCAGGGCAATTAAGGAGTTTGTTCAAAAGATCGCAAGCCATGACTTAAATCATACTTTACATGTTTCAACCAGGGATGGGTTTGGTGCTACTGCCCGTGAGATTAGCAAGATGGGTATGGAATATAAGAGTATCATAAAAAGTATATCTGAAAATGCTCAATACCTAAGGAACGCGAGTACTGAATTCAAGAACCTGGCGTCTTTAATGTCTGAAAGTAGTTCCAATCTGGCGGCAAGTGCTGAGGAATTGGCATCAAGCATGGAGGAAATGTCAGCCAATATTGCGGTCACCAGTGAAAATGCAACTGATTCGGCAAATATCAATAGCCAGTCTACAAAACAGATTCAGGTGGGACAGCAGTCAATGGAAACTACATTGAAGGACATCAAAGAAATTAGTGCCAAGGTTGACCTGGTTCAGAAAATAGCTGGTCAGACAAATTTATTAGCGGTAAATGCTTCAATTGAAGCATCTGCAGCAGGAGAACACGGTAAAGGGTTTGCTGTAATTGCCAGAGAAGTACGAGACCTGGCGGATAAAAGTAAAGAAGCTGCCACTGAGATTACTGATCTGGCTGAATCAACGATGTTGAGGTCTCAGGATTTGAAAGAAAAAATTGATGAGATAGCAGGTAATTCTACCAACACTGCGGAGTTAGCCAAGAACATAGCTACAGCTAGTAAGGAACAACAAAACAGTAGTGATCAGATCAATTCCACCGTGCAAAGTCTAAATAATAACGCCCAGCAACTAGCAGCAAGTGCTGAGGAATTGTCATCGTCATCACAGGTCTTGTCTGAAAAAGCAGGTTATCTGGAAAAGATTGTTGAGGATTTTAAAATATAATTTCACTAGAAAAGTGCTTTTTTACTTGTTTTAGGCAGTTGTACACCTAATGTATACCGCCAAAAATCGTCGATCCATTGACAATCCCTGTATACTTGCTTCAGTAAATTTTTTATCAGCACATGCGATTGTCAAAACGAGGAAAAATAATTGTAATTGCGTCACTCGCAATTTTCACACTAGGCTTTATTCCCAATGGAACCCGGTTATTGAGGACCAACATCGATAAAAGAAGTACGGGTCTTTCGGATCCGTTACTTTTTTGTTTGGTACCACATCAGTCAGTGAGTTCTTCACGAAGCACCTTTGGTTTTATGGCTGAGACTTTTAACAACCAGGGTACAAGAATGACCAATGCCCCGAGAGGAGGGGACCTTGCTCTTCTTGATGAAAATGGGGACATAAGGTTGCTAACCGCTGAAGCTGGATATGGAGTTGGAAGTGGTGAATTGCAAGATGAAGCTGGTATTGCTGTTAGAGAACCTTCTGTATCATTTGATGGATGTAGGGCTTTGTTTTCTATGTTAGTAGGGGGTCCAGTAAAGGCATTTGATCAATCTTATACAGCAAACAGGTGGCAAATCTATGAAATCACCAATTTGTGTGACGTACTGGAAGGAGCAGTCCCAGCTATAATTCGGATAACAGCTCAACCTGCTGATTACAATAACTTTTCTCCTGTCTATAGCCCAGTGGATAATGAAATAATCTTTATATCAGACCAACCTATTGGAGAATTGCATCATACTTATCCTCCGTTGGATGAGTATGAGTCTTCTCCTACAAATTCCGGCGTTTGGAAACTCAATACTGAAACAGAGGAGGTAGCCCATTTGTCACATTCACCAAGTGGAGATTTTGACCTTTTTGTGGCGTCAGATGGACGTGTTTTATTCACCAGGTGGTCACATAACCAACAGGACCAGCAAATGGCTGCTTATGACCTTGGTATCAATGAATTATGGGAGCCAGATGTTTTCGTGGATGAATCTGAGAATGCAGACTTAGAGATTACCGATCAGTTTGACAATGACGGAAATATGATAGCTAATGCCGATGGTGATCGATTTGATGTATTTCCTGAGCCCAGGACAAACTCCATTCAGTTTGATCCCGATAAAGGAAAAGCGGGGTTTAAATTCAATGAATTTCAAATTTGGGAGATCAACCCCAACGGAGAAAGAAATCAGACCATTAACCATATAGGTCGTCATGAATTTGGGGGAGCCTATACCGACGGTTCCTTTGTGGATGACCGTAACCTCACTAATTATGAATCTGCAGGTACGCAATTTACCGCAAACAAACTCATGAGAGGTAGGACAGCGGGTTTTGCAGGTTTTTTTCAGGTAACTGAAGACCCCAGACCAGGCATGGAGGGTAACTTTTATTATTCTTATGGACCAGAGTTTAATACCCTGGCTTCTGGATACGCCTTGCATTCGTATATTCCTACTTCACTAAACCCGGAGGATTTGGTGGTCAATGAAGTTTCTCTGAATAATGACGGATATGTACAAGGCCATTTTAGAGACCTGAAAATTCTATCGAATGGTGATACACTTGTATCTCATACTCCTGATGCAGGTACTTATAATTCAGATGAAGGAAGACCATTCAATTTCCGATTAAAGCTGATGGCTAACAAGGTGCCACAATCAGCAATTCTGGGAGACCCAATAACCAAAGAAATTGTTTACTGGGGAGATTTTGCGGATCCGATTTCAGTGGAGGTGCAGATGCTTGAATTATGGCCTGAGCCAATAATTGCCCGAACAAGACCGCCAGTTCGAGCTGAATTTGAAATAGACCCTATTGAAATGGAGGTAATTCAAGAAGAAGGAGTGGATGTGGATGCACTACGTGCATGGCTTATAGAAAATGATCTTGCACTTATTGCGGTAAGAGATATTACAAAAAGAGACAGAGCAGATGTACAGCAGCCTTATAACCTTGAGGTACCAGGAGGAGTGTCTACCATAGCAGATGATGGAGCTAAGTATGAAATAAGCCATTTTCAAATGTTCCAGGCAGAAGTGACAAAGGGCTACACTCAAAGAGGTGGAAGGCGTGTATTTTATAATCCCTTTAGGAATACAATTACGCATCCGGAATTGGGTAAACAAAACCCTTATGCACTGGATGGACCGACAGGATCAGTTAAAATTGATCCGGACGGATCTGCTGCAGCATTCGTACCAGCAGCAAGATCAGTCGCCTGGCAAACTGTTTCGCCTGAAAATGAGTCTATAGTGATTGAACGGCAGCCTTTATCATTTGCTGCAGGAGAGATAATGACCTGTCCAGGTTGTCATGGTATAAATAAAGAAGCACGAGATGGTAGTTTATCTCCTGAAAACAAACCAGAGGCCCTTAGAAAGTTATTGAGGCACTGGAAGCAATTGAATGGTTTGATCACCAATTCAAATATAGAGGAAAGGCAAAATGAGATTTGGAGCATTTACCCTAATCCAGTGGAAGGTTTCACAAATATTGCATACCAGGTGGGTAATGAGGGAGTAATTAGAATCTCAATTGTTGATTTATTGGGACAAAAAGTAACGCAATTGTTCGATGGATATAAAGCTCCAGGATCTCACAAGGTGATGTGGGAAACTAATAATGTAAGACCTGGAATGTATGTATGCATCATTGAAATAGGAAATTCAACTTATTCGTCAAAAGTGCTGGTGAGGCAATAAAGGCGAAAAAATCTAATGTGGCTGGTAGATGGGGAGATTTTTTAGGAAAAGGAACGAAGTGGTTAGCAAACTGCATTCAATCATGAAGTGTTTAGGTATCTAATCGTCATGACGGTCTGAGTGTTAAGCCTTAGGGCACTAGCACTTAGTTGCAGCGAAAAATTCGTTTTCTTTTTCTCTCCCCATTGTTTCATTCACACATTTCTTTAAAGGATTTCCCTGGCTTTTGATTAATCTTGTGGCTGGATTTAATTTAATGAATGAAGTTTACCAGGCAATTTTTGTTTCTTGGACTGAGCTTCCTGGTATTTACATGCCCTGGACAGGAAAATGATTCAACCAGGCGTAAAGGAAACTTTGCTATTTACCCGGCACTAGGGTACCAGCCTGAAACTAGCCTTCAATTTGGGGTGGTGGCAGTTACATTGCTCAAAAGTAAAGATGAGAGTCAGGATCTTTATGAAAGGAGATCGTCATTTACACCATATTTTCTATATACACTCCGCAAACAAATACTTATTGAGACGGATCTGGATTATTTTTTCCGAAATGGAATAAACTTAAGGTTCACACCACAGTTATATAACTTTCCTGATGTTTACTATGGTATTGGTAATGCCAATGATCCTGATGTGAATGAATCATATACCAATAAATATTTCGAGATAGAGGGCCAATTGTTTTATCCCCTCAATCCGATCACATTCGTTGGTTTGGCATGGGATTTACAATACAATAATATCACTGACATTGAGGACAATGGTTTGTTGGATACTGATTCACCTACCGGAAAAGAGGGCGGATACATCACAGCAATTGGGCCTACATTCAAATATGATTCCAGGGATAATGCAATATACCCTACCAAAGGTTTATTGATTTCTTCATATATAAGGCCTTACTTCCTAGGTGATTTCAATTTTACCAGTTATTGGTTTGACTATAGACAATACTGGAAGCTGGGGGAGACATTCAAAAACGTTTTCGCTGTAAATGTGAATGTAAGCTTTACTTCTGGGGATGAGGTTCCTTTTTATAAGTTACCACAATTAGGAGGAAGCAGAAGGCTTAGAGGAATAACTAATGCCAGTCTCTACAGGGATAAACAGCTGTTTTTTTCTCAAATAGAATACAGAAGGCATTTATTCTGGAGATTTGGGGGTGTTGCTTTCGCCGGGTTTGGGGATGTAGCTGAAAACCTGGGTGACTATCAATTTAATGAATTAAAGTATGTAGTTGGAGTGGGTGGTAGGTTTGCAGCAATTCCTTCCCAGAGACTAAATCTGCGGCTTGATATGGGGATTGCTAAAGGAGGACAGCTTGCGTTTTATGTTGGTTTGAAAGAGTCGTTTTAATTATACTGGTTCAAAAGGTACGCTAAGTATGAATGTAGTACCTTTTCCAGGGAAACTGTCTACATTGATCTTGCCTTTATTCAATTTAACAAACTCTTTAACGAGTTGAAGTCCTAATCCGACACCTTTCTCACCAGTTGTCCCATAAGACACTTCTTTCTCCTCAAAATCAAATATGTGTTCTAATTTTTCTGCAGGAATTCCAACTCCTGTGTCACTAACTCTGATCAGTGCGAATTGATCTTCACTTTCCATTGAAACTTTTACTTCTCCACCAGATTCGGTGAACTTAAGCGCATTATTAATCAGATTTCTCAGTATCGTCAAAAGGCTATTTTTATCTGCCCATATGTGAGTATTAGGTGGTACATCATCTCTTAACGTAATGTTTTTTGCCTGGGCTATTGGTTCAAAAATGAGAATGTTTTCCTGAACACAGGCTTTCAGGTCAATTCTTTCTGGATTGTATGGGAATTCGCCTTGTTGCTGAATGGCCCAATTGAGTAAATTGTCTAAGAGTTGTGTAACACTTTTGGCTGTCTCGCTAATTGAGTCAGAGAATTCATCAAGCTCTTTATATGACTTCTCTTTGAGCATGGCCTTAATAAGCATACCCTGGTTATTAAACAGCGACATTGGGCCTCTAAGGTCATGAGAAACAATGGAAAAGAATTTGTCTTTGGTAGTATTTAGTCTTTGAAGGTTATCTGCCTGCTCTGAAATGATTCTGTTTTTTTCTTCCAATAACTTGTTGGCTCTTTTCTTTAATAGGTAATTTCTAATAAACACTATTCCGATTACGGTAGATAATAATAAACCAATGAGTACTAGGTTCCTGAAATATTTTTCATCCTCTATTTCTGCTTTGAGGATTGCTTCTTCTTTCTGTTGTTGTAAATCTCTTAGCTCCTCTTCTTTCTTGTGTTGATAGGCAAGCTCCAGTTCAGTTACCTTCCTGATAGATGCCTCGCTGAACATGCTGTCACTATAAGTTTTGAATGCCTTTTGATACTGATAGGCACTTTGATAATCACTTACCCCGGCAAATGCTTCTGAAAGAACTTGTGCGGATTGTTTTTTGATATCCAGGTCATTGGTTTGTTGACCTATTCTATGTGCTTCCAATCCAAATTTAATCGCCCGTGACAGCTCATTCTTTGCCAGGTGAGCACTTGCGAGCCCTTTGTATCCCCAGCCAATCCCACTAGTGTAATTATGGCTCTGGAAGAGTTTGACCGCCTCTGATTGAAAGAAAACCGCAGAATCATAGTCCTGCAGGATTTCATAAACATTGCCAATGTTGTTATAGAGTGCCCCTCGTAATACCGGAAATACAATTTCTTTTTCGATTTGAAGGCCATAACGATACGCTTCTAATGATTTATCATATTCCCCCATTTTTTTGTAAGTAAGGCCAATGTTGTTGTAGTTGATCCCAACAGGTCCCATATTCCCAAGTTTCCGATTGATGGCACTTGATTTTTGGTTGTATGTGATGGCATCTTCAAAGTTGTTTTGCTTTGAAAATACGATGGCCATACTGTTATAGGTATCGGCAATCCCGTTAGAATCACCTGAAATGACATATTGCGAGAGGGAAAGCTGAAATTTTCGCATAGCTCCCGGGTAATCCCCAAGTTCAACGTACATTTTACCAATACTGAAATGGTTGTCTGCAATGGCCAGGCTATCTCCAAATAATTCCCAGTATTCATGGGCTTTTTGATAATATAGAATTGTGCTGTCGAGATTACCACTTGTACGATAAATATTCTGAGCCAACATCCTATTGGCATCCGCCAGGTATATAGGGTTTATGTTATTAGTGGTAAGCTCCAGGGTTTTATACAACCAAAAATTAGAGGAGTCGAAATTGTTGAATTGGTATTCATACCCTAATTCATTATAGGTTTTTGCTGCGGAATCGTAAAGGTTCTGACTTTGCCAACTTTTGCTAGCTTCGATTAAGGAATCAATATTTTGCCCGCTTGATACATAGGGTAAAGCCAGGGAAATCAAAAAATAAGCCAACTTACACTTGTGCATAACTGTCGTGTTTCATGACAAATGTAATGCTGGCAACTGATGATTACCTGGAATGTTTGTATTTTATTCAGCTGGCAATGCTTCAAACTCTCTTTTTCTGTCCTCAAACCAGGTTTTCATTTTTTCCGGAGATGCCATCAGTTCTTGCATTTTTTGCATGGCTGATAAATGAGGCTCATCATTTTTCTGGAACATTTCCATACCATGTTGCTTGCTCATTTCAGCAATTTCTTCGAACGTCTCTGCCTTAAATTCAAGGTCACAAGCTCCGCCTAATTGTTTGCAAGTCATTGTTTTCATAAGATGTATTGTTTGTGGTTCATAATTCTGTTAAAAATTCATTGAGACGGTCAAACACAGATCCCCAACCATTATAGATTCCCATTTTTTCTTGCTGAAGTCTGTAGGATTCTGATTCATGTATAATGTTGAATGTGAAGCCGGTTTTTTCACCCATCTCTTCGAAGAGTGCCTGTATCTCAACTCCAACTGTCATTGGTCTGAAGTCGGCAGAAGAGATGATCTTTTGATGGAGGACGATTTCTTTATAAACCCCTTCCGTGATAAATTCCTGTCCATTAGGCATCATCATACTGTATTTCCAATGGCCTCCTTCTTTAAAATTGTGCACTAAAATTTTAGTGTCCGACCCTCTGGGATTCCACCATTGGATAATTTGTTTTGGATCAGTCCAGGCTTCCCATACCAGATCAATAGGAGCATCCAATAACCTTTTGATAGTAGAGGTTTTACCAGATCCGAAGTTTTCATTTTTCATCATTTTTCTTTTTGTGTTTCATTTCTTTGAGATGTGCTTCAAATGAGTCAATTCTTTCTTCCCATAAGGTTTTATACTGGTCCAACCACATGAAGGCTGGAACAAGCTCGTGGGGATTTATCTTACAAAACCTCTCCCTGCCCGTTTGTTCAATGATTACAAGGTTACACTCAGAGAGTATTTTGATATGTTTGGAAATTGCTGGCCTGCTTATCTGAAACCGCTCAGCTACCTCATTGACGGTAAGTGATTCTCTGGATAAAATATCAATGATATCACGTCTGACAGGGTCAGCAATTGCTTGAAAAACGTCTCTCCTCATAATCTGTAATCGATCGGTTACAAATATACATGTAATCGATCGGTTACGCAAAAATTTTTAGAAATTATTTCTCAATATTGAAATTGGAATGACCTAGACAAATTCTAAAATCATGAGAGTTCTTTCAATAGAAAATAGACCAACTGCATTACCGGATACCACAATACGATTGGAGCCAATGTCCAGATGATTTTGCTTATAGTTTTCTGATCACCTAACCAGATTAATACTATACCAATCACAACGACTGGCCAACTAAAGACAAACATGTATGGATACAAGGATATTATGAAGGCAAAAATGATGATAATCTTCCCAATTTTAGTGTACATGGTTTCTCGTATTTACATAAATATAATTGGGAACACACAATAAAAAAAGCAGTCACGAACTAGCGAAACTGCCTTTTACTTGCGTCGAGTATTTAACTATGCTACGAATCACCTAGTTTTTGAAGCCTTTCAATGTCTTTGTCAACAGATAGTATCAATAGACAAGTTGCAGTACAAAATACCGGACTAGTGATGCAATGATGACCGTTCCAACTTCCATTTTCGTTTTGAATGTGAATAATCCTTCCAGCGGTTTGCTCATACCAACTTTCCCAGTCATTGTCATCACCAATTACCAATGACTCACCTGTTTGCAAATAACTTAAGAATTCTTCTCCTCCATTGTTACCAAAACCATTTAGAACATCCTTATCCTGGGCTCGATTTTTTGCTGATTCGTAAACCTGATAGCTTGTATACAGTCTCTGGGCTTCATCACGACTTACTCCAATTTCCTGTAGTACTTCTTCATTTAATTCAGCATCTTCATCTACGTAACCTGCAGCTATTGCATCATCCAATGTTTTTTTCGCCTCACGGGCTTCTTTTGCACTTGCCCTTACAGACCCGGAAACAGCATACAGTGCAATACCAGCACCTCTATCTGTATTTACTGCCCCAGAGGTTGCATCATAGTTGCCTTTCTGAAATTGTCGTGACTTCTCAAGTGCTCTTCTGTCAATGGTAATGTCATTGGCTTCAGCTCCCTCTAATGCCTGATTGGCAAAAGATGACTGTAAAACACCGGCCCAACCATCTCCCTGGATGCTTCCATCAGCATTTTGGGTTCCCTGAATTCTCTCCACACACAATGCAAGAGCATCTTTCACTCTTGATTTATAGGTAGTGCCAATGTCATCCATGTCCAGGATGTAGTTGAAAAATTGAGCGGCTAATACTGCATCTATGTTATCTCCCAGTTTGACTTGTATTTGTGTGTTATTTTGATTCGTTATTTTGAACCTGTCTTTTGGTGTGTTTTCAACAGCCGTCAGTAGATAGTCCAAAGCCCCTTTCACTTGATTCATATATGAACCTCTTGTTAATGAACTTCCAGATCTTAAAAATGCCATCCCTACCATGGCAGTGGTAGCCGGGTCTGTACTTACTGCATGTGCATCCATTATATGTTGATAGCTGTGACTACCCGCACCCCATCCTTTATCATTTTGCTGGGCTGTAGCCAGGTAATCCAGTCCGTTTTGTAGAGCTTTTTCAACAGATTCAGGACTCTTGTATATGTGAAACCCATCAGAGGACTCCTCCCCAAAGAGGGTTTTGAAGGTACATCCCTTTAAACCACATACTTTTTCATGTTGGTGGTCAAGAGGATTTCTGTTAGTTGTTTTGAAGCTTAAAAGTGGGGCCATGAGCGTGATTGCCAGGGCGCCAGCAATGAGGAATTTGGTTCTTATAGTCATCTTTATAGCATTTTGTTTTTATCTTGTAGGAAGGATGCCATGTCCCAACCAATTCCATAAACTAATTTGAAGATCCTTTGAAATCTTTCTTTATTAAGGCACTCAACTGGCTACTTAAAGCTTCAAAATTGATTACTGCATTGGTATTCATCATTTTGCTTGTAGTGCTGTGGTTGAATGAAGAAGTGGACAACACTTCTATTTATTTTATATTATTTATTCTATTACCGCCTGGGGCGTATTTATTGGATTCTTTTGTTCTCAAGCGGTTACAAGCCTACCGGTTTAGGTTACGCTTTTATTTCTCATTGAGCTTTTTATTTTTCCAAATTATGGTGGTTTACATCACCTATTATTTTGCCAAAGTTCAGGATTTGGATGCGATGGATAATGGTGTGGTAGAGGGGATAGGTGGATTCGCCGTATTCAATGCATTGTTCTTTATGATTGGGTGGTTATGGTGGGGTAAAATCCAGAGGACTTCTGCTGACCTGCAGATAATTGCCAATTTCGCCAAACTCAAAAAGGCTAAAACAAGTCAAGATAAGCATCTCATTGCCTTAGTGAAATCTCTGGAAATATTAAAACATAGATTTGCTGCCACCAAAGCAGGGGAATCTTTCAGAGAGTATTTTCCAGCCATCATGAAATTCAATGATGAAGATTTGTTTACTGGAGCACATTATTATGATGAGACTATAAAAACTACTGGAAGTAACCCTCAATATATTTCAACTACAGCCAGGCACGCATTTTGGGCCTTACCAATTGATTTACCAGATGCTGTAGTGAAGAAACATTCCGCTATGGACAAAATATTTGGAGGTATCGCTATCAATCCAAATCAACGTAAGGTGGTTGAGCAGCTAAAAAAGTTGATGGAGGAACTGGATTTTAAGTCATTGGAAGTATCCAATGGATGGCTGGTTCTCATTAAAAAATTTCCAATGAATTTAGCCGCTTTGGGTGAAAAACCATATTCCACTTTGGAGTTGGAGCAAATTACGCAGCAGGTTCGGGGACTTCTGCCTCCTGTTCAATAGTTGTGTTTCTTCTTCTTAACCTACGCTGATAAGACAAAGCAATCATCAAGGCAATCAGCGGTAACACAGAAATTGACCAAAAAAGTGAATAATCGACTATACCGTATAGAAAGGCGGCAATTACCGGAAAGGCTGCCATCGCAAACGAATTGATTGATTCACTGATTCCCATTACTTCTCCTTGCTTTTTTGGGTTGGCATGAATGGCAATTAAAGCATTAAACGTTGCAAAAGAGAGTGATAAACCAAGGTTTAGGATGTAATAGTAGGCAATGAACCAATAAAGATTGTTAGTCATTGTTATTGAAACCAAACCAACCATTGAACATGCCAGTCCAATAAGTAAAGTGTTAAATTCTCCAAATCTTTGGGTGAACTTTCTTGACAGAAATGCCTGATTAAACGATAGAAATGCACCTGCTACAAACATAAAAAGACCCAATTCTTTCTCATTGAATTCAAATAGGTCAATCATGAACAAAGCGATTGTACCAATGTAACAAGCCATCATTACTGCGAAAAAGAACTTCATGACAAACAATAGCCGTATGATAGGTTTTGGATTCACTTCTCTTATTCTCCTGATTATCAATAGGTTTTTAATCAATGATTGCTTTTGCTTCTGTCCTCTTTTTTCCTCCGGGTGTGATTCCTTGATCCAGAATACAAGAGTGAATAAGGTAATAATTGAAATGACAACCGATGTGAGGAGTGTCCCTGTATATCCCAGAGATGTGGATGCAGTGAGTCCTCCTAACCCTGGGCCGATGATCATTCCTAAACCTGCAATACCCCCTAAATAACCAAAAATGTATGATTTTTCCTCCCGCGTTGTGATATCTGCCACATAAGCATTAGTTACTGAAACATTGCCTCCAGTTACGCCATCAAGTATTCTGGATATTGCAATGATCCAAAGGGGTAAGGCATATCCAAACCAGGGGACATCTGGTAAACTCAAAGCGATGATAAATACGATCCAGCTCAGTAAGGTACCTGCCTGACTTATTATCAGGATAGGTTTCCTACCAGTTTCATCTGATTTAGCACCTAGGAATGGTGCTCCAATATATTGAAATGTGGAATAAAAGGTAAGTAGCAAGCCGTAAACCCATTTTGGTGCACCATAACTGGATACCACAAAAGGGAGTATTGGCATTAATATGCTGAATCCCAGTATATTAACGAATGTCAATAGATACGCTGGTACTAGTCTTTTATTCATATTAGTTATAAGCTGAGCTCTTAATGAACGGATTAGATATGATCTTGTTCAGTATAAAGCCATTAACCTAGACGATTGATCAGAGAAAATAGTCTATGATTAATAATTTGATAATATAGTAAGTACTTATTCTTTTACTGATTAGTTTTTGAAACAGCTTGTCAGAATTGGCCTGTAGGTATGATTTCTCACTGTGTCAGCCATGTTTTTTCCACTTAAAATCCTGGTGAAACCAGATCTCTCATGGATACCCATCGCAATTAGGTCTGCGTTCTTCTCATCTGCGAAATAGACGATACCTAGCTCTTCATCCTCGTGGTTATATATGTTCAGGGTGTAATTTTTTAGTTGATAATGGTTAACAAGTTGCTTTAGCTCAACATTGGTCTCAATATCATTTTTGAAGTTTCTTCTTGTATTGATCTTCACTATGTGAAGCGTGGCATCAAATAAATCCTGAAGCCGCATCAACAGGTTCATCAGAGATTTATTTTCTTCCTCCAGATCCGTGGCATACACTATGTCTTTGAAACTATTGGTAGGAGATACCTCATTGACAGTTATTACAGGAGTGGCGTTTGATTGGACCACCTTTTCTGTGATAGACCCCAGGAATATGTCTTCTGCATCTCTGTAACCTTTGGATCCCATTAACAAGAGGTCCGCTTTTTTTTCTTCTACAAATTTAATGATTTCTTTATGCGGGTAACCTACCAAAATATGTGTATGTAAGTCATATTCTGTGCTTTTATGTTTGTCGGCAATGACTGCAAACTCAGCTTTTGTCTTTTCGATCAACTCAACCATGAACCGATCATTTTGATTGCTGTCCATTACTTCGCCTACACTACTGTATTGACCAAGCACGGGTTCTACCACATGAATGAGGTGGATGACTCCTTTGGTTTTTGTTGCTATTATCTTTCCAAGATCTAAAGCATTGTAGGATTTAATGGAAAAGTCGGTGGTAACAACAATATTTTTCATAGAATTTTGATTTCTTCCCGAGCAATTTACCAAATTGGTTTGTAATTTTTACAAGGAGTGGAATTACAATTATGTTTCATAAAGATATCAAATGAACCTTAAAGATTTAACCCGGCCAGACAAGCTTATCCTAGAAGGAGTGAAGGCCATCAATGACCTTGGTCAAAGCCTGTACAGTAACCAGAAAACAGAAGCAAAAGCCAAAGCACAGCTTACATTTATTGGTAAGAAGAAGGTAGATGAGATTCATACGCAATTATATGAATTTAATGAAGAAACCTGGAACTGTCGAACTGATGAGATTGATTACCAGCTTTTAGCTAACCCCCAACATGGGAAAACCTATTGGTTAAATTTTCATGGTCTTCATGATGCTGCTGTAATTGAACAAGCAGGTATAGAATGCCAACTGGATCGGTTAACAGTCAGGCAAGTGCTTGATACAACCCTAAGGCCAAAGGTGGAGGACTTTGAGAATTATGTGTTCTTTAGTGTGAAGTCAATCATAAAATCTAAAGATGAAGAGCTGAATGTAGAGCAGTTGTCATTTGTGTTAGGCCGAAATCATGTAATCTCATTTCAGGAGGAGGTAGGGGATCATTTTGATGGGCCAAGAGACAAAATAGAAGAGGGGGTAGGGTTTATTAGAAAGAAAACTGCAGATTACTTGTTGGTCCAATTATTAGATGCCATCATTGATAATTATTTTGAAACCATTGATCAAATCAATGCGGAGATTCAGTTGATTGAAAAAACTGTTTTTGATAACCCAAGTAAGGCTACTCTAATTGTACTGGAAGCCCAGAAAAGATCAGCACAGGTGATCAAAAAATCATTGGGGCCTTTCAAAGAGGCGCTACAAAACATTATGAATGGAAGAACCGAATTCATCAGAAAAGATAATGTGAAGTTCTTTAAGGACCTTGAAAACTCTACTTCCGCAGCAATTGACGAGATCGAAGCAACTCTGAGGACTTTAGAGAGTTTGACCAATATTTACTTCGCTTCCTTGAGTCAAAAGATGAACGAAACCATGAAGGTTTTGACCACAGTAGCGACAATATTCATTCCATTGACATTCATAGCAGGGATCTACGGTATGAACTTCGAGAATATGCCAGAATTGAAGTACAAAAACGGTTATTACATAACATGGGGTGTCATGGGAGTGTTGACAATAGGCATGTTGATCTACTTCAAAAGAAAGAAATGGATATGATTGGGAAATTCGAAATCCTAAAATGTAAAAACTCTAAATCTAAATCCGAAAGCACCTAACTCATAAATAATTAAAGCACCGTCACAAGTTTATTAATACGATGTAGATCAAAACATAAAATTTTTCGAATTTCGAGATTCGGATTTAGAGTTTTACAATTTGACCGGTATTCTTTGCCTGGATGTGACTTTCCATTTTTCATCATAAATAGAGGTGTATATGATCTCAAACTCAAAGCCCTTTTCACGTAATTTACGCATCAATTGGCTCAATTTGTTTTGGTCTTTTTTTGAGCTGTCTACACTGAAAAGCCTATATTCTTCTCCGGCCATAATGAGCATACCTGGTTTTAGGGTGTTGCTACCATAACCATTCAGATTCAAGGTGTCCAAAATCTTCTTGTCAATGAAAAATTCCTGAAAGTCCATTTCATATGTTGCTCCATCATAGAGAATTTTATTACTTTCTATGATAGCCGGACCTACGCCCCGGTTCTGAATCATGATTGCCGCTTCAGAACTGGAATTACGGTTGAATAAAATCATATAGGGCAAGACAGATTGGTGTTTCTGTTCATTCATCAGGTTGGTCTGAAAAATTAGAACGAATAAAGTTCCTAAGCTTATGAAAATGGCTAGCAGACCGATGATTTTATCGGAATTCCAGAATTTTTTGTTTTTTGTCATTTTGAGTATATGTAAAGCCGAAAATTAAGCATTCTGATTGAAAAAATAGTTGATGTATTGGAACCACCAAAAATTACACTTTCATTATCTTCATAATATGTTTACCATAGGTAAAAGGTTCGTTATAATCTTAATTGCGGTAATTGTATTGCTATCTGTACCTTTCACGGCCATGCAATTTTCAGATGAGGTAAATTGGAGTGTCTTTGACTTTTTAGTGATGGGGAGCATGTTGTTACTTGTTGGCACCTCTATCGGATTAGTATCACTCATCATTAAATCATTCAGAAGTCGTTTGATGATAATCGGGGTAATTATCCTGATCTTTTTGCTTATCTGGCTGGAATTGGCTGTAGGAATTATTGGTACCCCATTCGCTGGAAATTAAGGGCTCGTTAAAACGATTTTTTAATTAAAACAATGATAAATCTCAGGTATCATCATTCTACTTAAACAGAGATCTCAATGAGAAATTATTAAATATTTGTATAGTTTATTGAAAATTATGTCGATTATGGTAAGCTGGATTAAAAATTAGGTTGACCAATGATTGAGATAATTTGTGTATTAGCTAACTTAGACGGTTGGTAGGATTTACTAACCATAAAACCAGAAACAATGATTAAATATTTGCACGAAAAAAACCAGGACCTACTGGAGGTGGCAAGGCAACATCGGGATAAGTATATCAATGCTGATCCGTTTCCAAGCATTTCCTTCGATAATTTCTTTAATCCTGAGTACCTGGAGACGATTCTAGGTGAATTTCCTGACCTCTCTGCCATTAAGGAAGCTCAGAAATACGAAAATGCCAAGGAGGTAAAATTGGCAGGCAAAGGTGAAAGATTTTTTGGAGAGGAAACAAAAGATTTTATGCACTTCCTCAATTCTGAGCCTTTTCTTGAATTTTTACAGATTCTTACTGGTATTGAAGAACCATTGATTGGTGATCCGTACTTTATTGGTGGTGGTCAGCATGAAATTAAAAAAGGTGGTTTATTGAAAGTACACGCCGATTTCAATAAGCACAACAAATTAGATTTAGACAGAAGAATCAACGTACTTGTGTATCTAAATAAAGATTGGAAGGAAGAGTATGGCGGATACTTTGAGTTATGGGATGAAGACATGGAGAAATGTGTGCACAAAGTATTGCCCACTTTCAATACAATGGCGATCTTCTCTACTACTGATTTCTCTTATCATGGACATCCAGATGCGCTCAATTGCCCTGAAGATAGAAGTAGAAAATCTTTAGCGTTGTATTATTACTCAAATGGGAGACCTGCACATGAAATTATTCAGGGTCAGGAAGAGCACACCACTATTTTTAAAAGTAGGAAAGGAAATACTCAGGATGAAACAGCTTTTAAACCAAATGGTTATGGAGCAAAGTCTTTGATCAAAGATTTGACTCCACCAATTCTAATTAAGGCTGCAAAAGCTATTGCCGGCAAGAAGTAATGATAGGCAAGACTAATTACAATAGAGATTAACACACCTTGTAATTATTAACTGCGACATTGATACTTAGATTATCAATGAACGATTTTACACATGCATAAACAGAAAAAGGTGGTCAACTGACCACCTTTTTCTATTACATGTAACTATGAAGAAGTTGTTATTTAATTGCTGGTAAGTTCACTTTTAGTTCAGCTGAGAACAGTCTTCCTGTAAAAGGTGCTGCTGTAAATTCTCTGAACTCTGCATCAAATAGGTTAGTTACCTGTCCTGAAAGTGTAAACACTGGACTAATTCTATAACCAACTCCAATATCGACATTGGTAAATCCTCCAAGAGGTCCATAATTCCATGTGTCAGTGCTTCTTGCATCCTCCACAATTGGTGTTCCTCTATAAGTAAGATCTTGTGTTTTTGCAGCTATCTGGAAGCTTGAGAAGTAATCATACTCTTCTACCCATCTTAGGTAAACATTTCCGAATAATTTGTCAGACCTGAAGTACAGTCCTGTTCCAAATTTGTTTTTTGGTGCATTTACAAGAATATCTAGTTTGTTAACCACGCCATCATTGTTGAAGTCATTATTCACAAGGTCGTTCTCGTCCACTGCATAGTCGAAGTATGAGTAGTTGAATGTCCAGTTGATATTATCATTCAAGTAAACATTGGTTCCGATATCAAATCCATATGTATTAACCTCACCGAAGTTTACATAAGTTGCAACCAATCCCCCATAAGCTCCAAAAGCAGTTTGTACATCAGCAATTGGTGTTTCACCTCTGTGGGTAGTAACTCCCACTACTGTTACAGGAGAAAGGAAATCTTTTGAGATATTATAGTAGGCATTAGCATCCAGAAAGAATTTATTTGGAATAATTTGTCCTTTATACCCTAATTCAATGGTTTGAATTTTCTCAACCTTTTGTTTCTCAATAGTTGTACCATCCAATAATGTAAATCCTTCTGCATTACCCAGAATCAATCCAGCAAATAAGTCACCATACATATTTAGGATAGTTGGAGCGGCAATTCCCTGTCCATAGGTTAATCTAATTGCCCCTTCACCAACAGAATACACAAGTCCTCCTTTTGGTACGAAGTTAAATCCATAGATATCATGATTGTCTCCCCTGAACGCTGCAACTCCTTTAAGTTGATTGGTAAATCTTTGCTCAATTTGACCATACACGCCAATTTGGTTTACAATAATTGGATCATTACCTGCATTGTCTAGTAAGTACGTACCGTTACTATTCGCGTTATCATGCTGCCACTGGCTACCTACTACAAGTTTTGTGTTGCCAAAAGTTTGATTCCATTGTAATTCAGCATTCCATCTTTTGGAATCATCATAGAATGTTGCTCCATTTCCAAGAGATGAAGCTTCCGCTTCCGCCTCAGAAGCACCACCATCAATTGCAGCCCAGTAGTTTTTTGTTCGCTGGTCAATTGCATAAGTATCCTCAGTTTTACTGATAGTGTTGTATACCTGAGCAAAGAAATTGTCTGAAGTGTATCTCAAGTGGAAGTAATTTACCCTCCAGTCTTTTATTTGATTTCTACCAACGTTTGTAGGGGACAGGTAATTGCTTTTGCTTCCACCCCAACTTAAAATGATATCTGAGGAAGGAGTTACATTGTAATATAAAGCAGCTTCACCTCTTAGGAAGTTAATGTCATTGTCTAGTAAATACTCATTGTATCCCTCTTTGATACCATCCGGGATTGCGTTTCCAAGAGAATCAAATGCTCCTACTCTGTCAATGTAGACAGAATCCATGAACTCAAATTCTTCAGCTTTAGTGTACTCACCGGTAACTTTAAATGCTAGTTTATCACTTAATACCTGAGCATGTCTTGCTCTGAAACTCAACATGCTTTGGTTTCCGGCATTTAAAGCCAATGTTGTTCCTGCCGAAGATCTAGGGTCTTTTGTAATCGTATGCACTAATCCATTGTGTGCATTTGGACCGTAAAGTGCAGCATTTGGACCAAGAATTACCTCTACTCTCTCAATATCCTCCTTAATTTGTGTAGTCAATGGACCCATAGGCAGACCGGTTGCAATTAAAGTGGCAAACCGGCCATCATTTACCTGCAGGTTTTTTGAGTTAAAGTTGCTGTTAAAACCTCTGATGTTAATACCAGTACCAACTACACCTGCGCGAATAAAGTCCACACCTTTTACTCTCGACATCAATTCACCAGGATTAAAAGAAGGTAATTCTGCAATGTCTTTTGAGGAGATGATTTCTATGGTGGCTGGTGTTTCTGTTACTTTCTCCGGTGTTCGACTTCCTGATATAACTAATTGATCAAATTCAAAAATTGATAAGCCCAGGTTGACCACATCAATATTGACATCTTTTCCTGCTACAGTTACATCAATTTTCTTTTCTTCGAAACCTACAAAACTGATGACTAATGTGTAGGCTCCATCATTTACATTTTCTATACTAAATGTTCCGTTAAGATCCGTTGTTGCTCCCGTGGTTGTACCTTCAATTTGTACAGCGGCTCCAATCATGGGATCACCTGATTCTTCCTCCAATACTGTACCAGAGATGGTGTATTGGCCGTATGACTTAAAACTGAGAAATAAAATACTCAGCAAAAAAAGGGTAAATGTTTTTTTCATTTTTTGAAAATTTTGGTCGTTCTACTTACTCTCGTTCAATAAACTTAGAGAATGACCTGCCCTTTTTGACAATATGATAATATTAGCCAAATGTGACTTTCTGGGTGTAAAGCTAAGTGTATATGTGTAAATAACTGGTAATCAATTGATTGAAATTGTGAAATATGGGTGTGACTCAGTTTTTGGAAACGCCCTAATATAATATTCTAAGTATTTGATTCCGAGTAAAATATTACACTGATTTTGGGGTATAATACAACAAATTCATTGGTCAGGACTTGATTTTCTGAAGTGACTATTGATGTTGCCGTAGTTTTAGATAAGAAGTACAGGGACTTGTTTTTAACTAGATATGATGACTTAGTTGTTCAGTTCCTGAAACTACAAATAGGGGGGCTGATTGTTGATATGGGTTATTATGCGTATAATTTTGACTTTGCCAAGACGATTGGTCTGGGAATATAGGCTTCCATTTCAGCCAGCACTTTATTCAAAACAAATGACTTGTGTGGATTAGCAAGATGCTCTTTTGAGAATTCAACAATTGATCCTACTAAATCATCAGTTGTAATTTGATTTTCTTTGTAGCGTGCTATCTCATGGTACCATCTGATGGTAGGGAGATAAATGTCTTTTTCCTGGTCTTCTGTGTCTTTATGAAGTAGTCCATAACGCTTAAATACCTGAAGAACCTTCTCAAATTTTTGCTGTTTGATCAATCCCTGGATATAAGCAGTGAAAAATGAATACCATCTTTGAGAAAGGATTTCGTTTTTATGAATCCTCAGAAAGCTTTCAGCTAGTAATTCTCCTCTTTCTGGCTGATTATTCAAGTTCAGGCATTTGATATAGAAGGAAATGAATCCAATCTTGTGATAGAAATTGGCAGTTTTTTGAATCTCAGAAAATGATTCTTTCAGTAAATTGAGAGCTTCTTCTACTTTCCCTCTTCTGATAAGAATAGAGCTGAAATTACTGAGGTATTGTACATGGTCTGAATTTTTTTGCCTAATTGACAAATATCCATACTCTTCAGCCTGCTGTAATACATCAAACTTAGAGTGCAGCATGAGCCTGTTGGCATAATAATTATAGAGAATTCTTCTGGTGTAAAACTTACCTGATTTCATGAGGACGTCCAATTCGTCATAGACCATTTTTACTTTATCAAATTGTCTGTTGTTAAAGTAAAGAAAAGTGAGCCTGATGACCGCCATGTATCGATTGAAGCCATCCAATTTTTCGTTTCTGAAAACATCCAAAAGCCAGCTTTCCCAGTGTTCTGAAGTTTTCTTTCCCTCATTGAATTCTTTGATAATATCCACAGTAGCCTCATGTAGCTGCTTATTGGTATGTTTACTATGGTCATAAGCCTCCTGGTATTCTTCAATGAAATTATTAACCACATGGTATTCATCATACCTTAAACGAATGAGCAGGTAATGCCTGAAATTAATCACCATTTCAAAAAACTTCATAAAGTTATGAATGGGGTGATGGTACTTCTGAATTTTTGAAATCAGGATTTTCTCTTCTTCACCGGTAATAGCATCTGTAATCACCTTGCGGTCCATCTCATTGATCCATTCGAAGAATTTGTCAACGTCAATGGCATCCAGGTGTCTTTGGATCCAGCGCATCATGCTGGAATATTTTCTTTTGTCGAATTTGGTGTTGTATGGTGTACGTGTTTGTTGGTCGTGGGCATTGGCTTTTACCCGGCTTAAAATGTCAAGCTTCTCACTATCCTCAAACTGCTGGATAGACATTAAATAATCTGCTTCATGGGGAAGAACCTCTGAAGCAAAAGCTGAAAACTTTTTAAGTTTTACTTTCAAACGCCTCTTTACTTAGTTAAAAAATCAGTTATAATTTCGTTAATCTCATCTGGTTTATCAAATGAAATAAAATGCCCGCATTCTGAAATGTATTTCAGTGTAACATTTGGAATCTTTTCGGCCCCATTTTCTGCAACGTTTTTGGTTGTAAGATGAGGGTTCAGGTATTTATTGGGAATTAAACGGTCATTTTCTCCATAAACCACCAGTGTTTCCTGCGAAATATTCTGAAGTTGGTCAAATATTGGTTCATTCAGCATGCCATGTACCCCACGTACTACTGATTGGCAATACAATTTGAAGTCTTTTGCACTTTTCATTACAATACGGTCTTCAATCATGAATTCAACTTCATCTGGCATTTGATGGAAATTTAATTCCCAATTACTTCTAATCTGTTCTTCAGTAGCATTGAGTAATGTGGTAGCAGTAAATACACTCTTTAGCCACATTTTTTGCTGCCCGTTAAAGGTTTCAAATCCGGCAGGAGCCAATAAGATGAGTTTATCAACTTTATCTGAGTGGTTCAATGCAATTGTTGAGGCTATTTGTCCTCCCATACTATGCCCCACCAAAATGACCTTTTCCAACTGAAGATTGTCTATCAATTGGCTTACTATTCCGGCGTAATATGTCATGGTAGAAGGATAGTTACCTTTTGATGATCTGCCATAGCCCGGTAAGTCAATGGCAATGCACCGATAATTGGTTTTCAACACATCAATGTTGGTATACCAGGCAGGTAGGTAAGTCGCCAGCCCATGAATGAAAAGGAGTGTTTCACTACCGGTTCCTTCATCCAGGTAAGCTACCTTGGTGGTGTCATCAATTTCAATATGTTTTACAGGATATTTATAATCTAATATCATCTGATCAATTTCAGTTTCCGAATTATTTTGTGCTCGCGAACAGGCAACTGGTAATAGTACGGCAAATAATATTGCTATTCTTTTAATCATAAAGTGCAGATTAAAGTTTCTCCAATAATTTCCTGTTGATCTTTCCGCTATCATTTTTTGGCATTTCTTCAAGGTGTACGATATACTTAGGTACCTTGAATTTGGCAAGGTGATCAACACAATGATCTCGGACTATGTCTTGCGAGAATGTGGCACCATTTTTTAATGTGACGAATGCTTTTCCAACTTCACCCCATGTTTCATCCGGTACTCCAATTATGGCAACCTCATCAATATCACCAATTTGACTGACCACTCGCTCTACTTCCGCAGGATATACGTTTTCACCTCCTGAAATGAACATACTTTTCTTCCTGTCCACTACATAGAGATATCCATCCTCATCTTCTTTTACCAGATCACCCGTGTGAAAATACCCATCTATCAATGCTTTGTCCGTTTCTTCCTTATTTTGCCAATACCCTGGTGTGACCATAGGACCTTTAAGGCAGAATTCTCCAATCTCATTTTTCCCGACACAATTTCCGACTTCATCAGCAATTTTGTATTCCACATAAAAATTTGTTCTGCCTATTGAGCCAATTTTTCTTTCAGCATCGTCCTGGTGAAGTGATGTGATGTTTGGTCCTACTTCCGTTAATCCATATCCTTGTCGAATTTTCACTCCTTTCTCGTGCCATGCTTTTATAATAGCTATCGGCAGGGCTTCACCACCTACAATGAAATATCTTAACGAGTTTAATTTGACAGCTTCAAAAGCTTCACTCTCCAACATCATTTTTAGCATAGTAGGAACCCCCATAAAAAGGTTTGAGTCCTCCTCATCCATCAACTTTAGGATAAGGTCCGCATCAAATTTCCGGACCAGCCCCACTGTTGCCCCACGATGAAGCAAAGGCGTCAATAAAACATTCCAACCACCAGTATGGAATGTAGGCATACAGGTAATTGTGTGGTCATTTGAAGTGATTTCAAGACTTTGTGAAGTGTTGATGCTATTCCAGAACAACATTTTATGGGAGTATATTGCTCCTTTTGGGAAACCAGTGGTGCCTGAGGTATATAGAATGAAGATAGGATGATCATCTTCCAATTCAATGGTGTCAAATTTTGTGTCTTTTGATGAGTCAATTTGTTCTACCAATTCGTCAAGCCAAATGACTTTAGTTTCACTGGATAGCCCATCTACCTTTTCTTTGAATGTTTTTGATGCCAACAGAATCTTTGGTTGGCAATTTGCAATAAGGTAATCAATTTCCGGAGAAACTAGTCTGTAGTTAATAGGGACTAAGGTAAATCCTGTTTTTTGAGCCATGGAGAAGAGCATCACATATTCTAAGCAATGCTCTGCTACTACCATTAGACGATCACCTTTCTGTAGGCCCTGACCGGTAAAATAATTTGAAAGAATATTGGCTTTGGCATTGAGTTCACCATAAGTGAGGTTTCGGGAAGTTTCATATTCCTTCAGGGCAATTTTATCAGGTGTGTAATCCGCCCATTTTGACATCCAATCTTTCCTATACATTGTTGACCTCCTTTTGGAATGAAACACTCATTTCGGGTTTGGTATCTGCTTTTTTGAAGCTGAAGTGCACCGCTAAGCCAATTGCTAAAGATAGTAGAATCGCTCCTGTACTAGCAATAGCCGGGTTATTCACCGTTTCTTTCATATACGGTAAAAACCTTCCGTAATAGATTGAGAAATGAATTATAAGTGCCGCTACGGATGCTGTAAATACTGTATGTATTTTGACATTTTTCAAAAACATTCCAAATAAAACCGGTACAAATGCTGCAGAGAAATACGCGTAAACACCGTTTTGAGCAAAAATTCCCACACTGAGGTTAGGTGATACTAACTGTTGGTAAGAGAGTCCGAAACTTACAATGGCCAGCCCTACGATCACTAATTTATTGACCAGAATCTCCTTTTTTCCACGATCTACTTCAGAATAGATCATTTTACCAAAAATAGGATTGATCAAATCAGCGGTTAATGATGCACTAAGGGACTGAATGAGACCTTCCAAAGTTGATAAGCCTGCAGATATCAGTCCTAAAACCACTATAATTCCAATGTACACAGGGAATTTACTCACCACATAAGCTGACATAATTCCGTCCATAGATAGAGGTTGTTCATTGGCTTGTAAATCCGGAAAATGTAATCTGGCATACAGGCCAACTATCACTACCTGAAAGAATACCACTAACACAATGATTCCATAGGTTAGGTATCTGTTTACGTCTTTATCACCCTTTAAAAGCAAGGATTTTGTGATAACATGAGGTTGGCACACAATGGCAATTCCAATCACAGCCTGACAAAAAATGATTTCAAAGAAATCTCTGAACAAGAAACTATCTGGGTTTGTCCAATTACCAAAATGGGTATCTATGCCTTTTAATTGACTTATAAATCCACTTACACCATTTTCAAAATATTCTGAGCCAGAAGTCAATAAGATGATGGCAACAATAAACATGATGGTGGCCTGTATCGCATTCGTGTAAACCATTGAATTGGCCCCACCAAACATCATATAACCGAATATGAAAATGTTAATGGAAGCGAGTACTATTGTGGGGTCAGCATTTAAGGAGCTGGATATCACCTGAGTTAGCCCAACACAAATCAAAACAATAAATGTGATGAGCAGTAATGATAAAAAGGCAAAAAACAATGCATAACGCTCGCTGTTGTACATTTTTCCCATCCACTGGGCCATGGTTAATGCTTTTACATTGCTCCCATATTTCCTAAATCCTTTTGTGAGAAGAATTAAGGATACAAAAATTGCCAATGGCATTATAATACCAAATGACAATACACCGCTCAAACCATATAGCGCAATGAATCCCGGATTAATAATGAAGGTGGCCGCACTTGTCATAGAGGCAGCCAGGGCCAATCCTACGGCAAGAGGCGAAAATGAAATATTACCAACAGCATAATCTGTAATGGATTTTATTTTGACAGCACCTCGTATGACGAAAAACAGGATCACTATCATGTAGAGAATGATAAGTATCCAGGTTGCTGTTACTTGTTCTTGGGTGGCTAAGTTATTCATGGGTTAATGTTGCTAATTAAACAGTTTTCACCAGGCAATCATTTCGGATGCGCAATTTTTTGTTCATTATGTCAAAAAAGTGTTTTAGAATTTCACCGCAGCAGCAGCGAATGCCAAACCTCCACCAGAACCGATGAACATCAATAGGTCACCCTCTTTTATTTTACCTTGTTTGTATGCGTCATGCAAAGCCATTGGAATACAGGCAGAACCTGTGTAACCGTATTTATCCATAATCATATGGGCTTTTGATCGGTCTACACCCAGGTTGTCCATCGTTTCATTAATGGCATTGAAGTTCAACTGGGTAACAAAATAATGGTCCACATCATCGGGTTTGATTTTGAGTCTGTCACAAATGGCCAAGGTCATCTCAGTCCAGGTTTTCGGATTAATCTCTTTTGGAAACTTGTGAATGAACTTCAATAGGTGGTCTTTGGATTCAAGGACTTTATCACTTATTGGTGAATGTGTGGCTCCACCATAAATGCCCATCCAACTATTGTATTGCCCCTCAGTTTTGAGATCGCTTGTAAGAAAGCCTTCTTTCCCATTTTCTGAGGCAGACATAATAACGGCCCCTGCACCATCGGCAAAAAGGGTGACGGTTTTCTTGTCTTCTTGATTGAGGTATTTACTCATGGCATATCCGCCAATCACCAAAACATTTTTATAACGCTCGTCTGCAGCGATGTATTTCGCACTTACATCCATCGCTGTTACAAATCCCGCACATGCTGTATTCAGGTCAAATGTTCCGGCTTTTTTGGCTCCCAGTCGGTCCTGAATCACTGATGCCGTAGATGGAGACACGTATTCTGGTGTGTCTGTGGAGATAACTATCAAATCTATGTCCTTCGCATCAAGTCCGGCATCCTTTAGCGCTTCTTTAGCTGCTGCTTCACAAAGATCGGCGACAGATTCGTCCTCTTTGCACCATCTACGGGTATGGATGTTGACATTTTCCCTGAGCCAGGCATCTACATCCTCGCCCAGGGTTTCATTGAAATAGCTGTTTGGAATTTCCTGGTCGGGTGTATGCGATCCGATACCAGTAATTATTGCTTTTTTCATCGTTTCTTTTTGGGGTTGTTAGGTTGTTACTGCGCCATCAACACTTAGTACAGATCCGCTTACAAATGAAGCCTCGTCAGAAGCAAGGAATGCATAGGCATTGGCAATGTCGTTGGGTTGTCCCATTCTTCCCATTGGTGTTTTACCTACCATCATATCAATAACTTTATCAGGCATTGCCTGTACCATTTCGGTCAGGATGAATCCTGGAGCCACTGCATTGACAGTAATACTATGTTTCCCAAGTTCTTTTGCTAAGGTCTTGGTCATCCCAATTACTCCTGACTTTGTAGCGGCATAATTGGTTTGTCCAAAATTGCCATAGAGCCCAACGACGGACGAAGTATTGATGATTCTGCCTCCATTGTTTTCAATCATGGATGGAATAGCGGCCTTTACGCAATTGAATATACCGGTAAGGTTTACATTGATCACCTGATCCCACTGGTCAATGGTCATCTTTTTGATGGTAGCATCTCTGGTAATTCCCGCATTATTGACCAAAATGTCAATTTTGCCATACTTGTCAATCACCTTTTGGGCTTCCTGAATTGTTTCTTCGTGGTTAGCAGTGTTGACTTTTTGAAAGGTAACATCATGACCTTTATTTATAAGTTCGTTTTCAAGTGCTTTTCCCTTCTCCTCGTTAATATCCCAGATAGCGACTTTTGCACCTTCAGCGACAAACTTTTCAACAGCAGATTTTCCTATTCCGGAGGCTCCACCTGTAATTATTGCAATTCTATCTTTTAATCTCATTCGTTGTTTTAGATTTTTTCAATAAACCATGTACTAAAATTAAGATATTGCAAATGTGAACCGATTAGGTCTTGATTTATGTGTGGTGTGACTATTGGTTGCTGGTGTGAGTTGAATATTGTAAATGACTGGAAATCAAATGGTTTTAATGATTTTATTAGGGTATGACCGAATGTTTTAATGGGTAGGTACAAAATACAAAAAAGGAGTGGCTGAACCTACTCCTTTTTTGTTTGAATTCTAGAAGTGCCCATTCAGGGCGAGTATTTATTTTTTTAAGGAAACAATTATCAAGTGACTATCTCCGGTTGCAATTGTAAAAGGTCTTCTGTTTGAGCTCTGTTCTCTTTTCTTGCAATAACTTCTGCCTTTTTAGAGAATCGGATGAAGAATGTTGAGAATGAAATAGCCATCACAATGAATCCAAGGAAAAAGAATGAGTCAGTCCACTCGAACCCTGTTAATTGCTTTTTGAAAAGTAACATACCTGCTACGGCTCCTGCATTTCCTCCGGCTCCTACAATACCAGAAACCAAACCCAATGCTTTTTTGTTTACAAACGGTACAACACTATAAGTAGCACCTTCGCTCATTTGTACAAACAAACTAAACAAAAGGAGAGAGGCTATTATTAATGGGATACTTGCCATTCTGGAAAACAAGATTAGCGCCAGGCTTTCCGCAAATAGTGCAATGAATAACCACTTCACTCTGCCATTTAATCCGCCTAGTTTACCAAATTTATCGCCGAAATAACCTCCGAGTGAACGTGCAAACAAATTCATCAAACCAAACAAACCAGCGATCAGACCAGCAGTTTTGATATCCATATTGAAATAGTCAATGAAGTAAAGTGCTGCTTTTGAATTGACAATAAGCTCAACTCCGAAACACGCTCCATAGATGAGAAATAGCAACCAAACTTTATGGTCTTTGATCACCACACTAATAGGTTGCTTCTCATTTTTAGCTTTTTTGGCAGTTTTTATCTCTTTATAATTTCCCGATGGGGTATCACTTGTTAAATAGAAATAAATAATCCCCATCCCAAAAAGCAATACACCAGGGCCAATCATTGAAAGTCTCCAGGCCAGGAATTCTGATCCTGTGAATGCCACCATTGCCGCAAATACAAGCGGCATTATTTGCTGGGTTACGCCACCTCCAAGATTTCCCCATCCTGCTGTAGTGGCATTAGCGGTACCAACAATATTTGGTGCAAACATAACCGAGGTATGAAATTGAGTAATTACAAAGCCTGCTCCAATGGCACCAATAAACATTCGAGCGATCAGAAATTGTTCATAGTTTTGAACAAGTCCGATTAAAACCACTGGAATAGATCCAAGAATAAGTAACCAGGTATAGGTAATTCTTGGTCCTATTTTGTCACATAGCCAGCCGATAATCAGACGCATGAAAACTGTTGAGGCAACCGCTATCATATTGGTATTGACAATCTGATCTGTAGTTATACCAAGATCCTCCCTGACAATTGCCAGCATTGGCGCAATGCCAAACCAACCAAAGAAACAAAGAAAAAAGGCCATCCATGTGAGGTGAAAAACACGCATGTTGATGGACTTGATATTGAATAATTCAATCTTTTTGGCTTTTCCGTTCTTATTTGTTTTCATTTTCAAGGTATGATTACGTATTAATGTCGCTCCAAAACTACGTAAATAATTTTATAAACTAAGTATAAATACGTAATTTAATTTACGTATTCTTGATTTTATGTCAATAATGATCCATTAGCATGAATAGTCCCTGCTAGTCAGAATCTGCTTCTATTCTTATTCATGAGCTATTTTTTAAAGGTGAATTATGAAAAGACAGTTGAAAACCCTGAAAGTCATACCTTCCAAAGTGTCTGATATCGCTGATTTATGTTTGCAATGGCTCCAACTTTGAGTCATCGAAACCAAAATATAAATGCCATGCAAGCTAAAAACTCACTGGATCAAATGATGGAAATGCAAAATTCATTTTTCAATTCCTGGACAGAAATGAGCGAGCAGATGCTCAAAAACATGAGTGATCCTGAGAAGGAAGGATCAGCTAATGAAAAGGACCTGATCAATTCCTGGTATGAAAAGCAAAAAGACTTATTCACGAATGCTTCAAAAATGACTACTTCGGATCAGGCTTTTAAAAAGTCACCGGAATTAATGAAGGAGTGGTGGGAGAATCAAATGGAATTTTCGAAAGAATGGAACAATCTTCAGGGAAAAAACCTGAGCTTGAAAACCTGGGAAAATTTCTTTGATCAGGAATTATTCGAACATTTCAAAGATTGGTCAGATAAGTACCAATCAATGTTGAATGATGTCAACCCAACCTGGAAGCAGATATCAATCACAAACGATTTGATCAGCCAATTTGGTAATTACCAAAAAGCAGTGAATCAATTGAAAGATTACTGGCATGTGATCACTAAATCAATTGAAGCCAATACTTACTCAGAGGAATTTATTAAAAGTTGGTTCCCTGAGGATGCATTCAAAGATTTGTTAGACAAGCTATTAAGTCTGGAATCTGAAGACCAAATGAAGGATTTCACACAGAAAGCAAATGATCTGTTTTCTCATTATATCGATGGAATGAAAGAACTTTCTGGTACGCAGGATGAAATGGCCCAGAAAATCAAAGATTCTTTCAAACACGTACCTGGAGTTCCAATGACACAATTCCTGGATCTCTATCAGCACCTGAACCAGCAGATATCAAAAGTATACGCACCTTTTCTGGCCGAGCAAAATGGTGACAAAAACCAGGAAGTAATCAACGCTATGAAAAATGCTCAATTTGATTACCTGGTATTTGCTGCAAAAAGCGCAGAACTACAGAAAAGAATGTACGATGGGGGTAGAAAGGCATTACCTATCGTGATCAAGAAGTATGCTGATGAGTTCATTAAAACTAAAAAAGCACCAGAATTTGAAATGTTCTTCAAAGACTTACTGGATAGTGTAGACGAGCAGGTGACAGGGATCCTCAAGTCTGACGATTACATGAAGCTCCAAAAAGAAGTGTCAGAAGTAGGATTAAAGATCAAGGAACAAATAGATCAAGCTGCTGAGATATATTTCACAGGTATTCCTTTTGCATCCAGACATGATGCAGATGACCTGGCACAGGAGATTGCTGCTCTAAGAGCTCAGGTGAGGGACCTTGAATCTAAATTGCCAAAAACAGCCGCCAGGAAAGCTAAACAAACGGCATAATGACTTTTGGTAAGGATGTCAATGTTGCTCCTACATCTCGTGAGGTGGTTTGGGAGTTTGGGAAGGTAAAATTGTACAGGTTTAAATCATCTGTTACACAGACCATTCAAACTCCAATTCTGATAGTCTATTCACTAGTGAACAGGTGGTATATGATGGACCTTCAGGAGGATAGGAGCTTCATTAGGAACTTATTAAATGGGGGAGCTGATGTCTATCTTTTAGACACTGACTACCCCAAATTGGCTGAAAAATACAAGACCCTTGAAGATTATATTGAAGGAGATATTCATCGCGCCGTTGGATATATTCAGGGAGCAGGACATTCAAAAGTAAACTTATTGGGTGTTTGCCAGGGAGGAACTTTAGCGGTTGTCTATGCAGCACTGTACCCGAAAAATATAAAGAATCTGATCACCATGATCCTCCCATTGGATTTTGAGATAGAGGAAGGACTATTGTTTACCTGGGCCAGAGATAGCGATATTGATAACATTGTCTCAAAACATGCAAGCCTTGTTCCTGGAAGCTTTTTGGAGCATGCTTTTAAGTTGTTGAAGCCAACAGCAAAATTCAGAAAATATGAGATGGTTCCACAGTTGTTGGAAAATGAAGACAAGCTTCAAAACTTCCTCAGGATGGAAAGGTGGATAAGTGACAATCCTGATCAGGCAGGGACAGCTTATAAGCAATATGTTAAAGAATTCTATCAGGGGAATAAACTGATTAGAGGACAGGCCAGAATAGCTAACAAAAAAATTGATTTGAAGAAGATCACAATGCCATTGTTAAACATTTATGCCAGTGGCGACTACATTGTTCCTCCATCCAGTTCGAAACCAATCACTCAGGTTGTGGCTTCTCAAGACAAAAGCACTTATGAGTTTGGTGGAGGTCATATTGGGTTGTACGTAGGCAGTAAGTCTCAAAAAGAATTAGCACCTAAAATCACTTCCTGGTTAAAGGAGAGGGATTGACTCTGTTTCATGCTTCTATTGATCAGCATTATCAAGTGTTGTGTCAAAATAAACTAAACCTAACTGGCGAAACATCAATAGTCAATACACTCAGCATTCATCTTATAAGACAATTTTTGAACGATATGACCAAGTAGATTGAAGTGAAATTGTAATAGTCAACATCATCAATATTAACATTTAAGCACTTTAATAGACTTTTTCCTTCATATTACACATCCCAACAGTCACACCCAACTGCTATTGGTTTTTGGTTTAAATGATAACAGCTGGATAAAGCTGTTGGGATTCCTTATTTAATTGATTTTTTTCAATCGTTTGGATCTGGGCTTTCGAATTTTACCTGAATTGTTCTAAAAGTCATAGTTGATCTGTCGTTTAGTAACGTACATTCAAAAAGGTGTAAAGTCAATACCCTAAAATTTTGATACTCAATGGCCTTATACATCCTCTAAATCAAATTTATGTTGTCTAATGCTTTGGTTTTCAGGAGGTAAGTCCACCACCTGAATCTGAATGGTCTTTCATTTTTTTTTGGAATACTGAAGAAATTCATTCCCTAACCAAAAACCAATAGTAGAATGAAATACCTAACATTAACCTGCATGGCACTGCTGTGTGCAATAATGAGCCATGCTCAAATTTCTCCAGTTTCCAATTTCGGATCGGATCCGGGAAACCTCAATATGTATACCTACATCCCAGCTGGAATTCCTTCAAATGCGCCACTTGTTCTTGTGATGCATGGATGTACACAAGATGCCAATTCCTATGCCAATGAGTCTGACTGGAACAGTCTGGCAGACGAATACAAGTTTTATATAATTTACGCAGAACAACCATCTGCCAATAATTCTTCAAAATGCTTCAATTGGTTCGAGAATGGAGATACGAACCGTGGATTTGGAGAAGCAGCTTCTTTAAAAAGTATGGTGGATTACATGAAATCCAATTATTCCGTGGATAACAATCGAGTTTACGTTACCGGTTTTTCGGCAGGTGGTGCAATGACCACAGTAATGCTGGCTACATATCCGGAGGTTTTTGATGCTGGTGCAGTCATGTCAGGCTTGCCTCATGATGTTGCAAATGGATCAACACAAGCATTTCAGGCCATGTTTGGGAATGTAAACCTTTCACCTTCCCAATTAGGGAATAAAGTAAGGAATGCTTCCAGTCATACAGGCCCCTGGCCAACAGTATCAATTTTTCACGGAACCAGTGATTACACCGTATACTATATGAATGAAAACGAGGTAATGGAGCAATGGACAAATGTGCATGGTATTGATCAATCACCAGAGGTGAACGACCCGGCTTATCTTGGTAATTCAACAGTCACCAAGAAGGAATACCATGATGGCTCAGGAAATCCACTGGTAATTTCCTACAGCTTTGATGCCATGGGACACACCATTGCCATTGATCCTGGAACTGGAGCTAATCAAGGTGGAAACACCGGATCCTACACGAAAGATGTGAACTTTTGGTCTTCATTTTATGCAGCTGAATTTTTCGGTTTGATGGGACCAACTCTGAACAAACCGACCAATATTACAGCTTCTCCAGTTGCCTATGATCAAATTGACCTATCATGGGTGGATAACGAGATAACCGAAACTGGTTATACCATTGAGCGATCACTTAGTGTAAATGGTCCATTTTCAACAATTGCCAGTCTTCCGGCAAACAGTTCATCTTACAATGATACGGGGCTATCCCAATTGACTACTTACTATTATCAAATCTCTGTAACAGATGGTTCGAGTTCTGCTGTAGGAGATATTGTGAGTGCCACAACGCCCTCGGATGGAACTCCAACACCACCAGCGGCTCCTTCAAATCTGGTAGTCATATCAACAGGACAAAACAGTATTTCACTAAGCTGGTCAGATAATTCGAATAACGAGGATGGGTTCGTATTAGAACGTTCAATTGGAGATGCTTCCAATTTTTCATTATTAGCTAATTTATCAGCCAATACCACATCATATGCTGATGGTGGATTAAGCAGCAATACTACTTACTTCTACAGGATCAAAGCACAAAATGGGGTAGGGGTTTCAGCTGCAGTTGAAGCCAATACAACAACTGATGGACAAGCTACGGTAGTTTCTATCGAACAAAACACTGGAACTGGAATATTAAGCTACTATAATTTCAATGACATGGGGCAATCTTTTACATCAATTGCCGATGGAGAAGTAGTTTCAGTGGATGTAAACCTGGTGTTGTCAATTTCAGGGTCGACATTGAAAATTTTCCAGGGGAATACTGTTTCCGGAACACCTATTTATGAAGAAACAGGTATTAGTGCAGGATCAGGCTGGCAAACCATTACTTTGTCAAACCCGGTTTCAGTTATTGATGGGCAGCAGTATACATTCCAAATAACAGATGCCTCTATTAAGTATACTTATTCGAATGCTTACAGTGGTGGAAATTTCTGGTACAATAGTATTTCGTATACAGTTTTCGATGCAGCCTTTAAGGTGTCAATTAGCACCACTTCTGGAGCCAGGAGAGATTTTGGGGAAGTAATTGAATCAGTTCAGATATTCAATGTTTACCCCAATCCTTCAGAAGGTAAGTTTCATGTGAATTTGAGTGAAGAGTTGACAGGTGGGGTGATAGAAGTCTTGAGTGTGAATGGGAAAGTTCTAAAGGTATATGAAAACAAAAAGAGTCAGCATATCCTGGACTTAAGTGCATTTGAATCAGCGTTGTATTTATTGAAAATCAAAAAAGCTGATAAGCAGCTGGTGAGAAGATTAGTTATAGATTAGGATAGATAAAAACCAGTCAAGTCGAAAGACCTGACTGGTTTGTTAGATTATAATCTCAATACTTATATCTAGATACTAGTATCTTTCCCGGTAACTAAACCTTCTCAATAACGATTGCGGAAGCACCTCCACCACCATTACAGATACCAGCTACACCGATATTGGCGTTTTTATTAGTCAAAACGCTGTTCAGGGTGGCCAGGATTCTTCCTCCGGAAGCGCCAAGTGGATGCCCCAATGCAACAGCACCTCCAAATGTATTCACATTAGAAGGATCTAATTCTAATAATCTATTATTGGCAATTGCCACAGCTGAGAAAGCTTCATTGATCTCCCAGAAATCTACGTCAGACTTCTCAACACCTGCCATTTTCATCGCTTTCGGTATGGCCAGGGCGGGGGAGGTGGTGAACCAAATTGGTTCCTGAGCTGCATCACCAAATCCTCTGATTTTGGCAACAGCTTTCAGTCCAAGCTCCTCCATTTTCTTTTTACTAATCAGAATAATTGCAGCAGCACCATCATTGATTGTTGAAGCATTGGCTGCTGTGACGGTTCCTTCTTTTGAAAATACAGGTCTCAACGATGGTATTTTGTCAAACTTTACATTTTTGTATTCCTCATCATCAGTCATAACAATGGGGTCACCTTTTCTTTGAGGTATCTCAACAGGGATGATCTCATCTTTGAATAACCCAGACTCTGTAGACGCAGCAGATCTTTTGTAAGATTCAATTGCGTAGTTGTCTTGCTCTTCTCGTGAAATATTCATTTCCTTGGCGGTATTATCAGCACAGTTACCCATGGGGAAGCCATTGTAAATTTCCCAAAGGCCATCATGCATCAAACCATCCACAATCTGACCATGACCATATTTGTAACCGTATCTTGCTTTTGGAATGTAATAAGGGATATTACTCATGCTTTCCATTCCACCGGCTACAATCACATCAGCTTGACCAGTCATGATTGCCTGAGCACCGATCATAACAGTCTTCATACCAGATGAACATACCTTGTTGACAGTAGTACATGGCACATTTTTACCGATTCCAGCACCAATGGCCGCCTGACGAGCAGGTGCCTGACCCAGGTTAGCGGAAACTACATTTCCGTAATAAACCTCTTCTACCTGTTCAGCTGCGATACCAGCTTTTTCTAAAGCTCCTTTAATGGCGATTGATCCTAATTGAGTAGCAGATAATCCTGCAAGTGATCCACCGAAACTACCAATGGGTGTTCTTACTGCGGAAAGGATATATACTTCTTCCATAATGTTTTTTTGGGTTATTTAATATCAAGTTGTTTGCTGGCCGTAAAGTTTATCAATTCTGACCAAAGCAACTAACGTGTCGTCTAATTTACGTATGAAACCAACTTAAAAATTAATGCTTTCCCTAAACCGGGTGTTGACTATTGGGGGTTTACCAGTCTGGTTTGCTGTCATCCTTGGGTTTTGTGGACCTTTTGCGTAGTTGGTGCAGGTATTGGATTTCTTTGTTGCCGTATGACTCAAAAATGTTATTGGCCTTTTCGGGGCTGATATTAAGCTTTTCTAATTTTTCTTTCAGCTCCTTGAGGCGTTCCTCTCTGGATTTTTCATCTTCTTCACCCTTTTGCTGTTCACCTTCCTGACCTTCTTGTTCTTCGCCTTCCTGCTCTTCACCGTCTTTGTTTTCGCCTTCCTTTTTTTCGCCTTCCTGCTCTTGTTGTTTTTGATCACCTTTTTGTTGCTGATCCTGGTTTTCTGAGTTTTCTCCGTCCTGATTTTGCTGATTTTCCTGGTTCTCCTCCTGCTCGCTTTGCTCCTCGTTTTCTCCTTTTTCTCCTTCCTGGTCTTTTTGTTCCTCGTTATCGCCTTGTTGCTGATCTTGGGATTGGTTTTGTTCCTGGTTCTGCTCGTCTTTGTTTTGTTGATTGTCCTGACTGTCCTGATTCTGCTGATTTTGGTTTTGTTGTTGCTGTTGTTTTTCCAGCTTCTTCTTTACAATCTCGTAGTTGTACCTGGCTGCTTCGTTGGTAGGGTCAGCTTTCAGGGACTCTTTGAAATACTCCAGTGCATCTTTCAGAGTCTCAGGTTTATCGGCCATTACACCCAATTGCTGATATGCCAATGATTTCATTTTACGATTATCTGAAGGCAGGATTTTGTTGTAGGTGGTTTGCGCATTGGCAGAATCCTTCAATTGAAAATAGGCATTCCCCAGGTTCATCAGGATCTGGTCATCCATGACATCCATAGAATCAACTAAGTAGCTGTATTTTTGAGCTGCCATTTCATAATTTCCTGCTTTGTAAGCAGCAGCTGCTTCTTTTTTCAAACTATTGATTTTTGCAATGTCGTTTGAAAAAACTACCGTCAATAAAATGAATGCGTATTTGATCATACTTTCACTAATTTAACGCTTGTTAATATATCAATCATGGCCAGTACAAATGCGGCAACCAGGAAATAGTAATACTTATTGGTGGTAACGTCAAGTTTTTTTGCATCTCTTAGCTCCCCTTCAATAGATTCTATCGTATTAATTAACCTGGCCACATCATTTCTGTCATCACTTATTTCAAAGTATTTTCCTCCTGTTTTATCTGCTAAATCTTTCAAGGAGCTTGGATTCAACTTTGTTACTACAAAATTTCCATCTTTGTCTTTCTTGTAACCAGTTCTGGTGCCAATTTTTGTTCCTTTTTCAGTGCCAATTCCCAATGTGAAAAGCCTGATGTCCACTGCTTTAATTTTTTCTGCTACCTCAGCAGTATTGTCTCCGAAATCTTCACCGTCACTGATCAGGATTATGACTTTTGATTTTGGCTGTGTGACTGAGGTGGTTTCATCCTGTAATTTTTCAAGTGCCATTTCTAAAGGAGGTCCAAAATCTGTTCCCGAGCTGGAAACCAATCGCGTATCAAGTCCATCAATGACCACATTGCTTAGATAGTTTTTATCGTCGGTTAAGGGACACTGAAGGAATGCTTCATCTGAAAAAATGATGAGCCCAATCTTATCAGAGGCAAAATTGTTAACGATATTTTTCAGCTCAAATTTGAGGCGATCAAGTCTGGAAGGAGCAATATCCTGACCATTCATGGACCGGGATAGGTCAATGGCGATAAACATGTCTTTACCGATTGATTTAACTTCACGTTGACCTTCACCATAAGAGGGGCCTAGTAGTGCTACGATCATCAATCCAAAGTACACACCTCTCAGAAGAAATTTGATAAAGGGTTTCCAGGTGGCACCACCAAAAATAGCAATAGCCTTGATCACCCTTCCAAAAAAGAAGATATAAAACAAGGCAAATGCTGCGACCAGCACAATTTCATTCAGGCCAAACTCGTAGTTCCACTTCATGTATCGACTCAATTATCGCCAAACAGCGCCAAATATATAAAATGGGTACGTATTGGAGATTTAAGGTTGAGAATTTTAACAATTTTTAAGGTTTTTGAATGTAGATTTCAGTTTTACTGCAATTCACAGATCCATCACTGCAATTTTTAAATCAAGTGATAAGCTTATTCGTATAATTGAATATGCTTAAATCTGCAATCTTTCATGTATTGATCTTTATTCATTTTTCCTTAATGAGTCAAACACAATATGGTGTAAAGTATTTACCTGTTTCAAGTGATATCCTTGATACAACTGAAGTCCGTACTCTTCTTATGGATGATCAGAAAAACCTTTGGATTGGTACACGAGGGAACGGAATTTTTAAACAGTCGGGTGGAAAACTATTTAGACTTGAATCAAATGGGTCTGAATTACAGGGTGCCATCACAATTGCACAGGACCAGGCTGGAGATATTTGGTTTGGTGCACGAGGACTGTGGAGGTTGCAGGGCGATTCATTGTTTGCCTATCCTGAATCATTCATTGGTAATAGAGTCAATTTTTCGATTAAGCGATTCGAAGATTTAATCCTAATAGGTGGTAGTAATGGAGCTGTGGCCATCAAAAATGGAGATGTTGTAGAGCTTCTCAATTCACAGAAAGGTCTACCGCACCCCGTAGTTCACGATGCTTATTTTGATAGGAAGAACAATACATGGTGGTTTGCTACACGTAAATCCGGCTTGGTCAGGTATAAGGAGGGTGTGTGGGATGTATTTCTACCAGATCAGAACTGCAGGAAATTACTCATTGATGGAGAGCATTTATATATTGGAACTTCCAATGGCTTATTCAATATTGATACTTCAAATCCATCTGAAATTCAGGGAATTTATACTGGAGCAATGGTAATACCTGAGTTTATTGATCAAAATGTTCTATGGTGCTCTTCAGAGGAGATGGGTGTTTTGAAAGTAAGTGGGGAAGATGTTGAGCAAATCAATATTGGATCTGCTCCAATTGTATATTGTGCCATAAAAGACGGGCCTAAAATACTCCTGGGAACTGATCAGGGAGTTGTCGAGTATATTGAGTAAGGTTTTGTTTCTCTTAAAGTAGCTTTTCTTTAGGGGTATTTGCTCCGCCGCAAGCTATGACAAGTGCTTTCGCATTCTCTATCATGTGAGAATAAAAATATGGAATAGATAAAGCTGCTCCACAGGCTGGCTCTACCAGTACGCTGTATTCATCCAGGAAATTATGACATGCATTCAGGGCTTCCTGGTCAATGATGGTGTGAGTAGTGACATCAAATTCTGCAGATTGTTTCAATGCGTTTTCGGAAACAGTTTTAGCCCCCAGGCTGGTCGCGATGGTGTCTATACTGTCTAATGTGATCAATTCCTGAGCTAAAAAGCTTTTGTGAAAAGAGGCTGCTCCAAATGTTTCTGTGGTAATTATTCTGGTAGATTCCCAATTGTTTCTTTTTAACCCTTCGAATACACCACATAATAAACCACCTCCACCAACTGCTACTATGATCACATCAGGTTGGTCCATTTGCTCTTTACATTCATCAATCAACGAAGCATGTCCTTCCCATAGTAGTGGATCATCAAAAGGGGAGACATATATTGCATTCTGCTCATCAGCCAGGTGCAGTGCATATTCATGCGCTTCATCCCAGGCCGCACCATAGATAATCACAGGTGTTCCCAGGCTTTTTATTTTGCCGATCATAAATTCAGAGGTGCTTTCGGGTACCACCACAGTCACACTGGCTCCCAGCATTTCACCTACATACGCTAATGAATAACCTGCATTTCCACCGGAAGAAGCGATGAATTTTTGCTTACCTGCACTCATATGATGCCGACAAAGATGCTCCATGCCGCGTATCTTAAACGAATTGGTAGGTTGATAGCACTCCATTTTGTAATGAACATCCAGGCGCAAATCCGCTTTGAGTAAATGGGACTTAAATAGTGGAGTTTGGTGATATAAGTGATCAGGCATATTGCTCATTGAATTTACTTTCCTGTATTTCTTTTGCCAGATCCCTGGCGAGTAATTGGTAGGTCAATTTTGACGGGTGTACTCCATCACTGAAAAATACCGGTCGGGGAGTGTCTTCGGTTTCCCAATCTTCCAATTTAACCCGTTTGTTGTAGAAGTAAACCTGCTCCAAATCATTTGTAACTACCTGTAAAGTATCACCCAATAATTCGATCAAATTTCCAATTATCAGTTTAATCAATGGAGTAAAGGCTGGAAAATCCTTTACCGGTGGCATGTCACAGAAGAATATTGGCGATACAGGAAACTTCTTCTTAATGGCTGCAATCAATATTTTTGCATCTCGTTTCCATCCCCAGGGTGTATTGAGTTTGAAGGCATCATTGGCACCTAACCCCACAACAATTAAATCGGGAGATTTCTCAGGGATCAATGGTAATATTTCTTTGGTGACCATTTTGGCAGTGTAACCGCTTTTCGCATGGACCTGCCACGAAACACTTTGATCAATATGGTTCCCTATTGAAGTGGCTAAAGTACCTGTAAATCCTTCTTCATGAGTTGTAACACCCACTCCTGCAATGGTACTTTCTCCAATAGTCAATAAGCTAATTTGATCTTTATCAGAAGTCATATGAATATACTCCCCGGAAGGACCAGAAGCCTCCGGAAGATCCGGTATTTGAGCACGGACTTTTTTACTTTGAACGTACATGATTGGCAACAAAGGAATTGATACAATGGCGCCAAGGATGTATTTCAGGTAAATCAATATCATGTATTATTTATTTGGGACCAATTCATAGTGTTCCACCACAGGAAAGGGATCATAATAATGATGAAGCAATGCTTTCCAAGATTTGTATTGTTCTGATTGCCTGAAACCTATCTCATGATCTTCGATACATTCCCACTCCACTTGTAGCAGGTATTTGTTTTCTTGCTCAATACACTTTCTAAGAGAATGACTAATATAACCTGGGATACTACTTATGTATTGACCAGCTTCGGCAAAATCAGTTTCGAAAGAGGCCGATAAACCACTTTTAACATGCAATAAAGCTACTTCAAGAATCATGGTGTTAAGTTAATATATCCACTCTTCAAAGAAGGCATCCAAATCCATTTTGGAAGAATATTCCATAGCCTGTTGAAATTGCTTTGTATTGACGGTTTTACCGAAATAGGTTTGACTATAGTATTTTACACCATTCCAGAATTGCTCATCTCCCATGTGTAATCTGAGTAGGTGTAATACATAAGCACCTTTGAAATATACCAGTCTTCTATCATCTCCGGTTGGGTTGGACCAGCTTTCAAACACGAGGGGCTTATCATTTCCTTTTTCTCTGACTCCTTCATATACTTCCTTGTAAGCATCGATGTTTTCAAGATACTTTTCTTTGCCAAAACGTACTTCATTGTAAGCTGCTGATAGAAATGTTGCAAACCCTTCATTGAGCCAGAAGTGGTTCCAGCTCTCACAGGTTATCTGATTACCCCACCATTGATGGGCCATTTCATGAGTGATGAGGTTAATTTCTGTGCTGTCCTTCAGAATAAGGTCGCCATAGGAGTCCTTCAAAACACAAAAACCTGACATTTCCTGATAGTGATTGCCAACTATTGCCTGAGGATAGGAGGAAAGCGGATAGTTTACCCCAGCAATATTCTGCAAAAAGATAAATGTCTCCGGTGTATGCTTAAATATTGTTGATAATTCAGAGGGTGTGTTTTTCTGGGCTAAATACCTAAAGATTAAGCCATTTGACTCTTCCTTGAATTGCTGAAATTCACCAACGACAAAACCGAAAGTATAAGCTGGAGAACCAAAATTCTGTTGCCAGGAATAGACAGATTGATTGTTTTTAGAAACTTTTTCGATCAATTCTCCTGAAGCAATAACTTCAAATGTCGTGTCCACCTGAATAGTAAGAGATAAAGTCGCTTTATCCGAAGGTGCCATGTTACAAATCATCCATTGATCAGTAGAGAATACTGTATAGGCAGTTTTGCTTTCCTGATTGAATAGTAGTCCACTTTTTGGTGTACCACTGTAGGTCAGGTCAATTGTTGATTGAATACTTTTATGGAGTTGAATAATTAGATTATTGCCAGATTTTTCAAAACCGGATACATTATCTCCGGACACTCCCTCAATCAATAAATCCCCTGCGTCGAGTGTTATTGTGGTTGCAGGGGGTGAAGGTTTCAAGGTGATCTGTTCTTCTCCTTTGATCGATTGATCTATGAGGTCAATTTCCAGGAATAGGTTATAGTGTTTTACATCAATAGTGTCATTTGATGATTCACCAAATAGTAAAGTACAAGTAAGAAAAAAGGGCAATGAGAAAATAAGCCTTATAGGTTGTAATGTCATATTGAATGTAATTCTTGGATAAATTTATGCGGTACCTCCTCCGTTAGCCAGACACCATTTTCAGATATATAGAAATCAAATCCTTCTTCAACCATTTTTGCCGCTTCAATTTGAAGTACTACAGGTTTTCCGTGCCGTTGACCTACATTGATGGCTGTTTCTATATCTGAACTGAGGTGTACATGTTGCCGTTTTTGTCTGAGTATTCCGGATTTTAAGATGCTCTCTTTGAATCTTGTGGCAGTTCCGTGATATAAGATCACAGGAGGTTTTTGTGGTTTATAACCAAGTGTAACATCAATCGAATGTCCCTGACTGGCTCGTATTTTTGATTGGTCTTCATTAAAGGCGAAACGCTTTTTGGAATTGGTCTCTACCACTAATTCCAACGTCTCAAAATCTAACTCTTTGCCACTTGCATTGATGCATTCTAGTAATTGGGATACTTCTACCCAGCCAGAATCATCAAGTTGAATACCAATTGTTTCTGGTTTGTGTCTGAGTACAAGGCTCAGGAATTTACTAATGGAAACAAGTTTCTTTTGTTCGGACATAATGGCTTGCAATTTACGATTGTCTATAAAATGGAAAAAGCCCGGACTATCATTTTGTCCAGGCTTTTAAAGAAGCAAATTAAGTTCCTGATAATGTTATCTATTCGGCAATGCTTAACATGATGCCATAATATTCACTATTCATTGGTGGAGAATCATTCCAGTCGTTATAGGAATGTGAGCCATCTGTTTCATAATACAGCTCATAGTCTCCTCTTGGTAATGTGATTTTTTGTACAACCATTCTGTTCTTTCTGGCACCTCCGGCATGTTCTGTATCGCGGTAGTCCATTTCCCACACGATATCACGAGTGTCACTGTTTTTGATCCACCCAAAGTCATGCATTTCACCGTGAGTTCCTTCACCAATTGCTTTGATGGTAATTGTAGTTTCTTTGTCCAGGTGGAATGATTTTCTTGTGTATTCGTTATCTCTCACACGTATAATCTGAACAATTCCACTTTCTGCCAGATAATCCTTTTCATTGAATAATTCAAAGTCAATGGAAGGATCCTGAGCATAAATGGAAATACCCCATTTATCACTTTCTAATGGAGCAGTTGAGTTCCATCTTCCAAAGGCATGAGAATCATCCGTTGAGAAGTAAGCTACATATTTTCCTCTGTCCAGATTTAAGCTTTCAAAAGCCATTCTGTTCTTTGAAGCTCCTCCAGCATGATCAGAATTATACCTATCGATTTGCCATACTGTTTTGCCAGTAGACAGGTCGATGATCCAACCTTTATCAGCAAAGTAATCACCACCACTTTCACCAAAACATTGTACTGAAACTTTCGCGTCTTTTTTCAATTCAAAACCCTGACTCACAAACTCATTGTTTCTAATTCTGGTAAGATCAACTACCGGCTCGGTTAACTTATCTTTCTGAAAAGGAATGATGTTCCTTTTCTCAGAAGGATTTTTCAACCACATGGTGACACCCCAGAATTGTGGGTCTTCCGGTGGAATGGAGTTCCATTTATTAAAGGCATGAGAATCATCTGCCATATAAGTCAGGATATAGCTACCTTCAGGTAATGTCACCTCATCTTTGCATAAGTAATTCTTTTTAGCACCTCCTGCGTGCGTTGTATTGTGATAATCCATCACCCAAACATTTTTATGAGTCCTGGCGTCATAGATCAGTGCATAGTCATACATTTCTTGTTTTGAGCCTTCTCCAATGGCATAAACATCGAAAGTAGTGGATCCTGTGAGGGAAAACTTTTTACTTATTGTTTCATCGTCTCTGATTCTAGTGATGCTGAAAGGTGCATCAGCCGTTTTTTGTTCCAATAATTCAACTGGGTCCATGGCCTCCAATCCTCTGGCCGATACTTCAATTCCCAGATCTTCACTGATTCTTCTGATGTCATGATCATCTCTATGGAAAATATGATCGATCACGTCATTGATATTATTAACGGCCCAGTAATCATCATCATAATTTCGGCGCATGCCACCGTACATTAACTCATAGTTTCCAGCTTTTAGATTAACCTGAGTTTCAAAATCGTAGATACCTTCGTCCATTCTGTCCAATCTGTCAAATTCATCGGCAGTATGCCAAACGACCTTTCTGGTGTTACTGTCCAATATCCATCCGAAATAAGTAATGCGTCCCCACTTTTGAGGAAAAGCAGCTACATGCCCGGAAATGGTTACCTCTCCACCGTTTTTAAGCGAAAAACCTTCAATTCCTAATTCTTTTGGAGACAAATCATTGATTGAGACAGTCTGAGCTGCCAGTGTGTTCAGCATCAGAGACGCTGCGAATAATATTATGTATTGCTTTCTAATCATTGGTTAGACTTTAATTCCAAATAGTGTTTTACCAAAGGCATGCCAGAATCAAAAAGCCTCAATAGGATCAAATTTGGCCGATTACAAATAAACTAATTGTCCGGTTTTCGATCGTATTCGAACATTGATGTGCGTAAACGGACGATGATAACAGGTCGAGAATAGTGAAATTTATTAGTTGTTTTGTGATAATTTTAATCTATGAATATCCTTGTAACTGGTGCAACTGGTTTTTTAGGTAGCCGAACAGTAGAGTTTTTGTGTGATCAGCCTGAGGTTACCCAAATTATTGCAACTGGGAGGAGTAAAGCCTTTCAACCATCATTCTCTTCAGAGAGGGTTAGGTATGTTTATGGCGACCTGGCCGATGAATTGTTCGTGTCAGAATTGATGGAACACCCGGTGGATTACCTGGTTAACTGTGCCAGTTTATCTTCGCCATGGGGCACCTACAATCAATTCTATAGAGCCAATATTCAATCCCAGGAGCATCTTATCAACGCTTCGATAGCGAAACGCGTAGAACGCTTTATTTACATTTCATCTCCCAGTATTTACTTTGATTTCCAAGATCATCTTAATTTATCAGAGGAATCAGTTATTCCTGAGAAACAGGTGAATCATTATGCGCAAACTAAATTAGAGGCAGAGAAGCTCCTCGAAAATTCTGGTTTGGAATATGTAATCCTTCGACCCAGAGCATTGATTGGGAGAGGGGATACTGTAATTATGCCAAGATTGGTGCGATCATACCAGGAGGGGAAGTTGAAAGTTTTAGGGGATGGAAATAATGTTGTTGATCTCACATCAGTCTCCAATATGGCTAGCGCAATTTGGAAAAGCATATTGGCTGATCGGGAAGCTTGCCAAACAGCATACAATATTTCAAATGGAGAGCCTGTTAAATTATGGCCGGCAATCAATAAAATATTAGTAGAACTTGGATATCAACCTGTTGTCAAAAGTATTCCGTATGCAGTATTAATGGCAGTAGCTACATTAATGGAATGGAGGTCACGGTTCTTCGGTAATGGTTCTGAACCAGCACTTACCAGGTATTCTGTAGGGGTATTGGTAAAAAGCTTTACGTGTGACATCTCAAAAGCGAAGAAATTGCTAGGGTATGAACCAATTCAATCAGTAGATGAGGCGATGGCTGAATTTGTAGAATGGTATAAAACAAAGTAATGTCAGTAAAATTTGAACTGTTAGAAGGAGGGTACTGTACCGCTAGTAGATCCCATGCTTTGTCGGGAGTAAAAAGAGAGACTATTCGATTTTACGCTACTTTCGCCTACCTTTTTCATCCTGTGCAGGGTCATATACTTTTTGATACGGGGTACACCAGACGGTTTTACTCGGAAACAAAGAAGTGGCCCTTCAGTATTTATGCCAGGATGACTCCAGTCTTTATAGATGAAAGTAAAGAAGCTCAAAGTATACTTCAAGCTAAAGGTATTGATCCTGCTGATATCAAAACAGTTATTTTAAGTCACTTTCATGCAGATCACATTGGAGGATTGAAGGATTTTCCAAATGCTAAAATTGTTTGCAGCAAGATTGCATATGAAGCTGTAAAATTCAGGAAGGGGTTTGCTGCTGTAAGAAAGGGATTCATTCCAAATCTACTGCCCCATGACTTTGAAAACAGACTTGAAATGATTGATATGGATAGTGCCAATATGCATGAGAATCATTTGGGAAAGTCACATGACCTTTTTGCGGATGGTTCTATCAGATTGTTCAAGTTAGATGGTCATGCCCACGGACAAATTGGTGCCTTGGTTAAAACAGACAAAAATGTAGTCTTTCTGGTTGCCGATGGCGCCTGGTTAAGAGAAAACTACCAATCGATGCACTTACCTAACCAGATTGTTCGTTTATTTTTCGACTCATGGAAAGACTATAAAGATTCATTGAAAAGAATTCATGATTTTCATAAAAGCAATCCGGATGTTAAGATCATTCCTTGCCATTGTGAGAAAACCCTGGAGGAAATAAGAATGGAAACCCTATGAATTCACAGAAAATCTTAATTCTGTATTATTTCGTTCGCTTGAGGTTAAGCAGGTTAATCTTTAGTGGAAAGGTTAATTGGAATTATCAAAAGTATTTTAAGCACACTTTAAGAATGTCACCTTTTTATTCCCCATTGGTCAATGATGGTAAGACTTTCCCGGTTATTGATAAGCAAGTGTTTATGGATCATTTCGATGAAATGAACACCGTGGGTATTACCAAAACCCAGGCGTTTTCAGTGGCAAAAGAGAGTGAAAAAAGCAGAAACTTCACCCCAACTATCGGCAACATTAGTGTCGGGCTTTCTTCAGGGACAAGTGGGAATAAAGGCATTTTTCTAACAAGCCCTAAGGAACAGGCGATTTGGGTAGGAGCGGTGCTGGACAGGGTATTGGGATGGTCATTTAGAAAACGGCGAGTGGCTTTTTTTTTACGAGCCAACAATAACCTTTATGAAAGCGTCAATTCAGGGTTGATAAAGTTTTCTTTCTTTGACATTCTTGAACCTATTGATTCGCTTGTTCCCAGGTTGTTAGAAGAAAAAGTAGATATATTAGTTGCTCAACCTTCAGTTTTACTGGAGATATCCAGGAATATCACATCAAATAAAAGGAAAGCTCGGTTTATGCGCGTAATATCTGTTGCAGAGGTTCTTGAAGAGGATGTTAAACAGAGATTGGAAGAGGTATTCAATTGCCATATTGAGCAGGTTTACCAATGCACAGAGGGGTTTCTTGCCTATACCTGTAGGCATAACCAATTGCATTTTAATGAGGACTGGTTGAAAATAGAAAAAAAGTACCTGGATGATGAACGTGTACGTTTTCACCCAATTATAACTGATTACCTAAGAAGGTCTCAGCCAATAGTGCGATATGAATTGAATGATATCATACATGAAGGAGATGAATGCTCATGTGGGTCACGGATGACGGTAATTAAAAGAATAGAAGGCAGGTCAGATGATGTCTTCAGGTTTGAAGTTGATGGAAAAGTGAAAGTTGTTTTTCCAGACTTTATACGGAGGGTAGTGATTCAATCCTCAGATGATGTAGGCAACTATATGATTAAAAGAGTTTCCCAAACATGCATTGAAATTGCTTTACAGGTAGATGACCCTTCAAAGCTTTCCAATGTTTTTGAATTGGTGAAGGCATCTTTATCTGATTTTTTTGTGTCTTTTGGAATATTGGGCATGAAAATTGAACAAGTGCAATGGGAACATGACCCGATGACCAAATTCAAGAGAATTACTAATGAATATCAAGTCCCCATTTAAAATTTCTGGTGCAGGTTATTACTTGCCAGGTGCTCCTATACTAAGTTCAGAAATTGAGAAGCAATTACAGCTCTCTTCCGGATGGGTGATGGATCATGTAGGTGTTGAGAAACGTCACATCGCGCAACACGAGTCCAATACTTTTATGGCCGGGAAGGCACTTGAAAATGCATTGGAAGATGCGGGGTTAGCTTTGAAGGACATTGGTTATTTGATTGCCGCAGCTGCAACATTTGATCATGTTATTCCTAATAGAAGTTCGATGATCAAAGCTGCATTCCAAGAGGGAAAAGAGCTGGACTTCCCCTGCATGGATATTAATTCGGTATGTACGAGTTTTCTTTCAGCTTTAGATGTTGCTGCACAACTACTAAGAAAAGGAGATATGAATCATATTGCCATTGTTTCATCGGAAAAGGGTTCTCTGGGGTTGAGTTCAAATGATCCAGAAACATACAGCCTGTTTGGAGATGGGGCAGCTGCGATAATCCTTTCAGTTGATGATACTTGTACTGGTGGGCTTATCAAATACCAGTTTAAAACTTATTCAGATGGGGTTTTTGATACGATGATAAAAGGTGGAGGAAATGCCCACCATCCAAAGCATAATGGTTACGATGAAAAGGCATTTTCTTTTGAAATGAAGGGAATAAAACTGCTGAGATTGGCCCAACAGAAATTGCCTGGTTTTATGCAAAGTGTATTTTGTGACACAGGTTTGACATTGCAGTCCGTTGACTGGATCGTTCCGCACCAGGCGAGTAAGCTAGGATTGAAAATGTTGGTTCATTTGAATGAAGGGAGGCGAGAAAACATCATTGATCAATTGGCTCAATACGGGAATTGCATTGCAGCTTCAATACCGTTGGCGTTGGTTACATCTATAAAAGATGGGAAAATTCAAGAGGGTGATAATTGTTTTCTGATCGGTACAGCTGCAGGGATGTCAATAGGTGGAGCATTACTTAAATACAAGTCACTATGAATCTGGTTTATGCAAACGCACTATTGATTATTATGGTATTACTTGAATTAGTCATTCTTGGGTGGTTTCGTAAGCAATCAATTCCCTGGCGTGAAGTTATTTTTAACCTTAATTCCGGTCATGTGATGCTTTGGGTCCTACGAGGTGTTGAGCTGGCAACTTACCATTTTGTATATACCAATTGGTCCATTCATCTCTTTAAGCATTGGCACCCTATTCTTGTTTGGGGCCTGGCATTTGTTGCCTGGGACTTTTGTTTTTATTGGTTACATAGGATGCATCACAAATTTCATCTCTTGTGGGCCGTTCATGTGGTGCACCATGAAGGAGAACATTTTAGTTTGTCTTTGGGAATAAGGAACTCATGGTACTCATCAATAACTTCAATTCCATTTTTTATTTTGATGGCACTTGCAGGGGTATCTACTGAAATATTCCTGATCATTTCGAGTACTCATTATTTTATTCAGTTCTACAATCACAATCAGGTTGTTCGAAATAGCGGTTGGCTGAATCATATTTTTATTACTCCTACGCACCATATGGTGCATCATGGAAAGAATGATTTGTACGTCGATAAAAATTTCGGGGGTACGCTGGTTTTCTGGGATAAGCTATTTGGTACGTTTCAGGCCCTGGACAAAAATCACCCCATCGAATTTGGTACCCATGATCATCTCAAAACTGAGAATGTAGTACTTGCGAATAATGTACCATTCTTCAAGATCTTTATGAATTTTAAACCAAATGGAAAAGTCAAGTATGATCGAATTATAATCAGTGAATTTTGGATTGCGACTGCAGGACTTGGGTTATTTGGACTGTTGTTATGCTATATCAATATTGAGCAAGTTTGGTCCATTGATGAAAAGTTCTCGCTGTTTCTGATCACATTTTTAGGGACTGTCGCTTGTGGTGGTCTTTCTGAAGGGAAACGTTGGGGTATATTTTTATGGGTTGGGATATTTATGGTGCTGGCACCAACTTTGTTCCTCTCACTAAATTGGGACTTATTGGTACTAAAGATATTGATCATTGCATTAGGTCTTCATGGTTGTTTGATGGGCCTTATTTATCTCAGAAAATTAGTTTTTGTAAAAGGTCTCTCATTTCAAAATAGTGAACCTGTTTCACAGTCTGATAGCATCTGAATTTCTTTATCAAATACCTTAATATCCAAACCAGGAATTGATTGCTGCATTGAGCGCTTCACTATCCTCACAAAAAACATCAGGTATGATTTCTTCTCCGTAAATGTGTTTATTCCTATCGGCCATTTTTGCCACTGCTAATCCGAAAACACCTCCATTAGAGAGTTCTTTTTGGCTGATGGCAGTTGAGACACCATAGGTTGGTTGGCCAAAGAAACGAGTGTTGGGTCTCCCTTTAAATGAGATAGCTGTAGCTTCACCACTACTGCCGTTTTTACGATCAATTATAACTGCAACTTTCGCATTCGGGTTTTTGAGTTGGTAGGGATCACTCACTGAGGTGATGGTAGTTATTTCGTCTTGCACAAATGAACTTCCGTTGATATAGCCATAAATTGTTTCCACTCCTTCAGGATTAATGAAGTAACCCAAAATAGTTTCAGAATAGAAGGGCCCCAATCCGGCAATCATTGGATACATATTGCCTCCTGTGTTTTCACTTAAATCTACTATCCAATAGGAGATTGAATCCTTATCCTGATTTCTAATAGATTCCTGAATATCCTCTGCAAAACTTCTGCCTGCACCAGTTGATCCGCTCCCGAAGAAACCTGGGACTTTTATATATCCTATCCCTTCAACCTTGTCAATTTGGTAGTCCTGATAGGTATAGTTTGGTAATTCTGATTGTAGATACCATTCACCCATACTGGAAATGTAATAGCTATGATCATCGTCTAAGGCATCCAATAACTTGATCATAGCGGATTTGAAACCATTTGTTTTATATTCCTCGATGACCATGGTATTTGTTTCTTCCCAATCGATATCATACTTCTTAAATGATTGATTTTCCGCTAATGCCAGAGCGCTTTGTAATGCTGGGTTCACATAGTCTTCGTCCAATTCTTCACCACAACTGAACCACAGAAAAGATGCAAGGAGAATCCACGATGCTATGAAAATCTTCCTGATTTTAAGTACGTTTCTCATAAGATGATCAGAATTGGAACTTAAACATCAACTATTCTTAAAGTAAATCAACGCGCATTGTGGACATTTGTTTATTTGCTCTTCGTTCACAATTACATCTCTTTACCCACCGGGTACCATTTCCAATTCTGGTCGAAATATGGGGATTGTGCATAAAACCACTGATATATTGCCCGTGGAGAATTAGCAAACTCAGGGTCATCTTTTTTCTTCTGCTCAAACCTTGTTTTTAATTCAGGATCCTCAGCTAACATTTTTTGTGCTAAAGGCTCAATTGCATACTGTTCAATGTACTCAGTTCTGGAGAAAATGCTGTGCATAAAACCCCATTGTAAAAAACTATCAGGAGATTCGGGTTCAAGTAACAAAGCAGCCAATTGACCTTTATATTGATCCATTGGTACCCTCACAGAGCCAGGTAGATACGTAATTGATTTTTCGGAGATTGTTATCTCTTTCACCGTACATCGTATTTGTCCTTCAAAAGGAGCATCTCCCAATTCATACGATTCTATGAAGTATTGGCCCAACGATACAGTTGTGGGTTCTTTTATTTCCTCCATTTCAATTCCATGCATTCGTAATTTCTGAATTATTTCTTGCCATTCAACAGGGATCCAATATGCTTTTGGTACCTGAACTACTTTGTCTGGTTGGTTCATTCGTCGCATCACAATTTTTTCCTCATATGGCTTACCGGTCCAGGATACATATTCACCATCTACGACTTCTGAAGGCTTCATTGTTTTTTCAATACCTTTTAACAGCATAGAATCCTTTACTGATTCTGAAAGCGCAAAAGAAAGAACCACTTCTTTTAATCTTTCCTTCCTGTCCTTCTCAATAGCGTCTTGCAAGGCCGCTCCCTGATTGGCCAATACTTTCAAAGAAGCTTCCAGAAATACATATGTTCCCAGTACTCTTTGTTTGTAGGGTTTTAAGGAATGATTTTCTATGAGGATGCTGGGTGTGTTGCGAATCATGCCATAAGTATCTGAGAAGCGTGGACTAAATACAAACTCAGTATTACCCTGGCTGAAATCACGCCCATTGAAGGCAAACATGAGTGGTCCAGGTGTGTGACCCATATTGGTCAGTGATTGGTCAATGCCTGTTTTAAAATGAGATGCTATCCAATCATTGACAGCCGGAGAATAGCCTGTGGCCCATCCATAGGTAATGTCATACTGGTAGTCAGCCCCGTCAGTCACGTGGAGGTCAAGGTAGAGATCAGGATCGTACGAATTAAGAATATTGACAATTGCCTTCACTCCAGCTGTCTCCAATTTAGCGTAATCTCTATTCAGGTTCAGGTTTTGTGCATTCGTGCGCCACCCCATATTAGCAGGCCCACGTTGATTGACACGATTATAGGGAGAACTACGTTCATGACCATCAACATTGAGGATTGGAATAAATAGAAGGTTCACCTTATCTAATAATTCACCTTTTCCATTAAATGCAATATCTCGTAAAAGCATCATGCCTGCATCTTTTCCATCGATTTCACCTGCATGGATTCCTGCATGCGCTAGGAGAAGTGGTTTTTTGCTGCTTTTCAATGTTTCAGGGGAAAGGTTATCATCCGTACTGGCAATTACCATCATGATATCACGATTTTGCTCTGACTTACCCACAGAGATCATCGATAGGATAGGGGATGCATCAGTAATCTTCTTTAACCAGGCATTTGTCTCGTCATAGTCTGGAGTTGCTGTCAGGCCTTTTTGTTCACTGGGTGTGATCCAGGGATGATTATCCTTGACAACTAGTTTGGTGCTCTTACCTTTCCACTTCATGGTGGGTGGCAGGATATCTTGTGCCTGCACAAGGAAGGAAGATAAGATCGTCAATATTATGATGGAAACACGTAGCAACATGAGACTTGAGTTTTTTTGTTGCCAAACTTACCTATTTTCATCGATCATGAAACCCCTTACCATCCATAATTTTCGGGATGCACTTTTCTATTCTTGAAATGCGTGTAGCTGATTGTTTTGGCTGTGTGAAGTGCAAAATATATCCTCTTTTTCTACCGGGAGTCAATGCTTCAAATGACTTCTGCAAAGCAGGTAATTCCTCAAACTTAGAAATGAGCTCCTCCGGATAAACAAGTTCGTCTTTGGCTTTAAAATCAACCTTTAGACCTTTCTTTTCTACTTCAATAGCTTCCTGAATATATGTTTTTATAATTGATTTTTGATTGTGGATCTGATCGATGGCAGTAAATCGAATGGATCGGTCTGATTGTGAATTTGGGCCTTGTTTCTCAAGTATTTTTTCAGGGTCTTTCAGTAATACCCCTTTGAAAAAACTAATACTGCAATAGTCCTTAAATGCACTAACAATGAGTACGTTCTTTCCATCAAGTGTGTAACAGGGTACCCCCCATTTTACATCCTCTAGTAGTCCGGAATCCAGCACAATTGAACGCAGGTTTTCTAATTCTTCGGTCCAGTTATGCACTTTGCATTTGGGTGTACCCCCTAATTCGCAGCGCATGCAGCCTTGTACGAGGTATTCGTCTACTTTGGGATTCATTCTTTGAAAATTGCTTTTAGAACATTGGAATTCACAAAGATTAAAATTCGAAATTTGATAACAGAAAACAAAAAAGGCCTCATTCAAATATATGTATAAGGCCTTTTAATTTTGCGTTGAAATAAGGTTAGATACCTACTCCCATCAGATACTGATCAAGGAATTCTTTAATTTTTCCATATCCATCAATCCTATTTTCGTTTTTACGGAAGCCATGTCCTTCATCATCAAAGATGACATATTCAACAGGGACACCGTTGGCCTTCACGGCTTCTACTATTTCATCTGATTCAATTTGCAAAACTCTCACATCATTGGCTCCCTGCAACACCATCAAAGGTTTTGTGACGTTTTCCGCATGGAATACAGGTGAAATTTCGTATAACCTCACGGAATCTTCAGTAAATGGATCACCCATCTCATCATACAAACTTTTACGGAAACTTTCCCAGTATGGAGGAATCGATTTGAGGGTTCTTAACCAGTTGGTTACTCCAAAAATGTTAACCCCCACATCAAATGCTTCTGGTTCAAAAGTGAGGGCAGCCATCGTCATATAGCCACCGTATGAACCTCCAATGATACCAATTCTCTCAGGGTCAATCACACCTGTATTGATCAGGTAGTCTTTACCGGCTACACAATCTTTAAGATCTTTATCACCATGGTTTTGATCGTCCATGTGGTTGAATTCTTTTCCGTATCCGGAACTTCCACGGTTATTTACTGCCAAAACTGCATAACCATGATTGACTAGATATTGTATCAATGGACTATAGTTTAAGCGGGACTGTCCTCCAGGACCACCATGCACCCAAACCAGTGCCGGAACTTTATTGTCAATACGGGCATTTTTAGGTTGATAATAGATGGCAGGAATTTCAAGTCCATCAAATGAACTGTACCGGATCACTGAAGCTTCCACCAGGTCATCCTCTTGAATGGCTGAATTTAGAGTGTTGGTTAGTTTTTTTAATTCTTTGGTTTCAAAATTATATACAAAAATATTGGTAGGCGAACTTGAAGTGCTTACTGTAAGTCGTGCTATTTTTTCACTTTTGGAAATGTTTACAGATGCAATACTACCACCAGGTATCTCAGGAAGTTCTACTTCATTACCACTTCCCAGATCAAAGACTTTGATACTTGTCTTAGCGTCCTCATTGATGCCAATTACACGGTACTTTTCATTCCAGGAGTGATAAGCATACCATACATCCCAATTAGTTTCGTACACTTTCTGTACTTCGCCTGAAGTGAGGTCTCGTCTTGCCAGGAAACTAAAGTCACTGGCCTCATTAGTGGTGTAATAAAGGAAATTATTGTCCATGCTAAAAAATTGGGGTGAGTAAGTTGCGTCACCCTCATGTTCCGAAATGTCCACCTTCTCTCCGGATTCATTGTCCATGAGATACATACGGTTATTGGCATTGTCAATACTTTCCGTGAGCGCCATGTACCTTTCATTGTTTGAAATGGAATTTACATTCACACCACTCGTGTTTTTATAAATCATTTCTGATATCGGCATTTCTTCGTCTACAGCGGTGACAGGCATTTTATAAATGTCAAAGTATTTTGGATCCCTTTTATTGGAACTCATATAAAGCGATTCACCATCACGGGTCCATCCCCAGAAACTGTTTCTGACACTGTCACCAGGGGTGAGGTCTTTGGACTGTCCTTCTGATGTCATCGCCATAATTTTGAAGTTTTCATTTCCACCATCGTCAAAAGAGAAGATGAACCGATTATCATTAGGGAAATAGCCATTGTTAAAGTAAGAGTCAACTTCTGAAAATGTTTTTTGGGTTTTCTCTCCGGAAGCAATGTCGATCTCAAATACATTGAATATACCAGTTTCATTGCTGTTGATGAGGAGTTTCGATTCGTCGGGTGAAAAGCTTCCACCACTTACCTGCACGTTCTCCATAAGTTGGTTGATGGTGTACTTAGTGACAGGTTTTTCTTCTTTTGGAGTTTGGCAAGAATACAATACTGCAATTGCCAATAATAATGCGATTGTGTTTTTCATGATTAGGGTTAGATAATTGAGTGGCTGAAGTTAAGGACTTTACACGTCAATGTGAAATCGACATACTTAAACCAAAACCTCCATTTTCAGAGTTTAACCTAATTTTCTCCCCACAAATCGAATTACCTTCCCTTTTCCATTATGGTATTTTCCTTCCTGAAGTTCAATCTCAACCTCTTCAAGGACAAGCGGTTCAAAATCTGAAAAGTCTCTTTTGATAGAGGGAATGTCAAAAAGTAAGTCCAGTCGATCAGGCCCTCCCACAGATGGGTTTTGCGTTCTTAGCGGCAAATGATTTTTACTGAAAGCTTCAAGAATGACAAGACCTCCTGGTTTGATCAATTGATCAATTTTCTGATGATAGGGAGAGATTAAGTGAGGCGGGAAGTGTGCGTAGATCAATCCCGCTGCATCATAGGATTTCCTGGAAACTGATAATTCCATAAAATCTCCAACTTCGTAGTGAAGTGAAACCTTTTCTTCACTAGCCAATTGCAATGCCTTATTCCGAGCTTCTTCGCTGATGTCAAAAGAATAGACAGATAACCCGGTTTTAGCAGCAAACACACCATTTCTACTTTCACCATCTGCAGCCATGAGAATATCCCCTGTAGGTTGATATTTGTTAAGAGATTCTTTGAAAAAGAGATTGGGATAAGTCCCATAGGCAAATTCAGGTTCAGCGTATCGCTGGTTCCATTTATCTTTCAATTTAAAAAGATTATATGTTGTAAACGTAGATAACCACTCGTTGCAAAATAAGGTTTCACTAAACTAAGATTTGCTCACCTTTAATCGGAAATTCCTGCTAAGTAGGTTGATTGGGTAAAGTTACCAAAAAGCTGGTTCCCTCTCCTGGTGTACTTTCCAGTTCAATCCAACCTTTATTGAGTCTGGTGAACTCTCTTACGATGGTTAAACCCAGTCCTATTCCTCTTTCTCCACTGGTGCCATAAGTGTTTTCTCTGGATAGGTCGTAAATATTTTCGATTTGATCAGCGGATATCCCAATGCCAGTATCTTTCACAATCACAATGGTTCGGTTTTCCATCTTTTGAGCACTTACTTCAACGATTCCTTTTTTGTGACTGAATTTGATGGCGTTGTTGATTAAATTTCTGAAGATTGTGTAGGTGCTGGGTGAGTCTGCCCATATTTCATCATCGGTACCTACAGAATTTAACAGTGTGATGTTTTTCATATGGGCAGCAGAGCCATGTACTTCAAAGAGTTCCGTGATCATATTGTGAATATTCATCGATACTGGATTGTAAGGAAACTCTTTCATCTCTATAGATACCCATTGCAATAAGTCATCCAGTTGTCGGGACAATTGGGAAGAAGTCTTTTCTAATACACTTATTGCCTCTGCTAGTTCTTCTTTAGAACCATCTTTTATGATGGAAGGGATCAATTGACCTGTTCCACTTATGGCGCTCACCGGACCTCTCAGGTCATGTGAAACTATTGCCAATAATTTATCTTTTACTTCCTGTTCTGCTTTCAATTCCTGCAGGTATACATGAAGTTCAGCTGTTCTTTCGTGTACCTTTTCTTCCAGAGCTTTGTTTTCTTGCTGTAGCAATTCTTCATTTTGGTTTTTGAGAGATTTGATTTTTGCGGCAGTTGCCAATGAAAACAGAATAGCCTGCATGGCAATACTGATCAATAGGGTATTGTGCGTAAACCAATCATAAGAAATGCTTCCTGCTGCATAGAGTGCCAGATAAGGTATAGCCAGAAAAGTTGGGATATAAGCTATTACATAAACGCCAGCAGGTTTGAATTTCTCTTTATAGCGAAGAATCCCCACACCAAATAAAAACAAGGATGCCGGGACTGACACAGCGTAAATAAGCTGTTCTAATTGGGGTACCTGAAAAAGTGCACATAAGAAGCCTAGACCCAGTATTCCAATAAAACCCAAAAAAGTATAGGTGATCTTTGGGTAATCTTTACGGTTGATGCTGAGGAACTTATAGCTGAACCAAAAACTGAAAATGGCTGATAAGTAAGGTACAGTGTTATAAAAAATATGGTTCCAGAGTGTGTTCTCAAATTGCAAATAGGCAAAGCTTAACCCGGTATACGTTGATATTTGTACAATCAGAGAGGACATATAGACCGCAAGAAGAAGATACTCTGCATCTCTCACCAGGAAAAAAATCAGTAAATGATATAATACCACACAAAAAATGATTCCCATTAATATTCCTTCCAATGTAAACTCAGTTTGGTTGGTGCGGATAAGTGCTCCAGGGGTAAAAACCCTTGCTGAAAATGAACGAAATAGCATTCGGTTGATCTTCATTATATAAGTCCCGGGCTCACCAGGTGTATTTTGAAGATTGAAAAGTTCTTTGGAATGCTGAATGTACTTTTCTTCAATTGGGGTGAATATCCCACCTTTAGAAATTAGGGTTGTGGAACTATCTGATTCAAGGCGATACAATTCAATTTCAAAATTTTGCACCATGGGAAGACTCAAGAAAAGAGGCGCTTTTTCAGATATCACCGAAAACATAAACCAGTAATCGAATTCACCTTTTTCATCCAGGGCTATTTCAGCTTGTTCAAAATTTTGGAACTCAGTGAGGCGTGGGACAATCTGATTCACCGGTTGATAGGCTGTTGTTCTTAAGACTTTTGTATATGATTCCAGGATGATAGGCTCGTCTTTTGGGACCTTCACAGTAGTCAATGACTGTCCAGTCAGTCGGCCAAAGCTGAGTAGAAGTATCACCCCCATCAAGAGACGCCTTTTTACCATAAGAGTAACAGTCTTTAAATTCCCAATAGTCCCTATGCAAGAATAGATACATTCCATGAAGAAATGTTCATATAAATGACCAAACGGGATTTTTGGGTGGTCAATCCGGTTAAAGGTCAGTCATTTGGGATTAATATTCAATAGTCTGCATCTATTTGCACTAGAGAAGGGTTATATGCTATGGTTAAAGTGAGTTTTGGTATTGCGTATTATGTATGATTTTATGTTGACATCATAAATCGCACATCCTATTGAATTTAAATAATATCTCCATGCAACCTCTGTCTTCCTATCTACATCTCACCTAGCAATAACCAAAATTTACTATGATCAAAACCAATCAACAAAATTCAGCATTGGTAGCTGAAGGAGTATTACCGGCTGAGACCTACGTACCAAGATGGAGGCTTCATATCATGAGGGGGCTCTTTTTCTTGAATTTTATAAGCCTTGCTTTTGACAATTGGTCTACGATATTATTTCCAACAGGCCAAATGGACACTTTAACAGGAGTGACCATTAGTTTCTGGGCATCATTCGCATTGTTGAACTTGCTTGGGATTAGGTTTCCATTGAAATTCATTCCTATTCTGTTGCTACAGTTGCTTTACAAATCGGCCTGGATTGTTGGGACGTATTTGCCTGCTCGCAGTGCCGGAGCACTTGATGAGGACCTAACTGGATTCTTTTGGGTGTGCATCGCTGGAATTGCGCTGAATCTGGTAATAATTCCCTGGGGATATGTGTATCGGGACTATTTCAAGCAATTCTTGAAATTCCGATAGAAATGGTGGTATTAAAATTCTAAATCCGAATATCGAAATCCTAAACCTTGACTGCATTGAAATATCAAAGCTTCAAATTTAGGATTTTCGGAGACCCATGACTCGTCCTGGAGGGATGAAGACCCATTCTTACCGAATAATATTTCGTCCTGCGTGATTAGTGGTCTTCCTGCGGAATAATATTTCTTCCTGCTCATGGACCACCTCTTCCTGTTAGGCTTTTGACCTTTCCTGTGAGGTATGTAACCCTTCCTGTGATCCAAATGACTCTTCCTGGAGGCGTACTGATCTGTTTTTAGTAACGGATAGTTTCTCCTGCGGTAATTAGGTGGCTTCCTGCAGTATAATCTTTCCTTCCTGCTCATGAACCACCTCTTCCTGTGCAATGAATGATCCCTTCTGCCAGGTAAAGTTATTGCAACCACATTAGAGGAATTGGGTTTCTCGATCTCTTGTACCTGAATTGTATTCTGTTGGTAATTTTTATCAGCTTTCATTAAATTGAAACAAACCAAATTCTCTGCATATGAAGTTCAGTGGCGCACTCAATATCGAAAAACCACAAGCTCAGGTGGCTGAATTTTTTGCTGATCCCAATTACCTGGGAGAATATCAGGATGGGTTTCAGAAGAAAGAGCTGGTCAGTGGAGAAGCAGGTCAGGAGGGAACTGTATCCAAATTGTATTATAAATACGGAAAGCATGACATGGAATTAATAGAAACTGTCACTAAAAATGACCTCCCCAGGTCTTTTGAAGCCTTCTATGAACACAAACACATGGACAATACCATGAAGGTCAGTTTTATTCCGATCGATGAAAATAATACTCGGTATGAATATGAATTTGAGTATACACGTATGAACTGGGTAATGCCAAAACTTATGGCTATTTTATTTCCCGGAGTGTACCGCAAACAGGGAGAAAAGTGGATGTGGCAGTTTAAGGAATTTGTAGAAAGAAGTCAATGATAGGAAAACTCGAAATTCTAAATCATAAATTCGAAAAACCTGGAATATTCAATCATTATAATGACCTCATCAGATGAAAGTTGATCTTCAGAATCTGTTTCTCTTTCTTGGCCTGGTACAGGGATTTGCAATTGCATTTGTGTCCATTTATCGTAAAAGAAGTGCTTCTTCCTGGTTGTTTGCGGGAACCATGTTGGTACTATGTTTATTGATATCCAACAACCTGTATTTTTTCACATCTTTTCAGGGAAACGATAATTCAATACTTGATTTTGTGATCTGGGAGCCTGTGTTGTTAATGGGGCCTTTTGTCTTTTTATATGGTAGGAGTCTATTTGAAAAAGACTTTCATTGGAAGAGAAAGTTCCTTTGGCATCTTGTGCCTTCATTTTTGGATTTTCTTCCTGCATTTGTTTCAATAGTCGTTTGGACATTTGATTTGTTTAAAGAGGACCAGAACTATATCTATTCTATACTCAATAGATATGATGATTACATTGTCATACCTCAGTTTTTGTCATTGAGTGTATACATAATAGCAAGCTGGATGTACCTCATCAAGATAAAGCCATTAACCGACACCAAAACCTATCGGTGGTTCAGAGATTTCCTGTTGGGTCTGAGCGTGATTGATCTGATATGGTTACCTTTTTTGATTATGTATGTTTCACCCTATCAATTAGAGTTGCTGGAGTCAGTTTATTTTCACCCTGTTTTTTACCCGATGTGTGCATTTCTGTACTATTTAAGCATTCGCATCATGATGGGCGGAATGACATTTAGGCCCAACCCTTATACCCGGGAAGAACTGGATGCCAACCTTGATCTAATCAATCAGGCAATTACAAGGGATAACCTGTATAGAGACCCTGATTTGAATCTTAAAAAACTAAGTGGAAAAGTCAGTATTCAGGAAAGCATGCTGTCGTTTATATTCAGACATTACTATAAAAAGGGATTTAATCAATTTATCAATGAGTACCGGATCAATGCGGCACTTGAAAAGATCAGAGCCGATGAGATTAAAAAACTGAGTATGGAAGGAATAGCTCTTGAGGTTGGATTTGCTTCCCGGTCTACTTTCTATCGTGCCTTTAAGAATATGACTGGAAAACATCCAACTGACCTGATTCAAGAGGATTAAAGTTGTCTCAAAAAGCGATTTGCAACTTGAATCTCAGTTTTTATGGTTTCTATTGTGATCAAAAACATGAGGAATTACCTTCAAATTATAGCAATCATTCTACTGGCCATTCAAGTATCTGCACAAAGTACAGAAAGGATACCAGTAAATCTATTGCAAGAGGATTACAAGATTTTTAAAGGAAGTCTGATTGATTTTCATCCGGGATTGTACTGGTATAGGAGTGAAGAAGAGTTCAATAGAATTTTCACGGAAGGGTCCAGTGCTTTATCTAACCCTTTAACAGAAAGAGAATTCTTTAATGAATTGTCCAAAGTTTTGGAGAAGGTTGGTTGTGGCCATACCTATTTGTCTTATTCCGAAAGCAGTAAGCAAAAGAGGTTAGAGCACCTGCCACCTTTGAAGGTGAAATTCATGAATGATACCGCTTACTATAATGGTGTCTTTGGAGATCAGCAACTTGCTGTTCGGGATGGAGATCAGATTCTATCTATCGATGGGATGCCAATGGATTCTATAATGTCTGTCTGTTTAGCGCGCATGACTGGTGATGGATTTATCCAAACAGGAAAATATAACCAACTTGATAGCTATTTCTGGTATTTATATGGGCACTTCTTTAAAACCAGAGAAGTATATATCATCGAATACCTGGATTCCAGTGAACGAATACAAAGCTGTACTGTAACAGCCATGTCCAAGGATGAGATCATTAAAGCTTATCTGGAGGATAACGATGTGAATGAAAACCCTGCAAATTTGATTTTGAGCATACAGGAGTCTACTGGCGTTTTAACTATCAAACAATTTTTTGATTGGAAAGAGAATGGGAAAAGGGTGAAATTTGAGAAACGCTTACAGGAAATATTTGAAGAATTACAGGCTAAAAGCATTGAAAATCTCATTATTGACCTTAGAGATAATGGAGGAGGTAAGGTGCCATGGGTATTATATGCTTATTTTGTAGACGAACCATTTTGTTTTGCCAAAAATGCAGATTTTACTTTTTCAAAGAACTCTGACAATTACCAGCATCAGCGGTTGCACCCAAATATGAAGTTCCTTAAGAACAAGTGGCTCAACACATGGATGCCCGGTTCCAATAAAATGTCAAAACTAGATGATACACGGTATGAGTTGACTGGTCTGTATATGACTAAATCATTCAGTCCTCTGACTCCTAAATTTGATGGAGAAGTATATATTTTGACAAATGGAGGTACATTTTCGGCGGCTTCTGACTTTGCGGCCATGATGAAATCTAAAAACAAAGCTACGTTTATAGGAGAGGAAACAGGTGGAGGATATTTCGGCAATACCAGCATGCAAAAGTCTTACGTTACATTACCAAATTCACAACTTGTTTTAGAGATTCCTTTGGTGAGGCATCAGCTCAATGTGAGTGAAAATATTGTGCCTCCAGGGAGGGGGGTGATTCCTGATCACTCAGTCAGGCAATCAATAACTGATTATGTTGATGGTGTAGATACACAAATGGATTTTGTGTTTTCTCTTACTAAAGGCATCTGAAAATCCGTTTGTCGAGTTTCACGCCCTTGTGATCGATTATTTGTCAATCGAGAATAAATCATTTTTTAAATTCACAACTATTTTTAATTGTGACACAAAAAACTTTCCAGTGAGGGGGGAGTATTTTTCTTTTTAAGCTGTCATTTATGTGCACCGTAAAACCTAAAAAGAATGATTTACCTTTTGGCAAACCTGATATTACTTTCTCCCATAATTGAGAAAAGAATCCATAATGAGGTTGTCGCCGAACTTCGCATCAACAATTTTAAGAATGAACTGTATGTGGAAGTTGTGGTGGATAAAAGAATGCTCACAACTGCCCTAATAATGGAAGCCGATTGTACTCCCAGTGACATGGTGAAGGTTTGTGGAGGTCAATATATCAAAGATCATATTTGGGTATCCGTCAACGGTCAACCCGTAGAATTTGAGCAGCAATCTACCCAATTATATAAGACCCAGGTGCTTTATAATTTTTACCTCGGAGACCTGGGAGAAGATCTTAAGAATATAGAAGTAGAAACCGATTATATGTTTAAATATCATGAACACTCTATCATAAAAGTGAAAATGAGTATCGAGGATACTATAAAATCATATAACCTAACAGCAAACAAAAGAAGAATTGAATCACAAATACTATAACCTGAATATGAGAAGACTTTTCTTGATTTTCATTTGCGGAATCCTGTCATTGGGTGCCTTTGGACAATGTGTGGATTCGGATGTCTATGATGTAGAAGACGCGAATGCGGTATGTTTTGAGGTAGATGACAATGTGAGGCATATCTATGCGAATAATTACCCGGATCATGATGATAATTATAACCAACCCCAATTTACCGTTACAGCGGGGGACTATGAGTACTTTATGTGTGCATATCCAGAAGAAGATGCCAGCTTTACACCTTTATATGAGGAAACAGAAACAACTGTAGGCTGTGAATACAACTATGAGTTTGGAGTCTCTATAAATGGGGTAAGATATGATCCAAATTCAGCAGTTACATTCGTGAATGATGACGATAGCAATAACCTGGATTGGCATGTTGAAGCCACCAGTACAGAAAACACGATCGGTCAAAACATGGGTTCTGATAATGGTGGTCACCTGAACCCTAGTGGCGAATATCATTACCACGCTGTACCATATGATTATTTCACTGATGACCTGGGAATTAATGGATCTGCCCACTCATCAATTGTGGGTTATGCAGCTGATGGCTTTCCCATATATTATAAATATGTATATACGGATGCCGAAGATTCTTTGAGCGCAATTACTGCTGCTTCCTCCGGATATACACTTAGATCCGGTGATAGAGGAGGTGATGGATTGACAGCTCCGGATGGCGATTATGATGGCAATTACTATGAGGATTATGAATATAGTTCTTCTAATACTATTCTGGATGAGTGCAATGGTAGATTTGCTGTTACACCCGATTATCCTTATGGAACATATTATTATGTAATAACAGATGAGTACCCGTACATTCCAAGGTGCTTCAAAGGAACATATGTTGATCATTCGTTCCGCGTGGGACCTTCGGCTTCATGCCCATCCTCAACCGCATCTACTTCTTGTGCTTCTGAAGTGTCAGGTTGTATGGATCCTTTTGCTGATAACTACAATTCAAGTGCTAACCTAGATGATGGGAGCTGTTCATACTCCGCAGTTACCTGGTCCGGTACGTGGAGTAATACTTCCGGACCTGGAGATGCCAATAATGCAGTAATTGCTTCTGATTATACATTTTCAACTGATGGTAAATTCACTTGCACCAACCTCACTGTAAATACAGGAATGACCCTTACTGTAGATACTGAGGAAGCTCTGGTAGTATATGGTAGCCTTACCAATAATGGCACGATCATCATAGAATCAGGAGCATCATTGATAACCTATGATGGAAATAGTGTTAGCGGAAATGATATCACAATTAATAGAAATACAAGGTATTCAGATGGTAAATACAGTTTTGTGGGTACACCCGTGAACCAATCTTCCACTATCACAGGTTCGGATTTGGGAAGCTTTGTTTATAAGTACAACGAAACTACAAATTTTGCTGATATAGGTCTGAATAGATGGGAAGATGCATCTAGTGATCAATTGGTACCTGGAAAGGGGTATACCCAGGCGTTCCAACAAGAAATAAGTTTTACAGGAACCCCAAATGATGGAGAAATTACCATAACTGGTACTTACACGGACAGGAGTAATACAAATGTAGAAGGATGGGTTTTCGTTTCTAACCCTTATCCGGCTGCCATTAGTGTAAGTAGGTTACTTGACGAAAACACAAATATTTCAGGAGCGGTATATTTTTGGGATGATAACAATTCACAATCTTCCAGAGGGTCAAATGCTGATTATATTGTGGCAAATGCCATCGCTACCACACAGAACTCACAGGCTGGTAATGAGGATCGGTACAACTATCATATAGGATCAGGTCAGGGATTTTTCGTGAAATTGAATGATGATACTGACCTTGTCGTAACTTTCACCGAGGACATGAGAGTGAGTGATTCCAACGCTGATGATAACTTTTTCAGGGATTCCGGCGCTCAATTTCCTTTACTAAGATTGAATCTAAGTACTTCGGATGGACTGTTTAAGCAAACAGTTGTAGGCATAGTGCCTGGAGTAAACAATGATGAAATCAACAGATTATATGATGCTCCTTCATTCAATAGCGAATGGGAGGATGTCATCTATAGTATAAAAGCTGAAAGAGATTTGGCGATTCAGGGAATCTCCCAAGACTGGGAGAAGGTCCAAATCGGATTTAATGTTTCTGAAGAAGGTACTTATGAAATCGCCTTAGAAGGATTGGGGATTGATGATGAGATCATGATATACGACAAACTCTTAAATACGGTAGTATCACTTGATGTACCATATGAGTTTACTGCGAAAGCTGGTTACTATAAAGATCGATTTGAATTACAGAAAAAATCCGTGCCGTTGCATAGTGATCAACCCCAGCAAGTTCAGTATTATGTATTTGAGAAAGTATTGCATGTTGATTTTTTAAACGAAGCAAAAGATCAGGTCATCAGTGTGTTTGACCTTACTGGAAAACTAATGGGAGAATTCCATCTAACAAGGAGCCTGAATCAAGTAAGTTTGAAACATCTCCCGGATGGTATTTATCTAATTTCTGACGGATTAAATGCACAGAGGTATTTGCTAAATTGATTGAGGAATTCTTAAATAAAATGTAATTATGGAAAAGTATAAAAAATTCACGCTACTGGCCATTTTGTTCCTGTTTGCAGGTGTCGCTTTTGCACAAGGATCACCACCAGCCACACCAATAGATGGAGGATTGTCTCTATTATTAGCTGCGGGAGGAGCTTATGGTGTAAAGAAGCTTAGGGATTATCATAAAAATTACTAAAAACTATCAAAATGACAGGAAATTCTATTAGGGAAAAGAAGACAGCCCTGATTAAATTGGTAGCCATCAGAGCCGGAGTAATTTTTGTGACGTGGCTCATCATATACCATGGTTACATTATTCCTGATGGTCGGCTCAATAAGGCTTTAACAAACTCTGTGATATCAGGTACAAATTTTGGACTTACTATAATAGGGTATGATACCAGGAGTTCGGTGGAGAGCAGTATGGTTTTCATAGATGAGCAACCTGTTGTGTTAGTAGCAGATGCTTGTAATGGATTGGAATTGTTTGCGCTTTATACTGGGTTTCTAATCTGTTTCCCTGGCAGGATCAAGTACAAATTGATATTTATCCCAATAGGTATTAGTTTGATATACTTGGTGAATGTGTTGAGGGAGATTACCCTGGCACTCAATTACAAATTTTTTCAGGAGACTTTTGATATCAACCACAAGTACACCTATGTTTTTATTGTCTATTTGTTTGTGTTTGCTATCTGGAGGTTTTGGTTAAATCGATATTCTTATCTTGCAACAAATAAGGAAAGTTGAAAGCATCAAGAGTTTTCCCCGTACTGATTTTCATTTTAATATTGGCCTTTGGTTTTTTTAGAATCCCAATTTGCCGGATCTTCTCTATGCCGATTAGTTTTATGGTTGAATACTTAGGGTTTTCTTCGGCTAAATTACTTGAAGGGATGAATGAGTTTTCTTTGTCTACTAAAAGTAAAGACCACTACATGGGTTGGTTTATTTACTATCCTTCTTATTTATTACTGCATTTTTTATTCATCTGGACACTTTTTAAACGCAATAAGAGCCTCGCAAAAAAGATTATGATGGGGTTATTGGTTGTTGTATCCACATTGATAACTGTTATAATGATATCACACCTCCTTGAATTTCACATAGCTTTCAAAGTATGCTACAACCTGTTCCGAAATCTGATTGGACTTCCGTTCATACTACTTGTGATTGAGGGAGGAAGAATACTAATAAATGATATTGATAATCTGCTGGTTGCGAATCGCCAATAAGGATTTCTTCTCCGTGAATTGACTACATTTACTTTCATAAACCGCTGTGGTTATGAAATTCAAGATCAAATTCTTATACATACTTTTTTCAATTCTAATTGCATTTTATGGTTGTACACCGGAAAAATCAATTGGACCAACTGAAGAAGAGGGAGAGGTTCAGGAACTCACTATTTTTTTTGTGAATGACCAGCATGGTCAATTGAACAACTTTGCTAAAATCAAACACATTGTAGACCAGGAAAGGACTGTTACAAATGTACTTTTAATGAGTGCAGGTGATATATTTTCAGGAAACCCAATAGTCGATCAGTATAGCGAAAAAGGTTACCCAATCATAGATGTAATGAATAAAGTTGGGTTTGATATTTCTGTTATTGGAAATCATGAGTTTGACTATGGAGTAGATATTCTTGAAGACAGGATAAATCAGGCCTCATTTGATTGGGTTTGTGCCAATGTGAATACTGGAGGGAGTAGCTTGAGTCAACCAGACCCCTTCAAGACAATAGAATTGAATGATATAACTGTTACTGTGTTGGGTTTGGTAGAAACCAATGGAAAACCCGATGATATTATACCCTCAACCCATCCCTGGCGAGTAAAGGACCTGACTTTTGAAAGATACACTGACAATGTGATCCAGTACCAAAATTTGAAAACTGAGGAGGACGCTGACTTATTGATTGCCTTGACTCATCTTGGCAGGACATCAGACATGAATCTTGCAAATGAATATCCTTACTTTGATGTTATTATTGGTGGTCACTCAAATGATTTATTGACCGAGGAGGTAAATGGGACACTTGTTTTTATGGCGGGTGCCTATTTGTCCCATTTAGGAAAAGTGGAATTAAAGATTAGGGGCAAAGATATTGTAGAACACAGCAGTACATTGATCAATTTGGATACCTACGATGAAATAGATGAAGAATTAATGTCTGTGATTGAGGAGTACAACGAAGCGCCAGAATTTACAGAAGTGGTTGGCTACACTTCTACATACCTGGATCGTAATGAATTAGGATGTTTCTATACCACAGGCTTGATGGAATATCTGGACGTTGATTGCTCTTTCCAGAATGGTGGTGGAATTCGAGCTGATATTGCAGCTGGCGATATAACTGTTTTGGATATTTATCGGATGGATCCATTCAATAATGGAAGTGTTGTGTTCACAATGACAGTAGCTGAAATTCGAAATTTCTTCGAGGAAACTGGTGCAAGAATGCATGTTTCTGGGATTACACTTGAAAGAAGTCAATCAACAGTTGATGTAATTGATGAATTTGGAAACCGCTTAGAAGACAGTGAGGTGCTGACTATCGGGATTAACGATTATATCCCGGCAGTATATGATGATTATTTTAACTACTCGGGTGCTGATATAAAAGAATTGACAACCGCTGAAGTGCTTATAGAGTACCTGAAGGGCCAGGAAAGTAATCTGGACTATGAAAATTGCAATCAGTTTTTCACAAACTAGAGTAGCGGTACGTAATGATCACATCTTATCAGAAAATTGATTTTAAGGAGCATACGCTTATTGAAAGAGTGGTTGTAGATCCCCCTTTTAGGATGGCACATTCATTATCCAATGATGCCTGCTTTGTGTATTTTAAAGCAGGGGAGACTAAAATAAATTCTGCATATCAACAAGTGCAGGTGAGACAAAAAGAGGCAGTTCTTCTAAAATGTGGTACTTATTTTTCAGACCTGATCGACCATGAAGCAACAGAAGCGTATGAGATTTTTGTGTTTCATTTTCCAGTAACCGTAATCAGAGAGATCTACCAATCAGACTTTCCAATACTTGATGACCTGGACCAGAAAAAGGGAATACCTAAATTGGAGTCTTCTGAAATCATTCATCAGTTTGTGAGTAGTCTCACTTTTTATTTCAATCATCCCCAGCTGGTCAATGAAGAACTCCTCACTTTAAAAATAAAAGAACTTATACTTATTTTGATCCAAACTGGTAAAGCACCCACAATCAAAGATCTGTTCATTACACTTTATGATAATTCAACTATTCAACTCAAAGAAGTCGTTTATAATCACCTGTATACAAACGTTCCGATCAAAGACCTTGCATTCTTATGTAATATGAGCCTTTCTACATTTAACCGGCAATTCAAAAAGATTTTCAAGGACCAGCCCTCGAACTATTTCAAAGAAAAACGCCTGGTAAAGGCAAAAGAACTTTTATCCATTAGCGAACTGAGCATTGCCCGGATAGCCCATGAAACCTGCTTCACTGATTCAGCTCATTTGTCAAAGTCATTTAAACAGCAGTTTGGGATTAGTCCGTCAGCCTTTAGAAAGTCTAGATTGACTTAAGCATACAAATTATTGAAGATCACATCCAATTTTTTGGTGGATACATTGAAGAGCTTTGTAGCAAATCAAAATGTTACAACTGTGAAAAATTCAAACAAATGGGCTCTTATAACCGGAGCTTCTTCAGGTATAGGAAAAGAGTTTGCTTACCAATTAGCAGCTAAAGGTTACAACCTGGTATTAGTTGCAAGAAGAATCCACCTTTTGGAAGAAATTGCTAACCTACTTAGGGAGAGATTTGGTACTAAATCCCTCCTGAAACAACTGGATTTATCCCTGACTGATGCTTGCGAGGAGTTATTTGAGTTCACACGGGAGGTAAACCTCGAATTAATAGTTTCCAATGCAGGTACTGGTGCCCCAGGTGAATTTATCGGAAAGAATATGTCTGATATGCTTAACATGGTACAGACCAGTGTCATTGCTCACCTGAAAATCACCCATCATTACGGAAAATTGTTATGTCAAAAGAGGGGAGGGGGTATTATTTTGGCATCAGCGATGGGAGCGAAAAATGGTCTGCCGTTTATGTCTAATGATGCAGGTACTCGTGCTTATATCCGTAGTTTAGGTTTGGGGCTCCATGAAGAATTTAAACGGTATAATGTGAAACTCACTGTTCTGGAAACTACACCAACAGTAACGCCAATTGTGGCTGAACTTGGTTTCGATGAAGAGAGTATGCCTCTGAAACCAATTACTGTGGAAAAATGTGTGACTGTCACCTTAAGGGCATTGGAAAAAAATAAGCCTATCGCATTTCCCGGTTCAAAATTTAAGATCTTAAATAAAATCATGCCCCCGAAACTTGTTAGAAGTATGAATGGGAAAATGCTGGCAAAGGGTAATGGAATTCAATGGAAGCTTACACCCGGGTAAAATCAAGAGTTGATTGAATATTCCCACCATATTTTCATTGGCTGTGTCATCATTAGGTAAAACAATACATCGACCTTATGAAAACTATTGTGATGTCCGTGATTTTTTCTTTGCTCAGTGGAGTCCTGAGTGCGCAAGACTTGGAGATACACGCCAGAGCCAATTCCGGCATGTTTCATTTTTTAGGAGTGTCAACCTCCGTAACCGAGTGGCTTAATTATGATTTGGACGATGAAGATGGGTATGTCAATAATCCTTATGGAAAGCAAAAAGCCATTTCATATGGTTTTTCGGGGAGTATACAATGGGTAACAAACAATCGGCTAAAATTTGGTTTTGATTTGGGATATGAAGTGCTCAGAAGTAAAGTGGAAGTTGATCAAGTATCAGTATCTACTGGTACCAACTTTCAGCAATTTGATGCTGAAGGACAGGCATATCTCAATAATTCATTTATCAACCTGTTGCCTTATGTAGGTTTTAGAGAAGATTTTGGAGTGGTTGTATTGGACGTTGATTTGGGAATAGATATTGGACTAATGCTTTCCTCTGAAGAACGAGTCAGTGCAACAACTGAATTTCGTACCTATACTACTACAAGGGAACGCACCACCGTTGATGAAGATATCAGACCAAGACTACAGGCCACTCTTATGAGAGGTAAGTTTGGTGTTTACGCCGGTTATTCTAATGGGCTTACGAATTACCGTCGGGATTTTGTTGGGGGAAGAAACGGAGCATTCGGTAAAGTGACAAGATTTGGAGTGGTTTATAGGTTGATGTAAGCAATACAACTACATTTTCATTATCTTACTGTACAAGGTACAACTAACTTTCTCGCATGATCAAACCAAGTCCACTCGCAAACATAGCGGTACAGGTTATAGCCTATTTAAATGTTCGTATGAGTTCAATATCAATCAACCTATTCAAATGTCAATTTGGAAAATCGTTTCTGGCGTTCCTGTTGACTTTAATGGTTGCAAATATCCTGGCACAATCTCCCAGAGCAAGGGATTTAGGAGTTCCCTTCAAAGGAAAGACAGGCAAATTCAATGCGATCACGGATGTTGCGGGTGTCGAAGTGGGATACAGCACAATTATATCTGGAGAAGGAGACAATAAAGTTGGAGAAGGGCCTGTTCGCACCGGTGTGACTGCCATTTTCCCGCGTGGGAAAGCTAATAAGTTTAGTCCGGTATATGCCAATTGGTATAGTCTCAACGGAAACGGAGAGATGACTGGGACTACCTGGATAACCGAGTCTGGTTTTTTGGAAACACCAATAATGATCACCAATACAAACAGTGTAGGAGTAGTAAGAGATGCCGTATTAAAGTGGTTTGTGGAAACGGATTGGTACAAAGGGGAAGATTGGTGGTATACCTATCCTGTAGTAGCAGAAACTTATGATGGTTTTCTAAATGATATCTACGGCTTTCATGTAAAAGAATCACATGTATTGGAAGCTATCACCAACAGTCAATCAGGTCCTGTTGCTGAAGGTAATGTGGGTGGAGGGACTGGTATGTGCTGCCTTGGTTTCAAATGTGGCTCTGGAACATCATCACGATTGTTCACCGTTGGTGGCAAGCAATACACATTAGGGGCATTTGTACAGGCCAATTTTGGTTGGAAAGGAAACCTGTCAATTGCTGGAGTACCCGTTGGTATGGAGCTGTTGGATACCCTGCAGGATGTCTATAATGGTCCTCCTGAATCAAGAAGACAAGAAGGGGATGGGTCTATCATTGTTGTTGTGGCAACAGATGCTCCACTTTTACCACATCAGCTTAAACGAGTTGCACAGAGAATTCCTTTAGGTGTTGGAATTGTTGGTGGAAGAGGAAGTAACGGATCCGGAGATATTTTTCTGGCATTCTCCACAGCAAATGAAGGGGCATTTAACCGTGATAAGACAGTTAGGGTAGAGACAATGTCCAATGACCGCATCACACCAGTTTTTGAAGCAACTGTACAAGCTGTTGAGGAGGCCATTATAAACGCAATGGTAGCTGCCGAAACCCTTGAAGGAATTAATGGTAATAAAGTGCATGCCATACCACATGAGTTACTTGTAGAAGTGTTGAAAAAGTACAAAAGGATTGATTGATCATATTTTTTAATAATGAAGATTCAGCTATCTCGCAACAAAGGAGTGTCTAAAGAGAAGATTATTGCACTCTATCAGGCAAACAAGTGGAGCGCTGCTCAAAAACCTGAGCAATTGTACAAAGCATTGACTAACTCCCATTCTCTGGTCTCGGCCTGGGAAGATGATAAACTTGTGGGTTTGGGTAATGCCATTTCCGATGGCTATCTCGTGGTGTATTATCCCCATCTATTAGTTCACCCTGATTATCAGGGTAAAGGTATTGGTCAGATGATACTCAATAAACTTCAGGAAAAATACAAAGGGTTTCATATGCAAATGCTGGTCGCGGATGGCAAAGCAATTGATTTCTATAAGAAAAACGGATTTTCAAAAGCCGGCAGCACAGAACCCATGTGGATTTATCAAGGTGATGAACACTAAATGATGAATCAGACTGTGAATGTAGATCATTTGATATATACAGTCCCTAACCTGGAGGATGGGATTGCTGAAATAGTGTCGATGTTTGGTGTAAGGCCAGTTTGTGGGGGCAGTCATCCGGCATTCGGTACCTGCAATGCATTATTGTCCCTCGGAAACAGGACCTATCTGGAAATAATGGCGCCAGATCATAGTTTACCCGTACCTGAAAACGGAAGACTTTTTGAAGGGGAATTCAATAACAAATTGACTACATGGGTATTGAATGCTGAAAATATTGTGGAAACGCACAGATACGCAAACGAAAACGGAATTGTACTGGGGGAAATTTTACCCGGAGAACGTGTAAAGCCAGATGGCACTAAATTGAATTGGTTACTGACAGATCCATACGCTTTTGCCAAGCAGGGAGCTATTCCCTTTCTCATCAATTGGGGAGATTCCCTACATCCTGCCGATACATCTCCCAATGGTGGTAAGTTGCAAACACTGCGAATCGGTCATCCAGAAGCTGGGCCCGTTGAACATCAACTCGGTTTGTTGGGAGTGGAAGTATCAGTTTTTGAGTCTGATAAAGTGACTTTGGAAGCATCGATCGAAACAAAATCAGGGGTAATTGTCCTCCGGTAACTCTTTTTGGGTAAATTAAATGGAATGAGAATTCTATTATTTCTGTATCTAAGCATAGTTATGATGTCCTGTAAACAAGACGAAATGCATGAAGTAGTTGTGATTGGTGGAGGTTTGATGGGAAGTGCATCTGCCTGGCAATTATCCAGAAATGGGGGAAAGGTTTTGTTGCTTGAGCAGCAGGACACCACCTATACATTCGGTTCCTCCCAGGGAGAAGCCAGGATTTCAAGGGTTCTTGGTGTAAGAGATGATATCTTCTCCTATTTGCAGCAAACTTCCGTCAAGGAGACTCAATTGCTGGTGGAATATTTAAATGATCGTGGCTACCAGATCAGCATGGATGATATATATAATACTTCGCCTGTTACTTACCTTTATCATGGCTTGTCAGAAAATGAATCTACTGCTTTATTGACCGGGCAAGACATTAAAACAGAATACTATCCTGATTCAAATAAGGCAAATGATATTGGGATTTCACTACCTCCGAATACGGCAATGATCAGAGAATACAATCCATACTCAGGGACCATGAATCCGAAAGTGCTTATTCAATCCCTGCATCTGGGAATTGGATTAAGCGGTAGCTCGGTAAGGTATAATCAGCAGGTGATCTCATTGGAAAAAGAAGGTGGGGTGTTCCATGTCAAATTGAAAGACACTAAAAACAAAGAGACAAAAGAAATAACAGCCAGGAATGTAATTGTAGCCGCAGGTCCTTATTCAAACCAGGTACTCTCCGGAATTGCGCCGTATTTTGAAGACTTAATTGACGTTAAGCGTTTGGCTTTATGCTTTTTAAGTATTGACCCGGAAGCCTATCAACAATTAGACGAAGATCAAAAGGAAAGGCTGTTGACACACTATCCTATCGCAGATATCAATGAAGATATTTATTATTCCATGATCGAGAAAATGGATGAAAATGGAGTACCGCTTATTAAAGTGGGAGGGCATAACATCAGGAAAGAAATAAAGGACCTGGACAAGATTTGGCAATTACCAGTTACGCAGGAAGAGATCAATTGGAGTATTGACAACACTCTCAGGTACTTTGAGATATTGAATATCCCACTTGATCGGGAAGCATTGAGTTTTCATCATGGATATTCTTGTGTCTATTCATTGACAGCTTCAGAAGTACCTTTTGTGACCAATGTGATAGACGAAAACGGTAATAAAGACGAAAATCTGGTATTGGTGGGAGGCATGTCTGGGATAGGAGCAAAAGGTGCACTTGCTTATGGACTGATTACGTCACAATTGATTAGTAATGTGCAAGATACTTCAGACTTGCACCAAAAAACAGTGAAAGCCCTGGGGTTTGAAAGACTACATAAGGAACTGGCTGGTGAGAAGATCATTGGTCTGGGAGATGTAATTTCCGGTAAGATCGCGTCCAACTAAAGAGGATAATTACCTTATTCATTCAATATGGTTGTTACCCAATCCTGCAAAAAACTTAATACCGCATCAAAATCAGTTACTGATAGTTGTGTTCCATCTTGCCTGATAAAATATTGAAAACGACCTTCGAATTTACCGCCTACAATTTCTACTGATTTCTTTCTGTGAAAAGCGAAAGTATGCTGATGTATTTGAATGTAAACCCAACCTTTTCTTTTGATCAATTGGTATCCTGTCGTTGAAATATGTTTTTCAAGGAGGTTGGTTATTGCTATTTGCTCATGTCTAAGTAAACGCATAAACAAATTTAGATGGGTTTTTGAGGATACGCACTAAATAACGCCAAAGTCAATCTATTTTGTTAGTTCTTCGTTCATAATCTAAGTTGGACCAAATGACAATCATGAAACCCTTACTTATCCTAATCTCAAGTACGATTTTATTTTCCTGTACACAAGAGAAAAATCAACCCCAAAAAACTTCCGATGTATCAACAATTCTGAAAAATGAATTGAACTACTCCCCAAAAATGGTGGGGCCAGGTATCATTTCAACCGGTCAATTCGAGGGGCATGCCTCCGTCACACCGAAAATGGATGAACTCTATTTCGCGATTTACACGAATGATCATGCTTACAGCACCATTGCCTACTCAGTTAAAGAGAATGGAGACTGGGGTAAGCCCGAAATTGCTTCCTTCTCAGGGCAATACAGTGATGGCTCACCGGCACTCTCACCTGACGGGAACAAATTGTACTTTAGTTCCAGACGACCAATTACTGCAGCCGAAGAAATTAATTCCAGCAATGACTTATGGTATGTGGAAAGAGATGACTCAGGAAGTTGGAAGAAACCAATTCGTCTGGAAAACCCTATCAATTCACCATTCAATGAGTTCTCCCCATCAGTAGACATGAATGGCAACCTGTACTTCTGCTCAAATCGGCCTGGAGGATATGGCGATATGGATGTTTACTATGTATCAAATGACAATGGAGTATTGGGTGACCCGATTCAACTAGATAGTGCTATCAATTCGCAGTACCATGAAGGTAATGTCGGCGTATCATCAGACGGAAACTTGCTTTTCATTATGGTACAGCATAAACCCGGAGATTTTGGTTATGATGACATCCATTACAGCCTGAAAAAGGAGGGGAGCTGGCAGCCAGTGAAGAATTTAGGTAAAATAGTAAATACTTACACCTACGATTTCTCTCCAAAGGTCTCTCCGGATGGAAAGACACTTTTCTTCTCCAGTAGAATCAACAGAGATTTCACCAATGCAAATGACAAACTGGACTACAATTCGTTTTTCAAACGTTTAAATGCACCCTTGAATGGGTTTGGGAATATTTATAGGGTAGAGATTGGGGAGTTAGGTCTGGAGTAAGATACTCTGGACAAAAAAAAACTCAGATTTCTCTGAGGTTTCTTCCTTAGTAGCGGGAGCAGGACTCGAACCGCAGCGAACTCTAAGATTATATCAAGTGAATTGATGTTTTTTTACGATATTTAGTTATTGCTTGAAGAGGAAATAGGCTATGCTGGGGAGCAACCTATTAGCAATAGAGCAATATCTAGGACATAGGCTATTAGACCCTGTCCAGAAGGAAGGGTTTTTTTAGCCATCTTCAATCAAGAACATATTAAGCGACCAATTGATACTTAGGTTGTTTCACAAATTCTGATTGTTTTCTGACTACTGCAAATACTCTACTTATTAGTTTAGCTTTTACAGCATTCAGCACTACTGGGTTGGCTTTTCCTTCTGCTTGTTTACGCTTATAGTATGATTTTAGCTCAGGATCATGTTGAATAGCAGTGCAAGCACCATTACTTAAAAGTGCTTTCATTCTCTTGTTAGCTAGAGAGCTAACTCTGTTTTTCCCTTTTAAGCTGATGCCAGATGTATGTTCATACGGGGCTACACCACTGTAGGAAGCAAATTTTCTAGCTGAAGTAAAAGATGCGAAGTTCTGAGTGTATACTATGAAAGCGATTCCAGTAATCAACCCAATACCAGTTACACTTGTCACTAGATTGAAGTTTCTGCTAATACTCTTATCTGATTGCAATACAACATATAATTCCCGCTCTATTTCTTTTATTTGAGTGGTTAAAAGTGTTAGTTGCTTTTTTGATAATTCAATTAACAAGTCATTGTTAATCAAGTGATTTGAATGTATTAAGTCATGCATACTTTTTTGTAAAACCGCTTTCGATTTAACTGCACGATTTCGAAAAGCCAACAGGTTTTTTAATTTCAAAATATCCTGAGAAGGTAGTCTTTTAGCTACAAGTTGATGCCTCCGATAGAATAAAAACATTGCTATTCTTTGAGCATCAGCTTTATCATTTTTACCTCTTTGAATTCCAATTGATCTTTTGATTTCCAAAGGATTTTCTAAGGAATACGAGTGACAATTCCTATCTAAAAATGTACACAGCTCCAAGACATAAACTCCCGTATGCTCCATACTAAAAAAGGCTAGTCTCAGATCTATTTTCTTGATTTCTGTGAGCCACAATTTCATTTGAACAAAACCTTTTTCATTGTTGGAAAAAACCTTGTGGGTCATTTTTTCTGGATTGGATAAATGGCAGTAGGCTAAATCAAAAGTTGATTTTGAAATATCTACTCCAATAAAGTACTCAAATTTCATAACTTTATAATTAAGTGAAAAAAGCCATTGCCCTTTGAAATTTTACTATGCCCTTTATTAAGCCTGGAAGCTTAGAACTCTAAATGGTGCAAATTCAAAATAAGAATCAGGGAACTAAATCGCGGCATAAGTCTCAAGCTTTCGGCGAACCATAGTTCATCCCTGATTCTTTGGGCTTTGGTAAATTGAATTTAGGGATATTGATTACGATTGTAAACCTAAAGGGCGGACCGTCTGCGACCTTCGGGTTATGAGCCCGAAAAACTGAATATTAACCATCACATAACCAGTGGGTTACAAGGTTTTAAGCATGCCGTTTCGATCGATTTTTGAGTAATAGCATATCTTAATAATGCTCCGGATTCGTGGATTAGCAACTAAACTTCTTTACGATAATGAAGCACATAATTTTCACCTTAATCATGGTAGGAATAGCCTACCTGTCCAGCTGCAAAATGCAAGTTGCAGCAAACCATTACACTAGCATTCATCATAAAAAAGCAATTGAATATCAAGCGCAATTGCGAGAGAGAGGAGGAATGACAGGCTCCGTAAAAGAGGAAAGGTTCATTACAAAGTAACGTACCACAAGAGCAATAAGAAGTGGTATGTCTCAAGAAATAGTTTTATTTATTAATCACTTTCAATAACCTTTCTTGGCACGGAAAGAACTTGAAATTCATTTGAAGCATGCTTGGCCTTCGCAAATTGAAAACATTGATGAAATATTTAGTGTGTGTGAACCTCAAACCTTTGGTATTAATTGAGGTGGAACAGTAAATACAGAATAATCTAATATATATTTGTTCATCAGTTAGCAATTGCTCATCAATATAATTTTGTCATGAAAAAAATCATCATTCTTTTATTGTTCATTTGTAATGCAATCTCTCAATCAGCGCATTCACAAATCACGGAATTTTACGTTTCAGTAACGAAGGGTAATGACTCTTACCCAGGAACTCAAAGTTTCCCACTAAAAACATTTAAGAAAGCAGTTGAAGTAGTCCGAAGCGAGATAGCTTCAGGTATGTCTGGAGATATCACAGTTTACTTTGAGGAGGGTATTTACTACTTGGATGAGCCCATCGTGTTTTTAGAAGAGGATGCAGCAGATAGTGGCTATAAGATTACCTACAGGAATTTTGAGGAGGATGATGTTATCATGTCTGGTGGTGTAGTAATAAACGAATGGGAGGAAGAAGGGGGGATGTATAAATCTACCATTCCTGACGATATAGTGCCGCCAACTCAAAATATAAGACAATTATACTCGGATGGTCAAAAACAAATTAGAGCGAGAAACCCCAATTTTAATGAACACTTCACTACTCACAACACGCAACCCCAACTCACTGAGAAAAATATAAGGCTAGAGAAAGGGCTGCTAGACAATGTTGCAATAAATAATAAAAGTGTTGAAGTATGTATGAACATTGCCTACTCTCATCATAGACTTATTATAGATAATATAGTTCCTGATGATGGATATGATACCTACACTTTCAAACATAGTCATAAATTATTTCATGGCTATTGGAATGGAGTTGTGGCTGAATCAGGGGAAAGCACTACTGATGTGTTTAAAAACAGAGAATTTTGGTTCGAGAACCATCCTGATTTTATAGATGAACCGGGTGAATGGCACTATGATAGGTTAACCAAGGTGTTAAGTTATTTACCCCTCTCTGGAAATGCGAACAATGAAAATATTACCATACCCAGGTTAGATAGATTGATTATTTTCAAACAAGATGAAAGCACGGTTTCAGATTATGATACAATTCATACAGATGACTCAAACTGGGTAGATTATAATATTGAGTTAATTGGTTTCAAATTTATGCACACTAGCGGTAGATATGATATCAGCAAAAGTGGATTAATCGATATGCAAGCAAATTTTTTTCAACCATTTCCTAATAATGGCAAAACCATTCCTTCACAACCTGCATATCGTAAGGATAGACCTATAAAACGAATACATGGTGCAATTGATGCCTACAAAGCGAATAAAATCAATATAAAAAATTGCTCTTTTGTAAACCTTGGAGGGTCTGGCATTACATTGGACCATGGAGGGAGCGATTGTGAAATCATTGGAAATTTCTTTAATGAAATTGCCTCAAGTGCCATTGAAGTTGGTACCGATATGGATACAATATCGACCGAGGATGTTCAAGTTGTACCTTCAAACACTTTGATTAGCAATAATTATATTAATAATGTGGCGACTGATTATTTAGGTGGTGTTGGTATTTTGGCAACCTACGTAAATAATATTGAAATCAGTAACAATACAATAGAACATGTACCATATGTTGGCATTCACTTTGGATGGGGTTGGGATGATAAATGTGCTTCGGTCGATGGAACTGGACCCTGCCTAAATGCCAATAATACAATAAAGGCAAATAAGGTTCTCTATGCCTGTGAGAAATTATATGACTGTGGTGGAATATATACTAATAGCGTAAATCAATCTTCGGAGGTTACTGAAAACTATGTCGCGTTTACAGATGGTCATGGTATCTATATGGATCGTGGATCAGCAGGTTTTACTGTCAACAATAACGTATTGGAAAATAACCACACTTACAATAATAATGAACAGCTAGGTTGGATCAAGGAGAACATGACGGGACAAAATAGCATTTTTAGTAATTCAGATTCTTCTGCAGATTATAATTGCACACTTACATATTTAGATTATGTAATTGGTGAATCAGGAATCGAATCGGAATATATGGATTTACTAAATTCTCAAATAACCAAGCTTAATCAAAATAGCAAGGAATCCAAGGTAGTCATCTTTGCTGATAATTCTGATCCAGGCTATTATGGATTTGGTTGGCAGCATAGTGGTTTATATGGGTATAAGAACAGTCTATCAAAATTTAGCGGTATGAACTATGCTTATGCTAGCTTTAAAGCATCACTAGCTAAAGGTTATTACAATATCCAATTTTATAATGTAGTTCATCCTGAAAGCGATCCAGACTTAGAGGTGAAAGTTCACAGTGCAAGTGGGGTACAATCTTTTACTATTAATCAGAAGATTGGAGAAAGCGGCTGGATAGATTTAGGTAATTTTCTAATAAATGATTGCGAAGCACATGTTGAAGTTGAGAGACAGTCAAGTACAACAAATGAATATTCAAGAATTAGCGCTATAAAATTTGAGCTAATTGCGGATCCTATAAGTACTGAAACCTCCAATGGTGTGTACATTATAGATAATCATGATTTAGGCTATGCTGAAGATGTTGGAGATTGGTTAACTAGTGGGATAACAGGATACAATAATTCTACAGTCAGGTACACAAATACAGAAAGTGCCTCCGTCAACTGGTATCCAAATATACCTAAAGGATTGTATGAAGTTTCAATATATAAAATTGTTCACCAGGACAGTGATCCTAATGCAACGATTCGTATTTATGATGATGGGGGGCAATCTCTAAGTCAAAATATTGATTTCTCGAGTGGGAATTCAGGCTGGCATTCGCTTGGTGTTCATTCGTTTTCTAATCATGATCCACTGAATTTACGAGTTCAACTCATTCGTAATTCCCAAAACTCCAATGAATACTTGAGAGCAGATGCCGTAAGATTTACATTAGTTCCACCTAATGATGATGATGAGTATATAATTAATATTACTGATCCTAATTATATAGAATCAGACCATAACTGGTTTGATTCTGGGTTATTGGGGAATGGTGGATCTGGAACCAGATATAGTTCTGAACTCGGCGCTTATGCTAAGTGGATTCCTAACATGACTCCGGGGACTTATGAAGTTTTAGTATATAAGATAGTTCATCAAAGTTCAGATCCATCCTCCACGCTCAATACAGTAAACACTGCTCAAATGGGTAAAAATGTTTTAGACTACACAACAGGAATTTCGGGCTGGCAGTCATTAGGTGAATATACTTTTTCAGGAAACTACGGTGATGAGTACATTAGGATCATTAAAAGCAATTCTGGATATATCAGAACAGATGCAGTAAAATTGTCGTGTATTAGTGGATGTAATTCGAATGGTAGGATTGATCCCGAAAGTGAAGCGAAGCGACTAAATGAATCTGACAGTGAATATAGGCACATAATTTACCCAAATCCTTCGTTCGGGATATATAAAATCAGTGCTTCTGAAAACCTTTCACAAGTTAAAATTTATGGAATATCTGGTGAGGAATATGAATCTTTTAAAATAGAATCAACTGGAGAGAACAACTATCTTTTAGATCTCAAAAGAGCCTTACAGGGGATATATATATTAGACATCACCACTACAACTGGTGAAAGATCAATTCATCGAATTGTTGTTCAATATGACTGAAGCTCAGAATACTATAATTAATTTAGAAATACCTAGCATTAGGTATTTTAGATGATTCCAGAATGATTCCATAAATTTAAAGTAAGTACAAGTTTGGAGAATTAAAGAGGAGGAGAAATAATGAGTACTAGAATTGATGTATTAGAAAATCCAAAGAGTCAAATAAAGAGGAGGAGGAGTGGAGTACAAGCAACGACTCGGAGTATAGAGAGGAGTTTGTCACTGAGGATTGTCAAACATTTCTTCAGCAAATAGGAATACCTGCAGGTGATGAATATTTCATTGAGCCAGGTGTAAATAATAGAAAGTCTTTAGCGGATAGATATTCCAGAGCTTTCACCCATTTCTGGTCTGTATCGGAAAATGACGAAAAGAAGGAATTGAAGCATTTGCGTAAGACGTTCTTTACTAGAAAGGCTATCATGATGCAAGAGTTAGGTCAATACCTACCTTCGCATAAGAATAGAGATACGCTGATTGGTCATTATATTAACCATAAAGCGATAATAAAAGAGAAGATGAAGGGGCAACGGATGTACGAAATTTCGTGACTACATACCGTAATTACATGCCGTAATTAGGGTGTTGAAAGGTGGTTAAATAGAAAAACCTCTGATACTCAGAGGTTTCCTTAGTAGCGGGAGCAGGACTCGAACCTGCGACCTTCGGGTTATGAGCCCGACGAGCTACCAACTGCTCCATCCCGCGATGTGTTTTTTTATCTTGACCACTGCCTCGTTTTGCAATGGGAGAGCAAAATTAATAGATACTTTTTAAATTCCAATTCTTCCTGAGAAATATTTCAGAAAGTTTTCCACTATTAAATTGTTGCTTCTTTTAGCATTAGTTAAATGCCTGAATAATAGTTAACTTCATATAACGAATTAAGTCTAATTAGATTATATTCAACTCAATTAATTCAGGAACTAAGTATATAACACACAATGCTAGCTAAACGTTTTCTGCTATCGGTCCTTTTTTTAGTTGCTGCGAGCTTTGCACACGCACAAAATGTCAGGATCAATAGTGTCAATAACCAGGATGGGAAGCTCATCGTTTCCTACACCATATCACCAAACATTCAGGGAGAGAGATATAGAATAAAGCTTTACAGCTCACATGATAATTATGCTGCGCCTGTTCAGTATGTAGAAGGAGATGTGGGTGATGATATTTCTTCCTCAAACCCTTCCAAAACCATCATTTGGGATGCCAAGAAAGAATTACGAACCTATTCCGGCCAATTATTGGTGGAAGTGAGGGGCTCTGTTTCTTATGTGCCCGTGAATATGGCCCGTAACCTGCCCGACACGAAAGTAGGAAAATCCATGCCGCTCCGTTGGAATGGGGGTGCTGATTCAGATAAAATCAAAATTGACTTGTACAGAGAAGGCATTTATTACAGCAACATAGGTACAGTGGATAATACCCGTATTTATGATTGGTTTTTACCTAAGTCACTGGATAAAGGAAAGGCCTACCAGGTTAAATTGACCAATACATCCAAAACTTCCGAATCTTTTATTACCGATGCTTTTACTATCAAAGGGAAGAGTCCTGTAGGATGGATCTTGTTAGGTGCTGCAGCCGTAGGTGGTGGTGTCTACTTTATTTTGAACATGGATACTACTGACGATCCTGATCCGATTACAGAAACCGGTCTCCCTGATCCACCTGAAGCGCCAGGTTCTAATTAATTCTTTGTTGTTGGTAAAATGAAAATGAATTCCGTGAAAAAATATACATACACATTAGTAATACTGTTTCTGGGAGCCTTTGGTACGCTGATGGCAAACGAAACTGAAGAAAAAAGAGGTACACTGACCGTTGAAAATATTCCCAGCCCCAACCAAAGGGGAATTTTAGGAGGAGGAACCTACAGTCAGGTAGCACTCTCCATGTTCGTTTACAGTACTGATGAGGATACAATCTCTGATTTCACTGTAAATTTAAGCTCACAAATAGACGGCCTCTTCTTTGGCAATGCCATTCACCTTTATGTTTCAGATGATGAATATTTTGGAGGTGATACATATTATGGAACGTCCGATGGAACCGGTCAGAGTTTCTGGAGTTTTAGTAACCTGGAAATTGGCATTGATGATATTGGGAAATATCTGTTTTTTGAAGTTGATGTGAATGATACAGTTGATGCATCCTACGCTGACGTTACATTTAGTATCAACGACGGAGATATTGCAACTTTTGTGGGAGATGTGTCAATTCCTGAAACCATCTCCAATACAGTAAGTTTTGAGAGTTATTGTGCAGCGAGAGGAAGAGAGTATTTAACAAACTTATACTATTCAACAAATGGTGACTCATGGGGAGCCAATGACAATTGGTTAGTTGATACCCCGCTTTCTAACTGGTATGGTATAAGTACAAGTAACGAATGCATTACAGAAATTCTATTAAGCTTTAATGACCTGAATGGAAATTTGCCTAATTTCCATTATGAAGGACTTGAGAATGTAACGACTTTTAATTTGCATGGCAATAGCATTGGTGGTGCCATACCTGAATCAATAGATGCACTAACAAACGTACAGCTAGTGCAATTGTCTGATAACGATATGGCTGGTTTTTTACCGGCTGGATTATACCGACTTTCTGCATTAACTGATTTATATCTACAGGGTAACGCATTTTCTGGGGTGATCTCTAATTCGATTGGAAACCTTTCTAACCTTCAGGTTTTGGAGCTGCAGGACAATGATTTATCTGGTAATATTCCGTCATCCATAGGAAATCTTACGCAGCTCGATCGATTAAACCTGAGCACTAACCAATTGGTAGGGGGTATTCCGGATTCCTTTGAAAACCTAATTTCATTAACTCTGCTTGATATTAGTTACAATTATGATTTAATTGGGTCTCTTCCTGAGTATTTTGCTGATTTGCCGCTTAACTATCTCTACGTTAATGATAACTTCCTGTCAGGAGAAGTTCCCCTGGAGTTTATTAATTCAAGTATTGTCGATTTCTATATTTCCAATACTGAAATCTGTGAACCTTTGAATAATACTGATTTCACCGATTGGATATCTACAATTAGTTATGGTGGTTCTGGTTGGACGTGCGAGGATGTTATTGTTTCGCCACTAACAAACGGTGTGAGTCAGGCTCCTTTAGGTGGAGGTCAGACTGAAAGGGGATTGCTCGGTTTCAGCGTGAAAACTTCATCCGCTACCACAGTTAGTGAAATGATCGCGTATTCAACAAGAATGGTGAATGGTGACCTGACCAATCCAAAATTGATCCTGTCAATTGACAATGATTTAAGTACAACAGATGATAATACTGATCTTAACGTAAGCATATCTTACGAGAGTGAGAGTCAAATCTATATCATTCCAGTCACTCAATCTTTCCAGGCTAGTGAAGTTAAGAATTATTTCCTCGTAGCAGATGTTAGTACCAGTGTTTCGGAAGAAACAGAAACAATTGGATTTGGTATCAATGCGCTAGATATATTGACCACAAATTCACTGATTGGATCTGATATTGTTGCTACGTCTGTTGAATATGAATTTGAAAGTCAAACGATTTCTTCCAATAGGGCAGCATTGATGGCTCTGTATGATTATACGAATGGTGATAACTGGAGCAATAACCAAAACTGGAACAGTACCCAACCCATAGGGGATTGGTATGGAGTAGCACAAGGTGGACTGATTATGGAAACCTTTGCCATTAATTATACAGATGGATTGCTTACGGACCTAACCAATCACGTTGATTACTCTGATAACCCTACTAACATTCAAAACCTAAATGAGTTTGATATTCCCCTCGATGTAGGTGATTTCTATGGAGCAAGGGTACGAGGTGTTTTTCAAGCACCAGAGTCTGGAGACTTCACATTCTGGGTGGTAGGTGATGATGAGTTTGAGCTATACCTTAGCAGTACAAGTGATCCATCAGGAAAGACCTTAATTACTTCAGGTGGCTATCAGGCTGGAATAGGAGGATCAAGCTATCAGGATTGGAGTAATGCCGCGACATCATCTGCAATTACACTTACAGCAGGAAACGAATATTACATAGAAGCCTTGTTTATCGAGGTGGCAGGTTCAGATCACCTTACAGTAGGGTGGACTCTTCCTTCTGCGGATACAATTGCTTCTCCAACTGAACCTACTGAAATCATTTCATCAGATTACTTTACAGAATCATTTGGAGTTGTTGGGTTATCCTTATCCGCCAATAACTTATATGGAAGTTTACCAGATGAAATCGGCAATCTTACTGATCTGAGATTGTTGGATTTGCAAAATAATGGCCTTCAAGGGAATGTGCCTTCTTCAATTGGGAATCTCAGTTCTTTAAGAAAATTGATCATTTGGATAAACGGAATGAACGGAGAACTTCCACCCGAAATAGGGAACCTAACAGAATTACGCTATCTGGATGTTGAAGCGAATAGTTTCATTGGAGAATTACCATCTTCATTAGGTAATTTGACTAACCTCAGAACAGCCTGGCTAGGAGATAATGGATGGACTGGAGAGATTCCCTCATCACTTGGTAATCTTACTGATTTGCAATTGCTTTCCTTGCGTAGTTCCAATTTCTCAGGAGAGATACCTCCAGAACTAGGAAATTTATCAAATTTGCTCACTCTAAGATTGGACTTCAATAACCTGACAGGAACCATACCTACTGAGTTTTCTAATTTATCCTCATTGACGTCCCTTAACGCTCGTAACAATAACCTTGATGGAGAACTTCCTTCATTGAGTATACCTGCATTAGAAGTGTTAAATTTAAGAGGAAATAGTCTTACAGGAAGTATACCAGATTTATCAGGATGTACTAGTCTGATAGATTTATACTTGGACTACAATAATTTTACTGGGGGAGCCCCGGCATTTAGTACTATGCCATCTACTTTAGGGCTTTTTTGGATTCACGAAAACCAATTGAGTGGGAGTATACCAGTTGAATATGCTGGGTTTACCAATATGTATACTTTTGCTTTCTTCAATACCAATTTATGTGAACCCACAGACGAGGAATTTGTAACCTGGAAAGATAATCTGGTTTCTTTAGGAGGGTATTACGGTACAGAAAACTCCTGCGATAATCCAACTTTTCAATATTTAAGAGAAGAGGCCCAAAATTACTTTGTAGAAGGAGAAACTGATGCTGTACTCTTTCCATTTGCAGTTACATCTGTATCAGGAGGCCAGTTAGATGCCATTCAGTTTGATTTTAGCAGACCACTGAATAGCGAGTTTGCCAACTTTAAAATAGTTCAGTCTACTGATGGTTACCTGGGCACTACTGATGACAATACAGAATTGACAGGATTGACTTTTGAGACACCGGAAGATTCGGTGTTGGTAGTGTCTGGTATTGCCACTACAATGAGTAGCACAGCATTGAATTTCTATTTGTTAGCCGATATCAACTCAGGTGTAGATTATGGGACAGGTGATCTTCAGGTTTTTGTAGATCAATCTCTGATCACCACATCTGATGGCCCGGCATTTGTACAACAACCGGAAACGGGTTTTACACCAATTCCATGGGAAAGCTCTATCTATTATTTTGAAAGTGCTGAAACCAATGGTGACAGGTTGCTACTGGAATCATTTTATTCAGTTACTGGGGGACCTGGTTGGTATAATCAAGACCAGTGGAATTCTGATTCAAGAATAGATTCGTGGTTTGGTGTATACCTTAGTGATTCATGGCGAGTTGTTGACCTTATATTAGGTGTGAATAATCTAAATGGAGAATTGCCTACGCTATTAAGTGAATTTGAGCTGATGTCTTTATTGAATCTGGCAGGTAATAATTTATATGGTGAAATTCCACAGGCATATGAGAGTATGGTCAATTTGGCAATGTTTGATGTAGGTGGTAATTCACTAAGTGGTTCAGTTCCAGATATTTTTACAAATATGACTTCTTTGCAGACATTTGGGATTGCAGGCAATTCAATTAATGGTGAGCTTCCTACAAGTCTTGGAAATACAAGTCTAATCAATCTTTATATAGATAATAATGAACTAAGTGGAGACTTTCCTGGATTCATTTTGGAGTTAGATCAATTGCAGAGACTTTATATGCAGGAAAATAGTTTCTCAGGGGTTTTTCCAATTGACCTTATTAACAATTCAAACCTAATAGATGTGGCTTTTGCGGGGAACGATATTTGTGAACCAACTTCCTCAGAAGAATATAACTCGTGGATAGGAACACTCAGCTTCTTCTGGGGTACTGATATTATTTGTAATACAGAAACAAGCCTATTATCATTTGGTTTCACAGAAGATCCTACAGCCACTTCAGATTTTACAGGGGCACCAGCCGTAGTTGTATCTGTAGATGCCACCACCAACCCAGTGGCACTTACCGCTGAATACAATTTATCAGATGGAGCCAATGCCTACGTTTCAGATGTGTTACAGGAAAGTGGCGTCTCAGTTAACGATTTTTCAGGAGGACTGACATATACAATTGTCGCTGAAGATGGTGTGACCGCCACGGACTGGACAATAACAATCGATAGACCGGTTAACAGCGAAGCTGAAATAACTGCTTTCGGTTTTCCAACTCAGAAAAGTGATGAAGTAATCACAAGTACTTCTGCAACCACAGGTACTGTTAGTGTGGAGGCCAGGTACGGAACTGATTTGGCAAACCTAATACCTGAATTTATCTTATCAGCTGGAGCGGATGCAACCGTTGATGATGTTCCTCAGGAAAGTGGAGTGACGGTTGTAGATTTCGAATCTACTAATCCAAGGACCTATGTGGTTATGTCTGAGGATGATGCTGTTACAAAGAACTGGGAGGTAACGATTACAGTAGCACAAAATGACAGTACAGACTTCATAAGCTATGGTTTTAACAATGCCACTATTACTGCTGGACCAACTATTGATACAGATAACCATACAATTGAGGTGGAAATTGCATTTCAGGAAGACCTGAGTGCCTTGGAAGCGACATTTGATATTTCCTCTGAAGCAGAAGCACTTATCAACGGTAGTACACAAACCAGTGGAGATGCAGTTGATTTTTCCAGCGGTTCTGTTGACTATGTGATCAGGGCACAGGACGGAACAGAGCAAAGCTGGACAGTCAGTTTATCTGTGCAGGCAAATACTGCTACAGATATATTGGCTTTTGATATCACTAACCAGGTTTCCTCTGACATCAATAATGGAGCCAGGACGGTTGAAATACAAATGCCTCAGGGAACAGATGTCACTACTTTGGTGCCTACATTTGATTTATCATATGGGGCAGTTGCTACAATATCAGGATCTGAACAGGTTTCAGGGTCCTCTCAGGTAGATTTTTCCGGAAATGGCAATGTACCATACCTGGTGACAGCAGAAGACGGTATAACATCTAATGTTTGGGTGGTCTCAGTCAGCGTTATTCAGGATACTGAATCACCACAGCTAACACCTGATATTCCTGGAACTTACTTGTTAGGTTCCGGTGGTGTGACAATTAGTGTTGAAATTACTGATGATGTAGGAGTGGATAATGTAAATATTTACTTCAAGCAAGCATCAGAAACTTCATATATTTCTGATGAAGGTCTTGATCCAGTGGATACTGATACTTATGAGTATACATTTACAGATACTGATTTTGATGATGTTGGCTTAGCTGTTTACTTCACTGCTTCTGATGCTATTGGAAATATATCCAGTACAGATACAATTTATATCTCTTCTGAACGAGATACCAATGCCGAATCGTTTGCCTACAACTCTTTTGGAGAAGAGCAGACCAGTTACAGGATCGTTGCATTTCCTTTCCAAAATCCAAACCTGGATAATTTGTTTGAGGAGCTAGGAACCTATAATGACGAAGAATGGCGATTGCTTAGGTATAGAAATGGCGATTATGATGATTTTAACAGGTTCAATTCTATCAGAGCAGGTGAAGGTTACTGGTTGATTGTGAAGGACAATATTTCACTGAATGTTGGAGGACCAAGTGTGAATGTAACCAATGGAGAATTTTCTTACCCATTAACAACAACTGGCTTTAACCTGATCGGAAACCCATTTTTTGGTAGACTGGATTGGGATGAAGTAGTGAATTATAATGTGGATAATGGATATATCAACGAAGGAGATATCGGAAGAAACCCTTCTGGTTACAAAGGAGCGTCTGAGGGTGCTTACACTTCTACAACAAGTATTCTGGCCTTTGAAGGAGTCTTTGTAGAAGTTCTGAATAGTATGCCAAACTTTGTCTTTCCTACAATTGCATCCACAGGTAGAACGGATTACATAGATGGTTCTTCAACGAAACAATTTTCACTAAATAATTACGATTGGGATCTTCTTTTCCACCTGAAAGGATCACTGGAATACCATGTTGGTGGTGTTGGTATGAAAGAAACTGCAAAAGCAGGAAAAGACCACTGGGATGTACCAAGATTGCCACAATTTGAGAAGTTTGTTGAATTAGTTTTTGAAGAAGATTTTACCAGAAAAGTCGTTCCTTCAGCAGATTTCGCAAAATGGGAATTCCATATTCCAAATAACCTAACAGACAAACAATTTGACCTTTCCTGGGATAAACCAATATCTGAAGAATACACCTTATTGCTAGTGGATGAGGCCAACTCAAAAGTGATCGATATGTCTCAAAATGAGCGGGTTACTATTGATAATGACGCCACTCACCGATATCAGGTGTATTTTGGTCGAAAAGATGAGATTTATTCTGCGCTGGATTTGGAATTTTCAGGTATTTCACTACTTTACCCGAATCCTGTGAAGGATTCTTTCAAATTTGACATGTTTAGTAATGAAAGTGGTCCAATTGAAGTGTCATTGCTAGACCTGGGGGGTAAATTACTGTTAAGTCAGGTTTTTGATGCATATGAGGGGGTTAATTCCTTTGAAGTGCAGGTGCCAAACACAATAGCTACGAATAACAGCATGTTACTCATGTCTGTAAGAACACGTAACGGTCAAACTATCAAACAAAAAATTATTTTACAGCGATGAAAAAGTTAGTATTCATACTTATTGCTGCTACGGTATTACCAATCGCAAGTATTGCTCAGGAGTTCTCGGCAAGATCCAATCCTATAACAATTGACATCAAGCCCAATGCTCCGAAGATCACCTGGATAAACCCAATCAAGGAAAATCTGGTAAGTAAGGCAAAAACAATGAACCTGAAATTATCTGTTGAAACTCCTTCTCCAATCAGTGGTGTGACCATCATTCAGAATGGAAGAAACGTTCAGCTTTCAAGGGGAATTGGTATATCAAACACAGGTTCTCAGGAAGTGGTTGAACAGCAAGTCATCCTTCAGGAAGGCAAAAACGAATTTCAGATTACTATTGAAAACGAAGATGGAGGTTCGGCTACTGTGGCCAGGTCTATTTCTTATAACTTCAATATCATAGAGCGAAACGACTATGCATTAATATTTGCCATTAATGACTATGATGAGTGGAATGATTTGCAGAACCCGGTTTTTGATGCTAATGCAATTAAAGATGAACTTGAAAATTACTATGGATTCAAAACTGAGTTGATAACAGATGGTTCAAGAACTGAGATTCTTACTAAACTGAGAGAATACGCAGCAAAAACCTACCTGCCAAAGGACCAATTATTAGTTTTCTTCGCAGGACATGGTAAATTCGATGAGATTACTAAAATGGGTTACCTGGCCGCTAAGGATTCCAGGATCAATGATATTGTTAGTGATAGTTATATATCCCATTCTTCTCTAAGGGATTATATCAATAACATTCCTTGTGAGCATACGCTTGTGATGTTAGATGCCTGTTTTGGAGGTACCTTTGATAGGCAAATTGCAAGTGCGGGAAGTAGAGGGCAAAATCAATTTTTTGAATTAACCAGAACTGAGTTTATCGAAAGAAAACTCAAGTACAAAACCAGAAAGTACCTTACATCAGGTGGAAAAGAGTATGTTCCTGATGGTACTCCTGGTGCTCATTCACCTTTTGCAAGGAAATTCCTTGAAGCTTTAAGGAACTATGGTGGAAATGATCAGGTACTTACCTATACAGAATTAATGACATACTTTGAAGCCCTTGTACCGCAACCACGAGCGGGTGAGTTTGGAAATAATGAACCTGGAAGTGATTTTATCTTCATTGCGAACTAAGTTATTCTTATTAAATATCCTATTTGTCCCCCTGATTTGCTTTGGTCAATTGGAATACCATACCGGAGCAAAGCAGGAGGATAATGCCTATAATCAGATCCAGGCATACGAAGAGTCTTTTAGGGGGTCGGTACCTAAGTCTTACTCCATTAAGCAATACACACCAAAAGTAGGAAACCAATTGAGGTTCAAGCATTCAGTTGGTTGGTCCATTGCCTACTCTACTACCATACTTGAATCCATTGGATATGGTAGGGTGAATAAGTCTGAAATTACCAGAAGCATGAAATCTCCATATTTCATCAATATGTTGCTATCTGATTCAGTCGCGGTATGTGAAAGTGATATCTCTTTATCTGAAAGCCTGTACTTGTTGTCGGAATTTGGTATTCCTGGTTTGCTAGATTACATAGATATTTGTCCATCAGGAAAAAACCAAAAGGCAATTGAAAAGGCTGATAAGTCTAACTATTTCACCTACTACAAACTGTTTGAAACTAATGAAACAACCCAACAGAAGGCTGAAAAGATTAAGAAGAAACTGGTAATGGACAAACCAGTAATTGTGGGCTTTCATTGCCCACCATCGTTTGTGCATGCCGGGGAGTTTTGGAAACCTACTGAATTATTTGATCCCAAATTCCCATTACAGGCGTTGACAATAGTAGGATTTGACGATGAGAAACATGGAGGAGCATTTGAAGTGATGAACAGCTGGGGTAAAGATTGGGGAAATGAAGGTTTTATTTGGATTCCATTTGAAGAGCTGGATTTTCTCAGATATGGGTTTTCGGTTGAGACAAGTTATGGAGGGGATGAACCATTAAATTTTTCGGGTGCGTTTAGATTGGAGTTGTCAGATAGTTCTATGGTTGAAGTAGTGCAAGGGCGTCAAAGAGGCCTTTTTAATGCTTTGGTTACAGAAGACAATTTTGCTTTCAGGTTCAAAGGTGAATCAAATAAACCAGTCTTTGTTAAAGCATATTATAAGGGGGAGAACGGAGATGTAAGCCAAATATACCCTACTAGTAGTTGGAGGAGTTCATTGCTGGAACACACTTTCAGGAGTTATAATCTTCCGGATGCTGATAATTATTATACCATCAATAATGAGATATTCTTTCGGTTATACTTTTTCATTTCGCCAGGATCTTTGGATGAGACTGATTTTACAGGGTTGATCAAAAACTCTGATAGCATGTTGGACATACTGAGAACAGCAGATTTGGACTTTAGTAAAAATGTGGTGTGGGATGCAGAAAAGGGCAAGTATTTCAGTAGACTTCAGGAGAAGGATATCATTCCAATGATCGTAGAATTTGATATCATCAAGGCAAGGAAACTAGTAGATGATCAGTCGGAGTGATTCAGTTTTAGTACGCACTTTCAACCAGTCTTCTATTTTCTTAATATCAGATTTTTTTGGTCTCCTCTTAAAATTGGCATAGGCCAGGCAAACAGTATCTGGTGAAATACTGTCCATCTCGAATATGATGGAAGTGTTTAATGTGAACTCCTTAATATCAGCATATTGAGTTTTTAGCTCTCTTGAAATATCTTCAACCGGGAACTCTTTCGATTTATATTTCAGGATCTCCTCCTGCAAGAAGGATATCTGCTCATCTTTTGACTCTATAATTTCAATGTTTTTGTCGTAGAGTTCTTCAATAATATCAAGTTTGATCTCTTGTTCCATTCTTACAAATGTTTCAGCACTAATGGTGTCTTTTGGAATATAGCCCTGGTTTACTTTGAGCTCTGTGCCAAGGAGTTTTGACTTGTCCAGTTTTTTTCGAATGGTGGCAATTTCTTCATCGGATAGAGGTTCGCCATAAAGAGTTACTTCAATCAAATTGTTGGATGCATCAGCTCGCTGAGAGATAACCTGAGTCTTCTCAAAATCAAAATTTTGACTTACAAAAACTCTTGAGTTTTGTTCAAAAATGGTTTTGGTTACTAAGTTGTACGCCAGGTAAATACTTGGGATGATTGTAATGACCACTAGAAAGGCCACAATATTCTTAACTCTTCTTTCTACAACCGTATCGTCAAAGTGTTTTTTTGGATAATTCAGAAATCTAACAATGATGAAAGTCGAAACACTGATAAAAACACTGTTGATAAAGAATAGATAAAGCGCACCAGCCAGGAATAGCCAGTTATTGTTTGCGAGCGCATAACCAGCAGTGCATAAAGGTGGCATTAGGGCTGTCGCAATCGCCACACCAGGGATGGCATTTGTTTTTTCCTTTCGGGAACCCGCAACAATTCCAGCTGCACCGCCAAAGAAAGCAATGATCACATCCCAAAGAGTAGGGTACGTCCTTGCAAGCAATTCGCTCTGTGCTTCATGTAGAGGTGTAACCCAAAAATACAGAGACGAGGTGATCACACTAATAGTAACAGCAATGATCAGGTTATACATCGACTTCTGAATCAGCTTAAGGTCATAGATGCCTGCACCAAGTCCAATTCCCATAATTGGTCCCATCAGTGGAGATATTAGCATGGCGCCAATTATCACTGCAGTAGAGTTAACATTTAGACCGATAGAGGCAATTAAGATGGCGAAAATAAGAATCCAAAGATTGGTGCCCTTAAATTCGACACCTTTAGTAATATCTGCTATTGTTTTTTCTTCTTCTTCCTGTCCTTCTTGTAAATCAAATAGATTTCTTATGAATAGCTTGAATATGATCCAGGGGTTGTTAGACATTTTGATGACTATTTACTCCAATAAAAGTAATTAATCTTATGAAATGCAATGTTCAAGTTCAGATTCAAGAACCCTGCCCTTGCCCATTAGTGTTGCAAACCAGTTTCCAATACTGTTTCTTGGAATTCTTCTATACCTTGGACTTCTCTTCAGTACTGCAATGTCTATTGTTTGAGGTCTTTTTTCAAAGAGTTGCCTGTAAATTAGACAGTGAAGAATCTGATCATCGATTTTTAGTAACTTCATCATTCCATATTGTCCTTTGTTGTTCTTAATACTATAAATACCCCCTTCAATAAGCTTAATTTTTTTCTTATCTGAGAAAAGGAATAGTGCTAAAAATAACATTAATGCAGGCACACTTGCCATGATCAGTAAGTCCATAGAAATTAGATCTAATTCTGGTCGTCTAAATTAATTACTTAAACCAACTTCTTGCTAAACTTATATATTTTAATTGTAAATAACTATTACAGGTAATTGATGATTGATCCATTTGATATCCTAAGAAGCCCTTTTTAATCGAAGATACCGGTTTATTTCACGGTCTTTGACTATTGCTTTTCCAATTAGTTGAGGTTCCCAACTTTCTAATTTGGTTTTGTTGACATCAACAAATTCTGGCTGTTCAATAATGGCTTCAAGTCGGCACGATTGTGGACGGTTCTGGAAGACCTGCGTGAAGATCATTGCTCCCACATCATATTGAGTAGTATTGATAATTTTGAGGACACCATAATACCCTTTTTGATGCTTGATAGAATAAATGCCTCCATTGATAAACTTTGTCTTTTTCTCCCGCGCAAATACTGATAAGGATATTAAAAGCATGAGGGTTGGAACACTTGCCATAATAATAAGATCCATAGCAATACTGATTTTGATTCGAAATTAAATTAATACGTTCCTTACAACTTTCATATTTTCAAGGAGTGGACCGGCAAATTCTTTGATGAAATGGGAGGATTGCAGAATTATATGAGTGGACCCAATTTTTTTTGCAGATTTTTAATAGTGAAAACAATCGTTTTCAATGTATGTTATAGCATTCTTCGTTTCAAATCAGGGGTTGTTTTGGTTTTCATGGTTTCTTCATTAGCTGTTTAACTGATATATTTGTCTATCACTTAACAAGTGAAGTAGATTATTGAAAATTTATTAATAAACCTTAGCAGTAGATGCGAGAATTAGTAGTGGGTGTTGATATTGGGGGCACTCTTACAAAAGTCGGTATTGTAGATAAAGATGGAGAAGTTGTTGCGCATTGCGATTTTCCCACAAAAAAGTATCCTGTGCTTAATGACTACCACAAAGCACTCATGGAGAATGTTAAATCCCTGGAAAAGCAAATAGAGGGAGAATATAAATTGTTAGGGTTAGGAATAGGTGCTCCCAATGCACATTATTACAGAGGAACAATAGAACACGCCCCAAACCTTGATTGGAAAGGTGTAATTCCTTTCGTGGATGAATTGAAAAAGCACACTGACTTACCAATAAAAATCACAAATGATGCGAATGCTGCTGCTATTGGTGAGAAAATTTATGGTGAAGCACATGACATGAAAGATTTCATTGTCATTACGTTAGGAACCGGACTCGGTAGTGGTATTGTCATTAATGGAAATCTTGTTTTAGGACATGATGCAATGGCGGGCGAGCTTGGACATGTAGTGATTGAGGAAGGCGGTCGTTGGACAGGTCTGGGAAGACAAGGAGGACTGGAAGCTTATGTTTCATCCACTGGACTGAAAAGAACTATTTTTCAGCTATTGGCGGATTCATTAGAGGATAGTCCGTTAAGAGATGTCAGTTTTAATGACCTTCATGGGGAATACATTACAGAGCTTGCAGAAAAAGGCGATCCAATAGCCAGGGAAGCTTATCAAATGACAGGGAAAACACTGGGAAAGGCATTAGCCAATTTTGTGACTTTCTCACACCCTGAAACTATCTTCTTACTTGGAGGATTGGCAAAATCAGGACGCTGGATCTTCGAACCCACTCAAAAACAATTGGATGAAAGCCTCCTTCCGATTTACAAAGGTAAGGTGAAGCTGCAGCCTTCCGGCATGATGAACAAGAATGCAGCAATTCTCGGAGCAGCTGCCCTTATCCTGGAGGATCTGAAATCATAACCTCCATATTTGGCATGCAGCCGACATTTTAAAAGAACATTCTCGCCGATTTCGGGGTTTGTAATAGATATATAATTTAACGGGGTACAACTATGTTAGAATTTATCAGCAAACCATGGCCATGGTATGTGGGAGGGCCACTGATTGCTATTGTGATGGCTGTCATGCTATTAATTGGTAAGAGATTTGGTATATCAAAGTCTTTTGAGGTTGCATGCAGCATCGGTGGGGCATCTAAACTATCAGATTATTTTGATCTCAACTGGAAAGAATACGATTGGCTCATTGTTTTAGTCATTGGAACAATTGGTGGAGGGTTTCTGGCCAATGAGTTTTTTGTTTCCAATGAACCAATTGATCTGAGTCAGAAAACAGTTTTGTCACTAAAACAGTTGGGAATTTCCAATGCAGGAGAGACTTTCCTTCCCTTAGAGGTGTTTAGTTGGTCATCTCTCTTAACAATCAAGGGGATTATCTTCATCGGGGTAGGAGGTTTTCTTGTTGGTTTCGGAACTCGTTACGCTGGTGGTTGTACTTCAGGACATTCAATTAGCGGTATGTCAGAGCTCCAGCTACCTTCCCTTATTGCAACAATCGGTTTTTTTATCGGGGGGTTGATTACTACTCATTTGTTAATTCCAATCGTGCTTGCCTTATGAAGTATCTGAAGTTTTTAGTGGTAGGACTCGTTTTTGGAATCATACTTACCAAGTCTGAAGTAATTTCCTGGTTCAGAATATATGAAATGTTCAGGTTTGAATCTTTTCATATGTATGGAGTCATAGGATCGGCAGTGATACTTGGAGCTTTGTTTGTGCAGTTGATTAAAATTATGAATCCAAATACAACTGAAGGTAAACCTGTCACTTTCAAAATATTTGATCGATCAGTTTTCAGGTACCTGTTGGGTGGTATTATTTTTGGATTGGGATGGGCGTTCACTGGTGCTTGTCCCGGTCCGCTCTACATACTGATCGGAAACGGCTATTCTGTTTACATTGTGGCAATTCTAAGTGCATTATTGGGTACATTGGTGTATGGGATGGTAAGGAAGAAATTACCGCATTAGCTAATCTACATATAGCAGTTCTTTATTCTCAAAGTCATACAATGTTAACCTTCTCAAATCGAAAAATGCGATCCAGAATTCTTTAAGAGATTGCACATAACTTCGCACTGCCTCGTCCTTTTGTTCAAGGGCCAGGTTAAGGTCCGTTATGTTGACTTTCCCTATGAGGTATCGGTTCTGAGCTACTTCGTATCGTTCCTGGGCCACCTCATTTGATTTTTGCGAAATAGCAATTTGATCCCTGAGTACAGTAATCCTGCTCACAAGGGTGATAATCTCTTGTTCAAAATTCTGTAATTCTTGCTGAATCGTGTAATCAGCTAGTTTTTTATTGGCCAATGCGGTTTGTACGGATGCCTCATTTCTTCCCCAGGTCAAAATAGGAACGTCCAATTGAATGTTGAAACGTTGCTGATTGACAGGATCCTGATAGGCACTTCCGAAAGTGTTATCCGCACCGTTTAATCCAAAGGATGCAGTCAAATCTGTTTGAAACCTGTTCTTCTTAGCCCTTGCTACCTCTCTTTCTGCCTCAATTCTTCGTCGCTCAAATGCAATGAAGTCTGCCCGGTTGTCTTTGGCGTATTGCAATGCTTCTTCCACATTCACATCAAATAGAGGTATATTTTCAGGCAGTCCTAATGTGTAGTCTTCATTATTGTTTCTGGCAATGAATGAGCTTAGCGCCAATCGTGTCAATTGCATATCGAGTCTTGCCTTTTCAACATCTTGCTTGGACCTGAGAAGTTGTAGCTCCACCTGCAATAATTTTTCCTTTCCTTCAGAGCCAATGTTATATCTACCTTGCTGAATATTGTAGATAGTATCATTGTTGGCCAGGTTAAATTCAGCAATTTCTAATCTTATCTGAGCGTCCAAATAATTGAAATAACGGTCCACTGCCTGTCTGGAAATGAGTTCCATTGACTCTACATATTCACGTTTGGATTCTTCATAACGAAGTGGCTCAGTTTTTTTGTCCCATTTAAGGTCATTGAACCCAAATATTGGTTGAGTTAATTGCACATTGACCAATGTACTACTCCAACGTGTAAGCTCAGTATTAAGGTCTTGAAACTGGTTAAGGTTTGTGTTGATCGAAACAGCACCTCCTGTCCATACCAAAGGCTGTTCAAGCCCAAGGTTGAGGAATGAATTAAACTGCTCTCTATTTTGAAATTGGATGCTTCCATCATCCTGGCGGTTACTTAAAAAGTCCCTGTTATAAGCGGGAATTCTCCCAAATAATCCTAATTGTGGATTATAATTAGACCTAAATCTTCTGTATTGCCAATACCGGTTTTCTTTTCTTGTTTCGGTTTGCTTGTAGGCTGGTGATTGTGTTTGGGCCAATTCGATGATTTCGAAAAGGGAATACTTGCTTTGAGCATTGATCATAATGGGAATAATCAATGCCAATGTTGTTACTAAAACCTTATTCATACCTTAATGATTTGATCGGATCCTGATTGGCGGCTTTTCTGGCTGGTGCAATACCAAAGATTAATCCTACAGATGCTGCCACCCCGAATGAAATGATGATTGAACCGAAGGAGATAACTGTTGGGATATCAGCAAACTGACTCACAGCATATGCAAGTGAAACACCCAGTAAAATACCTATGATCCCACCGGTAATACTAATAAGCATGGCTTCAAACATAAATTGATTGACGATATCCGTTTTTTTGGCACCAATCGATAACCTGAGCCCAATTTCCTTGATCCTTTCCAGAACAGAAGCTAACATGATGTTCATGATTCCAATCCCACCTACAACAAGTGATATCCCAGCAATTGCACCTAAAACGTAATTGAAAATATCATTTGTGCGTTGCTGCTGCTTGAGCAACAATTCCGGAATTTCAATTTCGAAATCTATGACCTCATAATGTCTTCTTTTCAACATTCTGGAAATGATTTCTGCTGTGGAAGAAAGCTTCTCTGTTTCATTGACTTGAATCACTAATCGGTCAAGCTGGTGGTAGTTCTTAGTTGTTTCAGATGATTCATCATTATCATTTTGTCTGTTTTGTTCTATTTGTGATGTTGTTACAAGATCTCTGTTTCTGTACCTGATCAATACAGTTTGTAAAGGTGTATACACATCCATGTCATAATCCCGTATTCCCAGATTGCTGATACTATTGGATGAGATGTCACGTTCTTTCAAAACACCCACAACGGTGAGCCACACATTACCGCATTTGATGCTTTTACCAATCGGATTTTCTGTTGGGAAGAATTTGGTTTTTATATCCCTGCCGATGATGCACACCGCATCTCCAACCACCAATTGATCTTTGGTAAACATTTTACCTTCTTCCAATTGAAAATTGAAAATAGAAAAATAAGTAGGGGAGACACCAACCAGTTTAGAGGATCGTCGGACCGCATTTCTCATAATGTGAGTTTCTACTACAATTTCCGGGCTCAGGTTAGTAACTCCCGGGATTATCTCTTCAATCGCTCCCACATCCCTGGTGTTTAACCCGGGAGAAAATTTGTTCTTGCTCTCTTCCTCGAATGGATCTGAGGCTACCGATTCTTCAGTTTGCTCCACTATTGGTTTGATGACAATGTTATTCACTCCAACCAGTTTTATTTGGTCAAGAATTTCCTGCTGTGCACCATTTCCGATTGCCAACATCGCGATAACAGCAGCAACACCAAAAATTATACCCAGGGCAGTTAAAATTGAACGTATCCGGTTTGACATGACTGCATTAAGCGCGATGATCAGGTTCGCGATTAGGCGTTCCCTCATTTTATGTTGTTTGGGACTCATGTATTTAGTTGGATGAAATTGAATTATTGGAAGGAAGTAACTCAATTTCCTCATCCTCCATATTCGCTACTTTAGAGAGATAGACTTCATCATCTGCTTCTAGTCCATTGAGAATTACCGCGTAATTCTCATTGGTCTCACCTGTTACCACTTGCTGTTTCACAGCGTTGGCTACCCCAACCTTCTTGAATACATAAGTAATTGAATCCTTATAAGAGTTGAGTGATTCCAATGGGACATATACAGCATCGGAAATTTTTCTAGTAATTATGTTGTTTGAGGTTGTCATTGCCGGACGAAGCAATTCATCTTTTTCATTGATGTCAATATTCACCAGAAATACCTTTGCATCAGAATTCGGTTTTTGTTCACCGACATTGGCAACATTCGCCACAGTTCCAGTTAATTTCTTTTCTGGGAATGCATCAAGGCCAATTTCCACTTTTTGTCCTGGAGCAATTCTCCTGATGTCGACCTCATTCACATAGGTCTTAGAAATCATCCGACTAAGATCAGGCAATGTGGCTACAGTCGGGTCCCACGCGTTGATTTGAGAACCTTCTTTTATTACACCATCCCAGCTTTTGTGGTAGATGATCATTCCATCTTCAGGAGCCAGAATTCGGAGAGAGGAAATAACACCCTGGATTTCATCTAGTTCATTTTCTTTTTTTCGCACTCTGGAACGTTGCTCCTGCATTTTGGCAGAATTCTGACGCTGTTTAATGAAGTAATTTTCATTGGCTTGTTCAAGCTTCCGTTTTGCTTTCTCGTAATTGATTTCTGCTTGTTTGATAGCAGCCGGAGGCTCGTATTGGGACTGGTCCAGTTTTAGTTTGGCTTCTTGTAAAGCGTAATCCAGGTTGATTAATTCTTCTCTGGACTCTCTCATCTCTAATGTTGTGTCTAGTTGTACCTGGGTGTATTGAGACAAGGCTTCATCCAATTCAATCTGGATCTCATTCATTTTACCAGTGAGTTCAGAGGGGTCTAAACTGGCAACAAAATCGCCTTTTTTGACATACGTGCCTTCATCAACCAATGATTGGATTTTCATATTCCAGACCCGGAATCTCCTGACCCCAGCTGGTCCTTGAATTTTAACGGAGTTTTTAGCTTCCAGCTCACCGGTGGTATTGATAGAGACAACAAACTCACCTTGTTTGACTGGTACAACCAGATTCTTCTCATCTGAACCACTGGTGCCACTAAAAATAAAAATTAAGATAATTGCAATTACTACACCGGAAGTAATTGCAATTGGTCGGTTGATTTTCATGTATTGATATGCTTTTACCCTACAACGTACAAATGTACATTGTAATTGTCAGGTTGTCTTGCCCACGGTGTAAACAATACGCCACTCAGAAAAAAAAACGGACTATTCAATGGTGGCAGCCTGACGCTTTCTCTGGTTTTCGTCCAAATAGATTTTTCTCATTCTAAAAGTTTTAGGAGTAATTTCAAGGTATTCATCCTTTTGAATGTATTCCATGGCCTCTTCCAATGAGAACTTTCTTGCTGGCGCTATTTTGGCATTGTTATCAGATCCGGCAGCACGCATGTTGGTTAATTTTTTTCCTTTTTGAATGTTAACCACAATATCATTGTCTCTGGTATGCTCACCAATAACCTGACCCGTATAAACGTCTTCTCCCGGATCTACAAAGAATACACCTCTATCCTGAAGTTTGTCAATTGAGTAAGCTGTTCCAGGTCCATTCTCCATCGAGATCAAGGAACCATTAATTCTACCTTTGATTTCACCTTTCATTGGTTCGTACGATTTGAACCTGTGAGTCATTACGGCTTCACCAGCCGTAGCAGTAAGGACGTTATTTCTTAACCCTATTAATCCTCTTGCAGGAATGTCAAATTCAAGGTGTTGTACATCTCCCTTAGGCTCCATAACCGTTAGCTCTCCCTTTCTTTGAGTGGCCAACTCAATTACTTTTCCAGAGAATTCTTCTGGTACATCCACTACCATATGTTCAATTGGCTCATGCTTCTGCCCATCAACTTCTTTGATGATTACCCTTGGTTGCCCCACCTGAAGTTCATAACCTTCTCTTCTCATTGTTTCTATCAACACAGACAAGTGAAGAATACCTCGACCGTAAACAATGAATTTATCTTCAGTATCAGTTTCCTGAACTCTCAACGCCAGGTTTTTCTCAGTTTCTTTGAATAACCTGTCTCTAAGGTGTCTTGACGTTACAAATTTTCCTTCCTTACCAAAAAACGGTGAATCATTGATAGTGAACAGCATACTCATTGTAGGCTCATCAATGGCAATCCTTGGAAGAATAGTAGGGTTTTCGAAATCTGTCAATGTATCACCAATATCAAAACCATCAACACCTGTTACTGCACAAATATCACCAGCTCTTACTTCAGAAACTTTTTTCTTTCCAAGCCCTTCAAAAACATGTAACTCTTTGATTTTAACTTTTTGTAATTTGCCATCTTTCTTTGTGAGAGCAAGTTGTGCTCCCTCTTTCAAAGTACCTTGTGATACCCTACCAATGGCAATTCTTCCTACAAATGCAGAGTAATCCAATGCAGTGATTTGCATCGCAGGGACACCTTCCACAAATGGTGCCTCCGGAATTACATCAATAACTGCATCAAGAAGTGGTAGAATAGAATCAGTCGGCTTTTGCCAGTCTTCAGACATCCACCCTTGTTTTGATGAACCATACATGGTCACAAAATCAAGTTGTTCTTCTGTAGCATCCAGGTTGAACATTAGGTCAAACACCTGCTCATGAACCTCGTCTGGTCTGCAGTTCTCTTTATCTACTTTGTTGACTACAACAATGGGTTTTAAACCAAGTCCCAGTGCTTTGCTCAAAACAAATCTTGTTTGAGGCATAGCTCCTTCAAATGCATCTACCAAAAGCAGTACACCATCAGCCATTTTTAATACACGTTCTACTTCACCACCAAAGTCGGCGTGACCCGGAGTATCAATGATGTTGATCTTAACACCTTTGTATTCGGCTGCTACGTTTTTTGAGAGGATTGTAATTCCTCTTTCTCTTTCCAGGTCATTATTGTCCAGGATCAATTCTCCCTTCTCCTCGTTCTCCCTGAATTCCTGTGTAGCATAAATGATCTTGTCAACAAGGGTTGTTTTACCATGATCAACGTGTGCGATGATGGCAATATTTCTGATACTTTGCATTTGCTCTTAAAATTGAAGCTGCAAAAGTAGTCAATTGATAAATGGAAAGTATTATTTATTCGGAAATTGAGTTAGAAAATCAATTTAAATTATACTTCTTCTTTTGATTTTGAGAAACAGTCTTTGCAATTTCATTTTCGTGTAGCAGACCGTCAATCTGGTTGTCCATGTAATTGATCTCTCCATCCGTTAACAGACTTTCAACTTTGTTCCGTCGAATATCATTCTTAATCTTAAAATAAAGAACAAGATGAGCGAAAGCGGGGAGAAAACATCCGAAGACAAACCACGGCCAGAATGGTCTTCCATATGATTTAGCAGTATACCCTGCCACGAAGGGAATCGCCAAGTAAAATGCCATCATCATAAAGAATAAATCGAATATCATATTAACGCAACGTAATGTGAAATTTTATTGTTCACAAACTCATCTTGTTTTTTCACATATCAGGTATTTCAAGAGATCGAATTGAAAGGTATTTTCCGGATGTTTTGGTGATTTATGTAAGGAATTTGTCAAAAGCTGTAAAATCCGCGTTTTCGCAACCGTTTGCGTAATTTTTATTGGAACTCCGTCATGAAGTGTCCCGATTTTTCTACTATTTTAGAGGTTATTGGAACAAGAAATGTAGTAAAATGAAGAAGTTATTAGTTGCCATTTGTCTAATGGTACTTGCGTCATTGGGACAGGCGCAAATTGTTACTTTAACCCCGTCAGATGCTACGGCAGAAGATGAAGCAACAATCACATTTGATGCAACAGAAGGGACTGCCGGTCTTGTTGGCGCTGAGAAGGTCTACATCCATGCCGGCGTGATTCTGGAACCCAATGGAACGAGTTGGGAAAATGTGGTTGGTAACTGGGGCCAAGACGATGGAATAGGGGAAATGACCAAAGTAGACGGAGAGTCAGATAAGTGGGAATTTACTTTTTCTCCAACCATCAAATCGTATTTTAGTGTAGCAGATGGTGTAACAGTTTTTAGATTGGCCATGGTGTTCAGAAATGCAGACGGTACCGCAGAAGGAAAAGCAGATGGTGGAAATGATATTTTCATTGATTTAGAGATAGGTGATTACGTGAATTTTGATGACCTAAGTGAGTCATACCGAATTGTAGATGGGGAATCCATTTCTTTGAATGCAACTGCATCTGCCGAGGCTACATCATTTGATATTTTGGTAGACGAAGGATCAGGTTTTGTATCACAGGGTACAGCTGCCAATGTTAGTTCACATACTGTCTCATACACACCCACTGTTGAAGGTAATGTTTCAGTCAAAGCATCAGCAATAATCAATGGTGAAACTGTTGAGAATACAACGACAATCGAAATCACGTTGAGACCAGATGTAGTAGTGGAGTCTATTCCGGACGGGATAGTTGATGGGGTGAATTATGGAGAGGATGATACTAAAGTTACTTTATCGTTACTGGCTCCTGGTAAAGATTACGTTTATGTCGTGGGAGATTTTACTGACTGGGAATTAGATGATAATTACTACATGAAGCAGGATGATGTTGATCCTGAACGTTTTTGGTTAGAGATCTCCGGTCTTACACCGGGAGAACCATATGTTTTTCAGTATTGGATAGATGATATTAAAATTGGTGATCCTTATGCCACACAGGTGGCTGATCCCTGGAATGACCAATGGATACCGGAAGAAATATTCCCTGATATACCAGCTTATGATAAATCAGATTATCAAATTGCCTCAGTTCTTCAAACTGGTAAAACACCATTTGAGTGGGATGCGTCTGAAGATTCCTGGGTGCGACCAGATAAAGAAGAATTGGTGGTATATGAAATGCTTGTGAGAGATTTCGTTGGGTCTCATAGCTATCAGGACGTAATTGACACTTTGGGATATTTAAAAAAACTTGGTGTCAATGCCATCGAATTGATGCCTATCATGGAGTTTGAAGGAAATGAAAGTTGGGGATATAACCCAATGTATTTCTTCGCTGTAGACAAATACTATGGAACTGAAAATGACCTGAAAGAATTTATTCAGGCGGCTCACCAGGAAGGAATGGCTGTAATTCTTGATATGGTATTGAATCATGCATTTGGACTGAATGCCATGGTGAAGATGCACTGGGATGCGAATAACAATACAGTTTCTGAAGATAGTCCATGGTTCAATCCACATGCTACACATCCATTCAATGTGGGATTTGATTTTAACCATGAAAGCCTCTATACACAAAAGTTTGTTGATGATGTGAATAGATACTGGGTGGAAGAGTTCCATTTTGATGGATACAGGTTTGACCTTTCCAAAGGATTTACTCAAGTGAATAACCCAAACGATGTTGGTGCTTGGGGTTCTTATGATCAATCAAGGATTGACTTATTGACGCGCATGTCTAACAAGCTGTGGGAGGTAGACCCAGAAGCATATGTGATTCTGGAACATTTTGCTGAGGAATCAGAGGAAAACCAATTAAGAGCCAATGGAATGATGACCTGGGGGAATAACAACCACGATTATCGTGATGCACTAAAAGGTACCAATACAAGCTCTACATTTCCTTCTGTAGATCAAGCCAGCAGGGTTGCTTATATGGAGAGTCATGACGAGGAACGTCTTGTGTGGGACATGAGAGAAAATGGAAGAACCGTGGGTAGTTATGACGTAAGTTCAAAACAAAACTTTATCCAACGAACCAAATTAGGTGCTGCATTCTTTTTCACCCTTCCAGGTCCTAAAATGATGTGGCAATTCCAGGAGTTGGGTTATGATATTGCTATTGACTACAATGGAAGAACCGGTAATAAGCCTTTACCATGGGGAACCGGAAGTTTGGAATACTATGAAGACGAAGACAGGTATTCAATTTATGAGGCATATGCAGATATTATTAATCTAAGGATGGATTATCCTGAAGTTTTCAGGGACGGTGAATTTGAGAAAGCTTTCTCTACCAGCAATAAGCGATTAAGAATATTCGGAGAGGATAAGAATGTTGTTATTATTGGAAACTTCTGGCTTGAAGAACAGACAGCTGTTCCTGGTTTTACGCAGACTGGGGATTGGTTTGATTATGAGACCGGTTTGAGGATACCCGTGGACAATGTGAGTTTGAATGTGGATCTCCAGCCGGGTGAATACAAAATATATACGGATTGGCCAATCAAGCCAATTATTGAGCCTGAAGTACCAACAGCAAGTGCCAAAGCGGAAGGAATCCTGGTGTATCCAACCGTTTCTTCCAAGAGTGTGTCTATTAAACTACCGGAACAATTAACACCTGGCAGTATTCAGGCTATATCCATCGACGGGAGAGTAGTGGATTTGAAAGCTGATGAGAAAACAGGTAACGATATTCAAGTTGATGTAAGTGCTCTACAAGCAGGAATTTACATCCTTAAGATAAATGCAGCTCAATTTATTTATAGTACAAAAATAATAAAGAGATAAGCACGCCATCTAAGCTTACGTTCGAACTGCGGAAGAACCGACTCGTTAGAGTCGGTTTTTTTGTTTTTGGCTTACAATTTTCAAATTATGGTTGTTTGGCTGTAGTTAATTGTTTGGCCATTGCAGCACCTATAAGAGACTCAAGTGGTGTACCACCATCGTCTCCACCAACAATCATTGTATTCGGGAATTGAATTTTGGCGATTTCACCAGCAACACCGACACGTGTTTTGTATTCCCATTCAGCTCTTTCTTGCGGAGTTAATCCTGCTGAAACCAATTTGGTATTTTCATAGGCTTTCGCATCTGCTGATACTTTTCTTTGTTGAGACTTCAATCGTTCAGTTTCCAACGCAATTGCTGCCAATTCCTTATTGGTTCTTTCTTGCTTCAACTTTGTTTCGATCGCGATCAGTTGCTTAACCTGCTCCTTCTCTTGGTTTACTCTCTCAGCAGCTTTATCTCGTTCACCTTCAGCAATAATTCTACTTTGTGCTGCTTTTGCAGTTTCAACTTTTTGCTGCTCAATTTGACGTTTAGCAGATTCATCTCGCTGTGCCTCAAGCCTTTGTTTGAAAGTAGGCTCTAACTCAACGTCATCAACAATTACCTGAGAAACAATGATGTTGTTTTCTGTTAACTCATGTGGAATTCGTTTAGGAAGTCCATTTTCCAATACTTTTTCCACAGTGTACCGAGTTCGAATCTCTTTGATAGAGCGATCAATATCCACTTGCTGAACATCTGAAAATACAGTGTCTTTATGCTCTATTTTAATTACCGCATAGGCACCATCTTTCAATTGCTCATCCAGTGTTTGACGAAAACTTTGCGCTTCTCCTGAGATGTAATCCTGAGCAGCAAACATATATCCGGTATTATTGGTCTGCTCCCTGATTGTGGGAATCAATGTGTTTTGCACCAGATTATCCATAGTCCTGTACTTAATGGCCAGGTTAATGAAGTCTTCCTCTACAGTTGGTAGTTGAAATCTCCCCGAAAGTTTAACATTTGCTGTTACCTGGTCAATGAAACGGATAGGAATAGGCTTCATGATTCCTTCTATGTCGTCCATTTTATCTTCGCTATCGACCACTTTGACATCAATGTATTTTTGCCAGGGAATTACCTTAGCAAACCCTCTAAACTTGATACCTTGAGTCATTACAACATCTGACTTTCCCGTTGGGTAAACCAGGAAATACTGATATCCGGGTTCAGCCCAGAAAAATAAATATGGAAGCATAGTTACCAATATCCCAATTATGGAGACACTCAACGATATTCTTGAGTTAAACATCAGCAAAAAGGGTGGTGCTTTCCGAGATATTCGTACACCTCCTTCAAAGACATTATTCTCAGAGAGGTGAGGTCTGAGAAAATACATAGTTAGACCAAACAGAATGATTATTATTCCGATTAACATCATAGTTGATAAAATTTAAATATGTAAAGAATAAATTGAAATATACTAATAATGTATACGTGTTTTATGGTTAAAAAGGTTATAATATTTGGAAAATATTTTATATGCAAAATATAATTTTGATTACTTGCGCGATTGATGAAGCAGGTTTTGTTGTGCTTTAAACTATTGAACAGAAGCTTAAACTATTATATTTGCAGCCTCAAAAAGACACAAAATGGCAGAATCGAAAAACTGGGATAGATACACTGTAACCGCAGCACTTATTTATGCAAATGGGCCGATACATATTGGGCATTTAGCGGGATGTTACATTCCTGCTGATATTTATGTTCGTTACTTAAGAGCTAAGGGTAAGGATGTTGTTTTTGTGAGTGGTACTGATGAGCACGGGGTACCAATTACCCTCAAGGCAAGAAATGAGGGAACTACACCTCAGGCGGTGGTTGACAAATACTATTCGCAGATCAAACAATCCTTTGCCGATTTTGGGATCAGTTTTGATATATATTCCAGAACGAGTAACGAAACGCATCATAAAACTTCATCGGAATTCTTTATGAATCTATATGATAAAGGAATTTTTGATGAGATCGAAAGTGAGCAATATTATGATGAGTCTGCCAATCAGTTTTTAGCGGATCGATATATTGTAGGGACATGCCCCAATTGTGGAAATGAGAATGCTTATGGCGATCAGTGTGAGAAGTGTGGGACTTCATTAAGTCCTTCAGAGTTGATCAACCCTCATTCTACACTTTCCGGAGAAAAACCTGTCCTTAAGAAGACTAAAAACTGGTATTTGCCCCTTGATAAGTTACAACCTAAGATTCAAAAATATGTTGATAGCCATGAAGAATGGAAACCTAATGTTTATGGACAATGTAAAAGCTGGTTAAATCAGGGATTGCACCCAAGAGCAATGACCCGAGATTTAGATTGGGGAGTGAAAGTACCATTAAAGGATGCAGAAGGTAAAGTACTTTATGTTTGGTTTGATGCCCCAATTGGTTACATTACAGCTACTCAGGAATTATTAGGAGACAAATGGGAGCCTTATTGGAAAGATGAGAATACAAAACTGGTTCACTTCATAGGTAAGGATAATATAGTTTTTCATTGCATCATTTTCCCATCCATGTTAATGGAGCATGGCGATTATGTATTAGCTGATAATGTTCCGGCGAATGAGTTTATGAACCTGGAAGGGGAGAAGATCTCCACATCAAGGAATTGGGCTGTTTGGTTACATGAGTATTTGGAAGAATTTCCAGGGAAACAAGATATTTTGAGATACGCTCTAACGGCCAATGCCCCTGAGAGCAAAGACAATGATTTCACCTGGAAGGATTTTCAGGCGAGGAATAATAGTGAGTTGGTGGCTATTTTTGGAAACTTCATCAACCGAGCGGTAGTGCTGACTGATAAGTATTATGAAGGTAAGGTACCTGAAAGAGGAGCGTTAATGCCAATTGATGAGCAAGTCATGGAATCACTTGCGGCTTTTCCAGGGAAAATAGAAGACTCACTGGATCAATTCAAGTTTAGAGAAGGCCTGAATAATCTAATGGATCTTGCCAGGCTAGGCAACAAATACCTGGCTGATACTGAACCATGGAAACTGATCAAGGAAGACCCAGAAAGAGTTAAGACAATTATGAACATCAGTCTGCAAATCGCAGCGAATTTGACAGTATTAAGTCAACCATTCTTACCATTTACAGTAGGGAAACTTCAGGAAAGTCTGGGATTGGATCAGCTGGATTGGAGCAAAACAGGTGGGATTGATTTCCTGACTGCAGGAAGTGAAATCAGTAAAGTAGGATTGTTATTTGAGAAAATAGAGGATAAAGTAGTGGAAGAACAAGTGCAAAAGTTACAAAACACAAAAGAAGCAAACGAAGCGGCAAAACCGGTAGAGGTAACTCCTGCTAAAGATGAAATAGCCTTTGACGATTTCATGAAGATGGACATGAGAGTAGGCACAATTCTGGAAGCAGAGAAAGTACCTAAATCCAATAAACTGTTGAAGTTTAAAGTGGACACGGGATTAGACCAAAGAACAATTTTAAGTGGAATTGCCAAATTCTTTACTCCAGAAGAAATGCTTGGCAAGCAGGTAACTGTATTGACAAACCTGGCTCCTAGAAAGATAATGGGTGTAGAATCCCAGGGAATGATCCTCATGGCAGAAAATGCTGATGGTTCCCTAAAGCTCCTCCAACCACATGAGTTGGCAGATAATGGAGCAACTATTAGCTAAGAAACTAAGAAATCAGTCGGCAATCAGAAATGGTTGCCGATTTTGTTTTGATCACTTTTGGGAAATCAACAACTCTTCATTCTTAATATGCAAGTCTCTTTGAGGGAACGGTATCTCAATGCCCTCTTCGGTAAATCGTTTGAAAATCTCAAAGTACAACTCACTTTTTAGTACACTGGGCTTGTCTGTGTGTGTTGTTGTCCAAACTGCCAGGTAAAAGTTTAGAGAACTGTCACCAAATTCATCAAAAAACACTTTAGGTTCCGGGTTTTTGAGCACGTGCTCATTGGCATTTGCCACACCCATTAATACATCTCTTACTTTTTCTGGGTCTTCCTTGTAACTAACCCCCACTGCAAACCTAAACCGAATGTTTCTGTCGTTGTGGCTCCAGTTAATCACCCTTTGTGAGATGAATTCAGAATTAGGGACGATGATGGAAATATTGTCATTGGTTTGAACAGTAGTTGCTCGAACTGAAATTTTCATGACATCACCCGCAATGCTGCCCACTTCAATTCTGTCACCTACTTTTATTGGTTTTTCCAAAAGGATAATGATACCTGAGATGAAGTTGTCCGTGATGTTTTGCAAACCAAATCCAATACCCACACCTAGAGCACCAGCCAGTAAACTCAGAGCGCTCAAATCTATTCCTGCACTTTGAACAATGACAATGGAGCCAATTAGTAAAATGGTAAGTTTGGTTGCGGTTCCAATACCTGCTCTGACTCCTTTTTCTAGTTGGGTATTGATCAAAATACGCTTGACCAATAAGGACTTCAACCGGCCTGCCACAAAATTGAGCACAACAAATGCAAACAGCATGTACACAATTGTACTCACACTGATCTCACTATCACCTAGCTTGAATAATGAAGTGGTAAACAATTCAGCGAAACTCTTCCATACATCGCCAATCTGTTTCCAGAGGTCGGTTAGGTTTTCTTCCATTCACTTAAGATAGTTAAAAATTAATTTCCTGGGTTCAGGAGCAATGAACTATCTCCATAACTTAAGAAACGGTAGTTGTGTTCAAGTGCCTGCTGGTAAATTTCCCTCCATTGATCGCCAATGAAAGCAGCAACCAGCAAAATGAGGGTTGAACCTGGTAAATGGAAGTTGGTTACTAAACCATCACAGCTTCTGAAAGTGTATCCAGGAAAAATGAAGATCTCCGTATGACCTATTACCTGATTCGCACCATCATTGAGCATTTTATTTTTGACATGCATCAATGAGTCTTTGAAGGAAGGGAGGGATTGATGATCTACATATGGATAGAGCTTTTCTATGTCAAAAGTAGCCTCAGGATTATCTTGTAGTTTTACGCCGTACCAGTAAAGACTTTCAAGGGTTCTCATAGAGGTGGTTCCTACAGCAATCACCTGATTGGAGTTAATCAGTTGGTCTACATTGTCTATGGTGACAATCACCTGTTCTGAGTGCATAGGATGTTCTTCCACCGTAGCAGCTTTGATAGGCTGAAAAGTACCCGCAGAAACATGTAGTGTTAATTCATCTTTGATAATCCCTTTTTCCTTGATGGAATCCAATACTTCATCAGAGAAGTGAAGTCCGGCAGTAGGGGCGGCAACAGCTCCATCAATTTTAGAATAAACAGTTTGGTAACGGGGTTTATCATCATCGGTTAATTCCCGATTGATGTAAGGGGGGAGAGGTACTTTCCCAACTGCATCTACCACATCAGAAAATGGCAGGTCTTTGTCCCAACTCAACTTCACAATTTGGTTGGGTTTGTCATGCCATGATGCTGTTACAGTCATGTTGTCCAACTCCAATGTTAAAGTCTGGTCTTCTTTCCATTTTTTTGCATTCCCCACCATGCATGACCAGACAACTTCTTGTTTGGAGGCCATATTCTCACTCATCACCCGACTGGGGAGAACTGGTTCCAGTAGAAAAACTTCAATATGAGCCCCTGTTGATTTCTGGAAGAAGAGTCTCGCAGGAATGACCTTGGTGTTATTGAACACAATCAGACTTTTGTCAGGGAGAAAGTTTGGGATTTCTTTAAAAGTATGGTGTGAGATTTGATTATCAGAACACAACAATAACTTTGATTGATCTCTCTGATCAAGCGGATATTTGGCAATTTTTTCGTCGGGAAGATTATATGTGTATTCCTGAAGATTGATATCGTTCATCTTTTGCTATACTTTGCAGGTGCAATATTAGCTTCTAAAATCTAGATTGATGGCTTTAAGGTTAAGTTATACTTCGTATTCGCTGAAATTCAAATTTGATGCCGGTACTTCACGTGGTGTGTTGAAGGAGAAACCCACGTGGTTCATCAAAATCCATGATGAGCTTACACCAGAAAAATTTGGATTGGGTGAATGTGGCCCGATTGAGGGATTAAGTCCTGAAGACCCCACATTAATGGACATGGAATTGAAGAAACTATCTAATTCCATTAAGTCATATAAGACACAGTATAATGATGAAGATATTTTTAAGCTGGCCAATGAATTGGTAGACCCCAATTATCCAAGTATTCAATTTGGTCTGGAAACAGCTTTACTGGACCTTAAAAATGGGGGAGAGCGTGTCATATTTGAAAATGATTTCCATACAGGTAAATCCAACATTCCGATCAATGGTCTTATATGGATGGGAGATGAGTCTTTCATGAAATCTCAGAAGGATGAAAAACTTTCAAAGGGATTCAGTTGCCTTAAAATGAAAGTGGCTGCCATTGACCTGGACAAAGAGATAGAGATCTTGTCAGAAATCAGAAAAGTGAAATCAGCTGAGGAGTTGATTCTAAGGGTGGATGCCAATGGTGGGTTTAAGAATAATGAAGTGTTCAGGAAATTGGAAGCGCTTACTGGTTTAGAATTACATTCTATAGAACAACCCATCATGCCCAGACAACCGGAGGCTATGTCATTGATTGTTCAAAAATCGCCAATTCCCATTGCTTTGGATGAAGATCTGATTGGACATGACACCATTCAGAAGAAAAAAGAATTACTGGATTATATCAAGCCAAATTTCATTGTGATCAAGCCAACATTGGTGGGAGGCGTTAAATCTACAATGGACTGGATCAAACTTGCTGAAGAAAGAAATATTGGTTGGTGGATCACTTCAGCGCTTGAGTCCAATATTGGTTTGAATGCCATTTGTCAATTGACAGAGAATTACAAACCCACAGTTCACCAGGGACTTGGTACAGGTCAATTGTATCATAATAATATTCCCTCTCCACTTATTGTGAAAGATGGGTACATTGAATATGATGAAAAAATGAGCTGGGATATTTCTTCGATTGAGCAATCATTTTAATACAAAATCCCTCCCGTTTTGAGGAGGGATCACAAGTGTTTCCCTAATTACATTTAGAATATCCACAACTCTTACACTTCAAACATCCCTCTTCATAGATCAGTCCATCTGGGTCCTCACAAGAAGGACAGACATGCCCCTTCATTTTTGTGCCATTAGGGATAAACTTCTTAAGTGCCCTGGCTACTCCGTTTTTCCAAGTATTGATGGAATCGTCATAAAGGTTTAGGTTTTCTACCAGGTCTACAACATAATGAATAGGCATGCCATGTCTCAAAACGCTGGAGATCAATTTGGCGTAATTCCAGTATTCTTTGTTGAATGATCGGGATAAACCTTCTATGGTCACCCGGTAACCATCTTTGTCCAGGTACTGAAAGTCATAACGGCTTTTACCATGTCCGTTCTTGTTTTTAATGACCCACCCATCATTGACTGTAGAGGGAAGAAAGAATGAATTCTCGGCCTTTCCAGTAAATATCTCATAGGGTTTGTTGTTAAGAAGACCTACCACGGCAATCCATTTCTCATTGCTGTTTTGAAACCGAATAACTTTTGCATGTATTTTCTTTGGTCGTTTCGGGGCATTGGTTTCTACAATGTCGTCTGTTGTGCAGGTCTTTTTGGTATCCTCTGCGATTAAAATACCGTCTCTTGAACCATCTCTGTATACTGTAATTCCTTTCAAGCCTTGTTTCCAGGCTTCCATGTATATGTCAGACACCAATGATGTCTTTGTTTCATTGGAGAGATTGATCGTGGAGCTGATTGAGTGTGTTACATACTTTTGAATAGTGGACTGAATTTTAATACGTTGCTTCCAATCAATTTCCTGGGCAGTTGCACCATAGTAGGGGCTAAGTTTTTCATTTCTTTCCTTATTGATTGCCATCCATTCTTTTAGTTTGGGATGATAGACAGTGAATTCTTCCCATCGATCTCCTAAAGCATCGACAAAGTCAATTTTCTCTCCGGAATCTGTACTGTTCAGTTTTCTTCTTCTCTTATAAGATAACATAAACACAGGTTCAATTCCTGAACTGGTTTGAGCAAGCATACTCAGTGTACCTGTGGGTGCCACTGTACTAATTGATATGTTTCTTCTACCATGCTGCATCATTCGGTTATATACAGAAGGAAGATCGGTTTCCAGCATTTGAATAAACTCAGATTCCTTTTCTGTTTCGGGATCAAATATTTCAAATGCACCTCTCTCAATTGCCAAATCAATTGAACTGTCAAATTCAGCCCTGCATTTTTCTTGCATCATCTGATCCATTTGACCGATGGCTTCATCCGAGTCGAATTTTAAACCTAGGGCTGCCATCGTGTCTGCCAGGGCAGTGAAACCTAAACCAGTCCTTCTTCCTTTTTTACCATTTTCATATAGCAATTCCCAGGTTTTTCGTTCAACAGATTTGATTTCATCAGGTTCTTCATCTTGCTGGATTTTACCCAGGATTCTGTCAATAGCTTCTAATTCGAGATCTACCAGGTCATCCATGAGTCTTTGGGTTTCATAGGTCTTTTCATAAAGCTTTTTGTAATTAAAGACCGCCTTTTCAGTAAAAGGGTCATCCACAAAACTGTAAAGGTTCAGTGCTATCAATCGACAGCTGTCTCCACCTTGCATAGCAATTTCACTACAGGGGTTTGTTGAGATATTCTTAAATCCAGGATAAATGGATGAAGTGGAATATTTGTGTTGACGGTCCCAGAATATTAGTCCTGGTTCCGCTGTATTGTGTGCGCAAGTGATGATTGTTTCCCATAATTCACTGGCATTTACTGTTTTTGTGACTTTGGGGTGTTTGGAATCAATTGGCCATCTATGGGTATACGCTTCGTTATTTTTGACTGCCTTCATAAATTCATCTGACAACCGAATGGAAACATTAGCCCCTGTGACTTTTGTCAAATCCTGTTTCATGGTAATGAATTGTTCCACATCAGGGTGGGCAATATCCATTGTGATCATCAAAGCACCTCGTCTTCCATTTTGAGCCACTTCTCGTGTTGTGGCAGAAAACCGTTCCATAAAGGATGCAGCACCTGAAGTGGTACCAGCAGCATTGGAGACATTACTTCCAGCTGGTCTCAAGCTAGATAAATCAATCCCAACGCCACACCTTCTTTTAAACAACTGGGCAAGCTGTTGGTCTGTATGAAATATTCCTCCATATGAATCATGAATTTCTGGCATTACAACACAGTTTGATAATGATGCCAACCTAAATGGATTTCCAAGTCCAGACATGACGCTCCCCTGTGGAATCACATACTTGAAATCTTTGAACAGGTTGTAGATGAGTTTTTCAGAAAGGGGCTTTCTGGATTGCCCATAATCAGATAAAACTTCCTTGTTATTGGGGATCTTGTAATTTGATTCAATTCTGGCGAATTCTTTTGCCATCCGTTTATGCATGTCATCTGGTGATGACTCGAGGAAGTTCCCTTGATCATCTTTTAAGGCGTACTTTTTCATCCAAGTGGTGGCCGCCAGTTCATCCTGGTCAAAATAGGCCAGACATATACTTAAAACTTCATTTTCAGATAATGTTTTTGTGGAATTTGAATCCGCTTTTTGTTCCAGAGTTGTGGGAATCATATGAGTGCTACTTTATAATAAAACAAAAAATACAGGTGTACTGCGTCACCTCTGGTCTGCTTTTTTTAATACACTCGATTCCATAAGGGGAGATTCAGCTCCCCTGAATGGCAATGCGAAAATGTAGTGGGATGGGTGATTGTTTCCTGATAAGAATCATCTCTATATGTGAAACATTTCATTCACCACAGAAACCTTTACTTCAGTGGATTGAAATATTAAAACTACATTTAAGGTATATGTAAAATATTATTACTACATTTAAGGTAAATATTAAAATATATGGGAAAGCATCACCTAGGAGAATTTGAAGAAGTGGTCATGTTGACGGTGGCAATATTAGTTGATGAAGCTTATGGATTTGCCATTATTGAAGAGATGGAAAAAAGGCTTGATCGCAAAGTCAGTATTGGATCATTGCAGACTGTGCTGAGAAGATTAGAGAAGAAAGGTTACCTGGATTCTAAAATGGGGGAAGCCACGAATGTAAGGGGAGGGAAGCGTAAAAGATACTTCACTTTGACTACCACAGGCAAGAATGTTTTGAAAGAGACAAAAGAACAACGGCTGGGATTGTGGAATGCAGTGCCGGACTTTGCGATGAAGTTTAGTTATTAGGAAGATGGGACAACAACAAAACTCAAAAAAACCACCTACCTGGTCCTTGAAATTCTTTCACTGGTTCTGCGACCCAGATTGTGTGGAAGACATAGAAGGAGACCTGTTGGAGCGCTTTGATAAGAGATTACACGTGAACAAGCCAGCTCGATGGCTTTTTGTGATGGATATCATCCGTCTATTCAGACCAGGGATCATCAAAGAATTTAAAATCAGTCAAAAACTCAATACTTACGGAATGTATAGGAACTACTTGAAAATTGGTTTCAGAAACCTGTTGAGAAACAAATCCAATGGATTTATCAACCTTGGTGGTCTAACCATCGGGTTAATTGTCTTCATGCTCATCTATTTATGGATTGTGGATGAGTTTTCTTATAACAAGCACCATCAATCCTATGATCGTATCGCTAAGGTGCTGAGAAAAAGAACATTAAATGGTGAGGTAGGTGTAAGGTTTGCTCTACCAATCCCTTTAGTTGATGAACTTCGCACCACATATTCTGATCATTTTAAGTATGTCACCGTTACTGGTTGGCAAGGTCCTTTACTGGTTGATACGAAAGAAAAGCAAATACACCTTGTTGGGAACTACATGAGTGCCAATGCTCCGAAACTATTGGATCTTCAGATGATTTCGGGCACTCAGGATGCTTTGAAAGACAAATTCAGCGTAATTCTATCTGAGAATGCCGCAAAGTCATTGTATGGGAATGATGACCCACTAGGTCAGGTTATTGACTTGGATGGGGAAGTATCAATGGTTGTCTCCGGAGTGTATGCTAACATACCCGATAACTCCAGTTTTCAAGAGCTTTCAGTAATTGGAAACTTTGAAGGATACAGTTCTTCTCAGGAATGGATTGAAAGGGCAAAAGACAATGCTAATTGGGAGACTAATTTTTGCCAGGTCTTTGTTCAACTCACAGAAAATGCCTCAATAGAGGCAGTAAACGACAGGATAGCGCATGTAATCTATGACCATGTAAGCGAACAAGTTAAGGAGATTGATCCAAAAGCTTTTCTTCATCCTATGGCGGATTGGCATTTAAAAAACAGTTGGAAAAATGGCTTGCAATCAGGAGGACGAATTCAATATGTCTGGCTTTTCGGAGGTATTGGCATCTTTGTTTTATTACTGGCTTGTATCAATTTTATTAATTTAAGTACAGCCCAGGCAGAAAAACGAGCTAAGGAGGTAGGTATAAGAAAATCATTGGGATCCCTCAGGACTCAATTAGTAAGTCAGTTTCTGGTTGAATCAGGTCTTGTTGTCTTACTGGCATTTATCATTGCTGTGGCAATCACCTACCTGATACTACCATTCTTTAATGAGCTGTCCGACAAGCAGATAGAGTTTCCTATAGGTGAATATCTTCTTTGGTTTCAAGCTTTGATATTCCTTGGAGTACTGAGTTTTGTTGCTGCATTTTATCCAGCCATTTATTTGTCAAAATTTGAACCGGTAAAAGTTTTGAAGGGAAGGCTGAGTATTGACAGATCAACACCTACTTTGAGGAGAGCGCTTGTAGTGTTTCAGTTTGTCATTAGTACTACGCTTATTACGGGAACTATTATAATCCATGAACAAATTAGTTTTAGTAAAGACAGGTCAGTGGGATATGACCCCACAAATCTATTGAGTATAAGGTCATCGGCCACAGCCTTTAAGGGTAAACACACCATCTTAAGGGACGAGCTTTTGAAAACAGGTGCTGTACAGTCTGTTTCTCAATCATCAAGTCCTCTGACTGAGGTCAATAGAACATCTGGAGGATTTGACTGGGGAGAAAAGGATCCTTCATTATCTACCAACTTTGTCTTTTCCTATGTGACACCAGAATATGGTAATACCATTGGTTGGGAAATTCAGAAAGGTAGAGACTTTACGGAGAAAGTAACTGATCAACAGGCTTTTATCTTCAATAAGGCAGCCATTGATTTCATGGGTTTGGAAAATCCCATCGGAGAAAATGTTTCCTGGAGAGGTCAAACCTACCACATTATCGGTGTGGTGCAAGATTTGATTCTGGAATCTCCTTTTCAACAAACCAGACCGGCAGTTTATGCGGTTGATGAATCAAAAGGGGAGTGGATGCAAATAAAACTAAAGAGTGATGTAACCATTTCTGAATCAATTCGGCAGGTAGAGCGTGTTTTTGATAAGGTTCTACCCAATATCCCATTTGAATTTGATTTTTCAAGTCAACAGTACGACAGAAAGTTCTCTACAGTTGAGCAGGTAGGAAGTTTATCAAGGATATTCACAGTTTTAGCCATCATCATAAGTGCTCTTGGGATTTTTGGTTTGGTGTCATTTATGGCGGAAAGGAGAACAAAAGAGATCGGTATTCGGAAAGTTTTGGGTGCATCTTTTCAAAGTTTGATACTACTGCTGTCAACTGAATTAGGTGTACTTGTCCTTGTAGCTTCAGTTTTAGCTGTTCCGATCAGTTACTTATTGGGACAACAATGGTTAGATGACTATGCCTACAGGATAAAATTGGAATGGTATTATTTCCTAATCGCATCCATTTTAGCATTAATAATCTCATTGGGGACAATAGCTAAAAAGGCCATACAATCAGCAATAGCTAATCCAGTCAAATCCCTTAGAGATGAATAAGCCACTTCCTCCAAAATGGTCCTTGAAATTCTTTCACTGGTTCTGTGACCCGGATTGTGTGGAGGATATCGAAGGAGACCTGTATGAGAGGTTTGATAAGAGATTAAGCCAGAATAAGCCGGCCAGATGGCTATTTGTGATGGACATTTTCCGCCTACTCAGGCCAGGCATTATCAGAGAATTTAAATTCAGTCAAAAACTCAACAACTACGATATGTTTAAAAATTACCTTAAAATTTCGTTTAGGGTTTTCAAGAAAGAAAAATCCTTTAGCCTGATCAATCTATCTGGATTAATTCTGGGCTTTTTGTGTTGTCTACTCATCTATATCTTCATCAAGGATGAGCTAAGCTATGATAAATTCCATATGGACGGTGACAGGGTTTACCGGCTTTCAGGGGCCTACATGAGGGAAGGTGTTTGGGAACCGTACGCATCTAATTCCTGGAAAACTGCAGAGTTGTTCAAAACAAGTTTTGATGAAGTAGAGGAATTAGTGAGGATCAGGCCATACAATGAGTTTGTGATTCATGATGAGAAACGTATTCTGGAGGAAAACATGGCATTTGTAGACAAAGGTTTCTTTAATGTTTTCTCTTTTCCTCTTTTAGCTGGCAATCCAAAAACCGCTCTTGATGGTATTGGGAAAGTTGTTATTTCGGAAAGTATTGCCCGCAAATATTTTGGTTATCAGGATCCTATGGGTAAGGTATTACTGGTAAGTGATACCAGTTTTCAGCTTCAGGTTTCCGGCATCATGGAAGATATGCCTTCTAATTCACACTTTCATTTCGATATACTCATGTCTCCACAAACCCAAAAAGCGGTAGCACATTCGGCATTGTATGCCAGTGTGGGATGGGATTCTCAAAGGGTATATGTAAAAATGAAGCAAGATGCTAATATTGAAGCTGTAGAGGCAGAGTTTATGAACTTTATAGATACCAATCTAGAATACCTGACATCCGGTAACTTCAAATTGTTTTTTCAACCACTTTTTGACATTCATTTGCATTCAAAAATTGGTTTAGAGATTGAACCTAATGGTGATATTAAAAATGTCTATATATTCTCTTTTGTTGGATTGTTTATTCTGTTTATTGCCTGTATCAATTACATAAACCTCACGACAGCCAAATCACTCAAAAGGGCCAAGGAAGTGGGGATGCGCAAAGTTTTGGGGGCTCACCGTACCAATTTGATGAATCAGTTTCTATTGGAATCTTATGTCATGACATTCGTTGCGATTCTGGTCTCATTTGTTCTGGCAATGATAATTCTGCCATATTTCAATGAATTCGCAAGCAAATCAATAGGCCTGGTTGAGTTGTTTCAACCACAGTTGTTAGTTACAATAATAGCAGCATTCCTTTTGATTGGATTGGTAGCTGGAAGCTATCCATCATTTGTACTTTCGGCTCACAAAGTCAGCAATACGATTAAATCTGGCAGGTACACAGATCAGGCTTCACTCAAAATGAGAAAGGGACTTGTGATTTTGCAATTTGCCATATCCATAGGATTAATAGCTTCAACAGTCGTTGTGCTCAAACAATTGAAGTTCATGCAGGAAAAGGACCTGGGTATCAATGAGGAAATGGTAGTCGCAATTCCTTTGAAAACAATGGATAGAGGGAACCTGGAAGCATTTTCAAATGCGGTGACAAATAGTTCATTAGTTGAATCCGTGGGTTTTACGAATATGAAACTTCCCGGGTGGATTAGCAATAGTACTTATTACAAAGCACAAGATGTGGAATTGGATGAGGAAGCCCGAAAGTCGTTGAAAATAATCAGAGTTGATTACAATTTTCTGGATTTAGTAGAGGCAGAAATTGTTGCAGGCAGAAACTACTCCAAAGAATTTCCTTCAGATTTAGGTTCCTCCATAATCATGAATGAAGCTGCAATAGAACAATTAGGATGGAAAGAGCCAATCGGAAAGTGGCTGGAATTGGGAGAGGACCGATTCAATACAATAGGTGTTGTAAAGAATTTTCATTTTGAATCACTTCACAGAAGGATAGCTCCTACAATTTATATTTTGACAGATAATTTCCTTTCCTGGGCATACGCCAAAGTTAACCCTGCTCAAAAACAAGCCTCTTTAGATCACCTGAGGAGTATTTATGGCGAATTTGTCACCAATAGAGATTTTGAATACACATTTGTGGAGGATGATGTAGTTAAACAATATGAAGCAGAGAAGAAATTCACACAGGTATTCGAGGTGTTTACTGTATTGGCGATCATCATTGCAAGCTTGGGAACGTTTGGGTTAATATCCTATGAAGCAGAGCGGAAGACTAAGGAAATTGGAATCAGAAAGGTCCTTGGAGCTTCAATGAAGAACCTGACTATGTTATTGACAAAAGAGTTTCTTCTTTTTTTGCTGGTTGCCAGCTTAATTGCCTGGCCCATAACCTTTTACATGATGCGTGATTGGATGAATGATTTCATTTACCGAACTGATATCGGAGTTCTTCCATTTGTGCTTGCGACGATCATTGCATTGATGACAGCATCTTCTATTTCGATTTACCGATCGGTGAGGGCGGCAAGGGCTAATCCAGTTGAGTCATTAAGAGATGAATAATCTCAAAAGTGGTTGGTTTGTTTTGGACCAACCCTTTTTATTCATTTTCAGGAAGATTTACAGACAGTTTTAGTGTCTTGTTGAGTTTGTCTATTTTCTTAGAAAGTTCGTTTACTTTTTTGCTTTCACCCAGATAATGATTTGCAGCATCAGACTTTAAAAAACCAGTATAAATAACTCCTCTTGCGGTTGAAGAAGCCGGTCCCATATTCAATTGTTGTGAGTACCTGGATTTAGTGATGTAGAAATATGCCAGGTTGTCAAAACTGTACTTCTCTTGCTGCAGCTTAATTCCGAGGAACCATAAGTATTCATTGATGAACTTTTCCTGAGGAGCAATTTCGATTTTATAAGCAGTGGATATGATAATTATTCCCAAGAAGAGCATGATTAGTCCAATGTACCATAAAACTAAAATCGCAGGTATACTAACTAAAAGTAATACCCATCCGCCCAGGTGGATGACCCCTTCAAAATAGTTTTTTGTTGTAAATATGATCATCCCTTTAATCTGTTTCAGAAAGTGAAATAATATCTGCTGGATCAATAATATTCTTAGAGTACCCTCTATTGGCGATATTAATCATAGCCAAGCCTAGTTGTGTAGTATTAACTACAGATTTTGGAGAGATCCACTTAATCAGCTTTACCAGCCACATCAAATAGTCATAAACAAATTGATAAGCTTTTGTTCTTGATTTGATACCTCGTAATGGAATGATTGCTCCCGGTCTAAACATGTAGGTGCCTTTAAAACCAAGTTTGAGAAGATCGTTTTCGGTTTTTCCTTTTACACGTGCCCACATACTCCTTCCTTTTTCTGAAGAATCTGTGCCTTGCCCCGATACATAGATACAGGTCATGTTTGGGTTTAATTCAAATAGTTTTTTGGCAAGAGCCAATGTGAAATCATAGGTGACTTTCGTGTATTTTTCTTCATTCATTCCGGCAGCACTTACGCCCATACACAAGAATACAGCATCGTAATCCTTCAGTTTTTCTGAGATTGCATCGTAATTTTCAAAATCATAGTGGATTATTTCTTCCAGTTTGTCATGTTGAATCCCAACAGTGGATCTGTGGATGAGTAAAACCTTTTCTACTTCATTATTATCCAGGCACTCTAACAATACCCCTTTGCCAATCATTCCTGTAGATCCTGTAATAATTACTTTTAACCCCATCACTATAAGTATTTTTCTCTTAGTAAGTTAGCTACTTTCGGTACACCTGTAGTGGCATTTTCGGTATAAAAGAAAAGGTTTTCTCGTGGGTAAACCTGTGGTTTTGCCGGGTCAATGATGTATTTTGGTATGCCCTCCGAAGTAAAATCAATCAAACTGGCTGCTGGGTAGACAACCATAGAAGTACCCACCACAAGAAATATATCAGCCTCAGTAACCTCCCTGGCCGCCACTTCCATCATAGGAACCATTTCTCCAAACCAAACAATATGAGGTCTTAATTGGCTGCCTTTCTCACATTTATCCCCTTCTTTCAGTTCCCACCCGTCCAGGTCATAGATCAGGTTTTCATCCACTGTGCTTCTCACCTTAAAAATTTCACCATGTAAATGGAGGACATTGGAGCTTCCTGCTTTTTCATGCAGGTTGTCAATATTTTGGGTGACTATTGTAACATCAAAATCTTTCTCAAGATCAGCAAGTGCAAGATGTCCGTCATTTGGTTCAGCCGTCAAAGCTTGTTTTCTCCTTTGATTATAAAACTCAAGCACCATTGAACGGTCTTTGGCCCATCCTTGGGGTGAGGCAACTTCCATCACATCATGACCTTCCCATAGACCGTTAGCGTCTCGAAAGGTTTTGATCCCACTTTCGGCACTCACGCCAGCACCAGTTAATACTACAATTTTCATATTTGTCCGGGGTTACTACTCCGGAGCAATATAGAATAATTTGGAGGATACTTCGAAAGTTTCACCGTTTGTTAGCTGGATTATCACATTGAAGCCAATGCGGATGGTTTCCTCGGGCTTCTCAGTATAAAATAGAAACAATTCAGTGTAGGCAGGGTTGGCAGATTCATTGAATTGGGTCAGAGAAGTTTCAGCAGAAAACTCATCAGCTTCACTAAATGTAACAATGTTAAATTTACTTGATATTTCTGTTGCATTTGCTGTAGCAATATCATTGGTCCCGTAAAACTCGTTCACTTTAATAGAAGCAATTGAGTCTATTGGCGAGAGTGGAGGTGGAGAACATGCCATGCAATTACTGAAAATTCCAGAATTATTGATTTTTCTCTCAGCAATGGCCGTGTAGATAGCATTCAACTGGAGTTTGAACTCGGAATAGATCACCGTATCATCTTTCACAATATCCGTTCCACTGAAGTACTCGCCTTCATAGGAAGCTTCAGTTAGCGTGTATGCATCAATTGAGTACCTCGAAGAGAACCCTCCGCAATCAACGGGGTCTTCACAGCTATATAATACAACTCCAGCAAAATGAAAAGCTGCGAATAACACCAAAATTTTGACAATCTTTTTTTCCATATCTTCTCCATGAGGACACGCAAAGTTAACATTTGGTTGAATTTTAGATTATATAAGATAGAAGTAACTGCATTATGTGTGAGATTTTTATCAACTTTGGTCAAATATGTCAATTGGAGTATGGGGAATAACACAGTGAAGGCTTGGGCAGAGGCGTTTCGACTAAGAACTTTGCCACTCGCCCTTTCATGTATAGGAATGGGAGCTTTTCTAGCTGCCTCTGATGGGTTGTTTAAATGGGCAATCTTCGTTTTTTCATGTCTGACGACACTATTTCTTCAAATTTTGTCCAACCTGGCAAATGATTATGGAGATGCTGTTTCAGGAGTGGACTCTGAACAGAGAGAAGGACCCGCAAGGGCAGTTCAGACCGGAGCTATTTCAAAAGAGGCCATGAAGAAGTCATTATATGTTTTCTCAGGTTTATCATTCATTAGTGGAATAATATTGCTGCTGGTAAGTTTTAGGGAACAATGGGTTTTGATTGGAGTATTTGTTTTGTTGGGTTTATCAGCGATATATGCGGCTATAAAATACACATCAGGCAAAAATCCTTATGGATATGTAGGGTTGGGTGACTTGTCTGTTTTTCTTTTTTTTGGATTGATTGGTGTGAGTGGCTCTTATTTTTTGTATTCGCAATCTTTCAATTATTCGACAATTCTCCCCTCGATCACGTGTGGTTTTTTTGCAGTTGCAGTGCTCAACTTAAATAACATTCGGGATATTCAGTCGGATAAAGCAGCTGGGAAAAGGTCTATTCCCGTGAGGATAGGGAGGGAAAAGGCAGTTATTTATCATTGGTTTTTATTGTTAGCTGGTTTTTTGGCTTCTGTGGCCTATATCATGTTGAATTACAGGTCACCGTGGCAGTATGCAATTCTCATTACCCTTCCCTTGCTTATTAAGAACGCAATGGCGGTATACCATAAAAAAGAAGCTATGCAATTGGATCCATATTTGAAACAGATGGCTATTTCAACTTTGATTTTCGTTTTGATCTTTGGTTTGTCGCAAATATTAGTGGTTTAAAAAACTTGTTCCTAAATACGGGTAAGTGACCGATAAATATATATTTTTAAGTCAGTATAAACTGACCCACCAATTATGAAAAAGATACTCGTACCTTATGACTTTTCAGATGTGGCACTGAATGCGCTAGATCTCAGCATTCAATTTGCCGATGAATTTGAGTCTACGGTCACGTTGATGAATGTTATTGAGCATCCTACTGTCAGTTCTTTTAAGACAATGGGGGTGAATGACTATGATCCATTGGAGAATGTTTATATCATGAAGTTGATTGAGCAAGTGAAGACAAAGATGGAAGAGATCATGGCTAATCCTCAGTATAGTAATGTTGACCTGAATTATAAAATTGTGATGGGGAATCCGGTAAATGAGTTGGCTACAGAGGTAGCAGATCAAGATATGGATATCATCATCATGGGTACTACTGGCTCAAGTGGACTGGATGAATTTTTTGTAGGGTCCAATGCTGAGAAGATTGTAAGACACGCAAAATGTCCGGTAATCACTGTCAATGAAAAGGTTGACATGGAGGATATTGATGAGATAGTGTTAGCCACGGATTTGGAGCGAACTGGAGGAGAATTCATCAAGAAGCTTAAGGTATTGCAGCACGCTTTTGGGGCTGAGCTAAGACTGGTGCGGATCAATACACCAGCTAATTTTCAGGATTCCCATGGTGACATGAAGAAAATGAAGGCATTTGCCGAAAAACATGGGCTGGAAGATTACTCCATGGATGTATACAATTACAGCAATGAAGAAGATGGGATTATCATGTACGCAAGTGACATTGATGCAGGATTGATTGCAATGGGTACCCACCAAAGAACCGGACTAAACCATTTCATGAATGTAAGCGTTGCTGAAGAAGTGGTGAATCACGCAAAAAGACCTGTTTGGACGTTTAACATCGATAAGTAATGGGAAGGAAAAATAATCACAAGAACAGGAAAGGAGTCGTTTACTCAACTGATCCTGATTATTCATATGATGAGTTTGGTGAAGAAGAAGAAGAAACACTGTCTCCGGAAGAACAGAATCTAAGAGTTGAATTAGACAAGAAGGCTAGAGGAGGCAAACAGGTAACATTGATTACTGGGTTCATTGGTGCCGCCGATGATTTAAAGGATTTGGGAAAACAACTGAAATCCAAATGCGGGGTTGGTGGATCTTCCAAAGATGGAGAGATTCTCATTCAGGGGGATTTTCGTGATAAGGTGGTTCAGGAATTACAGCGTCTTGGTTACAAAGCCAGGAGAATATAATTGGAATATTATTATCACTTTGCTTTGATATTTTCAGGAAGACTCTAAATTTGCCAACCGATGCAAAAATTGATACACATAGCACATCATTGGCTCCATCTCCATCATCATTGATACTGGAGCTCAACATTCAATTAATAATTTGCATTAACCCTTTTAGTTTCTTTCAAAATAAAATTCAAAATAGCACATGGATGTTCAATTAAGAATAGCGGTGCAGAAGTCCGGCCGTTTAAGTGAAGATTCTCTCAAATTACTCAAGGAGTGTGGCATTAAATTCAATAATGGCATAAAAAAGCTTAAAGCAGTTTCCTACAATTTTCCAATTGAATTCCTCTTTCTCAGGGATGATGATATCCCTGGTTATGTGGAAGATGGAGTTGCTGATATTGGGATTGTTGGTGAAAATGTTCATGTAGAAAAAGGGAAAGACATCAACATCGTAAAGCGATTAGGGTTTTCAAAATGCAGGCTTTCGCTGGCTATTCCAAAGAACGAAAATTATGAGGGTGTTTCGTATTTTGAAGGAAAGAGTATTGCTACATCTTACACCAAAATTTTAGGTGATTATTTGAAGAAGAACAGTATAAACTCAGAGATTCATGAGATATCGGGATCTGTAGAGATAGCTCCGGGTATTGGACTTGCGGATGGAATTTGTGATATCGTAAGTTCTGGGAGTACATTGATGAGTAATGGTTTAAAAGAGGTAGAGACTATCTTTAAATCAGAAGCGATACTCATAGCAGGGAAAGGTATTTCAGCTGAGAAACAGCAGTTACTCGATAAGCTTCTTTTTAGGATTGATGCCGTACTTACAGGCAAAAGCAATAAATATGTCTTGTTGAATGCTCCAAATGAAAAAATTGAAGAAATTGTGAATCTTTTACCTGGGATGAGGAGCCCGACAGTGCTGCCATTGGCCACAGAAGGGTGGAGCTCCATACATTCTGTTATCAATGAAGATGTCTTCTGGGATAAAATAGAGGAGTTAAGAGCTGCCGGAGCTGAGGGTATTTTAGTCGTGCCAATAGAAAAAATGATCAAATAATGCAGGTTATCAATAATCCGGATCGATCTGAGTGGGCAAGAATTGTGGCAAGACCTGCCATCAAACAGGAAAAAACTGAGAAGATCGTCAAACCAATTCTGGAAAAAGTAAAAAGGGGAGGAGACAAAGCCTTGAAAAAGCTTGCTTTGGAATACGATCATGTAGAATTGGATAGCTTATTTGTCTCTACAAGCGAGATGTCGGCAGCCGCCAATAAGGTTGATCAGGAATTGAAAACAGCCATTATCAAGGCAAAAGATAATGTTTGGAAGTTTCATGAAGCACAAAAACAAGAGGAGCTCATTCTGGAGACAATGCCTGGAGTGGTGTGTAGAAGAAAAAGTGTGCCAATTGAACGCGTTGGATTGTATATTCCAGGAGGAACAGCGCCTTTGTTTTCAACGGTGCTGATGCTGGCAATACCAGCCAAAATAGCTGGATGTAAGGAAATAATTTTGTCTACACCAACAAACAACCTGGGAGAAGTAAATCCCGCCGTTCTATACACAGCTCATCTACTTGGAATTGATCATGTAGTGAAACTAGGAGGTGCCCAAGCCATTGCCGCCATGGCATATGGTACTGAAACATTGCCGAAAGTAGACAAGATATTTGGCCCTGGAAACCAATATGTAACAATTGCCAAACAAATGGTGAGTCGTGAGTCTACAGCGATAGACATGCCTGCCGGACCTTCAGAAGTTTGCGTTATGGCTGATGATACAGCAGATCCTTCTTTTGTAGCCTCTGATTTACTTTCTCAGGCAGAGCACGGAGTGGATAGCCAGGTACTTCTGGTAACTACCAGTACCGAATTAGCGGATCGGGTGCTTGTAGAAGTGGAGACTCAGGTCAATGAATTACCAAGACGAGATATAGCTAAAAGGGCGTTAGAGAATAGTGAAGTTGTCGTATTGGAAAATATTGGAGAGGCTCTTGATCTCGTTAATTTATATGCTGCTGAACACCTGATCATTGCCATGCAAAATGCTGATGAGATAGCTGACAGAATTACCAATGCTGGTTCTGTATTTATTGGAAATTATACGCCGGAATCAGCAGGAGACTATGCGTCTGGAACAAATCATACCCTGCCTACAAATGGCTGGGCTTCCTCTATGGCAGGGGTAAGTCTTGATTCATTTGTAAAAAAGATTACATTCCAGAAGATTTCAGAAGAGGGATTACGAAATTTGGGGCCAATAGTAGAGATATTAGCTGAAGCGGAACACTTACATGGTCACAAAAATGCAGTAAGCATTAGACTTAAAGCTATAGCTGACTCCAGGGAGAGTTGAATTTCAAATAAACACGTTACTAAAAGGAGAAAATGGGAACAATTGCAGAACTACTGAGACCACACCTCAGGGAACTAAAACCTTATTCATCTGCTCGGGACGAGTATACCGGAACAGAGGGTATATTTTTGGATGCCAATGAAAATGCACTTGGGCCAGTTGTAGGGGAGGGTTTACATCGTTATCCAGACCCTTATCAAAAGGCAGTTAAATCAAGACTTGCTCAATTAAAACGTGTTCCTGCTAATAGAATTTTCCTTGGGAATGGAAGTGATGAACCAATAGATCTCCTATTCAGAGCATTTTGTGATCCAGTTCTCGATGAGGTACTGATTATGCCCCCAACGTATGGAATGTATGAAGTAAGTGCTAATATCAACAACATTGCCATCACAAGGATAAACCTTACAAAGGATTATCAGATTGACTTAGAATCTGTTTTGAGTAGTATCAAGGACCACACAAAATTGATTTTCATTTGTAGTCCAAACAATCCCACTGGTAATAGATTGAAAATCAGCGATATTGAGTCTATCATCAAAGCAGCACCTGGTTTGGTGGTCATTGATGAAGCTTATATTGATTTTGCCAGAGATGAGAGCCTTTTGCATGAATTGAATGCCTATGCGAATGTGGTTATTCTTCAGACATTCAGTAAAGCATGGGGATTGGCAGGGTTAAGATTGGGAATGGCATTTGCCCATCCTGATGTTGTTACCATATTAAATAAGATCAAACCTCCCTATAACATTAATCAGCTTACACAGGAAATGGCTTTAGAGGCCCTTGGTAAGGAAGAAGAGAAAAACCAGAAAGTAAAGGAGATATTGGCGCAGCGCAATAAACTAACCCAGGAACTAAATGAGTTGTCCATCGTGGAGAAAATATACCCTACTGATGCAAACTTCCTATTGGTTAAGTTTACTGATGCAGAAGCACTTTTCGACTACTTAATAGAAAAGAAGATCATCACAAGAAACCGTTCCAATGTTACCTTATGTGAGGAATCATTGAGGATAACCGTGGGTACAGGCGCGGAAAATGCTGCTCTACTGGAAGCTATTGAGTCTTATCAACCAACAGCCTAATCACCACATATTTTCCAGGTCTTCTGGCTTGTATGTGTGATTCCTTTCTGTGAACATTGATTCCTTTTGTGGCTTTAAATGCATGGGGTCCTTATTGAACAACCTGAACAATAGTGATATCGGAAATAAAAACAGGTAAAATAAGGCCGAAAGGATAATTTTAGAATTTACCCATCCCAGTATTTCAGCAATCTTGAACCAAACCCATACAATTCCTAAGCCCGCTTTTGGGATTAGGAGAGAGATCACCCCAATTGCAGCAGCAGTGTATAAAAATGCTGGTTTTTCGAAAATGAAAAATAAAATGACCAGCCCTGTAACAATCACCAACAGGGCCTTGACATCTGATAAGGTTAAAGTTTTTTTCATATTAGAACAGTGTGTAAATGAATGGGGCAATGGCAGAGCTACCACCAATTACAATCAAAACACCGAAAAGCAATAGCACAAGGATCATTGGAATTAACCAGAACTTCTTACGCTCTTTTAAAAATTTCCACAGGTCAGATAAAAACTCCATTATTTTATAAATTCATTTTTGGTTAGGTAACTATAGATTGCTGCAGCCATGTAGCTATGTCCGAATGGACTTGGATGTCTGTCGCAATCATAACTGAAATAGGGAAATCCTATTTCATTCTCATCAACATACTGTTTTGCACCTGGATACATATCAAAATATGTTATGCCCAGATTACTGCAAATATCTTTAATTTTTTGATTTGGATAAGTTGGGTCCAGTTTTTTATCGAATTGAGTCTCACTAAGCGACATCCAGTTCTCGTCCAATTGATACGGACCGGGTAACTGTGCCAGCACTAATTTGGAACTGTCTTTGGAAACCAGTTCATGTAATCTGGATAATGCTTTTTCTGTTATTTGCCAACCTTTTGAGATATCCTCTGGCTCATCTACATCATAAACATCAGCAAGAGGACCTTTGAAATCTGCTTTTAAATTGATTGCTGTTTGTACAAATGACTTAAAAGCTCTGCCTCCTTTATTGGCCAGACTGAAAACATATAAGTTTGTGACGATTGGATTAGAGGGTTCAGGGATTTCCTGTGTTAATAATTCATCAAGAACTTCTTTTTGTGTTCCTGTAGTATATTGGAAATTGTTTGCATCATCTATAAAACCTTCTTTGATAGATTTAAGGTTATCATGCAGGTCGTTGTAGTTTAGAAAGAACAACACAACAAGATCTGGTTTGAAATGGGTGACAAAATTTTCGTACTGTGCTACTTGATGCACTGTACCAAATCCACCACTGGTTCCAAAATTTAAGATTTCCACTTTCGGACCCGCTAGGCTATCTACTAAATTGGCGAAAATATCCTTGTTGTCTGAACCATAACCTTCTACAAAGGAATCACCCATGAAAGCAATTCTAAAGTTCGAAGTATCCTTTTCCAGTTGCACAGGCTTACTTCTCATGCCGAAATTGTTGAAGTCATACTGCACATCATAACAATCCTTAGAGTGCTTTGCAGAGATATTGGGGTAGTGCCAAACTTTCATGAATTCTGACCGGTAAATCATGGATCGGTCATGAAAATTTCCCATCAAAAAGGTTTGGTTGGTGCTGAACAATATTCTCAGGAAAAGCTCCAGTATACCCAGTGTGAACAGGATACTAATGGCAACCAGAATCAGGTTTCGGTAATCGAATTTCTTTTTAGCCATGGTTTAATCCAATACAAATTCTTCTTTCCAATTGGATTGGTCTTCAAAACTGGGTTGATCCTCCTTGATAAAGACATGATCCCCTGTTACCAGAACATCCATTTCTGTTCGCATGAAACATCGATATGCATCTTCTGGGGTGCACACAATAGGCTCACCCCGCACGTTGAAGCTGGTATTGATTATCACGCCACATCCTGTCAATTTCTCAAAGCTCTCGATTAGACTGTAGTACCTGTTATTTGTTTCAGGGTGAACCGTTTGTATCCTGGCCGAATAATCAATGTGAGTAATAGCCGGTAAACTGGATCGTTCGAAGTAGAGTTTATTCTTTATGTCCAAATCATCATATCCTGCTGGTTTTGGTTTGCGAATACTATCCTGAACAGGTTGTACCAGTAACATGTATGGGGAAGTACCATCCAGATCAAAGTATTCGGCCGCTTTTGGTGCCATTACCGATGGAGCAAATGGTCTAAAAGATTCTCTGTACTTAATCTTGAGATTGAGTTTCTTCTGCATTTCCGGGTTTCTTGGATCACCCAAAATACTTCTGTTGCCAAGGGCACGGGGACCAAATTCCATTTTTCCCTGCATCCAGCCTATTACCTTTCCATCATCCAGGTATTTAGCGATTTCTTTGGTCAGGTTATTGAATGATTCAAAATGTTTAGAGACAGCAGCGTATTTCCTGATGACTTTGAGGACATCTTTGTTTTTCACATCAGGTCCAAGGTAGCTGCCAAACATCTGGTCAGCCTGATCTGAAATGCTTCTTTCTTTTTCGAATTTTATGTGATAGGCCGCTAATGCTGCTCCAATAGCTCCTCCGGCATCTCCAGCTGCGGGTTGTATGAATACATTTTTGAATACGCCACTTTTTTGAAGTTTACCATTGGCCACACAATTAAGCGCTACACCACCAGCGAGACATACAGTTTCTTCACCTGTGAGTCTTTTTGCTTCCTCTGCCAGCTTAATAACCACTTCCTCAGTCACTTTCTGAATGGCTAGTCCAAGATCACAATGTACCTGCTCAAATTCAGATTCAGATTTCCTTTTTGGGATTCCAAATAGCTTTTCCCATCGTTTGTCATTGGCCATTCTCAGCCCTGTGGCATAGTTGAAGTATTTTTGATTGAGCCAAACCGACCCATCATCATATATCTTAATTAGTTCATTTTTGATTTTGTTAACAAAATCATTAGTGCGTTCTCCTTCATTGCCGTAGGGAGCAAGTCCCATTAATTTATACTCGCCGCTATTCACTTTAAATCCAAGGAAATAAGTAAAGGCTGAATATAATAAGCCCAATGAATGAGGAAATTTTAGCTCTTTCTTGATTTCGATTGAATTTCCAATTCCATGGCAAATTGAGGCAGTAGCCCATTCTCCTACACCATCGATGGTTAGAATGGCAGAATTCTGGAAGTTAGAAGGGAAAAAGGCACTTGCCGCATGGGATAGATGGTGCTCTGGGAAAAGGATTGGTGTTTTTCCATAATCACCGATTTTATTAAACTCTTCCCTGATGATCCGTTTAAGGAACATTTTCTCTTTAATCCAAACGGGGATTGCCCGAATAAATGATTGAATTCCTTTAGGTGCGAAAGCATAATAGGTTTCAAGGAGTCTTTCAAATTTAAGCAAAGGCTTGTCATAAAACGCAATCGCATCCAGTTGTGATAATTCTAAATTGGTTTCTTCCAGACAAAATTGAATCGCCTGAGTAGGGAACCCAGGATCATGCTTTATTCTGGTAAACCTTTCTTCCTGGGCTGCTGCAACAATGACTCCATCTTCAATGATCGCAGCAGCGGAATCATGGTAGAAAGCGGAGATACCTAAAATCTTCATTCGCGCAAAAATGAAGATTTTTTTGAAAACATCCTTAAGGGCATAATTTTAATTGACTTTTCACTCGTAATGTGCCTTTTGGCATTCTATATTTGGCCTTTGATCATAAACGGCGGCTTTCACATGCAAAAAGTACTTTTTATTGACAGAGATGGCACAATAGTGGCTGAAACGGACGACGAAAAGGTAGATAAAGTTGAAAAACTCAATTTTCTACCTGAGGCACTTTACTATCTCAGAAAGATACATGATGAATTGGATTATGAGCTCGTAATGGTTTCCAATCAGGATGGTCTGGGAACTGAAGACTTTCCTGATGAAGAGTTTTATCCTGTTCATGAGTTCATTCTTCGTACTTTAGAAAGTGAGGGCATAAAATTTTCTGCGATTCACATTGATGAGCACTGGGAGCATGAGAATCACCCTAACCGAAAGCCCGGCATTGGAATGCTTACCGGCTACCAAAATGGTGAATATGATATAGAAAATAGTTTCGTCCTTGGTGATAGAAGGACGGATGTACAGTTAGCCAGAAATCTTGGTTGCAAAGCAATTCATATTTTTCCGGAGGCAACTACAGATGCTGAATTAACAACAGAGAGCTGGCAAAAAATTTATGAGTTTTTAAAGATGGGTGAACGGGTTTATGAAATCCATCGCCAGACTAACGAAACTGATATCAAGATAAGACTCAACCTGGATGGTTCCGGCAAAACCAATATTTCCACCGGACTTTCATTTTTCGATCACATGCTGGATCAATTGGGCAAGCACTCACTTTGTGATTTGGAGATTACAGTAAAAGGAGATCTGGAGGTAGATGAGCACCATACTATAGAAGATACTGCTTTGGCATTAGGAGAAGCTTACCTTCAGGCAATTGGCAATAAGAAGGGCATAGCTCGTTATGGGTTTATGCTTCCAATGGATGATGTGTTGGCCCAGGTAGCCATTGATTTTGGTGGACGGCCATGGATTGTTTGGGATGCTGAGTTCAAAAGGGAAAAAATTGGCGATATGCCTACAGAAATGTTTTATCATTTCTTCAAAAGTTTTTCAGATACCGCAAAATGCAATCTAAACATTAAGGTGGAAGGTGAAAATGAACATCACAAAATCGAAGCAATATTTAAAGGACTGGCGAAAGCAATCAAAATGGCAGTGAAACGCTATGTGGAAGAGATTGATATTCTACCTTCCACGAAAGGAGCGCTTTAAGATTCGGTTGGCGTGTCTTGTTTGTCCAGGCCTATGAGGTAATCATTTAAACTATCCTCATGTTCCAGGTTTAATTTTTTTCGTAACCGGTAACGGGCGGTTTTCACGCTTTCCGTAGAAATCCCTAACATTTGTGCAATCTCCTTCATGCTGAGGTTTAGTCTAACGAGTGCGCATAGTTTTAAATCATTATTGGTCAAAGAAGGGTTAAGGTAATTGAGTTTAACAAAGAAGTCTTTGTGCACATTTTCGAAGTGTAGTTTGAAATCCTCCCAGTCCTTGTCGATTTGTTGGTGCGAATTGATGATCTTGCCCAGTTTATTCAGGTCTTTTTTATCACCTGAATGATTGACTCTCTTAATTCTATCAATCTCTTCTTGCAATTCTTCCAGCAACTCATTTTTGCGTATGAAGTTAACTGTATAACTGGTCAGCTTTTGGTTTTTGGTTTCCAGTTCCTGCTGTAGTTTGTCTTGTTCGGCTACTGCAATTTCCTTTTCCTTGGCTATTCGCAATTTCTGGAATCTAAATACCAGAAAAACAATTGCAGATATCAATAGGAGTATGGTAACAGATGCTATCAGGATGATTTGGTTTTGGCGAGCCTCTTCTTCCAGGAGTAGTATTTCCTGTTTTCTTTGTTGCAATTGATTTTGATGTTGTTCTTCAGCTATCCGGGCATGTAAATTGGCAATATCCTGTGCTACTTTTTGATTGAAAAGGCTGTCCTTGTATTGGGTATACTTATCATAATAGTCCAATGCTTTTTCCTTGTTCCCCTTGGTTCGATTAATCTCCATGAGGTCTTTGTAAATGTCAGGAAGCCATCTGGCTGATCCATTTTGAAGGGCTAGTTGCTCGCTCAGCAATGCATACGATTCGGCATATTGGAAGTCTTTCTGAAGCATATATATGCTCGCAATGTTTTCATAAGATTTGGTCAATCCATCAATATCCCCAATACGCTCACTGATCTTTGCAGAAATTTTGATGTGGTTTACGCCATCCACATATTCACCTCTGGCTTTATTGACTAATCCAAGTCTATTCAGTGATTCTGCTTGACCGTAATCAAAATTATTATCACGATGGATCACAAAAGCATCTGTAAGGTATTTTTCAGCCTTATCGAATTCTTCTTGCATTATATAAATATTGGCCAGTTTGTTATAAGCTGTAGCCAATCGGCTGGAGTCTAGTTTTTGAAAATGATTGGCAGCTTCACTGTATAATGAAAGAGCTTCCACATGGTTATTTTGGTCTTCATAAACCATTCCTATATTCAAAATACAATTGGCCATTCCAAGTGAATCACCTATTGATTCATATTTTGAACGGGCATCAAATAAATGTGAAAGAGCAGGTTCATACCAGCCCAATGCCCAGTTTCCTACACCAATTACGCGATTAGCAAAAGCAATTCCGGTGGAATAATTTTCCTTTTTCGAAATGGCCAATGCAGTATCTCCATATTGAATGGATAAGTGAGGGTTTACGATCCAGTATTCGTAACCCAATTGATTATAAATATCAACCTGAACGTTTGGGGTAGATGAGTTTTGAAGAGCGTGCTGCAGACTATCAAACTTATCTTGAGCACCAGATGGTGAATAAGTGATAGTTATCAACAGAAAAAAAGCCCCAATAAATCTCATGAGGCAATTCTACGAATATTATTGAAAGGAGGTTATACTAAAACCTAAATAACCTTCCCGCTTCTCCAAAAGGAATTCTGGTAAGCATTAGAAACAACGAAATTCCGAAGAAAATCGCCTGAAATCTAAATTTCACCAATGAGTCTTGAGATTTTTTGCTAATGGATCTGCCAATTTGAGCGGCAGTTATAGCCAGAATCATTACTACAATGTGCTCAACCGCCCAGTATCGTAGGCCAGCTTCTTTCATGGCTCCCCCAAAATTCTGGAACGCCGATTGTGTTATCGGACTAAGAAAGATGTACAATATAAGACCTAACAGGAATTGCAGGTGCATTGATCCAACAAACCCTGCTGCTAGCCCGTTATCCATCTTTTTATATTCTCCACCTCCAAACAAACCCAAAAGTGATTTGATGACAAGAACAACAGCCAGAATTAAAATGATCCAACGCAACCAGGAATGGATAATAAGGAAAAATTCGTACATAGCTTTTTTTTGATGCGAATATAAATGAATCAGGCTTAATGGAATTGTCAACTACAAACCATTTCAATTTATTTGTGTGAAATACAAGCCTCCAACTGAGCCTGAAGTTTCTCAATAGAATTACAGGCTGATTCTGCCTGATTTCTCGCATGGGATTGCATTTCTTCAGCAGTGTTTATTGCTTGAGATAGTTTCTCCTCTTTGATGACTATTCATTCTTCAATTATGATACCTGCATTTGGCTCATGGCAGAATAACCAGCTAGACCGATAATCAGGATTACTATTAATATTTTTGAAATATTCATGCTTGGTAGTTTAATAGTCTAATTACTCTCCCCAGGTTAATGATTCTACTTTTGACATTGACTGAGTTTTTCTTCCAATACTTCAAGTTTTTCTTTCATTAGAATAGCTTCCGCTTCAACTTTAGTTGCTCTTGCAGCTTCAAGTGTTGCCTGATGGGCTAACAATTCCGCTCTGTCATTTTGTGTTGCTATTTCTGTTTCAAGTGAGGTGATTGTTTTACTGTTCTGTAACACAAGAGTAGACAAGATAATAACCGCTATTGCAGCAACTACCAGAATGACCTTAGAATTCATATATGATTGAGTTTAGTCAGGTTCAATTTATACCATTTAGAAAACAATTGAAAGCTTCTGCTAGCCAGTTCACTCCTATTCCCAAGACCAAAATACACAATTAGATGTTGGTACATTGAATATTCGAACCATCGGCCGAGTTCGGATGAATTATTAGTGAACCAAATAAACTTGAATAATCATGAAATTTTTAAAGAGAACTTTTACGTATGTGTTACTACTCGCATTGCCACTATTTGTGTTGAGTTGTAACGATGATGAAATGGAGGAAATGGAACAGGAATCTTCCATAGCCGCCCTGGCTCAGGAAACCCCTGACCTGAGTACGCTTGTACAAGCATTGAGCAAAGCTAACCTGGTATCTACTTTTGAAGATGAAAATGCTAGCTTCACTGTCTTCGCGCCAACTAATGCTGCATTCCAGTCGGCAGGGATTGATCTTGATGCAATTTCAGTGGAAGATTTGACAGCTGTGCTAACGTATCATGTTGTGAATTCTAAAGTACTTTCATCTGATTTGACAAATGGAGAAGTAGAAACACTAAACGGGGCTTCAGTAACAGTTGATGTTTCCAATGGTGTGAAAATCAATGATGCAAATGTTACTACAGCGAACGTTGAAGCCAGTAATGGAGTAGTTCACATCATCGATAAAGTATTGACACCTCCAACTGAGGAAGAACCAGATAATACAATTGCAGGATTGGCTGCAGCATCTGATGATTTATCAACACTTGTAGCTGCATTAGATAAAGCAGGTTTAGTCGCTACGTTTGGCGGTACTGAAGATTTCACAGTTTTCGCACCAACAAACGCAGCATTTGAAGCAGCTGGAATAAATCTGGATGATGTATCTGTTGAAGATCTTACAAACATACTTACTTATCATGTTTTGGCAGATCCGATTGCGTCTTCATCCCTAAGCAATGATTTTGTGCAGACTTTAAACGGTACTTACGTGGAAGTAAATATAGATGGAGGTGTTTCAATCAATAATGCAAATGTTACGAGCCCTGATATTGAGGCCGATAATGGGATTATACACATCATTGATGAAGTTCTTTTACCTCCTTCTGGGAATATCGTAGAGATTGCAGTGGCAGCTTCCACTGGTGAAAGTCCTGAGTTTACTGCTCTTGTTGGAGCATTAACGAAAGTACAGGAAGATGCCGATTTGGCTAATTTGATAGATGTGTTAAGTGATGAAGAATCCGATTTCACAGTATTTGCTCCTACGGATGCAGCTTTTACCTCATTACTTGATTTTCTGGGAGCAGCAGGTCTGGAGGATGTAGATGGAGCTCTATTACAAGATGTATTGCTATATCATGTGATTGCCGGATCTAGAGTATTCTCAACAGATCTCGCTTCTGGTGAACTGACAACACAGCTTACTGAGCAAACTCTGGTGTTAGATGCTGAAGGATTAACACTGAAAGATGCAGGAACTTTGGAAAGTGCTAACATTGTGACTGCTGCGATCAACATTCAGGGTACAAATGGTGTAATTCACGCAATCGATAAAGTTTTATTGCCAGCAAGGAGTGTCATGGACCTGGTGAATTTCAATGGTGCCTTCAGTACACTAAAAGCAGCAATTGAGACAGCAGGTTTAGAAGGTACATTAGCAGGGATGGAATCTCAATATACAGTGTTTGCCCCTACAAATGACGCTTTTGCAGCATATTTAGAGTTAGCCGGGATTTCAGCGCAAGATCTTTTGGCTAGTCCGGCACTAGCAGATATACTTCTTTATCATGTGGTTTCCGGAACTGCTTTGTCTACTGATCTGGAAGCTGGTTTTGTGCCTACGTTAAATGGACAGGCTGTCAATATTGACTTGGCAGATGGAGTAGCGTTGGTAGATGTGAACGCAGACACAGAAAATGCAAATGTGGCAACTGCGGATGTTACTGCAGGAAACGGAGTTGTTCACATTATTGATCAGGTATTAGTTCCTGAGACATCAAGTGATATAGTAGACCTTGCGGGAGCAACAGATTATCTGTCAACGCTTGTAGCCACTCTATCTAATTATCCGGACCTTGTAGAAGCACTATCAGATGATGATGGAAACTTCACAGTTTTTGCTCCAAACTAATGATGCGTTTGCTGAAATATCAGACGTAATAGAAACATTGACTGCAGATCAAATTAAAGAGGTGTTGCAATACCATGTTGTGTCCGGAAGAGTATACAGTACTGATTTATCAGATGGGACTGAGGCAACCATGTTAAATGAGGAAACAATAACCATTAACATTAGTAGTACTGTAACGATCTCCGATCAGGATGAAAACAATGAAGATGCAACAGTTACAGTAACTGATATTCAAACACTTAATGGTGTAGTTCACATCATTGATAAAGTGATCATTCCAGATTTGAGTAATTAATACATTAAATTTCTACAAGCATATGGATAGCCCGGCGAGAGTCGGGCTTTACTTCATTTTAAATTGGTCAATTTAGAAGTTGAAGGGGTTTTGATGTTTAGACACCAGTTAAAATACGTTTTTATATTATTGTTATCACTTTATTCAGTATTGAATATATTGATTCTCAATGGAGATCGATTATTCGAGGCAGCATTACAGTGGTATCAACTGAGTGTATTGGTGACAATTTTGGTCTTTGGTATCTGGTACACTAATCTGATAATTGAAAGTGTAACTTCGGGGAAGGAGTATAGAGTGCACCCATTAATTGTACAGTTCCTTACAAGCATTGTGGGTATTACTTTTATTTCCATCTTATCGGTGCTATTAACCAGTAAGTTCCTGGGGGATCCTTACACACTTAAATTGATCAACTTCAAATTGACTTTAGGGTTTACATTTAGAGTGAACTTATTCGTCAATAGCATTAACGCTGTGGTTTACTTTAATTTCAGGTATAAAGAAAAAGAATTGGAGGCGGAGAAATTAAAAACATTGACAAGTCAGGCGCAGTTGGAAAGTTTAAGTAATCAGATCAATCCTCATTTTCTATTCAATAGCCTGAACGTTTTATCTACACTTATTCATAAGGATGCAGATCAAGCCGATGAATTTGTCCAGAAATTGTCTACCACGTATCGCTACATTCTGAATAACAGAAAAAATGAATTAGTTACAGTAGAGGAAGAAATGACCTTTGTCAAAGACTATCTAGACTTGTTGAAGGTGCGATTCGGTGAAGCTTTGAAGGTGCAATTGGATGTAATACCATCAAGAGATTACTATTTACCTCCTGCAGTACTTCAATTATTGGTGGAAAATGTAATTAAACACAATATTGTAAGTCTTGAGCATCCAATTACACTTAATATTTCTGATGTAGCTGTATCAAACCATATCACAGTAGAGAATAATAAACGGTTAAAACCAATAGCAATCGTTAGGACAGGAATCGGATTATCAAACATTTCTTCGCGTTACAAGTTTCTTGATCATCGTATCACAATAGAAGAAACGGACCACACATTTAAAGTGGCTGTGCCTATATTAAAACTTGAGCAAAATGAAAATTCTAATAATTGAAGATGAACCATTAGCTAGTGAACGTCTGATTGAAATTTTAAAGTATCAAAAAGGCGCGTTTGAAATCATTGGAAAATTTGATTCGGTTACCTCCTCTGTGCATGCTTTGAAGAATGGGTTGGATTTTGATCTCTTGTTTTGTGATATCAATATAGCTGATGGTACCAGTTTTGACATTTTTAAGCAAGTGAAGGTAACCCAACCTGTGATTTTCATCACTGCATACGATGAACATGCTTTAAAAGCATTTGATGTCCATTGCATTGATTACATCCTGAAGCCAATCAGTCAAAGTAAGGTTGAAAAAGCATTATCAAAATATAAACAAATCCAGAGCACAGAAGCAGCTGAAATACCTCTGATCACAGAATTGCTATTGCAGGAAATAGAGCATTACAAGGTTGAAAAATTTAAGAAACGGTTTTTGGCAAAGGTAGGGAACAGGTTGGCATTTGTGAAAGCAGAAGATGTTTCCTATTTCTATGCCGATGGGAAAATTGTATATCTAGTTGAAGCTCGGACCGGTAACAAGTATATCATCGATCACAACCTGGAAGAGCTTGAGAAATCATTGTTAGACCCCAATCAATTTTACAGAATAAACAGGTCTTTTATTGTAAACCTTGATGATTTGATTGAGATCAAAAATTATTATAATGGGCGATTGAAACTCCATGTGAACACCCATTGTGAAAAGGATATTATTGTGGCCAGGGAAAAGGTCAGTAACTTCAAAAGTTGGTTAAATCAATAATAATTTATGTATAGGTATCTTCTATTGTCGTTGGTTATATTAACCTCTGTGCAATCATTTAGTCAGGAAATCACGAAAAATGAGTTTGATTCATTAAAAGCAGTTGTCTTTAATGTTTCAAACGATGTACAACAAATAGATTTAAACCTTCAAAAAGCAGAGAAAAAGCTTAAGACTGGAATTCTTGTTAGCACAATTGGTTATACAGTGACTATCATCGGTGGTCAGTTACTGGGTGGGCCCAATAACGATACTGGTGAAGTGCTATTGTATGCTGGAGGGGCCATTGGAATAACTGGTACTATTATGTTGTTTGATGGATTCAAGCACTTCTCTTTAATTAAGTCACCTTAGTGTAATGTATTATTTCTCTGAAAATCAGCTACTTGTAAATTAATATCTGAATTTTCAATAATTTCTGAAACTTTAGGAAACAAAATATGAATTGAAACAGTTTATGTAGTAAACAAATTCAATTGGAGAGAAATGGAATTTACTACTGAGCTTAACACATATTCAAAACCTTTAATGGGGTTTGCCATGAAATTGACCAGGGATTACAACGATGCAAGTGATCTACTGCAGGAAACAATGATGAAAGCTTTTAGGAATAAGCACAGGTTTCAGGAGGGAACAAATTTATCTGCCTGGTTACACACCATAATGAGGAACTCTTTTATATCCAATTATCAAAGGATGGTGAGGCAGAAGACTTTTATTGATAATTCTACAGGATACCATCATTTGAACACTTCCAGTACCTATGTGTCGAATGATACCTTATCAAACATCAATTATGATGAATTGGAAAAAGAGATCATGAATCTTTCTAAGTTGTATAGGATTCCATTTCATATGTACTATAAAGGATTCAAATACCATGAAATTGCTGACAGACTGGAACTGCCTTTGGGTACTGTCAAGAACAGAATTCACGTTGCGCGAAAACAATTAAAAGAGGTAATAAGCAGTAAGTTTAATTAAGTTGGTGTTGGAAGAGGTGGTGATGAAGAAGGGCTGTTCTCAATTGGGCAGCCCCTTCTTTACGTTTTGTCTCTTTTAACTTACATTTCAGCCATAAAAAGGGGAATTATTTGTTTGAATCTTTAGGATTGGTTTCATCTTTGCAGTTGAATGCGATAAAACCTCAAAATGAGCAAGACAACCCTTATTCTGATCTTAACTTTATTAGTTGAGACAGGTTTCTGTCAGAAAACTGATTCGGTTTTTCAGAATTACAATACACAATCCTACCTTGAATTGGGAGCAGGGCTAAGTATCTCAAAATTTCGGGATTTTGCTACATCTCCATTATTCTATACAGGAGTGGCCCCTTCCTTCGAACTCTCTCATGCAGATTACAAACACGGTAGGGTTTCCAGAACCGAATTAACGTTCGTAAGCGGAGAACTTGATGTACTGATAGGAGACACTTACAGTGCAGCAGATTACAACCGTTTGGCCCTGGGGTATCTTCAATTATTTCCATTAAAGAAGATTTCCAATGATAACTGGCATTACAAAATTGGGGGGCAGCTCAATGTAATTGGGAATATCAGAGACAATCCTTCATTGCTTAATAATGGAACAGGAATTGATTTTTTTCACAACCTGTTTGGGACGATGAGTATCACGAGAGATGTTTCCCGAAATAAACACAGGTCTGGTAAAATTCTAATTTTGAAATATGACTTGAAACCTAAAAAACGTTTCCTGACCTATCAATTGAATATTGGCCTGGTAAACGGAACCTACCGCAATGGATTTGCCTATGTGGGACAATCCTGGATTATCAATGAATCAGATAGGGTTTTCGATCTCTATGAGTACCAGCTATTTTCAGGATTTAGATTACTTGGTAGCCTGGATTACCGAGTTTTCCTGAGTAATTGGAATGGTTGGAGTTTCAAATATACCTGGGACGCTTATCATTCGGCAGATGTACCCGCAAAGTACGAGGTAGCTCACCATACATTCACAATCTCACTACTATACAACCTAAAGTCTGTTAACAAATGAAGTACCCAATAGTAATCTTGACTCTGGTATTCGCACTTTCTTCTTGTGAGGGATTGCTCTTCGAAGATGATTTGGCCACTACAGATCCGGTGGCCAATTTCGAATATTTATGGAACGATTGTCACCAAAAGTATGCCTATTTCGAGCTGAAGAATATAGACTGGGATTCAATATATCAGGTATATCGGCCAAAAGTGTTTCATGATATGACCCAGGATTCCCTCTTCAATGTAATGGGAAGTATGTTATCTGAATTAAAGGATGGACATGTGAACCTGATCTCCTCCCTAAATGTATCATTCTTTCCGATACGGAATCAGTCTTCTGATAATTTTGATTGGCGTATCATTACAGATAGTTACTTGCCTGAGGATTATAGAATTTCCGGTCCGTTCATTCACGATTTCATTGCTGGGGGTGAGATCGGATATATTCGTTTCTCATCTTTTACCGGATCTGTTAATTCTAATAACCTCAATCATATTTTTGAAAGATACCAGGATACTGACGGAATCATTTTGGACATTCGTGAGAATGGAGGAGGCGCATTGGCGGATGCTTTTGAAATACTGAGCAGATTTGTGGATGAGCGGACCTTACTTTATTATTCCAGGATCAAAACCGGGCCGGGGATAGATGAGTTTTCTCAATTGGAGGAGGCATATGTAGAACCAAAAGGAACTACTTATCTCAAACCTGTTGTGGTTCTTACAGATAGGAGTACTTATAGTGCAGGGTCGTTTTTGTCACTTGGAACAAAAGCATTGAGTAATGTTATTCTCATGGGGGATACAACCGGTGGAGGATTGGGAGCTCCCAATGGCGGACAATTGCCGAATGGATGGAGGTATAGGTTCTCAGTAACCCAGACCCTTTCACTTGACCTGGATGAGCAGTTTGAAAATGGAGTGCCACCGGATATTTCAGTATCACTAGACAGAACAACTCTGGATAGAGATGAGATTTTAGACAGGGCGATTCTGCATTTGACTCAGTAGAGGAGTTCACGGACCGGTTCAATTTCAGCATTCCGTATTTATGAGTATATTTAGATAGACCGTCAGAAGAGAATTGTGATCAGATCAACCTTGATTATCATATTTTACTCGCTGCATACTATTGTTTTTGGACAGAACAATGATTCAGGAGATACCCTGGCTGACCTCATAAATCAATCTTATGAAGTGAGGGATACTGTGGCTAAGGGTAAACTCTGCATGAAGATAGGTGCATTTCTTCAGGAAGCTGGTGCTGGTGCAAGTGCCAGAGATTACTACCTAAAAGCAAAAACTTTATTTATGGCCAGGCAGGAAACTGATTTGGCATCTGAAGCAGTTCGCGGAGTTTTAAATATCTATAGTGAAGGGTTGAAATATTGGGAATACCTCGATGTTATTGAGTCAAACAAAGAAATCCTGGTAGAGAATGATTTTGATTTAAGCTGGTTCTATTATAGGAAGGGTTTTGCATATATGAATCTGCGTATCGCTGATTCTGCTGAGTATTATTATAAAAAATGCATGGGTATCAATAACTCCGATCCCGAATCAGTAGAGAAAGCTTCGTTTCATATGCTTGGTGTTTACTCCCTACAAGGACAACACGAAAAAGTCCTGAAAGGGCTTGAAGGAGTTGAACGACCCAATAGTAAATGGTTTGATTACATGAAAAAAAGTATCCGCTACCGACTTTTTCCAAGCAAACAACTGCTGAAAGAGCTAGAAATCATGGGGGATACTCTTGCAAACACCGCATTAAGCCTGAACGATCTTGACAACCTTATTGTGAGTGATACTATTGCCGAAAGGTATGAATCAGCCGCAAGATTCCTTATGAAATTTGATTCTTTAAAAGATAAGCAGAACCTGGAGGATTTAAGGGCTTTTCAATTGGCTGAAGAAGTAAATTATAAACTGATCAAAAGGTTGGAAGAAATTGAGTCTCTAAGAGAGAAAAATGATATACTCGGCAAGTTACAAGCCAGAAACAATTTTGTTTTCATACTGCTGACTTTACTGGTAATTTCAGTTACAATCATATTGATTATCATTTATAAAAATCTCAATATTCATAAGAAAGAATTACGTGAAATCAAGAAGCTCAACAAAATAATCAGCGAGAAGAGTGAGGAGTTGCAAGTAAGTAATGAGGAATTGGAGAAAACGGTTCAGAAATTAAAGCTTACTCAAAATACATTAATTGAGAATGAAAAAATGACCAGCCTGGGAATACTGGTAAGCGGTGTTGCGCACGAAATAAATAATCCGCTAAACTTCATCAAAGGAGGTTCCCACATGCTACGTCAATCAGATACTGAAGAAGAAGACAAACAGAGTGCTTTACAGCTAATTAATGATGGCATTCTTAGAATTCAAAGAATAACCAGGAAGCTGGCTGAATTGAATGACAATAGTGAAGACGGTGAAGAACAGGTGCCTGTCGCTGAAATTCTGGAACAAGCAATAAGTCTAATTGAAGGAGAAAACATTGCCATCAAAAGAGATTATAACACCCAAAACAGTATTGCCTACTCCAATACAGAGAAGCTAAGGCAAACTTTTTACAATATACTGATCAATGGTGTACAGGCATACCCAGCAAATGAGGTACCCTGGTTGCGTATTTCTATTCAGGATGAGTTCAATAAGCTCACGATCTCTTTTGAAGACAAGGGGCAAGGAATGACTGTAGAGGAGAAAACAAAAGCGGTGAGTCCATTCTTTACAACGAAGGATCCAAATGTTGGAGTAGGCCTGGGGCTGTCACTCGTGCATTATGTGATCAATGGAATGGGAGGGGTGGTCACTATTGACAGTGAAAAAGGCGTTGGCACCAAAGTAACGCTGCAATTGCCAGTTATTATTAATTCAGAAAACTAGGCGGGTACTTCTTTGGCTAGTGGAAAATTAATGACCACTCTTGTGCCTTTTCCCTTTTCAGAAAGATATTGGATGTCGCCCAGATGATCCTGAATAATTTTATAAGAAATAGAGAGCCCTAAACCCGTACCTTCACCAGGCCCTTTGGTTGTGAAGAAGGGTTCAAATATTTTATTTATTGTTTCCTCACCAATCCCCATACCGGTATCTACAATTTCAATTTTTGCCTTGTCCTGCTGAGTAGATGTATGGATGATAATATTTCCATTGTCAACAATACTCTGTACAGCATTGAGCAGCAGGTTCATGAAAACCTGGTTCATTTGACTTAAGTTACCTACAGTATATAGAGGGTAGTTTTGGTAATTCTTTTGAACAGCTATTGATTCATGAAGAAGATTTTGCATCAAAACCAGGCAATTATCGATGACTTCATGTAGATCCAACCTCCTGTAATCTCCATTTCCATTGTGGCTGAAATTGGATAAACTATCTGTGATTTGTTTTGCACGCATGGTGCCCTCATCGATAAGGGCAAGGTAAGGTTGGAATTTATCCCTTAGCTCCTCATCATCTTCAATTTCTCTTGTTAGTAATTCATATCCACCCCGTATAAAGTTCAAAGGATTGTTAATTTCATGACCAATACCTGCCGAAAGTGTACCAAGGGCAGCCATCTTTTCAGCCTGAACTAATTGGGACTGAGTCTCTTTTAAATCAATGAGGGCTTCATTGAGTTTCTCTGTCCGTGCTTCAACTTGATGCTCCAAAGCCTCTTTGTACTTTTCTAATTCTAGTGTGCGTGATTCAATTTCTTTTTCCAGGTTGTCATTGAACTGGTTTAGTTGTTTAATTGAACCATCATACATGTTCTTTAACTTTTGACTGGTTATGGCAATAATCAGGTAAACAACAGTGACATTAATTGATTTTGTTATTAAAGAAGTGCCGTCAGGAAGTGTTACCCCTCTGAAGTGCAAAACCAATGTAAGAGTAGCAAGCAAACTTGCAGCAAGTACATGCATGAATACTCTAAACTTACCTTTAAATAGAATAGAAATTGCCAGACTTACTACCATCCAGACTGCTAGAGAACCTTGTTTGATGTAGTTGGCATCTATGATTTCTATGGTCATGAGGGTAAGGAGACTTATAATACCCAGAACAGCAGAAATGGCTATTTTATCTTTCTTATAGAGGATAATGGAGATTATCAGTACGAAAAACATTACAAAATCTATAATGCTGGCATTAGATAATTCCTGTCGGGTAGAGATTTCAACTGTGCCAGAAATCACAGTAGCAGCCATACCCACATACAGCATGATTCTTAAGACGAACCGTTCAACAGATAACCCCATTCATTTCACTATTATGCATTCAGCAGATTTGGCAACAACAAATATGGTCTTTTTTGAATTCTGAAGATACACATTTCGATCAATACTAAATTATGACGGTTAATTGGTTCCTTTTTCTCGACATGGTACAAAAGATTGGGCAAGTAACTGGCCCCAATTGACATATTTTCTCAAATTTTTGGAAAGGTAAATTGCAACCAACGGAGGATAAATTGTAAGAAAGAAAGGACTTTCATGATTTGCACTATTCTTAGATCATATTTTTTTCGCATAACGGGTCTGGGTCATCCATTTTGTTACTTTTGCGCCTTCGTTTAACTAAATACAATATACTTCGATGAAAAAAACAATTTTTTTACTAGCGGCAATTTTAGTAATGGGAACAACTTTTACCTCTTGTGTGGAAGAAGAATCAGATGAAATTCTTCCAACTTTAGAGGAGCCGATGAATGAGGATGGCAGTGATGATAACGAATTACCTCCTCCTCCACCATCTAATTAATCAGTTTGATCTACAATTTCAGAAAGTCCAGCGATTAACGCTGGACTTTCTTTTCAATCTTATTGTCTTTATTTAAAATTGAGCTTAGCATTTCAGTTAATCGTGACTAAGGTCAAATATAGATGAATAGGTTTCAGTGTTTTGTTTCAATTTTGGCAATAACAATTAGTTGCACATCTCCACCTGCTAAACAAACCGAATTAAATGTGAAAGCCTATAGTTTTTTGACAAGTAATTTAGATAGCGTGCATTATTATGCTGGTTTGTCAATTCAAAAACATAATGAATCAGAATTTCAATTTTATTCATATTACCTAATAGCATATGCCTTTGATAAACAGAAGAACTATGTTGAAGCTGTTAGGGCATATTATAAGGCATTAGAGTTAATACCTGAAACTGACGCATACCATGATCATTTTGGAAGAATCAATTTAAACCTTGGTAGAATTCTAAAAGTTAACAACCAGTTTCATAGTGCTCTATCACATTATGAACGAGCCTTGCAATACATACTTCCTGAATATAAAAGTCATGTTTATTATAATATTGCTCAGGTATATAAGGCAATGTCTCAAGAGGACGTAGCTATTGAGTATTACTTAAAGGTATTGGATATAGCTCGAGTTAATGACGATCTGCTTGGACAAACGAAAGTTTTTAACCAACTAGGTATTATATATAATAGGTTGGGTAATTATCAACAAGGAAGAGAATATTTTTATGAGATAATAAACAATGCAGATTCTGTTGATAGACGTTATGTTTTGTCTGCTTACCATAATATTGCACATGGGTTCAGAAAGCAATTTAAATTACATATGGCTGAAGAATTCTATACTAAAGCAATATCGGTAGAAATTGATATTGAAGACAAATTCTTATCGTATATGGATATAGGTGAAGTCCTAATGGAAATGTCAAGAGAAAAGGAAGCCTATGGAATGTTGCAAATCGCATTAGAAAATTTAGTTTCCACAGAACCGGAACCTAAAAATCTAGCAATTTATTCCTTGCTTGGAGAGGTAACCTTCTCGTTAGGTATGAATAAAGAAGCACGCCACTTTTTAAAGCTTCATCGCGAAAAGCTCAATGAGTATGATGAAGTGAAGACTACAATTCAAAATGAATTCATCTCCAACAATTTCAGCAAATCACTTGATGATTATTGGGATTCTCATGGCAAAAAGATCGAGCTGATTCTCGATAAATAGTGTAATCTGTCAATTATTTAAACTGACAAAAATCATAATAAAAGAATTAAAGATCATTTTGTCCGATATTATTTCTTGTATATCTTCGAACCCAAAGAGTAGCATATGTTTTCACGAGCTTGTGAGTATGGTATAAAAATTATGATTTTCATAGCTTCCAATGAGAAAGAAGGCAATAGGACAGGGCTGAAGGATATCATAAAGGCACTTGGTTCCCCTGAAGCTTTTACTGCTAAAATCTTGCAGCAACTGGTTAAAGGAAAGTTATTGGATTCATTCAGAGGCCCAACTGGTGGATTTGTTCTAACAAAAGATCGTGAAATTAAAATTATGGATGTTGTAACAGTTATAGATGGTGATGGAATAATTAGTAATTGCGTACTTGGTTTCGCCAATTGCTCAAATGATAATCCATGCCCAGTACATCATAAATTTGTTGTAGTTCGTGAAAACCTTAAAAATGCCTTATTGTCTACGAATATTGCTGACTCTGAGTTGGTTAAGGCTAATATGAAATTGATGCAAAAGTAAATTTTAAAATAATAAAAGATAAAATGATCCTAAATTCTTAAATATGAGACTACATTTTTTTATATCGATTTTCATGCTTCTAATTTTTTCATGTGGAGGTCCTAGTAAAGTAGACCAAATGAAAGAGAAAGTAGGAGTGAAAGCAAACGTTGATCCTACCTCAAACTGGAAGGATAACCATGGTATTGGTCCAGTCAAGGCCTTTACACTACCCGATCAAATAGACCAATCTCTTGCGGCTAAGGGACAGGAGATTTATGAAGGGAAATGTACAGCTTGTCATAAAGCTGAGAAGAAATTTATCGGTCCTGCTCCCAAAGGAATTCTTGAGAAACGCACACCTGCATGGATCATGAATATGATTCTGAACCCTGAGGAAATGGTTCAGAAGGATCCTATTGCAAAGCAATTACTTATCGAGTTCAATGGATCTCCAATGGCCAACCAAAATCTAACAGAAGATGAGGCTAGGGCCGTCCTGGAATACTTCAGAACACTTTAAACAACATAATTATATGAGACTTATAGTAAACCTAATCATTATTGCAGCAGTCATATTTTTAAGTGCCTGCGGATCCGGAGGCAATTCAACCAGTACCTCCGAAAGTGCGGCGATCACTCATCCGAAAGGTCAGGCCTCTGTGTCTGATGATGTTTCTCAAAAGAACATTTTACAGGTTGCTGCTGGAAGTGATGCTCATACCACACTTGTAGCAGCAGTCCAGGCAGCTGCTATCGAACATGTGTTGGTCAATGCTGGCCCTCTTACAGTTTTCGCTCCCACAAATGACGCGTTTTCAGCATTGCCTGAAGGAACAGTTGATGAGCTTCTACTTCCTGAGAACAAAGCAAAACTGGCAACTATTCTGACGCGACATGCAGCTCCTGGATCTTATGATATAGATGCCCTCAAGAAGGAAGCGGAGAAAGGAAGAAAATTGTACATGGCAACAGGCGATTACCTGGAGGTTGTGGTTGAAGGTGAACAAGTGACAGTGGCAGGAGCCAATGTTGTGGCTACTATTCAAACTTCCAACGGAATAATTAATGTAGTAGATAAAGTGATTTTACCAAAGTAGTACTTAACCCAAAACAGAAAATATCATGAAATCAATTAATAAACTTGTTTCAATTGCCCTGGCGGGAGTCATGTGTTTAATCGTATATTCCTGTGGGCAACCTGGTAATGGTGCGTTAAACACAGGTCTGGCTGATCGATCTTTTGTTGCGCCAGGTGAACATGATGAGTATTATGCATTTATTTCTGGCGGATTTAGTGGACAATTGGCCGTATATGGGTTACCCTCTGGAAGACTATTCAGAGTGATCCCAGTGTTTTCGGTAGATGCCGAAAAAGCTTATGGCTTCAATGAAGAAACAAAACCACTTTTGAATACATCATTTGGTTCTATTCCCTGGGATGATTCCCATCACCCTGACCTTTCTCAGACAAACGGAAAAGTAGACGGAAGATGGTGCTTTATCAACGGGAATAACACTCCGAGAATAGCCAGAATCAGTCTCTCATCTTTTGAAACTGAGGAAATCATTGAGATTCCGAATAGTGCAGGAAATCATAGTTCTTCTTTTGTTACTGAGAATACTGAATACATTGTAGCTGGAACACGGTTTGCGGTACCTGTACCACAAAGGGACATGCCAATTGAAGAATACAAAGGGAATTTTAAAGGAGCCCTGTCATTCATAAAAATCGATGAAAATACAGGTAGAATGAATCTTGAATTTCAGGTGATGATGCCTGGTTTCAATTTTGACCTGGCTCATCCGGGTCGGCAAAAATCTCATGGCTGGATGTTCTTCTCGACCTACAACACAGAAGAAGCAAGTACACTACTGGAAGTCAATGCCTCTCAAAATGACAAAGACTTCATCGCGGCGATAAACTGGAAGAAAGCGGAAGAGTTGATAGCGAATGGAGAGTTTGAAACCATGAACTCTACTTATGCGCACAATGTTTATGATGAATCTACCCACTCGGCGACTTCTACCATGAAGAATGAAGTAAAAGTTCTTGATCCTTCTAAGTACCCTGGTTTGGTATATTTCCTTCCAACACCTAAGTCTCCGCATGGTTGTGATGTTGACCCTACAGGAGAATATATCATAGGAAGTGGTAAGTTGGCTGCTTCTATGACTGCACACTCATTTACTAAAATGCTGGATGCTATTGAAAATGAGAAATTTGATGGTGAAGCTTATGGAATTCCCATCATCAATTATGATGACGTGGTTGCTGGAGTGGTGCAGCAAGCTGGTTTAGGACCTTTGCATACAGAGTTTGATGGAAAAGGTAATGCATACACTACCTTCTTTATCAGCTCTGAAGTAGTAAAATGGAAAGTGGGTACATGGGAAGTTTTGGATAGAGCACCAACTTATTATTCTGTAGGTCACTTGATGATTCCTGGAGGAAACTCAAGGGAACCATGGGGTAAATACCTGGTAGCAATGAATAAAATTACCAAAGATCGGTATTTGCCAACGGGACCTGAACTTTCACAGTCAGCACAATTGTATGACATTTCAGGAGATAAGATGGAACTGATTTTAGACTTCCCAACAGTCGGTGAACCTCACTACGCTGCAGGATGTCCCGCTGATCTGATCAAACCCAATCAGACTAAAATTTATAAGTTGGAAGAAAATAATCACCCACATGCGGTAAAAACTGAAAAAGAGACTCGTGTTGAAAGAGACGGTAAAGAAGTTCATGTCTATATGACAACTATTAGAAGTCACTTTGCTCCGGATAATATTGAAGGCATTAAGGTAGGTGATAAAGTCTATTTTCATGTAACGAACCTGGAACAGGATTATGATGTGCCACATGGAATTAGCATGATTGGAGCTAATACCTCTGAATTGCTCATCATGCCAGGACAAACTGAAACCTTCATATGGGAACCAAAAAGAGAGGGTGTGTGGCCTTTTTATTGTACTGACTTCTGTTCTGCACTTCATCAGGAAATGCAAGGGTATGTCAGAGTGTCTGCTGCTAATGCGGATATAGCGTTAAAATGGAGTCTTGATGGGGAGTAATTCCCTTGATGGTTAGGTTGTTGGCCCACTCTGATTTTGAGTGGGCCACATTAAAAGATCATTCCAATGAAACAATCACAGATCATAATGCTTATCGGTTCATTGTTGCTTGGTAGCCTATTCTTTCTACCAATGTGGAACATTACTTTGGAAGCACCTCAGTATCCTGATCCTATTGGTATGGATATTTACATCAATAAGTTTGAAGGAGCCAATCCAAATGATATTAAGAATATCAACATCATGAACCATTATGTAGGGATGAAAGATATTCCGGAAACCATCCCTGAATTTAGTCTATTCCCCTGGTTTGCTGGAGGGATGCTATTATTAGGAGTTATTCTTGCTTTTATTGGAAAGAGTAAGTTATACCTTGTTTGGTTTGGATTGATGATAGTCCTGGGCTCACTGGCAATGTATGATTTCTATTTATGGGAATATGATTACGGACATGACCTGAAAGAAACAGCAGCTATCAAATTCACGGATGAGAAGGGAGAGCCAATGGCCTATCAACCTCCCTTAATTGGCAACAAAATGATCCTGAATTTCAAAGCGCTTTCATGGCCAAGAATGGGAGCCTATTTAATGTTTGCGGGAATGGCTCTGGCGGTTGTTGCCTATTACCTCAGCAAGAAGGAATCCTTTGTGAAAGCCAATGCAATTTTAATGCTCGGTTTGATGCTTTTCAGTACTTCTTGTGAGGTGAAACCACAAAAAATCACCTATGGGGAGGAGGGATGTCACTTTTGTAGGATGACCATTGTGGATAAGCAGCATGCTGCACAGATAGTTACAGTTAAGGGTAAAGCATATAAGTATGATGCCATAGAATGTATGATGAACCACATGAAAGATTGGGATCTTCCTGATATAGCTATAATTCTGGCTGCTGATTATGAGAACCCGGGCGAACTAATTGATGCAACTAAGGCACATTACCTTATAAGTGAAGGCATTCCAAGTCCAATGGGAGAATATCTGACCGCTTTCAAAAACCAGGGAGCTAGAGATGAAACCAGAAATGAAATGGAAGGGGAGTCACTCAGCTGGGACCAACTAGTCATTGAGTTTGATAAAAAGAATTGACCTAAAAATCTAAAAAATATGAAACCTATTATAATATTCCTATTATCAATAGGCCTGGCATTCTATGTCCAGGGCCAAAACAACGGACAGTGTCACCAATGTAATATGCTGATCAAAGATTTTGAGTTTACAGCCAGGTATGAAACTGAATCAAAAACCTTACAGTTTGATGCTATTGAATGTTTAATCAATTTCATTCGTGAAACACCGGACGTTCAATTGGAGAATGCTTATGTCACGGATTTTATGAGCCCTGGCAGTTTTCTTAAAGCTAGAGAAGCTACCTACCTGAAAAGTAAAAAGTTACCCAGCCCAATGGGGGCATATCTATCTGCTTATCAGACATTCACAGCTGCTGAAGAAATGCAGCAATTAAAGGGCGGAACTTTGATGAATTGGGATCAACTCTTAAAGGAGTTTAACCTGGAGGATTTTGGAATGATGGGTCACCCTGATCACCAACATCATACTCCTGGTGCTTACGCCCCTATTGGTGTGATGGGTGATCACCTGCACCACGCAGGAGGGTTTATGATTTCAATCAGGTACATGACAATGGGTATGTCTGGAATGATTTCAGGTTCTGACAATATTGACGATACACAAGTGCTTGATCAATACATGATGACTCCACAGGAAATGGAAATGTCTATGCAAATGGTTGGGGTTATGTATGCTCCTTCAGAAAGGGTTACGCTTATGCTCATGCAAAATGTAGTGCAAAAGAATATGAGTATGCTGAATAGAATGGGTTCACTCATGGAGTCCAGTTCACGCGGTTTAGGAGAAACCCGCTTATCAGTTCTTTTCGGCTTGCTGAACACAGAAAATTCTTCTCTGCATTTGAATACTTCAATAGGGTTTCCGACCGGAAAAATTGATATGGTAACCACAACCCCAATGAATGACGAGATGTTGATGCCCTATCCAATGCAATTAGGAAGCGGTTCGGTGGAAGGAACTTTAGGCATTACCTATAAAGGAGGAGCAGAGAAGTTGAAATGGGGAATTCAATCCCTGTTTCTTAAGAGAATCAATCAAAATAACAGAAGTTACAAGTTGGGTGATCAATACCAAATAAATTCCTGGTTGAGCTATGGCTTAAGTAATTGGTTGAGCGTATCTACCAGAATGAGTGGCCTTCGTCAGAATAGCATCCAGGGAGTTGATGAAGAGATGCATACAATGATGTCTCCCATGGCCAATTCCAGCAATTCAGGGTTTTCACGACTTATTGCTGGGTTTGGTTTGAATTTCTCATTTGGAAATCAACCCGTATTGCAGAAATTCAAAGCTGGTGTGGAATATGCCAGACCGGTTTTTCAACAAGTTGAAGGCATGCAAATGAAAAGCACTAATCAATTAATTTTTGGCTTGAGGTATAGTATATAATACTAATGAAGGTTTGTATTCTTATAGGGTTCGTAGTTTTTAGCTTACAGAGTTATGCATTTAGACATGACGTGTGTAATTCTTGTGAATTTAAAAGCATAAACAAGGCCCTGGAAAATGCTAATGCGCACGATACCATATTCGTGAAGGGTGAAAAGCATTCCTGCGCTAACCTTGATGTCAATAAACCTATTGTGATCCTTGGTTCTGATGGTGCGATACTTGATGGAGGTGGTGAGGGCTACATATTAAGAATTCTTACTGATAGTGTAGTAGTGGATGGACTTAAGTTCGTGAATTCAGGGAAGAGTTATACAAAGGATTTTGCAGCTATTTATGTCTTCAAAGCCAGACATTTTCAAATCACGAATAATGTTATCGAGAATCCTTTTTTTGGTATCCTAATCGAAAAGTCCAACCATGGGGTAGTGCAGGGAAATATTTTGACCGGAATAGCGGCTAAAGAAGATGATGGGGGAAATGGAATTCATCTGTGGCATTGTAACCATATATTAATTCGGGAAAATGAAATTCAGGGATTACGGGATGGTATCTACCTGGAATTTGTGGATGAAAGTGAGATCGTAGATAACTACGCCCATGATAATGTTCGGTATGGGCTTCACTTTATGTTTTCCAACCATGACAGCTATATCAACAATACTTTCACAAGGAATGGGGCAGGGGTTGCCGTCATGTTTTCAAAGTTTATCGTGATGAAGGAGAATCATTTTCTTCAGAATTGGGGAACATCCTCCTACGGTCTCTTATTAAAGGAAATATACGATGCACAGGTGTTAGATAATGAATTCAAAGAGAATACTACCGCTATTTTTATTGAAGGTTCTACAAGAGTGAATTACTTCAGTAATCATCTTATACAAAATGGTTGGGCGATAAAAGTATCAGGTGGGTGCTATGCCAATAAATTTAGTAAAAATAATTTCATGGGGAACTCATTTGATATTTCTTATAACTCTAAGATGAACGACAATACATTTGATGGAAACTATTGGAGTGATTATACTGGTTATGACCTGGATAAAGATGCTGTTGGGGACATTCCATATCGGCCGGTAAAACTGTTTTCTTACATTGTTAATAAAACTCCCGAGACCATTATTCTTTTAAGGAGCCTGTTTGTGGATATCATAAACTTCTCTGAGAAAGTGTCACCAGTTTTTACTCCTGATGATCTTCTGGACAATAAACCATCGATGAAACCATTTTTATGATACAGTTTAAAAACATATCAAAAAGATTTGGCGCTTTGGAAGTGCTCAAACAAGTTTCCTTTGAAATCAGTGGAGGTGGTGTTTTCGCCATTTTGGGGCCTAATGGATCAGGTAAAACAACAATTTTGAAGATTTTATTGGGTATAGTAACGCCTAATTCCGGTTCGGTTTATGTAAATCAAAGAGAAGCTACTGGTCAATGGCAATATCGTCGTGAAATAGCTTACTTGCCTCAAATAGCCCAGTTCCCGGATAACTTAAAGGTGAACGAGTTGATCTATATGATCATGGACATAAGGGGCCAGCAAGTAGACGAACATGAACTTGTCGAAATGTTTGACTTAAAACCTTATCTGAACAAAAGGCTTGGACAATTGTCTGGAGGGACAAGGCAGAAGGTAAATCTTGTGTTAACATTTATGTTTGACTCGCCGATTTTGATATTAGATGAACCAACAGCAGGGCTGGATCCAGTTTCATTGATAAAATTAAAAGAGTTGGTTGTGTCTGAAAAAGAGAAAGGTAAGATTATACTCATAACGACACACATCATGAGTTTGGTAGAGCAACTTGCCGATGAGATATTGTTTCTACTGGATGGCACCATACACTTCAGGGGGAATCAGCAAACATTACTCGATCTGACAAGGCAACCTGATTTAGAATCATCCATAGCTAACTTATTGCAATGATCTCAAAGGTATTTAAATACAGCTTTTCTGATTTGATTAGAAGTAGATGGAGTTATGTGTATTTTATATTCTACCTGCTGCTAAGTTTTGTTTTACTCTTTTTAAATAACAGCCTCTCAAAAGCCATCATTACACTCATGAATGTCATTGTTGTCCTGACCCCAATGATCGGGACAATCTTTGGGGCAATGTACTTCTATAACTCAAGAGAATTCACGGAATTGTTGCTGGCACAACCAATTAAAAGATCAGCAATATTCATGGGACAGTATTTGGGAATAGCCGTTTCGTTAAGTCTAAGCCTTTTATTGGGTTTGACTATTCCATTTATCATGTATGGCTTGTTTTTATCATCCGATATTTGGGATTTTTCTACATTGCTGCTGGTTGGTATATTTCTTACATTCATCTTCGTTGCTTTATCGATGAATATAGCTTTGGCCAATTCTAATAAGATCAAGGGATTTGGTTATGCAATTCTATGTTGGCTTTTCTTTGCAGTGGTCTATGATGGGATTTTTTTGATTCTGTTGGTGACTTTCCAGGATTATCCTTTAGATAAATTTACATTAATTGGAAGTTTCCTTAACCCGATTGACCTGTCCAGAATTCTCATACTTCTAAAACTTGATATTTCAGCATTATTAGGATATACAGGGGCACTATTTCAGAAGTTTTTTGGTTCAGGATTGGGGAGTGCGGTCAGTTTGATAACACTGGTGTTATGGCTGCTAATTCCAGTGCTTACCATGTTAAGACAGTTAAGAAAGAAAGATTTTTAACAACCGAAAACTATGAAAGTATATTCGTTCAATGAAAATATTCAATTTGACAATGACAAGGTTGACACCAGGCTCATTTGTAATACCGCTTATTCTAAAGAAATACGGATCATCTTACCAAAAGGGAGTGTGATGAAAGAACATAAAGCACCTTACCCAATCATAGTGCACCTTGTGAAAGGAGAAGTTGATTTTGGTGTTGATAGTGATATTAAGCAAATGAAAGAAGGAGATCTTATTTCACTTGCAGAAAATGTTCCGCATGATTTAAAGGCCAGAGTTGATAGCATAATTAGGCTATCTCTTTCTAAATTTGACACCACAAATCGAGTAGAGAAAGCAGTTCATGGATAAGAAAAATAGTGTGAAACAAATTACTTCCAGAGAAGACGTAAGTCTATTGGTTAATACTTTTTATGGCAAAATCAGACAGGATGAGCTGCTTGGACCTATTTTCAATGGACATATTGCCGAGGAAAAGTGGCCAGAACATCTTTGGAAACTGACTAATTTCTGGGAAACCAACCTGTTTGGTGTAAAAAACCCCAAGGTTAATCCTGCTCAGAAACATATCAATGTGGATAGAAGTATGAATTACGGTGTTCACGAAAATCATTTTCGACAATGGTTGGGATTGTGGTTTGAAACTATTGATGAACTTTTTGTAGGTGAATTGGCTGAACGGGCTAAACAATCTTCCTTAAGGATGGCTAATGGTCAATTTGCTATGATTTGGCATAATCGGCCTGAGGAGGTTATTAAAGAAATGCAAGAAGGAAGGAGTAATTGAAATAGTATTATCCTGCTGAGTAAATTTCTTCAGGGTCTTCCAGACGGTCTGTCAATTCATCTTCAGGGATAGTTGACAAACCAATTGTAAAAACAGTCTTTCCAGGTTCACTGGTTAATGAAATTACACCCTCATGCTTAGCAACAATTTTTTTAACAATGTCTAAACCGATACCTCGCCCTTCACCCAAGGGCTTAGTGGTGTAAAACGGTTCAAAAATTTTGTCGTGTAATTCTGCCGGTATTCCGGGTCCGGAATCCTCAAACGATACGTGGGTTTGGCCATTTTCTGAAGAAACACGCACACTCAGCCTTCCTGAATAATTCATTGCATAATTGGCATTTGATATGAGGTTGAGCCAAACCTGAACTATTTGTTCATAGTTACCCAAGACAATAGGATTTGACTTGAATTCTTTGATTACCTCAATGCCTCTTTTGAATACGTGCTCTCTAAAGCTAAGCGCATATTCAATGGAATCTATCAGGTTTACAGGTTTGAAATTTCTTTCACTTTCCTGAAGTGTATAGGTTTTTAGTGAATTAAGGATGTTTATTGACCTCTCCATGGATTTATCCATATTTCGGAGGTTGTGATATTTCAGGACAATTGTTTCAGCCAGTTCTATCAGCTCTGTGGAATTTTTTAAAGAAAGCAATAGCTGGATTTCCTGTGTAATCTCAAAAGAATTAATAGCTGCGAGACTTTCAACAACCCGAGGTTCGGTTATTCCCAGTTTCTCCAGGTCCTCCTTCAAGATTTGAGTGAGTCTCCTCTCTTCCTCAGGACTAAAGTATTCCTCCTGCTTGATAACGCTTTCTATAAAACATTTGAAGCACCTGAATGCTTCATCAGATAGTTCCGTGATAATCTGAGGAAGCATTTCTATCTCGAGCAAAATGTCTTTTTTGATAAATTCAAGACCCGCTTTTGTAGAACCCAATGGTGAGTTAAGTTCATGTAATAAATTGAAGACCACCTGACTCAGAGCACCCAGTTTTTCAGACTCAATAAGTTTTTTCTGAGTGCTTTTCAGTTCACTCAGTGCTTTTTTCAAGCTACGATTACTTTTTGAAATCTCTTTCGTCTTTTTATTGACTAGCTTCTTGAGTTTGACCTGCTGTTGCTCAAGGAAACTCAATCGCCATTTAAATATCAAAGCAATTAACCCTATCGAAGCTATTCCCAGGATAAACCTGAACCAAATAGTTTCCCACCATGCCCTGACAAGATTAATTTCGATTGATTTAGGCTCACTCCAGTAAATCCCATCAAGGGAAGACCGTACACTAAATACATAAGAACCAGGTTTCAATGCAGGAATAGTGATTTCTTGTTTTGTGCCAGCATTCTGCCATTCTGTATTGTATCCATCAATTAAGAACTGAAACCTGCTTTCATTGCTAAGGACAAAATCCATTGATGAGACAGCGAATGATATATTCCTTTGATCATAATCTAGAGTCAGGGAGGAAGTTTCTTCTATCCGTTTTTTGAGCACTCCATCTTTAGAAATCTCCACTTCCTCATTGTTTATTTGTAATCCGGTTATTTGAATCTTTGGCTTGCTAATGTCTGGCTTTATGCTATCTGGGTGAAACTTTAATAGCCCATTCACACCACCAAAATACATGTCGCCAGTATTTTTGTTAACAGCAGCTGTGTTGTAATTCAATGGGTGTGTATTTATACCATGTTTGTAATCATAGTTCCAGAATTGCTCACTTTTTGGATGAAATTTTGTAATCCCTCTGTGTGTGCCTATCCATAGATTCTTGTCAGAATCATCTAAAATTGAAACAACCATGTTATGTCCTAATCCATCAGTTTCGAAATACCTTTTAAATATCCCAGTTTTCGGATTTAATTTGCATAGTCCTTTCTCAGTAGCAATCCAGATGTATCCATCTGCTGTTTCATGAATGTCTAATACATAATCATTGCTCAGTGTCTCAGGGTTTTCAGGAATTGACATGTAATGTTTAAAAACTCCATCTTTAAAAGAGTTGAGACCATATCTTCTTAGACCAATCCAAATTGTGCTGTCTTTACTTTGATGTAGACATATTACCTGGTCACTCATCGGTGAATTTGAATTGCTTGGGTCGTGAAGATACCTGGTTAGTTTGTTGTCCTTGATTCTCGCAAGCCCGCCACCAAAAACCATTCCTAACCAGATTGATCCATCATAAGCTTCCATGATTTGATAAAAATTATAACGAGAGAGGTCAATTCCATATTTGGTGGAATGATCCTCTAAGACACCATCTTTGAATGACCAAAGTCCAACTCCTACCGGTCCGGCTATCCAATAATCACCAGATTTAGTTTTACAAGTCGCTGTAACGGTTTTGAATTTAAACTGAGGCCCGTATTTTGAGTCTAACGGGGTAAAATTGGTACCATCAAAAATGTCCAAACCATTTCCCCTGGTAGCCACGAGCATGTTTTCATCATCAAATTGAATAAGGTGTCGCACAAAATTATGAGGTAAACTACTTCTGTTTTCAGGGAGGTGTTGTAAGGATTCAAAATAGCTTCTTTGGAATTTTGTGATACCACCGCCGTAAGTGCCAATCCAGAGACTTCCTGCATTATCAATTATGGAACATTCCACAAAGTTTGAGCTTATTGAATTAATATTGTCTGGTTTATGTGCGTAACTTATGAACTCACCATTGTCATAAAGGTGCATTCCACCTCCATATGATCCTATCCACATCTTGTTTCCATCTGGGACAAGAGTAAGTAGCATGTTATAATCAACTTTATTTTCGTTTCCCTGATCGAACGTAAAATGTTCGTATTTTCCGTTGGTGTATTTGAAAAGCCCCTCTCCCCAGGTCCCTATCCAAATTGTACCATCATCAGTCTTGGAAATAACCCTTGGAATAGTACTGAAATATCCATTAGGGTCATAATCTACATGAGTGATGACGCCATTTTTCATTTGGAAGAGTCCGTCACCCCAGCTGGCAATCCAGAGTATTTTGGTCTCATCGTCGTAAAATAGATCTACTATATCATTGTTGGTCAAAGGACTGTTTGTCGAGTCCAGATAAGAGAATATGCCATCTTTGAAAATGTTTATGCCACCGCCCCATGTGGCAAAATATAATGCACCATCCGGCATTTGAATTATGTGCTCTATGGCATCATTACTTGGACCATTACTGTCCTGAGAAGTATAATTAGTGAACTTGCCATTATCCAGGACTGATATTCCTCCTCCTTCTGTTCCAACCCATATTTTATTGTCATCGGATTCAAAAATTGCTCTGATATAACCACTAGCTAGTGAATGCTGATTGCCGTATTCATTTTCATAGTCGATAAACTCTTTGCCATCAAATCTGTGAAGACCAGCAGCTGTGCCGATCCAGATGTAATCATGGCTGTCCTGGTAAAGAGAGTATACATAGTTGTGACTTAAGCCATCAGATATATTGATCCTTTGAAAATTATAGTTGTTTTGAGCCATTAGTGGATTAATGACCAGAAGTAGGCAGAATGCCAATAGATAGTATTTCCCCGTCAGAAACGCCATAGAAGGTAGCCAGTCAATTGTCAATATAAACAATTATCTGTAAACGGAAGCCAAAAATGAAGAGAAAGAGGGTAATTGAAGTTTTAAAAATTTTACGTCTTTTTAGAATTTGTAATTTTCTTTTTGTTTGGTAATTGTCGCCTCTACATATTATTTAGTATAAACTCCCCATTCAACATCAGAGACTAAATCGTTTTGTTAATTTAGAGCTTATGCAGGACTTATTGGAGGAGATACGAAAATGTACTATTTGTGAAAAATTTCTGCTAGATGGAGTGAATCCAGTATTAGCTGGAAGTGAAAACAGCCGAATTGTAATAATAGGTCAGGCACCCGGAAGAAAAGTACACGAATCAGGTGTTCCCTGGGATGATAAAAGTGGTGAGAGACTTAGGGATTGGTTAGGCGTAAGTAAGACTCTATTTTATGATCCCGGTTTTGTAGCATTATTACCGATGGGTTTTTGCTATCCTGGAAAAGGAAGGACCGGAGACTTGCCGCCAAGGAAAGAATGTGCCCCACAATGGCACGAGAAGGTTTTGACTAAAATGAATAGTCCTCAACTTATCATATTGATTGGCGCTTATGCTCAAAATTATTATTTGCCAGTAAGCGATAGACAAACACTTACTGATAGAATAAAGGACTACAAAACATATCTGCCCAATTATTTTGTGCTTCCACATCCATCACCTAGAAACAATATTTGGCTGAAAAAGAATAGCTGGTTTGAAGAAAAGTTACTCCCAGATTTAAGAAATAGAGTAAAACTACTTATCAAGGATGCTCATTAAGACACCTCAATAAGGCAATTGAAACCTTCAATCAATGAGAGATCATACATTCAGATCCCATCAAAAACACAAACTATTCATATTACTGATAAGGAATTGTTTCACTTTTATGCCTGATCAATCAATTGAATATTTGATTGAACATTGTCAATATTACTGTAACTTTTGATAGCTAAATCAATATAAAATGAAGATAACTACAGCAAGCCTGTTGGTGGCATTACTAATTATGAATTCTTCCTACGCCCAAAATTTCAAAGTCACATCTCCCGACAAAAGAATTGTCCTAAGTGTTGATGTTAATGACAACCTAACCTGGCAGGCTACACTGGATGAAACGGAAGTGGTTTCAAAGTCAGTTATTGGGATGGAATTTTCAAAAGGTACAAATTTTGGCATTGCGACCAAACTAAAAAGTCATGTTGTAAGTAATGTATCTCAAGAAATTATACCTGGAGTTCCTCATAAAAACGCATCTATTAAGGATGAATACCAGGAACTTATATTGGCTATGAAAGGAAATTATGAAGTTCAATTCAGGGCATACAATGATGGAGTGGCCTATCGGTTTGTTGATGCTGGCAAACTTGAAAGAAATGTTATGTCGGAACAAATGAGCCTGAGTTTTCCGAATGGAAGCAGGTCACTTTTTCCTGAGGAAGAGTCCATGTATTCACATAACGAAAGAATTTATTTAGACAAGGGACTCAACGAAATATCGGAAAAGCAATTTTGTAGCCTGCCGGTACTATTTAATACTGAAAAAGCAAAAGTGCTTTTTACCGAGACTGCACTTCATGATTACCCTGGCATGTTCGTAAGAGGAAATGGTTCATCTACAGTTGATGCCATCTTTCCTAAATATATTTTGGAGATTGAAGACCAGAAAGCACAGCCAGATAGAAACCAAACAATATTGAAAGAAGCAGATTATATCGCTCAGGTGTCTGGTAAGAGAGCATATCCATGGCGTGTGTTTATCGTCGGTGATGATAAAACGCTCATCGAAAGTAACCTTACTTACCAGTTGGCCGAACCTTCAGCAATAGCTAATACCGATTGGATAACTCCTGGAAAAGTGGCCTGGGATTGGTACAATGCTAATAATATTTACGGAGTTGACTTTAAATCGGGTTTAAATACGGCGACCTATAAGTATTACATTGATTTTGCGTCCAAAAATGGGATAGAGTACGTGATCCTGGATGAAGGGTGGACTAAATCGACAACTGAAATTTTAGACAATAATCCCGATATGGATGTTCCTGAATTGATTCGCTATGGTAAAGAAAAGGGAGTGGAATTAATCCTTTGGGTACTTTGGAAACCATTGGATGCCAATATGAAAGAAATTCTTGAAACATATGCTAGCTGGGGTGTGAAAGGGATAAAAGTTGATTTCATGCAAAGGAATGATCAGTATATGGTGAGCTCTTATGAAAGAATAGCAAAGGAATGCGCCAGATTGAAGCTTTTGGTTGATTTTCACGGTGCTTTTAAACCTTCCGGACTAAGAAGAAAATACCCAAATGTTATCAATTACGAGGGTGTGAAAGGAAGTGAGAATAACAAATGGAGCAAAGACATCACTCCAAAACACAATGTAACGATCCCTTTTATCAGAATGGCAGCTGGTCCGATGGACTATACACCGGGAGCCATGATCAACAGACACATGATCAATTATGTGGTTAGTTTCGAAAGGCCGATGAGTTTGGGGACACGAGCTCACCAGGTAGCTATGTATGTGATTTATGAAGCACCACTACAAATGCTATGCGAGTCACCATCCACCTATTATAAAGAGCAGGAAACAGTTGATTTTATAACACAAATACCTACAGTTTGGGATGAAACCAAAGTTTTACATGGTAAAGTGGGTGAATATGTGGTAATTGCCCGTAGAAGAGGATCAAAATGGTACATTGGAGCTATGACCAATGAGACAGGAAGAACTTTGAAATTGGATCTTTCTTTTCTGGCTGATGGGAGGCATGTACTAAACTACTTTGCAGACGGTATAAATGCAGCCAGATATGCTGAAGATTACCAAACAGGAACTCAGGAAGTATCCAATAAGGACACTATCGAGGTTTCACTTGCAGGAGGAGGTGGTTGGGCGACTATAATCGAATAACAGATTTATGTCATAAACGTATTGATGTTGATGAACACAGATTATATCATCAAGGAGCTTGCTAAAAACAGAGCTGTTTTTGAATTTCAATTGGCAGACACCAATGAGCAAGAGTATTTGTGGAAACCAACTTCAGAAAGCTGGTGTCTCCTTGAAATTGTTTGCCACCTCTACGATGAAGAGCGAGATGATTTCAGAACAAGGACCAAGCATGTTTTGGAAACCCCAGCCTTGAAAATGTCACCGATTGATCCTCCCGCCTGGGTGGTGGAACATGATTACATAAAGCAGGATTTTAATCAAAAAGTGACTGAGTTTTTAGAAGAAAGAAGTAAATCTATTGAATGGTTAAACTCACTTCAGAATTCCCAGTGGAACAATGTTTACCTTCATCCTCAACTAGGGGAGATGTCGGCATTTACCTTTCTTTCTAACTGGCTTGTCCATGATTTCATCCATATCAGACAAATAATGAAGGTGAAGTTTGATTATTTGCAGCATCATTCCGACGAGTCATTAAATTATGCTGGTAATTGGTAATGCCTGAACCTGGGCAGATCAACTCTATTATTCTTAAAGTAAAAAGATAAAATGAAAGAATATTTAAGGTCATTTCAAATACTTTCTGATCTGGAAATTGATTCCTTAATGAGAATTGCCAAATCAAAGCAGCTCAAGAAAGGGGATTTCTTCATTAGAGAGGGACAGGTTTCCAATGAAGTCGCATTTATTGTGTCTGGCTTGTTCAGGTCTTTCTACTATTCTTCTAACCGGGATGAGGTGACATATTGTTTTACTTTTGAGAATTCATTTTTAGCAGCATATAGCTCCTTCATTACCGGATCCCCTACCCAGGAAAATTTACAGGCTTTGTCCAATGCTGAGTTATTGATAATCCCTAGGCAAACAATTCTTGGACTTGAGAAGGAAAGTTCGAATTGGTTGAGGTTGTTCAAAGTTTTTGCAGAATTGGAATATGTAAAAATGGAAAAACGAATTTTTCTGTTACAAAGAGAGTCCGCCGAAAGACGGTATGAGGATCTCCTTAAGAATAATCCAGAGTATCTACAGTTAATTCCTTTAAACCATTTAGCGTCTTATTTGGGAATTACCCAGCGTCATTTAAGTAGGATTAGAGGTAGCATTACTTTTTAGACATTTGTCCTTTTTGATCATGAGATTTCAAGTTCTCTTTGAAGAAAAGAAAATGATGAAAAAGATTTTGATAATAAATGGACATCCTGATCCTAATAGCTATAACGCAGCTCTCGCCCAGGCATATAAATCAGGTGCAGAGATGGTTAGTTCTGTTATTGACGAGATTCGAATCGCAGATTTAAACTTTGATCCAAATCTAAAATACGGCTACAGGAAAAGAACTGAATTGGAACCAGACTTATTGAAGGCAATCAATAAGATCAAAGTGGCAGATCATTTGGTTTGGGTTTTTCCAATGTGGTGGTACGGTTATCCAGCATTAATGAAAGGATTTATTGACCGTGTTTTTTTGCCAGGTATTACTTTCCAACCTGTTGATGGGAAATCATTCCCAGCCAAATTACTTAGGGGTAAATCAGCAAGAATCATCATCACCGCAGATACACCCAGGTGGTTTGATTTTTTGTATTTCAAAAGCCCTACTCTTAATCAATTTAGAAAAGGAACATTGAAGTTTTGTGGTGTGAATCCTGTCAAAGTAACTTATATAGCTCCAATCAAGGGAGCGGGTAAGGAGTTTACTGCAAAATGGCTTTATAAAGTAAAATCTCTTGGAGTGAAAATGGCTTGATGTTTAACAATAATATCATTCTGCGCAAAACATAAATATTCTTTGAACCAATCAGACCATTTCCCTGACAATACCTGTGAAAAAACAGCTTTAATTCTGTTGTAAAAGACTATTTACTCATGCGCTAATCCATTTAACTGATTAAATACTACTGATATATTTGTACGTATAAATACGTAAATAAATACGTAATTAATCTTACATACTACGTAAGGCTAACTAACCATATTTATATGTACACTTTATACGCTATTACGGTCAATCACCATATTGCACCCGTCTCGATAAGGGAACAATTTGCACTGGTCAACAATTCCACAAAAGATTTCTTATCACGATTAAGGGACGTTGTGGGTATTAAAGAAGCCATGGTGGTTTCCACCTGTAATAGGACCGAGGTTTATTTTGGGGCTGATGAGGATCGCAATCGGGAGGTACGAGATTATTTGGCTGTCTATAATGGCGTAAGTACAGAAAATTCTAAGTCATGTTTTAAGCTGCTGGCAGGTAATGTGGCGATCAAGCACTTGTTTAGATTGGCGATTGGACTTGATTCTCAGGTGTTGGGTGATATTCAGATCTATAGTCAGGTGAAATTAGCTTACCAGCAGTCTGTGGAATCCGATATGGCTGGAGTTTTACTTCATCGATTATTACATACCGTATTTCATTGCCATAAGAGGGTTCATCAGGAGACTTCTTTCAAAGATGGTGCTGCTTCGATTGCCTTCAATGCTGTCAAACTGATCAATCAAAATTGCTTTTATGGCAGGAATGCCAGGGTTTTGGTTTCGGGTATTGGAGCATTGGGTAAATCGGTATGCAGAAACCTGTTTAAGCAAGGGTATTATGAGGTGGATGTAACCAATAGAAATGAAGAGAAAGCAATCGAATTGGCTGGTGAATGCCAGTATAAAATTGTGGAGTTTGATTCTCACAAAGAGAGGTTATCCGAGTATGATATTGTGATCAGCTCATTGAGCGTACCTGGTTTCTATCATATAATGGATTTTACACCAGGAACAATTGTGATAGACCTTGGCTCACCCAGAACTGTACTCGGAGAAGGGCCTGCCAAAATATTTAACATTGATCAGATCGGTTCGATGACTACTGAAACACTCCAGAACCGAGAGAATGAAATTCCCAAAATTGAAAAAATCATTGACGAATGTCAGGAAGAGTTCCTTAACTGGAAGAAGGAACAACTTATGATGACGCACATTCAGCAATTCAAGGAAGTTTTGGAGGAGGTACGTAGCAATACACTGGCTCAATATGGGTCAAAGCTGGATGCCTTACAAAGAAACCTATTGGAGAAAAGTACAGCTTCTATGATCAATAAGATTGTTCAACTACCGGTGCTACAACTAAAAAGCGCTTGTAAACGGGGAGAAGCAGAAGCATTAACAGGGCCTTTAATGACCCTATTCAATATTGAAAATAATTCTACTAATCATTTAACTAAAACGAGACAATGAGTTTTCTGAAATCACTATTCAAAAAGAAAGAAGAAGGTCCTGTAACCGCAAAACAAAAGGAACTAGTTCAGAGCACCTTCGCGCTTGTAGTACCCATAAAGGAGCAGGCTGCAGACATTTTTTATGACAAATTATTCGAAATGGATCCTGCGTTAAAGCCTCTTTTTAAAAGCAGTTTGGCTGAACAAAAAGTGAAGCTAATGACCATGCTTGCAGCGGCTGTGAAAGGACTGGATGATCTGGGGGGATTGGTGCCAGTTGTTCAGGACCTGGGTAAGAGACATGTAGGATATGGAGTGGAGGACAGTCATTATGATACTGTGGCTGGCGCATTACTTTATACATTGGAAACAGGGTTGGGGGACGCCTGGAACGATGAGGTAAAGGATGCCTGGGTACAGGTTTACACTGTCCTGGCGACTACTATGAAAGAAGCTGCTGCTGAAGTGGCTGCATAGATGATTTGATAACCAAACTTAACTATTTACTTATGAAAATTAACACGATCTTGAAATACGGCCTGATGCTGCCAGTGATATTGCTTTTTTCCTGTCAGCCTTTACCGGAATCAACGGAAAAATCTGATAAAATGTACTCTATTGAAGAGGCTTTTGAAATTGTAGCCAAGGAAAACGATGTGGCAAGAACACTCTACACTAAAGCTATTGTAGGAGCTGGAAAGAAACAAGGTCTTAAATTCGATGAAGATTGGGAAAAAGATGATGTTGAGGCTGGTCCGCTTCCTGCATTGTTTTTACGAGGTATTGCAGGAGATATTAGAAAAAAAGGGGATGTGCCGCTTGGACTTTTCCTGGGATCAGATTTTCCAATCCGAAAATCGAACAAGTTCTCTGGTAAGCAAGCAGAACTATTCGCAGAGATGCGAGTAGATTCAGAACCAAAATACTTCTACGATGAAGAGAACCAGCTTTACACAGCGATGTTTCCGGATTTTGCAGTGGCAGCTCCATGTGTGAATTGCCACAATGATCATCCTGAGACTACTAAAACGGATTGGGAATTGGGTGATATTCAGGGTGCCACCACATGGACTTATCCATCGGATTCTGTTTCTTTTTCTGAACTTCAGTCAATTATTATGGCTTATCGAGGAGGTGCCAAAGCAACCTTTGAAGCTTATCTGGCTGAAATTGATGGTTTCACTGAAGCTGAAAAACCATCAATTGGGGATTGGCCAGCTGGCGGTTACCATGTTCCGTCACCTCAAGCATTTGTGGACAGTGTAGGAATTTTGACTGCTGATCAAACGCTTAAAGGAATTTTGAAACTCTAATATTTCTTCAATCTGGTAGTATGAAAGGGCTCATAACTTTCATGCTACCAAAATCCAGTGCCGCTATGAACAAATCTATCTACCTGATTATTGGTGGTATAACATTCTTATTCTTCCTATTGCAGGATTTACTGGAGTTGAAATGGATGTATCTCGAGCAATTGCAGGATGACCAAATGTATAGAAGGTGGTCAGGACTTGGGTTATTTACGATCATTCTGTTTCAGTGGTCACTAAGCCTTGTAAGGGTGATCCCCAGGTGGGAAGAAAAGTCATTTACATTTTATGCGATACATAATTGGCTGGGTGCACTAACGCCCTTGTTATTCTATGTGCATAGTACTCAACTTGGGTTTGCCTACCTGTTTGTTCTAAGTATAACCTTCTTTGGTAATTTCTTATTGGGAATGTTCAACCTTGAACTACTCAAAGCAAAGTCCAAAATCATCTTTCAGGGATGGATGATTCTGCATGTGGCAATGTCATTCTTTATTTCATTCATCACCCTGTATCATATCTGGGTGGTTTTTTACTACGAATAACCTCGATAACCATGGAAAAAATCGCGAACCTTAAAATAGTAGATGTCATTCAGGAAACTAATGACGCTATCAGTATTCACTTCAAGCAACCCTTTCTTAAAAAAATTAAATACACACCAGGTCAGTTTTTAACCCTTTTGGTTGAGGTAGATGGGAAGGTAGAAAGACGTTGCTATTCACTTAATAGCGCTCCCAAAATTGACAAGACCATGAGTGTTACAGTGAAGAGGATCAAGGATGGAAAAGTATCCAATCACCTGTTTCACAATACCAAAGTAGGTGCTTCTATGAAAGTACTTTACCCAATGGGCAATTTCACCATTAAACCTGATCCAAAAGCAAAAAGGCATATTGTGTTGTTTGGTGCAGGGAGTGGAATTACCCCATTAATGTCAATTTTGAAGACAATTTTAATGGAGGAACCTGAAAGTCATGTATCTCTTTTTTATGGAAATCGTGATGAGGAATCCATCATCTTTAATCAGGAATTGAAAGATTACCAATTCAAATTCCAGGGCAGACTGACACTGAAACATATCCTGGAATCTCCAGGGGACTTTGAAAGTTGTTACAAAGGGCGGGTAGAACGCACTCAGGTACCCAATTTGTTGAAACATATACCTCAATTTCCTCCGGAAAAGACGGAATACTTCATTTGTGGGCCCAGTGGTATGATGATAGAAGCTGAAGAAGGCCTAAAAATGGCTGGTGTCAGTGAAGAGCGAATTCATATTGAGAAATTTAGTGCGCCTCCTCCGACTGCAGAAGAGGCAAAGGTGGTTCCCATGATGGAGAATAGAGAAGTGACCATCAAAGTGAAGGGTAAAGAATATGAGGTACCGGTAAAAGCCAACCGATATATCCTGGATGCTGCCCTGGATGAAAACCTGAACTTGCCTTATGTCTGCATGGACGGTATTTGTGGAAGTTGCAAGGCCAAATGTGCATCCGGTGAAGTAGTGATGAGAAGGGGTAATGCTTTAAGTAAGAAGGACATTGAAGAAGGTTATGTGCTTCCATGTGTCAGTAAGCCTGCAACCAATAATGTAGTCATAGAATACGCCTGATGCTCGCAGAAACAGGACATTTGTTGCTCATCTTTGGACTGGTCAGTAGCCTGATTGTGGTTTTCACCTACCTGTTTTATGGAAAGACTGAATCCGGAAGGCGGAATGCCAGGATATTTTATTCAGCTCATGTGGTTACAGTACTGGGTGTGATTTCATGCCTTTGGCTCATGCTTTTTTGGCGCCAATATCAATACGACTATGTCTGGAACCATGCTTCGAACGATTTGACGATCTACTATCTAATCTCTTGTTTTTGGGAAGGCCAGGAAGGAAGCTTTTTGATATGGATCCTTTGGAATGCTTTATTGGGTTTAATACTAATTAACAAGTATCGGGATTGGGAACGAGAGATTCTGATTGTTTTTAGTGCTTTTCAGGTATTAATGATTTCATTGGTATTGGGGGTTTACTTATTCCCTGAATTGAAAATTGGCAGTTCTCCTTTTTTGCTGTTAAAAGACACTTCAAGTAATGAAATTTTCAAAATTGATCCAGGATTTGTGCCTTTGGATGGTACAGGATTGAATCCATTACTTCAAAATATTTGGATGGTCATTCATCCTCCCGTTATTTTTCTTGGCTATGCTTTAAGTGGTATTCCTTTTGTACTGGTCATTGCCGGATTGCTTAAGAATGAGATCGATCTACTGTTTAAACGAATTCAGATTTGGTTACTCATAACAGTAGGAGTAATAGGTGCGGGGATTATGATGGGAGCCTACTGGGCCTACGAAACATTGAATTTTGGGGGATATTGGAACTGGGATCCTGTTGAGAATGCAGTTCTTATTCCATGGATAGTGCTAGTGGCTGCCTTGCACGGTGTTATTCTCGTGAGAAAGAAAGCCGTGGGGCAATTGTTCTCAGTGATATTGGTGTGTTCAGGGTTTGTATTGGTTCTTTATGCCACATTCCTTACCAGAAGTGGAATTCTTGGAGATTCCTCGGTACATGCATTTACAGACCTGGGACTTTCTGGCCAATTGTTGCTGGTGCTTGTATTGGTGCTTCTTTTTAGTATTGGGATATTGGTTTTTAAAAGACACTTATTGATCAATACACCCGATGAAAACACTGAGAACCAATTTCAAAATTGGATGACTTTTGGGGTTCTTGTCCTGATTTTAGCATCTTTTCAAGTGTTGGTCCCTACCTCGATACCAGTGTTAAATGTGATTTTTCAGAACATTGGTTTAACCGGAGACATGGCACCACCTTCTGATCCAATTGCTTTTTATAGTAAGTTTCAATTATGGTTTGCTATTGGATTTGCCATATTAAGTACTGGAGCTCAATACATTTACCATTACAACATAAAAGATAGAAGCACATTGGAGAGTAAGTTGTTCTTTTCTCTCATGGGGGCAATTGCTTTAAGTGCTATGATCATACTGTTTGCCCGTGTTTATCATTGGCAATATGCCATATTACTGTTTTCTTGTCTTTTTTCTGTAATCTCATCAGTACTGATATTATCACGCTCTATTAAGATCAGGACACCCCAACTATCCGGAACACTAGCTCATGGGGGATTCTCTGTCTTGTTAATTGGGGTTATATTCTCAGCTGGCTATAAAAAGGTGATCAGCAGCAGTATGCTATTAAATGCTCCTGAAAGTAATTTACCGGTCCACACCATTCAGGAAAATACTTTGCTCAATCGGCATCAAAGTAAATTGTTTGGGAATTATCAAATTACATTCACAAGTGTATACCAGGAAACAAATAATCAAGAGTTGATCGACCTGGATGATTACATTGACACAACCAATCCCAAATTGAAAGTATTGAAGGAGGGTGAACATGAAAGGATCGTCGATGTAGAGGATGAGAACACCTATTATGAATTGCAAGTAACACATGATGGCGTGACCACCTACCTCAAACCCCGAATGCAAAATAATCCCACAATGGGGTTTATAGCTTCACCGGCCATACAGTCCTTTTGGAACAAAGATCTTTACGTCCATGTGACCAATTTCCCGGATCCCGAAAAACAAGAATGGAAATCAAACGATGGTGTTGATTTCAGAAAAGGAGATTCACTCAACTACGGAAGTGTTAAGATTCACTATGCAGGAAGTCAGCTAACCAAGAATGTGCCTGGTGTTACACTTGAAAAAGAAGACCTGGCAGTTGAATCACAATTTGTCATTCAAGACGGAGACCGAGCATATCATCTTAATCCGATATACCTGATTAGGGGAGAGCAGGTAAGACTATTTCCAGCCTATGAGAAAGCCCTTGGAATAAGAATTCTGGTGAATAAGCACAACGTGGAAAATGGGAGTGTAGAAGTAACCATTGCACATTCAGAACGGGATTGGGTAACCATAAAAGCCATTGAAATGCCTATGATTAATCTGGTATGGACCGGGGCAATTATTGTGTGTTTTGGAGTGTTTTGGGGTGTTTTGGCGAAATTTGATGTAACTCAACGTCATTCGGTCATCAAAGAAAGTAAATCCCGACGACCGGTAAAGATCATGATTGCAAAGTGGCTGGTAGCCCATAAATAATTTGACTATGAGAATTAGCAGACGAAGACAAAGACAATGGATCGGTTTTGGTGTAGGAATTTTGATCACTGTTGTAGCATACGTTACGCTGAGTATTCCAGCTAATGAAGCCTTTCTTTCCAAAGGGCCTATGAACAAGGGACATGAAGGTTTCTCATGCGAATCCTGTCATACACCTGCCAGGGGCAATGTTTTCCAACAGTTACAAGCCAATATTATGAAAGCCGTGGGTATGCGGAAAACTGAAGCAGACTTTGGAACAGAAAATGTCGACAACAAAAAATGCCTGGACTGCCATGACAGGGCCAATGACCGACATCCCTTACATCGTTTTACCGAGCCCAGATTCGTGGAAGCCAGAAAAGCCATTGGTGTTACCTATTGTGAGTCCTGCCACGAAGAACACAATGGTCTGAGGATCACCCAGGTGAATACCGGTTATTGTGAAAACTGCCATGGAGATACAGAAATGAAAAACGACCCGCTGGAAGTGTCCCATGCGGAATTGATTGCTCAGGAAAAATGGACCACTTGTTTGCAATGCCATGATTTTCATGGGAACCATCTGTATGAAGCTGCAGAAAGTCTTCAAGATACAATTCCACTTCCAGTGGTTCGTGCCTATTTTGATGGAGGAAAGTCACCTTATGCTGATAAGAAGAAGTTTTATGCGTTGACGGAGGAGGAGTTTAAGAAAAGAAATTAATTAGTTGAAGTGCTCGTTCAAATTTTCCAAATTGTGATAAGTCATAATCTTTAATTTTTTAACTGCTTTAACAGGGATTCAGAAAATATGATTTACATAACACAATTGATCTACATTATTGATGGTCAAGAAGAAACGTTCCAACAATTTGAAGAGGTAGCAATACCGATAATATCAAAATACAATGGAAGACTAACACTTAGGATCCGTCCAAATGAAGAATCCATGATTGAGTGTAATGTGGAAAAACCATACGAAGTTCATCTTGTAGAATTTTCTACTGAGCAAAATTTTGAAAACTTTGCACAGGATGAGGAAAGAAAGAAGTTTTTACACTTAAAAGAGAAGTCTATAAAAATGGCAACTTTAATAAAAGGTGTAAAAATCTGATGGTCAAATTGATGAACTAAACTTACCAACCTAAAAGCACCCTCGTTTTAAGTCTTCCATGGGATGACTTGAAACCTTATTGATGAATCCTTGTGTCCCCCGACACGGCTTGATAAAAATTCACTAATTTTAGTTTTTAAACAACCATTTTATGTCGGCTTATAAGTTCAGAGATCCTGATGGATTGTATTTTGTTGCACTTACAGTTGTTGAATGGGTGGATGTAATCACCCGCAGAATGAAAAAAATGAGAATATGTGTATCGATAATCTGTTTGTCGACTTGTTTTAGTGTCTTCTCCCAACACAATATTTTTGGACATTATGAATCACCATCAGTATCAAAACATTTATTGCATTTGCGGCCGGATTCAACTTATGTTCTTTACTACATTAGTGATATTGGCCCCTTTCCCAGACCCGAATATGAAGACATTGAACCAAAGCCTTATGCCTATAAACAGGGTATAATTTACTTACTTGACGAAAATACAGGTTTTGATTCCTCATTTGTCCTAACTGATTCACTGCACCTCAAATCTAAAAACAGTCCTAATGCCTTATTTAAGAAAGTGTTCTACCATAATGATGGTACGATCAAGTATGTTGTTGAAGGTAAATCTTGGCACGGGTATAAATTAAATTACTATGAAGACAACTGTATAATTCTTTCACTTAGCTTCAACCTGGATGATACGTTGCACGGAAGTTTTGTAGAATACTATCCTATAAGCCAACCGTTCGAATCGGAGAATTACGAAATTTTAATGAGAGATAAAGACCCTTTGAATTGGAATCTGTTGATTGGTGTAATGGATATGAATAGCTTAATTAAGACTAAGGGATATTGGTTAAATGGTCGTAAAGATGGCTGGTGGACACATTTCAAGGAAGATGGAACAATAAGCAAAAAAGAAAAATGGAAGGATGGAAACTTGAAAAAGTCTCGTAAAATGTAACTAGCCCTTTGGTGTTATCAACTACATCAGGGACACTTAAAATAACCAATTCAATCAATGAGTCGACAAAATATCGTAATTGCAATCTTTGGAGCAATTTTCATTTTAGCAATCATTTGTTCTAAACCTGTGACCTACCGATATAGAAATACCGATAATATTTTGAATAAGATTGGATGGAGGCTTTATGAGTTCCAAAATTTAAACATCACTACATCTGAAGGAATTGATGTGCATAGCATTCAAATCAAGAAAGATGGGAAAACAATATTTGAAAACGGAAAAATCATTGACAGAATTGGCCAGAATTATGGTGATAATGCTTTTCAGGTGTATGTTGATACTTTGCTGATTGCTGAAGTATGTCATTTCAAAAGGAATAACTGGTACGCAAATGATTATGAATTTAATGTTTCAAAAGACGGGTATAATTATGTTGTAAGGCACAGAATTGACGGGCCTGATTCCCAATTTCGATACTTTCAAAAGCGATATGTGAGAAAATCTGATTACTCTCAACTGCGAATTGACTACTTGAATGAGTATGATGAAGTCTATCGCAGCGAGTATTAGTTGGCTGTATTAAGACTAAATCCATCGTTTTGAGTCTCTTCAATCGCCCTTGTTGGTGTTGTCACCAACAAGTATCTGTTGCAAAACAAAATTCACTATGTTTGAAGTCATTTGTTGATCGTGTTTTATATCAAATATCTGTTAAAATAAGATTATGCATACTATTTCTTTTCTACTTAGTTTTTTACCTTCATTGGTGACCATTCAGGATCCTTGTGAGAATTCATCGTTTGAGAAAGCGATAGAAAGTAGTGACCTGGTTGCCATTGTGTCTTTAGATGAATCTAGTGTAGGTCTATTGTCAGATAGTATTTTTGTTTTAAATGTTCACAAGGTATTTAAGGGGAGAGCTGATTATCAATTTCTTATGACTAGCCCAACTTTTGCCTTTGAAAGGGGTGTCGAATATTTGGTTTTTGGTGATGAATATAGCTATCTAACATTTAGGTTAAAAAACTCAAGTTATGATTGTTTCACGGCTGTAGAGTTAGCAAAAGCTTCTCGTGAGTTAATGGATTTTCTCGAAGAAAGATGGGTTACAAAATGTTACAGCCAAGAGTTGGTGGATGAATTGAGGGGTAAAGCCAACACAAGAGAGCTTAAGCTTTTTTGTGGATGCGATGGTAATACTTATGAGAATTTTGGACATTTAAGAACTAATGGAATAACTCAATATATTCCTGGAGAATGCAAAGAGTAATATCACTGACCCTTGTTAGTGACAACACCAACAAGGGAATGAAAAACTTCTAATTACTCTCCACTTCAGCAGTCGCTTTCCTTGGAATTTTCTCTTCTCGTTGTGCAGTCATATAAACAAAAGATGCTACCACTACAGCCATTTGCTTTAGGTCGTCAATGACAAGTCGGTCATAGTTGTCCATGTTCGTATGGTGGGTTCTTGTGTTGTATTCGATTTTATCCTGAATAAATTGGAATCCCGGTAATCCTACTCCATCAAATGCCAGGTGATCAGTACCGCCAGTATTGCGAATGGTAATGGTGGTATTGTCTATCAAATCATCTAAGGGTTTGAACCACTCCTCAAATATTGGTGCTGCTGCCTCATTTCCCTGTAAATAGATTCCTCTGATTCTTCCGGTTCCATTGTCAATGTTATAATAGGCTGACAGTTTCTCATGATCCGGCAGCAATGTCATCGTTTCTGAATCGCCAAAATTGTTTTTCACATAGTTCTTTGATCCATGTAGTCCTTGCTCTTCTCCTCCCCACAGTCCTAATCTGATCGTTCTTTTCGGTGTTAACCCTGTAGCCTTCAAAATTCTAATGGCTTCCATCATCACTATTGTACCGGCTCCATTATCGGTCGCCCCTGTAGCACCATGCCAAGAATCCAGATGGGCACCCAACATCACAAGCTCTTTTTTCAGTTTTTTATCTGTTCCCGGGATCTCTGCTAAAACATTATATCCCTTCAAATCTTCCTCATAAAAGGTGGTTTGTACTTCTGCTTCCAAAGTTACATCTGTTCCGTGCTCAGCAAACCTTACCAACATATTGGTGTATTCTGGTGCCAAATCCAATTCTGCTACTTCTTTTGAGGTCTCAACAAGTCTTCCTTTTCTTCTGCTCCCCGTGAAGAGGGTTCCATGTTTTCCTACGGCTCCTTTCAGTACCAATGCGACCTCTTCAGCTCTGAAGAAACTATCGATTTCCTGGTTCATTTTTCTCAATATGGCGAGTTGCGTCATTTTTTCAGGTGACCACCAGGTGGATTCTCCCAATGGTTCCTGCATCTCAATTAAGTCTTCTTCTGAGAACCGTTCAGCGTCAGCTTCAAATGTAGGGGAGGTATCACCCTTATAATCCAATGCAAACTGACTAGGTGGTCTCACCACAATTGCACCTTTTAATTTACCCTGGTATTTCAACAGGTCTTCGGAAGTCTCAATTTGGGGAACGATAATTTTTTGTGTGATCAACCCATCTGTGCTGCCGGTCCAGGCACGTGGAACCGCAATGAAAGGCATGTAATAGGGCTCTACCATGGCGATATAACTCTTTTCTACTTGCCAACCCTTTCCAAAGTCACCCCATGCTTGTTTTTGGATGTTGTCAAGTTTCCATTCCTCCAGTTGATCTATGACGATACCTGTTGCCCTGTGATATCCTGGAGAATTCGTTAATCGGGGACCTGCCAGGTCAAGTACTTTAAAGGCAATTTCTTCTACTGCAGAGTTTTCCAGGCCTTCTTTTTTAATTTTTTCGATGGCTGATAGATCGATATTTTCCTGTGCAAATAATAAGCATGAAATCAGGCTCACAACAAGGGTAATGCTGAACTTTTTCATAAGGGATCGGTTTGATTTTGCACTAAGCTAATAAGAAAATATGGAGTATTCAATGTAGGTACATATTTGTGACAGCACAAAGGCTTGCATACCAAGTTGTAACTAGATTTTCACCACTTTCCTCACCATCAAACCTTTCGTCGATTTTATAACCATCAAATAAGTGCCATTTTTATATTCAGATAAGTCAAGCTCAATAGATCCATTGGCAATGCCTGAAACGATTTGATTTCCGACTGCATCATATACCGTCACCTCTGCTTCTATGATTTGGCTATTGATAGCAATGATCCCGGTTGTAGGGTTGGGATAAACTTCTATGCTACCAGTTTCTCTGGAATCAAGTGGTGTACAGTCAGCCTCGTTTTCAATGGGTTCATTTCCAGTTTCACCGCCAACACAGTTGCCACACACATCATAGTATGCAGATCCATCTTTTGTGCCGTGACAATCAAAACTTCCATCTACGAATTTGGACAACAGTCTAAGATAATTGACCTGATAACCGTTACTATTCTCCGTCACAGACCAGGAATTCAAAGGCCAACTTGTATTGAAATCTTTATAGGACTTCTGCTTGGGTTGTTCCTTTGGGGGTACCAGAGATTCACTGGTACATACTGCATTACTGGTGCCAGAACCACAATTAGCCGGGCAGCACCCATCCCAATCATAAGAAGGATTAGGTCCTCCCACCAGAAATCCAGGTGCCGGGCCAAATTCACTTTCACCCACACGATCCCATTTTGTACTGTTATTGGCAAACCAGGAATGGTAGAATTCATTCACACAGTTCTCTGCTCCATATTCATACATGTTGGATAAATAGACAATGTTCAATGGGTTTACTCCGTGCAGGTAATGGATGTACAATTCCCCGGCATCATTCCATTTTGATTCATTTTGATCAATGTCATAGGTCAGGTTATCAATGTACATAAGGCCCTGTGCAGCTTTCACACCATTGCTTCCCCAGGTATATGCATCCAGAAACGCACCATATGGATCATCTTCGTCCTGAATTTTCCCATAGTTGCTAGCTGAATTGATGCTGGAAGTGTAAGTTGATTGAATGTTGTTGGCAACTGAAGTCGTGGCATTCGGTAAATTGGAATAGTGTAATAATGCTTCCTGATTGGCTAATTCAAATGGATAGGCAAAACTCCATTCCATGAGATGTCCACTGGTGTAGTTGTTGTCGATGAAAGATTTGTAGGTTTCCTCTCCCGTTAGCTCAAAGAGAAATACTGCAGCTTCAATTTTTGCCATTAACCTGCCATAATCATCTACCTCCTGCTGACCCGCCCCCAATCCCTGCGTACCGTTTGCTGAACTATTATTGTAGAAAATAACATCAGGGTTTTCAATGGCCCAGTCCCAGGCCATTTCTGCTTTGGTTTGAAGTGAAGCAGCATAGTCTGTAAGCCCAGCTTGTTGAAAAGCGATGGCACTAATAGCAAACGCTCCGGCGGTATTCAGCGAAGCTGAAGTACTTCTGTCACCATAATAGGAGGGGCCGTCAGCTTTTGATGGAGGGGAATCATGATCCATCCCTACGATGCTCAAAACTCCGCCATCTTCTTCCTGCATGTTGATCAAATGATCCAGTCCCCATTTGACTTCATCCAGTAAATCAGAAATGCCATTACCCGATTCAGGGATATTGAAATTGTCTCCCCAGGCATTTGGGTTTTCACGGTACATTTTGATGAGTTCTACTACATAATTTGCGGTCCAGTTGGTGTATTTGTTGTAATCACCAGCATCATACCACCCTCCTGAAACGTCTCTTTCCAGGCTAAAATCATTCTTCTTGAGAAAAGATCTGGCCTCAGTATCCTGATCAGCTCCAATGTGACTGGCATCATCTTCCCAACGGGTATCAGCAAATGGCAGTTTCTTTTCAAAACCTGCCCGCTGGTAATAGAATGTTCTGAACGCATGTTTAAGTGCCTCACTGTATACCGATTCTCCTATTTCGAAGCTGTATGACTTTTGATTGTTGGTGACGTCTAAAACATGGTACTTGCCTGGTGTGTCAATTGAAGAAAAATCAAAGTGCCAGGCCTTGTCACCAGAAGAAGCATCAGTGGCTCCATTTTTCCATGCCACCGGACTTCCTGATAGAACAGACTCACCGCTGGACTCATTGATTAATTGAAAGCTTTCACCGGGTGTATATGATTGTTCCTCATCAAACCCTATTTGTGGGTCTTTAAGAACAGCTATTTTAGTTGAAGTAGGTAAATATCCAAACTGATCTACGATAATAAAAGGGTTGATCTCCTGTGCAAAATTCATGAAAAAAAAGCACAGTGATATTACTCCTGTAAGCAGGTACTTCATTCAAATACTGGTTTAGTTCAAAAGGAAATTATGAAATTTTGAGCGTGACCTCTGGATTTAAAGTACAATATTCTCGTTTTCTGACATTTGAAGCTGCATTTATGAACATTTTGACCAGTCATGGATAAGCTGCTCCCCTAAATACAAGATACGTTACCATTTATAAATACATTTTACAGCCAATCACAAATTGGTACCTACGGCATCATGTATGCGTTCAATTGAAAGTAACCGCTTAAACCTGATCATGAAAACACTTACTCATTCACTAATAGTCCTACTTTTTGTTAAAGCGCAAATTGGTGTATGCCAGACACCTGGTCCCAGAGATCATTTTGGTCTGGTTTACGATTCAGAGCGTGAACACATTGTATTATTTGCAGGCAATGATGTAGATGATCAGGGCAAATACAAATGGAACCCATCTACCTGGGAATGGAACGGTACTTCCTGGAAACTGGTAGACCAATCCAGTGCCGGCAATGTTTCAAGTATAACTGCTGTTTATGATCCTGAGGGGTCAAGAATCATATCTGTAGGAGGGTATAGTCCTGAAGGTGGTTCGTTGGAAACCACCTGGATTTATGATGACAACTCCTGGATTGTGCAGGATGTTACTTCCCCCGGACCAAGAATGTCCTGTCCAATTGCTTTTGATCAGAAGAATAAGAAGGTAGTACTGTTCAGTGGTTGTGCAGGCAAACCATATCCAACAGATACCTATGTATTCACCCCCGATGGTTGGCAACAAGTAGCTGAAAAAGGTCCTCCTGGTGTTTGCAGAGGAGCCTTGTTCTACGACGAAGTGAGACAATCAATTGTCCTCTTTGGTGGATCTGTGTCAAAAGATGATGGATGGATACGATCGGATAACATGTGGGAGTGGAATGGTACTGATTGGAAAGAAATCAACGTAGCTATAAAGCCATCTGGAAGATCGAATATCATAATTGCTTATGATAGTAACCGAAAAAGGGCTGTGCTATTTGGAGGTGCTACAGAAAATGGATTATCTGATGAACTCTGGGAGTGGGATGGCTCAAAATGGCATTTGATAGCAAAGGAAGGTGATTGGCCGAAGGCTGTTGAGACCTATGGTATGGTTTATCACAATAAATTGAAAAAGGTCTTTCTTTATGGAGGGCGAACTGGTTTTGCTAAGCCAATAGCAGATTTTTGGAGTTGGGATGGTGAGATTTGGGAGCAACAATTTTAAGGAATGTGCTATATTGAAACATGGAATTGGAACTGTACCAGATTGACGCCTTTACGAATAAGGTTTTCGCTGGAAATCCTGCTTGTGTCGTGCCATTAAAAGAATGGTTACCAGACGATATACTTCTCAATATTGCACAAGAAAATGCTGTAGCTGAAACAGCTTTTTTCATAGAAAACGGAGATAAGTTTCATCTGCGCTGGTTTACCCCGGAAATTGAAATGGACCTTTGTGGGCATGCTACGCTTGCCTCGGCACATTGCTTAAAAACCATATTGCATCACAGTGCTGATGAATTTGTTTTCGAGTCAAAGAGTGGGAAACTGAAAGTGTCAGTTAATAATGACTGGTACAGTATGGATTTACCATCTCGCCCCCCTCAGCAGGCAGAATTGCCTGATTCAATATTTGCAGCATTCAGCATAAAACCTCAGGCTGTATTCAAATCGAGAGATTACTTGCTTTTATACGAAACCGAAGAAGACATCAGAGCTATTCAAATTGATAGGCAAACATTTGATCAGGTGAATATTGACCCGGGAGGTGTGATTGTTACTGCTAAAGGAAATCATGTGGACTTTGTTTCCAGGTTTTTCACACCGCAGGCGTCTATCATGGAGGACCCTGTTACAGGTTCTGCACACTGCACGTTGATTCCATTTTGGGCCAAAAAATTAGGAAAAAAGGAACTTTCAGCCATGCAACTCTCAAAACGAGTAGGACATCTGGATTGCATCGACAATGGTGATCGCGTAATTGTGAAAGGACAAGCGGTGACTTACTCCACTGGTAGAATTACTCTGAATTGAGTGGCATAACTAATTGATTATCATTTAAGAATAGTTAATTGAAGTAGAATTGATGTAATGGCTTTTTCCGCTGGTGTAACCAAGATGTAATTCAAAATAGCATCCCTTGTTACTGAACGATTATTTTTGATTGTTGTAAAAAATGAAGGTCAACGTTAAAAATATGTCAGCTAAACTAATTTTAAGTACTAGTAAATTCTCAAATATTCAAAAGCCAATCTTATTATTCGCTTTTCTATTCATCTTATTGAGTGCTGAAGCACAATTCGTTCATCGCGAAGGAACAAAAATCATTGACCCCAATGGGGAAGAACTCATCTTTAGAGGCATTGGTCTGGGTGGCTGGATGTTGCAGGAAGGTTACATGCTTCGGACATCCGGCCCCCAACATGAAATAGAAGCCAAAATTGAAGCCCTCATTGGCGAAACAAGGACACAGGAATTTTATGAAGCCTGGTTGGCCAATCACATGAGGAAAGTAGACGTGGATTCCATGGCGAGCTGGGGGTATAATTCTATTCGTTTACCCATGCATTATAAATTATTTACACCACCTATTGAAGAAGAGCCTGTTGCTGGAGAGATCACCTGGCTAGATAAAGGTTTTGATATGACTGACCAATTATTGGATTGGTGTAAGGATAATAACATATACCTCATTCTTGATTTGCACGCAGCACCTGGTGGCCAGGGAGAAAATGCAGACATTAGTGATTATGATTCATCTAAACCATCACTTTGGGAAAGTGAAGCCAATCAGGACAAGATGGTAGCACTGTGGAGAAAACTAGCTGAAAGGTATGTGAATGAACCAATGCTAGGAGCATATGACATTATCAATGAACCCAATTGGGGATTCCAAAACCATGAACAAGATCTGAATGGTTGTGCTGAAAGTGCTAATACACCATTATGGGATTTGCAAAAACGAGTGACCGACGCTATACGTGAAGTGGATCAAAACCACCTGATTTTCATTGAAGGGAATTGCTGGGGTAATAATTACAATGGGTTACCAACTTTATGGGATGATAACCTAGCCATTAGTTTTCACAAATACTGGAATCCGAACACTCAAAACGCTATTCAGGGAATGCTGGATATGAGAAGCTCCCGTAATGTACCAATTTGGTTGGGAGAGACAGGTGAAAATGCGAACACCTGGTTTACCAATGCAGTATCCCTTTTTGAATCCAATGGATTTGGTTGGTCATGGTGGCCATTGAAGAAATTGGGTAATAACAATCCATTACAAATTCCAATGAATGATGGTTACCAACAAGTAGTGGATTATTGGAACGGAAATGGCAATAAACCTTCAGCTGATGAGGCATATGCAGCCTTGATGCAATTGACAGAGGACCTGAAATTAGAAAATAATATCTATCACCCTGATGTAGTTGATGCAAAGATCAGGCAGCCACATACAGATGAAACCAAGCCTTTCAAAAATCATACATTGGTAGTAGATGAAACTAATATAGTTGCGGCTACTGACTTTGATCTTGGTAAAGTTGGTTTTGCCTATCAGGACGAAGAATTCACGAATACCACTGGAAATGCAGGAGGCCAGGCCTGGAACCTGGGATATAACTATAGGAATGACGGAGTGGATATTGAAATATCTGAAGATGAAAGTGAAAATAGTAACGGATACAATGTTGGCTGGACCGAAGCTGGTGAATGGATACAGTATACACTTAATATTGATTCGTCAGGTGCTTACAAAATAGGGATCAGATATGCAGGACAATCTGAAGGAATTATTCGGTATGAAGTAGATGGAGTTGACCTTGCTGGTCAAGTGACACTTACGCCTACCGGAGGCTTTCAAAGCTGGGAGGACAAATTTGTGGAAGACATTATCCTGGAAAGCGGGACACACACCTTCCGGGTGTACATTGACAAAGGAGGTGCTAATATTGGGTTCTTCAGTTTTTTTTTGTCCAAACAAATAATTGAGGTCCCTTTTCAAATAGTTTCTGCCCATACTACAGGTGATCAGGAATTGGCAGTTGTTTTGAATAAATCAATCGATGAATCAACTCTTAGTGAAGCGGGTTTTAACATTATGGTTGATGAAAATGCTTACTCAATTGAAGAGGTAGCGCCAGAGGATCCAAAAATATTATCTTTAAAAGTAACTGAAACTTTCACGGATAGGGATGAGATAACGCTACATTATGCTGGGGATATCTCAAATACAGATGGGCAGATACTGGAGGAGGTGAGTGATCTGATGGTTAGGAACACTTTGCCTGTTCATGTGCAACTTCCCGCACTCATAGAAGCAGAGGACTTTGACTTTAACAATGGGTTGGAGTTAGAGAATACAACAGATATTGGTGGAGGTCAGAATATTGGCTATACGGATGCGGGTGACTATCTGGATTATAACATCTATATTGAACAGGATGGATGGTATCAATTTGATGTAAGAGTAGCAGCTGAGAATAATACAGGAGTTATAAGATTTCAGCAATTCAATAAAAGCGAGGAACTTCTCAATGAAGTAGCTGTTGATATTCCTATAACAGGTGGTTGGCAAACGTGGGAAACCGTAACAGCTAAAATGATATTGAATCCCGGTAATTCCACACTCCGACTGTATGTGGCAGATGCAGGTTTTAATGTAAACTGGTTCAGAGTTTCATTTTTGGGTGTGATCTCAGGAGTGGTTGAGAATAAATTATCAGTATTCCCCAATCCAGCCAGGGATTTTATTACAATTCAGATTCCAGGTGTCGCAGAAGGACAGATACGTATCATTGGACTGGATGGTAAAACTCAATTCGATAAGAAGGTTTCATTCCATGACCCCATTAACATCGGCGATTTGCCAAAAGGGTTATATATTCTTGAAGTTGAATCTGGAAGCATATTTAGAAACAAGCTCGTTGTAGATTGATCTACTCGTGTTCATGTTCTTCTTCCTGACCTGCCAGGTTTTCCAGGAAGGCTACCATATTTTCATCATGATCAATGGTAAGTCTTTTTCTGAGACGGTACCTGGCTGTTTCAACGCCGCGGATAGAAATATTGAGAATTGGGGCAATTTCTTTATTGGTGAGATTCATCCTTACCAGGGCACATAGTCGCATTTCCTTAGCACTCAGGTCTGGGAAAAGGCTCTTTAGTTCATCAAAGAACTCCTTGTGCACCCTTTCGAAGTTGGTTTCAAAAACTTTGATATATTCCTCGTCATTCAGATGACGTGTGATTTTTCGGATGATGTTTCTGACTGTGTTTCGATTGTTCTCATTACGGGCTGCTTCCTTGAGGTCTTTTAATTCGTCCTTGATTTCCGATATCAGTTCCCGCTTACGGGCAAGTAACATGGTATAATTAGTTAGCTCCTTGCTTTTATCCACGACATCTTCTTCTAAAACTCTTTTCTCAGTTTCAATCCTGTCCCTTTCACGTTCCAGTTTCATCCTTTCAAGCTCCAGCTCCAGAATGTTCCTTTTTTCACGTTCTTCTTGTTGAGTGATTGCCCGCTCCTTGTTTATTTTTCGAATAACCAGCTTTCTGCCAACCAGTAGAAAGGTGATTCCCAGTATGAAATAAAGCGCTACCGCCCATTTCGTTTTGTACCAAACAGGGAATATTTTGAAAGTGTATGAAACCGAAGATCCTTTTTCCCCAATCAAACTTCTGGATTCTACTTCAAATTGATAGGTGCCTGGACCCAATTGTGTGAATTGTGTTTCGTTGCTATTGCTCCAATCAGACCAAACTTTTGAATGGTTAGCCAATCGGTACCTGAACTGAACAGCTTCCGGATCAGACATGCCTGGAGCTGCATAAGTGAAGGTTACACGATTTACATGGAATGGTAACACAAGGTCTTTGGGAGATCTTAATTCAGCATGTGATAATATATCGTCAATTGAATAATTGATACCAGTAATAAAAGTTTTGACGTCTTCATTGTGAAATGCTTTCAAATCATATGCGTAAAGGCCTTCCTTTGTACCTACTAATAGATTTTCAGCAGAAAGAGGAAAGAGGCATTCCATACTTCGGTTGAAGGAGCCCTTTAGTTCCAAAAATGTTCCGGTATTCAATTCATTATTGCCTGGTTTCAGGTATCCCAACATATCATCACGAACAAACCAGGTCTGATCATAGGCTTGAAGTAATGTTCTCACATTGTCATCATTGCCGAGAACATTGTTCAGGGCAGCAAATGGATTGAATTGATTAGTGTTATCATCGAATTGAAAAATACCATTATTGGTGGTGAATACGGTTTGATCATTCCATTTGAATACATTGATATTGAATGGAGAAGGCAATCCATTTTCGCGATAATGCTCTATAGCAATTGCTTTTTGATAAGCTTTATCAAATTTCACACGATATACCCCTTTATAACCATGACATATCCAGAATACACCAGGATCATCCGTCTGGAGTATATCCCTGCTGGATTCCTCAAAGTCTGCGATTTTGTTTCCCTGAATAAACCCTTTCTTTTCATCAAAGTGAAGTACTATAATACCATCATACAGACAAACCAGAAATTTGCTTTTGTCTTCCCGAATGGGCACTACTTTCCAAACTCCCATGAAATTGCCAATACGCTGGACCTGATTGCCTTTCACTTCAAATAATCCTTTGTTATGGCTACACAGAATTCTACCATTGATTTCCTGAATGCTCCATGCTTGCCCTTCTAATGCATCAATACTTCTAAAGCTCGACATGTTTTTGTCTGCTATTGGGTTGTAAGTGACTCCCTGGTTGGTGGCCACATACAGGTTGTTATTGCTGATAAGAAGGTCAAATACTGAAGCCCCTTCCTGAATAATCGTAGATTGGGAAGCGAAATTCAACATGTCCAGCCCGTCATTGAGCATGGCCCAAACATTCCCTTTTTTAGTTTCAAATAGGTTAAGAACAGTATTGTCTTGTAAGTTCCAGTGCCGTTTTCCTCCTCTAATGACCTGAAGGTTCTCATCTAAAAGAAATAGTTGGTTATTGAGCGTGCCTAAATGATAATTGCCGTCTTTACTTTTGATGGCCGAAAGTATTTTAGATTGTTGAGGTTCTTTCACAAGTGGACCAAGTGGAGTCAGTACTTTGTTTTTTAGGTAATAGGCGCTACTGTTCTGTGTGATGATCAGCGTTTCTTTTGTATCTCTTCCTGGTAGGGTTGCAGATATGTCGTCATTATTCAATTCTTCCTTTGTTAAGATGTGATCAAAGTCCAGAGTTTCAAGATCGAGGACTTTCAATCCGTCATTATCCGCGACATAATAATTGTCTTGAACTGTATTAGCATAATACATTCCCGAAGATTGTATGGTGGTGATTTTATCATTTTTCAGTGCCAGTAGTTTATCAAATGACCTGAAAATCACATAACCCTGATGTTCATTAATATCCCAAATGTTTTCAAAGTCTCTGTCTTTTGCAGCAATCAGGTCAACCATGGATATCAATGACCATTTTCCATACTTGTCTCTGGTGATTTTACCGAAATGGCCAAAACCAGCTACATAAACAGTTCCTGTACTTGAATAAAGAAGCCCTCTTACAGATGAGTTATTGGGAAGTGGAAGTGTTTGCCAGCTACTTCCGTCAAATATGACAATCCCATCATTGTTGCCGAAGAACATAATGCCATCATCATTTTCACATGCTGACCAAAATTGGGTATCACCTTTAAAAATGTCCCTCCCAAAATGTCTGACCTTGGGCCTACCGCTAACAGTAAGTTCATGTTGGGCCAAACAATTGAGACACGAGATAACTGATAAAAAAAATGCAATTAGTATGCTCCTCATCCTATTTATCCTAAAGGTTCATGGTCCTCTCTGTGGTAATGTCAGGAGGCTGGCGTAAATCTAGTACACCAAATTAATGTAAACCACTAATTCCCAGACCAATTGGTCTGCTGAAAGTCAAGATTTTTTCATTTAGTAAGATAGCTAATATTCTGATTACTAGCGCAAAACAGACGGTTGGCGTAATTCTGACGAGGCGTTAAATCATGTTGGTGTAACCAAAGTGTAGCGACTCATTCGAGATTGCCTATGACCGGTCCATACATTTGATTGAGGATTTAACAACGTAAACACATGAAAAATGTGAAATCCTTAAAAAAGTTCTACTAAACCAATAAAATAATATGTTAATTAAAATGAGAAGCATGATGAAGCTAGTGCTTTCGGGGATTTTGATATGCTCGGGAATGCTGGTTTACGGTCAGGTTACGGTCAGGGGGACGGTATCTGATGGATCTTCCGGTGAGTTACTTCCGGGAGCGACAATTCTAGAGAAAGGGACGTCAAATGGAACGGTCACGGATGTAAATGGAAGTTATGAACTTAATACAACTACCAATGACCCGGTTCTTATTTTTTCTTTTGTGGGTTACGCCACCTGGGAAGAACCTGTAAATGGAAGAAGCAACATAGAAGTACAGATGAACCTGGATATTCAGGCACTGGAGGAAGTTGTTGTGGTAGGTTATGGTGAGCAAAAGAAGAGTGTGGTCACCGGAGCGATCTCTAGCGTAAAGGGTGCTGATTTACAGTCCTTGCCGCTTAACAGTGTTACGCAAACATTACAAGGCCGGGTTTCGGGAGTTACGATTGCTGCTAATAGTGGTCAACCAGGTTCTGCAGCAACTGTCAGGGTGAGAGGAATTACAACACTCAACAACAACGATCCACTATGGGTAATTGACGGGGTGATTGTTGATAATGGTGGTATCAACTATCTGAATCAGTCAGACATTGAATCTATTGAGGTGCTAAAAGATGCAGCATCACAAGCCATTTACGGTGCTCGTGCCGCATCAGGAGTGATTTTGGTGACTACCAAAAAAGGTAAAGCTGGCAATTTCAATGTGAATTACAATGGCTTCTTTGGTACATCGGGACCTGCCAGGAAGTTAAATTTGTTAAATGCTACGGAATACGCTACACTTAGAAATGAGGCGTTATTAGCTGATGGTTTAGCACCAAGATTTTCAAATCCTCAATCATTCGGAGAAGGTACTGATTGGCAGGATCTAATATTCAATGACAAAGCCAAGCGCCAAAATCATGAGATCAGTATAAGCGGAGGAAATGAAAACAGCACTTTCTATTTCTCCTATGGCCACCTGGTTCAGGAAGGCATTGTGCTGAGTGATATTTCAGAGTACCGAAGAGATAATGTACGATTGAATTCTACCCACAAGATCAAAAAGTGGTTAAAAGTGGGTCAAAACCTGGGATATGCACATGATAAATCTATCGGGTTAGGAAATACCAATAGTGAATTCGGTGGGCCATTGAGTTCAGCCATTAACCTGGATCCAACTACACCTGCTGTAATTACCAATGCCACGGTGGCTGGAGCACCTCCTTATTCCAATAATCCTGTGATGAGAGATGAGCAGGGAAGACCATATGGGATTTCAGATATTGTGCTTCAAGAGATGACTAATCCGTTAGCTTATCAGGCTACTAGGTTGGGTAATCACAACTATGCCGATAACATCGTTGGAAACGTATTTGCAGAAGTAGAGCCAATTGAAGGATTGAAGTTCAGAACAACTCTTGGTAGTAAAATTGCTTTTTACGGAGACAGGAACTTCACTCCAATCTTTTATTTAAGTGCTACTAATCAAAATCTGGATAATGCCCGAATCAGTGGTGGTTTAAACAGAAGGTTTGATTGGAACCTTGAAAATACCGTGAGTTACACCAAATCAATTGACCAACACAATTTCACGGCACTTATTGGACAAGGAGCTTATAAAGAGAACCAGACCTACAATTTTGGCGTCACAAAGGCAAATATTCCAGTAGATAACTATGATGATGCTTCATTCATTTTCAATGTTACTCCAGATGATATTACGGCAAGTGCAGGAGAAGGAGTGATACACACAGTTTCATCACTTTTTGCCAGGGTTAATTACAACTTTGGTGAAAAGTACATGTTTACCGGCGTGATCAGAAGAGACGGTTCATCCCGTTTTGGAGCCAACAATAAATTTGGGGTATTCCCATCAGCATCAGCTGGTTGGGTAGCATCCAGTGAATCATTTTGGCCATCTAACCAGATAGTGAATTTCCTTAAGATTCGAGGTGGATATGGTGTAGTTGGTAACGATAACCTGGGTGATTTCAGGTACCTGTCCACAATTGGATCTGGAAGAAATTACACGTTTGGTACAGGAGATGCTTCAGTAAATGGGTTTAGCCCAGATGCACCTGCAAATCCTGATCTAAGGTGGGAAGAAACCAGTCAATTGAATATTGGTTTTGAGACCACTTTACTCAATGACTTTACGCTGAACTTCGATTGGTACAAAAAGGTAACCACAGACATTTTGCGACAAGCTCCAGTGCCAAGGTACACTGGTGTAATTGGTGATCCATATGCCAATATTGGTGACATGGAGAACAAAGGGATTGAAATTGAATTAGGTTATCGAAGGCAGCTAGGAGATCTGAGTTTGCAGGTAACTGCCAATGGGTCATACGTCCAAAATACAGTGACTAATCTTGGAGATGTTGAGTTCTATAACACTTCAAGTGTTCAGAACATGGGTACAATGGCTAGAATGGCTGTTGGTCAACCAATCAATTCATTCTTTGGTTATGAGCGTTTGGGTATTTTCCAGACACAGGAGGAGATTGATAATTATGTAGGTGTTGAAGGTCAACCCATTCAACCCAATGCCAGGCCAGGAGACTTCAAATGGGCAGATCTTGATGGAAACGGAGAAATTGATCCGGATGACCGCACGTTTTTAGGAAATCCAATACCGGATTGGACCTATGGATTGAATATCAAAGCAGAGTACAAAGGATTTGACCTGTTGATCTTTGGGCAGGGAGTACAGGGTAACGAAATTTTCCAGGGACTAAGAAGGTTGGATATCAACACAGCAAATTATCAGGTTGTTGCTCTGGGCAGATGGACTGGTCCTGGTACATCTACAGATTTTCCAAGACTTACAGATGCTGATCCTAATAAGAACTTTCAGAATCCTTCTGACTTCTACATTGAAGATGGTTCTTACTTCAGGTTAAAGGTTTTGCAGTTGGGATATTCACTTCCAAAATCATTGCTGGATGTTGTCAAACTGAAAACAGCAAGGGTGTATGTGATGGCAGAGAACTTACTGACTTTCACAGAATATACAGGTTATGATCCGGAAATTGGCGGAGATTCATTCGGTATCGATAGAGGTATTTACCCGCAAGCGAGATCATTTATGATTGGTGTAAATGTTGGATTCTAACAACAAAAGAGACATTAAGATGAAAAATACATATACAAAAACAATACTGATGCTCCTTATAATCGGGGTGTTGAGTGCCTGTTCTGAAGATTTCGTGAATGTAGATCCAAAAGGAACAGCACTGGAGGATAATTATTATAAAAATGCCCAGGAGGCATTCAATGGAGTAATTGCAGCTTATGATCCTCTGGGATGGACCAATGGATTTGTAGTAAAAACAGGTTGCCTAAATGCAGCTAGTGATGACTTTTATGCAGGTGGCGGAGGTCCTACAGACATCAACGACATGCAGGTATGGGATAAGTACACGTTAGACCCTACTGTTGGGCCACAGACAGAATTTTGGAATAAGAACTATTCAGGAATTTTCAGATCAAACATACTTATCGAAAAACTACCTGATGTTCAAATGGATGAAGATTTGAAAACCCGATTTATGGGTGAAGTAAGGTTCCTGAGGGCATATTACTACTTCGATATGGTCAGGTTGTTTGAGTGGTTTCCGCTCGTGAAAGCTCCAATACCAGCATCAGAGATATTTTCTCAAGTGAATTCATCAAGAGAGCCGGTTTATGAATTAATAGAAGAGGACCTGAACTTTGCTATCCAAAACTTGCCAGCTACACTTGATGTAACATCAGACGCTGGAAGGGCCACAAAGGGTGCTGCTCACGCTTTGTTAGGAAAAGTATTGCTTCAACAAGAAAAATTCAGTGATGCCGCTGACCAGTTTGAAGAGGTCAATGGAACACCAGGTGGAGCTAATACTTATGGATATGCACTGCTAGAAAATTTCCAGGATTTGTTTTCATTGTCGAATGAGTTTAATTCTGAATCCATTTTCGAGATCAGTCATAATTCAACATCTCAGGGTGGATGGGATTGTATTGCCTGTACTGAAGGAAATCCAATGTCAATAATGGTGGCTCCAAGAGGATACGTAATCAATGACCCAGCTCTAGCCCCGACATATGTTTCTGGATGGAGCTTTAACACGGTCTCTGAAAGTTTAGTGGATGAATTTGTTCAGGGAGGCATTTATGACCCCAGATACGGTACAACTATTGTCAATATTGATAGCCTGGAGCAATTGGGCATTGTAACCTACAATCATGCTCATGAAAACACTGGTTATTTCCTGGCCAAGTTTGCAGGAAAAGAAGAAGATAAAACTGCAGACGCAACAGTGCCTTTTGAAATCAATTTTGGCACTAATGAGTACGAAATTCGACTGGCAGATACCTACTTGCTGGAAGCAGAAGCACTTGTAAGGGGAGGAGGAAACGCCGCAAGAGCACAATTGCTTTTAGATGCAGTCAGAGCTCGAGTTGGATTAGCTTCTGTACCTGCTACTTTTGACAACATTGTGAGAGAAAGAAGACTGGAGCTTGCAGGAGAAGGACACAGGTGGTTTGACCTGGTTAGATGGGATTTGGCAGCAGATGTATTGGGTGCAAGAGGGTACGTTGATGGTAAACACGATGCATTGCCAATTCCTCAAGGAGAACTGGATTTTGCAGGAAGTAAGTTAGAACAGGATCCGGCATACTGATCACAAAATAATTGAACGAGATGATGAAAAATATTAAAATACTAGTAATCGGATTGATGGTTGTAGCATGCTACGGCTGCTTTCCGGAAGATGACAACCTGGCATTGAGTGGTTTGCCCCCTGTGGCAACATTCTCAATTGATCCATTATCAGGTGAAAACAACACTTATGTGGTGACAAATACTACTGAGGGCGCATTCATAACCATATGGAATTTTGGGAATGGTTTTGAGGCTGGTGCATTGACGGATACTGTTTTTCTGCCAGATGCCGGTGAGTATACATTTCAGATGGTAGCTGCCAACAGCGCAGGGTCTGATACTTCAGATATTGAGGTGGTTACAGTAGAAACAAGTGATCCTGACGCGGGAAATATCATTGTTGATGGTAAAATGGATGACCCTTCTGCCTGGAATACATTCACCATTGGTGATGGAGTTTCTTTTGGTATTGTAGATGGCAGAATGACTGCTACCGGAGGAGGTTGGGGCCATGCAGGTTTTTATCAGGCTATAGACGTAATTGCTGATAAAGAATATGCATTCAACGCTACAGTATCAGGAAGCGGTGCTACAGATGTGTGGTATGAGGTTTACTTTGGAACAACCGAACCAGTAAATGGTGTGGATTACTCTGATGGGGGTATTCAGGCTGGTTTGAACACCTGGACCGGTTGTGGAAATGCAGCATTCTCGGGAAGCATTCTGAGTGTTGGTTGTGTTGGAGCCCTGATGGAATCTGGTGGCGTTGTGAGCTTTCCTCAATCCGGGACCATCTATCTGGTTGTGAAATCAGGAGGTGCAGAATTAGGAGCCGATGGAATTTCGATAGACAATATTGAATTACGAGGCACAAAAAATTGATCAACCGGAGGTCATCATGTTTTTGGTGGTGGCCTCTTTTATTCAAATGATTAGAACCGTAGGACCGAATGATTTTAGGAAGATCAACTAAGTTCTCTAAAGAGTAATTTTCTTCATATATTGTATGGTAAGGGGAGGTCAGCATCTCGGGGATAGCTGGCACCCTTTCCATATTCAATTAAGATTCATAAAATGATTAACAAGTTTTTAGCCACAGCGCTAATCTTATCCATTGCGACATGCGGCTGGTCGCAGACAAATTCAGAAGTTCAGGTATATACAACTGCAGAAAATACTTCATCCCGGTTAACACTGACGGATGAATTGGCTTTTGAAAGCTCCAAACAACCGCTTGAAACACAAGTAGCTGTTTTTGTAAATCCCAATAAGAAATTTCAAAAGCTGTTGGGCATAGGGGGAGCTATAACTGATGCAAGTGCGGAAGTATTGGCAAAACTGTCCAAGGCCAATCAGGACAAGCTCATGGAGGCTTATTATGATACCGAAAAGGGAATTGGGTATACCCTGGTTAGGACCAATATTCATAGTTGTGATTTTAGTAGTGGAAGCTATACTTATATATCCGCCGAAGATGATAAGCTTTCCACATTTGACATTAGCCACGATTTAAAATACAGGGTGCCTATGATCAAGAGAGCTCAGTCCATGATTGGTGAGGATTTCCTATTCTATGCTAGCCCCTGGAGTCCCCCTGCTTACATGAAGACGAATAACCATATGTTAAGAGGAGGAAGCCTCAAACCAGAGTATTATCAATCCTGGGCTTTGTATTACACCAAGTTCATCAAAGCTTATGAGAAACTGGGTTTGCCCATCTGGGGAATTACGGTGCAAAATGAGCCAATGGCCACTCAAACCTGGGAATCCTGCATCTACACAGCTGAACAGGAGAGAGATTTTGTGAAAAATGCGCTTGGCCCCACAATGGAAAGAGAAGGTCTGGGTGATAAGAAGATTATTGTATGGGATCACAACCGTGATTTGATCAGCCACAGGGCAATGACCATTTTTGAAGATCCGGAAGCATCTAAGTACGTTTGGGGTATTGGCTTTCACTGGTATGAAACCTGGACAGGAGGTTTACCGATGTTCGACAACTTAAAAAATATCAAAGAAGCCTTCCCTGATAAGAATTTGATCTTTACGGAAGGATGTGCAGAACGATTTGATCCCACTAAATATGAGTTTTGGCCAAATGCCGAAAGATATGGACGATCCATCATCAATGATTTTAATTCAGGAACAGTAGCCTGGACTGACTGGAATATATTACTAGATGAAAGGGGAGGCCCTAATCATGTTGGTAATTTCTGTTTTGCACCTGTGCATGCCGATACCCAAAATGATGAATTGATTTTCACGCCAATTTATTATTACCTGGGGCACTTTTCTAAATTCATAAGACCTCAAGCTACCAGAGTGAGTACCGCATCTAGCAGAAGTGCATTACTGAGTACCTCTTATGAGAATGAAGACGGAAGTATGGTTACTGTTGTCATGAATCACACAGATGAGGAAGTAACCTATTTGTTGTATTTGATGGAGCAGTCTGTTGAGATTAATATTCCAGCTCACGGTATTCAGACAATAATTTATTAGGGTTTTATACTGTGAGTTGGTACAGTTTAATGACTGAATCAACTTGATTCTTCATTTTATTTACATATTGGATCAAAAGCCCCTTTTATGGGGCTTTTTTTATGCTTTTAGTGTGATGAGAACATTTGTTGACCATAGTTGATACAAAAGGATAGCTTATTTTAGAGGAGATCATAGACCTTTATCCCATGAGACCGAAAGTAGTGGTATTGTTGAGTATGATATGCCTCACAGTGGGGGCATTCAGCCAATCAAAAAAGAAATTTGTTCAAGTGTCAACCAATGGATTTGAGCTTAAAAAAGAGAAATACCGTTTCATTGGGGCCAATTTTTGGCAAGGTATGTACCTGGGAATGGCTGGGGAAGAGGGTGATAGAGACCAGTTGATCAAAGAACTTGATGCATTGAAAGAGATGGGAGTGACCAACCTGAGGGTTTTAGGAAGTTCCGAGGGAGATGGACCTTATCAGATTAAACCAACACTGCTTGAGGCCCCTGGTAAGTACAATGAAAAGGTATTTGAAGGGTTAGATTATTTGTTGGCAGAGATGGGAAAACGGGACATGAAGGCAGTGGTGGTCCTGAATAATTTCTGGATGTGGAGTGGAGGGATGCCACAGTACGTTTCCTGGTCAACGGGAACACCTGTAGCCATGCCTGATATATCCGGAGGAGGCTCCTGGGATGATTTTATCAATTACAGCCTGCAGTTTTTTGAGGATACTATTGCACAAAGTTATTTTATTGATCACCTGGAAGTGATTTTGAATCGAAAGAATTCTATCAACGGCAAAAAATACAAAAAGGACCCCACTATCATGTCCTGGCAGCTAAGCAATGAACCCAGGGGCTATCATAAACCCAAAGCATACCGGAAATGGATTGCCGAGACCGCAGCATTTATTAAATCACAAGACAACAGGCATATGGTCAGTGTAGGGGCAGAAGGGGATACTGGGGCAAAGATTTCCGGAACAGATCTTTATAAAGATAATTTGTCTGAGGACATTGATTATGCCACTGTGCATGTCTGGATACAAAATTGGGGCTGGTACGATCCTGAGAAGGAAAAATCCTTCGATTCAGCATTGAAGAAAACAGAGAAATACCTGAAAACACAGCTTTCAAAGGCCGAAAAGTTGGGTAAGCCAGTTGTAATTGAGGAGTTTGGAGTTTCTCGGGATAGTGCAAGTTTTGCTTCCGGTGCTTCTACACAATTCAGAGATACTTTTTACGAATACCTGTTCAAGTATGTGCTTGAGAAGATCGAGAAAGAAGAGATTGTGCAAGGATGTAATTTTTGGGCCTGGGCCGGTGATGCGGAACCACCCAATCCCGGTGGGTTTTGGCAACAGGGTGACCCGCTTATAGGAGATCCCCCTCATGAATTACAAGGATGGTATTCGGTTTATTCCAAGGATAACTCAACTTGTGATTTGATAAAAAAATATAGTTTCAAGCTACAAGGCTTGCAATTAACTGACAATTGACAACAATAAAATAAGATGAAGAGAATTAACCTTTTTCTAATAGCTATGTGCTTGACGATGATAGTCCAGGCTCAGAAATATAAAGACCTGGCACTTACTCCCCCTATGGGATGGAACAGTTGGAATACTTTTGCTACGAATATCAGTGAAGACTTAATTAAGCAAACGGTGGATGCGATTGTAGCATCAGGTTTGAAGTATGCAGGATATGAATATATAGTACTTGATGATGGTTGGATGGCCATGGAAAGGGATAAGGATGGAAAGTTGTACGGTGATCCTAAGAAGTTTCCCGGTGGCATGAAAGCTTTGGGTGATTACATCCATTCCAAAGGATTGAAGTTTGGAATATACAATTGTGCAGGAAGTAAAACCTGTGCCGGATATCCTGGGAGTAGAGGGAACGAGTATATCGATGCAAGAACTTATGCTGAATGGGGTGTTGATTACCTTAAATATGATTGGTGCAATACTGAAAAATTAAACGCAGCGGGAGCATACATGACCATGAGGGATGCATTATATGCTACTGGAAGACCTATTGTATTCAGTATTTGTGAATGGGGAGATAACAAACCATGGGAATGGGCGAAAGAAATGGGGCATTTATGGCGTGTGACAGGTGATATTATCAATTGTTGGGATTGTGAAGTTGGACATGGCTCATGGTCCTCATGGGGTATTTGGAAAATCATAAACATGAGAAAAGACATCCGAAAAGTGGCTGGACCAGGTGGTTGGAATGACTTTGACATGATGGAAGTGGGCAATGAATTGACAGACGCTGAGAATAGAAGCCATTTTGCAATGTGGGCGATGCTGGCGTCTCCTTTGATTATGGGAAATGATGTAAGAGATATGAGTGAGGAAACGAAGAAAACATTAACCAATAAAGGAGTCATTGCAGTGAATCAAGACAAATTAGGGATACAAGGTTTTAGATTTAGTAATGAAAATAATATTGAAACCTGGATAAAACCACTGGAAAATGGAGATTGGGCCGTGTCATTTGTCAATATGAGTTCTGAAAGGACCACACTTTCTTTTGACTGGTCCAAATATGATATGGGTGATGATGTGAATAATAGAAGAATTGATTTCAAGAATGAAACGTTTAAAATTATGGATCTCTATGGAGGAAATTCCCTTGGAAATACATCTAAGGTATTAACTGCTGAAATTGGGACACATGATGTATTGATTATTAGGTTGACCAAGTAAATGCTATCTATTTAAACTAGATACGTGACGAGTTTTTCAAGGGAAATTTAGTCCCAGTGTTTGGCAAATGCTCTGGAAAATATTGGATGGTAATCCTGAATATCACCCGAATCCAATACATTGATTTCATAAGCATTGGCGTACTTTGAGGTAACAAACTCTTGCTTTGAAAAATGGACCAACTGTTTTTCAAGAGGATCCGATACAATCAATGTGTCTTCACTAAAATGTGCTTCAATACCTACAGTGTGAAATTGGCCTTCATTGTCAATTGTCGCGATCAGTTTAACCACATGAATCGACTTTAGGTAAGAGGTGAGCATTTTCCAAAACTGAAGTGAACAGACTTCAAAGCGATTGGCATATAAGGGCCACAGCAAATAGCCAGCTTCCTGCACCCTTAATAAAAATCGATTGGCTGAATTATCATTTTGATATTTTAGCAGAGACCTGTCACCTGTGAGTGCAGCATAGCTGAAGTACATACAACCGGTAGTAGGATCAGGCTGCTGACAGTGTTGGATCGAAACATCATGCAATTGCTTTCTGGATACACTCATTTTGGGTAGTAATTGCTTGTATGATATCTAACGGGTATATCGACTCAACTGGTTCAATTTTAATCCTTTAATGATAAGAAATGTGACTGTCAAAATGCTGGATTAATCCCAATTATACAGTACTTTAGTATCATGAGATATTGGCCAATTCTGTTCGTTATTGTTTTTTTAAGTTGTCAACCTACTCAAATGAAATCATCGGTTTTTGATGAATTCCAGAACAAGGAAGAGATTGTTTTTGTATTATCTGAGTATGGTTTAGATAGTATTCCACCAGGTATTGGTACACTTAAGAAAGTGGAGAAACTGATCATTTCAAGAGATTCAATAAAATCTGGATGGACAATTCACCCTCCATTGAGTTATCTGGATACGATGATTGATAAACCACCATTCCAAAATCTACCTGATGAGATTATTGAGCTTGGGGAACTTCATTTCTTGTCAATTTCAGAATTGAACATTAAAACATTGCCGGCCAGATTCGGAGAGATGACCTTATTAGATAGTTTGGATCTATCAATGAACAAACTGACTCTCTCTAATGAACTGGATAAACTCAAATCACTGAAGAACCTCAAGTATTTGAATCTTATTGGCAATAGGGTGGATTCTTTGGATGTTGAGGAATTGAAGAGGAGTATTCCGGGGTTGGAGGTTGTGTTTTAGGAGGGGTAGGTTGTCTAGACTAGGATGAGAAAGATTTTAAGGATTGTAGGATTTTTTTTATCTGAACCAAAAGTGGGAAGGATTTTATGATGAACAGGATGTTATTTGCGATTGTTGAAGAGTCTTTTAAATTCTAAGCGGGTTTCTCCGAAATTTATGAGCAGGCCTGTTTGTAACCCGAATGCTCCTAGATAATTGATGCCTTGAGCCAAGTGAATATTTTCTAAGTTCATCAGTGCTTTCAATTCAACCAAAATTTTGTTTTCTACCAAGAAATCAACTCTTCTCGTCCCTACATCTATGCCTTCATAGAATATTGTTTGTTCTTTTTCTCTTTCAAAACCTAAACCTCTTCTTTCCATTTCAATTGCTAAGCACCATTGATAAATCACCTCTTGGAATCCACTCCCCAAGGTAGAGTGCACCTTCATTGCACATCCAATAATTTTCTCAGTGATGTCTTTAAACTCAAGCTTATCCATTTGGACTAAACTAATCCTGGACATCCAAAATCCTAACCATCCTGATTCTGACTATTTGGTATCATAGATGAGATAATTGTCTGAACTGGGATGAAAGGATTGTAGGATTGTCAGATTATATTTGCTATGTTTTTCATGAGCATTTTTTGATCTTCCTCAACTTTGTTCGTCGGGGTGGTCAACCTTTATATTATTTCGGTTGACATGCAGGATTTCACGCTTCCATTACATTTCAGCGTGACAGGCTTCTCATCCTGCCAAAACTTAATACTGGATAAACAAAAAGAGCCGATTTCTCAATCAGCTCTTCTTATATGCTCGTCGGGGTGGCAGGATTCGAACGCGCACGGCTAGTGCTACGATCTCCTGGTCCCAAGTTTTCAGTTGATATAAAAAAAGGAAGACCAATTTTTGATCTTCCTCAACTTTGTTCGTCGGGGTGGTCAACCTTCATATTATTTCGGTTGACATGCAGGATTTCACGCTTCCATTGCATTTCAGCGTGACAGGCTTCTCATCCTGCCAAAACTTAATACTGGATAAACAAAAAGAGCCGATTTCTCAATCAGCTCTTCTTATATGCTCGTCGGGGTGGCAGGATTCGAACGCGCACGGCTAGTGCTGCGATCTCCTGGTCCCAAGTTTTCAGTTGATATAAAAAAAGGAAGACCAATTTTTGATCTTCCTCAACTTTGTTCGTCGGGGTGGTCAACCTTTATATTATTTAGGTTGACATGCAGGATTTCACGCTTCCATTGCATTTCAGCGTGACAGGCTTCTCATCCTGCCAAAACTTAATACTGGATAAACAAAAAGAGCCGATTTCTCAATCAGCTCTTCTTATATGCTCGTCGGGGTGGTCAACCTTCATATTATTTCGGTTGACATGCAGGATTTCACGCTTCCATTGCATTTCAGCGTGACAGGCTTCTCATCCTGCCAAAACTTAATACTGGATAAACAAAAAGAGCCGATTTCTCAATCAGCTCTTCTTATATGCTCGTCGGGGTGGCAGGATTCGAACCTGCGACCCCCTGGTCCCAAACCAGGTACACTAACCGGACTGTGCTACACCCCGAACAATTATTTCTTATTCTCCTTGCAGTTCATAAGAACCACTGTGTCTGCCAAAAACTTTTGTGAAGGTAGACACCCCGAACAATACTTTTTATTCCTTTTTGTAATGTTTCCATTCAGACTGCTTCCGAATGGGAGTGCAAATCTAGAAGTTATTTTTTATTTTGAAATAGTTGGGTGAACTTTTTTTGAGGAAATGTGAATTATTTCTTGATGGCCCTGCTAATTAGTAGGTAAGCCAGGTATGCCCATGGTCCTCCATGTAATACCAGGTCAAACCAATCCATTGGCTGCATGCCAACAGCTCCACCCATTACCCATCTGATTTTTCCCACTATATGCGGCTCAGGAAAAAAAGGAGCTAATCCAAGTGTGAGACTTAATAAAAGTGCAAATCTTAACTTTCTATCCATGTGGCAAATGTAAATCAGTTGAACATGTGGCTATGTAACAATGGTCACTAAATGATGTCCATGCCCGGGTTTCCTTTGCAGTTCTTAAAAAATGGAAATGGGAAAGGTAGAAGAACTAATCAAACAGGGTGCTACAGTAATTGATATTCGCTCCAGAGAAAGATTTAAATTAGAGCATGCCGAAAATTCAATGAACATTCCTTTTGATGATATACCCAACAGACTGGAATCGCTAAAAGCCATTCAAGGCCCAATTGTAGTGTGTTGTAGTAAAGGTGTATTGAGTGAAAAGGTTACTTGTTATTTGGAGATATCTGGTGTGGAAGCCTACAATGCAGGTTCATGGATCGTGGTACAATCAATTCGTGAACAGTATTTGTAACAACTGTTACTAACCTCATTTATTGGGGTTCGTATCTTTACAACAAAAACAATCAACAAAAGAATTATGACAGATATTTTAACATTGATAGAAAAAGGTGCAACGATCATAGATGTAAGAACGCCAATGGAGTTTATGTCTGGGAATGTACCAGGTTCAAAAAATATTCCGCTAAATGAAGTACCTGACAGGGTAGCTGAGTTCCAGGACATGGAAGGTACAATTATCCTATGTTGTGCCAGTGGTAATAGAAGTGGTCAGGCGTGTTATTACCTGGAATCTCAAGGCGTTGACTGTGTGAATGGAGGTGGTTGGTTAGACGTCAACTATGTGATTGCACAGGTACAAGCCTAATCAATGTTATAAGGCGTATTCCTTTAATTTTTCATAGTAAGGGATACATTCTTCCAGCAAAGGTTTTAAGTGATCAGGAAATGGGGTTTCCTTTGGTTTGTAAGGTTGGAAACCCACCGATTCATGCACGTTACTGTACCAGTATTTTGCCCATATACCATCTTCAGGACGGGCTCCTGGTTGCCAATGCAGCATGTGTTCATCAAATGGAATTCCTATACGATCACACAAATTTGATAAAGTACTTTTAGGAGTAAGTAATACCTGTTTGGAGTCTAAGACGATGGGCTTTATGCCCATCTCCTCCATTTTTTCAAGCAGCTCTACATGCTGCGCATATCCAATATCAGATATTTTTGGTTGGTCAATCACTTTGGCAAAGGAGGGTATCATCTCAACCGGGTCTCTAGTCAGGATTACGTTTACCAGATTTTTTAGAAATGATAGGTCCAGCTCCGGAAGTATGTGATGGGTCATGTTTTTGAAGAATGCAACTGGTTTGTCATGAGGTCCACACATCATATCAACTACATTTTGACCGTTTGTGTCCATTGAGGCAATAATCTCATCAGCTCCCGGGTGATAGGTTTTGGCTGGAGAGTGCTCCAGGTAATAACCATAGAGCGGTTCATCAAAAACTAAGGTATCTGCTCTCTGTGCGAATGAATACATCAGCGCAGTTGAAATATTTCTGGGACCAGACCAGAGACTTATTCGGGTGGTATTCATGATTGTGCTTCTTTTTCAATTAGTTCCTGATACAAATTATCCAACTGGTCTATCATTGGCCAGTGCCCATCTGAGATCATTTTTCCATCAATTTTTGTAACCGGAGTTAGACCGCCAAATGTTCCAGTTACGAAAGCTTCGTCAGCGTCATATACATCGTATAGTGAGAAGTTTTTCTGTTTACATGGGATCCCATTCCCTTCACAAAGTTCAATAACATGTTCTCTGGTGATACCATTCATGCAATATTCACCTGTGGAGGTCCAAACCTCTTTGTTTTTGACTATGAAAAAATTAGTGGCATTACAGGTAGAAACGAATCCATTTATGTCAAGCATCAGCGCCTCATCCGCACCCGCTTCTATGGCCTGGATCAGGGCCTGTACTTCATGGAGCTTGCTGTGGCAGTTTAATTTGGGGTCCAGGTAATCTGGTGAGCCTCTTCTGATGGTACTGGTGAAAAGTGTAATTCCGTCTTTTCTTGTTTCAGGAGAGGCTTGCTTGTATTCCGGGATGATTACCACATTGGGTCCAGATATGGTGAGTCTTGGGTCCTGGGAGGGTGTTTTCTTGATCCCACGGGTAACCATGAGCCGAATATGGACTCCGGTTTGCATGTCATTGGCACTCAGCAGATCTTTTACCTGATTCGTTAATGCTTCTTTAGAAAAGGGTAGGTCCATTCCAATAGTTTTGGCGGCCTGCCACATTCTATTAAGGTGTTTGTCCAGGAAAAGTAATTTGCCCTTATGTAGTCTAAAGCCTTCCCAAACTCCATCACCTACCAGGTAACCACTGTCAAAAACGGAAATTTTTGCATCATTTCGTTTAAATAATTCGCCGTTGACATGAATGAGAATTTCATCATTTCTGGTGTCTTCAATAGCGTTGTGGGTGCCATGAACCATAGTTGTTGTTTTTTCCCATGAAGCTAAAGAAATTCCATTTAAAAAAATATGCACCAATCAGAAAGATCTGATTGGTGCACCACACCCATTTAGTAGGACCTAATGACGTTTTTCGTCACCAGTCTTTATATAAAGACAGGTACATCACTGATAAGTTTCCACTTTCCATCTGTATTTTTCACTAGAGTAATGAGTGATTGAAAGGTCGTTTTAGAGCCCTTGAAAGTGACTTTGATGGTGGCGGAACTGTTGTTGACAATAACTTCTCCAAATTCCAGTTTGCGAGAATCTCCACCCCATTCTTTGGAGCCAATTTTCTCAAGATATCCTTCTCTATTCACAATGACAATACCGGAGTTCCCGAATAGCCCATTCATGACAATCCGATAGTTGTCATCCAGGTACATTTCAAGAGCTTTAGTATCATTGGCATCTCCTGCACTGGTGAATTTCTGCACAGTTGATTTGATAGCAGAAATTTCATCCTTGTTTTGTGAAAATGTCAGGTTAAAGATCAACGTAAGTAATGCGGTAAGAAACGTGGTTTTCATAAAGTATGAGTTTAAAAATTAAGATTATTTATTAGCTAATTTGGAATTACTCAATTGAGCAATGATTTCAATTTCAATCTCCAGGTCTTCATGAGCCAAACTGGATACACCTAGTAGGGTAGAAGCTGGTTTGTAGTGAGTTGGGAAATATTTTGAAATGCAGGTATTCAATGTATTCCGCTTGTTCATATCCAAATCTTTGACATAAAACCTAATCTGAACAACATCACTGAATGTACCTCCACTTCTTTTGAGAATACAATCTATGTTTTTCAGTGTCTGGTCCACCTGATCTGAAAAACTTGACCCTGCCAATTGATAATTGGTATCCCAGCCCACCTGGCCTGACGTAAAGAGAAACCCATCAGCCAAAATGGCTTGCGAAAAGCCATACTGTCTGGTGAGATACACCTCATCTGTTTCAATGAGCCGTTTCGAATGGCATGACGTAATCATGACCATCACTAAAATCGAGAGTGTTTGTATATATTTCATTGTATTATCAATAGTTGATATATCATTTAATTAAATAAAAAAAGTCAGACTTCCTGATTGAAATTTTCTTGAATTCTCTTGAGCAAACTCATGAGTGTATCTATTTCAGTCTTTGTCAACCCTTCTACACTTTTCTTTCTGTGTTCGAGCACAGTTTTCATATGTTTCGATATGAATTGAGCGCCTTCAATGGTTAAGACAATTGCATATTGTCTTCTGTCATTTTCTGTCGGTTCCCTGTTAATGAAGCCCTTTTTTTGAAGCAAGTCCAAGGTTCTTGTGATGCTAGCCGGATCTCGCGAGCTCTTTGCAGCAAGTTCCTTCTGGCTCAATTTTCCTGATTCTTCAATGATCTTTAACAATACCCATTGATCAATAGTGATCCCAAAATCCGATTTATCCATTTCCCGCTGAGAATATAGCTTGGATAGCTTACTCGTTTTGTCAATCTGGAAGAGCACGACGCTTTCAATGGGTTCTTTTTTCATTGATTAATCAATTATTGATATCGCAATTATAAAGAAATTAATTGATATATCAACTAATTAATTCACTGTAATTTCCCGACTCTGAGAAATATTGGAAAAGATACACGAAGTGTGTCTGTCCAGTTTGCTGCTGTTTTATCAATAATCCACGGGATTGGAGATTCTCCTTTATTGTCAATGTATCGTTTTACTGACGACCATGTTCCCAGGTAGCCAATAAATTGGTCGTGAGTCCAATCATAATGTTGTACAAATGTAGGTGTGGTCAACTCCTTATAAGGGAAATGAATATCCTGGTAGGCTGAATCTATGTGTTTTCTCTCTGGATCCCAGTAGGGACCGACTATATCGGTGTAAAATGACTGAAGAGAAGGATCGATATCATCATTAATTGATAGTAACCCGTACCCGATTAGTACAATAATTCCACCAGGTTTCAAGACGCGTTTAACTTCATTGGCGAATGCCAAACCATCAAACCAGTGAACTGCCTGCGCTACAGTTACCATGTCAAATTGATTGTCCTGAAATTTGGTGTGTTCTGCAGATTGTTTGCTGTAATAGATGTTTTCCTTTTGGAAAGCTTCATGCAATTGGTTTTCACTGATGTCAGTGGCGTAGACTGATTGGAAATATTCTGCCAGGTGTTTAGCCAACTGGCCATTTCCCGTTCCACAATCCCAAACATTGGTACTATTGGGAGTCAAAGACACTAGATATTGAATGAGTGAATTTGGGTAATCCGGACGAAATTTTGCATAAGATTTATTGGCAGTCGAAAATCGATCTTTCATATTTTTTAGTAACGATTCATGGAAGCCACAGTTGAGTAATACTAAAACAATTACAAACCAACACATTTCAAGATAACCAAAACCTTGTGAAACTTTGTGGAATCCCTGCGCTCTTTGTGTCACAACCTCTCAGCAATACTTAGTTATTCCACTAAGGTCACTGAGAAGCGCAGAGTTGCACAGAGAGAAAAAACAAACTAATTGTGCATTCTAATCAGGAGCGGTGGGGTAAACGAATTAAAAAAAAAGAGAACCTTTGATAGTTCTCTTTTCAAAATGTAAAATGAAGAATGTATGTAGCTGTATAAATATCTATTTGGTTCCTAATGAAACCTGAACGTTAGTTTTCACTTTAATCACCTGGTTCATTTTTGACCTGGTTACTTCTCTTGTAGCCACTTTCTTGACCTGTTCTTCCATTCTGGAAGCATTTGCGAGTGTGTTATTGAGAAATAGGAAAAGTAATACTGAACCGAGGATAAAATTTTTCATATAGTGCTGATTGGATTATGATACAAATTTAAATCGCTCTTTCAGCTCTGTCTATTTTCTGCATTTCAATGGGGAGTTGTGTGTAATGAACGAGAATTATCACAGATAAACTAATGATTGTTAGTTTGTCTTAAAAAGAGCGCTCTTTGAATAGTTATATTTGTGTTTGAGAGAGTGAAATTTTGTGCTTCTTAAGTAATGCTGTTTACAATTTTAGTGGCCAAAACCTCTGGATCACATCGATGGATTTCATGAGCAAATCCTTCAATGATTTCTAATTGACTAGAAGAGAGAAGATTTGAGACCCATTGTGATTCTTCTAGTGAAACTACTTTGTCATCTGCTCCCAATAGTATTTTAATGGGAATAGTTATTTGATTTAGCATTTCAGGATTCAATTGGTGATTTTTAGATAGATCGGTAATCATCAATGCGGTTTTCTCAACAAGTTCTTTCCAGTTATTGGGTGCGTGAATTTTCTCTAGGGCATTGGCCAATTTGGGCACTTTCAATTCAATTTGATCAGCGTCAAACATTTTAAGCATTTCATTCAAGCTTACTTCTGACCAATCCATCTTGGTTCCTAATGTGATTATCTGTGAGATGCTTTTATTTTTCTCAGCACTCAATAGAGCCACATACCCACCCAGACTATAGCCAAATATGATTACATCATGAAGTTTTTGCTGAACGATGTATTCATCAAGCTCATGAACAAATTGTGTAATGGAAAAATCTTTTTCAAATGCCTTTCCTCCATGTCCTGAAAAGCTGAGATTGTGAATTGTGAAATGCCTGGACAATTGATTGGCTAATGGTTGCATCCCCAGATCACTTCCAAGAGCCCCATGGAGAATAATTAGGTCTTTCATGAGTTGTTGTTTATGGAATTTCGAAGATAATAGAATCCTATGTATTGAAATCCATTATTGTTAAATTGATAGGGCAATACTTGTCTACTCACCTAATTCATTGTTATGCGTCTCATTTCATTTTTCTTACTCATGTTATTTACGCTGGAGGTATTCCCGCAAACTGATACCCTCAATATTCTAGATGGCATCTCGAAAAGGATCATTAAAGTTGAAGCGTCTGGAAATGGAGGTGTGGGAAGGAATTCGGCCAGATTTAATGTGCAAAATGCAATCGGCAAACCATACAAACTGAAAATTCCCCTGGGACTCATGATCCATTCCGTGGAGGAGAATATACAGGATCAGATCATACTGGAAGAAGTCATTGCTGATCTGGGGCCGAGAGCTAACATTGAGGTAAATACTTTCGGCGCATGCACCCAACAGCAAAACTATAGTCCCATGAAAGGTGAAAAATACAAAGTTGGGGGAATGGCCAGTGAGGTTCTGATAAACCTTGCTGAATTAGTAGATGCTCATGAGGCTCAGGATAAAGTAGGGCAAGCAGCTGTGTGGGTAATTACAAATGATTTTGATATTCGGAATGTACATCATGCGGAAGCCATTGATGCCAGTTGGGAGGTAGCCAAATTCATCACAGAACACAGAATGATAGAAGAGCGGAAACGAAATAACTCTCCGGACCCTGTGCCCACACCTGAAGAAGTGCTGGCAAATACACCTACCAAAGAAGAAATGAAGAACTGGTGGCCAGCGTCCGTTGAACGTGTCGTTTTTTCTGTAAGAAAAGATATCATTTATCATGCTCCAAGACCAGCCATAGTTACACTAGGTATTTATGATTCTTTGGGTAATCAAATCAAAGAATTTTACAAAGACAGATCCATACAGGCGGGATTACTTTTTACCACTATTGGAATCAATGATATAGTAGAAAGAAGCAACGTGTATTATGCTATTTTAAGTGACCAGGAGGGTAATGTCCTGAAGAAACAGAAGTTAGTAGTCACAGAACGGTATGAACCAATCACCACAAAAACATTCAATAAACAATTTGAGTACATTGTGAGAAAGCCAGGCAAGGTGTCTATGGCAGTCTATGATGAAGCAGGCGAATTGATAGAGGTTTTATTTGAGGACAAGGTGTATCCAATGTCTAAAAGAAATATGAGACTCGAATTTCTACACGTCTTTCCTAAAGGCACAAAACTAGAAGTGAGAGTCACTGGAGAAACAGGTGATGTTTTTCATGTGGAACCATTGGTAACATATTAAAAAAACCACCCCAGGTTGATGGAGTGGTTTGAATTATTTGATCAATATTTTTTTAAAATCCACATTTTGATACTGTAAACATTCCTTTGGCATTATTGTCATCATCCCCGGTTGCATCAATGATGCCAATAATTTCAGTAGTGGTAATCTCAGTAATTTCTACTGATCCTGAAGTTGCCGTTACCCTGGTTCCTCCTCCTGTGGCAGGGAAAAACCTCACAGACTCAGTTTCAACATCTCGTGGTTGATCGTAGGTTCCAGTTGCCTCCTCTGGCAGGATAAACTTAATTCTGGCAAAATCTGTCAGGAAAACATCACAAATACTACCATCCACCTCAGTGCCTAATAATTCAAAAACTATTTTACCATCCAATTCCTTTGTTACTTTTCCAACTTCAAATTCCCATGCATTGCCATCTATAAATCCTGATAAAACGTCAGTTCCTGAGCCCCCATCGTCTGTGCCATCATCAGTGCTGCCACCATCATCGGTATTTCCACCGTCATCAGTTTCTTCCATGTCATCGGTTGTACTGGCATCATCTGAGCAACCTGATAGTATTGCGAAAGAAAATACTGATATCATTAGGAGAAGTATAACTGGTCTTTTCATAATTAATAAGATTTAGTTGAAATGCTATTTAAGCTTATTCTTTCAAAAATAAGAATTTAGGTCAGATTTTTCTAGGGGTCTCAAATAGATAAATGGAATTCAAACGTGAGCCAATACTGATGATTTTTGAGTCGGAAAAATTCACAATTAGTGTAAAAAGTGCTATTTTGAGAGTTATGAAACCAATCTTCGCACACCTGATAAGCTTGATTTTATTGATAAATTGGGCTTGTTCAAATCAAAAGGGAGAAGGCCAAATCGATCAAAAAAAGGAGGAAGAGAAGGTAGTGGTATCATTCGATTTGGATGAAATTATTGCCAGGGATACACTAAAGGCCATTACGGTTTACTCCTCCACAAGTTACTTTCTATATCAGGGACGGCCAATGGGTTATGATTATGAGTTGGCCCAGCGGTTTGCAGAATACCTTGGAGTGGAGCTTGAGATGATTATTGCAGATGACATTGATGAAATTTTGAGTCTTTTAGAAGAAGGAAAAGGGGATGTGGTCAGTTACAACCTTACAGTCACTAAAGCCAGAAGAGAAGAAGTGTCATTTTCATATCCATTGAATTTTACACATCAGGTACTGGTTCAAAAAAAGCCCGATAACTGGCGGGACATGAAACTCCATGAAATCGAACAAACACTGATCAGGAATCCTATTAAAATGATAGGTTCCAATATTTCTATTCGTAAAAACTCTTCTTATCATGATCGACTGGAAAACCTGCAGGAAGAATTGGGAGGAGTGATTAACATCGATTATGTACCCGGAAGCTTGTCTACTGATGAAATTATTGAGATGGTTAATGATGGAGAGATAGAATACACCATTGCCGATTACAATATTGCCAAGATCAATTCCTCCTACTATCACAACATAGATATTGAAACCACAATTGGCGTCATGCAACAGCTGGCATGGGCTGTGAGAAAAAACTCACCTCAATTATTGACCAAATTGAATGAATGGCTGGAGATCCAACGGAATGAAACGGACTTCTATGTTATTTACAACAAGTATTTCAATAATCAAAGGGCCTTTAACCGGAGAGTGAAGAGTGATTACTTCTCTATGGAAGGCGGTAAGATATCTCCTCATGATGACATGATTAAGGCAGTAGCCAATGAGATCCAATGGGACTGGAGATTTCTGGCGGCACAGATATTCCAGGAGTCAAGATTTGATCCAAAGGAAGAATCCTGGGCCGGTGCTCAGGGTTTGTTACAATTAATGCCTAAAACCGCAGCGAGCTATGGCTATAAAAACCTGAAAGATCCCCAGACCAGTTTGAAAGCAGGTACTGCTCATATTAAATTCTTAGATGATTACTGGAGAGAAGAGATTCCTGATAGCACTGAACGTGTGAAATTCATCCTGGCATCTTACAATGCTGGTCAAAACCATGTAAGAGATGCCCGAAACCTGGCGAAGAAAAATGGATTAGATCCAAATATCTGGTTTGATAATGTGGAAAAAGGGATGTTGATGAAAAGTAAGAAGAAGTTCTTCAATGATCCGGTAGTGAAATATGGCTATTGCAGAGGTGTTGAGCCTGTAAACTATGTGAAAGAGATTTTGGAACGCTATCATGAGTATACTAAATTCATCGACGAGAACTCAGAAAAAGTAAAAGTCTAACCATTTTGAATAGCATTGAAATTGTTGATTTACCGTCATCCATGACTGAAAAGATGGAAGAAACAGGTGTATGGAAACCGGATTGTCCCGTAAAGCTGGAAGATCTTAGATTGATAACTTTTGAGCACATAAATTTTGCAAGTCAAAGGCAAGTGGGGCACATTGTAATGCATCAATCCTTTGCTGGTGATATGGCTGAGGTACTGAACGGCTTGATCGACATTGGATTTCCCATTCAATCAGCCCAAGCCATGGAACATTTCAATGGATCGGATGTTGATTCTATGAATGCCAATAACTCCTCAGGTTTTAATGGGAGAAAGGTAATGTATACTAACGAATGGTCTTCTCATGCATATGGAGCGGCTGTTGATATTAATCCCCTGCAAAACCCCTATGTAATTTTCAATCATGCAGCTTCTACAGCAGAGATTTTTCCAAATGGTGGGATTAAATACCTGAATCGTCGAATTCAGGAAGATGGAATGGTGGAGCGTATTGTTCAATTATTTTCGGATCATGGGTTCACAGAGTGGGGTGGAAACTGGACAGATTGCCTTGATTACCATCACTTTCAGGTGAGTTGGGACAGAATTAAGGAGTTGGAAACCGATTAATATGAACATATAGGCTTTCAATTTTTCTTGTGGAATAATAATCGGGACTCCCGAATAGTTATTATTTTAGTCTGGAACATCATGTGTGATGATATAAATGAGAGTCAACTTGGTGTTTTTCTTCAGCATTGACCCGGCACAATCTTTCAAGAATTAGTTTAAACTTTACTCATTTTATATGAAGACTGTAACAGTGCTGTCATCCCCTGTTTTAAGAATATTACAAATTCTTATTTTCAAAATAATCGTATTCCTCTTTATGCTAACTCCTATGGTTGCGTGTAAAGACGATGCAGTGGTTGATGACGACAATGATCAGGAAGATGTAACTGATGATGGGCCTGTTGATGGACCCATGGATGATGATGGAGCTGAGCCAATCACTACCAATATTAGATTATTCATGTTTGGACATAGTCTAATGAATCATGAGCCGCCTGCAATTCCTACACCCAGTAATGAGACATCTATTCCTCATTGGATGCACTTTTTAGCCGAGGCTTCCGAATTTGATTTTAATGCAAATGGCCAATATGGTTTCTTACCGCAACATAGAAATTTGCCGCCAATTTCTCAATGGGGTTTTGATCACGTGCAATCAATTTGGGATTCTGATACACAAGCATTTGACGAAGCGGATTTCAATACCATTCTGCTCACAGCTGGGAACTTCATCCAATGGCAACCCGCCAATGAAAACTATTTTGGAGACGATATTTCGCCATTACAGGCTACTGTTGAGATATTTGAATGGTGCAACCAGCAGGAAGATGATATGGACCTCTATATTTATGAAAACTGGCCGGACATGGACCCATATTTAGCCAATGAATTTCCGGAAGTATCCACGGAAGAATTTGCTGCCTACAATGCTTATACCCTGGGTGAGTTTCATGACTGGTGGATAGACTATCAGGACATGGTCAACGAGGAACTTGCTCCACTAGAAGTAAAAATGATTCCTGTAGGACCTATCTTATCATTGTTGTTAACTGAAATCGATGATCTTGCGGCAATTCCAATTACAGAACTTTACGAAGATGGAGCACCTCATGGTAGGGCTACCATTTACTTCCTTGCTGGTCTGATTACCCATACAGCATTATATGGGGCACCAGGACCAGCCAGTTATGAGATCCCGGATACGGTACACGAAAACGTACGTGAAAATTACGATGATATCATCCTATTCATATGGGAAGAACTAGAGGACTTCAATTACAATGATGGTACCAGCAGAGTCTGGTAATGACTTGGTAGTAGAAACCTTTTTCAGGTTAGTGTGTCTTTCAAAATAAAACATGAGGCACAATCTATTGATCATACTGGTTTTTATCTATTCAATTTCATTTGGTCAATCTACAACTTTTGAATCTGATCCGGGAAAAGCTCTGTTTGTAACGAATGATATCATTTCTTTTTGGGAAGCATATGATTCCTTTGCGTTAAAGGGAGGGAATCCATTTCAAAATTACCTAGACAATGGTAGTCAGGGTTTAAGGGATTTCATTCCATATCGTATTGAGAATGCCAATAAGCTCAGGAAGACTGTGAAGAAAAGGATGGGTGATTATGAAAAGATCAGGGAGTTGTCCATGAAGGTCAAACCAACCATCCCCACGATTAGGAATTATTATCAAAACCTTAAATATATATATCCCTCTGCGGTATTTCCTCCTACCTATTTCGTGATAGGAAGATTTAATTCAGGGGGGACTTCATCGAGTAACGGTCTTATAATTGGGGTTGAGATGCAGCAAAGTGCAGAGGATATTCCTTACATCGTAGCACATGAGCTTATTCATTTCAACCAGAAAAGACCAAGTGGAAAACCTACATTACTTGAACAAAGTATCATCGAGGGAAGTGCTGATTTTATCGGTGAACTAATTTCAGGTAAGCATATCAATGAAGCAGCCAATGCTTACGGAGATGCAAATGAGGATGAGTTGTGTGCTGAATTTGTAAACCTGATGTTTGATAAAGTTTATCATGGTTGGTTGTATGGCAGCTCCGGTAAAAAAGAGGGAAGACCCAATGACCTGGGTTACTGGGTGGGGTATAAAATATGTAAAGCTTACTATGACAAGGCTGCCAATAAGGAAGCAGCAGTATCAGATATTTTGAACATTGAGGACTTCCGATTATTTCTGGATGAAAGTGGTTATCTAAATCAATATCTCTGATTGTAACTTCTCAAACCTATTCCGCACCTGAAATGATATACCTGCTCATCATTTCATCAGCCTGGGTTACGTAAAGGGGCCATTCCAGGTAATTGCCCTGGGTGATCACCACAACCATATCAAGGGAGGGGAAAATATTGATGTAATTTCCACCATCTCCATCTGCAGATAAATAGGTTGCTCCCCTTAGTTCCCTTATCCAAAACAAAAAACTGTAGTTTCCGGCAGTAGTAATTGTTCTCACTTGCTGACACTCGGCTGACCATCCCTCAGGCAGTACCTGTTCACCAAGCCAGACACCATCATTAAGATAAGTTACTCCAATTTTCAGTAGGTCCCTTGATCTCATGAACATTCTTGCTGCACCTTCTGGTAATCCATCAGGTTGATATCCCCAATCGTAATCTTCTATTCCCAATTTGCCAAAGAAGTTCGCATGTGCCCAGGTGCGTATATCTCCTTCCACCATATTGTCGAGGCAATTCAAAAGCATATTAGGTCCAGCACTGTTGTATCGCCATTCGGAATATGGTCCCATGTTGGTACGGTTCATTACAAATTCCGTGAAGTCATCGGACTTCCATAGCAAAGCCAGGTCGTTGGATCCCCATTCGTCCCATTGGAATCCCATATTCATCCCTAATACATGACTAAATGTAAGTGCAGCTTTATTCTGATCAGCAAAATATGAACTGTAGGAGGGAAGGAAGGTAAATATTTGATCAGATCTGGAATGACCATAGGTATTTAATGCAATTGCGGTAATGCTTGCTGTGATTGATTTATTGACGCTCGCTACATAATGTTTTGAGTTACGAGTCCAGTAGTCATGAGCTGGAGTTCGTACTCTGGTGATATTGTTTTCAAAATCAATGGTATCATGGTTACCATAGAAGTATTCCTCCAAAACCAATTTTCCATGTCGGTAGATAAGAATACTGTGAAGCTCTTTGTATTTACCTGATTCAGCTTTTTCCATTAAAGTTTGAATCTTGGTGGCGTTGAAGCTACCATCTGACAATGTTCCTGTTTCTAATCCATCATCCACAAGCACGGGCTGATGATAGGTATAATTCGCAACTGAATCAGGAATCAAATTGATTGTGTCAACGCTTGAAAGGGAGATATTGACCTCAATGGGTTTATAACCTTCCGCCATCACAGAAACACCTATGGTCTGACCATTCAAACTCCAATCATCAACAATTAAATCTTCTGGTAAATAATAGAATTCTCCATTGGGTAAACTGGATGATATAGGACCATCCTCCAGAACCTGGATAGAAGCCCCTGAGACTGGGGTAGAATCTATTTGATTGATGAGGAAAGCAGAAATTGCTTTTTCGATGGGTTCATCTTCCTCTTCTTTATTGCATGATAGCAAGACTAAACAAACACAAATGAGTGTCAAAAGACTTAAGTGGGATTTACTTAATGAGGCGAAAAATTTGAAAAATGGGTTAAGCATTTTCAAACCTAACAAGTATAAATGTCAGGTCTAAGAAAACCAATACATCAAAAATACATCAGTGTGACTGAATCATATCTACTCATCAAAACCATTCAGAAAATCCTCCAGGTTTTGGTCATGCTCCAGGTTTAGTTTCTTCCTTAGTCGATATCGGGAAGTTTTTACACTATCCGGTGCGATTCCCAGGATCAAAGCAGATTCTTTAATTGTCAATTTCAGTGTGATTAGTGCACATAGCCTTAAATCTGCTGTGGTAAGTCCATCGAATTTCGCCTTTAGTTTGTTGAACCAGTCTGAATGTACCTGCTCAAAGTATTGACGAAATTTTTCCCATTCTTTATCATTTTTATCCTGATTTCCCACAAGTTTCTCTAACTCCCTTGCCACTTTGCGCATATCGTCAACTGAGTTTTGCTTTTTGAGGTTTTTAGATAGAGCGAGCATTTCATCCATCATTTCCTGTTTTTGGATGAAGTTCAGGGTGAATGAGCTGAGTTCTTTGTTTTTGAATTCCAAGTCACTTTCTAATTTGGTCCTTTTGGCAACCTCCAATTCCTTTTCTTTTTTCGATCTTGATCGCTGCATGATAAATACCAATCCAAGTAATCCAATAACAATGACTAAACCTCCAATCTGGATCAAAAGTAAATTGCGGTCTTTTTTCAGGATGGCAACTTTTTGTTCCTCAATCACTAATTCCTGTTCCTTCTTTTGAAGGTCGAAACTGGCTTGTAATTGATCCAATTCAGACTTTTGTCGTTCCTCTAATACTTCAATGTATAATTCATTACTGATCTTGTCGTACTCTTCTGCAAGTTCCAAGTAGCCTGCTCTTCTTTCAGATCGTGCCCATCTGATATAAGCAGCTGATTTTACACCTTTGGCTTCTGCTGAATCAGCATATATGACAGCTAACTGATAATATTTTCTAGCTTCATCAAACTGCTCTATGTTGCGGTGGAGGTTGCCGAGATTAATATAAGTAAAGGCCATTTGAAAGAAGTCACCATCTTGCTGTTTAAGTGAGATGGATTTCAGGTACAATTCTTTCGCTTTCACCGGATCGTTCTCTTTTTGTATGGCTACTATTCCCAGGTTGCTATAGGTTATGCCCAGACCATAAATGTCTTTTATTTCATTGCGAATAATCAAAGCCTGGTTGTAGTATTTATCTGCACTGTCCAGTTGATCCCCATCAATGTAAGATGAACCAATGTTGTTGAGGATATTACCTTTCGTTTTCAGGTCAATTTGTGGGTAGTTAAGAGCTTGATACAAGTAATTGATCGAACTGTCAAGTAAATTAAGGTCTTTGTAGTAAACACCTATGGAATTTAAGGAAATGGCCATTTTTACTGAGTCTTTTGCTTCCGCAAATATTCGAAAAGCAGTAAAGCCATTTTCGAGTGCCTTTGTGAGATCACTTCTGGTCCTGAAAACAGTAGAGAGTGCCAAATGCGCACTTCCTTCACCTGATCGGTAACCCATTTTCTGGCTTTGACGCAATGCTTTTTCAGCGAATTGTTGTGCAATGCCTGGGTATGATCGGGCATTATCTTTAGCAATTACATTGAGACTATCAATTGTTTGGTGACTGGTTCCTTCAAGTTGTTCATAGATGATCAGGAGACTATCCAGACTGGTGCTCTGAGCACTGACTGTGTCTAAATATACTAAGCAAAATATCAACAATAAAACCTGCCTGGTAGAATTCATAAACAACATGGTGTTTGTGGCGAATTTACAAAGGGCATTGAGTTTATGCATTATGTAAAATGGCCTTTATAAGTTTTTATAAACAAATCAGTAACATAAGATGTAACAATTAAGGCCTATTTCAGTCGTCTTACAAAACAACTTCAATCAAAACTCAATAATAGATTTATGAACAATCTAAACAACGAAAATGGTGCTTTCAGTCTCAAAATATTTGTGGATATTCTTTTAGTTTTTACTGTAATGCTCTCAGTAAAATGGTTAGCTGATCAGTTAGCATTAAATGGTGCTGGAGGTATAGGTATTTGGTGTGGAATCGGAACTGCAACCATCTTGATGAAAAGGAGTAAGATAACTTGGAAAAGTGTAGGTTTGGTATTACCAACGAACCAAAGAGAATGGCTCTTTGGTATTGGATGGGGGGTCTTGTCAGTTTTTATAGTATTTCTTGTAATGGGATTGTTGCTCGATCCAATCCTCACCAGTTTTGATTTGGTCAAACCTGAGGATGCAGGTAGTCGTTTTCAATTTTTTTTAGGGAAACCCTATGTGTTTATTGCATATCTGGTGACTGTTGTCTGGCTTGGTGCGGCGCTTGGAGAAGAAATTCTAATGAGAGGTTTCCTGCTGAATCAGTTGGAAAGTTTATTTGGCAAGGGGAAACTTTCATGGATATTGGCCATTCTTATTCACTCAATAATTTTTGGGCTATTGCATTTTTATCAGGGAGTGTATGGGGTTATTTCTACAGGGTTCGTTTCTCTGGTATTTGGTAGTGTTTATATTATCAACAAAAGGCGACTATTTCCGGTGATCATGGCACATTTACTAATAAATACAATCACCCTCACTGCTTTTTACCTCTCAGGGGGGGAAGTCACATAGTACTGGTTTTAACAATCCTTTTATGGTATTTTAGACCTGAGAATAGAAAATCGTACTTTCAAAGACCTGATATGGAAAAGAGCCTGGATGAATTTTATAGTAAGCAGAGCCAATGGCAATCCTGTTTTCTGAAGCTCAAGGACATTCTTGATCAAACAGGACTTACTGAGGAGTTGAAATGGGGAAAACCTTGTTTCACGCACCATGGAGCTAATGTAGTGTTGATGCATGGATTCAAGGGGTATTGTGCTTTATTGTTTCATAAAGGAGCCCTGCTGAAAGATCCTGATAAGATATTGATCCAGCAAACGGAGAATGTTCAGGCAGCTCGCCAAATCAGATTCACATCTCTTGAACAAATCGAAGATATGAAAGAAATCATAATGGCTTATGTTTTGGATGCTGTCAAGGTGGAAAAGTCAGGTTTGAAAGTCGAAATGAAGAAAATGTCAGATTTTCCTATGCCTGAAGAGTTTCAGCAAGTTTTGGAAAATGTAGATGGACTAAAAGTAGCATTTGAGGCGTTGACTCCTGGAAGACAGAGAGGTTATCTACTCCATTTTTCCCAACCAAAGCAAGCCAAAACTCGCATTTCCAGGATTGAGAAATACATACCCAGAATTTTCGAGGGGAAAGGATTGAATGACCGATAAAGTGTAAGATTCACAACATCTTAATACAATCAATTTTGTTCGTAAGGGAATACTCCATTATATTTAATCCTGCACTTTAATCTACTTCTAATGCGGGGGCTGCTTACGCTTACTATCTTATTTTCATATTCAATTCTATTTGCTCAATCCGAAACCAAAAAGGAGTATTTCGAAAATGGGTCTCCAAAATACGTCATTGAATTCAAGGATGGGAAAAGGGAAGGCCCTGCAGTTTGGTACTATTCCAACGGCAATGTTAAAAACTCCGGTATTTACAAAAACGGTGAAAGACATGGACTATTTAAATGGTACCATGAAAACGGAACCCTCGATTCTGAAGGAAACTTTGAATATGGTTTAGAAACTGGTCCATCAAAATGGTATCACCCCAATGGAAAAATAGCCAGTATCAGACATTATCAAAAGGATACATTAAATGGTCCCTACCAAAAGTTCAATGAGTTTGGTACTAAGGTATATGATGCTGCCTCAAAAGATGGACTCAGGCACGGAAAGGCAATATGGTATTATGACAATGGTGAGGTTTCATCCTATGGAACATATGAACTAGGTAAAGAAACTGGAGAATCCAGATGGTTTTACCAGGGCGGTCAATTTGAGAAAATAATAAACTACAAGGCAGGAAAGAAGGAAGGACTCTCAGAATGGTATAATCCTGATGGTTCAGTTTCATCGTCAGGCTATTTCAAGGATGGATACGAACATGGAACATCAAAATGGTATCACCCAAATGGTAACCTAGCCACGCTGAGTGAATACGAAAGAGATTCACTGAATGGTAAGTATCAAAAATACAATCCTGATGGTACATTGACCTATAATGCTTTTTCAAAAAATGGTCTCAGAGATGGAACTGCCACCTGGTACTTTGAAAATGGTAAGATTCAGCAACAAGGAGAATACAAATTGGGATTGAGGAATGGCAAAACCCTTTGGTATGATTCACTTGGAAGGTTAGACTCAGAAGGTAGTTACAAAGAAGGTCTTGAAAACGGAATATCTAAATGGTATTACCCATCCGGACAAGTCAAATTTATCAAAACATTCAAAAACGATCAACTGAATGGGGCTTACAAAGAGTATTACCCTGACGGCACTATTAAATATGATGCATACTCTAAAAATGGAAAGAGAGACGGTCTGGCTAAATGGTTTTATCCGGACGGGACCATAAAACTGCAACGCTTTTATATCAATGGGAAACTCAATGGACGATCGATCTGGTATGATCTGAAGGGAAGGATTGAGTCAGAAGGTGTTTTTAAACAAGACCTGGAAGAGGGTACCTCGAAATGGTACTACCCGAATGGAGCAATTAAGACAATTAAGAATTTCAAGGCCAACGTTTTACAAGGACCATTTCGGGAATACTATGAAGATGGTACACTGAAAATGGAAGGGAACTATGAAAATAATATTCAGACTGATAGTTTGAAGTATTACTACCCTTCAGAAGAACTTCAGCTCAAAGGTTATTACAAGGAAGGGAAGGAATATGGTCAATTCATTTGGTACTATGAAAACGGCACGATCAAAAAAGAATGTAGTTATGACAAAGGCCTTTACCAGGGAAAGTATACTGAATATGATCCCGATGGAACTTTAAAGTACACTACCACTTTCTATTTTGGGCACAATAAAGATGACTTTAAAAGGAATGCAGCAGGGAAAGTAAAATGGGAGGCATACTTTGATCTGGCCAATAGGCTTTTTAATAAAGGAGAATACCATCAATCAGCATATATGCTGGAAATAGCCAGAGTTCAAATACGTGATGAACTTGGTGCTAATGATATGAATTATTTGTTGGCTACCTGGAAATTGGGGGTATGTTATAATTTGCTGAGCGACTCAAACAAAGCAATTACACTATTGCAAGAAGCCGTTAACATACAAGAAAAAGTAGCTCCTGAATCCAGAGAATATGCAGTGTTTTTAGTTGATCTGGCGAGGGCTTACAGAAGTAGTGGTCAACTGGTAAGGAGCCTTCCTTTATTTGAAGAAGCTGTTAACACCATGCAGCATTTTAACCAACCAGCAGATCAGGCGATTCTACTGAATGAGTTAGCGGAGGCATATCAAAGGGACTATAAACATGAAAAAGCACAACCCATCTTTGAAGAAGCTGTCTCACTGTACAAATCAACCGGTCAGACAAGTTCCTTCAGTTATTTCAGCATATTATCCAATTTAGGGTGGAACCATTACCTGAGTGGTGATTTGGAATTGGCCTATGAAATCCTTGATAACGCTAATAAGCTGTTTACAACAATGGATCGGGTTGACCCACGTAGCTATTATTTCACGCTGAACAAACAAGCTATAGTGAGTATGCAGCTTGGAAATTATAAAGTCTCAGAAGCATTACTTCACAAGACATTAAATATGATCAGTGAAGAATTGAAAGCAACAAGTGATATCTATGAAACTACATTATCGAACTTAAGTGTGGTTTACATGGAGCAGGGTTTGTATGATGATAGTCTCCCTATCGCTAAAGAATCACTAGAAATAAGGGAAAGTAAGGTGGGGGTACATCACCCTGAATATGCTAAAGCGCTGAATAATTACGCGTTGGCCTATTATCATATTGGGAACAGGAATGAAGTAAAGAAAGAACTTGAGAAAGCGCTGGAAATAAATGAGGAGGTTTACGGGAAAAAACACCCTGAATACGCATTAGTTCTGAACAATCTGGCACAGGTTTATGCTTTGCAGAAAAACTACAAAGCTGCTCGTAGAAATCTGACTCAGGCAATGGAAATTTACCTGGACGTTTATGGTGAGTCCAATGACCAGTATATGTTAGCTGTTGCCAATATTGGTGTGGTATACAGTGAGGAAAGAAACTTCAAAAAAGCTATTAGCTATATCGAGAAAGCCAGGGAGTTGAAACGAAAATATCTTGGTGAGGATCATCCGGATTATGCAAATAGTATTTGGGACCTGGCTAGTGTGTATGAGCTTTCGGGTGATTTTAAGTTGGCAGATGTTTATTATGTCACTTCGATTGATTTGATGATGAAATCATTAGAGCAGTCTTTTTTGAGCCTTTCTGAAAAGCAACGCGAGCAAGCAGTTAAAAAGTTTTCAAGATACCTCAATGGTTTTTATGAGTATGCATTTCATAGAGCACCGGAGAATAAGAAGATACTTGAGCCAGTCTATAAGTACTTATCAGCTACAAAAGGATTATTGTTAAATAGTGAATTGTATACCCGGGAATTCTTCTCCAATCATCATGAGAAGGAAGTTCGTGATAAGTTCCAAAATCTTTTGGAGCAAAGACAGTTTGTAGCGCAATTGTATTCAACAGAAAATGCGGGGTATGACATTGTAAAGGAGGTGGAAAAAGTCAATAACCTTGAAAAAGGATTGCTTTTAAACACAACCGGACTTGAAGAGTTTTCTTTCAGGTTATTCAGTTGGGAAGAAGTCCGTGATTCTTTAAAATCTAACGAGGCGGCTGTTGAGATACTTCGTGTCAATCATGAGGATTCTGTTTTTTATGTGGCTTTGGTAATTACCCCGGGAGCCAATGAGCTGGAGTTTGTCTCATTTGGAGATGGTGAAATTCTAGAGAATACAATTTTCAAAGCATACCGCAATGGTGTCAAATTCAAGCTTAAGGACGACTTTTCCTATGTTCGATATTGGAAACCTCTCAAAGAGAAGCTACAGGGATTTGAGAAGGTATATCTGGCTAAGGATGGAATTTACCACATGATTGCTTTGGATGGGTTGTTTGATAAACAAAATGAACAGTTTCTGTTTGAACAATTTGAAATAACACAGGTATCCAATACTTCTGCTATTAGCAGTATCCAGAAGTCACGAAATCCAAAAGACCTCATCTGCATGGTAGGTTTTCCGGACTTTGAGGGAGGTAAGAAAGGTGTAGACGCACATGGAAACCCAAATGAACTTAAGAGTCACATGACTGTTGCAAGTGATGCAACCAGATTTTTTGATGCGAACAACATCAGCCCTTTACCAGGTACTAAACAAGAGGTAGACGAGATGGTGAAGATCCTGGAGAAAGCCAGAATTTCGGTTGCTCATTATACCGGGATTCATGCTACTGAGTCTGTTGTGAAATCATGGAAAAGCCCGATGGTAGTACACATCGCTACACATGGATTCTTTTTAAATGATGACTTTCTAAAAAGTGACAAACATAAAATAGCGGGCATTAATCAAGATCAACTAGAGAAAAACCCACTTCTAAGGTCGGGTTTGTTGTTGGCTAATGCCAAAGAAGCCATTGACAAAGGTGGGGATGGTATATTGACAGCATTTGAAGCAAAAGATCTTGACCTGTCAGAAACGGAGTTGGTAGTACTCTCAGCATGTGAGACCGGCCTGGGAGAAATCAAAGATGGGGAAGGTGTTTATGGCCTACAAAGAGCATTTCAGTCAGCAGGTGCTGCTTCAGTGATCATGTCACTCTGGACGGTTGACGATCAGGCTACTCAATTATTGATTTCTACATTTTACAAAAACTGGATTTTAGAGCAACAAACCAAGAAGGAGGCATTCAGAAATGCACAAATCACCCTGCTAGAGAGTGAGGATTACAAACACCCTTACTACTGGGCTGCTTTTGTGTTGTTGGGGGAGTAGTGTCTGTTTTTGATAATATCACATTTTAGTAGATATTTGGAACTTACTATTTTACGCAACTGATGAGATATTTTGTTCTATCAACCATTTTGCTTTTAGGTACCAACTGTTTTTCACAAATACAACATTTGAGATTCCAGGTTGGCACAAACTATAGTATCAACAGTACGATTCGTTCTGATGTGGAAACTGTTGAGACATCTTTTGTTGTTGGACAGCAGACTTTTCAGGAGCAGAGCAGTGTGGAAGAATCCTTTAAACCATATGTTGGATTTACTATTGGAGCATCTCCTGAAATTATGATTGCCAATAAATTGAACCTATTGATAGGATTAAGGTTAGATTATTTAAGATTCAAAAGAGAGACAAGAGTAATAATGCCTGAACAAGAACAAATTGATGAAGATTTTATCATTGGGAGACCTATTGGCAATGGGGGTTTGTTTTTTGACAGGGAGGTAATTGGTAGTCCGGAGGGTTACCCGGTTAACGTTTATTTTTTAAGTGTTCCTATTGGTTTATCCTATAATTTCACTAAGAAGCTGAGTGTTAACGTAACGGGTGATTATATGAGAAGAATCTATTCGCAGGAAGACAGAAATGAAGTGAGCTTCTCAACAGAGACATTCAGTTATGAATTGGAAAGAGTTACCTGGAAGAATGGAGAAAACCTGAATCCTAATGGTTTAAAATTTTCTGTTAATATCAATTATGATCTAATTGCTGGAATTGGTGTTATTGTGGGTTATGACAGGTCATTTACCTCAATTTATTCAGAAGAATTCCAATACGCAGGAAAAGCCAGGTATCAATTTATTCGGGTGGGATTAAGTTGGTTTTTGGAGTTTAATTAATGAAATCTCAATATTGGCAGAAATGGAAAGTTCTCTGTCAGGATCGATGAAATTTTTACAGCTTACTTTACCGCATAGATTGTGTTCCGTAGCTGTTTGAGATCCCAGAGTAGCAAAGTGCTGTTCTGGGATTTCTTTTTGAAGCGAGTTGGTTAACTAAGCATTAGTTAATTGAAACCTTGATTCAATTTGAATTTGCGAAGCTTTGACTTTCCAATCTACAACCTAAAACTTGCATGGTACCTGTCCTTGTCGTTCGTGACAATAAGTTTAGAACCATGTGCATTTAAGATTGAATTAACAATCTCTATCCCAAATCCGACAGATTCAAGCACACTTGGCTTTTTATTTGCAACTTTGGATTGATTAATTTGATTGGTTATAGAAAAAAGACCTTCATTAGAGAGACTGACATCAATAGTTGTGTCTTTTCGGGCATATTTTATAGCATTTGAAAATAGATTATCTAAAACCTGCCCAATTCTAAAAGGATCGAATTTTCTGATGACCGAAGGGTGAACTGCTAATTTGAGCTCATTTTTATGTAGTACATTCATTGTTTTAATCAGGTCCACTCTTTTCAAGACCATCTCAGACAAATTGTTGCTGGATATTTCTAATTGAATTTTACCAACCCCTAAGGCAGCATCATCAAGGATGTTGTGCACCAGATTAAGACTTTTTTGAGATTGATTTAGAATGAAACCTACAATTGATTTTTCATGTTCATCATTTGGTTTGAGCATTGATGCGAGAGCTCTTATGTTACCTAAGGGACCTCTTAAGTCGTGTGAAACATAGCCGACAATTCGCTTCATTCTCAAGTAGCTCTCTTCCAGCTCCTTTGTTCTTTCCTTTATGGCTGATTCCAAACGGGCATTTGACTCTTTTAGTGCTATTTCTCCTTTCTTCGTATCAGTGATGTCCCTTGAGAATATGATCACATCTTCATCCACTTTGCTTACCTCCAGTTCCCAGTAAGTCATCCTACCATCTTCAAAAACAAACTCAGAATAGACTTTTTGGAATTCACCTGTTTGATGACATTGTTGAATAGTTTGATAGATTTCAGTTTCGTTAAACCCCGGATAGACTTCCTCCATTTTTTTACCTACATGCTCTTCCAGTGTTTTGTCAACCTGTTTTAGCAATGCGGGATTAAGAAATGCATAGCGCATCTCTTTATCTATGATTTGCACCCCTATTGATAATTTAGATAGGTACTGCATGAGAGAAGTTTTAATTGCCCAGAAATGCGGAAGAATTGGTCTTTATTAATTTAATTAATTTGAGGGTGTTGTGCAACTTTTTTAATTTGGAATATTGAGCCAAATTAAGGCGTACATGTTTGTTATTTTCAATTTACAAAACTGATACTTTATGAATAAATTCATAACAGCCACACAGGAATCAGGAAAAGAATTTTATCAATCTTTTCATGGCAAGGGTAAAATAGTCATGCTCAATTTGTTGAAATTCAAATCACAAGCGGACTATACTGACCTGGATGATATAGAACCAGAAGTCGAAATTAGTGGTGAAGAGGCCTATCGACGATACATGGAACACACTAAACCATTTTTAAACGAAGCAGGAGGGAAGGTCCTTTATTTTGGAAAGACCAATAGTTTCTTAATCGGACCAGAGTCAATCAAATGGGATGCAGTATTACTGGTAGAGCACCAGTCTGTCGAAAAATTCATGGCTTTCGCCCAAAACAAAGGATACCTTAGTGGAGCCGGACATAGAACTGCAGCCCTTGAGGATTCCAGGTTATTACCATCTACGGAATTTGTAACTTGATCAAGTGCAAGAAATACCCATTAAGAAATACGTTCGATATATTTTCATTATTGCCATTCTTATATTCTTCATCAATAAATTTTATATCCGACCATGGATATTGAAGGAGGGTATTGGTGGTGTCTTATTGGTTTTCACCTATTCCATTCCAAATTTGATAGAAGCTATAGTTGGAACATTGATCCTCACTGGTATTCTGCTTCAATTACGAGCATTATTCGATGTGGTAAATGTCAAGGATCTAACGGTTAGTACAGTGGCAGTTATTATGGCTGGTATTTATGTGATTTCCCAGGAATTGAGGTTCCACAATATCGGAGGAAATAATGTCTATGATCCCAATGATTTAATTGCATCCCTGGTCGGATTGATTGGTACTTTCATCCTAATCAATTCGTTTGGATTTATTGATGTTGAGAGAAATGTCTAATCATGTAGGTTCTAAATGAAGAGGAGAAATAAAATGGCAATAGTTTTATTAACCATATTAGGCATAGGAATGCTCGTTCCACAGAAATTTTCAATGCCAGTTGAGGGTGCCTCACAACTAGATTATAATCAGGAATCATTTTGGTATTACCCTTGGGGACGCTCTGGAACACATAAGGGTGTAGACATATTCGCTCAAAAGGGTACTGCCTTGTATTCCTCAGTGTCAGGAATAGTCTTGTATACAGGAAATATCGAAATGGGTGGAAATGTCGTCGTGATTCTTGGTCCAAAATGGCGCCTCCATTACTACGCGCATTTGGATAAGGTCTCTTCATCCTCTGTTTGGGTCAATCGAAATACCAAGATAGGATCAGTTGGAAATAGTGGCAATGCCCTCGGAAAACCAGCGCATGTACACTACTCAATTGTTACACTGCTGCCTTATTTCTGGCAAATCGATGATGGTCCTCAGGGATGGAAAAAGATGTTCTATATAAACCCCATTCCATACCTGAATGAAGCCAAATAGATTTTGGCACATCATTTGCACTTACCCCACCACACATTCAATTCCACTCGAAAATCATAAACGGATTTTCAACAGAATTATTAAATCAAAACAAACATGAAAAAGATTATTATGATCCTTCTCACGGGTGGGATAATGACACTTAATGCTTTTAGCCAGGAGAAGAATTTGCAAGAAAAGAAATGGTTAGTGGAACCCATCAAGATTTCTTCATTAATGGTAAACACACATCCTGAATACAATGGATGGGGACTTGAGGTGGGACGAAAGCTTTCCGAAAAAGTTTGGGCTACCTCAATGATTGAAAAAACCAAAGGTGGTGATTTTATGAAATACTTTGATCCCAATCACGACTATCTGGTCACCTTTAGTTATTTCGCCTGGCTCAACACTGTTCGATACTATTTTAAACCAGAAGCGACCTACACCATGTTTGTGGATGGAGGTATGGAATTACAGAAGGCTTCTCACAAATTTCTAAGAGATGGTGACCTTATGAAAGAAAAAGCCCTGGCGCTTGGACCAATAGTGATGATAGGTGGGGAGTGGAGGTTTCATGAGCACCTTTATTTCAAATGGCGATTTGGCGGGTTTGTGAATGTTGTGAAAAATGGTTCAATGAAAGAACGCATTGAAGATGGACAAGACCAACCTTCCTATCAATTATACCCACATTTGTCTGATGCTGTATTGAGCAATGGAACATATGCTGGAGATGTGGCTTTTGGGATCAGGTTTTAAGCTATCTTCGGCTGGAGGTTAGTTTGATGTAGAATAAATCAATTACTGAAAAGTTTATCAGTGCTTTAACCAAGCATTCGATGATCGACTAACCTTCAATTGTTTGAAAACTCAATAATGTACATGAGACAGCAATACATTAAAATACTGCTACGATTATCCATAGGTACAGCTTTTTTATCTGCTGTTGCTGATCGATTTGGGTATTGGCCAGAATCGGTTTCAGTATGGGGCAACTGGGAAAATTTTTTAGGTTACGTAGCTATCCTCAATCCATGGTTTCCTGATAATGCAGCTTCGCTCCTTGGAATAGTGGCCACAGGAGCTGAGATTGTTTTTGGAGTTACATTGCTTGTTGGGTTAAAAACAGAGCAGATGGCAAAGTGGAGTGGAATTCTACTGCTTATTTTTGCCTTGTCTATGACCTTTTCAACTGGTGTTAAGGGACCACTGGATTACTCAGTTTTTACAGCTGCAGCTGCTTCCTTTGCATTGGCAACAATGCATGAGAAGTACTTTGAAGTTGATAATTTGATCGATAGGAGATAAGATGAGGTGACGCTTGCTGCAAATACCCCAACGCTCGGAGCTTTTTGTGGTGCTTTCGTGAGAGAGTTACCTAGTTTCATGGGAAAAAGATGACACGATTAATTTTTATTCTCACGATGTTTCCGTTCTTAGTATCGGCCCAAATATACCCGTTGGTCTTTCCCAGAGACAATACTTTGGATGTTACAGTGTTTGAGCCATTTGAAGCCGTGTATCAACAGGGAGGCATTGAAATGACTGTGAAGTTTGTGAAATCGGAAGGAAAACGACCAATCTATACTGCTCTTATGATCATGCCTAATCCTACCAACTTATCAGAAATGAGTGTGGACATGATTGGGCATTATGCTGATGACATGAGTTTTGCTTATCGGAAATTCCTCTATGGGAAGTATACATCCGAGTACATTCATGCGATGAGGGTGAATGATACATTAAAGGTGTCACGTGCTTCACTAAAAGATAATGGTACTACTGTTCTCTCCACCTTACCAATAGATCAAAAGTTCATAGATGGTACTATGGCCTTTTGGTTGCTTGCGGGCTTGCCATTAGAGGTCGGCTATGGGGCCCGGTTTCTTCGCTGGGACATTTCGGAAAGTGACATTGGCTTTACTGAAACATTACCTTTTGTGATTACAAAGAACAAGCAAACTATCAAGATCAATGATCGTTCATATGAATGTTGGCCTGTAGAAGTGAAGTTAGAGAATGGGATGATCTTAAGAACTTACGTTAGCAAGAGTAAACCATTCCTAATCAGACAAGAAGCTGTTCAGACTTCCGGAGATATCATTCCTTTTGTGGAATTGGTTGATATGAAATAGCTTGAAGGGACAATTGTGATTCCACCTACATGAGTAAATTCATTAATATAGCTCTCAGTACCTGGGTAATCGTGGTTCTACTATCGGTTATTGAATTATTTACTGACTTGTCATTGACTGGGATGTCAGTAGGTATCAATATTGTGGTATTTGGTCAAGCGTTGAAATGGTCTGTGTGGATGTTGTTATCAATTCCGGCAATACTTTTAAGTCAGAGAGTTGGGTATGCTAATACTTCTAAAATTTTGTGGCAAATTCTGATAGGGTTGGGGATGATTTCAGTCTACATGCTCCTGTTCAACTTATTACTCTTCATGTCAGAGGGAATTCAGGTTACATGGGTTAGATATTGGCCAAATTTGAAAATAATCTTAAGCCAGGAGCTGCTGAAATTAGCCATTTTTTACACAGGTCTGGTTTTCCTTAAGAATTATATTGACCGATCCCAAAGAAGGATTGTGTCAAAGAATAAGAACAATTTTCTTGAGGAGTTGAAGATTAAAACCGGGGATGTGACTGTATTCGTGAAAGTTTCTGATGTCCAGTATTTTGAAGCGGACGGGTACTGCGTAAAGGTGAGAATGCAAAGCCGGCAATACATTCTTCGTAAATCATTATCTGAATTAGAAAAAGAACTAGATCCCAAAGGATTTATAAGAATACACCGGTCTTATATGGTGAATGTCAATTTTCTAAAGACAGTGCATAACAAAAATGGAACAATGAAACTCATTCTTGATGGAGGAGAAGAATTGATAGTATCAAAAAGAAAAATGTCCAGGGTGAAAACGCTACTTATGACAGAATGAGCAAGTAAAAAGTATAGGTTCATTTCTATTGCTCTGATCTGTATTGAAGCAGCCAATCATACACATTAGTAGAATTGTAGGTGCTGTTCTGAGGCATTGATTTGAGTAAACAAAAAGGTGTTTAGTTTGTTCATTAATGGATGATTAAAACCATAATTGCATTCTTGATCTTAAATTTTGGAGCATTAGCAATAGGGGGAATATTCACCGGACCTGGTGTTGTGTCTGATTGGTATGTAAATTTATCCAAGGCACCCTGGACTCCACCTGGTTGGGTTTTTGGTGCCGCCTGGTCAAGTATCATGATTTTTTTTAGTTATTACATGGCTTTGTTGTGGAGACAAGTTAAAGTCAAGGGTGTAGTTTCTTTACTGTTTATATTTCAATTCATTCTTAATGTAGGTTGGAATCCTACATTTTTCTATTTGAAATCCACATTAGCAGCTTTAATAATCATTCTTTCATTGACAATACTGGTATCCGTAATGATGTTTAGGTTTAAGAAGCAACTAGGGTGGTATTCATTAATGTTACTTCCTTATATTTTCTGGTTATTTGTAGCATCCTCTTTGAATGTTTATAGCATCATGCACAATTAGGCATCTATTTGAAAATGGAGTTTGAATTCCAAGCCAATTTTCCTATTTTACAAATCTACTAATCACTAAATTTTTAACCAGTATGCCAAGTATCATTTGCAATTCTCTTCAGGAAAATGGAGAAATATACACGTACAAAATCGGGGAGAACGGTAATACATGCGGGCAGGATATGGATGGGAAGATTGAGAAAAAGCATGTAGAATCAGTAACTAAGTTTAAACCCTGCAAGAATGGCAGTGAGCGTTTCTGTATCAAGCTTAAAATGTCATTGTTTGATTGATTTGCTCATCAACAAATATTTCAATATCACTCCTTAAATATTAGGGGTTATCGCATCTGAATTGTAATACAATCTACAGAGTGAATTACTTTGTGGGATCAAAAAAGATGAGCCTGAATTGGCCTTGTATTTGAGATGCTTAGAATTGCCTTATTCCTGATTTATGTTCTGCAATCAGCCTTGTTAGCTGGTCAATGTTGCTCTGGTGGAGTGCCAATGTCAGGCAATATTGGTATGCCCAATGCCAATAAAGGGGTACTTCAAGTAAGTCTTTCATACGACCTGAATAGTCTAAATACTTTGAAAGTCGGTTCGGAGACATTAGATGACGCTACCAGGATAAGACGAACTCATGCTGTATTAGTTGAAGTAGGCTATTCTATAACAGATAAACTGTCAGTCGACGCATTAGTTCCCTATATCAGGCAAGAACGAACTACCAATAAAAATACCGCATTTGAAAATTTCACTTACACCCAGGGCTTGGGAGATATTTCGTTGTTACTCAAATACAAAGTGATATCCTGGCTTAATCTTGGTGGAGGAATCAAAGCTCCTACTGGTCAGGATGATATAATTGCGTCATTCGGAATTCCGGAGAGTGCTGATTTACAACCAGGAAGTGGTGCCTGGGACTACATTTTATACGGGAATGTTATAAGGGAATTACCATTTCGAAAATCATTTACTGTCGCATCTACATTACTCTACAGGTTCAGGGGGGTCAATAATGATTTTGGTAATAGAAGTTATCAGTTTGGAGATGAGTTTCAGGTTATCATTGGGTTCGCCGATCGTTTTTTGCTGGGAACACAGATTCTGGATCCATCAATTCGGGCAAGGTTCAGAAAAGCTGGAAGGGACTTCTCAAATGACAATGAATCTCCTGGATCAGGTGGTGAATTCTTATTCTTAAACCCTGGGATCACGTGGGCCATAACCCCAGCATTTAATTATCAGTTTAATGTAGAGGTACCTGTTTACAGCAATGTTCAAGAAACACAATTGTCGCCCACATTCAGGGTCAATACAGGTTTAGCAATCCGGCTTTTTGATAAGTCGGGTGATATCAAGATCAACAATGGTTAACTCAAAATATAAAAAATACTTTTCTATGTTCATTCGTATAAACACCTTTTCAAAATTGTTAACAGCCTTTGTGTTGGTTGTTGCGATGAGTTGCTCAGATGAAATACCTGAGCCGACAGGATCCAATACTAAGCAGGAAAATGAGAATGATGGAGGGAATGGTAATTCTGGTAACGGAAGTGGAGGAAGTGGTGGAAGTGGAAATGGGGGAGGATCAAATTCTTCGACTTCATGGATTGTGGACACTGAGTTTGTAGTAAACGGTGGTGTAGGTAAAGATGGAATCCCGGCTCTCCTTAACCCTACCATGATTGGACCAAATGATGATGGTCTTGAATACTTACAGGATGATGAACGCGTAATTGGTGTTAAAATTGGTGAGGATATTCAGGCATTTCCTCATCCGATTCTGGATTACCACGAAATCATAAATACAGAGGTAGGGGGTGATGAAATCGCTATTTCTTATTGTCCCCTTACAGGAACTTCTAAAGCCTGGAGTAGAACCGTAAATGGTGTATCCACAACATTTGGTGTGTCTGGACTACTTTATCAGTCAAATTTGATCTTATATGATAGATTGACCCAATCAAACTGGAGTCAGATACTCGATTTATCTGTAAACGGTGAAACTGTGGGTGTGGAGTCTGATCAATATGAGGTGTTTGAAACATCCTGGGGCACCTGGAAGAATATGTATCCTAATACAAAGGTCACCAGTAGCGACACAAAGTGGGACAGGGATTACAATAAATACCCATACCTTGATTATGATGAGGAGGATTGGCTAATGTTCCCAATTAGTACAGATGATGACAGACTTTTTAGAAAAGAAAGAGTGCTAAGTGTCATGATTGATGGGTTGGCCAGGGTTTATACTTTTAAAGAATTCATTAGAGGTGGCGTCATTAATGATGAATTTAGAAACACCGAACTAATTATCGTTGGTGATAATAGCCGTGATTTTATGGTTGCTTTTGAAGTACCATCATTCAATGGTGAGAAACCTGATTTCGAATTACTCAAGGATAGTGGAGCAAATATCCTCCGAGATCAGTTTAATAATGTTTATGACATATTTGGCAATTGCGTGGAAGGACCAAATACTGGTTTTAAACTGGATAAACCAGAGTCGCTTATTGGGTACTGGTTTGCCATCGCTGCATTCTATCCACTTCCGGAGATCTATTCAACTGAAAGAAATTAATTGTCTCTACCTTGACAGCATTGACTGTTTTGGTTGATTGAAGATCGATTATTGGCTAATTTCAGCTCCAATGATATTGTTGAGAGCTCAGATTAGCCAATTTCTATTTGTACTCATTTTCGCATTAGGTTGTACAACCAATGACGATTCATTTATTGTTGACACAACCAGAAAGGATGATCGTGACAATGATTCAGATACAGGTTCAGGGTCCTCAGGACAAACTGGAGGGACCAATAGCAGTGCATGGTTAATCAATACAAGTTTTGTGGTCAATGGAGGTCCAGGTAAGGATGGAATTCCCACTTTAGATCAACCAGAATTCACCACAATAAACGGAGAGGGGCTTTCGTATCTGTCAAATGATGAGAGAGTTACCGTTGTGAAAATTAATGATGAGGTTTTTGGTTTTGCTCATCCCATTATGGATTGGCATGAAATAGCAAATGTTACCCTAAATAACCAACCCATTACAGTTACCTATTGTCCTTTGACAGGTACTTCGGCCGCCTGGAGTAGGATCATAAATGATGTCACTACCACTTTTGGAGTTTCTGGCTTGCTGTATCAGTCAAATATTCTGCCCTATGATCGTGGATCTAATTCTATCTGGAGCCAAATGCTTAACAAAGCAGTAAATGGACCTCAAATTGGGTTGGAACCAATTAATTATCCTGTGATTGAAACCACCTGGCAATCGTTTAAACAAATGTTCCCAAATGGTAAGGTGACTTCTTCTAACACTGGGTATGACAGGGACTACAACCTCTATCCATATTTGGATTACAGGGAGGACGATTGGTTACTATTTCCAGTTGAACATGATGATGGCAGGCTACCACGAAAAGAAAGAGTGTTGGCAATCATACACAATGATCAAGCTAAAGTATACCGGTTTTCTGATTTAGATCAACATGCTATTGTCAATGATCAGGCTTTTGGGGATGAGATTTTTGTTTTCGGGAGTTCGAATAGGGACTTTATTGGTGTGTTTTTTAAGAGGGAGTTACACGGTGAAATGTTGGATTTTCAACTTATTGAAAATGATTCTGCGGTACTGGAAGATCAATTTGGCAATAAATGGGATGTGTTTGGAAAATGTATCACCGGACCGGATATTAATCAGCAATTGGAAGCTCCTTATGCCTACGTAGGATATTGGTTCGCGATTGCTACTTTCTTTCCATCACCAGAAATATTTGGTGAATAAAATATTTGCTGATCAACCGTATCATTGGTCAGCAAATACTTATTGTTTGCTTCTGTAAAGCAGTTTAGCTCAACTGGTAAATATCTTTTAATTCACTGTAAAGTTTATCAGTATCTACCTTCAGGTCTATTAATTGCCCTGTTTTGATATCGAATACCCAACCATGAACTTGTAAGCCTCTGGTCTTAACAGCATCCTGTACTTCAGGTGTTTTCATAAGGTTTACACATTGCTCCTGAACATTAAGCTCAATGAGCCTGTTGTACCTTGCATCTTCATCTGCTATACCATCCAATTCATTCTTATGAAGTCTGTAAACATCCCTTATTTCTCTAAGATATGAATTCAAAATACCCAAATCAGCATTTTGCATTGCCGCTTTAACTCCACCACAGAAGTAATGCCCGCACACCACCACATGGTTTACTTTGAGATGAACAACTGCATAGTTTATGACAGACATGGCACTCAAATCAGTATTGATTACCATGTTGGCAATATTTCTGGTGACAAAGATTTCACCTGGATTTGCACCCATCATTTGTTCAGCAGTTACTCGACTATCCGCACAGCCGATGTACAGGAACTCCGGACTTTGTCCCTTTGATAGATTTTCGAAATAGTTGCTATCAATGGAAAGTTTTTCTTCAATGAATTTCTGATTGTTTTCAAAAATTTGTTCAATGGTCATCTTGTTATTAAGTCATTTAGTGAAAGGCCAATCAGGATTTGATCGGCACAGGATTAAGTCATATGGATAAAGATAGTGATTAACCTCATATTTAATCTAAAATGTTACCTTTGATTTTCGATTTGGAGAACAGGTAAATGGTAACAATACTTCTTACGAATTATAAGCGTCAAAATAACCTCGATATAATTATTAGTGCCTTAAGGTCTCAAAGCATTGATGTAGAAATTTTCCTTTGGAATAATGCTGAAGAAGACTTCAATGATGACCGAGTTGATTGGATCATTAATTCATCAAGGAATGTTAGGTGTTGGAGTAGGTGGTCTATGGCGCCATTTGCCAGGAATAAGTTAGTTATGACGCACGATGATGATTTTTTTCTTCGGAAAAATGATGCAATTGAGTTGCTCGTTAACGATTACGAATCTTCCTTTGAACCAGGAATGGCTATGGGATTTACAGGTGTGAGGCTTGGGGAGGATTTGAGTTATTACCCTAATAAAATGCAGAAACTGTTAAGACAGAAAGCAAAAATATACAGAGGAGCTAAGCATTTATACTTACCAAAAGAGAATAAGACTGTGGATGTCATTAAGGGTAGACTACTCCTTTGTAAACGCGAAGAGATTACTTCTCTGCCAATATATGAAGAGGGCGCAGAAGTTTTTGATGATATCTATGTAAGCGCTTTTTTAGCTAAGTGGAGTCGTGGAAGACACATGTTGACTAATGTTCTGAATGATAGTGTAGAAGAATTGGAGGGGGGTGATGGACAGATGGCTTTGTCGCAGCAACAAAATTGGGAGGACTTTAGATCGTCTGTGTCAAAAAAATACTTTAGTGTTAATGGTTAGATATAAGTTCCACACGTTTCTTTTCATTGTGATTTCATCGCTAGGTATGCAAGAATTGAAATCTCAGATTATAACACCCGGAAGTTTTCAGGAAGAGTATACGAGACTCCTATACTTTAAGAATTACAGTGATGTAACACCAATTGCTATCTATCCTTCAATAACCTATTTTGATGCAATAACCGATAGTATTGACTGGAATATTTGGAATGAAAATTTCCAAATAGATGAACAAAGTGGATTTCGGATAAACAGCGTTGAGTTATTGAATTCCTATAATTCGAGTCTTCCATGGAGTTATAATGATGGTGCTTACTGGCAGGGTAAAGGTCATAACATGGCTGTAAAAGCAGGAGTTAGTTTCAGTTCAAAATATATTGATGTCACCATCAATCCGATACTCTTTTCTGCCAGTAATCAGGCTTATACGATACCAGACCACTCTTATCCGAAGAGTAGTTTCTCCTACCCTTTAAACAGAAGAATTGACTTTGTTCAAAGATATGGTAATGAAAGGTTTAATGCTATTGACTGGGGGCAAGCTGAGGTGAGGTTCAAATTGAAACGCTTCACAACTGGTGTAACAACACAAAACATGTCTTGGGGGCCAGCTTATTATAATCCTATTATAATGAGTAAAAATGCGTCAGGAATCCCTAGGATTTTTATGGGAACAGACAGGCCAATTCATACTAAAATTGGATCTTTTGAAGCATACAGCATCTGGGGGCTTATGAGTGAATCAGCCTATTTTGATACGGATAATGATAATGATTTGCGATATATTGGTGGCCTTACCTTCGGATATAGACCGTCATTCGCTGAGTCATTGAGTGTTGGATTAGCACGTGTTTCGTATAGAAATCGCTTTGGTCTGGATTTTAGGGATTTATTTGTACAATTCTTTTCATTTAATAGCGATTATGACGAAGAAGTAAGCCCTGGAGTTTTTACAAATGATTTTAATGATCAAATGCTTTCAGTGTTTGCGACATGGACATTCGCGGAACAAGGGTTTGAAGCTTATTTTGAATTTGCGAAGAATGATTTTCCAGGAGGTTTCCTGGAATTTGTAAGATATCCGGATAGGGCAAGAGCATATACTTTGGGGTTTACCAAATTATTTGAGTTAGCTAACAAAGGTGTGATTAAGTTAAATTATGAAGGGACTCAGCTGGCCAGTAATCAAGTGAGGTTAGTTACAGGGAGCGGAAACCCAATCTTCTATCTTCATCATATTGTGGATCAGGGATACACCCAAAATGGCCAGTTTATAGGAGCTGGCATAGGAATAGGGTCTAATGCAAATACTTTAACTGCTTCCTACTTTGGGCCAAATAGTCAATTTGGTTTAGATCTAAACAGGACACGATTTAATGACGAGTACCTTGTCAGAAATTTTAGCGGATTAGGTACAGCACCAACGGAGTATGAGTGGAGAGTAGGAGTGCATTATTTGAGACATTTTGAGAGGTTTACTTCTCAGATTCGAATGGCAAGAATTAGACATTTAAATGTGTTTTTTGATGACGATAGAGGTGCATTCAATTGGAATTTTCAGTTAAACCTAGAGTATAGGCTCAGCAGCAACTAGCTGATTTTTAATCCATATTTTGCTAACAACCCAGGAAGGCTATCAATTGAAAATTTGGCTCCTCTCACCTGATTACTTTCAGGATCAATGATGAAGTTGGTAGCAGTGGTTAGATCAGCCTTCATCAGATTAGTCCGATCAAATGTTGAACTAAAGAGATCGCATGAAGAGAAATGTGCTTCACTTAGATTTACCTCTGTGAAATCACACTCGTTAATCTTACTATCGCGAAAATTTGCCTTCTTCATGACCCGCTGATAGAAATTACACACTTCCAATTGACACCTCTCAAAACTTACATCAAACAGTAAATCGGCGCAAACATCAAACTGAACACCAAGCAATTTTGATCCTATAAATTGTACTTCTCTAAGTGCTGTATGTAAAGTTTTTGGGTTAATTATCTCACAATCAATGAATTGGCAAGAAATGAATTTGGTGTCAGTCATGTCGGTATTCCTGAATTGACAATCGTGAAATTCACAATCTTCATATTCTGAGCCTTTCATTGACTCATCGGAGAAGTCTTTTTGCTTAAATATTTCGCCCTCATAATACATGGGTCCAAAAATAAGAATTGGTACAAATACTCTTTTGATAAATAATGCTAAAATTCCTGAAAGCGATTAGATTTCCTATTCGGCCAATTCTACAACAACCTCAATTTCAATCGCAATATTGGATGGGAGTGAAACGTGTCCAACAGCAGCCCTTGTATGTTTCCCTTTTTCACCAAAGACTTCTACCATCAGGTCAGAAAAACCATTCACTACCTTAGGTTGGTCATAAAAATCTGATGCAGAATTAACCATGCCTCTCACATGCACAAATTGTTTGATTTTGGTCAGGTCACCGGTAGCTGCTTTTAAGGTGGTTAAAATATTAATCCCAGTTAACCTGGCTGCTTCATACCCGTCTTCAATTGTAAGATCTGATCCTACTGTACCAACTACATTTGAGCCATGTCCTGCCAGATATAACATATTTCCTACTTTCTTAAATTTTACATAATTAGCAATAGGTTGACTTGCTTCGGGTAATGTGATGCCCAGTTCTTTCAGTTTCTCCTCTGGAGTTTGTGCCTGAGTAGAGAAGATCATGGTAAATAGTAAGGAAAATAGTGTTGCGTATGTTTTCATAGTGTGGTTTTAATTCTAAAGTAATCATTTGTACTGCAATCGGGAAATTATATAGGTACCAAATAAAAACGACCCTGGATAAAACCCAGGGTCGTTAAACCATCATCAAAAACTCAAATCACTCTAATTACTAACCTTAGTCAGTTTCTTAATGCCAACTCTTGGCGATAATGCTTTGTTTGTTCTTTTTGTTTCAATATTGTCTGAAAGAGAAAAACTTTTTTCTACTGAAATATCCTGACTTGATGCACCAACTTTCAAAACATATTCTCCTGCTTCTAAAACCCAACTACTTGACTTTGTATCATAAGACGAATATTGATAAGGGCTTATTGTAAATGTCAACTGAGCCGTTTCACCAGGTTTTAGTAATTCTGTTTTCTGGAAGGCTCTTAATTCCAGAGCTGGCTTCTCCAACTCACCCTCTGGTGCACTGATGTAAACCTGTACAATTTCTTTGCCACTGGTCTTACCGGTATTCTTTACAGATGCTGTAAACGATATTTCTCCTTCAGTTACTGACCAATCCTTTACACTAGATTCAAATGTTGTGTAGCTTTTACCAAATCCAAATGGAAACGATACCGATTTGTTGAATGTCTCGAAATATCGGTAACCCACATAAATATCTTCTTCATAGATAACTTCAGAAGGTTTACCTATTGGTATATTTCCCATCATAGTCATCTCACCATAAGATTCCCCTGGAAAGTTTTTTGTACTGGAAACATCTTCATAAACTACAGGAAAAGAAGTCGGGAGTTTTCCTGAAGGTGTTACTGCACCTTTCAGCACATCCACTAATGCGTTTCCAGCTTCCTGACCTCCCTGCCAGGGAAGAACAATTGCATCTACCTTGTCTTTCCATGATTTGGTTTCAATTACATTACCAATATTCAAAATCATGATTACCTTCTTACCTGCTTTGTGATACGTTTCACTTACTAAATCGATCATGCCTTTTTCTACATCTGTCAGGTAGAAGTCACCTTCTGTAGTTCGGTCCTGAAATTCCCCACTATTTCTACCAATTGTAATGAAGGCTACATCTGAAACCTTCACAGCCGCTTTTACTTCACTTTTAGAAATGTTTTTTTCAGGTAACGGAGGGGGCAACATAAACCAATTTTCCAATGGTGGCTGTTTTGTTTTCTCTGCCATTATATATGCCTCGTAGGTACCTTTTAATGACTTGTCTACTTCAAAAGATGCGTTATCAAGTCCTTCTACCAATGAAACTGTGTAAGCCTCATTAACATCTCCACTACCTGTGCCTCCCGCAATAAATTGATATGATCCAATTCCAAATGCCGCTATTTTAGTGTTTGTGTCTATGATAGGAAGTGCCCCTTCATTTTTTAACAGCACAATTCCTTCTGATGCAATCTGTCGGGCTATTTGTGCATTAGCTTTAAGATTGGGCTTATCAGTATAGTCATAACCTTCAAAGGCTGGAGTTTGCAAAAGGATTTTAAGGATTCTTTTAACATTAAGATCTAAGGCATTTTCACTTAACCGACCTTCTTTATAAGCTTTGGTCAAAGACTCTTCTTGCTGTGGCACACCTGGCATCAATAGATCATTACCTGCATTCATCTGATAAACGGCATCATTGCCAGCAAACCAATCTGTCATGACAAATCCCTCATATCCCCATTCATCTCTGAGGATTGTAGTTAAGAGGGCCTTGTTCTGAGAGGCTGGCAAACCATTGATTTGATTATAAGAACTCATAATCGTCCACGGCTTAGATTCTTTTACAGCAATCTCAAATCCTTTCAGGTATATTTCTCGCAAAGCCCTTTCACTCACAATGGTATTGACTAACATCCGGTTAGTCTCTTGATTATTTGCTACAAAATGTTTCAATGAAGTGCCAACACCATTTGATTGAACCCCATTGATCACAGAAGCACTCATTTTTCCGGCAAGTAAAGGGTCTTCTGAGAAGTATTCGAAATTTCTTCCAGCAAGTGGGTTTCTGTGAATATTGATGGCAGGAGCCAATAATATATCAGCACCATATTCTTTCACTTCGTTACCCATTGCCTGGCCAATCTTATGGGCCAATGAAACATCCCAGCTTGATGCTACTAGTGTTGCTATAGGAAACGCCGTACAATAATAGGTTTGATCAGTTCCTTCTCTAGTAGGGGAGATTCTTAAACCTGCCGGACCATCAGCAAGTACCATCCCAGGAATACCTAAACGTTCAATTTCAAAGGTACTTCCTGCTGCTCCAGGTACTTTTTCCTCAACATTCATACCCATCTGAGGGATATTCATTCCTTCACCCACAACAAGTTTAATTTTTTCATCCACGGTCATACGACTCACAATATCTGCAGCCCTTTCTTCTAATGACAGGGAAGTGTTTTCATACGGCTCCATCGTGCCATTCTGATTTAGGTCGGTGTAATCTTGACTGTAAACCAGACACGGAATAGCTAAAAATGGAATTAATACTAGGATCTTCATCATAAACATTAGTTAATGTGTCATATTAACGCAATAAAGAAAATATTGTTCAGAATTCCTCAAAAAATCTGGTATTTTTACCGAAGGATATGGCAAAATTTGATTCGAACCGTTTTATGTCAGGTCTGTCTGTGGACTGTGTGATTTTTGGATTTCACCAGAAAGACCTGAAGTTGTTGTTGTTGAAATTGAAATACCTGGATGACTATATGTTACCTGGTGGGTTTGTCCCCATTGATATGAATGCCGATCAGGCTGCTTCTGTGGTTTTGCATGATCGAACAGGGTTAAAGAACATATTTCTGAGGCAATTTCATGTATTTGGAGCAACGGACCGGATAAACTTAAATCACGTAAAACATTTGATAGAAACGGAGATAATCACCCCGGATTTAGAACCCTGGTTCTCACAAAGGTTCGTTTCCATTGGTTACTATGCTCTTGTTGATTACGAGAAGGTAGGTACCGCTATTCCTGATGCAACCTCAGATAAATGTGATTGGTATTCGGTAAGTGATCTTCCACATATGTTAATTGACCATAGGCATATTGTTGAAACTGCATTACATCAACTGAAACTGGAGCTTAACTATCAGCCAATTGGACTAAATCTATTACCAAAGGAGTTTACAATGCCAGAATTGCAACAGTTGTATGAGGCAGTTCTTGGAAAACCTTTGGATAGAAGGAATTTCAGAAGAAAGATATTGAGTTTTGATATTCTGACAGATACCGGAAAACGCCGAAAGGGGGGAGCCCATAAAGCTCCGATACTTTATAAATTTAACCTTTCTAATTACAATCGGGCGATGAAAGAAGGCCTTTCAGGGGGATGGTGATTCAGTTCGTCGAAAAATAGAATGCTACACTTCCAAAATAGCCCTCAACGAAATCTGATTGGTTATCTTTAAGGTAGTTTCCATGAAGATATTTACGCATCCACAAGTTACTATTGATCAACGATCATTCAATGACGAGCCCTGTCTCTACGTAAAGTTTAGAGGTAAGTTAGACAATGACACTGCTGATCACGCCTGCAATTCCTGGGGGCCTCTCGTTCAGAATTCATCCCTGGAGAATTTTGTTTTAATCTGGGATTGTTCAGAAATGACAGGTTTTGAAAACTCCGCTCGAAGTACCTGGCAGGATTGTCTGAAAGCCAGTAAGCACAAGGTGTCTTTTGTAGTGCTTATCTCTGGAAATATTCTCATTAGAAGTGCTGGTAAACTCATGTTGAATTTACTGGGTATTTCATGTGTACTTTTGAGGAAAAGATCTGCGCTGGGGAATTTAGCCAAAGAACATTATTAAGCTTTTGCTCTCAATCCTAGTTCAATTACCTGCATGTTTTCAATTTGGTCCTTGTTGATCTCAAACCGAATGAGTGTTTTCATCCTGTGAAATCCTTGTTTACCAGCTGCGCCTGGGTTGATATAGATTAGTCCTTCTCTTTTCGGGTCTTGCATTACCTTCAAAATATGGGAGTGACCACAAATAAATAGCCTGGGTCTTTCCTGGTCAATAATTGGCCTTACTTTGGGGTTGTAAGAAGGAGGTTTTCCTCCGATGTGTGTCATATAAACCTTAACTTCTTCTCTCATGAAAATTAGGTCTTCAGGAATCACCTCTTGAATTCCATTGTGGTCGATATTTCCATATACTGCCAGCGTTCGTTTGAAATTCTTTAATTGCTGTAAGACGTCAATTGTACCTATGTCACCAGCATGCCATATTTCATCTACATTTTTAAAGTATGTGAATACTTTTTCGTCCAGGAAACCATGGGTGTCAGATATTAAGCCAATTTTCATGTTTCAAACTTACTCTAATTAGATTATTAACAAATTTTAACAATCATAAAATGTGTGCACTTGAAATTCAGTTTTCTGATTTGTAAAATTGCCACCGCAATAAACAATGTGTACCAAACTGTTTTGAAAAGATGGCAATATCAGTAGAGTCACTCACCAAGAAATATGGTGAACAAAAAGCTGTAAATAATATCTCATTTGAGATCAAAACTGGTGAGGTAGTTGGTTTCCTGGGTCCTAATGGAGCAGGAAAGAGTACTACCATGAAAATGATCACCTGTTACATGGCACCTACCAGTGGTGATGTAAAGCTAGATAACTTATCCATTCACAATGATCCCGATGCAATTAAATCAAAAATTGGTTATCTGCCTGAAAACAATCCACTGTACACGGACATGCCAATTATTGACTATTTAAGATTCTCAGCATCGATTCAGGGAGTGGAGAATAGTAAAATAAATGGCAGAATCCAGGAAATGATCGATTTGTGTGGTCTTGATAGGGAGAAACATAAAAAGATCAATGAACTTTCTAAAGGTTACCGGCAAAGGGTAGGACTTGCTCAAGCAATGATCCATGATCCGGATATATTGATTCTGGATGAGCCTACCACAGGGCTTGATCCCAATCAAATCATTGAGATCCGTAAATTGATCAAGGAATTGGGTAAGCAAAAAACTGTACTGTTGAGTTCGCATATACTTTCTGAAGTGGAAGCTACATGCGATAGAATCCTGATTATAAATAAAGGACGCATCGTGGCAGACGGATCTTCCGAAACTTTAAGGCAACAGGCCCAGGGTCAGGAATTGCTTTCTGTAAAGATTGAAGCTTCTAATGGTTCAGATATACAAAAAAGTGTACTGGGACTTGCAACGGTGGAGTCCGTGAAAGTAAACGAAGAAAAACCGGGATTTCTGACTGTGCAGAGCAAACCTGAGGAATCCTCACGAAAAGCACTATTCGACCTATGTGTAGAGAATAAGTGGTACATCATGGAAATGGCTGGTATAGAAACCAGACTGGAAGATGTATTTAGAGAATTGACCAACTAAACAACAAAATACAAAAGAAATGAATAAGGTTTGGATAATAGCAAAGAAAGAACTTGCCTCATTCTTTGACTCATTAATTGCCTATGTAATATTGATCTTGTTTTTAGGGGGATGTGGTTTTTTTACCTGGTTGTTCCCGATGAGCAATGTGTTCCTAAGAGGTCAGGCAGATATGTCAGTATTCTTTGAGGTTGCCTATATCGCAATTTTCATACTTGTACCCGCTATCACAATGAAGATGATTGCGGAAGAGAACAGGGTAGGGACAATTGAACTTTTAATGACTAAAGCAATCAGTGATTGGCAAATTATTTTTGGAAAATACCTGGCTTGCCTATTGCTTGTGGTGATCTCATTGGCATTTACTTTGCCCTATTACTTTACCATAAGTAGCCTCGGGTCGGTGGATCATGGAGGAGTGATAGGTGGTTATCTGGGATTGATTCTTATTGCATCGGCGTATATTGGAATTGGTTTGTTTGCCAGTAGTGTTACTAATAATCAAATAGTGTCCTTTCTGCTGGCGGTGATCATCAGTGTGCTCTTCACATTTATCTTCTCTTCTCTGGCGTCTAGTATGACAGGGGCAATGAGTAGTGTGTTAAGCTTTTTGAGCATGAATACACATTATGGTTCCTTAAGCAGAGGAGTGATTGACACATCTGCAGTACTCTATTTATTGAGTGTCATGTTTATTGGCTTGTTGCTTTCGAAAACAATGCTATCAAAAAGAAACTGGCAATCTTAAATCCTAAAGCTATCAATTATGAATAAGACACAAATAATAATCAGAATATTAGTAGTTATTGGGATTGTGATTTTTGTAAACCTCATCTCCAATCAACTACACTTGAGACTGGACTTCACGGAAGATAACCGATATACGTTAAGCGATGCAACCAAGGATGTTTTAAAGGAATTGGATGATGTGATCACCATTAAGGCATACTTTTCAGAAGAATTACCACCACAGCTGCAAACCACTAAAAGAGATTTTGAAGATTTTCTGGTAGAATATGAAAGTAGGTCAGGGGGTAATGTTGTTTTTGAATTTGTTAATCCAAATGAAGGAGAGCAAGGTGAAACTGAGGCGCAACAAAATGGTATCTCTCCATTGATCATTGGTGTAAATGAAAATGATAAGGTTGTGCAGATGAGAGCTTACATGGGAGCCACCTTACAACTAGGAGATAAAAAAGAAGTAATTCCTCAAATTCAACAGGGAGCCTCAATGGAGTACGACCTGACTACAGCAATAAAGAAACTTTCTGTTGAGGATAAACCAAAAATAGGATTGATCACAGGACATGGTGAACCAACGCTCCAGCAAGTGGCACAGCTTGCTCAGCAGTTGCTGGTGCTTTATGATGTTCAACCATTGGAGCTTTCATCAGTTCCTTCAATTGGACAAGAATTTAGGTCATTGGTTTGGATAAATCCATTAGACACAATCCCTCAAGGAGAGTTTATTAAAATTGATAACTACCTCAATGGTGGAGGTAAACTGTTATTAGCTTATAATACAGTAACAGGTGATATGTCTCAGGGAATGCTTCAGAAAAAACCTGGAATAGGTATAAAGCACTGGTTAGCTCAGAAAGGAGTTGAGCTAGGCGATCAGTTTGTGGTGGATGCACAGTGTTCGCAGGTACAAGTAAGGCAACAACGTGGATTTATGACCATGTTGTCCAATGTTCAATTTCCGTATTTCCCCATCATTACAAATTTTGCAAATCACCCGGTGGCAGGAGGAATTGAACAGATTGCAATCCCTTTTGCTAATAATATCAATTTCATAGGGTCAGATAGTACTGTGAAATTTATACCATTGTTAAAAACATCAGAGAAATCTGGATTTGTAAGTGGTCCAAACTACATTGATATTGAAAAGAAGTGGTCAGAGGCAGATTTTACTGTGGGTTCTCAGGTAATTGGAGCCGCATTTGAAAATGTAGAGGGACCTGGAAGTAGTCTTGTTGTGATTTCAAACGGAGAATTCATAATTAATGGAGACCAGCAACAACCAGTTCAGGAAGATAATATTAATCTTATTTCAAATGGAATAGATTGGTTAAGTGATGACACAGGATTAATTGACTTAAGAACTCAAAGAGTGACATCTAGGCCTTTAAAGCCTGTTGAAGATGGGGTTCGTCAAACCTATAAAATTGCGAATGCTGTCGTGCCATTGCTACTTGTATTGGTTTATGGATTTATCCGAAGACAGAGAAACAACAAAAAAAGACAAGCCTGGATGCAGGGCAATGTTTAATCACTCAAATCTTTAAATAAAATGAAGGGATTTTCAACGGTTAAATTAATAATCATTCTTGGCCTACTTGTAGGAGTCTATATGTTGGTCAACGTGTTCAATAATAAATCCAGAAGTGAATCATTACGGGATTCACTCGTGGAAATAAATAAGGAGTCTGTTACAGGTATTAAAATTACCTCTTCTGAGGAGGTAGTTGAACTAATAAAGGAAGATGATCAGTGGATGGTGATCTTGTCAAACAAAAAGGTAAAAGGAAAAGCATCTAATATTAATGATTTCCTTAATACACTTGAAACAATTGAACCTGGAGCTATTGCCTCAAAGAAGAAGGAAAAATGGTCAGAGTATCAGGTGGATTCTAGTGGTACCCGAATAGAGATCATGGAAGGCAGCAGCAAGACACTGGATATAGTCATTGGGAAGTTTAATGTGACCGGGCAAAGGTCATACAATACTTATGTTAAGCTTTATGATGATGATGCCGTATACACAGCAGATAATTTCATGGGAATGAGTCTGTCAAGGAAAACATCAGGATTTAGGGAAAACCTGTTATTCAAAACCAAGAGAGACTCTGTTAGTTCAATAGTATTCAATTATCCGGATAGCGCATTCACATTAAGCTATGACCAGGATGTGTGGAATATTAATGGTGTTGAGGCTGATTCAACTTCCATTACAGGATACTTATCGGGATTGGGGTTTCTTTCAAGTACACAATTCAATGATGAAGTTAATTTCAATAATCCTCAACTGGAAGTGGTGATCAATACATCTAATGAATCATATCAGGTGCAGGCTATGTCTCTTGATACCGCCTGGTTAATCCATTCACCTTCTAATCCTGATGGATATTTTGTAGATGAACAATTGTTTAATAAAGTCTTTAAGGGATCTGCTGCTTTTTTGAAGTAATCGTAAAAATCTAACCATTTTTTGAAAGCCTGGCATATGTCAGGCTTTTTTTGATTGAAATCAGGACCAATATTTAGTCGCTTCTCATATTTTTTGCAATTATTTGCTAAATTTTAACTTCACTTACATGAAATTCTAAGAATTTCAGGATTTCCCAACCAATCTTCTGGTAAAATTCTAAGATTTCATGTAATTATTTTCCTTCTGTCTTGAATTTGGTTCAAAAATTACCCTACTTTTTTTAAAAATTTGTCAAAAACGCTAATCATGATCCGATTTTGTATTGAAAAATTAAAAAATTACGTAATTGTTATTAAAAATAGTGTAAAAATTAACCGGCCATATTGCCTTTGACGTATTCTTGCCGTAATCTTGTTAAAATGTTTATAACGTAAATGCGAGTTTATTGAAGTATTCGCAAAGTTTTAACGGGTATTTTATTACGAACCTAAAGAAATGGAAATGTCAAACTTAATTACTTCTTTGTTGGATTCTGCGGTTGTTTTGGCTGATGCTGCAACTGCAACAACAGAAGTTGCTGAAGCAGCGGCTTCTGAAGCTGCAGTAGGAGATATGGGTCTCTTCACTGCAAACAATGTATGGATGATGCTTTGTACGGCACTTGTTTTTATCATGCACCTTGGATTTGCTGGTGTTGAAGCAGGTTTCGGTCAGGCGAAAAACACTGTAAACATCCTATTCAAAAACACACTTACTCCTATAATAGGTCTATTGACATATTATATAGTTGGATTTAGCCTTATGTACCCTACTACAGCTGAGGCTGGATTCTGGTTTGGGTTTGATGGCTTTGGAATTTTAATGAAAGAGGGGGACTTAGGGTTCGGTTACGTAGACGGAGGTTACACCCGTTGGACGGACTTCATCTTCCAGGCAATGTTTGCGGCAACAGCTGCTACAATCGTATCAGGAGCAGTTGCTGAGAGAATCAAGATCACTTCTTACCTGATCTTTACTGTAATTTTTGTGGGTCTTGTTTACCCAATCATCGGTAGCTGGAAATGGGGACTTGGTGCATTAGATGCAATGGGATTCTATGATTTCGCTGGTTCTACATTGGTTCACTCTGTTGGTGGATGGGGAGCTCTAGCAGGTATCATTGTATTAGGTCCTAGAATTGGAAAATACGTTGACGGAAAAGTGATTGATAAGCCGGGTTCAAGTGTGCCATTAGCTGTAATTGGTGTATTCCTTCTATGGTTAGGATGGTTTGGATTCAACGGTGGATCTGTTCTTTCAGGTGATCCTGCTACTACATCACTTGTATTGGTAACAACTTGTCTTGCTGCTTGTACTGGTGGAATCGGTGGATTCATTACTGGATATGTTGTATTCAAGAGATTAGATCTTGGTATGGTGCTGAATGGTGTACTTGCTGGATTAGTAGGTATCACAGCTGGAGCGGATGTTATTCCTCCAAACTGGGCACTATTTGTAGGTCTTGTTGCAGGTGTATTGGTTGTTCTTTCAGCAATCACACTTGATAAATTCAAATTAGATGACGTTGTAGGAGCTGTTTCGGTTCACTTAACCTGTGGTGTCTGGGGTACGCTTGCTGTTGGTTTGTTCTCTACAAATCCTGATCACTCATTCGTGACACAATTAATTGGTGTGGCAGTTTGTGGTGCAGCAGCATTCATCTGTGCTTTCTTGATTTTCTTCATCATGAATAAGATTTCTGGAATCAGAGTTTCTGAAGAGCATGAAAAAGAAGGAATGGATAGCCACGAACACGGCATCAGAGGTTACACTATTGTATATGACGAATAGGACCTCCCTATAAAAAATCACCCGGAGAGACTACTGCGACATACTCATCTCCGGGCTAATTAAATCATATTAACTATTTAAGATTTTCAAAATTATGAAAAAAATATCTACTACTGCAATACTTATAATACTATTGGGACTAACTTTTTCACTATATGCTCAGGACGAATCAGAACCAGCAGGTCTTACCTTCTCTGGATCAGCTGATGCATATTTCAGAACTAACTTGAACACTAGTGATGATCCTTCTTCTGGAGAAACAATTGCTCCTGGATCTTCATTCGCAAACCTTCCAGGATTTTCTCTTGGTATGGTAAACTTGATCGGTAGCTACGAAGGTGAAAAAGTAGGTGCTGTGGCAGACCTTGTTTTTGGTCCTCGAGGTGCTGAGGCTGTATTTGGTTCGCCTGCAGCATTGAACATTGTGAATCAATTGTATGTATACTGGAATGTTTCTGATGCGGTAACCCTAACAATGGGTAACTTCAATACATTCCTTGGGTATGAGGTAATCTCTCCTGCAGGAAACTTCAACTATTCTACTTCTTACATGTTTTCTTACGGACCTTTCTCACACACTGGTATCAAAGCAGACATTGCTCTAGGTGGTGGCTTTAGCTTCATGGGTGCTATAATGAACCCTACTGATGCTACTGACTACAACCCTAGCAATGATTATGTAGCTGGTGCGCAATTAGGTTTTTCTAACGATGCTGGAGGAGCTTGGTTGAATACTATCATCGACCCGGAAAATGATTTCTTCCAGATTGACCTAACAACTGGTTTTGATGTTACCGATGCTGTTTACCTTGGATTGAACGCTACATCTGCTAGTGATGCTTTCGTAGGAGGTGCTCTTTATGCTCAATTGGCAGCATCAGATGCGCTTAGTCTGGGTGTTAGAGGTGAGTACTTCCAGGACAAAGGTTTAGGTCTTTTCACATTGGATGAGAGTGTAATTGATTTTACAGTTTCAGCCAATTACACAGTAGGAAACCTAACGATCATACCTGAAGTAAGAATTGATTCATTCTCAGAAGATATCGTAGTAACAGAAGTTGATGCAACAGATCCAACAATTGCAACAGATGTGGCTGGTAGCCTATCATCTTTCGTGTTGGCAGCAGTATTTAGCTTCTAATTTGAAATAGAAAAAAATTGTAAACCCTTAATAATAATCCTTAAAATTTAATTGAATTATGGCAAAATCTAAATTAGAGTACATTTGGTTAGATGGTTACAAACCAACTCAAAGCCTAAGAAGTAAAACTAAAATTGTTAAAGATTTCTCAGGTAAAGTAGAAGATGCTCCAATGTGGTCTTTTGACGGAAGTTCAACTGAACAAGCAGAAGGCGGTTCTTCAGATTGTTTACTAAAACCTGTTGCAGTATTCCCTGATCCAGACAGAAAAGATGGCTGGTTGGTAATGACTGAGGTTTTAAATCCTGATGGATCTGCCCATGAATCAAACGGTAGAGCAACTATCGATGATGATGACAATGATTTCTGGTTTGGTTTCGAGCAGGAGTACTTTCTATGGGATCCTGAAACTGATAAACCTTTTGGTTTTCCAGCTACTGGTTACCCAAGACCTCAAGGTCCTTACTACTGTTCTGTAGGTGCAAAGAATGCTTACGGAAGAGAGATCATCGAAAAACATTTAGATTTTTGTCTGGAAGCAGGTATCAACGTTGAAGGTATCAACGCTGAGGTAGCAACCGGACAGTGGGAATTCCAGGTTTTCGCAAAAGGTGCTGCGGCAGCTGGCGATCATATCTGGGTAGCTCGTTACTTGTTAGAAAGAACAGCTGAGGCTTACGGTTTGGCTATCAACTGGCATCCAAAACCAGTGAAAGGTGACTGGAATGGTTCTGGAATGCACGCTAACTTCTCTAACTCAACATTGAGAGAGTGCGCTTCTAAAGATATTTATAGTGAAATTTGTGAAGCATTTGGTCCTTTGGTTACTGAGCACATCGAAGTTTATGGTGCTGATAACGATCAGAGATTGACTGGAGCACACGAAACACAGGCTATCGATAAATTTAGCTACGGCGTTTCTGATAGAGGAGCTTCAATAAGAATACCTATCGCTACTGTAGAAAACGGCTGGAAAGGTTGGTTAGAAGATAGAAGACCAGCTTCAAACGCTGACCCTTACAAAGTAGCTGCAAGAATTATAAAAACTGTAAAAGGATAGATTTTAAGGGTTATTCTTTTAAACAGTCGAATCCCGCCCTCGTGGCGGGATTTTTTTTGTGCTAGAGTTAATGATAATTGGTAAATACTGTGACACACAGACCTAAGAGCTACTACCTACACTGTTTGCAGATATCACAATCTCCCATAAACCAAATAAGCATGCATCGTATGAAAAAAGTAAACAATACAGACAAAGCAATATAAATCAACGATAGCTTTTGTGAGGGGAAAAACGATTTATTCCCAATCAAACCTATTCCAATAAGCCAAATTATGGGTGTATAAGCTGGAGCCATGAATCCTAATGCGTGTTGTCCCCAAGTACCAGTTGGGTCCTCGATTAATACGACCCAGGTCAAAAAATAAACTAAAAGCCCCACAAGGTAAATTGCTAGGCCGATTTTTTGAACGGTTGATTTAGCTGATAAAATCATGATGGCGGGGAGAGTCATGATTGCAATTCTTGAGATGTTTTCACCTATTGAGATCCAATTGGGTATGTCATGCCAAAAAACCTCCGGACTAAACGAATCCGGCAGGTCTGAGGTAAACAATTCCAAAACAGGACTGGAATCAATAACAGAAAACAATTGGAAAGGTAAGGCCTGACTATTTGCAATAATCTCATTGTGTTAACCAATATGTTCCATAGGCTTCAAGTAAAATTTGTCCATTTTTGACTTCCATCTCACTATCGGAAATTTTATCATGGATCTTCTTTCTGGGATCAAAACCCAACATTGAAATATCAGTCTGCTGTATACGTTCAGGGTGATCATTGAGATTGGCCACTGCCAAAGTGAAACTTCCCGACAAAGACCTGAATATACCCAAAACATGACCATTGTGCAGATCAGGAAGCATCCGGTTATTGACATCTGCCAATTCAGGACTTTGTTTTCGTACCTCAATGAGTCGTTGCAATTCTGTGAAGATGCGTTGCTCAGGCGTTCCTTTTTGGTTTCTCTTTTTTGCCCTGTTCCAGTCCATTTCTGGTCGATGCATCCAGCGATTGTCATCTGATTTTGAGTCATCTTTTAGATAAGAATAGTCATTAAGAGTAGCCAGTTCATCTCCTGAATAGATCATTGGAATTCCTCCATAGGCAAGAATCATGCTATGCAATAGTGTTATTCGGCGTAGTGATGCTTCAATTTGCCACTCATCTTTACTTTCTAAGGCGGATTCAAGTCCTGCCAAAGAAGCTAAACTCCCCGAAATTCTGACATCTCCTGTCTTATAATTTTCCATGAATGCCGCTCCTTTAGAGAAGGAATAGGGGTGTCGGCCAATCAAAAAGTCGGAGAGAAATTTTCTGTGCGAGATGGGATCATGACCTGATCTTTCAGCATGGTCATCGCGATAACCCAATCCAATATCATCATGACATCTGATGTAACTCAACCAGGAAGCACCAAATGGTTTTGAAGGAATGTGATGAAGTGTGGAGAGTGTTAAAAAATTGTTTTTGGTAGCTATAGCATCCCACAAGACCACCATAAATGTGGCATTGTACGCCATTTCGCATTCATCCGGAGGAACCTGACCTGTCCCAAAATACTTGACGATTTCATCCGGAGGAACAATAGCTTCGGCAAGGAACAGTGTCCCGGGAGCCACGATCCTCATACAGGTACGCATCGTTTGTACCAACCAGTGAGCCTCAGGCAAATTCTGACTATCCGTTCCCATTCTTTTCCACATAAATGCCAGTGCATCTAGTCTGAGAATGTCTACACCCAGGTTTGCTAAATGAATTGCAACATCAACCATTTCAATAAAAACAGCTGGATTGGAATAATTGAGGTCCCACTGATAACTATTGAATACGGTCATTACATATTTATTCACCTCCTTAATGAAGGTAAAATTACCAGGTGAATTTTCTGGGAAAACTTCTGGTAGGCTTTCTTCAAACTGGTCTACAATGTGTTTGTTATCAATGAAATAATAATAGTCCAGATATTGCTTATCACCTTTTCTTGCTTTTTCAGCCCATTCATGTTCACTGGAAGTATGATTCAATACATAATCCAGCATAAGGAGCATGTCTTTTTCATGTAGCTCCTCAGACAAAGATTGAAGGTCTGCATTGCTTCCTAGTTTTGGGTCTACCTGACGGTAATCAGAAACTGCATAACCTCCATCATTGTTCTTTTCCGGGGATTTGAGTAGTGGCATTAGATGTACAAGGTTAATGCCCAGTTCCTCTAAATAGCCCAGTTTTGATTGCACACCCCTCAAATTCTGGCCAAATAGATCCGGATATAGCATCATACCTGCCCACTTCTCACTCAGGTACCAGAAAGGGTCAGCAACCCTCTTTTGATCAATTTGCTTTAACCGATCTGGTCTGTTTTTATAACCATTTTGTAAGGCGTTGATGAGCTGATCAAACTTTTGTTCTACTTCACTATTCCACCAATACAAATTGTAAAACTGTTCCTTTAAGCTTTCTTTATTAGCATCCAGACGTCCTTTAAAGGTAGAGTTTGGTGCCTTTTTCTTCACAGGTTTACTGCTTGTTTTGGTTTCCTTCTTCATTCTATCACAATTTGGCGCCAATATAATAATTACTTGAATTACAGTTGAATCGTTTGTTTCGATTTCTCATAATTCACCGATGCAAAGAGCTTTAATTAGAGCAGATTTTCTATTGTACAGCTATATTTGAGGTATGATCTTCAGTAGCGCTCAAATATCAAACTTTGTTATTCATACCATCCGCGAAAATCTTGGTGAAAAAGAGGTGGTTCTCTCAGAAAGTGAACTTCGGCTTGACGAGGATTTGACTAACGTTTTGAAAACCTATTTCTTTAAGAAGTTTGAAAGGCCGTCAGGTCTTTATCAATTTTCACATGAGGAAGATTTGTCCCAAAATGAGGTCTTCTCATTCTGCCATATGATTTTTGAACAGGAAGTTGATTTTGTAGAGGTTTCGCAGGCAATTACCAATTTCCTGTATACCAAATCTACTTCAAATGCGATTAAAACGGGTGAGGTATACATAACAACAATCGACGGTGTTTACCATGAAGGTGAGACCTATTCTGGTATAGGGATATTCAAATCAGAGAATAAAGATACTTTCCTTAAGGTGTTTCCGGGAAATGAAGGAATAGGCATTGAGGCACAACAAGGGATCAATATCAACAAGCTTGATAAGGGCGCTATTATCATCAATACTGACTTTGAACAAGGCTATATTGTAGGTATCATTGATAATACCAATAAAAATGAACAGGCCAAGTACTGGAAGGATGAGTTTCTGGGAGTCAAGTTAAGGCCGGATGATTATAACCATACACAACAGTACATTGATGCTGTAAGGGGATATGCTGGTTCCATGGAAGAAGCTGAATCCGTAGAGAAGATCGATTTTATCCAAAGGTCATTCGAGTATCTTGCTGATACGGAAGAATTCAAGAAGAATGATTTTGAGGAAATCGTACTCCAGTCTCAGGAGAATATTGAGGGATTTAATACCTATATGGAGGAGAGCATACCTGATGAATATCGTTTTGATAGGGATGATGCATTTGAAGTCTCGAAACCAGCAATGAAAAACAACAAGCGATACATCCGTTCAGTCATTAAACTGGATAAAAATTTCCATATATATGTTCACGGTATGCGAGAAAGAATTGAATCAGGATTCGATGACAGGAAACAACTGAAGTACTATAAGCTCTTTTTTGATGATGAAAGCTAGGATTCGGAATTATCTAGTTTCTCTACTTTCTGAAACCCAGTAATCGCATCAACCATTTTGGTGAAACTTACACGCTCTTTAGATTCTATTGATTCATAATAATAGTGTAATCCATCAAGAATCACAGTGCAATTGCCCAATTCATATCTAAGCGACTTCACAATATCGCCTTCTAGTATTGGATTACCATTTAAATCTTGAATTGATGGAGCTTGAGGCTCTTTTGGTTTTTTCTGAAACAGTTTTTTAAGCATGCCGGAAATTAATCTTCCGGCGAATTTAAAAAATTTCTGCCGGTTCGGTAATAACTTTTTGATGGACTGGTTCTTTTAGGAAACCAACGAAAATATCCTTGTCCTGAACCTTTAATAATTCACCGAAACTAACCTTGCCGGTTCGCGCAAAATACCCTTCTGATTTATAAGTTTGGTATTCTTCCAGAAAGTGGACTTCCTCAATAGTCTCCCAGGATGGGCCACTTATTCTTACCTCTACATCTAATTGATTGGTAAAGTAGTTTTTGCTGGTTTCATCCAAGTGGTACTTTTCATTTCTCAATAACCTGAGTACATCAGCCATAACAGCACTACCCGTCGGGAAAGAACCGGCACCTTTGCCTCTAAGAACTTGTTCAGCTGAAAATTGGCTGTCGATTGATGCATAATTGTCTTCCCCATGAATATGAAACGAGGGATGTTCCTCATTCACGAATATGGGAGCTACATAGGCAGCTACTTTATTTCCGGATTTGAACGTTTTAGCCAACAATTTAATTTTTTGGTCCTTGAAGGTCGCATATTTGATGTCTGCATCAGAAATTGTACTAATTCCTAATGTCAGAATATCATCTACTGAAACATCCAGGTTATAAGCATGTGCAATGACTAGCTTCAGTTTGTATTTGGCATCAAAACCATCTACATCAGCAGAAGGGTCAGTCTCTGCAAAACCTTTTTCCTGAGCATCCTTTAGGGCTTGACCATAACTAATTCCTCTTTCGAATTGGTGAGACAGAATAAAATTGGTGGTACCATTGAATACTCCCTCAATTGCGTGAATATCATCGAACTTAAAATAGTTTTCAAGGTTGCTGATTACAGGAATTGCTCCACAAACCGCAGCATCATACAAAAGTGTGCCCTTCGTTTGCTTTAAAATGTCATTGAGTTTGCCAAAATAGGACGCAACCATTTTCTTATTGGCTGTAACTACCTGATATCCTTTGCTCAGCGCTTCTTTTGCTATTTGATATGCATCGTCAGCATGATCAATGACCTCAACTATGGTGTTGATTTCGGAATTTCTGAAAATGTCTTCTTTTCTATCTGTAAATAGTAGTTTGTCTGCCTTTCGAGGTTTGTCAATATTTTTGACACATATTTTGACGATTTCGATTCTAGGGTCCTCAATTTGATTGACTATATCATATAAACCCTGTCCTACACATCCAAATCCAAAAAGCCCAATCTTAATTTTATCCATATTATGCTGCTAATTCCTGTTTTAAGGTTTTGGATTTTATCTTTTTGTTGATGAAATTTTTGATGATTGGGCACAGTTTTTCTGTCTCAGTAAGAAACCCATCATGACCGTACCTTGATTCAATGATCTCCAGATGAGCTGATGGAATTCCATTGAATAAATTAACCTGCTCCCTTACCGGAAATAAATTGTCGCTGTTTACACTGATTACAAGTGTCTCAGCCTTGATACGACCCAGTGCTTCTTTTACTGATCCTCTGTTACGCCCTACATTGTGACTGTCCATTGTTTTACTCAAATGCCAGTAGGAAAATGCGTTAAACCGTTTTGCCAGTTTTTTTCCCTGGTATTCTTGATAACTAGAGGCATTATAGTCATCTAATTTGTCATTGCTGTTTTCTTTTTGAGACGTATGGTATGTTTTGTAATCCCTGTAGCTAAGTAAAGCGATCGATCTGGCAGTTTTCATTCCATTGATCCCTGCATTGTGGTGGTTGTTTTGCCAGGTTGGATCTGTTTCAATTGCCATTCGCTGAGAAGCATTGAAAGCAATTCCCCACGGAGAATGCTGTGCATTAGTGGCGATAGGGATCAATTGATCAAATATTCCGGGCTTACTGATTGCCCATTCCAGAGCTTGTTGTCCACCCAGGGAACCACCTATTAAGGTTTGGATTCTTGGGATTTCCAGGTCGTTTCTTAAGAGCTCAAATGAATTCACAATATCGCGAATTGTCAATTGAGGGAATTCATGGTAGAATGGTTTACCGTCAGGGGTATTGCTTAATGGGCCAGTTGTGCCATAGCATGAACCCAATATGTTTGCACAAATAATAAAATGGTTTTCAGGATCAAAGGCTTTTCCTTTACCAAACAGCCCTTTCCACCAATCGCTGACATTGGAATTGGCGGTCAATGCATGACATACCCAAATCACATTGTCCCTGTTTTCATTTAGTTTCCCGGCTGTGTGGTAGGTTAACTCAAACCCGGGAAGTGATTTCCCGGATTCGAGCTTAAAATTGTCTGAATATTTGAAAACGTGTTTTTCCATTACTCTAGATATCTGCTAACACTTCTTTCTTTTGAATATTTCCTGCTAAGTCCAATGCTTGTCTTAGGTCAGCTTTTATATCATCTATATGCTCAATTCCAATTGATACTCTCAATAAAGTAGGAGTAACTCCAGAAGCCAATTGTTCTTCTTCACTGAGCTGTTGGTGCGTAGTAGAAGCTGGGTGAATGATCAGTGTTTTTGCATCTCCAACATTAGCCAGGTGACTCACAAGGTTTAGATTGTCTACAAGTGTTTTGGCCACCTCAATATCTCCCAGAAGAGTAAAGCTTAATACACCTCCAAAACCATTCTGTAGGTATTTTTTAGCATTCTTGTGATTGACATCATTTTCCAACCCAGGATAATTGACATATTGTACTTCAGGTTGTTTTTCAAGCCATTTGGCAATTTCAAGAGCATTGTCTACCGTTCGTTGTACCCTTAATGAAAGTGTTTCTAGTCCCTGAAGAAGTAGAAATGAATTAAAAGGACTCAAAGCAGGTCCAAAGTCTCTTAAACCTTCTACACGTGCTCTAATCGCGAACGCAATATTAGGTAGGCCCAATGGATTCCCTTCACCAAATACATCCCAGAACTTGAGTCCATGATATCCCTCAGATGGCTCGGTGAATTGCGGGAATTTACCATTTCCCCAGTTGTAATTTCCACCATCTACGATCACTCCTCCAATACTGGTACCATGACCTCCAATCCATTTTGTGGCAGATGATACGACAATATTTGCCCCTAGTTTGATGGGTTGAGCAAGGTATCCCCCAGCTCCGAATGTATTGTCTACTACAATTGGTAAATCATATTTATTTCCAAGTGATACAAGAGAATCGAAATCTGGTACTACAAAACCTGGATTACCGATTGTTTCAAAATAGATGGCTTTTGTGTTGTGGTCGATGAGTGCTTCAAAGTCTTCAGCTTTTTCGCTTTTTGCAAACCTTACATCTACTCCAAGTCTTTTAAAAGCAACTTTGAATTGATTGTAAGTACCTCCATACAGGTATGGTGAAGTAACAAAATTGTCTCCAGCTTCCAGAATGTTATTAAGTGCCAGAAACTGAGCGGCCTGACCAGAAGCAGTGGCTACTGCAGCTACACCTCCTTCAAGCGCGGCAATTCTTTTTTCAAAAACATCTGTAGTCGGATTCATGATCCTTGTATAAATGTTTCCAAATTCCTTCAAGGCAAATAAGTTAGCTCCATGTTCTGAGTTATTGAAGGTGTAACTAGTGGATTGATAAATGGGTACAGCCCTGGCATTTGTTGCTGAGTCTGGTTCCTGACCAGCATGAAGCTGAAGTGTTTCAAACCTTAATGTTTGTTGTTCTGACATGATTCTTTGTGTTGAAAATTTTAATAATTGGATTTAATAAACTTTAGGCTAGGAGGGTAGTATGTAGCATTACGGGATTCGCAATACGCACCCTTATAAATCAATAATCTGAGAAGCGATTATTAACTAGCAACAACAGCACATACAACAAGGTATGTTCTTGCTATTAATCCTAAAAATGTAATTTGAAAAGTAATCCTGTAATAAGGATTTGAGGGAATTGTAATCGTTCAAATTTTTCATCGCTCTATGATTTTATATTCATCACGCTTTTTTTGCGTGAACAGGAATTGGCACCTTTCGATTTTCGGAGGTTGCCAGAGGGTCATAGAGCCTGTCTCTCGCCTCTTCTGTATAAACTCTTAGCTCAAACTTGAACTAAATCGTTGTGTTGCAAATCTAAGCTTAGAAAGAATTCACTTCCAAGCTTTTTGACGAAAATAAATGTCAAAAGTTGTTCGGTTGATTGTAAGTTGTTGAAAATCAGTAGGTATTTTTTTGATTGAAAACTCAATCGTTATATTGATTCATGGTTCTTTGAGGTCCAATTGTGCAAAAAGATAAAATCATATCACAGGTTTTGTCCATTTTTTCTACAAGTTGGTTCATCTCATCACGATTGAAATTTTCAAGTACATAGTCGACTTGATGTCCTTTTCGGAAGTTATCACCTATCCCAAATTTGATTCTGGAATAGTTCTGTCCTCCTGTAAGAGCTTCAATGTTTTTGAGTCCATTATGGCCTGCACTAGATCCTTTTGCCCGGAGTCTCTGATTGCCGAATGGCAGGGCAATATCGTCAACTATTACCAGTAGATTTTCTTTAGGAATTTTGAGCTCCTGCATCCAATAATTCACCGCTTTACCACTAAGATTCATGTAGGTTGTGGGTTTGATCAAATGGATGGAGCGTCCTTTGTATTTTAATTCTGCTCTTGAAGCAAGCCGCTCAGTTTCAAAGGAAACCTTGTTCAAGTCTGCCAGCCGATCTAATACAAGAAATCCAATATTGTGTCTTGTGAGTTCGTATTCCGGGCCAATGTTGCCTAATCCTACAACTAGATATTTCATGGGGTGCTAAAATAAAAAATCCCAACTGTATAAGTTGGGATTTATATAGGGGAAATTCGATTTCTTATTCTGCGCTTTCTGCAGTTTCTTCTGCTCCTTCTTCTTCTTCCTCTTCAGTACTCTTACCTCTAAGAGCTCTAGGTACTTCAACTGTACATACAGAAACAAGTGGGCTGTTTTGAATTTCAAATCCTTCCTGAGGGATTTCACCAACTTTGGCAGATTTACCAAGTGTCAATTTGCTAATATCAAGCTCAATGAAATCAGGCATGTCTTTAGGGAGTGCCTTTACAACAAGCTTTCTTTGTTTCATTACTAGCTTACCACCATTCTGAACACCAGGGGCACTTCCTTTAGTTTTTACAGGGATATCCATTTTTACAGGTTTGCCTTCTGACAACTCCAGGAAATCCGCATGAAGTATCATTTCGCTTACAGGATGAAATTGAATATCCTGAAGAACACATTTAAATTCTCTACCTTCTACGTTAAGGTCTACAAAATGTGCATTAGGAGTATAAACCAGATCCCTGAACAAAATCATTGGCGAACTAAAGTGCACTTGTTCTTTACCTCCGTAAAGTACACAAGGAACCTGGCCTTCAGACCTTAGTCTTTTTGACTCAGTTTTTCCGAGATTTGCTCTTTCATACCCTATAATCTCTAAACTTTTCATAATTGAAATAATTAATTAATAAATAATGAACTTATTGATTCGTAATCGTGGATTTTTCTAATTGCTTTCGCAAATAAATCCGCTACGGTTAAAACTTTTACTTTCTCACTCTTCTTAGTCTGAGGAATGCTATCAGTGATAATTAGTTCCTCCAATTGAGAGTTTTCAATGTTTTCAAAAGCATTTCCAGATAACACGCCGTGAGTACATACAGCTCTTACGGATCTGGCTCCTTTTTCTTTGATCAGATCCGCTGCTTTACAAATTGTTCCGGCAGTATCCACTATGTCATCCACCAAAACTACATCTGCACCTGTCACATCCCCAATTACCTGCATAGAAGCAATTTCATTGGCCCTTTTTCGGTGCTTGTCGCAAACAACCATATCTGCTTCAAAGTACTTGGCAAATTTCCTGGCTCTTGCTGTTCCTCCAACGTCTGGTGAAGCAATTAGTAAGTTTTCTAATTTTAAACTTCTCAGGTAAGGAACAAGGATAGAAGACCCGTCCAGGTGATCTACAGGGATATCAAAAAATCCCTGAATCTGGCCTGCATGCAAATCACATGTCATCAATCGATTTGCTCCAGCAGAGGTCAAGACATTGGCCATTAACTTGGCCGCAATAGAAACTCTGGGTTTGTCTTTCCTGTCTTGTCTTGCGTATCCAAAATATGGTACAACCACCGTCACATATTTGGCACTTGCTCTTCTTGCGGCATCAATCATCAATAAAAGCTCCATGATGTTGTCGGAAGAGTGGCAGGTAGATTGGATCAAGAATACATCACAACCTCTTACTGATTCATCAAAGTAAAAAGATAATTCGCCATCACTGAATTTCTGAGACACAGATCGACCAAGCGGTTTTCCGTAAAATTGTGAGATTTGTTCTGCCAGTTCTTTTGAGCCCTGACCGGCAAATATTTTTACTGATGACATTGCAATGTATAGTATTTTACAAAAAAATAATCCCGGGATTTCCCGGGATTATTTGGTTGTCCGACTAGGGCTCGAACCTAGACTCTTCTGGACCAAAACCAGACGTGTTGCCAGTTACACCATCGGACAATTTTGATACCCCCTTATTTTGGGAGTACAAAAGTAGTTATTTGTTTGAATTAATAAAATCCTGAGGCAGAAATAATTTATTTTTTTCCACGGATAATTCCATCCAAATTGTTATTCTCTTGTAAGTGAATTAATTATCTCTTCATGAACAGGAAATTCTTCAATCAATTCTTTTCTTTCAGCCATTTCAAAATCCATAAAATCAAACCCAGGTGCAACAGTACAACCCACCAGGCCGAATGTTCCATTTTTGTTAACCCGGGAAGCAAACCAGGTATCTGCTGGTATTACTGCTTGAAATACTTCTCCATTCTTAGGGTTTTTGCCAAGCTTTATTTTTTGAAGCACACCATTGCTTTTAATGGCAAAAATCTCAATCATATCACCTTCGTAAAAATGCCACATTTCATCTGACTTAATTCTGTGAAATGCAGAAAAATTACCTTGCTCCAGCAGGAAGTATATTGCGGTGCTCACCGTCCTGGATCCTGGAAATTTTTCAGGTAGTCCTTGTTTTGATATTAGGTCCTTAGATCGATATGTTTCCTTATAATAACCACCTTCGGGATGTTTGGTCAATTTTAAGTACTCAACCCAGTCTTTTGAAGTCATCTATCACTTTGAATTATTACTTACCCATTCAAATGCATCTCTGAATGCAATTAGCCATGGACTCACTTCATGTGAGGTTCTGTTTGTTTCATAATGCGGCCAGTTCCATGGGAACATACTTCGCTCAAGGTGTGGCATAATAGCCACATGTCTGCCATCATTAGAGGCCACTGCAGCCGTACTGAAATCTGATCCGTTTGGATTGCCTGGATATTGATTGTAGCTAAACTTCACAAAATTATTGTATTGCGTCTCTGATCCTGGTAATTCAAACCTTCCTTCTCCGTGAGCAGACCAAATACCTAACTTAGTTCCACCCAGGTTTCTGAATAAAACAGTTTCGTTTTTAGCGATATCAACATTCACAAAATGGCATTCAAATTTACCTGAAGCATTGTGTTTCATGGTTGGATGGTTCTCCATTTCAGGGAACACTAGTCCCAATTCCATCATAAGCTGACAACCATTACAAACACCCAAACTCAGCGTGTCTTCTCTTGAATAGAATTCTTCCAGAGCCTTCTTAGCTTTTGGGTTGTGTAAGAATGTACCTGCCCACCCTTTTGCAGAGCCCAAAACATCTGAATTGGAGAATCCCCCTACAAACACAATCAGATTTATGTCTTTCAGGTCTTCACGGCCACTCACAAGGTCTGTCATGTGAACGTCTTTCACGTCGAAACCAGCAAGGTGCATCATGTAGGCCATTTCTCTTTCACTGTTAGACCCTTTCTCTCTAATAACAGCCGCTTTTAATCCACTTTTTGATTTTCTATAGAAGTCAAGTTTGAGATCTTTTGCCATTCCAGTGTATCCATCAGGAAATTGATAGGAGAGCGGTAACAACCCTAAATTGTCATATCTTTCCTTTGCTGATTCAATGTTGGTTTGCTTTCTGTCCAGTAAATATGAGGTTTTAAACCAGGTCTTTCTACAGTCTGATACATTAAATTCAAAAGTATCTTCATGGTAACGGACACTCACTAATTCTGAATCATTAGCGGTTCCAATTTTTATCGCTTCAACTCCGGTTTGTTCAAGAATTTCGAAAGCTCCTTGCTTCAATTGTAAGATTACACCAGGGTTTTCATTGAATAGCACTTCAAGCGAAGCACCAGGGGCACACAGGGTAGAAAGGTTTACATGCAAACCAGTTGAGCTATTTGGAAAGCACATCTCCAAAAGGGTTGTGATTAAACCGCCCGATGATATATCATGTCCTGCGAGTACCTTATCTTCTTTGATGAGTTGTTGGATAGCCTCAAAACATTTCACAAAGTAATTGGCATCAGACACGGTAGGTGGGTTTGAACCAATTTTATTCAAAACCTGACCAAGGGATGTTCCTCCCAAGGTTAGTGGCGCTTTGCTAAAATCAACATAGACCAGATCACTCTCAGACTTCTTAATTTCAGGAGTGACAGTTTTTCGGATGTCCGAAACATGTCCAACAGAAGAAATGATAACTGTCCCAGGAGCATAAACCACATCTCCACCTGGATACTTCTGTGTCATGCTTAGTGAGTCTTTGCCAGTAGGGATATTGATTCCCAATTCAATGGCAAAATCACTTACAGCTTTTACTGCTTTGTATAACCTGGCATTTTCACCTTCATTTTTTGCCGGCCACATCCAGTTGGCACTGAGTGAAACAGCAGTTAACCCCTCCTTCAAAGGAGCCCAAACCAGGTTTGTCAGCGCCTCCGCAATGGCCATTCTGCTTCCAGACTCCGGATTGGCAAGTGCCATAACCGGTGCATGTCCTATTGATGTGGCAATTCCTTCATTGTTCTTAAAATCAAGGGCCATGACAGATGCATTATTCAATGGTAATTGTAACTCACCTGTTGTTTGTTGTGTGGCAACTCTTCCTGTTACACACCTATCAACTTTATTGGTGAGCCAATCTTTACAGGCAACCGCTTCTAATTGTAAGACAGCACTCAAGTATTCCTGAACTTTCTCTTTAGTTCCCCGGACATCCTCAAATTTTGTGTCCTGGGTTTTGTCATCCAATATGGTCTTAGGAGAAGAACCAAACATATGGGATAAAGACCAATCCATAGGATTCTTACCCGTTTCAGCATTTCTGAAAGTGAACTTCATATCATTGGAGGTGTCACCTACAGTATACATTGGGGCTCTTTCTCTTTCAGCAACTCGCTCTAATTCTGGGATGTCTTTCTCTTTAATTACCAGACCCATTCTTTCCTGGCTTTCATTGCCAATGATTTCTTTATCAGATAAAGTAGGATCACCTACTGGCAATTTCTTTACGTCAATTACGCCTCCAGTATCTTCAACCAGTTCAGAAAGACAATTCAAATGTCCTCCGGCTCCATGATCATGAATAGATATGATTGGGTTCTCGTCCTCTTCGGCAAGACCTCTTATGGCATTTGCCACTCTTTTTTGCATTTCTGGATTAGACCTTTGTACGGCATTCAACTCAATGCCGCTCGCAAATTCTCCTGTATTTACACTGGAAACTGCTCCGCCACCCATACCAATTCGGTAATTGTCCCCTCCAAGAACAACAATCTTTTCGCCAGCTTCTACCTTCTTCTTAATAGCATTTTTTCGCTTACCATAACCAATTCCACCAGCAAGCATGATGACTTTATCAAATCCATATTGTTTGCCATGCTCCTGATGTTCAAAGGTCAAAACGCTACCGCAGATAAGCGGTTGGCCGAACTTGTTGCCGAAATCTGAAGCACCATTGGAAGCTTTGATTAAAATATCGGATGGTGTCTGATACAACCATTTTCTCTCAGGAAGTCCGTTTTCCCAGGTTCTATCTTCAGCTAATCTGCTATATGAGGTCATGTATACTGCAGTACCAGCCAAAGGAATGCTGGCTTGCCCACCAGCCAGACGGTCACGGATTTCACCTCCTGAGCCTGTTGCAGCGCCATTAAAAGGTTCAACTGTAGTAGGGAAGTTATGAGTCTCTGCTTTCAGTGATATTACTGATTCAAAATCTTTGGTGTTGTACCAATCTGGTTTATCAGGGGAGGCGGGTGCGAATTGTTCCGCAACAGGGCCTTTTATGAATGCAACATTGTCTTTATAAGCAGATACCAGATTCTTGTCATTGGCTTCAGAAGTTTTCTTGATAAGCTTGAATAATGAGGTTGGCATTTCTTCACCATCAATGATAAAAACTCCATTGAATATCTTGTGTCGGCAGTGCTCTGAATTTACCTGAGAAAACCCAAAAACCTCTCCATCTGTCAATTTCCTTCCGAGTTGATGACTTACCTCATTCAAATAGCCAATCTCTTCATCGCTCAATGCTAGTCCTTCTTGCTGATTATAGGCTGCTATATCGTTAATTTCTTCAACTTCTGCTGGTAAAATCTCCAATGTGAACAGTTCCTGGTCCAGGTTTTCATATACTGACTGTAACATTGGATCAAAAGACCTGGAACTATCGTAAGAAAAGAACTCTTCGATTCTTTGGATACCCGAAATACCCATGTTTTGAGTGATTTCTACAGCATTGGTGCTCCAGGGGGTGAGCATTTCCCGTCGTGGACCAATGTGTTTTTCGGTGATAGATGACTCTTGAATTAACTCAGCACTTCCGAAAAGCCAGCTTAGCTTTTCTATGGTTTCATTTTCAAAATTTTCCTTGTGTTGAACTGCATAAATAAGAGTGGGGCTTTTCCGAAAGAATGTAATCATGTATCGAGACCGTTTGAAAGCGCAAAAGTATATTTTTTAAGCTTTATAAGCTATTGAATTAAACCTGATGTTGGCATTTTTTATATATCGTGGGATTCTTGAAGCTAAAGAAATGTTAATACACCTGACAATCAGTGTTTCCCTTGTTTGATTCTTTACATGTTTGCTTATTTTTGTAGTTAGCCTATTGAGACAAATTATTACTATATCACTATTTCTGGTGGCAAACTGTGCCTATCCACAACTTTTTGAGGAAGTAAGTGATAGTCTTGGCATTCAACACTTCTATGGTTATTCTGAGTATGGTGGTGGCGTAAGTTTTTATGATTTCAATTATGATGGTTGGGATGATATTACGATAGCCGGAGGTGATGGTGACATTCATTTTTATGTGAATGATGCCGGGAGCTTCACAAGGCTTGAAGGGCTCATAACTGGTATTCATCATGTGAAACAAATTCTTTGGGTGGATTTTGATAATGATGAAGACGCTGATCTCTTTGTTACTACTCTCAATAAAAATCTGTTGTTTCGGAATAATGGGGACCTTGAAATGGAAGACGTCTCCACTGCTTATGGTATATCATCTCTGGAAAGAGACACATATGGTGCTGCATTTGGAGACTATGACAGAGATGGTTGGCTGGATCTTTATATTACAGATAAAGATATCTCTGGAGAGACTGATGAAAGAGCTAACATATTCATGAGAAATGAAAATGGGGAGCGCTTTAAGGATGTTACCCTCAAAACTGGAACATCGGATTCATCCCGAGCTCCACTGGCAGTATCATTTTTTGATTACAACAAGGATATTTGGGCTGATTTCTATATTGCTCAGGATAAACGCAAATTCAATTCTTTATTTGAAAATACAGGTGAAGGTTATTTTATTAGAACTGAAAACACTGGTGCTGAAGTTCCAATGAATGGTATGTGCGTTTCTGTTGCTGATTATAATAATGATAGCTGGCAGGACATTTATGTCACCAATACCGACGAGGGAAATATACTTCTAAGAAATAATGGTGACGGTACTTTTGATGAAGTCGCTGAGGAATTGGGAGTAACCTTCAATCAATTTGCGTGGAGCGCATCATTCATGGATGTGGATAATGATGGGTATCAGGATCTTTATGTATGTAACCAATGGGGAGAAAATAAGCTTTACATGAATGAATTAGGCAAAGGCTTTACAGAAATCCCAGAGATAAGTACTATTGAGCACATTGACAGGAGTTCTTCGAGTGCGATGGGTGATATCGACAATGATGGCAAATTAGACTTTATGGTCTCTAATACCCATGAGTACAGTTCAAAACTCTGGTGGAACCGATCAGAATTGGCGGGAAACTGGATAAAGCTCAATCTGGAATCATACTATAGCAATAATGATGCTTTAGGAGCAAGGATTGAAGTGTATTGTGAAGGAAACGTGTTTAGCAGATACCTCAATGGAGCAACTGGTTTCCTGGCGCAGAATTCAAGATATGAACATGTGGGAATTGGCGATTATGAGCAAGTTGATTCTTTATTAGTTTATTGGCCAAGTGGAGTAGTTGACCGATTGACTAAACAGAATGTGAACGAAATGATCACAGTGGAGGAGGGGGTAAATGCATCTCTTGCTCCAATGATTAATGATGGTATAGATACAATCACAATTTGCAGTACTGATTCAGTGAAACTTAAAAGTCAATACTACGGTAGAAATTTTGAATTCCTATGGTCGAATGGAGAGTCAACTAGTACTGTTTGGATAAATGAAACTGGAAATTATTCATTATTGATGACAGATATTGATGGAGATGAATACCGTTCTGCTGAAGTGGTTGTCGAGGTTTTACAGTCACCTGCATTAACTGCAGAAATTAGTCCTGCAACAATAGGGATGGCAGATGGTGCTCTGGATTTTGAGGTGATTGGTGTGGCGCCTCCATACCAGTTTTTTTGGGATGATTTCAATGTAACCGTTAGTGATTTGATGGAAAACCTTTCGGCAGGAGAATATACAATTACTGTTTCTGACTCGAATTCTTGCCAAACCAGTGCTACTTTTATCATCGGTGAGCGCACTCCATTAAGTAGTACTGATGTTAATAAATTCTCTATTTTTCCTAACCCCACAAGAAATGAATTAACTATCTCTGGTATTTCGCAAGTGACCCAATTTCACCTATTTGATATTTCTGGAAATTTGATATTTGAGGGCCTGATGGAAGGTTCAAAGACCATTGATCTCTCTGCTGTTGAAAGTGGTCTCTATATTTTTAAAGTGGCTGATCTGCAGCAGTTGATTATCAAAAAATAAGGCCCACCTAATAGATGAGCCTTTTTCGAATTAACTATTGAATTTTCCTTTAAGCATTGCCAGTTTAGCTTGTAAATCACCTTCTGGTGCTCGCTCCTGTTGCTTTTTTGCTTTTGGTTTGCTGCTGCTGGTCTTTCTTTGAGGTCTTCCTCCTCCTGTATCTTCTCCCTTCATGGAAAGAGAAATTCTTTTCCGGGTTACATCTACCTCAGTAACAGTGACCTCAACTTTCTGTTGTACTTTAACCACTTCATTTGGATCACTTATAAACCTGTTAGCCATTTCACTCACATGTACCAGTCCGTCTTGGTGCACTCCAATATCTACAAAGGCTCCAAATTTTGTAATGTTCGTGACAATACCTGGTAATTTCATCCCTGGTCTAAGGTCCGTAATCTCATTGACTCCTTCCTGGAACGAAAATGCTTCAAATTGCTGCCTCGGGTCCCTTCCAGGTTTTGAAAGTTCCTCCAGAATATCTTTCAGGGTCGGTAATCCAACGCTTTCGGAAGTATAGTTTTCCAATTTGATCTTTTGTTTGGCTTGTTTGTCTATAATCAGTGTATTCACATCCAGATTAAGATCTTTCGCCATTTTTTCTACAATGTGATAACTTTCCGGGTGCACAGCACTTGCATCTAAAGGGTTCTTTGCTCCCCTGATCCTGATAAAACCAGCCGCTTGCTCAAAAGCTTTGCCTCCTAGTCTAGGGACATTCTTTAATTCATCTCTGCTTTTGAATGCACCATTTTCATTGCGGTAGCTAACAATGTTCTCCGCTAGGGTAGGGCCTAAACCAGCTACATAAGTAAGTAGTTCTTTACTGGCAGTGTTCAATTCTACACCCACTTTGTTTACGCAGCTTTCAACTGTTTCGTCCAGGCTATGTTTTAGCATTGCCTGATCAACATCGTGCTGATACTGACCAACCCCAATTGACTTGGCATCTATTTTGACGAGTTCGGCTAATGGATCTGACAACCTTCTTCCTATGGAAACAGCACCTCTCACCGTCACATCGTGATCAGGAAACTCATTTCTTGCTACTTCAGATGCAGAATATATTGAGGCCCCACTTTCATTGACCATCACCACAAGAATATCTTTTGCAAGGCCCAGGCTTTTCACAAATGATTCAGTTTCTCTACTGGCTGTTCCATTGCCAATTGCAATGGCTTCAACTTTATGTTGCTCAACCAATTGCTTGATTACAGCGCCAGATTCCAAAATTCGCTTTTGAGGCTCATTTGGGAAGATGGCAGTGTTATCCAAAAGCTTGCCTTGTTCGTTTAAGACAACCACTTTACAGCCTGTTCTGAAACCAGGATCAAGTGCAAGGATTCGCTTCTCTCCAAGTGGAGCTGCCATCAATAACTGTCCCAGGTTCTCAGCAAAAACCCGAATAGCCTCTTCATCAGCCTTTTTCTTTGTGTTCAATCGGCTGTCAGTTTCCAGGGAAGGTTTAAGCAATCTTTTGTAAGCATCTTTTGCAGCGATTTTCACTTGCTCAGCAGCATCATTATTTGCTTTAACTACTTTGCTGTTAATGATCTCAATGGCCTCATCTTCATCTGGTGAAATGTCCAACGAAAGGATCATTTCTTTTTCTCCTCGTCTAAGTGCCAGTAGCCTGTGGCTAGGAATGTCTTTGATGTTTTCGGTCCATTCGAAATAATCTTTGAATTTTTGCCCTTCTTCCTCTTTCCCGGGCATCAATTTAGATGTGATGATACCAGTTTTTTGGAAAAGTTCTCTCACTTCTGCTCTTATCTCTGAATTTTCATTGATTTGCTCAGCAATAATGTCTCTTGCACCTTGTAGAGCTTCTTCTACAGACTTTACACCCTTTTCTTCGTCAATGAATTGCTCAGCTTCACTTTCTGGAGAAATATCTTTCTGTTCAAATAAGGTAATACTTAAAGGCTCAAGTCCTTTTTCTTTAGCCTGCGAGGCTCGGGTCTTTCTCTTTGGTTTGTACGGTAGGTAAAGATCTTCCACCTCTGTGAGGGTTTCAGCATCATTAATAGCCTTCTCAAGCTCTGGAGTAAGTTTCTCTTGCTCTTTGATGGTCTTTAATACAAATTCCTTTCTCTTATCTAATTCAACCAACTGTTCAAACCTATCGCGAATTCCAGTAATGGCTACTTCGTCCAAAGATCCGGTAACTTCTTTTCGATACCTGGAGATAAAAGGTACAGTTCCTCCCTCATTCAAAAGCGCTACTGTTGCACTTACTTGTTTATCTGAAATATTAAGCTCTGAGGCTATTTTTTTGAAGTGATTAATACTCATTGAAAAGTTGTTATTCCTAAAAGTGGCGACAAATATAAATTTTACCGACTGATACAACCTTCGAAATTCCAATAATATTTTTCCACATTGCTCATTCCGGGAAACTGCCCGAATCTTTTAATATATTCAACCACTGTGGAACCATCTCATGGTGCCTCGCTGGTAGAATATATTTCTTGGTTGTGGGATGAAAATCCATCAGTTTGTCAAAAAACTCTTCTCGGATCACATAGTCCTTTTGTCCTATATAAAGGTAAACAGGAATATTTCTTTCATCCAGAACATGAGAAAAACCCGTAATAGTCGATTTCATTGGTTTTAGGTAGGTCCAGCTTCTGTATACTTTATTGCGTTGTTCAGCATCTCTCAATTGCAATCTCGCAAACTTTGTCATGCTGGGATTGATCAGTTTATACCGATCCAGCAAATTGCAGAGTTTAAAAAACAAGCTTGGATTATTCATTTGAAATTTAAAAAACTGGTTGCCACCAATTGGAAATGTAGCAAGGTTATACCAAAATGTATAGTGAAAACCGTCGCTCGCTATGACTGTACAGCTTTGTATCGCCTGAGGGAAATCCATCACCGTTCGGATGAGAAACCTTCCCCCCAGACTGTAGGAAACCAAATGAAAATGTTTCAGTTCAAATGTATTGACAATTGCCAGCATAATTTTGTGCCACAACTTTTTAGTCAAATGGGAATCAGGGAAATTTGTGCTTCCGTGAAAGGGGAGGTCCACTGAAATATATTGATAATCAGGATTTTGAATGGCTAAATCATCAAAAATAGAAGCTGTTTCACCAAAACCATGAAAACAAATGATGGTATCCTCTTTTCCAGGTCTGTGATGAACATTTATCTCAATTGAAGAGGAAACTTTAATGCGTTTCTTGAGGATCATAGTTGCTTAATTCTCAATTAGAATTCCTTTTTTTTGACTGATTTTTCAATGATACAATCGATTTCATGAAAAAAAAATGAAAAAATATTCGAAAACTTAAAACTTTTCGTCGGTTCGTCCGTCATAAACTGCGGAAACTATAAGCAATTTGAAAGTTTCCGGCGTACCAGGAACGAACTAGGAAAGAAAGTGAAAGAAAAAATTATAGAAGGGGCAAATCAACTATTCATGCGATACGGTGTCCGTAGCGTGACCATGGATGATATAGCCTCCCATCTAGCCATATCCAAAAAAACAATTTATCAGTTCTTTAAGAACAAGGATGAATTGGTTACTACCGTGAGTACAGCTCACATGGAAATGGAAAAGAGTGAATTTGAGCATATCGAGGAAACTTCAGACAATGCTATCATTGAGATTATTGAAGTATCGGTATGTTTCAGAAACCACATGAAGGAATTCAACCCCAAACTACTTTTTGAATTGAAGAAATATCACCCAGTCGCATGGGCAGTATACACCAGGTTCAAATTGGAATTTGTAAAGGGTCATATCGAAAGGAATATTGTCAAGGGTATTGCAGAAGGGTATTACCGGGAAGAAATAGATCCGGAAATATTAGCACTTCACCGAATTGAACAGGTGGAAATGATCTTTGATGACAGGATCTTTCCAAAAGACAAACATGATTTTGCAGCTGTCCAAATGCAGTTGTTTGATCATTTTATACATGGATTACTTACAAACAAAGGAAGAGAAATCTTTAATCAATACTTAATATCGTCACAATCAAAAACTACGCTCATATGAGAGTTATAGGCACATTAATAGCTGCACTGATTTTTACAAATTTATCTTTTGCTCAGGATTCAACTGACGCATGGACGGTTCAGCAGTGTATAGCATATGCCAAAGAGCATAATCAGCAATTGAAAGTTGCTGACCTTGAAAGAGAAATAGCCACCGGTCAAATTGGGGAGACAAGGGCCATTGGCTTACCGCAGATTAATGCCAATGCTGGGTTCCAGCACAACATTAATATTCAGACAAGCTTTATTCAAGACTTTATTTCACCTGCCACCTATTCCATTCTTTTTGCTGAAGGGTTGCTTGAAGAAAGAGATCTTGGAGAACCATCTACGTTTCCAGCACAATTCGGTACTCCTTATACTGGGAATGCTGGTATTTCGGTTACTCAAATGGTATTCAATGGTTCCTATTTCGTAGGATTAGAAGCAGCGAAAGCACTTAAGGATTTGCGAAATCAGGAGTACGTTAAGACTGAAATTGATTTAGTGGAAGCTGTGAAAAAGGCATACTACCTGGTTTTGGTAACGCAGGAAAATATAGAGCTTTTAGCCAACAACTTTGCCAGACTGGATCAGTTATACAAGGAGACTTCAGCGATGTATGAAGCAGGGTTTGCAGAAAAAATTGATGTTTCACGATTGACTATTCAAAGGAATAACTTGAAAACTGAATTGTCCAATAACACTAAGATGTTACAGGTTTCAGTTAGCACACTGAAATTACAAATGGGCATGCCCATTGGAGAACCTTTACAGCTTGTTGATGATTTGGAATCTGTAAAAGAATTAATGCTTGAAGTACCAGTAGTTGAAGCCAATCATGAAAGTCGTATTGAATACTCTATATTAAATGCCAATAGGAATCTGGCTTTACTTGATATCAAGAATAACAGAGTACAGTATCTGCCAAATATCAATGCCAGTTTTAATCATGGTTGGACAAGTGGGGTGAATACTTTTGGAGATTTATTCAGTTTTAATGATGAAACATGGTTCAAGTTTACGAACTGGGGACTTTCTCTGAATATTCCAATATTTGATGGAATGTCAAAGAAGTATAGAATACAACAAGCAAAAGCCACATTAAGTCAGGTTGAATTTGGTATGGAGCAGCTGGAAAACAGCATTAACCTGGAAGTTCAGGCATCCAGAATAAAAATGAACAATGCTATCCAAAGTCTTGAAACACAGGAAGAGAACATGGAGATAGCAGATGAGATATATAATATCACCCGAACTAAATATGTGGAAGGGGTAGGAGCAAATCTGGAAGTGGTTGAAGCCGATACAGATCTCAAAACAGCCCAAACCAATTATTACAATGCATTGTATGATGCAATTATTTCAAAAATAGAATTACAAAAAGCTTTAGGCATCCTAAAATAATGAAAGGTCAAATGAAAAAGATCACTTACATTCCAACACTATTAACAGCAGTAATTATTTCTTCTTCTCTTATTACAGGATGCGGAAATAATGAGACTTCTTCAATAGAGGCAATCATCTCCGGTGGCGATCTGGAGCAAGTGAGGGCCAAGAAGAAAGAATTAACTGAACAACAAACAGCGCTTTCTAAAGACATTGCCCTGTTAGATTCTGTGATCAGCTCTAATAAGGCTGGTAGTAAACTTCCATTGGTTACTGCTTTCAAAGTAAACAATGCTGAATTCAAGCACTTTGTAGAACTACAGGGAAGTGTGACCACAAAGCAAAACGTACTTATTTATCCTGAGATGGCAGGTACACTTTTGAGAGTTAATGTAGAAAAGGGAGATAAAGTTTCTAAAGGTCAGTTATTAGCAACAATTGATGATGGAGGTATGGGTAACCAGCTTACTCAGATGAAAACACAATTGGAGTTGGCTAAGACTACTTTTGAAAGACAAAAGAAGCTTTGGGAACAAAATATTGGTTCTGAGATCCAGTACTTGCAAGCTAAAACAAACTTTGAGGCACAAAAAAGTGCAGTAAAGCAGTTAGAAGGTCAATTGGCCAAGTTTGCTATAAGAGCTCCTTTTAGTGGTATCATCGATGATGTGTTTAAAGATCAGGGAAACATAGTAGCACCAGGTGGTCCTGGTTCAGAAGTCTTTAGGATTGTGAACCTGTCAAACATGTATGTAGAAGTTGATGTACCGGAGAGTTATCTGGGAAGTATTCAGAAAGGTAGCTATGTGGAGGTGTTTATTCCTGTTTTGGGTGAGACAGTTAAGTCTTATGTAAGAGAAACAGGTAACTTCATCAAACCTGATAACAGGTCATACACTGCCGAAATTCCAGTGCCAAACAAAAATGGTAAAGTAAAACCAAATCTTACTGTACGTGTTAAGATCAATGACTATACACAACCGGAAGCTATTTTAATTCCACAAAGTGTAATTTCTGAAAATGCTGAAGGTGATCAGTATGTGTATCTGGCAAAAGGAATTAACAAGGAGAATGTAGCACAGGCAGTAAAAAACATTATTACTACTGGTAAAACACAGGGTGACAATGTCGAAATTCTAACCGGATTAAATGCCGGACAAAGCGTGGTAAAAGAAGGGGCCCGTACTGTAAAAGATGGGCAGGATGTTAAAGTATTAAACCAATAAAATACCCATAACCATGGACGAAAAGAAAGTAAATAAGGAATTTGGTTTATCCTCCTGGGCAATTGATAACCCATCAGTGGTCTATGTGATGATTGCTATCTTCTTATTGGTTGGACTATCCTCTTATTTCTCTATGCCGAGGGAGGATTTTCCTGAAATAAAAGAAACGAAAATCTACATCAGTACACCTTTCCCGGGTAACACTGCTGAAGATATTGAAAGGCTGATCACTGATCCACTTGAGGATGAGCTGAAGAACCTAAGTAACCTGGTGGAAGTTTTGTCAACATCACAGGAAGATTATTCTATCATTACAGTAGAGTTTGATGAGAATATCTCTATTTCTGATGCTTTGCAAAGGGTAAAGGATGAGGTAGATGGTGAAGTAGCCGGTGAAGACTGGCCTCTGTTCAATGGAGCGAAGGTTGAACCAAATGTGTTTGACCTGAACTTATCTGAAGAGTTTCCTATTCTCAACATCAACATCACTGGTGATTACACTGTTCAGAAGTTAAAAGAGTACGCAGAATATCTTCAGGATAAAATAGAGGACCTTGAGGAAATTAAGGCAGCTGATATCAGAGGAGCTCAGGAAAAAGAAGTTGAGGTAGCGGTTGACGTATATAAAATGATGGCTGCAAGAGTGAGTTTCCAGGATGTACTTTCAGCTATTAGTAATGGCAACATGACAATGTCTGCCGGAAACCTCAAGGCTTCAGGTCAAAGAAGAACCGTTAGGATTCTGGGAGAGATTGAGAAACCTTCAGATTTAGAAGACTTTGTAGTAAAAGCAGAGAATAACTCTCCAATATACCTAAAGGATATAGCAACAGTTTCTTTCAGGGAAGAAGATAAGACGACATTCGCACGTGAATTAGATAAGAACGTGGTAATGCTTGATATCAAGAAACGAGCCGGAAAAAACATGATCCAGGCTGTGGATGATATTAAAGCGATTATCAAAAAGGCAGAAGCGGAATACTTCCCTCAAGATCTGAATATTACATTAGCCAATGACTCTTCAACAAGGACATTGAACCAGGTTTCTGATCTGGTGAATAATATCATTTTTGGTATTATCCTTGTTGTAACAGTTTTGATGTTCTTTCTTGGCTTTAGAAACGCACTCTTCGTTGGGTTTGCGATTCCAATGTCGATGTTCATGTCTTTCATGATCTTGTCAGCGCTAGGCTACACATTGAATACCATGATACTTTTTGGTTTGATAATGGGACTTGGGATGTTGGTAGATAATGGTATTGTGGTTGTGGAGAACGTTTATCGTTTGATGGATGAAGAAGGTTTGTCAAGTTTACAAGCCGCTAAAAAGGGTATTGGAGAAATTGCTTTCCCAATCATTATATCGACGGCCACAACAGTAGCAGCATTCGTTCCCCTAGGCATGTGGCCAGGTGTAATGGGACAGTTCATGATCTATTTCCCAATCACACTGTCAGTGGTTTTAGGATCTTCTCTTTTCGTTGCAATTTTCATGAACTCAATGCTAGTCTCTCAATTCATGGAGACTGGTGATAAAGAATTAACCAGAAAGCAATTATGGAGACTAACAATCCTTTTGGTGGGTTTTGGGTCATTCATTATGATATTCGGAGGTGATGTTCGAGGACTTGGTTCACTTATGTTAGTGACTTGTATCCTGTTTTGGTTGTATAAATTTGGTGTAAAGAAATTGGCCAATGGTTTTCAGGATACAGTATTGGTATGGTTTGAAAACTTATATGAAGGGCAATTAAAGCGTGCCCTTAGAGGAAAAAATGTGTACTGGTATTTTGGTATCACAGTAGCAATGTTAATTGTTGCCTTTATGACTTTCGGAATGTCTTTAGGGTCTGGTAGGACCAAAGTAGAATTCTTTCCGGATAATACACCAAATCAGATTGTGGTTTACATAGAGTATCCTCAGGGAACAGCTATCGAGAAGACCAATCAAATTACGAAGGAGATTGAAAACCGAGTATATAATGTCATCAATCAACCTAAGTACATAACGGATAGCAAGAATATTTTGATGGAGTCTTCAGTTTCTCAGGTGGGAGAAGGTGCAGGTAACCCAATGACCGATGGTGGATCGGCGGCTGAAATGCCACACAGGGGGAAAATTACGGCTTCAATGAGAGAGTTCAAGTACAGACAAGGACTTGATACAGAGCTTTTGAGACAGGAAGTACAAGCCGAATTAAGTGGTGTTTTTCCAGGTGTTGCTATATCTGTAGAAAAAGATCCGGTTGGTCCTCCGGCAGGTTATCCAATCAATATTGAATTGGAAGGAGATGACTATGATGAGTTGATTACAACCGCTGAAAGGATGAGAAACTTTATCAATTCCAGAAATATAGCAGGAATAGAAGAGTTGAAAATCGATGTGAATAAAGATAAGCCATCTATGCAGGTTGAAATCGATCGGAAAAAAGCTGGTGAGCTTGGCGTGTCTGTAGGACAGGTAGCAAGCCAGTTAAGAAGATCTCTGTTTGGAGAAAAAGCTGGAATCTATAAAGTAGGTGGTGAAGATTATGATATCAATGTAAGGTTCAATGAGAGCTTAAGGTATAATACCAGTGCGTTGTTTAATCAGAATATTATCTTTAGAGACCAATCCAATGGACAAATAAAGGAGGTGCCTGTTTCAGCCGTTGCGAAACAACGAAATACTTCAGGTTTTAGCTCAATCAAGCATAGAGACAATAAACGAGTAGTTACAGTTTACTCCGGATTGCAGCCTGGGTTCACAGATGCAGCTGCTATTGTGAATCAAATCAAGTCTGAAATGGAGGATTTTGAAAACAAACCCGTTGGTGTTGAGATTGATTATACTGGACAAATTGAAGAGCAAAACAAACAAATGGCTTTCTTAATGGGGGCATTCTTCACAGGTCTTGGTTTGATCGCTCTGATTCTGGTATTCCAATTTGGTGGAATTTCTAAACCTTTGATCATTATGACAGCTATTTTCTTAAGCTTCATTGGTGTATTCGGGGGATTAATGATTACAGGCTGGTCTTTTGTAATCATGATGACTATGATGGGAATCATTTCATTGGCAGGTATAGTAGTGAACAATGGTGTAGTGCTACTTGATTATACCCAATTACTGATTGATAGGAGGAAATTTGAACTTGGGTTGAATAAGCAGGATTACCTTTCTAAACAAGAAGTTTTTGAACTGACAGTAAAAGGAGGAAAAGCGAGGTTACGTCCGGTAATCTTAACAGCAATCACAACTGTGCTCGGACTGATTCCTTTGGCCATCGGTTTGAATATTGATTTCTTCAGCTTGTTCACAAACTTTGATGCCAATGTTTACATAGGAGGTGATAACGTGATTTTCTGGGGACCTTTAGCATGGACTGTGATCTTCGGTTTGATCGTAGCAACATTCCTCACACTGATCATAGTACCTGTTTTGTTCACAATTACGTATAGAATTAAATATAGATTGTTCGCGAAAAAGGGAGAAGAAAAGCAAGTAATGAAACAAGCAGCGTAAAAAAGTTGTTAAGAAATAAGTCAGAAAAAACACCTGATATAGTTGATGGTGTTTTTTCTTTCAAATTAACTGAATGAATATACTTGGATACATTATAGCCATTGCTGTCGTAATTGCACTTGATATTTACATTTTTCAACTGGTAAAATCGATCACTGATAAAAGTAGTGCAAGAGTACAGAAAGTAGCTAGCTACATTTTTTGGGGTTTTACTGGAATTACAATAATCGCCATTGTAGTAGCAGGTCAACTTGATCCGTTCATTCATCGGTTTTGGCGAACCATGTTGGGTAGCTTCATATTCATCAATGTCTTCTCAAAACTGATTAGTGGTGTTTTTTTGTTAGTGGATGACCTGGTTAGGGGAACACAATGGATCATATTGAAACTGGGAAAAGGAAAAGAAGATAAAGTTGATCTTTCCCGCAAAAAGTTCCTGACAAAAACAGCCATTGGAGCAGGAGCTATTCCTTTTGCTACGATGGGTTTTGGGATTGCTACAGGTGCTTATAATTACCAGGTGAGAAGCAAGACTCTTTACTTCAAGGATTTACCAAAGAGTTTTGATGGGATCAAAGTAGCTCAATTATCAGATATACACTCGGGAAGTTTTTACAATAAAACAGCTGTTAAGGGTGGAATAGACTTACTACTAGGAGAAAAACCTGATGTAGTTTTCTTTACAGGAGACCTTGTTAATGACCAAAGTAAAGAAGTGGAGGACTATGTTCCTATATTCGAAAAGGTCAGAGCACCTTTAGGTGTATTCAGCACTATGGGAAACCACGATTATGGTGATTACAGGAGTTGGTCCAGTATGTCAGCCAAAAAACAAGACATTAAGAATTTACACAAGGCCCATGAATTAATGGGTTGGGATTTGTTACTTAATGAAAATCGCAAAATTAAAGTTGATGGTGACGAAATCTCAATCCTGGGAGTTGAGAACTGGGGAAAAGGAAGGTTTAGTAAATATGGGAATCTTCAGCAGACACATATAGGTACCGAGGACACAGCTTTCAAAATTTTACTTTCTCATGACCCAAGTCATTGGGACGCAGAAGTAGTTCCAGACTACAAGGATATTGATTTGACATTATCGGGACATACACATGGTTTTCAATTTGGCATAGAAATTGGAGATTTCAGATGGAGCCCGTCAAAGTACATGTATAAACAATGGGCAGACCTTTACCAGAAAGGTAACCAGTACATATATGTGAACCGTGGTTTTGGGTTCATTGGATATCCAGGAAGGGTAGGGATTTTACCGGAAGTAACGATTTTAGAGCTAAAAAGAGCATAAAAACATGATTCGACAGCCAACCAAATTAGGGTTTGGAGTGTCTAAGATGTATAAAGGTTAGTAATAATTTATCGACAATTCATTTGTCATAGGTTGATAAGGTGATTTTTGTTAAATAGGTGATTTTAAAAAAGGGGTAACATTTACCCCTTTTTTATTGTGATAGTTTCATAATTTTAGATAATTGAAACGGTAATCATCTCATATGGCACGTAAATCAGTTGGAGAATATCTCGCAGACCTCAGGCAATTAGTTGAGGTAGACATCTGGAGAATCAATCTGTACAGGAGTAATAGGCCCAAGTACCTTGTTCTTAGAAATGTCAAGATTGTGCTCATCGCGATGAAGGGTTTTATACAGGACAGGGTAGCGATCAAATCCTCGGCACTGACCTATTTCTCATTACTTTCAATTGTACCAGTTTTGGCGATAGCCTTTGCAATAGCCAAAGGTTTCAACCTTGAAGCCTATTTGGAGCGGCAGTTGAAAGAGCTTTTTAAAAGCAATGAAGCGGTCTTTGAAACTTCTATGGATTTTGCTGAGCGAATGCTGGATACGACCAGTGGAGGATTAATTGCGGGTATTTCGGTGGTATTTCTATTATATACTGTAATCAACCTATTGACCAATATAGAAGACATCTTCAATGACATTTTTGAAATCAAGAAGGGGAGGTCATTGGAAAGAAAATTTACCGATTACCTGTCAATTGTAATAGCCGGCCCAATATTGATCATATTGTCTAGTAGTGTCAATATTTTCATAGTTTCTCAAATCAAAAACCTCACGGAAAGTTTTGAGATCATCAATACAATCAAGCCATTGATTCACTTTTTGATCAATCTCATCCCATACGTCCTCTTCTGGGTATTATTTACGCTATTGTATTTAGTAATGCCTAATACTCGTGTAAAAGTGGGAGCTGCGATGAAGGCAGCAGTACTGGCAGCAGTGATCTACACGATCACACAATGGGGCTACATTACCTTCCAGGTAGGAGTTTCCCGTTATAATGCCATTTATGGTAGTTTCGCGGCACTTCCTTTGTTTTTGATATGGTTACAGCTTAGCTGGATGATCGTTCTTCTAGGGGCTGAGTTCGCCTTTGCTTTGCAACATGTCAATACCTGGGAATACGACAATGAGAGGTTGAGAATGAGTCAGTCTTTGAAAAAGAGAATGGCATTAATGCTGGTATATCATTTGGTTCATAATTTCGAGGATGGGAACACAGCCTATACTGCTGATGAGCTCAGTAAGAAGATTCAGGCGCCTTTACGTTACGTCATGCAAGTCTTGCGTGAATTGACTGAAGTGGGTGTTGTTTCACAGGTAATTATTTCAGGTAAGGAGGATCCAGGGTATCAACCAGGGATGGATACATCCTTGTTGACAGTACAGTATGTCATTAATAAACTAATTGATAGCGGACTTGGTAATGTTCATCTCAAAGAATCTGCTGAACGGGAGAAGATTGAACAGTGCTTAAGTGTAATTGATGCTGATAAGATCAGGTCAAGAGGAAATATGCTACTGAAGGACATAAGAATTGCGCAACCAATAGAAGAAGAGGAGGAAAATCTGGTATCCTAACGTGATCTTTTCTTGAATGACCAGGTAAAATGAAATGTGGCAACATGAGTGCCATCTTTCAGATAACCCTCAGTTTTCATCCTGGCTGTTTCTGCTTCGCCGGAAGCAATACATCTTTCTACGGCATCAAATGCTTTATATGACTCCTTGCAAGTGAAATAAGCTCTACCTGAGGCCTTTTTTGTAAACTCAGCCTCTACATTAACAATGATTACCGCTACCGAGGGTTTGATTTTATGAACCGCCATAAGGGCAAATGCGCCAGTTGAAAGTTCAGCAGCCATGCTTAATACGGCAAAGTAAGTAGATTTAAAAGGATTTTTGTTGAGATATTTATATGGAGTGCTCGTTTGGCAACTATCTGAATCTAGCTGTTGAATTTTTAAACCAGCAAGAAAAGCCATTGGCAATTTGCTAATCAGGAACAATTTGAACTTGAGTGAGTTCTTGAGATCACTTATTAGCTTTTCCTGATCGTGGCTTAATGAAATGGACTGGGTCTCCATGTATTTGGGTTATCTGACGAGCATCAAAAATAAGAAATTCCGAGAATGAAAGCTATTTCTTAGCAATACTGCCCTTAACTTTTTCTTTTCCGTACTCATCTTTGAGGATTTTCTCTTTTTCACGGTTCATGAAGTATTCTTCCAGTTTACCCTCGAAAGCTTTTACAACCAGGAATGTAGCCACTTTTATGATTATACCAATAATCGCAGGAAGATTGAGGTCTTCCAGTAAGCTGTCCAGCGTGAATTCTTCAATGACAAATAGCACAATCGCTGCAAAATAAAGAATCGTGGAAGCACGTCTACCTACTCTGGCCTGAGCAAGCTGTGTTACTGTATTTTCAAGTTCCAGGTTTTGTTTGGTAATCTCCTTGTTTTGATCACGGATTTGGAGGTTGGCACTGTCTAGTTTTTTCTGGAGTCTATCACTAACCCTGGTGATTACTTTCGCCTGGGCAATCAATTCTTCATATTGATCTGAAAAATCATTCAGATCTTCCAGGTAGATGGTATGAGCATCAATCTTCTCCTTGAACTTTTTTAAGTTACTTACTTCGTCATGATATAGCTCCTTCATCTTGAGTGATCAGAATCCCTACTATTCTTCTATTTCAAGGAAGTTGAAATTAAGATCCAATAGGTCACAATAGTCTTCTCCTGCTTCCATCATGTCTTCATCACCTTCCTCGTAGTACCAGTTAATGATTAGTCCTTTCCCGCTATCCTCAATTCTGCTTAGTCGCTTGAAAACATCAAACAAGCACTTGGAGGAACTGGTATTAAAATACTCAAAAGCGAAATTAGCAGTAAAATCCCCTGCTCCACTTTTAGCATACTCTTCCAGGCTATCAATTACTCTTTGATAGAATTGAATTGAATTCTCCGGGCTTGACCTACCTTTCATTTCCAAAACCCCTGCATCGGGATCGAAACTAATCAGTGGGGTAACTTTTGTCGGCTCTACAAATATCTTTTCCATATTTAGTCAAACACCATTATTAAAGTTCACGTGGTAACCTAACTTGCAATGTAAAATACGAAACTTCATCATTTACAGGCTGAAATTTATATCTCAGCTTTTGTCCACCAGTTTTTCTCGCAATATCAATGAAGCCCAATCCTCCAGTTCCTTTATCAGAAAACTCTTGTTGGCTTAGTGCTTCTTTATACATGGCTCTCAAACCATCTGCATCCACAGCATTGATAGCATCCAGTCTTTTTTGCACCATTGCTGTTTTTGAAGTTGGAATATAGTTACCAGTTTGCAAACTATAAAATCTTTTTCTCGCAGCAATCAATATTAACGCTGATTTGGAATCATATGAGCTGATTAAGGTTTCGTCAGCATTCACTTCATCCAGGTGATAATAAAGATTTTGAATACATTCTGTTGCAACGTTATAAAATTTCTTCTTCACTTTACGATCTTCTTCGATTTCTTCTAACCTTTCTTCTAATGTCGAAATCATGGAAGTTACTAAATCAAAGGTCAACTCACCCTTGTACATCAGGATGATGTTTTGATCGTAAATGTTTTTATAACTCCTTAGATAATCCATAATTTGATTTCATCATGAAAACTAATTTCATGAAAAATTAACTTTATTTTTGATTCATTCCAAAATTATAAATAATTAATTCTCAACAATTTGGAATAAACTACTTAACTCAATTATTTAAACTTTAAAGCCCATAAGCATCACATCATCAGTCTGTTCTGTGTCGCCTTTCCAGGCATTAAAGCGCTCTTCAATCATTTGCTGTTGCTGCTTCATTGGCTTGTCCCCAACTTCAACCAACAGGTCTCTCAATCTTTTACCCATGAATTTTTTATCATTAGGCCCTCCAAATTGATCCTGAAATCCGTCTGAACACATGTATAGTTGATCCCCTTTCTGAAGCTGGATGTGATGAACTTTTATATCTGACTCGGTTTTACCCTGCATTCCACCTAACATAACTTTGTCAGGTTTAGTAACAATTAGTTCTCCGTCCCGCAATATATACAAAGGAATGCCACCACCCGCATAATCTAGCTCAAAAGTATCAAGATCAATCACACAAAGTCCCATTTCCATGCCATCTTTACTGTCATCTCCTTCCTGCTTGAGCTCATACTTAATCTCCTGATCCATTCTTGTGATAATCTTGTCAGGATCCAAATAGTTTTGATAATATACAATATTAGTCAGCAGGTTATTGCCCATCATAGACATTATGGCCCCAGGTACTCCGTGTCCTGTACAGTCAGCAGCAGCTACTACAATATATTCGTTAGAACCTCTGGTCATTCTTTCAAACCAATAAAAATCACCACTTACCACATCTTTCGGTTTGTAAATCAGCAGAGATTCTTTAAAGATTCCACGTAACATTTTTTGATCAGGTAGCATGGACCTTTGTATCCTTTCGGCATAGTTGATACTTGCTGTGATCTGTTTATTGATATAATGAATTTCTTCTGTGGTATGCTCTATTTCCTTCTTCTGGTCCTTCAGCTGTTGACTCAATTTCTTTTGCTCGTCAATTCTTTTGAGCAGAGTGGAAGCAGTACTTGTGATTTGTGATGATAGTGAACCAAGTTCGTCAGTTTTTTTAATGTTAACCTTTACATTTAAATTGCCCTTTGCAATTTCTTCAGCAGCTTTTTTTAGCTGTTCTATTGGGCTAACAATGATGCCGGATGCTACAAATGAGATGATGATTCCTCCTACAGCTACAGCTGCCAAAACTATAATTTGATTAGGAAATGTGTAAACCAGTCCACCACTAAAAACAACAAGAAATACCGAAAAAAGGACAAGTTTGGTTCTGATGTTCATTTTGTATGTTTCAATTTCTGCTAATTAATGTTGCGGAAGCAATTTATAACGTTTGAAATTGGCATGCCCCACGAACTCTACAAAAATATCAGAAAAATTGAAAGTACAGTTCAGCAACATTAATATTTGCTTAATATTAGAGACCATTTGTCTGTTGTTACAGCTATCTTGAATCACAAATTACTGAATTCAGGGGGCTATTTATTAAATTCGTCGAAATTTACTATTTGGTTGCCTTTTATACTAATTTGTAATAACTATGTTTTTCCATAACAAATGGGAGGAATGAGGAGTCTATTTATCCACTTATGTATTTTGTGTTATGCTTCTTTTGGTGTAGCTGCACAGGACATTACTATCTACAAGAGTAATCACTCCTTTAGTGAGACTGTTTCCAGACTTGATTCCATCATTAATAGCAAAGGTTATAAGGTCTATGACATGGTGGTGAATGATTTTGAAACCGATTCAGTGAAATACATGAATCGGGTAATTCAATTCGAGATTCCCGATCTTACACAGCAAATTCTTGCATGTGAACCTACTGCAGTTCTTGATCTACCTTTACGTATCCTGGTTTGGAAGGAAACAGAGGAGGTTTACCTGGCTTATGTTGATCCTGCTTTTATGAAAAGAAGGTTTAGAATTACTAACTGCAACGAAAGCCTGAAAGACCTGACTAAAGTTTTAGTAAGAGTGATCAATGAATGTATACGGGAAGTTTAAATTGGTTCAATCAGGAAATCCCACTGGAGCTTTTCCCAATTAAATTTTACAATTCCAGATTTTTCAATACTGAATTGCATCCTTTCATAAAGTGAATCGATGGTTACCGGTTTGACACTTACTCTTACTGCATCCAATGTTTCATCATAGTTGTATGCTCCCCATTGATCCCAGACTTTGTTGATGATGATGACCCACTCATCCTTACCCGGAATAGTAAACATCGAATACTTTCCTCTTTTCAAAGTAGTGCCGGCTATCATAAGATCAGATGAAGTCTCTAGGATAGTGGCATCATTTGCACCGGTTCTCCAGATTTTGTCATAAGGAACAAGGTCTCCCCAGATTGGTCGATTCTTAACGCCTGGCGAGCTGTACGTTAATTTGATTATAGCGTCTCCAACCTTACCTTCTGTCGTTTTTAATGGACTGGGTCTACTGGTCGATTCTCCATCAGCATTACGCATTTCTCGGCAAGATCCAAATAAAATAATAGTGATTATGAATAATGTAAATTGTCGAATCATCGTTCCTTAAAGACTTCTCATGCTAAAATATAAACTTATTATTTCTTGATTATAAAAATGTTCAATTCCTGAACAGAACGTTGTACTAAAACGATCAATTCCGAGAATGGTTGCAAATGTTAAGGTATTGGTTCACAATAAATTAGGGTTTCAGGTATGTTTTTTGTTATTGATTTGTAAAAAACTTATAAAATATGGGAGTTATTGGAATAGAAATTCCTCGATTGCATGAGCAGCAGGATATCGAGGTAGATGTAAAAATCAATGGAATCAAGAAGCAGTACAACTACAGGGTAGAGATTTTTTATTGGGATGAATGTCCATTTCCTACTGAAGATCGTGTAGAATGCATCAGACAGTTGGTTAACAATTACAATAAAGAATGGGACCTTGCACACATTGGTTTACCAACTGATGACTATATCCCAATAACTTTTAGAAAAAAACGAGGATAACCACCCTTGTAAATTCATCATGTTTTTACGAAACTTGCTATGTTTCAACTTAAAAACATGATGAAGTCATTATATACTGTACTCTTAGTTTTCTTATTTGCTAACAACCAGATTTTTGCACAGTGTGAAAAGTGTAAAATGCTGGATGATGACATGGTGGACTTTTGTTTCACGATGGAAGAATTCGATGCGTTTTGTATGCAATTCGGCACAAAATCTACTTCATATCAACTCAAGGGTGATAAAAAAATAAAGTCAATCCCAATAGGTGTGGCAGGAGACTATGAGTACCTCAAAATGATAAGCTCAGACAAAAAGTTGAAGCTGTCTGCTGCGGAAATAGTATTTATTCAGGCAGGACTAGCAGCATGGAAGGTTGAAGAACGTAAGTTTGGTTATAAGTACGAGGATAGCGGCCTTGGAATTAAGATTTATGAGGAAGGAGAAGGAGAACTTCCGGTAGCAGGAGAGCCTGTACAAGTTCATTATTCCGGGTTTCTGGAAGACGGTACAAAATTTGACAGTTCTGTTGATAGAGGAAGACCATTCAAGTTTACTCTAGGAGAGGGACAGGTGATCAAAGGCTGGGATGAAGGAGTCTCAAAACTAAAGATTGGTACTAAAGCATGGCTAAGAATTCCTCCGGACCTTGGATATGGAAGTATAGCAAGAGGACCTATTCCTGCAAATGCAGTTTTATACTTTGAGATTGAAGTACTAGAGTAGTTAGGTAAGCATTGGTAGAATACGATTGAGCACTTTCTCTGCAGAAGTTTCCGAAATCAACTTGTTTCTATACTCTTCGCTTAGAAAGTCTTCAGTAACTGTGTGATCCAGCATTTCATTAAGAGGAGAGAAGAAATTATTTATATTAACTAAGGCGCAAGGTTTGTTGTGATAGCCAATTTGAGACCAGGTAAACACTTCGAAAAGCTCTTCCAAAGTTCCGATTCCGCCAGGAAGAGCAATGAAAGCGTCACTAAGATCTGCCATAATGGCTTTTCTCTCATGCATGGTGTCAACAGTGATGAGTTCTGTAATGCCTGTATGACCTACTTCCTTATCAAAAAGTTTTTGCGGTATTACACCAATTACATTTCCTCCCTGACGTAACATGGCGTCTGCTATGACTCCCATAAGTCCAACCTTACCACCACCATAAACCAATTCAATTGAATGTTCAATGAACAAGTCCGCCAATTTTTCGGCTTCTTTTATGTATGCTGGATTAGACCCTTTTCGGGAACCACAAAATACCGCAATACGCTTAGTTGAATTCATTTAGAAAGGTAAATCATCATCAGCCTGGGGTCCTGGTTGATTGGAGAGCCACTCAGGCGGGTTAAGATCTCCTTCAGCACTACCAGAATTTGTTGAGTTGCTTTCTATGTCATTGGCTCTTTCCAGTCTCCACGCTTGTAAACTATTGAAGTACTTCACTTCACCATTTTTGTCAGTCCACTTTCTTCCCTTGAGGTTAAAGTTTACATTGATTTCCTGCCCTACGTCCACTCCATCCAGTTGCTCACAATTGGTTTGAATAAGCTCAAATTTTATGAATTCTGGGTATTGCGGATTTTCCGCATATTCTACTACAAATTCTCTTTTTCTGAATGAGTCAGTTACTTGCTGGGTGTCAAACTTCTCTAATAGCTTTCCTTTAATATTCATGAAGCAAATATAGAATTCTCATGATTAAAAGTTCAAGGTTAATTGAGTTCCTTGAAAGTTTTCTTCAGAAGCTTCATTGTGATTGGAAAAACCAATTCCTAACAGCCGTATTCTGTTTTTTAGAAGATCTTCTTTAGAGAAAAATTCTTCAGCGTCTTGCATAAGTTCATTGACACCTGTAACTACATTGGGATGGGTTTTACTCCTTGTGATTTGCGTAAAATCAGCGTATTTCACTTTTAAGGTTATAGTCTTTCCTGTAAATCCAGACTTTTCAACTCTTCTTGCCACCTCTTCAGCAATTGGAAGTAGTACTTCTCTCACTTCGTCAATGTTTCTTAGGTCGTGTTCAAAAGTACGCTCAGCACTAACAGACTTGCGTTCTCTGGATGGATTGACTTTTCTGTTGTCTACTCCCCTGGAAACATCAAAGTAATATTTGCCAGCCTTCCCAAACAGCCTGGTCAAATCATCTAGCGTTCTTTTCCTCAGGTCTGATCCAACAAAAATCCCGACTTTATTCATTTTTTCAGCAGTCACTTTTCCCACTCCATAAAATTTGTGAACTGGAAGTTTCGCAATGAATGCTTCTGCCTCCTCAGGCAGGATTACTGAGAGCCCGTCAGGCTTATCCAGGTCAGAAGCTGTTTTAGCCAAAAACTTATTGTAAGAAACACCTGCAGAGGCAATGAGCTCAGTTCTCTGTTTTATTTTTTGTTTTATTTCCCTGGCAATTAATGTAGCAGAAGGTAGCCCAATTTTGTTTTCCGTTACATCCAGGTAAGCCTCATCCAGCGAAAGGGGCTCAATCAGGTCAGTATATTCATGAAATACATTGTGGATTTCTCTTGAAACACTCTTATAGACATTAAATCGATGTTTTACGAAAATAAGATCCGGACATTTTTTTTTGGCCAATACTGATGACATAGCAGATCTCACCCCAAATTTTCTGGCCTCATAGCTGGCAGCAGCCACTACTCCCCGTTGACTACTTCCACCAACCGCAATAGGCTTGCCCTTTAGTGAAGGATCATCCCTTTGCTCAACTGACGCATAAAACGCATCCATGTCAATATGAATTATTTTTCTTTGCAAATAGCTTCAAGGTTTAGTGTAAGCCAATATCTTTGATAAACAATCCATATCAAGAATACGTTGTTTTTTTAAATGAAGAGGTCGAAAAAGATATTTTTAATTCTGGCTGCAATTTTTTTAATTGTAATGATTGTCATAGGAGTAGATATCTCGAAGAGGACAACCTGGCCTGGAGCCAAGAAAAATTTGAAAGAAAGAATTGTTGAATAGTTTATGGCAAAGCAAATAGGTAAGAAAGTAGACTTGAGTAAAGTGGACATGGAGCGGATGCAGGAAATGACAACTGCTGATCCAGGTTTAATAGAATTTGCTCATACGGTTGGTAGTGCTTTGGTAAAACCAATTGATCAGGGAAAAATCAAAGGAAAAGCTGTAGCAGCCATGCATGACCAGACGCATAGGCAATTCAGACAGCTATATGACCAAATGCAAACTCTTGTTGACCAGGCCAGAGATCTGCAAAAGAGAGTGGATATCTCCGAAAGGATTTACCTGGCCCAAATGTCATTCGAACCTGTAATCAATTATGATTACTACCTTTATGAAAGGAAAGATGGTACAGATCTACTTTCTATGATTTCTCCTGAAGAATGGGGTGAGAAATTTCCATTTAATGCCTATATAGCTAAAGTTAAGTTACTTTCAGATCATACATGGGAGGTACTTGATAGTCCAGCAGGAGATTTGTAATTCGGCATTAGGGAGGGTATTATTTGATTGACCGGTAATATTAAACAGATAAGCGTGTAGCGTAAAGGTCTGATCAAATACTCAACAACATTTGCCTCTGATTACAGAGGCATTTTTTATTTTACGGAATAAACAAAATAAGAATGAAATCAATTTTTCTGTATACCACCATTGTATCAGTATTATTATTATCCTCTTGTGAAAATGATGGTGTTACAGAATTTGATTGTTCAGATTCTGATTTGCAGGTTTCGGTTTCAAGTACTCAAAATGCCACCTGTACCGACGGAGGTTTAGTGACACTTGAAGCGTCGGGAGGAGTTGGGGAGATTGTTTTCACAATTGGAGGGGATTCAGTAACCACACAAAATTCCTTTTCTGGCCTATCCAGCGGATCGTATATCGCAACAGCCAGAGATACTGAGGGGTGTGAAAGGATGGTTTCTTTCGAAATTGGGTCGGATGCAAATGCAATTGCTATCAGTACCACCAGACAGCCTACAAATTGTGGGGAAAATACAGGATCAATAGAGGTTGAGGCTTCAGGAGGAGTTGGGAATTATGAATACCAACTAGGAAGTTCAGATTTTGGAACAACTAACGTATTTGATGGATTGGCGCAAGGCGATTATGCGGTTAGGGTAAGAGATGAAGAAGGGTGTCAGTCATCTACTACAGTTAAAGTCTTAACGAATACCAGCTTAGAGAACGAAATCATGCCAATCATTGAAGCTAATTGTGCACTAACCACTTGTCATGGAAGTATTCAAAGCCCAAGGTTTAACTCTGCGCAGGATGTTATTGACAATGCAGCGAGAATAAAAAGTAAGACTCAAGACAAAACCATGCCTCCTTCAACACAAGATCCTTTATCTCAGTCAGATATCGATAAAATTGCGTGCTGGGTAGATGATGGAGCAATGGATAATTAACTGAAGAGTCCATGTAATTCCAGGTCAATTTTATTGACAATCCCGGAAAAATCTTCTTGGTTTTTTACAAAGTCTACATTATTCACATCTATAACCAACAATTTTCCTTCATATTGGCTGATCCAGTCTTCATAATGCCTGTTGAGATTTTTCAGGTAATCAATAGTAATTGAATTTTCATAGACCCTGCCTCTATACTCTATGTTTGCCACCAATTTGCTGATTTCAGCTTTTAAGTATATCAGAAGATCAGGTGGTTGAATGAAGTCTGCCATTGAATGGAAGAGATTTAGGTAGTTTTGATAATCGCGTTCATTTATTTTTCCAGAACCGTATAAACTTTTAGCGAAAATATGTGCGTCCTCATAAATAGTTCTGTCCTGGATTACAGTTTGCTCACCAGCTCTTACTCTTTGTATTTGTTTAAACCTGCTGTTCAGGAAATACACCTGTAAGTGGAATGACCATCTCGGCATATCTTCATAAAAATCTTTCAAATAGGGATTTTCATCAACCGCTTCAAACTGAGGTTCCCAGTTAAAATGTTTGGCCAGTTTTTCAGTAAGCGTTGTTTTACCCGCACCAATATTCCCTGAGACTGCGATATGTTTGATTTGCTTCATAATTGATTAAATATATTAATTGATTGCTTTAACCTGGCTTTCGACTCACTGTATTTTGTTGTCCCTTTATGGAAATTTCCTTGAACCCTGGAAAGAGGGCGCAATAATACGAAACAGGTTACTTTTTTTATCCGTTAGTCTCTATTTTCACAAAAAAAATATTTCAATGCCAGTCCTTTCATGTTCAAATTATAAACATCGCCCATTACTTTTTTTTTCAAAGCATATTGAGACGATCTATCCCAGTGCATTCAGGAAAGTAACTCCCGTATCTTATGAAAGAGAAAGACTCGAGTTGTCAGATGGAGACTTTTTGGATGTAGATTGGTTAAAAAACGATAGTAAAAGAGTAGTAATACTTTCACATGGTCTGGAAGGTAATTCACATCGACCCTACATTCAAGGGGCGGCCAGGCTATTTGAAGATAAGCAATGGGATGTATTGGCTTGGAATTATAGAAGTTGCAGTGCTGAAATGAACAGGAACAAAAGGTTATATCACCATGGGGTGACTGATGATTTCGAAGCAATTGTGAAGCATGCATTGAGTAAAGGATACAGCAAAATCGGTCTTGTTGGTTTTTCAATGGGGGGGTCTACAACTTTAAAATACCTGGGAGAACAGTCGGGAAATGTTCCTGGTGAGGTAATTGGTGCAGCTGTTTTTTCGGTTCCATGTAATTTATATAACAGCATGGAGCAGCTAATGAAATGGGGAAATGGTTTTTACAGAAGGAGGTTTTTGAAGAAACTTATTAAGAAGATTCAGAGGAAAGCGGAGCAATTTCCAGAAATCGACATCACAGATGTTGAAAGAATAGACACTTTTCTGGAATTGGACAATAGGTTTACTGCACCTTTACACGGGTTTAAAGATGGATTGGATTTCTATGAAAAATCTACTTCAGATCAATTTTATCCCTATATAAAGAGGCCAGCTTTAATAGTCAATGCAGTTAATGACCCAATGCTAGGGGATAAATGTTATCCATATGATTACGCACGAAATAATGAGCACATTTTATTGGAAACACCAAAGTGGGGCGGTCATGTAGGATTTATGATCAGGGGTAATTATCATACCTATAGTGAAATAAGAGCACTGGATTTCTTGGAAACAATTTCTAATTAGGCACGATAATTGTTAACTTATGTAAAGAATTGCGATTTATTAAATCGTTATGTTTGATCTATAATTTTGGAAGCTTTGCAACGATTTTTTTAAGATATGGGTCTTTCATTCATTAAAACTTTAAAACATCAACTCACTATGAAACAGTTGCTCTCATTAACTCTGATAGCCAGTGTAGCATTGGTTATCTCTTCGTGCAATCAAGATAATATAGGAGACCTGACCATTACCTATATGGAAGGTACCGCTATTTATGGTGACATGGAAACCGTTCGCCAGCAGCCAATTTTAGGATCTGCCATTCCCGTGGTTAATCCGGGAAAAATATTTGTTTCACCGAACTATTTGTTCATAGGTGAGGAAGGAAAAGGGATACACGTGTATGATAATAGAACACCCTCAAATCCAGCAAATATTGCATTTCTGAATATTCCAGGCAACAGGGAATTCTTTTTTAAGGATGACTTTCTATACGCAGAGAGTTACTACGATATGGTGAAAATAGATCTTTCCAATCCTATGCAGCCAGTAGAAGTAGGACGAGCTGAGAATTCTATCACTGAAACAATTACAGATTATCAGGGTCGTACTTTGTTAGGTTTTGATTTTGAGGAAGTAACCAAAAAAGTGGAAGAAGGTGATGATGTCTACAATTACCTCTATAATAATGAAGACTCTTATGTCCTGTATGATTATGCGAATAATCTTATTCCACCTTCTGCTGTACCTGCTTCATTTGCTGGGAATAGCAATAATAACATAGGTTCTGTCAATAGAGTAACTCATCACGATGATCATGTTTATGTAGTGAGTAGGAGTAGCTTGGTGGTTTATGAAGATAAAGGAGATTTTCAGTTATTGAACAGGTTGCCAATGGGCTGGGACATGGAAACTGTATACCCAATGGGTGACAAACTTTTCATTGGAGCAAGAAGTAGCGTGGAGATTGTTAATATTTCTGTTCCTTCAGAACCCTATACTGAGTCATCTTTCTGGCATGCCACATCCTGCGATCCTGTATTGCCAGTTTCTGGTACCACAGCTTACGTGACTTTAAGGACCGGAGATTTTTCAGAGTGTCCTGGCGATGAGAGCGCGTTAATAGTATTGGATGTTACTGGTAATTGGGGGGCTACTGCTGTACAGACTATTAACATGGAAAGCCCATATGGTCTCACAAAAATCGGTGATGAACTATTTGTTGGAGAGGGTGCTAATGGCTTAAAAATCTTTGACGCCTCAAATGAAAGAAACTTAAAGCTCAAGAAATTCGAGGAAGGTTTCGCAGCTTATGATGTGCTTCCTCATCCAAGTAATGATAGAATACTTTTGATTGCTGGACCTAATGGTTTGTCCCAATATCGTATTAGTGAAGAGTTTGATCTTGTAAGCAAGGTTTATTAAGTACACCATGAATTATTCGAGAGGATACGAATATGTTACTCTGATTTGCATGATCCTCTTTGTGGTTGTTCCTCAAACCTTGAGAGCTCAAAATGACAAAGTGGTGCTGAAATTAAAATATGGTACCACTCTTAGCGGCAGGTTTCTTAATGTTGACGATGATGGTGTTACATTCATGCCTACACCTTTTGATACCATTGAGGTAGAAAAAAGAAACATTAGGAAGATTCTATATCCCTATCAGGTTTCCGTGCATAGCAATGGCGCATATCATCATAATGAAGGACTTTTTGGGAATTTATCACTGGGATTTACTGCAAATTCATATTATACAATCCAACTAGATGCCATTATTGGTAAAAAGTTTGAGGGGAAATATGCATTGGGGATAGGTGGTGGCTTTGAAGCTGGTGATATTGATGTTAGAGGATTGTATTTAAACCACGAATTCCTGACTGCTTTTGGTTATGCCCGGTATGTAATACTTGATAGACGGGGGAGAGTATTTCTTGATGGGAAATTTGGGTACGGATTTGTAAATGAAAATTCAACTGATCCCCATGAGGGTGGACTTATGGGACAACCAGGGATTGGGCTATTACTTGCTTCTAAAGGAAACTTCAGGATTTCTCTTAAGTTGAGCCAATATATTCAATCAACGAAAGGCAATACCACTCAAATTGATTCTATTGGTAATCCTGTCTTTGGTAGATACCGGTTGACCTATAATAGAACTTTGCTAAAACTTGGTATTGAATTTAGATAGTTGTATTTATTAAAATTACTATAGCTCCCTTAGGTAATCAATTATTCCTGCATTCTTTCCTTTTGGCCTAACTACTAAAAGTGGGAACTTCTCATCAATACTAATAAGCTTTTCAGCTTTACTTCCGATAAAAAGTGCAGTTGCCGCAGTTCTTCCTTTAGCGCCAATGACAATGATGTCTGCTTCCTTTTCTTCGGCTGTTTGGTAAACACACTCCATCACACTTTCTTCCTCTTTGACTAGTGTGTAAAGTTTTTCAATATCTGCACCTTCAAGATCTACCTCCTTGGCAAAAATTTCGAAGTTCGTTTCAGCATTTTGTTTCATCACCTCAGAAAACTCTTTAAACGATTTACCTGAGTAATGGTACCCAACGGGAACCTGATAAACATTTTGCGTGATGATTTTACCTTTAACTTTTTTATTGATCGTAATGGCCTCTTCAAGTGCAAGTTTTGAATGCTCTGAAAAATCAATGGGCACTAGAATGTTTTCAGCTTCAAGCTTGCCTTCCTCTGGGATTATAAACAACGAACATGCCGCTCTTCTTGCAAGTCTTGTATTCAGAATACCACCACCATCTGGTTTTCGCCCTACTACAATTAGATCAATTTTATGTTTCTCAGCAGCAGCCAATAAGTCTTTTAGAATATGGCCTTTCTTGATGATTGTATGTTTCTTAGCAGTTTCAGGAATGAAAAACTCATCAACCTTTTGCTTGATCTCTTTCTCACGATCCTTAAGGGCATCCTTAAGTAAGTTAGGGAATTGCTTTTCCATTTGAGAAGGCACTTCAAAATCCTTGATGATATTAGCGAAATATACATCTGATGAATTCGAAATCTCACAAATGTAGGATGCAGCTGAAATAAGCTTCTCATCCATTTTTGAATTGTCTAGCGCAACGAGTATTCTCTTAAATTTATACATGCCCTCTTAATTGAGGTGCAAATTTAAATAGGGAATTGTCAAGCTAATACTTAAAACCAAATAATATTTTACAGATTTTCAGTGATGTAGATAGACTTGACTTAATGAAATGAATTTATCAGAGCATTTGTTATTGATCATAACGGCTAATAAAATCAACAAGCATTTCCACCTGCTCTTTTGAGTGTGTAGGGAAATTCGCGATTCTAATATGGTTTTCTTTGAAAGGACCGTAACCAGATCCAATAACCATCCCTTTTTGAAGGGCTTGTGCTATAAATTCTGAAGGCTTTCCATTGGTTAGTTCACCCACTGCTACAGTGTGTGATCGATATTTTGAATCGTCGATGAATGGTTTGATCCAGTTGGCGTTTTCTATGGCTTGATATAAAATAGTAGACTTATAGAGGGTGTCATTTTGGATTTGTTTCACTCCTCGATTGAGCATGTCTTCAGCTACCTTTCCAAGTAAGTAGATATTTAGAACATTGGGTGTCTCAGGAGTTTGATTTTTGTCAGCGTATTTCAATAATTGAGAAACTGTGTGATAGGACCCAACAATGTTGCCACTCTGTTCTTTTGAATAGGCTTTTTCAATTGCTCTCTCATTCATGATCCAAACACCCAGGCCAGCAGGTAAACCGAAGCTTTTCTGTACAGAGAAATAGGCCATGTCAAGCTGATTAAGGTCTAATGGAACTGCAGGTGTGCAGCTTACCATATCCACCGCAAGGAGTGTGTCAGGATATTTATTTCTGAGTTTATAAATGTCCTCGGCCGGAAACCCAAATCCAATACTGGTTTCGTTTTGAGTAACAGCAATCAATTCTGGAGAGCCTTCTACACTATCCAAGTCAAAAGAACCGCCAAATCCTACATCAGTTTTTGAGGCATTAATTTGATAGGCTGTTGCAATTTCATGAAATCTTTTGGAAAACGACCCATTGACGAAATGGTGACTATTTTTCAATACCATATTTTGAATGATCCTTTCCCAAATCTCAGTAGCAGATGCGGTGAATACAATTCGGAAACCTTCTGGAATATCAAGGAGCACCTTTAAATTGGTCATGGTAGATTCAAAAATACCTTGAAACGTCTTGCTTCTGTGTGAAATAGAAGCTACATCTTCTTTTAGAGCATTTTTGATATGTTGCTCCACGGTGAAGAACAATTGTGCTGGTCCAGGTGTAAAATATAGCTTTTTGCTCATGTGCGTTTTGAATAGAATATTCAGATACCTAAATTTGATCGAAATTATGAACGGAACTTACCAAATAAAAATTTCTGTTCACTTATAATTGAACTTAAGAAAAGCAAGATATTCCCACGGGTAATTTGGATTGTTTTTAAACCTAACAATTTAACAATACCGAGTGAGCCTGCTTTTAAAACAAGGCCTCATTCCGCTTTAGGGCGGAACCTCATTCCATCCTAGATGGTTTAGGATAACAGTGGACTGTTGAGAGAGTTAGGTAGCTCAAATCCTTATTTAATAGAGGTTTAATAAACTCGCCCGTGGGTATTACTTTTCAATACAATACCCTGAATCTGATAGTTCCCTCCACTTTTTTAAGATCATCCATTACCTCCTTGTTATAGCCTTTATTGATATCAGTGATCACATAACCAATGGTCTCGTTGGTTTTAAGATATTGGCCAGCAATATTGATCTCATGTTTAGCTAATACATTGTTGATATGAGCTAGAACACCGGGTGCGTTTAAATGAATATGAATGAATCGATGCGCGTCTTTTAATGAAGGGAGCTGAAGATTTGGGAAATTTACACTGTTTGAGGTGGATCCGGTGTTGATATATTCCATTATCTTATTCGGAACAAAGTCAGCTATGTTTTCCTGCGCTTCCAATGTACTTCCTCCTATATGAGGAGTGAGAATAGTGTTGCGCATTCCCCTTAACTCGGAAATGAATTCATCATTATTACTCATCGGTTCTTCAGGGAATACATCGATGGCACTGCCTGCCACTTTTCCGCTGGCCAGATTCTCTTTCAAGGCCTGGATATTGACTACATGACCTCTACTCAAATTAAGGAAGATCACACCTTCTTTCATTCTATCAAACTCTTTGGTGCCAATATATTCCTTGTTGGTTGTTCTTCCATCTACATGAAGTGTAATGATGTCAGCCAAATCAAGTAATTCTTCCAGTGAATCGCATTTGGTAGCATTGCCAAGAGGTAAGCGCTCTTCCAGGTCAAAGTAGTACACGTCTAATCCCATTGACTCAGCAAGAACCGAAAGTTGAGCACCGATATTGCCATAGCCGATGATTCCTAATTTCTTCCCACGTACTTCAAAGCTTGAACTAGCCGATTTTTCCCATTTTCCCTGATGCATCAATCCAATCTTATCTGTTAGATTTCTCATCAAGATGATAATCTCGGCAATTGCTAGTTCCACAACACTTCTTGTGTTGCTAAAAGGAGCATTAAACACGGCAACCCCCTTTTTTTGACATTCTTCCAAATCAATTTGATTTGTACCAATGCAGAAGGCGCCTACTGCTAATAACCTTTTGGCATTTGCCAATACTTTTTTTGTAATCTGCGTTTTCGACCGGATTCCAATGATTGATACATCTTTGATTTTCTCTGCAAGCTCATCTTCCGAGAGCCCTGCAGGATAAACTTCTACTGTATATCCTTCTTTTTTTAATTTTTCAACACCTCTTTGGTGAACATTTTCCAATAAGAGTACCTTAATTCTGTTTTTTGGGTACGATAACGCTCTTTCTTCCATCTTATTCTTATATAATATCTCGTCAAAAGAGGGGGCAATGTGGTCAGCTTTTTCAACTACACTATCTCTTTTGATATTCTCTGTAAATGCGTAAAATTCTTTGGCCAGGCCGGCAGCTTTTATTTCATAATCGTTGTAACCATCTCCAATGACAAATACGTCTCCACTCAATTTCAAGGATTCGATGAGTTTTGGTTTGCCATTGTTATTAGATAGGATATTCTCCTCGTTGAAACCAATGATATTTCCGTCATCATCATATTTAAAATCGTTAGCATAGACGTTTTCAGGCTTAATACCATATGATTCTACTATGGGAACAATAAAATCTTTGAAACCATTGCTAAGAATGAAGATGTTGTCCCTATGTTTGGTAATGAATGGTTTATTTCGTTTAAACGACTCTGATACCCGTAAGCTTAATGACTCAATAAGTTTTGGAATGTCGTTCTTGTGTGCGCTTAAAACAGAAACACGACGTTGTAATGACTCTCTGAAAGAAATTTGACCTTCCATTGCAAGGTCTGTAATTTCTTTGATCTCCTTTATGATATCGTTTTTTTCGGAGGAATCTTCCAGTGATATTTCAGCGAGCACATCAAGTGCTTCCACTTGAGTAAAGGTACTATCAAAATCGATTACAAAATTTTTACTATTTTCCATCCCGAAATTCTCCTAATTGAGGGTGTATTCAATTAAGTTGGTAAAAATACGTGACTACTAAAATATGAAGTGTGGAATTGTAAGCTTTTTTTGTTTTCTCCTGATAAATTTAGCTTTTTCTCAAAATTCGTCCGATTTTTTAAAAATTACGCAAATCGAAGATTCTATTGTTCTGGTTAAGAATGAAAATAATATTCTCCCCATAATAAATCTGAAAGATGCCAAAATTGCATGCCTGAATGTAGGCATAGATTCTGTAAACATTTTCCAAAAACGACTTGGACAATATGCCCCAATTGACCACTTCTATTTTACTGGCGAAAAGGACTTCCAGGAATTTCATAATAACATTTTGAAGTACAATTGGCTAATAATTGCCTATTATGAAGATGGTAATTATAGTTCTTTACTCGATTACTTAAATGATTGGCAGGAAGAAATAAACATTTTGCATGTTGGCCTGGTGCCAAATCAATCTTTCTTTGATAGTAATGATTTTAAAGAATCTTATTGCCTTATTCATGCAAACGGAAATTCTACCTGGCATCAGGATTTAGTGGCACAGTCCATATTTAGTGGGGTTTCTATTTCTGATGAAATTGCTAATTCAATTCTGGCGAGAACAAGGTTGAAGTTTACCTTACCTGAGGAATTCAATATCGATTCAGAGGCGCTAAAACAAAGAATCGATAGTGTCGTGTCTCAAGGTTTAATAGAGAAAGCATATCCGGGGTGCCAGGTATTATTAGTGAAAGATGGGAAAGTGTTCTTTCATGAATCTTATGGGTTTCACACATATGACTCTACAAATCAAGTTTTGAATACTGATATATATGATTTGGCTTCAATTACAAAGGTGACTGCTGCTACTGCTGGATTGATGAAGCTACATGATGAGGGCAAATTTGGATTAGATATGCCGGCAAAAACCTACTGGCCAGATTTTAGGTTTACTAAAAAAGCCAATCTAACCTTTCGGTCAATTCTGGCTCATAATGCCAGATTGAAATCCTGGATACCTTATTGGAAAACCACTCTTACCAAACGTGGAAAATACAAATGGAATACACTGTCAAAAAGGGAAACCAATAAACACACCATTAAATTGACAGATGATCTCTATTTGTATAATAATTACAAGAACAAAATTTACCGGATGATACGCTTTTCTAAACTTAACCCAGAACCCGGGTATGTTTATTCAGGCTTATCATTTTATCTGTACCCGGAAATTATCTCAAACCTTTCCGGTCAGGAGTATGAGAAGTTCCTGAAAGATGAATTTTATAGGCCTCTGGGAGCGAGTACATTGACATTTAATGCCTACAAACACTTTCCTAAATCGGAAATTATCCCAACTGAAGTAGATACCTTTTTTCGCCAAATTCCAATTCATGGCCAGGTACATGATGAAGGAGCTGCCATGATGGATGGGGTTTCAGGTAATGCCGGTCTATTTGGGTCTGCTATTGACCTGGCTAAAGTGTGGCAAATGTTCTTAAACATGGGTGAGTATGGAGGGAAAAGGTATCTCTCCAATCAGACAGTTAGAAAATTCACAACTTGTCAATATTGTGAGGAAGGAAATCGTAGGGGCTTAGGTTTTGACAAGCCTTTGATAGAATATGATGCAGACAAAAGTTCTGTCGCCAAAGAAGCGAGCCCTGAAAGCTTTGGCCATTCAGGTTATACAGGAACATTCGTTTGGGCTGATCCTGAAAATGGGCTTTTGTTTATTTTCTTATCTAACAGGGTAAACCCCACACGTGAAAATCGAAAGCTTTATGAGCTCAATATCAGACCCAGGATTCATACAATAGTATATGAAGAACTTGTAAAAGCTGGTTTTTAATATCTTGTCCGAACCTTATGGATCGATTCATTTTGTTCAATTTAGTTTCTTTACTTAACTTGATTTTCTGTGCATGTATTTATCGTATGCTCTGAATCAAATATTTAACTTCAAATGATCATGGTTATGAAGAAACTTCGGTTTCTAATAGTTTTTACATTACTCTCAGTCCAAGTATTTAGTCAGACCAATATTCTTTTTCATGAGAAGTTTGATGACAATCAAAACAACTGGTACGTGGGAACTACTGATTTCTACGATGCAAAAATTGAAGGGGGACAGTATATTATAGCGACCAAAGATAAGCTCAGAAACTTCTACCATGAAGAGTACATCAATCCTCAAAAGGATTTTTACATAGAGTGCCAAATAAACCTTTTAGATCAGGGTGAAAAGAATTATGGTTTTGGGATGGTGTTTGGATCATCATATACGGAACAGTACTACTTTGATATTTCAAAAGGAGGATATTTCCTTATCTATGGATACAAAGGTGGAGAAACAGAGTATTACGCTGAATGGACCGAAAGCAATGCGGTAAAGGCAGGTCAAAATGTTATGATAGTCCATAAGAAAGGTGAATCTATGTCTTTCTATATCAATGGGGTAAAAGTACATGAGCAAAAGGCACTTAGGTTGTTAGGTAAATATGTAGGGTTCACCATTGGTGCAAATACCAAGATCGCTGTGGATTATCTTTTAATAAAGCATCCACCAACTTCAATGAACATAGTTCCTGACGTCATGAAGGGTTATGTGAGAGAGAATCTTGGATCAAATATCAACTCGGTTACCGATGAACTACATCCTTTACCCTCACATGATGGCAAAACTTTATATTTCACAAGAGATGAGCACCCTAAAAATATAGGAGAAAAGAAGTTGCAGGATATCTGGTATTCCACATTGCAGTCAAATGGTTCCTGGGGACCAGCTACTCAAATGCCAGCTCCTTTAAACACAGCATGGCATAATAGCACAGTGTCCGTTTCTCCTGATAATAACACGCTCTTCATGGATTTTGATGAAGGGGAAGAGACTGGAGATAAACAAGGTCTTTATGTTTCTCACCGCTTATCATCCGGTTGGTCTGAGCCAGAGGAGGTTAAGATAATGGACTACTATAACTATAATCAATATGAAAGCTATCATATTTCTGCCAACAGAAAGGTGATGATCACTTCGTTGGAAAGGGATGATACGCATGGGAGTAAAGATATATACGTTTGTTTTCTCCAGGATGATGGCTCATGGTCTGCTCCTAAGAATCTGGGATCTACTGTAAATACCTATGGAGATGAGCTGACTCCTTTTCTAGCTGCTGATAACAAGACCTTATATTACGCCAGCTATGGTTTAAAAGGATATGGGAGCTCTGATATTTATGTCACAAGAAGACTAGATAACAGCTGGACAAATTGGAGTACTCCGCAAAACCTGGGTGACGAGATCAATACTCCCTACTGGGATGCTTATTTTACTATATCCGCAGAAGGCGATTATGCTTATTTAGTGTCATATGATAATGAGAAGGGTTTTGGAGAAGCTGACGCCTACAGAATAAAACTTGCTGACCCAGCAAAGCCTGAACCAGTGTTGTGGATAACAGGAACTGTCTACGATAAGTTTACGAATAAACCGATGCAGTCTGAAATCAACTACGAAGTAATAGGAATGCCAGAAGAATCAGGCGTAGCTATATCAGACCCTGAAAATGGATACTATCAAATTGTACTTCCTTATGGTGAAGAATATGATTTGAGAGCAGTGGCACCAGGACATGTACCTATTAGTGAGCACATTGATGCGGACCAGGGTTTAGGTCATAAAGAGATTTTGAAAGACCTATACCTGGAGCCTATTGCAGTAGGAAAGGTGTTTAACCTTCAGAATGTGTTGTTTGAAAGAGGTAAGGCGACCTTGTTACAGAGCTCCTACCAGGAACTTGATAAACTAGTGAAACTAATGATTGATAATCCTTCTCTGGAAATTGAGCTTGGAGGTCATACCGATAACCGTGGAGACCGTAATGAGCTGTTTAAACTTTCATCAGATAGGGTAGAAGCTGTAAATGTATACCTTATATCAAAAGGGATTAGTTCTCATAGAATAACTGGTAAAGGTTACGGTAGGTCTCAACCAATCACGAAGAACCGTACGGAAGAAGAACGAAAATTGAATAGAAGAGTAGAGTTTAAAGTGCTCAAGTACTAGTTTTTGATTGGCATGTTTTAATTGATCCCATATTTGAATCTTCATTTTGATTCTTGATTTAGATGATAACGCAACCGGTTGTGTTGCATTAATCTACAATTATTCCTATTCAGTACAGAAAATTCCCGATGATAAGTAATTGTATGTTTTTCTATCCAGCGTTAACTACTTTAGAATTACGAATTTAAAACAGATCAGCTATGTTAAAGTATTTAAACTCCGTTAAAATTGACATTGTGTTCGCTTTCAAAAAAGTATTTTATGGATGGAACGTAAAATACAGCAGAAAGCATGAATCATGGGCGATTGTCAAAGATGGTAAAACCTATTGCATGGATACCAAAATCAATTGTTACAAGTATGTATGCATGGTGTAATTGTCCATGCGTTTATACAGTTATAAATCCCTGATCAACCTTTCAATTCTTACTTAGAACTAAGCCATAACCACAGTTGTTTTGGCGACTAGAGAATAAATTCAAATTTTTGCGTATACCTTACTAACAAACGAAATGACTGATTTCAATCAGTCATTTTTTTGTTTTACGTCATTTATTCATTTCTTAAAAAAATTCAACTTTCCGTTGATTAAATATTTGCAAGTTTTATCGATTAGTATTATAAAATCAGGAATTGCAAACAAGCAGTTTCCTGTTCAATTAAGAAAGTTTCAATACCGCTCTATTTAAAATGATTCTAAATAGGTGAGTATTGTAGTTTGATTTATCTGTAATTAACTGAATTACAGAAGGTTACTGTTTTGTCTCTCAGAGCCTACAAGTATACTCCCCAATTGCGAGTAAATTGTCCTTTGAAAATAAAGTAACGCCATATTACATTTGTGCTGTTCTGATACGGACTCATAGATGATGGATAAAAAAATAACTTTGATGTTAAGAAGAGGCAATCTAACCCACATTTCACTTCTCTTTTTCCTTTCTTTCCTTTTATCGTTTAATCCAATATTTGCTCAGGAGGATGACGGCATCCCTACCGATGAAGCTGTGATTAGCGCAGGAGAAAGTCTATTTAATGGTAATTGTAAGTCTTGCCACAATGTTCACAAAAAGGTAATTGGTCCTGCATTGAAAGATGTCTGGACAAGAGTTCCGCAACCGGCTGTTCCGTGGATTACAGCTTTTGTGAAGAACTCTACAGCTGTTATTGCGAGTGGAGATGAATATGCGGTGAACTTATATAATGAGTATAACAAGACTCAAATGACGTCATTCGCATTTAGTGATGATGAAATTTTGTCAGTTATTGCTTACATAAAAGCAGAAAGTGCAAATGCTCCTGTTGAAGATGCTCCTGTAGCTGAAAATGCAGGAGGTCAGGTAGATCAAGCCGGTTCAGGTGTTGATTCTGGCTATTTGAATGCTATTCTGGTAATTTTAGTTGTAGTACTTGTACTTATCTTAATTGTCTTAGCTGTAATCATCAATATTCTTCAGAACTTCCTGAAAGGACAGGAGGGAATGGATGAGGAAGACGTTGAAGTGGTTAACCAGAGATTTGATTTTGGGAAATTAATGAGAAGCAACGGGGTCCTTGGATTAGTTGTTTTCTTATTTGTAGCCATCGCAATGAAAGCTGGTATTGATGGTTTGTTTACAGTAGGTGTTCAGCAAAACTATCAACCTGCTCAACCAATTGCATTCTCGCATAAAATCCACGCAGGTCAGTACGAAATTGATTGTAACTATTGTCATACAGGAGTAAGAAAAGCAAAATCAGCTAACATCCCTTCTGCCAATATCTGTATGAACTGTCACACGGCAATCAAAACTGAATCTGCTCAAATCAAGAAAATATATGCCGCTATCGATTACAATCCCGAAACGGGGGAGTATGGCGACAATGTGAAACCTATAGAATGGGTAAGGATACATAACCTACCTGATCTGGCTTATTTCAATCACTCACAACATGTTAAGGTTGGTGGATTAGAATGTCAGACTTGTCATGGTCCAATAGAAGAAATGGAAGTTGTTTATCAATACTCTCCATTAACTATGGGATGGTGTATCAATTGTCACAGAGAAACTGAGGTTAATTCTGAGGGCAATGCTTACTATGATAACCTTGTAGAAATTCACAAGGCTAAGAGTAAGGAACCAATGACAGTGGAGGATATTGGAGGACTTGAATGTTCTAAGTGTCACTACTAATCAAGAAAATCGAAAAATAAACAAGATCACCAAGAACTTTTGATCTAAGAATATATAAGCTAGATGAAAGAAACGAAGAAAGTATACTGGAAAGGCCTGGAGCAACTGACCAATAACGTTGAATTCGTTAAAAATGCAGACAAAGAATTCCCTGAGTATCTTCCTATCAATGAAAATGAGGAAGGACCAAATAGAAGGGATTTCTTGAAAATGATGGGATTTGGTGTTGCAGCTGTATCATTAGCAGCATGTGAGGCTCCTATCCGTCAGGCAATTCCATACGTTAAGAAACCTGTTGATGTTGACCCAAGTGTACCTAATTATTACGCTTCTACCTATAACATTGGTAATGACTACACTTCAGTAGTTGTTAAAACAAGAGAAGGTAGACCAATTAAAATTGAAGGCAATAAATTATCTACAGTTTCAGGAGGAGGTACTTCTTCGCAAACTGAGTCTTCTGTTCTTTCTCTTTATGATAAGGAGAGACTGACTGATCCACTTATCGAAGGTAAGAAAGCTACCTGGGAAGAAGTGGATGCCAGAGTGACTAAAGAATTGGCAGCTGCCAATGCGATCACAATAGTGAGTTACTCAATGTTCAGCCCTTCCACTCAAGCAGCTATTGATGCATTCAAGGCAAAATATGGTAATGTAAATCACGTGATGTATGATCCGGTTTCTTACCATGGGGCATTGGAAGCTAACTTGAAGAGTTTTGGAAAAAGAGTCTTGCCTTCTTACGATTACGCTAAAGCAAAAACAATCGTAAGTATCAATTCTGATTTTATTGGAGTACATCCTCAGCATACGTTAAATAACAAACAATTTGCGCAATCAAGAAAGCTTGGGGATGACAAAAAAGATATGTCAAGGCTTTATGCCTTTGAATCAAACCTGTCATTAACGGGAGCCAATGCTGATTACAGAACTCCTATCAAACCTTCTGAAGAGGGTGATACGGTAAAAGCATTGTACAATATGGTAGCTTCAAAAGCTGGTCTACAAGCTGTGGGAGCTGCAAAAGGTTCAGAAACATTGACAAAAGCTGCTAATGACCTTTGGAATAGCAAAGGTGCTTCCATTGTTGTAGCTGGATCAAATGACGAGAATATTCAACTTTTAGTAAATGCGATCAATAATATCCTGGGTAACTATGGAAATACGATCGATATTGACAAAGAAGTTTATTTAAGAAAAGGTGACGACAAAGCGATGGCTAAGTTAGTTGCTGATTTGAAATCAGGTCAGGCTGGAACAGTAATCCTTTACAACTGTAACCCGGCATACGATCACCCTAAAGGGGCAGAGATTGCAGAAGCACTTAAGAAGGCAAAATCTTCAATTGCGACAACTGACAGATTGGATGAGTCATCCAGTACTGTCAAAGTAGTTGCTCCTGATCATCATTACTTAGAGTCATGGAATGATTTTGAGCCTGTGAAAGGTCACTACAGCTTTTCACAACCAACAATAAAGAACATCTTCAACACAAGACAGGCACAGGAATCATTCCTAACCTGGGCAGGTGCTGAAGTAACAGAATATTATAGTTTCATTCAAAATAATTGGAAGTCTGTTTCAGGAACTTCATCAGATGCTGCTTTCCAGACCTATTTTGACAAACTTCTATTAGAAGGTGTATTTACCAATTACGAAGCTTCAGAAGCAACTCCTTTTGCTGGAGATGTAGCTGCGGCTGCATCAGCTATAAAAGGAGGAGGACAGGGACTTGAGCTTACACTTTATGAAAGTGGCGCGATTGGAACTGGTTTCCAGGCAAACAACCCTTGGTTGCAAGAAATGCCTGATCCTATCACAAAAGCTTGTTGGGATAACTATGTTACAGTTTCACCTAAGCATGCGGAAGAGCTTGGATTGAAATTGGGTGATATGACTACTCAATTGGGGAACCTTTCTGTAAATGGTAAGACGGTTACCCTTCCGGTGATGGTTCAGCCAGGACAAGCAGAAGGAACAATCGGTTTAGCTCTTGGATATGGTAGAACCACTGGTGGCAAAGTTGCTAATGGAGTAGGGGTTGATGCGTATCCTCTAATGGGAATGGGTAAAGATGGTGTACTATCATTATCGGTAACCGGAGCATCAGTGGAGTTGACAAGTGAATCATACAAGGTTGCACAAACGCAAACAGCACAAACTTATGCTGGAAGACATTTTGTGATTCAGGAGAGCATTCTTAAGAATTACAAAAAGGATCCTTTTGCTGGTAGACACAGTTTACCGATTACTGCTGCAAATGGTGAGAAAAAGCATCCTTACGCAGTTACCCTTTGGAGTGGATATGAATACAATAACCACCACTGGGGAATGGCAATTGACCTGAACTCATGTACTGGATGTGGATCTTGTACAGTGGCTTGTCAGGTTGAAAACAACGTTCCTGTCGTTGGTAAGCAGGAAGTGTTGAATAGAAGAGAAATGACATGGTTGAGAATTGACCGGTATTACAGTTATCCTGAAGAGAAGATAACTGATGAGACCGGTGTTCTTGATGTGGTTAAAATAAAAGAGCAGGTTGCTGAAAATCCTGAGGTTGTATTCCAGCCAATGATGTGTCAGCAGTGTAATAATGCTCCTTGCGAAACAGTATGTCCTGTTGCTGCAACAACTCATAGCTCAGAAGGACTAAACCAAATGACTTATAACAGATGTATTGGTACAAGGTACTGTGCTAACAACTGTCCTTATAAGGTGAGAAGGTTCAACTGGTTTAAGTATCATGACAATAAGCAGTTCGATAAGAACATTGCCATGAACAATGACCTTGGTAAGATGGTATTGAATCCTGACGTGACTGTGAGAGCAAGAGGTGTGATGGAGAAATGTACTTTCTGTGTTCAAAGAGTTCAGGCAGGTAAACTGGAGGCTAGAAAAGAAGGAAGAAGACCAGTAGATGGTGAAGTGAACTCAGCATGTGCGGCTTCATGTCCTAGTGAAGCACTAGTATTCGGTGATATGAATGATCCGGAAAGCAGAATTTCTAAGCTATTGAAGATAGAGAGAAAAGAGAAGATGGTGATGGCGAATGAGCCAAGAGCTTTCCACTCACTTGAGGAATTGAGGGTTATGCCAAACGTTTGGTACTTAACCAAAATCAGAAATAAAGACGAAGAATCTAAAAACGAGGCACACGCTTAATTGATAAATTATGATCGCAGAATCTGCATTACGCGAACCTTTAGTAACGGGTGGTAAAACTGCCCACGATGTAACAAACGACATTGCCGGAAGGGTAGAAGAGAAACCTGCTCCATCCTGGTTATTGGCTATGGCCATTTCATTGACACTTTTAGCTGTTGGTGGATATGCAGTAGCCATGACACTTTGGGAAGGAATTGGAATGTGGGGATTGAATAAAACAGTTGGATGGGCATGGGATATCACTAACTTCGTATGGTGGGTTGGTATCGGACATGCTGGAACGTTGATCTCAGCTATTCTTTTGCTTTTCAGACAGCGATGGAGAATGTCAATTAACAGGGCTGCTGAAGCGATGACAATTTTTGCTGTAATCTGTGCAGCAATGTTTCCTGTGCTTCACATGGGTAGACCATGGTTAGGGTTCTACTGGGCATTGCCTCTTCCAAACACATTCGGTTCCTTGTGGGTGAATTTTAACTCACCACTTCTTTGGGACGTATTTGCGATCTCCACATATTTCTCAGTGTCACTTGTGTTCTGGTATATTGGACTTATTCCGGATTTCGCAACAATTCGAGATAGAGCAACAAATAAAATTTCAAAAGCAGTTTATGGTGTTTTGAGTTTTGGATGGGATGGTGCAGCAAAAACATGGTCTCATTACGAGACAGTTGCTTTGGTACTTGCCGGTTTGGCAACTCCACTTGTACTTTCTGTACACACCATTGTATCATTTGACTTTGCTACATCTGTAATTCCAGGATGGCATACAACAATCTTCCCTCCATATTTTGTGGCGGGTGCGATTTTCTCAGGTTTTGCCATGGTATTAACACTGTTACTTGTAACAAGAAAAGTTTATAAACTAGAAGACTATATCACGATTCAGCACATTGAGATGATGAATATCGTAATCATTGTGACAGGATCAATTGTAGGTATAGCATATATCACTGAGTTTTTTATTGCCGCATACTCTGGTGTTGAAGCAGAACAATACGCTTTCATCAATAGAGCTACCGGACCTTACTGGTGGGCTTACGCTTCGATGATGACCTGTAACGTGATCTCTCCTCAGTTATTCTGGTTTAAGAAAATTAGAACAAATCTTGCTTCTACTTTCATTCTATCAATTATTGTGAATATTGGAATGTGGTTCGAGAGATTTGTAATTATTGTGACTTCATTGCATAGAGATTTCTTACCTTCTAGCTGGGCAATGTTCTACCCATCGAGATGGGATGTAGGAATATATGTATTCACATTTGGATTATTCTTCACAGCATTCTTCTTGTTTGCTAAATTCTTCCCGGTAATCAATATGGCGGAAGTGAAGAGTATTCTGAAAGCTACCGGAGAATCAGTTTCTGGTGGTAAAGAAGTAAAGGTTGAAGCTGAAAAAGTTGAAAATTAATATGGAAGCCGGAAAGAATTACGTACTAGGTGTCTTTGATGACGAGGATGTACTTTTAAAAGGTATCAAAGAAGTAAGAGACAGTGGCATTAAGATTCAGGAAGTGTATTCTCCATTCCCTGTACATGGTATTGACGATGTATTGGGATACAAGAGATCAAAACTTTCAATTGCGGCCTTCTTATTTGGATTGACTGGAACATGTCTTGCATTGACAATGCAGATTGGTATGCTTGGCGTTGACTGGCCAATGATCATTGGAGGTAAAGACCATGTGGCGTTACCTGACTTTATTCCAGTTACATTTGAAATGACTGTCTTATTGGCAGCATTCGGTATGGTTGGAACTTTTATGGTGATGAGTAATTTAAAGCCATGGGGTAAGCCAAGGATTTATGACTTGAGAATTACCGATGACAAACATGTGATGGCTGTTGACCTTGGAAAGAATGATAAAAGTGAAACTGATATCAAGCAAATTCTTTCTAAAGCTGGTGCAGTTGAAGTAAACAATAAAGACTTTGAATAAGATAACCCTGATTAGGATGAATAAACCTATACTTAATTTATCACTCATAATAATATCAGCATACTTATTGGCTTCATGTGCTGCGAAAAATGACTATCCAGGTTTGGAATATGCTCCGCAGATGTACCACTCGACTCCATATGAGCCATTGAGCCAGATTAAAGATGAAGGCCAGGGTACTTGGTTAGATTCTAACCCTGAAGATGAGCATGGAGAGTTTTACAACTCCAACCCTTACAATGAATTCAGTATGACTATGAGAGAACCTGTTTCTAATACTGTGACAAGAAACAATGGTCTACCATATAGATATGCAAAAGATGACCTTGAATTAGCGGCTTCTGAATTATCAAGCCCACTAGGGGATTCACCTGCTATTGAAAAAGATGGAAAAGCACTGTATGACAGGTTCTGTGAACACTGCCACGGATCTAGTGGTCAGGGTGATGGACTTGTAGGAGAAGTATTCCTTGGAGTTCCTGCATATAACTCAGCTGCATTGAAAGATAAACCAGAGGGTCATATTTATCATGTGATCACAATGGGTAAAGGAAGAATGGGATCTCACGCTTCTCAATTAAGTCCAGAAGAGAGATGGAAAATCGTGAGGTATGTACAAAAACTACAAAAGCAATAATTGACTCATAAGATGGTAGAAGAAAAATTCGAATTTACGTCAAAAGCGAAAAAGAACCTGTTCATAACATTTGGTGTAGGGATCCTTCTTACGATTCTTGGTATCCTGATTATGAACATGGGAGGTGGTCATGACGCTCATGGTGCTGCAGAAGCTGCAGATCATGGAGGACACGCTTTCCACTGGTCAAAGAGATTGTTTGCCGATTTATGGATCAACAATGTGTTTTTTGTAGGTCTCGCTCTAATTGGGGTGTTCTTTTTTGCGATTCAGTATGCCGCACAGGCAGGCTGGTCAGCGGGTGTGTTAAGAATTCCATTGGCTTTTGGAAACTGGCTCCCGATTGGTGCCGCTTTAATGGCAATAGTATTTGGATTGACTTATGGGAATCACGCTATATTTCACTGGTTAGATCATAGTTTGTATGATCCGGCGAGTGAAAATTTCGATAAAATAATATCAGGAAAGTCCTGGTATTTAAATGAGCCATTCTACTTCGGTAGATTCATTGTATTCTTTGCTGGTTGGTGGTTATTCTTCAGTAGAATGAAGAAACTAGCGTTCCAGGAAGATCTTGATGGAGGTGAAGAAAAGTGGAAACAAATCAGATCTACTTCTGCATGGTTCCTTGTGTTCTTTGCAGTTTCATCTTCTATGGCAGCATGGGACTGGGTGATGTCAATTGATACACATTGGTTTAGTACGATGTTCGGTTGGTACGTATTTGCCAGCTGGTGGGTATCAGGTCTTGCATTGATTACTTTCATTGTGATCATGCTGAAGGACAATGGATATCTTTCAATAGTTAGAAATGATCACCTACATGATTTAGGAAAATTTGTATTTGCGTTTAGTATTTTCTGGACCTATATCTGGTTCTCTCAGTTCTTGCTGATTTACTATGCGAACTTACCAGAAGAGTCAATCTACTTTGTAGAAAGATGGAAGAATGATCATTATGCGCCAGTATTCTTTATCAACTTGATTATCAACTTTTTCTTTCCTTTCCTTGTTTTAATGACCAGGGAAGCCAAAAGACAAACGAGAATTTTGAAGGTTGTATGTCCTGCTATTGTATTTGGTCATTGGTTGGATTTTTATCTGATGGTCACACCAGGTACACTTCAGGAGAATGGAGGATTTGGTTTGCTAGAAATCGGGTTGATTCTAGTCTACTTGTCAGCATTCCTATTTGTTGTATTGAGTAGTCTTGCCAAGAATCCTTTGGTTGCTAAGAACCACCCAATGTTGAAAGAAAGTTTACATCATCATATTTAGTAGAAAGAGAATTAAATAGAGGAATATGTTTAATTTAATCATAGTAGTAGCCATTGTACTTATCCTGGCAATCGCCTTTACGATTTTCAGAGTAACTCAATTGGTAGGAATCGCGAAAGGAGACAGTAAGAAGTATGTTGTTTCCAGTGCAAATAAATTACAAGCCACCCTATTGGTTTTATTCTTGATAGTAGGTGTTGGTGCATTCTTTTATTATTCTTTCGGAGGATTGGATGATTCTTACACACAGCCAATCGCTTCTGAGCATGGTGAGAAAACTGATTTCTGGTTTTGGGTAACAATGGGAGTGACATGCTTCGTATTTATTCTGACACAGATTTTATTGTTTGGATTCTCTTACTTATACCAATATAAAGAAGGTAACAAAGCTACTTTCTACCCTCATAACAACAAACTTGAGGTCATTTGGACCGCTATCCCTGCAGTCGTTCTGGCAATTCTTGTAATTTCAGGATGGAAAGTTTGGGTAGACATTACAGGTCCTGCACCTGATGATGCTGAAGTAATTGAAGTTTATGGCTATCAGTATGCTTTTGCATTCAGATACCCTGGAAAGGATAAAAAATTAGGAGCGTACGATTATAGAAAAACGGACCTGGTCAATAATAACCAGGTTGGAATAGACTACACTGATAAAGCAGCATTTGATGACTTTATGGGTAGGGAATTACATGTTCCAAAAGGTAAGCCTGTTTTGTTAAAGATCAGAGCAAGAGATGTAATCCATAGTGTGTTTCAACCTAATTTCAGGTTGCAAATGAATGCAGTTCCTGGCCTTCCAACTAAGTTTTGGTTTGTACCGACGAAAACAACAGAAGAAATGAGACAGGAAACAGGAAATCCTGATTTCAATTATGAGTTGGTTTGTAACAAGATATGTGGAAAAGCGCATTTCTCTATGAAGGGTATTATCGTGGTAGATGAGCCAGAAGATTACGAGAAGTGGTACAACGAGCAAGAAGCTTTATTGAAGCAAAATCCGGCTTTAATGTCTCAGGTGCCAGATGATTTGAAAGAAATGGCCATTATTTCTTCAGATCTTGAAAACATTGAAAATACACAAGCTGTTGAAGCTTCAATTGGATCATCTTATTAATTAGGAATTATGTCAGTAACCGATATTCAATTACAAGAAAATTTAGAGCATGGTGATCATCACGATGAGCATCATGAGCAGGGGTTTGTAGAGAAATACATCTTCAGTACAGACCACAAAACAATTGCAAAACAATTCCTGATTACAGGTATTTTCTGGGCAATCATTGGAGGTGGACTTTCAGTTATCTTTAGGTTGCAGTTAGGATTTCCTGATATGAACCTTAGTTGGTTAGAGCCAATTATGGGAAAATGGATCACTGATGCAGGAAAAATAGACCCTGAGTTCTACCTGGCACTGGTTACAATGCATGGTACCATCATGGTATTCTTTGTGTTGACAGCTGGATTAAGTGGTACATTCAGTAACTTCCTGATTCCTCTTCAAATAGGAGCAAGGGATATGGCTTCAGGCTTCATGAACATGCTGTCGTACTGGTTCTTTTTCTTGTCTAGTGTGATCATGTTTATCTCTTTGTTCCTTGAAACTGGACCTGCAGCAGGTGGTTGGACCATTTATCCTCCACTTTCAGCACTTCCGCAAGCTATTCAGGGTTCAGCAGCAGGGATGACTTTATGGCTGGTATCAATGGTATTCTTTATTGCATCCACGTTGTTAGGTGGTATTAACTACATCACAACAGTGATCAACATGAGAACTCAGGGAATGTCTTTCTCAAAATTACCTTTAACAATTTGGGCATTCTTTATCACAGCAGTTATTGGTCTACTTTCGTTTCCAGTATTATTTTCTGCAGCATTACTATTAGTATTTGATAGATCGATGGGTACTAGTTTCTACCTGTCTGAGATATTTATAGGTGGAGAGGCACTTCCAAATATTGGCGGTAGCCCAATTCTTTACCAACACTTATTCTGGTTCCTTGGTCACCCTGAAGTATATATCGTATTGCTTCCTGCATTAGGGATTACTTCTGAAATTATTGCCACGAACTCAAGAAAGCCAATTTTCGGATACCGAGCTATGATTGGATCCATGTTGGCCATTGCCTTCTTATCATTTATCGTTTGGGCACATCACATGTTTGTTTCAGGTTTGAATCCATTTCTGGGATCAATATTCATGTTCCTTACTTTGATTATAGCGGTTCCATCTGCGGTGAAGGCCTTTAACTATATTACAACATTATGGAAGGGGAATATTGTATTTACCCCGGCCATGCTATTCTCTATAGGATTGGTTTCCTTCTTTATTTCAGGAGGTCTGACTGGAATATTCCTGGGGAATTCGGCATTAGATATTAATCTCCACGATACTTATTTTGTTGTGGCACACTTCCACCTTGTAATGGGTAGTGCATCATTCTTTGGGTTGCTTGCTGGCGTATACCACTGGTTCCCTAAGATGTTTGGTAGAATGATGGATGAGAAATTAGGATACATACACTTTTGGGCTACTTTCATAGGTGTTTATCTTGTATTCTTCCCACTTCACTACATAGGTATAGCAGGGTTTCCAAGAAGATATTATTCATTCACGAATTTTGATGCGTTTAGCCTTTTTACGGATCTCAATACTTTTGTGAGTATTGCAGCGATTGTAACATTTGGTGCACAGTTTATTTTCCTTTTCAACTTCTTCTGGAGCATATTTAAAGGAAGAAAAGCACCTGCTAATCCTTGGAGATCAAATACTTTAGAGTGGACTACTCCAAGAAACCCTGGTCACGGAAACTGGCCTGGAGCGATCCCTGCTGTGTACAGATGGCCTTATGATTACAGTAAGCCTGGAGCCGAAGAGGACTTTATTCCTCAGCATGTTCCACTTTCTGCTACACCAGAATCTAACCTACCACATGAGAACGAATTGGCGAAGAACGAAAAGGTAAGTGAGGGTTCTAAAGTGAATGAAGGTCACTAGAAGATTCTTTAAAAGACTTAATAATATTACAATCATTGCCGTCTACTTTTTGATATTAGTAGGCGGCATTGTTAGAACTACAGGTTCTGGTATGGGGTGCCCGGATTGGCCAAAGTGTTTTGGACAAGTAGTGCCTCCAACATCAATTGAACAGTTACCCTCAGATTATAAAGAGATCTATAAGAACAAAAGGGTTTCAAAAAATCAAAGGGTTGCTAAGATTCTACGCGGATTGGGATTTTCAGAAGTGTCTGATCGTATCCTGAATGATCCGCAAGTTTTCGAAGAGCAAGAGTTCAATGTAACCAAAACCTGGATTGAATACATTAATCGAATAATTGGAGTGATCATTGGTTTGTTAATAACAGCGGTTCTAGTTGCTTCTTACTTCGTTAGGAAGGAGTTTAAGAGAATTATGTTATTTGCATTCCTGGCGTTTTTTCTTGTTGTGTTTCAAGGATGGCTTGGTTCGCTTGTGGTATCCACAAATCTGCTTCCCGGAATGATCACCGCACACATGTTATTGTCTATGGTATTGGTAGGTATTCTATTTTACATGTCATATACTGTAAGTGTAAAAGAGATTCATTCAATCAATATCGATAAGAAGAAGCTTACCTTGTTAAGGTTACTTGTAGCTGGGGCTATTATACTTTTATTCGGTCAAATTGGTCTTGGAACTCAGGTAAGGGAAATGATCGATATTGTAGCGATGCAATTTGCTGATCGTAATGATTGGGTTGAAGCGGTAGGAAATTCGTTTTTGATCCACAGGTCATATTCATGGATTATATTGGCGCTTCAGGTAAGTATCGCCTATTTGCTTTATAAAAACGTGAAAGATAGCCTTCTAAATAGAATGATCTATTCACTGACTGGATTAATTGTATTAGAGATTTTAACCGGGATTGTATTGGCTTATTTTGCAGTTCCGGCATTTGCCCAACCAATACATTTGTTATTGGCAACAATTATCTTTGGGATACAATATTATGCATTCTTACATGTGAATGCTCAATATAAATTAGTAAGAAGTAATTGATGAATAAACTGGATTCAACATTGACCCTAATACTATCTGAAAAGACCAAGGCTTATTATGAATTGATGAAGCCCAGACTTTCTTTTTTGGTAGTATTCTCATCAGCCTTTGGATACATTCTGGGGATTGCCAATTCTTTTGATTGGTTGACATTCATTGGACTTTCAATTGGAGGGTTCCTGGTTTCTGGAGCTTCTGTAACTATTAATCAGATCAAAGAGATTCAATTGGATGCTGTGATGAAACGTACAATGGGCCGTCCATTGCCTACTGGAAGAATTTCAGAGAGGGAAGCCATGTTGGCGGCAATTGTGTGGATGTTTATAGGGTTAGGGTTACTCTACATTTTCACAAATCCACTTACAGTTGCAATTTCTTTTATTTCTATGGTGCTTTATGCTTATGTATATACACCTCTTAAAAGAGTAGGGCCGGTGGCTGTTACCGTTGGGGCTATTCCAGGTGCACTCCCACCATTGATTGGATGGGTTGCAGCAACAGGAAACATTAGTTTTGAGGCCATCATTATTTTCGGAATTCAGTTTATCTGGCAGTTTCCACATTTCTGGGCTATTGCCTGGGTGGCAGATGAAGATTATAAAAAGGCAGGGTTTAAATTACTTCCAGGTGGTGGAGGTAAAGATTTGAATACTGCTATTAACATAATGACCTACACATTATTCTTATTGCCGTTAGGTTTATTTCCGGCCTATCTTGGTATTACGGGAATTACCTCAGCTGTGATCGCTACTATTTGTGGAGTTGGTTTTCTGACACAAACACTTTTGTTGATGAAAGATAATTCCCGCAAATCTGCGTTACGGATAATGTTTGGTTCATTTTTATATTTACCGATAGTTCAAATTGCGTATTTATTAGACAAGGTATAATGGAGGGAATGGCGTTACAAAGAGAACAGGCGAACGAGCCAATTGGTAGAGTTAGAGCAATGAATCCGAAGAAATTCGGGCTATGGTTGTTCATCGTATCCGTGACGATGATTTTTATATCATTATCTAGTGCTTACATTGTAAAGCAGTCGGATGGTAACTGGTTGATATTTGAATTTCCTGAGTTATTTAAAGTCACATCTGTGGTAATTGTGATAAGTAGTATCACAATGCACTGGGCATATTTAGCTGCAAAGAAGAATAATTTACTTCAGATCAGGATTGGGTTGTTGGTAACAGGTTTGTTGGCAATTGCCTTCACTGTAGGCCAATTTTATGCCTGGGGAGAACTTGTTGAACAGGATGCTTATTTTAGAGGCAACCCGGCAGGTTCATTTGTTTACGTTTTTTCTGGATTGCATATTGCACATCTAGTAGGAGGGTTGATCTTCCTCTTGAATGTGTTATTTGCTTCCTTTAAATATAAAGTTCATTCAAAAAGCCTAACTAAGATAGAAATGTGCACCACTTATTGGCATTTTTTAGGTGGACTTTGGTTGTATTTATATTTATTTTTGGTGCTTAACAATTAAACTTACTAACCTAAGATTATGGCAGGTACAGCAGTAGTTGTAGAAGATGACAAGAAAAATTTATGGGGTGGTGGAGTAGAACCAATGAAAGCCAGCTACGGCAAGCTAATGATGTGGTTCTTTTTACTCTCTGACGCATTTACATTTTCAGCCTTATTGATCACATACGGATTGATCAGGTTCAAGAACCCGGTCTATGAAGGATCTGTCGAGGACTTTACGTTCTCACAAGAGTGGTGGCCAATACCAGAGAAGGTTTTTGATGCTTTTCCAGGTAGCCATGCAATGGGAATTGAAAGTGCTCCACTTGTTTTCGTTGGAATCATGACTTTCATATTGATTCTTAGTAGCGTAACGATGGTGCTAGGTGTAGAAGCTGGTCATAGAATGGACAAAAAAGCTGTTGAAAAGTGGATGCTTTGGACGATCTTAGGTGGTATCACATTCCTTGGCTGTCAGGCATGGGAGTGGACACACTTTATTCATGGAACTGAAGAAGGAGGAAGATTGCTGGATGGATCTATTTTTTATGGAGCTAATTTATCCATAAATCAATATGGACCTCCAAATTTTGCAGCACTATTCTTTTTCATAACAGGTTTTCATGGCTTTCACGTATTCAGTGGAGTTATGCTTAATTTCCTGATCTTCTATCAAACTACAGTAGGTATTCTTGAAAGAAGAGGACATTATGAAATGGTCGAGAAAGTTGGTTTATACTGGCACTTTGTAGACCTTGTATGGGTGTTCGTATTTACATTTTTCTATTTGGTTTAATTTATTAATTGATATAAGAAATGGAACAAGAAGCAACAGGTATACAGCCACAACCAGCCGATAAAGCGAAGATTTGGGGTATTTGGAAAGTAATGCTAATTCTTGCAGCGGTAACGACTGTTGAGTTTATTATTGCTTTGGCAATACCATCGTCAATTATGGCTCAGCCCGTGAAAGTTTATGTTTATATCGCACTTACCATTGTAAAAGCATTTTACATTGTAGGTGAGTTCATGCACTTGTCACACGAAAGAAAATCTCTTATTTGGTCAATATTGTTACCAACGATTTTCATCATTTTTATGCTGTTTATCTTCCTTTTTCAGGGAGCTAAGATTTACGAAGTATTAGCTGGATAGTATCAGATTAAATAAAGAATTTGAATCCCACCCGAACGGTGGGATTTTTTGTTCATATGAAACAGAATTTAAAAGTCATTGTGCTGGTCCTGGTTTTTGTCCTGCCAGTGGTGGTGTTCATTTTCCTTAAACTATTTGGGTCCAATTCGTTTGACATTCCGATTATGTCTGAACCTTTGAGATGCGACCTGGTTGATGAGCTGAATTCCGGTAAAAATGTATTTGTTGTTAATAGACAGCTGGGTCTGTGTTTAGACTGCAATGAGAAAATAGATCAGCTGAAACGGATAAATCAGAGGTATCCTGATTATTCTAATTTAGGATATTATATTTTTGCAGAAGACAGCGGTAAGTATGCTCTTAAAGACTATATCAGCAGATTTAGTTTTAGTTATGACACCCTTTCACAATGCTTGCCAACAAACAGTGAGGATCAATTGTTGTTAATTGATCAAAAGAAAAGAGTTAGGGGGATTTATTCATTTGAACGAGCAGAAATTGATCGTTTAATGACAGAATTAGAAATATTATATGGCAACACTAACAGGTAATACAACAGCAGAAGATAAAAAGTACAACCGGATCATCATTGCAATCGGTATCATTATCCCTATTGCAGTAGCTGTACTACTCTTTGCTCCCAATAAAATGTTACAGGCCACAGATTGGGTAAAGGCTTTGCCTGAACTAAACGCTGTGATCAATAGTATGACCACTTTGTTGCTGTTAGGAGCACTGGTAGCGATAAGAAAAAAGAAAATCGGTTTGCATAAGTCACTAATGACCACCGCTTTTGTGCTTGGTGCTATCTTTTTGGTTTCATATATTATTTACCATGCTTCGGTACCAAGTGTGAAGTTTGGGGATGTCAATGGAGATGGAACTTTATCATCAGATGAAATGATGACGATTGGATCGATGCGATACGTATATCTATTTGTACTATTGAGTCATATCTTATTGTCAATTGTAGTAGTTCCTTTTGTGTTGTACGCGTTTTACTATTCATTGACAGGCAAGTTTGAAAAACATAGAAAGATCGTGAAGTACACTTTTCCAATATGGTTATATGTATCAGTGACTGGTGTTATCACCTTTTTTATGATTAGTCCATATTATCATTAAATTGTAGAACCTGATCCTGATAATCTTTGTTTGCACATTATGAAAAGAGTAGTAGTTACAGTTTGTTTACTTTTATTCACCTTAAGTTCCTGGGCACAATGTGCGATGTGTAGAACTACGGTTGTGAATAATGTGAGTAATGGTGATAGCACAGCCTTAGCCGCAGGACTGAATACAGGAATTCTTTACTTGTTCTTCACCCCATACATTCTACTTGGGGTAATAGCCTTTTTATGGTATCGAAACAGCAAATTTAATGTCCCAAAAATCAGCATTAGAAGCCGTATTGACCGGTAGTTGCCCTCGTTGCAGGCAAACTAAAATGTTTAAGTCACATGTCTTCAATGTGAGCCGATTAACTGACATGCACGAAACATGTGATGTCTGTGGTTTGCAATATGAAAGAGAACCAGGTTTTTTTTACGGAGCAATGTATGTTAGTTATGCTTTCTCTGTGGGAATATTACTGACGAACGTTTTCGTCTTATACAATTTTTTCAATGACCCGGACATTTGGATTTATATCACGTCTGTAACTGTCACTTCCTTACTACTTTACCCGGTGGTATTTAGATTTTCAAGAATTATTTTCCTTCATGTCTTTGGTGGCGTGAAATTTGAGGGTGAAAAGTACGATAGTCATAAAGTGAAGTAATTCACTGGAATTAGCTAATTTTCGTCTCAAAGAAGGAATTTATGGTCAGGTACCGAATATTTTTTATTGCTGCACTATTTGTCGTAATTGGCGTAGGTGCTGACCAGTTTGGATTATACCGAAGCAAAAATGAAAAGCATCTGGCAGACCTGATCCAGGAAAATGTTTCTTCAGAGATAGCCTACTGCCAGGCGCAACTTGATTTACTCATTGAAGAGTACTCAACCGGAACTGTTCTTTTTGATAAAGCGCGGACTCAAAAGTATCCCACTCTTATTTTTGAGGATGATAAATTGATGTTTTGGAGTGATTTTATATTCGTTCCAAAATATGATACCCTATCCAAATTAGAGGCGATTGACTTCATAGATACAGAGCATGGAAGCTATGTGACAATCAAAGCTAAAATACCTTATAGCGAGGCAGATATTGAGCTATACACTTTACTTCCGATCCAGAAGAGGTATCCTATTGATAACAATTATTTACACAGCTCCTTCAATGAAGAGATTTTTCCAGAAGGAAATTATGAGATTAGCTTGGGTGAAAAGGGAAAGTCCAATATTCTCTATGGAGAAAAATCATTATTCTCGTTTCATCGGTTCGGAGGGGAAGGTTGGACACCAAATTATTTGAAATGGTTAGTGTTTTCCAGCATTGCTATTGCTGTTTTGTTACTACTATATGCAGCAACAAGATTCGCGGATAACCTTGTGAAATCCAAACGACTCCTTCCTGGAATAGCGTTTATTTCTTTGGTACTTGTTGCTACCAGATTCTTTATGATTTGGGGAGAAATACCCAGGCAAAAACTGAATCTTCGAATTTTTGATCCGGTCAATTTCACGATTGATCAGGTGCATGCTACACTTGGTGACCTGGTGCTTAATCAGCTTTTTCTGTTGTTGATCGTTCTTTTTGTTTTGCATAGCCTTCGGTATTCGATGCTTTTCAAAAGATGGCTTATGTCCAGAAAAAAATGGGTTTGGGGCTTGATTGTTTTTGTAGTAACCGGATTGTCATTAATTTCTGCCAGGTACATATATCAAAATATAAGAGACATTCTAATCAATTCGCAAATTGAATTGGATATATCTGCTAGCATTTATTTTGACTCATTGAGAATATTTGTTCTCATCAGCTTTTTATTGACCTCCATATTGTTCTTTGGTATACAATTTTTCAATATCAAGTTACTGATCAAGTTGTGGTCACGATCACCTTTTGTAATGCTATTTTCTGTGTTTATTGCATTTCTGGTGTTCTATTGGATCTTCCCAAAGAATGTAGTGTTGTTTCTGGTGGCCATTACCATTTTCTGGGGTATATCAAGTCAGCTCAAGTTTATTTTTAGTCTGGGAAGAAGAAGGTATTCAGCTTTCATTTATTTTTTCCTGACAGCAACAGTTGTTTCTGCATTCGGTGCATACGCAGTTTATGAGCAGCAGCTGTTTGATACAGAGATTGAAAAGAAAAAATTTGCCAACAATCTGTTGATTGAGAGGGACATTCTTGGGGAATACTTGTTATCGCAGGCACTTCCTACCATTCAGAAAGATCAGTTCATTATTTCCAGAATGTATTCAGAAAGGTTGGCCCAAAATACAATTGAAGAACGTATCAATAGGAGTTACCTTATTGACTACTTTGATAAGTACCATGCTTCTGTAAATGTATTCAATCAGCAGGGAAATCCATTTTCATTTAACGAAATTCAGGTGTCCCTTGATTCCTTGAAGAAAAGACTCTCTAACCCTAACCTGCAAACAGACTACTCTGAAATCTTTTATGTGAATGAAGATGAGGCTCAGGATAAATACTTTGCTTTTATAGACATCAATAGTCTTAGCAGACGACTGGGGACCATTGTGCTTGAATTGACATTAAAAAATTATGTATCGAACTCAGTTTACCCTGAGCTACTAATTGAAAACAAATATTCAGGAGCTTCTAATTCTAAATTTGATTATGCCATATATCAGAACGACGATATTCTATACAAAGTAGGCAATTTCAATTATGCCAGAGACTTCAACCCACAAAACCTTGATAAAGGAATTTTCTATCGGGCTGGTTTAGTTGTTGATGACCATCATCATGTTGGAATTCGGGCTCAGGAAAACCGAACTATTGTTATCACATCAAAAAAATACAAAGGTTCCAATGTACTGGCTAATTTTTCATTTTTCTTTTTTGTACATATCATTGGAATTGGGTTTATCCTGATTGGATCAAACATTTTTTTCGTTTACCCCAGGGCAGAATTGAATTTTGCTACCAAGATCTCTTTTTATCTGGGTGCAGCGTTCCTGATACCTCTTTTTATAGTGAGTGTTGCCATCTTAAATTCACTGAATGTGAGTTATAGAGAAGAAATATCCAATAGTTATGAAAAAACTGCGAGAAGAATAGAGGAGTTTGTGAATAATGATGTGGCAGGTTATTTCAGTCACCGGATCAATAAAGAAAGATTATCAACAAATCTTTCTTCTGTGACGGGTTTGGTGCAAAATGACATCAATGTTTTCGATGCTAAAGGTATGCTTATCGCTTCCAGTCAATCCAGAATATTCACCAGTGATCTCATCTCGAATTATATTAATCCATATGCCATTTATGAGATCATCGAGAACAAGAAAGAGCGAACGGTATTAGATGAGTCAATCGGGTCATTAGATTATAAAACTTTCTACATTTCAATAAGGTCACGTGAAAATGGAAAACTTCTTGGTATTCTTGGAATGCCATTCTTTGAGTCAAAGAATCACCTTCGGAGACAACAGGTTGAGGTATTTAATAACCTGATCAATATCTTTGTACTCATTTTAATTGTATCCCTTATAATTTCTTATTTCGCGGTTAGGATATTGACCAATCCGCTAGCCATGCTAACGGCAAAAATTAAGAAAACGTCGCTTACAGATTTGGATCAGCCGTTAGAGTACAAAGCGAATGATGAAATTGGATTGCTAGTTACTGAGTATAATCAAATGTTAGAGAAACTCAAGGAGAGTAAAATAGCATTGTCAAGAAGTGAAAAGGAGTCTGCCTGGAAAGAAATAGCAAAACAGGTGGCTCATGAAATAAAGAATCCACTCACCCCAATGAAGTTAACACTTCAACAAATGCAAAGAGTGCTGGGGGATGATCACAAATCATCAAAACCAATTAAAAACCTTCTTGTACAGGTAGATACATTGAGTGATATAGCTACTTCTTTCTCCACATTCGCTCAAATGCCTGTTCCAGAGAATTCAAAGTTTAATGTTATTGAGGTACTAAAGCACTCAATTGAGTTATTTGAAAATCAGGAGGGAGAAATCAATACTGGTATAGATTGCGATTCTTATATTGTAAATGGAGATGCGAAGTTAATGGGTAGAATATTCAATAACCTGTTGATCAATGCCATGCAATCTGTGCCTGAAGAACGACACCCGGAGATTAAAGTATCAACAACTTGCACACCTCAAAAAATAACCATCTCATTTTCTGATAATGGAGCAGGTATTCCGGAAGAACTTCACAATAAGATCTTCATACCGAATTTTAGTACCAAAGAAAAAGGAAGCGGTATTGGTCTGGCTGTTGCCAAAAGAGGTATTGAGCATGCTGGGGGTGATATTTGGTTTGAAACTTCTGAAAACGGCACCACCTTTTTTATAAATCTGGTGCAGACTGACTAACTTTTCACTTGTCTCATAACTTTATTGGCGAAAACAAAGTCATTAAGCTCTTCTACATCTGTTTGAAGGATGTCTTTGTTACTTCCTTCCCATAATTTATGTCCCTTGAATAAGAACATCACATTGTCGCCGATTTCCATTACACTGTTCATGTCATGAGTAACTACAACTGTTGTAATATTCAACTCCTCAGTGATTTCTTTGATCAGTTCATCAATTTTGATAGATGTTTGGGGATCAAGTCCTGAATTCGGCTCATCGCAAAATAAGTAATTGGGTTGATTGACGATGGCTCTTGCAATTCCTACCCTTTTCTTCATACCACCACTTATTTCAGAAGGCATTTTTTTATTGACATTGGCTAAGCCCACTCTCTCCAAACAGAAATTGACTCGTTCAAGCTTCTCTTCTTTGGATTTTTTGGTAAGTATATCCATTGGGAACATTACATTCTCTTCAACATTCTTGCTGTCGAAAAGCGCATTACCCTGAAAAAGCATTCCAATTTCTCTTCTTACTTCTGTTTTTAGGTTAGTATCTCCATCTGTAAAATCCCGATTGTCGTAATAGACATTTCCCTGGTCAGGGTGAACAAGGCCAACGATGCATTTTAATAAAACACTCTTTCCTGTGCCACTTGCACCAATGATCAAATTGGTTTGACCCTTATTAAACTGACCATTGATACCTTCCAGTACCATTTTTCCATCAAAAGACTTGTGTATATTCCTAACTTCAATCATCCGACAATCAATTTGGCCAATAAATAATCAGCACATAATATGGCAATACAACTTGCAGTTACTGCTTTTGTTGACGCCAGACCCACTTCCAGTGCACCACCTTTCGTATAAAAACCTTTATATGCTGAAATGGTTGCAATCAAAAAGGCGAAAACAACTGCTTTAATTATGGCAAATGTGATGTTGAACGGTATGAACTCCAAACGAATTCCCATAATATAATCATGTCCTGATACCACTCCAGTCATTAGGCTGGTAAGATATCCTCCGTAAATAGAGAGGAACATCGCAAAAATCACTAACATAGGATATACGATAAGTGAGGCCACTACTTTGGGGAGAACCAGATATGAGGCAGCATTGATCCCCATTACCTCAAGGGCATCTATTTGTTCACTGATCCGCATATTACCAAGTTCCCCTGCAATATTTGACCCAACTTTTCCAGCCAGTACAATAGAAATGATGGTTGGTGCCAGTTCCAGTATGGTCATATCTCTTACTACCAGAGAAATTATTTCATCTGGTATCAAGGGACTTACCAGGTTATAGGCTGTTTGAAGCGTGGTTACAGCACCCATAAAAACTGCCACAATAGTCACAATAAAAATCGAACTTATACCAATGTTAACGCATTCCTGGAAAACCAATGAGATATAGGTTGAGAATCGTTCTCTCCTCACAAAGAACTGTCCTAAAAAAATCATGTACTTGCCAAAGCTTCTCATCCAGTATTGGGTAATTGAGCAGGTTAAGAATACATATGTTTTGGTTAACTTGCGGAAAATTAATAAAACGAATTCAATACCACAGGGCGATTAAAGTAAATGTCTAATTCTCCTGCAGATTAACGAATTTTTTTAGGAATATTTCATTTTTAATGACCACATCATGACCACCAATTCGAAGCAGCTAGCTGTTGTGACAGGAGGAACCAAAGGGATCGGGAAAGCTATTATTGAAAAATTTCTTAATTCCGATTTAGATGTTATCACCTGTGCCCGGACAGAGGATGACCTGGAATCTATGAAGGCTGATTATCAGGATAAGTTTGACTCCAAAATTTATGTCAGTAGGGCAGATATGTCGAAGAAGGATGACATTGTGGAATTCGTGGATTTTATCAAGCTTATTGGTAGACCTGTAGATATTCTTGTCAATAATGCTGGTATTTTTCTGCCAGGTTTAGTACATGAGGAGAAGGATGGGTCGTTGGAAAAAATGATTGAGACTAACCTTTATTCAGCTTATCACTTAAGTAGAGGACTAATTCCTCAAATGAAAGAGAAACAAAAAGGGCATATTTTTAATATCTGCTCAATTGCCAGTATACAGGCCTATCCTAATGGAGGTTCCTATGGAATCTCAAAGTTTGCGTTATATGGGTTTAGTAAGTCTTTACGGGAGGAGTTAAAGGAATTCAATATTCGGGTTTCATCAATTTTGCCTGGTGCTACTTTTACAGCGAGTTGGGAGGGAGTGGATATCCCCCAGGATCGATTCATGACACCCGAAGATGTAGCGGAAGCGGTGATGATGTGTTATAATCTGAAGGGGAATACTGTTGTGGAAGATATGATTTTAAGGCCACAGCTAGGAGATCTTTAATAGAGTTTGGTAACAAATTAGGTTCGATTAAGTTATCAAGAAAGAGTAGCATATAATATTCTAATATTAGATAATGAGTACGGAAATAAATACACTTAAATCTCGGATCAGCTATTGCAATAGCCTGAGTAATTATTCCAGAAGAAAGACAAGGGAGGTCAACATAGGAGGCATTCCATTAGGAGGAGATAACCCCATCCGTATTCAATCCATGACCACTGTTGATACCATGGACACAATGGGATCAGTGGAACAGACACTTAGAATGGTTGAATCAGGCTGTGAGTATGTTCGTATTACAGCTCCTAGTATTAAGGAAGCTCAGAACCTTGAAGAGATCAAAAAAGAGTTAAGAAACAGAGGCTGTGATGTGCCACTTGTGGCGGATATTCATTTTACACCAAATGCCGCCGAGTTAGCTGCGCAAATTGTTGAGAAAGTTAGAGTTAACCCTGGAAACTACGCTGATAAAAAGAAATTTGAAGTTATTGAGTATACGGATGCTACTTACCAGGAGGAGCTTGATCGTATTCGTGAGAAATTTACCCCCCTTGTAAAAATTTGCAAGGAATACGGAACAGCTATGAGAATCGGTACTAACCATGGCTCTCTCTCGGATAGGATCATGAGCAGATATGGTGATACACCTCTTGGAATGGTGGAGTCGGCATTAGAGTTTATCAGAATATGTGAGGACAATGATTATCATGAACTGGTGATTAGCATGAAATCCTCCAATCCACAAGTAATGGTTCAGGCATACAGATTACTGGTTCAAAAACTTGAAGAGGAAAACCTACAGCCTTACCCTTTGCATCTGGGAGTTACCGAAGCAGGAGAGGCTGAAGATGGCAGAATTAAATCAGCTGTCGGAATTGGGACCTTGTTGGAGGATGGGTTGGGAGATACAGTAAGAGTTTCTTTAACAGAAGCTCCGGAAGCAGAAGCACCTGTTGCCAAAATGCTTGTTGATCGGTACATTAAAAGATCGGGGCATGCGCCAATAAATGAAATGAGGTCTGAGCATGATCCATTTAACTATAAGCGTCGTGAAAGCAATGAGGTTTATAATATTGGTGGTTCTAATGTTCCCCGGGTTGTAGCTGATTTGTCAAAAGTAGGAGAGGTATCCGTGAAAGATTTAAAATCTGTGGGCCACTTTTATCTCCCAGAGCTAGATAAATGGAAAATGAATGATCAGGGTTGTGATTTTATTTACTCTGGAAGTCAACCGATACAATTCATGTTGCCCAATGGGCTGAAAGAAATATTGGATTTCAATACCTGGGTATCATTGACTGATAAGCCAAACAAGTTTCCATTATTTGGATTAAGTGACCTGGATCAAATTGCCCATAAGCATCCTGAGTTGAATTTCTTGAAGCTTAATACTGAAGAAATTGATCATGTAGATATTGGAATACTGGATAAAAGCTGGGTGGTTATGCTTTACACTGATAACAAACACGCTATGCCGGCGCTGAGAAACGCCTTCTTTTACCTTGAATCAAAGGGGTTAAGATTACCAGTGATTGTCTTGAGAAGTTATGAGAACTTGTCAGATGATGAGTTAATGTTATATGCAGCCACAGATGTGGGAGGATTACTCATTGATGGTTTTGGAGATGGAGTGATGTTGTCGCTTCAAAACGATCAGAAAGATAAACTCAAGCTATACAATGAAACCACATTTGGTATCCTGCAGGCAGCAAGAACCAGGATGACGAAGACAGAGTATATTTCATGTCCATCATGTGGTAGAACCCTATTTGATCTTCAGGAAACGACAGCTATGATCAGAAAGCGAACTGACCACCTGAAAGGAGTTAAGATAGGGATCATGGGATGTATTGTAAACGGACCGGGGGAAATGGCTGATGCTGATTACGGTTATGTTGGTTCTGGTAAGGGCAAGATTACACTTTATAAAGGACAGGAAGTTGTTAAAAGAGGTGTCCCATCAGCCAATGCGGTAGATGAATTGATTGAGATTATTCGTGAAGATGGAAATTGGTTGGATCCGGATATGGTAGATTAATGTTATAACCTTACATTTGCCCCTAACGTATAAACCCAAGGTTTAAATTCTAAGAAAATAGCTACGGACTAAGGTTATTTTCTTCTATGAAACATTTTTTAGGTCAACTGATCCTTCTTTTCTTATCAAGTCCACTATTCTCACAGGTTATTCTGAATAATATCTCCGATGTAGTTACAGAAGATTTTGATGCGCTTCCGGAAAGTGCAAGTAATTCAAGTACTGCGTGGGTAAATGATGCCACTTTAGCTGATTGGTTTGCTCAACAAGAAGATCCAGATCCCTTGAATTTAAGGTATGGTGGAAGCAGGGGAACTGGTAATTCATCTGTGAGTGCTTTGTACAGTTTCGGTAATAACGATGGTGATAAAGCACTGGGAGCAGTTGTGAGCAGCTCATCTGGTGATATTTCTTTCGGATTGGCCATTCAGAATAATACTGGAACTGATATTGCTTCAATGTCAATCAGTTATACAGGAGAACAGTGGCGGGTCACCAATTCTCAGCAATTTCAAATATTGAATTTCTCTTATGAAGTACTCAATGCTGCTCCATCAGAATCAAAAATCCCGGAAAGACAATCAGGCTTTACCTATGTGCCTGAATTAAGTTTTGTAAGTCCCAGGTATGATTCTACCGGACTAAACCTGGGTGCTAATACTGGTACTGGTGTGAATGGTAATTCGAATGAAAACAGGACAGACATTGATTTTACATTTAATGTGAATGTCCCGGACGGAGATTATATCTTTTTGAGATGGTATTATGAAGATTCTCCCAAAATAGATTTTGGACTAGGCATAGATGATCTTTCCGTATCCTTTTCAGGAACATCGGTTTCAACATTGACTTTCAACAGCAATCATTCCTTATATGAATATATCAGTGGGGCCATTGATTTAAGAATTCCGGATGATGAGGACACAGCACCATTTGAAGAAATGACGTCTGGTGAAATGACTTCCTGGAATACCATGATTGAGAACCTATTAAATGATGATATTGCCACAGTTCGTACTCAGGCGGGTACTTTGGGGTATGATTTGGTGAATTTCATAGATGTGAATGATGGAGGAGAAAGCTATTACGTGCTGAGGCACAATGGAGGTGTAGATAACCCTAATTATTGGGGAACCTATGTGATTAATTCAAGCCCATCAGCACCCAATCTCAACATTAGCGTTCCGCATCCGGTTCATGACAGTTTTACCGGACGGCAGGGTGCATATATGTTTCAGGAATCCGGAGCGTATTCTATTGAGTTGGCAGGCCAATATCGTTGTTCATCTTTAGTTTTAAGTGGATGTTCAGGTAGTTCAAGTGTCTGTGGGGTAGGAGGGTTCACTGAATCAGATGCCGCTCATGCAGATTCAATTGCTTTTCAGTTTACAGCTGAAAGAATCGCGGATTTTAATGAAGATGCTTTTTTTGTTCAGTTACATGGATTTGGTCATGAGATTGGCGATCCGGATATGATTGTTTCCAATGGCACTACAATAGAACCTAATGCCTCAGATAGGGTAAACACATTTGTGAATAGTGTTTCGGACTTTCCAGGTCACTCATTTACCCCAGTAGGGGTTCATACTACGCCCTATACAGATAAACTTACAGGTTTTACCAATACACTTGGCAGGCATCTGAATAACCATCAGGATAGTGATTTTTGTGAAGCCAATGATCATTCAGATAATGTGACGGATAGGTTCATTCATGTAGAACAGAGAATGGAATTACGTAATGATGAAACCAATTATCCAATTGTTCTGAATGCCATAATGGATGCGAATGCCGTTACTCTACCTCTCGACTTGCTATCATTTGAAGTTAAAAGAATGAAAGCTAACCAGGTTTTGATGAACTGGTTGACCAGCGATGAATTCAATGTAAGTCATTTTTCAGTAGAAGAATCAAAAAACGGGGTTCAATTCAGCAATTCCGAAATTGTTCAGGCAATTGGGAGTGGCAATAATAACTATTCTACTGTGATCAATAGCAACAGTAAATATTTCAGGTTGAGGATTATAGATTTTGACGGACATTTTGAGTACTCTAACATAAAGTATTGTGAGAATATGGGAAATATTGCCATTTCGATTTTTCCTAATCCCAATACAGGAATATTCCAGGTGTTATCTCCCGCAGATGGAGTATATGAGTTATTGAATACCTATGGAACCGTAATCCAACGAGGTAGACTGGATGCTGGTAGCAATACTATTCAGGTTCAGGATTACCGAGGTATGTTGATATTAAGGTCGTTTGGAAAAATTGAGAGAATAATAGTAGAATAAAACTATCAATCGTTTAAAATGGTTATTAATACCATATAGTTTTGTGAACACGATACAATGTAAACCAATGGATCAGGAGAAATCAGAGACCAGAGACGAAAAGAAAGATGTAGGTTATTACTTCAATTTAAGTGAAGTATTGGGTTATTATTTTAGGAAGAAAGACCCTAATAGACCAAGTAATACAAATATTAAGATCATGCATGGTATCAATAAGATATCGATTATCATGTTTTTGATTTGTTTGATTGTCATTATTACTCGTGTAATTATTCGTTCCTTCTAATGAATATTGAAGAATTCAGAGATTTCTGTATCACAAAAACAGGTGTAACCGAAGGATTTCCATTTGGAGAGGATGTCCTTGTTTTCAAGGTAATGGGTAAAATGTTTGCCCTTACTGATGTAGAAGCTTTTGCAAGTGTCAATTTAAAGTGTGATCCCGAACTGGCAATAGAATTAAGGGAAGAGTATGACGGAGTTACTCCAGGGTATCACATGAACAAAAAACATTGGAATACAGTACTAATGGATGGGTCTATTCCTGATAATAAAGTTTACCAATGGATCAATGACAGTTACGATCTAATTGTAGCAAGCTTACCTAAAAAACTGAAAGAGGAGTTAAAGACGCTTTCATAGTTTATTTCTTCTTCATTCCTTTGAATAAAGTTCCTTCACGATATGCCTGTGAAAGGGCAGCTGGAATGGCCGCTTCCTCTTGAATAACTCTTGCTCTGGCTTCCTGAATCCGGGCTTGCATTTCCTGTGCATGGGCTACAGCCATAGCACGTCTTTCTTCTGCTTTTGCATTCGCAATATCAAGGTCTGCTTCAGCTTGATCAATTTGAAGCTTTGCTCCAATGTTTTTACCGATATTGATGTCGGCAATGTCAATGGATAGAATTTCGAATGCAGTCCCCGCATCCAGTCCATTTTTCAAAACTTCTCTGGTGATTTCTTCTGGTTTCTCCAGGATTTCCAGGTAATTATGAGCAGCTCCAATTCTTGAAATAATGCCTTGACCAACACGGGCTTTAATGGTTTCTTCGCCTGCACCACCCACTAGTTGAGCAATATTGGTTCTCACCGTTACTTTAACCTCTGCAATCAATTGGATACCGTCCGGGGAAACACCAGTTACTTCCGGAACAATAATAATGTAAGGAGTTACCGAAACCTGAACAGCATTAAGCACATCCCGACCTGCCAGGTCAATGGCGGTAGCTTGTTTGAAACTTAAGTTCAGGTTGGCTTTATCAGCAACAATCAATGCTTTGATTACATTGACAAGATTTCCTTTGGCCAGGTAGTGGGTTTCAAGTTGCTGAGAGGTTATATCAGCTAACCCAGCCTTCCTCGCTAAAATCATTGACTGAACTATAGTTTTAGGGGGTACTTTTCTAAATCTCATGAAAACCAGGTCCAGAAGATTGAATGAAACACCGGTAAAGATTGCAGTAATCCAGAGATTGATTGGAACAATTCGTAAGAATATCCACAAGAAAACAAGGATTATGCCAGCTGGGATTAGAAGTTCGTAGGGTATGACCAATTTATGTGAATTTAATTTGAGGTAAGATAGACACTTTTCATTGAGTAGCCGTTAAAATGTATTTAAGAAATCCTAATAAATATTGACCTTGAAGCTGATAACTCAAGAGGGTAATTAAGTACTGATTGGTATGTTTTGTTGAGCCATATTGAAAAGTTCCTTTTGATTATTTAGTTCAACTCGAATAAAAAGAATTACGTTGCATACTGATTGGTATGTTAGTAACCAAAGAAATGAATATGATATGAAAAAATGGTTATTGCTGTTGGAATTATTAATATTTGGCACCACATTAACATTAGCCCAAAACAACAATATGACAAAATCATTCCTGGCACTTGGTGATTCCTATACCATTGGTGAAAGTGTATCTGAAGTGGAAAGGTGGCCTGTACAATTGGCTGATCGAATACAGGGGAAAGGTGTTTCACTTGATCCGGTCAAAATCATAGCGACCACAGGTTGGACTACAGATGAATTGCAATCTGCGATAAAGAAGTCTGGTTTAGATGGAGAAAGATATGACCTGGTGTCATTACTGATAGGTGTTAATAACCAATACAGAGGTTATCCTATTTCTAATTATAAAACAGAATTTGAACAATTGTTGAAACAGGCAATTCAATTTGCTGGAGGCAATTCGAAACATGTCTTCGTTGTATCTATACCTGATTATGGAGTTACACCTTTTGCCGAAGAGAAGGGCAAAGACCCGAAAGTCATCGCCTCTGAATTAGATCAGTATAATGAGATTGCTCTGGGGTTCTGTGATCGATATGATGTAGCATATTTTGATATCACATCAGATAGCAGAAAGGCCAAAAATGACCCAGATCTGATCGCTGAAGATGGACTTCATCCATCCGCTAAAATGTACCGTGAATGGGTTGATTTAGTTGAAAATTGGGTTTATCAAACCGTTAGGTAGTCGATATTTTCAATTATTTCATCGAAGAGTTCAATTGTAACAAAATAATTGCATTTATTTTGAGTTCTGAATTTAATTAATTCTAAATTAGGCTAAAATTAGTGTGTAGGTACACCTATCTCCATGAAGCTGATTAAAATGATGGTTTGTGTTATGTCGTCGATGGTTTTATTATCATCGTGCTATGATAAGGTTATATGCCCATCATATCAGAGTACCTATATATTAGATGATTCAGTAAGGCAAACTTACTTCTCATATTTATGGAAATTAGATGAGGGAGAACGTCAGGCCTATCTCGCCCAGCAAGTTGCTAAAGACACTATAGAAGGAGAAGAACCAGATAATGTACCACGTGCTGAATACTTTGCCTATGTTGAACCACACAAAGTTCCTGAAAGAGATCTTAAGAAAACAAAATTTGGTATAGTTCGCTATACACCTTATTTGGTGAAGAATTACCAAATGCGAACAGTTCCAATGGAAAATGTCCTTGGACTACCAGTAGAAGAAGTGGTAGAGGAAGAGGGGGAGTTCTATGCGTCAGATTTTGCTGATACCACCGCAATTGCAGGTGCTGATTCACTGTATTCGGAATCAGATACTGTTGAAGTTGATATCCCATTAGCTGTGAGGAGCGAGGATAAAGGACCTAAATATCTGTATAAGTATGATCCTGAAAACAGGGTATACAATATGGATCAGGTGTATTATAACAAGTATTTTGGTGAGTCATTAATTCCTAAGCCTAAACCCCCAGCGCCAATTGATAGTACTGCTGTTGATTCAGTAGCTACTGGTGAAAAGGTAGGCTTCTTTAAACGACTTTTCGGAGGTGGGAAAGCAAGTGTTGAAATTGACAGTACATATAATGTTGATGCCTTGATTGAAAGCACCGAGAATCAACTTAATGGTGAGATTCAAACTGAATCAGATACAACCCAAATAATCAATGATGGATTTGGAACGGATCCAATTGACCAATCCGGAAATGACCCTGAACCTGAGGAGGAAGATCCAAATGAAGGATTTGGGGATCCCATCAAAGAAGAGGAAGAGGAGGAAGAACCTTAATTGATGACCTTCTTGAAATTTGATTTTTATTTTCCTGAACCGGGCTTTATAAAGTAGAAGCCTGCTTTTAATCCGAATAGTGTATTTGTTGACCTGAAATCGTCAGAGTTGTATTCGGGAAGATCTGATTTTGGTGTGATATTTACCAGACCTTTCGAAAAATAGAGTCCTGCGTAGAATGGATCAGTCGTTATCCCAAACCCAAATTGAAACCCAGCGTCATAGGTGTTAATGGCGTTGCTTGGGCTATGCCATAGGTCGATTTTATTGGATGGTTGATATTCGACCTCACCTTTCAATTCTTCAATAAGTCTACCGTAATACCTAACCTGAAAATCATAAGTTTCCTGTCCACCTAGTGTATATGCCTAGTAGGGACCTCCAAGTATCTGAAAGATGCCTTTCGTGTATACAAGATTGATAGGTACTTCCAAATAGTTGATTACTATTTTGTCAAAACCTCTTATGTCAAGTCCAGAAAGGTCATACACATCATTTAGTGAAACGCTTAGCCCTTTACTTGAATAAAGGATTGCTGCTATAATTTTAAATGCTTGACTAATTCCTAGTTCACTTGTTAATCCTGCACTAAAGGTAGCTCTGAGTTTGTCTGGAATCTCATCATTTGCATCAGCCATTGATTGAGATATTGTGGCGAGGTTGAAATTGCCCTCAACACCCATTTTAAATTGTGCACTAGCAATGGATGTTGCAAAAATTGCAATTAGGATGTGATGAATTTGGCATGCATGATTGAGTATTTAGATGGTATCAACTAAAAATAAAAAAGGTAAGCCTGAAAGCCTACCTTTTTTTAATAAAGTTATTGGGTGTTCTAAACCACAATATTTACAATTCTCTTCGGCACTATAATCACCTTCTTTGGAGTTTTGCCCTCAGTCCATTTCTGAACTACTTCAGATGCCAATACCTGCTTTTCAATATCAGCTGTTGGCATATCGAGCGCAAAACTCATTTTGGTCCTCATTTTACCATTGATTGAAATCGGGTATTCATGTGCTTCTTCTTTGACAAAATCCGCATTGAATTCCGGGTATTCCGCGAATGTGATACTTTCAGCTTTCCCCAGTTTCTCCCAAATCTCTTCACATATATGTGGTGCAAAAGGAGATAATATGATTGTAAGCGGCTCCAGAATCTCTCTTTTATTACATTTTAATGCAGTCAGCTCATTGACCGTGATCATGAAGTGGCTCACAGAGGTATTCAATGAAAGTTTGTCTACGTCTTCTGCCACCTTCTGAATTGCCTTGTGCAGTACTTTTAACTCCTCGGCATTGGCTTTTTCATCACTTACGCTGAATTTCTCCCCACTATGGAATAGACCCCAAAACTTTCGAAGAAACTTGTATACACCATCAATACCATGTGTATTCCATGGTTTGAACTGTTCCAATGGCCCAAGAAACATTTCGTACATCCTTAGTGTATCAGCCCCATAATTATCGACTATATCGTCTGGATTGACAACATTAAACTTGGACTTAGACATCTTCTCAACTTCCGAACCACAGATATACTTTCCATCCTCTAGAACAAATTCAGCATCTTTCGCGTCTGGCTTAAATGACTTGAACTTTTCAATGTCCAGAATATCATTTTGAACAATACTTACATCAACGTGTAAAGCAGATGTATGGTAGTCTTTTTGCAAACCGTGTGAAACGTATTTGTTCTCTCCACTTACCCTGTATACAAAATTAGATCTACCCTGAATCATTCCCTGATTGACTAATTTCTTAGCATATTCTTTGACAGGAACATGTCCCATGTCATAGAGGAATTTAGTCCAGAACCTGCTGTAAAGTAAGTGACCTGTGGCGTGTTCAGATCCTCCTATGTAAAGGTCTACATCCTGCCAATAGTCAATGGCTTCCTTGCTGGCAAATTCATTGTCGTTTTTAGGATCCATGTATCTGAAGAAATACCAGGATGATCCAGCCCAACCTGGCATTGTGGTCAACTCATATGGTTTTCCATCCGCTGTATGCCAGTTGTCTGCACGTCCTAATGGTGGTTCACCATCTTCTGTAGGCAAAAATTTGTCAACCTGTGGTAATTCTAAAGGCAATTGATCATCTCCCAGTAACCTAGGTGTATCTCCTTCAAAGTAAACCGGGAATGGTTCACCCCAGTATCTTTGACGGCCGAATATGGCATCACGCATTTTGAAATTGACTTTGGCTTTACCAATGCCTTTTTCTTCAACAAATTCAATGGCTCTATCAATAGCTTCTAATGGAGAAAGTCCATCCAGTATTCCGGAATTGCACATGATACCTTCTTTGCTTGGATCAGCTTCTTCAGAAACATCCATTCCTTCAAGTATAGGTACAATTGCCAGGTCAAAATGCTTGGCAAAATTGTAATCTCTTTGGTCACCAGCAGGCACAGCCATTACTGCACCAGTACCATAACCAGCTAAAACGTAATCGGCGACAAAAACCGGTATTTTTTCCTCATTGAAAGGATTGATTGCATAAGAACCTGTAAAAGCACCTGAAACGGTCTTTACATCACTCATCCTTTCACGTTCAGATCTGTTTTTGGCTTTTGCCACATAGGCATCCACAGTTTCCTTTTCAGCATCGGTGGTCAACCATTCTACCATTTCACTCTCCGGTGCTACCACCATGAAAGTAACTCCATAAATAGTATCAATACGCGTGGTAAATACTGTGATCTTTTGATCCTGACCATCGATTTTGAAATCAACTTCTGCACCAAGGGATTTGCCAATCCAGTTACGTTGCATTTCCTTAATAGGATCTGGCCAATCCACAGTTTCCAGATCATTTAAAAGCCTCTCTGCATAAGCAGTAATTCGCATACTCCATTGGGGCATTTCTTTTCTTTCTACGGGATGACCTCCTCTTTCCGAAAAACCATCTTTCACCTCATCGTTGGACAGCACCGTTCCTAATGCTGGACACCAATTAACAGTCGTATTTGAAATGTAAGTCAGTCTGTATTTCAGTAATTGGGTTTCTTTGTCAGCATCACTAAAATTATTCCAATCTTCTGCTGAGAAACTTGAAGTGTCTTCATCACATACCGCATTTACACTTGTGTTGCCTTCTATTCCAAAGGTGTTGATAAGTGTGTCAATGGGTTCAGCTTTATCAGCATCTTTGTTGTACCAACTATTGTACAATTGTTTAAATATCCATTGAGTCCATTTGTAAAAAGAGGGATCACTGGTTCTTAGTTCTTTATCCCAGTCATAAGAAAAACCGATATTCTTCAATTGCTCTTTATAGCGAGTTATGTTTTTGTCAGTTGTAATGGCGGGATGCTGCCCTGTTTGTATGGCATATTGCTCTGCGGGTAATCCAAATGCATCAAATCCCATTGGGTGTAAGACATTAAATCCTTTCAGGCGCTTGAACCTAGATACAATATCTGTGGCAATGTACCCAAGTGGGTGACCAACATGCAAGCCTGCTCCACTAGGGTAAGGGAACATGTCGAGAATATAGTATTTTGGTTTTGAGGTATCTACTGAGGCAAGGAAGGTGTTTTTTTCTTCCCAATACTTTTGCCATTTTTTTTCTATCTCCTGAAAATTATAATCAGCCATCCTGAAATTTGATTTTTCCTTTGAAAACGGGCTCAAAATTAAGGGATCAGAAAAGAATTAACTATTTAAAATGATAAAAAACTCTGTGTGATGGAAACCTATTATTTTCGGTGTTGTCATTAGAAGAAAAAAGGTTAAGACAATGTATAAAATGCTACTTGCGTCTGGGCTATTACTCGCTAGCTTAAATTTATTTGCGCAAAATAATGAGGGACAAAACAGCAGTGACACAACAAATGTTATTCAGGAATCTCAATCTAACGTTGTTGAGGAAACTATAGTCGGAGATACTGTTCCGAATCAGGAACAGGAAGAGCCAGTTATTTACAAACCTCCTGTAGATCAGGACCAAAATGATGTTATAGAGGATTCATCACTTGATACTGACACACAACCTGCTCAGGAAGAACCAAGAATAATTTATTATCAAACAGTGACAGATGATGACCGAAATGATCGTGATGATTACGACAAGCGTGAATTCGAAGAACGGTACAGAAGGCGAAATGAGATTAAGACTGTTGCCGGAAGTATGAATCATTCAGGAGGATTTGGCGCTATATCATTCAAAACGACCAAATTAAGGTCTGAGCCTATCGTTTTTGTAGGTGCTCGTGGTGGTTGGATAGTGAATCGTACGTTGGCAATTGGTTTTGAAGGATACGGTGCTGTACCTACGGCAAAATTTGATGATATAATACCTGAGAGAGTGGTAACTCTTGGAGGCTATGGAGGGATGTTCCTGGAACTGATCCTTTTCTCAAATCAAGTTGTGCATGTGACATTCCCGGTTTCCGGAGGGTCAGGATGGTTTGGGTACTATGAAGACTGGGAAAACACTACAAATACATTTTCTGATGATTTGATTGCAGAGGACGTGTTTTGGTATGTTGAGCCCGGAGTAGATCTGGAACTAAATGTTTCCAGGAATTTCAGACTGGCAGGTGGGGTTTCCAAAAGATATACCCAGGACCTGGATCTGCCTAACACGAGAGGCAAAGACTTTAGTAAACTAAGTTACTTCCTGACCTTAAAAATTGGCAGGTTTTAAGGAAGATAGTTGTATTATCATTATTTGGTTGAACTAAGCCCCTATTTGAGGGGCTTTTTTTGTTATATTGTAATTCTAGAATTGAGATAAATACTTATATACCCTTTTATGGTCGATTTAAGTTTTTTCGTAGTTAGTATAAAACGGTTTGTCGAAAACGGGTCACCAAAGTATAGATTTCTCAGTTAATTATATCAATTTTACAAAGTCAACAGGATCGAGATGCTATCAAAACTGCAAGAGAAGAAGCTCACACATTATTTCGATATTATGGACCATGATGGGAATGGTTTCATAGAAATAGATGATTTTGTCGGAATAGGTGAAAACCTTGCGGTGCTGTGGGATATCCTACCGGGAACCACGGAGTATAAGAAGATCATTGAAGGGACAACGCAGCAATGGAAAGCTTTACTAGCCACTGCGAATGCAAGAAGTCTCGAAAAAGCTTCAAAAGAGGAGTTTTTATTATTTGCTGACCGTTATATAGTGAATGGTGCCAGAGAAGAGTATGACCAGTACATTAGTGCTGTTGTAAATGGAATTTTTGGCATGTTTGATCAAAACGGGGATGATGTGATATCTTTTAAAGAGTACATTGACTTGTTCATGGCTTTTAGGATTGAAATCAGGGATTCGGCAAAGTCATTTGTTGCATTAGATGTAAACAATGACGGTTTTATTAGCCAGGAGGAATTAGAGTTGGCGGTCGAAGAGTTTTACAGAAGTGACGACCCTGAAGCTAAAGGAAACTGGTTATTTGGAGATTGGAATTAAAGAATTTTAAGATATAGTTTAAGTAAGGTTGATTTGGTTGATAAAAGGTGCTGGAATTTCCTGCACCTTTTTCATTTTATACAGATAACTCTTTTTCAGGTATCTGACTAAAGCTTTGAATTGTTTTCACCTCAATTTCAGGGCATTTTCCAAATTGAGTATAGGAAGTCCAAACATGATCATAATACCACTCAGGCTCCTCTCCCCATCTGGTTTCTTTCCTTCTGCGTTCTAAAAAAGTATTACGGTCAATTTCCAGAAAAATACATTTATCAAATATTTTATTCAAGTCATCATTACAATAGATTAAATGTCCTTCTGCAATGATTATATCATACCTTCCAGAAGCTAATTGTAATGTTTCATTGAATGATTTATAATCAATACCATCAGGATGTTCCCAGTCTATGGTATCGTTAATGGTGGGGAGTTCATCTTTGGACTTAACAAAATCGTCCAACTGGAAAATATCTACTGTTTTACCTTCAGTTTCGAATTTTGCTTTCAACCTGTTAGCAAGTGTAGTTTTACCTGCCTGACTTACTCCACCAATTGCAATTATCATATTTGGTTACTTTATAAACCTTTCCGCAACAACTAAATCTTTTGTGCCATGACTGTAAGAATAGAATCCTTCACCAGTTTTTACACCTTTGTATCCTGCCTGGACCATGTTGACCAATAGGGGACATGGTGCATATTTTTGATTACCGAAACCCTGGTAAAGTACATTTAATATAGATAGGCAAACATCCAGTCCAATGAAATCAGCCAATTGCAAAGGTCCCATTGGATGTGCCATACCTAACTTCATTACAGTATCAATCTCAGAAACTCCAGCTACACCCTCGAATAATGAATAAATGGCCTCATTGATCATAGGCATCAAAATCCTGTTTGCAACGAAACCAGGATAGTCGTTTACTTCTACGGGGACTTTTCCGAGATTGCTCGATAAATCCATGATTCTTTTAGTGACTTCATCACTTGTAGCATATCCTCGTATCACCTCTACCAGTTTCATGACAGGCACAGGGTTCATAAAGTGCATGCCGATTACTTTATCAGGTCGGTTGGTTTCTGCTGCAATTTTTGTGATGCTAATTGAGCTGGTATTGGTTGCTAAAATGGTTTCTGGAGCACAGTTGGCTTCCAGGTCTCTGAATATTTTGAGTTTAAGGTCAACATTCTCTGTGGCAGCCTCTACAACAAGCTCTGAATTGGCCACTCCATCTTTCATTGAGGTGAATGTGGTAATATTACCAAGTGTTTCCTTTTTATCGCTTTCCGAAATAAGTTCTTTTTTAATTTGTCTGTCCAGATTCTTTTCGATTGTTGCAAGTGCTTTTTTTAGAGCATCTTCAGAAATGTCAATTAAAGAAACTTTGTGACCATTTTGGGCAAATACGTGTGCAATACCGTTACCCATAGTACCGGAACCGATAACTGAAATGTTTTGCATAAATTATTTGAATTCAAATTTTGGATTAATGTGAGCCAAATTTAAAGATTACTGATCGAAATGTTAATTTTCAACCATAAATAACAGCGATAATTATACGGATGGACCTGGAGGAGTTTAAGAATCGTTCACAAACAGCTTACAATAAGAATAAACAGTTATCCAAAAAGCTCAAAAAAATCCCTGTGAAAGAGCTGGATAAACAATTTCATCAATTTCATGAAGAGGCTTTTGAAAATATAGATTGCTTGTCTTGTGCCAATTGCTGTAAAACAACTGGTCCTCTGTTTACAAGTACAGATATCAATAGAATAGCCAGAAAGCTGGGAATGAAATCGAATGATTTCATTGATAAATATCTCAAAATAGATGAAGACAAGGATTATGTGCTTCAGTCTGTTCCATGTACATTTTTAGGGGCTGATAACATGTGTCTGATCTATGAAGATCGGCCTAAAGCATGTCGGGAATATCCACATACAGATCGCAAAAACATGAAGCAGATCATGAATCTTACTGTGAAGAACACACTTGTATGTCCTGCGGTACTTAGGATATTTGAAAAAATTGAGGAAGGCCTTTGACCTACCTCAATTTAAAGATTTTGTAGCTGTAAGACCCAACGAAGGTTTTTATTCCATCACCCTCATAATCAGTCAATGACTTTGTTGGAATTTCCAGTTTTTCATTCCAATTATAGAAATTTGCCACTTCGATTATTTCCTGAGATATCTGCATTGAATCTAATGCATGCTGAGGTAGCTTTACATTGACACCTTCTTCCTGATCTCCAAAGTTGATCACAAAAAGTAGTTTTTCATTCGCTGTGTGTCTGAGATATGAATAGATCTTGTTGGAATACCCAGTGTAGTTTTCATTACGATTGTAATAGTGCAAGTCAAAGAAACCTCCCTCTCGTATTGCTTCTGAGTCATTACATAAGTTCAGGAGTTCAACGTAAAAGCCTCTTAACTTTTTCTGGTCTTCAGAAAGTAGTCCTCCATCAAATTGCCCATTATTTACCCATTTCTGGTGTTCAGGAACTCCCCAATAGTCGAATATTGTGGTTCTGCCGTCTTCTCCTCCAAAACCCTCTGCGCCAATGCCAGGTTCACCTACTTCCTGTCCATAGTATACCATTGTAGGCCCTACATTCATTGTGGCACTTAGTACCATCATTGGGATACCTTTCCAGGCATCTCCCGCAAATTCAGAACAAGCAATTCTTTGCTCATCATGGTTTTCAAGGAATGTCAACATGTTTTTGGCTATGCCTTCCTGTCTCTGCCATATCACCGAAATGTCATCTGTTGAAGCGCTGTTTTGGATGACATGTTTGAGCGTGTCGTAAAGCTCAACTTTGTCGTACAGGTAATCAAATCCACCTTTGAAAATATAATCTCTGTAGGCATTTGGGTTGTAAATTTCAGCCACAAAAATGATGTTTGGGTATTTGCTTTTTACTTTGTTGATAGCATAATCCCAAAACTCAACCGGAACCATTTCTGCCATGTCGCATCTGAATCCATCTACATTTTTAGAAGCCCAATAAAGTAAGATGTTAGTCATTTTCTCCCAAGTATCCGGTACAGGGTCAAAATAAGTTTGTCTGGAATTTTGAATGTCCACCCCGTAATTAAGTTTTATGGTTTCAAACCAATCATATACACTTGGCTCTGCCGTAAATACATCATTCCCTGTGGCTTTTGCTGGAACTTCATCAAACTTGCCATCTTTAGTCGGGAAGTCATTTTCTCCCAATGAATTATATCCTTCAGGTACTTTAAAGGAAGTGCCTGGCAGGTAATAAAAATTGTTATTTACATCAAACGGTTTAGTGTTGTCATCATCCGCTCCAAGGTCTACTACACCATCTGGCTTGACGTCTGATTCATAATATCGAGCCACATGATTAGGAACAAAATCAATAAGTACTTTAAGCTTGTTGTTATGTGTTCTGGCTATTAGAGATTCAAATTCAGCAATTCTATTAGGGACATCATTGGCTAGATCCGGATTCACGTCATAATAATCTTTAATGGCATAGGGTGATCCTGCCCGGCCTTTGACAACATCCGCATCATCTAGTTTTATACCATATTCAGTGTAATCAGTAAGTACAGCATGCTCTAAGACACCCGTATACCAAACATGTGTGATACCCATCTTTTTGATTTCTGAAAGGGCTTTATCAGAAATGTCATCAAATTTAGATACTCCGTTTTCCTCCAATGTTCCCCATGGTTTATTGGTGGTGTTTGAGTTGGCAAATAATCTGGTAAATATCTGATAGATTACTGGTTTCACAACTGTTGGTGTTTCTTTTGATTTTCCTTTACTCTTCATTTCTTGATTTTGCGAACACGAAAAAATGATGGTCATTAAAACCACCGTGCCAAATACTACATTCTTCATCATTCAGCTAAAATAGAGATTTTCAATAATAAATATGAATACCAAGTAGCTAGGGTTCAATAAAAATGAACAGACCGATTGATTTTGAGTTGTATTAAGAGAAACGCAATTGACCATATGAAACGATTCAGTTTAGCTACTATACTTTTTTTTGTGCTCATTACGTTTGGGTGCAACAATCAGAAGAATGACACTGAAAAACAGGGTGTCCATAACTTTGTGAATGAATACCTAATTTACATTTCAAATCGAGGTGAGGGATTTGATTTATATAGGAATGATCTATCAGGTAATGAACAAACTTTAACTGGATTTCCAGGATGGGAATGGGGTGCTCAATTTGTAAAGCCGAACAGAATAATCTTCAATTGGCAAGACACCTTGAATAATTTCACAATGGCTGAAATTGACATTGACGGAAATATTATAACGAATTCAGTTGTTGGGTTTGTTGGATATAATATTGCTTCTAATGGTAAGAAAGTGGTCTTTTCGAGAAAAGAAGGGAATAATACGGTCCTGAAAATTGCCAGTTCAAATGATTTGAGGGATAGTTTGGTATTTGCGAGTGAGGGTTATAATGGTCGTCCTAAATGGTCAAACAACAATGATAAAATTGCCTTTATCAGTGATAGAAGTGGTTCAAATGAGATTTATATCTATGATATACAATCATCTATGACAACTAAACTGACTGAAAACAACAAAAGAGAAAAGTATATAACTTGGTCTCCTGATGATGAGACGATAGCCGCTACTATGAATACTGATTCTACCAATATTGATATATATATCATAAATGTGAGGAATAAACAGATCACACAGCTGACTCAATCAGAGATAAATGAGGAAGAAATTGCCTGGTCTTCAGTAGGTAACTCCATAGCGTATCATGCTAAAATTGATGATAGTGATGATATTTATATAATTGATACAGAAAGTAAAAAGATTAGGAAGGTAACATCTGGTGAAGGATATCATGGTGAACCGGTATGGGCTCAGGTAGTTCATTAGTTTTAATTGCATCTTTTTTCTATTTTTAGTTAGATGCGGATCATCTGAATAGAATTGAAGAATGAGGTCAGAAGAAGCCTATACAATTGAAAAGTACAAAAATGACGTGGTTGATGCTTCCATTATTATTGGAACATCCACAGGAGTTGTAATTTATATAATTACTCTTTTTGATGAGGACCCCAGGTCGATGCTAGTCCAAGTTGCTGACTTATTGGCAATTGTGACTGTTGTGTTAATCACTATTTTCAGAAAAAAGGTGAGCACAAAAGTTAAGGTCGTGGTTCTGTCAATTATTATATACGGCCTGGTTATTTCTGATCTAATCCAGTTTGGGCTCTATTCCGTTAATTTAATCATTATTCCTTTTGTGCCTTTTTATCTGGTAATGTTTTTCTCCAGAAGAGTGACTACTATTGTATCGCTATTGATCCTGACCACATTCGTGGTAGTAGCATATTTTGGGGTAAAAGGTGAGCTTATTTTTTATCACGACCCTGATTCATACAATAGTCCGGTTATTTGGGCTCAGAAACTTTTGATATTAGCCTTAATTACCGGAGTATTCTACAATACCATTGCGAAATTCAATTCAGATACCCAATTATTCATTGATGACCTGAGAACCAAGAGTAAGTCCCTGGCGGATCGTGAAGCTAATTTATCGGCAATTATTGAAAGTACGAATAGTATAATTGGTCTTTTTGATAGGGAAAAAAGACTAATTGAATATAATGAGTCATTTGAACAATATGCCATGGTTGCTGACGGCATAACCCTAACTAAAGGGATGGATATTTTAAATAGAATGAACCGTCCCCAGGCGATGATTTTTGAGCAAAATATTGACCGGGCCCTTAAAGGTGAGAAATTTAAATACACCACTCTATATCCTTTAGAGAACGGAGAAGAAATGTATTTTCAACTGACATATAATCCTATTGAGAGAGAAGGGGAAATAATTGGTGTCTCCATGTTTGTGGAAGATATCACCCAAATGAAGATGGCTGAGATCAACTTGAAAAAATATTCTGAGAATCTCGAGTTGTTAGTGAAGGAAAGAACATCAGATTTAGAAGGATCAAATCAAGAACTTAGTTTGAAGAACAAAGAATTGGAAAAAGCGCTTGAGGAGTTAAAACTTACTCAAAATCAATTACTACAATCTGAAAAAATGGCTTCACTTGGGGTGTTAGCGGCAGGAGTTGGTCATGAAATCAACAATCCTTTGAATTTTATTCACAATGGAGTAAAGACCATTCAGAAAGAAGCCGATCACTTCAGTAAAGAGTTTTCACATGAATTGAAACCCTACTTTGATGTAGTCTATGATGGAGTGAGCCGGGCGGAGAAAATTGTGAGCAGTTTGAGTCATTTCAGTAGAAAAGGAGGTGACCTAAATGAATTATGTGATTTGAAAGATATTACAAACAATTGTTTGATTATTCTTCAAAATAAGCTTAAACATGGAATTCAGGTGAAAAAGAACTTCGCCAAAGAAGATACACGGATGATGGGTAACGAAGCAAAACTACACCAGGCTTTTTTGAACATCATTGCAAATGCTATTCATGCGGTTGATTCAAATGGTGTAATTGAAATTACCATTGGTGGTAACCAAAAAAGTATTTTTATTTCAGTAAGAGACAATGGATGTGGCATTTCTGAAGAGGATTTATCAAAGGTTGGTGATCCTTTTTTTACTACAAAACCTCCAGGAGAGGGAACAGGTCTCGGACTTTTTATTACTTTTAGCATAATTGAAGAACATCATGGCGAAATAGATATAAAATCAGAAATGGGAAATGGAACGACTTTTTATATTTCTTTACCTGTAAATACGTATTAATGAACAGCTTAGAAAATGTAACTGTGCTGTATGTAGATGATGAACCTAACAACTTGTTTTTATTTGAAGCAAGTTTTAGACGTGCATTTAAAGTTATAACATCATCCTCACCTCTGGAGGGATTGAAGAAATTGGATGAAAATCCGAATGAGATTATTGCAATTGTTTCTGATATGCGCATGCCAGAGATGACTGGTATAGAATTTATCAAAGAAGCAAGAAAGAAATATGCTTCGAAATTCTATTTTATATTGACCGGATTTGATTACGATCAGGAAATAAATGAGGCGATGAATCAAAAAATTATACACAGCTATTTTAAGAAACCATTTGATGCAGATCAAATTGAAGAGACCATCAAGGAAGTTTTAGCCAATTAATATTTAATTTAGAGAACCAATAAATCAATCAAATTATAATCACCATGAGAAATTTTTTATATATGCTTTTGGCTGTTGCTGTGTTAACTGCATGTTCCGGTAGTAGTAATGAGTCGAAAGTAGCCGAAGAAACATCAGAAGCGACTGCAGAAGAGGCGACTGCTGATGCAGCATCAGAAGCAACTGCAGAAGAGGAAGAAATAGTTGAGGTAGCTTCAGTCTGTATTTGGGAGAAACTGAGTGTAAGAGCTGAACCTAAAAAAGATGGGAAGTGGTTAACCTCGCTAGCAAAAGGAGAAAAACTAACTACAACAGGTCAGGTTAAAGCTGATGATGGAGACAATGGAAGGGAATATGTGAAAGTCGTTCTGGCCGATGGGACAGAAGGGTGGTCATTAAGAGACCTAATCGCTGAAGATGCTTATCCTGTAGCAGTATTGAAAGAGTGTGATATATACAAAAGACCAGATATTCTTACCAAGTCTGATAAATCATTTAAGCAATTTGACATTATTGCCGTGAAAAATGTAGATGATAAGTTTGCTGAAGTTGTAGGTCAAAGAAGGGAAGGGAAATGGATCGATAAAGGTTACCTGATTGGAGATAACTTAACTGATGATGATATTGATTTGGCTGTTGCTAAATTTGCAGGGCAAGCACTATTAGAAGAATCTGATAGTGTTAAAAGAGAGAAACTTGATGAGATTCTTACGAATGAAATGTTTCAGAATTCCAAGTTCTATGTAGCTGTCGAAGAGCTTTATGACACTACTTTATAATTGAATTACTTTTACTTAAACTATAGAAGGGGTGTCCGTTAGGACACCCTTTTTTAATTGGTTAGATTTCAAAAAGCACTGGAAAATGTCCTACACTTCCCTCAAAATTTTGCAGTGATGGATAAAATGAAATTCCTTCCCGCCCCTGAAATGCCAGAGCTATAGGGCCTGTATCTTTGATCAGTTAAATTTTCAATTCCAACGGTGAATTTCAGGTTATCACTAATCTCATACATCGATTTGAAGTTAAGTGTATACCAGGATGGAGAGTAATTATTGCCGTTCTTATCTTTAGCATATATCTCATCTTTATTTCGTTCATCAATCGAAAGCTCCTCATATGTTCTTTTTCCCTGATAATTAGCGTAAAGCTGAAGCTTCAGATTTGATTTTTGGTAGTTTAATCGAGTAGCGCCAAATACGGGAGCAGCATGTCTGGATGGGCTTAAAGATCCGTCATCCAACTCCTCTTCTCCTTTTTGAAAATTGAAATCTGAAGATAAACTAAAGCCTTCCGGAAGCTTGACCTCAAGACCAGCCTGTATTCCATATACATTTGCTGAAGCGGCGTTCTGTATGGCTTGTACCTGGCTCAAAACTCCGTCATAGAGAATAGAATCCTCCTCATTGAGTAAGTAGTTTCTTCTGACCATGGCATTGTTTAATTTAGTGTAGTATCCTGTTAGGTCAAGTTTTACTACTTCTCCAAAGACCTTTGCTACACCAATATCAAAATTATAGGCTTTCTCCGCATCCAGATTCGGGTTTGGAACTGTCACAGCTCCTGGTTCTGAATCGAAAACCTTACCAATATCATCCACATTTGGAGACCTGAAAGCAGTTCCGAAGTTTACCTTCACTACCAGATCATCTAATGGGCGATATACGCCACCAAAGCTACCGGTAATAGCCCCATTGCTAATCAAAGTTTTATCAAATGGAAGTGGGTAGAAAGCTAGATTTTCTGAAAAATCGGCTTCAAGTTTGAAGTGATTGTATCTTAGGCCTGCTTGTAAAGTGAAACTTTCAGAAATTCTGTATTCATCACTTATAAATGCGGCTATTGATTGCCATTTTGAATTCGGGTACCTGCTGGAACCATTCTGTGCTTGTTGACTATAGATGTTCACATCTGATCCCCTGGAAGCCACATCGTTCAAAACATACTCAATGCCATAAAAAAGTGTATTTTGCTTACTAAGGGACTTGCTGAAATCCAAATTTGCTGAATAAGCGGATACATTTTCCACTCGCTCTTCTCGCGTCTCTGCATTCAGGTCTCTACTGATTCTACTTTCCTCAAAATGCTGTTGTGCTAAACGTAGGGTGGCCTGATCATACATCCTGACCCCAATATGAGAAACCGAGAGGTTATTCATTAACCATTTTTGGGGACCATAATTCCACTCAGCATAGCGAGCGATATTGTTTCTAGTGCGATTATGCCTATCATACCGTCCATATGGAGAGGTCTGTGAAAAATGTAAACCGTACTGAATATCCCAATGATCAGATGGTTTATATCGGACTTTTTGCATCAGGTTCATTTGTCGATAAGCTGAAGGGATTTGAAGTAGGTGATCTGACTGTGATACAATTACATCAGATGAATCCAGCCGCTGAACAAAATATTCCTTGATGTAATCATCCGGTCCATTGCTTCCCTGACGCAGGTGGTCAAAATCCCATGAACTGAAACTTGTGACAACAGCCCACTTCTTCCATCCTAAATTGACATCAAAATGGCCGGTTTGTTCATTGTTTGCTGATGCATACCTTGCCACTCCCTTGCCCAATATCAATGGTTGATTTGTCAAGGACAGCTGAGGAGTCAGTGTTTGAAAACTCATTGCACCTCCAATTGCATCACTTCCGTACACTACAGAACCTGGTCCAAATACTACTTCTGTTTTCTCAATAGCAAAGGGATCAAGATTAATCACATTTTGAATATTACCACCACGGAAGATTGCATTATTCATTCTTACTCCATCTACCGTATAGATCAATCTATTAGTTGCAAAACCTCTGATCATTGGACTGCCTCCACCTTGCTGGCTTTTTTGAATAAATACCTTGCCCGAGATACCCAATAGATCAGCCGCATTTTGCGGGTTCTGAAAGGCCATTTCTTTTGATGAAATGGAAACAACTGCTGAAGGAACATTTCTAGTTGATTGATTCCACCTTGTTGCGGCTATTACCACTTCGTCCAGATTGATATTCATTGGAACCAGTTTGATCTGAAAGTTGGCGATTTTTAGTTCTTCATAACTTGTTACCTGGGTTTCATAACCGAGGGATCTGATTTCAATTGCTTCAGCCTGACTGAAAGGTTTGAGCCCAACCATCCCTTTTGCATTCGTAACCGCAAAAGCATTCGGTTTTTGGCTAAGCAGGGTTGCACCTAAAATAGGTTTGCCCGTAGCACTGTCAGTTATGACTGCTGTTTGTGCAAATGAAAAAACTGATACACAGATCATCAGCCATAACATTAAATACTTTAACATTATGTTTAATTTAAATTCAAACAAATAATCTAAAATCATTTAGCCCTGATAAATGGGCTCAGATATCGTGCCAATATTTGTTTGTCTATTGCGGAGGAGGTACGGAAGGGGAAGTGATTAATGATTTGAATAAATCAATATAGCTAGTATTTGATTTGACTGTGTCGCAAAACCTTTTGAAAACGACTGCATCAGTAGACCCAAAAAATAAACCCCTGACAAATGATTGAAGTTGTTCTTTCCTGTTTTGATGGTCCTGGTCTTGGCCTAAAGCTTTCACAGTAAGAGAGGCAAGTTTACGATTTAGTTGGGTTTCCTCATTATCCCTCCAACACCAAAACTCAACAGTGTCTTTAAAGATTTGTTTTTTAACCACATCGTACATTTCACCATTGAATTCAAATTCCTTGCTATGCTCCCAATTCAATTCAGCAGCATCTGAAAGAGACATTTTAAAGTAGTCAAGTTGGGAATGATCCATGCCAGCCATGATTTTATGTTTGACTTCACGCCTGATATGCTTTTTTTGAATAGAAAACCAGCTAAACACGCCAATAATGGGCATGAGAAGCGCAAGAATCATCGATATGGCGAATAGCTGTTGTCTCAATTTCCGGGTTAAATCCTTCAAATATCAGTAAAAAATCTACAAAAAGTCAAAAGATCACCTTCTAGAGATTGCCATTTCTCAGTTCATTAATGGCATAATTGCATGCCCTTGCTGTTAATGCCATATAAGTAAGAGAGGGGTTTTGAGGAGGTGAAGAGACCATGCAGGAGCCATCCGTGATGAAAAGGTTTGCAATATCATGAGATTGATTGTACTGATTAAGAAATGAGGTTTTTGGGTCATTACCCATTCTTGCAGTCCCCATTTCATGAATGACAGATCCGGGAGTTGCTCCGTAATCAAACCCATTAACTCCTTCTAATTCAGCGGATTCTAGCATTTCTACCGCAGTATTTCTCATATCCTCCCTCATCTTTAATTCATTATCCCCATATTCCATATCAATACTCACCATCGGGATCCCCCAACGGTCTTTTTTTGATGGGGCAAGCGTAATTTGGTTTTCAAAAACAGGTAATGTTTCACCATATGCCTCGAAATAGGCAGACCAATTTCCGGGTTTAGTCAATTGTTCCTTCCAATCTTCTCCAATACCAGGACTGTAAAATCCTCTGCTCCAATCTGATCTACTGGTATAATTCTCAAACGAGAAGCCGCGGATATAGGGTTGGTCATTTTTCTTCAAGTTTCGGAATCTTGGAATATAAACGCTAGCTGGCCTTTGGCCATAATAGAATGAATTCTTCAACCCAGTATAATGTCCGGTGGCGCCAGTGTACGCATGATGATCCATCAAATAATGCCCCAAAACTCCACTGGAATTTCCCAGGCCTGTTGGGTATTCTTCAGTAGCGGATTGTAATAAAATTTGAGTAGATCCAATGGTTGAGGCATTCAGGAAAACAATTTTAGCAAAAAACTCTTCACTTTCTCCTGTTTCTGAATCGATGATGTTGACCCCTTTCACCCTGTTGGTCTGGCTGTCATATGTGAGCCTTTCTACTATCGAATATGGCCGAATAGTTAAATTCCCGGTTTCTGCAGCATCAGGTAATGCGGCAACATTACTGGAATAAGGAGCTCCGTAAATGCAACCTCTGTGACAAAGGTTCCTGGATTGACATTTTCCCCTTCCATTATGGTTTTGGGTAAGAATTGCCATTCGGCTAATAATCAGGTCTCTTTCCTTGAAATTCTCTTTGATGCGTTTTTTGAGATGCTTCTCAAATGCATTCATTTCGAAAGGAGGGAGGAATTTACCATCTGGTAATTGAGCTATCCCATCTTTGTTTCCACTGATGCCTACATAAGATTCAATATAATCGTACCATTGAGCAATATCTTTATATCGAATTGGCCAGTCAATACCTATTCCGTCTTTAAGGTTAGCTTCAAAATCATAATCACTGAACCGAAAACAATGCTTGGCCCAGAGTAGCGACCTACCTCCAACCTGATATCCACGATACCAATTGAAAGGCTTTTCCTGGATGTATGTATGCTCTGAATCTTTTACCAGAAAGTGCTTGACATCCTGACCAAATAAGTAAAGGTTTTTTTGAATGGCATAGGCTTCTTTTTCTTTTTCAGGTACCAGATTTCTTAGAGGGACGTTCCATGGGTCCGTATTCTCAGTAGGGTAATCCTTAATGTGTTCTACCATCCTTCCACGCTCTAATACCAGTACTTTAAGGCCAGCCTGAGTTAGTTCTTTCGCTGCTATACCCCCAGTTATTCCGGATCCAATCACAATTGCATCATATGTGTTTTCTTTGGTGCCTTTTCCAAGAATGTTGAAAGTCTGCATAGTTTAAATGTAATAGCGTAAACCAGTTAAACCATAATTCAGAGTTTGATCATCAAGAGGAATATCTCCTCTATATTCACCAGGTACAGGTACATAATTACTCGCTTTTGTAGTTCCTTCTTCCGAAGTGAAAAAACCGATAAGCGTATACTGTTTGATAGGTACAAACCAGGCAGAATCAGAATCTCCAGAAAAAGCTTTTTTATCTAATGATTCAAGTATTGACAATTTATTATCTCCTCCGAAATTTTTGATAAAGGACTTAAAGCCAGTATCTATTATCTGCTTTTGTTCACTGGTGAGACATTTAGTAAACACTTCATCCAAAAATTTATGCGTTCCAACATTACTTGCTGATTTGGTCTTTGTTTCCGGAATAATGAGATCGATCATCTCCTTCAAAATTTCGAACTCAGGTTCCGAAAAAAAGGTAGGCTGATAGGTCGTTGATTCACTGTTTTTTTGACTGCAGCTTGCGACAAACCCTGTTAGTATGGATGGAAATAATGTGTGAGATGCAATCATCCCCATTGATTGGATTACTGTTCTTCTATGCATTGCTGTTGATTTGGACATAATAAAAGTATGAAAAATCTAATAATTACAGCTAATGATTAATCTCAAACTTAAATAACAACCTCGGACCTCTATCTTCTACATTGATGGTTTTAATTAGTGTGCCACCAAGCTTTTCCAATAATTTTTTTGCAGGAATATTATCAGGATTTGTAACTGCCAAAACCCTGTGTAGCTGGTGATGCTCTCTTGCACTATCAATGCAAAATTGACCAACTTCATGCCCAAGTCCCTTACCCCAATATTGATCATCAAGAATAAAACCAAATTCATGGTCTGATTCGCCAAGATATTCACAAGGTATTAAACCTGTAACCCCAATAAACTTGTCGCTTTCTTTTTCAAAAAGGCTTAACATGCCAATCTCAGAGCTCGAAATAGCAAACTTTTCAGCGATAAAAGAAAGGAGCTCTTTCTGGCTAAATACTCTTCCTTTAAAAGCTGACTTCATGACCTTTTCATTGTTACAAAACAAGTTGCTTATAGCTACAAAATACTCTGGTTCAAATGGCTTAATAATTAATCTTTCTGTTTCAAACATCATAAATATTATTCTGTGATGAAAAGATAATTCATGGACGGAAGACTAATTGAGCCGATCATCAGATAATTGAACCCTTGATGAATACTACCAAACGACTTATTTACATAGATCGTATTATTGGTATACTAACTTTTGATACTCATGAAGAAGTTTACGCTAACAATCATCATTGCACTATTATTTAGTAGCTATTCGAATAGTCAAGACTTTTCAGAAGAAAAGATAATTGTAAAAAGTGAAGGTTGGGAATTAGTGGGTGATCTGGTAATGCCAGTATCCAAGCAAGATGTGCCTGGAGTGGTACTGTTTAATAAAGCAAATGGAACCCGTGAAGTTTACCGGGATTTGCCTTATCAATTGGCCAGAAGAGGAGTTGCTTCCCTACGAGTTGATTTAAGGGGGCATGGAGAGAGTACCAACCTTGGTAAATTTATTCCTTACGAAATGGAAATGAATCCATTGATCTGGGATGCAGAGAAGGATGTCATTGCTGTAGTTCGGTACATGAAAAACAGAGACGGGATTGATCCTGACAGAATTGGAACCGTGGGAGCTAGCTATAGTGGAGAAGAAATGGCAGAAGCTGGACGGTTAGATGGATATGTCAATGCTTACGTGGAGTTATCTCCGGGATCATTTAGTGATGAATCAATTGATGGGATTGACGAGAGTGGAGTACCCTGGTTATTCATAGTAAGTAGAAATGAGAAACACCTGACTGAAATAACCGCTTTTGTTCAGGAAAAGAGTGTATCTGTAGAGTTGATTGTAATTCCTGGCACAGAACATGCCAGCAGAATTCTTAACAGTAGATCAGATATGGCTGAAAGAATCGCCATCTGGTTGACATACAAGTTGTAATTATTCTTCAAATAGTTGAATCCTATTGCCGTCAGGATCCAGGAGGAGAATTGTGCGCTTTCCGGAGACAGGATCGTCAACAACACTTCCTTTAGTGAAAATGTTTTGCTCCTTGATTTTTATAAGCCATTGGTTGAAATCTGGAACGCTAAATCCCACTTTAAAGAGACCTGTAATCCTTGGAGTAGGACCTATCTTCTTGGCTAAGTCCTCCAGTCTTACTGCATTTTCAAGGTAGATTAGTTCTACATGCAGCCAATCATTTTTGAGGTTGGCCTGAGCAAATCCCCGGTCAGGATATTTGTTGAAATCAATGGTTTCCAATTCAAAAGTCTCCGTGTACCATAAAATGGAGCTATCAATGTTGGTAGCAATTACCGCGAAGTAGTTTTTGTATGATTGACTAAAACTGAATTGGGCAGAAAAAAGAAATAATCCCAATACCAATGATTTGCGAATGTTCCAAGAGAAAGTGCGGTGCATAATACTAAAACTAATTTCCTTTATTTCAAGATACAATTTAATATGCTAGAACTTTGCACATTGTACACATTTTAAGTGGGTATCCCAGAATGCAAAATCTCTACTCTGGAAGTTCTGGGTACTCATAACCCAATTTTTTGGTGATTTTCTTCCGCTTCATTTTTTCCACCTCAATGGTCATGTATATGTTCTCGACAGGTCTGTCTCTTCTATCCTTTTTCTGGGCGGCAATAATGTCGATGATGTCTAACCCCTCAATTACTTCCCCGAAGACCGTATAATTGCCATCTAAATGAGGTGTGCCTCCAATTGTGGCATAATCCTCTTTTGCCTGATCAGAAAGTTGTGTGTTTCTCTCCAGTTGGGCTTCCGGAATTACCTTTCCCATTACAATATAGAACTGGGATCCGCTGGATTGTTTGAGGGGATTTGCTCTATCACCCTGTCTGGCTGCAGCTATGGCTCCTTTTTTATGATAAAGACCATCAACAAATTCTGCATCTACTCTGTATCCAGGCCCACCAGTACCATCATTTGATGGGTTATCGTCTTTCGAATAAGGATCTCCTCCCTGTATCATAAAACCATCTATGATTCTGTGAAAGGTAGTGCTGTCATAAAATCCTTCCTCCACCAATTTTAAGAAATTATCCTTGTGTTTTGGCGTTTGATCATACAGTAAGAATTTCATTTGTCCATACTCAGTGGTGAGGGTAAACAGGTAATCCGACTTCTGCTTCTTTTGAGCGGTTATTGGAAGAACTATTGTGAAAAGGATTAAAAACAGGATCAAATTTTTCATGGAGCGAATATAAAATAAAAAACCTGAAGCGAAATACTTCAGGTTCTGGTGTAAGTTAGATTGCCGATCAGGGCCTATTTATTCTTGTCAATACAGTTAAGGTCTTCAAAAGCTTTTGCTAATCTTTTAACAAATGCATCCTCACCTTTTCTTAACCAAACTCTTGGGTCATAGTATTTTTTGTTAGGTGAATCATCACCTTCCGGGTTACCAATTTGAGACTGAAGATACCCTTCTTTGTCTTTATAGTAATTTTTTACTCCGTCCCAGAATGCCCATTGCATGTCAGTGTCAATATTCATTTTAATCGCACCGTATTCAATAGCTTCTCTGATCTCTTCAGTAGTTGAACCTGATCCACCGTGGAATACAAAGTTTACAGGGTTAGGGCCAGTGCCAAACTTGTCAATGATATAGTCCTGAGAGTTCTTTAAAATCTTCGGAGTAAGTTTTACGTTACCTGGTTTGTAAACACCATGTACGTTACCAAATGCAGCAGCTATAGTGAAGTTCTCACTTACTTCTTTCAATTGCTCATAAGAGTAAGCTACTTCTTCCGGTTGAGTATAAAGTTTAGAGCTGTCAATATCAGTATTGTCAACACCGTCTTCTTCACCACCTGTCACACCAAGCTCGATCTCCAGGGTCATGCCCATTTTGTTCATTCTTTCGAAGTACTTTTTAGAGATTTCAATATTTTCTTCAAGAGGTTCTTCAGACAGGTCAAGCATGTGAGAGCTGAAAAGAGGTTTTCCAGTTGCTTCGAAATGCTTCTCATTAGCATCCATAAGACCGTCAATCCAAGGAAGTAATTTCTTTGCTGCATGGTCCGTGTGGATGATCACGGGAACACCATACATTTCAGCTACATTGTGGATGTGAAGTGCACCTGAAACTGCTCCGGCAATTGAGGCTTTTTGACCGTCATTGCTAAGCCCTTTTCCTGCCCAAAACTGAGCGCCACCATTTGAAAACTGGACAATCACTGGAGAATTAACTTCTCTAGCGGTTTCTAATACACCATTGATTGTGTTACTACCAATTACGTTGACTGCTGGAAGAGCAAAATTCTGCTCGTTCGCGTAGTTCAATACCTCTGTTACCTCGTCACCTGTGAGTACTCCTGGTCTGAATCTCATAATAATTAAAATTGAATGTTTATGTTTTAGCGATTTTCGGGTTAATGCGGCAAATATAAAGGGTTATTTTATAGTTCCTAATGAATCGCTAATGATCATCTTGTCGCGTTTTTTGATATCACAAGAAGAATCAAAATGTCTAATTGACAAGTCAAAGGTAGCCACAAGTAAAAACAATTACTTGTCATAGACTATTTTTATAAATATTTGTTCACAAAAAATTACGCAAACGGGTGCGTAAAAAAACCTTCAAAAATGATATCGTTTGCATAAATTTTATTGATTCAAACGAGCTTTTATTTTGAATATTTACCATTAGATTAGGCATACTTTTTCTAAATTTTAAAAATCAACTTATATGGAAAAGCCCAGATTATCATTTTGGCAAATCTGGAATATGAGCTTTGGTTTCCTCGGGATACAATTTGGTTTTGCACTTCAAAATGCCAATGCCAGTAGAATTCTCCAGACTTTTGGAGCCGATGTGGAACATTTGTCCTGGTTTTGGTTAGCTGCGCCGGTGACTGGTCTAATTGTCCAGCCAATTGTAGGACATTACTCAGATAGAACCTGGAATAAATTGGGTAGAAGAAAGCCATTCTTCTTGATTGGGGCAATTTTTGCATCTATCGCATTATTATTTATGCCCAATTCTTCTGCTCTTGCAACTTTGATTCCACCTATGTTTGTTGGTGCAGGTATATTGATGATAATGGATGCCTCCATTAATGTTTCCATGGAACCTTTTAGAGCGTTGGTGGCTGATATGTTACCATCTGATCAGAGGACACTAGGATTTTCTGTTCAAACAATGCTTATTGGTATTGGAGCAGTTGTTGGATCCTGGCTGCCTTATGTATTGGCCGAGTGGGTGGGTATTTCAAAACAGGCTGCCCCAGGTGAGGTTCCGGACAATGTGATATTTTCGTTTTACTTCGGAGCTGCGGTTTTCATATCTTCTATAATATGGACTGTCTCAAGAACTAAAGAGTATCCTCCTGAAGAATACAAAAAATACATGGGAGTTGAAGAGGAGGAGGAATCTGAATCAGAAGGGCTTGGGGCTATATTTAAGGATATGGCCAAAATGCCAAAGACCATGAAGCAACTTGGATTGGTTCAATTCTTTTCGTGGTTTGCCTTGTTTTCTATGTGGGTTTTTTCAACTCCAGCAATTGCACAGCATGTATATGGTACAGCTGTAGATGATGCCTCTTCTGTTACATACAACGATGCTGGTAATTGGGTTGGAATTATGTTCGGTGTATACAATGCTGTATCAGCTGTGTTTGCTCTCTTCTTGCCAGTGATAGCAAAAAAGATAGGTAGAAAGAGAACACATGCGCTGGCACTTGTAACCGGTGGTGTTGGGTTACTTTCTATATATGTAATTAACGATCCAAATTGGTTAATCCTTTCGATGATTGGAGTAGGTTTTGCATGGGCAAGTATTTTGGCAATGCCATATGCAATACTTGCCGGATCAATTCCTCCTGGAAAGATGGGGATTTACATGGGTATATTTAATTTTTTTATTGTTATTCCTCAAATAGTCAATGGTATAATTGGGGGGCCAATTGTAAAAAGGGTCTATGATTCTCAGGCCATTTATGCTTTGATTTTTGCTGGGATTTGTCTACTTGTGGCGGCAGTTATGGTAACTTTTGTTGAAGACAAGGATGATGAGGTGCTGGTAGAGGGATTACCTGAAAGTAGTAGTATAGAAGAACAAAATGAAGTTAAAGTTTAGCATTGACTACCGAACTTATTGGGGTCAGAAATTGATGGTCACAGGTTCAATTAAGGAACTGGGTAACTGGGACCATGGAAAGGCACTTGAAATGTCGCTCAGAGCTGGGGAAACCTGGGAGGCATCAGTGGAAATTCCGGATGATGTAGACACATTTGAATACAAATATTTCACGCTTGATGAGAATCATGGGTGGAAAGGGTTTGAATTTGGAGCGTATCGGGTACAATCCTTTCCAAAAAAGAGATTTAAAGAAGTTGTTATCAGAGATTACTGGAGATCTGAGTATGATGAGCAAAATGCATTGCACACTTCTCCTTTTCAAAAAGCATTATTAGTACCTGGCGCTAAGGCCAAAACACAAGCCACCCTTGATGCAAAACTAACCTATCACAGGTTTAGAATTCGAGCTCCAAGAGTTGGACGTAACCTGAAAGTTTGTGTGATCGGAAGTACAAAATCTTTGGGGGAATGGGATGAAAAGAAGGCGGTGGTTCTTGAAAACAGGAATTATCCAATTTGGGAAACTGAAATAGCAGTCTCTAAAGACGACCTTCCCGCTCAATATAAATTTGGTATCTACGATAGCAAAAAGAAAAAAATCCTGACATGGGAAGCAGGTGACAACCGTTATCTCACCACTGATGACGAACTAAATGCAAAGCGACTGAATGTACGAACGGATGAGTACTTTAAGTATCCAATGGGAAACTGGAAAGGTACTGGTGTGGCGATCCCTGTATTTTCTATTCGTACAGAGAATGGAACTGGAATTGGTGAATTCACAGATATAAAATTGTTGGTGGACTGGGCAGTAAAAACCGGGATGAAAATGGTTCAGATACTGCCAATCAATGATACGGTTGCCACAAAAACCTGGAAGGATTCTTATCCATATGCAGCCATTTCTGTATTCGCGTTACATCCAATGTATCTAAACCTTCAGGCACTGGGTGATCTAAAAGACAAAAAAGCACAGGCTAAGTTTGACAAGCTAAGAAAGCAACTGAATGCCAAGGATTTTGTGGATTACGAACCTGTGGTAAACGCCAAGTTTGAATATGCCAGACTAAGCTATGATGATAACAAGGAAAAATTCTATAAGTCTAAAGAATTCAGTGCCTTTTTTAAGCAAAATGAAGATTGGCTGAAAGCATATGCCATGTTTAGTGTCCTCAGGGATAAGAATGGAACACCTGATTTTTCTACCTGGAAGGAACATTCAAAGGTTTCCCCAAAGGATATTTCCAATTTCACTAAAGCAGGATCAAAGCTTTATGATGATGTGGCATTCTATTACTATATCCAGTTTCATCTGGACAAGCAATTAAAAGAAGCCACAGAGTACGCAAGAAAACATGAGGTAGTGCTGAAAGGAGATATCCCAATTGGTATTTATCGCAATAGTGTAGATGCATGGGAGCATCCTGAATTGTATAACATGGACAGCCAGGCTGGCGCACCTCCTGATGATTTCTCCATTACAGGCCAGAACTGGGGATTCCCAACTTATAACTGGGAAGAAATGGCCAAGGACGGATACATGTGGTGGTCTAAAAGGCTGCAAAAAATGGCTGACTACTTTGATGTGTTCAGGATTGACCACATCCTTGGATTCTTCAGAATATGGGAGATTCCTTTAGAACAGGTAGAAGGATTGATGGGGCATTTTAACCCTTCATTGGCTTTCCATAGGAATGAATTAGCGCAATGGGGAATAAATTTCCACTATGATAGATTCTGCAAGCCATACATCCGTGAGCACATGTTGCTTGAAATATTTGGAGATCAGAGGAATGCAGTTAAGGCAGAGTACTTGCATGAATATGAAGAAGGCTGCTACGAGTTTAAAGAAGAATTCAATACACAACGAAAAATAAGAAACCATATACTGCATCATCAGGAAATGGATCCGGCAGGAGAGGAGCACTATACCTGGTTGGGTCATCAACTCAACAGGCTGATTTCAGAGGTAATATTCTTTGAAGCTCCTTTATCGGATGGTGAAGCATTTAATCCAAGGATATCTTTTCACAGTACCTACTCATTTCAGGATTTGGATGAGTATACGAAACAACGATTGGATGAACTCTATATTCATTATTACTATAAGCGTCATAATGATTTCTGGAGAGAGAAGGCAATGACCAAGTTACCAGCGATGAAAGCTGCGACAAACATGCTGATTTGTGGAGAAGATTTGGGTATGGTTCCGGATTGTGTACCCGGAGTAATGAACGAATTGAAGATACTTAGTCTGGCAATTCAGCGTATGCCTAATGATGACAGAGAGTTCTGGCACCCAGGTGATACGCCTTATATGTCAGTTTGTAGTCCTTCAAGTCATGACATGTCTACTATCAGAGAATGGTGGCAGGAAGATGAAGACAAAACACAGGAATTTTATAACAATATACTGGGTCATCATGGTAAAGCTCCATATTACTGTGAGCCATGGATTGCCAAGGATATTATTGTTCAGCACCTGCATTCACCTAGTATGTGGGCCATATTCCCGATACAGGACTTGATGGCAATGGATGGTGGATTAAGAAGAGTATTGCCCGAAGAAGAGAGAATCAATGTACCTGCAAACCCTCAGCATTTCTGGAAATACAGGTTTCATATCAATATTGAAGACCTGTTGCAGGAGAATGCCTTTAATGGTATGCTAAGAGAAATCATTGACCAGGCAGGAAGAAATTCTTTATACTGATTAAATAATAAATAACGTTAAGTAAAAAAGGACACTCAATAGGGTGTCCTTTTTTTGTTAGGTAACACAGCTTTTATTTGATCTTACATTTGGTAACTTTGTTCGAAATCTAGCTCGGTATATGGGAAAGTCTAGTGTTTTGATTGTTGAGGATGAGAAGATCTATGTGAAATACCTTCAGATGTATCTTGAGGATTCCGGATACGACATAGCAGGGTGTTTTGATAATGCAGATGATGCTTTGGAATTCGTGAAGAGCAACAAAGTGGATGTTGCTTTACTTGATATCAACATCAAAGGGAGTAAGGATGGCATTGAAATGGGTGAAATCATCCACAAGGACCATCAATTTCCGTTTATTTATACTTCTTCCATGACAGATACAGAAACTGTCTCCAGAGCCAAACATACCCGTCCAGCAGCTTATCTTGTAAAACCATTTGAAGATCAGGATCTTCTGATCACGTTGGAGATGGCTTTGTTCAATCATCAGTCTGATCAAAGTGAACCACAGGTGGTCAAGTCTGAGGATAAGGAGCATGCCAATCACTACCTGCTCGAAAACCGTATTTTTATCAAGGACAAGTTTAGGTTTGAGCGGGTCTACTTTTCAGATATATGCTACATGGAAGCAGAAGGGAATTATGTGAAGGTAGTGACCAAACAGAAGCAATATCTCCTAGCAGTCACATTGGGGACACTCCATGAGCGCATCAATGAGCGCAAGTTTATCAGAGTACATCGTTCTTATGTGATCAATTTGGAGGAAGTAGAGGCCATTGATGGCAATAGGGTTTATATCAACGATCAGGAGATCCCAATTGGAAGAAACTACAGAGAGGATATTCAAAATTACTTTAATATGATTTAGCATTGCGCTATTAATTAATATCCCGAAGGTTCTCAACTGCCCCTTTTTTCATATCAAAAAACAACAATTTGTGGTTAGCGTTTTTCTCCAAAGGTGCTTGAAATTCAATACCTATTTTAACAGAATCTAATTCAGGTAATGTAGTGAGTCTCGCCATTTTGTAATCATTACCATCAACAGACCAGTGCATGGCATATAGATTTCCTTTTTTGGCAATTGCCAACCATATTTTGTCTTTTTCATTCAGAACTACTCCATTAGCATCATCAGAAGTATTTCTTGTGACCACTGATACGATGCTTGGGCCTGTGGCATCAGAGTTTTCAAAAGCAAATTTGATCCAGCTTAAGCTGTCTTGATGAATCATCAATGAGACAGCATTCCATTGAGATGAGAAATCAGGTTGGATTAATGCTCTGACTAAAAAATCACCACCAATTGTTTTGTATAGCAATGGAGCAGATTCGGCTATTGAGCTATCCTCCGGATTGTTGAAAAAGTCAGTTTCAGGACCAACTGTTACACTTAATGTGCTGTCGACAATGGTATAACTTATTGGTTCGTTGAACCATTTCATCTGTGTCATTAGGTCATCGGAAATATTGACCTTATCATTCTGAGTTTTGGCTGAAATTGAATTGGTTTCATTCTGTTTACAAGATATCACAATTGTAATAAGAGTAAGGATGTATATCAGTTTGGACTTCATGCAGGATTCAAATTGTAGATTACTAAACATACTACTTTTGGTAGTAAGCTTCAAGTGCGTGAGGTGTATTTAAATAAGTGTATTAATACACATATATCACGATCAATAAGTAATGAAGCAACGAACCGGCAATAACAAACAAGTGCCAGATAAAATGTGATAGATGAAGCCTGGTATCGATGATGTAAAATATTATCCCAACTGTGTAAGCAAACCCTCCAGATATGAGAAGCCAAAAACCAGCTCCTGGTAACAAAACCTGGAGGCTATTGATTTTGATTAGTATGATCCAACCCATCACTGCATACATACTCACTGATAAAGTCTCAAATCTCCCCATGAAGAAAATTTTCAGCACAATACCTAAAAGTGCAAGTCCCCATTGGATTCCAAAAAATACCCAACCGATAGAACCTCCCAAAACCATCAACACAATTGGTGTATATGTACCAGCAATCAGTAAGTAGATACTACAATGATCAAGCAGGTTGAAAAAATCCTTTGTTCGTTCATGCTGAATACCATGGTAAAGACTCGAAAAAGTATACAGAATGACAAGGCTAATACCATAAAACAAAGCACTGAACAAGCTAAATGACTGATTACTACGCGCTCCCAGGACTATCAAAACAACCAACCCTCCGATAGCTGTTAATGCAGTCAAGGCATGAGAAACGGTGTTAAACCATTCTTCAAGTCCGGATTGCTTTTTGCGTTTCTCACCCATTTTTCGTCTTAAATATTTTATTAAACATTCTTTCCTGAATAACGGAATATTTAAAAAGATGTACACTTTGGAAGCATTTTTTTGTGCTTTAAAACAGAGATCAGCTGTGATTTTTTCATAATTTAACCATATGGTTAAACTAATTGGTTAAATATTCGTTTCTTTGTATTGAATATGACTAAGGATTTAAATACAGAAGAGAAAATAAAACATGCTGCGCGAATGATTTTCGTGAAGAAAGGATTAGCAGGTGCACGAATGCAGGAGATAGCGGATGAGGCTGGAATCAACAAGGCTTTGCTCCATTATTACTATCGTAGCAAAGACAAGCTATTCGATGCTGTTTTTACTGAGTTGATAGATGAATTTGCTCCCAAAATGGTAAGTGCGATGGGTTCGGACTTGCCTTTGCGTGATAAAGTGGAATTGTACGCTAAAGAGGTAATTACTGCCTTGTCTACACATCCGGAACTTCCGATTTTCATCTTCAATGAATTGCGAGGAAATCCCAAAGACATCATTAGAAAACTTGGGATTGTTGAAAGTGGAGCCCTGGAAGTAATAGATAAACAGTTAAAAGAAGAAGCGAAAGCGGGTAGGATCAGACCCATGCCGGTGCATGAGTTTATGATCAACATGGCCTCAATGTGTGTCTTCCCTTTTCTGGGGAAACCAATGTTTCAGGCTCTCTTTGGAGTAACCGATGAAATGTTCAACATGTTCATGGAAATGCGCAAGCAGTCAGTGCCAGAATATATAATGCATGCAGTCAGTTTAAACAACGAAGGAAATGAAAAGTAAATTTCTAAGTGGAATGTGGATAATTGGTCTGGTTTTGGCCATTCCGGCAATTGGACAGGAATTCACATTGGAAGAATGCCAACAAAAGGCACAGGAAGTTAGCCCGCTTCAACAGCAGAAGCTATATAATCAATCTATACAGGAGCTTAGGCAGGCAAATGTGAATAGTACAAACTTGCCACAGTTACAATTGTCAGCGCAGGTAACTTATCAATCGGATGTATTTGCTTTACCCTTTTCAATTCCTGGTAGTGAAGTTCCTGAAATACCAAAAGATCAGTACAGAGCCTCATTGACGATTCAACAAAAGTTGTTTGATGGAGGGACAGCCAGGAGAAACAAGGAATTGGTCAATGCGGAATCTCATGCCCGTACCCAGGAGGTAGAAGTGGGGCTGTATCAAATCGTTGAGCATATAAACCAGCTGTATTTTGGATTGCTGTTGCAACAGGAAAAAGAAAGGATTCTGTTAACACACCTGGAAACCCTCAATGCCAGGCTCAAAGAAGTAGAGTCTCTGGCGAAGCATGGAGTCGTATTGAGAAGTAATTTATTAGCTCTCCAAAAGCAATTGCTGACACTCGATCAACAATTGATTGAAATAAAATCCTCCAAAGATGTATTGCGAGCCATGCTTGGTAAGTGGATTGATCAGGAGATAGGAGATGGTGCAACATATATGATTCCTGATGCTGATGAGATATTAGCTGATAAGGAGTTAAATACACCACAGCTGACAGCTTTTAATAGCCAAATTGGTCAGATTGAAGCCGTTAAATCACTGCAATCAGTACGTAATGCACCAAAGCTTTTTGCTTTTGCCACAGGTGGTGTTGGAAGTCCGAACCCTTACAATTTCTTTGAAACAGACTTTTCTAATTACTACATACTGGGGGTGAAACTCGAATGGAATATTTACGACTATGGCCGTAAGAGAAATGATGTCAAAGTGCTGGGACATCAGGCCCAAATGGTCAATGTCCAAAAAGAGAATTACATAAAGACCATGGAAATTGCTCTGATGCAGCAATTAGAAGATACAAATATGTATGAGCAACTGCTGGATCGGGACGCTGAAATATTAAAGCTTCAGGAGCAGGTGGTGAAGGAGGCAAATGCTCAATTGAAAAACGGTGTAATCACTTCAACCCAATACTTAACAGAGGTGAACAATCAGATAGAAGCACAGCTCAATACCAAAGTACATGAGCTAAAACTCATAGAAACGAAAATTCAATACCTCACAAAATCCGGAAACCTATACAAACATGAAAAACACTAACATTACTTTTTTCATTGCTCTTCTAAGCTTATTGGCCTGTAATTCGGGAGGGGAACAATCAGATGCGTTTGGAAATTTTGAGGCTGATGAAATCCTGGTATCAGCGGAGGCTAATGGTAAACTTGTCATGTTGAATGTGGAGGAGGGCAAAGAGGTAAAACAAGGGCAGCTATTGGCTATTATAGATACAACACAGCTTTACCTGAAAAAACAACAGCTGATATTGAGTATTGCCGCGATTAAAGCGAAAATGATTAAGGTGAAGCCACAGATTGATGTTTTGATTGAACAAAAACAAAACCTGAATCGTGAATTGGATCGCCTGGGAAAACTAAGGACTGAGGGAGCAGCTACTCAGAAACAACTGGATGATCTACAGGGAGAAATGCTGGTTGTAGACAGTAAAATACTTGCCACTAAAACACAACTGAATACACAAAACTCAGGATTGTGTAGTGAGATCGCACCACTAGAAGTTCAGATACAGCAAATCAATGACCAATTGACCAAATCATACATTCGATCTCCTCTGAATGGAACGGTGCTTACCACTTATCTAAATCAGGGAGAGCTAGCTGCCATGGGGCGACCTGTTTTGAAGTTGGCTGATCTTTCAAGTATGGACCTGAGAGCTTATGTGAGCGGCAGTCAGCTAGGACAATTTAATATTGGTGCGGAAGTTACTGTGTTGGTAGATGATGGAAAAGGAGGTCTGAAGCCATATCAGGGTAAGGTTTCCTGGGTGTCCTCAAAAGCTGAGTTCACACCAAAAATCGTTCAAACCAAAGAAGAACGAGTAAATCTTGTGTATGCTTGTAAGGTAAATGTTCCTAACGATGGCTCATTAAAAATTGGGATGCCTGGAGAAGTTAGAATTGAAGGAGTTACTCTGGCAGAAAATGAATGATGCAGTCATCATATCCGATGTAATCAAGCGTTACGGTGAACAAGAAGCATTGAAATCTGTAAGCCTTAATATCAATCCGGGTGAGCTATTCGGGTTAATAGGCCCAGATGGTGCTGGAAAAACCAGTTTAATCAGAATACTTGCTACTTTGCTGGTCCCAGACTCTGGAGAGGTTAATGTGTTAGGACATGATGTAGTCAAGGATTTTGAACAGTTGCGCAAAATGGTGGGCTATATGCCTGGACGTTTTTCCTTGTATCAGGATTTATCAGTAGAAGAAAATTTAACCCTGTTTGCCTCCATTCATAATACTACTATCGAACAGAATTATCACCTGATCAAGGATATTTATAACCAGATTGAACCCTTTAGAAAGAGAAAAGCAGGAGCTCTTTCTGGGGGGATGAAACAAAAACTGGCACTTTCATGTGCAATGATCCATGAACCAGAGATTTTGTATTTGGATGAACCTACAACCGGGGTAGATGCCGTATCCAGAAATGAGTTTTGGGACATGCTGGCACAATTGAAATCCCGGGGAATCACGATTATAGTATCCACTCCCTATATGGATGAAGCTGAACTCTGTGACAGGGTGGCATTAATTCAAAATGGAAATATATTGACTGTAAATACTCCTCAAGGGATTGTTGACGGTTTTGGGAAGGAGCTTTACGCGTTGCGAACCAATAATAAATTACATCTTGTAAAGGACCTGGAAGCGTTTGCACATACAGCTACAGTCCATGCATTTGGTGGTTACTTTCATTACACAGATCAGAGGGAGTCTTTTGACAGTAGTGAATTGGAGCGTTATCTGAAGAGTTGCGGGCATACGCAAATTGAGATAAAAGCGATTCAACCAGAGATTGAGGATTGTTTCATGGCTTTAATGACAGATCATGAATGAACCCATAATTCATACAGAAGCACTTACGAAGCAATTTGGTGATTTTAAAGCTGTGAATAACATCACCTTTTCAGTCAACAAAGGAGAAATATTCGGGTTTCTGGGTGCGAATGGTGCAGGTAAGACAACAGCTATGAAAATGTTGACTGGTCTCTTAAAACCATCCAGTGGTGAGGCGGTTGTTGGAGGTTTTGATGTGTTTAAAAAGGCTGAGAAAATCAAAAAGACCATCGGCTATATGAGTCAAAAGTTCTCGTTATATGAAGACCTGACCATTTTGGAAAACATCCAGTTTTATGCTGGAATTTATGGACTTTCGAATGAGCAGATTCGCCAAAAAAGCACTGATCTTGTAGAACGTCTTGGTCTGGAAGAAGTGAAAAACTCACTGATTGGCTCTTTGCCACTCGGTTGGAAACAGAAACTCGCTTTTTCGGTAGCCATTATACACGATCCTAAGATTGTTTTTCTGGATGAACCAACGGGTGGGGTAGACCCTATTACCAGAAGACAGTTTTGGAACATGATTTACGAAGCAGCAGAGCAGGGGATTACTGTCTTTGTTACAACGCATTATATGGATGAAGCCGAATACTGTGACCGTATATCTATGATGGTGGATGGGAAAATTGCTGCACTCGACACACCAGACGGTCTTAAGAATCAATTTGGCGTGGAAACCATGCATGAAGTGTTTGTGAAAATAGCCAGACCATGAAGAGACTTAAAGCCTTTGTGATCAAAGAATTCTATCACATTTTTCGTGATAAACGAACGATGCTCATCTTGTTTGGTATGCCGCTGGCCCAAATTCTGTTGTTTGGTTATGCCATTACCAATGAGATCAAGGAAGCGAAGATTGCGATTTTGGATAAGTCCAATGATCATATCACTGAAAGGTTGACCAATAAGCTGTTGTCAAGTGGATACTTCGTATTAGATGAGAGGTTGACACATGAAGATCAATTGGATCCCACATTTCAGAAAGGTAGAATCAAACAGGCCATCCTTTTTGAGCAGGATTTTGCTCAAAACATGGAGAGATTTAGATCGGCGAAGGTTCAAATTATAGGAGACGCTACAGATCCCAATACATCGAATACATTAATCAGCTACACAACTTCAGTTATCAATGATTTTGTGTTGGAATATAACCAAAGAGAGCAATTGCCAATAGCTGTCACGCCGGAAGTTCGAATGAGGTTTAACACAGGTATGAAAAGTGTTTACTTGTTTGTCCCAGGATTGATCACGATCATTCTCATGCTGGTATCCGCCATGATGACTTCAATCTCAATTGCCAGAGAGAAGGAATTGGGAACAATGGAGGTATTGTTGGTGTCGCCAATGCATCCCGGGCAAGTGATTATATCCAAGGTAATTCCCTATTTGATCCTGGCTTTTATTAATGTACTGATTATCCTGACCATTGGAGTTTGGATTTTCAAAGTGCCTATTTCAGGTAGTCTGGTAGTATTGATGCTGGAATGTGTACTTTTTATCATCATGGCACTTTCACTGGGGATACTTATATCTACTGTAACCGCCAGCCAACAAGCAGCTCTGATGATTTCGTTAATGGGATTGATGCTGCCTACGATCTTGTTGTCAGGATTTATCTTTCCAATAGAAAACATGCCAGTGATATTACAGTGGATATCTAATATTATTCCAGCTCGATGGTTCATTATCATCATTAAAGACATTATGCTGAAAGGAGTAGACATTACTCATTTTTGGAGGGAGACTTTGATGTTGGTAGGCTTTACAATACTATTTATTGGGTTAAGTGTTAAGAAATTCAAAATGAGATTGGAATGAGAACAATACAATTCCTGATCAAAAAGGAGTTTTTGCAGATATTCCGGAATAAAGGAATGTTGCCAATTATACTAGTCATGCCTTTTGTTCAGCTGATTATCCTCTCCAATGCCGCAGATTTTGAGATAGAAAACCTGCAGGTATACTTCATTGACAAAGACCAAAGTGCTTCGAGTCAGTTGTTGTATAGTAAACTGGAAGGGTCCAATTATTTTCAGATGGCTGGTTACGGGTTCAATTCTGAGGAAGGGGAAGAGTCTTTGTATATGGATCAGAGTGACCTGGTTATTGAAGTACCAGCTGGGTTTGAGCGTTCAATTGTGAGAGAGGGGTCTGAAACTGTTCAGTTGATTGTGAATGCCATTGATGGTTCAAAGGCGGGACTGGCCAATTATTATGCAAATGCTGTGATGATGGATTATAATGGGGAAATAATGTCCCGTTTTGGGCAAGTGAACCAGGTGGCATTGGCTCCTTTCAAAAACATTGAGATTGAATATACTCACTGGTACAATCCTGAACTGGATTACAAGACTTTTATGGTTCCGGGAATCCTGGTACTGCTCATAACCATGATTGGAGCCTTCTTATCGTCGATGAACATTGTCAGAGAAAAGGAAATAGGGACCATTGAACAGATCAATGTTACTCCTATTCAAAAGTACCAGTTCATAATTGGTAAACTGTTTCCTTTTTGGGTATTGGGGTTGGTTGAGCTGACTGTTGGTTTACTTCTGGCAAAACTCATTTTCAATGTCCCGATCGTAGGAAGCTTGATAACGATTTACGGTTTTTCAGCGGTGTATCTCCTTTTGATACTGGGTATGGGATTGTTAATTTCTACGATGACGGATACTCAACAACAGGCAATGTTTATTTCCTGGTTTTTTCTTGTGATTTTTATTTTAATGAGTGGATTGTTTACTCCTATTGAGAACATGCCGGTATGGGCCCAAAAAGTCACATTATTTAATCCGGTTCGGTATTTTATTGAAGTGATCAGAATGGTCATGCTGAAAGGTTCAGGTTTTAAAGATATCACATGGCACCTGATGGTGGTAGGAGGGTATGCAGTTGTACTCAATGCCCTGGCAGCTATACGATATCGAAAAACGACTTAGGCTCAATTGCTTGCTTTCAGAGTTTTAATCTTTTCCTTTGCTTCTTCCACACCTTCAGAATAGTTATTGGAAGTAGAGACTTGTAGTGCCCTTTCATAATGTTCTAAAGCTTTGTCATATTCCTTTAGCCCCATGTAAATATCCCCAATTTGAATTTGAGGGTAATGCAGATATCTAATAAATCCAACTTCTGCTGCCCAGCTAAAGGCAGTTTTAAACATATTAATCGCTTCTTTATTCTTACCCATTTTTACATATACATCCCCCAGAGAGGAGTATGATGCAGGAATGAAGGGTTTAAATCCCATTTTTAACCTTAGATCAAGCGACCAATTGAAAAGGTGTAGGGCCTCTTCATAGTCATCTGTTTGTCTTCTGTAGATCTGTGCAAGATGACGGGTATTATAAGAGAGTGCGTAATCACTGTGTTTGGCACTAAAAGAGATTTCCTCACGGTATTTTGGAATAAGATCCAATACCATTTGTGACTCGCCCTTGTTGAAGTGGTTCATATGCGTTAATGAAATTTCTAATGACCTGAGGATCGCTAATTGTTCGTAATCAGCTTGTCGAATAAATAATGACCGACCTTTCTCCTTATAGGTATTTGCTACGTCTTGCAATTTATTGGCCCTATATGCGCTTGAAATCGTTATGAAGTATTTTGCTAACATGTCAGGTTTCAAATCACTGGTATCTGCCAGAAAGCTTGCCAATATTTGCAACTTGATTTCCGGGTTTGAAGGCTTCATTTGTAGCCTCCTTTCAAAATCCTCAACCCTTAATCTCTGTATGGTAAGCTGTAATTCATGCTGACGCGTAAAGTTAGGTTGATCTTTGAAGTCATCTAGTTCCAGAAATACATATGCGTTTTTGAAATTGGCATCATAAAGCGCTTTTTCAGATCGTTTTACTTTCTGATTAACCAGGGAATCGATGTGAGTTGATTGTCCAATAGCCAAATTGAAGGTGCTGATTACCAACAGCATAATAATCAGGAGAATATTGATTTGGTTATTTGACATGTTTGCTAAGCACCTCACTTAATGATTGTTTAACGAAGAAAGTTAATAAATGGCCAGGGGAATCGAATGACTTTTTTTAGGTCTGATTTCGTTAATTGGTAAAATTATTCATTACCAGTATTGCAAAATGATTTAAAATTGGCCCATGATTCAATTTCCAATAGATTTTGTGTGGGGTGCTGCGACATCTGCTTTCCAGATTGAAGGAGGTGCAGCTTCAAATGGTAAGGGGCCATCAATTTGGGATGCGTTTTGCACTATACCGGGTAAGGTAGCAGATGGAGACCATGGAACCATTGCCATTGACCACTATCACCGTTTTAAAGAAGACATAGCTCTCATGAAATCTCAGGGGCTAAAGGCTTATAGGTTTTCTATTTCATGGCCAAGAGTTATTCCGGATGGTAAGGGGAAAATAAACGAAGCTGGTGTTCAATTCTACTCTGATCTGATAGATGAGTTGCTGGCCAATGGGATTGAGCCTTGGGTGACTTTATACCATTGGGACCTTCCTCTGGCACTGCAATTGGAAAATGATGGTTGGTTAAGCCCGGATATTGCAGAATATTTTGAAGGGTATGCCAGACTGTGTTTTGAAAGATTTGGAGATCGTGTGAAAAACTGGATCACCTTAAATGAACCCTGGGTGGTGTCAATATTGGGATATGGCCAGGGGATTTTTGCACCCGGCAGGGTTTCTGATTCAGAGCCTTATCTGGCTGGTCATCACCTTTTAGTGGCGCATGCAAAAGCAGTGGCCTTATTTAGAAGTGAATTTTCCCATCAGGAAGGTAAAATAGGTATTACCAATAATTGTGACTGGAGAGAGCCAAAAACAGATAGCCCCGCAGACAAGGAGGCTGCTGAAAGAGCTTTGCAGTTTTTTCTGGGTTGGTTTGCCGATCCAGTTTATTTTGGAGACTATCCTGATGTTATGAAGTCAAGACTAGGGGAACGTCTTCCTGAATTTACAAATGAGGAAAAAGAGTTACTCAAAGGATCCTCTGATTTCTTTGGCTTAAACCATTACACCACAATGTATGCCGCAGATGGAGATCCCACACAAGTCAAGTCTGATGTTTATGGTAATGGCGGATTGTCTGAGGATCAGGATGTTATTTTAAGCAGAGACCCAAATTGGGAATTCACGAGTATGCGATGGGGTGTTGTACCCTGGGGGTGTAAAAAACTACTTCAATGGATAGATTCACGCTACAACAAACCAGATATCTATATTACAGAAAATGGATTTGCGGGCAAAGATGAACTCATAGATGGAGCGGTAGATGATTCAGATACTCGCCAGAGGTATTTTAAGAGTTATTTGGAAGCTTCTCATGAGGCAATTTCTGAAGGTGTGGCACTGAAAGGTTATTTCGCATGGAGCCTATTTGACAATTTTGAGTGGGCATCAGGATATTCCAAACGATTTGGTCTGGTGTATATCGATTATGAAACACTTGATCGAATTCCCAAAGCCTCAGCAAATTGGTATAAAAATGTAATTCAGAAGAATGGTTTTTGAGATAGGTAAACCGTTAGTTCCCAAGGTTCATTGTTTTTTGATTCAGCAATTTCTTATCTTCAGAGTTAAATCACTTTAATCTAATCGATATGAATGTTTTTTCTAGAAGCTGGAGTATTACCAAACTGACCTTTGGGGTGATCAACAAAGACAAGGAGTTGATCTGGTTTGCACTACTCTCCTTTATTTTTTCGGGAATATTTACTGCCATTATGGTAGTGCCATCCATTTTACCGGACCTGCTGAATATGGCAGAATCCAATGGACAAATGGAGCTACAAATCTATCAGTATGTAATCTTGTTTATCACCTATTTTGGGATTGCATGGATTGCCACTTTTTTCAATGTATGTGTGGTTTACACTACGAGAATCCGTTTTGAAGGCGGGAATGCTACTTTTAGTGAAAGCATCAAGTTTGCCTTCAGCAGAGCTGGACTTATCACTAAATGGAGCTTGTTGTCAGCTTCTGTTGGGCTATTGCTCAGGTTGCTGGATAACCTAGCCTCAAGACTGGGAAAAATTGGTGAAATAGTAGTGAGGATCCTTATTGCCTTACTTGGAATGGCCTGGAGTGTTATTACAATATTCGTTGTACCTGTGTTGGTTTATGAAGGCTTAGGTCCAATTGATGCTATCAAAAAATCAACTGAGGTTCTAAAACGTACCTGGGGAGAAAGTCTCGTCAGAAGCATTGGACTTGGTTTAATGCAATTTTTCGCATTCGTAGTAGCTATTGGCATAGGAATAGGGTTGACTGTGGTATTGACAAACGCTTTTGATGTCATAGGACTAATCATTGGTGTTGTTGTTGGTTTCGGCTTGCTGTTACTGATTGGGTTGATATTTAATGTGGCCAATATGATCTTTAACACTGCTCTGTATATCTACGCAGACCGGCAGATGGTGGCGGAAGGATTTAACGAAGAGGTGCTGGACAGGGCATTTAAGCAGAAGTAATATTAAACCTATATAATATTTGTGTCGCAGGTAATATTGCCTGCGACACAAATATTTCACCTGTTTGCTTGCATTACTTTGAATTAGTTTTCCTAAGACTATCGTCAAACTCAAAATGCTTGATATGATCCAAGAGGTGTTGAGAGTATTGGTTCAATCCAGAGGAACTATGGCCAATAGTATCTGATATGTGGGCATTTTGTTGGATAATTTTGTTGAGTTGCTGGATAGAATCATTGATCTGTTGAGAGCCATTGTTTTGTTCAATACTTGCTTCAGATACTTTTGATATCAATTGGGATGTTTCCTGAATTCTCGGTACCAATTGATTTAACATTTCACTTGAATCAGTGGCTTTTAATACCCCATCTCGAGACACCTCATTGATTTCAGCAGCCGCCGATTGACTTCTTTCTGCAAGTCTCCTAATTTCAGCAGCCACTACTGCAAACCCTTTGCCATGATCTCCTGCTCTGGCCGCTTCCACAGCTGCATTTAATGCCAAAAGATTGGTTTGTCTGGCGATCTCGTCAATAATGGAGATCCTGTCCGTAATTGTCTTCATCAATTGCACCGTGTTTTGAACAGATTGGTTCGACTCACCGATTTTTGTTGCAGCATCATCTGCAATTTTCTTCGTTTCTGATGAGTTAGCGGCGTTTTGATCAATGCTAGCAGTCATTTCCTCCATTGAAGCAGATACTTCCTCGGCACTTGAAGCCTGATCTGTTGTTCCTTCTGAAAGTTGGATGGCCTGTTTTTGAAGTTTTTCACCCTCTTCAACAATATGATCAGTCAAATCCAATACTGTAACGAAAATCTCATTGAGTTTTAAAACAAATAATTCAAGCCCTTCCAGTGCTTTCCCTACTATACCATCTTGTCTTGTATTGATTTTAGTTTTTAGATCTCCATTTATCAATGACATTAAAGGGCTTGTAAGTTTATTGATTGTATGTACAACTGATCGGCTTACAAATATTCCAAACCCAAGAAATATCAAAATAGAAATTGTAATAGTGATTATCACAACAGCTTTAAATGACATACCCTGAACTGACCTGGCATTAATCAAACTATTGAGAAGATCTCTGTTGTATGCTCTGAGAGCACCTGTTTTTGATAGAACATCCAATTCTAAATCAGTCACCGATGTATTTCCCTGGTAATTTTGCAGGACCTGCAGAATATCATTTATTCGCTTCGTCTGATCATTATCCGTTATTTCAGAAAGCGCTTTTGATTTGTTCTTTAGGTTTTCTAATCCTGTATTGTACTGCTCCTGACAGTTATCGGACCCTGAAGAAACACATTTCTTAAGACTAGTTACTAAACCCTGATCACTTTGATGAGATATCACATTTCCCAACCAATTTTCTATAGAGTTAGCTATAGTATATTGCTTCAGAAATTCTTCATTAGCGCTATCTCTGCTATTGTAAATGATTATTCCACTGACAGTAAAGGTGACTGAAACCAACACATACATAATGTTGTGTTTCATTTGAATAGAAAGGTTCCCAAATCTTTCAAGCATAGTTTTTTGTCCATTAAATAAGTATAGCAATATATATATCAGGTGCTTACTGATTTCAGGATTTCGTTTAGAGGGATCATTTTGGCGATAGATTGGCAAAAGAACTCGTCGACACTAATCTTTCATTCTTAAATATGATCATGTTTTCATGTGTTAGCGTATTAATTTCTTTGTGGGAAACACCTGGAATTAGTAGTTAGTACGACAATTCATGTTGTTATATACCGAACGTTTGGTAAAAAACTATTTTTTGGATTATTCTTACCTCATGAGACCTCAAAAAATAGATGACCGTGAGTTATTGTCGGGTTTAAAAAGCGTCCTAACGGCAAAAGGATATGATGGAGCAAAGCTGAATGAGTTGGCAGCAAGTAGTGGACTGCAAAAGGCAAGTTTATATCACCGATATCCAGGGGGGAAAAAGGAGATTGCTCTGGCAGTTTTGAATTTTATTGGTCAATGGGTGAATAAACACATTATCCAACTGTTACACAGTAGTGAAATTATCCCTTCTGAAAGATTGGAAGAAGCACTTACAAAGATCAATGAACTTTACAATGGCGGAAAATCCACTTGTATACTCAGGGCCCTTTCACTTGATGGAGGAATGGAAATTTTTAAGGAGGAAATTGGGAATTCTGCGAGAAGTTGGGTGCATGCATTTGAGAAATTAGGACTGGATTTTGGTTATGACGAAGATACTGCCCTTCAATATGCATACAGGGTACTTACCACTTTGCACGGAAGCCTGGTGGTTACTAAAATGTTGGATGATACCCATGTCTTCAAAAGTGGATTGACTCAAATAAGAGAATTGTATTCATCACAAATCGGCAATGATGGAAGTATTTCATAAGGGTGAAAGGTTTGTCCAGAAGAAACTAGGTGAAACCTCACAAGCACAGTTAAATAGCAGGATAATATCTGATGAAATTATGCCTGGAGCTATTCCATTCATCACACAGCAACCAATGATCATTCTGAATTCGCTGGATCTGGAAAGCAGAAATTGGGTATCAGTTTTACTGGGAAGAGTAGGGTTACTGGATGTGCGAAGTGGAAATGTACTGACAATTAATAAAGAAAATATCCAAAATGATCAGAAAGATATATTCTTTGAAAATATTAAAAGGAATAAGCAAGTAGGGGCACTTATAATTGATTTATCCACTCGAAAACGTTTCAGAGTTAATGGGGTAATCGATGAAGATTCTGAGTGTATCCACCTTGAAGTGGAAGAAGCTTATCCTAATTGTCCGAAATACATCCAACACAGGGATCTAACTATCCTGGAGCCAGCACGTGTTTCTGAAGCAATACATAATTCTGGAACAGCACTCAATGAATTTCTTAAAAATTGGATACAGAAATCTGATACATTTTTTGTGGGAAGTCAAAGTGCTGCTGGAAAATTGGATGTGTCACATAGGGGAGGATTTCCGGGTTTTGTTGAGATCCTGGATGATCAAACACTAAAGATCCCTGATTACAAAGGGAATAGCATGTACAATACACTTGGGAATTTCATTGAGAACCAGAATGCCGGCCTCCTATTTATTGATTTCAGCAAGGGAGCTATCCTACAATTGACTGGAACGGCAGTAATTAACTTTGATCAGGTAGAGGAAGAGAAATTAAGGAGTATCTCTGAGACGGGACGATATTGGTTATTTAGGATACACGAATGGCGTGTCACGGTCAATTATTTCAATGCAGACTCAGCATTCATTAGTTACTCGCCATTAAACCCAATTTTAAGCTAAATACAAAAAACATGATAATATTAAGATATAATCCACAGATACCAGAGCAAGAAGCTTTTAAGAATTCTATTGAATCAATGACATTAGCACATCGCTATGAGATAATAGATCCTACCGAGATCCCTATGATGATAGCCTATGGCAAAGAGTACAAAGGCATTTCTTCTATTTCACGAGGCATTCTTGAATTGGAACAATTGTTAATTACATGGAATCAATGTAGGTGTGATATGTTTGAGTTTGAAGAAGCTTGATGATATGTCAAGAAGAAATTGGATTGGGTAAATAGTACCCAATCCAAAATACAGAGTTTACAATTTTATCAGCTCTATATTGATATCCAGATTCACTTCATTTCCAACCAATACTCCTCCAGCTGCAAGGACACCATTCCATTCCAGGCCATAATCTGTTCTATCTAAAACCCCACTAAGCTTAAATCCAGCTTTTGTGTTGTTATATGGATCTACAACAGTTCCTTTGTATTTGGCATCCAGGATTACTGGTTTGGTTACACCATGCATGGTAAGATCTCCAGTAAGCTTATAGGTGTTTTTACCTGTTGATTCCCAGGATGTGCTCCTGAAAGTAATTGTAGGAAATTTTTCCACATCAAAAAAGTCCGGCGATTTAAGATGTTTGTCTCTCTGAGCTTCTTCAGTATCGATACTATTGACATCAATAGTGATTTCTATTTCAGCATCCGAGAAATCTACCTTATCAGATTGTACAGTTCCGTCGAACTTCGTGAATTTTCCTTCTGTTTCTGATATACCAAAGTGACTAATGGAAAACCCAACTTTGGCATGTGTGCCATCATAACCCCATTTTGTTTTCTGGCCAAATCCGAGGTTTGTAATCAAAGCCAGTGCTACTATTATTGATATTCTTTTCATCTTTCTATTGTCTTAATGCGTTAATAATTTTTGAATTTTCTACTCTCAATCGGTAGTCTCCTCCTTCACTTTGAGCAAACTTTACCTTACCATCCTGACCGATCACAAAAACAGCTGGTACCGGTAAATCTCCTGAGTCATCTGTGTAATGCCCCGTGAAATCAATACCTAATCCGGTGAGAATTGCAGTAGCTTTATTGGCATGTCTGAAGACTGTAGTATAGTGTTCTGCAACCTGATTGCCCAAATCACTCAGCACCTGAAAGTCTAATTTGCTCTTTTCTTTCATTGAAAGTGAATAGTCTGGAGTTTGTGGAGAAATCGCTACTAACTCACCATTTTCTGCATGGATGATATCTAAAACAGATTGAAGTTGAGACAACTGCAGGTTACAGTATGGGCACCATTCTCCACGATAGAAAACAAGAACTACCTGTCTGGTTTCCAACAGTTTAGAAAGTGAAAGATGCTCTCCATCATGATTAGTCAAGGTGAAATCTGGAGCAGTATCTCCAATTTCAAGTTTTAAAACTTGATTCATTGATTGGTCCAGTTCTTCTGCATAGCTGTCAAAACCGGCTAATGATTCAGCAGGGAGCATTTGTTTTAAGTTCTCCCTTAGACTTTTTAAACCTTCATTGTATGAAGGCATTTGTGTTTGTACACTCATTGAACTTTGTTTACATGATTTGTCAAAATCGACGTTACAAAGCTCATTGGAAGTGGCTACACCAAAAATGAACTGGATTAAGTAATAGTCTTGAACTAGTTCAAGATTTCCGGCTAAGGTTTTTACGAATTTTAGAAAGAAACTCCGGAGACATTCCTAAATATGAAGCAATAATTTTCTGAGGAACACGGAAAGCAATGTCAGGGTATCTTTCTGTGAGTTCAATGTATCTTTCTTCTGCTGATTTGCTCAAATTTGATAGCGTTCTATTTCTGGAAAAAGCGAATGCCCTTTCTGTTGTGATTCTGAAGTATTCACTCAAAGCATGGATCTCCTTGCATAGTGATTCGATTTCATCGTATTTCATTTGGAGGATCACAGCGTCTTCCAGTGCCTCTACGAACATAGTTGCCGGGGTTTGTGTAATGTAGCTATAGAAATCACTCACAAACCAATCCTCCAGCGCTATCTGAACAGTATGATCCTTTCCTTCTTTGTCCAGGAAAAAGGAGCGAAATGATCCCTGCACCACATAATTTCTAAAGCGGCAGGTATAGCCAGGCTGGTCAATAAATTGCCTTCGCTTCACCCTGGTTTCCTGCACAATTGAAGAAATCTTTTGAGATTCTTCCTTATTTAGGTTTACATATCGTGAAATATTGGCCAAAAGTTTGTTGAATGAATCCATATTAAAATGTACTGGTGCCAGAGTTCACAAACGTAACAAGTTTAATTAGAATGATGCTGAATTTAAAATGTCAGTTTGTCTACTGTTGGTAAACTCAATTCATTAATTCAATTCCAGACTTGATCAACTATATAATGTTTTTACTTCGAAAGTGTCCAATTTCCATTTGTTCATTTGACACATTAATAAACAATTTATATGAACTACAGAATAACACAACTAGAAGGCACAGTAACAATACTGGCAGAAAAATTAACCGTTTGGAACGTTGTTAAAGATTTTGGCAATATTGCTGATTTTCATCCAATGATCAATAAATCATACCTGTTAAATGATGTCAATGGATGTGGTGCCAGAAGGTATTGCCAATTACTCCCGGCAGGGGTTATGGAAGAGGAGGTCATTCAATGGGAAGAAGGTAGTCTGATTGAGGCCAAAGTTACAGGAGGAAAGATGTTGCCACCATGTCATTTTATGATTGGGAAGCTTATACTATTGGGATCTGGAAAAGAAACACAAGTCACTTTTACCTTTAGTTATAAAATGAAGTACGGTGTTTTAGGGAATTTGTTAAATGCTCTTTTCATTAAACCACAATTTAAAAAGGCTCCAGTGAAGTATGTAAATGGTCTTAAAAATTATGTGGAGGTTAATGCTTCAAGTTCCCGCTGAATGATCAACTTTTCTCCACTCGCATTTGAGTGCTTCATAGCAAGGAGTAAAAACTTTCTGGCATTCTCAATATCCTTTAAATTAGAGTATAGTGCTCCAAGAGTAAGATTGTAGGTAGAATTGGAGGTATTCTTAACTTTAAGGATACCTTCAATAGCTTCTTGTTTATTACCTAAAAAGAATAACGAAATATATTTATTCACCTGTACTAACTCACTGCTGTCGATTGCTTCTAATATCAGGTATTGGTCGTAAATGCTTTGCCAATTTGTCGAATCAAAACTAGAAGCGATACAGTGTTCTGCTGCAATTCCCGCCAATAGCTGGTAGACATTTGGTTGATCATTAATTGTAGTTTTATTTAGATAATTCATTCCCAGGTTGATGAATTGTTTGTCCCAAAGATTCCTGTCTTGATCCTGCAAGCAGACCAGCGTTTCAGAATTATCAAGTCTACTTTCGAAGCGAGCCACTGAAAAATACATCATGGCTAATAACCCATTCACTTCGCTTGAATCGGGAAATAAAGAATTGACCTCTTGCAGTAAACGTATTGCTTCAAAGCAGAGGTCCATTCTTATCAATTCTTTATGTTCAGGAGCGTAGTACCCTTCATTGAAGAGAAGATAGAGTGTTTTGCATACATTCTTTACCTCTTTATTTCCTGATTCCTCGGCTGGTAAGACGAAAAGTATTTGCTCTGTGCGGAATTTTTCTTTTGCCCGGTATAACCTTTTATTGATGTTGGATTGGGTTGTTAAAAGTGCTCTTGCAATTTCTGGAACACTCAATCCACATAAAGTTTTAAGCGCAAGTGCAATTTGTGATTCCGATGGAAGTTTAGGGTGGCAACAGGCAAAAATCATTTTAAGTGTATTGTCACTATACTCACGATTTGTCTGGCTATATTCATGATTCAGGCTGGGAATAACCTTCGATTTAAATAATTGATCCCGTTTGAGAATGTTGATCGTTTTCTTTTTAGCCACATCCATGATCCAACCATCGGGATTTTGTGGGACACCATGTATACTCCATTGTTCAAAAGCATTCAAAAGTGTTTCTTGCACTACATCTTCAGCTAATTCCACCTGTGCCAATCCGAAATAATTTATAAGTGTAGCTACAGTTTTTGAATAACTCCTTCGAAATAGTTGATCGTCTAATTTGATATGATTTTGGAAGTTTGTCAATTTATTTCATTTGATACAATTGGCCTGATGAAAATTTCGAAATACTTTAATAGTGGAGATGAATTTGCTAATTCTGTTGCTTCCGTAATATCATTGGCTTTTATAATCACAAATCCAGCTATAATTTCCTTAGACTCCAGAAAGGGGCCATCAGTTTTGAAGTCATCTTTGCTTTTAATATGAACTCCTTCTCTTTCAAGTCGATTGTCTGAAATATAATTCTCCTTGATTTGGTTTACCCAGCTTCGATATTCTTTAAGTCTTTTTTGCAACTCATATGGTGAATAATCCAATTCTTGTTTTCCCTTAAGAAGTATGAGGTATTGTTTCATTAGATTTTAATTGTCTAGTTAATTGAATCAGTACGTTTTTAAGGATTTGATATTACAAACTTTAAAGCTTGTTTGGCCAGCGGTAGCCAGGCATGATTGTGCGTATACGGAACCTCGTACCAATTATTCATTGGCGCTTTGTTTTTAAATGGACTGAACACTTTAATAGGTACCTGATGCTCATTATTAATATAAGATTTTCCTAGTTTGAATACCATTTTGTTATTTTGAGATAAGAAAGCAAATACATTATTGTTATGTAATATTGCCTCCGATCGCATCATTTTGCCCCTTGAAACATCTAAATGCGCTTCGCATAACTCAGCTCTGATACTTTCAAAATACTCCTTAGTCATAGCTTTTAAATATATGTCAATTGACGTTTGAATAATAGGACAAATTTGATTTACATGATTCTTAATTCAATATTGAAGGGTATTAATATATGCTTTCGGAGTTTGATCAGTCAATGTTTTAAAGAAGCGTATGAAAGCACTACTTTCGGAAAACCCTAGTAAGTAACTAATTTCATCAATTGATTTTTGACTCTCCTCCAGATATGTCTTAGCCAACCGTAATTGCAGTTCATGTTCGACAGCTTTGAAGGTTGTGTCTAATTCTTTGAGGTTTCGTTGGAGTGTCCTTTTTGACATATGTAATTCACTGGCGGCCTCTTCAATCAGGATTCTTTTGGGCTTGTTTTGCAGGATACACTTTTTTAGTTTGTAAAGCAGCTTGTCATCTTCTTTTAAATGGTCCATTTCGTTTTGTACCTTGGTCTTTAAACTCTCCAGGAGGCCTTTCTCAACCATTTTGGAATGGGTATCAAAAATTCGTTTCTCAAAAAAGATTTCGGTGCGATTCTGATTGAAATAAAGGCTACAGTTGAATAATCGGTAGTACTCATTTAAGTATTTAGGTTTTGGGTACTCAAAGAGAATCTTGATAGGATAGTAGTTGCTGTTGGTATAAGTAACTAATGATTGCAGGCATGAAAGTAAAGTGAGGTCTAAAATCTGTCTTTTGGCGTGACTCTGGTGAACTTTCCAATCTGGATTTTCCTCAAATGTTACCGAGTAATAATCTTCAGACTTATGTAATGTGCAGGTCAATGCATCACTGATAAGTCTGGAGTATTCCACGGCATTTTCAAAAGCTTCTTCCAGAGTTGTACTGTATTGCATGATTCCATCCACATAGGCTTTAACTTTTAATGAAATCTGTTCGCCAATATGTAGTCCCAGGTTTTCATCACCCATATGTTCAAACAAAAGATTTATTGATTCAACCATGATCTCATAACTGATGTACTCGTCTTTCTGAAACTTTTCAAATTGTGGTAAGATGTGATCAATGTTGACATGATTGAGGCGTGCAAAATCGAGTAGGTCAGATATTATTGAAGAAGAGAAATACATGTTTCAAATTTGGCGCAAAATGTCAATTTCTAAAAATGTAATCCATCTAAGTTTGCTCTGGTTGAATTAAAATGATCACAATGAATATCAAGAAATTTACGTTAGCTGTTATCGCACTTTTTATTGTCAGTAATGTACTGACTACAGTTTGGTACATGATAACTGATGATGCCAATTTTGTCCCCTTCCGACGAGAGGAAGTAAACTATTTAGGGTTACTATTGAATCACTTGTTGTTTGTAATAGGTTTTCTCTACCTGTTTCCTTTTTTAATTAGTGAGCGTAACACAAAAGGAAATGCATTCATTTTTGGTTTAGTACTTGCCTCAATTATGTTCATCCCAACTGGTATGGTGGTTCGAAGCATTTGGCAGGTTGAGTTCAATGCTATTTTTCTATTGAATGCCCTGGTACACGCTCTAATTGGTGGAGTTATAGGCTTGACAGCAAGATTTATTTACAATTACAGGAAAGTATGAATTTGTGATGAGGGAAAAAGCTTTGAGCCTTGGTCCATTGATTCTTAGGAGCTTTAAATTTGGATTAATTAACAAAATAAGGCCACCTCACGGCAGCCTCAGGGGAAAATAGGTGATAGGTGATCAGTCCTTCTTCTTGTACAAACCGTCAAAGGCAGGTGTCCAGGTCTTGCCATTGTCGGTGGAAGATTCAAATAGCTGGCGGACTGTTCCGTCCTCGTTTAATGTAAATGTGAGTCTTGATAAGGAGAGCTGACCTGTTGGTCCCTTGAAGTCACTTTGGAATTGAAGCATCCCTTCAGATTTGGCCACTTCCACATAATTGTAAACATCTCCACTGCTTCCTACCCAGTGCTGATGCCATTTTTCATCTACAGGACTGTAAAAATTGATACTTTGGCCCGCATAGTTTCTGGCTGTAGTGTAGTTTTCATGAATTGCACATCCACCTTTTGCCATTGTGATGGAGTTTTCACCTACTTTGTTGCCGTTTACCAGTACATCCCATTCACCTAGCCAAAAGTCAAAATGACGGGCTTTGTCCCAGGATAAACATGGGTAAGCATTGAGTTCTACTTTCCTGAGCACTTTTTGGAATCGGTCTTTTTCTTGATAGGATTCAAATTCGGGGCTGTTCTTGAGTCCTGTGTAAGTAAACAATCCTTCTTCTGCCGCTTTTTCCAAAGTAGCCAGCATGTTATCGGGATCATTCTTTTTTGAGTAAATCTTAGCCAGATTGAAATTTACCAGGTGCTTGTTGAAATTGGTTTCTTTTGCAGTGGTAAGACTTTTGATAGAACCATCATAATCTTCCAAATTTATTTGGCACATTCCCAGTGAATACCAGGCGGCTGAATCTGTTTTATTTTTCTTAAGGTATTTGGTGTAATCTTTAGCCGCGCCAGCCCAGTCCTGGTTGTTGAATTTTTCCTGAGCACTTTTTTTTAATTCCTGTGAAAATGCTACTGCGCTGAAACACAATAGCGTGATTAGTAATAATTGTTTCATGTATTTTCGTTTTTGAACTTTTGCTCAACTTACGGTCATACAATCATTTTAAGGACTAATCCGATAATATTTTACCCTTTTTCTCAGGCAATAGAGCGTGCTGCCTCACGGTATTCTCCTGGTGGCATACCGGTTACTTTCTTGAATGCATTGTTGAAGGAGGCCTTGTTATTAAAACCGGAATCATAGGCTACATGAATGATCTTGTGATCAGTGGTTTTCAGCAATTTGATGGCAGCAGAAACACGGTATTCATTAATGAAATCTGAGAAGTTCTTTTCTTCAAGCTCATTTACCACTTGTGAGATATGGTGTGACTGGATGCCTAGTTTAGTAGCTACATCCTGCAATTTGAGAGAAGCATCCAGGTAGGGTTTATGAGTCTCCATTAGAATTTTAAGTTGTTTGAGAATAGCCTGAGAAGCACTTTCATTCAGTGTCGATTTATCATACCGTGCGTCTTCATTCATTTTGAGTACTTCCTGTCTTTGGAAACCATAATAACCAATAAAATATATGAAGATGGTAGCCGCCAATGAGATCATGTAATCGTACTCCGGTTTGATCAGGCCAGTCCAGGCCAACAGGTCGTACAGTAAGAAACTTAAGCAATACCCAAAGAATGCTATAGCCACTTTCTTGTGCCACTGATGTCTTTTCACTTCAACAGGAGAGATGGGTTGTTGCTGTCTCAAATACTGAATCATCAGAAAAGCATAAACAAAAAGGTGTAATAACTGACCAATCCCCATGATATAACCTGCCAACTGTCTGGGAGGTGGATCAATTACAAAGTAGGTCATGTAGATGATCATGGGAATTAGATGGTACCATGAAAACCTGGTCTGTTTACGGTTTGATAAGAGATAGGCATACGCCAATGGTCCAAATGAAAAAGTCAATCCCTGTAAGGCGCCAATTTGCCATGGAATGACGCGAAAATAGCCTGTCCAGAACACCACATAATAACCCATGCAAATACTGAAACTCAATATCAATGCTCCCAATAAATGATTCGTACTGGATTTTCGATTAAAGAGCAAAACACTCAGAAAAGCTCCCTGGCTGGCAGCCACCAAAAAGAAAAGAGACCAGGCATCAAATGAAGGTTCCATGTTCTGAATTTACTAAAAAACAAGTGAAGTTTTGAATAGCCTAATCGAAATGGAGAGAAATTGATCGATGACTAGTACTGATCATTATACTTGAGAATGACTCAGATCGAAGACCAAACATTTCCCCTTTGAAGGGGTTTAGGGGGATGAGGTCACAGTTTTTTCATCAAATAATCCTCTCTTCTGGTCCCTGTATCCAATCTAAAGAAATCTCTTCAACCCCAGTTTATCAATCGTAAACCCATCGTATTCAAAAACATAGGTGTCAGATCCTCCCTGGATGATCTCTACTTTCTTAGCCAATTGTCCCAGAGGTGTATTCAACCATGACTTGTAAGTGATCTGGATTTGCTCAGTAGTGTCCATCGGGTTTTTGATGGTCAAACCTTCTAGCTGACTAGCGGAGCGATTGTAGAACAAGTTTACCGGATAACCTAGCATGTCCTTGCTACCAAACTGCTCACATTGTTTCTGATTAAACTTTATGTCTTTTTCATATGTGATAGCCTGGAAGAACTTTTCAGGGAACATGTGTATTTTGTGAAATTCGTGACCAACAATGATTGAGATTGATTCTATGGATAAGGTATCCGTAACCTGATTAGCGCTATCATAGGAATATCCTTGATTTCCGGAAATAGCCGCTGTATAGACACCTCTATCACCATAATCCTGCTGAAAGAAGGTGTACCCGTCATTGGTAGAGTGCACTTCTGTGGTATAGCTGCCACTTGGCCCACTGCAACTAGCAACAGATATCAGGTTCTTGAATTCTTTATAAGGAAGATCAATGGTTTTTACATCTTCTGAAGTGGTAGTGCAACCAGTCATCGCGACAACCATGAAGAGAAACAAGACCACCGACAGTAAGTTTTTTTGAATCATTTGTGACATGCCGGCAAGTTAAGGAATTGGAGCTGGAAGTTTGAAGTCGGAAGCCTGAAGTTTTTGACTGGTGACCGGGGACGGCTGACCGATGTCTATTTGATTGGTTAATGTGTCGATTGGTTGATGTGTTGACTGGTTAAATTTTAAGGTTTCGAGATTCGGATTTCGAGTTTCCTTTAAGACCGCTTGCGGGCAGACCGATATCTAATGAAGCGGGGAGTTGGAAGCTAGAAGTTTGATGTTCCTTATTGAGAGATTTCAAATATCGAGATTAGGATTTCGAATTTCTCACTTAGGAAGATTATCATCTATCACAATACAGTAATACACAATACACAACTACATTCTAATCTAACTACTCATATCTAAAATCTCACTACTGTCATGAAGGAATAGGGATAGTAACGGTTACCCGGCAGGTACGAGGCGTAATAGTGGATAGCCCTGGCCATTCGGCATCCCCAGCTAATCCATATTTCACAATTCAAGATTCGGATTTAGTTTTTCGAATCTGTTTTCCATAATTCTCAATTATAGGGGTATAAAAAAGTCTTATGAACAACCTGTCATATAAGTTCTTATTATTGCTATCAGAAGCATATAAGAATAATTTATAACACATGAGAAAACTACAATTTTTAGCCCTTTTGGTTGTTTTGATGGCACTGGTTCCGGCTTGTCAGCAGGGAGCTGGTAAGGAAGAAGCAACTGCAGATGGTATGTCTGGAGCGACGATGAAAAGTCCATCCAACAAGGCAGCAACCGGTAACAGCGACTGGTGGCCGAATCAACTTAACCTGGCCATTTTAAGGCAAAACTCCAATCTATCAGACCCGATGGAAGAGGATTTTAATTATATCGAGGAATTTAACAGCCTGGATTATGAAGCACTAAAAGCAGACATCAGAGAGGTATTAACCGATTCTCAGGACTGGTGGCCTGCGGATTTTGGACATTATGGTGGTCTATTCATAAGAATGGCTTGGCACAGTGCCGGAACCTACAGGTCTGCAGATGGTAGAGGTGGTTCCAGAGCGGGTCAACAGCGATTTGCACCACTTAACAGCTGGCCAGATAACGCGAACCTGGATAAAGCACGAAGGTTGATTTGGCCTATCAAACAGAAGTACGGTAACAAGATTTCCTGGGCCGACCTAATGGTACTGACAGGAAATGTAGCCCTGGAGGATATGGGATTCAAGACTTTTGGTTTTGCCGGTGGTAGAGAAGATGTTTGGGAACCAGAAATAGATGTTTACTGGGGAGCAGAGGAGAAATGGCTTGCAGATGAGAAGCGGTACTCTGGAGATAGAGAGTTAGAAAACCCTTTAGCAGCAGTTCAGATGGGCTTGATCTATGTAAACCCTGAAGGACCAAATGGAAATCCTGATCCATTATTAGCCGCAGCAGATATCAGAGCCACTTTCGGTAGAATGGGAATGAATGATGAGGAAACTGTAGCGTTGATTGCTGGTGGCCATACATTGGGAAAAGCACATGGTGCAGGACCAGCAAGTAATGTAGGACCAGAACCTGAAGCAGCAGGAATTGAAGAGCAGGGAATGGGTTGGAAAAGCTCATACAAGTCAGGAAAAGGGGCAGATGCCATTACTTCAGGACTGGAAGTAACCTGGACTTCTACTCCAACCAGATGGAGCAATCTGTTTTTCTTTAACCTGTTCGAAAATGAATGGGAATTGACTAAAAGTCCAGCAGGTGGTCACCAATGGGAAGCCAAAAATCCTAAAATGATGGTTCCGGATGCTTTTGATGCTGAAAAGCAGCAACCACCAAGAATGTTTACAACGGACCTTTCATTAAGGTTTGATCCTGGATTTGAGAAGATCTCCAGAAACTTCTATGAAAACCCAGGAACTTTTGATGAAGCGTTTGCAAGAGCGTGGTTCAAGCTGACACACAGAGATATGGGTCCTAAAACCACTTATTTGGGACCTGAGGCTCCTACTGAAGACCTAATCTGGCAAGATCCTATTCCAGCGGTAGATCATAAGTTGATCAACAAGAGAGATATTGCAAATCTTAAAAAAGCTATTCTGGATTCGGAGCTATCGATAAGTGAAATGGTAACTACTGCCTGGGCTTCAGCATCCACATACAGAGGTTCTGACAGAAGGGGAGGTGCAAATGGAGCAAGAATTCGATTGGCACCTCAGAAAGACTGGGAAGTTAACAATCCTGCACAATTGCAAAAGGTTTTAGGTGTTCTGGAAGGAATTCAGGCTGACTTCAATGGTAAATCTGGTGCTAAGAAAGTATCAATGGCAGATTTGATTGTTCTGGCAGGTGATGTAGCTGTAGAAAAGGCAGCAGCCAATGCTGGTGTTAAAGTAGAGATTCCATTTGTGCCAGGAAGAATGGATGCTTTGCCGGAACAGACCGATGTAGAGTCGTTTGGTCTATTGGAGCCAATGGCCGATGGATTCAGAAATTACCTGAAGACGCAGTACACCATTTCAACTGAAGAGTTATTGATCGATAAAGCGCAATTGTTAACCCTGACAGCTCCTGAGATGACAGTATTAGTAGGAGGAATGAGATCATTAGGTGCCAATTTTGATGGATCAAGTCACGGTGTGTTTACGGAGAAGAAAGAAGAATTGAGTAATGATTTCTTCGTGAATTTACTAGACATGAGTACTGAATGGAGTGCAGTAGATGATACGAAAGAGTTGTTCGCCCGGAAAGACAGAAAATCTGGTGAGCAAAAGTATACTGCAACTCGTGCAGATTTGATTTTTGGGTCTAATTCTGAACTGAGAGCACTTGCTGAGGTATACGCAAGCGCTGATGCCAAAGAGAAATTTGTGATGGATTTTGTTTCTGCCTGGGACAAGGTGATGAAGCTTGACAGGTTTGACCTGGTCTATCCACAGTAGTATATAAGTTGCGGATAAAAGTGTAGAGGGAAAGTTGTTGAGACTTTCCCTTTTTCTTTATTAGGCACTTACCAATGGGTTTTGAATTCTAAATCGCTTAAAAAGCTCATCGCCAATCATCACTTCACCATCTTCCATAAATCCATTCCTATAAAGTGCCTGGATATTTTTTCTGGTAGTAGGAAGTAATACCGTAATGGACGGAATGCCTCGCTCATTAAATGCTTTGCTGATAATCTGCTTGTACAAAATATTGCCATATCCCCAAAAATCCGGGTGAAGGACCAAAGCCAGGTCCACATCACCATTTTCTGGCTGCAAACCTCCCCACCCAGCAAAGGAGTTGTCAATGATAAAACCAAATGGACCAAACCCATGTTCTTCCCAAATTTGTTCCTTGGCATTGATAAAGACATCATATTGAGAAAGATCAAATTCACCATCAAACAATGGCATTTGTTCACGGACCTTCTCCAGGTTCATTAAATCCATTAAATCCTGACGAGGAATTTCTGTTAAACGTACAAAGGCAATATTCATGAATGTGAAATTATTCAAGGCTTAACGCATTCACTTCATCATTAGAAATTACCTTTTGGATAAATGCGTCTTTTTGTCGGCTAGATATCAACTGTTGTGCTTGGGGAACCCTGAATTTGACAAATTTATACCTGGCGATGAGATCAGGTTTGCCATTCACATACTGTTCGTTGAACTTTTTTGTGTTTTTGAATAGGAACCATTTAAATAGTGGCCAAAAATCAGTATAGGCCAACATACCCACCTGTACTGTTTGTGGCATTTCAGGTCTTTCTACGGCTCTCAGCAGGTGCCAGTCATCTTCTCCTTCAAACCGATAGAGTTGGTAAAAGGTATTGTCAATCCTAGAAAGTGCCAGGTGTACCCATCCTTGTTTAGCGGGTAAAACTTTCAGCTTGCTTTTACTTTTCACGGTGTTTTTACTCTCAAATTGAGGTTTTCCTTTCTTATTGGCAGAACCCGTTGAGAGGAACATCCAGTTTTCATGTCCTGCGGTATATTTGTCTTCCACTGGTCTGGGAGCTCTCACCATCAATCCTGCTAATGAATAGCCTCTTGTTGGTGAAAGTGTGTTTTTACCCGTCACTTTTACTTTTGTCATAACTGTAAAATTCCCGGATACCATTTTGTAGTAAAATGGGCCTCTATGGAAATCACCGTACCAACCAGAGGTGTTGGGTTCTACCAGAAACGCCCCTTCACTTATGATAACCCTGGCTTGTTTGGTAAAACTCTTCCATCCTTCAGTTTCATGATGGGTAGACCATTCTTCAAGGGCATTGGGACGATTGAAATGATCATCCAATTCAGATAGGTCAAGGTGTTGACTTTTCAGTGCTTCACTCATAATTGTAAACATTAAGATTAAAATCAGACTAATTGTATTTTTCATTTGTTGATACATTTTTTTGAATGGCAATTCTTAGAATCTCCAACCGAAGTACAGAGTAGGAATTATTGAGGGTGGTATTACAGACTTGATGTTGAAAAACTCATTTCCTACCTGCTGTTGTTGGTGATTGTTTAAAATGAATATGATGTTATAGGATCCTCCGAGATGGAATTGTGGTTTTTTGAAAGGGTACCAATTGTAGCCAATACCAATGCTGCTGTACCAATTGGTAAATTCATGCTCATCAGTGTTCACATTCTCTACGGTCCATTTTTCGTGTCCTCCAGTGGCCAAAATATAAGGTCCACTGTCAATGTCAGCATCTATTAACCTGTACCTTATTTCTGCACCGAATAGACGATCCCAATGAACAGCAATATCCCCTTCACTCTCAAAAAACTGATCCGTTGCAAAATCCGGAAGTTCAAACCCAGCTTCCAGTGCAATACCGAACGAAAATCGTTTTGGTAAATGGTAAAATCCTTTAAGGTTGTAGCCACCCAATGCATAATAGATGGGATTGGCATTGATTGAGAAGTTATTACTAGGTTGTTGAGCAGCAGAAGTCATTGACAATATGACTAAAAGACTGCACAACCATAGCTTGCTTGAGAATTTATGCATGATTAACACTTTGATTCAGGCAAAACTCAAAGGTTAATACATGGTTTTTTGTGACCTAGATCAAAAAATCAGTTTGCAGGCACTTTCTGATTTCTAATTCTGCTGAGTGTTTCTCTGGTGATGCCCAGATAGGAGGCAATATCTTGCATGGGGGAGAACTGCACTACTTTGGGTTGTTCAATCAAAAGATTTTCATAGCGTTTGCGGGCATTGTCTTCCAGATATGATTTCAACCTGTGTTCCTTGCAGGCCAGCCCATCCAAAACCAGCTTATCAATTAAATCACTGAATATTTTGGACCTCTCCTTAAGTGCCAAAAAATCTGTGTTGCCGATTACTTCCAGTTCGCAATCGGTAACACACTGAATAAACTCCGGACATGCTTCCTGATTGATGAAATACTGATACACGGTATTGAAATCACCATCACTTGTCATGTATTTGACTACCTCTCGTCCTTCCTGGTCAATGGAAAAGTTTCTCATGACACCAGAATCGACAAAGGCGAGTTTTCTGCATAAGTCACCGGCATTTAGGAAAAAGGTATTTTTCCTGAGTGAAACAGGTGTAAATTGATCAATAATGTATTCCAACTCCTGATTAGGAATGGAGAAATGATGCTTTATGTAAGTTTTAAGTGTTGTCATTCAGATTGGGTTCTTCATGCACAACGAAATTAGGTAGTGTTTAGGTTTCACTTAGTTTGTCAGCGATTTCTAATGCACATCCCCAACAAACAGTGAATCCAGCGCCACCATGACCATAATTATGGAATATGTTTGGGTAAGTTGGGTCAAATTCAAACCGAACTGAGGACCTTGATGGTCTGAGTCCAACCAATTCTTCTATGATTTGGGGAGGATTGGGTGATAGACCTGTTTCATTTAGACGCTGTAAAATGAGCTGAGTGTCATCTGGCATCACTTCCCTGTTCCAATCATCCAGATAATCCGTTCCTCCTATGATACAGTCCTCACTTCGCTTGATGACATAGGTTAATTTACCAGGTTTCGTTGAATTGACGCAAGAGGTGATGTTAAGTGGTTTGCATCGTAGAATTTGTCCCCGCATGGGCCTCAATGAATCGTCTTTACATAAACTTTTTGCACCCAGACCAGTAGCATTTATAACAACCTCATCTAATTGGCTCATTTCTTCCAAACTTTTAATCGTGGCATACGCCAATTCAATATCTGTCTGTTCACATTGCCTGATGAGATAGGGGAGGTAAAGAGGTGGTTCAGCCAATGGTACTTTTGCTACAAATGCTGTGCTTACACCATTTGGTAACTCCGCTGAAGTGGCTTGTCTAAGGGTGCCTTCAGGCATTTGTTTTGTCCATTCATTGTTGCTTTCCTCATCATACGCCACCATAAACGGGATAAATGAGACACCACTTTTACGCTTTGCTTCCTCGATATATCGTTCATAAGTACGAGCACCCCAGGTTGCTGCCTTTTCAACAGGGCGAATCTCAAAAGGAAACCAAATAGCCCCAACTTTATGTGAGAGGGTTTGCGAATAAGGTTCTTTACTAATAATCTTCACCTTAAACCCTTTCTCTTTTAACGCTAGAACTGATGTTAATCCAATGATTCCTGATCCGACGACACTTGCAGATTTCATGTTCTAAACCTTACTGTCATTCAATGATCAATTTTTGTGCATGTTCAAAATAAGTATTTTGAATTTTAACAATGTACAGACCACTTTTGAGGTTCGAAATATCTAAACGTTGCTCAGTAATTCCGGTGGAAATGTTGATTAGTTGTTGCAAGACAGTTTGCCCATTTAGGCTTATAACACTTACCATGGCAGATTCAATAGAATTGCTGGAAATTTGAATGTTCAATTGATTGATTGCTGGGTTTGGACTTAAGTGAAAGACTTTTTCCTGGTTGTATGTGTTGTCGATTTGCACAATTGGACTATGGCTGAATTTTCCATCAAAGTCCATCTGTTTCAATCGGTAAAATATTTCATGACCTGGATAAGAAGAATTGTCCTCGAAACTGTAGTTTAAAGGGGCATCACTATTGCCATTTATGCCCTTACTTGTTACTTCTCCTATATTTCCCCAATTCTTTCCATCAATACTGCTTAATATTTCAAATTTATGATTGTCTCTTTCACTGAGGGTTTTCCATTGCAAGTGAGAGACTCCATTATTTCTGATTACATCAAAACCACCAAATGTGACTGGAAGAACTTCATCTCCTGCTCCAAAGGCAGTCTGGCTGAAAGAGGTGATATTATCAAAAACTGCTTCTCCAGTTGCAGGATTGACGCTAGTGGCCTCTATGACTGTACTCCAGGAATCACTGGATGTACTCGGGCGTTTAAACAGAAATACATTAGAAGGGTCAGATTCCGTAAAAGCTCCTGCACCATAGTTGTAAGTTAAAGTGGCATCAGTGAAAGTGCCAGCACCATATGTGTTGATAATGGTGAAGGGATTATTGATGGACTCAATAAGCACATACTCGTCACCGGGCAGAATCCCGGCAGGTAGGTCACTCACCTCGAAGACTACTACATCAAACGAACCGGAAACGCCATTAAATGTTATGCTCAGTCCGCTACCAAATACTGTAGTGCCGTCGGTGTTTATGGTGGCTGTATTACTCTCTCCAGTTCCTACTGGAGCCATAGAGCTACTCCAGGTACTTCCTGTTAGGGAAGCTATATTACTGGTAATGGCATTTTCAGTGTCTGTGCCGGTATTTTCATTGAATTGCCAGTAACCGATTAAATCAGTATCTAAGCCATCAACTATCAAATGGTTATTTTGACGGATCTCATCTGCCGTTCTTACAGTACTCCAAAGTCTTAATTCCTCAATGGAGCCTTCAAAGTAATCTGATGGGGTAGCCACACCATCCCAGTCCTGACCTACAACCCAGTCCAGTCCATCACTGTCATCTATGATGTCATTAACTGTTGACTGGAACAATTGAACCCCATCCCGATACACAGTTACTTCAGAAGTACTGCCGGTGAGTTGTTCAACAGACACAGCCAGGTGTTGAAGACCGGTTGTTTGAGTACCTCCGCTGGTATTATCGGTATTTACAGTCACTTCAATACCACCATTATTGTATGCCAATTTAAAAATATCATTCCCAGTGCCATCATGTTTCGCCAAAATGGATTGACCATCTCCAGCCACTGAAGGGTTGAGCCACATTTCAGCGGTAAAAGAGCCGGATACTGCCAGGTTAGAAAGAGACAAGTAGTCATCCACCCCGTCCATAGAAATAGCAGTGCCTCTTTCTGAGGAGGTTATATTTACATTCTCTTCATTGACTGGTCCTGAGATGGCGAAATCATCGATCATGAAACCATCAACTTGGTACCCCGTTGAATTATACCCTGCATTAACTGCCATATAAAATCTAAAAGCAACTGTACTATTACCACTTAGGAAAGAGACATCATAATCAGTGATTTCATTAGAATATATATTACTAAAACCTATTCTATCATGAATGACATCAGTTTCGAGGCTGAATGTGGAACCAGGTCCACGTTCGTACCAGTTTGTTCCATCTGAATCATCGTTTTCGCCTAGTCGAGTCCAGTTAGCACCATTATCTAAAGAATAATGTACCTGTACACCCATCGGCGCATTGGCGAATGCCACTTCCATACTTTTTCTAAAACTTAAAGTGTAAGTCCCAGCTTCAGTAAAATTAAAGTTCGGTGAATATAATGCACAAGAATAATCCGCCTGAGTGATATCAGCAGATAGGGCAGTCTTCCATGCACGGGTTCCAGAATTGACCGTGGTAATGGCATTCCCAGGAGCTCCTCTTTCCCATAAGTTAATCCCACCTGTTAAATCATCCGCACCGAAATAATCAGGGTTTGATTCAAAGTCTCCTCCACTTGCTGCAAGAAACGGCACCCCAAGATTTGGGAGTACATGGATGAAGTCTGTTTTCGTCTCAGTATCATCACCGCCATTGATGGTGAGCGTGACTTCATATTTACCTGACCGCTTGTAGGAATGGCTTGGATTTTGTTCGGTAGAAACACCTCCATCACCAAAATCCCACTCCCAACTTGTTGCCTGATAGGATGCATCACTAAAGTTGATCGTAGCTTCAGCATACACTACATTTTTGTCAGCAGTAAAGTCAGCATCAACTGCTGCAAAAACATCAGAAGTAAAAACACCTCTTCCATGAGTGGCAGCAACCACCAGATTATCCGAAGATCTTATCTGCAGCATATCTGTCCTTACATTGGCTAAACCAGTGTTAGAAGGGCTCCATTCCGTGGAAGCACCATTTAAGTTGTCAGTGGACCAAACCCCAAGCTCTGTAGCAATCATGGCCTGATCTGAATTATTGGGGTTGAATAACGCCCAACGAACAGGCATATCTGGTAAGTCACCCTCCACAGCAGTCCAACTGGTACCTCCATTGGTTGTTTCCCAAACACTAGTGACCCCATAATTGGAAAAAGTGGCCAGCAAATGTGAGTCATCACCTGTTTCTACGGCAATACAGGAAACTGATCCAGTAGGGAAACCAGATCCGGTAATATTAGTTGCTGCCGGAGATGAGGCTGCATTATTAACTCTAACCACTCTACCATTATCCAGACCAAACCAAACACGCTCAGAGGTATTTGGGGAAGTTGTAAGTGAAGTAACTTCACCACTATTAAAAGCAGCAATGTTTCCGAACGACCCAATTGTGGGACTAGGGTCCTTAATGTCAGGGGATAGATAATATTGACCCCCAATGTAAGCACCGTAAATAACATCATCATTGTCGGAAAAATCTGAGGGATTAATAAAAACCCCATTGCTGATAGAGAAGACATTAGAGAAAGTTTGACCTCCATCGAATGATCGATTAATCGTGATACCTGTAAAGCTTGTAATTTGAAAATCTCCATCATCCTGATCAATATGGGCGAACCCTCCGTCTCCACCAGTAACCTCTACCATGCTACTAATACCCAAATCCGTTAATCTATGAGAACCATTGTCCTGGGTGCCACCGACGAAAACGGGACTTTTTGCAGTGGGATGCATGGCAATTGAATAAAACTGGGAGGTATTGTATCCAAATTCTTTTCTGGTAAAAGTGGGCTCAGTAGCTGATCCATTTTCAGTGTAATAGATACCACCATCATTGCCGAAGTAGATCACATCTGAACTACCAGGCTGGTAAATAATGGCATGTTGGTCTGCGTGAATTTCTGGGAGGTCACAATTACCTGCCCAATTGGTCATTTGTGTCCAGTTTGAGCCTCCGTCAGTTGACCTGTGAATATCTATACCACCAATGTATATTGTTTCCTCATCATTGGGATCCACCGCGGCAATCAGATCGTACCAGGCTTGGTTTCTGGTGAAATCTGTTGAAGGTGACAGACAATCCTGATCCAGCCAGAAAGGGTTTGATAAGGTGCTCCAACTGGTACCACCGTTAGTAGTTCGTATAATTCGATTAATGGTATTATCATCTTCCTGAATGAGTGCATACACATAATCTTCATTACTTGGAGCTACAGCCAGTTCAATTCGTTGTTCTGTACAACCACTGGTATAGACCGGGCTTCCCCATGAAGCGCCATCGTCAGTTGATTTCCATATGCCCTGGTTTTCAAAGATTCCAAGGCTCGCATAGATATCTCCATTAGCGGCAATTTCCAGGTCTGCTCCCCAATCCAGGTATCCACTTGCCGTACAGGCATTTGTTCCACTCAACCCTTCTAAAACATTGGACCAGCTGGTTCCTCCATTTGTGGATCTCATAATGCCGCCACGGTTTGTGAACCTACTTCTGGTAGCTGCTAATATGGTGCCGGAAGAAGTGACCACAATCTTATTGACATTGGTGAAATCACAATCATCATCTCCTGTACATGCATCCCTGTCGGCATTGATAGTTGTTGAAAGCTGCGTCCAGTTATCTCCACCATCCGATGATCGCCAAATACCGTTTCCCTCAATCGCATCTACATTGAAAAAACCTTCTCCGGTACCAAAATACATAATGTCCGTATCGCTGGGATCGTAAGCCAATGTGGTGATAGCCATGTTTTCAAAGAAGTCATTAACTGGTTCCCAATCCGGGTTTGCTTTAGTGATATCGGTTGTTTTCCAGAGTCCTCCAGCTACACCAGCAGCCCAGATTGTCTTATTGGTACCATCATTAGGGTCTATCATGATCGCCCTGGTACGCCCACCCACATTATTTGGCCCTCTTTCGGTCCAGTTTACGCCTGTAATTGGCGCCCTGGACGCTTTAGATTTACTGGCAATAGCAGAACGTCTTTTCTCGGCTTCCTGATAGGCTTTGTAAAGTCTGTTTTTTGGTACAAATCCTAGTTTTGGATCTTTTGTGCGCGATACTTCCTGTTCGAATGCAAGGTCCATACGGGTCCTAAGGTCTAACTCCTGGAAATTGCTGTCAGTAGACGATTCGATTAGAGTGAGCGATGAAACTGGCTTAGTGAGAAAGTAAGTTGAAACCGCTGTTGCTGCAACTAAAAAAATAGCAACTCCATTTTTGATCTGTCTTCGTGTCATCACCAGGTTTGAGTAGGGTTAGCAAACCTCAAATCTCCATATTTTGACTTTGGTAATCAAAGATTCTTCAGTTTAAATTACGAAAACCGGTTTGGTTAGCCTGATGTGCTAATTTACTGATGTGTTGATAGCTTGAAGGTTTAGGACCGATGTCCGGTGACGGCTGACCGATGTACTAATGTGCTGATGTGCCAATTTGTGAATGCTTTTTTCGGATTTCGAGCTTAGGATTTCGAATTTCTCCCTGGGATAGGGATAGTAACGGTTACCCCACAGGAACGGGGAGTAGTTGTGGATAGCCCGGCCGAAAGGCATCCCCCAAATAGATCAGGAACTTGGTATTTTGTTCAGACATCCTATCTTGCTGGTGAAACACAATAAGGGTAAGAATCTAATATCTCAATACTCAAATCTAACACCTAAACACTCAATACTCATTTTTTACAAAGACCTCATTACACAAATCCAACGCATTAAATCTCAGCTGGAGAATTCTGGGAGTTTCTGTCAATGTTGAGTCGCATTTAATTGAGGGTTCCAGGTAGTAGTAGAAGAACTTTCTGGTACGCTCATAAAGTTCATGTTCATCCGGATTGCCCAGTAATTCTTTCACTTCATTTTGTTTCAGAGAGAGGATAGTTGCTTTGTTATCCTTTAAAAGTTGCAAATACTTAATCCGCTGGTTATTACAGCCAAACTCATCTGCTTCCCAGGTTTCTTTGTTGAAACCATCAATTGTAGGATTCTTGTAAATACAGCTTGTTAGCAGGAGGAGGATTGAAAAAATATAAAGTGTTTGCTTCATCAATTGTGCTTGGATTGTGATTTTATATGGTTCGTAGATGAGTGCGAAATTAATCAAGATTGGGTTATGTCCAGATAATTTCATTGGATTACCTTTGCCCGCAAAAATCTGGAGATGAGAAAGCTGTTAAGGGTATTGCTGTTTTTTACAATTATAATTTGGTTGGGCTTCTTTATGTTTGTCTATGCCTACCTTCCAAAAGATGTCATTTTATTACCGGATCAGCTTACTGTAACAAAGGACAATTTCTTTTACATAGCTATTACCCTATTCCTGGTGGTCAATTTCCTATTCACCATAGTCGCTGGAATGTTCAAACAGCTCAAATCTGCTAGATCAACACAGCGTTCTCAGGATTTAAGAACCTGGTTTGTGAGTTTGCCTATCATGATCAACCTGTACCTGGCATTTTCTATTGGTTCGCTAGGTGTGATGAACAACCCTTCTAATTTTGAAGGTAGTTTTTACGGGTACCTCAATTACCTGGGACCGATCTTGCTTGTTGGGTGGATTTTTGTGTTAATTTTTATCCTTGCCAAAGGGAATCAAACCACTTCTGAATCAACGAATTAATCATTTTTGATTCAACTTAAAATCTAAATATCAAGCATTCCATGTGAAATTTTTATTAAGGTTTTTAGTTAAAAAACTAATAACTTCAAGCTTGATTTTTATCATCCAACTATAATTAAGAGACACGAGGAATAAGAATGGCGGAAACTGCGAATTATACTGAGGACAGTATAAAATCACTCGATTGGAAAGAACATATTAGGCTAAGACCAGGGATGTACATCGGTAAGCTGGGCGATGGTTCAGCGATGGATGATGGTATATATGTCCTGGTAAAAGAGGTCATGGATAACTGTATCGATGAACACATGATGGGTTTTGGGAAAACCATCAATGTGAAAGTTACAGAGCACAGGGTAGAGGTAAGGGATTATGGACGAGGTATACCACTTGGAAAAGTGGTGGATTGTGTTTCCAAGATCAATACCGGTGGTAAATATGATTCTGGTGCTTTTCAAAAGTCTGTAGGGTTGAATGGTGTGGGTACGAAAGCAGTAAACGCATTATCGACCTATTTCAAAGTGCAGTCTTTCAGAGAAGGTGAGACCAAGGTAGCTGAGTTTAATCAGGGAGTAGTTACAAATGACGCCAAGGTTGAAAAATCAAGTGAAAGAAACGGTACGCTCATCATTTTCGAGCCAGATAATACAGTGTTCAAGCACTTTCACTTTATTCCGGAATACCTGGATAATCTGATTTGGAATTACGCTTTCCTAAATGCAGGACTGACTATAAACTTCAATGGGAAAAAGTATCACTCAGAAAATGGACTACTAGACCTGCTGAAACGAAAAACTGATGAAGAAAACCTTCGCTATCCGATTATTCACTTGAAAGGAGAAGATATTGAGTTGGCCATATCTCACAGCAACCAGTACGGTGAAGAGTATTATTCTTTTGTAAACGGTCAGTTCACCACACAGGGGGGTACGCACCTTGCTGCATTGAGAGAATCCATTGTCAGAACAATTCGGGATTTTTATAAGAAGGATTATGATGCTACGGATATCAGAGCCAGTATAGTGGGAGCCATTGCGGTTAGGGTGCAGGAACCAGTTTTTGAATCGCAGACCAAAACGAAATTAGGTTCACAAAATGTTGGTCCGGATGGTCCTACTATGAGGACATTCGTCAATGATTTTATAAAACGGTATCTGGATGATTATCTACACAAACATTCAGATGTGGCGGATGCCCTTTTAAAGAGAATCCTTCAATCTGAAAGGGAACGAAAAGAGATAGCAGGCATTAAAAAGCTTGCCAATGAAAGAGCGAAGAAAGCCAACCTACATAACAAGAAGCTAAGGGATTGCAGAATCCACTTTGATGACAAAAAGGGGGATGAAGACATTAAGAATGAAACGATGATCTTCATTACAGAAGGTGATAGTGCCTCAGGTTCGATTACAAAATCGAGGAACGTTCAAACGCAAGCAGTTTTTAGTCTGAGAGGTAAGCCATTCAATTGTTTTGGACATACGAAGAAAGTAGTTTATGAGAATGAGGAGTTCAATCTGTTACAGCATGCATTGAACATTGAAGATGGATTAGATGGATTGAGGTATAGAAAGATAATCATTGCCACTGATGCCGATGTGGATGGTATGCATATCAGGTTGTTGCTTTTGACCTATTTTCTCCAGTTCTTCCCAGACCTTGTAAAGAATGGACATGTATATATCCTGGAAACACCGCTTTTCAGGGTGAGAAATAAGAAAGAAACAATCTATTGTTACAGTGAGCTGGAGAAACAGGAAGCTGTGAATAAACTGGGTAATAAACCGGAAATTACCAGGTTCAAAGGTTTGGGTGAAATATCTCCGGACGAATTCAGTGGGTTTATTGGAGAGGATATTCGATTGGAGCCAATTATTTTGAACAAGGAGACGAAGATTGCAGACCTATTAAAGTTTTATATGGGTAAAAACACTCCGGACAGACAACAGTTTATCATAGATAAGCTTCGGGTTGAGAAGGACCTTGTGCAAGAAGCTGTTTAAATTGTTGGCTAAATAAACACCTAAATATGATCCGGAAAGAAAACTTATTATTGTGGGCAAGTATAGTTTGCCTTGCATTATTCACATTCTCATGTAGTAATGATGATGAGACACCTGATATTGATGAACCAGTTCTGGTTTCCTCATCATTGTATTTCTCTGTTAGCCAGGAATTATCTGTACAATACCTCGATTTAGCTGAGATTGAAGTTCCGGAAGAAATGATACAATATGACGTAAATGTTTATAAAATCATTTACAATACAGATTTTAATGGTGAGTCAATTGAAGCATCTGGACTAGTAGCACTTCCTGTAACTGCAGATCCAGTAGGCATGTTTAATTATAATCATGGAACCATTACAGCAGATGATGATGCTCCTAGTCTTGAGCCTGCCACAAGTCCAACAAGATTTTTATATGGCGCCATGGCTTCACCAGGACTCATTGGTGTCATCCCTGACTATGTAGGTTATGCCGGAAGTAGTACTTATGTGCATCCATACTTTATAGCTGAGCCAAATAGCACGGCCATCACAAATTTGATGAAAGCTGCCGTAGAATTAGCAGAGGAAAAGGAGTTGAATTTTAATGGTGACCTATATATTGCCGGGTATTCTGAAGGTGCCTACAATACACTGGCTACCCAAAAGGCAATTCAGGAAGAAGGATTAGATGGGTTTGAGCTTAAAAGTACATTTCTGGGAGGAGGTGTTTATGAATTTGAAACAAACACCTTCCTGCAATTTATCGGTGAAACATTTGAAACTACATTTTATGCATTCAGGACTTATTCCCTATTGGATTATTATGATTTCAGCCTAACGTTGAATGATTTTTTCAATGAACCATATGCCAGCGAAATTCCTGATCTTTTTGATGGATCTTTAGGATTCGGAGAAATTAGTGCTGAATTACCTGATGAGGTGGATGTCATTTTCACAAATGATTTTTTAACCGGATTTACAACTGATTCAAAATTTGACGATTTCAAATCCCGGGAAGCGGAGAATGGGTTATTGAATTTTACGCCTTCTACAAAGATTTACTTTTTTCACAGTGAAGATGACGAAACTGCTGATTACCTGAATTCTGTAAATGCCAGAAACTATTTTATTCAACAAGGAGTAGCTGAATCAGAGCTTGAGTTTACAACAGTTTCTAACCTCTCACATGTAGGTGCTGCACTTCCATGGATCGAATCAATCTTTAACAACCTTGCTGATGAATTATAGAGTTTATCTTCTAATTGGCATTTGCCTAATCAGTTTCAGTGTATCAGCCCAATATGATAAGGAGAACCCATTTGCTCATACTTATTCAATTGTTGCTTATGATCCTCAAACAGGTGAAATGGGTGTGGCGGTACAATCACATTGGTTTTCAGTGGGTTCCATAGTATCGTGGGCCGATGCTGGTGTAGGTGCAATTGCCACCCAGTCTCTCGTAAACCCCTCGTTTGGGCCTGATGGTTTGGCATTACTGAAATCAGGACTGAATGCACAGGAAACGCTTGATTCGTTATTGGCGATGGATCCTGGAATGGATTATAGGCAAGTTGGAATTGTAGATGCGTCTGGCATGGCGGCTTCTCACACAGGTGCAAAAAATATAAAGGAGGCTGGAAATATAGTTGGCGAAAACTTTTCAGTCCAGGCCAATATGATGTTGAAGAGCACAGTATGGAATGCAATGGCCGATGCATACAAAAAGTCTGAGGGAAAGCATATCGCTGATCGATTGGTGGCAGCCCTGGAAGCAGCTCAAAAAGAAGGTGGTGACATCCGGGGGAAACAATCAGCGGCCTTATTGGTGGTGAATGCTGAAGCCACAGGTAAGGTATGGGTGGACAGACAGATCGATCTTAGAGTAGATGATGCAGAAGACCCGATTGGAGAACTAAAGAGACTTTTAAAAGTAAAAAGAGCATATGATCACATGAATGCTGGTGATCTTGCCATTGAAGCAGGTGATTATGAATTGGCATCTGATGAATATGGAGCGGCAGAGGAGATGTTTCCGGATAACCTGGAAATGAAATACTGGCACGCTATTAACCTTGCTAATGAAGGAGGATTAGACACTGCTCTGCCAATGTTCAAATTGATCTTCAAAGCAGATCCTAACTGGAGAACATTGACAAAAAGATTGATCGCACCTGGCTTATTGGTGGTGAGTGAGGATGATCTGAAAACTATCTTAAAACAATAATACTTAAGAGCAATATTTTTTAAATGGAAGAAAATAACTCAGGGCAAAACGGACAGGGAGAAGAAGAAGATAAAATCCATGACGTCATTCCGGTATCGGGAATGTACGAAAACTGGTTCCTTGATTATGCATCTTATGTAATTCTTGAAAGGGCGGTACCTGCCATTGATGACGGGTTCAAACCTGTGCAAAGAAGGATCTTGCATGCCATGAAAGAAATGGATGATGGGAGGTACAACAAAGTCGCCAACATCATTGGTAGCACAATGCAATATCACCCACATGGGGATGCTTCCATTTCAGATGCCATTGTCAATATAGGGCAGAAGGACTTATTAATAGATACTCAGGGTAACTGGGGAGATGTAAGAACTGGTGATGGGGCGGCCGCACCCCGGTACATTGAGGCGAGGTTATCAAAATTTGCGCTTGAGGTAATATACAATGCTCAAACTACTGATTGGCAACTATCATATGATGGAAGAAAAAAGGAACCTGTTGCATTTCCAGTTAAGTTTCCATTATTGCTGGCTCAGGGAGTTGAAGGAATTGCAGTTGGGTTAAGTACGAAGTTGCTGCCACACAACTTCTGTGAATTAATTGATGCCAGTATCAAACACCTTAAAGGCAAGAAGTTTCAATTGTTCCCGGATTTTCCAACTGGTGGAAAGATAGATGTAACTGATTACAATGATGGCTCCAGGGGTGGAAAGGTTCGTGTGAGAGCGAAAATCGAGGAGCTGGATAGCAAGACACTTATCATTAAAGATATTCCATTTGCTACAACTACTACAGGTCTGATCGAGTCTATCATCAAAGCAAATGACAAGGGAAAAATTAAGATCAAGAAGGTAGTAGATAATACTGCCAGGGATATAGAAATACTGGTTTCATTGGCACCAGGCCAATCTCCAAACATCACAATTGATGCGCTTTATGCATTCACAGATTGTGAGGTGTCAATTTCTCCTAATGCCTGTGTGATTATTGATGATAAACCTGTATTTACCTCAGTAACTGAAATACTGAAAAATAATACTGATCAAACAGTAGAGTTGCTTAGGCAGGAGCTGGAAATCAAGAAAAATGAACTTCTCGAAAAGATCCTTTTCAGTTCGTTAGAGAAAATATTCATTGAAAACCGAATTTATCGGGATATTGAAGAGTGTGAAACGTGGGAAGCAGTTTTAGAAACTATTGATAAGGGACTTGACCCATTCAAACCCCAGTTTTACAGAGAAATTGTGCAGGACGATATCATCAGGCTTACAGAAATAAAGATCAAACGAATTTCTAAGTTTGACTCTTTCAAAGCGGATGAATTGATGAAGAGGCTTGAGGAAGAACTCAAGGAAACTGAATACAATCTTGCCAATATCATTGAGTATTCAATAAAATATTATGAAAACTTATTGACCAAGTACGGAAAGGGAAGAGAGAGAAGAACTGAAATTGGAAGTTTCGACACAATAGCAGCAACCTTTGTTGCTGCTAATAATGCCAAGCTATATGTCAATCGTGCTGATGGTTTCATTGGGTATGGATTGAAAAAGGACGAGTTTGTATGTGAGTGTTCCGATATTGATGACATTATTGTTTTCCGAAAGGATGGGAAAATGGTTGTGAGCCGGATTGCTGAGAAAGTTTTCATGGGTAAAGACATCCTTTATGCTGGAGTCTGGAAAAAGAATGATGAACGAATGGTCTATAACATGATCTATTTGGATGGTAAATCAGGAAGATCCATGGCCAAACGTTTTAGTGTTCTGGGGATTACCAGAGACAAAGAATATGACCTCACAAAAGGGGATAAGAAGTCTAAGACACTTTATTTCACGGCAAACCAGAATGGAGAAGCTGAGGTCGTAACCGTGTATTTGACCGCCTCATCAAGTGCTCGAAAGAAGATCTTTGATTTTGATTTTGCGGAACTGGATATCAAAGGTAGAGGAGCAGGTGGAAATATCATTACAAAATACCCTGTAAGAAAAGTGACTTTTAAATCAGCCGGTGTGTCCACCCTTGGAGGGTCGGACATTTGGTATGATGAAACCATCGGAAGGCTCAATCGGGATGACCGTGGTACGTATCTGGGTAACTTCCTGGCTGAAGATAAAGTGATAGTTTTCTATCATGATGGAAATTATGAGATTACTTCATTTGAATTGACCAACCGGTATGAATACAATTCTATTCTAAGTGTACAAAAATTCAATCCTGATAGCATCTATTCTGCAGTCCATTATGACGGAGAAGGAAAGACTGCTTATATCAAGCGGTTTCAGATTGAAACAAGTACAGACAATAAGAAATTCAAATTGATTAGTGATTCCCGTGGTAGTAAACTGTTTTTTGTCACGTCCTCTGAAAACCCGGAGGTCGAGGTTACTTATAAAGCTGGCAAGAAGAAGGAAAAGCAGACATACCAACTCGCAGCGCTAATAGAGACAAAAGGCTGGCGTGCTATTGGGAATAAGTTTCCTGTACAGAACATACAGGATGTAGTTGAGTTTCAAAAGGAGAGTGCGGAAGAACCAGAAGCTGAGGACCTTGACGCACTGAAGAAGAGTATACAGGAAGAGGTAGATAAGGAAGACAAAGAGCAACTAGGACTATTTGGTACTGGTGAAAAGCAAGATGATTGATTACGCTCCTGAAGTGCAACTTCGGCTAACTGAGTACTTGCGTGATTACGTGACTGATCATAAGCAACAGCTCATTGAGGAAATCTTATCTCAAAGGACTCGAAATACTGTGTTGGTTTTGGAGGATATTTACAAACCTCACAACGCCAGTGCCGTGATCCGTACAGCCGAATGTCTGGGAATTCAGGATATACACATTATTCAGAATACCAATGCTTATACCATTAACCCTTACGTTTTAAGAGGATCACTTAAGTGGTTGACTATGCATAGTTATGGAGATGGTGAGGGATATTATACGCAGGATTGTTTTAAGGCTTTGAAAAGAAATGGGTATAAAGTTTTGGTAACTAGTGTAAATCCGGGTGCAACCTCTATTTATGATCTTGAAATAACAGATAAACAAGCCATAGTCTTTGGTACCGAATATACTGGTGTAAGTGAATATGCAGAGAATGAAGCAGATGAGTTGATCACTATTCCAATGTATGGTTTCACAGAGAGTTTCAACATTTCTGTGAGTGCAGGCATAATATTACAACATGTTCTCAACCTTCAACGTAAATTACCTCAATGGGGACTATCGGATCAGGACAAAGCTGCTCTTCGGTTTGAGTGGTACCAGAAGATTGCTCCAAAATCTGAACAATTATTGAAGAATTTCATTTCATCTGAGGGACTGTAAGCTTATATGACCAAGCTGTTCAAAATAATCAAATACTTTATCGCATTGACAGTGCTGGCATTTGTGTCTATCAATTTTTGGATAAGCAGTACAACTGAAAACCAGGTTATTGATTCATTGGATGAAATACCCAACAAGAAAGTAGCACTCATCCTGGGTACCAGTAAGAAAATGATAGGTGGGGCAGATAATCAGTTTTTTCACAAGCGTATAGCAGCAGCAGCTCAACTTTATCACTTAGGAAAAGTTAAGCATATATTAGTCAGTGGTGATAACAGGACACAATACTATAATGAACCACAGGATATGTATGAAGCACTGCTTGAATTAATGGTGCCGGCAGATGCAATCACAAAAGACTATGCAGGGTTGAGAACATTGGATTCAGTGGTAAGGTGTAAGGAGATATTTGGACAGGAGAGTGTTGTCATTATCACACAAAGATTCCACGCACACAGGGCACTGTTTATAGCAAACCATTACGATTTGGATGCCATATCTTATCCTGCGGAATTTCCTGAACATGAAGGTGCCACAAAAGTTGTATTGCGAGAATATTTTGCCCGGATAAAGGCAGTACTGGACCTATACTTTTTCAAAACCCCACCTAAGCATCTAGGTGATAGAGAAAAAATTGACGTGTAGTTAATTAACGGTAGTCAACAATCAGTTTTCTCTCTTTTTCATACCTGTCAAGCCCAAACGAAATCAATTGATCCAACAATTCTGCATAAGGTACACCTGAGGCTTCCCATAATGATGGATACATACTGATGCTCGTAAACCCAGGGAAGGTATTGATCTCATTAAATATTAACTTGCCATCATTTGTCAAGAAGAAATCCACTCTTGAAAGACCCTCGCATCCGAGTGCAATAAATGCATCAATAGCAGCTTTTTGAATCCTTTCAGAATCAGCGTCATTGATGTTTGCTGGAATCAACAGATCTGCGCCATCATCACTTAAGTACTTTGCGTCGTAGGAGTAAAAATCAATCTTAGGTACAATCTCTCCAATGACAGAGGCCTTTGGGATATCATTGCCCAAAATAGCACACTCTAATTCCTGGCCAATTACTGCCTCTTCAATTATCACTTTTCGGTCATATTGAAAAGCATCCTGAATGGCATGGTCATATTCTTCTTGAGTGGCAACTTTATGTACACCTACAGACGAGCCTGCTGCTGAAGGTTTAACAAATACAGGAATGCCTAGTTTTTCCTTGACCTGCTCAAATGTATAGGATGTTTTATTATGAGCATACAATGTTAAATAATCAGCTATGCCAATACCAGCTTCTTTGACAAGGATTTTGCACATTTCTTTATCCATTCCAACTGCAGAACCCAATATACCAGAACCAACAAAGGGGATATCTGCGCCCTTCAGGATGCCCTGAATTGTTCCATCTTCACCATAGGTGCCATGAATCACCGGGAAAGCGATATCCATTCCCTGTAATGCTTCAGTAGGATTGGTCAATTTGAAATCTGAATTATGCTCTTTGAAATACTCCTCAAGAGTTCGGACTGGGATTTTTTCAGGTTCGCCGGATATGGCATACCATTTTCCCTGACGATCCACATAAGTGATTTTGAGGAAATATTTTGATTTATCAAGTTGATTGACAATGCTTTCTGCAGACCTTAATGCAATAGTATGTTCTGCTGATCGTCCACCAACAATCAACACTAATTTTTTAGCACTCATTTGATGTGAAGATTATAAGTGGTCCTTTAACTCTTCAATGGCCTGCTTACAGTTCTCAATAATTTCGTCGACGATTGGTAAAGTATCGGGGATGTTGGTTTCACTTTTGAGATTAGCTTCAGCGGAAATGATCTTTTCTTTAAGTGGTGTAAGCCCAACCATTTCTAACGATGGTTTCATCTTGTGGATCAATCTACCCATCTCCTGCCAGTTCTCCGCTTCCTTTTCTTCCTGTAGTTTGTCTACAATCTCTTTATTGTTCTCAATAAAAGAAGAAACTACTTGATTGATAAAGTCCTCGTCACCGTCACTTACCATTTCCAGGTAGGATAAATCCGTAATTTTGCCCATCTTAAGTTATATTAGTTTAATTTGAACCAGTAATAAATCTAATGGTTCATTAACGATTCTAATTTAGATGATAAAATTGATTCTAAAAATTTTTGTTGGGGCTATTCTGACAATTTTAGCACTCATAACTTTCATATTTTTCTATGGGTCTTCATCAAATTATGAGTCAAGCTCCTATCAAAAAATAATTCAGTACCCTCAAAACGTGCTGCCACTCGGTAAGGATACATTTTCAGTAATGACCTATAACATTGGTTATATGTCTGGTATGACCAATAATGTTCCCAATGATGCGGATGAAGAATTTTACATGCGTAATTTGAAAAGTGCTCAAAACTTGGTGATTCAACATCAAGCTGACTTTATCGGTTTTCAGGAAATAGATTTTGCAGCATCCAGATCTTTCTATAATAATCAACTTGATAGTCTCGCAAATGCGGGAATGTACGGGTATGCAGGTATGGCTGTTAATTGGGATAAAAAGTATGTTCCGTTTCCATATTTGCCAATTAGAAATCATTTTGGTGAAATTTTATCGGGACAGGCTGTTCTTTCGAAATACCCAATCACACTACATGAAAGAATAGTTTTAGAGAAACCTGAAAGTACACCATTTTATTACAATGCTTTTTACATTGACCGGTTGCTGGAAGTAAACAAAATAGCTCTGGGAGGACAGTCTCTAATTCTCATGAATGTACACCTGGAAGCATATGTGAAAGAGACCCGGGAAGCGCAAGCAAAAAAAATACTGGAGTATTTCAACTTTTACTCCAAACAATACCCTGTATTATTGATTGGTGACTTTAATGCTACCACTGAAATAAATACTGATGATTCTACGATTGCAACAATCATGAAAGGTTTGAATATTGCCAAAGCTATTCCGGACTCTACATATAATGCAGATAAATCCAGGTATTTTACCTATAGTTCAGCAAATCCTAAGATTAAAATTGATTATATTTTCTATAACAGCGACAAAATATTAGCTTTAGATAGCAAGGTCGTAAGTGATGCTGGTGAGATATCAGATCACTTGCCTGTATACATGGAATTTGTGATATTGAACGATCCCAAATGATAGTTAGAATTCAGTTTTTTTTACTAATTTCACGGCTTATATTTGGGATTCAATAGTATTTAATAAGCAACTATGATAAAAGAGTTTGATAACCTGAGGGAAGAAGAGGTTGAGGTGATGCTAAAAGCGCCGGTTCTAGTGTCTGTATTGATTGCAGGTGCTGACGGAACTATAGATAAAGCAGAAACTAAAGAAGCGATCTCCATTGCCAGAGGAAAGCAAAGCCGGGCGAGAGAGCAACTGGTAGACTACTACAAATTAGTAGGTGAGGGATTTGAAGCGAAGTTTAATGAAATGGTACAGAGTTACCCAAGTAAACCAGAGGAAAGAAATCCAATGATTATCGCTGAGTTGAAACGCTTGAACAGAATCCTGCCAAAATTAGATAAGAATTTTTCCGTTAAATTTCATGCTAGTCTTAAAGACCTTGCTAAGAAAATTGCTGAAGCTTCTGGAGGTGTTCTCGGATACCTTTCTGTAAGTTATGAAGAAGCAAAATTAATGGAACTAAATATGATAAATGATCCATCAAAATTCTAAAGGAATTTGTCATTAAGTAATAAAAGTATTGTACCTCCATTGCGGCTCACCTTTTTAATGTGGGCCGTTTTTGTTTTACAGTTCTCCTACAACTGGAACCTGGATTTTTTGGGCGTTTACCCCAGGAAGTTTACTGGTCTACTAGGTATTTTTACAATGCCTTTCGTACATGGTGATGTTGCGCATATTGCCTCTAATACTTTTCCGCTCATTTTTTTAGGAAGTGCCTTGTATCTCTTTTATGATAAAATAGCTAATCGGGTTTTTATGCAATGTTTTTTCGCCCCTAGCTTACTTGTATGGATCATTGGAAGACCTTCTTATCACATTGGAGCCAGCGGCCTGATTTATGGTCTGGCCTTCTTTTTAATTTCCTTTGGTATATTCAGAAAAGACTTGAAATCCTTGTTGATCTCAGCTACTGTTATTCTGTTGTATGGAGGCCTTATTTATGGCGTAGTGCCAATTAACAGATATGTGAGCTGGGAAGCTCATTTGATGGGGGCTATTGTGGGTGTGGCCAGCTCATTTGGATTTAGCAATTTTAGAAAAGTAAGTACTTAATTAAAGCTAATAAAATTAGTATTGACTAATAAAATTAGTATATTTGAGTATGTCTAGTGCTTCAGTAAAGGGTAGAGGTTCCCAAACCCTGACAAACAATCGTTTTGAACGTTTTGGCTATGATTACTCTGAGAACCAGGATATTGAGAGTGAGTCATTGACCAGGAAAACACAGGTCTTCTATGAGTCTCCTGTTAACATCATTAGTAAAAATTCTAGTGATGACCTTGGGTTTTCAAAATCAATAAATCCATATCAGGGATGTGAGCATGGATGCATTTATTGTTACGCTAGAAATAGTCACGAGTACTGGGGTTTTAATTCTGGGATTGATTTTGAAAGTAAAATTATTGTAAAGCAAGATGCTCCTGTTTTACTAGAACGAAAATTCTTAAGCAAATCCTGGAAACCTGAGGTAATTGCGCTATCAGGCAATACAGACTGTTACCAACCTCTAGAGCGGAAATATAAAATTACCCGTAAACTTTTAAAGGTTTTTGAGAAGTATAGAAACCCCGTTGGGATCATCACGAAGAACAGTCTTATTACCCGTGACATTGATGTGCTCAGTAAATTAGCAAAAGAGAATTTAGTTCATGTAATCATTTCGTTAACCACTTTAAATGAAGATTTAAGGAGGATAATGGAACCCAGAACTGCAACTGGTAACCAGCGTTTAAAAACAATCGAAGAATTAACTGAAGCTGGTATTCCAGTTGGTGTGATGACTGCTCCTATAATTCCTGGTCTCAATGATGAAGAAATACCAGAACTCTTGAGAAATGCTGCAAATCATGGAGCTGTCTCAGCAAGTTATACTGTGGTGAGATTGAATGGTGAAATTGGCAATCTGTTTAGAGACTGGCTGGTTAAAAACTTTCCTGATAGGAGTGAAAAAGTTATTCATCAAATTGAGGAACTTCATGGTGGGCAAATTAACGATACAGAGTGGGGCAGGAGACTTAAAGGTGATGGTAATTTTGCCAGTATGATTGAGCAGCTTTTTAAGAAGTCGAGAGGCAAGTACTTTGCAAACACTACTTTACCTTCATTGGATACTGGTAAATTCAGATATGGTGGTAATTACACTTTATTTTAGGTTTTTCGTCAGTGTGAAATGAAAATCGCTACCTTCACCTGGTTCAGATTCCACCCAAATTCTTCCATGGTGTAGTTCTACTACTTTGATGCAATTGGCAAGTCCGATACCACTTCCAGGGTACTCCCTTTTTGAATGCAGTCTTTGGAAAGCTTTGAAAATTTTTCCGTAGTAGGCTTTATCTATTCCAATGCCGTTATCACTAATTGTAAATTGGTAATGGTCATTTAAATCATCAAAAGCAAGTTTGATTTTTGGTGTCTCATTAACTTTTCTGAATTTGATGGCATTGCCAAACAGGTTTTGAAACAACAATCTCAATGGAGTTGGGTAGCCTTTTAAAACTGGTAGATTATCTGGAGTTTCTAAAAAAGCCTGAGTGCTTTCGATTTCATCACTGATGTCAGTGATTACATCTTTGATCAATAAACTTAGGTCAACAGATGATACTTTCTGATTCTTGCCAATGAGTGAGTATTCAAGCACATCCTCAATAACTTCCCTCATTCTGCCGGCAGACATTTGGAGCATTTGCCATTCCTCTGAATCAGAGTATTCCTTAGGAATTCTGCTTTTAAGCATCCCGAGCATCCTTGTTATGCCATTCAACGGGGATTTGAGATCATGTGAAACAATATAAGTGAGTTGTTCCAGTTCCAGGTTTTTCTCCTCAAGGTTTCGGGCATGTTCAGCCAAACGTAATTCAGATTTTCTTCTTTCGGTTAAATCTCTGGTTAATTTGCTGAATCCAATCACATCATTTTCTTCATTGTGAATTGCAGTAATGGTAACATTCGCCCAGAACTTTGAGCCATCTTTTCTTACCCGCCAACCTTCATCTTGTGCATGGTTAAATTGTAATGCTTCATTTATGAGCCGGTCTGGTTTGCCATTTAATCTATCCTCTTCAGTGTAAAAACATCTAAAATTTTTCCCAACGATATCTTCCGAGCTATAGCCCTTGATTTTTTGGGCCCCTTTATTCCAATTTTTGATAATACCTTCCCCGTCCATTACGATAATGGCGTAATCTTCAACCTCATCAATCATGCGTTGAAGTATATCTACCTGATCCAGGGGATTAGACATAAGCTTTGCGGAGTATATCATAGTGACCAAATGATTACCTTTTTTCCGCAACTGCGCTGATAGCCTATGAATATAACAAATAGAATTGTAAATCCCTTATACATAGGGAATTATTGTGAGAGTGTCTTAGAAGATCAGGACATTTTTTTGCTATTTCGGTAACCTTTTCTTGATGAATTTGATTTGACCTCTATGATTTGACTCATGCTCACAAACATGGAACCATTTGCAATAATTGTTAGTGGGTTCATTGCTGAAGAAAGGCTCTTGTTCCATAAGCCAATCATCATCTCTGCTTGCAAATTCCTTTTGGGTAACTGCCCTAACATCATCGAGTTTTTGGATATAGTACTCAAGTGGTTTTCCATTAATTTTTTCCCGGCCATTTTCACCAAGTCCCATTGGGATGTCCCATTCAGCTTTCACGCTATCATCCCAATCACCCCAGGGAATATTGTTAAAAGTGTTTAGCTGATAGTATTTCTCAGTGGCAGCAAGATGTAGAAGCATGGCGCCAATTGAATTGGATTGTTCATCAATTTGAAAATCCAGTTCTTTCATAGTCAATCCCTCAACCGTTTGCTTTACCCAAACACGCATCATGGTCATGGTGGATAATAGTGTGCCAATTTGAGGGGTAAAACCTTCTTTAGGTCCAATCAGGTATAAGTCATCATTTTTTGAAACTTCCGGTTGTTTTCCAAATGAAGTAAAGGGAAGCATAGACAAAGCTGACCCTGTTAGAATTGAGTTTCTTAGGAATAATCTTCTATTAGCGTTTTTCATGGATCAAAGTGTTATGGAAATCAGTAATTTAAAGAATTTGAACTTCCAATATACTTTGTGCCCAGTTTAAAATTTGATTGATTCAAGTCCCGATTCGACAGCATCGTACAACCCGGAAATTCCTTCTTCAGCTTCGATTTTCTTAAGGTCAAACCATTGATTGGGCTCAAAAGAAACAAATATGCCTTCGTCTTTGGTTTTGTGAGGTTTTGTTTGATAATCCCCCATATACAGATGCTTTAGTAACGCATTGCCTTTTTTCCATGCCATGTCTGCTGACTTGTTGCTGGAAGAAACCTGAATACTTCTGGAGCTGAATGATACCGTGAGGTCAAGTTTTTCAGATGGATTTGATCCAATATTCCTGATGAAAGATATCTTGAGTGGTTCTTCGAGGGAAGCTGTTTCATAAATAGCTTGCGTTATTTCCTGTAAGAAATATTCCAATTTATCATCATCGTAGATTTCAGTCTCTTTTTCTTCAAATTCAACATGGACAGCAGTTTGGGTATGTTCGTCAGGTTCCTGGTCTTCTTGCCAATCGATGTTATTCAGGTAGCTCATGAGTGCGTCCTTCCAAACTGAATTTAAACTACCACTCCATTCGAAATCATCATTCTCACTAAAACCCTCCGATTCAATTTCCTCAGGGGAGATTTCATCACGCTCCGTATAGTGTAAATTGTATTGAACGTCTAGTGATTCACCCATGTCAATTTGCAAATTGAATTCGTGAGCGAAAGGAGGGGGCACTTCCAGTGTTTTGAAGTGGAATTTAACTGTTTCTTTAGCCATATTATTTATTCTGTCAATTGGATTGATGCCTGTCTATTCACCTTTCCGGTTTCTGTGTATGCAAAGCTATCCAATTGAATGATTTCTTTAGGTATATTATACTTGGGTAAGTGTTTTTTTAATAAATTTTTCAACTCTTCAGTGTCTGTCTTTCCTTCTATTAGGAGTATCAGCTTACTACCAAATTTGCTATCCTCTATCCCAGCAACAAAAAATGCATTTTGAATTTGGGCATTCTTGAATATTTCAACGATGCTTGATTCCAATTCTTCAGGATGAATTTTGATCCCGCCTGAATTGATTATGTTGTCATATCTTCCGACCCATCTGAATTTTGTTTCATCGATCAGTTCTACTACATCATTGGTTAGTAATGGTTTTTGTTTGGTTACAGCTCCCTGGATAATGAGCCTGTTTGAAGAGTCTGTGCTAAAATTATTGTCTCCAATTGCCACGTAATGGGAGGTTGGACCGTGATTCAGTTTTTTGACAGCAACGTGTGAAATGGTTTCTGTCATACCATAAGTTTGGTAGACATTTGTGGTCACCTTTTCAAGAGATTTTCCCACATCCCATGAAATTGCACCACCTCCAAGGAGTAATGTTTCAAACTGATTAAGTTTCGGTTTGCAAAGTTTGTTATGAAGTACTTCGTAAAGCTGCATAGGAACCATGGATGCAAGATGAAATGATATGTCCGGAATTTCCTGATTCAATGGGTTGCCAGTAGGGCGGTAGGCATACAGGTTCATTTCATTGATTAAAGCACGAGAAATTAGCATCATTCCCCCAATGAATTTAGGAGGAATACATAGGAAGGCATTGCCTTTTGAGGGGATACCCAGGCTATTGATAGTATTCAAAGCACTTATTTCCATTAATTTCCTGTCCAAGGTAATTGGTTTGGGTTTGCCGGTTGATCCTGAAGTTGAAGTTTGAAATGTTTTTCTTCCTGAAATCCAATTACTTATAAAATTAGCAGCGGATAATAACTCCTGACTTGAAAAAAAATCCTTATTTTTCGGATTCCGAATTTGATTATAGTCAATTGGAGTGTTTTCAAAATAAAACTGCATTGTTTTAAAGGAAGTACTTTGATGTCTTTAAATCGTAAAGATAAGTGGGAAAAAATAATTCATGGAGAGGTCGGAGAAAGACATTGTTAAAAGGATAATTAATAAAGACAGGGGCGCGTTTGAGATGATATTCAACGAGAATTATTCGCTCTTGTGTGCCTACGCTTCCAGATTTGTGAATGAGGACGAGCAGGCTGAAGAAATAGTGCAGGAAGTATTTGTGAAATTTTGGGAAAAGTGTGATACAATAGACCCCGATTCATCGATTAAATCATATTTATATCGTTCGGTACATAACACTTGTCTCAACTACATCAAGCACCAAAAAGTAAAGGATGCTTATAAAGATTATGCAATTAACTATCTTCCTTCAACCACTGAGTATGAAGAAGCTCGTGAAGAACAGCAAGAACTAATCAAACTTATATACGACGAAATAGAAAATTTACCACCCAGATGCAGTGAAATTTTTAAGCTTAGCCGATTTGAGGGTCTGAAGTACCAGGAAATTGCAGAACACCTGGATATTTCTATCAAGACAGTGGAGGTTCAAATGGGAAAGGCGCTTCGGGTTTTACGTGATAAGTTCAGAGCAGAGAATAAGGCTTAATGAATAATAGGTTCGTAATAGTATTTTTATTGGCATTAACCCAATCCGCAATAACACTTGCCCAGAATTTACTGGACAAGCCTATTGACTTGAATGTATACGAGGAAAAGTTCTCAGTTATTTTGGAGAATATTTCAATGCAATCAGACATCCATTTTTCGTATAACTCTGAGCTATTCTCGTCAACACAACGATTCACATTAAATGTTACCGACAGGCCAGTGAGTGAGATATTAGACTTATTACTGACTGGTACAGGGATTGATTATGCGATTTTTAAAAATCAGGTTATTTTCCAATTACCGGAAGTCAAACAGAAGAAACACAGCATCAATGGTGTACTTTATGATAGTCTAACAAATAGTTATATTCAGGGGGCTCATATTTATTTGGATGGGACTGAGTTTGGAGAATATTCTACTCATGAAGGTGCTTTTGATTTTGATGATGTTCCAAAAGGAACATATGAATTAGTTATTTCCCATGTAAGCTATGGTGTTAAAAACTACTATCTATATGTAAATGATAATGTAGAAGACCTGAAAATTAAGATAGCACCGGCCATTAATATTTTACAGGAACTGGAGGTGTTATCTTCAAAAAGCAAAAACTGGGACCTTTACTACAATATATTTGTTGAAGAAATTTTGGGAACAACCTATAACTCTGAAAAGTGTGAAATTCTTAACAGAGAAGTCATCAAGATTGCTTTTGATTCAACGGACGCATTTAAAGAATTTGAGATTTATTCCACTGAACCGCTTCACATAAAAAATGAAGCGCTGGGTTATGAATTATTGTATGACCTTATTTTTTTCAATTCCGAGCATGGTATCATAAAATATGTAGGAAAAACCAATTTTGAGCCACTTGAATCAGCGGATAAAAAACAAATGAAGAAGTGGGGGAAACGAAGAACACAAGCGTATAAAGGGTCATTGAGGCATTTTATTCATGCTGATCTGGATGGGGAGCTACGAACTAACAAGTTTCGTACAGATGTAGTAGACGAAATACCTGAATCTATTGAGTTTAAGTTTTTCCCGGCTAACCTGAACAGTAAAGAAATTCTCAGGTTGAAAAAAATAAGTGATGATTTGCCAGAGGATAAATATTTGATGGTTCAGTACGCCGGTAGTGAAATTTCTTACATTGGAAAAACATCTACTTTTTTAAAGTCCGGGTATGAAGAATATGCTGAATTATTGGATTTAACAGAGGGAATTATGGTTTATGGAGTATGGTCTAAGAAGAGATTATCGGATGCATTACCATTAAGTTTTTATTTATCGATAGAAGAATAGAAATTTGTTTGTATTTTCATAGGGTAATTACAATTTGGACTGTTAGTTATTTGAATTGAAGATTGAAATGGAAGTTCAAGAATTGTTAGCGAAGTATTTTTCAGGGAATACTACTATTGACGAAGCTACTCAAATTGAGCAGTGGAGGAATGAAAGTCCTGAAAATGAGCTTGAGTATATAGAATTCAAGCAAGCATGGTCATACACCAATGTGGACCGGTTTAAACCAGCTCCTGCACTCAAAAATGTGTTTGGTGACATAGATAAACTGGAGAATCAAAAAGTTGAGCCTAAAGTAATTAAGCTTAACTGGCGAATAGCAGCTAGTGTGGCAATACTATTGGTGGCAGGCTATTTCATTTATAATGCAATTTCTAATAGATCAACCAGTGAAGTGACTGGAGAGATAGCACTATTCGAAAACGTGTTTGATGAGAAATTAGAAGATGGTTCATTGCTGGTACTTTCTAAAGGAGCCTCTTTTGAGTATATTTCTAATTTCCGTAAGGATAATACAAGAGAGATTAAGCTTAATGGTAAGGCTTATTTTGACATTGAAAGAAATGAGGAAAAGCCTTTTATTATTAGAACAGCGAATGCAACAATACGGGTACTTGGAACTAGTTTTCAAGTAAGAGCTGATGAAGGTCAAACCGAGATTGTTGTAGAATCTGGATTAGTGACAATAAGCAAGAATGGATTGGCTGGTGCTGTGGAGTTAAGACCTGGTGAGATGGGTATTATTAGTGATTCCGGAAATGAAATCGTAAAAAAGAAGAACGCCAATAGCAATTACCTTGCCTGGAGAACAGGAGTGCTTTACTTTAACAATTCCAGTCTAGTTGACGTAGCGGACCTATTGAATGATGTGTATGATATCAAGCTAAAGTTTGATAATCAAGCACTAAAAGATTGTAAGCTTACAGCAACATTCAAGAATAGGTCAGGAAAGGAAATACTTGACATTATTGAAAAAACCTTCCAGGTTGAAATCGAGCAAAAAGGCAAACAATATATAGTTAAAGGGAATGGCTGCTAAGCTGTTCCTTTATTTTTTTTATAACCTTAATGTTCTTATCTGCATCTGTCATTATCTCCAATACCTTAGGTCGTTCAGCGGAGTGGAAAAATGTTTTTAACACATTATTCAATTCGTTGAAATTTCTTGCGAAGTAATGCGCATAACCAAACTCCTGACAGAGATTACTTGCGTTTAAGCGTTGCTCTGTTACAAAATATCGATCCAGTTCTTGCAACTCCAGAGGACCTTTTATCATTTTGAAGATGCCTCCTCCATGGTTGTTAAGAATAATTACCCTTAAATTTTTTGGTGTGTGCTGATTCCAAAAAGCATTTCTATCATAGAAGAAAGCCATGTCTCCAGTTAATAGTGTAACAACCTGGTCACTCTGAATAGCATACCCATAAGCGGTACTATTGCTACCATCTATTCCACTGGTTCCCCTATTGGCATAAACTTGTATGGAAGGTTCCACACCGATGAAATTTGCCCATCTTACAGGCATACTATTGGCAAGATGAAGCGCTGACTCTTTCGGTAGGCTATTTAAAACACATTCAACCGCTCCTAATTCAGTGAAATCATCTGTATAGGATTGTTCCAGGCTCTCTTTTGTTGATTTTTGAATTAAACTCCAGGTTTGATTGTAATTCTTTCTTTTCTGAATTGTAAAATCATCTGTGCCAGGTACTCCACGGCATGAGGATAAAAAGAATTCATGCGGACTACAATGTATTATATCGGTCAGGTGCTGAAAGGTATCTGCGACATATCCACTTTCCTGAATGTGATAATGTTTTGCTGGAGGATAATTCCTTAAAAATAGTTTTAAGTTTTTTGAAATAACGCTCTTACCAAATGTGATTAGTACCTCAGGTTGAAGTGCCTGAGCAATTTCTTCAGTGACCGAGCTTAAAAAAAGATCCTGATGAGTGATTGATTCAGCAGTGGCCATATTTGATATAACATCTGAGATAAGGGTGATCTTAAAATGATCAATGAATCGCTCTAATGTATTCTTAAGAAGTTTATCAGGATTTGATTGACCCGCTACTACCAGCACCTTTGCTTGTTTCTGTATGGTTTCCAGAATTTGATGCTCACCCTGGTAAGCTGTAGGTTGGGATTGTTCGATGATTCTTATATCGCTGGAGAACCTGAGTTCTTCGGTGGATTCCGGATAGAATGGTTCCCTCAGAGGAACATTAATATGAACAGGCCCTTTAGGATATTCTGAGGCTTTATTAATGGCCTCATTGACAATTCTGTTGATATGCCAATAGGAGTCTTTTGCTTCATACTGATCGGGTAATTGATAAGATGCCTTGACATGTTTACCATAAATGTTTTGTTGCTGAATCGTTTGACCATCTAATTGATCAATCCATTCAGTAGGTCTGTCAGCTGTAAAAACAATTAATGGTATTTGCTGATAATAAGCTTCAGCAACAGCCGGAGCATAGTTATAGGCTGCAGATCCTGATGTGCAAACAAGTGCAACTGGATTACCTGTATTAAGGTGCATTCCAATGCCCTGAAACGCCGCTGATCGCTCGTCAGGAAATATAAACGTTTCTATGTTCTGATTGCGGGCGAATGATATTGTCAAAGGTGCGCTTCGGGAGCCTGGAGAAATGATGGCCTGTTTTACTCCCTTCTTTGCACAAATTTCTGAAATATCATGGATGGCCTGAAGAATCATATCTTAGTTTAAAATGTTGAGAAGTGTTTTAAACTTCATTTCAGTTTCTAGGAACTCCTTTTCCGGGTTTGAGTCATGCGTGACCCCTGCACCTGCATACAGGATGCCTTTATTTTTGAATATTTGCATGCATCTCAGGTTTACATATATAGAGGTACTCATATTGATGTTAACAGGTCCAAGATAGCCAGCAAAAAGGTGCCGATCATAACCTTCATTTTCTTTGAGAAAATTGAATGCAGGCTCTAATGGCATTCCACAGACAGCACTGGTAGGATGGAGGAGTTTCAACATAACACTTCCAAGAAGAGGAAAACTCGTTTCTTCCATATCCACAGAGAACTCTGTTTTAAGATGTACCAGATTCCCTGCTCTTGCTGTTTTTGGTCCTCTTTCATCAAACTCTCTCAATCTTATTTTCTTGAAGCAATTGATGATGTATCTGCTCACCATCGCTTGCTCCTCAATCTCCTTTTGGGTCCAGGCAATATCGCTCAGTGATTCGTCTTCCGGCATCTTTTGCGTTCCCGCTAATGCAACGGTCAAGAATCTTTTTTCATTTTCTATATCAATCAATAGCTCCGGAGAGGCGGCCATCCATGTGCCCAAAGCATCCGTTGAAAGTAAGTAACAGAAAGCATTTGAATAAGCCTCTCTTAGCTTCACAAGGCTTTCAACCGGTTCGAAATTGCTGTTTAGTGGAATTGTTGTCTGTCTGGATGGAACAAATTTCTCAAAACTACCCTTGTTGATTTCTTTGATCCCTTCCTCAACCAGGCTAACATAATCTATTTCTCCCCTTGATTCAGTTGAAGCATTTTTGTAGGTATACGTTGGGGTTTCATCTTTCGCGATTACCTCTTTTGCCCACCGTTTCTTTTCTTCACTCAACGTAGCAGAGAATTCGAGTATATCGCTCTTAAGATCAAATAGAATATCACCTTTTAAGAAAGTAATTTTCTTGCCATCACTGTTGTCAAATGGCGAGACTATAAATCCCGGCCCAACATTTTCAACTTCAACCTCACCAAGCTCTATGGAATGGGAGGTATCAATGATTAGTTTAAAATCTGTAGTATTTGGAAGGCTCCAGATAGCTACCGCATAATTTTTTGATTGTGCGGCACAAAACAGATTTTTTAATTTCTTAAGTTGGGAGGTTGGTTTTAAAATTTCGCTCTCTAATCTCATCTTCTGTCAATCACTGCAACTGTTAATCTACTGATGCATATCAGCTGCTCATTTTCATTAGTAATTTTTATTTCCCAAATATGTGTATTTCTCCCTATATGTATAGGTTTTACAATTCCATAAACATGGCCCTCTTTGGCACTTTTCACATGGTTTGCGTTTATTTCAATCCCAACTGCTGCCTGAGTATCCAAATTGATGCAACCAGTAGAAGCTACACTCCCAAGAGTTTCGGCCATTGTTACGGACGCTCCTCCATGCAACAGGCCCATGGGTTGTTTTGTTCGGTGGTCAACTGGCATTTTTGCTGAAATAAAATCTTCACCAATTTCAATAAATTCAATTCCCAGATGCTCAACCATGCATCCTTTTGAAAAGTTATTGATATTTTCGAGCGTAAATTGTGGATTAAACATCTACTAATCATTAATAGTATCGGCAAACAAATAAAGAATTGATTTGAAAACCAAGAATTTATTCATCGTCAGGCATGGACAAACAGAGTATAATAGACAACAGAGGGTTCAGGGCAGTGGGATAGATGCGCCATTAAATGATACAGGGTTCAAACAGGCAAAAGCTTTTTATGATGCATATAAAGACTATTCATTTGATAAACTATATATTTCGAACCTTATAAGAACCTACCAATCAGTGGAAGGTTTTATCAAAGATGGTTTACAGTATGAGAAATTAGAGGGGTTGAATGAGATAAGTTGGGGAGATAAAGAGGGGCATACATTTTCAGAAGATGGTCATCAGGAATATAAGTACATGGTAGCCCAATGGACATCCGGAAATTTGGATTACAGTATCCCAAATGGAGAGTCCCCAATTGAAGTAATGGAGCGGCAGAAACAGGCAATGGATGTTATCATGAATAATACAGGTGAAGAGAATGTATTGATCTGTATGCACGGAAGAGCCATGCGTATTTTACTTTGTTGGTTGCTGAATCATGACTTAAGCAAAATGGACATGTTTTCACACGAAAATCTGTGCCTTTACAAACTGAAGCATACTGGAACAATGTATCAGGTAGATGCCTTTGATGATAGGGCACATCTGTCAGTTCTTTAATAATTCATCATAAAATCTACCAGGTTTGTACTTCTTTCCAGTCCTAGTTTCTTTCTGAGTCTGTAACGGCCAATTTCCACACCCCTGGGTGAAATATGCATTAAGCTTGCCATTTCCTTTGTAGTCATGTTCATCCTGAGGTAGGCACTTAGTTTAATTTCCTGAGGTGTGAGGTTGGGAAAGTCATCTTTTAGTTTGGTTGTAAACCCCTGGTGAACTTCATCAAAATGGACTTCAAATTGCTTCCAATCATCAGGCTCATTCATGTTTTTGTTGATGTCTTTCACAATTTTTGATAACTCTGTGGAAACACCGTTTTTTCTTTTTATGATAGAGTTTAGTCCATGCTTTATTTCATTGATGAATTCGTTTTTATTAATGATGTACATTGTGGCACTTGCCAATTCTTTGTTTTTGTGTTTTATTTCTGATTTGAGTTTGTCATTTTTTAATTGAGTAATCTCCTGTTCGGATTTTTTTGATATCTCATCCAGTTTGAAATCCTTCTCTTTTAACTGCACTTGTTGCTTCTCCTCCATAAGCACTTTGTCTTTTTTGTGCTTTCTGTCGAGAATTATCAGCGCAACACCAAATAATCCCAGAGTAGCTATAATGTATATGGCATAGGCAGTAATCGAACGATACCAGGGAGGAAGTATGTCAAATTTGAATGAAGCTACCTCACTAACCCGACCATAGATATTTCTGGACCGTACTTCAAAAGTATAATTTCCTTCATAGAGATTTGTGTATTCCTTGCTATTGGTAAAAGACCAGTTAGACCAGTCAGTATCAAATCCTTTTAGTCGATATGAAAACTCGTTACCCAGGCCATCATAAAAGGGTGAAGCATAAGTGAAGGTCACGTTATTGTTTTCAAACAGAAGGGTAGGGGTGATTTCCTGAATACCCATTGTACTTCCTGAATAAAGTGATGTGTCTTTCATTCCGGAGGACGAAACAGATCTCAGGTAGGTATAAAACTTTTCAGGTAAGGTCTTTGAGACAGTAGGGTTGAAGTGAATGAATCCTGTTTTCGCCCCAATAATTACATTTTCAATATCAAGGCATGTAATATTTAGCAGGTCGTCATTTAGTAGGTAGTTGACCTTATTGAATAGATTTTTCTCTTTAATGTATGAGCCATCTATGTTTTTCATCAACATCCCTACTTTATTGTCGGCAATGAAATAGATATTGCCTAGTTGATCCTGTTCAAATTGGCCAATGTAATTCTCGGTTTCCAGGACTTCATTTAATTCATTAAAAACCACAAAAGAGTCAAGTGAAGGAACGTATTCATATATTCCATTAGCACTTCCAAATATCAAGTCTTCCTTGTAAGGAAAAACATTGATCAATATATCAGAAGGGAACCCATCCAATCTGTTATAATGATCAACTGAAATCAATTCATTTCCTTCTTTGACTATTTTATAAGCACCTTTGTATCCATGCGTCATCCAGATTGTGCCATTATTTTCCTGAGCCAGGACTCGTGATGACTCATAAGGTTGCTGGTAATCCATGACAAATTGAAGCGTGCCTTTTTTCTTTTGATATAACCGCAGTCCATCATAATGTCCTTCAATAAAATAATCGGGGTTTTGTTTATCCTGAATGAATTTCCAGGACCCGTATGAATCATTTAATCGTTGCGCTACTTTTTCTTTTACGATAAAAGGCCCTTCATGATGTGACAGAAGTAGCATGTCATCAAGTTTCTCGATATAGTTGACATGGCCTTCGGTGTTCTCAACCAATTTAAAATGGTCGTTTCCAGCCTGATAAAAAAGTCCATTTGATGTGCCCAGGTATATTTTGTTGTCATAACAGGCAGCCTTATAGCCAATACCCTGAAGACCGAGGTACTCATTGATGTGTGTGAAAGGTGAACCAAGTTCAATGTATGACAAACCATCATTCATGCCTACCCATAGGTTTTGAAAGTGATCCTCATAAAGACAATTAATGGTGCGGTTGTTAAGCCCTTTGTCAATGGTAAAATGATTTATTATTTCTCCTTTTTGAGAAATAATAAATACACCATCATTTTGTGTTCCAATTGCAAAGGACTTATTAGATAGAGGAATTATTTTGTTAATGAACGTCTCTTTGAATACATCATTGACAGCCGTATTCCAGGGAATCGCTTTGTTATTGTCAATGGTGAATAGACCATTCCTAAACGTTGCTACAAGTTTCTTGTCATTATATGGGAGTATACCACGGATTGAGTAGCCATCAAATAACTCAATTTGATGTATTGAATTGGCTTCAAATACTGGTGTTTCTTCTACTTCCTGAAAGTCAATTGGAAAATTTTGAGGAGTAGGGTGGCTAAATTGTTCAGGTGTACCTATCGTACTGATCTTATTGTCTTTGTATAAAAACAAGAATCTGTTAGTTCCAAATACGATTGCCTCTTTGGATTCATAAATGGTCCAGACATCATCAAAACTTTGTTTGTTCTTTGGGATTAGAGGATTGAGAGAATGGTAAATTAGTTTTCCTTGCTCATTTGCAGACAGGTAACCAATTTGAGATTGACCTCCTACATAAATCCTGTTATCGTCAGCTATATAAATAGATCTGAGCCTGGTGTTGTTATTGAAAGTATATAGTCTCCAGTCATTGCCATCATATTCTAAAAGACCGAAATTATTGGCTACATAAATAAATCCTCTGTTGTCCTGTTTGATATCCCAATTTTGAATTCCACCATTGTAATCAGCAGAGGTGAAGTGTGTGATGAAAGGCATACCACTGAACTTTACTTGGGCTTTTACGCCAATATTCACTGCATAAAACAGAATAAACAGTATTTGTATTTTTTTAAGCAAATCGATTTTATATCAATTATGAGTTTGAAGTATTCCCAAAAGCGCACTGTACGGCATTGAGAAATTATTAAGTATACTAAAAGTACCCATATTCAACTTCAGAACCAATTTTGATGGCTAATTGATGTATTATTGATGTATTCATTTTTGTGTCTTTGTGAGTTATTGATGTAGTCAATTTCTGGTGATGTGTTTGCTGAAAACCTAATTTCATTTTCAGAAAGTCGCCTGTGGACACTTGTTTATAGGAAATATTGAAAATGCAAACGTTTCACATTATGGATTTTCAAAATCATTGCTTGAGAATTCTTAATTGATCCCTTTCTGTAGCTGAAAGTATAACATTTCCAAGATTTCTAAAATATAGACTTTGTTCATGTCGATGAACCGGGAACTCTAATTCCGGAGGAATTTTATAAACCAAAGTCAAAAAAATGATGAAGAAAAACATTTTAAAATGGAACGTGCTACCCTATTTATTGATAGGAGCTTTAGCACTCGGGTTGTGGTCTTGCGGAGATGATGAGCCAGCACCAGAAGATACGGCTCCAAACGCGAGTTTTCAGGAAGAGGTGACTGATTTTACGGTCGCTTTTACAAATTTTAGCCAGAACGCTACTAATTATTCCTGGGATTTTGGAGATGGTAATTCATCTACTGATGAGAGCCCATCTCATACTTATGATGAGGCGGGAACATACACTGTAGTACTCACTGCAACTAATGATGCAGGGGACTCTGATGATTTTAGTAAAGACCTCAACATTACTGATCCAGATGAGGCCCTTACACTATTAACAGGGACAGAGTCCAAAACATGGAAACTGTATAGAGAAGGTACATCTATGCAATTAGGTCCTAATTCTACAAACCCAGGTGGTTGGTGGACTGGGCTAACCAATGATGGTTCAAGAAACTGTCTATACGAGCAAACATTTACTTTTACAAGATCTGGTGACTATATCTTTGATGATGGAGGAATGTTCTGGGGTGAATTTGGTGTGTTCAATGATACTGACGTTTATGAAGTCTGCTTTGAAGCAACAGCAGACAATATGAAACTTAGCGATGGTACAGATGTTAGTGCCTGGCTATCCAATACCCATGCATTTACATATGACCCTACTTCTGGTGTTGTGACACTTACTGGTGAGGGTGCATGGATTGGAATACCTAAACTAGGAACTGAAGGTGAAAATGGTGCAACTATTACAAGTTCTGTAGCCTTTAATATTACCATCGAAGAAGAAGACGGCTATGACTTGATGTATTTGACGTTTGACTATGGCGATGGGGACAATGGTGGTGCAGGTTTATGGAGTTTCGTTTACGCAAGCTATTCTGATCCATCACTTGAACCTGCATTGGCAGGAGCAAAAGCCAGAGCTGGGTTTGAATTTGAATATACAGAAGGAAGCCAATCTGTAACCTTTACTAATACTTCAATTGATGCTGAGTCTTACGTTTGGGATTTTGGTGATGGAAATACCTCTACTGAGGAGAATCCAGTTCACACTTTTGCTGCTGACGGTATTTATGATGTACAATTAAAAGCGACTAATTCTCAGGGAACAGATTCATTAACAAGAACAGTATTCCTAAATGTTGAATCTATTACCGATTTCATGATTGATCATGAATCTGACGTAGAATGGGCTGTTTTTGGAGGCTCAGCGGTGGAAATTGTTGATAACCCAGATAAATCTGGAATTAACACCAGTGATAAAGTATTGCAACTTACTCATGGAGACCAAACATGGGCGGGAATTATCACTCAGTTAGATGGTTTACTAAATTTTGAAGGAAAAACTAAATTGAAAGTAAAACTTTGGGCTCCAGCTACTGGAACACTGAAGTATAAAATTGAAGCTGCAGGTGGAAATCCTTCTCAGGAAATTGACCTTGAAGTGGCTACCGCGGAAGAGTGGGTAGAACTTGAATGGGATTTGTCTACAGATATTAATGAAGAGGCTGTCAAGTCTGATTTATACTCTGGCCTTGTATTATTCCCTGGATGGAATACCACCACCGCTGATGTATACTACATCGATGATATAACAATGGAATAAACTCTTCTTCATAATGTATGGATACAAGGCTTAAAGGTCTTGTATCCTTTCTTCCTATTTAAACAGCATTTACAAGATTCTTAATGAGATTTCACCAAACATTACTATTGCTTTCATTCTTATGTTTCACCATAAGTTGCGGAGAGGATGACGGAAACGTATCTGTTGATCCATCAAATTTGCAGGTTTCAACTTCCATCTCTGATGATGGATCTGGATTAGTGACTATTGATGCGACTGCAGAAAATGTAACAAGCTTCGATTTTCAAAGTGGAGAAGTGTTGGATCAGGTTGATTTAGTCAATTCTGACGGAAAATTTACCTACAACTATTCTGAAACAGGGATTTATTCAGCTGTAGTACGTGCTTACGGTGAGTCAGGGAGATTTGTTAGAAAAGAAATTCAGATATCCGTTGAAGTAGGAGATGGTACAATTCCGGATGATGGCTACACGACCCCTATAAGTTATGAAGGGATGGAATTGGTATGGAGTGATGAGTTTAATCAAAACAGTTTGAACCTTTCTGACTGGACTTATGAAATCGGAACAGGAAGTAATGGCTGGGGTAATAATGAGCTTCAATATTACACGGAAAACAATACTAGTGTCAGTAACGGTTACCTCACCATCGAAGCGAGACAAGAATCAGTTGGAGGTCGATCCTATAGTTCTTCCAGGATTGTTACAAACAGTAAGCAATCATTTCAGTACGGGCGAATTGATATAAGGGCCAAACTTCCTGAGGGTCAGGGGATATGGCCAGCTCTCTGGATGCTGGGATCAAATTTCAACAGTGTGGGATGGCCATCATGCGGTGAAATAGATATCATGGAAATGATAGGGGGTAGTGGAAGAGAGAAGACCGTACATGGAACTGTACACTGGTCAAATAATGGAGATTATGCATCGTACGGAGGTTCATATGACCTTACTTCAGGAATATTCAAGGATGAATTTCATGTGTTTACAATTATCTGGACGGAAAACCAGATCAAATGGTATGTAGATGATCAAGAATTCAATGTCATAGATATTACGCCTTCAGCGCTAAGTGAATTCAGACAGGATTTCTTCTTCATCTTCAATGTGGCAGTAGGGGGCAATTGGCCCGGAAGCCCCAACGCTGCTACTACATTTCCACAGCAGATGATTGTGGATTATGTGAGAGTCTTTCAAGAAGAATAACAGGCAATTAAGCAATTAAGATGAAAAGAAAATTATTTTATTTGATACCAGTAATGTGTTTTTTGCTGGTGTCAACCGGGACAATAGCACAATCATTTAGCGTCTCGGGTACAGTTAAGGACTCAGATACGGGAGAAGTAATTCCCGGAGCTACGGTCCTGGAAAAAGGAACGAATAATGGAACAATTACTGACATTGAAGGAAATTATTCATTAAACGTGACAGACGGGACCGCTACACTTGTCATATCATTCGTGGGGTTTGAAACAAAAGAAATTCCATTAAATGGTCAAAGCATTGCCAATGTAGAGTTAGGCATTTCTGTGACGGAATTAGGAGAGATCGTTGTAATAGGATATGGAACTCAGAAAAAGAAAGTTTCTACTGGTGCAATCTCAAGTGTTGATGCAGATCAAATAAATTCTACTCCGGTTCTCAGAGTTGAGCAGGCTCTTCAAGGTAGAACAGCAGGAGTCCAGGTAACGAACCTTTCCGGGCAACCAGGAGAACAGCCAACTGTAAGAATCAGAGGAGCTGGAACAACTGGTAATGCAGCTCCATTATACGTGGTGGATGGTTTGGTAGTTGGTGGAATAGATTATCTAAACCCAGGAGACATTGAATCAATTGATGTGTTAAAAGATGCTGCATCAGCAGCAATTTATGGGGCAAGGGCCGCCAATGGTGTAGTATTGATTACTACAAAATCCGGTACAAAGGGAAGAATGAGCGTCAGGTATGATGGGTACTATGGTATTCAAAATGTGAGTAAGAAAATAGACATGCTCAATGCTGAAGAATACAGGATGATGATGAACGAAGGAGCCAGGAATGCCGGCTTGACTGAGCCTTTCGATTTGAACGAAGTACCAGCAAATGACACAGATTGGCAAGATGCTTTGTTCCAAAAGAATGCTCCTATGGTCAATCACCAAATATCAGTAGAAGGCGGTAATGATAAATCAACCTATGCTTCCTCCATGGCCTACTTTTCACAAGAAGGGATTATTGGAGGTGAGAAATCACAGTTTGATAGATATACAGCAAGACTTAACACGACACATAAGGTCAATAAATATTTCAATTTTGGCAATAACCTCGCCTACTCTCATATTGTAAGAAGAGGAATTGGAAGTAATCAGTCATTTAATGGTGCCTTCAGTAGTGCAGTGAATATTGATCCACTTACACCTGTTTTTGAAACGGAACAAACTTTGTTGGATCAGGCTCCTTATAGCACTCAACCCGTTGTTACTGACGAGAATGGCAATGTTTATGGTATTTCTCAGCTAATTGGCGCTGAAGTGGTAAACCCATTGGCTCTAATAGAAAATACACACTCTGAAACCAGAGTTGACAAACTGGTAGGTAACATTTATGGTGAAGTTGTACCAATTGAAGGCTTAAAATTGAGAACAAGTCTGGGAACCGATCTTGCATTTGTGCTCAACGACGGTTTTACGCCTGTTTACTACCTGAATGGAGCTCAAAGTAGGGATGTAAGTAGTGTAAACAAATCAATTGATCGCTATTTCACCTGGCAATGGGAAAATACAGCCAGTTATTCTAAAAAGATTGGTTCTCATAACTTCAATTTCCTGGTTGGAACCACAGCGCAGGAAGTTCAATATGAAAACCTTGCAGGTTCCAATGCAGATGTCCCAACGATTGACCCGGACAATGTCTATCTCAATCTGGCTACTGACACACTAGATGAAGTCGGTGGTGGAGCTTCCCATGCTGCTTTATTCTCAGTTTTTGGAAGGGTGACTTATGACTTTAAAGACAAGTATTCCTTTACGGCAATTTTAAGACGTGATGGTTCTTCAAAATTTGGTCCGAACAACCGATATGGAATTTTCCCATCACTAGGTGCAGCCTGGGTAATTACTGACGAGGATTTTATACCTACTCTCGGGCCAGTTGACTTCTTAAAGCTAAGGGCCTCCTGGGGTGTAAATGGTAACCAGGAAATTGGGGATTATCAGTTTGTATCTAGGATCGACCAGTCTCGGGGATATATTTTTGGTTCAGGCAGATTAGTAGGAGCCTCACCTTTTAGTGTGCCAAATGAAGATATTCAGTGGGAAGAATCTACTCAGTTGGATATTGCATTAGATTTTGGATTGTACCAAAGTAAGCTGACTGGTTCACTCGACTACTATGTGAAAACGACTGGTGAATTATTGGAAGTTGTTGCAATTCCGGGCCATGTTGGAAATGCTGCTCCTGTTGCCAATGTGGGCAGTGTGGAGAACCAAGGAGTTGAATTATCTCTGAATTGGCAAAATGCAATAGGTGATCTCAATTATAGTATTGGTGCAAATGGTTCATACAACAAAAATAAGGTTACGAAAATCGGTAATGAAAATGGTTATCTGGTTGGAGCTTCATGGGCAGTTGCTGGTGCAGTTACTAGGGCAGAAGAGGGATTCCCAATTGCCTATTTTTATGGATACAAGACTGATGGCTTGTTTCAATCACAATCAGATGTATTCGCTCACATTGGATCCACTGGGGAACCACTCCAACCAGCAGCACAACCTGGGGACGTAAGATTTGTGGATGTTGATGGTGATGGCGCAATAACTCCGGATGACAGAACTATGATCGGTAACCCAACACCAGATGTAACTTTCGGATTAACGGCTTCTGCTGATTATAAAGGTTTCGATTTTTCAATGTTCATACAAGGTGCAGCAGGTCACGAAATTTTTAATGGAATGCAACGAAGAGATTTGAGGTACACAAACCTTACAACAAATGCTCTTAATAGATGGACTGGTGAAGGTACTTCTACATCAATTCCACGATACACGTTTGTCGATACCAACAATAATAACAGAGTATCTGACCTGTATATAGAAAGTGGTTCATTTGCACGGTTAAAGAACATTCAGATTGGCTATACGCTTCCTCAAGCCTTTTTAGAGAGAATTAAGTCTACAAAATGGAGGTTTTATGTTTCAGTGGAGAATTTGTTGACAATTACTGATTACAGTGGGGCAGATCCTGAAATTGGAGCTATGAGTTCATTTGACATAGGAATTGACAGGGCCATATACCCACAGGCAAGAACATTTAGGTTCGGTACATCTATCACATTTTAAAGCAAGTAATAATGAAAAGAATTAATATATATATCAGATCAGCAGCTGTGATGATTGCTACTTTATTAATCTTACAGTCTTGCTCAGACGAGTTTCTTGACAGACAACCCCTGGATCAAAAAGTATCTTCTAATTTCTATCAGACTGAGGAAGATGCAATTCAGGGATTGGTGGCCATTTATGATGTACTGGGATACCAGTCTACTCCAGGTGTTTCATGGGCACCTATTATTACCATGTCAGATATACTTTCTGATGATGCATTTGCTGGTGGAGGTGATGCCAATGATGGGCTGGATGAAGATGAATTCAATACATTCAATATCCCTCCTACAAGTCAGATAGTGCATGCTATCTGGTTGAAAAACTACACTGGTATCTATAGGGCTAATCTTTTATTGGAAGAGCTTGTGAATATTACAGCCAGTGATGAATTTAAGGCCAGATTGGCCGCTGAAGCTAAATTCTTAAGGGCTTATTTCTATTTTGAACAGGTGAGGTATTTTGAAAACATTCCATTGATGACAAATACCCTTGGAGGACCGTCAGAATATTCGCAGGAACAGAACTCTCCAGCCGAAGTATACAATCAAATAACACTTGATTTGGTTGAGGCAATTGAAGTATTACCAGACGTAATTGACCCTTCCGAGAACGGAAGGATTAGTAAATGGGCAGCTGAAGGCTTATTAGGAAGGGTATACCTTTTCTACAATGGTGTATATGGAGCTGACCTGGTTGCTGGTAGTCAATCAATTGGTAGTGCTGAGGTTGTTTCATACCTGGAAGACCTGATAAACAACAGCGGACATGATTTATTGGGTAACTACGATGATCTATTCAGGCTAGCCAGTGAGTTTAGTGTTGAATCAGTTTTTGAAATTTCCTATGGTGATTCTCCTGTTTGGTGGGATTGGGGATATGTGAGAGGTGGAGAAGGAAACTTATCTTGCCAGATGCAGGGACCTAGGGTGGAAAGTGGATCTACCAGCTGGAACAGAGGGTGGAGTTTTGCTCCTGTATCCCAGAAATTGGTTGACGATATGACCGGTGACCCTAGAATGGATGCCACAATTCTATTCCAATCTGAACTAGATGGATCGCTATCTTTAGGTTATCAGCATACTGGATATTTCTCTCAGAAATATTCATCTGACGCAGAGCATTGGGGCAGTGGAGGTCAATTTGAACTGAACAGAACAGCCAATCATCGGGTGATCAGATTTGCAGATGTTCTACTGATGGCAGCAGAACTGGGAAGTGCAAATGCTCAGACCTATTTGGACAGAGTAAGAGATAGAGTAGGACTCCCAAGTATTCCTGCAACAACCGAAAATATTCTGAACGAAAGAAGGATGGAGCTAGCACTCGAAGGGTTGCGATATTTTGATGTAATAAGAAATGGCATGAATTACGCTTCTCAGGAATTAAATATGTCTGGAAATATAGGACCTGACTATGAGGGGGATGATCAAATATTTAACGTAACGTTTGATGCTGCTACCAGAGGATTTCTTCCAATCCCTCAGGCTGAAATTGACCTGTCAGGGGGTGTTTTCAACCAAAATGACGGATATTAATTCGTTATCATCTATATTAAGTATTAAGAAATCATTAACCAGAGGGGGGATTTTTCTCCCTCCTGGTTTTGAATCAAGAAGCAGAATAGTAAAATGAAGATAGCATTTGGCACGATTGTGCTCATGGGAATACTTTGCCTTGGCTTTTTGCTAAGAAACAATGACAATAGAAGATTAGTCTGGGCAGATGAATTTGATTACGTCGGATTACCAGATTCCACGAAATGGCAATTCGCCACCGGCGGACATGGCTGGGGAAACAATGAACTTCAATTTTACACCGATAAAAGGTTGAAAAATGCCTCAGTCCAAAACGGTGTATTATCGATTTCAGCACACAGGGAAGCTTATAAAAGCAACCAATATACAAGCGCGAGATTAGTTACAAAAAACAACGGTGACTGGCAGTACGGTACAATAGAAGTACGCGCAAAACTTCCTGAAGGACTAGGTACATGGCCAGCCATTTGGATGCTTCCAACCCTCAACAGAAGACTCAATTGGCCGCTCGATGGAGAAATTGATATCATGGAGCATGTTGGTTATAACCAGGGAGTAGTCTATGGTACCATTCACACGGAAAAATTCAATCATATGATTGGTACGCAAAAATCTGATAGCATCATTGTAACTGATGCAGCCAGTGCTTTTCATACATACCGAATTGATTGGGATCAAGAAAAAATTACATGGTCAGTTGATGAAATTGATTTTCTAACCCTGGAAAAAGCCAATGAGGACGAAAAAGGATGGCCTTTTGATAAGCCTTTTCACCTGGTGCTTAATCTGGCAGTAGGTGGCAACTGGGGAGGAAAAATGGGAGTTGATAAAAACATTTGGCCCCAGCAAATGGTCATAGACTATGTCAGAGTCTATCAGTAGTTAAAATGTGAATAGAAAAAAGAATGAGTAGGACAAGTTTATTTATTTTCAGAGTTGCCCTTATTGTAGCTCTGGGAGGATTCTTAATGGGTTTTGATGCATCGGTAATTTCTGGTGTAAACAAATTTATTACACTTGAATTTAACCTGACCGAGATTGAATTAGGTTGGGCAGTTGCTTCATTGACACTTACCGCTACATTGGCCATGATGACAGCAGGTCCACTGGCAGATATGTTTGGTAGAAAAGTGGTTCTAAAATATGCCGCCATTTTGTATGCTATCTCGGCTATTGGTTCGGCATTAGCACCAACATTTTTGATATTAGTAATTGCAAGAATGATTGGTGGATTAGGAGTAGGAGCATCACTCATATTGGCCCCTATGTATATTGCTGAAATTGCTCCTTCCAACTTAAGGGGGAGAATGGTTTCCTTAAATCAATTGAATATAGTAATTGGTATTTCAGCCGCATTCTTCACAAACTTTTTGATTTTGAAATGGGGGAATAGTGATGCATCATGGGCTCAGTCTCTTGGTCTTGGCAAATACAACTGGCGTTGGATGTTAGGGTTGGAAACCTTTCCAGCGGTGTTGTATTTCTTTGGGTTGTTTTTCGTTCCCAGAAGTCCCAGGTGGTTGATTTTGAAAGGAAAAATTGAAGAGGCTCAGAATGTTTTAAAACTGGTTGTCTCAGAATCCCAGGCGAGTAAACAAATTGAGAGTGTTCAGCAATCTTTAGATAACGATGCTAATGAAAACAATGTACCAATTGGTGAATTGTTTAAACCCGCTATGAGGCTTGTTTTAGTAATTGCCGTTGTTGTAGCTGTGTTACAACAAATAACAGGGATCAACTCAGTGTTTTTCTATGCACCCATGATTTTCGAACAATCAGGGATTGGAACTGATGCATCTTTCGTTCAGGCAATCCTTGTAGGGCTTACAAACCTGGTTTTTACAGTTGTAGCCATCCTATTCATTGATAAATTAGGTAGAAAACCCCTGCTTAGTTTTGGTGTAGCTGGTATCGCATTGTCAATGTTTCTATTGTCATATGGTTTTGGTACGGCTACATACAATCTTTCAAAGGAGAAATTAGATGGTGTGCCTACTGAGATAACAACTCAATTAGATGCGCTTGTAGGTCAGGAATATGATAGTGATGTGGCTTTTAAATCCGCTGTTTATGATTTGATTGGGGAGGAAGATGGGAAGAAATATGAATCTCCAATCATCACAGCGGCAATTAGCATGAATCCGATCCTTATCCTGGTAGGTATTATTGCCTTTGTAGCATCATTTGCAGTTTCTATAGGTCCAATTATGTGGGTATTGTTCTCTGAGTTATTCCCAATGAAAGTAAAAGGTATAGCTATCTCTTTTGCGGGTTTCGTTAATTCTGCCGTAAGCTTTGCAGTGCAATTGGTTTTTCCATGGGAGCTATCAACCTTTGGAAGCAGTACCACATTTCTGATATACGGCATATTTGCCGCAGCAGGATTCTTTTTTGTTATTTCTGTAATACCGGAAACAAAAGGCAAATCACTTGAAGAACTTGAAACTATCTTAATTAAAAAGTAAATACAGTTATGAAATATTCAATCAGTTTAATGGCAGTTATCTTTCTGGCTATATTCAATATTGGCTGTCAACCCGATCAATCCGAAAAAGAAGATAAACCGAATCAGGAGGCTACTACTTCTTCAGATAATTTGAGTTTGGACATTGGATCATTTAATAGTTCCAGTGACTCCACTTTATCATCTGCTTCACCTCTAAAAGTAGAAGGCGAAGGTTGGCTCTCTTACGATCTAAATGTCCCTAAAGCGGGTAGGTATCAAGTTGACTTATATGCCTCTTCAAATGAGGGTATGTCACAGGTTTGGATTGAGGATTATATCGACAATAAGGATGGTAGAAACTATGATATCACCGGGAGATTTTCAATTCCAAAGGGAGATGAAATAACTACAATATCCAAATTCGGATCACCATTAAATGAAGGAGTACACAAAGTGAAGCTTCATTACAATGGAAGTCTTACAATCGAAAAATTGACGCTCCAATTAATGCGTGAACATCAGGAAACACCAGTAACACTCACACAAAGTATGGAAGGTGAGGAATGGGAAGTAGTTTGGGCAGATGAATTTGATCGGAACTCCATAGATACTTCAAAATGGCTTTTTGACATTGGCGACTGGGGATGGGGAAATAACGAACTTCAGTACTACACAAACAATAATGGAAAAAATGCTAGAGTGGAAGATGGGAAACTTATCATTGAGGCTACTAAGAATCCGGATGGCAAAACCTGGAAGTCTGCTCGTTTAACCACTCGGGGAAAGACCACTTTTCTTTATGGGAAAATAGAGTTCAGTGCGAAAGTTCCTAAAGGTAAAGGCTCCTGGGCAGCTGGATGGACACTGGGTGATTCTTATGTTGATGAATTCTCCTGGCCTTACTGCGGTGAAATTGATATCCTGGAAACGGTAGGATATGAAATGAAAGGAAATGACGGTATTGCCCATGCAACTGTACATACTCCTGCTTACTATTTTAAGATCAATAACCAGATCAGTAGTGTGAAAGACGTTTCAAACGTAACCACTGAATTCCATACTTATGCAGTCGAGTGGACTCCTTCAGAAATAAGAGGATTTGTTGATGGAGAGCATTACTATACCTATGACAAGAACGCAAATGAGCTTGAATGGCCTTTTGACAAACCACAAAACATCATCCTTAACCTCGCCATGGGCGGTGGCTGGGGTGGAGCCATGGGTATGGATGAGTCGCTTACCTCTCAGGAGTTTGTAATTGATTACGTAAGAGTTTCGCAATTAAAGTAGGGGTTGCTTAAAGTCTAATTGCTACAGTTAATTATCTATTTTTTAAAGTTTAATGAAGTTTCCAGCTAAAGAAGTATATAACGAATACACTGAGATTGATGGTCAGCAGTTTGCTGTTATCCATAATGTAGATGGAATGAAACCCTTTTTCATGAGTATTGTCTCTTCTACTGATTTGTGGCTCTTTGTTTCAAGTAATGGGGGCGTGTCTGCTGGTAGGGTCAATGCTGACAATGCCATATTCCCTTATGATACGGATGATAAGATAATTGACAATCATGAAATCACAGGAACTAAAACTATCATCCGGGTAGACAATGAGGTTTGGGAACCCTGGTCTGATCGGTACGAAGGAGTATTTAACATTAGTAGAAACCTATACAAGAGTATATACGGAAGCACTGTCATTTTTGAAGAGATCAATTATGACCTTGATTTGCAATTCAGGTGTCAGTGGTCAATATCAGGGAAATATGGATTGGTAAAGACATCCTCATTGTTGAATGCTGCTAAGACATCCTTTGAGCTGGAGGTATTGGATGGAGTTCAAAATGTATTGCCTCCGAATGTCAATAAATTGATGCAATTAACCAAGAGTAATTTGGTGAACGCATATAAGAGAAATGAGCTTGTTCCTAATGTTCCGCTAGGGTTGATTACGCTAAGCGCCAATATTGTTGATAGAGCTGAACCCAGTGAAGCACTCAAGGCATCTACAATATGGTCATCTGGTTTGAGTCCTGAAAAAATACTTTTGAGTTCCAATCAAGTATCATCGTTCAGGCGTGGTAAAACAATTGAAAGCGAATCAGATGTGAAAGGGGAGAGAGGGGCCTATTTTATCTCATCCAAAATTACAATTGATAGTCGGGAATCGACGACCTGGTACACAGTTATGGACGTTAACCAGGATCAGTCAGAAGTGATCGAGCTGATTGATTCATTGAATGATCCACATTCTCTTATACCTTCGATTCAGGAAGACGTTAAGCAGAATGAAATAGCCTTGAAAAGAATTGTGGGCGCTTCTGATGGCTTGCAGAATTCTACTGATACCAACAGCAAGGTCAGACATTTTGCCAATACGACTTTTAATGTCATGAGGGGCGGTATTTTTACCGACAACTATAATATTGATTCTTCGGATTTTGTTGACTTTGTGAGGAGCTGGAATTTGGTTGTTTATAACAAATTTGAGATACTTCTTAATAAACTGGCCCCTCAGATAGATTTCATGGCTCTAAAGGAGTTATGTGATCAAACAGAAGACCCTGATCTAATCAGGTTATGTCTTGAATATATGCCACTCACTTTTAGTAGGAGGCATGGAGACCCGAGTAGGCCCTGGAATGTTTACAACATAAAATTGAATAACCCTGACGGCTCACGTAGGATTAACTATGAAGGTAATTGGCGAGATATATTTCAAAATTGGGAAACACTTGGATATTCCTATCCTATGTTTCTGGAGAATATGATCACTAAGTTCGTCAATGCTTCAACAGTAGATGGCTACAATCCATACAGGATCGACAAAACCGGGGTAGACTGGGAATTGGAGGATCCTGAAGATCCATGGGCATTTATTGGTTACTGGGGTGATCATCAGGTAATCTACTTATTGAAGTTGCTGGAAGCATTTGAGCAACATTTCCCTGGTAAACTATCGGTACTTTTAAAGGAGGATCACTACACCTTTGCAAATGTTCCATACCGGATAAAGTCTTATCAGGAAATTTTATCCAATCCATATGATACCATACAGTTTGATTATGTCGAACAGAAGAAGATTCTGGCAAGAATAGATCAAGTAGGGTACGATGGAAAATTCGTAATGGAAAATAATCAGGTTAAGAAAGTTTCATTAATCGAGAAGCTCCTTGTGATGTTATTGGCTAAACTTTCTAATTACATTCCAGACGGTGGAATCTGGTTAAATACACAGAGACCTGAATGGAATGATGCCAACAATGCATTAGTTGGTTATGGAGTTTCAATGGTCACGTTGTATTATATCAGAAGGTTCATTTCCTTTATTAGACCTTTGATTGGTGACTATGAGAACTTTAAATTGACTTCAGAGCTGAGTGATCTATTTGATTCGGTTGCAACAATCTTTGAAGGACATATTTCCGATACTAAAACCGGGTTTACACCATCATGCAGAAAAAACATGGTGGATAAACTGGGTGTTGCGGGAGAAGCGTATAGAAATGCTGTTTATAATGGTTATACAGGTGAATTGAAATCTATCCAGACTAAAGATATATCAAAATTTCTGGATAATGTTTTGGTTCATATAGAAGCTTCCATTCATAATAACAAACGGCCAGATGGGTTGTATCATGCTTATAACTTACTCAATATTTCGCCTGATGGTATAGAGATTGGCTATCTCTATGAGATGCTAGAAGGGCAGGTTTCAGTGCTGAGTGCAGGATTTCTAAGTTCGGAGGAGGTGGTTTCTCTTCTTGATAATATGAAAAGCAGTGGTCTATTCAGAGAGGATCAATACAGTTACATGCTTTACCCGAATAGGGATTTGAATAAGTTTCTTGATAAGAATATTGTTAGTCCACAGAAAGTAGCTGGCAGTGAGTTGTTACAAAAAATGGCAGTGAGTAGGGATTATCGCATCTTGAAACAAGATAAAGCTGGGAACTATCATTTCAATGCAGATTTTACTAATCGAAATGACTTGCTGGTGGCGCTGGATCAGTTATCAGACATGGCAAGTTATGGAAATTTGGTAGGTCAGGATAAGGAATATATTTTAGAACTTTTTGAAGAAGTATTTAATCACAGAGAGTTTACGGGAAGGTCGGGGACTTTCTTTGGATATGAAGGACTGGGTAGTATTTATTGGCATATGGTTTCCAAGTTGCTATTAGCTGTTCAGGAGAACTTGATTGCAGCAAAAAATCAAAATGTTAATGATGATGTTATTGGTAGACTAGTTGATCATTATTATGAAATAAGAGCAGGTATTGGTATCAATAAATCAGCTGAGCTATACGGTGCGTTCCCAACTGATCCTTACTCACACACGCCATGGCATAAAGGTGCTCAGCAACCTGGTATGACTGGTCAGGTCAAAGAGGATATTTTGAGCCGATGGGGTGAATTGGGTATGCATGTTGAAAATGGTGAAATTCTCCTGAATCCATTTTTCCTTAGTGCGGATGAGTTTTTGAAAGGAGTATCAGAATTTAAATACTTTGATTTTTCAGGGGATTATCAGTGCATTGAATTAAGTTCTGGAACAATAGGATTTACGTATTGTCAGGTTCCATTTATTCTCAAAGCGAGTGAAAAAGAAGAAATACGAATATCGTTAGATCATAGTGAACCTATTGTATTGCCGGGATTAAAAATATCAGAAAAATATGCATCGAAAATATTTTCCAGAAGTGGAGAAATAAAGCTGATTGAGACATTTTTCATGAAAAAACAATAAAACCGCCTATATAAAATATAGCCCCTCCAAATAAAACCCACCTTTTAAGTAAGGTGGGTTTCGTTTTTGATTGTCTTTAGAACTGAAGGTATAAAAAACAATAAAATATTAAAGGTCTATTTAGGATTGGTTTGATAAAAGGAGTCCGTCTATGACGGGCTTTTTTTATTTGTTTTATGTTTGTGCATCAATAATTGATGAGATGAAAAAAGTATACTATTTAAGTACCTGCACTACCTGCAAAAGGATCATGGATGAACTTAACTTAAGTGATGATTTTGAGAGACAGGACATTAAAACAACAGCAATAACACCAGACCAATTAGACGTTATGAAGGAACTGGTAGGAAGCTATGAATCCTTATTTAGTCGAAAAGCTATGAAATTCAGGAGCATGGGCTTAAATGAGATGGATTTGACTGAGGAAGATTACAGAAAATACATCTTAATAGAGTATACATTCTTAAAAAGACCGGTGTTTGTAATAGACAATAGTATCTTCATTGGAAATAGCAAAAAGACAGTGGAGCAATTGAAAGGTATTTTGCTCACCGATTAAAAGTAAAGGTCCGTCGAAAAGAAGGTGCTTAACGGTGCGGATGTTGATTTTTGTTATTTACTTTCACATAATCTACTGAATTGGAAATTTTAAAGATCAACGTTAACTGCAATGGCTAATAGGTTGTTACTACTTTTTGCTTACTTAAGCGCTGTACTGTTTTCTGGTACTGCAACAGCCCAAACGCATCATCACATTGAAAAAGGAGCAGTTTATGAGGAAATAAGTGAATCCAATCAGGAGTTTCTTACCCATCAGGATTCTCATGCTGAAAAATTAGAATCCATAGACCTCAACTTGCTTATCAAAGATGCTGATAAGATCCTACACACAGATTCCATCAAGATTCGGAAAAAAGATATTGAAGTAACTTTTGAGGATGCATGGTATCGTCAAAACGATTACTTTTCAAATGACACCAGGCATAGCGAATGGCTTTATAACATGAATATCAAGGGGGTGAAAGATTCTATTAAAATTCTGGTAGGTCATTTTGAGTGTTATCAGGGAGAGGCTGAATTCCAGGTTTACAAATATGGACATCAGTATGATAATGTTGAAGACTTCATGACCAAAAGAAATAAGTACCTCATTGGCAATAACATCACTCAGCACGTCGCAGAAGAGTTAGGTAGTTTTGAAGGCAATGCCATTTTACATGAAAGTTACATTGCGCATGAATCTATCACTACAGTAGAAAAGAAGTTCTTTAAGAGTAAGCGAACCAAGTATCTGGAAAGTATCATCATTTACGTATTAGATGGTGAGCATGTAATGGTAGCTGTCCATAAGAGGGATAATGAACCCATCGTATATGAAATTGATGCTGACCATGTATTCAAAAGGCATCATTTTGCCAAGTATGAGGCGAATATCCCCAAATAATCTATAGTGTAGTTTAATTTATCAATTATCTTTTGGCTGTAATGGCCAAGAAATCAGTTCATGTACAAGTAGGAAGGAGAACTATTGAATTATCAAACCTTGATAAGCTGCTCTATCATGAGGCAGGTGTGGTGAAAGCTCACGTCATTCAATACTATCACCAGATAGCTCCTGTAATGCTTAAACACATAAAAAATCGGCCATTATCCCTGCTTAGATTTCCGGATGGAATTAACGGTGAGTCATTTTTTCAAAAAAACAAACCAAAATGGGCTCCCGAATGGATTGAATCGACCTTTTTGGGTTCTAAGGAACATAAGAAGGAATATATTCTGGCGACAGAAGAAGCATCAATCGTTTGGCTGGCGAATTTGGCATGCCTGGAGGTGCATCAAATGCAAGTTAAAAAGCCGAATTTCTCAATGCCGGATTATATGGTATTCGATCTGGATCCCCCAGAGGGTTATGACTTTTCTGAAATTGTAGATATCGGCTTGAATTTGAAACTGGAATTAGAGAAGTTGGATTATGCAGTTTTCGTAAAAACAACCGGAGGAAAAGGAATTCATATAGTATGTCCCATTGATGCTAAATATTCTTATGATGAGTGCTTTGTTGCACTGAAGGAAATTGGCTCTAACTATATAAAAAAGGACAAAAGAACCACACTTCACATAAAAAAAGAGGCAAGGAATGACCGGGTCCTAATCGATATCTACCGAAATCGTAACTCACAAACCATTATTAGCCCTTACAGTATGAGAGGCAGGGAGGAAGCTACAGTTTCCTATCCTATAAATTGGGAAACGCTCGAGGAGGTCGATTCCCCAACAGAATATACTGTGGAAAATGTTCCCGATCTGGTCATCACAAATGGAGATGCCTGGGAAGGGATCAGAAGTTTTGCTACCCCAATTCATACTGACAAATCAGCCAGGGCTATCAAAGAAAAAGAACTTCCCCGAAATGATCGTCACAAGTCCAGTGAACAACTGAAAGAGTATGAAAGTAAACGGGATTTCTCCAAGACACCAGAACCTAAACCATTCGTGGCTCCTGGTGAAGGAGATGGTTTTGTGATTCACAGGCACCATGCTTCACACCTACATTATGACCTTAGATTGGAACAAGATGGTGTGCTGAAGTCATGGGCACTACCACGTGGTTTACCAACAAAACCAGGTGTAAAGAGGCTGGCTGTACAAACCGAAGATCACCCATTAAAATACTTAAACTTTGAAGGTACAATTCCTAAAAAAGAATATGGAGGTGGTGACATGTGGGTGTATGCGCTTGGACGGTATGAGATTACAAAAGAAAAGAAGAATGGGTTCTATTTTCAGTTAAACTCTAAGGACCTTACCGGAGAATACCGGATGCACCTCATGAAAAATAAGGAATGGCTCCTGGAGAAAGTAGATCAACCTGTGATCAATTTTCTTGAGGAATTCCAACCACCTATGTTAGCAGAATTAGCCCCAAAAATCCCACCTGCCAGTGATTACATTTATGAAGTGAAGTGGGATGGCATTAGGGCACTGATTCAGGTTAATGAGGATGAGCTAAAAATATATAGCAGGAACGGAAATGATATTACCGCTCAGTTTCCAGAATTGCAGGATAGAAAGGAATCTTTTAGAATCACCAATGGTTTGTTTGATGGAGAAATTGTGTCACTGGATACACAGGGGAAACCAATCTTCAAACAGGTGATCAAGCGCCTTATGATGAAAAATGAAAAGGAGATCAATAGAAGCTCTGTTAATAAACCCGTTTACTGCTATTTGTTTGATGCACTCTATATTGATGGAAGATCACTGCTGCAGGAATCATTTCAAAGAAGAAGAATATGGTTGATCGACTCGGTCAGGAAAGGAACCACTTACAGAATTAGTGAAACCATTGAAGACGGAGAAGCACTGTTTGAAGCAGCCAAACAGCATGAGCTGGAAGGTATAATTGCAAAAGAAAAACATGGGAAGTATTTTCTTGGCAAAAGGAATATGACCTGGCAAAAGGTAAAAGTCAACAGAGTATCAGATTGCTTTATCATAGGTTATACAGAAGGAAAAGGAGAGAGAGAAAAAATTGCTGGAGCCTTTCACCTGATTGAAATTGACGTTGAAGGAGAACAATGCTATCGAGGTAAGGTTGGGACAGGGTTCAATTTCAAACAATTGAAAGAATTATCGGCTATGGTCATGGAGAAAGAGGAATCCAGCAAACCATTTTCTACCAAAGTAGAGGATGAAAAAATCTCCCATTGGATAGGTGATTGGATACCATGTGAAATAAGATATGCCTCCATAACTGATAATCAGACTTTTAGGGAGCCAATATTTCATAGATTAAGGCTTGATCTCGAATAGTTTTTTTGTCATAAATATCAATAATTCAGTATGTTAACTACAATTACTTAAACTTTTAATTAATTGAAGTTGCATTAAACGCTGATCCATCGTAACTTGTAGTTGCTTAATCAATATTTCGGAATAAACTTTTTAGAAATGAGGGCAATCTGGAAAGGTCATATCAGGTTTTCGATGGTCACAATTCCCATCAGAATCTATTCAGCGATAGACAGTGAACAGTCTATCAAATTCAATTTACTCAGCAAGGAGAATCATAATCCGGTGAAGTACGAGAAAAAAGATAAAGTTACTGACGAAGTACTCACAACTGATGATATTGTTAAGGGATACCAATATGAGCCAGGTCAGTTTGTAATCATCGAACCAGAGGATTTTGATAAGATTAAACTGAAAAGCACAAAGGTGATTGAAATTGAAGGATTTGTTGATGCCAGTGAGGTGCATCATACCTTATTTGATACACCCTATTTCGCAGGCCCTGATGGGGATATTGCAATCAAGACTTATGGGTTACTGCGGGAGACTTTGAAAGAATCTGGTAAAGTAGGAGTGGGGAAAGTTGTGCTGAGGGACAAAGAAAATATTGTCCTACTGACACCTCATAAGGAAGGAATTCTTCTGTACAAACTGAGGTACGGAAAAAGTGTTAGAGATATGAATGCTGTTCCCAAAATTGAAGATGTTGAAGTAGAGAAGGATCAATTGGCACTTGCCAAAACATTGGTAGATTCCATGACCAAAAAATTTGATGAAATTGAATTGGAAGACAAGTACAATGATGCACTTCGTGAAATGATTGAAGCAAAGATAGAGGGTAAAGAGGTAGTTACGGTTGGTGAAGAAGAACCTGAAGTAGTCGATATCATGACAGCTCTGAAGGCCAGTATTGAGAAGGCACAAGAGGATAAAAAACCAATGAAAAAGGCCACAGGAAAAAAAGAATCGAAAGCGGCAAAGAAGAAGGCTTCATAACAGGAGCTCAACCAACATTTCTCACTAACTTTGTGACGTGACAAAAGTTATCAGATTATCAGACGATTACTCTTCGAAGCTTGGCTTAAAGAAAGCAAGACGGAAGAAGAAAGATGACCTTGAAGATCATGGGCAACTCAATATGTTTTCCCAGGAAGATTCAAAAGTCATTCCGTTTGATATGCCCAAAACATTTTTTGACAGAGCGTTAAATAGTGATGAGATGGGTGACCAGGATCAAGCGGAAAGTTATTACCAACAAGCTATTGAAAATGGTGAGGCAAAAGAAGATGCCTATTGCAATTTGGGCATTATTCGGTCAAAGCAAAGTAAGATGTCTGAATCCGTTGATCTGTTTTCAAAAGCATTGCAAGAAAATCCCAGACATCTTGAATCTCACTTTAATTTAGGAAACGTCTATTCCGATTTAGGGAATACTAAATTGGCCAGGTTTCATTATGAAACAGCCCTTTTGGTTCAGCCGGATTTCACTGATTGTTATTATAATCTGGCCTTACTGGAAATTGAGGAAAAGCATTATGACAAGGCTATCAGAGCTTTGATGAAATACCAACAACTTTTAGGTTTTATTGATGAGCAGGTAGAATCACTAATTACGGACCTTAAACAATACATGTAATGGAGAAAAGTGACCGAATAGCCTTATTACTGAAAAAAGCCCTGGGCCTGATGGAGGTAATGCTTACCCGGTCAGATGAATTCCTCACAACTCAAAAAGCCAATGAATATGCAGGGATAGTTGAGGAGCTTAACGAACTTGGTGTTTTTTATATCCCTAATCAACGAATCATGAGTAAAGCAGAGACATCAATCAGTCTCAAAAAACTCAAGAAACCAATGAAAAAAGCAACAGGTCAAAATTCTCAGGAGGAAGTTTCAAGAAAAATCTCTGGGGAGTAACTTTGGTCTGATAATTGTAGTCATAAGGAAAAGTCAAATAACTAATGAAAGGTCTGGTTAAATCAATAAAAATCCTGGTATTGCTGGTAGCAATATTTGGAGTATTTCAACTAAGTTCTTGTGACGAACCACTTGAAGAATGTATCTGTGATCCTGATTTTCCTTATTCAACCACAGGAACTGACTCATGTTACGCCGATAAAGATGTGTGTGAGGATAGGGAAGGGCAGGCTTGTTTTGTTTGCTTATAGCTTCTTAAAGTTTTCGCCAAATATTCCGTTCACATGATCTTTACCTTGTAGAGCCATTTGATTTCTCAATTAAACCTGTCCTATGCTAATAGGATTCAATAATATTGTATTGACTTTATAGCTTGACATACTGCAATTTTTTTTTCACCAAAGTTAATTTGGATATTTAACAGTTATGTGTAAGTTTGTCACCCCTAGAACTCTCTCACAAATATATTGTACACCTAGGTGTTAAGCTTAGGACTACTATGAAGCGGCTAATTGTTCCAAATAATTGCTCGGGACTTTCATTTGTAATAACCGGTTGCCTTGTACAAACCAGCTTTTTTATTTGATGATCTAAGTGCAGTAAATGTACTCAGACCTGATTTTTTCTAACCAAACAATTAGTACTATGAAAATTACAATTCTTATAGGTGTGCAACTGTCTATTTAGTTTCACCTTTTCCTATGTAAATGATAACCAAGATTCCTCAAAGGGATAATGTAAATAGATAGATTGTTAATCTATTAAACGCCATTATGCTAAAAGCGTTATGTGCAATGTAATTACCTTGTAAAGTAGGGATGGGCCTATTTTGGTAGTCAATTACTGATCTGATTTAGTTTCAAATATGTTGGAGTGATACTTTTTGATAGAGATTAATGTGCAATTAGTCCACTATAGTATCGCACAATTGATTTTTATAACCAAACACAAATTCTATGAAAAACACTTTCTTTTTAGGCTATAGACTACTATGCCTAATTCTCTTTACACTTTTTGTTTTCACAAACCAATCGATTGCGCAAAAGACCATGAAAGTTCGTGGTGGTGATGCAAAGTCAGGTGTTGTAAGAATTAAAGTCGATGAAGAGACAGCGAATTACCTGGAACGTGCAACCATGTCGCGATCACAGGATGGATACCTGAGAACCGGTCGTCAGGCTTTTGATGATGTACTGATTGCTTGTAAGGCAAATACCATGACAAGGGTATTTAAACCCTTAAACAATGAGTACGAGGAGAAACACAGAAGACACGGTCTTCATCTTTGGTATGAAGTGAAATTTGATAAGACTTCTGATGTGAATCAAACCCTTGATCAGTTCGAAGGAATGAAAGAGGTAGCTATTTCAGAACCTGTTTATGAAAAACTGAACATTGGTTATAGTAACCCGGCTGAAAAATTTATTGAAGTTACACTATCTGGAGCTCCGAACGATCCCTTATTTGCAGATCAATGGCACTACAATAATACCGGACAAACCGGAGGAACTGTTGATGCCGATATTGACGCACTTGAAGCATGGGGTATAGAGACTGGTAATAGCCAGGTAATTGTAGCTGTTACAGACGGTGGTATTGATGTACTCCATGAAGACCTAGCTTCGAACATGTGGGTGAATGTGGATGAAATTCCAGGAAATGGGATCGATGATGACAATAATGGATTTATAGATGATGTAAATGGTTATGGTTTTGGTGATGATAGCGGAACAATTCCTGCAGACCAACATGGAACTCATGTAGGAGGAACGGTAGCGGCCGTTACTAATAATGGAATAGGAGTTTCTGGTGTCGCTGGAGGTGATGGCTCAGGAGATGGCGTTAGACTAATGTCTTTGGCTGCATTCGGTCAGTTTTCAACAGGAAACTTTGAAGGGACTTATGTTTATGCAGCTGATAATGGTGCTGTTATATCACAAAATAGTTGGGGATACACTTCACCAGGTGTATTTGAGCAAGTAGTATTAGATGCAATTGATTACTTCATAGCTGAAGCTGGATTTGACGGGGTTGGAAACCCAGTTGGACCAATGCACGGTGGTTTGGTTATTTTTGCCGCAGGTAATGATGGTTCATTCTCAGATTTCTATCCTGGATTCTATGATCCAGTGTTGGCAGTGGGTGGAACAGATCACAATGATGATGAATACATATTCTCCAATAGAGGAGATTGGGTAGATGTTGCAGCTCCAGGAGTAAGTGTACTTAGTTGTTTACCCAACGACTCATATGGAATTTTTACAGGAACATCAATGGCTTGTCCTCATGTTTCTGGTGTGGCGGGCTTGATTGTCTCAAGAAATTTGGGATCAATCACTCCAGATCAGGTGCGGTTTTTGATAACTGAAACAGCTGATCCTCTTCCAGGACTTGAGTTTTTGGGTTCAGGTAGGGTAAATGCATTTGCTGCACTGCAATTCAATGATGGTGCTCCTCCTGATGATATAACAGACTTGGCAGTAACTGATCAGGGTCTCACAAGTGTTACATTGCAATGGACTGCTCCAGCTGATGCTGGTAGTGCCAATGCTTCCACATATGATATCAGGTATTCTACTTCAATAATTGACTCAGCGAACTTTGATGCGGCTAATTCGGTGGCAAATCCACCAGTTGCATCGCCTGCTGGAACCGTAGAATCATTTGCTGTATCAGGTTTAGATCCAGCTACTGAATACTTTTTTGCTATCAAATCTGCTGATTTTTTCGGTAATGTATCTGGTATTAGCAATGTTGTTAATGCCACAACAAATGATATTCCTATTGCTGAAATAACTCCAACGTCCCTTACCTCTGACCTGATTACAGGTGCTTCCGAGGTACAACAATTATCTATAAGTAACCCTGGATTAGGTCCTTTAGATTTTGATATAGCCTTTGCTAATGCTGGTTTTTTGACCTCAGGAGTTCTTTCTGGAACAGTTCCGGCAGGAGGGAGCCAGGGAGTTGATATTACATTCGATGCAAGTGGTTTATTTGGAGGAACATATCTGGATTCTGTGATCGTAAATACAAATGATCCGTCAAATCCGGTATTTGTAATTCCCGCAACATTAAATGTGACAGGAACTGGTACTCCAGTAGTTGGCATCAGCCCTGATTCTTTATTGTTCAGCACGCTTTTTGTCGGTGCAAGCGAAACCATGACTTTTTCCATTTCTAATGAAGGTACTGAAATTTTGAATATTACAGATATCAATGTTACATCTGTAGACTTCAATGTATTATCTGATACATCGTATTCCATACTTCCTTTTGAGTCTCAGGAGATTTCAATTGAATTTTCTCCCACTCAATTAGGTGATTTGTCAGCGCAGGTGATTGTGGAAAACAATGATGTCCAGCAGGTAGTCTCCGTATTTGGAGAAGGAGTTGAACCTCCTGAAATAGAAATTAATCCAGGTTCCTTATCAGCTGACTTAGTTAGCGGAGATACAGAAAATGCTATTCTGACCATTACAAACAATGGTGTTGCAGATCTGACTTTCGAGTTAGAAATTACGGAACCAGGTGCAACCACTACCTCAGTTTCTACAGAATTTGCAGAAATTACAGTAAGACAGGCATCTAGTGAAAATGTTAAACAATCATTAGCGAGTCAGTTTGCTGGAATGCAAATACTATCTGAGGTGAGTCTGCTGGCCGGAACTATTGAGGTGTTACTGCTCACTCCAGATGATGATATTTCTGATTTGGAGTCTGCACTGTCAGCTTTTTCAGACCTAAATGTTACGAGGTTTCCCGAGACATCTTTACCTTCTATTACGCTAACTGATGTTGAGGGCTATGATATTATTGTAACAACCAATAATACACAATGGCTTTCTGGAGGTAATGTTAGCCCAGTGCTTGTTGGAGATGTATTAGCAGATTTTATTGATCAGGGAGGAAAGGTAATTGCTAATTGTTTTGCATATGATTATGATGCATGGGCACTGGAAGGAAGGTTCATCGATGATAATTATGGTCCTTTTTCAGGAACAAGTACCGACTTCACCGGAAGTGTAAATTTAGGAACAGTACTGGAACCTGCTCACCCAATAATGAATGGTGTAAGTGCAATCAGTAATTCCTACTTATGGCAAAATCCTATTCTGGCACCAGGGGCAACTTTAATTGCAGATTGGTCAGATGGGAGTCACTTTTTAGCGGTAAATGACAATGTTGTGGCACTTAATATTCTTCCAAGTGATGGAGGTGGTGCTCCAGGCTGGACAGGTGATTTAGCAACTTTGTATCACAATGCAATTGCCTGGTTATCAGGACCAACTTTTGTTTCAGTTGATATTGAAAGCGATACACTTGCAACAGGTGAATCAGTTGACATCAATGTAAGTATTAGTGCGGCTGGTCTTAATGCGGGTCTATTTGAGGCGGACATAAACGTCAATTCGAATGATCCTGCAAATAGTTCTATCGCAGTTCCAGTTACATTGACTGTCTTAGGCCCCCCTGTAGAAGCTTTGCCATCTTCATTTAGTGTGATTCTGGAGGAAGATCAATCAGTGACAGAAACGCTTACTTTAAAGAATAACAGTCAAACTGATGCTACATATGATATTAGCATCCAAAATGTTACAACCTCAGGAATTTCTGTTTCATTATCACCGGTTCCTTTAGTAGCCAGGACGGAGGCTTTCAGTGGAACACCAATCCCGCAGAGTAGCTTCTCAGCGATTACTTCCATGAGTACAACCCAATACGCAACAACTCAGTATGCTACAGGGTTTGAGGATTTTGCACCTGGAGATATAGATGGACAACAAGGTTGGGCTGGACAATTTGGTAATTGGGCTATCGGTACAAGTAATCCTTCTGAAGGGAATCAATCGATTGAAAGTTTATCTGATGGTTTAGGGCAGACATTAGCGTTCTCTCCAACAGTTCCTGTTGGTACAGAACCTTTTTCTTCTGTTTCAGCAATGGTTGAGGTTCAGGGTAGTGGTGTTACGTGGGAATTAATTCCACAATCAAACACCGCAGGTTTAGTCAATACCAGATTGCGTTTCAATGCCAATGGTTCCATAGATGTATTAGTTTCTGATGGTGTCGGAGGTTCTGCATTTGAATTATTGCCAATTACTACCCCGACAGGATACTTTAAAGTAGGTATAGAAGTGGACAGAGCTACCTCTGAATTCACAATTTTTATTGATGACCAGGAAGTTTATAATGCTTTAGGTTTTGCTGGTGATATTGAACAATTGGTGTTATTATCCGCCATGGAGGTCTTTGGTCCTACTTTTTTCATTGATGAATTACAGATCATAGATGGTGAAGTAGAAGTAGGTATTCCTTTTCTATCAGTAGATCCAGCTTCCGGAGTAATTCCATCAGGTTCATCAATTGACCTGGATGTTACGTTTAGCTCTACTGACCAGAGTTTTGGCACTCAAACAGCTAATATTGTGGTAGAAGTGAATGATGGAGATCAGGAGTCTGTTATTGTTCCAGCGATGCTTACAGTCATCGGAGATCCTGCTATTGCAGTTGACCCTACCGTTGTAATTGAAACTGTAGATTATGATAAGCCATCTACCAGAATTGTAACCATTGAAAATACTGGTGGAAGTCCTCTGAATTATGACCTGACTGTTTTTGGTGCAGAAACAACAACCTCCGCAGAGGAACTTGTTGGTCAGCTTGGTTCAACAAAGTTTGATGAGCGCATTATTACTAAGCTTGAGGAGGATAATATGTTATCAACAAAAACAAGAATCAATGAACCACCAAAAACTCAATTTATTACAGTCGGTACACCAATTTTCACTGAAGATTTTGAAGGTGGTACTTTCCCTCCTTCAGGTTGGACAACTGTAGATAATGAAGGGTCCGGAGTTGTTTGGGACTTTGCTGCCAGTTATGGTGATGGGAATTATAGTGGATCAGGAGAAGCTGCGACAGTTAATAGTGATGCGTTCGGTCCAGCAGAATTCGATACTGAATTGATCACTCCTGCGATAAACATTGCTGGTAAATCTGATTTGGCCTTGAAATATAATGTGAACTATCAAAACCTCGCATTTCTGGATTTTCTAGATGTAGATATCAGTATTGATGGCGGTACAAACTGGATCACGTTATTGAGCTGGAATGAAGACCATGGTGCATTTTTCGCAGCTCCTGGAGAAGCAGTGTCTATTCCTTTAGATAGTATCGTTGATGGCGCTTCTGAAATGATGATAAGATGGCATTATTATGATCCTAATTCTGGTGACTGGGACTGGTATGCACAAATTGATGATGTTGAAGTAGTCGAAAATTCTGAAGTATGGCTAGCAGTAAATAATGCGGCAGGTACAGTTGAAGTTGGAGAGGTTGCAGAGGTTGAATTACAATTTGATCCAACGGTTGTAGATCCAGGATTGTATGTAGCAGGGATTATAGTAAATAGCAATGCATCAAATACACCGGTTGTTGGAGTAGTTGTGGCTATGGATGAGTTAAATCCTGCAATAATTTCACCAAATGCTACTGTATTTGAAGAGGAGCTAGTCGCTGGAAGAAAGGATTCTCAAATTCTCACTATTTCAAATCCAGGAGAAAGTGCTTTGGATTTTGCGTTTGAGGATAATTTTCCAAATATTGGTGATGCTCCTTCTGATTCTACAATGTCAACATCTATTGTTGGAAAAACAAAGGCTGATGATGTGGATCTGACTTCCAAGAATGCATTTGGAGTTGATGATATCTATGAAACATTCAATGCAGTTGAGTTACCAGTTAATTTTTCAAGTGTATTGTATGCTACCAACTTTGAAGAATTTAGTGCAGGTGATATCAATGGACAACAAGGATGGGTTGGTCAGTTTAGTAATTGGCAAATTGATAGTTCTAACCCAGCAGGAGGAATTCAGCACATTAGAAGTATTTCAGATGGCCTTGGGTTCACCCTGGCATTTACACCAGAGGTTCCGGTAGGTATTGAATCAATTTCCTCTACATCTATGATGGTTGATATGGATGGAACAGGTGTTACCTGGCAGATTATCCCACAATCAATTGTTCAGGATTCAGTAGTTACACGATTAAGTTTCGATCCTGATGGTACCGCAAGTGTTTTGGTAGGAGCAGGTTTTGAACCAATTACTGCTTCTGTACCAGATGGTCCGTTTGAAGTCAAGATTGAAGTGGAGAAAATCTCAGAAAATTTCACCATTTACTTTGATGATGTGCCAGTATTTAATGGGGTCGGATTTGCCGGTTCTATTGAGCAGGTTGTATTGCTTAGCTTAATGGAAGTTTCTGACCCAACATTCGATATTGACAACTTACAAATAGTAGATGGTGTTGTACCAGAATTACCTGTTTCAGTTGAGCCAAGTGCAGGTACAATTGCTTCCGGTGAATTTCTTGATGTGACTATAGCCTATGATGCTACCAACTTATTGGGTGGCGCGCATGAAGAAACTCTAGTGGTTAACTCAAATGACCCTGAGAATTCTCAACTGGAAATAGAAACCATCCTTACAGTGATCGATCCACAAATAATCTCAATAAACCCTGATTCGATTGAAATTGAAGTGGCCTATCAGCAGGAAGGAACTACTGTAATGACAGTGACTAATGTTGGAGTGGCTGATTTGATTTTCCACATCGATGTAGGAGATGAGTTGACAATTCCAGGCAGTACTACTGAAAATGAATTGGCTACCAGTAAAAATTGGCAGCAAGATACCGATATTGTGACCAAACTTACTCAGGATGATCCAATCGTAGCACCAAGCTATAGTTCTTTGGTTGAAAAGCAGGGACTTGTTGCGGTAGTGAACGAAGGTTTTGAAGGTGAGACTTTCCCTCCTGTTGGATGGACAGTGGTAGACAACGCAGGAACAGGTGTCCAATGGTCATTTGCTAATGACTGGGGTGATGGAAACTATACAGGAGGATCTGGAGAAGCGGCAACAGTTAATAGTGATGCAGCTGGTACAGTCGAATTCGATACTGAATTAAGATCACCTTCTATGGATGTGAATGGTCAAACAGGATTGACTTTACAATATGATGCAAATTACCAAAACTTAGCTGGTCTTGACTTCCTTGACACAGACATCAGTACAGATGGAGGTGCTACCTGGACCACTATGGTAAGCTGGAACGAAGATCACGGTGGATTCTTCAGTGAGCCTGGAGAGGTAGTAAACATTGATCTGGATCCTTATTTGGTGGGTGCGACTTCATTTATTGTGAGATGGCATTACTATGATCCTAATACTGGTGATTGGGACTGGTACGCACAAATTGACAATGTAGTCATCGGAGTACCATGGTTATCAATCAGTCAGGCTGCAGATACACTTGGAGAAGGGGAATCTGTTGATATATTGGTATCATTTGATGCTTCCCTCCTTGAATCAGGAAATTATTTCAGCAACCTTCAGGTATGCAGTAATGATTTGAGAAACCCACAAGTTGATGTGCCTGTGGAGCTCTACGTTCAAACTCCTCCAGCCATTTCATTTAACCCTGAAGAAATCGAATTGATCCTTCAGAAAGGTGATAAAAAGGAGGTTGAATTAACAATCTCAAACACAGGAGAATCACCACTTGATTATAACCTACTTTCCCTCCCGGATTATGTGAGAATTATAGAGGATGATGATGATGATAATTATCACCGTGGAGAGCAAAATTTCCAAACAGGTGGGGATTTTGGAAGCGGATATGGAAGCGGATATGGACATGGACATAGTCATAATCATGGTACTGACGAACTATCTGGAACCTTGACAGGTGGCGATAGTCGTCTTGTAACACTTCGTGTAAAGGCGAAAAGAAGAGGAATGGACCCTGGCTATTATTTTGACTCTCTTGTGTTCGAAACCAATGACCCTGAATTGGTATCTGCTTCTGTTGAAATTGGGCTGACAGTCGCAGAGAAGGTTAATTTTTATGTAGCACCAAACCCATTTAGGAACACCTTGTTTATCATTATGGGTAGGGGTGAGCCAATGAACCATCAGGTGTACATATATGACCTACATGGTAATTTGAAGTATGAAGGTGAGGTCGAGTCAAAATCTTACCGTCCAAATACTTTGTATATCAATACAAGATCGTTTGATAGAGGTATCCATGAGCTGATCATTATTTCAGAAAATGGTGTGGTCAATACTCGAAATATCTACAGGAAATAAATGAGCTGTAACTTATTTTCCGGGTAAACACCACAAGGAGTTTGTCCTTTGAAAAGCTTCACTATATTTAGTGAAGCTTTTTTTATGATTATGAGTGAACAAGTGAAAATTTCAGATCCACCGAATTCAGCAGCAGGTCTAAAAGCAATAACAAATGCAATGAAGTTTGCTATTCAAAGCATATCAATTGGTCATAACTTGAAAATCTTTAAGAAGCTGAATCAAAAAAGAGGGATTGACTGTCCGGGATGTGCCTGGCCTGATCCTGATAAAAGATCCAAACTGGGGGAATTTTGTGAAAATGGAGCCAAAGCGATTGCTGAAGAAGCTATGGACAAAAATGCCGGGATTGAATTTTTTAGAAAGCATGATATCAGTTTTCTCAAGGATCAATCTGATTACTGGCTTGGACAACAAGGTAGACTTATAGACCCCATGGTCAAAAGAGAAGGATCAAATCATTATAAACCAATAAGCTGGGAAGATGCTTTTGACTTAATTGGATCAACTTTGAAATCATTGGACAATCCTGATGAGGCCGTTTCATATACAAGTGGAAGGGCCAGCAATGAAGCAGCATTTATGTATCAGCTGTTTGTACGGATGTTTGGTACCAATAATTTACCAGATTGCTCAAATATGTGCCATGAGTCGAGTGGTGTGGCACTGAAAAATACAGTTGGAATTGGAAAAGGTTCCGTGACCCTGGAGGACTTTGAACATGCAGAAGTGATTTTAATCTTTGGGCAAAACCCTGGGACGAATCACCCAAGAATGCTCACAGCACTGGAAAAAGCCAAAGAAAATGGAGCAATCATTATCTCAGTAAACCCGATTAAAGAAGTTGGTCTGGTAAATTTTAAAAATCCTCAAAAAATTTCAGGTGTGCTTGGAAGCGGTACCGATATCTCTGATCAGTATCTACAAATAAAAATAAATGAGGATGTAGCGCTGCTCAAACTCCTCATGAAGAATTTAATTACTCATGAAGAGAAAGTAGGAGGTATTCTTGATAATCAATTCATTGAATCTAAAACTTCAGGATTTAAGGAACTGAAAAAGGACTTAGAAGGGTATGACGAACAGGAACTCCTTCATAGGACAGGGTTAACATTCAAGGAGGTTGAATCACTGGTTGAAGTATTGGCAAACAAGAAAGATATAATTGCTTGTTGGGCAATGGGACTAACACAACATATCAATGCTGTTGATAATATTCAGGAGGTGGTAAACCTGCTATTGTTGAAAGGGAGTATTGGTAGGAAAGGAGCAGGGACTTGCCCAGTTCGTGGGCACAGTAACGTTCAGGGAGATCGGACTATGGGAATTTGGGAACGACCAACTAAGGAATGGACTGATAGGTTAAAAAATGTATTTGATTTTACTCCACCAGCGTCACCCGGTTATAACGTGGTAGAATCAATACAGGCGATGAATGATGGAAAGGTGAAAGTCTTTATGAGCCTGGGAGGGAATTTCATTTCAGCAGCGCCTGATACACCATTTACGTCTTCAGCCATGAAGAAGTGTGACCTCACAGTGCATATCTCCACAAAATTAAATCGGTCTCACCTGGAGCATGGCAAAACAGCATTGATTCTTCCTTGCCTGGGAAGAACGGATAAGCACATAGAAAAGTCAGGCGAGCAATTTGTGACTGTTGAGAACTCAATGGGGGTGGTTCACAGCTCTTATGGCGCTTTAGTACCAAGAAGTAAATCACTTAGGTCTGAACCGGCAATAATCGCGGGTATTGCCCATGCCTCACTTGGGAGTAGGAAGATCAATTGGCTTGAGCTATCAGATAATTACAGCAAAATACGGGACCTGATCAGTAAAGCCATTAAAGGATTTGAGGATTATAATGAAAAGATGAAACAGGGAGGTTTTGACTTGCCTAATGGCGCAAGAGAAGGAATTTTTCATACAGATAACCAAAGAGCTAATTTTACAATTAATAAGCTCAATGACGGAATTAAAATGGGACATGAGTTTATCATGATGACCATAAGAAGCCATGATCAATTCAATACCACAATTTATGGGCTGGATGATCGCTATAGAGGGATTCATAACGGAAGAAATGTAGTTTTTATGAATCCGGTTGATATCAAATTGAAGGATCTACATGAAGGAGATTTTGTTCGGATAGAGAATAATTATAATCAATCTCGAGAGGTGAAAGGGTTTACCGTTGTGCCCTATGATATTCCAGAAGGTTGTGTGGCAACTTATTTTCCCGAAACGAACCCTTTGATCCCGCTACATCTCCACGCAAAAGGAAGCTATACACCAGCCAGTAAATCAGTGGGAGTCAATATTTTCAAGGACAATTGAAGCAAATTACAACCTAAAATCCCCATTTAACGCAAAAAACTCCCAGTGACGTTGGAAATGCAATTATTTGGTTGATTATTCGTATATTTAAAAAGACTCATACCCAAAACTAGTTTTAGGAATAAGGAATAAATAGTTGAATCATGTCTGATGAATCATACAGCGTTTTCAAAGCAATAGCAGACCCCACACGAAGAGAAATTATCGGAATTCTATTGAATAATGGGGCTGGTATGCCAATTAATAAAGTAGTTGACCGATTTGAGATGACTCGTCAGGCAGTGACCAAGCACCTTAAAATATTGCAGGATTCAGGTCTCATCGAAATTACTAAGGTTGGACGTGAAAAGTTTTGTATGGCCAATCCTTTCCCAATAAAGGAAATGTATGAGTGGACCCAGCAATATGAGAAGTTCTGGAATTTTGAGTAAAGTTGTAAGACTCCTTACAATATAGGAGTTGAATGTAACCCTTTTCTTTCGAAATTGGTTTCTTCTTAAAAAAGAGACAAATGAAGCAACTATTCTATTTTTTTACAGGGATATTCCTTATTTCCTCAATTTCATGTGCCCAACCCAGCAGAACTTCTGAAATTCCTGCAGAAACTGTCCTTTTACAAGATGGTTTGGGGGTAGCCACATTTGCTGGTGGTTGCTTTTGGTGTGTAGAAGCTGTATTTGAAAGAGTAAAAGGTGTTGAAGATGCAGTCAGTGGATATTCCGGTGGCAAGGAGAAAGACCCTACCTACAAACAAGTTAGCTACGGTAGAACGTCCCATGCTGAAGCAGTGCAAATCACTTATGACCCGGATATGGTAAGTTATGAAGATCTGGTGACCATATTCTTTGCTACGATTGATCCTACACAATTAAACCGTCAAGGACCCGATGTGGGTGCTCAGTACAGATCAATTGTTTTCTATCACAATGAAGAACAGCAAAAAATTGCTGAACAACATATTAAGAAACTGTCTACGAGTGGAAAGTATAATAAGGAGATTGTAACAACTGTTGAGCCATATGATATTTTTTATGTGGCAGAGGACTACCATCAAAATTTCTACGAGTTGAATCCTAATCAACCATATGTAGTAAATGTTACCAGACCAAAAGTGGAGAAGTTTCTGAAATTGTTCCCCGATAAGCTGAAGGATAAGTACAAGAAATCACAATAATCCGCAACTTTATATTTATTGGCTTTAATCTTTGGGTATCCATGAAATATTGGATAAATTATATACATAACCCAATGATTGTAAAATGAAGCTAACAGTAACAACGGCAATACTAGGAATATTACTATTTTCCTGTAGCCAACAAACACAAAAAGAACCCGTCAATAAGGATTTTCAGATTACAGGAACCTGGACGCTGAAACAGTATAAAGATGTTGATGGTGAGAACCCGGATGCCTGGAGTACTTACGACGAAGGGATTATATATGAAAAGTATATAACACCGTCGCACTTTACATGGATTCAATATAATAAGACTTCCAACAAGCTTATAGGAGCGGGTGGTGGCACCTATAGTTTCGATGGAAATCAGTACGTTGAAAATATTGACTTTTTCTTTCCACCAGGCTCAAATGAACTAGGACAGTCCATTCCATTTGAATTTGGGTACAAGGATGGCCAGTGGTATCATAAAGGATATGCGAAGGTCATTGAAATGGACATTGAGACAGGAGATATGATTCAGGTTGATTCTACCAAGATAGAAGAAATTTGGGAACGGTCTATGGCCACCATAAATGATGAGCAGCCAGAGCTTTACGGGTCATGGAATCTTGATTCATATAGGGAGGATTCTACTGATGAGTCACGTTTAGAATATCCTGAATTCATAAAGTATATGAAATTGATAACACCTACACATTTCGTTTGGGTTCAGTATGACACGGAAGGAAACAAAGTGTATGGTTTAGGAGCAGGTACGTATAATTTTGAAAATGGTAAGTACGTTGAAAATATTGCAGCCATTTACCCAAATGGAAGACAACAGCAGGATACCCAGGTTAAATTTGATATGGAGATGAGTGATGATTCCTGGAAGCATGTAGGGTTTGTGATCATGAAAAATGAAAACAAAGCCGGAGAAGAGGTCCGTGAGGAAGTTTACGTTGATGAAAGGTGGTCAAAATATAATGGGGCCATGTAGTCAACTGTATGACAACACTCATTATTGAGCCAAACAGTCTGTGTAATTCTGCGTTTTGATATTTAAAATCGTATGATATGCAGAAAATAGTTTCATTTATATTCATTGGGTTATTTCTTGTTTCGTCATGTGCGTTTAGCCAGCAAGAAAAGAGTAAAGAGAAATCATCTAAAAGCAGTGACGGTGTAAAAATTGTACCGGAAGATTACAATGATTTCGAAATTGCATTGAGTGAAGCTGATTGGAAGGAAAGACTATCAGCTTTCCAATATGAAGTATTAAGACAGCAAGGAACAGAGCGAGCATTCACTGGTGAGCTGAATAAATTCTATCAGGAAGGCACATATTATAGTGCTGCATCCCTGCAGCCAGTATTCTCTTCAGAAGCAAAATATGATTCTAAGAGCGGATGGCCCAGTTTCTGGGAACCTATAGATGAAGATGCAGTATACCTAAAGCTGGATACGAAGTACGGCTGGAACCGCTGGGAAGTAATTGACAGTAAAAGTGGATCTCACCTCGGACATGTTTTTGATGATGGACCAAGACCAACTGGTAAAAGGTACTGTATAAACTCAGAAGCACTCATCTTCGTGCCAAAAGGAGAGGAACCCCCTAAATTTGAACAGTGATCTGATAATCAATAATACTTTTATGACTAGATTAGATAAATATTTGTCTAACTAGTATTTATGAAGGAAATAGAGATCAGTTCAACCATCACGGAACTTGACTTTGAAAGTGAACTATCAGACCAGCAGAAGCAATTGATGATAAGTGCCCAGGAGGCTACTGAGATTGCCTATGCAAAATATTCGAACTATAAAGTAGGTGCAGCACTTCTTCTGGATGATGGTACAATCATAAAAGGTAATAATCAGGAAAATGCTGTTTATCCCCTTGGTCTGTGTGCTGAAAGAGTTGCAATTTTTAATGCTACCTCGAATTACCCTGATAGAAAGCCAGTTGCATTAGCTATTTCCATTGCTTCCGATAAAAAACCAGGTTTCCCATGTGGAAGCTGTCGACAATCAATGAGAGAAGTAGAAACAAGGTACAATAGCGATTTGGAAATATTGATTGAGAGTAGTGAAGGAAAAGTGTTGAGAGTGAAATCGGTAAAAGATATATTACCTTTTTCTTTTGATGCAAATAGCTTATAAACCAATAACAAAAGCCATCGCTTACTTAACGATGGCCTTTTCGAATCTACCAGCTATGGAAAAAAGGATCTATAATTAGATCAACTTTTATTGTTACTACTCCAAAGATGTACCTCAAAATCACAATAGGAAAATTATATTTTTGAACAAAAGATTTCGGTTGATGAATCTTTACAAGTAGGTGACGAAACAGATTTCTTAAATAACTACACTATCTCTACATCTCGGAATAATCAGAATTTTAAGTATCTCCCAGTTAATCAACTTGAGAATAAATACGCCTCACTAATTGCTCGGCTGGTTTGTTTTGAGGAGTGTATCTTTTATTAGAATGTCCTCCAGCAACCTCATGATTAGGAAACCATTTCCACAAGAATCCACCGGCGAACCAGGATTCATTCCAAAAACTTTCCATCAATGCGTAGTATGCATTTTCCTGACCCTTAAGGTTAACAGCACCATTATTATCAATATTCCAATGTTCACTTGCTGTAAAATCGATACTTTGATAACCAAATTCTGTAAAAAGTAAGGGTTTCTTATAAGTGTTGACCAGGGATTTCAAATCTGATTTAATTGGTTTCCAACCTTTCATTAGTGTTTCAGGATTGGGTGTTTGCTCTGAGCTGATTGGGAAATAGGCGTCAATGCCAATGTAATCAAGTTGATCCCAAAAACTCACATTTTGAAAGTTATCCCAGTTAGCTGCATAGGTAAGTTTTCCATCATATACCTGTCGAACATCTTTTATCAGTTGTAGCCAAAATTCAGGTCTTTGCTTCACCACTTGCCTACATTCAGTGGCTATGCAAAATATTTCAACATCTAATGAGTCGGCTATATGTGCATAGGTCATTACATACTTACTAAACTCTTTCTCCCATTTTTGCCAGTCAGTTTCATTCTCCATCTGCAAATCACCGGCCCATCCGTCACCGCGCACCCATAGGTGTGGTTTCAGCATGATTTTTAAATCTTGAGTCTTAGCAGTATTGATCATCTGAATACTTCCTTCCACTCTTTCACCATACCATTGTTGTGGTACATCAAAGATTACTTTAGGAACATTGCCAGGAACAAAAGCATAAGGGATAATCGCAATGTAATTGCTACCTAATGACTTTACAGATAAGGCGTCATTGGGTTGCATGGGCTCTCTCGAAGAAACGAAATTTACCCCATTTATCTTGGTGTCAACTTTGATCAAACTTCCAACCTCTTCCTCATTATAAAAATCATGCATGACGAAAAGACCAGGTATAACAAAAACCAACACTACGATCACTATCGGTTTAAACCACCTCATGACCATATTTTACGATATTTTTTATGCAAAGGATAAAAGATGTGCAATAAAACCGGGAGTAAAAGTAAATCAATTACCAATGCAGCCACCAAAGTAGTGCACACAAAAACACCCATAAGATAGGTAGCACCAAAGTTTGAAAAGCAAAATATCCCAAATCCGGCGCTTAGAAGTATCGTTGTTATAATCATCGCTTTCCCAGTGGACTGAAATGTATTCTTCAGCGCATATAGCACAGGAATTCCCTTGCGGGTTTCTATTCTGAACTTACTAATGAAATGAATCGTGTCGTCTACTGCTATTCCAAAAGAAATCGTAAAAATGATACTGGTAGTGAGTTTGATTGGTATGCCCAGATAACCGATCAATGCTGCCGTTCCCAAAACAGGGAGCATATTTGGGATTAGGGCGACAAACAGTAGGTACCACGATCGAAAAAGAAGTACCGCCAAAACGGCTACCACAACAAGTGCAAGTGTTATCCCTCTAAGCAAATTTTCAGAAAGGAACTCATGGCTTTTGTCGATAAGCAAAGTAGTTCCTGTGATTTTAGCCGTTACAAGTTTTGGGTTAATCTCATTTTCAATGTACTTCTGTAATTCCAAATCTCTTCTGTGAGTATCCTTAGAGCCATACTCTCTTATGAATCCTGCAAACCTTGAATAATCGTCTGCATCTATCTTAACCATCGATTGCTGTTTGAATCGTTTGCCAAAAACTAACACCTTTTGCAAGGTTTCCTCATCTGTTGGTAATCTAAATTCGGATGAAGCACCGCCCTGGTATCCCTGGTGAATAAATTTGACATAAGCCACCGGTGAGACCAATTGTTGAACAGGGTATTGCTTTTTTAGATAAGTCTCAATTTCTTCCAGCTCTTGAAGCACTGGTAATGAGTAGATACTTTTATTTTCTCCCGGGAATACTGCAAGCTGCCAGGGTTTCGTGCCTCCAAATTGAGTGTCAAAAAATTCAAAGTCTAGTTTGATGGATTGATTGTCAGGTAAATCATCCAGCAATTCTGCATTCACCTCCAGCTGTGCCAAACCAAAGATGCAGGCAAATATAAATCCAACTGATACTGTTATGATCGTGCGTTGATTTCTAAGGGCTGTTCTGAAAAACCATATCGAAATTCTGTCCCAAAAGTGTTGGTTAGACAACTTTGGTCTTACAATTTTTTTCTTATAGAACAATATCCTGATTGGAATCACAAGAAAAGTTATCAGAAACGCGAGTACAACCCCAAAGGCAGTATAAACTCCCAGCATCTGAATTGGAATGACCTGAATTGAAAGCAAGGATAAGAATCCAATAGCAGTTGTGATGGAAGTTAAAAAGGTAGCTATGCCAATTTCTCTTACAGTGATCACGAGTGCATCATCCTTGCTGTAGCCATGATAGATTAACCGATCATATTTTGTGAGAAAATGAATGACATCTGAAAGTGATACAAATGCCAATATAGTGGGAATGAGAACCGTAAGTATATTGAGTTCATCTCCATTCAAAATGATGAATCCAAGCGTAACCACTGTACTCCAAACAATGATAATGAGAGGAATTACAACCCCGCTCACCGATCTGAATTGCCAGGTCAGGAAAATTATGATGATCACAAATCCCACTGCAATGAAAATAGCAAAATCATTTTGAATCAATCCGATGAAATCTTTTTGTACCGGTACTCTTCCAGCCATATGTACCGATTCCTCGGGGAACACAGCCAACACTGAATCCACTTGTTGCAGGTAATCTATTGATGCTTCCAGTGACTCAAAGTGTTTGTGCTGTATTTGGATCATTAAAGCATCAAAATTTTCACTGAAAAGATTTTTTTCAAGGTTTCCCCTGGAAGCAATTTTAATGCTGTCTTGTTTCAGGCGATCAATGGATTCAATATGTAATATTTTGGTGTGAGCAACCCCAAATGAAGCCTTTATGGGAAGAGCAAAGTCAGTGGGAGAGAGGAGGCTCTCAGTGCCCTCAATATTTCTAAGGTTCTGGGTTAATAGGTCAACCTTTTCCAGAAACTGTTTCTCGAATATGGATGGTTGGTTTTCGAGAGCTAATAGTAAATAGTCATTGTCATATGCAAAATCCTCTTTGAATTCATTGAAAAATGTCAGATCAGGATGGTCTTTTGGGAAAAAACTTTCAAAGTCAAAATCAAACTTCAATTGAAGTAACTGGATTACCCCCATAAGGAACATGAAAAGGGCTATTATCGATGCACTGATAAGTGCAGTTTTTGAGCTATATAGGCTGATGATTATATGGGGGAGTCTGTCTTTCATAATTGGGTTCCCTTAAATATAGCCGAATTAAGTAGTTCTCAATCAAAGATGAATTTTGTTTTTCTGTATGTTGGTTACTTGGTTTGTAAATTTGGATTAATTTTAAATTTCAATTACTAAAACGAACAAATACCCATGCAGCAGTATCATGATTTAATGAGGCACATCCTGGAGAATGGAGTGAAAAAAGGAGATAGAACAGGGACAGGAACAATTAGTGTTTTTGGATACCAGATGCGTTTTGATCTATCGGAAGGTTTCCCGGTTGTTACTACAAAAAAACTACATCTAAGATCTATCATACATGAGCTGCTTTGGTTTTTAATGGGTGATTCCAATATCCGCTATTTGAAAGAAAATGGGGTGTCCATCTGGGATGAATGGGCAGATGAAAATGGTGATTTAGGTCCGGTTTATGGTGTTCAGTGGCGCTCTTGGCCTACACCTGATGGAAGGACAGTTGATCAAATTTCAGAATTGATAAATGGTATCAAGAATAACCCTGATTCAAGAAGACATATTGTAAGTGCATGGAATGTAGCTGAGGTGGGCAATATGGCCTTGCCTCCGTGCCACACATTGTTTCAATTTTACGTAGCAGATGGTAAGCTGAGTTGTCAGCTTTATCAAAGAAGTGCAGATGTATTTTTGGGAGTGCCATTCAACATTGCTTCCTACGCCTTGTTAACAATGATGGTTGCTCAGGTTTGTGACCTGGAACCTGGTGATTTTGTCCATACTTTTGGTGACGCACATTTGTATAGTAATCACCTGGAGCAAACAGAGCTTCAGTTGTCGAGAGATTTCAGACCACTACCAACAATGAGAATAAACCCTGAAGTGAAGGATATTTTCGGTTTCAAATTTGAAGACTTCACATTGGAAAATTATGATCCACATCCGCATATTAAAGCGGCAGTAGCGGTTTAGATAACCATTTTTAAATTGCTACGTAATATTGTTGGTTTTCAAGACGAATAATCCTAAATAGCCCCAAATGGCAGAAAAAAGTTCGGTTTTTGATATGATAGGCCCAGTGATGATTGGTCCCTCAAGTTCTCACACTGCTGGTGTGGTTAGGATAGGTAGGGTAAGTAATCGTATTCTGGGAGGAGTACCAGAAACTGCTACCATTACGTTTTATAACTCATTCGCAAGAACTTATGAAGGACATGGAAGTGACCGGGCTATCATAGCTGGATTGCTGGATTATAAGACTGATGATAAACGTATCAAAACTTCTTTAGACCTGGCCACCGAAAAGGGCTTAACCTATAAGTTTAAATCTGTCGGGAACGCAAATACAATGCACCCTAACACGGTAAAGGTAGAACTGGAAAGGGCAGGGAAGAAAGCCATTGTAGTTGGAGAATCAAGAGGTGGAGGAGTAATTAAAATAGTTGAGGTCAATGGATTTTCGGCAGCCTTTTCTGCTAGTTTGCATACGTTGATCATTGAAGCAGAAGACAGACCAGGAAGTATTGCTTTCGTAACCAATGTAATATCTCACGATGAATGCAATGTAGCTACTATGACAGTATCACGAAAAGGCAAAGCTGATATGGCTTGTCAGATACTGGAGATGGATTCAGGCTTAAGGCCCATTACATTGGATTATTTAAGAAGTCTTCAGTTCATCAAACATGTAATTTATATACCAGATATAGATAATTAAGGTCAAAATGAAACTCAGGTTAATACTCCTTTTATTATTTGCATTTCCAATTCTGTCAAAATCACAGGATAAAGTATGGACGCTTGTTGAGTGCATAGAATATGCACAGAAAAACAGCATAATGGTGCAGAGAAGCTATTTGACGTCAAATCAAAATAAGGCGGCACTTGATCAAAGTAAGGCAGCTCTGGGCCCTTCGATTAATGCCTCTGCCACTCATGTATATAATTACGGTAGGAATATAAACCCAGCCACAAATGAATTTATAGATTTCCAGTCTCAATCAAATACATTCGGTATCCAGGCGGGAATTACATTATTTAATGGGTTGGCTAATTACAAATCAATTAAACAGAGCAATCTACTTTTAAGTGCGTCTCTTGAATCCATCGAGGATGCTAAAAATGATGTTGGGTTGAATGTGGCTTCATCATATCTTCAAATATTATTGAATAAGGAATTATTGCAAGCCGCGCGTTTGCAGTATGCTAATAGTAACGAACAACTTCAACGCACGAGAAAACTTGTCAAATACGGTTCATTACCATTAAGTGAAGAATTACAGCTTCAAGCCCAAACAGCATCTAATGAAGCGAGAGTTGTAAGTGCTGAGAATGACCTGGAATTATCAAGATTGCAATTAATGCAAATGCTACTTCTTCCTTATGATCCTAATTTTGATATTGAATATCCTGTGATAGAGGTGAATGAGAATAATCAGTCGGAACTTCAGTTAAACCCTCAGAAGCTTTATGAAAATGCATTGGAAACTCAACCAGATATTAAAGCTGCTGAGTTAAATGAAGAAGCTCAGGCAGTGGGAGTAGCGATTGCAAAAGGTGGCTACTTTCCAACGCTATCAGGATTCTATGGAGTTGATACCAGGTTTTTTGATGGAGACCAAACATTCAATTTTTCTGAGCAATTGGATAATAACCTGGGGCAGCAATTAGGATTTAGGCTTTCGGTTCCAATATTTAACAACCTGCAGGTGAATCAGTCCATTCAGAATAGTAAGGTACGTTATGAAAATGCGCGTTTAGATGCTATTGATACTAAAAACCAACTACGACAGGATATTGAAAGAGCATATTTAAACGCTAGAGCTTCTTACAATACTTACCTGTCTAATCAAAATCAGGTGGAGTCGTTGAGAATTGCATTTGAGAATGCGGAAAAAAGCCGTGAAGCGGGAGCGAATAACGTGACAGATTATACATTGGCAAAAAATAACCTGGATGCTGCGGAATCAGATCTAATTCGGGCGAAATATGACTTAATTTTTAAACTCAAAATACTGGATTTTTATCAGGGTAAACCAATTCAACTCGATTAAATAATGGCAAAGAAAAAGAAATCAAATAACCGTCTGCTATATATTTTAGGCGGTTCCATAGTGGTACTAATTCTCATTTTAGTTGTTGCTAAATCTCAAGGATGGATCGGAAAGACAAGAGAGGTTGAGGTAGAGTTGGCAGAAGCAAAGAGTTTGAGGATTACAGAAAAAGTGAGTGCTTCAGGTGCGGTTCAACCCGAGATTGAAGTGAAAATTAGTCCTGAAGTATCTGGTGAGATTATTGAATTAAATGTTGAGGAAGGAGATTCTGTGACAGTTGGAGATTTACTCATCAAAATCCGACCAGATAATTTTCAAAATGCCTTAGAAAGAGCACTTGCCTCCTTGAATCAACAAAAAGCCAATTTGGCTGACTCCAGAGCAAAGGAGTCAAGAGCAAAAGCCAATTTTACCAGGGCGGAATTGGATTACGAAAGACAGAAAAAGTTGTTCGAGGAAAAGGTGATCTCTGATGCAGACTTCCAAACTGCAGATGCTAATTACAAAATTGCAAGAGAAGACATGAGATCCGCTGAGCAAAACAGAATTGCAGCAGAGTATCTTGTGAAAAGTACCCAGGCGAATGTAGCAGATGCAAAGGAAAACCTCTCTCTTACGACAATTAGAGCAGCTATGACTGGTATTGTTTCAAAGTTAAATGTGGAGAAAGGTGAAAGAGTTGTGGGAACTTCTCAAATGCAGGGAACAGAACTTTTGAGAATTGCAGACCTGGGTAAAATGGAAGTACGAGTTGATGTGAATGAAAATGACATCATCAAAGTGGCAATCGGAGACACAGCTGTCATCGATGTTGATTCTTATAGTTACCTGGATAAAACATTTAAAGGAGTAGTAACTCAAATTGCAAATACAGCGAACGACAAAGCCTCAGCTGATGCGGTTACTGAGTTTGAGGTTCGTGTGAGAGTGGTCAATGAATCCTATCAGGACCTGGTAAAGGAAAGAAACCTACAATATCCATTTAGGCCTGGTATGACGGCCAGTGTAGACGTTATCACTGAGGTGAAGGATGGTATACTATCTGTTCCATTATCAGCTGTCACTACCAGGAAAGCAGAAGATGAAGAAGGGGATAAGCGAAAAGGACCACCACGTGAAGAAGAGGAGAATGAAGAGGAAGAAGAACTAGATGAGGATGTAGAAATTGAGGAAATCGTGTTCATAAATGAGGATGGAACTGCCAAGAAAAGAGTTGTGAAAACAGGTATTAGTGATTTCGACAATATTGAAATTCTTGAGGGAGTTAAAGAGGGTGAACAAGTAGTATCAGGACCATTTCTTGTAGTTTCTAAAAGATTGAAAGATGGTGACAATATAATAGAGGCGAAAGAGGATAAAGGTGGTAAACGAGACTAGTTAGGTTACCATTGATGTAATTAGCGAAACATTACATCAGGAATAAAAGTATAAAAGAGCATGAGGATAGCAGTTGTCTCCATGCTCTTTCTATTTTCTCTCTCTCTTAATGCTCAAGATAAAACTGATGGTTACCTGATTCGGAGTATTTATTTTGGAGGAGGAAGTTACTATATTGACCCGTTTCAAGCAGCAGAACTGTACCAATTCCTTGACTCAATCCCAAATGTTCAGGGGTACAGCATCACCATCCATAGTCATACGGATAATATTGGAGGACAAGAGTACAATGACTGGCTTTCCGAAATGAGGAATGATGCAGTTATCCGTTTGTTGATGGAGAAGAAAATCCTCTATGAAATGATTGAAAGGAAAGATTTTGGGCAGTTAAATCCGGTTTTTGATAATTCCACTCCTCTAGGTCGAATGAAAAACCGAAGAGTGGATATTATTTTTTGGCCACTTGTATTCTAGTTGGCCTCATATTGGTGAAGTACCTGGTATAAACGGTGAATAGGAAGACCCACAACATTAAAGTATGATCCCTCCATTTTTGTAACGCCAATCATTCCAATCCATTCTTGAATACCATAGGCCCCTGCTTTATCTAAGGGCCTGAAATGTTTGATATAATAATCAATCTCTTCTCCTGTAAGGTTCTTAAACTGCACGATTGTGGTATCGCTGAAACAATCTACCTGATCACCATAACTCACACATACCCCAGAAATCACTTCGTGTTCTTTTCCCGATAATGCCACAAGCATTTCTGTCGCATGTTGTTCGTCTTCCGGTTTGTTCAGGATGGTGTTTTCCAGGACTACTGTAGTGTCTGCAGTAATTATGATGGCTTCTTGTCGATCTTCTCTGTAGGCGCTGTTCTTTTTGTTGGCCAGGAATTCTGCAACCTGTCTTACGTCCATCTGGGGATCAAAATCTTCATCGATAGATTTGGTAAATACCTCAAAGTCAAAACCAGCCTCACGAAGGATCTGTTGTCTCCGTGGGGAGTTAGAAGCCAAGATCAATGGGTGCGTTAATATCATTTTCTTTAATTGAGCTAAACAAATATCCACATATTACCTTGGGATAAAAATAAGTAGATTTTTGTGGCATGGTATAGCCGCTATAACACACATTTTTGATGGTGTCTATAGGAACGTCCTTCGTGATGATCGCAAATTGAGCCACACCCTTGATCACTTCATACAAGCATTCAGTAAAGTTTCTCTCAAAGTAGAATTGATCTGAATCTCGCTGTGCTTTTCCAGGGATGCCCAATACTTTCTCAAATATGAAATAGTGCATCACTGTAAGATCTGCCTCTTTTATTTGTCGAGGAAAATTCCAATGAATCTCGTCAATCATTTCTGGTTTTAACCGGATTTTATAAGCACTCTCACCAACCAACAATCCAAATGCCCATTGTTTTCCAAGAATAATTTCATTTACATCGGGAGCATTTTCTATAGTTTTGATAAAGAAGTACTCAGACAACTTATCAAGCAGCCATTCCTCACTGAAATTCTCAATATTGTGTACCAATCTATGAGTAGGAAGAACACGTAAATCGTCAGATTCTGTGTTGGTCAGATACATCATGTGGTAGTTGTAACCTTCCTGTCCAGAATGGTTTGGGTTATTGTGGCTTTTCTGTTTCATATAGCCCAATGAACCTTCATACCTGTGATGTCCATCTGCCAGGATGATTTGCTTTTCTTTTATGAGTGCGATGAATTTCCTGATGACATTGGCATCCTGAATTACACTTAAAACATCCCTTACACCCTGATAATCTTCAGTTTCATACAGAGGATTGAGCATACTCTCATCCATGTATCTTTCTAACTCGTGATCAGGATCTGTGTATAGACCATGTGTAGGGCTAACATTTAATTGGGTTTTTTCTAAAAGTTCCAACCTGTCATTTACTGATTTAGGCATGGTGTTTTCATGTCTGAGAATCACTTTTTCGTCCCAGTCATATACCCGAATATTACAAATGAACCCTTTTCGGACATATTGCTTCTCACTTCCGGCTAATGAAAAATGCTGATAGTAAACGTAGATTCCAGGTAATTGGTCCTGAAGAATGATACCTTGTGATTTCCAGTTCTCCAATCTATCCGCGGAGGCATCTGCAGGATGAGCATCAGCTGGTACGGATAGGTGAATACTGTTTAAAGGGTTTTTATATAATGCATTTCTCTGCTTTTCAGAAACAACATCAAAAAGTGGCGATACCAGATTGTCAATATCGCTGGAAAGGTCTTTGTTGTATCTAAAAGCCCTTAGAGGTCTTATTTCGGCCATGTTCAGATATTAAAGAAGCCTGTTTTTCCAGTTTGAATTTTGATTACTCAGGTCAAGTGTTTGCTTTTTGTTGTTTTTGAAGTCCCAACCAGCCATGATGGCTGCCACTTCTTCTTCCTCACGGTTCATTTCTTTGAGTATATCCAGCGTGAAGTACTTTTCTACAAATTTGGTAGTAAAGGATCCGTCTCTAAAAGCTTCATGGTTGATGGCAAACTTGCAGAATTCAAGTGTTGTACTTATACCTTCAATCTTGTAATCTTCAATAGCTTTATTCATTCTGGCTATGGCCTGATCCCTGTCTTTGCCATGTGTGATCAGTTTCGCAATCATAGGGTCATAATTAACCGTTACCTCCATACCCTCTTCAAAACCATCATCCAATCTTACACCTTCTCCTTCTGGTCTGATGTAAGTATGTAACTTTCCAGAGTCTGGTAGGAAATTGTTAAACGGATCTTCTGCGTACACTCTTATTTCAATGCTGTGACCATTGATGGTAAGATCTTCCTGTTTAATACTCAACTCCTGGCCTTCTGCTATTTTAATCTGCTCCTTTACAAGATCTACTCCAGAAATTTCTTCCGTTACCGGGTGCTCCACTTGTAATCTTGTATTCATTTCAAGAAAATAGAAATCTCCATTTTCATTGTAAATAAATTCTACAGTTCCCGCACCATAATATCCACATGATTTAGCAACATTTACAGCCGCTTGTCCTATTGCAGCTCTTTTTGCTTCGTCAATAACAGGAGAGGGAGCTTCTTCTACTACTTTCTGGTGTCTTCTTTGGATACTACATTCACGCTCAAAAAGATAAATTACATTTCCATGTTGATCTCCAAGTATCTGAATTTCAATATGTTTGGGGTTGGTGATGAACTTCTCTACGAATACTGCACCATCTCCAAAGGCTGATTTAGCTTCACTGACAGCTCTTTCCATTTGTGATTCGAAATCTTTAGGATCATCTACCACACGCATCCCTTTTCCACCACCACCAGCACTAGCTTTAATCAAAACAGGAAATCCAATTTCGTTTGCTACTTTTTTAGCTTCGGAAACATCTGAAATGGCAGTATCCATTCCAGGTACCATGGGTACACCTCCATAATTGTTTACAGCATCTTTGGCAGCCAGCTTACTCCCCATTACTTCAATAGCTTCCGATGAAGGTCCAATGAATATGAGGCCAGCTTTCTTGATCTCATCGGCAAAATGTGCGTTTTCTGAAAGGAAACCGTATCCAGGATGAATGGCATCAACATTAAGCTCCTGGCAGGCTTTCAGGATCTTTGAAATATCCAGGTATGTTTCAGCTGAAGTCACACCATTTAGGGCCCATGCTTCGTCTGCCATCTTAACATGTAGTCCTTCTCTGTCAGGGTCACTATAAACTGCTACAGTCTTGATTCCCATTTCTTTGGCTGAGCGAATTACTCTAACAGCAATTTCTCCTCTATTGGCTACAAGTATCTTATTTATCTTTTTCATCATTTCTGGATTTCCTTCATCGCAATGCTAAAAATTTTTTTCGAAAGCTAATAAGTTGATCAGCAAAGAATCCTTCTAAATTTCTAACAGTTTCTGAATAATAGTAGGGTCAGGGACAATCTGCAAGTAAAGTAGAAGTGATAATTGTCTGTGAAGTTAGTTTTTAATAAATTAACTTCAATCAAATAAACACAAGTTCTGTAGTTACAGTTATCTCAAAAATTGTCCAAATCACTTACAACGCATGAAAGCTTCCGACTTATTTGTGAAAGCCCTCGAAAATGAGGGGGTGGAGTACATATTTGGTATTCCAGGTGAAGAAAACCTCGACTTTCTCAATTCCTTAATTGGTTCACGCATTAAACTGATACTAACCCGCCATGAACAAGGTGCAGCTTTCATGGCATCCACCTATGGTCGCTTGACTGGCAAACCAGGTGTTTGTTTATCCACATTAGGGCCAGGTGCAACGAACTTTGTAACAGCTGCGGCGTACGCACAATTAGGAGGAATGCCACTTTTGATGCTAACCGGGCAAAAGCCAATCAAGAAAAGTAAGCAGGGTAGGTTTCAGATCATTGATGTGGTGGACATGATGAGACCACTCACAAAATATACCCGTCAGATTGTAAATGGTAACACGATTCCAAATCATATCCGTGAAGCTTTTCGGAAAGCGACGGAAGAGAGACCTGGAGCAGTCCATTTAGAATTACCGGAAGATATTGCAGACGAAGAAGTAACAGAGCGAATCTTTCAAAAAAGTTATGTAAGAAGACCACAAGCAGATAAAAAGTCGCTGATGGCAGCACTAGAAATGATCCATTTGGCCAGAAGGCCACTTTTATTGATTGGTGCTAGTGCGAATAGAAATACAACAAGTGAAGCACTGACCGAATTTATCAATAAAACAGGTATACCATTTTTTAATACTCAAATGGGCAAAGGTGTAGTCGATGAGAGGCATGAACTATTCTTGGGAACTGCTGCTCTTTCAGATTTTGACTATCTACACAATGCAATAGATCATTCTGATTTGATTATCAATGTGGGACATGATGTAATTGAGAAACCACCATTCTTCATGGAAGAGGATGGTTGTAATGTAATCCACATCAATCACTTTACTGCTGAGGTAGATCCTGTTTATTTCCCACAAGTGGAAGTGATTGGAGACATTGCCGCCAGTATACAGTTTCTAGCCGAAAATGTAGAAAAAAAGTCACATTGGGAGCATGATAAGTTCATTGAATTTAAACAGGATATTGAAAGTCATATTACTAAATATTTTGAGGATACACGATTCCCAATGCTTCCTCAAAGAATAGTCAATGAAATCAGGAAAGCTATGCCAGATGATGGTATAGTAACACTTGACAATGGTATGTATAAAATTTGGTTTGCCAGAAATTACAAAGCTTATCAATCAAACACTTTGTTACTTGATAATGCATTAGCCACAATGGGTGCTGGTCTTCCATCGGCATTGGGTGCGAAAATTACATATCCAAAAAGAAAGGTGATTGCGGTGTGTGGAGATGGCGGTTTTATGATGAATTCGCAGGAATTGGAGACAGCAGTAAGATTGAATTTAGATGTAGTAGTTATCATATTAAACGACAGTGGATATGGAATGATCAAATGGAAGCAAGAGGGTATGGGGTTTGATAATTTCGGGCTGGATTTCAAAAATCCTGACTTTGTAAAGTATGCAGAAGCATATGGAGCTATGGGGCATAGAATTACAAGTACAGATGATTTTACCAAAACCCTGAATAATTGTCTCAATGAGCCAGGCGTCCATTTGATGGATGTTCCAATTGACTATTCATTGAATCACAGCATATTAAAGAAAGGACTAGAAGAACAACATAAAGTATTCAATAAATGAGCCAATCTCTAAAAGTTTACAACCCATTTGATCTCAGTGAGATCGATGATATTCCAATGGTGGGAAAAGCTGATGTTGATAAAGCACTAGGTAAAGCCCATGACTTATTCACCAATCGATCTAATTGGATTCCCACACATGAGCGAATAGCAATTCTTGAGAGGACCATGGATATCATGTCTTCACGAAAGGAGGAGCTAACAAAGATTGCTGCAGAAGAGGGAGGAAAACCATATGCAGATTCTCTGGTTGAAGTTAATCGGGCCATCAATGGCGTGAAATTGGCCATAGAGGATCTTGGTTATTTTGGAGGAGAGGAAATCCCAATGGGACAAACTGCTTCCAGTGTAAATAGAATGGCTTTCACAAGAAAAGAACCAATCGGAGTAGTTTCGTCGATAAGTGCATTCAATCATCCACTTAACCTGATCATTCACCAGACTGTACCTGCATTTGCAGTAGGGGCACCTGTCATCGTGAAACCGGCACTTACTACCCCCAGGTCTTGTATTAATTTTGTCAATATCCTGAAAGAGGCCGGTATGCCAGATGGTTGGTGTGAATCAATTGTTTGTGAAAATGATGCAGCTGAACAACTGGTAACAGACAAACGTGTAAATTTCTTTTCTTTCATTGGCTCTGCCAAAGTAGGATGGTATTTGAGGTCTCAATTGTCTCCGGGAACCAGATGTGCATTGGAGCATGGAGGGTCAGCACCATTAATTGTTGAACCCGATGCGGATCTTGAAACAATGATTCCTGCTTTGCTAAAAGGTGGATATTATCATTCCGGACAGGTGTGCGTAAGTGTGCAGCGCGTATTTGTGCATGAAAGTATTCTCAAAGAAGTGACGGATAAGATCATTGAGGGAGCAAAGAAACTAGTAGTTGGAGACCCATTACATAAGGAAACAGAATGTGGTCCATTGATTTTACCAAGAGAAGTTGACAGGGTCGAAGATTGGGTAAATCAGGCGAAAGGTGACGGTGGGCAAATTCTACTTGGCAGTGAACGAATTGGGGACACTACATTTGCTCCAACTGTAATCCTGAATCCACCTGATGAAAGCATTGTGTCGCAACAAGAAATTTTTGGACCAGTACTTTGTATATATGGTTATTCATCTACAGATGAAGCCATATCAAGAAGTAACAGAGTTGATTACGCTTTTCAGGCCTCAGTATATACCCAAAACCTTGACAAAGCAATAAAAATCAGTCAGGAACTGAATGCTGCTGCCGTTATGATCAATGACCACACTGCATTTCGGGTAGACTGGATGCCTTTTGGAGGACGGGATGCTTCCGGGCTTGGAGTTGGAGGGATTCGTTATTCGATGCACGATATGTCAAGAGATAAGTTATTAGTCTTCAAAAGTAAACACCTGTAGTATGAGATATGTATTTTATAGGGTAGTATTCGTAGCGTTGGTTATAGAAGCAGCATTCTACTTTTATTGGCAGCCAGGTTTGTGGTCATTGTTGTTGGTTGTGCCATTGTTTTTTATTGGTGTGCGGGATATGTTCTCCACTAGAAATACCATTAGAAGGAACTTTCCAATAATTGGTAATTTAAGGTACATCCTTGAGAGTATCAGGCCTGAAATCATGCAGTATTTTGTAGAAACTGATACAGAGGGACGGCCACTTAATAGAATTTTCAGATCTCTAATCTACCAACGTTCCAAAAATGTAACAGACACAGAACCTTTTGGAACACAAATGGATGTTTACAGGGCCGGCTATGAATGGCTTGCACATTCCTTGTATCCCATAGATCATGCTCATCATGCTATCGATCATGATCCACGTGTTGAGGTAGGAGGTCCTGATTGCAAGAAGCCTTATAAGAGCAGCGTTTTGAATATCTCTGCAATGAGTTATGGATCTTTGAGTAAAAATGCCGTGATGGCGTTGAATACAGGTGCTAAACTGGGTGGTTTTTATCATAATACCGGAGAAGGAGCCATCAGTGACTATCACCTTGAGCCAGGGGGAGATTTGGTTTGGCAAATAGGGACCGGATATTTTGGGTGTAGGGATCAGGAAGGCAGGTTTAGTGTAGATAAGTTCCGGGAGAAAGCAAGTTTGGACAATGTCAAAATGATTGAGATTAAGTTATCTCAAGGTGCTAAACCGGGTCACGGTGGTATTTTGCCAGCTGTGAAAAATACTGAGGAAATAGCAGCAATCAGAGGTGTAGAGCCACATACCACAGTGGCATCTCCACCAGGGCATACAGCATTCAAGAATGCCAGGGAATTGATGCATTTCATTAAGTTGCTTCGCGATGAATCAGGTGGAAAGCCGATTGGCTTTAAGCTCTGCATAGGAAGAAGAGAGGAGTTTAAGGATTTCTGTAGAGAAATGATCAATACAGGGATTAAGCCTGATTTCATAACTGTTGATGGAGGAGAGGGGGGTACAGGAGCTGCTCCGGTTGAGTTTTCTAATAGTCTGGGAATGCCGTTAAGGGATGGGCTGGCATTTGTTCATGATTCCCTGGTTGGTTATGGCTTAAGGAAGGACATCAAGATCATAGCCTCTGGTAAGATTATTTCTGGATTTCACATGATCAGGGCAATGGCTTTAGGGGCCGACATTTGTAATTCAGCACGTGCCATGATGTTAGCCATAGGTTGTATTCAGGCACTTCAGTGTAATCAAAATACGTGTCCGACCGGAGTTGCTACTCAAAACAGGATGTTGATGAGGGGGCTGAATGTGAATGACAAGGCAGATCGAGTCAAAAATTTTCATGCACGTACGATCAATAGCTTTGTTGAATTGCTGTGTGCTGCCGGTATTGCTGATCACAAAAGTATCGAAAGGAAGTATATCAACAGGCGCATTAATATGACCAATGTGTTGACCTATGAGAACCTATATCCTTCAACGAAAGAAGGTAGTCTTTTAGAAGAAGGAAAAACTGAATTGGTGGAATGAAAGAAATTGATTTCTTTGAAGATTTGATATAAAATATATTCAAATATTGTAAATCTTATTAGGAATATACTATTTACCATCAATTCTGGATACTAGTTCTTGTACTCATTGCAATTAATGTTACCTTTGTGTTTTGTTTTTTAGAAGGGAAAATTAAAAGTCTTTTAGATGGATCTATTTGAAAAATTACTGCAAGACAAAGGACCTTTGGGTCGACATTCATATCTTGATGAAAACCTTGATCAGAATTATTACATGTTCCCAAAATTAGAGGGAGAGATTCAACCTCGAATGAAGTTCAAGGGAAATGAAGTACTAACATGGAGTTTAAATAACTACCTGGGTCTTGCAAACCATCCTGAAATTAGAAAAGTTGATGCGGAAGCCGCTGAAGAATGGGGGATGGCTTATCCAATGGGTGCCAGAATGATGACTGGAAACACCAAGTATCATGAGCAGTTGGAAAAAGAATTATCGGACTTTGTAAGCAAAGAAGATACAATGTTGTTGAATTACGGATATCAGGGAGTGATGTCTGTGATTGATGCATTGGTTGATAGAAAAGATGTTATCGTATACGATGCTGAATCTCACGCCTGTATCATTGATGGTTTGAGAATGCACATGGGAAAAAGATTTGTTTTTCCTCACAATGACATTGAAAACCTACAGAAGCAGCTTGTAAGAGCTGAGAAGTTAGCAAAAGAAAATGACGGAGGTGTACTTGTGATTACTGAAGGTGTATTTGGTATGTCAGGTAACATGGGTAACCTTAAAGATATTATTGCACTTAAAGAAAAATTCAATTTCAGATTATTAGTTGATGATGCTCACGGTTTTGGTACTATGGGAGCAACTGGTGCTGGTACTGGTGAAGAGCAAGGCGTACAAGATGGAATTGACCTTTATTTTTCCACATTTGCAAAATCAATGGCGAGTATAGGTGCATTCATTTCAGGAGATCATGATATCATTGATTACTTGAGGTACAATGTGAGATCACAAATCTTTGCAAAGTCTTTACCAATGCCTTTGGTTATTGGAAACCTTAAGCGTCTTGAGATGCTTAGAACTATGCCAGAATTGAAGGAAAACCTTTGGAAGATCGTAAATGCTATCCAAAAAGGTCTTAAAGACAATGGTTTCAATATTGGTACTACCAAGTCACCAGTAACACCAGTGTTTTTACAGGGATCTTTGATCAGCGCTACAAATCTGGTAAAAGACCTTAGAAACAACATGAATATTTTCTGTTCAATGATTGTTTATCCTGTAGTGCCAAAAGGAGTAATCATGTTGAGAATTATCCCAACTGCGGTTCACTCTTTGGAGGATGTAAAAGAAACAATAGAAGCTTTCAAATCAATAAAAGACAAGCTTGATTCTGGTTATTATGAAGAAGAACGCGTAGAAGGAGCTGTAGCCAAGTAGTATTTGGTGATTTTTTTTTCAAAAAATAGCTCTAACTATAAAATTTTAAACATTTTAACTATATTGCTCGTCGAATAATTATCAGTAACCTTTAAAAAAATCAAATATGAAAAGATTCGAAGAAATAAGAGACTTAATATTATCACTTGAAGATGACTTCAGTAAGTTTTATGACAAGAAGAACCAGGCTGCAGGTACAAGAGTGAGAAAAGGTATGCAGGATCTTAAGAATCTAGCTCAAGAAATCAGAGTAGAAGTGCAAGACATAAAGAACAAAGGTTAATTATTTGTTTTAATAGCATTTTTAGAACCTCGCCAGCATGGCGGGGTTTTTTTATACCCTGTTAATAGATAATTTTGAGTTAGTAAGGAGGTAAGTGCATTATGAAATTTCCATTAAAGCAGATCGCAGAGTTTATCAAAGCAGAGATCCGGGGTGAGGATCAAATTGAAATCAATAACCTGGCAGATATCCAAACAGCAAAAGCAGGTGAAATAACTTTTCTATCCAATCTAAAATATGAAGACGAACTCTACAAGAGCAATGCTTCTGCAGTCATAGTGAAGAAAGGTTTTGAACCCAAAAAGGAAGTTGCTCCTACACTTCTGGTTGTTGATGATCCATACACCGCATTTGCGCTTCTTTTGACGCTTGTAGAGCAACACCTGATTCCTCATGTAGCGGGTGTTGAACCAGGAGTACACATTGCTGATTCAGCTAAGATCGGTGAGGATCCCTATATAGGTAGTGGAACAGTAATCTGTGATGGAGTTCAAATTGGAAATAATGTAAAAATCTATCCTGGATGTTACATTGGGCACAATGTTTCAATAGGGGATGACACAGTTATTCACCCTGGGGTCAAAATCATGTACAATTCAAAGATCGGCTCAAATTGTAGCTTCTTACCTGGTGCAGTAATTGGAAGTGAGGGGTTTGGTTTTGCTCCCCAGGAAGATGGTAGTTATGTGAGAATACCACAATTAGGAAATGTGATCATTGAAGATAATGTAAGCATTGGCTCTAATACCACAATCGACCGGGCTACAGTTAGCGCTACCATTATTAGAAATGGAGCAAAAATCGACAATCAGGTACAAATCGCTCACAATTGCGAGGTAGGAGAAAATACCGTGATTGCGGGTCAAACTGGAATAGCAGGGTCTACCAAAATTGGAAAAAACTGTCAATTGGCAGGTCAGGTAGGTGTCAGTGGTCATATCACAATAGCAGATGGTACGAGAATTGGTCCTCAGTCAGGTATCATGTCCAGCATAAAAGACCAGGGGAGAGAGGTCATGGGAACGCCAATTTTGGACGTCAAGGAATTCATGCGAGTTTATGCTGCAAGTAAAAAGGTACCAGAACTCATCAAGAGGGTTCAGCATTTGGAGAATGGGAAGTAGTGCATCACTACTCTATTTAGATTGACTTTTTAATTGCTATTCTTTGCAGTAGCTGTTATTTTACTTGTACCTAATCATTTTTAGGCTCAAGACCGTCATTTATGAAAGCTCTATGTATCGGATTATTATGTGTTTTCCTACCGATGACTTCATTTGGCCAAGCCAAATATGAGGAATTAATAGCACAGGCAGATTCAATGATTGACGGCAATCCTGAGGTAAGTAAAGAGCTCCTGGAAACCATTCTGTCCGCTGATTCATTAGAAGTACCACTGCAAGTCAGAATAAAAGCGTATCAGTTGCAGGCATTGACTGAAATGTACAATTATCAGTTTGATCAATCCACCCGTTTATTTGAGAAAAGCTTTAGGCTATTAAATTACCTTCAGGACGATCAGGAGAGGGCCAAATTAGAAGGTTACTTACTATTTGATATTGGTAGAAATTTAACCTGGCAATCAAAATATGATACCGCCCTGAGTGTTATGCTTCGCGCCAGGGATATTTTTGATCAGTTGGATGATAATCCTGGAATGGCGCAGGCATTCAATTCAGTTGCTGTTATTTACATTCACTACAGTAATGATCCGGTTAAGGCAAAAGAGTCTTTCATGAACGCTTTGGCAATCCATACAACAATGAAGGACACTGCTGGAATGGGGAGGGTGATGCAAAATATTGGTCAAATCTATAACATGACAGGCGTCAATGATTCAGCACTCTATTACCTGAGGATGTCAAATGAATTTGTCAGGCAAGCCAATGACCTCAGAAGTCTTGCTATTGGCCTCAATATTCTAGGGGCAGTTCATCGGGATATTGGACGATTAGATTCTTCCATATACTATTATCAAAAAGCCATTGAAATGGACCAGGTCAATCAGGATTCGATTGGCTTAATATACGATTACAATGAAATAGCTAAGACTTATTTGGAGGCAGAAAGGTATGGTGAAGCCAAATCATACGCATTGCTGGCTCATGATAATACCAAGGACCTGTTTGTCAAACAAGAATCATCCAACGTCTTGTCTAACGTATTTGAAGTCTTAAACAACCATCAATCGGCACTGCTTTATTTCAAGGCATTTAAGGCATTAACAGATTCAATTAGAAGCGAAAATCAGGAGAAGAGCATAGCAGAATTGCAGACTAAGTATGAAACACTTGAGAAAGAAAAGGAAATTGAAGAAGCTAACGCTAAGTTGAGAACAGAACGAAATTTCAGGATGTTTCTGACAATTCTCGTGGTGGTCATAGCTGTTTTCAGCTTAATAGCCATCGTTCTGCTCCTGCAACGGTTTAAATACAAAAGGAAATTACTTTCGGAGGAAATTAACAATCTGAGACTCCAGATCAACCTTGCTTTTGGTGGCGATATCAATGAATTAGATTTGACCTTGGACCAAATCAATAATGGCCTCATTAATCCACTATCAGATCGGGAGTTCGAAATATTGAAACATGCTCTTTCTGACAAGAGTAATAGGGAAGTAGCGGATAAAGTTTTTATTTCCGTAAGTACCGTTAAGTTTCATCTTAGGAATATTTATGAAAAATTAGGGGTAAGTAATAGGAAAGAAGCCCTTGAGAAAATCTTCCAAAAAACTAAATAGAGGTACTTTTGGATAAAACTATCCTCCTGGCTAGGTACAAAACTACCCATGGATGGTAGGTGAGTTTTTCAATTACACAGCGAATTTGGTGTAAACGAAAAACTTGATCACTATGCACACTAATTACCCTAAAAAGCTAATTGCCAAGCTACGGAATAAACTATTGGTATCCCTTTTTGCCGGAGTTTCACTATTTCCATCCCTGGCACAAGATACTACACCACCTACCTTACTGAGCCGAGTTCCTCTGGATAATTCTAGTGGGATGGATGTGGGCGCAAATATTGTCATGACATTTGATGAGGATGTTCAGGCAGGAACGGGATTCATTAGGATCCGGCGTTATGATACTGATTATGCAGCTGAGATTTATACCAGTTCTCAGTCTGAGGTTGTATACAATGGTAGTACGGTTACAATAGAGCGTGATGGAAACTTAATATTAGATACTGAATACTATATTGAGGTTCAGTCTGGCGCCATTGAGGATTTGGCTGGAAATGATTTCGGAGGTGTAACTGATAAAGCGTTGTGGAATTTTACAACTGAAGAACCAACACCTCCAGAAATTACGGGATTAATTCCTTTAGACAATTCAACAGGTATTCCCACAGATCAAAGCTTTACCATAACTTTTGATGAGCCCATTACGGGTGGCACAACTTATATTGCAATTCGACAGGATGGCGGTTCTATTGTGGAGGATTTTTCATATTCTGATGTTACAATAGATAATAACACCCTCTCATTCACTCCATCTTCATTACTTCCTGATGATAAGGCACTTTACATTACTATCAATGGTAATTCAGTTTTTGACTTAAAGGGAGCCGGATTTGCTACCTTTAATGATCCTACAGGGTGGAATTTCTCTACTGGTGATGCAGAACCACCTGTTCTCCAAAGTACCAATCCCGCTGATGATGCCGAAGATGTGGCTCTTGACGCAGTTTTGAGTATGACATTTGACGAAGAAGTATTTCTTGGTGCCAATGTAAACAACCTGGTAATCAGGGAAGAGGATGGTACCTTATTTGAATATTTCAAATTATCTGATGCAAGGGTTTCTGGATTTGGAACAAGTACAATTAGTATTAATCCTACAAATGATTTTGATTATGGTAAAGCCTATTATGTTAATATACCATCTGGCGAAATAGAAGATGGAGGTGGTTATGCCTACGATGGTTTTAATGATACGGATACCTGGAGCTTCGAAGTTTTGGGTTATGGAGATGTTACTCCTCCTGAAGTAGTGAGTACAAATCCCCTGGATGATGCTACAGATTTTCCTGTGGAGGATAACCTAACCATCACATTCAGTGAAGATGTAAAACTGATCCCATCCCAGGTTTTATACATTCGGTATGAAAATGGAAATCTACTCAAAGCTGTAAGTACATCAGCAGGTCTGATAGGCGTGAATGAGGATGAAGTGATTATTAATCCTTACTACGATTCAGACCTACCTTTCAATGCCGAACTTTATGTAGAAATACCAGCAGGAGTAATTGAAGATTTAGGGGGTAATGATTTTGAAGGCCTTTCTGCTGATACATGGACATTCACAACGGAAGCAGGTGATGATGTGACTCCTCCGGAATTTACCACAACCTACCCAGCAGATGATGCCACTGAAGTCCCCGTTGGTCAGTGGAATTATACTATAGCATTTGATGAAGATATCATCATTAATCCGGCTGTAAATTCAGAAATATCCATAAATGATTCAGATGGCATAACCTTAACCACGGTTAGCAGCAGCGAAGGGTCTTCAAGTGGGATTTCTACCAGTGGAGGGACAGCCTATATCAATTTTAATTTTGATGGAGAGTTAGATGAACTTACGTTGGATTCTGAAGAAGAATACCACATTAAGATTGGTGTCGGGTTTTTTGCAGATCTTTCTGGTAACAGTTTCACAGGGATTAAAAACAGTACTTCATGGAGTTTTTTCACAGAAGATGTCAACCCTCCTGTGATTAATGGATTCTCACCAAATGATAATGAAACGGAATTACCCATAAACTTTTCGGACTGGGCCATTCTATTTGATGAGCAAACACAAATCGGGACGGGAACTATTGACCTTTATAAGGGAGCTACCTTAATAGAGTCCATTGATGTTACTGGCGATCAAGTGAACCATAATAATGCCACCTACAACAGTGAGATCACTTTTGAGTTAACTGATGAACTTGATCCTGGTAGTGTCTATCATTTTGAAGTATCCTCTGGTATTGTTCAGGATAATTCAGGTAACGAAGTTGTAGGCTTTTTAGATGAAACAACATGGAATTTTACTGCTCAACCTGATGAAAGTGATCCCCCTGTAATCACATATCGGTCACCAACTCATCAGTCCACGGATAATTCATTGGAAGAGTTGGAAGAAGATGGATTATATATTGAGTTTGACGAATATGTAAAGCTAGGTAATGGTTCTATAGAATTAAGATCCAAGGAAGATAATACCCTTTATCATGCTATCAATATGGATGATGTCTCAATGGAGGAAATGGCACTGGAAGTGGGTGTTGGAGAGCTTAATAACCTGCCTTATAATACAGAAATCAACATATTGATTTGTTCTACCTGTATTTCGGATGTGCTGGGGAATGCTTTTTCGGGAACTGCTGCCGGGGAATGGTATTTCAAAACCGAAAGAGGGCCACTGGAATTATTGTCTTTAACGCCAGAAAACAATGTAAACGATGCACCTGTAACATCTGAGGTGTCACTTCGGTTTTCTCATGAAATGGAGATTGGGACAGGAACGATTTCAATTTACAGAGCAGTAAATGACGAACTGGTTAGTAGCCTGTCTGATTTTGATGTAACATCAACGACTGTAGAGGGAAAAAATATCAGCTTTGAATTTCCAGAAGAGCTTCCTACCGATGAGGAGTTATATATTCAGGTTTCCAATGGATACCTTGAAAGTGCAGAGACCAGTGAAGTATGGACCGGTATTCAGGATAAGACCACATGGACTTTCACCATATTATTTGATCCTGATCCACCTGTAATTACTGCGCTTTCCCCATTAGATGAATCCAGTAATTTCCTGCCTGGCAATGCGTTTGTTATTACGTACAACGAAGATGTTATTCCTGGTACAGGTAGTGCTTACCTAAGAGATGAAACTCATAATACGCTGGAGACATATGGGACAGGTGATGTTTCTTTTTCAGGAAACCAGGTAACCATTAATCCTGGAATTGACCTTGAGTTCGGTACAGCATATGAGATAGTAGTCACCAGTCCATTCGTTACAGATCAATCAGGAAATTCTCATGCTGGTATTGGAAGCAATGATTGGACCTTCACCACTAAAAGTAAAACGGAACAATCTATCACTTTTGAAGAGATAGCGGATCAATCCTTTAGTGGTCAATCGATTCAATTGGAAGCCAGTGCTTCATCAGGATTAGAGGTGAGTTTTTCAATTGTATCCGGTCCAGCCAGTATTAATGAAGAAATAGTGGAAGTTTCTGGAACTGGTACCATTACTGTAGCAGCTAACCAACCAGGCAATGATGATTTTTTCGCTGCAGAAGAAGTAACACAGAGTTTCCTGATAAGTAAAGGAGACCAGAACATCAACATTACCTCCATTAGCGACAAACAAACAGATGATGAAGCATTTGAGATTGAAGCCACTGTTGATACAGATTTGCTGTTGACTTATTCCATAAGCGGTCCGGCAGAATTATCAGGTCAAACTATAACACTAACTGGAGGTGAAGGGACTGTAGAAGTGACCGTTTCACAAGCAGGGAATAGCAATTACAATGCTGCAGAATCATCAATTTCATTTGAAGTAACGGCTCCAAAGTCAGATCAAACGATTAGTTTCAACGCCCTAAGCAGTAAAACCTTTGGTGATGCGGATTTTAGTCTTCAGGCAACCTCCACTTCTGGTCTTGAGGTTCAATTTGAAATTACATCTGGTCCAATTGAAATCAATGATGGTGTAGTAACAATACTAGGAGCAGGATCAGCTGAAGTCCTTGCATCTCAACCTGGGGATGGTGATTACAATGCAGCCACACCTGTTTCACAAACATTTGAAATAAGTAAAGCAGATCAGGTCATTTCAATTGATGAAATTGGGAATAAAAGCACAACTGATGATTCATTTGCGGTGGACGCAACTTCTAATTCAGGGTTATCGGTCACTTTTGAAATCTCAGGTCCCGCAAGCATTGAAGGTAACCTCGTAACACTGACTGGAACAGCTGGTACTGTAGTCATTACAGCTTCACAAGGGGGTGATGATAATTACAATGAAGCATCTGCTCAGGAGGAGTTTGAGGTACAGGAACTTCGACAAAATCAGGAAATTACATTCCCTGCAATCGAGGAGAAGGTTTACGGAGTGGAAGCGTTTGAATTGAGCGCAACTTCAAGTTCAGGTTTACCTGTGAATTTTGCTCTTGTAAGCGGTCCTGTTTCGGTAGATGGTGCTGAGGTGACCATTTTGGGTGCAGGAGAGGTTTCCATTGAAGCCACCCAGGCTGGTGATGAAAATTATTTTGAAGCAGATCCGGTAACTCAGGTTTTTACAGTGGCGAAAGCCAGTCAAATCATAAGTATTGATGAAATAGATGACAAATACACAATAGAAGACCCCTTCGAAGTATCAGCTGCTACTAATTCTGGTCTATCACTTGAATATAGCTTAACTGGTCCTGCAGAAATTGACGGAAATACAGTTACACTTTCCGGTGAGAAAGGAGAAGTGACCATTGTTGTTTCTCAATCAGGAAATGACAACTATGAACCTGCAGAGAAGGAAATCTCATTCAATGTGTTGAAGAAATCTCAAACTATAACATTCGAGGAAGTATCAGACAAAGTATTTGGGGATACTGAATTCATGTTGGTGGCTGAAAGTACATCAGAGTTGCCTGTAAGCTTTTCTGTGGTGGCTGGAAATGTTTCATTATCTGGTAGTGAGGTCCAAATAACCGGGGCAGGGGAAGTAAAAATTCTTGCAAGTCAGGCAGGTGATTTGGAGTATGAAGAGGCGGAAGATGTTTCAATTAGCTTCATCATAGAAAAAGCTGATCAGGTGATTACAATAGAGGAAATAGAAGACCAAACAACGGATGTGAATGAAGTGTCTGTTATAGCCAGTACTACTTCAGGGTTAGATCTTGTTTACAGTGTGGATGGGCCAGCATCGAATATTGGTAATGTAATTACATTGACTGGTGAGGAAGGTATGGTCACTGTTAAAGTATCTCAGGAAGGAGATGTAAATTTCAATGTAGCATCAGCTGTAATCGATTTTGAGGTAGTAAGCGAGAAACAAGCTCAGCTAATTACTTTTGAGCCGATTTCAGACAAAATATTTGGAGACCCTGTCTTTGAACTAGTGGCTTCAACCACTTCAGGGCTAGAAGTAGATTTTGCTCTGGTTTCAGGAAATGTGTCATTAGTAGGCAATAAGGTAGAAATTCTTGGTGCAGGAGAGGTTACAATAGTCGCGAATCAGGTTGGAAATGAGTCTTTTGACCCAGCCGAGCAGGTATCCAGAACCTTTACTGTATTAAAGGCTGATCAGGAAATTATAATTATTCCAATAACTGATAAAACTGTTGAGGATAGTTTTTTTGAGATTGAAGCAGAAAATTCAAGTGGACTCCCTCTTTCATTTGAAATTACAGGTCCGGCGAGCTTAAATGGTAATGAAGTTATCCTGGATGGAACAGTTGGTCAGGTGAAAATTGTAGTCTCAAATCCTGGAAATGAGAACTATAATGCTGCAGAAACCAGCCTTTCTTTTAATGTAATAGACGTTGATGTTTTAGGAGTAGCTCATAATAGCCAACTTATAGTTTACCCTAATCCTGCTCATAGTACAATGAAACTTGAGCTGGACGCTCAGGTTACCCAATTGAATGTGTTCGATAGTAGTGGTAAATCAGTAAATGTTAATAGAATCACTATGAATGAAGTTGACGTTTCAACATTACCCAACGGAAACTATATTTTACTTGTCAGAACTGATAATCGTATTTTGAGAAGACGTTTTGTAAAGCATTAAGCATAAATTTTATCTACAGCAACTGTTATTAAGGCCGCATAGAGAACTGTGTGGCTTTTTTTAATTTGATGGGACTAGGGATACCAGTTTTTCAAGGTAATGCAACAAGTAAGGATAACTGGACGTTATATTGCCATTCGCACTATGAACGCCGGAACTATGAAAACGATTAGGCACAATGATTACCATGACATCATGGTTGAATCCAGTCAAAATATTCAATCAGAAGTAACAAAGCTACAGCAAGAGCTTATGCAAGAGAGGATCAAGAAGGATATTGACAAAATACTGAAACTTGAACATCAAATTGATGAACTACAGAGGATTCTCCTGGCCAGTAAGTATTATTAATGGCTATAAGACAAATTTCTTTCTAATTTATTAAGGTATAAAAGAAGGTTTTGGAAAACTACCTTTAATTTTATGCTATGGGCAGAACATCTCGAAATTTCCTGTTGGTCTTGGGTATTCTTCTTGGATGCAATGTTATTGCGCAATCCGTTCAGTCAACCGATAGTTTGATTAATTCACTTTCAAAACTGGAAGAGCAAGACAGGGGTAAAGCGCTAGTTAAATTCGTGTCATCTCAGATGCGGGTTGATATAGAGAAGGCTCATAAAATCAATCAAGAGGTTGAGAAATATGCATCAGCCAGGCAAGATACAATGCTCCTGATCAATGCAGCTGCCCTAGCTGCAGAATATTATTGGAGAAAGGGAGATTACCCAGAAGGAATTAAGGCTGGCCAGGAATCCATTCGATTGGCTGAAAGTCACACACGTTTCAAACCAGAATTGGCACGGGGTTTACAGACTGTAGGTACAATACATCTATATGAATTAAATGACGAAAAAGCCCTCGAGTATTACAACAAGGCAGGTGCCATTTACAAGGCTACCAATCAAATGACCTCAGTAGCAAGTATTTATAACAATACTGGGGTGGTATTTTTAGATAAAGCAGAGACAACTCAAAATGATATATATTATGACAGTGCGGCCAGGTATTTTAATGAGGTTTTAGCCATAAGGGAACATGCCAAAACTGGTACATTGATGAATGCTACAGGAAATTTGGGAACAATATATGTGAATTTAGAGGAATGGGATAAAGCCCGGAATGTTTTTGACTTGTGGGAGTCATTGGAAGCTGAAAATCCTGATCAAATAGCCAAGGCAATGAATTTGGGGAATATTGGAATTCTCCATCTGGAATTAAATGAGTTAGATAGATCTGAAAAGTATTTTAGAGATGGGTTAGAAGCAGCTCTTGAAACTGATAATATTTATGAAGAGCAGAACTATTATAGACATCTGTCATTACTTGAAGAAAGGAAAAACAACTATAAGGTAGCTCTGGACTACTCTAAAAAATGGATCTCACTAAAGGATAGTATCTTCAATATTGACAAATCCAGAGAAATTGGAGAATTGGAAACCAAATATGAGGTTGCCAAAAAAGAACAACAAATTCAATTGGCTGAAGCTGAATTGGAAAGAAAACAACGCTTTCAGCAGTTTTTGATTATTGTAATAAGTTTGATACTAGTATTTTCAATTGTAGCATTCTTCATTCTCAGACAAAGGTATCTTTTAAAGCAAGCCTTACTGTCCCAGGAAATCGATAACCTAAGGCTGCAGATTAATAATGTGCTTGGGTCTGAAAAGAAAGAATTAGAGCTTAGTTATGAAGAGCTAAATAAAAAACTCAATAACCCAATATCTGACAGGGAGTTCGAAATACTTCAACTGGCTTTAACGGATCTGAATAATAGAGAAATTGCTGAGAAAGTTTTCGTTTCGGTGAATACTGTAAAATATCATCTAAAAAACATCTACGTGAAACTTGGTGTCTCTAATCGCAAGGAGGCATTAGAGGTTGTTCTGAATACAAATCAATAGCAATTACATATAATACCGTTTTTTGCAATAAAAATTCAATTTCTGACTAAAGTCATGAATTTTAACAACATCAGACATGGATTTAAGTGCTTTGTTTCGTAACTTCTAAGGAAGTTTTAATACGGAGTAAACGCTTAAAAAAATGGAGAAAATTTTCAATTTACAGGACTTAATGGTAGAGCAGTTGAGAGATTTGTATTCTGCCCAGGAACAATTGATCAAAGGACTTGGTCGAATCAGAGATGAAGCAACCGACCCAGTATTGTACAATTACATAGATGACTACCGAGATTATAATGAAGCTGGTCTGATGCGCTTGCAACAGGCTTTTAGTGAATTGTTTGTACCCAGTGAGGGTGAGCAATGCGAGACCATGAATGTAATGCTTAAAGAACTTAGTTTACTTGTGAAGCGGTGTATGGATCCTGAGGTATTGGATGCCCTCTTGATTACCTCATTGCAGCATATTATTCATTATAAAATTGCCGGATACGGTGCAATTTGTACCTATGCAAAAACACTCAAATTGCATGATCTGGCAGGCGTAGTTCATAAAAACCTGGAAGATGAAAAAATGGAGGATAAGAAGCTCGCAATGTTAGGAGAGGAGCACATTAATGCTCGGGCTTCTGCACCAGATTTAATGATTCGCAATTTGAATTAAGCAACTTTTGACCATTCATACCCAGATGTTCCGTTTTTCCATTTTCGGAGTGTCTGGGTTTTTTTATGATTTTGGTCCTAACTTCTATCTGATTGGATTTTACATTACCTGGTAGCACCAATCCTCAGGGTTTTCGTATACCTCTTTATGAGAAACTTACCGATCATAGCTATATTCCTCCTATCACTCTCCTGTCAATCTCAAACAACTACTGAAGTTACTAGAGAAAGATCTGTTGGAGGGCCTTGTGAAGGATGTGAAGCTTTGCTAGAGTTTGGAACCGAGACTCTAAAGCCTGTTGATACTTTGCCAATGTACATTGAAACTGATCCCAAGATGATCATCTCAGGAACTGTTTTTCATAAAGACGGTAAAACACCTGCCTCGGATGTTATTGTTTATATCTATCATACCAATAGAGGGGGTATTTATGAAACAAAAGGTGATGAAAAAGGTTGGGATAGAAGACATGGATTCATCCGAGGGTGGGTGAAAACTGACAAAAGCGGTAGGTACAAATTCTACACTTTTCGTCCGGGACCCTATCCGGGTAGGTCGAACCCGGAACATGTACATATCACCATAAAGGAACCCAATACTGTCCCATATTACATTGATCCAATCATGTTCACAGATGACCCACTGTTGACTGCTGATCTAAAAAATCGAATGGGGAACAGGGGTGGTAATGGAATAATAACTCCTGTTAATAACAAAAACGGACATCTTGAAGTAGTTAGGGATATCATACTTGGCATGAATATACCGGATTATTAACTTGACTAGAGGGAGGCAGATTAAGGTAAACTTGGTCAATATTGGCTGTGGACATATCTCAATGTAGCCATATTTCAGTAGTATTGTGAATACGAGGAAAATGTTATGGCAAAGAAACGTAAAATTGAGACTGGTCTGGTGGTGGGTATAATTGCAATTGCAATAAATATCATCACTGTTTCAATCTATATTTATCAATCCAACATCATGAAAACCCAGCAACATGCATCTGTATGGCCTTATGTTGAATGGGTTTCTGATTACAATCAAATAGATGGGTTTAATCTTTTTATTCAGAATAACGGTGTAGGACCAGCTTTGATCAATGATGTTCAAATTGTTTACAATGGAGAAAAGATTGAGGAGGTTGATACGCTGGTTTACCGAATATTAAATACAATCAATATGCCTCATTTAATCAGTGATTTAGATAGCCGTAAAGTTCTTCCTGCAGGGGATAGGTATAGTTTTCTAGTAATAAAAGATGCCATGTGGTCAGAACGTTTCTTTTATGAGTTGTACCATAGTAAGTTTGATATGTCTGTTTGTTATGAATCCATTTATGGTGATCAATGGGTTTCTCTGGGAGCGGATGTGGTTGAAGGGAAATGTAGGTAAACAGTGTTATGATGTTACAATCTTGTAAAGTGCAGTCAAAACACCCATCATACCCAGACCTGCCAACAACAAACCAAAAATAGCCCCAATAAGTAGGCCTGTATTGGTATAAGTAGTGGTTGTAGAATTGGATGGATTCTCGGGGTTAAAGTAGATCTTTAGTTCGGGAGAACTTTCACGCCATTCCTCTGCTTCTTGCCCAAATTCATAGGCACTGTAGTAACTTCCAATTTCGTCCCCATTCCCATCTGTAGCCCTACCTTTACCAGAATAGGTTTCTCCAGCAACTTTATATTTGTACTCAACCTGAATATACCGGTAATCTTCGTGCACTTTTACCTGGGCATCCAGGACTTCTCCATTAGTTGTGGGCCAATCACGTTTTGCTGCTTGTAAATTGTAAAAGTAGAGACAGGGTAAGCCCAGAAATACACCAATTATCATGATGAATAATGGACCTTTTAGTTGCTTCATATGGAGTTCGGTTTTCGAATAAGTTACAAATATCTCAATTCATTGTAATGCAAATAGCGTTCTTTTATTAACTTGGAAACTTTGTTTGCTAGTAACTGTCCTTTAATACATGAACAGACTCTTCATATTAACCCAGGTAGTTTTCTTTTTCAGTCAATCACTATTTGCTCAATCTATAATTGATTCCGCTTTAACAGTAGCCAATGAGTCTCAGGTAATAGAGGTTGATAATTCCTATAGAAAAGGGAATTACGAAGCATTAATAAAGTCCATAGGGGAAAGAAGGATTGTATGCCTGGGAGAATTCAATCATGGTTGTGGAGAGATTTTCGCCAGTCGTATAGACATTATCAGGCAGTTACACGATCAATTGGGTTTTAATACCATCCTCTTTGAATCTGGATTGGGAGAGGTTGGTGTTATTGATATCAAGAAAGATGACCTTACAGAGAATCAATTGGTGAATGGGTTCTTTGGACCTTGGAGAACAGCTGAATTTCAAGAGTTGGTAGCTTATGCCAGGAGTGAAAATCTCGATATTGCAGGTTTTGATGTACAACGTACAGGAACAATCTTCACTGCATTTCTTTCCGAAAAACAGTCGGAATTCAAGAGTGTTGAGGAAGAGTTTGTAGCTGTCAAAAGATTACTTGGAAATCGCCGTGCAGTATATGATTCCGTCAAAGACCGAACCAATGAGTTAATTGATACCTACAATAAGTTAGCCGATAGTTGGGAGGGAGATAAGTTTGTTCGAAAAGTGCTACTAGACAGAGCTGAATTTCTCCGATATAAACTGGAGTTTACAAAAACAAAGGATTACACTGAAAGGTGGAAAGCAAGGGATGTTGCAATGGCCAACAATGTCAAATGGTTATTAGCTCAGCTGGATGATTCTGAGAAAGTTATCATTGTAGGACACAATTTTCATATTGCCCGGTATAATGAAAAGGAAACTGTAATGGGTGAGATTCTGGATGAACAGTATGGTGATGATATGTTTGTATTAGGTGTTTTCGCTGCAACGGGAACTTTTCATAACAATGCAAGAAACCAGAGACTTTACAGGAACCAGATTCTCTTCAATTGGACATCAAACACATCATCCAAAAAGACCCTGGAAAATTGACTTTACTTGACCTAAATGGTCTGAGCTCGGCTGCATCAGTCATTATGAATAGATCCATCATCGTAAATGATACATTTATTGACCTTTATAGCTCAAACAGTATGAATTTGATGAAATCCTTTGATGCGCTATTACTTTTTGATGAAGTAAGCCCTCCGGAAGAGCTTAATTAAGAATTGCCACCTGCTCTCTTTCAAATGCCAATAGGAAATCTACGAGATTGTCTTCAGTCTTAAGACCTAATTTCTTTCTGAGCCTATAACGAGCCGTTTTCACACTATCAGGGGATATCCCTAGCACATTGGCAGCCTCTTTTAAGTTCATGTTAAGACGGATTAGAGCACATAACTTAAGTTCAGCATTACCCAGGTCCGGATAGACTTCTTTCAGGCGAGTAAAAAAACTATCATGCATTTCTTCAAATGTAATCTGGAAGTTCTTCCACTCTTCTTCCTCACGGTAAGTGTTAGCAACAATCTTGTTTATTCTATTGAGCTGTTTATTGGTTTCAGGATCTGAGGACTTCTTAAGCTCATTAATTTGTTGCTTCAATTCCTCCATCAATTGATTTTTCTGAATGAAACTTAATGTATAGGAAGAAATCTCCTTGTTTTTCTTTTCAATTTCGTCATTCAGTTTTTGCGTTTTAATAGCATGCAATAGTTTATCCCGCTTTCTTTTAAGATAGGCATTTCGGAGGAGGAGTCCTATGATAAGAATTATCGCCAGTGCAGTGACGATGATGATATTTCTGATAGCACGTTCTTCTACAGTTTGTTTTTCAAGCTCAATCAGCTCCTGTTCTTTCTTGGCGGTTTGGTACTGGATATTCAATTGATCAATTTGCTTACTGACCGTTGAACTTCGTAATTCTCTCTCTATTTCAGTGGCTTTTTCAAAATGCCGAAGAGCAGCTTCGTAATCTCCAATCTTTTGAGCCATCAAACAAGAATATGTATGATATAGATTCATTGAGATCTTCGAATCGATTTTTGTAGCCAGAGATTTGCAGGTATCAAGATATGCCCTAGCTAAGCTGTAATTTCCTTTCAGCACATGAACCTTCCCAGTATTAGCCATGATAGTTGCCATTAAATTGTCATCTTCCCCTTCCTGGATAAAAGATCTGGCAAGTTCCATGCTGTTTGTAGCCATGTTCAAATCCGCTATTGAAAGTTCCATTAGTTCTTCCTTATGAAAATAGAGATCAGCGATGTTGTTGTATATTCTTGCCACACCGGAATAATCCTCCATTGCCTTTCTAATAGGCATACACTTTTCGAAATAGTAGATTGCAGAATCTCTTTGACCTTCTATATTGCCAAAAAGTACGCCTAAATTATTGTAAGCTCTACCAAGGTTAACTGAATCACCAATTTCCTCTAACAGTTCTACACTTCTTAATGAATAGGGTTTTCCTCTTTCAGGATCTCCAAGGTCATCATAGATAGTTCCAATATTGAGATTGATGGTTGCAACACCTCTCTCCATATCAAGTTTTTCATAATATTTCAAAGCTTCAATGTAGTGGGTCAAGGCTATGTCATACATGTCTCTGGCCCAAAATGAAATTCCGATGACATGATTGGCTTTTGCCTTAGCTGTATCCACATTCCATTCATTGGCCTTTTGTAGCGCTAACCTGGCTATTTTTTCAGTGATAGCAGGATCATTTCGGAAAAATGTGAAAGCAGTATCACACATCCACTGTGCGGTGCGATCTGTTTTGGGTTTATCTTTGATGAGTTCTTTAATTTCATCAATTTGAGCCAGGCAGGAATAGCCTGTCAAAACAAACAATATGATGACAAGGTGCTTCATTAGGATTGATCCTTACTAAACTAATTATTTTAAGAGATTTGTTTATAACATCACCTCAATAAATTGGAAATTGATTTAGAAACTCCACTTTATCCTAATGAAAAGCAGCTTAGCCTGAGCTTTATAATCTAAAGTAAATCGGTCAAAGTAAATCTGAGAAATCAAGTTCAGGTCCAGGTTTTGTACAATGCTGTAAGTCAATGATGGATTGATAAATAGAGCATTTCTGTCGCTTGGATAATAAATAGCTGCGAATGAGCCCGTAATTAGTGGATGCAGATTGTAACTGACCTGTCCCAAAGTTGCATATCGGAATGGGGATAGGTCTTTTGCAGTAAGCCTGGTAGAAGTGAACAGATTAACTCCTTCGGTAGGATCAGGATTGATTGGAGCTGCTGTATTGTAAAGGAATGACCCATTGATGTATATGGAGTTCTCAAATGAATAATCAAGAGCAATTGATCCTACAAGATCCGTTTGATTGCTGTTATAATTGTTGAAAACGGTTATTTCACCTTTAAAACCAGCGGTATTAATGTTGCCGGCCCATCCTGTTCCAATAGCCAGGTCTTCTCCGGCCTTACCAGCAATGAATTGAAAATCATAATTCCATTTATTGAACCGCCACAAGCTGGCAGCTACCAAATTATCAATGTCATCAGCCACATTGATTGCAAATTCCACATTACCAGCTACTCCAGTGTATTTCTTGATCCGTATGGCATCACTTCCGGGTCGTTCTTCATAATCAAAATCAAAAAATGAGTAAGTATTGAACAAATCATTCGGGTTCCACACTGTATTGATACCCCAATTGATCCGTTGACGACCTACCCTAACTTCCCAGTCTCCCTTGTACCATTCCAGATACGCCCGATCAATCATGCTATGGACAACTATTCCATCAGATTCTCCCATAAGAGATAGGTCAAGATAATCATTATTTACATCTACCAGCTCTCCATAATTTGGGTATGACTTCACAGTTTTGCCAAAAAATAGCCTGTTTCGGGCCTGTACTATGACATTCAATTGATCTGTGGGCCACCATTTAAAATTGAGACGGTTATGTATCAAATTATCAAAGACTACTGAGTCTTCTGCAAAACTCAATGTGGCCAGTTCTTTAACATACCCTCGAAGAAGCCATTTCTTTTCTTTCTCAGTTTGTCCAAATGAGGAATATCCCAGGATGACAAATACTATAACTACTAGGAGTCTTTTCATTGCGCAGCGGCAACCTCTGTTTTTACTTCATCAGATTCTATAGCACCATCAACAAGTGTAATCACTCTCTTGGCTCTGTCAATTACTCGCTGGTCGTGAGTAGAGAAAATGAAGGTAATTCCTTCTTCTTCATTGAGCAGTGCCATCATGTCCAACAGATTTCCTGCAGTTTTACTATCCAGATTAGCTGTTGGTTCATCCGCCAATACAAATTGCGGTTTGGATGCCAATGCTCTCGCAACAGCGACTCTTTGTTGTTGTCCCCCGGAAAGTTTGTTCGGTTTTTTGTTAGCTTGTTCGGTAAGCCCAACCTCATCCAGTAATTGAGCTACCCGCTGATTACGTTCCTCTGCTGAAGCTTTCTGTAGAAGCATTACAAACTCAATATTTTCCTTAGCCGTAAGTACTGGAATTAAGTTGTACGCTTGAAATACAAAACCAATGTTCCTTAATCGGAAGTCAATTAATTGATTCTTTGACAATTTGGTGATGTCCTGGTTTTGGATCCAAATTTTTCCGTCAGTTGGTGAATCCAATCCCCCAATAAGATTAAGAAGTGTCGTTTTTCCACTTCCTGAGGGACCTACTAATGCGATAAACTCACCCTTGTCAATGTTTATCGTTACGTCATTCACGGCTTTCACAGGAACAACACCTTCATAAACTTTTGATAGATTTTCTGTTTTTATAACGTGATCACTCATTTCAAATGTTGATTTTAAAGTTTTCTAATGGCCTCTACAGGGTTTAATCTCAAGGCTGTTATTGCAGGATAGATTGATGAGAGTACAGCAGTAATTAGTACCAGTATGATTATTCTACCGTAGTATTCTGGCTTTAGGTATGGATAAATTATGGATTTAAAGCCAAATTGTTCATACCCCTCTGCATATAGTGCCGACAAATCCAATCCATAGGTGCCCAGGTAAGTTATGGTAGTATATGCCAGTAATAACCCAATTGGAGCAGCTATCATAACCATGAAGATAGTTTCAAAAGAGATCATTCCGAAGAGTCTGGTTCGGGTCATGCCTATAGCCATCAACATGCCGATTTCTTTTACTCGCTCAAGTACTGCCATCAACATCGTATTGATGATACCAAATGAAAGTGCAATCAAAATGATCATTAAAAAGATAGTCATCGACTGATCCATCGTTTCGATCATCATGCTTAGATCAGGAGAGAGGTCTTTCCATGACTCTACTGTCAATGCAGAGTTGGTCTTTACCAATTCCTCTTGAATACCTGACAATTGATCAGCATTGTTTAAAAGAATTGCAATTTCATGTGGAGCTGTATCACCTAAGAGTTTAGATAAACTATTACTGGTTGTATATATATTCATTTCCTCCAGGCTGGAGTTATGACTGTCGTAAATTCCTTTAATTCTAAATGCACCTGCTACAATGTCCTTGTTTTCGTCCTGAAAAGTCAGTACAATTTTAGACCGTACTTTCACTTTTAGCTTTTCAGCCAGCTTTTTACCAATAATTACTTTATTGCGATCATTTGCTTCCAGGTATTCTCCATCGACAACAATTTTAGCTATACCCGTTGTGGCGTTTTCTCTCTCGGGAACTATTCCAAATACTTTTCCACCTGACGCTGTAGTAGGGGAATTGACCATTCCCATCACAAGCAATCGGTCAGAAAATGATTTGATCCGGTCATCTTTTTCAAGAGAGGCAACTATTTTATCACTTGATTGTATATTAAACTTAGGGTCATTATCAGTTTGATAATCAGGGTGATGGATTTGAAGATGACTTATTTCACTTTCGATGGCATCTTCCAGTCTTTGCTCCATCATACCAAATGAATACGACATAATGAAAGCACCTGCCCAAAGACCCAACACCACTGAAGAGATCACAATCAGACTTCTCACCTTGTTTCTCCAAATGTTTTTCCAGGCTATTGATAGTAACATATTTTCTATATTCTAAATTGATCAATCTCTCATGGCTTCCACCGGATTCAACTGATTGATTTTAACCAGCGGAAAAACCGACAACACCAATGCGATGATGAGTATGACTATTGTTTGTGAGTAAAAAATTTCAGGTTCTACAGAGAAATAGAAAACTGGTTCGAAACCATAATTCTCGTAAGCCTCTTTCAATTCTCCTGTGATCTGGATAGGATATGTATTGAAATACCCAACCACTGGTACACTGATAATGGTCCCGGCAATTGCTCCAACAAGTGAAATAAAAATGTTTTCCATGATTACAACACTGGAAAGTTTGAGTTTTTTCATACCTATCGCGACCAGTACACCAAACTCATATTTTCTTTCCATCGTCATCATAAGGATTGTCCCAAATATTCCAAAGGAGATCAGCATATAGAGCACAAAAAGAAATATCAATGTTTCCGCTTTCTCACCTTCAATCATTTGATCCAATTCCGGTAACAAAACTTTCCAGCTCATGGATTCATAAGCATTACCAATACTTTTTTGGATTGCATCTGCAAGGATAGGTGCTCCATCTATATCATCAGTATTGATTACAAGTGCAGTGACCTGGTCAGGCGCATTGAATAACCATTGCGCTTCTTTTATTGGAATATATACCAAACTCTTGTTGAGCTGAGGTGAAGCAAAATCAAGAATACCTTTGATTGGATACTTGCCAGCGGCACTTGCGCCATGATACCCTTGTCCAATGATCACGAGCGTGTCACCCACTCCAATTTTAAGATACTCGGATATACCTTTCGTTAGTAGCACTGCTTTGTCATCCGGATCAAGAAATTGACCATCTGATAACTTTTCATTAATCCTGGTGATAGAACTTTCAGTTCCAGGGTCGATTCCCACCACCAGAGATCCCCTCGATTTTTCTTCCGAGGCGGAAAGGGCAAAAGATTCAAGTCTTGGAATGGCTTGATCGATCGAATTGTCGCTTTTAAGCAAGCTCATGAGTGAGTCAGTCAATGCAAATGAGTTGTTGATTGACTGGTCATCCCAATATCCGGCTTTGTGAACCTGAATTGCTCCCGAGTAAAAACTCACAATGTTTTCCTGCATTTTGGTCATGATGCCTTCCTTTAGTGAGTTAAGCACAATTGACAATAAAACAGCAAATACTATGGAGGAAGCAGTGATTAAAGTTCTTTTTCTGTTTCGCCAAAGATTTCTCCAGGCTAGTTTCAAAAACATCATCTTACTCGTTTCATGTTTTGCAATGAGAAAAAGGTTTCATTTACATTGGCCTGATAATCCACCTCATGATAGGTGATTACCGTTTTGTGACCTTCTTTTTCAGCAGGAATGTATTCCATGACAGAAGGTAAGTTTCTTCCACCTAACGATTTGATCTCCTTGAAATCTACTTCGTTGATCAGGTACTCATCCTCATCATACATCTCAGATCTCATTTCAAAGAACTCATTCTTGTCTATCCAGGTCACAATTTTCCCCCACACTACCGGGGCATCAGGTTTAGGAATCAGGACTATTTTCCAGCAATCTCTGCCGCGAATAACGGTATCACCATCGAGGGAATGTGTATAATCCTCTACAATAGACGATTCTTTGATCAGATCGTCATTTGTGAAATCAGAACCCATCCAGGATTGCATCATCATGGAGGGTGGGAGTTTGACATTACGCTCAATTGAAGGTACCCAGTTCCAGATTTCTTTTTTTCTTTTCAGGAACACAGTTCCTTTATCTCTAGCAGGGGAAGTGATCAGAATCAGTGAGAATTCTGTACCTCTGGACCAGGATTTGATATCCATTTCTCTAGTCCAGGTGGGTCTCACAATACTGATGGTCATATTTGCGGTAGATGCATCGCCTCGGCGTTTTGCATCTACTTTCCTCATTATTTCCTTAGCATCCTGACTAAATAGTTGACTACTAAGAATGATGGTAAAAAGTAAAACTAAAAATCTCATAATTTAAAAAATTCACCCTATAGTCGGTGGGTCAAAGCAAAGGTTCAAGTTCTTGATGAAAAAAAGTTTCTGATCTTTGCTCGAATCTGTTTTATAGTTAATTTATCAAGTGTTTGTACGTAAATCGGAGTGTTTCGGAATTCACTTTTCTTCTCAATTGTCTTATGCAGTTCTTTTTTGGTTTCAGCCGGGCCTGTAATGAATATCATTTCCGAGTCATCCAGGTGTTGCATAATCTCATCGTAGAAATCATGAAGGGCTTGTTTCTTTTTGGCCAGCACTTTACTTTCAGAAACCGCATCTTGTGGTCCCCAGGGAGTAGAACCTCTGGAACCACCTTTCGTATTGCCTAATTTTATATCTGAGGTAAGTGTGATGAAATTCTCATCACCATTTTCAAAACGGGAGATCATAGCCTCCTTTCTATCGATCCAAATGCCAGTATAAGTTTCCATGATTCATGTTGTTTAAGCCAAGATTATGTCCAATTAAGGGATAATATAATTTACAAATTCTTTCGTTCTATTGATGTCTCTCATGAGAAAATTTGACGATTGTCAGTCAAAAAATAAGTTGTAGCAATTAATTTAAGGATGACCCAAAGTGTAATCCCATGAAAAAGATATTAGTACCCACCGATTTTTCTTATTGCGCGGAGGAAGCGGGCAAGGCAGCAATGGAATTGGCTCGTATTACTGGCGCATCGATTGAGTTTCTCCATTTGATGGATGTTCCGCATGACTGGATTAAGTTACCGGAACGAGATCAGAATTACATGTACCCGGATATTACAAAACAAGTAAGAAATGCCAATCAACAATTACTTGCCTATGTTGATATTGCTGAAAAGAAAGGGCTGAATTGCACAAAACTGCTCATCTATAATGAAGATTTCAAATATTTAATAAAATACGCCGAAGAAGGAGAGTTTGATTATATCGTGATGGGTTCTAATGGGGCAAGTGGATTCAGGGAATTACTACTTGGTTCAAACACTCAGCGAGTCATCAGAAACTCTAGTATCCCTGTATTGGTGATCAAGGAATTTCCAATTCACTTTGAAGATAACCGAATTGTGTTCATGTCAGATTTTGATAAGAAGAGCTTATATGGTTTTCAAAAACTTACTGACGTTGCGAGAACGCTTAAAACTAAAATCCATCTTTTGTATATCAATACCAATGACTCCTTCGAGACGACTGATGTAGTCTTGGAACGAATGGAACCATACAGTGATTATGCGATGGATGTAATTGAAGGACACACAATTTGGAATGCCAATGAATATGAGGAAGGTATTCAAAAGTTTATTCATACCAATACTGATATCCTGGCAATGGTAACGCATAGGGCTAATAATAAATTAGCACAGCGAGTGGTGAATCACTTGTCTGTACCTATGCTCAATGTAAATGTAGCTGATTGATCATAGTTGATAGATTATGAGTCAAAAAAGCACAGGTAAGCGTCATGCTTCCTGTGCTTTATTTTTTATTTCATGTTAATACTCAATGAAGTGTCCTCAGTGATTGTAAACTTACTGTCCTCAAAAGAAGCTGGCCCAAAGCTCCCTTTGGCATTATTGGAAAATGCGTATGGTTCTGTTGGAATTCCCAGCCAATTGGAATCCAACTCTGCATTTCCATTTAAGTCCTGAAAAGTAGTGATGGCATAAGTTCCAGGTTTCAGGTCCAATACAACTGTAATCTTTCCATTCTCAACTTTTTTGAATCCTCTGTCCAAAGCCTCCTTCATGTAGGTTTCTTCGGAATCGTAGATGGCATAATAGACCTCACCAGCGGATTGTTCTACGGAAATGGATAACTCAACCTTTGGAGTGGTTAAGTTTAATAGTGCTGCTGTAATTAAAACAAGTAGTCCCATGTCTTTAAGTTTTGATTTGAATTATAAAAGCAAATCAATGGGAATAACTGCTGAACTTAAAATGTGTTTTGCTGACTGGTTTATTTTTTCAGATGAGCTGTAATTGAGTGCTGACAAATCGTTTTCGAAAAAAAATAAAAATTCACGTGGGGGTAAAATCCTATTTGGTTTTCCTAAGACTGAAAACATAAAATAGGTCAAAAAATGAAAACTAATTTATTACCGTTAATCGCATTGTTACTATTTGTAAGTATGTCTACAATGGCTCAAGAGACAGAAAAGGAGAAAGTTGAGATGGAGCCAACCTATATGCCAGCTCAAATCTCATTTGTGCCTGGTTTTGGGACCGGAGGAATCAAATCTTATCAATTGAGGACTAATCTATCGCTTAATATCCTTGGAGGATACGTACATACCGTTGAAGGACTGGAACTGGGTAGTATTGTCAATATTGTTCATCAGGATGTGAAAGGAGCTCAATTTTCAGGAAACTTAAATATTGTTGGAAGAAACGTAAGAGGTGCTCAGATGAGTGGACTAGCCAATGTGGTTTTAGGTCAAACAACAGGAGCCCAATTATCAGGATTAGCCAATGTCAATATCAAGGAACTACATGGTGGTCAATTGGCAGGCCTGGCGAATTATTCCAAATCAGTTGATGGGATACAAGGTGCTGGTTTATTGAACACATCACTTGAAGGAACTAAAGGTGGTCAAATATCAGGCTTAGCCAACTATTCTAAAAGTGTGAAAGGAATACAAGCTGCTGGTTTACTCAATATTGTTTCAGATGAAGTGGATGGAGCTCAGGTAGCAGGTATCATCAACTTTGCACCCAGAGTTAAAGGTCTGCAAATTGGTTTGATCAACATAGCTGATACTGTAGAAAGTGGTGCCATGATTGGTTTGTTCAACTTTGTAAGAAAAGGAATGCACAAGTTTGAATTCTCACACGATGATGTCTTTGACATGAATTTTAGCTTCAGAGGAGGAACTGAGAGGTTTTACAGCATTTGGACAGTGGGTTTAAAACCACAAAACCAGGCATTCTGGAGTATTGGAGCAGGATTTGGAACGCAGATCAATATGAAATCTAAATTTTATAGTAACATTGAAGCCACCTCGAACTGGTTGGATCTGACCGATAAAGATGGATTGGACGGAACTTACTCACTAAACAGGCTAAACGTAAATGTTGGTTACAAAATCAATGATTACCTTTCTGTGAATGCAGGTCCCGTTTTAAATGTTTATGTTCAAAATGTTGAACAAGACAACCCAAATAATCCATTGGCTATGCTAGGTAATAATGGATTCTATGATAAAGCTGTTAATGATAGTAGGGTGAAAATGTGGATGGGTTATAGAGTGGCTTTCAGGTTCTAAATTCAGACAAATCGCATAAAGCAACCGCAGGTATGAAAATATTCAAAACATTATCAATCTTTTTAGTGATTGTCACCTTTGCATGTGATAAAGAGGAAGTCTCGCCTTCGGGTGAGGCATTCTTTGATGAATTCGATCATCGTAAATTTAGAATGGGTTTTACCTCCTGGAGTTATGGTCCTTTATTGGATGATGTGCATGCTACCTACAATTTTTTAAGTAATAATGGAGACATCTATACGGAGCATATCGACAATCAAATTCCCTGGAGTGCCTGGATCAATGATGATCCACTGCCGCAATTTTTTGTCGATGAAATCAATTTTAGAGTCTCTAACCAATTGTCGAACAAGGATTTACTTTTATCTGTAAGTCTACTGAACCTTTCCAGAAGTGACCTGGCAGAGGATTTTGATGGGCAAACACCATCTTATACTCAAATAGATGATTTAGAAATTGTTGAAGCTTATCGAAAGCATGTTCAATACTTGGTAGATCAACTGGAGCCAACGTACCTGGTGATCGCTATAGAGTCCAATGAATTGTTGTTGCACTCATCAGAAAAGTGGGAGCAATATCAGGCGTTGATTTCTTCAGTAACACAGGATATCAAGTCATCTAATCCATCTTTGAAAATTTCTGAATCGATGACCTTGCACAATTTGTTCAGTCCTGATGTATCTGATGTGTCAACATATCAGAATGAGGTTATCAATCATATCAATTCATTAGAGTTTGCGGCCATCAGTTTTTACCCGTTTTTTAAAGGGATGGGTTCCAGCGCTGATTTCCAACAAGCATTTGATTTTTTGAATCAGCGAATCAATGTACCAATTGCCTTTGTAGAAACAGCTCATTTGGCCGAGGATCTTGTTGTTCCTTCATTACAATTGAATATTCCGGGATCTCCCGAAGAACAAAACGAATACCTCGAAGTATTAATGCAGAATGCTCAACAGAATGACTATGAGTTTATTATCTGGTGGGCACATAGGGATTTTGAAAGGCTATGGGAGACTTTTCCAGAGGAGGTTAAAGATATTGGCCAGATTTGGCGTGATACTGGATTGATTGATGAAAATGGCAATGATCGGAAAGGAATTGAGACGTGGAATACTGTTTATTCAAAGCCTTATGAGTAAACGAGAGGAGACAGGCTCTCACCTGCCTCCAGTACAATCTTCATTTTACCACAATTGCTTTTCTTTTATTTTCTTTAGCCTTTGGTTTTTTGGGAAGTTCAAACTGCAGAATACCGTCATGGTAGTTGGCGGCAATTTTTTCAGTGTTAACAGCTTCAGGTAATGTAAAGGATCTTGAGAATGAGCTGTAATTAAACTCTTTCCTTTCGTAATGCTCCTCTTTTTCTTCATTCTCCATGGTCCTTTCTGCACTTATTGTTAAAGTGTTATGATCCATTTCTACTTTGAAGTCTTCTTTCTTCATTCCTGGTACAGCTAGTTCAATGAAAAATGCTTTTTCCTCTTCCCTAAAATTGGCTGCTGGCACTTTGGACATCAATTTGCTTCCAAAGTCAAAGTTCCAAAACCGCTCGTCATCAAATAAATCGTTAAAAAATGATGAACGAGGAATCAATGATGTGTTCTTTTTGAGTAATGACATGACTTTATCGTTACGCTCAGCATTTGGCAATTAAAATCCTCATTCTGATAGATATATACAATGAGCATAATCACTGGTCAAATTGATCTTTCTCATTGTTGGCTCGTAACCAAAACTTCTTTCATTTCCGTAAGTGCACTTACTGTATTAATTTTAAAATCACATGAAAATAACAGACATCAAAGGAGCTGTTGAATTAAGCAATGGCGTCAAAATGCCCTACCTCGGATTAGGAGTTTGGCAGTCTAAAAATGGAGAAGAAGTTATCAATGCAGTAAAGGCTGCACTGAATCATGGCTACAGACATATTGATACTGCCGCCATTTATCAAAATGAAGTGGGAGTAGGGCAGGCAATAAAGGAATCTGAGGTAGACAGAGAAGAAGTTTTTGTGACTTCCAAGGTTTGGAATTCAGATCAGGGTTATGACCAGACATTGAAAGCCTTTGACATAACTATGAAAAAGCTGGATATGGACTATCTGGACCTGTACCTGATCCACTGGCCAAAACCCCATTCATCTGAAACCTGGAGAGCTTTAGAAAAACTATATGCTGAGGGGAGAATTAAGGCGATTGGAGTTAGTAATTTTCTACAGCATCATTTAGAAGATCTATTGAAAACTGTCAATGTCAAACCCATGGTGAACCAGTTGGAGTTTCATCCCAGACTCGTACAACAAAGCTTGTTGAACTATTGTGAAAAGGAAGGGATACAGTATGAGGCCTGGAGTCCGTTGATGCAGGGTAAGATTTTTGAGATGCCGGAGATGAAGAGCCTGGCAGATAAATACAATAAAACGATTGCTCAGGTTGTTTTGAGATGGGATTTACAAAAGGGAGTGGTTACTATTCCAAAAAGTGTAAAAGAATCACGGATCATTGAAAATGCTGATATTTTTGATTTTGAGCTATCAGATGAAGATATTGCAACTATTGACCAATTGGATCGTCATGAAAGAGTTGGTCCTGATCCCGATAATTTTGATTTTTAAGCGTGGAAGCTAGAATAGATAACTTCAATACCTGGATCACTGAAGTTGATCCAAATACTTTAAAGCCCCTTTTCAAAGAGATGTTACTTGATTCAGGGTTTGGTATCCTGAATTTCATGGAACATCATTTCGAACCGCAGGGGTGGACAGGATTGTGGTTATTGTCTGAGAGTCATTTTGCCGTGCACACTTTTCCAGAGGAGGGAAAAACCTATATAGAATTAAGCAGCTGCAATTATGATATGTATGAACGCTTTCTGGAAAAGATAGAAGCCCATAAAAAGACAGAGAGCCTTACTACCTAACCAACCGATTTCATGAAAACTACCAAGGAAAGCATCATGCGAACGCTCGATAGGGCGGAAAGCGAAGATGATAAGGTCAGCAGAGTTTTCGATCTCTTTATTATGGGATTGATCTTACTAAATGTAGCTGCAGTGATTATTGAAACTGTAGATTCTATCCACAGTCAATATGAAAGTTTCTTTTACTATTTTGAAATATTTTCTGTGGTGGTCTTCTCCATTGAATACCTCATCAGGCTTTGGGCGTGTACAGCAGATCCTTTCTATGCTTCACCGATTTGGGGCAGGGTTAAGTATGCATTCACCATTTCAATGTTGATCGATTTATTGGCAATTTTGCCATTCTATTTGCCATTAGTCCTGGCCATAGATGGTCGGTTCCTCAGGATATTGAGATTATTCAGGTTATTCCGAATTTTTAAACTGGGCAGGTATTCTACTGCATTCCAATCCATCATTTATGTATTGAAGAAAAGGAAAGAAGAATTGGCTGTTGCTGTAACAATAGTGATTATCATGCTGATCATCTCCTCCAGTCTGATGTATTATGTTGAAAATGAAGCTCAACCTGATGTCTTCACCAGTATTCCGGCGACTATGTGGTGGGGAGTTGCCACGTTGACCACAGTAGGTTATGGTGATGTTTATCCGATCACACCCCTTGGTAAGACTTTGGGAGCGGTAATTGCTATTTTGGGAGTGGGTTTATTTGCCTTGCCAGCGGGTATTGTCGCATCAGGGTTTGAAAGTATATTATCTCAGAAAGAAAAAGAAGAAGAGGAAGAGAAAGCTAACCGTGGCTAGAGTAGACATAACAACATGGATCACATTCATCTCATTTTTCTTGCTGGGAGTAATGATACAGGAGCAGTTTAGCTGGGAAAAACTGTTTAGTGATAACCTGGTTATTGATTTTTTCCTTCTGTTAATGTCTGGTCTATTAGGCCTGGGAATTGGTTCTGTATTACCAAAGACAAACTTTTTTCAACTAAGTGCCATTCTTATCTTGTTGCTAATCCCATTTTTAGGGGAATGGGTTATTCTTCAACTTACTACAATATCCTATTACGGTTGGGATTTTATCCTGTTGTCTTCCCTTTTGGTTGGAGTATCGCTAGGGTTGTTCAACTCCCGTAATGAGAAACAATTGTGCTTTCTGGTATTGGGTGTTGGTCTTGTATTGCCATTTATTTTACCGGTAAATTGGGTTCTTGTAATTGGTTTGATAGCTTTTGTCATATTACTTCAGAAGCAGAAACCGATTAAGGGTTTTGCTGCATTGATTATTTTACTTGGAGTAATGTTTGAGCCCAAAATATTGTTGTTTGAAACACAGAAGAAGTACGAGGATCGGGTGGTTTTTTCAAATTATACAAGAAAGAATACCCTTGACATTACCACCTGGAGAAAAAACAATTGGGTGTACATTGGGAAGCACAATCGCATGTGTACAGGCGATGATTGGCTGTATCATGAACCGATGGTACATCCGGGGATGGCCCTTGTTGAATCGGGTAAAGTTCTTTTGATTGGGGGTGATACCGGAGGATGTCTGGACGAATTATTGAAATATGATAAGATCTCAGTGATTGACTTTATACCCGAAGACCTGGAATTGTTTCAGTCAATAAGAAACTCTGGTTTAGTGGATAAGGATTTGCATCTAGCCAACCGTGTGAATATCATTGAGTCTTCCATATTTAAGCACCTGAATGATGTGTCCGGTAAATATAATTATGTTGTTGTAGACCTTCCAGACCCAACATCACTTGAAAATAATCAATACTACACAAAAGAGTTTTATGACCTCTGTTACAAGGTTTTGAAGGATACTGGAACAGTTGTCACACAAGCGGGGAGCCCCTATTTTGCCACGAAAGCCTTCTTCACGGTTGGTGAAACAATGAAGGAAGCGGGTTTCGCAACTGTACCATTGCACAATCAAATTTTAACAATGGGTGAGTGGGGATGGTATCTGGGAAGCAAAAAGCTTACAAACACTGAGATGAAAAACCAGCTTATGGACTTTTCTCCAGGAGTAGCAACTGAATGGTTGAATAATGATGCTATGAAAATGATGTTAGCATTCGGGAAAATAAGACAAGATACGAGTGGTATTGAAATTAATACTTTTAAGAATCCAGTATTGATAGACTACTACACTACAGGGAATTGGCATTTTAAATGAATAAATCAGCCAACATATGGATGTTTGGAAGGTACTTTGACCTGACAGTACTATTCTTACCTGTCTGGTTAACCTGGTTGATATGCTTCATTTTGCCGGATAATGTTTTAAGTGCCAATGTTCCGCTCTGGGTTTGGGTGGTTTTCGTGATTGGAATAGATGTAAGTCATGTTTGGAGTACTATTTTTAGAACTTACCTCGATAAGGAGGAATTCAACAATCATAAACGTCTTTTGATTGGATCACCAATCTTGGTGTTTTTGGTTTCATTTTTATTGGCAGGTATATCCCAATCCTTCTTTTGGACAGCCCTCGCTTATCTGGCAGTGTATCATTTTGTAAAGCAACAATACGGTTTTCTGAGAATCTACAAAGCTAAGTTTGGTCAATTCTACCAACAGGTTTTAAAGGATGAATGGATGATCTATTTGACTATGCTATATCCCATAATTTATTGGCATCTTAGTCCGAAAAGAAATTTTGTCTGGTTCACAGAAGGAGACTTTTTCTTATTAAATGGATTGATTACTGATTCTATTTATAATAGTGTCACAGCTGTGATCAATGTGGTTTATTGGTTACTTATTATTGGTTGGGTATTGCAGGAACTCACTAACAATAAGGGAGGAAACAAACCTTTTGGAAAAATCTTGTGGCTGGTTACTACAGCTGGAAACTGGTTTATCGGAATAGTTTACTTTAATTCAGATTTGGCGTTTACCTTGACAAACATTGTAGCACATGGAATTCCATATATGGCCCTTGTCTTCTTTTATGTTGAGAAAAAGAAAGTTATCAAAGGTAGGAGCAAGCTGAGAAATGGATTGGTTGTTGCCAATGTAGTACTAATGTTGGTCGTTGTGTTATTCCTTGCATTTGGAGAGGAGTTTTTGTGGGATACATGGCTATATCGTGACAATACCGAGTTTTTCAGCCGGTTTGTGCCATTTTCTGGTTCCAAATTTGAAACAAGGTGGTTACAGGCTTTTGCGTTTGGTTTACTCACCGTACCACAGGCCACTCATTATGTGTTAGATGGTTTTATCTGGAAAGGAAATAAGAAGAACCCTTACGTTAAAAAAGTGTTGATCGGTGGATAGACGTTACTTTCTCAAATTGGCTGCAGCCATACCTTCAGTGCCTTTTGTTTTGCAATCATGCCTTAAAGCGGGTAACGCTGACTATTCAGGTCCAATTGAGATATTCAATGATATGAGTATTGGGCACCTTGTATTTGAAAGTCAGAAATTTGGGCAGGGTGATAGCATTGAGGTGAAAACCTTGATCGTTGGAGGAGGAATTGCTGGAGTAACTGCTGCTTCTGCATTAGGGCATGAGGATTTTATATTATGCGAATTGTCTAATCGGTTGGGTGGCTCCTCAGCAGCAGCAGGATACAATGGTATGAAAATCGCTCAGGGAGCTCACTATGATCTGGAATACCCTGATAATTATGGAGAAGACATTTTGGGATTTCTTCAATCACATGATATCATTTATCACCGGCCGCTAAAAGGTGGTTGGGCTTTTGTAGATGAGGAATACGTAGTTCCAGACAATGTAAAGAATAGGTGCTTCGAAAATGGGGAATTCCGGGAGGATGTTTTGAGGGAAGGGAAATTTAAAGAAGATTTTTTAGCTCATATAGCCTCATTTGAAGAAAAAATGATCATGCCTACCAGGTTGATCGATCAAAAGTATCATGGTTTTAATGATGTGACATTCATTGAATACCTCAATAAACACTTTCAGGTTGACCCTGATTTCAAAAGAGGTCTTGACTATCACATGTTGGATGATTGGGGCGGTACAAGTGATCAGGTTTCTGCTCTTGCAGGGATTCATTATTTTAAGTGCCGGCCTTACTATCGTGAAATCGTTCAATTGTTTTCTCCACCTCATGGGAATAGTTATTTCATTGAAAAGTTTGCCAGAAAGCTACCACAGAGCCAACTAAAGCTGAACAACCTGGTGAGTTCTTTGGAAAGGAAAGGAAGCAAATGGTATGCGAGGGTTATTGAACCAGGTACCGAGAAGATTCATGAAATTGTGGCAGATCATGTCATTTATGCAGGACAAAAACACGCTTTACGATATGTGGCACCCAATTATTTTTCCTTCTTTGAATCCCATCAAAGTGCACCGTGGTTAGTTATAAACCTTGTATTGAATAAACCCTTTAGTGAATTCGGGTATTGGCAAAATGAAATCATAACTGATGACATTACATTTTTGGGTTTTATCAACAGCAACAGTCAATATCCATCTATCCAAAAGAACCAGGTACTCACAGCTTATTATTGTTTGCCCTCGTCTAGCCGGGAAAACCTGGCCAACATTGATCAAACTAAGGAAACCATAGTCCATAAAACCATCCAATACCTGAATGCCTATTTCGGGGAGGATATTACAGACCGAATTGAGACAGTTTTGATGAATGCTATGGGGCACGCCATGCCTATTCCGGGACCTGGTTATTTGTTTAATGATGCTAATCAAGAAACAATAAAAGACAAGATTGCTTTTGCTGGAGTTGACCACCATCGCCTGCCTGTTTTGATGGAAGCAATAGATTCTGGCTTAGAAGCGGTCAAAGCTTTAGAAACCAGTCTCTAAGATCCGTTCATCACAGAAGCAACTATTGGTCACAACCAATTTCTTTACTTATTCATATTTTGAGAATTTAGAAGGAAAAAATAGAAATGAGGTATCTGAGTTTAATAACGATCTTCTTCTTATGTGAGCCTGTTTTTTCACAAGAGGCTGGTGCTGTTAAGACTTTTGAAATAGCGAAAGGGGTAGAGATAGAGATGGTTTACATACCCGCGATGACCTTTGCCATGGGTAATCACTCAGGAATTGAAGACAGGTGGTCAGAATCAGCTACAGCTCATGAAGTAACACTCACACAGGGATATTGGATGAGTAAATACGAAACAACTCAGGAACTGTGGGAATTAGTCTTGGGAAAAAATCCCAGCCAGAACAAAGGGAAAAATCTACCGGTTGAGAATGTTAGTTGGTTTGAGATATTGAAATTTGTAAAGAAGGTTCAGCAGTATGACCCGTTATTTAATCTACCTACAGAAGCACAGTGGGAACATGCGGCTAAGGCTGGCACAGGTAAAGCATATTCACGCGACAGGGATCTGATGACCTGGCACAAAGAGAATTCAGGAGTCCATTCTCATCAGGTGGGAACCAAAGAACCAAACTTATGGGGAGTATATGACATCCATGGCAATGTAGGTGAGTGGGTACTGGATTGGCTGGAACCATTTGATGAATCTCCCAAAATTGATCCAACCGGTCCTGAAACAGGTGAAATGAAACTGATAAAAGGTGGGCAATTTACAGGAAGACCGAGACATACCTACTCATATGATCGACAAAGGTCGGAACCCGGAAACAAATTATTTTATGTTGGTTTTAGACTAATTAGAATGGAATAGAGCTTTTTTCAATGGTAGATTGAAGAAAATCAAGTTTGTTTATGGAATTATATGATGAGCTGCATCCTAGTGGCAAACAAACAAAACTTAATGTCATGCATTTATTAAAAAACTCATCAATAGCTGTGAAACAACCGAAATGGATTTCAATAATTGACGACATTTTGTCGTTATTCAATAACAAGAAATAAATTGGTGTAGAATTTCAGTGTTATGCAAAAAAAGTCCTTTATAGTCTGGCTATGGCTATGGGCACAATCCACTTTTCTTATCGCGCAAGGTTATGACCCCAAAGAGCTTATATGGATGGAACTGGGTTATGATAGCGGTGTACAACCTTTTTTCATTGAAAACTATCAGGAAATTGATGGCCCGGCATTTGGGATAAATACCATTCAATACCCTGGGGTGAGTTATGATAGTATGGTCAATTCTCTTTTGAAAGAGAGAACCTCATTAGCCCGTTCTTATCAATTGGGAGAGATACCAATAGATTCTGTTTCGAAATACTTTCAAGATAAATTTCTTAATAGCCTTATTCCATACTGGTATGGTACGGAGTGGGATTTTAATGGGTATACAGATGTACCCAATGAAGGTTATATCGCCTGTGGTTATTTCATTTCCACAACATTAAAGCACTTTGGGGTGAATTGGAACAGGTATAAATTGGCGCAACAAGCTGCATATCTCGAGCTAAAGACTGTAGCATTTGATGAGAGAATACACCGTTTAGGAAATGCTACAGATCTTCAATTCCTTGAATATGTAGATAAAAACCTGGATGATGGTCTATACCTTCTTGGACTTAGCTATCATGTGGGATTTCTATTGGTAAGGAAGGGAGTTCCCTTCTTTATTCATGCCAATATGGGATTTCCTTTTGGAGTAGTCACAGAATATGCCGATCAAACCATTGCTTTTGATTATACCTGGGATTATTTCTTGGTGAGTATTAGCCATAACAAAAAGTTCCTGGAAAAATGGCTCATAGGGGAAAAGATTCATGTGGTTACCGAATAGGTATACTTTCTTGATGATCCATCGCCACCTTGCTTCAGACGCTCACATAAGAAACTATGTCATTCACACAATTATCGTGCTGTCTGCGCATTAGAATTTTTACTTCAGCATCAGCATGGCATCTTTACACATATCAATTAAAGATGTTTTATCGAAGTATCGCTTAACAACACACACTACTAAACGTTGGGACAAACAGTCAAACAAGGAAAACCACTCCAATTTTGGAGTGGTTTTTTGATTTATCTATTACAAGAATAAGAGGAGGTATGAAAGCATTGACTTATTTTCTTTCGCATTATTAATTATGCGGTTTACTCAGAAATCATGTCGTTCATACATTTTAATTTTCTATATGGATCAACCGTGGCATCTTTACAATAGAATTTAATAAATGATACATTAATATCTATCGCTTACACGCACACACATAAAGTTCCTGAGACACTTTGTATAAACTGTTTTTGAAAGTCATCCCGGCCGGGATGGCTTTTCTTTTTAATTGTGGTGAAACAAAAAAAGGAAAGCCAAGAAGCTTCCCCTTTAAACTAATACAATATAATCCGAAGAATTTTACTAATAAGTTCCTATTAATGTACCGAAATTGTGCCCTGCTGGTATATTAATGTTGTTTAATTTTTTATCGACAATACTAAAGTATACAACCTAACGGTCAATTTCAGAATCTTTCGACCGGTAGGTGAGAACCATAGATTAGTGCAGTAAAATTGTAGTTAAGATAATTCCGGTGTCTGTAATTAATACAGATCCCAGTTACCATTCAGGTAATACTTGAATAAAACGGGGTTGTGGATTTTGTTAACCTCAACAGAATCACGAGCGTTCCGAAAGGCAGGTTTTCCAAATGAAGTAATCAGTGTCATGGACTCATGATTGATCCATCTGGTAGGGACAGTGTCAAAGTGTAAATTTTGTAAATTAGTTTTTAATTCTTCTTTGGTGCTTCCTTTTACACCCAGCACCCATCCCCATTCTCCAAGTGTCACTACTTGATTGTGCAGTGGAGCCGTTGTAAAACCCGCTTCTTCCATGGTTTTGTCAATGCAGTTGAAAGCTCTGGCAGCAAAGTAAGGACTACCGGCTTGTGTAATGATCACGCCATGTGGTCTTAATTGGCGGTAGCACAATCGGTAAAACTCATAGGAATACAATCTTCCCAGCTCAATTGATTTAGGGTCTGGCAAGTCGATGATGATCACATCAAAAAACTTCTTGCTGTCTTCCAGGTAATTGTATCCATCTGCATTAATAATCTTAAGCCTAGGATGATTCATTGCATTTTGATTCATCTGAACAAGCAGTGGATACTCTTGACCTAGCCTTGTCATGGCAGGGTCCAAATCTACCAGTGTAATGGAATCAACTGCTGAGTATTTCAGTATTTCTCTCACGGCACCACCATCTCCGCCACCCATAACAAGAATATTCCTTGGGTTAGGGGAGAGCATCATTGGCGGATGCACCAATGGCTCGTGGTACATAATTTCGTCAATTGTACTGAGCTGTTGGTTTCCATTAATGAATAGCCAAAACTCTCCATTGGATTGGGTGATAGTAATTCGTTGGTATGGAGTCTGTTCGGTGTAAATCACCTTGTCTGCATACCGTTGATTCTCCCCAAAATCGATGATCTTTTTGGCAAAGAGTGCTCCTATGGCTATTCCAAGGATTACCAGCAATGAAGCAGCTCCCAATTGCGTTTTAAGCCTTGAATCTAGTTTGTTCCAAAGCAATAACATCAATGAGATGGCTACCACAAGATTTACAGAACCAAGAACAAATGGCGTGTAGGTTAGTCCCAGGTATGGAAGTCCCACGAATGCAAAAAACACTCCTCCCAGTAATGATCCGTAATAGTCATTCTCCATGGCAGAAGAGATATTTGATCTTAGGGATTCATATTGGTCATTTAATCTAATTACCAGAGGAATTTCTAATCCAATTAATAACCCAACAATAATGCTAAGCATATAGATCACAATTCCCTCAATCCCGATAAAAGCTGCCGAGAGATATGTAATGACAGACACAAATGCCACAAGAATTGAAAGTGTAAATTCAATTAAGATGAATTTTTGAAGGAGATTTTTCAGGAAGTATTTGGATATCCTACTACCAATTCCCATCGAAAATAACATGATGGAAACGATCATTGTCCATTGGAACACGGAATCACCTAAAAAATATGTTGCCAAAGTAGACAATACATATTCGGCTACAATCCCAGACAGGCCAGTGGCAAACAGGGCAATCTTTAAGATATTAGATTGAATCTTCATACAGGTTCGCTCACAAAGACAAAAAGACCGAAGAATTGATCTTTCCTCGGTCTTTTGTAATGTGTTTTATTTCCTTTCTATAAACTCCAACAAATAATCACAGAACCACCAATGTAAGCAAAGGCTTCAACAAGAGCTGCACCAACATTTGGATGCTCCTGATTGACTATTTCATCGGTTAGTTTCTGTCCAGGAAGTAGAATTTTATCCGTGGCAAAACGTACAATTGGCAGGAAGATCAATCCGATACCTACATCAATACCTACATTTTCTAAAGTAATGTCCCAACTCTCAAAATCATGCATCAAAGCGAACCTGATTAGGTTGGCTATTGAGATGATTGCTCCTGCATATCCAACACCTACTGCGACATTATTCTTTTCAATATGCTTGTGAATATCGTAAGGGGTAATCAGGTTATATACCAACGATGTAATGAAAAGTATGACCTGTCCTAAAACCCAGTAAAGTATCGCATTTACAATAGGACCACCTTCTCCATAACCCTCACCATGAATAGCACCCAAAATAATTAAACCAGTGGCTAGAGAATTGGCGCCTTCAATCACACCTGTTCCAACATTCTTATCTTCTAAAATTTCTTTCTTTAAAGAAAACTTAGAAAGAATTAGCTTGTCATTGATAATGATCGACAGGTTTAACAGTACGATTGCTAGCGCACCATAAATTCCTATATCAATCAGATCATCTAATAAGAAACCACTACCTTCTCCCATTACGGCACTTCCAATGGCCAGGAGTAATCCGGCGAAGTAGCCTACATAGGAGGTGGCAAATGCGAAATTGTCATTTTCAACCAGCTCGGGACCTACTTTTACTTTGGGATGGAAAAGTTGATAAACAATTTTTCCAACAATGAATAATACGAATGCTACGACAATGTACGTGATCGTGGTAAGGATGCCATCAAATAATGCAATCATAGTTTGTTAAGGTTTATTGGCGATGTGGATAGATTACTTTCAATTCCTAATGTTATTTACCGATTCCTCCTCCTCTTGATCTGGAGCTTGAACTGCTACTGTAACGACTACTCGAACGGGATGTCCTGTTCGCTACACGTTGCCTAAAGGTGTTCGGTTTGCTATTCCATGTCGAATTAGGTCTTGTGGTTCTGGTGTAACTACTAGAAGTTCCATAATATCTACCACTTCCATAAGTTGGGCCATAGTACACTCTTCCCGTTCCATAGTAATTATTTCTCCAATCATAGTAGTATGATCTCCTAACAGGATATGCCATCATATTAAACATGCTGCTCATAAAAGCATACTGACCATAAAATTCCCAAAAGCTATAACCGTCTCTTTGTTTCCATTGACCATACTTTGGGTTCCCAACATAATTGCTATACCCAGGAGGGTTCACTGTCTTTTTAAGTTGACCATCTTCTCCTCTTGACGCAATTTCCATTCCCATGTTGTTGATGTGCATTTGAAAAAAACCTTCAGGAACTTTTTTCCAATCGGTAAGTCGTTCTGTGGGATTACCATCTGCATCGTTTTCAATTACCTTATACTGGTGGAAATAGGTGTCAGAGAAATTCCCCTGGACGTCCATGTCATTTAAGATAATAGAAAAGACTTGTCCTGTTGGCATATCTCTTACCATCTCATCAATCGGGTTTTTCTGGAATCTTTTACTCCCACCGCAAGACGTAAGTGCCAGTACAGTGATAAGTAAGGAAATTGATTTGAGTAGTTTCATTATTTTGGTTTTATACTTTTTGGAATAACGGTTCTGCGCAATTTAATAAAATCTGCAAAACCTGAGTTTTTAGTCTTGATCTGCAGGTATGATATTTTCAATTTGGAATTCCTGTACAACATCTCCAGCATAAGCATCAAAGTTTCTTTCATCCCATTGGGTGATAGAAATTACCTTGGTTTCATCCTCGTTGTAGTAATCCCACATGAGGAATTCTTCCCAGTCATTGGTTTCTTTTGAATGATCTTTGCAGTACCCGGCACTATCTGTGTCCAGGTAATATTTCTCATCTTTCCACATCAATTTATTAGGTGGTTTATCATCTTTCATGATCGTTTCAATGATATCCTCATCCAGTTGGCGGATCTTGATGGCACGGCAAAGTGTAAGCGTTAGCTTAACATCATCATCTACATGCAAAAATGCAGCATCATCACCGGCATCTATTTTATATTCCCAAGTGAAATTGTTATCGCCCCAATCGTATTCATAAACCTCTGTTACTTTCCATGATTTTAAATCGTAATCAAGGATAAAACCGTAATCCAGATCCGTTACTTTTACATTATTTGGATCGTAGTTCAGCTTTTCCTTCTTTTTAAACATGTCAAAGAGTCCCATATTTCTATCAGTTAAATGCTTGTTTGTTGTAAATTATTTAAATGCCGTATCACAGCTTTAGTCTACAAATACCCGCTTATAGAGGTATAAAATTATCAATACCAATATAGCGATTATCCCTACCTTAAATAAGACTTTAAATAAAAAACTAAATACGAAGAAAGCCACAATCAGAAAGATCAGGACCTTCATGATATCACTTAGTGTCATTTTTTCTTCTTTTTTGAGTTGTACCTTTTGATTTTGGTGTTGATGTCTTTGCATTGCCTTGTGTTGTTGTTTTAGGAGCAGTTTTCGGTGCTGTCTTAGGTGTTGCTGTTTTAGTTGTTGTTGTCTTGGTTTTATTCGCAACTGTATACACCTTCATTTTTTTGAGTATTTCTTCTTTGATGCCAATGAGACCATGTGAAATGGCTTCCATTTGTTCAATCACCAATCCCACCTGGCTATCCTGTCCGTAACCTTTCATTTTCTGCTTTTTCTGGAAGGTCTCAACAATATCTTGCCATCGTACGGCTTCAGTTTCAGACATTTTACCAATCAGCTGTTTGAACTTTAACAAATTAGCTTCTGCTCCACTGGTCAATGTTTGTGATTCATTCTCATAATGGGAGAGGATCAATGTATCCAGCTCCTCATCATTCATGACAGACACAATCTTCTCCGAAATCTTATTCATGTCCCTGTACGAACCCTGTAGTTTAAAGGAAGGTTCTATACGATATTCATCTGATTGTGCAGCAGATTTAATGTAGAGTTGGTTTACATTGGTAATCACATCCCTCACTACCAATACCTTTTTCAGAATAGCAACAGCTTCCTGTACTTCTTCGGGAGAATGACTTGCTTCAAACTCAAGTCCCTCACGCTGACCAGTTTCTGCAATCTTTACAAACTTCAGAACGTCTTTGTGACTTTTTCCTGCCACGTTTGCCAATACTGGGTTTGAGGTTAAGCTGTTTTCTATGTAGCTCATGTTGAAAACATCATCCGAATCTCCAATGATGTCCCCAAGGTTGTAGATATCGGCACGGTTAGCCAACATATCAGGTATCTGGAATTTCTCACCACTTTCAGTATATGGATTTCCAGCCATTACAACACAGACTTTTTTACCTCGGAAGTCGTAGGTCTTGGTCTTGCCCTTGTAAACACCTTCGATCTTTCTTTGGGCATCACAGAGTGATATAAATTTCTGAAGTAACTCGGGATTACAATGCTGAATATCATCGAGATAGATCATCACATTATCGCCCATTTCAAATGCCAGGTTCAGCTTTTCGAGTTCTTCGCGAGATGTCGCATTTGGAGCTTCCCCTGGATCCAAAGAAATAATGGAATGACCAAGAGCCGGTCCATTGATCTTCATGAATATGATGCCCAGTCTATTGGCGATGTATTCCATCAATGTGGTCTTACCATAACCTGGAGGTGAGATCAGAAGCAATAAACCATTCAGGTCAGTTCTTTTCTGCTCTCCTGCCGTACCAATCTGTTTGGCCAGGTTAGATCCAATAAGTGGTAAATACACATTATTGATCAATTGATTCCTTACAAATGAGGACAGTATCCTTGGTCTGAATTCGCTTAGTCTAAGTTCTTCAGCAAATGCTTCTGCAAGCTCCTTCTTAAGTTCTGTGAATCGTTTGTACAGAGCAACCGTATGATTTTGGAAGTGACCCAATTTTAACATGAAAGCATTGTAATCCAACTGGTATATGCCATCATCCAGAATCGGATGGTCACCTCTCATATTTTCGATTTTCAACTTGAGATTGGTATGGACAATACGGTTTGGGTTGTAGTCGTCCAGCATCAACAGGACAGCACATTCATCCACATATTGCTTCCATTCAGTTGCTTCATTTTGGTCAATGTAGGCATTTAACCACTTGCGAATCAATCTGAATTCTAATTCAGGATGGTTTTTTAGTTCCTTCAATGAATCCTTAAAATGCTTATCTGCTTTATTGTCTTTCAGGGCCTCTTTAAAAGATTTCTCAAACGCATCCGTTTCTCTGTCAATGATGAATTGGTCTCCTCTGGCGATTTCGTAAAACAAATACTGGGCAGCTGGATCCAAAAGACCCTCATCGAAAACAGGATGCAAGGCTAGAAATGCTTCCAGTTCCTTTTTCAGGTATTGAATCAGGTGACTGAATTCCCTTGTGTCTGGGAAAATATTCAGAATTAATCCTGCTCCTTTTAATTGACTGTTTAGTATGAGCTTTTTCTCCTCAGAGACAAACACTTTCCAATACAATGCCGCCATTGCTCTAGCGTCAGATGCGAACCTCAGTAGATCAGCTGTTTGCAAGAGATCCAATAAAGTTTGTAGCAGGAGGGAAGCGTCAAAATCGTGTACCCCTTTCAGGTATCCTTCATTGTATCGCAATGCCATGAATTGTTGAACATAATTGTTCAATGACTTTTCGTCCAATTCATAAAGTTCTTTAGTCGTTTTGTACTCAAAGTCTTCTTCAGAAACCACTCTGTTCTCTTTGGCTCTTGCTTTTTCCAGAATAGAGAATGCCAGATATTCAGCACGATAAACTTCTGAGTTTTCTGAAATTAAATCCTGATTCCAGACGGGTTTTGTTTGCTCAAATTCTTCGTTTCTGATTTTCTCAAAGAAATCTGTACCGGTGAGATGGTAGTACATTTCACCATTTTTTGGAACAATAGTAAGGTCCAGGTTTTGGGTGTTAACCGCAAACTGATAAGTACCGAAATTGATTAGATTTTCCCCACTAGCATACAGCTCCGATTTATCTTTCAGTTGCCGAACAGCATCTTCTTTGGCTGTTTTCAACTTACTGTTCAGGTCTTCAGCTTTGACAGTATCACCCACCTGATTGAGTTCTTCTATGATCTTGCGAAGTTTTTCAATCATCAAATCGGAAGCCATGTAACCGTTGATCTCAGTGACATTGTCAAACCTTGATATTCTTGATTTAATGGATTTTATGATCCTTTCCCCACTTTGCTGCAATACGGAGGCACGTTTATTTCTGGCTTCCAGTAAATTGACCCGCTTGGATTCAAAAGCATTGTAGGCATCATCCCTTTTTTCACTTATTCTGGTGATGAACTCATCAAACTCTGAAAACCTACCTTCCAGTTCCTCAAGCTGAACCATTAATTTGGTCAGGTATTCCTCACACTTTTCCGGTGTGTCACAAAGATCCAGGTAGTTGATGATGGACTGATCCACAAGTTTGAGTTGCGCATTGAATTCTGCTTTTCCTTCGGAGCTCCTAAGTGATTTTCGTTTTTTCTTGAGCTCAGCACGCACCTTATTGATATCTGAATAGATATTGGATATTTCGTCGATGATACGGGTAGTCTCGGTAGCATCATCTATAGCAAGGTTACTCACTGTATCGATCAGCATTTTCAGGTCTTCAGATACCTTGTCAATCTTCTCTCCGGTTTGATCGGCGTCCTTTACCTTTTCGATGTTTTCGATTGAATCAGACAGGTCGTTTACCCGGTCAATGTATGGTTTCAGGGAGTTGTCTCTCAATAAAAAATTCACACATCGCTGGGAGGTATCATCGGCATATTCAGCCAATTCTTTATCGTATTTGCCGACTTTATCCAGATTGACATAACGTAATTCCTTGAGGGAAATAACCTCTCCTCTGACTACCCTTAATTCATTCAGGATATTGACAAAGTCATCAATATTCCGTGGATGTAATTTTTTGACATTGCGTATAGCCTCATCTGCTTTTTCACCGGTTAGCGCCAGCTTTTCAGCTGTGTCTTTCTTGATCCTGGTAACCTTCTCAAACTCATCAACTGTCGCCGATGCTGTTTCTTTGACGGATTGGAGAGGTTTGGAAAGTACAAATGCTTCTTCTTTATCCAGCCAATGATAACTGTCAAGCACATCAGAGGCCATTTTTATAAGGTCAATGTATAGTGTGTTGAAAACTTCATCCTTATTGATGTAATTCAGGATTTCCTGGCACTCTGCCATTGCTCTTACAATTTCCTTGTTCCCGATTTTACTGATCAGGGAATCATTTTTAACCTGTGTTTCGAAATCAGCATGTGTGAAAGGTGTTTTCCAGATCTGTACTACATGATGCTTCTTTGGTTCTGAATCAGCTTTAAACAAACACATGGTACCATCATTGAAAATGGAGAATCCATGACAAATCAACGGACTTTCTACACTTTGACTGATCAGGTTATAATTTAAGAGTAGGTAGATACCTTGTAGTCTGTTGTAAAAAACATAAAGGTAATCTTCTCCATTTGGTGCATCTATTCTTTTTTCGAAGATCATATTCGACAGGTCATTGTCGAATTGTTTGAATTCCCCATTTTGGAGATAGTAACCATCACTGAATATGATACCATGATCATCAGGAAGTAATATACAGGATTCGGCAAGTGTGTCAATACGCAAGGCCTTTTGCAACTTGATATTGAAAACGATATACCTGTAATCCTCCTGGTAAGGACGGATTTTTAGAATTACTAGGTTACCAATAATGGTGTATTGGATATCTGAATCTGCAAGGGTTTGCTCTTGGTGATCCACTGGTTCACTGTAAATCCCTTTCCCATCTTCCGTATTGTCTTCCACTTTGATTGTAAGGTCACCGTTGATGGTTTCTACAAAAACCAGGTCTTGAACTGAGATGTGAGGATGTTTTCCTTCACGATGATGTTCTCTTGTTGTTCTTACCCAACGAAACTGGTGCTGATCCGGGAATACAAACTCATGAGCACTTCTATTATCAACATACTTTAATTTGCTACCATTAACCTGCCATTTAAATGTTTTAATATCGGTGACTTCTTTTCCAATTCTGAAAACCATATGCAGGAATGGTCCCATCAAAGCGAACTTGACAAATTGGGTGTCCTTGTAATACTTGTAAAGCTGTTTAAACTCAGTGACGAATTGCTGGTTGTTGATCAGGTCTATGGGTTGCTCATGGAAAGCATTGTTCTCAAACTTGTAGATGCTGAAAACATCAGAAAGATCAGTCTCTACCTTTAGCCCCATGTGTACATTGTATCCAAAGATGAAATTTTCACCAATAGGGATCATGTCCCAGGGTACACAATTATTACCGGTGGTGATTCGGTCGGTGCTGATTAACTCACTCTCAATTGTTCCGAATACTTCCTTACGTGAGGCATTCAGTTTGTTGATGGTTTCGAGCAGGTTGGCACCATTTTGTTTGAGGCGGTTTCTGAGCACCTCATAGGTGCCAGCTTCCAGCTCAACCTGGTTTTTGTTTTCTGATATGTCTTGGGCTTCTGCCATTGATTTGCTTTGTTCGATTTATTACAGGTCGCCCCGCTGGGGCTATTATTGCTCTATATAATTGTCGTTACAAACAGTTCGTCCTTACAGGGCTTGTTTCGATTTGTAATAGTCTAAGTACTGAACTGTAGTTTTGGCAGGCATCTGGTATTCAGAGAAGGGGAGGAGCTAATCTCCTCCCGATCTATGATAATAAGCTACCAGCGTTCTGTCCTGAGATGCCGAGTGCATCAGAAGCTTGCTGAAGGTTCTTGATAATGTCCTTCGTATCGCCCTCTTTGGCTAACCCTAGCATTTTGATCAATAATGCTGAGATACTTAGTTCTTTTAGCTCACTAGCGCTTATTCCAAACTGGGAAACAAATGCCTGTAATTTATCCTTGAAATTGCCACCAGTCTCTGTATCGAAGAAGGTGTCTTTCACCTGAGTCAATACCTCGCTGTTGGTCATTAAACGATCAACCTTTTTACCTTGTGTAATGGAGCCAACAATCTGATCGAAGAACATCGTTTCACCACCCACAATATCGATATTTGCCGCTTTCAAGGCTTCAGCAATCACATTGGCTTGTGCCATTGCAATTTCTTTCTGGATGGAGATCTTAGCCAACTCAATTTCTTTGTCTACTTCCAGTTTCAGTTTGAACTCTTCGTGAGCTCTTCCTACACCATCCAATTGTTGCATCGCTTTGGCTTTTTCAGCAATGCCTTTTGCATCCGCAGCAAATTTCTCCTGCATAACCTTGGCCTGAGCAAGTCCCATTTTTTGTTCAGCCTCAGCTTTCATGCCGATTACCTGCGCCTCAGATTTACCTTGTTCCAGATTCACCTTGGCCTGAACCATACCGATTTGTTCATTGGCACTTGCCTGGGCATCACCTTTCATTTCAATACCTTTGGCTTCTGCCTCCATTTTGGATTCAATATTGGACGCTTCAGCCTCACCTTGTTTCTCAAGGGCCTGTGCTTTGGCTTCCATTACCTGAGCTTCAGATAATCCGATTGCTGCAGCCTCTGCCGCTTGTGCATCAGCTAACGTTTTCTTGGCAGCAGCCTGGTGCATAGCAGCACTTTCAGATGCCTGGGCATCAATAAGCTTTTGTTTTGCAAGATGCTCAGAAGCTTCCTTAGCAGCCTCAGCACTTTTGATTTGCTTAACAAGTGCCTCTTCAGCTTCTTTTTCAGCGAGTGTAATGGCCACTTTCTTAGTTCTGTCTGCCTCCGCGAAAGCACGTGTGTTTTTCATGCTTTCTTCTTCTTCCACCACTGTTTTCTCAATGGCTACTCGCTCACGAATAACATCCTGGATCTTTCTTTTCTCTTCCTCAACTGCTTTGAGCTTCTCAATTTGAGCAAGTTCTACGATTTTCTCCTTTTCAGTAGCTTCTAAAAGTTGTGCCTGTTGTACTCTTTCGGTTTCAACAGCTTCTGTTTTTTCCTTGTTCTTGGATGCAACCAGGATCTCACGTAATTTATTTTCTTCACCAACCTGTACCTCTTGTTCAGTAGCGATACGAGCCATTTCAGACTTCATGCGTTCTTCTTCCTGCACTTTCAGTGTCTCAGCCTCTTCACGCGCACGGATGGTGTCCACTTCTTTCTTTTGTTTAGCTTCAGATTCCGCCAATTGTTTTTCTAATTGAAGGACAGTTTCTCTTGCTTCAACGTTTTGCTTGGTGATGGTTTTTTCTTTCTCCTTTTCAATACCATTTGAGAGGATTTTCTGAGCAGATGTCAATTCAATAACTTTCTTAATACCTTCCGCATCCAGGATATTGTTCTCATCCATTTGGTGGATTGGCGTTTGCTCCAGATAGTCAATGGCACAGTCATCAAGTACATAACCATTTAGGTCTGTACCAATGATGTTAAGGATTTGCTGCTTAAAGTCGTCACGTGAGTTATATAACTCTACGAAATCAAATTGCTTACCCACTGTTTTTAGTGCTTCGGAGAATTTCGCATCAAAAAGAAGCTCCAGTTGGGCTTGATCAGAGGCACGCTCACAACCTATGGATTGAGCAACCTGTTTCACGTCTTCCTTGGTCTGGTTTACACGCACGAAGAAGGTTACTTTAATATCTGCACGCATATTGTCTTTACAGACAAGGCCCTCTCCACCTGTCCTGTTGATTTGAACAGTTTTCAGGGTGATGTCCATTAATTCCATTTTGTGTAAAACCGGGATAACCACTGTTCCACTAAAAAAAACTCTGGTGCCACCTGCTCCTGTAATTACAATTGCTTCACCTTGTCTTGCTTTTTTGTACATCCTAATGATGAAAATCAAAATTCCAAGAAGGAAAAAGACAATTAGTATGCCACCAGAGGTTAATAAATTAAGAAGATATTCCATTGTTTATTCGTAGTAAGGTTCAATTAAATAGCTTTTGTCATGCTCATCATAGTCTATGATAAGCCCATTTTCTCCTTTATTAATCGTTACACCTCGTTGAGTTTTCGTGCTGATCAAATAGGAGCCACCTTCAATTTTTATTTCAGCCTGACCTTTTATGCCCTCTTTGGCAACCAGAATTACCCTGCAAATTTTGCCAATGTAAGATTCGATACTTACTTCACCTTTGCTAAGGTGTTTAAATATCTTAACAAATGGGGTCGTAGCAATTTTTGCTACAAACAGACTTCCAAAAAATATTGGGATTAGAAACACCAGGCTTATGACAAAGCTGTCATTACCTGCATAATAGTTAAGTGCCATTGACGCAATCCACATGGGTAACGCCAGAAAGCTTAAAAATATCATAAGTGGGATGTGTGAAATGTTGAAGAAGATCAGGAGTTGGTTTAACCAGCCTATTGATCCGCCTCCAGCATCAGGTCCATCTACATCGGCATTTACATCCACGTCAGCGTCCACATCAATATCTACATCGGCATCTACATCTACATCTAAGTCCAGACTATCCATATTGATAAGTCCCATCATTACTATGATCCAGTACATGATGCAAAACATCAGAAAAGACGTAGCAATGATATTCACTGCGGAAATAGAGTGGTCGAGTAGTTCTTTCATGATACGTTAAACAGGTGTAAAAAATGTTGTTGTTATGGGTGCAGATGAGATGAGAAAAAAGAGGACTTATTCGCCCTCTTTTTTATCCATTCCAAGTTTTGCTTTCAATGCTGCTAAGTCATCTGAGGCTTTGGCTTCTGCTACGCCACCTCCAATTGCTTCATCTAATTCTTCATCCAGGCTTCTGCTTTCATTGGCAATGTCACCATACGCTTCTGCCAAAGCTTCTTCCTGATCTACTTTTTCTTTCATTCTTTCAAGCATAGAAACGGTACCGGTAGAATCGATCTGTGCCATTTGCTTGTTGATCTTTTTTGTAGTTTCACTTACTCTAACACGAGCCTTCAGGGTTCGTAATTCATTTTCATATTTGGAGATTTGAGACCTGATCTTCTTCACACTAGCATCCAATTGTACAATACTCTTTTCAAATCTATCCTGCTCGGTTTTTGCCTGATTCATAGCAGCAGTGGCCTCCTCTTTCTTAACAAGTGCCTCGCTAGCCAATCTATCAGCTTCAGCCGCATCCAGTTCACCACTTTGTGCTTTCTTAAGGATCAGCATGGCTTTACTCTCGTAATCCTTTGCTTTGTTCTGGTGAGTGCTAACATCATTCTTTGACCTAATACCCATTGCTTTTACTTCGGCCAATGCTTTCAAGCTTTTGTCAAGGTCTCCTTTAAGGTCCCTGATTCCTTGCTCAGTCATTTTGATTGGGTCTTCCAGTTTATCGATTGCAGAATTAGCTTCTGCTTCTCCTATTTTAAATATTCTTCTAAATACGTTCATTGTTGTGTCTTTTTATTTTGCAAATTCTAATAAATCTGTTGAATATTCACTGAGCAAAAGTGCCAGTGAGTTAAATGTTGCCTCAATCTCATTAAGATCAAGGTTTTCAAGTTCGTGAGTATTTCTGAAGATCACTTTTGTGCCTGAATCATCCAGTACAAACGCTCCATGAATAATATCTCTGCTCTTTTGTAGTAGGTGTTTGTAAACATCAGGGTGTTTCGCATTTATCTCGAAAATGTACTGTTCTACTATTAAAAGTGGGTCAGCAATAACAAGTACAAGGTTTTTGATGCCATCGTCTTCATTGTCCACTACAATCACACCATCATTTTCATCTTCTGATACAATGCTGTAATCAAGCTCTAAAACATAATCTCTTACTTTATCGAAGTAATTGCTCATAGTGTATAATAGTTTGGGTCGATAATTTTTATGTGGTTTCGCTAATTTAATTAATACCTTTATTCCTGAGGGTTTAACCTTGAAATAATTTTAAAGATAGACAGAGTGGTTGACTATGCCCTTTTCCTAAATTCCTTTTTTGTTGTTGTATTGAGTTTTTGACCTTGGGGTTTAAAGGAGCCGGGCATATTTGTAAACAGATGATCACCTAATCCGGTGGTTTCTTTTTTTCTTTTGTTGTCTTCATATGTGTGATTAATTTGAGTTTCTATTTTTGTTTTGTTTGTGATACAAGTAAATATACGGTAGCTTTATGACAAAAGTTTTGGAAATGCTCAAAAAATTGGCAAATATTTTTTAGGATGTCTTATATCGGCAAGAATATCAGGAAGATACGTGGCGTAAAAAAATTGTCTCAAACGCAATTTGCAGACCTTTTTGACATAGCGAGAACGAGTGTTGGAGCTTATGAGGAAGAACGAGCTGAGCCTAAGATTGACAAGATTTTGGAAATTGCCAATTATTTTGGCGTATCAGTTGATGTACTTTTGACAAAGGAATTGACAATTAATGATCTTTATAACATTGACATTGTCAATCGAAAACTATCGAGGGCACATAAGTTGCCTGATGAGTCAAGTATCAGTAGCGTGCCTTCAGGAGTTCCATTTGTGAATTCTAAAACTTATGTAGAATATATTGTGCAACACAAGCATAAGGATTTCCTTAATCAACTCCGCAGGATAAACTTGCCAGTCAAGATAAAGGGAACAGTTCGTGCGTTTGAAATGAGTGGCAGTGAGATGGAATACCATCAGCAGGGATTGCATCATGGTGATATTCTCATGTGTCATCAAATCTCACAAAAGCAATTAAAAGTAAACATGGTAGTGCTTGTGGTAAGTGATGACCTTATGGCTACTTACAGGTTAAAATCTATTGGCTCCAAAAATATTGTCTTCTCTACTGATGACCCCAATTATCCGGATCAGGAGATTGAATTGAAGAAAGTGCATGAATTCTGGGAGGTGAAAGGTGTATTCACTACTTATCTCAATCCCCCAAAAATGCTGGAAGAGAAAGTCATGATAATGGAGAAGCGATTAACAGAATTAGAAAAGAAGTTTGATCAAAATACCAAATAAAGGGAGACAATTATAAAGGTTTTATTATTTTGCCATCAGTTCAAGCCGTTTTACGATATGTTTAGTTCACACACTTCTGAATCGGCAATTTTTCACTAACAACAAACATTAAATTAATTATGGCGGACGTTACAATTTACCTTAGTCTGGTTTCGGGCACTACGAATTTACACTTGTCTGACTCTGAAGGGCACGATGGTGATGGTACAATCACCACTGATGTTAAACCTGGTGACAATGTTACCTGGCAGATAGCCTCAGGGGCGAATATTAGCTCAATCGATAGTATTTATGATAAAGTATCTAATAACATCTTTAGTAGTGGACCCTCTTCACAACCAAATGGTACATGGACTGGAACTGTAAGTTCATCAGCCAGTGGAAGTGAGTCTTACGGCATTCTATATACTGTAGATGGCACACAGTATGATGATGATCCAATATTAGATGTAGATGATGACGATTAAGATTAATCGATATATTGGTAAAGTCTTAAAAGGAGTCATTATGTTGACTCCTTGCTTTTTTTTGCATGTCTTGAAGGCCCAGAATCACAATCAAGATTCCTTGAAATTTGAAGAATTAAGAAATTTAGCGAGAGAGAATAAGGATGCAAAAAAGAAATTAGAGCTAGGCGAAGAGGCTCTGGTTTTGGCAAAAAAACTTAATTACTCTAAAGGTATTGGACAATGCTATTATTTGATGTCCCAGGCAAAAAGAAAGCTTGGAGATCTAGATGAGTCATTGGAGCTTGCCTTTGACGCGCTTAGCATTTTTGATAGTCTTGACTACCAAACCGGTAAATCCACTGCACTAAATACAATTGGATCAATATACATCACACAGGAAAACTATGAGCTTGCGATAAAGTACTTGAAGAGTGCTTTAGACATGAATGCCAACAATAGGAAGTTGAAAAATTTAGGTGGGGACTATAATAACCTCGGAGAGGCATACAGATTGAATGGTCAACTGGACAGTGCTCTAATATATTTTAATAACTCACTAGAAATCTTCAAGGAGCTCGACTATCAAAGAGGAATCGCCTATGCGATGGGGAATATTGGATTAGTACAAGCGGAAATTGGACAACACAAGATTGCAAGGGCTAATATCGATAGTGCTTCTGTGATACTTGACAACCTGGATAATGTATATCCTATAGTTATTTATAAACTATACATAGCCGATATCTATTTCAAGAATAAGAAAATTGACAGAGCATTGTTGTTTGCTCATGAAAGTCTTAATACATCACAAAAAGAGCAATTGAAAATACAAGTCCGTGATGCTTCTTTAAAACTATCAGAATTGTATGAGGCTAAGGGAGATTTTCAAAAAGCTTATAGTTATCAGTCGCAGTACATCGCATACAGGGATAGCATCAACAATGAAGAAACAATTAGGGAGATGGCAGACCTGCGAACTGAGTATGAAGTCGGCCAGAAACAAGCAGAACTGGACCTGGCTAATACGGAGAAAGCCGCCCAAAGAAAACTGTCTATTATCATTGGAGCAGGCCTTTTAATTTTTCTGATACTCATTGGTGTTATTGCAGTCATACAGTATCGAAACAACCTTGTCAAGAAAGCCAATAACCAATTATTGCGTGCGCAGAAACAAGAGCTTGAACAACAAAAAGTTCAACTGGAATCATTAAATGACACAAAGGACCGTTTTTTCTCTATTATCTCACATGATTTGAGAGGGCCTGTTAATGCATTTTTTGGTGTATCAAAACTCATCAAGATGTATGTGGCTAAAGGGAAGGTAAATGACCTCTCAGAAATTGCAGATGACCTGGAAACCTCGGTTAGAAAGTTGAGTGGGTTATTGGATGGTCTCCTTGAATGGGCAGTTCAGCAACAAGGCCAATTTCCTAATATTCCTGAAAAGGTTAATTTTAATGAAATGGCCAATGATTTGATGGAAGTTTTTGAAAACATGGCCATGTCCAAGTCAATTACATTAAAAACAGAATTACCGGAAAACACCACCCTGTTTGTAGACCGGAACAGTACCATGACAATTTTCAGAAATCTAATCAACAATGCACTGAAATTTACAGAAGAAGGTGGAAGTGTGACGATTAGGGGAGAATTCCAGAAAGAATCAGCTAGTCTTCAGGTTGTTGATTCAGGTGTAGGTATACCAAAAGATAAACTGGATAAATTATTTAGTCTTCAGGCACGGAAAAGTACATGGGGTACTGCAGGAGAGAAAGGATTAGGTCTTGGATTGCAATTGGCATTTGAGTTTGCTGAAATGAACAATGGAAGTATTAGAGTAGAAAGCGAAGAAGGTGTAGGGACCACTTTTTTTGTGGAATTGCCTCTTTTCGAAACCGCGACAGTTACCAAATAGCTTATTATCTTCGGGTAAATTTTTTTAATGTCCCGATACGCTGATATCATCTCTTATTTTCGTGACTGTTACCAGGCAGATACACGTACCCTTTCACTTACCAATTTCTTTGCAACAAAAGTTGAGAATAGGTATATGGTGGAAGGTGAGGACGAATTGCTAAACGGTCACCTGCCATTTTTGCCAGTACCAGAAAAGTATGCTCGTGAAGTCCAAAAAACGCTTTCGCTTTATAAAAAGGAAAAATCATTTTACGCGTCTGCTTTTTTTATCACAGGACTCGCTGATGGTATAAACAAGCAATCCAGTAAGATTTGTGCACCACTTTTTTTATTTCCAGCACAAATCGTTCAGCAAGAAGACCTGTATTATGTTCAAATTAATTTGCGCAAGCGAATTCTTAACCTGAATTTTTTGTCATCACTAGTGAAAGGTGGTGCCCATGAGTTGTTTGAAGAAATCAATAAGGTTATCCCCAGAGGTGAATTATCGTTTGAGCATATTGGTAAAATCAGGAGGCTGCTGGAAGAACAATTGGTTGATTTTGATGGGGAGGAGATTCTTCATTACCCGAAATTGCAAAGTCAATCCACTATCAAGCGAATGCTTCAACCTAAGCAACTTCAAAAGTTCAATGGGTTTAGGTTGATTTCATCATTAGGTTTTGGGGTGATCAAGAATTCAACCAACACACTTGGGATATTGAGTGAACTAAACCTCATAGCCAAAGACGAATCGAAGAGTGAAATTTTAGAGCACTTATTTGATCCTCAATTTAAGCTGAAGTCTAAATCGCTTCCAAAGGGATATGTGCCTTCTATTCTGAATAATGCTCAGAATTCAATTGTGAAATCAGTCAATGAAAACCCATTGACACTTGTGATTGGTCCGCCAGGAACAGGGAAATCTTATACCATTGCTTCATTGGCTATTGAGTTTATCAGCAAGGGTAAATCTGTACTGATTTCTTCCAAGACTAATCAGGCAGTGGATGTAATTGGTCAGAAAATCGAAAATGATCTCAGTATAAAAGGAGTCACCACTCGTGCAGGTCGAAGGAATTATCAGAAGGAATTAAAATCAAATTTAGGGAACATACTCTCTGGAATCAGGGCAAGAGTTGTAAAACCGACTGAGGATTGGGACAGGTTATATACTTTGTCTAAAAATCTTGAAGAGAACTCAGATCATTTAAAAGAGATAGAAAAAGAATTTGTCAAATTATCCAAAAGGGAAAGAGATTGGGCGAAATACATTGCTGAAACTGAAGGTTCATCAAGCCTCTTTAAAAAAATAAAATTAGCCTACATCAAATGGCGAAATAGTAAAAATGAACCACATTGGGTACTGACAACCACTTTGTTTTCCGGGATGGAGAAACATGTGGAGCTGATTCAGGCTTATATTGCTCTACATTTTCAGGTACAGGTTGAAAAGGCGGTTATTAGAAATCGACAAATGTTCAGGAAATTCCTGAGCGCGATTTCCGCACGGTATAGTTCAAAACAAGAAGAGATCTTTAAGGAGATAGATTTTGAGATTATGCTTCAAACTTTCCCAATCTGGTTGGTAAACATGTCTGATATTCATGATGTATTACCCATAAAGCAGGAAATGTTTGATTTAGCCATTATAGACGAGGCGACTCAATGTGATATTGCCAGTTGCATTCCTATCTTCTATAGAGCAAAGAGGGTTGTTGTGGTGGGAGATCCAAAGCAACTAAGACATGTTTCATTTCTGTCAGAGACCATTCAGGCTACACTGAGGAGAAAACACAAATTGGAAAACAATGACTTGTTACTCAACTATCGGGACTTAAGCATTCTTGATCTTGTTGACAATAGAATTGATGACCAGAACCGTGTTGTATTCCTCAGCGAACATTTCAGAAGTAATCCAGATCTGATCAAATTTAGCAATTCCCAATTTTATGAAAATTCACTTCGTGTGATGACGCATGTGCCTACTAGAAAACACTTGAAAAGTTTGACCATACGAGCTTACGCTGGGAAGAGAAACGAGAAAGGTGTAAATATCCAGGAAGCCGAATCAGTTATTCAGGAAGTTAAAAAGATTGTAGAATTACAAAGAGGTTTTGCAGAAAAAGTAGCACATTCCATCGGTGTGATTACTCCATTTAGAGACCAGGCTGATTACATTAATGAGGCAATAGCCAATACTTTTAGCCTTGAGCTCATCGATAAACATCAGATTCTATGTACAACACCTTATGGTTTCCAAGGAGAAGAAAGAGATGTTATTCATCTTTCTCTTGTAGCAGATGACAATACCCATCCAACTGCAATTCGGCACATGAACAGACCCGAAGTTTTTAATGTTTCGATTACAAGAGCAAGGTCCATTCAGGTGGTTCATCATTCACTTTCTCAACCCAGACATGCTGGCGAATTGGTAGGGAAATACCTGGACTCAATTGATAATCATGATTATGGGAGTTTACATTCAAAAGAATTTGAAGATTTGTTTCTCAATGAAGTAGAAAAATTTCTTGAAGAAAAGGGGTATCAATACTGGCCAGCTTATGAAATTGCAGGAATGATGGTTGATATTGTTCTAAAAAGAGAAAACCAATATTATGGTGTTAACCTCATCGGTTTTCCTGGTGAGTTTGAGAACGCATTGACTATAAATGAATTACAGATTTTAAATCGAGCTGGATTACCTACATTTCCCATTCCATACACTTACTGGTACTTTGATCAGGAGGGTTGCAAGGAGGAATTGATGAAGTTCATTTCCAATGCTACAAACCAGGCCTCCGTTTGACACCCCTAATCGCCGGTTCTTTTCTTGGGTCATCCGGCCAGACGTGCTTCGGATACCTTCTCTTCAGCTCTTTTCTTACTTCAAAATACGTGTCATCCCAAAAATTCACTAAATCCTGTGTGATTTGAACGGGTTTAAATCCAGGTGATAGCAAATGCAGGAGCAGGTTTATTTTACCATTGTTGACTGCCGGGGTTTGTTCCAGGCCGAAGACTTCCTGAATACGTACCGCCAATACCGGAGGTGAACCATCACGATTGTATTCAATCTTTAATTTTGACCCACTAGGTACCTCTAACCGCTCTGGTGTCAGAAGATCAAGTTTTTGTTGTAACTCAATTGATAGGTGGTGTTTAAGAACAGTAGCGAGATCAATTTTCTTGAGCTGTTGTGGTTTCTTTACATCGTTGAGATATGGGGCTAGCCATTCAGTGGTACTATGTAAGAGTGCAGGAGTACTGACGTCAGGCCATTTCTCTTCAGGGTTCCATTTCCTTAAAGATAGGACTCTGTTTTGCCATTGGATTACTTCCTGACTCCAGTCCAGAAGTTGTTCTCCTTCTTTCTCTAAAGCATCGCAAATGGCTTTTATTCTAAACTCATCGGAGGGCTCTGGTAATGGTTTGGATTGTAAGACAATATTGCCAATTCTTAGTTCCTCATTAGCGATAAGTCCACCTTCTTCAGTATCCCATTTGATCACGTCTTGCTGTTTTACAAGTGGGGCAAGGTCTCTTGGATTTAATGGAGATGCCATGAATATTTTTCCCAGACCATCACGGGCATCCAGATTGGCAACTGCCAGCCACGGTTCACTTGCCAGACTATCTCTATGCCCAATGGCTGCAATCTTACCATTTGAGAGTTTGAACTGGGCATTGTTTCCTGGTTTAGCATGTGCAATCCTTTCAGGGTACGCATAGGTGAGTAATACACCTGTCTCATAAGGATCTATTGGGTCGTTGGTAGGTTCCAGATTGAATAACTCAAGATAGGAATTGGCTACCTTTTCAATCCTCCCCATTCTTCCACCACTTCTACCTTCCGAACGATATCTTCTAAGTGCATCAACACGGTCATTGATATCCGTTCCAGCTTCTTTGCCAAGTGGGTCTCGTTCTTCCAGTAGCGCAGCAATGTCCGCAGCTAATTCTAATTGGTCCTGGTCCTCTGCATTGAGCAGCATGTGAGCAATTCTTGGGTGACAGGGAAGCTGAACCATTTGTTCACCATGTGGTGTAATTTTTCCGGTTTCCAATGCACCCAGATCTTGTAACAATTGTTTGGCCTGAGCCAATGCACCGGATGGGGGAGGTGTGAGCCAGGTAAGCTGATCGATATCCTGGGTGCCCCATTTTGCCATGTCAAGCATTAATGGAGCAAGGTCAGCATCTTCAATTTCCGGAACCAGATGATCAATAAGTCTTTCATGTGTGGCTTTTGTCCACATTCTGTAACAGTACCCATTACTTAGCCTTCCAGCACGTCCAGCTCTTTGGGTGGCAGTATCCTTGGTGATTTTGACCGTTTCCAGCCTTGACAGACCTGAATTCGGGTCAAATTTCGACTTTCGTCCAAATCCTGAATCGATGACTACTTTAATTCCCTCAATAGTCAAACTCGTTTCTGCAATTGATGTAGCAAGAACCACTTTTCTCCTGCCTTGTTTGTCAGGAAGGATAGCAAATTGCTGCTTTTTCATCGGAAGGGAGCCATACAATGGGGTAATGATGAAATCCCGAAGAGTTTTTCTCAGAATTTCCTCTACTTTATGAATTTCCCATTGTCCTGGCAAGAAGACAAGAATGTCTCCATCATGTTTTAAGGCGGCATCTTTTGTGACTTTTGCACATTGTTCTGGCAGGGTGATAGTTTCTGTGTCTCCTGTGTAGTTGATATCTACTGGAAATAGTCTACCTTCACTTTGAACAGTCTGGCAGTTCAGTTTCTGGGAAACATTTGGCATGTCCAATGTGGCTGACATGACTACAATCCGCAGGTCTGGTCTTAATATTTGTTGTGATTCACGGCAGAGTGCCAGTGAAACATCAGCGTGTATGCTTCGCTCGTGAAATTCATCAAACACGACCACCGCCACATCTTTCAACTCCTGATCAGCATGCAGCATACGGGTAAGAATACCCTCTGTAATGACTTCAATTTTGGTATCTTCTGAAACTTTTGTCTCAAACCTGATTCTGTATCCAACTGTCTTGCCAACAGGTTCGTCCAGAAAAAAGGCCAGTCTCGATGCAATTGATTTTGCAGCTAGCCTTCTGGGCTCCAATACTATGATTTTCTTGCCTTTAAACCAGGGTTGCCCCAGGAAAGTCAAGGGTAAAAGTGTGCTTTTCCCGGCACCAGCCGGAGCATTTATTACGAGTGTGTTCTCTTGTTTGAGATGTTCAAGTACCTCTGGAACAATCTCTTTAACAGGAAGGTCAACCTTTGAATAATCAAAAGTCATGCTAAGCGGTTACTTCATCACCTTGCTTGAATTCAAGGTATTCATCAAAAGTCATGAGCTTATCTATGAGACCGTTTGGTGTTAGTTCAATGATCCTGTTAGCCACTGTTTGAGTAAACTCATGGTCATGACTGGTAAACATTACAGTTCCTGGGAAATCTTTCAGGGCATTGTTGAATGCTGTGATTGATTCCAGGTCAAGGTGGTTAGTAGGTTCATCCAACATTAGAACATTGGCTCCTCTTAGCATCATTCTGGAAATCATGCATCTTACTTTTTCACCTCCGGAAAGTACATCAACAGTTTTGAAGGTTTCCTCGCCCGAGAATAACATCTTTCCAAGGAATCCCCGGATATAAACATCATCGGCTTCACCTTCGGCGTATTGTCTCAACCAGTCAATCAGGTTTAATTTACTCTTAAAATACGCTGAGTTTTCGTTTGGCAAGAATGCAGTTGTAATGGTTTGTCCAAATTTGAATTCACCATTGTCAGCAGATTCTTCTTCATTTAAAATTTGAAAGAACTTTGTGATCGCGAGCGAATCTTCCGCAAGAACTGCAATCTTATCACCTTTATTCACCATTAGGTCCACACCTGAGAATAAGGTTTCTCCATTCATTTGTTTCTCTAACCCTTTGATTTCCAGGATTTGATCTCCGGCAGTCCTGTTTTGGTTAAAGATGATGGCGGGATATTTCCTGCTTGAGGGTTGGATTTCATCCAGGTTGATTTTATCCAATAGTTTTCTTCTGCTGGTTGCCTGTTTGGATTTTGCAGCATTGGCACTAAATCTGGCAATGAATTCCTGAAGTTCTTTTTTCTTTTCTTCAGCTTTTTTATTCGCAGAGGAACGTTGAGCAAGAGCCAATTGACTTGATTGATACCAGAATGAATAGTTTCCAGTATGTAATTTAACCTGGCTAAAGTCTATATCGACGATGTGTGTACAAACCGTATCCAGAAAGTGCCTGTCGTGAGAAACTACAATTACTGTGTTTTTGAAATCAAGAAGAAAGTCTTCTAACCAGCTAATGGTATTGATGTCAAGGTCGTTGGTAGGCTCATCCAGGATCAGAATATCAGGATTTCCAAATAGTGCCTGAGCCAATAATACCCTTACTTTTTGTGAGCCATCTAATTCTTTCACCAGTTTGTGGTGATCAGCTTCTGCAATGCCCAGTCCACTTAGTAAAGCAGCGGCATCTGATTCAGCATTCCAACCATCCATTTCAGCAAACTTCTCTTCCAGTTCAGATGCTTTTACACCATCAGCTTCAGAGAAGTCAGGTTTCATGTAAATAGCATCCTTTTCCTGCATGATATCCCATAATTCAGAATGGCCCATCATCACAGTATTGAGAACAGTTATTTCGTCGAACTCAAAGTGGTTTTGCTTGAGTACAGCCATTCTCTTACCATGATCGATGGCAATTGAACCAGTATTGGCATCAACATCTCCGGATAATATTTTTAAGAAGGTAGATTTCCCGGCACCATTGGCCCCAATTACCCCATAACAATTACCCTGAGTAAATTTTATGTTTACCTCATCAAATAAAACCCTTTTACCAAACCTTAGGGAAACATTACTAACTGAAATCATGCTGTCTCAAATTTAAGAGCGCAAAGTTAAGTGCTTCTATCGGGGATCACTAAGATTGTTAGGGCTTTATTGATGAATTCTTTGAAAAAGTAAAAAAATATTGACAGATGGTGAGGTCAGATTAATTTTCTTCGCTTTGTTCCACTTTCAGAACAAACTGCTTGTCTAATTGGATTTTGAAATTACTTTCATCCATTAAATCACTTGCGGTGCTTGATTTTTTTAAAACATATACAAGGTCTTGTGCCAGAACATTGGATTTACTGCTGTGAACAGCTCTACCGTTTTCCAGGCCTAGATTAAAAGAATAACCAGAAGCTTTCTTTGGGCTGATATCTTTAAACTCATGTCCATAAAGTTTGTACTCCTGTGGTGAATCTGTTGAGTCTTTCATCAGCTTAATAATCGCTGGACGGTACTTTTCCCATACGTGCGCGTACTTTCTAGGTGAATTTTGTTCTGAAACCATAGTAGTTAAATTTAATAGTCATAAAAGGGTACGATCATCGAAAAGCAATAAGCAACACCAGCAGAAATGCCCTTAAATTAAAATTCGATAAAATACGTGATGATCGCTAGTTATGATCTGCTAGCCTAATAGTGTTAAGTATATAACCACAAAGTTAACTAAATTGTTCATAAAATCTAAAATCAAACAGTTAGACATTGTTTCATGCGCAAATTAGGAATGATTGGAGGTACCTCCTGGTTTTCAACCGTTGAATATTATCAGGGTATTAACAAAGGAATAGGGGATCAACTCGGTGTCCATGTTAATCCAAATTTAATATTATACAGCCTGGATATATCCCTCATGAGAAGAGGGGATCCTGATGAAATCAGAGGAAGATACCTTGAAATCGCAAGGATTTTAGAGAATGCAGGTGCTGAGGGTATAGTCATATGTGCCAATACACCCCATATGGTTTATGATTATGTCCAGCCTAAAATTAACATTCCTTTTCTTCACATTGCACAAGCTATTGGTGCCGAGGCAAGTCAACTGGGTTTGGGGAAATTGGGTTTATTAGGTACTAAACCAACTATGCTTAAAGATTTTATTCCAAGTAAATTGCAAGCTGATTTCAATATTGATACGATTATACCTCAGGAAGAAGAAATAGACACAGTACACCACTATATTTCTAAAGAGCTCACACAAGGAATCTTCAAGAAAGAAACGCTGCAGTATTACCAGGAACAAATTGCAAATATGCACGAACGCGGTGCTGATGGAATCATATTAGGTTGTACAGAACTGCCTCTTCTTTTCAAAGGTGTCAATTCAGACGTGCCGTTATTAAATACGACAGATTTACATATTCAGATGGCTGTAAATTGGATTCTAGATTAATAATTGCTGAACATTTTTGATATTTACTAGTTAGTACATAGTAATTCAATTATAAATAGGTTCTATAGAACATAATTATTACTTTTGCATTATCAAAACAAAAAGAACTGTAAGAAATCAAGTGAAAACCTCTTTCTATCCACTTTGCAGGACATTTTTAAACGCATCGTTCATTTCAAGTAAATAATTTTCCGTTGGAAGCACAGAAAAAGAAGACCATAGTAATAAAGTATGGAGGTAACGCTATGACCAATCCCGAATTAAGCAATCAGATTGTGAGTGAGATTGTTTCGCTCTGGAATGAAGGTGTTAGGGTTGTTTTGGTTCATGGAGGTGGTCCTTTCATAAATAAAATTCTAAGACAGCTAAATATAGAAAGCGAGTTCGTGGGTGGACACAGAAGAACCTCAGATGAATCAATCAAATATATTGAAATGGCACTCTCCGGTGAAGTTACACCTACACTGGTAAGGTTGTTTCATCAACACGGAATAAAATCAGTTGGTCTATCCGGGAAGGATGGAGGTATGATCACGGCAAGAAAGAAATACCACATTGCCGGAGGTAATAAAGTAGATATTGGAAGGGTGGGTGAAGTTAATAAGGTAGATTCCAGCATTGTTCAAACCTTATTGGATAATCAGTTTCTTCCTGTTATTTCATGTATGGCGACAGATGAAAATGGAGTGGCTTATAATGTAAATGCCGATATGGTAGCGGGACATTTAGCTGGAGCTATCGAAGCTGATAAGCTTTTCATGCTAACTGATGTAGATGGGCTGTATGAAGACTTTAAAAAACCAGAAACACTTATTAGTCAAATCAATATCAATGAGATTAGAGGACTAATGGGAACAGTAATATCGGGTGGTATGATACCAAAAATGGAAGCCTGTTCCATAGCCATTGAAAATGGTACGTCAGAAGTGTGTATTATCAATGGAACCAAATCGGGGTTGCTAATTGATACAATGAAAAACAACAATAACTCAGGCACAACAATCACAAATTAAGGATGACTTATACAAATAAGGCTTTACACGAGATAGATCAAAAACACTATTTGCCGACTTTTAAAAGGTATCCAATCGCATTAGAAAAGGGGCTGGGTTCTAGAGTTTGGGATGTAGAAGGAAATGAATACATAGATGCTTTGGCAGGCATTGCGGTGACTAATATAGGTCACGCACATCCAAAATTGGTAAATGCCATCGCCAATCAGGCCGTACAACTAATTCACATTTCAAATTTTTATGTGAGTATCCCACAAATGGAGCTCGTGAAAAAATTGGCTGATTTAAGTGGTTTGGAAAGGGTTTTTCTTGGCAATAGTGGTGCTGAAGCGGCAGAAGGCGCCATCAAAATTGCCCGGAAATATGGTCACAAAAATGGAAGGGGAGGAAAAATACTCAATATGAAAAATGCCTTTCATGGACGGACATTAGCCACTGTTGCGGCTACAGGAAAGAAAGCCATGATGCAGGGATTTGATCCAATTCCAACAGGATTTCAGCATATACCATTTAATGATTTCGAGGCATTAAAAGAGGCTGTTACTGAGGATGTTGGTGGGATTATGATGGAGGTAGTCCAGGGAGAAGGCGGTATCATTCCTGCTGAAACATCATACCTCAGAAAAGTGAGAGAGTTTTGTGATCAGCATAAGATAGCTCTCATTTTTGATGAGATTCAGACAGGTATAGGCAGAACAGGGAAAATGTTTGCTCATGAACATTATGGAGTACATCCAGATATTATGACACTGGCAAAAGGTTTGGCTGGAGGTGTCCCAATTGGGGCAGTTTTAGCAAAGGAGCATGTGGCTCAGGCAATCGATTGGGGTGATCATGGAACAACATTTGGTGGTAACCCATTAGCCTGTCAGGCTGCACTTACTGTCATAGATGTTGTTGAAAAGGAAGGACTTTTAGCAGAGGCATCCGCTAATGGTCAATGGTTACGTAGTGCCATTGAAGACAAAAAAGCAGAGTTTCCTGAAATAGAAGAAGTAAGGGGCTATGGACTAATGATAGGTATTCAGGTAGCTGTGGATCCAAAACCTGTTGTTTTTGAAATGATGAAGAAAAGGGTGTTGGCAAATGCCACTGCCGGAAATGTGATTCGACTTGTGCCTCCTTTGAATATACCGAAAGAGGATTTACAAAAAGTGATGGATGTGATGTTTGATTGTATTGAATCTCAAAGAAAATAAGATGATGCAGGTAGGTATAATAGGAGCCACAGGATATACTGGTTCTGAGCTGGTTAGAATTTTATTAAGACACCCGGATGTAGAAATTGCTGCAATTACTTCTGAAAGTAAAGCAGGCTCAAGATTTAGTGATATTCATCCTCAATTCGATGGTTTATGTGACATTGAATTAATCAAATTAGAAAGAATTGATGATTTTGCGTTAGATGTGGTGTTTCTCGCTTTACCGCATGGTATCTCCATGAATTTTGTGGCCAATAATCAAAACAAGAACTATAAGATTATCGATTTGTCAGGTGATTTTAGATTATCCACTCCTGATGTTTATAAAGAATGGTATAAGAAGGATCATGTATATCCTGATGGGTTTCGAAAAGCTGTTTTTGGGCTTCCAGAAATCTACAGAGAGCAAATTAAAGGATCCAGATTAATCGCAAATCCAGGTTGTTATCCAACGGCTTCAATTTTGGCAACTGCTCCACTTGTAAAATATGGACTGGTTGACACATCCAATATCATTATAGATGCCAAATCAGGTATAACAGGAGCCGGTGTAAAGGCCAGTGAGACTACTCATTTTGCCAATGTAAATGATAACTTCAAAGCATATGGAGTAACTACTCATAGGCATAGCATAGAAATTCTAGAGCAACTTGGGTACTTAAGTGAGTCAGATGTTTCCCTCTTATTTACACCCCATTTATTACCAATCGACAGGGGGATATTGTCGACTGTTTATCTCAAACCTAAAACTGGCCTCACACAGGAAAGCATCGACAAGGCTTATGCTAATATGTATGATAATGATTTATTCATCAGGTACAGAGGTTCTCCACCTTCGGTAAAACAGGTGAGGGGAAGTAATTTTTGTGATGTATTTGCAAAGCTTGATCCCAGAACTAACACAATCATAGCCATGGGGGTGATTGATAACCTGATCAAAGGTGCTGCCGGACAAGCGGTTCAAAATATGAATATAGCATTTGGAATTGAAGAAAATATTGGGCTAAAGACCAACCCATTGCAACCTTAAGAAGATAAAATGATACAGAATATAACGAATGTAAGAGGAATTAAATGTTGGGGGGCGCATACAGGTGTGAAATCAATGCGTAGGGACCTGGCAATTTTTCACTCCGATATTCCAGCCAAAGTTTCAGCGGTTTTCACGCAGAATTTGGTAGTTGCTGAACCTATCAAGCTATGTAAAATTAACCTGGAGAAGAGTGGTAATACAGCTCAGGTTTTCGTGGTGAATGCAGGAAACGCAAATGCCATGACAGGGGAGCAGGGTAGAAAAGGAGCGGAATCGATGATAAAAACTACCGCCGAAGTACTTGGTATTTCAGAGGAATTGGTATTGATTTCGTCTACAGGAATAATTGGAAAAGAGTTCCCTACAACCGAAGTAGTGGAAGGAATTAAGGAGAACATAAGAAAGATCACAGATAATTCGAGAGCTGGATCATTTGCGGCCAATGCAATACTCACCACCGATACATTTCCCAAAGAGGGTTTTGTTTCATTCGAAATTGATGGGATTGAAATCAATATTGGAGGTCTTGCTAAGGGATCTGGTATGATCCATCCTAACATGGCAACCATGCTGGCTTTTTGTTTTACAGATATCAATATCACTCAGGATCTTCTTGACAAAGCTTTTAAAGCTACAGTGGATGACTCATTTAACATGATAACCGTAGATGGGGATACGTCTACAAATGATATGGCTTCTGTTATGGCCAATGGCCTGGCCAAAAATAAACTTATTGAAGATGAAAATGATCCCAATTATCATCTGTTCAAGAAAAAATTAAAAGAATTGATGGTGCATCTAGCCAAACTGATTGTTTCTGATGGGGAAGGAGCATCAAAATTTATTGAATACAATGTTACAGACGTAAGTTCCAGGGATGATGCACGTCAATTAATTCGTGTAGTGTCAGACTCTTCTCTCGTGAAAACAGCTATGTTTGGGAGAGACCCCAATTGGGGTAGAGTACTGGCTGCAATGGGAAGATCAGGAGTACAATTTGATCCTGAGAAAGTTGATTTGTATTTAGGAAATGAAAACAACATGGTTCAATTACTGGAAAAAGGCGCGCCGGTTGATCATGAAGTCAATTTCCTGAAGCGGCTGTTGAAGCCTTCGAACTTGAAAATACATATTGCCATCAATAATGGGAATGAGTCAGCTACAGGATGGGGAGCCGATCTTACAACTGACTATGTGATGTTTAATTCCGTTTACACTACATAATCTGCTGTTTACTAAGTATTTCCGATAGCTCATCAAGGTTTTTATAGGATAGTATGAGTTCTGCCTAGTTTAGGGGTAGAATTTGGCGGCAATGAAAAAGTTATGGTTGTTGTTGCTCCTATTTGGGCACTACGGAATACATGCACAGGGAAATCTCGATCTTGATAGCTTGTTTGCGACTTTCAAAAGCAAATTAGCCAGTCAGGAGAAAATTAGTAATGGGTTTCTAATACTTGATCACTATGATCAGTCAAAATTGAAGATTGACACGTTTTATGTGGATGTCTTGAACGAAACTGCATTTCAACATTGGAAAAGTTCTCCCAATACGCTTGATTCACTCGCTTCGATTGCTCATAAAGAGGCAATCAAACTTGACTATGAGTTTGGTAAAGGGAACGCCTTATTTATGAGGGGATTTTCAGCTGATTTAGCTGGGAATTATGATGATGCACATACCTTTTACTTTGAGGCATTGGAAATAATGGAAAAGGTAAATGCGGCAGAAAAGGTAGCAATCATCAATGATTACATCGGGATTGTGTTTCGATTAAAAGGTGAGTTTGATAGAGCTCTCAAATACTACCTGAAAGCACTGCGCCAATATGAATCAATTGGAGACTCCACAAGAATAGGAAATTCATTAAATAGTCTTGGGAATTTATTTATTGACCTGAACAATTTTCAGGAAGCGGAAGAGTATTTCCGGAAATCATTGTCTATCAAAAGAAGATACAGTGATTCAGTCAGTATTTCTAATACACTTGGGAACCTGAGCTATGTTTTACAGCGCAGGGGTGATTTCACTGAAGCTGAAGTTACGATTCTTGAAGTGATTAAGATTAAGCAGCAAAATAATGACTTGAATGGGTTGTCCGTGGCATATATGACTCTGGGTAGGATATTCGAGAAAACTGATCGGTTTTCATATGCGGACAGTTCTTACAGGCGTGCTATCAACATTGACCGTCAATTGGGTGCATTGGCATCATTATCTGGTGATTTAAGACAATTAGCAGACCTGGAATTAAGAAGAGGAAAATATAACCAAGCAGATAAACACCTGGATGAGGCCATAGCCCTTGCGGACAGCACTGGAGCTTTATTCAAACTACAATCTGCTTTGTATTCCAAGTTTCGTCTGGATTCTGTGAGAGGAGATTTTAAGGGAGCATTGAAATACTTTATTGAGAGTGATAAACTTCATGATTCATTGTATAGCCAGGAAAATACACGCCTCATTGCATTTCAGGAAGCTGAATATGAATTTGAAAAAAGGCAAGATTCCATCAACTTCACGAGTGAGAAGCAGCGACTTATGCTTGAGGCTGAAATTGAGCGTCAGGGGATTATTCAATGGATCTCATTTGTAGGACTTATTGTACTATTCATTGCAGCTGGTATCATATATTATCTCTATCAGGTTAAAATCCATGCCAATAAAAAGTTGCAGAAGTTATATGAGGCATTGAATACTCAAAAGCAAGAGCTTATCTCAGCAAATGAAACTAAGGAAAGGTTATTTTCGGTAATATCACATGACTTAAGGAGTCCAATGACCATATTTCAGGGTGCTGGTGTAGTGATAAAAGACTTGCTAAAACACGAAGAACATGAGGATTTGATTAGTTATGCCAATCACATTGAAAAAAATTCAATCTATATCACTCAGTTACTTGATAACCTGTTGAACTGGGCATTGGAAAAGGGAAATAGATTTCCACACTCACCAGAAGCAATTCCTGTTAAAGAGACAGTAGAAAGTAGCCTGACAATTTTCAAAACACTCGCCTCACTAAAGTCAATATCCATAACAACCGATATTCCTTCAGACTTTAGAGTATTGGCAGACAAAAATACATTCACCGGAATCATCAGAAACCTGGTTAATAATGCACTGAAATTCACAGAAGAGGGAGGAAAGGTTGTTATTTCAACTGCAATAATACAAGAAAAACTAACCCTGAGTATTCAAGATTCAGGAGTGGGTATAGCTGAGGACAAACTGCAAAATCTTTTCGAAATCAATGAAGATAAGGTGACTCGTGGTACAAAAGGAGAAAGAGGTACTGGTTTGGGACTCAATTTGGTGTATGATTTTGTTAAAATGAATAATGGAGATATAAAAGTTGAGAGTATTTTAGGAAAAGGCACTACCTTTATCGTGACACTCAACCAGCCAAAGGAAGAAGTGTTGTTATAAATTCTTGGACCTTACCGTCGGATTGAATGCGTGCATTCGTTGCATACCTTTTACTAACTCTCTCTACCACACCATTATTAGCGGATGGAGATTCCTGGAAGAAGATACTGGAAGAAAAGTCCGGTATACTTGAAGTATACTGGTACCCCAACAATATCACCATCTCAGAAACAAAAGATATTCTTGATGGAGTTGAATTTGAATTAATTGAACACTTTGTTCGGTTTCTTGAGGAAAAATATGATGTGCAAATTGAAATTAAGAGAATCAGGACAAATAGTTTTGACGCCATTCTTGAGCTATTGCCTCATGTAAGAAATGGGACCTTTGCAGCCTCTTCAATCTCAATCACTGAAGAACGCGCTAAAGAATTTTCTTTTACACCTCCATATATTTCAGATATCTCTGTCTTAGTGTCCAATTCGGCTATGCCAATAGTGGAAACTTCTGAAGAGTTCAATAATGTATTTGGAAATGCAGAAGCAATCACCATAAGGAATACCACGCTGCTTACTTCCCTTGAACAATTAAAAGAAAGGAATAATATCGATTTCAATATATCATATGTAAGTAATAGCGGGGACATTATTGACAAAATAGAGGTTACTGAAAATGGATTTGGATATATAGACTTACCAAACTTTTTGGTGGCACTATATGATAACTCAAAGGTGAGAAGACAATTCTTTCACCCTGTTAAGCTTGAAGGTCTGGCACTGGCATTTGCAAAAGATACTGATTGGTATGATCCTGTTAATGCGTACTTTTTGAGTGTGCAATTTGAGAGTGATAGACAAAAAATTATCCATAAGTATCTCGGGGCAGATGCAGTAAAAATCATTGAAAGAATTGGCTTATCTGCTGAGATTGGTCCTTTTGAAGAGGTAATCATCTCCAATAGGGAAAAGGAATTACAATTCAAAGAGTTACTTGAGGCAGCAGAACGTGAAGTGGAACGATCAAGGACAACCAGGTTATTATGGATTTCAGTAGCGATAGTAACAGCGATACTTTTTATCCTGTTTATTGCCTATCGGTTAAAGGCCAGTTCGAACCGTGTTATTGAAGATAGAAATGCCGAGTTAAAACGCCTCAATGACGAGAAAAACGATTTGATTCAGTTGTTAGCACACGATCTTCGGTCACCTTTAACTAACATTATTGGAGTCGGGAAGATTCTGAAAAAGAGTAATTTGTCTGAAACGGATCAAGAAATGAATGAGGTGACTCTCCAGTCAGCTGAAAAAATGGTGCAGCTCATTTCAAAAATTCTAGATGTCGAAGCTATAGAATCGGGCAATCGAAATATGAAAATGGAGGAATTGGACATTTCACCGATTGTCACCAAAATAACGGAGGAATATTCTCAAAAAGCACAAAGAAAACATATTGACCTTGTAGTTGAAGTTGATCATAAAGGTTCAATACAAGCTGATAAGGTTTATTTTTCTCAAACAATTGATAATTTGCTTTCGAACGCCATTAAGTACAGTCCTCTTTCTTCCCAGGTTGTTGTTGCAACTCAAAATGTAAATGGGTTTGTCAGGGTGTCAATCAAGGACAGTGGTCCTGGGTTTTCGGAAGAAGACAGGAAACAATTATTTAGAAAATACCAACGGCTCAGCGCTAAACCTACCGCAGGTGAGTCTTCAGTGGGTTTAGGACTTTCAATTGTCAAATCTTACACCGAAATGATGAATGGTAAAATCAACCTTGATACCACACTTGGTAAGGGATCAACTTTCATTTTAGATTTTCCAGTAACACAATGAGAGCCGTATTGACAATTGGCTCACAACCTATAGTTTTATCTTCATTGATCAATTGATTTTGATTACTTTTAAGCTGGAACATTTTTAACGTTAATGGCAATTAATCTGAAGGGTAAGTATGTATTGTTGGTATTGGTAATCCTACCTTTATTTAAATCCTATACCCAGCAATTCAAAAGGATTGAGGAGATAATTATTCCTGAAACCATCAATAACAATTTCGGTATTGGAGCGGCTGATTATGACGGTGATGGGTTCTATGACCTGATGATTACCAAGTTTGGAAATTCAGAGCCCAATAGAACTAATCGTTTGTTAAGAAATAAAGGTGATGGCCGATTTGAAGATGTGACTGCCGAAGCTGGACTTGTACTGTCTCAAGGAGGAATGTCAGTTTCCTGGGCCGATTACGATAATGACGGAGATCCGGATCTCTTTTTACCTGGCGTTTCTGAGAATGAACTCTACCAAAACAATGGGGACGGAACATTTACGGATGTAAGTGTTGCTTCGGGTGTTTATGAAAATTGCAGTGCCTGTTTGTTTTATAGTGGCGTTTGGTGGGATTATGATTATGACGGATACCTGGACCTTTATGTTGTTTCCCATTTTGTGACTTCAATCCTTTACCATAATAACGGAGATGGGACTTTTACGAAAACTGATTTATTAACTGAAAGTGGCGGCTATTATAGTTGGGGAGCGCTCCCAATGGACTTTGATAACGATGATACACTTGATCTGTATGTTGCGAATGATCTTGATGTAAACAATTTTTTATACATCAATAAGAATGGAGTATTTGAAGAGTCTGCTGTTGAGTATGGTGTGGAAGACCCCTATGATGGAATGGGGCTTGCGGTCAATGATTATAATAATGATGGGAATTTTGACTTTTGTGTCACGAATATCTCAGAAAACAGTTTCTACGAAAACAGCGGAAGTGGATTTATAAATCGCTCTCAGGATCTCAATATTTTTGATACCGGCTGGGCATGGGGCTTGAGTTTTTCAGACCTGGACCTGGATGGTTATGAGGATGCCTTTTTCGTCAATCAGATTGATGATAATTTTCAACATATGTTATTCCAAAACGTATTTGAAGATGGCCAAAGAACCTTCAGTGATATAAGTGACGAGTTGGATATAAATGAGGATGCCGACAGTAAAGGGGTGTTGAGTTTTGATTACGACAATGACGGTGATCTTGATCTGATGATCACCAATAACTATGCAAGACCTCATTTTTATGAAAACACAATCAATGAAAGTACTACAAATAACCATGTAAAATTTAAGTTGGTTGGAACAAGTTCTAACCGAGATGGTATAGGAACAGTGGTTACTGTTAAGTCCCAGGAAAACATACAATACAGAATATACCAGGGAGTAGGTTTTGTTTCTCAATCTCAGATCCCGCTACATTATGGTGTAGGTCAAGCGACCAATCTTGACTCCATTGCCTTAAAATGGCCATCTGGAACAGTTGATGTTTATTATGATTTACCTGTTAATGCAACAATCGAATTTACAGAAGGTGAAGGCTATGAAGTTTTGGAAGTAAGTGAAGCCATCAAGATTCTGGGTTGTACAGATCCAAATTCCTGTACCTATAACCCAGAAGCTACTACTAATGATGGCTCCTGTGAATACCTTGCTCCAGGAACCATTCTTGGCGAGAGCCAGGTTACACCTCTTTCCTCACACACTTACACCTACGATTCTGATATTCCAATTGAAGGTTATCGATGGGATGTAACAGGAGGTGAGCGTCTATCTTCTGCTGATGGGGAATTCGTTGAAGTAAAATGGAATACTGAATCACATGGTGAATTACGATTAGTGGCGAATGATGAAACTTGCTCAACGGAAGAAATCAACCTGCTTGTTACCATCAATTTTGAAAATATAGACCAACAAGACAGGTTTAAAGATTTTTCAATTGCACGCATGTGGAATGAAATACTTCTGGAAGCTATAAGAAAGGATTATGCCAGGCCCACAGTTCATGCAAGGAATTTATTTCATAGCGCGGTAGCATTGTATGACTCCTGGGCAATATATAATGAATACAAACCTTACCTATTAGGCCAAACACTGGATGACTTTATAAGCGATTTATCAGATTTTGAAATTTCGAATGATGAAGAGGCATTTAACCAGACAGTGAGTTACGCCTGCTACAGGTTATTGTCTCACCGATTTCAAAAATCTCCTGGAGCGGAAGAAACACTTGCTTTATTTGATGATTTTATGAACACACTGGGCTATGCCCTTAATTACACTGAAGACGATTATCTAAATGGTGATCCAAGGGCTTTGGGAAATTACCTGGCTTCTGAAATCATACGATACGGAAATACTGACGGTGCATTGGAAGAGCTGGAATATGCTAATGCCTATTACGAACCAGTAAATGAACCACTCGATGCAACAAAGGATGGTAACACTACCATTTCAGATCCAAATCGATGGCAGCCATTAGTCCTTGACATTTTTATAGATCAAAGTGGAAATATTCTTAGAGACAATGTGCCTAAGTTTTTGAGCCCTGAATGGGGAAGTGTTTCACCTTTTTCTCTTACTGCAGAGGACCTTACAACGCATGAAAGAGATGGTAATCCGTACATGGTATACCATGACCCGGGAGACCCTCCAAAATTGGATGCTGATAATCAGGTTACCAGTGATTGGTATAAATGGGGATTTTCACTGGTGGCCATTTGGGCTGGTCATCTTTCACCGGAGGATAATGTGATTTGGGACATTTCACCAAAGTCAATTGGAGGTATTGCTTTTGAAGACCTACCCACCGCTTTTGAAGATTTTGAAGATTTTTACAATTACCTGGAGGGAGGTGATCCAGGCATTGGACTAGACGTCAATCCGGTAACAAACCAACCATATGAGGAACAACTGGTTCCCAGGGGAGATTATGCCAGAGTACTGGCTGAATTTTGGGCTGATGGGCCAGATTCAGAAACTCCTCCTGGTCACTGGTTTACAATTGTGAATTATGTGAACGATCACCCTGAATTAATCAAGAAAATTCATGGGGAGGGTGATGTAGTAACTGATCTGGAATGGGATATTAAACTATATTTCACGCTGGCAGGGGCAATGCATGATGCCGCGATTGCTGCATGGGGTGTAAAAGGATGGTATGATTATGTAAGACCAATTTCAGCCATTAGGTATCTGGCAGAGCTTGGCCAAAGTAGTGATCCCGAACTTGCAAATTATAATCCGCTAGGCATGCCACTTGTACAAGGTTACATTGAATTGGTTCAGGAGGATGATCCTCTTGTGGGAGACAATCAGGAAAACCTTCATAAGATCAAATTATACACCTGGAAAGGACACGATTACATCACATTGCCAGCAAGTGATGTAGCCGGCGTTGGTTGGATTCTGGCTGAAGATTGGTGGCCGTACCAAAGACCTTCTTTCATAACCCCTCCATTTGCTGGATATGTGTCTGGTCATTCAACGTATTCCAGAGCAGCCGCTGAGGTGCTTACCAACTTTACTGGAAGTCAATACTTCCCCGGTGGTATGGGAGTTTTTAAAGCTAGAAAAAATGAGTTTCTTGTTTTTGAAGATGGGCCTAGCCAGGATATTGAGCTCCAATGGGCTTCATATCGGGATGCTTCCGATCAATGTAGCCTTTCCAGGATTTGGGGAGGAATACATCCACCGGCTGATGACATTCCTGGGAGAATAATTGGTAAGAAAGTAGGAGAGGAAGCTTATCAATTTGCCAGATCCCTTTTTGAAGAAAGGTTTATAACAGGAACGAACAGTGATAAGATTATTAAAGTATATCCAAACCCCTTGGATGAGCAAAATCATTTAGTTGTGGAGAACGGACAAGGAAGTCCTAAGTTAATTGGACTTGATGGAAAACAGATCCAAATTAATGTTATTCAACAAACTCCCAATAAGTTGATTCTGGATTTAGGATCACTCTCTAAAGGAATTTACTTAGTAAGGATTGGATCTGAAACAATAAAGATTATTAGGTAAGTCTTATTTCTTAGTGTTAGCAACTAAATACTGACACGTTATTGCTATTTTAGGCACTGGGAATAATCTATGACTCGCCAATTCGAAAAATTTTCTAGATCATTATCTAGGATGTACGTGTATTATAGCACATTATTGATAGGAATAATGTTGCTTGGTTTGCCTGCATATCCACAGCAAGAAGCAAAGGAGGACTCTATTCGCCTAATTATTGACACAACTGTTAATATCGAATCCAGAATCACTCAGTACATTGAACTCGTAGAGCTCTTTACATATACCGATTCATCAAAGGCAATTAAATATGCCAATGAAATTGTTTCATTAAGCCGTGAGGTCAATCTGCCAAATTCAGAAATAGATGCCAAAAACTTAATTGCCTGGGAGTATCTAATTTTTGGGAACTATCATAAAGCAGATAGTTTGTTCAGGTTCTGTCTGAAAATGGCCAATGAAATCAATCATGAAATGGGTCTCGCAGATGCATATAACGGACTCGGAATTTTAGCAAGAGAACAAGGAAATTATTCATTAGCACTGGATTATCTATTTAGATCCCTACGTGTAAATGAAAAGATCCAGGATAGCCTATCAATGTCATCCAGGTTCAATAATATTGGTACAATCTATTCCATTCAGGGTGATTACGTAGAGGCTCTTAACTATTTCAAGAAAGCCCTTGATATCAATCTTGAATCAAAGGATAGAAAAAGGGTTGCTGCAGCGTTAAATAACATTGGAGTACTTCACTGGAGGATGGATGATCGGGACATGGCGCTAGAATACTATAATAAGTCCTTGTCAATTCGGAAAGAAATAAATGATGTTATTGGTATAGCTGAATCTTTTATCAACATTGCAGAGATACATAGGGAAAAAGGCAAGCTGAACGAATCTTTAAACTTTCTGAATGACGCCCTTCGATTAAGTAAGGAAATAGACGATCCATCATCATTATCCTATGTATATCTTGGACTTGGACAGACTTACATGGGTAAAGGTTTGTTCAAAGAGGCCAGAGAGAATTTTAAGCTTTGTATCTCTATTTCGGAGGAAATTGGATATATAGCAATGGTTCGTGACGCCTCAGAAGAAATGGCCAATCTTGAAAAAAGAGTAGGAAACTTCAGGGAGGCATTTAACTATTTGTCAATCTTCAAAATCCTGTCAGATAGTTTGAATAACCAGGAGACTATCAAAAAGATTGCGAAACTGGAGGTGAATTACTTGTTTGAACAAGAACGAGATTCCCTTGAATATGCCTATGAGAAGGAAAGGGTGAAGTTGGAAGCTGAACTTAAATATGGTAAGATCCGTCAAACAGCTACTTTTATCGTGTCAGGTTTGCTACTTGTGCTACTGGCGGGAGTAACTTTGTATTACCGAAGTAAACAAAAAGCAAATAATAGGCTAGCAAAGCTTAATGATGAAATTCAGGAAAAGAATGAAGCACTTTCTTCTGCAAACAAACATTTAAATAACCTGAATAACACCAAATCAAGGTTGTTTTCGATTATTTCCCATGACCTACGCGGACCAATGAATTCACTCCTAGGCTTCAATACTTTGATATTGCAGCATTTGGAGCGAAAATATGATATTGTGGATGATCCAAAAATGAAAAAGTACTCAGGTCATTTAAAAATAGCTGCTGATGCGGTATTGCACTTATTAGACAACCTGATGCAATGGGCCCGCAAGGAGGAGAATGTCATAACACACCATCCAGAGAACTTGTGGTTGTCTGAAATAATGGATGAAGCCCTGGAGGCAAGTATCCTTCAAGCTGAAACCAAAGGAATATCATTGAATGTAACAGTAGGGCAGGAGCTCATTGTATTTGCAGATAGAAATAGCTTGTTAACCATTATCCGAAACCTGGTGGGGAATGCCTTAAAGTTTACTGCTGAAGGAGGAACGATCACTGTTTCATCAAGGCATATAGCAGAAAAAGTGATTATTGAGGTGACCGATACAGGGATTGGTATGCCTGCGAGCAAGTTAGAAGACTTATACAGCATTGACGAAGAAAAAATTACTGCAGGTACAAGTGGAGAAAAAGGAACCGGGTTAGGTTTAAACATCGTTCATGACTTTGTTATCATCAATAATGGTGATATATCAGTGAAAAGTGAAGAAGGAGTGGGGACAAGTTTCCAGTTGTCTTTCCCTGCTGCAACCACCTAAACCATATTTGCATTATATACTTATCAGATTTATAGTAAATGTACGTTTATTGATTAAATGGCTCATTTATTAGATCCTCCATTTATATTGACCGTATAATGGAAATAGTATTTAATGAAAACTATGAAATTACTTCCATCAAAGTTCATTTGGTTCATCTCCGGTGCATTATGTTTAATTCATTTCACATCACATAGTCAGGAGTATACCATCAGGGGTGAGATACGAGATGCACTCACCAAGGATCCACTTCAATTTGCAAGTATTGGAATCAAAGGGACCTCCGTCGGTACGATTTCAAATAGTGAAGGTGTTTATACCCTAAATATCAGAATGGTTGCAGGTCAGGACAGTGTGGAAGTAAGTTATATGGGGTACAGAACCTATAAATCCACCATCGACCAATTGAAAGAAGCGTCTACTATTGAAATGCAACAAGCAGCTATCAATCTCCCGGAATTTATGGTGTCATCAAGAGACCTCAGCGTTCGTGAAATATTGGATCTAGTGGAGGATAATTATGAAAAGAATTACCCGGAACTAGCAGTAAAGGAGCAAGTCTTTTATCATAAATATGAAACTACACCGTTTAACGATGCAGAGAATTTCAAACTTAAGAAATCAAATTTTGTAGGCCTTGACAGACAGACATTTGATAAGCTTCTGAAAAAGATTCCAAACAATTTTACTGAGTACTATGATGCGCTTGTAGAGTTATATGTAAGTGATGATGAGAGTAGGCTTATTCCACTTGAGGCAATATCCCTTGAAGAAGGATCCATGCAGAATCTGTCAAAGGAAATGGAGGATTTGCTCGGGGATTTCATTCATGATGTAGAAAAAACGAACCTCGATACGGAAACTTATTACAAGTTCAGAACTGGTATTTTTAGCAAAAAGATCAATAAGAATGAAGTAGATTCCTCATTGACACAAGACATGAATGATAGTCTCCATTATAATATCCCTGCGGATTATGTAAAAGGATCGATCAAGTGGGTGAAGAAGCACTGGGGATCAATGGAAGGCAAGAACTGGGAGTTTATGGAAGATTTCAACAAGTATGATTACGAGTTGAAAGACATGACCATTTTCAATAATGAGTTGGTGTATCCAATTTCATTTAAGGCCAATAAGAAGGGATTGTACAATGGGACAGTCTACATATCCGCAAAAACCTATGCCGTATTGCAAATGGATTTTGAGTTCGCTCCGGGAAAAACAAGTGAAAATTTTGATTTGTTGGGCTTTGGTCACTCATTGAAATATAAAAGTGGTCATGTGGTGTTTGATAGAGATCAATATGGTTATTATGTGAAATACATATATGCAAATGTCCGTGAAAGTGCGACTATAGACAGGGATTTTTCAGTTAGTAAGAAAGAGAAACGATTGCTTTGGGACAAGACTGTAAATGAAATCAAGCTTTCAGCCGAGATGAATTTCAATATGGACATGTATTGGGAAATACTGGTGATGGATCGTAAAATACTCACACATGCTCAGGTAGAAAGTGTTAAACAACCCAAATTCGTGAAGTTCAAAAAGGAATATGCCTTTACACCTGAAATGTGGCAGACAGGTACGGTTATCATGCCCTCTAAAGAATTAAAAGCATATGCAAGAAAAGAATGACAGGATGATTCATAAAAAGTTTTGGATTTAGCATGAGTTATAATAGATTGACCACAGAATTAAAAGTTTGTGATGTCTACACTTTGGCAGCTGTCATTGCTTGACTTACCAGGAGGATCCCAGGTAGAAGGGGTCGTTTTAAAAAAAGAACGTTATAAGGCGAAAACGAGTGGTTTGGCTAACCTAGCCAATATTTTTAAGGCATACTTATCTTCACCTGCCGTAAATTTGAAAATTCGGATCAATCGTCAGAATGAGTTCATTGCTACCAACACCGATAAGTTTGGAAGGTTCAATGTTACTTTAGATAGTAATTACGAGACCTTACTGGTGGAGGATGCGCAAACTGAGAAAGTGTTGCCTATTAACACCGATTACCCTGTTCATTTTGATTACCGGGATAAGGACTTTTTTGTCATCAGTGATATCGATGATACCATCATGAAATCCAATACGGCGAACTTTGTGAAAAGAATCTGGTATGTACTTTTCAAAGGTCCATCCAAACGAAAGTCACTGCCATTTACATCAGCTGTGTTTGATTACCTGAAAAACCAAAATGCAGGATTTTTTTACCTCAGCAAAAGTGAGAGCAATCTTTTTGGCCTCATCTCGAATTTTTTGTTGATGAATAAATTTCCACCGGGTAAATTATTGCTTACTCCTCATTTGTCACTTAGGCAACTACTGTTTCAGAAAAAGGATAAGGCACATAAACCAAGTCACATTATCAACCTATTGCTGAAGTGCGGCAATAAGAAATTTATTCTTGTAGGAGATGATTCGCAGGAAGACATGGCAATATATGCTGAAGTGGCAAAAACGTTCCCAGATCGAGTTTTACAAATACTAATCCGGCAATCAGGAAAAGAAAGAAGTAAAAAGCAGAAAGTTGCCTGGGAGAAAGTTTTGAGTACCGGTAGATCGGCTGTATATTTCACTGATAAGGATGATCCTAACCGAGTCATTAATGATTTGAAGTCACATTTATGAAAGTATTACTCGTTGTAAACCCAGTTTCAGGCGGCATAGATAAAGGACCTTTCATTGAGGAAGCAGAAAAGCTGTTGACCAGGTATGGCATTGAATATGTCATATTTGAGACCACAGGGCAGGGAGATAATGAGAAGTTTCATGGACACCTGGACACTTTTGAACCTGACAGAATAGGAGCAGTAGGGGGTGATGGTACATTTACTTTTGTAATCAAAAATACACTCGGGGAGAGGTATCACATCGGTTGTGTGCCAATGGGGTCTGCCAATGGTATGTCAAAAGAATTGGGCGTGTCCCAGGACCCGACGGAGGCATTAAGAGACCTGATCTCTTCTCAGAAGTTTGTTGGGCTGGATGTTCTTCAGGTCAATGATAATAGTTTAGCCATTCATATGGGCGATGTGGGCATCAATGCCAATATAGTTGAGGCTTATGATAAAGAAGAGAATCGTGGTATGATGACTTACGCGAAACACTTTATCAAGGAGCTGGGAAACACAAAACAGTTTACAGGTACTGTCGAAATCAATGGTAAAAGTGAGTCGTATGATGGTTTAATGTTTGCTATCTGCAATGGTAGAAAATATGGAACCGGAATTCCTTTGAATGTTAAAGGCTCACCTCATGATGGCAAGTTTGAAATAGTCATTTTGAAAAAGATTGACCAGCATACGCTGTTAAATGCAAGTCTTTCCAAATTTGATGAAGGCTTATTTGATCCCAAAAACCTTGAGATTATTCAGGCCACCAATGCTAAGATCAGTTTTGAAAATTTTCATTTACTGCAACTGGACGGAGAGGTCATTGGAGATGTGAATGAAATCAAAGTGACATTGCTACCTGCGGAGATTAGTTTTATCACTACTGCTAATAATCCTTATATCAAATAATTGTTCCGGTAGTTGTATAGCTTTCTTTTTGATTCTTAAATACAATTTGGAAAAGAATTATCTGTTTATTAATGGTTGATATGAATTGATGTCATTAGTGGTGCGCCCTGGTGTAGAAGTCAAAAATCAGTTTCTTGTGAGCGGCAAGAACCGAATCGTCACTTAGAAGAAGTAATTGTTGATTTGGATGTTCTTCCACTCGAACTTGTGATATTGCACCGAAGGCTATCAACAGCAGGATGATTGTAGTAAGGAATGTTGACTTGTGAAAAGTACCATTTTTTGGTAAATTTGGTATATGAGTAAAAACACATCTATATCGCTTGGGAACTACTTTGAAGAGTTTATAAAGCAACGGATATCTGAAGGGAGGTTCAAAAATGCCAGTGAGGTAATAAGAGCGGGTTTAAGGCTATTAGAGGAGGAAGAAAATCGAACTATTGCTCTTAGAAATGCCATTCAACAAGGAATAGATAGTGGAGTTGCAACAGACTTCAATCCAACACATCATTTGGAGAAGATTAAGGCAGCAAGAAAAAAGAATGGCTAATTATAGATTGACCAATCAAGCTGTAAATGATCTAACAGACATCTGGAATTACACATTCGAAACATGGTCAGCGGGACAGGCTGATATGTACTATAATCAACTTATTGATAGCTTCATTAAAATCACTGATAATCCCAGTTGTGGTAAAAATTATGAAAGTGTGACACAGTCTTTGTATGGTTTAAAAGTAAACAGACATATTGTTTTTTATAGAATGGATAAGTCTGGTGAAATTGAGATTACCAGAATCCTACATGAAAGGATGGATCTCAAGCGAAGGCTCAAATAAGGTCCCAATAATATATTGCGAGACACCAAGCCCATCCACAGCTTTGTGTATATATTGTGTATAGAATTTGTTGATTTAAAATAAAATCGATAAACAATCTATATTTATTGTTTATCGATAAATATTTACTGATATTTGAATATTAATTCAAATTCAAAATAACTATGTCGACAAACAACTTAATTTTTAAAGGCGTTCAAATAGCTTCCTGGATCATTTTTATTGGTTTATCAATTGAGGCCGGGACATTGATTCTGAACTTTATTTTCAGTTTGACAATGCCTGAATACCTGGGGGAACTCTACAAGCAATTAGACCTAAGCGAAATGTATCAGCAAAGCAAATGGGCGTTTTTTGGTATGTATAGCTTTGTTCTTAGCATTGCCATCTTAAAGGCCCATCTTTTTTATATCGTGGTAAACCTCATGAGGAAAATAGATTTGAAGCATCCATTCAATGCATTCGTTTCAAACCAGATTACAAAGATTGCTTACTACACTGTTTCTATTGGCGTATTGAGCCATATAGCAAGACAATCGGCTAAAAACATGCAGAAGTTTGGGTACCACATTGATACATTGAATCAGTTTTGGGTAGATAGTCAGGCATTTATTTTGATGGCTGCTGTGATCTATCTAATTGCCGTTATTTTCAAAAAGGGAGTGGAAATTCAACAAGAAAACGACCTGACCGTATAAGCCTATGCCTATTATAGTAAACCTGGATGTAATGATGGCCAAACGCAAGATGTCTCTGAATGAGCTGTCAGAGAAAGTTGAGATTACACTATCAAATCTATCCAATCTAAAAACTGGAAAAGCCAAAGCCATTCGTTTTAGTACTTTAGAGGCAATTTGTACCGTGCTGGAGTGTCAGCCGGGTGATATTTTAGAACATGTGGATGAATAGGTCACGTTTTCAGGGGTATTGATCATTTACGCAATAGATTGCAATATGAAATTGAAACAACTCAATAAACGCCAAAACATAGAAGGTGAAAAGAAATTGGTAAGACAATATGATGATTTAGAGAAGCTTCTTAGTGAGTTGGACAATAAAGAAATTCCCACTACAATAACAGATGCAATCAATCAGAAAGTGGATGAGATCAATTCATTTGCAGGCTCCAACAAAGAGTTACTGAAGCATATCGGAAAAGTTAAATCATCTGTTTTATCTACTCTAGAAAAAGAGTTGAAACTTGTAACAAAGAACCTTTACCGTACCAGATGGATGGCCATTGGGATGTCTGCATTTGGCATTCCAATAGGTGTGGCATTTGGAACCAGTTTGGGTAGCATGGCTTATATCGGAATTGGGTTGCCTGTTGGAATGGCCATTGGAATGGCCGTAGGTGCAGGAATGGATAAAAAAGCCTTTGAAGAAGGGCGGCAGCTAGACCTGGAGATCAAATTTTAATAGTTTCAAAAGTTTATTCATAACAATCATTAACTAATGTTATCGATGAATTTGATTAATTCATAAAGAAACCTCTCTGTTTCATTAAATGGAATCAAATGGCCTGAATGTTCGAATATGATTAATTCTTTATTTTTACTGCTCACATTATTGTAAGCTTTTCTACCCACGGCTGGTGGCACCACAAAGTCAAACTTACCATACATAAAAAGAACTGGCACCTCAACTGAATTTAATGTAGTACCCATATCATAAAAAAGTTCCAGTTCCGATTCTGGAAAGTTAGAAGATTGAATCAATACAGAAGTAATGTTTGCAGGACTAAAGAAGATACCTTTTAACACATCTCCAAAATTTATGCTTGTTTCATTTTGAAGGCTGTCATTTACCAAGTTCATTGCTTCCCATGCAAATGAATTCTGCTCCCCCCAAATTGATTCCTGAGTAATGGTATCATTTTGGATTGCCCAATCTCTTATTTTATTCCAATTAGAAATATTCTGATTTGCAGCAATATATTGGTCCGCATAATACAACAATAGATCCCTTCCACTGTTAGCGGTTGTGATTACCTCGGAAACACCAGAAATACATATCCAACTATTAACTTCAGATTGATATGTAGGATTGATCAAGTACTTAGCGGTAAGTCTACCACCCCAGCTTGTTCCCATGATATGAACATCTATGTCTGGACCATACTTATTCTTTAAAAGCAAAATGAGCTTATATAAGTCTTCCGCCATTTGTTCTTCGGTAACATAATCTCTTTTTGAAGTGCCCTGCGATGAGCCTGAATTGCGCTGGTCATAGTATACATTTGCATACTTTTCTTCTAATTGGTCAGTAAAATTGGCTCCAAATATATTGAAGCTTAGAATGGATTCTCCACCAGGCCCACCATGCACATGAATTAAGAAAATCTTAGAACTAGTATTGCCCTGAACCCATACCGGCATAAGCGCTTTGTCATTTTCTAAAAAGAAAAAATCATCGGCGTTTTCGTTGAGATGAAACTCATCTTGATGACAACTAGATACGGCTAATGAGATTATACAAACGGAAGAAAGTGCTTTTATAAAACCAGACATTATTTCTTCAATAGATTTATTATTCGATAGGAGACTCCAAATTCTAATACAAAATTCATCAGAAAAGAATGGTTATATGGAATTTGGAAATAGAAGGAAGGTTTAAGGTGATATGCCCAGGGTAAACTTTTTTGAAAACCCATATCTTTTCCTAACTCGAATGACAATGAAGGAGCAAACCCCCACTGACCAGGATGCCTTATAAGTTTTATTTTACCTTGATCACTCACTTGATAAGTATCTTCATCAATAATTGTTCTTAACCCTCCAAAGCCTAGTAACACTCCCATTTTGAAGCCTTTTTTTCTTGTTATTCTATAGCCAATTTCAGTATTAACAAGCACTATAGAATTATAGCGTCTATGATGATTGTAGATTAGGTTTCCCGTTAAAAAGATTGACTTTGTTTTGGGTATGGCAACACCAGATTTTTTCAGCTTCTCAACATCCACAACCATCAATGGATATTCAATACCAATTTTTAATCCTGGGTGAGATATTGTTTTACCGAAATAGGAAACATTGACTGTTACTTGTTGAGTAATCTCCTGGCACTTGCTATGGTTTCCGTAGAACGATAATGTAATCGTAACGCATATACATAAGATCGATGTTGAGTGAAGCACTCCTGCAAATTTGGTTTTTTGAGTGTTATAAGCAATCATGTTGATTAGTTTCATGGATATGCCCACAAATCACAACTGATTTCTCAAATTATGTAAGGCAATATGGAATTCAGTTGTCCTGATTTTAATCAATTTGATAATTCAGGACATTTTTGTTACGCTTTTGTATTCACCCGGTGTCTTACCCGTAAATTTTTGAAATGTACTATAGAAAGCACTTCTAGATTTAAACCCAGCTTCAATGCCAATAGCTTGTAATGTGAATTTATTAAATTGTGCATCTGATAGCATTTCTTTTGCGGCATCTACCCTGTGAAGATTAATAAAATCAACAAAACTGATTCCTTGTGTTTCCTTGATTACTTGAGATAGGTAACTATTGCTCATATTCATTTTTTCTGCAACCGCATCTCGAGTCAGATTAGGGTCTCTGAATAGCTTGTCTTCTTCCATCAGGTGTCTCAACTGTTGTATTCTATCATCGAAATTAGTTTTACGCTGTTCATTTATTTGATTGGATTTTTTTTTCTTACCAAGAAGGTTCGATATTTCAATCCTTTGATCAATGAGACGGAGTTGCAAAATTCCAAAATACAATACACTTAAAAATAGAATCGACAGACAAGACCAGAGAAGTAGCCAGATATCCTTTTCGAGCATACTTTCTGCAACATCAGCAATTAGCCAAATAATATATAAACTAAGAATAGAAAGAAATAAACCTCTAAGCCATTTAATCCTTTTATTTGTTTTCAAGTTATCACTCGAAAGTAACTTTCCTGACCAAAGGATAAGAGCAATACCATAGAAGAAAGCTACGTTATATTCAATATTTTTGTAAGCATGGATGATGTGACTGCCCTCATTAAATGGCAACTCGTAGAGATCAAAACGGAAGCTTAATTCAATGATTATTAGATTGAATACTGAAAGTACAAATGGTAAATAGAGGTATTTTCTCCAAGGTTTATCTTGAAACCTATGTCGTAAAGAAAGCACAAAGTAATTGAAGAATAAAACAGGAAACAGCAATTCCCACATGATGCTTTGAGTTATATCCAGAACTGTTGACTCAAACTCTAACCAACCTAAGAATGTGATAATAACTAAAACAAGTAGGGCAGACCCTAAGTACTGATTAGGTTTATTTTTAAGGTAATTAGTGAATAGAAGTGAAAAGCCAACCAAAACTCCCTGAAGAACCCCAGCAAGAACAAAAATGTCGATAATAGTCATTTGATCATTCATGAATATAATCATAAAAATAGCCAATCCTTTTAAACGATTTGGTTTGATCATTCATTTAAGACAAATGAGAGGAAACACTTTGAAGCTTGGATGATTGTATACCGTACGGTATATTTGTGATATGGTAAGGTCAGAGAAAACAAGGCAATTTATCATAGAGAAGACGGCATCTATATTCAACAAAAAAGGATATACGGGTACGTATTTATCAGATATTACCAATGCAACTGGTCTGACAAAAGGGAGTATCTATGGGAACTTCAGGGATAAGAATGAAGTTGCCGTAGAGGCTTTTAAATTCAATTACGAATTTCAGACAAAACAATTATTGACAAAAATTGAAGAAGAACGTCATGCTATTGATAAGATGATCGCCTTTATAAATCATTTTCAAACATCCTTCAAACCAATTTTTAAGAATGGTGGTTGTGCAATTTTAAACACTGCAGTAGATGCTGATGATGGAAATGATCAACTTAAGAAGGAAGTGATCAGAACCATTCGAAATTGGCACCAGAGAATCGTCTCAATTTTAGAATTGGGTACTAAAAATATGGAGATCAAACAGATTAATATAGAACAGTTTTCATATAGAATGATTTCATTAATTGAAGGTAGTATTATGCTTTCTAAGACATTGAGCGATCCAACAATACTATTGAATAACCTTGAGCATTTGAAAGAGGATATATATCAACTGAGGAACAATTAAAAAATTTTGTAAAATCATATACCGTACGGTATATAAACTGAATAAGAAATGAAAAGAGTGGTCATTACCGGAATGGGAGCAATTACACCAATTGGGAAAAATGTAAGTGAATATTGGGATAACTTATTAAACGGGGTTTCAGGTGCCAATGAAATAACACGATTTGATCCAGGCAATTTTAAGACACAGTTTGCCTGTGAGATTAAGGATTACGATCCTTTGGATTATTTTGACAGGAAGGAGGCACGAAAACTGGACAGGTTTAGTCAGTATGGATTGATTGCAGCGGCGGAAGCCATTGAAGATGGAGCTTTGGATTTCGAGAAGATCGAAACAAACAGAGTAGGGGTGATTTTCGCAAGTGGAATAGGTGGTTTCGAAACCTTTGAAAAAGAAGTGGTGGATTATACCAGTAATGACTTTAATCCAAGGTTCAACCCATTTTTTATCACCAAAATTATTTCAAATGGCCTTTCAGGGCTTATTTCAATAAACAATGGCTTGCGTGGGGTTAACTATTGTCCAGTCACTGCCTGTGCATCTTCCACGCAGAGTATCATTCAGGCATTCAATTATATTCGTTTAGGTAAAGCGGATATTATAATTACCGGTGGTTCTGAAGCACCAATAACAGAAGCATCTATTGGTGGGTTTAACGCGATGAAAGCCATGTCTACCAACAATGAAAACTACAGTACTGCATCAAGACCATTTGATACTGGTAGAGATGGATTTGTAGTGGGTGAAGGTGCAGGAGCATTGATCGTTGAAAGCCTGGATTCAGCTCAGCGGAGAGGTGCTAAAATCTATGCTGAGATAGTTGGAGGTGGAGAATCTTCTGATGCCTATCATATAACTGGTACTCATCCTGATGGACTAGGTGCATATTTGGCGATGGAAGGTGGTATACATGAGGCCGCAATTTCACCTGACGATATTGATTACCTCAATGCACATGCTACTTCAACAGGATTAGGTGATTTATCGGAGATCAAGGCAATTGAAAAACTATTTCATAATAGTCTTGAAAATGTACAAGTAAGTGCATCTAAATCCATGACAGGTCACTTATTGGGAGGAACAGGAGCCATAGAGGCAATATCGACTTGTCTTTCCGTAAAAACTGACTGGATCCCACCAACAATAAATACATCTGTTGTGGATGAAAATATACCTACGGCATTAAATCTATCTCTTGGCGAAAAGTCTCAAAAGAATATTACGTATGCATTGAGCAATAGCTTTGGTTTTGGTGGGCATTGTGCTGCATTAATATTGAAGAAATACCTGGAATAGAATTAAGCATTTCAATTCTGCATACCTGAGGATTTGTTATATTGTAAGTATGATCGATCCCCGGTTTTTAAGTGATATTGTAGCAAAAGGTGGTTGGTGTGACTTAGTCCTGAAGTACAATAATAATCACTTAATTGGCAGGATAGCAGATTTCAACCTCGAGTGTGTTGTGCTGGAATACTTTGACATTCAATTAGATGATTTTGATGGGTATGTGATCATCAGGTTGGATAGGATTCTGGAAGTGAACAAAGGAAATTGGGTGGCGCACTATATAACCGTGGGTGAGGATGATTATGAGAAGCAACCTTTTCCTGAGTTTTTGAAAATGCCTTCTTATAACCTACTCCTTCAGATGTTGATCGAAAGGGTTGTGCTAGTAAAAGTGGCACTTTTTAACGGTCAATTGATTGCTGGTAACATTTCCGCTTATTTAGATAATCAGATTCACGTGAATGACACCTTAGATCCATTGGGATCTGAAGAGGTTACAGAAGAGCATGATATTGAGTTGATTTTTGCCTATCCTGAATTTCTTTAAAATTATGTAAGAACAACCAAACTGCTACAAAATTTACATCTCTGCATCATAGTTTATATAACCGCTCAAAACATTGTATTCTTAGCTTATTAGTTAATATTTAAGCGTGTTTGGCCTTCCTAAATTTGTAATATGAAAATTTATAAATTGAAAAGGTCTATGAACATACTCAGATTAAGTCTAACAATGCTTTTGTTTACTTTCATACTTGTTACTTGCTCTGCTTGCCACTTCACTTTGGCTCCTTTACCAGATACAATTCAGGACCAGCTGGATGATGCCGTAGAAATGGGTTTTGAAGGAATCATTGTTTATGTGGATCAAGCTGGTAATGCTCCAGTTCAATATGCAGCGGGTTTGAACAATAAAGTGAATAAGGTACCTGCGTCACCAGATGACTTCTTTAAAATTGCCAGCATTAGTAAACTTTATATTGCTGCAGCCTGTGCAAAAATGGTTAGTGCGGATATGTTATCATTGGACAAATCTCTGAGTGAATACTTACCAGAGTTGGCTGATAGAATTGACAATGCTGATCAGATTACCTTACGCATGATGCTCAAACATCGAAGTGGGATTCCAAATTTCACAGATGTGAAGGATTTTCCCTGGAATAACCTTCCTGAAACGAGCAGGGAAGTGCTGGAATTCGTATTGGATAAGCGCGCGGACTTCAGACCTGATCAAAGAAGAAGTTATTCTAATACTAACTACTTACTGATAGGGGCAATTATGGACAAAACTTTGGGGTACAGTCACCATCAATACATAGCGGATCAGATTTTGGAACCTCTTGGCTTAAATAATACCTACAGTTTACTAAGTGAAGTAGATTTAAGTGATGTGATGAGTGGTTATGCTGTAGGTTATGAGCCAGACATAAAATTCAATGATTATGTTGTGCCTGGTGGATCAATGGTTGCCACAGCAGAAGATGTGGGAATATTTATGAGGGCATTGAATAATGGTTCATTGTTTACAAAAGCAGAGGAAGCCATATATGCATCTGTTTATGTCTACGAACATACTGGTTTGTTACCAGGATATCAGAGTATTGCCAGATACCATAAAGAGATTGATGCGGTTGTAATTCAATTTACCAATACAAGTGGTGGAAATATGTGGGGCAAATCTGAAACTGTTTATCGTAGAATTGTTCGGATTTTAGAGAACCAATGAGCAAAATGAAAATGAAATTTCTATCACAGTTTGAATTTATCTTGAGTGTCAAACAATCATTAGCGCTTACTAATCAAAAATATCTGCTTTTAAACAGATAAATTTAATTATCTTATTTTTTACAGATAAATTTGATTATCTGCTTTTTTACAGATAAATTTGATTATCTGAAATAAATCAGATAATAAGAAAGGAGAAGAATGATAGCAGTTATCACAGGAGATATTGTTAACTCCAGACAAGGAGATATTCAAAAGTGGATAGAGCCGTTGAAAGAAACACTTGCATTATATGGTAGCTCACCAAAAACTTGGGAGATATACAGAGGGGATAGCTTTCAATTGTCAGTGAAACCTGAAAAGGCGGTGCAAGTGGCACTTCACATTAAATCTACCATCAAGCAGGTAAAAACGATGGATGTTAGATTGGCAATTGGCATAGGTGAAGAGCAATATGGTGCATCAAGGATTACTGAATCCAATGGAACAGCTTATGTGAATTCAGGAGATTGCTTTGAAAATTTGAAAAAGTACACTCTTGCTATCAAAACTGGAAACAGGACTGTAGATGAAATACTTAACCTCATGTTAAGGTTATCTGTATTAACCATAGACAATTGGAGTAGTGTTGTTTCTACTGTCATCAAAACAGCCATTGAAAACCCTGAAATGAATCAACAGGCATTGGCCAAACTTCTTCAAAAATCGCAAAGCAACATTAGTGAGGCTTTTAGGAGGGGAGGGTATGAAGAAATCATGAAATTAAACGAGTTTTACATCAAAACAATAAAACAGTTGTGATCGACCTCATTATTAAACTATTAATTGCGCACGTATTGGGAGACTTTGTTTTGCAACCTAATAGTTGGGTGGATGCAAAGAAAACCCATACCTTCAAATCCAGGTACTATTATTTGCACGGGTTTGTCCACCTGCTAACACTTGTGATTCTACTGGAATTCAATTGGTCCTACTGGCCTTCAATTCTAGTCATTGTAGTGAGCCATCTAATCATTGACCTGATTAAACTAAACCTGGATAAAAAGCTTAATTCAAGAATTCTATTTGCATTTGATCAGCTCTTACACCTGATTGTAATCAGTGTGGTTGTATTGGTGAATACCACCAGCAAAATAGCATTTGAGAATATCTATTCCACAAAGTCACTCTTATTGATACTTGCTATACTCATAGTCACTTTTGCTTCTTCCATCATCATGAGAACAATCATGAGTAAATGGGATTTGGAAGAAGATAAATCCGAGGACTCACTGGAAAATGCAGGTAAGTATATCGGAATTTTGGAGCGCCTCTTCGTTTTCGGGTTTATACTTTTAAACCAGTGGAGTGCCATTGGGTTATTAATAGCTGCCAAATCCGTATTTAGATTCAGTGACCTTTCGAGGGCCAAAGACAGGAAACTTACAGAGTACATTCTAATAGGAACATTAACTAGTTTTGGACTGGCTATTTCAGTAGGTTTATTGTATCAGCATATACTCAAACAAATTTAAATCCATTGAATTCCAACCAATAGTTTAGAAAATGCAAGTACTCAAAACTGACTTATCAAGGTTCGTCTCACTAAAGGACTTCCCATATCAGGAAAATTTCGCCGATTTTGACAATCTAAGGATGCACTATGTGGATGAAGGTGAGGGGGAAGTCATATTGGCTTTACATGGAGAACCCACCTGGTCTTATCTGTATAGAAAATTTATTCCGGTCCTGAGCAATTACAGGTTCATTGCACCAGACCTTATTGGATTTGGGAAATCAGACAAAATTGTCGGTGAGAAAAACTATTCATTCGAATTGCATTTCAAATCACTCGAGAATTTTATTGATAAGCTTGATCTAAATGACATCACACTGGTTGTGCAGGATTGGGGTGGGCTTTTGGGACTTAGTTTACTTGGCGCTCATCCTGAGCGGTTCAAGCGTGTGGTAATTATGAATACTTTCTTACCTAAAGGTAAAAAACTACCATTCCCATTTACTATTTGGCAACTGTATGCTAAGTATTTCCCATTTTTTGCTATTGGAGGGGTCGTACAGTTTGCCACAGTTGAAAAACTATCAAAAGAAGTAGTTGCAGCTTATGATCTTCCATTTCCAACGAATCAACATAAATCCGGAGCACGAGCTTTTCCTCCGATGGTTCCTTCAAAACCAAATGCAGAAGGAGTTGACAGAATGAATACAGCCAGAAAAGTATTGTCTGAATGGGATAAGCCAGCCCTTGTATTATTTTCTGATAAGGATCGAGTATTTAGTGGGTTGGAGAAGTTTTTCTATAAGCTAATTCCGACAGCCGGAGATCAACCTAAAATTACGATTAAAGGAGCTGGTCACTTTCTACAAGAGGAAAAGGGAGAGGAAATAGCGGGTTATATCGACCAATTTATGAGGGGAGATCTAAAGAAATAGGCTCTCATTAGAAAAAAATCTTCAATATTCTTGAGGGGGTTCGTATCTTGAAAAGTCCACACCCTGAAGATGATGAAAAACATAGCAGATTTCAGGAAATTTTTTGAGGTGTACTTTACACCATTGGTCAAGTATGCTTACAGTATTACAAAAGACAAGGAGCAATCCAAAGATATTGTTCAGACCTTTTTTGTAACCTGTTGGCATGAGAATTCAATCGAGGATATCAGAAACTTTGACTCTTTTGCTTTTGTCGCGATCCGGAACAGGTGTTATTCCTGGCTCAAATCACAAAAGAGATTTCTCGGAGAGATTCCCGATGATATACAAACCAACCAAACTGATAATGATCAAAGGTTCCCAATTTATTTGCTAGAATCCGCTATTCGCAATCTACCTGAGAAGTGTCGTGAGATCTTTGTGCTTAGCAAGGAGGAAGGTCTCACTTACCCGGAGATTGCCGATGTGCTCAATCTTTCAATAAAAACAGTCGAGAGACAAATGGGAATTGGGTTTGCCAAATTAAGAGAAACCCTGGCACCTCACAAGGACCAATTTATGGACTATTAAAACACTGTATCGAATGGAAGATCAGGAATTTGAAAAAAAATTAGAAAACATGGAATTACCAGATCCAGGATTGCTCTCCAGAGAAGAAGAGGAGACAGCCTGGAAAGAGATAATGCTGGAAATAGAAGCAAAAAAATCGAATACCACAAAATGGTGGTTAGCCGCGGCTTCAGTAGTGTTGGTTTTGGTAATGGGCTGGTGGCTCTTTCCGGATCAAGAGAATATCTATGCAACCAATGAAATTGAAAAACTAGACATCCAATTACCCGATAATTCAAAGGTAACGCTTAACAGAAATAGCCAACTCAAAGTTCTTGAAGGGTTCGATGATGAGGATAGGTCGGTCAGCCTAAAAGGTGAAGCTTTCTTTAATATTGAAAGGGATGAACAAAGACCATTCATTATACACTTAGGTAGCCAGCAGGTAAGGGTATTGGGAACCTCGTTTAGTGTTGATCATAAAGACAACTCAACAATTGTTGTTGTTCGTACGGGGAAGGTGCAAGTCTCCAGCAAGTCTGATTCATTAGTGCTCACTAATAGTCAAAAAGCAATTGTAGATGACTCTGGTAAAATATCCATAGCAGATTGGGATATTAATGATTTGGCCTGGTATTCTGGATCAGTCAACTTTGAAAATAAAACCATGAAACAGGTTGCTGAGACACTCTCAAAACTTAGTGACAAACAAGTAACAGTTTCAGCTAGGATAGCTGATTGTCAGCTGAACCTCAAAATGGAATATGAGAGAATTGAGGAGGTATTTGAAGTAATCGCTGAAACACTTGACATATTTTGGAAAGAAGAACCTAAAAGAATCTATTTTGATGGAAAAGGCTGTTAAACTACTGTTAATAATATTACTACCGGGCCTTGGTTTCTCTCAGCAGATCACGACGTTTGATGATTTGGCAGAAGAGCTTGAAGAGCAAACCAGCTACACCCTGTCTTACCCTCAGACTATCGCTCAATACCCTATTCATGGGAGTGAACAAATAGATATCAGCGATCTGGAATCGCTTCAGGAACTGCTAAGGAAATCAGGGATTCGCATGACAAGCAGGAAGAAGGTGTTAATATTTAAAGCACTAAAACCAAACTCAATTTCAAAGGCCAGTTCACCACTTCAAATCACTGGGTATGTACGGGATGCCGAATCAGGTGAGAGTTTAATTGGGGCCCATGTAATAGATACTCAAACGGGTGCAGGAGTTTCGACTAATGTGTATGGCTTTTTCAGCTTGACAGTGGTTGGAGATTCTTTAGAGATCGGTTTCGTTGGTTATGAGAGGTCTAAAATTCCAGTGAAAGGTGATGGGAAAGAACTCATCATTGAACTTGGAATCTCAGAACAACTACTGGACGAAGTTACCATCACTGATCGTCGGGAAATCCAGGAAATCAATCGTATGAGTACCGCCAACCTTGCGCCAAGACAAATAAAATCAATGCCTGTTTTTATGGGGGAATCAGACCTATTGAAGGCATTGCAATTGCTCCCAGGAGTTCAATCCGGTGGGGAGGGAACATCAGGACTTTATGTTAGGGGAGGAGGACCTGATCAAAATCTGATTTTGTTAGATGGTGTCCCTGTTTACAATGCAAATCATCTGTACGGTTTCTTTTCTGTCTTTAACACTGATGCATTGAATAGTGTAAAATTGATCAAAGGTGGTTTTCCTGCTCGATATGGTGGAAGATTGTCCTCTGTGATTGATATTCAAATGAAGGAGGGAAATTTGAATAAGGTTGAGGGTGAAGGTGCTATTGGTTTAATCGCATCTAAGATGACCGTAAGTGGCCCTATTCGTAAAGGAAAAACATCCTATATGATTTCAGGAAGGAGAACGTATCTTGATTTGTTCGTAGTGCCTATTGCTAAGGCCACCGGTGCTCGTCCAATTACTGGTTACTATTTCTGGGATTTGAATACTAAAATAAATCATGTTATTTCTTCGAGGGATAGGATCTATCTCAGTGCATATATGGGGAGAGATCGGTTTTATGAGATTTTTAAGAATAATCCTGAACCACAATTTGAAGAAAAAGAAAAGAGTAACCTTAGATGGGGCAACATCACAACTTCTTTTAGGTGGAACCATAAGTTCTCCGATCGGTTATTTAGTAACCTGACAGCTATAATGGCGCATTATAAGTTCAAATTGGACTCGAGGATTGATTTTAGAAGTCTGGGAGAGGACTCCACTCACATTTTCAGAAAGAACAGCTATTTCTCCAGTATTAGTGATGTAGGTATAAAATATGATTTCAATTATTACCTCAATAACCAAAATCAGGTGCGTTTTGGGGCAAACCTTGTACAGCATCGATTTGAGCCAGGTATTTCTGCCTATGAGTCTTTAGCCCAATCTGATACCACTTTTGGAGCGAACCTCATTCATTTGCTTGAATATTACGCATACGTGGAAGATGATATCACATTTACATCATCCACTAAATTAAACATGGGAATACATTACAGTGGGGCCCAGGTGAATGGCACAACCTATCATTCTTTTCAACCTAGATTGACATTCACACAAAAACTTGCTCCTAAGTGGTCCCTGAAAGCTTCCTATGCTGATATGGCTCAATACATTCATCTTTTGGTCAATTCGGGTGTTGGCCTTCCCACTGATCTATGGGTGCCTTCAACAGAAAAAGTGAAACCGCAAACATCGAGACAATACGCATTGGGTTTGGCTACCACACAAAAGGATTTGGCTATATCAGTGGAGACCTATTACAAGGAGATGAACAACCTGATCGAGTATAAAGATGGTGCTGGATTTCTGGATGTAGTAAATGAATGGGAGGATAAATTAGAATTTGGAAAAGGTAAGAGTTATGGAGTGGAGTTTTTAGTGCGTAAAGATGTAGGAAGATCAACAGGTTGGTTAGGCTACACATGGTCCAAAACTGACAGAAGCTTTCCTAATTTGAATTATGGCAAAACATTTCCTTATCGGTATGACCGAAGGCATGACCTATCGATTGTGTACAACCTTAAGGTCAATAATCGCATCGATTTTGGAGCTGTTTGGGTTTTTGGTACTGGAAATGCAATAACATTACCTACAGCATCATATCCAAAAGCCGTATGGGATACAACAGGTCCAAATTATGAAGAAACAAGCAAACATTACCCTGGGAGAAACTCCTCACGTATGCGGGATTACCATCGGTTAGACCTGAATGTAAGTTTTTCAAAAAAGAAAAAATGGGGTGAAAGAAAATGGGTCTTTGGTGTCTACAATGCCTATAGCAGACTGAACCCTGTTTTTATTGACTTTGAAAACTCAGTTTCTGATACAGGTACTGGAAGGTTCAAGCAGCTTAGTCTTTTCCCAATCATTCCAAATGTGAGCTATCAATTTAAATTTTAGTCATGAACAAATACATCATTTATATACTCCTGATATTGACTGCTTCCTGTGAAACACCAGTTACTCCAGACCTGCCAGATGATAATGAACAAGTAGTAGTTTATTCGTTTTTCAGACCGGGTCAACCTATGAGGTTTGATGTTTTTAGGACAACCTCAATATTGGAATCTCCAGTTCCTCAGCGTTTACGTGGGTTAGTAATTGAGCTTTATCAAAATGGCCAGCTTATTGAATCAATTCCCGACGAAAACTTTGAGTCTTACATATCCTCCACGCTTGTTCAGTCAGGTCAGACTTATCATTTCAGGATTGAAACTGTCTTTGGTGTGGTGACTGGAGAAACTTTTGTGCCGAATCCTGTTCAAATTGAATCAGCAACATTTTCTACCGAAGTAATTGATATCAATTTGGGAGAATTCGGGTATCCGGCATCTGTCACTTTTACAGATCCTGGAGATGAACTTAATTATTATGCATTGGAAGTGTTTGTGGATCAGTGCGATGAGGGATGCCAGGAAACTGAAATTTCAGGAGAACTCAATGAATTGTTAATCGAGGATGTCAAAGTTAACACCAGTGGTAATACTGACATTACAATAAGTTCAGGACCGGATGGAATTGATGGGTTAAGGTATATTTATTTTAGTGACAATGGTTTGACTGGCGATCAGTTTACTCTTGATTTTTATATTATCCCGACATTAATAGACCCTGATAATCATGAGAATGTTAAGATTCAATATATACTGAAATCAATAACAGAAGATTATTATGACTACCTGATATCATCTGATTATCAAAAGCAAATTGAAGAAGAGGGTGTACTTACAGAACCGGTTCAGGTATTTACAAACATCCAAAATGGGCTTGGGGTCTTTTCAGGTTATAGTATTTCAATGTCTAAACCTAGTGATATTGAATAAACAGGTTGTTCCCAAAGAACCAAACTACTACTTTTATGGCTTGTAAATATCATGGAAGTAATAGTTCACCATACCATTGCCGATCTGTATAAGACGCTGGGTTTACCCACAGAAGAGGAAATTGAGTTTACCATTCTGAGTATACCAGACATACACCCTCAGATCCCATTTACATCTCCTAATTTACGGGCGGACTACTATTCGTTCATCTTAACAAAGGAGGGGGCTGGGGTATATTATCTTGATGATAACAAATTTCCATTCGGTAACAGGTCCATTTACTTCACCAATCCAGGACATTTAAAGTCTTATGAGCTATCAGAATCAAAGGAAGCTCTTATTATCACTTTGTCCGAAAAATTCCTGAGAGAGAATGTACACCCCGAAATTTATGGTGAATTTCCCTTTTTGTTAGCTGAGATCGTTCCCCCAAAAGACTTGTCAGATGAAGATTTTGAAGAGTTTGAAACACTCTATCATCAGGTGCTGAGAGAGTTTAAAAAGGAATCACATTTCAAAAGCAAGATCCTGGGGAATCTGTTTCTGGTGATTTTGTTTAAGATTAAGGAGAAGTTTTGGTTGGACTATAACCCCATTGATGAGGGGAATAGAAATTCACAGATTGTAAAGTCATTCAAGCAGCTTTTGGAATCTGAGTTTAAAGAAATCCTACAAGCTGATTTTGCCACAGGGAAGTTTCAGGTCCAGGATTTTGCAGAAAAACTCAGTCTCCATCCCAACTACCTGAATTCTGTTATTAAGAGCAAAACGGGACGAACTGTTAATGACTGGATTTCAGAGAAAACGGTTTCAGTTGCTAAATCATTGCTGATGAGTACCTCGCTTTCCTCCAAAGAAATAGCCTTCAAATTGGGTTTCAGTGAACCCACACATTTTAGTCGTTTCTTCAAAAAACATACAGAGAATTCTCCCGGTTCATTTCGCAAAACCCATCAGAAATGACCAATCTTTGATATTGGTCATTTCTTATTTGATTGGGGTTGTCAGATATCATGTTTGATAAAGCAGTTTTGTATGGTAACTTTTTAAACAATCATACAATGCAACAAGAAATGATGAATATCTCAAAATCTACCAGAAATGGAATCAATATGCCTTTAGTTGGTTTTGGTACATATCAATTGTCACCAGAACAGGCTGAAGCAAGTGTGAAAGAAGCACTGCTAGCAGGGTTTAGACACATTGATTCCGCAGAAGGTTATAACAATGAGGATGGTACAGGAAGAGGAATTAAGGCATCAGGTGTACCACGAGAAGAAATTTTCGTAACCACCAAGTTATTCCCAGGGTATCAACAATGGGGAGCACCTGAAAAAACATATGACCAGACGATAGCTTCACTCAAAAAATCTTTGCAAGATCTCCAACTGGATTATGTAGACCTTTACCTAATCCATGCACCACTGGCCAAATTGCGATTAGAACAGTGGAGAGCATTGGAAGAACTTAAGAGATTAGGTCTAACCAGACACATTGGTGTGTCAAATTATAATGAAGCTGCAATTCAGGAAATTATAGATGCCGGTTATTCAAAGCCTGAGGTCAATCAAATTGAATTTCACCCGATTTGTGCTCAGGCTGAACTCACCAAATTCATGAAGGAACATTCAATTGAACCAATAGCATATAGTTCGTTAGCGCCACTTTCTACCTGGAGAGTAGAAGAAGGACAAGGAGGTGAAGAACTGGCTGAAATTAAAGTAGAAAGCCAAAAAGTAATAAAGGAAATCTCAGAGAAACTGAATGTTTCAGAAGCAAAAGTGCTTTTAAGATGGGGAATTCAGCACGGGTACAGTGTGTTGACCAAAAGTAGTAAACCGGAACGAATCAGAGAAAACCTAAAGGTGTTTGACTTTGAGATTTCAGAAAATGACATGGCTGTTCTGGATCAGTTGAATCAAAATCAAGCTCTGGCATGGGCAGCCAATGGATTAAACCCAATGGAATCAGCTCCTGCTCTTAAATAATCATCATCAAAATTTAGCAGAAGAAAATATGAAAACAATATCTCTAGGATCACAAGGACTAAGTGTTCCGGTTATCGGATTAGGATGTATGGGAATGTCTGAATTTTACGGATCTTCCTCGGAAGCTCAAAATATGCAAGTTTTGGATAGAGCAGTAGAATTGGGATCTTCATTTTGGGACACTTCAGACATGTACGGCCCGTTTACCAATGAAGAATTATTGGGAAGAGCCATGAAAGGCCGACGAGACAAAATTACGTTAGCTACCAAATTTGGCATTTCCAGAGCTGAAGATGGAAGTTGGCTAGGCACTAAAGGAGGAGCTGACTATGTAAAGGCTAGTTGTGAGGCTTCCTTAAAACGATTAGGAACAGACTATATTGACCTTTATTACCAGCACCGTTTGGATCCAAAGACACCTATTGAAGAAACAGTGGGTGCCCTGGCGGAATTGGTGAAAGAAGGAAAGGTCAGGTATATCGGACTGTCAGAGGCTGACACAGAAACCCTGGAGCGGGCTCATAAGATTCACCCAATCACTGCTTTGGAAACTGAGTATTCCCTTTGGTCAAGAGAAGTGGAGGAGGAGATTTTACCTGCAGTCCAAAGACTTAAGATTGGATTTGTTGCTTACAGTCCACTGGGTAGAGGGTTTCTATCTGGAGCTATTCGGTCTAGAAGTGACCTGGAACTTGGAGATTGGAGGTTGGAAAATCCAAGATTCTCTGAAGAAGCGATAGCCAAAAATGTACAACTGGCTGATTCTGTGTCTGAAATTGCGAAGGAGATCAATGCTACACCAGCGCAGGTGGCTTTGGCCTGGTTGATAGAACAAGGGGTAAGTATGATACCAGGGACTAGAAAAATTGAAAGATTGGAAGAAAACTGGGAAGCACAGTATATTCATTTGGGAAAAGATCACCTTTCAAGATTGGAATCACTGATCAAGGCTGGTGTCGTTGGCAACAGATATTGATCGATTGAGAAGAAAAGAAGAATTAATAGGTTAAGAAAAATTCATAATTGTCTTAAAAGTTACTCATTTATTAGACGATACCTAGAGACCATTAGTTTGATTACATCAAAATAGCTTATATTAAGATCGTGTTTTTACACAACTCGCCCAAATTTATTTCAGAAGGATGGTCATTCTGACCTAATAGTTGAGAATACTTTTAGATCAGAGGCAACCTTTTGGTAGTATAGTAGAGTACTGTTTTAATGAAACCAAATTCGTTATTCAATATTGGTCCACAATTGATTTATTTGATATCCCTGCATGTCTAAGCAACTGGTTTGTCGGATTTGTTATAATCTCTGAAGTCTCTGACTTCTAATAGAGATTATTTGTCGGATTTGTTTCATTTCGTGCCCGTTACAATATTTAAGTTCGGGTCTTGGTGTAATATGAAAACATGTTATGGGTAAATCCATTAAAGAAATGATTGTGATTCATGTGTGCTACAGGGATGTGTTTAATGCACCTGTCAATATTGCACACCTGAAAAAATGGATGGGAATAGATCAATCATTAGCAGCTGAGTTTGAGGATTCATTAAGCCAATTGGTTAAAGAGAATTATTTGAGCCAATCAGGAGATTATCTCACCATTCCTTCAAAAGTCCATTTATCAGAAGAACAAAATGCTAAGGATAAGCTGACGCATAAATTGTTGTCTAAAGGTAGGAAAACACTTATGAATATTGGAAGGCTGCCATTTGTAAAGTTCATAGGAGTGTCCGGGTCTATTGCAGCTAATAATCCTACTATTAATACTCATGGGATAGGTATTGGAAAGATTGATCTTGATCTATTTGTGATTACTTCAAAGAATACGCTTTGGATGTTTCTATTATTTGAAAGAATTTATACAAACTTCATCAAATTAATGAGAGGAGGTCATTTCTATTGTTTCAATTTTGTAACTGAAGCCTCTTTTCTGGAAATTTATAACAAGAATTTCTTCACTGCCACCGAAATCATCAATGTGAAACCAGTTGTGGATAAAAATGCCTTTGCCATATTTATTCATGAGAATAGTTGGTATAAACAATACTATAAACCAAGGGAAGATGTTAAAGATCAAGCTGAACAACCTGTAACCGGTTTCATTCAAAAGGTGTTTTGGTTGCCCAATTTTGTCTGTTTCTCACTATTTTGTATCGGTAGAGCATTGAAAAGGTTTGAGCTGAGTGCTTTAGCTGAAATGAACGTAAAGTTTAATCCGGCAAATAAATGTAACCTTAAAAGAATAGCGAATCCACGAGGTGGTTTTCAGGAACAAATTAGAATACGGTTTGAAGAATTGATGAGAGCTAATTTCACAAAGTTTTATTCAAATGACTTGATCTCGAGGTTATTTCCGGAAAATGGGATGTTTGTGTTTGATTCCTTAAACGTGCATGACGGTGAGCATGGAGAATTATTCAAAAAATATAAGTTAGTAGATGCCGAAAGTTCTATTTAGTCACTCATATTTTTATCAATTTGATTCGAAGCAATGGAAGATAGGTGAACCTTTCCCTCCATTGATGACTATAACAGCTGCAGCTTTGCTGAGAAAGGAAGGCTATACAGTCGATTTGTTTGATGTAGGACTGAAAACTTCCGAAGAAGGTCTCGCTGAGCAAATCGAATCATTTCAGCCAGATTACTTCGTGATTTTTGATGATGGCTTCAATTATTTAACAAAAATGTGCCTCACTACGATGCGAGAAGCTGCATTTCGAATGCATAAGATTGCAAAGGAGCATGGAATAGTGACTATAAGTTGTGGTTCAGATGCAACTGATCACAGTGAGAAATACCTAAAAGAAGGAGCAGATTTTGTGTTACTGGGAGAAGGAGAAGAGACGCTTTTAGAATTGTTAAAATCATTACAGGATCAAAGTAACATAGAAAACATTTCAGGTATTTCGTTTTTTCAGGAAGGCGAAGTTCGAAAAACACAAAAAAGACCCGTGTTAAGCGAATTGGATAATTTACCAAATCCAGCCTGGGATTTGATTGATATTGATAGCTATAAAAGTATTTGGCAATCAAATGGTAAAGTGCCTTATTTTAATATTGCAACAACCAGGGGGTGTCCTTATAAATGTAACTGGTGTGCTAAACCAATATACGGAAATCGTTACAACACAAGATCGGTAGAAAGGGTAGTGGATGAAATTGAAATGCATGTCAATCAACATAAAGTTGATCATTTCTGGATGTGTGATGACATATTTGGTCTAAAGCCAGGCTGGGTTCAGGTCTTGAACCAGGAACTAAAAAATAGAAATCTCAATATTAAATACAAAATCCAATCGAGGGCGGATCTTTTATTGGCTGAAGATAATATCGCTGCTCTTGTGGAGTCTGGTTTGAATGAAGTGTGGATTGGAGCTGAATCAGGGTCGCAGAAGATATTAGATGCAATGGATAAAGGGATTACAATTGAACAAATCCACCGTGCTACTGAAATATTACAAGATCATGGAGTAAGGGTGGCCTTCTTTATTCAACTAGGTTATCTTGAAGAAACTTATGAAGATATCAAGAAGACCATTCGAATGGTTTTACATTTGATGCCAGATAAATTAGGTATTTCAGTTTCATATCCCTTACCTGGTACAAAATTCTATGAAAAAGTAAAATCAGACTTAAAATTAAAGGCCAATTGGGTTGACTCAGATGACCTGGATATGATGTTCGAGAATACATATCCCCGAACATTCTACAAAGTGCTACATCGTTATTTACACAATCTGTATAAGTTAAAAAGAGGATGGATTGCTGTAAAAGAAATCCTGGTTGCGCCCAACAAGAATCCAATGCAAAAAATTAAGTTCATAGCCTCTGGTTTATACAACATTCCTCAGGTATTTTTCAATCATACGCGTTTGACATATGCCAGAAGTTTTGCCAAATAATTCATTTGACCTGGCTGCTAAGTCTTATGATCTGGAATTTACTCATTCCAAAATAGGGGAGGCACAAAGAATAAGGGTTTGGTCATATCTTGAACGAACTCTAATGACTGGTCAATACCATAAAATACTGGAATTAAATTGTGGAACTGGCGCAGATGCTATAAGATTTGCAGAATTAGGTCATCAGGTGATAGCCACAGACATATCTCAGGAAATGCTGAATGTGGCAAGATCCAAACCATTAGGTGAAATGGTGGATTTCCGTAGGTTAGACTTAAATGAGTTCTCATCTACAATCTTCTCGGATAAATTTGATATTGTTTTTTCCAATTTTGGCGGACTCAATTGTATCTCAGCTGAATCTTTAGAGAGGGTCGTAAATACTTCCTTTAACAGGCTGAATTCCGGAGGAAAATTTATAGCTGTTATCATGCCAGATTTTTGTATTTGGGAGACTTTTTATTTCCTTTTCAAGGGGTCCAAGTCCAAGGCATTTAGAAGAAAAGAAATGGTGTTAGCCAATGTTTCTGGTGTAAAAGTTAAAACATGGTATTTTCATCCTAATGCTATTAAAAGCATGGGAGTTAAATTTAAAAGTATTATTTCGAAACCGATTGGATTTTTTATTCCCCCATCGTATTTAGAACCTTTTTTTTCCAGACATCTGAAGTTGTTGAAAATGCTCACTCGTCTGGAAAATTTTCTTGGAAGATTTTCCTGGCAATCAGCATATTCAGATCACTATTACATAGAGCTCACAAAATCATGAGAGTTTTATTGACACATGGATATTTCATCAATGAAGATGAGAATGAACAGAAGATCATGCGGCCTTATCCTCCATTGGGTGTCCTGTATATTTCAGCATTCTTAGAAGAAAACAACGTACCAAATGAGGTCCACGATGCAACATTTTCATCAAGGGAGAGGCTGTTTAAGCACATACATGAATACAAACCAGATATTGTAGCCATTTATACCAATCTGATGACTAAAGTATCGGTGATTGAGATTATTCAAAAAATCAAATTATCATCCTCGTGTAAAGTAGTATTGGGAGGGCCTGATGTGACGTATAATGTACCAGATTACCTCACTAATGGAGCCGATTTTCTCGTGATTGGGGAAGGAGAGGCAACCATGTTGGAATTGGTTCAGTGTTTTGAAAAGAATAAACCTTTTCGTAGTGTAAATGGAATAGCTTTTCTTGACGATCATAATCAGGTGGTGCAAACCGGTGCAAGGAATAAATTGCGCTCTGTTGATGAATTACCAATTCCGAATAGGAGAGCTATAGATATTCAAAAGTATCTGGATACATGGAAAGTACATCACGGAAAGAGTGCCTTAAATGTCAGTACACAAAGAGGGTGTCCATATACATGTAAATGGTGTAGTACTGCTGTTTATGGCCAAAGTTATCGTAGAAGATCACCTGAGAATGTTGTTGAGGAGCTAAAACAAATAAGAGATCAATACAATCCGGATAGCATCTGGTTTGTGGATGATGTATTTACAGTGAGTCATAAGTGGCTTTCTGAAATGGCTGATGTGATGGATAAACACGATATTCATATTCCATTCGAGTGCATCAGTAGGGCAGACAGGATGAATTTAGATGTGATTAAGATACTCAAAAGAATGGGGTGTTTCAGGGTTTGGATAGGTGCTGAGAGTGGGTCCCAAAGAATAATTGATGCAATGGATAGAAGAGTGTCTGTGGAGCAAGTGAGGGAAATGATTATTGAAACAAGAAAAGTAGGAATTGAAGCAGGGACTTTCATTATGCTCGGTTATCCGGGTGAGACCGAAGAAGATATATTTGAGACCATCAATCATTTGAAAATTGCAGAACCTGATCATTTCACCATTACATTGGCATACCCAATAAAAGGGACTGAACTTTATGAAGAAATAGAAAGTGAGATTATTACAGAAAATAACTGGTCAATCAGTACTGATAGGGATGTTGACTTTAAAAGAACTTATGGGAAGTCTTATTATAAGTATGCGCTAAAAAAAGTGGTCAATGAAATCAACTATCACAAAATGAAAGATCAAAAAGGTATTAAAAAATTCATTCCAAAATTGAAATCGATATCTGCTGGTGTAGGAATGAAATTATTAAAATGAATTAGTGTGAAAAGGAATTATGAATTTTAGTTAACAATGCTTAACCCTTCACTTTTAATAAGAATTGATAAATTATTGAGACTGCCTTATATATTTTTATTGGGAGTAAGTGGCTTTCTATCAAGTACAAAGAAATCAACATCAATAAATTACAATGATGAAGTTGTTATTTTAAAAATGATGGGAATTGGAAGTATAACAAGGATTATTTCCAGTTTGAAAGCGCAACATGTAAATCTTAAGAAGGTAACATTTATAACGTTATCCTCCAATGAGGAACTATGTAAACTTCTAAATATAGGAAATGTGGTTTATATAAGTGATTATTCCTTAATATCGGTCTTAAGAAGTCTAATTGCAAAAGGGGTTTTGTTGAGGCGTAATTCACCAAAAACATTTATTAATTATGAACGTGGCTCAAACATACTTGGGTTATATCAGATTTGCTTTACTGCATTCTCCCAGATAAAGACAGTCACTTTTCATGATTTTGACAAAGACTTTTTTACTCGTAGGTGTTCTATTTATTCTATCAAAGGTCGGCCATTTCAAGACCTTATCTCGTTAACCTATTCAGAATTTCAATGTGATTGGGAAAGAGAAATGACGGTGTATGATAGTATAGGGATTGATTGCAAAAAAGTAATTGTAAATATCAATGCTAGTGATTACATGCCCTATAGAAAGTTCCCTCGAGAAAAGTTCATGAAAGTAATTCGTGAAATATTTAAATGGGATAATTCACTTTCATTCGATCTTGTAGGGAGTAAAAACGAAAGGAGTTATGTTGAGCAACTGATTAAGGACCTTGGATCTCACAATATAATTATTAACAACCGTTGTGGCGAATGGACATTGAAGGATCTAATGGTGAATCTGGCTGAATGTGTAGTTTTTATTACCAATGATTCAGGTCCAATGCACCTGGCAGCTTCAATTCATGTCCCGATGATTTGTATATGGGGCCCTACTAGTTCTACACATTTTGGTTATGATGGAAGAGACAATGTCATAAATATATCCTTGGATAAACCTTGCAGGCCTTGCTTTCTGTATGCTAAATCAAAATCAGCAGATGTATGTAATAATGAAATTCACTGTATGACTGAATTGGATTCGCAATTAATTGTGAAAAGTGCCATCAAGGTAATTGAAGAATCAGTGAATGTTAGAACCTATGACACTTCCTGGGGCTTGAGTAGAAAATATCAAATGGCGTAATGACTAAGACAAAGATATTATTTTTAAATCCTCCTGGAAAGAAGATTTACATTCGGGATTACTATTGCTCGAAAGTATCCAAGGCTTATTACCTACCTCAACCAGTAGACTTGCTCATGCAGACAGGCTTCTTCAGTGATGATAATTACGATCTTAAAGTAATAGATGCAATTGCAGAAAATTGGAATGCCGAGAAAACTCTAAGGGAGGTAAAACAATATTCTCCGGACAATATCATAGGACTGATTGGATCAGCTTCAATTATTGAGGATGAAAACTTCTACAATGAGGTTCATGAGAAACTGCCAGACTGTAAAATATATTGTTCTGGGGATGTATTATTAGAAAATGAATTCATTCATTTTCAAAAATATACTTGGTTAACAGGAATTATTTCTGACTTCTACAAACCAGCTGTAGTTTCACTTTTAGAGGATAATCTGGTATCCAAGGGGCTAAGGATGCGCGAAATGAATGGCTATGCAATTGCCGATGAGTCCACCCAGAAATTAGTAATGCTCCCGACTCCAAAACATCATTTATTCAATAACAACAAGTACAGAATGCCCTTTGCGACTAGTTATCCAATGGCAACTGTTCTTACTAATTACGCCTGTCCCTATCCCTGTACATTTTGCATCATGTCCTTTCTAGAGTTTAAATCAAGGACGGCTGAGGCAATTATTGATGAATTGGAATATTTAAACTCATTAGGAATTAAGTTCATATACTTCTCAGATCAAACATTTTATACAATACCTAAAATTATGGATCAAGTATTGGATCACATGATTGAGAATGATTTGGGATTTAAATGGATGTGTTTTTCTCGAGTTGATCTAATGACTGAAGCACGCCTTACTAAAATGAAAGCTGCAGGATGTCAATTAATCATGTATGGAGTTGAGTGGGCAGAAGACATTTATCTTAAACAGTATAAGAAGCAGTACACGGTTGAACAGATCAGAAAGACTTTTGCACTAACAAATCAAATTGGAATCAAAAGGCTAGGTACATTTTTAATTGGTGTTCCGGGACAAACCAGAGAATCAATTGAAAATACATTCCGATTTGCAATCGAAATTGATGCTGATTATGCTTCATTTAACGTAGCAGTTCCCAGATCAAACACATCTTTTAGAAAAGAAGCAATCGATAAAGGGTTAATAGAAGAAGACCAATTGGAAATGGATCAGTCTGGTAGCTATTTTGTTATGGGTACGGGACATGTAAGCGAGCAAGAACTGGCAAGTCTCAAAAAGAAAGGTTACAGAATGTTTTACTTGCGAACAAGGTACCTTGTTAATCGTATATTGGAGCTGAGAAGTTTTCAGGAACTTAAAAATCATCTTTTCGAAGGATGGTTCGTAGTGAAATCTCACATTTTGAATACAAGGTCCTGATGAACTTTAGTGCTAAATTATATTCTCAACCAGTTCTAATAGGCTTATTCAGCATTTATGCGATTTGTTTTCTGCTTGTGAAAGGATTTATTCCAGGCTGGGAAATGATCACAACTGATTTTCCCAATTATTATGTTTCAGCACAGGTTGTGTCTTCTGGAAAAGACATAAAGATGCTGTATGATGATTCATGGTTCCAAGAACAGATTAAATCTAATCAACTTGAATCAAGAGGTAAGAAGTTTTCACCTCAGCCACCAATCACTGCTTTGGTAATGCTTCCAATTTCAAATTTAAAGCCGTTATCAGCTAAAAAGGTATGGTTGATAATTAGTGTATTAGCTAATATTGGCACTATTCTCATTTTAAGGAAATGGATCAACTTATCAGTTTGGCAAGCCTGTTTAGTTATGTTATTGATGGGGCGTGCGCTTGCAAATGACTGGAATTATGGTCAATTATACAGCGTTACAGTTTTTTTGCTTGTTATTGGTGTTTGGTTGAGCGAAAAGACAAAACTACAATATTTAGGTGGAGCTGTAATTGGTCTCATTACATTAATCAAATACTTACCCGTTTTGGTGATCATCTATGCACTGATTACAAAAAAAATCAAAGTAGTAGTCTCTGCTGTACTCACTGCTCTAGTTCTTATTTTGTTTCAATTCACTTTTTTTAAGTTGGATATGATGTTGTTCTATTTTCACAATGTTCTTTTGGAGCACATTACTGGTGACATTCCAGGGCAGGGAGCATTTGTGGTAGTTTATCAATCCTGGCCAAGCTTTCTGAATTTCTTATTTGTAAAAAACCTGGATTTCAATCCTTCCCCAATAATTGATTGGTCATTTGGTAAACAGTTAGCATCTTTTGTGATTTATGGTTCGGTTATTTGGTTTACCATGAAGTCTATTGTGAGAATACTAAAGAGCAATTTTGATAAAACACTAAAGGATAAGTACATACTTGCAATGCTTTTTATTTGTGGGCTTGTATTGTTACCTGCAGGAGCTAGCTATCATTTCTTGTTTTTAGTAATTCCGTTGGCAACTATAGTTAATAAAAAGTTAGACATACGATTAGGCCTAATCCTGGCACTCATTATTGCCATTAATTTCTTACCGTATCCCTTTTCAAGTAATGAGAACATTTTGATGTTGATTATGTCCTATCCAAGATTATTTGCAATTTCTATTGTATTTTTTAGTTTCTATTTATTCATAAGTAGCGAAATAAAGAACCAGAGCAGTCATATAGATCAATTAATTACAGGTGAAAAACTAGTTAAACAATAACCATGGCCAAACTTCTGTTTCTTCAAAATATTGATTACGAGTTTCTTGGTCCAATGTACATTTCTTCAATGCTTAAGAAACATGGACATGAGTGTAAATTATCATTGGGAAATGCTATTGCAGACTTTCAGGAAACGATAGAGGAATTCAAGCCTGACATTGTAGGCTTTTCAATTATGAGTGGAAGTCACGATTGGGCAAAAAAAATAGCAGGGGAGGTTAAAAAGAAGTATGGTATTATCAACATTTTTGGAGGAGCTCACCCAACGTTTTTTCAAAAGTTTGTTGAAGAACCAGAGGTGGATTATATCGTGAGAGGAGAAGGTGAGGAAGCTATGAAGGAAATTATGGATTGTATTGATAGAAACGCATCATTTTATCATGTTCCAAATCTATCATTTACTGTTGAAGAAAAGATTACACATAATCCTTTGAGGAACTTAGCCAAAAACCTTGATGAATATCCTTTCCCAGATAGAGTTCTGTATGACGATTTAAATAATAGCGGAAATCGAAAGGTCAGAAATATCATCACTTCCCGAGGATGCCCATTTCATTGTACTTTTTGTTTTGAGGATGCAATGCGGGAAATGTATGCCGGTAAGGGAAAGTATGTGAGGATCAGAGACATTGACAGTTGCATAGCTGAGTGTAAAAGATTAATAGCTGAAACCAATACCGAAATCATCTACTTTGCTGATGATGTGTTTGGAATGAAGAAGCAATGGCTATATGATTTTCTGGAAGTATATAAAAGAGAGGTGGGCGTAGAGTTTATCTGCCTGGTGAGAGCTGACATTGTTGCCTCTGACCCAAAATATGCCTTTAATTTAGCAGAAGCCGGATGTAGATCAGTTTTTTTTGGAATTGAATCAGGTAATGAGGACTTGAGGAATAGAGTGTTAGATAAACAACTGACAGATGAACAAATATTGAATGCAGCTAAGCTTTTACATGAGGCAGGAATTACTTTCAGAACTTATAATATCGTAGGATTACCTGATGAGACTTTGGATGATGCATATTCAACTGTAGAACTTAATATAAAAATTAAAGCGGACTATCCATGGTGTTCAATATTTTCTCCATTTCCCGGTACCGAGTTGACAGATTACGCTTTTAATAAAGGCTACCTTGGTAAAGAATTCGATTTTGATACGCTTGATAAGTCCTTTTTTATAAAGTCAAAATTGAATTTGCCTCATAAGAGGGAGTTGGAGAACTTACAGAAGTTTTTTCAAACAGCGGTTCTCTGGCCATGGACTTTCCCGATTATCAAGAAATTAGTGAAACTGCCTGGTAATTTTATATTCAATGGCTGGTTTGGGTTAGTTTATTTTTACCTCTACATCAAAAGTGAGAAAAGAAGTTTTTGGTCCACACTATGGTTTGCTCTAAAAAATTATCATCATGTACTTTCAAAAGAGTAAGTCAGATTTGAGTTATTAAATTTTTCATTTGGTGAACAATTAATGATCGAGCTTTTCAAATCTTTCTCACTACGCAAAGAAATAGTACTAAATGTCTGTTTGAAAGGCTTGACTATGGTTGTCAATTTTTTGACAATTCCTTTAACAATAGAATATCTGGAACCCTCAAGATACGGAATAACAATCACTTTTTCGTCCATTCTTGGTTTAAGCACTATGATGGATTTTGGGTTGGGAGAAAACCTCAGGCTTGGACTAAATACACCTAATCAAGAAAGAGGTAAACTTAAATCACTTGTTAGTACAACGTACTCTTACCTGGTGCTAATCGGGGTGATAATCTTTTTATTAGTTCTACTCGTGGAGTTATTGATTGGTTGGGGGAAATTATTGAATGTTGATCAAGAGATTTTAAAAGAAATCAGGTTGTTCATCATTATAGCAACTTCAGCCTACTCAATTAAATTCGTTTTAAACCTTATTCACAAAATATTTATTGGTTCCAAAATAGCCGTTTATAGTACTGGTTTAGAATTGCTTGTGAGCATAGTTACTCTGATAGCTATTTGGTTAGCTCTCCATAACCTGAAAACCTCTCTTATAGAATATTCAATGTTAATTGGCCTGGGACAGGTCATCACGATCTTCATAATTTCTGTATTGTATTTCGGGAGTACTGATCGAGATATTAAACCTTCGCTTGGTAAAATAGAATTATGGAATAGAGGTTATTTTAGTTCTAATGTTAAGTACTTTCTTATTTCCTTATCAACATTTATTGTTTTTAGTACTGATAATGTATTGATAAGTCAACTTTTCTCACCATCTGACGTAGCTAAATATCATGTGGCTTTTAGACTATTTGGAATAGTATCAACTTTGTTTGTGACTGTCAGAATGCCAGTATATGCTAATTACGCAGAAAGGTATTACTCATCAGATTCAGCATGGTTGAGAATGACCACTAGAAGAATATTTGTGCTTTGGATTGTGCTGGTCTTTATGATACTGTTCCTTCTTATTTTTTGTCAGGAAATAGTAGCATTATGGCTTGGTGACCGCCTCAATATATCGACCGACTTATGTATTACTGTCGCTGTATATTATGTTATAGGAACGTTCAAATCAATTTACGGACTTTTTCTCAGTGGAATCGGTAAATTAAAATTGCTCAGCCTTAACGCAATATTCATATCAGTGGTGAATATCCCCTTATCGATTTTTTTTGCAACATATTTAGGAATGGGTCTAAAAGGCGTTATGATTGGAACAATTGTCAGTATTATACCTGAAGCAATTTTAAGCCCATTACAATACCATAAAATCATTAAGAATAAAGCCAGTGGTATTTGGAATAAATGAAACCAAATTGAGATTACCTAAACCCCGAGAATTGAGAAAAGAATTAAAATATCGCATAAGGTATATCTTGTCCTATTTCTTTATACCATTTGATATTTACTACAACAGGTTTAAGCGAAATAATGTGATGATGATACATTTTGGTAGGAGTGGAAGCACTGTATTAGGTGATCTGCTAAACCAACATAGCCAAATTAAGTGGGCTGGTGAGATTTATGCTGATCAACTCGATCGTGAAAGTGGGAATATTAACTTGATAAAACCTAAGTACGAAGAATCATTTGTGTATAAATACTTGAAAAGAAGTATGCGTGGTTCACGAAAAAAGTATTTTGGTTTTGAAGTGAAATTTTATCACTTAAAGTTTTTAGGAGAAGATTTTTATGCATACTTAAGTAAAGTCAAAGAAATTGGAGTGACAAAATTTGTATTGTTACATCGTAAAAATTATTTACGAATAATGGTTTCATCACTTATTGCTACGGAAACGAAAATTTGGCATACGAAGAGCCATAAAAAGTTACCGGCTACTCAAATAAGTATCAATGTAGAAAACATAATGGTGGATGGAGAGTGTAAATCATTATTGGAGTTCCTGAAAGAATATACATATCAGTTTGAAACATTAGTAAATTTCATGCAAAATGAATATGATACTATCCAGCTAGAATACGAAATGGACATTTCAGATAATCCTATATATGCTTACAGAAAAGTTTGTGATTATTTAAGTGTAGATTTCCAAAAACCTGTGATTCAATTTAGGAAGACCAATGACTATAAGCTTGACGAGGTAATAATTAATTTTTCAGAAATTGAATCATATCTCAAGGGCACACCTTACCAATGGATGTTATACTCTTAGGTTTTAGAAGTTTCCTTTGTGAGAAGAGAATACCAGAAAGACTTCATATAGTGATTAATTGAATTTAAAAATTGCCCTTTCATCCGATAGGAACTACCAACTACCCGATGATTCTTAGCTAATTTTTTATAGAGCATTGTTTTATGTTTCTCATACTCATCTGGGAACAGTTTCTTAATCTTACGAATAACTCTCAAATTACCAACTGCCATTGGCAGACTGTTATTACTGATTCTGTTTGAGTGTTGTCTTAGTTTAAATAAGCTTTCATCAATATAAACACCTTTTAAGTGGTACGAAATTCTGAGCCAGATGTCCCAGTCGCTCACTACGGGTAAGGATGTGTCAAACAATCCAATTTGGATAATATCACTTTTTTTGATCAAGTATGAACCGGTACATACAAAGGTGCCCTCAAGTACTTTTGAAAATAGGTTGCCGCTGATTTGTTTGTCTTCAGGTAAATATTTCTCAGAAATAATTTTATCCTCATCAAAATAGCTGTAATTGCAATAACAAAAATCATAGCTGCCATTTGCTATAAGAACATTTATAGAAGTCTGTAGAAAATTCTCATCCCAAAGATCATCAGAATCCAGAAGAGCAATGTATTCACCTTTTGCGTGATGAATGCCATAATTAGTAGCATAACTTTGACCTGAGTTTTCAATTTTGAAACAATTAATTTTGCCTTTATAGCTCAATAGTAGCTGTTCTGTTTGATCAGTAGAACCATCATCTACTACAATAATCTCAAAGTCTTTAAATGATTGTTGTAATACAGAATCTAATGTTGGTTTTAGTAACTCAGCTCTATTGTAGGTAGGGATTATTACGCTTATTTTTGGCATTTGAATTTGCATATTAATCGCTAAATTAGCGAATGTAGCATATCGACCAAACTCAATTTTTACGATAGAGTATAACTCATGAAAATTAGTACAGTGAATTCCAAACTTCAGCACCTCAATCACAGAATTTATCCTCGAAAAGTAATTCATTCCCCAAAATGGATAGTGCTTGGAGTTAACAATGTGTGTAATCTTCATTGTAAAATGTGTGATGTTGGTACACAAAACCTTGAAAGTGTTTTTGCTCAAAATCTGGTAGGTACTCACCCCATTAATATGCCGTTAGATCTAATCAAAAAAATCATTGATCAAACAGCCAAATATTATCCAAAAAGTCAACTTGCTTATGCGTTTACTGAGCCGTTAGTCTACCCACACCTTTTAGAATCACTGCAGTATGCTAATAATAAAGGTTTATACACTACTGTAACAACCAATGCCCTCACTCTAAAACACAAAGCTGATGGCCTTATTGATGCGGGACTCAATGAATTATTTGTTTCACTTGATGGCCCCCAGGATATTCATAATGAAATTAGAGGACATAAGGCATCTTTCCAGAAAGCACTTGAAGGTATTGAAGCCTTAAAAGTTAATGGTAGTGCACCTAAAATCACTGTAATATGTGCCATCACTGAATGGAATATTGGTTATTTGAAATCATTTGCAGATTCTTTGAGAAATATCGGTATAGATGAGCTTGCTTTTATGCATACGCAATTTACGGATGCAGCAATGGCTGAAGTTCACAATAAAAGCTGGGGAGCCCTATACCCAGCAACTGATTCGAATTTGGATGAAGTTAATCTGGATAATATGGATCTGGATATATTGTTGGATGAAATCCAATCCATAAGAGTAAGTGGGTTTCCATTTCACATATATTTTTCACCGGAAATAGACAGTAAAATTGATTTGGAAACTTATTATCACCATCCTAATAAATTTATAGGTAAATATTGTAATGCAGTTTTTACAAGTATTATGATCAAATCAGATGGGTCAGTAATACCGGCCCATGGGCGATGCTACAATTTGGGAATAGGTAATATTTATGAGAATTCACTCGACAAAATTTGGAATTCCTCTGTGATTAGTAAGTTTCGAACTCAGCTAATTGGAGAAGGTGGCTTTTTCCCTGCATGTTCGAGATGTTGTAGCGCATATTAATTATGAATATTGTAATCCTCTTCAATTAAATGATTGTTCTTACATCTTAATTGATTTCCTTCACCCAAAAGTGGGAATTCACATGTTGGACACTTATTTTTTGAGACATAAAATATTATTGAGTGCATTGAATTCATTAATTTGAAAGTAAGCATATTTTATAAACCCTGACTTATGATTAGGTGATAAAACCGTTTCTATTAAGAAATCAAGTGTCGGTTGTAAAATTCATATGAAAATAGTGGTTATAGATTAAATACTTTATAGTTGAATAAATTAATTGATATCGAAGATGCATACTTAAAGATCCGGAACAAAGAAGAAAGAGTCTACGATGATGAAGTTGTTGCGAATCTACCATATGGAATATTAAATTCACACAAACATTATAAAGAGTGGTTAATAAGACAAGTTTCACTTCAGCAACTCTTGAAAGTATTGGGCCAATTTAACATTCATTCCCTTTTGGATTTGGGATGTGGAAATGGTTGGATGTCTAACTACCTAAATAAGAATGGTTATGAGGTGATAGGAGTGGATATCAATCAGTACGAACTTGATCAAGCCAAACGCCTATTTGAGAAACCTGGAATTAGATTTGTATATGGTGATATTTTTGAGAACCTTCCGATAGAACCAGTTGATTGTGTTGTCATTTCTGCAGCATTGCAATACTTTGAATCCCCCGGTAACTTATTCAATCGATTGTTTGACTATCTTTCTGATAAGGGGGTTATTGTTTTAATGGACACATTCCTGTATGGTACGGAGAAAGTTGCTGAAGCCAAATCGCGATCTGGTAAGTATTATCAAGACATGGGTGTTCCAGAAATGAGTGAGTATTATTTTCACCATGCAAAAGATATATTGAAGCCATTTATGCATAACTTAGTTTATCGACCCGGGATGTCAAATCGTATCCTCGGTAAATTTGGAAAGACTTACAGTCCATTCCCAATGTATGTAATTCACAAGTAAATTCTTTCATGTCTAAAGTTATTTTATTTAATCCAAGAAGTGCTAACTCAAAACATAGAATACCTAACTCCATTCTACAGGTGGGAGCTTCTATTCATGGAGAATTTGAATATGTATTTGTTGATGGTAATTTGGAAGAAGATCCCTGGCAAAAGATAAATGCATATTTACTCAGTGGGGAGTACAAATATTTTGGGCTTACTGTAATGCCTGGGCCACAATTGAAACAGGCGATACCATTTAGTAAGAAATGTAAGCAACTTTTTCCTGAAGTCACTGTTGTATGGGGGGGGTACTTTGCTGCCAACCAATACAAGGTCACCCTCGATTCAGGATATGTTGATTATGTGATAAATGGACCAGGAGACAATGCTTTCCCTGAATTATTATCAGCACTTGAATCGGATGAATACAGCCGGTTAACATCAATTAAGAATTTGATTTATAAAAGTGAGAAGGGCGTACAGAAGACTGCCGTTGAAGCACTATTAGATCAGGACTCATTGCCTTCACTACCGTATGAGTATCTGGATGGTTTTTATTCGCTGGAGAATTATTTATCTAAAACATTTCTTGGTAAAAAAACGCTTGCTTATCATTCCAGTATGGGCTGTCCATTTACTTGCTCATTTTGTGCCGTAGTTCCTATTTACAATGCAAAGTGGAAAGGTAAGTCAGCTGAAAGTATTTATAAGGATGTTTCCTATTTCAAGGAGAAGTACCAAATCGATGCAATCGAGTTTCATGATAATAATTTTTTCACCTCCAGGAAACGAGTTGTCGAATTTTCTAAACTGGTATTAAATGACAACATCAGCTGGTGGGGAGAAGGAAGAATTGATACAATCAATATGTACAGCGATGAAGAACTTGAGTTGATGCATCGCGCTGGCTGCAAAATGATCTTTCTTGGAGCTGAAACTGGCAATGATGAAGTTTTGAAGCAAATGAACAAGGGAGGTACACAATCCGGGCAGATGATTAAGGATTTCGCTTTTCGAATGAAGAAGATTGGTATTATTCCTGAGATGTCATTTGTATTAGGACTTCCTGCACCAACCGAAGAGCAAGCCGATAGTCAAATTCAATGGGATATTCAGTTCATCAAAGAGGTAAAAGAAATTAATCCTGAAGCCGAGATTATTATTTATGTGTACAGCCCAGTACCAACAGAAGGATCTGAATTATACAAACAGATCAAAGATGCCGGATTTCAATTTCCGTCTAAGCTTGAGGATTGGATATCTCCCAGTTGGGAGAATTTCGACTTACGAAAAAACCCATTGACACCATGGCTCACCCCTAAAATGGTGGATAATATAAAAAATTTTGAAGTTGTCCTTAATGGTTACTTTCCAACAGCTTCTGATTTTAGAATAAGAGGGTTAAAGAAAAGCATTCTTAAGTCTTTGGCCAGTTGGAGGTATAAACATGGCATCTATGAAATGCCTCTTGAGATAAAGGCTTTACATAGGTTATGGAAGTACAGGCAACCAGAGAAAGAGGGTTTTTATTCAGAATAATGATTAAAAACAAAATCACACATTGGTTTCTCAAAGCACTTTATAGATGGTATAAACTTAAACCAAGAAAGTTTACCTATCAGCATATCAAGATTGAGGTCTTACCGGGCGTATTTCATCCTGGTTTCTTTTTTAGTTCAAAATACTTACTAGAGTATAGCTTGAGTATTTTGGAGACCAATAAATCAAAGGTTTTAGAACTAGGAGCTGGTTCAGGTCTAACAAGTGTATATCTAGCAAGCCTGGGACACGAACTTCACGCTTCTGATATCAATCAGAGTGCTGTAGAAAATGTTGAGTTGAATGCTCAGTCGAATCATCAACAGATAACTACATACCATTCAGACCTATTTGATGAGATACCACTGCAGGTATTCGATTTGATGCTGATTAACCCACCATATTACCCCCAAAATCCAGGCAATGATGAGGAGAGAGCATGGTATTGTGGTGAGTCATTTGAATACTTCGAGAAACTCTTCCAACAGCTATCTAATTATTTGCACTTAAAATCTAAAGTGTTGATGATTCTCAGTGAAGATTGTAAAATTGATTCAATCCAGAAGCATGCAGAGAAATATGGTTTCACCTTGATACTAAAGGAGAGCAAGAAATTCTTTAATGAAGAGAATATAGTTTTCTCAATTGAGCGATTAAGTCTTGGTAATTGATATAAGGCCGATAAACCTAGTATTGCTCATCGATAAGTGTAACGAGATTTTATTTTTTGGCGGAAATGGAAAGTTCTATGTCAGGATCGCTTATAAAATAACCTCTTTCTTTACAGCATAGATTGTGTTCCGTAGCTGTTTGAGACCCTAAAAGGCAAAGTGCTTTTTAGGGTTTCTTTTTTTAGGTCATCATTTGTTTATAAGCCCTTGTAAGACTTGCTGACCAGTTATAACGATCGTAACTTATGGCAAAATGATCATAAGTGATGAGAATTACCTACTTCTTTATTGGCTTGTTAATAGCAATTAATTTCTCCTGTTCCACCAAAGAACCATTCGATAGACAAGTAATTGATCTGTCAGGTAATTGGCAATTTAGATTGGATTCTCTGGGTATTGGAATAAGTGAAGAGTGGTATAATCAGCAGGATTTTGGTGATACTATTTACTTACCGGGTACGACTGACTCTAATGCAAAAGGATTTCTGAATACAGATACGACTACACTCCACCTAAATCGAGAATATATTTTTGAAGGACAGGCCTGGTATCAAAAAGAAATTACAGTTCCACAAAGCTTCAGTAGCAAACATATCGAACTCATCCTGGAAAGAACAAAATTGACCAAGGTGTGGGTTGATGGTTCATTGGTAGGGGAATCTACTCTGTTGCAATCACCTCAACTCTACGATATGAGCACTGACCTTCCCCCAGGTAAACATACGATCACGATCATGGTCGACAACAACTTAAAAAGGACTCCTTATGGGAATGTACACATCTACTCTGATGATACCCAAACCAACTGGAATGGCATTATTGGACAATTGTTATTGACTGCTACAGGTAAACAATGCATTGCAAACATCAAGGTATATCCAGATGTACTACAGAGGTCTTTTGAGGTAGGGCTTGATATAGAAGTTAATGAAGAAGATAAATTTGACCTGGATTTCATGCTTCGGTTACGTAAGAATGGTTCCTCGAAAACACTCAAAACCAAGCATTTTTCGGGAATTAGTGACAGACAGGTTACTTTATCCTATTCCCTGGGAGACGAAATGGATCTTTGGGATGAATATGAACAACCATTATATGACCTGGAGGTCGTTCTTAGCAGGTCAGGAGAAGTGCTGGATTTAAAGTCTACTACTTTTGGTATGAGAGAGTTTGGCACGAAGGATAAACAGTTTACTATCAATGGAAGGAAAACATTTCTAAGAGGTAAACATGATGCAGCAGTCTTCCCACAAACTGGCTATACGCCAATGAATAAGGAAGAGTGGTTGAGGGTATTTGAAATTGCCCGATCATACGGAATTAATCATTATCGATTCCATACATATTGTCCACCGGAAGCAGCATTTGCAGCTGCCGATGAATTAGGGATCTACCTACAAGCGGAATTGCCTTTTTGGGGCGGCCTGGAGTCTGATACTGTACAGGACATGTTAGAAACTGAGGGAAAAGCACTTTTGAAAGCGTATGGAAACCATCCTTCCTTCGTTATGTTCTCCCCGGGCAATGAAATTTGGAGTGGTCATGATCGTGTGGAAGAACTGATGGTCAATCTAAAATCATTTGATGACCGACCACTTTACGCCATGGGTTCGAATAATAACATCGGTTATTTACCACCAAGAACATACTGCGAGTTTTTTGTGGGAGCCAGAATTCCTGAAAATGGTGATTCAATTATTGGTCATACCAGGTTGACACATGCTTTTGCTGATGCCAATGATGGTGGGATCTTAAATACCAGCGTTCCTTCCACTATGAACAAATTTGATTACGCTGTTGATCACATGGACCTTCCGCTTATCAGCCATGAAATTGGTCAATATCAAATCTACCCGAACTATGATGAGATCGAAAAGTATAAGGGTGTTTTGAAACCATGGAACCTTAATATATTCAAAAAAAAACTAGAGACTTCTGGAATGGGGCATTTGGATAGTTTATTCCAACAGGCTTCTGGTAGGTGGTCGGCAATTTGCTACAAGGCAGAAATGGAAGCCGCTCTTAGAACTAAAGATATGGCTGGATTTCAGCTACTGGATTTACAAGACTTTCCAGGTCAGGGAACTGCTTTGGTGGGGGTCCTGGATGCATTTATGGATAGTAAGGGTGTGATTTCAGAAGAGGAATGGAGCATGTCCTGCAATGATGTAACATTACTAGCAGAAATCAACAAATTCTGTTGGAATGCCGATGAACCGTTTGTGGCACAAATCAAAGTGTCCAATTATTCTAACAAGAATTTTGATGGTAAGGTACACTGGCAAATAATGAATAAAAACAATGAAGTGATTACTAGTGGTGAATTGGGAGAAACTCTCATTTCAAGTGAAGGGTTGACTGCACTTGGAACCATAAATGCATCGGTTGGTGACATAAATGAAGCAAAAAAATATCATTTGAAACTTTCATTGCCAGGGACGGCCTATCAAAACTCTTATCCGATTTGGTTCTTTCCAAATCAGGATTTACCCAATGATATTGGAAATATTGCAATCTCCAATAAACTAAATGCTCAAACGATTAGTGATCTGAGAAATGGCTCAAAAGTACTGTATTTTCCGGATGATGCAGATGTTTCAGGAAAGAGCTACAAAGGCCATTTCCCACCTGAGTTTTGGAATTATGAAATGTTCAAAAGTATCAGTGAGCATGTGAAGAGGCCAGTATCACCGGGAACATTGGGTATTCTCACAAAACCAAATCATCCAATATTTAAAAGTTTTCCAACTGACTTTCATACAAATTGGCAATGGTACTCAATAATCAAAGCCAGCAATTCATTAATACTTGACGAATTGGATCAGGATTACTTTCCTATTGTTCAGGTTATTGATAACCTGCAGAGAAATCATAAACTTGGGATGATCTTTGAGTTCAAAGTGGGTCAAGGGAAATTGTTAGTGTGTATGTCTCAATTAAATACCCTTCAAACAATTGAAGGAAAGACGCTGTACCAGTCAATTCTCAATTATATGAACTCTGATGATTTTGATCCAAATGATGGGATAACTGAATCTAAACTTAAATCGCTTTTTAACTAAACTGAAGAACCCATGAAGTACCTGGTTATAGAACGTTTTCACGAAGGAAGAGCTAAAGCATTGTATGAACGCTTTGAGCAGGAGGGAAGGTTGCTTCCAGAAGGTGTAGAATACATTGAGAGCTGGGTTGATCACAATCTATTGAATTGCTACCAACTTATGGAGAGTTCTTCTGAAGACCTGATGATAGAATGGGCCCAGGAATGGACGGAGTATGCTGACTTTGAAATTATTCCAGTGATTCCTTCCAGTGAGGCAAAGAAGAAGATCCTTGCCTCATAGGGAAGAAAGGAATTTATTCAATTGTAATTTTTAATGTTTTAGAGATGTTGTTAGACGCATTTCCAACAAATACTTCATATTGACCACTCTCAATAACCCAATCAGAATTAGCTTCATCATAATAAGCCAATGAGCTTACGGGAATTTCGATTTTGCCATCTATAGAGTTGCCACGCTGTACAAAGTTTTTTGAAAAACCTTTCAGTTCTTTCTTGGCTCTTGCCACCTTTGATTTTGGTTTTCCAATATATACCTGAACAACCTCAGCTCCGTCCATATTTCCTTTATTTGAGACATCAAAATTCACTGTGATTTGATCTTCCTTAGAATATTTCTTTTGATCTGTAACAATGTTTGTTAGCTCAAAATCTGTGTATGATAATCCAAACCCAAATGGGAATTGCGGTAATATCTTCTTGGTTTCGTGCCATCGGTAACCTACCAAAATGTCTTCTTTGTAGGTCTGTTCCATATTGATCCCAGGATAAGATTCAGATCCAAAACTATGAGCTGCATTATCTGCTAGTTTCTTAGGGAAAGTGAAAGGTAATTTGCCGGATGGGTTTACATCACCTGAAATAACATCCGCCAAAGCATGACCTGCCATGCTTCCCAGGTACCAGCCCTGCAAAAGTGCCTTTGTTTTTGATAACCACGGTGTGGCATAGGCATTGCCACTGACCATGATCACGCCCAGGTTTGGATTGGCTTCTGCCAATGCTTCTATCAACTCATTTTGACCGAATGAAAGTTCATACTTCAATCTATCACCACCTTCACAATCTTCTCTGAAATTCTTATTTAATCCTCCAACAAATAAGACTACATCTGCTTTTTTCGCTATGGCAATAGCCGCATTCCTCAAAGAATCAGCATCATAAGGTGATGGCGCAACTCTACCCCAAACAGGAGGTCCTGATGAATAACCTAGACTATAGATTACTTCAGAATTTTTAAATCTTTGCTCAAGGCCTTCCAACACTGATACCTCAAATTGTGGTTTTAACTCTGATGATCCTCCTCCGGGTCCCATTGGTCTCGTTGCATTTTCGCCAATGATGGCAATAGTCATTTTTTGATCAGGGTCCAATGGGAAGAAGTTGTTTTCATTTTTAAGTAAGACGACTGCTTCCTGGCCAATTTTTCTGGCTACATCATGATGAGCTTTTGTATTGACACTTCCCAAAGGTTTATTGGGATTCATGTTCGTCCTAAACATCAACCGTAATATCCTTCTTACTTTATCATCTACGTATGATTCATCTACTTCACCACTCTTAATCATATCACGAAAAGGAAATGCCAGGTAATAGTTATCGTAGGCGTTTGCGAGAGAGTAAGTCATACCGTCAGTTCCGGTTCCCATTTCAATATCTAGTCCATAAAGAGCTGCCTGTTTAGTGTCACGTGCTGCTCCCCAGTCTGTAATGATTACCCCATCAAAACCCCATTCACCTTTTAGTATTTTGTTATTCAATTTTTCATTATGGCTACAATATTGTCCCTCATACTTATTGTAAGCCCCCATAATGGACCAGGTTTTCCCTTCCTGAACAGCAGCTTTAAAGGCAGGCAGGTATATCTCATAAAGGGCCCGATCAGAGATGGTGACATTTACGTCAGAACGCCAATGCTCCTGATTATTGAGAACATAATGTTTTACACAGGCGGCCACCCCATTGGATTGAACACCTTGCACATAAGGTACTACCATTTCAGACGCCAGCAAGGGATCTTCTCCCATGTATTCAAAGTTTCTTCCATTTAACGGGGTTCTATAGATGTTTACACCAGGTCCCAAAAGCACGTCCTTCTTTCTGTAGCGAGCCTCTTCTCCTACAGCTACACCATATTGACCAGATAAATCGGGATCAAATGTAGCTGCAAGTGCTGTTAATGCTGGGAATGCAGTAATGGAATCATTGGTCCATCCGGCATATCCCCAGTTATCCCAATTGATCTCAGCACGAACCCCATGCGGACCGTCTGACATCCATAATTCTGGGATACCTAATCTAGGCACTCCGGGTGAACTAAACTTAGATTGCGCATGACACATAGCGACTTTCTCATCAAGTGTAAGTTGACTGATGATGTCATCAATTTTTGACTCAATGGATTCATCGGTTTGGGCATTGACATGAATACCCATAGCAAAGTTGATTGCCAGTATGGCTAAAAGTTTCTTCATTTTCTCAAGTTTGGTCAAAAATAGGAATGTTATATATTCAAAAGGCTGTTCCTGGGAGGCAAATAAGGCTTCAATTAGTCCAATATGACAAATCAAACCCCAGAATTGTTTTTTTTGGGTATATCTCGAGTCTTCTAAAAAGGTTTTAACTGTTTGATAGGCCTCCTTTCTATTTGACAACTTGTTTTCAAACACGCCTCTCATCCTCTATCTTTAGTGTTAATCTAATCCAACTTGATCAATGAGATACCTGTGTATTGTATTCCTTTCATTCATGTCCTTTTCATCGTTTTCTCAACCATCAGATACTCTCAAAGTGGGCTATAAACTAGTTCCACCTTTTGTGATTGAAACTGAAGATGTGTTGACTGGACCTACAGTTTGGCTCTGGGAGAACATCGCCAATGAGAATAACATTTATTTTGAATACCATGAAATGCCTTTGGATAGTTTGTTGATGGCACTAGAGAATAATTCCATTGACCTATGTCTTTCACCATTGACAATTACAAGTTCAAGAGCGGAAGTTATGGACTTCTCTACGCCATACTACATTACCCATGCTTCCCTATTAGAGAGGGAAGAATCGGCCTTTATGAAGGCAATTGAATTTATCAGCTCATTTTTCTCCGTCAATTTCATTCGGGCTTTAGGGGCACTGGTATTGGTAATTCTTGTGTTTGGTTTGCTCATCTGGTTTTTTGAGAATCGCCATAATCACGAAGAATTTGATAAAGGTCTAAAGGGTATTTGGGAAGGTTTTTGGTGGTCCGCTGTAACCATGACTACCGTAGGATATGGAGATAAATCACCTAGAACAGCTGGGGGACGCATTGTGGCATTAGTCTGGATGTTTACTGCGATTATTATCATTTCTGGATTTACGGCTAGTATTGCTTCCTCACTTACGGTTAACAAAATTGGAGGTAGTTCTAATGTAATCGAGGATTTTAAAGACAATAAGGTTGGCACCATTCACAATTCAGCAACCCACGAGTGGTTGAAGAATAATTTTTTCAAGGGAACAGTGACATTTGAAACCATGCAAGAATTATTAGAATCCCTGAATTCCGAGGAAATTGATGTTGTTGCTTATGACAGACCGATACTGAATTCAATTATTTCAATTGATACGCTCGGCAGTTACAGTTTATTCAATATCAAGTTTAACCCACAGCTCTATGCTTTTGGGTTTAGTGAGCAATTATCCCCTGAATTGGTTGATGAAATTAACATCTCCATGCTTCAAAATGTTGAGAAAATGGAATGGATGGTATTGCTTTCTGAGAGTGATCTGGATTAGAAAATATAAATATTTGATTATGAATAATTTGAAAGTTGATTTTTACACTAAAAGTGTATTGACGGTGATCGCAATTTGCCTTGTATTGATCACCTTCAACCAGGTAGAATTTATGCCAAAAGCTTTTGCAGGGGATGTACCAGCTGTAATCCCTGGAAAACAATACGGTTTGGTTCCTCTAAACGATGATGGATCAATTACCGTGCGATTAAGTGCTTTTGATGAAATTGATGTGAATATTGTTGGGGTTGAAACTTCTGATGAGCTGGAGGTAGAACTTGTAGACATAAATACTTCAGATAACCTCAATGTAGATATCAAGGAGATCAATACTTCTGACGTATTAGATGTCAATATTGAACAGGTGGGTGGTTATTCTAATTATGGTTCAATCAAAGTGGATGTACAGGATTAACGTTAACATTAATGAATGAAGCTAATTATTTAGGCAGTGCAATTAAGCAATTTGAATATTACAAAACATTAGGAGATAAGACATTTGACCAAATAGAGGAGAGTGATTTGTTCTGGCAATTTAATAATGAGAGTAATTCAATAGCCATTATTGTCAATCACCTTTGGGGCAATATGTTATCACGGTGGACGGATTTCCTTGAAAGTGATGGTGAAAAAGACTGGAGAAATCGCGATCAGGAATTTGAATCAGTTATTGCCAGTAGAGATGAACTTCTTGAGAAATGGGAGGAAGGGTGGTCTTGTTTGTTTGGAGCGCTTGATACCATTACTCAAGATAACTTCCAGTCACATGTTTTTATTAGAAATCAAAAGCATACACTATTCGAAGCGATTAACAGGCAAATGATGCATTATGCCTATCATGTTGGTCAAATTGTTTACATAGGAAGAATGATTGCGGGGGAAAAATGGAATAGCCTTTCAATTCCAAAAGGAGAATCTTCTTCATTTAACGCTAAAAAGTTCTCAAAAGGACAACATGACGGCCACTTTACTGATGACATAAAGTAAAAATTACTTCAACAGGTTTAGAATTTTTTGTGACCGGTTTAAGTTATCACAATCTCTCGTTAATACTATCGGAGAAGACGTGTTCACAATCTCAAAGTCTGTTATTGCAAAAAGACCTTCAAACATTCTTGGGCCAAAATCATCAAATTGATCATACTTGGCATCACTGAAGTGATCATCCATGAATGTAAAAGGAATATTACCACCATCAGCCAGAATCGCTCCGTATTCCTGTAGCGCTTTTGCAATAATCTTTCCTGATTCACCAAGTTGTTCAACCGGGTAATCAGCCCTTAATCGAAAGCGCATACCATAAATGGGTGCATTCTGGTCTTCTGATGAAGGCCCACCCGCATGCGTAGCAGGAGCTACAAAGAACCCTGATCGCATGTTGTCATTTCTTAGGATAAACCTTAGGGCATGATTGATTTCACCAGTAGCCAGTTCATCAGCAGTAACCAACAATGGAGCTATTGGTAATCCAGCCGCATCTGCACTGGTACATTGTAAACCCCTTAGGTCACTTCCATATTCATAATCCAGGTCCCAAACTACTGGACAAATACCACCAACAGCGCTTTCGTTATTCACTACTGAGGAATGGAAAACTTCATACAATATGCCGTTATCAACATCATGTACAATCAGATGACAGTCTTCACCTTCTGTTTCTGCGCAGACAAGTCCTTCTACTCCCTCGATTCTTGCAGATGCAGGAACCGGAATTTCCATGAGGTTATCACAGGGAGGATCACCATACCATGTACCATACTGAAGCTCAATAAATTCGTCAAACGGGATTTTCCTGGACTGCTCGTTGGCTTTTACAATATGGAATGAAGTAAAATCTATTTGGAAGATCCCATTCGTTCTGGGAAATAACTCATTATTTGATGCTCTGTTTTCAAGGAATGCAATTATGACATTTGAATCTGAATGTTTATTCGCATTATCAACTCTTGTAGTCCATGGCATTGCATGCGTAAAGTATTCACCCTCCGTAGATGCAATGGTACAGGCATCACCAATTCCGTCTGAATTACTATCCAGCTGGTCTTCATTTGCTTGGAATGGGCAATTATCTATATTATCTCCAACTCCATCTTCATCCGAATCTACAATACTGTTGTCATCACCAGAGTCTTTGCTACAACTAAAAAGTAGAGTCGTAAGTATGATGGTTAAGATCAATTTGCAATTCATAATTGAAAAATTAGGAGCCAATAATAGTGGATCGGTCAAACAAAATAGCACAAAAAGTAGATTGATTTTCATATGTTCACCAAATGTCTATTGCATGATGAGTTATTTTTATTGTTCATAAATAATTGATATACAGTGTTTTGAGATGTTCTTCTTATGAAAACATGAAATTACTTGTGAATTTTGTCCCCTATTAGAAGTCGGAGATCGTCATGTGGGCAAATATGTTTAATCAAACAAGTTAAAATTATGACAAAAAATGCATTACAAGTAGTACAGGCATTCCAGGAATCCCTGTCTGCGGGAAACTCTGATTGGAAGGAATTATTGACGGATGACGTCACTTTTAAGGGACCTGATAATACTGTGGTTGGGAAAGAGGATAACATCAAACTCAACCTGGAATGGGCTGAAATGGTGAATTCATATGATCCAATTAATCTTTTTGGTGGTGAAACTCATGTTTCTATGGAGGGTACATATCACGTTACTTCACCAACCGGTCAAAAGATTCAGATTGACACAGCCGAGGTTTATGAAGTTGAAAACGAAAAGATCTCCAGGATACGGGTCTATTATGACGGAGAAGAATTCAGGAAAGCATTCGCAGTAAGTGCCTAGAATTCAGAATTCTGTCTATTTTTAAATAAAACAAAAAGACATGGCTTACAATGAATACCTGGCTGAAAGAGTCCGACAGAGAATTTCCGGGAAGGGACAACTGATCGAGAAAAAGATGATGGGAGGTTTGGTCTTTATGGTCAATGATAAAATGTGCATTGGCATAGACATTGATAAATCCAGGCAAACCGATCGGCTCATGGTTAGGGTTGGTAAATTACCTTATGACGAACTGCTAAATACTAAAGGTAGCAGGGTCATGGACTTTACCGGGAAAGTGATGCGCGGATTTCTTTTCATCGATCCCGAAGGATTTGATTCTGATGATGAATTGGATTTCTGGGTTGAGAAAGCGTTGGAATTCAACAAGCTGTTGTCATAAAAAATGAAATCAAAAATTCTAAAATATTATTCAAATGAAAGATTATATGATGTTATTTCTTGGAGCTGATTACCAGGAACTTGGATTATCACCAGAACAGTTACAGGAGAGAATGGGTAAGTGGTTTGCCTGGAGCAACAAAATGGAGCAGCAAGGTATACTGAGAGGTGGAAATGCGCTTCTTTCTGATACGAAAAGAATTTCTGGACCTGAGCGAGTAGTGGCAGACGGACCTTTTGTAGAGAGTAAAGAATGGGTAGGAGGATACTTTATTGTTGAGGCAAAAGACGCGAATGAGGTTGTTAAAATAGCACAAGATTATCCAGACTATGACCTTGGCGGAGCTGTAGAGATCCGTGAGGTGATGGTATTTGACCAGAACTAAATGGAACCCCAGGTTATCGACCATCTTTTCCGTCACCAGTACGGAAAGATGGTCGCAATTTTGTCAAGACTTTTTGGGTTGCAGCATCTTGAATTGATTGAGGACGCGGTTCAGGATACTTTCACCAAAGCCACCTTGCAATGGAGAACAAATATTCCTGATAATCCCGAAGCGTGGCTCGTGCAGGCTGCTAAAAACAGGAGTATTGACTTGCTCAGAAAGTTGAAGGCAGACAAAGACAGGTATCAGGAAATTACATCTGGTTCTTCGGCTATCCACCTCAATGATCTTTTCCTTGACCATGAGATTGAGGACAGCCAATTGCGTATGATTTTTGTAGCCTGTCATCCATCATTACACCCAAATGATCAGGTTGCCTTCGCATTAAAGACGATTTCAGGGTTCAGTATGAAAGAAATCGCAGCTGCTCTTTTACAAAAGGATGAATCTATCAAGAAAAGGCTGGTAAGGGCCCGTAAATCTATTATTGACCAACGGATCGTGATGGATTATCCATCTATAGAGAAAGTGCAGGGACGTATGCAGAATGTAATGGATGTGATATATCTGACTTTCAATGAGGGTTTTCATTCATCCAGTAAAAATGAATTGATACGCAGAGATTTATGCGCTGAAGCCATTCGATTGACTAAACTGTTGCTAAAAAAAGAAAAATTCCGTTCCGGAAAGCTTTATGCTTTGTTTGCATTAATGTGTTTCCATTCTGCGAGGCTCCCGGCAAAGATTAACGCGTCTAATGAAATTATTGATCTGGAACACCAGGACCGCTCCAAATGGAATTATCAGTTTGTTTTTGTAGCTAATGATGCTATGTTTAAAGCAATGGAGTATCAGGAACCACTTAGTACCTTTCATTATGAAGCTGCAATCGCTGCAGAGCATATTAAAGCACCTAGTTTTAGTGAAACAAACTGGGAGAAGGTGAAATATTGGTACGAAGAATTAGATGATTTACGCCCTACAAATTACACAAAGCTTAACCTGGCTCTGGTAAATATCCAGCTTAAGCTTTTTGACAGGGCCTGGGAATTGTTAGATGGATTAAATGAAGAATCGTTTTCACAAAGAGCCTATCTGGTTTTAGGCGCATACTCTAGATTTTTCGAAGCAAAAGGAAACAATGAACTGGCGCTTGAATACCTGAATAAAGCAATTGATAAGGTTTCAAATGAACAGGAAAAAACTTACTTGCTCAATAGAAGAGGTACTCTAAAAAATTAAGAAATGTTTCCTTTCTTAATAGGTTCTAGTAAATAATCTAGTCCGTTGATTTTGATTTCATACATGGTAGATAGCATCATACCCAATTTACCATCTGGGAAACCTTCACGAGAAAACCATTCCAGATAATAGGAGGGAAGATTGCATAGTAAGGTCCCTTTGTATTTTCCAAAAGGCATTTTCATTCTGGTAAGGGCAACAAGGATATTTGGGTCTACCACTTAGTTTTCGTTTAGAAACTTCTTAAAAGCCTGGTAAAGAGATTTCTGATTGAAAGGTTTACTCACAAAATGGGACATGCCCACCTCAAGACATGCATCTACATCTTCTTTCATGGCATTGGCAGTAATGGCAATAATAATTGGGGGTTTCCTATTGTCACGCTTGAATTTATCCAATATCAATTCAGTCGCACCAAGCCCATCCAGTTCAGGCATCTTCACATCCATTAGGATAAAATCATGGTTTCCAATTACAGCTTTTTCATAGGCCTCCATTCCGTCAATGGCCATTTCTACTGTTTCCACACCTAAATTTTGTAGTGTTTTTTGAGCAACAAGTCGATTGATTTCGTAATCTTCAGCTACCAATACTTTTAAGTGGTAGTCACTTAGGTCATTGAATTCTTCAACAACCTTTTGGAACTTTTGGTTTTTAGAAACTTTGAAGGGGGCAACAAAACTAAAAACAGAGCCTATTCCAAACTCGCTACTTACTCTTACCTCACCACCCATGGCATGAACAATGTTCTTTGTTATCACAAGGCCAAGTCCCGTACCATCTTTTCTGTTATGTTGTGGTGTATTGATCTTAGTGAATTTATTGAAAAGCTTCTTAAGTTGATCTTTGGGTATTCCAATTCCGGTATCTCTTACAGAAACGTTTATTTTGGCAATATCATCCTTCTTTTCAACTAATTGAGCGCTTACTTTCACCATCCCTTTCTCTGTAAACTTGAGTGCATTGTTTACAAGGTTGATAATCACCTGTTTCAATCTAACAACGTCTCCCACAATAATACGGTCAATCTTATCATCCAGATCAAAGACTAGTTCAACATCTTTGTCTTCTCTTTTGATCCGATCCACAAAAATGCTTTTGATATTTTCTATCTCATATTTAAGGTCAAAATCTGCTTCATGGAGGACCAGTTTGTTGTCTTCAATTTGAGTGAGGTCTAGTACATCGCTAACAAGGCTATGTAGCATCTCACTACTACTAATGAGGTTCAGTACAAGTTGCTTTTGCTCATCATCCAGTTCTGACTTATAAAGTAGGTCTGCAATCCCTAAAATACCGTTTAGAGGTGTTCTCATTTCATGGCTAATGGTCGCCAGAAACTGTGACTTGGCCTGGTCTGCAGATTCAGCCTTTCTTTTTTGCTGTTCCAGAGTTTTGACAAGTCCTCTGATTTTATTTCTATCATGTTTGAAGGCCTTTTTAAACACAAAAATGCAGATACCTGCAGCAGTAAGAATGATGATGTTTGAAACAAAAATATCCAAAACCCTTCTGCTACTGTCTGTATAGGGCGATACTAAATAGGGCTGGAAATACTCAATTAATGATGCCGATGTTGCTATGAGGATCATTAGTACTGAGTATACAAGAAACCTTTTGGAATCCAATACCAACAAACCTGTCACAAAAACAAGGAAAAATGGATGCATAATAGCTCCGGTTGTACCACCTGAAGGAAACCACCCTAAAATGAGGAGCAAAGCACAAAAAAAGTAAAATAGGCTGGAAGTGATTCCAAAGTTGAAACCTCGTATATGCGCAAAATAAGCTACTACAAATCCAACAAGTGCAGCAATGTAAATGGTGAGCATAGTTGTGGTAAATCCCACAATAAAACCATAGATGATCCAGAATCCCATTAATCCAATGGATAGTATGCAGACAACCTCAAAGAGTATGTATTCAATGGGTTTTCCTACGCTATGTAAAATTCTAAATTTTCTATTGTTAGCCAATCTTAGATGTAGGTTAGAGTAAAATTTATCTCAATGCTTTGAATTGAGCAAAAACTTAGAGAAAATACTCTGAAATATAATAAATACTTGGCTAAAAGTGCTTAATCTTCTATGACAACATCCATCGTTTGGAGATGAATTATTTGTAGGTCACAGAATTTTCTAAATTGAGATGATGGATGTGTGCACGTATGTGGTCTACTAGCTTTGTTACGTGCTTTATATATCTGAATGTTGCTGTTTCAACAATCTCTCTTTGGCCGTCATAAGAATCTGCACCAATATCAGATACTGAATTTTTTCTATTATGCTCCACTTCACTTCGTTCGTGACATTCAACTTTCAGGTGTTCCATAAAACCTTTGATGCTATATTCAGATTCAAACTCCTGAATTTGTTCAATGGTCTTCTGTATTTCGTGATTGCCATCCACAAGGGATTTCTCAAACAACACATCATAAATCAAAGAATCATAGTGATGAATTCCATTCAGCACTTCGATAACATGAGTACGGATTGTATCAGTTGAGCAGAACGTGCCAAGACCTTCATAGTTGTCAAACAGCTCAGCAATTCTATCCCACTCATAGCTTAAATTATCAAACTCAATTACAAGATTTTCCTGTTCTTGCGCATGGATATTTGAGAATGCCAATAAGCTAAATAGAAATAGCGTAACTGATCGAAGGGTCTTCATTGTTTGTATTTTCGATTAATTTGGTGAAACACCATCTTAATTACTCAATTAAGATACTACAAATTTGGCTCGAAAACCAATGAAAACATAACTACATTGCTGTTTATCGATCAATTGAAGCAATCACCCGACCGATCAATACTTGGAAGCTACTAAGCTGACTTTTGTGCTCTTGCCTTTAGTAATTTTCTCTGGTATCTACCCTGAACAATGTCAGTTACAACCAGGAAGAAGATTACAAAATAGAATGTAGTCTTACTCAAAGGAGTCACTTCACTACCGAATAAATGAATGTGAGCCAGGTGGCCTCCTTCTGAAATTAACATCACAGCAACTAGCAATAAAATAAACAAACCAAGGACTTCATAGAGCCTGTTTTTCTGTAAAAATGCAGACACATGTCCTGATAACCAGATCATCATTACACCACTTATGACAATTGCAGCAGCCATCACCCAAAATACATCACTCAATGCCATTGCGCTTAGAATGGAATCAAATGAGAAAATGATGTTCATCAGAACAATCATGGTGATGATATTACCGATTGACTTATTCTTTCCTTTGTCATCAGATTCATGCTCTTCAAGATAGACCATGTGCCAAATTTCCTTAATGGCTGTGTAAAGGATGAAAATACCACCAAACAATACGATTAAACTGTGGATGTTAATTTTTGCGTCGATGATTCCTGTATGAAAAGTAATGATAGGATCCTGGAAGTATTTGATCAGATTTACCAATACAAATAACAGTAATAGCCTCAAAATAATAGCTATTCCAATTCCCCAGGATCGGACCATGCCTTGTTTCTCCAGAGGAGCTCTTTTTGACTCTATTGATATGTAAAGCAAATTGTCAAATCCGAGAACTGCTTGTAATAGGATAAGCATCAACAGTGTGAACAGATTTTCTAGCATAATATTTGGTAAGGTTTTTTCGAAAAATCACCCCAAATCTAGCATTTATTTGCTGATCACGTAATCCACTGCAGATTTAAATTGTTCGAAATTTTTGAGGGGTTTTTTAAGATAAATGCCAACATTCAGTCCTACTAATTCCTCAGTTCCGATATCATTTCCTGTAATGAGCAGAATCTTCGGAGGTTTGTCCAGTGTCTTAATTGTTTCCAACCCATTTAAACCGGAAATCTCATAATCAACAATTGCAAAATCAGGGTTGTGCTTTGCAATACCAATTGAGGCGTTGACAGAATTTGTATAGGTGTCTAATAATTCAATGTAGGAGATCTGAGAAATCATACTTTTCAGGATTTCTACAAATCCTGGGTCATCTTCTATGATCACAATCTTAGTTTTTTCCATATTTATCGCTGATGGATTCTGTCTTTAGCTTGATTTCATCAAATACATCTGAGGAGATTTCAGGGTTTTTGATGATATTTTGAGGCAATTTATCTAAAATGCTATCTATACCCAAACTGTGTAGGTTGGGTTTTAGTGTGTGTAATTGGAGCCTGAGAAGCTCAGAGTCATCCTCCAAAATCGCCTGTTGAGCTTTAGAAATAGCTTCCAAAACCGATGAAGAGGTGGCTTGAACAATTTTTTTAATAGCCGCATTATTCCCATTTACCAGAGAAGCCAGGTAAGGAAATACCTCAGAAAGCTTTTCTCCAGTCTCCTCATTGGAAAGGGTTCCATTATTCTCTATGTACCTGCAAAGTGCTGCATTCAGTTCGTTGGGGTTAAATGGTTTGATGACACAATCGTCCATGCCAGCTTCCAGAATGCTTTCTTTAACATTGTTTAAGGCAGATGCTGTTAGGGCCAGAATTGGGACAGTTTTGAAATAGTTGTCGTCCATAGACCTAATTTTTTTAGCGGCATCATATCCATCCATAACGGGCATTCTAAGATCCATCAAAATGAGATCATATTTTTTGGATTTGATCATATCCACCGCTTCCTGACCATTTTGTGCAAAGTCAAAGTTGAGCTCCCAAAGCTCCATAAAGCTTTCAATGACTGCCTGGTTGCCCATGTTGTCTTCAGCAATAAGAATCCTTTGATCTTCTTTAAATGTATGGAATGAATCCGCCATGTTTTTTGCTACAACTACGTTTTCATCTCCAGTTTCCAGGTTGAGATCAAATTTAAAGGAGGATCCAAGTCCTTCTATACTTTTCACCGTAATCTCGGAACCCATCAACTGGATCAGTTTGTTTGAGATGGTTAACCCTAACCCTGTTCCACCATATTTTTTCGTAATATCATTTGATGCCTGACTAAAGTCTTCGAAAATCGAATTTAACTTATTTTCTGGTATTCCAATCCCGGTATCCCGAACTTCAAAGTCTAATTTATACCTGTCAAGAGTTTGTTTTCCTTTTACCACTACCTTCACATTCCCCTTGTCGGTGAATTTTATTGCATTGGAAACCAAATTATTGAGTACCTGTCCAAGTCTCAGGCTATCACAAACAAAAGCCCTCGGTAAATCACCATTGTATTCAAATGACAAGTCAATGCCTTTTTCGTCTGCCTTTGGTTTGAATATTTCTATGATGTCTGAGACCAGTTTGTGCAGATCAAAACTATTATAGGCCAGGTCTATTTTGTCCGATTCTATCTTGTTAAAGTCCAGCACATCATTGATAAGCATCATTAAATTTTGACCAGAACTTTTTAGCAACTCAAGTTTTTTATATTGTCTGGGAAGGTGTTCCTCTAAAAGCAGCAGGTTCGCCATACCAATTACTGCATTGAGTGGTGTTCTGATTTCATGGCTAATGGTTGAATAGAATTGCTCTTTTACCTTTGTAGCCTTTTCTGCAGCCTCTTTAGCGCTGATCAATTCCATCTGTTGCTTTTTGAGCTCAGTGATATCTTCAATAAATGTTATAATGCCACCAATTTCATTTTCAATGGTATACCATGGTTGAACCTCCCACTTGATCCATTTACTTTCACCATTCCCTAATTCTATATTCTCCTCATCTTTTTTCTTAACTTGACCACACAAAACTTCTTCATAGGTAACTCTCCATTTACTGAAGTCCCAGGAAGTACTGTCAAAAATATTCTGACCAATTGCTGTATCATCTAGGTTATTATCCAGTTTCCACCGCTTACTGATAGCGATGTACTCAAGTTTATCATTCATCATTGCAATAGCGGCTGGAGCCGTTTCTACAAAGGACTCAAGGATACGTTGCTCATTCTGAATGGTGGTTTCCCACTGATCTCTTTCTAATAGGAATCCAATCCATATGGCTAGTAGCTTCATGAAATCTACCTCATAAGCATTGAATGCATCCCTTGGTTGTCTTGATGAAAAACTTATAGTCCCTGCTTTTTTTCTGTTCACATAGTAGGCTGCTCCAATATATGCCTCCATGTGTATTTCCTTATAGCACGGATGGTTTGCATATGGAGAGTCCTTCATATGATGTGTATAGAAAATATCAGCAGATTTATAAGTTAGGTGGCAATATGTTTTCTGTAAGTCAAATTTGTCTCCATTGTTGAGTTCCAGTGATTCATGAAGGCTATAATTATAAAGTACCGTATAGTCATTTCCTTCGATCTGGCTTAGAATTCCAAGTTCAAGGTCGAAAAATTCAAGCGCAGTAAAAAGAGCAGTTTCGATTCGTTGTCCAGTTGTCAAAGTACTGGTCGATGTAAGCTGATTCAGGAATTTTAGGCCTTCAGTATATTTAGCCAGTATTTCTTCATCTTTCTTGTTTTTGGAAATATTTCTTGAAGAACTCTGAAAACCAATGAAATTTCCATCTTTATCGGAAACAGGTTTAGTGTACGCTTCCATCCAGAGATAACTGCCATCCTTCTTTCTGAATCGGTACTCAATATTGTTCAATGGTTTTTTGACTACTTCGGTGGAAGTGGAACCCTCTTTGATCTTCTGCAGGTCTTCTTCATGGATATAAGCGAATGGATGCTTGCCTTCTAACTCTTCAGGGCTGTACCCCAGGAGGTCAAATGAGGACCTTGAAATAAATTGGAAGTAACCTTTATTGGTATGCATACAAACAAGGTCACTTGAATTTTCACTTACAAGTCTATACTGTTCTTCGCTTATTCTAAGCTTTTCTTCATACTCTTTCCTTTCGGATATGTTTGAAATAATTACGGATAGCTTTTTTTGTTCATCAAATCCTCTGTAGGTATTGAATCGTGCCTCCCAGTAATGCTCCTTTTCTTTTGGCGCAAATTTATAGTTGTGGAGTAGCGCAGAATTTCCGGCTAACGTATGTCTAGCCATTTCCACCATCTTGATGCCATTTGGGTCAGTCCAGATTTCAGAGATGTGCTTTCCTATGAATTTTCGTTTAGGCTGGTGCAGGTATTCTTCATATTTACAAAAAACCTTCTCAAATTTCAGGTCTTCATTGATCACAAAGACTATGTTCTCTGATGAATTGATCAATGCATTAAGGTTCTCATTTGAAGAGATTAGGTTTGTTTCAATCCATCTTCTCTCATTTATGTCAACGGCAGAGGCATAAATCTTTACAACTTTATCATTCTCATAAATCATCTGAACAGAATGTCCAAACCAGGTAATCTCTCCATTTTTATTGATCACCGGAAATTCATGATAACTTGACCAGGATCGATTTTTTACCTGATTTCTATAGAATGAAATAACTTTTTCCCGGTAATCAGGTGCTACCAGCTCCCAATAGTATTTTTCAAGTAATTCATTTTTGGTATAACCAATGTTGCGTTCGAATGCATTATTGACATAGAGATATTTTCCATGCGCGTCAAGCTCATAAATAACATAGGCACTCTTTTCTACCAGGTTGAAAAACCTTTTTGTGTCTTCATCAATCGACGTTACAAGCGTATTAATCCGATCGTTTTCTATAAGTTCCTCAAAGGTGATCAATAATTGCTCAGCTGCCTTCGTTGCATAACGAATCTCATGATTGCGAAATTCTATTTCAGAATCAGATAAGAAAATGAGTGAGGCCACCACATAGCCATCTTTGTGAATTACTGGTAGACCAAAAATACTTTTGTAGTCAGATAAGTATGGATTCTTATTGAGGTTCTCAGTTTTAGCTATGGATGTAATGTGAACCGGTTCAATGGATCTGTTGAATAGAATGGGCCCTATTGCAAATTCTATTGGAGTGGCATTAAAAGGCAGGTTTTTACCAAAATACTGAACCTGACTGTCAATGCATATCTCGACAATTGGAAATTTATCTGGAAGGGCGAGACCAATCAATTCCACCTGATTATTAAGTTTTAGCTCAAAATCAGCATGCTCCATCAATTGATTAACATACCTGGTGCGATTGGTATTGTTATAGATGCCGGTTGTTTCGATCATTAAAAATTGTCCCTGTCCTTTATAAATATAATCATAAAGGATGACTGACCGGCAGAAAAAATCGCTTAATTTGGTTTATTAGCTGCCGCTTGCTGCGCTTTTTTGATCTGTGATTTTACCAGATATGACTCAACAATGTTGTCAATCGGTTTAAGCAATAAGGCAATGACTCCCTTCATGAGCAAACCTGTCCAGTGATTACCTGTGTTATCTTCAATGATAGGTTCAAGGAATGCTTCAGAGAACAAGAATAAGAAAATAGCCAAGATCAAAGTGATACCAAGGGCGCGTTTACTACTTTTTGCCTTTGCCAGATCTTCATAGTTTCGCTTAATTTCTTCGTTTTGTGTTTGCAACTGTTCGTTCTGGGATCGGATTTTATCTTCTTGCTCCTTTTTGGCAGTAATATCACGTGTCACGAATAGGAAACCTGCAAATTGGCCATCACCATTCAACCTTACTTTGGCTGTTTGTCCTACCCATTTAGTTTCTCCAGTCTTAGTTGTAATTGGAAATTCGTAGTAGCTATGGTCAGATTTCTCTTCAGCCTGTTCTTCGTAGAATTTCTCTAATTCGTCCGCATATTCCGGATCTATAATGTGCGCGAAATTCTTATTGTGTAATTCAAGTGATTTGTATCCTGAAAGTTTGAAAACCTGAGCGTTGGCAAATTTAATCCTTCCCTCAGCATCAGTTTCCATGATTACGTCATTGATGTTTTCAACTAACTGTTTAAAAAGTGCTTTTTGGTTTTCAAGCGCATAAGTCAGCTGAAATTTCTTTATAGCTCGCTGAAGCGTTCGGTGAAGAATTTCAATGAAGTTCTTTTCATATTCTTTAATAACAAAATCATAGACTTCATCATTCTTCATCAGTTCAACTACCAAATCAATGTCTTTAGTAGCAGTCATAATGATGATCGGTACATCAGGCTCATGTTTGATCACGTCACTTCCCTCTCCATCTGGCAAATTATAATCTGCCACAACGGCATGGACTTCATGTTCCGCCAGGAATTGACCTGCTGCTTTTAATGAATCCTTGAAAATTGGTTGGTAGATGTAGTCAAACTGCTCAAATAGCTTTTTTAAGAGCAAAGTTTGTATAGGATCATCCTCAATGATGAGAATGTCATATACTTTAAATTTCCTTTTAGGAGGCGCTGCGTGTGGTTCAGTTTTTACGTCCAATGTGTTTCGTTACTTCTATTCTATCTTCTGACTAAAACAAATTTGTTCATCTTTTTCCATTATAAAATGAATATTTAGATGAATCTATCATTACCTTCGACAGATAGCCTATCTCAAGGGTTTGACTGGTTTTGGCTATCTTCAATTTAATAAAAAGAATTCACTTTTTCGACGGTTCACCTTAGATAGTTTATATTTTTAAAAGCAAATTAGAGAATATGAGTAGGTTGGAACAGGTATTTTACAAAATCGATGAGATAAATGAGCAAGATCCTAATCTAGAGCAAGATGAAGATGGACAAAAAAGACCAAAAGAATTGATCTATGGACAAAGGATGACTGCTATGCTACAGGTCTATGACCAATCAGCTTCAGAATTGGTTTCCATTGCTGCAAGGGGCCAACATGTAGAGCGCTGGTCAATACCAAGGGAATCATACCCAATGGATAGGAAGGGATATCTAAAATGGAGAACGGTTTTGAAATTAAAACACGCAGAGATCCTTGAGGGAATAATGGCAGGACTGGAATATAGTGAGGAAGAAATTAATCATGTGAAGACCATGATCACTAAGAATAAGCTGAAGTCTGATCCGGATTCTCAAGTCCTGGAAGATGTAGTTTGTTTGGTTTTTCTGAAATACTATTTTGGCGCGTTTGCTCAGAAACATCCTGAGCCAAAACTCATTGATATATTACAGAAGACCTGGGGGAAAATGACAGAGAAAGGAAGAGGATTGGCTTTGGGTTTACCATTGACAAAAACTGAGTTGGAATTAATTCAGAAAGCATTAAACTAATTAAACATGACATTCTTTGAAACACTCATTGTGTCTGCTATACCAGCCACATTGACAACAACTTTGGCCTATCTGAAGTTAAGACAGGATTTTAACCAACATAAAACCAATGTGATGGCTGAAAGAGCTGCTAAAAGATTATTAAAACATAAAGGTTATACAGATCGTAGTTTTGAAGCCATTAAAAGAACCCTTGGAGGATGGGATTCTGAAGAGGATGAACTGAGGCGTATTTTGGTGAGAGCGGGGGCAGTGCGTGTCTACAAAGACAAAGAAGAATGGTGGTATCTTTTAACCAGAACTGATGAAAGGATTAAAAAGCTAAGAAATAAATCCTAATTCGTTAATTTTACGTCCCCCTAATGCTTAAAGCATATTATTTATGGACCAATTGGTTGGTGAAAATCTGTTGAAGTTTAAATTACCTCTATCTCAAATTGTTTTAGCACAATTGGAGAATGGTCATTTCAATAATATTTGCCAGTTGGTTTGTCAATTGACTGGTTCATTTCAAGTTGACCTGTACATTTCGTCAGAGACAAGAACAACTCATTCATTTTTCAGAGATAACTCACAGGATGAAAATCCGAGACTTCACAAGCAAACCTACCCCATTACGATTCATTCAAAAGATTGGGGGCAGTTAGAGCTGACAAATAATACAGTTATTGATTTGTCTGATTCAACTAAAGGTCAATTAGACCTAATTATTGCGCAGGTAGAACGTGAACTTGCTAATATTATTCAGAGGGAGTCTGATCAATTTTATCTGCAGTATTATCGTGATCTGCTGGCTTCAGTACCGGATATCATTTATGAGGTAGACGCAAAAGGTAGCTATCTCTATGCTAATGATAGGGCGATGAAACTGACAGAGTTTGACCAATCTGAGCTTAAAGAGATGACATATCATCAATTGATTCATCCTGATGACTTATTGATGGTCAATGAATATCATAGAGGAATGATTGAGCGAAAGGAACTTGTTGGGTATCTGGAATTCAGATTGGTCACCAAGAAAGGCAAAGTCATTTGGATAGGGCAGAATTCTACTTTACAATATGATAATGGGGAACTTTCTAAGATCACAGCGGTTTCACGTGACAATACTGAAATTGTAGCTCTAAGAGAAGACCTTAAGGAAAGCAAAGACCTGTACAAATTGGTTACTGAAACCAGCAGGGATATGATTTCCTTGACTAAAATGGATGGAACTTTTATATACGTTTCACCATACATCTATGAGTTGATAGGATACAAACCTGAAGAAGTCATAGGTACCAACGGCTATGATTTGTTTCACCCTGATGATCTTAACCGGATAAAGGCAGAAGCCAGGTTTCAGGACACATTCCTGAATACGGCCCAATATCGGTTCCGAAGGAAAGATGGTTCTTATATATGGGTAGAAACTGTCAATAGAAAAATTGAACGTGAGGGACAGGAAGATATTTTTCAGGCTTCTACACGAGATATTTCTCAACGGGTGGCCATTACGAATTCCTTCGAACAAAAATCAGCAGTTCTTGAATCAATGATGGAAAATACTACTGAAATGATTTTTGCAGTAGATGAGTCTGCTAAATTTCTGTTTTTTAACAGTGCTTACAGAGATATTTATGTCAAGAGAACTGGCAAACTACCCGAAATCGGTGAAAAATTTGTGGCAGCTGATGATGGACAGGAATCATATTTTAAAGACTTGTTATTGAAAGTACTTGATGGCGAAAGAGTATTCATCCAAACTACAAATGAATTCAAAGATGGAACAAAGGTTGACCTTGAAGGTATGCTTAATCCAATCGTAGATAAATTCGGTAAGCCTGTTGGTGCATCCGCCTTTCTGAAAGATGTTACTGAATAGAAGTTACTCAACCAGTTTTTGATGGATCAATCCAATACTATTTTTCAGCATGCATTTGATATTGTTACCCAAACAGATCAAAACATTTACCTGACTGGTCGCGCGGGTACCGGTAAAACAACATTTCTAAAATATGTACGGGAAAAGTGTGATAAAACTATGGTTGTTTTGGCACCTACTGGAATCGCTGCAATTAATGCCAATGGTCAGACAATCCATTCATTTTTTAAGCTGTCATTTGGTCCTCTTCTAATTACGGATATCAGGTACTCTCCTGAAAAAATCCGGAAGCAATTCAAGTATAACAAACAGAAAATTGAACTAATAAACAGCCTTGATTTGCTCATCATAGACGAGGTTTCCATGGTGAGGGCTGACACATTGGATATTGTTGATCTTGTTCTTCGCGAATACAGAAATAATCAAGAACCTTTTGGTGGTGTTCAGGTATTGATGATTGGAGATGTATGGCAACTGCCGCCGGTTGTCAAACGAGAGGAATGGGATTTACTTGGTTCACTTTATAAGAGTCCCTTTTTCTTTAGTTCAAATGCTTTTAAAGCATCCAACTCCAGGTACTTTGAATTAGAAAAGATTTACAGGCAAAGCGACGAGCAATTTATTGGGTTACTTAATAATGTGAGAAGCAACAGTCTAGGGCCTGATGACATTACCCAGTTAAGAAAAAGGGTAGGGGCTACACCTAAGTCAAATACAAAATACATTACATTATCTACCCACAACAACTATGTGGATGCTATCAATGAAGAGAAATTAGAGGCACTTGAAAGTCAGACATTCAAATTCAAAGCCCAGATATCAGGAGATTTTCCGGAGCATGTTGCGCCAACAGCTAAAGTGCTTGAACTCAAGGTTGGTGCACAGGTGATGTTCTTAAAGAATGATCAGGGCTCTGATAAACTGTTTTATAATGGTACCATTGGTGAAGTTACAAAGTTGACCAGAAGTAGTATAGAAGTAAAAACTGAGCAGCAAGATTCAATAAAACTGGAACCTGAGCTTTGGGAAAATGTAAGGTTTGATTGGGATGCTGAAAAAGGTGAGTTACAACAAGAAGTGATGGGCACATGGAAGCAATATCCAATTAAACTTGCCTGGGCTATTACTGTTCACAAAAGCCAGGGATTAACTTTCGAACATGTGATTGCTCATTTGGGTAAATCCTTTGCGGAAGGGCAGGTATATGTGGCATTAAGCCGATGTACTTCTCTGGAAGGTCTTATTTTAGATGGTGAAATTCCTGAATCTGCAATTAAGCTAAATCCAATAGTCAGTCAGTTTACGGATTGGATGAAAAAAATGGAATTAAAAAAGTCCGGTTAAACCGGACACGTTTTTTTAAGCATGCAAACCTGCATAGTACCTTGAAATCCCTTTTCTAAAGGTGGCGTGTTTGTGCAATTCTTTGGGAGGAGCCATGTTGTCAATAGGAACATATTGTTTTTCAACATAAATCCCTTCACATAGATCTTTACTGCCCGGAGTATCTTCCCAAAGTTGATCCTTAAAAGAATCATACCAGTTTTGAAAGGATTCTTCACTGCTGAAAAACCTGGTTTCAAGGACTTCTTCCCGTACGCCCTGCCTGGGGCCGTACTCGTCACTATAGATATAGTGCTCCTTTAAAATAGCTTTAATGATCATTATCTCCTTGTTTGGGTTAATTAATTGTTGTTATTGTTTATAAGTTAACAATTTTACAGATAATCTTGATCATTACAATCAGTGAAAATACGGATTGATTAAATTATTTTTGAATTGTACTTATCCTTGATAAAAGTGTATAATTTGATTAATGGTGTTTTTTTACCTGATCATTTCCAAAAAATACCGGTTCATCGAAAAAGTGTCCTACATGTCCCAAAAACTGCGTTAATTAGTACAAGCATTTAAAAACTTTACCGCTATGAATTTAATAGAGAACGTAATCAACATTGTAGTTTATTCAATTGTTTCTATTCCTAGAAAGATTGTTTTTGCCCTGAAAGTAAAATTGGGCGTAGCTTAAGAAGTCATCAAATTTGATATAGATAACGGGATGGGTTGTTTCTTTAACGACCCTTCTTCTATTGGTTCGCCATAAACTTCATGAATGGGGACCACTCCAGACCAGACATCCAGGCTTAAATCTTCTTTATCATCTACAGGACCTCCTGTTCGCACTTTCCCTGAAGCATCTTCAATTTTCATTTTAAGAACAGCTGTTGCTTTTAGCTCCTTTTTATTAGGTATTCTTGTTTCATTCCACCTGTTTCTGATCACCTGATCTGAGATACACTCTAAAGCATCCATTTTTTCTGCATCATCTTCAATTACCCTAGCTGTTCCAAAAACAACAGCAGATTCATAATTTACGGAATGGTGAAAAGCTGATTTAGATAATACCAGCCCCTGTACGGATGCCACTGATAAACAAAATGAAACTCCCTCAGAAAGATTTCTGATCATTCTGCTGGCAGCAGATCCATGCAAATAAATATAATCACCTTTTCGACCAAATAACGTAGGGATTACCACCGGATATCCGTCATGAGAAAACCCACAGTGGCACAAGAAATGCTTATCCAGAATTTGGTATATATCCTCTCTTTCATATACTCCTCGCTTCGGAACTCTCTTAACTCTAATTTTATCGTCTGGTCTCATATATCATAATTTTTGTGTAAATGTATTTCCATAATGGTCTACTTTTGTAATCCAATTTATAATTATGAGGTAGTCCAATGTTTCCATTTAAGACCACATTGAAAATTGATCGCAACATCGATCAACCAGTCTTTAGACAGATCAGTAAACAGCTTATACAGATAATAAGTGAAGGAAAGTTGCAACCAGGCTATAAAATACCGGGATCAAGAGATATGTCGACAATACTGGAAGTTCATCGCAAAACTGTCGTAAAAGCATACGAGGAGCTTCTCATTCAGGGTTGGTTAGTTTCAAAGGTAGGTAATGGTACTTATGTAAATGAAAACTTACCTATTCTAAAGCCAGTTTCAATTACAGCTACCTCAGCAGAATTAAGTCAAAATATAATAACGCAAACATCCTTAAAGACATGGGATTATTATTTTGATGATGGGCACCCTGATGTAAGACTTGCTCCTTTGGAAGAATTAACGAAAGAAATGAGACGCCTCTCAAAAAATACCTCATTTATAAAGCACCTTGATTATCGGGAAGAGTTTCAGGGGGATTTATACTTTAGAAAAAATTTGGCGAATCATTTGAATGAAACCCGGGGACTGGGAATAAATGAAAACCATATCCTTGTTACCAGAGGAAGTATCATGGCTATGTATTTGGTCTGTCAGAATTTAAATCGTGGAGATATTGTAATGATGGGGATTCCTGGGTATCAAACATTCATCGATATAGTTACTCAGGCAAACTTAAAGCTGGTTAAGCTCAAGGTAGACGATGATGGATTAAATGTGAGTCAATTAGAGAAGCATTGTGAAAATGGTTTAATACCTAAACTAGTGTATTGTGTACCTCACCATTATCATCCCACAACAGTCACCATGTCACCAACCAGAAGATTAGAACTTCTCAAACTATCCAGAAAGTATCAATTTAAGGTTTTGGAAGACGATTATGATTACGATTATCATTATTCAAGTGCCCCTATTCTACCGCTCAAAAGTGTTGAAAGCGAGCAAGTTATTTATGTAGGTTCTTTTAGCAAAACACTGGTTCCTGCCTTGCGGTTAGGCTACATAATTGCTAATCCATCCGATATTGATAAGTTCCGACTTACCAGACGTTACATTGACCGGACAGGCGATCCACTTCTGGAAAGAGCAATGGGCTACTTGTTGAAAGAAGGAGAAATTCGTATGACCATCAATAGAAATCTGTCAATTTATAGGAATAGAAGAGATTTTCTGGTGGCTCTATTGAAGAAGGAATTGTGTAATTACATTGATTTTAAGACGCCACAGGGTGGGATGGCGATTTGGGTGGTAAGTAACAGACTTAATTGGGACAAGTTAGAGAAGAAATGCTTACAAAGTGGCTTGAAGATTAACCCGCCATCTAAATACAGCAATGATGTTGCCACCAGGTTTGGTTTTGCATCGATGACTGAAAAAGAACTTGAAAAGGCTGTTGATATTTTAAGAAAGGAGATTATTCTTCTTCAGAATCTTTCTTGATTTTCACTTCAAAGGAAAAATATGCTTTGTCGTCATCAATGTCATAGAAGTTGTAAGCAAGTTTTTGCTTGGTCTTACGAGCCATGTCAATGAAACCTAATCCCGCTGTTCCTTTATCCGAAAACCCTTCCTCGGACATTACCTTTTTATAGTAAACTCTCAGCTGGTCATAATCCATAGAGTTGATTTCTTCCAATTGTGTTTTTAAAGGCTCAACTGCTGATTTATTGATTAGGTTGCCTGTGATGATTTTATAAAATCTCTTTCTGGAAACAACCATGATCAAATCTGTATTAGCGGTTACATCCTTTTGTGCATGGTGACCAAGGTTTTGGAATGACTCCATCAAAATGTTATTGAATTTCTTTTTCACCTTACGGTCCTCTTCCAAGGTATTGACACTTTGCTCTAACTGATCCATTATCAGAGATATCAAATCAAAAGAAATATTCCCTTTATGCAGAAGTAGAATAGAAGGGTCATAAATATTTTTGTAGAGTACGTGATAATTCATTGAAATAATGATAAGGTGTTGTAAATAGGTCCCGCGCTTTGTGATTTTAGTTGCAAAACTATAATATTTCTATTAAATAATTGTGTTTTAATAAGTTATTAAATCCCCAATTGAAATTATAATGAATTAATCTCAAATCTAATTACAACTTTTATATCTTTTGTTCCTGTCTTATAGATATCATCAAGCATCAAATAAATAATTTGGTAAAAATTGAAAACTATTATATAATATTTCCCTGAACTATATTTGATGAAATTCTACAAGAGATAAGGGTAATATTGAGTAGGATTGATTTTATAGAGACGACAGTATTAAAACTTAATTCAACACATATGAATAAACTTTTACGATTTACATTGATTTTGTCCATCAGTTTCTTGGTGGCTTGTAATAATGATGATGAAACGCCACCTCCTCATGAAGTGGGAGTTTGGAACCTGAAGGGTATTTTAGCCACAGATCTTCCGGGTGATTATTCGCTATGGGAAGGATTTGAGTTTTCATTAGGATTTTTTGGTTGGGATACGTACGTCGTTGAATTAAAAGCGGACGGGACATACGAAATCGAAGTTACGCAGGGTCTTAGTGAAGAAACTGACGAGGGAACATGGGAGCTTGAAGATGGCGAGTTGATTCTTACATCTAATGATAGTGGTGATCTTGAGTGGGTAATTGAGAAAAATGAAGATGACGATCTTCGGGTTAAGGAAGAAGTTAGCTTCATATCATATCCATCAAATGCTGATTACACAGAACTAATTGAATCAGAATTTTGGGCATCAGCAACAAATGATCAAAAAGATAGTGCTTTTGTAGCATTACCTTCAGCAGCTGTAACTCATAACCTGGAATGGGTATTTGAAAGGGACGAATAGAATCCGGAACCTCTGATTGTTGATAGATAGTGCTGAAGAAACTAATTGTATTTATTCTAATTATTCACTCATCCATTACATCTTCTTTTGGTCAAACGACTATTGAAGGTAGTGTAGTGGATGAGTCGAATGAACCATTAATTGGTGTTACGGTGCAGGTTGAAGGGACTTCAAAAGGTACCACTACCGATTTAGAGGGGAAATTTAGAATGCAGGCAGCCTCCAATAACATTTTGGTATTCACTATGGTGGGAATGGAGACAGTCAAGGTGGCAGTTGGTAATCAATCATCTTTTAACATTTCAATGAAGCCGTCCACCCAGGTCCTGACAGAATTAGTAGTGACAGGTTTTCAGACGGTGGAAAGAAAACTATTCACAGGTGCATCTGATAACTTATCCATGAAGGATATTGCTGCTAATGGCATGGTGGATGTGAGCCGCGTATTAGAAGGGCAGGTTGCTGGAGTAAATGTGGACAATGTGTCTGGAACATTTGGGACCAGCCCTAAAATTCGAATAAGAGGAAATGCTTCTATTAATGGTAATAATCAACCATTATTTGTTGTAGATGGTGTTATTCTGGAAGATTTATCAAATGTAAGTACCGATGATTTTATTTCAGGAAATGCCAATACACTTATTAGTTCAAGTGTGGCCAATTTAAATCCGGATGACATTGAATCTTATCAGGTTTTAAAGGACGCATCAGCAACAGCCATTTATGGAGCTAGGGCTGCAAATGGTGTAATTGTAATCACTACCAAAAGGGGGAAGAGTGGCGCTTTAAGGGTTAATTACACAGGAAATTTTTCTGGGAAACTGCGTCCAACTTACAACCAGTTTAACCTCCTGAATTCTGCTGAAGAAATGTCAGTGTATCGAGAACTTTTCGAAAAAGGATTGATCGATATTAGTACATCAGTAAGAGCCCAGAATTATGGTGCAATGGGTAAAATGTTTACCTTAATTGCTGATCATGAATTAGATTGGGGACCTGGAGGAACGCTGAATGAAGAATTTCTGAACCAGTATGAAAACGCTAATACTGATTGGTTTGATCTATTATTCAGGGACGTAGGCTTACAGCAGCAACATTCTCTTAGTTTCACAGCAGGAAATGAGAAGAGCAATAGCTATTATTCAATAAGCTACTTAAATGATCAAGGGCAGACAATTGCAGATCATGTTGAAAGAATAACCGGAACCGCCAGAAATACTTACTTTATATCTGATAAGTTTTCCTTTGGTCTTAAAATTAGTTCCAGTTATAGGTCACAAACAGTTCCAGGAACAAGAAACAGAGAATTTGATCCAATAACTGGTCGGTTTAGCCGAAGTTTTGATATCAATCCATTCAGCTATGCATTAAATACGAGTAGATCAATAAGAGCGATTGATGAAAATGGAGACAGGGAATATTTTAGGCGAAATTATGCGCCTTTTAATATACTTGATGAGCTGGAATATAACTTCATAGACATCTCAGTGGCAGACTTGGCCGCTCAAACTGATTTTGAAGTAAAGCCTACTAAAAATTTATTCTTTAAAGGTGTCTTTCAGGCGAGATATGCCAATACTAGAAGAGACCACACTGTACACGAGAATTCTAATCAGGCTGAAGCCTACAGGGCAGATCAAACCCAATTTATTCAGGATGCCAATAATCTTTTATACAGGGACCCTGATAACCCAGGTCTAAATCCTCAGGTAGTATTACCTGAAGGAGGGTTCAATTATTTAGATATCAATGATTTGTTGAATTTTTTCTCCAGGGTAAGTGCTGAGTATAACAGGACATTCGCTGAAGTACATGAAGTTAATGTATTAGCTGGTCAGGAACTCAGATTCACTAATCGATCCAGCAGTAACGCTACCGGGTTGGGTGTAGTATATAGTAGTGGTGGAGTAGTGGTAACAGACCCAAATATCATCGAATTTTTTAACCTTCAGAATATAGACTACTACGGTCTTTCTCAGGAAAGAGACAGGTTTATAGGGTCATTTTTGAATGGCGGGTATGCCTACAGATCAAAATACATTGCCAATTTCACAGTCCGTTATGATGGGTCGAATCAATTAGGGGAAAGTAAGCAGGCAAGGTTTCTTCCTACCTGGAATGTGAGTGGTGCCTGGAATGCACATAATGAATCGTTCCTGAGAGGAGTAAGGTTCCTGGATGAATTAAAGTTAAGAGCTACTTATGGAATTTCAGGGAATCTACCCCCGAATGCAAGCGCACTTTTAAACTTGCAGTCAGATGTGACAGTAAGACCAACAGATGTTGAGCCATATTTGTATATAGAAGACCTTACAAATACAGAATTAACCTGGGAGAAACTACGAGAGTTCAATGTTGGTGCTGACTTTAGTGTCAAAAATGGGAAATATAATGGTTCACTGAACTACTATACTAGAAATGCTTTTGATCTGGTAGGTTTTGTACAAACAAGTGGGATCGGGGGCCAGGGCCTTAAGGCAGGAAACTTTGCCGATATGAATTCTTTTGGGTTTGAAGTTTCTTTATCGTCTGTCAATATCGAGACAAGTAATTTCAGCTGGACCACAAGTTTTAACGTGGGATATACAAAAGATAAGATTGTTAGACTGGATTTCGGCCCCAGGATAACAGATGCTATAAATCAGGGAGGTGCTGCAGTTCTTGGTGGTCCCAGGAGGGGCTTGTATTCAACTCAGTTTGCTGGGCTCAATGAGGAGGGAATACCTACTTTCTTTGATGGTAGTGATGGCACAGTTCTCCAGTATGACCTGCAAGACAGAGATGGAATTAATTCACTTCTCAAATTTAATGGACCTATTGAACCAAGAGGGGCGGGAGGCTTGACTAATACATTTAGATACAATGGAATTACTTTTAGTTTCCTATTGTCTTACAAATTTGACTATAAAATAAGACTTAATGATGCAATATTCTCCAGGTACACTGACTTTGATGCCTTGCCTGGGGAGCTAGTAAACCGTTGGGCCACTTCTGGAGATGAAGAACTTACTGATATTCCAGTAATTTTGGATCGTGATTACTCATTGACTAACCCTGATGCCGTTCTGGCTTATCAATTGTACAACAAAAGTGATTTAAGGGTCGCGAATGGAGATTACATACGTCTCAAAAATGTAAGGTTAGGATACCAGATCCCTTCAGGATTGGTAAAGAAAATGGGTTTATCTCATATTAACCTAAGCCTTGAAGGTCAAAACCTGGCACTACTTTATTCAGATAAGAAGCTAAAAGGTCAGGATCCGGAATTTTTTAGTTCCGGAGGTGTTTCATTGCCCCAGCCACGTTTGATCACATTTTCACTGAATGTTGGACTATGATTAGAAAAGGCTACATATCGTTTATAATGATTATGGCTATGTTTGTGATTTCAGTCAGTTGCTCTGAGTTTCTGGATGAAGTTCCTGATAATCGGGTGTCTTTAGATGATCTCGAAAAAGCATCTCAGTTACTTACAAATGGTTATTCTGTAGCAAGTCCGGCATTCACAGACTGGATGACTGATGATGTGAGTTGGACGATTGGCACCAATATACGAGCAAGTCATGAGCAATTGTATAATTGGGAAGATGTAAATACTGGGCCAACAGAACAGGATACACCAGACTACTACTGGTACCAAACCTATAATTCAATTGCCCATGCCAATGAAGTGCTTGCGGTATTGGATGATTTACCAGCAGATTCGGAAGAAGATATCAGGCGGAAACGTGCCATTCGATCGGAAGCATTACTTATCCGTGCCTATGGTCACTTTATGCTGGTAAATCTTTTTGCTCCACACTATACAGTTGATAATTCAGCTCCTGGCATTCCCTACATCACAGAACCTGAAACTACTTTTTTAGCACAATATGAGAGAAAAAGTGTAAGGAGAGTTTATGACGACATTGAAGATGATTTATTAGATGGATTAGAATTGTTGGATGACAGTTTCTTTGATAATTCTGGTAAGTATCACTTTAATCGTGGTGCAGCATTGGCATTTGCTTCCAGGTTTTACCTGTTTAAAGGGGATTATGTAAGGTGTGTTCAGTATTCTGATGAATTGCTGGGATCAAACCCAGGAGCTTTCGTAAGAGATTTGACATCAGTACAGTTTGACGAGGCAAGCTCATCAATCCAGGGATACCCTCAACTTTATTCTTCGCCAGAGCTTGCCAGTAACTTGTTACTGATGAGAAAAATATCACTGATTCAAAGACTTGATTTTGCTTTTGGTCCCGAACAAAATGCATATTCTGAACTTTTTGATCTTACTCCTTTATCCGGAGTAGTTGATGAGAGGGAAAATCCAGCTTTTGTAAAAGGTGATAATGCCTTGTTTCCTGTGAGATATGAGAGCCTTTTTGAAAGAAGTAGTCTTAATTCGAATGTGGGATTGCCTTATCACATCGCCATTTCCTTTAGGGGTGAAGAGGTGTTATTAAACAGGGCAGAAGCTAATATATATCTGGGGCAACTCGATGAGGTGATAGCTGACTTGCAGGTGTTAACTGATAGGAGATATAGTGGGAACGGAGACAAAACACTATCAATGGAGCTACTCAAAAATTGGATTGGTCCTGACTTGTCAGATGAATTGGTCTTGTTGAATTATGTCTTAATAGTTGAAAGGAGAAAGGAATTTTTAATGCAGGGATTACGTTGGTTTGATCTGAAAAGATATGGATTTAGTGTAACACATCTACTTCAGGACGGGAGTGAAGTAACCTTAGATGGGGATGATCCAAGAAAAGCATTACAAATTCCATCATCTGCAATTACTGTTGGTGGTTTAGAGCCTAACCCAAGATAGTTATGAAAGGAATTAAATTGATCATATTGGCACTCATATTCTTTTCCTGCTATAGTGAAGAGAAGTTGAATGTACCGGTGAATGATTCGGCAGAAGTACCAGATACTGAGTTGGATCGATATATTCAAGAGAAATTCACAGATGAGTACGGTATGGCGATTAGGTATCGGTATGTGGATCGGTATGTAGATCCGAACCAAAGAGTGACCCCTCCTGAATTAGAGAATGTAAGACCAATGTTAGATTTCATTGAGGAGTTTTGGATTGAACCTTATGCCAGTGTTCCAAATGGAGAAGCTTTTTTTAAGGATCATGTGCCAGCTGAGATTGTATTTCTTGGTGGTTTGATTTACAATGGCGATGGTACTGTAACATTAGGTACTGCTGACGCAGGAGCTCAAATTACTTTTACCAATGTGAATGACATTGATCCGGAAGATGAGTCATGGAGAGCATTACAACTTCAGACAGTGTACCATGAATTCGCCCATATAGTTCATCAAAAGTACAAGCTGCCGACCTCTTATGAATCCATTTCACCTACTGGTTATACCAGTGCTGGAAGTTGGTTTGTTCTATCCAACCAGGAGGCATTACATAGAGGGTTCGTTTCTCCATATGCTACTAGTAATCCCAATGAAGACTTTGCTGAGACGGTTGCGTTTTACCTGTTTGATGATGACTTTGATGGTCACTTCATTGACAAGGAGGATGATTGCCAAACAGCTGATTGTGAAGCTTCAAATCAAGGCAAAGTTCTTATTGAACAAAAAATTTCAATTATTATAGATCACTACAAGAGAGTTACAGGTGTTGATTTAGAGCAGGTTCGAGCCCAGGTACAATCATTACTATGAAATATTTCTTCATTCTTATATTGTCAATCATCGTATTGCAGGCTTGTACAGAAGACGAGCCCGAATTAGCATCTTATGAAGAACGGGTAACTCAGGCCATAGAGCACCTGGAAGATGAATTAACCAGCCCTGTCAATGGGTGGGTATTGAATTATCGGCCAACCAACTCATCAGGTGTCTATTTCATGTTGTTGAATTTCAACGAAGATGGATCAGTTAGGGTTCAGACTGATTTGAGTGCAAATGAAGGTGAGTTTTATGACCAAACTATTACATATAGAATTGATAACGCCTTGAATCTCGAGTTGATTTTTGATACATATGGGGCTTTCCACTATCTTTTTGAACTGGATCAGGCATTATTTGGTGCCGAATTCGAATTCCTTTATGAGGGAAAAGATGGAGACAATCTGTTTTTCACCAGCAAAAGTGATATTAATTCCCCTTCTACGATTACCCTGGTGCCAGCCGGGCCAGGGGAGGCCAGTAAGCTTTCTTATGAATTAGCAGAGAACATTAACCAATTTGGTGGATATATTCCTGATATCAATTATGGAGCAGGGGTTCCTTCGCTTGGTCAAAGGCTTTACATCGTTAATGAGAATATCTCAATTTTTTGGGAGTTAGATATTCCAAGAAGAACAATTAATGCGACCAGAGCGGGTCAGGGAGCTACCATTGAGGAAGTGTTTAGTAGTAATCCCGTTGATCTGAATCACTTTGTTGGTTTTACCTATCAAAACGGAGAGATTGTATTGGATGAACCTATCAGCTTCACCTATAGCGGATCAGAATATAGCATTAGTAGTATTTCACTAGTTCAACTATCTCCAGGAGGACATGAGTTCTGTGAAGGATCTGGAAATGTGACTCCTTTTTATTCAGGAAGTATAGATGGACTCGGAAGTATCCAATTATTTCAGTCCCCATATAACAGAAATGGTGAAGCATTTGAAGTTCAGGAATTCGTGCCCTATTCAATAAATGCCTTGTTTTTATTTAATGCGGAAAATGAATCGTTACTTGAGGATGGGTCCCTTGCTACTTTATTTCCTGATGCCTCTGGATTCATTTTGAGCTACGGGTATGATAATCCTGACAGTGAGATTCTACCTTATTCAGTTGGATTTACAACAGAGGATGAGGATGGAAATAGTGCAATCTATATGAGGAATTTTGAACCAACTGCAACCATAGGTAATAAAGCAACCATTAATTTATTAGATGAGTATAATTTTGATACCGATTCACTTCCTGATGTTAGAATAAGACTTGATCAGATAACTGATGAGTTATTTGAAGGGAATGAAGTTTTTGCCTATTACGGAACGATTCAGGGACTTGAAATCATAACACTCTATAACCCTTGCAATGATTATGAGTTGCTGGTGGTTAAGTAACATAATGCTGAGCCACTGAAATAATCGTGACTGAAATATTTCGTTAGGAGTCATTAAATTTATATTTTGGCTCTATCAAATCACTTACTTAGTTGGGACATTTTTTGATCGATCAATTTCGAGACAACCAGTTTGCGGGAAAAGGGAAAATAATTGACAGGATATACTTAATTGCATTTATCCTGGTAATCCCTGCATTAATTGCTTCAATAGTGCGTTATCCCTATACGGGATTTAAAGTACTTTATGTCTTTCAGGTTGCCCTGGAATTGACAGTTATTTTGATTTACATATTTAGAGACCGAATCTCCGTTGCATTAAAAACCACGGTATTCATTGTCATCATTGCATTGGTAAGTATATCAGGTCTTTATGAATTTGGGTACCTGGGTGAAGCCAAATCATTCTTAATCTTAATTCCTGTATTTATAGCGCTGTTCGTTAACAAAAGGCTGGCTTACTACTCAATAGTTTTTTGTGCTCTTGTATTTGCAATTACAGGTTACATACATATAATGGGTTATAAACCGGTATCAATGGATTTAGATGGATATTTCAATTCTCCATCCAAGTGGGTAGCCATGTCTTTTACCTTTATAACTATCATGGCGTTGCTTATCTATATCATTACTACCACCCTGGAGTCCCATAGCCAGGCGATTAACTCCAGCAACCAAAAGGATTTACAGATAGCAAGTATTGCCAATGCACTTCCCGGAGTTGTTTTTCAGTTCAAAGTAATTTCTGGTGAGAAATGGCAATTCACTTATGTGAGTCCGAAATCACAAACCATTTTTGGGGTATCCAATGACTTAAAAGAGCAACACTGGCATGATCTAAACATGATTTATAGTGCTGACAAAATACGGTTGCTAAATGTCTTTCAGGAGGCAATCCATAACAAGTCTGATTTAATATTTGAAGGAAGAGTGTCTTACCCTGAAAGCAAATGGTTTAAATGTATAGCCAGCCCTGTGGATGTAGGCGATGAGTTGGTCTATAATGGTGTATTTCTTGACTCAACATCAGAGAAATTGTCTGCGGAGGAGAGTGAAAAGGAGAGAAGGTTCAATCAAAAATTAATAAATAACCTTCCTGGAATATATTACCTCTTCAAAATTGATGGAGAAAAGTACCGACTAAAAAAATGGAACGACAGAATCCTGAAGTTAGGGTATTCAGAGGGTGAGTTGCTTGATATGACACCCTATCAATTTTTCCCTAAAAGTGAATTAGACAAAGTAGAGTTTCAAATTAGTCAAATGTTAAAATATGGTTATACTGAGTTTGAATCCATTTTGAAGAAAAAGTCTGGTGAAACTGTTCCTTACTATATAAATGGTCATATCTTTCATCAAAAAGAGGACAAATACTTCTTTGGTCTGGGAATAAATATTCAGGAACTTAAAGAGACACAACAGGAACTTGATAAACACAGGTCACACCTGAAACAATTAGTTGTAGAAAGAACTGAAGACCTTCAAAACACTAACGAAGAGCTTCTGAGGGCGAACAAGTATCTTGAAAAAACGCTTTCTCAGTTGAAGGAAACTCAGGATAGATTAATCCAAACTGAAAAGTTAGCTTCAATTGGTACATTTGTAGCTGGAATAGCACATGAGATAAACAATCCTTTGAATTTCATTGCTGGAGCTCAAAATATTCTAAAACTTTCCCTGGAGGATTTCATTGAGCACGAAGGAACTGAAGAATATGAGGACCTCACGGTTGCTCATGAAATGATCACAGACGGTATGGCCAGGGTGTCCAATATCGTAAAAGCACTGATGACATTTTCGTTTAGTGGTCAAAGTGTTTTGAATGATGTTGATATTAATAAAGTACTGGACAACTCTCTTTTGTTTCTAAAGACAAAGATTGAAAAGGACATTGAAATCAAGAAGGATTATCAACTTGCCGAAGAAGTGCCTGTTTTTGAGGAAAAGCTTCATCAAATTTTCCTGAATGTGCTCGATAATGCAATTTTTGAGACATCAAAACTACAAAATGGCAATAAGCATATTTCAATCACGTCAACAACAGACACTGAAGATGATAAACAATATGCTTTGATAAAAATCTTCAATACAGGGTGTACTATTCCAGAGGAGAATATTAGCAAAATATTTGATCCTTTTTATACTACAAAACAACCTGGTGAAGGTGCTGGTCTCGGCTTATCTATCACGTATTCACTGGTACAGGAGCATCAGGGTACAATTGCAGTTGCTAATAAAGAATCAGGGGTTGAGTTTGAATTGAAATTCCCTTTTTAGAATTAATGATTTAACTTATTTCTTTGATTAAATGATTTGATAGTTTCATTTAGCATCTTGAAGTCTAGTTTACCTTTTACTTCATTCAAGTGATGAACAATAGCAAGGGCTTTGTTTATTCTTGCATCCGGGCTTTTAACCTTATTGACAAGATAGATAAGATTCCTTTGTTTCCCAGGAGTCAACGCTTCAAAATAAGTCCTTCCTTCGTCATCCTGATCCAATAAAACCTGCAGTTCCTCAGGCATGTCCATTCCATACTCTGAATGGTCCTTTTCCATTACTATTGACAGTTTGTCGCCAATTTCGAGATTCAGTTGGTTGACAATTTTTTGGTTCATAAGAATATACCACCCTTCATTTGACCCCATTAAACCACCACGAAATTTTATGTCATTGTTAATGGTTACCAATACCCTTCTATTGGTACCATCAATGAATTTTCTGGCAATTGGTTCATCCACCAGAAAATGATAACCATATACGTTGTTATCAAAATGTCCAAGATGGGATTCAAACTTTTCCACAGGTTCTTTTTTACATATCGTCTTCAGGGTCCGGGTCAAAAGGGCCAACTCCAGGTGGGTTAAATAGGCCCCATCGGTCAATGATGTAATTCCATTGGTCAAAATCCTTTACCCATTCTATAAATAATAACCGGTACTCCTCAACTCCCTGTCTGATTAAATCAAGGTAGTGTATTTCTTTAAACCCGTATATTTCAAGGCCTCTTAGATGAACAACTAAATCTCTTGCTGACTTGCGGATAATGGCTGCAGCTTCCATTTTAATATCATAAAGGTCTGCTCCTTCGGCACCTGCTACTTTTACTGTTAAATTGAGGGCATCTTCTATGATGAATTGCCTTGTTAGTTGCAATTGAGGATTGTCTTCAGGAACTAGATCAACTATCGTTCTGGCAATTTCATAGATTTCCAGCCCTTTTCTAAAAATAGGTAGATCTTGTGGACTACTTAAATCATCATCATCATCAAACATCTTCCTTCAACAAGTTTGGTACGCGTAGTGTTAAATTAGTAAGCAAGTTTATACCTGCGAATCTATCAATTAAGTGCAACAATTCAATCATTCATTCAATTGATAAATCATAATCTACAATGATTGCATAAATTTGCAGCCTTAATATAGTAAGTGAATGACAAAAGTGATAAGAGTTACGAAGGAGTTTGATTTTGAATCAGCACATGCGCTGGATGGGTACGATGGAAAGTGTAAGGACATTCACGGCCATTCCTATCATTTAAAAATAACACTCAAAGGCTCGCCGATTAATGATTCTGATGATGTAAAGTGCGGTATGGTCATCGATTTTGGAGATGTTAAATCAATAATTAAACAACATGTGGATCCGCTTTTTGATCATCGTTTGATCCTTAGGAATGATTCCAGGTTCAAAGGAATTGAAAATACCAATGAAAGGGTTAGGTATGTAGATTATCAGCCTACATGTGAAAATATGCTTGGGGAGATTGTTGATATCGTGATATCTAAATTACCTGGCGAAGTACAACTTCACAGTGCCTTACTCAGAGAAACCGCAACCAGTTATGCAGAATGGTTCTCAGAGGACCAATAACCTTATTTAATGTGGTTTCTGAGGTATCTTGCCAATGACATAAATAATTTAATGTCATTTTCTGGAAGGAGAAGTAGTTTGTCTTTTACTTGTTGGTAAATCCCTGGTTGTCTCTCGTCTACTTCCAGGATTGATAAGAACTCCTCTACCTGTCCTTTGAATGCGCTGTATAAGTCATTGCTTACATCATTCGTTTGTTTAGTAACCACTTTATTCAAGCCAGAAAGTTCATAGGCATAGATCATAACGCTATGAGAAAGATTAATCGATGGATAATCTTCTGCCATAGAAATTGTACTTAGTACATCACAACACTTTTCCTCAGTGCTGTTCAACCCATCTGATTCTGACCCAAATACTATTGCCAGATTGTCAAAACTGTCCCTCCGATCGTCTAAGAATTGTCTAATGTTTTGAGAATCAACATATTCATACCTGAGCTTTCTGTTTTTTGCGGTAGTTCCAATTACCATGTCCATATCTTGAATGGCGGACTCCAGATCATCAAAGTACTGGATATTTTCAAGTACCTCATGAGATTCATAAGCGGTGTTTCTGGCACCTTTTTTCAAGTACTTATCAGAGTCTACAATTCTTAGTTTGTCAAACCCCATGTTCTTGATTGATCTACATACAAATCCAATGTTTTCAGGCACAACAGGTCGGACGAGAATGAAGTGTATTTGCATCCGGCAAGTATAGCCGTTTTGACATAAAAGCAAGCGATTAGTAATGGTAGAATAATATATAATTATGAACTACTTGCATTGAATACAACTGATTCAATATATTGTATCAACCAAAATTTTTTAATGCCATGTCAAAAATGCAAATCACCAGATCTATTAAGATCAACGCAACTCCTGAGCAGATCTACAGCAAACTTTCAGATTTTAATAATTGGCAACCATGGTCACCTTGGCTCATTATGGAACCAGAAGCATCCGTAAAGGTTTCTGATAATAACAAGTTCTATGAGTGGGAAGGAGATCGTGTTGGTTCTGGGAATATGAGGATTATCGATGAGAAACCCAATGAATCAATTTTAATCGACCTGGCCTTTCTGAAGCCCTGGAAATCTACTTCCAAAACCCATTTTGAATTCAAACAAAATGGAGAGGGTACTGAAGTGACCTGGGTAATGGATGGAAGTTGGCCTTTCTTTCTCTTCTGGATGAAAAAGCAAATGGAAGCCTATGTTGGGATGGATTATGAACGTGGATTGGCCATGCTTAAAGAATACATTGAGGATGGTGAGACCCATTCTAAGCTTGAATTTAAAGGTATTTCTGATTTCCCAGGTGGTCAATATATTGGTATCACAACAGATTGTACAATGCATTCACTAGGTCCTAAAATGGTAGAGGACTTTACTACTCTCTGGGACTTCATGAAAGACCATATGGACAAAGTAGCCGGAAAAGGTTTTTCAATGTACCACAAATGGGATCCCGTAAAGAATAAAGTCTCTTATACCAGCGGTATTCAGGTAACTGAAATTCCAGAGGGACTACCTTCCAATATTAAACAAGGAAGCATTCCAGCCACAAAGATTTACACTGTGGGACATATTGGCCCTTACAAACATTTGGGAAATGCATGGGGAACCCTTTACAACATGCAACGCTCCAAGACTTTTAAAGTCAACAAGTCAATTCATCCCTTTGAGGTATATCTCAATACACCAGCAGAGGTCGCTGAAAATGAACTACATACTGAAGTACATTTCCCAATTAAATAACTGACAAAAGTCAGCTAGACTTATTGATTTTGTCAGGTCTTCCATTGAGTGCAATTGTCATTTTAGCATACAATGGAAGATCTTACACTTATCAAAAAATACAACACACCGGGCCCCCGCTACACCAGTTATCCGACTGTCCCTTTTTGGGAAGAGAATCAGATGAATCAGGTGAAATGGTTGCACGAAGTTGGCCGTTCATTCTGGAATAGTCATAAAGAAATTAGTCTTTACATTCACCTGCCTTTTTGCGAAAGCCTTTGCACTTATTGTGGATGCAACACGAGAATCACTAAAAACCATGCAGTAGAAGAGGTTTACATGGCTGCAGTGATGAAGGAATGGAAAATGTACCTGGCTTCATTCCCTGATAAGCCATTATTACGAGAACTACATTTAGGCGGAGGAACACCTACATTCTTTTCTTCAGAAAACTTAGCGAAACTGATCAGTCACATCAAAGATAATTGCATCATTCCGGATGAAGTTAATTTTAGTTTTGAGGGACACCCGGCAAATACCACTCCTCAACACTTACAAACCCTTTATGACTTAGGATTCAGACGAGTCAGTTTTGGTATTCAGGATTTTGATCCCCGTGTACAAAAGATCATTAATCGTAAGCAGTCTGAAGAGCAGGTCATGAGTATTACAGAAACTGCCAGACAAATTGGGTATGACTCTGTCAACTACGATCTTATCTATGGGTTACCAGGTCAAACGTTGGGCACACTTCAATATACACTGGAAAAAACAGCTATGTTAAGGCCTTCCAGGATCGCTTTCTATGGATATGCCCATATTCCGTGGTTAAAACCTGCCCAAAAGTCATTTGAGCATCTATTGCCAGATGCTGAGCTGAGAATGGAGATGTACATGAGAGGAAAAGCGGAGTTATTACAGTCAGGTTACATTGACATAGGGATGGACCACTTTGCGTTAGCTACTGATGATTTATACAAGGCGGCCCAAAAAGGTGATCTTCATAGAAATTTTATGGGGTATACAACACAGGAAACTTCGTTGATGATTGGATTGGGGGTAAGCTCTGTCAGTGATACCTGGACAGGATTCAGTCAGAACCATAAAGATCTAAAAGACTATTATCAATCTATAAAAGACAATACATTACCAATATCTAAAGGACACTTCCATACTAAGCAGGATAGCATTGTGAGGAAACACATCCTAAATTTAATGTGCCATTATGAAACTTATTGGACAGCCGAAGAATTGGATAACGTTGGGGTGAATTTTGACTTTGAACTACTGGAACAAATGATCAATGATTACCTGATCGAGTTCAACGAATTTGGGATCAAGATACTGGATAAGGGAAAACCATTTGTAAGAAATGTGTGTATGGCAATTGACGCAAGACTGAGTCAGAGGCAGTTACACAATAACATGTTTAGTAAAACTGTTTAGCCTTTAGAATCCAATAACTCTTTCATAGTCATAAAGAGATCAGCTGGTTCAAATGGTTTGGTGACAAGTCCATTTAAACCAGAGGCTCTAAGTTTTTCCTTGGTGTCGAGAAGGGCAGAGGCCGTGAGGGCAACAATAGGAAGGTCATAACCAGCTTCTCTGATTTTTCTTGAAGCTGTGTATCCATCCATTTCAGGCATTTGAATATCCATTAGGATTATATCGTATTCATTACTTCCATTTAGATCAACTGCAATTTTTCCATTTTCTGCGACATCTACTTTTGTATTCCATTTCTGGAGTAAACGTGTCGCTACAAGGGTATTCATTTCATTGTCCTCCACCAGCAATACTTTTGCCCCTCCCAAATCATAATTGATTTTATCAGGATTGATGGACTTACTTTCTTCACCTTCTTTGACCAATAGTGTAAAGTAGAAATTGGAACCTTTTCCTTCTTCACTTTCGAAAGACAATTTAGCTCCCATCAATTGGAGTAATTTCATGGTAATGTTAAGACCCAATCCCGTTCCACCAAACTTACGAGATACTGAATTATTCCCTTGTTCAAATGCTTTAAAAACCAGCTCTTTCTTGTCTTCGGGTATGCCTACTCCTGTATCAATAATTTCAAAATTCAGGTATACCAAATCAGTGGGATTACTAATTCGGGAGACCTTCAGTTTTACCTCACCTTTTTCAGTGAACTTTATCGCATTACCAACAAGATTTGTGAGGACCTGGGTCATTCTGATCTTATCGAGGATTACATATTCAGGTACATCATCTTCAATCTCAAAATCGATTTCTATGTCTTTACGGTTTGATAGCCATTTATGAGAATTGATGAATGTTTCAATGTATTTTCTAAAGTTCAAATGATTCTCTTCAAACTCAACCTTGCCCGAATCTATTCTATTGAAATCCAGTATGTTATTGATCAATGAAAGCAGGTTTTCTGAAGCTATTTTCAGGTCTTTAAGTTCAGACTTTTGATCCTCCCGAGGATCTTCATCCAATAAATGATATGTAGTTCCTATAATGGCATTTAATGGTGTCCTGATTTCATGAGACATGATTGACAGGAAGTCTGATTTGGCTTGAGAGGCCTCTTCAGCTTTTGATTTGGCTAATTTCCATGAACTGGAGAAGAGTTCTGATAAACTCATACCCTGAAAGAAAAAGAAAGTCAGCTGTCCAATTACTGTTACTAGAACTGGTTCTACCATCACTTTTAGGTATGCGAGGGTTTTTAGAACAAAGACTATTGAGATTCCAGCAATGCTAAACAAGGAATGCTTTGCTCCTTGTCTTTTCATCAAACTTGCCCTAACATACGTGATTGCTACAATGGTCAGACCAACTAACATTACAAACAGGTAGGGGATATTTATTTGAGTAAAATAACGTGGGGGTAAAGTAAGTGTTAATGCTACCCAAATGAGTGATATGTATTCTACTCCTTTGGCATACCTTGTTGGTGTTTCTTCCGGAAAAAGGTGTCTAACATACCGGGCGAAAAAGAAACCAGATAGATAGAATGAAATGTATTCTACCCTTATTGAAACAAGCCATGGATATGCAGGGAACAAATCATGAAGTGCATAGTTCTCCCAGCCAATAATTCTATAGGCATAGCACAAACAAAATAGGGCAAAATACAATGCAGCCGTTTCATGCCTTCCGAAATAGTATAATCCAAGGAAAAAGAATGCTCCCATTACCAGGCACCCGGTAAGGAATGCATCTAAGGACTTACTGTTAGATTGTTCTTTGAATAGGGCATCAAAATTACCAATTATCACAGGGTCTGTTATGCCATATTTATGATGCTTGAAGTTGGCAATATGAATGATCAATTCTATTGTTGGGCCAGATGACTCAAGCTGAATTGTATTTAATTGAATATATGGTGTGTATTCACTTTCCCTGTCAGCAACTTTACCCTTCTCTAAAACTTCCTCTCCGTTAACAAAAACTTTGTATGATGTATATATATCAGGAATGCTAATCCCCAGCTTAATGGAAGGGTCATGATTAGTAATTACTAGACGGTAGCTTCCGTAATTAATTGGATCAAATCCTTGTTTTGACAATAATTTAGGTACCTGAACAATTTGTGGATTTGAGGTGCTTTGAGAGGATATGAATTCACCAGGATAATATTCCCATTCACCATTCAGAGGGAGCCTTGTTTCATCTGTAATGATTATATCATCTAAGTCAAATACTCCGTTTTTGGCTGTAGGAATAGTAGCAAATGCTGGTTGTAAAAACAAGCACAGAAAGCACGTAATTAATAAACTTTTGTACATCGCACACCTTATGACACTATGAAATTAATAAATAGCCCCTAGACGAGTTATGCCTTTTCGATCGACAAGTGATTTAACCGGATGAACAGCTTGTTAATTTCTATGAAATCAATAGCAAGTAACGGAATCGATTTCATGCTCTTCTGTGAGCAGGTATTGTAATCGGCCCTCCGTTGAATGGGTTGTGCCTTCCAATTCCTCGAGAGCCCATGGCTATAGCGCGCTTAACTGCATCTTGTCCAAACTTTCCTCTAATCTTATCCATTGCCTGGTACAGATTGCAGATCTCCTCTGAGTTTTCCAGAAAATTTATTTGATGACCTCCATTGACAAGACCTCCAAACTTCACACTTACCAATCGGATTCTTAGCCTCCTTTCGAAAAGTCTTTCAAACAAAGCTTTTACTGTTTGGATCAATGTAAGATCTGCTGATGAATAGGGGATCCTTTTTTGCCTGGAATGTGTGCTTAAGTCTGCATACTTAATTTTAACAATTACAATTGAAGCCAATTTATGTCCACTTCTTAGTTGGTAAGCGAGGTTTTCTGCCATTGCAATAATCAAACTATTCAATTTCTTAAGATCAATCGTATCTTTCTCAAAAGTCCTTTCGATACTGATTGATTTTTGTTCGTTATAGGGGAGAACTGGCCTACTATCAATTCCATTAGCTTTTTTCCAAATGGTTTTACCATTCTCACCAAATGCAGATTGCATTAGCTTAATGGGCATTTTTTGAATGGTTTCTATCTTATGAACACCCATTTGATGAAGATCATAGGCTGTCTTTTCTCCTACCATGGGTATTTTTTTTACAGATAGTGGCGCTAAGAATTGAATTTCATCTCCCTGGTCAATCTTGATATACCCATTTGGTTTTGCCTCTCCTGTGCCGATTTTAGAGACTGTTTTATTGGTGGACAACCCCAATGAGATAGGTAGGTTTGTTTCATCAATAATTCTTTTCCTTAATTCTGTAGCCCATTGATAAACTCCAAAGAATTGATCCATTCCAGTGGCGTCAAGGTAAAATTCATCCATGGACGATTTTTCGAATAAGGGAGCCTCTTCTTTGATGATATCAGTTACCATATTGGAGAATTTGCTATAAATTCCACTATTCCCTTTGATAATCACCGCTTCAGGACATATTTGTCTGGCCAATTTCATAGGCATATTGGCATAAACACCCATAGATCGGGCCTCATAGCTACATGAGGATACAATTCCTCTTTCGGTGACTCCACCTAATAAGATGGGTCTGCCAACCAGTTCAGGGTTAATGAGTCGTTCACAGGACACAAAGAATGTATCTAGATCAAGGTGTATAATGGTTCTTTTCAAAGCTAAATAAATTAGTAAATACTAAATTAATTAGTTTTTGTGTGATTTAATAAAATTGGATAGATATTTGTTAAGCAATAACTGTCATGCGAACTGTAATCAGAAATATGAGGCAATTAGTACTGTCCATTTTGTTTTGGACTGCTGCTTTGATTTGCTTTTACTTCATGAGGTATTTAGGGCTACAATATGAAAGAGCCATAACTGTAGATAAATCCCTTGTTGGTAGAACCTTTGAATGGCTACTGGTCCTGGGTTCTGGCGGGTTTGTTTTGGGTATTTTCAATCACTTATCTAATAAATTTTTTGAGAGGCCATATTTTAAGAGGCAGTCTTTTGGAGGAGTATTATTGATGCAATTTGGCGTTTATTCTGTCTTTATGATGATAGTAGCCAACTTTGTCAATATTCTGATCAAAGAGGTTTTTAGTTTTAATGTATTGTTTGGTAACCTCTTTACTCATCATGTGTTCTGGATATTTGTTGGGTACTTTACAGTGCTCAATTTTCTGTATAATTTCTTCAATATGGTCCGTTTGAAATTCGGGACTGGTGTGTTGAAAAACATCTTGATTGGTAAGTTCCGCAAGCCACAGGAGGAAGATCGGATTTTCATGTTTCTTGATTTGAAATCGTCTACAGCTATAGCTGAACAGTTAGGTCACATAAAGTATAGTAAACTAATCCAGGAGTGCTTTTATGATCTCAATGAGATAGTGTTAAAATATCAGGGAGAAATTTATCAATACGTTGGTGATGAAGCTGTAATATCCTGGCCAGCAAAAAGAGGGGTTAAGAATGCTAATTGTCTGAAATGCTTTTTCTCATTTCAGGATCTATTGGATTTCAAGAGTGATGTGTACCTCAATAAATATGGTGTTATCCCTGAGTTCAAAGCTGGTTTACACGGTGGTATTTTGGTAGTTACAGAAGTTGGTGTCGTTAAAAAGGAGATTGCTTATCATGGAGATGTAATAAATACTACAGCCAGGATTCAAGGGGAGTGTAATACATTTGGTAAGGACTTATTGGTCTCTAATAACCTTTTGATGAGGCTGGATTACTCTGACTATCAGACTGAACTACTGGGAGAGGTCTTCCTCAAAGGGAAGTCCAATCCAGTTCAGGTTCATGGTGTTTCGAAATTTCAATTGGAGACTGCCAAACCTACCATTGAGTCGGCAGTGCCATAGTACAGAAACCATTTGTTTTTGAAGTATACCAGTCCCTCAATAAATGTTGTTCCTGCAGTATATTGACCTGTGACTTCATGAGGAAGATCAGGGCAGATGAAAGGTTGATCAAGCCTTTCAATTAACTTCTCTGGATTATTGGCTTCAAATAATGCCTGACCTCCACAATAAGTTCCTCTTGCGATATTGGGATCTGCAATATCATCTTCACTGTTTTTGCCATTGTACAGCATAAGAATTCCATTTTCTGTGAGTAGGGCAGGAGGGCCTGGTTCAGTAAGGAAGCTGTCAAATTTACCATTTCGGGTATCCAAAGAATGTAGGAGTTCGCCATCTTCACCTTCCATTGGAGTCCAATCAATCATGTTATCTGTATAAGCAGCATTTACAAATAATTCTCCCCAGTACATCCAATATTTTCCATTGATCCTGGCAGCCTGAAGTCTGCCATCTTTAATTTCGGTAACAATTGAACCAGATTTGCTCCATAAATCAAGGTATTTGCCATTCATAGCTTCTTCAAATACCGGTCCGTGTTTATCCCAGTTTCGAAGGTCAGTTGAACTGGCAGCAGAAAGCCTCGCTGTTTTACCGTCCCAACTTGTATATAGCATGACATAACCACCATCATACTCTACTATCCTGGGGTCTTCACACCCGCCAGGAGTATCCCATTTAGCAAATTCTCCAGGGCTGGGGTATAGAACAGGGTCATTAAACTTTTTAAAATTGATTCCGTCTAAACTGTAAGCCAGCCCTATTCTGGAAGTACGTCCACCAATTCCTGCTTTCGGATTGTCTTCTGCTCTGAACAGCAGGAATACCGTATCTTCCTTCACAATTGCCCCGGGGTTGAATACATCAGCTTTCTGCCATTTCACCTGGGTGTTTGTGATTGGGTCGTTAAAAATATAGTTTGAGTCCGCCTGAAGAATAGGATTTTCAGCAGGTTTTGAAAAATCAGTTAACCAAATGGCTGTAGGTGCTTCATCCGTTTGGTTTTCCTTTTTAGATGACTGGCATCCCAGGCTAAAAATAAGAAAAGCAAAAAATAGGTTTCTCATCATTTTTCGTTGTTAGGTGGCGTAAAATATAAAAAAGCATCCAACTTTCGCCGGATGCTTCTAATTTATACTTTATTAAACCCTAGAATGAATACCTCAATCCAAATTGCAATTGCCATCTTGAAATTAAACCTGTTTCAGTTGTAAAACTATCTGTAAGGTTGGTGTCAAAACTGTAAGTTGGTATTCTGGTAGCTGGATCAACTGTTACCCCAACTGGTTGGTTATTAGTAGGGAATTGTCTAACACCCCACTCAGAGCTTATGAAATTACCAGCATTCAGTAAATCAATACTAAACTGGAAACTGTGCCCATTACTTAAATTAAGGTCCTGAAGTACCCTTAAATCAAATCTTGAATACCATGGACTGAGTGCTCCGTAGGCTTCAGCGAAACTCCCTCTATTTTCACTTAAATATTCATCCTGATCAATGAAATCGCCATAAGCATTTCTTTCAGCATCTGAGGTAAAGTTCATTGAAGAAAGCTCAGATTCAGTTGGTATATACAATAAATCATTTAACCCTGATCCATCATTGTTGATATCACCTGCATATGTATAACTATATCTTCCACCACGAGCATATTCAAAAAATAGTGAAATAGTTGTACCGGATTTTCCTCCAGCATATATGAATGACTTATAGATATTTCCTACAACCCTGTGTTTATTTCCATAGGCTGATGGAGATTCTACAGGTACATTAGCATGATTAACAATAGGGTTAGCTGCAAAAGCATCTCCGGAAATTTCAGCTTCAATAGAACTTGCATCTCTATTGTCAAGGAAGTTATAGGCTATGCTGGTATACAATCCATCTGCCCATCTTCTTTTCAATTCGAATGTTAAATTTAGGGCCTGCCCAATATCTGTATTTGTGAAAACATATGCATTTGTGGCTCCACCAAAAGCATCAATTGCTCTATCATCAGGGTTTACATAGAATGGTCTGGTATCAGCACCACCTGCCAGAGATTGGCTAGGAAGATTTAAACCATAGTTTCTTACAATCATCCCATTGATGTCCTTTGTAAATGAACCATCAAAAGTAAAAATAATTCCTTCCCCTAAAGTCTTGTCAAAGCCAACGCTTGTTCTCCAAACTTGCGGAAACTTGAAATCATCTGCAGTCATTGTATAGAAAAAGAAGTCAGGATTGGCTACCTGATTACCTATCCAAACGAAAGGAAGTCTTCCTGTAAAGAGGCCTGTACCTCCTCTAATTTGAAGGGTCTGCTCACCATTTACATCCCAGTTAAATCCTAGCCTTGGAGAAATTAGGGGTTTTTGTTTAGGGAGTACGGTATGATCAAATGTTAGAGAGTTTCCATCTTCATCAAAGTACGCATTATCGGCTTGATAATTTCCAAAAGAATTGTTGGCAGGATCCCATAAACCACCTTTTCTTTCAATATTTTCAGCAATTTTGTCACTTGTGTCAAAGTAAAGTGGCAAATCCATTCTGACACCTAGAGTCAAAGTAAAATCATCAGTAACCTGAAATTTGTCTTGTGCATAGAGTGCCCATTGTCCAACATTAGTTTCTGCAAGGGCCCATGAATCATTTGAGTTGTTATTATTGAATGTGTTATTCGCATGAACAAATACAGTATCCAGGTTACCCGCAGAAACGTAATCAAGAAAATCTTGAACACTGTCAAAACCAGGTCCAAAAGTTCCTCCTGGGTATGGATATCCGAATGGTTCATAAACTCCTAAATTAAAAGAGTTGTCGAAATCAAATCTTTCGAAAGATGTTCCAAATGTGAATGTGTGTTTCCCTGCATAAACATCAAAATTGTCGGTAAACTGAAGTACTCGCTGTTCAAGTCTGTTATTGATAGAGAAAGGTTCATGACCTGCCACGATGTAGCGAGACCCGGCTCTGTTGATGTTGATGACAGGAGCTGGTGTACTAAATGGATCTCGACTATCGTCAAAGAATGTATAACCAGCCTGAAATTTGTTTGAGAACCTGGTGCCTAATAAAGATCTTAATTCGATCAAACCTGAATGGATCTTGTTATTGATTTGGTATCCGGAATTGAAGAACTGCAAAGTTGTTGCATCAGGTCCACGTCTTCCAAGGGCAGTTGGGTGAGCAGGTTTTTGTTTTGATGCATCAAGGAAGTTGTATGTAGCCGTTAAGGTATTATTTTGATTGATATTCCAGTCCAACTTCACAATGCCTTTTTGGTTATTAGTTTCGTGAGTATACCCTTCGAAAGCACCAGTTTCATAACCAATGTTACTTAATGCACTTGAAACTGCTTCCAGGTCTGATGCATCTACTCTTGATACATTTTCTCCAGATTGACCTCTGTTGGCAATAAAACTAGAACCCTGGTCATCTCTTCTTTCAATTTCCATGTTTGCGAAGAAGAAGAGTTTGTTTTTAATGATTGGCCCTCCAATTGAAAACCCGGTTTGAAGCTGATTGAGCTCTGGAACAATTATTTCTTCACCATTTACTTTTGAGCCAGTTAGACCATCATTTCTGAAGAATCCAAATACAGTTCCACTCACTTTGTTTGTTCCACTTTTTGTGACTGCATTGATTGAAGCACCGGTAAACCCAGCCATTGTTACATCATATGGAGCAACAGAAACCTGAATTTGGTCAATTGCATCTAATGAAATTGGTTGTGCATCAGTTTGACCACCTGGAGTAGCGGCATCTAAACCAAAAGGATTGTTGAAGATAGATCCGTCCAGTGAAAAGTTATTAAACTGATCATTCCTTCCTCCAAATGAATTTCCATCTGATGAAGGAGTCAAACGATATATATCGCTGCTTGACCTGGTGATAGTTGGCATCTTCCTGATCAAAGTATTGTCATAGCTTTGAGAATAACCAGTCTTATCGTCATCGAAATCACCAGATTCCGCAGTTATTACTACTTCTTCAAGAGCTGTTGACTCTTCTAAAAGTTCAAAATCAAAATTAAGATTTTGACCAAGTGTAAGTGTGATATTCTCAAGTTTGGACTCTTTAAACCCAACGAAAGAAACAGTGACTGTGTAAGGTCCTCCAACTCTTAAATTTGGCAGGTTAAACCTTCCATCTACTCTTGTAGATGTTCCATACTGTGTGCCAGTAGGATTGTGAATTGCAATTACGTTTGATCCAGGCAAAGCTTCTCCATGGGTATCAGTGATTTTACCACTGATTGAAGCTGTTGTTACCTGACCAAATACTTCTGATCCAGCAATCAGTAAAAATGCGGACAAGAAAATTAGGTAAGTACTTTTCATGTGTTCTTGTTAGTAATAAATAGGTAATAGTTAGGATATGCAATTTTAACAAAGGCATGTTAAATTTCTTGCAGAAATAATCCAAATGTCTTGATATATTCATTTCATCAGAAAATGAAAACTATCATTGACAATTTCCTAAAAAACACATGTTGCAAATAACTGTTTTTTAAATCAAATTTATTTTGAAGCAATCTCCATCAGAATTCCACATAACCAGGCACCATAAGTACCCAATGCATATCCAAGCACTGCAAGAAGAACTCCAACTGGTGCTAAACTTGGATGAAATGCAGCCGCAATGACAGGTGCAGAAGCAGCTCCACCAATATTGGCCTGGCTACCAACCGCCAAAAAGAAATAAGGAGCCTTGATGATCTTGGCCATGATTATCAATAAGATCACATGAACTGATATCCAGATCATACCAACAAGGAAGTAACCAGGATTTTCAAATATGGCCAGGATATCCATTTTCATACCAATTGAGGCCACAAGTATAAATATGAAAACAGACCCGATTTTAGAAGCTCCCGCACCTTCCAATTCCCTCAGTTTTGTGAAAGACAGGATAATACCAATTGTTGTTGCAGTCACAATCATCCAGAAGAATTCTTTATTGAGACTGAATTTGTTAAGCTCCGGGAAATTCTCACCTATGTAAGGCCCTACTGCATCAGCAACAAGGTGTGAAAAACCAGTTATGCCAAATGCTACACCAAGTATGATCATAAAGTCAGCAGTAGTTGGTATTTTGGCAATACTCAAGCTGTATTCTTCCATCTTATTCTTGAGTGTTTCTATAGAGGAACTGTCGGCCTTAAAAAATTTGTCAATTTGTACTCTTCTACCGATTCCTAAAAGTAATGCCGCAAGCCATATTTCACCTACGATTATATCAACAGCAATACTGGTGGAGTATAATTCGCCACTTGGTTCAAAAAATTCATACATGGCAGCCTGATTGGCTCCACCACCAATCCAACTTCCAGCTATGGTGCTCATACCTCTCCAGACAGCATCAGGTCCGATACCACCAACCCATTCAGGGTTTATCCACGAAGCAATAATAATAGCTATTGGTCCGCCAATAATAACACTTACAGTAGCTGTGAAAAACATTATTAATGACTTGGGACCTAATTTGACTATTTCTTTAAGATCAACACTAATTGTCAATAGAACCAAACATGCCGGTAGCAAATACCTGGATGAAACAAAATATACGTTGGAAGTATCCGGGTCAGCGATGTTAAATGTATTGAGTAAAGAAGGGATAAAGTAGCAAAGTAAGATGATTGGTACCACTTTGTAAAACTTCTTCCAGAAAGGTGTTTGAAGAGTTGCCGTTTTGAAAACGACTGCAAGGATTACCATTAAAATACCAAAGATGATTGCATCATTAGTGATCAGTGGTTCGGTATTGGACTCATGCATAGAAACTAAATAATAGGTTAAGTTGAGGAGCCAAATATATAAGAATCTTTATTCTTTGTTAACCTCATTTGCGGGTGAAAGTCTTTTTATTGATTGACGATGATCAGTTCTTAAGTTGAAATTATCATTATATTATTGATCAAATCAATGAAAATGGTATGTCTAAAAAGGTAGCACTCACAACAGACCGATATAATATAATACTAGACCAATTGAATATTGAGCTGGTGTATCTCCAGGAGTGGATCAAATCTAAAGGACTCAAGGTAGTTGTCATTTTTGAAGGAAGAGATGCTGCCGGAAAAGGAGGAGTAATCAAAAGGATATCCAGGCCACTCAATCCCAGGGTATGTAGAATTGTGGCATTGGGAACACCTACGGAAAAAGAGAAGACGCAATGGTATTTCCAGAGATATGCTCAGCATTTGCCAGCAGCGGGAGAAATGGTTTTGTTTGACAGAAGCTGGTACAATAGGGCAGGGGTTGAAAAAGTGATGGGTTTTTGCACAGATGATGAATATGAGGAATTTCTAAGATCTTGCCCTGAATTTGAGCGTATGCTTGTACGTTCTGGGATAATTTTAATTAAATATTGGTTCTCAGTTAGTGATTCGGAGCAAGAGAAAAGGTTTCAGGAGCGACTTACGAATCCGGCAAAAAGGTGGAAATTCAGCAAAATGGACCTGAGATCAAGGAGTATGTGGCTAGATTATTCCAAAGCGAAAGATGCCATGTTTGCCCATACTGATACAAAGCAGTGCCCATGGTACGTAGTAAATGGTGATAGCAAAAAGAAAGCCAGGTTAAACTGTATTCATCATTTGCTAGGTCAAATTCCTTATGAGAAAACTACTTTTGAAGATATAGAACTACCACCATTACCTGAACATGAAAAATATGTAAGACCCCCGAAAGACTATCAAACTTTCATTCCGGAGGTCTATTAGGCTATTTTGCTTCTATTGGAATAGAAAGCTTAACTTTTTCAAATGTCACAATCAGATTAGCGCCATCGGTACCTCTTGGTTCAAGTGTGATGGTATGCTGCTCTACATTTGGAATAGTTTCAACAGGAACATCAGTGGTAAATAAGTCTTTGGAGTAATCAGGTTCAAAGTATCCCCATTGGCCTAACTCAGTATTAACACCAACTTTAAAAGCATCTGGCCCTGGAACTGCATACAATTTGTATGTTCCTTTTGCTAAGGTTTCTCCATTGAAAGTTACATCTGTATTCAATGTAATCTCTGTAGATTCATTGGCTCCTAAACGCCAATAAACACCATATGGCTGCAGCGCACCCTCTTCTTCAGTCCCAAATACTACCCTTTCCCGGACAGAGGGCCTGCTGTAGGTCAAACTAACGTCCAAATTTCCGTTTTGTAACTGAGCTTCCCCAGAAGGACTCAATGTTCTGTTTCTGTTATTGAGGTATACAAAAGCAATCACCAGGAAAACTATTATGACACCTACGGTAATTAGAATTTTCTTTCCCATAATTTTAAGTAAGGTTTTTGTAAATCTACTGAAATCTAATATCCCAAAATGATTAAGTTTGGCATTAAATTATGAAGATACTAGGCATAGACGTAGGAGGTTCCGGAATAAAGGGAGCCATTGTTGATTCTAAGAAAGGTGAATTGCTGACAGAGCGGTATCGTATTGAAACACCTCAACCAGCTACTCCAGATGCAGTTATTGATACAATAATTGCAATTGTTAAACATTTTGATTGGCATGGAATTATCGGTGTAGGTTTTCCAGCAGCGGTTCGTCATGAAATTGTCAAAACAGCTTCTAATATTGATGTGACCTGGATTGGCAAAAATGCTTCAAAAAAAATTGAAGAAGCTACTGGTTGTCCCACTCACCTTGTAAATGACGCTGATGCTGCTGGAATGGCTGAAATGAAATTTGGAGCCGGAAAGAAGCAAAAAGGGGTAACCATGGTAGTTACTGTGGGTACCGGACTGGGAACAGCACTTTTCACTGGAAAAAAGTTGGTGCCAAACACAGAATTGGGCTTCATCAACATCAATGGAATACCTGCTGAGCATTATGCTGCCAACTCCGTGAAGGAAAGAGAAGAATTAAGTTGGGAAGTGTGGGCGAAAAGATTCAATGAGTACCTACATAGACTTGAGTTTTTGTTTTGGCCTGATCTTTTCATAATTGGTGGTGGTATAAGTAAGAAGTTTGATAAGTTTATTGAGTACTTCGATGTGGATACCGAAGTAATACCCGCAAAATCAAAGAATCATGCAGGGATCATTGGAGCCGCCCTTGCTGCAAAAAGTGAAGGTTTGAAGGCTCACAAAACCAAAAAATAACCAGACCGCAACTTAAATGCTTAATTATATATTGTTGCCATTCAGGTTTGTCATAATATTGGCCTGGGTAGTATTGATGATCTCCAGCTCATTAATGATCAGATACCTTTTTTTTAATCTGAAAGTTCCGGTTTGGATGGCCAGGACCATGTTTTCACCTGTCGTTATGTGGGCTTGTGGTGCAAAAATGAGTACTAAGGGTAAGGAAAATCTTGATCCAACCAAACCTTATATATTTGTATCTAATCATCAATCATATCTGGATATACCAACGCTATTTCAAACAATCCCCCATAACCTTCATTTCATTGCCAAGAAAGAAGTAAAATGGATTCCGTTCATTGGCTGGTACATGATGGGTACAGGAATGATCTTCGTGGACAGATCAAATAAAGCCAAAGCAAGGGTGAGTATTGAGAAAGCAGCAAAACTCATAAAGAAGGGAAAAGATGTACTCATGTTCCCGGAAGGTACAAGAAGTAAGGATGGTAAATTGATGGATTTCAAAGGAGGGGCATTCAAACTGGCTAAGGCTGCTGGTGTCGCAATAGTTCCGGTTGCTATCAAAGGAACTGATAAGATATTACCTCCTGGTACTTTCTATATTAAACCTAATCCTGTTGAAGTGTTGATTGGCAAACCAATAGCTTCTGAAAATCTTGAAATGGGAGAATTGATTAGGAAAAGCAGACAGGCCGTGCTGGATTTACAGAATTCATAATTTGCTGAATAGTTACCAATCAATTAAATTCCACAAAACTGATTGGTTATGAAATTTGGAACTGTAGATAATCCTGAAGAAGTCGATTTTACTTTACCTCCTGACCATCCTGATACGGAATCAGCTATTAGAAAAGGAGAGAAGGGACTAAATGAAGTGTATGTCGGTTGTGCAAAATGGAACAAGGCGGATCTGAAGAAGTTCTACCCCAGAGGTGTAAAGGATGAATTGGCTTACTATTCCAATGAATTTAATTCTATTGAGCTAAATGCTACTTTTTATAGCCGATATACCCCTGAGCAAGTAGACGCCTGGTATGATAAAACAGCTGATGGATTTAAGTTTTTCCCAAAAATCCATCGTTATATATCCCACATTAAAAGGATCAATGAGTTTGAAGAACCAGTTGACAACTTCTTAAAGATGATTCCATCATTCAAAGATAAGTTGGGGATGGTGTTTCTTCAATTGCATGATAATTTCTCGCCTAAAAACATCGATAGGATTGAAAGGTTTTCAGCTTACTGGCCACTTGATGTTCCATTAGCTGTTGAGCTAAGAAATAAGAACTGGTTTCAGGATGATGAAACAGCGAATCAAATTTATGATTTATTTGAGAAACACAATTTTTCAAACATAATTACAGATACAGCAGGTAGAAGAGACCTTTTACACATGAGATTAACAACTCCTACAGCTTTCGTGAGGTATGTAGGAGCTAATCACCCAAGCGACTATCAAAGGTTAGATGATTGGATTGATAGAATTGTGAAATGGAAAGAAATGGGGTTGGAGAACCTATACTTTTTTGTGCACCAGAACCTTGAAAAAGCATCTCCCTATTTATCATATTATTTTATTGAAAAGCTCAATGATGCTATTGGGACAAGTCTGAAACTCCCTACATTGCCTGAAGAAGTTAGCACCTCAATCCACTGATCATGAACATAGCCTTGGTAGTCCGTTATATCCACTTTGTATCCATATTTATCGTTTTTGCTACTTTGGTATTTGAATACCTAATGCTTTCCGATGAATTAGACAGGAAGACAGTTGCTAAAATTTCAAGAGTGGATGGTATATATGGCGTTTTTGCTATAGTAGTAGTGGGAGCAGGTCTTACACTTTGGCTACTGGTGGGAAAACCCGCTGAATTCTACAATGAAAATGGCATTATTTATATCAAAGTAGGGCTTTTTATCTTAGTAGGAGTACTTTCAATTATTCCTACCGTCTGGTTCATCAAAAACAGAAAGGGAAATGAGATGGACATTGTAAAGGTTCCTCCCAAAATAAAGCGACTTGTCTTGGTAGAAATAATCTTGATGTTGCTTATTCCAGCATTGGCAATCCCCATGGCAAATGGAATAAGTCTATTCTGAAAAAAAAGTAAGGTGCCATGCTTTTCCTGGGAACTGAACTGGGATATCGAAAGTGGAAAACTAACATGAACACCTTACAAAAGCACACCAAATAATGACATATTAACTAATCTGCCGTTCTAATTCTTAAATACATTGTTTCAAAAGATTCTGCTTCAAAATCCCCATTTGTTTCTGCAGTACCGACCCATCGTCCACCCTGCAGTTTTACCCAAATGATATTGTTATCCTGATCCAACCAAAATGTTTCACCTTCAGAATTAATCACTTCTTCTCTTGATTCAAGCATAGTGTAGACCTGAAAATTGTTCACATTTGAAACCTGCTGAACATATACAACAGGATCAATTGCTCCATCAAATTGAATGCCTATTACCTGGGTGTCGGTCGTTTCAAGCATATTTTCAACCTCCATATAGAAATCTGTAGGGTGATCTTCTTCTGGAAATGTAAGCTCATAAATACCTGAAGGAGAAGTTGCGAAATCTCTCATGTGATTGAGCGCCCAGCTAATATCAGCAGCATCAACTTCCCAAGATGCAACTGGGTTATTGAGATCTTCAGGGTCGAATCGATTGACATGGATGGCCATCAAATCAAGCCAGGGGTAATTTTGAGGTGGGTTAGGCCCTGAACCGTGAAGCACAAAGCTTCTGAATCCATAAAATGGGCCTTCTACACTTACTCCACCCACTACGTCAGGACCAGGATCAATATTGGTAATTGTTTTCCCATAGGTTAAGAATGGATCGTTGTAAACAATGTAATTGCCTTCGGGACCCCAAAACCCATAAGGGTCCCATAATGCGCTTGCAAGTGTAAAATAGCCATTAGAGGCTTGTAATTTTACGCCTGGATGGGCATTAATAAGTAAGTTATTTGTGTTCCTTGACATACCTTTTTCAACCGGACGAAGATAATAGTCGTCAGAAGCGAATACACCGGCCCTGTCGTATGCCGTCACTTCAAAATTTACCACAATGTTATTGTTCATACTAAAAGCACTATGGTAGGTGGCAAAGGCCACTGGAGATGAGGAAGGGTAGAATTGAAAATCAGCTATGTCAGGTCTACCAGTACCATTTTGCATGTAATTTAGGCTAGTTCCTATGATCAAGGAGCGATCAATAAAGCCTTCCGCTCCAGAACCGGCAAAAAACCTTCCACAATTATCTGCCGAAACAAATTCAATGATGTCTGTTAAAGCACCTCTATCCCAGGAACCATTGTCTAAATTTTTCCAGGTATTCATTCTGGATAGGGTAAACCTCCTAATGTTTTCCGGAGTTCCGGTATTGATGTCGGTTCTACCATCAGATGTAGACCAGTATTGAATTGGGTTAGTATTTCCTTCTTCATCAATCTGAGGATCATCCAGGTGTAAACCATCATTTTTGTTGGAATGAGCAGTGTTGTTATCGAATTCACCAAATAATAATCTATTTGGTCTGATGATTTCACCGTCATCAGCCAAAACCTGAGCAGATTCTGCAAATGGTATCTCAGGAAAAGCCAGCCAGAAACCAAATGTTTCACAGTCAGCAGCTAAGTTGTTGGTAATTGTATTGTCAGGGTTTGTGATCCAAAATCCTGAAGAACCAAAAGTTCCTACTTCATGCTGCATTAATTGAATTCCCCACTCTGGATTTCTAACATGAAGAACCAGGTTGTTATTGATAATATTTCTTCTTTCTACAGCATTTTCCAGAAAAATTCCATGACCCCTTATATCGTAAACAATATTATTATCTACTGTTATGCCATTAGTGCCATGAATCACTATTCCTCTATTCATCGACTGGTTTATTACAGAATTCTTTAGATATTGCCCACTGGCATCATCTAATGTTTCTGTGCCAGAATAACTTAGCATATGCCAATGGAATGGGTATCTTCTAAGACGACCTGCCTGTCCTCCCCGTTTAATTTCAACACCATCAACTTTGGCTGTTGCACCAGGCATGATCATGATGTGAACTCCGAAACCAGCGTTTTGCCATATTTCATCATCTGGAGCCTGTATAACTACATTTCTTGTGAGCAATCCAATGGGAGCCCTTTCATCAAGAACCAATGGGGTAGAGGTTGAATCGGTGTCCGCTATTGGAGGATCAATCGAGTTTTCGTTGGACAAGGATAAACCATCATTTGTAATGTATTGAAGCTGGCCCCACCTGAATCCGCTTAATAAAGTAGTTGTTGTGAGTGAATTTTCTGTGATATCGGAAATATAAGCTGATTCAGATATTGCAACACCGAATCCAGCTTCATAATAATCTGTAGGACCTATAACAATTTCGTCACCTGAGGACCATGTCGTGTTTTCGGATAACTTGATTTGATTACCCCCATTTTCAATATGATCATCAATTTTTGTCCAGAGTATATCTGGTGTTTCACTGATAATATTGAGCGAACCTAATACAACAATCCCTCTGGTTCCCATACCCATTATACTTTGAGCAGTATCAGAAGCTGTCAGTGTAATGGAAGCATTGTGTTTAAACGGAAGTTCTTCCTCTCCAATATTTAGTACTCCACGTACAATAATATAATCACAGGTAAGTGTAATATCAGCTTCTCTAAACCTTAACTCCCCATCTATTTCCAGTCCAGCCAGTTGAGGAGTATTAATATCCAATATCACCTTTTTGTCTTCAGGAATAACAACAAAGTCACCAGCTTGTGGAACCTCTCCACTTTCCCATGTATTTGGATTACTCCAGTTGGTGTATTCAGAGTTAATTTCTATTTCTTCTGTAAATGTTGGAGCACACCCATCTTTCTCATGTTTACCCCTGAAAAATGTAGGGACTTCCTGTACCATTATTTTCAAATAAGAGCCATTGATCCCAGTTTCAATCCAGGATTCACCATCTTGTGATTGTTCCCAGGTGATATCTTCATCTGGAATTGTTAATTCTACAGTATCATAAGGGATAATATCAATTGAAGTTTGACCAAATGATAGGCTTGTAAAACAGACAGAACCAATAAAGATTAGTTTATTCATGTCTGCAGAATTAATTCAATATAAGTTTTGCTCGGTAAACAATATTTCCTGAAACATACTTTATGACATATATCCCATGGTAAAGGTCAATTGTACTAACTTGAATATTCCCTGATACATTTTTGAACGCTTTAGAGATCTTACCGCTCTGATCAAGGATGAAAAGATCTCCATCAGAAGGTAGGTCTATATGAAAACTGTTTTTTGCAGGATTGGGATAGATATGTATTTGATGAAGGATAGTAGATGAATTGATAACACATTCTGAATCTATACTTAATGTTAACTGGTGCGTTGTTTGTCCAACAACTTTGCTGCATATGGCAATACACAGGAAAAGACCAATCGTAAATTTCATAGTATATAGTTCAGTTACCCAATTCTTTAGTAGATTTTGTTTCCATAGAGTTGAAAAAAATGTGCAGCCACCAGTCAGGCCGCACACTTAAAAATAATGATCTAAAGCTAACTGTGTAGACTATTGATCACTTCACACGCACAGTTAAACAAACTCTAACTCGCCCTAGAAATTTGTTTATGTGATACAAATGTAGGAGGATTGGTTACCGTTGTATGACACATATGTACCAATAAGTGACACTTATGTAACATGTGGTTTAAGTGTCTGATTAACAGTAGTTTAATAGATTAAATAATTGAATTTTACTTGATTGGCTCGGTGTTTAAGCCGTATTCCGATGGAGAAGTTCCAAATTGTTCTTTGAAACATCTTGCAAAATAAGATAAATGGGAAAAACCAACACTGTATGCTACTTCCGCAACAGTCATTTGATTTTGACTGAGCAGTTGTGCTGCCCTTTCAAGTCTTATTTTTCTAATGAACTCAGAAGCTGATTGGTGAGTAAGTGCTTTTAATTTTCTGTGCAACTGCATCCTACTCAAACCTAAATGATTCTGCAATTGCTCTACACTGAAGTCTTCATTACTGATATGTTCTTCAACTACCTGAATAGCCTGCTTGATGAAAGTAGCTTCTTTGTCAGAAACAGTAATCTCACTTGGTTTGATGTTTATCGTTTGAGCATATCGGGTAGAAAGTTTTTGTCTGAGCGAAAGAAGATTTTCTATTCTTGACCTAAGCTCATTTGGATCAAATGGTTTATTAAGAAACTGATCAATTCCAGAATCAAAACCAGAAAGTTTTGTCTGATCATCATCTCTGGCAGTGAGTAGAATTATTGGAATATGGTTAGTGACTTCACAAGCTCTTAATTGTTTTACCATCTCAATTCCATCCATTTTTGGCATCATTACGTCACTGATAATCAAATCAGGCACTTTCTCCTGAGCGCATCTTAAACCTTCCTCTCCATTGTTTTGACAAATTACTTTGAATGAAAGGGAGAGGTTTATGCTGATGAATTCCTGAAGATCTTTGTTGTCTTCTACTACCAGGATGACTGGCTTTTCTACTTCATCCTCAAAATTACGTTCAACTGTGTTGTCCGAGAGTCTGGTAGTAATGGATTGAGGTTCCATAGGTTTGTCTACAATCAAGGAAGGATCAATAAGCTGTACAGGTAAGCAAATATGGAATTTTGTTCCTGAGTTTAACTGGCTTTCTATACTTATTGTACCTCCCAATAAATCTACGAGTTCCTTACATAAGGCGAGTCCAAGCCCTGTTCCTTCAAACCTCCTTGTTTCAGAGCTGTCTACCTGATAAAATCTATCAAAAATATGGGGTAATGCTTCTTCTGGTATCCCAATCCCAGTGTCTTCTATTGTAATTGTAACCTGATTATCGTGATGAGCTGCAGCTATCGCTATAGCCCCATGTTCTGGCGTAAACTTGATGGCATTTGAAATCAAGTTGTAGATGATTTTATCAAGTTTGTCAAGATCAATTGAAATCGGTAGTGATTTATCTGGAATGTTACAGTTTATATCGACATCTTTTGTTTGGGCGAGTGAATGGAAATTGGCACACAGTGTCCTGAAATGTTTGAATAAATCAACTGGTGAGAGTTTTACCTCAAGTTTTCCAACTTCCAATTTAGCCAGGTCCAGCAATTGATTTACAAGGTCCAACAGCTTTGAGGCATTTCTTTCCATCATTTGGAATTCCTCATCAGTTATTTCATTGTATGCCTTTTTAAGTGGACCTAGGATCAGGTTTAATGGAGTTCTGAATTCATGAGAAATATTGGCGAAGAATTCAGACTTTAATTGATCCAATGCTTTGATATGTTCAGCTTCTAATTGAGAGATTTTAGCTTGTTGTTCAGCTTCATCCGCTTGTGTCTGGGCAATTTTACTTGCACAAATAGAGGCAATTGTTTTTAAAGAATTTAAGTGAAATTCTGTGTAGAAATTTTTAGTTATATGTTCACTGTCAATTACTCCTATTATTTTGTCTTTTAACAAAAGAGGTACGGCTATTTCACTTAGTCGAAATTGGTCATCCTGAATATAACGTGGATCCTTCGAAGTATCGGGTATTATTTCAGCAATACCTGATTTGGCTACACTACCTACAATTCCTTCACCTGGTTTAATTTCGATTGGAGAAAGAATTTGATCTTTGGCTCCCTTCTCACCAAAAGCTGCTTTCTGTACGAGAACATCTCTTTTCTGATCCATTAGGTAGATTACACAATCATCAAAACCAAAATGTGCAATACAGTTATTTACAATATCCCAGAGGATTTCATCAACAGTGTTCTTTCCATAAAGTGAAGTAGCAAAATAATTGATGATATCATCAGTTTTCTCTCGCACCTCAAGGTTCTTAGCCATGTTGATTTGGGCATTTTCTGCTTGTAGTTTTTTATTGATCAGTTTCAACCTGTACCGGATAAAAAATAAGTAGCCAATCAACACCAGTATAAAAAATCCGATGACAAGACCGATTAATAAGTTTCTTTGATTTACAAGAGCTAATTCCTTCTGTTCCAAGGAAATTTGATTTTGAGCCAGTTCTTTTTGCTTCTTGGCTGTTTCATATTTGGCCGATATTGTGGCAATGGTTTTATTTTTCTCGTCGTTGAAAAGGCTATCTTTATATTCCTGACCTTTGGAGGCATAGTCAAGTGCCTTCTCAAATTGTTTGTTTTCCTGATATATCTTTCCGATCACCTGATACACTTTTGATAAGTATCGCAATGAACCCACACTATCAAAATGGTTCTTTGCCAATAATGCAGGTTCAAGTGCAAGAGATGGTCGACCAGACAGCAAAAGTGCCTCAGCATTAATCATGTGAACCGAGGCAATTCCTTGAATATTGTCCATTTCCTCATATAATGGCAAAGCTTTTTCGAGATAATAAAAGCTTGAGTCAAACTTCTCCAATAATAGGTATGTGCTGGCAAGTAATTGGTAACTGGAGGCAATCCCGTATTTATCTCCAAGTTCCTCTCTTATATCCAAAGCTCTCTTTTGGAAAGAAATTGAGTTTAGATAGTCACCTTTGTCTTTGTAGACATTGGCCATATTGGATAGATTGAATGCGATACTACGAGTAGAACCTAATTTCTTCTTGATTTCCAGGCTGTGCTGATAGTATTCCAGGGCTTTATCTAGTAAGTCCTGACCCTCATAAATTATTCCTAAACTATTATAGCAGGATGCTACCATGGTTTGGTTGTTGAGACTATCAAACTTGTTTAGTGCTTTAATGAATGACTCAAGTGATGCGTCAAAGTCTCCCATCATGTCGTAATTGACACCTAAATTGAAGTAGGTATAACCAATGCCTGTTTGGTTATTCACAGAACGGCTAAGGACCAGGCTTTTTCTGTGATAGTAATTTGAGGAGTCATATTTACCTTGTCTGCTATACACGTATCCAAGGTTATTATAGGCAACACCAATTCCTTCAGTATTTTCTAGATCTTCATGGAGTTTGGCTGATTTATAATAGTATTCCAGGGCTAATGGCAATAATCCTCTATCTACATATATGTTACCATAGAGATTCATTATTGCCGCTTTCTTTTCCTGAAGTGATGGTGTTGCATCAACAAGTGAGTCAAGTTGATTGGTTGATGCCAGGGCCTGATCGTAAAACGCCAGATCTGCCTGAAGTCTTGCTTTTAGCTCCATGGCCTCTGCTAAATCCTGAATGTTGTTTGTCTGTTCAGCAATTGCTTTTGCCGTAATGGCGAAATCCAATGCAAGTTTTGGATCATTAGTTTTAAGCTGTTGACTTATTTCTATAGCAAGGTCATATCTTTTTTCCAGCTCTTTTGTGCTTTCGTATACATTAATGAGGCTATCAGTCTTGTCACTGCTTTGGGCAAATACATTGCATGTAAATCCGAGATAGAACAGAAATAATGGAAATCGCAGCTGTGGCTGACGCTGTAAAATTTTCATTAGGAAATTCATATAAAAAACACCGTGTGCTGCTGAGTAAAGTTAAACAAATTCTTCAAATAAACATATTTTCAGCGCTATTTGTAATTTTTTAGTTATTGGCCATTTTTCATTGCAAGCAACTGAGATTTTAATTAATTTGAAACCTCACCAATTCTACTTACCCATATGTATCGTATTCTTTTCCTTTTCATTCTAGTAATAGCTATTGGTTGTGATAACCTTACTGAAGAAGCAGCACCTGTAATAGGAACATATATTGGCCCGGAAGCAGCAAAACTCGTAATAGATAGTAGCAAGGTGATCACCGAGTCAGGAAGAGTCTATTCCGGGGATCAATTCACAGACCTGATTGAAACGAACACACAGAACAACATCATTTACAGAAAAGTAAAAGACAATTCAGGGCAGGAAGTGTGGGTTCCGGCTCAATATTTCAAAACAGGTACTAGACCCGCTGTAATCAAAAGCAAAGCAGGGTTCTATAATAGGTTAGAGAACCTTGATGATGCATGGGAAACAGATAATAGCATTAATGCATATGAAATTGTAGCCATTGATTCATCAGGAAGTAATTGGCACCATATTCATACAAAGGATAGGGATGGTTATGTGTACCAATATGAAGTTTCTACAGCGGGAGTGGATATTGGGATAGCCAAAAGATTAAAAGAAGTTCAATCCAATTCGCTGGATGAACAGGCAGAAGCCTTAAACCAGCTCCAAAATACAGAGGGAATAGATACATCTGAATTCCAAAGTCAAATCACAAGGCAACTGTCTTTCTTGAATAAAATGACAAGTGGATGGTGGGAGTCTGGGTTTTACTATCCTGAAAAACTGGAATACCATGAATGGGACTGGGATAAGGTGGGACCAACCGAAGAAAAAGATGAAATGATTAATGGTCCAGAAGACTATAAGTTATTGTATCGTGAGATTAAAGGTCAGAACTTTATGAATGGAATGAACACACTTTCTGTTTGGGTATATGACATGAATCAGGATCTTGTTGAGGGTGAAGAATATAGTGAGTATGAAGATGAGAATGAAGACTATGAATATAACTATTTATACTATTCAGGTATAGGTGTTAATGAAATGACACGGTTGTTTCAATACTATAGCGGTATAAACCCATATCTCAAAAAAGAGAAACAAATGCATTATGTCAATGTTGATATTATCAATTGGATAAGAGACAATTTAATTCCAAAGCGAACCAGAATCACTCATGGAATCTATCAGAATCAATTCAAAAGTTTCTTTAGAATGTACACATTGGCATATGTCTGGCTTAACCCACCTACCTATCCGGAAAAGTATGAGGATGAGACCATTGAATACTTTGATTATATAACAACAGAGGATGAGGAATATGGTGGTATACCTGATGGATCATCATATCTGTACGAAAAGTATAATGAAGTTAGTTTGCGAGATAAAGAAGGTATAGAGTATATATTCAATGAGGATTATGGTCAAACATTAAGACCATACATGGCAATTGGAACCTGGATGAGAAGAAATGAGGATGGTACGTCTTTTGAATCCTGGCAAACACTCATGAAAGTGATGCTCAATTATGATGAAACCTGGTTTTATGAGAATGTACCCTCAGAGTTGATCGATTAGTTAATCTGGTTCCACAATGTTCTCTTTCAGTTTGTCCACGAAAGTTTGGTCCATCATCCAGAGAAAGTAGGGAGCTATGTCAAGGTCTAGTCCAGACAGTACAGATCGGCAATAGAAGGCTGTTTTGTGGTTGAGGTTTTCTTCCTTGAGGTAGGCATTCACTTCCTCACCTCTCAGAATTAATGCTTTAGGTACCTCTCCAAGTATTTGTACACCAAGAAGTTCAGAAATTTCTGCAATTGACATGGCTGCCATGATATTTTCAATCTCCAGAATGAAATCGATCTTCATTTCTTTATTGGCGGCAGACCATACTGATGTGACACTTTCCGGAAGACAGGCGCGGTTAATGGTTCCTACCTCGTGGGCATTGATAATAAAATAAAATGCACCACCAATTTCACCATTAAATGGCACTTTGATCACATGAACTTTGAAACGTCCTAACTGATTAATTTCATCAATACCTTTAAGTGGACCAAGGCCAAAATTCACATAATTTTTTTGCAATCTGATATTGAGCATATTGCTCATAGATGAAACTGCCTTTTGCAAGGAATCATCTACGAGTTCATTGATAATCTCGAATTGAAAATTACTAAGTGATTCCATATTTGTTTTTAAGTTACAACAAATGCAACTAATAATATACGTTTCTGGTTGTAATCTGTGGTTGCAAAACTAAACTCAAAATGGTTTTATGTCTAGCTCATTTACGACAAAAAGACTTGTTTCGTTTAGTAAATGAGCTATTTATTCAATTCTTATTTGCCTATTCTATTGGCAAGGTGTTCCAGGTGGTCCTCATTCCCCTCATAGTAAAAAATGATCTCCTGAGTGCCTCCGCTGTTAACAATTTTATAACCCATGACATTATTACTAATGGCTGAAGTAAGCCCACTTCCAATTTTTGTATTCATATTTTCAGTACCCAGAATTTCCATCACATCCTGTGCTTGAGAATCATTTAAAGTGAGTGATTTAAACTTCCAGGTGTGCTCATTTCTTGAGAATATATGGAACTTAGAGATATCACCCATCACAGAACCTTTGTCCGGGTAAAGGAATATGCTTCTCACATATTCACCTTCAAAAATGAGTTTAAGGCCATATTTTGGATAAAAGTAAGTGGATAGGTTATCATCTTCCTTTCCAATTAATTCTGTTTTACCCAGGTGTTTCTCTACATCTGCTACCTGATGTCCTATTTTCACATTGTGAAAGTAGCATATGCCATCATCTATTTTAACTAAAAATGAGGACTGGGCGAAAATCGAAGTAAATGACAGAAAAAATAGGAATAGTAAGGGTAATTTCAATTTCATAGTGCTTGTGTGATTGTTGGTAATGCTGTAATCTAGCAAATTTCCATGATTTCGGAATCTTGTACTTCAGATATTGGAAGATTGATTAACTTTTGAATTAAAATTGGTTTTTGAAATTTAAACAACATGCCAAAGAGACGGGACTTCATTCGTATTGCATCACTTACAACGGTTGGTAGCCTGACATTGATGGATATTCCATTTGCGAAACACCTCACTTTTACTGACGATATTCTACCTCAGCCTCAAGATCCTTATAAGCTTTTTAATAAGCATAAGGATATGCGCTTGCTCAATGACCGTCCCTGGAACATAGAAGCACAGGCTCATCTTCTGAATGATCCCGTGACACCTGAAGACAAAATGTTTATCAGAAATAATGGCATCATCCCTGAGGAAATTGATGCTGCCAATTGGAGTTTGACTATCGATGGTGAATCAGTAACTCAACCAAAATCTTTTAGTATTGCTGAGATCAAAGAGAAATTTGAAATCCATACCTATCAATTAACGCTGGAGTGTGGTGGAAATGGAAGGAGTGAATTCAATCCGCCGGCTAAAGGAAACCAGTGGACAGTGGGAGCGGTGAGTTGTGCCAATTGGACAGGTGTACGTTTGCGTGATTTATTGAATGAAGTAGGTTTGAAGTCTGATGCAGTTTATGTGGGGTATTATGGAGCTGACAAACATTTAAGTGGAGATGAGCATAAAAATCCAATTTCAAGAGGCGTTCCAATTGAGAAAGCTTTACAAGACGAAACGCTTTTAGCCTTTGCGATGAATGGGAAGCCGATTCCGAAGGCTCATGGGTTTCCTTTGCGATTAGTCGCAGGAGGTTTTCCGGCAAGTGCGTCAGGTAAATGGGTAAACAGGCTTTCAGTGAGAAATAAAGTACATGATGGTGCCAAAATGGGAGGAAGCTCCTATAGGGTTCCATGTGAGCAAGTAGCGCCGGGTTCTAAAGTTGAAGATGAGAATATGTGTATCATTGAGTCTATGCCCGTAAAGTCATTAATTACATACCCTAAAACAGGCGCTATGATCAATGAAGGTAAGACATTAAAAATTAATGGTCATGCCTGGGCAGGGGAGCTTTCAGTGGTTAAAATGGAGTATTCAATTGATTTTGGGAGTACCTGGCTTGCTTGTCAATTGGAAAAACCGGTTAACAGGTTAGCATGGCAGCACTGGAATGCAGAGGTCAATTTCCCCCAAAAAGGTTATTATGAAATATGGGCAAGGGCAATGGACAGTTCGGGAAAGGGGCAACCTATGGTGTTACCAGGATGGAATCCTAAAGGGTATTTGAACAATGCGTGTCATAGAATTGCTGTAAAAGTAGTTTAGGGATGAAAGATATTAACTTGCTCAGGCGCCTAGTGACAGCAATTTCGATGGTTTTCGTTTAACGATTTCTTTGGGATTGGGAATCATTTACCTGTTCTATTTTTATGAGCCATCAAATGATGAAGTCCAGTTGGTTGAAGATAATTCAGATACAGTTGTGCATGATTTTGTGCTGGATGAGGGTGTGGAAATTGTAATTAACAATTGTACTGGTTGTCACTCGTCAAAATTGGTCACCCAAAACAGAGCCAGTCGGGAAGGATGGAAAGCAACGATCCGGTGGATGCAGAAAACTCAAAACTTATGGGAGTTAGGAGACAATGAGGATATCATTCTGGATTACCTCTCTAAACACTATTCACCAGAGGAAAAAGGTCGGCGAGCTAACCTGGACAGCATAGAATGGTATGTTTTGGAACAATAGTTACAAACCTTAAGGCGAATAATTCGAATATTTGAGTATGGAAAATTACTTGAAGATCATTGGGGATAGTTATTATGGTTATGCCCGGTACCTGTGGAATGAAATAACTCACCCGAATTGGAACAATTATTTCTATTGGCTTCTGGGTGTTTCACTGTTTTTTCTGATACTGGAATGGGTTAAACCCTGGCGAAAAGATCAGGCAAAATTCAGAAAGGATTTCTGGCTGGACTTTTTCTATATGTTCTTCAATTTCTTTCTTTTTTCTTTGATCATTTACAATGCAGCATCAAATGTAGTAGTGAATCTCTTTATTGATCTGTTGGCTATGGTTGGTATCAATAATCTTGTGGCTTTTGAAGTAATGACCTGGCCAACATGGACACACTTATTGGTAGGATTCCTACTGAGAGATTTTGTGCAGTGGTGGACACATCGCTTGTTACACCGTGTTCCTGCTTTATGGGAGTTTCACAAAGTACACCATTCTGTTGAACAGATGGGTTTCGCAGCACATTTAAGGTATCATTGGATGGAGAATGTGGTATACCGTAGCATTGAATACATTCCTCTTGCACTGATTGGAATTGGTTTAAGAGATTTCTTTATCATTCATATTTTCACCTTGGCGATTGGACATTTCAATCATTCCAATATCACACTAAACATTGGTTTCCTGAAGTACTTTTTCAATAATCCTCAAATGCACATTTGGCACCATGCCTATGATCTTCCAAAAGACAAACCTTATGGAGTTAATTTTGGGATCACATTGAGCCTGTGGGACTACATTTTTAGGACGGATTACATACCCAAGAATGGAAGGGACATCAAATTAGGCTTCCCTGGAATGGAGAATTTTCCCAAGACATTTATTGGCCAAAACTTGTATGGGCTCTGGAAAAAGAAGACGTCTAAAGACTAGTAAAGAATTCGTATTCCAATCATAAGTACATGTTCATTGCCTTTGCGCTCGATTTCAGGGTGGTACCTGGAAATGGGTAAAAACCTGTATTCAATTAGAATTGGGTGTAACGAAAACCCGGCACAAAGAATATTTTCCAGAAGGATCAATTTGGTTTGCTCACGAAAATCTGTTTTGTCCAACCTGGCCACAGCCTGTTTGTTGTCGTCAATAAATTGAGTGATAGTTCGATTATAAGTAGACTGATTTTTGATTTTAGTTTCTATTCCAAGACCAGCTCCAATATGGGTTTTGAATCTCCTCATATTGATCAGGTTGTACCTGAAAAGCAAATTAGATGAAATGTCTATTGTCTTGTAACTCATTTTTTGAGCCAGTAACTCACGGTTAAATTTCTCACTGGATGGCTCGAGTTCATTTTCCTGTAGTACGTTACCTTTTGAGTGTTGGTAGAGTAATTCTAGCCCAAGGTCTACTCGCTCATTGGTATTGAAAGCAAACTCAAATGGAATTCCAATTCCTAGAGAGTATCCTTTCGTGGCAATGATTGATTGTAGAGGGATTTCATGGTATTCATAATTTGTTTTGACGTAACCACTGTTAAGGCTTCCCAATAATTGTAATCCGGTCAGTTTTAGGTTCCCTGAGCTATCAGATTGCGCCTTACCTTCATACCCAATTAGAAGAAAAATAAGAGAAACTACCCAAACCAACTTGCCAGACCTCATTCGTATTCGTTCAAAATGTTGCCAAAACTATCAATTTTCACATTTTAAACCCTTCTAAACCAAATCTTATTTGACACAACTCATAAATCCGCGTGACCATTGTCACTCTCAGCTTTTTTGACCGGCGGTAAATTATTCCCAATTACTGTTAGGCTTACTTAACAGCCCTAAAATGATTTTAATTATGAATGACTTAAATGCTATTACCACTATTAACCAGGCGGATGAACTTTTTTATAACGCTCAGAATGAACTGGCCCGACCTGAGGAAGATGTAGTTGGCTATATGGTGTGTCATAATGCCTATATGTCAATCCGTAAATACTTAACGGCTTTTTTAAATGAAAATGGGAAGGAGGTGTCATCATCGATGGCGATGGAAGAAATCCTGGATCTCTGCGAATCAATTGATAAGAAGTTCAAAGATCTGGACCTGGAAACATTGTTCAATACAACACTCAAAGAAGATGTCTACATGGACATGTCAATTGTGAATCAATTTATCAATATGGCCAAGGCTACCAAGGATTTAGTACATCAGGTAGCATAAGCCTATAAAAGAAATATTCAACATCATGGGGAAGAATAAAGAATCATTTAAATATCCAGGTACACGGGTTGCCCTGGATGGAAATACTGCGGCTATTATGTGTGAGAGGGAATCAACTGATGCGGCCGGTGCATACCCGATTACACCTTCAACCCAGATGGGAGAATACTGGGCTCATGAAGCAGCCAAAGGCCACCTTAATATTTCGGGTAGGCCTTTAATTTTTATTGAGCCGGAAGGTGAACATGCAGCTGCAGGTGTTACCGCGGGATTATCAATGACAGGTTTACGAGCCGCCAATTTCTCTTCGGGACAGGGTATTGCTTACATGCACGAATCACTTTATGCCGCAGTTGGTAAGAGATTGACTTATGTACTCAATATAGGTGCAAGGGCCATGACAAAATCCACTCTAAATGTGCATGCGGGTCATGATGATTACCATGCAGTGGATGATACAGGGTTCTTTCAAATGTTTGCTAAGAATGCACAGCATGTAGCTGATTTGAACATCATCGCTCACAGAATTGCAGAATTGGCGCTTACCCCCGGGATTATTGCCCAGGATGGGTTCCTGACCACACACTTGATTGAATCACTCAATCTTCCTGAACGTGATTTGATTGAGGAGTACCTGGGAAGACCTGATGACATCATTACCACACCTACACCGGCCCAAAGAATTATTTATGGCGAGAAAAGGAGAAGAATTCCCGAATTGTGGGACGTAGATAATCCGGTAATGGCTGGAATTGTACAGAATCAGGATGCGTACATGCAAAGTGTAGCTGCACAAAGACCCTTTTTCTTTGATCATATCAAAGAACTGACCAATCAAGCTTTTGACAAATATTATAAACTCACAGGCAGAAAGTATGATCGGGTAATGACATATAATGCAGAAGATGCTGACTATCTGATTGTTGGGCAGGGGAGTGTTATTCCAAGTGCAGAAGTTGTTGCTGATTACCTAAGGAAGACGAGAGGCATAAAAGTGGGAGTTGTTGACCTGCTGATGTTCAGACCGTTTCCATCAGACCTGGTTTCAAAAATACTGAAAGGTAAAAAAGGCGTGGTTGTACTGGAAAGAGTTGACCAACCCCTTGCCAGTGACTTACCGATCATCCGTGAAATAAGGGCCTCCCTAGCCAAAAGCGTCGAAAAAGGAACTTTGAAATCTGATGACCTTTACCCTGAACTAGTTCCATACAAATCTGGTGATATGCCACCGCTTTACTCAGGATCTTTTGGAATGGGTAGCAGAGACCTGCAACCTGAGGGACTCATCGGTGCTATTGAAAACATGCTTCCGGAGGGACCGAGGAAGAAACAATTCTACTTGTCTATTGACTTTATCAGAAAGAATGCTTTTACCCCAAAACAAGAGGTATATCAACAAACCATTGAAGAAGCCTATCCGAAAGTAAAAGAATTGTCCATCAGAGGAAGTGAAAACCCTAATCTGATGCCAAAAGGCGCGATTACAGTACGTTTTCATTCAGTGGGAGGTTGGGGAGCCATTACAACTGGTAAAAACCTGGCTATGACCCTTTTTGATCTCCTGGATTACCATATAAAAGCAAATCCAAAATATGGATCTGAGAAAAAAGGACAACCAACAACCTACTATTTAAGTGCGGCACCAGAACCAATTCGGATCAACTGTGAGTATTTCTTTGTAGATGTAGTGCTTTGTCCGGATCCTAATGTGTTCAAACATACCAATGCGTTGGCTGGACTGAAAGAGGGTGGTGTATTCATCATCCAAAGTGATCAGGATTCTCCTGAAAAAGTTTGGGAGGCTATACCTAAACATTACCAAAAAATCATTGTAGACAGGAAAATCAGAGTTTTCTATATCGATGGGTTCAAAATAGCCCGCGAAGAAGCTACCGATGCAGAGTTGCAATTAAGGATGCAGGGGATTGCTTTTCAGGGAGCCTTTTTCGCCGCTTCACCTGTTATGGAGCAATCAGGACTTTCTGAACAAAGTTTATTGAAGGCAATTGAAGACCAATTACAACACAAATTTGGCGGGAAAGGTCAGCGGGTAGTTGATGACAACATGCGGGTTGTAAAAAGAGGGTTTGATGAGATTCATGAGATCAAAAACATGAAGGTGGGACAGGAAACCAAAGGTTCCAATGGGTTTAGTCAGGAGCCACCACTTCCTGTCATGCTTAAAACATCACCACAGGGTAAGGCACCACTAACCGATATCCATCGTTTCTGGGAACAAACCGGAAATTTCTATGCCCGTGGTATGGGAAGTGATAATATTACTGATCCTTTCATTGGGTTGAGTGCCATGCCGGCAACTACATCACTATTCAGGGACATGACCGGAATTCGATTTGAACACCCTGAGTTCATACCTGAAAATTGTACAGCCTGTGGAAGTTGTTATACAGTCTGTCCGGATACAGCAATTCCAGGTTTGGTAAGCGATATCAGTGATGTGATGGATACAGCAGTGAAGAGGGTGAAGAAGAATCATGCTGATATGGAGATCCTTCCAAAGGCGGTGAGAGTACTTGAAGGAAATCTGAGAAACCTGATCAACCAAAACGGACAAAAAGGAGCATTAAGTGAATTCCTGGATGAAGCTATAAGTCAGACTGTGGAAGGAGCCAATGGTAGCGGAAAGTTAATGGCAAAAGAATTTGAGTGGTTTAAAGAGGAAATAGGAGACTTCAAATTCGCTATCACCAAGCCCTATTACAATAAGCTTGAGAAGCAGCAACCAAATTCAGGTGGCTTATTCAGTATAACAGTAAATCCTTACACCTGTAAGGGCTGTAATGAATGTGTAGCGGTGTGTAATGATGATGCTTTAAGGTCGGTTATCCAGACAGAGGGAAGCATTGCTAAGCTTCGTGACGATTGGGATTTCTGGAATGACCTGCCCACAACTCCTGCCAAGTTTAACAGGATTGATGATTTGGAGGAAAAGGTAGGGGCACTTGATACGATGCTACTCAATAAAGAAGCTTATCAAAGCTTTGCTAGTGGTGATGGTGCATGCCTTGGATGTTCCGAGAAAACAGTCGTTCATCTTTTTGTCGCTACTGTGGAGTCTTTGATGCAGCCAAGAATCAATAAGCATGTGGCACATTTGGATGATTTGATCAGTAGGTTGGAAAAACACATCCAGCTCAGAATGATGAAAACCATTGATATCACCAATAGTGATATTGTAGACCAGATTGTTGATAATACTTCAGACAATGACCTGACAATGGCTGGTATTACCCAGAAATTGGAATCCATGAAAGGAGGGGAGCCCATAGACCAACAGTGGTTGAAACATGTTACCCAGCTTCTCGCAAAACTGAAGCAATTGAAATGGAAGTACACCGATGGGATCACTGGAAAAGGAAGGTCAAAAATGGGTATGCTCAACGCTACCGGATGTACGTCAGTATGGGGTAGTACCTATCCATTCAATCCGTATCCTTTCCCTTGGGCAAATCATCTATTCCAGGATTCCCCGTCATTGGCAATGGGGGTTTTTGAGGGACACATGTCCAAGATGGCTGATGGATTCAAAGCGATCAGGATGGTTGAACTGGAATTGGAAGGAAAATACAACCCAGCAGATCATAAGGAATTCTTCACCTACTTCAACTGGCACAATTTCACGGATGAGGAGTGGCACTTGTGTCCTCCAGTAGTAGCCTTAGGTGGAGATGGTGCAATGTATGACATTGGTTTCCAAAACTTATCCAGGGCGATGGCTTCTGGTAAACCTATCAAAGTGATCGTAGTGGACACCCAGGTTTATTCAAACACAGGGGGGCAGGCTTGTACTTCCGGGTTCATAGGGCAGATTTCTGATATGGCACAGTATGGTAAAGCCATCCAGGGTAAAGATGAACCAAGAAAAGAGATTGGACTCATTGCCATGGCACACAGAAATACCTATGTGATGCAGGGTACAATAAGTAATACCACCCACATGATTGAAGGTTTTATCGATGGGTTGATGGCCAAAAGACCTGCATTATTCAACCTCTACACAAGTTGCCAGCCTGAGCATGGAATTGGTGATGATATGGGGGCAGCACAAGCGAAAATGGCTGTAGAGTCCAGGGCCTATCCTGTATTCAAATACAACCCGGAAATGGGTAAAACAGCTGATGTCTGCTTTGATCTTTCAGGTAATCCACAGATGGATGAATTATGGCCAAGCTACAAACTTAAATACATGGAAAATGGTCGAGAGAAATCAATGGATCTGGCATTGACATTCGCTGATTTTGCTCTTACAGAAGCACGGTTTAGAAAACATTTCAGGAAAGCACCTAGAGATACCTGGAATGACAATATGGTTGAACTTTCCAAATTCATCGAGATGGATCATGATGATAGAGAAGGTAAGTTCCCATTCATCTGGACAGTTGATCAGAAAAAGCAACTTAGCAGGGTGATGGTAGCCAGTAAAATTGTGGAATCGTGTGAAGAGAGAAGAGACTTCTGGATCATGCTGAAAGGAATAGCAGGTGTGAAAAAAGAGGAAGCAGAGACCGAGAATATTGAGCAGAAAGTAAGGAACGAGGTAATTACAAATCTGGCTAAAGGGTTGATGAAACTCGCTTCTGGTAATGCGGCAGATGAGGAGATAGCCATTGACCTGGCAGAAGCTGATAGTTCTACAGATGATACCGGGCAGCAGGAAGCTAAATCCAATGGTCAGTATATGGCTCCATGGCTGGAAACAGATGAATGTACATCCTGTGATGAGTGTATAAACATCAGCTCCAAGATTTTCCAATACAATGAAGATGGCAAAGCTTATATCAAGGATCCGAATGCGGGTACATATGAGCAACTGGTAAAAGCTGCAGAAAAGTGTACGGCAGGCGTGATTCATCCGGGATTACCATCATCAAAGGATGGACTCGAAAAACTTATCGCAAGAGGTGAAAAGTATAATTAAATGTTTGGAGTAGCTAAAAATACTTTCAAGCATGGAGTTCATCCTCCAGAAAACAAAGAAACAACCAACAGGTTGCCAATTAAACAGTTTCCATTTGCACCGCTGTACGTTATCCCCACAGTGCAGCATATTGGCACACCAGCGGAGATTGTTGTGAGAGAAGGGCAGGAAGTGAGCAGAGGTCAGGTGCTTGCGCAATCTGTTGGTTACGTTTCATCTCCAGTGCATGCACCAGCTTCTGGAGTTATCAAAAAAATCGCAAATGTCCCGGTGTTGAGTGGGAAAATGGTTCCAGGATTCTATTTGCAACCATTTCCTGGTTCCAGTCAGGAGCATTTACCTGGAAAACCAGTTGATTTGGCAACTTCCACTAAAGAAGAAATCCTTCAGGCGATTCAGGATTCCGGAATTGTTGGCTTGGGAGGTGCAGCTTTTCCCACCCACGTCAAACTTAAAGTGCCAGACGATAAATCTTGTGAGGTGCTGATGATTAACGGGATTGAATGTGAACCTTACCTTACAACAGACCATCGTGTCATGCTTGAGCAGGGTGATGACATCATTATGGGGATTAGGTATTTGCTAAAAGTTACAGAGGCAGAACAAGTGGTAATAGGCATTGAAGGGAATAAAGTTGATGCAGCTGAGTATTTATCTTCAATCGTACCGGATGACCTGCCAATTGTCGTGAAGGTGGTGCCAGTCAAATACCCACAAGGTTCGGAAAAGATGCTAATTACCTCTACACTCGGCAAAGAAGTGCCATCCGGTGGATTACCATTGGATGTAGGAGTTGTGACCGTCAATATTGCTACGACTGCAGAAATAGGAAGATTATTGCCAGAAGGAAAGGGGATACAGGAACGTGTTATTACCATTACAGGACCAGGTATTTCAAAGAAAGGCAACTACAGGGTTCCTATTGGTACACCTTTACGATTTATTCTGGAACAGGCTGGAACTGATCCCAACATCAGTGAAGTATACATGGGAGGCCCCATGATGGGTGTTGCGGTTTCCAACCTTGATATTTCCATTACGAAAGGAACCAGTGGAGTAGTAGTTTTCAAAAGCGAAAATGTAAAACAGCAGAAAGAGTATCCATGTATCAGATGTGGAGCTTGTCTGGATGCTTGTCCGCTTTCATTGAACCCCTCTAAGCTTGGTCAATTGGCTAAGAACAAGGCTTATGATGTAATGACCAATGATTACAATCTGATGGATTGTTTTGAATGTGGTTCATGCACCTATGTATGTCCATCACATATTCCATTGGTCCAATATTTCAGAATGTCAAAGACAATGGTACGAAAACAAAAGGCAGCCAATGTTTAAGAAGACACTAAATATCAGCAGTTCGCCTCATATTGTGAGTGGCTCAAGTACGGAGATCATCATGAAGAATGTGGTTTTTGCATTGATTCCGGTATTTGGTTATTCAGTCTATGCATTTGGTATGAATGCTTTATTGGTCACATTGACTGCTACCTTCTCATGTGTTTTGACAGAGCATGTGCTTTGTAAGTTATCAGGAAGGGAATCAACTATTTCTGATTGGTCTGCGGTGATTACGGGATTGCTTTTAGGCTTGACATTACCACCTATATTTCCATTGTGGATGACTTTCATCGGTGGCGTAATTGCCATTGGTTTGGGTAAATTTTTGTTTGGTGGATTGGGTTATAACCTTTTTAATCCCGCTTTGGTAGGTAGGGCAGTTCTTCAAGCTGCTTTTCCGGTTGCAATCACCACATGGGCTTCACCATTTGTTGAGAATCGTTTTTTAGCTATTGATTCAAGTCTTCTGGCAGTACCACTGATGCAGCCGGAAGTTGATGCAGTTTCAGGAGCAACACCATTGTCAGCATGGAAGTTTGATGGGGTTGCAACAGAAGTATCAGCGCTTGCTTTTGGAACTACTAGTGGTTCAATCGGAGAAACAAGTGCCTTAATTATATGCCTTGGGGGATTGTATCTGATTATTAGAAAAATGATGAATTGGAGAATTCCGGCAACCATATTTGCAACAGTCTTTGTTTTGAGCGGATTGCTATACTTGTCTGATAATCAGCAATATCCTTCGCCATTATTTATGTTGTTTTCAGGAGGATTGATGTTGGGAGCTGTATTCATGGCAACAGACATGGTGGCTTCACCACTCACAAACAGTGGGGTAATCGTGTATGGTGCACTTATCGGAGTTTTGATAGTGGTTATACGGATATGGGGAGGTTTGCCGGAAGGGGTGATGTATTCCATCTTATTGGCGAATGCCGCTGCACCCCAAATCGACCAATTGATCAGACCGAGGGTTTATGGAACTAAGCGAAAAAGTATTTTGAGATGAGTCAACAGGGAACCATAGCGGATGAAAGTAGTAGTGTTAAGATGCTCCGTGCAATGGTAGGTATTGGTGTACTATGCGCCTTGTTAATTGTGCTCACGTATGAAGGTACCAAGCCAAGAATTACCCAGTTGAAAGCCCTGGCGCTGGAAAAAGCAATATTTGGTGTTCTGCCAGGTACGAAATCATTGAGGTCTTTTGAAATCATTAATGATGAATTGCAAATCGCAAAAGGTAACACTGGTGGAGATGTATTGTATGCAGGATATGATGGTAATGGAACATTAATTGGAGTGGCCATCAAGGCTCAAGGACAGGGATATGCTGATATCATTTCGGTCTTGTATGGATATGATGTGACAAACAAAAAAATCATCGGTTTCTATGTGCTCGAGAGTAAAGAAACACCGGGATTAGGAGATAAGATCGAAAAGGATGAGTCATTTCTGGCCAATTTTGAAGGTTTAGCAGTGACATTGAATGAATCTGGAGAGATTGACAGTGTGATCACAACAGTAAAAAGTGGGACTAAATCTAGCGATTGGGAAATAGATGGTATTACGGGAGCAACGATCTCTTCCAGGGCGATAGGGGATATTCTGGGAAAAAGTACCAGCTATTGGGCACCAATAATAGAAAAACAAAAAGAAAAATTAAATGGACCAGGCAACACTCAATAAAGATTCTAAAACCGGAATATCTACAGATGAGTTTATCAAAGGTCTGTGGAAGGATAATCCAGTGTTTGTTCAGGTTCTGGGGATGTGTCCGGTTCTTGCGGTATCAAATACTGCTGTAAACGCGCTAGCAATGGGGTTGGCCACCACTTTTGTGTTGCTGATGTCAAATATCCTGGTTAGTGCTCTGAGGAACTTCATTCCTAAACAGGTACGGATCGCTTCATATATCTTGATCATCGCCACTTTTGTAACCATCACTGATTATGTAATACAGGCAATAAGTGTAGAATTACACAAGGCTTTAGGCGCCTTTATCTCACTGATTGTGGTGAATTGTTTGATTCTTAGTAGGGCTGAAGCTTTTGCCAGTAAAAATACTATTGGTAGGTCCATTCTTGACGCCCTTGGGATGGGATTCGGATTTGTATTGGCGTTGTTCTGTTTAGGTGCGGTGAGGGAATTATTGGGGAATGGAAGTCTATTTGGCTACATGCTTTTCCCAGAGAATTTTGAATCATGGATCGTGATGATCTTGCCTGCTGGCGGTTTCTTCAGTTTGGCATTCTGGTTATTGATTATTAATGGGTTAAATCAAAGGAGAGATGGAGTCTGAGTCATTGTGGTCGATATTTATTAATGCTTCACTGGTGAACAACTTCGTGCTTGCTTACTTCCTGGGAATATGTCCTTTTTTGGGAGTCTCCGGAAAGATGGAAACGGCCACCAAGATGGGAGGAGCTGTAAGCTTTGTGATGCTGATCAGTTCTGTTTGTGCCTATGGAATTCATTGGTTATTGGTCGCGTTGAATGCCCAGTTTTTACAGCTGATCAGTTACATAGTTGTGATAGCGTCCACGGTTCAGTTGGTAGAAATGTTCATTAAGAAAATAAGTCCATCCCTTTTTAAGGCATTGGGGATATTCTTACCCTTGATCACAACCAATTGTGCTATTCTGGGCTTGGCACTTTTTCAAACCAACAAAGGATATGGCTTTTTGGAAAGTGTGGTTTACGCATTAGGAGCGGGAGCAGGTTTTACATTGGCGCTCATCCTAATGGCTGGTCTAAGGGAGCAATTGGAGTTCGCCAATGTTCCCAAAGTAGTAAAAGGAACTGCAATTACCTTGATCATTGCAGGTATTTTGTCATTGTCGTTCATGGGATTCAGTGGGTTATGATAGAATCATATGTCATCGGGATATTAGGAATTGTAGGACTCATGACCGGATGGGTACTCATCCAGCAAGTATGGAAAAAGACTTTTGCGGAATATAGTGATAATGAAGATGCATTGGCAGACCGCTCTAAGTGTGGTAACTGTCACTGTACATCAACATGTGAATTAAAGAATAGAAAACTAAAAGGAAATATATAATGGCACATCTAGCAGATTATAATACCAAGTCCCAATACCATGCAAAGGTATTGAAGACCAAAAGGCTGACCCCAGATGACCTGGAAGAAGTGAGGGAAATCCAACTGGAAGTTCAGGAACCTGAATTCAAGTGTGAGGTGGATGAAAGTTTTGGCGTTTTGGTAGAAACCAATGGGGAATTTGGCACTAACCTTCACCACCGATTATACAGTGTGGCTGATCTTCCTGCAAAAAAGTCGAATAAGACTAAGTTGACATTTCTGGTGAAACGATGCAATTATGTGGATGAATTCAATGGTGAGTTGTATCCCGGAATCAGTTCAAATTACTTATGTGACAGACAACCTGGGGATGAGATCACTATCACAGGACCATTTCATTTACCCTTCTCAATTCCTTCCAATCCAAATGCAAACCTAATTCTGATAGGAATGGGTACTGGAATTGCACCTTTCAGGGCATTCATTAAACACATTTACAAGTACAACAAGGACTGGATCGGTAAAATCAGGTTGTTTTATGGTGCTAAAAGTGGTTTGGAATTGCTTTACTTCAATGATAAAGATGATGACCTCACTAATTACTATGACAAGGAGACCTTTGAGGCTATCCATGCTTTGAGTCCCAGGCCACATTGGAATGATGACATTACCATTGAGGAAAAAATAGTCGACAAAGCGGAGGAGATTCTGGAAATGCTGGCTAGTACTAATACCTACATCTATGTAGCTGGTCATGAAGTGATCAATGAAAACCTGAATAAGGCGTTTGCTAAGATTTTAGGTAGTGAAGAGGAATGGCAGAATAGGAAAAACGAATTAATGGCCGGAAAACGGTGGGCTGAAATAATTTATTAAAAATGATTTTAACTGCATTATTAGCATTAGGTGGACTATCTCTCGTGCTGGCTGTATTACTAATTATAGCCAGTAAAAAGCTTTATGTGTATGAAGATCCACGCATTGATGCAGTTGAGGAAATGTTGCCGCATGCGAATTGTGGTGCTTGTGGTTTTCCAGGATGTAGACCTTTTGCAGAATCCCTGGTCAAAGGTGATAGTCAGCCAGCAAAATGTACGGTGAGTTCAACAGATCAACAACAGGGTATTGCAGATTACCTTGGAATTGATGCAGGCTCTCAAGAGAAACAGGTAGCCAGATTGGCTTGTGCCGGTGGAACCAATGTAGCCAGAAATAAGGCCAATTACAGTGGAATCAAAAGTTGCCAGGCGGCTGCTTTGATTTCAGGAGGAGGTAAGGGTTGTTTCTGGGGGTGTTTGGGACATGGAGATTGTGCTGATGTCTGTGACTTTGATGCCATTCATATGGATGATCATGGATTACCGGTAGTGTCTATTGATAAGTGTACAGCTTGTGGTGATTGCGTGACAGAATGCCCAAAAGATCTGTTTACGCTTCAACCACTGAGTCATCAACTTTGGGTGGCTTGTAAAAATCTGGAAATGGGAGATCAGATACTGGAAGATTGTGAAGTGGGGTGTACTGCTTGTGGAAAATGTGCCATGGATGCAAAAGGTGACCTGATTACCATGGAAAACAATTTACCAGTAATCAATTACGCAATTTTTAATCAAACTAGAGAACCCATTGAAAGATGTCCTACTGGTGCCATTATATGGTGGGACAAACAGTTGGGTGCTCTGAAAGGTAAGGCCAGTAAGAAGATAATTAGAAAGGGTGAATTAGAAGAAGGATATACTTAGGGATTAGCTAAGGTGTAATAAGTGAAGATTAGGGGGAGCATCGTTTGCTCCTCCTTTTTTATTGTTAGGCTACTCAATTTTCTTAATTATTATTCATCATAATTAATTGTTAGATTAATCAAACTTATTACTTTTGTGATTCTAATAATTATATATAGATGGTTAGGGTTAGAATTATATTCGTAGGTCTTTTTTTAGCAGTAGTTTGTAATGTAAAAGCGCAAACTGGTTCTGTTTCCGGAACTATAAGTTCAGACGAAGGTCCGCTTGAGTTTGTCAGCATTGGTTTACTGGGAACAAACTATGGCAATGCAACCAATGAAGAAGGTGAATTTACAATCAGAAATGTTCCTTTTGGTGTTTATACACTCGTCGCTTCAAGTGTAGGATATGATCGTTTAGAGAAGGAAGTTTCAATTACCAAAGAGAATCCTCGGCTAGTTTTAAATTTGACTTTAGAGGAAACTATAGACCAACTGGAAACATTTGTTGTTACGGGTACTATGAAAGAAGTTTCAAGACAAGATAGTCCCGTACCTGTTGAGGTTTATTCCAAATCATTTTTCAAAGCAAACCCAACACCATCGGTATTTGAGTCTCTGCAAAATGTAAATGGTGTTAGGCCGCAATTGAATTGCAATGTTTGCAATACTGGAGATATTCACATCAATGGGCTTGAAGGTCCCTACACCATGGTATTAATCGATGGAATGCCAATTGTGAGTGGTCTTTCTACAGTTTATGGACTTACCGGAATACCACAAGCACTGATAGAAAGGGTAGAAGTGGTTAAAGGTCCCGCTTCCACATTATACGGATCGGAGGCAGTAGGTGGATTAGTCAATATTATTACCAAGAACCCTCATTCCGCAAGTAATTTCACAGCGGATGTATTCACAACTTCATGGGGAGAAGTTAATACTGATCTTGGGTTTAAATTTGATATTGGTAACCGTGTGCAGAATTTGCTTGGGGTGAACTACTTCAACTACCAAAATCCAATCGACAACAATGGGGACAATTTTACCGATTTGACCCTACAGGACCGAATTTCAGTTTTCAATAAGATCAATATTCTTCGAAAAAATAGCCGGTTATTTTCATTGGCCGGAAGGTATGTTTATGAAGACAGGTGGGGTGGTGAAATGGATTGGCAAAAAGAGAATAGGGGTGGCACAGATGTCTATGGAGAGAGCATTTACACAAACAGATGGGAGTTAATGGGTATTTACCAATTGCCCACTACAGAAAAAATCAATTTCCAATTTAGCGCTAATGGTCATAAACAGGATTCGTTTTATGGGAATACGGAATATGTGGCGGAGCAATACGTAGGATTTGGTCAATTCACATGGGATAAGAAGCTAGGTAGGCACGATTTGCTAACAGGTGCTGTTTATCGCTACACCTATTACGATGATAACACCCCGGCAACATTTGAGGCTGTCGAAAATGAGAATAAAACTTCAGTGACACACCTGCCGGGATTCTTTATACAGGATGAAATCTCTCTGAATGATTCTCATAAATTGCTTTTGGGAGGCCGATATGATTACAACAGTATTCATGGAAGCATTTTTAGTCCAAGGGTTAATTACAAATGGAACTCGTCAGATAAAACTGATATTCTTCGAATCAGCGCTGGAAATGGGTTCAGAGTGGCTAATGTTTTCACAGAAGACCATGCTGCGCTTACAGGAGCCCGCACTGTAGAATTTGAAGGTGAATTAAGTCCGGAAACTTCCTGGAATACCAATATCAATTATGTGAAGAAGATCTATACAGATAGCGATTTCTTCATGGGTATAGATGGTAGCGTTTTTTATACCTATTTCACTAATCGTATTTTACCTGATTATGAAACTGATCCAAACAAGATTATCTACAGTAACCTAGACGGAAGTGCTGTTTCAAAAGGTGTGTCAGTAAACTTTGATCTTTCGTGGTTAAATGGACTGAAGATGCTTGCCGGAGGAACCTTTATGGATGTTTCTGTTGATGAAGATGGTGAAAAAAGAAGACAGTTATTAACTGAGTCTGTACAGGGTGTCTGGAGTGTAGGTTATACCTTTTTAAATGGAGTTACTATCGATTATACAGGTAATGTTTATGGTCCCATGAGGCTTCCACTACTTGGAGAATTGGATAACAGGCCTGAAATGTCACCCTGGTTTAGCATTCAGAATATTCAGGTTACTAAAACCTTTGGTGATAAATGGGAATTGTATGGAGGTGTAAAAAACCTGTTGAACTTTACTCCGGCTGATAACAGCATTGCAAGGGCTTTTGATCCATTTGATGGGGGAGTTGAATTCAACGAGAGTGGGGAGGTTATACCTACAAGTTCTAATCCAAACGCACTCACCTTTGATCCTTCATACGTCTATGCATCAAATCAGGGTATTAGAGCATTTCTGGGAATAAGGTTTTCATTAAAGTAACGTATCTTGGCTGTGTTAACTGAATATGGGATGGCATCACAAACCGAAGAAAATTATTTGAAGGCATTGTATCATTTGTCCTCCGAATCATCGGGGGTAAATGTTTCCACACTAAGTAAGATGCTGGAAGTATCCAAACCAACCACCAATTCCATGATGAAAAACCTGAAAGAAAAAGGATTGGTTCATTATGAAAAATATAAACCGCTTCAGCTAACAGAGAAAGGTAGAAAAATTGCAGCCTTGATTGTTCGGAAACATCGATTAACAGAGATGTTTTTAGTAGATAAAATGGGTTTCGGATGGGATGAAGTTCATGAAATCGCTGAACAGGTTGAGCATATCAAATCACAAAAATTCTTTGATAGGATGGATGAGCTGTTGGATCACCCAACAAATGACCCACATGGTTCTCCCATACCCGATAAAGATGGTAATGTGCCAAAGAAAAAATATCAACCATTGAGTACTTATAAACCTGGAGATACGGTCACATTAGTGGGTCTAGAAAATTCTTCGAAGGAATTTCTGGCATTTTTGGACAAACGTAATTTATCTCTGGGCACAGAGATTAAAATCGAGTTGGTAGAACCCTTTGATGGCAGTTTACAAGTTGCTTATAACAATGAAAGCATCTCTATGAGCACTATTGCTTGTGACCAATTGTTAGTTGAGCTGATATAAATCACATCGAAATAAAATAAGGTTATTATCATATCTAAACTAGAAAATACTATCTTTGAATCGTCTTATTTAGACTAATTATAAATAGTAAAACAGGTATTTTGAAGACTTTAGCAGACGCGAAACCTAATAGGAATATGAAGATTAAATCTGTTCAGGCAGATACCCTGACAGATAAATTTTATGAAATGGGATTTGTTCCGGACAGTACTGTAAAGTTGATATACAGAGCTCCATTGGGAGATCCTTTGGCAGTCAATGTTGGGAATTCTACTGTCATGTTACGCAAATCGGAAGCTGCAAGTATTGAGATAGAGGAGTTAGATTAATGGGAGTTAAGCACATTGCATTAGTAGGCAATCCAAATGCTGGAAAAACAACAATATTCAATTTACTTACCGGGTTAAATCAAAAAGTAGGCAACTATCCAGGTGTCACCGTTGATAAGAAGATCGGAAGTTATAATTGGGAAAATGATCAGGTAAAACTGGTAGACTTACCCGGAACCTACAGTTTACAAGCCAAATCAGAAGATGAACTAATTGTTAAGAATTACCTGAACAATGGTCATGATCTGGATTTGATCGTTGTTGTGGCAGATGCTTCAAACCTGGAACGTAATCTTCTCCTTTTTACCCAAATTTATGACATGAATCTGCCCGTCCTGCTGGTCTTAAATATGATCGATGTGGCAGAGAAGGAGGGTTTTGCTATAGATGCTGATAAGTTAAGTGAATTATTAGGCGGATTACCAGTCTTAAAATTAAATGCGCGCAATAAAGCAGAAACCAATAAGTTAAAGGAAGCGATCCATCAATACAGGAATCCTGAGGTGTGGCAGCCCTTCATCAGCAAGGAAGAGAGGAAAAATTTTCCAATGAATGGAGCTTCTTATTCCTATGAGACATCTGAGCGTTTTAAGAAGATCTCCAACTTGTTAAAATTCAGTGCAAAGAGAAATAGTGATAATACCAGGCTAACCAATATATCGCGTAAGCTTGATAGTGTATTCACACACAAGGTTTGGGGATTTATTGTATTTACTTTCATTCTTTTCATCATATTTCAGGCAATTTTTGAGTTTGCCAACTGGCCGATGGATCTCATTGATGTAGGGTTTGTGGCAGCCGCCAATTGGGTGAAAAGTATTTTGCCCTCAGGTATTCTCACGGATTTAATTGCTGATGGACTCATACCTGGTTTAGGAGGTGTGATCATTTTTATTCCACAAATAGCTCTTTTGTTCCTTTTCCTAACTATTCTGGAGGAAACAGGATACATGACAAGGGTGGTGTTTATCATGGACAGATTGATGCGTCCATTTGGATTAAGTGGAAAGAGCGTGGTTCCCATTATTTCAGGAGCAGCTTGTGCTGTCCCGGCAATCATGTCAACCCGGTCTATTGACCAGCCGAAGGACCGACTTATAACTATTCTTGTAACACCTTTGATCAGTTGTTCAGCGCGTTTGCCCGTATACACTTTGATGATAGCACTTACAGTTCCTGAAACGTATTTGTGGGATGTCATTAACGTTCAGGGATTAGTGTTGCTGTGCATGTATATTTTAGGAACCGCGGCAGCCTTGCTGGTGGCGATTCTTTTTAAATGGATCATTAAACCTGGGGCAAAGAGTTTCCTGATCATGGAAATGCCCTTATACAAAATGCCTCAGCTTCGTAATGTAGGGCTTACATTGTTGGAGAAAGTTAAGGTATTCGTGTTTGAAGCCGGAAAGATCATTGTGGCCATCTCAATTATACTTTGGGTGCTGGGGTCTTATGGACCAGATTCTCTGGATACTAAGGAGGATGAAGTACTTGCCAAAGTTGAGTTAGATGAATCCTTTATTGGAATCATGGGAAAAGCCATCGAACCAGCGATTACTCCATTAGGGTATGACTGGAAAATTGGCATTTCACTTATCACGTCTTTTGCGGCAAGAGAAGTTTTTGTGGGTACCATGGCTACTATTTATAGCATTGATGGTGCAGACGAGACTTCCGATCAATTATTGACTCGCATGCGCAATGAAATTCATCCTGTGACAGGGGAGAAAGTGTATGGCCTGGCCACTGGTATCTCTTTGATGATTTTTTATGCTTTCGCAATGCAATGCATGAGTACATTGGCAATAGTGAAGAGGGAAACTAAATCCTGGAAATGGCCGTTAGTACAATTGGGATATCTATCTGTATTGGCTTATTTGGGTGCTTTTATAGGATACAACATGGTATTATGGTTCAGTTGATCATTGTTGGTGTATTATTTCTTGGAGCGGCTTTCTTCATTTACAAAACGCTTTCTAAATCAGGGAGTGGGGGAGCTGGCTGTGAGAAATGTAATGTGAATGCCTTGCAAAAAGAAACTCCTAGAAGTTTACAGAAAAGCCAAGAATAATTCTTTTGTCGATTGGGTCCATCCCCAGGAACTGTGGTTCGTCTCCTGAAAATAAATTTCTCGCACCAATAGAAAATACAGCCTCATCAGATAAATGAGCTATTAACTTTACGGAATATAATTCCTGATCCCGTAAAGTAACAGGGGTAAAGCTTGTGGTTTGTTCCTCAGTGATTTTTTGTTTGCCAAAAAAATAGAACTGTGAGGATAGAGAAAACAATTTGTTGAATCTCCATACTCCATATGTTCCACCAAAGACTACTGGAGAAACAGCATGAGCTCGATTAGTTTGTAATTGTGAATCCTGGTAATTATCATTTGTTGCTGCAGCATGTTGAAGTTCAGTTTCCTGAATAGTGAGGTAACCTTTTACATATAAATTTGGGTTAAACTGCCACTGGGCATTGAGTGTAGCTGCAATTTGGTGTGCAAGTAGAGGGATGTTTTGGTATTCAATTTGAAAAACTGAAGGTGTGTTAACAGTGTTCATTAGCAAAGAAAAATCTTTCATGTATCTTGAATGGGCTTCAAGCTCTAACAATAGTTGATCTCCAGGATTAAATCGCAATCCAAGTTCAAACTCCCGAGAATTCAGCAACTTTAAGTTTTGATTCCCTATTTGAATTACCTGTAAAGGACCGAAATCAAATATTTGTTCGTAATAGGAATTTAAAACAAATGAACCCTGGTAACTATTGGAGGCACTCATTCTGATGACCATCGATTTTGACAACCTCTGAAGCACCCCAAATTGATAGTTAAATGGTTTCTGATTGGGTGTATTGAATAGGTCCACACTTCCAGCCGCCACAAACTTTGTCCCACCAAAAGACTTTTCTAATCTTAGGTGTGGGGAGATCGTTGTAATCATCCTCCTTTGACCCAAAAATGCACGGTCAGTACCAAATAATTCAACCGCTTTTTTGTCATTAAACACAGCAAGTCTGAAATTAACTCCCGGCCTGATCTCAAGGCCTTCCATATCCACGAAATAATCAGCTGCTGCGTCTATGACATTATATTCATATTCCCAACCTGAGATTCCTTCGGTTTCTTGTTTACCTCTTTGGTAGGACAGGTTTGTGAAAAATTGATTTCCAAGGGTGCCATCAACTGCAAGGTATTGGCTATTGCTTCTATTGGTGGAGAGTGGTGATTGTTGATTATAAACATAGGGTTTTTGTGATTCTGAATCTTGCATACCTCCTGAAATCAGAAAAGTATTCTGACCAGACTCATACCTTGCAAATACATTCCCACCATACTTTCTTAAGGATAAATCAGGGTGGGGGTATCGGTCTCTGCCTGACCCACTCAAAAATCTTAAGGAATCCCTGGGAATATATCCTCTGGAGTCAGTAAAGTAGAGATCCGTAAATCTTTGTTCGTTGTAGGCATTTCCAGACATGCCGACAAACCAATTATCATTTATTTTGGAGTCTTTGTAAATTGAGAGCCTTTGGTAACCATTTCCTGCTAATTCCAAAGTTCCGGATCCGTTTGAGGACTCTTGCTTGTTATTGAGTTTTGTGATTATATTGATCACACCAGCCACTGCATTTGGACCATATAGCGCCGAGTTAGGTCCTTTAACTAGCTCAATTCTGTCAATGTCTTCAATGCCTATTGGGAGTGTTTCCCAAAATGTTCCACCATGAAAATGATTATATACCGGCCTGTTGTCAATCATCACCAATGTAAGTGCATTATTGGAGATTGTAAGTTGCTGACCCAATGGGAGAAGATTGTCCATCCCTTCAATATGTACATCGTAATTGCCAGGACTCATTTCCCTCACCTGCACACCTGGTAATAATCTCAACGCCTCAGGGATAGATCTGCAGCCTGCTTTTTTAATATCTTCCCCATTTATGGTGGCAACAGATGAGACAGAACCCATCAATACTTCAGATTTCTTGGAAGGAGTAGTGACCTTTACTTTAGCCAGATCGTTTAGACTAAGATCGAACAAGTCAGTTTCTGGTTCCCTGGATGATTGTGCGTTTACTTGTGCGGATAAAATACCCAATAAGGAAATAGCAAACCAATACAATTTAGGTTTGAATTGTTGCATGAGAGTTCATAGTGCTAATACTCTATAAAAGTTAATGAGAATTTTCCGTGGATTTTCAATGAAATTGATAAATGTCAGTGGATAATTGATTAATCCCCGAAATATTTGATAATTTATTCCCAAAATCTAAAGCATTTATTGATTTATGGAGTCACCTAGATTCAGCAAAGCACTTATAGCCCTTGATTTCACAATCATGGATGGATTCATTCTTGAGTACATGTCAAAATATTACAAGCATTTTGGTATAGAGGAGATCCTATTCCTACACGTGATTAAGAACATCGATAATGAAATTGAAGACGCTGATTTGAAACGTGCTTCAGAATTGGCGATGGATGATCTACGTGAAGAATTGCAAAAATCAATTGATAGTTATGGTTTTGATGAAGCAAAAACTGAAATTAATATTCAGGAGAATTCCCCAACTGACACAATTTTGGAATTGTCATCTGTAAAGGAAATTGACCTTATCGTGATGGGAAGGAAGCGATCTCTCAAGGGATCTGGAATTGTTTCCAGCCATATTGCCCGAAAAAGTCCTGCTTCTATTTTGTTTATCACGCAATATATGGTCCCATCATTGCATCAGATACTGGTTCCTGTTGATTATTCTGAACATTCTAAATTGGCGTTGTTGGCTGCAAAATCCATTGCCAATGAAAATACAGCTGTTGATGTGCTGAATGTTTATGATGTGCCTTTCGGTTATTCAAAATTGGGTAAGACTTTCGAGGAAATGAGTGAGATAATGAAGGGGCACGCAGAAAACGATTACAAGAAGTTTCTTGCTAAGGATAGTTTGGATGGAAGTGATTTTAAAGGAGTTTTCTATGTGAAAGAATCTGATTCAAAAATGGATATTGTACTCAGGTATGCCATTCAAAAAAGATGCGACCTGATCATCCTTGGCTCAAGGGGTAGAACCAGTTCATCAGCAATCCTGCTAGGTTCATTTGCCGAGAAAATGATCTATTCTGATGCTGATGTACCTGTTTTAATCGTGAAGAAGAAAGGGGAAAATATGGGGTTGCTACAGACTTTGTTCAAATTGTAGATTTACATTATTATTTAATACTAGTATAACTAAAGATGTTTCTTATATACCCTTATGGTTTGTTCAGGGGCATCTGCAGGGTATGTGGTGTATCTTAATTCTAATAAATCATCCCTCACATCAAAGGTACAGTTCTCAAATATAGTATATGATTCAATTGTTGTTTCTGGTTCACCTCCGAAAAAGCTATCCCAGGATACTACTTTTTCAACGAGAAAACCTATTCTGTTTGATTCTGTTTGAAATTTACCTGTTCTAACAAAATACCCTGACAATTGGCTTGATGTCTGACCGGGATAAACGCCAAAAGCATCTGATTTATCCAGGAATGCACCAGAATTATCAATCTCAAGCGTATTTACATAATAACCATCCAATACACTCACCGAATCTATCCAGGTACCAACAAGTGAACTGTTTACAGGAGCTATTTGATCGTCTTTCTCAGTGCATGAAAAAAACATCTGGATAAGTACAATTGATAGTGCCCAAAGTCTAATTTGTTTCATGTCTGACACAAGTTTTTAGTATTCTTAAATTTAATCTATAACTGCCCTAATTGCAAATAACGGAGAGACGTGAAGGAGCTTACAAATTGAAAAATATTAGTGAATTAGATTTCAAATTTTATACATAGTCGTTTTATTTGTTGAGAATGATCCCAGCTAGATTTCGGAAGAATTATATATTACTCGCACTAATCATAATTTCCAGTTTATCTTATTCTCAGTCAATAAGTGAACTCAATAAATTCGTTAGCTCTGATCCTGACTCTGCAATTGTTTTATTCTCATCAAAATCACCATTAATTGAGCACCTAACTCCAGGTGAGGTTTACCGACTTTTGGGAAATGCATACTTCTATAAATCGGTCTATGATTCGGCAATTTCAAATTACTTAAGATCTAACGCCCAGCTTGATTCAACCAATTTAGGAGATCGTAAGTCTATTGCGAAGAATTATAACAACGTTGGAGTCTGTTATAATTTCATGATGCATTTAGACCGATCCTATGAATACCATAGAAAAGCACTGAATATCAGAGAAGAGTTGAATGACCCTTCGGTTACTTCTTCCTATAATAACCTGGGGTTGATCATGTTTGATCTTAAAAATTTTGAAGAAGCACTGGTATATTTCAATAAAGCCTATGAGCAAAAAATAGCGTTCGGCCAATATCACAAGCTCTCCACGACAATTAGAAACATTGTTCGGGTTTACACAGAAAAAGCTAAGTATGATTCTGCTGTTTATTTTCTGGAAATGAACCTAAAGCACCTGGATACTATACCAAGTAAAAGGGAACTTGCTTCCACCTATACTTCTCTAGGGCATAACCTTTTGAGTCTTGGAGATAACAGAAAGTCAATTGATTACACCAGGTTAGCTTTTAGATTAAAGAAAGAACTTGGAGATATAAGGTCACTTCTCAATGCGGGATTGAATTTATCAATTGCTTATCAAAGAATTGGTGAAATAGATAGTTCAGATCTTTATCTGGACAGTCTCTATTTATATTCTGAAGAAATCAAAGGTTTTCCTCTTCTTTGGAAAATTGAAAAAAGCAGGGCCTCTAACGCGGCATTAAGGAATGATCACGAGCTCGCGTTTGAATTGCTCAATGAAGCGTATATCCTAAAAGACTCAGCTGACTCAATTGTGCAAAATTCCAAATTGATTGAACTGGAAGAAAAGTATCAATCTGAGCAGAAGGAGGCTGAAATCAACAAACTTCAAGCAGAAAGTGAAATAAAGGACCTCCAGGCTGCCCGAGAATCCATTATACGTCAGATGCTCATATTTCTGGCATTGGCAGTAATCATAATTGCCGCTCTTATTTACAGTCGGTATTTGAATAAATCTAAACTTAGCAAATTGCTGAAAGAGAAGAACAGTGAGTTGGCAAAAATCAATCAAACGAAGGATCGATTGTTCTCTATCATCAGCCACGATCTGAAAAGCCCGTTATCTTCATTCCATCTCATTACTCAAAGTCTGACTGACAACTTTGATTTAATCGATAAGTCACAATTAAAAGAATATCTGGTAACGCTTCGTGACAGTTCAGCCAATGTGAGAGATATGCTGGATAACCTTTTGAAATGGGCATTGGCGCAAACCGATCAGCTCAATCATAAACTGGAAGAAATGGAGGTGAATCCGGTAATCAATAAAGTAACAAGTCAGCTCAAAGTGATTTCAGACGCCAAATCGATTGTTATCAATACCCAACTTGATGAAACATATAAAATCATTGGCGATCAGGCATTTTTGGAGATAGCAATAAGAAATTTGTTGAGCAATGCTCTTAAATTCACTGAGATGGGTAGATCCATTAATCTATCAGTGGTAGAATATGATGAACAGGTAGAAATTTTAATTACCGATGAGGGAGTAGGTATGATGCAAGAAGATATCGATAAACTGCTAGATGGGTCCATTACAGGGCAGGAGATCAATAATTCAACTGAAAAAGGTACTGGACTTGGAATCACCCTGACAAAAGCTTTGGTGGAGAAAATGGATGGGAATATTACAGCTAGATCTTGTGTAGGAAAAGGAACTACCTTTAAACTAGCTTTTAAGCGCGCCGCATGAGTAAGCAAACACTTTTTATAGTAGACGATCACAAAATAGTAAGAGATGGACTGAAGGCACTTTTATTCGCCAAGCCTGATATCCAGGTAATAGGGGAGGCAGCTTCACTATCGGAGGCTAAAGAAAAATTGAATGCCATACAGCCCGATTTATTGTTTGTAGACCTGAAATTGCCAGATGGCAATGGAAGCCAATTTTTAACAGAATATTTAGATATAAATCCTAAAGGGAAATGCGCATTACTCACTGCGGATCCCAATAAACCTGATCTACTGAGAGCTCAGGAAGCAGGGGTGCTGGGTTTCCTGACTAAGGATATTGACCGAGATGAGTACTTTTCTGCTATTGACAAGTTATTGGCAGGAAAAAAACACATATCCGCAGCATTTGCCGATGTATTAATGAATGATACGGCAATGTTGACACCCCGTGAGTTGGATGTACTTAAGGAGTTTGCAAATGGATTAACCTATAAAGAAATTGGAGCTAAACTTGATATAAGTCCACGAACAGTAGAAACACATAAGAATAAGCTGCTGGAGAAATTTGAGGTTAATTCTATAGTAGAGATGGTTAAGAAGGCAATATTTGCAGGGTACATTGATGAATAACTTATTCGTATAATGTATTGTATCCTCACAAACATGTATTACATTTTCTATTGATTCTGATTTCTATATCTACAGGGACATTAGAAATCAATACCTGACCAATATCTTCATGTAGCATCCGTAAAATCCCGTACCCTGGATGTGAAAATTCCCGATTGAATCCCGATGGTTTCGGTAGGACTTTTGGTTTTGGAAAACTAAAAGAACTATACCATGAATACCAGAACATTATTTTTAGCCAGTTGTTGGGTGGCTATTTGGCTGCTAGCCGTAAGTCCAACATTTGGTCAGACTGTAACAGTCAATGATGCAGCACTCAAAACTTACCTGTTAGGTCTTGTAGACACCGGAGGCGGTGGAAACTCTGATGGCGCTATTCAGGTTACTGAGGCTGAAGGTTTTAGTGGAGCAATAATCTATACAAGTAGCGGTCTAAGTGACCCAACCGGACTAGAGGCCTTTACAAATACTACCATTTTGTCTCTGGTTGACAACAGCCTAACCAGTTTCGATCCAAGTCCTTTTACTAAACTTACACAATTGGCACTTGGGAATAACAGTTTGAGTACGATTGATGTCTCAGCACTAACATTGTTAGAGCAGTTGTTTGTCAACGGAAATAATCTATCGACTTTGGATATATCATCCAATTCTAATCTGGATCGTCTGGATGCCTATGATAATATCCTTGAAAGCATCACATTTGGAACCGCACCATATGAACATATTGATTGCCGGAATAATAGCCTGAGCGGTTTGACTTTAAATGGATTGACAGCATTAGATTATGTTGCTTATGATAATAATGATCTCACTAGTTTCAACATTACCAACTGCACAGTTAACGAATTGGCACTTGGTAATAATGATATTAGCTCGTTTAATCTATCCGGGTCTACTGTAGTACGGCTTGAATTAAATGACAATGATCTGTCTTCCGTGGAATTGACAACCTCTACAATAGAGTTTCTTTATGTATTCAATAATCCTGGTCTAACTTACCTGGATATCACTTCCCTTTCAAGTCTATCCGATCTGCGTGCCAATAATACCGGGTTAACTTCATTGGATTTGAGCAGCAACGTTGCACTGGAAGGAATACAATTAAATGATTCCCCGATTGAATTTCTCGATTTGTCTAACCAATCATTGCTGACCTTTTTTGATCTATCGGATGGAAACCTTCAGAGTTTGAATATTCAGAATGGGAACAATTCCAGTATGACCTTCTTTGATGTAAGGAACAATACGGATCTTACATGTATTGAAGTGGACGATGTTACCTATTCGACAAATAACTGGAGTCTTAAGCCGTCGGGAGCATCTTATAGTCTTGTTTGCGCTCCCACACTTTTGGAGTCTTCTATTTCGGATGAATCGGTTTATGACAATGCTGACCTTGAATTTACACTGACCTTTAGTGAGGAAGTTTCAATAGACCAATCCTCAAATATGTTCAGAATGTATGATGATATTGCCAATACCTATCTTGACTTGCAGCCTGTCATTACCGGTGTTACGGCAAATAGTATCTCTTTTTCATACATTCCGGCAAGAAATAACTGCAACTACTCAATTCTAATTGATCCAAGTGCCGTTGAGGACCTGGCGGGGAATGCATATGCCGGTATTTCGGATCTTACAACACTAAACTTTTCTACCTATTGGGAGCAACCTGATATTACTAAAGACCCGGCACAGCTAGAAACAGGTGTACCGGTTGATCAAAACCTTACCATCACTTTCGATCGGGAGATGGTTCCTTCATACAATGCCGGATCATCTTATGATGTTAGGTTATTGAAGTACTCAGGTAGTGTGGTAATTGAAGACATGCTATTAACTGATTCCCAGCTTACATTAAGCACCAATACACTTACAATTAACCCTACTGACGATTTGGAATATAGTACAGTATATCGTGTGATTGTTAGCTATTATTTATTAGAAGACGCTGCTTTTGATGGACATCCATGGGATGGTCTTACTCAGTCTGGAGGAGAAAATAGTTGGTTATTCACCACTGAAGATGAACCGGACCTAACGCCCCCTTCACCAACCACCTATTCACCGGAAGATAACGCTACCGACGTGGAAAGATCTGTTACAATGGAACTCACCTTTGACGAGGATATCGCATTAGGATCTGGGACAATTCGTTTGGGATATGTAGGATTCCCGGGGCAGCAATTTGCTACATATACTGTTCCATCAGCATCTGAGGTAACTGTGGATGGGGACAAATTAATTATCAACCCTGATTCTGATTTACCACCGGCTACTGAAATCAATATTGAGATAGCAGATGGTGTAGTGGAAGACCTTGAAGGAAATGCTTTTGCAGGTATTGATGATGAGACTACCTGGAATTTTACAACAATTGATGATGTAGCACCTGATGCCCAGAGCTTAACGCCTTTCAATGGTTCTACCTATGGAGGATTGAATGCTAGAGTGAATATTAGTTTCAGTGAAGACATGCAGGAGGGTTCAGGAACTGTTTCTCTTTACAAATCCGATGGTACATTCGTTGAGGAAGTTACCACAGGCGTTGCGGATAGTCGAATTGAATTCCCGGCAACATTTAGAATTGTTATCGATTTTGATACTGACTTGGAGGAACTGGAAGATTATTACATTGTTGTAAGTAATGGAGCTTTTGAGGACCTTGCTGGAAACGATTTCGCAGGAATAAGTGAAGGAGAATGGGAATTTACAGCCAATGCAAGACCTCACATCTCAAGCCTTAGTCCGGCTGATGGTGCAACCGATGTGGCAATAGATACAGACTATACACTGATACTGGATGCTTCAGTTTGGGCCAATTCTGATACAGATCTATTGATCAAGAATTATGATACTGATGCCCTGGTAGAGACAATCAGTATAGCAGATGTGGAGGCTGGTGATGGTATTATTTCTTTCTCAGGAAGTGATTTGCCTTATGATGCCCACCTTTACATTGTCATCAATGATGAGGGTCAAATTCAATCTTCAACTAATGGAGAAGCATTCATTGGTTTAAACGATAAAGATGAATGGGATTTCACAACAGTTGCGGCTCCACAGCCACCTGAATTATCGGCAGTGTCACCGGTTAACAACGCTACAGATGTCAGTTTGTCCACAGATTTTACAATGACTTTTGACATGGAGTTGTATGTGTCTAATGATGTCACCCTGGAATTACGAAATTATGATACTGATGTATTAGTTGAAACCATAGCACTTCCGGGCGATTACGTTGATGAGGATGGTGTTATCACAGTTTCACCTGCGAGTGAATTGGAGAACAATACACATTACTATGTTTTACTGGGTGGTACAGGTAGTATTGAAAGTAATTCTTCCGCACTTGAGTATGACGGTTTGACTGATAAGGAAGAATGGCAGTTCACCACCACAAAAGTGGATCAGACTATTACTTTTGATGCATTGGTAGATAAAACTTATGGAGATGCAGCTATAGAACTTAGTGCCACAGCGACTTCTGGTCTTGCAGTTACATTTTCCATATCAAGTGGTCCTGCTACTTTGGATGGAACTACCCTTACCATTACCGGAGCTGGTGAAGTAGAAGTTGCTGCGAATCAGTCAGGAGATGAAACATATGATGCAGCTCCTCAGGTTACACAGAGTTTTACGGTTTCCAAAGCAGATCAGGAAATCAGCATCACTGAAATAGCTGACAAGTTGACTACTGATGAAGCTTTTGATGTGGAAGCTTCTGTTGACACTGAATTAGCCTTGACATATGGGGTTTCCGGGCCAGCGTCTATTTCTGGTACAACAATCACACTGGATGGATCTTCAGGAACCGTAACGGTTACTGTAAGTCAGGCGGGTACAGATAATTATAATGCGGTTAGTGCTGAAGAGACATTTAATGTAAGTGATCCGGCTAAAACTGATCAGACAATTACTTTCGATGAACTTGAGGATAAGACTTATGGTGATGCAGACTTTGATTTAAGTGCAACAGCTAGTTCAGGTTTATCAGTATCCTATTCAGTAGTAAGTGGTCCCGCTACAATTGATGACGCTACTGTTTCAATTACAGGAGCAGGTGAAATTACCATAGCAGCAGATCAGGAGGGTGACGCAAGTTTCAATGCGGCATCACAGGTGACGCAAAGTTTTACAGTATCAAAGGCTGATCAGGTCATCAGCATAACAGCAATAGCGGATAAGACAACATCAGATGAATCGTTTGAGGTTGAAGCAACCGTGGACAGTGAATTAGCGCTTTCTTATGAAGTGTCAGGTCCTGCTTCAATTGAAGGAACTACAATCACGTTAGAAGGTGCATCCGGAACAGTTACGGTTACTGTGAGTCAGGCTGGAAATGATAATTACAATTCAGCCAGCGCAGAAATATCCTTTAATGTGAATGACCCGGCTAAAAGTGATCAGACCATTACTTTTGAAGACATTGCAGATAAGGTGTATGGGGATGATGATTTTACATTGAGTGCCACTGCAAGTTCAGGTTTAGCAGTTAGTTACTCTGTAATTTCTGGTCCAGTTAGCATAGATGGATCGACTGTATCAATTATAGGAGCAGGGGAGGCCACTATTGCAGTGGACCAGTCCGGAGATGATAGTTTTAATGCCGCTTCTCAGGTGACCAGTACCTTTACAATCTCTAAAGCTGACCAAACTATTAGTATCACCTCTATTGAGGATAAGCTAACCACAGACGGGTCGTTTGATGTGGAAGCTACAGTAGATAGTGAATTGGCGCTTAATTATGAGGTTTCAGGACCGGCTACCATAGATGGAATCACAATTTCTTTAGATGGTTCTGAAGGTACTGTTACAGTAACGGTTAGTCAGGAAGGAAATGAAAATTATAATTCAGCCAGTTCTCAAGTAACATTTGAGGTGGAAGCATCGTCTAAAAGTAGTCAAACAATCACTTTTGAGGACATTACGGACAAGGTGTTTGGAGATGAGGACTTTGAATTAAGTGCATCCGCTTCTTCAGGATTGGCGGTGACCTACACAGTTATTAGTGGTCCAGTTTCAATTGATGAATCAACAGTGACTATTACAGGTACTGGAGATGTTACAATCGCGGCTGATCAGTCTGGAGATGATTCATTCAATGCAGCTCCTCAGGTGACGCAAAGTTTCACCATCTCAAAAGCAGATCAATCCATCACTTTTGAGGCCCTTGCTGACATGGTGTTTGGAGATGAAGCTTTTGAATTAAGTGCATCCGCTTCTTCAGGATTGTCCGTAACTTATTCTGTTATCAGTGGTCCTGCTTCAATTGATGAATCCACTGTAACCATTACAGGTGCAGGAGAGGTAACCATTGGGGCAGACCAGTCCGGTAATGAAAATTTCAATGCTGCTTCACAGGTAACACAAAGTTTCTCGGTTTCTAAGGCTGATCAAATTATCACAATCACCACTATTGAAGATAAATTGGTTTCAGATGCCGCTTTTGATGTAGAAGCTGAAACAGACAGTGAATTGGAACTCACCTATGAAATAGATGGGCCTGCGTCAATTGACGGAACAACTATTACACTTGATGGCATTGCAGGTACAGTAACTGTGACTGTAAATCAGGTTGGTAACGACAATTACAATGCAGCAAGTGAAACGATATCATTTGAAGTGAATGAACCTGCAGGACCTCTGAATGCTAGCAATGGTGCTAAAGTATTGGTCTACCCAAATCCAGTTTCAGAGTATCTGTTTGTATCTGGAATTTCAGGTGAAGTTCATGTAACAATAATAGATATGAATGGACAGGAAGTACTAAATAATACTTATGGTCCAAAAGGAATAGCAATTTCAAGTTTGGATGCTGGCCATTACCTATTGAGAATCAAATCAAAATCAATTATCACAACAACAAGCATAGTTATTAGATAGGAATTCGGACTCCGGTTCGTGGTATAGTGAAAAGAGGGGCAGTTCATAGCTGCTCTTCTTTAGCTACCCAAGATTCTGTCTTTTACTGAAGCATAATTTTGATCAAGTTTTATAAAGAGGTCGTTCCATTAGGTACGACTTCTTTTGGTTTATTTGTAAACAGGTACTTAAGATGATTCTACAACTCCCTGATTTTGATGTTTCTAAATGCTACCTGGTTGCCATGATCTTGCAAAGCAATGTGACCAGTTTGGGCTTTCCCAAATCCAGGAGAATCCTTAAAACCAGATTTTGCAATTAGTTCTTCCCATTTTGGACCGTTCACAGGAAATCTAAGCGTCTCCACATTATTAAAAATGACAAAACCTTCATTCTGTGTATGGTCTATATGTAGAATATAGTGGTTCCATTCACCGGCTGGTTTACTGACAATTTCAGAAGGAGCAATCAAATTGAATATGGAACCTGCTCTTTGGATATCTCCTCTTTCATCTAAATACTCGCTCCAGTTGTCATCTAATATTTGCACTTCTGGGCCTGTTTCATAGGTATGCACGTATTGTTCTTCTTCAATTACCGCCCAAAACAAACCTGAGTTTCCCTTTTCAGAAATCATCCATTCCAGCTCCAGTTCAAAATTTGTGTATTTCTGATCAGTAACCAGATCAGCGTTTGTTGCTTCTGTCCGATTAGCAGGGTCGAAAACCAACACACCATCAGAAACATACCAGCCATTGTAGTTTTCTTTACCTTTGTTATAGATGTGCCAGCCAGTAAGGTCTTCTCCATTGAACAGGTAGATCCAGTTCTGATCGGTGTTACAGCTGTTTATTAAGATAATAAGGGTAATGAAAAGAACATTTTTTAAATTCATAGTTTAAGTATTTGGATGAAATATTGGGTTATAACATTAATTCTGGTCTCTCTGATCACATTTCAGTGTAAGCAAAAAGAAGTGAAAGGGGAATTTTCTTTTGCAGAGCGTGAAATTTCGAAAGACCTGAAAGCATCTAAAATAGTAAATTTAGTCAATAAAGGGATTGGACCCGTAGACGCTGTGGAATTAAGGGAGACCATTGACACAATAATGGTGAGTCAAGGGAAAGATTTGTACGCGCAAAAATGCACTGCCTGTCATAAAGTAGGAGAAACTTTTATTGGACCTCCACCTAATGGAATTCTGAAAAGAAGAACACCGGAGTGGGTGATGAATATGATATTAAATCCAGATGAAATGCTACAAAAGGATTCGGTGGCCAAAGCACTTTTCATGGAGTTCAATGGTCAAGTGATGACCAACCAGCATGTATCTGAGGAAGAAGCCAGATCTATATTGGAGTATTTCAGGTTGCTTGAGTAGTTCTAATTTTGAACTTGAGAGTCTTGTATTAATTTTTGATATAGGCGAGAAAAAGTCTGTTTAGAATATGAAATGCCCTTGCATGACTATAACTGGGGCCATATGCGGTTGAAGTCAATGCAATTACCAGGTTTTCTCCTGGAACTACAACCAGATGGTTACCACCTCTTCCGGATGCCCATAGGTAATCAAATACATTACCATTGATATCTAACTGCTTTTTATACCAGAGCATCCCATAGCTATCAGTTAGCTCCCAATAATCAGTTAAGTCAAATACTTTCCTTGCTGTTAGTTTCTGGATATAGTCAGCCTGTACAATTTGTTTGTCTCCCCATTTTCCATCGTTTGCTACGAGTACACCGAGCTTGGCAAAGTCTAGAGTGGAAAGGTATAAAGTGCCAGCGCCCAAAGTTTGATTGGATTCATTGGTATACCAATAGAACTGCTCTATTCCTAAAGGCTTAAATACCTTTTTTGTGGCAAAATCTCTTAGACTCATTCCTGAAGTTTCTTCAATAATTGCACCCAGTAATACTGCGTTTATATCAGCGTAAATCCACTTTTTACCTGGCTCATTAATTGAAGGGATAGTCAAAATGTAATTCAACCATTCATCAGATGCTCCCCAATGTCCAACATGACCTGGTGATTGGGGATTATCAGAATCTGCATCTAATCCCGAGGACATATCCAGTAAGTGTCTGATTTTAATCTTCTTATAATCTTCATTTATCGAAGGGTACTTTTCCTTTGGGAAAAAGGAGTAGATATCCCGGTCCAGGTCTTTGATCAGACCTTCTTCCATGGCCACACCCAGTAGGAGTGAAGTGATACTTTTTCCTGCCGATCGAATGTCAAGGATCTGATTCCTCCAAAATGTATTGTAATACCATTCCACAACAAGCTTACTGTCCTTAATGACTACCAAACCAGCAAAATCTTTATGGGCGGTATTGGCAATAGTTGCCTCTAATGCATTTAGGGAATCAATGTTAAATCCCGCTAATTCCTGATCCACAACCGGAAGATTTGGTACTGATGGTCTTTGGGCGAGAGCAGAAAATGCAAACCAGTTCCAAAGAATGAATTGAAGTGAAAATTTCATGAATTCGTGGTTATTGATATATGACTTTTGATCTTGTCGACTCAGCCTGTCAAATCTAAGTGTTTACTCTTCTAATGTCACTTGTTTTTGAATTATTGTTCATAACTGTATTGAAGTGTGCACAAACTGTGATTTTGAGCTCTATTCAAATGTATTTGACCTTTCTACCCAAACAGCTCCTTATTGAGCGATCTAATTTTGGGGGTATATTTTTTAAAATGATACTAAAATGCAAATAAGTAAATTTCTATCAGTTGTTGCCATTTCAATTGTGCTTCAAAGCTGCATGGCGGACCTGAGAACAACCGTAATCAAAAAGCAAGGGATTACTGAAGAGCACGTGGCTAAAGGGAAATCAATTATTCAGGAAGCCTGGGAAAAGCAAGGTTTTGGTAAACTTGATCAATTCGACTCCTATTCTTTTCGGGCTGAGGATATATGGCAAGGAATGATGGGGAAAATGGGCAAGCCATGGCCAGAAGCTAAATCCAATATGCTTTTCAAATTTGAAGTGGGGACCTTTGATAGTCAGGTAAAGTATTTGGATGGTAAAAAGGCGGATTATTATGCCGGATTGCAGAGCTGGAATTATTATGAATTTCAAGAAGGACAAGAGCCACAGAAGCAAAAAATGAATAAAAGAACTCGTTTTGGACTTTCTGCTTATCAATATTTCTTTGAGTTATTAGATAGAATGAAAACTGCTCCCATAATTTCATGGGCAGGGGAGGAAAGTTTCAATGGTGAAGTATATGACATTGTGTTTGTGACCTGGCATGATCCTAAACCACATATGGGAAATGACCAGTATAAATTATTGATCAATAAGAGAACTAAATTACTGGACTATGCCATTTATACGCTACGGGAAAATTATCTCAAAATGCCGGGAGGGAGGGCCTTTTATGGGTCTGTGAAGTATGATGATTACAGAAATATTGATGGAGTTCTTATACCACATACTCAAACCATATTTCTGAACAAACCGAAAGAAAAAATCGATAAGAACCTGCACCAGATGACCGTACATGACTTTGCATTTGATAGTTTTGATACAAAGTTATTAAAGCCATTTGCGGATGTGGTGGCAACAGGTAATAGTAAGGAGAAGGGGTGAATTCTATTGGGTGTTGTGTTCTTGTAGTTGATGCATTCAGGGTATATGGATTATCTTCTCCATAAAAATGCAATATATTGGATTTATTTATGGAGTTAAATAGGTCCATATTTCCATATTTTATAGTCGGTTCGATAACAATGTCCGCAAGGTCTAAACCCAAATTCTTTGGCTTGTTCGATAGATTTGAAAAAAACACGGTTTTGGCGTTTCATACTTTTACCCGATTTGCATTGTAGAGTTCCATAAATTTTCAGGGTAAGATTTCCACCAATAAGGATTTCACGTTTTTTAATTTTTTGATAAAGAACTGCATCATCGATATCTGAATGTTTTATCATGTTTAGCTATTTGCATCGTGAAATATAATGCCTAAAGTGTGTCGCTCTCCACTTGTCACCTCGCTAACTCCATGTTTCATATTTACCCGATAATGACCTCTTATTCCTTTAATTGGTCGAAAATTGGTGGTAAAAATAACCATATCACCTTTATTGGGGCATAGAACAATCGCTTTAGACTGTGCTCTTGGTATTTGTTGTGTCAAAACAAATTCCCCACCTGTAAAATCTTTATCAGGTTCGTTTAAAAATAGGGCACATTGCATTGGGAAATAGATCTCTCCATATAAATCCTGATGCAAAGTATTAAAACCACCTTTGCGATATTTTAATACTAACGGTGTTGGTTTAAACTGATTATTTTGATGGCAGAAGGATTGGAGGTGTTCAAATGTTTCCGGAAATGCTTTATCAATATTTAGAACCTTCATCCAATGGTTTGCGATAGACGAAAGTCCCGGATATATTGTTTCTCTTAATGTTTGGATGATTTTTGGAAGTGGATAATCAAAGTATTTGTATTCGCCCAAACCAAACCGATAACGTTCCATTATAACCGTTTTGCGATACAATTTTTCGTTATTGTATTCTTTGATTAGTTCATTGCATTGCTCATCTGAAAGAATATTTTGAATTATGGAGTAACCTTTTTCGTTCATTGATTCAGATATGAATTTCCAATCTATTCTAGCAAGTCTAGTCTTTAAGTCCTCCATTGATACACATTAGTAATATTAACTAATAGTAATGCATGCTTAACCTGTAAACATCTTCGCCCATAATTTAAGTATTCTTGTTTATTCATTTAATCAGATTTGATAAGCAAAAATCGAATTGATTTTACCCCTATGAAACCCGAATCTTGCTGAATTAAATAGTTTTTTCTGTGGATTTGTAGTGGGAACTGTAGGATGGGCTAATGCAACAGACTCTTCTATTGAAAAAAGATTTTAATTTTTCAGCTAAAGCTCCGATTATATTGAGCACTTGTTAACATACAATTTTATTTTTCAACAAGTCTTTTAATTTTTAATAGAGCTTCTGTCCAAAATGTCTGTTTATCTTGAATGTGATCTCATCAAATTGACTAGTTCTTATAGTCAGGTTAAGTGGGATATCTGTGGTAGATAAGTATTCAATTAAGTCTGTGAAATTGAAAAGGAATATTTTGTACAGAGTTTGACAGTTGCCGAAAAGTCGTAATTGTTCCGAATACTTTACAAGTTGTTCATACTCGATATCAGTAATTTCTCTACCAGTTTTTAATTCCTTGTTTGTAAGAGTTCCAAAGTATCTTGGCATATCTGCGGATGGAAGCTAACATTTTCATATAGTGCACTTGTGCACTTTATTTGACTTATGTCTAGCCCAAATCTAATGGGTTATTACTTTTTTTAAATTTTCAGCAGCAACATGAGTGTAAATTTGTGTAGTGGAGATATTGTTATGGCCAATAAGGCTTGTACCATACGTAAATCTGCGCCAAATTCAAGTAAGTGAGTTGCAAATGAGTCACGCAGCGTATGAGGAGTTACATCGATAGGTATTTTAGCACGGACAGCAGCTCTTTTCACCACTCGGCCAAGACTAGTAGCACCATAAATTCCCCGGGAGCTCCATCAAAAACATAGGTTTTAGGCTTATAAGCTCTATAGTAAAATTCAAGTTCTTATTAATCCTTGACTAGTAGCACTGAAATTTCTCTGAGAGATTATAATATCGCAATTCTAATCCCCCAGCGTAACAATTGTTACCCACTTTTACCGGTAGATAGCGTTTATTTATAGTGTAATCAGAAACAAAAAACCTAATGAATATGGAATCACATCACTATCACGTAGACATTACCTGGAACTCTGAAAGAAAAGGGGTAATGTGTTCACCGGAATTGCATGCTGTATTTGGATCCGAAACCTGTATGGAGGTAGCTACACCACCACAATTTCCAAAGGGAATGGCTGGTGTTTGGTCACCGGAACACCTGATGACAGCAGCCGTAAGCAGTTGCTTAATGACCACATTTTTAGCGATTGCGGAAAACTCCAGACTGGAATTCAAGAATTTTGATGTTAAATCAAAAGGGAAACTGGATAAAGTGGAAGGACTTCTGATGATGTCTGAGATCACTTTGGAACCAACTGTTGTTATTCATGAGGAAAAAGACATCAGGAAAGCGGAGAAAGTACTGGAAAAATCAGAAAGAGCTTGCTTGATCTCTAATTCCATTAAGTCACAGGTACACATGCATTCTAAGATCATTGTGGAGCCCAATTAAAGATATTTCCTTTTTAAATCTCAAGAAATAGGTGGGTGTTAGCCCACCTTTTTTTGTCGAATTTTTATCATTTAATTGGGATGGGATTGGTTGGAGACAACACCAACCAAGTGTGAAAGACTGAACTCTTTGGATGACTTATCAAATCTGGAGAAAACAGCACTAACTGTAAGATGAATCCTTCAGTCTTCAACCAATTCACAAAGTTTTTTTAAGTGGTTGAATTCATGAGGCGCATAATATTTTACAATCATGTTGATTAGCCAGGTGGGTGTAGACCCTCCAGGATCAAATTGAAATGTCATTGTGGCCAGGCATTTATCTGAACCCAAGTTTTCAAAGTTCCAGTCTCCTATATCAATTGGCATTCTAATGATATCTTCAGTAGGTTCGTAACCTATTTTGTCGAATTGCTGCCACATAACACCAACTGATTTTCCATTAGAGTCATCGTATGTTTCATATCGTACTGTAACGTCTCTATCCTTGTACAAAATGTTCCCTTTCATAAACGAGTAAAGTTCTATTTCATCTTCTGTTTGCTTAAATATTTCGAAGTATCCAAGGGACTTACCTTTCTTAGAAACATATACACTGGAATCAACGAATAAATCCATTGAGGATGATTGAGCCACTTGCATTGAACTATTAATGACCCCAACAATCTTAGCCTCCTGAAATTTAAAGCCGTCTACATTTCTTTTGTACAATTTCCATCCATCACCTTTTTTATTGGTTTTAATTAATTTCCAATCATGATTGCCTGTGACTTGATTTTGTGCTAGGGCAGAGGAACATAAAACCATTAAAATTACAAGTGAATAAAGCGTATTTATTAAGTTAGATTTCTTCATTTTTTTGAGTGTTTGTAGGAGAAAACTTCTTCCAGTGGTTTATTAAAAACAATAGCTATTTTGAATGCCAATTCAAGTGATGGTGAGTATTTCCCTTTTTCAATAGCTGCAATGGTTTGTCGGGTTACGTCTACTTTATCAGCCAACTCCTGCTGAGTCATTTCACCATGAAGGAATCGTAACGTCCTGATACTTGATTCAATTTTACATTCTTTCATATCAGATCCCTTTTTTAGCGTAATAGAATTCAGAGATGTTTTGGATGATGAATGCAATAAATATTGACAGGAAAAACATTTTAAACATGATGGAGATTGAAGCACCTATTGCTAACAATACCATTGTTGCTACAAAACCAATCGTAAAAGTGGTACTAAAGTTTCTTGTGGCTTTAAGCCTGATCAACTCTCCAAATTCATCCATCAGGAATTTCATTTCTCTCTCTTTTGTGAGCATCGTGTTGAAAACACTATAAATGATGTAAAACGTTACGCGGAACAATATCATCGTGGGTATCAAAATCAAAATAGATGTACTCCAAAAAGGGATCTCCTCAAAAGTTCGAATGTGTTCAGGGCTAAATTTCAAAAGCATGATCGTGTAGATTGAAAAGGTAATGATGTCAATTGTCATAAATACCAATGGTCTCTTTTCTTGTGTAGTCATATTACATTAAGTTAATAATAGTTAACGCAATGTAAATAAAAAGTTACATAATGTTAAAAAAATTTTGCATAAATATTCTTTGATTATTGACTAATACTGTTTTTTCTAGTTTCTATTGGTCCTTCCAGGGAAATAGATGGGATTGGTTGGTGACAACACCAACCAAGGCGAAAGGAATTGGGGGCTACCCTTCGGGTCGGGCTTTCCGTTGCAAGTCCTCGTACCTGTGGGCTTTCCACTACTATCCCTAGTCCGGAGAGGGAAATTCTAATGTTCTAAAATTAAAATTAGTTATTTTGAGATTGAATAGGTCTCTTATTTCATCCCCCAAGCCCCCTTCAAAGGGGGATAGGTTTGTGTTTGGGATGGGAGATGGGATTGATTGGAGGTTTTTTGTAGAATAGGTCTTGTATGTCATCCCCCTTACCCCCTTCGAAGGGGGAGATATTTCTTACTAATGAATGAACTTTGTCATCACCAGTCACAGATCTCCCGTCATCCATCATTTAAAAATCTTCCAACTTCCGACTTCCGTCTTCCAACTTCGGACTTCCGACTTCCGACTTCCAACTTCCTCCACACTTTCAATAGATAAGTATTGACTCTTTAAACCTTTGTGCTTTTCTTCGAGGTGTAAACAGGCTTATATGAGGTTATCATTTCTCTTACTTGTGTTATTGGGTATTCACACCCAAATTTTCGGGCAAAAAACCATTCAGTTAACTGAAATACCATTTGCTGAAAAGTATACACTTTCAGACCATATTGAAGATGGTTTCCTGGTTGTAGATCTGGCTACAGCTTATCAAAGGTATACTGGTAATGAGGTGATCGAATTCACAGGGGAATTGGATACCTTGTGTACGTTTGATAATTGCAAGCGTAGATTTGAGGACTTACCCGAAGATCTTTTTCAGAAAGAGAAAGGTTTTAAGCATCCGGTAGTATTCAAGATTGATACCACCACTGAGCCTGGTGAATACTTACTAAGAATCGCCAAGGGAAATGAAACACACCTTAGAAAGCTCACCTTACTTAATTATGTTCCTTCAATTGAGCGATTTACTGTAACGAACAAAAAAGGCGAGGAGACCGAGTCTTTTATCAAGTACATACCCGGGCAAGGCTTGCGTGATGATACACTTCGCTTATACGGTGAGCATTGGGATAAAACTTTTGAATCAGTCAGTATCAACGGAAAAGAACTTGAGCAACTGCAAGGGAGTACCTACTTATTTGGAGATGCATGGGAAAGTGATCAAATCAGGGATATTGCCCTGCATTTCCCTCAGTTGGAGGTTAAACGAAAATTCACCGACAAAATCATAGAAATTCCGGTAACCATCCAATCCGGGAAACCAGAAGTATTGGCTGATAGGAGTGGCAAAGCCGTGGAAGGGAATACTTTCTTCACCTTGAAGCTCCATGTGAAGAACCTTTTCATTGACTCCAGAATTGAATTGATTCATGATGGTTCTTTCATTGACATGGATGAGGGAATCTATGAACCTGAGAATAACCTAGGTACGAATACGTTAAGTTTTCCCTTACTGCTGAAGAAGGGGGTTCAGTTAAACAGAAAAACTTTTCAAGTGCGTGTCAACAATTTTGATGGGAGCGTTAGTGACATATATACAATCAGGATCAGTGCAGATGAAAAGCTGGTAAGTATTGCATCTGTTGATGAGAATTTGCCTCTTATTCAGGGTGAAAAAATGAAAGTCAGGTTCAACCGCATAGGAGTTTCCACCAGATCGTTTCCAGTTACCGGAGATCTCTTCTTTGAAGTACAAGGATTCCCCCGTCAACAAATCCAACCTGACCGAGAAGCACACAGAAACCCCAGAGATGAATTTTCTGCTTTTGTGGATATTCCTGTAGGGATCAATGGCAATAGCCAATTTTCAATATACGCAGATGAAAGTTACAAATGGACGGGTGCACTGACAGAAGTATTGCGTAAACCAAGCTTTGATACGACCCAATTATCAGTTTTTCCCGGGAATGATGTAAAAATCGCTGTGAACAATGCAGGAGCAAAACCTGATGAGTTGTTTAATCTTACATTTGAACAGGAATATAAGACTGTTCTTTTTAAAGATGAAACCATCAAAGGTGGCGCAGTAGTCACCGTCAATAAACTGGTAAGTGCTTCTTCCTTTATCGTATTGCTTGAATTGAATGGGAAGGTGATCGATAGGAAAGAAGTGTTTATTGAGCCCTGGCCCGGACCAATAGAACTAATAGAACAATCCACACTAAAAACTAACTTTGAATTCACGGACCCAATCGTAGTTGAAACCAAACGTAACCTGGAACCAGAATCCGTTGAGAACCTTCGGGTACAGGTTGTAAATGATAACGGAAATAAATTAGGTGTACCACTTTTACTGAAAGAAAGAAAAGATGGTAGATATAGTGCGATCATTGATCCAGAACCACTTGGATTAGATGGTGGGGAGAAATTCAACCTGGAATTCACTAATTACAGTGGCGAACCTTTTTATTCACGAGGATACAGGAAAAGGAAAAAAATCCAGCAATTCATTGTCAATGCGGGAGTTTCAGCCATGGAATACCGTTTGAAAGAGCCAACACCAATCATTGACGGCAGTGACACAACCGATATTTCCAGAGTAAGACTTTTGAAAGGCATTAACTTGGGGGTTTACTGGCTTCCTGAAAGTTTATCATTCAATCAGGACACACGAAGAGCCCTTGGGTTTGGGGTGAACCTTATTGGTCAGCAGGAGGAAACAGGTGTGAAAGCAAGAACAGCATTGTCTGCCATAATCTTTGAAACCGTTGTGCTGGGTATCAGTTTTGGAGATTCAAGTCCGGCAATTTTTGCAGGCGCCAATATCAGTTTCTTGGATATGGCCAAAATGTTTGGACAGAATTAGGCCTTTTTGACAAATTCTGATTTAAGTCCCATGGCTCCAAATCCGTCGATTTTACAGGCAATGTTGTGATCTCCATCTGTCAATCGTATGTTTTTCACTTTTGTGCCTGCCTTAACCGGTTTGGGTGCACCTTTTACCGGAAGGTCTTTGATTACCACTACAGTATCACCATCTTTTAAAGGGTTTCCATTGGCATCTTTTACCACATCCTCTTCTATTTCTGCCACTGTTTCATCCGGGCTCCATTCATGTCCACACTCAGGACACATGAGCATTGCATCAGATGGATAGGTGTAGGGAGAATTACAGTTTGGACAAGGAGGAATTTCTGACATCAATCTTTTTTGCTGTAAAGCTAAACTTATTATCGATATCTATCGATTCTAATTCGAGCCACTGTAAGTATGTCCTTGAAAATTTGTTCATCTGAGAGTTTCACAGCTTGATTGTAATACTCAATTGCGGTTTCATACAACTCTTGTCCCTCTAAATAGAAGGCAGCAACGACGTAATCAGTTGCATTTTTTGGGTTACAAAAATCTGGTAACTTGTAGTTTTTTTCATCGAATGCTAAGGCAATCCCCAATTCTGCATCTAACCCATCTGTGATATAAACCAGATATACTTCTGGGTCATCTGATCTTGAGGGGTTGAAGTCGTGAGTGGAAATCTTGAAGCCTGACCCCTCAACATAAATTGTATCGGTTAAAACCTCATCAAACACATTGGTTACGACAAGTCCGATTTTACTGTTTATCTCAGTTGGCCTGCGTGATCTCCACATTAGGCATACAGAGTCTCCTTTGTTTATTTTATGGAGCTCGGAGCTTCCATATGCCGAGAAGAATGTTGGTAAGCCTGCAAGAGTTGAACCCTGGAAGAAATGTGTTGTGTCTAATACGTTCCTTATTTCAGGAAACTCCAAAGTTGTCATTTCTAGAAGATATGGAAGACTATCAAGAACTATTAACTCCTCGCTCTTTAACTCAATACTTCTTCCCGTTTTATAAACTAAAGAAAGAAAGCCACCATTATGTACTTGAATGGCACCATTTGCGTTGATTCTATCAAATTGAAAGAGTTCTTTGCCTTCATGATATGCATTTCTTGCTTCTAACACTTTAAACTGACAATACACAGAATTACTAAGTGTATTAATTACCAAAATTAATAATACAGAATATAATATATCCTTTACCATATGAGATCTTAGTTTAAATGCATTCTGATTTTGGCCATCTCTAATACCTCCGAATAAATAAGCTCCTTTGATATTTTAGCAGCTTCTTCATAGAACTTTAAGGCAGTTTTATGCAATTTATTAGTCTCTAAATAGTATGCTGCCATCACATATTCTGTTGCCGTCTGCGGTGTACAAAAATCAGGAACTGTAAAATCTTCAACTACACCGTTGATAACAGCCATTAAATCCATTTGATCTTCATTAATAAGATAGACCAATACATAATCATAATCAGTGCTATCTATTACATTTAAATGGTCTAAATGGAGTTTATACCGGGTATCTTCTACTACTAATGTATCTGAGAGCACCTCTTCAAATATATTTGTAACAAGTATGCCGTATTCTGATTTCTGATAAACAATATCATTTGGTTCCCATATGATACAAACTGATTCATGTATGTTTACGGAAAAACCGCTTTGATACTCCTCATAACATTTATATAGAACAGGATCTCTGACAATGTAGCCTCCGTCAATAAATCTGGTAATTGGTTTGTTAAGAATACTTGAATAATTGGGTAATTTAATCATGGTTGTATCATCAAGAAAAGTCAATTTTTCCAATTGAAATTTGGATTTACCTTCAATTTCCAAACAACCTCCTGACACATGAATTAGTGCAAGAAAACCACCGTTTGTCACTTTGACAAGACCATTTTCTTCGATTAGATCAAATCTATTTATAGGCTTGCTATTAAGATATGAATCTCTGGCTTCCAATACATAAAACTGACCAAAAGCAGATGGGAGTATCATAAATAAGCTTGCAATGCATAGAAGTATATTTAATCTGGACATAACATAAGTTCACGATATTTTTTGAATCTTGAAAGCATTAGATATATTTCATCATATTTTAACATCCAATCTTAACTTAAACATGAAGCATTTAAACATAATCCTGACTTTCCTCGCAGTTACTATGATGTCTGTTGTATATGGTCAAGAAGAGGAAGCAAAAGTATTGTTGGTTCCAGAAGGTGATTCTACACAGGTAATTTCTTATCCTATTAGTATTGTCAATATCGTTACAAGCAAATGTTTGGGGTGTCATTCACCTTCCGGGAGAAGTGATAAAGCAAAAGATGCCTTGCAATGGGAAAAACTTCAGCACATGTCAGGCACTGAGGCCTATGCAGTGTTAGATGAGATACTGGAAGTAGTTGTAGAAGGAGACATGCCTCCAGAAAAAATTGTTGAAAAATATCCCAACCTGAAACTCTCGCAGGAAGAGAGTGATGCGATTGCCGATTGGGCTGAGCAGATGTTGGCCAAACTTGAAGAATAGTGATGAGAAGAATTCTTATTGGCATACTGGGTGTACTTGTCATTCTTCAATTCTTTAGAGGTACACCACCGGAAACCAGTTCGGACAACCCTGGTGACTTGATTGTTACAGAACAGATACAGGGAGAGGTGTCTGGTATTCTGAAAACGGCCTGTTATGATTGTCACTCTAATGAAACTACTTATCCCTGGTACACCTATATTACCCCGGTCTCCTGGTTTGTATTTGATCATGTGGAACATGGTAGAGAAGAACTAAATTTCTCCGAATGGACCAAAATGGAGAAAAGAAGAAAAATCAGAAAACTAAAAGAAATCTCAGAAGAGGTTGAAGAAGGTGAGATGCCACTGAGTTCTTACACTATCATTCATGGTGATGCAAGTCTATTTGAAGACCAGAAAGAAGTCCTGATCAAATGGGCTGAGTCATTTGCTGAAGAAACAATGAAGAAGTAGTATAGTTTCATCATATCTATTGATTAGTCCCTGCTGTCGAATGAACTGATATTTTGACCGAAATTGAAGTTCATTTTAGATCAAAGTTGCGTAACTTATATAAGAACTGGGACTAAAACATGCGGCAAACAATAATACGCTACCTGATGGCTATCTGGCTGTTAGGTAGTGGAACATATTTATTGGCTCAAAACCATTCCTTCACCAGGATCAATTCTAATCATGGATTGATCAATAATACTATCTATGCACTGGAACAAGACCAATTTGGTTACATGTGGGTGGGAACCAGGAGGGGATTGCAACGCCTGGATGGTACCAGCATCGTTACCTATCAGTATGATCCAATATCGAAGAATTCTATAGCTCCTGGGTATGTTAGATCCATTTTTGAAGATAATGAAGGTGCAATATGGGTGGGAACTGAACAGGGTTTAAGTAAAATATCAGGAAACGAAATAGAGACACTTCTTTCAATTCATTATGAAGATAGCCTGACTGTAGGAAACGGGATTGAAGATATCGTCGAATGGAATGGGAAAATGTATTTCGCTACCTGGGGAGAGGGGTTGGTGGTATATGACGGAAGCAAGTTCAGTAAAATAACAGAATCAGATGGACTGAGTTCTAATATTCTGGTTGACTTGCTAGTAGTAGATGATGTATTATGGATTGGTACATGGGATGGGGGTCTATGCAGGATGGAGAACAATATTATCAGCTGCGAAAATAGTATTCCTGGAGGGTTCAATTCATCAAGTGCCAGGTGTTTGGCTTACGACCCTAATGAAAAATCACTGTGGATTGGTACATGGGGAAATGGCTTGTATCAGTTGAAGGATGGAAAATACAACTTGTTCAACCTTGATGAGGAAAATAATATTGAATCAACCACCAATAAGGTTCTGGATCTCATCTATGATAATGTTCAGAACACCCTTTGGATCGGGACTTTTGGTGGTGGTTTAGTGAAGTGTCAGCAAGGCAAGTTCGAGTATATCAAGCATAAGCCTAATGATATAAACTCCCTGTCTTCCGATTTTATTGAGTCTTTTCACCTGGATAATGACAATAAATTATGGGTAGGGACAAATTCATTTGGGATATCCAAAAAGAAGGAATTTGGTATACCAGCCATCAATTATTACAAGCCTGACAGGGGAATTGGTACGCTTACAAAAGGCATGATTCAACTGGGTGATGAAGTGATAGGAGTACCTGGCTCAGATGGAAAGATCAAGGAAGTAGATACCCAAACTGCCAGAGTTTTAGAATCAACCCAACATCAATATTTCGATTATTCAACCACATTTTCATCATTATACACTTCCGATGGAACCCTCTATATGGGGGGTGAAATGTCTAAATTAATAGCCTATAAGGACGGGAAATATAAATTGTATCAGAGTGAATTCGGGGATGACTACCAGGGACAATATATAAATAGCATTTTTGAGGATAACAAAGGTATAATATGGGTGGCGAGTAGTCTGGGAGGTGGGCTACATCGAGTTAACGGTGAGCATATTGAATCGATTCCATTTGGAGTGAAAGATTCTAAAAGATTGCCTTCAAAAGACCTAATTTCAATACACCAATCTACAGATGGTCTGCTCTGGCTAAGTACATGGAATGATGGGTTAATTTCCTATGATGGAGAGGTGTTCAAACAGTACAAGCACATCGAAGATGATACCGCGAGCATTATTAGTAACCGAATATATTGCTCCTATGAAAGCAATGATGGTAAGCTTTGGCTAGGAACTGAAAGTGGATTGGAGCTATTTGATCGGGAGAAACAGCAATTCAAACATTTTACTAACAAAGACGGGCTGTTCAATGAAGAAATTCTATCAATTGGTGAACACGAAGGAAAATTATTGCTGTGTACCAGAAAACGAATATCTGTTTTTGACCCAAAGAATCAATCGTTTACACATTATCGGGATCATCTTACTAGGGAGTTTTCACTGATGTCACCCTTTTACCAGGACAGTCAGGGTAATTATTATGTTATTGCCACAGACGGCTATCTAAAATTCAAACCTGGTAAACTCAAAAAATCTCCTTTCCAACCAAAAGTTGGAATAATCAATTTCCTGGTGGACAATGAGGTTAAGTACTTGCCAAAAAGGATTGAGCAATGCAATTCACTCACCATTCCTCAGGGAGGCTTTCGGAACCTGTTCTTTGAATTCTCATCTATGGATCTGGATTTTGAATCAAGTTTTGAGTTTTCATATCAACTAAATGGATACGACGATGATTGGGTGGATTTGGGTCCCAGAAATTCCATCAACTTTACAAGTTTAGCAAGTGGAACATATGAATTGCTGGTAAAATCGTCATTGGATGGAGCAATATGGAGTCCACCAAAAAGTATTGAAATAGTTATTTCAAAGGCCTGGTATGAGACCTGGTTATTCAAAATCATTTTAGTGGCCATTGTTACCGGGTTAATTTGGATATTAGTTGTATGGAGAAACATCGAATTGGAACGTAGAAAATACCAGCTGGAGAAATTGGTACAGCGTAAAACCAAAGCAATCAGACAAAGGAACAAACAGCTTAGAGAACAGAGTAAATTACTGGAACAGAAAAACAAGGAGCTGGAGGAGTTCGCTTATGTGGCCAGTCATGATTTACAATCACCCCTGCACACCATAAAAGGATGGGTGGGTCTTTTAAAAGATAACTTGAAAGGCAAACTAGATGAAGATACCGGCTATTTCTTTGATTCCATCTCAAACACTGCTGATCGTATGAGCAACCTGATCAAAGGACTCCTGGAACATTCCAGAATAGGCAGGAAGGTTGTATTCTCTTCAGTTGATTGCAATGAAGTGTTAAAGTCTTTGAAAAGTGATTTAAGTCGCATGATCAAGGAATCCTCAGCAGAAATAAATGTAGGTAAGTTGCCAAAAATTACTGCATATCAGGCTGAATTGACTTTGTTATTTCAGAACTTAATTACCAATGCTATTAAATTTAGAAAACCGGATCAGCACCCTTTAATCAATATCAATTGTACATCCAGCAAAAATTTCTACAAATTCTCAATCTGTGATAATGGAATTGGAATAAAAGAGCAGTACCGGGAAAAGGTTTTTGGGATTTTTGAACGGCTCCATAATCATGAAGAATACCAGGGCACAGGTATAGGCCTGGCCCATTGCAAAAAAGTAGTGGAGCTGCATGGTGGTGAGATCTGGGTAGAGTCAGAATATGGTAAGGGGAGTTCCTTCAGTTTTACCATTAGCAAGCACTTGTGAGCTAAAGCTTCTCCAGAAACTTCCCTAATCGTGATGACCACCTGTAAGATTTGACTTCATCCATTTTATCGTTCACTTCACATTCCATGAATTCTATTTCTGAAAGGGTCACATCTACAATCTTTGAATCTTCATCCCACGAAAACTCGTAATCTTCAATAATCCCATCACACATTTCTTCATCATAAGCTACTGTGTAGGATAGATTGGTAGGAGTTATGGTTTTTGCCTCAGGTTGAAAACTGTAAATGGTATATGTACGGTCTCCATTTATGCCATAGCCCATTTCATTAATTGTGTATATGAACCGGTCATCACCCAGATTAAAGAAGTCCTGAATATAGCCGTGTGGTGCGTCTCCTCCAGAAAGGTTGAAAGATTCTACCAGACTTGTCCACCCTTCAGTAGTTTTTACATGTATATCAAACCTGTTGTGTGTTTGATTTTGGGCTGTAACATAAATAGATACATTATGTACTTGCAAAGAATCCTCGTCTATGATGTTCTCCACATCTATCTCTGCCTGATTCATATACCAGCCATTATTTCTATTGACTTTGCTGGTGATAGTACGGATAAGTTTCTTTTTGGCTTCTTCTGCAGCTTCCTGTTGTTTCTTTTTGAAGTACTCATCCACAAAATCTTGTATAGCGCCATCACCTGAAATTTTAGCCAGGTCATTCAGATTGTCTTCGTGTTTGTCAATATCCAATTTATCTGCGAATAACCTAACCAATTGAATGTTTCCCGAAACCATAGCCAGCACAAAGCTGTTCTGGTATTCGTTTTTGTCACCCACCTTGAATTGATAATTCTCATAGGGCCACTTCCGTTTCTCAACCAGGTATCTAATAGCGGATACATTCTTTTTCCTGATTAAATTCCAGGCCCCAATCTTGGAGATCTTATACTTTTCAGAAAGTAGCTTCTCATATCCTTCCGCTTCAGCGTATGTGTACAAGTGTTTCAATTTTAGGATGTTATACCAACCCTCTTCGTCATAACCTTCTATCACAATTTGATGGTCTTCCAGGTAATGAAACCCTTTGAATGAAATATCGGGATTCCCCATTTTTACTTGTAAGTATTGACCGTCAGTACTAAATGAAATCGGCCCTACCTCTTTAGTTTTGAGATTCAAATCCCTCAGGTACATTTTGGATGACATGTTCTCTGATTCAATGAATACTTTGCTGAAATAGTATTTTTTGTCATCAACAGTCACTTCTGAGATCTTGCCCTTGTCACCCCTTAAATAGCTGATTTCAAAAGTGCCTTCCGGGAAGTAATTGTATGTTTTGTATTGGTTAATTTCGGCTTCTCCCTGTTTTTCAAGGTTGTTGAATTTCAAAGCTTTATAGTCCCATTCGTATTTCCATTGATACACCTGTATTTTGCTACAGCCTTGCCAGTTCTCTACATTAATATAGATCTCTTTATCATCAACTTTTTTCAAAGTAGGAGTAGCATAGTAACTATCTCTGGTGCAACTTTCATCAAAAACAGATTCAAAGACCAAAGGCAGTCTTTTTTGTTCGAATTTCTTATCTGACAGGTGGTGTAAATAATGTTTGACATGCTTCACTTTGCCATAATTAATCGTGTCAACTGATAGAATCAAATATCCAGACCTTGAAAGTGCCCAGTCAGTAATAACTCCTGGGATGTAATACTCATTTTCCAGGTCAAAATTTGGCTCCCCCTCAAAATTTGTGCTTTGAGCTCCATTCCTTTGATCTATTGTGATGATTGTTTTGAATCTTTCAGATGGGAAATAGTTGCTCAATCTATATTTAATAAGTACCGGAGAAATGGGAGTGGGGAGAAGCTTTCCTTTGTAAACAAATTCAATATTCAGGTTTTGATACTTGGTTTGTAACTTTCGTTCAAGTTGTGATGGAGATAACTTCTGCGAAAACAAACCGCCCAAAGGGGCTAAAAAAAATAGTACTAAAGCTAAAATTCGTAGAGTAGTCTTTGTCATGGTAAGTCTGGTGATTCCGATTAATGGAAAATTTAAGGAATAAATACTAAACGCTGAAATGGTTGGTGCTACGATTCAAAATAAAAAAGGTGTATCTCCGGAGAAATACACCTTTCAATTTTATCTATACAAGTGTTCTACTGATCACCAGCAGGTTTACTCCAAGGTGGTGTAACTTCATTGCTTCTGGCATAGGCAATCATTTGTCCCATGTGTTCACTCATGTGGTTCATGGCAATGTTTACCAGACTCATTTTTGTGTATTCACCTGGAAAAGGCATTTCTACTTTAGTAGACAGGTCATCTGATTTCAAATTGTTCATGGCAGTTGACAAGAATTCGAATGAGCTATTGAGTGCCTTTACTAGTTCTGCTTTGGTTTTCAATGTTTTCTCAATGGTCATTGGGTCAACTCCTTCAGGTGGTGGAGTTCCTCCAATCTTCATCCCAAAAAAGTAGTTGGCTGATACCACATGTCCGATCACTCCGGCATAAGAACGAACACCCTCTGATGGCGACCAGCTAAATTTGTCATCAGGCATGGCATTCGCCAATTGTTCTATTCTACCTTTTGTGAAAGTCATTGTGCCCATTGCTTCTTTCTGGAATTGATCCTGGGCCTGAACGGTAACTACAGCACCAATTAACAATGCTACTAATAATAGTTTCTTCATGAGCTTAAGCGTTTTTGATTTGTACGTAAGTAAGGTACAAAATACATTGTGCAGGAAAAAGGATTCATTTTAAAAGTAAAAACTAAATTTTCAATTGTGAATTGTTCAAGGAATAATTTAATTATCCGTACGTTACTTTCCAGAAAGGGCAAATACTTGTCAAAATAGTGCAAACCAATTGCTCCTATAAGTGTTATTCTTAAAATTTATGAAAATGAATAAAGTGAAATTGGTTCTTCTTTACATTGGGTTTTTCTCGAGTTTATTGCTCACGGGATGCAAAAAACTAGATAGTTTGACGCAATTTAAAATGAGTTATGAAACAGATTTTACTGTACAGTCATCTACAGTAATCAATTTACCTATAAACCTTGTGTCACCAGAAATTGATTCAGAATCAGAGACTACATTTAGTAATAATAATACCAGTAAGGACTTGATTGAACTTATCATACTGGAAGGACTTACAATTGACCTGATTAGTCCCACTGACAGTGATTTTAGTTTTCTAAACTCAGTGGAAATCTATTTAAATGCTGAGGGTTTGAATGAAGTACTTGTGGCATGGAACAACAACATCGAGTCAGATCCGGGAAATAGACTGGTTTTAGAGACAAGTGATCAGGATATCAAAGATTATATTGTTCAAGAAGAATTTTCCCTTAAACTAAAAACAGTAACCGATGAGGTGATCGATGAAGACCATCAGCTTACTGCCAATTCAGCGTTTTTTGTTGATGCTAAAATACTAGGTCAATAAAAAAAGTCATCGATACGCGAGGTACAGAGTGTTTTTTTAAAAATTTTAGCATCGCGCTAATTGAAAGGTATTTTGGGTATAGTGTACATTGTTAATTCATGACGGTGATAATATCCGGATTGTATTCAAGGGTTGTATCAGTTTTTCCCTTTTCAGGAAAGTCCAGTGACGACAATATGTATTTCATGGCTTCAAGGCGTGCCTTTTCTTTATTATTTCCCTTCAAAACAATCCACGGGGCACCATTCCAACTGGTTTTTTCAAACATTGCTTGCTTGTACTTTGTATAATCATCCCACATCAATTGTGCCTGCATATCCACCGTACTCAGTTTCCATTGTTTGAGTGGGTCTGTTTTTCTCTCCTCTAACCTCCTTTTTTGTTCTTCTACATCAATGGAAAACCAGAGTTTGAAAATATGCATACCATCTTCGATTAACATATTTTCTACTTTTACCACGTTCGTCATGAAAATCTGATACTCCTCTTCTGTGCAGAACTTCATCACGGGTTCCACAACAGCTCTGTTGTACCAGCTTCGATCAAAGAATACTATTTCTCCGCGATTGGGTAACTGTTTGAGGTACCTTTGAAAATACCACTGACCTCTTTCCATCTCAGTAGGTTTTGGCAATGCCACTATTCGGTATCCCCTTGGGTTTAAATACCTTACAAACCTCATAATGGCACCACCTTTTCCTGCAGTATCTCTACCCTCAAATAATATAGCAATTCGTTGGCCCGTATCCTGAACCCATCGTTGCATACTGATCAATTCGATCTGAAGGTTAATATATTCTTCAGAATTCTCAATATCATACATCTCCATGTTCAAAAACTTAGTTGATGGATGAAAAATAAAGAATAGAATTATTCTATTAAAGCATTTTCAAGAGGTTTCTCAGTTAAAATTTTTATTGCTTTGATCAGTGCTGTTGTAATTGTGTCTTTTGCATCATTGAAATGAAATTTTTGATTGATTTCCAATTCAATTCCCAGGTATTTATGGGTGTGTTTCTTTCTTAAATATGTTGTGAAGCCATCATCAGTACCCTGATACGGGACATTCAACATGATCACATGATCTGGTAATTGCTGAGCAAGTAGCTCCTTTAGTGCTAAGCTAAAATCCAATTCGTCTCGCCGGCTCTCATCGCATAGAATACCTATATCAACTTTTCTCTCAATGTTGTTTAACACTGGAGTAAACGAATGAATGGATAAATGAAGTAGCTTATGTTTAGGCTGATATTTACTAATATATCGTTCCACTCTAAGTCTATAAGGTTCATAATATTGCTTGATAAGCGTTTCTTTAACGTTCCCTTTTAATCCTTTAGTAAAGCTTGAAAACAACTGATCATTATCAAGTGAACGATTGCATTCCACCAATAATCTAGATACATCCCCAAGGAATAACTTTGCCCTCAGAGCATCTGATATTGAATGCGACATTTCAAATGCACCCGGATCATAAGCCAGGTGTGTTTTCAGCACATCCTCATGACCTTTAAAAAGATGAAGATAAGCTTCTGGTACCGTGTTCACCGCGTGCTCACAGGTTACTATGGTGTGATACTGTTTCATTTTTGAGGAATATTGAATTTTGGCTTAAGTTTTCTGTTAACTCCTGATAGATCAACTTCAAGTTCGCTAACGATTGTTCCCCCTGGTTCACCTTCGAAATTCTGGTAGCCAGGTTTCCCTCATTGATCAATAATCTTAGCGTTACTTCCCACGGATGCATTTCCATTGGGTAGTGAACAATTGCAGCTTCAAGTAATTGCAATAAGGCGCTTTTCAATGTTGGTTGCTCACCTGTTAAACCTAGGGCTATTAAGTATTGGCTGTTTTGAATTATCGATTCTCCTCCTTTTTTTACACTTCCCTGTAGAATTTCCGCAAGTCTGTCGGTTTCCATTAAATGCTGAGCGTGAGCATCTCCAAATTGCTCATTACAATACGTCTTCACTAAGCAGATAATGAAAGAAACGATAGCCAGGTCAGCTTCCGGGCATTCCTGTATGTCCATAATTCTGATTTCAATGGAACCACGATCAAACCTGGCTATTGCACCTCTGGAATTGACCCAAACCGGATCCAGAATATCATCCCCATTGAAGGGTTCAATGTCTTTGGTTATTGGGTCATAGATCAATTTGTGATATTGCCTTTTCGACAAGACTTTTTCAGGAATTATCCTTCCGGTAATGCTTGGAAACCTTTTTTGGTTTTTGCCATAGTAATCCATTCTGGTACTTTGAAAACCTGTGGCTTCCTGTTCAATAATTGGTGAACTGGCAGCTAGCGCTGGTATTAATGGTAGCACAACTCTTATAGCCCGGTGTAACTTGGCAAACTCCTCATCATCGTAAAAAGAGAAGTTGATGTGTGTACTCTGCAAATTTGACCATCCATGACCTTTACAGTTAAACATCTTGTTGTAACGCTCATAGATGTCAGAATTACCATGAGGCCACAGAAAGGTTTCTTTATCTGGTTCCATCCAGGGATGTGCTGCCGTGGGCATCAGCTTCGCATTGAATTTCTTCAATAGATCATTTATCTGAACGATGTTTTCGTGAAAAGCTTCATTTAATTTCACAAGATCTCGTTCCGGTCTGGTGCATTTCAATTCAATGACATGCAAAACCAATTCATTGGACCAGGTGACCATACCATTCTGATATTCATCTGCGTATTCTCCTTTTGCTAGTTTAATTAGCTCATCGGCGATGGGTTTCACATCCAATGTGTCCCTATCTACAATCATATATTCAAGCTCTATTCCAAATCCCTGGAATAAATGCATTCGTTTTGGACCTTCCATTTGATTAGATCTCGTTTACAAGTTGCATCAGGTGGTCCGTAATGTTTTGATAGAGTTTTTGTTTCTCTACCTGATCCTCGACACCATGATCTATGCTTGGGTTGTCATTAATTTCTATTACATAAAACTTTCCGTTGGACTCTTTAATGTCCACACCGTAAAGTCCGTTTCCAATTAACTTGGTGGCCTTCAGAGCCATTGCACACAATTTTTTAGGTGCTTCGCTAATAGGCATTGATTCAGATTTACCTACTCTTGATGCACCACCTGTTTTCCAGTCCACAATTTGCCAGTGATTCCTTGCCATGAAGTATTTACATACATAGATGATTTTACCTCCTAACACCCCAATTCTCCAATCGAAATCGGTTGGCATAAATTCCTGCGCAATCACTATCTCAGTTTCTTCAAAAAACTGCTTCAACCAGGAATCCAACTCTTCTTTATTGGACACTTTCTTCACGCCTTGCGAGAAGGCACTATCAGGCTTTTTCAATACAAAAGGAAAATCAAAATCAGGAAGCACAGCACCCTTTTCATTCTTTTGGAGAATAGCTGATTTGGGAGTTGGAATATCATTGGCCTCTAGCAATTCCTGTAGATAGACTTTATTCGTACATTTTAAAATAGAATTGGGGTCGTCAATGACGGCAATGCACTCGTAATCTGCTTTTCTGGCAAATCGGAATGTGTGATGGTTCACACTGGTAGTTTCTCTGATGAATAATGCATCAAACTGGGTCAATCTGCCGTAATCTGCTTTGGTGATTAACTCCACGTTGAAACCACTCTTCTCAGCTGCTTTCACAAACTTCTGGATTGCTCTGGGGTCGGAGGGAGGTGTTTTCTCTTCAGGGTTTACTAGAATACCCAGGTCATATTTCTTTCGTCGGTAGTTTTTTCTGACTACCTGTTTGCTGGATAAGAAATAGTGAAGCGCCTCAGTTAAGGTTTCCCTTTCAGCAGGGGCTAATTCCTTTATGTTTATTGGTTTTAATGCACCTAATTGCCATTTATCCTTCTTTACAAAAGATACTTTTTGCATGGGAACCTGGAATAGGTTGAATAGCAATAATGCAATCTTAGCAAGTGCCGGATTTTCGGTTTTACCAAAATAAATATTGAATTCACAAACAGCATCAGCACCTGACTTTTCAAGACTTTCCTGAATAATGGTATTGAAATCCTGTGCATCTTCACGAGCAAGATTGGGCAATTTGTAATCCATCATGGTGGAAGTGACAGGAAGTACCTTATGCCCTCGAGCTTCAGCCAATAAAGAGATATAGTACCCTTCGCTTTGGTATTGATAACTTTTGCACATATTGATCACCTTAACACTTCTCTCAGTAAGTTCCGGGTCGAGTGAAATATATTCCGCAGGAGTCATCAGTTCTACTCCTGGGAGTTCAATAAGCCATTCTTTGGGTTTCTCTGTTACGATTATTCTTAACATATTATTTAGGTTGTATGATCAATAAATTGGCATCATAGGTCACAATGCCCAACAAAATGGCATTGATCAATCTGTCCATATTTACACTATAGTATTGGTTATCTTCATTAATTGGATTGGACGAAAGTGGGTCAGCCACAAATACCCTGTTTCTCACTTCATCGACACCTGTTAAAACAACAAAATGTCCCATTGGTGCACCTTTTATACTGTCGAATGCATTGGTTTCCGGAACTTCTCTTGCACTCTGGTACAAATAGGTAGCACTCAATCCTGTTAATATTGGATATTGTTTATCCAGGAAACTTTTCAATAATTCAGCATTCAATTCTTCATACCTAAGTTGACCTCCCAGGGAAATGAATTCAATATATGCTCTTGTCGCTTGTTTGAGTTTTCTTGACTTTTTATAAAGCAACTGTTCCCGTAGGTTATGGACAATGTCAGCTTCCCCGTCAAACCATGTTGGATCAAATACCTGTAAATTGTAGGTATAAATGGTCGCTTGGTATCCACGCTTAAGAGCATGATTACCTAACATTACAGCCAGTGTACCACCACCTTTGACCTTTTTTACCTGTTCAATTAATGCCTCAAGTCTTATTGTGTCGTTGTTGAATTTATAAACTGCATGCAGACATGTAGGACCACAACTTTCATCAGTCGGTTGGGGTAATATTTCTAGTTGTCTGGACTTTGTATGAATTTGCATTAACTTTTATCTAAATTTCTAGTAAGACGTGCAAACTTTTAAAAAGTCACACTTTATTCATGTTAAATAAAGACATTAGCGACCAGGAATTGATTGAGTTACTGAAGACTGGTAATTACCATTACTTTTCCCTTTTCACGAATCGGTATGAGAAGTACATACTTTCAAGGTGTAAGACTTATGTAAAAGATGAGGACATTGCTGAGGATCTTTGCCAGGAAATTTTAATACGGGTTTTCCTACAATTACCAAAATTTAGAAACGAAGCGAAAGTTACTACCTGGTTGTACGCGATTATTCACAATACCTGCATTGATTTCCTAAGGAAAAACAAAAAACAACTCAAACAAATCATTACAGCTCAGATTGTTGATGAATTTGCTGATATCTCAGATCATGATGATGAGTTGCCTAAAGAGAAATCAATTGAATTACTGGCTGAATTGCTTGAAGAAATGATTCCTGAGGAGAAGCTCCTTTTATTGCTGAAATACAAGGAGAAACAATCTATTACAGATATCAGCTTGTCTATGGGGCTTACAGAAAGTGCCATCAAAATGCGTTTGAAAAGGGCTAAGGAAAGGTTGAATAAACTATATGAATCCAAGCTTAAAATAAAGTAATAACATTAATTTGAAAAATGCGTTTTATTGGAATTCTCATGTTAAATTAATACAGTTTTCAGTCTGTTTTATACCATGACAACTACATACAATATGATCCTTCATACCCGAATTTTCAGGTACAAAATGAGCTGCCTCATTATCATTTTTCTATTTTTTTCACCATTCACTTATTCACAAACTACCGCCCCTAAAAGTGATGCGGATATCGCTTCTATGGTCAAAGCTTACAAATCCGATCCAAGGGGACCATATAGGGATATTATGTGGTTTTGCAAGGATGGTTCTTACAGGATACCAAAGGAACGTTGTCCGGAACCAAGTCCACAAAGGGCCCGGTATAAAGATGAGGTGATTGCTCTGGGAAAATCCAATGGAATATACCTGGGACAGATCCTATCCACAACAGATTTTAAAGATTTTTGGGACTCAGAAAAGGGCAATAGCAGAATCAAACAATATCAACTTGAAAAGTACCTGCGAAGTGTGGATGATGGATGGGTTTTACGTAAAGCAAGGTATTATAGAGGTGCTATACAGGCCGAAGATGAAGAGACCTGGGGTGTTAACTTTCTGAAATCCACTCTATCTGATGAAAAACTTGTTCAATCACAGTTTTTCTTAATCAGACAATCGGCTAAAGACATCCCTCACCGAGGTGACGATAACCAAACACAACTAATTCGCTCATTATCATTGACGTTAGCGGATCAATACCCTGCGTTCATGAATTTGCGTGTGAAGCTTCATGGTAGACCGGAGGCTTCTGATGTACAGGCTGTTCAGAAGTTTTACATAGCGAATAAGAGTAGCCTGTCTACGGATCAACAAAAGAAGTTTGAGCAATTGATCGGGACTTTAAATGCGTACTATGCTCCTTTGAAACCAGGAACTTATCAGGAGTATTTAAAGGTATTAACAGACAACCTTGAAAGTACTGCAGCAATAAATGAATTAATCGATTCGTATGGTAATAGTGATTCATTTCAACGAATAGACCGGCTTGCAAGCGTTTTGGCCGGTATTAGAAATGACATGGCTCAACCTTTATCACCAGAACAACTATTGGCATTATTGGACGCTTCCATTATTTCGGAGAAACTGTTGTTGCAGGAAATTAGCTCGATAAGTACACTTCAAATTTCTGAAGGTATGTCATTGGCGAATGACATGATAAAGTCATTGTACGGATGTGGTTATTTGGAAAAATGGGAGTACAATACATTGAGAAAAGACATAGAAATTAACTTACAGGGAAGCATTACACTCAGTCAATTCAACAGGCTTAATGAACGGTTTAGGAGCTCACTGGAATGGGGAACTGGCATGGTAAGAGCAACTTATGCTTCTACAGTATCTCTCTTTGCTGGTTTTGAGCCTTTGGCCCCTGGTTTCATTGATGATATCATCAGAAGTAGCCCTTTACTTCCACTTGGTAATCTTTTATCGACTTTAGAGGAATTATATGCTACTGAAGCTGGAATCACTAATAAGGTACTTGACATTCCCAATCAGGGACATATCAGAGGATTGAATGCCGGATATGCACTTGGTGTACTTGAGGTCCTGGATGACCCGGAACACCTGGAGCTTGATCCAAAGAAAATATACGTTTTTGACAGACCTCCCGCAGACCTCAAACCAATTGCGGGAATTGCTTCAGTAACCGAAGGGAATGCCGTGTCACATGTTCAGTTATTGGCCAGAAATTTAGGAATTCCGAATGCAATAGTATCAAGGGCGAACCTGGAATCATTTAAGAAATATGCCGGAGAGAAGGTATTCTATGCGGTTTCAAACTCGGGGGCCGTGATCATGAAAAAAGCTTCGGACATGAATGAGATGGAGAAATCTCTTTTCAGTAAGCAGGCAAGACCGGAAGAAATGATCAGAATCCCGATTGAGCAAATAAGGCTTGCGGAAAAGGGTTTGATTAATCTTAAAGATTTAAGAGCAAAGGATTCAGGGGAGTTATGTGGCCCCAAAGCCGCTAATCTCGGTGAACTCAAGTACCATTTCCCTGACAATGTCGTTAACGGTCTGGTAGTGCCATTTGGGTTGTTCCTTGATCACATGAAACAGCAGATTCCGGGTAAAGAATTGAGCTATTGGGATTACCTGAACAACATTTTTGATGAAGCCAATAAAAGGTCAGGAAACGATTCTCAGGAAAACATTGACAAGTATGTTTTAAAAGAGCTGGAAGAACTCAGAAACCTGATTAAGAAAATGCCTTTGAAACCCTCTTTGAAAGAGGAGCTGCAGGCCAGGTTTAAAGATGTTTTAGGTGATGAATTAGGTAAAGTGCCTGTTTTTCTAAGAAGTGATACCAACATGGAAGACCTGAAGGATTTTACAGGTGCAGGATTGAATTTAACTGTTTTCAACGCAGTAAGCGAAGAAAAAATCCTGCAGGGAATCAAGGATGTTTGGGCCTCTCCATACACGGAAAGAAGCTACAAATGGCGTCAGAAATACCTGTTGAATCCTGAAAACGTTTACCCTTCAATCTTGATCATTCCTAGTGTAGATGTGGATTACAGCGGTGTACTGATTACCAAAGGGATTTCAAACGGAGACAATGATGCCATGACAATTGCATTTAGTAGAGGAGCAGGAGGTGCTGTGGACGGTCAAGCAGCAGAATCTTACCTACTCAATAAGGATGGTTCAAGAAAGATGTTGTCACCTGCTCGTGAGCCTTCTAGAAATAGTCTTCCAATTACCGGAGGTACCCTCAAGCTGAGAACTACCTTCGAAAACCAAATTCTTAATGAGTCTAACTTCAAGAATATCAGAACAATTGGCGACCAAATCATAAAAGCCTACAATGATGCAGGAGGGACTGGACCTTACGATATTGAACTGGGATTTCTGGATGATAAACTGTGGTTGTTTCAGGTAAGGCCGTTTGTTGAAAACAAGCGTGCCGCAAGCTCAGCATATCTTCTTTCAATTTCTCCAAAGATCAAGAATTCTAATGTGCCATTAAATACCAGTCTTACACTATGAAATCATTTAAGAGACTTCCGATAATTTCCTTGATTGGAGTGTTTACCCTGATAACATTGGGCGCATGCTTTATATATCCGATAGATTCCTATGAATTGACCGGGATAAGAAGGTTATTGTATTTGCAAAAAGTAAAATCAGGTGAAATAACCGGGACATTACCTCCGAAAGGTGCACAAAAGTCTCTATCAGAAATAAAGCTGAGCCTGGTTAATCCAAAAGGTGATAGTTTATCACAATTGCCAGAAGTAGATGCTGCCCTGCAGAAAAAGATAAATGCCTTATTCCCGGGATTAGATGATAGTTACGCTATTTCTGTGCTGGATATTACAGAAGGCAAACCAATCCGATACGCCAAGAGAAAAGAAACTACAGGTTTTCAGCCAGGGAGTGTTGGGAAATTGACAGTACTCGTGGGTTTGTTTGACCAACTGGAAAAATTATACCCCGATGATTCAGAAAGCAAAAGAAAGCTGCTCAAGAATACCATGGTGAAAGCTGGTGCCTGGGCATTGCCAAATGAACATACGGTTCCATTTTATATCCCTGAAACCAATAAATTCTTTAAGCGAACCGTGCAGGCTGGTGATGTCTTTTCATTATATGAATGGACAGATCACATGCTTTCTGTAAGTTCAAATGCTGCAGCGAGCGTGGTATGGAGAGAATTGGTACTGATGGATGTGTTTGGAAAGGATTATCCGGTTTCAGAAGAAAAGGCAAACGAATATTTCGCCACCACCTCTAAGGTGGAACTGACCAAAACAGGCATGCGAATCGTCAATCAACCACTGCGTAATCTGGGAATTCCTGAGAATGAATGGAAGTTAGGTAATTTCTTCACTTCCGGTGCTAAAAAACTGATTCCAGGTTCTGGTGGTAGTATCGGTACACCGAAAGGTTTGATGAAGTTCCTGGTAGCCATGGAAAGAGGAGAGGTGATCGATAAATGGTCAAGTCTGGAGATGAAGAGAATGATGTATATCACGGATCGTAGAATTAGGTATGCAGGTTCTGCCAGTTTAGTGAATGCAGCAGTGTATTACAAATCGGGTAGTTTGTACAGCTGTAAACCGGAGGAAGGCTTTGAGTGTAAAAAGTATCATGGAAACGTCAAAAACTACATGAACTCAGTGGCAATCGTTGAGCACCCGGATGGGACAAAATACATGGTTGTGCTGATGTCTAATGTGTTACGAAAAAACTCAAGTAGCGATCATTACCAATTGGCAACATCTATTGATAAGATCCTACGCGCTCCTTAGTTTCCAACAGCCTTTTCAGCGAATGTTCTGATTTTCAGATTGGCATCTTTCAGGTACACGGAAGCAAGTTGTTTGTATTTGTCTTCATTTAACTGTTGGATGAGGTATAAGATGGCCAGCCTCAGTTTTTGGTCATTACCTTCCAATGCAATTTTGAATCCTTCGTATTGACTTTTTTCGTTAATTCTCAATCTGTGAATTGATTCTTCTATGGTATTGTCCAGGACAGTTGATTCAACCAAAGGAATTATCACTCTCTTTAGCATTGGGTCAAGGTAGTTTTCTAGGAATTCCAATGTGTCATCATGATTCGGGTTGGTTTCGGATGACAGATTTTCATAAAGGGGTAAGATATCATCCGGTGAATACCGAATTCCCAGTAAATAAAATATTCTTTCAATATTGGCATCAAGTCGCCTTTCCAATAAATCAATCAGGCTGTTTCTTGCATCTATCACATGCTCTGGAGACTTGTTGAGTCGCTCATTCTGGATGTGAAGAATGGTGATTAAATCACTGTAGTTTCGGGCCTCATTTAGAATCATTCCCACCACCTTCTTCTTGTTGAAGATCAGGAAGGAATGGTTGCTTTTCATTCTGATTAATGTTTTTAACGCCATTAGACGAATATTCAATTCACCCTGTGTGGCAATCCAAATGAGTAAATCAACTGATTTTTGGGAGGGGATCTGTTCGAGAATACCAGTGATAGCACCTTTGAAGTTTTCTACTGATTCTAAATTGAAGAAGGATTCAAAATTAGTAAGTAGATACCCTTCATAATTGACAAGGGCCCTAATCGCAATGTCTTTACGATTGTTATTGTTGGTTTGACTCAGAAGTTGCGGAATAAACGTTGCGTCTACTGTGAAACCAGCAGCTTCCATGGCCGCACAGGATATTGAATCATTTGAATGCTCAATGCTCTCCGAAATCCAATCATAAAACTGAATGAACATACCAATACCTGCGGATTTAAGAAGGATTGCATACTCAAAATTATGTTGTTTTTCGTCGCTGATTCCAGAGAGAGCTGCAATACCTTGTTCAATGTGCTTTTCCAATTCCAGGCTATTACTCAGTTTGAGGTTATCCCTTGTTTCAAATGCAATACTAAATAGAGCCAGTAACTTCAGTCTTCGGTTCTCATGGCTAAGAAATGTATTGGCCAGGTTGTTGAGGTCCCCTTCACTGTGTTCGAGCAAATACTCAAAAGAAGCGATTACAGTTTCTTCGTTTGTTGATTTTAAGAGGTCCCTCACTTGCTCATTAATTCCAATCCCTTTATAAAAATATAACCTGCGTAATGCTTCAGATTGGATCTCAGGGTTTACATGCTTTAGCAATTCAATCAGTGGAAGGACAAAACTGTTGTGATTGAATTCTTTAAGTTTCCTTAGCACATAAAGTATTTCTTGATCTTTTCCGTTCTCCAGCACTTTGATCAATCCGCTAATGACAGATTCATTGTTGAGCTCAAGATCCTTCTTAATCTTATCCTTTTTGGGGAATATCTTCTGCTTTATGCTGTTGATATACTCTTTTCTGATACTCATAACAGTGATTCCCCAAACAACCAGTAGGAGAATTATCAGTACATTCACTAAAATGGAAGGTTTCTCCAGAGTGACAGTAAGTAATATGAGAAGAAGTCCTCCCAGACCAGTAGCGATGCTGTCTACAAATACATCAATAAAGGTTTTAGTTTGTTTCTTGACCATTAATGGGATAGGAAGCATGAGCAGCTCAACACCAGCTTTATTGATCGATTGTTTGAGACTGCCTTCGTTGAGTTTCAAGAATACGGCTACCCACAATTGTGGCAGGAAAAGTAAAATCACGGCCGGGAATAACAATGTAAATGGCAATACAAACAACGAGTAACCCACGCCTAGTGTACCCACAATCCGTTTTGTAATAAACAACTGTATGAACAATGAAATCAAGTTCATGGTGGAGAACCAAAACCCAAAAAATATGGCCAATTCTTCTGGATCATCATAATTTCTTGTTGCGAAATCACTGAATTGATAGTCAACAAGTTTCGCCACAACTACACCCAATCCCACTACAATGGAGATCAATGTCAGTTGTTTTGATCCACGGATCAGTTGCAGCGGTTTGTTTTCAAATATTTTGGGTTTTCGCTTGATCAAAATGGGATCATCCTGATTGACACCATATCTTTTCCAGAGATAGCCTGTAATAGGCACACAACTCAAGATCAACAGGACACATAAGAAGATTAAATTCTCAGTACTTGTTAAAGCGGATAAACCTGAAGCCAGGTAACCTCCAAAAATACCTCCAGCGATGGCACCTGATCCAATGAAACCGAACAGGCGCTTAGCCTCTCTGATATTGAATACAATGTTGACCATGATCCAAAACTGGGAGGCAGACAAGACGGCAAAAAGAGAGACTACAATGAAGAATATGTATAGTGTAAGTTCAACAAGGAAATTAGCCCTTAACAAAACACCAATAAAAATGAGTAATGTTATCGTGATCCAATAAGTCCCTTTGATTACACTTGATAGTTTTCGGGTGTCAAGAGCCCTTGAATAAATGAAAGAAAAGAATGTTGCTGATACTGCTATCAGCACAAATACAAATGGCAATTGTGACACACCTATTTGTGATAGGAATAGTGCGTTTGTGGAAGTTTTAAGAATAAGAATTACTGTTATCAGCAGGAATATGTTGAGCTGCAACAATAAGGCCCGTTTAATTTCACCGGGCCTTAAATCAAATGTCTTATATAAATACCTGGAAATTGCTTCCAATGATGATACTACTTTATATTCCTAACCATTTGGCACTTTCAAAACATCTTCCACTGCCATCACAAGTTTACGCAAAATATACTCACCCTCGGCATCATTTATCAATGCTACCAGGATATATTTTCGTTTTGGTCCCCAAACTAACACAGAATCTGAGTGGTAGGTTTGCCAGCTACCTGATTTGCGATAGACTTTGGCCTTTGGTGCTACCTGGTCAAGGGTATTGACGAACTTATGGTGCAACTTTGGATCATCCAAAATTTCCAGCATTTCCTTTGATCTTTCAGGAGTAACCAGTTTACCATGTGCAAGCAAATAGTAATACCGACATACCTGAGAAACTGTTGCGGCATGACTTAGACCAAGTAGGGGGTCAGGGTTACGTTCGCCAGATCTGGCATATCTTTTTCCAACCCATAAACCTCCACCATAGTCTTCATCATACAACTCATATTTTTCATCTGTTAATACGTCTTCTATCTTCTGATAACCCAATCGGTCTATCATTCTTGTTGAAGCAGCATTATCAGAACGTGCGATCATCAGATTCAGGTCATTTTTGATTTCTGCAGTCTGCATCATTTCACCGTTCTCAATAGCATCCATAGCAGCCAGGAGAATAGCTATTTTTGGTAGAGAAGCAGCATACATCATTTCGTTACCATTTACCCTGGCATACTTTGCCTTATTAGGGTCACTCAAGTCAACCAGACCAACAGCCATATGCTTATTGTTGATCAGTGCTTTCCATTTGTTATTGGACATCAGCCTTTTGGTCAAAGCACTTTCTAAACTTGGGTCAACCTGGTCCCGAAGGAGTGGTAACTGCCCGTTTGTTTCAATTGGCAACTGACTTTTTTGCTGTGCAAATGCAATTTGTATTGACAATGACGTATAAAGTGCCAATAAAATCATTAATTTTCTATCCATAGTCTTAAAATATTGAAGATGAGACGTTAGATTCTTACAAAGTCACATTTGTTTGGAATATAACTTAAGAATTAATTACGTAAACAGCCAGTGGAATTTTAGACTTTATGAGTGACCAGATTACCATACTGTATGTGGATGATGAAGCTATGAACCTATTTGTGTTCAAAGCTAATTTTGATGATAAGTATAACGTGATTACTTCGACTTCACCCCTGGAAGCGTTGGAACAGCTCACGAAATATTCAGACGATATCATTTTGGTTATATCTGATATGAAAATGCCCCAAATGGATGGGGTAGAGTTCATCACCACAGCAAAAGCGAAGTTCCCCAACATTAGTTATTGTCTACTCACTGGTTTTGATAATAATGAAACAATACAGGATGCCATCGATCAGGGAATTATCCAAAATTTTCTCACAAAACCCTTTGATGCAGACGAAGTGGAAGAAATAATCCTGGAAGAATCAAAAAAGAGGAGGGCTTAAATAACCTATTGTTTGTCAGTTGTTTATAGAATCTGAACGAAGAATCTGTTTACATGAAGGTGTGAAAAAACCGTTCCGGATCTGCGAAAAAAATAACAAATGATGATTATATTGTGTTTTTCAAGGCGGTATGGTACAGAAATTTTCGATTAAGTTTCAAGCGGAACAGGACGGACAACTTGAACATTTTATCTCAATTCTAAATACAAAACTGGACGAAGCTGACATCAGTAAGTCCATTGCAATTCCAATTCCAAAAGTAGTAGAAGTTTATGAACCATTTGTTTCTACAAACAAGCAAATGAGTCATGAAACATTTACAGTTACACGATACGGCAGGTTGATGGATATTTATGGTGATCCTAAAGAAGTAATGGAGATTCTGGATAGTTTGAATACTCCTGAAGTGGATATGAAAATCTACAGTTAATTTGTTACTTAGAAACGTTCAGCCATCAGACACATTAGGTCTCTATGGTTATCTTAATTCCCTATCCTCAGAATCAAAAAGCAGATTTGGTCCTCATAGCTATGATGAGCAAACAGTTGCAGCTATTACTGATGGAGTTTATCAAGACATAGAAGGATATGTAGTGGAAGATTCTTCCCAAATCATTGCCTATGCCACCATAAAGAAAGGTTTTATGCCAGCTGAGAAGTTTCGATTTGAAAATTACGGTGTTAACCTGGACGATCAGGTGACCTATTCATTTGCTCCGTCTGTGGCGGATAAATATCAGAACAAGGGTATAGGTTCATTTCTCCTAAAAGAGATTTTGGTTAATGCTTTACCAATTGGTACTTCACAATTAGTATTATGGGGAGGGGTTCAGGCACTTAACCAACCAGCCGTAAATTTTTATAAAAAACATGGATTCAGTTTACTAGGTGAATTTGAGTACATGGGCATGAACTATGACATGATCAAATACTTGTAAATTAGAAGTGGGCGCCAGGACTTGTTCCATAGCAACCCACTTTTAGGACCTGTCCTACCAGGTCCAGTCATGCAACTCTTTAATCGATTACTGTTTGACTAATCGCTGAGTAAACAATTGATTCTTCAATTTGACCTGAACCAGATAAACACCAGCTTCCAGTCCATTCACATCTATTTCCTGATGACCAATGACTTGATTTTGAAGGACTAAAGTTCCTTTTTGATCGTATATCAAGATACTTATGGCTTCACTCGTTAAATTCACTTTGATGTAATCAGTAGTCGGGTTCGGATAGATGGATATAGCTTCAATTCCTGCTTGACTTGATAGAACTGTTGCAGATTCAATAGTTATGGTTTGTTCAATCGAAATAGCTGCTTCATAAACATCATCTCCGGATTGTGAAGCTGTAATTGTAGCTTCACCCTCACCCACAACCTCTGCAGTATTTCCACTGATTACAATAACTGCTGTATTTGAGGAGCTGAATGATATTCCTAACCCTGAAGTAGCTTCAGCAGTCAACTCAAATGAATCACCGATTTCAACTTCTGAAGGAATTGCATTGAAGGAGATTGTTTGTTGTGCCTTTGTGATTGAAATTTCTATTGCCACAGCTTCGCCCGGTAGGAAGTTGTTATCACCCACCTGACTGGCTGTGATAGTAACTGTACCTGGCTTAATAAAACTCAATTGGTCACCATCAATGAGGGCCACTTCTGTGTCACTAGATTCATAGGTCACCAATAATCCACTGGTACTCGTCCCATTTAATTCAACTGGCTCGTTTGAAAATTCAAAAGTATCTGAAAGCGAGAACGTAATTGACTGAGAAGCCTTATTGATTGTAACTGTCTGTGTAGCGCTTGTTGAGTTGAACAGATCTGAACCATTTTGAAAAGCTGTAATTTCTACCAAACCAGTAGCATGTACCGTTGCAATATCGTCTTCAATTGTTAATATAGATTCATTTGAACTTACAAATGATACTGGCAAACCTGAACTGGCTGTAGCAGATATTTGAAATGCATCTACGCCATAGGTCAAATCACTGATCTCTTCAAAATTGATAGTTTGACTATTGGCTACCACTTGAATGGTTACAGTTACCTCATCGGCTGCTTCGTAATTTTCATCACCTATCTGAATAGCAGTAATTGAAACTTCTCCTGTATTATGGAGAAACAAATTACCATCTTCAATTGTAGCGACTTCAGCATCACTTGTTTGATAAGATACAACCAGTTCAGATGTTGCGATACCATTCAATGATAAAGGAGTAGTAGTGTAATTGATTTCGTTATCAAGACTGAAACTGATTGATTGTGATTTCTTGGCAATAGCCAATTGTTTAGTCACACTCAAACCTTCATAGTCGTCTGTAGCACTAATGGTAGCAGTTAATTCAACAAGACCGGCACCAACAATCGTAATTTGGTTATTTGAAATAGATACTATCTCGGTATCTGCTGAAGCCAATGTTACAGAACCAGTACTGTTAGATGTAAACTCTAGTTCAAAAGCACTGTCACCATAAACTTTATCATTAGGAATATCAAATGTGAGGGTAGGAGTACCTTTTGCAATGGCAATATCAATGTTTGTTTCACTTGCAGCTTCGTAATTGTCATTTCCTGATTGATTGGCAATAACTGTTACTGAACCCGCACCCAATATAGTACCAATGTTTCCTTCAATGCTTAATACGTCTGGGTTTGAACTTGTTAATGTTACATCCAATCCTGATGAACTCGATATATCCAACTGAATGGGATCATCTCCAAAAGTCAAATTACTTACTGGTTGCAAGTTGATTTCCTGAGACATCTTATTGACAATCAATGATTGAGAAGCCTGAGAAGCATTATAAGTGTCATCACCTGCTTGAGAGGCGGTGATCTCAGTGCTACCTGCTCCTACGATTGTAAGTAAATTACCACTGATGGTAGCTACATTTTCATTGGAAGATGAATAGGTAATTGAAAGTCCTGCATCAGAAGTGGCTGAAAGACTCAAATCATCATCACCAAAAGTCATTGATTCCAGGGCTGAAAATGTAATTTGCTGGTCAAGTTTATTGACAACAAGTTCTTGAGAAACATCTTCGGCAGCCACATAAGTTTCATTACCAGCCTGACTTGCTACAATAACTGTGGTTCCAGCTCCAATGATGGTTACAGTATCTCCACTTACAGTTGCTACATCTTCATTAGATGATGTGTAGGCAACCGTTAAACCTGAGGAAGCAGTTGCTTCAAGTGTGAAGCTATCATCACCTATTGACTTTTCATTAAGTGCATCAAAGGTGATGGTTTGACCAGTTTTAATGGTTACTGATTCCATTACAGGGTCGGCCGCTAAATAATTGTCATTACCAATCTGTCTTACGGTGATGTCCACAGTTCCTTCCGTATGCATTGTAGCAATGTTTCCATCGATTGATAGAATACTTTCATTGGAGCTCTCATAACTAATTGTTAATCCGGAAGAAGCAGAAGCATTTAGTTCAAACGTTTCCTCATCCAAACTCTTCTCTCCTGGATTAGGAAATGTAATGGTTTGAGTACCTTTCTCTATGGTGATTGATTGCTGAACAGGGTCGGCTGTGTTGTAGTTGTCGTCACCAGCTTGTGAAGCCGTAATATTGGCATTTCCCACTCCAACAATCGTTGCAGTACTACCAGAAACAGTAATTACAGATTCATTATCACTGCTATAGCTAAGTTCTAATGTTGAAGAGCTGGAACCTCCCAAATCAAAATCATCATCTCCGTATGTTTTGTTAGTTAATGCAGAAAAAGAGATAGTTTGATCAGCTTTATTGACAACTAGTTCCTTTTCGACCGTTTCAGCAGGAGAGTAGTTTGTATTTCCCTCCTGATGAGCGGTAATTGTCACATTTCCCGCTCCATTGATAGTTATTGTGGAGCCATCAATGCTAACCAAATCATTATTGGTAGTGAAAGTAACCGGTAGTCCAGCGTCACTACTTGCTTCCAAGTCAAAATCGACATCTCCAAAGGTTTTGGTGGCTATGTCACTGAATGTAATAATTTGTTCAGCCTTATTTATAGTCAAAGTCTGAAAAACTGTATCTGCTTCATTGTAGCTATCATCACCGTCCTGAAAGGCAGCAATCTGAACTTCACCAGCACCAACAATTGTCAATTCATCTCCAGAAATTGTGGCGATGCTAGTGTTTTTGCTCTTAAATGATACAGGAAGACCTGAATCAGATGTTGCAGTTAGTGTAAAAGGGCTATCTCCATAAGTTTTTGACGAAAGGGGTTCGAATGTGATGGTTTGATCATTCTTTACAGCAAAGCCTGTAAGATTGATTTCATATACGGATTCATTTGTTGTTGAGTTTTCAATTTGGAGTGTAGCATTTTTGGAACCTCCTGTAGAAGGAGCGAACTTGATATGAAAGAATGTGGATGAATTCGGTGATATTGTTTTATTGATCACTACCGTATCCAGTACGAAATCATCTGGATCATCACCAGTCAAAGTCATGACAGAGCTTCCTGTTAACAACAGATCATTCTCTATTCCATGATTGTAAATGTATACCTGACTTTTATCTGATGTGGTGTTTATTGCCTGATCTGGAAATGTAAGTGTCGCTCCGGATTCCCTGAAAGTACCAGCATAGTATAAGTTGATATCATCACCAAGGGAATATACAACAGAACAATACTTTTTAGCACCTCTGGCTTTTGAGAATATTCCACCTGCGTAGAATTGGTCACCATCTTTGTGAATATCAAATACAGCTCCAAGAGTTTGGAAGTTGTAAGAAGCATCTCTGGTTCCGGTAACTTTATCAAGTCTCACAATTTCATCTGCGATCGAACCTCCTACGTAACTGAAGTAACCGGCTACAAAAATGTGATCTCCATCATCTATGATGTCATATGGAAGATTGTTAAGGTTTGCTGAAAAGGAGGGACTCACGTTTCCATCAAACCTATTGATTTTAGCAAGTTTTACTCTTGATTCTCCTTTTACAGTTGAAAATCTACCTCCAATGATCAAGCTATCACCTGACATAGACATTACCCAAACATCATCATCTGCTTCAGCATTAAAACCTCCGACTTCACCTGTGATCTTATGTACTTTAGTAAGATTTCCTCTGCTTTCACTATTGATGGTAATGAAGTTACCTCCAATGTAAATACTATCTCCGTCAACGATCATATCGTAGATAGAACCATTGGTTTGAGGATGCCAGGTTCCTTTTATGCCTGTGTTTTTATGGACTTTTGCCAGGTAATTGTGCTCCTCTCCATTTACTTGTGAGAAGTAACCTCCCAGGAACAAGCTATCACCTTCCAGTACCATTTTCTGAACGCCATAAACTGAAGGATTCCATCCTCCAACATCTCCCGAAGTAGTAGAAACTTTTGCCAAACCAGTTCTGGCCTCACCATTTACGTTATAAAAATTACCACCAAGGTAAATACTATCACCATCTACGAGAATGTTAGTTACGGTATTATCCGTATTGACGGTCCAGCTATCATAATCTCCATCTGACTTCTTGAAACGAACCATGCCCACTCTCTCAGCACCACCGGCTGCATGAAAGTCTCCACCGATCAATACATGATCCCCGGTAACAGTAAGAGCGTTCACTCTGTCATTTAAACCGGGATTATAAGTTGGATCCAGTTCGCCCTGTTTATTGATTTTGGCAACATATGCTCTGTAAGAAGAACCAACTTTCTGAAAGTATCCACCAATGTAAATATTACCATCAGCATCCATGTCCAGGGCACTGACTCTTTTAAAATCACCACGGATAACACCAGTATTGATGTCAAAAGTGGGATCTACAGCACCAGTGTGAATATTTACTTTCGCCAATGCACCCACATTCAAACCTGATATCTTATCAAACCAACCGGCAACATAAAGCGTATCGCCATCCAGGTAAAGATCATCTATTACCCTGTTTGCATTAGGGTTCCAGGAGTCGCTCATAACTCCGGTTTCTTTGTGGATCTTGACTAATCTGTTCCTGGTGGCACCATTGACCAGTGTGAAGGTTCCACCAATAACAAGACTATCACCCACAATGATTGATTCATAAGTCTCCAGGTTGAATTCAGGCGCAAGATCACCGAATTCAGCAGTATACTTATTGACTTTAGCAAATCTGTTCCTGGTAAGACCTGCCCCTACAGAGGTAAATGTCCCAGCTACATAAAGGCTATCACCTTCCACTGTAATACCACTTACATTTCCGTTAATTATTGGTAACCAATCACTCAATTCACCATCGAACCTATTGATTTTTACGAGTCTGGAGGTAGGTGTTCCATTGACATTTGAAAATTGGCCTCCCACCAATAGAGAATCACCATCCATGACAATCTCATACACATTGGTAGAGAATGAAGGAGAGAAATCAGGGTCCACAGATAGGTCTGATAAGATGTGGGCCATGTGATTTCTATTGAGTGTGCCAATATAAGAGAAGTCCCCGCCAATGTACCATCCACCATCTCCATCCGGAATGATAGTTCTTATCCTGCCATTGACTTCAGGAAAGCTAAGAATATCTCCATCAGGATTGGTTAATACACCATGACCTCTTTCATCGGATGTGTTGAATGCCCGTACAAAACTTCCTGCCTTGTAGACATAGTTTGCATCGGTTTTTATGGCCTGGACTTTACCGTCGGTGAAACCGTATTTCATCTCGACACCTTGCCCAAAGGACACATAGATTGTAAAAAACAGCGCAGCTGTAATAAGGTAATTTAGTTTTTGCATGACTAATATTTTTGTGACTTATGCAAAGGTCAGTTACCCATTAATCAATGCCTGAGGACTGAGGTAAGCCATAGGTGAACATGCTCAAAAAGGAGGTAAGCATTTGGTAAACATTGGGGTGTTTTGGGCTTTAATCGACTATTTTGTTGTAAACAAGGTGATTTTGCAGAGAACTGGATAAGTAGTGATTATAAGATGGGATTATGTTCAAATTAACTGCTATCTTTGTGACTTATGTTATCCATTTCTACAATTAGTACAGCGATAGTATTTGCGTAAGTCACCCTGACTTACGCTAGATGTATTACTATGTTTTTACAGCATCCATCTGATGCTGCTTATCTTATTATTATTAAAAAAGAAATGGAATATTTAAATCAATATGGTTGGGATAACTACCAATCAACATCACATATAAATTTACCTTCAGAATCTATTGGTCGCGTGACGAGCATTACTGGTTTTAAGTATCACCTGATTACTCAGGAAGGAGAAATAACCGGTGAATTAATGGGAAGGTTGCTGACCGCTGATCAGGAGGAGCAACCCAAAGTAGGAGATTGGGTACAATTTATCGCTGTGGATCAGGATGTATTTATTCAGGACGTCCTTCCAAGAGTTAATTCATTATATCGCAAAACCCCTGGCAACAAAACATCACGACAAGTAATGGCTACTAACCTGGACCTTGTGATGGTTGTTCAGGGATTGGACCAGGACTTTAACCTGATGCGACTGGAAAGATACCTGGTGCAGATTACCTCATGTGGAATCAAAGCAGTGGTTGTGTTAAATAAATCAGACCTGATTGAGGACAAGTTGTTCTATTTACAGAAAATTGAAAAGCTTGGAAGAGATGCACAGGTGGTGTTTTGTAGCACGGTTTCAGGAGAGGGATTGGATGAATTGACCCAAATTCTGACTCCTGGTAAAACAGCTCTAATGACAGGTTCATCCGGGGTTGGGAAGAGTACGATTGTCAATATGTTACTACATGATGCTTCACAAAAGACCAATGAAGTTAGTGAAGCAACTGGAAAGGGAATGCATACTACCACTACAAGGGACATGTTTTTACTATCATCCGGAGCTATATTGATTGATTCTCCCGGAATGAGAGAATTTGGAGTTGGATTGGAGGAAGATACTGACTTTGAACTTGTGTATCCCTTGATTCATCAGTTTGCTTTGAATTGTAGATATGCAGATTGTAAACATATTTCCGAGCCCGGTTGTGGTGTTTTAGCTGCAGTTGATGATGGAGAACTTGACGAAGTTGTTTATCAGAGTTATTTAAAGCTAAGCAGAGAACAGAAACATTTTCAAACCACTATTCACGAACAAAAGAAAGAAGGGAAACGGTTTGGAAAGGTGATTAAGGAAGCTAAGGCCTTTCGGAAGAAGTACAAGAATTAATGATAAAGGGAGGTTCCGAGGACCTCCTTTTTACATCTATACTTGCCTGGCTCTTTGCAATTAAGGTTCGTTTTGATTGTTACACAAAGGACACGAAGAAGCACAAAGTTTCACAAAGGAAGGTATAGAAGTCTTTGAGAATTTGTAGGTTCAAGTCTAAAGGTATCTCTGCGATTCTCTGTGCAACTTAGTGGCATAACTTTTTATATCAATTGGTACAAAAGCTCTTTTCTATTTTTTAAGGTACAATTCCTTGATGAGTTTAAGGTGCCTCATTTCATGCCCGGCTATGTGATAGGCAAAAGCTCTAACTGTTCTTTCGTTTTTCACAGTCCCATCCAGGTCAATTCCAGCACCAGTTCTATCCCAGCAATCATCCGGTAGGTATTTAAAGAGTGAAATAGTAGACAGCCTCACCGCTTCGTATTCTTCTATTATGCTTTCTTTTGTTCTTTCATTGGCTCCAGAGTATTCAGCATATTCATCCTGATCAAAACCAAACAAAGCCTGGTCATCATTGCGTGCATGTCTCAAAGCACGATAGCTGAAAATTCTTTCATCGTCAATGATATGAATAAGCACTTCCTTGATGGTCCACTTATCCGGAGCATACCGATGAAGAAGTTGATCTTCGGATAAAGGTTCAATTAACGCTTTCATTTCCAGGTAATTGTCCTGCATCTGTTGTAGAATATCAACAGGTTCCGGGATCAGGTCAAAATAGATGTGCGAATAGGAGGGGTATTCTGAGGGGTGGGGTCTGTTAATTACATTCATATTGGGTATACGATTTTAAAAAATGGCGATTCAAACACTGTATTTGGATCATATCGGCAAAATTATCGAAGTGGTCCGACCTTGCCAAATAAGGTATGTCAAAGTGAAAAACTATCAATACTCAAAGGAATATGACTCCTCTCACCATAAACATCGCGACATTGCAAGTCCTCACCCTGGTCTGTGGCGCATAGACCAGTTTATCTAACTCCCAGGTTTGTGACACACAGACCTAGTATGTATGCTTCACCCTGGTCTGTGGCACACAAACCAGTAGTCGCCAGATGAAGGATTCCGAGATTACTAAGTGAAATCCCATCCTCCCTCAATCATATCCCCTCAAGCCTAATTCTAGCTAATTTTCGAACTTTCATGAATTTATGTTTGAGAAAATCATTTCTCAATTAATTCTACTGTCATGAAAAGAATAAGCATAAGTGTCTATCTTCTACTGCTAGTAATTGCCGGCATCATTTCGTTCATAAGACTTCAGGCCTCAAATTTCAATACCTTCAATACTCACAACCAATCAGGTGGATCAGATGAAAATTCAGTTCACAGGATGAAACTTGATTCCATTATTCTGGGCGATTTTACTTTAGTCGGACCTTATACCACGCAGAACCTCCAGGTTTTCCTGATCAAAGGAGAAGATCAGTCCGGTGGTAAGCAATATCTCACATTGGCGGATGCCATGAAACAAGATGTTGTGAAAGTCAAAGAGACCGGATCTGTCAATCAATTATCCATTGACAATAAAAGTGATCACTACATTTTTATTCACTCAGGAGATATTGTAAAAGGTGGTAAACAAGACAGAACTATTGCAATGGATGTTATCATTCCTCCAAATACAAAAGACGTCCCCCTGGAAAGTTTTTGTGTGGAATCAGGAAGATGGACTAAGCGGAAAGGGGAGGTTGTAGATGAATTTTCAGGAAACTCAAAAATGCTCTCATCAAAAGAATTGAAAATGGCTGCCAAATATGAGCGAAATCAAAGAAAGGTGTGGGATAATGTTGCCAAACAACAGAACGAATTAAAGTCCAGCCTATCAGATATTAACGGTTACGTAACTGAAGTAGCTTCCGAGATTTCCGAAACCAGTCTCCAATTGACGCTTGAGAGCAAAGAGTTGGAGAAAATTAGCACTCAGCTAGAAGAGGACCTTAAAAAACTATTAGCTGACCATCCGGATGCGGTTGGATATGCTTATGCAATTAACGGAGAACTATTCGGAGTGGACATCTACAACAATAGGCAGCTATTCAAGGACCTTTGGCCCAAAATATCAGAATCAATTGTAACAGAAGCCTTTTCACAGGAGCAAAAACAATCTGCCGACACATTGCATATCCAGGATGTTCAGAATTTTATGAGCTTGCAAGGTTCCAGGATCAAAGGAGACTCCAGGAAAATCAATAGCAGCACACAAATGGATGTAGCCGAGGATCAAACCGGACTTGTTGAATTCAATACTATTGATAAAGACAGTAAAAATTGGATACATAAAAATTATATGAAAAAGGTGACCACAAAGGACAGGTAGGATTGGTCTTAGGCCACCTAATGGTCCATCAATTTCAGAAAATCAAATCCCTGTAGGGGCGGTCTGCTTGTAGAATTTGGGAAATATATATTTTAGCTCCAATAGGAGCGGCCCCATGATAAAATACCAAATTAGGTCGCTCCCATAGGAGCTTGTTCGTTTTGATACAAAAGTTCTAAGAATAGGTCACCCCTCTGGGGCTTGTAAATTATAATAACCATTTCCCAGGTCTGTGACTCACAGACCTATTCCGTAATGCCAAAGTCTTGGAGCTAATCTAAATTTAAAAAATCTCACTATCCGTTGTAACCATTCCCAATCTCTACGGTATTTCAATTGCCAGCATTTTTTAAAGTCTCACAAATACCTGCAACATGAAACATTTTAGAATAGCATTTCGACATCTGGTAAAAAGGAAATTTCAAAGTATCATCAATGTCCTTGGGCTTTCCCTGGGATTAACAATAGTGGCTGCTTTGAGCAATTATATTTATCAGGAGAATTCGTATGACCATTTCCATCAACATGCGGATAATACGTACAAGCTGATAACTTCTTTCACTAATAATCAGGGTAACCAGGAGACACATGCCATTACACTGGGTAATATGAAGGACCAAATTTCGAATGTTCCAGGTGTAGCTCATGTAACACAATCTTATGGACCTTTCAAGGCCGATATTGATCTGGAAACGGATAGATTGGCCAAACAAAAAGTCTTATATGTGGACGCTGATTTTTTTGAGGTATTTGATTTCAGCTCCTATGAATTCAACCTTCTCAAAAGTGACGCAGTAATTACCAGGACCACAGCCACCAAATTATTTGGTCAGCAAAACCCTATCGGAAAAACTGTCAAAATTGAGGATGTCAATTACACTGTAAAGGAGGTGATAGATTTACGCAGCGAAACACGTTGGGAAGTAGATGTTATTTTACCACTTGATGCATTGGACTACTATGATGATTTGGCCAGAGGTGGGCTGGAGTTTGAAACCTTTTATGTGTTTAATCAGCATGTAAATCAGGAAAATACGATTGCTTTGATCAACGAAAAATATAATGAGCTTTTGAGTGTGAGATTTCCACTGTTTACACCAGATAACTATTCTGTACCTCTCAAAGATGTCTACCTTTCTGATGCATTTAAAAATAAAACAGGTAACGGCAGTAAAGCGAATCTTCAAATTCTATCGGCGATCAGTTTCTTAATTCTGGTGCTGGCATTGATCAATTATCTGAATCTTTCTATTGCAAACAGTCATTACAGACAACTTGAGATTAAACTAAAAAGGATCCTGGGTGCCGACAGAACGAGTCTGATGGTTCACACTTTTGTTGAATCTTTCCTGATCTTATCGATAGCTTCACTTGTCGCGATTGGATTTATTGAGGTGATCTCACAGTTGGATCTGGTTTCAATCATTGAGATTGATTCTGTACGGACCTGGCCCTATCTTAATTGGGTGACGTTTTTAGGGGTTGTCACTATTTCTTCGTTGCTCGTTTCAGTATTGGCAGGTGCCAAAATGTTTAGAATGGGAGGGTTGAGTGAGAAAGAACTTAAGAAGAGTGGGCCAGACAAATTTGTAGTAGGTATGGTGCTGTTCCAATTCTGCATTACCACGGTTTTACTTTCAGGTATACTTTTCACTGGTGAACAGCTTGATTTTCTGAAATCTCAATCACCAGGGTTTGATAAAGAGAATGTGGTCAATATAAAAGGACTTGGGGATCAATTCAAGGACCAATATGCCACCATAAAATCAGAATTATTGGCTTTTCACGGAATAGAAAGTGTGGCAGGATCACAAGCAGCTCCTGGAAACGGAACTAGTGGACAATTCATTAGGCTCAATACGCAATCTGATGAGGAAGGTATTACAATCAGTCATATCAGGGTTTTGGATGGTTTTTCAGATACTTATAAGTTGAAATTCAAAGAAGGGGCTCCTTTCAAGCAGGTCGCTTCTTCTGGGAAATATGAATTTATTCTCAATCAAAAAGCCATTGACCAGCTTTACAAAGGAGCGAAACCTGTGATAGGTGAAACCATGTACATGGGTGGTAGGGTAGGACCTCTTGTAGGTATCGTAGAGGACTTCCATTACCGTTCTTTTCATCATGAAATTTCACCTCTGGTATTGACCAGTGAGGTCCCCTATGCCATGACATTAAGTGTCAGAATTGCACCAGGTAACATTGACCAAAGTATAGCTCATATTGAAAGTGTTTTAGAATCCATCGATCCTTTGTATCAATTCACCTATTCGTTTCAGGATGAGAACTTTGACCAATTGTACAAAGCAGAATTGGTGACACAAGAAATCATTTCTTACGCCACCACATTTGCCATTTCTATTTCTGTTTTGGGAATCCTGGCATTGGTAACATTCATTGTCAATATCAGGACCAAAGAAATTGCAATCAGAAAAACACTTGGAGCAGAGCAATTATCCTTGTTGTGGCAACTCAGTAAAAAGCTATTATTATGGATCACTATTGGTAATGTGTTGGCTGTGCCCATAATTGTATACTTCTCACAGCAATTTTCCTCAGGATTCATATACCAGTTACCACTGACCAATTTACTTTGGGTAATCCCTGTATCTCTGATTGCTACGGTTCTCGTTGCAGGAATAGTGACTTTCAGAAAGCTTTGGCTAACTGTTAATCTCAATCCTGTAATATTCCTAAAGGATGATTAATTAGGGTGTGTTTGAATTATTGGTTATTCGTTAGGCACTTAATCAAAACCTGATGTATTTAGTATTGAAGAGTATACCATCAGCCTTGCCAATGATAGCAAAAATTCCCTTTTTGGAGCTCAATTCGGATAGATCAATAGGTTGCTCTTGTGAGTATAATTTTAGTGGTATTTTGCCAATGATTTTTCCATTAAGGTCAACAATAATGGCCTCAAAATTGAGATCGTTAATCTCTAAGATTGCAGCTTTTGAGTCGTCATAATAAACTCTGATGTTGTTATTCACATTTGGGGTTGCTCTAAGAGGCTTCTGCTCCTCAATTTCCGGTACAAGTCTCACTGGACCACCTTCCTGAACGTTGATATTTCCAGTTAGGCGTATATCCGCTGAACTAGCCCCAATATGAAACTCAACTTCTCCAGATTCAACTCTGAATGTTTGATTCTCCTGATCCCAATATGAAAGTTTGCGGATTGGAATGGATAGGTCAACAGCCTTCTCTGCACCTGCTTCAACTGAGATTCTATCAAACCCGATGAGTTGTTTGATTGGTCTTTCTACAGCAGAATCATTGACTTTAGCATAAACCTGTACTACCTCATCTCCAGCTATTTCGCCAATGTTGGCAACAGTCAAACCAATTTGAATGGTATCTTCAATGCCAGGAGATAAATTGCTAATAGAGAGGTCTTTATATTCAAAATCAGTATAACTTAACCCATGACCGAATGGATAAAGTACTGGTTGATCACTATACATATAGGTTCTGCCTTCCCTGATGTTATAATCAAGGAAATCATTTGGCAAGTCTTCTGTTTTACTGGGCCAGGAGAATACGGTTCTGCCTGCTGGATTTGCTACTCCAAAAATTGTATTGGCAACTGCCGTTCCCAATGCTTGAGAGCTATGGGTTACATGTAATACCGCATCAATATTTTCGTCAATCCATTGGATAGCCTGGGGGTAGCCTGATACCAATACCACAATTGTATTTGGATTTACGGCTTTCACGTTTTGAACTAATTCTACCTGTTCCGGATCAAGTTCTATATATTTCCTGTCAACTGTTTCTCTGCCTTCATAATCACTGTCACATTCCGCCCAGTTGTAATTTCCACAGGTTGGATGACTTCCTATACATAAAATAGCAACATCTGAAGAACTGGCTGCAGCCACAGCATCATCATCTTCATGATAAGATATGGTAAGACTCTCATCTTCAAAAGTTTTCAATCCATCGAGGATACTTGTGTAGGATGCAGCATTACCACCATACCAATCTCGATAAACTTCAGTGGCGTTGGGTCCGATGACTGCAATTGAAGACAGCTCATCTGATTTCAATGGTAACAAAGAGGTGTTTTTCAGCAGGACAATTGATTTTTCTGTTGCTTTCAGTGCACTTTCCTGATGACTTTCACCAAGCCAGGGATCATCTCCTGCATTTATTGAATTATAAGGTACTTGTTCTACAGGGTCAAACAATCCCAGGTCAAACCTTAACTTAATGTTTCCTCTAATTATTTCATCAATATCGGTTTCAGTAAGCAGTCCCTCATTGAAAGCTGTTTTCAAGGCTTCCCGGTCAAAATCAACGAATACATTGGTGCCTGCCAAAACTACACCGGCAGCCGCATCCACACCATTGTCAAAGTAACCTTGTGAACCAAAAAGGTTATAATACGCATATGCATCTGTACAGACCATTCCATTAAATCCCCATTCGTCGATGACAATGTCATTCACAAGTGGTGTGACAGTAGCTGGTATTCCATTGACCAAATTATAACCTGTCATAAATGATCTGGCATTGCCGTATACAAGTGATTCTCTGAATGGAGCGATGTAGTATTCCCGTAAATCTCTTTCATCAAAATCTGATGAAGTTATGTCACGATTAACTTCATTGTTATTGGCCACAAAGTGTTTTAATGTAGTAGCAGCAAGTAAATAGTTTGGATCATTTCCCTGAATTCCCCGGATCATTCCCTTTGCCAATTCACTCACAAGGAAAGGGTCCTCTCCAAAACTCTCTTCTGTTCGGCCCCAGCGAATGTCTCTCCCCATGTCAATCATCGGTGCTCTGAGTACAAGACCAATGCCATCACCACCATACTTTTTGTAATAAACTCGGGCTTCAATTCCTTCTACCTGTCCAACCATTTCCAGTACTTCTGGAGACCAGGTATTGGCCAATCCTTTTGCCTGTGGAAACTGGGTTGCTGTAACAGTCCCGATCTCTGCCCATGCTAAACCATGAAGACCTTCTGTCCAGGTGGTAAAATAGGGAATGCCCAATCTGGAGATGGCTGGTTGATGCTGATCCATCCAGCTGAGCTTTTCTTCAGGTGTGAGGATCGAGAGTAAGTTGTCAATTCTTTCTTCCTGTGGAAGATTCGGATTTTGATAAGGGTGGTCCTGTCCTGAGAGTTGAAATGACAGCACAATCCCTGCGAATACTATTAGTTTTTTGATCAATGGGATAAAGTATTGTTCTTCCGTAAAACTAAGTCAAGGGTATGCCTGATGGGGGTAAGGTTTGTAAGGGATGAGTGTTTGCTTGGTCTTTGAAATTATTGACAGGTTGCTGAAAAGATTGTTAATAACCTGTTAATACCATCAATTTATCAGTCACTCCATACTATTGATCCGTATTTTACTGACATGATCCAAAAAACTTACACTTACTACATTTTATTGTTCCTTTTATTCTATACACAATGTTTGTTCGCACAGGAAGGTCCTGATATTGTACCCTTGAAAATCAATGATAAGGTCCGTGTCTTTTATGGAGGTGGCGGCCAGGGGTGTAATGTGGGAATGCTCAATACATCAGAGGGTATCTTGTTAGTAGATGCCATGAAGGACGATACACATGAGAAACTGGTCAGGCAAATCAGAAAAGTATCGGATCTACCTTTTAAGTACGTACTCAGCACTCACAGCGATTTTGATCACACAGGTGGGAACAAACTATTTGAAGAAAAAGGAGCAGTAACGGTGATCCAGGAAGATGCCGTTTATGAGGGTTTCAAAGCTAAGGTGAACTTTAAAACTCATTTTAGATTGACTTTTGGTGATGAAGAAGTGGAGATGTTTGCGGTGAAATCACATTCTAATAGCGATGCTTTGATTTACTTCAAAAATCAAAATGTGTTATTCATGGGAGATACCTTTACTAATAGTTGGCATCCTACTTTTGGTACAGGTGGTTTGGAAGGACAGATTAAAGCCATTGAATTAGCCGTTGAGCTCTCTGATAACGATACAAAGGTGGTTCCCGGACATGGATTGGTTACAAATAGGGACGGTCTGATCAAATACCTCAATGATTCTAAAAACTGGGTAGCCACCACTGGTGCACTTTATAGAAAGGGACATTCAGTTGAGGAAATTAGTCAGGATGAGGGTGTAAAGAATTTGATTGCTTCATTTTTGGTTCCGGGTATCAAAAAGCAAATTCCCCAGGACAGGATAGAAAAGTTCATCAAAAGGACCATTTCTTCAGAATTCATAGCACGATTTCCAATTAGTAAAGAGAAGCTGGAAATGTACACAGGAGATTATGGGACAATCGAAAAGAAACAGCAATTATTGCTGGAAGGAGACAAGGTTTTACTAAGAATGCAAGATCCTTATACGTTTCAATATGAGTTGATTCCAATTGCTGAGCATACTTTTCATTTACGAGCATCTTTGGGGACAAAACTTAGGGTAATCACCAATGAATTACATGAAGCCATTGGTTTTCAATTGATTGATAGACAAGGAGAAGTCCTGGAGTATCAAAGACTTTAAGTTGTAGCGAGTTTGGGTTTCCTTTTCATTAGGATAATCGTATAAAACGAAGCAAGGCTCAAGAGGATCCAAAGAATATCAACAATTGCCAAAGAAAGGTTTTGCACGATGATATTAGTCCAAAACCAGGTTCCAGTGGAAATTCCATTGACAATAGGAATAAATATACCTATTACAGCTCCACTGATTAAAGAGAGCTCAGTTGTAAGCTTATTATTTCTCAAAAAGGTAAATCCAAGAGACAAACCAAGCCAAATCAAGGAATAGAAGTAGTAGATAAATGATTGACCAGCAGGTTCAATAACTTTTACTGCAATAAAGGCAAGAGCAGTAGTTGGTAACATGGACATGCAAATGGCTATGTAAGAATGCCCCACCCATTGATTAAATTTCTTTCTACTGTCAGACAGCTTTTTCTTTTCTCGGGCAACCAGCCAAATCATTACTCCTGATAGAATCACAAAACATGAGATGAGTCCGAAAACAAAACTGATCACTCTGAGACTCAGGTTTCCATAATCTCCAAAATGAAGCTGATACATCAAAATTTTGGTCTTGTCCAGATAAGAGAAGTTATTGATATGATCTTTTTCTGCAACTACCTTTCCAGTGTAAGCATGATAGGTGATTTCGGCAACACCTGCTAGATTGTCTTTGTAAGGGGCACGGCCTTCTACGGTTACATGCATACTTTTATCACCATAGTTATGTATGATAACATGCCCCACATTAATCCCATCCCACCGATTACGGGCATCCTCAATAAAATGATCAATACCAGGAATATCTTCAAGAGGTTCATTCTCGTAAGTGAATTCAGGATGATTAAACCCCAACTCGTCATATAATTTGTCTCTGTCACCATCATAAAGCACAAATACACTAGGTGCCACAATGAGGATATTCAACATGAAAAATGCTCCGGTTACGGCATAAACAAATTGAAAGGGTAGACCAATCAAACCTAAAGCTGTGTGCGCATCGGTCCACATAGTTTTCAATTTTGCCCATGGACGAAAAACGTAGAAGTTCCTAATGATTTTGTCCCAGTGGATGACAACACCTGTAATTACTGCGAACATGAAAAAGAAGGAGACAAAGCCTGATAAGTAGTATCCAAAAGGATAGGGGATCTGCGCAAAGAAATGCAAACGGTACAGGAATTCTCCCAGTGTATACGATTCCTCATAACCAGACCGTTCGTGGTTTTTGGTGTCCAGGTAGAAAAAGGAAGATTCATCCCCCGCTTCAACTAATGTGTCCAGAGATACAGAAAGGCTTACGTTGACACGGCGCTCATTATAATATTTACTGATACTTATTTCCCTTCCATGAAGATCATGCGTGGTGGTCAGTGAATCCATAAACTGATCAAAACTAAACTCCATATCATTCCGGGAGGCAATGGAATGGTTCCTCTCCCAGTTGACAATCTCATCCCTGAAAAAAGAAAAAGAACCTGCAAAGAAAATCACAAACAATGTAACACTGATCACAATACTGCTTACTGTGTGCAAATGGAAAATGATATTGTAGATTCTCTTACTCATTAAAACATTGGTTGAATTTTACCAAAATAAATCACGATAGAACATAATAATGTAAGTCCCAGGTATAGACTCCAGGTTTTCCAGGTTTCTTTGATAAGAAACGCAATAATCATCAAAGATCCCCAAAGAATAAATCCTGTAAAAGACATGGTAATCAATACATTTATCTTATCAATGATTACTGTCAGGGCAAGGTGAAATGATATTGTCAGGATAAATCCACCAATAAAACCCACCAAAATCCTTGACAGTCTGGTCCAACCTGAATGCGCGAGGTATTTTTTATTCGCTGGCATTAAATAAGTTTTTCAAGAACAATCATTAGACTTCCGACAACAACAAGTTGCCACAAACGAACTATCCGCAAGGGAGCCAATAAAATTACCAGGCAAGCGATTGCGCTTAATAGAATCACAAAGACAAATGAGCCTGCTCCAATTCCATAGTAGTATATGGCAAGAGTAAGTGCTGCCACTAAACCTATGGAACCCAGGGTTTTTGCAATAGGCTTTCTTTGTTGCAGCCAGCTGGCTACACCAGTAAAAGTAATTGTGATTCGTTCGGAGGTCAGAAAATGACAATAGAAACCAATTGTTGCGGTCAAAATGATGACAGATACCATTTTTAAGGGTTTATCGCATATGTTACACAATGCCAGATAAATTCAAAAGATTCACCTTTGTATACTCCAGGCACTTCTTCTTTTTTGGTGACCTCAACAATATATTTGGAATCCCAGGGTAAAAGGAATGATACGTTACCATCTTCGTCTGTCTCAAGATCTTTGGACCATTGATCTGGCAGGAATACTTTTAGTTCAGCTTTCGCTAATGGTTTTCCTTTGAATAATACTTGAAGACGAGTCTCATCGCCAGGCTTCAGTACGTTACCAGTTAAATCAAGGATCGTAATTCCTTCATCGTTGGCTGCAATGGTGGTGCCCGTTGCTTCACCAACTGCTATTTTAGCAACAGAATGATAGTGCGTCTTGAATATACCAAAATCATATTTAGTATAATCAATCACATCAATCTCATTATTATCTAATATGACCGTATATAAGCCATTTGTTGAAGGGGTGAAGTTTGAGATATAGTATTGGTCTTTCTTTGTAAATTGTAATTGCATTTTGGAGCCCTCCGGAGATAAAACCCAAACCTGAAAGGCATCAACTGCATTGAATGCATCTGTACCAGTTTTTTCGATAAGTCCATAAGTATATTCTCCAAAAAACACTTTTACCTCATGAGATATACCAGATTTTCCAATAGGAGAGGTTTCCAGCCACAGGTAATGGGCATTAGCTGTAAATATGGATAAGATGAGGAGTAATGATATTGTATATTTCTTAGTCATTTCAATTAATGTTAAAGCCCACCAGTTTACCTGGTGAGCTTATGAAGAAAAATCTACGATTTAATTAGCGTAGATACCTTGTAATTCTGTTCCGGTCAGACTTGCACCTTTTGTTGCTGAGGCAGTTTCCGGATTAACCAAATACACATTGGCTTCTGTGCCATTATTTACAGACACATAGACATTACCGTTTTCTACTAAGTATGGAGTCTTGTATTGCCCTCCGTGTACCGGAATATCATCAACCACAGTTACAGTTTGCGCATTAACATCTAATACAGCAAGTTTCAAAACAGGTGTAGCTGCATCAAATGCCGCCCATTGAGGGGCCTGATTATCAATGTCAACTTCTACCACTCTTGCAACTATCTTACCATTTCCAGCATATGCTCCCGAAAGTACTTTGTATCCCTGTGCTTCTACATTGAAGAAATAACTATCGTCAAATGCCGCTTCACCAGCATTTATCCTAAGGATACCACTTGGTTTTGTTGCCTGCGTAAATCCAGCCATGAATGATGATGATGAAATAGAGTAGTGATTGCCCGCTTCATCTTCTACTAGGGCTGGTTGAGAACCATAGTAACCTATTGCAGATGTTCGTGAGTCACTGAATGTACTGATATGGGCTAGTTCAGGATATGAGAAAACTGAAACAAATGCTGAGTCAGTGGCTGGGGTAAGCCATGAAGATCCGTGGAGTTTGTAAAATGATATATATAGTTTGTCACCTTCTACATAAGCACTAGTTGGCCATGCATTGAGCTGAACATCCGTGTTTAAAGAATCTACATGATAGAAAGATTCATGAATAGGATCAGCAACATTTTTACTGATGGAAACATCACTAATACTGACCAGCTGAAGTTGACAATTATATGAACCACCGCCCCAGGGAGCACCAATAGCTAAAAAAGTTTCATCATCAATTGGAGCCATCATGTCCATTCTATCAAAAACAAACTTTCCTTCTTCTATCAGGACTCCATCTTCTGTACTGAACGCTACACATTCGTTCAATGAATAGCTAAATGTAAAATGCCTGTCACCAAATGAAGAAATATAATTCCATCCATTCAATTCTACACCCTGACCTTCAGCACTAATTTCGCCAGTCATTAAATCGTCCACTGCCAATAAATAGTCAGCTGTAGCATCTTCCGTTGTTTGAATTCTCATTGAGACAACATACCCCGGTTCATCTGCTCCGATATCATCTGTATCCTCCGGATCACAAGATGAAAATACCACCATTACTGATGCCATAATGGCAAGTATTAATGTATTTGTAAAATTAATTTTCATTGTTACTTATATATTTCAATTGTTAATCTTTTACTTGAGGAAATAGCTCACTTTTAGGTTGAATGCCCGTCCCGGTTTCTGCAACATGAAGTTGTCAAATACTTTATTATCAAGAATGTTGGTGCACGCAAGGGAAACATTGTAAGTGCCTTTTCTGATTGAATAAGATGCTACCAGGTTATGGGAGAGTTGTCTTGGAATATCGTACTTGGTACTGCGGCTTCCCTGGCTGGGCCACTTCAGGTAGAATGCCTCTACAAAAAGTGTAGACCAATTAAGTGATAGAATATTTGATTGACCACCCAGATCCTTAATGGTGAACCCAGCTTTTGCATTTCCAAAGAGAAACGGCATATTGGGTACTCTGTCTCTATATAAGTAATTCTCGCCACCTGTTGGTGTGAATTTCTCATTGTTGCGAATGCTTTGGTAAGTTCCATTGACTTCAAAATCCAGCAGGCTGTTATATCTATACTTTACGCGTGCTTCATAGATGTTGGCAATGGCAGAGGATAAGTTTTCGTACTGGCTGAGGATACCAGTGGCTACACTTCTGATTAGGTTTTCTGGTGTTCTGAATAAGTAGTTTGCCTCGTATTTTAACGAGTGTTTCGATGTGATGTAATTGCCTAAAAATCCCACGTTTAAGTTGTTACTTTTTTCGGCTGATAAATAGGGGTTATGCTGGACCAATAAACCGTCTCCGAACATTTCATAAGCCTCTGGTAATCTATAAGTGTTTTCGAAAGAAGTTTTGAATTGCAGATCTGGTAAGAAAAAGTAGGTTGCAGCTGCCCCAAAACCCCAGTGTTTTTCAGAGACTTCTATCTTTTCAAGGGTCTGGTCATCACCATATCCATCTCCATCCCGTGTGACTGCATCAAACAGAAACAGTTTACCGAACGTAATGATCCTAAGTTTTGCATCAAATAGGTTTAAGTTATAAGACAAACCTGAAATGCCTTTTGAAAGCGTGTTGGGTTCACTGAATGGAACTGCATTATAACTTATAGGGTCCTCACCTACACGTGTATAGCGGCTGTAAGTCTGGTTAAAAGCAAGGTGTTGCTGCTCATTAATTTGAAAACTCAGGTTAGCAGTACTAAGAAATGATTGATCATTAAATCTGAATTGGGTTTTATCCCAACTTATTTCTCCAGATCGGACATCAATGCCTCTGTAAGTGAAATTACCATTCCAATCATAAATTTTACTCACTGTGTCCACTACCATGGCTTCACGTGTATTGTAAACTGCATTCAATCTGAAGTTTAAATTTTCTGTGATCAGGTTGTTTTTAAGGTACTTAAGGGTAGAAATGAAGGCTTTGTCTGAAGTTAAAGCTTCTCCTACAACTTTGGTCATATTGCTTCCAGTCTGAATTTCTTTCTCATTCCCGGAACCAATCACACCAATTAAAAGACGGTCTGCGAATCGTTTATTCTCAATACCAGCTTCCAGTTGAATGGTTTGCGACTGATATCCATCATGGAAACGTTCTACCTCTTGAGGATCACCAATTTTACCGGATTTTGGATCCGGGATTTGTACTTCTACTTCATAATTGTTATCGGAATAGTTGAAGAATGCATTTGTATTTAGAATCAATCCACTCTTAGAAGTAACACGGCTGGCAAGAGAAGCCCGATGGGTATTAAATGAACCAATCGAATAAGACAGGTTTAGGTAATTTCTAATTGATTGGTTGGTCTTAATATTCACAGCACCTCCCAATGCATCAGAACCTAGTTGCACAGGCACTACACCTTTGTAAACCTCCACATCAGAAATCAGGTTCACTGGAATATTGTTGAGGGTTAAGGAAGATCCAAAGTTGTCCATTGGAATACCATCAATAAAAAACTTTACCTGACTACCTGAAAAACCATTGAGTGTGAAATTGAAATTTGAACCAAGTCCACCGTCTTCCCGGATTCTAACACCTGTGGTGGTATTGAGTATCTGGTTAATGTCCAGGTTTTGGAGTTTTAGTGGGGCAACATCAATTACTGATATCGAGTAGGGCATTTGTCTTAATTCGGCGGTTTCCGAATTTGCCACAACCAATACTTCTTTAAGCTCGCTGACACTTTCAGAAAGCGTAACATTTACTGTGGTTTGTTTTCCGTTATAGGAAATGTCTTTTTTGATGGTTTTGAACCCAACGCTGGAAAATTGTAATGTATAGTTTCCTCCATCTAACCCAGAAATCTCAAAATACCCATCAACGTTTGTAGATGCGCCTGTATTCGTTGAGGTGACTAATACAGTTACTCCTGGAATCTCCTCATCATGTTGGTCCTTTACTACTCCGTTGATTTGACTTAGAGTCTCAGTGTAGATCCCGATAATGATGAATGTGAGTAGGTAGTATTTCATCTACTTTTATTATTTAGATTGTTTCTAAATAAGGGCAAAATAAAAGCAGAAAATCACAGCGATCAATCGCTATGATTAGTGAAATTATATCACCAGTACTAGTATGATAGCTAGCTAGTACTAGTGATATTTAAGTTACTCTTGAGATTATAAATCTGATTTATTAAATAACAATGAATTATTATTTAATTTTTAGGCCTTCAATACTTTTGAATTTCCCTGTAATCAACCAGCCTCCGAAATCTTCAGAAACTGCCATGAGTAATTCATTCTTACCTTTCTTTAGGTCAAGGTAGATCCCATCGAAAAGACCAATTGTACCCAGGTATCTGTAATCACGGGATCTCCATTTGTTATTGCCCCAATAGATCGGCTTTCCATTTAAAATCGCCACCACACGATCACTATAACCGAATTCGAAAAGCTTTAACTGGTCTTGTTTTGAATCGATTGTGATTTTCGCGAACACAGTATTGGTTTCTTTGCCATCATACCTTCTTTGAATTCTGGAAATATTGGCCGCAGTGCCTTCTTCAATGTTTACGGAACCTTGCCATGACCTTGCAGCTATAACTTCTTCAAGTTTGGAGGGGTCTTGCAGTAATTGCTCTTCAAACTTGTCAGAGATTTCCCAGCTACCAATGAGCCCTTCGATTGGCTCACGTTCTATAGGATTGAAATTTGTGATTTCAGGTGTATTGAAATCAACACTTACATTGGCAATATGCATTCCCGACCTGTTTCCTCCTCGGAGTGAAATCTCACCAGGTTTTGGTTCCATGGTTAAGTACCAGGAAAGATTGGGTTCCTCACTGTAATCCATAAACACCTGGGCCATGTTGTCCTTTACTTTGATTTTGATGTGTGTCCAGTCATCGTAATTATATTCGTATGGGAAAGAGTATTTTGGACCAAACATCAATTGCCATGGTGATATCCCTTTAACCAAAGGAGCAGCCTGATTGGCATCCGCATTACCAGATTGATGAGGTCTGACATAAAACTGCTCAGCATCTGATGTTTCGTTCTGAATTCTGAAATAGACTCCTGGAAATGCTTGTTCCTTTTTCAGGAAAAGGTCATATTCTATGGTGCCATTTAGAAACTTTTTATCTTTCAAAGAAATTGCACCTCCCTGAAGATAAATGGCATCTGCACCTCTATAATTTTCCAATACATACTGTCCCTGAATGTCCCAATGAGCTGTATCAATTGGGATTACCTGAGCTCTTAAATTACCAAAGAAGCCCACTAGAATAATTGTTAGATAAATTTGAGTTTTCATACTACATAGATACGAGTACCTTTTGCAAGATGGGGATGCATGTGACATACAATCTCATTCATATTGGTTCAAGATTGTTCAACACGTGATTTATTGCCATTTTTGAATCATGAGTGAGCAATCCAGGAATAATGATATTCAACGATTACAAGATAAAATCATTACCGCTGTAGGGTGGGGGAAAATCAATGATTGGCACAGTAGCATGTTTGAAGAATTCTCTGATAAGGTGTTTCATGTAACTGGTGTGAAACTTAGTGTTCCAACTTTAAAGCGATTCTTTGGTGTGGTTAAGCATGAAGGTACTCCAAGTATCACGACATTAGATGCGCTTTCAAATTATGTTGGTTTTGAGAATTACAGGGACTTCAAAACAAAAACACCCGTAACAACCCGGAAAATAAGCCTAAAACCAGGCCGATCGGTGTATTTGATGATTGGTTTTGCTGTCGCAATAGTGGTTGTATTCCTGATAAGCAATAGAAACCCTGAGGTGATTGTAAATGCATCCGAATTTACATTTAGCAGTAAAGTTTTAAGTCGGGAATTCCCCAATTCTGTAGTGTTTGATTTTACCATACCAGAAGATATCAGGACAGATAGTTTACACATCCAGCAATACTGGGACCCTACCAGGACCGTTACAATTTCTAAGGAGCAAAACCAAGCCACTGGAATCTATTATTACCCCGGATATTTTAGAGCTAAGTTGATGGTAGAGGGAAAAGCAGTTCAGGAGCATGATCTCTTTTTGAAAAGTCAAGGCTGGTTAGGATCGTTGGATTATGAACCCGTTTCAAAATACTTTACACCTGATCTTCAGGATCAATCAAGGCTTAATTATCCGGATGATATTCAGTCAGAAGTTACGAATGCTTCACATAGACTTGTTACTTCGCTTCATTATGTAGATGACCTGGGCGATGTGTCTGGTGATAATTTCACCTTTGAGACAACCATCAGAAATCTTTATGATGAGAAATGGGCCGTTTGCCAATACATGCAATTGTATTTTCTGGGATCTTCAGGAGCTATGATCATTCCATTTTCCAAACTGGGTTGTAGTTCTGATAATGTGCTTATGTTAAATGATATTTACCTCAGAGGCAAGGAACATGACCTGTCTGCATTTAGTACTGAGTTTACAGAACCAGTTACACTAAAAATCCAGGTTGAGGATAAAAAAGTTGAAGTCTTTATTGCCGATAAAAAAGTATATACCAATCAATATCATGACACCATGGGTCGACTAGTAGGCATGCGGTTTAAGTTTCTCGGATTAGGTGAAGTACTAGATTTCAAGTTGCAAGATCAAAATAATCAATTAATTTCACTGGATTAAGTATTGCACATAAATCTCTAGTAAATAGAGGGTTATGTTATTTAGGTTACTTTAGTTTTTAACTCGAATCTTATATTATTTCTATTTTATAGAACAAATAAGATTGTAGTCGCGTATATTTGTTCTACTAAATAGAATAAATATGTCGAAAGATCATTTAGGAGAGTTGGAGGAGTTAATCTTGCTGGTAATATTGAAACTGGAAGATGACGCATACGGACTTGCGATTCGCAAGGAGCTCAAAGAACAGGCTAAACGTACAGTCACTATTGGCGCAGTGCATGGTACTGTTAATCGGTTAGAAGATAAAGGGTTCGTCAAATCAGAATATGGTGGTGCCACTGAAGAAAGGGGGGGTAGGCGTAAAAGGATTTTTACTATTACTTCCAGTGGGATGAATGCACTCAAAAGGAGTAAGGATGTGAAGGTGAATTTGTGGCAACAAATTCCTGAACTATCGCTAAACAAAATTTAGATCCCATGTCTGTCAAGAAACCACCAAGATTTATAGAGAGATTGATCAAACTGGTCTGCAGGGAAGAGCTGGTTGAGGAAATTCTGGGAGACCTGTTTGAGTACTATCAGGAATGCGGAGATAAGAAACCAATTCACCGATGGTTCTTGTATCTGTTTCACGCATTGCATTTTATGAGACCAAGATTATTGAGAAGGTTTACATCAGCTTCACCATTAAACTTCCTGGGTAAGTTGCAACTCAATCTTCGGATCAGTATCAGGAGCCTGCTGAGAAACAAGGTTGTGGCCTCTCTAAGTATGGTTAGTCTCATCATTGGGGCTGTTTGTTTTCAGATGGTCAATGCCTGGTTGTTAAATGAGCATTCGATGAACCTTATTCATGACAAAGGGGATAGAATTCACCTGATGATAGCCAAATTCAACCCTAAGACAGACTGGGCAGCATTTGATGTTGCGCGTGTTTATGATTTGGATTATGATCAACTACCAGAAATTGAGGAATCAACATTGGTACATACATACAATGTGGATGAAATCAAACTAAGCACTGGTCTGGTTACTCATTCAGGTAAAGGGCTGGTTGTTGATAGTACATTCCTGGATATTTTTGATTTTCCAATTATTGAAGGTAATCTATCAGCCCTTCAAGATCCTAATTCAATATTATTGACAACTGAATATGCGAAAAGAGTATTTGGTGAAGAAAACCCAATCGGAAAACGTTTAACTGTTACCTGTGATCAGCATGGTACGTACCAGGTGGGAGCCGTGCTGAAAGATATTCCCTCTAATTCTTCTATCACTTTTGATTTCCTGGTCCCCAGACACTCAAAAAATTTCTGGAGAAGGATGCCTCAGAGCATCGTCCTCCTCCATGGGGGAGTAAATGCGGATTCATTTAGACAAAAAGTGTCTTTGATGGGGCAGGGAAATGAAAGGTTTCCCGAAAGCCTTATCTCCACTGTTCCATTAAATGAACTGTACTCAAAATCACCTATCAGGGTATCCCTATTCGAAAAGTATGGAAACCATACCATCTTACAAAATATGCAATGGGTAGCGGTAGTGATTCTCTTGATAACGATTATGACTTTCGTAAACCTTCAAACCAGTTTTCATTTAACGCTTGCCAATAAATTAGGCATTAAACAAGCTGTGGGTGCAACCAGATTGGATGTAATATTCGAATTGTTGGTTAGTCGGATGATCTATCTGGTAGTAGCGTTTGTTGCTGGCTTTGTAATCTATCAAAGTGTGTTTCCATATTATGTGCAGTTATTGGGTCTGGACCTGGATGTTAACCCTCTGATGGATTTATGGGGTATTGGTTCGGTTGTTTTGCTGAGTGTGGCTATTTCCTGGTTTGCTCTTTTTATTCAGTCACTGAAGATTGATATGATGAGTGTTTTATCAGGTACTTTCAAGATCAGGTCGCCAAGAATTCAACGTGTTTTATTGACTGGTCAGTTTGCCATAACCATTGTTCTATTAGTAGCAACATTCGTGGTGTATCTTCAGGTAAGATACATGCTCAACAAAGACACTGGAATTGATCATCAAAACATCATTAGTTTTGATCTCTTTGAAATTGCTCCGAATGGTTCGCAGGATAGTGTTGCAAGAATCAAAATTCAGAATGATTACTTATTTGCCAGGGAGCAGTTAAGCCAAAACTCATCAATAGATGCCATTACTCAGGGGCGCTTGCCATTGGGAGAAGCTTACAGGAGTTCATGGAAAATAGTGAGTGATGGTGAAGAATACCTTCCAGTTAAAACCATGCCCGTTGACCCAGGCTATGATGATGTTTTCGGTCTACAGATGAAAGAGGGGAGGTTCTTTTCGGATACACTTGATTCATCCGATGATTACCAATTGGTGATTAATGAATCAGCCCAAAAACTCTGGGGTATTGATGATATTCATAACGTTCGTTTAGTGACTAATACCAGAGGTAATAATCAACAAGCATACTCTATCATTGGAGTGGTAGAAGATTATCATTTTGAGCACATGGCCAATGAAGTTTCTCCTCTAGTACTTTCTTACTTTGTGTGGGAAGACCAGACATTCTTAATCAAGGCAAGCTCAAATGAATACACTAACCTCATCAATGACCTTGAGGCATTACATGACAAAATAAATCCAACAGGCATATTTACTTATGACCTGGCAGAGAACCAATTTGAAGAACAGTATGCTAAAGAAAAGAATACCAGTGTGGTCTACAATGTATTCAGTGTGATTGCACTTGTTTTGTCAATGATTGGTTTGTTCACTTTCGCCTATCATGAAACAAATAGGAGGATAAAGGAAGTGGGTATACGCAAAGTAGTAGGTGCCGGTACCGGAAACATTTTTTGGTTGCTGAATAAACCATTCATAAAAAGTGTATCCATAGCTTTCTTTTTGGCCACACCATTGGTGTACTTCCTGATGCAGAACTGGCTACAAAATTTCGGAAATCGGATCGAGCTTCATTGGTGGATTTTTCTCCTGACAGGTGTGTTTATCCTTATCGTATCTACACTGACAGTTGCTGCCAGAATCATAGGAATATCCAGTAGAAACCCTGTTGAAAGTTTGCGTTATGAATGAGAGTAACCATAAACCTCCTAGAATATTTACCTATTTCCTTCGGAGACTCTGTAAAGAGGCCATACACGAAGAAATGCTAGGTGATTTATATGAATACTATTCAGAGCTAAGTGCTTATCCAGCCTGGAAGCGAATTCCACTTTTTTGGTTTCAGGTAATCAATTTCTTAAGACCTTTTGCGCTCAAGGGGTTATCCATCCAAAATTATTCTAATATGTTGATGTTCAGTAATTACTTCAAAATCGCCTACAGGAACCTGAAGAAGCATCCGGTTAATTCAACCATTAATCTATTTGGACTGGCAATGGCCATTGGTGTTTGTGTTTTTGCTTATGCTTATGGGAATTGGACTTACAGCACAGATCAATTCCATGTCAATAAGGATAAAATCTTTATGATCACCTTTTTTGCAGATAGAGAGGGAGAGGAGAAGCAATATGGGATGACCCCTGTTGAATTAGGTTTGGATATGAAGAAAGACTTTTCACAGATTGATCAAATGGCGAGGGTTAAACTACAAAATGCCATTATAAAAGTAGATGACAATGTTTTCTATGAAAATATATCCCTAGTAGATCCTGATTTCATGAGTATGTTCACTTTTCCAATAAAATGGGGTAGTGCAAACTCACTGGAGAGTGTGCAGTCTATTGTGTTGAGTGAACAAATGGCGGTAAAATATTTTGGTAATGAAAACCCAATAGGAAAGGAGTTGCTGGTAAAATTCAATGAAAACAAGAAGCGCTCTTACATTGTGGGTGGAGTAGCAGAGAAGATACCTACCTGTCATACGCTCGGATTTGATTTTCTGGTAAACTATGAAAATATTGACTTCATTGAGGATACACCTCAGAATAATTGGGAAAATTATGCTGGAGCCACTTTTATTCAATTGAAAGATGAAACAAAATTAGATGATGTTGTTTCTAAAATGGATAAATATCAGGCACTACAAAATGCCAGTGCCAAGCCCGGTTGGGAGGTGAATCGTTATGGTTTTGAGGTACTCAGGACATTGTCTTACCGATCAGAGTTTATTAGTAATTACATTACCTGGAGCAACTGGGGAGATCATAAAGGAGTGCTATACATGTCCATTGTGACCATATTACTTATGATCTTAGCCTGCTTGAATTATGTCAATATTTCAATAGTCTCGGCAACCAAGAGATTAAAGGAAATTGGAATAAGAAAGACGATTGGTGCAGGTAGGAAACTGCTAATCACTCAGTTTCTGGTAGAGAACATCTTCATGACAACTGTGGCCCTTGTAATTGGTGTTGCTTTGGGAATGACGTTTTTCATACCAGGCTTTGAAGGATTATGGAGTTTCGATATGGGGTTTTCTTTGTGGGATGCCAAATTATTACTTTTTCTTCCTATGATCCTGGTGATTACAGGATTGTTATCAGGCTTATACCCAGCTATTTACATATCTAAATTTCAAGCCATATCAATTTTTCGTGGTACTGTTAAGTTTGGCGCAAAAAACAGATTGACCAAGGTGCTTCTGAGCGTACAGCTCATTATTTCCTGTATTTTGATAACCAGTGCTGTCATGTTCTCACAAAACACTTCATTTCTCAGCAATCGCAATTGGGGTTATGATCCAGGACAAATACTTTTTGCGAGGTTGGAAAGCCCCAGAAATTATGAGCAATTAAAGAATGTCATGTTAAAGAACCCGAACGTTAGCCAATATGCTGGGTCAGCAGATCATATTGGAAAATCTTCCACGGCTACAGTATTGCAAGTAGGTTCAAAGAAATTTGATGTACAGGAATTAAGAGTGGAAGGAAGGTATTTTAAGACCATGAATCTTTCCATGGTTGCAGGTAAATCATTTAGGGATGACTATGAAGGCGATAGGAGCACAATCGTCATTAATCAAGCACTAGCGAACAATCTTGGATTTGAAGATCCAGTTGGAGAGCAGGTCAAAATTGGTACGGAATTATATACGATCAATGGGATAGTGGCTGATTTCCATTACCATAATTTTTCCATAGCTGTAAAGCCAACCATTTTACGAATGGCAACCCATGATGATTTGAGGTTTTTGACAATCACAACAACTTCAGAATCTGTTTTTAATGTGTACGATGATCTCAAGAAATCCTGGATTGATTTGTTTCCCGAAAAACCTTTTAATGGTGGATTCCAGGAAGATGTTTGGGGGTATTATTTCACTGAAATTGGTCATCACGCAACTGTTTGGCAGGTTTTTGCTACCATTGCCATTTTAATTACGGTTTTGGGATTGTATGGGCTTATTTCCTTGAATGTGGCCAGCAGAATAAGAGAATTCAGTATTCGAAAAGTACTGGGTGCAGGATTTAAGAACCTCGCGAAAAATATTTCCAGGCAGTATTATGTATACTTTGGACTTTCGGTTTTATTAGGAGCACCTATCAGCTATTTTGCAATTAGCACATTAATAACAGCAGCTTATACTTATCATATGCCTATCACTCCTGTTGGAAGTATCGTTGCGGTATTGATCATCATATTGATCTTACTTTTTACAACGCTTTATCAGGTGAGAAAGGTCTATAAGTCAAATTCAGCGGATGGCTTGAAGGTTGAATAGAAATAGGATTTCTAAATCCATCTCCTTACTTGTTTTCTGTAGGTGTCAAATTGGGCACCATGCACAGACTCAAGATACTCTTCTTCTAACCTTACCTGAATTTGTATGGTCACGTACGTAATCCAAAAAATGGTAAAGCTTATCGTGTTCGGCATGATCAGGAATGTTCCCAAATAGGATAGGAGTACACCCAGGAATATTGGGTTCCGAGATAGACTGAATAGTCCTGTTTTCACCAAAGCTGTTTCCTCTTCATAGTTAATGCCAATTCGCCATGAAGTAGACATTTGATATTGCGCGATACTGGTCCAGGTAAATGAGACGATCAATAAAACCAGCCCTGAAAACTGAATTCGGGAATCCTCTAAATAATTAATTGGTACAAGGAAGTGGTAACTCTCAGGGAAAAATGAGTAACAAATTATTGAAGCCCATAGTCCCAATACAATGATTTTGTAGGTTGCTCCAATATAATCATGTGCTCTATCAGTTCTTCCGAAAACAAATGGATTAATACCTGTTTTTTTCCATAGGATCAGCGATCTCAGAACAAATACCAGTAAGAAGTACAACAAAGACGCAATAGGTAGAAAGAATTGATAAAAAGTCATGTCTAAATTTTGGTTTACATGAGCAATTCTAACAAAAAACCAGTGCAACCTGATTGCAAAGTTTAGGAGCAATTTGCACACTTGCCATGAAATACCATGTTGACATGATTAGGTCTGAATCCGGTCGGGATCCTGGTTTCTGGAATGGCAGTTTGACTCAGGCAATAGGTCTCTCCACACTTCTCACAATGAAAATGAACATGTTGGTCTGAGGGTGCACATTCGCAAACTTCTTCACACAATGCATACTTGGTTGAACCGGTTCCATCATCTATGCTGTGTATTAACTTGTTTTCTTCAAATGTTTTAAGTGTCCTAAAGAGCGTGGCTTTATCAGCTCGATCAAATTTCGCTTCCAAATCTTTAAGACTGATAGCTGACTCCACTTCAACCAATGCTTTTAAAACAAGCAAACGCATGGTAGTGGGTTTAATATTTCTATCTGTGAGTCTTGATTCGAGCATATCTCAGTTAAAGTACGCTACTAATTGTGTAAATTGAAAGTGGTCTTTCGAATTATGGATACTAGGCAATAATTGCATCCTTAGTTCAAACAATTTATTGATGCGTTCAAAACAATTAACGTTTATTCTATTGATAACTTTATCATTCCATACCCAGGCACAGTATTCCGATAAAGTAAATGCTATGTTAGATCTGGGGAGAGATTCCATCATTTCAATGGGGGTAAAGCAATTATCACAAGCTGGACTGGAAATAAAGAATGTCGATTTGATTGATAGAATCAAAATTCTTACTAACGGTTCAGAAGTAACTGTTTCCTTTAGCCTTCCAGTGCAATTTGCGCCTCACAATAGCTGTACCATACAGTCTGCTTCTGCCAGTCTGGTATCACAGTCATGTAGCTGGGGGCCACTAGAGAATGGAGCATATACATTGCCTGAAAGAAATGAATTCTATCAACTTGCAGCCGAAGATTTGAAAGCAATAGAAACAGTCCTCTCAGACAGGAATGAAGTCCCAGATTGGTTTACCATCAAGATATTTGATAAATCAGATCACTATGAAGTGCTGGAAGAAGGAAATAATCACGTAGGGGGATATAAGATCAATAAGTCTTCCGGAATGGCTTATGAAGAATGGCATGAACACCTTGAGCCATCTGAATTGGATGAAATGATGGATGAGAAATTAGTAGAAGTACTTAAAAAAGAATGATACATTGGCTAGCACATATTACCCTTTTTATATTGATGATGCCCTCGGACGAAATGGCATTTCAAGACGAGAATCAAGATAAGATTTCTCGTATGTCATTAATGTATCGCCGGTCAGGGCAAACTGCTAAAGACTTTGTAAATCTCTCCAGTGGGGATACGATTTCGTATTATAGGCGGTATGGTAACCCTTATTTCAGGGTATATAAATTGAGAACCAACCTCCAGATTGATAAAATTGAATTGATCAGCTATCAAAATGATGATGCTGTGAGTGTTGGACCTCCCAGACAGATGTCTATGTCCTCTGGTATCTATTCATTTGTTGACGAATATATAGCAGAAAATGAGGAATCATTCAAAATGATCATTACTTATTTTGATCCAGGATCAGACGTCTACAAAACATTTGACTTGTACGTGAAACTGGATGCTGAATGGGATTTTTAGTCCAGTCTCATGATCTCATGTCTAAAGGCCATACTGACCAGGTGTACTGTATTTTTAGCGTTGAACTTCTGAATCAGATTCTTCCTGTGGGTCATTGCGGTATGTTCTGAAATGTAAAGTTCAGTCGCTATCTCTTTGCTCGAATATCCGTGCGCCAACAAATTAAGAATTTGCTTTTCCCTTTTTGAAACACTGACATAGATATCCGTAGCTGTAGAAGTGGTAGTGTGTTGCATAATTAGATATAGATTGTGTGTCGATTGATTTTTCCGATGCTCGGAAATAAAAAAGCACTACTGTCTCACTTTTAGAAGTGAGATAGTAGTGCCGCTTCTTGTAAGTTGGTACATACAATACGGATATCCAAGTTTTCAATGTAAAAAATGCCCTATAACTGTTTTAATAGCATTTTATGAATATTTCTTTGAAGAATATGGCGTCAAATTCAGTTTATTCCCTTTGAGGCGTCAAATTCGTCTTTGAGATTCACTCCTGACAATCATTGGCGGCTGCCACACCTGAAACTTATCACCTGATTTTTCTGGAGAAGCTTTTGTGAGTACTTCTTTGAGGTCTGAAAATGAGTACACTATCCCTCCAATGGTTTCCTGAAATTTCATAGCCGAAACTGTATTTCTGTTAAGTAAGGGAAGAATTCATAAAATGTAAAGGTATGTTGGAATGTATTCCTTGAATTTAACAATTCCATAAACCCTCCATTGAATAGATACTGCCATTTTTAAGTTTTGTATTGATTATTAATGGCCGAATAGGTAAATTCATCAATACTAAACCAAGTGCCATAATGGAATCCAACCACCCCAATTCCATATCAGATTTTTCAGTGTACAATAAAATTAGTAGATATCATAGGCCAATAGCCTGGTCATTAATTTTATTGACTGCCGTTTTTAGCAACTCTTGCTTGTATTTTAAGTCGAAAAGCGTTGACATTCCAGGGTTGCAAAGTGAGATTGAAAAGAGCAGAGTCATTCAACATTTTATTGTGCACTACCTGGAAGACACCTACACATTGGAGAATTTTAATGTGGAAGAAGACAAACTGACAGGAAACCTCGTGCCGTTGCAAAAACATGTATATTTTACTCCAGATCGGAGAAATGATTTCATAAACAACAGTGACGAGAAGCATGTACTACATGAAGTGCATATCTACCTGAAGTCTAAATTTGACCCTCCTGCAATGGGAGAGACTTCCATTCCAATTTATTCACTAAAAGAGATCAAGATAATTAATGCAGACGTAGGTAAAACCATTCTTGTCGCTACCGGGACTGTTGTTGGTTTGTTCGCATTGGTCATTATCATTGTTCTGCTCACTAAAAGCTCCTGCCCATATCTGTATGTTCATAATGGAGAAACCTTTGTATTCACAGGAGAACTTTATGGAGGGGCAATTGCCCAAAATTTGGAAAGGGATGATTATTTGAAGTTGCCAGGGATAAAACCAGTGAATGGTGATTATAAACTCATGATAAGTAATGAGCTCAAAGAGAGACAATACACTGATCTGGCAAATTTATTAGTGGTCAGACACTCTAAAGAACAAAGTGTTCTTCTGGATAGCCACGGGAAAGTGAATTTATTCCAGGATAAATTTCTTCCTGATTATGTGCTGGAAAATAATCAATTAGACAAGACTGCATTAATTGGGAAAACTGACAATGTTACCTATGGGTTCGATAATGAAAATCAAGCCGTTAATGCAATACATATTGGGTTCAAGAATAAAAATGAGGCGAAAAAAGTAAACCTGCTATTGAAGGCTAAAAACGCGCTTTACTTTGATTATCAAATGGGAAAGTTCTGGGAGAAATTTGGTGGCTCCTTTGATAACTGGATGGAAAGACAGGCAAAATTAACCACACAGGAAAGAGAGCAATTAGGTGTAGAAAGAAACATTCCTTTATCTGTTTATGTGAAGAAGAATGGTATATGGGAGCTCGTAGAACGGTTATACACAGTGGGGCCAATGGCATACAGAGAAATGATCGTCCCTATTGATTTAGAAGGTATTGAAAGTGAAGCTATTGAACTTAGGATTGAGACGGGGTTTAAATTTTGGGAGATTGATGAACTGAAATTAGCTTATCCAGTTGAAGAAATACCGGTAGTTGAAAGGTTACTACCAACAGTGAAAGGTTCAGATAGTTTGTTTGCCCAGCAATTGGCATTCACTGATAATTCGTATTTGGCTCAGGAGAAAACAGGAGACATAGCAGAAGTTTCATTTGAAGCCCTAACTGCAATGGAAGGATATGAATATACAGTGTTTTTGCACACCAGAGGGTATTACGAACTTGTTAGGGATTTTACAGGATTACCTCAAATTGGAGAATTGAAGCAATTTGAAGATCCCAATTGGTTGGCAGAATATGCCAGGTTACAATATGTCCAAACAGTAACCAATATGAATATAGCGGATATAAGCAAGGTTGATCAAAATACCCGGCTTCCATGAAATTATCTCAATCATCGCCAATAGTTTTAAGAAGTTTAGAAAAACCCAAAGTAAGACTTCAGGTAATTCTGCAGTTATTGAAAGTTTTCAATGAAAAGACGCATAATGTCTTTAGATCACTCAAGCTGTTGAGCGCTATCAAACAAAGGTATGAAACGATTTTTGGTGAAAAATTCCTTACCAAGTTGGCCAAGGTGGATGGACGATATTTTTGGCGTCTGGCAGCTCCAGGCTTTCCCTCATTGGCCTCCTACAAAATGCATCAAAATGAAGCCAATCGCTTTATACCCACAAAACCATTTAATGGTCAGAGGTCCGTCTTGATGGCGATTACAAAGAAATGCCCCTTGAATTGTGAACATTGTTTTGAATGGCCAAATCTATCAAAACAGGAAGCTCTTTCGGTGGATCAATGGATAAGCATCATCCGTCGGTATCAGGAATTTGGTACTACCCAAATTATGCTTAGTGGTGGGGAGCCCATGGTACGAATAAATGATGTTTACAAAATGCTCGGGAATGCACATCCGGGAACAGATTTCTGGGTCATTACAAGTGGAATTGGACTCAATAATCATCATGCCCAAAAATTAAAGCAACATGGACTTACCGGTGTTATGATTAGTTTAGATCACCATAAGAAAGAGTTGCACGACCAATTCCGAGGTTATGATGGCGCATTTGATGCGGTTATAGAAGCTGTAACTGCGGCCAACCGAGCTAAACTTGTAACGACCTTAAGTTTATGTACAACCAAAGCATTCACGACAGTTGAAAATATTGAACAGTACATGGAGCTGGCAAAACGTCTGGGTGTATCATTTGTTCAATTGGTTGAGCCAAAGCCCAAAGGCAGGTATGCTGAAAAGGATGTATTATTAGATAAAAACCAGATTACTCTGCTGGATCAGACTTATCTCAAATACAATAATGAAAAGGGATACAGAGATTACCCGATAATTAATTATTTGGGTTATCACCAGAGACAAGTGGGTTGTTTCGGAGCAGGGGATAGATTCTTTTACATTGATACGGATGGAGATGCTCACATTTGTCCATTTTGTGAGAAAAAGGTAATTAATACCTTAGAGGAGTCTGCCGAGGATGTTATCACAATTTTAGGTGAAAACAAATGTCATTTCCACGAACCAAAATTCAATAAGACTGATCTGGCAGTTACAGTTTCAGAGTAATTGCGTAGGGAATAAATCAAGCAAGTTGTTATAAACATACCCACTAATTCTTGCCTTCTCATGAAAAAGCTGCTCACTTTAATCATTTTGATCCTTGGATTCTCGTGTTCTGAAAATGACAATGAAGCACCGGAACTGACATCAATTGTAATTGAGGGACCATTCACATCTCTCGTAGAGAATCAAACATTACAGCTTTCATTGACTGGTTTTGACCAAAACAATAGTACCATCTCTATAAACTCAAGGGTTGATTGGACTGCAAATAGTGAGCATGTCAGTGTCGATCAAAATGGGTTAGTGACCGCTTTGTCAATTGGGACCTCTGTAATCACAGCTAGTACACAATCCTTATCGGCTGAATACACTGTTGAAATATTGGAAAGAACGCTTACCAGAATAGCTTTGACATCCACAGATGGCACAAAAATTGACTTAAATGAAACTACAACAATTCAAGTGGTAGGATACGATCAGGCCAATATAGAGGTGGAATTGGAAGATGTTGTGTTCACAATCGATAATGAAAATATATCTATCGATGATAATGGACTGGTGACTGCATTGTTAGTGGGAGAAACCGAAATTACGGCTACTTCCGCAAATGTATCTGCCTCTATTACAATCAGAGTTTGGGATTCCACGGCTCCCAGGATAGAAATTTATGTGAGTGACGTAGGTGTCAATAGAAATGGGCCTCATCAAATTCTGAAGTACAATGAAGAAGGGAAGGAGGGAACTGCATTTATATCATCTAATCTGGCCAAGCCACAGGATATTGTGTTTATTGAGGATCAGGAAGTAGTGCTGGTTTCCAATTTACAATCCAATAAAATCACCAAACACGCCATTGAAACAGGAGAGTATATTTCCGACTTTGCTACAGGGCTTAGCGGACCTACCCGAATGGAAATTGGTCCTGATGGACTTTTGTATGTCATTGGCTGGAATGGAGGATCTGTAAAAAGGTATCAATTGGATGGGACATTCGTCGATAATTTCACAAACTCAAGTATCAATCAGGCAATAGGGATTGCCTGGGATAGTGAGGGAAATTTGTATGTTTCTTCTTTCAATGATGGTTCAAATGGATTTGTGAAAGTCTTCAATGAAAATGGTGATGACCAGGGCTTTTTTATAAACTCCAATTTGACTGGACCAACTGACATTTGGTTTCAGGAGAATGGAAACTTACTGGTGAGTGACTGGTCAGCCAATAGGGTTCGGGAGTTTTCATCGGATGGAGAATTCATTGGCGACTATATCACAAACCTTTCCCAACCTGAGGGAGTTGATTACATGAATGGCAATCTATTGATTGGCAATAGTGGAGACGGATCTGTGAAGATGTATGACGCAACTGGTAACTTTATCGAAGATCTGGTTGCTCCCGGAGCAGGAGGTTTGGAGACGACCAATGCTGTTACAGTTCGGTATGTTAATTATTGATTACTCAGTTTTAATTGCGGTTACAGGGTTTTTTTGAGCTGTTTTGATTATTTGCGAGGATACAGTAGCCAATGCCAGTACCATCATTATCAATCCAGCAAAAGGGAATACCCAAAACTGAATTTCAATTCGGTAAGCAAAGCCTGTGAGCCAGTTGTTCAGGAGAATTATCAAGAGTGGCGTAACTAACACCAGGGCTACCATTAACTGAATGAAATAGGGCTTCACGAAAAGCAAGAACAGTGAATTTACAGATGCTCCAAGTACTTTTCTGATTCCAAATTCTTTAATTCTTTGTTTTACTGAAAAGACAACTATTCCATAAAGTCCCAAACAGGCCAAAGTAATAGCTAGCACAGAAAAACTTCTGATGAGAATGGATAGTTGTTGTTCGCTTTGGTATTGACTGGCAAGCTTATCGTCAAATAATCGCCAACTAATGGGGGCATCTCCGGAAACATTCTGCCAAGAATCTTCAATGAAATCCAGTTTTTGCATTAAATCTCCCGGAGAAAGCCGAATGTACATGTATTCCAGGTCAATAAATGGAAGGATCATCACCGCCGGTCCAATTTCAGCATGTAAAGTAGTATAATTGAAATCATCAACTACTCCTACAACAGTTCTTGGTCCATTCTGGTCAAAGAAATAGATTTGTTGCCCCACCGGATCTTCACCTAATCCCAAATGTGATACAGCACGCTGGTTAATGATACAGGTATTTGAGGAATCTCTCATGAAGTCCCTGGAAAAACCCCTTCCCTCCAGTAGTTCTATTCCCATGGAACTGAAATAGTCAAAATCAACCAGGTTGAAATCCACGATTTTAGCCTCTTCAGGACTCTCATCTACTCGCCGGGCCACACTGAATGGCCATGGTTCTCCGAGTGGTCTGTCACTTCGGGTTACACCCATGATACCACTATTCTGGTTTAATGTCTCTTTAAAGTGATCATAATGGTTTGTCATGTCCTCCGGTACCAATTGAACCATTACAAGATTTTCTTTCTGATACCCCAAGGATTTGTTTTGTAGATAATTCACTTGTTGCCAGAAGATTATAGTGGCAATTATTAGACCCAATGAAATAGAAAATTGGAAAACCAACAAGAAATTATTTAGCCTAAAAGACGATTTACTTCCCAATTGTAGTTGGCCCTTTAAAGCTTTTATTAGGTTAATGCCTGCTAGCAAAATGGCTGGATATAGACCGGCTGACAGACTGAAAAGAAGCCAAATCAGTATCATGAAGGGCATAGTTCTAACAACTTCAATCCACCCAAAATCCTGAGACCAGCCAAAAACTTTGATCAGAATTGGGTATACCAAAAGTGACAAACCATATGCCATCAGCGTACTTAGAAAAGTAATTAAAGTGGATTCCATTAATATCTGCGAGATAAGAGAACCCTTTTTTGCACCTAGTACTTTCCGGATACCGATTGATTTAGATCGTGTAACTGCAAGCGCATTTGATAGGTTAGAAAAATTGACTCCAGCAACTACTAAAATCATTATGGCAATTATCATCAAGGCATATACACTGAAGTAACTACCCACTTTTATTGGGCTACCAAGATCATCTGTTATCAAACTTGAACCCAGGTATATGCTCTCAAGGGGTTGTAACTTATATTCAGGAGGACTATCATCTCCAACTGAAATCTCTTTGCTTAATGCAAGCAGTTGTTCTTCAATGTATGAGGGATTTGATCCGTCTTCCAATTGTACATATGTTAAGAAGCCGAGCCAGCTCCAGCTTGTCAGATCGGAAGCGTAACCTTCCGGTACATTGTAAGTTTGAAATGATATTAAAAAGTCGAAATCCAAGTGAGAATTGGATGGTACCTCCTCAATCACACCAGTGACCAGCAGAGAACGCTCATTATTTAATGAAATCCGTTTTCCCAATGGTTTTTCTTCACCAAAATATTTTTTAGCTAGTTTTTCTGTGAGAACAATGGTATTAGGATTGTCCAAAGCATCATGATTGTCCCCTTGAGACAACTTGAAGTCAAAGATTTTCAAGAATAAAGAATCAGCATAGAAGCCCTTACTTTCATAGAAACGTCTATCTCCATTGGATAGGAGACAATTCATAGAATATCTTAATCTTGATGCTTTCTGGAGTTCAGGGTATTTGTCTATTATTCCAGGGACAAGGGCGGGAGGTGTGTTGGCAAGAATAGAAGTATTACCGGCATTGTCATGAAAGGAGGTATTGATACGGTAGATATTTTCAGTACTGTCATGGAACTTGTCAAATGACGTCTCGTGATTTACATGCATTAAGATGATCAGGAAACTGGTAAATGCGATTATTAATCCAAGAAAATTCAGGGAAGTATAATTGATGTGCTTGCGCAAGAAGCGGAATGAGGTAATTAAGTTTGTTCTGATCATGGGTGTGTTGTATTTTCTATCTGAGATTACCGATTCACGTTTTAATGTATATCTGTTGATGAAACCCAGCACTTCTCTCCAGTAGATGAGTTTTGCTCGTAATGTTCCATATCTTTTTTGATGGATGAGGAACCTTTCGTCAAGGTCACCCAAAATGCTGTCCTGTAGTTCATTTCTACAATACCAGCTAAATATTTTCTGAGCTAGTTTAGGAGGCCTCATTATGATAGTCCTTTAAATGCTAAATCAGGGATCATTCCCCAGAGTTTGTTTCTGGATTCTCTACTAATTTCAAGCATTGATTTCCCTGCCTGAGTAATTTTGAAAATTCTTTTTCGACGACCACCTCTCTCTTTAGATGACCCCCCAACTTCCGATTTGACATAACCCTTTTCCTCTAACCTGTAAAGTGCAGTGTGAACACTGCTGAGGGTTACATTCCGCTCGAGCTGTTCTTCTATAGCTGTAGCAATTGATAGTCCGTAGGCTTCATTGTGCTGTACGGCGACCAAAAGAAGGACGATTTCTTCAAATTCTCCTAAAGTGTACTTCATTATTTACCCAAATGTAAAACTAATAGGAGAAACGGGTTTTAAGATTAATGGTTACAACCATTGAAGAATTAATGGTCTACTACCTTGATTTCTACACGTCTATTTACATTTCTGCCTTCCCTGGTATCATTTGGTGCCAAAGGTCTACTTTCACCTTCTCCAAAGACATTTATTCGTTCTTCATCGATCCCTTGCCACAACAGATAGTTTTTAACGCTATTTGCTCTTTCCACAGATAGCAGGATGTTACTGGATGCATCTCCGATATTATCTGTATGCCCATATAAATTGACAAGGTAGGATGGGCTTTTCTTGAGTTCTTTAACAACCTGATCCAGGTATTTGATGGCGTTTTGAGATAGATCAAATTCACCAAATTGAAAATACAGTATGTACAACCTGTCAAGGGCAAATCCTACATCGTATCCATTATCGGTTTCTGAATCATTGTTGATCACTACAGTGTCAGTTGAATGAACAGGAGGCGACAATACAGTGTCAGGTCTGGATATACTGTCTGGTTCTGATTTGATAGGGATGGGAGGCCTTATCCTTATAGATCTTCTTTTAGGTGGTATTCTTTTCGGTTTTAAATGGAAGGATACTCCTACCTCAATGGCGTTATTGATGGCTTTATTCCAGTAAAAATCGAATGCCAGGTTTATTGTAAGTTGTTCCTTTTCGAGTTGCATTCCGGTTGAAATAAATTCTCTGGTATCATATCTTAAAATTGCCAGGACTTCACCATAAAAAACCGGATTTCTGTAGCTTTTTCGGACCGTGTGACTCAATCTTGGTCCGACTGCTAACGAGTTGACAGTATTCTGATAATTATAGATCAATTCTCCTGCCAGACGTGTTGTCCTGTTGAGATCAAACCATTTTAGACCATTCCCCCGGATAAGCAGTTTTTCTGGAGTAGTGTCATCAGGACCCCATTTGAAAGTTCTGAAGTTCAGGAATGATATACCTGTTGATATCAGGGGTTGATTCTTTTTGTTTATTTTTTGTAGCACAGTGCCAAACCCAAAGCTCCCATTGTTGCTTCTGTGTGTATTCATTATTTCGCCATTCGGTAGAGAAATATCGAACCCCTGACCTGCCAGGTACTGAGAAGCTGTAGTCAGACCACTTAAATCAACTGAGTAATTGCTGTAATTAAAACCAACCCCCATACTCAGAGAAGTATATTCAGTTAGATCTATGCCAACAGCATAATTTCCATACACTTCATTTTTATGGAAAATTTGTAGATTATCCGTGGTGTTCTGATAAAATGAAATGTTGATGGCAGACCACTTCCGGGATCTATTGAAAAATGGAAAACCTATTGAGAAATAGCTTGTTTGGAAAACATCACCTTGTAAAAAAGTCTGTCTTCTGTGTATCGCTTTGAAAGTAAGGGATTTTAAATCAATCACTGATGCAGGATTATACCTTTCCTGAATAAAGTAGTCCTGTGAAAGCAGAATTTGTGAATGTGCCATCACAGAACACATCAATAACATGATTGATAATAAAATCCTTTTCATTACCTCAATAAGTTTACTATTCCTGCATCCATACCATTTATGAGAATTGTCTCACCTTGCTCGTCAACACCCCGTACTGACCAGAAATATGTTCCTGTAGGAACTGGTTGTCCATTGTGATCGCCGTTCCAACCTATTCCAGACAAATCCAAAATGCTGTTGGTTTCATAGACCTGATTCCCTCGTTTGTCTTTGATTTGAAATTGGAACTGCCTGGCTCTTGTTAAACCCAAAATTCTAAACCTATCATTTCTTCCATCACCATTAGGTGTGAATAGTTCGGGTAAATAGGCTGTTTGCCCTACAGTTATCTCAACTATTTCCTGTACCGCACAACCAGCACTATCTTCTACATTCACGAAGTAGATGGTAGTCTGCATCGGGGATAGTTCTACAATTCCTGCCTCGATTACCTGAACACCGGTATTTGGATTCCATGTATAACTATAGGTGGGATCGTAGGTAACTGTCACAGATTCTGTCGCCGTAATTGTGGCGGAAGTAGGGGAGATTTGTGGAAATGGTTTACTTGAAACAATGGCGAAGGTATCAGTTACAGAACATCCTGCTACATATCTATTGACCAATATGCTAAAATCTGATTGTACTGGAATGGTGATGAGTTGGGTGGTATCAGAATACCCATTAGATGATATCCAGTTTAAACTATCAAAAGGCAATTGATTTGTTTCATAATTGATAAAGGTAGAATCACCTAAACAAATCGTTTCTACAACGTTTAATTTGTTCTCCTCCAGAATAAATAGCTCCCAGGAGTAATAATCACTACATTCAGTTGCATTTCCAGAAGAGGCAACTAATCGGTCACCTGTCTGAAATTCATAGTGTAGAGTATCTGTTTCGCCCAGATAACCAAATTGTTCTGAATACCAGTGCAATGAATCTCCGACTGAAAATTCCTCCAGGGTTCCCTCGCAACGACTGATTTGAGTGTAAACCTGATTTTCACAAATTATGAACCTGGCGGGCTCTCCATGTCCAGGTTTTGATGATCCAAAATAGGCGTCATCAATAGGGGCAACAAAGTATACATAGCTTCCAACTGACAATTGGTTTAATTCAGCATATTCGAGATACCCAAAGTTGCCTTCAGTTACTTTTGTTCGTGAATAAGCAGAGTCAATAGCTCCTGTAATAATGGGCTCAGAATCTTCACCTTCCTTCCAGATATTGAGATCATATGATATTTGGTTACTATGGTCATCTGATGAAGGATCCCATTGTATTCTTATCTGGTCACCAAAAGGAAATGCCAGTAAGCCAGTTGGGAATCCGGGTGCTTCATTGTTATTTGATTCGTTTTGATAGCGTAAAATGTTACCATCAATAACATGAACAAAATCCAGGTCACCGTCATAATCATAATCACCCGGAATTAAATCTGACCCACCTAGCATTACCTCAGAAGACAAGACGGAATTAGTATTTTGAAAGTAGTTTATATCCGTAGAACTCTGAATTATTGTTTCCTGTAATTGGTCCCCGTTCACATCACCAATGAATATTTTTTCAGCAGTTGATGAATCAATTTGTAAAAACTCAAAAGAATTGTCAAACATGACATAAGTTCCCTCAGTCACACCTGTCACACTTATAATCAAATCAAGTGTGTCTGAATTATCCAGGTTACCGAACTCAGAAGAAATTATTTTGCCTGGTAAATAAATAGCTGTGTCTAACGCAACAGTATCTAAACTATTTGATAACACCTTTAAGCTATCATTTAGGAAGGAAAAGACCTTGGGATATGGATCATTGACCCACCTGTGGATGTTAAAGAAATCCGGTAAATCTCCTAATTTTTGAATATCCCAAATTCCGTTTTGTCTTTGAGCTGAGTATAAACCTGGTTCACTTTGATGAGTTCCACTAAAGATCAGTTCTTTTTGAGTGTTCAGGTCTAAATCAGCAACTGTAAGATTGCTTATTTCGATATTTCCCTGTAGGGAATCAATCTTTTCAAGCTTGTGTTCATTCCAATCAATTGCAAGGACGTAGATAGTTTGACTATTATGATAGATCAATTCATCATTCCCTTTGGAGTCATAGTTTTCAAACACAACTTGCGCATTCTCTAATTTTGGGAGTTGAATGGTATCAACAGTAACCCCAAAGTTGAGGTCATACCTGATGAGGTATTGTTGGTTTTCGCGTGCGTAGTAATTGACAAGCTCAATTGACCCATTTCTATCCAGGTCAATAAATTCACCTGAGATATACTGATTGTTGTACTCAAATAAGGTATCAGGATCAATTGAAAATGGGTGCCGATACGTACTATCTGTTTGAGCGATACCTATGGAGCACAAGAACAGTAGTGATATACTTAAAATGACTTTTTTCATTGTTGATTTTTTTCAAAGATGATGGAGATTTGTTTTTTAGTTGAAACAGGCAAACTGTTGGCATAAGCTGGCTTCCAGGCAGGCATTTCATTGACCAGTCTAATCGCCTCCTGATCAAAAGCCTCCCCAAGAGACTGGACGATGGTTATATCTGATATTGAACCATCTTCATTTACAGTAAACTTTACATTTACTCTTCCTTCAATAGAGTCAGTTACTTCTTCGGGGTACCTAACATTGGCTTTTAAGTATGTGTAGAAGCTATCTAATCCGATTTCTGGTATAGCTGGAGAGAATTGTGTTTGCTGGAACTGAATAGGGTTTTCCAGGGTATCTGCAGCTTTATCATTTACTTGTTCAATATTTGATACAGTAGTTGATTCCTTTGGCTCATTTGGATGTACCTCCTGTATGATCTCGATTTTTGAAATATCAATTGGGAGCAACTGATCTCTTGGCATATCGAATTGGCTGTCAACCTCATAACTAATAATATTGGCTGGGTTTTGTGTTGATATCTCTCTTGAGAAATAGAATGATCCTGCTATCAATAGAATCATACCTACAGACCCAATAATCCATTTATGAGTAGATGAGAAGCCATTATTGGCATCACTGATACCTGCATAAACGGCATCAAAATCCTTTAGCAATCCTATCTCGTCTTCCGGAAGGACAAGCCGGTTATGATCAAATGTGTATTTAATATCTTTCATTGTTAGAATGCTTTTCTTAGTTTATTTAAAACCCTGTAGGTTTTTACTTTTGCATAGTTCTCAGTAATTCCAAGAACCTGACCGACTTCCCGAAAAGACATTTCCTCGAAAAACCGTAATTCAATTAGTTCCAGATCGTCGGGTAATAAGCTGTCAAGCGCTTTCTTTAGCTTTTCCCTGAAAACTGGTTGATCGTAAATGGATTGTTCAGCAGTACCCTCGGCGATTACTTCAGCCATCCGGTCATTTAGCACCACAAATCGCTCTTTTGAGTGTGCTCGAAAAAACATATTGGTTTCATTGATGGCTACCCGAAAAAGCCATGCAGAATAGGGTACCTCCTTGTATTCAAATTTAGAAATGTTGGTATAGGCCTTTATGAATACTTTGGATGTTAGGTCTGCAGCATGATCCTTGTCTCTAACTCTGTTAAAAACAAATGAAAAGATCTGGTGAAAGTACTTGTTGTAAAGTACCTCAAAGTACCTGGGATCACTTTGTGATTTCTCAACCAGGACCTGGTCCTCTTCATGGAATACAAGTTTATCTTTCACAGTTGGTAACAGCATGATCTTTTATTCATTTCCTTCAGAATGCTGGATTTGAAAAAAGATACAATTAAAATCGAATTAATTTGGCTGATGTTACAACGTTACAATAATCTTCATAGAGTAATGATCGAAATTTGGCTTTTCCTTATGCACCTTCTGGTGTAAACCTGCAATTAGAACAGAATGATTTTCTAAGAATTCTTTCTTCACCGTATGGATTATATGGCCAGAAATCTGGTACTTTGTTGGTTGCCTGACTTCCGAAATAATGGCAGTCCCAGCACTTACATGAGCAATCTGAACAGATAACAGGACCCCATTTACCGGCATACTCATCTATGAAGATTCTCTTTGTTTGAACTCCTGCCACTTCAAAATAGCCAAGGACTAACTCTTCCGGATTATCTACATTGGTGATGTTCCCCCTGATTTGATAATTCGCTTTCTCGAAAATTGACCCTTTGTTTTTTCTTTGATTGTCAACTGCATTCCAATATCGGTAAGTGTCTTTTGAAACTCTCTTTTGAATGATTTGCATATCAAAACCTATATTGAACTTTCGATCTAATGGAATTGAGAAAAGTGGTTTATGCTCAACAGTTCTTCCATCATAAAAAAGATCCTGATCAACCAGTATGATTTCATGATCAAATTGCTTTGCCCAACAGTACCTATAAGTTAGTTCTCTAGGCAAGGGGGCTTCTACCTGATAGGTACCCAGATAATTCCATCTGTAGTAATTCCTGGTGTTTAGATCATCAGAGTAAGAAATATTGAAATCAACCAGTGATCCAATTTCAGTTTGATTCAGTTGATGTTCAATTGTTGTAATTGGGGGAGGGAGGTATAAAGTGTCAACGGTGGATTCATAATGGGTATTATCCCCAAGTATAACACTCAACTTATATGTTTGACCAGGAATACCACTTGCAGGTTCACAAAGGTAATAGTACCCATAGTTATTGTATTCGTAATCGAGTATAGTGCCATCTCCAGCCTCTATGCGCACAATCGCATCACTTACAAACTCAAGTCTTTCATTAAAGTCAGTTGTAAAGAAGACTCTAACAGAGTGTTTTCCAGGGACATTAGTAAAGCTGGAAGTGATGACTAAATTTCGATCACTTTCTACATAGGGTTCTACTTCCTGAATACAGGAAATAGAAAATATGCATAGCCATATGAGCATGAAATAAATAGTATTTCTTGTTCGGTAAATCATCAGAAAAAGGTTTGTTATAGCCGTAAATGCAGATTTCTAAGAAAGATACACCCTGAACATCAGAAAGAAAATTCTTTGAGAAATTCGGGGGTTTTCTTCAAGTTGACTGTATAATAGCCCATTTAAATTGTGCCTTTATCAGAATAATAGGATATTTTGTTTTACTATATCTCATCAACTACTCATCTCTTAAAATAGCAGAAGGGTTTTTCCTGGCAGCACGCCAGGTCTGTGTGATAATAGTCAATAAACATAAGGTCATCAGAGAGATAACACAAATTCCTATTTCCACGATCGAAATATCCGTTCTAAACACCTGTTGTGCCAAAATGACTCTATCAAACAGCAGATAACAAATTGGGACCCCTATGATTATTGCTATTGAAACCAGTTTGAGAAAGCCCCTGGATAGCATGAAAATAATACCTTGCTCAGATGCGCCAAATGTTTTTCTGATTCCTATTTCTTTCATTCGAATTTCGGTGGAGTAAATGGCAATTCCGAAAAGACCTAGGCAACTGATTGAAACAGCCAGGAAGCCGATAAATCCGAATATTTTCATGAAGTCCACCAGAAATGTGTAGTAGTCCTCTAATTGGTGCTCATAAAATGAGGCATTTAACCGGTTGTCTTTGTCAATCTCATCCCACGTATTTTCAATTTTGTTGTAAACTTCTAAATAGTCATTGGTAGCCAATTTAACACAAGCTACTTCATAAGGATATTTGTTCCTGATAACAAAACTCTTGATTGGTTCTTCCAGGTTGGCGTAAATAATGTCTTTGATCACACCGATTATCTGAAGGTTATTTAAGTCCACGTTAAATGTCATACCTATTGCTTCTGCGGCACTATTGATCCCGAAATTTCTTAGAAAAGTCTCATTGACGATCATCGTAGATTCAATGGAAGTATTTTCATTAGGTTGAAATGATCTTCCTGCGATTAAATCTATTTTCATATTGTTTAGGTAGTAGGCATCTGTATGGATCTGATGTACCCAAAGTGTGTCATTGTTTCTGGGATCTACTAGCTTTGAATGCCTCCATGAACCAATTCCCGGCGTGTATGAAGAAAATGAAACTGATGATACCTCAGGAAGTTTGAGTAATTCACTTCTTAAAATCTCTGGGTCATTCTTCTGCAAGTCAATGTTCAGTATGTTCGACTGGTCAAAACCCAGGTCTTTATTCAGGGAATACCTGTATTGTTTGTGTGTAATGGTCACAGACAATATAAAAATGATACTCAAACTAAACTGTGCAACAATGAGAGCTTTTCTAAAGCTAATGCCAGACAAAGCACGTAACACACTTCCTGATCGTAGTGCCTTGATGACTTCAATTTTATAGAAGAAGAGTGAGGGAGCTACTCCGGCAATTAATCCAGTAGCGATGGCAAATCCAATAAACCAACCCAACAATTCAGGAGTGAGCTGTAGTGTAACCATTTCTTTAGCCCGAGGAAGTATTTCTATGAATTCATTTCTTAGAATCAAGAAGATAGCCAAGCCAAACCCAAGTGATAACAATGAAAGCACAACTGCTTCAATAGAGAATTGCATGAATACAGATCTTCCACTGGCTCCATTTAGTTTTCTGATTCCAACTTCTCGGGCTCTTCTTAATGAACGGGCCATAGATAGATTGGTGTAATTGAATATCGCTGATAATAAAATGGCTCCCGCTATAATGGACAGGATTATGATAGGGAGATAAATCATTTTCGGTCCGATGGAATCACTGATATTAGGTCCCGGAACAATTTTGTTTATAGCTTGAAGCTCAAATGAGGCATTGAATTCCTCTGGTGAGGTATAGTAACCTGGTGCAACTGAGTTTAACCAGTGGTCAACATTATCCTTTTCTTGTTCTCCTGGAATAAAAATGTATGTGAAATACCTGTTTATGTTTTCCCAATCATCATGTGCAGCATGAAAAATGCCCTCTTTTTCCAGTTTCATAACAGTTGCCAATGATGCAATTACATCAAACTGTATGTGTGAGAATTGGGGAGCATCAGCAATAATTCCGGTAATAGAGAATGTTCCAAGTCCTTCAAGCGCAATAAATTCTCCGATTGGATTAGTGTCGTCAAATACTTTATTGGCAAAACTCTCAGAAATTAGAAGTGTATGTGATTCTCTCAAGCAATTATAGGGATCTCCTTTTAGTAATTCGAATGAGAAGAAGTCAAAGAAATTGTCTTCTGCATAAATCCCTTTATAGAAAACTTTCTTTTCATTGGCCACAGCATCACCTGCAAGATGTCTGCCTAACCTTGTGACCTGAATATTGGGGACTTGCTGTGATAATTCATAGCCAAGATGAAAAGGGGAAGAAGCTTTGGTTTTTTGTGCCTGTTCCTGGAGATAAGGGGTGGAAATGACCCTGTAGATTTTGTCTTTGTGCTGATGAAATTCATCGAATTTAAGGAGGTCTGAGATCATACCGATCACCAACAATCCACTGGACATGGCGACTGACAAACTAAAGATATTGATAAATGAAAAGAGTTTGTGTCTTTTAATATTTCTCAGAGAGATATTCACATAGCTGACTAATAATGCCAATTGATATCCAGGACCATTTTTTGGTCTGGAAAGAACACTGGGTCTTATCATTCTGAAAACTTCACGCCAATAAATCCGACGAGCCTTTTGCAGGCCATGCAGTCTTCTGTTTTCCAGGAAAGATTCTTCCAGGTCTCCTTCAAGCTCTTCAAATAAATCTTCTTTACAGAACCATTGGAATAGGAGGTAGGGGATTTTGGGTAATTCTGGATGTTTCATTTGTTTGAGTATTGAGTTTTTGCCTTTGATGAGTTTATGAAAGTGATGGAATTACCTGCCACATTTCCTGACGGATATTCTTTATTTCCTGTAAGGTGGCCATGCCTTTATTGGTTACCTCATAATAACGTTTTCGCCTTCCGCCTCTTTCAGCAGTAGGTTCTCCGTAATCTGACTGTATATATCCCTTTTCCTCTAAACGGGTAAGGGCGGTGTGAAGTGCTCCCCGACTGATGGACCTGCTCATTCGTTTATTGATCTCCTCCTGGATGCTTACCCCGTATGCATTTTTTTCCAGGACTAGGATACAGAGCATTACTACCTCCTGAAACTCGCCAATGTTTGTTCCTTTCATGTAAAGTATATTATTCTTAAATGAAGACGTAATAATAATGAATATGTTTCTTATTTGAAGACTTAATGTGTAAAATATCGTGTATTGCTCAAAAAATCCATGATAAATGATCAATATTGAGGGATATCCAGACTAATTTTGACATATGATTCTTCCAAAGGCATTCCCCCAGCACAGCAAATTCAAAAACCTCAAAACTTTTCAGAAAGATCCGTTAAAATACATGATTGAGGCCACAGAAAAATTTGGAACTCCAGTAGACCTTAACCTTCCGATGGGAGATTTTGTGATTTTGAATGACCCCAATCAATTTGCAACAGTATTCAACCATGAAAAGGACTATTACCGCAAAAGCAGGGGGTATAAGGAGATTGCTCATGTATTGGGTAATGGGTTGCTTACAGCAGAGGGTGACACCTGGCATGAGCAACGAAAGGCTTTGCAGCCTTCTTTTCATAAAACGGAATTGCGGAAGTTGTTACCATCCATCTGGGAAACAGGAAAAGACTATATCAATAAGCTTGAAAAGGATATCACGCTGCAGTTAGATACCGAGATGAGCGGCTTGACCATGACTGTTTTACTCAATACGCTCATAAAATACCAGGATGCTGAAATGGTGACTAAAATGAGTGAGCATATTGTTTTTGGGCAGGATTTCATAGTCAATCGAATTCGTTCTCCTTTCAAATGGCCTGTATGGGTGCCTACAAGTACCAATAGAAAGTACCATCAAATGATGAAGGAAGCGAATGATATTATTCAGGTCTGTGTGGATGATAGAAAGCTCTACACAGAAAAAGTAGACGATTTACTGGATGTCCTAATGACTTTTTACAATCCAGACGAGGGTTTTATTGACATCAGGAATCAATTATTGACATTTCTAGTTGCAGGACATGAAACATCGGCTATCGCAATGACCTGGACATTACATCTTTTAGCACATTATCCGGAAGTTCAGCAGAAGTTATATGATGAAATAGCTGGCATAAATGATATCGATGATATTGATTTTATGAATTTCCGTTCTTTGGATTACACCCAGCAGGTTATAAAAGAATCATTGCGTCATTACCCGCCCATATGGAATATCGTTAGAAGATCCATTAAAGAAGATGAGGTAGGGGGGTGTGATATTCCTATAGGTAAGCAATTAATGCTGAACATTTACTTACTTCACCATAATCCCAAATACTGGAATAACCCGAATGAATTTGATCCGAAACGTTTTTCATCAGGAAATAATCCAATTGATCACAAGCTACAGTACCTTCCGTTTGGTGGGGGAGGTAGGTTTTGCATTGGAAATAATTTTGCCCTTTATGAGATCATGATTCTTTTGATTCAGTTTGTGAAAGCGTTCAAAATCATTCCTAAATCTCCCAAGGAAATACCATTTAACCCATTGTTGACTTTAAGGCCAAAAGATCCAGTAATGGTTGAACTAATAGCAAGAAAAGGGTAGGGTGAGTTTGTTAACCCACCCTTTAAGAATTTCTATCAATCTAGAATTGTGATTTTTCTCAATGCTTGCTGACCCCAGTCCTGTACGTAAAGAACTCTGCCGACAGAGTCTATCGCAATTCCATTTGGATTAACAAACGAAGCTAAGTGAGCCGGTCCGTCTTTTTGTACTTGTGCACCCGATCCAGCGTAAACCATTGCATCACCATTATCAAGATTCACTTTATAAATAACATGATTTCCAATGCCAGTAGCATAGATATGATTTTCAAAATAGGCAATGTAGCCAACACCAAAATTCGCCACAACTCCATCGATTGTGGCTATGTGGCTCACTTCTCCAGCCATATTAATAGAAAATAAATTTCCGTCATTGTAATTTCCCAGCAATAAGTTGCCACTATCATCCCAAACAATTCCCACACAACCTGTTAGTCCATCATTTTCAGCAAAAACAGTTACTTCACCGGAGGGTGTTACTTTATTAACACGATTTAGGTAATAATTAGAAACATAGGCGTTTCCTTCATCATCAATTGCCATACTTGCTGGCCATCCCTCAATTTCAGCGATTTCTGTTTTTTCTCCTGCTGTTGTAATCTTTACCAGCTTTCCAGAACTACCGTTGTTTCCATCAATCAAATAGATATCTCCGTCGGGACCCACTATTGTCCCTAATGGCCCGCTAAGATCTGTTGCAAACTCTGATACAGTTCCATCAGGTGTCACTTTAAGTAGTTTGGTGCCCAATCCACCGCCGGAAGTCCATTGTCCAAATTCTGTGGTATATATATTTCCTTCCGCATCTATGGCAACCTGATCATTTGAGTCAATGCCATCTACCAGAGTAGTAACTGTAGGACGTTCCAACAACTCAACAACTTGAGATGGGCCAGTTACAATTTGGATTTCATCACCGTTGAAACTGCCTTCAGTAATCACCCAAAGCACATAACTTTTTTCATTGGTAACCGCTTGTGATTCTAAATCCAACTGGCCTTCGTTCAAGGTTACGGAATACTTTGACTCTTCTTCAGTAATGCTTAAAACCTGATCATCGCTTACGCTACTCAATTTCGAGTAAACCCCGGAAATTGTTTCATCTTCTGAGCTAATAACCACTTTGTAAGTAGCAACTGAATCTGCTAATCTGGCAGATCTGAAGTTAATTTGGATATCGCTGGCATTTCCATTTTCAGAGATGTCAAAAACCTCAACGGTTCTAACCTGAAAATCAGTGCTATCTAATTCCTCAACTTGCGGTTCTTCAGTGCTTGTGGTATCAGTATTATCTGGTGTTTCATCATCTGGTTCAGGTGTATCATCTCCTTCGCATGCCATAACACTGAAGGATAAGATCGCAATCAGCAGCCAAAACTTGATGGTTTGGATAATTATTGAATTCGTCATTTCTAATAAGTTTAAAATTGTCAATGACGCAATAATCAGCTTTCAGGCGATCTAAATCGACCGTTTGGGTACAGCCGAACCTTTTATTAAGAAAATTTAGGTGGTCAATGTCATCATTGGAGAAGCAACATATTCCTGACTGTTGATGTATGTGCTGGGAGTACTATTGAGCTCCTGCTTAAATACCTTATTGAATGTAGACTTTGATTTAAATCCTACCTCAAGTGCCAAAGAAAAAAGGGTTTTGTTTTGGTGTTCGTTTGACTCAATTTTCTTTAGAAAAGCTTTAAGTCGCCAGCTATTTATGAAGTCATAAAATGTTTTTTCGTAAACCTCATTCAGTAACCATGAAGCGTTATTTGGAGAGGTGTCTAAATACTTTGACAGTTCCACTAAAGTCAAATCTGCATTCAGGTAAATGCATTTTTCCTCTAAAACTTCATGTAATTTCTTTTTAAGAGAATCCGTTTCTTCCTGGGATAATCTCATCGCTTTCCTGGGCTTATCCTTTGTGTATGATTGCATATGAATTGATGAGTTCTTTAAGGCTGTATACCCAATAAAATATATGAACAAGGGAATAGTCACCCAAACTGCATCATAGCTTAAAAACCAAATCTCAATACCAAAAGTATAGGTATTCAAAAAACTCAGGAGCCAGGTTACATAACATGCTGATAAGAACAGAAGGAATCTAAGCAGGTATTTCTTTTGTTTGGATTCTAGATCATGCTCTTTTGTAATTCTATGTACCCATAGCACGTACATCAGGTTCAATAGGACAGCAGAGCCTTCAATAGTGAAAAGGTACCACTTCATAAAACCATTTTTCCAAAGTGTCAAATAGAAATCTCGGGGAAGTAGCATCAAAATCGCTACACATGACAAGTGAATAATTGCAGGTAAAAAGTGAGCAAAGTGCAGTTTTCCCTTGTCATTAAGTAGCAACCTTCGGATATACAATAAGGTATAAGGACCAAAAAGGAATATGATAGTATCTGGGATGAGTGCTGGCAGATACGGCCAATTCTCTGGATACCTTGCCCAAAGTAAACGGCCTAATAGCATCAATACTGATAAGGAAATAATGGCTGAAAGTGCCATGTTCTTATCCTGAAATGATTCCCGTTTACTTAGAAATATGAGTGCTAAAAAAACGCCCTGGAAAATCCCGGGAATCAGAATAATGTCTATCCAATGAAGCTCTATCATGTACTGACTTTTTTACCAAAACAGTACATTTTTGATAAGACCTTATTTGCTCCCTAAAGAAATTTGGGCTGTTAACGTTTTTTGGTCAAGTAGTAAACGATAGCAGTAATAATACTGAAGAATAGAGCAAAAATTGTCCAAATGGCTTTTGAGCCAGTAGTCATCTTTTGGTTTACCCAAACGTCATAAATTACCCAAACAGCACATATCAAGGCTATTATGTATACAATGTTATTCATAGGAATAGGGGTTTAGTTGGCAATAAAAGAAATCAATTCCTTTCTTATGAAGATACTGAATAAAATGAAAAAAACTTAATTTGAAATAGAGCAATCTATTCAGACAATGAAGGGTCATTCAGATGGATAGCCAGCTTGTTTTTGAATACTTTAGGGTTAAAAGGTTTGGTGACATAATCGTTCATACCCACTCGCTTCACTTCTTCCCTCGTTTCTACTAAAGCTGAGGCGGTTAAGGCAATGATAGGTAGATCTTTAAAATACTTTTCCTTTCTGGCCCTGATATGATTTGTTGCCTCAAAACCATCCATCTCCGGCATTTGCAAATCCATCAAAATCAGGTCATAAGATTGGCCTTCCACCATATCAAGACACTCCTTACCATTTATGGCACAATCTACAATGAGTCCCCACTTAGCGAGGAATTTGGAAGCCATGATACGATTGATCTCATGGTCATCAACCAGGAGAATTCTCTTTTGTGTATCGGACCTGCCATTTTCTTGAGGAACCAATTTGTCATGCTTCACTTTTGATTCTTCACTTACCAATAATTCTAACTCAAAATGAAACCTTGATCCTTCTCCCGGGATACTGTCTACCTGAATCTCAGAACCCATCATTTCCAGGAGTTTTTTAGTGATGGTAAGTCCCAGTCCACTACCTCCATACTTTCTTGTAGTGTCTTCATCTGCCTGGGTAAACCTGTCAAAAATGGACTGAAGCTTCTCCTGGGTGATGCCAATGCCACTATCAGTTACCTCAAAGTATACCCTGACCTTGTCTTTTTCCTGAGATGCTAATTTTACATGTAGTCCTACAGTTCCCTTTTCAGTAAACTTTATGGCATTGCTCACAAGATTGATCAGGATCTGATTGATTCTGGTGGGATCACCCTTTAAAATTTTTGGAATAGCCTCATCGACCCCAAATTCAAACTGAATATTCTTTTCATTGGCTCCCTGCCGCATAGAATGCTGAATAGAACTTATGAGTTTAGGAAATTCAAAAGCTGTTTCTTCAATAGTGAGTTTACCTTCTTCAATCTTATTGAAATCCAGAATGTCATTCACAAGGGACAACAGGTGCTCTCCACTGTTCTTCAAAAGTGTAAGGTTTTCTACCTGATCTTCACGTGGATCTTCCTGCAGTAACAAATGACCTGCCCCGATCACTGCATTCAATGGAGTTCTGATCTCATGGCTCATCGTAGAGAGGAATTGATCTTTTGCTTTTGATGCTGCTTCTGCTGCTTCTTTGGCATGGATTAGATCTGCTTCCTGTTGCTTCTGAACAGTGATGTTTTGTGTAAATAGAATAATTCCCCCAATCTCGTGTGCTTCAGTGTACCAGGGCCTTACTTCCCATGTAAGCCAGACTTCTTTGCCATTCTTGTCAATGTAGGAGTCCTCATCACAGCTAATCACTTCACCTTTGAGAGCTCTTGCATAATTTTCTTTCCATTCTTCCTTGATGTCTGCAACAACCTCATAGTGATTCTTACCGATGACCTCATCAAATTTCAGGTTATTCTCTACCAGCCATTTCTCTGTGGCCGCAACATATTCCATGTCTTTGTTAAACATTGCTATAGCAGCAGGAGAGAAGGAGGCAAATGCCCGAAGCATCCCTTGCTCAGACAACAGTGAACTTTGATGTCTTTCACGCTCCAGGATAAACCCAATCCAACGAGCAAATATCTTGATAAAGTCTATTTCATTATCATCAAATGGTCTTGACCGAGGTGTCAGTGAAAAGAAGCTTACGGTACCTTCTTTCTTCCCCTTAATGTAGTATGGAGTTCCAATATAGGTTTCCATCCCTAGAGCTATATAGCATGGGTGCTCTCCATATTCTGATTCCTTTACATGTGACAATGAAACCACATCATCCTGATTGAAAGTGATTTCACTGAAAACATTCTTCAACGGATAGGAATTCTCCAACTTCACACCATAATCAGGATGGGCCAATTGTGAGAATTTTACATGATAGGTATCATCTATAATTTGCCCAATCAGTGCTACTTCGAGTCCCAGGTATGAACTCCCCACTTCAAGGGCCATGTATAATTGTTCCTTTAAACTAAAATTGACGTTTGATGCAATTGTGTTGATCAATTTCAGCCCATTCCGGTACTTATTGAGCTTTTCGGTGATTTGCATTTGAGCGGATATGTCACGAGCAACGACAACATACTTCTGAAACTCACCTTCATCTCGGTCAATTGATAATTTTAGTCCAACCCAAAGCTTAGTCCCATCTTTCTTGACCAATGGAAACTCATCATATATTTTGGTGCCCTCTTCTTCAAGATGGCCTTCAATGAATTTTGTTAATTTTTTTTGTTTGTGCCTGGCTACCAGATCAGTATAATGCATACCCGCTAATTCATCCTCTGAGTAACCCAATGAATCTCTCAACACCTGATTGACCAATAGAAACTTACCCAATTCATCCAATTCAAATATCATATCTCCTGAATTGTCCAGTACTGCTTGCAGGTGCTCTTCCTGATGATGTAGTCTGTGTTTGTTGTGTTCTAATCTTTGAAGTGTGACATCCAGGTGAGAAAAGGCTAAAAAGTGGTCCCTGACAACTCTTCCCTGCGCTTCAAATGCGGTTATTTGGTCATTGGTGATGCCAATTTCTTTATTGACGTATGTAAACACGACCCCCAGAAGGTCCTTTTCACTTCTTATGAGAGGTACACCAATAAATGTGAATGGTTTGGAAGAATCAGTATCGGAGGAATTAATTAAAACTACACTTCCTTTGTGCTGAACTTTTTCAAGAAGCTTTACCAACGAAGCGGAAAGTTTTATGCTACTGGTAGCATATTCAAGTTGGAATTGCTGACCATCATAGATGCATACACCTGCCACTTTTGTATGACACAGTTGTAGAATCACATGTGCAATGTCCTTTAAGAATGTTTTATCAACTGACACCCGCTCTGAATGCCCCATAAGTGCAATAGTAATATTAGTTTCCTTTCAATATTACAATATAAGGCAATATTCAGTATATGTTATATTTATTAGACCGGGGAATCGAATTAGTCGATAAATAATTAATTAGCTGCGTATGTACTTCTGGCAGACCGATTTTTGTGATGATAAACCTTCATCAAAGCATCTAAGGTAAGTCCCTGGTAGAGAACTGAGCAAACTGTCACCACATAGGTAAACACTACGAGTATTTCTTTCCCGGGAAAATCATTCAATGATAAAGTAAAGGCTACTGGAAGACCGCCTCTCAATGCACCCCAGGTCAATACTGAGATTGTGCCACTGTCAAAATCCTTAAGGGTGGACATCATTTTGATTGGTATAAAAACACTTACCCATCTTGAGAATAAAACAATCACTACAATAAAGAAACCAGCACCAAAATAGATGGCGTCATGTGGCATGACCAACATCTCAAAACCTATAAGCACAAATAACATTGCAGCGATAGTCTCTTCCATTAATTGCCAAAAAGTATACACATAATGCCCAACAGCGCTTTCGCCAGTTTTCTCATCTCTACCAAAGTTTCCAATGATCAACCCTGTGGTTACAGCAACCAACATGGAAGAAACCTGAAGTACATCAGCCAGATATGAACCTGTCATCACCAGTGCAAGGGTGGTCAATACTTCAGCTTCAACCACATCATTGTCAATAAATTTCAGTAGCATATATCCGAACCAGCCAAAGAGAATGCCAACTATCAATCCACCGAAAAGGTCTTTCAGCACAATGATTGATATGTCCATGGCATCAAGGAATTCCATTGAAACCTGTCCCTGATAAATCTTTGTAAGCGTAAAAGCCAAAATGATAGCGAAACCACTTCCAAGTAAGGACTCTCCACGTACTTTAGCTTCTAGTGCATTAGAGAGTTTGTACTTACGAATATTCTTTGTGATTGCGATTGGGTCAGCACAAGAAATCAGTGCTCCGAACACAAAACAAGCCATTAAATTAAGTTCAATTCCCAAGACTTGTGTTAAGCCATAAACCAATCCACCAATGGTGAAAGTTGAAATCAGGACACCAAAGAAAGTCAGAATGAGGATAGGTACGAGTTGTTTACCAAATTTCGAGAAGTCTACATTAAGTGCCCCTGCAAATAGCATCACACTTAGGACAAAGTGGGTCATTACTTCTGAGAAATCAAAAGCTTTGACTTTTTCAGCTATGTGGTATTCAGGTAGTGCAGTTCCTACTATTAACACAACCCCGGATACAACAAGTGCAAGGATCATTAGACCTATAGAGGATGGTAATTTCAGGAAGTACGTATTGACGAAAATGAAGATCCCGGAACACGCAATTAAGATAGCAATAACATCAAATACACTCATAGATTGTCCAATTTAACCACTAAAGTAGATAGGAACGGCTGATCTGGCAATCGGAATATACTTGTAAATGCTTATCCGTATAAATACGGATGGCCAGAAAAGTTAAATTAAACGTAGATGAGCAGCTTTTTTGATTAGCTCAGCAGTGTTTTGGGCATTGAGCTTCTTCATGATATTGACCCGGTGTGTCTCAACTGTTCTGAAACTTACAAATAATTCTTCCGCTATTTCTTTAGTGGTTTTGCCCTCAGATACTAATGTGAGCACTTCTTGTTCTCTGTCAGACAATTTTTTATGTGTTTCACCCTCGATGGCCATATCCGTGATCATCAGCTGTGAAATCTCATTGTTAAAGTACTTTTGACCAAGTGCTACCTTTTCAATCGCTTTCTTAAGTTCTTGCTCATCAGCATTCTTGATGAGATATCCTGAAGCACCATTTCTTACTGCTTTGACCACATATTGACCTTCTGCGTGCATTGTAAGTACGATGAATTTTACATCTTTAAATTTCTCCCTTGCCTCTGCAATTACATCCAAACCGCTTTTGTCCGGCATAGAAATATCAATCAGCACGACATGTGCCTTCTCTTTTTCCAGGAGACTCCAAAGTTCAGCCGCATTCGAAGCTTCACCTACTATTTCAATATCATCACTACCCGAAAGAAGAGATATGATGCCTTCACGGAACAATTGGTGATCATCGGCTATGATTAGTTTGATGTAACTCATTGATATGGTATTTCTATTTCTATTCTGGTCCCGGAACCTGTGCTGGAAATGTCAATACTTCCGGGTATTAATTTAATACGCTCTTTCATATTTCGTAAACCATTACCTTTAAAATTTTGGTTGGGATCAAATCCTTTGCCATTATCGGCAATTAGTAAACTCATGTATTCGTCAAATTCTGTCAGGGAGATCTTTATTTCAGTACATTCTGAATGTCTCAGTGCATTGTTCAGGGCTTCCTGCACCACTCTGTAAACCATAATTTGACTTGTTTTTTGCAATTTTGATTCACCAAGAATATCTTTTTTGTATCTGATGTTTACCTCATTGGAAGACTCATTGATCTGATCAATCAGGTTTTGAATCGCTTCACCCACACCAAAATCCTCTAACACACTGGGCATCAGATTATTTGACATTCTTCTGACTTCACTGATAGCATGATCAATATGATTTAATAATTCCTGTTTGACTCCTTTGTCAACCTTAGCCGATTCTATATTCATTCTCATGATGGTCAACATTGGCCCCATGCCATCGTGCAATTCCTTTGAAAGCCTGGACCTTTCTTTTTCCTGGCCATCTAAAATGGATTGCTGGTTTTGGCGCATGAAGACATCCTCTTTCTGTTGGTACTCCTGCAATTGATTTTTCATCTCAACCAAAGCTTTCCCAAGTTTGTCGTCAACACTTAATGGTTCAAATTCTGCATTGAAATTACCTGAACCAATCTCTCCGGCAAAAACCACCGTATCGTTTAGAGCTTTTATCAGTCGATCCAGTGCATTGAACATATGGCCAATCTCATCATTGTCCCTTTCCTCATACCGGGGAATACTTGTATCCAGCACACCTTCAGAGAGCTTGATCAATTGGGATTCCATAGTCAATATAGGTTTTACAATGAGTCTTGAGAGGTAGTAAGAAACAATGAGAATGAACACCACAATCAAAAGGAAAATAAAGAACAGGTTGCTTCTTAATTCGGCCAATGGTGCCAAGGCTTCATCAAAGTTGATTTCACTTAATAGTACCCATTCCAATTCCAGAAAAGAGATCTTCTCAAATGCTCCAAGTACCCGAATCCCCCGATAATCATTGAAAACATCTGTTCCAGGATTGCCATCAAATGCCTGGATTACTCCCTGGGTTTTAACGGTGGTGTTTTGCCAATTTACGGCTTCAAACCTGGATTTTGTGATTAACTGGTAGGCCGCATTCACGATATATGACTCACCCGTTTCACCAAGTCCCGTGCGTTCCAGCAAAATATCCTGTACTTCCGGTAATCTCACCAATGAGGTTACGTATTCATTATTATACTTAGCCTGAAAAGCAAGGGTGATGCCTTTTTCAGGTTGTTGGTTAGTAAGGTCAATCAAGACAGGTGTTTCACCTAATATTTTCTTAGGAATTGCATATTCCAAAAGTGAGTCAGGGGCTGATGGAGTACGCATTGTTTCAATGAAATCATTACTGGGATTGGGGATCGAGTCATTTAGAATCCTCTCAAAATCGTCTAAATGATCCTGCAACTCTGCCAGGATCTTCACTTTTTTCAATTGCTTGACAGATGATAGCTGTAGAAAAACCCTTTCACGTAGAGCGGATTCAAATTGGATGTAGTAGGAAGATGATAGGAAGACGATTACAATCAGGGAAAACCCCACCAGTAAAAGCGCCAACTTCTGTCCTATGTTTAGATTATTCAACATTGCCGTAAAGATATTTAGGAAAATCTAAGTGGAATCTCCGTATTAATACCGAGAATTTCTTCAGGGAAAAACACAAGCGTATCGTAAAACAACTAACATCAAGATAACATTGCTTTAACAATCGACTCATGATTCTGTGCTAGATTGGCGCAATGCCTAAATACAAGACTTTCAAGCTTCCCAAATCCTTAATGATGGGCTCTGCAACAGCCGCTACTCACATCGAGGGAGGCGAACAATCACATAACTGGTACAGATGGTCTGAGCTGGGCAAAATCAGTGATGGCTCACATAGTAAAGTGGCCTGTGATCACATCAACCGGATTGAATCTGATGTGGAATTGCTGAAAGAAATCAATACGGAAACCTACCGAATGGGCATAGAATGGAGTAGGATAGAGCCTGAAGAAGGAAAATTCAGTGAGGAAGGGATTGCGGTGTACAGGAAAGAGATTGAGTTATTGGTAGCCAATGGAATAAGACCGCTGGTTACACTCTGGCACTTTTCAAACCCATTGTGGATGGAGGATGACGGAGGATGGATCAATCAAAAGTCAATTTACAGGTACCTCAATTACATCCATTTTGTGGTAGATAGACTTGGAGATCTTGTGCAGGATTGGGTAACTATCAATGAGCCCAATGTGTACTTGTTTTTCGGCTATTTTGAGGGAAGGTGGCCTCCCGGTTTTAAAGGAAAGATCCAATACTACCTGAAAGGTGCAAACAACTTTGCTCAGGCTCACTTATACGCCTATGATCAAATACATGATCAGCTTAGAGCAAAAGGACATACCGACATTAATGTGGGAGTAGCCCATCATTTACGGATATTTGATCTGTTTGACAGACGTCACCTTACTAAAATGGCTGTTTATATCAGCAATCATCTGTTTCAGATTATGTATTTAGAAGCGATGACCCATGGTAGGTTTCTTTTTCCTATGAGGTGGTGGTTCAATACCCGTTTTGAGAAGAAGAACTATGCAGATTTCATTGGGATCAATTATTATTCCAGGGATCTGGTTAAGGGGATATACAATCCCGGGACACTTTTCAATGAATTGTATGTGAAGAAGGGGAGAGCAGTTAATGACCTGGGCTGGGAGATCTATCCAAAAGGACTTTATCGCATCACCAAAAGAGTCTACAATAAATACAAAATCCCTATTTTTATTACCGAGAATGGCATATGTGATGCCGATGATTCCAAAAGAGTTCGATTTATTTACGACCACCTGAAAGCTGTAAGGCGAGCCATCAAAAAAGGAGTGGATATAAGAAGGTATTACCATTGGTCCACCATGGATAATTTTGAATGGGCAGAAGGAGAGAGTGCCAGGTTTGGTTTGTACCATGTTGACTTCAAAACGCAAAAAAGAACACTCAGGGAAAGCGGGAAATTCTATGCGGAGATTTGCAAGAAGAAGGTGATAAATAGGAAGATGATTGCTAAGTATTTAGGAGGTTGAAGGATTGGGTTTGTATAGTCTTAGAAAGAGCAATATAATGTACCAGGCTGTTTGGATGTAGAAATTTTAAATATTTTAAACCTGATTAATGAAAACAAACGTTTTTAAATACTTTGTTCTTCTTATAGCATTGAGTGCTTGCAATGAGGGAAAACGAAATTTTGAAGCATTGCAAAAAGTAAAAGAAGGGATGCATATCAATGAAGTTCATAACATTATGCCAAATGATCCTAAATTAACAAGAATACCTAATGTTGACATGGATTGGTTAGTTGAGAGCTATGCAGCAAAACGTGGATCATCTGGTAGATATAATATCTATTATGAGATGAAAGATAGTACAGTGGCTAAGGTTACCTGGGAGATTGAGCTACATGCTTCGGTAAGAGGATTGATTGGAGTTAGTGTTTTTTGGAATTGAAGAGCGAGACGCCCTAGTAGTTTTGGGCCTCAGTGAGACACTAAGACCAGTGTTGGGTCTCTTTAAATTAGAATTCTAATTGGAAAATATGAAAAGAATGAGGCTTGGTCTCTTGATAATTTGCATGCTAATCTTTAATGCGCTCCCTGTAATTGGTCAAACTGAAAATCTAGATAGTACAGGCTATTATCAATTAGCCTTTAATATGACAACAAGATTCAATGTTGTTGCAGCTAGTGTATTGAGTGGAGATGATTTTGAGTTTAAGGTCAGGAAGACTATCATTAATAAAACAGCATTAAATCACTTTTCTGAAGTCAATTTAATTGATTCAACTTTTGTGTCATCATCCGATAAAGCTATCACAAAGGATGATTTGGATGCTAGAATGGTATTATTGCTTTATGAAAGTAATCAGAGCGATACGTTGGTAATGGACAAACGATATTTCTATTATTACGAAGGAGAATTCTATCGACCTCATATTAAATTCTTACTATGGCTAAATGAATATGCTTACTTAAGAAGTGATGAAGGTACGCTATTCAGTAAAGAAAGTGCTAACCAGGCGAAACTGAAGAATGACTTTATGGGGGATACTATTCATTAGGTGCGGAGATGTATAAATTCATATTTAATTACATATTTAGAATTTTCTTGGCTGCAGGAGTATTGCTTTATTCATGTCAATCCCAACAATTGAACTCGCAAGAGTACTGTGTGAAATTTGAACATTTTGGAATTAGCAATCATATGATGTATACGACTCTGGTTTTTTCTGGAGATGTTGTTTGTGAAATAAAAGAATTTAAGTCACCAATAGATTCCATGATTGTTGATCAGGTGAAAGTTACTTCAATGATTCACAAAGAGCTTACAAATTATGTGCTAGAATATGAGCCAAAAGTTGATTTTAAGGCAGTTGCTAAAGACTCAACCTGCTCATTTTTTGTAGTGTTTATTCTTCAAGGAGATAGTGTGATAAAGGAGTTTCCGGTATTGAATGAGACAGAGTATGATTATTTTTTTCCTCCATTATATGACAAGTTGACATTTCACGAGGATACGGATGGTTTGTTTCGTGCTATGAAGAATAATATGAAAAGAGACTATTTTGAGTGTATGTCTAGATCAGCATATTAATAATCTAAGCTGTTTAGTTTTGTGTCATCAAAAACTCCCCCTACTAGTTGTAGCATGCGCTACACCTTTTTATATTTAGGTGCTTTCATAGCACCTAACCCATACTCCCAAAATCCCCGCTCGGTCGCATTTGTAATGCGATCGGATCTTAAGCGGCATTTGAAATGCTGGCTATTACAAGCTAGTGAAACGATCATTGCAATTACCCTAAAAGTTATTGAAACACAACGTATCTTACTTCGATGGGAAATAGATACAAAATGCGACACCCAGAAGGACTCTACTTTGTTACTTTTACAGTGTAGGATGGGTTGATCTATTTATAAGAAAGTCCTTTACCGAGAGACTCTAGACGGTGAGGAAATCATTCTTGATTTGTCCAAATAGTATAATAAGTAATTAATGAGTATTGATAATAGATTAAAAAAAATCTTTGTGCCTGTTTTGATGTTTGCCCCTTTTATTGGCTTATTTTATTATGGTGTAATTATAACTGGAGAGGATAGGGAGAAGAGACTTGAATTTGGCGAATTCACTGTGGGGAGAATTGAAAGAGTGTACAACCTTCCAAAGAGGGGGACATTTATTATGTTCACCTTTAAGGTTAGTGGTGACAAATTTGAGTCACATACACCGATAGACACCACAGTTCAAGTAGGTAGATGCTTTGAAGTCCAATTTTTTCCTGAAGACCCAATAAACTGTGAAATATTCCTTGATCGACCTTTGGTGTGTCCTTGATTAAAACTTATTGTGACAGTTTATGCTCATTACAAATGAGCACCAGATTTGTCCTAACAAAACAAGAATCTTAATACTAACATCTAAAATCTAAAGCCCCCCACTGGCTTAAGTTTAACAGCGTGTAACTTAAGCCAAACAATTTGATTTGGACAATCACTAGAAGTATGTAACTTCGGTGTGTTTAGCATTAACCAGATCAACTATATGTCATCTAAATACAACATCTCCGATCATCAATCACCACATTTTATATCCTTTGCTGTAGTTCAATGGATAGATGCATTGTCCAGACCTGATTATAAGGAAGTAATTCTAGATAGTTTACGGTTCTGTCAAAAAGAAAAAGGACTTGTACTAAACGCCTGGGTGATTATGAGTAATCATGTTCATTTAATCTGCTCTGCTAAAGAAGAAATGAATTTATCTGATATCCTAAGAGATTTCAAGAAATTCACAAGCAAAAAAATGACATAGATTATTCAGACTAACCAAAAGGAAAGCCGGAGAAAATGGATGGTCTGGTTATTTAAATCAAGTGGGGAGAGTAATAGTAACAACAAGTATTTTCAGTTCTGGCAACAGGATAACCGACCCATTCAACTTTCAACCAATAAAATGATTGATCAAAGGTTAGAATACCTGCACTTTAATCCAGTTAAAGCAGGTTTGGTATATGAACCAGAACATTATATATACAGCAGTGCTAGAGACTATTGTGGATTGACTGGATTGTTGGAGTTGGAAATGATTTCATAAAGATGGATTTGTCAGGCAGTTGCAAACTGCAATGATTTTTAGGCTTAAGTTACAAACTTAAGCCAGACTAGGGCATTTCAAATGTCTCAGAAGATTAAGACCGCAATGCAATTGCGGCCAAGCACAGCTCATTACAAATGAGCACCAGATTTGTCCTAACAAAACAAGAATCTTAATACTAACATCTAAAATCTAAAGCCTGTACACTATCTTAGTTACTTTTAGGAAATAATCTAACATTCTCCCTGCTATGGTGAAATTACGAGTTGTTGTGGTCTCGTTACTGCTATTGGCAAATGCCAGCTATGGTCAACAATCCTCCAGGATCGATTCTCTCGAACAGTCTTTGGCAAATGCTACCACAATTGGTGATTCTGTTACGCTTCTCACTGACCTCACTGATCATTTCTCTGTTGCCAACAATGAGAAAGGCTTTTTCTACGGAAATCTATTAATGAATACTGCCAATGCGCTTCAGGATTCTGTGAAAATTGGTAAGGCACACCTTTTACTGGGTAAGTGTTTTGTGTTTGCCGGTAAGTATGTGGAAGCCAAGGAAACCATCAAGAAAATTGAAAATTTCGCATTCCAGAATGATAAAAAATTATCGGTACAAACTGGTCAATACCTGGGAAATCTAAACAGAACCCTGGGCAACACTGATAGTGCCTTGTATTATTATGAAATGGCTGTAGAGAATATGTCAGACAGTACGGACTGGTATAAACTACAGCGTTCATTGGCGGCTATGGAATACACCATGGGTAAAGTAAGTGCTACACTGGAGAGACTCCTTTTTTTGCTGGAATATGAGGTAAGACATGGTGAGGAAAGAATTGCCAGCACTTGTAATAACATCGCTGTGATCTATGCCAATAAAGATGACCAGAAGAAGGCCAATGAGTTTCATTTGAAAGCCATTGAAGAACTGGAAAAAAGAGATGAACCCAATCTCAATACACAGCTTACAGCGTACCGGGGAGCCGCGGAGACTTTTGTCAAATTAGAAGATTATGATGCGGCTAAAAAGTACCTTGACAAAGCCTTAGCGCTCAAGAATGTAGTCCGACCAGAGCAATTGTCTCAATTGTACTACTCTAAGGCCAACATTCTGGAAAATACTAATCAGACAGACTCTATATCATTTTATTATAAGAAAATCCAAAGCCTGATCCCTGAAATTGAATACTATGAGCAAAAACTCAATGCCATTGTCAATTACCTGAACTATAGCTTTCAGCAGGGTAATTTTGATGAGATCAAGCCTTATTTAAATGAATTGATCAATCCTGAAGGGGAGGTGAACCTGTCCATGACTAAGTCGATCAGCGAAATTCTGAATCAGTATTATTTTCATGTTGGTGACTTTGAGAGATCCAGGCAGTACCTGAATGAATATTGGCTCGCCAAAGACTCTATTGAAGGATTAGACCAGGAGAATCGTATCAGCGAACTGGAAACAGAATATGAAACAGCCCAGAAAGACCAGCAAATTGAAAATTTAACCCAAAAAGCGACCATTCAGGAGCTTGAAATTTCCCAGAAGAACAACCAGTTGCTCATTGGAGGATTAGTAGGCGTGATGTTGATTTTTGGGGGAGTGTTTTACTATAATTCTCAACGAGCCAGGAAAGAACGTCAAGCAGCTGAATTGCAACAAAGGTTCCTTCGTTCACAAATGAATCCACATTTCATTTTCAATTCCATGACCGCTATCCAGAACTATTTATTGCAGCATCAGGATACGGATCAAGCGAGTCATTACATTGGTCTATTCAGCACATTAATGAGACAGATACTTGAAAACTCAAGAGAAGAATTCATCTCTTTGGGTGAAGAGGTCAAAATGCTCAAAAATTACATGGAGCTGCAGAGGATTAGGTTTTCTGAGAACTTTACTTACAACATCAACATTGATGATGCCCTGGATGAAGAATACACAGGAATTCCACCCATGTTTGCTCAACCCTTTATTGAGAATGCCCTGGAACATGGTCTTTTCAGAAAAGGTCAACAGGATAATCATGTTTCCATTAGTTTTCAAGCATCTGAAAACAAACAGGTATCATTGATCATTGAGGATAATGGAACAGGTATTGTAGAAAAAGGAGGGAGCCCAACTCATCAATCATTGGCCACTACGATTACTACTGAGAGGTTAGACTCGTTCAGAAAAAGTGGAAGAACAACAAATGACCTTATTGGAGAAAATATCATCGGCGAAAGTGGTGCAATCATTGGTTATAGAATAAATTTGACGTTACCGAGTGAATTAATTAGTCCTGCTTAATATGAATGTATTCCTTCTTGATGATGAAAAGAATGCCAGAGAAACGGTAAAGGCTTATTTGTCCCGTTCCACACTCAGCATTTCATCCATTCAGGAAGCTTCCAGTGTATCGGAAGGACTGGAAACACTGGCGCAGTTCAAACCAGATTTAGCATTCCTTGATATCAATTTGCCTGATGGAACCAGTTTTGATTTATTGAGCCAGTTGGACTCCATTGATTTCAAGATCGTCTTTATTTCTGCATACGATGAGTATGCTGTTAAAGCCTTTAAATTCAATGCTTTAGACTACATTCTTAAGCCAATTAATCCGTTAGAGTTTAAAGCTGCACTTGACAAGGTACCTACACAGGAAAGTCCGCTTTCTCAGCAAATTGAACACCTTCACCAAACTATTTCTTCTAAGGAATTCAACAAACTCGTACTGAGAGATAGCCAATCCATCCATTTTGTGGATGTGGAAGACATTGTCCAATGTAAATCTGAGAACAATTACACGATTTTTGCCCTAAAAGAGGACCAGATTGTGATCAGTAAAACCCTGGGGGAATATGAAGAGCTACTCAGGGGTAAAGGATTCTTTAGGGCACACCGGTCTCATTTGATCAATATGAGGCAAATCAGTAAATATGACAAACGAGAGGGAGGTTATATCAAAATGAATAATGGAGAAAGTGTTCCCCTTGCCAGAAACAGGAAAGAGATCTTCATGCAATTGATAGATCGGATCTAGTATCATACTACCATTCCCTCAAAACTCTCTACCATTTACCATTCTTATTCTTGAGTTCACTCAACTAGCTGATTTAATCAGGTTTTATTGAGTTGATTTGAATCCTAATTAATTCACACTTAACCAACATTAATTCTTCAGATTAATAACGCTTTACATCAAACGGGAGCCTTGACATATTGATTTAGCACACACCAACTCAGATCGATTGATATGTCGTCCGCAGTACGAAACGCAACCTTGCTGCCAATACAAGTTATCGTATTGGCAGCTTTTTTACTTGAAATTCAATAGGTCTAATGCTTTGCAATCCAAATAAGACTGTAGAATTCTTACACAAAGTGCGTAGAGAGTTCACAGAGTTATATACCCTTAAAAAGATCCGAATGCTTTTTATTCTTCTTTCAAGTGTTCTACAGGGTTTGTCCTTATCAAATCAAAGATATGGTATCCCACGCCAATCCAGATTAGACCTAAAAGCAGTATAAAAGGGATCAGAAACAAAATAGCTGATATTTCAATTTGATAAGCGAATTGCTCCAACCAGACTTTGCCTAAAATGTAAGTGATTGGGACAGCCAAAATGAATCCAATTAAAACCGGAACGCTGAATTGACGATACAAACGAACGGTCAGTCCACTATCATTGGCTCCTAAAACTTTTCTGATAGAGAATTCCTTTTTCCTTCTATTGCACCAGAACGAAGCAAATGATACCAGTCCCAATAATCCAATTGCAAGGGCAATTCCGGTAAACACTTTGATGATCGTGGCAAATTGTTCGTCTTTCTCATACTGTGCCCTGAAACTATCATCCAGGAAATATGAATTGAAAGGGATGTTAGAGAATCTGCTGGTCCATTCATCTTCCAGATCTTTGATGGTTTCTACCATGTTTTTACTATTTAAATCCACAGTGATCTTTTGGAATTGCTGGGGCCAAACTTTCAGGGATAGTAAACCCACTTCTTCATGTAGTGACAAGTAGTTGAAATCACTCACTACACCAATTACGGTACCATCACCTCCCCATTGCTCGAAACTCTTCCCAATAATATCATTGATATCTTCAAAGCCATATGCACGGGCACATGATTCATTAACAATTAAGGCAGCCGTAGAATCCGCTTTAGCAACTCTAAAATCCCTGCCAGCGATAAGTTCCAATCCATATTTCGTGAGGAAATTATCATCCACCAATGTAAGATTGATGTCGCCGGACTTCATTTCACCTGTTGAGTTCTTGATCAGGGTTGTTACTCCATTGGGTTTTTCCCCAGGAATATGAGAACTGAAAGTGACACCATTAACCCCAGGTATCTGCTCAAGTTCATAAGTCAGGCTCCTGTACTGACTTCCAATTTGACCATTCGGCCCAAACTCAATGATCAGTTTTTGATCGGTCTTTATACCCAGGTCACGGTCATTCAAGTACTCAATCTGTTGATAGATCAAAACAGAACCAGTGATCAGGATACTTGTGATCCAGAATTGAAACACCAGAAGAGAAGTCCTTGAATTGAAAATAGAAGTTCCTGGTTTGGACTCTTTTTCGGGATGCGCCATGGACAGTTTTGAAAACTTCATTGCGGGATAGATGCCACTTAGCACTACCAATACCAATACAATCATCATCAGCATTATCCAGAATAAAGGTTGTGCTATGAAATCATAACTAAAAGAAGTGGATAAAAACTGCTCAAATTGACCTGATAATCCAGTTGTTAGTAACCCTGAAAGCAAGCATGCAATGATTACTATAAAAGCTGCTTCCCAAATGAATTGCTTGAAGATATTATTCCTGGAAGCACCAAGCGCTTTTTTAACCGAAACTTCCTTGAACTGTGTGCTTATTTGAGCTGTAGATAGATTTATAAAATTGGAAATGGAAAGTAAGACAATCATAATGGCAATGGCCACCAGTGCTACCAGTTGACTCCAATTCCCTTTTATACCCAGTTCCCCCAACTTTGCCTCACTGAAATGAATGCCCTCAAAGGGTTCCATGGAAACCACATAATGTTCATTTGGATTATTCTCAGGGAGGTATTGCGGTATTTTCTCAATCTGTTCTTTAAGGTTTTGGGTATTAGTTGGGTCTTTTAGTAGCACATATGTATTCATGGGTAGCCATGTCCAGTTTTGATCCACATTTGGTCTGGATTGGAGAAAAGTTTCCATGGATACCAAAAAATCAAACTGCAATTGTGAGTTTGAAGGGATGTCCTTTAGAATTCCAGAAACCACAAAAGTTTCTTCATCATAATAGATTGTCTGATTCAGCGCTTCCTGATCCACAAAGTATTTGCGGGCCATGCTTTCAGTTAGCAGGATCTTGTTTGGTCCTTTTAGTGCAGAATCTTCATTGCCTTTTAGTAATTCAAAATCAAAAAGGTCAAAGAAATTTTGGTCCACATATAGGATGTTACCAGATTCTGAGAATATCCTTTCCTCTACCTTTATTGCGTGGCTTCCATATTCCTGATTGATCCTTACGAATGATTCAATTTCCGGGGAGATGTTTTTCAGGTAATCAGCAAGTCCGGTTGCACTTAAACTAAGATCCAGGTCACCTGTTGGTGAGACGATTTTCGTATTCAGTCTGAATATTTTGGACTTTTTCGAATGAAAATCATCGAAACCAAACTCCTGGTGTACATAAAGCAGGATAAAGAAGAGACTAATCAGGCCTGTAGTTAAACTAAAGACCTTGGTCAGTGTCGCTCCGGGACGTTTCCAAAACTTCCTGAAAGAGATTGCAGCATAATGTTGTAGCATAATAAATGAGTTATTTGACTTAGAAATTCTTTTCAATGCAAATGGCCTGAGGAATAGGATGACATCAACGAAATACCGATATCTGGCAAAGTTCAGTGATTTTGACTGTACTCTTCTTTCAAATAACTCTTCCAAATCACCAAGAAGCGTGTCGATAAGATCTTCTCTGCAAAACCATCTGAGGATTGCTGTTAACCATCGGGGAGGGGTAGTTCTTTTCATGACAGTTGCCCTTTAATTATCTCCTCAGGAATTCTACCCCAAAATGAATTTCTTAGTGTTCTCGTTTCATCGAGTACCCGGATTCCAAATTTGGTTAAAGTATAGAGCCGCTTCGCTCTGCCGCCTCTTGACGCAGTAGCATTTCCCAATTCAGATTGTAAGTATCCTTTGTCTTCCAATCTCATAAGTGATTTGTGAACGGAGCTTAGAATAACCTTCCTTCCTGTTGTTTCACATAGCTCATCATAAATTGATACTGCGTAGGCATTATCATGTAATACACCTACTGTAAGCAGTACCAATTCTTCAAATTCTCCAAGTTGTGTACCTTTCATAGTATTTCTTCCACCTTTGTCTAAAAGAAGACTACACTCGTTTGTAATGGTTGCATAAAAACAAGAATTTTTTTTGAGCTTCAGAGCAGCCTACTGCGAAAACGCATAAATCTGATTGATAAATAGTAGGAAAACTACTTGGTAAGATGTAATATCTTCGTATTCTATAACAAACGGTATATTGGAAATAATCTGGACTTTACATTATATGGGAATTGTCTAGTGGCCACTTAGTTATTTTACTTAATTTTGATTGGACATTAATCTACAAGCTATGCTATCTAACCTTTCTATAAGGCAGAAGATGTTATTGCTCATTCTTGGGCTCACTGTACTTACATACCTGGTTACTTACGCTTTCATTATTGACTCAGTTCGGCAAAAAGCCCTGGAAGAAGGGAAGAATACAGCTCAACTTGTGGCTCAGACTAAAGCCAATGCTGTAAAAGCTGTAATTGATGAAGATCTAACTGTTGCCAGGATCATGGCGGAAGCGGTTGAGGACATGACTTATTTGCCAGAGGAAGAACGAAACCTGAGAAGAAAATCATTGCTAGACAAAGTGCTATTGCAGTACCCGAAGTATGACGCCACCTGGATGAGCTGGCAATGGGAGTTTTTGGATGAAGATTGGGACAAAGATTATGGTAGGGAAAGATTCAATTCTACGATTAATGAAAATGGAGAAGTAGTATCAACTATTAGAATTGCAGAATTAGATGGCACTAAAGGTAGTGGTATTTATGAAGCGATTAAAGCAGATCCAGACCTGGATGAAATGTTGAGTGAACCTTATAAATTTAAAAGCTCTGATTACGGGAATTCTGACAGTGATTCATTATTGGCTATTTCGCCTACAGCAAGGATGGAGGTAGATGGTAGATTCGCAGGAATTATTGGGTCTGATATGTCTGTTAAAGATTTTGAGCAGATTGCTTCAGTGCATTATGGATCATATGAAAATGCTTATGCGGTATTGTTATCCACTGAAGGAGTAATCACTTCATACAAGGACCCTGATCAATTCAACAAGCCTTTGGAGGTTCTTGGAGTTTTTGGTGAGAATACTGGAGCCCTAAGAGAAAAACTAAAAAGGGGAGAGCCATTAGACTACACAATACACGATAATACCCTTGATGCGGAAGTTTATGTTACCTCTGCACCTATCTCTATTGGTAGGACCGGACAGTTTTGGACCGTTTGTACTGTTATCCCAGTGGAAGAAATAATGGCTCCCTACAACAGTACATTTGCTACAACAATCTTGGTAGTGTTTATCAGTATTATTATCCTGGCGGGATCTATTCTATATATTGCCTATACAATTACCCAACCACTTTCCAGGTCTACCAAAGTACTCGAAGAGCTTGCAGAAGGACGGTTGAATGCTGATAGTAAACTTAAGGTTAAAGGTAAGGATGAGCTCAGTAAGATTTCCAGGTCGCTTAACAGGTTGATCGATTCACTCCAAAAGAAAACCCATTTTGCTCAAACCATTGGTCAGGGAAATTTGGATGCCAAAATTCAGGTGGATGAAAATGATGTGCTCGGGATTGCATTGTTAGAAATGCAGAATAGTCTCAAAAAAGCGATTGGTGACATTCAGGCGCTGGTAAAAGCAACTGAAAGTATTAGTGATAATGTAGTGTCTCAGGCTGAGGATATCAATAATTCAGCGAACCGTGGGTATGAAACCAGCAATAATGGATTGAGTTTGGTGAATCATATGAGTGAAAGTATGTCCAATATTACCTCATTGGCTACAGAAACAAATGCCTCATTCAAGGTGTTAGAGCAACGGTCGAGAGAAATATCGAAAGTAGTTAAAGTAATCACGGATGTGACCAAACAAACCAATTTGCTTGCGATCAATGCGGCCATTCAGGCCTCCAGAGCGGGAGAAGCGGGAAAAGGATTTGCAGTGGTGGCCAATGAAATACGTCGTTTAGCTGAAAGTTCAGGTGACTCAGCCAATGAGATCACAGAATTAGTACAACAAATGCAAAAAGATACCATTGAGTCAGCCAAAATGGTTGAACAAATGAATGAAAGCATTCAAAAAGGGGAGTCAGCTTCTGAGGAAACATCAGAGGCATTTAAAGACATCAGCAACTCCATTACAGATACGGTTTCCCTATCGGCTTCAATTCTGAGCATAGCCAGACAGCAGATTGAGAAAATTAAAGAGGTCAGTAGAAACACAGAAAGTATCACTGTGAATGAGTAATTGATATCAGAGCGTATGTAAATTGCGGGTGTGAGTAAGCTCCGGTACATACCGTTTTATCCATTATTGGTACTTTTTAGACAAACCGTCAATTACAAGGGGGTTAGCTTTCGGAATATCCATATATTCCTTGTTTACTTTATTCGGTATTGTCTATTTGAACCATTCAGGCTCTTTGAACTTCTTTTATTTGAAAGAAAGATCCTGAAACATGAATTAGAAGATGACCCCATTTTCATTATAGGCCACTGGAGAAGCGGTACTTCACATTTGCAGGATATAATTTGTCAGGATAATCGAAATACGTCCATTTCTATATTCACTAGTATTCTGGCAGATTGTTTCTACTTAACTGAAGTTTGGCTTAAGAAGCCATTACAATACTTACTATCCCTACACAATACCCAATTCGCACTTCAAAGAGATGCTCTGGACCTGGACTATCCTGGAGAAATGGAAACCGCACTATGTAGTTTATGCTCATTGTACAGTTATACCTGGGGCCACATATTTCCTAAAAGTTTCGGGGCAGTATTTAACCAAATGATATCAGAACCAACTGATCATCAGGTTAATATGTGGTTGCAAGACTATGACTATATGATTAGAAAGGTAGCTTTACTGAATCGTGGAAAACAAATAATCGTGAAATCTCCTGGTGATACTGCACGAATCAAATGGCTATTGCAAAAGTACCCAAATGCCAGGTTCATTTATATTGAGAGAAAACCTTCCCACGTTTATTATTCCAATTTGTATCTGTGGCGAGTCATTCACAAACAATACAGTGTGCAAAGTATCAGTCAACAATCTGTTGAGAAGAATATCATTGATGGTTATGAATCACTTATCACAGGTTATTATGAACAGTGCCACTTGATTCCAGAAGGTCAATTGGTCTCAATTTCATATGAAAAATTAGCAACTCAACCCATTGACGAACTACAACGCATTTACCAACATTTAAGAATGGGGAAGGTCCCAATTGAAGTTGAGCTGTTCATAGCAAACCTCCCCAAAAGAAAGATTGCAGTTTATGAAGATCATCATGAGATAGAAAAAATAGCTCAGAGAGTCTGTCAAACAAGCTATTCATAGTCTTTCAAACTTTATTTTGATAGGTCCATCAGGACGCAATATCATCATTGGGTGAATACCCACGTTTTCAGACACCAAATTGAAATCGTATTTTCTGACAATCGTTACCAATAATGACAGGATTTGCATGTATGCCATGTTCTGTCCTATACAAACCCTGGGTCCACCTCCAAATGGGATATACGCAAATGGGTGAATGTTTTGAGCATTGCTTTTTAAGAACCTGTCGGGATCAAACTTATCTGGAGATTGCCATAAATCGGCCCTTCTCTGAGCACCATAAATATAAGGAACCACAATAGTATCTTGTGGAATTTTGACTCCATTGAACTCATCTTCATTTAGTGCTACCCGATCTATCATCCAAAAAGGTGGATACAAGCGCAGAGTCTCTTTAAGGACCTGCATGGTGAAAGTCAATTTGGATAAACCCTGAAAATCAATCTCCTTATCTCCGAATATGGTCAGGACTTCTGCACTGATAAGTTCTCTGTAGGTGGCATTTTTGGCCAATTCATAAAACATCCAGGTCAGGGCATTGGAAGAAGTTTCGTTTCCAGCCACTAATAGTTGTAACATTTCAATTTGAAGCTGTTTTTCTGACATTGATTCTTCTGAGTCAAGACTGGTTTTGTTAAGAAGAATATCCAGAAAGTCATTTGTACTATCATTCTCTTTCAGGCGTCTGGTGTTAATGTAGTCAATGATGATTTGGTCTGCTTCCCGTCTTAGTATTTGAAGTTTTTTCTTTTCACCCGAAATACGATACCAGGAGATGAGGTATGGTCTGAAGATTTGCTTGACAATGAATTCCTGAATTGTCGATATTGTGCTCCCAAGTTTTTCTAGTTCAGCATGCTTCAATTGCGTTCCGAAAAGATTACTCCCAACTGACAAAAGGGTAAACCTGACCATGGTTTCATATATGTCAATTGGTTCTTTTTTTACTTGTTTGTCAAAGTTTGTTACGAATTCCTCAATGAGTTTATTCTGTATTGGCATTAACCTGGATAAGCTTGACCGTGTAAAACCTGAACTCAATAGTCTTCTTTGTTTGAACCAGTAATCACCATGACTATTGAGTAATCCCAAACCTTGAAATTCAGCCATCCGTTTGACCTGAATGTCTGATTTGTGGTAGTTTTCATGATGGTCTTTAAGAATGTACTGAATGAAACCTGGATCAGTTGTTACAATTGTCTTCTTGACGCCTCCGAAATAAAATGAGAATGTTTCTCCTGACTTTCGGCGGAATGATTCAAAGACCTCAATTGGATTTTGAATCAGCTCTCTGGTGCTTAGCAGTGCCTCTTTTCTTGAGATATGGGGGACGTTAGTTATCATTCCTGAGTAGATGTTATTGGTGTGAACTCCATGTTTAAATTGATAATCCCTTCTTTTTTCAGGAATATCAGAATACCCTTTACTATGTCCTCCATTGGTGGATCTGAAAGAGCGACACTTGATTTTGAGCAGAAATGTCGGTAGTTGCTGTTGTCGTATAACTTATATTCCATAGCCTTGATCTTATTTTCGGACTTCACCAGGAAATCCAATAATGGAAACAGAATATCTTCTTTGGTACAAGACGCGACAACCTCAGAAACGAAATCACTCAATGGAAAATTTCGAAAAGACGTAGTGGTGAATTGTCCCATTATATCGGTTATATCCTTCATGGCTACAAATTCGCTTCTGGTGACATGAAATGTTTGTCCGATGCTTTCATTCAAACTTGATATAGCCACGACATTATGGGCCACAATATCGGCAGGGACAAAACTTACCTGATTGCTGGCATCTGTTGTCAATCCTTCCTGAATCATGAATGTGAGTAACCTGACAGCTATATCATAATTAAATCCCAGACCTTTAATGGTGGGAGATATTAAAGCAGGGCGAAAAATCCTTCCCTTTAGACCAGCTGAAATAGCATTCTGTACAAGTCTCTCAGAAACCCATTTGGACTGACTGTACCCAAAATCCAGGTTTTCCATTTCATCATTCATGTCTGGCTCATATAAAATGTCTTTAACGGACCAACCAAAAATGAAGGTTGTAGAAATAAAGTTCAAAGTCTTGGGTAAACCGAAATTGGCAAGTTTGATGATTTCAGAAGTCCCCAAAACATTGGGATTTCTTAATGCTGTGTAATCTTTTAGATAATTCACCTCAGCACCATTATGGTATATTACATCAATGTTTGAGGTTAGAAAATTCCAATAGTCATTGGTAAGACCGAGTTGCTTTGTGGATAGATCACCAATAATAGGAGTTACCTGCTTCTCGAATCGTTGGACTTTGTTTTCGTCAGAAGCAATTGCAGTATAAGCATTTCTCAATCTATCAAAACCTTCCTTCTCACAGTCAGCTCTTACGAGCACGTATAATTCACAATCATGCTGCTCCAGTAAGCTGTCCATCAGAAAAGGCCCCAAAAATCCTGTGCCTCCGGTAAGAAATACCTTTAATAATTTGGATGAACCTCTATTCATCACTTTAGGAGTATCCATTGGAAATGAAAGTTCGGCATCCTGTTTCATCAGGTGATGCTCATGCGCTGTGAATTGCTCCTGGATCTTCTGTAAGACATTCTCTAGACGAGAAATATGAATCACCTGATTGCTATCATGACGTTGTTGAAGGTCCTGCAAAAGTTCTGACAACTCATTGATACTTAGTTTTTGTATGTATTTGAGTTCGAACTTTCTGCTAATACGGTTCAATCCTGCAGATTCCAAATATCCTTTTAAGTCATGGAAAAGGCTTACCATTTTGATGCTATCCATTCCAACCTCTCCGAATGTGGTGTTTTCAGTTCCATCAAGTCCGTACTTATTTAACAGCAATTGGAATGCAGATGGACCTTTCATTTCACTGGGAGCGGAAGCCGACATTTCTACCTTTTTGATGATTTCAAGTTCACCGGAGAAGAGTGCTTCGAGATTCCTGAACCTCATAATTTTACCGGAACTTGTTTTCCATATGGAGTTGCTTGTGACAAAGTAGAAGGTATCCACTCCAATTCCAATGTGGTTTACTAACTGATGGTTTAATTCATTTGTCTCTGGGATTTTATGCTTATTTCTAAGGCCTACAATCGCCAATATTTGAGGATTTTCTGTGTTTTGTACCACTGCAACGTGTCCATTCCTAACGAAATCATCTTTCTCAATTATTGACTCAAAGTCCTGAGGGTAATAGTTCTTGCCTCTCACAATTATCAGGTCTTTCAATCTTCCACTAATGTATAGTTCGCCCTCATGAAAGAAACCCAGATCTCCGGTTCGCAACCATTCGCCTTTGGTACCGCTTAGCTTTGCTTTAAAAACCTTTGCATTTAAATCAGGATAATTCCAGTATCCAAGACACTTACTACCACCCTGAATCCAAATTTCACCTACTCGTTGCTCAGAGACCAGGTCCAGGGTTACAGGATCTACAATTTTTACCTCAACCCCGTCTATTACCTTTCCCGCACTCATGAAGCGTACAGTACTATCATTTATTTCTCGATCTAAAGAAACAACTCCATGTTGGAGTCGATCTCTTGAAACATTTATATACTTTCTTCCCTGGGAAGAAACCGCCAACGTATTCTCAGCTAAGCCATAGGCAGAAAAGAATGCATTCCTATCTAAACCAAACGATGCATACCGGTCTAAGAAAGCTTCGCAGATTTCAATCTTTACAGGTTCTGCGGCATTCATTACAAATTTTAACGAACTTAGATCCCACTTAGCATCTGAAGTATCAACATTTGACAAACAATACTGAAACCCGAAATTGGGTGCTGAGGTAGCGGTTCCTCTATATTTCGAAATGGCCTCAAACCACAGAGTGGGTCGTTGAATGAAGTGTTTGGGTGAAAATCCGTATGTTGTTCCTCCACATATGGCAAAAAACAGGTAATAACCAATAAGCCCCATGTCATGGTATTGTGGCAACCAGGAAACTCCAATGGGATCGTGGTTTACAACACCGGGATAATTGCATAATACGTTTTGATGGCTTACCACTACGCCTTTAGGTTTACTTGTAGAGCCAGAAGTGTATTGAATAAAAAGTATCTCGTTATCATGAGTCTTAAAATTCATGGACTCATGGTTAATACGGTCTGTGGGAATCCAATTATGGTGTATTTGTCCATTTGAATCATTCAAGGATAGTTTCAAATGAATACGATTGAAACTATCAGTATTAGTTAAGACCCCAACCGCATCACAATCATTGGCGATTTGCTGTATTTGCTGAAAGTAACCCTCATAGCTATTTGACTCAAGACCCGGGACAGGCACAGGGATCACACCAATTTTTAAACAAGCGAAAAATCCACATATGAATTCTAACCCGGGCGGATAGGACAGGAGGACCCTTTCTCCAGGTAGAAGCTTGTGGTCATTTTGAAGGAGACTTGCTATTTGATCAGTTCTAAAATCAAACGATAGATATGTGTATTCTTCAGAGATTTCCCCATGAATATCCAGGAAGGCATAGAGTGTTTTATCAGGAAATGATTCCACATTACGCTTAAATTCCTTTAAAATGGATACTACACTCATAAATGCTGTGAATTCAAATTAGAGATATATACCGGGTTATTTTTAATGGCTGTTGCCACAGAAGCCGCAAAATGTTTTTTGGTTTTTAAATGGTGTAAATGATATAGCTGACCAGACAATTCACAGGAAGTTAACTCGTTACTTAGTGAATTATTCAAATAATGTGGTTTCTCGTTTCCACTAAAGCCAGTCCCAGTGGCTTTCAAAACAGCCTCTGTGGAAGTCCAGTAATTGAGAAGTGCATCGAATTGAGCTTGATTGGTTAACCTGTGATAGGATTCTATATCGTCTTTGTTCAACAGGAACTCTGGCATCCAGTCTTCTTTTTGAAAGGTTATTGAGTCCTCAATATCCAATCCAACAGGTTTCCCGAACTGAAAAGCTATACCAAAAACATGCTGAGAGTAAGAAATACTAAAATGTATGTCTCCCGTCTCAATAAAAGGTTTATCCTGATGGTTTCGCTTTATTTCGAGTGAAGATGGTTCAACCTTTAGGTGGTTCCCGGCAATCCTTTTTAGAAAGGAATGAGCGATCAGATATGATTCACGACGTTTATTGAATTTAATTTTGTTAGCTCTGGCAATTTCCTGTGGACTTAAATAAAGGCTTGCCTGTTCACTAGTGGTTAACAAGGAATTGTCTCCAATGAACAAATTGACGCAGTTGGTATGTAAGTTGGGCTGGTCCATTTCAATATATCGGAATCGATTAATACAGGGCATAGTCATACTTTTCAGCTTTCTCTCACAACGATAAATTTTATTGTCGTTTTACAAAGCACAAGCATTGAAGTTACACAGATTCAAAATACATGCCACAAATGGACTTAATTTTAAATTTGATTAATGGTGATTCATTTGAGCTTATTGATTACCTTATAAACACCAATAAGAACTTTAAACAACATGCAATCATTCCAAACTCCACTGGAAGCCTTCACTCATTGGCTCGACCAACATCCGGATAAAATATTTCTAAGACAACCCATTAATCGCAAATTCATTGAATATTCCTGGGAACAGGTGCATCAGGAAGCCTGTCAGGTGGCAGCCGCACTACAAAACATGGGACTTAAAAAAGGAGATCATGTTGCTTTATTGTCAAAAAACTGCGCCCATTGGTTTATGTCGGATATTGCAATGATGCTGGGTGGATTTGTTTCTGTACCACTGTACCCCACGTTAGATAAGGATAGTATTCAGGAAATCCTTGTACACAGTGAAAGCAAGGCAATTATCATTGGCAAACTGGATGATTACAATGCTCAGAAAGATGGCATTCCAGCTATACCAAAAGTTGGAGTTGAGCTATATGGTATCAAAGAGGAGCATTCCTGGGAAACGATTGTCAAGGAATCAGTAGATTTTACTCCTGTAGAACAACAACCAGAAGACTTACTCACCATCATGTACACTTCAGGCACAACTGGTAATCCAAAAGGTGTGATGCATAAGGTGAAAAACTTCAGTCGTGCATCAATGTTAGGAGCACCGGCTTTGGGATTGAAGATTGGCACAAGGTTCTTTTCTTATTTACCATTGTCGCATATCGCAGAGCGTATAGGTATTGAGATGAACGCAATTCATTTCGATGGTGTAGTAAGTTTCCCTGAATCACTTGAAACCTTTCCTGCGGATTTGGCAAGCGTACAACCTACTGCATTTATGGCGGTTCCACGCGTATGGCAAAAATTCCAGGAGAAAGTACTTGAGAAGATGCCTCAAAAAAAGCTGGATAAGCTACTGTCACTTCCATTGATTGGCAACATTGTCAAGAAGAAAATCCGTAAAAAGCTTGGGTTAAACAAGCTGGATATGTGTTTTTCAGGGGCAGCTCCAATTGCCATTAGTCTTCAGAAATGGTACAAAAACCTGGGGATTGACATCTTACAAGCCTATGGGATGACAGAGGATACGATACTTTCTCATTTCAATGTAAATGGCTCCAATAAGTTTGGAACAGTCGGAAGACCACTGCCAGGTGTTACCTCAAAACTATCGGCAGAAGGAGAGGTGCTTATTCAAAATGGTTGTCTAATGGAAGGGTATTTCAAACAACCTGAACAAACATCAGAAATGTTTACAGCTGACGGTTTTCTAAAGACAGGAGATATTGGTGAGTTTGATCACGATGGCTTCTTGTCAATTACCGGAAGGATCAAAGACCAGTTCAAAACAGATAAAGGTAAATACGTAACGCCTTCGTTGATTGAATTACAGCTATCGAAGAATGTGGATATTGAGCAGGTTTGCGTAGTAGGTACTGGAATAGCTCAGCCCATCGCATTGATCATCGCATCAGAAACAGGCAGGGCCAAAACTAAAGAAGCTTTCAATTCATCTATCCAAACAACTATTGACCAGTTAAACCCTGAACTGAAAACCCATGAAAAATTAGCCAAGGCTGTAATCATGAAAGAAGAATGGACAATTGACAATGGCTTGATGACCCCTTCTTTGAAAATCAGAAGGAACAGGGTAGAGGCAATTCACCAGGAAATGTATAAAAGTTGGTTTGAGAGGCCTGAGGAGATAGTTTATGAATCGGAGATGGAATGATTTGAGGTCGATCTCTCAAAAAACCGACCTCATATTGATTGTAAGTCTTATTTTCTTAATACCATGAAGCTGATGAAGCCTTTCTTTGAAGCATTCAATCCTGAAACATTGATGGATATTTTGAACTTTCCAGATTTCGAGGGTTCAAGCATGTAAGATTTACCGGTACCACCAGTCGATTGCTCTGTGATTTTAGCTTTGCTTTCTGGTTTGATGGCAAGGTCTACATCAGGGATATTTGAGTCTCCTAATGCTACGATCAGATAGGTGTATTCTGAGTTTAATTTGATGTTTACATCTTGCGAAGCATTTTCAGCATCAAATTCAGTGATGATCTGAGACCGAAATTCATACCCGTCTTTTTCCAGTGCCTCCATTTGGGCGGTATTTCTTTTTTGAAGGTCTCCAATTGGCGTCTGTGCCTTAAGTGAGATAACCGCAAGCAGCATAAGCGATGATAAAATGATTGTTCTCATAGCATGAATGTTTTCTGTTTTCAATATCTAATTATGGTGCCAAAAATAGATTGAAAGATCAGTTTGTCCTAATAAGAAGCCAGTAATAAGCACCCACTATTGGAATTAGTTTGACTTTAAGAAAATAAGTTCTCACATTGATGTTATGGAATTACGGAGATAGCGCATCCCTTAATGTGACGATCAGGCAAAAACAGTATTATACTATTATAACAATGTTAAACACTATGAAACGAATCACACTTCTGGCAATCTCCATTCTACTGTCAATTGGGACATTGTTTTCCCAAATACCAACCTTGTCCGGGAAACTGAATGATACTGAGAATCCACTGGAATTAGCACAATTAAGTATTGATGTTGAAGTAGTTGGAAACGTAGCAACGACCACATTTGATATGACCTTTTACAACCCAAATCACAGGGTCCTTGAGGGGGAATTATCGGCTGCTTTAAATGAAGGGCAAGAGATTTACAGGTATGCCTTGGATGTCAATGGCAAACTGAGAGAAGGTGTCATTGTAGAAAAAGTGAAAGCCAGACAAACCTTTGAGGCTGTCGTAAGACAGAATATCGATCCGGGAATTATCAGTAAAACAAAAGGCAATTTCTTCAAAACAACAATTTACCCAATTCCAGCAGGAGGCAATAAAAGAGTGGTTATTGGGCTAGTGGAGACCTTATCGTCATTGGAAGACCAGTACATTTACACACTTCCCGCTACTTCCTCATTGTCAATCAAGAAATTTGAGTTGGCAGTAAAAGTGTTTAAAGGAGATCAGGGAAGCACAAAGCCTGTATCCACTTTTGAAAGTACTCCATTTGATACACAGGAAGATGTGCATTACCTATCATTCAAACGAGACAATTATGAGATGACAAAACCGCTAACCTTTTCAATTCCGCAATTTGGAAAGAGTGATTATGCGGTTTACACAGAGGACAGAAATGGTAAAACCTACTTCTACCTAACTGCAAAAAGTCCTCAATTGCAAGAAACACCAAAAGGTAAGGTCAAGAAAATTGCACTGTTTTGGGATCAATCACATTCTGCAAAATCCAGGAATATTGAGAAGGAGCTTTCCCTACTTGAGAAGTATTTGACTTCCATTCCGGGTACCAAAAGTGTTTTAGTATACCCATTCACCTACAAAATGGGAGATCCTGTGGAATTCAAAATCGGTAACAATGTCGATGAAATTAGCAAGTATTTAAAAGCATTACCGCAGGATGGTGCCACAAGAGTTGACAACCTGATTTTTCCTGACAAGGTGGATGAGATTCTTCTATTTTCAGATGCAGTGAATACAATTGGTCAGGATAAAATTGCTACATCAAAAATTCCTGTTCATTGTATCACATCTGGCACTGGGGCCAATTACAATTTGCTGAAAATGGTATCCATTCAATCGGATGGCGTGTTTATTAATTTGAAAAGACAGTCTCTGGAAAGCGCGGTAAGTATACTCAACAAAACGAAGGAGAAATTTTTAGGTACCAATGCAACAGGTGGAGTAGAGGAAATCTATCCAAAATACCCGGAAAATGTGGGCAAAGTAGTTGAGGTGGTTGGGATACTCACTGGCGAGACTGCCAATATTACATTAGAGTTTGGAAGTCAGGGTAAAGTAAGTCAGACAAAAACTTATCAAATCAATAAGGAAAGAAAGAATGCCCCAATATCAAGGGTTTGGGCAAGTAAGAGAATTGAGTACCTGCAGTGGGAATATGAGAAGAACAAGAAAGAAATTTTAAGTCTGGGTAGACAGTTTAACATCGTTACAAAAAATGCTTCCTTACTGGTTTTGGATAGGATTGAAGATTATGTGGCACATGAAATATTCCCACCTGAAGAGTTGAGAGAAGAATATGAGCAACTGATGAAGCAGAAGGGACCTGTTTATGTCACTTCTTTAGAGATCATTCAGGAACGAAACATAACCACATTGAAAGACATTAACAGTTGGTATTCTTCAGAAAGAAAACCTGATAATTTCAATAAACCACAACCCAGGGATGTCCAAAATGCACCTCCCTCAGATGATCCATTCAGTGAAGTTGAGGAAGAAGTTGATTTAGACATTCGTGAGGATGCGGTAATGGAAGAGGTTGTTTATGAACAAGCTAAAATGGAGGAAGCTCCAGTGGAAGTGCAATTTGATGCATTCGGGGATGCATCTGGTGATCTTTGGGATGCGGAAGGTGTTGAGACGTTTGAACCAACAGAGAATAAACCTGGTGGTGAAAAAGGTCCATCTATAAAGGTACTCTCCTGGATGCCAGATGCTCCTTACATGGAGGAACTTATTAATGCTGAAGGAAAAGTAGAGGAACTCTATTTTAAATTGAAAGCAGATAATGAGAACCGTCCGGCATTTTACATTGAGGTAGCTGATTTCTTCTTTCAAAAAGGAGAAAAAGATATGGCTACCAGGATTTTATCCAATGTAATTGAATTGGATCTTGAAAACCCGGAGTTACTGAAACTGGTTGCTAAAAGATACCTCGATGAGGGATTGTTTGATATCGCATTAAATATCTACCAATCCGTAAGAGACCTTCGACCTGAGGAGCCTCAATCCCACAGGGACCTGGCTTTGGCCTATGAAGCTGCTGGTGAATACCAGAAAGCACTTGATTTGTTTGTGTATGTACTGGATACTGAATGGGAACGCTTTGAAGAAATAAAACCGGTAGACATTGTAGAGTTAAACCATTTGATCTCTAAATATGGCAAGCAACTGAATCTAAAAGGTGTTAATGAAGCATATATTCAGCATATGCCACTAGATATTAGAATCGTTTTGGACTGGAGTAGCAATGACAATGACATTGATTTATGGGTAGTAGACCCTAATGGGGAGAAATGTTATTATTCTAATGCCAACACTGCTCTAGGAGGTAGGATCAGTAGAGATTTTACCCGTGGCTATGGACCAGAAGAGTTTAGTCTAAAAGAAGCAATTAGGGGGACTTATATTGTTTACGTGAATTACTTCAGTGAAAGCAGACAAAGAATAACCGGACCGGTAACAGTGTATTGCACCCTGTTTACAAACTATGGGAAAGAAAATGAAGCCCGGGAACGAATAGCTATACAGTTGGTTGATGGTGGGAATACCCAACAGGTTGGTCAATTGGAGTTTGAGTAGGAGGGCTAATAATGTACCTTCCTACCCATTTTGTGGTTAGTTCAATTGATTTCCATATTGTTCCTCCAAATCCATATGGACGGTCCAAAATCCCTTCACCTGATTACCTTCCAGTCGATCTACCAGGATATTAAGGTGTGTGTGCCATCCGGCCAATACACCAATACGTTGGTCCCTTTCGGTGGATAGTTTTTCATGAGTCAAAGTCAATTTTATTTTACCATCACCAAGTTCAGACAATGCAAAAGTCACAGTCCCATCCTCCCAATTGATAACGAGTAGGTTAGGTTTCTCCACCTTTGCGACGATAGCTACAGATTTAAAACCATCGCCTACATCTTTGTATTTCTCAGGTGTGGGATCATCAATATCGGCAAATTTCGAGTTATTGAAAACCAGTTCCATTTTACCGTCTGGAACCAATTCAGTTGGGCCTCCAGCAAACCAGAGTCCTCTTTTCTCATCATCTACGAGGTATTCCCAGACATTTTCAATTGGTCCGGGTAAAGTACGTTCAAATTGCAGGGTAGTTGGGGTGATCAATTTTCCGTATTCATTCATCTTATTAATTTATTTTGAGGTTTACTTTCTTCATTGAGTAGTGCTTCCAGTTTATCCAATCGATTGTTCCAGAAACGCCTGTATTGATGAACCCATAACGCGATTTCTCCAAGGTCATCAAGTTTGGCATGACAGATCCTTTCCCGACCTTTTTTCTCGATTTCAACTAATCCACATGCTTCCAATATTTTCACATGTTTAACCACACCGGGTCTAGAGATGTTGAAATGGCTGATCAGGTTATCCAGATTGGAGTGATTTGTTGAGAGTATGTCAATGATTTCTCGTCTGGTAGGGTCAGCTATGGCCTGGAATACGTCTCTTCGCATAATATAAAACCGTTTGGTTTCAAATGTATGAATTATATTATATAAAACCAAATGGTTTTGTATTTAGGTTGAGCGATTCATTTACTTTGGATAACTTTGATTATAGTCCTTCATTGGATATGAATTAGATTTACCAAAACAACCAACAGAAACATGAAAACCATACTAGCGACATTATTGCTTATCACGCTTTCTATATCCACTCAGGCACAATGCGACAATGCCTATTATCCTTCAGGGGAAGGAACTACCTGGGAATTAACCAATTACGATAAGAAAGGAAAGGAGACTGGAAAAACCAACAATACCATTACCAGTATTGAACAATCTGGAAGTAGTTATAATATATCTGTTAATACAAAGATCCTTGATAAAAAAGGTGAAACAGTCTCTGAAGGAAATTACACAGTAATTTGTGATAATGGGACCATTCAGATGGACCTTCAAAACTTTGTGCCTACTGAGATAGTGGAGCAATATCAAAACATGAAAATGACGTTTGAAGGAGATAACCTGGAATTCCCGGCAAACATGTCAGCTGGTCAAACATTGGCTGATGCCACTGGAAAAATGACCGTACAAATGTCTGAAGGAGCCATGGGACTCACCACTGAAATGAATTTCCTGTACAAAGACAGAAAAGTAGAAGCACAAGAATCCATTACCACTCCTGCCGGAACCTTTGAGACCTTCAAGATCTCCCAAACAATTGAATCAACCATTGAGATGATGGGCATGAAAAGAACTACTGTCTTTACTTCTAAGACATGGGTAGCGAAAGGGAAAGGAATGGTGAAGAATGAGAGTTACAATAAAAAAGGTAAGTTGGGAGGCTCCACAATGCTGACGGCAATTAATTGATCTAAGACATTAGGTTTTAGTACAGAGTATTAAGATTTAATTTCTAAAGTTCTATGCCTCAGGAAAGTATACATTTTATATGGGAATTATTAGATGTGAAAAACATGGAGAGTCAGGTATACTTCAAGTAAGCGATAGATTATATGAAGCTTTTATTAATGAAGCACATTTTGAAATACTTGAGCATCAGTTCATTCTAGATGAAAAGCCTGACCCATTATTGATCTTTTATTTTGCATTTGGTGAGGTAATTGACTGGGCTCAGGCTGAAATGAATATCGACTATTTTGAGGAACATTTTGGTACCATCAGTGGTAACAAGGTTGTTTGCGTTAACTGTTGGAACGAGTATTTGATAAAAAACAATATTAAAAGTTATAGAAGGGTCTATTCTATTTCATCATAATGATCCGAAGGGACATGAAAAGGAAAAGGCTGACGACAATAATTTAGAATTAAGCAGTTAGTATTAATTAGTCAGATAGAAATTGATTTGAGTTTTATAAAATGCCAGTTTCTCTCACTTTTTGTTTTGCCTTTAGTGGGAGCGCAGTTTTCTTATGCGCAGAACTTAATTCTTAATCCTAGTTTTGAAGCGTACAACTTCTTGCCAGAGGATCAATTCTTGTATGGTACTGAATGGCCGGTTAAAGATTGGAAATACGGTATGTCTCCTGATTATTTTCATTTCAATGCTACAGGGAGTGCTTCTGTACCTAACAATTTCGCAGGTTTCACGGCTCCCGCACATGGGGATGCCTATGTGGGGATACTTTTAAATGAAGCATACAGCATGCTGGGTCCTCGGAAAGAGTTTGTGGTAGCTCAGCTAAAAGAACCTCTAATTGCCGGGGAGTTATATCATTTTTCGGGTTACTACCAGGTAGCTACGTACAGTCATTTGATTGGGGGAACTATTGGCGTGTTATTTAAAGATACTTGTGATGATAAGGTAATGCATGAATCGCTTTTTGACATCTCACAAATTCCAATTATGAAGACCATTGATCTTTATGATGAAAATGATCAATTAGAATGGAATAAGATCAGTGGCACATATGAAGCATCTGGTGGGGAAAAATTTATCTATATCGGGAAAGTTTCTAACACTCAGCAATTAGAGCTCTATGTGAATAAAAACAAGGTCCCTGCTATGCAAAACAATTGTTATGTATACCTGGATCATATGAATCTTTGGAAGGAAGGATCAACCCCACCGGATACTTCTATTCATCGACCAGATTTCAATGAGCCTATTGTTGTAAATGACATTGTTTTTGAATTCAATAGTTACAAGGTCAGGGATACCCTATCAGCTGTTCTAGCTCCACTTGTAGAACATCTCCTAAGGAAGCCTAAAAATTCATATGTTTTGATGGTTACTGGTCATACAGATGATATAGGAAGTGAAGATTACAATTACAGGTTATCACTTCTCAGAGCCAGGGAAATATCCAAATTTCTAATCAACTCAGGCATCCCCAAAAACCTGGTAAAGACCTTTGGAAAAGGGGAGAATGAGCCATTGATACCCAATTCAAGTGACGAGAATCGAAGTATTAACCGTAGAGTTGAGATTAATGTAAGGTACCTAGAGTAACCGGTACTTAATGATAATCATTTCAGTCTTGCATTATTTTCCCATCGCCTCCAACCGAAATCTTCACAACTCCCAATTCCAGTGGCACCTCAAATGTTACCCCATCACCAAGGTTTTCAAGTTCCAGGTAACCATCAAGCACTTTTCGGTCAATTTCTTTTCCATTGGTCACATCATAAGTAACAAAATAGAGTAAATCACTTGAAGCCACACCCAGTGTATAAAGGACCAAAACAAAACTGCCTCTGTCATATACACTGATCAAGAGATCTGCTCCCTCATCCGGAAAATGCTGTCGATGTTCCGGGCTGATGGCCTGAGGATCTTGTCCTGCCATAGACTTGAAATAGGTGATGATAGCTGGTTGTTTTTCTTCTTTAGTTTCTGAGTTTTCCTTTTTTGTAGGACCGGTACAACTGTATACAACCAGGACGATAAGGGATAAAATCAAATGTTTCATGAATTGAAGTTGTTGATCACCTAAAAATTACAAAATTATTCGGATTGTATTGTTAAAATTGCATCATGTTTGAAACCTCGGACTATCCAAAAGCGCTTGATGAAGACCTGTTTGACAGTTGGTTGGAGAAAGGACGTGAAAGCAAGATCCAATATAACTTCATGATGATCATTTGGGATAGTTATGAAAGTGACTATCATCCTGTATACACCGAAGAGAGAGATGCTTTCCTGAATTTTGATAATTCCCGGTATTCCAGTGGGACAGAGTCACTGGTTGCAGTTTATGATCTCTACTCAGAATCCCGAATTTTATTGACTAATTAATTGGCTTAACTTTTAAGTCTTTTTAGAAGCTCAGTGTTAAGTCTTGTATATTCCTCTCGTAATTCCTGATTGGCTTCCTGTGCCAGACTCATTGACTTTTCAGCTGCTTCTATGGCTTGTTTCTTATCACCTTTCTTTTCCAAAATCAATGCTTGCCTGTACAGCATTCCCAGGTGATCCGGTGTTTGTTCCAGCGCTTTGGCCATCAATTCAGCGGCTCGATCTATTCCAAGATCATTTTCAAAGTAAAACATGGCTGCTCTGAAATAGGATTTCTTGCCTTCACCAGCTAAACGCTCTTCTAATTGCGGGATCACTGTTTTCTCCAGATTTACCTCAATTGGAATTGACACCATAGTATTTTCCCAGGACAACACAAGTTCAAGTTTATTTGAAGTAACATTCTCAAAGCCAATCATAAAAGTTTCTACTTTTCTGTTTAATGAAACTGGGGATACGGTGATTCTCAGGATATCATTGGCTTCCTTATAACTGTAGGACCCCCATTGTGATTTACTTTCTTGCAGTATAATGACCCATTCTTTTCTGCCAGGAATAGTGAATAACTCATACGTGCCTGGTGAAACACCTTTGCCATTGATCGACACCTCGGTAGAGAATGAGATTTTCGTGCTTGCATCAGATCCTGTTCGCCATACCTGATCATATGGCACCAAATCTCCGAAAATCTTCCTGTCCTTTACAGACGGTCTGTTATACGCCACTTCTATAGTGGTGGAAGCCAGTTTTTGATTTACTGTGGACCGGGAGTTTGTAGGAGGAATTTCAAAGGAGGAGTCTTGTGAGAAACCGATCTCACCATAAAATATGACCAGTATTAATAATGTAATCTTGAGTTTCATAAGCAATAAGATAAGGTTCAGTGTGAAAACATTATTAATCTTCGATTCCCTTAATCTCAATAAAAAGTTTTATGTTTAGCGTAAAATAATTTACTTATTAATTAAATATAATGAACAGTAAACTACTTAATTTAGGACTGGGTATATCAAAATTAGCCACGTTCCTGCTTCTATTTTTTGCATTTGTACAGTTGGCAGCCACCATACATTGGCATTTTTCTCGTGAGACCTATGAGCAGATCGAACTCACAAATGGTTTTAAGGCTGATTATGGAATTGGAAATGTTAAAATACATGTACAGGAACTAGATGACCGCAAGGATAGGGTTATCGTGAGTGAATTGACTCAAACGACCATGTATTGGTTGCTAATCAGGGGATTATTTTTCACGGTAACTACCTGGTTTATCATTCGCCATTTCATGCAAATTATTAGGTCAATAGCTGATCTCAAGACATTTTATGACAGCAATGTCAATAGTCTTCGATCTATTGGCAAATTAGCGCTGATAACCTCATTTGTCAGTGCTGTCAATTTTGGAAATATCGGAAATGGATGGGATGTGCATTTCACCATACCATGGACACCAATCTTCACTGCTTTGATTGCCTACATCATGGCAGAGGTATTTTCAGAGGGTAAGATGCTTCAGGAAGACAAAAATATGATCGTATGAGTATTGTAGTCAACCTGGATGTAGTCATGGCTCAACGAAAAATGAAGTTGAAGGACCTGTCTGAGGCTGTTGGTATTTCCATGACCAATCTATCTCTTTTAAAAACCGGTAAGGCCAGAGGTATTAGGTTCAATACATTGGAAGCCATTTGTGAGGTGTTGGAGTGTCAACCCGGTGATATTCTTGAATATAAACCATAAACAATAATGAAATGATTAATGAACTATTTTCCGCTGTATTGCAGGTACTGGTTTTTGCACTGATACCCTTCATCGTGTACCTGATCCGTCAAAAATCAAACAAAGGATTTTTACATTACATTGGTCTCAAGAAAACCAATAAAAAGGCTATCCTGGGATCATTTTTAGTCTCCATCTTACTGTTTCTACCAATTTTTTTGATGGTACTATTCAACGATGACTTTAAATCGATCATGCACCATCCGGAAAGTATGACTGGCAAGTTCCGCGCAATGGGAGGTTCACTGAATACTTATCTCATCATTCTGGTTATTGCGATAGTGAAAACAGCTTTTGCAGAGGAGATACTTTTCAGAGGTTTTGTGGCTAAAAGATTGATCGCTATCACCACTTACAAAACAGGAAACCTGATCCATGCCTTCATTTTTGGGATCATGCATAGCTTACTGTTCATGAGTATCTCTTCTAATCCACTTTTTCTGGTTGTTATTTTCATTTTTCCATCCATTGGTGCATACTTAATGGTGCATTTCAATGAAAAAGTAGGAGGTGGTAGCATTTTTCCTGGTTGGGTGGCACATGCTACCGCCAATGTCTTATCCTATACCATTATCGGTTTGGTAATTTGAGAATTAGTGGACCCATACTTTTTGAGTGGATACCTGGTTTCCGTCCTTGATGCGAACCAGGTGTAAACCATTTTGATTCACAGGAATTGTCAATTCAATGTTGGTCTCTTTATGGAATAATAGTATGCCTCGTAGGTCATAGATGGCAACTTCCCGTTCTGAAGAGTTTACAAACTGTATCTCAATATTGCCATTACGCACAAAAGTAGTAGCAAGAGGTTTCGGAGAATTTAAGGTAATTGCATTGAAAGTATTTATGTCTTTCCAGATCAGGCTATCACCTGTAAGTAATTGAATTTCAATTGAGTATTCTCCACTATTAGCACCCATTTCTGAGAAGCTGATGGTCTCATTATAAGCGGTAGACTGGTTTGTGTTAGGTACATAACTGTTATAGTACACTTCAGAACTTGCCTGAGAAACAGAGACTTCAACTTCATAACCTTGTGCCACGGGTAAGAAAGAATACAGTTCCAATTGCGTTTCATTTAAGTCATAGAAAAAAGTGATTTCTTCATTCATATAGGAGACATCCGGGATTCCGATGGTTGGAACAAATGTTTCTCTCCATTCAATTGTCTCATTGGCACCCAGGTAAGCATCTTCAAAGAACTCTTGAGACACTCCTGACCAAAGCTCTATGTACGGACGTTCCACATCATGAAAATTGGATGGATCAGCCGATTGACCTGGCCCATCTCCCCAGGTCCAGAATTTCATGCCAGGTGTTTTGGATTGGTCATTAGAAAGTCTAAAAATACCTTCCTCATTCGTATGATTGATCACACCATAATAGGGTGCTGATAGATCCGGATAGGCATAAGCTATTCCCTGGTCTTCCCAATTTGAAAGTAGGGCCAGGTTCTCAAATTTCTGAACTCTTGGGTTCCCGCTGCTCACCACTTCATCCAGGTTATTCATCCAATTTCCAGGATTCCAACCAACCTGATAAGTCTCTATAGGAACAATCATTTCTGAATTGCCTGGTGTTTCCGTAGCTCCAATATCAGAACCAGGAGCGTAAGTAATGCAGGTCCAGTACTCATAATTGTCAGCTACCTCGTCATTCACCAATCTCACATCAGTAGTAAAGTAAGGTTTTCCCTTTTCAAGAGAAACATCAAAGTAACAGGTGATACCGGTGCTGCCATTATTGTATTGACCAGGATGTGATGGGTTATTTAAATCATCCTTCATCCACATCGATAGGGTATACTGATCTTCAGACTGTTCTGTGAATTCAAAATTCCAGGGAACGTTCCAGTATTTACCATGTTCGGGCTCTGGGAATGTAGGGAATATGCCGGCATAAACCATTAGCCAATCATGATAGAATATACCCTGGTTGATTGCATAAGGTACGCCCACAGGATTTTGGTATAATTGCTCGTGCCCGGTAGGTTTATAAACGAAAGAAATTATTCTAGCTCCAAATCCTGGAATAATCGTGATCTTAACAAGCTCATTTTCTAAAACAAATCCTTCGAATTGGGAGGTAGTTATTGAAGAGTTGCTATAAGAGTCAATACTATAGAATTCGTTCAGTGAATAATCAAAATGTCTCCATTCCACCAGGGTATCCCTCATTACCACCTGACTATATAAATCTTGAAATCCTCCGATCAACAAAGAACACATTAGTACAACTCTCTTCATAGTTAATTTACATTGGTTTTAGAATGGGCCCAATGTACAGGCTAATGTTTGAGAAGAGAATTATGAGACTACATCAAAAACTGCTCAGGTCACCAATGTAATACATCAAAACAAGGCGTTTGGCGTTGTTAGACCATTTCAAGTGGTTATTGTTATCTCAATACTACATCAGTAATCTTTTGCAGGTAGGAGCTGATTATAACCGGTCATGTAAAAATGAAATCGTAGTTGAACACCTCGATTTGATTTTACTTAATTTAGACACACATCTTAAATAAATAACATGAAGCGATCAATCCTACTTATCTGCCTGCTAATTGGCATGTCTGTGAGTGCTCAAAGAAAGAAAAACACAACGAGCGCTGAAACAAAATCACCATTAGAAGAACTATCCATCAGTGGATTAAAATTCAGAAGTATAGGCCCGGCGATTACATCAGGAAGGATTTCTGATTTTGCAATGGTTCCAGGTAATCCTAAAGCATTTTATGTGGCCACCTCAGCAGGAGGAGTTTGGAAGACTGAAAATGGTGGTACTACCTACAAACCTGTCTTCGATGCGCAAGGAAGCTATTCCATTGGAGTGGTCACAATTGATCCGAATAACCCCAATGTAGTTTGGGTGGGAACAGGTGAGAATAACAATCAGAGAAGTGTCTCTTACGGTGATGGTATCTACAAATCAGAAGATGGGGGAGCCAGCTGGACCCATATGGGATTGAAGAATTCAGAACATATTGGTTCGATCGTAGTAGACCCTGAAAATTCAGATAGGATTTATGTAGCAGCGATTGGTCCACTTTGGAGTTCCGGTGGAGACAGGGGGCTTTATGTATCCAATGATGGTGGTAAAACCTGGAAAGCGACTCTTACTGTAGATCAACATACAGGAGTAAATGAGGTTATTTTGCACCCGGATGACCCAAATGTCTTGTATGTTTCAACATTGCAAAGAAGAAGACATGTATTCACTTACATTGGTGGTGGACCTGGTTCTTCGATTTACAAGAGTACTGACAAGGGTCAAACCTGGAATGAAGTAAAGAAAGGATTACCTGATGTGGACCTGGGAAGGATAGGATTGGCTTTTGCCCCTTCAAACCCAGAAATCCTATACGCAATTGTAGAAGCGGCACAAGGTGAAGGTGGTTTTTACAGATCGACCAATAGAGGTGCCAGCTGGGAGAAAAGAAGTGGTTATGCAACTAGCGGTAATTATTATCAGGAAATTGTAGTAGACCCGATTGATGCCAATACTGTTTATTCAATGAACACGTGGTTACATGTTTCAAAAGATGGGGGAAAGACATTTAAAGTGCTGGGAGAAGATACAAAACATGTGGACAACCATTGTATGTGGATCGACCCTACCGATACGGATCACTATATTGTTGGTTGTGATGGAGGTGTTTATGAAAGTTTTGATGCAGCAGCAACATGGAAATACCACCCAAACTTACCCGTGACACAGTTTTATAAAGTGGCTGTTGACAATGATGAACCTTTTTACAACATATACGGCGGAACACAGGATAATTTTAGCATGGGAGGACCCTCCAGAACGGTCTCCGGGAATGGCATAGCCAATAGTGATTGGTTCATGACACACGGAGGAGATGGATTTGAGTCTCAGGTAGATCCCTCAAACCCGGATATTGTATATGCCCAGTCACAATATGGATTTTTAGTGAGATATGATAGAAAAAGTGGAGAGGAAGTAGGTATTAAACCACAGGAAAGAAAAGGAGAGAAGTCCTACCGATGGAATTGGGACGCACCACTTCATATCAGTGCTCACAAACCTGAAAGGCTTTATTTCTCTGCCAATAAAGTATTCAAAAGTGATGACAGAGGAAACAGTTGGCAGGTGATCAGTGATGATCTGACGAGACAGCTAAACAGAAATGAATTACCCGTGATGGACAGGGTTTGGGGAATAGATGCGGTAATGAAAAATGGAAGCACATCACCATACGGAACGATTGTGGCATTTCATGAGTCGCCACTCAATGAGAACTTATTGATAGCAGGAACGGATGACGGTTTAATTCAGATTACAACTAATGGAGGTCAATCCTGGAGAAAAGTGGACAATATCCCAGGTGTTCCCTCCAGGACATACGTCAATGCAGTTTTGGCTTCTCAGCATGATGAAAACGTGATTTATGCGGCTTTCAATCACCATAAGTATGGAAATTTCAAGCCATACATTTATAAAAGTGCTGATAAAGGGGCTACCTGGACTAAAATTTGCAATAATCTCCCTGAAAGAGGATCAGTTTATGCCATTGCTGAGGACCATGAAAGTAAAGACCTTGTTTTCGCAGGTACTGAATTCGGGGTTTTCTTTTCTCCTAATCAAGGAAGAGAATGGAAGCAATTGAAAGCGGGTGTGCCAACTATTGCTGTAAGAGACATTGCCATTCAGCAAAGAGAAAATGACTTGGTTTTAGGTACTTTCGGGAGAGGGTTTTATGTGTTGGATGATTATTCGAGTTTGAGAACCATCATGACAGATATGAATCAAAAAGCATCATTATTGGCAGTGAGAGATCCATGGTTGTATGTTGAAAGTCTTCCATTGGGACTTCCCAATAAATCATTCCAGGGTGATAGTTATTACATGGGAGAAAATCTTGGTCCTGTAGCTATGTTTACGTACTATTTGGCTGATGACACCAAATCAATTCAGGATACTAGAAGAGAAAGAGAGAAAAAGAGCACAAATGATCCTTACCCTAGTTATGAAGATCTTCAAAAAGAGAGACAGGAAATTGCTCCTTATCTATTGTTCACGGTGACAGATGCCTCTGGAAATGTTGTTCGTAAGCTAACGGCAAAACCATCAAAAGGATTAAATCGGATTACATGGGACATGAGGACAGGATATGATAATCCAATCAACCTCTATAAGTCACCATTTTACAATCCTTGGGGTGAAACGTTTGAAGGAACGCTGGTATCGCCGGGTCAATATACAGTAAGTCTTAGTTTATTCGAGAAAGGGACTTTTCAGCAGTTAGATAAACCCGTGAGTTTCACAGTGAAAGCACTTGATAATTCAGTTCTTGGAGCCGATGACAGGACAGCAAAACAAGCTTTCCAACGGAAAGTATCTGAACTTGAAAGACAGGTTAGGTCTGTTGAGGAAAGGGTTCCTGAAGTGGAAAATCAACTGAAACACATGGAACTCGCCATGATGCAAACAGAAACCGATCAGGAAACACTTTTTAAAGATTATATAGTCATTAAAGATCGCCTAACAGCGCTCAAAAGACAATTGTATGGTGATCCTGAGGCTGCAACCCTTGATATAGACAAAGTGCCAACTGTTGGAACCAGAATAGGGTTATTATCCTACGAACAATTCAATACAACATCAGCGCCAACTAAAACGCATCAGGATGTTTATGAGATCGTGAAAGAGGAGTTTGAGCCGTTGAAAAAAGAACTTAAAGAGATTTTAACCCTGCTGGATGCCTTTGGAGATAAGCTTGAGAATGCTGGTGCTCCTTATACACCGTATAGATTAGAAGAGTAAAAGTAGGAATGAGTAGAAAGAACAAAAGGTCTCAAAGTTTGAGACCTTTTGTTTTTAATAATATTTCTTGAGCTGATTTGCTCTAAAACACTTATCTAAGACTCTAACAACTCACTTTTAGGCTCTTTTAACCTAATAGACAATACTGCTGCCGTTGCGAAAAATACACCTGAGAAAATGATAGCGTTCACTGCACTATTCCCAAGGAAATTATGGACAATGTAACCGAAACTTAAAGTCTGTATACCCATAGGAATCACAATCATCATGTTTAGGATACCCATGTAAACACCGCGTCGTTCTTGTGGGACAATCTTTGAGACCATGGAATAGGGGATACCCATCATTGCGGCCCAACCTATTCCAAACAATACCATCGGAAATAATACGATAACCGGGTCTTTTATAAATGGTATAGATAGCATTGCTAAAGCTGTAAGGAATAAACTTCCTGTATATACCTTCTTCCCACCAAACCGGGTAGCCAATGGAACTAATGCCAATGCGATCACCATTGTCGAAATATTGTAGGTTGTATTCATTTTTGCTGCCTGACTTAGTGCCATTGATTGGGAGAATTCCATTGACTCACGAAATAGCGGTGCTATAAATTGCCAATAAACAAATAAAGCATACCACTGAAATAAGTAAACCCCTGATAGCTTCCACATGAATTTAGGCATGTCCTTCACAGCCTCTACAATTTCCTTAAATGGGGCCCAAATTCTTGTTTTAATAGGTTGGGCATTATGCTCTTCCATTTCCTTAAGCTCTTCATCTGATGGTGGTATTTCAGGGGTCTTAAGAACAGACCACAGGATAGTGGTTACTGATAGTAATGCCCCAATGAAGAAGGAATAATATAACCATGTAGGGATCGTTTGTGCAGTTTCACTCACTCCTTCAGCGCCACCAAACCAATCCTGAAACAAGAATATAGAAGCATTCGCAATTACAATACCTGCTCCAACAAATAGACTTTGCATCTGATAACCAAAGCTCATCTGCTCCTCAGGTAACTTATCACCCACAAAAGCACGATATGGTTCCATGGCCATGTTATTTCCCACATCCAAAATCCACAACAAACCTACCGCAAACCATAAGGCAGGACTAAATGGAAATGCAAAGAGACATATACTTCCTAACAAAGCACCAATCAAAAAGAACGGTTTCCGTCTCCCCCAGCGAGGAGACCAGGTCTTATCTGATATGGCTCCAATTATTGGTTGAATAATTAACCCAGTAACTGGTCCTGCAATATTTAGAAGCGGAAGATCCTCATGGTGCGCCCCAAGAAAGGAGAATATTGGATTTACTGCTGTTTGTTGGAGACCAAAACTGAATTGAATTCCCAGGAAACCGACATTCATGTTAAAGATTTGCCAAAACGAGAGTCTTGGTTTTATGCGAATCATGCAAAAATGGTTAAATAGTTCTCAATTATGTAACTGGATTGAACCGAGTACAGGAGAGCGTCCCTTTCTTCACCTATCTACATTTAGTTAAACCCCCGGGCAATATAATTGAAATTTGGCAATATGCTTTCTTGACAAACAATTTGATTGCAATTCATTAGATTTTTCAGTACAATCTTTGAGAAAAATTCAATCTTATATTATTAATATATTAAAATATTAATAAATGTTCATATATTTATATGACATGAACTAAACCTAGAAATGTTTATATATGAAATTTGGATTTGTAATTGACAATCGGAAGTGCATAGGTTGTCACGCTTGTACTGTAGCATGTAAATCTGAGCATGATATACCAGTAGGAGTAAACCGAACATGGGTCAAACAAACAGAAAAGGGAACCTTCCCAGATACCAGAAGGGTATTTTCTGTAACAAGGTGCAACCATTGCACTGATGCTCCATGTGTTAGCATCTGTCCTACAGAAGCATTATTTAAAAGAGAAGACGGTATTGTAGACTTCAACAATGACCGATGTATTGGGTGTAAGTCCTGTATGCAAGCCTGTCCTTATGATGCCCTTTATATTGACCCTGAAACACACACTGCCGCTAAATGTAACTATTGTGCACACAGAACTGATATCGGTCTGGAGCCTGCGTGTGTGAATATATGCCCTGAGCACGCAATCATATCAGGTGACATGCATGATCCTCACTCTGAGATCTCACAACTCATTGCCAAGCAACAGGTGAAAACAAGAAAGCCAGAAAAAGGGACACAGCCCAATGTATACTATATAGACGGAGATGAGGCTTCACTTAACCCATCTGCTACCGAAAGATCCAATTCGTACATCTGGGGTTCTCAAAATACAGGTGTAGGTCATTATGCCAAGTATGCTGAGAAACTTACAGAAGGGAAGGATCTTATTGAGATGATTCAGGACCTGAATGGCAATAGACCACCAGCTAATGTTGCTACTTATGGAGGAAATGGTGACGCTAAAAAACAGGTGGAAGTTATTATGGGAACTGCCAAGGCCAGAAGGGTTTACGATACTCCTGATAAAGGTATTCTTTGGGGTTGGGAAGTGTCAGCTTATGTTTTGACCAAGGCAGTTTCAGCAGGTGCTTTCCTGATGTACTTTCTAGGATCGCTTATCGGATTGAATTTCTCCAATGATTTAGCACTAGCAGCGGGAGTTGTATCACTTGTTTTCCTGGCCCTTACAGGTGCATTATTAGTAAAAGACCTGGATAGACCAGATAGATTTTTATATGTACTCTTGAGACCACACTGGGAAAGCTGGTTAGTAAAAGGAGGCTATTCAATTACTGTATTTGGTGGTATGGTGACGGCATGGTTAGCGGGTATTTTCTTTGATATCCCAATATTGACCAATATTGGCTTCTGGGGAGCGGGTGCTTTTGGAATATTGGTAGCTGTTTATACAGCATTCTTGTTTGCTCAGGCGAAAGGAAGAGATTTTTGGCAAAGCCCATCCATGGTATTGCACATGTTTATTCATAGCATGATGGCTGGTGCAGCAGTTTTCTTGGTAATGGGTCTAATAGTTGATGTTCCAGTGGAATGGACTTCTTTAAGCAGCACAGTTCTAATTGCTGGAATCATAGCGAACCTATTGGTAATGTTCATTGAAGTATCAATTACACACCCCACACAGGATGCTAAAACTGCTGTGAAAATGATTGTGAAAGGTAGATATGCCAATTTATTCTGGATGGGAGTCATCTTATTGACTAACATACTTCCATTGGTTCTATTATTTATTGGAGTTATGGAATTAGGCTTAGTAGCCGCCATCCTAACAATAATTGGGATCTACGTCACAGAGAAAATCTGGGTAGAAGCGCCTCAACGCATACCACTTACTTAATTGAATAAACAACATGGGATACAAGCATAAACCAACAATAATAGAAAAAATCGCTGAGAGTCTTAAAATCATTCCGGGCCTACATGACAATGAAGAGGTATCAATTGACTCCATATCAGAACCAGGTAAACTAACCAGCTATCCACCACCTGATCAATGGAATAACTGGACGGAGCATGAAGCTAAAAAATGGTCCAGAAAAGAGAAGAAGACCTACAGCATCATTCCCACAACCTGTTTTAACTGTGAATCAGCATGTGGTTTGTTGACATACGTTGATAAATCCAATGACCAGGTAAGAAAATTTGAGGGAAACCCGTATCACCCTGGAAGTAGAGGTCGGAATTGTGCTAAGGGACCTGCCACAATTAATCAGATTACAGATCCTGACAGGATATTATATCCACTTAAACGAAAAGGAGAAAGAGGATCTGGAGAATGGGAGAGAGTTTCCTGGGAAGAAGTATTGGATGACATTGCGGGAAGAATCAGAAAAGCACTTCAGGAAGAACGAAATAATGAAATTGCCTATCACGTAGGAAGACCGGGACATGAAGGATATGCAAACCGGGTTTTAGGAGCCTGGGGAGTAGATGGTCACAATTCACATACGAATATATGTTCCTCAGGAGCAAGGTTTGGTTATAATATCTGGCAGGGATACGACAGACCATCTCCTGACCATGCCAATTCCAAATTTATTCTGCTGGTGAGTGCTCATCTTGAGTCAGGTCACTACTTCAATCCGCATGCTCAGCGAATCATGGAAGGAATGATGAAGGGAGCCAAATTGGCTGTAATGGACCCTCGATTATCGAATACCGCGAGTATGTCCAATTACTGGATGCCTACATATCCCGGAACTGAAGCTGCTGCACTATTGGCAATGGCCAAAATAATACTTAAGGAAGGTCTCTACAATAGGGACTATATGGAAAACTGGATGAATTGGGAGGAGTACATGGAAGCCAAACATCCAAAAGATGTGTGCACCTTTGAAATTTTCATCGAGAAGGTAATTGAAGAGTATGAAGAATACACACCAGAATTTGCCGAAAAAGAAACTGGTGTGAAAGCAGAAACAATCGTAGAAGTAGCCAGAGAAATTGGTCAGGCGGGAACAAGATTTGCCTGTCATAACTGGAGAAGTGCTGGTAGTGGCAACTTAGGCGGTTGGGCTGTGGCCAGGTGTCTGCAATTCCTGAGTGTTTTGACTGGGTCTGTAGGTACTGTTGGGGGAACTTCACCCAGTGCCTGGAACAAATTCAAACCTAAATTCTTTGACGTCCCACCATCACACAAGTTCTGGAATGAATTACACTATCCAAAGGAATATCCACTGGCTTTCCATGAAATGAGTCAATTGCTTCCCCATTTTCTGAAAGAGGGAAGGGGTAAGATGTCAGTTTACTTTACGCGGGTATTTAATCCTGTTTGGACTTACCCGGATGGTTTTTCATGGATCGAAGCACTTTCTGATCAAAATATGGTGGATTGTCACATTGCGATGACGCCAACCTGGAATGAAACGGCCTATTACGCGGACTATGTGTTACCTATGGGGCATTCCTCCGAAAGACATGATATCAATAGCTACGAAACCCATTCCGGTATGTGGATTGCCTTCAGGCAACCCGTGATGAGAGAATACGCCAGACGTGAAGGAAGGCCTTTTGAGTTTACCTATGAAGTCAACCCGGGAGAAGTCTGGGAAGAGGATGAATTTTGGATTGAATTATCCTGGAGAATTGACCCTGATGGTAGTCTGGGAGTAAAGAAACATTTCGAAAGTCCATATAGAAAAGGAGAGAAGATCACCATTGACGAGTATTATCAATACATTTTTGAACATACCAAAGGTTTACCAGAAGCCTCAGAAAAGGAAGGGTTAACACCTCTGGACTACATGAGAAAATATGGTGCCTTTGAAGTAGAAAAGACTTCCTATCTGAAAAATGAAAACCCTGTTTCACCAAAAGATCTGGAAGGGTCCAAAGTGGACAAGAAAACCGGCTTAATCAGTAAAAATGGAAAGGCTGTTGGAATCGAGGTGAAGGGAAAAGCTGTTGTTGGTTTCCCAACTCCTTCCAGAAAGCAGGAGTTCTTTTCTCAAACCATGATCGATTGGAAATGGCCGGAATATGATATTCCAAAATACATCAAAAGCCATGTGCATGAAGACGAAATGGATCGGGACAAAGGAGACTATCCACTCGTACCAACTTTTAGATTACCTGTTCTCATTCATAGTAGATCGGCTAATGCAAAATGGCTAACCGAAATTGCCAATAGAAACCCAATCTGGATGCACCCTGACGATGCAGCAAAATTCAATTTAAACGATGGAGATCTGATTAAAGTGAATACAGAGATTGGCTACTTTGTGGATCGGGTTTGGGTAACACAGGGAATTAAACCTGGAGTAATTGCATGTTCACATCACCTGGGCCGATGGAGGAGACCTCAAGACAAGACAGGGAACAGGTGGGCTACCAATACTGTTTCTTTGGAAAAATCTGAAAGTGGTTGGAAAATGAGAGTTTTACAAGGTGTAAGACCTTTTAAAAGTAACGACAATGATTCAGCGAGGATATTTTGGAGTGATGGAGGAGTTCATCAAAATATTTCATTCCCTGTACACCCGGATCCTATTTCCGGTATGCATTGTTGGCATCAGAAGGTAAGATTGGAAAATATTGGACCAGAGGATCGTTATGGGGATGTGTTTGTAGATACAAAAAAGTCTCACGAAGTTTACAAAAAGTGGCTTGACATGGCCAGGCCAGCTCCAGGTCCTGATAACTTAAGGAGGCCGCTTTGGTTCAACAGAGTATTAAAACCTATACCCGAAAAGTTTTATCTCGATAAATAGATCAAACATATTGCCCATTTTGGAATGGTTGCCCAATTACAAGATTGAGTACTTACCAAAGGATATACTAGCTGGAGTTACTGTTGGAACTATGTTGATTCCTCAGGGAATGGCTTACGCACTTCTGGCAGGACTTCCTCCAATTGCAGGTCTTTATGCCGCATTGGTGCCACTAATTCTATATCCTGTATTTGGTACATCGAGGCAATTATCGGTAGGTCCGGTAGCCATGGATTCATTATTAGTAGCCTCAGGAGTGGGGACTATGGTACAAAGTGGCTCAGATCAATATTGGGTTTATGCAGTTTTATTGGCCCTCATGGTTGGGGTTATACAAATGTTAATGGGAGTTTTAAGGTTGGGCTTTCTGGTGAATTTCTTATCCCAACCTTTAATCAATGGGTTTACCTCGGCAGCAGCAATCATTATCGGCTTAAGTCAGGTGAAGCATCTCTTCGGGATTGATTTTCAGGGGAGTCAGCAGGTACTGGTAGTACTTACCCGGATGATTGGGAAAATATCTGATCTTCATGTTGAGACTTTGATATTGGGACTTGGTTGTATCAGTCTCTTGGTGTTTCTGGTAAAGTGGAAACCTGGACTTCCGGGAGCATTGATCACAGTGGTCCTAAGTATTCTTGCTGTTTACATTTTTGACCTTGATAAAATGGGAGTACAAATAGTAGGAGAAGTACCAGAAGGTCTACCCGCATTGACAATACCTGCTGTAGACGGAACTATTATTGTGAATATGCTACCCATCGCATTCACCATCGCACTCATTAGTTTCATGGAAGGTATTGCTATTGCTAAAAAGTTTGCTGTGCAGGATGGTTATCCCGTTAGTGCCAATCAGGAATTGATTGCCATTGGAGTCTCAAATTTTTCGGCAGGTTTATTTGGAGGTTATCCCATTGCAGGAAGCTTTTCAAGAACAGCAGTAAACAAGCATGCAGGAGCTATAACTCCTGTTTCCTCAATTTTTAATGCCCTTACAATTGGATTGACATTGATGTTTCTGACACCACTTTTCTACTATATGCCGAAAGCAGTATTGGCTTCTATTGTAGTGGTTGCTGTGTCAAAATTGATTGATTTCAAAGAGCCTAAAAGACTTTTTCATTTGCGAAAGGTAGACTTTCTGGTATTACTATTTTCCTTCTTAATAACCCTACTGCTTGGTGCCCAAAGGGGAATTTTGCTTGGAGCAGCTGTGTCTATTATATTGATTGTCAGGAGAATAAGCTACCCAAATGTAGCAATTCTTGGAAGAGTAGGAAACTCCAATATATTCAAGAACATAAAGATTATTGAAGAAGCACATGAGGTCAGTAACTTCCTTTTCTTCAGAATAGATGCATCACTTTACTATGCCAATGCTGGTTATCTAAAAGACAATGTTTTTCAGGCAATCAATAATAAACCAACCGTTAAGGTATTTGTGTTTGATCTGAGTAGCGTGAATGAAATTGATGCCACAGCCATTGCCGCTCTATTTGAAGTTGCTGATGAACTTAAGAAGAGAGAAATAGCCTTTTACATGACCAATGTGAAAGCTTCTCCCAGAGAAATGATACGCAAGTCTGGTTTTTACGAACATCTGGGTAAAGATCGGTTCCTTGAGAAGAATGAACAGGTAATTGCACTGTTTGATCAGGAAGTACAGACAAGTAAAGACATACATCCGGAGCATACAGTTTCATAGGCAGTATGTAACTTTTGTTACGAATTATTAAGACTGCAAATATTAGATTTATAAGAACACGTTAACTAGAAACCAAATGAAGATTGAACAAATTTACACGGGATGCCTGGCACAAGGGGCTTATTATATTGAGAGTGAAGGTGAAGCTGCCATTATTGATCCATTACGAGAATCTAAACCTTACATTGAAAAAGCTCAAACAGAAGGTGCCACCATCAAGTATATTTTTGAAACCCATTTTCATGCGGATTTTGTATCCGGCCATGTAGACCTTGCCAGGAAGACAGGAGCAGCAATAGTTTATGGACCAAATGCAAAAACTACTTACAATATTCATGAATCCAGAGATGGTGAGGTTTTAGAACTTGGTAAATTGAAGATCAAAGTACTCCACACACCAGGGCACACCATGGAGAGTACTACCTTCCTTCTTTTTGATAAAAACGGTAAAGAACACGCCATTTTTAGTGGTGACACGTTATTCATAGGTGATGTAGGAAGACCTGATCTTGCCCAAAAGGGGACATTGACCCAAAATGATTTGGCTGGTTATCTGTATGACAGCCTCCGCAACAAGATCATGACTTTACCAGATGATGTAATCGTTTATCCTGCACATGGAGCTGGTTCAGCTTGCGGTAAAAATATGAGTAAGGAAACCTCTGATCTACTTGGCAATCAAAAGAAGACCAATTACGCTTTACGAGCTGACATGACGAAAGAAGAGTTTATTCAAGAAGTAACCGATGGGTTATTACCACCGCCTCAGTATTTTGCTAAGAATGTGGCTATGAATAAATCAGGCGCAATTGGTCTGGATCAGATACTTGAGAAAGGTAATGTTCCACTTGATGTAGAGACATTTGAAGCAATGGCTAATCACGAGGGAGCACTTGTGATGGATACCAGAAGTAAAACTGCGTTCAATGAAGCTCATATTCCAAACTCAATTTTCATTGGAATAGATGGGAGTTTTGCACCATGGGTAGGGGCGCTTATCACTGATCTTCAGCAACCTATCATATTGTTGGTTGAAGAAGGAAGAGAAGAAGAGGTGATCACCCGGTTATCAAGAGTGGGTTACGATAATACGCTGGGTTACCTAAAAGGAGGTATTGATGCTTGGAAAGCAGCCGGCAAAGAAACTGATAGCCTCTTGACTATTTCGGCAGCAGAATTTAAAGAAGCTTTGAATGATGAAATTACAGTATTAGACGTAAGAAAACCAGGTGAGTTCAGTTCTGAACATGTTGAAAATGCCATTTCTTTTCCTTTGGATTACATTAATGAGCATATCAATGAATTGGATAAAGACAAGAAGTATTACCTGCACTGTGCAAGCGGGTATCGATCATTGATAGCAGGTTCAATTATGAAATCCAGGGGCATACATAACATCATCGATGTGGGGGGAGGAATCAAAGCAATTGGTGAAGAAGGAATTCCACTGACGGATTATGTTTGTCCATCAACTTTGAAATAGGAAATGAAGAGCCAGGTTTATCCCTGGCTTTTTTTATGAATTTTCATTTATGCTCTTTTCAAATATAATAGCACTGTGTCAATGCCCTTTAATGGTCGTTTTATTGTTACTCAAAGCGCACTAAGGAGCACAAAGTTTCAAGAGGAAAGGATTGACTCTCTGTGAAACTCAGTGTTTCTCTGCGCAACTCAGTGTCATAGCTCTTTAAATGGTCGTTTTGCTGTCTCAAAGAGCACTAAGGAGCACGCTCAGTGTTGAACAAACTCTTCTAAATCAGCTAACCGGTAGTCTACCAAATGTGAATCCATCAGGTGCTTTTCAAAAGTCATTCTTAAATCAAAGAAGTCAATCGAATACTCATTTTTTAACTTGCCTGTCAACTCCCATAACGATTCTGGTACCTCGTCATGATCTGGATTAAGCACTCTGAAACATTCTAAACCGGCAATTTTCATCAGGTGTGAATCGTGCTGGAGTAGACTGAAAATCATGTCAATTTCATAATCATAAACCCAAGTGCCACCGTATTTTTTATTGAGTTCTGTGAATATGGTTACTAATAAAAATGGGTCATTGTTTTTCTGGAAGTGGGTTCTAAATAGCCCCTGAAGCCATTCAAAGTAGTCTTCCAACTTTTGTTCGTCATCATAAGCCAATTGGTGCAAGATCTCAACTGATCTTACTCGCTCAAAATAGTTACCATCTATAGACAATGATATGAGTGTTTCTTTTAGGTTGTCATCCAAGAGTGACTTCCAGGCCTTCTTTTGGTACTCATGGAGACTGTCCTGAATGAAGAGAAGAGTGTTAGATTTTGTGAAATTATTTACTTGATTATCAGGCCTTTTTATGCCATTGCTTACGATACCCATAATCGTGTCTTGCCCATGATCAAAGAATAGCCTGTTCATTGGAATAGCATATCTTATTTCAGGGTAGCGATAAATATAGTTTTTTGGATCAACGGGAGAATTCATTGCTAAAGGTTATCCGCAATAGGTATCAAATGCGATTTGAGAGATGAAAACTTATTCTAAATTTATAAGGTTTATTTCTGAATAAAAGGTTTTTAGCATAAACAATCACGAATTAATAATAGCTAGTCAGGTGAACGTTGAAATCACAATATGGTCTTTTATACTTTTGCTGGGGACATTTCAAGCATTGTTTCTTATCCTAACATTCAATATAAAGCGAGTAGGATTGATCTCATCGAGATTAATTATGTCTTTATTATTGCTGTGTATTATTTTAATTACACTTGACCATAGCCTGAGACTTTCAAACCTTTATAAATCGTTTCCTTATGGATTGTATATTTCTGACGCTTCCTGGTACGCAATAGCACCTTTGATTTGGTTATTTACCACTACCAGAATAGGCAGGCCAATCAGGTGGTCTCATTTGGCGCATTTTTTACCTTTTTTGATATTTGCTTATCTATATCATGACCTGCCTTTTGCTTCAATTGAATTGAAAATAGGTATTCTGGAAAGTTATTTGGCTAATGGCGCAGTTTACTCTGATCTAGTAAAGGCATTCATTCTGCTCATGATGGTTCAAATGCTGGTGTATTTGATTGCTGCCTTTTTAGTACTGCACAGATATCAACGATTGTTCTTCGATCAGTCATCTGGCAATGAGATCAATAGTCTGGTAAATCTGAAAAGACTGATTTTAGCTTTTGGGAGCTACTTTGTTTTTGAATTCATTTATTCCACTTATCGAAACTTCACTGATCAACCGAACAACTTTATCGAAAATTGGTCACTAATAATGTGGACACTATTTGTTATCCTTCTTGCCTGGGGAAGTATTAATAAATCGCATCAGCTATTTACTTACATAAAACCTATTAAATCAAAGTACAATGGGCTGGATTTACAACAGCTTAAATCAAAACTGATTGATTTTATGGAAAATGAATCTCCCTACCTGGATAGCAATCTTACATTAACAAAATTGGCTCAGTTTATTGATTTACCTGCTCATCACTTATCTCATTTGCTTAATTCATTTATGCATACTTCATTTTATGATTTTGTAAATGTATATAGGGTTAAGCATGTAAGTTATTTAATTGATTCTGGCGAGGATAAACAGTATTCTATCTTCGGGTTAGCCCAACGTTGTGGTTTTAAAAGCAAAGCTTCCTTTTATGCTTTTTTTAAGAGCGAATATGGAATGACACCAAACAATTATGCTAAGCATATTAAGAAGAATAGGTATAAGTCACATATTTAACCTATAACGAATCTATTTTCATCAATTGTTTTGAATTTTTCTAATCCTGTTCACACCATATTCCCCTACATAAAGGATTGACCCATCGGATAGTCCGCCAATACCGTTAGGTCCGTTAAAAGTGGCGTATGAAGCTGGTCCGTCTGAAGCTCCCTTATTTCCATTGCCAGCAAAAGGTACTACTTCACCATCCATATCAATCTGATGAACCTTATTATCTCCATTAGTGATGTACAGAAAGTTATTTGCATACATCATATAGCCGGAAGCCCATTGCTGTTGCAAACCATCTACATGGGCAAACAAGTCAATTGAAGGGGATGCCTCCACAGTAGATAGTTTAAAGATATTGCCATCATGGGCACTTGAAACAAACAGCGTACCATCCACAAAGGCCATACCATGAGGTCTGTTGAAGGTGCTACTTTGAGCAAACACTGATTGCTCACCGTTTTCGTCTACTCGCCAAACGGTATTTGTTTGGTCTGCCACATATAACTGGTTCATTTCATCAAAAGCGATACCTGTGGGTAACACAATGCTGTCAATATAAATTTCTGAAGTAGCATCTAATGCTACTTTTGATATCCACCCTAATCTATCAGTAGGTGTATTTGAGATATATAAGAATTCTTCATTGTTGTCAAAAATAATCATCGTCGCACGGGTTATATGATCATTATTTTCGATGAAAGTTTCTACTTCTCCGGTTGGAGTTATTCTATAAATCTTGTCTGATTCACTTGTTGTATATATTGTACCATCCGCACTAACAGCAATCCCACCATTAGAAGGTATACTAGCTAAAGTTGTGACATAAGGCTGCTCATCAAGTAACATCACTGAAATGGTCCAATCCGACTTAAATTCTGGATTTTCCGCAACAACAGTGAAGGTGACCGGACCTGAATAATCATTAGCTGTGACACCAGACTCTTGTTCAATATTGTTAATGAATATTGTTGCTCCGTGTGATATTGAAAAAGTAGCAATCAGGTCTGAAATACCTGTATTAAATGGTAATTTAACGACAATGGACTTGCTCTCCGTGTTAATAGAAACATCACTGAAAGGTATGTTGGCAAAATCAAATGCTATAATTTCAGTTTCAGTAGAACCTTCATCTGGTATGATTATAACATCCCAGTTGGTGATTGTTTTTCCATCCTCTGCAGTGACAACATATGAAACAATATTAGTGAAATCATTAAGTGTTTCACCTGAGGTTTGTAGAATTCCGTTTACCTCAGCAGTTGAACCTTCTGATAATGTAAATTCGGCGATGAGTGAAGTCAAGTCAGTTCCAAACGCTACACCCAGTTCAATTACTTTATTGGTCTTGTCAATATTTGACGATGTGGTTGCGATATCCTTCAATTTAAAGGATAGGATTTCAGTTCCATCATTCAACTTATTCACAGAATCATCAGATGAACAACTTATTAAAATTAAGACAGGAAGAATTAGTTTGGAAAATGGTAGTAACCTCATGAACTTATTATTTAGCATGGGTCAAAACTCGCCATTGCTCAATTTAACTTGCTAATAAATGAGGTTACTGGAGTTCACCTAGATGGAGAAGAACTAGTTAAGTCGGGTTTTAGGAAAAATAATCAGCTCAAGGTCTGAAAAATCCTCAGTTGATTTTTCTGCTACTTTCTCTTATAACCAATGAACTTTTTAGAATTATCTCATTCTCTTGCCCTTCATTTGGCGATTGGATTTGATTTAATAATGACTGTGCAGCTAATCTTCCCATTTCTTCACCAGGTTGTGACATGGTGGTAAGGGAAGGTTCATAAAAATGACCAATTGACCAATTACTGAAACCAACCACAGCAAGATCATGGGGAACACTTAAACCAAATGATTTAGCACATTTAATTGCCGAAATGGCGAGTAAGTCTGTACCCGCAAAAATTCCATCTACGTTTCCACTTGATAGTATCTCTTTGCTGCATTCAAGGCCATTTTCAAAGCTATCAGGATCACAATGTTTGATCAATTCATTTGCCGGTGAAAGACCCACTTCTGATAAGGCTTTCAGGTATCCTTTCAACCTGTTTCTATTGACAGATACATCCCTGGGGCCACCTAAATATGCAATTTGCTTACATCCTTGCTCAATGAGATGGTTTACAGCTTTGAAACCTGCATCTACATCATCCAATAAGACTTTTGGGGTTTCCAGTTCATCACTGTCACAATCAAAACAAACGATAGGGACTTTTCTGTCCATGCAACTTCTTAAATGGTCAAAGTCCTTGGTTTCATTGCTCACACAAATAAGTAACCCATCTACTCTTCCTGAGATCAACTTGTTGACATGTGTAACCTCTCTTTCATATGAATCATAAGTAGGGCATAAGATTACATTGTACTGATGTTTCTGGGCATATTCCTCAACTCCTCTCACAATGCGGGCAAAAAAATCATGATCGGGTTTTGGAAGCACAATGCCAATGGTGTTGGTTCTCCGGTATTTAAGGCTCAGGGCCTGATAGTTTGGCACATAATTATACTTAATGGCTAATGCTTTTATTCCATCAGACACCTCTTTGCGCACAAGGTTACTTCCTGAAAGTGCCCTGGAAACAGTAGTTACAGATACTTCCATTTCTTTGGCTATTTCTAACATGGTAACGACACCTCTTTTCATGGTATTTCTGTTTTGTTGGTTGTTGATGAGATTCCGGATAACAAAAAGACCAATGGAGCATTCCAGTTGATCGCCGTTTCATTGGTTGAGAAACTACATTCAGTGTCAGTGTATGACGCTGCTGGAAATACACTTCTCTCTACATTTTGTGGACTACAATCTTTTAAGACAATAGTGTTAGGACCACCAACAATGTAACCGGGAATGGGCTCATCTACTCCGTCTGATGAGATAATTCTGTTATGTGGTTTTAAGGGAGTTTTAGAACCAAATCCTGTTACAAAAGAGTAACCAGTAGTGTTGCGTCCCAGTAAATAATGAAGGTCATTTAGAGCAGACTTGATAAAACGATCATCAGGTTTTAAATGATAGCCAATAATTTTCAACATGCCATCATTGGCCACATCTGAATTACTTCCCCAGGCAAATTTGTCCATGCTGATCATGTAGGGTGAGGCAGTTTCTTTCTGAAGCATAAGATTGATGTAGTTGAGGTAATCTTTTTCCATTTCAGGAAATTCAGATCTCCTATCTGACATAAGCAGGGAAATAATGCCTAAGCCATGAACAACATCCCATTTTGGAGTAATTGCAGGGATGTAATTTGCTTCTAAATTAGATTTATAATAGGGTTCCTCAGTAAGTAAGTATAGCTCTGAAGCCGCCCAGAACCATTCGTCTGATATTAAAGTGTCTGGATACGCACCTGTAGAAATATCATTAGGCTGTTTGTAAAAGGCATCCGGATTTGCGATTGCCCAATCCCAGGCAACCAATGCAGCTGACTTCATTTTTGAAGCTTGTTCTGTTTGGTCATACGTGTTTAGGATTCTGGAAGCATTAGCCATTGTAGCTGCAAAGTCCAGAGTTGCCGCTGTGCTTTTTTGGACCACATATCGATCCATGTTTGTTTCATCGGGCATTTTAAATCCGTCAAAGGATTTTGTGGTGAGTTTGTGGTAAACACCACCATCATTTGGATCTTGCATACTCATCATCCATTGAAGGTTAATCAATGCTTCGTCCAGTACATCCGGAAGATTATTGTCAGATTCTGGAATATTGAGACGCTGATCTTTATGAAACGAACTATTGATTTGAAGGCTCTGGAGTAAAGTCCATGTGGTGATACTACTATTTACCACATACTTTCCATAATCCCCAGCGTCATACCAACCTCCCGGGGAAGAAATTTTGGTTCCAGGTGGTCTATTCTTGTCTGCTGCGGATTCATGAATATAAACTGCTGTATCGGGATGACCTGATGGTCGATTCCACTTTCCGCCGTACGTTTCTTCAATAGAGTAACTGCACCTGGCAAAATAGAAAGATTTCAATGCAGCATCCGCTAGTTCATTATATATTTGATTGCCTATCTCAAAAAGGAAGGAACATTGTTTTTCATTATCGCAGATACGGTATTTACCCAAAGTCTTAAAGGCTGAAAAGTCTGCGACACAAACTGAATCACCAGATAAATCCCAATATTGCATTGTAGACACATTTCCCTTATAAACAACCCCACCATTCTCATCGATAATTTGGAAGCTATTTGGTTTTTCCTTAAACAATGCCATTTTTGGTCCATCTGTCAAATAACCAAGTTGATTAATAAAAATCTGATCATTTTCCTCAAAATCAACTGGTACTTGCTTGCTGGAAGTGCACATTTGAGTGATCATTATCAATAATGATGCAACAGTTACTGTAAATAGGTATTTCATTTCGTTAATGTTTTATTCCTAGCGCTACAATTACTTCATATTCTTCCTGCGATTGAATTGGTATAACAGAACCTTCAATAACAGCTCCATCAAGCAAAATTTGTTTAACTCCCTTTGAAACGCCTTCTGGGTTGTTGATTGTGATGTTATAGGTAGCTCCTCTGAATTTTCTGGTCACACTGTATGATTTCCAATCTTTTGGTACACATGGGTCAATTAATAATCCTTCATAGCTAGGTCTTATTCCCAGGATGTATTGACTAATTGTGTAGAAGTTCCATGCAGCTGTACCCGTAAGCCAGGAATTCTTTGCTTCTCCTGGCCTAAACGCATCTTTACCTGCAATCATTTGCGAGTAAACATAAGGTTCAGTCTTATGGAGTTCACTGATGTCCTCCAGGTAGGCCGGGCATATTTTCTTGAAGTAATCCCATGCCTGATTTCCTCGCCCAAGAACCGTTTCCCCAATCATAATCCAGGGGTTATTGTGACAGAAAATACCGGCATTCTCTTTGTATCCTTCAGGGTAGGTAGTTATTTCCCCATATTCTATATGGTATTCTGTGAATGCAGGGTTATTTAATACAATTCCATACTCACAATCTAACCGTTCCTTTACCGAATTTAGGGCCTGCTCAACCTTTCCTTCCTTTAACCCAATTCCAGCCATACTACACCAGCCATTTGATTCGATGAATATCTGACCTTCTTTGTTTTCCTTGCTGCCAATTTTCTTCCCATGGAAATCATAAGCTCGGAGAAACCATTCGCCATCCCAACCATGTGTTTTGATGGCACTCTCCATTTCATTCAAATGTTTTTGAATTCTTTCAGCTTCATTTACATCACCAAGAAACTCGCAAAGTTTTCCGTATTCATTTCCATACACCATGAATAACCCGGCAATCATCACTGATTCCGCTTGGGTTCCTTCAGTATTATTCTCTGTGGTTTGAAATGATTCATTTGGATCATGGCTGAAACAATTTAAATTCAGGCAATCATTCCAATCCGCTCTTCCAATTAATGGCAATCCATGAGGCCCAAGGTTATTGACAGTATAATCAAAAGAGATTTTCAGGTGTTCCAATAAGGATTTAGCCAAAGATTCATCATTGTCAAATGGAACCATTTCTTCAAGAATGGAGAAATCACCGGTTTCTTTCAAATATTCGGTTGTACCTAAAATCAACCAGAGTGGATCATCGTTAAAACCACTTCCAATGTCGTTATTGCCTCTTTTGGTCAAAGGTTGGTACTGGTGATAACAACTACCATCCGGAAACTGAGTAGCTGCAATATCTAATATTCTCTGTCTGGCTCGTTCAGGAACCTGGTGTACAAACCCGATTAAATCCTGATTTGAATCACGGAAGCCCATACCACGTCCAATACCACTTTCAAAAAATGAAGCTGACCTGGAGAAGCAAAATGTGATCATACATTGGTACTGGTTCCAGACATTGACCATCCTATCCAGTTTTTCATCACCGCTTGATACCTGATAAACAGATAGCAGATCATCCCAATATTTTTGAAGCTCGCTGAATGCCTGATCTACTTGTTGAGAAGTATTAAAATCTTCAATGATTCTGTTAGCAGGTTTCTTATTGATTATACCTTTTGATTCCCATTTCTCCGATTGCTCAACCTCTACATACCCCAAAATGAATATCAAATCTTTCTTTTCATTGGGTTCCAAAGAAATCTCAAGATGGTGTGAGGCAATAGGGGACCAACCATGAGCAACACTGTTTGTTGATTTACCGTTAAGTACAACCCGAGGTTCATGAAAACCATTATTTAGCCCCATAAATGTTTCACGATCAGTATCATATCCATCAATGGGGGAATTCACTGAATAAAAAGCATAATGATTACGCCTTTCACGGTATTCTGTTTTATGATACAGGGTAGATCCATCAATCTCTACTTCACCGGTGGAGAAGTTTCGTTGGAAATTCTCCATATCAGTCACAGCATTCCAAAGGGCCCACTCAGTAAATGAGAATAACTTTATCTGCTTTGGTTGATTTGACTCATTGGTTATAGTAAGTTTTTGAATTTCAGAAGTGGTATTTAGTGGAACAAAGAAGAGACTATCAACTGCGATACCGTTCTTTTTTCCGGTGATCTTAGTGTAGTTCATTCCATGTCTACACTCATAAAAGTCAAGAGGTGTCTTACATGGTTTCCAACCAGGATTCCAGATTTGATCACCGTCTTTGATATAAAAATATCTTCCTCCAGTGTCCATTGGTACATTATTGTAGCGATAGCGCGTTAGCCTCCTGAATTTTGCGTCCTTATAGAATGAGTAACCCCCAGCAGTATTCGAAATGAGAGAAAAGAAATCCTCATTTCCCAGGTAATTGATCCAGGGCCAGGGTGTCTCTGGGTTAGTAATTACATATTCGCGGTTGCTATCGTCAAAGAATCCGTATTTCATGATTGATTTGTATTTATAAATCGTGGTTATTATTGATTAGTTCTGGCATTATTCAGCGTGGTAGTGACTTCATCCATTTTGTCTTGATTGAGTGGATATGCCAACATGACTATTGCGGCAATTCCAGCCACAACAGCAGGAACCCAACTCATCAACATCTTAATTCCAGGAATAGCCATTTGAATGGATGAATGATCTAATCCATCATAATTGTATGCAGCCAGTATCAACCCAATGATTACACCGGCTATTCCACCTCCAAACTTGGTGGCAAATGAACCTGCTGAATATACCAGTCCTGTCGCACGGCGACCATTTTTATACTCTGAGTAATCTGCAGCATCCCCTAACATGGCAAAAAACAGGGTAGGGAAGATGGCGGCTCCAACTTCTGAAAGTATCCCTAAAGTGAAGATGGCGATTGTATCATCAGGCCCACAGAAAACAAGTAATGCATTGATACCACCTGATATTATGAGCGCGTAAATAAACAGCGTCTTTTTCCCAAATTTCTTGCCCAATGAAGCAGTTGCCGTAGCTCCTGCTATGGAAGCTAACATCAGAGCCACCAGGTAGGAGGCCGAAAGCAGTTGGTCTTGCAGATAATGGGTAAAATAAATTACTGTAATACCCTGTTTGATGGAATTGTAAACATTGAAGATTAACCCAATGGCTAATAATACTAACCAGGGCTTATTTCTGATAAGGTCATAAAAGTCTTTTTTGAGATTTGTTTGTTGGTCCTTAGGTGGTAAAACTCTTTCCTTAGTTCCATAAAAAGTCAATACCATAAAAACTGCAAGAAAGCATGACATCAAATAGATTGCCTGACTGTAACCTTTCTTCTGATTGATCAATTCAATGTCTTCCACTGTGAGCTTCTCCACTCCAACAACGTGGAATTTGTAATCTTGCTGAGCTACAATCTGGAAACTCACACTTTTTGTAGCCTCATTAGAAATTTCTGTGCCATCAAGATAAATGGTGGCAATTCCATTGTTTGTCTTTACCTGGGCATTCTCAACATTCTCCGAGGAAGTGATTGATATCTCGTAATGAGCTGATCCAACTTCATTAAGTGTGATTTTTGAATCAATACTTCCAAATGAGGCAACCAGGTACAACATCGCACCCTGAACCAGCATTCCTCCTGCAAATGCACCTACCATTCTGAATGAACCAATACTGGTTCTTTCTCTGTCATCGCCAGTCATTACTGCCATCAAAGCACCGTAAGGAATGTTATTGGCCGTATAAATAAGAGTGAAAATAATATAGGTAGTATAGGCATATATGATCTTACCAGTTTCGCTTAAATCAGGGGTTGTGAATAACAAAGAAAGTGTTACTCCGAGTGGAATGGCTGTCCAGAGTATCCAGGGTCTGAAATTACCCCATTTTGTTTTAGTCCGGTCTCCAATAATCCCCATAAGGACATCACTAACGCCATCACTTGATCTGGCGATAAGCATCAGAAGGCCCACAGTGGCAGGTGATAAGCCATATACATCAGTATAGAAGATAAACAAGAATGTGGCTACACCTCGCCAGGCAATATTTGCCGCTCCATCACCAAAGGCATAACTCACCTTTTCAAAGAATGGTAATTTGTAAGATTTAGGTTGTTCCATAATAATTGTTATTAGATGATGAAATCAAATATTTCTTGTTTGGTTTTGTTAAATACTTCCCAGCTGAACATGTATAATTGAGCGGGTTTATGAGGTACTCCTTTTTGCTTCTCATCAAGAGGTATTACATATTTCATTCGATTGACTTTCCTTCGGAAGTTGCGTTTGTCAAACTCCGCATCAAATATTTCTTCGTAAACATGTTGAAGCTGGGAAAGTGTAAATTTTTCTGGTAGTAGTTCGAACCCTATTGGCTCATGTTTCATTTTATCTCTAAGTGCCTGAAGTCCTTCCTCTAAGATGAGCTCATGGTCATACCCTAATTTACCCACAGCTTTCAATGGGGTCCATTTTACATTCCTGCCCATCCATTTTAGAGATACTTGTTGCGTTGACAATAGGGCAAAAAATCCAACTGTGATGACACGATGCTCAGGGTTAAGCCCGATACTCTTCATCCATATTTGATCATTGGGATCTTTTAATCTATCGGGTTTGGCAAAGGTTTTGAATTGTTCAAGATAAATGTCCCTTAATCCTGTAAGGTCATACAAAACCCGACTGGCAGCATCCAGTATATCTTCTTCTTCATAAATGTGGTTCCCGACTAGTGTCCAGTCAGGTCTGAAGTCCGATTGTATTTCATCACTTAGTGTTCTTTCTACAAGGAGTACATTCAGTTCTTCACCATCATAACCAAAAATCACACAATCAACTGATATACTTTCGTTTATCTTCAATCTTCATTTTCATTTACATCGTCATAAAATACACTAAGTGTTATTTAAACACTAAGTAAATGTACGGCAAAAAATCTATTAATAAAAACTGCGATTAGCTTAATGATCAATTATGGCAAATAGTGTAAATGAAACAGTCTACAGAATTAGAGAGGGGTGAAGATGCCATTGCTATTGATGGAGTACGTCATTACCAATGAGTCAATTAATTCCCCCTGATAATAAAACCCTTCTTCGTCTTCCAATAATTCATAATTGTAATCAACTGTGAAGAATATGGAGTCAGAAGACCAATTGACCTTTTTGGGAGAGGCTCCTTCTGCTTCGTTTCCTAAATGAATATAGTTGAGCAACCTTCCAGTTTCTTTTGAAAAACTTAGTAAGTAGAATCCTTTAACCGCTGTTCCACCATCACTGGATTTAGAAATGATGTACTCATTGGCATCCTGAACGATTTCATGATAGACAATTGCTTTTGCCAATGAATCTCCATTGCTCATCTTCAGGTACTCACCATATATAGGTTGGTTACTGGTCAGGTACTGATAAAGTGAATCATAAGAAATGCTACTTTCTTGTTCCCTATTGGAATTACAGGAAGCAAAAATGATTAGTGAGAAGAGTAATATAAAGCTGAAAAACCTTAACATGTTGTGCCATAATTTGATGGAACCAACTGTTAAGGTACTAAAACCTAAACCTGAAAATGTAAGAACCTAACGTTTGATTTCATAAACAATACCCAGGCCGTAAGCAGCAGCATTATAGAGATTCCTTCTTTCCTGTGGACCACCCATAAAACCAATGACAGATAAGTCAACACCCCAGTTATCGTTTATTCCATAGTAGATTCCCGTAATCCATTGTGTATAAGTGGTGCCCTCACCACGAACAAAACTTACAGGTTGATCATTCTCAGATAAAGACTGTTGCAACTTCAAACCACCTTTTATCCAGGTTTTCTTAATGGGTTGCCAGCCAATTTCAAAACCCTCCATAACTTGATGGCTCAGGTCGATATCATTGTAGCTTGTTCTAAAATTGAATGTAGCATATGCATTTACATATACCGGTATCGGATAAAATGAATGAGAGGCTGCAATGGTGTTGTAGATATTGAATTCACCGTCACCAGTAGGTAAATTGATTTGTTCAAAATCATTGATTTTATTCTGTGCAAAGTTATCCGCCTTGGCAATGGGTATTTCCGGAACTATACTCAGTGAAACTGGTATTTTCTGAGAGATTGCATATTTCAGACCTAGTTTTAGGTCACCAATACCTGTGATATTCTCTGTAGTCTCAAAACCATGGATTTTCAGGAATGGGAAATCAACAATGGCAGTTAACCGATCAGTTATCCCGTATTCTCCGTATAAAGAAACAGCCTTTTGTGAAAATTCAGCAGTAGTCATGTCATTACCTGACAAATTGAAATACTGATCTGAGGAAAATTGGCTGTAACCAAGTTTTGTGAAAACTTCATTCTTCTTTTTTGTCCAGCCACTTTGAGCCATTCCAGAAGGAATAGTCATTAAAAATAACCCACTCACCAGAAGCAAGTGGGTTAGAGATTTGTAAAAGTTTAGCATATTAATCGATTACTGTAATGCTGCGTAACCAAATGGGATACTTGCAGATCCACACCATAAGATCACATTGTCAAATTTGCTTGCAGCTCCCGGATCAAGCTTGAAATACTGCTCACCATTAGCTTTAACAACGCCAACAAGGAATAGATCTGGATTACCATTTCCTGGATCTGCAGTGAACGTATCTGAAGTTGACAAATAAATTGTTACTGTACCAGTTGCAAGTACAGTTTCAAAGTCGGATCCGAAATGCAAGAACTGTGTTCCATCTTCATCAGTTCCAAGTTCAGCCATTCCTTTACTTCCAGTATCGTTTTGTGCTACAAAGGTACCACTGATATCAGCTGTGAATGATCCACTTGGCATGCTTGTGTCAATTTCTTGAATTTCTGGCTCATCTTCACCACATGAAGTTGTGAAAAAAAGTAGGACAGCCATCATGGCCATCAAGCTAGTAAAACGCTTCGTATTCATAGTATTTGTATTTAGTTGATTGCTTATGAAAACAAATCAACCATCAAATTATCACGAAGAGATCACGAAGGTTTAACATTTCTGTGAAGGCTATCCTTTACGACTTAAAATTGCTTTTCATAAATTGTGGTCAATTAACACGTATTTAATGCACCAATGTAGGATATGAAAAAGTTTACGTTGTTATTAATTCTGGTACTATCCCTTTCAGAGGCTTCACTTAGTCAGTCAATCGCTGATACGTTGGCTATTTCCTCACTGAATGAAAAGATCAGGATTCTGGAGAGAAATGAACTGGTCCAAAGTATGGCACAAAGATCACTACTGATTCCTTCATACCATCCTGTGATCAAGTCTTTAATAGCAGCACAAGCCTATAATTTCTGGACCATCTACAACAACGAATCCCTTGTATCACATCTGAATGTCTATCTGGCATTGCATTATGGTAATAAAGCCATGGATGAATACCTGGCTACTGATTCAACTTTCATAATAGACAGGAATGACTTTTACCAGGTGGTAGCTCATCGGGAATCAGTGATTTCCACAGTTTTTGGAGACGATCCCAGGTACTTCTATTCCTCCAGTACCACAGGAGAAATCATGAAATGGGACCTGGATAATATTGGAAATGTACCTGAACAGATATATGAAGGCAAACACATTGTAAAATCAATTGATGTTTCTGATAATGATCAATATGTCATGGTAGTCACCAAAGATCAGGGAATCATTTTCCTGGGGCAGGGAGGGGGATTATTAGAAACCACGCCCAGTTTTGCTGATCCTGAAGTGGTGCAGATTGCAACCTTCGTTCCTGGAAAACCAGAATATGTCACAATCAATAAAAGCGGTGAATTAAAAGTCAAGACCTTCTCCAATAAGGAAAAGCATCTATCTATTGTCGATGAAAAAGTGACCAGTTTAACGGTTACTGATCATGGGGAATCTATATTTGTGGGGACTGAAGTAGGAAATGTGAAAACCTGGAACTCGGAGAGAACTTCAGGTTCCTACGATTTTGACAGGTCATATTCTATTAACTCTTTAGCGATCAACCCAGCCGGTAATTTATTGGCCATCGGTAGGGAAAAAGGGGATGTAATTCTATGGGACCTTGAACTAGATTCAGTGCAACGAATTATTTCAGGGCATCAGTCAGCCATTACAGATCTTGATTTCCACCCTACGGAACCTTTGTTGCTTTCTGCAAGTAGAGATGGCACAGCGCGTATTTGGGACCTTAATAATCCAAAGAAATTTCCCCTGGTATTAGATGATCATTACGATTGGGTACTTACAGCAACTTTTGATAAAAATGGGGGCAGAATCATCACAGGTTCTAAAGACAACTTCATTAGGATATGGCCTACAACTCCCAAAGTCCTTGCGGATAGACTTTGCAACATGCTTTCCAGAAATATGTCAGAAGAAGAGTGGCAGGAATACGTTGGTGATTTGATTGATTATCAACAGACCTGTCCAAACCTGCTTGAGGAGAACTAAATAATAAAGCAATTGAGCCAATCAGTAAAAACTGACTGGCTCAACCTTAATGTTTTAATCTAATGGTATTATCTGTCAAATTCTCATCTACTCTGGTGCCATACGGATCTACACTCACATATCCTGGAAGTTGATCAACGATTAGTTTGATTTCTTGTCCATCTTGTGAGATTTGCTGACTTTTCAGGTAAATGGTTCCTCCATCCAGGCCAATATTACCCGGGTGCTTTTGGAATAATCCAATTTGAAGGGGCTCATCAATGTCAATAGGCACTCTGACTCCCTCATCGTTTAATTCAAACCGTTTGGCGCCAATTTGGAGTTTAATCTCAAATTTCCCATTTGGTAATTCCTCATATACAGCATCTTGAATGGATACATCATAAATAATTATTCGTTTGAACCAATCATCTATTAATGTTTGATATTCAATTGGGGTCACGTCATACAATTCATTAATCAGCTCAATGGAAGTCGCACTGAATTCCTGGTCATTTCTGTAACGATCCGTAATTCTTTTGAGCACTTGATTGATCTTTTCCTCCCCAATCAGGTCCTTCATAGCCATCATCACCTGGAAGTTCTTTCCGTATGACAAATAACTTTGGCCATTGACCAGGTAGAGTGGGGGTTCAGCTTCTGTGGACCAGGCCACCCCACTGAAATACGTTCTGTTTGCGGTTTCACTTATCTGGTAAATGGCTTTCTTACCATAGTACTTCTCCATTATGACACCTTCTGTGTACTTAGCCAAGCCTTCTACGAGAATACTTCCGCCTTCTACTACTTTAGGCGCCAGTAAATGTCCCCACCACTGATGAGCAACTTCATGAATGGTTCTTTTGGCAACCAGGTTGAATCTTTCAGGATCTGAAATATTTGTCAGGTACAGTCGGTCTGCTACCATGCTAATCATCCCAGGATGTGCAAACCCTCCAAAACCCCAGTGTCCCGGAATTTCAGCCATTCGAATATGATCCATTGGGTAGCTTCCAAAGTTATCCTGACAATAGTCTAATGACCTTTTTATCGATAACTCTATAGAATCTATGTTGAAGCTATGCTCAGGATGATAGTACTGCTCAATGGAAATCCCTTTGTATTGTTCCTTTAGGGTAGCATAATCTGCTGAGAAATAGGCAACAGTTGGTATGATGGGTTGCCTGGATTTGAAGGTGGCATAATTCCTTTCGTTTTCTGTCCAGTTCTCTATCAACTGACCACTACATAGCGGTATTTGATCTTTAGTAGTAGAAACAGTAGTTTCAAATTTCACCCGACCAAATTTGTACTTATCCATATCCAAATGGCTTTCAGTAACATGCTGATCTTCCTGAGGTGGCAATCCCCTTTCCCGGCGTTCTCGAGGTTCCGAAATTTCCAAACTTTTCCGATACCTTAAATTCGGCTCAATGTTTCTATGCATCAAATAGGTGCCATTACTCACAATCGAACGATCAAAGTCATAACCATCTGTTTTGTAATCAATTACATAAGACATCTTCAATGAGTCTGATGGCATCACCGACTGGTCAAACACGAATAAATAGACATCAAATTCCTCATAGAATTCGGCTAATTGAGCACCTTCCAGTGTGATGGAAGTTAATGGTAATTTTGCCGTGATCAATAATGAATCAACAGGAATCTGTTCCCGATTGATCATCAGGTAATTAGCTTCCACATGATAACGGTTTTCTTCAGGAAACAGATCAACAGTAGTACTCATTTCAACAGCATATAATGGCAACAAATGCTCGTACTGTTTGAAATTCCGCTCATAATTTTCTCTGAAATCAAGCAGGTCATTTTTGGTTTGATAATCATTGACAATATTTGTGTTGTAAAATACCAGTGAACCACCAATTAACATCAGGAATACAAATGCACTGAGAATCAACTTTTCTGGCTTTGCCCAATTCAGTTTAATTGGGTTAACTGGCATTGATTTAGTGCCACGCTTCCAATATTTAAAAGCCATGGTAACAAGAATACCTACAAGACCTAACCAATAGATTACATGATGAAAGTACTCCTGGATGTGTCCTTCATATCCTGTCATGTTTGTAAAAGTCACACCAGGTACTGTGGCAAATCTCAACAATGAATGCTCTATACCAACGAAACGGGATAATGGACTTGACAAGATGACCAAGCCAGTTAAAACCATACCCAGGTATTTATTAGGAACGATTGATTGTATAAATAGGGCCAAGCCAACGAATATTATTGGCTGTAAACCATTAAAAACCAATAAACCGAAGTATTGACCTATGTCTATTTGAGGTGCATTAAAGACAACCTGAAAGACAAACGCCACAAACATCCCGGAGGCCATTAAGCAAAACGGTAGCACCATGATTGCAAAGAATTTAGCCATAAACAGGGCCCAGTTTGGAGTTTGGGTGCTGTCTGTGATCTCATTGAACATGAGTAGTCGTTCTCTCCAGACAAGTTCACCGCTGTAAAATACGATGAGCATAATGGCCAACCATTTCAGTGGGTCTACAAGATGCTCCAGGATAATGTTTGTCACGGGATATACTACATCGGCATATTGGCCACCCTGGAAAACTCGAGTATAGATTTCAACGATGATGATCACGAGCCAAATTCCCATTATGGCCAGAAATGGGAGGCTTTTTACTACACTTTTAAACTCTAATTTGAACGAGGAATACAACGCTTTGGCAGCTGCCCTAAAACCTTCCGAAACCATAGTGGGAACATAGGATTCTAATATGGTATCAATGGCTTCAGGTTTGGTTTCTTTTTTTGCTTTCCGTTGGTAATTTCTGAACGAAAAAAGTTTATAAGTCAGCATGAGAATTCCCGCACAAATGCTTAACCAGATTACTCTATTTAGGAGAAAATGCCCAGAGAAGGAGAGAAGTGAAGTATTTTTCTCATAAGGTGTCCAAAATTGTGTTTGCTCAAAGAAAGCAGAAAGCCCAAAAGGATCAGCTATTGCTGCAATGGCCATAGCTTCTGGTGAAGCTGGTACCGAACTAGCCATGAGCGGTGAATTCAGGAATATTGAACAAATGAAATAAAACCCATACACCAAAACTGCCCCCACGTAGGTGGCAACACTACTGCGAGCAAGTAAACTGATGGAAAATAATACTGTAGTGCAAGTAAAGATGTTCGGCAATACCATAGTGAGCCAGGGTATGATGTAAACTATCAGATTAAATGGACCTAATCTATCAGGATCGTGTGGCGGTAAAGTGTGACCTGCGATTATTCCAAAAATGAACGGGGAGAAGGCGACCACTGAAAGCACATAAATACCAGCAAAACGAGTCCAAAAGAACTTTGATTTCGCTACAGGGCTACTGTAGACGATTTCATCCATTTTAAATTGGCTGTCACGTAATACACCCGCAACAGCAAAGAACATGATGATGAAAACACTTCCCAGGGTGAAGAGTCCCATATTGTAGAATACCTGATAATTGGCATTCACATTCACATTGTCTGACGAAAATCCATTGGCACCAGACATGTAACCAAACAATACAAAGAGGACCACCAGGAATGGGAGCGCTCGTTGTTTGAGTTGGTAAAACAGTTCAAATCGGATCAATTGATTAAGCATGTTGAGGAGTTTTTAAAGATTCAAGATTAGCAATAGTGGCAAAGTACAGGTCTTCCAAACCCGGATTTTGTGCTTCAAAACCATTGCCAGGAATGGCATCAGCAAGCACGCGGATTTGTGTTTCACCTGATACCAGTTTGGATGAAATCACATTGAAAGCTTTTTCGTGAGCACTCAAATCCTGCTTATTGATCACCCGGCTCCATAATCGGCCATCGATAGTCCTGATCAGTTCTTGTGGATTTCCTTCTAAAATGACCTTCCCGGAAGATAAAATGGCCATTTTCTTGCATAGATCGCGAACATCTTCAACGATGTGTGTAGAAAGTATCACAATCACATTTTCTCCAATCTCACTTAGCAAGTTGAGGAACCTGTTTCTTTCCTGAGGATCAAGTCCTGCTGTAGGTTCGTCCACTATAATGATTTGAGGATCACCCAATAATGCCTGGGCAATTCCAAATCTTTGGCGCATGCCACCTGAATAGGTTGTTACTGGTTTTCTCCTGTGCTGGAATAAATTGACCTGTTGTAACAAGGCATGGACCTGGGCTTTACGTTCTGATTTGTTGATGATTCCTTTTAAAACAGCAATATGATCCAGCAATCGTTCTGCTGAGATTTTAGGGTATGCTCCGAATTCCTGAGGGAGATACCCCAATTGTTTCCTAATGAGGTTTGGGGATTTACCAATATCAGTTCCATTGAAGGTTATTTGACCACTTGTAGCATCTTGCAAGGTAGCAATGGTACGCATTAGTGATGATTTACCAGCTCCATTGGCGCCTAGCAGACCAAACATACCGTTGCTGATAGAAAGAGAAACATTATCCAGTGCTTTTACACCGTTTGGATAAGTCTTTGATAAGTTCTTAATGATAAGTTCATTCATGTTTTTCAGTTTTTGACGTTGAAGTATCGCTGACGAATTTATTTGCTGAAAACAGGGTATAGAAATTAATATGTTGACCTTAGTGGTTATTGAGACAAACAATATGAAAATGATGTCAAACCAATTACGTCCTGAAAACTGGAGGGTATGTGTCAATAATGCTGGTGTTTGTCAAAATCATTTTTCGGTAGCTGACTAATCGGCTAATATTGGAGTAATGAAAAAGTACCAACAGATATTGAAGCAAGCCGGGATCTCATTGTTGATCACTGCAGTCCTGGTTCTTGTCCTAAGTCAAATAGGTTTTCTATTGATTGAACCTAAACACGTAACAGAGAATACTATTTTATTCATCATGTGGTGGGGAGTGATCAGTTTACCTGTTTTTGGTTGGAAGAAGCTTGTTTCTAATCGATCAACTGTATTCAAAATAGTGGGGCTCGTGGTATTTTTTATCCTGACCCTTGTGATGGACCAAAACATGGAGATGCCAGATAATCCCTTGACCATTACATTGATAACTGCCTTTTGGTTGACTGTGGTTTATACTGTTGTACCAAAATTCTTTCTGAAGTACAGTAAATACATCATAGCGACTTATGCACTAATTCTTGGTTATTTCATTTACGTCCGCTTGTCTACTCCTAGTTTTGAGGTTTACTGGGCTGAGAAGAAGGAGACGGCACTTCTTTTGTTCTTTCTACCCATTCCGGTGTTGATAGTAATTTGGGTGTATGAACAATGGAGATGGGTGAGGAGCTTACAATCCGATAAAGCTAATACTGAATTAGCATTGTTAAGAGCACAAATCAATCCACATTTTTTCTTTAATACGCTCAACAACCTATACTCACTCACGATCAAACAATCAGAAAAAGCACCTGAAGTGATCCTGAAACTATCAGAAATGATGCGATACACAATCTATGAAGGAGAAAATCCATTGGTGCCAATCAAGGAAGAGATCACTTACCTCAATAACTACATTGAATTACACAAGATCCGCTACAAAAAAGAAGTGGATATTACATTTGATCATGACATTGATGGTGAACTGAGAGTAGCTCCCTTGTTGTTTATCAATTTGTTGGAAAATGCTTTCAAACATGGAATTGAATCACAGTCTGAAGGAGCTTTTTTGAAGATTGAACTGACCGGTAATGAAGAAGAAATCCACTTTTCACTCACTAATAACTTCGATCCGGTATCCAGAGCAGCAAATGAGCAGGGGATAGGACTCAAAAACCTCCAAAGAAGATTGAATTTACTTTATCCAAAGCGACATACCTTGAAAATAAGTGAGGAAGGCAATATCTTCCATACTGATTTAACACTCCAACCGGAATGATCAAATACATCATCGTAGATGACGAGCCATTGGCTCACGACGTAATTGAAGAGTTCTGCGGGATGCTTCCACATCTTGAGCTCCAAAAAAACTGCTACAATGCCATGGAGGCGATGCAATACCTAAACCAATCTAAGGTGGATTTGATGTTTTTGGACCTAAACATGCCAAAGTTGAAAGGATTTGAGTTTTTACGCACCCTGGTTGATCCGCCGAAGGTAATTGTCACTTCTGCTTATAAAGAATTTGCCCTGGAAGGATATGAACTCAATGTTGTCGATTACCTTGTAAAACCTTTTGGTTTTGAACGGTTTGTGAAGGCAGTCAATAAAGCCATTGAAGCACCAACATCTCAAAACAGTCCTGAATCAAATGCTGTATCTGCTGAGCATCGTTTCTTTGTAAAAGGAGACAAGCAATATCACCAAATCAACTCCAATGAAATCATGCTGGTAGAAGCCTATGGCAATTACACCAAGCTAATCCTCAAAAACGAAACCATTATCAGTCATGAAAAGATTTCCCACTACGAGGAAACGCTACCTTCAGGAGATTTCCTGAGAGTACATAAGTCATTCATAGTGGCGTTACAACACATCAATAGAATAGAAGGCAATCGTATTTTTATTGGAGATCACCAGGTGCCGATTGGTCAGACCTATAAGAGTAGTGTGAATAGGTTGATAGGGGGGTAGGATGAGGTATGAACTAGAATAGAAAACTTTAAAAGATTCATAAAACCATATTCCAGGTTTAGCATTCGTTAAATCTTTTTTTATCCTCGTGCTTTCACTATTATCTTTAATGGAACTGAATATAAACCACCAAACAATCAACAGAAATGATAAAATTGGAAGCCATATTCAAACCTATTCTTCTGGAAAGCCTTGAAGACATGATGTATAAAGTGTCGCTCCAATTGGAAGAATTTAAGGGGCAACCCCTGGACCAAAAGCGGACAGACTTGACCCAAAAACAGTTGTTAATAGAACAATTGCAACACATAATCTCAGAAAATGAGAAATGAGATACTCCAATATTATCTATTGATGGGTAAGACTTTTCGAGTTTGTCTACTAGGTTTTTTGGCATTTTCGTGTCAGGAACAGTCCAAAGATTCAGCGGATGTGAAGTATAATGAAGCTGATTCACTATTAAAACAAACTGTTTCAAAAGTATTCAATAAACAAGGCAAATATTGGGATAAAGAATTCGAAATGTATCTCGATTTGAATAGAAAGCATCTCAACAAACAAATTGTTATTCATCCGGGCCAATATAAATTGACCTATTTTTCATTTGGTGATGGGCAGCAATATGTACCTTTCGCAGTACGCTTCACGACATTAAATGACAGTTTAATTACACATTTTTCGTTTGGTGATGAGGTGTACTACATGCACAATTCTATTCAGGCATTCTGGCACCATGATACTAATGAAGTCGAATTCGATGAAAACAGTCAACCCAATAATGAACTGACTAAGCTTGTCAATTTAGATTCAAACTTAAATAAGCTCATTGCATTATTAGACTATAAGAATGACTATCAAGCAATAGTAAACTTGATACAAATACTGTTTAATGATGTCTTGGGAATGGAACCAGTGGACATTGATCAGTTGAAGAAAATTATTTCAGGACTAGACAACATCAAAAGTGATGAGACAAGATTAACTGATTGTAAGAAGGAATATCAGGCACTTATTGACGGATACAAAAATGATGGCCTATGTTTTCAAGCCAAAGAAGGCCATTTTGGGTATTGGACTTTCATTGTTGAAAAAGATAGTGGTGGTTATCAAGTAAAGACTACTTTTACCGGAGATCTGATTTACTACCAAATTTACATGTGATGCCAGTTCACGTTTTAGAAGTAAAGACATCCGATCATCTGAGAAATATTAATTCTTTCACAGGGGAGATGAGGAGGTGTTTTCTGAGAAGTTTTATTACAAAAGTATTTGAAATGAAAAATCCAGTTTGATCAAAATGAACGATAACAATAACGTAGATTTCGATCATTTTTGATTAGATTAAGAATCATTAATCAAAACTTGTCACCAACAGTACCTGATTGTACGGTATTAGGAGAAACCTTTTGAATTATCCATTAACCCGTCGCAATTGAATCGCAATAAATTAATATTTTGGACATTTTTCATTTTAATATGGATCCTACTGGAAGCTCCAAGAAATACGGATCCAGTTATTTTTGGAACGTTTGCTTTCTACTATTTTATCCCACTGATTCTTTTCTATAAATTCCATTCATATTTTCAAGAAAAGAGTTGGTATAATAACTGGAAAATCCCTTTTCTAATATTCAGTGCTATCATCCTCTGTATTTCAAAAATAGCATTCGAAAGAGCTTGGTGGTGGGCCATAGCTGGCTTGTTCGATTACTCTTCTACAGTAATTACCTATGAAGGTACGGGTCTGAAAGCTTATGCATCTCTTTTCAAAGGATACTTCATATTCCTATTACTAAACGAGGTGATCTTCTATATTGGGACCAAAAATAAAAGAGAAGCAGAATCAAAGACGATTTTCATCAAAACAGATAAACAGTTAGTACGAGTCATACCCTCTGATATACTTTTTATTGAAGGACTAAAGGATTATGTGAAAATATATACCAAAAGTGAAGTTCTTATTACTAAAAGAACTCTTCAAAGCTTTGAAAACGAATTGAATGATGATGAATTCATGCGAGTTCAGAAGTCATTTATTGTCAACCTAAATTGTATTAGTAAAGTGGTTGGTAATACGCTTGTCATTGAAAACAAAAAAATCCCCATAGGTAAAACATTCAAACAGGATGTCGTAGAAAAACTTGGCATTCGTCTATAAAAGTAAATTTTCGTCTTCAGACTCAGTCATTTGGTCTACTTTTTTTGGTTTGAGCCCGTCTGGAGAGCTTCATTGGTTCTAAAAAAGCCATGAAGAAACTTTTAATAATTCAATTACTTCTATTGAATCATATTGTCCTTATTGGTCAATATCGCTTTCCAATTAATGCAATTGAAGCTATCAGTTCAGCCTATGACACCACTTCAATTGTTTTTTTTGGTGAATCACATGACAAGCTGGAGTTGCTTAACTTTTATGTAGCGTTAATCAATGACAGCAAATTCCAGGAAAAGGTAGATGATATTGTGCTTGAATTAGGTAATTCAAGATATCAAGATGTACTGGATAAATATATTGCTGGAAAGAAAAGTGATTATCGCAATGTTCGAAAGGTGTGGTTTAATGCAACCAACTCCTTAATACAGCTTGGTGATTCGTCACTTATAGAATTGCTCATTAATGAAATTCGAATCACAAATCTCAAACTTTCAGATAACGAAAAGTTTAGAGTGGTTATTTCAGATCCACCAATTGATTGGTCAAGCGTAGAGTCACCAACTGATTTTTACCCTTGGCTTGGCCGGAGAGATTTAAGTTTCATTACCTCAATTTGGTATGAAGTAATCGATAAAAAAAGGAATGCTTTTGTAATAATGGGTAGGAGGCACCTTATCAGAAATGATCCTAAGCCGCTTAATTACATTAGCGTAGTTGATGTTTTAGAAAAAAGAATTGGTGATCCAATACCGGTACTGCGTGTTGAAGAAGATCTTCAGGTTCGAGAAGGTTTGTATCCAATTGAACAAACAGACGTTTCAAACAAACCTATCATTTCTGGTTTTAATGTATTGTATAGTGAAGGGGTAGATGCCATAATCAACTTCAATAAATTGACTCCATTAATAATTCATCCATATACTAATTCAGCTGATCTGAGTGTTCTGAATGAGCGAAGCATGGTTGTTAATAATGCACCCTTCAAATTCAACAGCTATGATTATCTGAATTACCTTATGATGAAAAAGGGAATTGAAGGTATTCATCAGTTTTTCTTTATAGTTAAAGAAAATGATTCTAAAATAGAATTCAATGAACAGTTAATTAGAATATTACTGTCTGAGATCATGAATGATGAATGGAAAAAGCTAATTGAAAATTATTTATCCCAAATCAATAAATAACAATTGGGAATAACCATCATCCCAGATGAGTTAAGTGAGCTATCTGCAGAGTTGTAACATGAGAGGATAATCATAGTCTCACAACTTCAATTGTTTAATTCTCTCATTTTTGATTAGATTAAGAATCATTTGCCAACATTCGTCACCATTTGTACCGGATTGAAGGTATTATGAGAAATGTAATAAAATAGGGAAATTCAACACTAACTAAATAAAACACACAACATGAAAAACAACTACATCGCGTTAGGGTTAATATTTGGAACAGGAATTGGTATTAGCCTTGGCGTTATGGCCAATAGCCTTGCAATTGGGTTATCAATTGGAGTTGGTGCTGGTTTAGCGCTGGGAGCGGCACTGGTATTCGCTATTAAAAGAGAACAAAGAAAATGTGAGGTTTAGAAAGCGGAGTAAGTGCAGCCACAATCAATTGACTGCACATAAACTATTCTTAAAAATTCGGCAACCCCCTAAGCATTTCACCTGTTTTTAAATAATGATTCATGGCTTGTTCCCAGGAATCCATCATGATATCATAGTTTTCTTTAGTAAATGAAGTGAGCACCTTATCTCCTGATTCACTTAATGATGTTTTAGCATAGGTAATTGAAGCTTTCGTTTTGTTTTCAGTGTTTGCTGTTAATCGAATGTTTAAACGTGTCACTAATACTCCTGGAATATGATGTAACATCTCAACTTCTCCTGCTTCCAGATCATATTGCGTGACGATCCAAAACACATCATTTTTATCATTGTGGGGTGTCATAAAAATGCAATCTTTTTCTACAAGGCCTGAATAGCTTATGATTCTAATCGGTTGCCAGTTTTCGCACCAATCAATTTCTCTTACCGGGCAATACAAGGGCATAATTTCCTCAAAAGTACCTTCAATTGTTTGTTCAAAGGTGTATGAAATTCTTTTAGGTTCTTCAATTCTCATTTGATGACTTTTTTTGTTTGTAAATGTATTGTTCTCATGGTGTGTACTATTATGTTGTGCCTGGCTTGCCAATGTCCAACACATCATAAACAGTGCTCCGAAAATCAGTTTTGTTGTATCCATCTTTTTAAGTTTTTGATTTATAAAAGTTGAATACAAACCTAGATCGATGAAATAAGGAGTGCATTTACATTTGTTGAGAAAACGTTTTTCTGGTTCTGCTGAGTTGGGTAGGGGTGATCCCCAGGAAACTGGCAATGTAATAATGAGGAATTCTGTTCAATAGATTGGGGTATTCACTTAGAAACCATTTGTACCTGGACATGGCATCACCTGAAACAAGTGCCTCAATCCTGGCATGGTTCTGTTGATTCAGTTTTTGGAAGTTGCCCAAAATCACCTCTGTCAAATGGGGATCATCATTGACATGAGAAAATATCTCTTTGTAATTAGCAACTGACATAGTACAACCTTCAACGGCCTGGATATTCATAGTTGCTGGGATATTGGGTATGTAATTGCCTGATACAAGGTCTTCTTCCACAAAGAAATGTGTTGTAACGTCTACACCTTCATTGTTGATAATGAATCCACGGAGTACACCTTTCAGCAACTTGCCAATCTTGTAGTTTTGCTGTCCAAACCTCACAAAGAAGTCTCCCTTAGCTATCTCGAGATCTGTATGTAAGGTACTATTGTCCATAAAATCAATGTAATCCAATTCCTTCTAAAATCATAGACAGAGGCATTTTAAGAGCCAGGAACCAGGTAAATGAAAAATTATTTAAATTCTTTTCACCCACTTTTAGAGTGTTGTTGTTTTAAGATCAGTCAAAACAAAACACACTGTGTGAATTAGCCAATCGAATAAGGGCTCCAGGTTGATAAACACAGCAATTAACGCCACTGGGATGCAGTGGCCAATCAAAATTTAATTTCAAAAAAACTCAAAATTAGTAAGTCATGAAAAAGATGATAATAGTACTCGTATGCCCAATTTTGTTCCTGTTCAGCTGTGAAGATGAAGATCTCTGTCTGATCGGTAATGGCACAGCCTATGATTATGAACTGAATGTAGATGATTTTGAAAAAATCAAATTATCTGGTCCTGTTAACCTGGCACTTTCTCAAGGAGAAGATGTATCAGTAACGGTGATTGCTGAACCTGAAATATTCGATGAGATTGATTATTCAGTTAGAAACAACCAACTAAAAATAGGTTTTGAAAATAATGTCCGATGCTTTGAAACTGAATTGGGAGTTTGGGTGCATGTTACATTACCGGATCTACAGGAAGTCAGTGTTTCTGGCACGTCAACAATCATCAGTGAAGATGATCTAAACCTCGATAAATTAAAGCTTAAAATAGACGGAACCGGAGATATCACATTAAATGGGAGTGTGGAATCACAAGTGATAAAGATATCTGGTTCCGCCAATATCAACAACATAGATTTCAGTAGCAACAGAACTGAGATTCTGGTAGATGGAAGTGCCGATGTGGATGTAGCTGTTAGTTCACATTTGGAAATTGAAGTTAATGGGGGAGCTAATATTCGGTATTCAGGACAGCCGGAAATCGACAAAAATGTTTCAGGCAATTTGACATTGTCAAGAATAAACTAATTACTCGCTACACTATTCTAAGCCGTTCTCATTTACTATGAGGCGGCTTTCTCTATGAAAGTCAATTGTCCTAATTCATAACTTTGCAATTCTGACATTCAATATTCGGCTTTTTTCACTGTGAAACTTTCTGCTTCTTTGAGCTCTTTGTGTAACAGCAAATACAAGTACTATATGGGCTATGACACAGAGTTGCCCGGAGATCCACTGAGTCACACAGAGATTTTTTGATTTTTTCTGTGAATTCTAACTCCTTAAGTAATTTGTGTGGTTGGTGACAAAATTAGTCAAGAAGTTTTTACATCTTAGGTATGTAAATCAGGAACGAACTTCCTTTATTGAGCTCAGATTTCACCTCCATTTTTCCTCCAAGTTTATAGACAGCATCAATGCAAAGCTTCAGACCAAGGCCAGTGCCTTTTTCATTGTTGGTCCCCATCGAGGTGATCTTGGATTCAAAGTCGAAAATGCTATTGGCCACTTCCTGGGTCATCCCAACTCCTGAGTCTTTCACAATAATAAGATGAGTCTCATTCAGGTCTTCGATGTTGACAGTAATCTGACCACCATTTGGAGTAAACTTAATGGCATTGGATATCAGATTCCTAAGCACGAGTTCCAATACGAACGGATTGCAATTAAAGGATAGTTCGCCATTGTTATTGATTCGAAATTCAATGTCTTTTTCTTCAATATTGATGTGAAACAGATCCTCAATCTTGGAGACAAGCTCTTCAATGTTTACATCCTCCACGACATTAGATGAATTAGAAGTGAGGTTTCCCCAATCAATGATTTCTTCAATCAGATCCAGTCCCTTATTGGCTGAATTACAAATCACTTCGTTCATCTCAATAATGGATTCCCGATCCAGGTCCTCAATTTGCCTAACAACGAGTTCACTCATATTCCGCATAGCTGCCATGGGATTACGAAGGTCATGTCCGATAATGGCAATGAGCTTGTCTTTTTCAGTATTCAACTCCTGCAGGCGCTCGTTTCTCACAGCAAGTTCTTCTTCGAATTTCTTCCTCTCTGTAATGTTCCTGGCGTGAACGATGGTGCCAATGATATCTCCACTTTCGTCAAACAACCGGGAAATTTCATTTTCTACCCAAATTAGTTCTCCTGTTTTTGTCCAAATTCTGTATTGATAAACAAGGTTCTTTTCTCGTTTCTTTTTGTTTTCCTGGATTAAATCACTTATTCGATCTCTATCTTCTTCATGAACCAGTTCGAATGTATCTCTTGCTGTCATAGATAGCAATTCTGCTTCTGAATACTTGAGCATTTCTACATAACCTTGTGAAACATACTTCACCTGATTACCTTCTATTAAACCAATACCATCCTGTGAGTTTTCTGATAACAACCGATATTTTTCTTCACTTTTAGACAGTTCTTTGATAAAAGCGGATCTTTCCAGCAATGACCCTACCCAATTGGCCAAGAGCGATACAAATTCCAATTCATAATGTGTAAAAGGAGTAGTTCTTTTCTTCTTACTGGAAAAATTGATCGTTCCAGCTACTTTATCATTAATCGTATAAACATCACCGATGTATGACTCCAATTGGAATTTTTCATAACAAGGATGCTGTTTGTGAGGTGAGTGATTGATATCATTTATTGCTGTAACCGAATTTGCTTCAACGGTAATGTCGCAATATGTTTCCTTGAAGTCGAATTTTTGATTTAATTTAAGGTCAGCATCATTTGGGTAAAAGTATTTTACAATATATTCATTTCCTGAGATGGCACTGATAATTCCCAAATCCAAATCCATGTAACGCGTATAGATTTCAAGTGCAGTGTTTAGTCTCTCATCCACGGTAAGGTTTATAGCATTTTTAACGTTATTCAGCAAACGTAAACCCTCTAAATATTTATCTTTTTGTAACTCAACAACCTTTTGGTAGGTAATATTCTTAGCAATTACGAATGCTCTTTTAGCAATACCTTCTTCATACATAAAGTGCACACTTTGACTGATCCATATCTCCGATCCGTCCTTAGTAATGATCGGAAATTCCTGGTAATCAGAAGTGCCGCGTTTTCGTAGGATACTTCGATAATGGGCCTGAACTGTAACGCGGTATGACTCAGGAATAAGGTCCCAGCAAGTCATTTTTTTTAATTCCTCAAATGTATACTTGGTTTGAAACAGAACTGAGTCGTTCACCCGTACATAATAACCTTCCTCATTCAACTCATAAATGAGATCACTGGTATTATGAAACAGTAGTTCATAATAATTGGTCTGGTCAGTAGTCAGTTCCATTTGTTTCCCGTCCTGACAGAATTTCGCTATTTTTTGATTGGATTCAAAATAAAAAGACCCTGAAAAGTTACGCAATCGATTACCTTAAAAAGAAAAGGGAGATCAAATTGACCTCCCCATTTCACTAACAATTAACACACTATTGTTTTTACTGTATTTCAGCCATTATTTTCTCGTTAGTTCTCAATCTTGCTTGTGCTGCTGATAACCGGGCTACCGGAATTCTGAAGGGTGAACAAGAAACGTAATTCAAACCTTGCTGATAACAGAACTCAACACTGGCAGGATCACCACCATGCTCACCGCAGATTCCCACTTTAAGCTTCTTGTTGACTTTCCTTCCATTTGAAGTAGCCATTGCCACAAGGCTTCCTACACCTTCCTTATCCAATGTCTGGAACGGATCATCCATGAGAATTCCTTCTTTCATATAGATCTCCAGGAACTTACCAGCATCATCGCGGCTGTAGCCAAACGTCATTTGAGTCAGGTCATTAGTGCCAAATGAGAAGAATTCAGCCTCTTCTGCAATCTTATCAGCAATTAATGCTGCCCTTGGGATCTCGATCATGGTACCCACTTTGTATTCTATACGCTCTCCAGCCTCCGTGAAAATGTCAGCCGCTGTATGGTCGATCACTTCATGCTGATGGATGTACTCTTCTGAAGTTCCCACCAATGGAATCATGATCTCAGGAATAACTGTTTGACCTTCTTTTTTCAATTCAATTGCTGCTTCCAGAATAGCCCTGGTTTGCATTTCTGTGATCTCCGGATAAGTTATACCTAAACGACAACCACGGTGGCCCAGCATCGGGTTAAACTCTTTCAATGATCTGATTTTCTGGGTCATTGCTTTGGCTGTAATGCCAAGTTCACGGGCTACCTGAGTGATTTCATTTTTCTCAGAAGGTAAGAACTCATGCAAAGGAGGGTCCAGTAACCTCACTGTAACTGGAAGACCTTCCATTGCTTTGAAAATACCTTTGAAATCCTCTTTTTGGAAGGGCAGCAGTTCATCAAGAGCGACTCGTCTTTCCCAGGTATTGTCTGCAATGATCATTTTTCGCATAGCCAGGATACGTTTATCTCCAAAGAACATGTGTTCTGTTCGGCATAAGCCAATTCCCTGTGCACCAAATTTTCTAGCCAACTGAGCGTCTTCAGGAGTATCCGCATTGGTACGTACCTGCATATCGATGGATTCGTCTACCCATTTCATGAAGGTGAGGTAATTTTCATCCAAATCAGGTTCTACAACTGATTTCTGACCATTGATAATCAAACCTTTAGCACCGTCTATTGAAATCCAATCCCCTTTGTTAATTACTACATCTTCTGAGGAAATAGATTGCGTATCATAATTGATCACAATATCCTCACAACCTGCCACACAAGGTTTGCCCCATCCTCTGGCAACTACAGCTGCATGGGAGGTCATTCCACCTCTTGAAGTTAAAATTCCCTGAGCTGCGGCCATACCACCAACATCCTCAGGGCTCGTTTCTATTCTTGCGAGAATTACAGGCAAACCTTTGGCATGCATTTCCTCTGCTTCTTCTGAAGTAAACACTACTGTCCCTACCGCTGCGCCAGGAGAGGCGGGGAGTCCATGTCCAATGATATCTTCTTTTTTGATCTCAGCATCATTCAATTGGGGATGAAGTAATTGATCCAGGTGCCTGGGTTCTACCAAATTCTTCACGGCTTCTTTATGAGACAATAACCCTTCATTGACCAGGTCAATGGCAATCTTAACTGCGGCAGTTCCTGTACGTTTTCCACTTCTGGTTTGGAGGATAAACAATTTTCCTTGCTGTATGGTGAATTCTATATCCTGTACATCTTTGTAGTGGTGCTCCAGGTCAGTGGTAAGCTTCAATAACTCATGATAGCATTCTGGCATAAGTGCTTCCAATTCATGAATAGGACGGGGAGTCCTGATTCCTGCCACAACATCTTCACCTTGTGCGTTCACTAAGAATTCTCCGAAGAGCTCTTTCTTACCAGTTGCAGGATTTCTGGTAAAGCAAACACCTGTGGCACAGTCAGTTCCCATGTTACCATAAACCATTGATTGAACATTGACAGCTGTCCCCAACAATCCTGTGATCCTGTTTATTTTCCTGTAAGTTTTAGCTCGTTTGCTGCTCCATGACCCAAATACTGCATTTACTGAAAAGTGAAGTTGTTCCCACGGATCCTGAGGAAACATGTACCCAGTTTCTTTCCTGTAAACTGCTTTATATCTTTCAACAAGGTCCTGCAAATCGTCAACAGTTAAATCTGTATCTTCCTTGATACCTCTTCTGTCTTTGAGATCCTGTAATACTTCTTCAAAAAGTTCGTGAGCAACACCCATTACCACATCCCCAAACATGTCTATAAAGCGCCTGTAGCAATCAAAGGCAAACCTTGGGTTATTGGTCATATCAGACAAACCTTTTACAGATTCGTCATTCAAACCCAGGTCCAGCACTGTGTCCATCATTCCTGGCATTGAAATAGCCGCTCCAGACCTCACTGAAACCAGTAGCGGTTTAGTGGCACTTCCAAAGGTTAATCCCATAAGGTCTTCCAAAAAGTAAACACTTTTTCTAAGTTGCTCTTCTACACCTTTTGGCCATTTTCCGTTGTTTTGATTGTAATATTGACAGACTTCTGTAGTGATTGTAAAACCTGGAGGAATTGGCAAGCCAATTGCGCTCATCTCTGCCAGGTTCGCACCTTTACCACCTAGCAATTCTTTCATGGACTTGTCACCATCGGCAGTTCCACCCCCGAAAGTGAATATGTATTTATTTGACTTCATAATAATAGGTATTGACTGTTTGAAAATACAGCACAGAAGTAACTGGTTAAAAGCCACTTAACCTATGATAGAAATCAATAAAAGAACTGTTAAATACTAGTTAAATTACAAGCAATACAACAGTCACTGATACGAGTTATAAAACCGATTATGCTACTCCACTCTAATGGCATCTACAGGATTAGAAGAGGCAGCTTTCCAACTCAAATAGCTAACTGTCAGAGAAGCTAAAAGAAATGTCATTAACCCAGTCGCGAGATAAACCCACAGTGGTTGCTCTATTCGATAGGCGAATTCCGCTAACCAACTGTTAATAAAAACATATGCTATAGGAGTGGCGATCACGAATGCCACTAGCAGGAATTTTATTGAGCTTCTGTTGATCATCAGAATAAGCTCCCAGACATTGGCACCCAGGACTTTTCTGAGACCAATTTCCTTAAACCTTCTCTCTGTAGTATAAAGTGAAAATCCAAATAATCCCATTGCTCCCAGCACAACTGAGATCAAACTGAAAAATGTAAATAGTTTGCTTTGATTATCCTCTCTGGCATATAGATCAGCTGCTTGTTGGTCCAGAAAATTAAAGAAAAAGGGGATACCTTCACCGAAAGAATCGTACCACGCTTTTTCAAGATTATCGATATTCTCATGGAAGTTACTGGAGCTTAATCTGGCAGAAATATAATCCAATCTATCCCAGTTTACATATAGCACAAAGGGCTGAATATCATGATGTAAAGAACGAAAATGGAAATCTTTCACAACTCCCACAATTTTGCCAGTTTTCTCCAATCCAGTATCAGATATGGTTCTGTTCAATACTTCTTCTGGAGTAATACCTAAAGCTTTGACTGCTGTCTCATTTAAAACAAATGCATTAGAATCTGACGGAATTGAAACATCAAAACCTCTTCCCGCGACCATTTCCAGTTCAAATGTGTTGATGTAATCTTGCTCCACAGTATACCGTTCCCATCTAAAAATATCATCGAACCCATCTATGTCGAGGTATGAGATATATGTATAATCCGAAAACATCTCATGAGATGCAGCTGTGATGTGTGTGATTCCAGGATTACTGGTAGCCATATTACGGAAAGTTGGTATTTTGGGGATTACAGCCTCATCATTATGAATTGGCATATTGACGATAACCGATTGATCAAAACCCAGTTCTTTCTCTCTCAAATACTGAAGTTGTAAATACACCATCAAAGTGGAAATGATTAACCCTACAGTAATCGTGAATTGGGCAGTAACAAGAACATTCCGGACTAGTCTTCCATCATTAGATCGATTGATTTTCTTCATCAATTGTAAAGATTGTAACCCTGAAATATAAAGGGTGGGGTAGATCCCGGCTATGATACACACGGACAACGCAATCAGCAGAAATGTTTGAAGGAATTTCAGGTTGAACAACTCCTTCAGTTCATAATGATGGGGTGTTAATGCTGATAACCAGGGTAATAAACCATACATAAATAGAAAAGACAAAACCCCTGCGATTATCACGAAAGAAAAGGTTTCAAAAATCGTTTGGAGTGCAATAAGTTTCCTGCTACTACCGAGTACTTTCCTTATCCCTACTTCCTGTGATCTCTGACTAGCCTGTGCCGTGACCATATTGGTGAAATTAAAACAACCCAAACAAAGGATAATACCACCAATTACCACAAAAAGGATGATGGTTTGGGAGTCATTGTGAGCATTCCATTCTCCAATATCCATGGGTTGGCCCAGGTGGATGTCCGTAAGCATCTGCAGAGAAGTGGTCCATAATTCCGGATCGTCATTTTCAAAATAAGTGGAAATAGCCTTTTGGGCTTCTTTTTCAACTTTATGTGCATACTGAGGTGCAATTTTCAGGAATCCCGCCACGTACATATTGTTCCAATCAGTCAAACTACCACCACCCCACATCAAACGGTTACAGGTTTCAATATTGGAGATGATATCGAATTGAAAGCTTGTATTGGTAGGGAAATCTTCAAACACTCCGGCTACTTCAAGAGGAGAATCATCCCCAAAACTTAGTGCCACAGTTTTACCAATAGGATTATCAGCGCCAAAATACTTTCTGGCTGTGCTTTGACTGATAACAACCACATCAGGTCTATCTAAGACTGTGCTGGGATTTCCATGGATTAGTTTTAGGTCAAATAACTTAAAAAAGGATGGATCTGACCAGCCAAACCTTCCTTCGTGAAAGGATTGTTGTGTGTCAACTACTTTTATGGGGATGGCTCTTCTATACTTAAAGATCCTTACTCCATCTGCAACTTCTGGTATATTTTCTTTTAGGTACGGAACCATTCCCAGCGGGGCATATGAATAGGTGCGTTCAGAGTTTTTGTTGTGATGGTTGATTCTAAAAATCGAGTTGGCATTCTCATAAATATGGTCATAGTTAAGCTCTTTATCCAGGTAGAGATAAATCAACCCAGCACAAGTAAGTGCTAATGAAAGGCTTACTATTGAAATACCCGTATACACTTTTGACTTACCCATTTGTCTTAACAGGACATTAAAAAATTGTCTAATCATTGTATAAAGATTGCCCAAAGAAGTGTTTTGATAGTTCTCCATGATTCCAATATTTCGTTTATTGAAGGATTGCAATACCTCCAGATAGAGTTTTAGTTTGGCTTTATTAGGCGAAGTGAGTTCACGCTCGTAGTATACTTCGATTAGATCTCCTTCAATTTCATCAACAAGGTCGTTTTTGCAGAACCACTTCAGTAATTTCAATGGAAGTTTTGGTATAGAATCACCTTTCATAAGTCAAATGCTCATTTTAGGTACCAATGACCATAATGATTCTCTTTGGCTTCTTAATTCACTGATCAACTGATAACCAGATGTAGTGATCTTATAAATCCTTTTCTTTCTTCCCCCTCGTTCACTGGTGGGGGCAGATTCATAAGACCTGAGAAGACCTTTATCTTCCAGTCTTTTCAATACTGTATGAATAGCCGGGATTGAGATTTCCTTGTCTGTCCGCTCAACATATTCTCTTCTTATGGAAACCGCATAAGCATCTTCCTGCAATACTGCCGCTAATATGATCACCATCTCTTCAAGCGCTCCAATTTTATACATTTATTTAATAAACTTTTGTATAAGTTGTAAACTAAAGAATTGTGATGACATTTACAAAAGCGATATTGGACGTCAGGTGTTAATGTTTTATGAATGGTTCTTAAATATTATAATTTTATTAAAACTGGGTCGGTAGAACACATAACTTTCAACTCAAAAAAGATATCATGAAAAAGCTCAATTTGTTACTAATTATTATCATCACCTCATTACAGTTCCCGGTTCTTTGTCAAACCTATGTTCACAATTCTGAATCCGAAAAGATTATTAATGAACAACTTTGGAAACCCTTTAAGAAGGCTTACGAATCTAGAAACTGGAAGAAGTTTAATGAGTTACACACGGATGATGTGCTAAGAATAAGCAAGTGGAATGGGATTAGAGTAGGTGATGAGTATAAAAACAGTGTCAGGGAATCATACCAGAAAAAAACTGACAGAGAGAGGACCATTGACTTTTGGTTTGAAACACGAATTTACAATGAAACCATGGGGTATGAAGTGGGGTACTTCAGATTAGTAATTGAAGAACCTGGAAAAGATCCATCAGCACACTATGCTCAGTTTCATGTAGTGCTAAGAAAGGAAGGTGGGGCATGGAAAATAGCTCAGGATTGGGATACCAGTACATTAATGGGGCAAGCAATCACAGCTGAAGATTTTGCACAAAAAGAACCTCTCGACCTTTAGAAACTTAATCACTCCTAACCTTTTTTCTATAAGCTGATGGTGTGGACTTGTAAACCTTCTTAAACAAATTATTAAAAGTTGGAACAGAATTGAACCCACATTCATAGGCCAATGCGGCTATTTTCAAGTGATCATATTGAGGATTACCAAGTCTCTTTTTTGCCTCTTCCAGCCTAAATTGATTGATATAATCAGTAAAACTTACTTTGAAATTCTGATTTATAACTCGCGAAAGATGATGAGGTTGTACCTCTATTTGGCTTGCAAGTTTATTGAGTGTTAATTCAACATCCAGGTAAGGCTTATTCTCAAGAATGTGTTCTTCAAGTTTAGCTCTGATCTCCTTGATTTTGCTATCAATAAGAGAGGAAGTTTCGTACTTTGTGCGAAAAAAAGAGATGCTACCCTTGCTTGATATCATAACATAACCCGTAACAAGTATGGCAATGGTATATAGTAAACCACCTCCGGCATATCCTACATAATGAAACAATATCGGTGAATATGCCATCATTAAAACCCCAACTGTAATCAATAATCCACCCAACCAGGACCTTGTTCCAACATCAATTTTGTTTTGGTGAAGATAATAAACCCGCAAGGATAGCAGATAGTAAAACAATATTGAAGCATAGCAAGCATACAAACCACCGTTTTGCCAAAAGCTCCATTTTACAAAAAGGCTGATCACCAGAAATATTGCATAGGGAAGGAAGTGGAAATACAACTTACCCTCAATTTTGAATTTAGGGAGAAGCTTTGATTGAAAATAAAAGAAAAACAAAGGACCAATTGCTAACTGATGAGTAATACCGGTGTAAACTATGTCTTGCCAGAGTCCATGGTTTAAAAACATTTCTGGGTTAAGGTCTCTAAGGTGTACAAAAATGTTTTTAGCAATTCTGATGCTGGTTGCCAATAATAGAAATGCAAATAGTCTATTCGCTATTGATTTGTTCTTGTGCCAAAAGATGGCTGCAAATATTAGTCCCTGGAAAGTGCCAAAAAATGCAAATAGGGTAACGGTATCAATTCTAAACATTGACTAAATAGACTGTTTGATTATTGTTACGAACATAGGATAATTCTGATCAGATGAATATCTTAAATATTATGATTTTTATAATAACTGAATACTGAAACATCCGTATTTTCCACAAATAATTTCCGAATTAATCGTGATTTACTTTATATAGAAGAATATGCTTTTTTGGTATATGAAACTTATATTACTATTCCTTTTATTCACTATTCAACATGCGCTATTTGCCTACAATACGAATGATCCTTACCTAATTGAAAAAAAGGTACTTACCTTATCCAGCAGTCTACATCTGGAAATGATGGCACTTTCTGAGTACAGAAACCTGAAACGATTTTGTAATGATGATCTTTACCGTCAATCTATTTTCACTTTGCTTAATCAGATGCATCGATATCATGATCTTCTGGAACAAGACCTGTTAGCCAATAATTATCCCCATTCAAAAGGTACCATCAAAAAGATATTGAAACACATGGAGAATCTTGACGAAAAATATCACTCGGAGGAGTTTCTGAATTTCTTTCGGGAACAATGCTCATTTGCATCGAAAATTGAAAAGAACTCAGACCATTACAGGGCCGGATTTAGTACTCATTCCTATGGAGCGAAGGTTTATGCACAAGAAGTGGTCATGTACAGATACATGAAACAATTGACTAAAAAAGTAAAAAACATCAAAAAACATGTAGAACATTTTTACATTAGGAGAAAAGTTTGGGAATTGTAGACTCCCAATTAGTCTTAATTAAAACTCACTACATGAATTGGAAATTCAGTACGGCACAAAGAATTAGAATGGGAGCAGCACTAGCTGTTGTTTTTTTACTGGTTCTGGCAACCAATATGATGGACAGTAATCATTTTACTATTGTACAGGACAACCTCACTACTGTTTATGAAGACAGAATTCTGGCAAAGGATTACCTTTTTAGGATCAGTCGTCAACTTCAAACCAAGAGAACTTTCCTTCAGGAAAACAACATAGATGACCTGGTCGAATACAGTTCTCTTGCTAATGATTCAATTGAAGCACTCATGACCAGGTTTGCTAATACCAGGCATACTGAAAAGGAGACACAGCATTTTGAATCATTGTTTGCTAAACTCAATGTGTTGATACAATATGAATCTCAGTACATAAAAGGTGAATTGATAAATGAAGAATTGCCTTCTATCGACATAGTGGACAGTTACTATGCTGCCGTCTTTGAAGAATTGGATGCTTTGTTTGAGATACAACTGAAGGAAGGAAGTAGAATTATAGAACAATCTCACAAAGCAATTGACACCAGTCATCTAATTTCGAGAATAGAAGAGATAACGCTGATTGTAATTGGGCTTTTAATACAATTGATCATATTTATAAGACCCATTAAAGATTGAATTGATTTCATTATTTGAAGGAAGACATCATCTTTGTCTTTGAATGAGAGACACTTTTGTAATCATCGTCATTATCATTGGTTTATTGCAAGGCGTGTTCTTGCTGATAAACCTAACCCGAAAGCGTAGAAACAATGACCCTAATAGTTTCTTGCTGGTGCTGATCTTAACATTTTTGATTGTGTTGGTTCATAAATATTTGGTCACTACCACCTGGGTTATTGAGCATATATTTTTCTTCTATGCCACATTCTCTACACCACTTTTAATTGGCCCATCATTCTACTTATACATTAAAAGTGTTCTCATTAATACCTATAAATTCAAAGTTTATGACATACTGCACCTGATACCATTTGTGGGGTTTGTCATATATTTTATTGTCAGGATTCTTATAGGGGATAATCCTGCCACCGTATTGTACATGTCAGGTGATATGCCGCTTTATGTAACCATCCTTGGTTCGGTAAAAGCCATTCATGTCATTTCATACAGTATAATAACCTATTTGTATTATCTGAAACATCGGAAATCTCAGTCTGCTCAAAACATTAATAAGGATCTTCGCTTATGGTTGGGAATTACTGTGCATGTTTTTATATCTGTTTTCGTCATTGGAGTAATTTCCTTTCTTCTGGGGCACTTTGACCTTAGTTTTTCTTCCTATTTGGATGATTTCCCCGAGTTAAGTTTGGTTATTGTGATATATGCACTTTCGTATTTCGCTATACAACATCCAATTGTCTTTGACTTCAAACCAAAGTACCAGGGCTCTACACTAAGTGACAAAGGCACTGATTTACTTCATGGACAATTGTCCGAGGTTATGGATACTGAGAAACCCTATTTAGATAGTAAATTGAGGTTAGACACACTTGCAGAAATGCTAAAAACCTCTCCCAATAACTTATCAAGGGTAATCAATCAAAAAGAAGGCAGGAATTTTCAGGATTATCTGAATAGCTATCGCGTTGAGGCTTTGAAAACTTCACTCTTAAATAATTCGAAACAGCATTTGAACATTTTGGCTCTTGGTTTTGAAGCTGGATTTAGTTCAAAGACTGTAATGAACAGAATTTTTAAAAATGCTACAGGTTTGACACCCTCGGAATATCAAAAAAAGTATTCCCACTAGTAGTCCCAAATCATGATTTGGACCGCTAAACTTATTCTAACAGGCTTTTTTCGCTTCATAATTACTCAAAATAAAAACGAATTATGAAAAGGAAAATTAGTTTAATGTTATTCGGGTTACTCAGTTTTCAACTCTTTGCCCAGGACTTTGAATTATTAAGAAGCTCGCAAAAACAATTCTCAAATAAGGAATGGCAATTGGCAGCAGAATCACTTCAAAAGGTTGTAAAAGAAAATCCTTATAATGGGAAATATGCCTACCAATTAGGGTGGACCTACCTTAACCTAGATGAATTTCAGAAATCCATTGAGCAATTTGTAAGTGCTTATAATATTGGATATAATAAGGCTGTTACAAGCTACAATGCAGCATGCAGTTATGCCAGATCTGGTGATCAGCAAAATGCCTTGATTTGGTTAAAGAGATCCTTACAGAACGGATTACAAGACCATGAAGAAACTGTGAGACCTGATCCGGATCTCAACGGTCTTCATCAATTGGAAGAGTTTAAAGAATTGTTCCCTGATATTGGAGTGGAATTATCCCGAGAGGAAGGATGGGCACTAGATATTCAATACTTCAAATCAAAATTTGAACTGATGCACCACGACTTATTCGGTTTGGTAGATCAAAAGACATGGAACAATGAACTCAATAACCTTCAAGAGAACATTGCTAACCTTACAGATGATCAAATAATTGTGGAGCTCATGAAACTTACAAGTTCTATTGGCGCAGGCCACAGTTATATCATTCCTCCATTCCAGGGCAAACACCATTTTCACCAATTACCTATTGAACTATATGAATTCAAAGATGGGATTCACATTAGGAAAGCAAAAGTGGGGTATGAGAAACTTTTGGGTGCTAAAGTATTGGCGATAGAAAATACACCAATTGAAAAACTGATTGAGTCAGTAAGTATGGTGGCTAATCCGGAAAACCAAATTATGAAAAGGTGGACTAGTCTTTTTTACATAACCTTAACTGAGATTTTACAACATGTTGATGTGGCCAAATCCAGTGAAGGTGAAATATCGGTTTTGATTGAAAAAAATGGAGTTGAAGAAAAGATCACTTTAGAAACTGACCTATTCACTCCAGAAATAATTTCATCAAAATCTACTCCGAATGGATGGGTGTCGCTGCAAAATCAGGATTCTCAACCAAGATATCTCATGAACGTTAATGAAACGTTTTGGTATGAGTACGACAAGACTGCCAATATCGTATATGCTCAAATAAATCAAATCCGAAATGGACAAAAACAATCATTACAGGAGTTTGGTAAAGAAATCGCTAATGAAGCTGCTAAGAAGAAATGTGCCCTTGTATTAGACTTAAGGCTAAATAATGGAGGTAATGGTATGTTGGTAAAAAACTTTCTACTTGAAATCATCCAAAATCAGGAGGTCAACCAACCGGGTAAGCTTTTTACAGTCATTGGGAGAAAAACTTTTTCGGCAGCCAATATGCTTGTCAATAAACTTGATGAGTATTCAAATACAACCTTTATTGGTGAGCCGACAGGAGGGAAACCTTCTCATGTAGGAGACGACAATAATTTTGTGTTACCCTATTCCGGGTTAATTGCCTCAGCGGCAATGACCTACTGGCAAAGTGCAGTTAGTTATGATAATCGCGAATGGTTAGCACCTGATATTTATGTACCAATGACTGTTGATGATTACGCCATAGGAAAAGATCCAATTATGGAATACATCGGTGAAATTGTCAAGTAACTTACTATTCAAAGTAGTCATAGCCCGTGAAATCTTGCGGGCTTTAATAACTGTCTTAATTAGAAAGTCACTACCTCAACCTTCTCACTTTTACCCCTTAATTCAAGTTCTCCTAAACTGATAGGTTGCAAACGCAATGAGCTTGACTCAATTTGCTCAAACAGACTCCTTGAAACTAATATTTTCACATCATTGGCATTGCACTTAGATTGAATTCTGGCAGTCGTATTCAAAACATCACCAGTATATACTATTTCTCTTTTGATAATACCCATTTCACCAGCAATGACATGGCCTGAATGAAGGCCTGCCTTGAATATGGGCTTTTCGCCATAAGTTGTTTCAAAATATGAAGCTCTTTGAGCCAATAAATCAGTCATTTCATAAAAGCACTGTATACATTGTGCATTTTTCACACCATCTGTAAACCTCCAGCTTACTACAATTTCATCACCTACATATTGATATATCTCACCTTTTGTAGCCAATATTCCAGGAGTGGCCGTTTTGAATGTGTCGTTTAGAAAATTGAAATATTTATCTTCTCCCAGCTTTTCGGCAATAGTGGTGGATGATTTAAGGTCCATGAACATGAATATTCTCTCTTCTTTTCTTGGTCTGAAATACCTACCCCGAAAATAGTCTACAAAGACTCCTGGACCGAACTTATCTCTGATCAACAGAATGGCCATGGTCAATAACATGATGAACAACCAAAACAGAAAATTCGGTAATAGATTAATATCAAAAACAGCCGGTAGAATAGCCTCACTGAATTCCTTTCCTCGTAACGGTGAATCCGGACCATCGTAAATGCTGATGGCAATAAATGTAAGCAATAGGTTTAAAAGTGAATACCAGCCAATGATGTAAAACAAAGCCTTCAAAAATGACATTTTCCTTAGCCAATTTTCCCATAAAAAGACAATAGCTGTTCCCCCGATCATTCCTCCCAGTGTCAGGGAAACAAACATCCCTCGTATGATGGGCCAGTGTAAATAATTGGGCTGAATGCATCCATTAGATGCCTGAATGGTGTATCTGTCAAAATATTGATAAAAAGCGAGCATGAGCCAAAACAAGGTAATCCATCCAACAACAATCATTTTGTCTCTGATGAATTGATACCTGCTCTTCTGAGGATATTGAAATGAGGTTTCCATAATTCAATTTATCAGTTAATAAAACTTATTTCAAATACTAATTTAGAGGTTATCGTTCCTGCCATGCCGTCCATATAAATTCCAGTGTAGAATTAGAGATATGGGTTATATTGAGCTACGTTTCATTTGATTAACATTTAGCTAACTTTAATACCGGATCTCTTTACACATGGAGTTCATGTCAAACACTAACCTTCCAATCATGAATAGAATCACTTCTTTAATCTTACTTGCTACTTGCTTTACTTCATTAGAGGTAGTCGGACAGTCAAAAAATCAGAATTCAACATCTAATGCTCTTGAGGATGTTTCCCTATCTGGCCTAAAATTTAGAAGTATTGGACCAGGAATCACTGGTGGTAGAATTGTTGATCTGGCAGTGAATCCATTTAACCATAGTGAATATTATGTTGCCTCGGGAAGTGGTTCTCTTTGGAAAACTTCAAATAATGGTGTGACTTTCTCACCTGTGTTTGAAGGACAATCAACATTCGCCATGGGATGTGTGACCATTGATCCTGTAAACCCAAATGTGGTTTGGGTAGGTACTGGTGAAAGCAATGCCCAGAGTAATGCCATTTATGGTGATGGAGTTTATCGAAGTGATGATGGTGGAAAGTCCTGGGAAAATATGGGCTTGACGAAATCTGAACACATTGGAGATATTGTGGTGGACCCTACCAATACTGATATCGTGTATGTTGCTGCTTATGGTTCTGCTCATAATGAAGGAGGCGACAGGGGGATCTACAAAACCATAAATGGAGGTCTTTCATGGGAAAGAGTTTTAAACCTGGGACCCTATGTGGGCTGTTTTGAAGTTCATATGGACCCAAGGTATCCGTCCATTCTGTATGCTTCTGCACAACAACGACTCAGTAAAGGTAATGTTTCAGTAAGAGGTGGAGTTGAGGGAGGTATTTTCAAAAGTACAGACGGTGGTGAATCCTGGGATAAGGTGAGTAGTCCGATCCCAGAGGCAACAGGTAGAATTGGATTGGCAATCTCACCAGCAAACCCAGATTATGTTTATGCCCTTGTAGAAGCCAAAGAAAATGGAGGATGTTACAGAAGCACGGATAGGGGAGCTAGTTGGACAAAGCAAAGTAGTTATAGCCCTGCATATCCTTTTTACATGCAAAAATTAGTAGCAGACCCGCTGGATGAAAACAAAATCTATTCGATGGATCTACTCAACCAGGTAAGTAAAGACGGTGGAGTGACATTTTCAAAACTTGGTGAAAAGTACAAACATGTGGATAATCACGCTATGTGGATTGACCCAACTAATACCAAACACTTGATCTCAGGAAATGATGGTGGCGTTTATGATTCCTGGGATGAAGGAAAGAATTGGGATTTCAAGGCCAATATGGCGATTACAGAGATTTATAAAATAAGCACTGATAATTCTACACCTTTTTACAATGTTTTTATCGGAACGCAGGATAATAGTAGTCTGATTGGCCCGTCCAGAACACTCAATTCGTCAGGAATAACCAATAGAGAATGGAGCTATACCCTCGGAGGAGATGGGTTCATGACTCAGGCTGACTGGAAAGATCCAAATATTCTTTATGTGCAGTCGCAGAATGGAAATTTAGTCCGTTTTGATAAGAAAAGCGGTGAACAATTGTTCATACAACCTATCAATACAAAATACGACAGTGGTTACCGGTTCGATTGGGATTCTCCATTAAGGATATCAAGGTTTGACAACAACATGATCTATTTTGCAGCTCATAAAGTATTTCGATCGAATGACCAGGGAAGTACCTGGAAAGAAATTAGCCCCGACCTGACACGAGGAGTTCCTCAGAAAATGGACCGGATTATGGGTAAGAGTTGGAGCATCGATGAAATGGCAGGAAAAAGATCCTCCGCCAAAATAACAGCGTTAGCGGAATCTCCTTTAGATGAACAAATAATTTATGCCGGCACAGGCGATGGGCTTATACATGTGACTAAAAACGGTGGTGAAACCTGGGAGAAAGCCTCTGTTACTCCGGGAATCCTAAATTTTACAAGGGTGCATCAGATTTTTGCTTCTCACCATGATAAAAATGTTGCCTTTGCGGCATGCCAGGCTGTGAAAAGTGGTGATCAGAAGCCACATGTTTTGATGACAACTGATGGAGGAAGGACATGGTCTTCTATCAATGGAAACCTACCAGCTCAGGGAAGCACTTATAGTATTGTAGAAGATCATAAAACTCCGAATTTGCTGTTTGTGGGTACCCAATTTGGCCTGTATGCTTCAAACGATAGGGGCAAAACGTGGGTAAAATTTATGAATGGATTACCTACAGTCACCTATCAAAGTCTTTCCATACAGGAAAGAGAAGACGACCTGGTTGCTGGCACATATGGTAGGGGAATATATATCCTGGATGATTATTCACCTTTGCGATCAATTTCAACTGATTTGTTGAAACAAGATGCGTTCATATTTCCGATCAAGGATGCCTGCATGTATGTTGAGGCCCATCCTTTTGGGTATCCGGGAATTGGTTTTCAGGGAGGAAGTTTCTTTTCAGCCCCGAATCCTAAAGTAGGAGCCACAATCACCTACTATGTGAAAGAAGAGATAAAAACTGCAAAAGAGAAAAGAAGGAAATTGGAAAAAGATAGACAAGAAAAAGGACTGGATCTTGCATACCCTACGTATAAACAGCTTTTAAAGGAATCGCAGCAGCCTGACCCATATTTGTTGTTTACCATCTCAGATGCTAATGGCAATGTTGTACGAAAAATTAAAACCGGTGTATCTACCGGAGTAAACCGAATTACATGGGATTTTCGTCGGGATCCTATAGACCCGATCAGTTTCACACCTTTCGATGATACTTATGCATGGGTTTCACCCAGTGTGGGTTACATGGTACCTCCCGGCACATACAACGTTGCTCTTGATAAATTTGAAGACGGTCAGTATATAAATCTCGTTTCAAAGAAGGAGTTTAATTGTGTTTACCTGAACCATACCTCTATCCCTGCTGCTGATAAAGTAGCACTTGATGCATTTAACAAAAAAGTGGCTGAGCTAGGTAGAGCTGCCGGTAGTGCGGATGAATATATGAAATGGCTCAAAGAGAAAGTTAAATATTATAAAAAGGCTTATCTGGAAACACCGGGAGCACCGGTAAAGGATTATGAGAAGATATTAGCGTTGGAGACTCAATTGGATGGTCTAAGTAGAAAATTAAATGGAGATGGCTTGCGAAGAAGGTATGAAGGTGCTACACCTACTTCACTTAAAGACAGAATTGATATCATTGTTTACTCACTTTGGACTACCACTGCAGCCCCAACTGAGACATTCAAGAGTTCATATAAGATTGTAGCAGAGGCTTTTGAAAATGTTCTTACAGAACTCAAAGCTGCTGACGAACAATCCTTAGAACTGGATAAACTCCTGGAAAGTTATGGAGCATCCTACACTCCTGGTAGGTTCCCTGAATGGAAAAAAGAATGATTGTTCAAGAAACAGGTGTTGCGGGTGATTACATGAACGGTAACAAGCTTTGGACCTAATTGAGGTATTTTAGCCTTCATAATTTTTGATTCAATTGGAATCATTTTAAAGGTCTAAAACACTTACAAAATGCAACGTATTACATTAGTTCTACTAGGTTTCTTCCTGGTAACCACGGCACTCTCACAAGATGTCAATGGAGAATATTATGAAAAAACTAGTTCTATCGACAGCACCATAGAATCTCTGTATGGTGTAATATCCGGTGAAAAAGGAGAGGAGAGGGATTGGGATTTTCTAAGGTTCTTATTCCATCCACAAGCTAAGTTGGTAGCCTCTGGTGAAAAGCCTGATGGGACATTTGGTTCCAGGTATTTAGGAATTGAAGAATATATCGAGAGTTCTGGTAAGTGGATGCTGGAAAATGGATTTTATGAAAATGAATTGTACAGGGTAACTGAAGAATTTGGCCAGATCGCACATGTATTTTCCTCATATGAGACTTTCCGTAGCAAAACTGATGAAGAACCATTTATGCGTGGTATCAATAGTATTCAACTGATGTATACAGGTAAACGATGGGTTGTTATGAATATCTACTTCACACAAGAGACGGAAGACAATCCTATACCTAAAAAATACCTGCCCAAATCATAAAAAGTTTAGAATCTAACCAATCAAACAAAATGCAAAAAATGCATAAATTTTACCATTTTCTGGTAATTGGAATTGCTGTAACCATTTCATTTACAGCATGTAAAAGAAATTTTTCTAAAGTAGAAATCAACAGTTCGGAACAACTTTTTCAGGTCATGAAAGATAAGAATGACAACAAGTGGTTCCAGCACTTCACATTCAAACAAGTCACTTTGAGGTATGATACACTGGGGGATCTCACGGATTCCACTATCTGGCATGAAGCTGTCAGTTACCCAGGTTATTTTAGAATAGACAGAGATACCCTGGAGAAGAATTACGTGATTTTCCGAAACGATTCAACCTATCAATTCAGAAGTGACACGCTTTTTGATGCTACAGATAAGCCATCAGAACACCTGGTATTCAAAGGCGGTTTGTATTTTATGCCGATTGAGAAAAGTATTGGTAAGCTAAAATCCTGGGGTTATAACCTGGATTCTTTTAGAAAAGAGAACTTTAATGGGCAATCTGTGTATTCCATAGGGAACGACGACCACCAGTTTAAACTACATGCTACAGAATATTACTGTGTTTACAGAGCGTATACTACCAACAGTGGTCTAAAGGTAGAAGCACACTATGACGATTTTAAAAAGATAAATGGCGGATGGGTTGAACAAAAAGTTACATTTTATGTGAAGGGTAAGAAAAGACTTCTGGAACATTACTTTGATATCCAATCACCCAAAAGTCTACCAACCACCATATTTAATCCAAATGTGAAATATGAGTGGTATAGAGATTTTTGATTGAGTCAGCCAGAATAATGTCGGCCACACTACTCATGTAACATCTGTTACTAACCTGTAGCTATAACCGTCGTATTCTTGTATAAAGCATACGAAAAAGAAACAAAATGGCGACTATACAACTAACAACAGCAGGTTTTAAAGAAAAAGTATTTGACTATACCGCAGAGGATGAATGGAACTTCAAAGGTGACAAACCTGCGATAATAGATTTTTATGCAGATTGGTGTGGGCCCTGTCAAATGGTGGCTCCAATCTTCGAAGAAATCTCAGATGAAAGGGATGACGTGGTGATTTACAAAGTAGATACTGAGGCGGAACAAGAATTATCTGCTGTATTTGGTATTAGAAGTATTCCAACAGTACTCTTTATCCCTGTGGAAGGACAGCCAATGGCACAAGCCGGAGCGCTTCCCAAACATGTGTTAGAGCAAATCATTGACACCAGATTGCTCGCTCCTTCAGAATAAAAATTAGCTCTCATATAATTAATTGTATATCCTCACTGTTCACAGTGGGGATTTTTTTATGGATCTATAATAAGCAGGTGGAAAACATTAGTTTGATTGCTCTCCGTAAAGCATTTTTCTCAATCCAACTAACGTTGTATACGGTAATTCAGTAATAGAAGAATTGGCCAACCAGGCAGGTACCTCTCCTCCAGGGTCCGAGTGAAATACATATTGAAGTTTTGTGTTATCTCCCTTTGTCTCTAACAGGATGAAACCCTCAGCCTTTTCCATCCGAACTATTCCCTCTTTTTCAGGTAGGTGATCAGGTATCCCCGTTAATTTGATTTTTGTTACGTTTGGTTCTGAATTTCGAATCTCCATCCTGTATACCATGTCCCGGTTTTTGTATGGCCATGGGAATATTGTTTCAATGTAATTAAACTGAACATGCCCCTCTTGTTTTAAGAGTCGGGATGAAGTGGTAAAGCCAAACCATTCCGTATAGCCTTCCGTATGCCTAAGTAGTTGCAAAATATCTTTTGTTGAAGCCTTAAGGACTACCTCAGCTTTAAATGATTTGAACTCAGAACCAGGTTCATTTCTTGTATAGATTACAATGCCATCATCACTTCTAGCCAATTCCCAATCGCGCGTCTGTGGAAAGACATAGAATGAAACAATACCGGAATAAATCAGAGTAAACATCGCCTTTTTCATCCGAAAGGCTAAATGATACTTTCTTTAGTACGATATAACCTCAGGAAATAGTACAAAAACAAAATTGCAAAGATAAAATCACCAATGATTACGACAAAAACAATGGAGTTAGCTATTCCGGATAGATAAAAATTCAATAATGAAATTGCAAAACCAATCTTACCAATTCCTCCTACAATCACGATTCCTGTATGTTTTAATGGATTGTACGCTACAATAGAGTAACCAATAAAATATACGAGTGTTGTTCCCCAGGCACCCTGATAGATTGCATAATAGAGTGGGTCAGTCAGCTCCCTGTTGAAAAAACCATTGAATGTATAAGCGGTGTTAAAATATCCAAATATTGCTCCAATCAGATTCCAAAGTGCTGATATGATAAATAAAGCTCTAAAAAAAGCTATTTCTTCCTTTCTCATTGACAATAAAACTTTGTGTTGTCTAAATAATGTTTCATTGCAAATAAAGTCACTCATCTGGCACAAATGCATTTACATATGTAAAGGAAATTTATTGTTCAGACAGATTCCTCCTGATTCTGCTAAGTTGGGTGGGACTTATACCCAGGTATGAAGCAATATGATATTGAGGTATTCTTAATTCAATTCCAGGATATTCATTCTGAAGTATTAAATATCGTTTTTCAGCATCCAGTAGAGCCATTTCTATTTCTTTCTTCTCATTACTTAGAAAGTAATTTTCTGCTATAATCCTCCTCAACCTTTCTATCTCAAAATTTCCCTCTGCATATGCCTCTATTGTTGCAAAAGAGGCTTTCCATATTTTACATTTTGTCAATGCTTGCTGAGCGACCATATTTTTTTGCTTACTGATTAAGGAAGCATATGAACCTATAATTGAAGGAGCTGAAAAAAAGGTTTTGTTATATTCTTTCCCTTCATTATTAATGTAATAAGCTCTCACGATACCTTCCTCTAAAAATGCGATCTCCTTGGCATACTGGCCTTTCTTTATGAAATATTCCCCCTTTTCAAGTGAGGCAGGAATAAATACATGACTCATCAGATTAGTTGTTGTTTCTGAAAGGGGCATAAACTTGCTAAAAAAGGAGACTAAGTATTCCATCTGAGGAGTTTATTGATCGGGTGCCAATATAGTTCATTTGTAATTACCTGATCCATAAATTACTTAACAGAACTCAACCATTCCAAAGCACTTTCTTCATCTTTGAACAGCTCAATAATGAGTGGTAATTGTTGTTTGCTGGTAACTATTGCTTTAGTAAGTTCATATTTACCCATGTAGTTTTCTGGTAACACAATGGCCCAGTGTTTCCATGAACTTTCCAATAATGGAGGAAACCAATTTTTAAGTGCCCATTCTTTCATTCCTTTAGAGACAGACCTTAGATGTGTGTCATCAGAAAGCCATCTATTGCAATTTTCTTTTCTAAAGAGCTCAGAACCAATACTTAATATTTTTTTTAATTCCTCTTCACCAGGATGTGATTTGAATCGGTGATGCACCATTTTAAGATAGGAGTAATGCCAAATGGACACATATTGATTATCGAAAATTAATTTTCGGTTACTGAGCATGTTTTACTTCCTTATGGTAGTCGAGTCTTTCCAAAAAAATAAACAATTGTTACTAAATCATCAACCCTCGTTAAACCTTTATCTAAATATGGAACTATTCACATTAATCACGCAATATTCCCTTGATTCATGTAATTTGTTGTGATCACTCTGTATATTTAGTAACCTAATGGTTTGCTAAATGCGGAATACATTTTTCTATTTCTTATTAGTAGTAGTCACATTTTCCACACCACGGTTCGCTGAAGGTCAGGAATCTCTATCTGTTCTTTCCGATCAAACTTACTATCCTGGAACAATTACCTACTTCTTTGAATCTGATAGAGACGCAAACTATTCTATTTTAGATATCATAAACTTGGATGATAAGAATTTTCAAGGGCTTAATAGTAAAATTTTAAATGAAAGAGCCTCATACGATCCCTTATGGGTCAAGTTTGACATACAAAACTACCTTGGAGAAAAACTTTATCTAGATATTGGCAACTCATTTTATACCTGGAATGCTGAGATCTATTTAGTAGACTCAGATGGGAATGTGTCTGAAACTGAGTTAGCCGGAACATTTGTTGATATCAATAAACACAAAGTTTTTAATCACTTTGTAGTGCCTTTGGACATAGAAAGTGGCCAACATTACTCTATCTACATCAAATATACCTCTGAATCACCGAGGATTCACATATTGCGCGTGGGTACTTTAAAAGCCCTGATTACCGAACTGCGGTTTGAAGAATATGCGTTTGGAGGACTTTTGGCTCTTATTTTGGGTATGTTTCTATACAACCTTTTTCTGTATTTCAGTATCAAAGAAAGGATCTATCTATATTATTTGTTTCACCTCATCACGGCCCTTCTCAATATTTCATTCATCAATGGTCACTCATTATTTGAGGATCCCTGGTTTTGGGAGCATCCTTATACCTGGATATCTTTTGGCTACCTGTCGGTTACATTATTTACGGATAAATACCTCCAGTTGAAAACCAATGCCCGGAAATTGAGAATAGCAATATGGGGTATCACTTTCATATTGTTCCTTCTGGTTCCATTAATGACCCTTTTCGGTGTTATGGATCGAATCTCGCTCAAAAGCATTTGGCACTTATTCACTATTGTCTATAGCCTATTGATCTTAGCTACAGGCATTTACCTTTGGATCAAAGGCTACAAAGTAGCAAGGTTTTATGTGTTGGGATGGTCAGCCACACTAGTTAGCCTGATTGCATTTATCCTGTTATTACAAGGTGTACTTCCAATCAATAATTTTACACTTTACTCAACTTATTTTGGAGTGTCTCTCGAAGTAATCCTCTTCGCATTTGCCCTTGGTGATAACATTAATCTCTTGAAACAGGAACATGAGAAAACACAACAGAAAAACCTTGCCCTCATGACAACTTATAATGAGGAGCTTGAAAAAAGAGTAGCTGAGAAATCGAGGGCACTACAACTGAGCCAACAACAGTTGATCAACTCAGAGAAAATGGCATCTCTTGGAATGATGGCTGGAGGAATATCTCATGAAATCAACAACCCACTTAACATCATCCAGGGTGGGGTATTCTATTTCAAGAACAACATAGACGAAGAAGGTGGCACGACCTCAGAAGATGATAGAGAAGTAATAGAATCAATGAACACCAGCATCCAAAGAGTTGCGCATATAGTAAAAGCACTGAATGTTTACAATAGATACAATGAATTCACATACTCCAGTTGCGACCTGCATTATATTTTGGAGGCCAGTTTAAGCCTTTTTACAGATAAAATGGAAAATGTGATGATCATCAAGAATTTTGACAAAGACTTTAAACTTATTAGATCTGATGAAGGGAAACTTCATCAGGTGTTTATGAACATTTATTCCAATTGTCTTGATGCAATCAGTTATAATGGTAAAATTGAAATTTCCACAAAGTTTGAAGAAAACGAAATCAGTATTTCCATAATGGATAATGGCACAGGAATTTCTCAAAATGTAATGAAAAACATTTTTGATCCATTTTTCACCACAAAAGAGACTGGCAAAGGCACTGGATTGGGTTTATCTATCACCCAGAATTTAGTAATCGAACTGGGTGGGTCAATTGAGGTCAATTCAGAAGAAGGAAAAGGTACTGATGTTGTCATTCAACTTTTCCAACCAGAATATGTTCAGATAGAAGTCGTGAAATAAAATTACCTTCGCGTGCTTTTGATATGAAGATCGACCTTATCAACATACTCCATATCCTAATTGTTTGGCAAAGTTTATTGTTTGCCATTGTCCTGATCACACCAAAATTCAGAACCCGACAAAGCAACATATACCTGGTATTCTTGTTGCTTACTATCGGAATACATTTTAGTTATAACATTCTATATACTAATAATATATTCACAGCTACTTTAAGTGCATATAGCTGTAGTTATGGCTTTTTGTATGGTCCTCTCATGTTCCTATACACAAGATTCTACCTGGTGAGCGATTTGAAATTTAAATTAAGGGATTGGTTGCATTTTATACCCTTTACAACTATAGTAATCCTTACCACATTTGGTTTCCCGGTTTGTCGATTCCTTGGTATTCCTCTGATCCTGGTAATGGTTTTCTACTGTTTGTTATCGTTCAACGTAATTCTCAGGTATGAATCAGGCGTCAAGCAAGTTTATTCAAACAAAGAGCCATCTACAACCAGGTGGATCAAAGTGCTTATAAGTCTTATGTTGATCATTCTATTGATCAATTTTATCCAATTTCAGTTGCAAACAATCACAATCTTTGGGTTTTCATTCCAAACTGAAGTGTTAGTGCAACTCGGGATCCTTTCAGTGATAAATATGATAATTTATAGAGGTCTCAAATCACCTGACTTTTTTCAGAAACTCACGCGGGAAGAATTGTCAATTGGTAAGCAAACCAGTAAGCCAAAAGCTGATGAGGAAATTAAAGTACTTAAAAAACTTTCAAAGGACATTGATAATCGTGTTATTTCCAGTAAACTATACCTGGATCCTGATCTGACCATAAGACAGCTTTCTGAAGAAACAGGGATTCATGAGAAACTGATTTCAAATACGATCAATACCGTTTTTGGATGTAACTTTTCAGAGTACATTAATAACTACCGAATTGACTATTCTTTATCACTGATTAATTCTTCAAAAGATCTGTCAATTAAAGAAGTGATGTTTCAATCAGGATTTAATTCAAGAAGTGTCTTTAATACCACCTTCAAGCGAAAGACAGGATTCACACCATCTGATTATCGCCAACAATCACATGAATCTCGTTCTGATTTCTGAATCAGAACATACTTAAACAACATTCTTTACTGTTTTGCGCATCTAATAACAAACAGATTAAAATTCACACATGATGAAGTACCTGGCAGTTTTATGTTTCACGATTACGATTGTATCGTGTCAATCACAACCATCACTAACAGAAAAGAAGATTTCAAATACAGAAATGATAGCCATTGCGGATAGCATTTCCAAGTTGATGTCATCCTATCATTTTAATCCAGCTGAACTGAATAAAGAAGAGTACCTCAAGCTGGAAAGAAGGGTTTTTGACCAGGCCAAAAAAGCTAAAAGTGGTGAAGAGTTTATAGACGGGTTTAACGAACTATGGAAAGATGGTCCATTCTCACATGTATCCCTACAGTTTTCAAATATGAAAGCCACAGATATGGCAGATTATTTTGATACACTTCGTGTAGGTGATCAAAGTGTAGCATTAGAATGGCAAGACAAAACTGCTATTCTAACTGTCAGGACCATGATGGGGATTGATACTTATGAAAGAATCTTTGAGGCTTACAATGAAATATCAAAAAAGGGTGCTCAGTCGCTGATCATAGATGTACGAGATAATCAAGGTGGTGCATTTGCGATAGTCCCATTAGTGGGGTATGTCTTTGCTGAATCATTAGATGTTGGGATGTTTGTGTCTCGTAAATGGTGGAATGACAATGATGATGCTCCTGAATTACACCTGATTCAGAATACAGAACCATGGGAAGGCTGGTCATTAAAAACATTTTGGCACGATGTGCAGACAAACCCAGTAACTAGGGTAATGTTTAAACCAATGAATCCACGGTTCGATGGACCAGTATATGTACTTGTCAATAGGAAATCTGCAAGTGCCACGGAGTTTGCGGTGGATGCCCTGGCCAATTTGGAAAATGTAACAATAATCGGAGAGACTACAGCAGGAGACATGCTTTCTCAGAAAATGTTTGATCTTCCACATGGATTTCAATTGTCACTCCCAATTGCAGAATATTATTCGACAAGAATCGGAAAAATTGAAGGCAAAGGAGTTGAGCCAGACATATCAATTGATCCAGGTGTTGCTAAAGAGCTGGCAATGTTCCTTATTCAAGGTGATTCCCTGGAAAATGCTGTTACAAAAGCCAAATTAGCTATTCGAGCCAAAGATGAACCAACATTTGGATCAGAAAAAATCTATCTATTTGGTAATATGAATAATTGGGGTAAAGAGTGGGACAAAACACCTCAACTGACCTACAATGGAGAGGGAATTTATCAAACCAGCACCACCTTGAAACCAGGTCAATATGAATTTAAAATTGCCCCGATGAATTGGAGCTTTGATTTTGGAGCCACTGAAGAAAATAGGAAAGTTTCATTAGATCAAGAAACAAGCCTGGTAAAGATTCCCGGTAGTGCTAATCTAGAATTAGTCGTTCAGAGAGAATCAGAGCTAACTTTTACACTTGATGTGAGTAATGAGAACCACGAAGTTTTAGTGGTAACTGAACCATAACACAATTGAAATTAAATCTGACAGGTACGCGTGTTAGAGTTTCATCAACAAATACCTGTCATGGTACATTCTACATGAAAAGAATCAAACATCATGTCCACGGCAAACATCGCACTTTAAATTGAAATAAATTATATCTATTTGTATTGTAAACCGTTGTTTGTAATATAAAAGAATTTTAATTTACAGAGGGAACTAAAATAGAGTAACAATTAGCTATGATATTTTGGTTTCTTATCCAGTCAAATATATTCTTAGACATTCATCGACACGTTAGTTCGATAATTCGATTCCGGTATTCTTTCAATTCATTCCATCTAACAAAATATGAAATTTGAAATTTTAGTCTTGACGATTTTGCTATTTCTTTACTGGTTACTAATACAATTAGAAGTAGTTACGGCTTATCAATTACTTGATGCCTGGTACATGCCGTTTGTTGGTATACTGGCGGCTACTGTTGCCATGTCTACTCCAGCTGGTGGCGGAATTGTGTTCTTCCCGGCACTTTTGTTACTTGGTGTTCCTCCCAATCAGACAGTCGCTTTTTCAGTAGGTGCACAGTGTGTGGGTATGGGTGTATTTGGCACATATAACTGGATGAAGCAAGATAGGGGGTCGATCAATTTCTCAATTGTATTAGCATCTGTATTAGTAGGAAGTATCACGTCCATCATCACACTGCTTGTGTACCCAATTGTTGAAATCAAACCACTTCAAATCATATTTAGCCTTTTTGGGCTTAGTCTGGCAATTTGTGTCATCATAACCTTAAAAAGTAACCTGCTACACTGGAACAACAGTTATAACTGGGACTTTAAATTGTTTCTTTCCATTTTATTAATTGGTATAGTGGGAGGGATGCTGGTCGGCTATATTGGTACAGGTATAGATGTACTGATGTTCTTTGTGCTCACTTTTCTTTTAAAAGCCAATGCTTACAAATCGACCATCAATAGCATATTGACTATGGGGATGACAGCATTTATTCCATTCTGTGTGCACTTGTTTGTGTTAAGAGATGTGCCAATACATCTCTGGTTAATGGTCCTTCCAGGAATCTTAATGGGGGCAAGGTTGGGTTCCTGGTTAAACAGAACTGTTGGTATCAAAAAGGTATTGATTGGATTTACTTTTCTGCTACTCGCAGAATTTGGAATGACACTATTCAAATACTTTCTAAAGTAAGCCTGACCCTGATTAAGTAAATACTTTTTAATCGGATCAGGCTAGTGTACCATAGTTGAATAGATGATATTATTATGCCAACTCTACTTCCAATATACTTAGCGGGCTTTTGGTGCTAATCACATTGGTCAATTTTAAACCTGCCGCATTGATTACATCTTCAAACTCACTTCTCGTCCTTTCTTTAGCTCCAAGAAGTAGTAACATCACGATATCCAAAGATTTTTCAAAGACCTGTGGCTCAGCATTTTCAATGAGCATATCAATAATTAAAAGCTTTGAGCCTGGTTTCATGGCGTTCTTGATATTCTTCAGAATGCTGATTGTGTTTTCATCATCCCAGTTATGAAGACAATATTTGATGATAAAGCAATCGCTAGGAGGAGACACCTTGTCTTTAAAGTCACCATTAACATAATTCAACAAGTGCTCAGGGTCGTTTGATTTAGCTTGCTGTATGGCATGAGGAAGTTCAAATAAAGTGGCAATACTATCTGGGTTCTTTTCTTTGATGAGCTTCAACAACCTTCCTTCTGCACCACCCAAATCAGTGATCGTAGTAAACTGGCTGAAATCATAGGCATCAATAATGGGTTGATCAAAAGTGTATGAAAAACCAGACATGGCCTGACTAAATACCTTTCCGGCTTCAGGATTTACCTGATTGAAGTATAAAAACAAATTGTCGGAACCCAGGAAAGATTCTCCAAAAGCAGACCTACCGGTAGAAACTGAGTGCTCCAGGTTATTAAAGACTTTCCACATCCAGCTACTTCCCATCATTCTGGCAAAATTCCTTTGCGAACCCGGTGCATCTGTTCTCAAGAACTCAGAGGTCTCAGTATTGAAAACAAGACCATTATTCATTTCAAATATTCCATGAGAAGCTAATACCCGAATTAGTCTGGACAATGCTTCCTGATCCTGATTAAGCTTCCTACTTAATACTTCAATAGAAAGAGCGCCATTTTCCAATTCATCCGCTATTCCTAACTCAGCAGCGACACTTAGTGCGCGGCAATACACCATCTGGACCATTAATGACTTGACCTTTACCGCGGGGGATACATTTGTATTGTTCATACGTAATTAGTTTAATTAAATAAATAGTTTATTTCTTTATGCGTAATAATATTGTAGTAACGTAAGACCGACCGATTCTAATCTATAATATAACCATAAATCTTCAGTATTCGAAGAACATTTAAAATAGATTCACAAAAAACGGTTTTTTATAAAGAATTCGTTACATTTAGACAATAGTATTTAATTAAACATTACGCAAACATGGATATTACAGCAGTTCATGTTGTAATATTCAGCAACCAGTTATTTTATGAAAATAAACCATCAACTTTTCGGTGGTACGTCCGCAGTGGTAGTTACCATGTTGATATTTATTAGCTTTCTTTTCGGCAGTATCAATTCACAAATAGAAAACGCAGACAAAATCAAAGATTCGCAATGGATTATTGATCAATGCAAAAATCTATCTCTATTAATTCAAAAGGAAAAGGCAGAGAACTATGCTTATGCTCTCCTCCAAGATCCAGAATCCTATGATAAGCTTCTTGAAGCCAGGGGGTTATTCACTAAAAATATTGATACATTAAGAACCAGCCTCGCTGAAAGGCCTCAGCAGATCAAGGCGCTTGATAGTATAGAATGGCATCATGATATGTGGCAAAATATTGATGTCACTTCAGATGGTAACTTCTCAAGTGATGCCTCTGTAGGTATAATTAGTTCAATTGATAATTTATTGGACCAGGTTTCACAAAGAGAAAAAAATCTCATGGCCAGTGAAACGGCATCAGTGAGGGCAACTGTTAATTTTTCTAAAAACCTGGCTATTTACGGTTCCATAGCTGTGATTCTGATTAGTTACTCTATCGTTGGGTTTGTAGCAAGAGACATGAAGAAGAAAATGAAGCTTGTTAACTATGCGATCGACAATGTGGCCACAGGAAACCTCAACATCCATCTGGGTACCGTGAAAGGTAGAGATGAATTCTCCTACGCTTTACGGAAGATCAAAGATATGATTGAGAACCTCAAAGTAGTCATCCAGGAAGTATCCAAGACAGCCCTTCAGGTTGCTAAAAGTAGTGAAGAGCTTAATTTTGCTTCTCAGGAATTATCGGGAGGTTCAAATGACCAGGCCAGTTCAGCAGAAGAAGTATCTGCTTCTATGGAGCAAATGTCGGCCAATATTGAAATGAATAATAAAAATTCTAAGGAAACAGAATCTATCGCTGTAAAAGCTGCTGAAGAAATCAGAGAGAGTAATCGAGTAGTCTCAGAAACGGTCGAATCGATGAAAACCATTACCGAAAAGATCTCCATCATAGGAGAAATTGCCAGACAAACTAACTTGTTGGCCCTAAATGCAGCGGTAGAAGCTGCCAGAGCAGGTGATCATGGTAGAGGTTTCGCAGTTGTGGCCGCTGAAATTAGAAAACTTGCTGAAAGAAGTCAGGTTGCTGCTGTAGAAATTGATGATGTATCCAAAAAAGGATTCTCAAAAGCCAATGAATCCGGTGATATGTTACAGAATGTGGTGCCAGAGATTGAGAAGAATGCTACTCTTGTAAGAAGTATTACAACTGCGAGTGTGGAACAAAGCATAGGGGCTAGTCAAATCAATGAAGCCATACAAAGCCTCAATATGGTCGTTCAGAAAAATAGCAAGGTGGCGGAAGAAGTAGCAAGCAATTCACAAACATTAAATTCTTACTCCGCTGAGTTAAAACAAGCTATCTCATACTTTGAACTTGGCGATGTAACTGTCCAGGTTCCAAAACCTGTCATTGAGAAAAAAGACAAAAAGAACAAAAAGGAGAAGGAAGCTGAAAGCTCCGAAGAAGAAAACTCCTTGATTAAGACACTCTAATTGAAAAAAGCACACACTGAACTAATCAATGTGTGCTTATATCCCATCTAAATAGTTTCCCTGTAATAGCTGGTAGGAAATTTCTCAGTAATCAACATGGTGGGGTTATTCTGAGAGTAAACCAGGTATGACCTGTAAAACATCTTATCATGGGCTGAAATATTAAAGAAATGTTGCATCATTTCAGTTGGGGCTTCAGCACCCCAGGAGAGCAACCTCTTATATGTTTCTATTTGGAACAACTCCCATAAATACCCAATAGGCTTTCCAGAATTGATTAAAGCATCATAGAATTCGGGAGTTAGGTTTCCAAGAGCAATCTTTGAAGATGCGTACATAAAGGGTCTACCGGAATCCTTACCTTTCAAAATGATTTTTCTATCCAAAAAGAGCTCCATTCGATTGATCATTAATTCCGGAATTGGCTTCTCCGCCTCTCTTAGCTCATTGACTAACTTATCAATTACAACGGTCTCTTGAAAGATCACCTCAAGCAACCTGGTAAGACTCCCATCACAATTAAGAATAATCTGCTGCACCGGACTCAATGCACTCAATAACCCGAGTTCACCGGTCAAATTGTCATTTGTAAGTTTAATCATTTGCTGAAGTTTAATGGCCTTAGATACCTTAATTTCCATTTAGGGAAAACTTTCATAATTGAGCACCAAACCAATGATGCCTCCAGGTAAATGATCTTACCAAGTGACGTAATGGAAGGAAAGCTAAGAATAAAATCCTTTGCCATTTTCGGCTGACTATGAGGCCCTCTTAACCGGTACTGTGTAGCAAATTGGGGTCCATGAAGCAATTTAACCCTTAGTTTAGGATCCTTCCATATGGATGGTATCTCCGGCATACAATCAACCAGTTTTGCCAATGAATCCATGTAGTGACAATAGTTTACCAATGCACTGACGTTTGGCGTGACATGGTATTCATTCTTCCAAAATGTGCTATCACTTTCAATTGACATTTTTTGGTCCTCAGAAGAGGGCAGTTGTTTTTCACCACTCAGAAGAAGGGACAAATACCTGGCTTGCATTTCAGCAATAACCGGAATTCCACCCTGTTGAGGTCGAACAAACCCAATAAATGATAGAGAAGGCCCAATCTCAGGGATTATCATCTGTTTGAACAGGTCTCTCATATTTTGAATAGAAATATCAATGAAAGGGAAGGAGAGTTGATATCCTGTACAGCAAATGATAGCATCAATTTTTTCCCTGGTACCGTCATTGAAAACAACATGGTTCTTTTCCAGTTCCTTTATTCCACCAATATTAGGTATCACCTCATTATCGGCAATATGCTTGAATACACGTTCATTCTTGGTGACTGCCTGGTTAACCGGACTACCTGAATGAAGTAACCACGAGCCCCGAATTTTCACGTCAAGGTTTTTACTTTGTAAATACTTCTTAAATATTTTCTTCGCCGATCGATGGTGAAATGACTTTGGTAATCGATTGACGATACGTGACGTTAACCAGGAAGTATCTATTGTAAAATAGGGGTCCTCCTGAAAGGCCATATATCTGGGAGCTACAGCCTGGTATCTTCTTAAGGATAGTATACATTTATTGGCAACAGAGCCAATTTCTGAAGTAATATCAGAGGAACTTTCTCCCATACCAATGCAAACCACATTTTTACCACGGTATAATTCCTTATCTCTATAGTCCTTTGAATGAATGATTTCACCCTCAAACATTTCCATGCCTTCTATTTCAGGCATTTTTGGTTCCTGAAACATTCCTGAGCAAATTACGACTGCATCAAATTGCATGTTTTCTTCTTTACCCATTTTGGTATAAGAGACATCCCAGGATTTGTCCTCGTTTTGTTTGATCGTATCTACGCTAGTATTGAGTACAATATTGGCATCTAACTCAAATTTCGAGATGTATTCCTTAAGATATTTAAGATATTCCTTCTTTGACCAGAATTTTAATCTTTGCTTACTCGGTACATAATCAGAGTAAGCCATAAAGTAATTGCTAATCGTTAAGTGTAGATCATCATAGTGCATATTGGGGGCAAATACCCCACCAATAGATTCAGATTTCTCAAAGCAAACTACGAGGTGACCTTCCTCTTTCAGTTGTTTAATGGTGGTAATTCCAGACAGACCTGCGCCGACCACACAGACTTTTTTTGGTTCTTCCATGATTTTCCGTAATTAGTAATTATAAACTTTGCGTAATTATTTTATAACTAATAAAAACACAATTTATTATAAATTGCAAATAACGGATTGATTATTTTCTGCGGAAGTGTAGAATAATAAAATTAACGTGTTATTCCTACAATTAATTTAATTAATCATAATTTCTTTGGTAAAAATTAGGAAATTTATGAATAGGATAGTCTTGAATTAAACACAACATTTAGCAAATCATGACGGAAGAGAAGATATTGACATTACATCCTCAGGGTAAGAAAGGGGTAAATATTCTTAAAAGAAGATATGACTTCATGAAAGAATTTATAATAGATACCATTAAAAGAAAGCAAGTTATCACTTTCGACGAATTGTCAGATATTGCTGTTGATCAATTAACAAGTTCATTTGATGGAAAAGTGCTTTGGTATGTGGTGACTGTTAAATTAGATCTTGAAGCTAGAGCAATCATTGAAAGAATCCCAAAAACCAGTCCACACCAGCTTAGGCTTTGTGCTAAATCAGGTAAATAATATTCTATTCCTTTACTATTCTAAAATTAAGTTGTTTATCTGCCAGAGCTACAACCAGAATATATATACCAGGAGTAAAGGTGGAGATGTCAATTGTTTGAGTTGGATTTAAATCAATGATTTTTTGTCCCAACGTATTTCTGAGACTAAGTTTTCCATGAAACAATTCATGACTTAAGTAAAATTCACCTTTTGTTGGATTCGGGAAAACTGATAATTCCCCATCAATGTAAGAAGCAGACACTATTCTGGAATAATCAGTTGATCCATCAAAATCTACTTGTTTCAAACGGTAATAATTTATTCCACTTTGCGGTGAGCTATCTGCGAATTCATACTGTTGAACTAAAGACACTGTCCCGGCTCCTTTAAGATTACCAATGCTCTCAAATTCATCATAGAAAGCTCGCTCAACAACGAAATAATCATTGTTCAATTCGCTTAAGGTATGCCATTCAATCAAAATATGATTACCAACTTGTTTGGCCTTTATGTTGGATAACTCTACTGGCAAGGGAACTCCAACGGTCAAGGTTGTCCCCGTGTAAGCGGAGGGGCCATCCCCTCCAAAAAATTTCCCCTGGCTTAACCCTGTTAAACTGTAGGTAATCAATGTAAGTGCCAAAAGTAATCGATTCATTTTCGTAGGTTTTAATGGTTGAAATTAATGTGGAGATGTTCTCACCATTCGCATGGTGTCATCAAAATACCGTATATCATAAAATGAGGTGGCCATTCTCCGCGCCGAAACCCGCATATTGAGAGTGACAGGAGAAGGGAATTGAAAACCTGCCCCTCTGTAACCCACACCGATCACATCATCTACACCATTACCACCAGAGTGACCTGGCCAATCCGCATTTGTTGCATTACCCAACACATTGAGTTCCCCGTCTCCATGTGAGCCAGCAAAAGCTCTACCTTCAGGTCGGCCAACAGTGACAGCACGTTCCCAACAATTACCACTCATTTCCATTATGCCCCAATATGTAGCTCCAGATGTCTCTCTCCCGGTATTGGCTGGGTTCGCTGCAAATATTCCAACTCTTACCGCTGCACCCAGAGAGTTTACTGTATTATACCATGCGTTACCAGCAGATGTGTTGAAGTTGTTTGATATATTCTCTGAAGCTGCATTCAAATTAGCTATTGTTGGGAAATCAGTATTTAAATTAGTTGTTCCCCAGGCATACTCGCCAACAACAGGTGTTGCAAAACCGCGACAAGCCTTCTCAAATTCCAACTCGGTCATTGGTCTCAGACCTGCCCAATCGGCATAAGCAGCACCATCATAATACTCGACATATATGGCGGGTACATGTGGTGTAACCGTACTCAGGTTGGGATGAGTGCCGGTTATATTATACCGCACGGTTGGCTCATCTGAACTATGTGGGTCAGGATCAAATCTGGTATTAGACTGATCAGAAGTGAGCATATTAAGGAATACCGTATATTCACCCTGAGTCAATTCATATTTCATGCAATAGAATCCCTGGAAACCTTTAGGGTAAGTAGCAGGCAGGGTTTCTGAATCAGTATCATTGAAATCGTCCATTGAGATTGTATTGTAGGGTGCTGGAATAAAATCACCATTATTAGACATACCGGAACCGTTATTATTCCCTAAACTCCCAGAACCACCACCTCCCAATACAATTGCTGCTTCCGAGGTGACTTCAAATGCAGCTCCTGAAGTTTCCAGCTCAAAATGACCCTGAATATCAGATGAACTCCCATCACCAAGCCAAAAACTCCCTTCAGCTACATAAACCATTTCAATGCCCAGAATGCGAATGTCCATACCAGTAATATCTGAAAGACCATCTAATCCGTAATTCCATCTCAGCTCGACATTTGTGAAATCATTGTCACCACTTCCTAAGGATGATCTGTAGATAAACACCCCTTTTCCATCTGATGGGGTAGTAACTGAAGCTCCTGCAGGAACCACATGACCATCATTGGTTCCATCAGAATAATTCAATTCCGCATGATGCCACTCAGAACCGTCATTGTATTTTATAAAAACCCAGATGGCATCCCAATTTTCAGCATCTCTCCAGGAATTTTCCCATGAAATCGAAAACCTGATTTGAGCATAATCCATTACTGTATTGTCTTCTATCAACTCAGCATTAGTAATTGCCAAATTATTGGAATAGGCATAGCAGACATACCACACACAAGTGATAAATGTAAGACCAAGACGTTTCATAAAGGCACACGTTTAAGCATCCATTGGGAAGGCGAGAACCCATGCGATAAAAGCAAACAAATCTAAGATTGTGAAAATGTGCGGAATGAATTAGATCAATTGATCTTGACTGGTATCACTAAGATAACTAAAAACGATGAAACTTTTGAAATCTTTAAAAGGTAAGCTAAACACAAGGAAAAGTATGCATCTCCAAAACCCAGGGTAAAATTGATTTGTATATTCCATAACATTGACTAGGTTTATTCTTTCAATAACATCAAACCTATGATGTCTATAGCAGCAACCCAAAATTTTATCAAGGATTCATTAAGTCAGATTAATCAATATGCTGGATAAAATTCCAAAATCTGACGATTCAGAATAGTTTGATAATTGATAATTTTACATGGGTATTTTAAATCTTGCTGTATGTCAATTAAAGTTGCGGTCCGTCATTTTACAAAGTATTCCTATGACCGACATATTGAACTAAGTCCTCAGGTTATTCGGTTAAGACCCGCACCTCATTCACGAACATTTATTAAGGGATATTCACTCAATATTAAGCCCGAGAATCACTTTATCAATTGGCAACAGGACCCTTTTGGTAATTACCTGGCACGCATTGTATTCCCAGAGAAAGTTGATCACTTTGAAGTAGATGTGGAAGTGATTGCCGACATGGTTGTGATCAATCCATTTGACTTCTTTATGGAGGATTATGCTCAGAAATTTCCATTTACGTATGAGGAAAACCTTAAGAGGCAATTACAACCTTATTTAGATATTACGGAAGAAGATGACATCCTGATGAACCTGGTGGAACGTGCCAAAAAATTGGTAACGAAGGATATCAATACAATAGACCTTCTTGTGGCCATCAACCAATTGATTAACCAGGAAATAAAATACAATATCAGATTAGAAGCAGGTGTACAGAGTTGCAAGCAAACGCTCGAATTATGTACAGGTTCTTGTAGAGATTTTGCCTGGTTACTTGTTCAGGTATTACGGCATATCGGACTTGCAGCCAGATTTACTTCTGGTTATCTGATTCAATTAAAAGCAGATGAAAAATCCCTGGATGGTCCTTCAGGTGCTGAAGAGGATTTTACTGATCTTCACGCATGGACTGAAGTCTATATCCCAGGGGCAGGATGGATTGGACTGGATAGTACCTCAGGGCTTTTTGCGGGAGAGGGACATATTCCTTTAGCATGTACGCCGGATCCACAAAGTGCGGCACCTATATCCGGTACTGCAGAACCATGTGAGACAAAGTTTGATTTCGAAAACAAGGTAATCCGGATACATGAAAAGCCCCGTGTCACCAAACCCTATACTGACGAGTTATGGGAGCATATTAAGGCAGTCGGAGATCAGGTAGATGCAGATCTTGATGCCAATGATGTGAGATTGACAATGGGAGGGGAGCCAACCTTTGTAGGTATCGACAATACTGATGCAGCTGAATGGAATTCATCAGCAGATGGAGAACACAAAAGGAAGCTTGCCAATGAACTGTTTCATCGCGTCAAGGACGAATTTGGGAATGGTGCTCTCATGCAGTATGGTCAGGGTAAATGGTACCCTGGAGAACCTTTACCCAGATGGAAATTAGCCTGTTTTTGGAGACTGGATGGACATCCTATTTGGCACAATGACAAACTCATGGCTGACCTCTCAAAAGATTACGGATTAAATGAAGAAACAGCTGAACAGTTTTCTAAAGAATTAACCAAACAGCTGAATATAGATCCGGAAAACCTGTTACCTGCCTTTGAAGACCCATTTTACTTTGTTTGGGAAGAAAGCAAAGTGCCTGTCAATGTAGATCCTTTGAAACTTGACTTAAAGTCGTCTCTGGAAAGGCAGAAATTGGCAGAGTTACTAAATGAAGGACTTGATAAACCAGTAGGTTATTCACTCCCTATTCGTTGGGACGATGAAAAGTCAAATTGGCAAAGTTGCATGTGGTCATTCAGAAGGAATCATTTGTTCCTTATTCCAGGAAACTCACCCGCAGGATTGAGACTGCCACTGGATTCCATCCAGCACCTGGACCCGAAAAAAGCAAAACCAGTATTCGAAAAGGATTTATTTGCTGAAACCAATGATTTACCTGTCATAAAACCTTCACAGGAAGTTCAGGAAGGCAAAGAATTCAATAATTCCAATGAAATATTCAAAACCTGTCTGATTATTGAGATACGACAGGGCAAATTGTTTGTCTTTTTTCCTCCCCTGGAGAAATTTGAACAATACATTCAATTGGTTAGTACCGTAGAACGTGTCGCCGAAAAACTGGACACTCCGGTTTTGATTGAAGGATATGATCCGCCTTCAGACAACCGCATTCAAAAGTTCATGATCACTCCTGATCCCGGTGTTATTGAGGTAAATATTCACCCATCAACATCATGGCGAGAATTACTCTCCAATTATGAAACACTTTATACCAGTGCAAGAGAATCTCGCTTAACCACAGAGAAGTTTAATCTGGATGGAAGGCATACTGGAACTGGGGGAGGAAATCATGTAACACTGGGAGGGTTGAAACCAGCTGATAGTCCCTTGCTTAGGAGGCCTGATGTATTGAAAAGTTTTATAACATACTGGCAACATCATCCTTCATTATCCTATCTATTTTCTTCTCAATTCATTGGTCCCACCAGCCAGGCACCACGTGTAGATGAAGGTAGGGATGAAATGCTTTATGAATTGGAACTTGCCTTTCAACAGATCCCCGATCTAAAGGAGGATGAAGTTCCATACTGGCTCGTTGATCGGATTTTCAGGAATTTGTTGGTTGATATCACTGGCAATACACATCGCGCTGAGTTTTGTATAGATAAATTGTATTCCCCAGACAGCAGTTCTGGTCGATTGGGGATTCTGGAATTCAGGGGATTCGATATGCCACCACATTTCCGAATGAGTATGGTGCAAATGCTTCTAATCCGAGGATTGTTGAGTTGGTTCTGGAAGAAGCCATATGACCATAAATTGGTTAGATGGGGTACATCGTTGCATGACAAGTTTTTACTTCCACATTATTGTTACAAGGACCTTTCAGAGGTAGTGAACGATCTCCAAACAGCTGGGTACGCTTTTGATATGTCCTGGTTTGATCCTTTCTTCAGTTTTAGGTTTCCATTTTTGGGTGAATTGCAGGTGGATGACATTCACATTGAATTGAAGATGGCCATTGAGCCATGGCATGTACTGGGAGAGGAGATATCCAATTCTGGTACAGCAAGGTTTGTTGACTCCTCACTGGAGCGATTACAGGTTAAGGTGACTGGTTTGACTGATTCCAGGTATCATCTTCTATGCAATGGCTTTAGAATCCCTATGAAAAATACAGGCGTACAAGGAGAATATGTAACTGGTATTCGATACAGAGCCTGGCAACCACCTTCAGCCTTACATCCAACCATTGGAGTGGATACTCCTCTAACGATCGATTTATACGACACCTGGACCAAAAAGTCAGTTGCGGCTTGTAAATACCATGTGGCTCATCCAGGCGGTAGGAATTATGATACATTTCCAGTTAACAGTTTTGAAGCAGAATCCAGAAGAATCTCCAGGTTCTTTGATTTTGGTCATTCCATCAACCTGGTGGAACCCACAGTAGTCGGCAATCAAACGGCAGGAAGATTCGTTTCAAAAGTGAATATACTCACTGATTATACGCAAACCACTGAAGAATACAATCCGGATTTTCCTCATACAATGGACCTGAGAAGGTATAAAAGAGCAAAATAATTGGTAATTGTGGAAAATTAATTTATCAGGAAAAGAGCTATTTTTAGTAACAATTTACGAGCTTCACCCAGAATGATAACATCTTATCTGAATGATATTAAATCCAGCAATTCCAGGTATCTGGATGAGTTGGCAACCAGGGATGGTGAGATTTCCCCACACTGGCAAAAATTGGCCAGGTATTATGAAGGCATAGATCCTCAGAAGCTCAAGCAGAGCCATGAAGAAGTGAGCCGCCAATTAAGGGAGAACGGGGTAACTTATAATATCTATGGGGATCCTGATGGTATGTACAGACCATGGAACCTTGATCCGATTCCCATGGTATTCAGCAGTGAGGACTGGTCTGGAATTGAAAAAGGACTTCAACAACGTGCCCGGTTATTGGACATCATATTGAAAGATATATACGGTAGTCGTAAACTAATCAGGGAAGGATTGATCCCTTTTGAACTGATATATAATCACAGAGGTTTTTTACGACAGGTTGACAAATTAAAATTAAGTGGTGAACAACAATTAATCCAATACTCCGCTGACCTAGCCAGGAGTCCGAATGGTCAAATGTGGGTCTTGCATGACCGGACAGATGCTCCGTCAGGTACAGGATACACTTTTGAGAACCGGGCAGCAATGACACGTGTTTTCCCAGACCTGATTAGAGAAAATGAGGTACGGAAAATCTCTTCCTACTACCAAACACTGAAGAATACTTTGGTTAGACTCTCCTCTGAAACGAGGGAAAACCCTCGAGTCGTGTTACTCTCACCAGGACCAACTAATGAAACCTATTTTGAGCATGCTTACCTATCCTCTTTTATGGGATTTACATTGGCAGTTGGTAATGATCTCACCGTAAGTGATGGTCATGTTTGGCTAAAAACCATCAAAGGACTAGAAAAGGTAGATGTTCTCATCCGTAGGGTAGATGATATTTATTGTGACCCACTAGAGTTTCTGGATAGTTCTCATTTAGGGGTAGTGGGTTTAATGGAAGCTATTCGGAGGAAGAATGTCCTTGTTATCAACCCACTCGGTGTAAGGATTTTGGAGAATCCAGGACTAATGGCCTTCTTACCGAAAATATGCCAACACGTACTCGGAGATGACCTGATGCTTAATTCTGTTGCCACTTGGTGGTGCGGACATGAGAAGGAAAAGAATTATGTTATTGACAATTTTGATCACCTGATAATAAGGGGAATTTACCGTGGCGTGAAGAGTAATTCAGTCTTTGGCGGAAGTTTATCAAGTGATGAAAAGTCTCAACTCATAGCCAGGATCAAAACAAATCCCTATTTGTATGTAGGACAGGAAATGGTGGACTTCTCCACAACACCTTCCTGGATAAACAACCAATTGGTTGCGCGTAACGCAGTATTTAGAAGCTATTTGGTTGCGGATGTAGAAAATAATTGCTTTTCAGTAATGCCAGGGGGGTTATCCCGAAGTTCTCCGGAGAAAGGCGCCTTTATGGTTTCTAATCAAACTGGAGGAATTAGCAAAGATACCTGGGTGCTAGGCAAAAGAACTGAAGCACAAACAGTAGCACCACAGGTACCTCAAAAGCAGCAAACAAAGTCACAACCGGTATTGCCCAGCAGGACAGGTGAGCACTTGTTTTGGCTAGGAAGGTACATGGAAAGATCGGCTTATACTGTGAGATTAATGCGGATGGTTCTTTCAGCTTACAATGAGACTGATGAAGACATTCACATCAAAGAAAATGTCGCCCTTTCGACCTTATTAAAGAGTCTTTCTCATTTAACAGGAACACTTCCAGGTTTTACAAATAAAAAAATATTAATGGACCCGGAAGAGGAGCTGCTTTCACTTTCCACAGATACAAACAGACCTGGAAGTCTGGCTCAGTCCATTCAGTCATTTATTATCAATGGGTACGCTGTGCGGGACAGATTAAGTCTGGATACCTGGAGAATCCTTGATAGCATTCGTGAACAATTGAATGCTATGAGGAATGCTGGAAACTCAATTACAGGAGTGTACCATGCATTGGATAAAATGGTGATTGAGCTTATGGCATTCTACGGGTTGAATATTGACAACATGACCCGTGAATCAACCTGGCATTTGCTCAATATGGGACGGTTCATCGAGTCCTCTACCAATACATGTACAGTCCTTAAATCTCTTTTGTCGATGAAATTCAATCTGGAAACTGAGAAGGATCTGTTGGAAGATACATTGCGTTTTAATGAAAGCCTGGTGACGTACAGGTACCAGTACAGATCCAATTTAGAATTACATTCAGTATTGACGCTTTTGCTGGTAGACGAAATGAACCCCAGATCACTCATTTATCAGGTTACCAAAATTGAAGATCATTTCAGAAATATGATCCATCAGGAGTTTGGTCAAAGTAGGGATTTAAAACCAGTACAAAAGAAAATATTGGAAGCAGCCACCAAGATCAGGCTTTGTGATATTGATTACTTGTGCACACTGAATGAAAAAAGAGGTACATATCCTGTATTGATTGAATTCCTGGATGATATAAAAGGGCTACTTAATGAAGCATCAAATATTATCAATGAGGAATTCTTTAACCACACAAGTAGCAGGTACAGTATGATTCAAACTACATTGTTGCCAGAGATATGAAATATTTTGTCACCCATATCACCGATTACATATATGAATCACCTTCTTCGTTGTGTCATAACATCATGGTACAAACGCCTAAGGATCTATCTTTTCAAAGGGTTGAGCATTTTGAGCAGCACATTAATCCGTCACCTCAGTACATTAACAGAAATACAGATTTCTTTGAGAATGAAACGACACACTTTTCAATAGAAAGGACTCATTCAAAACTAACAGTCACTTCCAAAAGTGCTGTTTCTTTATGGTCACCTGCCTGGATGACAACAGATCCTACTCAAACGCCACCCTGGGAAGAGGTCAGAGATTGGTTACGCACCACTGATGCTATGAATGACATTCGGCAGTTTTACCTACAGTCAAAACATGTGGATTTTGTAGATGGAATAAGTGAATATGCACTTGAGTCTTTTTCACCAGGAAGGCCAATTATGGAAGCCATGCTGGAACTCAATTCCAGAATCTATCAGGATTTTACATTTACACCCGGTTTTACTGATATCAGTACACCTGTCTCTGAGGTATTTACCAATAAAAAAGGGGTGTGTCAGGATTATGCTCATTTCTGTTTGGCTTGTTTGAGGTCAATTGGGCTTGCAGCACGTTATGTAAGTGGTTACCTGGAAACGCTTCCACCTCCGGGCAAACCTAAAATGGTAGGTGCAGATGCCTCACATGCCTGGATTGCATTGTATATTCCTGAATTGGATTGGGTTGAATTTGATGCTACTAACAACCTGTTAGTGGATGATAAACATATACGTGTAGCAGTCGGAAGGGACTTTGCCGATGTGACTCCTTTGAAAGGTATAATTTATAGTGCTGGTAATCAAAAAATGAAAGTAAGCGTAGATGTGAGAAGACCTGATGAGTTGATAAACAGCTAGTTATGAATGAGAGATGAACTTTCCGTTAATCGTGATTTCTTATCTAATACCATTTAGTTACCTTTAATCCGCAAACAAGCCTTTTTTAAACTAATGAGTGACAATTCTAACAGTAACAAAACAGTCGGTATCGTTATTGGAGTAGTAGTAGTACTAACTGTTTTAGTAGGTGGGTGGTATTTTTTTATGTATAGACCTGCTCAGGAGGCCAAAGAACAAGCCCGTCTCGAACAAATTGCCAAAGCGAAAGCAGAGAAAAAAAGAAAAGAGCAGGAAGCTCGCAATAAAATCAAGTATGATCAATTGATTGTAGATGCTGATACCGCTTTTAACCAGGAAGATTGGCAAATTGCTCAATCACTTTATTCAGAAGCTGCTTCATTGTTTCCTAATGAAACCTATCCTCAAAACCAATTATTGTTTGTAAATGCCAAATTGAACGAATTGGCTGAACTAGAGGCAAAAAGATCAGCAGGAGGCACAGTAGAAACTGTCTCTTCCGCCACAGGTCGGTTTTACGTACTGGTTTCAAGTAGCCTTGATGACGATTTAGCAATGGATTACGCCAACAAACTTGCAAATGAGGGGAATTATGTAAAGGTGATTGAGCACACCAAGGATAAACACAGTTATTTTGGAGTGTCCCTTGCTGATTATGATACACGTGAAGAAGCAGAAAATGCTACAGCTTCATATAGTGGATATGGTGAGGGTGTTTGGGTTCTGAAGTACTAGAATCTCATTGATAAGTAAGGGTTTTCTTTTCGGGGATTGTGATTATTCAGAATCAATCTCGTTCTCATGAAGTATCAAATCATTCTATTGCTATCGGCTACTTTACTGATAGGCATTGCTTGTTCGAATACCGAACCTCAACCAACTCAGGAAAATCAACAGGTGGATATTACGGATGATGATGGCGATAGCGGACATACCGATACAAATGGGTCTGGAAATGGCGGTGGCCAGGACGGCTCTGACGATGATGATCAAACAGATGAGAGCAATGATTCTACAATTGTAGAATTTTCCATTCTATTTGTGGGAAATAGCTTAACCATCTACAACAATCTTCCTGAACTGGTCAAAGAGAAAGCAAAGGAAGAAGGAGTTGAGTTACAAACCGTCACGTTAGCTCAAGGTGGTTATGCTATTGGGGATCACTGGGCAGATGGTGAAGTCCAGGAATTAATCAAATCACAAGAGTTCGACTATGTCATCATTCAACAAGGTCCCTCATCACAGCAGGATGGCTATGACATGTTGGTGAATGATGGCAAGCTTTATAAAGACATATGCGAAGAAAATGGAGCTCAGCTGGCTTATTTCATGGTTTGGCCATCAAGGGCATATTACCATACATTTCCTGGAGTTATTGCCAATTATACTGCAGGAGCTAACGCTAATAATGCCATTTTATGCCCAGTGGGGCAGGTGTGGAAAGACTACTTTGATTCCACTGGCGACTACACCTATTACGGACCTGATCAATTTCATCCATCTCTTAAGGGGAGTAGGGTAGCTGCTGATGTCATTTTTGAATCTTTGGGATTGAAGTAGTTATTGGAGGCAGTCAAATCAATTTGGAGACATTGATTTAGATTTACATCCATGAATTACACCATGGGTACATTGCTTTCATTCTTAGTGGCCTCACAACTATTATTTGTAGCACTGTATCTTTTTACACATAAGAAGGGAAACAAGCGAAACAATAGTCTTCTCGCGATTGTATTTCTTATGTTTAGCCTCAGCCTAATGGATTTTACGTTTAGAAACACCGGGCTTATACTTCCTTTTCCTCTGCTACATCTACTGGATGATGGGTTCTTCTTTCTGTACGGTCCAGTTATCTTTTTTTATGTTCAAGGAGTTGTTTATCAGGACTTCTCATTGCAACCACAACATATTTTTCACCTTATTCCTTATATGGCTTATACTGGGTTAATGGTCGTCCAATTAATTCTCATTGATCCTACAGTGCAGGCAGATGTAACTAATAAAGTGGATAACGCTGAACTACCAGTTTGGATCTATATAGTTACTATATTTTTCTATATGCATATATTGATCTATATGCGGTTCAGCTGGCGAACCCTAATTACTTATCAAACTGTAATCAAAAGACAGTATTCCTCCGTTGATACAATCAATTTAGATTGGTTGAACTTCCTGGTCAAGGCCTTTATTGCGATAACCATTGTTGCTTTGGTCCACAATATGACACCCATGTTGCAAAGCAAGTTTTTCCAATTTACTTCCCTATTATTTCTTTTAGTGGCTACACTTTTCTTTATTAATCGGGTTGTGGTAAAAGCGCTTAATCAGCCTGCTATTTTCTCTGGCATTTCATCATCAGAAACGGCAAAATATTCTTCTTCAAATTTGAGTTTAGATCAACTTAATATTCACAAAAACCAGTTAGAGGAAATTATGGCAGAGAAAAAACTGTATCTACAAACTGATTTGATGATTCAGGACCTTGCGAGTGAACTGAATACAACCACTAAGACACTTTCTCAAGTGATCAACCAATGTTTTAATAAGAGCTTTTTCGATTACGTAAATACTTACCGATGTGAGCACGTAAAAAAAATATTGAAAGATTCTGATGAAAAATTAACAATTCTTGAAGCCATGTATCAATCTGGTTTTAACTCCAAGTCATCATTTAACAAAGAATTCAAGAAACTTACGGGGCAGACTCCAAGTTCATTTAAAAAAAGTCTATCGGTTAGAATCACTGATCAGATAAATTAGTCCACCTTCCTGAAAGCGGTCGAATTTCAGCTATCACCATACCATTTTTGAGGAAAACTTAATTCAAAAAATGGAAAATCAAGTTGAACAAAATAACAAAACATCTATAGCCAATGGGCTATTAACTAACCTGGGGGAGTTATTCATAGTATTTCTTCTTCCTTATATTATAATTACGTCAATGAGTAATTGGTCGGGTGAAGACCCAATCAGAAGTATGGGTGTGGTGGCTACAGCAAATTTAGGGATGTTGATTATAATTTGGATAGGGTTGCTATTGAGGAAGGAGTCATTATCTTCATTTGGATTAACTTTTGGACTACTGGCACCTAAGGAAATTTTGCATCGTTTTGGACTTTCATTAGTAGTTGCAGTATTTGCAACACTAGGATTTGTTGTCGGCTCTATTATTATGGGAGCAATCACAGGTGTGCCAGATGGACCTGATTATAGTATGTATTCGTTCCTGGAGGACAATCTTGGCATGCTATTACTTTCATTGACCAGTGTTTACATTGTCTCTTCCTTTGGTGAAGAGGTGATTTATAGAGCATTTTTGATAAACAGACTCTCTGTTATATTTGGAAACAATAAGTATGGAATTGGACTTGCTGTTTTATTGAGTTCAGTAATTTTTGGGTTAGTACATTACACATGGGGGCCAATGGGAATCGTGCAGACTGGATTTATGGGATTAGTAATGGGAATTTGCTATATCCGATTGAAGAAAAGGTTGTGGATACTGGTTTTGGCGCATGCATATATGGATACTGTATTGTTGGTTCAGATGTATTTGGCAGTTAATTAACAATGGATTAATTGGATTTAGCAGAAAGTACATTTTTATAACCTCACAAATGATTTCAGTCAAAAAATACCGTCTTCACGGTATATGAAATACCATTGGTCACTCACGCAAAATAGCTTCTTAGTTCTGAACTTTGACATTGATAAAGTAGGTAAATAAACTGGTTTTTTGGGAATATTGATAAATAACGGTTTCAATTCATTAAGTGAAGTAGCGTTGAGTAAAATGATGAAAATCACCAATTTATCCTCTCCAAAATCTACCATTTTATGATAATTTTTTCTAAATTCTTAGATACCAACAATTTTTTAATTACCAACACATTTAACAATGAAAAGAAACTACAAACACACCTTAGTCGCTTTGCTTCTTATACTAACCGGGATAGCAAATGCGCAAGAGGCGCTATGGCAACTTGATTTCGAGAAAGAAATTGAATGGAACATGGTCACCGAAAGCGGAGTACTGCTGGTCGGTACCAGCGACTGGAACCTGCACGGAGTTGATACTCGTGACGGGAATTTATTATGGACTACTGATGCCTTCGAAAGAGCCAGGAAAATGAGAGGAGCAGATGGCAAGAAAGTTGAACCTAAATTTGCATTTGAGAACTACATTCGGGTGTTATCTGATGAAGAGGTTCCTGAAGTATCAGACTTTATAGAAATTAGTTTTACTGATGCTGCTGGAACATACAAACAATATGCTGTAATCAATATTCAAACCGGTAAAGAGGTAATTAGTCCGGCTATTGCCGAAATGCCTATTCAGAAAGTACCCATCATCGGTGAAATTGCGACATTTAACTACAGAGGTACAGGTTACATTCCGGAATTAAGAATGGTGATCATATCCACGAGCTACACAGATTACGCTCAGAAAGGACAACCAGAAATTACAATCACGAAAATGGTAGATCTGCTTTCTCAAAAGATCATCTGGACCAATGAAGATATTGCAGTGAATGGATTCCCATACGTACTTAGTGATGGCAACATTGTGCTAGCTGGTACTACTCAGGTGGCCAAAATGAACCCCAAGACAGGTGAAGTTTACTGGTCTTACAACACTACCCATAAGAAACAGACTTTTGAAGAATTCGATCTTAGCCTTGACCTATCTACTGGGTATTTCTTTGAGAAAAAGAAAAGCAGTGGTTCTCTGGTAGCGATTAATATGGCCGATGGCAATAAACTATGGGAACTTGAATTGAAACTAAAAGTAGTTCCATCCATGACTGCAATGGGTTATGGGGTAGTAGTAGCCGATGAGAAAAACTTTGTGCTCTATGACTTGAAAGACGGTAGTGAAAAATGGACAGCCAAGAAAATTGATGGCTATGTTGTAGATCTTGGAAACAGAGGTATTCTGGCAACTTCAAAAGGCAAATTCCTACAGCTAATGAATAAAGATGATGGATCTATCATCTGGGATCAAAAAATCAAAGGTATCAATATTGATCAAATAGCCGCAACAGGCATCATGTATTCAGATGAAAAAGGCAGACTTGGTTACATCCAGTTTGATGGAGAATTGATCTGGAATAAAAAAGGAATGCTGGAAGTACCAAACTTGAGGTATAAACCTGAATTGACCAAAGAAATCATGTTAATCGGTGATGACCTGTTTGAAGTGGACTTACTCACTGGAAATTATAAAGTACTTCACAGCAAGTTGACCAGCCATTTTGAAGGTGAAAAAGGTGCTGCTCCGAATCAAATAGAGTACGTAGAAGGTGGCTACCTGTTTTCAGATGAGAATAACCTGGTAATGCTGGAACCTAATGGTGAATTGAGATGGAAAAAATACTGGGCCGCACCTGGTCTATCTGCAGCAGCAAAGATCGCTCTTAGAGTGGCACAGGTTGCTGTAATGGCAATGGCGGCCTCATCAGCTGCACAATCAGGGTACATCGCTGGAAACTCTGTGTATGGTTCTAATGACTATTATGCGAAAATGTATGCACAGCAGGCTGAAGACCTGGCAGTAGCTGCTGGCATGATCGGGAGTGAGGCCAAGAAGAAATTTAAAGCCACTGTAGCCAAAGGAAATATACGGATGATCCTCACGAAAGTAGGTGAAGGTGGGCAAACAAAAAGCGCAGGACTGGTAAAAGTGGATAGAAGAACTGGTGAAGAGCTAGGCACACTACTTCTAGGTGACAAAAAGCCTGTTTATGATTATGACAATATAAGTGGGCAAGTGTTTTTTAAAGCCGATAAGAAACAAATTATCAGCTACAGTTTATAACAAATCATGAAAACACTTGACGGTCAATCTTCTTAAGGTTGACCGTTACTTTTTATTTCCAAAACGCTACCACTATGAAGAATTTTCTCGCCGCGATCATACTATTAGTTCCATTCTTAAGCCAGGCTCAGACCAGAGAATTAGTGATCAGACAAGGGCACACAGCTGCCATCAATATGGTCAAATATGCACCATCAGGTCAACATATCTACTCAGCGAGCGATGACAAAACCATAAAAATGTGGGATGTCTCAACTGGTATTGATATCAATTCATTCAATGCCCACAAGGCACCCGTTCTCACCATTGAATTATCTAAAGATGGAAATACTTTGGTGTCTGGAGATGCTGATGGTAAAGTAATTGTATGGAATGCACTAACAGGAGATCCCGTTACTCAAATTGATGCCCATAATGGTGCTGTCAATACAGCAAAACTTTCAGATGATGTTCAGACCATTGTTACTGGTGGAGATGATGAATTACTTAAAATTTGGAACATAAATGGGGATACCATCAAAACAATCCGAGGATTTAAGGCTGCTATTAAAAACGTGGGGATCTCTCCATCCGGTGATAGAATTGTAACAGGAGGTAGCAAGAACAATGGAGTAGAGGTCAAGCTCGTAGATCCTGAGAAAGGAGTTATCCTGGCAGATGCCTTAGACAATGTTAAAGGATCTGGTGCAGCACTTGCCTATACCAAGGTAATCATGACTGGATTCGCAGTAATTGGCAATGTGGCCAATGGTAGAATAGGGAAGGACGTTGCTACAATTTACATCATGTCCTATTCCAATATCGAATTTACCGATGATGGTCAAAAGGTCTTGTTTTCACAAAACCTATATGTCCCTTTCCTGGCAGAAAAAGGAGAAGAGGAAGAGTCAGGAGGAGCCTCTGTTTCAATAGTAGATCTGGCACCAGACAGAAATAACTTCGGGGAAGTAAGCAGAGCCAATAGGTGGCAAATCCCGCATTCCAGGGGAGTAGGGCTGTTTAATAAAGATCAAACAAAAGTGATCGTAAACGAAGCGAGATCGATCAAGGTTTATGATGTTGCCAATGCTGAATTTCCCGAACCAGGAACCAAAGAAGCCACGCAATATGTGCCACCAGTCGTCAAAGAAATTAAGAACATTACCAAAAACACCAACTGGCTATCACTTTCACCTGATTACCGTACTGTTGTAACCTCTGATGAAAAGAGACAATTGAAACTATGGGATTACGAAACAGGAAGAAAAATCAGGGACATGCAGGGATATGTGCAGCCTGCATTAGCAGTAGATGTAATGCCCGATGGAAAACACATCCTGATCGGTTCCCTGGATAGAAATATGACCATGTGGGACATCACAACTGGTCAATTAGTGCGGGTATTTGACCGTTCCTCAGATGTAAATCACATAGACGTATCACAAGATGGTAACTACATTGCTACCACAGCGGTCAATACAAAATTCACCAAAGTATGGAACGTGAAAAGTGGTCGTCTGATCAAGACACTCATGGAAAAGAAAGAGAATGTGCTCTGGACCAAGTTCGATACGGAAGATGGTGACATTGTTTATACATTGACTGAAGATGGTGTATTGAATCAATGGTCAATGAGTGATGTGAAATCTAAAAAGTCTAAACTGACCCGAGAGGAACTTGAAGATAAATTCAGTTTGGCTGAATACAGCATTTCATTTGATGGATACAATGTTTCTGTAAAAGCCAATGGCAATGAAATCATAAAAGATGTACAAAAAGGATTGGTATCAGATGCAGTTTTCTCCCTGGATAAGAAATTTGCCATTACTACCAATGAGTCAGGTGAAATCACACTTTATAGTTTAGCTGAAAAGAAAAAGACTGTGAGCATGTCGCTTGTAGGAGAAAGTGGTTTCATCACTTACACTCCGGATTTCTATTATTCATCTTCAAAAAGCGCTGCGCAGGCCATTGCGTTTAAGGCTGATAATCAAGTGCTTCCATTTGAACAGCTTGAGCTCAAGTATAATCGTCCAGATATTGTGGCTAAAGCATTGGGTTATTCCTCACCTAAATTAATTGCGTCATACAAAGCTGCTTATCAAAAACGTCTGAAGCGACTTGGTTACACAGAAGCCGACCTGGAATCCAGTACCAAACTTCCTAAAGTTTCTGTCAATGCACTTGAATTACCATTGGAGACCAACCAGCCTAACCTAACATTCAAGATAAAAGGTAAAAGTGAAAACGATGTAGTTAACAGGCTACAGGTATATGTCAATGAAGTTCCTGCTTTTGGTTCAAAAGGAATATCTGTTATTCCTTCCAAAGAAGTTGAGCAAGAAGTTACGGTTGAACTAAGCAAAGGGCTGAACGAAATCAAAGTCACGTCAATGAGTAAAAGCGGCGCTGAATCAATTCCGGAATCCTTTGAGATCCAATACACAAAGGATTTTGACAAACCGGATCTTTACATTGTTTCCATTGGGGTTTCCCAGTACAAGCAAGCCAGTTACAACCTGGCATTTGCCGCCAAAGATGCTTCGGATGTACTCACTACTCTCCGGGAATCATCGGCCTATGAAAATGTATATGAGAAACTCATCACCAATCAGAACGCAACTGACGCTAATATTCTCGCTGTTAAGGATTTTGTTGCCAAAGCAGGAGTGGATGATGTAGTGATTATATTCATTGCCGGGCATGGCGTATTGGATAGCGAATACAATTATTACTTTGCCACTCATAACATGGATTTTGCCAATCCTGCTCAGGGTGGATTGTCCTATGAAGCACTACAGTCTTTAGTGGATGATATAAAATGCAGGAACAAGATTGTGATGATGGACACCTGCCATTCAGGGGAATTGGATAATGAAGATGTAGAGGAAGCCAATAAAGAAGTAAGCAGTGCCGGAGCAGTTGCTTTTCGATCTACAGGAAAACTAATCAAACTGAAGGAAAATAGTTTTGGACTGGAAAATACATTGGAGCTTTCCAAAGCACTATTTGGTGACATGAAAAAGGGGACTGGAGCCACAATTGTTTCTGCAGCTGGTGGAACAGAATTCGCCGCAGAAGGGGTAAATTCGGAGAATGGATTGTTTACCAGCTCTCTGATTCAGGGTATCACCACGAGAAGAGCAGATTTGAATAGAGACAGAAGCTATACAGTTTCTGAATTAAGAGAATATATCAGTGAGCAGGTAATTAGGGTCAGTGATGGCAAACAGGTACCAACCTCTCGGGAAGAAAATGTTAAAAACGATTTCAGGGTTTATTAATCATAAGTTATGCGACTTTTTACAACGATACTTTTTTCTCTGTGCTGTTTATTGGCGCAGGCACAAACCTACACGGTGATTCACACCATTGGGAAAATTCAGGATACCGGAACTGGAAAATACCTTTCCAAGGGAATGAAGGTAAATGAATCTGCCTCTTTGATGTTTGAAACCAAAGGAGCCAAAGCTGCGATGCTCAGCACTTCTCGTGGAAGGTATGTCATACAGGAGAATGCCTCAACATCCGGTAAAAGTGACATTGTTTACACCCTTGCCTCAGTGATTTCTCCTGCAAGAGGTAAATTAAGTACCAGGGCAGGAGGGATCAATAACAAACTGGACTTTGAAAAATACTTCGGAGAAGGTCCGGTAGCCTTGCTTGGTGATAGTTACACAGTAAAAGTATCTTCCACCGCCTACCCGATGAGTGAGAGTAAGTTCTTTTATGCACAATATAATTACAATGGTGAAACGATCAATAAGAAGCTCTCCTCAGATGAAGACTTCATGGTTATTCAGCCATCAGAGTTCTTCTCTATCGACGGAAATGCCATTGCTCCTGAGGATGTTGCTGACATCAAATTGTTCTATTACAATTCAGAAAGTCAGGAATCATTGGCCATTACAGCTTTAAACCTGGCCCTTTGCTCTAATGAAAACCTGAAGTCTATTTCCACTGAAATGGAGAATGATATGGAAGGTATGTTGGAAGTAATTAATTCATTGTATGGAAAGTGTAGTGAGGAGTATTTAGCCAAAGCATTAAAAGGATTAGATTAAGAAGTATTTGAAAAAGCCAATCCGCATTGTATTTACAGCAGTCACTACCATTCTCATGATGGTATTGACTTTTTATTTAATGAAACTTCCCTGGTTGGCCGGTGATGAAAAACTGTTGATTTGGTCAACATCCGCCGTGAAGTTTTCATTTAGGGAAGTCCCCAATTCAGTTGATTTCGCATTGATCAATACTTCTTATGACCTGCAACTGATAGATCGCTACGATGAATTCGGGTTTCCTATTGGCAATCAGGTCATCACTGACCGGGAAAAGCTAACTACACTTTTACATGCCATTAATACGGGCCAGGAAAAACCAAAATATGTAATCATCGACATCCATTTTGTGGATAGTACAGAATATGATTCTGCTCTTCACGCTGAACTTCAGCAAATGGACAATGTCATCCTATCTGCGCATTTAAATGAAGCGGGTGAATTAGAAGCTCCGTTATTTAAGGGCATCAATTATGGGCTTTCAGATTACGTCATTGGCAATATATTCGATGGTGTGTATAAATATCAGTTGGTACATCAGGACTCCTTGTTTTTACTTCCCTTGAAAGTACACCAATCCATTGCTCAGACGGAAGTGTCACCCAAAGGTCCATTTGTTAAAGTAGGAGATAAGTGGACGACCAATAACTTTATCATGAACTATAGGATCCTGCAAAAGGACATCACCAATCAGGAGGCAGGGTTTAATCCCATTAGCATGGGAGAGTTGCTCTATTTAGTCGATGAGGACATTCAGGATTTTACAAAAGGAAAGATTGTAGTCATAGGGGACTTCTTTGAAAACGATACACATGAAACCATCTTTGAGATCACCGCAGGGCCGCTCATTTTATTGAATGCCTACCTGACACTCATGCATGGCGACACCTCGATTAACCTGTTCTTCTTCCTGCTGATGATCATAGTTTATGCCTACCTCAGCCACATGGTCTATTATGAAGGTGATTTAATTGAGAAATGGGTCAAAAAGTATACAAAGAGCAATGTCACCCGGTATTTCATGGGTTTTACAAGCTACATTCTAATACTGGCTATGTACTCAGTCATTAGCTTTACTTTTTTCAACATCCATGTCAATATTTTCTTTTTAGCGGTGGCTTTTTATTTGCTGGATAGGGTGGTGCATTGGCTTTCTTTCAAGTAGGGGAAGTAGTCCATGCAAATTGTTTAGGGTAGTGACTATTATTGTTCTGTTTTGATCATCTTGAAAGAATGATGATACAACGAACATGGTATACAGCATTCGACACCAATGTAGTCTATACATAAGTAGTATTTCCAGAGTTTCCAAGAGTTCTGCATCACCTGATCAAATGGTTAATTAACTGATGCTTTAGAGCGACTTTTCATCTGCACCTTGATCAGTTTTCAAAGAGCCAATTTTACATTTCCAATTGAAGATGCGCCCATTTCAAGGGTTGCCTATCTTTTTCATTGTTAAGAATACACTCCAAACCACCACCTTCTTTTGGGCCACTAAATGTCCAATTAGTATTTTTCGTCGGTGACAATTTATCAGAAAGTTCTAAGATTTTATAAGTTGAACAATGAACATCCTCAGTTTCGAGTAGAACAGTGAATGAAGCTTGAAACTGTTCAGGAATTTTCCAATACCGTTCAATTGTCAGATTCGAAAGCTGATAGTTGATCTCATTTGAGTATTGAGTTAGAAACTTCTCGAGTTTTTCTTTTTTGTTAACCAGAAAGTTGACTCTGAAATATATTTGACTCATAGTTAATGCTCTACAACATCTGAATGTGTAACATACCTTGACACATATTTACGTTTCAATTATACCATATCTATATCCAATAACCAACTAAAAATTTTTATCAATAAGGTCCGATGATTGAGTAGTGTTTTGGCAGCAAATTGAGTCTGTTCTTATCACATTGGACAGGAGTCCTGGTATAATGATGGTCACAGGTTTGGAAAACCTGGAAAAGAAGAGTAAATGTAGTGGTTTGGCATTTTACGGACAAGCTTTGAGCGACCATTACATTTTACATAGTGTTAGCATTTTTTAAGTATCCGTTGGCACTTCATCCCAATCATCTCCCCAGCCTATTAGCCAACTCAATCCGTATCTTCGTTCATAAACAATCCCAGGATCCAATTCTGAAGGCATTTCTTTTCCAAATAGTTGCGCATCCCTGACTCTCCAATGTTGATGGTATAAATTTTGTTCCATTTCCTTTAATTCTTCGTCATCCCGAAGTTCTATCTGACTTTTAAGTCCTTTTGGATTCTCTATTATACCTCGAATTCCTTGCACAGAATAAACGTCAAATTGTTGATTCAAAGGAGGCATACTCTCGATAAGTTTAATACTCCATAGAAGTGATGTTAAAGCTTCAGCTCTCCAACTGAAGTTTACAGTTGATTTGTGTTCCGGGTTAGAAGAATTCAGAAATGCCTTTTCTTTAGATGAAAGATATTTTTCTATTTGGTATCCAGTATACCAGTTAATGAACTTAGGGTCATTACCTTGGTGGACTTTCCCAATAACTGCTAAAAGTCCCAGAATTCGTTCCGCAACTTCAGTGGAAGTTCTTGTTTTTAATTCTTCTTCAAAATCATCTTCTTCTGTTGATGTTTTTTCTATTTCATTTTTTTTCTTGAACCAGTTTAACATAAGATCATGATTGCTAACATTTGAGTATGTATCATACCATGATACATATCTACCTTCCAATTATACCATATCTAAACCCAATAACCAACTATATATTTCCATCAATAAGGCCTGATGGTTGAGTAGTGTTTTGGCTACAAATTCAGTCTTTCTCCTCACTAGAGACAAGAATCTGGAATACTGATGGTCACAGGTTTGGAAATCCTGCGACCATGAGTGGTGTTACTCACTGTTTATGCTATTGAACTTTCTTCGGCCAGTTCCATGCGAACCACACAATTGTGAATGTAATAATGCTTTCTAAAAATGCCAGAAATACATAAAAGCCATACCAGGGAGTTAAGGAGTTGACACCTATTAATATCATCATTAAGGTAAATACAATTCCAAAAAGAAGATTTAGAAATCTATTGACTTTAGGGTTCAATAATACTGATAGGGCAACCATAATTGAAGGAATTGCTAGTGTTACCGACGCAATCAACAGTTTGGTTGGGCTGTCCAAAACATTGGTGCCGGTTATAAGGCTGTCCACTTTGTTTGGAGTATATAATTCAAAATAGTCTCCATATAGGTAACAGAAAACTACAGATGTCCATAAAGCCGCAAGCTTTATTTTAATATTGATCTCAGGGTTGTCTAGCATTTCTTTTTAATGATTAGTAAGTTCTATTCATGCAGATGCTAAAACCTTTGAAATAGTTGCTTGCCTTTGTGAAGTATCAATAGTGGATAATGACCAGCTATCATTCGTAAGCTGGACTTTTCAAATTTCTACTATCTTATAGGACCTTCCTTTACAAATAGCTCAGTATGCTTATGGATGATAGTGTCTGTTATGTGATGGTGTTCTTTCGTTCATGTTCCAATAGCCATTTTTTTCGTTCAATTCCGCCTCCGTAACCGGTCATTTTTCCGTTTTTTCCGATCACGCGATGGCAGGGAATAATAATTGCAATCCTATTATGTCCATTTGCAGAGGCCACTGCTCGTACTCCTTTTGGTTTGTTAATACTTTCCGCTTGTTGTTGGTATGTACAGGTTTTTCCGTATCCTATTTTTTTTAAGTTTTCCCAAATCAAGTTTTGAAACGCTGTCCCGGGGGTTTCAAGCTCAACCTCAAAGGTTTTTCTAATTCCAATAAAGTATTCAGCAACCTCTTTTTTGGCCTGTTTTATAAACTTGTTCTCCCCTGAAATAATGTTAGCGTTTAATAGTTTTTGCAAATCTTTTAATTCTGTTTCGAGCATTCCTCTATCAACAAATTCAAGCAAACAAATGCCATTTTCAGTCGCACAAATAAACATTGGTCCTATAGGAGTTGTTAGCCTGCTTATAAGAATTAGATTTTTATCTATACTCTGTTTGGGTGATTTCCCTACAAGTTTTTTAAAAGTATAGCCAAATCCGCTTAACGATTCATATCCTGTTTCAAATGCTGTATTAGTAGTGTTTTTTCCGAGTTTTAACTCTTGAAAGGCGTTATTTATTCTGTACATTCTTTGGTATGCTTGAAAAGTCATGCCATAATTTTTCTTAAACCATCTGCGCACAGCCACCGGGCTAATCCCGTTTTGTCTTAATTCATAATCAGTTATTTTCTCTTTCGGGTTTTCTTTCACCAATAGAATTGCATATTCAACCTGTTCTGGTGCCAGATTGGCATTTTCTGTGGGTTTACAAACTTTACAAGGCCTATAGCCATTATCTATAGCTTCTTTAAAGGTTGTAAAAAACTCTACGTTTTCTTTTTTGGGCTTTCTTGCTCTGCACGTTGCAATACAAAAAACAGAGGTAGTCTTTACACCAACAAAAAAGATTCCTACAAAATTCTGCTTTCTTTCTAACAAGGCCTGGTAATACGTTTCTATTTTCTTGTGGTCTGTAATCAACATTTAGAAAATTGAGTTAAAAGACTTTTGATTTAATACTGTTTTTATTGTTTCTCCAAATTGGTTATACATTTTATCAAAAAGAAAATTACCCATACTAATGCGTTTTACACCTAATTTGGTCAGAGTATCAAAATCTGCAAGGTTTGGCAAACACATAACATTTAACGGCAAGGTAGTGTGATTAACAATTTTTTCAATATCTCCGTTAGTAGAAATACAAGGCAGAAAAATGCCATCAATGAAGTTAGAGTAATGTTCGATTCTATCGATCGATTCTTCTAAGGCATTGGGTTCCTGGAGTAGGAATGTGTCTATTCGCAGATTAATGAACATGCTTATATTATTGTCTATGATCTTTTTATGAATGATCCCATGCTTGTAAATTCATCAATATTAACAAGTGTCCTAGAGCCGTTCTTAACCACAGAATCTTCCAGGTTAATTCCAACCACACCTAATTGTGAAAGTTCTCTAATGTTAGAAAACACTGTTTCCGGATCGTTCCCATAGCCTGCCTCTAAGTCTACACTTAGCGGAATTTTTATGTTTTCCATGATTCTGCTAACGATTAATAAATATTCAGAGAATGGCATGTTTTCTCCATCTTCATAACCTAACATTGAAGCAATTGCTGCACTTGAGGTTCCTAGTGCTTTGAATCCTAGCTTTTGTAATTGTTTCGAACCAGGTACATCCCAAACGTTTCCTAGAATTAATGGATCACTTTCATGATGGTAATTTCTGAAGTTTTCGAAGTTTTGATTCATTGATTATTTCTATTTAATAGAATAAGAAAGATTAAGAATGAATCGGCTATTCAGATACGTGGATTTGTCCTGATAAGCCAAGCCTAAACACAGTGGGATTCCTATGTTCAATCTCTGTATTTGAGCATTAGGAAAGAGGCAAATTCCACTGGTAAAGATCCACGATGATCCGGGTTGTTCTAATTGAGTAGGTATGTTTGTAACCTCACCGAAAATGTTCGTATTTAGTCTAATGGCTTTAGTAAGTTCTGAGGAATTAACACTGGTGCCGAAAAAGGAATAGTGCCCATAGCTATCACCCTCAAGAATGAATGATCCAAATTCCATGAATAAGGTTTTGTACGTTAAACCAACACCTGCAGAAACGCCTTGGCTAAAAGTGGATTCGGCGTTCTTGAAACTGTAATTCACCAATTGAGGTGATCTTGTAAAGACGTAAACCCCAACTTTCTGACCAAATGCAGATTGAGACAATAAAATCGTTAAAATCAATAGGGTAATTTTTCGCATACTTTTTTATGCAAAGAAGTCAAGAGAGAGGATTATTCTGCAACCGAAAAATTGACAACCATTTTTTTAGTGCATGCTTGAAAGATAAACTGATAGCAGAGGTGTCTTGGTTCATTAGAAATTTGCGAATGCACTCTTGGTGTGCAGTGGGTCATAATGCAAGGCTTTAGTTAAGTTCAACCAGATGGAGTCAATCGCTAGTCTAATGAGGTCATTGCTCTGTCAGATGTACTCAAAATCTTTCTGATGAGCTCGATTGTTTTCTGATGGGGTCGTTCCTCCGTCAGATGCACTCAAAATATTTCTGATGGAGTCAATCGCTCGTCTGATGGAGTCGTTGGTTCGTCAGATGCACTCAAAATATTTCTGATGGGGTCAATCGCTTGTCTGATGAGGTCGTTGGTTCGTCAGATGTGCTCAAAATCTTTCTGATGGGGTCAATTGTCCGTCTGATAAGGCCGTTGGTGAGTTTACTTAAATTGTTTTGACAAATTTGGAAAAGAAAATGTTTATGAAAGCTGCTCTATCGGTAAAGCAAAATGGAATACTGTCTGCTAAAACATTTGTAAGCACCGATGTACTTCGCTATTTTACAAGCATTACCCAAAATGTCTTACTAATAGACCTATGAAATCATTTCTAAAAGTATTGACAGATACAATACCCGTAATTCTAGGCGTGCTGATCGCGTTATTTATTGGCAACTGGAAACAAGACCTGGATGATAAGAAATTCCTTGATAAGATCTATTTGAATATTGAGAAGGAAATGAACTCAAACCTTGAATCTTTTGAGACAATACTTCCTATACAAAAAGCACTAATTGATTCGCTGGATCTCTATAGAACAGATCGTGATGTTAGTCTGGTTGATGTTTTGTACAAAACTGGTGGGATTCAAATTCCTACCATAAGAAATTCTTCCTGGAATTCATTTCTTAATTCAAAATTGGAGTTGGTAGACTTTGAGGTGATCACCGTTACATCTGAAATAGCAGAACACAAAGTCTATATGAGAAGCAAAGTGGATCTGCTGCAAAGTTTCGTGATTGATAATTTAGATGCTACCGATAACAGAAGTAAGGAAAGACTGGTAATTAGCATCAAGGATCTAATGGAAACAGAGCAACAGCTTATTGAACTTTACCAAAAATATTTAAAATGGAGGGTAGGGGAATCTAAAGGAACTTGAGAGAGTTATCAAATCCATAATTATTATGAAACAAGCACAAACTGACGTTAGTATTTTAGATAAACCAAGACCAGATGCCCTGATTCAAAGTCCGTGTCACATGCAATGGAAAGATTTAAACAAGATCAAAAATTCTAAGAACAGACATTGCGTGGAATGCAAAATTGATATTGTTGATTTCTCGCAAATGAGCAACGAACAAATCCTAACTTATTTATCGAAGAACAAGGATAAGAAAGTTTGTTGCCGGATGAGGACAATAAATAAGCAAACAAATAATATGATTCAACAGGAGGTACTTCATTGGCATGAAAAAGTCATAAACAATGAAGGAAATCGTATCTTCAGATCCTTTATGTTAGGCTTGATCGGTTTAGTGATGTTTGCTGTTGGATGTCAAAACGAAGATGAAATCGGAGAACCTGCTTGCATTGAGGAATATGTTCCAGACACCACTACTGAAGATCCAAATGATAGCACTTATGTATGCCTCTAGATACTACTCCAGATAAACAAAAGCTGCCCAGTAAAAAGGATCCTCATATTTTGCTTTAAGAGATAATTGCGCATTCCTGAATGCTTGTCTGGTGGTTTGTCCTGATAACATATTTGCATAGAAGCTAATCATCAGTTCACTAGTGGCTTCATCACTTACCTTCCATAAACTCATCACAATGGCTTCAGTACCTGCCAATTGAAAAGCCCTTTGCAGACCAAATACCCCTTCTCCACTTACAATTTCTCCCAGCCCCGTCTCACATGCAGAAAGGACCACAAGTTTTGTCCCCTGAAGGTTCAAATTGCTAAATTCTAGAGCTGTCATGATGCCATCCTGTTCTGACTCAATTTGATTCTGCAATATGTAATTATGACCTGCCAGAATGATCCCTGACGAGGACAGTTTGTTACCTTCTGCATCTCCGATAATACCAAATTCTGCTTTGGGCTGGGGAAGAAAGAAACCATGAGAGGCTATGTGGAGAATACCCGGCTGTTTGATGGATTTAAGTGTTGATTCACTGGCATCCTTCCCAAGATAAACTTCAGTTTGAATACCCTTCCCAGTGAGTAACTGGTTGATCAGCTCCACCTCTTCTTTTGTGCCAGGAAGCTCTGATACTTTCTCAAACTTAAAAGTAGCCCTCGTACCAGTTTCTGCTGTTCCTCTATGAGGAGAACCCTGAGAAAAAAGGCTATCAAAGGCGGGTGTATATAACCTGGCTTCATAATCGGGATAGCCAAATAGTATGGCATTAAGATCAGAGCCAATAACACGTTGCACATTGGACGAAGTTTTTGAAATCAAGTTTCTCGTACTGGAGATCAATTGTACCTCCAGGTCTTCACCGAGGTATTTATTTGTACCTGGGTTGAGAAGTCCCTGTAAATTCACTTTGTGATAAACACCATCATTACTGACATACAATTTCTTGAATGTTCCCAGACTGTCAATTCTTTCCTGAATAGGGGCCCAGTATTTTATGTAGGATTGTTTATCAGTGGTTTTAAAACGTACCGATGCACTGTAAAGTGAAAACGCCTTTTTTTCCAGCTCGTCACCATTACTTAGGATCACTGCTTCCGGAGATTCAATATCATTGGTTAACAGGAGGGCAATGTAAGCGGTGCTGTCTGTCCACTTACCATTTTGATATATTTCACTTTGGATCAACTCAAGGGCAATTTCACCATCTTCCAAACTAGATTTCACATCCTTCCAGCTGTTACTTTTTGAAGAATTAATTGTGGAAGACAATGCTGTAAGCTCACTTTCTAATTGATTTGCCAGATTTTCCTCATAAGCCAGATCAATATCCCGTTTGTCGAGTGTACTTTGATCCAGCGTGTACAAATGTGCCAAACGCTCTTTCTGGACAAGCCAATCCTGGTAGTTATTGATCAGGATAGAATCACCACTGTTTAAAACGTAGGTCCTGATCTGCTTTGAAGTTTCTAATATCATTCCTTTAAGAGCAAGCTGATTATCAAGAACATCATTCCATAGCGTTGGAATCTGGTCATGATACGAAATCGCAAAGCTGTTGAATGCAGTAAATGCTGAAGAGATGGTCTGATAGAACTTAGCTTTATCTTTTTCACTCAGATACGGATAAACACTGTTTATTCTTTCCTTGAGTATCTCATTGCTGGTATAGAATACCTCGAAGGCCTCTTTTACTTTACCAGCTGCTTCATAAGCAGTTGATAGGTTGCTTAATACTTCTGCATAGAGGGTGTGCTGTTTCCCGTAGATCTTGCTTCTTAGCTTAGTTGAGCGTTCATAGAATGCAATCGCTTTTTCAATGTCATTGGTTTTTAGTAATACTCCGGCATAATTGTTTAAAAAGGTAGCATACAGGTAGTTATCTGTGTCATTGAAACTGTTTTCAATACCTTTTAAAATTTCAATGGACTTATCAGAATTACCCATTACATCATACAATTCAGCTAAATTCATGATACTGATCTTAATGTCTTTATGATCTGGTGGGAGGCTTTCTTTCCGAATTTCCAAAGCTTTTTGATAGTGGAAGAGGGCTTGTGCTGTGTCACCCAGGTACCTGTATCCTAATGCAAGACCATTATGACTGATCGCCAGTTTAGGATGTGATTCATTCAAAATACTATCACGGATATTGAATGCGTAGGTATAAAACAGAATCGATTTTTCCTTTTGGCCAATGCCAAGATATAACTCACCCAGATTATGCAACGTATTAGCTACATATTCTGAATAGTAGCCCAAACTGTTGAAATAGATATGATAAGCCTTAATATATTTCTCCTTTGCAGTATAAAAATCACCTAAAGAGGTTTCATTATTAGCCACATTCAACAATGTGGTTGCATAAAATGGATGGTCCTTTCCATAGAATTGGGCTTTAGTTTCCAGGGACTTGTCAAGATAGGTTTCTGCCTTACTAAAGACACCACTGTAGAAGTACAATAAGCCCAGGTTATTTTGAACAATTGATTGATCGCCAAGAGTAACATGTTTTTTCAATTTTATGGCTTGCTGAAACAGTTTCTCAGCCTCTTCATACAAACCCAAATCCATTTTTAGTAGTCCGTAATTGTTCAGAATAGTTTGCTCTAGTGCTTTATCCTGTCCCTCGTTCAAAGAAAGTGCCTGAGACAAATGGTTTTCAGATGCTGAGTATTGGGCCATTTCCTTATACAGAAGACCCAGACTATTATGGAGATTGACGACCATATGATCCAACTCAGGTTGCTTATCTTTCACAAGATCCAAGCAAGACAAAAATGATTCTTCAGATTGCTCATACCGATTCAATTGGCGATAGGTATCACTCAGGTGAAACATCACATTTGTTAATTCGACAAAATTGGTTGGGTCTTTGGCAAACAGGTATTTTTGATAGTTCTCAAATGGTTGCGATGCACTCGCATAGTTCCCAATATTGTAGTAACTGTATCCCAGGTAATATTGAAGATTGTTGTATTCAAAGTCGAGTGAATCATAATTCTCCTGGCTCCTTAAATAATTCAAATAATAGGAAAGTAGATCAGCGGCTTCTTGATACTGATTTGCCGCGAGAAAAGCATAAGCTAAATTGTAAGTGATACCTGTGTAGTTTTCAGACTCACCTTCCACTTCATACACTACGCTCTGTGCTTGCTGATAATACTTTATGGCCTCATCATATTTTTCCAGGTTGTAGTATGCCAAAGCATATTCATTTAGAGACAAACCATATTCCAGGGACTTAGACCCAAAAGTTTGTCCAGTAGCAGCCAATTCGTGTTCAAGTACTTTCAAAAGGCTTTGAAAATCACTTATCCGATTGAACAGATTCTTTTGACTGGTAACTACAAGTTTCGTGTATTCGTGACTGGCACCTAGCCTTTTCAAAAGCATATCAAATGCCTGATCGTAGTATTCCGTTGCTTTTTCAAAATCGTTCATGAATTCGTACACACCTCCCAGGTTATAGAGGGTAATGCCTACATATTCATGATCATCTCCATATAAAAGCTTGTACTGAATGGCAGTATTCAAGTACCAGGTTGCCGATTCTTCATAAGCACCGATCTGCTGAAAAGTAGTTGACAGATCAAAGGCATAGGACACAAAAGTTTCACCACCAGTTGGGAATTCAACATTGATCAGTTCAATGATTTCATGGGCGTAATCAAGGACTTTGGCTGTGTCTCCTTGTTGTAGGGCAGTGTACTTATTGGCATAAGCTTCTTGCAAAGCAGGAGACTGAGCATTGGCAAAATTGAAAGTAATAAAGGATAGTAAGAAGAATAGTTGGCAACACCTGTTCATGAGGTGAATTTATGGCAAATATGTCGAACGATACCTGAGTGTCCCAGTTAAAATTTCTGGACGAACTGTTAAAATATTAATTCCATAATGTAAAGTTTATAATACGATTCGTACTATATTTGTAATACGATTCGTATCAATATGAGAATTACAGCACTTGATTATGCCATATTGGGGTTATTGCTTCCAGAGTCAAAGACAGCATATGCCATAAGAATGATATTCAAAACAACGGCAATGGGTAATTTCAGTAGTAGTCCGGGATCCATCTATCCTGCGACCAACAAACTTCAGAAACTCAACTTGATTGTGAAGGATACTCAAGAAAGTGGGCTACTTCAAGTTACAGAAATGGGTAGGGAAGCGTTGAAACAATGGCTTACTGAGACAATCTCGATGGAGATGGTTGCTAAGGAGTCCAATATTCTTCTATTGAAATTTGCCTTTATGGATCACCTGGTTAGTCAGGATGAGAAAATAACATTTCTCCAATCTTTTCTGGACTTATCAAAATCTTATCTGCAATCACTTGAATCATATCATGCCTCAGAGGAAGGAGGTCAGCTGCCATTGCATGGTCGTCTATCATTCGAATATGGATTGGCACATGTCAAAATGCAAATAGCATGGATCAAATCCTCTTTAAAAACCATTGAAAAACAAACTTAAAACCACCGAATTATGAAATTTCAACATGTATTACAAACGTTGGCCGCAGCTGTCGCATTTACTGCACTGTTCTACTTATTTCAACTATTATCTGGAATTACTCTTGGCCTAACTGCACTGCTTTATATTCTTTTGGCCAATCTGCTGATTGTAGGAGTACTTGCTTGCTACATTCTCAACAGCAGCTATCATTCTTACAAGTTATTATTGGCCACCTTCACCATTTATTATGTTATTGGAAGCTTCAACATCATCATAGAAGCGGTATTATTTGGAGTAGTAGAGATGTCTTTCTTTTTCCAATCCATGCTGTTTAGTGTACCCTATATGTTAGTTGGGTCGTTCTTCACTATCCTGATATTCAACCGTTGGAATACTGGAGCCAAACCTATACAGCATTTATTATCCAGGAAACCACTCAACTGGGTTGGTAATGTGCTCATCGCCAATTTCATGTATATCTTCTTCTATTTAGCAGCTGGGATTCTTGTCCAAAATTTGACACCAGGTTTCGAAGAATTTTATGCTGATAAACTGCCGCCAATACATGTGTTTTTTATGACCAATGTATTTTTCCGTGGTTTTGTATTTGTGGCTATTGCCATATTAATTGATCAAAGTTTTAATGGTTCAGCTGTAATTAAATCCCTGATGGTTGGTATCACTTTTTCAGTGATTGGCGGCATTGCTCCGTTGATTCCCCAGAATGAATTCATGCCTGTGTTTATCAGAATAGCACATGGCTTTGAAGTGGGAATTTCTAATTTTCTATATGGTGCATGTGTGTTACTTATCGTGAGGTCAAAGGAGGCTCAACTGGAATTTAAATCAGCCTGACTTAGGTCTAAGCATAGGGGAGTAGCTGATAATGTTTGTTTTGGACTTGGTTGAAACTTAAATCACAATAACCCTAATATGACTATTTCAAATACTTTCAAAGTTCCATTAAAACACCTTTCAGTTTTGTTATTTTCTCTATTCACGGTCTCTGCGTTCGCGCAGGATAGTCCTGCAAAAATGGAAAAGTTAAGTTTTCTTATAGCGGACTGGTCAATTTTGGAAGATGCCGAAGGAGATGGCACACCCGTAACAACAGATGCAACAATAACCTGGGCACATGACGGCAAATTCATTGAAGAACGAGCCAAATACCTTACCCATTTCGGTGAGATCAATATGATCTCCTTCATAGGTTTTGACTCCCGGGCAGACTCTTATAAACTAACGGCAATGGACAAAGAATACGGGATGATGGACGTCTATCTGGGTGACTGGGAGGATGATCAGCTGGTATTCACCAATATCAATTCCGACAAACCCATTCAAGTGGAAGATGGAAAACAACTGAATTTTCGATTGACCTACTTTGATATGGCTGACAATTCATTCCGACATAAAGTTGAGGGAACATATGACCAGGGTAAAACATGGTTCACCTTTTCGGTCAGCCAATACACACGTAAGAATTGATTGCACTGAGCTGAACAGGTTTTAGTAATAAATTTCAAAAGTAATTTATCATTTCCCTATCATTTTAATTTGATGGATCGTCTAAAGGCAAATGATTAAAAAATGAAATTCGGCCTATTGCCAATTCTAAAAACAAAATCCAAAACAATGAATTACAAAGAAAAAATAGGGACCAAAGAGAATCCACTTTCACTAAAAACGCCACCACTTTCTTCAGATTACACGATGCATGTAGACGTAAAAAATGAGCAGGAGATTTTGGTTTGTACCGTTAAATCAACTGTGCTGCACTACGACATCAGATGTATTGAAGACTTACATAAGATGCTCAAGCAACATGGTGACTGGATGGAATTGGGAAGCAAAGATGAAAAACAAGAAACCGGCGATGGAACAGTTGAACATTGGGGACGATCAGCTGATAATCCTGTAGGAGGATGGTACGGTTTGAAAAAGGGATTTCGTGGGAGGTTTGGCATGTACATTCCCCCGCTAATGGAACACCTTGGTCTGGCAGAGGTCACTCATGAAAAGCGAGGCAATAAAATGAAAGCAATTTAGGGATCTGAACTGGTAAGGGATTTTTCAGCGGCATGAGATTGGTTGGTGACAACACCAACCAAGGCTCTGAAGGCTCTGGTGTAATTGATACACCTATTAGGTTACTAATCAAAGTGAGTTTCAATTTTTGATATATCTTTAGAGAATGAAAAGCACTTTGGTCCATCTGATTTTCGTATTGGGTATCATCTCAATTAGTAATTTATCAGCCCAAAAATTCCCTGAAAGACCGCAACCAGCCAGACAACTTAACGACTTGTCTACAGACTGGATTTCATTGGGACAGGCTTCCGATCTTGATGAAGCCCTCAATGAGTTTAAAAATAAGCATCGCATAGATTTTGTCGTTGTTCTGATAGACTCTCTTCCGGGAATGGAACGAAGGTACTTCACCAATGAATTGGGAAACCTGTGGAATGTGGGAGAGAATCATGGAGATAGTGCACTAGTGCTCATGGTCTCTCGTCTGGACCGTACGTCTTTTTTAGCAGTCGGTAAACCGTTACAAGTAGCTATCTCAGATAACGAGGCTTCAGAATTGTTATATGAAAACCTTGTGCCTTATTTTAAAGAGAAACAATATACTGAAGGTTTACTCAATACCATTTACGCTATTGATGATAGTATCATCACATATCAGGAAAACGAAAAATATCTCGTACGAAGACATCTGGGGGTATTGTGGTACCTGGCATTGCTCATAGCATTTCTTTTAATCAGGCGCTATGCAGTACAAGGAAGCTCATCTAAGGTTTATTACTACAGTATCAATGAGAATTATACAGGGACAGCACTTTGTCTGTTAAATGCGTTGCTCAGCTATTTTATTTTCAAATGGAACCTATGGGTCTCATTGTCAGTTGGAGCTGTTTTTGGGATTTGGTTTAGAAGTGTTGTTGGTGCCGCATGGTTTTATGCCAAAGACCTTACACTTACCATAGAGCCAAAAGAAAGACCACCACTAGAAAATCTTCCGGTTAGTGTTTTGTATGTACTCTATACTGAGAACAATATCGTAATGAATAACCTCATTAAACAATTGTTTTTCAACCTGTTGAACAAAGGTATTATACAAATCAATGAAGAGTCACAAGAAAATGCAGGGTCGAAAAAGAAATCTATGACGGTAAAGAGAGGTCCCGCTTATGATGAATCCGTTATATCATTAGAGAATGAGCTGATCATTAAAGATCTTAGTAAAACAGGGCGTCTGCTCAAGCATTTTCTATTGTTCCCTTTCGGTATTTATGGAGATGATGGCTATCTGAGGTATTTTGTTGGTAAAGAATTAATGGCTTATGGATTTATCACGAAACAAAGCTGGTTTTGGGGCAGGTGGATTTTTACAAATGATGGAAAGGAAGCCATGAAGGAGGTGAAAGCGAGAATAGCTGAAATTGCTTCAAATTGGCCAAAAAATATCAAAAGAGATCAGCAGTTTATAGAATCACTTGGCCAGTATGGAAACCTACTTGGTTTAATTCCAGGATTCCTGGATAATGAACTTGGAAAGATATTTAACAGGAAAAAAGGAAAATCAAAATATCCAATCATCAAGAAAAGCCCTGAAGAGCTTTCAGATGAATACTGGTATTGGTTTTGGTTTTATTTCAGCCAATTGGAGTATCTATTTGAAGATATATTTGAGGATGCTGTGAGCGAATACTATACATACAGTGGAAGCAACACTAATTCCAGAACCTCCTATTCTAGTTCATCTAATAGCTATGGTTCGTCAGACAGTTCAAGTTACAGCAGTGGATCCTTTGATGGCGGAGGTGGGGGAGCAGACTGGTAAATCAGTCATCCCTAAGGAACAACTCCTTATCTTTTTGCTCATCACGGTTTTGAGTTATACGTTTTTCGTAGCGGGATTTCTTTTTCGCCGATCCGGAAAATTTGAGGCTTAGGTATATAACCACTACAATTAAGACTATCGAAATAGTAGCAATTAACCATTGTGGTAATTCATCCTGTCCTACTGCAGTATCATTCACCTGTAGCAATAAGTAAATCATATTCTTATATTATTTATCAAACCAAATTGAATACTTAAACCAATCAAACAGCTTCTCACCCTTGATCATAAAATTGTAACTTTCCTTCATATTCCCAATGGATGTTTTATGGAATCCCAATAGGTCATCTTTACTAAGATATTTTACCAGCGTTTCTGAATTCCTTGGGTCGTACTCATTGACAATGCTTCCGGCATATATCCTAAATATAGCCTCCAGCTGATATTCAGATAACTTTTGATCACGCTCAACTAAATAAAAGCTAACCTCTTCTGCTTCATCTGACAATTGAAAGCTCCATTCAAAGGTTTGGGCCATTGTATCAGGAACAAAATCCATTTGTTTCACCAAAATAGCTGAATCAAATTGGCTGCCCTCAATGAAAGCCAGTAAAACAATATCATCTTTTGCTCCAATTCCGTCACTTAGATTTTGACACTCAACATGAACGTTAAACTTTACCACCTCAGATTGTGCCGAAAGTAGAATTGGTGAAATCATCAAGAACAGATATAACTGGTACTGTGTAAGTCGCTTCAAAGTCAAGAGTTGGAATTTGCCTTGAAACTAAACTGAATTAGGCAAGTATGCAACTAGTTGACTAAAACATGAAATTAGAAAGCTAATGTAGGAAATCAGCAAACCAGTTATATTCAATCCCTCCCACCCATCAAAACAAAGATGCCAGCTCTGAAAAAAATTGTACTCCCTGAAATCTCCGGAAAAGTATATGTTCTGTTGACATCAATGCCACTATTCGCCCAATCATCAGTAGCCTGCCCTTCAGGCCCATTCATTTTCATGCCTTCTATTTTGAGTCCGGCCCAAAACCCAAAATTTGAACCCTCGTTGATACTGTAATATCCTTCTAAATCGACGGATTGAGCGGTACCTTTTGCGGCTCTTTTCGAATTTGCTACCCAATTATACATGACCGTAGACTTTAGAAGTAAGGTTGGCATTGCGTAAAATACAATCCCATGAAATCCCCTTTTATTCCCCCCGAAAACAATTTCATCCGGAACGTCATCATCCTTCAAAACAATCCTCGAGTAAGCATAATTTGCCCCGGCGTATATGCCAATTTTATCCTGCACCCATCCTCCAAAGCCTAATTGGAGCGGTAACAACTCTAATGGAAGGGCCTCTGTGTCACTATCGCCAGTGGAAGGAAAGCCTCCGAAAAGCCTTCCCAGAAGATCCCAAGCACCGGTCGTGCTGCCTGAAAAATGTACATTCTCACCAATGTTTTCAAATACTAAAGGAAATCTGGAGTAGCTAAATGAATTATTGCTGGCCACTTGAAGAGAACCAGAATTATTGAGGTCATCTACCTGTTCATACCGGAAACCATTATAGACATCATTGATTGTCCAAGATTGTATGCCCAATCCAAACTTCATTGGATTGGTATTGATCCAATTGTTTTGTGAATAACACAGGCTAAAAGTGACTGACAAGATCAATAACGTGAAGACAATTTTTTTCATAGTGGATTTTTGGTCAAAGGTATTATCTGGAAGACATGGTTGTTATCCCTTTGGGTTGGTAATTACTATACCATGAAACCCGTAGTTATTTGTGCTCTGTTAGGTGATTTGTTGGTGACAACACCAACAAAAGCAGTAAAACTGGGCGACCACTGGTTGCTAATCATAATTTTTCACATAAAATGGTTAAACACTCCAGCAGAAATAAATACCTTGTTGGCCAATACAAGCGAGGAAGTACATGATCAAGGTCGGTATTATAGGTCAGGGATTCAACCAGAGTTTTGTGGATCAGTATCACTTACAAATAGATAAGTTGGTGGAGTGTACTGAACAAGGAATTGAGAACCATAACAAAAAGGCACTTAATGATCCAGATGTTAAAGGTTTAAGTATTGAGAAAGCGCTTAGTATTATTCTTCAGGGAATGAGTTTCTATTCTGACGTGGAATTTAGTCTTGCTGAAATCAAAACATCTGATACGACACAATTGATGCAAGCTTTAGTTCATGGACTGCAATGGATGGAAGAGGAGGCCAAACCAGATTTTGTCCTAATTGGCTTCTCAGATTCACAAGGTAAGTATCAAAAAGAGCAGCAACATTGGATCCAAAAACTGAACGACCAAGATTGCCAAGTGATTTGTCCTGTGGGGCCACCACCATCATTTCCTGCTTCCCTGCTACACGTCAATTCAGTTGCGGATCGTGGTTTTATGAAGGCTGGATTTGAGTTCATCAAACCGAAAACCATCATTGAAGATAAGTTTGTTGTCTTGTTTGACCGGGATAAATGGGTTATTCAGGAAATTTCTAATGAAAGTGCCAGTGCACTTGCATTAGCAAAAATGATCGAAAAGCAGGTGGGCCAACCCAAACTCTTATTACCAAATGAATCAAAGCCAGTGGTGTTGCCTGATCTAGCCGAGATTATTGGAAACTCCCAAAAACAAGAAGAAGTACCAAAAGAGCTTCCACAGCCAAATCTCCTGGACAAGGTACGGTCTTATTCGAAATCGCAGCTATCTCGTTTGATTATTCCCACGGGAAGAGTTCCGGGAAACATTAAAGCAGTCCGAAAAGTCAGTTGTAATGGTGATGAGGAAACTACGCCATGTCAGTACAGGCGAGAGAGTAGGAGATATAAGGGATCACATGTTTGTGGTGCATGTGGATGTGGAGAAAACAGAGATGTCTTTGTTGCAGGCGACCTTCCTGGGTTTGAGAAGTTGGACTTTCCTTATGTGGTTTGCCCAGCGAGTATGCCAGGGTTCTCCAATTATTTACCATCCAAATACGAGTCAGCTCCTGATAGCCGCAAAGTACATATCGAAAATAGGTTTGATCAGGCTATTTTAATCGAAGAGAGGAATATGCAGAAAGAGCTGGATCAGAAATTAACCTCCAGATTGGGTTGGTTAGATAGAATTCTAGGGAAATAATTAGAAACTAAAGGAGGCACCATTCGAAATGATGGTCCACATAGAACGGGGCTGTGGAAAGACAATTCCAGTCAATGGTTGTCCCGTTTGAATATTGAGATCCTTTGAAAGCTTATCACTGTCATTGACCAATAGAATGATGGAACTGTAATCATTATTGACACCCTCACCAATTATAATATCTGAAACTTCTGCCTCTATGATTTGACCATTGTCGCCAATGCGAATCTCTGATTTGTCACCATCATTTATAAGTGAGTTCAAGGACTTATCAGAATAGAGTGTGACTGTAAATGAGCCATTAGTTTCGTCTACCTGTGTAATTCCCTGCATCTTGAGTTCAAAATCCAATTGGATGCCAAAAAGGATATAGGAAATAATGGTTATCAGGACCACAAATGCTGTTAGGTACAACAGTAAGATCTTGGATACCAACCACATACCTGGATGACTCGGATCCTTTAAATCAGGTAAAATGTGTTGTTTAATTTCAGCCGTTCGATTCCTATTAGTGTACATCTGATGTTGAATTTTCTGTGTACGAAATCATTTCTTGAAACATAGTGCTTTTAGCCATCAACTCCGAGTATGAGGATTGAGCGATTATCTCACCATTATGTAACAAACATATCTCATCCACATTTTGCAAACTTTTTAACCTGTGCGTTACAAAAATGGTTGTGATTTGATGCGCTTTTGTGAAAACAGACAAGTCCTTTATCAATCCAAATTCCGTTGGTAGATCTAGATTTGAAGTAGCTTCATCCAGTATCAGAATACGCGGTTTCCTGATCAATGCCCTGGCTATGGCAAATCTTTGTTTTTGTCCTCCGGAAAGGCTTGACCCCCACTCAGATATAACTGTTTGAAACCCTTCAGGTTGAGCATCAATCATTTCCTCCAGGCGCGTGATCCGAATTACTTCATCTACCTCACTTTGTGGTACATTATCTAACCCTAAAGTAAGGTTTTCCCAAATGGTACCTTTGATCAATTGAACTTCCTGCCAAACAATGGCCACTTGCCTTCTGAAATCAACAAGAGGAATATCTTCAGGTCGGGCGCCATCAAACTGTATTATTCCGTCAATTGGTTCTTCAAACCTGCTGATCAACTTCAGCAATGTTGTTTTCCCGGAACCACTTGACCCAACAAGCCCATAGAATTTTCCATCCTGTAAAGTAAGCTGCAGGTCTTTTAAAATTGGTATTTCAGGTTTGTATGAAAAGTTGACATGTTGAAATGCAATCTTCCCTTTAATGGGAACTCTAATTTCATCAGGGACCTTGTAGGCCTGTTTAGGATCTTGTTCAGGGATTGTGTCCAGGTACTCGTAAACCCTGTTTAAATTAACCGCTGAATGCTGGAAACTCGTGAATAGGCCAATCAGCAGAGAGAATGGCTGATAGAGATAACCCACATAAGCTGTAAAGGCAATGTAATCACCTAAAGTCATATTCCCCTCAATGATATATGTCCAGCCCAGCCAGGTAAACAGTGCCACATTGATGGCATTCAGAAATCGGTCTGAGATTCCCAGGGAAGAATTCAACAAATGAGCCTTCAAGTGTGATTTGAGTACTCTCTGTTGTATGCGCTCACCTCGCTTATAATTATAATGTTCTAACCCAAGACCCTTAAAGGTATTCACCTGATTGAGGACCTCCATTTGCAATGCCTCAAAATCTGCATGTGATTCGGCTACATCTTTCCAGGAGGACCGCAAGTACTTCCCAGACATGATGGTAATCAAACTTGTAATTGGAACTGCCAATAATGCGATCAGCGCCAATTTCCAGTTCATTAAGAACAAGAATGGAGGGATGATGAAAAGATATATTCCCTGTCCGAATATCACCTGAACAGCACTGGTTATTGCACTCAATGAGTCTAGTCCATCATTGAACCTGCTTTTGATCTCACCCACCTGATGTTTCACAAAAAAAGAAGAGGGGAGGTGTTGCAGGTGATTAAGGAAAAAGAGATTGAAAACGCTATTCAGCTTGGCATTGATATAAGAGGTATAATACTCCAACATGATATTGGCAAAACCTGAAGCTATTGTAATGGCCAGAATGCCAAATACAATGATCTCCATCAGGCCAATGCTTCCAGTAGGATAAACCGTATCAAATAATAACTTGCTCAGGTAAGGGATCGCTGCAGTTAGCAAACCAATTATAGGACCCAATATCATCCCTTTACCAACATGAAACCAAAATGGTTTGATGAGGCCAATTAATCGCTTAAAATACCTGAATGATTGCCTTAAAGGCGTTTGGGTTCCCTTCACTTTGTCATTCCTCAAATACTAGTATTATTATCTATTGGCAGTAAAAATAAGACTCTTACTGAATGAATTCTGATACTTTCTCTGCCAGCAGGTCGATCTCATTAGGAACATAAAATACTTTGATCCCAGTCAATTCTTCGATTCTATTCCTGGCTTGTTCTATCATTTCATTGCGGACATCCATAAAATAGGTCTCAGTCCATCGAGACCCCTGTATTTTCCGGCCACCCATCATTGCAAATGCCAATACCCTGGTTTTTACCTTTAGTTTGCCTGCCAACTCCTCAATATACTCCAGTGACTCGGTGATAATCTCAGAAGAGGTGTCTATTGACACAGTAAGAATGATATAGTTGGGCTGAAACTGTGCAAAAATACTAGTTGAGACATTTTCTTCACGTTCCAAGCCATTGGGCCTGTATATAATTGAATTCTGACCACCAGTGATCATCAGATCACTTGTCTCCTCAAGCTCCACCTGTAACTTTCTATTGATTGCCAGGTTCTTTTTTGCATCCTCTTCCTTCAGACGTGAAAAACCAATTTCGGCATTTAGCAAAGATCCTGTAGGCTCAGTTGCAAAATGTGAAATATTGAGTCCTTTCTTCAAGAGGGCCTCTCTGAGGTAGATCTGAGTGGTAAACTTTCCTTGTACCGTATCAGTTCCAAAAACACTCAAAGTCTTATCTGGCTTGTATGTGAGGTACTTTTTGACCTCAGCATCACTAATATCCTGATGTCCAACGTATATTTTGTAGAAATTGTCAGGGCTTTGAGATTCATCGAATATGTCACTGTAAATCAATACATCATCGTAAAGAGAGATAACCGGCATGTCCTCTTTCATTGCCCGTTTCATAATTCTCTTTAAAAACTTGACCTCTGATTCAAAGTTCAATGAGCAGGTGAGTATTACAGCATCAAATTCGATCTCATCAATTTTGTCAATGTCATTGACGACAGGTATGGATGTCTTATCCGAATAGATATAAGTAGAAGCATCTTCCAGATCAACAGTGTCATCAAACACCACTACAGTATCATAAGACAGGATATCGTGGAAACGAAGAATTCCATAAGCTTCTTTATTGTATTTAAAAATCGCCACCTTTCGTCCCTTCAGGATTTCCTGTGCCTGCTCTGCTCTAAAAATTCCTGTACTCTTATTGATATGGTCCTTATTCATATTGATATGCTCTTTGGCCTGCCACACTTGTTCCAGGTGTCCGGCAAGTTTCTCGTAATCGTACTTGGCCATTACCTTCATATTGTTCATGGTAAGCATTGGCATCCCGAAATCAGGGGTTTCAAATTGATAGCTCACCTCTGAATTGGAGACCTTAAATAAGTGATGAGATTCAGGATGAAGGGTGAAAAATTGCCAGTAGATATACAATCCTTCCTTTTCAATTTCTTCTGTTTCCAGGTGGACATGTTTCAAATTGTCCAATGAATCCGTTTGGTCCTGGTCAATCAGCTTATAGATGTCAAAAACAGGTTTTTCTTTTGGTTTTTCTGTAGTGATATAGGTGAAATAATTCACAAAAGGGTCTACTGGATAGACACAGGCTACTTCTTTGGTTCTCAAAGGGATCTTCTCCATTGTAGACTTAAACATTTCGAGAAAAGTTCTTTGTGCAGCTCCCCATTGGTTAACATCCAAATGCATAAAAATGTAATCACTTCCACTAAAATGTTCGTACAGTGGGAGGGCCTCCGTGTCTTTTTCCAGGTCTATGTTGGCTTCAACGAATTTTATCATGGAATACATCCAACAATTCTTATTGGATACCCAGATATCACTGTAAAAATCACTTCCCCAGGTAGAATAATACAAACGGGGCAATACAGGTATATTAGTTTCTATCATGATTAGGTTTTAAAATAATTGAGAGGATTGTAATAACTGGTTTTCTTCTTGAAATTGGTACTGTAGTAATCCAGATAACCAATCTACACCTTCATGCCACCAGTGGCCGAAAATCTCTGTGTCAAATGCCAATACAAATGTCTTTTGGTCATTACTGAGTGCCCTGTGTTCATTGAGTATATTTTCAAACTCTTTTAACTGTTCCCTGATTTTATTGTAAGTCAGGTGCCTTTGATAGAGTGTTTTACCTCCCAGCTCAACGTTGTCTCCGGTGATGGAAAAATATTTATATCCAGTCCAGGCGCTTTGTCCACATTTATCTTCAAGCCCCAGGTGTTTGAAATATTCAGGTTGTACATCCAAACCAATGTCTCGGTAAAACTCACGATAAACCTTATCTGCAGGGAAAGTAGAATCAGGTGCTTTCCACAAGTACATGGCCAGCCTGTAATCATGAGCGTAGATTTTAAGATTTCCGTGTCTGTAGATACCGCTTTTATTTTTACCTGCATAGGCTCCAATTCCCGGTATGGTGAGTGCCGTTGCTTTCACACCATATTTCTCCATTGCCTTTTCAGCCCCTGGCATGTAGGCACATTCCGGCATCCAAAAACCATCTGGTTCACGGTCAAATACCTGTTCAAAGCTTTGAACACCCTTCTTCACAAAATGATCCACACTTTTTTCATTGAAGAATGGAATGAAATTATGAAATGGGCTGGAGGTCCACACATCAACTCCTGCTCTTTTACGGTCGAATAGGTCCTTCAAATACTCAGCAACATCAAGGTCCTGCCAAAATTCTCTGCTTTCACGAACTCTGTTTAGGTAAAAATGGGCCATATCATGTACATGGGCCAATTCATGTCGAGGTATATCTACAGGATACTTAAGGAATCGATTATAGTCAGATGGATTGGAGGTTCTTTCTACCTCATACGTCCCAATTCTTTCCATTACATCCAGATATTCCAGATAACGTTCTTTTCCTTCAATCAATTGATTGAATAAACAGGGTGTCATGGAAAACGCAATTTTCTTACCTCGTTGCTCAATGGGATCCCATTTCTCCAGGGCCTTAAACAAAGGAATGTAAGTTTCTGTAATGGCTTCAAAAACCCAGTTTTCTTTCTCTTGAAAAATAGGACCTTCCGTTAGCACATACGGCATATGGGTATTGAGAATAAAGTGAACTTCCTTATCCATTAGATTATATTGTTTTGTTAAGCAATAAAAAAGCCCGTACTATATAAGTCTAGGCTTTTTCTAAAATGATTTGAGTTAAATACTGATACAAAAATCAGTTGAGAGCTTACAGATCTTCAGCATAATGGTCCTCGCAAAAGAAAATGTTTCCATAATTATAGTCTTCTTTACAAAGAGAAGGTCCTATGTTATATGGACTTGTTGAAGAGGTTGACCAGTTTCCTTGATTTTGTTGATCAGATGCAATGCTACCCAGCATCCCGGAGATGTCTTTTGATGAGTACTTCATAAGTTTACAATTTGGTTTTAGAAAATTACAATACTGTCAAATGTAATCTTTCTCACTAGAAATCCAAACCGTTGCAAACAACGCAACCGTTTGCGTTTCCCAGAAATTTTTAAAATTTTTGAAAAGATTCAAATTATGATAACAATTCAGCAATAAAGAGACCTTTTCAAATTAATATTTTGCTTTAATCTTATTCAAACAAAAAATAATTAAGTACTATACCGTTATTTGTATTATAGGGCAGAATGACAATCATGAACCGATTATAAAGTATACCATATTTTCGAAATTGTCAGAAAAAAACGCTTAAGAAGTTATTGTATTATCAACTTATTAAGATCGGAAGACTGTCCCAGCCGCATATAGTAGATACCTGGATTAAGTTCATGTAAATAAACCGGTTCCAGGTGATTGATTTCATTGGACAAAACTGATTTTCCTGTATTGTCATATATCTCTAACCATGAAGTAAGATCAGATTGTAAATCAAATAACAGAAAGCTACTTGCCGGATTTGGGTAGTAATTTATGAAAGTTGCTTTTTCATCTGTGCTTGTTTGGATCAAGGTAACTTCCAGACAATCTGAGATTACAGTACATTCACCGTTTGATATCTCCACAGCGTATTTACCACTGACCTCAGGAATATAGGTTCTTGAGATTTCTCCTTCAATATCTGTATTTTGTTGGCAATCTCTCCATTGATAAGAATAATTTCCTGATCCTGCAGAAATCATATTTCCGTCAAAGTTAATCAATGGGTCTATTGGTGTTATGAACACATTTTGTATCTGCGTAACCACATTTCCATTTTCATCATCAAATTCCCAGGTCACGGTTGATTGCCCGGGTTCGGAAATAGGAAAGTCAGCTTCAGTAGTTCCAGTAAGGTTTACGCCGCAATTATCTGTAGCTGTTGGTGGTGTGATAGCTGCTATTGCACATGCTGAATGAACATCTGGAAGAGCATTTAGCTCAGGAACAGGCATTATCGTATCATTGATTATTACTTCCTGGGTTTGTGTGAATGTGTTTCCATTTCCATCTTTATAGGTCCAGGTAACACTAGTGATTCCCTGTTCTGTTATAGGTGAATTAGTGAGTGTGGTGGCTGGAATTATACCCACACACAGATCTTCAGCAACAGGTGGAGCATCTAAATCCACCAAACATGTTGCATATATTGGTGGTAGAGGGTCAATAACCGGTATTGGGGGTTCAATATCCCTCAAAATAATGGTTTGACTAAAATTTGACGAGTTGCCACTATCATCGGTGAATGTCCAGATTACAGTCGTGGTTCCCTGACCAGTAATTGGAAAATCTTTATCCGGCATACCATGAATTAGGCCATCGCAGTTATCGTTTGCTGTTAGTGAAGTAGGAATGATAGAACAATTAGCATATAGTGTGTCTTCGATAGATTCATCCGGAATAGGCGATGTAACATCTTCAATGATCAGGTTTTGAGTTTGGGAACTTACGTTTCCACTCTCATCCGAAAACAGCCAAGTTATTGTTGTAATTCCTTGCAATGTCACAGGAAAAACAGCTGATGTTTCTCCTTTGATTGTTCCGGAACAATTATCAGTAGCTGTTGGGGCTGTTACAGAATCTATCTCACACTCCGCATGAACATCTGGTAAACTCTCCAGGTTAGGAACAGGTGAGATGGTATCCTGAATAACTACATTTTGCCTCTGCGTTGTGGTATTACCTGCCTGATCTTCAAAAGTCCAGGTAACTATGGTGGTTCCGAAAGAAGTGATTGGAAATGAGATATCAGTGGTTCCTGTAATTGACTCACCACACTCATCTGTTGCCAAAGGAGCTGTGATCGAATTAACATTACACACTCCTGTGACATCCAATAAATTTTCAATATTTGGTGTTGGTCCAACAGTATCATGAAGAATAGTAATTTGCTGAAACTGACTAGATTCATTTCCTGCTGCGTCAATGTAGGTCCATGTTATGGTTGTTGTCCCAACTTCATTTATAGGAAACTGACCATCTGCCTGCGCATGAACCTCACCATCACAGTCATCCTGAGCAGTAGGTATATTTGGTGTGTAGCCTGGGCAGGTTACTTCAATATCACTTAGTTCAGCAACATCTGGCACAGGAGGTGTTTCATCTCCGATGGAAACTTGTTGTATTTGAGTTGAGATATTTCCACTTGTATCCTCATAAGTCCATACAATGGTTGTGTCTCCCTGATGTGTAATTGGGAAAGAAAGATTGGGAATTCCTTCAATATTGCCTGAGCAGTCATCCTGAGCAGTGGGAGTAGGGGGAGTATAACCAGAACATGACACTTCTATATCATTTAGCATGGCAACATCAGGAACCGGAGGTGTTGTATCTTCAATGGAAACTAGTTGTGTTTGGGTGGTGACATTTCCACTGGCATCCTGATATGTCCAGACAATTATGGTGTCTCCTTGTAATGAATATGGAAACGATAGGTTGGGAATACCCTCAATAGTGCCGGAGCAGTCATCAATGGCTTCCGGGAATATCTCCAGAAAGAGCTCACATGTTCTCTCCAGCACAGGTAGGGATTCAACGACAGGTACTGGAGGAATGATGTCCTCATTTAAAGTGACCGTTTGCATTTGACTACTTGAATTACCATTTCCGTCATCATAGGTCCAGGTGATGATTGTAGTGCCAGGATTACTGATAGGTAATGAAACATCAGGGTCTCCTTGAATGGTACCCCCACAATTATCTGTGGAGGTGGGGGTTGCTACCAATATAGGTGAGCAGTTTCCGGATATTTCGGCAAGGTCGGCAGTATTTGGTACAGGACTCAGGTCATCAGTGATTGTAATCTCTTGTGATTGTGTTGTTATGTTACCATTTCCATCATCGTACGTCCAGATTACTGTAGTATCCATTGTTAGTGGAAAGGTAAGATTAGCGGTTCCTGTAATAGTACCTGTACAGTTATCCATTGCTTCTGGCGGAGTAGGAGCCGATACAGAACATTCACCTGATAATTCCAATAGAGTAGCTTCCAATGGGACAGGGGTAATGCTGTCGAGAACAATGACTATTTGTTCCTGAGTCGATACCAGGCCATTTCCGTCATCATAGGTCCAGGTAACAATAGTTGTATCCTGGGTTGTTATTGGAAATGTTATGTCAGTAGTACCGGTTAATGACTGTCCACAATTGGTAGTTGCCGTAGGAACAGAAGGGGCTAACACTTCACATGCATCTTTTAGAATTGCCAGCGTGGCAATGTCAGGTGAAATTGTTGACGGTGAGCAAACAATAGGAGGAGAATCATTCAGCAATATGGATAGTTCATCATACCTGGTATTATTAGAGAGTGTAGCAATGTCATTCAATCCATCATCATTAAAATCAGCTATCAATGACCTATAACCACCAATAAACAATTTGGATTCCTGCCAATTGGATCCGAATGCACCAGTTCCGTCTCCATCGTATACATTTAAGGTACCTAATGAGGAAGTGTTTGGAATGTTTCCTGATGTGAGCAAATCACCTGTACCATCACCGTCCAGGTCTGCGAACAAGGCTATATCTGATGCATTGCTGGAACGGGTTGATCCTGAAAAAGCAAGGGCTCCATCTCCTAAAAGCAGGTCTATCTGTGATGAATTGTATCCAGAAATGATCAGATCAATGTGACCATCACCATCAAGGTCTCCGGATGAAATGTAGTTCCCTTCACAATTCAAAGCATAATCAACTCCCGTGCTGGTAAAATTTCCTGTCCCATCTCCCTGAAGTACATTTAATTGTGCGGGTCCGATCGCTGGTCTTAGTGTATAAACCAGATCAGGGTCACCGTCATGATTGAAGTCAATGATCATAGCGTCAAGGACGTCTTCACCAGGCATTATATCAATTGAAGTGCCTAATGTACCATCCCCATTATTGGGAATCACCTGAACAAGCTGTGCCGTGTTACCGGCAAGGAGTAGATCCACATTTCCATCTCCATTGAAATCTGCAGTATCCAGTGAATGGTCCGCAGAAATACTGACAGTACTGATGGAGGAGAATGACCCGGTTCCATCTCCTGCGAAAAGGACTAGGTTGTTGCCACTTTTATCCAGTACTGCCAGGTCCAGGTTTGTGTCGTTGTTTAGATAGAGTTTTACAAGATCTTGAGGTTCTGTGCCTGCGGAATAAATATGTGAATTGCTAAAGGTTCCATCTGAGGCACCTTCAAAAATATAGAGGTTGTCACTGTTTGAACCACCGGCGCATACGGCAATGTCTTCCAAACCATCTCCATTGAAGTCGGCCGTGACCAGCGCTCTTGGTTCATTTTGTGTAATGTATTGAAAAGGTGTTTGGAAATAGCCGGTTCCTTTCCCATATACCAATTGCATCATTCCTGTATTAGCATCTTCAACTCCTGATACTGCCAGGTCTAAAAAGCCATCATTGTTCCAATCTGCGGCACTTATTCCTGTTGCAGTATTTTCTATGAAGAATCTGATGTAATCAGGAAAAGCAACAGTCCCATCACCCTGGAAGAATACAATTCTTTCATCGATACCCGAGACAATGTCCATGTTACCATCTGCATCAAAATCTGCTGCTAAAGATACATTGGTGCCTTGTTTGATAATGCCAGACGAGAACGTACCATCACCATTTCCGAAAAGTGAGAATAAGAAAGTGGTACTATTGGCGAGTATGTCAAGGTTTCCATCCTTGTCCAGGTCCTCAGCAACCATGTAATCAAATCCGTATGATACAGAAGTACCCACAGCTGCAGCGTAATTTCTAGCTCCGTCACCGGCATAAAACTGTACATTGCTCGATCCTCCGGTTACGAAATCATTATTCCCATCATTGTTAAAATCACCCACACATAGTTTTGTATGATTTCCTGTAATAGATATAACCTGTGCCGACTCAAAGTCACCATTCCCATCACCATATAAAATATAAACATCATCACTAAAGCGGTGCAGGACAATGATGTCAATATTACCGTCTTTATCGAAATCTATGGTTTTAAGATCATTTGGGTAATCCCCAACGTTGATGGTGTCATCCGAAAAAGTCCCATCTCCATTGCCCAGGTAGATACCCACAAAATCTTCTGTAGGAGCGACTACAAAATCAAGATTTCCATCATTGTTAAAGTCGGCAGTATCCAAATAAAACAAAGGCTCTGTTACACTGATATCTGACACATCGAATCCTTCACCTGAATCGTTCAGTAAGACGCTTAACCTTTTTCCCGGACTGGTACCGGAATTTGCGGAAACTATGTCTATCCATCCGTCATTATTAAAATCACCCGCCTTTTGTTGTTGAGGTGATGGACCGATGTTTATATTGGTCTGGTCTTCGAAACTAACCTGAGCGTTTAGTGGAACAGATAGGAAAAAGCCAATAAATAGGATTAAGATTGATCGTGCTGTTTGCAGTAAGAAAATGGTTTTCATTATCGCGAAGTTTTGAATGATCAAATTTCAAAACTTCGACATCCAGCGGTTTGACCAGATGTAACAAATCGTTGCTCAAACGTAACTAAACGTTTTTATCATCGATTACATGGGTTTCTCTAAAGTCAGAAGGTGTAATGCCAAAATGCTTTTTAAATGATCTCGTAAAATAGGAGAGGCTACCAAACCCAACGGCATAGGCTACCTGGGAAACATTTTCTCCAGCTGTCAGCATTTGTGATGCCCTGGTTAAACGCTGTTGTCTGATAAAATTTGTGGTAGACATTCCTGTGAGTGCTGTGAGTTTACGGTGTAATTGCATTCTGCTCAGACCAACCTCAAACCCAAATTGCTCAGCAGTGAATTCCGAATCAGATAAATGAGCTTCAACAATTTCCATAATTTTCTTCAGAAAGACCTCCTCAGGATTTGTTATCTCTAATTCTGATGGCTGTAACTTAATAATCCGTGTGAATTTTTCACGAAGCTTTTCTCTTTGCAACAAAAGGTTAGCCACCCTCACCTTAAGCTCAGAAGGATCAAAAGGTTTATTGATGTAGTCATCAGCCCCTGTGGTCAATCCTTGTAGTTTGCTGGATTGATCTGTTTTAGCGGTTAACAAAACAATAGGAATGTGATCTGTTTCATTGGCCTGTTTCAGTTCTTCACAAACCTCTATACCGGTTTTCCCAGGCATCATGACATCACTAACAATCAGATCAGGAACATGTTGTTTGGCAGACTCAATACCATCTATTCCATTCATGCTCGTGATGACACTGTACTCTGACTCCAAAATCTTGCTTAGGTAATTCGCCAAATCCTGATTGTCTTCAATAACGAGGATCAATTTTTCATCCTCATGAATATCCCCAGAATAAGCTTCCAAGACATCTTCTTGCAAATTGGTAGCACTTACATTCGGCCTTTCTATACGATCTGTAGTAGCGGCAACTTTAACAGGAAGTGCAATCCTGAAAATAGTTCCATATCCTTTTTGAGTTTCAACATTGATGTGTCCATTATGAAGCTTGATGAGCTCCCTGGTCAAGGCTAATCCGATTCCAGTTCCCAGTTTTTGATGCTGGGGAAATTGAAAAAACCTATCAAATATTTGCTCGGACTCTTCTTCGGTAAACCCACCTGCAGTATCGGAAATACTAATTAGTAGTTCGTTTGGTTGGCTACTAACATTAAATGTAACTTTACCTCCGGAAGGTGTGAATTTTAAAGCATTGGATAACAGATTATTACATGACTTAATCAGAAGTTGTTGGTCAAGTAATACTGGTTCGCCCATTCCAATATATTGAAAACTATATTGAATCTCTTTACTTGCAGCGAAAGACTCGAAAGAAGCACTAATTAACCTGAAGAAATCCTCAGGTGAGGTAGGGTCAAGTGTTAATTCCAGTTTACCACTCTCAAGTTTTGATAACTCTAATAATTCATTGATCAGGTTAAAAAGTTGTTCGGCATTGCGGAGCATCATCTCAAAATCTTTCTGCTCTTTTTCACTTTTACTAGAATCAATTTTCTCTTTCAAAGGGGCCATCAACAGACTAAGCGGTGTTCTGAATTCATGTGAAATATTGGTATAAAAATCAGTTTTGAATCTATCCAATTCAAGAAGACGTTCATTAGACTTTCTGTTGATCCTGTATTGGTTATAAACCAGACCAAACAAAATGATAACAGCGATTACAAAGCCAATTAAGTAGTTCCGTTCCATCAAACGGTTTTTGATCTGTTCTTCCTTGAGTTGATTCTCAGACTGTAGCAGTTCGATTTCTTTTGTTTTCTGCACATTTTGGTACTTGGCTTCCAGGTTATTTGTAACTGATAAAATGTTATTGTTATACAAGCTATCAGTGTAGGTCATTTGTAATTGCAGGTGTTGATAGGCTTTTTTGGCATCTCCGGCACCATAGTATGCATTCGCCAATAACTGGTGTAGATTAATGGCAAATTCTGGATCACTGAATTCATCTACCCTGGTTATCAATGGCTCAGCGAGTTGAAGGCTTTTCCTATAGTTACTTTTCAGCATTGCAACCCGGGCAAGTGCAATTTCAGTATTGGCCATCTCTCTGGCATCACCTACTTGTTGGCAAAGTGCAAGAGATTTTTGATAATTCACTTCTGCACTGTCATATGATTCAGATTCGAGATATACATTGCCAATACCTCCCAGGACAATACTAGCCCCAAGCTTATCTTCAGTTGCAATTTTAACAGTGTATGACTTTCTCAGGTAGGAAAGTGCGGAATCTATCTGATCAGTCTTCAGTAATACCTGGCCTATGTTCATAAGACAAGCAGATATCCCTGGTTTTATATCAAGAACTGTTACGAGATTCAACGCTATTTGATAATGCTCCAGTGCTTTATCGTATTGCTTTTGCTTTTCATAAATAATGCCAAGCGAATTATGGATACGAGCCTCCTGATTTTGATCTTCGAACTCACGTACTAAAGGCAGGATATCCAGAAAAACACCAACTGCCTCTTCAAGCCTTGACTGTATTTGCATAAGATCTGCCAGTTCATACCTGACATCTACTACCATACTTTTCTCACCAATTTCGTCAAAAATCAGAAGTGCAGAATCCAATGATATTTTTGCATTTGAAAACCTGTCCAGTTTACCAAAAATTATTCCTTTACAATATTTGGAATAGGCAATACAGTAGGGAAGGTTCGCAGCAAGAGCTATTTCTTCGGCTTTAAGTGTATATTCAAGTGCCTTCTGTTGATCGCTTCTGAGGTAATGATCGTAAAGTTGCAGGAAGGCAAAAACTTTGGTGCTATCATGATTTGTGGTTTCAATGATATGCAACAAACTGTCTTTTTCTGATTGACAAAATACAACCGAAACAGACAGGCAAAAAATGATAATCAGTAAGGCTCTTTTATACATCAGCGCCTCAATTTACTAAAATCTACGTGAAATCGTAACAGCATAATCCCATTCAGATATTATATAAAAGTCCTGCCAGAATCATCCAACAGGACTAGTTTACGCCACTTACTCGATAATCTATTCCAAAATCATTTTATTGGTGGCTACAATAACTCCATTGGCAACCAGCGTGTAATTGAACATACCTGTTCCAATATCAGCAGCTGATATCTGGAGTTCATTTCTATCAGTATTACTCACATCGTAAGATTTGACAATTTTACCCTGTAAGTCCAATACCAGAATTCTGGTATCCTGCATGTCTTCAGTTTTATTGAACCTGATAGTTGTCTGACCTTTTGCCGGGTTTGGGATATTTTGCAAGCGTGCATCAATACCGTTTGCATTGGTCGATAAATCTATTTTATCGGTTTCAATAGCACCCAACTTTTGTTCCAATATGGAAAGCTGCATTTCTAAATTGTCAATTCGTTGCAGACTCTCTTCATATTGTTCTTGCTTCGTATCCAGTTCTTTAATTGCCTCTGTCAATATGGGAATGATGCTGGTGTAACTCACTGCCAGGCTACCATCATTGTGCTCCATAACGGCTTCAGGTAGTACTTCTTTCAATTCCTGTGCAAGAAAACCTAATTGTATTCCTTCAGGGAAGTGCATAGTTTGATTTTCCTGCTTGTAATGGTAACTTTTTCCATCAAGTTGTTTTATCAGTTCCAAAGCTCCTTTGATTGATTTAATGTTCTTCTTGAACCTTTTGTCGGAAGCAATCCATAACCCTGAAGCAAAAGCATTTCCATTGACATAAAGTCTGTAGGTTCCGGGGTTAGTAGAACCCAATCCAACACTCTTTGATACAAAGTCACCATAAATCAGAGGTACACTATCAGCATTATTATGAATGTAAAGTTTATCTGAATCAATTACATGTTGCCCTGCCTGGTGTCCTATAAATACATTACGATCACCCATTGTATTTTGTCCCGCCAATGCCCCTAAAAACACATTTTGATTGCCATCATTGCTTAGCCCTGCTTGAGTACCTATGTAAACATTGATTCCACCAATATCATTGGCATGTCCCGCAGAATTGCCAATAAATACATTTTGGTTACCTTTTTCACTCCAATATCCAGCCTGACGTCCAATAAACACATTACCTGTCCCATTGATATTTGAAGCTCCGGAGCTCGATCCAATGAAAGTATTATTACTTTGTTGATTCTTTGGCCCAGCTCCCCAGCCAATGAAGGTATTTTCTGTACCGGTAGAGTTTTCATAACCGGCCTGTCTCCCTACAAATGTGTTCCTGCTCGCTGTGGTGTTAAAATAACCTGCTTGCCGTCCTACAAAAGTATTGCTGATTCCAGTGGTATTGCTATACCCTGCTCTAAAACCAACAAAAACATTATCAATACCCGAACTATTGCTAAATCCAGATTCAAATCCTGAAAAAGTATTGTTGCTACCAGAGGTATTGCTGTAGCCGGAATTATATCCGGAAAAGTGATTTTGGGTTCCGTCTTTATTATGATACCCTGCATAAGCACCATAAAAAGTGTTGTAGTCACCTAGTGTATTGTAACCGGAGTATGCCCCGGAAAAAGTATTAAAATTCCCCTCGCTAAAAACACCACTTTGAGTTCCCAATGAAGTGTTATATTCGCCAGAGGCGTAAAAACCACTATAGGCCCCTGAGAATAGATTAAATTTTCCATTTTGGCTTTTTGTACCACTATTATGGCCGAAAAAACTATTGTAGTCACCGATATTATAGGCCCCAGCATAATATCCAATAGATGTATTGCCATTGCCACCAGAGCCGGTACCCACACCATAATCTGTATTTTGGGCATTCATTGAATTGTGCAGGAATAACCCTGTGATAACTATTGTCAATTTTAGCCCGCCGTAAAACAGTTTCAATCTTTTGATAGAATTAAATCTCATTTTGATTAAGTTAAGAATTTGAGTGCACCCATTGTGTCAATTCTTAATCCCACGGATGCACTTCATAATTACGCAAAGAATTGATTTCCAAAATTCGATTGTTTGAAGGACCCAGGTTTTCACATATGTAACGATATGCGCACCGTATGTAACAAGGCTAAAATCGTGAATACATGGTCACACAAATTTCTGGTGTTACGGAACGGTTTCATCGTGGACATCAGCTGTGATTTGTGATGAAATTAAGGCACCTGAAGGCATCAACCTAAAGTGGTTGCGAACGAGATAATTGATAAAAGACAATAATCTCTCAAAATCATTCAACTTTGTTCAGAAAAATACCCAATAATAGGTATTTGATTTGATTTGGGTTCCTTCCAAATTTCGCATTCGATTTCGAACTAAAACTTAATCCAACTTAGCATGAGCAAACAACCAAAAATACAACCTGAATTATTAGGAGCAGAAATTATTACACTATATACTGTAGAAGAGTGTATAAAATATTTTGGAAAAGAAACGGTAGATCGTTTCCAGGGTAATTTGGCAGATGACAAGTCTATTCAGGATTACCTTCCCTTTTACATGGAAAAACTGGAAGTTGAAACGTATACTGTTGATGAAGATCAGGTTTTAACCAAATCACCTAAGTTAATTGAATGTAAGAAACTAGTATTTAATTGCGGAAGCATTACGTCTTATGTAGGTCTTGAAATTCGAGCGGAAGAAACCTTATTACTGGAAATCTCAGAAAAGAATGACTATCAAATAAAAATGCTTGGGACAGATGGGCCAACTGGAATTAATGGAGACCCGGGTGACGAGGGCTCAGTGGGTAGAAAAGGAGATGATAAATCTGGTGAGAAAGGAGAGGAGGGAGGAATAGGTGGTCCAGGGGATGAAGGAGATGAAGGTGAAGATGGAGGAGATGGAGGAAAGATTCCGGAATCAACTCTCAAGCTTGGCAAAATCATACTAAGCTCAACAGATCGCCTTTCAATAATCGCTCAAGGTGGATCTGGAGGTAAAGGTGGAGATGGAGGTAAAGGTGGTAAAGGTGGTACCGGAGGTAAAGGAGGAGATGCCAGCAGTGGTAGTTGTAATGGTTACGATGGCGGCAGAGGAGGACAGGGTGGAGACGGAGGTATTGGAGGAAAAGGTGGTGATGGCGGTCATGGCAGTAAAGGTAATCATGATATGGAAATAGAGCTTTACTCTGAAGAAGATAAAAGCCGCATCCACATTCAAAAGATTTATGGAAAAGGGGGAGCTGGCGGTAAAAGTGAAGGTGGTGACAAAGGTAGTGGAGGAGATGGTGGAAGTGGTTCTGCATGTGGTGGGAAACAAGGTGATTCAGGTGTAGAAGGAGAAAAAAAAGGAGAAAAAGGTCCTTACGGTATAGATGGACAAGACGGATCAACACCAGTAGTGAAAATCTCTGTACTAAATTGATTTTTACAGCAACCCAACACACTTACTTATGATAGCTGCATCAAATGCTAACATCCGTAGCATCAGGTATTTAAAGATATCCACCATTGACGAAGCTAAACATGTATTTGATACTATATCATTGTCAGAAAGGCAATGGAGACAATCTGTGGCTTTTGACAAAATTTTGGAATCACCCAGAAGTAGGTTGGGTATTGGCGAACATGACCGTGTAGAGTCATATGTTTTTGGAAATGGCAAATATCCTATTGAAGATGAAATATCACACAAAAGGTATTTCCCTGTAGCCTTGAAGACAGTAGAGATAGATGAGGTGTTTTTGCCCCCCAATGAAGAGCTTGACTTGTCGGCAAAGCACCAGGAATTCCCATGGGAAATAAATACCACAGAACTATACCTGTTCCTAAAAATCAATAGACTTATCTTATCAGCAAACAGCAAATTACTGGTTTCGGGAAATGTTACAGTGTTAAATTGTGACCATGTAATTAGTAACCTTGCGGAGAATGAACATGCCTCAATTATTTTAAGAAGTATACCACACAAACAATCCTGTCATGGTGTCAAAATCGGAAGAAGAGGTAAGGATGGAAAAAGTGGAGCACCTGGTAAATCATTGAAGAGGTTGTCAACCTTGTTCGGTGTATCAATATCTAAAGGCTCTGCTGAAAATGAAGGGCGTTCCGGTGAAAATGGTTCTGACGGAGAGCAAGGTATAAGAGGAAGCAATGGATCTATGCTTTATTTAGCAGATTTGAGATTTAAGAAAGTTTCAGGCTTTAGGAGAGATAGTATCATTATCGAAGCAGCAGCTTCCAATGGAGAACCCGGATCAGCAGGAGGAAATGGTGGAAATGGTGGTAACGGTGGCATTGGAGCCAATGGTGCACATACCCCATTTGGGCTTGCCTTTGGAATGTCTGGAGGTTCCGGAGGTAACGGTGGAAATGGTGGGGCAGGTGGTAACGGTGGTAACGGAGGACTGAGTTCTCCTCTTTTCCTTTCAATACCCACTTCTTGTTCAAACATATTTAAAATTGAATCAACCATGTCTCAAGGAGGTGAAGGTGGTATTGGTGGAAAAGGTGGCGAGCCTGGAAAACCTGGTGAAAATGGAAAATATTTTGAGTTTAACACAAACCATATAACACTAAACGGGAAACAAGGATTAAACGGGAAACCCGGAAAAAAAGGGAAGTCAAGACCCGCCCCAAAGATTCATATTTATGAGCACTAGAAATAATAATCCAACCAATAAAACAAAGCAACAATGTTAGCAGAATATTTTATCAAAGAAGAAATTTATGAAATCCTGGATGAGGATGAAAATAAGATAGGTGTGGATATCATTACCTATAAATACCTTAAACTTCCCAACCCAAGAAATTTGACTACATCCAATACGTATTCTGTCAATGTTAAGCACAGAATAATGATCCAGGGACCAGGATGGAGCCGTTCGAATAATAATCAGGAGGAGGGTTTTAGAGATTACCCAATTATGCTGGGTGTCCAAACTGGGATTAAGGAAATTAGTGATGATAACTGTAAGATTGAATTGAAAAAAGTATTTCCCAAGACTATTAATGCAACGGTTCAGCAGACCTCCAATCAATCAGATGGTACTAATAAAACACAGATTAATCACAATTCATCCGGATCAAGTACTTCTAATGTAAACACTTTTGGAGTGCAGATATCAGGTGGTGTTTTTGGAGTAATCCCCACTGCCTCACTTGGTTTAGACTATTCTCATAGTTGGGAAAGTGGTAGTTCAAGGTCCAGAACTACAGGATATGATGATTCAAGAAATCATCAGGTTGTCTATGGTGATGAAATGAGCGTTAAGGATTGGTCAGCGTTTTCTTCAGTAACTAACTTTGATGGGGCCAATAACAATGATTTTACTGGAGAAGTGGTAGGTTGGGACTGGGGACAAACCTATCCCTGGAATATTTTTAGTTTTAATGAAGTTGGATCCGGCACTGACATTGTATTACCTGAAGATGTTGTCTCAAGACTCCTTTATTTCGGAGAGACAGATGATGGTACCAATAAAAATATACTCCAACCACCCAGCGAACTATCAGTTTTCGGTTTGGATTTCACAATGGTCGCAGAATGGGAAGTTACATTTCCTGAATCAATCACCTCTGTTGAAAAAATTGGTTTCAAGCATACTGTACTGGTACTTCATGGCTCTCACCTAAAAACAGAGTCCAGCCCAACTGAGAAAGCAAGACTTACTGCCAGTTTAAGTCAGGGGAAGGAAAACGAATTTGAACAGGATAGTGCAGTGGACTTAGGGAAATATGCATTGGTTCCAATTCTAATAGAAGAATTAAGTGGAGGAGCGATCGGATTCAAAAGTCATCTGTTTGATATTGTTCCAAGGGATGGTAAATTGTTTAAGATCCTTTCAAAAAGAAACAATTTGCTTGTTACTGGTTCTGGTTTCAAAGATGTAATGAGTGCAAACTTTGAAAGTGGATATGCTGGCTCAGGAGCAAAATTAAATGTTTCTTTCAAGGTTGCGGACCTGAAAACCGAGTATGCTCTTGTTTTTCATCACTGGATTGGTCCTGATAGCGGCAATGTAGTCTTAACCTGCCTCGTCAATAATGATTGGAAGACTACTATAAATGTTGATGACATTGAAGGAGATGGCGGCTCAAACAACATAGACCAAATTGATTTAAGGAATTTTAACCTGAAGTCAGTAAACTTTCATGATTACCTTGTAATCGGCATGAATACAGTAGAAATAACTATTATGCCTGCCGATAGTACTGTTGCATCTGAATATATAATCTCTGCTCTGGGTATCGAAGATTAACCTCTCGGTTATAGAGGAAAACTGAAAGCAAAATGTGCAGAATATCTACTGGTAAACAAGGTGAGAAAAGGGAACGTGAGAAACCTTTTGAATCTGTGGGTCAAAAAAGATCCAAGGTCAGTCCTTTTGAACCTGATGTAAATGACATAGTTGACCTGCAAAGAATAGGTCAAGCACCAAATCCTCAACAGGCCGCACCCAAATTAAAGCGTTCATTAAGTCAGAGAAGACTCGTAAGAAGTAATTCTGAAATTGACCTCAAGAAGAGGCGCAATCAGAATAAAAATGATGATTCACAAGCTTTTGATGTTGATCACAGTGTGATAGGTGTTTTTTCAAGAGAGGCATCACGAAATTTTGCAAGGAATTACGAAAAAATGGTGAAAGGAGATCCTTTTTCCAGGGCTACAGCAAGTTCCAAAAAAGCAACAACTGCCACATCTGATGAACAAAGGAGATTCATCGAGCGGCAAAGCATTAATACTGTCGGATCAGATTTAGATGAGCAGATGAAATTACTCTTTGAAAATAAGTTAGTACCACATGTCATCGCTATCGTAGAGGGGAAAGAGGAAAAAGACCAAATAAGTTTTAAGAAGAGTTTGGGTGAAAATGATGTCCTTTTGGGCTATACAAAAATACTTCATGTAGATGGTACAAATAAATTGCAACATGCAGATAAAAAACAGAATATGACCATCTATGTGAGGGATGACATGAAAGAAGTTTATACTGCAAACAAGGTACAGGTAAAGAGAAATGGGAAAATTATTGATACGGTGGGTATAGACTACAAAACAGAAAATGGAGAGAAATTCAGAACACTCGTGGTTCACATCCCTAATGAATTTGTGGGAAATGATACATTGGACAAGGAAACTCATAATGCATTTTTGGATTATGCCAAAGAAGCTAGAAAAACGGAATCTGTGCACGTAACAAGCTATATTGGGGATACGAACTATAAAAAGCCAATTACTCCAAATAGTGTCCCTTCAATGGGTGGGATTATGTCTGATAACACGTCACTCAACTCACAAAGCAGTAGTGCAAAGAACGAAACTAACTTTATGCAACATGTATCCTTAAAAACAGAAGAAGATCAACCTTTTGTAGCAAAACAGCCCTCAACACTTAATCAATTACTTACTAACAATGAAAGTAAGGTAGCAATGGATCATCCTAGTCTAATGGGTTATACATCTCACAACTCACCATTGAAAAGAAACCCTTCAGCATTAATGGGATATTATGAATAAACACCTTCTTAGTATGATAGACTGAATTGAACAAAAAAGGTAACGGCAACTCAAGAAAGCCGTATTAGGTGTTAAGCATTTTTTAACTTTTAGCAACTAACCCACCATATGATTAAACTATTCGGTTCCGTTTTGCTGTTCTGCTCTACATTATTACTTCACGCACAACCTGATATAAACTACACCCTGAAAGTTAAATCTGTGCACCTACAAAGTGAGGAAAATATTCAGGTTTACTTACCTAAATCATATCACGAAGGAGACAGAAAATACCCGGTCCTTTATATCCTTGACGGGCAATGGTTTTTCATGAACGGGGTGGCAATTCGGGAAACACTTCGAGGAGATGAATTGCTTCCTGAAATGATTATAGTGGGAGTAGATTATAAATCAAGAAGCACCCACGATAGCCTTCATTTCAATCATTGGGAAGCATTGAGCAAATACCTGGAGAAAGAGCTCATCTTATATGTAGATCAAAACTATAGAACAACTGGTGAACGTATTGTTTTTGGTTGGGAAAATCCTTCCTTCATGGTTTGTGAGTTTTTATTCAGGAAAGATCCTGTGTTTTCTGGTTTCATTGTATCAAACGGGGGATATGCCAATGAAGAGATGCTGAAACAATTCCGAACCTATGATGGAAAGCCGCTTTACCTGTATATCGCCAATTCCAAAAAAGACATTTTCACAGTTAAATCTTCAGATGAACTGGCTGCAAAGTTGTCTACTCAAACGCTGGATCGGTTAAAATGGAAGTATGAGTTATACAATGATGAAATACACGAATCACTTGCTTATACTTCACTTTATCAAGGACTTAGGTTTTATTATCACAATTATGGCTCCAAGGTTTTCAGTGGAACAAAGGAGTTTCAAGATGAAGGGGGATTACCTGCATTAGAGGCTTATTTTAAAGACCGAGCTGAGCGATTTGGAACAGATCCTGAAATAGATGCATCTACAAAGAACAGTCTGATTTGGTTAGCCTGGAAGCACGATGACTTTGAATCTTTTGATTTCTTTATGAATCAATTTCAAGAGGTACTTTCAACCCGAAGGTATGCGTCTGCTTACTGGCAAAATCGGTTGGGGCAATTTTATTTAAAATATAATGATACAGACCATGCCATAGAGTATTTCACGCGTGGCATCAATGAATACCCCGACCCTGAATTCAATAGCGCCATGCATGCGGGACTTGGAGGTGCTTATGCACTCAAAAATGATATAAAAAAGGCCAAGTCCCACTTTAAGGAAGCTATCAAACTTGCTAAGGAGAATAATGATGAGCAGTATGAGGTGTATGAGATGAAGTTGAAGGACTTGTGATGTGTTGGATTAAGCTATTGTAACTCTTTATCTTTAGATGACCCAATAAAAATTACCACATTTTAGGTATTGTTTTCGATTGCCTTTTAGCAGTAACTTTCTACTGATATAATTAACGACTTCAATTCTTAATTAAGTCTCTCATTTAGTTAATGTTGGATCATAACAGTATTTCCAGGAAAATATTCCTGAGCTCTTTTTTAATGCTGGTTTTAGTTTTTAACCTATATGCAGATGGTCAAAGTACATCACCTGAGGAAAACGACCAGATAACCATAGTAACCATAGCGGCACTTGTCCCGGTGGTGGTTCTTTTTGTTTTTGGATTCTTCTTTTACTACCGTCTCAAGCGTGAATCATATTTCAGAGAACGAGAACTGGAATTGAAATATGCAAAGTCCGAGATGGAAATAAGAGCGCTGCGGGCACAGGTAAATCCACATTTCATTTTCAATTGCCTCAGCTCTATCCAACATGCTATTCATCATAAAGATACTGAGCATGCTGAAAAGTATCTGGTCAAGTTTTCAAGGTTGATCAGGCAGGTATTGGAGCATTCTTCCAATCAGTTTATCAGCTTAGCCGAGGACCTGGAAATACTTGAATTGTATGTTGACCTGGAAATTTTAAGACTCAATGGCCTGTTTAGTTATGAAGTGAAATTCTTACGTGAGATAGACGCCAATCAAGTTTATGTTCCACCTTTATTACTTCAACCTTTGATTGAAAATGCAATTTGGCATGGCTTGAGCAACAGATCACAGCCAGACGGCCAATTGCAATTGTGTTTTGATTTGGAAGAGGATGCACTTATTGCCTATATCATTGATAATGGAATAAAAAATGCAAGTCAGTCCAATCACTCAGGAAAATCTCATGGATTGAGGTTAGTGGAAGAACGCATCAAACTGCTAACAAGAACTGAAAAAGATTCCTATCTGGAGCTTAAGAAACTAATTGATCAAAATACTTACAAGGGGATGCAAGTGAGAGTAGAAGTACCAACCGAGCAAAACTAATTGATATGAATGCCATTATTATAGAAGACGAACAGCAACCCTTACAACTACTGGAATCTGCATTATCCTCAGGTTTTCCGGAAATCAAAATCCTATCCAAAACAGATTCAGTACTTTCCAGTATTTCTGCCATCAAACAGTACCAGCCCGACATCATATTCATGGATGTGGTCATCAAAGGAGGAACCGCTTTTGACATCATTGAAGAAGTAATTAACCTGGATGCGGAGATCATCTTTACAACCTCTTATGAAAAATATGCTGTACAGGCATTCAAAATATCTGCTGTGGACTATTTACTGAAGCCAATAGATGAAGAAGAATTGGGCAATGCCATTGCAAAAGCTAAACAAAATCTAAATACATCCTCTACATCTTCCCACCTAAACCTTTTACTATCAAATTTCAGAAGCCAAAACACAGAGGATGTGAAAATTGCCTTACCAACTACGAAAGGGTATTCATTTATCAAACCAGACCAGATCATACGATGTGAATCAGACAATACCTATACCACTTTTTTCCTGACTGATCAAAGAGAAATTCTGGTATCTAAGACCCTGAAAGCCTGTGAGGGGATGCTGGAGCCTTATACTTTTTGTAGAGTACACAACAGCAGTCTGATCAACCTAAAATACATAGAAGAATATGAAAGGGGGGAAGGCGGCATTATCCGAATGAGTGATGGATCTGAAGTAGCTGTATCACGGAGAAGGAGAGAGCACTTTATCCAGCTCTTCAAGGATCATATGCCTTAGGAATACAACCAAAATCTAAACCCAACCAACCATCCTCCAATTAGCACATCATATCAGACAATCAAATGAATACTTTCGGAAAAGATCTAGCTAATGGAATTTACTGCAAGCACATTTATAGAAGACGGGACACTTGAGTTGAAGCTCAATGGAAAGGTAGTGTTGACAAACAGTGGGAGAGTATCTCTGAAACTAAAAAAAGGGAATTATGAGGTTTCCTGGGAGGTGAAGGGAAAAATAGGCACCTCCTATACCATTAGTATTTCATCCCCGGCTACTGCAGTATTTCATTTAAGCAAGGTGATATCAGACGATGACTTTAAAATCAATTTAATAAAATTTAAAATTTAAGATTATGAGCAAAAAAACTTTCAAAGTCCCTTTTGATGATGCTGTTAAATATATAGACGCATTTGTGAACGGCTTTCCTCAAGTTGCATTTAACGAAGCTTTAGGCGGAACCCTAGTAAAAGACAGGATTGATGGTACTAAAGAAAACTTCAAGCAGTATCGGGGAAATATGGCGTGGTACTGCTACAATGCAGATGCCACACCTCCTAACCCTAAATTGTTCATTAGCTTCGAAGAGACTAATGAATATGAGGAACCCAAGGAAGTTCGTGAGCCAGATCTCGAAATCCTTAGATGTCCTTCCTACGAATCAATTTTCAAGTATCAGGGTGGTGATATAGCAGCAATGTTAAAGTCACATCAACCACAAATAGGTGACCCTGAAGATCAATCAATATCGAAAAATTCTGTGATCCAATTGAAAAACAATTTTTTGAAACACCCAAAATTGGGTGATAAAAACAAACGGCCATACGGTTTCTTTGAAAACAAAGAAATCAAAGACATTGAAAAATTAATTGACTTTCCGGGTGTAGAATACATAAGATACTATTTTGGCTACATCCCAGGTAAGGATACAAATGAAATTAGAGTTATACTTATTGGAGTGGACGAAAACAGAAAGAACTTGCTACCCCCTGAAGAAAAAAAGACCGTTGAAGAATTAGATGATAATGATCCATTAATCCTTCAAACCTCATGGCCTCCAATGTAATTGAATAGCGAATAATTTATTAGCTTCTCCAAATGAATGGAGAAGCTAAATACATTCTTGCAGTTATTTCTACTTTTTCGATATTGATCCCCATCTTTTACTGTGGATGGGCAATCATTATTAGAGCCAAAGCAAATCTTTGGCTTTTTCTAATTTTTTTACTTTTCGGTTTTGTTGTTGATTTCCTTAGTTGGTATAGTTATGTAAAAAGCCCTGGTGATAATTTCCGCAAGGTTATTTCCTGGCTTTACGAAGTATATCCTGTGGTGGAAGCAATATTTTTCTTTTGGATCATCAAACATTACGACTCCCTGAGAAGAATAAAAAAACTCTCTTTCATATCAATTTTAATGGTTTTGCCTTTGTGGTTAATGTTCAACTATTTGTTTGACTTCATTGATTTTTTTGATGTTAAAAGTTTCGGACTATTTCACATGCTCTACAGGGTTGTTGCTGCTTTTCTTGCCTGCTATTCTTTATTATCACTCCTGGAGACGAATATTAATGTACATAATAGACAAGATTTTTGGTTCTTGACAGGAATATTCATCTACAATTTTGCCACCTTTTGTATTTTACTGATAAGGGGAACTGAGATAGCCAGCCAATTGTGGTACCTGCACAACGTGATGAATATCATCACTTACCTATTCTATACAATTGGATTCTATTACTCAGCCTTACATTCATCTAATTCGCAGAAAGTCTAAATAGAGGCCACACCGTTAATCGTGAATTTCAAGCCATAAACTAGTTCAAATTTACCACCTACTAGTTATGGGTTTATACAGCTATTGGATCTCGATAGCTTGTGGAAACTAATTATCAAAATTTGACGCATTATGAAAATCAAAGTAGCTATACCTAAAATTCATTGTAAGAGGACTACAGCTGAAATAGGTAAAGATGAAATTTACTATGGTATTATTATTTCATCATTGAAACAAGAAGATGACCTTCTGATATTTAACGAACAAACATCATTATTAACCCATGTTTCTGCGACTCGTGAAAAAGTAAAAGCAGGGACTGTATGGACACCCAATAAATCTGTACATGAACTTCAATTAGATGATCATACTGTTGCAATTGCTGTAACACTGGTGCTTTATGAAGAAGACAAGGGTGACATAAAAGCAGCTCTCAAAGAAAGTTTTGATGAAATCTTAAAGCCAGACAAGTTTGATTGGTTAGCAGTGTTAAAAGATGCCAGGGATGCAATTATTGAGGATTCTAACAAAGACGGTAATATTGATCTGGAAGACATAGTAAAAGCCATAACAAAAGGTATAGCGCTTACCCCAATGATCATAGCCGGATTTGCCTTTAACGTTCTCAAACGAGTTTTCAAACACTTTAGACAAGATGACCTGCTGGGTCAGGTTAATGACGTCTTCATCCTGGGACAAGATGGCTTTTCACTTCCCAGAGAATACGAATTTAGACAGAATAGAGGGAAGTATGTAGTAGCCATTCAGGTCAACCAGGGTTGATTTTAGTCCATATCAAATATTATTCAAACCAACAGCACAAACATGACACCACAAGACAGACAGCAGGAAAGCTATAAGATAAGAGTTGATGCAGCGAAAATTGCGTTAGCCAGACCTCTTGAACCCCAAGAGTGCAATGGAGATGAATCTATCCCATGTAAACCGATGTCTTTTACAAAGGGACTCGCTCACGACTTTAAAACTGGTCTGCTTCAAAAAGAGGCTGATTTCAAGAAATTTGTAAAAGGAGTAGACACTGGTAATCCAGCAGATTTCATTGCTACACCACTAGGACCAAGACCAGCAAATGACTGGAAATCAAAAAAAGATGTAAAAGTAAGGGCCTGGGAAAGCCAGGGTGCCGGGCATACATTTGATCTGGAAGGACCTGATGCTCAGTCTGTAGCCATGCCACCAGCACCTAAACTGGGGTCAGATGAGTTGACGGCTGAAATGGCGGAAGTATACGCCCAAGCGCTACTTAGAGACATTCCCTTTAGTGTATTTTATGATAAAGCTAATTCTCGACAAAAAGATAAGAAAAGGGCAAAAGAGTTAATTGACGCACTCAACAAAATACCGTTTTTCAGGGATGGAAAACGGAATGGAAAAACTCTAAATCTAGAAAACGCTTTCCGGGGGTTTACCAGGGGAGATTTGGTAGGCCCCTATATTTCACAATTCCTTTTGGCGGGAGGTAATGGGTTAAATGAAAGCGGGGATCCTACACCTGAGCTGGATGCTGAAGATGGGAAAGTGAGTTATGGAGCCATCACGATTAACCAACGTGTTAGAACTGCTTTACCAGGTAAAAACTACATGACAAATTGGAAAGAATGGTATGATGTACAAAATGGAGCTGATTTTAGAGGTCTAGAAAAGTATCGTGGAAATGACAGAAGGTTTATTACCACTGGAAGAGACCTAGCGACATACGTCCATTATGATGCCTTGTACGAAGCTTACTTAAACGCCTGTTTGATCCTGTTAGATGCTAAGATTGACAAGAGTGAGGATTGCAATGATCCAGCTAACTTTAAATTTGATGCTGGTATACCATTTCAGCGATGTGACAAAGACGACCACCAGCAAGGTTTCGTCAACTTTGGAGGACCTCACATTTTAACACTGGTTACAGAAGTTGCTACCAGGGCTTTGAAAGCTGTCAGGTTTCAGAAATACAACATCCATAGAAGAACACGACCAGAAGGATTTGCTGCAAGATTTGAAAAGCTAAATGAGGTTAAGCCTAAAATTGGTGATGACAATGCTGAAAAGCTTCAGAAATCTTACGATGCACTCGAGGATGCTGGAATATTCAAGTTCTTAAGAAAAGAAAATGAGTGTAACCTGTTGCTGCCGATGGCTTTTGTAGAAGGTTCACCTATGCATCCATCCTATGGAGCTGGTCATGCCACTGTAGCTGGAGCCTGTGTAACTATCCTAAAGGCTTTCTTTAATACGGGCCTGTATATTAATGTTTCCAAAGATGGCGACAAGCTCTCCCTCAGCAAAGACAAGAAGGACAGCAAATTTGCTTTTATTCCCAGTAACAATGGAAAGAAGTTAAAGACAGTGAGTCTTAAAGAAGCCATTACGGTAGAAGGGGAGCTAAACAAGGAAGCAGCCAACATATCAATAGGAAGAGATTGGGCAGGAGTCCATTATTACACGGACTACAGCGAGTCACTCAAGATGGGTGAGAAGATAGCAATTGGTCTGCTTCAGGAGCAGTCAATAACCTATCTGTCTTCATTAAATCTTTCCATGACACTATCAAAGTTCGATGGATCCAAAGTTGTGATCAAAAATGGGACGGTCACCTAAGCTTTGAATTAAGCTGATTGCATCAAGCCCTTTGAATTATCGAGTTGATTCAAGGGCTTGAAAGCAATCGTCATAGAATTATTAAACTAAAAAATATCAATATGAAAAAGTTAACTCTACTTGTAACGACTTATCTGAGCATACTAGGCATTAGTTATTGCCAGGACGCCTCAAAATTTGAGGGCAACTTAATAGAATTCTTAACCGAGGTTCAGCAAACAGCTGAAGGTCAAGTGTTGATTAAGTATTGCGATTGCAAAGACTCAAAAGAACTGATAAACGCCTATTATAATTTAAGAACAACGCATAATAGGTTTATCAATTACTATGTAACCGAATTGACACTAATGAAGGTTAAGTCAGCATTATCCGACTTTAAAACTAAAAACACAACCAATTGGGTGAGATCTAGTGCTGAAATGAAAAGTATATACCAATACTTGGCTGAGTTTTCAAAGCTAGAATGTGAAGACGAGCAAGAAATTGCCCTTGCTACTGCCATTTCTGTTGCAGAAATCACAGGTCTTGCCAATACGGTCATTGGATTCATCAATAAATCAAGGGATAGAAAGGATACTCAACGTACAAACCTTCTTAAGATATTGGAGAGTTTAAAGCTTCCTTCTTTAACTGAGTATAAATGTAACTCCAACTAAAAAACTTAAAAGTAACTGTTATGGATATTTCATGGATAAATTCAGGAATTAGCAAAAATGGGTTTAATTGGGAAGGTGGGCAAGGAATTGACTTGTCAACTAACAGACCAACCGAATCAATTATTGACCAAGAGAATTTCAAGCAAATATGGTGGTTAGAACGAGCTCTAGAAGCTGCTAAAAAGGTTGTAAGAATAAAAATGAGACGTGGATCTGCAACTGGATTTATGATTACGGATGAGGTATTAATTACTAACAACCATGTATTTGAAAACAAAGAAGAGGCGGACAGTGCCCAAATTCAATTTAATTATCGATTAGATATTGGTTCTGATCCAACTCAGCCAGACGTTTGGGAGTGTGATGGAAAAAGTTTGTTTCATACAAACCCTGACTTAGACTATTCCATTGTGCGAATCAAAGAAAAAAATGGGAAGAAAGCTGGCAATGTTTGGGGTAACTTCAATTTTACAAAGAGAACAGATATTGGAATAAATCAACGTGTAAACATTATCCAACATCCGAGAGGAAGATTTAAGGAAATAGCCTTTAGAGATAATCAGGTGAAATTCATTGGTAATGAGTTTATTCAATATCTAACTGATACTGATTATGGTAGTTCTGGTTCACCAGTTTTAGATGATTGGTTTGAAGTAGTTGCTCTTCACAACCAACGTGTCAGAGACCCACAATCACCTTATAAATGGTACAGGAATCAAGGGTTTCTAATGCATGTCATATACGATGAAATCAAATCACACTTATAAAATTATGCTGGTCACCGAAGGGCCTTTTGGATCAATATAATTATCCAAAAGACCTTCATGATTGAAACCAAAGTTCTCTGGTTTCTTAACCAATGAATATCAAATTTAAGAAAATGACAAACCATTAAACAACAGAACAATGAACTGGAAAAGTCTTCACACAATAGGATTGGCACTCATACTTATTATTATGCTACTAATAATCCCACTTATTCCCGGACTCAACTGGCCCGCAAATCTTGTGGCTCTATTGGTATTTTCCTTAATAATTGGTCACGGAATTACAGGATCCTGGAAAGGAGTCTTTGTTGACGAAAGAAATAAAGTGAGTCTTTCACGACTACAGTTGCTTCTTTGGACTATAATATTGCTTTCAGCATTTATTACTGTAGCACTTAATCAAATAAATGGGAGTAAAAAAATAGAAATTGTGATGGACGAACAGCTCTGGGTCTTGATGGGTATAAGCACCACATCGCTCATAGGTTCGCCATTAATCAAGAGTACAAAAACAACTAAATCTTCAAATAAAGAAGAAACAAAGAAAACCATACAATCACTTGGAGGGACAATTGCTGAAAATGGTGCCGTTGATGATACCAGTGAAGTGAATACAAATGGTCAAATTGTTGTTAACAAGAGTATCAAAAAAGCTGGAATTGCAGATCTGTTTAAAGGCGAAGAAACCGGAAACGCTGCAGCTGTTGATTTAGCGAAAACTCAGATGTTCTTTTTCACTATGATTACTATGATAGCATATATTGTGCTTTTATATTCAAAAATATATGGAGATGGCATAATTAATAATGAATTCACTTTTCCCTCGTTTGATAGTAGTCTGCTTGGTCTATTGGGCATTAGCCACTCTGGATATTTAGTAAATAAGGCCATTCCCCACAGCAAGGAAAATATATAGGGATATTTGGATACAAATAAGATAGTAAGACCTATACGAAAATAAAGTTAACATCAATATGTGTGGAAGATCATACAAAGACCTTCCACACAGTAAAAACTTCAAAAATCCTACCTCACCACAATCCCCAACTTCTCCAGCAATTGTGGCTGGCCTTCCAGGGCTAGTTCAGCGATGGCTTTTAGTTCTGAGGTGTAGTCTTCCAGCTCGTCTAGTTTTTCGTTTCTGAGTCTGGTGGCTTCCTGGGCCTGGCCTTTTTCAGAGATGGCTTCATTGCGAAGTTCTCTGAGGTGTTCTATGGCGGCCTTTTCGGTTTCTATGCGGTCTTTGGTGAGTTTGAACCTTTCCAGTTTGGTAAGGAATTCAGACTCATTGAGTAGCTTGTTGTAGAAATCTATGGAGTTTTCTATCCATGAGGCAATGGCCTGGGACTTGCCGGCCTGAAGGCCCAGACGGTTTTGGAGGTCCTTATCATTTCTTGAAATAACCTTGACCAGTTTTAAAGTACGGTTGAAGTGAAGCTCTGCATCGTCCTTTTCCAGGTAGAATTTATCATAGGCAAGGTTTTGTTCCTGGTATTCATTCCTTTGGGTTTCTACCACCTGCATGGTTTCATTGTAAAGAGAAGTTCCCTGGTCCAGGTAAGCCGTATCAATGCCCATGTTATCCAGTAGGGGAGATACAACAGCGTCCTTGCTGTTGAAAATTAACAGACGTGCTGATTCCAGCTTGTCAGATAGCGTTTTTGATGCCATAATGCGTTAAAAAGTTTAATTATTAAAAAATACAAGCGCTAAAACTATATAAAAATCTGAATAGCCTGCAACGGAATGATGCAATTTGATATAAAAAAGTTTATGTGTGTTTGGGAAATTTAATAGCGTATTTGGGAACAGCAATGATGCGGTTTTATAGTTTGAAAATGCTCCTGGGAATTAAATTTGTCAATTTTTCAGTCAGCAAATGGGCTTGGGAATCTGGTTGATTGACTTGGGAAACTGGTTGATGAATTGGGGAAGGTTATTGACGCATTTTTCTTGGTAGAAATGGACTTGGGAGGTGGGTTGATGGGCTTGGGAAGCTAAATGATGGAGTTGGGAAGGTCATTGATGCATTTTTTTTTGATTTAAATGTACTTTGATAGGTGAATGATGTGGCTCATTGTGGGTTTTAGTTGGGGAGTAGGAAATAAACTTAATGAGCGGGTAGAATCAATTATAATTGCTCAGGTACAAGTTTTTGAGAATTGATCTTGGGTTTAAATCACATATTCATTCAAAATACCTAAAAATAGGTATTTCAAAACATGAGTCTTTTTATGAATTTTAAATAGGTGTCTTTCAGTTTGGTCAAACGAGTTAAAGGATCTAATTCTACTGCATTATGATTTAACAATTGGCATGAAAGTTCCTCGATGAGATCAAAAAGAATAGGGATTTTTCATATGATTCGTTAAAGTCAACTAAACTGCTAATGAAATGTAAGAATTGGTAGTTATCCATTGTCAAATTGTAAGATTATGAATACTAAGAATTAGTATATTTATGTGTTATTTTTTCAGTATTTTTACCAATTTCACTCATATTTTGATTAATAGAAATACTAAAGGAATTAAGATAGTTCTTAAGGACTAAGAAGAAGTAAGATATGGTTTACTACAAAAATAGCTACGTGATAGAAACAAATATTTGTTATAACAACATGCAACCAACACTACCTGTTTTCATCGCTGAAATGCTCGATGTTCAACATCCGAGAGCTTCTTACTCCAACAAAGAAAATAGCACAGCATGGCTGATGTTCACGAACCAGAAGTAAGAAGCTATAATATGAGCCAAATAAGGGCAAAGGATACTAAGCCCGAACTCATGGTTAGAAAATTCTTATTCAGTCAGGGGCTAAGATTTAGAGTTCATGATAAAAGGTTTCCTGGCAAGCCCGACTTGGTTTTTCCCAAATTCAGAAAAGTGGTATTCGTACATGGATGCTATTGGCATGGACATGAAGGCTGTAAGTATTTCGTGCCGCCCAAAACTAGAACTGATTGGTGGTTAAGCAAAATTAGTAGAACTAAAGAAAAGGATAAAGAAGTTTCGGAGATGATAAAGAAAGAGGGGTGGGATGTAATAACAATCTGGGAATGTGAATTGAAACCGCAGCTTAGAATGGATTCATTAAGCAACCTGAAAGATAAAATATTTGCTCATGGGTAAAATCAACTACATAGATCTATTTGCCGGAGCAGGAGGACTATCAGAAGGGTTTTATAAAGCAGGATTTAATCCGATAGCCCATGTCGAATATGATACAGCAGCATGCTATACTCTAAAAACAAGAGTGGCCCATCATTATTTAGTTCATAATAATATATTAGATACTTATCATGATTATATAAAAGGAAACATATCAAGGAGTAATTTATATTCACATGTACCTGATCAAATTTTGAATTCCGTAATTGAAGGTGAAATAGGAAAAGATAACTCATCCATATTCAAGCGGATAGATGATCTGGCTAATAAACAGCCCATAGATTTGATTATAGGCGGACCACCTTGTCAGGCTTACTCGGTTGTTGGAAGGGCTCCTTTAAAACATAAAAAGGATGATGAAAGAACTAGGCTATACATTCAATATGGGAGGTTCTTGAAGAAATACTCTCCAAAAATGTTTGTTTTTGAAAATGTCCCTGGGATGCTCTCGGCTGCAAAAGGAGAGTATTTCAAAAATCTTCAGAAATACTACAAGCGATTAGGCTATACTGTTGAAGCCAAGTTGCTGGATGCATGGGATTACGGTGTGGTTCAACACAGAAAAAGAGTTATCATAATTGGATGGAGGAAGGATTTGCAAATTGAATATCCCCAATTGGAAAAAGTAAAAGCTAATTATTCGAGAGATTCAATTTTTAATGACCTTCCAAATATTGGTCCAGGCGAACAGAGAAGGATTCATAAATATGCTAAACCAGCAAGCCAATACCTTTCAATAAGCGGAATTAGGAATGGAGTTGATCATGTCTCTCAGCACATAACCCGTCCACACAATTCTAAAGATTTAGCGATTTATGAATTAGCAATAGAAAAGTTGAAAGAGGGTGAAAGAATTAAGAACAACCTCATTCCTGAAAATATGAGAACTCAGAAAAATGTGTCTGACTTTCTTGATAGGTTTAAGGTTGTTGATAAAGAGCCACATACTATGATTGCTCATATTGCTAAAGATGGGCATCATTTCATTCATCCAGATAAAGAACAACTTCGATCTATTTCTGTTCGAGAAGCTGCAAGAATTCAGTCTTTTCCAGACGATTATTATTTCGAAGGTATTAAAGAAGATGCTCCAAGAACAGCGGCTTTCCGACAAATAGGAAATGCAGTTCCTCCCTTAATGGCAAAATCAATTGCTAAATCACTTAAAAGCTACTTCATATGAGTGAAATCATTGGTAAAGTACTTTCCCTTGATGTTGAAAGAAATGGGCAGCTTGAGTTAAGCTTGAAAAACAATCTTGAGGTTGAAAAGTTGAAACTTATTGATAAACCTAATAATGGACGCCTTGAGAATAAAGGTGACTCTTTGATTTATATACCAAATCATCAATATTTAGGTGAAGACTTTTTTAGCTTTCAGCATACAGTTGAATTGAATGGGATTGTTGCACTTACAGTAAAAGAAACTGTTTTTAAACCAAGAGCTCGACTTTTAATACAGCTTGGAGATCAATTAATTAAAAATGAAAGTATTGCACTTATTGAATTGGCAAAAAATTCCTATGACGCTGATGCGAGTTATTGCAATGTTAAAATGTCCAGAGTCGAATCATCAGAGGGCTTCATAGTTATTGAAGATGACGGTTTTGGAATGGATATCGAAATAGTAAAAAATGCGTGGTTAGAGCCTGGAAGCGACAACAAGGAAATTCAAGTAAAAAACAGGCAGGTAACTTCCGAATTCAACAGATTACCCATAGGGGAAAAGGGGATAGGGCGATTTGGGGTTCATAAACTTGGTAAAAAAATCGAAATGATCTCTCGTACTGAGGGAAAACCAGAAGTGGTTGTTGAAATCGATTGGGAAAAATTTAAGGAATACAAGTACTTAGATGAAGCCCCGGTTTCGATATATGAAAGAGAGCCTGAATTTTTTAAGAATGAGAAGACTGGTACTAGAATAACAATTTCGTCCTTATCTAAAAAGTGGACGCGAGGAATGGTTCGTGATGTATTCAGAGCTTTGAATGGAATTTCTACTCCTCCAACATATGATATTGCTGAGATACTCAGTGGTGAAGATGAGACAGAAAAAGCCACTTTTAAAGCCAACTTAATTACTGAGAAAATAGAATGGATAAAAGATATTCCTAAATGGTCCGAGGTGCTGGATTACTCTCTGTTCTTTTTTGATATCAAAATAAAGGATGACAAAATTCTAAAATTTAAATACAAATTCAGACCTTGGGATAGGTTTAGTGATATTCATGAAAGGGAGATAACAGATAAAGATCATCCAATCAAAGAACTATTGAATATTAGTGACCCAACTAGTAGAAAATATAAGCCTTTAGAATTCAATGGAAGTAAAATTGGCACATTCCAATTCAAAGGAGCAATATTTATCAGGGACAGATACATTTTCAAATTATTCGGTATACAACCGACATCCTTAACAGATTATCTTGATACTAATGGTGGAATAAGGGTTTACAGAAATAATGTAAGGGTTTACGATTACGGTGAAAAAGAAAATGATTGGTTAGCACTTGATTACCGACGATTTAATGATCCAGGAGTCAAACTAAGTAATAATTTGATGCTTGCATCTATAAACCTCGATAGAGAAGAAAGTTTGGGTCTAATTGAGAAGACCAACAGGGAAGGTTTTATTGAAAATGAAGCATATAATGTATTTAAAAAGCAAGTTCTCTATGGTTTGAAACTAATTGAACTTTTAAGATTAGACGATAAACGAAAGATCGATCAGAAGTACAAGCCTAAGACAGAATCTGAAACAGTATTACAGTCAATTGAAAGTCTTAGAGGATATGTTAAAGAAAAAATCAAAGACAAAAACACTCGGAAACAATTAAAAGTATACGTTGATCGAATTGAAAAAAACTATAAATTCATGAATGAGACCCTTCTAAAATCTGCAAGTGCTGGTTTGGGATGGAGTATCTATGTTCATGAGATAGAGAAAATTATCAAAGAGATTCAGAGGGCACTTTCAAAAGACAAAGTATCTGAACGAGTTATTAGACTTGCCTCTCATCTTTCTGAGCTAATCGAAAGTTATGCACAGGTACTTCGAAGGACTACAAGAACAAATCAGTCATTATCAAATATAGTAGATCAAGCCTTATTTAATGTCGAATACAGACTTGAGGCGCATAACATAAACATTGAACGAGCTGATCTAGCAAAACCATCAACAAACATTTCCGTTAGCAGAAATTTATTAATTTCAAATGTCATGAACCTAATTGATAACTCAATCTATTGGTTGGATCGGTCTAAAAAAGATGAAAAAATAATCAGGTTCGACATTGCTGAAATTGAGGAAGGTTTTGATTCTCTTGTAATCTCTGATAATGGATTTGGATTTAGTCTACCTCCTGAGCAAATGATAGAACCTTTTGTATCTGCTAAACCAGGAGGAATGGGATTGGGATTACATATTATTTCAGAGGTAATGGCCAGTCATAAAGGTAAATTAAGTTTCAATGAAAATGGAAATTACAAATTACCAAAAAAATTTGAAGATGGTGCAACCGTAATATTGTCCTTTAAGAAGTCATGATTATTCCACAAAACGGGAAAGTTGTCATTTTAGATGACAATATTGATCAAGCAAGTCCATTGATAGATGTACTTTCTCGCAATAAGATTCCATTCACTTACCACTCAGACAAAGTTGAATTGCTCCCGCAAGAGGGAAATCCTTATGAGGATATACGCATTTTGTTTTTAGATATTAATTTATCAGCCTCAGGTACACCAGAAGAAACCATAAAATCACAACTCCAAAGGACATTATTAAGGATGATTAAACCAAATACTCCTTATCTGGCATTAGTTTGGAGCTTAAAAGAAAATGAATATGAAGAGCTCATAAAAAAAATGTTTGAAGAAGGAATTCCTGAAATTCAACCAATTGGACTAATTCCAATCCAAAAGTCTGATTTTTTTCAGTTGGAAGTATCAGATCAAACCCCCTCCGAGATGGCATATGTTTTGAGGAATGATATAAATGTAATTGAAGAGCTAGAAAAAAGGATTTCTGAAGCAATTGGAGCTATGGATGCTTTAGAAGCAATTATTCTATGGGAAAATTTGGTGAATGAGGCATCATCCTCAGTAATAAATGAAGTGTTTTCTATGGTTTCTACTAAAGAAGACCCCAATTCAAGGATAAAGGGGATACTTTACAAACTAGCCGAGGCTATGTACGGAAGACAACTGAGCACAAATTCAGCTGACGAAATTGTCAAAAAAGGATTGTCAATTTTGAACAACCTGCTAATAGATGATATTGAATTAAAGATGCTGGAGACAAAGCCATTTAACCTAATCAAAGACATTTCAAATCCCTCTGAGTTTGTTAATCAAGACCGAGCATTGTTAAACACTAAAATTCTTCTTAATATGGCTTCTCAGAACGAAGTTTATCCAGGAAATATATATGCAGCTGAAGAGGTAGAAATGAAGGATTTCCCATTTAAAGGATTGATTGCAGATTTATTGAATATTCCAGTAGCTGTTCGGCAATTTTACGAAGAGAGAAAAGGTGAATTACCACCTATTGATTTCAACCCTGGAGATTACAAGAATGAAAACAAAAAGGAATATTCTAAATACGAAAAAGAAATTAGGGCAGCACTAAATAAAAACTCTGTTTTTGTATGGGTGGAATTATCTCCTGTGTGTGATTACGCACAGAAAAAATGGAAGACCCATAGGGTATGCCCTGGAATGCTTTGGAGGGAAGAAGATGAAATACTAATTAGTAGTTCCGACAGTCTATATAAATCACCGTCAATTGTTTTTAATGAGGAAATATTTAAGTTGATAATGGATTTTAGATATTTCTCCAGCTACCCTACAGATAGGTTTGCAGAAAGAGAATCTGTTTTTAGTCTCCGTCAACCAATACTTGTTGACATCCAATCGATGCTCGCAAGACACGTTAACAGACCGGGTATATCAGCACTCATTTGACAGCCTGGTTATGTTCTTCCCTTTCCCTCACACCTGTATCAAAGAAGGACTTGTCCCAAACTCTTCCTTAAACTTCTTAGTAAAATATGATGGACTCGTAAAACCCACCTGATAGGCCACCTCGGCGATATTGTATTGTTGAGACCGTAGCAGCTCTTTTGCTTTATACATTCTCACAGATGAGATAAGCTGGTTAGGTGTCTTGTTTGTCGTGGTTTTTAATTTGCGCTGTAGCTGTCGTTCGCTGGTACCAATGCTTCTGCATAGGGTGGTCACATTGAAGGATTCATTTGTCAGGTGCTTGTTGATGCAGTTTAGGACCATCTCCAGGAATGTATCCTTTTGTGGTACATCACTGGTCACCTGTTCATTGGCATTTAAACGGTCAGGGTCTGATACACCAAAGAGTGGAATAGGATCACACGTAATCATGTCAAAGATGGTGGACTTCTCCTCAAATGTCAGGCCTGTACCTGATAGCAAGTATTTTACGGTATAGGTAATGAAGATCTGATTAGGTTGTATTTCTTTGAGTAAGGAGTTGACATAGTTTTCTGTTCTCTCAGAAACGTAATGAGCCTCCTGTACTGCCACTTCTTTCATATCAATGCCTATCGCTGCGTCAATCCCTTTATTTTTAGCAGCATCCAGTAAATCCAGACTAAAGTGAACTGCTTTACTAGGTCCCTCAAATGAAGCAATAAGCATTTCCTGGTTGTGATGGATATGCTTGCCTTTATACTGAGCAATTAAATTGTGAATGAATTCTTCACATTCCGGGTATACCTCTGTATCCGACAATAGTCGGGCCCCTACAATGGTAAGCAACTGTTTTTCATGGCTTTGAGTGGATGGTTGATCAGTGATAAAACTATTCATGTGATTGAGTACTTCCTCAGTATCTCCCACCCAAAACAGATGGTCATCACCATCCATTTCAATAAAGGTAGCATGCTGGATACGACTAGCCAGAAACCTGCCTTCTTCGATCTTGACGTCAATGTCATTCTTTCGCTGAAGTATCATCGTAGGTACCCGTATAGAGCCAAGTATGTTAATGATATCCACCTCGGTATTCATTTTTGTAAGCACCATGGCCGCACTGGGGCTTGCACCAGACCTGAAGTAGTTGGCAAGCCATTCCATAAATACTTTATCATCAGCTTTGGAAGGAGCGAGATTAGCCAGCCCCATTTCCGGTTCTCCCCAGCTGTTTTCGATCATATCATAGACTTCCTGACGTTCTTCGTCAGTTGGTGCCCATGGGTATTCAGCAGAATGTTTGCGTTTTGCAAATGCCCCAAACATAATCAGTGAAGTGACTCTATTAGGATAAGTAGCTGCAAATAGGGCAGAAGCACATCCTCCCTCAGAATGGCCGAATAAAACTGCCTTTTCAGAGTCTACGGCATCCATGACTGCACGTATATCATCCATGCGCTCCTCCAATGTTGACAGTTCAGACAGTCGGTCTGAAAGTCCTGTTCCTCTTTTATCGAAAAGTATTACCCTGGCATTTTTACCTAATTCCTCCAGGAACTGTACGAGTTCAGGACATTGCCACATCCAATCTATGTTGGATACCCATCCCGGAATATATACCAGGTCAACAGGCCCTGAGCCAAACACCTGATAGGCAATGTTGATACTACCGCTTTTAGTATACTTTGTGACTGGTTTCATTTTGTTTCCCTTTTACCCCTCAAAATATTATAACCGAGTAATGGAATTGATTTTTCCATTGTTTACAGGAATGTGCCGTAGAAGTGATGTAAAATTATGGGGCAGGATAGGATTATCCCTAATTTTACTACCCTACAAATGCCCTACAACCATATAAAAATGGTCTTTAAATAGCTCTCAATACTAATTTTGACGAATTGCATCAATATTTTGATCAAGATATGCAAGGATGTCTAACTGCTCAGCAGGCATCCCTATTTTTTTCTTAAGTCTTCGTTTCGCCTGCTCCACTGCTTTGGTGGTCACATTCAAAATGACAGCTATTTCTTTATTGGTCAGTTTCATTTTAAGAAAAGCCAGGAGTCTGTATTCATTGGTGGAAAGTTCAGGGTAGAACTGTTCCAGTCTCTCAAAGAAGTAAGGATGCACATTCTCAAAATGGGTTTTTAAACTATCCCACTGACTGTCTGAGTCCATCAACCTGGCAAGTTCTTTCAGGATCAATCTTCTGTCAGAATCATCCAGGCTGTTGTTGTTATTGACCTGATCAATTACGTCAGCTATTTTCTCATTGAGTGCCAGCATTTGTATCGAGGCAGCTGTGAGTGACCTGGCTTTTTTATTGTTCTCAATTTCAAGTTGTTTTCTGGATGTTTCTTCCAGTACAAGTTTCTCAGCCTGAACACGGTTTTTGTTTTCCAGATAATTATTGGCCGCCTGTTTCAATCGGTAATTGCGGTATAGGATGAAAACAAAAGCTAGTGCCACAATTAGACCTGCAATAATCAAATACTGTAAAGCCTTTTGCTGTTTTATCTCGGCATTCAGCGTGAATAACTCCGTTTGTTTTTGATATTCCAGTGAATCCCTTTCCTGTTCAAATTCATAGTTTAGCTCCAACGTGGTAAGTTGTTCTGTTAGTTCTTCGTTGAAAGACTCATCTTTCAATTGTTGATACTCTTCCAAAAACTGAAGTGCCTCGTTGTAATTCTTTTTCGTCTTGTAATATGCATAAAGCGATTCGGAAACATCCTTAAGCGTAGATTTTAGATCAAGGTTTTTCGCTAAATCATATGCATCTCTCAACCACTTCTCTGCCAAAATTTCATTTCCCTGATCAAAATGTACCATCCCAATACCATATTGTGCAGCACACAAGGTCTCAGTATATTCACATCCTTTGCTGGCTTCATAGGAAATTTGGTAGTACTTAAGTGCTTCCTCTAATTTGCCCAAATCTCTATAGGTAGATCCCAGGTTGATAGTAGGATAAACCAATCGGCAATTCTCTGCAAGTGAATCCATGATGAAATAGGATCTCTCCAAACAGATTAAAGCCTCTGAAAGATTTTTCATATTCATATGTACGAGTCCAATATTTCCAAGAGTAGACGCCTGTTCTATGGGTGGTGCTAATTTCTTTTCAATGTTGTAGGTACGAGTGTAATATTCTAATGCCTTGTCAAAATTGTTCTGTCGGAAATAGATCGTACCAATATTATTAAGCGGCCTGGTCATTCCTAAACTGTCTCTTAGAGCGGTCCTGAGTTTGAGCGACTCCAAATAATAGGCCAATGCTTTTTTATACCTACCTGTAAAACTTAATGCCCTGCCGGCTGCCTGAAGTGATCTTGCAAGCCAGGTGGAATCTTGTAGGTCTCTGCTGAGTTTAATGGCTTGTTCGAAATGTATCAAAGCACTATCTCTTGCATTGAGTCTGGAATAATTATTTCCCAGGAGGTAGTGAGCCATTCTTTGTCCTTCTAAATAATCGATCTCGATGGCTACTGTTAGTCCTTTTTGGCCCCAATAATGAGATGAGTCCACAAGTCCATATTCATAAAAATAATCACTGGACAAATCAAGCCATTGATCAACAAGTGTAGTATCTGCTATTGAGTATGAAAGTTCCTGACTAGATGAAGATTGATCCTGGGCATAGATCCAATGACTGATTATCAGTAGGGTGATGAGTAGACTCTGTGCTTTCATATAATGATTACTCCATTTTTGAATAAAATGGTTGCCAGGGAAATACGTGTTTTCAGTGATCTTTTAAATTACTTTAATCAATTGGCATCATATCTAGTACCAATTGTCCTTCTAAATTAAATGAAATCGATGACTTACTGAACAAAGTTTGCATTAGTAAGAAAAACCATGTTATGAACCTGTCGGATTTTTATCAATTCATGCCAAAGCATTTGCTTCAATGTCAGCTCATAAAGGCCTAAAATGAATAGTAGGTTAAGAAATCATGCTTCAATTATACCATTCAAACTGAGGATGTTATGTGCGGAAATCAATACTAATAGGTATTCATCAATTACTATCATATTCCTTCGTTTGTCGGTTTTTTAATACTTCCTGCCGGAAATCTGCAAGTCCTTTAGTTAATCATCACTGTACTTTGTAAAACCAAATTCAATGTTCATAAAATACAATTATCCGATAGCACATCAAATTCCTGACTGATGCAAGAGGATAGGGATTTTAATTTATTATCATGAGACGAATAAACTTTATTATTACTTCTATTGTCTTAATGCTATTGGCTCATTTTAATGCTAATGGCCAGGGGCAACCCTTTATTACTTCCTGGGTTACTGAAGGACCGCAAACGATAACCATTCCGTTGAATGGAGAATTTAGCTATGATTTCAATTATGTCTGGAAAGATGGATCCGGTGATATAGAAACCTCAGGGACTCACACAAGTGCTGATGGAGACTTTGTTACTGAACTTCCTGGGTGCTGTAACTGGATACTTGAAATAACAGGAGAATTTCCACACTTTCAGGGCTACCCTAAGAACAATCTCACTGATGTAAATCAATGGGGAGATATTGTTTGGCACAGTATGTTCCAAACCTTTTTAGATTGGAATGGTGTAGCATTTAGTGCGGAAGACAACCCTAACCTGAGCCAGGTAACCGACATGTCTCAGATGTTCTTCAGGGCTGGTTCTTTTGATGACAACATCAATGATTGGGATGTAAGTAATGTAACGAACATGGCAGTTATGTTTAGAGATGCCCGCGATTTCAATCAGAGTCTTAATAGTTGGGATGTAAGCCAGGTCACTAATATGGCCATTATGTTTGAGAATGCCACTTCTTTCAATGGTGATTTGAGTGATTGGGACGTTGGGAATGTGACCAATATGAGTAGAATGTTTCGGTTTGCAAAAGCATTCAACGGTGACTTGAGTGAGTGGGACGTAAGTAATGTTACTAATATGCTCGCCATGTTCAGATTAGCCATCGCTTTTGAGGGGGATCTAAGTGACTGGGATGTAAGCAATGTGGTCAATATGCATGAATTGTTCCAGGATGCCAGGAAATTCAATGCAGATTTGGGAGATTGGAACGTAAGTAAAGCTACAGGGACAGGCTCTATGTTTTCCGGGGCATTGGAATTCAATCAGGATATCAGTAATTGGGATGTGAGTAATGTGACCAACATGAACAATATGTTTCGTGATGCGGAGAGTTTCAATCAAGATTTGGGAAACTGGGAGATAAGCAGTACGCCTAACCTTGATTTGATCTTTGATGGGTCAGGGATGTCTACTTTCAATTTCGATAAAACACTCATTGCCTGGTCCCAACTGCCAAACTTACCATTAAATGGAATCTTCGTTACCGAAGGAGTTATATCATGTGTATCAACAAGTGCCATACAGGTTTTTGAAGACGCTGGTTGGGAGTTTCTTGTTGACGAATCATGTGATGAAGTGCTGAGCTTTTCTTCATTTACCATCAATAATCAGGTAGGAGAAACCATCATAAATGAGGAAGAATCAACAATAAAGCTCTTAATGCCCTTTGATACTGATTTTTCTACCTCTTTTGTTCCGAATTTAACACTAGAAGAAGGGTCAACAAGTTCACCTGCAAATGGCCAACCACAGAATTTTACAAATCCCGTTACATATGAAATCACCTACGATGTACCTGGAGGAGATGGTCCGGTAAGTAGGGAATGGGTTGTAACTGTTGAACCACAGCCCATTATCACAGATATTCTCGGTTTTAGTATTCCCGAGCAATTGAGCGAATCTAAAATAGACATTGAAGCACACAACATAGATCTTATTGTGCCTCCAGGCACAGATGTAACAGCATTGGTGCCAACAATTACATTATCAGAGGGAGCTACAATTGACCCACTAAGTGGGGTAGGCCGAGATTTCACAAATGAAGTTACTTATACGGTTACGGCAGTGGATGGAGTGACAGATCAAGTATGGACCGTAAATGTCAGTAAACAACGACCATTCATTACAACCTGGTCCACTTTAACAGATTCTGAGACGATTTCTATTCCGCTAAATGGAAGTTTTTCCTACGATTTTGAGTTTACATGGAAAGATGCTACTGAAAATATTATAACGGAAGGCACACATACCAGTGTTGATGGAGCTTTCGATACTGAATTGCCCTTGATTGGAGTGTACACACTCGAAATTACTGGTGATTTCCCACACCTTCAGGATGGTTATCCCATTGCGCAACTGACTGATGTCAATCAATGGGGAGACATTATTTGGCAAAGTTTCAATAGCAGCTTTGAGGATTGGACAGGTGTTGATTTCAGTGCTACAGATGTACCTGATCTGTCCAATGTAACCTCTACATTCCAAATGTTTTTTGATGCCCGTACATTCAATTCAGATTTAAGTGATTGGGATGTAAGTCATATTGAGGATATGGGTGATATGTTCAGAGGAGCAACAGATTTTACTTCAGATTTGAGTGGCTGGGATATCAGTAATGCAACCAGAATTTCTCAAATGTTTGCAGGAGCAGAAAGCTTCACCTCGGATCTAAGTGATTGGCAAATCAATGAAAATGTTATCAGCATGGCAGGCATGTTTCGTGGAGCCTCCAGCTTCACGTCTGACTTGAATAATTGGGACGTTAGCCATATTAAAAACGTGTTTGAGATGTTCCGACTTGCAAGTTCTTTCAATTCAAATCTGAATAATTGGGATGTTTCCAGTGTAACAGAAATGCGAGGAATGTTTTCTGGTGCAGAAACCTTCAATGGTAACATTAGTACCTGGAATGTTGAGAACGTTACCAGCATGAGAGAAATGTTTAAGAATGCAACTCTCTTCAATTCGAACATTAGTAGCTGGAATGTAGGAAAGGTGAAAAACATGCGTGAAATGTTTAGTAATGCCATAAATTTCAACTCAGCTATAGGAGGATGGGATGTAAGTCAGGTCACCGATATGAACCAAACCTTTAGAAACGCTGATAACTTTAATCAGGACCTAAATGACTGGGACGTAAGGAATGTATCCACAATGAATGCCCTTTTTGCAGACACTCAGAATTTTAACGGGGACATTAGCAATTGGGACATGAGTAACATTTCCAATTTAAATTCCATTTTCCTGGGTGCCACAGGATTCAATAATGACGTAAGTCAATGGCAGACTAGTAGTGCCACAACCATGATCAACACATTCAGGGACGCTACTGCTTTCAATCAGGACTTGAGTGGCTGGGATATCAGTAATGTAACCAGCATGGCTTCAATGTTTAATAATTCAGGTCTTTCTCCTCAGAACTATGATCAAATACTTATCGGCTGGGCTGAACAAGAAGGCATCCAGGAAGGAGTAGAGCTGGGAGCAACAGGAATCACTTATTGTAAAGGAGAGGCTGCCAGACAGTCATTACTGGATAATAATTGGACCATCAATGATGCAAATACCAAAGTCTGCCTTGATGAGACAGATATCCTATCCTTCGTTCTGTCAGAAGAGTTTTTTGAGGCAGTAATCAATACAGATGGACACACGATTCATGCAGTGGTAAAAATTGATACAGATGTGTCGTCATTGACACCTATAATTACTCTTTCCCCGGGGGCAACCATTGTACCAGAAATAATTGATTTCACAGATACAGTGACGTACACAGTCACCGCAGAGGACCAAATAACAACCCAGGATTGGACAGTAATTGTAAGTGTGCAACCAGAAAATGACTTCTGTACGGGAGCCATTACAGTAAATGTGGGTGATGTGGTGACAGGAAATACCACATTTGCTTCTAATGATTCAAATGTAGCGTCAGATTGCGGATCTAATATTGTGTCCAATGATCCTGATGGAGATGGTGTGTCAGTAGGTATTTGGTATCATTTCGTTGGGAACGGAGAAACCATTACCCTAAATACCTGTAGTGGAGATAAGTATGATTTTGATGACACTAGCTTGAGTGTGTATACAGGCTCATGCTCTGAGGGATTAAACTGTTTTGCTGGAAATGAAGATGCTGAAATTTTGGACGAATGTGGAGGCGAGGGTTATCAGGCACGGTTGAAATTTAACTCAGCGACAGGAGTAGACTATTTTATCCTGGTAGATGGATATTCAGACAGGAAAGGTGAGTTTGATCTTGCCATTACCAGTGAACCAACCTTAGCGCCTCCGGCAAATGATAATTGCGAAGATGCTGAAACTGTTACCGTATTTGCTGAAGGATTGGGTACATCGGTCAATGGAGATAATAGTAACGCCACAGCATTTACAAGACTGTTACAATGTGATGAATACGCATTTATTAATGATGTCTGGTATACCTTTAATTCAGGTCTCAACACTGAAGTTATTATTGATATCGCATTGACAGATACAGATGAGGCCGGACCTTTAGAGGCCGCTGGATTCATCAATTTCGAGCTATATGATGACTGTGATGGGATAGGGTTAGAGATTTGCGATAATGATGGAATTACCACCATTACAGTCACACCAAACACTGATTATTGGCTACAATTGTGGAATTCACCCGACGATGAAGGCACCTTTACCATCCAAATCAACGATGGCCCTAATACCGCTGCTGACCTTTCATTTAGAGATGCAACTGCCAATGAAGTCGAAATTAGTCGATTTGCTGAATCAAGTCTTGAAATAGATTTGGTCATAGCAGATGATGATGAAGAGCATGCACAACTTTTTAGTATCACCGCCGGAAATGGTGAAGGTATTTTTGCTATTGATAGTGAAAGCGGAAGTATAACCATTGCGGATGCCGCCTTGTTAAGTTCCTCTGCATCAACATCTTTCACATTGACAATTCAAGCCACAGACCAGGGACCTGGAGAAGTGTCCAGCACCATTGATTTGACAGTGAATATCATTGACAATGCACCTCCGGTGGTAACCACTAACATCAACCCGATCGATGAGAATAGTCCTAACGGAACCGAAATTGGCACCATTGCATTAAGTGACCCTGACGGAGACAATGTAATTCCTATCTCTGTTGAAGTAGATCCTGTTGGGTCAATTGAGGTAGATGAAGCAACTGGTGTTATCACAGTACTCAATAGTGAGTTGTTGGATTTTGAAGTTAATCCAATTATCAGTGGTTCTATCACAGTTCAGGATGATGGTCCTTTGGGGCTAACCACTACTGCTTCATACACACTGAATTTGAATGACATCAATGAAGTGCCTGAAGTAGCAGACTCCACTTTTGACATTAGTTCATTTAGCGGAAATGGCTTTTTGATTGGAACTATTCCATTTACGGATCAGGATGAGGGTCAAACCCATACTTATGCTATTCTTGAAGACGGAGACAATGATGGGTCTATTTTTGCCATTGATGCTACCTCTGGAGAACTCACTGTTTTGGATGCTTCCATTTTATCCGCCAATGGTGAAACGACTTATACTTTTGATGTGCAGGTAACCGATAATGGAACTGAACCATTGGCCGGTACTGGCGCGGTAACGATCAATACCTTTGGAAATAGTGCGCCTGTTATAACATCTGAGTCATTTACAGAAAACGAAAACACAGCCAATAATACAGAAGTAGGAAGGCTGGCCGCTACAGATGCAGATGGAGATAACATAACGTTCTCTTTGGAAGATGAGAGTACCGTTTTCACTGTAGAAGGCAATGGCCGAATTCGTATCGCTGATAATACAGCTCTGGATTTTGAAACCAATCCATCATTTGAAATACTGGTAGGTGCCACGGATGATGGTACTGGTACGTTGAAAACAACGAAATCAATTACAATTTTCATCAATGATATCAATGAAGCACCAGCAATAACATCGGCTATTTTTGATATCAGTTCGAATAGTTTGGATGGAACTGTAGTCGGGCAGGTTGCAGCCATTGATCCGGAGGATGACATTTTAACTTTTGAAATAACTTCCGGAGATGAGGAAGGTGCTTTCAATATTGATAATACAGGTGTGCTTCGTATTGCAAACACGGAAGTCCTAAATCCAGTTACTACTCCACAGTATAAATTGACAATCACTGTAAGTGATGGCACATTTGATGTGAATACAGTTGTAACTGTGAATGTATTCCTGAATAATCCACCAGAGATTAATGCTTCGGTATTTGAAATTGCAGAAAACAATGAAATTGGGGCAATAATTGGTACCATTGAGGCAACTGATAGTGATGGCATTGATGCCTATCAAATAACCGGTGGAAATGAAGAAGGGATTTTTGAAGTAGATGAATCTAATGGTGACCTGAGCGCAATTGGTTTACTCAATTTTGAAGATGTTCAATCATACGAGCTAGAGATCACTGTTTCAGATGAAGGGTTGGGGAATCTTACCTCCACTGAAACGATCACTATTTCAGTCAATGATGTTAATGAGTATGATCCTGAAATCAACAGTGTAACAGGAGGGATTGTAGCTGAAAACGCTGCTACCGGGACTTTGGTGGCTACTGTACTGGCTTCAGATGGGGACACCTTCCAATCATTGAGCTATCAAATAACTGGTGGCAATGAAACAGGAACTTTTGCTATTGATGCAAACGGTCAGATCACTACAGTCTTATCACCTGACTTTGAAGTAACTGAAAGTTTCAATTTAACGGTTGCAGTGAGTGATGATTTAGATCCAGTTAGAACTACCGCAGAAGAAGTAGTGATCACCATAACAGATGTCAATGAGAGCCCAATAATTGATCCAATCGCGACCCAGAATGGAACAATTGGAAGTGAAATTGCATTTACAGTTAGCGCTTCAGACCCTGAAAATGGATCATTGTCCTTCAGTTTTGCCGAAAATAGTGTACAGGCGGGAATGGAAATCAGTGCAACCACCGGTGAATTCACCTGGACGCCTACAAGCAATCAATTTGGTACATTCCAGGTGACCATCGAAGCAACGGACGGGGAGTTTACTGCTTCCAGAACGGTATCCATTGATGTTACCAATAATGCAACAGACATAACCAGATTTGAGCTCGCAGAGCAGGTTAGTGATGCAATCATCGATATTGCAAACCATTCAGTAGCACTAGCAGTAGGTTTTGGAACTGATGTTTCTTCTCTAGTGCCAACTTTCTCCCTTTCAGAAGGAGCAACCAGTTCGCCAGCAAGTGGAGAGGCTGTTGACTTTACCAATCCTGCGGCAATTCTAGTTACAGCAGAAGATGGATCGACACAACAGGAATGGGAAGTGACTTTGAGTTTTGCACCTAATACAGGGACAGATATAGAATCATTTGCACTAAATGAACAAACTGAAGATGCAGTTATAGATGTAACAGCACATGCAGTTTCTATTGAAGTGGCGTTTGGCACAGATGTTTCTTCATTATCTCCAACGTTGACACTTTCAAACGGAGCAAATAGTGACCCAGCAAGTGGTGAAGAGGTGGATTTCACGAGCACTGTAACGTACAGTGTAACAGCAGAGGACGGAACCAGCACACAAGATTGGTTGATCACGGTTACGGAAGCACCAGAGCCATTAAGCACCGAAACGGATATCCTGACATTTGAGCTCGCTGAACAAACGAGTCCGGCAACCATTGACTCAGAAGAGCAAACAGTTTTCATTGAAGTTTCATTTGAAACTGACATTACGTCTTTGGAACCATCAATTAGTTTATCTGAAGGTGCTATAAGTAGTCCAGCAAGTGGAGAGGTTGTAGATTTTACAGATCCCGTCACGTACACAGTTATTGCTGAAGATTCAACTGTACAACAAGATTGGATTGTGACTGTAACCTTACAGGAAGAACCACTAAATGATGAAACAGATATTTTAACTTTTGAATTAGCAGAACAGATTAGTGCTGCAGCAATTGATACCGATGAGCATACAGTTGCAATAGAAGTTTCATTTGATGCTGATATTACATCATTGGAACCAGTACTCACCCTATCTGAAGGTGCTACAAGTAGTCCGGTAAGTGGGGAAGTAGTGGACTTTACAAATCCTGTCACCTATACTGTGATTGCAGAAGATTCAACGGTGCAACAAGACTGGATTGTAACGGTAGACCTACAGGATGCGCCATTAAACACTGAAACTGATATTTTGACTTTTGAATTGGCAGAACAAACAGGTGCAGCTGTAATCAATTCAACTGAGCATACGGTTACAATTGAAGTTGCATTTGATATCGATATCGAAGCATTGGAACCTATATTCACCTTATCTGAAGGTGCGACAAGTAATCCAACAAGTGGAGAAATAGTGGATTTTACTGATCCCGTCTCGTACACGGTTATTGCTGAAGACTCAACTGTACAACAAGATTGGATTGTGACTGTAAGTGTACAAGAAGAATCACTGAGCACTGCAACTGATATTGTGACCTTCGAGTTAACAGATCAAACAGGGCCTGCTGTTATCAACCCAGTTGAACATACAGTTTCAATAGAAGTTTCATCTGGTAGTGAAATTGCAACATTGGCACCTACTTTCACCTTATCTGAAGGTGCAACCAGTAGTCCGATAAGCGGTGAGGTAGTAGATTTCTCAGACCCAGTGACATTTACGGTGATTGCAGAAGACACTACCGTTCAACAGGACTGGATCGTGACCGTCATTATCCAGGAGGAACAACTAAGTACAGCAACAGATATTGAAACATTTGAGATAGCAGAACAAACTGGTGCCGCAGTGATTAATTCAGTTGATCACACAGTCCTGGTGGAAGTTGCACTTGATACTGATCTGACAGCTTTAGCACCTACTTTCGATTTATCTGAAGGTGCTTCAAGTAACCCTGCAAGTGATGAAATTGTGGACTTTTCAAGCCCTGTGATATTTACTGTGACTGCTGAAGACGGAGTGACCACACAGGATTGGACAGTAACAGTTACTGAAGCATTAAATAAGGAAACAGATTTCTTAAGTTTTACGCTAACCAAACAGACTGGAGCAGCAGTGATAAATGGAATTGATCATATTATATCCATCGAAGTTGATTTTAGTACAAATATCACTGCACTCGCTCCATCTTTTGCTTTGTCACCTGGTGCCAGTAGCAATCCAATAAGTGGCGAACTGGTCGATTTTACTAATCCAGTGATTTACACCGTAACAGCGGAGGATAGTACAGTGACACAGGATTGGACAGTAAATGTCACACGTGCTTCAAAACCTTTATCAGTGGAAGAGTTATTAAACATAGAAATCTATCCTAACCCAGTCTCTGATGTGCTGAGTGTTGATGTACAACAAGAAGTTATCATAAGTGTAACCGATCTCAAGGGACACATTGTGATCCCACAAATGAAAGGTAATCACTTTAATCTGGATGTGAGGGAATTGTCCAATGGGACTTTCATCATTCGAATAGAAACTGCAGATCAGGTCGTTACCAGAAAAATCTTGAAATTCAATTAAGCGCGTTCAATATGTGAATTGGGGTGATCTAAAGATCATCCCTAATTTTCACAAAATAAAGACTATACGCACCGAAAGATGGTCGGGAATTTACTACTGAATGGCGGAAATATTCAAGTACAGCACGGGAGGAAAATCTAATTTTGAAGTAGAAACTATATAAATGATTTGATTATGAAATTTTATAGAAGTTACTCATCTGATAAAAGATTGGTCATGTTTTTACTGATGCTGCTAATAGTCGCTGTGACAGGAGGCATCCTAATTTAATACTTGATTGATCAAATCAATCCAACAACTAATACACTACGGAAATAACATATACTGAGAAGGTGGCCTTATAGGTCACCTTTTTTATTACATTTCCTTGAGGAGTTGCCTGATTGAATTTGAAGTAGTGAGAATGCATTGCTAATAATGATATAATTAGTCGATTGTGGGATAGTTACATTTCAAATTCTTTAAAAGTACCATCAGCTTAATTCCCATATTTTTCAAGGGTGTAGTATATTCAGGTCATAATTGTCCGACCGCTATCATGATTAATACAAAATTGCTCATTGAGTCCTTTTTTGCCACTATTCTGGTATTTATTGTTCTTGGGCTCTTCTCAGTTTTCCCATTGGATATCAAGTTTCTCAATCCCATCAAAATCCTGATGCATGATTTTAAGTATACCGATATCTATTACTCAAAATTCGCCGATCATCATGATCAACCTATCAATTCGGAAATAGTCATGGTGAACATTGGTCATTTGGATAGGGGAGGTATTGCGGCCATTATGAATTCCCTACAACAGGCAAATCCTGCTGTGATAGGAGTAGATGTCATGTTTTACAATAGAAAAGATACCTTACAGGATCTCTTTTTAAGGGAAGAATTGTCCAAATCAAATGTGGTCGCCACCAACATCCTTCATGCTGGTGAAGACCCACCAACCGTATTAAATTCTAGTGATTTTTTTGGCGATTTGAATTACGGTTATGCCAACCTGGTGGCTGAAGATTCACTGAACTCGACAATTCGCTATATCATGCCATTTTTTGATGAAGATGGCTACTGGGCAGAATCATTCTCCACCAGAATAATTGAAATGTATGATTCATCCGCTTTTAAAGACCTGGCAAACAGAGGAAACAAAATAGAAACTATCAATTATTACGGAACCTACAAACAATTTGTCGATTACGAGGGTGAACAAATCATTTTTGGTGAGTTCAATCCGGATGACATCAATGGCAAAATCGTCCTGCTTGGATACATGGGAAATTTTGTGGGAGATGCCTCGGACCTGGAAGATTTTAAGTATACACCATTGAATCATGAGGTGTTGGGTAAAAGTATTCCCGATATGCATGGATTGACGATTCACGCCAATATATTGACCATGTACATGAACCGGCAATACATTGATATCATGCCACAAGCACCATCTTTTTTACTTGATTTTATTATCTGCTACGTACACGTGGTAGTGTTCATTTTCATGTTTGTTAGGTTTCACCTGTGGTACCACCTGGTTGCCAAGGTTGTCCAATTTCTGACCAGTGTTTTTGTGATCTATGTAATGTTCTACTTCTATGAAATGAACCACTACAAAATCGATGCAACATTCATTTTAATTACTGTGCTGATTTCTGTGGATGTATTGTACCTGTATGAAACCTTGGCGGTGGTGGCGCATAAGCGGTTAGGGTATAAAAGTTATTTTATTCGGGATCATTGATGAGGCTGATGAATGAATATGTCAATTATAATATGTTAGCACAGAGGGCAAAACCCTCTGTGCATTATGTACCTAGTCTATAGGTTCTTTTCTATCTAATTCATGTTGGTTTTCCTTGTTATAGATCAAGATATCTCTGGTGTTTTTCTGGACCGCAATTGCTCCAAAAAGTGACATAGTAATAGCAAATGCATAGAAACCTTTTTCGCTTGGTAACATATTTGCATTCCATAAGCCGATCACCAATAAAACAACAGCCATGAGTGTTCCAAACCAGCAAATTCCATAATATAGATCTGTTACAGGGATATTTTCCAACTTATCCCGAACACTTTTCTGTAAGGAAACCACTGCAAACAACCCAAACATTAGAATGGTGAAATAGTAACCTTTTTCATTCAATAACATTTCTGCTCTGTAGAGACCAATTAAATAACCAATAATCCCGGCACCCAGTACTATCCATGAAGCCGCAACAAAAGCGTTTGATGTTTTCTGTGTCATGATTATATTTATTTGATTTGACTTTCAAATGTATATGAGTGGAAAAACTCCTTGTAGACAGGATTGTACAGAACCTACCAGGGGTGTTTAGCGTATGGCAGACGAACTTACAAATAAGGAAAAGTGGATAATGGCAGGTTACGATCTGTTTGGCAGAATCGGCCCGGAAGCACTTAATGTTGAAAAACTATCCAATATCGTGGGGCTGAACAGATCCAGTTTCTATCATTATTTTGGTGATATTGAGGTCTTTGAATCACGTTTACTGGATTATCATATCAGTAAATATGAAATGTTTCATCATATCATTAAAGATTACGACAAGTTTGAAATGTTATTCGAAGATGAAGTCATGCAGCACAAAGCAGTGCTTGCCTTTCAGCGTCAGCTTTTAATCAACCTGTCAAATCCCAAATACAATGAATGCTCACTGAAGGCCCGTACTTACACTGAAAAGAAAACTTACGAATTATGGTCTGATTTTAATAACGTAGAAAAAGACTCAGAAGAACAATGGACACTATTCAGGGCAATTCGTGATTTCTATTATATCCACTACGGTCAGGCCGATGGCAAAACTGATAAGACTGATCCCAAAGATGTTTTGGTGTTGCTTCATTCCTATTTCAATCAAAACAAGTAGGAGGGAAGGCATATTCCACTAACCTTCTGACACATACCTGCTTATCTGAAACTTTACATTGGGGAACCTATTAAAGACTTCCTCAATTCTACGGATCAGGTAATCAGGTTCTTCCGTTTCATTGATGAAGACACTGGTGTTATCAGGGGCAGGTTTTAGACCTCTGTCGGATAAGAGTTTGCCCATCAGCGGGACTTGATTTCGTGTGATCGTCTCGGGGTTGATCGATACAATGATTTTTTCCATTTGATATAGCTGGTTTAACTGGTTTGGTATAATTGCAAGTGTTACAAGCATTTGCAATAACCCAATAAGAGTTAATCGCTAAAGTAATTAAAAATATTCTGATCTGGGAGAATTGAATTATTCAATAACCATAGAGCATCCGAAATCACAATAATTTGTCTTCATAAGATTTTACCAGCTCGTTCATGTCAATGGAGTTGAGAAAAGATGAGTATGTCAGGTAGGCCAGTAAATGACGTTTGTCCCGGATCCAGGGTGGAAGAAACCTGGGTTCTCTGATGAGCCCCACTTCTTTCAATTGTTGGAGCACTGCCAGATCATCAATATCCAGCTTACCAACAAATAGTAAATTGAGGTAATCAAATTTTTTCTTACTAATCGCCACATGCAGAAAATTATGAACCTGCAATAATCCTTCCAGGTATACAATGTCTTTCGTAAATGGGATTCCTCCAGTTAATACCCCTCCTCTAAAGACTCTTTTGGCACTTTCAAATGATTGATCTGGGTTATCTGATATTTCCAGATAATACGCATACACATCAAGAAAGTCTGCGCCATCAATGGCCATTTGTATTGCGATAACTCTATCAGACAAACGTCTTACCCTGTCCAGATCTACTGTTCCTGTGATGAACTCAGCGAAAACTGCTAATCCTTCCTGAGTTTTGGTTGTGCCCGCATGGGCTTCACCAAGAATCCTTAGCTCTTTTTGAAGGTACCCATTAATCGAAGTAGCCACATGCACAAACAGTTCATGATGTATCAATTGATTAACATCTTTGTCAGAGAAACAAGCAGAAGGTCGGATAGATACCCTGCGCCTGCCTGCAAGTGCATTAGAAGCCAGATTCGAATCCAATATAATTTCAGGAGCGTATTCTTCAAAATTGGTTTTAACGACTGCTCTCATCTCATCGGCAAGTGATTTTGCCAGTATACATGCTTCAGGGGGAGCCCCAAGATCACTATCTTTCAAGCTGTGAAACATGTTATTGAACCGTTTTGCCAGATCCAATGATGAGCCATTGCTTGTATTTAATGAATCATTGGGTTTACCATAAAGAAATTGTGAATGTAACAAAAAGTCTTTTGTTCCTCGGGTAGCCAGTAGGAGAGCGGAATGTTCCAATTTATCTGCAATACGGTGAAGCCAGGATTCTATTGGGTCATTATGGTCTACTAGTTGTTGTCGTACATTTTTCAACCTGGCAATTACCAATTCTGGATTAAACCCAGCATATTCCACAACGGGAATACGTTTTGCATCATATCTGAAGAATTCATCTTTGGTAGACTGTGGCCAGGCAATGTTTCTGAGTATCCTGATTTCTGAAGAAATCTCCTTTAACTGGTCACTAATTTGACCGACATACTTAAAGTCCCTTTGCATAAGTAAATCTATTGTCTTTTTACATGTTTACATATATTTAGCTTTATCTAAGTAGATGTTTTCACTCGGTAACCATGCTCCAGATTGGTTATCCTTTTGGAGCATAAATCTTACTTGGTCAGGTAGTTACTCATTTCAAGAAACTCCTCAGCATTGACAATCCCAAGAATTTCTTGCATGGCCTGACCTTTTTCAGGTGCATTTGTGTAGTAAGCATTACAAATATCGTAACCTATGGCATATCCCAATAATTTAGGAACCTCCTTGTTGTCAAGGGATTCCCACAGCCAGAACTTTTTGTCCTGAGCAGACAGGTCTTTTCTGAATCTCTTTTTTAAAGCTTTCTTATGGCTATTCAAGTATTCCAATGCCTCGGTCTGAGTGATGTCATTCATCACCATTTGAGTAACGAATTCAGCAGCGCCTTCTCTTAAGCAGAGACCTAACATGTTATTTTCCTGACTAAATAAGGCGCTATATTGATTAATACCCACAGTCATAACTTGCTGAAAATGAGACAATTCATGAATGATAAACTTAAGCAAATGTTCATCAGAACCCATCATTCTTGTAATGGTTACCAATTGCCCCACTTTTGAAGCCTGGGCAATACCTCGATTGGCTCCAATCAATAGATACGTAGGCGGAAACATGGCTGTGGGAACTACCTTCTTAAAAGTCTGTAAGGTAGAAGTGTATTTTGAATTGAATGGCTGGAAGTTACTCATAAACGACGAGATACTTTCATATGCTTCAGGGTTACTTTGCATGGCTTCCACCAGCATTTGAGGAGTTAGTCCATGACGGCTGATATATTCTTTAAGCCCCTGTGAAGCCTTGTCAAAGTATTCCGATTGTAGCAGTGCAATTGTGTCGGATTGAGGGGTTAATCTCTGATAGGCACTTAAAAAATTTTCTACATCCACAAATACAAGTTGACCTTCCTCTGGGTCTGTTGGGTAATTGGGTTGGCCAAATGCATTGGTAGCTGCCAATAACACCACAAGTAAGATATTGGTTTTCAATTGCTGCATATTTTGAGTTTTTCCAATGGTAATTGAATAATCGGATAATTCAAGAAACTTTGCAGTGAGTAATATTGTATTTGCCGTAAGACATTGTAAGTGATTAATAAACCAATTATCAGGAATTATTAACAAAAAAAGAGGTTACAATCTAGACAGACCTTGTTGAGGTATAATTTCCTTCCTAATTTTATCTCAATGATAGTTCAGGGATCCGAATCCGATTACAGATTGATTTTTCAAAATATAGCCCGCTTTATCAACCTAAATGATGGGGAGAAGGAACTGTTCGGTTCACTTTTGAAAAAGGGGAGTGCACGACGTAAGGAATTCGTTATGCAACCAGGAGAAATTACCAAGTATGAATATTTTGTCACCAAAGGTTGCCTGAAGACATATTCTCTTGATCGCAATGGTGTTGAACATGTATCTATGTTTGCCATTGAAGATTTCTGGACGGGAGATTTGGCAAGTTTCACACTTCAGCAACCTTCCACTTACTTTATTAAAGCCCTCGAGGATTCTGAATTTTTGATGATCACTAAGGAAAACTTTGATCATCTACTTCAGGCAATACCTAAGTTTGAGCGCTTTTACAGAAACCTATACCAAAATTCATTGGTCAGCTATATAAAGAGGACCAATGAGGGGTTGTCTTTAACAGCTGAAGAACGCTATGAAATCTTCTTAAACAAATACCCACAAATAGCCAACCGCATCACCCAAAAAGACCTGGCGGCTTATCTTGGTATTACACCTGAGTTTCTAAGCATGATTCGAAGTAGAATGAGTAAGCGTTAGGATTTTCCGTTGGTCCCTTCATGATGACTTGTTTTCAATAGCAAGGAGGCGGATAGCATTCCTGGTCGTTCTTAAACTAGTTTATTTTTCTCCACCCAGGAGTGTGACTCTTTTGTATCATGAAAAAGAGAAAAACACTTATAGCCATTGTTTTCTTAATCATTTCTTATGAAAACATGGCACAGATAACGCAGCTGGAGTTAGCGTCTGGCCTTAAGAAAACTGACTTTACTGCATTCTCATTAAGACCACTCACTCCAAAAGCGAGATTTTCAATTGCAACGTTAAGCTTCTTCCAAAATTACCACCAACGCGAAAACTTCATATTTGATGAAGGGGGAGTTCATTCTACGTTCTACGTGAAGGTTAATGAGTCTATTGCCATTGGACCCGGACTTTACTATAACAGTGTAGCCGGTTTCTCTGAACGGGTATCTATTTTATACACCATCCAGGCCCCCAACTTTGTATTAACTACAATCCCAACAGTTGCTCACGCTGAGGAAACCGGTTTTATAAATGGTGAGGTATTTATCCTCATGCAGTTGACCAGACCATTAAATGAGTATTGGAAACTTCTGTTGAGTACACAAATGCTCACTACCTGGGACAAGTTCTCCCTTCACACCAGGAGTTTTCAACAGATAAGAATTGGATTAGACAAACAAGCCACACAATTCGGGTTAGCCATCGATTTTGACCAGTATGGCGATGAGCCAATTACCCGAACATCACTAGGCGTATTCGTTAGAAAGATTTTTTTAAACAATTGATAAACTATAAATGAACATCAATATGATGATTAACAAAATTCTAAACACAGAAAGTAATTGGGGAGCATTGATCGCTCGTCTGACACTTGGAATCGTTCTATTTCCTCACGGAGCTCAAAAAATGTTGGGCTTGTTTGGTGGGTATGGATTTTCTGGAACAATGGATGCCTTTATGAATCAAATGGGTCTCCCATGGATTGTCGCTTTTGCGGTAATCATTATAGAATTCTTCGGATCGATATTTTTGATCCTTGGATTGGCAAGCAGGTTTTGGTCATTGAGTATCACAGGACTATTTACTGGGATCATCTTCACAGCTCATCTAGAGCACGGGTTTTTCATGAATTGGTATGGGAACCAGGCTGGTGAAGGTTATGAATATGCATTGCTAATCATTGGTATTGCAATTGCACTTGTAATTAACGGCAGTGGAAAATATGCATTGGATGCTCAAGTAATAAAGCTTTTAAACAAAAAGAAATGAAAAAGATAATAGCATTTGGAGGAAGCAATAGTAGCAAATCCATCAATAAAACTTTGGCCATTTATGCCGCAAGTAAGGTCTCTGATACTTCTATTTCTATGATTGACCTCAACGACTTTAAGCTTCCATTGTATAGTATAGATTTAGAAGAAGCATTGGGAATACCTGAAGCAGTTCATCGATTCAATCGAATGATAGAATCTGCAGATGGCCTGGTGATTTCATTGGCTGAACACAACGGCACATACACATCAGTCTTCAAAAACCTGATTGATTGGCTTTCCAGAGTTGATATGAAAGTATGGAAAGGAAAACCAATGTTGTTGATGGCTACTTCTCCGGGAAGTCGTGGGGGTGAGAATGTACTGACTGCAGCAAAATCCTATTTTCCATTTATTGAGGGAAATATTGTAGCCGATTTTTCCCTTCCCTCATTCTACGAGAATTTCTCAAATGCCGGAATCACGAATCCAGCATTAGCTGAAAAGCTGCATAAAAAGATAGGACTTTTTGAGCAGTCAATGGATTTAGCAGAAACTGTTTGAACCACCACAGAGCGGGTTTGAAGTTGCTAAAACTATTGACCCGCTCTAAATTGATATTCACCAAATTCCAGTCCTCAAAATGGACCAAAATGCAGCCTGGAAATAGTAAACATACTATTGGAACATTCCATCTTGTTAAAACAGTTTAGACAAACTAACTTATATGAAATAATTCATATACACCTGACAAAACTGATAATGTTTCAAAAGCTCATAATGACCAAGTACTTTATTATTTTAAGTGTTCTGATTGGCATTTCGCCAATCAGCTGGGGTCAAACGAAGGCAGAAAAGAAACTGGATAAACTGTACCTGGAAGTTGAAAATGCCTTTGTCAAGAAAAACAATCAGTTAGCCCTTAAGAAGCTCAACGAGGTGGAAACGCTTATCAATCAAGAATTCCCCGATAATAACAGACTCAAACTGGACCTCAATGCTATGAGAATCCTGGTCGCTGAAAGAGTGGGGGACTTAAAGTGGTTACAATCCCTATACGAGACAGAACGGAATATGATTGTTGCATTGGCAGGAAAGGAGAATGTACTCTATGCTGAAAATACCATGAACCGCGCCTCGTTACAGCAACGTTTGGGCAATTTCCAGGAATCAGAACAGCTCTTTTTAGAAGCTGAGCCAATATACCGAAAAGAACATGAAGGTACATTGTCGCTTGCTGTTTTCTTACGAGAATATGGGAACCTGCTATTCTATTTGGGTCAATATGATAAGGCTAGAGAGATATTTGAGGAGAACCTGAATTATTATGAGCAAACACTCGCTGAAGAGAGTATTCCTACTTCTATTGGGTTGAACAATCTTGGCGTAATAGAACTGGAAACAGGCAACACTGATAAAAGCATCACCTATCTAAAGCGGGCATACAACGGTAGAACCAAGTCCGGATATGAAGACGAGTCGTTTGGTAGTATTTGTTTTAATCTTGGTTTGGCGTATATCGCTCTGAATGAGTTGGATTCAGCAGAAAATGTCATGAATCAATCCCTAAAAACCCATCAAAAGGTGAGTGGTAAGTCTAATGCCAATTATGGAGCAGCCTTAGGAGGGCTGGCCAGGGTGCAGCAGCTTAAAGGAAATCTGAAGATGGCCCAGGCCAATTATGAAGAGGCCTTGCAAGTCATTGAAAATGTCCTAGGTAATCGACATCCCCGATATATACAGCTCAACAGTAGAATGGCGAAACTGCTTGACGAACTCGGCGATGAAGCAGGAGCCCTTAACTATCATGAAAAGACCATGGAAAATGTCTACTGGTTGATCAAGGATGTTTTTCCAGGGCTTTCTGAATCTGAGCAAGCCAATTTCTATTATTCCATTCAATCACTGATTGACAGATTTTATGATTTTGCTCTAGAACATCCCTCTTCTGAATCAATTGGTCAATTATTTGATGCGCAATTGCACCTTAAGAGCTTGTTCCTTAGGAACTCCCAATTGCTCACAAGGAAAGCAGAGCGATTAAACCCTGAGATGAAAACAGAATTCCTTGAACTGATGGATATGAAAAAGGCATTCTCCAAAATGGTGAAAAGAGGTACAAAAGATTCATTAGATAGTCTGGCATTAGCCATCAATAGGAAGGAAAAATCCATCTCCAGCCAAATGGAGTTGATGAGGCTCTTAAATCCAGAAATTTCCTGGCAAAAGGTACAATCAGCTTTGGACCCAGGTGATGTTAGTATTGAAATCATTCGGACAGACTTGAAATATTATGGGCTTATCCTGTCAAAGGAAGTTGATGCCCCTGAACTAGTTGAATTGGGTGAGACTGCCCAAATGGAAGGATCAGCATTGGAAGCCTATCGGAACGCTATTAAATTCAAATTGGATGACAATAATTCATTTGAAACCTATGGGAAGCCAATCTTCAATCATCCCAGAATTACATCCGCACAGAAAATCTATTTGTCCCCTGAAGGAGCGTATCACTTTATCAATTTAAATGGACTTCAGGATCCAGATGGAAAATACATTATCGAGACTAAGAATATTATCAGGATATCCAGTGCTGCCGATCTCCTCAACGTTGCAAACACATATGACCAAACTTCCATTGCCTTGTTTGGTTCACCCTCATTTGACCTGAAAACATCCTCTGCAACCGATAACAACGACCATTGGACCAGGGCTTTGAGAGGAACTCTATTGGTGCCCCTACCAGGAACCAAAGAGGAAACCAAATCAATTCATGCCACAATGACCTCATCAGGTTTTCAGGCACTTGTTTACCTGGATGAAGAGGCTAGCGAAAAAGCAGTAAAAGCTGTAAAATCTCCAAGGGTATTGCACATTGCCACACATGGTTTCTTTCTCAAGCCGGATGCCACTAAGGTCACAGAAAAGAATTTCCTGGGCATAGAATCCCTGGCAGACTTTGAGCATCCCCTGAGGAGCTCCGGACTCATGTTTTCGGGATCCCAACAGACCATACAAGGTGAATCGATAGGAGAAGAAGATGGCATCCTGACCTCCTTTGAAACATCCTTATTAAACTTGTCAAAGACCCAACTGGCAGTACTTTCAGCCTGCGAGACCGGACTGGGAGAATTACAAAATGGAGAAGGCGTTTTCGGCCTGCAACGTGGACTCACCATGGCAGGCGCCCAAAACCTGGTCATGTCCCTTTGGAAAGTAGATGATGAAGCCACCCAGCATCTGATGACTGTATTTTATGAGAATTATGCCAATGGAAATTCCATAAAAGAATCGCTGAGAAGTGCACAGATGAGCATTAGGAATGAGTATCCACATCCTTATTATTGGGCGAGTTTTGTGTGTTTGGGAGTGGAGTGAGGGTTATTTTCGTCGATTCAAGTAATTATTGTCTAATCAGCTATTAGGTTTACATTCCACCTAAATAACTATATTTAGTAGATGGGATTTAGAACGTTAACAACAATTCTTCTTTTGTGTTGGGCTGGTACATTGGCCTGGTCACAGCATAATGAGAACTCTGCGGCCAATAACGCTTTTGAAAATGGAAACTATACTGAGGCTGCAGCTCAATATGAAAAAGAAGCCATTGAAAAATCATCCGCCGAAATTTTCTATAAAGCTGCTCAAAGCTGGTCTTTAGCCAAAGAGCCCAACAATGCTGTTCAAATGTTAGACAGTGCATTCCAATATGGGTATGGAAACATCCAAAAAGTACTCAGTGATCCCACCCTTAAAGCCATCAACAGATTACCTGAATTCAATAGACTAATTTCCGCAGAAATTGAATTTTCATCAGATACCAGTATCACCATGACGGATATATTGATTGCGCTTCGCGACCGAAAAGTGGTCAAACTAGAATCAGTCGCTATATCAAATGAGTTTGATGAGTTTTATGCCGGTCCTTATGATGTCAATATGCCCCTTGCTAATCCTGAAATCCAGAAGATACCGTTGACAGCCGATTCCTTATTTGACTTTTCTGATCGGGCCCTGCATATCACCAACTGCAAAGGCAAAATTCACCTGGAGGGATTGAAATTAAAGGAGCTTAACATCATTACAGAAGAGGATTTAAACCCGGAAAAAGAAGAGCCTTCGTACCAGGATTGGGATGTAATTGCGTTATACGATTTACAAATAGGAGAGTTTAATTATGATTTAAACGGGTATCATTTTATCCGGTTTAGGGGGGTTAATGCCACTAAAATTCCCGTTTATGGTATTTCCAATACAAAGATATTGGAGTACGACTCCTGTAAACTCACTATTGATTACACTTTCTTCAAAGATGGATCCTTCCCGTATTATCCTATTGGCAGTAAAGAAGATAAAATTGAAAGTATTAACATACGTAGCACAGAATTTTTGACCAGCCCTGACACCAATGCGAATATTTCCTACATTACACCACTGGAATTGCATGGTACGTCCATCATTATCAGTCGTTCCACTTTCCACGATGAGGTTAGCTTCCTGGGATCTTCCTGGGACGGGATAAAACTAATTGACAATGACTTTAAGCACCCGGTGGATTTTAGTGACGCATTCTTTCCTGAATTCAACAATTACTTACCCTTTGATCAATTTAAGAAGGGATTTGGGGTTTGGAGCAGTCAGGAGAGAGATTGGGAGGTGCAAAGAAAGAAGTTCTTGATCACCGGGGAATCAGATGAAATTAATGATAGAATTAGTTTTCACCAACTCACTAATTCATATCAATTCCAATACAACAATTACAGGTCAAGAGGGGAGATATACTCAGCGAATAGTGCTTATATGAAAATGAAGGATATCGTTCTCCGTAGGGAGAAATACCTTTTTGATCAGGAGCCTACTTTTCAGCGGTACATGCGTTATCAGATTGGACGCCTCCTTAAATACTATACAGACCATGGTACCAATCCCGCTAAGGCCATAGTGATCTCCATCTATATCATTCTGCTATTCTCCATCATGTATACACTGTTTCCCTCAGAGTGGGACAAGAAAAGTTTGAAAAGATTGCGGTCGTCATTTAATGAATTTAGAAAAGTAAAGGGAGCTAAGAAATTCTACGGTTTTCTGCTTGTGTTTAAAGCGCTCATAATCAGTTGGATAAATGCTATTTTCTTAAGCCTTAATGCCTTTGTGACTCTAGGATTTGGAGCGGTACCCACAAAAGGGGTGGCCCGGTATTTATGCATACTACAGGGTTTTATAGGATGGTTCCTGCTTAGTATTTTCACTGTAGCGCTCATTAATCAAGTGTTGCAGTAGGGGGGTAATGAGGAGATAGGAGCAGGTGGTTTATCTGAGCCCAAAATCAATTTTATTGAGACTACTTCTGATACTCTATACTAAGAATTTCCCATTCAAAATCACCCATTTTAGTGTTAACGATCGCTACATCTCCAACGGTTTTACCAAGCAGTGCTTTAGCAATAGGGGAGTCCATAGAGATATAATCTTTGTTACTTTTTAATTCTTCGTAACCCACAATGCGTAGACGTCTTTGAAGCCCTTTTTTTTCGTTTTTAATTTCTATCCAGGCACCAAAATTCACTTTTCCTTCCTGGTTGGGGTGGTAGTTGATGATTTTAAAGTTATCAATACACTTTCGCAAATAACGAAGACGATTATCAATTTCCCGAAGGCGTTTTTTGTTGTAGTGGTAATCGGCATTTTCTGAACGATCTCCCAAACTTGCCGCCCATGAAACCTTGGCCGTCACATCTGGCCGGACAACTTTCCACAAGTGATCATGCTCTTCCCTTAATTTTTCTAAACCTTCGGAAGTAATCATTTGCGAGCGATTGAGCTTTGGCAGTGTTGATTCCGGGATTTTTCGTCTCATAGATAAATGATCTTTTTTAGAAAACATGTGCAAGTTAATGTATTGGGGAATAATTTGAATTTACAGAATAATCAATCGATGTTTAAAGACGGTTTTTACATCAGGGAAAATCCTTACCCAGCATGAGGACATCAGGCCTTGTTATATATCCTGAAATAGGTTTACAATATTGAGTAAACTATAATGGACAATTTTAAAGAATTAGAGATCTTGAAGTCAGGTGCCTTGTCAGTTGGCTTAATGTTGTTTTGTTATAATCTAAATGTCTTCGAAACACCAGGACGTAACCCACTAAAGGGGTGGATTGGTATTTGCGCATACTTACAGGTTTAAAGAGGGTTCCTGTCTTAGTATTTTCACTGTGGCGCATATTAATCAGGTTTTGCAGTAGGGGAGCATCACATTTTAAGACTGGAATAAACGAGAAAAACTTAAGCGAAAATACCAGAAAGTAGGTATTGATTTTTTCAGGAAAATCTTCCGAAATTAGCTAGATTAATTTCTTTCAAATTTACTTAATACTTATAAACATTAATTAAGTATTAATAAACCGATAAAGGCAGGGTTAAGCTTCATGTCATTTAAGGGTATTTATTTGATGTGGGTCTGCCTGGTACATCAAACGGCATTATCGGCAATAACCAATGCTTGCACAATAGTTAGCCTGGGGATCCTATGATAAGTTGTTTTTCATACTTCTAATTCAAGAATTAATGAGTGGAAATGGAGATCAGTGAGATAAAAAATATCATGATTACAACCGTTATACCACTTGTTTCAATGGTAGTCGGAATTTTACCACTCGTATGGAGTTATTCAAATCTAAAGAAACGCTCTGGAGTTGGTATAGGTATATCAATAGGACTCAGTCTAGTTACTTACTTTTTGTTCAGTGGCAATATAAAGCTTGACGTATTTAATATTGTGTTGGTCGTCAGCTTATTCCTTCTTTACTTCTTGATTCTCAGCAAGAACAGAATTTCATATTTTCTATATAGGAATGGTTGGCATATAGTGCGAAAACCAAAAGTAGGAATTATGATTCCATCAAACGCTATGTTTAACGAGCTGATGATTAATTCATTAATTGAAAATCACAATCATAGATTTAAATTTATTGACATTTTTGAACAAAGAGGACGGAAAAGTGCATTGGAAAAGAACTATAGTGACACTAACTATCATTTGGATATTGACAAATTGTCTTCTAAGAATTGCAAATTCATGGTAATGCATGCAAAAAGTGGGTTACTCTCAGATGAACCGATGCTGAATTCCTTAAGGAGATTTTTGAATAAAGGAGGTGTAGTTATCAATCTTATAAGTATTTTGGATCATGGACTTTTGAAAGATATAAGCGGAGAGGTATACTCGATACGCCTCAATTATTCAAAAGGATTGCAACATTTGAATGGCCATCTTAAACCATTGATTTCGTCAAGAGATAAAATCTATCTAATTGTAGGGCCTCAAACGTCTGATTCATCAAATTCAAGGTTTATACAGCTGACCTCATGGCTGGGGATAAACAACTTAAAATTCGATTTCATAAGACTGGCAAGATGGTCTTCGCAAGAAGCAAGAAGAGCAATGAAAGATCTTGATCTAGATCTTGGGAGTCGCAGAATTTGGCTCTACTGTTGGAATGATGAAATTGCAATAGGCGTTGATGAGTACTTGAAAGAGAGGGAGACTAGTCTGAATGCTCGTATAATTAGTTTTGATGGGATCCCTGAAGTTCTTGCAAGGATAGAGTCGTCGGATTCTTACATATTCGGTACGGTGTACCATAAAATGAATGAAATCGGAGATTTAAGTGGTGATGTAATTTCTAATATACTTAAAGGATATAGCCAAGACTCAGTAGTACAAGTTGATTGTTCATCTGGAGATATTGTTTTAGCAGACAACTGAAATGATAAATAAGCAATTTGAAAAAATAGCTAAGAGCAAATCTTTAGCGATAAATGAAATTCACTTTTATCAGCATGCAAAAATTGAATCAATCCCTAAACTCATTGATTTTACATGTGATAACAACAATTGCGTTCTAACAATTGAAAAAATTGATGGACAGTTAGTTGAAAGTATTAGTAATGTGAATACATTAAAAGCGATAGCAACTGTGTTAAAAGAACTTTATGCACTCACTATACCAAGCAGAGCACTAGACTTATATGATTCTTACATGCACAATGTGTCGAGAGAAACAGTAACATCGCTCTATCCAGGATTTGTAGAAAAATTCGAAATGTTTTCAGAGCAGCTTTGCTATTTTTTCAATTATGAATATCCCAGAGAAAATGTCGTGCATGGGGATTTAGCCGGTAATATCATTTTAGATAATAATCGCATTAGGCTAATTGACTTTGAATATTGGCACTACGGAGACGTTCACTTTGAGATTGCTTCAATTATACTAAGGCATAGTATTTTAGCAACCAAAAGCAATAAAATCAAATTTATTGAAACATGTGGATTGGATTTTCACAAATCCATCTCGAAAATAGTACACTACATACCGATTTGTCAATTTTTGAATGTGGTGTGGTCTTTTAAGTATTTATCTGAGAATTGGTCCAACAGAATGTTTCATATTCTTCAAAGTAGAATCATTTCGCTATTAAAATATTCCTCTGAATATGGGTTCATACCAAGAGTATAAGCATCTGGAATACAGAAATTTAATTGAGGTATTCAATCTGATTTATTCAGGTGACCATGAAGATACATCAAATGTCAATAATCTCTTTAATAATACTCAGGAGGACTGGTCTGCAGAGCCTGAAGCATTGGAAATCCTTTATCACCAAGTTAGGACTCAAAAACCCAGAACTATAGTGGAGATTGGCACTTACAAAGGAGTTTCTTCTTCCGTAATGTGCAAAGCAATTGAGAAAAATATGTATGGAACACTTTATACAATAGACTGTAAGTCATATGAGGAAGCCTTCAACCGCCTAAACCACTTTGAAGAGAAGAAAATATTGACATTTATTAAGAAGTCCAGTGTTGAGGCCTTTAAGGATTGGGGAAGAGCGGATATTGATTTGCTTTTCATCGATGGTGATCATTCATATGAAAATGCGTGCATAGATTTTGCATTGTGGTCTAGATTCTTAAGTCCTAAGGGAGTAATCTACATGCACGACACACGTACGAGGCTTCTTAGAAATTTTCCATATGATTATATTCATCCAATCGATTATTATAACATAGTTAATGTTCTGAATCTTGTTGAAACTAGATCTAATCAAGAATGGGAGGGTTTAGCAAAACTTGTTAAGGCTAGCAATACATGAAGGATTTAACGATACTAATACCAAATTTTAGAAAGTCAACAAGTATTGTACCGACAGATACCACAAACGGTCCAAAGTCTTTTCCAATTGAATTAACATATTTGGATTATAGCGGAGTTAATTATGAAATCATTGATGCGTTTCTTTACGATCTTAATGATCAAGATGTTGCTGAATTATTATACTCCAATCAGTCAAAAGCAATTCTTATTCCAACTGCCCCCAGTTACCTTTTTTGGAGATGTCCGCCTTTAAATTTGAGGTTTATTGGAATTTTAGTTGAAAGTCTAAAAGAAATGAAAATTGATTCTAAAGTTATTCTGTATGGACCACATGGACCAATCGACTCAGAATATGTCTTAAAATCCACGAAGGGAGATCAACTATTGCTTGGAGAATTTGATGGTATGAGTGTAAAGGACATTCTCACCACTGATGGTAGAATAGTAAAATTAGGTATTAAAAAAAGACTCTCTAAATCCAATTTTACAAATTTCAATTTCGCGGCTTACGAACCACATATGTGGAATAATAAACGTGAGATAGTAGAAGAAAGCAATAGTAACTATTTCTTAATCGAGGCTTCCAGGGGATGCCGGTTCTCATGTCCATTTTGTTTTTTACAGAGTTTTAGAGAAGACATTCGTATAAAAGATCTCGATCTGCTTGTCCAAGAGCTTGATGAAGTAAAAACTCAAAAAGGAGGTTACGTATTTTTTATTGACGAGACATTTGGATACCCATGGAATCACTATAAAGAAGTTTGTGATATAATTAAGAGATTTGGTATTAAATACGGCATTCAGACAAGACCTGACATTTGGAATGAAGATAGAATCAATCTCCTCCTGGAGACTGGTTGTGTCTATGTTGAGTTAGGACTAGAAGTACTAGAAGAAGAGTTAATAATGAAATCTCAAAAATTTAAAGATGATAAGCTTTATGAGAAAGTAGAATACTTCAATAACATTATTCCAATAGTGAATAAGAATATCATTGATGTAGTCAATCCTGATTATGCTGAGCCTGATAAAAGTGGTTATCAACGAGATAATGAAGGAAATGCTCCTCCACCATTAATTCCTTATCCAACTACGAAATGGGGAGATACATCATTGAAGAAATATCATCACAAAATAGGACATCTGCCAATCTGGGATCAGGTTGATATAATATTTGCATATTATTCTTATCAAGCTAATTATCCAGTGACTCTAGGTAACCGCAATAATATGGGAATCCTTGATGAAATTATTGAATTAGCCAAAGAACAATATACTCATTCACATATGTCAAGGTACGATGTGCTGAATGAGAATTTTAAAACATGATAGTTGAGTTAATTTAAGAATAACTAGCTAGAATAGGAGAATTGATATTGGTATCCATTCATTTGAAAATAATACATAGATACAGCGTCACCAGATGATTAAAGAATATCTATCAGAGGATACAGGGGAGACACACTCTTAACTTTGTTATATAATGGTCTGTGTTATGTTAAAATTGCTTCGGTTCATAGGGTTGGCAATTTATAGTGGGAGGGAAGGCCCTTTTCTCGTTCCCAGATGCAATCATTTTCTTCTTTAGTAGTTACGGAGCACTCTTTTTCATCTTTGGATTGTGGGTGGGTTGTGTGGATGAGAATGTGTGCGGATTAGAGGTTTTAAGACATCTTAAAAATGTTTAGATTACTATTTATTACTAAACTAATACGCACACATGCTTAAAATATTACATTTAACAGATTTACATTATAGACCTACAGGGAGCTCAAGAGTAAGACAAGACCGAATAGTAAATAAAATTCTAGAAGGAGAAAAAGAAGAACAGTTTGACTTACTGCTGTTCACTGGGGACCTAGTGTTCAGTGGTACAAGATTAAGAGATTTTACTGAAGCCAAAGAGAGCTTATTAGATAGATTTTCAAAACAATACAATATACCTGCACACAACGTATTTCTATGCCCAGGTAATCATGATATTGATAGGCAATCTGTCCGAAAATCAGTTCTTCGACTCATGGATGAAGAGATAAATGATGAATACGCTCTCAATCAATTTGTCAAAAGTAATGATGAAGATTTCAAAGACAGTTTTCAACCGTTATCAAATTACATAGACTTTATCAAAAGCGATTACAAAAGCGATTATGTAAAATTCGGAGATAAGATAAATAATTTATACTCCACACACGTAAGATCTGTTGATGATACTAAAATTGGAATTGTCTCGATTAATATTGCATGGAGAGCTATTGGTGACAAAGACCGTGGTAATTTAATGTTTCCAGTAGAACAATTAGAAGAAGCCATATTTGATATAAAAGATGCGGATTTAAAGATTTTAATACATCACCACCCGTTCTCTTACCTGAAGGAATTTAACGAATATAGCCTAGAGGATGTCATCCACAATAATTTTGATCTTTCATTCTCGGGCCACAGGCATAAAAACTCAAATCAAATAAACTTAACTGCTAACGACGGAATAGTTAAAATCGCAGGACCAGCCTCTTTAGCTCCAGAGGGGTCCGAAATTGGTTACTCAACTTATAATTTGGACTTAGGTAATTTAAGTCTTGAGGAGAATGTAAAGCTTTTCGATGTTAAAAATGAAGTCTTATATGATGCTAAGAAACAAACCATAGAAATACCTTCAGATCAAGTGCGTCAAAAACAGAATAAGTTCCGACAGACGTTACGCAAAAAGTTCGAACTTGAACTTGAAAACGCCAATGATTTATTTGTGGCCAACCGGAGAATCGACAGCAAAAACTCTTTTCTTGAGATCTACACAACACCAGTTTTAAAATCAAAATCTTATGCTGATATTTCTTCTAGCGAAGAAGTGGAAGAAGATTTTAACATAGAATTATTAATAGAAACTACAGATGATTTTATAGTTCTTGGTAAAGACAAATGTGGAAAAACCTCATTATTAAAGAAAATTCAGCTTGAATTGCTTAGAGGCTTTTCGCGGCTTGAAAGAATTCCATACTATATAGACTCAAAAGAAAGTGCAAATATCGATGTACTGAAAGAATTCAGAAGGTATTTTGAAATTAATAGAAATGAAGCTGAAAGAATCCTGAACGAATCTAACATCCTATTTCTAATCGATAACTTTGACCAGTCTAATGTTCAACTAGTGGATTCACTGAAAGAATATTTAAATAAGCCTAATGCATCTTTTATTCTTGTAATCGATGAAACAATGTCGCAAACCATAGACGACTTCAAATTAGGAGATAGGTATTTTGCCAAACTATATTTTCGAAAGCTAAGAAAAAAGCATATTAGAATGTTGGCTGATAAATGGCCAAATATTGACGATACTAGAAAGGAAGAAATTGTTGAGAAAATTGAATCTATTTTTACAAGGATGTCCATTCCATTTAATTTTTGGACTGTTTCCCTTTTCCTTTGGGTATTCAAAGAGGGTTCCACCACCAATTTTCAGAATGATGTTGGGCTTGTAGATTTATATATAGAATCACTCCTAGAACGAGATAACTTAATAAAATCTCAGGCTAGTTTCGGATTTGATAAGTACAAGAAATATCTAGCATCCCTTGCACATTTCCTTTTCATTAATCACCAGAGTGAATTGTATAGTGCTACATACTTGGAGATCATTCACTTCACAGATGATTACTTAAAGGAAAACCCCAGGTATGATATTGAAACAAAACATGTGTGGGATTACATTGAAGATAAGGGAATAATCAAAAAAAGAGAGGATAGTAGATATACATTTCGTTTGAATGGTGTTTTTGAATATTTTTTAGCGTACCACATGAAAATAAATGACAAGTTTCGTCAACAATGTGTCGAAAGTGAAGATTTATACTTGTCATTTTCAAATGAGTTTGAATTATATGCCGGATTTGTTAAGGATGATAAAGACTTTCTGAAAGCTATATTTAACAATACTAAAAGAATATTTTCCAAAATTGATGAGCGATATAAAGATGGTACATCAATTGACAATCACCTACTTTCGAAAATATATGAGTTACGTGATTTTGAAAAAACCATAAAAACGATCTCGGAAAATGCAAAGACCCTGTCATTTGAAGAGCAAGACATGATTGAAGAACAGTCACTTGCTGAACTTGGTGTTACTGACGAAGAAACTGATGTCAAATTAAAAAAACGTGAGTTTATTGATAATACGAATCCCGAATCACTTGAAGAATCTCTAAAGATTCTTGGACGAGTATTTAAGAACATTGACGAAATAGATGAACAACAACTTGTATATGAGATTTTTGATTACATAATTGATCACGCTTGTTTCTGGGGCTATGACTTAATTGACAGCTTTAAAGAAGATATGAAAGAAAACTATTCAGATGAAGATGATCACAACAAGACTCTAATCAGAATATTGACATCCTTTATTCCAACTTTAGTTCAAACCACATTGAATGATATGATAGGGCATAGAAATATCCAAAAGTTAATAAAGGAAAGGATAAAAAAAATGAAAGCAGATTATAAGCAAAACCAGTATCGATTATTTCTATTGTATTATTTGCTAGCTGATATCTCATTAATTGAAAACAGAAACTTCATCAAAGAATCAATTGAATTAATCACTATACCAACTCTTAAATATTCTATTCTTTTAAAACTGAACTACTACTACGCATTTAAGGGTAATTTAGACAAGGAATTGTCAAAAGATTTGTACGACCTAATTCAGAAGCAGCAGTTTAATTTCGATAAGGAATCAAGTTTGGACATGTTTCAGAAATCAATGAATAAGAAGGAAAAAGCTATCAGAGTTAACAAAGCGAAAGACTAATAAGCAATCTTGAAGTGGATGTATGATTTTAATATTATGTTAAATAGAGCGCAGGCCCGACAGAATAACGGGGGTGGGCTGGCCATTGCGAGGAAGCATTATTCTGTCAAGATTTTTGCATCCTTTTTATCGACTGAAAAAGGATGAGCCTCCGTGGCTCGATCGGTGGACAGTGACAGGCCAAAGCAAGTGTATCACAGGCAAATTCCTAATCGCTGAGAATGGCGTATTTGAACGAAACCTGTACATTGACACGAATAACAGAAAATAGAACGACACACTTTGCCTGAGATTCTCTTGCTTCAGGGAAGGCCAATCAGCGATAGCTGAAAGAGCGAGAGGAACTATTAATTATGTGGGCTGGTCAGGGCACGGCCAGAGCTGTCACGATCAAACGGAGCAGTAACTAGATCATATATAACAAGTAGCATTCACAGAGACTGCAGCATTAAGCGCGGCTATTTAATATAACGTCTAATTATATAACAGCGCCACCAGAAGGCACTCACGAAAATTTCCAATCAACAGATGCACACACGATCAAATTCCCCAGCTTCGCTGGTTAACATAATATCATTATATAACAATAGTTTACGATAATCGTGATCTGCTCCAGACGTGAACTTCAATAACTTTGTTATATAATTTATATTATGTTAAGTACTTAATTCCATTACCCACCTATGTAGGTCTAAACACCACAATCCCCAATCAACACCCCCACTTGCTAATCCTCAAAAATTTCACCATTTTCACACTACCAATTCCAATAAGCTAATCATCATGTACCTACTGAGCAGACTGTCATTCTTTATTTCAATTTTTATATTCTTGTTGTTTTCTTCTTGCGGCGATAAATATGAAACCTATAATCTCCTGAACAGTCGTTATCTGGAAGATTTACAGAATGGGTATTGGCGCACCTCTAATTTCAGAGATGCGGGGTTTGCAGTTTTTGACTATGTTGAGACCGGAATGATTAATTATTATTGGATAGACCTTGATCGTGGTTGCATAAGTTATACTAGTTCAGAACCTTATACACTTCTTGGTGATCAATTGAGCTATGGCAATTCCGTTTCTACACTTTCTATAGAAGATGACGAGCTCACTATAATCACTTTTTCTACTGGCGGTGTGAGTATTTTTACTAGAATGAATAACCTTGATTTTGAGGAATGTGATTGATAACCCCCTATACATTGGCGGTTAACGATTCCCTTCATCAACCTTCGGAAGCTGTATTGTAACACACGTGCCCTTATTCAATGTGGAATTAAAAGTGATTGTACCTTCGTGCTCTTTGATAATGTTGTAAGCAATGGATAAACCCAACCCCGTTCCTTCACCGGGTTCTTTAGTGGTAAAAAATGGGTCAAATACTTTTTTTGCATTTTCAGGATCTATTCCTACACCATTGTCACATATTTTGATCTCCAGTTGATCACCTAAACTTTGTGTGGTTACCTCAATTGCCCCAGTTTTTTGTATGGCCTGGCTTGCATTAGACAATATGTTTAGAATAGCCTGGTGGAAATTCCCAACGTTTGCTTTGATGACCAATTTGTTGTTACTGTAGCTTTTAATCACATCAACATCCGCTGACAAATATCCACGTAATAAAACCAAACAATTATCAATGGCTTCATGCACATTACACAATGCATTGGGTGTTGAAGTCTTACTGAATTCACTTAGACTTGTGACAATGTTACTCACTCGATAGACGCCATCTTCTATTACTTTTAAAGCTTTACTGATATCAGTTGACTTTGAGTCATCACCATTTGGTGCCAGTCTATCCAACAAAAGCCTGACTCCTCCTTTGATGAAATTCAGTGGATTATTGATTTCATGACCTATACCTGCCGACATGGTACCCAGAGAAGCCATTTTCTCGGTGTGCACCAGGGCTTTTTGGGTATGTTTTAGGTCGGTAATGGTTTCCTGGAGCTTACTGTTGATCTGAATGATCTCCTGGTTCTTTTCAGCCAGGTTTTTTGTCCTTTTTTCTACCAGTCTCTTTAAAATCGTCTGCCTCTTCAGTAAATAGTAGAAACGTATTCTGTAGATGGCATAAAGTGCAATAATTGTTGAGAAGACAGCCGTAATCAAAAACCAAGATGTTGAATAGAATGGTTTTTTAACTTTAAAATTTAGGGAATAAACCTCACTCCATTTTAACCCACTTAAATGGGCCTGAATATCAAATTGATAGGGTCCACTACTTAATTTTGAGAAAGTCAGCTTATTCTCCCTGATTTCATCGGTCCACTCCTCCCCGGATCCTTTCAATTTATAGCGATATGTTGTGGACTGGTCAGAGCGGAACGTGGGCCATACAAATTCGAAAGTCACATTATTGTCATCGTGCGCCAATTTTGGTGAGTTATCTATGGTAATGCGTTGGTTTTTGCTTTTTCCTATCAATTCTAAAATTTCCTCATTGACCTTTAAGGTCCCCCGGTTATTTCGGGGAAACAATGACACTCCGGACTCTGTTCCCACCCAGAGATTCCTCGCAGCATCCAGCATAAAAGCATTTCTATTGACTTCTATTCCCAGCAAACCTTTTTGTTGGTTGTAAGTAATCAAATTTTCACCATCCCATTTGTGAATTCCCTCACTGGAACCAATCCACAAATACTTATCCCCTTCATTGAGAAATGCATACACACCGGCCTCCCTAAGTGATGTGGCTATTGGTGACGAAGCAATTTCACCTTCAGAAAGCCTGGCTACTCCATTCAAGGTACCCAGTAATATATCATCATTCCATTTCATGGCCGTATAGGCGTCATTGAATTTATATTTTTCAGATGTATAGCGTGTTGTGTCTCCTTTATGATAGAGTAATACCCCTGCCCGTTCGGTTAAAATCATAAGTGAGTCCTCTCCCACCGTTTTCAAATTCCTCAAGGCGTTGACATTGATGAGTTTATTGAGTTTACCTTCATCCAATCGATATAGTCCATTAGACGCACTGATGTAAAGTTCACCTTTGAAAACTTCTAATGAAGTGATCACAATTCCTGGAGAATGTAAATGGTGTAGGGATTGTATGGATCCATCTTCATACTTGTAAAGTCCACCATGTCTGCCCGCTAAGTATAAACGATTACCCAATTTTTGCATATCAAGAATTCTTGCTCCCCAATCATTTGGAAGTTTTGTCTGCCTGATGATCTCTCCATTACGTATGAAGTTCAAAGATTGTGGATTAGCTACCACAATTTCATTCTGGAATTCTGCAATGGCCGATACCTCATTTTGAGACAAACCGGTATTTCGGTTATAATTCTGGAAAGAGGACATATCATATTTAAATAAACCCCTGTAATCTCCAGCCCAGACATTTTCTTCCCAATCGATAAACATCTTACTGGAGAGAAAGTAATAATCTACCTGTTTAATCCTCAGCTCGTTAATCGTTTGATTGACAGGGTCATAAAATGACGGAACTGAAGCACTGCTGAAATATAACCTTCCCTGACTATCGACAGCCAGGCTGTGTTTATTGTGCAAATTGCCGGATTTTATGGGTGTTTCAGTTGACAAATAGGTCAGTCTCTCCTCCTGCCATTTGGCTAACCATCCTATACCTAGCAAATAAAGAGCATCGTTTTTACTCAAGACGCTTAATACCTCTGTGCCTTCACTCAGATGACTGTTGATTTCGGAAGAAACCAATTGGCCATTTTGGTACTCAAAAACCCCTAATGTAGTACTCACCATAACTTCTTCAGCATTGACGTAGATGGTATTGATGTGAGTTACCTGGTATTCGTCCTTAACGATTGAAACTGTTTCACTGTTAACATTGATGTCATATAATACACCCTTTGCTCCCAGTAAAACATGGTAAACATCATGTTCTGAGAATACATTGAATGAAAACCCGGCCTTTATCCGGCTGATTTCCGAAGGTAATTTTACAGTGTGCCATTCGCCATTGAGAAGATATTTGACTGTAAAGTCAATGTTATTTTGCCCTGCTACCCAAAGCGATCCATCATGATGGGTAACCATCTTTGAAAAAGCAGTATTGGGCAATCCTAAACTATCGGGCATGTGCTTCCAGTCTACGGAATTGTAGTTGAACACCCCTTTCATGGATAGAAACCACATCAGCTTATCAGGAGTTTGCGCAATATCAAATACGGAATGACTGGGGATACCGTCTTCGGTAGAATACACTTTAGCCGGAAAATACTGACCAATACTCTTATGAATCAGTATAAAAAATACGACCAGAAATATCCAAAACCCTCTTCCCACGCTAGCTGTTTTAACTTTGAGATAGTGAAATATACACATTACTACTGTAAGCAAACAAGAAATTGCCTTTGAATACGATTAATCTGTGGATCTGGGGTATCAATGTATCCAAACAGAATACCTTACTAAAAATCCATTATGATATGTCGTAGAACCTTTCGCCACTTCGGTATTTGTACAATCCAATTGTATCAAATTCATCAATCTCAGTTTCGCTCTTAATTACTCCCATTAATTTCTTGAGTGCTTCATTGATAGAGAAGAACAATTCTTTTCGGACACCGTCTTGATATGCTTTAGCGGATTGTGACCCCATTCCGGCATGATAATCTGTACGGACATACAGGTAATCACTAATTCCGAGCCTCTGTATCAACTGGTGGGTAAACTCACAATTGTAGTCGGCTATCGGATTAAAACTTTGGTCTACTCCCTGTTGGTCAGCCAGTTGTTGTAAATGCCATGCACTCAACGGGATAATCCATACTGGAGGTTCCTCAAAGTATTTGAAGCCCAACTTATTGGCTTCCTCTTCATTGATTTTTTGCCTGGTGATAATGGCTTTTAAACGGTGTGGCATTATAGTTTGATCTCCAGTCCATGTTCCAACTTCATCTTCAATAACGCTTCTGCATTACCCCTTGCATCTTCTACAGGATGATGTGTATGTGCTGTCTTCCGAAGGTGCTTAAAGTTTTGAAATGTATCATTCACGAGACCTTTGTACATACTTCCCAGGTTTTGTGAGCTGTGTCCAAAGGGATTTCTACCCAGAAAGTGATGAAAATACCAGCAAACAAACATCCAGTCAAACCCATTGTTGTCACTAATGAATATGGGACGTTTATCACTATTCTCTTTAATCCAGCGTTCAAATTGCTGCATGACCTCACCTGGTTCCCTAAATGCCAGTGTTTCCTCCCTGGAATGCCCTGAAACTGCAAGTGCCTCAGGGATAAACTGATCGCTGATTGGTTTTAGTTGACCATAAAAGCTTTTATCCAGTGCCTCGTCTACTACAATGGCCCCAAATGAAACCATAGAGTAGTCACCAGGAATTGGACCATCACTCTCAATATCTACCATAATGTAAGTCATACCTTCTTCTTTAATTTTCCTTTATCAAACCTAAGTTGTAGCCTGTCTTTGTGCCTGTAAGGATCATCAAATGCAAGGCCAGAACTGTCCATCTCAAGGATTAATTCACCTGTAAATAACAGGTCAAGGTCTATGTTTTCATAAAATACTTCGTCTGGCCGGTCTGGCAAATGCTGTGCTGCTACCCCATTGATTGCCGGTAACTTACTGTTAATCAAACCTTTCCACCCATTGTATTTGATGCGACAACCTGTACCAAATTTATTCAGTTTCAGCGACCCATTAATGATTTCATAGACACAACCATATAAGCTTATGCCAGAGGTGTTATTAATGGTTTTGCTATTGGCAACTACTTTTATCCCATACTGTTTCGGGTCAAACAATACCCTGAGCTGGATGAGGATATATGGTTTATTGTCATAAACCACTGATTCATGGATGTAAGGAATAATTTCTGACATGATCTAATATTCAAATCTATCATTAAAGATTCAAATATCTTCAGTATTCCATAACTGTGGCCAATGCTATTTTACCACCAACAACTCATTCAAAATCAGAACTCCCTGATAATCCTTCACCCTTAATACATAAGTTCCTGCAGGCACCATGTCTTTTAAAGTCACACTATTATTCTCAGTATCTATTGATTGGGTGAAAACCGTCACCCCATTTAAATCGATTAGAGCAACCTGTACCGGTGTAGCTAAGTTGGAGTGAATAGTCAGATGATCTGCAGTAGGATTAGGGAAATACTGGATTGACAGCTCCTCTCCTAAGAATTCTACTAAAATTGGTTCAAATGTAGCTTTTGTTCCGTCAAAATCTGTTTGGGTCAATAGATAATAATTCGTACCGGTTAACGGATTTTGGTCGGTCCATTGATAATGATTGGCACCATTGGCCGTTCCTGCTCCTGGTAGTTCAACTAATTCGCTGAAATCAATACCATTAGCACTTCTAGAAATAGTGAAAAAGTCATTATTTATTTCACTTGCTGTACTCCAATTCAATTGAACGTTGTTTCCCTGAATAAACCCATTAAAATGCTGTAACACAATTGGTAATGGGCTTGCATCTGTAGATAAAGTCCAACTTGAAAAGGCATCAATACCTGTTAACTCTACCCAGTTTTCTGTAATATTTCTGCTGGTAAAACCTCTCTTTTCCCATGCGGTTCCATTGAATCGCCAGAATTCAAGGTCGTTTTCATCCAATCCATTCAGTTCACCATCCCGATAATAGAACCTGAATGTGGCGTCCAGACCTGAATTATTGGTAGGGTTGATGGATATGACCCGATGAATACCACTATTTCCACCTTCTGTAGCTGGAAGATGTCCTCTACTGACAGTTGTGGACCCTAGATTAGCCGCACTGGTCAATTGGATACCCATGTTTCCGGGATCAACTGCTGAAGGAGCATTCAAATCCATGGTGTATATTACCTCTCCCTCATTCCCTGTAATGTAATTGGAGGGGCTCTCTCCTATTATTTGCGCACCTGTGATAATCAGGTCATAATCAACAAGATCCAGGTAACCACTTGTTAATGTCAAAGAATTAGTGACTGTCAGGTTTTGGCCCAATTGAGCTCCATCGGTAACTTTGTCTACTTCCAGGTCATACAGGTCCTCATCTGTATTGATAATTGTAGAACTGGCACCAACGTCTCCCCTGATCAGGATTAAACTTTGATCCGCCGAGAAATTACCCTCATCATTTAAGCTGGCATTCTTAATTACCACATTGACAGCACCTTTATTGACCCAGTGTGCACCACTTTTGATGATGATTCCAGCATCCTGAGCAACGGTAATCCTTATGCCCAAAATCAATACAAATAGTAAACCGATTCTCACTTTCTCGCGCTGTTTTGGGCGTTGATGCTTTCTTTTTGATCCAATTGGGATTCCAGTGAGGCGATTTTAGCATGCAATTGTTGAATTTCTTCATAAAGAGCCCTGATGGCTTCCACAGTCATGGCGTCATAGGTTCCGTAGGCGGTTTGCAAATAACCCTGTTGGTCCTCATTGACCAGAGTGGGGAAAACTTTCTGGATATTTTGTGCAGTAAAACCGTACTGGACCCCTTCCGGACGAGGATTGCCGGTTTTGTCATCGTTCCATTCATAGGTAACACCCTGAAGAGCCAGTAAGCGGTCCAACATCTCCTTTGAATTCAAGGACTGTATGTTTTTCTTCAATCTTGAATCTGAGTTTGCCAACCAATCCCCAGCAGAAGCCTTTGACGCGGTTCCCCCAACTTCCAGGGTGTTTGTGGTGGCTACACGGTTGATTCCGATCCTATCTGAAGAGAAATCACCCCAGATCAATGGTGTGGAAGCATCAGAATTTTCGATATACAATAAATTTGAGCCCGTCTCAAATCTTCCGGCATCATAGCCAATGAAAATATTACTCGCGCCCGTAGCACTTCCACCTGAGCGATACCCAACGAATGTATTGTTGCTGGAAGTAATATTGCCGGATCCTGCTCCTCTTCCAAGAAATGTGTTACTGGATCCAGTTGTGTTATTCACACCTGCCTGTGTACCTAAGAATATATTATAATTTCCATCGGTATTAGCTTTACCAGTTTCCAGACCTATAAAGAGGTTTTGAATACCATTGCTAATGTTCTGACCAGTTTCTTTACCAATGAAGATGTTATGATAGCCAGAAGTATTTGAAAGACCACTGCTTTCTCCAATAAAGATGTTCTGGTAACCGGTTGTTGTATTTGTCCCAGCATAATCACCAATGAAGATATTTGAAGTACCTTGCGTTCCCGGTAAAACAGGTGTAATGGCATCACCTGCATTATTACCAATCAGGATATTTTCATTGTTGTTTTCAACATCAAAATACATGACACCTCCACTGGTCAATGACAATTTTAGTTTTTCAACTCCCGCAATATCAAACCTAATGTCATCATCATCTGCAGTCTCTTCCACCTGGATCTTAGTATCATTGTCTGCATCTGCTATATCCGTTTTATAAGACCAGCTTGCTGCTCCGGTACCATCTGTTGAAAGGACCTGCCCATTAGTACCTGTCGTCGCAGGAAAGGCATAACCCGTAGCAGAAGGATCATTGACCTGAAGTGTTCCATTCACCCTTAAAATATCGTTGTTAAATTCCCCATAGATCAATGGAGTTGTTGAGCTACTATTTTCAATGTACAATCGATTAGACCCAGTTTCATCAAAACCTGCTCTGTACCCTAAAAACACATTTGCTGAAGTACCTACAGAAGCATTTCCCGCACCCGAGCCTACAGCCACATTATTACTTCCTGTAACATTGCTCAATGCTGAATAACCTAAAGCCACATTATCGTTACCACCCACATTATCAAACATAGCCAACCCTCCAATCGCAACATTCCTATCTCCACCATCATTTACGAAAAGGGCAGTTGAACCAATTCCAATATTATGGCCACCTTCATTATCGCGAAGAGCATTTACACCTATGGCTATACTGTTACTACCAATCGTTCCGCTTGACATGGCAGAGAAACCAATAGCGACATTAGAAACGGTATTCGTATTGGCGAAAAGAGCACTTTGTCCAATCGCGACACTTCCGTTTCCGGTTATATTGGCCGAACCTGCGGCATTCCCAAGGAAAACATTGCCATTTGTAGATAAATCATCATTCATACCTGCATTGGTCCCAATGAACACAGATCCACCAGTGTTTGTTGGTTCCAGTCTGGTACCTTGCATGATCCATTGTTCCGTCCCTCCTATATCAAAACGGATGATATCTTCATCGCCTGTTTCCTCCACCTGAATTTTGGTGTCAGCATCAGCGTCTTCAATAAGTGTTTGAACACTTTGGGTTAGCGTTTGCCAGGTGACAGCCCCACTCCCATCAGTAGTTAGGACCTGTCCATTTGATCCATCAGCAGTCGGAAAAGCAAACCCTGTAGAGGAAGGATCGTTAATTTGGAATTCCCCATTCGCTCTTAAAATGTCATTGTCAAATTCACCATAGATTAATGGTGAACTGCTATCTGTGTTTTCAATATATAATCTGTTGGAATTTGTTTCATCATAACCCGCGCTGTACCCCAGAAATACACTTCCGCTCAAAGGTTTTGAGGCATCTCCCCTTCCGGTTCTTTGCCCTATAAATGTGTTGGTAGTTCCAGTTACATAATATCCGGCGTCTCTTCCTATCGCCACGTTGTTTGATCCGGTATTGTAATACAAGGCATTGTAACCAATGGCTGTATTAAAAAAACCAGTTTGTAGTCTATTCAACGCCCCACTACCTATCGCTGTATTACCATCCCCTGTGGTTAATCTATCCAAACTAGTCCATCCAAAGGATGCATTAAATGATCCTTCGGTTACTAACCGTAAAGCACTATAACCTACCGAACTGTTTCCGTTCGCTGTAGTCATTGATCCGGCTGAATTATTACCAATTATGGTATTAATATTATTTGAAAGGTCATCATTTTGACCAGCCAGGTTCCCAAAATAGATAGAATTTCCGTTGTTGGGTTGTGATATATTATTTCCGGAGATAACCAGCTTCTCCGTTCCTGCCACATCAAATCTGATGACATCCTCATCTGAGGATTCTTCCAACTGGATCTTTGTATCATCATCAACATCGGCAATTGATGAAGAGACCCCACTCACAAGTTCCACCCATCCTCCGGAATCATTGAACCAGAAAGATTCGGAATCCGTATCAAACACCAATAGTCCTATTGCAGGCGTAGAAATAGCATTTCTTTGTATGGTGGTTAATCTGGGGATTAATAGTCCTTTTGTTGTACTTTTTACATCCAGCATTGCCGAGGCATCCGGATCAGATCCGTCTTCATTGATTCCCACATTTTGGGCAATCAGGATGATTGGCAATAGACATACCGCTAGCGTGATTCTGAGTTTCATAGGTTAAAACAGTTAGTATGATCAATAGTCAGCTGACTTCATCAACTACAAAAGTAAGCAATTTTATAAAACTGTTTTTCAGGCAGTTATGGCCTTTTTTTTAATGTAATAGGTACACTAAAAAAGAAAAGCAGCCCAATCGGGGATTGATTCCAGCCCAAAAGTACCGTTTTATGCATTGATTGAAATGCCAAGGTTTACAATAAATTCTTTTAGTTCTACATTAGTTGCGAACAAGATGCCTCCTTCGTTTAAAAAAGTTGTGTTTGGGTTATTGAGGTGCAATCTTTTACCATCAGCCCTTGAAACTGATAGATCCAGCTCTTCCAGAAATAAACTAGTAGCCGCATAATCCCAAATACTCCCACAGCCCTTTTGCTTTTTGGGGAACTTAAAGTAACAACCTGTACCGGATTGCATCACACCAATGGCATTCCTCACACCCCCAAATTCAAAATGGCATTCCAATTTAAGGGCTCTTTTTGCACAATAGCCCATTAAGGCATCCAGTGATGTTTGGTAATAAGGTTGTGTCAGAAAACTGCTGTCCATATAGAGGTGGAGTTCATTGCCATTCGATGCTTGTAGTCTATTGAATGGTTCATCATTCAGTTTCACTCCCATACCTCGTATGGCCACATAACAATCTTTAAGATCAGGAACGTACACCACCCCTATGACAGTTTTTCCTTCTTTACTGACCAGGGCAATGGATACGGCATACCCTGATCTTTGTTCAGTGAAAGGAAGTGTTCCATCCATTGGGTCTATGCACCAGAAATAGTCTTTTTCCAGCCTGGATTGGTCGTCGGTGGCTTCTTCAGTTAAGAGGCCCAGGTCATATGCATTGATAGTTGGGTTTAAATGTTCCAGAATGATTTCCTGCGCTTTGATGTCTACTTCAGTGACGACCTGCGAGGCGAGTGTGTCTCCACCCTGTTTTTGTTCTTTAGTGTAGTGTTGATGGAATTGAGACTGGATGTGGATTCCGGCAGACTGAGCTGCTGTTTTGGCGATTTGGGAAAGTTTCAAAAGGGTTTTGTGGATTTCACTTGACATAAATCCAACTTACTGGAGAAATTCCTGATATAAAAATTGAGAGGTGTATTAATCACTTCTATACACCTCCTACTGGTTAGCAATCTTTATTTGTCTTATGCCGCTATTAAAGGTTTCTCCTGTTCTTTTAATTTGTGCTGGAGGATCTTCCTTGCTTTGAATATCCTGTTCTTTACAGTACCCAGCGGAATGTTGTTTCGTTCGGCAATTTCTGCATATGGATACCCACTGTAATACATGAGAAAAGGCGTTCGATACTTTGCATCCAGCAAGTGTATCTGTTTCTGTATGTCATCCATTGCAAGTTTTACCTCACCATCGTTTTGACTTCCAGGATTATTACTTCTTGCAGCAGTATTTACGTCCATCAAAATCGGGACACGAAGCTTTCTCCTATATCGGTCTATAAAGATGTTTTTCATAATGGCAATCAGCCATCCCTTGAAATTACGGTCTTCTGTGTACCGATTTCTTTTATTGTAAGCTCTCAACAGTGTCTCTTGAAGAAGGTCATGAGCGTCAGCTTGATTTCTTGTGAGACTTAAAGCAAAATTATTGACATACACTATGTTTCTTTTCACCAGTTCACTGAAATCAGTTTTACCGATGATGATTATATTATCACTATTTATTTTCATTTGAATCCATTTGAGTAAAACAAAAACAATGCACCCATATCGCTCTACACCTCCATTCCAAGGGTGCACTGTAACAATTGTGTCTAGAATAGACTATTTAACTATGAAGAAATTGCAACTGTCTGTTTGATGGCATTCTCAGGTGGTTTTTGACCCACCTGGAAAGCTTAAGTTTTTCACTTCCGGAAAGCACTGCCAACAACTTATAATGTTCTTTCCAAAACAAGTATTTATCGAAACTTACCTTCTCCAGAATGGTAATTCCGTATTTAAGCCTATCTGTTTTCATATCCTAGAAGTAAATGATCAGGATAAGTAATAAAACAGAGAGATTGACTGCACTTACAATCAGTAGAGTCATTCTTTGATAATAGTTGCCCAATACGGGATACTTTTTTATAATTTTTAAGGACTTCATAACTTCAGATTTAAGTGGATAATAAATAACTCGCAACAGTATCTGAAGTATGGTTTAATGAATGAGTTGCTGGAACATGATGTACAACCGGGATTTGTTGCCAGTCACCATGCCTGTGACGTAATGTTCCTTGTAAGAAGTATTAATATTAAGCCTGGTGTTTTTTTTGAAATTTCTACTTTGAGCAGGGTGTGTTTTAAGGTCAATCCGTCTGGATAAAAATTCCTGTTCACATTCTGCTACCTCGGTAGTCTCCTTAGTTTCTTTAAAACTACTGGCCGATGTAAATTGAACTGATGTTAACCCAATCAAAAGAACTAAAACAAACATTCGGATCTTTGAATGTCTTTTTTCATTTCTTGCGATATGGCTTATGTATTTAGTCATAACAATTGGTAATTGAAACGGTATAAAACAACAAAAAGTCATAAAAATAGATTTATATTTTATATGATTGACATAAGCAATGTTTATGATAAGTGATGATGTGCAGGAATATATGTTGATGAATCAGCTTTTTATGTTATTGTGATATGCAAGCACACCATAAATTCGCTATGATATTGAAAGTTGATCCCCATGTTTAAGAAAACTATAAAAATGACCAACTATAGTACATGGTTCATATTTTGTATTGTTCTTCCATTCCAATTATCTGCTCAAACAGATTGGGTGTTAGAAAAGGATAAAAATGAGGTGAAGGTATACACCTGTGACATACCCGGATCCAGCTTGAAAGCTTATAAAGGCATTGCAATTGTGGAATCCAGTGTTGAAATCCTCGTCAAAACACTCCAGGATGTGTCCAACTTTCAGGAATGGATGCCAGATATTGCCGAGGCTGAACTAAAAACACTTGACAATAACATACAGGTACATTACCTGGTCAACTCAGCACCTTTTCCTGTTTCGGATAGAGATTGCTATTACCAGTTTACTTATCAATACGAAGGTAAAAATGTAAATGTGTCCATGCAGGCCCTCCCGGAATATGGACCAGAAGAAAGTCGGAACGTGCGAATTCCATATGCGAAAGGATTTTGGTTCTTAGAAAAATTAACTGATAATACTACAAGAATCACCTACCAGGCACACGCTGATCCGGGAGGAAGCATACCATCCTGGCTAGCCAATTCTGCTGTTGTCGATACACCTTTTGAAACGCTAAGTAATTTGAGGGAATACGTGAAGGAGTTATAGTTGGAAGATGGAAGTCGGAAGACGTAAGTCGAAAAACGATTATTGCTAATATCACGTTTGATCCATTGTTTGATTAGGTCTAACTGATGACTGACTGAAAGGCCAATGTTTAATAAAAACCTTAATCTATTTCACTCAATACTTCATTGGTCAATCGCTTGCTGTAATCATGCATCTTCCAGTGTCCGGGAGCCCAGCCATCCAGAAACCTGTAAAAATCCGCCCAGGCATATTTGTAGAGGTTGCTCCATTCCTCTTTAACTAGTTGAAAATCAATGTCATTGCTCAATGAAGATTGAAGTATTTGAAAATAATGATTTAGCAAATCCATTTCATACTTTTCACAGTCCTTGTCTTCCAGGCAACTACTGATAAAGTACGCTACATCTTTCATCCCACAACCTTTCCCGACATATTGAAAATCAACAGCAGCCACTTTCCCCTCAGGATGAAAGCAAAAATTAGCCAGTTTGGCATCACCATGAATAATGGTTTGGTATTTCGCGTGGTTCAATTGCTCATCAATCTGTCTCGCAGCATTTTTAAGCAACATGTTTTCCATTCGGTCAAATTCATCAGGACGAGTATCCAGGTGCCAGTAAGTGCCAATGGGCCATAGACCAGATGCATTACCCCCCATAAACCTGGCATGAAAATGTGCCAACCATGCCAACCCGTTTTTTATATGAATAAGGCTCACTTGTTCTGGCACCAATCGAATATCAAACCCTCCTGCGTTCAGGTCTTCCATAATCAGACAGATCTCCCCATCAACCTCATTCAAGTGAAATAGCTCCGGTACCTTACAATAATCATTGGTCTTTCCAGCATACTCACGGTACCAATTGGTTTCGACCTGATAAGATTTCAATTTACGCTGGTGAGAGAAGTCACTGTTCCAGCCACGTGGATGGTCCTGAGCGTCAGGCCAGCGAATGTGTTTGACGATCACCGAGGGGTACTTCCCTCCATCTAAAAAATACCTTTTGATCTCTCCGTATCCGCTCCAAAGGGTTTGTACCATTTCATTACGTATAATCTTTGAGGCACTGGTCAAACGTATAACTTCTTCGTGTAAGTCCAACATCGCCCCAAAGATCATCAAATACTTCCCAACTGGCACCTAGGCCAATGGTAAAAATTTATTCACTTCTCAAACTCTTCACTGCACTTTGCTGTGCTGACTTGAAAGATTTATAACCAACTGTAATTGTACCTACCAATAACAATAGAACTCCAGGTACTAAAAACATATCAACTCCAATCGAAATTCTATAGGCAAATTGATCCAGCCAGTTTTGAATCACCCAGTATCCAAGCGGAATCGCCAAAAGAAATGAGACCAACATCAGGTAGGTATATTCCTTTGTCAATAAAATCAATAATTCATTTACAGATGCTCCATGTACCCTTCTAATACCAATTTCTTTTGTGCGTTTCTCAGCGGTATAACCTGAAAGACCATGTAAGCCTAGCAGCGCAATCACAACTGAAATAATCACAAACAACAATGACAACTTGCTTAGGGTTAATTCACCCTCATACAACTCTTTATGTGCTTCGTCCAGGAAGTAATAATCGACCTGGAACTTTGGGTTGAAATCTTTATGAATATCTTCAACAGCCGTTAAGGTGTTTCTCAAATTTGTACCATCCAGTTTTACCAATGCAGTACTCACTCTATTATTTCCAGTATAAAATATGATCAAAGGAGGTATTGTACTGTGAAAACTCGACATGTGGTAATCTTTCACTACGCCGATAACGGTACCTTCTGTTCCCCATATCGAAACCTTTTTTCCAACAGGTTCCTCAAACCCCATCACATTAACCGCAGTTTCATTCAGCATAAAGTAGATTTCTTTTGCTCCATAGTGATCCTGATTGAAGGGAACACCGTTTACTACATTCATTCCCATTTCCTGAATGAAATCATCTGATACTCCCAAAACATTAATTTCATACGGTGTGTTTGGAGGTTGTCCTTCCCATTTTGCAGAGCTGGTAGACCTGCCATAGTTTATGGGATTTCCAGAAGCTGCAGTAACCGCTTTGATTCCCGGAACTTTTAGTAATTCTTCCCTGAAGGCACCATATCGCTCCTGAGTCTCTCCTTCTAGTTCAACCGCAATGACATTTTCTCGTTGTATACCGTTACTTGATTCCAACATAAAGTTCAATTGCTTGTATACCACCCATGCGCCAAATAACATCACAAACGATGTGATCAACTGAAATGCAAATAACCCTTTTCTAAAGTAAGCCTTAGAAATATGTAGAGGTTCTCCTCTTAGGCTACTCAGCAATGAAATCGTTGATAATCTAAAGGATGGATAGCTGCCTGATAAAAAACTAGTTAATACCAACGTCAGACCCGTAAAAACCCATAATGCAGGAGTTGAGAATAAATAATTTAATTCTTTATTAACCAATAGGTTATAATACGGCATTAAAAGCAATACCAATGAAATAGAAATAACAAAGGCGAGGCAAACATATAGAAAGGATTCAAACATGAACTGACCAGAAATCATGGATTTATATGCCCCCATCACTTTTCTTAACCCGATTTCCTTTGACCTTCTGGAGGATCTGGCAGTTGCCAGGTTCATAAAATTAATTGCGGCTATGATTAAGATCATCAAGCCTACGACAGCCATTAATCGCACGTAAGTGATTCTCCCTCCTGCCACCTGTCCGTTTTCATAATTGCCATAGAGATATTGATCCTCGTATTTTTGTATCCAAAGTCGTTCACCATTAACGCGCTCCGTGTGATCTTCAATTTCCATATCTATCCTTTCATTGATAGCAGCAACAGAAGCATTGTCATTCGCTAGCAAGAAAATCTCAAAAGAACCGTTCTCCCAGCTATTTACCCATTCATTAGTTGCTATAAAATGTGCTGCGGATACCACCCAATCAAAGTGTGCTGAGGATTGCTCTCCTGGATATTCAAAGATGCCAGTAATTTTAAGTGGGTATTCTTCAGCCATCATAATTGTGATCCCCAACAGAGAATGATAATTATCGTCTTGATTTGCCAAAAACTTATCTGCCAATCGATCACTAATGACAATACCACTAGGGTCTCCTAAAGCTGATGATGGCTCTCCTTCAATGAGTGGAAAACTGAAAACCTCAAAGAAATTTTCTCCGACAAGCCTGCCAGTTTCAGTGAGCACAAGTTCGTCTTTTTCGATGAGGTTCTCCATTGGCCAGCTGACTTCACAAACCTGTTCTATTTCCGGATAATCTGACCTGAGCCGCTCTGTCAGAGGATATGGAATATTCCTCCCAGTGACCACAACCCCTACAGATTCCTGCATATTCCGCTTTACTGCAAATAATCGGTTGCCATTTTCATGGAACTTGTCTTTTGCATATTCATCAGCCACCCACATATAGATGAAGATGCTGGATGTAACCCCTACAATGAGACCAAATAAATTAAGAAATGCATAGCTCTTGTACCTTAAAGCATTCCGCAAGGCCACTTTGAAATAATTTGAAAGTAACATAATCCTTGTATTTTGAGTTTTGAATTTGCTAATTAACCTTGGGCGTAACAACCTGAACACTTCACCAACAAGCATCCTATTAGCTGCCTTTTTTGAGTATTTCAATTCAATTTCATAGAGCTCTAGTAAATCACCTTCCAGTTCCTCCAGAAGGTCTTTTCGACAGAAGAATCGGAATAATTTCATCCAGAACTTCGGAGGAGCTATATCGTTTTGGCGATTAGGCATGTGATGTTTTCAGTTCATACTTTGGTACTGCTGACCACATGGCCTCCCTATCAGCCTTCATGGTTTCCAGGGCTTTCTTTCCATCCACAGTGACAGTAAAGAACTTCTTACGCTTACCTCCTCTAACAGCGGTTTTCTCACCAAACTCAGCCTCTACGAAACCTTTTTCTTCCATTCTGTCCAGCGCTGAACGCATGGCACCTAAACTTACTTTGCGATTTGTACGATCCTCTATCTCTTGTTTGATGGATACACCGTATGCATTGTCTTCCAGTATCATAATGGCCAACAACACAATCTCCTCAAACTCCCCTATTGAATATTTACCCATAGTATTCTATTTAAATCCAAATGTAGTTAATATATTTAAATCTGAATGTAGTTTTTATTAAAATGTGATTAGCTTGTCGGAGAGGAATGGTAAAAAAGGCTACAAAATATTAGTTATCAATCACAAAAATGAAATCTCCACCCTCATCACCAGTGTTTAAGATATCACCAAATTGTGGGACCTGACCAGTCACATTGTTATTGGCTACAGGTATTTTTAAGGATGCAAAAAGTTCTTCTGCTGTAAGCATTGGGCTGGTGTTTTCAGTCAGTCTTTTAAGCAAGTAATACATGAAAGTGCTTTGATCCTGAACAGCAGTTAAGTAACCACTTGTGATAGCTTTCCTGCTTTGTAGTTTATACAAATTCGCATAAGCTAATCCCTGATCCTTGATACCATCCCTTGTTTTAAAAATTCCGCCGCTAAAGCATGCATCAGCAACCAGTAGTGTATGCTGAGATTGTATCCCTGTGATATAATCCCTGATAGTGCTGTTAGAAATCCAGGCTGCCTTTGAATTGGCTTTCGCATCACTAGGTAGCCAATAACCCTGTTTTAGCGTTTGGTTAAACTCACCATGACCGGCATAAAATATCAGCAAATTGTCTTCAGGTTTAATGGTTAATGCCAGTTCATCAAATTTCTCAATAATCTCAACACGTGTTGGATTCTTCAAAAAAGTTACGTTTTCATCTTTGAAGGCGTATTTGTCAGTAAGTACCCTCTTTAATTTCATTCCATCTTCAATAGGGTAACTCAAATCCTCTATAGTCTCAGAAGCATAATCCTCCACACCAATAATAAATGCGTGGAAAGTACTTGTTTTGATCTTATCATAAACAAACTGATCTACTTTAGTCAAATTAATTTCCTCTATGCTTCTACTCTTACTGGCTTTCAAATCTTCAATAGTTTGAACTAATAGTCTATTCACCTGATCAGGCGGAACTAACCTGGGTTCTCTTGCGCCGATAGATTTGTAGACTGTCCCATTTGGTGTTATCAACTGATAGCCCAAAGAAGCCATTGCTAACGGATCCCCATACAACTGTTTAGCACCTATCAATGTGAAATTTTCATAAGCATCTTTGAATAGCCTAGCTGTATCTGGAGGCATATTGATTTTAATATGCTTCTCTTCAACCAATACCTCATATAATTCTCTATCAGCATTGTATGAGTTTATTGAAGTGATAGTGGCAATGTATTCATGATAGGATTTTCGAATTTTGTCAGCCGCCAATTTTCTTGATCTTTCCTGCTCTGCAACTGAGAGGCTGTCCTCAACAAACTTCTTCAATGCATCTCGTTCACTTTCATAATTCAGCCTCAATTCATCCAATCTCACGGTCAGATTATCATAGGCTCTTTGCTTATTCTTGTAATAATTGAATATTTCATTAATGTGTGCTTTCCCCTTGTTAATTCTTGACTCATACTCTGATGATTTTTCAAACTCTCCTTTGGGATTGAAGAGTTCAGACTTTAAGTCGATTTCGTAATCAATCTTATCTTTATTCAAAAGGTATATCTGGGCATCTTCATCAGAGAGTTGACTCAAAACTGCCTGGGCTCCTTCGCTCACAGAGGAAGTCGACAAAACATTGCCTTTCACTGGTTCCATTTTCCAAAGCTCCGCCTTATCCTCGTATAATATGGCTATTTCTGTTCTATCGGGACTCAGCATGAAGTTTTCTACATTTTCGATCTTGAAGTGCTCTTCAGAGGGGTTTTGAGGGTTATAAGTTTTCAATACATCTCGCGTCAATAACATTATTGCGTTTTCATCTACAAAGAATGCTTTCTTCACCTGCATTACACTTAAAGGAAAGCTTTTCATGTTCGAAGTATTGATCAATCTGATCTCAAATTTACTCCCGGCTAACGCGATGTTATCAGTGTATGGGTTTAAATCCAGGAACTTGATGGGTGATTCTAAAGTAAGGGCCAGTATTTGCTCATCATTGTTATTAAAAATCTTACTGGTAGAGGAATTGATCAAATAATAAAAGCTTCGATCAGGTGAAAACTTGTGGTCTTTTTCTGGTTGTTTAAATGAATTATTGTCAATCGGAGAATAACTCAAATTGACCAAATTCAATACAGAATTGACTGTACGGTAATTTCCATTGATCTCATATTGAAGCTTTATGTATATACTGTTATCAGCTGGTACGTAGTTTGATTCCAATACAAGGGCTCCATTTGGAAGAAGCTGTGAAAAAATCACCTTCCTTTCTCTGTTTAAAACTGATAGGCTATCCCCAAGTAAAACCAGATTTTCATTGTCCACATAGTGCACAGCATCTGCACGATGAAAAGTCTGAACCTTTTCCTGAGCCCCCAGTAAAGAGGCAGTCAGCAATCCTATGGAAATAAGAAGGGCCTTCATTTTTGAGAATGTCTGTTTAGAAGATACAAAATATCCCAGAAATTCTCAAGTCTTGGGTTTTTCTAAGGCTACATGCGGTGGTTGAATTGAATATCCCAATTTGCATAGGAGCTAAAAAAATCCAAAGACCAGTACATACATGCTGACGGATGTTCGACATGAATACCTTCTACCCAAATGTCCCCAATGGTATCATCTGGAACACGTTTTGTGTATCGGTGTACCAAGTATTCCAGCATACACAGGCATTCAAACATTTTCACCAGGTGGACAGGACTTGGTCCTGAGTGTGGTCCATATACATTAAGCTGAAGCGTGTCTTCATATTGGGCAGCCCTGAAACCTTCATGTTTAGTAAGTATCAGATCAGGATCAATTTCTGCACGCCATATTTTGGTAGGAAATCCCGGAATATCCAATATGGGAACACCTAGAACGTCCGTGTATTCCACATATGCAAAAGATACCCGTAGCTCATTTTCAAACACATGAGACACCCATTGGTCATAGCGGGGATATTGCTTTGTCTCAAGATAATGCTGTAACCACTGTTTTTCACCCACATAGACAAATCCCTCCTTCTCTTCCTGCACCTGCAATGTATCGATTCGCTCTTTTATGCCACTAGTATAATCCCTGTGCTCTCTGGTAGACAAGTACATGGATATCCAACTCCGCCTTTCTTCTTGTTGAACCAGGTCAATGTAATGATCAAATGGTAAGACGCTACGTATTTTGCTACTGAAAATATCTTTCACTGCTCTGTCAGGAAACGTTCATCAACTGTATTCAAAATATTTTGAAAGAGGATTCTAAATTCATCGTCAGTACCCCCGGATTGTCTACGCATCCAGAATGCCAGGGCATAACTTACTTCCTTCTGGTCTTCAAACTTATCCTGCATTGGCCAATCGCCTCCATCAAATAATCCATTATAGAGGTACCTACCCTCATCCTGCATTATCTGATTGTATCTTGACCTTAGTTGGTTCATTTGGTCCGGGTTAACATTTAGCCACTGATCAGCCAACCAGAATTTCCTGAAATAATCCTGAAAATATTTTTCGTAAACTTCACGCATGATTGCCCTTCCAATAGGACTTTTTTGTACAGCTAGTACTTGCTCATTCATTAGTTTCACAAACTCAGGGTTATAAAAAGAAAAGTCAGTTTCACTCCAAAACTCAATTTCTGCCCCATCACTTCCTCTGTTTATTTTCCTAAAAACAGGCATACCGTAAAAACTTTCCATCTGTGCTATCGAATATTGATCATTGATGCATCCATATACCCACCTGAGTGAATTCACATTGACATCAGTATCCTCATTTTCATATCCGCCAAACATCTCGGAATTACATTTCTGTCGGTTGGTTTGTGTGTAAAACTGAAAACCTATTTGAACCAGTGGAGCTTTATTCATTAGTTGCCTGGCAAACCAATTCTCCTCTCCTTCCTGAATTGGTGGATTTTCTGCTGCAATGGATAAATCCATGTTCTCCTGGCTCAATGCATCAACTTCTCTTTCCAAATTGAGAATAACCTGTTGCAACGAATCAAATCGAGCCTCATATTGAGAATTTACTCGTTCAGTGTTTTCAATTGAGGGGGAACAGGCTCCTAAACAACATAAAAGCAACACAAAGGAGCTAATTTTACCAACGGATCGGTTTTGCATATGTAAAGTTGATTTTTGCCAATTAGGAATTTAGCTAATTCTAATCCCATTTACCAAATTGCCAATATTTACTATTATAATTTTGAGGCTACCATGTATAGAATGGCTAGCTCAAGCTATAAAACATAATGCTAGATATCCTTCACACATCGAAAACCGGTATGACTTAGTCCTGTATCTCTGCTGGACCGCATTCTTCTTGCCACGCGATACCCGCTGCAATAGCTTTCATTGCATAAATAAGATCCCCCACGAACTACGAATTTTTCAGTATATCGCTCATAAGGGTCATATGAAAATTCTGGTCCAAGCGGATCCACATCTGTAGTTCTGTTTTGTGCTGCATAAGCTTCAGCATGGTATTTATCATGGCACCATTCCCAGACATTTCCTGCCATGTCATATAATCCATATCCATTGGGTGCGAATGATTTTACTGGTGCCGTGAGGTAGTATCCATCCTGTTCCAGATTTTTGAATGGAAATACACCTTGCCAAAAATTGGCTTTTTCTGTCGCTTCTTCACTTAGTTCATCCCCCCATGGGTATTTCGGATCATCCAATCCCCCCATGGAAGCCCACTCCCACTCTGCCTCTGTTGGCAATCTTTTACCAGCCCAGGTTGCATACGCTAACGCATCATCATAACATACATGCACAACCGGGTGATCCATAATATCTGCAATGCTACTGTTTGGACCTTGTGGCTGTTTCCAATTGGCTCCTATGAGCCATGTCCACCATAAATTTGCATTGTTCAGATTAACCGGACCTGATGTTGGGGTGAAAACCAGTGAACCTGGTTGCAACAAAGAATCCGCTGGCTTTGGTGTTCCAGGGGCAACCTGCTTCCTCAATTCTTCCCAATCTACCTTCCGCTCAGCCACTGTGATGTAGCCTGTTTCGTCAACAAATTTTTTGAAGTCGGCATTAGTTACTTCTGTAACATCCATTAGGAATGATGAAACGGAAACCAAATGGCGGGGTAACTCATCCTTATCAGCTTGTTCCGACTTCCCGCCCATGAGAAATTGTCCCCCAGGTATTTTAACCATACCTAATGAATCGGCTACCCGAACAAGGTTTTCTTTAGAAGTTCTTTGTTCTGAACAGGAAATTATCAATATGAGACACACAATTAAAAATAAAAGCCTCATGGTTTATATATCAATGTTAATTCCGAATTGAACTATTTTGACATAAATCTAGAAAACAAATGACACGGTAGCTAGCCCTTGGGTGATGTTATCAACTATTTTCTCTCAAAATTTTTTAATATCAAGTCAATCGTTAAAAAATTTAAATCTCCATTCGCTACAAGAGTTCATCATCATGAGTAGCACATATAAACATTTATCACCGCTTGCTCACTTTGTAGCCATTTCATTTCTATCAGAACTAGTAAAATACTTTTTGAAACCACTTATCTCTTTGACTTATGCTGATTCTAAATGAATGGGTTGTTTCGTAAATTAAATTGGAGTCTTCGGGCTTCCTCCAGAAATATTCATAGCCAAGATTAATTACTCCTCGATGCTTTTGAAAAGGCAATCCTACACCAAGAGAAAGTTTTATATTTCTCAATTCAGAATCTTTTACTATCAAATAATCTTTGTACCATGAGACTCCAAACCTCACTGGCACTTGATCAAAATAATTCTCAGGCTTATCCTTCCCAAGAAATTCCATCCCTATTGAATACTTATCCAGGTTCTGATAAGCAAAGTCTTCACCTGACATATTTATTCCCCAATTCTGTTTTTCAGCGTCTGCAGAAAGACTCCAGGAGTCGAAACTATATGAAATGCCAACTCCATACGATTTCGGTAAATAGTATTCGTTGTTACCTACAGTGGTTAAGCTATCAGTTTGATTATAGATTATCTTATTACTGAATTCGCTTTTTATTAAGAACTGTGGACGGTATATTAATCCGATTATAAGTTTCTGAGATTCTTTATTTATAACAGAGTATTGTAGGCCTAAATCAGCTATTAGTTTTCCAACATAATCAGCATTCTCGACGACAACATCATCAAATACTACATTATTGAAAATTGTTTGTTCAGAAGTAATCTGTCCAGTTAAAAAGGAACCCCTAATCCCCATATCCAAGTTTTTAACAATCTTTCTACCATATGCCAAATAAAATTGAGTCAATCCACCATTTCCCTGATACCTGGTGCTATAGGCATTTGCGAAATTAGAACTCTTGTATGCGTCTGTAATATCATATTGTGCTCTGCTAAATTCACTTATTCCAACAGCGATCCCGGAGTTATTAGAAATTCTGAACCACAAATTAATTCCTCCAAACCCTCCTACCGTCGCATTCTCTGATTCACTTTTAGTTTTCTGATTAAAATTTGAAACATATGTATCAAGATCGAAAATATGAGTGGGACCCTGAATTGCATTTAAGGCTGCTGGGTTTTTAAGATTTACGTTTAAACCATCCCGTACTCCAATTGCCGCGTTTCCTTTACTTTTAAACGCTTGCAGGCCAGGGTCACTTAATGACCCCAATCCAAACATATTATATGCTGACCCAATACTGCTTTGTGAATGAGCATTAAATGATAATCCAAATACAAAAGTTATTAAAAGCACTTTTCTAATCATACTCATTGTATTCTTGATCCGGATAAAAGCCCCATATATCATCAAATCGTTGGCTACCATTTCTTCCTGAACATATATATCCAACGTTAAGGAGAGTGAATCCTACAGCATCTGTTCTAGATGCCCCTTCAAGTGCTTGAATATCTTCAGTCCAGACTCCTGATGAAGGGTCAAACGAATAAACCGTATTTGTAATCGAACTTGAAGTACCTGCTACAATATATCCAATATCATCTATTACAAATGATGACGCTCCATATCTTGCAACAGCAGCCCTATATTCATCAAAATAGTCATCATCATCATATAATGTTAGCTCTTCCCAGCTATTAACATTTGGATCATATGCCCAAAAGTCATATAGGTATGAACCATTGTTCTGACCTGTTCCAACAAAAGCTTTGTCTCCTATGACAAATGCCAATGCATTTTCTCTCTTGGATCCATAGAGACTAACAACTTGACTCCATGAATCAGTCTCATCATCATATTTCCAAAAATCCTTTAGAAAACTACCATTGTAACCGGTTCCGATGTAACCTTTTCCTCCTATACTAAATCCAACTGCAGAATATCTTGCACCTCCAAGAAAATCGGATTTTTGAGTCCAACTGTTACTCTCAGGATCATATTCCCAGAAATCTCCCAACTCTTCTATGTCAAGATCATTGTTGTAACCAGTTCCAATATAACCCTTTCCGTTCATGCTAAATGAAACTGACGCTATCCTTCCGGAACCAGGAAATGGCGCCATTTGTTGCCAAAAGTTCTCTGAAGGATCGTATCTCCAAAAATCATTGAGATATTCATCCCCATTACTGCCCAGTCCCACATATGAATACTTTCCTATGGTAAATGCAATAGCACCGGACCTTGTTTCACCTTCAAAATCAGAATATTTAATCCAATTACCTGAGTCATCACTGTCTTCATCATCGCTTTCACATGCGCTGAATAGAACACTTAGCAAGGACCAAAAAAATAAAAGTTGAAAACGCATCATATTAATTTTAGTTATTAGAAATTGTATATAGAATAATTTCACTACCATGACTTTCATTACCTAGTGCAAGAGACGTAAGTGTAGATTCAATACCCTCATTATCCAGAGTAAGCCACAAATAGTATTCTTCATTTGTGTAGGGCTGAATCATACTTTCAATTAAGCCTCTTGACTCAAAGACATAATAGGTATCTCGGTTAAATTCTGCGTCTAACTGAAGTTTCGCCGTAAGACTATCCGCAACTATCTCATGATTCTTATTGTACACTTTAACAAGTAGTGATTCTGGCAAATCTTCATTCGAATTAGAAATATTTACCGGAACTAATCTTAACTCAGCGCTAATGATAAGGAAATCAAGTTCCTGAAGCATTAGATCCTTAACTGTCGGCAATTCAATTTTCGCAGAGTAACCTATTCCACCTGCTATGAGACTCAGGTCATCCGAGGAAGAAGAGGGCACAGCATCTTTGTAGGTGTGAAGGCCATTAAAAGGTTCGATTTGGCTATTTATTATTGATGAAAAATGAGGTACGGAATTAATATGAAATGACACCTCTTTCTTCTCAACCGGAATTGCGTCATTATTGGTGAAATATAGTTTTAGCTGTGTACTATCAGTAAGGAAGCCAGTTACGGGTCCTCCGATTGCACTATCCAACCTTATTCTGAACCCATTTATATATTCCTCAAATTCGGATTGTAAGGAAGAAACATCACTTTCAGTACGAAATTCTTCAAATAGACTCCTCCCAAATTCATCATCCAACCTAATCTCAAATGTCTTTTCTTTATCCTTAACAAGAGCTAATTCATACTCAGACAGTATACTTAGTTCATCATGAGTTGATGCCTTCAGCTGAGTGGTATTATATAGATTTCCATCATCCCTAAAGTCAAACTCACTATTTAACTGCTCAATTATTATTTTAGAGGTAAAGCTTTCATTATCCATCCAGAAACCTGAATAACTACTTTGATGTAGAACCAGGGTTACGGAATCAAAGGTATCTTCCTCGCTTATTTCTGTTGATACTAGTTGAAATAGAAAGTATGATTCCGCTTGCACGTTTCCCAGATACTCATTTTCTATATTCCCTACTAATAGATTATTGTTGTTGCTCGTAGGTAAAGAATCGTACTTAACCGTGCTTACTTTAATATCAAGTGAGTCTATATAAGATACCTGAAATTGATCTGCACCAAATAGATCCTCACCGACAAATGAGGAATCCGTACAACTACTAACAATTGTAATTATCATTGAAAGCAAAGTGATAGTTGCAACATGATTTTTTACCATACTTATTTTTTAATTTCTAGAAAGCCATGTCAATAAAAACATGTGATCTAATTGTTAATTGGAATAAGAATTGCAAAAGAACATGCGTGAGTTGCCTTCAACAGATGATTTTCAACAAAACCCAGGATATATTCAGCGTACAGGAGGAATTAGTAAATAACGACTTTCATTGGATTTTTTGAATATTTCGATGAGAATTACTTGCTTTTCGTTGAAACGAACGGTCATTACTTACCATATGCCGTTATTTTGTAATTACCTTTTATAAAAATTATGAAATACAAGTCAGTCGTCATTCATTTATGTTCCTGGTTAATATACAGCGGCCTAATTTACTCATGGCATACAGGTATGTTTGATAGCTCAGTCGCCTTAATTTTTACTTTAAGAATACTCTTTGTTCAGGTTCTTGTATTCTATATTAACCTTTTCTACTTGTTGCCTCACTTATATGCAAGAAAAAACTATCTGAGCTATACATTATCGGTATTTATCCTGACTGCAATCATAGTTTCTGTCTTTTATTTTATAGAACCACTTATTCCTACTCCAAATCCAAGATTTCTGCCTCGATTCCTAGCTGAAATGACATTTAAAAATGTACCAGACATTAGAAAATTCCCGAAACCCCCAACAATGAGAGGTGCTTTCTTCGGAAGGAGCATTTTTGGTGCAATGTTTAATGTTGTGCCATTTTTATTTTTCTCAACGTTAATTTGGATGGATAATGATAATCGCAAGAGAAAACAACGTGAAATGAATCTTATGAATGAAAGCCTCCATTCAGAAATGCGCTTTCTAAAGTCTCAAATCAATCCCCATTTTTTGTTTAATGCCCTAAATAATATCTATTCACTATCGTATAGAAAAAATAATCGTGCACCTCAAATGATCTTACAGCTTTCTGAGATGCTCAGGTACGTGATTTATGAAACAATGAACTCTATCACACTAAATCAAGAAATCAGTTACATTAATCACTACATTGATTTTCAGAAACTTAAAACCGAGAAGGAATTAGAGGTTTCATTTGACTACTCTGAAGTCGATGAGAACATCGTGATAGAACCTATGATATTGGTTCCATTTATAGAAAATGCTTTCAAACACAGCGATATAGAATTAAAGGATTCAGCCTATATTATTGCATCCCTTACAACCAAAAATCAAGTTTTGGAATTTAAGGTAGTAAATACAGTTTCTGCGAATGAACAAGTTAAAGACAAAACACCTGGAATTGGAATCGAAAATGTATTAAAACGTTTAGAACTGGCCTATCAAAACAAATATCATATTTCCACGGTAAACGACGGAAATAACTTCGAAGTTAACCTCAAATTATTTCTACAATGACGTTTAAGAGTCCATTAAAATGCATAATCATTGATGATGAACAACCAGCCAGGCTGTTGATTCAAGATTATGTTAAGAAACTGGATACACTAGAGTTAATCGCGCAGTTTAGTAGTCCATTGCAAGCGTTTAATCTTTTAGCCGAGAATAACATAGATCTAATTTTTCTTGATATTCAAATGCCCGACCTGTCCGGGTTAGATTTTATCAAGACATTGCAAAATAGACCTGACATAATATTCATAACTGCATATTCTGAATATGCTGTTGAAGGCTTTGAACTGGAGGTAGTCGATTATCTATTGAAGCCAGTGAGTTTTGAAAGATTCTTGAGAGCTGTAAACAGGGTACTATTTAATAGACAAAGAATTTCGGAGATCGATTCAAGTTCAGCTTATATTTATATTAAAGCTGATGGCCAAGTACATAGAGTTCAGAAAGACAATATATTGTTTATCGAAGGATTAAGAGAATACGTAACATTTCACACAGTAGTTCAGAAAATTATATCTCTTGAATCGTTAAAAAACCTTGAATCACAGCTTTTTGATGATAGTTTCATCCGGATTCACAAATCCTATATCGTAAATGAGAAGCACATTTCAAGTCATTCTGGACATTTTGTATACGTTGGGGGGAAAAAAATACCTATTGGGACAAACTACAAAGAAGACGTATTGAAAAGGTTGTTTTAAAACAAGAAATTGAATTATCTGTGTGTTTTGTTGATATTATTTCACTATTCATTGAATCTACAAATCCAGGTGTTGTAGGATCCGTAAATTTCCAAAAACATTCATGAAAGAAGGATTATGTACATTTTCAAACAATTTTTGATAGTATTATTCATTTTCTTAACCTCGTACACTCTATATGCTCAACCCCCTGGAGGGATGAACCCTACAGAAATGGTTCTACGTGAGAAGCAGAACCTTATTAAGGCCTTGCCAGAATTAACTGAAGATCAAAAACTATTACTTGACGGAATTTATGATGAATTTGCTCTCTCTCTAAAGCAAAATATGGAGGAAGTCATAAAAAACAGAAGCGGATTTAATCCAGAGGAAATGCGGGCAAAAATGGAGGGGTTAATGAGTGAAAAGGATGACTTAATAAATGATGTATTGAGCGACGATCAATTTATTGTTTATAAGGAATTATTGAAATCTGCTTTTGGGGGTAGAAGGAGAAACTTTGATAGAAACAATTCTGCATTCCGGGACTCAGTTCCAAACTAACTCACCCACTTATTACATAACATTTATAAATGAACAATTTCGGGAGAATTCTTTTAATAGGAATTACCATGGTTTGTATAAACCAATCGATTAATGCTCAAAATTCAAATTTTGCGACAATATCTGGTAAAATTTTAGATGCTGGAGACTCCTCCAGTTTAATTGGAGCAACAATATATTTGAAGAATATTCGAGACTCCACTAAATCAAAGTATAGTGTTAGTGACACAGGAGGAAATTTCTTAATTGAGAACCTAGAGAAGGCATTTTATAAATTGTCTATTCGGATTTTAGGTTATAATGAACACATTCAGTTGATCAGAATAGGTCAAGACGATGTTGATTTAGGAACTATAAAATTAAAGCCTGATATTAAAATATTAAAGGAAGTCGAGATAAAGGGAGATGTTATCGCCGTTGAACAAAAAGGAGACACCCTCTTATACAATGCAGACGCTTTCAAAGTAAACTCCGATGCAACAACTAAGGATTTAATTAGTAAGATGCCCGGAATAGTAGTAAACAACGAAGGAGTGTCAGCTAATGGTGAAACAGTTCAGCAAGTCCTTTTAGACGGAAAAAGGTTTTTTGGGCAGGATCCATTATTATCATTGAACACTATTCCTGCTGAGGTTGTCAAAAGAGTTGAGCTATTTGATCAGCTAAGTGAACAATCCCAGTTAACTGGATTTGATGACGGCAACACCACAAAAACCATAAATGTTGTAACCAAAGAAGATAGAAGAAAAGGAATATTTGGTCGGCTTTTTAGTGGAATAGGCTCTAATTCCCTTTATACATCTGGAGGAAATGTAAATTTATTTAATAAGGACCGAAGATTTACTTTAATAGGTTTATCAAATAATAATAATGAACAAAATTTTAGTAATGAAGACTTATCAGGTATTGCCAATTCTGGAGGTCCCAGAGGTTTTCGCCCTGGCCCTGATGGGCCTGGCGCTGGCAATTCAGGCTTTTTTACTGGAATTCAAAATGGCATAACATCTACGAACTCGGCTGGGCTCAATTACTCTGATAATCTTGGAAAGAAAGGCACATTTGAAAGTAGTTACTTTTATAATCAGTCGAATAATGACAACAAAGAGCACCTGAATCGCGAAACTTATTTAACAGACGCAATTCAATCGTACTATGAAGAAAAGGAAACGCTTACGAAGAATAACAATCATAGATTTAATTCAAGAATTACATATTCCTTAAATGATCGAAACAAGTTAATAACAAATCCTTCAATTAGCTTCCAGGACAATAACAGTCTCCGTCAAACAAATGGAATAACAAGTTTGAACGAAAACCAAATCCAAACTAATAATGAATATGAAAGCGAAAACAATGCACTTAATATCGACAATAACATCCTGTTTCAACATCGTTTCTTAAAAATTGGTCGATCCCTATCGATTGAGTCAAAAACCAAAATAAACTTGATCAATAGAGAGAATATTTATTCTGAACTTGCCAGTGATTCTATAATTCAATTCTTTTCTGATGAAAATACCATTCAACTAAAAGGAGAAGTTAGGTATATGGAGCCTGTAGGAAATACAGGGCAATTATCTATAGGTTATAGCTATGACGCCCAAAACAGACTGTTGGATAAGAATGCTTATGTAGATGATTCAGATAATCTTACTCTATTATCTACACTTTCAAATGAATTAGAAAGTCATTACAATAAGCACACTCCTTTCATAAATTTTGCAAACAGATCATTTCGGAATCTTTTCGATATTGGTTTGTCCTACCAGTATGCAAGTTTGAAAAACGTTAGTGACAATATTATTCCCAAAGGCATGAAAAGAGAATTTCATAGCGTTCTACCTGTATTTATGGGCAGGGTGGATCTTCCAGGTGGTGGTGATCTATTTTTTAGGTATGCGGGGAATACTTCAGCACCATCCGCTAAGCAACTACAAAATATTTATGATATTTCAAATCCTCTTTTCCTATCAATCGGCAACCCAGACTTGAAACAAAGTTATACACATTCGTTAATGTTACGAGCAAGTAAATCAAACCTTGAGAGGAATACATCCCTGGCAAATTTTACGAGAATTGAAAACGCAAGAAATTACATATCACAATCAACATATGTTAATGTCTCAGACACCCTTTTGCAAGACGACATTGTGGCTTCTCAAGGAACACAAATTAGCACACCAATAAATGTTAATGGGTATTGGAATATTACTAATAGTACAACTCACTCATTTCTAATATCACAGATTCAATCAAATCTAAATACATCCCTTAGTGCATCCTATAGAAGGACACCTGGGATCACGAACGGTTTTGAAAATATTTCAAATAACTTCTCTGCCAGCACTCGTGTTGGACTTGTAAGTCACATTACTGAGTACTTTGACTTCAATATATTCTATGATTTCAGCGCAAACATTGTTAGAAACTCACTTTCTGAGAGTATTCAAAGATCAAAATACTCGACACAAACGCTGGGCTCAAAGATTGATCTTACAATTGGTAAGACTTTAGTCTTAAGAAGTGACTTGACACATCAGGCATACAAGGGAATTTCCGATACTTCTGACATTAATTTCACATTGTGGAATTTTGCGTTAGCTAAGAAATTCCTGAAGAACAACCAAGCTGAAATTGAACTATCAGTATTTGACCTACTTAATCAAAATAGAGGAATATCTCAAAACGTTGGTCCAAACTATCTTGAAGAAACAACTACGGAAGTACTACGCCAATATTTCATGTTTAAACTTACCTATCAAATTAGAAAATTCAAGTAAGAACCAATAGGGATTTTATAGTTTGTGTACTTCAAAATACACAGTATCACTACTGAAAGATGAGAAAATCCCTAGCCCATTTTGCACATTACTAAGTGGTTCAGTAAGATTTCTGGAGTCTTGATCAGACGTCTCATAGAGATCTACGTATTCCTGTCCAACATGAAATATCACAACCCTGTATTGCCCAAATTGAGATAACGAAAATGGAGTAATTGTTGTAGAGTTTAAATTAGTTGGAGAAGATCGGAAACTAAAATTAGGCCTTTGCTGGCCACCAAAATCTAACTGGTTAATGTCTTCAGGGTTTTCTTCAATATTTTCAGTAAGAACAAAATAATAATCTCCGTCTGAGTTACTCCAGGAGACTTCAATATCTTCCGATTCTTCCTGATTAAACAAGTCATCAAAGCTTGTAATTGGGCTCATACCGATGGAGTCAATTGAAATTGATAAATCGATGGGTTTATCTGGAACAATTGTTATTGCCGATACTTCCTTTCCGAAATAATCTAGCTGAATCTTATATTCATTTCCAACAATAACATTCAAGTCCGCCCCATTGTATTGATATACCCCTGGTTTACTACTGTTGTGAGTAAGTGAATAGGTTTCTCCATTACTCACTATTGACACTTCTGCATCAGTTATTTCATATGATGTACCTTCTTCCCTGTAAAATGGAATGAGCTGGCTTATTTTAATTGAATCAACTCCTGTTCCCTCATAAAGGTAACCTTCAATTATGACTGTACTTGTATCAGTAGGATCGAATTCTTCATTAATACAACTGCTGAGAAGTAACAAAACAATTGGCCAAACTTGATATTTAAACATTTTATATTAGAATTTTAAATTGAAAAATAAATTTGGAGTAAATCCAAGAGTGTTAACATCAGTCACCACTAACTCCTCATCGATAATGTCGAATGTTTTGTACCAAACATTTTTTCTACCATAGACATTAAATACCGATAAGCCCAGATCGGCGTTAGCTTTTTTACCCCATATCCACCCATATGTTACTGAGAGGTCCATTCGATGATAATCTGGTAGTCGGTATCCATTTTTTTCACCTACACTTGTATAACTAATGGTTTGATTATCTAATAGTGTTATCCCATAGCCCCCAATCGGACTGGTGTATGGCTTACCAGTTCCATATATCCATGTCCCTGAAAACTTCCAACTACCAAGGCGATAACTATTAACATATTTGAATTCATGCGTTTGGTCATGTAAAGCATGATACGGAGTATCAGAAATACCTGGAAAATCATGAATTACTTCGCTTAATGTGTAACCTATCCAACCTGTATATTTACCAAATTTCTTTTGGATGAGGAATTCAAGTCCCCTGGAGTATCCTGTACCTTGATAAAATAACTCATCCACACTGGTGCCTTCTCTTAAATTATTTGAAAATCGAAGGGTATACTCCGAAAGTCCTCTCATATCTTTATAGAAAGCCTCTATATCAAATAGGAAATTGTTTGTTTCATAAGTAAGACCGGCGATATAATGAATTGAAGAACTAGTTGTATTTAAATCATCATCAGCTAAAAGCCAAAAATCCCTGCTCCCTTGTGAAATATCTTCTCTTACAACTCTTGTTATATACTGATTATAAATGCCCCATGCGACTTTCAGTTTGAAATTGGGGTATAATCGATATATAGAAGATAATCTTGGCTCAAAATAGATTTTGTTTGATCCATTGTAGTATGTAACCCTAATGCCGGGGTTTACTATAAACTTTGAGTTTGGTTTCCAGCTATCCTGTAAATACCCTGCAGCTATTAAACCTTGATCAGCACGATCCAGAACATTGATTGTATCATTTTGTATTTGGCTGTAGGTTACATGATTCTTTGACAATTGAGCTCCAAATTCTACAGTATGATGATTAGATACCAAGTATTCATTATCAGACCTAACGCTATAATCTTCAACAATGTTATTTTCAATAATGCCGGTGCGTATACTAAATGTACTGTCCTCTCGCGTAACTGATGTTAGTGAATATCTATCTCTATTTGTATGATATTGAGAATAAGAAATAACTGAATTTGAATAAAACCTTTCATTCCATTGTTTACTCCATTTTAAACTTGTACCTATATTACCCCAATCATTCAAATCAACAGTGTTATTGTCAAATGACCCTCCATCGTTTGAACCACCGAAAGGGCCTCCGCCAAATCCACCAAATTGATTGCTATTGAATTCATTTGAATTATCTAACTTGTCAGCTCCACTATAAAAAGAATAAGAAATAACATCCCTATTTGATGGACGAAAAGTGATTTTTCCATTTAAGTCATAAAAGTGAAAATCTGGTTGATTTTCAATTTGATTAAATCCTCCACCTCCAGGACCTCCTTGTGGACCATTGCTACTTTGGTCATTTTCAAACATTTGAAAAATGTCTTTGTAAATTCCACTTCTAATGATGTCTGTGAAAGATCGCCTACCTGCTAAAAATATTGATCCCTTGCCATTAATAATTGGCACTTCAATTGATCCATTGAAACTAATTGCACTTAATCCAATATTTCCTGACACACGTTTATTATTGCCGTCTTTCCCAGTGAGTGAAACTACACTTGAAAGGCGACCCCCATACTTAGATTCAAACCCACCTTTATTAAATTGGACATCTTTAACTGCGTTTGTGTTAAAGGCACTAAAAAAACCATAGAAATGGTCAACATGGTATACTGTAAATCCATCAAATAGAATAAGATTTTGGTCCGGCGTACCGCCTCTTACATATAACCCAGAAGAAGTTTCATTTGTACCACTTACGCCAGGTAATAATTGTATTGAACGGAAAATGTCTTTCTCACCCAGGTTAGGTAATGAAGCTAATTGTGCAGGTGATATTGATATTGCGCTAACTCCTTCTGAGGCTTTTACCAAATGCTCTTTCCTATCTGATATAATTACCTCTTTTAATTCTGAGGTAATAGGATTAAGAGGAACCAACAATTGATAGTCAGGATTTGCAATCAAAGGATTTAACTTAAATTCATTTGACTCATAACCCATATATTGAATTAGGAGGGTACTTGTATCAGAGGGAGTGTCCAATAATGTAAAAAATCCATCAACGTTTGAGGTTGTCCCCTTTTTTGTACTTTTTATCATTATGGTAGCAAAAGGTAAACTTTCGCCTGAAAAACTATCTTGGACTTTCCCTCTTAAAGAAAAATTAAATTTAGTTGGGTTTAAAGATATATTGAGCTCCTCCTTTGATCTTCGTACAATAACAAGTCTCCCAGGATATATCTGAAAAAATAAATTTTCCCTCGTTAGTAGATCCCTTAAGAGACTTTCGAGATAATAATCTCCTTCTAATGAAACATTGATTTTTGACTTGGGCAATTCACTTATCCGATAATCAATTTGAACAGAAAATCTTTCACTCAATAATTCTAATACTTCAGAAAGGTTCTGATTCTCTATTTTTTCACGAAGCCTGGTCCTAAGATTCGATTGTGCTGTAGAATAAAATGCTACTGATGTAAGAAGAAGTATTGAAATAAAGAATATTCTGAATATCATGATTCAATGTTTTTGTTAAAAATCACTAAATCATGAATTGAGAATAAACTAATTCAACCAATTACCGGATATTTTCAATGAACAAATACGAAGTTTGATTGACTGGCAACAATTAATACATTGGAATTGTCATCTGGAACATCCTACTAGGTTTGAGTTCAAACCGCAGCTCCTATTAGCATAAGCTTCTCTGAGATGTAACAAGTACTTATTCATAAGCCCTCTTTTACTTAAGTAGATTCTATCATGAAATGGTTCACAAGAAGCAGTCGACAACTCCTGCATACACCCCCCCGTCATTGGAGCCACTAATCAATTACGGAAAGTACCCCATTTCTCAAAAAAAACCATTTTGGCCGATCCCATTTCCCGTTACCAGGTCATCAGCATTTGTGAAACATCTTTTTGAATTGACAGATCAATCCCCTTTTGCTTTGGAAGTACACTTTCAACAAACTTGTTGTTACCAATAAAGTATCCTCTTTCTACAATCAAGCGCATTCTGGCAACCTGGTCGTAACTGAAATCCCTTTGATTAGATGGCTGAGCCCAATAATCCATAGTATTGTAACTCACAAAATCATGATCAAATTCACAGGAAACACGGTTTATTGTAGGTTGATTAGCTTCGTAATCTCCTCTGTGGTATTGAAAGGTATCCTTGCAAAAATCAGCATCAGAATTGCATCCATCCTGATTAAATACATGAAAAAGACCAAAAATATGACCCATTTCATGAGGGAAAACCATGTTGCCTTCCCACAGATTATCCAATTCCAGGGCAATTCCGGTAAGGTAGGTTACTTCCTGTGGGTTATCCAGACAGTAAATACCATCAGGAATGATATCCATATCACATGTCACATTCGGATAAATACCCCAGCTGTATCCATTCTTAGTATCACCAATCCAAATATTGATGTAATCATCCGGGTCCCAATAGTGATCCCACATCCATTCCTCAAAAAGAATCGAGCTTTCCCGAGAGGGTCTTTTTGATCGAACCACGCCTGGTTCTTCCAATGGATTACCTTCCGGGTCAGTTTCGGCTAACTTGAATGTAAAATTTGGAGAGGAAGAATTTGCCGTCAATTGATCATTCCCGAATGCCAGATTTAACAATGACATCTGATAAGAAATCTTTTCATAAGGAATATTGTAACCTTCCCCTATAGACTCGCCATCATGCATAATGTGAAAGATTAAATTAAACTCCTGCTTCTCCAGCTCGTGCTGTTCTCTAACATCAATGCTTACCGTATTACTCACAATATCACCAGAGGCAGCATATACCTCGTAAATACCAGGCTCCTCAGGTGTAAATCTGAACTTACTTCCAATGTTTTCACCATTTACAAACAGGTCATATTTCAAATTTGAAAACGGTTTACCATCTGACCCAATTCCCGCAAATGAGAATTGAACAGCCTCCTCGTTTTCAAATACAGTGAAAGGTTGGAAATTACTTATTGCAAGGCTTTGAAGTGTCACTCTTTCTTCTTCTTCTTCTTCCTGTTCAGCTGGTGGTTCCTCAGGTGCAGGCGGTTCTTCTTCTTTGCACGAAATAAGAAATGCCACCAGTAAAATGGTCACCATCAAGGCCAGTGCCCTTGATATGGTTGTAAATTGTATTTTAGTTTTTGACATTTTTAGATTGGTTTGAGTTTTCAAGGGTTTTACAAATTGTGTGCCAATTTTCATCTTACAACCGGTGGGAACGGTATGAATTCACTAAATTCATTAGTTTTAAAATCCAGAAATATCTCTTTTGAATAACCTAATTGCATTCATATCACTCGCATGTCTAATTCGCCTTGGTGCGAACCAGGAAGAACGTGTTGTTTCTGTCCAGGAGGTACGGTTTTTTGAGGATTCCACACGTCAGGTATCTAGTGATCAAATCATCAGCAATCCAGAGGGTTTCTTTGAATTCAATCCTTCCTTCTCCCCTAACAACTACAATCCGGAAGCAGCCTATTGGGTGGAATATAACTTTTGCATTGAGGACCAATATAGCTATCTCATTGAGTTTTTTGATCAAACTATAGACAGTATTGAAGTCCATGTCAAACATGCTTCAGAGAGTTCATACATCACTTATCAATTCGGCGACCAGTATGATTTTCTGAATCGCCAATTTGACCATAAAAATTTTGAAATTCCTTTAAAGAAATCCGGAGAATACACGGCCTACGTACGGATTGTAAACCGTGAGTATGCAGATATAAGAATTGCAATCAGGTCCATTAATCGCTTTGTAGACTATGCACTTACAGAATATTACCTCTACGGCATATTCTACGGGATGATAATGATTATTTCATTGTACAACATATTCTTATACAGTGCCATTCGGGAAGTGAAATACCTTTACTATACTTTCTATATTTTATCTGTAGGACTCTACGCCATGTGTGTGGATGGGATTGCTTTCCAAATGCTATGGCCAGGCTGGCCGAATTGGAACACAATAGCTCATGGAATTGCCTTATTTAGTATCATCTCCTGGTCAATCATTTTCTCTAAGAAATTTTTGAACTTAAAAGTTCGAGCGCCAAAAGTCAATCGCATTTTGAATATGGTATTTGGACTAAGATTTTTGTTCTTTCTCTATGCACTATTAGTTGATAATCAACTATTTACATACCGCTTTATTGAACTCATACCACTTTCATTGATATTCATTGGAAGTATCCAAACCTACACAAGGGGATATCAACCGGCAAGGTTCTTTATTGTGGCATATGGTTTTTTATTTTTCGGGTTTGTCACAAAGACACTTGTTCTGTTTTCCATAGTCCCAACTTCCTGGACTAATTATTCCTATTTCACTCAAGCATTGAGCTACTACAGCTTGCATTTGTGTTTTGTGCTGGAGATGTTATTTCTCTCTGTTGCCTTAAGCGATCGTGTTAGAATTCTGAAAGAAAACCGAAACAGGGCATTTAGAAGGATAGTTGCTCAACATGAACAAAATATCCGATATAAGGACCGACTGAACCAGCAACTTGAACAGAAGATTCAGGCCCGAACGATTGAGATTGCTCAGAAAAATGAACAGCTGGAGTTCACGAATGAACAATTGGAAAATCAGAAAATTGAGATCTCAGAAATCAATTCAATGTTGGATCTGGACAATTGGAAATTAAGGAACAACCTAAAATCCATTCAGACTGAGCGTTTACTTAACAAAATGCTCTCTTATGAAGAGTTTTTGCTCTTGTTCCCCAACAAAGCACGGATCTTAAAGTTTCTCTCCGAACACAAATGGCATTCAGGGTATTCATGCAAAAAATGCCAAAACACAAAACACATTAAGGGATCATCACCCTTTGCCAGAAGATGTTCCAGGTGTGGCTACAATGAAACTCCCACAACTGATACTATATTCCATGGCATTAAATTCCCATTGCAAAAAGCCATGTACATCCTCTATTTGACGCTTAATAACGATACCCGAAGCAATGCGGAACTATCCAATTCGCTTGAATTGAGAGTCAATACCATTTGGTCCTTCCGCAAAAAGATCGAAAAACACATCAAGCAATATGGCAGAAGCTCTTTAGATATCTTCCAGGACCTCAATATTCTGGTGTGAAAGTTGATTGTATTCATTACAATTAAATTGCATTTATCCAATAAATCCTCATTTTTGAAAATCCTGCTTTTATTGCGCAATCAGCTATTGCAATAAAATACATCAAATCCCAAAATAAACCCATTATATAATGTTTTTATTGCGCAAAATACATCAACTATTTACCCTTCAAAAAACACATTTTATGTAACTATTTCAACAAAAATCATTGTCGTGATCATTTGATTTTTGATATTGGCCTCAGATTAATGTAAATAAAGAAGAAGAATTTTTTGAGTCTTAGTAGTTATGACAGCATTTACCCAAAAATCAATTAGACTGATTCTATGTTGTTGCTTCATTATTGCCCTGGTGACATTTTTCAACTCACTATTGTTTGTTGCACAATCTTCCATTCCGGGAAATGTATCTTTAAATAACGATGGTGTCCTGCCATGTACAACTACACAATTAGATGTACCCTTTCCTGGGAGAACCATAAACCTTGATGGTAAATACCTATTTGAAGCTGGTACGGCTGACATAATTGCTGCCCCCATCATAATTGACGGGAGACTTACTCACATTTCTTTTTCTCAGTGTTTTATTACAGAACTTCTATTCATCTCTGCGTGAACCTTTTGAGTTGCTCGGCTTGTGATTCAACGGAATATGAATTGGAGTTTAACATAATTTGGGGAACAATTAACCAATATAAAATTGACTAATATGGTGAAGAATTTACAGTTAAAATGGTTGTGTTATACACTACTCATATGGTGCCTGAGTGGTTTTAGCATAGTCAAGGCACAAACTATTACAGGTAAAGTGGCCTCCGAGGAGGGCGAAGAATTACCTGGTGTTACGATTCAAATCAAGGGTACTACTTCAGGAACTATCACTAATCCTGATGGTCAATATTCAATTGACGCAACTTCAGAAGACGTTCTCATATTCTCTTACATTGGATTCCAAACAAAGGAGGTATTAATTGGGAATAGATCGGTAATTGACGTTGAACTTGAGATTAATATTCAAGCACTTGATGAGATAGTTGTTGTAGGTTACGGAACTCAAAGGGAAAAAGACCTAACATCTGCAATCTCTACTATTAAAGCAGATGAACTCATCAAAACCCCCACCAGTCAAGCTATGCAAGCCTTGCAAGGTAAGCTCGCTGGGGTTCAAATTGTTAGTTCCGGGGAACCAGGTAAAGGCCCAACAGTTCGCGTTAGAGGTATCGGTACTTTGGAAGGAGATTCTAAACCGCTGTATGTAGTCGATGGTATGTTCCTGGATAACATAGATTTTTTAAACCCTTCTGACATTGAATCAATTTCAGTACTCAAAGATGCGTCTGCTGCAGCTATATATGGAGTTAGAGCGGCAAATGGTGTTGTTTTAGTTCAAACCAAAAGAGGGTCCTATGACCAGGCACCAGTATTGACTTATGATGGTTATTATGGTGTTCAGCGACCACAAAACATCTTAGAAATGGCCGATACCAGGCTATTTACGCAATATGCACTGGCAACTGGTGCAGATGCGGATGAGGCTTTTATTGCCAATGCGTTTCAAACTTATGGAAGAAGCAGGGTTAATACAGATTTACCTGCGGTTGATACAGATTGGTATGATGAAGTTTTAAAAAACTTAGCACCTCAACAAAGTCACAACCTATCACTCCACGGAGGTACCAGGAATGCAAAATACGCACTGGGCATTGGGTATTTCCAACAAGATGGGTTAGTAAGTGAAGCAAAGAATTCATACGAGAGATTTAACATCAGAGCAAATGTGGAAGTTGATGCCAAAGACTGGTTGAAAATAGGCGGGACCATTAATGTCATCAGAGGAGATCAACATGTTGCTTCCGGGTCTGTCTGGGATAATACCTACTATGCTGTTCCAATCTTTCCTGTTTATGATGAAACCAATACAAGTGCCTCTCCAATAATGTTAGGAAATGCTCGAACCCTTGGGTACAGAGGTAGACAAAATCCATTTTTCAACATTCTTTATGGGGATGATCAAAACCTCACTGCTCGTGCACTTGGAAATATTTTTACAGAAATAGAGCTGATCCCAAATAAGCTCACTTATAAAATGGCTTATAACTATACTTACAATGCCTTAAATGCCCGAAATGTTGATTTCAGGTATCATGATGGCATTGAGCTTAACCTTTCCAGACTGGTTAACATAAACGAGGTGGATTTTGATCAAATCTGGGATAATCTCCTCACCTACAATGAAACAATTGGTAAGCATAGTTTCACAGCGATGGTGGGTTATGAGGTAAGGACAGAAGATTTTAGAAGAATGAGAATTCAGGGTGACAGCCTTTATGTCAGCCCGACCTTTGATAACAAGGAATTCTGGTATTTAACAAATCCGGGTGAAGAGATTTTCCCCTCCACAAGTGATCCTTTGAGAAATTCCCCTGTTGGTAATTTTGGCGAATCGTTTAATGGTGTTTCCTACCTCAGCAGAATAGGTTACAACTATGATGACAGGTATTTGATCTACGGAACCCTTCGGAGGGATGGCACCAATAAATTCCAGCAAAAATGGGGCCTCTTTCCTACTGTAGGAATTGGTTGGGTTGCTTCTCAAGAAAGCTTCTTTACTTTACCAGCGGTTGAATACTTGAAGATCAGAGGTAGTTGGGGTAAGCTTGGAAACGTAAATGTTGATGCTGCTCCTGGACAACCTACTTACGAGAGTCAAACAGTGGCGATAGATGATACCCAAGAGAGTGGTACCACAGTAGTAAAACAATTCGATTTCTTGGATAGATGGGAAACTACGGTTGAGACAAATTTTGGATTGACGGCTGAATTCCTGGAAAACAGGCTGTCCTTAGATTTAGACTACTACGTGCGGGATACTAAAGATGGAGTAGTAACCATTATTCTTCCACTGGTAAGAGCTAATGTAAGAAGAAATCTTGCAGAATTCAGAAATCAGGGTTTAGAGTTATCAGCCAACTGGTCTGATCAAATCAATTCTGATTTAAAGTACGCTGTGGGTCTGAATTTTGCTACTTTAAAAAATGAAGTCTTGTCACTTGGCGGTCAACAGTATTTAAATGCTGGTTCAGCAGAATTCAGACAAAGATCAATATTAGGTCAGCCAATCAGGGCTTTTTATGGATATGAGGTTCTTGGAGTCTTCCAAAATGAAGAACAGATTACTAATAGTGGTTTAGACGCCGAATTTGTAGATGCTTCTGAAATTGAACCGGGTGATTTCATTTACAGGGATCAGAATAGCGATGGTGTTATTGATGATTCTGACAGAGTGGTACTCGGTTCATTTCTTCCAAATCTAACCTATGGATTCAATCTGGGTGTGTCATATAAAAGGTTTGATCTAAGTGCAAACTTTCAGGGACAGAGAGGTCAAAAAATTCTGAATAGAAAGCGTGGACAGATCATTTTTACCACAGATGCCAATCTGGACGCTGAATTAGTTGAGAATCTTTGGTCTGGTGAAGGAACTTCAGATAAATATCCTTCAGCTGCAGGCTTACGAAAACCATACAATCAGGCCATGAGCGATTATTTTGTAGAAGATGGCTCATATTTCAGAATTCAAAATGTAAGGCTTTCATACTCCATTCCACAGGTTAAACTGGTTGGAAAGGAACTTCCCGATATGCTGGTTACTCTAACCGCAGAAAGGCCACTGACTGTATTCAATTACAATGGGTTTAATCCCGAAGTGGCTAACGGTGTAGACAACCAAACCTACCCTATCCCTGCTATTTACACAATGGGATTGAATGTTAAGTTCTGATAACTCAAAAAATGACAACAATTATGAAATCTTATAAAATACTAGTTACAAAAATTTCGCTCATTGTAGTTGTCTTGCTGGCACCATCATGTGATGATATTTTAAATGACCCTCAGGAACTCATTCGGGTTGAATCAGGAATTGATTATACAAATACTGCTGAGAGGGATGAACTCATTAAAGGAGCGTATTTTAAGCTATACCATTTGCAATGGGAGACATTTCCTTTGATCTCTGTTCGTGGTGATGATGTAAATGCGAAAGGAGATCAGGCGGATTTGATAAACACAGATGACTTTAAATATGAGTTGTCAACATTATGGATGTATAATTCTGTTTGGCTGAACTTGTATTCGGACATTATCGATTGGTTTTCCATCATTGAAGAAATTCGGAAATTCAATGAGTTTGCTGATGACCCAGGGAAAGGTGAACAATACATCGCAGAAATCAAAGTGATGCAAGCCTATGAATTATTTCTATTGGCGAGAGTTTGGGGTGATATTCTGATCCCTGAGAGTTCAGAAACAAATTTACTTTATGAAGCTCCAGTTGTGCCATTTGATCAGGTGATGCAATATGTTTCAGATCAAATAGACGATGTGTTGCCTTTGCTTTCTAATTCTGCTCCAAACGAAAGGTCTTTCGTTCCCGGAGGAATTACTGTACACACTGCCCTTGCTGTTAAGGCTATGGCCAATCTTGAATTGAAGAATTGGCAGGGAGTTGCTGATGCTACAAGTGAGATCATCAACTCAGGAAAGTTCCAACTATTCCCAGACTATTATGAATTATTCAAGACTTCCGGAAAACTAGCAGATGAGATCCTGCTTGAGCTTCAATATTCGGATTTCGGTGGAAGTTCTGGTGGAATAAGGTATACACATCAATTCTTTGGACCTAATAACTGGACACCTTTTGTAGACGGTATTGGTACTGGTTGGGGATTTTGGGAACCAACTTTGAAATACATCACCTTCATGCTGGACAGAGGTGAAACTGATAGACTGGAAACGTCTGTGATTTTTACTGATCAGGGAATAGACAGTCTCGAGGAAAGAGGATATACATCACTGCCGGAATTTGTAAGCAATACCACACGAGATGGAGATATTTTTGGTAATACCAATGGGAATGCTAACCCAAGATCCATATTCATGAGTGGTAAACACTATCTCCCGACTATTCAGATGGTAGCTGGGCAAACCACTTACGGATCCAATAAAAATTTCATCTGTATCAGGTATTCTGAAATTCTTTTGATGCATGCTGAGGCATTAGTAAATGGAGCATCTGGTGGTGGAATGACTGCTGATCAAGCAGTAAATGCTGTTAGAACACGTGCTGGATTGAACACACTTTCCGGAGTAACAATAGATGATATTCTCGATGAAAAATTTGCTGAATTCGGAATGGAATGGGGTATTCGATTCTATGATCTTGTAAGACATAACAAAACCTCAGAATTGGATGGATATACTGATGAGGACCGATTCCTTCCCTACCCACCAGCTCAAAAAGACCTGCTCTTACAGTTAGAAGACTAATTAAAACATAAACTATTACCATAAATATTTTGCAATTAAATCTTATATATGATGAAAGTTATTAGAAGTTTATCGATACTCGCTATGTTGGGAGTATTGCTTTTCACGGTTTCTTGTGGGGATGATGAGCCTAAAGAACCAGATGTTGAGGATACCGCAAATCCTACCGTGTCAATCACCGCTCCAGAAGATGGATCCACCTTAGAAACATTAGACGAAACTACTGATGTTACTATCACTTTTAGTGCAAAGGATGAAACCGAAATTGGATCTGTAGTGGTAGATTTTGATGGGACACAAATAGATGAAGTTACCACTTTTACAGATTTCCTTAACTATGATGGAGAAGTTGTGCAAGCTGGTGTGGCAGATGGTGATCACACCATTACTGTTACTGTGACGGATCTTGCTGGTAATTCTGCTAGTGCTACCTCAACATTTACTAAAACTACTTCAAACCCTTACACGGCACTTGATGGCGAAGTTGCATACTGGTCTTTTGATGGTCAATATGTGAATTTGGTTACTGAAGAAGAGGCAACTGTTGTAGGTACTCCAGGTTTTGCCGGAGAAGGGCAAATTGGTTCTGATGCATATTCAGGGGCTGCTGATGCTTACTTGACCTCAGCAACTGAAAACTTCTCTATAGCTTCAGAATTGACGGTATCAATGTATATGAAGTTAGACATTACTGATGCTGACAGAGCAGGTATTTTCGTGATGGGACCTGAAGATACTGAAAATCCAGAAGCTCAAAATGTTAGAACTTCTGGTGTTCGATTCTTCCGAGAAGCAAGTGGAGACCTTCAAATTTTCAAGTGGAATTTTGGAACAGGCGAAGGTGAAGTTTGGATAGACGGAGGTGATCTCGCGAAGCTGGATCCAACCGACGGTGAATGGCATCACTTCGCATTCATTATTGCTGAGACTACTGCTTCTTTCTATATCGATGGGGAACTTGTTTCAGGTAGTGACGAGCATGTTGGGTTAGATATGACCGGTTGTGATATATTGACCATTGGATCAGGAGCTCCTAGATTCACTGGATGGTCGCATTTATCTGATCCTAGCTATATTGATGATCTTAAGGTCTTTAACAAAGCACTAACCGAGGGTGACCTTGAAACTTTGACAGGACTTGAATTTGGTCTTCCAACAATCGAAGATCCAGGGGACCCGGGTTTGACTCCAATTGATGGTGATGATGCTGAGGAAATTCTCTATATGTCATTTGATACTGACTTCACGACCACTGGTACAGAAGTAACTGTTACCGAAGTGGGTAGTCCAAGTGTAGTGGATGGTGGTGTGTCAGGAAAAGCATACTCGGGTGATGCTGATTCTTACCTGACCATTCCGACTGAAGGACTTCTTAATGATAATTTCTCTGCTTCTATGTGGATCAAACTGGATCCTACTGCTACCAGGGCAGGTCTATTAACTGCCAGTGCATTACATGAAGAGGGTGAAACGAAAAATGAACTTACTAAGGGTTTCAGATTCTTCAGGGAAGGAGATGATCTCAAACAAACATTCAAAATGAATGTGGGTAATGGAGAAGGAAACGCCTGGATAGACGGTGGTAGTTTCGCCACTTTTGCTGCAGCAAGAGAGGGATGGCTACATGTAGCAATCACCGTAGGTGGTGGAAAGAGCCAAGTGTACCTAAATGGTATACTAGCTGCTCAAAGCGAAGAAGATCAGGTTATTGACTGGACAGGTTGCGATATCTTATCAATTGGTTCTGGTGCACCACGTTTCCAAGAGTGGGGTCACCTGGGTGAGACCAGTTTACTTGATGAATTAAGAATTTACAATGGAATCCTTACTCCAGATCAAATAGCAGCTTTGAAAGCTGTTGGAGATTAATTTCTTTCAGCTATAAGAAAATGGTCTAGGACCTGTACAATTTTACTATCCTGGGGCAATTGCTCCAGGATAGTTTAAATTAACTTAAATAACTACCTAAATATTTTGAATACCTACGGAATAGATCACATTAAAGTATGGATGTTGCGATTAGGACTGTTTTGTGTTTCAGCCCTCATCGCTTGTAGTCAAGATGATGAAATCGAGCCAGAATTAAGTCTGACCTCACTTATCATTGGTAACGAAAGCTTACTCGATACTGTCGTAACAGATGTACCGGTTGATCATTCAATTATTGCTACATTCAATCTTTCACTAGACACTTCTTTGATATCACAAGGCCTTGTGATCAGTGACGAAGAAGGGAATCCAATTCCTTTAAGATTCAATTTCTTTAATGGAAATAAAAGCGTTTCTATTTATTCCAGAGAGTCATTTCAGACTTATACATTATACACCATCACCCTAAATGAAGCACTTAAAAGCGAAGATGGCGTTTCAAAAGAAATTAGTGAAAAATATACCTTCAGGACAGTTGAGGGAATTCTTTCACTTGAGTCAATTAAGTCAGGTAATCTTGATCTCAACTCTAACAAGCTTGTATATGATATCCCTGTAAACCTAAATATCAGTGCTAAATTCTCTTCTGAGATAGATGAGAGCACTGCTACAAAAGATAACATCTACCTCATTGATGCTCAAAAAAGAAAAATCAATCTTTCCATAGCTGTAGAAGGAGACGAAGTTTTACTTACTCCAGGAACAGATGCAATCAAATACTGGGCTCCTTATGAGCTTGTGATAAAGGAAGAAGTCACTGGAATAGGTACTACAGGATTCGAAGGATTTGCATCATCATTCTTTACCAAACTGGACTCAACGCTTAAGTTTCCCGAAATTTCGGATGAGGAACTTATGACAAAAGTTCAGTCTCAAACCTTCAAATACTTCTGGGATTTTGCCCATCCTGTGAGTGGTTTAAGCCGAGAGCGCATCACGAGTGGGGAAACTGTAACAATTGGAGGATCAGGTTTTGGAGTGATGACAATTCTTGTGGGTATAGAGAGAGGATTCATTACCCGTGAAGAAGGAGTTGAACGATTACTTAAGATCGTCAATTTCCTAAATGATAAGGCAGATCGTTTCCATGGAGTTTGGTCGCATTGGTTAGATGGTACAACCGGGGACGTGATACCCTTTAGCTCCAATGATGACGGAGGAGATCTGGTTGAAACCGCTTTCATGGTTCAGGGGCTCATTACAGTTCGCCAATACCTTGATGAGCAAAATGCTACTGAGCAAGAATTAATAACCAAAATTAATTCACTTATTGATACTGTGGAATGGGACTGGTATACTCAAAATGGTCAGGATGTACTGTATTGGCACTGGTCACCCAACTTTGGATGGGAAAAGAATCACAAAATCACCGGGTGGAATGAGGCTTTGGTTATTTATGTGCTTGCAGCATCCTCTAACACACATACCGTAGAACCATCAGTTTATACAAAAGGCTGGTCCGGAAATGGAAGCATGGTGAATTCCGGTGGCAACAGTTATTACGGATATACTTTGCCGCTCCGAAGTGATAAGGGAGGTCCGCTGTTCTTTGCTCATTATTCGTTTTTAGGACTTGATCCAAGGGACTTATCTGATCAATATGCCAATTACTGGACACAGAATGTAAATCATACTATGATCAACAGAGCTTATTGTATAGATAATCCAAAGAATTATCCGGGGTATTCAGAACAATGTTGGGGACTTACAGCCAGTGATAACTACAATGGATATTTAGCACATTCACCTGATAATGACATAGGTGTAATTACACCAACTGCAGCATTATCATCCTTTCCATATTCACCTACAGAGTCCATGGAAGCCATGAAGCATTTCTACTATATTCTCGGAGATCGACTTTGGGGAAATTATGGATTCTATGATGCTTTTAGCCCAAAAGAAGGTTGGACTGCATCTTCATACCTGGCAATTGATCAGGGACCCATTATTATTATGATGGAAAACCATAGAACTGGATTACTTTGGGATTTATTTATGTCTGCCCCTGAAGTACAAGCAGGCTTAACCAAATTAGGATTTACTTATTAAGAAAATGAAAGTATCAAAAACACTTCTTTATCTATTGACCATTGGCTCATTTACATTTTTAAGTTGTGGACCATCTACAAATAAAGTCCTGGAGGATAATAAGTATGAAATTGTATTCAACGAGGACTCAATTCTCACTACGCTTCAAAAGCAAACCTTCAACTACTTCTGGGAAGGCGCAGAACCTGTCTCGGGTATGGCATGCGAGCGTGTACACCTGGATGGAATTTACCCTAGCGATGATAAAAATGTTGTCACCTCCGGAGGTTCAGGCTTTGGGTTGATGGCAATTTTAGTTGGGATCGAACGAGGTTTCATTTCGAGGGAAGAAGGAATTGAACGATATGAGAAAATCCTTGATTTCCTCGAAACTGCTGATCGATTTCATGGGGTTTATCCTCATTGGTGGTTCGGTGATACGGGCAAAGTCAAGCCTTTCAGTAAAAAAGATGATGGCGGGGATTTGGTAGAGACTGCCTTTCTGATTCAAGGCCTGATAACCGCAAGACAATATTTTAATGGTGAGGATGAGCGTGAGCAAGCAATTGGAGAAAGAATCAATGCTATTTGGGAATCTGTGGAATGGGATTGGCACACTAAAGGAGGTGAAGATGTGCTTTATTGGCACTGGTCTCCAAACTATGGTTGGGATATGAATTTTCCGGTTGGCGGTTATAATGAGTGTCTCATCATGTATGTATTGGCGGCATCCTCTCCTACCCACAGTGTTGAACCGAGTGTTTACCACAAAGGGTGGGCACTTGATGGAAAAATTGAATCAGCTCAGTCGTGGTACGGGCATGATCTTGTTCTAAATCATTATGAACATGATGAAGCTAAAGTTGGCCCTCTTTTTTGGGCGCATTATTCCTACTTAGGTCTTGATCCCAGAGGGTTAGTTGATACTTACGGCGAATACATGACATTAAACCAATCCCACGCCAAGGTTCATTACGATTACTGTGTCGAGAATCCCGAGGGATTTGAAGGATATGGTGAAAACTGCTGGGGGCTCACTTCTAGTTACTCCATGAAAGGTTATGCGGGTCATAGACCTGGACGAGATTTAGGTGTAATCTCCCCTACTGCGGCCTTATCTTCAATTCCATATACGCCTAAGGAAAGTATGCAAATGATTCAGTGGTTGTATCAACCGGAGAGGGATTCATTAATTGGAAAGTATGGCCCCTATGATGCATTCAGTTTGGAAAACGATTGGTATTTACCAAGATATCTGGCGATTGATCAGGGCCCGATTCCAGTGATGATCGAAAACTATAGGACCGGGCTTCTCTGGAATTTATTTATGTCGGCACCAGAGGTAAAACAAGGACTAGATAAACTAGGATTCACTTATGAGAAGTAGAGTAACTATTTTTTTAATGCTTACTTCAATTGGATTGTTTGCCCAGGAATTTGAGTACGAAGTTTTTAAAAGAGACGAAGGAAATCTAAACTACAGAATCCTATATCCTGAAAATTTTGATCCTTCAAATAGTTATCCTGTTGTGTTCTTTCTTCATGGAGCAGGCGAACGAGGCAATGATAATGAGAAACAACTAGTGCATGGAAGCAAGCTTTTTTTAAGTGCTGAATTTCGTAAGCAATACCCTGCAGTAATCATTTTTCCTCAATGCCCAAAAGAAGATTATTGGGCAAATGTCAAAGTAGATAGAAGTACCATGCCTATTGGCTTAAAATTCAAGAAAGGTGGAAAACCCACCCAGGCTATGCTTCTCGCCATAACACTGCTTGACTCAATTGTAGGTTTGGATTACTCTATTGATGAACAAATTTACCTTGGAGGTCTTTCGATGGGTGGAATGGGGACTTTTGAAATGCTTTCTCGCAGACCTGATACGTTTGCTGCCGCATTTGCAATTTGTGGCGGTGGTCACCCGGGAAATGTTGAGAAATTCTCTAAAACACCAATGTGGGTTTTTCATGGATCTCAAGACAATGTTGTAAAACCCGAGTATTCTACTCAAATGGTTTTGGCCATGCAGAAGGCAGGTGGTAAAGTTCGGTATACACTTTACCCAGATGCCAATCACAATAGCTGGGATCCAGCATTTTCAGAAAAGGAACTCATCCCGTGGTTATTCAACCAAAAAAAAGCTAAATGAGATTAATAATCTACATATTGATCATTAGCCTGCCAAGCGCCCTTTTCGCACAGAAGAAAACCTATTGTAATCCAATTGATATTGACTACTCCTATATGGCTGTCAATGCTGATAAAAAGGTTTCTTATCGATCTGGGGCTGATCCTGCAGTAGTCAATTATAAAGGCCGGTATTTCATGTTTGTGACAAGATCATTTGGGTATTGGTACTCAGATAACATGAGCAAATGGACTTTCGTGAATCCTCAGAACTGGTATTTCAGAGGATGTAACGCACCAGCGGCCGCAGTTTATGGTGATGACCTTATCGTATACGGTGATCCTTCTGGTAGAGGGGTGATGCTCAAGACAAACAACCCGGAGATTGGGGATTGGAAAGGGTCATATGGCATCATGCGTGTACCTGATGGAATTCAGGACCCTGATCTTTTTGTAGATGATGACGGTAAAGTTTACTTGTATGAGGAATCCTCAAACAGGTGGCCAATTAGAGTAGTAGAACTTGATCCGGAATTTATGTTCCTGCCTATAGGAAAGGAAAAAGACCTTTTCAATCTTGAACCTGAAAGCCACGGTTGGGAACGATTCGGCCAAGATCACAAGTCTGAGGTTAAAATTGATCCTTTTATTGAAGGCTCCTGGATGGTGAAGCACAATGATACTTATTACCTGGAGTATGGTGCTCCAGGGACTCAGTGGAACGTCTATGCTGATGGCGTTTATACTGGAAAGAGTCCTTTGGGACCGTTTGAATATGCTCCATATAATCCCATTTCCTACAAGCCGGGCGGATTTCTCAAAGGTTCCGGACACGGGAGTACGATGAAGGATAACAATGGTCAGTATTGGCACTTTGCAACAATGGCAATTTCTGTCAACTATAAGTTTGAAAGGCGATTGGGAATGTTTCCTGCAGGTTATGAAGATGATGGACAAATGTTCGTCAATACCGCCTATGGTGATTACCCACATTTCCTACCGGATGTAGAAGTTGAAAATCACAAAAACAGGTTTACAGGCTGGATGTTACTCTCTAAAGGAAAGAAGCTCACCGCCAACTCAACTTTAGAAGGAATTAAGCAAAAAATTGTAGATGAAATTGCAGATGGGTACATGCCTGAGTCTGAGGCTCCTATTTATTCTATAGAAAATATCAATGACGAAAACCTCAGAACAATGTGGGTGGCTGAGAATAGTAGCGATACCCTACAATTTGAAATGGACTTGGGTAGGATTATGACTGTGAATGCATTTCAGGTCAACTTTCTTGATTTCAATGCAGCTATCTTCGGTAGAGCTGAAGGGTTGAAGCAGCAATTTATAATTGAAAAGTCAGCTGATGGTAAGGATTGGGACATTGCTTTAGACTTTTCAAAAAATGAAGAAGACAGACCGCACGCTTACATAGAACTTACCAAGCCTGTTCAAGCCAGGTTCATCCGTTTTCGAAATAAATTCTACCACAATAAGTATTTAGCTATTGGTGAATTCAGGGTCTTCGGAAATGGTAATGGAAAAACTCCAAATGCACCAAGAAATTTCAAAGTTGTAAGACAGGAGGATCCGCGCAACGCAGTTCTTACCTGGGATGAGGTAAAAGATTCCCAAGGCTATGTCATATACTGGGGTCTTGCAGAAGACCGGTTGAATAATTCGGCCATGATCTATAATCAAAACGACTATGAATTGAGGGCTTTGAATATCGGAGTGAACTACTACTTTCAGGTAGAAGCCTTCAATGAAAATGGAATATCTAAGAAATCTAAAATATTAAGAGACGTAACCAACTAGTGGAAATGAAAAACCTATTAATATCATCTTTACTCACCCTTATATTAGCATTATTGATTGCTTCTTGTGCATCAAATAATCAACTGGGTGAAGGTCAGTATGATGAACAAATAGATTCATTGATGGCCCTAATGACCTTTGAAGAGAAACTAGGGCAACTTAACCTACCATCTGCCGGTGATATCAATACCGGGCTGGCCAAAAGCACTGGAATTGTTTCCAAAATTAAGAATGGCCAGGTAGGTGGATTGTTCAATATAAGAGGAGTTGAAAAGATAAAGGCTACTCAGAAAGTGGCAGTTGAAGAAAGTAGATTAGGCATACCTCTCCTTTTTGGAATGGATGTAATTCATGGCTATCGAACTGTATTTCCTATTCCATTAGGTGTTGCCTGTAGTTGGGATATGGAACTCATCGAAAGATCAGCGCGTATTGCGGCAAATGAAGCAACTGCGGATGGAATAGTCTGGACGTTTTCTCCTATGGTGGACGTATCCAGGGACCCGAGATGGGGTCGAATTTCAGAAGGTTCAGGTGAAGATGCTTATTTAGGTTCAGAAATTGCTGCCGCAATGGTTCGCGGATACCAGGGTGATGACCTTACAAGTAATAATACGATTATGTCCTGTGTAAAGCACTTTGCCCTATATGGTGCATCAGAAGCAGGTCGTGATTATGGAACGGTGGATATGAGTCGCCTGAGAATGTACAATGAGTACTTACCTCCATATAAAAAAGCTGTTGATGCTGGTGTTGGAAGCGTAATGGCCTCCTTCAACGAAATCGATGGAATACCCGCGACTGGGAATAAATGGTTACTCACAGAACTTCTTCGAAATGAATGGGGATTTGATGGCTTTGTAGTTTCTGACTACACAGGAATTACAGAAATGATACCTCACGGAATGGGTGACGAGACCATGGTTGCATCTTTAGCATTATCAGCGGGAAATGATATGGACATGGTCAGCGAAGCATTGCTCAATAATTTGATGGAAGGTATGGATCGAGGCTTGGTAAGGATGAGCCAAATAGATTTGGCCTGCAAACGAATATTGGAAGCTAAGTTCAAACTAGGTTTATTCGAGGATCCATATAAATATTGCGATGTTGAGAGGTCAAAAAAGGAGGTTTATAGCGAAGCTAATAGGCTGGAAGCCAGAAGAATTAGTGCGGAAACTTTCGTGCTCCTAAAAAATGAAAATGATGTGTTACCACTTAGGAAATCAGGCACAATTGCACTTATTGGCCCGATGGCAGATAATGCTACAAACATGCAGGGAACCTGGAGTGTATCAGGGGATCACAAATCTTCCATCTCCCTATTGCAAGGCTTAAAAGAAGTAGCTGGGGAAAATGCTAAAATTTTGACCGCAAAGGGTGCCAATTTCGTCAGTGATCCGGAGCTTGAAAAAAGGATCAGTCCTTTTGGTAAAGACTCCAAAAGAGATGACAGACCAGAATCTCTGTTAATAGCTGAGGCTTTGAAAATTGCCAGACAATCAGATGTAATCGTTGCAGCTTTGGGAGAAACTTCTGAATATAGTGGAGAAAGCTCCAGCGTGACAAATATTGAACTGGCCGAAAACCAACGAAGATTATTGGATGCATTGCTTAAAACCGGAAAACCTGTAGTCATGGTTTTATTCACTGGTAGACCCAAAGCAATAAAATGGGAGGAAGAAAATGTTCACGCGATCCTGAATGTTTGGTTCCCGGGTAGTGAAGGTGGCTATTCAATTGCGGATGTATTGTTTGGAGATGTAAACCCTTCTGGAAAATTGAGTACAACGTTCCCACAAAACACAGGTCAGATCCCGATCTTCTACAGCCAGAAAAACACAGGCCGGCCCTTAGGTGAAGGCAACTGGTTTCAGAAATTCAGGTCTAATTATTTAGATGTTTCAAATGACCCTCTTTATCCGTTTGGCTATGGTTTAAGCTATACAAATTTCCAATATGGTGAGTTAAAATTGGATAAAACCTCCATTGGAGCTGATGAAACCCTTACTGTTTCAATTGATGTGACCAACACAGGAGATTTAAAAGGAAAAGAAGTTATACAGCTTTATATCAGGGATATGGTAGGTTCTATCACAAGACCTGTCAAGGAATTGAAAGGATTTCAAAAAGTGGAATTTGAAGCTGGAGAAACGAAAACCATTTCTTTCAAGATCACAACCGAAGACTTGAAATTCTACAACTACGATTTGGATTACGTCTGGGAAGCTGGAGAATTCCAGATAATGGTAGGTGGTAACTCCCGGGATGTCAAGTCAAAGAGTTTTGAAGCAGTCAAAAAGTAATGGAGGATATTTGAATTGATGTTTAGTCAATCAGGACTGATCTATTTTTGTGTATGTTGAAAGAGCATTAATAACTATTATTCAGAAGGCACTTAATATGAAAGTTTACCTGGTCATTGTTAGCCTTTTTTGTTGTACAGCTCTTTTTTCACAACAAATCACCAGCTTTAATGACAGCTGGCAATTCATAAAAGGGACAGATACGACCAATCAGGAATGGGAACCTATTCGAGTACCACATACCTGGAACTCCGAAGACCCATTTGATAAGGTGAGTGGTTATTATCGAGGATTAAGTTGGTACAAAAAAAGATTTCTACGTCCCAATAATCAAAAAAGCTATTTAAGATTTGAAGCGGTTAACCAGGAAGCCAATATTTATGTCAACGGAAAAAAAGCGGGATCTCATCTTGGAGGATATACCGCGTTTAACATTGACATTACAGACTTTCTGATTGATGGAAATAATGAAATCCTGGTAAGCGTTGACAACAGTCACAATGAAGATGTACCTCCGTTGAAAGGAGATTTCAATTTCTATGGCGGAATATACAGAGATATCTGGCTTCATGAAATTAACAATATTCATTTTCAACGTAGTGAATTTGGAGATTTGGGCATATTTATTCGCACACCCCAGGTATCCGATAAAGCGGCCGTCATTGAAATACAAAGCAATATCATCACTCAAATAGATGGTTCGAGCGTTACAATTGAGCATTCTCTTTACGATGACGATGGGATATTGGTAAATACTGTTGCTAAGCAAGTAAGTTTAAAACTCGGGTTTAACTCTTTTACAATGGAACTTCCTCAAGTGAATGACCCATTGCTTTGGCATCCAGATTCCCCTAGCCTCTATCGTCTTGAATCAAGGATAATGTCTTTGAATGATAGTGTTTTGGACATTCAATCCAATCCTGTTGGCCTTCGGTGGTTTGAGTTTGATGCCAATAAAGGTTTTTTTATCAATGGTTCAGCACTGAAGCTGATGGGGACTAATCGCCATCAGGATTATTTAGGTTTTGGAAATGCTATTTCTGATGAACGACATAGGGCGGATGTAGAGTTAATTAAAGACATGGGAAGCAATTTCTTTCGTACCGCTCACTACCCTCAGGATAAGGCTGTTCTAAATGCAGCCGATCAGCTGGGACTGCTAGTTAGCATGGAAATTCCACTTGATCATGACATAACTGACAGTCCAGCATTCCTTGAGAATTCAAAGCACATGCTAAAAGAAATGATCCGTCAGTATTATAACCATCCATCCATCATCATTTGGGCTTACATGAATGAAATGATGCTTGGAAGAAATTACGAGAGAGATCAGGAAATTATTGAGAAGATCAGGCTTCAAGCTTTAGAATTAGAAGAACTCACCCGTCAGGAAGACCCTACTCGATATACAATGATTCCAAACCATGGTGCGCTTGATTTGTATCTTAAAGCCGGTCTCACTGAAATTCCTATGATAGTCGGCTGGAATTTGTACTATGGTTGGTATGAAGAAGATGAAAAAGGAGCAGGAAAATTCCTTGATAGTTTTCATGAAAAGGTGCCTGATAAACCTGTATTGATTACAGAGTATGGCGCTGGAGCCGATCCCAGAATAAGGTCCCTTGTTCCAGAACGATTTGATTTTTCCGTTGAATGGCAAAACGTATTTCATCAAAACAACTTGATCCAATTTTTTGAAAGAGAATTCCTTTCAGGGGCCGCTATTTGGAACCTGGCTGACTTTGGTTCTGAAGGACGAAATGATGCCGATCCCAAAATTAACAGCAAGGGAGTTCTATCATATGATCGACAACTAAAAGATAGTTATTATCTCTATCAGGCATGGTTGAGAGGTGATCCAGTAATTTGGATTGGGTCCAGAAATTGGAATAAAAGAATCATCAGTAATGAAGAAAAACACCCAATAGAGGTTTACACTAATTCAGAACATGTCGAGCTTATTCATAACCATCAAAGCTTAGGCAAGAAAAAGGTATTGAATAATATTGCCAAATGGGATATCATGTTCAATGAAGGAGAAAATCTTCTAGAAGCCGTAATCGAGGGTGACGCGAAAATTTTCAAGGATGTGGCTAAGATTAATGTTTCCATTTTGGATATGAACAATATTGATTGGTATCAAGGCCTTAATATCAACTTTGGGTCAACTTTCAATTTCACTGATCCGGCTAATGAGGTTATTTGGGTATCAGATTTAATGTTACTTGAGGAAAATCAGCCAATTATGGGTCAAACCTTTCGTCCACGAGAAAGAGGAATTGGTTCAGATAGGACCATCATGAATACTGTGATTGACCCAATTTATCAAACCCATGTAAGTGGTTCTTCAAAATATAGTTTTAAGACGAATCCAGGAAACTATGAGATTACTTTTCATTGGGCGGAAGTTCGGCAAGCAGCCAATCGGGTTTTTGATGTACTGGTCAATGGTCAAAATGCCTTTTCAAACCTCAATATTGAAAAAGAAGCAGGCTTTTCGGCCGCCTATTCTAAAAAAATTATCGTTTCTTGCAAAAACAGTTTGGTGATTGAATTCCAAAAGCTATCAGGTGATGATCCAATGATCAGCGGATTGCAAATAAAAAGATTGAACTAAATCCGAAAAATAAACTCTTATGAGAAATCTTATGAAGCCTACCAATTTTCTAATAATAGTAACCGGCTTAATCTTCACAGGATTGTATTCCTGCAAGGAGAAAGTAGCTGAAACAAAAAGGCCAAATATTGTATTCATCATGAGTGATGATCATGCCTATCAGGCTATTAGTGCCTATAGCGATAAATTGATCAACACCCCAAATATTGACAGGATAGCCAAGGAAGGTATGTTATTTACAAATGCTTCTGTCACAAATTCAATATGTGCACCATCGCGAGCAACAATTCTTACGGGTAAGCACACCCACATTCATGGTAAAATCGACAACATCTTTCCATTTGACACTACCAATGTGACCTTCCCTCAGATTTTGCATGACAATGGCTATCAAACAGCGATGTTTGGCAAGCTGCATTTTGGCAACAACCCAAAAGGTTTTGATGAGTTTAAAATTTTACCCGATCAGGGAGACTATTACAATCCGGAATTCATTACGAATGAGGGTGATACCACCATTATCGGTTATGTCACCGATATCATCACGGATTTGACACTTGACTGGTTTCAAAACAGAAGAGAAGAAGATAAGCCTTTCATGTTATTCTATCTCCACAAGGCACCTCATAGAGAGTGGATTCCCGCTCCGAGGCATTACAGTGATTTCACAAAAAGAACCTTTCCTGAACCCGAGACTCTTTTTGATGACTATACTGGTCGCGGATCAGCAGCAAAAGAAGCTGAGATGAATTTATTGAAGCACATGACCGTATCAGCAGATAACAAGATTTACCCTGAATTGGCCAAAGAGTTAGGGATTCAGGAAATGTCTGAGTGGGGTTTCAATGTTTTCAAGAGTAAGTATTCCAGATTTACAGAAGAGCAAAAGCAACAATGGGATGCCGTATATGGACCTATCAATGAAGCATTCAAAGAGGCCTATCCAAATATGAATGATACAACTTACATGCGCTGGAAATACCAACGGTATATGCAGGATTACTTAGGGTGTATTGCTGCTGTAGATGAAAACGTAGGGCGTGTACTGGATTATTTGGATGAGAACGGACTAAGTGAAAAAACTATTGTGGTATACACATCCGATCAGGGTTTTTACCTGGGTGAGCATGGTTGGTTTGATAAACGATTTATATACAATGAATCTTTTTTGACTCCTTTAATGATAAAATGGCCTGAAAAAGTTGAAGCCGGTTCAGTTTCATCTGCCATGGTACAAAATCTGGATTTTGCACAGACTTTTCTCGATGCTGCCGGGATTAAGAGCCCGGAAGACCTACAAGGTGAAAGCCTGTTGCCCATATTGGAGGGAAAAAATGAGAATTGGACGAGAGATGCAGCATATTATCATTATTATGAATACCCTGGATTCCATATGGTAAAGCGTCACTATGGAATAGTAACGGAAGATTATAAGCTGGCACATTTCTATCATGATATTGATGAATGGGAACTTTATGACCGAAAAAATGATCCCCTGGAATTGAATAATGTATACGCTGACCCTGAATATCAGGAAGTAGTCGCCGAACTTACTCAGCAGTTGAGAGAGTTAAGAATAAAGTATAAGGATTCAAATGAGCTTGATGATAAGTTCATTCAAAAATATAAGGATCGAGGATTAATCAAATAGCTGACCCGATTAAAAAAGTGAATTGTGAGTACCCATCAGGAATTTGTGTGCATTACAATAAAATATAATCATGAACTTTGAGTCATTAGCTTGGTAACTCAAAGATTTATGAAAAGGGTATTGATAAGATTTGGACTGGGTATTATTACATTGATTGTACTGTTCAGTCTAGTGGTGGTATTGTTTGTTAACCTTTCTCCTGCCTTTGGAGATGATCCCTCCGGTGATACACTTGAGAAGATCAAAAGCTCACAGTATTATGACGGTGAAAAGTTCAATAACCTGGTACCCACCAATGTGGACACAAGAGATCCGGAGAACAGTCCTTCATTGGCTAGTTTTATGGTAGACTTTTTCTTACCTGACGAAACCAAAAACCCTACAAAACCACTTCCTTCTCAAAAGTTTGATGCTTCCACATTTGAACCTGGTTCTTTTGTATGGTTAGGTCATTCTACTATTTTGATGAACATCAATGGCACTGTGATCCTTACAGATCCTGTTTTCTACAATGCTTCACCGGTCCCCGGAACTGCAAAACCATTTGAAGTAGAACAAAAAACCTCAATTAGCGACCTTCCTCAAATTGATATAGTATTGATTTCACATGATCATTATGATCACCTGGACTACCAGGCAATATTGGAGATAAAGGAGAAGGTAAAGCAATTTTACGTTCCATTGGGCATTAAATCGCACCTTACATCCTGGGGGGTAGATGCTGCTAAAATTGTAGAAAAGGAGTGGTATGAAAGCATTGATAACGGAGAAGTAACCTTTACAATAACCCCTTCAAGACACTTTAGCGGAAGAGGCATAACTAACAGATATTCAACACTTTGGTGCTCCTGGGTGGTGCAATCCGACAGTACGAGTATTTTCTTCAGTGGAGACAGCGGATATTTTGATGAGTTTAAGAAAATCGGTGATAAATATGGTCCATTCGATATCGCTTTCATGGAGAATGGGGCTTACAATCGTGACTGGTCTCAAATTCACTTTATGCCAGGAGAAAATGTGCAGGCTGTTATGGACCTCAATGCGAAAAGTATGTTCGCCATTCATTGGGGAAAATATGATCTGTCAAGACACAATTGGGATGAACCCATAATCCTTGCTGATTCAATTACCTCAGAAAATGCAATACCTCTGATTACTCCAATTATTGGAGAAAGGTTTGACCTCAAAAATCCCCCAATGAAGAAATGGTGGAAAGCACTAAGAAATTAAGGTATTGCATCCAAAACAAACTGGCACCCACCACAATAAGACTTTTTTAGCAATTTCATGCCCCGGTAAGGATTGACTGGCCAGAAATCAGGAGCTCTATTTGTTGCAAGTCCTGAAAAATAATGGCAATCCACACAATGACACGATGTGAAAGGACGGCAAAAAGATCCGGAACAAATTGCGGGACCCCACCGGTTTTTATACTGATCAATGAAATAATGTACGCCAACCACACCTGAAACTTCAAATAAACCTAAAACCAGTTCATCCTGATTGTCTATGTTTTGCATGTTTCCTCGGATCTGGAAATTCGATTTTTCAAAAATAGACCCGGTGTTTTTCTTTTGGTTATCCAGGCTTTCCCAATACTGGAATGCTGTTTCAGAAATAGCTGACTGTTTGACATATACGTCATATCCATACTCAAATTTCCTGTCTAATGGAATGCTAAATACAAACTGATCTTTTACCTCTCTTCCATCATAAAACAAGTCACTGTCTATGCTAATCAATTCATTATCATTAGTTGGAGCCCAACAAAACCGATAACTTGAATCAGCGGGTGTAGGTGCTTCCACCTGATAAGTGCCTTTATAGCCCCATTTATAGAAATTTTGTTCGTTGGGTGGGTCAACATAGGTGATATTAAAATTTAGTACTGACAAAAAATCCTCACTGAAGCCTAACTCATGTTTAAACATCTTTATCTCTGGTGGGATTCTCAATTGATCAGACTTAGACAGATATCTTTTTCCATCACCCAATTCCACACTTAGCTCATAAATCTCCCCTACTTTGCCTTCCACTGAATCACAGGTATAGTAATACCCGTATTGATCATACTCATACTCTATCACCTCACCACTACCTGATTGCACTGTCACATTCGCATCAGTAATATAGACTGATCGGTTATTGAAGTCAGTGGTGTAAAAGACCCGTACGGGATGATTTGAATATTCATTTGTAATACCTCCATAAATTACGAGCTTCCTATCACTCTTTACAAATGGTTCGATTTCTTCTATACATGATGGAAGTATGAGGAAACTAAAGAATATGATTATCAGATTCTTCCAGGGAAGTTTCATTGCCGATATGCTAAATATAATTCACAAACTATCATTGTTATTGAATTGGTTAACGATCCTATTATTTATGTACAAGTTCGTGATGAAAAGCACTATCAAAATTGTCATAAAGCATCTAAAACAAATTGGCAATCACCACAAAATGACTTCCTGAGCAACTTCATACCCCTATAGGGATTCACAGGCCAAAAATCAGGAACTCTGTTAGTCGCCTGACCAGAAAAATAATGACAATCCACACACCTGCATGGTTTGTTGGGTCTGCATGGTTTATCGTCACAACTAACTTGCCCCCACCTGTGCTTATATTCGTCAATGAAATAGTGCTCAGCTGTCATACCCGCCACCTCAAAAAGGCCCAGAACCAACTCTTCAGGGTTATCAATATTTTGAATATTCCCTCGTATTTGAAAATTGGACTTCTCAAATATGGATCCAGTGTTTTTCTTTTGATTGTCAAGGGCTTCCCAATATTCAAATGCTTTCTTAGAGATGGAATATTGCTTCAGATACAGGTCAAACCCATGCTCGAATTTTCTATCTAAAGGAATACTAAAAACGTATTTGTTATCTATGGTTCTTCCATCATAAAACAGGTCTTCATCCATAGAGATTAATTCATTATCGTTATATGGCACCCAGCAAAATCGATAGGTAGAATCTCCTGGTTCTGGTGCCTCTACCTGATAAGTACCATCAAAACCCCATTTATAATAATTCAGCTGGTTGGGTGGATCATCATATGCAATATTGAAGTTGAGCACAGAAAGAAAATCCTCACTAAAACCCAATTCATGTTGGATTGATTTAATAGCTGGTGGAGCGTTTAATTGATCAATGGTAGACAAGTACCTTTTTCCATCACCTAACTCTACAATTAACTCGTAGCTTTCCCCAGGTTGCCCTTCTACCGAATCACAGGCATAGTAATATCCATATTTATTATATTCATATGCTATAACAGCTCCACTTTCTGATTGTACTCTTACGGTCGCATCTTCAACAAAAACGGATTGGCTATTAAAATTTGTAGTATAGTAAACCCTGATTGGGTGCTTTGAATATTCATTGGTGATACCTCCATAGATCACAAGTATCTTATCACTTTTGACAAATGGTTCAATCTCTTCTATGCAGGAAAAATGCAGAATAGCTGAAAGAATAAGAAGAAGTTGAGTTGGTCTCATATAAGATACCTAATATCAAAAAATACCCTATTTACATTACCACCAGGTCACTAAAAAGCCTACTCAAAAAGTATTTTTGCTTCCACAAACATTCCTGGGTAAATATTAAGACCTTCATGAGCTTCGTCAATATGGCCATGCACCAGAACTGATCTTCTCTTATTATCCACGGACTTCCCAACCATGTAAACTTCCCCTTTGAATTGGGTTGATCCAGTTTCAGGAACTGAAAACACTATTTCCTGTCCTTTAGTAACATTCAGAATATCCTTTTCAAACACTTCTAATTCCAGGTGTTTGTGAGATAGGTTTACAATTTCAAGCGCTATCACTTTGGCATCCACATAGGCGTTTCGGGAGATATTTACTGCTGTAATACTTCCTGAAATTGGCGCTTTGATCGAGATCTCACTACTCAAATTAGTAGCTTCAAGCAAATCAGGATCCAATCCCATAAGCTTGATTTTTTCATGCATGGAAGAATACCTGGCTAGCATAGATTTATAGTCGGCTTCTGCTTGCATAAATTTTTTCTCAGAAGAAATCTGCTCTTCAGCAAGACTCTTTTGGCGAGTATAATCCAACTCAAGAAATGACAGTCGTTCCCGTGCTTCAAGATATGATTGCTGAAAATCGAGGTATTCCGGGTTTTGGAGAATGAATAATGTCTCTCCTTTCTGTACATTCTGCCCTACAATAATATTGATTCGCTTGACATATCCGTCAAAGAAAGGGGAAACTGAACTTTTATTATCAGGGGGAACATCAATATGTCCAGTCACTACGATACTCTCAACTTCAGTGTTTTTATCCAATACCTCCTCGTCAATTTCTTCAGTGACTTTTGCCGGATTTTCAACCTCATTGACTAAACTCAAATCAGTACTCGTTTCAGGAGACTGGCACCCCGGAAGTAAGTACCCAAATGCAATAAGTAGTATAAATGTTTTAGTATGTTTCATCACTTTAAATTTTATTCCATCAGGAAATTCAGGGTAATTACTGTTTGATTGTATTTATTGAGTTCATGGAGGTAGTTAATTTGGATTTTTACACCTCTGTCCAGCGTCTGCACATATTCCAAATAATCTATCTCTCCAGCTTTAAATGAGCGTTGTGCGGCAATCAATAAGGCGTCTGCCAATTCACTACCCGTATCATCATAATAATCTAAACGCTCCCCAATGCTTGACGCTTCCAATTCAAGCTGAAGTCTTCGGGACTTTAGAGTCACCAAATAACCCTCAGTCCGTTTTTTGACCTGTTCCATTTCAATTTTCGAGGCATCCGACATTGATTTCTGGTAAGAAAAAAACAAAGGAAGCGCCAGACCTACCTGGAAACCCTGATAGTTCTGCGCATCTGGCAAATTATTGGAGCCAATAAAATACTCCAATTGTAAATCAGGAAGCCAATTGCTCATCACCACATTTCTTTGTTTGTCCGTTACAACTTCCTGTTGGTTGACAAATTGAATTCCGGGGTGATTTATACTATCAAACGGTTCCAGAGCAATTCTTTCTAATTGCACCAGTCCGACCCTTAACGAATCATCTACCTGTAGCAATTCATATAATTGGAGGTAAGCCTGATGAATATCTTTTTGAACTTTATTTAAAGCCAGCTGAATTTCATTTTGCTGGCTCTTCGCTGTTAATGTTTCCAAAACATTGGATTCTCCTAATTCAAATTTCCTATTTGCAGCGTTTGAAAATTGTTCATAAATGCTATCCAATTCAAGGTATTTCGCATACAGGTTTTCCAGGTAAACAATCTCAAAAAAGGATTTTCTGACCTCTCCTTCTAATTGAGAAGCTTTGATTTCATATGAAGCGGAAGCAAGGTTGACCTGCTCTTTATTCAGTTTAAATTGACTCCCATATGTTGAGGGAAACTTAAGACTTTGTTGAACCCCAAAAACCCGTAATGGGGAATTGTTTGGTGCAATATTATTCTCATCGTAGCTATAATAAATGCCAGTTTTATCCAGATCAAATGCCGTTCCTAAAAGGGAGGTCTGCTTATCAAGACGCATTTTTTCAGCTGTCAAAGCAGCATTGTTTTCTTTAGCTATACGCACAGCCTCATCTACAGAAATAACTTGTGAGGTCACCAGTAAGGGCACTGTGAAGAAAATGAATGTTAGTAGGATCTTCTTCCTGGGCCATTTGAATTGAAAAGACCTTTCTTGAAATGTGCAATATAAGACTGGCAAAACTATTAGTGTGAGTACTGTAGCGGAGAAAAGTCCTCCTATAACAACAGTTGCCAAAGGTCTTTGTACCTCCGCTCCCGCAGAAGTAGAAACCGCCATCGGCAAGAATCCCAATGCGGCAGCTGAGGCAGTTAACAGTACTGGCCGTAACCTGGATAGCGTGCCTTTCACAATTATTTCTCTAAGTGATTCCTTGCTTTCGTTTCCCAGTTCTTTGTAATGCTCAATAAGAACTATACCATTCAGGACAGCAATCCCAAATAAGGCAATGAAACCAACACCAGCAGATATGCTGAATGGCATCCCTCGAATCCACAAGAATATGACACCACCTACGGCTGATAGCGGAATCGCGCTGTAGACCATCAAAGCATCCTTAATGGACTTAAATGCGAAGTGTAGTAATATGAAAATCAAAATTAGGGCTACCGGAACAGCGTACCCAAGCCTTTTTCTGGCGCTTTGTAAGTTTTCAAACTGACCTCCATAATCAACATAATAACCAGGGGGCAACTTGATGTGCTGGTCAATTGATTGACGAATGTCATCCACCACTGATTCAAGGTCACGGTTCCTAACATTAACACTCACAACGATTCTTCTCTTTGTGTTGTCCCGTGAGATCTTTGCCGGGCCTGTTGTATAACTAATTAGCGCCAATTCATCCAATGGTACCTGAAAACCGTCAGGAGCTGTTACAAAGGTGCGGTGTAGGCTTTCGATATCTTTGTTGAAGCTACGTTCAAATCTTGCCACAAGATCAAATTTCTTTTCTCCCTCAAAAACACTTCCAGCTGTCATACCGCCAAAACCAAGTCTAATTACATCATTTACTTCAGCAATATTCAACCCATACCTTGCTATTTTACCACGGTTAAAGCTTACTTCCATTTGAGGTAATCCTTCTATTTTCTCCACTATTATATCAGATGCTCCATCTATATGCTGGATCAATTTTTCTATCCTTCTTGCTTCGTTAGCAAGGATTTCAAGATCCTCTCCAAAAATCTTAATCGCTATATCAGCTCGCACACCTGTGATCAACTCATTAAATCGCATTTCAATTGGTTGAGTGAACTCATAATCCACTCCTGGTATTTTGTCTGTTAGCGCCTCTTTAAAAACATTCGCTAATTCATCTTTACTTCCAGCGGATACCCAATTATCCTTTGGATTAAGCGTAATAATCACATCCGTTTCTTCCATCGACATGGGGTCAGTAGGTACCTCAGCAGCACCAATTCTTGTTACTACCTGATTAACTTCCGGAAAGCTTTTCAAAACCTGCTCAATAGCAGTTATGATTTCAATAGTTTTAGTCAAAGAAGTTCCAGTTTCCAGCACCGGCTGAATTACAAAATCACCTTCATCAAGTGTTGGTACAAACTCTCCACCGAGTCTAAAAAATATAATCCCCGCACCAAGAAGTAAAGCAACCCCTCCTGTTATCACTACTCCTTTGAATCTAAGCGCCCAGTACAACATTGGTTGGTATACCTGTTTTAACCAACCAATAAACCTGTGGGAAAAATTCTTATTCACTGGTTTCAGAAACATACTGGAAATAACAGGTATATAGGTAAAACAAAGGATCATAGCCCCGATCAGAGCGAAACAAAAAGTCAATGCCATTGGGCGAAACATTTTTCCCTCAACATTTACCAGAGACAATACCGGAATGAATACAATGATGATGATCAACTGTCCGAAAATTGCTGAATGCATCATTTTATTGGTTCCATTAAAAGCAATTCTATCCAGCAAAGTTTTTCTTTCTGGCACAGGAACATCCTGAAGATTTGATTGCTCTTGTGATACCTTGAAAGCGATATATTCCACGATGATTACTGCTCCATCTATGATAATTCCAAAATCAATTGCACCCAGACTCATCAAATTAGCGTCAATACCAAATAGGTACATCAGAGAGATGGCGAAAAGCAGACAAAGCGGAATAACTGAAGCAACTATCAAACCAGAACGCCAGTTACCCAACAACAGGATCACTACAAAAACAACTATCAGACATCCCAAGATGAGGTTTTCCGTTATTGTACTTGTCGTTTTATGGATAAGATCGCTTCTTTCCAGAATAGGATTGATATAGATCCCTGGGGGTAGTGTCTTTTGTACTTCAGAAACCCTTTCTTTAACACTTTCAATTACATCCTTTGAATCAGCACCTTTCAGCATCATCACCTGGCCCAGCACCTTTTCACCTTCTCCATTTCCGGTGATAGCACCAAACCTTGTGGCGTACCCGTATTGAACTACCGCTATATCCTTGATGAATATTGGCCTACCAGATCTATTCTCGACCACAATATTTTCAATGTCTTCGATGTTCTTGGTCAAGCCCTCTCCTCTAATAAAGTATGATTTATCATCCTTTTCGATGTATCCACCACCGGCTAAACTGTTGTTAGATTGGAGAGCCTCAAATATGTCATAAACAGATAGATTCATAGCCCTCAGGGATTTTGGATTCAGGGATACTTCATATTGTTTCAGGAAACCTCCCCACGTATTCACTTCCACTACTCCTGGAATCCCAGATAATTGTCTTTTCACAATCCAATCCTGAATGGTTCGCAAATCCATAGTAGAATAATCGGACCTATGTGAGGAATCAACATCCAAAACATATTGATAAATCTCACCAAGCCCGGTGGTGATGGGTCCCATTTCCGGAGTTCCAAAACCCTCCGGAATATTCTCTGTGGCAGTTTTAATCTTCTCAGAGATAAGCTGTCTGGGCAGGTATGTTCCCATCCGATCTTCAAAGACAATGGTAACTACAGATAGTCCAAATTTAGACACAGACCTGATTTCCTTGACACCAGGTAAATTTGCCATCTCTAATTCCACGGGATAGGTTAAAAATTGCTCAACATCCTGGGTAGACAAATTTCTTGATGTGGTAATTACCTGTACCTGGTTATTGGTAACATCGGGAACTGCACCAATGGGTATTTTCATTACAGCATATATACCAAATGCCACAATGGAGAATGTAAATAGTAAAATGATCAGCTTATTGTTCAAGCTGAACTTAATAATATTTGAAAGCATGTTAAATGATTTTAAAGGACCAAATCAGCGTTAATAGAATCCTAAATAGGATTGACATCTAGACCTGTGGGGGTCCTCTAAATCGGTCTTCAGAGCGATATGATTGCTCCAGGAAAGGTTCACTTAGAGTAGCGGGGAAAGAGTCATCATTCAATTTGATGATTGCTGGCAACTCAAAGCTCAAAAGATCATCAACAATGAAAGGAGAAAGTTGAAAAGCAGTCTTAGGAGTCACCTGAAAGTTCTCCAGGTGGTCTTCACCCAAATCCAGGTGAAACGCCAATTCTATGATGTCAAATATACTTGTAGCGACACCAATTTCAAGGAAATGCTCCTCAGAAGATTGCTGGTTATGATGGTCATGTGGAAATACAGTATGCAGGAAGAGAAATAATCCTCCAAGCAAAATACTCATATTTCTAATAACTTTCATTGTGGTACAAAGCTACTGAAATCAAAAAGACTTATTGTAACATTTGTACCACAAGCACTTAATTTAGATTAATTATACAGAGCTTAGCTGACGGTTTTACCCGCTTTTTCCAGCAGTCGTTTGGTAGCTTTAATCCCTTCATCCTCAGATAATTCAGCCCCCTCATATTCCACATCAATGTAACCTGAAAAACCGGCTTCCTTGATTATTTTCATCATTCGGTAATAGTCAGTATTCACCTCATTACCTTCAGCATCAAATTCATGAGATTTAGCACTGACACCTTTGGCATACGGCATAAGCTCTTTCATTCCCTGATAACGGTCATATTCGTTGGCACAGCCATCTTCACTCCGCTCAATACAGAAATTCCCAAAATCAGGTAGTGTTCCACAGAAATCGCTTCCAACTCCTTCAATTACACTACTAAGCCATTTACCATCAGATGAATACCCTCCATGATTCTCTACAATCACATTGATACCATTTTCGGCACCATATGCAGCTAATTTACCTAACCCATCTATTGCAGCTGTTTTTACTTCTTCTTCTGTTCCATTTCCTGCCGCATTCACTCGGATAGAATGACACCCGAGCACCTTCGCAGCATCTATCCAGCCATAATGATTTTCGACGGCCTGATTTCGAGCTGCTTCATCAGTATCTCCAAGGTTTCCTTCCCTATCACACATAATCAAAAGGCATTTCACTCCCTTTTCATCGCACTGCTGACGCATGGCTTTCCAGTATTCCTGATCATTCTTTTTTGAATAGTAAAATACATTCACAAATTCCACCGCTTCTATTCCAAATTTCTCTTTGGCTACAGTAGGAAAATATGTGGGGTCCAATTCTCCCTTCAGCACATCCTCCGGATTAGTATCCCAGGTCTGTCCAAATTTTTGCCAATCTGCCTTTCCATCAGTGAATAATCCATCACCAAAGTAACTCCTGTGTAGTGACCATTGTGCCAATGAGATCTGAAAGAACAAGGAACTTTCTTCAGCTACTGCCTGGTCTTTTGACTCTTTTTCACCGTTTTCCTTTGTGGAAGGGGAACAAGCACTGATCAGGTTTGTTGCACCTATTAAACCAAGTGCGCTTCCACCTAATCCTAGTTGTTTGATTGTCTTTCTTCGGGATTGTGTCATTGTAAGGTTGTATTTAGTCTAAAAATAATTTTATCTACTGTTGAAGGTTCAATTGACTTGAAGTCAAATTGAAGATCATGAATGCCTGTCAATTGGTTGAGTCCAAAACTCTTATTCTCACTAACTTTTATAGAATTGGCACCATTGCCAATATTTAAACTGATTTCTCCCGACATATTTATATCACCAACGAGTTCAATTGAAGTGACATTCGTCAAATCAATACTAGTAAAAGTTAAACTGGATCGCTCTTCAGTGGTTCTTACCTTCCTGTCATCTCCATCTTCTATTCCGCCAATTACTTCAAATCCAATTAGCTTGTCTGCTTGCTCAGCTTCAAGTTTGGGGGGTATCAGGGTAATTTCCTGCTTCCCTTCCAAAGAGATACTTCCACCCTGATCTTTGTAGCTTACCTCAAATCTGATCTTATCATTAGAGAGTGCTGATGTGGCCAAAACCCCTCTTACATCAATTGGTTCACTTTCTGCAGGAGGTGGATCATTTACAGCGAAGATGTATTTCACAATCTCACGAGCCGCCTTCATACTGAAATTAGGATGAGCAATCATCATTCCATCCCCCCAAACACCGGATCCACCGTTGATGATTTTTTTGGCAAGGAGGTCCATTTGGATATAATCTTTATCATATCGATCAGCAATCTGCTTGAAACTGGGTCCAATAGAAACTTCATCCAGTTTATGGCAACTCTTACAGTCACTGGATTGGATGAGCTGTAGACCAGTTGACAATAAACTCTCATCCAAATTACCCAATTGGGCCAAACTGGCTGCTGCTCGATTATCACTGCCACTGTACTTTGTTAGAAATACGTTCACATTTTCGGGTTTGATGCTATTCCCGATTGTACCATCTTCTTCATCGGCAACTAGCACCTGATATTCAATTGGGTATCCTGGCTTATAAAAAGTTTGATTGAGACCAAATGCAATTTTCACATCAGGGGCAGTATTCCCTGCTGTAATTTTTTTTGTAATGGATGACAATGCTCCCTCACTGTCGACCACTTTCAAGGTAATATCATATTGACCAACTTCGCTAAAGGAATAAGAGAGTTTTTGCCCCTCAAGTATTTCTTCATTCACTTCCCAGAAATACTTCAATGGTTGATTATCTGGATCTTTGGATGCAGAACCGTCAAGAATTATCTCAAGAGGAGTAGCACCGCTTGTTTTGTTCAATGAGAACTCCGCAACTGGTGGTCTGTTGCCATTAATGAACTCCAACCGAATGAGCTTTGAATCGTGGTTATCAGTAAAGTACCCAATGCCGTATTCCAGTACATATAATGCCCCATCAGGCCCAAAGTCCATGGCTATTGGTGATGCCAATACTGAGTTATCCAGGAATGGAGAAATGGACAGAAAGTTTCCATCTTTATCCTGGTTCACCACCATGATCCAATCTCTTGCCCAATCAAATGCAAACAACTTATTATGGTAATATGGCGGAAATTCATTACCATGTTTTCTACTCCCCTGGTAATCGTAAACATCTCCAGCTCCAGTGGACCTGGAACCCTTGCCCACTCCAGGAAACTCTGGTGTCTCATCAAAAGTATAGTACACCATCGCAGGAATTGCTTCAGGTAGTTCTTTACTCCCTGTATTATTCACCGATGTATTCACCGGATTTAGTGGATCAAATCGAGGACCTAGTTTACCCGTTTCAAAATCATAATCTGCATAGGCGAGATTATTGGCATTAAAATAGGGCCACCCATAATTACCAGGTGCTGGTGCGAAATTAATCTCATCATGTGCACTAGGCCCCCTTTCCGAAGTAACATTTCCATCAGGCCCAACATCTCCCCAATACAGCCAATCAAAGTATTTATTATAGGCTATCGTAAACGGGTTTCGAGCACCCATAACATAGATTTCAGGTAAACCCTCAGAACCATCTTTCGCAAACAAATTTCCGTCTGGAATGGTGTAACTTCCGTCTTTTTCAGGGTGTATCCTTAACACCTTACCTCGTAGGTCATTTGTATTGGAGGAAGATTTTTGAGAATCAAATGCCGACCTGCCAGGGCGTTCGTCCAGTGGAGTAAATCCATCGGAAGCTCTTGAAAATGTGTTGTCTCCCGTACTGATGAACAAATTACCCTTACTATCAAACTTAATATCCCCTGCTGAATGACAGCACTCATCTCTTTGTGTAGGGATTTCAATAATTAGCTTTTCTGTACACAAATGCAGACTATCTGGTGTTAAGACAAATCGTGAAACATGTTGTTTGGGTTCATCACCTGGTGGTGAGTAGAACAGGTAAACCCAATTGTTATTGTCAAAATCAGGATCCAATTCAATTCCCAAAAGGCCATCCTCTTCCCCGGTATAGACATCCATTTGTGTGATCATTCTGGTTTGGTCTGTTCCAGGGTGATAGGTGTGAATAGCTCCTTTTCTTTCAATCCAGTATACAAAAGAGTTATTGGTTACAGCTATATCAATTGGTTCCGCAAGAGGCGCAACCAATACCTCCCTTACCAAACGATCCATACCTGGAGCTGCAATAGTTGTCACCAAATCATAATTTAACCTGGCTTTCGTAAACTCTGGATTTTCGCATTGAATTTTAGCCGATCCCTCCTGAAGGAATGACTTGATTTCACCCCAGTTGTAAATGGTGTCCCTGCAGGAGAATGATACCAAACCTCCTGCTTCAAGGTATCTTTCAACGTAGCTCCTTTCCTCAAAAGAAAGTGCTCTTACTTCAGTTGTGATGTATAAGTGTCCTGCTTGTCCAAGCAGAGATTCACTAATACGATTAATCAGGATGGTACTATCAAACCCATCAACATTTCCTTCAAATTGTCCTCTGACTACAAAATAGTCACTCCTCCGCTCACACGATAAAAATAGAATTGAAAATAATGATCCCAGGAAAAAGGCCATTAATTTAGAATGCCCAGTATAATTCACACAATTGGTATTAGTTACATTGCAAAAAGATATGTCATTTTGACTAGAATATCATTATGTCAAAATAACACAAATAAAGAAATGAATAAAATGGATATGCCCTAGAGACATTACATCCCTAACAAATGATGAACTACTATCGAAAACAGCAAATTGGAAATTTTAGAAAATATGTTCCTTCCACCAAATCATCAAAATAAAGATTCTTCAATTTAAAGTCGCCTTCTAACCAAATGTTTCCCTTAAACTCATCTTCATAAATATTAGCGATATGAAAGAATGCTTCATCAGGTTGTTTCACGTTTAATGTAGAAAAAATAGAATCAGCATTGGATACTTCAAAGGAAAAACCCAATATATGGAGTCCAACGTCGAATGTTTCAGGGAAATATGAAATATTCTGATCTTTTTGATTCAATAAAGCGAATAGTTCTTCTAGAGTTTCATACTTATAGTTATAGCTCACTTTAACTGAAACATCTCCCTCCTTTCTTATATTCACTCCTGCAACCTGATCGATTAGTGATGTTTGAGGAATCTCGATGGATTGTGTAAACTCAAAACCGTCGAATACTAGCTCAGAGCCTGCAACATTCAATGAAAATTCATTTTCTGCACCTTCGGGTAGACTTTTTACATCAACTAAATCATTGTCATCATTGGAACACCCTGCGAAAATCAAAAAAGATAGAACTGCTAAAACTGCTAATTTCATTATTGTATCAAGAATTCAACTCTCCTATTCTCACGACACGGTGAAGGACAAATTGGTTGTGTATCTCCAAAACCTTTTGTCGATATTCTGTCTTCCCGAATTCCCATATTCACAAGGTATTTTTTAATGGTTTCTGTCCTTTCTTCTGATAATTCCAGGTTCTTTTTTGAATCCCCTAGCTTATCTGTATGTCCTTCTAAGACAATTGACTTACCTTGATTATTAACCAGATAGCTAACCAGCTCATCCAATTCATCACTTGATCCTGATAAAAGCTTTGCCTTTCCCCTGGTAAACAAGACATTTTTAAGTTTGGTCCGCTTATTTTCTACAATCTCTAGTTTCTTCTGTTCAAGATAAAAATCTCGTACGCCACTGGACCGATATGGACCAATGGTTTCAGTTTTTGATCTATACCCTTCAGATGAAATTGAAAGTGTTACTTTTTGACCAGGTCTGGACATAAATTGGTAAGCACCATTAGAAGTTTCAATCGATGAATCTTGTTCCTCAATCTTTACGGTTGCTTTGATGGGATTCTTTGATTCAAAATCGTATACAACTCCTGAGATTTTTATTGAACTGAAGAGTTCTTTTTCCAGGTAAAATGAACCAGGTGAGCAATCACCATTATAATACTGACCCTGCCTGTAAAGGTAATTTGTACCTTGCCAACTACCAGATATGATCATTTTATTATTCAGTTCATCAATTTTCAATTCTCCCACAAAATCTTTTACACACCAATACCAATTTTGAGATTCCTTACTATCCACTACTTTAAGCTCCTTGAATTTCAAGACGGTTCCATTGATCGTTCCTTCAAAAGTTTGTTCCACATAATCCCCTACGATAGGTTGTATGATCTTGCATGTACCTCTAAGCTGATTCCCATCTCTTAACAGTTGAACAGACAATTCGAAATCATAGTCTTTGTCATCCTGAGGCAACTTCCCAGTCCAGGTACCAGTCAATTTTTGTGCCTTTACAGACAAAGAGAAACCCAATAGAAACAATAGAACTATCGCTCTCATCTTTTCAAATAGTATTCCTGCAAAACAAAAAATGCTTTCTTCTTATGTCCACCTTCAGCAATGAGCCCCTTTCTATTCCATCCATCCTGTATGTTGGTCAATGGTCTACGTGGAGACCTGAAATCTGCCAATATCCAGGGGGTAAAGCCTGAAAGATTGGGAACTCTGGACAACCCTTCCAATGTCAATCGGTAAAAGCGTTCTTGAAATTCTTCTGACCAAACTGTTTGGTAATCTCCATGAAAACCATACTTAGCACCGGCTCCAAACTCGCTTATCAAAACTGGTTTGTCATATTTGATGTCCCAATTCATTTTAAGCATATCTGCCACATCTCCTCCATACCATCCATGATATTGATTGAAGCTAATCACATCAGTAAATTCTCCCAGGGGATCATGTACCTTCTTCGTCAACCCGTCCGATTCAACTTCCATTGCAGCCGATACCAACCTGGTGTCATCCATTGAACGGGTATAGGAAATCAGGTCTTTCAAGAAATACAATCTATCGTTAATCACCGGAGTCTCATTAGCCACAGACCAGATTATTACTGAAGCCCTGTTTTGGTCCCTGGTCACAACTTCTTTCATCTGGTTCCTGGCATTGGCCAAGGTAGCTTCATTTTTCCATTTGATGGTCCAGTATACAGGAACCTCTTCCCAAAGTAAAAAACCAAGTTCATCTGCGAGTCTTGGCATAAATTCATTGTGTGGATAGTGAGCCAACCTCAGAAAATTTGCATTCAATTCTTTTGCCCAGCCATACATCATCCTGGCTTCAGACTCACTGAATAACCTTGTGCCACTTAGCGGGTTCTCTTCATGCGCACAAATGCCCTTCAGGAATATTTTCTTTCCATTTAATAAAATGTCAGTCCCTCGTACTTCAATACTTCTAAATCCTATTTTATCAGTGATTTCATCTGTAGCACCCGTAACAACCACATTGTACAAAAATGGATTTTCTGTATCCCAAAGTTTCAGATTTCTGACTTTAAAACTAAATTCTACGTGTCCTTCGATATCTGACTTAAAGCTTTTCTTTAAGTTGAGGTCTGGTATTTGAATTGAGATCGGTTCACCTTGGCTTGCTGAATTCAGTTGAACGAATCCTTTTATTTCATCAGTGGATCCAGGTTTTAATTGTAGCTTGTAGGACTCAATAAATTGATTCGGAACCACTACCAGTTTGACACTGCGTGTTAATCCACCATGATTCCACCAGTCAGTATTGATGGTAGGAACAGCTTCAGGTTTCCGGGCATTATTCACTTTGACTACAATGAAATTATCACCGTCTTTTATAAGCGAAGTGACATCAAAATTGAAGGGCCCAAATCCTCCAACATGGACACCTGCTTTTTTTCCATTTACATAGACATGAGTTTCATAGTTAGCCGCACCAAAATACAGGAATACTCTTTTCGAAGGAGATTTATCAAATTTAAAATCACGCTGGTACCAGATTGACCCTTCGTAATAGTTTAATTCAGGACGCTGAAAATTCCAGCTGCCAGGCACATCCAAAGTACTTGCTTTCTCAAAGTCATATTCTATCCGATCTGATTTACTTTGGGGCTTAGTATTTGTAAAATATGCAGCACCTCCTGGATTTTCCTGTTGATCAAATGGTTGCCAACGGTAGTTGTAATAGCCATTGTCATAAGGATCAATAATATAGTGCCAGGAGCCATCCAAACTAATTGTTTCCCGACTGGAAACATTTGTTATTAACGGTGTTTGTGCCTGGACGTAATTAGCAAGTACTACTAAAAATAAAAAGAAGAGATTGTGTTTCATGGTGCTTAAGAAAAATTGAAATCTTAATTTAACTAAAGAACCTTTCTTTCACAGTCCGTTAAAGGAATAAGTATAAATTTATCCGATGTTTAATCTAAACATACACGATAGTCTACTCGTTCTAAGTTCGATTTTCATAACGACCGCCATCTTCAATGGTGCCCTGTATTTTGGGTATCATAGAAGATTGTCTTATCTGTTTTTTGTATGCTATTGTATTTTCCATGTATTTAAAATCTGGCTAAAGTCATTTCCTCCAAATGAAGTTTTAATTGATTTATTTGTCCAGTTCACAGCATATGATCTGATATATCTTTCCGTAGTGGCCGGGGTGTTTTCGTTAATAGTTTACCTGGCTTATGACCTGAAAATTCGTAATAGAAAATCACTGAGTTTGATAATTGGCATTGGTTCAGTTATGTTTTATCTATTCCTCCCGGAGAATTTATTCATCATAGCAGGTATTACTTGGGCATTGGGCCAATCATTATACGCTTATGAGAAAGGCAATGGACATTTGCTGTTGATAGGCGCTCTACTTTCACTCCTAATATTTACAATTTTAGGAATCCTTGACATTATTGCATTTGGATATTTTCTTGGAACGTTAATTTTGGTGTTCCTCATGGTGATCCGAACTGGCATTAATTTATCACACCAAACGACAGCTTTTCATCAGGCAAATCTTAGATCAGCCCGCTTGGAAAATCAATTATTGAAAAAGAATATTCAACCTCACTTCATTTTAAATTCACTGACCTCACTACAGGAATTAATTGAAGTATCTCCTGAAAAGGCCAGTCAATTCGTGGAAGATATGGCGCATGAGTTTAAGCTGTTCGCTCGGGTTAGTGACCAAAAATTAATCTCCATCAAAGATGAGTTGATGATGGTGAAGAAATACCTTAACATTCTTTCTATTAGGCTAGATAAAACCTTTGAGACTAAGCTTGAAAATATTGATCCGGAGGCGCTTATTCCTCCCGGAATTATTCTGACTTTGGTTGAAAACGGTGTAACGCATGGATTTGCGTCCAAAAAAATTGGTGAATTCTCAATTGAGAAGCAGGAAAAGGAAACAACAATATCCTACATAATTAAGAATAATGGTTCGTCAAACACACCAATAAAAGAAGGTGTAGGATTACAATATGTCAGATCAAGACTGGAAGAGTCATTCGGTAATAATTTTTCATTGCAGCTGAGTCCTCTGACAAATGGATTCCAAACCGTAATTGAGATACCAAAATGAGTGTTTTAATATGTGAAGATGAACCATTTGTGGCTCGTAGACTTCAAAGGTTTCTAACAGAATTGTTTCCAAAAGGAACGGTCATCAACTACGTTAATTCTATTCCGGAAGTAAACATATTTCTATCCAGCAATAACATTAAAGTACTGTTTCTGGACCTAAACCTTCATGGTCAGGATGGTTTTGAAATATTAAAGAAATTTCTCAATAGACATTTCCAGACTATAATTGTTTCCGCCTATACAGAACAAGCTCTTACGGCTTTTGAATATGGGGTCCTGGATTTTGTCCCAAAGCCATTCACCAAAGATAGGCTAGCCAAGGCAATTGATAGGCTCAACTCAAATAAAGCACCAAACGAGATCATAAAGCACCTTTCTGTCAAAGATAAGGACAAATTAATATTCATCGATATTTCAGAAATCAAGTATATCAAAGCATCTTCCAATTATTCTGAAATCTATTTAACTGATGCATCCTGGTACTTACAAAGTAAATCCCTCAACAGTTTGATGCTAACCTTACCCTCAATATTCATTAGGGTTCACAAATCCTATGCAATCAATAAGTCCTTTTTGAAAGCAATCAAGACTATTAGACACAATACTTACAGCGCAGTACTGGAAGGTGATGTAGAGATTCCAATCAGTCGAGAGAAACGAAAAGAACTGGTGGTTAGCATTGGAAAATAACAGTTTAGAAAGAAATGTAACCCTTCAGAAAGTTACGCCCACTGTAAATTCAATCAAATGGTATACTTGGTAATATGTACAATGAAATGCAAATATTACTGTGTATATGAAACGATTCGTTTTGCTAATTCTCATGGCTATGTTGAGCTCAGTGGGTTATTCACAATCAAGTATTGAATACGCCGGTATAATTGAAACACTGAATAACTACCTTGATGGCGGCACAAATAATGATTTCGACCAGCTAGCGCAAGCTTTTCACCCAGCTGCAATGATGAAGTATGTAGGCTCTGAGGGTTATATGGAAGTAAATGCGCTAGACTATTTTAAAAAAGCGATGAAACCTGGCCCTGCTCAAAACAGAAAAACCACTATTCAGGCAATCACGGTAACAGGCAACCTGGCAAATGCCCAACTTGAAATCAAATATGAAACTTTCCGGTTTATTGATTCCATGAACCTATTGAAGATTGAGGGTGAATGGAAAATAGTGAATAAAATCTTTTACAAAGAAACAATTTGAAATGAAGCGTTCAACCATAATTTTCATCCTAGTTCTGCTTTCTTTATTCCAATGCAAAGCTCCAGACCCCGTTTCCGAACAAGAGGTTCTGGCTGTTCTTGAAAAATGGCGTCAAAGTTTTCTAAAGAAGGATGCTGTTCAACTAGAGCAGGTACTTGATGATACCTGGGTATATTCAGGAAATATAGATGGAACTCGATCAACTAAGAAACAGGCCATTCATGAATTGGAAAATGCCGAATACAGTTTTCTTGATATAAGCTATTTTGATGTCACGGTTGATTTATTTGATCAGGTGGCAATTATTCGCGGAAAAGAGCGGATGACAATACTTGGTTCTTCCAGTGACACAACCATTGTTCAACTTAGTTTTACTGATGTATACCAAAAGAAACAAGGTGTTGTCAAAGCGATTTCTACTCATAGCTCTTTGCTAGAATAATTCTAATCGAAAAGTCAAAATTGTTGGTTATACACCATCCATCACATTGCATTTACCTTTTGTAAACAGTTGATTGATTATCAGGCGTCAATCATGAATCTTACGCATAAATCAAATCGATGATCATAATGCATAAGTTCATTTCAAGCTTCCTACTGGTATCTCTATTCTGTGTATTCACTCTCTCAGCACAATCAGAAAAAACACAAACTCTAGTTGATAATGCCGTACATTCAAGCGGTTATCCAGGTATAATAGTTGGTGTAAGTTCAGAGGAAGGTACATATGCTTATACATCAGGGTGGGCTGATCGGGAGAATGCCATTAAAATGACCGATCAGAACCTATTGCATAGTGGAAGTGCGGGAAAGACATTTGTGGCTGCCATTGTCATGCAATTAATACTCGAGGGAAAGTTAAACATGGAGGATCCTATCAGCAATTGGTTTGAGACTTATAGTTGGTTTGAACAATTGCCAAATGCTAAAGACTTAAGAGTAATTCACTTATTAAGACACCAGTCTGGAATTGAAAGGTACGAATTTAAGGAAGCCTTCACCAAAGACCTTGTCAAAGACCCTGACAAGAATTGGAAACCTGAGGAACTAATAGCATATGTCCTAGGTGATACTGCAAGTTTTGAACCGGGAAAAAGTTTTCAATACGCCGATACCAATTACATTCTTATAGGCATGATAATAGAAGCTATTGAAGGTAAAACTTATTATGAAGTTTTGAATGATAGAATATTGCGACCCATGGGACTTACTGATATGAAACCTACTAATACGAGAATCATAAAAGGCTTTGCACAAGGCTATACAGGCCCAAATGACCCATTAGGTTTTGATAGTCTTATGTTAGAAAATGGCAAATGTAAGTACAATATGCAGTTTGAGTGGACAGGTGGTGGTTTGGCCTGGAAAACACAGGATTATGCAAAATGGTTAAAGGACCTGTTTGAAGGAAAAGCCTTTGATTTAGAAAAGTGTAGCGAAACTTACTTTAACAGCATTCCATCTCCGGAAATTGGAGGTTCATATGGGATTGGATACCAGGAATTAGAATTGCCTGGTTTAGGAAAAGCATTTGGACACAGTGGATTTTTTCCAGGCTATTTTACCCTGGGACTTTACTATCCTGAGAAGAAAATTTCAATTGCCATGCAGGTAAACACAACTGATCCTGCTATGATCAGGAATTTTTTTCCGGATTACATGAAAATAGCTCAATCTATATTGACCAATTAGCCGATGCTTCGTCAAACCATTTGGAGGGCAATTTCTACCATATCTGTGAACGTCTTTTCTCTGGCTTCAGCAGTACTTTCTTCACCAGTTAAAATATGATCACTAACCGTCAAAATTGATAGTGCCGCAACCTTGTTTCTGGCCGCCAATGTATAGAGAGCAGCAGATTCCATCTCCGCTCCAAGTACGCCATGTGATTGCCATACCTGCCACCAGTTTTCCATTTCGTTATAGAACTTATCGGTACTCAGAACATTTCCTACCGTAACTTTCAATCCCATAGCCATACTCACCTGACTTGCCGCATACAGTAGCCACCAATCTGCTGTAGGAGCAAATGTCCCACTAAACGTATGATCATTGATACTACTATCTGTAGAGGCACTTGCTGCTAAAACCACATCCCCTACGTTTAAATCAGTTTGGATGCTTCCCATAGTGCCCACTCTGATGAGTTTTTTTGCACCCAAATCAATTAATTCCCTTCCATAAATAGCAATAGAAGGCATTCCCATTCCTGTAGCCTGAACAGATACACGTTTCTTCTTTAAAAGCCCTGTATATCCCAATTCTCCTCGTGTATCATTGTAGCAAACCGGATCCGCTAAGAAATTTTCTGCAATGAATTTTGCTCTTCCCGGGTCTCCAGGTAAAAGGACAGTTTCAGCAATATCATCTGGCGATGCATTGATATGGATAGGCATAATTAAAAAAATTTTGCGCAAGCTAACCCCTCCACAGGACTTAATCAAGTCAAACCATGTGGTTTCACAAAATCATTGTTAATCAGCCCCTTAAAACAAAAAAACCCGAAGCGATTGCAACGGGCTTAAACCAACTTTATCATGAAAACACTTATGTATAATCTTTAAGCAACTAGTTTGTTGCTGTTATGTCCTACTTCGGGTTGAATTTCTTTCTGAGCACAGAAGTAATCGAAAATAGCCTTCTTTGTAGCCGGTTTCATATTAGGCCACATCGATTTCAACGGTTGAAGACACATGTACTTCAATTTTGGTTTTTCAACTTCCGTCTTCAATTTCATCCATGTGAAATCTGTGAACAATGATGGATCTTCTTCTAACATCTCATCAATTTCAAGTACTTTGTCGGCCACATTCATCATTGAATTGTTCAATTGTGGTCTTTCCAACTTCAACTCGTATTCACATGTGTTGGAATTCAGTTTGATTGTATCAATTGCCTGAAAATCCTTTTTCACTTTTTTGTAGATCAGGTTGAGTTCGTCGATACTATTTGAAGATAATATAATCATAGCTGTAAGTAATTAGTTTCGATCACTCGTGTGTCAATTATTATATACCAAACATATCAGGTTTTTGTCAATTCTTCACCACTTGACATCCCGATTTCGATGAACACCTTGATTTTGGCCATGAACAATTCAACATACAAAAAAAGCCATTCCAAAGACTGGAATGGCTTTTTAAATATTTAACTTTTTAGTTACCTATTCATCAATCAAGCCTAGTGACTTCATTTTCGCCTGAACTTCGGCTAGTTTATCTTTTTTATTCAATCTTGAATAAAAAGATTCCAGGGCATAAAGAATGTCAGCATCATCTCCATCTATACCGTAAGCCTTTTCCATATAAGGAAGTGCCTTTTCAAGGTAAACTTTGGCATCAGTTTCGTACTTCTTCTTGTTTTTCTGGTATTCCTTGATACCCATTGCATTCAACTCATTGTATAGCTTGTTGGCCATATCATTATAGATAATTGAATAGTTGAAATATGCCGTAAGATTCTGAGGATCCAGTTCAATTGTTTTGTCATATGAAGCTCTCGCTTCAGTAACGTAGTTCTCAAGTTTAGCCAAATCCGGACTTTCACTTTTTCTCTCTGCACTTGCAAGTTGATCAAACAATAAACCTCTTTTCAGGTGTAAGATTGCGTTAGAAGGTTCAGCTGTAACAGCCTCATCTATTTTTGTGATTGCTTTACTTACTTGATCAGTTTGAATTAATAAATCAATTTCATATTTATTGATGGTTTGATTGTCACCAAGTGCTTCTTTCGCTTCATCAATAGTTGCCTGAGCACCATCAAAATCTTTCATTCCATCTTTTTGGATTGAAATCAATGCTGAATAGTAGCTCTCCTGAGGATTGATCTTAACTAAATTCTTATAGTTTCTAACTGCAGCGTCATAATCTTTTAAATCACTAGCAGCAGCACCGGCATACAAATATCCAGTTGTATCCTGAGGCTTAATAAGTGTAGTAAGTTCAAAAGCTTTTACTGCCTCAGCTAGATTTTGTTCATTGTAGGCATTCACACCATTGTTCAACAATTCACCCCATAAATTTTCACTAACCTGATTAGCCTTTATGGTATAAATATCTGTTTCCTTACCAAGTTCAGCAGCTTTCGCAAGGGATGTTCCTACTGTCGTCAAGGCATCTATTGTTGATACTCCTGCAACTTCTTCGCCTTTGTCATATATTAACTTATAAACCATTGCATGCAGATACCAAGTCCTGGTTTTACCCATTGTTTTTTCATAAACAATAGCATCATCAGCCATTTCTTTGACTGCCACAAGGTCTTCAACAGCAATTTCGTTAGTTGCTGCATTATCAACCGTTGTTTCAATTTTAGTTAAACTAGGTTTCTTTTTCTTTTGGGCCTCTGCTCCACCTATTACCAGGCCGAACATTGCCATGGCCAACACTAATTTTTTCATGTTAATTACACTTTTAAGGTTACTCTTCGTTAGGTTCTGTATTTTCATTATTACTATTTTCTTCGGATCCTTCTGCTTGTTCAACATCCTCCTCTTCACCTTCAATTCTCTCTATTTTTTCTACAGAAGAAATATTGTCTTTCTCGTTCAATCTAATCAGTTTAACACCCTGTGTAGCTCTTCCCATTACTCTAAGTCCATCTACCGCCAGTCGAATTGTTATCCCTGACCTATTGATGATCATCAAGTCATCCGTATCCACTACTTCCTTGATCGAAACAAGTTTACCAGTTTTCTCGGTAACGTTTATGGTTTTCACACCTTTTCCTCCTCGTTTGGTAATTCTGTATTCAGAAATATGGGACCTTTTACCATAACCCTTTTCTGAAACAACAAGCAGTGTCGCCTCTTCTCTACTTACACATACCATGCCAACTACTTCCTCCGAATCGTCAAGATAAATACCACGTACACCCGCTGCAGTTCGTCCCATTGGCCTCACATCAGTCTCGTGGAAGTGTATAGCCCTACCGGAATCCGTTCCAATGATGATATGGTTATCTCCATTTGTCAGGTTGATATTGAGCAATTTATCTCCCTCATTGATTGTGATGGCATTGATACCATTCTGTCTTGGTCTACTGTAAGCTTCCAATGAAGTTTTCTTTATGGTACCACGCTGAGTACACATAACAACATAATTATTGTTGATATAATCCTCATCACTTAAAGTGGTCACATTGATTACTGCTCTTACCTTATCTTCTGGCTCAATATTGATCAGGTTTTGAATGGCTCTACCTTTAGAAGCTTTTGTACCTTCAGGAATCTCCCAAACCTTCTTCCAGAACACTTTTCCAAACTCAGTGAATATCAGCAAATAGTTATGGTTGGTAGCAACAAACAAGTGCTCAGTGAAGTCATCATCTTTGGTAACTACTCCTTTTGAACCTACTCCACCTCTTCCCTGCGTTCTGTATTCAGCAAGCGCAGTTCGTTTGATGTATCCTTGGTGGGAAATGGTTAGCACCATCTCTTCATCAGGGATCATGTCTTCAGCTGTGAAGTCATCCGCTGCATGCTCAATATCAGTTCGGCGCTCATCACCATATCTGTCATTGATTTCAGTGAGCTCGTCCTTGATGATCTGCATCCTTAAATCCCTATTGGCCAGGATTTCTTTCAAGTGCTCAATCAATTTCTTAATCTCTTCGTATTCCTTGAGGATCTTCTCTCTTTCAAGACCTGTAAGTCTCTGAAGTCTCATCTCAAGGATCGCTTTAGCCTGAATCTCGGATAATTTGAATTTATCCATTAATCCAGCTTTCGCTATCTCTGGATCTCTTGACTCTCTAATCAGCTGAATTACTTCATCAAGATTATCAAGTGCAATTAAATAACCCTCCAGGATATGAGCTCGCTTTTCTGCTTCTTCTAATTCATACTCAGTTCTTCTCACCACTACTTCGTGACGGTGATCAACGAAGCACGAAATCAAATCCTTTAGATTCAATTGCTGTGGCTTGCCTTTTACAAGTGCAATATTGTTTACACTAAATGAAGACTGAAGCTGTGTATATTTATAAAGGTTGTTAAGGACAATATTCGGAATCGCATCCTTCTTAAGGTCATAAACAACTCTTAATCCGTTTCTATCAGATTCATCTCTGATATCAGAAATACCTTCAATTTTCTTTTCATTGATCAGCTGGGCTGTTTTCTCAATCATGGACGCCTTGTTGACCATATATGGTATCTCCGTCACGATGATTTGTTCTCTACCAGTCTTATTGAGTTCAAAACTGGCTTTTGCCCTTAGGACAACCCTTCCTCTTCCTGTTTCAAAAGCAGACCTTACTCCCTGGTACCCGTAGATCGTACCTCCGGTAGGAAAATCCGGAGCAGTGACGTGCTGCATCAATTCAGGAATCTCGATATCATTATTATCGATGTAAGCAGTGATCCCGTTAACAACCTCTGTCAGGTTATGAGGAGCCATGTTGGTAGCCATACCTACCGCAATACCACTTGCTCCGTTCAATAACAGATTAGGTATTTTTCCTGGCAGAACTGTGGGCTCTTTTAATGAGTCATCGAAGTTTGGCGCAAAATCAACAGTGTTTTTGTTGATGTCAGTCAATAATTCTTCCGCAATTCTCTTAAGCCTTGCTTCTGTATACCTCATGGCAGCTGGTGAGTCACCATCTACAGATCCAAAGTTACCCTGGCCATCGACAAGAGGGTATCTTAAAGACCATTCCTGTGCCATACGCACCATGGTATCATATACAGATGAATCACCATGTGGGTGATATTTACCTAATACTTCTCCTACTATCCTCGCTGATTTCTTATAAGGTCTATTGTAGTTGACCCCTAATTCCTGCATCCCATACAGCACCCTTCGGTGCACTGGCTTCAAACCGTCCCTTACATCCGGGAGGGCCCTTGAAACGATGACGGACATTGAATAGTCAATGTATGCGCCACGCATTTCGTCTTCAATATTGATGGGTATGATGTTCTGATTGGAATAATCTTTTTCTTCTTCGGAATTGTTTTCGTTATCTCCTTCTGCCATAATGATTATCTAATAACAAGCCGCAATTTAAGTGAATTTTGGGAATAAAAATACTTTGTAGGCCACCTTATCGGTACATGTTTAATACGGATTGAATTTCTTCTTATTTTTCAATTTCTGACGCCATAATTTCCGGTGATTTTCACCAATTTTTGGGTTCTGGCGTTTCCAGAATGGTTGCCCCCTTACTTCCATTCTGCGTCCGGTTTTGGGGTCAGTAATGACATGTTTCAGCTGAACATGATCTGCTTTCATTGGGGACCTTGGTATTTCAGGGTAATTAAAACTAAATCCAATTTGCAACTGAAAGGTGTTATATCTATTCTTTATGGGTGGTCCATCTGGCATATTGACAATATAATTCTTGATATCAATGCTAGGCCTGACGGTTATTCTGAAATACTCAGACCAATTGTCTTCTATTGATACTCCAAAATTAGTCATTATCCCTTTCTGAATGGCTGGTGAACTGAATGCTGGTCCACTATTGACAACACCCATCTGCAATTCACCAACGAATGAATAGCGCCAATAATCAAGAAATTTATAGCCAACATACCCTATATACCTCCAATTATTAATTGTTTTAAAATCAGGAATGTATGGTCTGAGAATATCCTCATAAACCGACGGTTTCAATTGTTTGAGCCAGTGCTTTTCATAAATCACGCCTCCTCCTATTCTAAAAGCATCGATATTATAGTGTAGTGTCAATTGGACTGGTATCCCATGTCCATATCCAACATAATTGAGATCAGCCGTGTCAACATTTACAATTCTAGTCTGATTTTGAAGCAACGGGTTATCAACTGGATTAGGTAACCTACTAAAAGGAACCTCAAATAATCTATTGCTCATCAATGTATCGATTAACATGGGATTATTAAACCAATTCCTTGTTCCTGTAAAGCTGAGGTTTGTTGGCGGTTCTTGGGTATCGGGAATTAACGCCAGAAAAGCTGGTGTTTGTACTAAATGATATCCACTGGGCTGATGGTAATACCTGGTAATGGCGTAACCTGTAGAGAGGTTAATTGAGAATGAATTGAGCACTTTCCTAACAGGACTTCTATAAATTCCGTCATCCTGCCCATAACATTGAGAAATCGCTGAAAACAAAGTCAACAAAATCATGATGGTATGTTTAGGATTGATTCTCAATTTGGACAGTAATTTCCCCTTAATAAATATTGTTTAAAGTTATTTCAAAAATCAGTACTTCAAAAGGGTCAACTACCGCGGCATAAGCGGGAATTCGTCCATTTGCCACAAAATCTGATTTCAAGTATTCCGGAACTACCATGGCACTTTCAAGGTAAGCTAAATTTGAAGGAACAATTATCATAGCTCTTTCGCCCTCAACCATATTAAATATACCTGAAATAAGTCCCGGAACTATATCACCGTCATTTAATCCAATCTCAAACCCCTGTCTATTGTCTATGATTTTATCATCTAGTTGCTTTGTGATTACCTGTATTCTCACAGTATCCTGTTCAGTAGGATTTGTTGTTCCTGCCCCATAACTCAACCGTTTATACCAAATACCTGAGTTTAGCCTTATTACAGAATCATATGGATTCAATTCAAGGTTATTCAAATCATTTTCTTCGATGAAATCATTGATTATCTGAGATTCAACTGATAATCTCTCGGAAAGTGTTTGAACCTGTGCAACAGTAGCCTGTATGATCAGAATCGCATCAGAAGGAATTAAGTTACCAAAATTAAAGAATGAATAGGCCAGTTCACTTGGAACATAAAACGTAAATGTTTCACCCTCTCTCATCAAACCTAAACCTACATCCAAACCCGTAGGAATAATGGCATCACCACCAACAAGCATAATCTTGGGATCACCGTCTTCAGGTAAATGATCTTCAATAATCTGACCATCCATGACCTGTGCTGTATAGTAGACGTGAACAATTTGACCATCTGCAGATGTCCCAGACGAATTTGATGAGTCAGCCGTATAGTAAAGGCCAGAATCATGCCTTGTAGCTTCAATACTATTGGCAGCTAAATAGTTGAGTATTGTTTCTTCTTGTTGTTCGGCAAGATCATTTGAATCCACAAACTCATTATCTGCACTACAACTTGATAAAAGGAATAGAACACCCAGAAAATAAAAACACCTACGCACTAATTTCATACGCTGTTTATAAACACTTACACCACAAACGACAAAAGTATGAAATCTGTATTAATATCGCATTATTCTTTGGTGTCTAAAGCCCTAAAATGAGACTAACCAGTAAGATTTATGAAGCGAACCTTACTTCACCTTGAAAGTTTTGCAGAATTTATGAAATAAAGGAATTTTATCTAGCCCTAATTTATTACCAATCTCTACAAGTCTTCCAAAATCAGTTTTATTCATATTCTTATAACTGATTATATTTTCATCATCCTCCAGGAAGAATGAAGACAGAAATCGAATAAATATGTATGGCATTTTTAACACCTCTACCTTGTATTGTTCATAATCAAACTCCTGATTTGGATCATATGGAGCCTCAAGGTCTTTTTTATGGAATAACTCCTCCATGGATAATTTGATGACATCATAAAACTTATCATCCCAGTCATCATATTTTTTGATCAGATATTTCATGGCATAAACAACAGGGTCTTTCTTCATGAAATATCCCCCCTTAGAGAGTTTTCGAGCCTTTTTATTGAGTGCCAACTCTTCAAATAAACTCACACTACCGTTTGCTAGGGCTATTCCAACGGTTGGGGCCATCATTACAAGTGAGAAAAAATCATGATCACTTATTTCCAAATAAGGCGCTTCGTTTTTAATAAAGTCTTTTTTGAGAACAATAGTAGCATCAAGAATAGCCTTATTCTCAACCATTGTGTGGATTTCGTATTCGGTAAACATAAGTAGGGTTGTTTAACGGTCAAATTTTGATCAATATAATAAATTTAGATGCGTCTCAAAAAGTCATTTCAAAAAACAAAAAAAAAGGCAGACAATACAATTGTCTACCTTCCTGTATCAAATTGGGTAATACCTATTTGTCTTCTCCTGCAACATCCTCTCCCTCAGTGCTCTCCTCTTCTGATTCAGCTGTAGCTGCTTCTTCTACTGCTGCATACATGTCATTATATTTCGTTTGTACTGTTTCATCAGACTTCAGAGCTTTTTTGATCTTATTGTAAACAGCTGCGCCTAAATCTTCTTTAACCATTGTGGTAAATGATGTTTTGATGTTTGCAGCAATTTTGTCGTTTTCTGCCAATAAATTTTCATAGGCAGTCATCTCCTCCTCCGTCAATTCCAATTCTGCTAATTTCTCTTCATCACCGTAAGCCTTCTTAATGGCATTAAACCTTGAACCGCCCTGCATCAATGGATCAGCTTTGATCATCTCCACATACTTTGTTTTGCCCTCTTCTTTCATCACATCCACTTTATACATTACTTCTGCATAAAGTTTTATTTCATCATCTGTAATTTCATCTTGAGCCATTAGTGTATTGAATGATATGATGCTTACAAATAATACCATCATACATTTTAACACCTTCGAATTCATCATCTTCCTATATATTTTATTGATTAAACATTATTTCGCAACTTAAAAATATAGTCAACCCTTTAAAATGCAAATTGTTAGACAAGGAATATGTACCGATTCCTTCCAATACCTGACATTTCACCTAAAAATTGGTGGTGATTTTAACATTTGGGAACCTGGCTGAAAGCGCATTTGGAATGGCAAACTGATTTCCATTCAAAGTTTCAATCCAATTGTAGCTGATTGTATTGTCCGCTCCAAGTGCATTCAATACCTCAACTGTGATCCACAATGAATTGAAAATTCCAGCTTCCTTTTTATAAACCAATACTTTTGTAATGCCTAAATCAACCCTAAAGTATTCATCACCATCAAAAGCATTTCTCAGTTTATCATTTCCAGGTGGACCAATAGGCAAACCACTACCGAATAAACCATTCAAGTAAATTCTCCAACTAGGATCTGTAGGAAGCCTATCTTCGAAGTAAATACCAAGGTTCACCCTTTGATCTGAAGGTCTTCTTATATAGCCATCTGTAACTCCATCTATACGTTCTTTGGTGTTTAGGATTCCCAAACTAAACCACGATTCTGCACCTTCAATGAATTGACCATTTAATCGAAAATCTACACCCGCAGCGTATGTTGATGCCAGATTCTCTCCGAAATACCTGATTTGAACATTGTCAACATCATATGGGATGATATTTTTACCTCTTTTATAATAAGCCTCTGTAAGGAATTTAAATTTTCTACCCCACATGTAAAAGATCCGATCCATTGAGGCGATTAAATGCCAGGATTTTTGTGCTTCCACATCCCTGTTAATCTCTCCTTCCCTATTCCGGAGTTCACGGTAAAATGGTGGTTGCTGGTAAATTCCACCCGCCACTTTAAAAATGGTATTCTTTTTCCATTTTGGCTTAAAAGCATACTGTGCTCTTGGGCTGAATAGCATTTCTTCACTAAAATCCCAATAATTGAAGCGATACCCCAATGTGAAAGTGTGTGAAGTATCAGGACTGCTGTAACTGACCTGATTATAGTGGGTATATTGGTTATTATTTATAGAAAGGTCATTAAAGCTCCTATGGATGACAGTTGAAAAATCTGCTGAATCCACAAAAGTATATTCCCGCAATTGATCGTCAAGCTTATTGTGTCTTACGCCCAACCCAAATTCAATTTTAGTATTGTCACCAACAACCCATTCATTGCGATTTTCAATATTCACAATCTGACCTTCAAGTTTATTCCTTCCATAATCATAATTGATCCCAACAGCACGGACAACCGCACATTCATTGATTGTTGAGGCATTTGGATTATTGTCCACATCACATAACCTGTATGCTCCTTCTACTTCAAAGTACTCACGTTCCGTGGTGTGTACTCCAGACAAGATCAGATTCGTCTTGAACCTGTTATGAAACCGATGAGAAAACTTGAATCCAGTTTGGTAAGTATCATAATTCAATATTTCCCGCCCCTCAAATGCTACCAAAAATTTGAAATTGGCCTGGATACTCCCAAATTCTGTCTCTAGTGTCTCTGGGATGGTAAGATACCTGTTACGGGCGTATGAGAATAACCAGCCCAATTCAGTCTTTCTTCGTTGAGAGGACTCCTTTTTGGATAAATCCCAATTCATAAACGACTGGACATCCGTAAATCTTGGTAAATACTGTCCATTAGTTTCTAAAGTATTCAATAAATACTGACTGTTTTTATGCCTGAGCCCGAAGATGTAATTGTACCTGTTTGATTTATTGGATCCTTCAATATGCGCCGATCCACCGAGCAAACCCATTGAGACTGAACCACCAAGGTCCTCTGGTTTCTTGTAGTCAATCACCAACGCTGAAGAAAGTTTATCTCCATACTTTGGTTGCCATCCTCCGGCTGAAAACACAATATTATCGACCATATCAGGATTGACAAAGCTCAAACCTTCCTGCCGCCCAGCTGAAACCAGGAATGGTCTGTATACAGGCATATCATTTACATAGACCAGGTTTTCCAGAAAGTTACCTCCACGCACTGAATAAGTGGAAGAGAGTTCGTTATTACTGAATACACCTGGTAGCGTTACCAATATTCTATTAAAATCCTGAAAAGCTGATGGAAGCTGTTTGATGGTTTGCGGGTCTATTTCGATTACACCAGCTTCCTGCCTTAGTTCTTCTCGCTCAGCTGTAATTTCAAAATCGTCTAGAAACTCCGAGGTGGTTTCCAGGGTGACATTCAAGGTTTGAGATTGGTTGGTTTCAAGCCTTACGGTCTTCTCCAATGAAATATATCCAACAAATGAAAACCGTATTTTCAGTCTTCTATTAGCCGGGAGTTCTAACCTATAAAATCCATTTGTGTCAGTGGTAGTACCATGGTTTCTGTTGATTGAATACACACTTGCTCCAACAAGTGGTTCTCCCGCATCATCAATAATCTTTCCTGATAAGGTCTGAGCCTGAACTATGCTTGTTAGGAAGCCAAAAAATATAAGAAGGATAAGCTTGCCGTTCATCAAAACTTTAAACGGATTTCAGGTCTTTTATTGTCTTCACTGGATCATTGGATCTAAACACAAAACTCCCTGCCACTAGCATATCTGCCCCTTTTTCTTTAAGCAGAGGTGCATTGTCCTGATTAACACCTCCATCAATCTCAATCAACGCTTTTGAATTATGCTTTATGATCAACTCTTTGGTCTTCTGTACTTTGGCAAATGTTCTTTCTATAAACTTCTGCCCTCCAAAACCCGGATTCACCGACATCAATAGTACTACATCAATATCTGCAATGATATCTTCCAGCAGGTCAACATTTGTGTGTGGGTTAAGTGCAACACCTGCCTTTACGCCTAATTCCTTAATGGCCTGAACAGTCCTATGTAAATGATTACAAGCTTCAATATGAACCGAAATAATTTCAGCACCTGCTTTCTTACAAGATTGCAAATATGGATCCGCATCCTTTATCATCAAATGAAAATCCATTGGCTTTTGACTGTGTCTATGCATTGCCTCACATACCGGAAACCCAAATGAAATATTAGGAACAAAAACCCCATCCATAATATCAATGTGCAGGTAATCTGCCTCACTTGAATTGAGCATTTCAACATCACGTTGAATATTAGCAAAATCTGAGGCAAGCATGGAAGGACAAACTATCATCTTGGAATAAACTGTTAAGCCTTAAAATGCGGCAAATATTGTGGAAAGTTTCGAGAAATAAAATTACTGACGAATCAACCGAATTGTTTTAGTGATTCCATCGTGTTCCAGCCTAAGCAGATACACAGCTGGTTCAAAACCACCGAAATCAATTTCCATCTGCCCTGAGGGCAAATCTGATTTGAGCTTTAATTTTTCGACTACTCTGCCCTGTTGGTCAAAAACTGTAAGTTTCAACTTATTGTCAAGTGGTCGCTCGAATGAAATAGAAAGGTGATCTCTTGTAAGGGGATTCGGAAAAATAGAAATGTCACCATTTAAAATATCCTCTACAGCCAATACTTCTTTATCTACCGCATTTATATAGCTCGGAACACCATAACCTATCTCATTATTAGGATTATCACTATTACTGGCTGATCTAATAATCAATTGACGTAATTCTTTGGCAGTTAGTTCAGGTCGAGCTTGCCATAAGGAAGCAGCAAAACCAGCCACCTGTGGTGCCGCAAAACTTGTCCCGTTTGAGGTTTTCAAATTACCTGATCCAGATAACACTACGGCACCTTCTCCCACAGCAACTACCTCTGGTTTGATGCGGTCATCCGCTGTTGGGCCCAATGAACTAAATGCCGCTCTGTCTCCAAAACCATTGATTGCACCCACTGCTATAACATTTTCTCCATCAGCTGGAGGAGTTACAAAACTCCAGTCAGATTGATTACCTGTATTTCCAGCACTGGTAACAACCAGAATTCCTTTATCAAAAGCTATTTCATTTGCAATAGTGATCACCGCAGTTTGACCATCTAAGTCAGATATGGCATAATTCATTGAATTATCATCGAAAGTATTGTATCCCAGGGATGTAGAAATGATATCCACCCCAATACTATCCGCATATTCCGCAGCAAATAACCAATTGTATTCTTCTATTCTATACTCTGAACTTACGTCCTCAGTTATACACAACACATAGCTCGCATCATATGCAGTCCCCAACATCTTCTTACCATATTCTGAAGCTGTCGTAGAAAGCACAGATGTACCATGAGATGAAGAGTGGAAAACATTTGATTGGTTACGAACAAAGTCCTTGGTTCCAATAAACTTATTATTCGCGCCTAGGTGAGAAAACAATGAGGATTCATGTGTGAATGTAAAACCTCCGTCCATTATGGCGATCATTACTCCTTCTCCTGTGAAGCCATCCTCACGCATAAAATCCGCTCGCAAATAACCGAGTTGGGTAGTGCTGGTAAGTGATGTCATATCTGGATCAACATTGTTTAACAGAGAGGGGGAGTTATTTTCATAGGTTCCCAGTTTTGTTGAAGGAGCCACAAATTCTACATGAGACACAAAATCCAGTGCTTCAACCTCACCTGCCTGATCCTCCGAAATTTCTACGAGAATTCCATTTAACCATTTAGAAATGTGATATACCTCAATTCCAAGTTCTTCTATTTGTGAAATATAACTGGTATTGACAGGCAGATCTGTTTCATCGACGGCAATATTCTGAGCAGCTCGCCTTTCGATGGATCTGGTAGATAAATACTCCTCGGGATTGTCAATTGTAAATGGTGTGTCAAACTTGTCTGTAAAAAAGATCATATACCTGTCTTGTCCAAAAGACAATTGAGCGACCATCATTAGAATGAGCCACAAAACCCGCCTAGTTTTTACCATATTCGATTAAATATTGTTCCAAAATTCTACCACTGAGTATTTGTCCGGGAAAATCGCAATCTACCGTACAAAAATTGACTGAATTGTATTCTTTACTCACTAAACCGACACCTTTTACATAATATTCATACCTTTCATCGACTTTAACAATGTTTTCAGGTAAGTCACTTATGATTACTTTCAAAAAATCAGTTGAGTCAGTGGGAATTAATTCCATCTCATAAGTGGCCTCATCCCCAATATTGAAAGCATTTCCATCCCAGCTTGTTCCGTCCTGTATCGGAAATACCAATTTCTGAAAAGCTACATTATTTTCTGCTATTACGACAAACCGATCATTCATTCTTGCCGTCCAAATTGAGTCAACCTCCCAGTTATCAAGGGAAGTTGCTCGTTTAGACCTTTCAATCTCAAATAAGTGACCATCTGAATATGTTGAATCTATTATGGTTTCCCTTAATTGAAACCTGGACGTATCCGGTCCACTAGCATCGTAAACTATTTCCGTTACATCATACATCCAATATTTGCCTGTGGCTATGGGAAAATAGTCATAGCCATAGTCAATTGAAGGGTTAAATGGTTCATCTCCATTGCACCCTCCGATTAATATTAATATGACAAATACTACATTCTTAATTCGCATTCTGTTGATGCTGATGAAAACTACTATTTATCCATCCACCTCCAATGACGTCATTATCTTCATAGAAAACGGCCGCCTGACCTGGAGCAATTGCATTCACACCATTCCCGAAAAAAACTTTCATGGTATCTCCCACCTGTTCAATAACGGCGGGATTCCCCGCATCATTGTACCTGACTTTAGTAACTGTGTCTTTTCTTTCCCCTTCAATTGAGTCATACTTTACCATATTCAATTGACTCACATACATCCCATCTCTGGAGAGCTCATCAAATGTTCCTAAAACAACACGGTTTTGGTCCTTTTGAATCTCAGTAACATATACAGGATAACCCAATGCAATCCCTAATCCTTTTCTTTGGCCAACTGTATAAAATGGATACCCCTCATGAGTCCCCACAACAGTGCCATCTTCCAAAATGAACTCTCCTCCTGCTACCTCATTCTCAAGCTCTGGCAATCTATGCTTTAAAAAGCCCCGGTAATCATTATCCGGCACGAAGCATATCTCATAAGATTCAGATTTATTAACAAGGTCCATAAATCCCCTCTCTGTGGCCATTTCCCTTATTTCAGTTTTCCTTAAATGCCCCAGAGGATACTTTGTCCGTGAAAGACTCTGTTGAGAAATACCCCAAAGCGCATACGATTGGTCTTTGTTTTCATCCAACCCTTTTGATATCACAAATCTGCTATTCTCCTCACGAATGTTAGCATAATGACCTGTTGCGATATATTCACAATCCAGCTTATCTGCCCGTCTGAGTAAAGCATCCCATTTGATATGGGTATTGCAAAGCACACAAGGATTGGGTGTTCTTCCTGCCAGGTATTCACTGGTAAAGTGATCTATTACATAATCACCAAATTCACTCCTGATATCAAGAATGAAATGTGGGAACCCCAATTTAACTGCAATGTTTCTGGCATCATTGATAGAATCCAGGCTGCAACAGCCAGTTTCTTTTTTTGAGGAACCTGTACTTACATAATCCCAGGTTTTCATTGTCATTCCAATTACCTCATAACCTTGCTCGTGTAGCATGACAGCAGCAAGGGAGCTGTCTATTCCGCCGCTCATCGCGACAAGTATTCTTCCGTGTCTACTCATTGATCTCCGCCAGGTTCAAAGCCTGGTTTTTGATTTATATGTTGAACATTAAAAAAGGCTGGTAAGCCGTGTGCTCCAACCATTTACAATCCACAAAAATAAATTGAATTACTGACAATGCAGTTTATCAGTCAGCTATATTTTTAGTCGCTGATCTAACAAATTGAAGGTTTAATCGATTTCAAGGACTTCAAGGATATCGGCCAATTCATCATAATCTTTGTAGCCTGGTCTTATCTCTGCAGTTCCTTTAAGAAAAATGCCGTTATAACCAAAGGTCCCAGCCTCCTGAACATTATCTTTATTGAGATCATAGGCCTTGATCATATTAAACTTGCTATTTGACATATTCATTCCATCCAGAATAGCAGCATAATTTTCATTGAGTGTATCAATGATCACATAATCCAGATCAAATTCTCCCAAAATCAGGGCTTCAAGATTTTGTAATTGGCCTTCTGAATCAATATCTATTTTCAGAACTTTTTTATACCCAGAAATTTCTTCTAATGTTGACAAGTCATTGGAAAGAATAAAACTGAAATCATAATCCTTCAGGATTTCTGTAGCCTGGTGTGAGGCAAGACCAGATATATCTCCCATGTATTCCACACCTGCTACCCAACCTGAAATTTCATTCAGTGTTTCAGGGTCTACACAGGTCTCCTCTACCGGGTTAACATTGAATCCTAAAACATCTACTCCCATACCGGCACAGTACCTGGCATCACTTAAGTTTGATATCTCCCCTACAATTACAAATATTTTTAGCATAAGATCCTTTCTATTGGTGCAAATCACTATAATGCCTCGCAATTAATCAAGCATCCTATTGGGAATTTAGTTTAAAGGCAAGAATCTTCCTCAGGAAGACGAATAAATGCTCCAATCAATGAAACAAAAGCAGTAATCAGGAAAAACAACAAACTGAATGCAACTGCTACATTTTTATCAACCCCCAAATATTCATAACCAAGCACAAAAGTTAGTTCCCTGGCTCCTACTCCACCTATCGTTAGCGGTAATACAGCTACAACTGATGATACCAAAAATAGAACCTGATATTCAATAAATTTATCATTTACTCCTAATGCCATTAATACAACCCATGCACAGAGCACCTGAAAAACCTGGACCAATAATGCAAGCAATGATGTTTTAATGATGGATTTCAAAAACGCTTTAAAAAATATCCTGTAAAATAGGTAGTAAGTTGGCATTAGGATTAGGAGAGCTATCGGCGATAAAATCGCAAAATCTCCTAAAATATCTTCTAATGGAATTAGTAAAAGAAAAATCAGGAACAGTAAGACCAGTGCCATCAAACCACTAATTCTATCAATCAATGTTGCCCCAATCAATTGTTTAACAGGAGTCTTAAACCTATTATTGAGAAGGTATATTTTATATCCATCGCCACCAATTCCTCCTGGTAAAAACAAGTTGTAAAACATACCAATTAGATATAACCTAAGGTTGTAGCGTTCGCCAATGTCTAGTGAGATATCTTTGAAATACAGATTGAGGCGAAAAGAAGAAATGATTTTTGATACTAAATAGAGAAAAGCCGCAACGAACAGCCACCATAAATTTGCAGATGATAAACTCTCAAGTGTCTTATCCAGGTCTATTTTTTGAGCAACAATCCAAATGGCTGCACTAGTAATGAGAGCCTTAAGAACCGTTTTAAGATACTTGTTCCGCTTCTTCTTTTCCAATAAAAATAGATTTTATCCGATACGTCTTTTTATCCTGTGCTTCAAAATAGATGCGAACAATCAGTTCAGCAATCAACCCAATGGTAATCAATTGGATTCCGCCAAGCAATAGGGTAATACCTAAAATAAGCAAAGGTCTCCCCCAGATGTCTTCACCTAATATCTTTAAAACACCCAAATAACCGGATATCACAAAACCAACCATAAAGGTGATTATCCCGGTTGTACCAAAAATATGCATTGGCTTCTGAAGGTATTTCTGAAAGAACACCATCAGCATAAGATCACTTACTACTTTGAATGTTCTACCCAGTCCATATTTTGATTTCCCGTGGATTCTTGGATGATGACTGACAGGCATTTCGGCCAATCGAGCACCCTGTAATTGCGCCAAAACAGGAATGAATCGGTGTAATTCTCCATATAAACCCAGGTTCTTAGCAATATCTTGTCTAAAGACCTTTAGGGTACAGCCATAATCATGGAGGTATACGCCAGTTAGTTTACGGATCATGGCATTGGCTATTTTGCTAGGTACTTTCCTTAGCAACATACCATCTTTTCTTTTTGCCCGGATTCCAGCAACCACATCAACATCATCCTCTTCCAATTTCCTTACCATCTCAGGGATGTCTCCTGGATCGTTTTGTAAGTCTCCATCCAATGTGATCACATACTCTCCTTGAGCCTGGTCAATACCTGCTGACATGGCTGTCGTTTGACCATAATTCTTATTAAGCATTACCAGCTTAATCCGACTGTTGGAATGCCGCTGGACTTTCATTCTGGTGGCATCTGTGGACCCATCATCCACAAAAATCACTTCGTAATCCCACCCCACTAAAGATTCATCAATCTTTTGTATCAAAGGTTCAATATTGTCTTCCTCGTTATATACTGTTATGACCAGTGATAATTTCATCTCTAAAATTTCTTCAAATTAACTTATTCCAATCCATTAGTCCTTAGGAAACCTGAACTTCATGTACTTTATTTTCTCCCCTTTTTCTGAAAAGATTTGTTCATACTTCGTTTTTATACCATGATGCTCATCTACAAATTCTGATTGATAAAGATCAAAAGTATAAGAGTTATCCTTCACCAGGATTTCCTTTTGCTCTATGATCTCAAGCGTGTATTCAAAAAGTGAAGTGCTATCTGTTTTAAATTTTATCCAGCCGTCTTCTTTTAGTATGTTTTGATACATTTTCATGAACCTGGGACTCGTCAGCCTTCTTTTGATATCCCGCTTCTTAGGTCTGGGATCTGGAAAAGTGATCCATATTTCAGCAACCTCATTAGGTTCAAAAAACTTCTCAAGCATTAGTATGTGGGTTCTTAAAAAGGCTACATTAGTTAGTTTTTGTTCCAATGCCTGAGTGCTTCCCACCCAAATTCTGTCACCTTTTATATCAACACCTATAAAATTATGATCTCTATAGTAATCAGCTAACCCTATGGTATATTCACCTCTACCACAACCAAGCTCCACTACGATAGGATTGTCATTCTCGAAATGCTTATGCCAATTCCCCCTTATGTTCTCATATACATCTTTTCCCGGCTCCAGAATATTATCCCGGTGCACATTCTCAGCAAATCTCTTAAGCTTGGACCTCACAAATCTTCAATTTCTGCAACAACAAAAGTACTTCCCCCAATAAATATCAGATCGTCTTTCTCAGCTTCGTTTTTAGCAGATCTTATTGCCTCATTCACACTTTCTAAAGCCTTAAAACGCAGGTTACGATCTTTTCCAAATTTGACAAGTTGCTCTACTGGCATTCCTCTGGGGACGTCTGGCTGGCAAAAATAGTAAAATGCGTCAGCTGGAAAAAAAGAAAACAGTTTTGAAAGGTTTTTATCGCTAACTGTTCCTAACACCAGGTGCAGGTTATTGAATTTGTAAGTCCTCAATTGAGTGGAAATGAATTTCAGCCCATCTTCATTATGGCCTACGTCAGTTATTATTATTGGTTCGTTACCAAGTTGCTGCCACCTTCCTTTTAATCCGGTATTTTCCAACACAGATTCCAACCCTTGAATAATTGCTTTTTCACTTATTGAGAAACCCTGTTTCTTTAGCTCAGAAATGGCTTCTAATGCAATCGGTAAATTCTTCAAATAGTATTTACCCTTTATGGCTGGTTCTACAGCTTCAAGTTTTGTTGGGCCAGATACCTGGAGTTTCCCGTTATCAAATGTTTTAAATGAATACTGAAATGACAAGTCATTGATGCCGGAACCTACTGAAATGGCTTTTCTGAAAAATACTTCCTTAACGGATTGATTTCCAAAATCTCCTAATACCACCGGTACTCCGGGCTTTATGATCTCAGCTTTTTCACCAGCAATCTCTTCCAAAGTCTCGCCTAAAAATTGCATGTGATCATATCCAATCGACGTGATGACAGATACAAGTGGTGTAATTACATTGGTGCTATCTAACCTGCCCCCCATTCCCGTTTCAATGATGGCTATATCAACTTCCTCTTGTTTAAAATATTCAAAGGCCATTAACACCGTAATTTCAAAAAAAGAGGGTTTAATCGAATTAATAGCTGTCTCAAGTTGATCAGTGAAATTGACAACAAAATCTTCTGGAACCATTTTCCCGTCAATCCTGATTCGTTCCCTGAAATCTTTGAGATGAGGTGACGTGTATAACCCGGTTTTATACCCAGCTTCCTGTAGAATGGAAGCAATTGTATGAGCAGTAGTTCCCTTACCATTGGTACCAGCTATATGAATTGATTTGAAAGAATTTTCCGGATGACCACAAAACTCACAAAGTGCAATTGTGTTATTGAGATCAGCTTTGTAGGCAGAAGCTCCCTGCCGCTGATACATGGGTAATTGAGAATACAGAAAATCCAGAGTTTCCTGATAGTCCCTTGTTGGCATAAAGTTTTAATTAATTAGCTTTTATGATAAACGTGATCTTTCCCGTGGAGAAGGCTGCTGGCTTATAGTCAGACTTTTTACTGAATGTAAGCTCTTGTACTGCATCTCGATAGATTTTCTCAACCGATGGGGTAACTGTTTTCTCCAGGGTTATAATTCGGGTGATGTAACCTTCATCATCAATGGTGATCTGAAATACGATTTTTCCACTTTCTTGTGTTGGATCATTTGGTTTGGGAAGGAAGTCCCAGTTCCAACCTGCCATTTCTAAACTAGCACCATTGGCACTTCCTGTTTCACCTGGATATAATGCATCCTGATTTATTTCTCCTTCTTCACTCCCCTGATCTCCCTCTTCTGATTCAGTATCACCCTGGGAATCGTGAGCGTTATCTTCTGTCTGTTCATTGTCGGTAGCGCTACTGGTACTTTCAGAAGAATTAGTTTGGTCTGGGTTATTCTCGACATCAGTATTTTCTTCAACCTGTTCTACTACATCAGGACTCTCAGCATCTGAGACGTCTTGTTGATCAGTACTTTCGGATGATTCCTGAATCGGGTCTTCTACAGCGTCATCAGCATTCTCGCTTTCAGTATTTTCACTTTCAACCGTCTCTATATCCTGAGAGTCTTCTTGTGTCTGCTCGTTTACGGTAGTTGTTTCTGGTTGAATATCGCCGTTTCCTTCGTCGCTAAGTCCAAAATTCAATTCAATACCGTATTCTGGAATTGGGGGATTTGGTTCTTTCCAGGCTAATATTAGAATGAATAAGAGCAAAAGGCTTCCATGCACACCTAGAGATATGCCAATCGCCATCCTTTTTTTCTTTTGCTCCTGATCCATCATTAATTAGGTTTTGTGGCAATAGAAACTTTCGCTTCAAGGCTTGTGGCTATACTTGCCACTTTCACAAGTTCTTCTACTGGTACAGCTTTGTCACAGTGCAACACTACAAGTCCTTCTTTTCCTTCAAACGAATTTCTCAACTCCATTTCTAATCTATTAGAGGAAATCTTTTTATCGTTCACATAGTATTGCAGGTCCTTGGAAATGGTAACGCTCACTTTCTGCATCACAATGTTGGAAGACTTACTTGTAGGCAAATTGACTGGCAGCCCTGAAGGCGTAATAAATGAAGCAGTTAACATGAAGAAAATCAGTAACAGGAATATAACATCCGTCATAGAGGACATACTGAATGCCGCCTCTATTTTATGTTTGGATTTTAAATTCATTTCTGTGGTTCTTGAAGTAAATCAATGAAATCAATGGAGTTGTACTCCATGGTATGGATTACTTTCTGTACCCTGGCAACCAGGTAATTGTATCCTAGATAAGCCAGAATGCCAACGAATAAGCCAGCAGCTGTTGTTACCATGGCCTCATAGATACCACTAGACAATAATTTTGGACTTACAGCTCCTTCTTCCTGTGCAATAGAAATAAATGCCTGGATCATACCAGTTACCGTTCCCAGGAAGCCTATCATAGGCGCAGCTCCAGAGATTGTAGCCAGTAAACTGAGATGTTTCTCCAGCTTATAGATTTCTATCTTTCCGATGTTCTCAATGGAAACCTCAATATTCTTTAACGGACTACCTATGCGAGAGATCCCTTTTTCTATCATTTTCGCAATCGGAGTACCAACCTGTGCGCATAATAGTTTCGCTCCGGATATGTCTCCGTGCTTCACTTTCATTCTGATCTCCTCCCGGAAGTTTTCAGGAGTCTTAGAGGCATTCCTAATGGTCAATACACGTTCCACAAAAATGTAAACTCCAGCAATCCAAAGGATCAAAATGGGTATAATCATATAGCCTCCTTTAAGAAGGAGGCTAAAAATTGTTATAGTTTCTTTTGAATTTTCTACCAGATTCTCAGCACCGGTAGTGGCAATTTGTAATAGCATAACAGCAAATTATTCACTTTCAAACACTGTAACGATACAGTATTTAAAAGATTGCACCACTCATTAATATTTCAACGCCCAAACATCCTGACCGTACTCAGAACGATAAGAATCGATATTTGCCGAAGCACTTGTAAAAGTCTCAAACTCGGCAATACCAAGTCTATAAAACTTGTAATCCTTAAATGGTGGAATTATGTATGGGCTTTTACCTTCTTTAGATAATTGGTTTGCATAATCATTGCAAAGGTCCTCATCAATAAAACTGGCAATAACAATATAAACCTTACCGTTTTGTCCTGTCATTTTAGAAATAGTACCTGCCGGAACCTGAGTGGCCGTAGCTACTGGAACTGTTTCGATTGGATCTGGATCCGCCTGAACAGGTTGTTGCTTAACCGGCTCCTCCTTCGGTGTTGTAGTAGGTGTTGTTTCCTTTTTCACCGGAGTTTTCTTCTTTGGAACTGGCTTCTTCTTAGTTTTACTCGCTACAGGTTTCTCTTCCTCATCTCCTCCAAAAAAGCTTTTGTAACCAATAAACCCAATTCCCAACATGACAATCACAGCCACACCAATTACAATGTATTTAGTGAATCCACCAGTATTGTCATCTCCAGAACTTGGTACAAATTCATTGTCATCATAGAATGAATCACCACCATCATCACCATCACTATCGAAATCAGAGTAATCTTCATCTGATTCAAATGACATTTCAGCAGTATCGAAAACTCCTTCGCTGGATTCTGTCTCACCCATGTTAGGATCAGCATCTCCGTTATCATCCACTTCAAACTCTGCTTCAAAATCATCCCCAAGGTCTGATTCATCAGCTTCTAATATTCCTTCAAAATCGTCAGAATCCGCAGAGGCATCAGCATCAATTGAATCAAAATCAGGCTCGTCTAACTGAATGTCTTCTTCACCAAAATCAGATTCAAATGGATCATCTGAATCATCTGCAGCAACAGGTTCTTCTATTGGACTTTCTTCCTCTTCTGGAGCCTCGGGCTCATCCTCACTATCGTCAATTTCAAAGAGATTGTCATCATCAGTGTCTTCATCGCTATCAGACGCTACCTGAATTTCCTCTTCTTCATCGTCATCGTCTAACGCATCATACTCAAGATCCGGCAAGCCGAAATCATCATCATCAAACTCTTCGTTTTCGTCGTTTTCGTTATCGAATTTATCCTCAGCCATTCTTAACTTAGAATTTTAATTAGCAAAAATCTTAAGTGCTTAAAGCAAGCACATTTGGTCTAAATTGGGAAATGTTCCGTTTGCATATTCCGCGATAAATATAGGGAAAAATAGTTTAGTTATGCATTTTCTATATCAGAAAGCATACCCAAATCCTAATTTGAATGTGGTCCCCCTGGAAGGGTAATTCATAAAATATTGATTTTCAGCATTTAACAGGTTGTCAAGCTGAACAAATATTAAAGCCCTTGGTGACAAATAATAATCAATATCAAGGCCTAAATTGGCGAAAGAATCTAACTTTCTGGAAACCATAGAAGCCTCATTATAACCTTCAATTCCACTAAAAACCTGAACACCTGGTTTAATGCTAAGTTTATCGAATAACAATAAGTTTCCTGATAACTTCAAAACAAATGATGGTCTGTGCCATGCGTTAGGCAACTGATCAGTATCATATACAAAGTAGCTTAATTCACTCGCCAATGAAAACTCATCACTAACTGTTAGATCCAAATTAGCGTAAAGCTTAAAGACATTCGTGTTTGCCCCACTATCATATAAAATATTGAATTGGGAACTATCTGGTTGACTATTCACAAAGAAACCCATGTTTTCATATACATTAGTTTCAAATCCTGCCGTGCTGCTTAAACTCTCACCCACCTTTGCCTGAATGCCTCCATTCAACTGAAATTTTTGATTCAAATTTCTAATATCCAGGTCGTCCTGGATCCAATTATTTTCTTGAAGAACCTGGTAATAACTCACGAAAGTTTTCTTTCCTGATATACCACCAAATAACTGAACCCCATCGACAATCGGATAGATCAGATTGATAACAGGATAAAATGAAGTAGTACTTTCGTCTGCATCCTCAAGAGCCAGATTAAAGCCTGCGTGAATCAAGAAGGAAGAATATGAAAACCTCAATTGAGGACTAAAATTTATCAATGTCCTTTGTGAATCTACTGAAACATCATTGTATTGGCCATTATTGACATCCACCTTAGTAATTAAAGAAATCCCGTCCGTTACATTGACATCAAAATTCCCTGAAACATTGAACAAACTTTCTGTAGCTTCATTTGAATTAGTAGTATACCTGTAACCAATATCTAACTGATACCTCACTGGCAAGTCCAGATTACTTCCATACACGCTCCCATTTACCCCTACAGAGTTGTAGGAAACATTAATGGTATCCTTCAATGGAATTTCCAGGTTACTGTAGCCATAATAATGATTAAACAGGTTGCTGTAATCTACTCCACCTTTCAAAGTTATGTTCTCTCCTAGATACTTACCGAATAAACCAATACCAGTTTGTCCTGAGGCACTGTTCTTTTCATCTACCGGCCCCTTACCAAAGGACTCATGTTTCAAATTAGCACCAAAGCTCACCTGCTCATGCCTTTTATTGGAATACGAAACATCCACTAAAGGAGAAGCAAAATTCCCATAACCAAGCTTGAACTGACCATTGTATAGTTTCTCCAGTGGCTCAGTTTTCACTTTATAGATCCTAAGACTTTTTGGTTGAGTGGAGGGTGAAAAATTGAGGTTCTTGATCTCAAAATCCACCTTCAGTGGAGAAGTCTTGAGGTCTTCATTCGGGATTTTACTGAATAATCTTTGAAACGATGGCAGCTCCAACACTTTATCTTTTTCAATGACAATTTCAGCATCATTGATCTCACCATCTGATTCCCATGTAGGATCATCCTGTGCTTGCAACATAAAACCCGCTAGTATCAGGACAACAGTAACCCAACTATATTTTATCAATTTCTTATTCATTTGGCACTGATACTGAATCTTCTTCAACCTTTTCAATGACTTCACTTTCCTTTTTATCAATGGTAGCCAATAACTTAGTGGCTCTTTCTACAATTTCCTGGTTAGGAGATTTTTCAATGATAGAATTCAATGTTGCCTTTGCCTGGAACAATTCTTCTAGAGCAATATAATTCTCTGCAATCAATATGAAGGATCGGCCTATCCAATACTCATAAATCGCATATGATTTACTCAATTGAAATAGGTTATCCAGAGATTGTTGGTACTTGCCTTGATGATAATATACCTCGCCTAACCTAAACTTGGCTTCTGCCGATTTCTCATCTTTTATGCCATTTAATAGCTGAATAAAGTTATCGGCTGCAAGGTCATATTGTTTTTGTTGCAGGTAAATTTTCCCAATTAACAAAGTAGCATCACTCCTAGCATCGTTTGTGACTCCATCAGATTCCTGAATAATAGTGGCATAGTATAGAGCTGAGTCATTGTGATTCAATTCAAAGTGTGCATTCATCAAACCTGAAAGTGCATTACTCTTATCTCGCCTGTTACTGGAGATCTTGTACAGTTCACCAAAATATCTCAATGAACGGCCTGGATCTTGTCTGGCCAATAATTCGCCAATTCTCGCCAGTGATCTGTTTCTGTATTTGGAAGAACTGAAACTTAATACCTCCTGATGCGCTTCAATCGCCTCATTGTTTTGACCATTTCTAAAATAACTTTCACCAATCAGGTAGTGTGCCTCGTCCAGAAAGCTACTTTGTGTGTATTTGCTCCTAAAATCGATGAGAGCACCAATGGCCTTTTCATATTGCTGATTGTAATAAACTGACTTAGCAGCTTCAAATTCAATGTATTCAAGGCTTTCATCATCCGGGTGTGCCTGTTTGTAAAGGTTTAGATACTTTTCAAAATCACCGGATTCTCCAGTTATGGCGTATACTTCCTGCAATCCAAGAAGGGCTCCATTGGCAGTTTTATGATTAATATACTGCTCCAGAATACTTTTATAATTTTCAATTGTCTTCTGGTAATCTTTCAAATTGTAATATGAAATCGCCTTCTTCAGGTAGGCATGTGGCAACAATTGACTTTGTGGATAATCATCAATAAGTTGGTTGAAATTGCCTATCGCCATCTCATAGTCAGTATTCTCAAATTGCATTTCTGCCAACTGATAAATGGCATTGTCTCTGAAATTCGAATTTGGATAGGTAGAGATCACTGCTCTGAACTTCTCTGCTGCCAGGTCATCCTTGTCCTGAAGAGCATTCAAAACACCAAGTTGAAATTGAATGTAATCCCCAGGTGATCCGGCTTGTTTCAATGTATTGACATAAATCTTTTCAGCCTCCGCATAATTTTTCGAAACATAGTAACAATCCGCAAGTCTTACCCGGGCATCAATATACATGCGTGCATTGGGACCGGAAGTATTTAGAAACGACTTAAAGTTTTGAATGGCTGCTTCGTAATCTTTTTGATTGAAATAAGCATACGCCAATCCATACCTGGATTTTGCTTTTGCCTCAGAAGACTTTTGATCAGTGTCTGATACATACAATGCTGATTTGTAATAACCAATGGCATCTTGCCACTTCTCAGCAACACTATAACATTCTCCTTTGTAGTAGTAAGAAAGAACATTGTATGTTTTGTCTACATTGTATTGTAAGGATTTATCAAAATAATTCACCGCATTTCCAAACTGACTATTGTTGAAGGACTCTGCTCCTTTTAAGTAAGTTACTTTCTGGTAGGTAGCTTTTAATGGGTCTGATAATTGATCCAGTCGTTCAATATAGCTTATCGCCAATTCGTAATCAGAAGTATTTAGAAATGCCTCAGTCAGAAGTTCATTTGCTTTGGTTGTATATTTTCCCTCTGGATAAGATCTCTTGTATCTTTTAACTCCTTCAATACATTCTTTATAATTCTCCAGTTCAAACTCCACGTTGATTAGTTGGAAGATTGATTCTTCCCTAAAAACAGGATCTTTTGACTTCAATGATTTCCAGAAAGCCGTCCTTGCAAATTCCAGATTATCATCCTCGACATACAGCATTCCCAGGTAATAAGAGCTGTGATGACCTATTTCATCTTCATCCAATGCAGCAAAACTGTAAAACTCAATGGCCTTTTCTTTCTGACCATCTAATCTGAGTGCCTCAGCGAAATTAAAATACACTGTTGCTTCAGCTTTACGATTTGACATATCCAGACCTTTTTCAAATGCTTGAGCAGACAACTTGTAGTTGTTGGTCTTAAGGTATGCTCGTCCCAGAGCATATTGAAGCTTATCATCAACTGCAGATTCAGGCAATGCTTTAATAAAATTAATACACTTTTTGAATTTCTTTTGCTCCAGGTAAATGTTGGCCATCATTATTGCTGATGAATTCGCATAGGATGGTTCGCTCAAGGTGGGCTCCAAAGCGATCTCTGCACTATCATAATTTTCTTCCTGAAAATAGATGTACCCAAGATAATAGTTTGAAGGGGCTTGAAATTCTGAGAAAGACTGAACCTTCAAAAAGCATTGTTTAGCATCAGGCGCCTGTCTCAAATTGAAATATGAATAGCCTTTCTTAAAATTATATTCGTCGCTGTATTTAGGAGGTACTTTTGCCTTTTTAAAATTGGTAAGTGCTCCCTTGTAATCACCAGATTGGTAGAAATAATTACCCACATTAAAGTAAGCCAATGATGCTTTGGAATGCATAGGGTAATCCCTGAGAAACTTATCCATCAGAAACTCACCATCATTGTTGAATAATTTTAAGGCAGACATGGCTCTATAATAAGCTGCATCACCCTGATTGATATCATCAGAGCCTGACCTTAAATACGTTTCAAATTGTTCTCGAGCTTGTGCATATTGTCCCTGATTGTAATAGGACAAGCCTGATTCATAATATGAACGAGAAGATTTTCCAGCATACTGCCCATATGAACTGATGCCAATACACACACAAATTCCCAACAAAAAATATTTCACTATCCTGCTTTTCACCATAAACGTGCAATGCGAGGGTTTATTTAATGTAAAATCTTAAAAATTAATTCTTTCAATATGAAGGCATCACTTTGATTACCAGTACTACCCACTCCTTTAGTCATCATATCCGCCTGTCGAATGAAGGCAATGTTCTGAATCACCTTACCTAACGGATAATTCTTGGCTGCAGTTAAATATTCATCCGCAAAATATGGATTTACTCCAATAAGACTGGCAATTTCACTTTTCCCAGACGAAGGATTACTGGCCCTAAGTCCGTGGATTAATAAAAGTTTATTGAAATAACTGAACAAATTAAATATCACCAAAATAGCTGGATTACTCTTGGGGTTCGCCTGAAAATAATTGATGATTTCATTGGCTTTCAATACCTTCTTAAATGACAGAGCTTTTTGTAATTCAAAGACATTGTAATCTTTACTGATCCCTACGTACTTGGAGATATGAGCATCATTAATTTTATCATCACCCTTAAAATTAATGAGCATCTTATCGATCTCATTGGTCATACGGGACAGGTTTGTACCAATAAAATCTGACAACATTTGCACAGCTTTATCCGTCGCTTCAAAGCCCTTTTCTTTGAAATAACCCCTTACAAAATCAGGAACTTGGTTGTCATAAAGCTTTTTTGAAGCTAGCGAGACAGTTTCTTTATCAATAAGCTTTCCTAGCTTTTTTCTTTTATCAAGAGATTTATGTTTGTGAGCTAAAACAAGAATCGTGGAAGGTTGTGGATTCAAAACATAGTTCTCCATCAATTTCTGACCTACTTCCTTGCTTAGGTCCTTTATCTCCTGAGCCTCCTTGACAATCACAACTTGCCTTTCTGACATCATGGGAAATCGTTTGGCATTGTTGATCACTGTGCTTACATCAACATCCTTTCCATAAAGAATGATTTGATTAAAGCCTTTGGCAGATTCCTCCAATGCATTGTCTTCTATATAATCAGAGATCTTATCAATGAAATAAGGTTCTTCCCCATGCAAAAAATATACAGGCGAATAGTTGCCTTTCTTTAATTCCTTAAGAACACTTTCAAAGTTTGACGCCATTTGACAAAAATGAGAAATAAAATCTTAGTCTCAACACATAATTTTCAAAAATTGCAATCATCAAATAATGTTTAAAATGTCTTGAGGTTTAAGAAACTTTTTTCAAAATAGCCTTCCTACTGAAAACTTAACATGATGATTGATAAACACTTGAAATCATCTGTTTTAATTAGTCCATTAAGCAGTCAATCGTTTGCTTAATGGGTTTACAATTTCATAATATTATTTTGCGAAATTGCACTTTTTTGATATTATTAGGTATAATTTTTATTTATAGCAGTAATTTCGTAATATTGTAGCTGGGGGATATCAAAATTCGATAATGCATTTAATATGGTACAATCCTGATACATCGGAGTACGAACACGGGCCGGAAACTGAGTATCAGAAGTCAAAAGCTGCTAGTTTTAATTCAGAGGAATTCAATGTCTTGTATGAGTTCAGCGCCACAACAAGGCACATCGCAGATAAGATCATTAAATCACTGAATTTAGTGAGATCACAAACACTGGACAATGATTTTTCTAACATTGACAGAAACCTTGACAGGTAACAAATTTTTATTATTCATACAATCGAAATAATTTAGCCTCACTATGATGAGGTTTTTTATTTTCTGCTCTTTCATACTTCTTATTGCTTCCTGCAACAGCTATAAAGTGATTCATTTCACTAATAGTTCACAGAACTTTAATTCCTTCAAAACCTACAAACTCACTAATTTCAAATCAGACACTACCATTTCCAGTGAAGGAAAGGCCCTGTACCAGTCACTTGAAAAACAATTAAAGGAAGAAATGAGCAATTTAGGGTACTCATTGGTTGCCTCTTCTCCTGACCTATTACTGAGATATGAAATCATATCTAATGTAATTGCTAAAGACCAGTTCAGGAATAACTATAACCGATATAACAGAACACTTTACTACGATCCATCTTTCTATGATATCCGTCAGGTAGACATGCACCAGAGTATGTTGATGATAGAATTACTAAACTTCAAAACTGGTAAACTTGTGTATCAGGGAAGTTTGGATCTCAACCAAAGTGGCAAAAGCAAAAATAAAACTGAATTATTGGTAAATGCTGTCAGATTAATCATGGCAGAGTATCAACCCAATCAAAACTGAGATATTAATGGATGAGCACTACGGTTTTTTATCAATCATTCCTCCCATTGTTGCCATTTTTCTAGCGATAAGAACAAAACAGGTTTTTGTTTCGCTTACTTTCGGAATTTTCATTGGTTATCTAATTATCCAAAAATTCAATCCATTCACTGGATTTCTGGAAACTTTAAATGCCTTTGTCAATGTATTTGCAGATGCAGGAAATACCCGTACTGTTATATTCACACTACTTGTTGGTTCATTGATCATGTTGATTCAGGTTTCTGGTGGTGTTGCTGGTTTTATAGAATGGTTAAACAGAATTGTCATCCGCCTGGAGTCAAAATCATCATATGGCAGAAATAAGATTGTGCAAGCACTTGCCGGAATTACAGGGCTTTTGATATTTGTTGAGTCTAACATTTCAATCCTTACAGTAGGTACACTCTATCGCCCAATTTTTGAGAAGTACAACATTAGTCGAGAGAAACTAGCTTACCTGGCAGATTCCTGTTCAGCTCCTTCATGTATACTAGTCCCTTTTAATGCCTGGGGTGCCTATATAATGGGCTTAATAGTACTGAATGAATTGGAAAATCCATTTCAAGTGTTATTCAGTTCTTTGCCGTATAATTTCTATCCACTTTTGGCAATTTTAATGGTCTTCACCTTAATTCTCACTGGGAAAGATTTTGGCCCTATGAAAAATGCTGAAACCAGGGTAAAAACAACAGGCCAGCTGATGGATGAAGGGTCAACTCCAATGATGTCAGCCGAAATCACAGAGGTGCAACCAGAAGATCCTTCTAAAGCAAGGGCCTATAACATGGTAATCCCGGTACTGGTAATGGTTGTTTCAGTTCCAATAATGTTATTATACACAGGTTGGAAAGAAAATTTTGATGCAAATAGCACAACAGGTCAAATTCTAGAAGCCATTGGAAATGGTTCCGGTTCATCCGCCGTACTTTATGCGGTAACATTTGCCATTCTGACTGCATTGATTATGTATATGGCGCAAAGAATTTTTACATTCAGAAAAGTAGTGGATCATACAATAGCAGGGATGTCTGGTATGGTTTCCTTAGCACTTTTGATGGTGTTAGCATTTGCTCTTGGCAGTTTGTGCAAGCAACTTGGGACAGGTTTTTATGTAGCCGAAATCAGTAAGGCATGGTTATCACCAGGACTTGTGCCATTTGTGGTATTTATTGTAAGCTGCTTTATCGCTTTCAGTACAGGTACCTCCTGGGGCACATTTGCCATCATGATTTCGATCGCTATCCCAATGGCCCAGGTGATGGACGCAAACCTATACATGGCTATTGCGGCCGCATTAGGTGGTGGAGTTTTCGGAGACCATTGTTCACCTATTTCAGACACCACTATTATTTCATCAATGGCCGCAGCAACTGATCATGTGGATCATGTAAAAACGCAATTACCGTATGCATTGATCGCAGGAGGTATTGCGGCTTTATTTTATCTGGTAATAGGAATACTGTAGGTTATCCAAAATCCGGCACAACTAGCTCATCACTATAGACAGCCTGGACTATATTCCGCATATTATAACGATTAGCCATGGTTTCACCATAAGCACCAGTAGAAAGAAGGGCAATGAGGTCTCCCCTCTTAGATTTTGGCAACTGAATTTTTCTTCCAAAAGCATCAGTAGATTCACAAATAGGACCTACCACATCGTAAGTTGCCGTTTCATTACTTCGTGAAAAGCTTAATATCTTGTGCTGAGCCTGATACAATGCAGTTCTCATCATTTCTGTCATCCCTGCATCCAGGATCATGAAATTGGTATTAATACCTTCTTTGATATATAGAACTTTACTGATCAAAGTACCACATTGTCCTACAATTGACCTCCCCAATTCAAAATGTACTTCTATATTTTCAGGTACTTTCAAGTGTTCTTTGAAAAGATTGAAATATTTCTCGAATGTAGGAATTAAGTTATTTTCCGGATCATTGTAATCTATTCCTAATCCACCACCCACATTTACATGCTCTAAATCCACACCTTGTTCGTGGAAAAACCCGATCAGGTCATTGACCTTCAGACATAATGCTTTGTAATTGTCCAGGTTCATGATTTGTGAACCAATATGAAAATGAATCCCTTTGATGTCAACCGCTTCAAACTTTTTGATATCCTGGATCAGGTTTTCAAGGTCAGGTATGTTTATTCCAAACTTGTTTTCACTAAGCCCGGTAGTAATATGCTTATGGGTTTGGGCATCCACATTTGGATTAATTCTTATGGCTATACTTGCTTTGGTATTTTTAGCGATGGCGAGCTCATTAATCACTTTTATCTCTTCAAAAGACTCACAATTGAAAGCAAAAATCTTTTGATCCAGGGCATAATTAATTTCTTTGTCAGTTTTTCCAACACCAGCAAAAGCAATTTCTTCAGGAGTAAACCCTATTTCAATAGCTTTTTTCACCTCATTGCCACTCACACAGTCTGCTCCAAGACCACTGTCCTTGATCAACTTCAAGATGGTATCATTGACATTGGCCTTCATGGCATAGTGAACATGAAAATTTGTATCTGCGATACACTTCTTAAGCTCACCTATTGTACTTCTTAACAGGTCAAGATCATAGAAATAGAAAGGAGTTTCTATTTGGCGAAAATTGTTCAAATAATTACTAAGATGCATTACCAATCCAACTTAAAGCGTTAATAATATGAGGGGATGTTGTTTAATTGGTTTGCAATATTAATGCGGCGTTAGTTAATTACCGCATTACACGACTGGTTTCTCCAGCAATTTCAATATTTTATTGTCTGGATCAAAATGTACACTGAGTCCAAATGGCAATGTAGAATTATCATCCACATGCCCAATCTTAAAACCATAAGCACAAGGAATCCCTAAATCACCCAGTCTTTCTTTTAACGTTTCTTTCAGTGTAAATGATGTTTTCAAACTTGTCGACACATCACAATGTGCCCAATTTCCAAGTACAATTCCCTTTAGTTTTTGCAGTTTACCCGCCAGTGAAAGTTGCGTAAGCATTCTATCAATTCGGTAGGGCTTCTCTCCTATTTCTTCCAGGAATAGAATTTTACCATCCATATCTAGTTCATATGGTGTACCCATCAGGGACATCACAATACTGAGATTTCCTCCTATCAATTGTCCTGAAGTTTCTCCTCCTTTTATTACATAATAATCTGAATTGGTTAAGAAAGAGGTTTGCTCCCCTTTCATGAGGACAGATTTGAAATTTTTCAAAGTGTAATTACTAAAAAAAGAAGCACCAACCGGACCGTGAAAACTGACCAATCCTGAATTCTTCAAAAAAGCCGTATGCAAGGCTGTAATGTCAGAAAACCCAACAAAAACTTTCGGGTTATTTCTGATCAATGCATAGTCAATCTGATCCAATATCCTAGCTGAACCATAACCACCACGGCCACAAATAATAGCTTTTATGGAGTCATCTTCGAACATGGTGTGCAGGTCTTCCAATCTTTGTTCGTCTGTACCAGCTATAAACCCATTTTGGGAGCGTAAATACTTACTATAAACCGGAGTAAGCCCTGTTTTTTCAATATTCTCTACAATGGTTTCATACTGACCAGCCAATAAACCACTTCCTGGGGTGATAACACCTATTTTATCACCTGTAGATAACTTTGAAGGTTTGATTAAAGGAGTTTGCTCTTTTTGTTCGTCTTCTCCGGGATATTGACAAAAACTAGTCAAACCCCCAAGGGCAGTTGCTGCTGCTGTATTGGTAAAAAACTTCCTTCGGTCCATAAAATTAAGTTTGTCTCAAACCAACCAATAAAATACCTATAAAACAAAAAACCCTGATGGAAAGGTATCCACCAGGGCTTTATATTTTTAGTAAGTATTACTTACTTAACTTTCTCGATTATTGCTTTGAAAGCGTCTGGGTTATTCATTGCCAAGTCTGCAAGTACTTTTCTATTCAAGTCTACATTAGCAGCTTTCAATTTTCCCATAAACTGAGAGTAAGACAAACCGTGTTCTCTTGCTCCTGCATTAATTCTTTGGATCCAAAGAGCTCTGAATTCTCTTTTCTTCGCTTTTCTATCCCTGTATGCATATTGCATACCTTTTTCAACGGCATTTTTAGCTACCGTCCAAACATTTTTTCTACGGCCGAAGTAACCTTTGGCCTGCTTCAGGACTCTTTTTCTTTTGTTCCTTGAAGCTACATGATTTACTGATCTTGGCATTTTAACTTAATTTTTTGATAATTGGCGCTTCGCTTCTCACGAAAACTTAGGACCAATCCTCTGGTGAAATAATTTAACCTGTTCTTAGATTCGAAGCATTGACTTCACATTAGGCTCGTCCGACTTGTGAACTAACGTCATGTGAGTAAGGTTTCTTTTTTGCTTAGTTTCCTTTTTGGTCAGGATGTGGCTTTTGAAAGCATGCTTTCTTTTGATTTTACCACTTCCAGTAAGCTTAAACCTTTTCTTTGCTCCAGATTTAGTTTTAACTTTTGGCATTTTATTTATTAATTAACTTTTAGTTACTTTTTTGAAACAGCCTTAGGTGACATAATAAGGAACATTCTTTTTCCTTCCAATTTTGGAAGTTGTTCAACCTTACCATGGTCTTCCAAAGCCTGTGCAAATTTCAATAACAGAATTTCTCCTCTCTCCTTAAAAACAATTGTTCTTCCCACGAAGTGCACAAATGCTTTTACTTTCGCTCCTTCACTCAAAAACTTGATCGCATGTTTCAGTTTAAACTCGAAATCGTGATCATCTGTGTTAGGGCCAAATCGAATCTCCTTCACAACAGTTTTTTGAGCTTTCGCCTTAATTTCCTTCTGCTTCTTCTTCTGTTCGTATTTGAACTTTGAATAGTCGATAATCTTGCAAACCGGTGGATCTGCCTTCGGTGAAATTTCCACCAGATCCAGATTTTGTTCTCTGGCCATCTCGAGTGCTTTGTCTAGAGGATATACATCCACTCTAACATTTTCACCTACTACCCTCACTTGTCTTGCAGTGATTCGTGCGTTGACCCTGTAAGGTTCTTCTACTCTACCTCTAGGGCCTCTATTATACCTTTGTTTGCTAATTGTTTACCTCCTTTTTAAGTTTCAAATTTTTTCGAATCGCAAATATCGCGATTATTTTATTATATCAAAAGCTATTGCCATTGAATACGAGCCAAAATAAAAGATTTTAGTTGATATTTTGTGACTCCAATGCACGCTTTTTGAAATATTCAACGAATTCTATTTTTGAGAAGCTTCCTATATCTCCTACACCATGCTCACGCAGAGATACTTTGCCCTCCTGCATTTCTTTTTCACCTACTATCAGCATAAATGGGATCTTGCCCACTTCTGCATCTCTGATCTTTCGGCCAATTTTCTCATCACGGTGATCAATCAATCCTCTGATGTCATGCTCTTCCAGATCCGCATAGATCTCATTGGCATAGTCAGCAAATTTCTCAGATATTGGTAAAATTATAATTTGCTCTGGGGTTAACCACAATGGATAATTCCCGGCACAATGCTCCGTAAGTACTGCTACAAACCTTTCCATAGAACCAAATGGTGCTCTGTGGATCATTACTGGTCTGTGTTTCTGGTTGTCAGCACCAATGTATTCTAACTCAAACCTATCCGGTAAATTGTAGTCCACTTGAATGGTCCCAAGCTGCCAACTTCTTCCCAGGGCGTCCTTTACCATAAAATCCAGTTTCGGCCCATAGAAAGCAGCCTCTCCCAACTCAGTAATTGTATTCAATTCTTTTTCTGCAGCCGCTTCCTGAATTTCTCGCTCTGCTTTCTCCCAGGCTTCATCAGACCCAATGTACTTTTCTTTATTTTCAGGATCTCTTAATGAAATCTGGGCCGTAAAGTCTTGAAAGCCTAATGAATTGAATACATAAAGTACCAAATCAATCACTTTGATAAACTCTTCCTTCACCTGATCTGGTGTGCAGAAAATATGGGCATCATCTTGAGTAAATCCTCTTACTCTTGTCAATCCATGTAATTCCCCACTTTGTTCATACCTGTAAACAGTACCAAATTCCGCTAGTCGCAATGGCAATTCTTTGTAGGATCTGGGTCTGGTTTTATAAATCTCACAGTGGTGAGGACAGTTCATCGGTTTCAGAAAAAACTGTTCTCCCTCATGTGGTGTATCAATTGGCTGAAATGAATCTTCACCATATTTTTCATAATGACCTGAAGTAATGTACAGGTTCTTATTCCCAATATGTGGTGTGATCACAGGCTGGTAACCTGCTCTAACCTGCGCTTTCTTCAAAAAAGTCTCTAACCTATCCCTTAACATGGCGCCTTTCGGTAACCATAATGGTAATCCCATCCCAACTTTTTCTGAGAAAGTAAATAGCTCAAGTTCTTTACCCAGTTTCCTGTGGTCTCTTTTCTTGGCTTCTTCAAGCAGCTCGAGGTATTCTTTAAGTTCCTTTTGCTTTGGAAAAGTGACACCATAGAGTCTTGTCAATTGCTTTCTGGTCTCATCACCTCGCCAGTAAGCACCCGCGATATTCATTATTTTGGCGGCTTTAATGAAACCGGTATTCGGTATATGTGGACCTCTACAGAGATCAGTGAAATTACCCTGAGTATAGAAAGTAATAGTTCCATCCTCCAGGTCCTGAATCAGGTCTAATTTATATTCGTCTCCCTTTTCTGTGAAATACGAGAGCGCATCTTTCTTACTTACCTCTTTCCTGACAAACTCATTTTTTTGTCTGGCCAACTCCAACATCTTATCTTCCAACTCTTTCAAATTCTCGGAGTTGAATTCCATGTCACCAAAATCCACATCGTAATAGAATCCATTATCAATAGGCGGTCCTATTCCGAACTTAATTCCAGGATAAAGTGCTTCCAGAGCTTCCGCCATAATGTGGGCCGAGCTATGCCAAAACGTAGACTTTCCTTCCGTATCATTCCAGGTCAGCAACTGCACATTGGCATCTTCCTCAATTGGTCGGTTGGATTCCCAAACCTCACCATTCACTTTTGTTGCAAGTACATTCCTTGCCAGTCCCTCACTAATAGAGAGCGCAATGTCCATACCTGTGCTACCTTTTTCAAATTCCTTTACCGAACCGTCCGGCAAAGTCACCTTGATGATACTACTCATTTAAAATTCTAATTTCTTTTTTGGTATTACTATATTGGTTCGCGTTCTTTCACGCTCTTCCTTTAATCTCCGCAAATATGCAATTTTTCCCTTGACTTTTGAGATTTCTTGCAAGGCTTCTTGATGAGTGCTGTCAGTAGCCAAAACTATTTCATAATAATTCAAAGATGTAGACCACCAGCCCTTTCTGTCATAAGCCTTACCTATCCGCATAAAAGCTGTATTACTTGAATCATAATGACTGATGTAATAGTTGTTTTGATAAATAACTGAATCAAATTTATTGAAGTTGAAATAATAATCTGAAAGCTCCTGGAGTGCATTATTGTTCCCATTTTGAGCAAAATATTGCAAAGTAGGAATCGCTTTTTCGTATTTCCCAAGCTTCAATTGTATGATTGCTGCTTCCATGGCATAAGCGCTATCTGCAGATGCAAGCTCATTCATAACTTCTTCAGCCTTTTTCCAATGTTTGGTTTTAATTAATAGGTTAATCAGCTTGTTGTTGACAGCTTCATGTTGTTTATTCCTTTCGTAGTGAAGGTATAAATTTCTCAATGCCAGTAAGGTGTCTCCTTGTGCAAGAAATATTTCTGATCGAATACGGTATATTTTTGGATGATCTATTGATAGAAGTTCTTTTGAGTTAAGTAACTGCAATGCCTCATCAAATCGGTTCAACCTGAAAAGGATTTCCACTTTCTGAAGCAAAAGATTGGGTTCAGCATATGTCTTTTGGATGAGATAGTCGATATCAGTTAATGCTTTCCTGTAGTTTCCGTGTTTGATATAGTAATCCTTTCTAAACTTGTACAAAGAAACATTCGCTCTATCTATTTCAATGGAAGCGTTAATAGTCCTAATCGAATTCAATGGCCACCCCTGGTCATCATACAGTTTTAATTTCTCAAGGTAAAGGTCGATATCCTCAGGATTTTTCTCAATCTGCTCATCAAGGTATATCAGAGCCTTCTCTCTAAAATCAGCATTGATTTGAGGCAACTCCGGAATGGCATCCTTAGAATATCTGAAATCACATCCTATAAGGAAAAACAGTAGTACATACAGCACAACTTTTTGCATGCAACAAAACTAAGAACTATAGGATTAATTGGATACTAAATTTCAAACCAAAATCATTAACTCCAGGTTTATTTGTGTAAGTGAGCCTATGAAAAGCATCCACCCGGAAAATCTTGAATATATTCTCTACTCCATAACCAATTTCAACATATGGTTTGTTAGGGTCTAGCGTATTGAACGGCAAAACTTCCTCTCCCTCTTCATTGATTGTAGTGGGCACAAGATCAATATTCTTTTGGCTCATTCCTCCATAAAGCACATTTGCAGTTCCGGTAAGTCTTAATTTTAGTTTTCTGAATAAAGGAATTCTGTTTAGAATCAGTCCTTCAAAATTATGACGGTACCTGAATTCTACATATTTATCACTGGAGAACTCAAAGAAATCCATCAGGTTATAAGTAAACCCAACATAAATAGGAGTTTCATTCCCAAGGTGGTTAACTAATAGTGGGTAAGGCAATTGTGAAAATACATACCCTGAACTCAATCTAAAGTTAGCCACACCGAATAGTGACATTTTTTGTCTTTTTTGAATAGACAGATAAAGTTTATGATAGTCAAAATCACCACCTAGAAATCCGTTAAAGCCATATGTGTATTTTACATCGATGGCCGGAAATTTACTGGTCCCAAGACTGAGTCTGTCATTGTCATTGATCACAAAAAGCTCATCTTTTGCCCACCTGGTTGTAATGCTAACTTCGGAAATGTCAAAGTTGCTCCCGGTGGCAGTGGATTCTCCAGGGTCCACAAAATACCTGAAATCAAAAAGTGGCGTGTATTGTTGATTCCTGAATTCAATTTTCTGACTAAAACCTGTGGTATACTGCCTTTGAAACCGAAACAGATTTTTGGAGTAAGAAAAAGGTTGCGTCAATGACCCAAATCGGGAGAAGACATAAAACAAACTGGTTGGACCAATATTCTCATTCAATAACCATATTTGATCAACTTCCTCCTGTCTTTCAAAACGCAAAGAAGTCCATTTCTTTCGATCAACGATATACTCGGCAAAAGCCTGGTACTTCCATTCATCATCACGGAAACCGTAACCAAAATAACCTCCAAGGACAAGCTTCTTACTGAAGTCTATGCTTGTTTTTGCTCCAAAACCTAACCTTACTCCTTCTATATTATTATTGCCGTAGGCAGTTGCCCAATGACCTAATTCAATCATCCCTACTTTGAAAAATCCCGTTGTAGCCCATTTACTCACATCTGTCGTGATTTTTATCAATGGAATGTGTTTCAAAGAGTCAATCATCTTAAAAACATTACTCTCTGTTGAAGTCAATGAATCATGTCTGTGCTCAATCCAAAACTCCTCTGAATCTTCTCTAACATTCTCCTCCATGACAACAGGGTTCATATAGAATTCATTATCATAAGGTTTATTAACCACAATGTCATCAGCCGAAACGTAAAACTTGAAAATGAAACCTGCTGTTTTGTTAGTTACCTGAGAAACATCCACCACAATTCTGGATTTTTCAGGCAACCATGCACCAGCGTCTGTTTGAATCAGGTCTTGTTGAATTTTAATTTTCTCAATGAAATTCAAATTGGCTTGCTTATTCACCACACAATCGATCCTACGAAGAGCGTAATCATCTTTGGTAATCCACATTGTACCCTGGAAAGCTAAATCTTGTTCTCGCTTTGGAAAGAAATCTAAACGGTAGCAAAAATCATCACCTATATAAAGTGAATCAGTCAGGTCATATTCATAATAGAGTTTCCATCCATCAGCTATTGGTGAAATAAACTCTTTGGTAACAATGTTTAACCAGTTTTGATAGAAGTTATATTCTTGAAAGGTAGACCCAATTACCTGAGAAGTAAGTGTCCCATCTGTAATGCCAATTCCGGATACTTTTGTTTTGATAACATTTTCATGCCGATAGGTTGGGTTCTTCTTGTAGTAAAAACGTGATAAAGCTTCAGATATGAAAACGGGTAAAACTGGTTGACCATCATCCCCGGCAATGTGCTCAATGCTGTCAATCACCTGGGTTATCTTCTGAACCACCTTTCTTTGTTTAAAACGATCGGAAAGGTTGTCTACATCTGCCTCAATTTTTGTATAGCTCTCGTATTCGTATGCCTCTAAACTCCGTTTGTCGTTTTTCTTTTTATTGTCTACAACATTTCGGAGAATTTCGAACGCTGGGTTCTCTCCGGCATAAACCACGACTTCATTGAGGTTCAGCACATCTTCTTCCAATTGAAAATTGATGACCTGGTTTGTTCCTGATTCAATCGCTTTAATTTTCGTAATAAAGCCAATATAACTAACCTCCAATGAGTCATAGCGTTGCTTCAAACGAAGCTGGTAATTACCATCAAAATCAGTAATAGTTCCCAATGCTGTTCCCTGCACTGCGATTGTTGCAAATGGAACGGGTGAACCAGTTCTGGCTTCAATGACTTTACCGGAAATTGAAATTTCTTGTGCAGCTGCAGATACAAACAGGATTAACCCAAAACAAACTAAAAGTGTACGAATCATTGCATTTATTACTCCTGCTTCCTAATCAATGAGCAGTCAAAAAATGAGAGAACGAAATAAATGCATATTTAGATACAATACACCAAAAAAAGTAGTCAAGATGGATAATTGGGTGACAAACTTCCTATTATTTGCCACCTCCCTTAATTTTCACAATTTCATCCTGTAGGTTATTAACAATATCCGTCAATTGTTCCAGTGACATCTTCTCACTGTTTTCATCTGGATTGGGGAAATTAACACTGATAAATGCTTTAGCTTCCCAGATCTCAAGCACATCTTCAGCATTAACATCATAAGCGGTGTAAGCCTTATTGTCAGAAACCAGGTAAAGTTTCCCCCTCTCTTCGATATAATTGAAAACACGCTTGTATACTACACCTTCCTGAGCAGTCACCAAAACATAGGTTTTCCCATTGCTTATGTATTTGACATCCTCAATGTACTGACCGATGATTACAGTACCTGATTCTAATGGAAGCATACTGTCACCTGAAATTTCAAATGCCCTGTAAGTTGCATTCCCGGGCAACATGGGAAGTCGGAATTTTGGTAACTCTCCGATATATTCCGGATCTGCGTACCCATTCATATATCCTGCAGAAGCTTTCTGTGGTACTAACTCAATATTTTCATTGTCCTCCTTATCCACCGTGATGGAGAGGATTTTCATTTTCGTTTTGTCACCTGAGGCGCTATAAAGTTCTTCGGGTTCGAGTTTTGAGACATCCTTATTCAATAAGGTATCAACTGATACCTTGAATACCTCACTCATTTTGAGCAGGTTGTTCAATCGTGGATCAGCTCTTCCCTCTTCGTAAGCTCCCACCAATGAGCGCTTGATCCCAATTAATTCGGCAAACTGTTCCTGCGTGTAATTGTTCTTTTTACGCAGGTATTTAATGTTTTCATTTACTTGTACCATCTCTGTTTTTTTATTCAATGATAAAGGTGGAGACCCAGCTTTTTTGCTGAGTCCCTACTGTTTTAATTGGGTGGTTTATATCATCTAATTGTTGCAAGCAAAACTTATGCATCAAAAATAAGAATATTGGCTTCATTAGCCTGATTTTTTCCAATTGAATAAAGATTAATATGATGCAGGCTGTCTCTCCTTTTGACCAGATCCAATCTGGTCTTTATCTTACCCACAACATCCTTTAGCTTATCATTGGATTCCACCAATACATAGCCATAAAGATTCTTTCTGGCTTCCACAGTGGCATAGAATTTAACCTGACACTTACCTGATTTTAACTTTTTTGAGGACAATCTCAACCTGTAATCATCATCATAAAATAAGCTGTCTGAGAGACATTGAAAATCTGTTACTGCATTCATATTTATACTAATATTTTTAGCTTTTAGAATCTATTATGAGTAGATTTGATTATAAAATTAGTATTTACGATTGCCTTTAGCAAATTAAATACTAATTATTTTAGTTTTATTACTCATTGGTCTGCAAATCAGGCTTGTGAAATGATGAAAATATGAACAAAACCACCCGGAAACCCTTTCTTTCTGAAGGAGAAAGGACCATCATCCATATGGATCTGGATTCTTTCTTTGTGTCTGTAGAATGCCTCATGAATGATGAGCTGAAAGGAATTCCTCTCATTATAGGAGGTCATGGTAATCGTGGTGTGGTAACTTCTGCCAGCTATGAAGCGCGAAAATTTGGGGTACATTCCGCCATGCCTGTTAAAATGGCACTACAATTATGTCCGGATGCCAAAGTAATCTCCGGCGACATGGAATCTTATACCAAGTACTCAAGACTGGTCACAGAAATCATTGCCGAAGACTCACCCACTTTTGAGAAATCCTCTATTGACGAGTTTTACATTGACGCTACCGGAATGGATCGTTTTTTCGGGACATTTCGCTGGTCCCAGGAACTCAGGAGAAAAGTAATCAAGGAATCAGGGCTTCCCATTTCTATGGGTGTTTCTATTAACAAACTCGTTTCAAAAGTGGCTACCGGTGAGAATAAACCAAACGGTGAAGGCATGGTTCCCAGGGGACATGAAAAAGAATTTCTTTCTCCACTGCATGTTCAGAAAATTCCCATGGTGGGCAAAAAGACTACTCAATACCTCATGGAAATGGGCATTCACAAAGTCAAAACCCTGAGAGAGATGCCAATCAGGATGCTGGAGCAGGCATTCGGGAAAAACGGACGGGTCCTTTGGTATAAGGCCAATGGAATTGATCGCTCAGAAGTGGTCCCCTACTCTGAAAGAAAATCAATCTCTACTGAATGCACCTTTCAAACTGATACCATAGACATCAAAAAACTAAAAACAATCCTGACAGCTATGGTAGAAAAACTGACCTTCAAATTACGCGAAGAACAAAAGCTGACATCCTGTGTGACCGTGAAGATCCGCTATTCAAATTTCGATACCGAAACCCGACAAATACAGGTACCCTACACAGCCTCTGATCAATTCATCATACAGCATGTGATGGAACTATTTGATAGACTGTATACCCGCAGAATGTTGCTCCGGTTAGTGGGTGTTAGATTGAGTGGACTGGTTCATGGTAATTACCAGATCAACTTATTTGATGACACTGAAGAAAGCATCAAACTCTATCAGGCACTGGATACAATCCGGTTTCGGCATGGCATTGATTCCATCGTAAGAGCTGCCACTATCGATGTGAACAAAAGAGTAAGAATGGAAAATAATGTTTTCTCAGGGAGGGTTTAAGGATGTATTTAAATTGTCATACATTTTTCAGTTTTAAGTACGGTACACTTTCTGTTTTACAGTTGTGGGAAGAAGCCAAAAGATGTGGTATCCGAAAGCTTGTACTTACGGATATCAATAACACTTCCGGGTACATTGAACTACTCAGAATATGTAAAGAAAGACGAAGTGAGTATAACCTGCGTGTTGCCCTTGGTATTGAATTCAGAAGAGATGATGAACTGCTCTATATCGGTATAGCCAGGAATAACAATGGGTTTGAACAGCTAAATGGCTATTTGTCCTATCATAATGTGAATGATCTTCCTCTAAAGTCTAAAGCACCGGCACTAGAGGATGTTTATTTTATCTACCCATTCAATAAAAACATTACACTAACACTTCATCAAAATGAATATATAGGATTAAAAATCAATGACTTAAACAAGTTAATCTCATCACCCGTAAAAAACCTCATAGAGAAGGCAGTCATACTGCATCCTGTCACATTTAAAGCGGATAAGCTTTCCTACAACATCCATAGGTTGTTACGGGTAATTGACCAAAATACCTTGTTGAGTAAACTACCCGCACACCTCCAGGCAGGTACCAATGAATTCATGATGCCTGAATCAGAATTAAAAACTCACTTCCGGGATTACCCCAATGTGATCAGAAATACAGAAGCATTACTAGACCAATGTGAGATCTCTTTCGAACTGGGTACAGATAAGAATAAAAAACATTTACTGGGCAGTAAAAAAGAAGACTATCAGTACCTACAAAAAGAAGCCCACGAAGGTTATCTCAGAAGGTACGCTGGAAAGTTCACCCCGGAAACTGAAGAACGATTTGAACGGGAACTAAAGATCATTCACCAGAAGAATTTTGAATCCTACTACCTTATCAGCAATGACATTGTGCAGTTCGCCAGACGAAGTGGTTATGACTATGTAGGACGTGGCAGTGGCGCCAATAGTATGATCGCTTACTGTCTTGGAATCACTGATGTAGACCCTATAGAACTTGACCTGTACTTTGAACGTTTCCTGAATCCGAACCGGACCTCCCCTCCTGATTTTGACATGGATTTCTCCTGGAAAGAAAGAGACTACATCTATGAACATATATTCAGCAAATATGATAACAGGCATGTAGCCTTGCTGGGTACGCATACCACTTATCAGTTTCGGTCCAGTATCCGCGAATTAGGCAAAGTCTTTGGTCTTCCTAAAGAAGAGATTGATCAATTGGTGGCTTACCCTGACTTATACAAAAATAAAGATGACGTGACACGCATGATCTTCCAATATGCCAAAGCTATGCGTGAGATGCCTGCAAACTTATCCATCCATGCAGGAGGTGTATTGATCACAGAGCAACCAATTTATGCTTATACCGCTACAAACCTTCCTCCAAAAGGCTTGCCTGTAGTTCACTTTGAAATGCACAATGCTGAAGACATGGGCATCTATAAGTTCGATATCCTCAGCCAGCGTGGGTTAGGGCATATCAAGGACGCTGCGCTATTGATCAAGAAGAATCAGGGCATTCAGGTAGACACCAAACAATTTGACACCTTCAAAAAAGATCCTAAAATAGCCCGGTTGCTCAGCACAGGAAAAACCATGGGGTGCTTTTATGTGGAATCACCCGCCATGCGAATGCTATTGGGAAAATTAGAATGTCAGGATTATGTCACTCTGGTAGCAGCCAGCTCTATCATTCGCCCCGGTGTGGCCCGATCAGGGATGATGCGTGCTTACATTGAACGGCATCACATGACCCAAAAAGGCATGAAGTATGAAAGCATTCACCCCAAAATGGATGAGCTTATGCACGAAACTTATGGTGTCATGGTGTATCAGGAAGACGTGATCAAAGTGGCACACCATTTTGCTGAGCTGACATTGGCGGATGCCGACATCTTACGAAGAGGTATGTCCGGAAAATTCAGGTCACGTAAAGAGTTCCAACGACTGGAGGAAAAGTATTTTAAGAACTGTCAAAAAATCGGGTATCCGGAGCATGTGTCTAAACGGGTGTGGTTTGAGATTGAAAGCTTTAGTGGATACTCTTTTTCAAAGGGACACTCAGCGAGTTATGCGGTAGAAAGTTATGAAAGCCTTTACCTCAAGGCACACTTCCCGCTGGAGTTTATGGTGGGTGTGATCAATAATTTTGGGGGATTCTACAGGACAGAATTTTACTTTCACGAAGCACGAATGAGTGGAGCTTATATCAATGCGCCTTGTGTAAATGAAAGTGATTATCTCACAAACATCAAAGGAAAAGCTATTTACATTGGATTCATTCACCTGAAAAGTCTGGAAACAAAAATTGGTGAGTTGATCCCGAGAGACCGGGAAATGAATGGACCCTACAAGAGTCTGGATGATTTTATCCGGAGAATCCCAATCGGTCTTGAACAATTGCGCATCCTCATCCGCATAGATGCCTTTAGGTTTTATAACCCCAACAAAAAAGCACTTCTTTGGGAAGCACAGCTTTATTTTGGTGGCAGGTCTGCCAATGTGTATACACGCGACCTTTTTAACCTGGAGCCCACTAAATATGACCTCCCTGATCTGGCTTACCCTAAACTGGAAGATGCTTTTGATCAATTGGAGTTGCTCAACTTCCCCTTATGTGATCCTTTTTTACTATTACAGGAAGAAGATAATCTCGGTAACATCCGAGCCAATGATTTGATGGCTTACCTGGGTAAACCGGTACAAATCACCGGTTATCTGGTCACTACAAAAGATACCAGCACCAAAAATGGATTGCGCATGCATTTTGGTACATTTTATGACAAGGATGGTTTCGTATTTGACACGGTTCACTTTCCGGATGTGGCCAAATACTACCCTTTCAGAGGAAGAGGTTTTTATAAAGTTTACGGAAAAGTGGTGGAAGACTTTGGTTACCCAATGATTGAAGCTACAAAAATGGAAAAATTGGCCATGAAAGACAGGTTTGCCCTGGAGGTTACTCCTTGATTTACTGCAACAAACAGGTAATTCACTGCACCAACCCTCTTCAAAGCATGGCACTCTCTATTTTATTCCCCACTTTCGAAAAAAAACTATTCCATGAGAGCACTACTATTACTCATCATTGTTTCAATATCATATTGTACCACAACGGCCCAGCAGAACAGTCAGTTTGGTAAAATTCACCCGGAAGCACCAAAGCAATTACTAGACTACCAGGAACTAATTGGGTTGCACCAATGTCTAAGTACGAAAAGGGATCAACAGGGTAACTTTCCTGATACGGTGAGTTTCATATGGTCCTTTAAATACATTTTTAATGGCATAGCCGTTCAGGATGAAACATGGAAAGAAGACGGATCATACACTTCCAGCATTCGCCAATTTGATACAGATAGTGTCAGCTGGTTAGTCACCTATTTCACTTCTCAGGGGATCTCTTTCCCTGCTCCACACTGGACAGGGGAACCAAGAAAAGATAACAAGATCCAACTCTACCGCCCTCAAAAAGCTCCTAATGGATTTGATGGCTATTCAAGATTAACTTTTCAAAACATTACCGATGATTCTTTCCAATGGAAAGGAGACTGGGTAAGTGTGGATGAAAGTTTTGAACGAACCTTTTGGCAAATCACCTGCAATAAAATGCTAGATGACTGACACACCTACCCGTACTCAGGTTAGCCTCTCAGCTGTTCCATTTCTTCGAGCATTTCTTCCAATTTCCTGATAACACCTCCGTAGAGAGAGTAAACGTCGAGTCTATAAATAGTACCAGCGAAAATAGACATAACAGTTGCCAGTGAAAGTGTCGTAGCAATTAGTACAAAAGGAATATCATAAACCAACCAAACATCCGGGTTAAGTTCCAATACCTTTTGCAATAATTTGTCATGCCATTTTGAATACCATACCCCAAGAGCAAAGAGTATGATCAAAAGCGGGTAAACGACTCTATAAACCCTTACATAGTAAGCCATCGTGCTTTTCAACCAATTATTGAATGCTTTCATGTACTCATAGCTGTTAAGTGCCTTGTCAATTTCCTGATTATCTTTCATCTTTTGAAAACCAACCAGTGCCAGAAATAACATGACAGACAAAGCGCAAACACCAATTACCGGTGAACCAATGTAAAGGCAAATTAAAAACAAGATGATTCCCAACCCTATTACCATCCAAAGATTCCCTTTGAACAATCTTTGCATTTTCTCCACGAGGTGTATGGATTTTCGATCATAAAGGTTAATCACCTGTGGTGCTATTAGTTTAGAGTCCTTCAAAAACCCTTCTTTCCAGATATTCTCAATTGAATTTTCCATTTAATAGTTTTTTTAAGCGTTCTTTAATCCTTTTAATTCTCACACCGATGTTGTTTGGGTTGGTCCCCATGATTTCAGCGATCTCCTGATAGGGCTTTTCGTCCAGATAAAGCATTATGACAGCCCTATCCACCTCTGATAACTGTCGAATGGCTTTGTACAATTCATTCAATGCGTCATCATCAAAAGCTTCCTGTTCTACATTATCTACCATCGAAACATCCGCTGAAGAGAGATCTCTTTTCTTTGATTTCTCTTTTCTTAGAAGCGTCATACAAACATTCAATGACAATCGGTAAATCCATGTAGACCATTGGGAATTACCCTGGAATGAATCTTTAGACTTCCATATTTGTAGGCAAACTTCCTGGTAGTAGTCCTCAAAATCTTCCTGGTTATCCGTGTATGCTCTACATATTTTGATGATAATTGCAGCATACGGCAAGATCGATGTATTATAAAAATCGGTGCTCAATTTGAGTTTTTTACAAGGGTTAGTGGCGCTGATCAAAAAATCTTACACCCTCAAGGAAAAAAAATTGAACAAATAAAAAAAGCGCAACTGCAGATGATTAACCCACAATTGCGCTTTCTGAGTTCTTTTATATGTACTTAAGCCTTTATCCCCTTCTCATGCAAAATATTCAAAGCAGTTTGAAGTTCTCTTTTAAGCTTCACTTGTTTTTGTTGAGATTTTGCTTTGTGTTGCTCAAATGAGTTGTTCAAATCATCTAATTCCTTGAGTGCGCCTCTGGTAATTACATGACTTTTCTGATACAGGTAAAATACAAATATTATAGCACCGACTAATAGGAATATGATTGACCATACAGCAATATTGTATCCGGTCTTGTTTACTGTAGCACCTAAAAAGACCATCTGCTCATTGATAGCATTACTTTCAGCAAGTTTATTATTAATCGCTTTTAACTGTTTGTTAAGTGAATCAATTTGAACTCCTTGAGCTGCAATTGTCATGTCAAGGTTATTGATTTTTGCTGAATTATTCTTCAAACTATCTAAAATACCCGCTACAAACCCATCCAACTGGTTTTTCGGAATTACTTTGTAATGTTTGAAAGTTTCAGTTTCGTCAAGAATTGCGTTGTATTGTTCTTGCACAGACGGTTTGTTGCCCTGTCCGAAAGTGTTACCAATAAAGATTGTGAGGCATAGCGTAAGAAGTAGGTATTTTCCAGGTTGCATAGGTATAAGGTTCAATAATTTTATGTTCTCGATAAAGCTAAGCCGCAAAGCTAATAGCAGTATTTATTAATAACGGTATATAAACTATGAAATTGCAAATATTTTAAGTGAACCGGAATAATAAGTGTCAGGCAAACATCAATCCTTATTGTACTAGCTTTTTCCTTGCAATTAAGTTTATTGCAATAGTTACAAAACCCACAACACTTACGGAACTAATAGGCATCAATATGGCAGAAACCAGTGGAGTCAAGTATCCAGCAACAGCAAATGATAGTCCGACAATGTTATACAAAAATGAAATAGTAAACGCACCATAAACAACAAACATTGCCAGCTTAGAAAACCTAAGGTACTCACTTAGTCTTGGCAGCTTTCCACCCTCCATTATTACATCACAGGCTGGTGAAAACTGATGAAGGTCTTCCACTACTGATATTCCCACATCAGCTTCTCTCAGTGCACCAGCATCATTAAGGCCATCACCAATCATAGCTGTGTGTCCATTATCGTTGGCTTCTCTAATATAGTTCAACTTATCAGCTGGCTTTTGCCTAAACTTCAAGTCTTCAAAATAAGGGTTCAGTTTTGATGCTTCTTTGTCATTATCTCCCGATAGTAGAGATAATTTATAATTGTGAAAGAGGCTCTTTAGAGATGATAATATTCCAGGCCTATATGCAGCAGTTACCTCAAAATATCCCAAACAACTCCCATTTACTGAAAAATAGGCTCTGGTTTCATCCGTATCTTCAGCTCCAATTCCAACATGAGATGAAGATCCCACCTTAACAATGCTTCCCCGGTATTCACCTGTGATCCCAGCCCCTTTCTGCTCATCAAAAAATTCCAAATCAACGGGTTCCATTTTAGGATATCTGTCACATATCATTCTACTTAAGGGGTGCATACTAGCCCAACATATAGAAAACAACATGCTCTTCTCAGAATCACCAAGTTGCTCACCGTGCCAAATGAGTTGATTGCTTTTTGTTCTTGTAAGCGTCCCGGTTTTGTCAAAAATGATTCTTTGAATCTTAGCCAATCGCTCAATAACGTTAGCATTTTTTAGGTAAATACCATGTCGTCCGAAAATCCGTAAAGTGTGACCATAAGTAAATGGAACGGCCAATGCCAATGCGCAGGGACAGGCAACAATTAGTACAGAAGTAACTGTATTCCATATGTTGACAGGATCATTAAATGCCCAGTAGATTGCAGTAAACCCAGCAATCACTAAGACGATAATTGTAAAGTAGGCACTCACCTTGTCCACAACCAGCTTTAGCCTGGACTGATCGTTTGTTTTCGAATTGGACTGGTTCCATAGGCTTGTGAGGTAACTATTCGAGACTTCACTCATTGCTTCAATCTTGACAGGACTTCCCAGGTGTCTTCCTCCAGCGTAAAGCTTATCACCTGCAGTTTTCTTCTCCGGATCAGATTCACCAGTCACAAAACTGTAATCAACATTAGAGTCACCATCAATTAGGGTTGCATCTACAGGAATCACTTCTTCATTCCGTATGACCAATTTGTCGCCCTTTTTCAAGTCTTTCAGCTGCACATATGACCTGGAATTATCTGTATTTATTCTGTTAACAGCAATTGGGAAAAAGGATCTGTAATCTCTATCAAAAGAAAGAGCCTGGTAGGTCTTATTCTGATACCACTTCCCTATCAACAAGAAAAAGATAAGTCCTGTTAGAGAATCAGCATATCCAGCCCCACCCTGAAATACATCAATTAAGGTGCGTAAATATAATGTGATAATTCCCAGGGATATTGGAACATCTATGCCCAGATATTTTCTTTTCAATCCCAACCATGCCGTTTTGAAGTAATCTGATGAAGAATACAACAATACAACAGTTCCCATCAACAAATTAATGTAGCCGAAGTACGACTTAAAAGAAGCGTCCAATAGAAAATTTGTATCCAAATAATGAGGCAGGCTGATAAGCATCGAGTTTCCAAAACAAAAACCGGCAACCGCCAATTTAATTACTAGAGATCTCGATTTACCTTTAGTGACGGACGTTCCCTGGTCCTTAAGTTTGATATCAGGCTCGTACCCCAAAGAAACCAGAAAATTTACCAGATCCTTTAGAGTCAATTCATTCTTATCAAAAAGTACGGTAGCTTCTTTCTTTACAAAATTGACAGTTGACTGCTTAATTCCTGGTCTGATTCTCACAAGGTTTTCCAGTAACCAAATACAGGAACTGCAATGAATAGCTGGCAATTTCAATGTAACCTTGGCTATTGTATCATTCTGGAAATCAAGAATTTGCTCTGCTATCTCCTGGTTTTCAAGGTAATTATATTTGTCAGTACTAATTGTTTTTCTGATTCCGGGAGAATCGTTCAACGAATAATACTGATCTAGCCCATTTTCTTTTAAGATATCATATACAGTAAAACAACCATGACAACAAAAAACTTTGTCATCATGGTTGATCTCTTCTTCGCAAATTTCTCCACAATGGTAGCAATTAACGGATACACTTTCTGCTACCAGTTTCTCCTTCTCATTTATCATTTAGCTAACTCTTCTTTCTCTAGTTTTTTGGGTTTTGATTTTAAGTTAAGCGACCAAAGTGGAATATCCGTATGATTAGCAACTTTTTCTGTTAAGCTATGGAAGAATAAGTGTGCTAAGCCGGTTCTACCATGTGTAAACATGGCAATCATATCCGCATCGATTTCATGGGCAAAGTTTATGATACCGTCATAGGGATTGAAATTCCTTCTCACATTTACCGTGAAATTTTTGAATGCGGTTTGGCTTGTCAGGTAAGCCATATTTTCCTGAACCTGTTCTTCATTGTCCAGTTCATGAGGGGTGTTCACCCAGAGAAAATGTACTTTACTGTCAGTCATCAGTTGAAGATCTTTTACCTCTTCCAACAATTCCGCAGGAATACTTTCCTGGTCATATGCCACCACAATATCCTTTATGGGTCTCACTTCAAAATCCTTAGGAACAGCAATGACAGGACATTTGGAATATCTGATAGCTCGTTCAGTATTGGATCCAATTAGCACTTCCTTTACTCCAGATGCTCCGGTAGTTCCCATGATAATGGCAAAAGGATTTATCTTGGCTATTTCATACTTAAACCAATAGGATAAATTGCCACATTCTACTTTGCTTGTAAATTTGATATTAGGCTTTGCATACTTTTCTTCTAGTTCCTCCATTCTGCTCCTGGCATTTTCTAACATCTCTGTCAGTAAATCCTGTATCAACTGAGCGTTTACCATCGTATATTCGGCACCCACAGTTGCAGGCATTGTAACAACATGTAAAAGCACAATTTCAACAGGTTCTTCTTTAAAAGTATTAATTGCAAAACTGAGGGCCTTTTCCGAGGCTTCTGAAAAATCTACTGGAACTAATATGCGTCTCATTGTAATACTAGTTTATAGGGTCATTAATCAACTTTAACAGTTAATACTGGCTTCTTAGAATGATTCGCGACTGCTTCGGCGCGACTTCCCCACAATAAATGTGGAATGCCTGTATAGCCATGAGTTCCCATTACGATAAAATCCGCATCTACCTTTGTAGCGAACTCCAAAATACCGTCCTCAATGAAAGGAGCATCGATAACACTTAAGCTATAATCCTCAAATTGCGCTTCATCTGCAAACTTCTCAAGTTCCTTCATTGCTGACTCTTTTGTAAAAGCCCAACTATTGGAATTATACACTTTCAATAAGTGCATTTTTAAGCCAAGTAGGCCCTGCAAATACTTAGCTAATTCAACTGATTGGTTCTTGCCAAAGTCGGTAGCATAAACCATGTTTTTAATACTATTGAGATCGGTTTTCTCTTTGATGGTGATTACAGGAACATGACTGTGCCTGATCACTTTTTCTGTATTGGAACCAACAAACAATTCTTTAAAACCACCAGCACCAGCCGATCCCATGATGATCAAATCAGTTTTCTCTTCATCAATTTCCTTGTATATATGTTTGTATATATTACCCAATTCGAGTTTTGAAGAAACAACTACACCTTCATTTTGAACCTGATTGACAAGGTTTTGCATTTCCTCTTTGGTTTTTTCAATCAACTTCATATTGTAGATTTCCTCCATCATAGTGCTTTCTGACTGCACCTCTCCCATTACATTAAAAGAACTTGAAGGCAACTCAATCACATGAAGTAGCTTAAGTTTTGCCTCCGTCTTTTTCGCTACCTGCACCGCAAAGTCTAATGCGTTTTTTGCTTCGGTAGAAAAATCTGTAGGTACTAATATGTTGTTCATTTCTTTACTCTTTTATTCCTATCACAATAAAGGATTATTCCAGCAGGATAAATGGGTTTTATGTCACTCACACCGATGACTTTTATCAGATAGATTCTTAAATCCATGATCTATTTTAGATTTAGACAAACCCTAATACATTAGAAATCATGGAAATACGAAAAATTCTTATCGCCACAGACTTCTCATCCAATGGAGCAATAGCAATTAACTATGGTGGAAGTCTTGCCACTCTTCTGAATGCTCAATTGGTTATTGTACATGTAGAAGACGAAAGACAAAAAGCACACTCGGACTGGAAAAATGGGTTTAGTAATTATAAAGCGTATGCCAACCATCATTTTACACGTATTCAGGACCAGTTCCTTATATATAAAAGGTTAAATCCCTCCTACATTTTGAAATCCGGAGTTGCCTCTGAGAAAATTCTGGAAACCATAGATGAAGAGGGAATTGACTTGCTGGTAATAGGTATCAGTGGTATGAATAGAGCTTTCGAGATGGAATTTGGTAGTGTTTCACTAAAAGTATTAAATCAAATTTCATGTCCTGTGATCGTAGTTCCGGAGACGCATGAAAAATTGAAATTAACAAACATAGCTGTTGCTTCTGATAATTTGATTCCAGAAAACGAAGCACAAACCGAGATGATCAATTACCTGATAGATAAGATTGATCCAAATGTGTACATGATTCATGTTTCAGATAGAGGAACTGTTCAAACAGAGAATTACAGGAAATTAAAACGGAAAGAAACTCCATTTGACGACCATGATTTAGAAGCTATTGATCAAAATGAGATCATGAACCATATTATCCATGAAAGTAAAATGCTTGCTGCAGATCTTGTCGTGATTTTCAGGAGAAAGATATCAATGACCACACATGCCTTCATGCCCAGACTTTCAAATTTAATTGCCTTAAACTCAGAAATACCTTTGTTATATATCCCCTGTGAGGCACCCTCAGAAATCGATTCTGAAGGCTGATTTAAATCACATATTTGACTAAGGGAGATCATGAAAATCGGGTTTGAAATCTTGCAGATTAGGGACAAATAAAAACAACAGACCATGACAACTTTAATCAAAACCCCTCCCCAAAATTTGGTGGATAAACCTACACCAGATGTTGGAATACTTCATAAAAGAAGTGACAGTAAAACAAAACAAGCTCAACTTCTTCAAGAGCTTAGCGACATAAAGAAAGCAAACGACGAAAAATTACATCAAAGAAGAAAACTAGCATTTGCCATTGGATTGGTGCTTAGTTTATTGTTTACGTTAGTAGCCTTTGAATGGAAAACATACAGTGATACCGAATTAGTGGATCTTGGAAGCCTCAAAGCAGACTTTGACGAGATCACAGATGTTGAATTAACCGTACAACCCCCTCCTCCACCACCAAAGACTCAGTTGATCCAACCTCAGTTCGTAGAAGTACCTGATGAGGTTGAGATAGAGGAAATGGAAGCAATTGTTGACGTTGAGGTAACTGAAGATTTGGCAATAGCAGATTTGGATTATGATTTAGTAGCTGATGATGTACCAGAAGAAAAAGTTCAGGAAATATTCACCATCGTAGAACAGCAACCAGAACCAGTTGGAGGATTGCAAGCATTCTACAAATATGTGTCTGAAACTATTAAATACCCTGCTGCAGCAAGAAGAATGGGCGTTTCTGGACGAGTTTACGTGAGATTTGTAGTAGAAGTAGACGGATCTATTACAAACGTAGAAGTAATGAAAGGAATTGGACATGGATGTGATGAGGAAGCAATAAGAGTTATTGCTGGTGCACCAGCCTGGAAACCAGGTAAGCAAAGAGGACAACCAGTCAGGGTTTATGCCATGGCACCTATCTTCTTCACCATGAAAGGAAATTGACCTAGTTAAGTTCATGGTCATATTAAAGCGTGGGCAGGTTGTCCACGCTTTTTTTATCTTTATCACTTATGGATGTATCTATTCGATTTTTAGGAGCGGCCCAATCTGTGACCGGCTCTAAATATTTAATCAACACTACAACTGATAAATTTCTGGTTGATTGTGGATTGTTTCAGGGCCCCTCAGAAATGAGAAAAAGAAACTGGGAGGCATATGGTGAGGACCCTGTTTCATTGGACTTCATTATTTTGACACATGCACACATTGATCATTCCGGTTACTTACCCAGAATTGTCAGACAGGGCTTCAGTGGACCAGTTTATGTTACCCCTCCTACTAAAGCCTTACTCGAAATAATGCTTCTAGATGCAGCTAAACTTCAGGAGGAAGAAGCAAAATGGGCCTATAAGAAAGGTTATAGTGTTCATAACTCACCCAAGCCTCTATTTGAAATTTCTGATGCTGTTCGGGCTTTGAGGTTACTCAAAGAAATACCTTATGATCAGACTACCGATGTATCTGAGAACATCTCAATTTGTTTTGCCAATGCCGGGCATATTTTAGGTTCTGCTATCGTCACTGTTGGTTTGAAAGGACATACGCATGACAAAAAAATGGTGTTTTCAGGAGATCTGGGCAAATCTACACAACCGATGCATCTACCACCAGCAAAAATAATTGATGCTGATATTTTACTAGTAGAGTCAACATATGGCGACCGGAAAAATGAGAACAACGACATATTAGAGGAACTTGCGGTCATTATCAATGATGCCATTACAACAGGTTGTCTTGTTATTCCTTCATTTGCGGTAGGCAGAACGCAGCAATTGTTATACTTCATCCATGAACTGGCGGAAAGTGGAAGAATTCCAGATGTTCCTGTTTATATCGATAGCCCCATGGCGATTAGCGTGACGTATCTTTATAAAGAATTTAATGATGATCATTTGCTCACTGAGAAACACAAGGATTTGTTTGACCACCCTAGGTATAATTATGTGAGACAACAAGAGAGTTCGGTTAATTTGAATACGCTTAAAAAAAGCGCAATTATTATTTCAGCTTCAGGAATGGTTACCGGTGGAAGGATATTACATCACATGTATCACAGACTACCCAGGAGGGATGATACCATTCTCTTCGTTGGTTATCAGGCTGAAGGAACCAAGGGAAGGGTTATACAGGAAGGTGCCGAAACGGTAAACATATTTGGTATTCAAGTCCCTATAAATGCAAAAGTTAAAGAAATAACTGGTTTAAGTGCCCATGCCGACATGCATGACCTTCATGAATGGCTGGGTAATTTTTCCACACCACCAAAAAGAACCTTTATAGTTCATGGTGAACCAGAAGCTTCACGAGCACTTCAAAATTATTTGACGTCACATTCCTGGCCAAATGTTATTATTCCAGCATATTTGGAAAGCTTTGAATTGTTTAAGAATATTTAATGAAATTCAGGAATCACTCCTCCCTCAAATGTTTTTTTTTGGACGGATGGAGGTGGTACAATCATTACAGGAATATCCAAAATGGATGACAAATGTGTGAAATCGTCAGTGGTTTTTGATTGGTCTGTGCTTCTTCCTACAACTACAATGTCAATATTCATAGCTTCAGTGAAATTCTTAACTTCCTTATCCATATCACCAATCAGCAAGGTACCAGTAATTGATACATTGTATAATTCCCCAAGGTTTTCGCTTAGGTTCTCGAGCTTCTCCTTGATCATAACATTATAACCTGCATCATCAAAAGTGGTGACATGCAATATATGGAGGTGAGCATTTTCAGGTTTCACAAGTTTTATACCTGCAAGGACCGCCTGCCAACTAGCCGCCGAGAAGTCAGTTGGCACTAATACTTCTGCAATCTTATCCATTTCTAAATCCCTTTGCTTTCAAAAATAGAACTATCAATTCTAGATCAAACTGATATTTGTCAGCAAGTAACTTGAGAATGATTTCATTTAACAATAATTTGTCGGATCAAATCTGATACATGTATGGAAGAAGCAATTGACCTACTAAAAGCTGTTTTCAAATCTGCTGCAGAGGGAATCATTATCGCTGATGAGAGTGGGGTGATTCAGCAAGTCAACCCTAAAGCTGAAGAAATGTTTGGTTACGCAGAGGGAGAAATGGTTGGTCTGAAAGTTGAAGAACTTGTACCACTTCCAATCAAACAATCTCATATTGCTCTTCGAAAGCGATACCATAAGGACCCAACACCCAGACCTATGGGAACTGGTAGGGACCTTGAAGGACTTAAAAAGAATGGTGATGTATTTCCGCTCGAAATCGGGTTAAGTCATTTCATCAGAGATAAGAATAAGTATGTTGCTGCATTTATCACGGACATTACAGAGCGAAAACAAAATGAAGAAAAACTTGCTGACTACACCTCGTCTTTAGAAAAAAAGGTCAGAGAAAGAACACAAGAATTAGAGCACCTAAACCTAGGTTTATTAAGGGAGAATAAGGAAAGAAAATCAATGGAGCTTAAATTGAGGGAAAGCCAACAATTATATGAGTTAATTGCTCAAAACTTTCCTAAAGGCATCATTAGTATCCTTGATAGCAACTTTCAATTTCTTTTTGCAGCGGGCAAGGGTCTGCACAAAGACAATGAACCAAATATAGGAGACCATTTTCTTCTTCGCTTCCCAGTTGAAATCCGGGAGAAAATTGAGACTCACCTAAAGAATACTCTGAAAGGGATTACAGGATCCAGGGAATACGAATCACACGATAAGAATTACATATTGCAGTCTGTTCCGATTGAAAATAATGCTGGAAAAATAGATAAGTTGCTAATCGTAGAGGAGGACATAACAGAATTAAAACATGTTGAACTCGAGATTCGTGCTAACCTTGCACGGGAAAAGGAGTTGAATGTGATGAAGTCAAGATTTGTGAGCATGGCATCTCATGAGTTCCGGACCCCACTAACAACCGTTCTATCATCGATTAATTTGATTTCAAAATATACCAAGGAAGAGGATCAGCCCAGGAGAGATAAGCATATTTCCAGAATAAAAAGCTCTGTAAAAAATCTCACCGAAATCCTAAATGATTTTCTTTCGTTGGAAAGGTTGGAGTCCGGATCATTGGACCCTCAAATTGTTGAGGTTTCAATTCCAGATATAATCGAAGAATCCGTAGAGCAAATGAATGGTCTCCTTAAACCTGACCAGGAAGTGGTGGTCAACAAAAAGCTTGTTAAGCATCAAATAGATACTGATCCAAGATTATTGAAAAATATCATTATCAATCTTCTATCAAATGCGATCAAGTATTCTCCAGATGGCAAAGAAGTCTACTTTGATTTCAAGTTAGATGAAAAGGAAATGCACATTGAAATTCGGGATCAGGGAATTGGTATTCCCGAAAGTGAGCAAAAAAACTTATTTCAGCGATTTTTCAGAGCTGGCAATGCTGTCAATATTCAAGGAACAGGTTTAGGATTGCATATTGTGAAAAAATATGTAGAATTGCTAGGTGGAAGTATCTCCCTGGAAAGTAAAGAACAAATAGGAACAACAATTAAAGTGTTAATACCTCATGAGTAAAAAGAAAATCCTGGTTATAGAAGATAATGATGAGATGCGAGATAATATCGTTGAATTGCTCGAATTGAGTAACTACACGATTTTTGATTCTGGCAATGGTAAAGATGGTGTGAAAACCGCTATAAAAGAACTTCCAGATCTTGTTATCTGCGACATCATGATGCCTGGAATGGATGGTTATGAGGTGCTCTACTTATTATCGAAAAATGTAGAGACTGCTGGTATCCCGTTTATTTTCCTAACGGCAAAAGCCGAAAAATCCGATTTTCGAAAAGGAATGAGCCTTGGTGCGGATGACTACCTCACAAAACCATTTGATGAAATGGACCTGCTATCAGCAATTGAGCAAAGACTGAAAAAACATGAGGCTTTGTTAGAAAATTCTCAAAAAGGGCTTGAACCGTTTTTAAATCAGGTAACCACTAATTATAAAAGGTTTGAAGACCTTCTTCAGGACAGAAAAATTAGAGACTTCTCCAAGAAAGAATCCATCTACAAAGAAGGAGACTTTAGCCACTACCTTTATTACCTCAAGTCTGGCAAAGTAAAACTGTACAAAATCAATAGTGATGGAAAAGAGTTTATCATTGATGTACTAAAACCCGGTGATTTTTTTGGTCAGCTGGCCCTCATACAGGATATTAATTATACTGAGTTCGCTGAGTCTCTGGAAAACTCTGAAGTTATGTTAATCCCACGGGCTGATTTTCAGCAACTTGTTTTCAGTCAAAATGAGATCAGTAGTAAATTCATCAAAATGCTAAGTCAGGACCTTGCTGAAAAAGAGGTTGAAATGATGCGATTAGCGTACGATACTGTGAGAAAAAGAACTGCAGACGCTTTGCTGAAATTAATTGATGATGATCACAAAGAATTCAGTATATCAAGGGATAACTTATCAAGTATTGTAGGAACAGCAACCGAATCAGTAATACGTGTTCTTTCAGAGTTCAAGAAAGACGGAATTATTAAAATAGAGGGAGGTAAAGTTACAGTACTCGATTTTGATAAGCTTTCGAGTATTAAGTACTAAGCACCAACCTACTTCTCCTCTGGATTCTCTGCCTCATTCAGGTTAAAACCGATGATCAAAGCATCATCTAGTGGCTTATTGGATCCGGACCACCGATCAAGGAAGTTAGAAATCACTTCCTTTTGTTCTTTAAGGGGTAAATGGTAATTCTCTTCCAATAACTTCTTGACATTCTTCATACCAAGCTTTTTATTATCAGAGCCTCCTACCAAATCTGTTACTCCGTCACTAAACAAGTAGAAATTTGAAGCTTTGTTCTTTTTGAGATCAATTATTCTGGTTTTGTACTCATGTTCATATTCAAACAACTCACCAATCTGTAGACGGTCAGCCTTGATTACTTCAAGTTCCCCATCAACAACCTGATAAAGATTCATTTTGGCGCCAGCAAATTCTAGTTCCCCAATCAAAGTATTTACTTTGACAATTGCCATATCTGCTCCAGTACCCAAAAGACGTTTCTCCTTCTTCCCAAACTTCTCTTCGATTTCATCATGCATCAAATGAAGAATGGTGTTAGGAAAGTATGCCAACTCCTCTAGAACTGCTTTTTTAAGTGCGTTTGTATAAATTCTGGTCATCATACTGGCAAGATGACCATGTCCCATACAATCGAACACGGCAAGGAATGTACTTCCGTCATCATGGTGAAGCCAGTATCCATCTCCACCAACACCACTCATGGGTCTGTTGATTATAAATGCATTAGGGATGCTCTCATTGAGGGTTTCTTCATCGGGAAAAAGAGAAAAGTAGTTCTTCTTCGTCGCATCCTCAATTTTCTTTTCATCCTGATTGTTCAATCCAAATCCCTGCATCTATAGTAAGGTCGTTATTTTAATATGTAAAGCTATTCAAATCCTACGACAACATAGGCCTCATGGTTTTTCCATTTTATAGGAATTACGTAAACCGATCTGTCAGAGGGAAATTGCAGCTCATCCGGATTCCCCTGAAATACAACGGGGACCGAAATCATGAAATTTGTTCCCAGGTTAGCTCTGACATTACCTGCTACTACGTTTGATATTTCTCCTGCCATATCCAGTATATCCTCAGTAGAGGGATCATCAATGCCAACGAACATATTGATCAGTTCTACCAACATACTTTTCTCAGCTGAGAAATACACAAATCCTTTTCTGTTTCCTGATACCCTGATCATTCCAGTGAAATCTTTGAGCATCAAATCTTCGGTTTCTTTCAAATAAGGCACAGCCATTTCTGAGTCAATCTCAGTCAATACCTTAAAGTAGTTACTTACCGAATTAATGAAGAGCTTACAGGTATCTTCGAACTCCTCCCGCCTGTGTTCCATTTTATACATCTCTCTTCAATATTTTATCGAACGCCTTTTGCAAGGATTCAGCATTCACAGGTTTATACAAAAAGCCTCTTGCTCCTTTATCTAAAGCCTGGAGCCCTGTTAATTTATCTGAGAGCGCGGTAATGATAATTACCTTTGCCTCTGGATGGATTTGCATAATTCCTTCCAAACAAGTAATACCATCCATCTCTGGCATGGTTATATCCAGGGTAATAATATCGGGTTTTTTCTCTTCTACTACCTCTAGTGCTTCTACACCATTTGAAACAGTCCCTATCACTTCAAGGTCATAGTCTTTTAAGTTCTTTTCAATGGTTCTTCGCATGATAGAAGAATCATCCACAATCAAAAGTTTAATCATGCTATCTCTTCGGTTTCTCTATTTGCTAACGGTAATTTTATGGTCATTTGAAAGAATTTTCCGGTTTCTGAGTTGATCTCAAATGATCCATCTTTACTTTCAATTATTGTTTTAACAAGTGACATCCCTTGTCCTCGTCCGGCGTATTCATCTGCTTTGTCGTTGGTTGAAAACCCTGGGTTAAATATCAAATCCATGATATCTGCATCACGCATTTTTTCAGCTTGGCCTTCTGTGATTAAACCTTTAAGGATGGCCTTTTTTCTAATCCCCTCAATGTCCAATCCTTTTCCATCATCCTTATAGTCAATCACCATCTCATCAGCGGCATTATGACTTAGCTCCACATTAATGTTTCCCTTTATAGGTTTCCCAAGTTTAACCCTGTCATTTGGAGTTTCTATTCCATGAGAAAGGGTGTTTCGCATTAACTGCACTAAAATATCTTTGAATGGATTAGTGTAGTATTCCGGGATCACAATATTTTGTTCATTCTCAAAATGTAGCGACACATCTTTACCCACTTCTTTGCTCATCCTGTTCAATCCCCTTTCAAGAGTATCCATCACAATGACATTTGATACAACATGACCTTGAGAAGGGAATTTACGGTAAACGTCAGCCACTTTAAGTAGCAACTCTTGCATATCCGCAATAATTTTATCTACCCCATCAATTTCATACAGTATTGTGAGGAAATCATTTCCTTCCACTTTGTCCTTGTGACGAAGTTTATCAATTGATTCCTCTATTTTATGAAGTTTCTCCGTAATAAGAGTTACTCCAATTAGTACTGCATTTCCTTTGATATTATGAACTGATTGAAATGTGAACTCAATTAGTTCTGTAAACTCATGATACTGATTATCATGCTTCTCATATCGTTCTGAAATACTTCTAAGTACTTTTCTTGAATTGTAAAGAAACCCTCTTAGTACTGACGGATCAATTTTCAGGATACTAAGCATTAACTCAGTTTCCTGTTGCTTGATAGACTCTGCTTCCTCCATGTGACGTTTCAGTAGAACAGCCTGAGTTTCATCAGAGATGGTAACCATTATATTCTGTATCACTCCCTCTCGTTCAATTCTGGAAAATGCTACACGTATATACTTGGTATTTATTCCTTCACTGGTTTCGGTATATATTTTTACTTGCTCAATTGGATTGAGTTGATTGACTACATCCTCATCCATGTCTGGATTGAACAAGTGACGCATAAACATCTCGAGTGCTTCAAGATCCCTTGGAATAATGTATGGTCTCATGAAATTGGAAAACATCTCTCCTGCTATTCTTTTGTTATCAAAGATGGTTTCCATTGCTTTTGAATAGAGATTACTGATTTTGAATTCCTTATCTAGAAGGAAAATACCCTGCTCTACATTTTCAAAAACTACTTCAGACTGCTTAATGACGTTTTCATAAAGGTATTCTGCATGATCTTTCTGTTTCTGAAGTGCGGCATGAGATTTATTGATCTCATCTAGCATTTCATTGAAAGTTCTTGCGTAATGTCCTACCTCATCTTTTGTATCAATTTGAACCTTTTCAGTGAATTCTCCCAGGATATATTTCTTGGTGTAATCCTCCAATGTCCTCATATTTTTCAAAAGATTGGTGACTATGACGAACATCACCAATAATGCTATCAGGCCTATTACAATATCAAGAATGATGAAGGTAAAGAAATCGTTCTTGGAAGATTGTGCTACTGCTGCTGTATAGTCCTGAATAGCTTGTGCCATATAATCCTCAACATCTTTGTACTGATTGATCTTGGCTGTCTTTATTTCGTACCAGTATGAGGGATCTACATTTAAGTCATTTCCTAGAATTAATTCTCTTAGTCTGGCTACCTCTTCCAGGTCTTCTTCTTTTACAGTCTCTTTGTAAAAATCAACAGATTCTTCATTTGCAATAACTAAAAATGCATCTAAATATGAATCTTCAGAGGCTACCAATTTCGAGAACCCAGATAGGCTTACGCTATCCAATCCAGCGGAATATGCCTGTGTCCCAAATGCTCTTTCGATACTTGCTCTTTCTTTAGCTTTCAGAAAATAGATAATGGCATGTACCTGCTGAGCAGCTTGTTTGTCCGGTGTTTCATTGATGAGCATATTGACTGTATTCAGAGCAACTTCATTTACCTCAGAGAAAATTTCAATTGCATCATCTGAACTTATTTTTAGCTCATTAACCTGTCTCCGGATACTTAGTAATTTGCCGAAAAACTCTTTCACATGATCAATATCCCTGTCGTGGAAATCAACTACGTCGGCAAATTCAGGATTTATAATTTCTTTATTAAACTCGTTTAGCGTGCTATCGGTATGTTCACGCTGAGTATGTAATTCATCAGCAAATTCAGCACCATTATTGGCTAAATAACCGACTGTTATACTTCTTTCTTTCTGAATCTCATGGACAACATGATTAATCTCAATACCGATTGTAATCGCTTTATTGAGTCTCAGTGATTGTTTGTAATTAGTGTATTTGTGTTTTACTTGAAAATAATCGAACCCTATGATCACAATGATCAGAGGGATGATTATAATTGCGAATTTATTTCTTATTGAAAGATTGTGTAATGCTTTCATAGTATCTTTTTTACTACCTCAACAAGTCCTTCTGAGGTGAAAGGTTTAACAATGTAATCAGACGCTCCTAATTCCATTCCCTTATTTACCATTGTTTGCTGACCAACTGCGCTGATCATAACTACTTTTGAGTCTAGTCCTTCTTCGTTGAAAACCTTCAGAATTTCTAGCCCCATCATATCTGGTAAAACATTATCTAACGTGATCAGGTCTGGTTGAAGATCTAAAGCCAGTTCAATAGCTGATTCCCCATCTCCAGCTTCACCTACTATTTCATAGCCTTCTGAAGAAAGGGCGTCTTTGATTAATGTTCTCATATATACTGAGTCATCAACTATTAATATTGTTTTGCTCATGATCGTAGATTTTTCTTATTAAATGTTTTTTAATGCTCTCAGCATGGATATAGCCTCAGAGCAATATGATAAATAATTATACTAATTCTTTTATTTTGTCAAGAAACTTTTCATTAAAAATCCAGACAAAATCAGGATTAATCTCAAGTTCTGCACCAATGAAATTAGCCTTGAAATGAATGATAGAATCAAACTCCGTAGATTCTGACTCAAGGTATTTAGGAACCTCTTTGGCTTTCATAATATGCAAACCAGGAACATCTCCATAAATTTCAAGGCCCAGGATATTGGCAAATTGAGTTACCACCGCAGCGGCCACCATATTATCCACCTCCTTGAGAAACTCCATTTTCATCATTTTATTCATTTCAGACTCTTCGTCCAGAGTCGCCGGCAAACAAGCCGTGGTGATCTTTTTCACCTCTTCTTTCGTAAAGATAAGGTAACACGAACCTTTTAGTTGCCCTTTTAGCTCAGTTTTTAACAAATGCGTCTCATCATCTGTGCTATCCAGGAATTGGGGAATATCGTGCTCATCCTCATTGTAATCAATTTTACTAAGCGAAATCGGGCTCTGCAGAATCATTTCCATAGATTGCTTAGCCTTGTCCAGCCCACCATTTATCAAGTCGGCAGCCGCTTTGAACTCACTTTCATTTAATTTAGCTAACATAATTTATCATTTAACTGGTCTTTACCTTTATTCTGATTTTGTCAATTTTAACATAGCATCCGCTATTTCATTTAGCGGTACTATCTGATCAACAGCCCCAATTTTGACTGCTTCCTTAGGCATTCCATATACAATACATGTTTCTTCATTTTGTGCAATGGTAAAGCAACCTGCATTTTTCATTTCCAACATTCCCTGCGCTCCATCCTTACCCATACCAGTCAGGATTACCCCAACTCCATTTCCACCAACATATCGTGCTGCAGATTTGAACAAGACATCAACAGAGGGCATATGTCGGTTAACCAACGGGCCTGCTTTTACGTCCACGTAATAATTTGCCCCAGTTCTTTTAACCAACATGTGCTTATCACCTGGAGCAATCAATGCTTTACCTTTTACAATCTGATCTCCACTTTCCGCTTCTTTGACCTGTATCAGGCATTCCTGATTTAACCTATCCGCAAATTGACGAGTAAACACTTCGGGCATATGCTGGACTATTACAATACCAGGGCAATCCTCAGGCATACTTTTCAATACCGTTCGTATGGCTTCAGTACCACCAGTAGACGCTCCGATAGCAATTACCTGATTAGTATGATTGTATCTGGAAGGTCTTGTATCCTGCTGTTTAGTTGTGAAGGCACTTATAAACTTCCTTTGTGCAATCAATACTGTAAGATTGGCCTTAGCCGCCGCTTTCACCTTATTTCGTAAGCTTTGAGCTGAAAGTTGTAATTTATCCTTCGTGTTCACCTTTGGCTTACCAACAGCTTCAACCGCTCCATACTCCAGGGCTTTCATGGCAATACTAGACCCTTCCTGCGTAAGTGTTGAAATTACAATCACAGGAATAGGATGCTGATTCATCAACTTTTTCAGAAATGTTATGCCATTCATTTTTGGCATTTCTACATCTAATGTAATTACATCAGGCACCATTGTCTTGAGTTGTTGAGCCGCTTCATATGGATCATGCGCCTGACCAACCACTTCCAACTCAGGGTCCTCTGAAAAGATATCGGCCAGTGTTTGCCTGACCAGCAATGAATCATCTACTATTAATATTTTAATCGTACTATCCACTAATTACCGTGTGTTGGTTTAATATATTTCATTTTTACAACTCCGTCGCTCGTATTGAATAGAATTTTTCTTCCAAATGTGCCATCTACGCTTTCTGCCACAATATCAATTCTCTGTTCTGAGAGTATTTTCCTGGCAATTTCAATATTCCGTTCGCCAATTCTCATAGTAAAATTCGCCTGATTTGCTCCTCCAAATACTTTCGCAATCAAACGGTCCCGCCTGGCTCCTTTTGCTTCCATCTCTTTCAGCAATTTTTCCATTGCGATGTTACCGTATTTAGCAGATGCCAAACCTTCACCATTCCAGAATGGTAACATGAAATGGTTTATTCCTCCTACTTTCTTCTCTTTATCAAATAAGCATACAGCCACACAAGACCCTAAAACTGTAGTTACTATGCATGGTTCTGCACTTACATATAGGTTTGAGGGGTATAGAAAATGTTTCGCTATGCCTATCTGCTTATCTATCAAAATACCTCGTCATTATCATCCATAGAATCGAAGAAAATGGCATCATCATCACCAAACAAGTCTACATCCGATGCATGACTTTCACCTTCCGGGATCGAAAACTTTAATGTAGTTCCTTCTCCTACTTTACTGTCAATGAACAACTCTCCATTCATTATATCTACCAATGCATGGACAATTGAAAGTCCAAGGCCATGCCCCCCAAATGATTTCTTCGTTCCACTTTCCAGCTGCTTGAACCGGTCAAATATTTCTGCCATTTGATCCTCCGCAATTCCTTTTCCGGTATCCTTTATTTCAACTGACAACTTCCCATCTTCCATTGATGTATTCAACTTAATTTCAGAGTCCTTTGGGCTAAATTTGGTCGCATTTGAGATCAAATTTGATATGATTATATGTACTTTTTCTCTGTCTGCCTTTATCTTCTCCTCTCCTGTGTGGTGCCAATCAAACTTTATATTTTTTTTCATGCATACATCATCATATAGATGCATCAATTCATCCATCAAAGCCTTTATGCTTACCAATGACACTTCAGGCTCAAAATGTCCTGCTTCTATTTCTGCAGCGATAATTACATTCTGAATTTGAAAGTTCAAGTTATGGACCTCATTATAGATCAACTTTGTCTTGTTCATATTACCATCATGGTCTTCAGGTTTTGAAATCATCATCTTCAGCAAACCAAGAATGGAAGTCATCGGGTTGTTTATTTCATTCTTAATATTTGAAAGAAAATCAGTCTTCACCCTTTCTGCTTCCAACAGCTTGTTATTGAGATTAGAAAGTTCCCGAATCATCTCCTCTTCAGACATATTTTCGTGTTCAAAGTCAACCTTCATAATTATAGTCTTTTATAGATTGTAGGTTCTAATTGCTTCAATGGGACATTTTTACCAAGAATTGATTCTGAATGACCCAAAAAGAAAAATCCATCAGTTTTGAGCTTACTACAAAGTTTATTTATCACTTTTTCCTGTGTCTCCTTGTCGAAATAGATAAGTACGTTTCGGCAGAAAATGATATCAAAATCATGATCTACATTATAATCATTATCCATTAGATTCAACCTTTTGAAGGAGGCCTTGGAACGAAGATGAGGAACCACTCTAACTAAATCGAAATTTGGTTTTTTTCCTCTTAAAAAGTACCTGCTTCTAATTTCATAAGGTACATCATTTATTCTATCATGCTTATACACACCTTTGATAGCATGCTTCAATATATCGACATTGATATCTGTTCCTAATATGCTGTAATTCACCTTTGACTGAGGATTTAGCCTATTGTATTCTTCAATTGCAATGGCTATTGTGTAAATCTCCTCACCACTGGAACTAGCTGCACTCCAGATTTTCACACTTTTATTGGCATAAGCTGGCAGAATGGATTGTTGTAAGTAATCAAAATGAGTTGCTTCGCGGAAAAAGTCGGTTTTGTTTGTAGAAATGGCGTCAATCATTTCCACCAATTCATTATGTCCGACATCACTAAAAACATACTCTAAATATTGATCAAATGAAGCCATCCCATTTGCCTTAAGTCTCTTCTGAAGTCTGCCTTCAACCATAATTTTCTTGGCAATTGGAAGTTTTATCCCATAATTTTCAGTGACATATTCACTGAGTCTCATGAACTGATTCTCAGTCATATGTTTCTTCTCATGCCAGGTGTTATTTGGTATATCTACAGACATTCTAGTCACTCCGTCAATCAATACTTTTCAAAATCCGAATCCAGCAGATCTTCATCATCTCCACCGCTCAGATCTATATCTATTCCTTTACTTTGAACTGATTCCTGAGAACCATTCTCCTCTTTCTTCTCAGGTTTCTGAACTGTAATAGGTGCCCTTTCTTTAGGCTTTTCGGTATTCTCAACTGCTACCTCTTCCCTTTGTTCTTCATCACTGGCTACATTTTCTTCATCTTCCACTTCACCTTCTAACTTAAAGAATGAAATTGCCTCAAGGAGTAATTCTGATTGGCTGTAGAGCTCCTCGGAATTTGCTGCCATTTCTTCTGCCACCGCCGCATTTTGTTGAACAATCTGATTTAGGTTCTGAACAGCACTATTTATCTGATCGGCACCATTATTTTGTTCAATACTTGCAGCCGTTATATCCTTTATCAAATCCGCAGTTTTCTGAATTTCAGGTACAACCGAAGCTAACATTTCTCCTGATGCAATTGCTGTTTCTACTCCGAGGGAAGATTCCTCGTCAATTTCTGAAGCAGCCACCTGACTTCTTTCCGCCAGTCTTCTAATTTCAGCAGCTACAACTGCAAAACCTTTTCCATATTCTCCGGCTCTGGCGGCTTCTACAGCGGCATTAAGTGCCAAAAGATTGGTTTGTCTTGAGATTTCACCAATTATGCTAATACGTTGAGTAATAGACTTCATTGAATCTAAAGTCTTGGTAACCAAATGATTACTATCAATAATATTGTTAGCTCCACCGATTGCAATCTGCTCTGTTTCTTTTGAATTGGCTGTATTCTGATCAATATTAGCTGCCATTTCTTCCATTGAGGAGGAGACTTCCTCGGCAGAACTAGCCTGTTCACTGGCGCCATCAGACATTAGCTGTGATGACTTGCTTAGTTCCATACTGGCATTGGCAATATTGTGGCTACTATCCATGACAGTTGAAACTATCTTTCTCAATTGAGCAACCATATTTTGAAGATTTCTCAGAAGGGCTCCAATTTCACCAGACTTGTCTGTGTCTATTGTAACGTTCAGATTTCCCTTCGTAATGTGAGAGACAACTTTTGATATTGATCGAATCGAACCACCTATGGTTTTGATTAAATTATAAGTTCTCAACCCTATAAGAATGATAGAAAACAGGATAGCAATTCCCATAATCAATTTCCCATTGTTTACCCGTTTCTGTCCCAGCGCATAGAGCTCATTAATAATAGGAAGGGTCAAATCAATAATCTGCTTGTTATAACTGTTTGTATATGCTGACCTGTTTTTGATAATCACTTGATCAGCAGCGATAACTTCTGAAAATAAAGCACCGTATTCATCCAGCAAGTCAACTATTCCACCAGATCCAACTCTTGACCTCATCAAATCTAATGTAGTGTTGAATTGGTCCCGATAGGAAAGCTCAGACCTTAATAGATAATCCTTCTCATGTCTGCGTAAAGTGAGGTATAGGATTTCCTGATTTGAATTTCTTAATTGATTCTCCAGAGAATGTGCAACTTCGCGCATACGCCCAATAGTTCCACGGTCCTTAATCCCTTTTTTCTTGGCCGCTTTTACAAGGGCCTTGAACCCCTTCTGATATTTATCCAGTAAACTCCTAATCTCTACCAATTGAGAAGCGTATAACTCCTGCCCGACTTCACTGCCTTCCAACGAATCTATTAGATTCATACATCGCCTTACCGTACTATCAAAACGTATTACATTGGTGCTATTACCAGTAGCATAGAAGTTATCAGAATTTATGTCAATATCGAGGAAGTCAGATTCTGCACTGCGAAGATCATAGAGGCTATTCCTAATCTCCATAAACTGGTTTCTCCTGATTGTGTATTCAGTTGCACTATTTGCCACCCACAATACAAGAGCACCAATGAAGATCAAAATGGCAAATATCATAACTGCATATAATTGCAGCCTCCTTTTGATGGTTAGGTTCATGAGTTATCCTGATTAATTTCCGCTTCTTCGTTTGTTTGTTGCAAATAGCTCATTTCCTCCAGTGAGAAAACTTCATCAAGGTTAAGCAGTAAGATGAATTCATCTTCCTTCTTATACATACCTCTGATAAATTCCAGCTTATACTTTGCATCTACACTTGGTGATGGTTGTATTTCTTTATCTGGTATTTCCATTACTTCCAGAACAGAATCTACTAGTGTACCTATTTGTATCACTTCTTCCTCTACTGTAATTTCAATAACCACCACACAGGTATTTACAGTGAATTGTACTGGTTTTAGTCCGAATTTCACCTTGGTATCTACAAGAGGTAGTACTTTACCCCTAAGATTGATGATACCGGCAAGGTATTTCGGAGCAAGTGGAATTTTTGTAATGCTTGGTACTTCAAGTATCTCAATTACTTTTTGAACATCCACTGCAAACAATTCATCGTCCAGTCTAAATGACAAAAATGAATGTGTGAGTAAATCTACTTCCCCTTCATTAGTTTTAATTACACTCATTGTGCACTAGCTTTTTGTTTAGTTAATTTTCTTTCTACAATCTTGTAAGAGTCCAGGACAAGAGCCAGAGAACCATCTCCCAGAATTGTTGCCCCTGAAATAAATTCCTGATTCCTATAATACTTACCAACTGGTTTTAAAACCGCCTGATACTCTCCTTCAATTGAATCGACGCATACGCCAATTTTAGTTCCCAATTTCTGAATCAGAATAACACTCAATGTTTCCGGAGCAGATTCCATATCCATTTTAAATTCCCTTCTTAAATCAAGAAAAGGCACTTGTTCTCCATCCAGCACAATCAATTGATTAAACTCGTTGGAAATTTGCTTTCTGGGTATCTCAAAACACTTTGATATTTCTGACAATGGAATTATAAAATGAGTTTTTTCTGCCTTAATTAGAAGTCCGTCTATTACAGAAAGTGTTAATGGTAGCCCAAGTGTTATGCTTGTTCCCTTTCCTAATTTAGAGTCAACCTCAATGTCTCCCCGAAGATCAAGAATATTCTTTCTTACCACATCCATACCCACTCCTCTTCCAGAAACATCTGTAATATTTGCTGCCGTACTAAATCCCGGCAAGAAGATCAGGTCATATATTTCCTTGTCTGATAACTGGTCATCCTTGGAAATCAGTTTCTTTTCCACAGCCTTGTTTTTGATTTTCTCTGGGTCCATTCCCTTACCATCATCTTCAATTCTGATATAAACTTTGGCTCCAGAATAGTAAGACATCAATTTGATAGTTCCCTGCTCAGGTTTTCCGGCTTTGATTCTGTCTTCTTTTGATTCTATTCCGTGATCCAGGCTATTCCTAACAATGTGCATCAACGGATCAGCAAGATTCTCTATGATGGTTTTATCTAGCTCAGTGTCTCCACCTTCTGTCACAAACCTAACTGACTTACCTAGCTGAGCCGACAAGTCCCTTATGACACGCTGAAACCTGCTGAATAGGTTATCGATTTGTACAAGCGTCATCCCAAAAGAGATATCCCTTAATTGACGCGTTAATTTTTCCACATTATCGGATATAGCATCTAATGTGGGATCAAAATTATTCTTGGTGTAAAGCGCCAGAGCGGCTTGAGTGGTTACAAGTTCACTCACCTGGTTCATTAGTTCAGTTAGTTTTGCAGAACTTACCCGAATACTTGAAGCAGCTTTTCCTTTCTCAAAAAGTTTTTTCACCTGACTCCTTGATTGAGCAGTGTCTTTGCTTTCGGCAGGTGTTGATGTAACCTCATCTTTTTCATCCGCACTGGAAGTATCTTCAACTTTATCAGCAACAATAGGTTTTACAGACTCCATTTTCAGTGGGTCTGCTGAGACATTCCCTTCTATAATGTCTTGTATGTTTGTTAAGGACAATGGTTCATCTAGGTGCTCCAGAGCTGGAAGGTTCTCATGAAAATCCGGATCCGCCAATAGGTCACCATCAAATACCTCATTGATTTCTATCACCGCACTATCTTCTACAAAAATGAAGACATCCCTGATAGGATCAATTCCTTTATCAGTAACCAAAATTATGCTCCAGGAGGTATAGCATGCTGTGATGTCAAATGTTTCTTTGATCATTTTAGGATCAACATGGGCATACACTTTAGATTTTCCCAGGTCAGCCAGCTCATCAACCAGAAGTAATGGGTTAGTTCCATCCTTAAAAACATCTTTCTTTGGCTGGAAATAGATATGATAAGATACTTTCCCAGACAGAGATTCAATTGTACTTAAATCAACAGAGACTGTTTCTGAATGATTGAGTATATTGAGTATCTGGGCGGTTAAAATCTTATACTCTTCTGCGTTTTCTTCGTCTTGTAATTCCGGGTCATATATGATCTTTTTTACATGATCCAGGGAATTGAAAGTGCATTCCACAATTTCTGCAGACAATAATGAATGATCGCTTCGTACCTTTTCATAGAGGGTCTCCAGGTTATGTAGAAAATCGGCCACCTTAGTGAGTCCAAACATCCCACTGTTTCCCTTTAATGTGTGCATTGACCTGAATACATCAGCTATGAGGGAACCGGAGTCTTCAGGTGAGTTTTCTAGCAACAGTAGTGCTTCTTCAATCCTTTTGAATAACTCCTCCGCTTCTTCTAAATATACTTCCTGTAGGTTAGACACTATCTAATAATTTTGTGAACTGTTCTTAAAAGCTTCTCTTCTTCAAATGGCTTAACCATCCAACCAGTTACCCCGGCTTGTTTAGCTTCCATTTTTTTCTCAAGGTGTGACTCAGTAGTCAGCATCAAAATGGGTACGTATTGATACCTTTCCAGCTTTCTCACCTCTTTAATCAAATCAATGCCATCCATCTCAGGCATGAATAGGTCAGTAATGATCATTGACATGGTCTCTTCCGTATCCAGGAGTCGGTTCAGGCCATCCCTACCATCAGAACCTTTGAAGACATTGTATCCTGCGTTTGTCAGGATGTCTCCTACCAGCTCCCTGATGCTCTCTGAATCATCAACTACCAAAATATTTTTTTCCATGTAATCTAAACTAGTTTCGGAATGAACATAAAGTCCTCAAATCCCGCGTGAACAATAATTTTTCTCATATCACTCTTCATATCGCTATCAACAGTAACATGTTTATCTTTTGGTTCATAGTATTTCTTCAAGTGAAAAAGCAACTGGATAAAACTCAGGTCAATACCTTTCAGGTCCTTCAAGTAAAAATCTACATAATCATAATCCTCAAAAACCGATTTGACTGCTTCGAATGCCTCCTCTGCAATGTTTATCGATAAGTTACCTTCCAGTACTACTTTGATTTTCCTGATTGTCCGTCTTTTTGAAGGTTGCAATGAAATAGTTGCATCCTTTAACTCTATTGTTGATGGCAAATTGGTCTGCTGTTTATCTGATTGTGCGTCTTTCTTTGTTGTAGTTTTTTTACCTTTTGAAGCTGGCATCTATATAAGTTTATAAGAAATAAAATCCCATCGTTTAGCTACTTACCATAATTTACCTGAAGTAACAATACATTCCAAACACCGGGCTTCTATTTTTGTCGTACATATGGGAAAATTATAAAGAACTATTTAATTGCCTATTCAACTTTCGACCAATCCTTGATTATTGAAGTCAAAACCGAATATTTACCAATTAACAAGAGTTTATCCAGATTCAATCTATTAAAAGTACAATTCACGGGCAACCCTGAAAGTATTGGCATGTGCTTCTATGATATCTGCAAGCCTGGAAGAATAACCTCCCCCCATACTCACCGCTACAGGTATCTCTCTTATTTTACATTGTTTCAGCACATATTCATCACGCATCCTACAACCTTCAATAGTTAATTCCAATCGCCCTAACTTATCAGATGCAATAACATCAACACCACTCAGATAGAATACCACATCCGGCATAGTGCTATCCAAAAGCCCAGGCAACACACTTTGAAGTGTTTGAAGATAGACCTTATCGTCTGTTCTATCTGGCAAACCAATATCCAAATCAGACTGCTCCTTTCTCAATGGGTAATTGTGCTGACAGTGCATACTAAAAGTAAAAGCTCTGTCATCTCCTTCAAAAATTTTCGCTGTGCCATTTCCCTGATGCACGTCAAGGTCTACTATTAGCACTTTCCTGACCAGCCCTTCATATAAAAGCTCATTTGTGGCGATGGCAATATCATTGAATATACAAAACCCTTCTCCCCGATCGGCGAAACTATGGTGCGTGCCTCCAGCGATGTTTAAAGATACCCCATCCCGCATCGCATGATACATACACTGCAGTGTTCCATTTGCTATGTGCCTACCTCTATTTACCAATGATTCATGAAAGGGGAATCCAGTTGCTCGTATTTCGCTACTGGTAAGGTTCCCATGCTTTAGTTTTAACCAATATTCTTCCGTGTGGGTCCTTAATATTTGCGCCTCAGAAAGTGGTTCAGGGTGAAAAAAGTCATCCTTTATCAATGTACCTTCGTAAAGAAGCTGTTCAGGTAATAAGTCATATTTTTCCATGGGAAACCTGTGTCCTTCTGGTAACTTATCATATCTGTATACTGGACTAAATGCTACTTTCAATTTCCGATTTTCAACCTAACCTCAAATATGAGAGATTAGTTTGAATTATTATCTGTTGGGATTAAGATTGGGAATCCCAGGGTCACTTCAGTGCCATTTCCAGGTTGGGATTTGAACTTAATTGTCCCTTTGAGTTCATTGACAATGTTATATACAATAGATAACCCCAAACCAGTCCCTTCTCCTGCTACTTTGGTAGTAAAAAAAGGATCCATCACTTTATCCAGATTTTCCTTAGGTATACCAATACCACTATCTTTTATTTTGATGATAAAATTCGGGCTTTTTTGCCGTCCGGTTATCACAATTTCACCTCCACTTTCTCCAATAGCCTGCTGGGCATTTTTAAGAAGATTTATGAACAACTGATGCAGTTTACTTTCGTTTCCAATCACAGTGCAATTGGCTGAAATATCAACCTTGACATCAACTTTATCAAGGTCTGTCTGAATCATATTCAAGCAATTTCTGACTACTAAAAGTACATTTACCTGTTGATTCAGATTTTGGTTTTTCCTGTTAAAATGATTGAGGCTTTTTACTAATTCCGTGGCTTTGGATAATCCGTTATTCATGACGTTCATGATATCACGCATGTGTTGGGCATCTTCGGTATTCATTTTCTCAGCCATACTTCCCAATGCTTGCATTCCGCCCATAATGTAATTGAGTGGGTTATTTAGCTCATGAGCTACTCCTGCTGTCAATATCCCCAGGGAAGCCATTTTCTCGGATTGAATCAGTTGACTTTGTGTTTTCTTCAGGTTCCTGAGTGTTTCTTCCAATTCCAATTTCTGACTGCTTAAAACCTCATTACTATCAGAAAGTTGATCATTCAAAACCCTTGCCTGATCTTGCGAGACACTCAATTCCCTATTTACCAATTGCAATTCTCTATGCTTTGCTTTGAGCTCTTTCTCATTCTTAATGAGGTGATTGATCGCTTCCTGAAGTTCCTTGGTCCGTCTCATTAACCCTTCATTGGCGGTATTTAATTCTTCCGTCCTTTCTGTTACACGCTCTTCCAGGACCATATTCAAATTCTCAAGCTTCTCTTTTGTTTGCTTTAATTTCTGGTGAGTTGTTTTTAGTTGTGAAATATCCGCGAAAACATTACAAATAGCAGGTTCCCCTTCGTAAGAAATCAACACCCCTGAAAGCAGAACTGAAAATGGTCTCCCCTGAAAACTTATGAGTTCTTCTTCTAGCGCTTCTGCATTTAAAATTTCACCAGAATAGAGTTTTTTAATTCTTTCTGAAGCCAATTCCATGGACTTTGGAGACAAGAAAGTAGCGATGGAGTTTCCCACCACATCAGACGGTTTACCCGCCTCTAACAATTCAAGACCAAAAGGATTCATGTACTTTATGATTCCCTTTTGGTGAACTGCAATACCCATTGTAGCAGTTTCGGTAAGTGACCTGTATCTTTCTTCCGAGTCTCTCAAATCCCTTTCAGCACTCATTCTCAGAATTTCTGCTGACAAACGTTCTTTGAATACTTTCATCAAGTAATCTGCATGTTTTCCATTTCGAAATGGTTCCTTACTCATAATGGCCACTACACCAATTGGGTTATTTTTATCATCCACCAATGCACTTCCCATAAACGAACTAAGATTCAAGCCTTTAACGATATGGTCTTTTGGAAAATATTCTGGCAACTTATCTGGATAATAGGATATTCCTTCTTCCAGCACTTTTTCACAGGGAGTGTCTTTCAACGCATGAGAATCAATCTCAATTACCTGCCCATTTGCAATGCCTCCCAGGATTTTCACTTCATCGCATTCCTTGCTTATCTCACCGACAAAAGCAAAATCAACTTCTAAAGACTTAGTCAAGTAGCTTGAAACATTTTGAAACAGCTCTGTCCCGCGCTGCATACTAAAGCTGTGTGCAATATCCTCAAGAACTCCCTCATACCATTTCCTTTCTGATATATCCGATTGGATCCCTATGAATTGCTTTATTTCTCCATCAGAATTGTAAATCGGAGTAACTGTAAGATCTATCCAATACTCCTTCCCTGATTTACTATAATTGATTATTTCCTGAGAGAAGGGTTTTTTAGTATGCAATCCATTTCGGATAGATTCAATATGGTCATTACTGGTGTTCTTCCCTTGAAGGATACTTCCAGGTTTTTTCCCAATAACTTCCTTAGATGAATACTCTGTTAGTTTTGTAAAACCTTGATTTACCCACTTTATTTCTCCTTTTGCATTCGTAATGACTACACTGGTGTGTGTCTTACTGGCAACCAGGGATAATTTCTCTAGCTCTAATTGCCTTTTCTTGGCTTCATCAATATCCTGAAACAGACCATGTATATACACTACATTCCCTGCTGGATCTTTCTCTGGTATCCCAATTGTTCTGATCCATTTAGGAGTTCCTTTAACGGTTACAATTTCACATTCTACATCATATGGCTCACCAGATTCTATGCAATAGCCAAACACATTTGAAATTCTCTCCCGGCTTTCTCCTTCCTTGTAAAACTCAATGGCTGTTTCTACATTTGGAACATATTCCTCGGGAACTTCGTGGATCATTCTGGTCATTTTTGACCAGGTAACCTCCATTGATTTTAAATCTACCTGCCAAAATCCAATCCTGGCAATTTCGCTTGAACTCTCTAGTAAACTTCCTGCTTTATCTAATGAGTTTCTCAGAGTATTTACTTCAGTTTGATCCTCCAACACTGCCATACTCTGTTTCCCGTGACTAGACTCATGCATCAATCCCGAAAGCCTGAAACTTAGCACTTTTCCATTCTTATGGATGAAATTCAGAGGTACATTTGAACAGTATCCCAACTCATTAAATTTTCTGAGTTCTTCACCCATGGCAGATTTGAGTGATTCTTCACTTAGGAAATCAGTGGCCTTTCGTCCTATTATTTCTTCTCGATCATACCCAAGTTTTTCCAGCCATAAATCACTTACACTTATGATGCCTCCCTCTTCATCAATTGTATGCATCATGATAGGAGTTTTCTCATATAACATCCTACTTTTCAATAAAAGATCGTTAAGCTCAGCGTGAGAAAACAGATTTGCAACAATCGCCGAAAAACTTGCTACACTTTGTATTTCCACCATTTGCCATTTATCAAGTCTATTATCTTCAACGCAAATCACTCCATACCTTCCAGAGGGAAAACTTATCTGGGAATCAAGCAATCTAGAAATACCAAAACTCTCAAAATAGTTATTTAATTCCTGACTAATTGCATCGTCTTGATTTTTATATGCAGTAACTAATTTAGTCTGGATTGTTGCGTCAAAGTAATAAGGAAAGTCATGCTGCTTTAAAATGGATTCCTGTGGACTCCAATCAGAATCACTTGAGTAAATGCATGCTAAACTTTCATATGATTCACTGAATTCCCATATACTGCATGTTTTCACATTGAATAGTTTAACTAAACCACGGAGTAGCCCGTTCATCACATAATCCAATGGCATTCGGTGTATTTTTTCAGTAGAGTAGGAAGTAATCAGTTCCTGCACATCTTTTTCAAAATCCTGAAGTCTTATTTTCTCAGATACATCCCTAGCAACAGAAAAGAGAATTTTCTGTTCATAATCGGCAACAGTATTCCACTCTAACCAGATTGTTTCTCCGTTCTTTTTCTGGTATCGATTAATAAATTGAATTGCTTCTCCTTGTCCTTCAATGAGAGCTTTTGCCTCCTTTTGTGTTTCTGCTTTATCATCTGGGTGAACAAAAGAAATAAAAGGCCGACTGATTAGTTCATCTTCTTCAAACCCCAGGAGTTCTACCCACTTTGAATTTACTTTTGTAAAAAACCCATCAAAATTTGTAATTGATAACAAGTCATTTGAAATATCAAACAGGTGTTTATACGCTTGCAATTCAGACTCCAATTTCTCCGTTGAGTCCTCAATTCCCAATTCCACAGATTTACTCTTAAGATTTCCCATAATGCTGCTTTCATTGTGCCTTAATACAGTAAACAATAATCAAAATTTCCAATATTAAGAAATGACAATTCCCAATAAATAATTAATTCTTGAACGAATTGTTCAACCTAATTGCTTTAAATATGGTTTTGAAGTGTAAATCCTCGTATTTGAGTCGTACTGCTTTAGTAATTCCCGGCTTCTTTCAGGAAGCATATCATAATACCCTAAGATAAAGAAACCATCCTCATTCAATGAGCTAAGTAGGGATTTCAAGACATTCATTTTTAAGTCATCATCGAAATAGATCATCACATTTCGACAAAAAATAATATCAAACTTCTCATTCATTTTGTCCGAAACCAGGTTATGGTATCTAAAATCAGCAATTTTTCTCAATTCCTCTTTGACTTCAGCATGACCATCCACCTCATTAAACATGGAATGAAACGATCCGTTTGGCAAATATTTTTTAAGCGAATTTTCATATTTGGGCATTAACGCCTTAGGATACCATGCTTTCATGGCTTTCGCTAATGCAACACTACTGATATCTGTTCCCAACAGTCTGGTTTTATTTAGCAGTCCCTTTTTTTGAAGCACCATAGCCATAGAATAGACTTCCTCTCCGGAAGCACATCCTGCATGCCAGATATTGATTTTTGGAGTAAACTTGAAAGTATCCAGGACTTCTTCCAGCTTTTCCCATATTTCCGGATTCCTAAACAGTTCAGTCAAATTGACAGTAAGATCATCAATACATTTTTTGAAAAAATCTGCGTCTTTGAGGATCACACCCCATAAATCCAGCAAGGAATCCATGTCATGTTTACCCATTAACCTGGCAAAGCCTCTTTTTAGGGATTTTCTCTCATAACGGGTAAAGTCTATACCATATCTGGTTTTGATCGCTCCTGTTAGAGCGGCCAATTCTTCATCGGTGATTTCTTCGTATAATTTTTTCATTTAGGATGCTTCTGCCAATTCAATTTTCAGCGATTTCCTGTCACTGAACAGTCCCTCCAGTATAGAAGCTATGTTCAGGACCATACACACACTGCCGTTTCCTAAAATAGTTGCTCCGCTAAACAGGTCAACCTGATCCAGGGGTTTAGCCAGTGGTTTCTCAACGATCTCTTTCTGTTGGAGTAGTTTGTCAACGACAATCCCAACATACTTCTCGTTATAATTAACAACAATAACATTAATCTGTGTGGACTTATTTATTTGATCGAATGTTTGATGTAAAGCACCATCTGCGTTAATATATCTCAAATTAGGTAATTCAAAAAGGTCTCTGAGAAATACCAGCACCATGGTTTGATCCTGGTAATTAGTCATCAGGCCTTTACTGATTTTGTGGATTTCGGATGCTTTTATGGAAATCACCGCTTCTGTGAAAGTAAGCGGCACAGCAAATTCCTGTTGGTTTTGTTCGAACAGTAGAGCACCTTTCACCGCCATGGAGGACGGTAATTTCAAAGTGAATTTTGTTCCTTTTCCAGGTTTACTTTCAATAACTACCTGACCACCAACAGATTCTGTGGCTCTTTTGACTACATCCATACCTACACCTCGCCCGGATATCTCAGTTACTTTATCAGCATTTGAAAATCCAGACTCAAATATCAAGTAGGTAGCTTCCTGATCAGAGAGACTATGTGCATATTCTTTGGTGATAATGCCTTTCTCGATGGCTTTATTCTTGATAACACTTGGGTCTATTCCCTTTCCGTCATCCTCCACCTCAATCAGTACAGTATCTTTTTCATTTCTGGCTCTCAATGTCAGAGTTCCAATGGCATTCTTACCTGAATTGGTGCGATCTGACTCTATCCCGTGACTCACTGCATTTCTTACCAGATGCACCATTGAATCACTGATTGTCTTCAGGATATTTCTGTCAATTTCAATGTCATTACCTTCCAGGATGAGGTCCACCTGCTTGTTTTCAAGATCCGCAACATCTCTTACAATCCTATGAAACTTATTGAACAACAGACCTACTTGTACTAAACGGATATCCATGATGGCGTACTGCATGTCAGAGGTTATCCTATGTAATCTTTTGAAGTCGCTTGATCTTCCGTTTCTGGCAATTAAGGTGTCTTTTTCAATTATCAATTCTCCCACAAGATTCATCAGACCATCAAGCTTTCTGACAGGAATTTGCACCTGATCAGAGAAATTGATCTTCGTCTCTTCTTCTTGTGGTTCTGTATTTGGCTGAGCTACTACAGGAGTTGGTATTGAGCTTGATTCGTTTTTAATTTCTGGCACTACTTCTGGTTCATGCATTTGCTCAACTTCCTGGTTAATAACTGAATTACTCTCTTCGAGATCTACCTCATTTACTTTATCAGAGTTCTCTTCAACCATTTCTTCTTCGACAACTTCTGCCGTGACTGGTCCTTCAGTTTCATTGACATTTGGCTGATTGTCTTCAACCAAGTACCGCTCAATGTACACTTCAATTTTAGCTACCAAACCATGATAACTTACCTTGTTTTCGGTTTTTAGGGCGTCAATGAGTTCAGATAATTTATCACTAGACCTGTACAACAGATCAAATACATCCTTATCCAGTTTGTCTGGTGATTTTTTTACATGCACCAGCATTTCTTCAGTGATATGGGTTAGTTCCCCTATGTCACTGAACCCAAGAGCCATTGCGTTTCCTTTAAGCGTATGCACTATTCGGAAAATATTGTCAAGCGACTTCTTGTCTGAAGGTTTCTTTTCTAAGATGGTGAATAGTTTATTCAGTTCTTCGTGAGCCTCAAAAGCCTCAGCATAGAACATTTCGCGAAGTTGTTTTTCTTTAGAATCCATTATGACAAACTGCTTACAAGAAAAAATCCAATTTCATTTATAGGTACTGTATAGTCTACATTACCTGATCCTATTGCCTCTTTGGGCATACCAAAAACTACTGAAGTAGCTTCATCCTGGGCGATTGTTAAACCTCCCGCTCTTTTTATCCTGGTCACCCCCTCAGTTCCATCTTTACCCATTCCAGTCAGAACAACACCTATTGTGCCGCTCCCATATGCGCTTACTGCAGAGGTCATAAGTGCATCAATGGATGGGTAATTGTAAGCTCTGAAAGTCTTGTTTGTGAAAGATATCTCCACTTCCTGACTGTTCTTTCTGCGAACCACCATATTTCGACCACCAGGAGCAACGTATATTTTTCGAGGTTGCAGAACTGTACCATGTCTGCCCACCTCTACCTGCAAAGGAGTAATTGTATTCAATCTTTTAACAAAAGAAGGAATAAAATTCTCAGGCATATGCTGTGCCACAAGAACGGGAACAGCAAGATTCTCTGGTAACCGATGAAGTACAGTTTCCACAGCTGACGGACCACCTGTTGATGCACCAATCACTACCACCTGATATTCTAAAACATCTGAGAAAGTATGATTAGCTACAACCGGCTTCAGGTCTACCTGATTGAGTGACAATTCGGAAGTGGCAGCCACCATGACCTTATTGACCAATTCGGTACCTATTTCTTTTAATCCACCCTCCTTCCAAACAGGTTTATTGATAAAGTCGAATGCACCTAATTTCAATGCACGTGTTACAGGTTCTGTATCAGACTTAGAGATAGAACTAACCATAACCACTGGGGTAGGTTTAGTCTTCATGATTTCCTCCAGTGCGTAAAGACCACCATATTCACCCATATTGAGGTCCATTACAATCACGTCAGGTTTGTCTTTGTATGTTTGGTCTATCACTTCTTGTCCGTTACGTGCCATTCCTGTAATTGAAATCTTCTTATCACGTGTTAAAATATCTGAAAGCATAATTCGCATGATGGTTGAATCGTCAGCCACCAGGACTTTTATTTTATCTTGCATACTTGCATGGTCTAACCAAATTTATTGATCGCCTCTACAATTTTTTCAGTAGTAAATGGTTTTACAATATATTCGACCGCACCAAGTGAGAGTCCTTCGCTGATAGCCGACTCCTTACCGACTCCACTCACAATTATCACCTTGGTATCTGGTCTTCCTTTTTGCATGATTACTCTTAAAACATCTGTACCTATCATGTCAGGTAAGATATTATCCAGGGTAATCACATCAGGCCGCAACTCCAGGGCTAAATCAATTGCTGATTCTCCATTAGGAGCCTCTCCCACTACTTCAAAACCCGCTGCTAAAACCGCATCATTTATTTGCGACCTCATGTATTCTGAATCATCTACTATTAAGACTTTCATTGCTTTGTAATTAGTGTTTATACATTGGCAAAATTCATGTTCTCAGCCTCTATCATCTTGAGAATATTGATAAGGATAATGAGTCTGTCATTGGATTTGACAATCCCCTCAATGCAATCCTGATCCAAGGAAGAGTATTGCATCACGCTGGAGGTTGTATCAATGGTAGATTTCCTGACACTTAGTGTGTTGGGTACTTTGGTAACCAGTATCCCTACTTTGTGGGATTCACTTTCAATCACCAATGTATAGTTGTGTTTCTGGGTCAATTCCTCAACTTTTTCCAGTCCAAATTTCTGTTCCAGATCCATAATGGCTATGATCGTTCCCCGGATATTAGCCACCCCCTTTATGTATTCAGGGGTTTGTGGCATTTTGGCAATACCTGGTGTTATTACAATCTCTTTTACATGATCAATGGGCAAGGCGTACTCTTCGCCACCAAGTTTGAATATGATCAGCTGTAAGGAATCACCCACTTCTGCGGATTTCCCTGCCTCATTGGCAGCTTGTTTTCTCACTTCATCGAGGGTGATTTCCTCAGCATTAGGAAGTTCTTGTGTTACGGTGCTCATAAAACCTAGTTGTTTAGTTTGAATTTGCTAACACCCTGCAACAACTGATTGGCAATATCAGCCAGGTCCTTACTGGTGGCAGAAACTTCATCCATCCCTTGTCGCAGTTGTTTTGAGGATGATGCGATCTGCTCAGTCCCTGAGGCAGTCTCTTCAGATACAACCACAATCTTTTCAACAGATTTAACTGTATCATTAATAAATGTTTCCTGTTGTTTTGCCCCTTCAGATATCTCCTGCGATTGCAAATAAGTCTCTGAAGTTGTAGAATCGATGTGTGTGAACACCTGCTCAGCGTCTTTGGAGGCTTTATTGCCAGAAACAACACTTTTCTCCATTCCTTTTATTGAAGTATCAGCCAGTCCAATGTCTTTTTGAACTTCTTTGATGACTTTTTCAATCTCCTGAGCACTATTTCTGGAATCTTCAGCTAGTTTTCTGATTTCTTCAGCCACTACTGCAAAACCTCTACCTGCATCACCGGCTCTGGCAGCTTCAATTGCAGCGTTTAGGGCTAATAAATTAGTTTGAGAGGCTATATCAGTAATCACATTGAGGGTCCTGGCTATTTCTTCAGAGCGCTGGGTGAGCTTATTAATAGATTCTGAAGTGATATTGGCTGACGTCTGAATTTCGCCCATACTTTCCAGCATTTGCTTAATTGTTTCAGTACCAGCTTTGGCATTTTTGGTGCCCTCCCCGGCAGCTTCATTAATGGTATCTGCCTGCCCTACAACTTTTTGAGCTGATTTTAGCACAGAATCAAGAAGCTTCGAAATTTCGTCTACCTGTTGCGCCTGGTCCTGGGCACCTTCTGCCATTTGCTGGATGGCTGAGGACATCTCTCCAGTAGATCCTTTCATTTCCTCACTCTTGGTGGTCATTTCTTCAGAGGAAGCAGCTACCAGGTTGGCCAATTCATTGATTGTGGTCATCAATTCACTGATGTTATCTATGGCCATATTGACAGCATCTCCCATCTCTTTCACATAACCATCGGTTGTAATCTGAACTTTTCTGGTTAGATCACCCTGTGCCATTGCCTGTAACACTTCATTTACCTCAAGAGCTGGTAATGTGGAAGCAATTTTTATCACTTTAACTACTTTTCCTTCGTCATTTTTAATGGGTGTATAAGCTGCACTTAGCCAGATAACTTCACCTGTTTTTGATACCCGCTTATATTCACCACTCTTTGTATCTCCATTGGCCAGATCTCTCCAAAACTGCTGATATTCACTTGATTTTGCATAGCTGGTTTCGCAAAAGATCCTGTGATGATTACCTGCAATTTCGGAGAGGTTTCTATAACCCATGGTAGCAATGAAATTATCATTTGCTGTCAAGATTGTACCATCCGGTTCAAATTCTATTGAAGCCCATCCATTATCAACGGCAAGTTGAATTGAATTAGCTCGATTCCTGGCTTTGACCATTTCAGTAATGTCTGCGGCAATTTTTATAACCTTGGTGACATTTCCCTTGTCATCTTTTACAGGATTGTAGCTTGCATTAATCCACACCTCTTCTCCTACTTTGGATATTCTTTTGAATTCACCTGCTTGCGTCACCCCTTTAGCCAGGTCATTCCAAAACTTGGAGTACTCCTGTGACTGCACTAATTTTTCCTCACAAAAAATTCTGTGATGATGACCTATCAGTTCATCTTCGTTTTGGTAACCCATGGTTTTTACAAAATTGTCATTTGCTCCCAAAATGGTGCCATCCGGATCAAATTCAATGGATGCCCAACCATAGTTCACAGCATCTCTGATCCCATCAGCCTGTCTTCTGGAGTTCACCATTTCAGTAATATCTGTAGCAAGCTTGATAACCTTGAAAACTTTACCAGAATCATTGTTTACTGGTGTATATGAAGCCGATAAGGAAACACTTCTCCCATCTTTCTTTAGCCTGTCAAATTCTCCATTATAGGTGTGGCCGGTGGCTAATCTTTCCCAGAACATCGAGTACTCTTTGGTGCTTGCGTATTCCTGATCGCAAAAAATTCTATGGTGCTTACCAATGATTTCGTCTTCTGACGGGTATCCCATTACTTCCAAAAAATTATCATTTGCGCCAATAATGGTTCCATCAGGTTCAAATTCAATGTAAGCGTACGCTGTGTTTATTGCGCTTCTTAGAGCATTATCTCCCAGAGATTGTGATGCATCGCTGCGGTCCTTTCCTACAGATGTAGTTTTTTTTGCACTTGTAACCTGTCCATTTCCAGGCTTCTTGTCACTTTTAATGTTGTCTCCTAATGCCATTTTTTTATAGTTTAAATTTCTTGATGATGTTCTAATACTATTTCCGTAAACTCTTCAGCAAGTGCTCGGTAATCGTGAGCGCCATTTGATTTATGATCATATTCAATTACAGATTTCCCAAAACTGGGAGCCTCTGCAACCTTTACATTATTTCTTACAATTGAATTGAAAAGACGTACATTGTAATTCTCCCCGACATGATTGAGAATCTCAGTGCTCAACATTCGTCTTCTATCAACCATCACAGGTGCCGCTCCTAGTATTTCAAGGTCATGACCATATTTTTCATTCACATGGTCTACAGAAGACATCACCTGAGCAATTCCCTCAACACTTAATACATCCACCTGAAATGGAATAAAGACAAAATCTGAAGCCAACAAAGCATTCAAAACCTGAGATGACACTGTTGGTGAACAATCAATAAGTATTACCCCAAAATCATTCTTCACTTGCTGTAATGCTTCTTTCAATAGATAGGGAGAATGCAAGGTTGGCATTGCGTCAAACCGGTCCATCCCCTTACTTGGAAGCACATAAAAATTTTCTACTGCCTGAATGGCTTCATTAAGCGGTCCACCAGACTCCAACAGATGTTCACATGTTTCCTCTATATAATTGAGGCCCAGGGAATAGGATAAATTTGCCTGATTATCAAAATCAACTAATAGTACGCGCCAATCAAGATCAGCCAGGGCTTTCCCAAGGTTGATACATGTAGTGGTTTTTCCTGTTCCTCCTTTATGATTAAGCACTGAAAGTATCATTAGTTCAAATATAGTAGATTATTTTCTACTTCATAAAATATTATTGTCTATTTTAATGTAAATTATATATTAATGCAATTTAAACTTATGATCTATCTTGAATTAAATTAAATTATACATTTATGTATGTGAAATAATGGATTAACAAAGACAGAAGATTGGTAAAGTGAGATAAAAGATGATGTTTAATTGAATATCAAATATTTAAGGTATAATTTACGTTGATCTGAAAATGGTTTTCGACTAAAGATTCTTCGATTTTTTGAATTAATTTCGCCTATTGAAGAATTTGATTTTCTTCACAATAAAAGGTGCTAAGGAAAAAGGTATAAATTGGACAGTAAAGAATTACTTATTAAAAACCTTGTGACATTTGTTGAGTCTAAGCAATTGTCAGACCGGGGTTTCGAACAATCAGTTGGGTGGTCAAATGGATTTTATGGAAAAGTAAAGTCCAATAAAGTTTCTTTCTCTATAGATAAACTCACTACAATTCTTGAAAAGTATCCGGAACTCAATGTACACTGGTTATTTACAGGTCGGGGTAATATGCTCATAGGAAAATATGAAGGTGACCCGGTTATCCCCACAGACAAAAAAACTATTTTGAAGAACCTGGATAAGCTAGAAGGTTATATCCCCCCCGCTATTGTTGAGTACTTTGAGCAACTGAAAACTGATGTCTCCTTACTTTTAGAGGAAAACACCAAACAGAAAAAGCACATTGACAAGCTTATAGTCAGTCAAAAAGATGCTCTAAAAAAGATGGAGGAGCTTTTCAAGCTTTAGAAAAGCCAAATCCAGAGGTAGAAAAAAAGATAAACTAGTGTAGAATAAATTATAATTTATTACTAAATTATATTAGATTTGATAACGGAAATCTACCTCGATGAATACTATAAAAAGCAAAGTTCTTTATCTGGACGATGAAAAAGACAATTTAGAAGTTTTCAAATTTAACTTTTTTAAAGATCACGATATATTCCTGGCTCAAAACGTTCAGGAAGCCACAAGCATTCTGAATAATGAGGATATTCATGTGCTTATCACAGACTACCGAATGCCAGAAATGTCTGGCGCTGAGTTTGTTGCCTCTATTATGAATGATCACCCCGACCCAGTCCGAATAGTGCTTACCGCTCATAGCGACTATGATACGATCATTGACTCGATCAATACTGCCAGAATATTTCATTTTGCTACCAAACCATGGAAAAAGGAAGAATTAGCCAATGTAATTAAGAATGCAGATGAGTATTATAGACTAAAACAGAGCAATAACCAGCTTATGCAAAAACTCACTGACATTAATCGTCAGCTTGAGCAGGAACTTAACCAGACAAAAAACCTTGTTTGGACACAAAATTCGGAAATTGAAAAGTTTGAGCAAATTACTTCTCACCACCTAAAGACACCCCTAAGATCAATTGGCACCATGGTACAGTGGATTATCAATGACAACCTGAGCAATATGGATGTCAAAACTCAGGAATATATGACCATCCTGGACAGTAACCTGAAAAAGATGTACCGCTTGCTGGATGGTTTACTGGATTACATCAAAGTTGGCATTCACACCAAATCCACACATCAATCTGAGATTTCCACTCTAATTCCGGAGTTGAAAACACGTTACGAAGGTATTACCATGAGTTGTAGCTATGATAATGGTGTAATTCCTATTGAGGGCAATCATATGAGAATTTTGTTAGATGAAATCCTGAAGAACGCCTATGAAACCGGGGCTAACAATATAGAGTTAAACTGTTTAAACCCTGGAAATGGATATCTGGAATTAAGTGTTAGGAATGATGGCCCGCCTATTGAATCAGTCCACCAACCGAAAATCTTCGACCTGTTTTACACTTACAGCAAACAAGAAAACCATCTTGGAATAGGTCTTGCTAAAGTGAAAAAAATTGTTGATCTGTATCAGGGCAACATCAATATTGAATCAACTGATAAATTGACCGAATTCAAAATTAGGTTTCCTATATGAGAAGGCAGGTCAACATAGAGAATGTGATGTATGAGTACAAATTAGCCGAAGTACTCAGTATCGTACTTTTTCTAACCTTCCTTCTAATTTCATGTTTTTTTATCTTCAATGAGGTTTACAATGACCTTATTGCTAATACACTTTTCGTTGCTATACTGTTTGTTTTTCCTTTCGTACTGCTCAAAGCCAAACATCAGGTTATTGGCATAACAGTGCTCAATATATTCTTGCCACTGGCTTTGATTTATTCCTCTATTGCGGTTAAGTCTGTCTTACTTGAGTTTCAATCCTTAAGCCAATCAAATTACTATTACATTAGAATCATTTTTCTAGCCACATTTCTGGTCCCAATTGCTACCACTCCATTCCGAAATTTTAAACTTCAAATCATAACACTTTTACCAGGCATAATAGTATTACTACTGCTAGATCCAGTACATAGCCTTTTTGGTGTTGGGTATGAGCAAGTAGATTCTTCACACAATGGATACTTGCTATTTGCAAATGTTATTACCCCTATTGCTGCTTTGATTTACTCAGGAGGGCTAATGACTTTGAAACGCATTGTGAATGGTTATGTGGATTCATACAAAGAAATTGCAGCAGACTACTTTGAGTTTTTTGAGACATCTCCCGATGCATTGATAATCTTCTCATTAGAAGATCTGTCTATTCTCAATGTAAATAAGTTTTCTTGTCAAGCATATGGATACACTCAGGACCAGTTAATTGGTTCATCCTACCTAAACCTGGTGAGCACCAAACACAAAAAAGAAGTAGAACAAATTCTAATAAGTAAAGAATGGGCTAAACCTAAGATTTTTATTCACACTGATAGAATTGGCAGAGAAATATTCGTAGAATTCCATGCCGTACAAGCTCATTACAATGGAAAACCGGCAGTTTTTTCTTATAACAAAGATGTAACAAGCCAAATTCAACGAGAAACCAATCTAATGAAGGCCAAAAGATTAGCTCATTTTGGTTTCTGGGAAGTTGATACAATTACAGGAAATATTGAAGTCTCTGCACAAACAAAAATTAACCTGGAACTACCTGAGCAAAAAAGGTATGATATTGAAGATCTTAAAAATTCGGTCCTTCAAAATGACCATTTGGTAATAGAGCAAATCTTTAAAAACCATACGCTGGACAACCAAAAAATCTCGAAAGTTATCAGGGTAATATCCAATGAAAAGTCTGTGAAATATATTCACATGATTGCTGAGGAAGAGCGTAATATTGAAGGTGAGGTCACTAAAATAATTGGCACCACTATGGATGTCACCCAGTTTAAAGAGACCGAAAACTTCCTAACATATCTTCAGGAATCATTGAATGTTGTTACCTGGCAATATGATAGAAGAAATAGTGAATTCCGGTTTTCAGAAGGTATCACTAATCTTTTGGGAGCAGCGCATCATAAAGATAAATCATTTACTTTCAGCGACTTGAAGAAAATTTTGAGCAAGGAAGACCAAAAGCTTATTCACAATACATTCTTCGAGAAGGTCAAAAGTCATAGTGAGTTTACAATTACCTTATGTGTCTCTAATAATGAGACTCCAAAATATTTGCTGGTTTCTGGAAAAGGCCTGTTTAATAGAATAGATGAACTAATAGAAATCCGGGGGTTAATCCTTGATGTAACAGAAACCAAAGAATTAGAATTAGAAGTCATCAAGAATGAAAGGTTTTTGAATATGGTATTTGATAGCATACCGAATCTGGTCTATATCAAAAATTCCAGGGACCTAAAATTCACGGCTGTAAATAAAGCATTTGAGGAACTCATTGGGCAATCCAAAACTGAAATTATTGGTCAAAATGAAGATGCTATTGTAGATGAAAGCCTAAAATCATTTTTCTCCAAAGAGGATGAATCCTTAATTAAAAATAATGGTGAAGGTATTGTATTTGAAGATTCTATTAAGCTTCCAAAGGCGCAACCAAGGGTATTTAAAACAAAAAAAGTACCTATCTCCCCCGGAAAAAATAAGGACTCCTACATACTTGGAATCAGTGAAGATATTACTGATCAGAAACTCAACCTGGAAAAAGTAAAACATAATGAAGAAAGGCTAAAAATAATCACTGAGACAGCAACAAATGGGACATGGGAATGGGACATTGAACAAAAAGTTTTTCGCTGGTCAAAAACAGCCACTGAATTCCTGGGAATAGACCTGGAATTCATACTAGATAGTAAAGTAAAGGATCACTTACACCCACAGGATTACCCCAAACATCTTGCTGCATTACGATCAAGTCTGGTCAATAAAACAGCATATAGCCTTGAACTGAGAATAAAAAACCAAAAAACAGGGACCTACACCTGGACACAAAGTAATGGCAGAATCATAACCAATTCAGAGGGGCAACCTACCAAAATGCTGGGAATATTTATTGACATTGAGCACAGAAAAAACTCAGAAAACTTGTTGCTCGAAAACCAGAAATTACTGGAAAAGATAAATGCTACGATCCCAAATGCTGTTTACATCTACGACCTTGAATCTCATGAAGTGCTGTTTTCAAACAACAAGACAAAAGAAATTTGTGGGTTTACTGCGGAAGAAATGGTTAGCAATTCCCGTGAAGACATAAACAAAATGTGCCACCCAGATGATATTGATCATGTTATTCAGCATTATAGAAATCTGAGTTCTGATAAATTCTCTGAAATAATTTACAGATTCAAACATAAAAATGGAGAATGGATCTGGCTAGAAAACCGGGATATTTCATTTCAAACAAGCCCTAATGGAAAAACAAGCCAGGTCCTGGGAATTGTGTCAGATGTTACTGAGCGAATCACTTATCAAAATGACATGGATGCAGTAAACTACGAGTTACGGCTATTCAGACATGCACTTGACCTTTCCGCGTTGGTAGCATTCGCTGACACTAATGGTATAATTACTTATGTAAATGACAAATTTGCTACACAATTCGAATATGAAAAGTCAGAGCTAATTGGTCAGAACTTCAATAAACTTGATTCAGGTTATCACGCTGATGAATTCTGGAAAGAAATGTGGTCAACGGTATTAGGTGATAATATTTGGAATGGCATTATCAGAGACCAATCAAAAAGTGGAAAATACATATGGTTAGACACGGTAATCATCCCTCAGAAAGACCAGAACAACAAAATTTTTAGGTTTTTACTGGTGAGCCATAACGTATCGGACCTTAAAGACGCAGAGGAATCTCTTGCCTCAAAAAACAAAGAGCTAGACGAATTTGTCTACATCGTTTCACATGACCTGAAAGCTCCGTTAAGGGGAATCAACAATCTGGTGCATTGGATAGAAGAAGATTCACCTGAGACCAGTCCACAGGTAGCACACAATATTGATTTATTAAAAGGAAGGATAACAAGACTTGATAAATTCATTAACGGTCTTCTGGATTATTCCAGAATTGGCCGTCAGGTACTTACCCTGGAACCCGTAAACACCTTTACTCTAGTTAAAGAAGTAGCTTCAATGGTTGCCCCAAGTGACAAAATTGCCAGGGTGACAATCTCGGAAACTCTTCCAGAAATCAAATCATACCGAATATTCCTCACTCAGGTATTCAATAACCTCATCAGTAACGCCATCAAACACAATGATTCTGATGAAAAAATTGTTGAAATAAACAGTTTTGATGAAAAAGGGTTTATCATATTTACAGTGACTGATAACGGCCCAGGGATTCCGGAGTTTATTGGCAACAAAGTATTTCAAATATTTCAGACAGCAGTTTCAAAAGATAAGAAAGAGAATACAGGTATAGGACTAAGTATTGTCAGTAAAATAGTTTCTGAGATGGATGGTTCAATCTATTTCCGAAATAACAAAGATAAGAGTGGATGTACATTTTTTATTAAACTTCCGAAATCATGAATTTAACTAATACGAAAAATATAAAAATTACGGAGCATATGAAGGAATTGATCATCATTGAAGACGATGAGGTAGATTTAATGACCATTCAAAGGGCATTAAAGGAATTAGGTAAGAGCATAAACATCAAGCACTTTGAGCACGGACTTGATGCTATAAACTACCTGAAAAGTTCTGAAGAAAATGTTTCCAGAGTGATCTTACTTGATTTGAACACACCCGTAATGAACGGTATTGAATTTCTGGAAGCACGTTTAAAAAATCCAGACCTGACCATTATTCCGGTGGTTGTAATGACAACTTCAAAGAATGATAGTGATAAACTTAAATGCTATCAAAACTTTGCCAGTTCATATTTTGTGAAGCCTGTTGAGTATCCTGAATTTGTGAAGATCATTGACCTTCTCACCAATTATTGGGACTCTGTAGAGCTCGTTAATTAAGAATGACGAAAAACAATTTAAAAGATTTAACCAGCATGAAATCTATTAGTAATATATTATTAGTTGAAGACGATGAAATTGACCGAATGGCAATTGAAAGAAGCCTGAAGTCTTTGCCTGATATTTCTATACACCAGTCTTCCTCCTACAAGGATGCGATTGAAATATTAAGCAAAGAATCCATTGACCTGATAATTACAGACTATTTTCTGGGAGATGGAGAAGGCATGGAGTTAATTAAGAATTATGCAGTTCCTGCAATTTTTATTACTGGACTTGACAATGTGGAAACTGCTGTTGAAGCCATGAAATATGGTGCTAAAGAATATTTGGTAAAGGACATACAGGGAAACTACTTGTCCACCCTTCCAATGGCCCTATACCGATTAGAGAGAGAGATCAATAACATTAAAGAATTAGAGTTCTTCAAAGACAGGTTTCGTGACCTCATTGAAAATACCTCTGATGCGGTTATGATGATTGATGCGCAAGGTAATTTTACATATGCTAATCCAAAATGGGAAGAGCTAACCGGATATACAAATGAAGAACTCTACGAGGGGGAGGTGAACTTTTATGATATGCTAACCTCAAATGGTATTAAGGATCAGCTAACAATGGGCACATCCAAACCGTTGGATATAAGTCTGGAACTAACGACAAAAACAGGCAATCATATAGTTCTTAGTGGAAATCTGATTGTTACAAGAATTGATGGAGAAATTAAGTCAGTTAGGGGTATTCTCCGCTAAAAAATGTAAAATTTCTATCGAAATCGATTTTTTTAATGTATTTTAACAGTAACCTGAACTACCAAAACTCGTATTTTTTTTAATACCGCTTAGTCAACTATGCCATGGAGAAGTATTCTATTCATAACATTCTGATCGCTGAAGATGATGAAATCGATATGATTGCATTGGAAAGGGTGATTGCCAAAATTCCGCATCAAAATCTGTACAAAGCGACCTCATACAGTGAAGCCACCGAACACCTGAAGGATCAGGAAATTGATCTTTTTATCACAGACTACTATTTAGGTGATGGCGAGGCGATTAATATTTTAGAAGACATTAAAATTCCAACGATCTTCATCACAGGTTCAAATCAAATTGATCTGGCAGTAACGGCTATGAAGGAAGGTGCAAAAGACTATCTTGTGAAAGATGTTGAAGGAAAATACCTAGAGATTTTGCCTATTATAGTAACCAGAATTGAGACAAACCTTGCCAATGAAATAAAACTTTCAACCATTAGAGCACAATTTCAGGATATGATTGAAAATACCAATGACATGGTGTCAATCATTGATGCTCAAACACATGAATTCCAATATGCAAATCCAGCCTTTCTTAACAAATCTGGATACACCCTGGATGATTTGAATGAATCGTCTTTCAATTATATTAATCTATTTGACCCCTCCTATCAGGAAAAGATCAATGAACTGGTAACCTCAGCTACTTCTGTTTCTGCGAGCGTTGAAGCTGAATTTATAAACAGCGAGAAAAATAGATTTTTGGTGAAGGTGCACATCGCCAAAAACCAGGACCATCAGGGTGATGCCATTAGGTTTGTACTTACAGATATTTCAAAGAAAAAACAGCTTCAATCTGAAATTGTTGATATCCTCAACAAAAGTGTAGAGGAAAATTAAGAAGATTTTATACTTCAATTTCGAGCTAGCGGATGGCCTGAACTCAATTCACACCCGTTCATCGACAATATTAAGGTACTCATCCAAAATTACTAAATACATTTAGATTATTTGCTACATTTGAATTGTATATATTTTGAATATATGCTAATCGAACATCGTTTTATTTTTAATCAAAGGACACTTAATATGAAAAATGTACTATTAGTTGACGACTCAATGTTTATCAGGTCTCAGATAAGGGGTTTGTTAGAAGCTCAAGGATTTAATGTTGTTGGTGAAGCTGCCAATGGTGAAGAGGCAATCGACCTTGCCCTTGAATTACAACCTGATTTAATCACACTAGACAATGTATTGCCAGATATGCTGGGAATAGAAATTTTGCGTGTTTACAAGAAACATGGCTTAAGAAGTAAAATAATAATGATCAGTGCCGTAGGACAGCAAAGTATGCAACAGAAAGCCATTGAATTAGGCGCATCAGCATATGTTGTAAAACCTATTGCTCCGGATGCACTTCAAAAAGCACTTGAAAATGCGGATGAAGAAAAGGCACTAAAAGTAGCTTAAATCACTATAAATCAATCTATTAAAGAAAATATTTAAGATCAATTTTCATAATAGTGTTAACTTTCCCAAGAAAAGGTGTCCTCCCAGACACCCTTTTTTAAATCTATTTACTTACTCATCTCTCAATGAAAGTACTGGATTAGCTCTAGCAGCATTGTAGATAATCATCCCAGTTGTAAAAACACCTATACTTGAGATAATCAAAAATGAAACCAGCAACGGTATCAACCCCACTTCTACATGATAAGCATAAATCTGACTCAGCATGATGTCACTCAAAAAGAATCCTCCAACTGCTCCCACAATACATGCGATCGACAATAGAATGACAAAACTTCTGCTTAAAAGCGTTACTATCTGACTGACTGTTGCACCTAAAGCTTTCCTTATTCCAATCTCTTTTGTTCTTTTCCTCACGTTAAGGGATGCCAAGGCAAAAATTCCACTGGCTGAAAGTAATCCCCCTAGAATAGTCAGGAAAATAAAGATCTTCTTCAAGTTTGTATTCACCTGCATCACACCACCGAAACTTAGGTCCTCCTGAAATCTACCTACAAAAGGTTTTTCAGGAAACTCCTCCTTCCACACTTTTTCCAGGTCATCTCTCACTTTGGTAATATTGTCTTCATGGGTTTTCACTAACATCATTTTGTACTCATTCGGTTTAGATGGATAAAATACAAATGCTTCAGGCTCTTTTGATCTGAATAAGTTATCTACGTGGTTTTCAACTACTCCTACTATCCTGTAATCCTCTTCCCTGATCTCAATTTTTTCATTGATCGGGTCGGTCAAGTCTAGTTCCTGCACCATTCTTTCATTAACCACAATAGAGTACTTTTCAGAAGCTTTTCTGGTATCTAAAAATCTTCCCAGCTTTAGTTTCATTTCCATCGTTTCAAAAAAGTTTTCCCCTACCTCTATATGTTGTACCTGGAATTCTGATGTATCATACTTGATAGGGTTTCTGTAACTGCTTGCTCCCAATTGGTGATTAGTTAAGCCAATTTCCTGAATTAAAGGATTCTGCTGAGCCTTAGATTTTAAAACATCAAACTCATTTTTATCCTGTACATTGACTGTAACAATTTTTTCGATATTATACCCATATGAAAGTGACTCCTGAAATTTTGAATTATTCGCAAAGACAATCCCATTCACCAAAACGATCACTGAAATAGCAAATTGTAAAGCCACTAAAACTCTGGAAAATGTATTAATTCCTTTTTGATTGGTACCTCCCTTAATGAGCTTAACAGGTTCATAGCTACTATTAAGCATTGCTGGATATAAACCCGCCAATAATGCTGAAACAAAAATCAGAATTAGGAGAGTGAAAATAAAATTCAATCCATTCAAATCACTCAAGCCATAGGTTAAACCCCACATATCAGCAAATTCAGGTACAACAAATCTGGAAACAATCACTCCTGCCACCATTGCCAAAAAGATGCTGATGACCATTTCGAGTAAGAACTGAGAAATGACATGCCTTTTTGTGGCTCCTGAAACTTTTCGTATTCCAATTTCTTTGAATCTTTTTGCGGTTATCGCAATTGTAGTATTGGTGAGATTGAAACAAGCAATCAGAAGAATCATCAATGCCATAACACTGAAAATGATCAGTGGAACTGTACTGATTCTTAGATTTATCTGACTCCACCAGATATCATCCTGACTCGCTGCTTCCAGAAATGGATGTAATTCATAATGGGTGACATTCATGTCTTTCTTTGCTTCATTCCGTATCTCCACATACTTTTTAAATAACGGAGAAGCATCCGCAGCAATATCAGGATTCTGTAAAGTAACAAACAGCGTAGGATCTCTCCAGTCCCCCCATTCAGTATTACTGATGGAGTAAATGTCCTGGAAGTGCTCGGTTCGTAACATGATGTCAAAAACAAGTGAGCTATTTAATGGAACATTCTCGAACACAGCTCCTACGACTGCTTGTATTTCTTTTTGATTGGCAAAATTGAAAGTAAGCACCTCTCCTATTGGATTGGACTTATTAAAATATTTTTCAGCTGTACGCTTGCTAAGCACTACTGTATTCACTTTTTTGAAAGATTGAAAGTCTCCTTTCAGTAATTCCAAATCGAAAATATCAAAAAAGTCTTCATCAGCGAATGCTACTGGCTCACTGAATGAGTTATCACCATATCTTACATAACCCCCATCAAATTGATACCTGGACCAATACTCTACACCTGGAATTTCATCGGCTATGGATGGGCCCATATTTATCGGGCAATTAATCATTTGACCTGGGCCCTGCTCTTCATTTTGCAGGAAAGTGTGCATTCTAAATGTCCGGTCAATCTTATCCCCGGAGAAATGATTGTCGAATTCAATATTGAAGGCGAGCAATAAATAGGCAGACAAACAACAGGCCAGGGCAATCCCTAACCCAAAAGTATTGATTAGCACATAACTCCTGTTTTTAAAGAGGTTCCTTAGTGCTACTTTAATGTAATTTTTAAGCATGATATTATGAGTTTTTGACGTTTAGTAATATTAGTTCTTAAACTTTCATTAAGTGTCACGCCATGGTCAAAGGATGTCAAAAAATGTAATGATAGAATTTAATGAAATATTTTATGAAGCACTCGTATTCAATTTGATTCTACCACTTATATTTAACGTATGCTAGAACTCGCCAGTATCTTAGTTCTCGGAATTTTCGCACAATGGTTAGCCTGGAAAATCAAGCAACCGGCAATTCTTCCGCTTATCCTGATTGGACTTCTAATCGGACCATTTTCTGTTTATTTCACTACAGATGGGGCAAAATTGATAGATGGAGACCAAATCTTTACTGGTGACCTACTGTTTTCATTCGTTTCCATTTCAGTTGGTGTGATCCTTTTTGAAGGTGGTATGACACTCAATATGAAAGAGATAAGGAGTCTCGCTTCTACCGTAAGGAATTTATTGATTACCGGCTCTCTGGTAACTTTCCTTGGAGGAGGCATGGCTGCTCATTTCATTATGGGACTTAGCTGGAAAATGTCATTTCTATTTGGTGCACTGATAATAGTTTCAGGCCCAACGGTTATTATGCCTATTCTAAGGAATGTAAAGCCAAACAGCAACATCAATACTGTCTTGAAGTGGGAAGGCATTCTCATTGATCCCCTGGGAGCCTTAGTAGCTGTTTTGATGTATGAATTCATTCTTTCCTCAGCACATGATGCTGAATACGGTTTGGAGGTTTTTCAAGATTTTTTCATTACCATTTCTGCTGGAATCGTATCAGGCGGTCTTGGAGCACTTTTCCTGTATTACCTGATTAAAAACAATGCTTTACCTGAATACCTTCGGAATACGTTTACCCTGGGTCTGGTGATATTTACTTTCGCTTTCTCTGAACTTATTCACAAAGAGGCTGGCCTTATGGCTGCCACCATGATGGGAATAGTACTGGGTAACTTAAAACTTGAAGAACTCAAGAAAATCTTATCATTCAAAGAAGATATTAGTCAGTTACTGATATCAGTACTTTTTATACTGCTGTCGAGCAGAATTGATTTTAGCCAAATCGAAAAACTGGGATCGGCCAGTCTCATTCTATTTGTTGTGGTGGCGTTTGGTATTAGGCCTTTAGGTGTAATATTAAGTAGTTATGGTTCCAATTTAACCTGGAAGGAAAAAGCCTTTATCTCATGGATTGGGCCGAAGGGTATTGTTGCGGCAGCTGTTGCCTCACTTTTCAGTTTAGATTTAATCAAAGACAGTGTTCATGTGGATACTCAGGAAGCTGAACTGCTATTACCGCTGGTTTTTCTCATCATTGTAGGCACTGTTGTCCTCCAGGGGTCAACAGCCAAATTTGTAGCTCAAATTTTAGGGGTTAAACGTGCAGAACCCACTGGTATCGTCATTGTTGGAGCCAATGAATTAGCAAGAAAATTCGCATTAAAACTCAATGAGTACGGCGTGTATACCATGCTTGCTGATACCTCAAGTTCAAATATTAAGGAAGCCCGGAAAGCTGGATTAAAAACGACCCAGGCCAATATTTTGTCTGACCAAATTTTTGAAGCCCTTGATATGTCAAAGATCGGGTATCTCGCTGCTTTGACATCCAACTCTGGTTTAAATGACCTGGCCGCAACATGGTTTGAAAAAGAACTGGGGCCAGACCGTACGTACAGATTGGTAAGTAAGGAAGAAACGGAGAATCCAAATCTATCTTTGCCGAAAGAGGCATTATTTAATGCGCGAGTTGACTTCATCACATTGGCTCAATTAATGCGTAAGAAAGATCCATTTGGTGAATTTGAGTTTGATTCGGGATCTGCCTATGAAGAGTTTATGACGCATGCTCCGGGAAAAGTTATCCCATTATTTTTAGTAAAATCTGATAACAAAATTGAGTTACTATCTGGCTATTCTTCAAAGCATGAACATGGTAAACTGGTATTCCTAAAAACTGAACATTTCGATGATGATTTTGAAGAGGAGAAATCAACTTCAAGAAAAGAGCAAAAGCCAGATGAGAATTACTATTAGAGTTGATGAAATGAGATTCCTGCTGTTGCTTACGCTTTCTATCTCATGGTCGATTTCAGCCGTGGCACAACCTACACCAAAAGAAATCAAGAACATTTCAGGGTTAAAAGTAAAATCCGTTAATAGCTTTCAGAACAGTACGAAGTTATTCCGAATTGCAACCTCTGAAGCTGCTGGCATTTGGAGCAATGAGGAAAACAAAGTAATCATTTGGCAGCTCCAGGATGTGCAGCCTACTCCAATTAGTGACAGTTTGTTTACTTATTCCGATGCTGAAGGCCATGGTTTAGTCAATAGCCTTACCGGAAAGATATTAGTAAAAAGTCCTTCCAGAATTCACATTACCCCTACTCCATTTGCTGAGTATTTTACATTGTTCTCTAGTCATATAATAGGGTTCATAAATACTAAGACAAGTAAGTTGTATACAGTAAATGAGAACAGGCCCAAACAACAAAAAGTTTTAGGAGACGATGATATAACCTATTGTGTTTACAACCCGAAAGAGGATAGAATAACCGCTTCTGAGGACCGGGATATATTTGGAGATCCTCAGTTCATGTTTCTTTCGGTCTTTAAAAGTGGTTCAGCCATTATCGTATCATCAGCTTTCATGGAAACCAAAAGCACTATTTATGATGCTGTTTCAGGTACAGAAATAAATCAGGTTGAAGGATATTTGGAGGCATTTGCCAATGGTTATTACACCAGAGATTATAATTTCACTTACTACAACAGGGAATTCAAGCCTACCTATAAAAATATTGAGAAATCAGGATTCAATGTAGCGCAATTCCGTGATCTGTTTGATGGAAGAATTGAAGCTGTCAGATACATAGACCAATATCAGTATCAAATAAACATGTTAGGTATGGAGGGCATCTTTGATGTATACGAAGGAAGTTTTGTGACTGATTTATATGATACTTTGATTGAAGTAGGTCCTAATTATTTCATTGGAGGAAATGAGTTCTTCGTGGGCAAAAACCAAAAATATGGTCTCTACAATGATCGTTATGGTGAAATACTTAGACCTAAATATAAAAATATTGAATTCCGGGCATTCCAAAATGGAGATTATGGATACCACACCGAAAATGAACTTAGAAAATTCTCAAAAAACCTAAGGCAATATGAGCGATTCAACACGAGTGGATTTAAGATGCAACCACTTGAAATGTGGGAAGAAAAATTCCAAAACCAATCCATGATATTGTCAATGTTGAAATCAATCAACGAAAATTACATTCTCCTCTCGTTCCGAACTACTGAAGCAGATGTGCATGATTTGATTCATGGAGGATCTCAAACGCTATACAAAACAAACTCAGGCATTTACGATCTAAAACATCAGGGATGGGTGATGGGTAAGAAGCATTCTGTTTCCCTCATTGGCGATAAATACTTTACTGAAAATGTAGAAACATCCTACGAAAACTGGAAAACCACTGAAGTTTATGATGAATCCATGCAACCATTGTACCCCGAAAACATTTCAGGAGCGACTTTCTTCTATGGAGGTTTTCTGATAACTATAAATAAAGATTGGGAATTGATAGCTGTTGATCCATCATCATTGGAAACAAAAAAAGTATTAGGGAAAGTGGACAGACTGCATCAGGATTTCAGGTTTATTGATAATTATTTGTGCTTAGGGCATAACCGATTTAGTAACCAGAAAGAACTTATTGGTTTTGACATCCTGCAGGTTATCACCCCTGAATTGGAACTGATTAATAGAAAGGGATTTGGGTTCATTAAATATATTGGAGATGAGCTTGTCGTTGTGGGTAATACCGATAGCAATATAGAAGGAGATCTGAACCTTTATAAAAGGTTTTATAACCCCGAAAAAATGGCTATATATGATTTAAGTTCCAGGAAATTTCTAACTGACTGGTACAAGAATATATGGGAGTATGAAGGAGTTGTCAATTTTGTGGGCTTAGCCAATGAAACACCCATAAATATCAATATAGAACTGGTAAGGAAGCACTTTAGTAAATAGGGTGTAGTTCGTTCAACCGTTTTATACCATGCTCACACAAAAAATTCAGGTATATTTGGTTCCGAATTTAAAGATTTTCATATCTTTAGTTACAAACCTTAATGTTTAGCATGGAAACATCGCCAGATAACAAAGAAGAAAAATTCATAATACACGAGGAAAAAGTCCAATTTTTTTCAACCCGGAAATTGATCAGGTTATTCCTGGCATTATTCCTCGCATTTTTCGGAGCGTTTGGTCTCCTTTTTTTCATTGACATCACATTGTATCCTGACTTAGGGATGATGGAGTTAGCCAGAAAGGCCCAGGAAAAAACTGATGCCTGGAGGTCAGCCAAGAGGTCTGATCTTGGACACGAAGCTATTGCGTTTGAAGAAATGTTAGATGCATATGCACTTCAGGGAGGTGATATTAGCCACGCCCTTGACACATTAACGGACGAGTTTACTGCGGCAAACTGGGCGGAACTTTTAGAATATGATGTAGACTACTTTTTAAAGCATGAGGAAGTTGATGATTCCACTAAATATAGAGGCATGCTTCATGTTACAAAAATCCTCTACACTTCTGGTCACTACGATCTTTTTAAGCAAGGCTATAAGATTATGGTTGAGCGGTTTGCAAAAAATGGAGATTACCTCACTATCTATTCAAATCTAATCCCTCTGGAAGCCAGCTTTGAATATGATGATGAAGAAGAGCGAGCCGAATTAGATGCACTTTATGAACTAGAATTAAGAAGGCACCTAAAGCTCACGGCAGCCCAGATAATCAATAATGCAAGTGGAGGATCACTTACATCAAACCAATTACAAGAATTTGTGGAAGGCTTACAGCAAACGTTGGAGCTCAATAATTCAATTGCAGGAAAATCTTCGAAATTCACAAATCAGGTAGAGTCTGATATGGTGCAAATACTTTCTATCATTAAAGACCAGGCACAAGCAGAAGATAACTCAGCATTATTGCAGGCCGGCTATGATCTAGCATCCTATCTTGGAAACCAAAATATGCCAGGACTTACAGATTTAGCTCAGGAATACAGTGCTATTATGTAGATCACAAAGAAATTACACCAACCGAAAATGAGGATTCATTTCCTTTAATCAAACATCCATCAGGCAACTGTTGGATGTTTGCATTTTAAATAACATCTTAGGGTCAACTTTTTGGAACATTAAGATATTAAATGGAATCACTGGATAGACCCTCATTTGATCCTACCCTATTAACAACAGAATTTCTATCTAATAAAAGAGCAATTACAGACCCATTAGCTGATGATCTCATTGCCAAGCTGATAGATTCCGGAAATAAGAAGCTGATCAACGAAGTATTTCTCAGGCTCACTACTAATGCAAGCTACAGCATTAAATTGTTTGAGGATTTCCCGGAAGGGATTAAGGATAGCATTAATCAATATTTTGAAACAACTTCAAAATTACCAGAATGGGCTGACCAGAACTTAATTGCTAAAGGCCAGGAGGTTTTCAGCATTTATGGTCCTGAGGTATTTATGCTTCTGAATGTTTCCTCCTTGCCTATGTGTTACACATGTGCAAAAGGTGCTAAGGTTTTATACGCTACAGGCAGGTTGATGGAAAAACGCGGGAATATTGATCCACTGGCGAGGAGACTAATGGAAACGGCCCAAATGGTAATGAATGTGATGAGCCCTGGTGGTTTTGCAGAAAAAGGGAGCGGTCTTGTTACAATGCAGAAAGTCCGTTTAATTCATGCATCTATAAGACATTACCTGAAATCACCAGACTCAAATCCAAATGGTTGGAATGTTGATTCTTTAGGTGAGCCAATAAACCAGGAGGACCTGGCAGGCACATTGATGTCATTCGCTCCTATCATTGCCAATGGTCTGACGAAACTAAAAATAAACCTTGCACCCGATCAATTAGCAGGGTATATGCATTGCTGGCAAATTGTAGGTCATCAGATGGGTGTATCTTATGACCTTATTCCAAAAAATAATGATGATGCAACTAAATTAGCAGTAGCAATTCTTAAACATCAGGCGGATACATCGGAGGAAGGAAAAGCACTGACCACCTCATGTATAGATTTCATGAACTACATTATTCCTGGAAATCATTTCGAAAATGTTCCGGAATATATGATGTGGTACTTTTTTCAGGATATTGAAAATGAAGTGGGAAAACCGTTAAGTGAAATGGTAGGTATAGAAAGCCATGATGACAAAAAAGACAGATTCATTATGCTACTTACCAGGTTGATCACGAAAGAGATCAGTCACCTTGAACATCACGAATTAATTAAGAAACTCACATCATTTTTCAACCGCTACCTCTTAAGAGGATTCGTGAAATACTACAATGACAATAAAAATGTCCATTTTTTTATACCTCCATCTCTGCAGAAAAATTGGGGACTATTTGATGAATGGGAAGACAAAAAGGCTGTCACACCCTCTGTTTTGGGAAATCGACTGATGTGGCAGCAAAAATCTGGGAAATTAAAATAGATAAATGAAGGAACACGCACATTTTGAAGGAATTAACAAGAACCTTACCTGGTTCATCATTATTACACAAGGTTTACTAGTAACTTGGTCAATTGGAAGCTCCATCCTGGAATCGGGACCAGCTTCTGCGGCCATTATCACATATGTACTATTTGCTGCTTACATATTGTATGCCATTATAACAAGGAATCGTATTGCCATCAGGTTAGTTTCATTTGGCCTCATCGCTGGTTTATTAGAGCTGATTACAGACCACTACCTGGTTGATACCATTGATAGTTTAGTTTATCCAGGAAATGAAGCTATGATATGGTCATCGCCAGCCTATATGCCATTTGCATGGGCCAATGTAATCATTCAGCTTAGCTATTATGGCATCTTATTAAGCCGATGGAAAGGAATAGCCATCTCATCGGTTACAATGGCTCTTGCAGGTGCCATGTACATACCACTTTACGAACACCTTGCCAAAGATGCTGGCTGGTGGTGGTACAAGCTGAATGTTACGATGATCTTTAATGCTCCCCTCTATGTGATTGTATGTGAAGGTCTTATCTCATTATCATTACCAGTATTAATTTATTATTCTATCAAGAAAAAATATTATTGGACCTTACTATTGGCTATCTTAGAAGGAACATGGATTTACGTTAGCGCTCTGTTAGCTTATTCAGTGGCAAAATAACCTTTGAGAATGAGCTCTGTATTACTGGAAAATGCAACCAAGATTGCCGAGGGTCAAAATACGTCTATCTTTCTATCAGAAAATGGAGAGTACGGGCACCCTGTTATCTTAAAGGTTTTAAAAGAAGACTTTAATTACTATCCTCATACTGCACAGCTACAAAATGAGGATGATCTCATCCGAAAGATAAATATTGAGGGTGTTAGAAGTTCTATTGCGCTCAGAGAAGAAAGTGGGCAACAGATTCTTATTCTTGACTATTTTGATGGAATCACACTCAAACAGAGGTTGAGAAAAGACCCAATTGAGTTTACAGACAAGCTTAAAATTGCATTCAGAATTGCTTCAACATTAAGCCAGGTACATGAATTGAATATCATTCACCGTGACCTTAGTGCCAACAACATACTTATCTCAGAGGAATTTAAAGTCAATATCATAGATTTTGGTTTAGCCACAAAGGTTAAAATGAAACAAGATGTACTTGTTGCCTCTGAAGCCCTGGAAGGTACTCTTCCCTACATTTCTCCCGAACAAACCGGAAGGGTCAACCACCCGGTAGACCTAAGATCTGACCTTTACTCTTTCGGTATTATATGCTATGAATTATTTACCGGCCAACTACCATTTCAGTACAATGATCCTATGGAAATGGTACATGCGCATCTTGCCATCAACCCGATATCACCGCAGGAAGTTCATCCAGAAATTCCAGAAATACTCTCAAAAATAATTCTCAAGCTTCTTTCCAAGAATGTTGAGTCCAGGTATCAATCTGCATTTGGGGTCCGTAATGACCTTGAAAAGTGTCTTAGCCAGTTGGATATGAAAGTAGCTATCAAACCCTTTGACCTGGCAAGTAAAGACCAATCTGGAAAGTTTTTACTTCCATCACGGTTATACGGTAGAGAAAATGAAATAGAGTCGTTACTTTCTTCATTTGAAAGGTCATCGAATAAGAAAGAAGTATCTATTGTAGAGGGGCGACCGGGAATTGGAAAAACTTCATTGGTTTTTGAGCTATACAAACCAATAGCCCAACAAAAAGGCAATTTCTTATTTGGGAAACATGAACAACTGCAGAAAGACCAGCCCTACCAGGCAATAGCCATGGCTATCAGCGGATTCGTAAATTACCTTCTCTCAGAGACCGATGAAAACCTACAAACCTGGAAAGAAAAAATCCTGGAAGCTGTAGGTAATGAAGGTAAACTATTAACAGACCTTATTCCAAACCTTGATTTGATCATTGGTGAGCAACCCTCACTGGCAGAATTGGGAATCAATGAGAGACAAAACAGCTTTTTATATACATTCACTAAGTTTATTCAATGTCTCGCAAAGAAGGATCACCCTTTAACGCTTTTTATTGATGATCTGCAGTGGGCCGATTATGCCTCTTTGCATCTTATTAAAAACCTTGTTTCCAATCCGGATATTAAACATTTCTATTTTATTGGTGCATACCGTGATAATGAAGTTGATAGTACACACCCTACAGTAATTGTCTTAAATGATTTGAAAAATGAAGTGGCCATCAACTACATTAAACTTGATCCGTTGAATGTCACAGATCTTAGTCAGCTATTATCAGATTCTTTTGTTTCTGAATCCTCAGATTATGACAATGTAGCTGAGATTATTTTCAAAAAAACAGGAGGAAACCCGTTTTTCATCAACCAGTTTATTCAAACAATTTACGAAAAAGAAATAGTCAAATTTGACCATGAAAAACGCTTTTGGAATTGGGACCTAGACCAGTTAAATCAAGTTTCATTTACAGACAATGTGGTGGATTTCATGATTGAAAAAATCAAAAACCTACCACCAAACCTTACAGAAATACTTCAAATTTCTAGCTGCATCGGCGATCAGTTTGACTTACAAACATTAGAGTTACTCCTTGACAAAGAAGCTCAACTCATTCATGATGATCTATGGTCTCTGGTGGCCGATCAGTACCTCGTGATAAAAGAAAACAAAAGCGAGCTCAGAGGTAAAAAATTGACTTCTATTCAGGCAAGATCCTCCTTCATCCAATATCGGTTTTCGCATGATCGTATTCGTCAGGCAGCTTACGAACTTATTCCTTCCCAACTAAGGCAGCAGACACACACGAGATTGGGGAAAAGGTTACTCGACAAATTATCTGATCAAAAGTTGCACGAATCAATTTTTGACGTAGTATACCAGTTAAATAAAGGTATTTCAGATAACCTGGATCAGAATGAAAAACTGAAAATTGCTGAACTCAATAACCAGGCTGGTGTAAAAGCTAAATTATCAAGTGCTTATGAAACAGCATTTGTCTATTTCAATGAAGCGAAAAATCTTCTTCAGGAATCGTCATGGTCCACTGATTACAAGTTGACCTTTGAGATCAACCTGAATATCATGGAAAGCGCCTATTTACTTGGCAATTATGATGAAATGAATGCCATTGCCAATAACATGCTTACCAGGACAGACAAGCAGGTAGACATCATGAGAATCAAGAGCATTATCATTTATTCAATGATTGCTCAAAACAAACACCTGGACCTGGTCGAATATGGCCTATCCGTTTTACGATCCGCTGGTATTTCATTACCAAAGAAACCAAAAGACCTTCACATTATTCAAGCCCTTCTCAAGACGAAAGTACTGACATTGAATAAGTCCATAGATGATTTTGCCAGGCTACCCAGAGCAGAGGATGAGAAGATTAAGATTGCAATTATGATCATGTCAAGTGTAAGTACAGGATCTTATCACAATCTACCAAAACTGTTTCCACTTGTTATTTTAAAATCCATTCAACTTGCTCTAAAATATGGCAACACAGTAACGAATATTTCATTCTATGGAGGATATGGAAGTATTTTATGTGGTGTTACAGGAGAATATCAAAAAGGATTTGAGTTTGGTCAACTGTCACTCAGGTTATTAGATGAATTAGAAGACACAAAACAAAACCGACCAACGACAAACGTGATATTTGGTGCTTTCATAAACCACTGGAAGCAAGCTCTAAAGACATCTATCCCATACCTGCAGGAAGCATACCTTGTAGCAATGGAAACCGGGGATACCCAATATGCAGCTTCTGCCATCTTCCTGGAATCATATACAAGATTTCATATTGGCTCCAACCTGGATGAATTGTTACCAGATCTATTGGCCTATGAGAAAACAATTTCCCGGCTGAATCAGGATGCTTATACCCTGTACTTAAGAATATTTCTACAGGGGGTGATCAACATTAGCAAAGCAGGTATTAAATCACCTGAAATCTTAAAAGGTGATATTTTTGACGAAGAAAAGTTTCTAGGGGATGCGGAGAATGAGTTGAGTAAGGACAAAACAGCATTGTTTCACCTTCACTTCAACAAAGCTTATATCAACTATCATTTCAAAAATTATACAAAAGCACTGGAACACATCAAGAAAGTTGAACAATACCTGGATGTGGTTTTAAGTACATATTACATCCCATTGTATCATTTTTACAATGCCTTGATTTCGTTAAAATGTCTGCAGGAATCGTTAACCGGTGATGATAAAGCACTCCTAAAAAGTGTGAAGCGAGACATCAAAAAATTTAAGACCTGGAATGTTCATTCACCTGAGAATTTCAAAAATAAATATGAGCTGCTCTATGCTGAATATGCCAGATATAATAAAAATACAAAGGAGGCATCTTACTACTATAACCTGAGTATACAATCTGGCAATGATTTTGGTTTTGTTCAGGAGACAGGTTTGGCCCATGAGCTAAATGCGCTATTCCAGGAGAACAACAAAGAATCAGCCGCAGCTCATGAAAGCTTGAAAAAAGCATATGCACACTATCGGAAGTGGGGTGCGATAGGTAAAACAAGCTGGTTAGAAAACAACTACCCATTCCTGATCAATGAAGTAGTACCAGATCCAATGATGTCCCTGTCTCATTCGTTTTCCAGCAGAAGTGTTGGAAATAAGCTCCTGGATCTCTCCACTATTCTCAAAGCCTCAACCACAATTAGCAGTGAGATTCAATTAAAACTTGCCATTCCAAAACTGCTGCAAATTGTAATTGAAAATGCAGGTGCACAGAGTGGAGTATTCATAATGGTCGAAAACAGAAAACACCTGATTCGGGCAGTTGGATCGCTTGAACATTCACCGGAGATGATCTCTCCCACTCCAATTTCTGATTTTAAAGAAATTGCTCATTCCGTATTGAAATATGTGGAAAGAACAGGAGAAAACGTTGTTCTTGAACATGCGCTGGACCATCCAGAATTTGGAAAAGACAAACACATTGTTGAACAACAGGTCAACTCTCTTCTGTGTGTGCCTATTCTTTACCAGGGAAAGCTACTTGGGATAATATACCTTGAAAATAACCTAATGAAGGGAGCTTTTACTGTTCAGAGACTTGATCTATTGACCTTGTTATCTGGTCAAATTGCAATTACCCTTCACAATGCGATTTTATATGACAACCTCGAACAACTAGTTGATGAACGAACTTCACAAATAGAAGCACAAAAGGAGCAATTGAACCTTCAAAATATTGAGCTAAAAAACATTAATGATGAAAAGGATTATCTGGTAAGTTTGGTATCACATGACCTAAGAACTCCTTTATACGGCATTCGAAGTTTTGCTGGGCTTGCATCAAGAAAAGTGCCTGACGAAAAAGTAAAGGAATTCACCGAGCCAATCATAGAAACGATTGATAGATTGGATGACATGATCACCAGAATATTGGATATCAGTGCTATCAATAATCGAAAAATTGAATTGAATTCAGAAGAATTTCTGCTCAAAGATTTCATTGATCAAATAGTGAAGGACCATCAGCAAATAGGCTCAAACAAGAATGTTAAGTTACTCATAGGTAAATTGGATCCTCATCTTAAAGTCAATCTGGATAAGAACTATTTCAATCAGATTCTGGACAATCTCATATCCAATGGCATAAAATATACATATCCGGATACCAGTGTACACCTGAACATTGAAGTATCTGATAAAAAAATAAAAGTATCTGTAAGGGACGAAGGTCCTGGAATCAGTAAAAAGGAACAGCGATTACTTTTTAACAATTTTCAAAGGCTATCTACCACTCCTACCGCAGGCGAGAAATCCACAGGACTCGGACTGGCTATTGCAAAAAGATATGTAGAGGCAATGCACGGAAAAATCTGGTGTGAAAGTGAACAAGGAATGGGGGCTACCTTTTTCATTGAAATTAACCAGAATAATCATACCTGATATTTGGCTTGGGTCTAATTATCAATCAATTTATAGCTTATAATATATTTTGAATGTTAAAACCTAAATAGCTTTTTTGTCTATATTAAAGGGTATGTTTAAAAGGCTATCTCTTGTCGGGCTTTTATTTTTTTCACGATTACTCTGTATTTCCCAGGACTATTTAGCACCAGTCCAAATGGAAATTACATCTCCCTATTACCTGGACTCCTGGGATATGGAAAAAGGCCTTCCCCAAAACTCTGTGATAGACATCATCCAGCCACAAGACGGGTATATGTGGATTGCAACACTTGGAGGAATTTGCAAGTTTGATGGTAGAGAATTCAAACCTTTTGACATTTTTGATCATCCCAATTTAAAATCTATACGTGCAACTTCGCTTTATGAGGATAAAGAGGGTAAAATATGGGTAGCTTACGAAGAAAATGGCATCTCCATCATAAGCAATGACTCAGTCAGCAGTTTTGATCCAAAGGAAATTGATGGTATTATCAATGGAACAGGTTTCATTGAAGACAACCAGGAGAACCTATGGATTGGTAGCACAAAAGGCTTGATTCAATGGAAAAATGGTGTCACAAGAATTCATAGGATTCCAGGAGCATTATCTAACTATATAAGTCATTTAACAAAAGACAAATCTAACAACATTTGGGGTATTTCAGGACAGGATCAATTTGGTGAAACAGCCCTTTTTAAATTGAGGGACAACTCTTTCACCATCCTGGATAAATTTCCACAAGGTTCATTCAAAGATTTATTTATAGATAGTCAAGGTTGGATATGGATAGTTAAACCAGGTGAAGTTTTGGTGATGAACACCAATGACTATTCAGTGGTAAAAAGGATTCGTGTGAATGATGACCTCAAATTGAAAAGAATCTTTGTAGACTCCAAGGAAAACCTGTGGCTCGGTACGGGAAAAGAGCTTATTAAAGTATCCAGAGAGGTTTTAGCCAATAAATCAGATTATCAGATTAATGAACAAGACTATTACAGATTCGGAACACCTCTTGATATAACAATCCAGGCAATTTTTGAGGATAAATCAGGGTATATGTGGATTGGTACTGATGGTCGCGGATTCTTCAGAATAGCTGAAAGTCCGGTAAGAAGATATATTCTACCAGACACCTTCAATGAGAAACTATTCAGATCTACGGCTGTAGACAGTTCAGGTGGTATATGGGTGGCTTCTGAAAGCAATGGCCTATTTTACTCTAAGGATGGTCAATTTTGGCATGATTCCAGGTTTTCGAAAATACGAGCACTCGCGATATTTCAATCAAATGAACCTGCCATTTCATCCAATTCCCTGGTCTTAAGAAGGAAAGCTGATCACACAATAGATACAGTTTTAAGATTACCCGGAAATACGGACTTACACACTGCAATTTCATTATATGTGGATTCAAAAGATCAATTATGGATAGGTACTTTTGGAGCTGGTGTATATAAAGAGTCCAACGGAGAAATTGAGCAATTTAAGTTTCCTGAGAATAGTCAATACGCTATAAACACATTCCATGAAGCAAGTGATGGCAGGATGTTAATTGGCTCTGAAATTGGGTTGGGAGAGATAATTGGCAATACTATTCAGTTTATTCAAAACAATTCTGAGATTGCTCCTGGAAGTGTAAGGTCCATATTAGAAGAGAAAAATGGTACAATATGGATAGGAAGTTACGGTGGAGGCTTAACCAGATGGAAAAACGGCAAATACGACCTAATCACAACTACGGATGGCTTGTTTGAGAATGTCGTATCAAGAATTTTAGAAGATATGCATGGTAATTTGTGGCTATTAGGCAATGAAGCCCTCCATATTTGCTCAAAATCGTCTATTAATGATTATCTCCTCGGAAAACGTGATAGGATTTTGGCAGCAGGTATTGGCAAGACTGAAGGTATGGAAGAGGGAAATGGAATGGGAAATGCCAGTGTGACAACAGATGGAATCTCATGGTGGCCCACTATCGACGGAATTGCTTTTATTGACCATAATAAATTCAAAATAGATAGTACTGAGAATAAAGTGATCATTCAGCAGATTTCCTCAATGGAAAAAAGTGTCCCTATCATAAATAACCGTGTACTGATAAACCCCGAACAAAGAAACATTCAGCTCAGTTATAATACATTAAACTTCGCAGAACCAGCAAAAATAAAATTTCAGTACCGTCTCATGGGATTTGAAAAAAAATGGAACGATGCAGATAATAGGAGAATCATCAATTACACCAATCTACCTCCAGGAAATTTTGAATTTCAGGTTAGAGCATCCAACAGAACAGGACAATGGTCAGAGAATCCGACTATACTAAATATTACCGTTTCACCCGCCTTTTATGAAAGGGCATGGTTCTATTTCTGTTTAATATTCCTTTCTGGTTTTCTTGTGTATGCTTTCGTCAAATGGAGGTTAACATATAATGAACGGAAAAGAAAACTTCTTGAGGAAATTGTTAAACGTAGAACAGCAGAACTTGAGGAAAACAAAATTGAATTAGAAGGAACTTTGGCCAATTTAAAAAGTACTCAAAATCAATTAATTCAATCAGAAAAGCTCGCCTCCATTGGTACATTAACTGCTGGACTTGCTCATGAACTTAATAACCCACTAAGTTATATCGGTGGAATCGCTTTTCCTCTCAGGATGGACATTGAAGAATTAAAAAACCGATATCATGAAAGATTCGGAGAGGATGAGGAATTGAACTTTCTATTTGGTGAGATGCACATTCTACTTGCCAATCTAGAGCATGGCGTTTCTAAGGCTTCATCTATCATTAAACACTTGATGGAATTGTCCCCGGGGGAAAGTAGCAAAGACTCAATCAAGTTTGATTTGTCAGAGTTAATTAACAATACAGTACATGTATTTGAAAGACAGTTTACCGAAATCGCCTTTCTATATGATGTCAATGAGTCCATACATTTTTATGGTATACCCTCAGAATTAAATCAGGTGTTTACAAATCTCCTCCAAAATGCTGTCGAGGCAACCCAAGACATTGATCATGATACAGGAAAACTGTATGTCAGACTCAATCAGCAGGGCTCAAATATTCATTTCATCGTAAAGAATAATGGCCCTGAAATACCAAAAAACAACCATTCTAAAATTTTTGAACCTTTTTTCACCACTAAATCCAACCAAAATGCTACCGGACTGGGTCTGTATATAACTTATAGTATTATTAAGAAATATTACGGCGAACTAAAGCTGGTCTCCAGCACCTCAGAAACAGTGTTTGAAATCATTCTCCCATTTATAGAAAAAGAAAAGACAGCATAGGTGAAACAGCCCGTTGTGTTGTTATCAAAGAAACCCCTTTAGGGTAATTTCAATATATGAAGAAGTGTTAAAGCCGTTCATGCGAACGGCTTTTTCCATTTTATAATTATAATGTCATGTTTTTACTCCAGGCATCAAACAAAGTCTGTTGCTTTGGAGTCAATTCTTTCATCTTTTGGGCTTTAGGTCTCCCCTTTTTATCTTTTTCAATTTTGATACCGATCTTACTGAAGTATTCTTCATGGGGAAGTGGTTGATTATCCAAAACATATTTGTCGAAAAACGGTCTGATTTCAGGATAAGTCATTTCTGCAATATCATCAAAGAAAGTTTCCTCTGAAACTGGCTTACCTTTACCATAAGCATCCACTAGCTTAAGCATGAGCTCCCTTAATCCCATTTTACCATCTGAAAGCTCCAAAAGCTTAATGTCAAGCAATCCAGCTACCAGTGATCCTCGATAGTAAATGTTACCATATTGTTGAGCTCCAGCTCCACCATTAAAAGATTCATCAGCTAGTTTTTTCAAACTCCATGAGCTATCGAAATAGTTTTCATCAATCAGAATTTTTTGTGATACAGCATTAGCAAGGTATTGCTCAAGATCAATTACACCACCACGATACAACAAAACATTTGATGCCCATTCCGTTACCCCTTCATAAAGCCACAAATGCTGTGATGGTGTAGGAGACACGAAATTGAATGATTCAATTATTTCGCTGTGTATGTTTAGTGGCGTTACTATATGAAAGAACTCATGGGATGCTATATCAGTAACACCAGCCATATACTCATCTGTTGGCTCATCTTCTCCAAGTACATACTCAGAGCTATATGAATGCTCCCATGCTCCGGTAATCCCTACTGGATTAGGTTCAAAATGATAAAGGAAAGTATACCTGTCTACTGGAAGTTTTACCAGAAACTTTCTTGCGGCATCTAACATGCTGGACATATTAGACAAAAGTTCATCAGACTTAAGTTTTCCATTTTTAGAGTAGGTGTATATCTCGATTTTTGTACCGGCAACTGTAGTGTCAGCAAAACTCAAATCTCCAATTAGGAAAGGAGAATCAACAATGTGATCATAGTCGTCCGCCACATAATAATCACCTTCTTTCGCCAATGCAGTGCCCAGTTTCCATTCATTATTATAATTGAATTTCACCTTTATTGGACTCTTTTGAAGGCCTGAGAAATAACCCATTTGGGTGTGCGCGTTGATCAGTGCATGATCGTCTTCTATAGAAGTACCACACATCAAGTAAATCGGGAATGAATCTACTGGTGTATCAAAAGTCTCCGCCATCTTATAAGTGATTTTCTGCACCTTTTTGACTTTATCCAGTTGAAACTGATTCACTGAGATCTTCTTTGCATCCAGCAATTTCCCTTTCTTATCGAAAGCTTTAAAATCGCTTACAAATCTTCCAATATTCATCGTCTGGTAAGTACCTGGAGCAGTTGCTGCGAATTGAAAGATATTGTTCTCATCAGATAATGTACCATCCACTTCCAAACTCACATAGACGGTATCCATGTTTTTAGATACATCAAGCTCATATACCATAATTGGTAATTCCTGAGCCGATATATTCCACACTATTGTCAATGCAATGAGTGTCCCTAAAATTTTGTTGTGCATATTTTGAATTTTTGATTACAAAGCGAAAATATATCTAATCCATTAAATCCCAATAATCACATCTGACAGACGGAAAATTGTGTTTAAGAATGGATGAAATAACTAAAACTGAAAGCCAAATTTCAATAATACCTGTGTTTCATCCTCAGAGAAAGCAACAAAAGTATTGATCGCAATCTGGTTTATTGGCGCCAACCAAATGCCAAAACCTTTACCGGCATGCCACTTATCCGAATTCTCATTACTCACCCATACCCTGCCTATATCATGAAAGCCCAATAACCCCAGACTTCCTGGGAATAAATAAGTCCTGAATGAGAAAAGCTTTATTCTTAGATCAACATTGTGATAGAATGATGATTGTCCTATAAAGCGACTTCTTCGATAACCCCTTAGGTTTGATCTACCTACTCTTGCCCCATTAAAAAATGGTGTTTCCTGAAAATTATGCATACCCCCTATCCTATTGGAAAGTGTAACACGAGCAGGGATTCTTCTTGATATGTGAAATATTAGTTCTCCGGAAACACGGTCAAAGTCCTCAGAAATATCATTTAGACCAGAGAAATGTTCTAGCGCAATTGCGCCATACAATCCTTTTGTTGGAAACATCTTCTTATCCCTGGAATCAGTTTCCAATTTTACCTTTGCTCCCAAATACTGAAATGTGTCAAAAATGTTTTCGGGAAGGTTATTGGCTTCATCATTTATGTATTTATCAAGCTGGTTTTGTACATCTACCACGAGGTATTCAGGCCCAACACTTAACAGTCCTTTATTGCCCAAATTATAACTTAAACTAAGAAAGTTGTTCGAGCGCTCATACCTAATTCTGTAATAATCAATTGGGTCATCCTCATCTACCGGAATGTTGTTATTACTTTGGTCAAATTCAGTTTCATTGCCCACTCCGAAAAAGTTATCTATTCCGAAAGGTCTTTGAAACGAAAAATCAGCATTCAGGTCTAAACTGCCAAGTACATCTGTAAGGGTCCCTTTATAATAAAAATTGAAAGCTCCTGTGGCCACTGCAAAATTACCACTCAGGCTATGCTTTCCGGCAAAAGGTGTTTTTCTCCACTTATGATAAGTAAACATGAACCCAGCACCAAGAAAAATGCCATCATCAGGATTAAACTCTGTGCTAACGAGGGGAATCAACTTATTGTATTGAAATGCTGTCCTATTATAAGCATTGATTTCAGGATTTTTACTTAGATGGATCTTCGTATCCTTGCTTAGTGTTACCCTGGTACTCTTTTTGCGATCATAAATAAAAGTCTTCTTAAATAACCCTGAGACATCTGAATTATTCTCAACCACATCTTTATCTGTACCTCCAATGATCCTGATTTTGATTCCTTTTTTAACCTCACCTTTAAGTTCAAACACATCTTCTCCATCTAATCCGTAAAGCCTGATTTCTTTCGTTTCAGATTTTTTAAAAATTCGTTTGTACAATATCTGCTCCAAATCTCCATTCTTTTTACGCTTCCTTACAGTTACCTGAGTTTCCTCATCATTCAACCTTTCCACTAAAAAGTGTTCATGTTTGTCTGTACCCACAACTTCCACTTCCCTGGATATGAATAAATAATGAATCTTAGCGAATCGAACCATGTCATCTCTTCTAGCTTTTAAAACCCTAATGGTCTCCTCTCCCTCCAGATCGAACACTTCCGGAGGCCATGATTCTTTGATTGCGCTCTGAATGACCTCATCCGACAAATTCTCTCGCAAAATATCGATTTGCTCATTCCAGTCATTCCAGTCTAACCCATTCAGAAAGGTTCTGTCAAAGAACCTTGGGCTAGTGTTATAACCAGGTGGATATCTCATTTGCTCATTAAAGCCCTCTGTATTTGGAAGAGCAAACCTTCTTGATGCCAGCCAACTTATCAACCCCTCACCCTTAAAAAATGCCTGATCACGGTCTCTGGGTATAGGTCGCCAATAATGCCCATATTCATCATCAAATCTCACCCATCTCCACTGATCTTCATGACGGTCCCAGTCTGCAATCACCATATCAAATAGCCTTGACCTCAAGGCAAACCCCTGATCAACCCTTTCATCATTATCATCCTTTAAAATTTCTATCAGGTCTGGAGTACCTTTCACCTTTTCACCACCTCCAAAGAATGTTTCTTCTGCGGCTTCATTATTGGGTCTCTCCTCATAGAGACAGACCAGTCCAGAAAATATCTTCCGGTACTCACCAAACCGCGGATCATCTGGAATGAATACAATTTTAGGGTTTGTATGATAAATACCAGCAGCATCCGCCAATGGAGGAATTGCAAATGCGCCAAATGGATTAGCTCCGGAAATCTGATCCTGAAGAATGTCCGCGGCTATGGTTTTTTGAAGTGCATCTGGCAATAGCTTGTCCGTATACTTATCAAGAGACCGCAGTACATATTGTTTGCCATCGGCAGCCTCTAACCTCAGCGATTTGGTTTGATTTCCTCCACCAAGTTTTATGATTTTCAGACCACCATGTTCCGTTCCAATGTCAAATACTGGAATTTCGATAGGTTGTGACCAAACATCTCTATAATTCTCCCCTAAAAACAATTTGCGGCTTTCTGAAGCACTATCATACTTACCACTAATTGGAACTGTGATGGTACTATCAGAAAAATCCAGGGAATATACCTTCTTTTCTTCAACTTTTACTTCCTTAGAATAGAGCTGCTGTTCGAAGAGCAATTTCTGGTTCTCACCATCCCAGAACTTCAGTGTTACTTCACCATGTTCACTGTAATCCAATTGTGCGAATCCTTTTCCTTGAAAACCAAATGCTAACTCCTTCCCTTCCTTGAGATTTGACGATTTGGAGCCACTTCCACTTGTGATATAGTGCTTCCCGTTTTTAGGAATGTATTGTAAAGAATGCTCATGCCCATTGATGTACACAAGCTCACTCACCTGATCAAAGGATTCCACCATTGAATTTCTCACCAATTTGTACCTTGGATTAGGGATATCCTGTAAACTGCCGAAAAGGGTCCTGAAGCCAGGATAGATACTCCCGATAACCGGCAATGGAATATATAAACTTCTTTTAATATCCGTTAATGGGAAAAGATGTTGCCTGAAGGTATATTTTCCTCCGTGTGGTCCATAGGAATACATAGGATGATGTCCGGCAACCAGCACATGCTTATTCCTATTTCTGGAAAGAATCTCATTCATTATCACCAATGCACCTGAAGACGACTTAGCATCACATGCACTAGACTCACCAGGTTTCTCCCATGGGAATAACAAATACTGGGTATCTACCAGAACTAATGTGTGCTTTTCTGTAAGAGGTACTTCTATAGGTCCAGGACATCCGCCTCCTGGTAGAAAAACTGATTCATCCTGCAAATAATCTTTAACGAATTCCTCCATGTGAAGCACCTGTTCCCAGCCATACTTCTTACCACTGGCCCAGTCATGATTCCCGGGTATCATAAAGCTCCTACCTTTGAAATCTTTCATTATTTGAAGAGAAGCCTCAAGCTTAAGCTCCATTTCTTCTCTTTCAGGATGTTCCTTTCCAGGAATTCCAAGTGGATATACATTATCCCCCAAAAATATAAGTATATCATCCTGACTAGCGCCTGAAGTTTTTGTTTTGAGGAACTCCAATGTTCTATCAGAAGGAAAGACTGGCTCACCTGCATCACCAATAAAGTAAACTGAAAAAGATTGGCTATTGACAGCAACAGAGATTGCTAAGCACGCTAAAAGTAAAATTGACCTCATTCTATATTGTTAGATATCATCCACAACTGCGGATCTCTCATTAAATATAACAGTTGTTATGTGGACAGAAGAAATTTAGGTTGTGAAATGTAATTTCAAAAGTGTTTATGACCTATTATCTTTGTTGCAACAGAATAAAATTTAGAAAAAACACCTCACAATTTATGAGACTTGGGCAATTGGCCAGAAAGTTGGGGATAACCCAATCAGAAATCACCAATTTTTTAGAAAGCAACGGGTTTGAGAAGATCGAGGGTTCAAACGCAAAAGTTCCTGATGATCAAGAAAAATTAACAATAGAGCATTTTGCTCCCGAAATCGATATAGCCGAATCTGAATCCAACGTAGAAAACATCAATGTTGATATATCGGATTTAATTTCCGAAGAGACTTCAGAAGAAGAGTTTGAAGAGGACGATTCATCGGAACAAGGTGATGAGATAGACTCAACCGCCCCTATTGAAACAGTCTCGGAACAGGAATCTGAATCGGAAACAGACGAAATAGAACAGGTGGACCCACCCATAGCACAAGAGTCCCTCTCCCCTGAAAATGAGTTGGAAGAAGGGACAAATGAAGAAGTAGAAGTTATTAGAGTCAAGAAAATCAAACTTGAAGGGATCAAAGTAGTTGGGAAAATTGATTTACCAGAACTCAAACCAAAGAAAGAAGATGAAACTGATAACTCTGAGGAAAGTAGCTTAACCGAAAAAACTTCCGACGACAACACAAGAAGAAAAAACAAGCAATACAGCAAAAACAAGAGAAAGAGACAAACTCGACGGGAAACTTATGAGCAACGAGTAAATAGGGAAAAAAAGGAAGAAGAGAGAAAACTTGAAAGACAACACAGGGCACTCAAAAGAAAAAAGAAACAGTATTATGTAGATAATATTCAGTCTCGTTCTCAACCCAAGCTAACTAAAAAGAAAAATCGTAAGCAACAATTACCTTCTGATAAAGCCCATCATATAGCCTCCAAACCCAAAAACCCAATATCAAGATTCTGGGGTTGGATCAATGGAAAATACGATCAGTTTTAATCTATTATTACTAATTCAAGATTTTTTGATAGAATAATAAGTTAGAACGAGGAAATATTGCTAACATTGTTTTGTATATGAATATAGGACTTATTAACTTTCCTATGTTCTAGAAAATAATTGTGTAGACCAACTATAGCATAATTCTTTTATAAAGAATAACCATCTTCCACGAGGGTAACCTCATGGGAGTTTTAACCAAATAAACTCATTTTTATGCAACGTAACCTGGCATACGCACTCCTCCTTTTACTAGGGGTTGCTGTATTCTCCTGTAACGATGATGAAGAAACCGAAGAAGTCATCAAAGCCTTTCTATCGTTCAATTACATTTCAGAATTCAATCCAGAGCTATATGAGAGTATCTCACTTGAAGTGTACAATGAAGAGGATGAACTAGTAGTTGAATTCTCTTCTCTCAGTGAAGTCCCTGAAAAAGTTGAAGTTCCCGTGGGCAAATACTATGTTATTGTCCGTAGCGATGAATTTATAACCAACTTATTGGGTGTGGAGGTTTTTACTGAAACAGAAACAATTGAAATTACTCAGTCCGGCACCATTATGGTCGATCTCGAGATGATTCTAGCATATGTAGAATTGTATTGGGGTGTTGAAAGAGTTCAGGACGGAAAGGAGGATGGTGATCCTGTAAAGTTTAAGGTTTCTCTTTTGGATGGTGATGGAGAACTCGTAAGTAATAGGGTTCAAAACATAAATGTGAAACTAGCATTTACAGGAAATGGACTAAATGACCTTGCTAGCACACCTCCTTCATCTGTTAGCTTTAAACTAAATGACAAATCTAAAATCATTAGTTTAGATGTTGCTGATGATGATTTAATTGAGAATCCTGAGGAAATTTCACTTACCATAAGCGACCCGACAATTGGTGAAATTTCTGTCGCTTCCGCAAGTGCCAATATTTTAGATATAGATATTGAAGAAGCTCTCTGGGTGATACAAGCGGAAGAAGATGGTAGTGAAGACGGAAATGATGTTGAATTTGGTATCAAACTCACGAACGAAGATAATGATGATCTTACAAATGCAACAGGTAATTCACTTTCCGTTAATATTTCATTTGGAGGAACAGCCAATCAAAGTGATATAGATGATACGCTACCAACCTCTGTAAGTATTGAGGATGGAGACTTCTCTACAGTTGTAAGGTTGGATGTTGAGGATGATGATGTATTTGAAAATGATGAGAATTTCTTTGCAGAAATTTCGAATCCAGAGATTGGTGAAATCGGAGACGCTGATAGTGACGAAGTTATCATAGAGGATAATGATAATTTTTACTGGTCAATTGTATTAATTCAGGATGGAGAAGAAGGTGGTGATGACCTTATTTTTCAACTGCAACTGAAAAATGCATCAGGTTTCGCTTTTACTAATAATTCAAGCAAAACATACACAGTGGACCTGGATTATGATGGCTCTGCCAGTGGAAGTGACTTTGAATCTGCACTGCCAGGTCAAATATCTTTAACTCCCGGTAACTCTTCAGTGAACCTTACTTTAGAAGTTGAAGATGATGCTTCTTTGGAAGGAACTGAGGATTTAGAAGTAACAATTTCGAATCCGTCTAACGGTGCTATACAAAATCCATTTGTTGCTACGGGTGATATCATTGATAATGATGCCTCTGATTATTACCTGGAGATTGTTGATACCCAATATGGTTTTGAAGGATCAAGTGCACTTATATTCACTGTAAATTTATTGGATGGCGATGATGATCCAATTACGAATACCTCTGGTGGTAATATTACAGCTGATATAGACTTTTCAGGAGAGGCTTCTCAATCAGACTTCACTACTACATATCCAACAGGAATATCCATCTCAAATGGATCCAGTAGTGTTCAGGTAATTTTGTCTGTGGACAATGATGGATTTACCGAAGGAACTGAAACGGCAATTGCTACCTTATCTAACCCTTCAGGAGCGGATTTGACCGCAGATTTTTCGACTACTGGTTATGTTCAGGATGATGATTTCTGTTCTGCTTCTAGCTCAAACACAAGTGATGAGTGGCTAGCAAGATTCCAGTTGAATACCATAAATAATGCGACTGGTTCCAACACCTACACAGATTATACGAATATTTCGACAGAACTCGTTAAGAATAGCGGTTATACTGCCACTTTTGAAATGGGGATTTGCTGTAATGGCTTGTGGGACGAATATTTCAGGATCTGGATTGATTATAATCAGGACGGTGATTGGGATGATGCTAACGAAGACCTTGGAAGTACCTTTCTCCCTGATGCGTCTGCTGGAGAAACTACCACCGTCTCCTTTACTGTACCAAGTAGCGCTTCTACGGGACCAACACGACTTAGAGTTCAGCAACGATACAATCAGGTTTCTGACCCATGTTCTTCATTTACATTTGGTGAATATGAAGACTATACAGTGGTTATTGTGGATGCCACGTCTGCGGACTTAGGTGAAGAAGAAGAGCCAATGAGGAACACAATGAAAGCTATGCCTCATCCAGTTCGGGTTGAGCGCAATGTGATACCAGTTGAACCTAATAGCGAAGAAGCTCTCAAAAAGTACAAGAAGTAAACACAACCAACACATAAAATGAGCAAATCATTTCAATATTTAATAAGTCACTTTACATTATTCCTTGCATTAATCCTGGTTTTTAGTTCTTGTAACAAAGATGGAGAAAATGTTTCAGTGGAATTGAAAAATGGCGTGGTTACTATAAAATTCGAAACGCCATTCGGGTCTGATGTAATCTATGACAATATAGTAGTTACCATTTCACCAGATGGAGATGGTGAAGATATTGTTTATGAATCTGTTAATGATGTCCCTGAACAAATAGAATTACCAGCGGGTGAATATGTTGTTTCAATCAAGGGAACATCAACCCTACTTGAATTATTTGGAATCATTATTGATGATGAACTAGAAATCGAAGTGATTGAGGGAGAATCAATGGAGTATTCATTCAATGTCGTTGGTGAGACTTATGATTTGTACTGGAAAGTTGAGAAAATCCAGGATGGATGTGAGGATGATTCAGACCCTGAAGATATGATTTTCAGAGTGAGCCTTACTAATAAAGATGGAGATCAAATACCTAATTTAATCAATAGGACACATACTATTGAGCTTGATTTTACTGGTATTGATGAAGATAAATTCGTTGAAGACTTTCCTGACAATGCAAGTATCGCCTTTAATGAAGAATATGTTGATATTAAATTAACACCGGAAAACGACAATGATGTTGAAGGAACGCGCACTTTGGAAGTAACTATATCAAATCCTTCTGTAGGAAGTTTACTGTCAAACAACAATATGACGGCTGTTAAACTTTTTGATGAGGACTTTTGTGATGCAACCCAATATGCTCCTACATTCGGATCAAATAATAGGTATCCGAACTTATTCAATATATTAAGCTTCCAAATTGGTGATTTTGTCAATGAAACTGAATTAAATCCGGGTAGAGTTAATGGAGTGCTTGTACCTGAAGCTTTTAACCCTGTAGATCATAAAGATTTGGAGTTTTCGCTGGAACGTGGTGAAACATATGAAATAAATATCGAATTTGTTAATAAATGGGTAGGTACACTCACTAGTAGATCTGCCATTTGGATTGATTTTGATCAAGATGGAACTTTCGAAGATGCCACGGAGAAATCTACTATTGATTATATTTCTTCTACACCTGAAGAAATATATACATCTACTTTAAGTATCACTGTTCCAAATGACGCTCCTTCAGGGAAAGTCAAACTTAGGGCAAAAACTGAATATAGTTTCCAGACACATACACCATGTGGAACCCAAAGCATCAAGTATGGTGAAGTTGAAGACTATCTTGTCACAATAAATTAAGACTTGCTTTAAAAAACTAACTGGAAGCCCTTGAACTTGTATTCAAGGGCTTCTTTGCTTTTAACCCTTTCAATCATTTAGGCGAATGTTATCTACTCAATAATTCTTCAATTTCTTTCATCACCTCATCTGCTTCTAAATACTTTTTATCAGAAGCTTCTCTGTTGATTGTACTAAGTTTATAGGCTTCTTGCATGAGTTTCTCATATTTTTTCTGAAGCTTTTCCTCTCTAGTGGCAAACAATCCAAACATAACTATTTATTTGTTGTTACAATCAAACTTGAAAGTCGACTGTATTGTTATCCTTAGAGCAATAAGGATCAGCTTGAACACTAAAGAAATAATCACAATGTGTCAACTAAAAAACTGACAATTCTCAACTGTATTCACATTGAAAAGGGCGAAATTGAAACAAAACAGCATGTCCGAAAATGATTGAAGAAAAAAATAAAGTCGATGAAGTGGTTGTGCTATTTGCCGGTGATTCCGGTGATGGCATCCAGCTAACCGGTGGACAGTTTACTGAAACTGTCGAGATCTATGGAAATGACATCAGTACATTCCCAAACTACCCCGCTGAAATCAGAGCTCCTGCCGGAACCTTATCAGGGGTATCAGGTTTTCAGTTAAAACTTGGAAGTGTAGAGGTGTACACACCTGGTGATCAATTTGATGTATTGGTTGTCATGAATGCGGCAGCACTTAAGGTAAACCTCGAAAACTTAAAACCTCGCGGTATTATCATTGCCAATACAAGTGGGTTTGATAAGAAGAACCTGAAAAACGCGAAATACATTGACGATCAAAATCCTTTAACTGATCATTCTTTAGATGACTATGAAGTTCATGCCATTGACATCACAAAACTTACCCGTGAAGCTTTGAAGGAATCAGGATTGTCAATAAAGGAGATTGACAGAAGCAAAAATATGTTTGTGCTTGGTTTCATCTACTGGATGTTCAATAAGCAACCCGATAATACAATCAAAAATATCAATGATAAATTTAAGGATAAGCCGAATATTGCAAAAGCCAATGTAGATGTCTTAAAGGCTGGCTATTTCTATGGAGACACCAGTGAAACGTTCACTTCCAGATTTAACCTGGAACCGGCTAAACTTCCGAAAGGAAAGTACCGAAATATTAGTGGAAATCAGGCGGTTGCGCTGGGTTTGGTAGCAGCAACTACCAAATCAGATCTGCAACTATTTTATGGTAGCTATCCAATCACTCCGGCTTCTGACATATTGCATGAGCTTTCAAAACATAAAAACCTGGGTGTCAAAACATTTCAAGCTGAGGATGAAATTGCTGCTGTGTGTGCTTCTATTGGTGCCTCTTTCGGTGGAAGTTTAGGTGTCACCGCATCAAGTGGTCCCGGAATTGCTCTAAAGGGAGAAGCACTGGGTCTTGCCAGCATTCTTGAGATACCGTTGGTAGTTGTCAATGTACAAAGAGGCGGTCCAAGTACCGGTTTGCCAACAAAAACTGAACAAGCTGATTTGTTGCAGGCATTTTATGGTCGAAACGGTGAAGCTCCAATCCCAGTACTCGCAGCTGAATCTCCAAAATATTGTTTCGACACTGTGTATGAGGCATGCAGAATAGCTGTTGAACACATGACTCCCGTTTTCATACTTTCTGATGGATATATAGCAAATGGTTCAGAACCATGGGCTTTCCCTTCAGCTGATGAGCTCAAACCTATTGTACCTGTCCGAGAAGTAAAGGGTATGAAAGACGAAAATGGCAATTTCTTACCCTATAAAAGAAACCTTGACCTGGTAAGACCATGGGTACCGACAGGTACTGCTGGATATGAACATCGGATTGGTGGGTTGGAAAAACAGAATGAAACAGGCAATGTGTCTTATGATCCCGCTAATCATGAGTTTATGGTGAAAATAAGGGAGGAGAAAATTGAAAAAATCGCTGAAGATATTCCTGAGGCCCAAATTAACAGAGGTGAGAAAACGGATGATGTTCTCGTAATTGGATGGGGTTCTACTTATGGTGCAATTGAAACCGCCGTGAGAGAACTTCGTGAAGAAGGAATGAAAGTAGCGCACATTCACCTAAGGTACCTTCTACCCTTTCAAAAAAACCTTAAAACCATAATCGGATCTTTTGAAAAGGTTATTGTCCCTGAATTGAATCGAGGGCAGCTTGCCAAGATCATTCAACAGGAGTTTCAATCCCAGGTAATTCAGTTCTCCAAGATGAAAGGATTGCCGTTTACTGTAAATGAATTAAAATCCTTCATTCAAAACGAGATATAGCCATGACAACTTCAACTAATAACAACAACTCCCTAACTGCAAAAGATTATGCGACTGATCAGGAGGTAAGATGGTGCCCTGGCTGTGGAGATTACTCTATTTTGAAACAGGTACAAACTGTGATGCCTACCTTGGGAGTTCCCAAAGAGAATACAGTATTCATATCAGGAATAGGCTGTTCTTCCAGATATCCATATTATATGAATACATATGGAATGCATAGCATTCATGGACGAGCAACTGCCATTGCAAGTGGACTAAAAGCCTCAAATCCAGAATTAGATGTGTGGATTGTCACTGGTGACGGTGATGCATTGGCCATTGGTGGCAATCATCTGATCCACCTATTACGAAGAAACCTGGATGTAAATGTATTGCTCTTCAACAATGAAATTTATGGATTGACCAAGGGACAGTACTCCCCTACTTCGCCAAAAGGAAAAGTGTCTAAGTCTACTCCTTATGGTTCGGTAGATCATCCATTTAATCCGCTTGCACTTTCACTAGGAGCTGAAGCTACATTTATTGCTCGAGCGATAGATCGCAATCCAGTACATCTCAGAGAGATAATCGCGGCTGCACATCAGCATAAGGGTACCAGTTTAATTGAGATTTACCAGAATTGTAATGTATTCAATGACATGGCCTTTGGGAAATTTACTGATAAAGAGACAAAAGAAGATACCACACTATATCTCGAGGAAGGGAAACCTCTAATCTTTGGGAAAGAGAAAAATATGGGAATTAAGCTTGACGGATTTAAACCGGTTGTCATTGATCTGAATGATGGGTTTAGTGCGGATGACTGCTGGGTGCATGATCCCTCAGACAAAATCAAGGCCTCTATTTTGACTAATCTCTTTGATTACCACGAGGATGAAGGAGGAGAGCTTCCAAGACCTTTTGGTATTATATATAAAATAGATAGATATACGTATGAGGATCTGATGCAACAACAGATTGATCAGGCAATGAATACAAAACCAACATCTCTGGATGACTTACTGAAAGGTAAAAATCACTGGGAAATCTAAGCGATGATTTTTGAAAGTTGTTGTTTCACAAGCTCCCTGGTTGCCTCTAACACTTTGATGTAACCGGGAAGCTTACTCACATCGTTCATACCTGCCTGCAAAGACGGGACCAATGAATAATCCAGGTTCTTAAATTGGCTGTCTAACTCAATGCACCTCTTTTGAAGACTTAGTATGTCCTTCCCATAAAGAGGAATTTCATTGTGCGACACCAAAAAAGCATCCAAAAAGTTCACAATTGCTTTTTCTATAACATGGCAAGTGGAGTACATTACAAGATCCTCCATAGGCTTATTGTACTCTCGTAACGCAATTTCATAGGCTGCTTCAGCCCCTGTTATCAATTCTCTGATGTTTTCCTTTTCCATTTTTATGGCATTAAAAAATTGCCAAAGTCTTCATTTACAGAGCTGGAATATCTGTAAAATACAAAAAATAAATAAAATTCAATATTTCTAAACAAAATTCATGTATACACATGTTATATGAACAACCATTAAATTAGCAAAATGATTAGAGCCGTGAATCCCCTAACTTTTCCATGGAAAACACAAGATCCATTCTTGTTTTGCGCATTTCATGAAGATTTTTACCCTGAAGGAAATGATCAACTTGGACCGAAAGCCTCCCTATCGGGAAGAAATATTGGTCAGGATTTTATTGTGAAGGATGGGTGGCGAATGTATCATGGGAACGTAGTACCAGGTTTTCCTTCACACCCACACAGAGGATTTGAAACAGTGACAATCGTGAAAAAAGGGCTGGTAGATCATGCGGATTCTATGGGAGCTGCCGGCAGATTTGGTAATGGTGATGTACAGTGGATGACAGCAGGTAAAGGTGTACAGCACTCTGAAATGTTTCCACTTCTCAAAAAGGACGCTCCTAATCCATTTTTGTTATTCCAAATCTGGTTGAATCTTCCAAAATCAGGGAAATTGGTTGATCCACATTTCGCCATGCTATGGCACGAGGAGATTCCAGTAGAAACATTTATTGACGAAAACGGAAATAAGACTGAGGTAACAATTATTGTTGGGGACCTTGGAAAGACAAATGTACTCGCTCCATCCCCAAGTTCGTGGGCTGCCTACCCTGAGAATGAAGTAGCCATCTGGACAATTAAAATGGAACCTAATGCTTCCTGGAAACTCCCCGCCTCTTCTGCACAAGTCACTAAATCGCTCTATTACTATCAGGGAGACCATATCATTATTAATGAACAAAAAGTCACGAGTGAAAGTGCAATAGACTTTGAACCACAGCACGAGGCAGTCATACAAAATGGTCCCGAAGAAAGTCATTTTCTGTTTTTGCAAGGAAAGCCAATCAATGAACCTGTTGTACAATATGGTCCTTTTGTAATGAATACTGAGGCTGAAATCAGAGAGACCATGATGGAATATCAACGCACTCAATTTGGGGGATGGCCATGGCCCAAACATGATCAGGTACACGACCCAAAAAGGGGTAGGTTCGCGAAACATGCCGATGGAAAGGAAATTATTAAAGACAACTAATCCCTTTTATATAAATATTAACCCATTTGAAATGAAATAATACTGCATTCATCCAATTAGCTCAACCCGTTCGGATAAATCTGCGTTAAGGCATTTAACTAAAAAAACTCAAGTGCCCCGCAATATTAACTTCAATTTGGTTCTTGCTTCCCTATGGATTCTCATGTTTGGATCCTCCAGCCAGTTTTTCATAATGGCACCCATTCTCCCTCAAATTGGAAATGAACTTGATATTGCCTCCAACATTCAAGGTAGTTTGATTTCGGTCTATGCTTTGGCGCTAGGGTTGTCAGCTTTGTTCATAGGTCCGGTTTCTGATAAACTAGGAAGAAGAAACATTTTGATTGCTGGTACTGCATCTATGACGGCAGTTTTGGTCTTACACCCTCTAGCGAATGATTATGCCTCCCTACTTACACTTCGCATACTCACTGGAGTGACTGGAGGAATTCTCACGGGATCATGTGTATCATACATCAGGGATGTCTTTCCATTTAAACGACGAGGTTTTGCCAATGGTATCGTGGCTACCGGAAGTGCGGCAGGTCAAATTCTGGGCATTCCTATCGGGTCTTTTCTTTCTGTAAATTATGGCATCACCACTCCTTTTATCTTTTTTGGATTCGTGATGTTTTTATCATTCCTGATGGTGGCTAATTTCATTCCTCATTATGTCACTGAACACACACAAAAGAAAATTACTTTAAGGAGTTTCAGCCTCAAGGGTTATCTACCGGTGGTTAAGAATAAGAGCTTTCCGAAAGCTGCACTTGGATACATACTAATCTACTTCAGTGTGGCAATGTTTCTAGTTTATTTCCCCAGCTGGCTAGAGGGATGTATGGGATACTCTTCAAAGTTCATTGCGATCTTATTATCGATTGGCGGAGTAGCAACGCTAATGGGATCTCCACTTTCAGGAAAATTGGCGGATCATATCGGTAGAAAATCAGTCCATATCATAAACAATGTGGGCATGATCTTTTCTGTACTGATGTTAGTAAGCTTTGGTATCACCCAATTTACACTCATAGCTTTCACTTTTCTGATCATGTTGTTTCTCTCTGGCAGAATTGTGTCTTACCAGGCCCTTATTTCCGATATTACTCACGATGTGTCACGCGGTAGATTTATGTGTCTGACCATCAGCATTGGAAACCTGGGGATGGGCATTGGTTCATTCCTTGCTGGTTTTGTTTTTGAAAGGCTGGGTTTTGGAGGTAATGTGATGCTTACAGCTATTTCCTCTTTCTTATTGATTGTTGTGGTTTACTTTTTCAAAGAAGCTACTGATGAATCTAATAAGGTACAAGAAGTTTACACAGAGCTTTCTTAGGCATCCTCAACTATAAAAATAGCATTCTTGTTGAGATCGTAAAAGCCAAACTCATGTGTACCCCATGGTGTGTTCTTTCTCAGTTTGTCAGGATTAACTGTCCCTCTTTCAACAAACTCTTCGAAAAACTGGTCAATGCCTTTCACAAATAGCTTGATCACTGATCCCCCCAACAATGGATCATCTTCATTATCGGCATGCCATTGCAAATGAATGAACAAGTGATCGCGCTTCAACACAGCATACATATCGTCAAATGATTGTGGTTTAAATCCCATATATTGATCATACCAGGCAATGTCCTTCTCAATATTTCTGGAAGGCATAACTGGTTCTATTTGCAAAAACGTTTTGTCAGACATTGCTAAGTAATTTTGATGTAGAATTTAATAAATTAGATGAAGAAGTAAACAACCGTTTATCAAACAATACAGATACCCAACTAAGCATTCTAAATATTACCATTATATTGGAGTCACAACTCAGCTAGTATGAAAAAAATATTCCTTTCTCTTACCTGTTTCTTTCTGTCCATTTACTTGATGGGGCAAGACTTATCGGCCCTTAAATTCAGAGAACTAGGGCCATATCGGGGAGGTCGGGTAACTGCAGTAGCTGGTACAGTGATGGAACCAGGCACATTTTATATGGGTGCTACAGGTGGTGGTGTTTGGAAAACAATTGATTATGGAATCACATGGAAAAATGTTAGTGACGGTTTTCTGAAAACTCCTTCAATTGGGGCTATTGCTGTTGCACAAAATGACCCCAACATAGTGTACGTTGGTACTGGTTCTGATGCAATTCGAAGTAATGTGATAGAAGGTAAAGGTGTGTACAAATCTATCAATGGTGGAAAAAGCTGGGAGTACATTGGATTGGAAAATGTTGGACAAATTGGAAGTCTCATCATTCACCCAACAGATCATAATACTGTGTATATAGGTGCTATGGGCAAAGCATTCTCGCCAAATACGGAGCGAGGATTATACAAAACAGCAGATGGCGGCAAATCCTGGAAAAAAGTATTGAGCATCTCCGAAAAAATTGGCATTTGTGATGTAGAGTTCATGCCAACCAATCCCAATATACTTTATGCTGCAACATGGGAAACCGAAAGAAAACCCTGGACAATTGAAAGTGGAGGCTCAGCAGAAAAAAATGGCGTCTACAAATCAATAGATGCTGGAAATACCTGGACCAAGGTCTCGTTGGGATTACCTGGCTCACTCGTTGGTAAAATTGATCTTGCCGTTACACCCGCTGATTCAAAAATCGTCTATGCCCTGATTGAAGCATCTGGAAGTGAAGGTGGTGTTTACAAATCCAATGACCAGGCCGAATCCTTTAGTCAGGTTTCCAATAAAAAAGGACTCAGAACGAGACCTTTTTACTATACAAATATCAAGGTTGACCCAACTAATGCAGATCGACTTTACGTACTTGCCACGGGCTATTATTTTTCAGATGATGGCGGACTAAACTGGAATAAAATAGGATCTCCTCATGGAGATAATCACGACATGTGGATCAACCCTTCAAACCCAGACATTTTCATTCAATCAAATGATGGAGGTGCAAATGTGACAATGAATGGAGGCAAATCATGGTCAACACAATTCAACCAACCCACCGCTGAACTTTATCAGGTGAATGTTGATGATCAATATCCTTATTGGCTTTATGCCGGGCAACAGGACAATTATTCAACCATTGCTGTTCCTTCACAAATACCATATAGCATACAGCAATCCAGTTCTGGCTACATTATCAACACCGGGGGTTGTGAGACAGGCCCGGCCGTACCAAAACCGGGTAATGCTAATATCGTGTATTCTAACTGCAAAGGAAGGTTTGTTGTATTTGATAAACTTACCGGAATGCAACAAAGCTATTATGTGGGGGGGCATTACATGTATGGTCATAATCCTGCCGAACTTAAATACAGGTTTCAAAGAGTGTCACCAATTCATGTTTCACCACATGATCCTAACGTGGTTTATCATTGTTCCCAGTATGTCCACAGAACTACTGATGAGGGAAAAACCTGGGAAACGATTTCACCTGATCTTACAGCTTTCGAAAGCAATAAACAGGTTATTTCAGGTTCTCCCATAACCAGGGACATCACCGGTGAAGAATTTTACAGTACGATTTATTCCATTCAGGAATCTCCTGTTCAAAAGGGTTTGATCTGGGTAGGTGCGAATGATGGGCCTATCCATGTAACGCAAGATAATGGCGAAACATGGACCAATGTGACACCTAAGAAAACACCTCTGGGAGGTCGCGTGGATGCTGTGGAGCCCTCTCCCCATAAAGCAGGTAAAGCATACACTGCTGTTTTGAGATATCAATTAGGTGATCCAAATCCTTACATATATAAAACTAAAGATTTCGGGAAGACATGGACCTTAATAAGTCTTGATAATGGAATTCCGGCGGATGCGCCAGTTAGAGTTATTCGTGAGGATCCCAAACTAGAAGGTTTACTCTATGCAGGAACAGAATACGGATTGTATGTTTCATACGATGATGGCGAAAGTTGGAAATCGTTTCAACAAAATTTGCCCATCACTCCAATTACGGATATTAAGATCCACAGAGATGATCTTGTTCTTTCTACAATGGGAAGGGGTTTCTGGATCCTTGACAATGGATCAATCATTAGGCAGCTAGTAAAACTGGATACGCAAAATCCGACATTGTTCAAACCTAAAAACACGGTAAGGTATCGTAGACCATACGGAACCTGGAACAAAACCAAACCTTCGTACCCTTCACCGGGTGTTCTCATTGATTATCATTTGCCAGAACAAGTGAGTAAGCTTCTGAAACTGGAAATACTTGACCAAAATAAGGAAGTGATTGCTACTTATGTGAGTGACACTACTGGTGTTGAGGGAAATTCGGAAGTGTTATACGATATGAATACAAATGAAACCACTTTCATAGTGCATAATCTATTGACAAAACGAGTGGGACTCAACAGGTTTAAATGGGACATGCACAGGAATGGTCCATGGAGTAATAATCAATTTCGCTCCTATCAAAATGGTCCTTTAGTACCTCCGGGACTTTACTATGCAAGGTTGACGGTTGCAGATAGAACTTTTATCCAGAACTTCCAACTCATATCTGATCCCAGGGTTAAGAAAGATCGTGTAACACCCGGAGAAATTGAGGAACAGCAAATTTTCTTAAAACAGGTCATTGACTTGCTGAGTAACGCAAGAAAAATGGAAGCTGAAATTGCTGACGAGTTGAATGACCTGAACGAAAAAGAATCAATGAGCGCTGATGAGCAAACGGTGTTTGACAGGCTGACCAATATTCATAATCAACTCCAAACTTTGGATGGCACTTACATGAAACCAATGTTGATCGAACAGATTGAATACCTGTACAACATGGTAAATCGTGCAGATCAGGTCCCTGGTAAAGATGCTATCATCAGATACGAGGAACTCAAATCACAATTTGATGAGATCAATAAGATCAGGTAAAAACCTTAATTCCCTTTTTTTGCCCAATTATCTCTGAGTCCAACGGTTTTATTGAAAACAATTTGACCTGGTTGGCTATCCTTGTCTACACAGAAGTATCCCAATCTTTGGAACTGGTACCGCTCTCCTTCTTTCACTTCTTTCAGACTTGGCTCAGCATATCCTGTGATGGTATGAAGAGAATCAGGGTTTAAGAACTCCATAAAATCTTTGTCTTTATGACCGTCAGGAGCCTCATCCATAAAAAGTCGATCATATTGACGAACTTCTACAGGTACCGCATGCTTTACAGAGACCCAATGTAGCGTTCCCTTTACCTTTCGCATACTTTCTTCAGTTCCACTACCACTACGGCTCTTAGGATCATAGGTACAGTGAATTTCCGTGATCTCACCATTTTCATCTTTCACTACAGATTCTCCTTTGATGATATAGGCGTTCTTTAACCTTACCTCTTTGTCCAATGTCAACCTGAAGAATTTACGATTGGCTTCCTCTTTAAAATCTTCACGCTCAATATACAGCTCTCGTGAAAACGGAACCTGTCTCTCTCCTGCTGATTCATCCTCAGGATTATTCTCAGCGGTGAGCCATTCCTCCTCTCCTTCCGGGTAGTTTGTAATGACCAATTTCACTGGGTCCAGCACTGCCATTACCCTTGGTGCTACTTTATTAAGATCCTCACGAACACAAAACTCCAACAAAGAAAGATCAATGATATTATCCCTTTTTGCGACCCCTACTTTGTCCACAAATGTCCTGATAGCCGCAGGTGTATATCCTCTTCTTCTCAAGGCAGAAACTGTTGGCATTCTTGGATCGTCCCAACCCGAAACTACTCCTTCTTCTACAAGTTTGAGTAGCTTTCGTTTACTCATCACCGTGTAGTTCAGATTTAGTCTCGCAAACTCTCTCTGTTTAGGCTCTAATTCATCACCATTAGAAACCTGCTCAATGAACCACTCATACAATTCCCTATGAGGTTTAAACTCCAATGAGCACAATGAATGTGAAATACCTTCAATGAAATCACTTTCACCGTGTGTCCAATCATACATTGGGTAAATACACCACTTATCGCCTGTTCGGTGATGGGCTTTCTTCAATATTCTGTACATCAAAGGATCCCTCATCAACATATTGGTGTGCTTCATGTCAATCTTCGCACGCAGCACATGCTGACCTTCATCAAACTCACCATTTTTCATCTTCTCGAAAAGCTCTAGATTTTCTTCCACCGACCTGTTTCGATAGGGGCTATCAGTACCTGGAGTTGTTGGGGTACCCTTTTGTTCAGCCATTTCCTGAGAAGTTTGAGAATCTACATAAGCTTTACCCTCTTTTATCAAATGAACCGCCCAATCATACAACTGCTGAAAGTAATCTGATGAGTAGCATTCCTTATCCCAATTGTACCCTAACCAGGCTACATCCTCCTTGATTGCATCCACATAAGCCTGCTCTTCTTTTGTAGGGTTGGTATCATCAAATCTCAAATTGACAGGTGCACCGTATTTCTCACCAAGACCAAAACTGATTCCCATTGCTTTGGTGTGCCCAATATGCAAAAAGCCATTAGGTTCAGGTGGAAAACGAAAACGTAATTGCTCTTTTTGCATTCCATTCTTCAGGTCTTCCTCAATAATATGCTCCAGAAAATTTAAAGATTTTACCTCTTCAGACATTGTTGTTTGCTTATGATATAATCGCGCAAATTTATGTGATTGGAAATGATTACGAAATAGAATTTGGGTGCTTTTTTGAAATTGATTTTATACAATTTTGGCCCAAATGAATGTTTATATATCTCAACGTTGTATAAACAGCTGATTTCCTGAATATTATGTAAATGTTATTTCAGAAAAAGTAATCCACTTATCCACAGGATATTCACAGCTACAGTACAATTTTTGATTTACCCCCTAGTCGTCCAGGCTTCTCCACAAATAGAATGACAAATAGCTTTTCCAACCTTCAAATCCAAAAAAAGCCTTGTCTATTTCCACTTTGGTATCAGCCCTAAATCCATGCTTTTTCAAAGCCGCTCTTAATCCAGAATCACCATATGGAATGGCATCCATTCTTCTAAAAGTTTTCATCAAGGCATAGTTGGCAGTCCATGGTCCAATGCCTTTGATTTTTAATAATTCATCTAGTATTTCAGCTGTTGGAAGTTGGTTTAATTGATCAAATTTAATCTCCTGATTTTCAAATCCTTCAGCCACCGTTTTAATGTATTTAATTTTACTGCGGGAGAACTTAAAACTAAAGAGAACCTCATCCTCAATATTGAGAATCTCAGCGGGTAATGGAAAGTCATAAACTTTGATTCCATCAGCTTCGACATACCTGCCGCAATGTTTTACAAGTCTTGCTTTGACCTGGTGTGCAAAGTGCAAGTTAATTTGCTGACCAATGACACACCAGCAGAGACACTCAAAGAGATTGGGTATACCCACCAACCGAACTCCCTGGTATTGTTCAGTCATGTAACTAAACTGATTATGTGAAGCTAATAATTGGTAGAATTGATCCAGGGGTTGGTTTAAGTCGAACCAGTTTTTGATATAGTCTTCGATTGGCAATGTTGACCCTTCATCCGTCTTATCCATTATCCTAACCCGTAACAACCCCTCAATTCTCTGAATTTCACAGAGATATCCTACTTCATTAACAGTAATGATCTTGTAGATGATGTCATCTACTATATGATGAGTAAGCTCTAATTTGCTTCTGCCTAGATTTGTCAATATCTCTGAAAAAGAGAAGTTTTGGGGTAGGTTTATATCAATGAGGACAGGGTTCAAAATAGAGATTTTTAAATCAAGGTGAAAGTAAGCATTAATCTGAATTCAACTTAACCTGCTCTTATATATTTCACTTATTTTTAAAGAAACTTCAGTAAGCATTAAATTCGTGAAATAGTACTGATTGCCATTTGGAATTATGAGTAAATGGATTCTATAGAGATATTAGTAAGCATACGTAAAATAGTAAGATCACTTAACCTGGAATCAAAGGGAATCCAAAAGGAGTTTGGACTCAGCATTACACAATTGTTATGCCTGGGTCACCTGGAAAAAAGTGAGAACTATCAATCTACACATCGGGAATTGATGGAACTTTTAAGTCTTAATTCCAGTACAGTTACCGGCATTATCAACAGACTTGAGAAACGAGGGTATGTTGCGAGAATGGCGAAAACGGGAGACAAAAGAATCACCTACATCACACTTACAGCTTCTGGTTTGAAACTCCTTGAATCAACACCGAATGTTTTGCATGACCGATTGGCAAAAAAGCTGGCAAGTCTATCTGACAAGGACCAGGAAATGGTGAGCAAGGCTCTTGAGATCATCATCTCAGCTATGCAAATCACCAAAATTGATGCTTCCCCATTGCTTACAACAGAGGAACCTATCGACTAAACCACTCTCTTTTCAATGTAGTTACTATTGAATAGACTAAGGGCCCCCATGTACTTCAGTTTGAATGAGATCAAATCTCCCACCTTATAACGGTCATTTTCTTCACCAAGATCCACAATCAGCATGTCCGAACTTGCTCCTCCCATTTCGATTTCCGGATCATCTGGTATCAGGTATTCTTCTGAGACATCTAGCAATCCAATATCCAAAATGGCACGATAAGAGGTTTTTCCATAGTCCTCCTCATTTACTTCAAATGTTTCACCGGAAGGATTGGCATCCAAAACGCCACTAGGAATTTTTGGCTTCTCAGTAATCTCAATTACCTCTGCAAAAAGTTTGAAAACTTCTCCTTCCATTCCCTCAATGACTTCACCGGAAAACAAGTCTAAACCAAAGTATAGCGTCTCTCCTATTCTGAAATGATTCACTCCATTTGGTATTTGTTGCCTGAAAACCAATGGAATTACTACAGATGTGCCACCAGTTACCCAGGGTATCTGTCTATTGAATTTGGCCTCAATCAACTGTTTGTATAGACTCAACTGCACCAACTTATCCTCGGAAGGCATAACTCCATACAGGCAATTAAGATTTGCACCAATTCCTGTCACTTTGATGTTGGGCAATTCAAATACTGAAGCATAGAAATCCATTAGCTCCTCTCCCATCACTCCTTCCCTCAGATCACCAAGTTCAATCATGATGATAATCTTATGCATTTTGCCTTGCTTCTTCGCCTCATCGGAAATCCACTTAATGGTATGGTATTCCGTATTGAAACTGGCATCAGCATATTTCACCAAATTGGGGATAGATCTTTTGGCTGGAGGTTTGATATAGACTGTTTCTACATCAGGGTTTATCTTCTTGATCTTTTTAAGATTGCTTATCCTGGAGTCACAAATCTCTTTTGCTCCAAGATTGATCAGCTCCTTGAGATAGGATTCAGTACCACACAACAATTTGGATACAACGGCCCACTCAATGTCCTGATCTTTGAACATCTTATCCAGGAACTTGTAATTCTTTACTAACTTATCTCTATACAATTCAATGTAAGCCATACTACACGAGGTTTCTTTTAATTCTTGACGGCAGTCTTGTCAAAAGCTCATAATTAAGCTGATCACTTAACTCCCCAAAGGAAGAAACACTAATCTCTACCTCCTCACTTTTGCCAATTAAGGTCACTTCATCTCCTTTATCTACAGTGGGAATATCCGAAATGTCCACGGCCATATTATTCATATTGACAATACCAATTACTGGCACTCTATAGCCATTAATCAGTACCCTTCCCTGATTACTGAGGGACCTGCTAAACCCATGGGAATAGCCAATTGGAACAATCGCGATTTGTGTGTCTTTTTGTGCCAGATAGGTTGTTCCATAGCCAATGAATTCTCCCATCTCCACATGTTTCACACTCATCACTTTGCTTTTCCAGCTAATTACTCTCCTTAATGGGTCCTCCTTGATCTTTCTACCTTTAAGATACTCAATAAATATTTCCCTGCTTGGCCAAAAACCATATTGCAGTATCCCTATCCGAACCATATCAAAGTGCATTTCCGGCAATCTAATGGATGCTGCTGAACAGCAGGTGTGTTTGAATTCAGGAACTAATCCATGTGATTCCAGGGTTTCTGCAATCGCCAGATACTCATCTTTTTGCTGTTGGACCCGAACATGATTGGCGATACTTTCGGCTCCTGCAAAATGGGTACACAGCCCCTCAAATTTCAGGCAGTCTTTGCTTGAGATTAATATGTTGCACAAAACGTCCAATTGTTCTCTGGAGAATCCTGTACGATTCATACCAGTCTCAATCTCAACATGGATTCTTGCCAGTTTCCCAAGATTACGGGCCACCTCAGAAGCTTTCACAAGTCGATCAAATTCAAAAACAAAAAAGGCTATATCATTCTCTATAACCCATTGCAAATCCTCATTGTCAATGTATCCCATGACCATGATATCAGTAGATTTAGCCTTAACCTGATGCACCTGGTAAGCCTCATCCGCACTGTGTACTGAAAAATGATTGATACCTAATGATTCGGCTAAAGGAATGAATTCATTGATACCATGTCCATATGCATTTCCTTTTACCACTGATGAGATTTTCACATCACCTTTGAATAATGCCTTCAGAAATTCATAATTATTGGCCAATGCCGCCTTTTCCAATTCAATAAATGATGTACTATTCATCCAAAACCTGCTTTATTAGACCAGTGAACATATTTATACCTGTCGAGATTATCTCATCTGGGAAATCGTAATCCGGATTGTGCAAGGCAGGACTATCCAACCCTGAACCAATACCAAACATGGCACCATCAAACTTTTGTGTAAACAAACCGAAATCTTCACCCCACTTAAACGGAGTAGGTCGAGTCTCATAACTCAAACCAAGTGAAGCTGCCGCATCGGTGATCATATCCACTGCGGTTGCGTTATTATTATTAGCTTCAAACTCTTGCGTCCAGCCAATTTCACTTGCCAGGCTATATTTTTCACAAATCTTCCCAACTCGTTCCTGAAGTCTTTTCTTAAAATCTTCCATTGTTGGATTGTCCCAGGTTCGTAAAGTGTAGTGGACTTCCCCATAACCTGCACTCACACCATAGGACAGTTCCCCCATGTTCATGTGTATAGGGGTGGCCAAAGCGAAATCATCATGTTCCAGTATTGGATTACTTTCTTCTTCAAACATCTCTACCAGCTCACCCATGGCCATGGCTGGATTGATGCCCAACTCTGGTTCAGCTGCATGTGAGGTCTTTCCTAAAAGCTTAATAATAATACTTGTTGCAGCAGCTGTGAATGAACCATTCCTACATACAACCTTATGTTTTTCGTAACCCGGTAGATTATGCAAAGCAAATACTATATCCGGTGTATAATTGAAATTGGAATCAGACAAAACAGCTTTGGCCCCTTCACCATTTTCCTCAGCTGGTTGAAAAACTAAAATGACTTTACCTTTTTCAATGGGGTTTTCGAGTAAATGTTGCGCTACCCCACACATGATGGTTGTGTGTCCATCATGACCACATTTATGTGAAACGCCTGGATACTGAGAGGCATGGTCAAAAGTGTTTACTTCCTGAATAGGCAAAGCATCCGTATCAGCCCTTAGCATAACTGACCTACCAGGTGTTTTTCCCTCAAAAACACATATCACTCCTGTCCCTCCTATTTTCTGGACCTGGTGAATACCTGAAGCGCTTAAAAAGTTGATTATCCTGTCCTGGGTCTGATATTCATCCTGACTCACTTCGGGGTATTGGTGCAACTCTCTTCGGAATTGAACCAGTTCAGTATTACTTTTTGTGATTGCGCTTAATTTCTCTTCCATCTCATTTCTAAATACTTGTTGGTAAATCCAAGTTTCTCATACAGCTTCTTTGCAGGGTTATCTGGCTCAACATGTAATGCAATATCGCCTTCAGTCTCCTCGAAAGCCATATCCATTAATTTCTTGCCTATACCCATCCCTCGATATTCTTTACTGGTGGCTATATAAACTAAGATATTTTCTGGAATATAACCAGACATACCTGTACGGTTGATGATAGTGGCGCCTACTACTTTGTTTCCATCCCAGGCAGACAAAATCAATCCTCCCGGATGTTTTCCAGCATTCAGTGCATACTCCACACATTTAGAAATATCTTCTCTTGGGTCACCGTACTCATCAAGGTGCTCATATAGGAAGTCAATCACAGCTTCTTTTTCGTATAGCCCTACTGTAAGTGCAGGGAAATATTTTTCAAACTTTAGATTCATTTTTCTCTTTTATATATCCAATCAAAACAAACAATACCAGGGCAGTCAATATGCCATAAAGGTTTGGGTCAAACCCTAGCATTTCAATATTCAGTATAGTCAAAACAGTGGTCACCACACCACCACTGATCATTGCCACCATCGCTCCCAGACTATTTGATCTTTTCCAGTAGAACGCCCCAATGATGGGCACTAATAATCCAGAAACCATGAATGCATATGAAAATAACATAGCATTTAAAACATTTTCTAGCATTAAGGCTATCACAAGCGCCACAACACCAACACCCAGGGTGGCCAATTGTGAGTTCCGAAGCTCTTTTCTCTCCATTTCTCCCTCACCGGATTTTTGTCTTAAGACATCCGTCAATAATGAACCTGAACAGGCCATAAGGCAACTATCTGCCGTACTCATCACTGCTGAGAAATAGGAAGCCAATACAAGCCCCATTAATCCATGAGGTAAAATCGATCGTAATAAAACTGGTAATCCAAGTTCTGGATCAATTTCCGCCCCGGGAGCAAATCCAAAATCAGTAAACAAACCCTGATTAAATGCTAATCTAGCTAGTAGTCCTAAAACAACTCCCAGAAATGCCATGATCGGCCATTCAAAAAGGCCAGCTATAAACCATGCTTTCTTCGCTTCATATTCGCCTCTACTGGCAAAAATCCTTTGGTACAATGTCATTCCTACAAACCATATGGGAATTATAGTGATTCCCCAGTTGACCAATTGCTGCCAACCCACATTAGTAAGACTTAATAACTGATCAGATAACATGGCTTGAATAACAGGCCATCCACCAACAGCATGATAAGCATACGGTAATCCACCAAACATAAGGCCAGCCATCAGGATGATCCATTGTACAGTATCAGTATAAATAACAGCTTTTAGACCTCCAAGTATCGTGTAGCCAACTGCTGCAACTCCCATAATTAACACTGCACTTGTAAAGGATAGTTCTGTGAACGTTCCTGATGCCAATTTTGCACCCGCAATGATCTGTGAACTAGTGAAACTGAGGTAACCTACCATTGTGATAACTCCAGCAACAATGGCCACTCGCTTGCCATAAAACAACTCAAAGATCTGTGGGAAGGTTGACAACTTTTTGATTTGAGGTAGGCTAAACACTTTAGGAATCAACAGTACTGCAGCCATCCATGCCCCAATCAAGCCAGTAAACAATAACCACGATCCTGACAGCCCCATGGTAAAACCTAATCCTCCAAGCCCGATTGAGAAACCACCACCTACATCAGTGGCAACTACCGATAAACCAATATGCCAGCTATTGACATTTCTGCTGGCTACATAATAGTCTTCGGAAGTTTTGTTTTTGCGGTAGAAATAGAGCCCTACGAGAAAAACCAGAATGACGTAAACAACGAAAATAAGGATATCAATGATCATAAATTACAGGAGCACTGCTTAATTGATTTGTGTAGAATTAAATGAATTGGTAAATAGATTTAATGACTCTGAACGAATCAAAAGACTTGCAACTCTGAAGGTAAATGACCTAAAAAACTCAATTCATTAAATATTCTCATGGTATATTCCTTCTTTTTTTATGACCTTAATTTTGATCAACTCTGAATATTAAACACAAAAGTAATAAAAGTGTTCTATAGAACATATTATATATGCACTAATCACAAATCCTTCGCTGATTGAAAAATTTAGTTATTTGCAGATAGTAATCTTTCCAAATCCGGTTGCATCCAGAAATGGATCGATTTGGGGAATATCGAAGGTAATTCCACGGTAAATGAAAATCAAAGCGAGGAAAGTCATCAATACCGGGATCAATTTGTTGAATCCGAACCGTGATAACTTCTTGAACATTGGGATGGCAAACACTGAAAACATAGCAGGCATTGTACCCAGTGAAAACATAAACATGAATATCGCCCCATCAAGTACATTGGATGTAACCAACGATCCAGCAACAGCTGCATATATCAAACCACATGGGATTAGTCCATTTAAAACACCAACTGAAAAAGTGGCGCTAAAAGTCCTTTGCTTAAAGAAGTAACCTATTTTTTTCTTGATCCAACGCATCCACGAGGAATCATAATAGCGGTTTTGAAGGACTTTGTTAATCTGAGGAATGGCAATGGCCAATAGCATGAGCACTCCTACTCCAATTGACAGGTACTTATTGAATCCAAGAATCTCAAAAGACATCCCGATCCCTCCAAAAATGACACCAAGGAGTACGTAAGTCAGGGATCTGCCTAAATTGTAAAGAATTGAACCAATGACTCTCTTTTCTCTTGGCACTGGTATGGCCAATGCAATAGGGCCACACATTCCAAAACAATGGAAACTCCCTAATAAGCCGATGAGAAAAGCAGAGTAGAACATTAAGGGATCAAAATATCTTGTTCATCAAAATAAGTTTTTGTACCGTCCTTCCAGGTAACTTTTGCTTTGTACCTTCCTGGCTCCAATAATGCTACAGCAATCTCGGATTCCAAATCAGTAATAGGTACAACCCTATCCAATTTTGCGTTATCGGGTCTGTAGAAATGAATAGACCCCTCTTTGAGTTGAGTATTGGGTAGCTTCACTTTGATTTTACCATTTACTTTGATCTGAACCTTTTCACCTAATGCCTGGCTGTTCTTGATAGCATCAATTCTATCCTGATAGGCCAGTTCTTCTTGATAATATTGTTCTGACACCAGGTTTACATCATGCTGAAAGCTCTTCCATACGATAGCGATGATGAATGAACAAAACAGTATGAATGTAATCAGAATGCCATTTCCCCAATTTAGTCTCATGATTTCTTTCTTTTAAAATTTATTAGGTCCCAGGAATTTCGTGGATACTGTTTCCAGTAATTCTCCATTTCCATAGACCTCTATCTCAACTTTTGTACTCCTTTCTTCAAGCTTCTCGTTGGGAATCAGCAAGAAGAATGCCCCAGAACCACTGGATTGTTTGGCTAACTCAATATCATTTCCCACGAACTCAATTTTTGAATCCGGATACAGTGTTTTGAATGATATTGTGTATTCATTATCGGTCTTGTTGATGATTTTAATACTGTACAGATTGCTAATATCTCCATTATCTCTTTTCTGATAGAGAACACCAGGAGTCCTCAATATGGTTGTCTCCACATCTGTTCTGGTGATCAAAAGACTTGTTAACAAAGTCAATAACGCTACAAGCACCGTACTATAAGCGATAGCACGTTTGGAAAACGAAAATGGTGTTCCTTTTTCAATATTTTCCTCACTGGCAAACCTTACCAATCCTCTAGGCTTGCCAATCTTATCCATAATGCTATCACAGGCATCAATACATGCTGTGCAGTTCACACACTCCAGCTGAGTACCGTTTCTGATATCAATGTTGGTAGGACACACCATCACACATTGTTTACAATCAATGCAATCTCCTTTCCCCTGCTCTTCCCTGTTCTCGTTCTTTCTGAATTTAAATCTCTTCTCTCCTCTGATGTAATCATAAGCAACCACAAGGCTATTTCTGTCCAAAAGCACACCCTGTAATCTACCATAAGGACATACCTGAGTACAGACCTGCTCTCTGAACCATGAAAAAACACCATAGAACAAACCAGTCAACACAAACATTGCAGCGAATGCTCCCAGGTTTTCAGATGGTGGAGAACCCACAATTTCGACCGTCCTGTCGATCCCGATGATGTAGGACATGAATGTATGCATGATCAGGAATGAAATGGAAAGGAATAACAGGTGTTTTGAGCCCTTCTTGAAGATCTTCTTAGCATTCCAGGGCTCCTTATCCAGCTTCTTTTGCGCTGTATAGTCTCCTTCAATCCAATACTCAATTCGCCTGAAGACAGTTTCCATAAAGATGGTTTGTGGACAGATCCATCCACAAAAAATCCTTCCGTACACAACCGTAAAGAGTATAACGGAAACAACAATTGTGATCAGAGCAATTGCAAACAAATGGAAATCCTGAGGCCAAAAGACCTGGCCAAACAAAACGAATTTCCTTTCAATGATATTGAATAAGAGAAAGGGTTGTTCCCCTATTTTCAAAAATGGCGCCCCAAAAAGGAACGCCAATAATAAAATACTAACAACAGTACGCCATTTAAAGTATTTACCCGACGGTTTTTTGGGATACACCCAAATACGTTTCCCCTCTTCATCTACAGTAGCCAGGTGATCCCTAAAAGATTCATGTTCCTCGCTTTCTTTGTAGATATCATCAATCTGCTCTTTACTTAATGACATAGATTTTTATTTTAACAAGCTGATTTGTGTTTCCTCAACAGCTGTACTATCAGTTTCAGTCTCCGCTGAATCCTCTCCACCAGCACCCCTTTCAAATAACTCTCCTTGCGGATCTTTTGGGTTTGGAGGATTGGTTCCTTCCAAAGTATAGATGTAACTGGCAATCTGCTGCATCTTCTTAGGAGTAAACTGATTTTGCCAGGAGATCATTCCTTTTGATGGGTTACCATATTTAATTAGCTTGAAAATATCCTTAATGTCGCCACCATGCAGCCAATACTTATCTGTAAGGTTTGGACCAACTCCACCCTCTCCAACAGATCCATGACAAACAGAACAATTCGCATCGAACATATTTTTGCCAGAAGTTAAATCCCCATCGGCTGTCAATAATTCTACATTCGTCTCGTCAATTAGATTATCTTGTGATGCCAGGAATGCTTCTACATTCTCTTTTGCACTAGCCATCTCTCTTGAGTACTCTTCATCCTGCAAAGGAGCCCACTGAAATACGTGGAAAGCCAACAAATAAACAACACTAAAAACAATGGTCACATAGAATCCCCATAACCACCATGGCGGTAAATTATTGTCTAACTCCTTGATACCATCATACTCATGATCGGTAAGGAGCTCTTTTTCTTGTTCTATTGGAACAAAAGAGTTGGCTGAAACCCAAAGCTGGCCCCAGAATGAACGTTCTTCAACAACCGCATCCGGGTTATCCTGAGCAGTTTTAAGAGCAACAAGTGTCTGAATTGTATATAATGCTACCAACAGCACAATCAAAGCCAGTACACAGACAACAACAGTTAGTCCAAGTACAATTTCTAATTTGTATTGTTCCACAAATCCTACCGAAGCTTCTTCAGTTGCCTGAGCATTGGAAATGACCGGAATCAATAAAAACAATATGGATAATAACTTATGAATTTTCATTTTCATCGGAGTTTTCGTTCAGAGGAATTTGAGAAATTTTGTCGATTTGCTTCTTGTCAAGTCTGATCACATAAATGATCAAAACAGTGAAAAAGGCTACAAATATGATGAGCGAGATCAATGGGAATATCTCAATCCCAGCAATCGTTTCTAAATGATTTTTAACGTATCTAAGCATGGTTTTAAGATTTATTGATCTGCCTCAACTACTTTAATATCTGTACCCAGTCGCTGTAAATAAGCAATCAGTGCAATTATTTCACGGTCACTGCTTATTTCCAGGTCACCGTCTATTGACTTCAGACTTTGAACAATTGACTCTGCCTGAACTTTGGCGTCTGCCAATGCCTGCCCTTCATATCCTTCCTCATATGGAACTCCCAGTGTTCTCATTGCAGAAATTTTCTTTTCCGTAGTAGCCTGATCCCAGTCCTGGCTGAATAACCATGGGTATGGAGGCATCAAACTACCAGGAGACATACTTTCCGGATCGAGCATGTGATTAAAGTGCCAATTATCATTGTACTTACCTCCTACTCTTAATAAATCCGGACCCGTTCGTTTCGAACCCCAAAGGAATGGATGGTCATATACAAACTCACCTGCTTTGGCATATTCTCCGTATCGCTCTGTCTCAGACCTGAATGGTCTGATCATTTGAGAATGACAGTTGTTACAACCTTCTCTGATATAAATGTCTCTACCGTGTATTTCCAGAGGAGTGTAAGGCTTCACACTTGTAATAGTAGGTACATTAGATTCAACTAAGAACATCGGTACAAATTCAATGATACCTCCAATTGCTACTGCAATTAAACTCCAAACAAGTAATCTAGCCGGTTTCCATTCGAAGAACCTTCTGTGCCAGTGCTCATTGCTATGAGGCTTGTATTCTTTCACCAATGCAGGTGCCTGAGCTTCAGTCTCAGCCTGGAACTTACCACTGTAGGCAGTCTTGATCAGGTTGTAAACCATGATGATAGCACCAACTAAGTATAGGGCTCCACCACCTGCACGCATCATGTACATTGATTTGATTTGTGTTACCGTTTCCAGGAAGTTAGGATATGCTAGCAATCCTGATTCAGTAAATTCTTTCCACATCAAACTTTGGGTAAATCCTGCCCAGTACATTGGAAGAGCGTAGAAAACGATTCCCAATGTGGCAATCCAGAAATGGATATTGGCCAGTTTGGTGCTGAATATCTTTGTATTATAAAGTTTTGGAACAAGGAAATACAACATGGCGAAAGTCATCATTCCATTCCAACCAAGACCTCCAACATGCACGTGAGCGATGGTCCAATCTGTAAAGTGAGTAATAGCATTGAAATTCTTCAAGGAAAGCATAGGTCCCTCAAAAGTGGCCATACCGTAACAGGTTACTGCAACCACCATGAATTTCAGGATAGGCTCTTCCCTTACTTTGTCCCAGGCTCCTCTTAGTGTAAATAAACCGTTCAGCATACCACCCCATGATGGTGCGATCAGCATCACACTAAAAACGGTACCTAATGATTGTGCCCAATCTGGTAATGCGTTATATAAAAGGTGGTGAGGTCCAGCCCAGATATAAATGAAGATCAATGCCCAGAAGTGAACAATAGATAGTCTGTATGAGAAAATTGGTCTACCGGATGCCTTTGGAATAAAGTAATACATCAGTCCCAAATAAGGTGTGGTCAGAAAGAACGCCACAGCATTGTGACCATACCACCATTGCACCAATGCATCCTGTACACCAGCATACCAGGAATAACTCTTAAATAAGGCAATTGGCAGCTCAAATGAATTGACAATGTGAAGCATGGCTACTGTTACAAACGTTGCTAAGAAGAACCAAATAGCCACATATAGATGTCTTTCTCGCCTTTTCAGAATGGTCATGAACATGTTCAATCCAAAAACTACCCAGATCAAAGCAATGGCTATATCAATTGGCCATTCCAATTCTGCGTACTCTTTTCCAGTAGTAATTCCTAGTGGAAGGGTAATTGCAGCAGCCAAAATGATTGTTTGCCAACCCCAAAAATGGATGTTACTCAGCAGATCACTGTACATCCGGGCTTTTAGCAATCGCTGCAATGAATAATAGACCCCTGCAAAAATACCATTGCCGACAAAGGCGAAAATGATGGCATTCGTGTGTAAAGGTCTGATACGGCCAAATGTTGTAAACTGCGTCTCAAAGTTAAGTGCAGGAAGAAACATCTGACAGGCAATGAGTAGGCCCACCAACATTCCGACCAAACCAAAGATGGAAGTTGCAATTAAAAACTTCCGAACCGTGGAATTGTCATACTTGAATGTTTCTAGACCTGTCGAGCCTCCTTCTGGTGACTTTTCAAGTTCTGTTGTTGCTGTTGACATTTATCATCAGGTTTAAAGTGATCATCGTATAATATTCGGATTGAGGGAGAGTAATCATCATCATACTGACCATTGGTTTGCGCCCATACAAAAGCACCTAAAAACCCCAATGCCACCAACATGCTTACCCCTATCAAAATAAATATTACACTCATTTGAATATTTTTTTGGCTAAAATGTTCTTTAATATAGATGATGCCTGTGAGTAATGCCAACTGAAAAAATGACTTATGTCACTATTTAGAATCATGATAAACCATTGACCATGAAAGGTTCAACAGATTGGCTAAAAAATACAACTTTACTAATCGGCCTTAGCAAGTATCCCATGATCAACTGCCTGATTGAGCTTGTCCATCACCATTTTCCATAGTGCTTTTGAACCTTGCTCCATGACACTCTTCTTTTGTTTTACAAGTTCATAGGGGACACTAAACTCCTGCCAGGTGCCACCTCCATTGCTGATGTTTTGAAGTATTGGCTCCAGGTGGTCTATTGTTCTTGCAAATCTTGCTTCATTGGATTCGAATGCTTCAAATTCTTCCCAAAGGGTAATCAGTTCTTCAGCCTGGTCTTCCGGGAGTATTCCGAAAATGCGTTTTGCAGCTTGCAGTTCTTCTTCAGTATTGGAATGATCCTTTTGTGAGTCAAACAGAAAGGTATCTCCCGCATCAATCTCTACGATATCATGGATGAGGATCATTTTTAGTACTTTCAGAATATCAATGGGTGCATTGGTGTGTTCTGCTAAAACCAAAACCATCATACACAAATGCCAGGAATGCTCTGCGTCATTCTCGTGCCTGTCACTGTTAAATAGTCTGGTTTTTCTGGTGATATACTTGAGTTTGTCAATCTCGTGAATGAATTGTAATTGTTTTACTAGTCGCTGATCCATGAGGTGAAAATACTGAATCTATCAGGTTCAATTTATTAATTTCAAAAAAATATAATCTTCCATTTTCTCGGTGACATAGGGTTGTCACTCGGAGGCTTTTCTTTGAGTTATGTTCAATTTTTTAAACCAAAAGAATTTATGACAACTCAAGAAATCGCAACACAACTTGTAGCACTGTGTAAAAAAGGTGAATTTGAAAAAGCTCAAACTGAATTGTATGCTGCTCACGCAGTAAGCATCGAACCTGACGGTTCACCTAACCAAAAGGTAGAAGGTTTGGATGCCATTAAGAAAAAAGGTGAATGGTGGCAGGAAAATGTAGTTGAAGTACACTCCAATGAAATTTCTGAACCAATTGTTGCTGAGAACTTCTTCTCTTTATCATGGAAAATGAACGTAACCATGAAAGATGCTCCCGGGCCAATGCAAATGGATGAAATCTGCGTTTACGAGGTAAATGATGGTAAAATCGTGAGAGAACAATTCTTTCATACCGTTGTAGAACAACCAGCAGCTGCCAATTAAATTCCCAGGGTGGATAACTAATTTATCCACCCAAAACTTCCCCTCTATAAATTACCGAACGGTTAGCTGGAATTTTTTACATGAATTTATGATATTTGGTAACATCCATATACCAAACCATGCCACAAATTCTGTCCGACTTTGATCCTGAACATGATGTGCAGGACCTTTGTGTGAAATTATTGAAGACCCCTTTACAGTTTTCCGAAGATGACTTTGAAGAAATAATCAAAAAAGGTCTGACTTTCAAACACCTTCGTACCCTGGTTAGGAAGATCTATGACCTCAACGAAAATCAGTTGGCCGAAACCTCGAACGCCAATGAGGGTAGTCTCGGTAAAATGAACAAAAAATCTACTGAGAAACGTCAAGCTGAGTTTTTCAAAAGAGTAGATAACCAAAAACCAGATGAAAGGTACTACAAGATTTATGCTGAAGGTGATTCCTGGTTTCAGTTTCCAAAATTCATCACGGACATCATAGACTGGCTTGGCAAACACAAAGACTTCTTAATCTACAGTGATGCTTATGGAGGAGATTGGATTACTAACATCATTTATGAGGAACAATACATCACGGCTCTCTCTACTTTTAAACCTGATTACTTTCTAATAAGCGGAGGAGGTAATGACCTGGTTGGTGGATACCGGCTTGCGATTATGGCAGACAAGCAATCTAACTATGTACCTAAGTATAAAAAAGAAGAAGACATAAAAGATGCCACACTCTCAGCCGCAGAAAAGCAAACACTCATGAAGGCTCAAAAACACCTGAACAAAGAGTTTTATGCACTATTATTAGTTTTCAGGTTGCAGTACACCCTCATGTTCAGACAATTGTACAATGAAAAAAGTAAGCACAATCACCTGATCTCCATTACGCAAGGATATGACTATGCAATTCCTAGTCCAAAGAACAGGTTTGCATTCAGTTCTCCTCTCCAACCTATTGTCAATTCATTCCTTGGGACTGGTAAGTGGCTTTATACACCGCTTATGATCAAACAAATATTTGACGCAGAAGCACAGAGATCGGTCGTATTTGCTCTTATCTATGAGTTCAATGAAATGATGAGAAAATTTGCAGAAGATGATCAATTTCCTCATGTATTTCACATTGATAACAGAGGTCTGGCTCAAGACATTGACGACTGGTATGACGAACTACACTATAAATCTGGTGTTTACAAAAAAGTAGCTCAAGCTTATGACAAAGTAATTAGAGAGCACCAGAACCTGGGTAGCCGTGTCATTAGAACAAGAGACCTGTTCAATTAGCAAAATGGGTAGATTGATCACATCAATTTAACGGACCAATCTTATACAATCTTCTTCCAGTATGATTTTTCGGGCTTTGTATAAAGCTCCTACTGCTTTTTTGAATGCTTTCTTACTTATTCCAAAAGTGTCATAGATTTCATCCGGACTACTCTTATCGGTGACGTATACAAGTCCTCCCTCGTCACTGATGACCTGTAAAAGTTCATCTGTTTGTGTAGTGATGGCATTATTGTAACCTATAGGCTGTAAGGAAATATCCACCTTGTTGTCATCTCTTACCTTTTTGACATATCCATCCAGCACCTGACCAATAAACAGGTCCTGAAACAGTTCGTTTTTGTAAATCAGACCTTTATGCTTATGGTTAATGATCACCGAAAAACCAATATCAGTCTTCTCGAGAATCATGACTTCTACTTTTTCACCCTCACTAAGCTCTACGTCCTCGTTGCTTAAAAAATGCTCTAATCTGTTTGATCCGAAAAGTCGATTGGTTTTGAAATCCAATGCCAGGTAAATGATATACCATCTCCCCTCTCTCATTTTAGCCCTTTGTTCACTGAAAGGAATCATCAGGTCTTTCTCAAGTCCCCAATCCATGAATGCTCCAAATTTATTGGTGGCTTTCACTTTTAGGAGTGCAAATTGATTGAGTGTAACACGGGGTTCCAAATTTGTAGCCACCGGTCTGTCCTCTGAGTCCAGGTAGACAAATACATCCAGCATGTCACCAATCTCAAATTTTTTGGGCCGGTATTTATTGGGGAGTAGTACTTCATCACCCTCTTCATTCCCAAGAAACAGACCAGGATCTGTGCTTCTGAGAATCTTAAGTTTATTGTATTGTCCTAATTTCAGCATTTGAGCAGCAAAGATAGTCAAGCCCAATGTGCCAAAAGTATTAAGGAGCCAATTTCATTTTCTTTCTTACAGAAAGCCCCCAAAACATCCCCCCAAGAGCGATCACCAAGCAAATTCCAGCTGCAACAAATAGTGTAGACGTGGATAAGAAAAACTTAAAGGAAACAGTAAAAATGAACAACAGGAGCCCTGTAAATTCCCATACTTTAAGTTTTTCGAAATTTGAAACAGGTTTGTTTTGTGCTGGTAAATTAAATAGAACTTTCAGCTGGCCCCATTCCCAAATCAGCAGAACAGTATTAGCCATGAGCATCAATCCGGTAATGATCCAGGTTCCTCGAAACTGATAAGAAACAGTAATTACAAACACATTTAAGATAATTGGGTAAAATAAAATTGCTCCTAATCTTGAGAATCGCTGTGTCATTAGCAGAAATCCCGCTACAAGTTGGGCCAGCCCAATGAATTGCCAGTAAAGACCGGAAGCATACATCGTCTCAAAGTAATGCCAGGCTGAGTCTATTGGATGGTCTGCTCCGCTTACACTGGTAAACCGCTCACCCTGGATCTTGACAATGCTTGCGAATACAAAGGCAAAACCAATTAGGTACCGTGTGTAAATAATGAATAGCTGGGGTATAATGAGTTGTTTGAGTTTTTCCATCCAGGTGTTAGTTTAGAGGAGGACGACCCTAACAACAATTTTGTTACAACACCTATATTTTCATAAGAATCAATTGGACCTGCATCCTATTATTCCCAGCAACAACGTCCTGATAGATAGATGAGTTTAACCCACCAGATATAATACCGCTTACACGTGCTCCTACTTTTATTTTATTCAACTTTTGTTTGTAACCGACTCCAACAAAAAGACCTGGCTGGTATTTTGAAACTTCAAAAACCTCCTCTTCCTCCTCAACAACAGATGTCGGGAATGTGTAAGTAGAATTCACATTGGTATAACTGTCGTACTGAAAATCGTTATTGAACCCCAATTGAATAAAGTAGTTATGACTCTTTCTTCTTCGCAGATCCAACTTAAAGCTGGTAAGGAAAGTCCAATATTTCAGTTCAAATGTAGCATCATGAGACTCATCGCTAAAGGCTCCCCTATAACTATTGCTCGAACTAAATGACGCCTTTGAAATAGAAAGCTCATGCCAATATTTAATCTTATTCATTGACCTTGGCAATGACATCTCTAAAAAGAAACCATAGCTCCCTCCATTGTCACTATAGGTATCGTTTAAGTAATTATAAGATGAACTAGAATAACTAAGATGTAACTGGGAAAATGATAATCCACCAACTATTCCCGGGCTGATTTGAAATCTTTTCAAATTAGCTTTGAATTCATGTCCTTGCACATTCTTACAAATAGAATACTCTGTCAGGATTTCAAGAAGATTCTGTTCATTGAGAGACATGGTTTCAATTCTGGTAGGATCATAGTCCTTACAGTCAGCGGTATAATATTTAAGTAATCCTTTCCAGGTACCATCTTCCCTGATCCACCTTCCATATGATTCTTCTAAATCTCTGCTTTCGTATTTTTTCTGTAACATGATGGGTTCCTCCTCACCTTTTACAATGTAATAGACATTTTTAAACCTAAATAACGAAATAGCGCCTGAATATATGACCTCTGCAAACTTGCCTTCCACCACACCAGATTCAAAATACTGATCCAACTCACTGTATCCATAACCCAAAATATCTCCTGGTTGATACGTCTTTGATTCCCCGGATTCTTTCACCACACACTCCAAATTCTTATCAACATTTACATCAGCAATAAGAACATCATGCGATTCACCTGAATGATAAATAATGTACCCTTCAACAAAGTTCTTCTGGGCGGTGGTCGTGAAAAATGTGAATATTAATATCACACAAATGGTTGACTTCATATAATTGTATAATTAAGCTCCCAAATCTAACAAATGGTTCAATGGATATCATAATTCTTAAGGGAATAGTTAATTAATTTATCCTTTTTTATAGCCACTGCTTGATATATACAAAACCTAAATCTCGATTCTACAGTATAACCTTTCACTATGTGGGTTTTTATCAATCCGGATAGCAAGTATCTCACTAAATTGCACTAAATAAGCTTTATGATAACTGGGGAATCTCAAATACTACAACTCATTCAGGAAAATGGTCAACTTGAGAACCTCTATTTGAACGAGCAAACATTGCTTACTTTCCCACCAGATCTATTTGATCAACCACTTAAGTCTGTGGAGTTAGAAGATGTAGTATGCCCAATTAGTGTACTAAAAGGACTTTGTTTTATTCCTACCATTGAAAAACTCATTCTTTCTTATGTGTATGAAACGGAAGAGGATTGGGACACTGAGTTGGGAATTGGTTCTATTCCGGAAGACCTGATTAGGCTTACACACCTCAGGTATCTGGAATTATCTGGTTTGGCACTGGAAAAACTACCGGCAGACTTTCAATCTCTTAAAAGACTTAAAGTCCTCGACCTATCCGAGAATAACCTGGCCAAAGAATGCCTTGTTAACATACCTGACTCAGTGATTGACCTTGACCTGAGTTTCAATGATTTAAAAAACCTTGATGAATCGTTACTAGAAAATAAGGGACTGGAGATTCTGAATCTTCAACACTGCAAATTGAAGAAGTTTCCTTTAGAACTTGGAAAGCTTACTTCACTTTATTCAGTAAACCTGAGTCACAACCAGTTAAAAAGAATTCCGGAAGGGTTTATTAGCGATTCACTGAATCACCTCAAACTCGTAAATTGCCTGCTAAACAGATTAGACATTTCTGGTCAATCCCTGCCCAAACTCAATAGCCTGGATGCCTCATCCAATCAAATTCAGTCCATTGCTGATTCCGTTTGTGAACTACCGGACCTGAGAGACATTAATATCTCAAGAAATGAAATCTCACACATCAGTCCGTCCATTCACAAGTGGAAAAAACTAGAGACACTAAATTTAAGTCACAACCAACTTGATCATTTGCCTGATCAAATTGGTGATCTGGAAACACTTAAGCACCTCAATCTGTCCTATAATTATCTTGGGGAATTGAATACATCCGTATATAATCTGAAAAACCTGGAAGTATTGGACCTTACTAAAAACCATGTTTCTCAGATCCATAGCGGTATTGAATCACTTAAGAAACTAAGAAACTTACAGATACACCAATGTGGAATGATATTTCTAAGTGATGAAATTAGCCAACTAGAAAATCTAGAACAGTTGGTAATGGGCTACAACTGGATCAAGAAGTTTCCTGAATTTGAAAATCTGAAAAAACTTAAGTTTTTGGATATCAGTGGTTCCAAAGAACTAAGAAATCCTGATGAGGAAATTCTGAAAATAAGAAATCTACCGAACCTGGGAGCCATTTCATTGACCAATACACCCATTTCCACTTTACCGCTTTCACTAAAGGAATTACCAAAACTCACCCGAATAAATATGAGAGGCACTTTAATTTCCAAAGAGGAATTACTTAGATTGAGAGAAGTTTTTGCTCCAATCTATTTATGGTTTTAAAAGCACAGACATTTCAACTCAACTTATGCTACCTATTATTGGTAATTGGATTTTCTTGTAGTTCTCCAAAACTGCCATCTGAAATACCTGAGCATGAAATTACAGAAGACTCCCTTAAGATTGATTCGTTATCACTCGACAATTCGTTAAATACGATTGTTGATGCTACGGGAAGCCTCTCAAAATCCAATCTAGAAATTGCCGGAGACTCCCTAATTTCCTGGGGTTTTCGGGATACTACAACAGCTTATTTCAATGATCTAAATAGTTTCAAAAACCATTGGTGGTTACGCATCTTTCATCGGCGAAGCAAAGACAGTTTACTTTTCCCTACTCAATCAGACTATCAGGCAATCAAATCCATCAAACAAACGGAGTTTAAAAAGGGATGGAAATTCATCCTGGAAACATGGACTTTGAAGGACAGGGAATCCGCAAACAAATGGCTGCAAATAGCCAATCGTACAAGACGAATTGATGACCTTAAACCTCCTCGTGTTTACTGGAAAGATGGCAATACCCTTTATTTCATCATGGCTACCGCAGCAAAAGATTGGTTTGAACATGGCAATTCGCTTATTGAAATCGCGACTGGAAGAAAGAGAATATTGGTAGAGATCTTCAGTAATCCTTTGAATACCGTTCATTACAAGGAAAGACATAGAGGGGCTAATAGTAGCACCTTCACAAATTATCAACCATATACTTACTTACCCGACTCGACAGGTCATATGTATCGGTACTTCTGGTTTCACGACCTGCGAAGAAGATCCGAAACCAAGGATGATGCCTTTAACGGATTAGAGTTGTACACTTTCATCTTCGGGGAATCTATTGGTACTTATGAAGATGTCAAAGAGGAATTTATAGGTGTAAAATCGAGGTTACCTGATCATTTTCTGGGTGCACTGGACCTTGTGAATAAGCCGGTATCTTACATTGAGAATGAGATTGGCATCTCAAAAACCAATGATAACTTTTGGATAGCTACCCATGATCGTGATTACCTCATTTTGCATGTAGAAAACGATTCTGTTGATTGGTTTAAATTCATTAAAACCAACCTTAAGGATGCTTCATTCGATAAGCTTCCCCCATCTCTATTGACTTTTTAATTTGAACACTCCACTAATTCGCAAACACCTGTAATCATATACAAGTGTGCGGGATGTAACCCTGTAGGATCAGTAATCCAGGTTGGATCTGATACGTTTATATAAAGGGTATCACCAGTAACACTAGCTGCTATTCCATTAGGTTTGCTGAATGCCGCTGTTTCTTGATTTCCTCCGTTATTTTTAAAAGAAAATGGAATTCCAGCTATTTTGCTTGACTCGCCTTTGGCATTTATTAAAAATACCTGACCAGACCCAATTGTGGTAACAAAAAGGTTGCCGTTTTTCCAGGTCAAATGACCATTTCCTACTGGGTTTGGTCCACCTTGTAAGGTTGGTAGTTCTGCAAATACAGAAACAGTTCCTTCCTGATCAATTTTCAGGATTTCCCCACCACCAAAATTACAGACATACAGATTTCCTCTGTCATCTTTAGTCATTCCATTAGGACATTTAAAGAGTTCCGATTCAGCAAATCTTTCATATTGACCTTTGGAGTATCTCCCAATATAATTACCCCCACAATTACATACATAGAGATCATCATTGACCACACTCAGGCCAACTGGTAATTTGACCAATGTATCAGCTAGAAAGTTTAAATCCACATCACCTTTCTTGTTCACTCTGCTTACTTTGTTTCCAAAAGGGTTTGACTGATAGAAGTTTCCATTATCGTCAAAACATGCCCCGGAAGCTCCCATAAAACCCTCAGCGAATACTTCTGTCTTTCCTGTTTTAGGATCCCAGACATAAACTTTCGTGATTTCATCCGATTTGCCAAGCCGTGAACCAAAATCACTGATGTATACCTTACCAGATTTATTCACTGTTACACCACCACTTGCATTGATATTTTCAATGAGGGGGCTGACCTGAATTTGAGCATTGACAGGATAAAAACTAACCCATAGAATAGCTGTTAGAACTCCGTAAAATGAATTGAATGATGCATTTTTCATATCTCAATGTTACGCATCATTGGCAATTGAGGATTACTTTTTTGCAGTAAGCAAATGTATTTATGCAGTGAATTAAGAGGTCAGTTGTAGAAACTCTGCGAGAACACGGTTCCGATTTTTGGCCACTTTAATGCTTACACCATTTTCCATGACTAACTCATTGGATTCATCCCTTCTTACTTCCTTAATTCCCTGAGAATTCACCAGGTATTTTCTGTGTACCCTTATAAACATTTCGGGGAGTTCATTTTCCAGCTTCTTAAGGCTGGTACGTACCACAAATTTTCGGTTATCAAATGTGTGGACATTCACACAATAATCATCTGCCTCAATGTAATTGATGTTGTCTAGTTGGATAACTTTTCTTGCTGAACCAATTTTGGCGCTGATCGATTTAGCCTTGCCTTTTGTTTTCAACTGAAGTTCAAGTTTCTTAAGGTCCTCAGAGAGTGCAATTTTATCCTCCTTTTGCTTGAAGGTGAAGCTAAATACCACACAAAGAATGTACGCCAAAAGCGAAATTGGGAGCTTTTGAAAAACCTTGAATTGGACAATCTCATAAAATCCCGCTTCTCCGTCGAGACGGATATACTGTATTGCGGAATAGATCAGTGTAGTGCTTATGAAAAACAAGATCACCCATCCGGACCAAACTAAAAACTGTTTTTTAGACAATTCAAAACGCGAATTGCTAATCAGAAAAACAAATCCAATTGCTGTTACGGACCAGATTGCCCACCAAAGGAGATGTTGATTCATTAACCCAAGAATTACTTGTGCTCCTTCTTCATCGGTCAAGCTGAAATTTACTACGTAATAATACTGCTGTGCAGCCTCCAGTAAAATCAAAATGGCCACACCCACAAATAAGAATGAAAATCGTTTAACTATGTCAGTAACTTCCTGGTAGTATTTCATACTTCACTATTTACAATTGAACAATCGTAGGAGCCAATACCGCTATATTTTTAAGAGTGTCTTGAAAAAGCCCATGTTCTCCCCTTTCGATTTAACGATCAAAACGGGAATATCGCTGTCCTCAAAAACTAATTTTTCAGCAACGGAACCCATAAGCAATGCTGAAGTCTTGGTACGGCCCCTGGATCCCATAACAATTAAATGTGCATCTTCTTTTTTGGCATGATCAAAAATCATTGTAGAAACCTCATCGTCTCTTTGTAGCTGAAAATCACATTGATAATCGGATAATGCATATTGCTTTTTGAATAGTTTGCTGTCTTTAATAGCATTCTCTTCCATAATGGCTCCAAATTCTTCAAAGGTCTTGCCTACTTTGGTATAACCAACCGGCACCTGATAAATGTGAAGTAGGTTGATCGTACCATTTCCGGCCAGTATTCCTTCAGCACTTCTTACGGCCTTCAGCGAATGTGATGAAAAGTCACAGGGGACCATCACTTTTGAAACCTGATCAGCATAATTTTCTGTAACGAATAAGATTGATGTGGGACATTCCCTGGCTATATGACTGGACACCAAACCCGAACCCACGAGACTAGCTTTTCTTCCCATCAGAATGAGATCTATTGATTTTGTAGATGAAAAATGAAGTAACTTTTCAATTGGAGACCCTTTCTGAATGATCACTTCTGGTTTCGGGGAAGTATCGGCCAGAATTGGTGATACTTTGTTGTTTATTTCCTCGACCACCGATTCATCATTTCCTTCCTGTAAATCAGGAAACCTATCCAGGATGCTTTCAGGAATATTCTTATCGGAAATCACATGCATGATGTACAATGTGGATGGTTTTATCTGATTTGCGATAATTTTGGTGTATCGCAACAAGATCTCATCCATTTTAGATAAGTCCAGCGCTACCAGTATTTTCTTATACGCATCCGATTGATTGCTCATTCATTGTCATTTAATGTGTACAAATTAATTAATTTGGATGATATATACGTTCCGCTTTTTGTCTAACCTCGTCAATGTCAAGTGTCATGAGTTTCAATTGCTGATTCACAAACATATCCATCTGATCATCGTAATGTGGGCTATCAGGATCATTGGATGCCCCAAAGGCATTGACAGTTTCAATAATAGGCAACCCATTAGTTGGGTATTTTACCATCATTATATAGGATTCACCCTGAAACCCTTTTACCGTACCTTTTTCATATGTTACAGATCTCATTGCAGCCAGCACATCATCAACACCACGTAATGGTAATGCTTTTTTTCCCCTGACAAGGAATTGAAAATCCGATAAGGGTACATCCAGTGTACCATGGTGCTTTAAGAGGAAATCATGTGTTTCTTCTAGTGCTCTGTTAAACTCAGCAATAGAAGGTCTGTAATATCCCTTGTAAGGTATTTTGAGTTCCTTTTGAAGGTTTTCATATGTTTTGATAGCATGTACAGGACCAACAGAATGCAACGTCCCTGTTTTATTCCATTCCCTAATGTAAGACGCAACCTGATCAGCCTTGCTTGAAAAACCCGGGTTTAAACTCCATAAGGGATTTATATCCAATGGAAAAACCAGCGAATCCGGTAAAGTAATGTCGTATTTAATTTCCTTAAACTGATCATAAGAGATGGGTCCCTCAAACCCCATCAATTCAAGGTACCTGGTGCTTCTATTGTTCTCCCAAATGTCAAATCCCATCGTGTGATCATAGTCTGAAGGAAGTGGATTGAAACCCTTACCTGAGCTGGAAAAAGCCGAGTTATTGGTATTGAAAACATATCCAGATGCTGGGTTAAGGTTTTGGGGAAGATCTGACAATGGGTGGTATGCTTTGTGAATAACTTTGGAATTGATTCCCTCCACAACACCTCTCCAATTATATCCCTTTTCCCTAATTGGCAATTTGCCAAATCCAATATGAGCAATATTACTATTCTGATCAGCGTAAACAATGTTGAAACCAGGAATTGCTGGATTTTCTATAGCTTTCATAAATTCTTCAAAATCATTCGCCTTATTCATTTCATACCACTGCTCTATTGCCCTGATCTCCTCAAGAGCCCCCATGTGAAAGGCATAAGTACCCCTTTCTGTCATGATTGCAGGTCCAAAGTCTGACCAAAGTACCTCCTTCTTCACACCAATTCGGATGCCTGGAAATAGTTTGACCTTTAACTTTACCTTGTCAGTTTCGAATCGCTTCCATTCATTGTCTATTTTATATTGATAGGGATCATCCGCATTGACCTGAAGTTGATAGACATCAATTTTATCAGGGTAATTCACTGTATGGCACCACCCTAAATTTGGGTTTGTTCCCACAAAAACGACAGGAGCTCCCGGAAAAAGACCTCCCATCATATTCCAACCTTCCTCACTTACAAGATGAGCCTCATACCAGGCCGTTGGGCCTTCCAAAGGTTGGTGAGAATTGACTGCCAAAAAAACATTATTGTCATTCGTTTTATCTCGTGAAACTGCAAATGAATTGGACCCCTCCCCTGTTTTGGGCGCTTCGAGTGCCGCAAAGTCCATCTCAAAGATGTTCTTGACTGTTTTATCAACACCTGAAATAACTGCCAACGATATCCCATAAGCTGTGTAAACATCCTGTATTAAAACTGGAAAAGCTTTCTTCACAAGCACCTTTTCAGGATATTTCCTGGCGAAAGCATTAATTCCCTGTCGGTAACCTTCTGCTATTTTAAGGAATGCTGGATCTGCCTCTTCAATGGCCTTCTGAGCTAGCTCCCTCATACGTAGTAATCCCACCAGGTAATCAGCGGCGGCACCCTGTTTGCCATACTTTCTACCCAGCATTTGTTTTCCAATCAGTAATGGAAGCTGAATGTTCTTAAAATCATCTTCTGAGTGGGCCCATGCCAATCCGTAAGCTACTTCTGCATCAGTTTCGGCGTATATGTGAGGCACACCCCACTGATCTCTAATGACCTCAACTTTCTCAGGGTTTATTTGGACCTGTCCGACTAACTGAATCGTCATTGACAACATCAAACAGACAAGTATCGATTTCTGCATAATGGGTTAAGTGTTTTGGCGTTTGGGCACTCAAGCTAGCAAATTATTTTGCAAAATAAATAATCTGTATACACTAATCAGTTGAACATTTCGTATGATAAAAAACTTGATTTATCTTCAGCAAATCATTTATTAAACCTGACAAGCATGCGCCCACTTTATCTGTCAATAATTCTCATCTTTTTCATTGTATCGTGCAAATACGCTCCAATGGTCAAATATTTCAATGACCAGAAGCAAACGAATCTTCCCAGGTTCAAAAAGAAGAATTTTTTCGCAGGAGAAATGAACTCACATCGGACAGCCTATGACATAACGATTTACGATTGGTTTGTTTCAGTTGATCCCGCCACAGAGTCTTTATCTGGTACAATGACTATTACTTATGATGTGGCTCATGAAGAAAATATGATCCTGATTGACTTACAAAGAAAGTTGAAGGTAAAAGACATTACCAGTACACATTCATTGGCTGAATGGAAACACAAGGGAGACTTAATTTATGTTTATTTCAATTCTCCTTTACCTGCTGGGACAAGTCAAAAAATAAGCATCGAATACAGTGGTAAACCAGCCATTGTGGCCAAAGAGGGACCAATTCAGTGGAAGGAAGATAAAGATGGAAATCCATGGATCTCAACACAAACAGAAGGTGTAGGAGCTCATTACATGATGCCCTGTAAAGAGCTTCTTTATGATGAACCAGAGAAATGTTTTATCCGGGTGGAGGTTCCAGACCCTTTGTATGTGGTCGCCAATGGAAGACTAGATAATATTGAATCCAAAGGAAAAAAATCAACCTTCCATTGGTCCGTTTCAAATCCCATCAACATCTACAACATCTCTTTCAACATTGGTCATTATGCCAAAGCCACTAAACCTTATACAGATGTGGAAGGAAATGAGAGGGAGATTGAGATCTATGCACTCAAAAGAGACATAGAAGAGGCCTCAGCGTTTTATGAGCAGGCTATTATGCACATGACTGAACTTGAGGCACTATTTGGTGTGTTCCCCTGGTGGAATGATGGTTGTAAGATTGTACAAACCACTTTGGGTAATTCAGCAATGGAACATCAATCGGCTATTTCGATGGGTTCTTCCTTCTGGTATGATTATACACCACCAGATACCTTACATACGAATACCACATTGATCCACGAGCTGGCCCATGAATGGTGGGGAAACAGCATTACGGGAATGGATTATTGTGACATGTGGCTACATGAAGGGCTTGCCACATATGCAGAGAGTCTTGTCATTGAAAGAATCTATGGAAAAAGATATTATGACCACTTTGTAAAACGTTACCTCACCCGTTACATCCAAAATGAACGCCCCATTTTAAAAACATGTGGTGTTAGGTATAACAGCTGGGTTAGTGGCAAAGACGGAGACATATATCCCAAGGGTGCTGCTTTGCTACACACTTTAAGAAGGGAACTAGATAATGACCCACTCTTTTTCAAAATCCTGAAACATGCCCAGGTAGACCTGGCAAAATCCAATATCTCTACGGATCAATTCATTGCATATTTCAATAAATCATCGGGTAAAGACTTTTCAAAAGTATTTGATGTGTATTTAAATCAGTTAACTATCCCGGAACTGGCTTATGAATATGATTCCATCAATCAGAAAGTTGAGTATAAATGGAATAATAAGACTGGATTGGACCTAAACCTAAAATTAAAATTAAGAGATGGGAACAAGGTGGTACCATTGACTGCCAATGGAACATGGAAAACCATTAAAGTCTCAGGAAAAGACGCTCCAGAATTTCATCCGGGAGATTTTGGCTATTTGCGATTGGTTGACATTTCAAACAAATAGACCTGAAATTTGATAAGGTCCACTGTTATTTAAGATCAACTTGAACAAATAAGTTGTCAGTTTATTAACAATGTGGTAATTGATGAGTTTTATTTTATGGTTAGTTTGTCTAACTTAATAAATACTACCTCATCCAGCTTAGAACTTTGAAACGAAAGCTAATTACCTTACTCGCGGGTCTTGCTTTCATGCAACCTGCATTACCCCAATCCACCGATTCGGTAGACATTTACGATATGTCTCTGGAAGAATTGAGTCGGCTATCAGTCTACAGTACCACAAGGACAGTTGCCGAAGAAGCCCTGTCAGCTCCGGCTAATCTCATTGTTATCAATGAGCAGCAAATTGAAGAAAGAGGCTATAAAAGCCTGATTGACCTAATGGAGGACCTTCCTGACTTCAAAGTTGATCGAGGTGTGGACCCCAGGTGGCAAAATGATGTTACCCTCAGAGGAATCCGATACATGGATAAAATCATTTTACTGCTGGATGGTATTAGAATAAGCAGTCCCACCAATGAAATCATACCAGTATTTGAGAATTATCCCATTCACTTTGTAAGACAGGTGGAGATCTTTTACGGGCCTGCATCCGCCTTGTACGGAGCAGATGCTTTTGCGGGAGTCATCAACATTGTCACAAAAACAGTACGATCAGGTATGCATGCATCTGGCTCTGTTTGGGGAGGTGCCAATAATGGACTAATTGGTGGAACTAACGCCATGCTTTCATATGCTAAAAAAGATTTTAGTATTACCGTAGCAGGCCAACTGTTTCATGACGAGCAACCTGATTTCGCTAAATTTTACACGGAAGAATTTGATGGCTACCTCGATGAACTACAAACTGGAACTTTCAATACTGAAAACGGAACCATCTCCCCGACCACTCCGGTAAACGAAGAACCAGGTTACCCATTAAGTGCATACGCATTTATGACCAAAGTTAAAATCAAAGACCTACAACTTGAGTATTTCACAAATCACAGCCATAACCCATCGACAACTGCAAATTCACCTCATAATAATGTCTACAACAAGGATCAATTCTTTGGCCACAATGTGAATATGGCAACAGCCAAATATGTTATCAGACATGAAAAAGTACATTCAAGTTCTCAAATCACTTACAGCACGTATAACCTGGATGAAGAAAGTAATTTCAGAAATGTAATTACCAGTATGGAACCGGCATACCTATATTCTACCAGCTGGAAATTGAAATTTGAACAACTATTTACCTTCAATATCTCAAAAGGATTCAAATTCACCACCGGAACTACTTTTGACCGGTTTTTTAGCAGGCCCAGAAGTAATAACCTGGAATTTCCAATAAGGAACGGAAACATAAGTGAGGGCATAATATCTAATAGCATCGCCTCAAACAGCCCAGAAGGTTTGGCCGCCTGGTTGGTAACCACGAGATATAATAATATCGGTGGACTTGCCCAGTTCAATTGGTCTACAAAATATATAGACGCCAGTATTGGTGCCCGTCTTGATAGTGATGACCGATACAACCCAACTTTTAACCCAAGGTTTGGTATCGTTGCTAAGCCATCTTCAAAAATTTGGCTCAAATCAATATTTGGGACAGCTTTTCTAGCACCCTCTCCACAGAACATATATGATAGGTACGGGACAGTATTCACAGATGATGGTGGGATATCGTATTACGCTCAATTCTTCAACCTGCCCAATGAGGAGCTCAAACCACAAAAGATCATCACAGGAGAAATCGGTTTGAAATACTTCCTTAATTCATCATTTACCATCGACTTAACCGGTTATTATTCTGATGTCTTCAATTTAATAAGCCCGGTAAACAGTATTTCCTCTCCGGAAAGGATCGATCAACTATATCCTGGTAATGTGTACACCATTGGAAACACAACCATCCCTATTGACAGCATCCAAATCAATGATAACCTGGGTGAATCCATTATTTTTGGAAGCTCTGTCAGTTTGAATTATCAATTGAGATCCTCCAGTGGGATATCAGGTGATTTCTACTTGCTGTACAGTTTCATTGATGGTGAAATTGATATTGACGAGGAAGGACCAATGGTTCCAAGAAATCTTCCTGGAATTGCACCACACACTTTAAGATTGGGTGCCACCATCAGAAATTCAAGTATGTCTGTTAATACAAGAATCATTGCTGTCGGCAAACAGAGAGCTTTCAATGTGAATGCAGTCATTGACCATGACCATAATAACAGTACTGCCAATGATACCCAATACCAGGAATTGGATGGGTATGTGCTTGTGAATGCTACTTTCAATTATCACCTCAACAAAAACTTAAGCCTGTCTCTAATGGGACGGAACTTATTGAACCAGATTTACCGAAATGTAAACATTGGTGCTAGCCCAGATGAACAAAATGTGGGAGGTTCGGCTAATGTAGAATTTTTCAGGGGTGCCCCGCAATATCCAATAAGGTTACAATTGGGATTAAATTATAGTTTCCAGTAAAACACCTTTCAGGTCCTCATAAACCCAGGGCTTTTTCACGAACTTGTCCATCAGGTTATTCTCAAGTGCACGTGTTACTTCTCCTTCTTTCGTATAACCGGATACCATGATCTTTTTAGGGTGGGTATTTCCCTCAGGGATTAGCTCTTTCAGTTTTTCCAGAAACTCTACACCTGTCATGATGGGCATGATCTGATCCGTGACAACAAGATCTACTCTGTTATCACCCAGGTAAACAAGTGCCTCTTCCGCGGACGTAGTAGTATATATCTCGAAATCATTCCGAAACATTTCTTTGAAAATGAAAAGATTAATCTCTTCATCGTCGATATATATTACTGATGGTTTTCCGTTTTGAGTCATGCTTTCCATACTGGTACTACTTTAAAGGTAATCGAATAGAAAATTTAGTCCAAGCATTTTTCTCAGAAGATACGTGAATTGTTCCTCCATGTCGCTCAACAATGCCATATGTGATGGATAAACCCAATCCTGTGCCTGTACCTACCTTCTTTGTACTGAAAAAAGGATCAAAAATCTTATCTATGACATGTTGATCTATGCCTGTTCCATTGTCAGTGATGCTAATTTCTACTTCTTTCGACCTGGCGAGGGTCTCTATGGTGATTTTCCCACCTTCTGACTTTTCTTCAATAGCGTCAATCGCATTACTGATAAGATTTAAAAAAACCTGTCCCAATTGACCCGGGTAGCCCATTACTATTGGCAAGTCTTTTGCAAACTTTTTCTCAATCTCAATATTGTTTTTATACCTGTTCTTCAATAGCAGCAGTGCCACCTCAATGTCTGCATGAATGTCCACTTCATTTTGTTCCAGTGTCTCTTCCCTGGAGAAAGTCCTTAATCCATTGACAATCTCAGTAGTTCTCTTAGCTCCTACATGAATATTCTTTATCATTTGATTGATCACCTCGTGAGCCTGTTCATAGTCTGATTCTTCTTTAAGCTTCTCCAGGTCTTCTACATGTTTATGTAGCTCCGGGTCATCGGAGTTTAATTGAAGTACTACGTCAATCACAGACTGAATATCTTTCATACGTGTATCGATGATCTGTATACCTGAATACACAAAGTTGATAGCGTTGTTTATTTCATGAGCAATCCCGGCGGTCAATACCCCTAAAGAAGCCATCTTTTCTGATTGAACAAGTTGGGTTTGTGCTTCTTTGAGTTCATCCAATAGTTCACTCAACTCCTCTTTTTGATTTCTGAGAACAGCAGCATCCCTCCTTCTAAATCGGTAAGCACGGTAAATCAGGATTGTTAAAATAATGACAAGCACCGTGAATATGGCTGCTACGTATAAGGCGTTCTTTTGGGTATTGACGACTGTCCCCAACTCTTCCAGATTACTTTCACGTTCATTGATTTCTTTAATTTGTTCATCAAGACGCTCTTCCTGCTTTTTCAAAATCCGACTCCCCTCCTCTAATTGATAAGATTGTCTCGTTATTTCATCCTGCAGGTTGGCCAGGTCTTGCTCCCGGTTCCTTAAAATAGCTGTAATACTGTCTAATTGTCCGGATGATTGCGTTACTGCCGGCAGTAGAGAATCCAGAGTGACCTGTTGATCTTCAATGGTACCTTGTTTCGATTCTATTTCGTCCGTTTGTTCATCAATGAGATCTCTTTGTGTCAGGATGAGTTGTCGGCTTCTTTCTATACTCCTGAAAATGGAGTCATACCGATTTTCCAGGTCCCTCACGCTACTTTCCAATATGCGAAGTGAATCTTTTGCTTCCCTGTAAAGTTGTGCCACTTCTACTTTGGAACCTCCTAACAAAATCACCTCTGGCAGAACCTGCAAACCCTGTGCATTGATATTTTCACGATTCATCTTGAAACCCAGTGTTTCATCCTGTTCCTGAGAAAAATTGATCATGGTGTAGTTCAGGTCTTCATAGTTTTCCGTAACCAGCAAGGTGCCCTTTCTGGATATCTGATCAAAAATGGAACGTACGGAAGCATTAAATTCCTGTGAGACAAAAATGAGGTCATAAAGTCTGTTAATTGATGGGCTGTTTGAGGCTGATACAACAATCTTTCTCCCACTTAAGCTACGTTGGCTACTTAGGTTATCAAACTCACTTTGTAAGGTGGGGTCGGTGGAAACTACCAAAATATTGAAATCACCTTTTCTTTCAGGCCATTCAATATTTTTAGCAAACGAATAAATATAGGCCACTTCGATTTTGTGCATTTCAATGGAAGGGGTTTGCGCATAGGTGGACATAGAGAAACCTATAAGATGAATTGCTACAAACAAAAAATACCTAATTTTCATAAACGTGTTCAACACAAAAGATTAATTAGACGCCAACTTAAATTGCAATTACTTCCTATAATTTTGGCATATCTGATTGGTGAATCAGTAGTTGCTGCTTCCAAAAGATAGACAATAAGTATGAAAAAGGGTGCTAGATACAATTATAATTAGATGAAATTCAGGGCTTACTTGATCTTTGTCAGGTTTCATGCTGACTGATTTCTTCCTTTCAATAGGTTTTTTAGGGTGATCTTTGGAGCAAACGAAAAATCATACTATCAAAATGGATACTTTACTCATACAAAACTTTGACCAGTTTCTGGACGCACTTAACAACTGCGAGCTCGGAATATTTGATTACGACGAGGTATTGCAATCGGCAGAAATAAATGTCGATGAGCTTGCTGAATATGCCGAATGGCATACAGAATCCTATTGCAAAAAAGAGATTTACAGACGAGGTGATTACTATGTAGAAGTCGGTTGCTGGGAAAATGGTCAATCTTCTGAGATCTACTCTCCTCCTGCAGGTAAAGACGAAAGGATTTTGGTAGTAGATGGTAAGCTTGCCTTTGAAACTTTCGGCGATGTATCTGGGTCAGAAGCCATCGATCAGGAAATATTGGAGGTAAAAGGTGCCAAAACAGTCAATGAAGGTCAGTTTATCAGGGTATCGAATCCTGCAACAGAGCGCGCAATATCCATCCACCTGATTGCAAAGTAAAATTTTTGAACAAGAATGAAATCATTTTGGTTATGAGTTTGGTTATATAAAATAATGCTCAGACTCAAACCCAATACATCTACGCTTTATGTTGGAAAGAACGGCACACTCCACTGTCGGCCAGTCATATGGGATGTATTGTTTGCCGGATACATCCAGTTTATCACATTAGCCACATTTGTTTTTGATGAGGTATTATGCATCTATGGATTGTACTTGTCAATCACTAAAGGAATCCCCTATGAAGGCATCAACGAGTACCTTTTACTAGGTGCTTTTGCCGGTATTATGATCCCGGTGGCCATTTTTCTATATGCCATTCATGTGGATGACCTGAATTATAACCGGGCCCTTCAGCTTTACCACTCCTAGACTATTGGACTTTCCACATTAATTTGTTGCTTTGCAGTAAGATCACAAGCACTAACTATTTGAAAATATCAGCAGACAACGGACAACCTGAAATCTTTTACAGCCTACAGGGTGAAGGTAAAAACCTTGGTCAACCCAGCATTTTCGTACGTTTGGGACTTTGTAACCTGTATTGCATCTGGTGTGATACCGATTACACCTGGAACTGGGAAGGGACGCATTACCCACATGTGAATGACAGCAAGCCAGGTTATCAAAAATTCAAGAAAGAGGAACAGATCATTGAATTGTTTACTGAACAGATCATACAAGCTATTCAGCAATTCCCTTGTCAAAACATAGTCCTCACGGGAGGTGAACCGATGGTACAGCATAAAGCTCTAGGAGAATTGATGGCTGGTTTACCAGGGTATCATTTTGAAATAGAGACTAACGGTACAATTATCCCTGGAGAGCCCTTTCAGGAACACATTCACCAATACAACGTCTCTCCGAAGTTGTCCAACAGTAGGGTGAAATATGAAGAAAGAATCAAACCGGAGGTATTGAGGTTCTTTGCAGGTTCTGGAAAAGCCAATTTTAAGTTCGTGGTGGCCAATGAAGCTGATCTGGAAGAAGTGCAAACTCTTATTGAAGACATTGGGATCAATCACAAAGATATCTACCTGATGCCAGAGGGCACTTCTGTTGATAAACTTGAGGAAAAGCAAGCCTGGTTAACGGAGATTTGTTTGCAGCACGGGTTCAATTACACAGACAGGATGCATGTGAGGTTATTTGGGAGTAAGAGAGGGGTTTAGGGTGCTGCGCACCGTTGGAAGCAGGAAGCTTGAAGTTGGAAGTTTTTTGAAGTGCTAATGTGCTGATTTGGTTAATGAATGTATTATGTATGATGTAGTCTCAATACAATCATACATAATACAATATACAATTAACCTCTATTTCTCCAACTCCTCAATCCTCTTCTCCAATTTCTCAATCAATTCCTGCTGTGTTTTATTGGTTTTATTCTGTTCAATCACATACAAAGTCAATTCCTCAATCTTCTGCAAAAGCTTTGCATCCATCTCTCCTAAGTTGATGCCATTTTCAATGACTTCTTCTTCTGACGGGATATTAGGTAGATGGTGATTGGCTTTGATATAGGCTTCAACTTTTTCAAGGCTGGTGAGCTCATAATCATTGGCAAATACGAAATCTGACCAGCCAGAGGCTTCAACTTTTATTTCCCGGGCGCCTATTGTTCCTTCAACGGCCAACTTATGAGTACCAGTGGAATTTGTTCCAATAGCGACGCTACCATTCGTTAATATCCTCATTCTTTCGGTTCCATTGGTTGAGAATCCGAGGAATCCGCCGATGGTACTTGCTCCCCTGTAAAATGAAATAAATCCATTATTCTCATTCGTGTCATGTTTCAACCCTAACCTGAAAGACTCTACGTTCTGAGGTTGCGTGGTAAGTGTTTTAGTGTAGAGTTGGAAACTAGACTCATTGGCATTGGCTAAGATTGCTCCATAGGAGTTGTTACCATTATTAATATGAACTTTTGCTACAGGTGATGTTGTACCTATTCCGATGTTTCCACTACTTGTAAATGCAACTTTATCTAATGGGGTTGCATTGTTTAAACCACTTCTGAAAAGAAGGTTGCCATTGGTGGTGTGGGAATACAACTGCCATTCATTTGCTAAATTAGTATCATCTCCATATGATCTTAGTTTAAGCATAGCACCTCTTCCTCTTATTGTGTAATAACCATATTCCGTAGAAGATTTCAAACCACTAATGATATCACCTCTTACATCAAGTCTTGCAGCTGGGGTTGTCGTATCAAGTCCAAGCCAACCATTTGAGTCCATTACTAATCCGTAGTTGCTATTTTGATAATTATACAAACTGAACTTACCCAGGTCAGGATAATTTGATAGGAACCCCCAAGTGGTTGTCCCGGCGTCCTGGAATCTTAGAATTGAGATTTTCCCATCCGAGGCTGTATTTATGTGTAATTCTGCGTTTTCTCCACTTAAAGATTTCATTTCAAGTAATGCCGATGGTGTGGTGGTTCCAATCCCAACTTTACCATTATGACTGATATGCATTCTGGTTACCGGATCTCCTCCTGAGCTTGGGGTGGTTAGAAATTGCATGTAAGTGTCCCAGCTAGTTCCACGATACGAACGAATAATAGAATTTCCTGCTATGTTAAAATCAAAAACTATGTCTCTGGCGCTTCCTGAATTATTTGGTTGATTAGGCCCTCTTATTGTAAATTTAGACACAGAATTATTGGCCGAAGAACCAACTGTTAGACTACCAGATGATGTATTATCACCTGATGGATTCCACTGAGCACGAACTTGCGTAAATATTACTAACGCAATGACAATGATGATTAGTTTTTTCATGATTATTTAAAGTTTTTATTAATTATTTCATCCCACCGAGCTTCCTCTTGAATAGCTCACCTGGTCTTACCTGAAAACCGAAATCTATAAGCCAGGCCCTGGGGTAGTTAGGGCTGGTTTTATGGTAGAAATTGTATTTTAAGGTAAAGGTCCCTTTTAGCGCATCGTTGATACGATACATTTTACCAAGACCCAACATAGCATTATTATTCCATATACTGGTTTTGTTATCGTTCCCGTTTGCAGATGTAACCAATATAGTATTCATTCGCTCCCATGAGCCATGAACAAAGAATCCTTTAATGACCTTGTATTCTGAAAAGAACAAGTACCCAGCCATGTCCTGAGGGTTACGGTGAAGATAAGGTGCTTCTTTATCAATGTACAAGCGTACCTTGTACTGCACCCCAGAAACCCATTTCTTATTAATCCGGTAACCCAAAGACGGGGAACAATCTACCGTAGTAGTAAAACCAGGATAGACCAGGATATTGCCACCAGTGAAAATTCTCTTTTTGAGCGGTACGCCTTTCAAACTTGACGATTTTTTAGCCCCCTTCATTGTTTTAGTGTTTTCAACTCTACTGTATTTCTTCCGTAGCTTTTTTAATGAAGAATGGGCTTCCTGTAGCTGCCCCTCTGCACCATCAAAATGTTTAGTAGTCTTCTGGCGGGCATTGGACATAATATTTTCGGTATTGGGTATTTCCGGTTCATCTGTCTTGCCCAGGTTCTCGCCCATGGTCATGGCTTTTGTAAAATCATTGTCTGGCATACCAGGTGGGGGAAGTTCGGCTTTATGGGCAAGTTGTTCTTCCAGTCCTGCTTCAAGTGATTTCTTATAGATTTCCAGTTTCTCCCTGGCAATCTCCTCCCAGGGAGCATCTCTTTTTAATGTATGGAGTGAATCCAATTGTGACGAAATGGAATCCTGCCGTGAGGCTAATACCGAATCCATGTCCAGCTCTGACAAACTATCGTATTGTTCTTTGTGCTTTTTCAGCTCTTTCCTAACTTGATTAAGGCTGTCATATTGCTGCTTGTAGGACTTGATTTCTCCGTTGACCTTGTCTACATGCTGCTTCTTCCAGTCTTTTACTTTTTGCCTGTAAGCTCGGTATTTTTTTACTGCATCAGGTTCATTTACCGATGGTTTATGGATGTTAGGTTTCATAACCTTCACATTCACCTGAGCAGAAGTCTGGTGACACAAGAGGCCAATAAGAATCGTGATTAATATGGTAACGAAATAAGTTTTCAAACAGTGATGATTAGATGATTGCAAATGTAAGTAATTGCCGTAAATCATGAAAGTTTGAAGAGAAAGTTTTAGACAAGGGATTTGTTTGATCTCGAATGATATATTTTTATACTGTCGCAGGTTGTCCCGCTACTGATTCTGGTCTTAGCGTCTCGCTAAGTCCCTAAACATATAGAGCGTCTCGCTCGTCTATTCCAAATATACTAATTCCAATAAACCCTTTCGCCCAGAATAATCCCGAGCATTGCTATATACCCACTCTTCAGGTCTTTCAACAAATCCAGCTATGACGGGGTTATTGTGAACATAGTCCAACCTTGTATCAATCATATTGTTTGAATCAAGTTCAATAGGGTGATTATGCTGCATCCAAAATTGGAAATCTTTATTATTTGATCTTCTCTTTCCTGCTCCCTCCATGATCCACAACATCCAATCTCTCCTACTCTCAAAATCGCCTTTTTCAATTGCTTTCCTGATTTGTCTGGACGTGAAACTTTTCATGTCCCTAATTATATCTTCCAACTTATTCGTTCCATCACTACCAATAATCATATGTACATGGCTACTCATGATACACCATGCACCTACTTCCAGCCCCTTCTCCTTTTGGCAAAATCTTACACTTTCCAGGAATATATTTCTGTACTCATCTCTAATAAAAGCATCTATCCAATTAACAACTGTGAAAGTGACAAAATGAAATTTTGTTTGGTCTCGAATAGCGTATTTTCTACCCATGTCTTAAATGTAGGTATTTTTTGTTTGGATAGTAGCCGAGCGGGACGCTCTGGTGTTTTAGGTCTCAGGATCGCTGCGCTTAACCTAAGACCAGTTAAGGGCGCTAGCGGGTGTAATGGCCTTACAAAAAAATCAGAGTCCCCGCGGGGGGACTCTGATAAGGATTAATAGCCGAGCGAGACGCTCTATATGTTTTAGGTCTCAGGATCGCTGCGCTTAACCTAAGACCGGAGTGGTCTCGAATAGCGTATTTTCTACCCATGTCTTAAATGTAGGTATTTTTTGTTTGGATAGTAGCCGAGCGAGACGCTCTACAAGTTTTAGGTCTCAGGATCGCTGCGCTTAACCTAAGCCAGTTAAGGGCGCTAGCGGGTGTAACGGCCTTACAAAAAAATCAGAGTCCCCGCTGGGAGACTCTGATAAGGTTTAATAGCCGAGCGAGACGCTCTATATGTTTTAGGTCTCAGGATCGCTGCGCTTAACCTAAGACCAGAGTGGGGATTAATCACATTCACTTTCTGCTTGCAAATCGTCAGCAATAGAAATTTTTCTTTCAACAGTTGGAATTAAGAATTCTTCAAGAATTATTTTATTGTTTAAAATTTGAAAATTAAACCCAACTAAACCAGTATTATTTAAATAATATAGCTTTAGCTTTTTATTTAAATAAAAATATGTAAGCGGATTTAATTCATCGTATAATTTTTGAACACTAATTGTGTCAATACCAGAAGAAACATCAAACAAACTAGACTTTAAATTATCAGTAGTAACCTCTTGATTGAATATACTTTTGTTAACATGAAGATATTGAGAATTTGGTTTCATATATGACAAATACACTAAGCTAGACGCCAACTTAATGGCAACTACTTCATTAGTGATATTTGTAAATCGTTTTTCATTTTCAAATAATTCATTAAAGTAATCATCAGTAATAATGTTGGGTTTAAATATTTGCAAACTCGAATCATTTAATTTTAAGATACCATTTGATTTTGTATAAATGCTATCTCCAAGACTTTCAAAGTACTTAATATCGGAATGTCCAACAAAATAATATTTATCGTCAGAACCTGAAATAATTGAAAACGAGTAGTCAATGTCAGCACAATAAAAATACTTGATTTTAAACTGATCATATATTATATCATATGATGCAGTCTCGTTATAAAATTTTGAATTCAGATAATTCTCGAATAGGCATTTCTCAGTGTTTGAAAAATATAGATTCTCATTATTTTCGTACGCATTTAAAACTACTGCATGTATTTCATTAAGATCGACATCACAGGTATTTGAATAACAACCTCCCACAACTGCCCAAATTACTACAATGCTAAACCTATTGAATTTCATCATTGTTCGCACCCGATAATTCTTGGATTGTGAAAGAGCTCAAGGATTTTCAACATATAATTGTCATACTTGGAGTCTCTTTTTGGAAGTTTATCCATAATTGTTCCTGGTACATGACCGGGAGTTCCATGTCCGGTCGAACTGCCCTCTGTGTTTTGATTACCTTTATGCCACCTGAATTTTGGATGGCCAGATTCATGTTGGGCGATTATTGAAAACTTCTCAGCTGCAGACCTATAATTTTCCACCTGACTTCCATCTTTACTTTCCCCGTTGATGACGGAACCATCCTGATTTATAATGTTATCGGTATTAAGGACTCCAACAGGATCATAACCATGGTCTACTTTGAAACCTGCCATTTTACCAACTTTATCGTCTAATGAATGTCCCAGTGGTCCCCAACCGAGATTCTCAGTATTGTTACTGAAATCTTGAATTTGATTCGTGTTTCCTACAACTAAATATGTATCAGAGAAATGAGCTCCATCTCTTGAAAAGAATTCATCCTTTGACATTATATCTTCTTCTGTTCCAAAGTGGGCCTCTGCCTTTAGCTTAATACCCAAATCACTCATAGCTTGATTTATCATTTCAACAGCCTCGTTTACAGCTGCCTTTGTATTGCGATCTAACTCATCATTACCACTTAGCAAAACTTGATAATAGATAGTACCATCCATGCCATTCGGGTCCACCAAAAGAACTGGATTATTAAATACATAATTATAAGGACTATCACTAAAGTATCTTTCTGAATGAGGATCAATATTTGTAAATCGTCCAATAGACGGGTCAAAGCTTCTCCATTCAAAATCAAAGACACCCCAGTCTTGCTCCTCTTTACTGTTAAACTTATATTTATTCAACGGCCTATCCGAATAACTATTAAAAGTCAACCCAAAGGGATAGTAATCATCTACCTGCACAATTGGATTCTCAGCATGGGTAATTTTCAAATCGTCAAAGAACACGTTGAGATTTGCATCGGTCTCGTTCGCTACATAAATATAAACATATCCAGGCTCATCCGGAACAAACTCCAGGCTCAGCTTTTCAAAGTTGTTCTTGGCGTCATCTGATACCTGCTGGAAACCCCCATACTGGAAAACATGGTTTTCATCAAAGTACAGGTAGTTCAAATAAGCTCTAGGCAGATCCGGATCAGCGCTGAAATTGAATAAACTACTGGTACCGGAACCCAATGTGCTATTCAAACTGCTGTAAGCTGCAGAAGTCTCCCCTGCCGGGCTTAATCCGAAGGCTCCAGCTACAAAACCGGCAACTCCTACTATAGAATTGGGATCATTAGCATAGCTTGGATACTTGGCATATACCTCAACATAAACCGTATCTCCAGCATCCACTGCTAAGCTTTTACCAGGACCTACTACCTGATTAATTGAGGCATTCAGTCTGGCTGATTCATTACCTCCCGGTGTATGGTTGTACAAACCATCAGGATGTCTGGTTTCACTTACCTGCTCAAATACGGTTTCTTCTATAGAGTTCTCAGACTCCATAGTAGCCAGGTAGGTACTTCTCTCTGGTTGTACGGTAGCCCTTACATTACCCAAGTGGTCCTTCAGGTGCAGCTGGTAATTGTATCCATCCAGCAACCTGCCTTCCTCATGGTTTACAAACTGTAGTTTGTCGTCCTCATAGTGAAATGCACCAGCATAATCCGTTCTTGTAATGTCTCCATTGTCATTCACAATTTTAGCATGTTTCACTCCCGCTGCATCATACAGGTAACTTATAGTTTTGTTACCACTCATCGTTACCTGAACAGGAAGATCGAGGTGGTTATAAACAATATTGGCAATACCCTTATTTTTATCTACAATCATATTACCATTGGCATCATAGCTGTAATCATCACCGGAAGTGTTACCATCCTTAAACCCATAATTATCATTACCAGCATCAGTTACCTCCATCAGGCGGTTGCCTTTGTTGTTGTTATCATAGGTATAGGTCAGGTTATCCATTAGCCCAAAACTGCTGGTACCTGTCTTTCCTCTTCTTTGCAGGGTTTTGATGTTTCCGTTAGCATCATAAGTGATCGCCTTTAGGTCAAAATTGTTATCCAGGTTATTGTTGGCACCATAATCAGCAGTTTTGATCCTATTTGCCTTGTCATAGGTATAATTAAATACCTGACTCCCATTCAGAGGATTGGTCCAGCGCATGGCTGAGATGTTTCCGTTGTATTGGGATTCTGAATTACCATTGTAGGTATCTTCATAATACAGGTCCATGTCAAAATAGTCATCGAAATCACTGTTTAGCGAACCTGTTTCACCATTGATACTCTTAAGCCACCCCCTGATGTTGTAATTGAAATTATTCACCTGTGAGAATGAAGAACCGCTGTTCCTGGAGAGCAATCCTTTTTCTTCCAACTCGCCCAGTTCATTATAAACATTTTCAGAAAGTAGTACTTCCTCACTGTTATCAAACTTATGATAAGTCTCTGTCAAGCGGTTCATGTGGTCATACTCATACCGCATGATAACTGTGTAATCAGCTGAAGCATTAGGAAAGCTATGCGACTGATGCACATTTCTGGCATTACCTACAAAATCATATTGTGTGGTCACCACGTCCTGGCCACCTTCTTGAATATCAGCCACAACCTGAGTCACCCGGTATTTGTCGTCATAGAAGGATACCGTTTCCAGGAAAGCACCTTCATACTTTGTCCATGAACCTGTTACCTGACCTTTCACTTCACTGACAGCATCCACATCTTCCAGGTTACCAGTTACTGTGAATACACCAGCTGGCTCTGCAAATGTGGTAGATGTAAATGCATAATCATCATAGAAGGTAACTATGAGCACATCATCCATGGATGTTGGGAACACATTGTTCGAGTATTTATAGCTCCCAGTGTTGGTAAAGGTCTCATACCTGTTTAGCGCTCCTTCAAGTGAACTTTGAATATCTTTGTAATTTCTACTATCAGTAGTAAATCCAGCCATTACTGGTCTGTTCAGTACATCATATTTCGTAAATGACCATTGATCAGATCCTCTTTGATTTCCGTCCTGGGTAAGCACCAATCTGTCCCATTGGTCATAAACCATAAATACCCAGTCTGCACCAGGCACCTTTTTGGCAACCATTCTTCCTCTTTCATCATAGTGGTATTGGAAGGCTAGTCCACTTAGAATTTCAGTATCTAAAACCGGAGTACCAATTACGGCATTGAAACTTCTTCCCTCTGTAGCAGCACTGAAGGTGAACCCCGGAGACATTTTGATATAACTTCCTTTCTGAACCCATACAGATTTAGCGGGTGTGCTTGTAAGCGTCTTATTAGTTTCATAATAGTCAATACCAGTAGTATACTGATCTTCCGCAATTTGAGGTGTTTCTCCATACACTTCGAAATATCTTGGCGGGATTACATAACGCAACCTATTGAAATCATCATAAACATAATAGGTCAGGTACCATGGCTCGCTGGTTACCCCGGACTCCACTTTCTTCAGAATGACATTTCCTGAAAGGTCCGTGAATTGTATTACCTGGCTTCCATTTTCATCAGTAGTGATGACTTTGGATAACTTCCCCTCTGTATAAAACTGATCATCTCCTGTTTCATTATAAGGAAACCCATCATCATTCACTTTCCAATGGATTACCTCATCTTCAACATTTGTCCCAAATTCTGTTTCTACGTGCTTGTTAGCCCAGGCTTCTCCAGGTCCTTTTTGAGCAATGACACGGCTCAATGGAGAATTGTCATATTGACTAGACGAAAAAGCATAGTCCCCATTATTCCCTCCAAACAGATTATCATATAGTGTTTCCGTTTCTGTGACACCTCCGGTATGAAAGGCTCCATTTGTACTTGTTGTACTCGCTGGCAGATAAGCTTTATCCTGCCTTCCAAATTCATCATACTCAGTAACAGCGATGATATCCTTTGCCCCGGGGGTTCCCCATCTTGTTACGCTTTGTATTGGTCTACCCAACCCATCAAAGTAACCCACGGACTTCATAACCTGAGAGCTGTTATTGTTCCCTGATATCTCACCTGTCAGGGCCTGGCGTGCAGTTGTAGTTTGCACATAGTTCTTTGTACTGGTTTGGCCTACAGCAGTGAAAGCCATACCTAATGCAATAGCAAGTATTGTTATTTTATGCAGATTCATGATGTAAGGTTAGTCGTTGATGTAGTTATAATTGAATTGTTTAATCGTTTTACCATCCTGGTCCTTGATCAGTTTTAAGCGGCCTGATGTGTCATAAGTATAGGTGGTACTCACACCGTTTGCATCAGTCTGCTTGGTCATTCCAATACCGGGTATATATTCATAGGTTGTCACTAAAGCCGATGAAAGATTATTTCTTGCTGTGTTAAGCACTGAAAGTTCAGAAGCGTCCAGCACTTTTAATTGTGCCTGAGTTTTCCCAGCGGCGGATGCTACCTGAGCATAAGTGGCATTTACAATTTTCGCCACCGGATAAGTACCATCATAGCTCCACACTAAACTTATAACAGTATTATCGTCCCTTGAACGGTATTGCAAAAGATTGCCTTTCTCATCATATAATTCGAAATCCACTTCTCCACTTGTAGCAGTGGAATTGCCTATTCTGTTTTCTCTATGACTTGGTAGCCAGTGATTGGCCGTGTTGAGTGAGTTACTATATGTAGTAGTTGAAGTAGATAGTAATTTTTGATTTGGTGTACTGGATGTACCCTCGTACCTCTTCGTCTCTATTACTGTTTTCAACCTATTTTCATCTACCAGGTCATCTGCAAATGATGCATTGGAATTGGTAGCATAATAAGTATATGAAGTAACTAATGAACCATCACTTTTTTCCGTTTTTGTGGAATAAGGGAAATAGTGATCAGCCGTATAATCGTTTACAGTAGTCGTTTCTATATTACCATTATCAAAATATTGTTTTGTTGTACTTGAAATCGGTCTTTGAATGGTATGGACTCCATAATCATCTAACCTCATTTTATAGAAAGGCTGGACAATTAGGAACGCTTTCTGATTGACTGTAAATATTTTTGGGAAATGGAAATCGTAACTTCCATAATTTCCGTAGGAATCTGTTGATGGGCTAAATGTTTGTGTAAGAGGTTGATCAATTTCGTCATATGAATATGTTGTATACTGAACTGTATCTCCGGCATCATCTAAAATGGTTTCGTCAATAACTTGACCATTGATGTAGCTGAAATTCTTTGGAGAGATAGTAAGCGCATAAACTTCTCCATAAGGAATGGTCGTATATTGCCAATTACTCAATTTGTATCTGTCACGAGCCTGAGGCATATTCTGAGCGACTCCAGTAATAAGTACTGCGTTTGAAAGGTCTCTTTTATAATACTCATTTGGCAGATTATGATAATTTCTGACAATTTCGCCATTGTCAGCTCCCGATAAGTCAACACTTTTCTCAGTCACTCTGGAATAACCAACTATGCTACCGGAAGCGGATGGATTGGTCCTTAATTGATTTGATGAGCTTAAAGATGGATCTCCAACCTTTTCAGTAGAATAATCCAAAGTTCCTCCTACAGAAGAATGAAACACTAACTGATCCATCAAAACTCCACTTGATGAGGTGGTAGCATCCGGATTCTCATGATCATAATTATATGCTCTAGCCGAAATAACTGAATTATCTGAATCATAATTCGTAAGTTTAGCAATACGCGCACCCCCAACATTGAATTCATCATATGATTCTTGAACATTATTATCCTGAACAGTTTGAAGCACAGTATTTACATGAGAGGCTGCCAGTATAAGAGGTTCATTCTGAGGAGTTAAATACTCACTATATGCTTGTGTATGGATAGTATAGGTGCCCGGAGCAAGTCTTAATTCATATTCTTCAATGCCCTCATTATTCACCCCATGTTCTCTAATGACTGTTTTAGTTCCTGATTGATCTGTAATCCAAACAGCATCAAGATCTGGAAAACCAGTTATCTCATTGCAATTCCCAGTGGTACACTGCACATCTGTTTTGATTTTTACGTTTGGTTCCTGGTCTTTGAAAGCATAAGTTACTGTGAAAGAACTGGCAGTAGATGTTTGGGTAATTTTTGACCTGGAGGCGTTATTAAGCAAATCATAATTTACATCAGAGGCCCTTTTTAACATCTGATAATTGTAATTCAAATCATCGCTGTTACCAATATTGTATTCGATTACCTGACCTGTGGTTAACATATCTGGTACGAATGACTTTCTTTGAATAGTCACAGTATTACTCTCATAAGTAAATTTTGAATAACCACCGGTTGGATATGTGATTTTTTCAAGAATTCCTCTTTTGCTTTTTGAAAAATCTACGCTCCTATCAGCCCCACTCCACTTTTGAAGTCTCTCGAAAAAGTCATTATTAATATTGGCAGAACCATAGACAAGGTAAAAACGAGAGCCTGCTGGGATCAGGTGATTATTGGCTTTCCATTCCCATATCCCCAAAAATCCTGAGAACGTGAATCTTTTTTAGGTAGTAAATCTTCATCTATGTAAGAAAATGAGTAAACCTGATCATTAACTGAAACCTCATCAAGCTTCAACCTGATATAATCAACGGCATCTGTTGCATTTTCCTTATGACCATTGAAATAATCATAGGTAAAGTCCACTGTTTTGACGGTTATTGATTCAGAATTCTTTATATCAATACTGCTCAATTTTTTTGACACAAAAGTTTCATTAACATAATTCCAGGCTGAATTCCCAGAAATTCTTCTCATTTCTAACTTTGAGAATTGATCCTTTCTGTCAGAAAGGTTAAAGTTCACAGAACCAAAATCACCTTCAATTTTAGACAATTGTTTCACGTAGAATGCAGTCATTGAAACTGAGATATTTGGAGAGGACGGCACTGCAAAAGAAATTACCTCAGGAGAATAATTATTATTCTGGTTGTTATGAGCAGCGAAACTGTAGCTCTCAGAAAAATTTGGATAAGAGAAGTAGAAACCGTCTGTGTAAGTGAAAGTTAATGACTTATCAAATGGTGAGGTTATAGAAGCAACCTTCCAGGATGTAATAATTTGATTTTCCTGGTCAACAGGATCCTGAACAGCTTGTAAGGCTGTAGTTTTGGAAGTGGTTGGTTCTCCCTGGCTTCTCAAGCCTGTACTTTTTTCCTTTACACTGAAATCATAAGTATAACCCATTTGGTCAATGACTGTGAAATTCTCAGTAGAGATATCATAAGAAACTTTATAACCTTTCTCATCGAAAATATAAGTATCTAAAGTAGTTCCACTTTCAAGTTTCTCCAGATAGAACTTAAACGACCCTGTTGGTAAGCTAACTGTATAAATATCAGGTTCAGTATCTATAGGTAGATTAGCTGAAAATGCATTTTCTAACGCTTGAAGTGTATCCAGATTGAGTTCAAATTGATAAAAGGGATGGCCACTATTATCATATAAATCGATGATATGTGAGTACACCCAACCAACAACATTGTCATTTTCCAGGTCATCAAAACCATTGATATCCCTTGTGATGGTGATACCTGGGTCAAGGCTCCATCCAAGTCCAACCCAGGACGCCTCTTGCTCAACTCTAATACCTCCGGTATTGTAACTTAGGCTCAAAGGAATTGAGATTTCATCCAAAGGGACACTATGAATTGGAACACCTACATTGGCTGTACCATTGTAAGCGTTGACAGGCAGATCCCCAAACTTGCCAAGATCTGCTACTTCCGGGTTTGGGGGGATTTTTTGTACCTCCATCTCATTTGGTTCCCACGGGGTAGGATTATCTGGTACTTGTGCATATACATTGAGGGCGCTTGCCCCCAAAATAAATACTGCTGCTAAAATCTTTCTCATTCTATTCTACTTTGATAATTTCTTTAATTCCTTAATTTCTTGCTGCATTGCCTGCATTTCTTTCTGTTGTGCTATCAAATGCAAAGTCAGCTCCTCAATTTTTTGTAGAAGTTTCGCATTCATTTCTACTAATGACACTCCATTTTCCTTCACTTCGCTGGCGCTTGGAATATCTTGTAAATGACCATATTGCTGAATGTGACGCTCAATGCTCTCCAGTGAGGGTAAAGCATAATTATCCTCAAAAACGAAATCCGGCCAGGGACTAAAAGTGCTTGCGTGTATCTCACCATTCACTTCAAGCGGATACCCTGGATTGGTGGTACCTATCCCCACATTACCATTCGCTTTAATGGTCATTCGCTGATCTAGCGAGGTGCCGTTATGTGTGTAAAACCGTAATTGACCATTAATGCCCTGAGCTTCCTTACCAGCACCAACTTTTGCCATTGTAAAATCTGTCTGGGATTCATTAGAATCATAAATGTCAAAATCAATAAAGGAAACCGTACTTGTACTATTGTTTTTTGCTCCCTTAATTTTGATACCTGCATTTTCACTGGTGCTGGCAGATTGTTCAAAGTAGGCCATGATATCAGCGTCTCCCATGTTTTCGGGGTTTTTCTTAATGTGTAAAGGAGCTTCAGGGTTAGTAGTACCTATACCTATATAATTGTTCTTGAAAAATGAATGCCCTTCACCGTCTAGTTTGATGATTTGCTCGCCGGATTGATCTCTAATATCCAGGTACTGTTTACCCGCTCCTCCGCCAAATATCTGTACTCTCTGGGGTACTCTCAATACTTCCTCCGCATACAAGGCAGGATAATGTCCAGATCTGGCTAATGGATCAATAGCAGCAAAATCTCCGAGTTTAATTTCGTCTTGCTGATTTTCATCATTTACCTTGAGGTGAATATGTGCACCTGGATTTTGCACCCCAATTCCCACCATACCCAGGTGATCGATAACCATGCGCTCACCAAGCGATGATCCACTATTGGTATAAAACCTAAGTTGTCCATTTTCCCCGGCATTTGTCTGCTTTGCAGCTCCTATTTTGGCTAGAGTAAATGTCTTATTTGCTTCATCATTATCATATATGTCCAGGTTAATAAAGGAAACTGTGCTTGTGCTGTTGTTTTTAGCTCCCTTAATTGCAATACCAGCATTATTACTGGAACTTGCTGACTGCTCAAAGTAGCCTAGAATGTCATCTTCAGTATTGGCCTTAATGTGCAATGGGGCTTGAGGACTACTCGTACCGATTCCTAGTTCTCCTGTAATTGAAGTAATATTTCCAGTCTCCTCCACCTGAACTTCTGAAGTCTTAATCTGGGCAAGTACTGTATTCGCGAGAGTAAATAGTACAACCGCTGAGAAGTATTTTATTTTAGTCATTAGCTTCCAGTTTGTCTAGTCTTAGTTTTAATTCCTGATTCTCTTTCTTGAGGTCAATCATATACAAAGTCAACTCTTCAATTTTCTCTAATAACTTCGCATTCATCTCACCAAGTAAAATACCGTCTTCCCTCACCTCCTCTGCAGAAGGAATATTTGGCAAGTGGCCATTTTCCTGGATGTAGGTTTCTACTTCTGTGAGTGGTTTTAGATCGTAAGATGGGGTGAAGACGTAATCGGGCCAGTTGGTTTGAGTTTCGATTTTTAATTCTTCCATAATTGCAGATCCGTTTACCGCCAACTGAAAGCCAATTGGTAAGTCCATTTGACCAATCACCAGTCCTATGCCGTTTCCACTAGACTGACCATTAATTACAACTTTTGCGCCATTATCATACCCAACATATAGTTTTCCAGTACCAACGGCATCTATTACAGCTGCACCTGTACCTTGCCACATACTCAAATAATTGGATGAGGCAGATAGGTTTTCTAGTCTTATACCTTTTCTCGAATCGCCTCTTACCTGAAGGCGGGCCGTGGCGCTTGTAGTTCCAATCCCGACATCTCCGTCTTGATCTATCATCAAATCTGAAGAATGATTATTCACTCGAAATATCATTCTTTCATTATGATGCTCATACTGCATTCCTCCAACAAAATCATCGTCAGAATCAGCGAAAGCGAAATAACCGATTTTATCGTTGGGTGAAAGAATGGTGACCATACCATGTTCATCGTCTTCTACCGTCAGGTCTGAATAACTGTGAGGTGTACCAAGAACATCTCCATTGTATACATGCAATTTTGATTGGGGTGAATGGGTACCAATACCTATTCGACCGATTGATGATATTGTCATAAATGAAGGATTAGTGTGATTATTCGCACTACCGAAATTAATATTGAAGCTCGAGTTACCAGTCCCATTTGTAGTTTGCCTTACCAGAGACCAAATATCCGTATTCGAACTTCCATTTGTACCTTCAATTAAATTAAGAGATGAACCCCATTTGGCCGCAGAACTTGAAGTTAAGTCCAAATGAGCATCAGCTCCTTCAATAATCTGTTTGGCAAATTGCGATGGAGCCCCAACATTTTCAGTTTGAACATGCAGTTTCGTTTCTGGTGAGGTGGTTCCAATTCCAATATCACCATTTCCAATTTCATTTTGCGCTGCAACTAGTAATGGACACACTAGAACCATGATAAAAATAATTTTTTTCATAATAGATGAATTATTTAACAGATTTAATTTGATTGATTTCTTCTTGCTGATTTTCTACTTGGTTGAATAAATTTTCAATGAGTTTTTGCTGCGAAATCAAATGCAAAGTCAACTCCTCTATCTTCTCTAATAACTTCATATTCATATCGCCAAGCTCCACACCATTGGCTTCCATTTCTTTGGCTGAAGGAATACCAGGTAAGTGGTGGTTCTCCAAAATGTATTGATTGGTTTCTTCGAGGGTTTTAAGCTCATAATCTGCAGCAAAAACATAATCTGGTGCCGGGACCAAAAGGTCTACACGCACTTCTGAGGTATGGATGGTGCCGTTTACGGTGAGGAGTTCGTCTGGGGAGGTGGTTCCTATGCCTACATTGCCATTTCTTTTAATAGCAAGATAATCCACGTCTAATTCAGTTCCACTCTTCTTACCTCTAAACCTCAATTGATCGCCAGAACCATCATACTGAATTGAAAAGTGTGCATTTGCTGCATCTTCAATTCCTACATGATTTTCCCAAAACTCAATTCTTGCTGTCTCTTCCTGCCCACTAGATAACGAAGAAAAAATCATTCTTCTTGATAAACCATACAAATGTAAGTCCCCAATTGGCTCTTTCGTACCCAATCCAATCTTACCATTCTGGTCAATAGTCAAATCTGATGTTCGATTATTCGTCCTAAAAACCAACCGGTCATCACTGTGCTCATATTGCATACCTCCAACATAATCGTCATCGGTATCAGCAAATCCAAAATATCCGATTTTATTGATGCCCGTGAGGATACTAATCATTCCATTATCATCATCTTCTACTGTCAAATCAGAATAACCGTGTGCCGTACCACCAGAATTTCCGTTAGACACATGCAATTTCGATAGTGGGTCACCAGTAGTTCCAATACCGATATATCCATTATTAGCAATTCTTAATCTCTCAATGATTCCTCCAGAGTTTGTAAGAAAGGTCATGTAACCATTTCCTGAAGTTGATAAAAATGACAGATTGTGACTTTCAGTCCCACCACTTCTAAAACCAATCTGACCATTGATATTTCCGTCAGAACCTCGCCTGAGGTAAATCAGCCCAGCGTCACCTGTTTCTCCAACGGTTAACCTACCGGTTATTTCAACATCTGAGTCATGTGTAATTGGTGTTTGAGCATAAGTTGACACAGCAATACACACCACTACTAAAGACAGTATTATCTCTCTCATTATTCTAGAGTTTAAATAGTTTAAAAAGACTTAAAGCTTCTGAAGAGACTAAATGGCCAATTAAGAAGACGACTGATAGATAGTTTTTCGTTCGGGTTGAGAATGTTCCAACTTTCTCGGGGCAAATAAATAAAAATCCGTTGAGAAATGGAAGAGTATTGAGTAGAAAGATGTAAGTAGTTAGTTTTAGAGCTATTGTATTATGTATGACTGAATAATGTATAATGACATCTTAATACAATCATACATAATACATAATACAGGAATTCAATTTACTCAAAAGGCTTATATTTGACACCACGGGAACTATCATCAATTTTAAAGTATTACATGATCAACAAAACCAACTTATTCCTCATTGGAGCGATAGCTGCTTTAGTATGGTTCCTGGGATTCAATAAGTCCGATAATCAATACCAAAATGAGCTCAAAGCTTACCAGGACAGCCTGAAAATATATGAGTCTTCTTTGGCTCAAAGGGATGCTGATTCTGCTCGGTTAATACAGGCCAATCCAGATGGAGACATTGCTTTTTCTACCAATCAAATCGAAAATGCCTTGGGAAATCCCTATTTAAGTGCCTCTCAGGGTATTGAGGTCCACCTGGAAGGACTGGAATGGCGTGGTAAATACTTTGATCCGGCACTCATTCAAGACATTAAAACCAAGTTTTCTGGCCGCTACGTCAATACTATCAATCAAATTCACCTGGATCCTGATTTCCCTAGAAACGGTTATCCCGATCTCTTCATAGACATTCAAAATGCCCCCACCATCTATCAACCTGGTGCAATCAGTAGTTTTCTCAAAGACATCCTCAACGTCAAAAAACCAGTCAACAGCTACTGGCTCAATACAAACTCCGGTAAAGCCAAAATGGATCTCTGGTTGGTAGAATTCGACATGACTTTTAGAATAGAGCCCAGTGACAATCATTCCCGAAATAGAGAGATTGTTTTTGACGGCATACATCCAATCACCCGTGAAAGCGACAACTCCATTCGTGGCAAGCGTGAGATGAAAAATCAACGCTATGACCAGATGAATGTCCTGCTCAAGATCCAACCTAACGTCAATCACTGGTACATCGCCGATAAGAATGAGAATGGCGTATATGAACCCAATGGCTCCCCAAAAATTGGCGTGGCTGCCATAGAATGTCTTCAAATTCAGAAAGTAGGTGAAGAAGGTATCAACAATCAGGATACCCGTATTGGTATTGTCCTCAACAAAGGAAAATCACTTCCCCTCTACCCTTCTGCTGAATCACTTAAATCCGCCCTAACGGGAACACCATTTACACCCGAGGTGGCAGAATTGACTAAGGATTACCTGGAACTCACCAATGAAGAAGGCAAACCCATTCGCCTGAACAACCAACTTTTCAACCAGGCCAAGTACTCCTATGTTTCCATCCAAAATCTGGGATCATGGAAAGAGGAAAAAAGCTGGCCCCTGGGACCAACTACTTTCAATGCCGACTACTTTCATGCCTCTTTCCTGGTACATCTGTATGTTTTGGGTGAATGGACAGTAAAACCATCCTCATTTGTAGCTTTCGAAGCAAGAAAACCCTTCAAAGTCACCAAACCAGGCCTCCTCGACCAGCTCCTTCCCGATTTCAAGCTCGGTATCTTTGGGAAATTTGTGATCACAGCAGTGCTAATCATCGGATTGACCTGTGTACTGGCAATCTTCTTCCCACCATTGTTTAAGTTGATCAATGCTTTGTTGAAGAGAGTTACGAAAAGCGTGCAGAGTGAAGAGTGAATAGTAATTAGTAGTTAGATGTGAGTATTGAGAACTAAAAGTTTTTAACGTTTTCGCTAAGAATTTCGGATTTCGAGTTTAGGATTTCGTTTTCTATTTTATCTCAATCTCAACCACTTCCAGCCTCCTGTCAACAGCTGATCCCGATACCAAATAGACCTTATCATTGACAATCAGTGGTTCACTCCTCCTATTGAGTCTCAGGTGATTTCCTATTTCAATGTTTTTTGAAATTTGCTTACCATTTTCATCGACTAACATCATATAAGTAGATTGATAACTCCTCTTCGACCATTTTTCCCAAATCACTAGGGTAGCTCCATCAGGCATGAGTACAGATTTCAGGCGTGAAGCATTTTCATTTTCGGGATCATTATATGCGGTCAACCAAACGATTCCTTTGTTTTCCAGCTCAGACCATGACCCACCAAAAGTATAAAACCCGCCCACTTCATTTACTCCTTTGCTGACAATATACTCCTCACCATATTTCCAGTCCCTTTTCACTTTGATAAAGCCAATATTTCTGGCATCATAGTGGCGACCAATGGCCTGACTATTATCAAGGGCCTCCCCTTTTTCATTGGGTTCTCCAATAAAGTAAATGCCATAACCATCAACATATTGAGAAATGCCTCCCAGTTCAGAGTAAGTGTTATTGTCATTGGACCACTTATAGAATGTTTCATTACCACTGATTTCTCTGTACAAAGGATAGCTTCTCCCTGCCGGACTTGTGGCTTTTGTACCATGTCTTGTCTTAAATGAATAGACCACTTTTGAAGCCATGTTGTTCTTAAAGCGGTGCAGGTTTATTCCTCTGGGGTAATTGTCTGCCAAATCCATCCCAATAAATCCCTCTTCCTTGTCTGCATATAGTATATTATCGAAGGAATGACTGGATGTTTGCCTTGGATCAAGTAAATACTCAAGTGTTTCGGAATCAAAAGTTAAGCCAATAGCCCCCTGGTGATTGAGTCCATCATTACCGGCATGCATTTGTCTGGAGATGATCACACCCAATTGCTTCTTGTTATAAACCAAACTGGCACTATTACTACTACTCCCCCCTCCACCAAAGCGCCAGATATTCAATTCAGCTTTTGAGGTGTTCAGCGATTTGCTTCTAATGAACTGGCCAGCATTGGTTACTTTGTGTATAGTCGCACGAACATTTCCAGTTCCATCCGTGACCATCAGATAATAGATGTTGTCATTCTCATCTGATGTTGCAGCAGCCAAATACCCTTCGTTCCTGGGTAAGGTGCGTGTTTCTAGTATATTTCCTTTAAAATTGACAGTACTCAGATAGACTTTTCCATTTTCCTGGTCCTGCCATACTACTCCAACTCTTCCATTAGCGAGTTGGATTAAATTGAAGTGTCTTCCATCCCCATAAACATTCTCATGGCTATCTACACCATACGGAAACTTTGTATCGGTATCGACCGGTAACCCATCTACCTGAAACCGTTTCTTGCTAACTTCCAGGTCGCCATTTTTCAAAATGGATGCTCCTTCAACTCCATCAGCCAATTCATGATAAATGCTGATTTTCTTATCTTCTGGAGCTACAAAAATGGTCTTGGTTTGCACTATTGTACTCACTGAAAATGCATCAATCTTGATGTACTGACCTGGCACAACACGTTCTGCAGGAATAGTCGTTAATGATTTAATTGCTCCATTCTCAAAAGCATAAATGGTAAAGGATTGCACTTTATCAAATTTGATGTGCACCTTATGCTGTGACCCTAAAAATTGGCTGGCTTTCTGAGCGGGTTCATGTAAACGATAGGCTTCAAATTGATCACCAACTGAACTTTCTATTCTTCCTGCTTCTACTTTAAATGATGTGTGGTTATATTTCCCATCTGTATAACATCCATTTTGGTACACTTCACTCACAATTGCAATGCTGCCCATCATGTCATGATCAAATATTTGCCCGCTACAGTTCCATTGATTACCTGCCTCAGTACTGGTACCAGGTAGAACTTTTATACTTTCAGAAACAAAGTTGAATTCTTTTAGCTCCGGTAATTGAGCCTGGGCACACAACATCTCAGGAATCAGGATCAGCAGGTATGCAACGTATTTCATAAGGACTTGGTATTTGCCTTATTAAGATAGTGATTTTTGAAGTAGTGAGATGTTAGATTTTAGTAGTCAGATCAAAAAAAAGAGCAAGAAATGACATCCTTGCTCTCCTAGAAAATTGTCTTAAATCTTTAATCTAATGTCTTAAATCTAACATCTAACCTACTACATCGCTCCCATTTGCTTCAGGTACTTCTCAGAATTCGCCTTAACATTGGCAGGAGGGTTTAGTGACAATGACTTCTTGAATGCTTTTTTGGCATTCTTCTGGTCACCGTGATTGAAATATCCTTCTCCCAGGCTGTCCCATGCATTGGCACTTTCAGGGTTTCTCTCTGTGTTTAGAAGGAAAATCTCAACCGCTTTTTTGGTGTTGCCTTGTCCTATCAGTTGATAACCGTAAACATTCAATTGCGCCTCATTTGCATTGGCAATCGCATTATCCATTAATGTTTTAGCTTCATCTGCTCTTCCAAGTGCTGTCAACAAACCTGATTTGATCCTCAACATTGGGAACGTATTGTTTTGGGCTATAGCATTATCAATGTAAGTCAGACCTTGTTCCAGGTTTACATTGTTTGCCAAAGCATAATTGGCCGCTGAAGACCATCCCTGAAAACCAAAACCAACACTTCCTTTCAATTCTGCTGCTGCATTGGCCATCACAATGTCATCCACCGCAAATTCTACTTTTACAGGAAATTGCTTTTTCTCCCAGTTAAGCACCAATTCAGCTGAAGTCTTGTCGATGTTTACAAAATCATAAGTCAATCGCTCTGTGAATGCATTATCCCTAATGGTAATGGGTGCTCTCATCACATCATTGGCTTCATCATAGAAGAAGCTACCCCAGGCTTTGGTATCACTTGAAAGGATTACCTCACCGGAATTGTCTTCATTGATCACAAAAAACAGTCCGTAAGATCCTGCAGGTATTTTCTTTCCCTGGATCATTGCATCGTGACTCAATGTGATCACTGTGTTTTCATTGGCTCCAGCACGCCATGGGGCACTGTTGCCTGCTCCAAACCCCTGAACATTCCATCCATATGGCACAAGGTTTCCCCATACTGCCCTATCCCGAACTGCTGGTCTGGAATAGTTCACTTTGATGGTGGAAATACCAATTGTTTGTTTCACATCAGCCGCCGGGCTGGCTGTTCTGGGTTGGGTGATTTGGGCGTTAGCAATACTGGCAATACTGAGTACTGCCACTAAGGTCAATAAGTTAAAAATTTTGTTCATAGTATCGGATTTTTGTTGTGAGACAATTGTTTAAACGTTGTCCCTTAACCCAATCCGTTAGGTTTTATGTGAACGGTCAATATGTTGTTTTACCTGCTATGTTATTCACTCCTCAATGACGCAACCGGATTGGCCACAGCCGCTTTGTATGACTGTAAACTTACTGTAATGAACACAATCAGGAAGGTCACCAACCCTGCAATCAGGAAATGAAAAACGGACAGATCAATCCTGTAATAGAATGCCTCCAACCAGGAATTGGCCGCATAGATTATTATAGGTACTGCCAATACCAATGACACCACCACCAAAATCAGGAACCTCCACGACAACAGCATCACCACATGTTTAATTGAGGCACCCAGGACTTTTCTGATGCCTACTTCCTTTCTCCTCTGGTTGGCCACAAACATGATCAAGCCGTATGAACCCAAACACGAAATTAGGATGGCTAAAAAGGCAAAGTATCCAATTAACTTCCCAAAATTCTCCTGCGCCTCATATGCCTGGGCAAGGTTCTCATCAAGAAATGTTGGAGAGAAGGTTTCATCTGGGAAAAACTCATTCCAAACCTGTTCTATTTTGGCCAAAGTTTCAGGGATATTGTTATTGGAAATTTTAACCGATAAAGTACTGAATTGTCCCACAGATATTTCCATTAACAAAGGCTGCATTCCATTTTCAAGGGACATGAAGTTGAAATTCTTTACCACACCAATGATTTTGGTTTGTTTTCCTTCCAGATTGATGGACTTGCCAAGGGCTTCATTGGGTGTACCAAAATTATACGCTGATAAAGCTTCTTCATTGACTACCATAGCCTCAGTAGGATCAGTGGCAAACTCTTCAGAAAACCCTCTACCCGCCAATACCTCAATCCCATAAGTTTCAATGAAATCAAAATCTACTGACATCACCGGTGCAAACATGTTGTCCTGTGCCGTAAATCCTTCAGGGATCACATTCCTATTCACCACCCCAAAACCAGGCACAACCGATGAAAGTGTGCTTGCTACTATGCCAATTTCAGATTCCAACTGATCTTCAAATGCATTCAATTTTTGCCTTCTATTGTCATCAACACCACCAAAAACACTATTGAAATTGGCACTTTGAATAGATGATACCACCATGAGATTCTTTTGAAAACCTAGCGGTTTGTTCCTAAGGAAATTCAGCTGATCAAAAACAATCAACGTGCTGGATATCAGCATGATGGATATAATGAATTGCACAATAATTAGTCCCTTTCTGAAAGATAAATTGGCGGTACCTGAGGTAATACCCTTTAAACTTTTAAGCGGACTAAAATTGGCAATGAAAAAAGAAGGATATAGACCTGCTAGCAAACTCGTCAAAAGCAGAATCCCAATAAAGATCAAAAGTACCATTGGGTCCAATAACACACTGGCAGAAAGTGCCTTATTCGTCACACCATTCAGTAATGGCAGGAATAAAATGGTAAAACCAATTGAGAATATGGCTGCTATCACGGATGTGATAAGTGATTCACCCAAAAACTGGCCCACCAGACTTCCCTTCCACGCTCCCAGTACTTTACGCATACCAATTTCTTTGGCTCGTTCCAATGACTTGGCTGTAGATAAATTGATAAAATTGATACAGGCGATCAAAAGTGTGAGCACACCCACAGCTCCAAATGTGTAAAGGAAAGTAAAACTTCCAGGAGGTTCAGCTTGTGCCGCCACATCGTCATTCAGGTGGATATCACTCAAAGGTTGAATCACAAATGACTGCTCCTTTTGCATATTTTCAGGAATTTTGTCGGTTACAAAACTCTTGAATCGCTCATTTACATTTTCCGGGTTACTTCCTTCTTTGAGGAGCACATAGGTGGGTGAATGTGACACCATCCAGTTTAGCTTGAAATTATTCCTGATGCCTTCTCTCAATGTTTCAGGTTCCAGGTCATACATGTTGTCATAGGGCAGCAACATATCAAAATGTGTATGAGAATTAGCTGGAAAGTCTTTGACCACTGCAGTGACTTTGAAACTCTTATTACCCTCCATGATAATTGTCTTCCCAATGGGATTGTCCTTCTCAAAGTATTTTTCAGCCATCTCCTCATTAAGAATGACCGTGAATGGTTGTACTAATGCGTCTTGTAATGATCCATTAACCAGCTCAAAATCAAATATTTCCATCAACTCCGGATCAGCGAAGTTCACATTAGATTCTTCGAATTTTCTTTCGGTCGCTCCAGGTATTTTAATACTCACACTTCTGGACCAAAATCTGGCACTTTTCTCCACTTCAGGGAAATAATCATTCAAGTGTTCTTTGAAGATTGGTGGAACACGGGCAATACTAAAATTCTGGATATTATAGGTAATGCGATAAATGTTGTCTTTTCTCGAATGAAATTTATCATAGCTCAATTCATCAGTCACAAAGGTGAGAATCAATAGCACACAGGTTAACCCTGATGCCAGACCGATTACAGTGATGAAACTAAACACTCTGTTTCTGAGCATGTTTCTAATGGCCGTCTTGAAGTAATTTTTGAGCATGACTTTTTATTTATCGTTTCTACCAAATAAACGAAACAACACCTCAGATACTACGAATACTTGATAAATGGTGAAATCCTGCTGTGTAGTCTTGTTTTAGCCGGTAGTGCTGGCATCTTCCATGAAAACATTCTAGTTTACAGCACCAAATAGCTCACTAATGAAATACGTTCGCATATTAGCCCTTCTCTTATCTGGGCAATCGGTACTTATGGCCCAGGATTACAGCAACCTCCTCAAAGATCAAATCACAGGTGATATCGCCTATGAAACAACCGCATATGTGGAGAAATACTGGAGATTGGTGGGTAATGCCGGTTTCGATTCCAGCATATATTATGTTGAAAACCAGCTTATAAAAGCAGGATATGTCAATGAAAAAGAAGCCTCACCTTCAGATGTATTGACCTACAGGATTGAGACACGTCCTTTGGATAAGCCTTCGTGGGAGCCTATTGGAGGATTTCTGAAATTTGAAGGAAATAGTTCATTCATTCTAGATTATGCAACTAATAGAAATATGTTTGCAATCAATTCATTCTCAGGAAAAATTACAACTGAGGTGGTTTACCTGGAATCTATTCAGAACGCTGACAACTTGAACTTAATGGGAAAGGTTATCCTGACAGAATCTCATCCTTATGCCGTTTACAAAACTGCACTGAAAAGTGGAGCAGCCGGAATCCTCTCTTATTCAAATCCACAGTACCTGCAACCAGAGAAAAATGTAACATCAATTCAGTTTAGAAACATCCCATACAATGAAAAAAGTAAGATCTGGTGCATTGCTCTTTCTTATGATGCTCTGGAAAAACTTAAATCAGGTTTAACTGCTGGAAAAAATCGGGTATCAGTTGAGGTAAATACCAAATTCTATCCCTCAGAAGAGCTCACCATAATTGCAGAGGCTAAAGGAAAGATATCACCACATGAACGAATAGTATTCTCCTCCCATGTACAGGAACCTGGGGCCAATGACAATGCTTCCGGCGTAGGAGCTAACCTGGAAATGGCAATTACTACTGCAAAACTTGTGAAAGCGGGTAAATTCTCTCCTAACAGAACCATTACTTTTCTTTGGGGTGACGAGATCATCTCCACCCGTCGATATGTACAGGAAGACAAAGAAAGAGCCAAAAACATCAAATGGGGTTTTAGTTTAGATATGGTGGGTGAAAACACTGCTGTAACTGGCGGATCATTCCTTATCGAAAAAATGCCTGATCCCAGTGCCATCTGGACCAGAGGAAATGACAAGCACACGGAATGGGGAGCCAGTGAGATGACCCTGGATGACATGCAACCACACTATATCAACGACTTTGTCCATAACCGATTCAAAGCAATTGGAGAACGTGAGGGATGGACCGTCAATGTGAATCCATTTGAAGGCGGCAGTGATCACGTACCGTTTTTGAAAGGAAATATTCCTGGGGCACTCTTTTGGCATTTTACGGATCAGTTTTACCACACTGACAATGACCGTATGGATAAGGTGTCTAAAACGACATTGAAAAATGTATCTACAGGAGCCCTAACCATTGCTTACACGTTAGTAAACGCAGACACTCAAACAGCTGAAATGATAATCAAAGAAACCACAAATGCAGCACTAGATCGATTGGATGAAGAACTAAAGCAAGGTCAATTGGCTATAAATAACGGAGAATCCAACAAGCATCAGATACAAATCATTGATGCCTGGGAAGACTGGTATGTGAAAGCCATTGGCTCATGCCTGGATCTGGCAGATAAAAATTCAGCCATTGAGATGCTGATTAAAAAATCACAGAATCAGGTACAAACTAAAGCCGAGTCCATTAAAAAGCAGTTTTAAGTCAGTATTAACCTTTCTTTATGTTTCAAATCTCGTTGTAGATTTTTGATGTGTAGCTTCTAGCTTTAGCAGTTTTAATGAATGCTGCGTGAAGTTGAGACACTATCTAATTCTACTACTTTTAGTATCGAGCAGGTACGGGAGCCAAGCTACTGTTGCAACATCACTCCCAAATTCAGATGATCGGCTGCAAGAAATCCGTTTGCTGAGTGTCAATCAACCAGACAGTGCTTACATCCAGGCCAATGATATTTTCTTGGAAGCTACCCAAAATGGAAATGTACCCATTATTGCCGACGCAGCACATATTATGGGATCTATATCTGTCATCAAAGGAAGGTTTGATCTGGCGATCAAAAATCTACTGACGGCTCTGGAGCGTTATGAATCGCTTGCCAATGAGAAAATGTGTGCTGAAACAAGTATTCTGCTGGGAGATGTCTATCAAACCACTTATCAATTTGAATTGGCTGACAAGTACTATGAAGATGCAAAAAGAACATTTCATAAGTTCAACAATACCAGGGGCCTTGCTCTTATCTATGGAAAGAGAGGGCATATTTTTGAAAAGAAGAAGCAATATGATAGTGCCCTTCATTTCCAGAATCTGGCCTTAAAAAGCTTTAAAGAAGTGGATGACCCAACTGGATTGGCCCTGATTTACGACAACATTGGAAGCATATATGAGGACCTTGAAAACTATGATCAGGCCTATGCCTACTTCAAAAATGCCTATGACATCAATCTGAAGCAGGGAGACAAAGCAGCACTCATCATCAACTTAAATAACCTTGGTGATATCCATAGAAAGAAAGGAGAATTCAATCTGGCAATCCAATACACTACTGATGCGCTCGTAACTGCCAGGAGCCTGTCAATCGATTATCAGGTAAATAGTGCCTACAGAGACCTGAGCAAATTGTACCGGGAACAAAACAATGGAAAAATGGCCCTCACTTACCTTGATTCTGCCTATGAAATCACCCGAGAGATCTACAATCGTGAATTAGCGAAGGAGATTGCCCAAACTGCTACTTTTTACGAACTCGGTAGAAAAGAACAACAGATTGGTATCCTCAAAAAAGACCAACAAATAGAACGACTGATCCGCTACGCTGTGTTAGGTGGGGTTGGTTTCCTAATTGTAATTAGCGTAATCGTTACCATTTCATTACGGCATAGAGTCACCAAAAACAAAAGACTTTATGAGGCTGAAGTAGAATTGAATGAAGTCACCAGGCTAAATCACAAACTACAGGAAGATCGTTTGGAGGCAGAAATCGCCAATAAAAAAACACAAGAAGAACAGCTCAAAAGAGAATTGGAGCTTAAAAGCAATACCATTGCAAAAAGTGCTCTTCATGTGATCCAAAAAAATGAATTCCTGTCTGACCTTAAGAAGAAATTAAAAGAAATCAGGAAATCAGATGAATCCGATATTCCCAAGTTAATTAAGAAGCTTTCCAATTCAATAGACTTCAGCTTTAACCTTGATGATGATTGGCAGGAATTCGAAACCATTTTTCAGCAATTGCACCATGAATTCTTTGAGCAGCTGAAAGAAACCTATCCGGATCTAACCGCCTCAGAAGTCAGACTTTGTGCCATGATCCGATTAAACCTAAATTCTAAAGACATGAGCACAATTATGGGTATCTCTCAGGACAGTTTAAGGATTGCTCGATACAGATTGAGAAAGAAATTGGAACTAGACAAGGGCAGTAACCTGTACAGTCACATCATCAACATTGGATAACATAAACAACTAATAATCAATCAATTAAATCGTTTTGTTGCTCTTTTGTTTACGGTGAGTTCATGAATTGTTGCCTTTTTGTTGATCTGCTTTTCTTCGGTAAGCAATCAAGAATCCCGTGATTGCGGCCAAATCTTAACCTTATTACTCATATGAAAATTTTTTACTCATTAATTACCTGCTTGATGCTTTCGGCTACTGTGCTCGCACAGGATGTAGTCAGGGGCAAAATCGTAGATGAAAATGGGCTTCCTTTAATTGGAGCTACAGTACAATTGACCAACCTGGAGAATGTCGGTACAGTCACTTATATGGATGGTGATTTTACACTTTTTAATGTTCCAAAAGGTGAGCACACAATAGTTGTTTCATTCATTGGTTACACGGATATCGAACAGACCATTAACACCAGTGAGTCTGCAACCATCCCTCCCATCAGCATGGAACCTGGTGTATTGATCGGGAATGAAGTCCTTATTTTGGGAGATAGACTGAAGGGACAAGCAAAAGCACTTAACAGACAAAGAACAAATGAAAATATCACCAATGTGGTTGCTGCTGACCAAATTGGCCGTTTTCCTGATGCCAATGTTGGAGATGCCATGAAAAGAATCCCTGGAATCACCATGCAGGGCGATCAGGGTGAAGCAAGAAACATCATTATCAGAGGGTTGGCTCCTCAACTAAACTCTGTGATGATCAACGGAAACAGAATCCCTTCTGCTGAGGGAGACAACAGAAACATCCAGATGGACCTGATTCCTGCTGATATGATCCAGACGATTGAGGTAAGCAAGGCAATCACTCCTGACATGGATGCGGATGCTATTGGTGGAGCTGTAAACCTAACTACAAGATCAGCCCCTGAAGGACAAAGGGTTTCTGCTACTTTGGCCAGTGGCTACAATGCACTGTCTGGTAAACCAATCTGGACTGGTGGATTGATTTATGGAAACAACTTTCTGGATAACAAACTGGGTGCAGTTGTGAGTCTATCGTATAATAACCACCAATTGGGTTCTGAAAACATCGAAGCTGAGTGGGCAGAAGGAGATGATACCCCTGCTTACATGGAAGAGTTTCAAATCAGGACTTACGAATTACAAAGAGTAAGAAGAAGTATTTCACTTAACCTGAATTACGACATCAATAGTAAAAATAGGTTGTTTTTTAACAGTATGTACAACTGGAGAGATGACTGGGAAAACAGATTCAGAGTAGTTTATAAAGACATTGAAGAACCAGATGCCAATGGCGTTTCTTTTGTTGGGGCTATTGAAAGAGAAACAAAAGGTGGAATTGGCGATGACAGAGTGGATTACAGAAGACTGGAAGATCAGCGAGTAAGAACATTCTCCCTAGGTGGTGAACATTTCCTGGGTAACGCAGAATTGACATGGGCCGGCTCATGGTCAAAAGCTTCAGAGGAAAGACCGAATGAAAGGTATGTGAATTTTGTAGCTGAACCAGAAGTTGAAATTGAAGGTGAAGATGAGCCTCAAGGAATGTTATTCACACATGACATTTCTGATGCTGAATTTCCAAGACTAATCCCTGCCCCTACTGATGGATTCTCACTAGCTGGAAATGATGCTTCCATTGAAGACCTTTCTCTTTTCGAGTTAGATGAGCTAACAGAAGAATACCAATTGACAGAAGAAACCGAATTAGCTGGTAGAATTGACCTTAAACTACCTGTTTCACAGAGAGGATTCATCAAATTTGGAGGCCGATACCGAGGAAAAGAAAAGAGCAGAGCAAATAACTTCTTTGAGTATTCATTCCTGAACGATGACTTTGAAACTCTCGATTTGGTGCCTGTTCTTGACAAGACAGATGCTGATTTCTACCCGGGTAGCCAATATGCTGCTGGACAAAATGCATCAAACGAATGGTTGGGAGATCTTAACCTTAAAAACAGTTCAATTTTTGAGGAAGAGGACAAGCCTGATGAATACCTTGGAGAAAACTATGAGGCAAAAGAATCAATCATTGCTGGATATGCAATGGTCAAATATGATTTGACGGACAAACTGTCTACTACCGCTGGTTTAAGAGTAGAGCACACGGAACTTGAGTATACAGGAAATGAATTTGAAAACGAAGAGGACTTTTTAAGAGAAGTCACCAATACTGACAGCTACACAAATGTTTTACCAGGTGTACACTTCAAGTACAATTGGAACGACAACCTAATTTTACGAGCTGCCTGGACCAATGCGCTGGCAAGACCAAATTACTATGACCTTGTACCTTACGTGGACAACAGAGTGGAAGATGAGGAATTGTTCTTAGGAAATCCTGAATTGGCTCCTACTACCTCAATGAACCTTGATTTGATGGCTGAAAACTATTTCAAAAGCATAGGTCTGATATCTGCAGGTTACTTCTACAAGAATGTTGAAGACTTCATTTACATAGCAGCTTCTGAAAACACTGATGGATTTGATGTTTTCCAACCTCAAAACGGAGGAACTGGAACAATCAGCGGAATGGAAGTCTCACTACAAAGACAATTGGATTTCTTACCAGGTCCATTAAAAGGAATTGGGGTTTACCTGAACTACACATACACCGATTCTGAAGCTTCTGGTGTGGCCAATGAAGATGGGGACTTAAGAGAGGACCTTGGTCTTCCGGGTACTGCCAAAAACCTTTTCAATGCTTCACTGTCATATGAGAACAAAAGCTTTATCATCAGGGCCTCATTGAATTATTCTGGTGATTATGTAGACGAAGTTGGTGGAGATGCTTTCTCTGACAGGTATTATGACACACAGATGTTCCTGGACCTGAATGCTTCATATGCTATCACGCAAAACTGGAGAATATTTGCTGAGGCTAATAACTTGACAAATCAGCCCCTTAGATACTTCCAGGGAGTACAGAATAGAACGATGCAAGCTGAATACTATGGCTCTAAGTTCAACTTCGGTTTAAAATTCGACATGTTTAATAAGTAGATAGATTAGATTAACCCAAATAGCCAGTTCATGAAATGTGAACTGGCTTCACTTTTAAAAATGAATATTATGAAAAATGCGTTGATCTGTGCTGCTCTTTCATTTCTAGCATGGTCTTGCACCACATCGGTTGGCAATAACAAAGTTCCGGAAAACGAACAAACAGGCCCTGATCTAAAAGTGATAGATGATGCCTATCATTTCTATACCATAGGTGACTGGGGTAGGAACGGAGAGTTTCATCAGAAAGACCTTGCTGTTCAAATGAACAAGACGGCCTATGAGATGGAACCTGAAATCATCATTTCCACAGGTGACAATTTCTACCCAAATGGAGTGGCCAGTGTGGATGATTACTACTTCATCAGCTCATTTGAGCAGGTTTACGATGGATTCTTCCTATTCTGTCCATGGTATGTGGCACTAGGTAATCATGATTATCGTGGAAACCCCCAAGCCCAGATTGATTACAGTGACATAAGCCAGAGATGGAACATGCCTGATCGTTATTTCTACAAAGACATAGAAACAGATGATGGTGCTTCTGTAAGATTTGTTTACCTGGACACGAATCCACTAAACGATGAATACTATGAAGAAACCAAATACGCCAAAGTTCACGATCAGGATACTACTGCTCAGTTGCAGTGGATGGAAAAGGTTCTTGCTGAAGAAAAAGACTGGAAAATTGTCATTGGACATCATCCATTATACACCGGAGGCAAGCGTGTAGAAGACAGAAACTTTGTAAGAGACCATCTAGAAGACCGGTTGAACAAGTATCACGTGAATATGTATCTCGCTGGACATGAACATGATCTTCAACACATCAAACCTGAGGGAAGTGTCCATCATTTTGTTTCGGGAGCCGGATCAGAAGTTCGACCAACAGGTAAAATTGGACCTACCCTATTTGCTGAATCGATCCAGGGATTCCTGGCAGCATCAATTACAAAAGAGTCTATATTCTGTCAGTTTGTAGACCTGAATGGAAATGTGATTTATCAGTATGACATTAAGAAGGTTTCACTGTAAAGTGAGCCTTCTTTTCTTATAGCGACCATTGATACGTCGATACAAACAATTTTCTAAATCATTGGCTTTTAAACCCAGATTCACTTACATTTTTGCCTGAAACCCGAATGTGATTTGAAATTAGAAGGCGAAAATTTTGAGAGAATTAATGAGTACTATCATTTAAAAGATGAAGATCTCAGGAACTCTCTTACTCCGTACCTGAAAATGGCCACCACCCTCGCTGAAACAACTATTGCTTATGTGAGCATATTTGATAATGAAAGACAATACTTTATTAGTGCTACCGGTTTCCAGTCCGAGCCAGTTATGAGAAAGACAAGTATATGCAACCTGGCGCTGATGAGTAAAGAAATAGTGGTTATTGAAGATTTGCATTCGGATAAGCGTACACCTCCTGTTGGATATGAAAAATATGGGTTTTATGCAGGTGTACCCATTCTCGACAGTCACGGAAATATATTGGGCACCTATTGTGTGATGGATTTTGAACCTAAGGCTTTTGGCAAAAAAGAACAACAACTATTTACTCAATTCGGGCTGCAAGTTGGGAAATTTCTGGAGCTCAGAAAAGACCTCCGATATCTCTTTAAAATGTGGGAAAATAGCTCAGTTTCACTGCAAGACGAGTTAAAAAGGATCGATGAGGTTAAACATAAGCTTGCACACGATTTTAGAGGGCCCATTGGAAACCTGAGAAATATCACCGAGACTGCATTAAGCGAACAGGAATACGAAGTGGAAGAATACATCAATCTTTTTGAGATTATGGATGGAACCACTGGTCACATATTAAATCTGTTAAAGCACTTAACTGATGAACTGCTCAATGAAAATAGCAAAGAAAAAAAGATCAGAAAACTAGACCTGGAAGACACCATCAACTCTATCCTGGAATACAATAATCTGCAAGGTAAGTATGGGCAATTTGAAGTAACTATTGGTGATTTACCTATAATTTATGCTATTCCGGAAGATATCTTCCTAATATTCCAAAACCTGATAGAAAACGGGTTGAAATACAACAAATCTGATTCAAAAAAACTTTCCATATTCCACGAAGAACAAGCAGACCAACTTGTATTTCATGTCAAAGACAATGGATTAGGCATCAATGAAGAAGACCTTGACTCCATTTTTGAAGAAGGAAAAAGGGTCTACAAAGAGGATGATATTGAAGGTACCGGATTTGGACTATGGAATGTCAAAGGTATCCTTGAAAAACAGGACGAACGAATTTGGGTGAAATCAACTCCCGGAGAAGGAAGTGACTTTCAATTCACCTGGCAAAAAGGTAAATACGCTCAATAAACCTTCTTAAGCCCACTACTACTATTATTTCAACCACTCTGAAAATTAAGCCCCCTGAAGTTCCTTTTTCACTGGAAACTGCCCCAATCTTTTCAACATCCTGGCATGATCACCAATAGCTGAAAAGAATGTCTTGTTAGTGAGATAAGGTAACCCAAATTCAGCTGCAGTGTCTCTTACAATCTTACTAAGAGCCTTGTAGTGCACATGGCAAACATTGGGTAACAGGTGATGCTCCACCTGATAATTCAACCCTCCTATCAGCCAGTAAAAAACCCTGCTCTTAGGTGAGAAATTACTTGTGGTTGTCAATTGGTGGGCCGCCCATTCATTTTCGATCATACCCAACTCATTTGGTAGAGGAAAGTCTGTGGACTGTACCACGTGAGCCGCCTGAAACACAACACTGATCACTAATCCAGTAATGAAATGCATCGCGAAGAAGCCTAGTAAAACTACCCACCAGCTAAATGGCAACATGATCATAGGAATAACCAATGTGATCATCACATAAAACAACTTCCAAAGTGAAATCTTTACTCCATCCACAAAAGAACTACCTGTTCCTTTGAAATACCCTTCCTTTCTATACCTGTTCCATCTCATGTAATCTTTCACGAAGGTCCAGGATATAGTTGATAGACCATAAAAAAACCAAATGTACAGGTGCTGAAAACGGTGTATCTTATAATGTTTGCTATTCGGTGAAAACCTCAGGAATAGTGGTGCGTCAATGTCTTCATCGTGTTCGTCAATATTGGTATAAGTATGATGCAGGACGTTGTGCTTTACCTTCCACACATTGGCGTCTGCCCCAATCAGATTCATGGTATACCCCATTAACTTGTTGATTATTTTATTCTTGCTGTAGGACCCGTGTAACGCATCATGCATGATCCCCATGCCTATACCCGCTTTACCAAGTCCGGCTACCAAATACAACACGAACAACAGCCATGCATAATTTACGAGCCCCAGGTTGAGTAATAAAAGTGGTACCAAATAGAGACTAAGCATGAACGCAGATTTGAGATACATCTCTGCATTACCGTATCTGCTAATATTATTTACCTTGAAGTATTCGTTCACACGTTTTCGCAGAATCGCCTGGAAATCTTGTGCCCCCGAGGATGTAAATTTTGGATTTTTGATGGGTATAAAAATTTAGTGCCGAATTATTTGAAGGACTAAAGAAAATAAAAAAGCATGACAATTTAAATTATCATGCTGTAAAACGATAACAATATATGTTTAGCTTATTTTACTAACTTCACATTTACTGCATTCATACCTTTACGACCTTTTTCCATGTCGAATTCTACTTTGTCATCTTCTCGGATATCTTCCAATAGACCACTTTCGTGTACGAATACGTCTTTATCCTCATCATCTGGAACTATAAACCCAAATCCTTTGGAATAGTTGAAAAACTTTACTTTTCCTTGCATTATTATAATTATTAGTTAAAAATACACTACTCAGTGTTTCACTCTTCTTTCTTTTCGACTTCTTCTGGTGGCTCAGATGTAATGTTTCCAAACTCGTCAACATAAGCTATCATGTCTGAAAGATCACCCCCTTTATTGTTGTTTTCTTTCCTTTCCTGACGCTTTTCCTCCTTCTCTTTCTTTTTCATCATCTTCTTCTTCTCCTTTTGACGTTTTATGAAACTGTTCTGAGATCTACCCATATAGAAACTGAAATTAAAATGAAACATAAGTCTGCTCAACATTTTGAGCGACAATTTAATGGCAATAATAAGAAACACTAAGAAATGCCCAACTAGGAAGGTGAATTCATTAAAGGGCCAGATACATGTGAGAATTACTATCTATCCGGGTGCAAAGGTAATCATAATTTATGGGATACCTAATGCCTGTAAGTTAAATTCCTTCAAGTTGCCTTTCCAAATGTCCTATTAACCGAATCGACCTACAATAAAACGTGCCAATTTCTTTTCCAATTTTACCCATCCGGGGTAAAGTGCCAAAAGTGTCATCATGAATGAAATAAATGAATTGGGATAATATGAGTCAATTACCACTTCATTGCCTCGCATCGAAACCTGAAGTCCTTTCCAGTTTGATTGGCGTACCATGATGCTTTGCTCTTTGCCCATTCCAAACAAAGAATAAGAACAATCACGACAAAAATCCCTGCTTAAAATATCTTTCAGATCAGATAACTTATTGAAACGTTTTGAAATTGATATAATCATAGGTTCAATGGTTAATATTGGGAAAGATATTGATTTTTTTTCAAATGCCTATTCACCAGTCATAGGAGCATGATCATAACTTAGCACCCGTGATAACCTAAAACGGTTTGAATCATCCAGTAACCAAACATGTGTAAACCTTGCAACGGATGTAAGCTCCGATTCCTCTTGGTTGGGATATTTGGCATAAAACCGATGTGTTCCTCTCTGAATAGCTCCATATAGCTTACCATTGTCTTTTAGTGGAAATACTTCCAATGACCCTTCGTCCAGCTTTCTAATAGGCTGATAATCCAGGTTACAGAGACCATTTTTGGTGATTTCCATGAATACATCCTTGGAAGGAGTAATCCCGGATTGATCATGATAGAACTCAAAATCATTACTCACCAGGCTATCAAACACCGATACCTCACAGGTATTGAACCCTACATTAAACAACAAACTGTCTTGCTGCGTCAAAATTCGAAACAAATCTGATTCTGCTGGCTGGGCATGTGAAATTTGGCATATCGCCAATACGAACATGAAAAAAATATTCCTAAGAGGTTTGAAATACATAGTACAGTAATTAAGCACTGACTAAAATATTCCTTGATATTTTCTCATGCAAATCATTAGGGTTGAAAGGCTTGGTGATGAAATCGTTCATCCCTGATTCCAATGCATTATTCTTTTCCTCAATAAAAGCACTTGCCGTTAGTGCAATAATTGGAATATCATTGAATGAGTAGTTACCTTCTCTTATTCTTTTAGTAGCTTCATATCCATTCATCACGGGCATTTGCAAATCCATCAGTACGATATCATAATGATCTTCCTGTAATTTTTCAATCGACTCCTGACCATTCTCAGCAATGACTACATCACAATTCCATTTACCCAGTATCTTCTGAGCTACAAATTGATTCAAAGGGTTATCTTCTACCAGTAAAAGTCTCAATCCAGCCAATTCAGACTCATCCAGCAGGTCATCAGGACTGATTGCCTCATTGTGCATCAATCGCTTGGATGATTTCTTCAAAGTGAGGTCAAAATAGAAGTTGGACCCCTTACCCTCTTCTGAATCAAGCTGAATATGACTATCCTGTAACTCTACAAGTCGCTTTGTAATGGCCAATCCTAAACCAGTACCACCATATTTTCTACTGGTATCCGCAGAAGACTGAGAATAAGATTCAAATATCTCTTCCTGCTTGTCTTTAGGTATACCAATACCTGTATCAATTACTTCAAATCTTACTTTTACTGAGTTATTCAATTCCTCCAGAAGGGATAATCTGGTGGCCACAGAACCCTCCGAGGTGAATTTTACAGCATTCCCAATAAGATTGGTCAAAATTTGGGCTAACCTTGACTGGTCTCCGATTACATACTTGGGCAAGTTGTGATCCCATTCGAACAAGACGTCCACAGGCTTCTTCTCCACCTTGAACTTACAAGCCTCTACGATGTTTTTCGCGACTCGTTTCAGGTTGAAGTCAATATTTTCAAATTCAATTTTTCCTGCTTCGATTTTGCTGAAATCAAGAATATCATTGATCAGCGCCAGTAAATGCTCACTTGAGAACTTCAGTGTATCCAACATGCGCATCTTTTCCTCATCAGTCTCTTCACTCTGCAGGATATTCGTAATACCTACAATTGAGTTCATCGGAGTTCTGATCTCATGACTCATGGTGGAAAGGAATTCTGCTTTCGTCTGAGCTTCCTCTTCTGCCTTCTCTTTAGCAGTCAGAATCATTGCCTCAGCTTTCTTTCTTTCTGTGATATCCCTGAAAATCACGATAAAGGACACCTCGTCAATGTCAAATTGACTCACTGACAATTCACAAGGTACACGTGGGTTTCCTTTTCCATTCAAGGCCACCTCTACCTGACTCTCTTTATGCTCTAAGCTTTTGCGATACAATGAGATAAACTCATCAAAGCTGTCAAAGTCTGTAAGTACTTCTGAAATATCAAACTCCAGGAGGTCCTTCTCCTGTCTATTCAATATTGCTTCTGCAGAGTGGTTCACAGCAATTATTTTTCCTTTGCTGTCGCATGTAATTACACCATCTACAATTTTCCCTAAAATGGTTGAAATGAAGGCCTCTTTCTTCTCTTCTGCTTCCTTGTAGAAGGACAACATGTCCTCAGACATCATCCTTATCGAGTTATCCTTGAACTTCTGCTGGTCCAAAAGGTCCTCATAAGTCAGGGCAATTTCCTCTAACAAACGTTCGATGAACTGTTCTTTCGGGTAATTTTCCTTTACCTTCTTTATTTGTTTCTCTAATAGACTTTTACCCACGTAGTGCTTTATTATAAATCGTATCCCAACTGTTGATATTCAGTATTACCCAAATAACGGGTCAAAATACCATATTTTTAAATCAAGAAGTTAAAATTTATACAAATGGGCAATTTTTGTCGATGAAGAGAAGTGCAAAACCGTTTTGTGAGAATAAATAACGTATTTCTATGAAGTAGACCTCCATATCATGAATCCTTGTGTAGCTCCGTAGACCCTCAGCGAACTTTGTGTAACAATTGTAGGGTGTTATTTTGCTGCACCACAGAGATCGCAAAAAAGCACAGAGTTTCTCAGAGAGGATTTACATTGATTTTGAAATCATCAATTCATGGAAAGATTGACACGAAGCTTTGTGCAACTTTGTGGATTCTCTGTGTACTTTGTGTAACAATTCTCCCGAGTTATTTTGCTATACCACTGAGAACGCAAAAGAAGCACAGCGTTTCGCAGAGTGGTTTCACTCCAATTGCGGAATATTAGATTTATAAAAAATTTCTTAGAGCATAAAAAAGGTAGAATTATCTTCTACCTCTTGATCTGTTTTTTCTCTTCCCTCCTTTTTGCCTGCTCTGGGATCTGTTAGACATTTTAGGTTTTGATTTCTTACCCTCACGATCTCGTTTTCTGCCGGTATCATCCCGGTTTACCCTGATCTCTCTTCCTTCAATCTCTACACCTTCAAACTTTCTGCTCAAACCACTGTCCATTTTTCCATCTACGTAGAAATAGGCACAGTTTTTCTTCATTTCCACATTACCAAAGTGCTTTCTCTTGATCTCACTAATGTCTGAAATGAAATGGATCAAATCTCCCTGTGTCAAGCCATCAATTGTACCAATGTTAACAAAGTATCGGTGTTCGCCATTTGCATTGGCAACCTCTCTTTTCTCACCTGGTCGCTCATTCAGGTCATTGGCACTGCTGTCCTGTGTAAGGATGTGATCTAATTGAGTGGTGATCAACCTTTTCAGCAACTCTTCTTTGCTTAAATGAGCAAATCTTTCTCTGATGGAATGAAGGATTGTTTCAGCTTCCTCGTCAATCTTTGTATTAATGATCAGACTAGCCCAATGATGTAACCTGGCACCCAGCAGGTCCTCACGATTAGGCACCTCTACTTTCTCAAAAGTTACTTTTAGCTTTTGCTCCAGTGCTTTGATTTTGTTGCCCTCTCTAGGGTTGATCAAAGCCAGCGATACACCTTTCTTACCTGCTCTTCCTGTCCTACCACTTCTGTGCGTATAACTTTCAAGCTGATCAGGTAATGTATGATGGAAAACATGCGTCAAATCATTGACATCAATACCTCTTGCGGCCACATCTGTAGCAATCAATAATTGCATAGAACGTGCCTTGAATCTTTTCATGGCAGCATCACGCTGTGCCTGTGATAGATCTCCATGCAAAGCTTCTACTCCGTATCCTATTTGTGTCAGTTCATCAGTGATCTGTTGCGTTTCTCTCTTGGTCCTACAAAACATTACACCCCTTAAATCGGGCATCATGTCTAAAAACCTTCTGATCGCAGCAGTTTTATTGGCTGTTTTGGTTACCACATACTGATGCGCAATGTCCGTATTGGTCTTCACATGGGCGTTAACCGTAACCTCTATCGGATCATGCATGTAAGTCTTTACGATTCGCTTGATCTCACCCGGCATAGTCGCTGAGAACAACCAGGTTTTTCTATGCTCAGGTGTATAACTTAATATCTTATCAATGGCCTCTTTGAAACCCATGTTGAGCATCTCATCTGCCTCATCAAGAACAACGTATCTGACTGCATCTAGCTTTAATGCTTTTCTGTCAATCAAGTCCTGAAGTCTTCCCGGGGTGGCTACTACCATCTGGGTAGCTCTCTTGAGTGATTTAATTTGCCCTACTATATTGGCTCCACCATAAACGCATTCAATATTGATCGCATTTAACTTAGAAAAGCTTTCTAATTGAGTAGCAGTCTGCTGTACCAACTCACGTGTTGGTGCTATGATCAAAGCCTGGATGTCTTTACTTCCAGAATCAATCAGATCTATAAGTGGTAAACCAAATGCTGCAGTTTTACCCGTACCAGTTTGTGCCAATCCTATACAATCGGTTGGGTCTTTCGAGAGTAGAAGTGGGATAGCTTTTTCCTGGATGGGGGTAGGTTCTTCGAACCCAATGGAATTGAGGACTTTACAAATAGATTCGGAAAGTCCAAGTTTACTGAAATTATTCAAAAATTGTTTTTTAAAATGTTAACCGCGAAGTTAAAAGGATTAATACTGCAATGGTCTATTTTCGTGGTTTTTCTTCATGAACCGGCAGTATTCTTGGTAAATGAACCAATGTATCGCAAATTTAGACTTAAAATACACCTGTTTTGATCACTCAGTCCGTCTATACCGCCTTTGATCCCTACCCTTCTTACAAGGGTTCCAGCATTCACATTGACAAAGTTAGCCAGGTGCTGTCGCAAAAGTTCGGAAAGACTTTGCTCATAACTCTGGAGGGCCAGAAAGAACAGAGGCTTGGAAAAAGAATTGAACACAAATCATTTTACTCTGAAGAAGGGAATTACCTGAAACGAGCTCAGCAATACTCATCATTTGTGACAGCCCAACTGGAAAATGAGTTCCATTTACGTGTAGGGCATTTCCGGGATATTTGGGGAGGAATGCCTTTACTGAAGTTACCATTTCTGACCACAGTTTTTGAAGTGAATGGTCTTCCCTCAATCGAATTACCCAACCGATATCCATTGCTACCAACTGAGACATTGAAAAAGATCAGGGATATGGAAGACTATTGTCTACACCAATGCAACCTGATCATTTGTCCTTCCGAAACGATCAAAAAACACCTCATTGCAAGAAGTGTCTTACCGGAAAAAATTCATGTGATCACCAATGGAGCTGATATTCCTGAGAGCTACCCAAAACCGATAGAAATACCAGATAAATATTTAGTTTACTTTGGGGCGTTACAACCCTGGCAAGGTGTAGATACCCTAATCAAAGCAATGAAATACCTGCAAGATAAACCCAATATCAAGCTCGTAATCTGCTCCTCCCACAAGGAAAAGCTGTCCCGACCCTTCTTCAAACTGGTGAATAGGCTGGAATTGAATGATCAGGTTGTTTGGAAACACAAAATTGGGAAACAGGAGTTGTTTTCTATTCTCCAGCACGCCATATGTTCAATTGCGCCGCTTACTGAGTGCGAAAGAAACCTGGAACAGGGATGTTCTCCTTTGAAAATATTTGAAAGCATGGCCTGCAAAGTGCCAATGGTAGTTTCTGACCTACCAGTGGTGAGGGAAATTGTGACAGAAAACGAAGCTAAATTCTGCAGACCAGAACGTCCTGCCGAATTGGCCAGAGCCATAAGGCTACTCATAGATTACCCGGAAGAACGTAAACGTTTAGCCAACAACGCTTATGAAAAATTCGAAAATCAGTTTACCTGGGACCGAATAAACAATGAGCTTTCAGAATTTTATGATAAATTAGTGACCCTGGCATATGCCTGAACCAACCAAATTGACCACCCATGAGCAAAGCTTCTAAGATTTTCAAGTCTCTGACGCCTCACCAACAGGAGTTCATTGACAAGAAAAACATAAGTGCCAATTACAAAATCAAAAGATGGCTCGGTTTCCTGGCCAAAGTTTCCCATTTCGACGCTGAAAGTGACAAACGGATCAAAAAGATAACTGGGATTGGGACTGTCTCGTTTATTCTGGCTTTCGTTTCACTATTTGCGGCAGCCATTGCGGAAACAGTGCTTGTTTTAATTGGAACAGCCGTTTTAGTGATAACAGGTATCTGGGCATTCGTTCTAAGGAAGAAACTTAAGCAAAAGGATGTGAACAACTACCTGAGGTTGTTCTTCTTACCAGTTTTGAACATCCTGAAAGATAAAGCTGGTGAAGAAACAAAATTAGCAGCCTCACTTGATTTCAGAAATCCCAGAAAAGCACTGGAACCACAAAAGAGTAAGGTAAATGGCAGGGACCTGAAACTCTATCAACCCACCTATATCATTGCAAAAGTTACATTGCTAGATGGTACGTTGCTGGAATTTGTAGTGGGGGATGACGTGAAAGATTTCACATGGAGAAAAACCAATGCAAGAGGTAAAACCAAGTTCAAAAGCAAGACAAAGTATGTACACCACTGCTTTATCAAGATGACTTTGCCTAAAGGCGAATATGAATACAGTGGACGCGAGAAACCTGGTATTGAAATCGTAGATCACAATGGCCATTACTTTGCCAAGACAAAAATTAAGATCAAGAAAGTAGGAAAAGAGCATGTACTGGATGCCAATGCCTTTTTCAGTTCTGTACAAGAAATATACGCTTTGTTTAAACCACTGAACCCTTCAGAAGAAGTAAGAAGACGCACTGAAGAAGAAGGTGATGATTATGAGGGTGATGATGAGTACTACTATGATGATTATCATCCAGGTGTGGCGTATGTTTGGTATGCACACAGTTTCAATGATTACGATTACGATAGTTTTGAGTATTCAGACTCTGGTGAGATGATCATGGACGATGAAGGTGCAACAGTATTTGATTCTTAAAATTTAAATCCTGAATTGAGATTACTTTGGTTGACGGAAAACTACCCACCACAAAGAGGTGGTATGGCACAATCGTGCGATAGAATTGTGAATGGACTCAGGAGTGTTGGGTATGAAATTGAAATCTTACATTTCACCAACCGCGGAAAGCACCTGAAACATCAAAAACAACAAAACGGAGGCTATACAGCCATTAACTTTGATGATAGCGAGCCTCACACATTGAATATTGGTTGGAATTACATCGAACAAATGCAACAGTTCGATTACATCATTTCTTTTGGTGGATACCTGGCCATGATTGGAGCTCCAATTTACTCCAAATGGTCAAAAACACCTCTGGTGACATTCCTTAGGGGTAATGACTTTGATTCAGCTGTCTTCAGCCCCAAAAAACGTGACATTCTGAAAGATGCATTAGAATCTTCCAAAATGGTTTTCAGTGTGAGTTCAGGTAAAGTAAATAAAGTACTTAATTGGCTTCCTGGCACTAATACGCATTATGTCCCTAATGGAATTGACATTTCTAATTGGCAACCATCCGTTAGCGAAAATGAATTTGCAGCAGAATGGCGAGAAACTAATCTAAATGGAAAGGTTTGTTTAGGGATGATTGGTCAATTGAAGGCAAAGAAAGGAATTGAATTCTTCATTGATTGTATCACAAAAACTAATAAAACCAATCAAATACATCTCCTACTCATTGGAGAATTGGAAGAACATGCAATTGAATTGTTGCAGGAGAGTGAATTCTCCTACACGCACTTTGACTTCCTTGATCGTTTTGAATTGATAAGATACTATTTATGTTGTGATGCAATATGTATACCTTCTTTTTATGATGGTATGCCCAATGTTATGCTGGAAACCGGTTCACTAGGTATTCCAGTCATTGCCTCCAATGTAGATGGAATGGCCGATTTACTGGAACATGAAAAAGATTCATTACTGTTTCAGGTGGGAAATACCGATGAATGTAGAAAAGTAATCTATAAATTCTTATCTTATTCCACAGATAATAGAAAAATGCTTGGGGAAAGCCTTAAGCAGAAAATTGAAAAGAACTATACAGCCAAGCATGAAACCATTAAATATCAAAATCTCCTTACTTAGCCTGATCATAATCATCGGGTTGTCTTCTTGTGGTGGTGGATCTACAGAAGAGAAAATAACTGACACCACACCCACCGCTACCGAACCAACAAAAGTAGATGGTGTTTCAAGAGCCAATGAATCAAGTGGGTTCTATTATATCAATGACAAATCCAATGTAAACCTTGCCGAAATTAACATTGAGGCAGGTGAAATTGTATTAAGTACCAAACAGGGTAATCTCTTTGGGGAGCTCAAAAATGATAAAAGGAAATACTATTCTCAGAATAATGACTTTAAATATGCGGTTAAATTCAAGGAAGATGGATTTAAGTTAAGAGATCAAAATGAATCATTACTCTGGAAGGTTAAGCTATACGACGATAAAATCAAAATTGCCAGCAATGAGGAAATGAATGATGCACTCACAGTAAGATTATACGACGAGAATAAAATTAAATTGAAGAAAGATGATGAGGAACTTGCCGCTGTTAGGTTGATGGCCTCAGATCCTTTTCTTGAAGTAGGAAACTATGTCGTTAGAAATTTTGGTTCTTCCCTATCCCTTGGCGTGCTAATGATTGAAGATATGCCCGATGAACATAAGTTTCTTATTTGCACCGAATTACTAAACATGGAAAGATGATTGCTTTCTATGCAATCGGAGGTGGTTTTGGGCATCTGACTCGTGTGAGGAACTTCATCAACAGGTTAGAAATTGGCGAAATATTCATTGTAATTACTAATAGTGAATACAGTAAAGAACTATTTCAACCGGAACAATTATTCATCATTCCATCAAACATCACTGATTCAAAAGAAAAATTATCCCTTACAATTGAAAAGTTCCTGGAAGAAGAAGCTGTTGATACCCTCTATATGGATGTTTTCCCAAATGGCATTCTCGGTGAGATCACTTCAGATCTAACAGAGGGTATTTCGGTCAATTACATTGCAAGAAGGCTCAAATGGAATGCGTACCTCCCCTATTTTTCTGGTCAAAACTTTTATAGAACTTATTTACTAGAGGATTTAGAGATTGAACATTGGAGATATGTGGAAAACCATTCTGAAGAAATCATTCGCCTCGATCCACTGGATTTTACTGAATCCACCCAATTTGAATTGGAGAATCAAACCAAAGAAATCTGGTTAATTGTTCATTCCTCTGATCAGGGAGAACTCCACTTACTGATTGACCATGCCAGAGATATCTCATTGATCGAGAAGTGTTCACCGAATTTTGTCATTATTTCGGATCAGGAGCCATTGGATAAGCGTTTAGATTGGAGAAAAGGTGAAAATCCTGCTAACTGGTTTCACATGGCGCAGAAAATTTTTACAGCTGCGGGTTTTAACTCCTGGTATCAATTAGCACCATTTCGTGAAAAGCATATTTGCCTTCCATTTGATCGTAAGTTTGATGACCAGTTCTGGAGAGCCCAGCAGTAAAGAGTTCCTAAATGGATAGCCCTTCACAACATCATTATCCTCTCAATTGCCCAACTGCCAGATGGACATTATTGTCTACCATTCTGGCATCAAGCATGGCGTTTATTGATAGTACAGCACTCAATGTAATATTGCCGTCCCTCCAAAAGGACCTGGAAGCCAGTGGAAGTGATTTGTTTTGGGTATTAAACAGTTATTTACTGATGTTGGCCGCATTGATCATACTGGGTGGCAGCCTGGGTGATAAACGGGGACGGGTCAAAATTTTTAAAATTGGCATTGGCATTTTCATGATCGGATCAATTGCCTGTGCCCTTAGTCCATCAATTAATTACCTGATCGCATTCAGGACCGTTCAGGGTATTGGAGGTGCATTGATGATCCCAGGCAGCCTTTCAATTATCTCTGCCATCTTCAATAAGGAAGAAAAAGGAAAAGCCATTGGCACCTGGTCAATGTCCACAACGTTGGTGACCGTTTGTGGACCGGTATTAGGTGGAGCACTCGCCGATCTTGGGCTGTGGCGCTTGATATTTTTCATCAATGTTCCGTTGGGCCTACTCTCATTATTTGCATTACACTTCAAAGTACCTGAAAGTTATGAACCTGGAGCCACAAGAATAGACTGGTTTGGAGCAATAGTCCTTGTACTGAGCCTTGGGTTTATGACATTTGGATTTCTGGAAATGCCGGAGTTAGGATATGCACACTGGTTGGTGATCTTAAGTCTTGTAACAGGTACGTTTTTATTGGTCTTGTTCATATACATTGAAGGAAGAATAGAAGAACCAATGATTCCATTGTCTTTATTTCACAATAGTACTTTCTCTGGTGTAAATCTGCTTTCATTCTTTCTCTATGCTGCACTGGGTGCCATCATACTCTTTCTGTCGTTAAATGTGATTCAGATTCAGGGGTATTCACAACTACAGGCAGGTATGACTTTCCTCCCCTTTTCTTTAACAATGATACTTCTTGCCAGGCGTATGGGTGCATACGCTGATCGGTTTGGATATAGGTTGTTTTTGATTCTGGGCCCAGTTTTAACTGGTATTGGCATGTTATGGCTATCCACAATTGGAATTACTGAAGGCCCTTCTGCCTATTGGTCAACTTACTTTCCTGGTTTCATGGTATTTGCTATTGGGATGTCTATCACGGTAGTTCCACTTACTACAGCGGTTATGTCAAGTGTTGCAGAAGGGAAATCAGGGATAGCTTCCGGTATCAACAATAGCGTTACCAGAATATCAGGCACCTTTATTAATGCGATATTAGGAGCGGTGGCCATATTCTTATTTACTTCTCATGTGATGGCAGGATTAGGTGATTTGGATGTACCTGCTGAGCATCAGGAAATCGTTTTAATTGAAGCCGAAAACCTTGGGGAATCTACAGCATCCCCAACCTTTGACCTGAAACTTCAGGAACAGGTTAATTTACTTTACAAAAATAGTTTCATTGCAACATATCAAAAAGTAGGGGTTATTAGTGCAATTCTGGCTTTATTGTCGGCAGTAATTGCTTTTTTCATGGTCAAGAATAAAAAATAATGGCAACAAGACAGCTAAGTGCGATTATGTTTACTGATTTGGTAGGTTATACTGCCATGATGCAGGAAAATGAGGCCCATGCCAAACAGGTCCGTGACACACATCGCCAAATTCTTGAAAAGAGCCTCACTGAAAACGGAGGTAAAGTATTACAATATTATGGTGATGGTGCATTGTCCATTTTCAGTAGCACAATCTCTGCCTCTCATACAGCTGTCAGCATTCAACAACAATCCATAAAAAGTAACATTCCGCTTCGCATCGGGATTCACACGGGAGATATTGTAATTGACGAAGATGGGGTTTATGGAGATGGTGTGAACATTGCTTCCAGGATCGAGTCTTTTTCAGTTCCGGGCTCTGTAATGATCTCAGACAAGGTCTATGATGACATCAAAAACCACCTAGACTTCAAGCCTTTGCTTATGGGTGAGTTTGAACTGAAAAATGTTAAAAAACCGGTAGAGGTATATGCACTTTCCAACAAAGACCTGATTATCCCAAAACGAAAGCACCTGTCAGGTAAGGTGAAGGAAAAGATCAAAAAGCTTTTGGTATTACCCTTCACAAATCGAAGTAGTGAATCCAGCATTAGTCATTTTTGTGATGGGTTGACAGAGGATTTTATCTCGCACCTATCAGAGAATAGAGCCATCCAGGTAATTTCAAAAACCTCCGCCTTCTCGTTAAAAGATGTTCAGCTTTCACCAAGACAATTGGGAGAAAAACTTGATGTGAATGCGGTATTTGATGGAAGTGTTCGCAGTTCAGGCAATAAAATAAGAATCAATGCCCAGTTGAGCAGTACACTGGACGATTTTCAGATTTGGTCTGGTAAGGTAGACCGCATACTGGAGGACGAATTTGAGCTCCAGGATGAACTGACAGCTTACTTTACCAATAGCATATCAGTGTTTCTCAATGACAGCACTAATGTAATTGATGATTCTACCCCTGGTAAAGCATATGACTATTTATTGAAAGGGCAGTTTTACTACAACAAATGGACACCTGATTACGCATTTAAAGCGATAGAAAGTTTTGAGAAAGCGATTGAAATCGATCCGGAATATGACCAGGCTTATGCCGGAGTAGCCATTGCTTATTCGCTTATTTCTACAACTGGAGCCATTGACCCTGAAGTTGGGTATCAAAAACTTCAAAACTACGCAGAAAAGGCTCTGGAGATCAACGCAAATAGTGAGCAGGCTCATATGGCATTGGCATTCAGGCACTATTTTCACACCTGGCAATTTGAAGAAGCGCATGCCATTACCAAAAAAGCACTTGAAATTAATCCAAAGTCATCAGATGCTAACCTTGGGCTTGCACTCTATTACACCGCCACGGGTCAGGTGGAAGAGTCAATTAAATACATTCAAAGGGCTAGAGAAGTTGACCCACTATCTATTTTAGTGAATAGAACATTGGCAGATGCCTACTACTTCAAGGGTGATTATGAGACCTCAATTGAAATGTATGATTGGCTATTACAACAGGATCCTGATTTTCTTGCAGCAAAAGAATTTAAAGCCTGGTGCTACCTGATGATGAGAGAATATGACAAAGCACTAGAAATTTTTAATGGATTGGCGAATGCTGCTCATGCCATCCAACCCTATGTCCAACTGGGATACACGTATGCATTGATGAATAATATTGAGGAAGCCAACAAGTACCTTCACATATTGAAAAAACAAGCAGAAGACCACCCGGAAAGCGTTTTTGACCTGAACTTCGCTATTCTTTTTGCTGGCCTTGGTGACAAAGAGAAAACACTCCAATATTTAAAATCGGCCATGGACAAAAAAATAGGCGCTATGCTCTTCCTCAAGGTATCACCAATTTGGAACCCTGTAAAGGATGCGCCTGAATTTCAAACCCTGGTAAAAGAGATAGGGATTTAAGTAGTCTCCTCAATCTTTTTGATGGCATTAAAGTGTGCCAATGCAATTTTATCCCTTCCTTCCTCTGATAATAAGATTTCTACGTCATCCTTGTTGGTCATGAAGAAGTTTTCAGTGAGAATCGCAGGCATAACTGTTTTACGTAATACCCAGAAGTTTTCTTCCTTGTCGGGATCACCATCAGTGAAGTCGGTTCTAAATCGTTGGTTAGGGTAAACCAGTTTCATTTCATCAAAAAAGACTTTGGCTATCTGATCAGACAGTGTTTCCCCTTTGGAAGTATAGACCGTCCATCCATGAGCCGTATTGAATTCCAGCTTTCCTGTGGGTGTAAAAGCATCCGCATGAACAGAAACAAAAATGCAGGGTTTTCCACCAGTTTGTAGATTTTTCCGATAAATGTCATTGGCCAAATCTGTTCTGGTTCTTAAAGAAACATCAATTTCTGTATCGACAAGTTTGTGAGTTTCTATACCTGCAGCTGAGCAATGTGCCACAATTCGATCTACTACGGCTCTGTTGAAAACACCCTCAAATAATTGGCGACCATCTTCTAAAACTGGAGAGCGTTTCCCTGCAGTTTGATACTCACCATTAATAATTCCTCCATGACCATTATCCAATAACCATAAATACTTTCCGGACATAATTTCTTAAATTTAATAGCATGCCAAAACGGCTGCCTCTTCTTGGTTTATCAAACAAATGTGAGATAGTATGAAAGCACCAGTCAATGAAATGTTTAAACTAATAGATACAGGAGTAATTTGAAAGTGAATGGAGTGAAAAACATTGACAGGAAATTGACCTATTTCATTTTATGAAATTGCATATATCATAAAAATGGCTCGTTTTTTATATAAAATTCACACAAATAACCAAAAAAGATCAAATACTGATTAAATTAAGAGGCGAAATATTGATAATAACGTAAAAATTATGATTGAAGGGTATAAAGCAGAAAATTTCTTCGACGAGATGATCAACGCACAAGGTTTATGCAGAGATCACTATGAACCTGTAAAGAATGCCATCGAATCATACGGAAAGAAAAAGCTTCAGCGACTCCAACATAGTACAGATAAGGCCCAGATGTCAATGGGAATGACTTTCAACGTTTATCATGACAGCAAGGGAATGGAAAAGATCCTTCACCTGGACATCATTCCTCGAATTATCAATGGAGCTGAATGGGACCACATAGAGAAAGGGCTGCAGCAGCGCATTGAAGCACTAAACCTGTTCATTGATGATATCTATAATGACAGAAAGATTTTAAAAGACAAAGTAGTACCAGAAGACCTGATACTTACCAGCAAGGATTATCTGAAAGCATGCATTGGCCTGAAGCCACCAAAGGGAATATGGTGTCATATCACAGGGTCCGACATTGTGAGGGATCGCAATGGCACCTACATGGTTCTGGAGGATAATTTGAGGTGTCCTTCAGGAGTTTCATACATGCTCGAAAACAGGGAAATCATCAAACGGGTGTTCCCTGATTTGTTTGAAAACCTGGGTGTTCGTCCTATTTCTGATTATCCAGCCAGTTTATTGTCAATGCTTCAGTATTTGAGTGATAAAGAGAACCCAGCTGTAGCGGTGTTAACTCCAGGAATCTTTAATTCAGCTTATTTTGAACACTCCTATCTGGCATTGGAAATGGGAACTGAGCTGGTCAGTGGACAAGACCTGATCGTAAAAGATAAGAAGGTCTACATGCAAACCACCAGAGGATTGCAGCAAGTAGATGTGATCTACCGAAGGATCGATGACACCTTCCTTGATCCAAAAGTTTTTAACCCTCAAAGTATGTTGGGAATTCCAGGAATTTTTGAAGCCTATTCTGCTGGAAATGTGGCATTCGCCAATGCGCCAGGAACTGGAATTGCAGATGACAAAGCTGTCTATGCTTACGTCCCTCGGATCATTAAATACTACCTTGATCAAGAGCCAATCCTGCAAAATGTGCCTACTTATTTGTGTTCAGAGGAAGATTCACTAAAATATGTGTTAGAGCATATCCCGGAGCTGGTAATAAAAGAAACAAACGCTGCGGGAGGTTATGGAATGCTCATCGGGCCAAAGTCTACCAAAAAGCAGCACAAGGAGTTTTATAATAAAGTAAAAGAAAACCCAAGAAATTATATAGCTCAGCCCACTCTTAGCCTTTCCACAGTACCTACTTTGGATAAAAACAAGATTGCACCCAGACATGTAGACCTAAGGCCTTACATATTATATGGAAATGGGATCAAGGTCATTCCTGGAGCACTTACAAGAGTCGCACTGGTGGAAGGAAGTCTGGTAGTCAACTCTTCACAGGGAGGTGGAAGTAAAGACACTTGGGTATTGTATTGATATAGAATTGACAAAAGAAAACATGTTAAGTAGAGTAGCGGATTCATTATACTGGTCAAGCAGGTATCTGGAAAGAACAGAAAATTATGCACGTTTCCTGGATGTAAACTTCAATCTATCACTGGACCTTCCACCTGGAGTTTCTGAGCAATGGGAGCCCCTGCTTATGGCAACCGGAGACGTAGAGGAATTTAACAAACGATATAAATCCTATAATAGAGAAAACGCGATTTACTTCCTTGCATTCGATAAAGAAAATCATAATTCCATCATTTCCAGTGTCAAGTATGGACGTGAAAATGCACGGATTGTACGGGAAAATATTCCTAAGGAAACCTGGGAAGCTTTTAATGACCTATACCATTATGTGAATAATGCACAAAAAAGGAAAATCTGGAAAAAAGACAATCCGCAGGACTTTTTTGTACACGTAAAACAAAAGGTACAGCTAATTTACGGTATCGTAGACAGCACCGCCATTCGAACTGAAGGTTGGTACTTTTCTCAAATTGGAAAACAACTGGAAAGAGCAGATAAAACCTCTCGGATTCTGGATGTGAAATATCACATGCTCTTACCCTCTATCGCTGACGTGGGAACGCCATTGGATTTCTTGCATTGGGCAGCATTACTAAATTCCGTAAGTGGTTTCAATTCATACCGTAGATACTATGGTAAGACAGAACCCACATCCGTTGTAGAATACCTGCTCCTCAATCAACAATTCCCAAGGTCAATCTACTTCTGTCTCAATCAGGCTGAAAAAGGGTTAAGAAACATCAGTGGCCATTTGAATGGGGGTCAACTAAACAGTGCAGAAAAGAAACTTGGGAATCTCCGCTCCGATCTTGAGTTCTCTGATGTAAGTGAGATCATTTCTTTTGGATTACATGAGTACCTGGATAACCTCCAGAAGAAAATAAATAAGATTTCAGATTGCATACATGAGCAGTATTTCAAAATTCAGGACAATTTCGATTCTCAGATGCAGAATCAATAACTTCGGATGCACCAGAACAGTTTATGTTTCTTGAGATAACACATGAAACCCTTTACCAATACTCTGAATCTGTCTTTTTAGAGCCCCATTACCTGCATTTTCATCCACAGCAAAGACCCAATATTGAACTGATCTCTTTCGATATAGATATAACACCGGAACCAAGTGGATTGTATGTCTCTCTCAACAGTGACAATAACATACAGCACCAGTGTTGGTTCAATGAGGTATTGTGCGAGTTGCAGATCAATGTTAAAATTAAAGTGAAAGCACATGAATTCAACCCTTTTGGTTTTTTCATTGACGACCAGGATATCGCAATTCAAAACCACAAGCATTTCATCAATCAACCAGAACAACTATCAGATGAATTGATACAATGGATCGGTCAGTTCCAAAACATGCAAAATCAAATTGATCTGATCACAAAAATCCTTACTGAGATCCACTCAAACTGGGGTCACCATAAACGATATGAAGCTAATATTCATGAAGCCAACGAGTGTTTCTCAAATAAAAAAGGCTCATGCCGTGATCTTAGCTGGATGCTGATGCTAATGCTTCGATATTTGAACATTCCTGCCAGGTTTGTAAGTGGTTACGCCTACAATGAAGAACTGGGTGAAGGTCATGAGCTTCATGCCTGGGTTGATTGTTATGTACAAGGGGCAGGTTGGGTAGGAATTGACCCAAGTGCAGGAGTGTTCATTACTGATAAGTATATTCCGGTGGCAACCAGCCCTAACCCAAGACTTACACTTCCGGTAAATGGAACCTACAGAGGGCACGCACAATCAAATCTCAAGACAAAGGTCAGTATAAAAGAGCTATAATTTATCTATTCATTAATGCCGTTTAACGAAATGTAAAATGTCAAATATTCAATCTGTAATCAGATTGTGTATATTAAGGCTTCAACAAGACGTCAGAAGGTGCTACAGAAACTCTCAGACATATTTATTGCCAATTCCTTGAAAGAGGAAATTGAATCATATGTGAAAGCCAGCATCCTCTACCAATTCATTATCATCAGTGTTTTTTCAGTTGCCATTTTTCTTGGGGTAACCTGGTGGTTTTCGTTATTCTATTTATCATGGATGCTGGTCATCACTATGGCTGTTTTTATTGGGTTATTGATTCTTGGAAAAAAAACAGCCAACACTCACCTGGTTTTCAACCTCTACAATTTATCCCTGTTACTGGTATACATGTTTCCAATTATCGAAACCGGGGGCATGAAATCTCCGATCCTGCCTCAGCTAGTTGTGGTCCCGATGCTATCATTTTTGTATGGATCCAGGAAAATTGGAATCATTTATATATCTCTGGTGGTTGCAGTATTTCTTACGTTTCTTATTTTGCCTGAAATAGGAATTGAACTAGAAAATAAAGTTGACGATGCATATGAAACATTATTCGCCTATATCAATCATTTGCTCCTGATTGCTTTTGTACTCGCTATTTCTTTTGCTACACAGTATCAGGTGAAATTCACTCATGTAAAACTCAATCAAGCCAACAAAGAACTTCTTGTTACGCAACGCGAATTGCGTGAAAAGGCAGATTACTCCATGCGTGCCCAGGCAATTCTGGAGAAAGCATTAGAAAAAGAAAAACGATCAAAGAAACAGTTAGAAAGTGCCCAGGCCCAATTAGTTCACAATGAAAAAATGGCATTTATAGGCCAATTGACTGCCGGCATTGCCCATGAGATCAACAATCCGGTGAATTTCATTAAATCCGGTATTGAAGCATTAATTCAAGATATTCAGGATATCAAGGACCTAAGAGCATTAGAAAAAGAAGTGTTTGATAAGATAGATGCTGCCAAAAAATCTGGGCTTATCCAGGACACTAATGCGATAATTGATGCATCCCTGGAACTTATTCAGAAACGTAAAAAAGAAATTGACTTCACTTACTTGATGGAAGAAGTTGACAACCTAACTGATTCCATTCAAAATGGGGTAGAACGAACCGCTGAAATCGTAAATGGACTAAGGATCTATTCCCGACTTGACAGAGGTGAATTCAAAGAAACCGATATCAATGAAAATATTGATGCAACACTTGTCCTTCTTTATAACAAGTATAAAAATGAGATTGAAGTCCATAAGAATTATGGGGACTTACCACAGGTAGAATGCATTGCTGGAAAGATCAGTCAGGTATTTATGAATTTAATCGATAATGCCATCCAGGCAATTGATGATAGAGGAGATATTTGGATTAGTACATCTTATCATGAAAAAAATGATGAAATAGAGGTTAAGATCAAAGATTCTGGAAAAGGAATTACCGAACCAGATAAGCATAAAATATTTGACCCATTTTACACCACAAAGGAAGTCGGTGAAGGTACTGGGTTAGGCTTAGCCATCTCAAAAGGTATAATTGATGACCATAAAGGCAAAATTTACTTTGAAAGTGATGCCGAAGGCACTATATTTCATATAATCCTACCAGTTAAAAAGAGGGACGATGGAGAAAGCTAGGATATTATATGTAGATGACGAGGAAGACAATTTGATAACATTTAGATCTGTTTTCAGAAGAGATTTCGATGTAAAGACTGTCTTGTCAGGTGGTGAGGCCATTGAAATTCTGAATTCAGAAAACATTGATCTCTTGATCTCAGATCAGCGAATGCCTAAAATGACAGGAGTCCAATTGTTGCAGGAATGTTCTCAGAAATTCCCTGGGGTCAAAAGAATGATATTGACGGGCTTTAGTGATTTAGATGACATCACGGATGCCATAAACCTGGGGAAAGTACATGCATATTTAACCAAACCCTGGAATAAAGAAGCACTAAAAAGTACGATAAATGATTTACTTATGACTAATGATGAGTTAAAAGCAGCCAACGAAAGAATTAAAGCATTAGAAGAAGAAATAAGTAAATTAAAAATTCACTAACGATACTTACCCAAGCACCAACCCATGGAAGAAAAGATTAAAATACTTTATGTAGATGATGAAGAGGATAATCTATCCACATTCAAATCAGTCTTTAGGAGAGAATACGACATCTACCTGGCCAATTCGGGAGAAAAAGGATTGGAAATCCTGGCAGAAACCCCTATCGACCTTGTGATTACTGACCAAAGAATGCCTGAAATGTCTGGAAATGAATTTCTGGTGGAGGTAGTCGAAAGACACCCTGATCTTTCCAGGATAATCCTTACTGGTTTCAGTGATGTAAATGATGTGATTATGGCGATTAACACCGGTAAGATCCATTCTTACATTACGAAACCATGGAAAAAAGAAGACTTACAGAACACAATTGAGAAAGTGCTCATCAAAAACGGAAGAATTAAACCTGAAGAATAAGTTTTGAAACAGTTGGGAAGAATATCATAAAGGTAGTTCCCTCCCCCATTTTACTATACACTTCTATCCTGCCGTCATATTGTTTTGTGATTTCTTTGGCTATGTAAAGCCCCAAACCTGCCCCCTTTCCTGTAGACATAGATGTTGAGTGGGGTGCAAACAAAGTTTCATGTTTGAAATCAGGAATCCCAGATCCATTGTCAGTTATTTCTACCACGGCTTCACCATTCACATTGTATCCATAAATCTGAATCTCAGGATTAGCGGTAAACTTCAATGCTTCAATAGAATTCTCTATTATATTGATAAAAACCTGATTGATCTCTACCTGATTTCCTTCAATCATCAAATCCTCTCCTAAGTCAAATTTGAATTCAATGAACGGGTTTGACTCTCGGATAATTTGACCAGTTCGCTGTAAAGTCTCATTTAGGTCAAAAGCCTTACTTTCTTGTTGCCCCGAATGTGGAACTATATCTATCAACTGCTGAATTACCTTTGAGGCCTTTTTCGAACCTGATCGAATCAAATCCAGAAAGTTCTCAATCTCTTCAAAAATTGGCTCTACTTCTTTCTTCTTTGTAGCTGTGATGTTAGGTTTAATATCGTTGAGGTTAGTCTTAATGGGCTCAATTAGTCCTGAAATGTAATTCAAAGGATTGTTCAATTCATAGATTAATCCACTGGACAACATTGATTGTGACTCAAGTTTCTCAATTTCCATCATAGCCATAGTGGTTTTCTCCAAATTGGAAAGAGAGTTTCTAAGCATTCTGTTTTTTCTTTTGTTGGACTCCCTAAAAAGATATACAAATAACAATAGGTATGAAAAAACGAAAATGTTACAAATGAATCCATGCACCATTTTATAAGCTTCAGGAACTAAATCCACTGACTTACCCATACTCGTGAGTGCCAAAATGCCAATTAAGCTTAAGAAGGCTATTGCTACAGCTATTTTCCGATCGTATTTAGATTTATAGAAAAACGTGATCAAAATAGTGATGATAAAATGAGGTATTGCAGGAGAAAACATCCCTCCTGTTTTTAATGTCTGCAAAAAAAACAGCACAAAAATCACTGATAAACTAAATCTATAAAATGCGGTAAATTGCCGTAATTTGTAACTGAGAATACCCAAACCGAGTAAGAAAAGAAATGCTCCAAACGTTGTAAAGGCAAAAAAGGGCACATCAATGAGAAAATAAACCATTGAAAACCCAGCAATAGGCAGAAGTGTGGTTATAAAAAACAACCAATAATAATAATTTTCCCTATTGTCCCTAATATTCTTCACATTACAAAGGTTATTTAAGCATATCAAACCACCTAATGATTACGGATCAAGGGGAAATTCTTCTGTTGAAGAGACATATTCCGTTATCTAGCACAAAACCCATCAATTGTTCTTAATCCCAGGGTTCATAGGTTATTTCATATTTGCAGAACAAATTATATACTTCTTCCGTATATTTGTTCTACATAAACGAAAATTGAAAAAATGAAGGGATCATACCTGGGAGAATTTGAGGAAATAGTCCTGTTATTGGTTGCAGTCATGCATGAAGATGCCTATGGTCTTGCTATACAGGAACAATTTGAAGAACAAACCGGAAGATCTGCAGCAATGGGAGCTGTACATGCTGCCCTTAACAGGTTGGAAAAGAAAGGCTTTGTCACGTCAACACTCGGTGAGGCAACCAGTGAGAGAGGAGGACGAAGAAAAAGAATATTCTCAGTTACATCGGCAGGTAAGCAAGCGCTGGAAACCAGCCGTGAATTGAGAAATCAATTATGGGAAAAAATTCCTGACCTTAGCTGGAAAGGATTAAATGCTGTTTTTCACTGGTCATGAAAAGCAATCAACCTCCCAGGATATCAATACTATTGATCCAGCTACTGTGCAAAAGTAGTTTTCAGGAAGAAATTCTTGGAGACCTGGAGGAATTCTATCTCAAACAACAACAGAAAAAAGGTAAGTTCAAAAAGCTAAAGTACTGGTATCACACCATTACTTTTCTAAGAATCTACGCACTTAAAACGCCATTCAAAAACTCAACAATAATGACAATGTTCAAATTAAATCTAATCGTTGCATACAGAAATCTTGTGCGGAACAAGTTTTATGCATTCATAAACATTTTTGGGCTCGGCCTAAGCCTGGCCACCTGTTTACTTATTCTAGTCTACATCATTGATGAACAAAGCTTTGATAAACACTGGGAAGACTCTGAGCGAATCTACCGAATTGCGGCGGACTTGAAATTCAATGATACGGAATTCAATTTCCCAGTTACCCCAGCTCCTATGGCTGATGCATTTAGAGAAGAATTCCCTGAACTTACCCAGATCGCTAGAATGCGCAATGTAGAAGATTGGATAATCCGCATTGGTGATAATCACTTCACGCAATCTCAACTGGCCTTCACGGACCCAGAAATGCTGGAAATCTTCAATTTTCAAGTAATTTCAGGAAAACTAGATAGAGTATTCGAAGCACCTAATCAGGCGATGCTATCTGAAGAAGGTAGTAAAACACTGTTTGGTACTGTGGAATCTATCGGCAAGACATTTTCTATTGGTGACGATGATTATGAAGTAAAGGCTGTTTACAAAGATTTTCCAAAAAATACACATTTCCACTATACGATGTTGCTATCAATGGAGAATCTCGATGATGCTAAAAGTACCATGTGGTTGAGCAATAACTTCCGAACCTATCTGAAATTGAATGAAACCAATAACCAGGCTGCATTTGAGAGTAAATTGCCTTCAGCGTTAAAAAAATACTTCGGCCCTCAGATCCAGCAAGTTGCCGGGGTATCGGTAGATGATTTTCTTAATGGAGGAGGAAGATTAAGGTATTATCTACAACCAGTGGAGTCGATTCATTTGGAATCTGATTTGCAATACGAGATTGAAGCCAATGGTAACAAACAATTCATATACATATTCATGACCGCCGGATTATTTATTCTGGTCATTGCTGTAGTAAATTTCATGAATATTTCCACAGCCAGAGCCTCCAACAGGGCTAAAGAGGTGGGCCTTAGAAAAGTGATTGGTAGTCAACGTAATGGTTTGGTTTGGCAATTTTTAATTGAATCAACTCTCAATACGTTTCTGGCAATGATTTTGGCAATTGCCATTTTGTACCTCGCGCTTCCAGCATTCAATAATTTTACATTAAAAGCTATAGAGAATCCACTTTTTGGGTACATGCAACTTTGGGATGAGGTAGTCATCAGTGTTTTTGTTATAGGATTCCTGGCAGGTGTTTATCCAGCGTTTTACCTATCTGCATTCCAGCCGGTAAAGGTTTTAAAAGGTCACTTAAGTTTAGGAATGAGGGGTGCTGCCCTACGTAACATTTTGGTTGTTACTCAATTTACAGCTTCAGTAATCCTCATATTTGGATCCGTTGTAATCTATTCTCAGCTGCGCTATACCATGAAGAAGTCTTTAGGTTTTGATAAAGAACAAGTGCTGGTGATCAATGATACTTTTCTGATGGGACAAAGTATTGAGGCTTTCAGAGAGGAACTGCTGAAAATTCCGTCAGTGGAAAACGTGAGTATATCAGGCTTTTTACCAGTCACAGGTAACCGCTCTGATTCCCCACTAACACCTCGGGAAAATAATACCACAGAAGATGCTGTCAGCTTTCAAAACTGGCTTGTAGATGAATATTATATAGAAACACTCAAATTGAACATTCTTGAAGGACGGGATTTCAACCCTGATCTGGCATCAGATAGTGCAGCTATTATCATCAACCAGGAAGCCGCAAAACAACTTGGACTGGAAGATCCTGTGGGCAAAAAAATAAGGACAATATCTCCATTTACTGTATACGGAAGGACTGAGTTTAAAATAATTGGTGTAATTGAAAATTTCCATTTCGATAACATCAAAAATAAGATAACACCACTTTCCCTTATCCGTGGTTCATCAAATGGTGCAATGGCTGTTAGATTTGGGACAAATGATGTGAGAGGCGTAATTAGCACTATTGAGGATAAATGGAAGGAGTTTAACCCTACCCTACCATTCAATTATGCATTCATGGATCACCAATTTGAAAGTCTATATGATGCAGATCGCAGATTAGGTACACTTTTCAATTTTTTTGCCTCACTCGCAATCATCATAGCATGTCTCGGGCTATATGGTCTAGCGTCATTCACCGCAGATCAAAGAAAGAAAGAATTGGGAATCAGAAAAGTATTGGGTGCAAGCACCGTCACTTTGATGAAGTTACAGATAGTTGGATACACCAAACTTTTAATTATTGCAGTATTCATATCCTTACCTTGTGCCTTCTATATCACAAGACTCTGGCTTGATTCATTTGCTTACCGGACAGAATACAACATACTGATGTTTATTATTCCGGTTCTCATGGTATTCATTTTGGCCTGGGTAACTGTTAGTAGTATTTCATATGTGGCGTCAAAAAAGAACCCTGTTGAAAACCTGAATTACGAATAGAATGTTGGGGCCTATCATGGCCCCAATCTTATTACCTTGCCTACTACTTAGATTGCAATCAATTCCTTTTTTATTTATACGATATGTCCTAAATTATCTAATCGTAACAACATGTAACTTTAGATTTTGTCAGGAGCCTCTCGTTTCATTGTATTATTGCTTTGCTTGACCTTTACATATTTTGGCAAAGCTCAGAATGCTGCAATTGACAGCCTGGAAAATATATTAAAAAACAGAAAAGCAATTGATGGGCCATACATTGATGTTCTGAATGAGCTGGCATTTGAATACATAAAGGCCGACCCTTCTAAAGGGATTCTTTTGATCAATCGATCCCTTAGGCTTTCTGATAGCATTAAATATGACCTGGGTGTGTTTAGAGCAACCATCCATCATGGTAGTAGTTTTTGGATTAACGGTCTATATGATGAGGCTTTGAAACATTACTTAAAAGCTGCCTCCATGCAAGTGGATGATCCTGCAGGTTATCAATTTCTGTATAATAACATTGGTGAAACTTATAAGAAAAAGAACCAACTAGACTCAGCAATCAGTTGGTTAAGAAAATCCATCAACTTCTCTAAAGGTATGGAGGATCAAATGCCACCGATGTTAGCATCAAACATGGCAGAGGCATTTTTTCAAAAGAAACAGTATGATTCGGCCGCCGGGTACTACAATTTAAGCCTTGACCTAAGTGTTGAGGCAGGCCTGAAAAGAGGTGTAGCCTATTCACTCTTCGGCCTGGCCGATATAGCACAACTAAAAGGAAATAGTGAAGAAGCTCTCGTTCTGCATCATCAGGCACTCGATATCAGGGAAGAAATCCAGGATAAAAGAGGCATCATTCAATCACTCATGAGGCTATCTGATCTTACTAGCGATCAGGGTGCTATCGATGAAAGTATATCGTTCTTAATCAGTGCGGAACAAATTGGGATTGAAACGAATTCTGTTGACCTCCTTTACGGTATTTATTTCAAACTCTATGAATTTTACCACAAACAGGAAGATTTTGAAACAGCCAATTCATTCCTGGTTGAGTATCATCAACTGAAAGATAGCTTAGAATCTGTTGAATTTGTAAATAGAATTGGCACAATACAAAGTGCCCTGAATGCAGAAGCCAAAAGTGCTGAAAACACAATGCTGAGAAAGCAACAGGAGCAACAGCAAATTATTGTAAGAAATCAAACTGCTATAATTATCTCCATTGCAGTTGGGATACTAATATTAATTGCGTTCTTATATCAATATTACAAGAGATTTAAACAGTCCAAAAGACACGGACAAAAACTCCAGGACCTTAATGACACGATTCTTCAAAAGAACAATCAAATTGAAGCTATTAACAAGCAATTGGATTCACGTCTCGTGAGTATGAATAAGCTGCTCTCAGAAAGTCAGCAACTTACAAAATTAGGAAGTTGGGAGTTTGATACAAAAACAAGCGAAATGCATTGGACTGATGAGTCTTACAGGCAATTGGGGCTGACACCAGGTTCGCAACAAGCATCACTCAAACTGTTCAAGAAATATTGCTCAAAAGAAGATTTTAAGAGAACCTTCAATATGCTCCGTACTGTCATTCAAAAAGGAGAAAGTCAGGAGCTGAATGTGACTATCAAAACTGAAAAAAATGAAGAGAGAATTCTCAGTTTCAAATTTGTCCCTGAGTTTACTAATGGAGAATTGACCAGGCTGTACGGTACGAATCTGGATATCACTAAACAAGTGGCTTTGGAAAGATTAGAACAAAGGATCATTGAGAGTTTATTGCAGCTATCATACCTTTCAAACCTGAAAAGTATGGATTATGAAACCTTTCTTAATCACCTTTTGAAAATTGCTTGTTTAACCCTGGGAATGGAGAGAGCAAGTTTCTGGAGGTTTCAGAATAGCAACGATCTTCTCATTTGTCAGAAACTTTATGATGCACCATCGGATAGCTATAGTAGCGGACAAGTATTTGCGGTTAAAGAGTTTAAGGACTATTTCGATAATTTTGATAGTAACAGAACATTAAACATTCAGGATGTTTTCGCAGAAAAATCATTGAATGCATTTCATGGATATTTTGATCAATTCGGAATCAAATCAAAGTTAGACATTCAGGTGAAACTGGAAGGGGCTCCAATGGGTATCCTAAGTTTTGCAACCACCTCGGAGCAACGATCCTGGTCATATTCTGATCAACGCTATGCAGGATCTTTATCAGATATACTCAATACTGCATATTCGAGATCATTGAATAAAAAACTTGAAAAGGAAAAGTCAGACCTGATAGAACGCCTAACACGTAAAAATCAAAGTTTAAGAGAGTTTGCGTATGTCATATCTCACAACCTGCGTGAACCTGTTACCCAAATAATGGGACTCACTCGCATTTACAAGGATGAGGATAACGAACAAATCAGGCCTGAAATTATAAGTCGCATTGAATCTGCTTCCCAAAAGTTGGACCTGGTTATAGCTGACCTAAACAATGTACTGAACCACGAAGAAATGGAGTATCACGATTACGATGTGGTTAAAATAACTGAACTTTTAAGAGGTATTGAAGAAAAAATGCATGCTACCTACCCAGATAGTGAGTTCAAAATCAATCAAATGTTTGATGAAGAATTAGAGATTCGATCAATTGCAGATTTTTTGTTCAACATATTTGAGGGTTTGGTCTCCAATGCGATACAGTTCAGTAAGGACAAAATGCTTACCATAGTTGAAATCGCGGTTGAGCAAAATACAGATGAGGTTAAAATTAGCATTATCGATAATGGTATCGGGATGGACCTAGAATCTAATAGAGAGAGGTTGTTTAAGATGTACCAGAGGTTTCATACTGGAAGAGGAGGAAAAGGAATTGGGTTGTTTATGGTCAAAAACCAGGTCGAGCTACTCGGTGGTAAAATTGACATAAGAAGTGAAGTCGATCAGGGAACTACAGCAATAATTACTCTTCCTCAGTACGGAGAAACATTACTGAGCGCCGAACTTATCGATCAAAGTGATTCTTAATAATCTCACTCAGCATTTCAGTTGTCAGTGGTTTAGACCTGAATTCTGATACATAAGATAGTGATTCAGCTCTTTCCTGGTCTTTTGGGTTAATTGAGGAAGTAAGCATTACAATCTTGGTTGGGCTATTTCCGTTGACTAATTTGCTAAACTCATCCACGAACTCCCATCCATTCATTTGTGGCATGTTAATATCAAGTAAAACAAGCTCTGGAGCTGTGCCTTCCAGGATACTCTCTTTCAATTTATCGAGCGCGGCTCTCGATTCCTCGAAGGCCACCACAGATTCTACCAGCTTGGATTGTCTGATAATTACCTGATTCAAAAAGTTAGACGACTCTTCATCGTCTACCAGCACTATTTGATTTAACTTCTTCAATTCAAAAACTGTATGTACGTAACTAGCCAATTCTTGTTATCTAAATATCGGTAAAAATTCATATTTATTACCTACCCAATTGAGATACTTTACCAGGTCATCCTTTAGGATAACTACCGTTGCTGTATTGTCATTAGGGTGAAAGGCTATTCTATCTTTGTCCAATACTTGTTTGCTTAAAAACACAAGGACGTGATTTGCCTCATCATTAATCAGCCCAAAAGGAGAAACAGCACCTGGTTTGACGCCAAGGTATTTCAACAATCGTTGCTCTGAAGAGAACCCAGGTCTCTGGATTTGATAATGGCTGGCAAATTCTTTGAGCTCAAAAACTTCATTCACTGGAAGGACAATTAAGTAATGATTTCTTCCTTTATAATCTCGTAAAAATAGGTTTTTGCAAATTGAAGCGTCAAGATTTTCCCAAATCTCACCAGCTTCCTCTCCTGAAAATACTGGATGATGCTCATGTAACTCATATGCTATACCAATAGATTCCAAAGAATGTAGAACCTTCTCCCTGGAATTACTCACTAATTGTGCAGGATTATATTTTCAGCTTTTTTGATTGCTGCTGCGAAATCATCCACCTGTATAGGTTTATCAAGAAAATCAATTACCATAGGGTGTGTAAGTACTTCATCTCTGATTTCGCTTTTCCCCGAAATAACTATGACATAAGGCGCTAAATCCAATACATCAAGAACTTCTAAACCATTTAGGCCAGGCATCATGATATCCAAAAACACCAGGTCAGGTTTGTGCTTTGTGATTCCAGTAGTAGCATCCACTGAATTATAGAACTCCCCTACAAGATCAAGTTCAGGAAATTCACTCACCATTCCTTCAATAATCGATAGAATCAGGCGGTCATCGTCTACAGAGACACATCGGATTTTTGACATAATTATCTGATTAGATTAGGAGTTTGCCTCAGCCTGCTGACGCATTTCCCTTATAGAATCAATTGCTTTCACCAAATCTACCAAATAATTTTCCACTTCTGGAAGTAGTTCATCAATATCTGCTCCCTGGTCTATTGTTTCCTCAAAAAATTCTGCTCTATTTCCTAATTCCATCATTCCAACGGACCTTAAACCAGATTTTACCTTGTGAGACAGCATCGCCAGGTCGTCCACATTCTTGGTTTTCAATGCCTTGTCAAATCCAACGACAGACTCTTCCATTGTTTCTACAAACAAATCAAGGTACTTTATCATAGCCGTTGGGGATCCTTTTGTAATTTGTTTGATGTAATCCAGCCCTCCGTTAACTCTGCTTGAAGCTTCACTCTCCTCTTCTAAATCTGCCGCATTGGATGAGACAGCATGCTTCACTTTTGAGAAAAATTCATCGGGGTTAAATGGTTTTGTAATAAATCCATTCATCCCAATACTCATGGCTCGTGCTTTTACACGATTCAATGATGAGGCAGAGAGTGCCAGAATTGGTACATTTTGGAAATAGTTACCAGCCATCTGGCGGATTGACTCTGTCGCTTCATAACCATCAATATTCGGCATTTGTAAATCCATTAATACAAGATCAAAAGATTTGCTCTTTATAGCTTCAACTGCTTCTCCCCCATCTCTGGCAGGTGTCACTTTGGCGCCCCAGGATATTAAAAAGTCCTCTGCTATGACACGGTTGTATTTGTTGTCCTCAACCAGTAAAATAGAAACACCATCCAGACTCTTGTTATCGCTGAACAACCCATCTTCCTGCTCTTGAATTGCCTGAGGGTCACTATATGGTAGAGTAAGCTCAAAATGAAAATTTGATCCCCTCCCATACTCACTATCTAGTCTAATGGAGGAATTCATGAGACGCAGTAAGTTTTGACAAATTGATAATCCTAGACCCGATCCACCATATTCTCTGGAAGTACTGGTATCTGCCTGGGTAAATTCCTCAAATATTTTTTCTTGTTGTTCTTCCTTTATCCCAATTCCTGAATCAACTACTTCAAATAATACCCTGTCACCGCCACCCATTTGTTCGGCTTTCGATAATCTAACAGTGACAGAACCTTCTGAAGTGAACTTAATGGCATTAGTTATCAAATTATTCAAGACCTGACTTATTCTTGTAGGGTCACCACCGTAATATTCTTTTAAATCTTCACTGTAATCCAGTTGCAGGTCTACGTCTTTGTCTTTGGCAGATAGGGATGAAGCATTAACAATACTTTCAACCAATTCCTTTAGGTTCATGTCTACCACCTCCAACTGTAATTTTCCCTGCTCAATTTTATTGAAATCAAGTACATCGTTCACAATAGACAGCAAATTCTCGCCACTGTTTTTGAGCATTTTAATATACTCCAACTGGCTGGGTTTTGGGCTTTTGTTCAATAGCAGATAGGACGTTCCAATAATCCCGTTCAGAGGAGTCCTGATTTCATGTGAGATAGTGGACAAGAAATTGGCTTTGGCTTTTGAAGCAGCCTCTGCTTTCTCTTTTGCCATTTGCAGTTGCTCCTCGTTGATTGTTCTCCCGATTTCTGACCCTATCCAATTGGCAAACAATTGTAGAAACTCCATGTCATAACTATCAAATGGTTCAATTCTGGGGATGGTATCCGAGAAGTAGACTACTCCATATTTCTTAAGATCTGAATAGATAACTGCTCCGATAAAACACTCAACAGGTTGGCCCAGCGCATTGTACTCCTCGCTGGTTGGGGCCGTTCCATTCTCTAAATGAAGGATCTTGTCCTGCAAGTAAATTTTTTCAATAAGGGTCCCCTCCATTGGATAGGATTTATCGACATTTACAGTTTGTTTTTGGGCATCATATTGAACAATCTTGTACTCACTTCCTGACACCTCGCAAATGACCCCTACCGGTAGCTGCAACAGGTTTTTCACCAGGTCTAATGCTTTCCTGCTGAGTGCATCAAAACCAATCTCAGTTTGGCTAGCCAGGTAATTGAGCAACTTTAACCCTTCCTGGAATTTCTCTTTATTCCTTCTTTCAATTATCCGGGTAGTAATATCTCTACCGAAGACAGAAACTCCAGTTACATTTCCTTCTTCATTAATCGGATTGAAAAACAGTTCATAAGTAATTGACCTTTCACCAAGAACCATGCTGGATTCTTCAACAAATCGTTCACCTTTCAGCGCTCTGGTATACAATTCAATCCAAAATGGAGCTATTTCTTCCGGCAAATCCTTCAATTGAAATTTTTCGCTGATTTTTGGAGAAATACCCATGTAAACTGTCATCAGTTCATAAAATGCCTCGTTGAAGGTGATGAACTTTTTATTGGCATCAATAGACCAAATAACATCTGTCGTGTTTTCGAGCAGAGATTCAAGGTTTGCTTCCCTTTTCTTAATTAAATAAGCGTACTCTTGTATTTCAAGATTACGCTCTTCAAGTTGCTTCGATTTTTCTTCAATCTCGGAGTTCTTCTGCTCAAGTTCCTTATTAGATTTTTGTTTATAACGATATCCCCTGTAGATGTAAATACTTAAGACTAACAAAATGACCACAAACCCAATTGAGATATAAATAAGGTTTCTCTGGTAAGACAATTGTGTTTGCTTTTGGGTGAGGTCTTCCTCCTGAGCGGTAATTTTAGTTCTCTGGTCCTGTATCTGTGCTATCTGGGTTGAAAGAATGCTATCTTGTTCTGAAATACTCCTTTTCTGATCTAACAATTCATTTTTCTGCTGGTCAAGTTGGGATAAATGTTCTTTGATAACTGATTCCAATCCATCCAGTAGCAATTGTTTGTTCTCGTATTCACGATGTAGGCTGTCTACTGCTGCTACCCGTTTTGATATCTCATTTAATTGATATGCTATTGTGTCTTTTTGTTTCTTTATTAATTCCTCCTGCTTTGTCAGCTCCTCTTTTCTCAGATCCAACTCACGTTCTTGCATTTTAATTTTCGAGGACAACTCATCAAGAACTCTTTGCTGTTGTGCTACTTTTTCCCTTTCAGTACTCAAAGAAATTTCAGATTGCCTGTAGAGTTGTTGCCAAACTTCACCAGAGGTGACGGCAAGCTTACTAAGTGATCCTGGCGGTTGAAAACCCTCACTTCTCAGCAATCCTTCATTGAGCTCAAATTGAATCACATTATCAGTATCAATTATATTGATCATGGATTCCTGGAACCTATAATTCTCACTTACTAATAGGATGTTTTTTCCGGTTGTTTGTTTTAATATGTCCTTGATCTCAAAATTGAACACCTTGTTAACATAAAGTAATTGGATCTTACCGATTTCGCTTATCTCATTGAATTTTACAATCTGAATGGGTTTGCCTTTAACCAGCCTGGACTTGGCCATCTCTTTAAGGTTGTCGTAGAGTGGATCATCACCCAGAACACCTATTTGAAATACCTTAATTCGATCAATATTTTGCCAATTGAAATAGTTTGTAAAATTGAAAATGAATATCGCCCTTTGACCTCTTCGAACTTCATTATTGATTTGGCTAAAGGAATTATAATGGAAGAATAACAAAAACAGTATCATGTAAATGAGACCGCCTTTTTTGAGTAACAATATTTGTCGTAACCTATACATTAATCCATCTCTGATTCTACAATGTAAGCCTCAAACGTACAAAGAAATATGATCCCTTCACACCAAATTGCTGGACGCGACGACTATAAACAAACTGACCATGATCAACATTGGCAGAGTGCTTGTGTTTATCAGGATATACGTTCAATACATTGTTTCCTCCTAAATATAACTTTACATTATTGTTAAACTGCCATGAGAATGATATATCTGTTACAAGTTTTGGGTTAAATACCTGATCCCTGGACTCAATCGTTTGAGTAAATTCATTGAGCACCCAATTTTCAGTTATACTATCACCAGGATGAATATACCTTACCTTTCCAAATAATGTGTTATTCAGAAAAACACTTACTTTCGATATTTTAATTTCCGAGAGCTGAACAATTTTAAAGTTGGGTTGCGCCGATTCCACCCTCGAAATTTCCTCCCGATTAAACAGTGTAGATTCTTGTCCCACAAGTGTCACAGGCACTTTTATATTGCCATCAACTTTCGTTTGTGTGAAATTTCCGGCAACACTCGCATGTATTGAGTTAGGGCCAATGGTTTCTCTAAAAGACAGTCTGAAATCTACCCCATGCGTCTTTGAATCGAGTGCATTAGTAAAAAATTGTGCAGCACCAACACCCAATGGTTCGAGTATGTCCTCATAACCCTCCTCGAACCGTCCGGAAAGAACAATTCTATCCTCAATTATGATATGATAGTAATCCACCAGAAATGTAAAACTGCTACCTATTTTAGTGGCTACACCAAGAGACAGGTGGCTTGAAATTTCTGGTTTTAGCTCACTTATACCAAAAGCCTTTGTCACAGCACTTTCATTATTGAATGTGCCTACTCTCAATGCCTCACCATTTACAAATTGTGTACTGATGTTACTGAAATAGGATTGATGTAAAGAGGGTGCCCTAAAACCTGTGGCATACCCTCCACTCATACTAAAATCTTTATTGAATCGATACCTACCAGATAATTTCCAAATAGCCTGACCACCAAAATCACTAAAAGATTCATATCTCCCTGCAATACCCAGTATGGCCCTCTCTGTAATCAATGCTTCAACATCAACATACATAGCTCTATCATATCTGGTTCTGTTGAGTTGATTGTCTGGTTGAAAACCTGGGAAAAGTTGAGCTCCGGAAACACGAGGCATCATTACAGTTCCTACTAAAACACTGTCACCACCATTTTGGTAAGACAGCTCCTCTCCTGCTATCAGTTTATAGTTTTCTACCCTTAACTCCGCACCGAATCCCAGATTAATCCCATTAAAATAATTTAAAGTGCGGGAGAAATCTATGTTACTCGTATTCTGCCTGTAAACAAACCCACCAGAATAAAATTTGGTAGGTGTAGCAATCCCAAGTGATGCGTTATTAGAGTTAGAGACATTGAAATCGAAATTGTTTCCACTCGAAGAATTACTAAAGTCAATGTTCCAATTATTCTTAAAACCTCTAATGCCAAGCGTCAGCTGGTCATCTGTTATTTCAGTGTGCATCTGTGGTGAAAAACCATTAGGGTACAATTCCAGGACTACCCTTTGCGGATCTTTGGGGAATCGATAAAACCCATGAGTAAAACCTTCTCTGTAGTTTCTCCCGCCAAATCCATAAAAGCTCGCTGATTGAGAAATTGGCACTTCAGCATTAAAAAAGAATCCCAGATTATTTGTCTCGGAGTTACCGATCTCCATTACTTGCTGATCATCATAATCATTCTGTTCGAAGAACTGGTTTTGTGCAATTAATTGCTGGTCTGTATCAGGGTCATCGTCAAACACACTACCCGTATAATTTCCTGCTCGATTGGTGGCATTTCTTTGGCGGAACTCCCCAGTTACATTGACAAAACCCTGCCCAACATCGAAACCAAAATTAACGCTGGATGCAGTAGAAAAACCGTCTCCTTCACTATTAATCCCCACATGATTATCCACTGATATCAGTCCATCTTGCTCTTTCAGGATAATATTAATCACACCGGCGATTGCATCGGAACCATATTGTGCAGCTGCCCCGTCCCTAAGTACTTCGATTCTATCAATTGCCGCAACAGGTATGGCATTAAAGTCTGTACTGACAGAGCCTCTTCCTACGGTCCCATTCACGTTCACCAGAGAACTACTGTGCCTTCTTTTACCATTGATTAAAATAAGTACCTGATCCGGCCCCAGACCTCTTAAAGTTGATGGATCAATGAAGTCTGTGCCATCTGAAATGGTTTGATGTGTAGAATGAAAAGACGGCAACAAATACTGCATGATCTGACCTAATTCAATTTGAGAAGAATTTGTGATGTGTTGAGGCGATATCACATCAATAGGAACGGTGCTTTCACTGAGCGTCCTGGGTTTAGCCCTGGAGCCTATCGCGACAGGTTGATCAATTGAGAACCCTGGAACCATGTGAAACTCAATGCTTAAAGAGTCCCCCGCATGTAATTCTATATCCTTGTTATTGGGTTGATACATTACGAAAGAAGCCTTTAATCTATATTTACCTGGTTCTAGTTCAAGGTAGAATTCTCCGTCGATCCCAGATGTCACATTAACAGGACTCCCTTCTATTGCTACTTTGGCGCCAGGCAAACTACCAAATTGGTCCGTAACTACTCCTGTTACTACCGCATTAAGGTGCTGTCCTGTTGCAGTGAACATGAAAAACCCAGTTAAAAAAAGTGTACCAATAGCCCTATAGAATAGAGATAGCATGTTAGATTCGTTACTTATATAATTTACTGCATTATTCTCAATTTTCAGTTAAATGCAGCTATTATAGCATGAAAAATACGTTTTTAAAGGAAAGTTTGGTTGTTCAAATGGACTTAAGATGCCAATTTATTATTGTCATTTCCGGGCATGCGCTTAACTTCCTCATTTGCTCTGTTTAATTCACGAATGATTTTTTTTGCCAATTTGAGGTTGTCTTCCTTGAACTTGTACAATACCATGATATCTTCAGGGTCTGAAAGCTTTGTTTGAGCAGCCTTTAGCACTTCCTTAGTTGTCAAATGATACTCTTGTTCGCCGATCTGATGCCAGATAAATAAATCCATTGCTCTTCTGTCGAGGTAGGTTTGTGTGTGTGTGTGTGTTTCTTAGAGAACAAATTAACAAGAAATAAAGTAAAAAAGTTACTACGAATATAAATATTTGAACAACATCGTTAATTTCAGCTATCAAATTAAAAACTTCTACTGTTTTATTTCACTCAAATTATGGAGAATTCGAACCAAAATTTAAGCCAGGATCAATCTTTAATAGGGCCAGTTACCGTTATCGTAATTGCAGTAGGTACTCTGATTTTGTGGAATATCCCATACGGAAATTACGTGCTATATCCGTTTTCTATTCTGGGAACCTGGTTCCATGAAATGGGTCATGGATTGACTGCTATCCTGGTAGGTGGAAGTTTTGAAAAATTAGAGATCTATTCAAATGGTTCAGGGTTAGCGTTTAACAGAATTCCGGTTAACAGATTTGCTTCTGCCCTCGTCTCAGCCGGAGGATTGATGGGACCTGCAGTTATCGGCAGCTTATTTATAGTGATAAGCCGGTACCAAAAGCTATCGAAGTTTGTATTAATTCTTTTTGCAATTGTTTTGATCTTATCTGGTCTTATCTGGGTAAGAACAATAGTTGGCATAGGTATGATCATTCTAATAAGTGGTTTTTGTCTACTGATTGCCCTCAAGTCAACTATTAGATGGCAGCATGCTACAATTGTTTTAATCGGGATACAGGCTATTATAAGTACCTACAGGCAATTGGATTATTTATACACTAAAAAAGCGGAGATCAATGGTAAGACCATGCTTTCAGATACTGGAAAGATTGCAGAAAACCTTTTCCTTCCATATTGGTTCTGGGGCACACTTATTGCTGTCATATCCGCAATACTTATTTTCCTAAGTATCAAATTTGCTTTTAAGGAAAGAAAATAAGAATCCAGAAAATCAAGTCCATTTCGATAAAAACAGTCTTTTTCACGATGAAATTGATCATATTATCGATGAATTATGAAATAGAGAAAAAATAATATCGAAAAAATTATATTTTTTATATTAAAGTTTATACTTTTGTGAAAGCAGTTTGGTCTTAAACTAGCTTAGTCATGAAAAACGCGGTATACAACAGGTCACTATCTGTCCTGTTAATTCTATTTCTTGCGATAATTACTCCTACGTGCTCTCAGAAGGGTTTTGAATGGAAAGCAGAAGCTCACACCAAAGAGCTTGACAGGAAAAAAGGGTATAAGAAAAAGAAACACAGAGCCAACTATCACCGCTACAACCAACACCACAAAAAGCACCAAAGATAACGGACTAACCAAGCCCGCTTTTTACTTGTTCATTGAGGTATTTAGCCAGTGTATCCAATTCAGATGATATTTCATGGATCTCACCAGATACTTCCGTATTCTTTTTTGAGATTCTGAAAAAGGATTTTAATGAAGCATTCACATTGCCAATAGATTGGTTTTGTTGATGACTAAACTCTGAGATTTCATGAATCAATCCAGCAGCTTTCTGTACTTCAGGAATAAACTCCATAATCAATGAACCCACCTGTTCCGTCTCCTTCACACCGCTTTTAGCCAACTCTACAATTTCGTTTGAGGCTTCTCTACTTCTTTCTGCTAGCTTCCTGACTTCACCAGCAATGACAGAAAAACCCGTCCCAAACTCACCTGCCCTTGCTGCTTCAATAGATGCATTGATGGCCAGAATGTTTGTTTGCTTAAACAATTCTTCCAATACCTTGATTTTATCTGATATCGATTTGATCTCCTGAATGTTCTTAAGAGTTGCAGACCTGATATGCTCAAGTTGTTTCACAGTATTTTCACTAATCTGGTTGGTAACCTGAGCATTTTCACTACTACGCTTGGTATTTTCAGTGACCATCTGTAAGGCCTCTTCGATCTCACGGGCATTGGCATCCTGAGTTTGTGCATCACTGGCGAGTTCTCCTGATTTCTGCTTAAGTGATCTACCTGTTTCAGTGATCTGCTCACTATTTGACCTTATTATATTGATCATTTGCTCCAGAGAAGATGTTCGGTCTATTACCTCTTTTCGAAGCTGCACACGCTGTTGTTTTAATGAACGAACTCTCCACTGGTAAATACCAATTACAGCGGCTATTATAAATACAGAGGCTATCGTCAAGAACCACCATGTAAGCCACCAGGGAGGTAAAATGGTAATGTTCAAGGACTTTTGATGTGTAGACAATATACCATCACTGTTAGTGGCTTGTACAGTGAAAGTATAATCACCCGGACTCAGGTTCATATAGGTTGCTACCCTTTTATCTGCCCCTACTTCAATCCATTTTTCATCGAATCCTTCTAACTTGTACATGTATTTGTTTCTGGAAGGTGTAGTATAATCCAATGACGCAAACTCAATCGAAAAAACATTCTCTTTATGAGTTAAGATTAGGTTCTTTAATTCTGACAAAGGTTTTTCAAGAATTACTCTTCCATTTACCGTGTCCCGATAACTAATTGGATTATCAAACAGATTGAAACTTGTAAATACAACAGGTGCATTAAAATCATTCAGCACTATGTTCTCTGGCTTGAATATATTGAAGCCCTCTGTTCCTCCGAATACCATATAGCCATTATTAGACCTGATGCTGGAAGTATAATTAAATTCATTCCCTTGAAGACCATCATTTTTATCAAAAACAATCACTTCTCCTGAGTTTCCATCATATTTTGCCAATCCAAAGCTTGTAGCCACCCAAAGATTTCCTGCATTATCCTCCAGCAATCCATTGATTACTTTATTAGGGATCTGATCATTCACTGGGTGTCTTTGGAAGTTTCCTGTTGAAGCATCATAAATACATAATCCATCTGCTGTACCGATATAAATTTTCCCATTGGATTCCATAATGGTTCTTATGTCAGGATTAGGGAGTGCATCCGGATCATCAGGGTTCGCGATAAAACGCTTGAAAGTACCTGCATTCTTATCAAATAAATTAAGCCCCTGATCTGTCCCTACCCAAAAATTTGAGTTACTGTCTTCATAAATAACAACAACTTGATTGCTACTTAGGGAGGTGTCGTCATTAGGATCATTTGCAAAGTGTGTAAACTCACCTGTAGTACGATCATATTTATCCAGACCTATACCCAATACAGCAACCCATAAAATATTGGGATTGTCTGCATCTTCAATAATACTCCAAATGTTAGGTCCTCCAATTGATGTATCGTCATCAGCATCAGGTAAAAACCTTGTATATCTGTTGTTTCGCATGTCATAGCTAGTCATGCCTGCTGAATAGGTACCTAACCAAACTATTCCTTTGCTATCAGTAAAAATGTTTTTGATAACATTACCACTTAATGAGTTTCTGTTGGATGCGGAATGTTTTCTATGCTCAAATGATTCTGTGGCGGGATCAAACAAGTCTAATCCACCACCATCCGTTCCTATCCAAATCTTGCCATTTGGCGCATCAGCTACACTAATTACCGAATTAAATGCCAGGCTATTATCGTTTCCAGGTTCTTTGTGGTAATACTTAAATTTTTGTCGATGTGGACTGTAATAGTTGATCCCACCTCTAAACGTACTGATCCAATAAATATCAGAATCATCCTGGTAAAGTGAATACACAGCATCACTACTAAGGCTGGTTGCGTCAAAGAGACTGCTTTGCATGTACTTGAAGGTACCATTTGCCGGATTGTATATATTAATTCCTCCCCCATCGGTACCAATCCATATATTCCCGTTTATTTGTTTGAAAAAAGTAATAATACTGAAGTTCAACCCACCAGGGCTCAATGGATCATATATGATGCGTTCAAAATCTCGTGTATCCGGATTTACTTTATATATCCCTAAACCATCAGTACCAATCCAGATAATTCCTTTATCATCTTTCATGATGGGTTTTCTGTTAGCATTGGCCGAATAATCAGTATCGTAAACTATCCTATCTACTTGTCCGGTTGATATATCCAATAAATCAATGGATCCCGAATTACACCCAACCCAAAACTTATCACCAGACTCATGAAGGATCGAAAATGCCATATTGCTACTGATCGTATTGGAGTTGGATGGATCATGGCGAAAGTTGGTGAAATTATTATCACCTGGGTTATATAAGCTCACTCCACCTCCAGGAGACGCAATAAGGATTCTACCAGACTCATCTTTCAATAATTCCCGAATAACATTAGATGGTATTGAATTTGGGTCTGAAGGATCGTTCTTAAAATGTGTAAACACCTGTGTGTTATAATCGAAAACACTTATACCATTTCCATTGGTCCCAAACCATACTTTCCTATCATTGTCTTCAATAATGGAAGTAACCCTGCCTCCGGCAACAGAATTAGGATCTTTCGGGTCATGTTCAAATAATTCAATGGAGTAAGCATTGTATCTATTTAGGCCATTCCAGGTGCCTAACCAAAGATACCCTCTACTATCCTTAAAAACGCAATCAACGGTTCCCGTTGATAAACCGTCATCTGTTGTAATATGTTGAAATTTAATATTTGTTCCCTGCCCGTTAGCCGATACATAAATCAGCATAACAATTGCTACCAAAATAGTTTTAAAAAAGCCGCTGTTCAATCCGTTAACTTTAGGTTAATATTTCTTTAAAATGCGCTAAAACTGAAAGAAATGCAAATTTCTCTGATCAAAGGATGCTTTTTTTACGATGAAAAAGAGTTTTATATAGATAGATTAGAATATCTTCGAAATATTGCTCACGTATATTTCACAATGAAGCTTTGAATCATGGCCAAAAGCACAATTAATAAACAGCAATTGTTTCTTGAATTTATCTCTGTCGTTTTCGCGGTTTTACTTGCTTTATTTCTTAATGGCTGGCGTGAATCTATGAAGACTGATAAGCTTGTTGAAAGGGTAAAACATACGATCAAAGAGGAGGTGGCTCACAATAAAGATGAAATCGAAGCGGTCATTGACTACCACAAAAATTTAGTTCGTGAATTAAGGCAAAACACACATCTTCTCAATAAAGTACCGATCAAGGACTTTCCATTCGATATTACCAGCGACAAACAATTTGAAAACTATTTCAGGGAATTGCTCTTGTTCAATAGTAGCAGTTATACTAAAAGAATAGAAGTACACAGCAATGCGGAAAAAAGAATAATTGTCATGGATGATCATATATTCCAGACTGAACTCAAAGAGGACACATTGTACTTCTATGGAATGGGAAATATCCAATTACGTACAGCTGGAATCAGCAATAATGCCTGGGGGATTGCGGAGGCTACTAATGTACTTGTTGAACTGGATCTTGAAATTGTTTCTAACCTTTCAAGGTTGAAAAGTTTCCAGGAAGATTATATTGAAACCAGTGGTCGTGCTATTAGCATGATCTACAAAGGTGAAACGGGAATTACTTCAATCATTGAAGACATGGTTTTCTATGAAACAAGAATGTTAGAAATTGATTCTGTCTTATTACAAAATTTGAAAGAATAGCTATTTCTAAATTGCCGGATTCTTGAAATTGTCTTGTTCATCCTCGCCAGGACGTTTATGCAGGCACTGAAAATCTTTTTCGATAGCAATGTTACCATTATCCGAGTACAACCCTTCTCTTTCATCTGTAGACCAGTTTGTCAATAAATGACCCGGAATTGTAACGCAGATTTGATTATTCATGAAGCTTGATGTGATATCCTTTAAATCCTTACCCACAAGTATTTGATATTCAAGTAAATTCGAATCATCAAAGCCAGTTTTTTCAATTACATTATTCCCTTGTTCAAGCATTGAAACTTCCGTTTGAGTCAATCTGAATCGAAGTTTATTTCCAAGTATTCTAAGTTTCACTTATTACAATATTTTGTATCTTTCAAAGTTATACATAAAGTAAGACCGCCGGATCAGTAGTTAAATATAGAATAGGTCAATAATATTAACGAACATCTAAGGTAAGGACAAATGGTAAAAGCGCTAATATTAATTGGTGGAAAAAGTAGCAGATTAGGAACCAATAAGTACCTACTAAATTTCCATGGGGTACCCCAATTCAGGTACCTAATGTCCATGTTAGAAAAAGCAGGAATGGACACCTATCTTTCCTGTAACAGAAGGCAAAATGACAAACTCCCTGTAGAATTACCCCGGATACAAGACCATTACGACGGAATTGGACCTATGGGAGGAGTTATTTCAGCATTTGAGGAATTTCCCAAATCCTCATGGCTAGTAATAGCATGTGACTTACCATTTGTAAATACCGAAAATATTCTTACTATATTGAAAGCAAGAGACAGGTCTTGTGATGTGACAACCTATCGGGCAAGTGAAAACTTCTACGAAACCACATTTACTATTTATGAACCTTCAATTGTGAAGCAACTTGCAGAGATGCGTTCATCGGGAAAACATAGCCTGCAGGATGTTTTGAAAAAAAGTAATATCAAAGCTATTAATCCCCTCAATGACATTGACATGTTCAATGTGAACGATAAAAAAGACCTTGCTGAGCTCTCCAGGCTTATTAAAACCAGATCATAATTACAATTCCTTCTAAAAAAGAAAACCACTTCAAGAAATGAAGTGGATTCAATTTGTCAACTGTAAAATGAAGAATTGGTAACTAATCAATCATTCGGTTAATGCTGAATGACTGGGATCAAAAACCTTAATAGTAGTGACACAAATATAGAAGGGTGAATTCCCACCAACTATGAATTTGAGCAGTACTCTTTCATCTTTTATTACACAAACTGTCCTGCGAAAACGCAGTTTAGGGGAGTTAAATATTTACAAATCAAATATTTAGGTGAAAATTCGGTGTTTACGAATCAAGAAAAAAGTTATGATCTGCAATTTCTTTTTTTAGTTTCGAAACATCTGGGATCCCGATTTTCCTACCTTGTGTCTGGAGGAGTCCTTCTTTCTTTAAGGCCGATATGATACGAATTACTTGTTCATCGGTGGTTCCGGCAAAATCAGCAATTTCCTTTCTTGATAAAGGGAGTGTCAGGAATCCACTTTTCAACCCGAATTTACGGTTAATGTATAGAATAGCATCAATGACTTTTTCACGAACAGTCATTTGAGCAAACTTCTTTACTTTAGTCTCACTGCGATTAAGTTCATCTGCATAAAACTGCATAAAACTGAAAGTAAGCTCAGGAAACTTCATAAGCATCTGATGAAGTACATCATTGTTAAAATTGCATAGAACAGTATTTTCTAATGCGACAGCATTTACCTGATAAAAATGCCCTGATCCAAAACCTCTGTGTCCCATTATCTCACCATCTCCAACAAATCTTACAATTTGCTCTCTTCCATTGATCCCAGTCTTGGCTACTTTGGCCCTGCCTTTATAAATAAAAAACAACCCATGAACTGGCGCACCTTCTAAAATAAAGGTTTGATCTTTTTTGCATGATATTGTAACCTTTTCTCCTAGAAAATCCGATATTGCCTCGTTATTTGCATGTTTTTTAATCAGACAATTCAGGTTTTTGCAAGTTTTGCAATCAGCGGAAAGTTTTTTCATATCTACCCAAAGTTAAACCAGAATATTAATTAAGGTCGTAAATTGGCTTGCAATTGTACTAATTACTATTTTTTCGAGAATTATGGGAAAACTAATACTCATTGGTGCTGGACCAGGGGATCCGGAATTGATCACATTAAAAGGGGTAAATGCTTTAAAAGAAGCTGATGTGGTACTGTATGATGCATTAGCCAATGATCAATTGCTTGAGTATTGCAAAGAGAGTTGTGAAAAAGTTTATGTGGGTAAAAAATCCGGTTTACACATCAAGCAACAATCGCACATCAATGAATTAATCGTGGAACATGCCACTAAAGACAAGACGGTAGTACGATTGAAAGGTGGGGACCCGTTTGTTTTTGGTCGCGGGCATGAGGAAATGGAACATGCTAAAAAATATGGTATCAAATCAGAAGTCATTCCCGGCATCACGAGTAGTATTGCTGTACCCTCATCGCTGCACATTCCTCTTACCAAGCGGGGAATTAATGAAAGTTTTTGGGTGGTTACGGGTACCACTAGATCCGAGGAATTTTCAAAAGACCTCATTCAGGCTGCACAATCAAGTGCTACCGTGATCATCCTGATGGGTATGAAAAACCTTAAGCAAATTGTAGATGTGTTTAAAAAATATAGACCAGAAGATGAACCTGTCGCTATCATTATGAATGGGACACTACCTGATGAAAAAAGGGCATTTGGAACATTAGCATCAATTGATGGTTTAGTGAAAGAAAATGGTCTCGCTTCCCCAGCTATTATTGTGGTGGGTAAAGTGGTCAATCAAAGAATCGAAAACTTCATATAATTCACGTATGTCATCTCAAGGAAACGTATTATTCCCGGTATTCATCAAATTGCATGAAATAAATACACTTGTTGTGGGAGGTGGTTATGTAGGTTTAGAAAAATTAGAAGCTATTTTAAAGAATTCACCAGATGCCAATGTGCTCCTTGTGGCGAAAGAAGTTCTCAACGATAAAATCTGGCAACTCCAGGAGAAACACCCCAACCTTAGGGTAAAGGAAAAACCTTATCAGAAAAAATATTTAAGAGATAAGGACCTTGTAATCTGTGCCACTGATAGTCGCAAACTGCATATGAAGATCAAAAAACAATGTAGAAAGAAACACATTCTTTGCAACGTAGCTGATACGCCGGATCTCTGTGATTTTTACCTTAGTTCAGTGGTCAAAAAAGGAGATTTAAAAATTGCCATTTCCAGCAATGGCAAGTCCCCTACCCTTACTAAAAGATTCAGACAGTATTTTGAAGAAGCATTACCAGACTCTATTCAGGAGACGCTGGACAACTTAGAAAATATTAGAGACCAACTAAAAGGGGATTTTGAATACAAAGTAAATAAGTTGAATGAGGTTACTGAAAGTTGGGTAAAAAAGAAAAAATAAATTTTGGCATGCCTTTTGGAGTAGCAGTAATAAATCAATTTAAAACTCAAAATATTTCACTTATGAAAAAGATACTACTAATTATACTCTTGATAAGTACTGGATCATTTCTTCAAAGCTGCCTGGAAGGACCTACAGGACCTCCTGGTCCAAGAGGTTCAGATGGATTGGATGGCCTGGATGGTGAAGAAGCCTATGTATTTGAATATGAGCTGGATTTTGTTGGGCCTGATTACAGTGCGCTGCTGGAACTACCCAGTAATTTCGAACCACTCCCATCAGATATGATTCTAGTATACTTTCTTTGGGGAAATGACAATGGAGAAGATATTTGGAGGTTACTACCACAAACACTTATCACTGATTCTGGATTACTTCAATATAATTTTGATTTCACCAGATACAATGTAGTAACATTTTTGGATGCTGAATTCCCATTAAGTCAATTGGGCGCAGATTATACAGATAATTGGATTGCAAGAGTCGTAGTGGTTCCTGGTCAATTTGGTGGCAGAGTTGATGTAGATTTCTCAGACTACAATGACGTGGTTGATTTTTATGGCATTAGCTCAGAACAGACAAAAGCAGAAAACTATATTTCCAGACCTGAATAAAAAATGATTAGGCTGGCATCTCATTTTGAGCATGTCAGCCTTACTTAAGTTTTCTTTCCCAATAATAGGCTTCTCCCCCCTTTCTAATCCGCTCTTTGGTCTCTTTCAGAGATAATAGTTTACTGGGCTCTCCTTTAGAGGTGAAATGCCAACTCCCGCAATTCTCGCATTGGTAAACATTAATTGGCCCCATGCCATCAACATGATAATTCCTTATTCTGTTTTGAATAAGTGCCTCCTCAGCTATTTCCATGCTATCAAAACAGGTTTTTCCTGTAACACAGCCCATATCATTGTTATTGGTTTATCAAAAAACCATTAATTATCAGAAAAGGTTTATTCAAAATGGTAGAGGAATACCAATGTAGCTGTATAGGCAGGCTTTTTCTGGTCCTTGATCTCAAGTTTTGTATCCATTTCCACTTTGGTAATACCTCTTAGATCCTTTACTGATTTCAAGGTGGCTCTCAACCTCACCTCCGAATCCACAGTCACAGCCTGGTTGAATCTAAGATTTTCAATTCCATAATTGATCATCATCTTGATATTCCTTACTTCTGTAATCTGCTTCCATAGGTAAGGAACTATGGACAATGTCAGGTATCCATGAGCGATCGTAGTTCCAAATGGGCCTTCTTTTGCCCTTTCAGGGTCAGTATGAATCCATTGTGGATCCAGCGTTGCATCGCCAAATTGATTGATTTGGTCTTGTGTGATTTTTAAATAGTCAGAAACGCCAAGTTCCTGTCCGACCCGTGATTCAAATTCCTGGTAATTATTGATAACCAATACGCTCATATATTATCTATTTTAAATGACGCAAAACTATTTTATTTTTTTAAAGTTTGCAGTATTCACAAGAAATAAGCCAGCTTCATCTAATGGATCATAAAATTAAGTGAAAGAGAATACATAATATCCCATCGAGAATTTTCATGTATTGATCGAAATGAAAATGCGATTAAATTAATATTGTTTAATTTGATCTCGGAAAATGAATATTTAATGCGAGGATTACTCGAATCACAGTTAATGGAATCAACTAAAAGAGCCGATAAGAACAAAGATTTAAACACGAGGATTCTGTATGTCGATGATGAACACCAGAACCTTCGGATATTTAAGATCATTTTTAGAAAACGATATAAGATTTTCACGGCTCAATCGATAGAAGATGCGCTGAATATCATGGATGAAGAGGATATTCACATTCTGATTACAGATCAGCATATGCCTGGTATGGATGGAACCGAATTTCTGAAAAGAGTGGGTGAATTACATCCAGCCGTAGTAACTATCATATTGAGCGGTCTTACTGACACTCCGATTATTGAAGATGCTCTTAAAAACCATGGACTTTTCGCTACAGTAGAGAAACCTTTTGTTGAGAATGAATTAGTTGAAATTTTTGAGAAAGCAAAAACCCAATACAAATCAAACCTGGACGCTATTAAGAACTAAAAAACTTTCATACACCCGTTGAAGTGGATTTGAACTATCAAATTCACTTTTTTTATGGATTTCACTGTCTAATTAAATTAGTAATTACTAATTTTGTTAGTATATGAGGACATTCGGTAGTTTGTTAAAAGCTGGTTATGAACCTAGAAATGGCACGTTCCTGTGGAGGTTAAATGAGGAGCAGCCCTATCTGGAGTGGTGTAGGTGGAAAGAATATGCTTCTACCAAAAAAAATCACATCAGGGAAGCGATCATCAAGCCATATCACAAAAAATATGATCCAAATGCCCTGTATATCCATCAGTATCTCCCAAACCGACCTATCCTGTGTGTGAAAATTGTTAAACCATTTCCTTTTGCGAAATTTGGGTACACACTTACTTTGAAGGAAGGTATTCTTCAATTGAATGACAACATAAGCTACACAGAAGAAGACATCTATAATTACCCTACTTACTTTAAGCCTATTTATGTAATTTAGAAACAAATATTGCTCATATGCTGCTTTTCTATTATAACCCCAATGATTCACTAGGTGATGAAATTCAATCCCTCCTTACTGATAATTCTACTGCTCATAAAGCAATTCGAACGGAGAATTCATCATACCTAAAAGAGAACGATTTGGAAATACATGGACGGAATGAAATATTAGAATTTCTACAGCAATACATAATGCAGCAGCAACTTCCACACATCATGTCTGCTGATTCCTGTAGAATTGACCCTGAAACCGGAAAAATCTGTTGAACCGCCATTTTTTTGATTTTTAACTCGATTCTCTTATTTTACGTGAATCAAATCTACCTTACCAACCCATGCAAATCACACGAGAGCAGCAGAGTGAAATCCGTAGACTTATTAGTGAAGACCGGAAGATTGAAGCCATCAAATACATTAGATCAGAATTTGGAGTAACCCTGAGACAAGCAAAGCGACTGGCAGATGAGCTTGATCAGGACCTGGATGACGCACAGTTTGAGCGAATTCAAGAAATCCGATCTACCGTAGCTAAAGGAGGTTCATTCTTTGGAGGATGTATTGGTTCCTTTTTTGGAATCGTGGGGCTTGGGATGCTCGCTGGAGCGATATGGATTGGAGTATCCAATCAAGAATTGGTTAATAATGGGATTCTAGTGACTGCTACTGTTGTGGACGACCCCTACCAACCTACATTTGAATATGAACTATATGGTCAAAAATATGAGTACTACTCAAGTACTTCAACTGACCCACCTGCTTACTCATTAGGAGAAAAAGTGGAAATGTATGTCAACCCTACTGACGCCCAGGATGTGCTGGTAAATACTTTTTCTGACAGGTGGTTAGGAATAACCATACTTGGGTTCATGGGTCTGATTTTCTCAGGCGTGGGGTTTGGAGTTACATTTGCTATGAGAAGGGTTTTTAAAAGAAGCTAATGACTAGAGGGTTATCTCTACCCAACCAAGCGTAGGAACTGCCTTCTGGCCATGCTCTTTAATAGGTATCCAGTCCGGACCATTTTTCAATAGTTCTACTGCAATTGTATTGAGATGTTCATTAGACCCCTTGGCTACTCTGACATTACTTATTTTGCCTGATCTTCCAATGTCAAACAACAACTCAACAGTGTAGGTGGTATCAGATTTCCCATCGATATTTAACTCAACATAGTCCCAAAATGCATCAAAACCACCTTCTGGAATTGGTCGCTGTACTGAACCATCATAGTTGAACCGGTTACCCAATAGGTCAAAAGAATACCCTTCAACCAGAATGCCATCATCAAAAAACTCTTTGAAATGAAGCTCTCCATTACTGTAGTAGCCGTATGTAATTGAATCTAACCGGCCTTCATGGTAGTTTTCAAATAGTTTTAACACGCCATTACTGTGGTACGTTTCAATTCTACCATCACCACTATAGACCATTTGGTCACCATCTTCATTCCACCAGTTGATCATGTAACTTCTATTCTGATAACGGACTTCACTCATAATCTTACCATTATCATGAAAATATTCCCATTTCCCCACTTTAAACCCTTCGCTATACCTTCCTGCAGATTCATACAAGCTATCTTCTGAGTAGTAAAGAAAAACACCATTTCTAAGGTCTTTCTCATACTCACCTTTCATTTGAATAGCGCCCGACATGTAGTAATCCTGAACCGGCCCATTCCACCTTTCTAAACTATCCTTGTAGCCAAGCCGGTAATACTTTGCATTCCACAGTTCTGTCGGTAACCATGTTGAATCATAGTATTCTTTAACTACCTCTCCCGGGTCTGTTTCTGCTGGCTTTTCTTTAGGAGGTGGTGGTGTAGGCATTGTCATCCTAAGCTGGTGCACAAGATCACCCCAAAGCATATGATTACGGCGCACATGGTCCAGGCTGTCATAATAAATGTATGATTCACGTTCAATCAGACGGGCAACAAACTTGATTTGTAATGAAAACCCCTGAATTATTTTCTTCAATGTTTTATACTCTATGGCCAATTCTCCAGGTAAGCTATCATTCTTCACCTCAGACCATAATGAATCAGCAGTGATGCCAAGTGGTCTCAAGTCATGAACAATTACGCTATCAGATTCACTATTGCTTACAATACTATCATAAGAATCCATGACGAATAAAGTCTGCTGATACCTATCAAAATAAACCTTTTGATCTTGCGGGATTGCAATAAAGCCGAGGATAAGCAGGAAGGTTATTACCAGCCATGACAAAAACCACCGATCCGGTTTCATCATAATGACAGTTAGTCCACAAACCAAACCAGTCAATAGCCCTCCTAAATGACCGGCATTGTCGAATGGCAATACCTGACCGATTCCAAAGATCAGGATGAGGTACACACCAAAACTCAGAAGTGTTTTCTTGAATTGTTGCCAGTTTTGTCTTGATAACGCCAATGATACTACCAGATGAAACCCAAATAAACCGAATATAGCACCACTTGCTCCTGCAGCTACTTTGAATACATTCCAAAATGCACTCAGTAATCCTCCTCCCAGTGCACAAATGAGATAAATAATGAAGTAGTTAAAATGACCCAATGCACCTTCTATATCTTTTCCTACCAGGTGCAAACTGTACATATTGACAATCAGGTGAAAGATCCCGATGTGAAGGAATGCACTCGTTAAAATTCGCCAGGGTTGATCAAGTGTCAAAGGGGTGAAATTAGCTCCCCATTCGAGCTTACTGCTAATGTTATCCCCACTTCCTGTGATGATGAATTCTAAGGTAAAAACCAGAACATTAACAGCGATCAGAAAGTAGGTTACTACATATTTACTTCGTAAAAACTGCATTATTCATCATAGAACTCAATCAATGAACCAAAATATGTATGGTCCCACCCATCAACAAAATCATCATAATCCTGATCTGGGATATTCGTGTGCCTGAGCTCCGCAGAAGTGCCTCTTTTGTGTTCGTGGAGTTTTATTGTAACAATAGAAGCTACTTCCTGCTCCCCAAAGTACCATTCCTGTTCGATTAGTTTTCCTTTTTCAAATCTGATATTTTTACCAACGATACTTCCTTCCCAAAGAGAAAATTCTGAACCTGGCTCTGTGCTCATCTGGGCCTTCTCACCTGTCCAAAGTTGTATTGTTCCTTCGTGAGTGAGGGCTCCAAATACTTCTTCGGGTGGAGCTGATATTATATAATATTTCTTATAATCCTTCATCTTAATGCCTTCCTTTTTCCAATTTCAACAAATTCTTAACCTTTTCAACAAGAATGTTACCTGCATCCTCCATCGCCTCCTTGGAAGAGATGTTTTCATCCACTAACGTAATTACCTGTTCGATTCCTAAATCCATGTAGGCACCTTCTGATACTTCACTGACACCACAGACTACCACCAAAGGTTTGGCATACTTTTTCGCCATTTTACTTACTCCAAGAATAACTTTTCCACTCAAAGTCTGATCATCAAATTTACCTTCACCAGTTATGATCAAATCAGCAGTTGCAGCCTGGTCTTCAAAGCCTGTCATTTCTATGATCGTGTCAATTCCATTTTTTATTTCCGCATTCAAAAACGATAAAGCTCCGCCTCCCATACCACCTGCTGCACCACTGCCTGGTATATTCTGTAAGTCAACTCCTAATTTATGTTTAATTACCTTGTTTAAATTCTGAAGCCCCTCATCCAATTCAACCACTTCTTCCTGAGACGCACCTTTTTGTGGGCCATATACATGCGCCGCTCCTTTCTCACCATAAAATGGGTTTGTTACATCAGTAATCACATGATACTTAACTTCCTGGGTGAATTGTGGGTCTACAAGATCAAAGTCATGAATACGTTTCAAATCTTTACCACGTGTTTCTACTGTATCCCCAAATTCATCGTAAAACTGGTAACCTAAAGCGCTGGCCATTCCTATACCTGCATCATTCGTTGCACTACCTCCCACAAAAAGGAACAACTCTGTTGCCCCATTTCGTATAGCATCCACCATGAGCTCTCCTGTACCATATGAAGAAGTATGCATACAGTTTCTCTCCTCCACTGTCAAAAGCTGCAGGCCGCTGGCCATTGCCATTTCAATAAATGCCATATGCCCTTTTTTGTAGTAAGAGGCCATTACAGGACGAAAAAGAGGGTCTCTTACCTGCATGATCACCGGTTCCAAATGAAGTACTTTGCTCAACACATCAAGTGTGCCCTCACCACCATCTGCTAGTGGTAAACTTTCAACAGTGATATCCGGGTTTGCGGCAAGTAATCCCTTCTCAACTGCATCACATACTTCATAGGCCGTTAGGCTTCCCTTAAATTTGTCAGGAGCAATCAGTACTTTCATTTCTTTAGTTTCAACCAACAAAACTGTAGCGGTAACAACTCAAGGCTACCATCATAAGTACAATTTTCAATCAAATCTTCCGCAAGTCCTAAATTATTTACCTGTTTTGATGTTAGGGTAAGGTTGTACAGACACAATACTTCATCCTCTTTATGCCACCTCCTGATGGCGAACACCCCCTCTCCAAACTCCGGGAACTCGAATGCACCAAAAGGATGAAATGCAGGTTGACCGGACCTGATGGTAATCAGGTTCTTTACCCGGTTAAATATTTCATTCCTAGAAGTACCTTCAGCGCCAAGTTCTTCAGCCAATGAATTATAGTTTAGTTTTTCTCGATTGATGGTTCGGTTATGACCGGTTAGTGCCACTCCTGCTTCATAATTCTCACTCCCCACAATAGAATGAAAATAAAGAGCTGGCAAGCCTGGCATGGTGAGAATAATGGCTTGAGACATCATAAACCTTTTGACGCCCAGTCCATCTTCTCCTTTCAGAAGACTAAAATAATTACAGTTGATCTCATAAGGAGAAGAAGTCCCATCACTATTCTTTTTGAATGAGACCAGACCACCATTGCTTTTAGCAGCATCCACTAGTGTTGAAAGCTCCTCTTTTGTTAGAATCCCATCTACAGGCCTCACTCCTATACCATCATGACTGGCGCCAAAATTAAAAAAGCACACATTGTTCCCCGGTAGTTGGAGACTGGTGGCCCAACTTTTAAGTTTTTCTGTGCTTTGGTTCAGCAAACTAAAAGCCATTAATGGAGGTAATGTGAAGTTATACACCATATGAGCCTCGTCTTCACCATTTCCGAAATAGGAAATGTTCTCTTTATGAGGAACATTAGTCTCCGTAATGATTGTAATCTCAGGGTTAAGTTGCTGAAGGACTACCCTAATGAGTTTGATTACAGCATGCGTTTCCTCAAGATGAATACATGTAGTACCATCCACTTTCCAAAGAAAACCAACTGCATCTAGCCGTAGGACGGATGCACCTTTGCTCAAATAGAAGCACAGTACATCAATGATATGTAGAAGCACTTTAGGGTTTTCATAATTCAAATCCACCTGATCTCGACTAAATGTAGTCCAGACATGTTTTGAGTTTCCCTGATGATCAGTAAAATCATGCAACAATGGACTTGTCCTGGGTCGAGTTACCATTGATAAGTCTAATGATGGATCTCTTTCAATAAAGTAACTCTCAAAACCTGGATCTCCACCTAAAAACCCTTTAAACCAATCTGACTCTTGAGAAATGTGATTGATTACTCCATCAAACATTAATTTCTTACTAGCTGCAAGGGATTCAATATCAGACCAATCCCCCAGATTTGGATCTACCTGATAGTAATCAATTACTGAAAAACCATCATCAGAAGAATAAGGGTAGAAAGGGAGTATATGAACCGTTGAAATTTCAGGCAATTTCTTTTCCAGAAACTTTTCAAGTGTTTTCAGCGGGTTTTCACTTTCACCTTTTACCTGATCACCATATGTAATTAGACAAACATCTGTTTCATTGAAAGCCCTGGATCTGGTTATTTCTGATCTGTACTTGTTAAGTATTTCATCAATCTGATTTGTAATCTCATCAATTTCCCCTTCTGGGTAAACGATAGATAGTAAAGCTTTTACCGATTCCATTGTTTAAAAAAGTAAGGGTAATGAGACACTCACTACGATCATAAATACAAAGTACCACACCAGAATGAGGTTTTCCTTTGACAGCAAAGGTGTTGTGACGGTATCCAGGGTTTCAGCTGATTCTACTTTTGGAGCAACTTTGCTAATTACTACAGCTATTACTAATGTAACAATTGCACCGATTGCGTTCCACCAGAACCAAAACAAGTTTTCACCTACAACGAGCCATAAAAATATGTTGACACCCACTCCAGTCACCAAGCCAAAATTCATACCACGGCTATTCACTAGTTTAATGCTCACGGCACACAGGAATGTGGCCAATATCGGTCCAAAGAATACTGATCCAACTTTATTGATTGCCTCAATCACTGTATCAGCAATATTACCCGAAAAGAATGCCAGAATGATACAGACAACTCCCCAAAATAGAGCAGTTATTCTGGAGTATTTGATATAATCTTTAGAAGAGAACTCTCTATTTCTGGCAATGAAATCCTCCACACTCACAGCACTCAGGGAATTGATTGCGGAGCTTAATGATGACATAGCCGCAGAGAGTATCGCTACAATGAGCAAACCAATTATACCATGAGGCAAGTAATCTCTGATGAATATGGGTATCATTTGATCTACATCCCCTGCAGGTATTTTCGAACCAAATTCCGGGTTTGTTACGGCGAAAGTTCCCACGAGTAGACCCATTATGCAGTAACTCAATGTAATTGGAAACCTCAATATTCCATTGAAAAACAACGTCTTTTTCACGGTACTCATGCTACCGGCAGAAAGTAATCGTTGCACCTGGCTTTGATCGGTTCCATAGTAGGAAGCGTATAAGAAAAACCCACCTATAACCATGGGCCAAAATCCAAACCCTTCACCTTTTTGGAATCCCAGGGAACCAAAATCAACTGCAGTAGTTCGTTCCACATCTACATTGGTAACGAATTCATTCCATCCGCCTATTAGTTCCAGACCAAAATAAAAGCAGATCAATATTCCCCCAAAAAGGATGATCATCTGGATCATATCGCCATAGACGACTGCTTTCATACCTCCTTGAATACTGTAGATAATTGTGATCAAGCCTATCATCAGGATGGTTTGGTATTGGGGTATCCCCAAAACACTGGTTAGAATCAAGGCAACAGCATAAATCATCACTCCTGTTGCAAACGCTCTGCTTACCTGAAAAACCAAACTTAGTAGTAAGCGTGTGGAAGCATTGAACCTTTTTTCCAGGAATTCATAAATACTCACTACTCTTGAATTATAAAGTGTGGGTATCAAATACACAGCCAGGAAGATCATTGCCAAAGGAACGGCGAACTCATAGCTGAGCCATTGGAGACCTCCTCCTTCCCGCAGACCAACAAAAGCAGGTGCAGATATGAAACTTATCGCGGAAAGTTGAGTTGCCATAACTGACATACTTAGGGGGAACCATCCAAACGACCTCCCTCCCAAAAAGTAATCTCCTTTACCTTTCTGCTCTTTAAATAGATATCCTAATCCCAGAAAAGCAATTGAATAAATTACTACAATCGTGTAGTCCAATGCGTTCATTGTAAATTGATTTGGCGTAAATGCTAAATATACTTAATTAGAAAGACACAATCACTTCGTATCCAAGTTTCTAATTTTTTCTTTAAATTGGTTAGTCTTCTTTATTTCAGAAGCCTGAAGACTGTCAGTTGGAACACGAAATACGAATGCCTCGAATCTATATATTTATATTTGTTCTCTGTTGGAGTACGTTTGACACCTATGGCCAATCGGACTTAACCAGGTCAATGCAAATTGATAAGGATTGGGTATTCACACCAGGCAAACATATCGTTTCATCAGACAAATCCGGTGGTATTCATGTGGATCTACCTTTTTTCTGGAATGATTCAATCATCCATGGCACTTTTTCCAAAACTGTGGATATCTCCTCACTAGAAATGGGCGAACTCGCCATTTCCGTTGAGAATATTCACTCCTCCTATCGGTTATTCATAGATAACCAACTCATTGGACAGGTAGGTGACATCAATTTGGATCCAACAAAACAGAAACCTTCCAGAAAGCCTATGATCTACAGGTTGGGCAATCCAAAAAATGACCATGTGCTGGTGGATATCCAGGTTACGAACCTTTACCATTACAACGGGGGCGTGAAAGGTGATATCATCATTGGTGATTACGAACACCTGGAAGCAAAAATCTTTCAGAATCATGCAGTTATTATTGGTGTATCAGGAGCTTATGCATTAATCGCGATCACCTTAATAATCGGCTATTTTATGTTTACCTACAGAATTCAAAGGATAAGAGGTGAGCTACTTTCATTTGCATTGTTTTCATTGGCCATATCCTATTTAATGATGGCATCAGGAAGGACTCCAATTTATCGTTTCTTTCCGGATTTGACTTTTTATGCGTCAATACGGTTAGAGCATTCAGCATTTTACCTGGCTGGTCTTTTTGGGATCAATTACTTCTACTACCTGTTTCCATCGGTGGTAAAAAAGAAATACACAGATGCATTTTCCATTGTTTCGATAGGCGGGGTATGCGCGACATGGTTACTTCCGGTTTATTATGCTCTTCCTTTAGAGAATTTTTATCTGATATTTGGCGTAGTGGCCATTTTCTACGCATCAGGAGTCATCTATAAAGCAGTAAAGAGTAGAGAACGCAGTGCTATTTTTCTTAGTGGTGCTTTATCTGTGATGTTTGTTATCGCATTGATCGAAGTGTTGTTACGATTCTTTAATGCACCTCAAAACAATTACCTGGACGCCATTTCCTATTTTATCTTTGCTGTGGTGAATGTAGTAGCACTGATTGACAGGTTCATTGTGGGCTACAAATTCTTTAGCGAGCAAAAAGTATTTAGCAAAACCTCTAAGAATCAAAAGTTACTAATGTCAATGGTAGCTCATGAAGTTAAAACGCCACTATCTCAGCTGAAGTTGAATGCTGAAATGATCCATATTCTTAACGATTTGGGTGACACAGCGAAATTTGATGCTAAACTTCCCGGAATACTCAGGAACTTCAACAAATCAATCGATCGGCTCAACAATATGATTACCGACCTAATGCATTTTGTATCCCAGGACACTATCAATAAAGAAAACATCGATATACGGGAGGTGATTGAGAGTGTAAACAAAATACCAACCATCAAGATCAGCGATTATACTGACGACAAATCAATTTTGATTCATTCCAATAAAACTGTGCTGGAATACCTGATTATTACATTAGCCAATAGTTCAAAACACCTGGTGACCGATCATTCCATGACACCTCATGTTGTCTTTTCAAAAAACAAGGATATCATTTTTGTTTCAATTTCTATTGAAGGCGAAGGGCTGCCTCCAATACTTTTAGAAGAATTGAGAAAACCCTTTTACAAAATGAATTTGAGAAAAGATGATGCGGATCTCGGTTTCTATATTGTGAAGAACTTAATTGAAAGATTAGAGCACAACTTACATATCTCAAGTAGTGATGACGATGGTACCATCTTCACAATTTCTATCGATACAATCAGGTAACTATTTTAATAATTTGATATTGCTAAGCAGGTGAGACTTTTGCCTTCTACTGACAGGAATGATTGTTCCATCAACCTCAAGATTGCTATCGTCAATATCCATTACTTTCTCAATATTCACGATATAAGATCTATGCACTTTTATGAACCTTGCCGGATCCAGAAAACTCTCCAGGTTCTTGATAGTGGAATGAACTATGTAATTCTTAACCTGCGTATGAAAAACCACATAATCTCCCTTGGCTTCAACATACATCAGGTCATCATAGTTTAACCTCACCAGTTTCGAATCTACTCTAACAAAAATCCCTGTGTCGCTGACACTTGGTTTCTGCTCATGATGATTATGCTGATTATTTCGAAAATTGCTGATAGCCACTTCAATGGCGGCATGTAAGTCTTTCTTACCGTAAGGTTTTACCAGATAACCATATGGATTCATAGACGATGCTTCCTTTATGGTATCTGAATCAGAGTAAGCAGTCGTAAATACATATGGAATATTGTGGTACATGGAGAGTTCCTTGCCCAAATCAATTCCATTTTTATGCCCGCTAAGTTGTATGTCCACCAAAGCCAAATCGACTTCCTGGTCATCTAAAATAGCAAGTGCATTATCAACAGATTCAGCAACACTCACCACTTCATGTCCTAAAAAGTCTAACATTTCGGTTAGCGTTTCTGCGATTGTTGCATCGTCTTCTACTATTAAAATCCTAATTTTTCCCACTTCGGTTTCCTTATGTTCCTAGATCGTCCAAAATCCATTACAGAGTAAGCGTCAAATCATGAATTATTGTGGACTAATTATTTCAAGGCGCTGATGCATTCGCTTACTCCAACACACTTTCCTTCCATTAATATAATAAAAAAATACAATCCACACACAAGTATCACAAAAAAGGCTACCCTTATAAAAAGGTAGCCTTAAACACACACATAATTCAACTCGAAATTCTTACCTCGCTATAAACACAAAATCACTTGTGCTCTCATCAGAGCCAAACGAACCAAATCGTGGAACCAGCGCTAAATTCTCCATTCCTGACTTTAACTCAGAAAGCGTCAAAATCATGTCATCTCCGCCTCTGGTACCCAGTGCCTGAATGATTTTTGCGGCAAAGGGTGAATGATGACCTGGAATTCCATCTGATACATATTCCTTTCCACCTGAAGTGATGTACTTCCTGGTTCTTAGACTCAATTTTCTTATCAACATTTCATCTGTAGACACTGAGTAGTCCTTCAATGCGCGACTTCTGGCTAAAATAGGGTCAAATGTTCCGCCAAAGCACACGTCCATGGCCAGCATGATGTGTTTACAGTCAATGTTGTCAATATTATTTCTTAATCTGTTATGAGAGATATAGCTGGATTTAGCATTATCCACTCTTTTCGCATCGGTAGGAACTACATAACCTTCACCAAATGTTTCATCATATTGGCCATGACCAGCAAAGAATATTAACAATTGATCCTGGGGGTTATACTTCTTATCAGCATAACTTCTTATTTTATCCCACACCTGATCCTTTGATGCATTCTCAACTATTTCTACCTGGAATCCATATTGTTCCTCCAACACTTTGGCGATGCTGTGTGCATCATCAATTGGGTTTACCAAATCATCCCATTCCTCATATCTGTCTGTCGCAAAAAACAGGGCAAAATCCTTCCTGTCCATAGCGAGTACGTTCTCAAATGAATTCTCTCCTACCAGGACTGACCTTGTTTCATGAACCGTCGCTCCTTTTTCATTTGTAACAACCAGTTTCACGAAATTTGCTCCGTTTGGCAACCAAACCATTTGATTCACCTCCAAATGGTCCATTTCAGGGTCCACTGGAATTGATTTTTTCATAATCACCTTACCAGATTTCTCTTCTCCCACTACAAGATCAAGTGATTTAATTACCTGCTTGCTTTCAATATAGGCATGAAGGTTAACCTTGTTCTCCTCAGAGCTAGAGTAGTCCTCGGCAGGATGTACCCAACTGATCGTAGGAAGACTTGAACTTGAACTCTCCATCGATCGAGACATATCCAGTTTGATAGCGTTTGTTCTGGCTGTTAGTTTCTGTGCATTTGCGCCACTTGCAAATACACCTATAGTTGCTATTACAATTAATATAGATCTCATTTCTTAATGCTTTAATATTTTACCGTTTGTTTCTGAAATAGATTGATTGATGTTCGTAACCAGTTTGAAGTAGTAGATACCTGCTGGCATATGCTGTCCATGGTTATCCGTACCATTCCAGCTTATTTGATTTAAGCCTCGGTCCAGGGTAGTTAGGGATTGCGAGTAGATCATTTGCCCCAATTCATTGTAAATACTGAAGCTTCCTTTCATGGTTAATTCATCAAAGGATACTTTAAAGGGTATTTGGACCTGATCAGTAAATGGGTTTGGATAAGCTGATCCAAAAATCAGATTTTCTGTATCTGGCAAGAATGAAAAGCCATCAATGCTGTAGTGAATTTGAATTTTTGCATTAAGAATATCCGTTGAATACTCATTGGTTTCACTCATATCAACCACTTCATTGGATTCAGGATTAAATAAAACCAGTGATGCGCCAGTAGGTATATTCAATTCATGCCATGAGATAATCACTTTATCCTCACTCCCATTATTTAGCAATTTAAAATCCCAGGTAAAATCATCCTGGAAATCAACCACATCTCTTGAAAGTAAGCCACTCTCCCGTTTTGTTGCCATGTATGAATAACCTGCAAATCTCGGTGGAGTTCTCATATCGAGTTTATCAAAACCAATAGAGGCAGATGTATTCATACCAATACCTGTAAATGAACTCTGAATCGCTCCCTGATTGACAGTAATAGGCACAAACCAGCCATTCTCATCAGTTCTGGCATGTTGATTTTTCACCTTCTTTTCAGCAGTTTCAGGTAGACCATTGATCAGGTAGGCCGGAATTTCCAATACAACATCATTTTCTGAGTAGACCAATACTCCCTCGAATGGTTTCAAGAAGTTCGTATATTTCAGCCCAACAGGCTCAGCCCCATTGTATTCCAGCAACTCAGTACTTACTCCTTCTGGATTTCCATTTACTTCTAGAATATCTGTCCATTTTAATTCAGCGGGAAATGGACAACCGATTTGGTTATAGCCACTTTCCAGAGATATTGTTGTGGACGTTAACATCTCATCTGTGAATTTCCCCTGCCCAAGATCAAGCTCAACTGGTTCTGCTGAAATAAACCAATACGCCATTCCCCTCTGAAACTTTCTGTCTTCTAACCCTTCAGTATAATCAATATCCTCTCCATCTTCATATCTTACGAAACGCCATCTTGTATCATCATACCCTCTTAATTGATCCGTTAGAATTGCTCTAATAATTTGATTGCCTTTCAACTCAAAAGGAATGGAAATCATGCGATAATCCTTCACGTTTTTACTAAACGAAGTAATGATCTCACTAAAATTCGCGCTCCCCGGATCATTAAATTGCACATTTGAAGTGGAAACCATTTCTGCTTTGTCTTTTGCCTCAATTCTATACTCCCATCCAAATACATCTTTCCAGGTATCTTTTATTTCAATTTCAAATGAATTGTCTTGCGTGAGTTCAATTTCCACGGGTTCATTGAATGATTCCTGACTTATTTGCTTATGAAATAATAATACACTCTCAATTGATCCAGCTGCTCCTTCCACAACTTTAAACTGCAGTGATTCTACTGATTCGGAAACAATGTCTATTTCTGGTGTTGATACCTCACCTGTAAGAGAACTTGTTATTACCGAACCTATTCGTTCCTGAGAATTTCCGGATGCATTTCTTGCAATTAATTTTACCTCATAAAGAGTACTTGGTTGTAAACCATCAACTGGCCTTGTGCTTTGCGGTGCTGTAATAACTCTCGGACCATATCCATCTACGATTTCTGTGAAATTCGTGCCATCAATAGCAACATACAAATCATATTCACTTACTTCTTCTATTCCATCAACACCTGGCCAACTCACTGTAAATGAGGTAGCCTCCTTTTCAGTAAAAGTTAAATCACCTGGCATTGATGGCAATGTAAGAGCCTTGAAGACATTTGAAAATCCAGATTCACCAGATTGATTGATCGCCTTTAGTCTCAAATAATATTCTTTCCCAGGATTTAAGTCGTCAATTACATGACTAGCACCACTTACTAATTTTCCTTCATAGCCATCCAGAAATCCGTCAAAATCATCATCCAAAGAAATGTCCAATGAATATTCCTCAGCTCCCTGTACTTCATCCCACAGTACCTCAAACTCATCTGTTTCAATATTTTCAATTCCAGAAAATACTGGCTCACCGGGTGCCAACAACACTTCCTCAATAGCCGAATAACCTGATATTCCATTCTCATTTTGACCACTGACTCTATAGAAATATATTTCACCTGGGGTCAGTTCACTTATATTAAAGGAGGTCCCAGTTACTTCCAGCGCTTCAAATCCTTCCAAAAAGTCACTGAAATCCGCCGACTGAGAAACATCGAACAAATAGGCATCCACTCCTAATGTTGTCTCCCAGTTGGCGGTAAATTCAGTTTGCGTAATTGATGTTGCTAACGCGGATTCAGGATTAGCAGGCACCAATGTTGTTGTAGCCGTAAAAGAAATATCTGATATACCAGAAGCATTTCTGGCTCTTACTCTTACGAAATAAGTATCTCCCGAAGTAAGTTGACTCGCATCGAATTCTGCAGCCGTGAGTACAACATCCTTTATACCATTGACGATGTTAGTAAAAGTACTTTCAGTAGCCAGGTCCAGTAAATAGTCCTCTGCTCCATTCACGCTTTCCCATTGCACATGAAAGCCAGTTTGTGTCACAGTGGATATTTCAGGTTTTGCTGGGTTTGCCGGAATGGTAATGGTCTCAATCACCTCTGAATGAAATGACTCACCACTTTCATTTCTTGCGCTCAGTCTGGCAAAATAGGTTGTTCCTTCAGCGAGACCTGTTAAATGCTCATTCCCGGATACAATCTTATTTTCATAGTCATCCACTATCGATTCAAAGTTTGCATCTGTTGCCAGGTCCATCAAATACTCATCAACACCTGCTACTTCACTCCATGTTACCAGCGCACTGTTTTGCGTAATTTCCGCAAAAGGTGCTAGCCGCGGATCGGCAGGTATTGTTTGAGTACTCACTACTTCTGAGCTTCCAGTAGTTCCTGTGGTGTTAACTGCACGCACTCTTACAAAATATTGAGTTCCTTCAGAAAGGTTCTCAACAGTAATCTGTGTATTCTCAATGCTCACATTTTCCAGACCTTCCACTATTTCATTGAATTCAGCATCAAGTGCTACATCCATTCTATAACTAGCAGCACCATGTGAGCTGTTCCATGTTGTTATGAAACTTGTTTGAGTGATTTCAGAAATGCTAATTGCATTCGGTGTGGCTGGTATGAGTAAAACTGAAACAGTATCTGAATAGTCTGATGTTCCTGTTTGATTCTCTGCTCTCAACCGGTAATAATAGGTATTACCAGCCTCCAGATCACTTACAATCTCTGTAGTTTCAGTCACTGACTTGCCTTCGTACCCCTCAACAAATGATTCAAATGATTCAGAATTCGCTATATCCAACAAGTAGTTGTCAGCTCCAAAAACATCATCCCAGGAGAACTCAAAACCAACTTGTGATATATTCGTTGCTTCTGAAGGGTCCGGTGCATTTGTCAACATAAGGATTGTTGCTGTTTCGGAAAACTCGGAAGTCCCTACACCATTTTTGGCCCTCAGCCTAACAAAGTACTCATCACCTGCCTGCAATCCTGTTACCATTTCACTGGTATCGGTAATTACTTTTCCCTGGTATCCTGATACAATGCTAGTGAAAGTAGCGTTGATGGCTACATCCAGTAGGTACTCTGCAGCCCCTTTTACTTTCTCCCAGTTTAATGCAAACGAGGAGGTCCCAATTTCAGATACTTCTGGCAATTCAGGAGCTTCAGGAATTAATTGAGCAATCTCCACAACGTTAGAGTAATCCGATATTCCAGTACTATTCTGAGAACGAACTCTGTAGAAATAAGAGTTTCCACTGATCAACCCTTCTATAGCCAGGTTTGTACCAGTCACCTCCAAATCATGATAGCCCTCAACGAAACCGGAGAAATCTTCCTCTTCTGAAAGATCTACCAAATAATGAGTAGCCCCATTCATTGCCGACCATGACACATCAACTGTGGTTTCGGTTATTTCTGAAGGTTCATCAGCAACAGGAGTTCCGGGGATGGTCAAGACTTCAGTTGATCCAGAAAACGAGGATTCTCCTGAGGAGTTTCTTGCTTTCAACCTAACGAAATATGTCGATCCAGCATCAGGAACTGTTACGGTCTCATTTACACCTGAAACCTCAAGCGCTTCATATCCAGTTACAAAACTTGAAAAAATCTCATCTGTCGCTACATCAAGCATATAATCTTCTGCTCCAGTAACGACATTCCAGGAAAGATCAAAAGTCAACTGAGCAATATTGGAAACCTCAGGTGTATTTGTTTCGGTTGGAATCAAAAGCACTTCCTCTGAATCAGAATTTTCAGAATTACCAGTAGCATTGGAAGATCTTACTCTGTAGTAATAAACTTCACCTGCATTCAGACCAGTCAAAATTTCTGGTCCAGTAGTGATTACTTTTCCCTCATATCCATCAATGAAAGAATCAAAGGTTGCTGATTGAGATACATCCAATGAATAACTCGCCACGCCCAATTCCTCAGTCCAATTGGCAGTAAAACCATTTTGAGTTATTTCCGAAGCTCCATTATTGGTGGGCGACTTTGGAATCAAAATCTGATCAACCTGGTCCGAGTAATCGGATTCACCCGAAGCGTTTACTGACTTTAATCTGATATAGTAGGTTTCCCCTGGCGCAAGTGAATTAATGTCTAGTGAAGTCCCGCCTACCGATAAACTTTCATACCCTTCAACAAACTCACTAAACTCTGGATCAAATGAAAGATCCAGTAAATACTCATCAGCACCATTACTTTCTGACCAGCCAATCGTAAAGGAAGTCTGATCTGCATTTGTAATAGATAAATCGGCAGGATTTGGTGGAATGAGCAATACTTCTTGGGTACCTGTATAAGATGAATTACCACTATTATTCCTGGCTAGCACTCTCCAGAAATAGCTGCTACCTGGATTCAAACCAGTTATTGATTCGCTCGTTGAGTTGATCACTTTCTGCTCAAACCCTTCCACAAAATCAGAGAAATCTGATGAAGTCGAAATGTCTAGTAAGTATTCATCACTTCCATACTGAGATGTCCAGTTTACCGCAAATGAAGTTTGGGAGATATCATTGGTTGCAGGTGTTGGTTCAGATGGAATCAATTGAAACGACCCTGATTCTGATTCCGCTGATAAACCTGATCCATTTTGACCTTGCACCCTCACGAAGTATGTTTCTCCAGATGTTAAGTCGCTCAATGAAGTTGAGTTTGTAACCACTGATACATCTTTCAACCCTTCTACAAAACTTGAAAAGTCAGCTTCTGTAGAGACATCCATGAGGTAACCTTCCGTTCCAAACATATTATCCCATGAAACACTCACGGATGTTTGCGTAATACCAGAGACTTCAACGTTCGTAGGTTGTCCTGGTAAAAGCTGAATACTTCCTGTATCTGAGTCAGGAGATTCTCCCCCTTCATTCTCTGACCTAACCTTAAAGTAGTATGTGTCTCCCGCGTCAAGGCCACTAACTATTAAACTGTTTGAAGCAGCACTGGCTCCCTCATATCCTGGAATAAATGTTGAAAAATCGGAATCAGAAGAAATGTCTACACGATAATTATCTTCTCCACTTACATCCGACCAATTGGCTGTAAACCCAATACTAGAAACGTCGGTCGCTTCATTCACACTTGGAGTGGAAGGAATAATCTCCACCCTCCTTGTTCCAGAGTAGCCACTCAGTTGATCATCATTATTTGCAGACTTTACTCTATAATAGTAGGCGGAACCCGGTGTTAATCCCGTAACTGACTCATTTGTGGATGTAACAACTGCCCCTCCATACCCCGTAATATGGGTTATAAAACTATTGGATGTGGATATAAACAATCTGTAATCTTCCGCACCGGAAGCACTACTCCAATTTGCTGTGAAACTATTCTGTGTAACATCAGACCCAGTCCCAATGACTGGTGTATTGGCAAGGGCTTCTTCATTTTTGGTTGAAGAATTTGAGGATGTACCTCCTGAATTTTTTGCTCTTACCCTGTAGTAGTATCTAACTCCTGGGGTCAAACCTGTAACAGAAACTGAAGTGGAGGAACCTCCTGAAACGTATTTGTCATTAAATCCTGACAAATAACTTGTGAAAGAGGATGAAGTTGAAACATCAATCTCATATCCTGTTGCTCCAGTAGCCGTGTACCATCTTGCAGTAAAAGATGATGCAGTGGTACTGATGGCGTCCCTACTTGTAGGCGCATTAGGTTTGGTTGTACCCGTTCTCACATTAGTACTTTGCTCGATATTCGTAATTGGAATTACTTCACCTTGTTCTGGATCATAAAACGAATAATCACAATACGAAAAAACTCTGAATTCATAGCTTGTACCAGCACTTAAGCCTGTAACACTTTTCGACGTGGACGTTGTTCTACTCCCTACATTGCTGTAGCTTCCTGAACCTGCTACTCTTCTTTGTAATTGGTATTCTTCAGCACCAGTGGATGAACCCCATGAAATTGTCATTGATGAGGTAGTTACACTACTCGGGCTATTTACCGAAAATGAACCAAGACTACACTGAGCATAAACTCTGTTGTCTAACAACAAAAGTGCACTTAAAACTAAAATTAGTAATGTTATTTTTTTCATGGCTGATCGTCTGTTAAATTATCTGTTCCGGGTCCTGGAATAGAATCATCCGATTCTGAAGGAAAGAGCTGATTGGCACCATATGTACCTGCCGTGATGGCTATTGCCGGAACAAGAACTGAAATAGCAAGTGGCAATTTTCTCTTGATGACAAACCTTGGTGTGAAAACTACTTCGTCATCGTTTCTACTATCGCTGATTTTGAATCGGTATCCCTTTCCTGGCTTCACTTCAGATGGAATCATTAGGTTATAATGACCAACATTGGCCACATTGGCGATTGTCGCTACCTTTTCATCTTTCCTATTGTAGAGGTCAAAGTTCAAAACGTTCCCGGACCTTCCACCTGCCCAGGTGATTGTGTACTCCCGTTTCTTCTTGATAGCTTTCACGTCATCAAACCAGGGAATATTGATAAATGGAACATAGACCCTTGCTCTGATTTCCAATGCAACGGAACCATCATAATGAGAGCCCAGTTCAGTTAAGGCATCCCAAAGAAGTGTCCTCTCTCCTCCAGGTAATACTTCATGTCCTACATCTCCTGAAACCTGATCAAGTGGATTAAGATAGTTGTCATGAGATGAGTAAACCCTGATGGTATATTGCCTATCAGGTACCGTGTCGTTCACTTCATATTTGATCTGTACCAGATTATTTTGAAGTGCAATGTTATTGATATGTAAGCGCTGTGTGTAAGCTACCACACATACCAACATGAGTTGAATTATTAAATAAGTACGTAACATTTTACAGTATTGTGGATTTTAACTTTGTTCGATTTTCAAAGCTATTTCGACAAAAAGAGGAAGCCTAGAAATCCAAGTATACCAGAAGTGTACTAGTCCTTTAGGGTAGGTATACAATAGGTGTACAAGCTCTGCAAGCCACAGAAAAATGTTTTGTCACATAAAATCTTGTTAAAGTACAATTGCAAGAGGGATGAAATCCTTTTCATTGTCAAAACCCTATCAAATGAGTACAATTAGAAACCCTATTAAATGGTGACAAAAACATCAGATTAAAGGGTATTTGCCTTATTTAGTTCAATGATTACATTTGCGTACTTATATCTTGATTCGCACTACCCATGACTAAAAGTGAAGCCCAAAAGGAAATTGAAGAACTTTCCAAAAAAATAAGGCACTACAACCATAAGTATTATCAGGAGAGCATCTCCGAAATTTCGGATTTTGAATTCGATCAGTTACTGAACAAACTGATTGCTTTGGAGAAAGAATTTCCTGAATTTCTTTTGGAGGACTCACCTAGTCAACGAGTTGGTGGAACAATTACAAAACACTTCGAAACTGTTCATCATGAATACCCAATGCTCTCATTGGGAAACACCTATTCAAAGGAAGAATTGGTTGATTTTGATGGAAGGGTTAAACGGAATCTTGGAACTGATGATTACGAGTATTTCTGTGAACTCAAATTTGATGGAGTAGCCATTAGTTTAAAGTATGAAAATGGTGTTTTGAAACAAGCGGTCACCAGAGGGGATGGAACTAAAGGTGATGATATTACCACCAATGCCAAAACTATCCGGTCTTTACCTTTAAGATTAAGTGCGGATAACTACCCTGAAAAGTTTGAGGTAAGAGGAGAAGTATTTCTACCACTCAAAGTATTTGAACAAATCAATTTAGAGCGAGAAGATATTGGTGAAGAGCGATTGGCTAATCCCAGGAACACTGCATCGGGTACATTGAAGATGCAGGACTCATCAATTGTGGCGAAAAGAAAACTGGATTGCTTTCTCTATGCCTTATACGGCGTGGATGTGGAAACACATGAAGAGGCTATAAAGAACCTTGAGACCTGGGGTTTTAACGTCTCTCCTACTTATCAAAAGTGCCAAACTATTGATGAAGTCCTGGCATACATTGAAAAGTGGGAAACAAAGAGATTGGGGCTCCCGCTGGACACTGATGGTATCGTGATCAAGGTAAATAGTCTGTACCAGCAAAATGAACTTGGCTTCACTGCAAAAAGTCCAAGATGGGCCATCTCGTACAAATACAAAGCTGAATCAGCTAACACAAAATTAAATGATATCACCTACCAGGTAGGTAGAACTGGGGCAATTACTCCTGTTGCGGAATTAAATCCGGTACTATTGGCAGGAACAACCGTGAAAAGAGCATCCCTTCATAATGCCAATGAAATAGAAAGACTTGACCTAAGGGTGGGCGATATTGTTTCAGTAGAAAAAGGAGGTGAAATTATACCTAAAGTTACCGCTGTTGCAGAGCGATCAGATTCAAGTATTCCATTTGAGTATATCAGCTCTTGTCCGGAATGTGGTACAGCACTGATCCGAAAAGAAGGTGAGGCAGTTCATTATTGCCCAAATGTGAATGGTTGTCCCCCACAAATCCAGGGTAGAATTGAACATTTCATCCATCGAAATTCCATGAATATCGAATCATTGGGACCTGAAACCATTAAAGGATTACTTGACAATGGGCTCATCAGTAATTATGCTGATCTGTTCAAATTAACGTTCAATCAGATCAATGGTCTGACATTTAATGTAAGCTCTGATAAAAAAGAATCAGGAATTCGGTCTTTACGTGAAAAATCTGCTAAAAACATTATTGATTCCATCCTGCGGTCGAAAGAGAATCCTTTTGAGACGGTACTTTTTGCGTTAGGCATTCGATATGTGGGCAAAACAGTCGCAACCAAGTTGGCTGAACATTTTAAGAATATTGACAAACTCAAGAATGCCTCATTGGAATCTCTCATTGAAGCCAATGAGATAGGTGAAAGAATAGCGCAAAGTGTCATCGATTTCTTCTCGATCGAGAGTAACAACACAATTGTCGATGACTTGAAACAGGCTGGGTTAAACTTTGAGATTGAGGAAAAAGAAAGCACTCAGGTTTCAGATGTGCTGGAGGGTAAATCTTTCGTGATATCGGGAGTATTTGAAAATTATGGCAGAGACGAGTTAAAGGCACTTATTCAGGACCATGGAGGCAAAATTCTTTCAGGAATTTCAGGAAAACTAGACTTTTTAGTAGCTGGAGACAAAATGGGACCTGCAAAGTTGGAAAAAGCTACTAAATTAGGCGTCAAAATTATTAGCGAGGATGAATTTGAGGAAATGATTAAGTGATGCTTGGGAAGAAAATAATTGTATATCACACTAAAAACGCATTAAAGCAAAATAATACCCAAAGAGCAAATACCAATTATAGAGAAGCGGGTAATATAGGTTTGGTGCACACTTTTTCATCCCAGGATGACCTGCAGGAAGTCTATAATTTTTATGACCAGCTAGAAAGCGAAGGTAAAAAAGTGCATGTACTGGTCCTTAAAGACAAAAAGCAAGATATTAATGTTCCTGAGTTTACACTGATCAATTTTCAGGACATTTCAAATCTAGGTAAGTGGACCAATGACAGTGTTCATGTATTTTCTGATAAATCATTCGATTACTTATTTCACATTGACCTGAATAGTAACCAATATGCCGATAACATATTAGCCAATAGTAAAGCCAAATGCAGAGTAGGTAACTATTCTGATTCCAAGGGTTCTTTCTATGAGCTAATGATCAAACCGGAAAACAACAGCATAACCCATCTAATCCAACAAATTAATCATTACATCAAGAGGTTTTAGCAGTTTAGAATGAAGGATTTAAAGCGTTTAGAAGGAACAGGTGTAGCACTGGCCACACCATTTAACCAAGACCTGTCAATTGATTGGGCTGGTCTTAAGAAACTTGTGGATCATGTAATTGATGGAGGTGTCAACTATCTGGTGGTGATGGGTACTACTGGAGAGTCTCCTACAATCAGTAAGCCAGACAAATTAAAAATATTGGAAACTGTGGCCGAACAGGTCAATGGCAGACTGCCAATAGTTTATGGACTTGGTGGTAATGACACACAATCGCTTGTAAAAAGAGCCTCCAATCTGGAGACCCAGTTTGTGGATGCTGTATTATCAGCAAACCCCTATTACAATAAACCTGAACAAAAAGGAATTATATACCACTACGAACAACTTGCTGACCATTGCAAGGTTCCTGTTATCCTATACAATGTACCAGGGAGAACAGCTTCAAATCTTTTGTCGGAAACTACATTGGCATTAGCTGAACATGACAATATTATCGGAACAAAAGAAGCCTCGGGAGACCTTGTTCAATGTGCAAAAATAGCAGCCTCCAAACCAAAAGATTTTCTACTGTTATCCGGAGACGATATGCTCACAGTACCCATGATAAGCCTTGGCGCCAAAGGTGTAATTTCTGTGATGGCCAATTTCATTCCTAAGCAATTTTCAGATATGGTCAATGCTGCACTGAAAAGTGATTTCGTGGCTGCCAATGAGATTTACTACAAAACACTTCCATTAAATGATTTACTCATGGAAGAAGGAAACCCGGTTGGTTTGAAGTATGCCCTATCTTCTAAAGATATTTGCGAAGCATATGTTCGCCCGCCATTAATGGTCGCTGGTGATCCCCTGAAAAGAAAAATTGACCAGTGGACTTATTAAGTCTACTGGCAATATGCTTTTAGCGCATTATCAGCTTCAGCAACTTCCAGGTTTTTAGCAATCTTCAGGTCTGCACAACCTGACTTTTGTTGGCCAAGATTGATTTTAAGTGCTCCTCTGTATAAGTAGGCTTCTCCCAGGTCCTTGTTTAATCTAATTGCTTCATCATAGGACTTCATTGCTTCTTCCCTATATCCGAGCTGATGCTTTGCTTTGGCAGCAAATAGATGAGCTACAGGATTATTACCATTGGTTTCCACAACTTGCTTTGCATAACCAAAAGCTTTCTCATATTGCTTCTCTCTGTAAAAGTGTTTAGACAGACTCAGCTTTGCATTATGATTTTTATCTTCTATTTCCAGGACGCCCAAATAGTCCTCAAGTGCTTTATCGTATTTCCCTAGTTCCTCATATGATCTACCACGGTTGTACAACGACTTAACATTATCCGGATGCAATTCAAGGTAATTAGAATATTCGTTTATCGCGTTCTGATATTCTTTTGCATTGTAGAAGTAATCACCATCTTTCTCTGTGTTGTCAGCGCATGAAAAAACCAGTATGGCGAGAATAATATATAATGCTTGTTTCATAAGATTGAATTTCAGCGTGCAAATATAGAAGTACTCACGCTGAAATTCAGCTTATGACGGAGATTAATAAAAATAAATGATGGTTATTGGCTAAACTGCTACACTGTTATCTCTAAGTGCGTCGTTGAGGGAAGTCTTTTTATCAGTACTTTCCTTTCTCTTGCCAATGATAAGAGCACAGCCCACCTGATATTCTCCAGCTGGAAATTTCTTTGTGTAAGAACCTGGTATCACCACAGACCTTTCAGGTACATAGCCTTTGTATTCTACTGGTTCGTCTCCTGTAACGTCAATTATTTTAGAACTTGCAGTCAATACAACATTGGCACCCAGAACCGCTTCTTTTCCTACTCTCACTCCTTCCACTACTATGCATCTGGATCCAATAAAAGCATTGTCCTCTATTATAACTGGAGCAGCCTGCACAGGTTCAAGAACTCCTCCAATACCAACTCCTCCACTGAGGTGAACATTTTTACCTATCTGCGCACAGCTTCCAACTGTTGCCCAGGTATCTACCATTGATCCACTGTCTACATATGCACCAATATTAACATAGCTAGGCATCAAAACAGTATTCTCATTTACGAAAGAACCATACCTGGCTATGGCATGAGGTACAACCCTTACATTCAATTGATCATATCCTGATTTCAACTTGATCTTGTCATGGAACTGAAAAGGTCCTATTTCAATCAGCTGCATTTTCATCAATGGAAAATACAGAATTACAGCTTTCTTGATCCACTCATGAACGATCCATTCTCCATCTACTTGTTCTGCGATCCGACGTTTCCCATTATCAAGGTCATCGATCACAGTTTTAATAGCAACACTTATTTCTTTCTGTGCTATTTGTTTCCTATCCTCCCAGGCCCGTTCAATTAATTCTTGTAATTCCATTAATTTCTATTTGCTTTCAGTATACTTGATTTCAATGAGTAAAATTAAAATCGTTATAGCTTCAATCCTGAAACCTGTGGATGATCCAAGGAGCTACAAGCGATTTGGTCTTTCATTGGCGAAAACAAATAAATATGAGATTAATATCATAGGAAATACGTCAAAAATTAATCCGGAACATCCAGCAATTAAATTTCATGTGCTTCAAAATACGTTCGGACTCTCACTGGCAAGACTGCTAAACCGGTGGCGTGTATTGAAAAAAATAATCCTTCTCAAACCGCAAATATTAATCCTTACTACTCATGAAATATTACTGTCAACTACGGTTCTTAAATTCTTTTTCAGGTACAAGTTAATCTATGATATCCAGGAAAATTATCTTAGAAATTTTTGGTTTCAAGACAATTACTTTTGGTTCTTTAAATACCCATACGGTTTGCTTGTTCGGATGAAAGAAATCATATGCAGTCCTTTCATTGACGGATCAATTTTAGCTGAAGAAGGTTACTCAAATGAGTTCAAATTTCACATCAAAAAACCTCACTTAATTCTTCAAAACAAAGCTGCTCTCTCACATGTAGAACCCATTCAAAAGCGAGGGTGGAATCAACTTATTTTTACGGGAAATCTTTCTGAAAATAGCGGAGTTTTAAAAGCCATAGAATTAGTTGAAAAACTTCGAGAAATTGAGACCGGTTTGTGTCTGAAAATTATTGGACACTGCCCTGATGTAAAGTTTAGAGAAAAGCTAAATGTTTATTGTTCGAAAAAGAAATTCATCAATCTTGTATCTCAGGAAAATCCTATTCACCATTCTGAGATAATTGAAAGCATCTGTCAATCCGGGTGTGCAATCGTCAGCTACAAGCTAAACCCATCCAATATCAATTGTATTCCCACCAAAGTGTTTGAGTGCATTTTTCTGGGAGTCCCGTTTATTTCTGACGAATGCGCCGCATGGACCAAACTAGGTGAAAAAATTGGCTTGGCTATACCCATAAATTTTGATGATTTTTCTACTTCATCTATAATAAACTCAATCAAAAATCATTCTCAGACTCCCAGGAATATTAAGAATGAAGCATTCGGGTGGTCACAGGAAGAGCCAAAACTGCTCAAATTTGTAAATACAATTAATTAATCAATTTATTTATTATAACCTTCTCATTAAAAGCATGTTATTAGGAGATTATTTGTTTTGTTAAAAAATATTTTTAGATTTGTCTAAATTTAATGTTTGATACGCCGATTGTGATTTTAAGTTTAACAGAAGAAAATTACCTAAAAGCGATCTATCACCTCTCTAACGGAGGCACGCAGGAGGTTACAACAAACCAGCTCGCTGATGAATTGCATACAGCCGCAGCTTCTGTGAGCGACATGATCAAGAAATTATCTACCAAACGGGTCATCACCTATAAGAAGTACCGTGGGGTAAATATTAGTGAGCGAGGTGAGAAGATGGCATTGCAGGTAATTCGGAAACACCGCCTATGGGAAGTGTTTCTTGTTGAAAAATTACAATTTCAATGGGACGAGGTTCATGAGATCGCGGAACAATTGGAGCACATTCATTCTCCCCTACTCATCACCAGATTAGATGAGTTTTTAGGACACCCAAAAATAGATCCTCACGGGGATCCGATACCTGATGAAAATGGACAGATTTCCATAGGTCCGCAGTACCCAATTTCAGAAATGAAAATTGGTGCAAATGGAGTGATCACGGCCGTTGAAAATTCAAGCAGCGCGTTGCTTCAGCACCTCGATAAATTAGGCATTCGGCTGGGCATTAAATTTACAATAAAGGACATAGCCGAGTTTGATAATTCATTGGAAATAAAACTGGAAACCGGAGCAGATGTTTTCCTTTCCAAGCAAGTCTCCGACAACTTATTAGTTAGAAATATTTAGACAAATTATGAGGAACTTTTTCTTTTTACTGATAGCAATAATTTTAATCAACTGTAGCGGTGCTTCACAGAAAAATAGCAAGCCTATTGTTGTCACTACAACAGGGATGATCTACGATGCTGTCAAGGTTATCAGCCAGGATTCCGTAACAGCAATTCCACTCATGGGACCTGGTGTTGACCCTCACCTCTACAAAGCCACGCAAGGAGATTTATCAAAGCTCAATAAAGCAGATCTCATCCTTTATAATGGTCATCACCTGGAAGGTAAGATGGGAGAAGTATTTGAAAATTTGGGCCGGGTAAAGAAAGTGGTTGCGGTAGCAGAAACTATCCCTGAAGCAAAACTCAGACAAAGTGAAAACTTCCAGGGTAATGTGGATCCTCATGTATGGTTCGATGTGTCACTTTGGAAATATGTGGTACAGGAAGTTGGGAAACAATTGATTGCCCTGGACAGTGAGAACGCTCAAATGTATGAGCGCAACACAAGCACCTACCTATCCAAATTAGATAGTCTTCATGACCAGGTCAAGATCCAGCTTTCAGAGATCCCGGAACAGCAACGAATTCTAATAACATCACATGACGCATTCGGATACTTTGGTGATGCTTACGACATCAAGGTGCATGCCTTGCAGGGAATTTCAACCGTCACAGATTTCGGATTAAAAGACATAGCCAACTTGATTGATATCATTACACAAAATCAGGTGAAAGCTGTATTCGTAGAAACGTCAGTCTCTGAAAAAGCCATAAAAGCTGTAGTAGATGGTTGCAAGCAAAAGGGAGCTGAAGTAACCATTGGGGGGAGTCTCTTTTCTGATGCAATGGGGGATTTCAAAACCTTTCAGGGTACCTATCTGGGAATGGTGGACAGCAATGTCAAGACTATTGTAAACGCTCTAAAGCCTACTACAAATGATACAGCAAGTAGATAATCCAATATTAGAAATACATGACCTATCCGTAAGCTACGATAGAAAACCAGTGCTTTGGGGTATTGACTTATCTATTCCAAAAGGGTCGCTGGTGGGTGTAGTAGGTCCAAATGGTGCCGGGAAATCTACATTGATCAAGGCCATCATGGGACTTATTCCAATTAATAGTGGATACGTCAAGCTTTTTGACCAGGATTTGGATGAAGTAAGGACCAAAGTCAGCTATGTACCCCAAAGAGAATCTGTTGACTGGGATTTTCCGGCTTCTGTGATGGATGTGGTACTGATGGGGCGATATAATAGACTAGGCCTATTCAAAAAACCGAGAAAAGCTGATAGAGATGCAGCTATGTATGCACTCAAACAAGTAGGAATGGAAGCCTTTGCAGGAAGACAGATATCGCAATTATCGGGAGGTCAGCAACAGCGTGTATTCCTCGCCAGGGCATTGGCCCAGGAAGCTGATCTTTATTTCATGGACGAACCTTTTGCGGGTGTAGATGCTGCTACGGAGAAGGCGATTATCAACATTCTAAAAGATATGTCTGCCGCTGGAAAAACACTGATAGTTGTACACCATGACCTGCAGTCTGTGGCAAAATACTTTGATTGGCTTATCATGCTCAACCTCCGGTTAGTAGCCTCTGGTCCTATTGAAGCTGTGTTCAATGAAAAACTTCTTGAAGAGGCTTATGGAGGAAAATTGACGCTATTGTCCGAAGTTGGTCATCTCATGAAGCAGGAGAAATTCCCTGGAATAGAAAAATAGCTATGGAGACTTTATTCGAGTTTTTTACCTTCAAATATCCCAACATCAAGTATGTATTGCTAGGTTCTATCCTATTGGCAGTAAGCTCAGCGATTGTGGGATGCTTTACTTTTCTAAAAAAGAAGGCATTGGTTGGCGATGTTGTGGCACATGCTGTTTTACCGGGTGTTTGCCTGTCCTTTATGATTTCAGCTAATAAAAATCCATTTCTGCTAATCATTGGAGCTTTTATTACCGGATGGATCAGCATATTGGTAATTGACAACATTGTGAAGCATACAAAATTGAAGGAAGACACAGCCACCGGACTTAGTCTTTCTGTATTTTTTGGCTTTGGGATTTTACTGTTGACTAAAATCCAACACAGCGGAAATGCAGCACAAAGTGGGCTCGATTCATTCCTGTTTGGAAAAGCTGCAGCACTTATAGGACAGGACCTGATCCTATTCAGTGTGGTTTCTGTTTTATTGCTCATTGCAGTTTTCCTCCTATTCAAAGAATTCACACTCATTAGTTTTGATCAAAATTTCGCAGCTGCTATTGGATTTCCGGTAAAAGGCTTGAATCTTATCCTCACTACCCTTACTGTGTTAGCTGTAGTGATTGGAATACAAGCCGTGGGTGTTGTGCTCATGGCAGCAATGCTTATTACTCCTGCTGCAGCTGCCCGGTTTTGGACGGATGACCTCAAAAAAATGATCTTATTGGCCGCTATTTTCGGGGCAGTTTCCGGAACTGCTGGAGCCTACATCTCTTTTGTGGCACCAGCCATGCCAACTGGTCCCTGGATCGTAATGGTGATTTCTGTCATCGCGTTGTTCAGTTTTTTCTTTTCGCCGAAAAAAGGAATTCTCTACAAGAGCCTGAAAAGGAGAAGGATTCAGAATATGATCCTGGAAGAGAATATCTTGAAACTCTTCTTCCACCTGGGTGAATCCGATCGGAACTTCAAAAAACACCGATTAAAACCTGAAATCCTGTCAAAACGATCATTTAATGCGTCAGACCTGGATAAAGGGTTGAGAAAATTACAATTGCAGGGTTATCTGACCTCCTCAAATGAAGGCTGGGGGTTAACCAGGGAAGGTAAACTAAAGGGTCAGCGAATTGTTAAGCTTCACCGATTATGGGAGTTATACCTGACCAAGTACTTAAGAATTGCACCGGATCATGTACATGAAGACGCTGAAAAAATAGAGCATATCATTACACCCGAGTTGGAGGCCAGGCTTGAAAAAATGCTTGATTTCCCAGAGCACGACCCACATGAAAGTAAAATCCCATATTAGATGAACGACTTGATTATCATAGCAACCGGATCATTAGTAGCCATTTCCTGTGGGATTTTGGGTTGTTTTCTGGTGCTTAGAAAAATGGCAATGGTAGGTGACGCGATTTCGCATGCGGTATTACCCGGTATAGTAATTGCATTTCTGATCGCGGGTCAGAGAGATTCACTAATCATGATCGTTGGTGCTGGAATCATCGGTGTGCTTACAACCTTTCTCATCGAATTTTTTCATCAAAAAGGAAAATTGCAGACTGATGCATCAATTGGTGTTACGTTCACCTGGATGTTTGCACTTGGAGTAATCCTTATATCAGTTTATGCCGGTGATGTTGACCTGGATGTGGATTGTGTATTACATGGAGAAATCGCTTATGTACCTATTGATCTTTGGATAACCAAAGAAGGAAATATACTTGGTCCAAGAGTGTTATATGTAATGAGTATTTCTACACTTCTGATCATCACTTTTGTACTTGTGGGTTATCGGGGATTGTTTTTGACCACTTTTGATCCGGCCTATGCAGCGGCAATTGGCATTTCAACTACTTTGTGGCACTACCTTTTAATGGGGGCTGTCAGTGTTGCCACAGTCGCTTCTTTTGAGGCGGTAGGTGCTATTTTGGTGGTTGCGTTGCTCATTGTCCCTCCTGCTACTGCCTATTTGATTACGGATAACCTGAAACCCATGATTCTTTTGACGATGGTATTTGGTATTAGCTCTTCTGTTGGTGGTTACTACCTGGCTAAAGTGATGGATGGAAGCATTGCTGGTGCAATGGCTACTGTGGCTGGAATCATTTTTGGTTTTGTTTACGGAGTTTCACAAATCAATAAAAGGAATAAGGTAAGAAAACAATTCAGCAATTTCGAAAGCAGCGTTTCTTAAAGTTGTTCTAACTTCGCGTCAAATATTGTGACATGAAATACCATTCTTTTGATGACACCATTATTGCCCTGGCCACACCTCCTGGAGTTGGTGCCATTGCTGTAATCAGACTTTCCGGAAAAGAGGCGATCAACAAGGTCAATGAGGTATTTCATGGGAAAGATTTAGTAAAGCAGGATAGCCATACCATCCATCTGGGCACAATCAGGGATGAGAACATCATCATCGATGAAGTCTTGGTTTCACTTTTCATTGCTCCAAAATCATATACTAAAGAAAATGTGGTTGAGATCTCCTGTCATGGATCCAATTACATTATCCAGCAATTGATCAAGCTGTTCCTCAAAAATGGTGTCAGACTGGCGAAACCAGGTGAATTTACCCAACGTGCCTTTCTAAATGGCCAATTGGACCTGGCACAGGCGGAAGCAGTTGCAGATCTAATTGCCTCCGACTCTGAGGCGTCTCATAAAACGGCTATGAGCCAAATGAGAGGAGGATTTTCCGGTAGAATCAAAGAATTAAGAGAAAGGCTAATCCATTTTGCCTCTATGATTGAGTTGGAGTTGGATTTCTCAGAAGAGGACGTGGAATTTGCCAGCAGAGATGACCTGAAGAGCCTGGTCAATGAGTTGAATACAGTCATTGTGCAGCTGATTGACTCATTTGAAGTAGGCAATGTGATCAAAAATGGAATTCCTACTGTGATTGCTGGTAAGCCCAATGCAGGAAAGTCTACCCTACTCAATGCGCTCTTGAATGAAGAAAAAGCAATTGTTTCAGATATACCCGGAACGACGCGGGACTTTATTGAGGACCACATGATTATTGATGGGTTTTCGTTCAGGTTCATAGATACTGCTGGAATTCGGGAGTCTGGTGACAAAATTGAGACCATGGGTGTAGAAAGAACCCGTGCTAAAATGAAAGATGCCTCACTTATACTTTATGTATTTGATTTGAGTACAGATTCCTCCCAGGAAATATTCACAGAGGTCAATAAACTAGAAAACCAGGGTATTCCATTCATTATTGTGGGTAACAAATCAGATATTGCCTCTCCAGAAATCATTGACCAGATCAGGCAGGACCCAAGAGCCGTAATCATATCCGCCAATCAAAAAGAAAACCTGGAAAACCTTAAGGCTAAGATTGTGGAAATTGTCAACCTGAAAAGCTTCAAAACCGGTAATACAGTAGTTACTAATGCCAGACATTATCAAGCACTTTTTGAAACTAATAAATCCCTGGAAGATGTTTTGAATGGCATTGATGGAGGCATCACCAATGACTTCCTGGCCATGGATATCCGGCAGGCATTACATCATTTAGGTGAGATCACCGGTGAGATTACAACTGATGACCTGCTGGCAAATATTTTCAGTAAGTTTTGTATCGGAAAGTAACCGACTGACTACATCAAAGTTTCCAGCACCTCTGTCAACTTCTCATGTTGTTCCTTGACATTGGTTATGCTTTGCATTCCATAACGCTCCGCATACTTGTCTTCTTCACTCTTCAGTGCATCAATTCTTTCTTGTAGATAGGCATCTGTGCTTGCTTTGGCTTCCATTTGAGCTGAAATCAAGGCGTGTAATTGCATAATTGCCTTGGATTTGTCATCATACTCATCACCCCATCCATAAGAGGTCAGCACTTCTTTTAGTTCCATTTGCGCTTCATTTATTTCCTCCACTGTTGGTTCTCCATCTTGCATTACCTGCTGTATTTCCTTCATTTTGTTAATGTATGGGCCTATTGACTCAACATACCTGGTAACATCTTCTTTAGTGATTGTGAGTTCCTGAGCCCGGAGATCTGCGGCGATTAATAATAAGCAGAAAACAAATAGTGATACTAAAAGATTTTTCATTTGTGTTTAAAAGGTTGCTAATAATCGAGCCAAAATAACAAAACAATTCAATTTGGACCTGTATTTTTTTGATGTGATGGTAAATGAATAGCCTCTCAAGGTTTGTAAACTACAAAATGGAAATTATTCATTTTATATACTTTTTCCATATCCGAGTCAAACCCGATAAAGGATATCATTAGATTACCTTCCTTAGCACTAGTCCAAACCCATGCATCACTATTGCCTCCGGCATTAGTGGAAACCACTGTTACATAGTCTGTATGGTTATAATCGATTCCTTCTATGGTGATTAGATACTCTCCTCCTACGTAGTAAAAATTTGGAGATGATCTATGGCCCATGCTAACACTAAAATTACCTGTCCCACTTCTTATAGGAACTGTATTGTAAGTTTGATTATGATAAATCCCTTCAACATTACCATAAGCGATTGGTAGCATATTGGTCATTCCTGTAGTACTTGTATTAAGTGCTCCGTTTATTTCAATTCGATCTTCATCAACCATTACGACATCCGAATCACCAGCACCTAGCCTAAGTTGGTTTGAACCTCCAACTGCCCTTATTCGGGAAACTCCTGCATCCTCTCCATCAGTTGCTACTCCTATTTTTAACCGATAATTATTGCTGCCGATCCTGAAGTCCCCTTCTGTATTATCTAAATCCCATTGACCACCCAATAAATCCAATGTTGATGCAGGTGTAACTGTACCTATACCGATATTCCCCTCTGCTCCTATGGCAAGCCTTCGTAAGCCCTGAGTCCTTAGATATACCCTACCTGTAGTGTTGTCGGGGACGGTACCAAAATCCATATTTCCATTAAACAAACTTCCAACATAGCCAACTCTTCCGGAGGAAGTATAATAATCAGATGTCACCCCACTTTGACTTGATTCAATCCGCAATGCTTCTGGCTCTGAAGCATTGACATGGAGTTTTGCACTTGGGTTTGAAGTACCCACCCCCAAATTACCTTCAGTGAGCAAAAAACTATCTGCTGTCTTGGCATGAAGGGCATAAGGCACGCTTAAGAGTTGACTAATACCTGTAATCGTATAATTATCTCCACCACTGGGATCCGTTTCCGTTTTAATGAAATACGGCCCTTTGGGCCAGTCAATAGCTGAAAAATCACTGGTAGTTGTACCTGCCCCAATTTCAATACTCACCAATCCATTGGGATTAGTGGTTGAAGTATGGGTCTCTGTGTAAACTGCATCCCCATCAGCAGAACCCAGTAAAATACTGATCTGCATCCCAATAGACTGACTTATTACTAAATTTCCTTCCGCATCTCTAATTACTGCCTGATAACTCATTTTATCAGGTGATTGTGCAAGCAGGTTCACAGCTATCAATATTGCTACTAGAATTATAGGAGTTCTTTTCATAGTGTTTTAATTTTTGATGATTTTGAAGGACTTAACTTCTATTTCGTTTTTGAAAACCCTAACAAAATAGGTTGTCGGTACAAAGCTGCTTAAGGCAATATTTGTTTGTTGGTGAGTGATCTTGGTTCTTTGAAGGAGTTTTCCGTTAATGTTGTATAGTTGAAAGCTCAAATCTGTTAGCTCCATGTTTTTTACTTCCAGGATGAGGTAATCAGTTGCAGGATTAGGGTAAACCGTTACATTAAGCTCTACTTTTTCACCTACCGAAACCAGTGTTACCTCTGATATTTCGTAAGCTGACTGAATACCTTCCAATACCGAACCGTTTGACCCAGTATGGGTATGATAGACAACCTGACCAATAGAATAACTCACTGTACCCTCATTGCCTGTGACATTCCCACCTGTACTAACCATGGTTTCCTGTGCATATAGTCCTGTGAGTCCAAGCCCAGGCAAGAACAGGACTTTTATTATGAATAGTCTAACTAGCATTGTAATAGCTTTATCCTTGATGACTGGAGTGAAATTACTTGACCACAATTATTTACACATGGACATATGTATCAGGAACTTGGAAATATGTAACCTATTACGTAACCTATTGATTATCTGTTAAATAACACAAATTAGTCTTGAAGTTTTTCCTCTGTAAATGCTTTTGGGGAAACACCATACACTTCTTTAAAGCACTTGGTGAAATAAGAAGGTTCGTTGAAACCTACTGCATAGACTACCTCAGAAACACTAACTTTTGATTGGGTTAATAGATGGGCTGCCATCTTGAGTCTCTCTGTTCGAATAAATTCTGTTGCCGTGATTCCTAACAGGCCTTTGAGCTTTCTATGCAGCTGCATTCTACTCATATTCACCTCACGGCTAAATGCCTCTGCATTGAATTCCGAGTCAGTAAGATGATTGTCAATGATATCCTGTAATTTTTGAAGGAACTTCTCATCTGCGGATGTGATGGCCATTTCTTTCGGGTGCAATACTACCTCCTGGCTATACTTTCTTCTTAGTTTAGCTCGCTCTTCAATCAGGTTTTGTACCCTGGCAGAGAGCACTTCTTTATTAAATGGCTTGGTTATGTAATCATCTGCTCCGGTTTCCACACCCTGTAGCTTATCTTTCTCTTCTGCTTTAGCAGTGAGTAAAATAATAGGGATATGACTGGTTCTTTCATCCGTTTTTAGTGTTTCTGCCAGTTCGATACCATCTTTTAAAGGCATCATGACGTCTGAAATTATGAGGTCCGGTATGTACTTTGTAGCAACTGCTATCCCTTCTATACCATTTTTAGAAACAAGTACCTGATATTGCTCTTTGAATTGTGCTTGAATGAGTTCAGCTAATTCTTCATTGTCTTCAACTATCAATAACAAAGGCTCATTTTTGTCGATTTTCGATTCATTGATTGCTGCAGTGGTGTAAAGAGAATCAATAAAGGCTGCTTTATTCCTGGGGTTGGAATCGGAAATTACAACAGAGTCAATCTCCTTCTTACTGTATGCTTGCTTATGTACTGGTATCCTAACTTCAAAGGAGACATGATTGTTTTCTTGCTCGGATATAATTGTACCGTGGTGCAGTTCAACCAGTTCTTTCACCAAAGCTAACCCAATTCCAGCACCGTATACTTTTTCTTCAGAGCGATAAAATCGTTCAAAAACTTTCTTTGAATCAATAATTTGACCATTGTTCACCGTATTTTTAACCACTATTGCAGCTTCTTCTTTATTTGAAGAAAGAGAGAATTGAATATCCCCGTTTTCCGGAGTGTATTTAATCGCATTACCCAATAGGTTTGAAATGATCTTTTCCAATACATCCTGATCACACCAGCCCTGAATTAATTCCTGAGGAAGAAAAGTCTTGAACTGGAGGCCTTTCTTTGTAGCTGCATACTCATAGGAAGGAGTCAGTGTTTTCATAAAATTTGAAATAGCTACTTCTTTTACCTTCAGACTCATGGTTCCGGCATCAATCTTTGCCAAGTCCAGCAATTCTTCTACTAAGGAGAGTAGTCGATCAGCATTTCGATCAATCATTTCCATTCTGTTTCGCCCAGCATCATTTAAGTCCGGTTCAGCCAGTTGATCTTCTACTGGATTTTTAATTAAGGTCAGTGGTGTCCGAAACTCATGGGAGATGTTGGCAAAAAAGTTGGATTTAGCGGTATCCAACTCCATGAGTTTGCGATTTGTCTTTTGTCTGTTTCGATAGAGTACAAAAAGAAAACCAGACAAGATCAATAACGCACCGGCAATACCTATGAACATTATGAGCTGATTCCTTTTTTGCTGGGCTGTCAATTTATTTTCAATAGTCAGCAATTCAACCTCCCTCTCCTTTTCCCTTGCCTGATACTTAGTTTCAAGAGACCGGGAGAGTTCTTGATTCATTTTTTTTGTAAACTCATATCTGGTAGTATAAGCTAGTTTGTAATGCTCATAGGCTCGCTGATAATCACCTATTGAGGCATAGGCAATGGCCAAATCTTCCGCTAGATAGAAATACCGTCTACTTAATGTATCCCCAACAGCATCAAATATTTGTTTAGCTTCAAGAAGAGGTGGAATGGATTTTTCAACTTGATTGGCCTTATTTGTAAAGTATCCTCCGTATGATACAAGAATACGGGCCAACAAGATTGGTTTATTGACATTTCTAAAATAGGCGATACCTTCTTCAAGCTTTATACGTGCACTATCCAGGTTTTCTACCTCATAATAGTAGTTCATATAAATTAGGTATACACGTGCTAAAAGGTTCCCGTCATCTTTTTTGGTATAATAATCAAAAGCAAGGTCAAGAAAATATTTTGTACTATCGGTATTACCTTTTAGACTATGTATATCTGCTAGTCTAACATAGATATCGTATGTCAACTCTTCATTTTGGATTCTTTTTGATTGATTTAATGCTTTTACTTGCAGATCGTATGCCATCTCTACTCCTTCGTGGGTAAAGGTTGTTCTGGAAATTTCCGAGCGAGCCAATATCGCTCGTATACTTGCCTCGTTGATGATATTTTTTTCTTTGGAAATCGAATCAACCATCATGAAAAAAGGAAGTGCTTTGGCATAATAAGCACTATCATAATGGTTTTTTCCCTTGTAATAAATACTATCAATAATATGTTCATCATTTACCTGACTAAATGCTATAAAGGAAAGCAAGAGGAAAACTGAAAGAAAACAAGGTGCTAATTTGACAGAAATAGTTAAACGATTCATTATGTGATTAAAGAGATATTCTTACAAAAAAGTTACAAGTCAAGTGAAAACTAAACTTGATTCCCTGCTACATACAATGAAAGGTGCTTAAGCGAGTGAGCTCTTCATTTTCATGAGATCCCATCAGATCAATGTAAATTTAATCATAATTTTTATAAGAATAATCAAATATCAGTAAGTTAATAATTAGTATATAGCTTGTGTTTATCCCAAGACCAGAAGTGTTTCTTGACTAGCTTACTGGTCTTAGCGTCTCGCTGAGACCCAAAACAATTTGAGCGTCTCGCTCCTATTCTAAAAACACCAACAAATCCATACGTCTAGTATAAGGACATGATGACCGAGCGGGACGCTCTACGTCACATTTGGCCTCAGGTTCGTTGTGCTTATCCTAAGACCAGAAGGTGTTTCTTAACTCATTAAAAATCTCTAAATAAAATTTGTGCAAGTGAAAACTTGCACTTATATTAGCAAGTAATTACTTGCGTATAAACCAATAAGTATGAGAAGAGATGTATTCCAGGCCATTGCAGATCCTACCAGAAGAGACATTTTGATGTCATTGACTAAGGAGTCTCGAAATGTAAATGCTTTGGCTGACCAATTTGACATGACTCGTCAGGCTGTTTCCCTGCATGTTAAATATCTACAGGAATGTGGTGTCATTCAGATTGAGAAACAGGGACGTGAACGCTATTGCAGCTTAGAACTCAAGAAACTCTCTGAGGTGGCTGATTGGCTGGAACCATTCAGAAAACTCTGGGAAGGCCGGTTTAAAAATCTGGATAACCTATTAATTGAACTTCAAACTAAAAAGAAAAAAGACTAATGGAAGATGTAAGTAACAGAACACTCAGTATGATCCGTACTTTCAATGCTCCTGTTGATTTGCTTTGGAAAGTACTCACAAATGCTGAACATATCGCCAAATGGTGGGGTCCTGAAGGATTTACAAATACCATTCACAAAATGGATGTACGGAAAGGTGGAAAATGGGAATTTACCATGCATGGACCTGATGGCACTGATTATGAGAATAACCATACGTACCTGGAAATCATTGTCAATCAACAAATTATTTTGGATCATAAAAATCCAAACTTTGAAATCATTGTCAACCTAACGGATAAAGGCGATCAAACTGAAGTGGAATGGATCGTAGAATTCGATTCTGTACCAACCATGGAGGAAGCCATCAGAGCTTTCAAAGCGGATATTGGAATGGAGCAAAATTTGAACAGATTTCAAGAATATGTAAATCAAATGAAATGAGAGAAACAAAATTCACCGCAAAAAAAAATGTCCTGACAATAACCAGAACTTTTGACGCACCAGTAAACCTGGTCTGGAAAACCTGGACGGAAGCTGAGTTGCTGGATCAGTGGTGGGCACCAAAACCATGGAGTTCCCAAACCACAAGCATGGAATTCAAAGAGGGTGGCCACAGAATTTACGCCATGGTTAGCCCTGAAGGTGAGAAACATTGGAGCAAAACATCCTATTTAAGGATTGTTTCTCAAATATTCTTCTCCGGAGAAGATGCCTTTTGTGACCATGAGGGAATCATTAATGATTCTCTTCCAGTAGGTAAATTTGAAAACCAATTTAATGACGAAAAGGATACCACCACAGTCATCATTACCACAAAATATGCTTCTGAAGAACACCTGCAGCAAGTGATCAATATGGGCATGAAAGAAGGTTTTAGTATGATCTGTAACAACCTTGATGAATTATTAGTAAAGCTTAAATCTTAAATCAACTTACACATGCGTGCAATTACAGTAAAAACCACCATCAACCAACCAGTCGATAAAGTATGGGAACTCTGGACTAACCCTGATCACATTGTCAACTGGAATTTCGCTTCACCAGATTGGTGTTGTCCAACCGCTACCAACGACCTGACGCCTAATGGCAAGCTCTCCTGGAGAATGGAAGCCAAAAATGGTAGCATGGGGTTTGATTTTGGCGGGACATATAACAAGGTAGCAACCCATTCCCTCCTATCGTATACACTTGATGACGGAAGAAATGTACAGGTTACTTTCTCAAAGAGCGGAAACGGTACAGAGCTAATTGAAACTTTTGATCCTGATGAAAATGATTTGGAATTACAAAAACAAGGTTGGCAAGCGATATTGAATAATTTTAAAGCCTATGCAGAAAACCAAAAGTAATTCAGATATTTGAGGTATTATGACCAGCGCTCAATTTAGAAACATAGCCCTATCCTTCGAAAACACCGAGGAAGCTCCTCATTTTGAAAGGACAGCATTTAAGGTCATTAAGAAACGGATATTTGCAACGCTTTTAGTATCCAAAAACATTGCAAACCTTAAACTCCCATTAATTGAACAATCTGTTTTCAGTGATTACGGTGATGCCGTATATCCAGTGGATAACAAATGGGGAAAACAAGGCTGGACGACATTTAAATTAGAGGATCTTCCGGAAGAGTTGATAAATGATGCTTTACAAGTTGCTTACCGTGACGTGATGAAACCAAAGAAATAAAAAAAACCGATGTGCTACACATCGGTTTTGTATTTATGGTTCAACGGCTTAGGCTGCTAGTGAGCCTACCCGCAAAGGTGCGTGACCTAGTAAAGAATTGCCGGATGGGCCATAAAAAGCTCATCGGTTTAAATGGTTCAAAATCAAACCTTAGTATTACTTCTGGTGACTCATTGCCTGTAAGGGTTAAACCACCTTCAATCTCAAAATCAAGATGATCCAGCCTACGGACCTGAACTTCACTTCCATCGCTGTACACAAAACTGTTTTCAGCGTCATTCACGTAGAATCTTAAAGATTTGTATTCACCAGGTGCTAATGTGACCACACTTCTGGATCTCAAAAAGCTCCCGCCATGATATCCTTTGATCGTTAAAGTTCGCTGACCTGGAAAATCAATAATATAATGTTCATTCCCATTAGTATCTATTGCAGAAAACTGCTTTATATGTATCTTCATTTCTGACACTCCTTCTTGAGTAGCCAATGAATTCTTTAAAATCAAATCTTTAATACATCTACTCTCTCTATCCCAGTGATACATACCTAGTGTACCTGGCTACATTGCATTTGTTAGAAATTTCATCTTTTTCATAATTTCATCTTTAGATGTCAGTACAAAATTACGCAAAACGGATTACAAAGTTTCTAACATTTTCATTAATTTGTTAGATGATTATTAACTATAACTTCATTTTATTAAATGAATACCACCTCAAATACCTTTTTATTGAAAATTAGATCTAATTCTTTACTAATTATTTCTTCCTTGGACCACAACTGATCAAATTCCACCCATTTTACGATCAAAACCTCCCTAAAATAATCCCGTTAATTATTATATTCTAAATCAATTTAGATTATTTTTATACAGCACAATTGCGCATTTTCCAACCATGTTTAATAAACAACTTGAGAAAAATATCCTTTTTTTTGCATTTCTGTCTTTCATGGGGCCTCCCATGGGATGGATCATTATATTATTGACGGCAAGAATCCTTGATTTCCCTTCGTTATTAAAGATCATTACGGGTCCCTTGTTCATACTCTATGTTGCAGCATTTCTGGGTTATAATCTATATGCAACAAAACACTTCTTCAAAAAGGTAAAAGCATTGCAAGCTGCTTCAAAATTGAAGGAACTACACAAATTGATACATCTAATCCCAGTAAGGTACTTTGCTTTCACTTTTACTTATGGTTTATTTGGCCCCCCGGTAGTGAACTTCGGACATGGTTTAAGCGATCATGTATTTTATGTCTCCTGGGTACTGGGGCCTGTGGTCATATTGACATTCTCAATTCCTTTCTTTAATCACTATATGAAATTAATGGGTTCCTACCTGAAGGACGTACCGTTGTCCAAGAAAAAGTTCATGTCCATTCGTTTGCGATTGAATATCTCCATGATATGCCTGGTAGTAGGTGTCTTGATGATGCTGTCAATCGTCTTCTACAGCACTTTCTACCGATTTCAGGAATTTGGCAATATTTCACAAACTGAAGTTATTGCTCAATTACTAATCTTCACATTTTTAGGAGCTTTGATTGTAGCCATACCTCTTATGTTGATCACCAGAGACCTAAAGACCAACCTAGTCAGAGTAAGCGATTACCTCAGTATTTTCAGAGAAGGTAAACTTGGTAGACACCTGGAGGTAAGACATAGGGACGAGATAGGTTTTTTAATGGATGATGCCTACAATCTCTCCAAGCACTTTCAAAAGATAATTACTGAACTCAAAGAAGCCACAGGCACAATGAATAATTTAGTCAATCTGGTCCGAAATGTGTCCAATAACATTGTAGAAAGCAACCAAATTCAGCTCCAGGCAGCAGAAGCTTTAAACGATGGTCTTCGTGAAATCACAGATGATGCTTCAGAAAGTAATGACAATGCAACCAGACTCAATGAGGTAGCTGCAGAAATGAAAAACGACATTCAGGCTGGACAGAAAGAATTCAATGCGCTCAATGTTGCGATGCACGATATCAGTAGCAAACTTGGTCAATTAGATGGTATTGCCAATCAAACAAATCTATTAGCTATCAATGCCACAATAGAAGCGTCTAATGCTGGTGAGAAGGGAAAAGGATTTGCTGTAGTGGCTAAGGAAGTGAGAGAACTTGCCAACAAGAGTAGATCTGTTGCAGCAGAAGTGAATGAACTCACTCGAAACATAGTTCAGTTAGCCGAAAATTCCAATGACAAATTCAATAGTTTCGCCCATGTCACTATGAGTAATGCTGAGATGTGTTCTCTCATTGTGCAATCTTCGAACAAACAACGATCCATTACCACTGACCTAAACTCGCAAATGAGCGAATTGAGCAGTAATCAACAAGCATTAAAGCAACAGGTAGAACAAATGGAGCAAAGTGCTTCCGTACTACATGACACAAGTTCCAGGCTTAAAAAGTCCGCTGATTACTTCGAGGTTTAATATTCTTAAATTTTTTTCACTTCAAATTGAACGCTCTCCTGTTCCAAGTGTAATACCTATTGACTTTCGAAAGTTTTCATTTATTGAATCACTAAATTAAACACTGAAAACGATGAAAAAGAGAATAGGATTTGTGTTATACCTGAGTACTTTGTTACTCCTTTCAAGTTTTGCCAACTCCCTGGAGAGACCTGAGGTCATCCCTCATAAAATCTCAGAAATTAAAGCTTCACAATGGTACCTGGAGAAATACAGGTCCTGGAAAAGCTATCTGGAAGAAAATCCAAAGGACATGGAAGGCTGGGTGGAATGTTTTAAGGCGGCCTTCTACAGCAATATGCCTGAGGTAGAAAAAATTAGTTTCCTTCAGGAATTTGAAAACGAATTTCCAAACAGTGCTCAGTTAAAATGGGCAAAAAGTAAACTGACTGGCTGGACTGAGGAGGGTGAATCGTTAATGGATGCAGCCCTGGCAGACCTACCAAAAAATCAATTTTTACCGGAAAGATTGCTTAGTGCCGAGTTGAAAGGAGCTGATAGGGCTTACTGGTCCCAGAAAATAGCTGAAAGTGAGAAAATCTTTCCTAGTTTGATGAGTTACTCCTACAATGTATTAATGTCCGTTAGCGAAAATGGAGGACTTTTTGTGAAAGGAGAAAACACTACAATCCCACTTTGGATCTTGCAAGATGTACATGGGGTAAGAAAGGATGTCAAAATTCTTAATGTTGATTTACTCAACCTCCCCTCCTATCAAAATCATGTCCTTGAAAAGTATGGTGTTACTATTAATGGTAATAACCTGCTGGAAATCCCTGAAAACAATTCGGAAATTCAATTTTTCTATGCACTCACTATGCCTAAGCAGCAAATAGAGTTTATGCAGGATAGATTATACATTGTGGGACTCACCTCCTTATTAAGCGATGAAACAATAGATAATTACGCATTACTGAAAGAGAATATAGAAGGCAAGTTTATGTTGGATTATCTCATGGTAGATTTTAATGGAGAACCCAAAACAGCTACTGGTAAAACACTTGAAACCAACTACATTGTACCATTTTTTCTTTTGAAGGAATATTATGATCAACTAGAAGACAAGGAAAACTCAGACAAGTGGAGAAATCAAATTGAAGTATTGGCTAACAGGTCCCAACTTTCAGGTAGAATCAACATGCTTTTGGCAAAGCAACCAGTTATTAGGGATTTTAAGATAGTAGACATTGATGTTAAATCACAGGACAAACAATTGGTCAAGGTAAAAGACAATATCTATGCAAGTGAAGTGGAAGTCACCAATGAAAAATATGGATTCTTTCTGGACTATCTAAGAGAAAACAACTATCAGGATCTTTTTGAAACTGCCAAAATTGACTTGGAGAAGTATGAATACATTAATCGCCAATTCCATGTGAACTATCACAATAACTACAAAAAGTCAAAGAGTAATTTCGCCAAGTATCCAACGATGGATATGACCTACGAGGGAGCTAAACTCTATTGTGAGTGGCTAACCACACAATACAATAGCCAGAAGAATAGAAAATTCAATAAAGTAAAATTCAGGTTACCATCCAGAAAAGAATGGACCATGGCCGCATTGGGTTATGTTAACTTTCAATCCTGGAACTTTGAGGACAACATTGTAAGGGCCAGACCTTATGGTGATGAAAAACCGAGACTATTTGAAGAATACAGAATTGGGGATTACGAAAATGTGGACTACCCATGGTATCATTCCCACTGGGAAAAATACAGAAGCAAGATCACCAATTCTCATGGTTGTTACCTGGCTAATGTTAAAACTCCTGAGGAGACAGTATGTCCTAGTGGCATTAAAGGTGATGGTTATCTGATCACAAGCCCTGTTGGTACCTATTTTACCAATGACATGGGATTATATGATGTCATCGGAAACGTGGCTGAGATGGTAGATGAACCCGGTATCGCTATGGGAGGAAGTTGGAATCACCCTCCGAAAGAAAGCACCATTACCAGCATAAATAAATATGAAAACAGCGACCCTAGCGTAGGTTTTAGGATATTTATGGAAGTAATTGAAGAATAAGTGGGCATTTTCACCAACTACCATAAAAAGAGTGATGAAACCCTGATGATCTCCATAATGAATGGAGATCATCGGGCATTTAGTGTGCTTTATGATCGATATGCCTGCCGGCTCAATGGTTTCTTCTATAAAATGCTGTGGAGTGACAAAGAGCTTGCCGAAGATCAGGTTCATGAATTGTTTGCCAAGATCATTGAAAGGCCTGAGCTTTTCAAAGCGGACTATACATTCAAATCATGGGTGTTTCAGGTAGCCCACAATATGTGTAAAAACCTGTATAGGAAACGAAATTTTGAATTGGCATACCGGCAACACCTTGAGAAAGAGGGAATAGAACTCCCTACGATACAAAATGAGCTGGATGAGGCCATACAGTTGAGTACGTTATATAAAATTCTGGACAAGCTGAGTGAAGAAAGAAAATCAATGTTTCTACTCCGATATCAGCAAGAACTGACAATCGAAGAAATAGCCATCACATTTGATCTCCCTGCGGGAACAGTCAAATCAAGGCTATACCATATTCGCACAAGAATTCAAGAGATATTCACCCAGGAACATAATTTAGAGAGACATGGAAAATGAGCAATACGATATCATAGAACAATTGATCAACACCAAAAACTATGATCAATTAACCACCTCAGAAAAGGACCTGATCGATCAGGAATTAGGTGGGCAGACTGGTTTTGAGGAAATGCAAACACTCCGACACGACGCTTTGAATTCAAAGGAGATAAATGTCTCGAAACAAATCAAGAAAGACCTAATCTACCAAATGAAACAAGCCAGACCCGGTTTTTGGCATAAAGTCATCAACTATCGTGTACCTGCTTACCAAACTGCCGCGATAATGGTATTTGTGTTGGTGTTATTTTGGTTGGTAAGACCTGAGAAAGAAACAATTGTTGAAAAGATGGTTCAGCTCCCTCCTGTTACGGATACTTTGCTTGTAGAATTACCAGGTGATACCGTGTTTCTGGAAAAATTAGTTGAGGTGAAGGTTCCAATTTACATTACTCAGCAGACTGAATTAATAGAAAAGCCTGAGAAAGACGATCCAATTAAGGGATCCTCCATGGCTGAACAAGAAGTGTTGCAGGATTTATTGGTTAGTACCAGGTAAATTCAATAATTCCTGTTGAAACCTTATCAGGGGCTTTCAATATTATTAGGAAGAAGCATTTCTTTATTCACCGAAGTAAAAACTTTATCTGCTCTCTTCTTGTTAATTTACCTATTCAAAAGCACCTGAACTTAAACACTTATGTACGTAAAACGAAATCTCCGCTGGAAAGTGATTTTCCGCTTTTCCTGGAAAAATTTGCTCATCTTCTTGATTTGGACTTCATTGGTAACCCTCGCCTTTCTCCACTATGAGGAATCAGGCACCAATATTGGGGTACCTTACTTACCATTAGGTACAATTGGTATTGCTGTTGCATTTTATATCGGGTTTAAAAACAACCAATCCTACGACCGATTCTGGGAAGGAAGAAAAATATGGGGTCAGATTGTGAACACCAGTAGGTCATTGTCCACCAAAATCACATCATACATCAGGACTGAAGAAGACAAAAAGGAAGTGCGCAGAATTGTCCTGCGTCATCTGGCCTGGATTAATTCATTGAGGATTCAATTGCGTACCACAACCATATTTGACCGCAAGAACCTTTCATTTGTACCCAATTTTGGCCTGAAGAATGACCGGGAGTGTAAAGATTGTATTCTCTACTGGCTGGAAGGTGGTGAATATGAGGCTATTGTTGAAAAATCAAATGCTGCGACCCACTTACTAAAAATTCAGGGAGAACACTTTTCCTGGCTCAAAGAACAGGGAAAGCTGGATCAGTTTGAGCACATTAATCTCATGAAAGACATTGAGATCCTTTATGACCAGCAAGGAAAATGTGAAAGGATCAAAAATACTCCTTTCCCGCGTCAATATGCTTATTTCAGTTTGGTGTTTGTATGGATTTTCATTCTGTTATTACCATTTGGTCTGGTGGAGGAATTTCATAAAATGGAAGGAGAGCTTTCAGTTTGGCTGACTGTACCATTTTCTATTCTCATTAGCTGGATTTTCAGCACCATTGAGATCGTGGGAGACAACAGTGAAGACCCATTTGAAAATTATGTAAATGATGTTCCTATGTCAGCCATTTGCCGAACAATTGAGATTGACCTATTGGAAATGATCAATGAACCAAAAGAATCTATTCCTCCTAAGATGCAGCCTGTGAATGATGTGCTACTTTAACTATTTGATTTCCTAGAAGTTACAATCGAAGCTGGAAATTTTTTTACAATTATTCCAAGATTCCTGAACAATATTCTTTTAACGTCGTTATGATTTTCTAACATTGTTAGATTTTTTAAATGACGTTAAAAAAAGAGCTTAGAAAAGAACGGAATAAACAAGCAATCAAAGATGCTGCTTTGGAGATAGCTCGCGAAGAAGGCTGGGGTGGTGTTACAATTCGTAAAATTGCTGACAGGATACTTTATACCCCACCAGTCGTTTATGAACATTTTAAGAACAAGGATGATCTCTACAAACAGATAGTGGAAGATGGTTTCAAGGAGCTCACTGAAAAGACGATTACAGCTATAGAAGCTGAGACTGATCCAAAAACCAAAATCATCAGGTTAGCGGAGGTCAGGTATGATTTCGCTTCAAAAAATCCCATGCTGGACCACATGATGTTTGACGCAGATAACCCTGAATGGCAAAGGTTTGAAGTGATAAAGAGCATGGAAACCATCAAAACTGCGGTTAAAAACATTTACACCCAACTAACGGGTGATCCCACAAAAAGTGCTGAATACGCTCTGAACATGGTTTGTCTGATCAAAGGCTACACCTATTTCATGAATAAACTTGAAACACACAGCAAAGCAAAAACCCATTTCTTTCAACACGATGTGAGTATGAAAGAACTTTTTATAAATGCAATCAAAAGATTTTTAGATAGTATAAATACTGATCAATGAACACTCGGAAAATCATAATTGGTGCCGCAGGAATCCTCATATTCCTGGGCACAGTGGCACTTTCAGGATTACTCTCAGGGGAAAGTCCGGTGAAAGAGACAAAAGAAACAGTAGCTACAGTGGTACGTACCAAAACGGTAAATTTAGGTAATGTAAAAGCCAATGTGGAAATCACCGGTCGGGTCATCCCATCAGACCGGGTAGACTTGTTTGCAGAAGTAACAGGTGTATCTAGTTATGGAAATAAGCCTTTTAAAGCAGGAATTGACTTCAATAAAGGTGAAACCCTTTTGAAAATTGATAGTCGTGAACTCGTAAGTACACTTGCGTCCAGTAAAAGTCAGTTTATGAGTACACTAGCACAGGCCCTACCAGACATAAAACTTGATTTTCCAGATGCCTATCAGTCCTGGCAGTCTTATTTAATGAATTTGGATGTTCAAAAAACAACCCCCTCCCTACCTGAAGTCACCGATGATAAATTGAAATTGTTTCTGACAGGTAGAAATGTATATGCTACTTATTATTCCATCAAACAGGCAGAGACCAGATTGGCAAAACACATCATTAGAGCACCTTTCAATGGAACGCTCACTGAGGCCAATATAAACCAGGGAACATTGGTGAGAAATGGACAGCAGCTTGGAGAATTTATCAAGAAAGGCTCCTTTGAATTAGAAGCCTCTGTACTATTTGAAGAACTCAAATATCTAAAAACAGAAATGGAGGTACCATTTTCAAATGTAAATAGCAACACAAAATACACTGGAAAACTTGTCAGGATCAATAATAAGGTAGATCCAAATTCTCAATTGGTGAAAGTATTCTTCAAAATTGAGGATAATTCGATTAAGAGTGGATTGTTCCTTGCTGGAAGTATTCCTGCCACAACATATGATAAGGCAGTGGAACTACCCATTCAATCATTGGTGGAAGATAAATTCGTTTTCACAATGGAATCTGGTAAAGCAATAAAAAAAGAACTGACAGTGCTCAAGCAAGATGCCAATTCATTCATTGCTCAGGGATTATCTGATGGAGCTGTTGTGGTCATCGACAAGAAGACCAGTGCATTTGAAGGAAGTGAAATAATCTCCATGTAATATGAAGAAAATAGTCGTATTTTTCATAAAAAACAGCCTGCTCGTAAACATGAGTATGGCGCTGGTCACCTTCTTCGGGATCGTGATGTTATTCCGAATGAATTCATCCTTTTTTCCCAATCCTGAGGAACGATTTATCGTCATTGAAGCAACATACCCAGGTGCATCACCTCAAGAGATTGAGGAAGGGATTGTCTTAAAAATTGAGGAAAACCTTAAAAGTGTAACTGGTATCGATCGGATCACTTCCACCTCCTCGGAAAACTTTGCTACTATCACAACAGAACTTGAGCTGGGACAAAACGCAGACCTGGTTTTACAGGATGTTAAAAACGCCATTGACCAAATCAGCAATTTCCCTGAAACCATGGAACAAATAGTGGTTTATGTGAGAGAATCGCAAAATTTCACAGCTAAGGTCGCAATTGTAGGTGATGTATCCCTGGCGACTTTGAAAGAAAGTGCAGAGGAATTTGAAGATGCCATCAGGGCATTCCCCAACGTCTCGAAAATTCAACTTTCAGGGTTTACAGATCCGGAAATAGAGATTGCTCTATTGGAAAATAAGCTGAGGACATATAACCTAACATTCGAAGAAGTAGCACTCGCTGTTAGAAATGAAAATATCCAAACAACAGGGGGTACAATAAAAGCTGATAATGAAGTCATCATTCGTGCTGACAAAAAATTGTACAATGCCAACCAATTGGGTGACCTGATTATCAAATCAATGCCTGATGGTAATGTAATTCGCCTGACGGATGTTGCGGAAATTCAAGAAGACTGGTCTGAGAACACCAACAAAGCATACTACGATGGAAAAAGAGCTGTAATCATAACAGTAAGCACTTTAAATGAAGAAAATATTTTGGATGCGGCAGAAAGTGTGGTGGGATATGTAGACACTTTCAATGAGCAGAATACGGTTGTTGAAGCAGTTTTAGTGCTGGATGGTACTGTGGTACTAAATGACCGGATTGAATTGCTTCAGAATAACGGGATCATTGGGGCCCTATTAGTATTCATATTACTCACTATGTTCCTTCGAATCAGACTGGCATTTTGGGTAGCAATAGGGATCCCGATTTCATTCCTAGGAATGTTCATATTGGCCAACCTATACGGAATTACGATCAATGTACTTTCCTTGTTTGGGATGATCCTGGTAGTTGGTATTTTGGTTGATGATGGTATTGTAGTAGGTGAAAATGTCTTTCAACACTATGAGCGCGGGAAAACAAAATACAGAGCTGTAGTAGATGGAACGCTTGAAGTATTACCAGCTGTGTTATCAGCAATTCTAACTACTTGTGTGGCATTTGGATTTTTCTTCTTCATTGATGGTCAATTGGGTGAGTTCTTTTCAGATGTGGCCTTCGTTGTAATTGCAGCATTGCTATTCTCCCTCATCGAGGTATTCTTATTCTTGCCTGCACACCTGGCTCATATCAAAGATCTTACTGAAGAAGCACATCCTTCAAAAATGAAGCTATATGTGGAAAACCTTCTGTTAAAGTTCAGGGACTGGTTCTTTAAACCTATGTTGAATTTCTGCATGCAGTATAAGGTATTTGCCTTTTTTATACTCATTGCGGTGATGGTTTTCACCATTCGGGCGATTGGAAGTGGAGTAATTAAGACCACCTTTTTTCCTAATATCGAACAACAACAAGTTCAGGTTACATTAGAGTTGCCCAGTGGATCCGCCGATTACATTACAGAAGAGATCATGCTTCAAATTGAACAATCTGTTTTGAAACTGGAAGAAAAGTATGAAAAAGAACTGGGGCAACCAATTATTACAAATCGTGAGATTACAATTGGACCAGGTAGTAATAAAGGTTTGGCTACTTTCTATCTGGTTTCGTCAGAAGAAAGAGACCTGAGAAGTTTCAGTATAGCAGGTGACATCAGAGAAGCAGTTGGGCCTATCCCTCAAGCAGAACAGTTGAGTTTCGAGACACAAACACCATTCGGAAAACCTCTCAATGTATCTTTCTCAGGAAATAATTTCAACAGAATTCGTGCTGCAGTAAATGATTTCAAGGAGGAAGTGACCAGAACGAATATGGTCAAAGATATTATCACAAATGACAAAGCGGATCAACCAGAGGTAAACGTTCAATTGAATGAAACCGGAAGAGCACTTGGCTTTAGTCAACAGAATGTCATTAGACAGATCAGAAACGGATTCTTTGGATATGAAGCACAAAGACTACAACGTGGTGATGATGAGGTGAAAGTCTGGGTAAGGTATGACATTGGTGATAGAAACAGTCTGGAAGCTTTAAAGAATATGCGTGTGAGATCTCCAATGGGTGAATTGGTCCCCGTTGGACAAATTGCAACAATCACTCCAAAGAAAGGCTTACTATCAATAAATCACCTGGATGGTAAAAGACAGATCAATGTTCAGGGAGAAGTTGCTTCTTTCGAAATCAGTACCACAGAAATGATCTCCAAAGTTTCCGCAGAAGTTATTCCTGTGATTGCTCAAAAATACCCCGATGTTTCAATCGCGTTGGATGGGCAACAAAGGGAGACAGGTAAAATGGCAGCTTCTGTTCAGCGAGTAGGTCCAATTATCCTGATAACACTCCTGGCAATTCTGGTGATTACCTTTAGATCAATGAGCCAATCGGTTGCTTTATTGCTGATAGTGCCATTTGGCGTTATTGGAATGGCCTGGGGACATTTTATCCATGGGCAACCAATAAGTTTACTTTCATTCCTGGGTTTCATTGCACTAATTGGTGTTATCATAAACGATGGGCTCGTATTTGTGGGTGCTTTTAACAATTACCTTAAAGAAGGTATGAAATATGATGATGCCTTGAAGGAAACTGCACTTTCGAGATTCAGACCAATTTTCTTGACTACAATTACAACAGCGGCAGGTTTAGCACCTTTAATCCTGGAAAGAAGTTTCCAGGCGCAATTCCTGATTCCTATGGCAATTACAATTGCTTACGGTTTATTGGTGGGGTCATTGATTCTCTCTCTCATGCTGCCAATTTTTCTTTCAACATTTAATAGATCCAAAGTTTTATTGACCTGGCTATGGGAAGGTAATAAACCTACCAATGAGGAAGTTGAGAAAGCTGTTATCAGACAAAAAAACGAAATCAATTATGAAAATATATAGTTTATTTCTGGTCTTTCTTGTGGCAATATCAAGGATAGGTATGTCACAGGAAATTGGTGATGAGCTCACACTGGATGAAGCAATTGAAATAGCATTAGAATATAATTTTGATATTAGGATTGCAAAAAACAATTCTGAAATTAGTGCTAACAATGCTACAAGAGGTAATGCCGGGTTTGCCCCTGATGTATCCCTTGCAGGTAATTACAATTATACCTTGTCTGATTCCCGGTCAGAATTTGCAAGCCCACAACAGGAGCCAATCGATGTTTCCGGAGCTGAATCTGTTACCTGGGGAGGAGGCATCAATTTATCTTATAATATATATAGTGGCAACCAAAGAGTTGCAACTTATCGGAAATTACAGAATGCTTATTTACAGGGAAATCTGAGAGAAAGGCAGACTATTGAAACAGTCATTAGTAATGTAATCAACCTGTATCTGAATGCAGCAAGTCAATTACAAGCCTATGACATTACCCGTGAATCCATCGATATCTCTCTTGACCGATATAACCGTGCTCAGGAAAGGTATAATTATGGAACAATATCAAAATTGCAGTTACTAAACGCTGAAGTAGATTTGAGCACCGACAGCACTTCTTTGGTACAAAGTAAACTTTCCTATGAAAAGTCTATTACAAATCTTAATAATGCACTTGGGATCAGCCCGGATGCAGATTATGCTGTTGTTGATAATTTTCAATACGCCTCTGATCTGGTTATCAGTAATATGATTGATCAGGCAATGTCCAATAACGCTGATTATTTATTGGCTAAGGCGTCCCTTGATGCTACACAATATGACCTTGAGATCTCCAGATCTTCGCTTTTCCCGAGATTGGACTTAGGGGGTGGTTACAGCTACAGCCGGACTACTAATGATGCAAGTTTTCTTACACTTACAGAAAGTCTGGGTTTGAATGCTGGCCTGACTCTCTCCTATACGCTTTTCAATGGAGGAAACCGTAACAGACAGATCCAAAATGCCAAAATTGCCATGGAATCACAGCAGACTACTTTGGAAAAATCTGAAAATACGATCAAAACAAATATTTTGAATAGTTATGAAGATTATTTGACAAACCTGAAGCTTATTGACCTGACAGACAGGAACCTGAAGCTGGCAGAAGCCAATTATGAAAGAAGTCAGGAAGCGTTTGCAACAGGGCAGATCACAGGAATCGAATTAAGAGAGGCCCAAATAAACCTGGCCAATGCGAAATACAACTTAAGCCTACAAAAGATTCAGACCAAAATGGCGGAGGTCAATTTATACCGCTTCACGGGCAAATTGGTAGAATAACGAATCAAAAGGGAGTGAAATTTCTATTTCACTCCCAAACTTTTTGCATTCATGTTGAACAATTTTGATCTTACTTCCGTTATCGATAGTATTACTATTATATTCAATTATAATACTATATATGTCGGTTGTCCAACTACTATTACCTGAGGAGTACTCTTTGAAAGATCCTAATTCAAGTGAATTAGGACGAAGAATTGTCGCTCATGGAATTGATTTGATAGATGAATTAGGCTATGAAGACTTTACATTCAAAAAACTAGCCATTTGTATTGATTCCACTGAAGCTTCAATTTACAGGTACTTTGAAAATAAGCTCAAATTTTTGTTGTACCTCACTACTCTTTATTGGCGATGGATTGAGTACCTTATAGATATAAGGACGCACCACCTGGAAAATGCTACTGACAAATTGAAGGTAATTCTTCAGATTATTTCAAGGAGAAGTGAACTCACTAGTCTTTCTGAATCAGGAAACCTGGACATCTTCAAGCTTAAGAATGTAGTCATGACCGAATCGGACAAGACGTATTTAACCAAACAGGTAGATGAAATCAATAAAGAAGGGCTATTCCGTGGATACAAGGATCTCTGCCATAAAATTGCCATGGTTCTTAAGGACATCAATGCAGATTATCCTTACCCACATACTTTAGTCAGTAGTTTGTTGGAAGCATCACACCAACAGGTTTTCTTTGCTATGCACTTACCATCATTGACTGATATATCAGACAATGGTTCGTTAGATGAACAAGTCAATCAATATTTAGAACATACAATATTTAAAATAATCCAATAGCACTATGATAGAGGATTCAATTTGGCAGGTAACACTTGACAGCAGTCATATCATGCGAATTCTGCATAGCAGTGCCAAGCGATTAAAAATCGACCTGGATAGTGCTGTTTTGCGTGAAAGTGATCAATTGCTCCGTCATTACTACCTGAATGACATGAGTGAGTTCATTCGTGACCTCACAGATATGGCCAATAACACGGGCATTGTTTTTATCCAAAAGGAAATTTCCAGGGAGGATCTGGAAATGTTTATTGAAAATCTGGATGCTCCCATGATATTGTTTGTAAAAGAAAACAATAACATGGTGCCGTGTATGATTGATACCATTAGGCGTAATGATAAGATGGTGACACTTCTTCGAAAGGATGAGTCGCTTGAAATCAACCTTGAGTTTATTCCTTCTGAGAATATTTGGAGAAACAAAAATGGAGAAATTATCTTCCTGACAGCATTTGCTTATGAAAGTGTGGTAGGGTCATCTCCAACTCCAGATGATAATTTTGAGAAACTATCGCCTGTAGCCAGACTCTTTCATCTGCTTAGGGCTGATAGACGAGATATTTTCTATGTTTACGTCTATGCTGTAATCATTGGTATTACCAGTTTGATTCTCCCACTTGGAATTCAGGCTACAATTGAACTGATCTCAGGAGGGGTTTTCTTTAGTTCCATTTACTTCCTCATTGCAATCATTATCATAGGAGTCCTGGGTTCAGGGGTCTTACAGGTGCTGCAAATTACGATTGTAGAATACCTGCAACGGCGGGTATTTACGAAAGCGGCGTTTGAGTTTGCATATCGCGTCACCAGGATCAAAATGGAATCAGTTCTAAACCTACACTTTCCGGAATTGATGAACCGGTTTTTCGACGTTTTAACACTCCAAAAGGGTTTGCCGAAATTACTGATCGACCTTTCAACAGGTTTAATTCAGATTGCTTTTGGACTACTGCTACTTTCGTTCTATCACCCATTCTTTGTATTCTTTGGATTGGCCCTGGTGACTATATTATTCCTGATCTTCTACACCACTGGACCAAAAGGATTGGAATCTTCTATTACAGAATCAAAATACAAATACAAGGCAGTTTACTGGTTGGAGGAATTAGCAAGAGCCCTCTATAGTTTTAAGCTTTCAGGAACTACAGATCTCCCATTGAAACGAACAGATTACTATGTCAATAATTACCTGAAAAACAGGAGAAAGCACTTTAAAATACTCGTTACTCAATATTCTTACGTGCTCCTTTTTAAGGCAGTCATTACTGCTGGTCTTCTGATTATTGGTACTGTGCTTGTGGTACAAAGAGAGATCAATATTGGTCAGTTTGTTGCTTCAGAGGTAATCATCATCCTAATACTCAACTCGGTTGAAAAGATCATCATGTATATGGATGTGGTGTATGATATGTTAACGGCAGTTGACAAAATTTCACAGGTTACAGACTTGCCTCTCGAGAAAACCGGAGGGCTGGATTTTAGTTCAGATGATGACGGAGGATTTGAAATCAATGTAAAAAGCCTGTCCTACACCTACCCTATTTCAAAAGAGCCGGCATTGTCTAATATTGATCTGAAAATCAATAAAAGTGAACGTGTATGCATCAGTGGTGTGGGAGGTTCTGGAAAAACTACCCTGATCAATGCCATGGCGGGTATGTATTCGGAATTTGAGGGGTCTGTCACCTACAATAAGTATTCATTGCGAGATCTTGACAGAGTGCACCTTAGGGATCGTATTGGGAAAAACGTATCGACTGAAGACATATTTGAAGGAACAATCATCGATAACATATTGGTGGGTAAACCCTATCTAGATGAGAAAGATGCTATTGATGCGCTGGAAATGGTCAACCTACTTGATAAAGTAAATAGCCTGCCTGATGGATTAATGACAAGCGTTTTAAGTGCAGGAAAAGGTTATTCGGAAACTTTCATTCAAAAGTTGATCCTGGCCCGATGTATTGCCAAAAAACCTAATCTGCTTATACTAAATGACTTTTTCAACAGCTTCCCTAAAAATGAAAGGTTGGAATTGGTACAGAAGTTAACTCACGAAGACCACAAGTGGACGCTTATTGTAGTTTCCAATGATCCGTTGATCATGGCAGCATGTGATCGGGTAGTGTATTTGAGTAATGGAAAGATCATTGGGAATGGTCCAATGACGGAAGTTTTAAGTATTGATGAAGTAGTCCAAAACCTGAATTAAGATGCTTAATATTAGCAGTGATAAAATAGATGATAAGCTGGCTGATAAGCAGCTTTATTCTTTGAAGGTATTGAAGACACCTTTTCTGAGTATATACCTGGCAAGGGTGCTGATCGCAATTGCGGCAATAGCGATTATTTCATTGTTTATGCCATGGCAGCAGAACATCAGAGGTGGTGGAAAAGTGACCGCACTTAATCCTGCCAATCGTCCTCAAACAGTTCAGTCTGTAATCCCGGGAAGAATTGAAAAATGGCATATTCGTGAAGGACAATTTGTTAATATTGGAGATACTATACTGCAGTTAGCAGAAACCAAGGACAAATACTTTGACCCGGAAATTCTTACCAGGCTTTCAGAACAGATTGAAGCCAAAGAGTCCAGCCTATTAGCCAAAAACCTCAAGAAAGATGCCTATCAAAACCAAATCCGGGCACTGAGACAGGCCATGGAGGCAAAATTGATTCAGGCCAGGAATAAAATAGATCAGGCCTACTTAAAACTGGAAAGTGATAGCATTGCGCTGGAAGCTGAAAAAGTCAACTATACCAACTCTAAGAACATCTTTGACAGAAATAAGCTACGCTATGAATCAGGAAACATTGCATTGAATAAATACCAGGAAATGGAATCCAAATTCAATGCAGCAAAAGCAAAACTTGTAGGCCAGGAGAACAAATACCTGCAGAGTAAATCAAATGTAGCCATCACAACCACCGATTTGTCAGCTATTCAGGCTGAATACGCAGAAAAGATCAGTAAGGCTACTACAGATCTTCAGGCTACTCTCGCTGACATAAACGATACCCAAGGCGGTATAGCTAAGCTAAAAAACGAGTACAACAACGTTAAAATCAGAAGAAATCAATACGCCCTCTTAGCACCTCAAACCGGTTTTGTCGTGAAAGCTTTAAAAGCTGGTCTGGGAGAGACAATTAAAGAAGGTGAAGCTATCGTCACTATCCAACCTGATCAACCAGACCTTGCAGTAGAAATGTACGTGCAGGCCATGGATGTCCCATTGATATCAACTGGCAGGAAGGTTAGAATTCAATTTGATGGGTGGCCGTCATTACAGTTCTCTGGTTGGCCAAGTGTATCAGTTGGAACTTTTGGTGGAGTTGTAACTGTCATCGACAAAGTAAATGCCACGAATGGTCAATTCAGGATTCTCGTTTCCCCGGACCCTGAAGATGAAGAATGGCCTGAACAACTTCGTTTGGGATCCGGTGTAAAAGGTTGGGTGATGCTTGAAAACGTAAGGATATGGTATGAAGTATGGAGACAGTTAAACGGCTTCCCTCCTAGCCTGTATACAGATCCTAATGGAACTGATTCGGTTAAAAAAGATGATTCAAAACAAAAGAGAAGGAAGATAAAATGAGAAAACTGATCATTTGTGCTTTCCTGATCACATTGTTTGCTCAGCAAATATTTGGGCAATCCGATACTTCTTCCAATGTATTGCGGTTGGAAGACTATCTCAACTTAGTGTTGGCCAATCACCCTGTTGTGAGACAGGCAGACCTGGTGATTGCCGGAGCTGAAGCAGAACTCTTATCGGCAAAAGGCCTTTTCGATCCTAAACTTCAAAGTTCGTATGACGTCAAAAACTTCAAGGATTATGAATACTATGACCTGTTCAATGCTACCCTGAAAGTCCCGATTTGGATTCCAATTGATCCAAAGATCTCATTTGATCGGAACCAGGGTGAATACCTCAACCCAGAGAGAACCATTCCTTCTTCAGATAACTATCAACAGATTTCAGCAGGAGTGTCTATTCCCATTGGTAAGGGACTTTTTATGGATGAAAGAAGATTAGTCCTTAAACAGGCCAGGATCTATCAGGACATTGCCAAAGCGGAACAGGTTAAAATCATCAACAAAACGCTGTTATATGCCATTAAAGATTACTGGAATTGGTTTTTGACTTACCAGAAAGCAACATTGCTATCACAGAGTAGAGATATTGCGCAAGAACTGTATAATCGGGTAGTGCTGGACTATGGATATGGTGAAGCAGCTGTTGTGGATACAATTCAGGCTAAAATCACCTACCAAACCAGACAAGCGGATTATGAGCAGGCAAAATTTGAATTAATTAACGCCAGGCTGATGTTAGCTACACATCTTTGGTCACCAGAAAACATCCCATTAGAGCTTCAGGAAAACACAATCCCTGACACTTTGGCCAATTTTGGAGACATACCTCCTCCTGATAAAGTGGAAGAAATGATTTCATGGGCTACAGTGAATCATCCGGAGGTACAGAAGAATCAATTCAAGATCCAACAACTTGAAATTGAAAACCAATGGTATAGAGAGTCTCTTAAACCGCAGGTTGACCTCTCCTATTCATTCATCAATGCACCCATAGCTCCGGGAATCGAAGCAAATTCGCCTTCGTTTTCAGACAATTATAAATTAGGTGTGGATTTCTCCTTCCCATTGTTTCTAAGGAAAGAACGTGGAAAGATCCAAAAGACAGACTTGAAGATAGAAAGCCAGGTTTACCAGCAAAATCAGATCAAACTTGGCATCAAGAACAATATTCTCAGTAAGGTAGCAGAAACACAAATGTCCAATAGTTTGTCTGATCAATTTAGAGAGATGTCAGAGAATTACAACAGACTTCTTCAGGCGGAATTTCTCAATCTGGAAACCGGAGAAAGTGACCTTTTCAAACTGAATATCCAGCAAGATAAATACATTGGCTCTCAGGTGAAATACCTGGAATACCTGGTGAAGTTTCAAAAAAACAAAGCAGAGATTCTTTATGAAGGTGGCTATCCAGGTTTGGGCTTACTACCTTAGTCTTTACATATAATCATGCAGCCAATTCAAATCAATATCAACATCCCTGCCTGGGTTTCAGAATACACCAGCCATTATGAGAATACCTCATCTGTCACAGAACGGATGAAGTTTGTAATAGGTGCAGCGCATGAAAATGTTACCCGGAAAACCGGAGGACCTTTCGCTGCTGCTATTTTCGAAACAGATAGTGGAAAACTTGTTTCACTTGGAGTAAACCTGGTCACTAGAGAAGGCATCTCTACCCTCCATGCTGAAATGGTCGCAATTATGCTGGCTCAAAAAGCATTAAACACATTCGATCTTGGAGCTAAAGACTTACCAGATCATCAACTTATCACCAGTGCTGAACCCTGTGCCATGTGTTTCGGTGCAATTCCCTGGTCTGGTGTGACCAGTGTGGTAGCTGGTGCAAAAGATGTGGACGTTAGAGAAATTGGTTTTGATGAAGGGCCGAAACCAGAAAGCTGGTCGCAGGAATTACAGAAACGGGGAATCTCAGTCCAGGAAGAGGTTTTGAGAGACTCAGTGAAAGATGTATTTCGAAATTACCGAGAATCGGGAGGTGAGGTATATAACTCACGCGCTAAACAAAATTAATATTAGTTTTCCATCATGATCTTTTTTGTCTCCAGCAATTTCTGAATTTGATTGAGCATCCTCTGATCACTCAACTGGTTTCCATGATTATGATATATCCCTTCCATTGAATGGAGCTCTTCCATTTCACTATTCATATACTCCACCTTTTCAGCAAACCTGATATTATTCCTGTCCATTTGGCCACATTTAAGAGCGGTATTTATTCGATTTGAACACCTACACTTGTTTTCAGGAGAATAAACACCACAATTGGCTGAAAGGAAGTCTCCAATTAATTTTCTGGACTTCTCAACCCGCTTTCTAAAATTGGCTGGTGAAGTACCCGTAATTTCTCCTCCAACATTACTTTTTATTTTCATTACACTTCCCAGTACAAACGCAATTCGCTGATCTCTGGTGAGGCATTGTAACATGGCTAATGTACATCCTGTTTTCAATTCCTTCTCCAATAGATACTTATCTGGCTCATCATAGCTAGCCGGTGCTTTTAAGCCCTTCAGATCTTCAGAAAAATCACCGAAACTAATGGACCTTTCCAATTTGGTTTTCTTAAGGTTGATCAGGTAATTGACTGCCACCCTGTATACCCAGGTACTGAATTTACTTTTGTGATCATACTTACTAAGATTCGTAATCACTTTCATCAATATTTCCTGAGTAGCATCTTCGGCATCTTCTCGTTCCCACAGAAACCTAATGGACAGATTAAACACCAATCCATTCACTGATTTGATCAGGACTTCCAGACTCTCCTTTTTACCTTTAAGACTTTGCTCAACTAATTCTCTCTCATTCATTTCTATAAATTTAAAAGTATGAGCAGTTTTCACCACTCATACTTTGACAATCATACGACTTATTCATTTAATAAAAACTGTCCGTGAGGATTATCCTGTATCATTAGCCATGTTCCATCTGGTTGTTTTCGAAGTACTGCGACGGACAGACCATTTTGCTCAATTTTGGTACCATCTGGCAATGTTCCCGTCATAGACCATGGTGCTATATGAGTTGCAATGTTACCTGAGACATATACCTCATGCCCGGAAAAAGTATACTTGGGATTCATCTTCACAAATTCGGTGAATGCTTGTCCCAGAGCTTCATGACCAATTACAGGTGTTTGTGGCTCAAACATCACGACCGCTTGTGGCTCATACGCTTCCAGTATCCCGTCAATATCCTTGTTCTCAAATGCGTTAACCATTCGTTCGATCGTGTTGAAAGCTGCTTGTTGTTCCTCTTTAAATTTCAATTCCATATTTCTGTTGTGTTTAAAATTGTTAATTGTTTTTTCTTGCTGCTGGCCATGTACTTCAGTTATATACAATACCAAAACAATGGCCACTGTTGCAATCTTTATCATACATTTAGTTTAAGAGTTCACAGGGTTTGACAGTAAAAAACCCGAAGTGTGAATTTTTAGAGAAACTTTTTTTCACTGGAGCGATTAACAACCCGTCAGAAAAGCATAATCACTGAGTTTATTCCACTTATTTTTCTGCTAAAACACAGTTGTATGTAAATGAAAAAGTCAGTTTTCCTGTAAATGATAAAAATCATGGTTTATTCTTCAAACAAACGTTTGCAACAGGATCTTTTTGGTCGTATATTATGTTATACTTTTAACCACAACTCAGCAAGCTATGCCCCAATTATCCAAATCGATCAGTCGTAACGATATTGTCATTAAAAAACGTTTTGACAATCACTACTATACAATCAATACAAAGACCTATCAGGACCTCATTGAAACAGTGAAGCTTTATCAGGAAAGCATCTACCTACTTCCTGATTATGAGGTGGTAGACGCCAAAGGGGCAGATCAGGAAAACAGAGGAAAAAACTATCAAATCAAAGTGAACGAGATCGTATTTGTATAAAGATAACCTAAAATCCGTGTAACTCTGGGATTCTCAGGGCTCTTTGCGCAACTAATCTGATTGTATTTTTGCAATAGTGAGGTCATATGATTCTCATGTAAAAAAAGAAACCGATATATGAGATACATCGGCTTCAAAGTAGCTAAACAAATTGTCGCTTAACGATCAGTCATTTCTTAACATAAACTTGATGATATCGGTAGTGGTCACTATGCCTACAATTTTATTTTTATCTACTACCGGTAATGCATGATATTCTGCTTTTGTGAAGATCTCAGCCACTTCTTTTATTGAAGCTGATGGTTTCACAGTTTTTGGGTTGATACTCATGATTTGTGGGATCGAAAGCATGGTCAGTATCGCATCATCAGTTGCCTCTTCTTCATCGAATAATGCACCAAATGTCAAACGATTGATATCCGTACGACTCACTATCCCTGTAACTACACCATCCTTGCAAATAGGAATATGTCTAATGTGATGTTTCTTGAACAGATCTACCAATTTATTCAATGAATTGGATTCTTGAGCTGAGATCACATCTCTCGTCATGATCTCAGTTACTGGCGCGGTTACTATGGTATCCATCATGACTTGTTGTTTTTTTGATTTGTAGTAAATCTATCCTCATAACCATGCCTTTCTATTGACAACAGTCAATTTTCAAAATGATTTAAGGCACCTCTTTTCTAAAAACTCACATTCGGTAAATCGCCCAAAAAATCTTATAATTGTCTTGAATCAACTAAAGAGATGTTCAAAAAAATAATCAGGTTTTTTGGTTACAGTATTTTGATCTTTTTGATATTCAATCGGGTCATTACCTTTTTTCAAAACACCTCAGACCTACAGCCAGTCTTTGATTTACCAAATTGTACTGAACAATCCATAATAGATTCGATATCAAGTGACAGGTATCATACCAGGGTCTGGAGATCAGTAGATACTTATCAAGGTTTTTGCCAAACTTATCGTACAGCACATAGAGAAATGCTCTCAAGTGGCAAAGTCAGAAATAAAATCACCGTTCGAGGAATTGGTTATCCGGAATACTGGGGCAATTTGTATGGACAATTGGTCAATGAAGATTATGAGAAGATTCAATTCCTTGCCGATTCCCTGTATAATGAAGCCATTGAAAACAACCTGGGTGAATATGAATTTGCATCAATGGTTGTTTCATTTATACAGGACATCCCATATAGCTATGTCAAACCAGCTGAGTGTCCTAACACTAACAAGCCCTGCTCCGGAAATGTAAGGTTTGGAATCTATTCCCCTTACGAATTCATACATACCCTTTCAGGAGATTGCGATACGAGGGCAGTTTTATTGTTTGCCATGTTTGACTACCTGGGATACAATCCAATGATTGTCATTAGCGAAAATTACCTCCATGCCATGCTCGCGTTGAACATTCATGCTTCAGGGGATTATATCAACTATAATCAAAAGAAATACTATTTTTGGGAAACTACTGGAAAAGATTGGGATATTGGAATTTTACCTCCCAGCTATAGTAATGTAGCTTATTGGAAAGTAGCCCTGGTAAATTAAGAAAATGAACTACAATATTGCCATTCTCGGGATTGTTCAAATAATTTCAGCCATTACAATTGGAGTACTCATTCTATCTCTGACTTACAAAGTCCTGCAATGGGTAGGAAAAAAATATTATGGCATAGAAAAGGAAAACCTTGCCTATAGCATTTTCACCGCATCTATTATGCTTGCCACTGGATACATGGTAAGTGGTGTTATACAACCTTTACTTTCTGCATTCAGATTACTGGACTCTACAAAAAGTAACTGGTACCTCACCTTCCAATATCTTTACCAGGGAGCCTTGTATATCGCTATTGCTTACGTTGCAGCGGTGATAATTGGATTACTCAGTACCTTTCTGTATTCTAAGATTACCCCGATTGATGAGTTTGAAGAGATCAAGCAGAATAATGTGGGGGTTGCTGTAATCATTGGAAGCATTGTGATTACACTTACATTCCTTTCAAAAAGTGGTGTTGAATTATTCATAGAATCCATCATCCCATACCCAACACTACCTCCTAAATAGCATCAGACATAAAGGACACACAGAATTAACTGATATCTTTTTCAGCTTTGATTGAAATTATTCAAATTAGAGCCTATCCATAACCGAAACTTATCAATTGAAATCAAATGGAAATTTTTATTGTATCAGTAGCCGCATTTCTAACAGCTATTTTGACCTTTTTTAGCGGGTTCGGACTGGGCACGATACTTACACCAATTTTTGTCTTTTTCTTTCCTGTGGATGTAGCCATCGCACTTACAGGAATAGTTCATCTATTTAATAACATTTTTAAAGTAATACTTGTCGGGAAACACGCCAATAAGAGAGTACTTATCAAATTTGGTATTCCGGCTGTCATTGCTGCTTTTATAGGCGCATGGTTGCTTATTAATCTATCAGATATATCAGCCATTACCAGTTACGTCCTAATGGAAAAGACTTTTCTGATCACTCCAATCAAATTGGTTATAGCGGTGCTACTAGTTTTTTTCTCAATTTTTGAATTACTACCCACCTTCAAAAACATGAGCTTCGGAGAAAACAAATTACCAATCGGTGGTGTTCTCAGTGGGTTTTTTGGTGGTTTATCAGGTCATCAGGGTGCCTTGAGAAGTGCTTTCCTAATAAAAGCTGGTTTAACCAAAGAGGCTTTCATTGGTACAGGTGTAATTATTGCCTGTTTTATAGATTTCACAAGACTGGCTGTCTATGCGACTCGTATTTCGACCTCAGGAATTAATGACAATCTTTCATTGATTCTATCCGCCACACTTTCTGCCATGGCAGGGGCACTAATTGGTAAGTGGCTATTGAAAAAGATCACATTAGATTTACTACACAAATTCGTAGCAATTATGTTGATCCTAATTGGGTTTGCTCTAGGATTGGGGCTTATTTAATTTGAGCTTCTAATCGGCCATGGCCAGGTTATGGTGATAATAAAGTTCTTCTCTGGCCAGGTCTCCCGCAACATAAGCTTCTAAACCTTGTTTTAACCATTTATCAACTTTATGAACGTAACCATCTACCACGATCAATAAAAAGTCTTTATTTTTTTTGTAGCAACCATATAAGTCAAATTCATCATCCAATACTTTATGGTAGAAATAAAACTCATCACCTTTCATAGCCATACTTCTGTAAACTAGTTCCGTACCATCTGTTTGCTCCTGAGAAAATGATTTTACCGCATTTGCAGTGAATTTCATTCTGGAACCATCATTTTTGGTAAAGAAGATCGTTTTAAGCAACCCATTGTCAATTACTCCAGAAGCAATTTCACCGCTGAGGGTGTCTCCTTTTAAATTAACAATATAACCTGGAAGGGATTTTACGGAAGGGTATTGAACAGTTAAACCAGACTGAGCAATTGAACAATTGTAAGCAAACAAGAACAATGTTAAAATTTGAAATACTCTTTTCATAGCGTTGGAATTTGATTATGAAGTTACCACACCATTATGTATCATCCCATTTTACAGTAGTCAACAGGCAAAAAAAATGATAAACTGGAATAATTATGAATGAGCGTTTTTAGGGTAAATAACTGATATACAACACATTAACAGAACGATTTTGTAGATCAGTTAGAATATTTCAAGGACCAAAGCAGGGATTTCTTCGATAACTGATGGGAAGAATAACGAATACTGAATAATTCTTTCTCGCCTTGGATGGTGTTGTCATCAAACAATAGATTGTTACTCCAAACTTGTTTTAAGCACTACAAAGAAATTCATAACACTTTCTTCTGGTGTCCATGAAGTAGATTTTACTGTCTCTCATGACAATCCAGGTGTTATAGTCGGATCGGTAAAGGATTTGATATCTTCTCGCAATACGATTGTAGAGATATCTGAAAATGTCTGGTATAATATTCATTGTAGCTGTGGTTATCAGGTCCCAATTTGCAGGAATAAAATCCAAATAGCACTTAACGTATTATCGATGGGTAATAAAACAGCTGAATGGGAATATATCCGATTAAAAAGCTTTATCTAATTGGAAGACCAAGGTTAAATTGAAAATTCCAACCCGAACGCTCCTGAAATCCAGGCAATTTATTGAACCCGTACCCCATGTTAAAACCAACCGTACCTACCATTGGTAACTGTAACTGTAAACCAAATCCTGCTGAATTATATGCTTTTGATGGATCATAAGCTTTAAGTGAAGACCAGGTATTGCCTGATTCGGCAAATACCAATCCATATGCTGAAATACCCGAACTCAATACGATTGGATAACGTATTTCCACATTTAACTTCTGATAAACCGTGCCTCCCTCTATTCCCTGATCATCAACTGGTAAAAGTGCCTGAGAATCATATCCCCTCAAACTAATGATGTCATTCCCTAAAAGCAGACTTTGGCCCGTTAGTCCAGACCCACCCATTTCGAACCGTTCAAAAGGTCCAAGGGGGTTATTAATAGCGTAATTGTCCACCAGACCAAAATGCAATCCACCTTTCAACACCAATTTCCCTATAAGCGGTAGGTATATTTTGTAATCAGCCATTACTTTGAAATACTCTGCCCATTTATATCTGGAAGCACCGGTAGCAGTAGCATAGTTTTCATTAAAGAGCATGGCATACGGAGGTGTCATGGATAAGCTTATTGAAAGTGTAGATCCTGTAGTTGGGTAGAATGGATGATTAATAGTATTTCTTCCAAGAGTCGTGTTCAAACTCAGGTTATAAGTCTTTCCAGTTTCTACTCCAAGCGCATTTTCATAATCTCTGTACTTATACTGATACAATCCAATCGAATTACTGAGAGACCAGTATCCATCTCCCCAATGTAATCTCCTGGAAACACCGAATCTACCACCTGAGATTTTCAATTTAGAATTGACAGTCTCAGTTTCGCCGCTATCCAAAGTTCGGGTGTCTGTAAATGATGAAGTTGTGTGACTTAGATTTGTAAAAAATGACATTCTTTTCTCCTGGGATATCCATGGGTTATTGTATTGAAGGGAATAACTTGTATAGGTGGTACCGTTTGATTGTATTCTTAGTGCCAATTGTTCTCCATTACCTCTTGGGAAAGGACTCCAACTCCCCTTTTTAAAGGCGCTTTTCAAATCAAAGTTGTTTGCCACAAACCCTAAGGAACCTGTCAACCCAATAGAAGGTGCCCATGTACCGGCCATTTCGATTTGATCATTAGGTCGTTCACTTACAACATACTCTAAATCCACCGTTCCGGTATTTTGATTGGGTTTGGGGATTACATTCATCTGTTCAGGGTCCAGGAAACCGAGTAGTGCTAAATTTGATTGAGACCTCATGATTGCTGATCGGCTGAACTGATCCCCAGGAAGTGTAGTGACTTCTCTTCTTAAAACATCGTCATTTGTGATTGTATTTCCACTAAAAGATACATTCCTCACTTTGGCCAGATCACCTTCCTGAAGCAAAATCTCCAGATTCACGCTGTTTCCCTCAATTCCAACAATATTGGCCCTGGCATCAAAGAATAAGTAACCCTGATCCATGTAAAAAGACCTGATATCCAGTGATTTTGGGTCATAATTGAGCTTCACATTGACGTATTCAGGATTGTAAACATCACCAGTTTTAATTTGAAAAATTTGATGCAGAACTGAGTCTGGAAAATCAATATTGCCTTTAAATTGAATTCCTCCTACATAATACTTTTTCCCCTCATACAGGTCAAATGCAATGTCAACCTGACTGTTGCCGTAAGGATTGATAGCTATATCATTTACTACAAAATCGATATAACCATTTTCCCTGTAAAACCTGCCAAGTTCATTTTCCGCCTCTTCGAGTAAATCATCTTCAAATTTTTTGGACCGAAAGTTTAATCCTCTTGAACCAATTTTAGTCAGCTTCCTCAGTTTTCTCTCACCAAAAGCTTGATTGCCAATGAATTTTATGTTCCTCACTTTCACCTTACTTCCCATCTCAACCGTAATCACCAAGTTACTCTCCCCTTTCATATGCTTTTCCAGATGTACACTAACCTTAGATTGATGAAACCCTTCTTCATGCAATGACTCTCTCACCATGTGAGCCACACTATTCACCGATTCCTGAGACAATTTCTGCCCCTTGTGTAATTCGATCTTATCCTTGAGCTTTCTGATTTGACCTTCCTTCAGTCCCTCCCACCTGACTTGATTCAAACGACTCAACTCCTGAATAATGATTTCCAAACCTGATAATCCTTTTGCATCAGTTTTAACCAATATTTCTGCATCAGAGACTAAACCCTGTTCCCAGAGATTTCTCACTGCATTCGCCAATGCTTTATCATTCTTCCTGATTCTCTGTCCCACATAAAGACCTGATATAGATTTTACAATCTCCGGATCAACTTTTTCAGCTCCGGAGACATCAATAAAAGCAACAATGTACTCATCAGGCACCTGCGCGTATGCCGATGAAACTGTGATAAAATAAACAAGAACTATTTTGAGTAATCTGACCATTTATTCAAGGGTTACCCTTAAACAATGTGATTACATCCGAGGAAGCATGCTTTGGGGTTTGTTAAAATGTGTTAATCCAATCTTTGGTTTGGGTTACCAACTCCGGAATCAATGTATCCTTTTTTACCTTGAATGAATGATCAGCGCCATCTATTATTGACAATGTAGCTGTTGATAAATCATTCACTACGGATTCTATAAGATCAAGTCTGGCCAACTTATCCCTGGTTCCCTGCAGAAATAACATTGGAATTTTTATGTCATACAAATGTTCCGCTCTTTCTACTCCATCCTTGCCAATTGGATGTAGTGGAAACCCAAAAAATATCAACCCGGTAACATAGTCCAGATGATCTTTAGAAATTAACTGAGAAGACATCCGACCTCCGAATGACTTTCCAGCTAAAAAAATCTGCAAATCTGCAAAATGCTCATGAACATAGGCAGAAACCATACTGATTGTCTTATGGGCAATGGCGGGCGGATCTGGTCTCCTTTTCCCGTTCTCCATATAATGTAGATTATACCGGAAGGTTGCAATGCCGCTATTGGCAAGTTGTTTTGCCAGGTCCTCCATGAAGTAATGTTCCATTCCTGCCCCAGCGCCATGAGCTAATACCAATATTGTAGTAGCTCCACCTGGTATGATGCTAATGCCGGAAACCGCTCCTAGTTTCTCAGAAATCTGTATCGTATGTTGATTTTGCTCCATCATACAGCATTTTTTCCAATTCAATTGACAATTGGTAAAGAAAAGCAAAAGATAATTAGATTTGTACTTTTGGTATCTGAAACTTACTTTTTCAAAGAGCAACTTTATCCATGAAGCGCATTTACTATTCTATCATCCCAATGCTATTGGTACTTGTAAGTAGTAATCTACTATTGGCACAGGAAACTGAAACGGAAGACCCTTTCTCTGATTATTCCTATTTGTGGGAAGACCCAAAAGCTAAAGCCAAGGAAGAAAAACGCAAACAGAAAGAAGAACTCAAACGACAAAAAGAACTCGAGAAATTAAGAAAGCAAGGTTTACTACCAGATTCCACTGAGGCTACAAATGAGATCGATTCAACAAACGACTTAAACCTTGCCACAATTCCTGCGGATACGATACCAGCGGATTCAGTCTCAGATGATTTCTCTATTGAACAAGATACTTTAAAAACAGAGGACGTCACAAACACAGAAGATATAGCAAATGATTCCACCATTACTGAAACACCGGTAGAAAACCTCTATTCAGAAGAAACTGAAGAGGAAGTAGAACCTAACTTGAGTACTGCTATTGAAGAACGAAAGAAAGAGGACAAAAGAAAAGAAAAGAAAGCGCGAGAAGCGGTCCCAATAAAAGACTTTAGGTCCGGTATGACTGAAAGTTCTGGTGGCTCCTTTAATGGAGGGTTTACATTTACCCAAATTGGAGGGCAGAATTATGTAGGAATGGTATTGTCGCCCGAGTTTAAAATATGGAAATTGGGTGTTGGACTCAATGTTCCCATTCTGTATGGTTTGGATGATAAGAGCATCAGGACAGAGATCTTTGAGGACGGTGTGGGTGCTGCCAGATTGATCCGATATATCCGATATGGAGTTCAAAAGAAAGACCCGGTGTATGCAAGAGTGGGTGAGTTATCGGGTACGATGATTGGATTTGGTGGACTTGTCAATAATTATACAAATACCACATCCTATGAAAAACGGAAAGTCGGTCTTCATTTTGATGTCAATTGGAAGGGCTTTGCAGGGCTGGAAGGATTATACAGCGATTTTGATCCAACTTCTTCCAATCTATTAGTAACCAGACCTTATGTCAGGCCTTTGGCGTTCTCTGGTATTCCAATAGTGAAAACATTTGAACTGGGTGCTGTCTATGCAACAGACAAAGATCAGACAGAAATCCCTACAACTGATAGTACTTTTACCACTTATTCCTTCACGGAAAATGGTGTGAGTGCATTTGGAATTGATGCAGGTGTAACCGTCTTGAGTATTCCGTTTATTCAAATTGACCTGTTCAGTACCTGGAATAAGCTTAATATGACCTCTCCAGCTTTAACAGATTCACTGCAATCAGTTTTTGATGCCAATGGAACCGAAACATTAAGTGATGGGTATGAAGATGGATCAGGATTCTCAGTAGGATTAAATTTCAGGTTTAATTTCATAGCTGATCTCCTGAGCACAGATCTCCGAATTGAAAGACTCAGTTATAGTGAACACTACCTTCCTCAGTTTTTTGATGCAAATTATGAATTACAGAAAGATGCAAGGATTTTATCTCTCGGTAATGCCCAAAAAATGAGTGGTATCTATGGTAGCCTCACGGGGCATATTCTGGATAAAGTCAGATTAGGAGGAAGCTTGTTACTCCCAGATGAGGTTTCTGCCTCATCACCAGCAGTGGTGATGGTGCATGCAGATGCTGAAAGATTGGCAGACAAGGTTTCGATTCATGCCAATTATATCAAAGGCAACCTGGATGACCTATCTGATGCATTTACGTTTGATGAGAGATCGCTGGCGAAGGTCAGGTTCATTTACCATATGAATAAATTCCTGGCCGCAGGTGTCGATTATTATTGGGCGTTTGCACTAGCCGAGGATGGATCATACAAAGTCACCAAATATGTATCACCATATTTTGGTGTGAGTATCCAATTCTAAACCGCAACTATTGTAATTCTGTGTCCCGCTTTCTCATGGACATTTGTAGCTCTATCCGCTTAATTTCACGGATAATGCTATTCTTATCCATTTGCATCCAGTGGTATAGTTTCAGCATAGAAACCATGTGCACCAACAATAAGCCGCCAACACCCCAAAGGATCATTTCTTTTGTGGAATCTACATTTAGAAAATTGTAAACACAGTAGAACATACAGATTGTCAAGGCTATTTGAATAAAAGTAGCATAGATCCTGATCCACTTCATTTTGCCTTTATATAGTCCTAACCACATTTCTGGTAGAGATTCCTCTTCTAATTCTTCATAAAACCTGGCATCTTCCTTAGAAAGCGCCTGCCTTATCATTTCATCGATATCATCATGCTTGCGTTTCATATATTTTTGACTTTATTAGTTTCTTTAATCTTTCTCTGGCGTAAAACATTTTGCTCTTCACGCTACCTATCGGCATATCCAAGATTTCTGCAATGGATTTTAGAGAATGGCTTTCCAAATAAAACAACCGGATAACCAACCTTTCCTGGTCATTCATGTCCTTTAGAGCTCTCAAAATCAGCTGTAAATTAGCCTCTGTCTCATCCTTGCTCTCCGCATTCAATTCATTTTCCACTTCCCACCTTTTATCCAGGTGTTTTTTTACCTTTTGCTTTTCCCTGATCCAGTCAATGGACTTTACATAAACGATTCGGTACAACCAACTTTTGAATTTCGCCGGCTCCTTAAGCTTGTGGATAGAATTAATCACTGCAGACCAGACCTCCTGAACCACATCCTGTGCACCTTCATTATCCTTGATTTGGAAGTATGCCTGACTAAGTACTTTGTGGTGCCATTTTTCAATTAGAGAAGACAGGGCCTCCTTATCTCCTGATTGACACTTTAGTACCAACCACTCGTCGTATATGTCTGCCGGATTTCTCATTATCCTGCCTAATAGTCGGCATAAAATGAGAAAGGTTCAAATGAAAGATGATTATTTTTTCTTCTTATGGAACTTACGTTTACCCCATTTTTTTCCTCCTCCGCCGGATCTTGGATTGTAAGCCGGGCCTTCACCGAGACGAGCTGGTAAGCTACTGGTCTTCATGATTTCCTTTTCAATCAGCTTTTCAATACGAGAAAACTTTTGTTGATCGGCTTCATTGATGAAAGTAATGGCCTCTCCTTTTTGATCAGCTCTGGCCGTTCTCCCAATCCGGTGCACATAATCTTCTGGATCTGGTGGGACATCATAATTTACCACCAGTGAAATTCCTTCAACATCAATTCCCCTGGAAAGAATATCGGTCCCGATGAGGATTTGAATTCTCTTGGCCTTGAAGGATTGCATGATGGCTTCCCTTTCGGATTGTTCCAAATCAGAACTAAACGCAGCAACACTCAAGTCATTTTTCTTCAGTGTCCTATACAATTGGTGAACTTTATCTTTTGTAGAAGCAAAAATGATGGCAGAGTGATACACTCCTCGCTTGAGAAACCATTCTAAAAGTGGAAGTTTTTGCTCATCATAGGTCAAAAATGCCTTCTGGGACACACCTTCAGCAGGTTTTGAAATAGCAATTGTAACTTCTTTGGGTTCATGTAAAAGCTCACCTGCAAACTTTCTGATCTTAGGAGGCATTGTTGCCGAGAATAGAATATTCTGGCGTTTTATGGGAAGCTGCTTCACAATTCTCATGATGTCATCAGCAAAACCCATATCCAACATTTTGTCAGCTTCATCCAGTATGAGGTACTTGATATGATGAAGATTTACTTTATCTGAGTTAAGAAGAGCAATCAACCTTCCCGGAGCGGCTACAATTATATCCACACCCCGAATAATCGCCTTCTGCTGTTTTGCCCATACCGCCCCATCACCTCCACCGTATACGGGAACCGAACTGGCATTGGTAAAATAGGCTAAACCCTCGATTTGTTGATCAATTTGCTGAACCAACTCTCTGGTAGGCGCAAGAATCAAAGCACTTACATGGTCACTTGGCTCTTCGGCAATTTTGTGTAATACTGGTAATACAAATGCTGCTGTCTTACCAGTTCCTGTTTGAGCACAACCGATCAGGTCATGCCCCGCAACAATATGGGGTATCGCTTGCTCCTGGATAGGAGTCGCTTCTTCAAAGCCCATGGCATCTAATCCATCCTGAAGAGCTGCATTGAATTGAAATGAATTGAATTTCAAAGTAAGTATCGATCTTAAACCTGCAATAATACTATCAATACATTAGAACACGCAATTAATCCAAAAAAATACCAATTCAGCCATAAATTTTTAAGAAAGTATGCATGCATACTATAAATTGCGCCCCGAACAATTGTTTGGGATAGAAGTTTATTATTCAAAAAACGGGGAAATGGACAAAGTAGAGTTTATTGAATTTAAGGGACAAAAAATTTTGTTTCAGGATTATCAAAATGAAAAAAATCCTGAAATCATTACAGCCAGATTAGATTATTGTCTGGATGAAATAAAAGTACAACCACCGAAATCTATTCTTTTACTTTCTAATGTGACGGGTACCTATTACAATCAGGGATTGATCTCAAAAATGAAAAACTTTTCATCCAATATTTCACCTTATGTAAAAGCTAGTGCCATGGTAGGTGTGACGGGTATCACAAAAATATTCTTCAATGCACTTGTAAAACTTACCGGTCGTGATATAAAAGCACACTCGTCTCTGGATGAAGCGAAGGAATGGCTCGTTGCTCAAGGTTAAAATAATTTCCGTACAACCAGACCGTGCATAACGGGTAATTTAGTATCTTGCTGTAACTTTATTATGGTCATGGAAACACAGCGATTCTCACTGTATACAGCGGGGGATGTCAACTATCTGCGTCCTTCAAATTCTGTACTCAATGTGGAAAATCTATGCAGATACATGCATGGGTACATTCCGAGTATTGACCATTTTGCTTTAAGGCTTTCCAAATTAGTCATAGAAAATGCTTATAAATACCCCAGGCTTCTTGTCTGCTCCTCTCCCTATTTTCAGGTAAAGCCTTCCAGTAGCTTACTTCTCCAAAAAATGAAGGACTTCTATCTTCCTTTGACCATGCGGGAAGAGACCCGAATTTTGATAAAAGAACCTGTCCCATTCAACTATGAGTTGCTTCCTTCTAACGATAAGATCAAGACATGGAAAAGTCTAAACCTTCGTTTTGAAAAGAACAAGTTCGATGAGAACACGCTGATAGTCATTGCTGATACATTTGTATCCGATGAATATGAGAAAGATCTCCAAAAACTCCTAAGAGGAACTGTCAAAAGGATACAATTCTATTACATCATTGATTATTCAGCTGATCCGGAGAGCTACCAGGATTTATGTCAGTTTCAATTGAAAGAGACGGATCCATTAAACAAGATTGTTAGAGATCCGAATTATCAGTTTACGAAAGAAGCACTCTATTTAATCCTTAAAAGTGCCGAAAAAGACGTAGAAAAATTCATGAAAAGCCTTACGAATAAACAAAAATCTACCTTAGTCAGGCTTATCAAAAATGAAGGGATTAATCATTTCACATCAGATGATCAAAACAGGATAAGTCTCCTTGAATCATTGATTTTCGGAAAACAAATTGCATGAAAAAACCCACAACAAATGCTGTGGGTCTAAATCGCAAAGTATTAGTTTCTAACTACTTATTACTCTAACTCTGTTTCAGCTATAGCAAGTTCTGCTATTCCTGCCTTGCTTCAACAGAGATACTAACCTTTGCATATTCTATATTCCTTATATCAATTTGATCCTTATCATCCATTGATGCGCGAAGGATGATTACCCAAGAATATCTTTGAGAACCATCTTTGTGCTGCATGATCAATGCATCATAACACAAAAGTAATATTATTTAAACATTAATCAATTTCTTCCAATATTACCTCAGTATTAAGTGTTGAAAATTGACCTTAATCTGCGCCCAATAACCTTCATGTAGGTCTTCCCAATGGGGATACTCTCTTCATTGATTATTACTTCACGACCATTATATGCATTGATCTTATTAATTGAAACGATATATGACCGATGTATTCTCACAAAATCATCATTAAGCTGGTCCAGAATTTCGGTCATGGTCATTCTGGTAATAATTGTCTTCTTACTTACCAAGAACAGCTTAATATAATCTGAGTAGGCCTCAATATATTTAAGGTCCGCCAGTTGTACCCGTACAATTTTGTAATCAGACTTGATAAGTATCTCCTCGGCTCCTGGTTGTGCCCGTTTTCAATAAATGGTATTAAAATTAGCGGGGCTATATTGAGACTACCATCAATTTCACCATTGATTGTATATAGAAATTCAATACTTTCATCTAATCTGGTTCGCTACAATTCAACGTAATCATTGATATACTGTATTTTCTTTTCTAAAGAAACAAATTGCGTCCTGGACTCATCCACAACATACCGCATCATGCCTGATAATTTTAGAAGGCTTGAGGCTGTTTGATTGGCATCTTCATTTAAGGCCATCGCGTAAACACTATTCAGTGTATTAAAGAGAAAATGAGGGTTGATCTGGTCTTTTAATGAGAGAAGTTCTATTCTATTTTTGGCACTCTCAATATGGTACAAACGTTCACGTACCCTCAATAAAATTGAAAATAAAACAACCAGAAAAAACAATAGAAATTCATGACTTGCAACAATCATGAAGTTTGATCCCTGTTTCGGCATTACTGGTGGACGCATTGCTGGCCTCATACCGGGTTGAATGTGAATAAAATCTGTGATGAATGCCGGCAAAACCATTAAAACAAGTAAACAACCAAGAACAACGAGTGAATAAAAGACATATCGCTTTCTTAGCAGAAGGTTCGGTATAAATGTGTAATAATTGGAGTAGAAGAATGCCAGTAATATCAGATTAGATAGCAAAGCTCCAGGGCTGGCTTAGTGAGGTTAAAAAGCCCGATTTCAGGAGGTCTGGGATAAATAAACATTGGTAGTATCAAAAAGAGGACACTACCTACGATGTGCAGGACTATTTGCCTGTACTTAAGCTGCATTTACCCCTCTACTAAACTCAACAAGAAGCCGATCAGCAACGTTAAAAACATTAAAACCGCATAGTTGAATCCGCTTTTTCTCATAGTTTATATTTTTCATTGAAATTCAAGAATAAGCAATATGGCATTATTGGATAAAGATTCAAAATCAATTTGTTGTTCATTGCCAATGCCTAACCCATCCCCTTTCTCCAGTAAACATTCCTGTAATTCAAAAGCTCCTTGAATAATGAATGCATAGGAATAAGAACTATTATAAGGCTCAAATACACCTTTCGTTCTACCATCACACTGTCCGATAATTAGTTTTCTTAATCCAACAACCTCTCCAAAATCAAAAAGTGTTTGAAACTTATTCTGATCCAAAGAAAACCTGGCGGTTCCTGAAGACATTATACTACTTTCAAAACCTGCAAGAACATAATGAGAGCTTTCTTCCCTGATCAAATTCTTAATCATAAATGAGTTGCCAGCCTTCACTAAAAGAACACACACCTCTCCTACCTCCACTTGATATTGACTATAAGAATTGCTGAAGTTTATCTTCCCCACTAGTGGGATAACTACTAGTTGTGTGTCAGTCACAACTAGTTCCACTTCTCTTTGCTCCCCTCCAAGCGTGGTTTCACGAAACAACTTTAAACACCCATATGAACGATCAGCTCCTAAATTTCGCCCCTGATCAATTACTGAAGATTTCGAAAATAAAGTATTTTTCACCTTTCTCTCAATTCGATTTTCAGCTCTAAATAATTGAGTCATCATCTTATACTACAATAGAATGTGTGAGTGAGAATCCTTCCTGAACACTTCCTGAGATGTTTGATAGTTCTGTTGAGACCCCATCACTAAATACATTGTCCCTGGAATTGTAAGTGTAGCCGCTCATACCTTTCGTATAACCATATTCGGATGCTGCATTTACATTAACCACTGCACTACTATCACCCTCAGGAAATGCTATTTGGGTAACCAATAAGGATCTTCCATCTTCATCAAATACATGTACATGGATATGGGTAGAACGGCCATTATACCATCCTGGAAATATCGTCGTGAAAGCTACTTTCCCATTTGCATCAGTTTGTTGTCTACCTCGTAAGAAGTGATTATCGGTGAAGTTCTCACTCTGCATGCCGGTTCCTCCGTATTCAGAATAATAACCGTCTTTATCACAGTGCCAAATATCCACAAAGGCTCCAGCCAATGGTAAGCAACTACCTGATTGATCTAAAATGGTAATCTCGACATCCATAACGATACCAGTCCGGTCACCACGGATGTCTTGCCTTTGCAGTGAGTCTGGGTCTTTGGTTGGGAAAGGTCCGGCTGTTTCTGATGCGGTACTTATACAATCTGAAGCAGTATCATCGCTGGTCAGACCATCATCAGTTAAAATTGCATCGGTCTCGTCCACAGCTTCATCATTTGAACAGCTTACAATAAGTGGGAAAGCAAATGTCCCAAGTCCGAGTCTCTTAATAAATTCTTTTCGTTCCATAAAAATTCATTTACCACTAGTACGCCAAAGTAGATCAAAATGGTATACCAATTCAATTAAACGCGATGAACGACATAAGAAATGAGACGAACGACAAACCATTAATTGATTTGATATCCAAATAATGAACTTTATAACCATTTTATTCGGTGTAGTTGATGTGCAAATTCAATTAGTTATAATAGATTCGTAACATGCAAAAACCTGTCTATGTAGTAATGGGAGTTGCGGGTTGTGGTAAAACTACAATTGGTAAGCTACTGGCAAACGAATTTAAGATTCCGTTTTTTGAAGGTGATGAATTTCACCCAGCTGAAAACATCATGAAAATGAAAAACGGAATCCCTCTTGACGATAATGACCGTTCTCCGTGGTTAAAGATTCTACATGAAACTATACGGACAGCTAATTATGCTGACGGAGGAGTCCTCTCCTGTTCAGCACTGAAAGAAAAATATAGGAAAACGCTCTTGGAAGGAAATCTGGTTAAGTTTGTTTATTTGAAAGTTTCGGCTGAAACTATTCAGAAAAGATTCAAACAGAGGAAAGACCATTTCATGCCTGCCAGCCTGATCAAATCTCAATTCGATTCCTTGGAAGAACCCGAAAATGCCATAGTTTTAAACGCGAATCACTCAACTGAAGAGATAATGACTGATCTACACAATCAATTGCATACTGAAAATTCCGATATCGCTGTAATTGGCCTTGGTGTGATGGGAACTAGTCTTGCCAGAAATTTTGCCAATCGAGGATTTCAGGTCACTATTTTCGATGTTATTGGAAAGATTGAAAAAGGTCAGGAGTTTATCAAAGACAACCCTGAGAGCAGCGTTTATCCGGCTGCTGATTTATTGGATTTGGTCCGATCACTCAAGAAACCCAGAAAAATTCTATTGATGATTACAGCGGGTGATCCCGTAGATCAGGTGTTGGAGTCATTGAAACCTATACTTGATCCTCAAGACATCATTATTGATGCTGGAAACTCCAATTTTATGGATTCTGAAAAAAGACACCAGTATTGTAGGGAAAATAGTATCGAATTCATCGGTTTGGGTGTTTCAGGAGGAGAAGAAGGTGCACTGAAAGGTCCTTCATTAATGATGGGAGCAACAAATGACGCAAAGGATTCAGTAATTACCATGTTTAACGCCATTGCTGCCAAAGACCGTGACAATGAACCATGTTTTACCCATGCTGGAACAGGTGGCGCTGGGCATTTTGTTAAAATGGTTCACAATGGAATTGAGTATGCTGAAATGCAGCTAATCGCTGAGTCATATTCGTTGCTCAAATGGACGAAAGGATTTGATAATGAAAAGATTGGCAATATCTTCTTTGAATGGAACAAACAGCTGAGTGAAAGCTATTTACTCGGCATCTCTGCTGATATTTTGAAGCACAAAACAAATGGTCAATTTACGATTGACAGTATTTTAGATGCAGCAGGCAACAAAGGAACCGGTCGTTGGGTTGTTGAGGCAGCTTTGCAACTGGGAATCCCAATCCCAAGTATCGAACAAGCCCTGACTGCCAGGTTTACGAGTGCCTTAAAAGCTGAACGAAAATTGCTGAACCCACTTTATTCATTCAAACCGGTTGAAACTGAGACACCTGAGAACTTCGAGAACTCTCTTAAAACAAGCTTGTTTGTAGCACGCCTTCTAAATCATATTCAGGGGCTTCAATTGATTCAGGCAGCAAGTAATAAATATGGCTGGAACACGAACTTGGTGGAACTGTTAAATGCCTGGAAAGGTGGATGTATCATCAGGTCAGAATTATTATATGTATTAAGTGGTGCTCTTGCTAAACATGATTTCTCTAATCCAATCTTATCTAACTCCGCCATTGTTTCAGAAATTGAGGCCAATCAAGCATCTCTGTTGAATGTACTAGAAACTGCATTGAAGTCAAATGCAGCAGTTCCAGTATTTTCAGCAACTCTTCAGTATCTTCTAGCAACAGTAAATGAATGGTCTAGCGCGAATATGATTCAGGCTCAAAGGGACTATTTTGGAGCACACAGGTATCAATCAGTTAATGACCCTAGTGGGCCCTCTCACCATACCATTTGGAAAGCATGAATGAATATCAGGTTATTATAGCCATCGTTACAGGCATCTCGGTACTCTTGTTTTTGATTATAAGGGTTAAACTCAACCCATTTATTGCATTACTTATTTCAAGTATTGCTGTTGGATTGATAGCCGGACTGGAGACGGACCAGATTATCAAGACCATTTCTACTGGAATGGGTAATACACTTGGCTATGTAGCGGTTGTCGTTGGGCTTGGAGCCATTTTTGGCTCTCTACTGGAGAATTCCGGTGCTGCTTACGGGCTTGCTCAGTGGTTGATTAAGACCTTTGGTGATAAGAATGCAAGAGTAGCTGTGTTGATAGCTGGTTTTGTCATTGCCATTCCGGTTTTCTTCGATGTAGCTTTCATTATATTGATCCCAGTGCTACATGCATTGTCCACCAGGACCTCCAAATCAATAATTACTTATGCTTTACCCTTGTTGGCAGGACTGGCTATTACTCACAGTCTGATCCCTCCAACTCCCGGACCAGTGGCTGTTGCGGATATCATTGGTGTTGATTTGGGTTATGTGATTGGTTTTGGAGTTTTTGCAGGCATTCCTGTTGCTATTGCCGGATTGGCATTCAGTCGTTTGATGGAGACAAAAGTCAAACTTTCGGCATATCATTCCGAAGAAATCAGTGAAGAGAGCGACACGAATATTAGTCTGGTGCTTTTTATCATTGCTTTGCCGATCCTCTTGATATTTGCCAGTACCGTTTCAAAAGCCTATTTTGAAGAGTCTTCTTCAATTGTGAATGTCATCACATTTGTAGGTCATCCTTTCGTCGCATTAACAATTGCGGTACTCCTGGCATTATATTTCCTGGGTATCAGAAAAGGTGATTCTGCGAAAGATTTATTGCAGATAACTAATAAATCATTGGCTCCTGCCGGATCTATCATTTTGATTACCGGCGCAGGAGGAGTATTCAAACAAGTTCTAATTGAAACTGGTGCCGGTGACATGATAGCCAGCGCGTTCACTGGTGGAAGTGAATACATATTATTCCTGGGTTTTGGATTAGCAGCATTGTTACGTATTGTTCAGGGTTCCGCAACAGTAGCTATGATCACGTCAGCAGGTGTGGTAGCTCCAATTCTTTCTTCTACTGATATAACTGATCCAAAAAAAGCATTAGTCGTTTTAGCCATTGCCTGTGGTTCTATTTTCTTGTCACATGTGAATGACAGTGGGTTTTGGCTTGTCAATAGGTACCTGAATTTAAGCGTTACCGACACCTTTAAAACCTGGACTTTGCTCACGGTTGTAATTGGAAGTACCGGCTTCCTGATCTTATTATTGTTCTATCAATTCTTCTGATTTTACCATTCAGTCAATAATATTCCTGTTCACTACTAGTTTCCATTTAGTCAGTTGTGTCTAATTCTTAGTCTTGCAACAAATGGGTAGATTCGTAATGACTCTAGAAGTCTCAGCTATAAGATACATTGGAAAAAAGAAGCTATAATAAAATCATTATGTTGTTACGATTCAGATCATTGCTTACACTATTTTTTACAGTTGGCTCATTTGGTGTTTTTGCGCAATATGCCACAATGGACTTTATGGAAACTTCTACTCCCAATTATGAAGCAGTCCTTATGGGAAATACAGACTTGAGTTTCGAAGATCTTGACGAGAGTGTTTTGGATGGAATATATGAATCCAATTATGAAAATGGAAATATTGCTAAATCAATCACATTTGAAAATAATGACCTTAATGGTGAAGCGAAATTTTACTACAGAAATGGCCAATTAGCGATGAATGGCACTTTTGAGAATGGAAAGATGGTTGGAAAATGGGATTTCTATACAAAAGATGGCTTGATTGCGTCTGGAGATTGGAATTGGAGATTTAAGGTGCAGGACAATAATTATACGTTAAGAGGTCAACTGGCTTTTGGATTACCTTATGGAAGTTGGACAATAGTGTCAAATGAAAAAGGTGACATTTCCAGGTCCCAAATCTTATGGGATTCTAAATAGCAAGAAATTTAAATAGGTGTATATATTTTAAAAAATCTGGTACTTAGCCAGATTTTTTTTTGTCCTTGCTTTATACATCTCCGTACAAATACATTTGATCCAATGTAGGACTCACACTCCCTCCAGCAGGCTCCAGGGTTACTGCAAATGCCTGTGCACCTTCTATTGTTTTCATATCCAGCAGACCCTCCTCAATATCAAATACCCCTAAATCAATTGGTTTTCCATCCTTCAGTGCCCATAACTGATACTGTTTGTCTGAGGGAAGTTCCGGAAGATCGGCAATTCTCATCCTCACCTCTGCAGTGTTAGGGTTCCAAAAAACGAATGCTTTTGATGATTTAGAAATATCTGTTCCTCCTAAGGGAATAGCTTTTGTTTCTGCTGAAGCCAGAAAGTCTAAACCAGTCTGTATTTTTTCATTTGTATAATTTACCTGATTCAGGTCCTCCGCTAGTCTTTGCTGTTCTGATTCCATGGCAATGATCTCATTCCTGGCTTCCTTAAGGTCTGTATTCAGTGAATTAATATAAACTGATGATACAACCAATAAACTTACTGTCGCAGCTGTAGCATATTTCCAGGTAGAATTGTTTATGGGAACAACCTTGGTTTCAGAAGAGCTTTCTTGTTCTTCCTGAATAGCATTTAATATTTTTGATTTCAAATGATCTGGAGCAGGAACACTGGTAAGTTGGGCTGCCTGAAAAAGTGTTTCTTCAATCATCTCCAGCTCTTTTCTGATCTCCGGATAAGCAGCAGCTTTGAGTTCCACATCTTTACTCGCCTTTGGTGAGAGCTCTTCCAGAATGTAGGCCTCTAAAATACCTGATGATATGTATTCTTCTATATTCACTGATCTACTTTCAACACTTTTCTTAACTGAATCAATGCATTACGTAACCTCGTCTTCACGGTTCCCAATGGAATATCAAACTCTTTGGCTATTTCTGACTGGGTATACCCCTTATAATAGACCAGGTCCACTATCAATTGCTGATCGACCGGGAGATCTTTTAAAACATCATTTAGACCTAATCCATCTACAGAAATTTCGCTGTTATAGTGCCGATCTATTTTATATACGAGATCATCCACCTGATCGGATTTCTGAGAAGACTTAAAATCTCTGGAACGGGTTTTATCAATGGCCGTATTCCTTAAAATATTGATCATCCAGGTAAATAGTTTTCCTTTATCGGCATTGAATAAATCCCGCTTTTCCCAAATCTTGACAAAACTATCCTGTACTACCTCCTCAGCTAGCTCTTTATTCTTTACCATCCTCAAAGCGGTACCGTATAATGCATTACCATAGGCATCATATAGTTGTTCAAGGACGGTATTACTTCCTTCTTTTAAGGCTTTAACTAGCTGTTCTTCAGTCAATATTAATATTTATTCAAAAAAAATTCCTATTCAGAAATCCAATCTCCCTACTCACTTCGTAAGTTGATTTAAACAGATTTGAAGATACTATGAACATGACGAATACCAAAGAGATTTCATTAAAATGGCCTGAAGTATACAGCCTGGCTGCCCTTAATGCCGCTGTGGTGATTAGCTGGATTGCTTATCATGAATACCAGCCACACCTGATTCAGAATTTTCAGTTCCATTCATTAGCTGAATTTCTTGTGATTGCAAAAGCAATAGTACTGGTCATCATTCCTGCATTTGCCGGATGGGTGGCAGACCGAATGATGAACAAAAATGGAAAGTACTTTATAATATTTTCCGTTGGGATTGGTGTTACAGCAATGACCTTCATGGCGGTGGCAACTATCCTGGCTGCAGGACCAGCTTCCACCCTTCGACCATTCCTACCCATAATGATCATTGTTTGGCTCATCGCAATGAATATCTTTATTAGTCCGGCAAATTCAATGGTGGAATCATTTGCACCAGCTAAAAATCTTCCAATAGTAATGGGAGTACTTTTCTTAACTACGGAACTACTATACGCTTTGGAGCCTGTTATCGTTAGCCTCGTACATTTTTTTGGAGACACATTAACTTTCATCGTAGGTGGAATTCTAATCAGTGGAACCGGATTTCTATTCCATAAAGTAAGCTCTAATGAAGTAATTGAGAGAAAACAGGCGCAAAGTGAAAGTGCTGCTCAAAAATTTAAAGGTTCGGCATTCCTTGCTGTGGTTATAGCTGGATTGCAATTAGGCATTGGTAAGGCATTTCTGGTAGAGTTTGTTCCCAACCATTTCCAGGCTTACTTCCCTGAAATTGCCAGTTCAGCTGAACTCATTTCTTTTGGTTTCCTGGGGTTCTCAGCGATACTTGGATTCATCATCAGTAGACATGTTGAGAAAATGGGTCTATTAAGGGTATTAATGATAAGTTTCATTATTCTCGCAATTAGTGTTTTGACTTTGCTATTTTCAGGAAATTATATCGTGGCAATCATTTCTGGTCTGGTAGTGGCTATTTGCTTCAGCTTTGTGAATATCAGTGGACTTCCATTTGTAATCAGAAACATACCTTCCAGATACATTACCTATGGGGTAGGAATCTTCATTGGTGCGTCAGAGATTTTCACGGGGTTCTTTGAGTATTATTATCACTAAGTGTTAAGACAGGTATGTGAGTTTTTAAAGGGCATCCATAATGGGTGCTCTTTTTTATTTTTTACACATTTTCCATGGTGGGACCACAAACACATTGAATTTGAAATATCCTGTTTCCTTTACATTGATCCCAACAGTAGCATTACGATTTCTCAAGCCAGGTTCAGCTAAATAGTAGGATAAATTGTTACTCATTCCACCTTCAACACTAAACCATAACCAGTCATGAATTTCTCTTTCAAGAATTATAGTAGATATGAGATCAGCTCTTCTCAAAGTAAAATCCGGAATGTCTGAATTCAACATTTGTCCATCCAGGTTATATCTCCAGGTATTTACTTCAGTTTGAGCAATCAAATAGGTTTTAGGGTTAATCTGGAAGCGAAGTGCTGCAGACTTAGGTAATAAAATATCAATTGTCCACTTTTTATTGATCTTGTGCTCCATTTTAAACAATGGCCAAAGGGAGAAAACCTGTTGGTCAATGCCCGTAATCGCTCCATAACCAATTTGGGTACGGTTGCTTATTACCTGCGTGTATAACCCTGCAATGTAATACTTGATTGTGTTTGAATTCAATTGCCACCGATCAGAATGCATTTCCAAACCACTGATCAGGTTAAAACTTGCCAGGTCATTCAGCTTACGCTCATACAGAAACCGTGCACTTACTCCTCTAAATTTCTTTGTTTGGTCCAGGTAACTGAAAAGATCAGAATTAATATTGATGTCGTTATCTACTGAAAAACGTATATCCTCATAGGTCAATTGCAATGCTGCTAAATGACCGGGCTTCATGAAGAGCGGAATCCCCATTTTACCCTTAAACAGGTAATTGCTTTCAACCTCATAGGTACCATCTCCGAAAATCTCAGAAGAAGCAATAGAATTTTGATTGAACAAAGTCTGGTAGCTGAATTCGGCTAGTTTAGGACGGTACATACCCTCAATAACATTACTCTCTTTGTCCTGCGAGAAAAGAGGAAATGAAAGCAAGGTTAGTGCTATACAATGAAGTGATATTTTCCTAATAAAGGCTAGCATTTAGACTATCAAACAACTTACCAATACAAAAATTGTATAAAAAGTTTCCTGAATCAAATAACAAAGTGTGAACCCGCCGTTTATTCGATCAATTACTTGATTGAAGAGATGAACGTAAAAATACAAAAATTTGAAGAATTCTCCCAGAGGCCTAAGTTGAATTAGGCTCAATAAAAAAGGTGACCAATAATTTGGCCACCTTTTCAGGATTGGTTGTTGTTTATTATATGAAAATTGCCTAGTTCGACAAAGCGTTTGTACTCTCAAATATCTTATCAGCAGATCCGGCTACAAATCCCTGAAAAAGACGTCCAGGCGATTGCTCATACCGATATGCAAACTCGTAGTAACATCCGGGAATACTGAACAGTCCCTCAGAAAATTCTACTGGTCGTTTATCTGCTAGGATGCTGGACTGAGCCAACAAAACATCCTTCCCTCCTTTTATTTCACCACCTGAATTGTTCATTGAAAACCCATGCACTTTCAGTAGTGCATTCAATTCATCAAGCGATTCAATTGACTTTAGTGAATTTACATCTACAGTAAAATGATTCGCTCCAAAACCATACACATACCACCAAGCTGCATACTCAGACTCACTCAATAATTGCTGATAGGTTTTATGAGAAATTGTTCCCCAGGTTCGTCCTGACAAGATAAAATGGCCGGATGAGATCAAACCTAAAGGCATTTTATTAATACATTGCTGTATTTCATGCTGTAACCCAGGTGAAAATTCCTCCAATAATAATTCAGATATAAATACTTTTGGCGCATTGGAATCCGGATGCTCAAAGTGTTTTGCTAATAGTTTCTTTTCTTCGAAATGGTAGGTTCCTTTTTCCTCATAACCACATTCCAAAAAAAGCTTCGAAGTAGCATCTACATTAATTAATGGATGATTGATCGTACGAAATGCAATGTGGTCATTTAATACTTCTTCTCCCCTGGTTTCTAATAAATTGTGAATTTTGTGTGCTGAAGGTGTGTGCTTCTCATAATCAAGCCAAAGCACATTGAGCAATTCCTTATAATTCATAGTCAAGTTTAAATTACCAATCAAAAAAAGTCAACATTACCCAAATCAAACAATATTTGAATCAAAATGATCAATGAAAACGTTACATTTTATTCATTGTTAACTATTTCAATCAATAAATAGTTAATTTAACTTTACAACCACACTAGAAATGCGGAAATGAGTCAATTTGACAATACAGATAAGGATATACTTAGAAAACTCAGTGAAAATGGAAGAATTGCATTTTCTACACTGGCAAAAGAACTTGGTATTTCAAACACCATGGTTCACCAACGAATTAACAAGCTCAAACAAAGAAAAGTAATCACAAATCCGGTTTACCAATTCAATGCAGAGGTACTGGGGTTTACTACAGAGGCATTTACATGGGTGGAAATAAGTAATCCGAAATATATTGACACGGTTATCTCTAAACTTAAGAAAGTACCAGAGATCCTTGAATGCTCTAACATCACAGGAAAATATGCCCTGCTATTAAAAATTGTAGCCAAGAACAATGCCCATTTGCGGGAAGTGATCTATAAGAAAATACATCCACTTCCTGGTGTAACCAACACTGATACGATCATCTCATTTGAAACTTCATTCCAGAAAAACCTTGATATTGACCTTATTTAGGCAAATGAAATTGGGCAATACAAAATAGGGTAAGCCAACATTCAAAAAATACGCTATTTTTAAGGTGAAATCAAAGATTAATTAAATGTTACCTCTGCATTAATATTGAAGTTAATTGCATGTCATAATTTAGTTATTCGTTAAGATTGCTTTCAGGAATGAAACATGCGACATTCAGACATCTAATCAATGAATTTCGGACTACTAGATACGCTTAATCTTCTCGGGGCGCTCGGTTTCTTCATCTATGGTATGAAGATCATGAGCGAATCAATTCAGAAAGTTGCTGGGTCAAAACTACGCGAGTTTTTGCGAAATATGACCTCAAATAGGGCTAAAGGAGTTGCGACAGGTTTTCTAATTACCAGCCTTATTCAAAGTTCATCTGCGACAACTGTTTTGGTTGTTAGCTTTGTGAATGCAGGCCTTCTTTCACTGATGGAGGCTATAGGAGTAATTATGGGCGCCAACATAGGAACTACTATGACCGCCTGGCTTTTAACTTTTGTTGGGTTCAAGGTAAGTATCTCAAAGTTTGCTCTTCCATTGATTGCCATAGCATTTCCCCTTACATTTTTCAGCAAGGAAAAAGTCAAAACCTGGGCAGAAGTATTTGTTGGGTTTGCACTGCTATTATTAGGTCTCCAGTTTCTTAAAGACGGAGTACCAAGTCTTCAAGATCATCCTGAGGTGTTGGAGTTTCTTTCTACATACACAAACCTTGGTATTCTGTCCACGCTATTGTTCGTTCTTATAGGAACAATTATCACTGTAGTGGTCCAGTCATCCAGTGCGGCGATGGCGCTTACGTTAGTAATGGCGAATCAGGGTTGGATCCCTTTTGAAATTGCAGTCGCACTTGTGCTGGGAGAGAATATTGGAACCACTATCACAGCAAATATTGCAGCACTTATTGGAAATGTTCACGCAAAAAGAGCAGCACTGGCTCACTTTGTATTCAATGTCTTTGGAGTCATTTGGATAGTTATACTCCTCAAACCATTTCTGGTAGGTGTTGATTGGCTCGTTACCACTTTAGGAAGTACATCAGCTTATAATGATGCTGAAGCCATCAAATATGCACTATCTACATTTCATACGACTTTCAATATCATCAACACACTATTACTTGTTTGGTTTGCCGGCTTGATTGCAAAAATCGTAACCAAGCTAGTGAAAGGGAATGACGATAATGAATATAAACTACAGTATATCTCTACCGGTTTAATGAAAGCCAGTGAAATATCCATTGAACAAGCCCGCAAAGAAACTGCCTACTTTGGAACTGTGATAGCCAAAATGAGCAACGAAGTAATGTCTTATTTTGAGGCACTTGAAAATGACAAGCAAGAGAAACCATTAAAAAAAGTCATTCGCCTTGAAGATCATTCAGATCAATTAGAAGAGGAAATTGCTGAGTTCCTGCAAAAAATAAGTAGCAATGGAAGTTTCAGCAAGAAAACTGTAACTCGTGTCAGCATGATTTATAGCGCTATCAGTGAGCTCGAAAGAATTGGTGATATATATCATCAAATGATCAAAGATGTAAACAAAAGAGTTGATTCAGGTGTACCACTCCCTCATGAACTAATCCTGAAGATTGAGGACTTCTTTAAACTAATTAAAAGTGCTGAAGAAGTGATGATCAAAAACCTGGATGACACTTACGATAATGCAAATTTGGATCTTGCGAGAGAAAAGGAAATTGAAATTAATCGCAAAAAGAAAGCGTTGATTAAAGAGAAGATCAATCTTGACCTGGAATCAAAAAAATTAAATTACAAAACAACTTCCTTGTATAAAGACATCATTCACTCTCTGGAAAAAGCTGGAGATCACATACTGAGTGTCACCGAAGCAATAATAGACCCCCAAATAGAACATATCGAGGAAGAAAAGGTTGATTGATATTTTTTAGTTTATGGTTTCAAAATCCTTCACCACCTCTTTTAGTCTTTTAATCTTCTTCCCATAAATCAAACTGATAAGCCAATTCAGTATAAAACCCACAAGGCCAATAAATAAAATGCCTATTCCCACTATTACTACCCAACCAGTCATGTCATTTGGCATTTCCGAACCTTGCTCATCAGCTGTGATCAGACCATACACATATCCAACCACAAGCGACAGCCAAATAATCACCCTATAATGAAGTAGAAAGAAGTTAAGATAACTATAAAGCTTTCTGAGACTCGTTTTCACATCCCTCGAGAAATCAAAAGCATTTATCTTTTGAATCAGAAACTGGTAATAAATCAAATATATTACGATGATCAGTGGAGTAATCACCCCATATAACATTGGGTCCTCTTCTCTCCAAAAAATAAGGGTTATCGGGAGGCATACAAGATTAATTGCGAACTCTATCCATAAGATAAACTTGATCCAATAGAGAGGCGTTTTTGACTTTTTTGATATCAATCTATCGACATCAACATCTATTGAACCCTGAGATGGCTTACCTTTATTCCAAAGCGCTATGATATCTATCTCAGCCATTTATCAATTGCTTCAATTGTAATTTCAATCTATTCACTTTCACACCTACATTTGTCACCGACATACCAAGTATCTCAGCTATTTCTTTATAACTTTTATTCTCCAGGTAAAGAATGATTACTGCCCGATCAGCCTCCTTTAATTTCCTGATAGCGGAATATAATAAATCAATTCTCTCTTTCTCCTCTACGTCTATATCTTCAGCAAGTTGAACATTCTCCAAAGAAACTGGCTCTAGTTGCTTCTGCTTCTTACGACTCTGAGAAAGACATACATTAAGTGTCACACGATAAACCCAGGTAGAAACCTTTGACCTGCCCTCAAACTTCTTGTGGGACCGCCATAGTTGAATAGTTACTTCCTGAATCAAATCCTTTAATTCCTCCTCACCTCGGGCATAAGCCCTACAGATATGACTGATCATATCTATGTTTTCCGTGACAAAAGTTCTAAAGAATTGGTTCGACAAAACGTATTACTGTTTATTGGTAGCCATTTTAGGTAATTTCTTTCAAAATCTTCTAAAAAGAATAAAAAAATAAACCCCCCATATAAATATGAGGGGTTAGTCAACCAGCTATGGAAATATTGGGTTTCCCCAATACGTAATTCTCTTAATTATCATCAACCTTTAAACCTTTCCGTTAGGTGTAAAGATGGTCAAATATGTGTTATTCCTTTCTAGTTTTCAAGTAGTTAATCCACATTTTATCCCCAATCCTATTGATTGACAATTTATTCATCTTTTTGTCCAATTAAACAAAATTTGGCATGTGACCATAAATGTTTTACTTTGACAAAAAACTATACATCAATGAATAACATAGACGTAAATTATCAACCACTCAATCTGGCCTCTCAAACTGAAAGAGCTGAATTCATTAGACAAACCTATTTACACCTGGCAATAGCTGTACTGGGTTTTATTGCACTTGAACTTATATTATTTAAGACCGGGGTTGCATATGGAATTGCTGAATGGATGCTTGGAGGGCAATACACATGGCTTCTTGTGTTAGGAGGTTTTATGTTTGCTTCGTTCCAGGCTGAAAAATGGGCAAGATCCAGTACTTCTCAAAACAACCAATATGCTGGATTGTTTTTATATACTTTGGCTGAGGCTATCATTTTTATTCCATTGCTTTTAATTGCTGCCAATTTCGCGGGAATTGAAATTATTATGCAAGCTGGCCTTATGACACTCTTTTTGTTTATTGGGCTTACACTGGTTGTATTCACTACGAAAAAAGACTTCTCGTTCTTGAGAAATATTCTAATGGTCGGTGGTATGGTTGCTCTTGGACTAATTGTTCTTGGAATTATTTTTGGGTTTCAGCTTGGACTATTCTTTTCATTCGCGATGGTTGCACTAGCAGCTGGAAGCATTCTTTACCAAACTTCAAACCTGGTTCACAATTATCACACCGGACAGCATGTTGCTGCGGCACTTGGTTTATTCGCTAGTCTAATGCTTCTATTCTGGTATATCCTACGTATTCTATTAGCCTTTGCCCGAGACTAAATATTAGTGAACCCGGGGATAGTCACTCACTTCCCCGGGTTAAGTTTGATAAATTCCTACTCATCCAATAAATAACCCACTCACCCGTAACCATCTTAAAATATCAATATTCAAACCCGATTTATTGATATATTTGAGATAAATATGTTTCTAATCTCTAGAACCAATGGGAAAAAATTATAAGGTCGGCTGGGTAATACCCAATCAAATTTTGGCATGCACCTATCTCACAGAAAATATTATGCCGGGCAGTTTTATGGAGATCATTGACGTAATTGAACCTTACATAGAATCTGCAGAAACTCCATTGAGCCTGATAATTGATAACCGATTACTGAACCAGTCCTTTCTTACCCCATTGTCACAATTACAACGAAACATGCCCTTTCTATCAGGTGAGAACATAAACTGGGTACTAGTAGTAAAGCCTGCCAGTTTAAAAATCAATGTAGATCAGATTCCATTTGAATTAAATAACGATGTAAAACTGAAACATGTAGCGGACACCAAATCTGCCATAAAATTTCTCAACATAGAGGAACAAGGTTATTCCTGGGAAGCTATTGACGATGACTTTTTCCCAACTCAGGAAGTTGCCTAAATAGCTTACCACAATAAAGATAAATCTAACCCCTGGACTCAAAACACAAAAAAAGGCACCAGATTTTGGCGCCCTCAACTTACTGCACTTCCTATATATCTTATGCCTGGCATACGTACTCGTAGCACTTTCTTTTAGTATCCATAAAGTATACTTTACCTTTTTTTGCTACAACCCAGGAATTCTCTGTGTTTTCAAATTTTACCTGATAACCATAGATGGCTGATTTAATTGCATACACAAAAGTAGACCTAACAATATTTAACATGTTTAACATAGCTGATTTAATTTTTAATATTTAACACTTATCAAATATACGCAGGAATCTATGCTATTTACTCCTCAGATTGGCGAACAGGAAATAATTACGACTGACTGGTCAATATAATTGAGTAGTTCAAATCAACAAATGTCACTATAACATTTGTTACATTAGCAAATGATAAAAGATTCTATATTTATCCCAAAAATGACCATGAGATACCTCTTTATATTATCAATATTTCTAATTTCATGTCAGCAACCTCAAGTGTCTGACCTTATTACAGTAGATGATTTCATTTCGCTCAAAGCCTCAAACCAGGATATTCAGATTGTTGACGTCCGAACACCTGAGGAAACAAGTTATGGCGTGATAGAAGGAGCGACACTTATAGACTTCTACGACAAACAGTTTCAGGCCAAATTAAATGAATTAGATAAAACTAAGCCAGTGGTTGTTTACTGTGCTGTTGGCGGTAGAAGCGCTAAAGCAGCCCAAATATTCGCTAAAGAAGGATTCAATACAGTTTACGATTTAAAAGGTGGATATAGGGCATGGAAAGCTGCCGGAAACTAAGGCAGCATCTATTAATCACTTAATTTTTACCGACATAATCCACCCATTCATCTACTTTTAATTTAAGTACATCTATATAACATGCTGTTTTTTAGTTATTTATAAATTTTCGGTAATTTTGTATCGGGAGTAACTGAAAATGTTATGAAAACTTTAAAGCAAGTATTGATGATTTTTCTAGGTATGATCATCTCATTGAATGAAGTGTATTCAATTGATACATTGGAAACCGAATCAGTAGATGATGCTGAGATTGAGCAAATTTGCCTCACAATCATTGAATCAATTGATAAGAGAACTTTTGCAGGAACACGGGAAGGTATAAAAGAACTTATACCCCTTATCAAAAAAGACATTAAGAAATCCGAAAAGGCTATCAAAAAAGCCTATAAACAAGAAATTCTCAATAAGAATACCATAGAGAAGTTCCAGGAAGTCAATTTGGCTAAAACCGACATTCTCAATGAATTGACTCATTTGACGAATATTTCTCCAGCCTCATTACGCGTTAATGCTGAGAGAATTCAAGAGTTGATTGAATCTTACAGGAGTATTCAATAACGATTTTGTATTTTATATAGCTGATTGGAATTAAGGGCTTGCTCATTAGAGTTAGCCTTTTTTTATTCAATATTTCCACAGATTAATGCAATTTTTTACGAAAATTAGTTTGACATGAAATAATTTAATTATATCTTTAAAAAATTAAATTCGCACGGTTTTACATTTTAGATTCTTACAACATGGAACTCATTCGCAAACTTCTCTTCAGTGGGTCAGCAGACGACAAACTCAAACTTAAGTACGACAAACAAGAAAAAACCTGGGTAGTTAGAAAGGCAGGTAGCATTCTTTATCTTGGTTCAGAAGAACAGTGCAAGAAGTATATTGCTCACCACACACAGAAATAATTTAAATCCGAACTTCAGTTCAACCATTGTAGTTTGTATCTTTGATTAATGTCAAAGGTTAAATGCATTATCCTTGAGGATGATCCATTATTCATCAAAGTATTGGAAGCATATGTCCATGAAATGGACTTCATCGAGTTAGCTGGATCCTATCAAGATCCCGTGAAAGGTGCAGTGGCCATCGCCAAATTCAAGCCCGACTTATTGTTGTTAGACATAGAAATGCCTTATCTGGATGGACTCGAAACTTTAGAGACTATCAATACAAGACCTAGAATCATTGTTATTTCCAGTAGACTGGACCTGGTAGACAATAAAGATGAGGATATTGATATGTTTATCAACAAAAGAGATTTAGTATCCCCCGAACAACTTGCCGAAGCAATCAAACAAGTAATGTCGTTGTAGTATATTTGAAAAAATATTCTTAATAAATGACTACAGCAGAAATTCAAACCAAAAAAGGAACAATGAAACTGGAGTTCTTTGAGAAAGACGCTCCAAATACTGTTAAAAACTTTGTTGACCTTGCCGAAAAAGGATTTTATGATGGACTTACCTTTCACCGGGTGATTCCCAATTTTGTTATTCAAGGTGGTTGCCCTAATGGAATTGGAAATGGTGGACCAGGCTATACGATAGACTGTGAATTGGATGGAGACAACCAATTTCACGATAGAGGTGTCGTAAGTATGGCTCATGCAGGTAGAAATACCGGAGGTTCCCAGTTTTTCATTTGCCATAGCCGTGAAAACACCCAGCACCTGGATAGAAATCACACCGTATTTGCCAAAGTGGTAGAAGGTTTGGAAGTGATTGACCAGATCCAACAAGGTGACGTGATGGAGAAAGTAATTATCAACAAAGGATAATAAGTTGGGTTAAATGCTGAACCTTACTGGGGTTTTTAGCATTTAACCTGTATACAACATTAAACCCAAATCTGTATTATGAAGTATTGCCTAATCCTAATAGCAACAATTTTATCCAATCTAGCCATTAGCCAAACACCCTGCGAAAATGGTTATGCCGGAGACTACCCATGTAACAATGTAGAATTACTTTCCCTGGTTGAACCAAGTGCGCTTGGATCAGAGTTCAACAGTTTATGGACAAATGATGTTTGGGGATGGACAGACCCGGATACAAAGAGAGAATATGCACTGGTGGGTATGCCAAATGGTACTTCCTTCGTAGATGTAACCGATCCATTGAATCCTTCAGTTATTGGTATCTTACCGGAACACGGACAAAACAGTTCTACGCTTTGGAGAGACATTAAGGTCTTTAATAACTACGCTTTTATTGTAGCGGAAGACAATACTCATGGACTTCAAATATTTGATCTTACAAGACTAAGAGGGGCCGCAAGAAATAGATTTGAAACCTTTACGGAAGACGCCCACTACGGTAGATTTGGAAGAGCCCATAACCTATTCATCAATGAAGAAACAGGATATGCATATGTTGTTGGTATCAGAGCGCAAGGTGGATTACAAGATCAAATATGTACTTCCGCCGGTCTTCATATTATAGACGTAAATAATCCATTAGCCCCCCAATACGCTGGTTGTTTCGCACTTGCGGAACCGGATGCCTATTCCCACGATACACAGTGCGTGGTTTACAATGGACCCGATGAGGAACACCAGGGGAAACAAATTTGCTTCAGCTCAAATGAAGAATCTGTGCAGGTAATAGACGTGACGGATCCGGCGAATGCCAGCTTAATCTCAATTTCTTATTACGAAGGTGCGGTGTATGCTCACCAGGGGTGGTTGACTGAAGACCATGCTTACTTCATTAGTAATGATGAGCTGGATGAAAGCAACCTCTCAAACAATACAAGAACTTTAATGTGGGACATGACTGACCTGGATAATCCTGAGTATATTGACAGCTACTATGGTGTCACCCAGGCTATTGACCATAACCTTTATATTCGCGATAAATACCTTTATCAATCGAATTATAACCATGGTTTAAGAATTCTGAACGTTGATATGGTCAGCGAAGGGAAAATGTATGAAATAGGATTCTTTGACACTTATCCGGAGAATGACAATACAGAATACAATGGAACCTGGAGCAACTACCCATATTTTGAAAGCGGTACAATCATCGTGACAGATCAGGTACGTGGTTTGTTTGTTTTGAAAGCTAATCTACCATTTTACATGGCCAATGAAACAGCAACAATTAATGGTTGTGAAGGGACAGAAATGGAATTTGAGGTATTCTCAGACAATAAAAATGTTTCATACCAGTGGCAAGTTGACACACTGGATGGGTATGAGAACCTAACCAACAACGAGTTCTTTAGTGGCGTAAATTCCTCAGTATTGGATGTCACTAGTTTACCTCTATGGCTGGAGGAAGGATCTGTCAGATGCAAGGGTGAATCTGAAGGAACTATAGTCTATAGTGGCCCAGTTTATTTCGATCGAATAGACCCTTTGCCAATTCCAAATTTCGTGGTTCAACTACGAGGATTGACAATCAAGGTTGATAACACTGCAAGATATGGTACTCATTACGAATGGGATTTTGGTGATGGATCGGAAATAACTACCAGTCCGATACCTACACATACATATTCTCAGGAAGGTACATATACAGTCACTCAAACAGTATTTAACGATTGTGGAGTTCAGTCAACTTCTCAAACAATAAATATAATTTCCACGGATTCAAGAAACCTAACATCATTGCAGGCCTTTCCAAATCCTACCAACGATATATTCACGATTGATTTACCTGAATCCGCTGGAAACCATAAGTTTCTGCTTGTAGATGTTACTGGTAAATCAACAACCTTGAGCCCGGAAATCATCGACGAAAACAGGATAACATTTGATTTGAAGGACTTTCAAAAAGGCATCTATTACATAAAAGTTTTAGGCGCAGATCATCATTACTTGAGCAGAGTTGTAATCAATTAAATGTATAGGGTTTTAGCCTATATGGTTGTTTATGAAAATATAATAGACCCTATTTCAATAATTGACCTGGATGAAAAACATGTGCATTAAACAACTTGTCATACTTTTTATTTCAGCGTCTCTTTCCTTGACTTCACTTGGACAAACTCCTTGTGTTGATGGATTTGCCGGGGATTTCCCTTGTGACAGTATAGATTTATTAGCCAGAGTTCTTCCTAATGAATTGCTTGCCGAGTATGATGGCTTATGGTTAAATGATATTTGGGGTTGGACAGACCCTGATACAGGAAAGGAATATGCAATTGTTGGTATGGCAAATGGCACCTCTTTTGTTGATATTTCAAACCCTTTATCGCCAATCGTACTTGGAATTCTGGAAGAACATGGGAACAATAGCCTCAGCAAGTGGCGAGATATCAAAACATATAAAAATCACGCATTTATTGTAAGTGAAGATGCTGATCATGGAATGCAGGTATTTGATTTAACAAGATTAAGGAATGTTGAGAATCCTCCTGAAGTATTTACAGAGGATGCTCATTATGATGAAATAAGTACCTGCCATAATATCGCTATTAATGAAGAATCTGGTTACGCGTACCTGTTGGGCGTTCGGTATGGAAAATCCTGTGCAAATGGAGGTTTGCACATTGTGGATATCAATGACCCGAAATTTCCAACGTTTGCAGGTTGCTTTGCACTGGAAATACCAGATAATTATGTACATGACGCACATTGCGTGATTTATAATGGACCCGATGAGCAATACAGAGGTAAATCTTTGTGTTTCAATGCATGCGAGGAATCCTTTCAGATTGTGGATGTTTCCAATAGTAGTTCTCCGAGTCTTCTTTCTATAGCCACTTATGACAGTGCCACATACTCCCATCAGGGTTGGTTAACTGAGGACCATCGCTATTACCTTAGCACAGACGAATTAGATGAAATATATCAAGGATATAATACAAGAATACTTATTTGGGATATTCAGGACCTGGACAACCCGGTTTATATTGATAGCTATTACAGTGATTATGATGCAATTGATCATAACATCTACGTAAATGGTGATTATGCATTTCTTAGTAATTACACGGCGGGGTTGAGGATTTTTTCAACATCTGACCTGACTGAGGGCACACTTCAGGAAGTAGGATATTTCGATACACATCCCCCCGACAATGATGTCTCATTTGCAGGTAGTTGGAGTAATTACCCATTCTTTGAAAGTGGGACCATTGCAATTAGCGATAGAAGTTTCGGGTTATTTTTAGTAAGACCAACCTTCCTGGTGACAGATACTAATGACCTTGTAACGAATAAACTGGTAGTTTACCCAAATCCATCACAGGCGCAAAGCAAACTGACACTCTACTTGGAGGTTCCGGAGGGCAATGAAGAAGTAGAATTGGAACTATGGTCTTACAATGGACAAAGCCTTTTACAAACCAGCAAAAGTCTTCTTAGTAACCGAACTACACTGGACATCCACGGTTTGGAAAAAGGAGTATACTGGCTGAGAATTCTTTCAAATAATAATCTTTACAGCCAGGCAATTATAATCGAGTAAAGCCCGTCAAAAATATTTTCTCTTTCAGTTCGTCATTGAAGGGTCGTACAATTTGTAATAGCACATAATGATTCATTCAATTATTCCCTCAGTAGGTAAACCAGCCAACAAGGCTACATTACAGAAATCAAAACAATTTGATGGTCAAAAAATAAGAAACCAAAGCATCACAACTGCCGGAAATTTTGGCATGATGCCGGAAATCATCAAAACCTATATGACAAGAAAAGTGGAAGCCTCCCCCCAACCCACCTATGACTTTGACGAAACTTGCACTGATATAATTGATCAAAGTGACATTCAAATAAATTGGCTGGGGCATGCTGCATTATTATTGCATTTTCAGGGTAAATATATTTTAATGGACCCTATGTTATCTGAGAGAGCTTCCCCATTCAGCTTTATGGGTCCAAAAAGATATCACCCCTCTCCCATCAGCGCTGATGACTTACCAGATCTCGATGTTGTTTTATTATCACATGATCACTATGATCATCTCGATTATCAAACGATTAAAAGGATCAGGCACAAGGCCAAAAAATTCATAGCTCCTATTGGTGTTGGCCCTACTCTACAGCATTGGGGAATAGAAAACGAGCATATAGTAGAACTGGATTGGTGGGAATCCATAGTCGTAGATGATTTCAAGTTTACTGCGGCCCCAGCCAGACATTTCTCAGGGAGATTATTTACCAGAGACAGATCTCTTTGGTCGTCATGGTCAATTGAGATGGGAGACCAAAAAGTGTATTTTGGAGGTGATTCAGGTATCCACGACAACTTTCAGGCGATTGGAGAAGCACTTGGTCCTTTTGATATTTCATTGATGCCAATTGGTGCATACCATCATTTATGGCACAATATTCACTTAAACCCAGAAGAGGCAATTGAAGCATTTCAAGCTATTGATGGGGGTATTTTCGTCCCCATACATTGGGGCACCTTCGATCTTGCTCCTCATAGCTGGTACGATCCCATTCTCAGAACTGTTGAAAATGCAGCTCTCAAGAACGTACCGTTAATTACACCTAAGCCAGGCCAATGGTTTAATAAGAGAATGGTTAATCAGGATCATTATTGGTGGGAAGCTTATTCAGAGACATATAATAGACAAGATATGACTGTTTGATATTCAAAAGTTATTTGAGCGTTTTTGCGTTAAGCGCAATAAGCATTATCTTAACAGAATTAATTCTCGCACAGGATTAGAAAAAAAGCGTTTTCAAATAACTAACAAAGATGTCTATTCGGACCACCTACCTGACCATTGCCGCATTGGCAATCATTTCAGTATTTTCTGCGCATGCTCAAAAGGGCAGTTTCCTGGTTAACAACCATATCCGGGAAACCGGGCACACTGAAGGAATTAGTTTTCAAATCAGCTCAGACAGCCGAGGACTCTTGAGTATGGCCAATACCCTGGGTGTTTATCAATATGATGGAAAAGTCTGGGATTTCTACCCCACACCCTCTGCTGCCTTATCGATAGCAACAGATGATGACAACCAAATTTATGTTGGATGTATTAATGGGTTTGGAACTATCAATTGGCGAGACTATAATATTCATTACATCAGCTTACACGAGTCAGATTCTACATCACAACTTTTCTATCAAACTGAACACTTTCAGTCTAAAGTATACTTTTTAAGTGAAAAAATGCTTTATGTCTACGATCCTGAATCCAAGAAGGTGATTGGGAAAATAGAGGACAATTTTCTTAATCTATACAAGCTTGGAGACAAACTGTATGTGAATACTGAAGAGAAAGTATTTCAAATAGATGAAGCTGTTCTAAAAGAAGTAAATGGGGCCAATATTGATAATAAAATTGCCCGTGTCATTACTAATGCGAAAAATAAAAGTGTAGCTCTGGGCTTTGATGGCTATCTATATGAAATCAACGATGGGGAATTTGACACATTAAAAAGCAATACGTTGCTGGATGATTATGGCATTTCTGCCATTGACATCAATTTCGTCAACGAAGAAATAATAATCTGCTCTACTCTTGATTATGGTTGTGTTTTCATCAATCTGAATGACCCTGAATACCTGGAAATCCTAGACAATTCCATGGGACTACCAGATAATGAGATTTATGCAACTCACGTGGATAAAGAAGGAGGCGTTTGGGTGAGTCACGAATATGGCCTTTCCAGGGTGCTACCATCTTTCCCAGCGAAAAGCTATTCCCATTTGCCGGGACTACAGGGCAACTTACTTGCCGTAAACAGATACCACAATAAACTCTGGCTTTCAACCAGTTCAGGTGTGTTTTTCATTGATAAGGACACCACATTTGCCAACAAGGTCTATTATGTTGCCCAAAAAGTAAATACTGCTAAAAAGAAAAAACCTGTTGAACAGCGCGTAGTACAGCCTGTGCAGGAAGAAAGCAAAGAAGATGATAAAAAGGCTATCAGGCTTGGAAAACTGTTCAAAAACAAGAAAAAGAACCAGGAAGACGAGGATAAATCCAGTGAAAAGAAACAGGAAGATGACAAGAAGGACAAAAAGCCGGGTTTTCTGAAAAAAATCTTTTCCAAGGTGGATGATATTGTAAGCGGTGACGCAATCACGCTTATTAAAGGTAAACCAAAAAGTAATGTGCGATATGTCAGGAGGGTCAAACAAATTCCTGTAGACATTCGATATAAGTACACCAAAGTACCAGGTTCAAGTGGCAAATGTAAAGACCTGATTGTATTTGATGACCACTTACTTGCCGCCAGTACAAGTGGTCTAATTGAGATAGAAGATTCCGCACATATTGTGATTGATGAACCAATCAGTGCTGTCCAGATTCTTAACAATGAAGAACATAGAATCCTGGTAAGCACATATGATCATGAAGTGAAACTCTTCGAGGTACATGATGAGGTGTGGATTGAAGTAGCTACTTTAGATCCGGATGATGTCATCCTGGATATTTATCAGGATGATGCCGGCGAAATCTGGATGGCTGGCTCATCTAAGATTATGGATGTCCATTTGGAAGGAGATGAGCTACAGGTGAGAAAAGAATACCCAATAGACAATCATCGGTTTGACGACATACTCATGTCCCATGTCAAGGACACCACCTTTTTTATCAACACACAGGGTTACTTCTACATGGACAATAAATCTGATCAGCTTGTTGCTTATGACAGGTGGAAAGATAAACTTGGACTCCCGGTATCTTATTTTAAAGATGCGCTTGGATTTATTTGGATATACAATGGCAAAGACTGGTATGAAATATCCAAATTCGGAGACATTAAGAAGCACAAATACTTTAGCATCTTCCCGAAATTAAGGAGGATTACCTATGACAAGGAAACAGATAAATATTGGCTCATAACCAGTGATAATGACTTACTGGCTTATGACCATAAAGCTGAACACATCGATAGTCTCGCTCACCCGCTTTTCCTAAAAACGATCAGAGCTAGTGATGGCATACTAAAGAAAAGAGACAAGCTCAATATCAAGTATGACAACACTTTTCTTTCCTTTGAAATGTCTAAACCGGATTATCTTGGCTTGTTAGACACAGAATTCAAGTACAAGCTTGCTGGAATGAATGATAACTGGTCTAATTGGTCCAGTAACCAAAAAATTGACTTCTCGTACCTCCCACCTGGTGATTATGAATTGTTTGTTCAATCGCGTGATAGTTTTGGAAATGTTGAAAATGCTGAGAGCATTAAATTTAAAGTGGCAACACCATATTGGCAGCAACCATGGTTCTATCTGATGCAAATCGTAATTTTCGGAGGGCTTGTAGTATTCACTTCCAGGTTATCCCAGGAGAAAAAATCCAATAGGATCATAAAAGCCGGACTTTCAGTTTTGACACTCATAGTGATTATCGAATTCTGCCAGTCTGCAATGGGATCTCTTATTGACCTCAAGAGCACACCAGTAATAGATTTTCTTATTGATGTAAGTACTGCATTACTCGTATTCCCTCTTGAAATGCTCCTGAGGCATATTATGTTGGAAAGAGATCCGAATAAGAAAAAGAAAGTTGTTGAAGAGGCTTCAACTGAACCGGTTACTTCAGAAGCTTAACGGTCACTGATCCTATAACCAAACTTCATCGCTGACCAATCGTCATCTATGGAGCAAACTTTCGAGTCAATTAATCCACGATCGAGCATCGAGGGCCGAACTATGTCTCGATGTAAGTCAGTTGACAGATTAGAGGCCTTCTTAGGCCAGGCAACCCATATCATTCCGGTTTTCTTCAACCGTGGAATTAGGGATTGTATTTCACGCTGAAACAATTGATTTTCTTTGTAAAAACAATGAATAAAATCCAAGGGAGTGTCGCCACTTTCCAGTACTTCAATATCCGGTAACTCCTGAAACAAATCAGCATAATAGCTTGGTGTGTGTACAAATAGACATTTAAACCCGTCTTTTAATCCAAGCTTCTTGTATAGGGGAGTTTTGCTGTAATCAGTCGTCAATTTATTTCCTGATTTAGTTGTTGATGGCAATAAATTACGAATATTCACATTAAATTGTTATTATCAATAATCAACTAATTGCAAATGATCATGAAAAATATCTTACTGCTTTCTTTCCTCGCAATTTCTATATGCACCCATGCACAAGTTGGCTCTGAGTTCCCTGAAATGGAGGGAGAAAGTCTGACAAATGAGTTTGTCAACCTACCGGATGACATTAAAGGAAAATACACTATAATTGGTCTTGCCTATTCCAAAAAGGCAGAAGACTACCTTAAATCATGGTTCAAACCAGCTTACTACCAATTCCTTCATAAGCCTGATAAACCCTCAGTATTTCAAATCACATTTGATGTGAACTTATACTTTGTTCCAATGTTCACCGGAGCAAAGAGACCTGCTTATAAGTCTGTCATGAATAAGGTTAAAGAAACGATTGACCCTGACCTCCAACCATATGTTCTATTCTACAAAGGGGAGTTACACCTGTACAAGGAGGTACTTAAATTTGAGGATAAGAAAACACCGTACTTTTATGTACTAGACCCAGATGGTAAAATTGTCTATGTGACTCAGGGACGTTACAGTGATAGCAAGATGCAGGAAATAGTAGATTATGTTGCAGATGCAATGGACTAAGGCATAAAAAGCTACCCCTCAAATGAAGGGTAGCTTTTTCCAGGAAAATTAAAAATTATCTTAAGCGGCTTTGAGCACTTCGCTCTTGTCGCTTGATTTTTTATCTTTCTTGTTGACCTTGATAACCCCAACAAAGTCCAACAACTTGATCACCTGGTAAGTAGGGTCGATTTCATGCCATCTGAAACCTCCAAAATTAGCCCTGGTTCCGTGTTTGTGGTGATTATTATGATAGCTCTCCCCCATCATTAAAAAATCAAACGGAAGAAAGTTTCTGCTCGTATCCCCTACTTCAAAGTTTCTATATCCATATTTATGTGCAAACCAGTTGATGATTGCTCCATGGATAGGTGACATTAAAAAATGCACTGGTAGTAGCAACCATAACCACCACTCAGTGGCGAAGTTATAATAAAAGAGCACATATGCGGCTCCCCAAAGAAGTCTACTTGGCCATGACCTGGCAAATTTATCGAACGCATCCCATTGTGGAATATCACCCGTAAATCGATCATCAACGATCATTTTCTTGTTACAAATTGAAGAGTAAATCGTTTTTGTCTTCCACATCATCTTAAACAATGACTCGTCATATTTTGGTGAATGTGGGTCATTTTCAGTATCGGCATAGGCATGATGCATTCTGTGCATGATACCGTAACCGTAGGCACTCAAATAGTTTGAACCCTGAAATACCCATGTAAGTACAAAAAAGATCTTTTCCCATGTTTTGCTCATTGTGAAAGCTTTGTGAGCGGCGTACCTGTGTAAAAAGAATGTCTGAAAGAACAATGACAAGTACCAATGGGCGATAAAAAACGCGATTATGATTTCCATAAACCTAATTAACAGTTAACAATTTGCTTCTTTTTTAAAGAAGACAACCCTTAATCAAGTTTGTGACAAAAAAGTGAAATTAATTTAATTTTTCTCTGATCTCAGATTTGAGATCTCCTACAAGGGCAGTCAAACTTCCCAGATTACAAGCCTTTTGGAAGCTCTCAAACATTGCTGGTTTTGTCGGAAGGCTGAATTTCATAGATGGCATCTCAATTGAAAGCTTAGCTTTGGCACGACTAAAAAGTTTTCTACAGTTGGCCGCACTCTTGTCAAACATTTCCTGCAACTCTTCATATTCAACATTGAAAAACTCTCTAAGAATAAAAATAGACTTTTCGAGTGGTTCCAGTTTCTTATGAATTGCATGTAGCGCTACCTCAACTTCATGATCCAAATCTATTTTCTTAATATCTATTTCACGTATGTATTCCGCAAGCTCAGAATGCTTCATACTATCAATAGACTTATCAATGTAGTTTGATTTGAGGCTCTTTAGATGATTGATGCAATTGTTTGTTACTGATCGAACCAGATATGCTTTTGTGTTTTCAATCCTTGAGCGATCAACAGTTAGCCACTTTAGGAATGTATCCTGTACAATGTCCTCTGCATCACTAATTGAACCCACCATTCGAAGAGCTATCGAATGAAGCAAAGGTTTGTATTGTATTACGGCCTGAGTAGCATCCATTCCAACAAAAATAACAAAGGAGAGGAAAACAAAATACCATCAAACAGTTTATTTAGCTGGATTGTCAGGTTTGGCTTTAAAAAAGATCACTTTTCCTAGTGCGACAATCGCAATTACTACCCAAACAATGTTAATGAATGTACTGGGGTAAGCAGCATAATAGTAAGTATTAACGATCAAAAAAATAGCTCCTGTCAGGTTTAATACCTGATACAACCATGAGGAACCTTTTAATCGCTGTGAACTTACCAATGCATAGGCCAGCACCACTTCCACAGAACCGACCCACCCGATGAAATCGATGATCAACTCGTTGCTCATTTCTGCGATTTTATTTCGGCATAAACCAGTGAAAGCGCCTTAAAGACGTTCCCATCTGAAATCTGACAACCCTGTTGGAGCATCTCGAATAGTTCAAGCTCCCTTTGCTTGTTATAGGCCTTTCTGGCAGAGAATATTTTAATACCCTCGGGAGGTGAAGTCATTGATTTTTTCACAAATGAATCGTCTGTGAAGTCAGATAATTCATCACCTTCCAATGCCATCATCACGATTTGATCAGCCAAACATTGAAAAGCTTTAAGCTCTTGCTTGCTTCTGTACTCTATGTATTTCGTTTTACGCATTATCCCTTCGAAAACAACATCACTGAACAAGGCAATAATCCTTTCAGCATCTTCCGTACGGTCAGACTTCATGCTTTCCCATTCATCTGCGGTAATTCCATTGACCACAAGGTATTCCACAAACTCTTTCTCCAGGCTCTCTAGCTCATCTTTTGTCAGGTGACGGTATTTAGGCATAAAATTAAAATTTTGTAATGCGAAGTTAGGTGAATCATTTTGTGAGAAAAATTATGTGGTTACGGAATGAACAATTATCTCACATAAGTAACATTATTTAGCAATTACTAATTATATTAGTATTATGAATAAGTCAGGTTACGCGGATTTGCCTTTACATGGAGGTAGAGTTCCTGTTTGGTTAGCTGAAAGAATGAAATCCCTTGGTGGTGCCATCCTGGAAGCAATTATTCTTGAATACGGAAAAACCGAAGCAATCAAAAGGTTGAGTGATCCCTTTTGGTTCCAATCCTTAGGTTGTGTCCTGGGAATGGACTGGCATTCTTCGGGGATCACTACTTCTGTACTGGGTGCTTTAAAGTCTGCTGTTAATCCCAGATTCAAAGAGTTAGGGCTCTATTTTTGTGGTGGTAGGGGTAGACATAGCAAGAAAACACCAGATGAATTACTGAGAATCTCTGACAAAACTGGTTTGCAAGGTGATGACCTGGTAAGAAGCAGTAAGCTCATTGCAAAAATTGACAACAACACTATTCAGGACGGTTTTCAGATCTATTTACATTCATTCATTTTAAGCGATGAAGGAGATTGGACGGTAGTCCAGCAAGGCATGAACCAGGGCAATGGCTATGCCAGAAGGTATCATTGGCACTCAGGCCAATTAAAGAGCTATTTAGAAAATCCACATACGATGATTGTTGGACAAAACTGCGGGTCCATCATTAATTTAACAGATACTGAAGCCAAACCAACCAGGTCATCCATTTTAAACCTGGCCCAAGAAAACCCTACTCGCCTAATCCCTGAAATAGCCAAAATGAAACTTCCGGCACATCATGATGTAAGACAAACTGATGTTGATCTCAAGAGACTGGGAACAGTGCTGGTTACGGCTCAGGAAAATGGCATTCGCGATTTCGAGTCGTTCCTGTTGACTAAGGGATTGGGGCCCAGAACGTTACAGTCACTGACACTGGTAAGTGAGGTCATTTATGGGACGCCTTCAAGGTTCAAAGATCCTGCTCGTTTTAGTTTTGCTCATGGAGGTAAGGATGGTCACCCTTTTCCAGTCCCGATAAAAGTATTTGATAATAGTATCAATGTGCTCAAGAAATCAATTGAAAAGGCTAAAATTGGACATACTGATAAAATGAAGGCCCTAAAAAGTTTACATCAGAAAGCCTCTTCGTTAGAAAAATTCTTCGAACCGAAGAATAACCTGAATACGCTGATTGAAAAAGAACGACAAGATTCCTACAAGTTCGGAGGCCGAACTGTTTTTGGTGTAGAAAAGCCCCCAGTAAAAAAGCAGCTTAGTCTATTCGACTAAGCACTTTTTCTACTTGCTTTTTTTAATTTGTTCTTAAATAATTGTTCTACTTTTTCCACCTTAGGCTTGATTACAAATGCACAATAAGGTTGAGCCCCATTGTCATTGTAATAATTTTGGTGGTAGTCTTCCGCTGGATAGAAGTCTGTATACTGTGAAATTTCAGTCACAATAGGTCCTTCAAATACACCTGATTCATCTAGCAATTTCTTGTAAGACTCAGCAAGTTCCTGTTGCTCCTGATCATGATAAAAAATCACAGACCTGTACATCGTACCCACATCATTTCCCTGACGGTTCAATGTAGTGGGATCATGTGTTTTCCAAAAAACTTCCAGCAGATCCTTGTAGGTAATTTTGGTCTCATCGTAAGTTACCTGTATAACTTCCGCATGCCCTGTCAATCCAGAGCAGACCTCACGATAAGTGGGATGCTTTATTTTTCCTCCGGCATAACCAGATTCGACAGATAAGATCCCTTCCAGTTTTTGAAAGATTGCTTCTGTACACCAGAAACAACCAGATCCAAACGTAGCTTTCCTCATTCTCCTCTATTTATTTGGATTATATGTAACGAGCAAACTAATCGCATAGTTTGTAAAAAACAAGAAATCTGCGTTACTAATTCACTCCTAAATCAACAGTTGATGTTACTTCTTCAACTATGAAAAAGCCATCATTGCCCTCTTTCTGATAAAGTGGCATAAAAATTAGCCCATCATATGGAGCATGTATGTTTCCTCGAATATCTCGCGCTAATAATTGGTTTTTTTTTACAGAATTGAAATTTACAAACCCAGGCTCCATCTCAAATTGATCTTCTGGTTCCACCCAGTGTCTATAAAGTACTTTCACCTTCTTAGGGAGTTCCTGTGAGATCGTCATGAGTTGATTGGCATAATGATCCTCATTGATGTGGTCATTATGCGTAATACAACCTGCTGATTCCAATATTTCCCAAATTCCTGAAATGTGCAACTGTAGGGCCTGGTCACTTCCAATAAGCCCTCCTTCAAACGCAAAGGAAATAAACCCACTTTTATGGATGTAGCCAAGCAATGTTCCCTCCAGGTATTTGTCCAAATCAACAACGACAGGTAAATGCAGCGCTCTGATAATATCATTTTCTTCCTCTCCCAGGGGCACCACTATGAAATTCCCATTTTCAGAAGAAGTAGCGTGCAAATCTGCTATTATCTTAATCTCATGTGCATCACTATCTACTTCACTTATCAAATGAAGCAATTCCATCATCTCCCTATCCTCAGATCGGTATTCTTCCTTCGGTTTAGTTACCAGAGACTTAATATGCTTCTCAGTCCAAACCCTATTCAGATCAACGTCTATAAACCTCTTATTGGCCAAAACGGCTGGAATATTTCCCAATACCCCAATAAATTTGCCACGAAATGGAATGTTGTGGTGCTTTATGGCATCATGTACACGCTCAAAAGCGCGAATACTCACTTGTTCATTGCCATGTATGGCACAGATGCACATCACAAGAGGTCCACTCTCCTCCCCTTCTATAATCCCTAAAACTCTATCCATTTATGTCTTTAACAATTCATTTTTTTCTATTCGATGAAGCAAGCTTGCCGTGATCCGTAAGAAATCACCTTCCGTGATCAGTCCTATAAGTTTGCCTTTCTTTACCACTGGTACACAATCGATCTTGTTGGATCTCATCAATTTCAATGCCTCAGTTATTGAAGCCTCAGGATGTATCGTAACAGGATCTTTAATCATCAGGTCATTAACCGTAACATCAGCTTTCCCATTGTTATTGGTTTTCTTGCTAAAATAATTGAGTAAAATCTTAAATGTAATCAATCCTTTAAGTCTTCCGCGATCATCTTCAATAGGGACATATTTGATGTTTCGCCAATCCAATATATCAGCCACATACTCAGGTATATCAGTAGCATGTACCGTAAACACATCTGTTGTCATAAACTCCTCAACCAACAGTGAATGAGGATTCCATTTTTCAAGAGATTCCAAAGTGGCCAGTTCCCACTCATGAACCGGAAGCCCCTTCTTTTGATTCTCAATCATTCCACATGTCAAAGCTACCATAATTTCCTCCCTCGTTGTTTCCTTGGCGAGTTTTAAATGGGATTTGACAGCCCATGTAGAACCTGTCAGCCTTTTTTCGTTTCTTTCGGCAATGACATCTATGTACTTATCAATATCTCCCTGATCCACTCCTACATTTTTTAATCCCTGTCTCGCCATAGGGATCAATTCTTTTCTGATTAGCTCTGGAACCCCTAGTTTCTCACCACCTAACCAGGTAAAGTGTGTATTTAATCCATCTCTGGCTGCAGAAAGGAAATTATCACGTGCTTCATCAAAATCAATTAATTCTGTTACATCCGTAAACTCTTCGCTATAACCATTCATCAATCCAATCCAGAATGCTGAATTGGCAATCTCATCCAGTGTAGTAGGTCCGGATGGCAACACACGGTTTTCTATCCGCAAATGTGGTTTACCATCAGCACTAATACCATAGCAAGGTCTGTTCCACCGGTAAACCGTACTGTTATGAATCATCAAGGCTCTTAACTTTGGTGTGATGCCCTTATCAATCATGTGCATCACATCCTTCTCCAGGTTGGTGATCAACATTGGTCGGAACCTGGCAATATCTTCCTTATACATCTCAACAATCGAGTTCTCCAGCCAGCCATTACCAAAAAATACCCTGGGACTTCTATCCCGTATATGTTCACTGGTCCTTCGAGTGTCAATAGATTGCTGAAACAGCGCGACCCTCGTTTCTGACCAAAGTCGTTTTCCAAATAACAATGGACTATTACACGAAATGGCCATAACAGGTGCCGTCAATACCTGGGCCAGGTTGTACTTATAAACAAATTCCGAAGGCCTTACCTGCAAATGGACCTGAAAGGAGGTATTGCATGACTCAAGCATTGCACTGTCATGTTTGATATTGAGTTCGTCCATTCCACTGATCCTGAGTTCGTGCACATTACCTCGTAATTTGTTGATTGCCTTGATGAGTGCATCATACCTTTTCAGTGGAGTCATGTTGTCTAATTCCACATCAAATTTTCGGATTGTCGGTAAGATACCACTTAGTACGTAATTCAAATTACGCGGCTCCAGCACAGCTGAGAGGTCTTTTAAGTGATTGTCCAGGTTTTCATGAATGGTGGAGAAACAATTTCCTCCCAGTACCACCGGGTCCAGGTTTGCTTCTATATTAAACTTGGCTAATTCGGTTGTAAAGGCATCATCCAGTTGTTCCAACACCTCCATAGAATAGGGAGCTGGTTTAAAGTGTTGATCAACCAGACAAATTTCTTGTTCGGCACCTAAGTGAATTGGATCTTCATTGAACCAACCTTCCTCAAGCATCCGTTCCAGCGCATGAACATCTTTGAGCAAGTGCCTTGTGAAGTCGTTCATTTGCTTCTGAGTAGATACCAATCGGACATTCAAATCTCCCATAGAATCACTTTTTAGTCAATATCATTCCCAAACAATTTAAGATAAATCAAGCGAATCCTAATGCATTTGAAGAGGACTTTTGTCACGATTACACCTTTGAAATGTCATGTTCCCATTAAGAATCGTCCATTTTTCAGCCATATTTAGATATATCAGGCAGTTTGAAGGTTTTTATGGGCGCACAGTCCATCGCTAAACCCATCGCCCCTGGCTAGCCGCATTCCAGACTCCTCTCGCAAGTCCACTTCGGTCTTCCATGGCTCCTCACTCCAATATCTCAATGGCTTTTTCTAAAATAGCATCCCGCTCATTGGCAATGTCATCCTCAGATATGTTGGTCTCTACATCTGGTGCTATCCCTATTCCTTCATTGATGGTCCCATCAGGCTCGGATACTACCCAGGTTGATAACCTAAAACTCCATCCATTGGGTAGCTCACGTTCAATTGGGTTACCAGAACCACCTCCAGTAATCCCTCCCACCAAGGTAACATGAGGAAGTACCTTCATGGATAGGATAAATCCTTCCGTCGAGCTATAACATCGTCTATTGGTCAATAAAATAACAGGTTTCAAATAAGGATCATCCTCGGTTTTGATATAATCTGTGATCCAATCGGTGAAATCATCATGTTCCGGACCATTCCTGTATTTGAACCTTCTATAGGCTCTTCTTTGATCTGCAAATTTTGAGGTAATCCTTATAGCATTGAGGTCTGATCCTCCACCATTCTGTCTTAAATCGATGATTACACCATCTTTTGATGAGAAACGCTCCATGATATCATCAATCCTGTCAAATTCCTCTCTTTCTCCACCGAAGGAGGTCACCAACAAATACCCGAGGTTTGTTGCAATTACATCAGCAGACACTAATTTCGTTCTGTTACCAGATATATTTTCCAGGTAGTTGATCACAAATTCATTGGAGTTTCCCGGAAACCCTTCTTTATAGTCATAGGTAATCATGTCATTGTTGAGGTACATCGAAACATGACCATCCTTCAATGAGACTATGAGCTCTTCAAATACCTGCCGCAACTCACTGTTGCTGGTAACACTTTCTATTCTGGGCCTGTACAATTGATATACCGAGTCCCAATCAATTTTCTTTAACTCAAAGAATGAATAATGCTCATCCATTTCCTCCCAAAAGATCTCAAAATTATTGACAGGTGTATTTTCTACCTCCTCATCTCCTACCAGTAGTTTGGCGCACGAGAAAAAGGTTAATCCAAGCAGGAAGAATTCTAATCTGAGTCTTTTCATAACCTGAATGTTAGACCTATTAAAAATTGATTGGTACCATACTTTACAGGGGCAATATCCCTTACTATTTGATAGTAATTGAAATGATATCTAATAAAAAAGGACGTTTTTGCCAGGTAATTAAACCTGTAACTCAAGTCAAAATCGTAATCCACCAAACGTCCTGGGCCTACCAAACCCTTGGGAGGCTCAGCACTTGTTTCATAATCCAGGACATACGAAATGACCGGGTATTGAATACTGAGCCCAATTAAATGTTTGTCCCTAACAAACCTGTTCCATGCTATACTTAATCCTAATGAAGTAAGTACCTCTCCTGAAATCCTTTCATGAAGAATATTGTAATTTCTGATAAAGCCTTTGGCCTTCCAGTATCCCCCAATATGCAAACTCCCTTTTAGCAAACTGGCATCCAGATGACGCCTGTGCTGATATTGTAATTCACCATAAAACCCAGTCACTTCATTTTCATTCATGTTCTTGAGCCTTGGTAGTGCAAAAACCAAATGATAAGCTTGTTGCTTCTTTTGATCACTCAGAAATAACCTGGACCCTGCAATGAAGCCTTCACCTGAATAAATAAAGTTTGAACCAATTTCGTCGTGTACAAGGTTCGATTGCAATCCTAAGTTGAGAGAAAGGTTACGATCCTTTTCTGGCAATTCCTGAGAAACCACACAAGTAGGAATCAGTATGATTATTATGGCAAAACAAAGCCAGTTAACCTTAAGAGCGTTCATCAATATGTACACAACCTGGTTCATTTCCGATGGATCAGACGAGTTTATAAACGAGACACACTTTCTTTGGTTTTTGTTGAAACACCTTACGAAACAAATCCCGTTCCCAGCTTTACATTTCATTCTAAAAAACACATTTTTGCACCTCAATTTTTAGGATATGAGAGACTTTGTTGCTGAATTAAAGTGGAGAGGTATGATTCATGACATCATGCCAGGTACAGATGAGATGTTGAACAACGGTGAAATGCAGTCTGCCTATATTGGATTTGATCCTACTGCCGACTCATTGCATATTGGTTCACTCGTTCAAATCATGACCTTAGTTCATTTTCAGCAATGTGGTCATAAGCCATATGCATTGGTGGGTGGAGCTACAGGAATGGTAGGAGATCCTTCAGGTAAATCTGCTGAGAGAAACTTACTTTCTGAGGATATACTAAACCATAATGTGGCCTGCGTCAAGAAACAATTGGAAAAATTTCTGGACTTTGACTGTGGGAATAACGCTGCTGAAATGGTCAATAACTATGACTGGTTCAAAGATTTCTCATTTCTGGAATTCATAAGAGACGTAGGTAAGCACATTACAGTCAATTATATGATGGCTAAGGACTCTGTAAAATCAAGGCTGGAGACCGGACTTAGCTTTACTGAATTTAGTTACCAACTTGTACAGGGATACGATTTTTACCATTTATGGAAAGACAAAAATTGTAAACTCCAACTTGGAGGATCAGACCAATGGGGTAACATTGTAACTGGTACTGAACTGATCAGAAGAAAAGCGCAAGGTGAGGCATTTGCGTTAACTACTCCTCTTATCAAAAAGGCAGATGGAACAAAATTCGGTAAAACGGAGGGGGGTAATGTTTGGCTGGACAGAGAGAAGACTTCTCCTTACAAATTCTACCAGTATTGGTTGAATTCATCAGATGAGGACATTGTGAATTACATCAGGATATTCACACTTTTTGAAAAGGAGAAAATTGAAGCATTGGAGGCTGAACACAATGAGGCACCACATTTACGAATCCTTCAAAAAGCAGTTGCAGATGATATTACCACCAGAGTTCATGGCAAAGAAGATCTGGAAATGGCCATCAAAGCATCTCAGATATTATTTGGCAAGTCCACAACAGAAGATTTAGCTTCTTTAGATGAGTCAACATTGCTTTCCGTATTTGAAGGGGTTCCTCAGGCACATATAAACAAGTCTCAATTAGAAACTGCTGGAACAGTTACGGACTTATTATCAGAAGTGACAGATGGGATAATCTTCCCATCAAAAGGAGAAGCCCGAAGAATGATCAAAGGTGGTGGCGTGAGCATCAATAAGCAAAAGTTAGGCTCAAGTGAACAAGCTGTAGAATTCAATTTACTTCAAGACAAATACCTTCTTGCACAAAAAGGAAAGAAGAACTACTATCTAATTGTAATAGAATAACATACTAAATAGTATTTTATATCAAAGCATGTTCAAAAGAGCATGCTTTTTTATTCTCCAATAGTTTTACTTACAAAAGTGAAACTTTATTATTATTGCATCAGTTTATAATACTTACAAAAGTGAATCACTGAATGAAACACATTAAACTTGGGAATTTTGAGGAGCTAGTCTTATTGTTAGTGGGTATTCTGAAAGAAGAAGCCTATTCTGTGGCGATCGTGGAAGAATACAAGAAGCAAACCAAAAAGAACATTAACATCAGCGCTATTCATACCATTCTTTACAGACTTGAAGAAAAAGGATTTCTGGAATCAGAATTAAGCGAAGCTGATTCTGTGAGAGGCGGAAAACGGAAACGAATATTCTCACTCACAGCGAAAGCTATTAGTGCTTTGAATGAACTTTCTGAATTGAGATCTCAGCTTCGCGATCAGGTACCACAATTGAGCCTTGGCTATGAGACAAAATAAACCACCCAGACTGGCACTAAAATTATTTCGTTGGTACTGCTCATCCCATAGATTAGAGGAACTTGAAGGTGACCTGGAAGAAATGTACCAGCTTGACCTTAAGAAACATTCCTTATTCAAGTCTAACCTCTTATTCTGGTGGAATGTGTTAAGATGCGCCAGGAGTTATTCCATTAAATCAAGATCAAAATACTACTCTAATAACCTATTGGCTATGTTAAAAATCAATCTCAGGTTAATATTCAGAAATTTCAAAAAGAATATTGGTTTCAGTGCTATCAACATAATCGGACTGTCCTTTAGTTTCAGTGCATTTATGCTCATCGGCATCTACATTTACTTCGAATTAAATCATGAGAACTTTATTTCAAAGAGGGACCGCATCGCCAGGGTAAGTTATAAAATAGAGCGCAATGCCAATGAAGTGTCTCATTGGGCCCGAGTCCCTGTTAACTACATTAATCAATTACCGGAAGAAATTCCCGAAATAGAACAGCTTGTTCGGTTCCAAAATCATCAGCAGAAATTCTTCAAAATTAATGAACAAAAGTTTGTAGAGGATCACGTTTTTCAGGCTGACAAGGAGGTATTAACCCTATTTGATTACAAAATGACATCAGGCAACCCGGAAACAGCACTTGCCTCACCCAAAAGTATTGTACTCTCTTCCACTACTGCCAAAAAGTTCTTTGGATCCGAAGATGTCATCGGAAAAGAAGTAAAAATTACCACTCAATGGATCTCTGAACCAGAAACTTACAAAGTAACAGGTGTATTTGAAGATCTACCTTCTAACACCCACTTACCGGTTGACGTACTCATTTCATTTGCAAATGAAGAAGAGCGAACCTGGTGGGCTTATATTTATGTCCTATTAAACGATGGAGCCAATATTGACAAAGTAAATAAGGCATTCGAAGGCTTCATAGCCAAACACGATACGGATGAAGAAGTTAAAACTGAATTTATCCTGCAGCCTTTAACAGAAATACACCTGAATTCTAATCTTGCGAGAGAAATAGTCCCGAACGGAAGCATCCAAAATGTAAAAATATTCAGCGTGATAGCCATTCTAATCCTCATTATTGGTCTAATCAATTTTGCCAATTTGAATAGCACTATAGCGATAGGTCATACTAAAGAATACGGTGTAAGAAAAGTATTAGGTGCCTCAGACAGGCAAGTTTCTGCCAGTGTATTCATCGAAGCTATTGTCTATAGTCTTTTAGCGCTTATAATAGCAACAGCCATTATTATTCTTTTATTCCCTGAGTTTAAAAATTTCACAGGTGTACAATTTCTCATACCGATTGAGCAAATAGGGATTTTTATGATTTCAATAGCAATTATCACTGGCATACTATCTGGTATGTATCCTTCGATTATAGCTAGGAGGTTCTCTGCCCTACACCTTATTCATCATAGAATACTTCATTCTGCATTTAATCATTCCAATAAATTCTCACTGAAGAAATTCATGCTGACATTCCAATTCATAATTGCTATGTTATTAATTGGTGGCGCTTTTGTTGCGAGTGAACAATTCAGCTTTATTAAGCAAAAGAACCTGTCCATGAGACCAGAAGAAGTACTGGCCATTACAAGAATTCCCAATGGTGTAAAAGAAAGCTATGATGTCTTTAAGAGCCGTATCCAAAACATTCCGGGGATAAAATCATTTTCGGCATGTCTTGAGGTTCCTTCTCGTGAAATCAGGGATGCTGGCCCCTTCCAAATCCCGGAAATTCATGCAACAGAAGACGAAGCGCCAGTAATGGATGCGCAAATCATCGATCACGACTTTTTTAGGGTGATGAATCTGGAGTTACTTGATGGAGAGTTTTTACCACCTTATATCACCAGTAGGAAGGTCCCTCCTTTTACGGAGGAATATACATATGTGGATTACCTGCTTGAGCAGGAAAGAGCCTATTTGATAAATGAAACCGCCATGAAGAAACTTGGCTATAGTCATCCACAGGAGATTATTGGTAAGCAAGGGAAATATATTATCGGAGGTATGGAGCTCGCTCCTGGAAAAATTGTAGGTGTAATCGCTGACTATCATCAGGAGACATTCAAAAACAAAATTGACCCAACAGTCTATGTGTACGAACCGCTGTGGTTAAATACTTATTTGATAAGGATGAATACCCAAAATATGGTTGCAAGTATTAATTCAATTGAGGATGTTTGGAATGAATTGTTCCCAAATTTCCCAATCACCTATCAATTTTTAGATGAGCTATATGATCAGCTCTATCAAAAAGAAAGAAAGCAATTGGATTTACTATACTTTTTCAGCATCCTGGCATTATTCATAGCCTTTCTTGGGATTTTTGGCTTAGTAGCTTACAGTTTGAAAACCAGAATAAAAGAATTGGCTATCAGAAAAGTGCTTGGGGCTAATATTAGTACCCTCATTCAGTTGATCAGTAAGGAATACCTGATCATATTGATATTCGGATCTATTGTCGCTGTACCTATCAGTTACTGGTCCATCTCTTTGTGGTTGGAAAACTTCGCCTACAGAATTAACATTTCAGTGATGAGCTATCTTTTGGCTTTTACCCTAGTTGCAATTCTTCTTTTAATCACACTGTCCCTGTTAACTATGAAAACAGCAAGGACAAATCCATCAGATATTTTAAGAAATGAATAAAAAAAGCCGCTTCAGTTGTAAAGCGGCTTCCATATATGATTGTGTAAGATCTTATGAACCGATCTCTACTAATTCTATGTCAAATACCAGGTCCTTGCCCGCAAGAGGGTGGTTTGCATCTATTGTGATAGTCTCTTCTGTCACATCTGAAACCAATACTTGCTGCTGTCTACCATCAGGTGTGGTGGCTACAAGTGTTTGTCCAACTTTTGGATCCATGTCCTCAGGAAGATCTGTAATTGGCACCTGCTGAAACAATTCATTATTTATAGGACAATATGCCTCATTAGAAGGAATAGTCACAGTCTTTTTCTCATTCAACTCCATCCCATTAACAGCCTGATCGAAACCAGCGATCATTTGTCCGGCTCCAACAGTAAATTGAAGTGGATCTCTTTCCAAAGAAGAATCAAATACAGTTCCGTCTGTTAATTTACCCGTGTAGTGTACCTTCACGGTATCATTTGTTTTTGCAACGCTCATTATGATTGTTTTTTTCGTGTAAGGCTGGCAAAGTTAGTTATTTAATTGGCGTTCGACGAATGATTTCCTATTACTTCAATGATAGAAGGAATAAATAGGGAGTAAATCATTTAACATCCAGTGAAGAATGCTTAAATTAACCCTATTATGCGTTTTCGGTTAGTCTATTTCCTGTGTTTTACAGTACTTCTGGTAGCTTGTACTCAAGACGATGTGTCTCCAAATGAGTCATTACCGATTGATCTTTCCTTCTTCTCATTTCAGCATGACTCAATCTTTCAAAGTGATATAATGACCACCACTGACAACATCACCGTGAAAAATCTAACCTCAGAGGCATCTCTCGCTGACTATTCCTGGTTCTCTTCTGAAAGTGGTATTGCGACCTTTTTTAGGTTCAATTGGCGCGAAAGAAATTTCCGAACTACAATCATTGATTTTGATCAGGGAGTAACAGAAGTCATCCCGGAAACATGCTCAATAGGTGAAAACGAATTTGTTGAATGGATTGGAAAGAAAAACAACATTATTACACTTATTTCCTCCAGGTATAATGGAGATGATTTGGAGAAATTTGTTACGGCTTATGATATAGGTACCCAGGAATGCAACAAATCAATGATTAGTACAGGCACAGTTCCCTCCGATCGACCTGAAAGGCAAATTATATTCGCCGATAATCATTTGATCACTTACCACAGATCCTTGTCAGGTGATTATATCCTCATGAAAACTAACCTTACCAGCCTCGTTTCAGAAGTTGTGCTAAGTTCACCTGTAAATTTCAAGGCTACAACCTATGCAAATCAGGTACACGTTTTCCTATTGAATCAATCGTACGAAGTTTACGATTTATCCTCAAATGCAATGTTAAGTCGATCAAATCTTGATGTTTCATTGGTAAATAGCAATTATAATACACTCTTCGAAACCTCAATACAGGAAAACAATATGTTGATTGATGTTTCATTGGCACAACCATCTCCAGTGCCTTATTCTCCAGGTTTGTACAATCTTCATTCAGGTGAGTTAGAACCAACATCATTTAATATGATCAATCTTAACTATATGTTGACTGAAGAGCAAGACAGTTATAGCAGCATCACTACTTACAAAGTTGATCTTTCAAATAATATAATCGCTATCGGTTTTGAGAGGATGGTTGAAAATAATGAGCTGGGAGGCATATTACTTACAAATTTTGATGGGGAAATTCTGGAAATAATTGAAACAACTTATATACCGCATATTATCCAACTTCATCAGTAGTAATTCCCCGGAATGCTTAAAAATATGTCATAAACATTTCCGTCTGTAAAAAAGTATCCTAATTATTATCTTATTTTTGAACAAATCAAACTTTACTTACCAAAATGGACAACAGGAAATTTTTACCAATAATTATAATCGCGATCATCGCGGTAATAGTAGTCTTTTCATTTGCCAGCAGCATCTTCTACAGAATTGAAGCATCAGAAAGAGCTGTTCTTTTCAGAACACTCAGTGGTGAATTGGAAAAGGATAATATAATAGGACCAGGTTGGCATGTGAAAGCACCCTGGAACGAAAAATATGTCTATAATGTAGCCGAACAAAGCATAGATGAAACAATGAACGTCCTTGACAAAAATGGTCTGAGAATAGATGTGGATGTAACAGTTAGATTCCACCCTAGATATGATCAAATAGGGATTATACAAGAAAAATTTAGAGGAGATTACATAAACGTTTTGGTAAAACCAGAAGTTAGATCTACTGTCAGACGGGTAATGGGAAGGTATACTGCTGAAGAAATTTACTCTACTAAGAGAAGTGAGGTTGAAACTTCTATTAAGGACGAAACAGCTGACATCCTAGGTGCAGATGGCAATGAAGTTGAAATGATAAGTATGCCAATCAGGTCTATCAACCTGCCTGAACAGATTAAAAATTCGATTGAGAACAAGCAGAAACAGGAGCAGGAAGCGCAGGCCTATCAATACAGACTAGACAAAGAAAAAAGTGAAGCTGAAAGAAAAAGAATAGCCGCTGAAGGTGAGGCAGCAGCCAATGAAATTGTTAATAAAAGTTTGACAGATAAACTCCTTAAAATGCGTGGAATTGAAGCTACCCAGCAACTAGCAAATTCTCAAAACACCAAAGTCATTGTAATTGGTGGTGGAGACAGTGGACTGCCCCTTATTTTAGGAAACAACTAGTTTAAAAGGCAGTTATAATATTTGAAGATGTCTAAATTTTGAGGAAAGTTCGTATTTAGACCCGAAACTGACAATAGTCATACTAAGTTACCTATAAAAGGGTATTTCATTTATGCCCCTAATTAGCTAATTTAGCGTGCACCTTAAAAAAAATGAATCTTCAAAAATTTTTAAAATAATAACCGATTAAATAAATATGTCAAAAACAGCCCAAGTTGTATTCGAAGGTAAAACTTATGAACTACCCGTAATCGAAGGTTCTGAAGGTGAACAGGCAATAGATATCAGTAAGTTTAGAGCACAATCAGGAGTCATTACAATTGATCCTGGGTTTAAGAATACTGGATCTACTAAAAGTGCCATTACGTTTCTTGATGGAGAAAAAGGTATTCTCAGACACAGAGGATATACCATCGAACACCTTGCAGAACACTCAACTTTTCTTGAAGTTAGTTATTTGCTCATTTATGGAGCATTACCAACAGAAGCTGAATTGACACAGTTCCAGAGCGAAATCACGAATCACACGATCGTTCACGAGGATATCAGAAAAATTTTAGATGGTTTCCCATCAAACTCTCACCCGATGGGAGTTGTTTCTTCTTTGATAACAGCACTCACTGCTTTTTATCCTGAGTCACTTGACCCAAATAGAAGCTGGGATGCGGTAAACTTGAGCATCATCAGAATATTGGCAAAAATGCCAACATTTGCTGCATGGGCATACAAAAATGAAGTAGGTCACCCTCTTAATTACCCTGATAATTCACTGGATTATTGTTCAAACTTCCTGAAAATGATGTTTGCGGTACCATCGGAGAACTTTCAGGTAGACCCAGATGTAGCAAAAGCACTTGATAAACTTTTGATTCTTCACGCAGATCACGAGCAGAACTGTTCAGCCTCTACAGTAAGAATTGTTGGTTCTTCTCAGGCAAGCTTGTATGCATCTATTTCTGCAGGAATGAATGCACTTTGGGGACCATTACACGGTGGAGCCAATCAGGCTGTAATTGAAATGCTGGAAGCTATCAAAGCTGATGGCGGTGATACAGCGAAGTACATTGACAAGGCAAAAGACAAAGATGATCCATTTAGATTAATGGGATTCGGCCATAGAGTTTATAAGAACTTTGATCCTAGGGCGAGAATTATCAAAAAAGCTGCTGATGATGTATTGGCTAAGCTTGGTGTAAATGATCCTGTTCTGGATATTGCCAAAGGACTGGAGGAAGTTGCCTTAAAAGACGAGTACTTCGTTGAAAGAAACTTATATCCTAACGTAGATTTCTATAGTGGTATCATCTACAGAGCGCTAGGAATCCCAACTGAGATGTTTACGGTGATGTTTGCTTTGGGAAGACTTCCTGGTTGGATTGCCCAGTGGAAAGAAATGAGAGAGAATAAGGAACCAATCGGACGACCAAGACAAATCTATACCGGTGAAACTGTAAGAGATTACGTTCCAATTAGTAAGAGATAGCATTAAGGTTTTTAATATATAATTGAAGCCACTCCCAAAAGAGTGGCTTTTTTTGTCGCTCTTGATTTCAATTGTGACCAGATCATTAAAACTTTAGATGAATTAAAAAGTATGCATGCATAATTCTTTTGAATCATCATTTTAATTCTTATCTTGATCGGGCTAACCAAAATTTATAACATTATGACCCGAAAAATGATGGCCATGGCTTGCGCCATAGGTATGCTCTATGCATGTTCCCCCAATGAAGAATTTTCTCCGGAATCAAATGAAAATCACTCACCGGTTTTTAACAAAAACTACACCCCTGTTTCACAAGAAGTAATCAATGAAGATATTCTTCAGAATCTACAGCAACATGGTGAATTTGACTGGAAAATGGTTTCATCAAACCATTTATTGAGTACTCTACTGGGAAATGACTCTATTGTAACTGTTGGGTATCAACCCAAAAAATCAAAAAATATCAAAAACAGAATTCATGAAATAGATGTAAACTCTAAAGAATGGGTAGAAGCAAAACATGAAATACTGGATGGTCTACAGGATATTCTCAAAGAAAATGGAAGTATTGAGTCTATTGAAAGTAGAATAACCGTTACACACGATGTTCTGCCTTATTTTAAATTGAAAGTTCATGAGTTGGAACTAGTAGATGCTCTTAGAGAAATGTCAACTGTTAGATATGTTGAACCCGCAACTGCCTCATTTGAAGACATGAATTATGATGGCCTAAGGCTGGATAGTGATGCTGGTTGTGATGTTAGTCCTGCGGGCAGTATACCATCAGCTGACTATACTACTGTTTCACCCAATGCAAAAGTACCTTGGAACTTCTATGTGCATAACATACCGCAAGCCTGGAGTTATAGTACAGGAAACAATGTGGCTGTTGGCTTAATAGACACTGGTATTTCTCCAAATCAAGCTAAACTGAATAGTCAGTTCGCATCTGGTAATTCTACAAACAGATACATTAATAAGTACGGCACCTATGTGAGTTCGTGGTGGTGGTGGGCAGACCCCGATGGTCCAAATGACCAATGCGGTCATGGTACGCAAATGGCAGGAACTATCTCTGCACCACGCGCAAGTGGAGGGAGTTCAGTTGGTGTTGCCTATAATGCAGATCTAGTAGCTATCAGAGGAACCGGAGATGTGGTAATCAATGGAGGTAGTGAGAAAGATGGTGTAAGCGATGCACTTGTCATATTAGGTAACAGATCAGATGTGAAAATTATAAGCATGTCAATTGGAGATGTTTTTTCCAGTGGTCAGGTGAAGGATGCCATTCGCTATGCTCATAACAAAGGAAAACTGATCTTTTGCGCTGCGGGTACCTCACTAACCTGGACTAGCTGGTGGGGTGTAATATTCCCGGCAAATATGTCTGAGACTGTGGCAGTAACCGGAATAAAAGATAATGGATATAACAGGTGTGATGTTTGTCACAATGGAAGTAAGGTAGATTTCACTGTAACAATGCAGAGAGCTTCCAATACATCCAGAACTTCATTGACACTTGCTATGAGTGGTGATCAACCTTCATATGTAGGTGGATCTTCAGTGGCCACAGCTACAACAGCTGGAATCGCCGCGTTGGTGTGGGCACAGAACCCTGGGCTATCAAGAGACCAGGTCCTACAAAAGCTCAAGGAAGCATCTGAATTCTACCCTTCAAGAAACAGTAACTACGGTTGGGGTAATATCAATGCACTTGAGGCCGTTTCTAACTAAAGAAGAAATAAGTGTTCTTAAAATGAATGGGTCATCCAAATTTTGGGTGGCCTTTTTTATTTGGCATATGGCAGCCTTTTGAGAAGTTCTTCTCTTTGTTCTTTTACTAATGGAATTTCTTGAGTCGCAATAAAGAGATTTCGACTACCAATCTTATCTACTTTGGCAAGATTGACCACATACGACCTATGTGTTTGAAAGAAAAGACTATCCGGGACAGACTGCATGAAACTTTTCAAAGTTGTTTTTAGCACATGCTTTCTATTTTCCTCAAAGATGTCAATGTAATTACCACTTGCCTGAATGTAAAGAATTGAATCAAACTTAAGCTTGATGAAGTAATGCTCATCTTTAAGAAAGACCGCATCATTGATGACAAATTGTGGTTCTTCTTCTTTTTGATTTTCCTGATGAAATCGCTCAAGGGCCACATTGATATTTGCAGAAAGTGCATCCTCATCCACAGGTTTCAACATATAGCCATATGGAATAGTCTTAACAGCTTTTTGAATAGTCTCTTTATCCTTATAAGAGGTCATGAAAATATAAGGAATATTAAGAGATTTATTGATTTGCTCAGCTAGCCAGATTCCTGTCTCCTCTCCACGAAGTTCAATATCCAGAAGTGCTATGTCAGGTTTGTGTCTTTCAATAGAATTAAGACCATCTATTGCATTATCATTGACAGCCACGACATTATAGCCAGCATCTACCAGATAAACTTCGATAGTTTTGGCAATAAGAGGTTCATCCTCAACAATAACAATAGAAATATTCTCCATATCCGCTAGCCTAAATTCAACGCGGCAATTTAACCTTCAAAAGTCAGATACTAAAATTTGATTGATGTGTAAATAAAAATATCTGGCTAATACTTTCTGTTAAGTATTTCTGCCAGGATCACAGCTTTCTTTGCTCCTTCACCATCCTGTAACATTGATCTGATTTCCCGGGCAAATTTATTATCCTTTTCTTTCTTTTCGTATGCGTCAAAACCAAAGTTAAGTCTGGAGTTTTGGAAATTTGCATCCGCCTCAAATGCCAGATCAGCACCCTCAGCTCTCACAATTGCCTCTTCATAAACCCTTCTACTTTCCTCATCAGCAAACTGCCTGTTTCTTCCCTCTTGTTGAAACTCCTTTCGGTTGACATCCTCTTCAATCACGAGTGGTTTGTACTCTATCTCTTCCTCTTCTTCTTCAATTTCTACAGCTCCTCCCCTTTCTTCTTCAATTCTCTTACCAAATTCAGCAAGGATTTCTTCAAAACTACTTGGTGCCTTAGGTTTTTGCTGTGGCGGTGAAGTCCTTGCTGCTGGTCTCTGTGGAGGTTTTGCAGACTTGTTTTTTCCTTTTAGAGCCCGAGATATTATGTAGATAATACCAATAATTAAATAGACTAAAATTTGAATGTCATCCATAGCTACCAAATTACAGAAATAATCCTAAATTTGTCGACTCTCTAATTTTTAATTACTCCATTTTGCATGCAATTAACTAAACTTGAAATAAAGGGATTCAAGAGTTTCGCAGATAAGGTGACCATCAACTTTGATGAAGGTATCACTGGTATCGTTGGACCTAATGGTTGTGGAAAATCCAATGTAGTGGATTCCATCAGATGGGTACTGGGAGAGCAAAAGACCAGGGCACTTCGTTCGGACAAAATGGAGAACGTCATTTTCAATGGCACCAAGAAAAGAAAACCTACACAGCTAGCAGAAGTAAGTCTTACTTTCAACAACACAAAAAATCTCATCCCTACCGAATACAGTCAGGTTACAATCACCAGAAGGTATTATAGGTCAGGAGAGAGTGAATACATGCTCAATGGTGTGCCATGTAGGTTAAAAGACATCACAAACCTGTTTTTAGATACTGGAATTGCATCCAATAGTTATGCCATCATTGAGCTCAAGATGGTCGATGATATCCTCAACGATAAAGACAACTCCAGACGTGCGCTTTTTGAAGAAGCTGCGGGTATTTCCAAGTTCAAGATCAGAAAGAAAGAGACTCTCAGGAAACTAAATGATACTGATGCTGACTTGGACCGTGTGGAGGACCTGCTTTTTGAGATAGACAAAAACCTTAAGCAACTGGAAAGACAAGCTAAACAGGCTGAAAGGTATTATAAATTAAAAGACGATTATAAGAAATACAGTATTGGTCTTGCCAAAAAATCAGTCGCAAACCAGCAAAAGGTTTATGAAACACTGAAAAAGCAAATCGAGCAAGAGAATGATAAAAAACTAAGTCTGAATAAGCAGCAAGCTGAACTGGAAGCAGCCATTGAGGAAGCAAAGACGGACCTTGTAAAAAAGGAAAAGCTACTAAGCTCACGACAAAAGGCACTTAATGAACATGTAAGCAAGATCAGGTCTTACGAAAGCGAAAAGAAGATCAAGAATGAGCGTCAGAGATTTCTGAATGACCGTGCCGATAGCCTTAGAGAGCAAATAGAGCAAGACAAAAAGAGTAATGAGCGCGCCAGGTTTTCACTGGAAAGCCTCAACAAAGAGAAAGATACTGCGGACAAGATCCTGGCTGAAGTGAGTTTGAAACTTAACAAACTGCAGGAAGAATACGAATCTCAAAAAGCCCAGACCCAGGAGGTACAGGAAAGAGCACAGGAACTGTCAAGGAAAGTTTCTTCAAACCGAGAAGAACAATTCCAACTGAACAAAACAATGGAGATTAAGCAGATCCAGCAAAGTACGCTGAAACAGGAACTGGAGAAAGCCGCTGAGGATAGTTCTGAACAATCCACAAACCTGGACGAGTTTGATAAGAAGTTAAAAGAAATAGCTTCTTTAAAAGAAGAGAAAGAAGAAGAATTCAATAAGCTCAAAATAAAAGAAGAGCAAATTCAATCCAGAATTGAGTCCAGTGAGAAAACTGTAGAATTGATCAAAGAGCAACTCAGCCAGATCAACAGAAAGCTGGACGCCAAGACCAATGAATACAATCTTACGAAGAGTCTAGTGGACAACCTGGAAGGATTTCCTGAAGCCATCAAATTCTTAAAGAAGTCAAAATCCTGGGCGAAAGATGCACCACTCCTATCGGATATATTGACATGTCCGGAGGATTATCGGGTAACCATTGAAAATTACCTGGAACCTTTGATGAACTACTACATCGTGGAAACCGAGTCTCAGGCATACCAGGCGATCAATCTGCTGAGTGAAGCAGCAAAGGGAAAAGCTTATTTCTTCATCCTGGATCAGTTTAATAAGTTCAAAAGTTCTGACACCAAGATCTTCCCGAATGCCACTCCTGCGACTGAGATTGTTGAATATGATGAGAAATACAAGAAACTCATCCAGTACATCCTGGACAATGTATACATCGCGGAGAATAATCAGATAGACGAATTGCCTGATGATGTAATAGCTATTTCTAAAAGTGGAAAGGTCACTAAAAAAGCATTTAGCGTATCTGGAGGATCAGTTGGTTTATTTGAAGGAAAAAGAATTGGTAGGGCTAAGAATCTGGAGAAACTTTCTGAGGAGCTGAAAAAACTAACGAAGAAGCTCGATCAGACACAAAGCGATTTACAAGAAAATGTAAAACAACTGGAAGATCTTAAAGCAAGTACTGTCAAGCACACACTTGAATCCATTAAGGATGAGGTAAACAAGATCAACCAGGATTACATTACAATCAAAACCAAACAGGAGCAGTTTGCGAGTCTTTTGAGCAGTAATGTCAATAAGAAAGAGGACATAGAAGAAAAACTTCAGATTTTAGGTGAAGAATTAGCGGAAATTCAACCAAAATATGAGGAATCTAAAGGTGTTCTGGAATCCATTATTGAAGAATATGAAACTGCCAAAGAAGAGCTGGACGCAGCAAGTGAATTGTTAACAGAAAGGTCTGCTGCTTACAATCAAGAGAACATCCTATTTCACCAACAACAAAACAAAGTTGCCAGCATTGGGCAGGAAATCTCATTCAAGGAGTCTACATACGAGAACAGCAAAGAACGTATTGAAAAGAATACACTTACACTCGGCGAAACAGATGAAGAAATCAAGAAGCTGATCCAAACCTCTGAGACCAATGATGATGAGCTGGTGGCCATGTATGAGGAGAAAGAGTCCATTGAAATGGGCGTAAATGAAGCAGAAAGGGAATATTACAATACCAGAGGTCACATTGACGAAACAGAAAAGCAAACACGTGAAATAGGGCGTCAAAAGGAAAGCTCCGATCAATTCCTGATGGAGTTGAACAATAAAATGAACGAAACCAAACTGCAACTAAACTCAGTAAAGGAAAGATTATCCGTAGAGTTCAATGCTGATTTAGATGCTATTCTGGAAGTCAATAATCAGGAGGATGAGACACTTCAATTAAAAGAAGAAGAACTAAAAGAGAAAGTTGAAAAGCTGAAATCTAAAATTGACAACATTGGACCTATAAACCCAATGGCGATGGAAGCTTATCAGGAAATAAAAGAAAGGCACGATTTTATCATCACCCAGAAGGAAGACCTCATCAAAGCTAAAGAATCTCTGATGACCACCATCAATGAAATTGATAGTGTAGCAAAGGAGACCTTCATGACAGCCTTCGATGAAATAAAAGAAAACTTCATGAAAGTATTCCGATCGCTTTTCACAGAAGAAGATGATTGTGACCTTAGACTTTCAGACCCTGAAAATCCATTGGATTCCAGCATTGAGATCATGGCAAAACCGAAAGGAAAAAGACCATTGACAATCAATCAATTATCAGGAGGTGAGAAAACTTTGACAGCCACCTCACTCCTATTCGCGATCTATCTGATCAAACCTGCACCTTTCTGTATTTTTGATGAGGTAGATGCACCTTTAGATGATGCCAACATTGACAAGTTCAATAACATCATCAGGACATTCAGTAAAGACTCACAGTTTATCATTGTTACCCACAACAAAAGAACGATGGCCAGTACAGATATCATCTATGGTATCACTATGATTGAACAAGGTGTTTCAAGAGTGGTTCCTGTAGATTTAAGAGAATTGGCATAACAAAATATGAAAATATTAATTACTGGCGCTGACGGGCTTTTAGGAAATAACCTAATCAGATTACTTCTAGCTGAAAAACATGAAATAGTAGTACTCCAACACCCTTCTTCAGACCCAAAATTATTAGAAGGGCTTCCTGTAAAAATATTCGTAGGAGATATTCAAAATCAAACTGAAATCAGATTAGCCATGACCAGTTGTGATGCTGTGGTTCATGCGGCGGCCTTGACAGATGTCTGGCCTTCACGATCCAAAAAAGTTTGCGAAGTAAACATTGATGGAACAGCCAATATGGTTGCAGTGGCTAAAGAATTGAATATCAAAAGGTTCGTCTATGTTGGGTCTGCAAGCTCATATGCCAGTCCAGAATTTCAATCCAGCGAATACCGATTTCCAGGAGAGAAATATGGTCTTGACTATATTGATTCAAAGTACGAGGCGCTTCAACTTGTTCTTAAAGCTGCAGAGGAAGATAACTTTCCGGCTATTTCAGTTTTGCCAACATTCATGATTGGAGCATATGATGCTAAACCCAGTTCGGGTAAGATGATCCTAACATTGGTACAAGGAAAACTCAAGTTCTATTCTTCAGGTGGACGAAATTTTGTATATGTGAAAGATGTGGCGCAGGCTATTGTGAATGCCTTAACGATTGGCAGAATTGGGAATGCATATATTGCCGGAGGCGAAAACCTGACCTACAAAGAATTCTTCACAAAAGTTGCCCAGATAGTTCATCAGAAAGCTCCTTCCATTCTGACACCAAATTGGTTAGTGAAGTTAATCGGCTCAATGGGCTCATTTTTTGGAAAACTGACAGGAAAGGCACCTATGCTCTCCAAGGAAATGGCCATCATATCATGCGATAAGCAATTTGTAAGTGCTCAGAAAGCCATCAATGAGTTGAAAATGCCACAAACCCCTATAGATACTGCTATTCAGGATTGTTACAATTGGTTTCAAGAAAATAAATATGTGTAGCAAATGAACTGGAAAGGGAAGGTGGTTTTGGTGACAGGATCAAGTTTAGGAATTGGAAAAGCTATGGCTATCCAACTTGGTAGAAAAGGAGCGAATGTCATCTTAAATGCCCGGCATGAGGACAAACTTCTGGAAGTAGCATCAATTTTAGAAGACAATAATAGCCAATGCATCACTGCAATTGGTGACATCTCGGTCTATGAGGACTGTCTTCGGATTATTCAAACTATCAACGACAAATACAATAAGATTGATGTAGTCATCAACAATGCAGGTCTCAGTGCTGATGAATGTGATGTATTAGATATTTCACCGGAGAGTTTCAAAAAAGTAGTTGATGTTAACCTTACCGGGTCCTTTTATATGACGAAAGCTTCTCTTCCTCACATTATAGCCTCCAAAGGATCTATTGTATTTACAGGAAGTGTAGCAGGGGTTCATGGAATAGGTGGACATGCAGCTTACAGTGCTTCTAAAATGGCTCTAACAGGTTTCGTTGAATCACTAAGAAAAGAAGTGAGCCCCAAAGGTGTACATATCGGAATAGCGTATGTGGGCTTCACTGAAAATGACCCGAACAAGACCGTTTATGACAAAGACGGAAAAGTCATTCCTATCCCCAAGAGAAGTGTTGGAAAGACCGATACCCCTGAGAAAGTAGCAAAAGGTATTTTGGAGATTGTAGAAAAAAGAAAGTTCAAGAAGATATTCACCCTACTGGGAAAATTAAATGTGCTGATGAATCGTTTCGCTCCGTGGTTGGTTCAGATTGTTCTACAAAAGGCATACCTCAAAAAGAAATAGCTTACTTATCGAGCCAGGATTTGAAATCCTGAACACGCTCACGTGCGACAATCGTATCAAATTCTTTTCCATAAGCTAAATCAAGCCTTAACCTGGAATTTGTGTAAGCAATGATATCTTTGATCGCTTTTTCATTGACAATAAATTTCCTGTTGATCCTGTAAAAAACAGATGGGTCAATCATCTCCTCAATCTTGTCAAGCGTATGATCCAGAATTAACCTCCTACCCTCGTTGGTCATCAGGTAAGTGACTTTATCTTCACTGAAAAAGAAATTAACATCTTCAATATTGACAATTTTGATATGCTCACCGACTTTAATCACGAATCGCTCTTTGTAGGATTGGTTCATTTTCTGGAGCATAGCATTCAGTATGTTGTGATCAATCACCCCTGGAGTTTGCTTTCCCTGATTCTTTTCGAATTTCATGATAGCATGTTCTAATTTGTCCGGATCAATTGGCTTCAAAAGGTAATCGATGCTATTTACCTGAAAGGCTTCAATGGCATATTGATTGTATGCTGTTGTAAAAATGACTGGGATTTCTATGTTAATCTGCTTAAAAACTTCAAAACAAAGTCCATCAGATAATTGAATGTCCATGAAAATCAGGTCAATATCAGGGCTACCTGAGAAAAAGCTTACTGAATCTTCTATCGAATCGAGTCTTTCAACAAATTGCCAACCAGGACGAATAGCTTTCAGTAATTTGTTCAGGCGATCTGCCGCTATTTTCTCGTCTTCAACTATCACAAATTTCATTTCCATCAGATTGATTTTATTATGGGTACAGCTACCTTGAATATATTGTTTTCATTGCTGATTAAAACAGGCTTATCAGACAACAGGGTGTATCGATCTTTTATATTTTGGAGACCAATCCCCGTAGAGTCTTTGTGCAATTTCTCCTGTAGATTGTTTTCCAAGTAGAGATAATTACCATCATTGTAAACACGCACGTGTAAAGGCTTATTATTTGAGATTACATTATGTTTAATGGCGTTTTCCATCAGCATCTGAAGTGAGATCGGGACCACATAATTGTCCAGCACGACTGTTTCAATTGTATTGTTGAAGATTAAATTTTCTCCAAAACGTATCTTTTGCAGGTAGAGGTAAGCATTAAGAAACTCCAGTTCTTCCTGCACCGATACAATTTCTTTATCCTTTGTTTCAAGAACATATCGATAAACCTCCGATAATTTTCGAATGAATTCTACGGCTCTGTCCTGATCTTCATATACCAGAGATGACAAGGCATTCAGGCTATTAAACAGAAAGTGTGGATTCACCTGATTTTTAAGACTGTTGTATTGGGTATTGATTTGCTCTGTTTTGAGTTTTTCATATTGTACTGCTTTTTCACGCCATGCCAAAAGAAATCCCCGTCCGTGCATGAAAGAATTAATCGTAAACGTTATCATTAGTGGCACAACCAGATCCTTAACTCTCAAGGAAACAATAGAGTCAACAAAATTCATCTCCCGGATCATCATATCAAGAATTAACACCTCTACTCCCCAAAACCCAATTATCACAATCAAAAACATAGATAAAATAGAAGCAAAAAGCCGCTTTTTGGGAGCATCTAACCAATCAAAGTAATGGTCTAGTATATCCACTGAGTATTCACTTCCCTTCCAGATGATCATCCACAGAAAGCCAGCTACTAAAAAATGGTTTTTAAGCACTCTGAAATCATCGAAACAATCGGGACAAAAAGACAAAACCTGGATGATCCCACCTAAAAAAAACACCCCAATAAAACTTAATGCTTCTCTACCGTATCTTTTCTTTCGTGTCATTGATAGTCGTCTAAATCTTTGGTAAATTAAAGTATCACTAGGAATATTTTTCCCATAAGTGTTGCTGAAATGTAGATTAATATGGACAGACCGTATTATTCAAAAATTTTATAAATATATTATGCATGCATACTAAATTTTTATATATTTGGAAATGTTATGCATGCATAACATGTAACCAATAGATGAACGTCATTAATTCAACAAATAAAAAACATTAATTATGAGTGCTACGCTTGAAAAAGATGCAATTAAAGGAGGTGAGTTTCTGATCAGGGAAACTGAAGCCGAAGAGATATTTATTCCTGAGGAATTTACTGAGGAACAAAAAATGATGGCACAAGCTTGTCAGGATTTTATTGACAAGGAAATTACACCAATCACCGAAAGAATTGACAAAATGGAAGAAGGATTGATGTCTTCCCTAATGGATAAAGCCGGTGAACTTGGTCTATTAGGAGTATCAATCCCTGAGCAGTATGGTGGATTAGGCATGAATTTCAACACAGGAATGCTCATTGCCGACATCATGGGTTCTGCTGGTTCTTTTTCAACTGCATATGGAGCACACACAGGAATTGGTACACTTCCTATTCTTTATTACGGTACTGAAGAGCAAAAACAAAAATACGTAACAAAGCTTGCTACTGGCGAATGGAAGGCATGTTACTGTCTAACAGAACCAGATGCTGGATCTGATGCTAACTCTGGAAAAACAAAAGCCACTCCTACCGCTGATGGCCACTACCTGATCAACGGGCAAAAAATGTGGATATCAAATGCTGGTTTTGCTGATTTATTGATCGTTTTCGCCAAGATTGAAGACGATAAAAACCTGACCGCATTTATTGTTGAAAGAACATGGGATGGTATCACCATGAATGATGAAGAAGTAAAGCTTGGAATCAAAGGTTCTTCAACAAGACAAGTGTTTTTCAACGATGTGAAGGTACCCGCCGAAAATATGTTGTCTACAAGAGAAAACGGTTTCAAAATTGCAGTAAACATCCTGAACATTGGCCGAATTAAATTGGCTTCTGGCGTAATCGGTGGATGTAAAACAGTTTCTACTCAAGCCACTCAATATGCCAATGACAGAAAGCAATTTGGAACACCAATTTCAAGTTTTGGTGCTATTAAAGATAAGCTTTCTAAAATGGCTACAAAGATCTATGCAACTGAGTCTGCTGCTTACAGAGCTGGTCAAAACATAGATGATAAAATTGACGATCTCATTGGGGATGGAATGGCTGCTGAAGAAGCGAAACTTAAAGGTGTTGAGCAATTCGCAATTGAATGTGCCATCATGAAAGTTCATGGATCTGAGGTATTAGATTATGTGGTAGATGAAGGAGTACAGGTTTATGGTGGAATGGGATTCTCTGAAGATGCCCCTATGGCCCGTGCTTACAGGGACAGTAGAATCGCAAGAATCTATGAAGGTACCAATGAAATCAACAGAATGCTTCTTGTGGGTATGATCCTCAAAAGAGCAATGAAAGGTGAGCTTGATGTATTGGGCCCTGCAATGGCAGTAGGTAAAGAACTTACTTCTGTGCCTTCATTTGAAATGCCTGATCTGAGCAAACCGTTCGCTGCGGAGAAAGACGTGTTGAAGAAATTGAAAAAGGCTGTATTGATGGTAGCTGGTAAGGCTGCACAAACGTTCGGACCTAAATTAAATGACGAGCAAGAGATATTAATGAATCTTGCGGATATGGTAATTGAAATATACGTTGCAGAATCTGCAATTTTAAGAGCTGAGAAGCTAACCAAACAGAATGGAGCTGAGGCAACAAAGCTCCAAACAGCTATGGCACAGCTGTACTTATTTGAAGCGGTTCAAAAAGTAAAAAATGCCGGAGACGAGGCAGTTGCTTGCTTCACTAAGGGAGACGAGTTGAAAGTGATGTTGATGGGTATGAAGCGATTCACCAAAGCAGATCCGGTAAACACGAGGGATTTGAGAAGATACATTGCAGATGTAATGATCGAGAAGGGTAGTTTCCCTTATTAATACAACACATTAACGCAAAAATTAAAGCCAGGAGAGTTTCTTCTGGCTTTTTTGTTACTTCATCAATAATTTTATCATCTCCTCATATATTTCCTGGCGAATCCTATCTCTTTTTTTTTCTGCTAGTAGAGCAGCTGCATTAAAACCTCCAGCATAGAAACGTTGTTGCCAGGGAGCTATACTCAATACTGCATCTAGAAAGGTTGTTCTGCTAACTACTTTCGCGAATAAAAAAACCATCGCTCCATTTATGGTCAAACTATTGACTCCCTCTTTTATATGGCCAGTACTGAATTGACCAAGACCAGGAAGTATAATACTGAGAATTCTTGCTCTCTTAGGATTATTACGTTTCTCACTTAACAGCAATTCACCAAACAAGGTTGAGATTTGGGTAGAATCCTCGGGCGAATGCCTTTGAAAAAAATCTTCTGAAGCTTCAAATTTATCATTCTTATAGAGGGCAACAGCTTTATATAAGTAGAGCTCTTTTTTCTTTCCAGGAGATTGAACTGACTGATCGATATTGCTTATCCATAAATCAGCCATCAGATACTCCTCTTTCATCAGGTATAAAAAGGTAGTCCGCAATTGCTTTTCTTCCGCTTTAATGGGGTCTTTTTCAATTTCATAGGCTAGATTATTGTAATAAATGGCTTTATCATACTCTCCCATTTTTTCATAACCAGTGGATACCCTTCCAAATACCGATGCACTCATCTCACCTCCAAAGAATAAATACCTTCTGTAGGTTATGACGGCATTTTCATAATCCTGCTCAGACCAAAGCTGATCTGCCAATATTTTTGTTTCTTCAATACTTTGCCCAATCAGATCAGTAAATGCTAAGCAAAACATGATCAGCAGTTTGCTGTATGTCAAGACGATATTGTTCATTCCTCTTATTTGCTGATTTTACGGAACCATAAATATTCCCGGTATATAATCCCAAACCAATTGCTCCATAGGTCCAGCCAAGAACACTATTGGTGCCTTTCATGGAAAAACCTCTATAAGATTGCCAAATGGCCAATCCTGTCAGGACAAATGACACTAATGCATCTTTTTTGTATCCTGTATAAACTTTACCCATTCCCGGAATAAACATGGAATATAGACCCGCCAAAAATTTCTTCTTAAATCGAATATCATTGGCTCTATCACGTAGGGAGAACAATTGGTTTGTTTGCCGATGATATTTCCAATCATCCGGATTATCGGTGATCATGATGGTATTGGCTGAAGAGAGATCAAATCTTTTTAAACTGATTGCCAGTAAGTAAAACCCTGAAGTTTCCTCTGAAATCATCAAACCCTTTTCTACAAATGATACCGCTCCTTCATAGTCTGAGTTCAGGGAATATACCTTTAACCACTCTTCCTCCAGGTTTCCTGTCAATAAGCCCAATGTCCTGGTCTTATTAAGAACACTAATCGCTTTATCTAGTTGATTGCTTCTACGCAGGCTAATCACATAATTGATATAACAGGTGGTACACTCCGGATTCAGAAAAACAGCCCTGCTATATTCATTAGCGGCTGCTTCAAATTCGTTTTCCCTGAAAAGATGATCAGCAAATTTCAGGGAATTATCGAATGAGTAAAGATCCTGACCAGAAACGATAGAAGGGATCAACCATAAAGCCACTAATATCTTATTCCACAGGGTCATAAAGTCTGTTTATCTCAGGTATGTATTTGTAATTCTCCGGGCTCAAAGCATTACACCTGGTGTATCGATCAAAAAACATCAATGGCCCTTCAATGATCCCTTTTCTCTGAATAGCCTCTACTGCATACTCCGAACATGAAGGCTCAAAACTGCAATTATCCCCATCCTGAGAAGATATGAAAGTCTTATAAACCACAAACAACCCTCCCACGAACATTTCAATTTCGCTATCACTTTCAAGTACCTTATCTATGTGTCGGTGAGCAGTAACCTCCTTTGATCCAAGAGATGAGAGCGCATTCAGCACCTCATTAGTTTGCGCCCAAACATAATTATTCACCAGACAAAGTATACATATCAAAATTGATCCTGTAATTCTCATTGTTGGGTACATTTAACTTGATATTTCTATAGGTTGACAACTTCTTTGCTTCCTGTTTTTCCAGGTAATTAACCTCAATTACTTTTTGAGGAAACTGAACTAAACCCAGGTCAATATAATTGCGAAAGTATTGTTTCGCTAAAATCTCGTCATTGATATCATAAGTAATGAAAGCATCCAGTTTATTGCCAACCTGAGATAACTTCAAATTTCCAGTTTGTTCATCGTAAGGTGGTGGGGCTTTCCATGTTGAAATTTTCTGAGCATCATTCTCATCTATGGCTACTAACTGATAATTGCTTTTATTCAAACCAAAATACTGAAGGTTCCCACTCAACGTCAAGTGAAAAATTGAGTAATCAATTGCTGTTGGTACGCTTGGTTTAAATGTGACTGAATCATTTTTGATTTGTGCCAGAACGGTATCTTTGAAAACGAACATAACCTCTTCAGGAAACGAAATATCATATATAAGTTCTCTTACTTGACGATCGTAATAGATATTTCCCATCGTAAGTCTTTTCGAACCATCCGGATTGATTTCCTTTATGGAGAACTCCATCTCAATTCGCTGAAGGATCTCCTGGGCTTCTCCTAAAAGGGTAGTACTGAAAAGTATGAATGTTAAAATATATCTCATAAAAAAAGCTGAACTCTCATTCAGCTTATGGTTCAAAATCTTAAATGCCTCAATAGAAATTTCTATATCCTCCGGCAGCCCAATACATTAGGTTAATGGCTACACCTACACCCCAGCCAATCCAAAATGAAGTTTTTTGATCCTGAGTCTTGTTTCCATTGATTGCAACAACAAAAAATCCAATTGGGCAGCACAAAAGACCCCACGCGAAAGCACCCCAATCCATCTCATCGAATGAGAACCTTTCACGGGCATCTGCTTTCAAACTTAGATTTTCTATTCCAAATTTATCCTGGATGTTTTCCGCAGACAGTGCCACTCCCGCCGCTTCTTCGTTAAGCAGGTAATTCTCGAGTGCATTTAATTCCGCGAACTCTTCCTCAATTGCCATCTCATCCAATTGAAATTCCGAAAACTCCTCTCTGGAATCGTTTATGTAGTTAAGTGTTTCGACGGGGAAGGCAAAAATTGTGCTGGTTGAAAACATAATTAATGCTAAAAATAGTGCAAGAAATTTTTTCATAGTTTAGATGATCTTTTACGTTGAAAAACAAGAATAATTTTTTTTAATCAAAAAACATACCATTTCTTCTCATAAAAAGTGAATTCCTGAAACAATTACACAAAAACATGCATTATATGATAAAGTATGCAAGATATTGTGATGAAAGCCTTTCATACTACCCTGCTTCACCATAATTTTGATGTATAAATAAAAACAACCTCCCATGTATACCGTCAAGAAATTAACGACCAAGGAAAAAGCCCTTGAAATCAATTTGAATGATAAAATCTATGGGACTTTGGCTGAAATTGGTGGTGGACAGGAAGTGGCGTCTCATTTTTTCAAAGCGGGAGGAGCATCTGGTACAATTGCCAAAACAATGTCTGCATATGACATGACATTTAGTGATGCCATCTATGGAAAAACTAAAAAATATGTCTGTCGGGAGAAGCTCACAAAAATGCTGGATCGGGAATATACGTTACTTTCCCAAAGGCTTACTGCCAGGGGGAAACGTACACAGTTTTTCGCATTCGCCAATACAGTAGAAGTATTGAATTACAAAAGAACTAATCAGGGTCATGGATGGATCGGGTTACGCTTCCAGTTACACCCAAACTCAGAACCAAATGACTGTATCATTCATGTAATCCTTCATGATAATGATGCTATCTGGCAGCAGCAGGTATTGGGCATGATTGGTGTCAACCTGATATTTGCCTGCTTCCATCAGAATGAACCCGAGGAAATCATTAACTCATTAACTGATAACATTAACAGTGATCGAGTTGACATTGATATGTTTGAGCTCTCAGGTCCTGATTTCCATCATGTAGATAATCGTTTGATGAGTTTGCTGCTCGTAAGAAATGGATTGGCGCATGCCACACTATTTAATCCAAAAGGAAATGTGCTTCAACCTTCAGAGGCTCTGTATAAAAAAGATGTTGTTGTGTTGAGAGGTCGGTTCAGACCTGTAACAAATGTCAATGTTGACATGATGATATCCGGCTTAAAACAAACCAGCAAAGATCCCAATTTTGATAAATCAAATTTGCTGGTATTAACTGAGCTAACTTTAAATGACCTGACTACTTCCGGCGATGAAATAGATGAAAATGATTTTCTGGACAGGGTAGATTTATTGTGTTCTTTAGGTCAGAATGTATTGATCTCAAACTACACTGAGCATTACAAGCTCTCCTCCTATTTATCAAAATTTACAAAACAACACAGAATTGGTTTGATCATCGGTTATTACAACCTGGTCAGGATATTTGATGAATCTTATTATGAGGATTTGGATGGAGGAATACTGGAAGCTTTTTCCAGGTTATTTGGTACAAACACACAGTTGCTGGTCTATCCATCAATAGAAAGAGGTGCTTCTGACCTGCTCACAGTGGACAATTACGAGCCACCAGAGTACTTGAAATCTCTATATGATTATTTTACAACCAATAAGAAAATTGTAAACATTGAGGAATATAAGGAAGAAAACCTTCATATCATTTCAGATGACATACTTGAGATGATCAAAAAAAATGAAGAGGGATGGGAAAAATATGTACCTCACAAAGTTTCCACTCTCATCAAACAGAACTACATGTTTAATTATCCGCAAGAAATAAAATATGATGTAGAGGAAGACTTAAACTAGTCTCTTGACCATCTACATAAGACACCTTTGTTATTGCATAAATTCTTCTATATTTGAGCCCGAAAAATAGATTTTATGGCATCTAGAGGTAATTTTTCCAGCAAAGCTGGTTTCATTTTGGCAGCAGCTGGTTCTGCAGTAGGATTAGGGAATATTTGGAAGTTCCCTTTTGAAGTAGGGAATGGTGGTGGAGCAGCTTTTGTCGTTCTCTATTTGCTATTTTGTTTCCTTTTGTGTTTTCCTGTGATGGTTTCTGAAATAGCCATAGGAAGACATACGATGAGAAACCCTGTTGGAGCTTTTGATGCGCTAGGGTTCAAAAAATGGAACTTTGTAGGAAAGTTAGGACTGATCTGTGGTGTCCTGATTCTTTCATTTTACAATGTAGTTGCCGGATGGGCTTTCGGATATTTCATTGAAATGCTTTTTGGAAATTTTGAAATCGGCCAAAATTTTGGCGGGTATATCAAGGACATAGTTCGGGTTGGTTCATATGCGATAGTATTTATGCTCACTACTGCATTTATTGTTTCAAAAGGTATTTCCGGAGGAATAGAAAGAGCCGCAAAGATTCTCATGCCTACATTGATTGTGATGATCCTGGGTCTTGTTATTTATGCTGCTACCCTTCCTAATGCTATGAAAGGGATCAGCTTTTATCTTGTTCCGGATTTCAGTGAAATCAACATCACAGTTATAGGTGGTGCTTTGAGACAAGCATTCTTTTCTCTATCACTTGGAATGGGCGCGTTAATTACATATGGCAGCTATGTAAGTAAGAATGACAATATTATCAGCTCTGCCGCTTACATCACTTTGATGGATGTGGGTATTGCCTTTATTGCCGGATTAATGATATTCCCATTTGTAGCTTTCAATTTAGGTGGAGATATGTCTCAGGTAAGCCAACCGGGATTTGGAGGACCTGGTTTGATTTTCGTGACTTTACCGGGTGTGTTTGAAACACTTGGAAGTGTTTGGGGAGTAGTCATTGGAAGCTTCTTTTTCCTTCTTCTGTCTTTTGCTGCGTTAACTTCAACAGTTTCCTTACTAGAAGTACCTGTTGCCTACGTGGTAGATGAACATAAGGTAAACAGAAATAAGGCTGTATGGATTGTTGCTGTCGTCATTTTTGTCATGGGAATTCCATCATTGCTCTCTGGAGGATACAGTGAATTCCTAAGTAATTTCTCAAGGATAATTGGTTTACCAGAAGTTATTGACAGTGATTTCCTTTCATTCATAGCCGCTACGGCTGATGTGTTACTTTTATTAGGAGGATGTCTTATTGTTTTCTTTGCAGGCTACATCTGGAAAAAAGTCAATGTTCATGCTGAAATTGCCCAGGGTTATGAGAACTATCACTCTTCATTTGTGAAGAAATTCCTGAATTTTACGATAACTATCTTTAGCCCTATTCTATTGGCTATTCTGTTTATCATGGTTTTATTAAACAACTTCTTCGGTATTAGTTTGATTTAATCCACCTTCCTTCAAATTGGAATGTTTTAAAAGATTATTTATTCTTAGGAACGAATACCGATTAATATGGAGGAGCAAACTGAGTACGAATTTGGTTTTATGAGTGGCTTGAGAAACAAGTTACACATTATCATTTTCGGTACCGATACGAAGGCTGGAAGATTATTTGATATAATTCTGTTGTATGCAATTTTGATAAGTATCATCATTGTCATGCTGGAAAGTGTAAGGGAAATATCTACCCATTACAATACAGAACTTAAATTTCTAGAATGGACATTCACAGTACTCTTTACACTGGAATACCTTGCCAGGATTTTAACATCTCCTAAACCATCAAAGTACATATTTGGCTTCTTTGGGGTTATTGATTTACTTTCCATTATTCCTACTTACCTCACTATATTCATTCCTGGTAGTCAATACCTAATCGTCATAAGAGGTATCAGATTGCTCAGGGTTTTCAGGGTTCTCAAATTAACCAGATACATGGGGGAAAGTAAGATCCTCGGACAAGCACTTTGGAGTAGCAGGCGTAAAATAATTGTTTTTTTGGGGGTTGTCTTAAGTCTTGTGGTAATTTCTGGCACTATGATGTATGTAATAGAAGGAGCCAAAAATGGGTTTACCTCAATTCCCAGAAGTATTTACTGGGCTGTAGTAACCATCACCACAGTGGGCTATGGAGATATAGCACCTCAAACAGTAGTGGGGCAGTTCTTTGCGGCGGTTCTAATGCTTACCGGCTATGCCATTATAGCCGTCCCAACAGGTATTGTTACTTCAGAAATCACAATGCTCGAAAAAGAGGCTTCTGATAGAAAGAGATGTACTGAATGTAAATCGGAAAATGACCGGGATGCAACTTTTTGTAAAAGGTGTGGTAAGAAACTGATTACAGAACCTTTCTAAATTTAAATGAGATATCTCCTATATAAATGAAATACTCTCCCTCCTTTAAGGAACGTATGTCAATGCTTTTACCTGTTCCTGTTAGCATTAAATTACCATCACCATCCATGATTTCATAATCTACTTTTCTCGTGAGAACAAGGCTCTTGTTCACAGTGGTAGCCACTAATTGAAGAGGTTCTGGGTAATACTCTATCTCAACCTCCTTCGAATACAGGTAACGGTCATCATTCACAATATACTTGAGTCTATACTTGTTTGGTCCTTCATCAAAATCAGGGTAATACTGGTATTCTGCTCCTTCAAAAACACCTTCAGATTCAATGGTTTCCATCACCTCCCAACCGTTAGCATATAGCTTCTGAACCTCAAAAATTGCTCCGTATCTGTCTCCTTTTGTATGCCATACCAGAATAGTATCATTTAAAGCAATATCCACATACTTAAAACTGCTATGGAACAAAATTGCATCCGGATTGATGATAATTGGTTTACAGACTGGCTTATGTATAATCTTTATGTTTACAGGAGAATATAGATCAAACCCATCAAATTTTAACTGAATTGCAGAAAGGTTCAGGTCAATATTCTGAAGTTTCTTATTGACGTATATTTCATTAATACAAAATCTGTCCTTCCCTGGGTGAAAAGGATTTTGTATAAAAAGAGGTTTCCCTTTGTAAACACCGGTAAGAAAAATTTCTTTGGGCTGTGCTACTTTTAACTCAATTCCCTCCTGTGCAATTAAAGGTTCAATGATTGAGGCACTTAACAAAAGAAGTATAAATAAACGTTTTGGGTTCATTTAGATAGCTTTTCCCGAAAATTAGACAATCTAATCTTATTTTCTACGAAAAGTACAATTATTCGAACCTCAAAGATTCTATTGGGTCTAATTTTGAAGCCTTGTAGGCTGGAATGTAGCCGCTCAACAAGCCGACTGCCATTCCAACAATCACACCAAATAAAATCCAGGCCCACGGAATAACAAAAGTTCCCGCATCAATAAGATTTGCAACAAGATTCCCAAATATGATGCCAAGTATTATGCCACCTATACCCCCCAATTGACAAATCACCAATGCTTCCACCAGAAATTGCTGCCTGATTTTCATAGGAGTAGCCCCTAATGCTTTTCTAACGCCAATTTCCCTGGTTCTTTCTGTCACTGAAACCAGCATTATATTCATCAAGCCGATAGATGCACCAACTAGTGTAATCATACCAATAGTGATTCCTCCAATTTGCAAATAACCTGTAATTTCTCCCAGTGTCTCTGCTAACGATTTGCTTTGTCTGATTTCAAATGAATTTGGTTGCCCTACTTTATCCTGTCGAATTCTTCTCATCAGACCAGTGGCGATACCCATTGCTCTCTCCATTTGAACCGGATCCGGAATTCCTACACTTATATCATAGCGTAGAGACCGCTGACCAGAAATTCTTCTGGCAGTCTCAAAAGGGACCAATAGAAGTCGATCAGTTCCACTATTCCCACTTACACTACCTTGATTATCGATAAGGCCAATAACTCTAAACCGGGATCCCATGAATGAAATAGTCTGATTAATTGGGTCCTCTCCTTTCTCAAAAAGAGAATTGAACACTTCATTACCAATAATCACTACATTATTGCCACTTCTCGCTTCTTCGAAACTGAAGTTTCTTCCTTGCATCAAATCGGCCCCTTCTACGGCTAGAAAATTCTCATCACCCCCTTTTACAGCTAAATTTGGATTAGAAATTTTTGATTGCCTTTTGGCTTCCGTTGTAAATGATACAAAAGTTGACAAACTGGGAGTTCCAGCACCAGTATACTTATCTCTAAACATGATAACTTCATCATACTTTAGTGGAGGGTAAACTTTTTGCTTCTTTCCTTGCCTCTGCCCCCTGTTTCGCACATTACGAATATCAAATGCATTGGCTCCCAGGTTTGAGAAACTATTATTGATAGAAGCCTGAATACCATCTATAGTGGTAAGCATACCTACCAAGGCAGAAATTCCAATGGCTATGATGGCTGCAGTCAGAATTGTACGCAGTTTATTGGCTTTAATCGACTTTATTCCCTCTCTTATATTTTCAGCTATATTCATTTTCCTCTATTATTCGGAAACTTATACGGTAATAATTTAATTATGATATAATCAACCCTTAATTTTAATGAATTAATTGATTTTAAACCGGAGCTTGACGATGGAGGCGATGAAAAAACAGGTATTCTCAATAATTATTTTATTGATAGTTTCATTCAGTGCACATGCTACAAGGATTCTTATCCCCATGGATGAATCACAATCCAATCACCTCAAAGCGTATGGCATTGCCTATTGGATCCTCACCGAAGAGGTTGAGATTGATTGGCTGCTGAATTTCAGAGGGGGTAGTTTCATGTGTCAACATACTCAAAAATTTGAAAATGAGCTAATTATACGTGGTGTAAGCTACATTGTAATTTCCGATGCTGAGGCAAATCAGATCCTGGCAGAGATTTCAAGTCCAAATTCCAACATGGACGCCATGAAACTAGAGAAATACCCAAAAATTGCTGTCTACTCTCCAAAAAGCAAACAACCGTGGGATGATGCAGTGACCCTCGTTCTCACTTATGCAGAAATACCATATGATGTAGTTTTTGATGATGAAGTGATGTATAACGAATTGCCAAAATATGACTGGCTCCACCTACACCATGAAGATTTTACAGGACAATATGGTCGTTTCTATAATAATTTCAGGCACTTTCCCTGGTACCAGCAACAACAGACTGAATACGAAGAATCAGCTCGAAAACATGGATTTGCAAAAGTTTCTCAATTGAAACTCGCGATTGTGAAAAAGATACAGACGTATGTATCAAGTGGTGGTTTTCTGTTTGCCATGTGTTCCGCCACAGATACATTTGACATTGCTCTTTCAGCAGAAGGCATTGACATTTGCGAGCAGATGTTTGATGGCGACCCTGCAGACCCAAAGGCCCAGTATAAACTTGATTACTCCAAAACGCTGGCATTCCAGGACTTTATTTTAGAAAGAAATCCCTTGGTTTATGAATTCTCTAATATCGACAACCAACCCAATAACCGTGGTGGATTGAATGAAAACAATGATTTCTTTCAGTTATTCGAGTTTTCAGCGAAATGGGATCCAATCCCCACAATGCTTACACAAAATCATGAAAGAATTCTATCTGGATTCATGGGACAAACGACAGCTTTCAAGAAAAAATTAGTGAAACCTGATGTTGTTATCATGGGTGAAACCAAGTCTATTGGTGAAGCCAGGTATATTCATGGTATATTTGGAAAAGGATTCTGGACATTTTATGGGGGACATGATCCGGAAGACTACCAACACCTTGTCAATGAGGAGCCAACTGATCTGAATTTACATCCAAATTCTCCAGGTTACCGATTGATTTTGAATAATATTCTGTTCCCGGCAGCAAAAAAGAAAAAACAAAAGACATAAACATAATATTATCTTTAGGGATGCCTTGAAGATAACTGTATCGTTATTATTATTGTATTTGCTAACTAGACCCAATTCTATGAGAAAACTGTTTTTCCTACTTTTGATCTTAGGTGCTTGTAAGGCCCAAAAGACATCACAAATACCTACAGCAGAAGAAGTGACCCAATATTTAGGAGAGGGTTTTACAGCAATACCAAACGAATCAAATACATTCACGCTTTATTTTGTAGAAAGTGAAAGTGGTACTAATTATCCACGTGTGAAATACATCATCTACGATCACAATAAAAAAGCAGTATTCAAAAAAGGGACTATACCAAAAGGTTCAATAAAATGGATAAACAATAACCAGTTGGAATTATATGAAGTACCAGGAATGGTTACCTCAGATGATGAACCAAGTGGCAAAACGATTATATCAGTAACTCGAGAATTTTAGTATGAAGAAGAAAGTTTTACTATTAAGCACATTCAGCCTGGCTGTGATTGCTACAGTTGCATTCTTTCAGTGGAATGTAGGTAGCAAAAAAAGCCCTGCTGTAGAAAAATTTCTGTCTTATAAAAAGGCAGAGAGACTAGATAAGGTTACAGGCAAAGTCAAATTTGACATGCCAGACCAATTTTACAAATATCACCAGGCCATCAGAACACCACTGGATGCTGATGCACCACAATATCCAAGAAATCACAAAGTCAAAGAACTTAACAAGTTACAGGCAAGAGCTGCTGCTGGTAAAAAGGCTTTAACCCCTGGTGTAATCAGTTTTACGGAACGGGGACCCGCAAATGTCCCTGGAAGAACACGTGCTCTATTGGTCCTTCCTGAAGACGCTACGCACAATACTTGGTTGGCAGGTTCTGCAGGTGGTGGTATATGGAAAACTACGGACGCAGGTGAAACATGGACAAATATTTCTCCAAACATACCTGTATTAGCTATCAGCTCATTTGCTCAATGTGAATCTGATCCTGATATCATCTATGCTGGAACAGGTGAAGCCAGTCCAAACGTAGATGCCTTAAGCGGTCAGGGAATCTTAAAATCAACTGATGGAGGTGATACATGGGAACAAATTGCTGGTTCAGCAGACGATCCTGACCTAAAAACTGTTGCAAGGATAATCGTAAATCCGTCTGACCCTGATCATGTGGTTGTAGCTGGAACCCTAGCAATCGCTACATCTACAGATGGAGGTGCTACGTGGAACAAAACTTATGATGTAAGATTTGGTGCATTACAGCAAATCATCGCTGACCCGAACGATTTTAACATTCAATACGCATCTGAAAATGGATTTGGGGTATTGAAATCAACAGATGCCGGAGAAACATGGTCGGATTCCAATTCAGGTATGTCACCTGGTGGAACGAGAGGAAGAACTGAAATTGCAATTAGCCCGGTGAACACAAGCAGGATTTGGGGCTCAACGGAAGGTGACAGAACGGGAAGCGGTTCTGATTTATATGTCAGTAGTGATGCTGGTGCTTCATGGGACCTTGTAAATGTAGAATTCAGTGGCGCTCCAGCAGATTTTCTTGGAGGTCAGGGTTGGTATGACAATACATGTATAGCCCACCCTTATGAAGAAGACATTGTCTATATGGGTGGTGTATACTTATTCAAAACCGAATTAGGAACTGACTTTGAAGCTAGTGGTTTCTTTAGGCTTGAAAGCTCCGATGGATTCATATCTTTCGTGAATTTTGGACAGGATTTTGCAGGTGGAACATTGGAAGTAGGAAGTGAGGCCAATGATGCAGCAGTAGAATTAAGATTTGGAGCAGGTAAGAGTCAATTTGCTCACCGTTTTCAGGTTCCAGCTGATGGTGGAACTAATGGTGATGGTGGTGCTGGAATTGGTGATGAAGATTACTCCTATCAGGATTACATTGAAGTTCCATTTGAAGTTTGGGAAGTTGACCTTGACGGAAATGATGTAAGACAACTTATGGTTTCTTTCAGGGATCAGGAAAGAGATGGTGCTTTTGACCTGAACGTGAGAGATGACGAAAATGATCCTGATTTATTGAAAGCAAGGGAGTATATCTATATTCACGACATTGACTATTCAGAAACTGCAAGCTCAACAGTTACTGTTGACGGTGGACATGTATTGGAAAATAAATACTTTTTCTGGCCATTGTTAACAACTGAAGGAACATGGACTCCTGAGAGCCTTCCGGAATCCACAGTATATGTAGGTTATGATGAAGTTTCTGCTTTTGTATCAGAAAGTGTTCCAGTTGCTGATGTATATAGCAATTTTGATGGTAACAACAGTGATGTTCACCCCGATCAACATTTCCAGGCGGTGATAAAAGAGAATGAGTCGTCTGCAACATTTAGGATAATTCTGGCTAATGATGGTGGTATTTACGAATCTGAGATTTCTGATGACCCTTCAGTTACTGATGGTACATGGAAATTTGCAGGTATGGGATATAATACAACACAATTCTATGGTGCAGATAAAGCTCCCGGAGAAGATAGGTATTTCGGTGGTGCACAAGATAATGGAACCTGGTTCTCGGCAGCAAATGAAGATGCCAGCGCTACATCCGAGTACATCTTTGCAATTGGTGGAGATGGTTATGAAACCATTTGGCATCCATTAGACCCGGATATGATGATTGGAGGTTCCCAGTTTAATGGTCTTCAGAGATCAACAAATGGAGGAGCATCATGGTCTGGCGCAACCAATGGGGTAGGCACTGGTCAAGGTACAGCTCCTTTCTTAACAAGACTCGCTTATTCAAAAGCATTACCAGATGTGATATATGCCGTTTCGGTTCAGGGGGTTCATAAGTCAACTAACTTTGGAGGAGGCTGGACCACTACAGAAATTGCTGAAAACTGGGCTGTAAGAACATTCATGGATGTTGAAGTATCCAGAGCAAATGCAAACGTAGTTTGGGCCGGTACAGGAATGGGTGATGGATTAAGCATAAATGTTTCCACTGATCAGGGAGAAACTTTTACTCCAGTAAGCATCTACAATGATGCAGTTATGGGTGGAATTACAAAATTAGAATCCCATCCATCAGAGCCAAACACTGCTTACGCATTATTCTCATTCTCAGGTAGACCAAAAGTACTTAAGACTGAAGATTTAGGGGAAACTTGGGTAGACATTACTGGTTATGGTTCAAATAACGTAAGTTCAAATGGATTCCCGGATGTTGCTGCATATGGCTTATATGTTAGACCTGACAATCCGGACATTATCTGGGTAGGTACTGAAATTGGTATCATGGAATCACTTGACGGAGGCGATAGCTGGACATTCCTTGAAGAATTTGGACCTATTTCAGCCTGGGATTTCAAAGGGCAAGATGATAGAATTGTTCTGGCAACTCATGGACGCGGCATCTGGTCGGCAGAAATGGAAGTATCACAAGCAAGCTTCCAGGCGCCAGAGTTTCTTTCATTGGTTCAAACCCCGTCAGACGAAGTTACTTTAGAGTTATCTTTCCCAGTTGATTATGATCAGGTTGACATCTATGGTGATGGCTCATTATTAACAAGTGTAACAGATGTAAGTGGTGGTTCCACAACAGAGGTTACAATAACCAATAGCCCTAATGGAGTTGTTTCATTCTCAACGGTTTCTACAATTGATGGAGCACCATTCCAGTCAGGTTCAACAGAGTTTACAGTGCTTGGCCTGGCACCTGCAGCTAGTGCATACAGCACCACATTTGATGACGGTCCTTTAATGTTTAATAATGGGATGGCATTTGGTACTTTCAACGGTAGTACTGCACTACAGACTGATCACAACTATGAGGATGGTGTGGATGTTTACAGCTATATAAGAACTCCAATTACTGTAAATGGTGACTACCCAATAATGACCTATAGAGATATTGCCATTGTAGAACCAGATAATGATTTTGTGGCTGTTGAAGGTACTACCGATGGGGTTACCTGGGAAACAATTGCCAAATACGATGCAAGTGCTAATACCGCTTGGTCTACGGCTTTCTCAGGAGGTAATGACGGTTCCGGTGACATGTTTGTTGAACAATCTTTTGATCTGACTGATGTATTCTCTGCCGGAGATTTAATCCTGATCAGATTCAGATTGAGTGCAAACGAATCCAACAACGGATGGGGTTGGGCCATTGAAGACCTACTTATTCAGGAAGAACCTGCCAGCACAAAGCGCATAAGCTATAACCTTGAAGTGTTCCCTAATCCAGTTGAATCTGGTACTTTACAGATCAATGCAGAATCCATCAATGGTCAGGCAAGGATCGAGTTATTTGATATTTCAGGAAAAGCTCATATTCAGAATACTGTGAAGCAATTCACAGGTAAGTATTCATTGAATGTAAACGATATTAATCCAGGCGTATATACAGTAAGAATTACTACGCCACTGGGATACGACTACAGAAAAGTTGTGATCAGGTAATGGGTTAATTGCTCACTTTAAACTAATACAATATAGAGGGGATAGATTGCTAATGCATTCTATCCCCTCTTGGTTTTATGCCTTTCATTATTTCAGCTTCAGCTTCCAGCAGTTCATTCCATCGCTTCATCACATATGCCTCATCCATGTATTCTTTCGCCAATTCCAGAAAATTGGCATAGTGACCTGCTTCAGAAATCATCAGCTCATAGTAAAACTTCTGTAACTCCTCATCTTCCAGGTTTTTCCAAAGAAGTTTGAATCGCTCGCAACTTCTGGCCTCTATCATGGCATTCATCAGGAGTTTCTCAACCAACTGCTGATCCCTGCTTCCCCCCTTCCTTAATTCCTGTGCAAGAGCGGCAACATATTCGTCCTTCCGTTGTGTCCCCAGTGTATAACCTCTCTTTTTCAATTGCTCTATCACCCGCTCAAAATGACTCCATTCTTCGGCCACAACCGGTGTAAGTACATCAATTAATTTTTGTTTGTCCGGAAATTGTACAATGAGAGAAATGCAACTGGAAGCGGCTTTTTGCTCACAGTAGGCATGATCAATCAAAATCTCATCAATTTGCATTTCAGCAATGTTTACCCATCGGGGATCTGTAGGTAATTCTAAACCAAGAGTAGTCTTTTCCATTTCAATCAAAGAATTGCCACCTGATACCCAGGTCAATTACTTGTTTCTGACCTGGATAATAAGGTGTAACAAAGTAACCATTATTATTTTCCTGGTTGATCTGGTTCAACCGGAAGAATACCCTCATGCTATCAACTTTAAAATCTAGAAAAGCATCAGCTACAAAGTAGGATTTGAATTCTCGCTCATTTTGCAGGAAGTACTGCTGGATGACGGGATCATAATCCAGACCGTAATAAGCATCTCTGAAATAAAGGTTAACGCCAAAATTAATTTGCATACTCCTTTTAAAGATAAAACCAGACCAGTATAGCTTGCCATAATAGTAAAGCTGAGGCAATCTGATGGCATTGTCTGAATCATTATCTACGCGTGAATAAATCAATTCGTTTTCAAATCTAATACCATCCTCGTATTGCTTACTCGTAGACACAAAAAGGTTAACATCTGCCCCCAAAGTAGTGGTGACAATGCTATTCTGTGATTGCATTGGGAGCACCTCTTCATTGTAAAACACATAATTGTCAATCGTGGTTATTGATGCTTTTGGCCTGATCTCGAATAGCCTTGTATCTACCTTCACTTTCCCTTCTATGGTATTGGTAAGTGTTGATCTGAAGTTATTATTCCAGTAGTGGTGATTGCTAAGGTATTGCTCTTCCAACACACTGGGTTGGTATTGTTTTATCCTGTACCCAGCTTCAAAAAATTTATTATCAATGTTTCCATCAAATTTAAAGTCTCCCGTTTGAAGAAATTCTGCTTGACCACCAAATGAATTATTCTCGTTGATATCGTACCTCAGCGTTCCTCCCACGTAAACTTCATTGGCCTTTATGCTTTCATCTATGTACCTGGTGATATTTTCAGCATTCCTCAAACGAATAAAAGCACTATAAAAACCTTTTGAAATATCTCCCTTGATCCCTAATTCATTTCTGATGGTCCTAAATTTATTGGCGTCCGTTGTTGTTGTATTATTGAGAAATATATTCTCGTAATAGTCCTCCCAGGCATTGTAACCACCATTCGGTGATCCATCATTCTCATCAATATATCCCAATCTTTGGTTTAGGAAATCAAACTGATGGTAGATCTGTAACAATGAGGCTACCCTATACTGTTGGAATAAGTGTGCGTTGATCCTTTTATCACTGTTTTGAGCACCGCTTAGTTTGATAGGTGAATCTTCATACTGAAATAGATCTGCATCAGTTGGTTCTTCTACCTCAGTATATACTCCACCAGTCTCTTCCACCTGATGACTAAATCTCTGAAAATAACCTAATACCAGGTATTTGTCATCTTTGGTTTTGAAGTAATTGTAGATATCGAAGGCTGTTGAGATTGCGTTTTTATCTCCCTGACTTTGTGCAGGACCAATTTGCTTGTCAGACTCCAGGCGATTGACATTGAAACCCACATTCCAGTTTTCATTCACATTGCGGGCAAAAGTAAAATCAACCTGTGAGCGTCCGACTCCTCCAAATGACACACCCAGATCCATAAATGGGCTCTTTGTATTGTAATAATTAAAATCTTCTGATGTCTTAAAAAAAGGGTCATAACTATGGAAACCAGACCTTAAACCTATCTGTGACGGTCCCTGATACCAAATTGGCCACAATGCTGTTCCATTTGCTCCAAGGTCCTGGTATTTTCTATGAGACTTATCGAAAATGCTGAAATTTTCCATGTCATACAGGCCCGTATCAATTGAGTGCGTTTTACCTGTATTGAACTTAATGTCGTATTCAGTCTCAAATGAAATAGTAGAGGGACCGTAGACCAATTTGGTACTATCATCTACAATTTGAGCTGCACTCCCAGCTGATATCAGAATAGAAATTGAAAGAAATACGACTTTAATTGCCCTCATCCGCAGGTTCCCCATATTTTGGGTAAGACTTAATACTTTTTTTAACCAACTCCTCAAACGCCAGATTATTTTGTAAGAATGAAAATTCAATTGGCAAGTAAGACCATCGCAAATCTCCCAAATCCTCTTGATATTCACGAAGTTTTACCCAATCTTTTTCAGTAGTTATGACAGATGTGGCACCAAGTAATTCACATTTGGCTTTAATACGATCTATATCTTTGTTTGTGTATTTGTGATGATCACGGAATCTAAAATGATGAACAACGTCCCAATTTTCAGTAGCATACCTTTCAAAATTCCCACCATTAGCCAGCCCGGAAACCAATAAGACCTTCCCTGTGACTTCAGCTGTTCCTGCATGAAAACAGAAAACTTTCCCATATTGAATTGAAGTGAAAAATACAGGTGAATCCGTATAAGCTTTGATACATTTGGTCATGTTAACCTGATCCTCATCAGAAAGATCCGGAGGACATTTAGTTACAATCAAGATATCACTTCTCCTTGCGCCTTTCCGAGCCTCTCTTAATCTTCCCACCGGCATCACTTGATCAGCATAGAAAGGATTCTGAAAAGTCGTCAATAAAATACTCAGTGAAGGTTTTACAGGCCGATGCTGATAACCGTCATCCATTAGAATTATATCCGTTTCAGGACTATCCATTAGAATATTGGGAATGGCCCATGCCCTCTCCTCCCCCACGTGTACAGTTACCTTATCCCCAAATTTCAAAAAATATTGGTATGGTTCATCCCCTATATCCCTGGGTTTCAGGTTTGAATCCGTTTTCAGGTATCCCCTGGTTTTTCTCCCATAACCTCTGCTCAATGTGGCCAATTGTAATTCGTCCTTTAGCATATTGATCAGGTACTCTACCATTGGTGTTTTGCCAGTTCCTCCAACTGACAGATTCCCAACTGAAATAACATTGGCTTCAAACTCAAAAGATTTTTTATGGTCAATATTGTATAGGTGATTCCTAAAATCTGTAACGAGCTTATACAGCACCGTAAAAGGAAAAAGTAGCCATCTTGCCCAACTCATCTTGTACTTTGCTTTTATTCGATCCTCAAGTTTAGTTAATTTATCTCCCGATAAGCAACTTATGAAAGTAAAAGAAATAGTATCTGTTCTGGAACAGTGGGCTCCTCCTGGCTATCAGGAAAGTTATGACAACTCAGGATTAATTGTAGGAGATAAAAACAAGGATGTAGGAAAGGTTTTAATAACACTTGATGTTACTGAGGAAGTGGTTCAGGAAGCAGTTGATGAGGGATGTCAGCTTATAATTGCCCACCACCCTATTGTTTTTCGCGGATTGAAGCGTTTGAATGGTTCAAACTACGTAGAACGTGTAGTAATACAAGCTATCAAACAGGACATTGCCGTTTATGCTATTCATACAAACCTGGATAATGTAAATACCGGTGTTAATCATAAGATTTCTCAGAAGCTTGGTTTACAAAAATGCCAAATCCTGTCTCCTAAGAAAGAGGTACTTACCAAACTTGTAACATTCATTCCAAATGAAAACAAAAACGAAATATTAGAAGCACTTTACAAGGCAGGAGCCGGAGAAATTGGCAATTATGATCACTGTAGTTTTCAACTAGAAGGTACCGGTACTTTTCGACCAAACGAGGAGGCTAATCCAACAATAGGTGAAGCTTCAAAACTAGAGGAAGTAAAAGAAACAAGGGTCGAGGTTATATTTCCAACTGTCATCAGCCGAAATGTAATTGGCGCATTAAAAAAAGCTCATCCCTATGAAGAAGTTGCCTATTACCTGACAGAATTATCCAATGAAAATCAGGAAGTTGGCAGTGGAATGGTTGGATACCTTGAAAAACCAATGAAAAGTGAGGAATTTTTGAACCATTTAAAGGAGACAATGGAATTGCAGACCATGCGCTACACCCGAATTCACAAAGAAGAAATCAGGAAAGTAGCATTGTGTGGAGGTGCAGGAAGTTTTCTGCTATCAAATGCAAAAAGACAGGGAGCTGACATCTTTATTACTGGTGATTTCAAATACCATGAATTCTTTGATGCTGAAGATCAGATCATAATTGCCGATATAGGACATTATGAAAGTGAAAAGTTTACAAAAGAATTGATTTATGACTATTTAAACGAAAAAATTGCTAATATTGCACTTCGTTTGTCAAAAGTGAATACGAACCCAATAAATTACCTATAAATTTCATGGATAACAGCGTTGCAAAAAAGCTCGAAGCTCTTACAAAATTACAGAACATCGATAATGAAATCGCAGAAATAATCAAAGTAAGAGGGGCTTTACCTGAGGAGGTAATGGATCTGGAAGACGAGATAGCCGGGTATCAAACCAGAGCCGATAAACAAAACCAGGAATTAGCGGATTTAGAACAAAGCATCACCACTAATAAAGGAAGCATCAAAGACGCAGAAAAGTTGATCAAGAAGTATGAAGATCAGCAAATGAATGTTAGAAATAACAGAGAATTTGATGCCATCAGCAAAGAAATCGAACTTCAACAATTAGAAATCCAAATCCTTGAGAAAAGGATCAAAGAGGCTTATGCCAAAATTGAGGACAAGAAAGTTGAAATTGAGAAAACTGAAGAAATTCTATCTGAAAGATCCAAGGATCTTGACACTAAGAAAAAGGAACTGGATACTATCACAGCTGAAAGTGAAGGTGATGAAGAAAAGCTGCTAAAGGAAAGAGAAAAAGCTTCCAAATCTATTGAAGAGCGTTTACTAAACTCTTACAATAAACTAAGGAAGAACATGAGAAACGGACTTGCTGTAGTTCCTGTAAAAAGAGGAGCATGCGGTGGATGTTTCAATGTTGTACCTCCACAAAAACAAGCTGAAATCAGAGAGAAAAAGAAACTCATAGTGTGTGAACACTGTGGTAGAGTTTTAGCTGATGTGGAAGACGAAGTACTGGAAGAACCTAAAAAGAAAACTACCAGAAGAAGAACTAAAAAGGTTTAAAACATTTTTAAACCAGTCAAGAACAAATCTATAAAGGAGGCAACTATCAGTTACCTCCTTTTTTGTTTCAAAATGTATAATATGTAATAATGTAATATGCTTATTCAGTAATGTTTACTGGATTAGTATTGATATGAACTGCTTTCTTCTTACCAATAACCCAATTCACACTTGCACTAACCAGATAATCAGCAAAAGCTGCATCTCCATGCCTTCCCCTTTCTTTATCTGAGAAGTTTTTAGTTCGATTTCTTTCTACAGCAATAGGCACTGTCAGGTTGAATGAAGTGTTTCTGATTGAATAACTTACCCCAGGCTCAAGAGACCAAACGTATCCTGGTCTTCTGAATCCTTCATCACCTCCTATTAAGTCACTTGCCGGAATACCTTCTACCCTTCCTCCTGCATATAGATTTAATCCATTTATTTTTGTCATGTAGCTCATTCCAAGTCGAGCAGCATATTGGTCAGGAACTGAATATTCCCTGATTCTACCTCTGTTTTCCAATTCATACAATTCACGAGGATTAATGAGGTAATAGAAATTACCAGAGACAGTGAGTAAATCACTCACTGCAAAAAATCCCTGGCTTTCTATCGTATATCCAAATCCTCCATCTCCAGGTTGAATAGATTGATCTACACCTGAAAGAATCACCTCATCACTATTATCTCCCTGATTGTAAAACTCATCCTGGTACCTGTAATTCCCTGAGGGAAGTTTTACTCCCAGCCCAAGTGAAATGTTTCCTCCACTCTTTGTGGGATCTAACAACCAGTAACTGACACCCAATCGAATATCAGCCAGTCCACGTGAGGAGGTTTCATGCCTATCCCCAGCCCTGAATTCATTTTCAGGAGTTTCCGGATCATCTACTCTAGGGTTTCCACCATGTTCATACATTGATGACCTATCATGGTAAACAAATGGTAAAGTGGCATTCAAAGACAGCCTGGGGGTGATCCCATAACCTACAAGAAAATCTGTAAAAAATGAGTTATTGATCACCTCAGTACCGTCTTCAACTCTGTTAGTTTCTTCATGCTTTCCTCTAAAATGTCTAAACGACTTAAAATACCTGAAATTGGTACCTACCTGCCAGCTGCCCTGGCCCAACTGTACATTCCCTAAACTGGATCCACATCCAGATCTAATGGCTACACAACCTTGTGCAAACGATTCAACATTGATTAATAGCATTACTGCTACACCTAGTAAAAATTTTATCATGGTTATTAGTTCTATGTGCTATAGGTTAAACTACGGCCTTAAAAAATGAGATTTAAAAAATGACCAACATGCGATATGCTTGTTCCATTGACGTATGTCGGGAACAGTCTTGATTGATCGTAAGTGTAAGGGTATTATACTAACCGTGGAGGCGGTAGCAAAATTTCTGTATCAGGCGCTAAAAGTAATTTAGACTCTTCTAATGAAAGAGATTCATTTGACTGTCTAAGTGCCTGGAATTCAAAATTTAATTGAGGAATAAAGTCTTTGATTGATCCGGAAAAAGTAAGCTGACCGGAAGTTGACTGATCATTCTGGGAATCGTTGACATACTTCAACCATTGATCCACAGCATTTTTTAAATCATTGGTCAGGTGATCCGGAAGTACTTTCAGAAACACGGCATCATGAGTAATCTTCTTGTAGAGCACCCTGTATTCCACACCCTTTATCAATACTTTTTCATCAACAGAAGTATAGTTTGATTGTGCTACTGCATAATCTGGTAAGGTAACGTCGTATTTAAAAGTTTGAAGATTAGAATGTGTGACTGGAACAACTTTTTGCAACCAGTAATCGTCCACCTGTCTACTTCCTATCTGGTAATAAAAAATGTACCCGAAGTTGTAGAGGCAAAATACCGTAAGCAAAAATATTGATGCAGCTTTCTTCATTTTATTGCCGCCAATATCAACAAAAAAATTTTAAAACCAATAAGAACCTATTGATTTCTATCAAAAAATTCACCAAAACATTATCTTATTCCAAGTTCCGGACGTTTCCCTTTGATAGTTCTGTAATAAGCCATCATTTTCTCAATATCGGCTTCTTTGCTTTCTCCAACATAAAATGGCTCATTGATTTCAACGATCTTTCTACCATAATCAAATGCAACCATAACTATTGGGACTCCGGCATTTTTAGCAATGTGCCAAAACCCTGTTTTCCATTTTTCCACATAGGAACGGGTGCCCTCAGGGGTAACTGTAATTGTAAAAATTTCCCGATTCTTGAAAATCTCAACAATCTGATCTACCAGGTTCGTATGATTGGACCTGTCTACTGGTACACCTCCCAGTGCTTTCAAAAACCATCCTACTACAGGAATCTTAAATAATTCACGTTTTGCCAAATAAGATGAACGAATATGTGCAATTGATCTTGCAGCTACACCTACGAAAAAATCAACGTTCGAAGTATGAGGAGCGACTATGATGATATATTTAGGCAGGTCGGGTTTTGCACCAACTACCTTCCAGCCATAAAGCTTAAACATCAACTTCATGAAACTTCTGATCATAGACTAACAATTTACACAATAAAAGTTTTTTCAAAGTCAGGATAGCCATCAATTACCTTACAGGCTTCTTCATATCCAATTGTAAATATTTCTTTGGCTCGTTTAAAATCGAAAACCAGGAAATCTTTGAGCCTGATTGGATCAATGAATAAATCGCAGTTATCCTGTCTGGCATAGGCATTGAAGTTAATGGCCAGCAAAAGGCTCCTTTCTACAAGTACCTTCATATTGCTCACTTCATCCACAGGGCCGGCTGGGTTTGTGTGAACACCAATAATTCTATCACACAATGGAATGAGTGGTTCAACAGGTAGGTTATTGAGTATACCTCCATCAACGTAATCGTAATTCCCTATTTTCACCGGATTGAAAACTACGGGTATACTGCTTGAAGCCAGGACAACCTGAAGCAACCCACCCTTTTCAAAATACTCACTCTCACCTTTACTAATGTTCGTGACCGCAACATGAAGTGGTATCTTCAACCCTTCAAATGTGTCATCCGGAATATATTGTTTGAAAATATCTATCGCATTGTCGATGCGCAACAAACCTCTCCAGTTCATAGCAGGTCGTACGATTTTGTAAAGATTTGTTTTGATGACGATCTCCAGGATTTCATCTGGACTGTATCCGGAGCAATAGAAAGCTCCCACTATTGCTCCTGCACTTGCTCCGGAAACACGGTTTATTATCACACCGTGCTCTTCAAGTGCCTTTATTACTCCTAAATGAGCTATCCCTCTGGCACCTCCTCCTGATAAAACAAGTCCAATATTCATTGGCTACTTAAATGCACCCATAGCCGAGAATTTATCAATTCTCTCGGAAATCCTTTCTTGTTCTGATTTTTTTAGAAGCTCCTTTAGGTTTTTCACAATGGTCTTTTTCATTTCAGCAGAGGCCGCTTTCATATCATTGTGTGCCCCTCCAAGTGGTTCTTTGATGATACCATCAATGAGTTTGTTCTTGAGCATATCATTGGCAGTCAATTTTAATGCTTCAGCTGCCTGTTCTTTATAATCCCAGCTTCTCCAAAGAATAGAGGAACACGATTCTGGCGAAATCACTGAATACCAGGTATTTTCCATCATTAACACTCTGTCACCGATCGCAATTCCCAATGCTCCTCCGGAAGCACCTTCACCGATGATAATACAGATTACAGGCACTTTCAGCATGAACATCTCCTTTAGATTACGGGCAATTGCTTCACCCTGTCCACGTTCTTCTGCTTCTAAACCAGGATATGCTCCGGGAGTGTCTATCAATGTGATTATTGGCTTATTGAATTTTTCTGCCAGCTTCATCAAACGCAAAGCCTTTCTATATCCATCGGGATTAGCCATCCCGAAATTTCTTTCCTGACGTTGTTTAGTGTTTCGTCCTTTTTGCTGACCAATAAACATTACTGTTTGCCCATCAATATCTCCAAAACCACCGACCATGGCCTTATCATCCTTTACAGCACGATCACCATGAAGTTCCACAAAGTCTCCGGCAAGTTCATAGATATAATCCAGTGTATAAGGTCTTTCCGGGTGTCTTGAGAGCTGAACCCTTTGCCACCTTGTCAGGTTTTGAAAAGTTTCTTTCTTCAGAGAGAGTATCTTTTTCTCCAGCTTGTCCACTGCATCAGATACATCTACATCACTTTCTTTGGCCAATTTCTTCATATCGGCCAGTTTATCTTCCAGTTCCGCAATAGGCTTTTCGAATTCCAATAGCATATGTTATTTATGATTTGGTGCGGCAAATTTATGAATAATTTGTTCTCCAATAGTGTTTCTTTCAAAATTGATTATCCACATTTTCAGGGACTTTTAAAAGTACTAACAAAAAGTTTAAAATAATTTTAATGTAAGTATTGGATTTAAAAAACCAACCCTATAGTTTTGCATCACCTTTGAGAAACGCTCATAGGAAAAGGCAGTAAAAACTGCTAAATTTACTTAAAATATCAATTACGGTGTGGTAGTTCAGCTGGTTAGAATGCCTGCCTGTCACGCAGGAGGTCGCGGGTTCGAATCCCGTCCATACCGCTTCAAAAGCTCAGAAAAATCTGAGCTTTTTTTGTTTTTAGAAAAATATAGGTCGTGGGTTCGTATCCCAGCTACGCGCCCCGGTCCATACCGCTTCAAAAGCTCAGAGAAATCTGAGCTTTTTTTGTTTATAGAAAATTTAGGTAGTGGAATGCGAATCCCAACTACGCGTCCCGGCCCATACCGCTTCAAAAGCTCAGAGAAATCTGAGCTTTTTTTGTTTTTAGAAAAATATAGGTCGTGGGTTCGTATCCCAGCTACGCGCCCCGGTCCATACCGCTTCAAAAGCTCAGAGAAATCTGAGCTTTTTTTGTTTTTAGAAAAATATAGGTCGTGGGTTCGTATCCCAGCTACGCGCCCCGGTCCATACCGCTTCAAAAGCTCAGAGAAATCTGAGCTTTTTTTGTTTATAGAAAATTTAGGTAGTGGAATGCGAATCCCAACTACGCGTCCCGGCCCATACCGCTTCAAAAGCTCAGAGAAATCTGAGCTTTTTTTGTTTTTAGAAAAATATAGGTCGTGGGTTCGTATCCCAGCTACGCGCCCCGGTCCATACCGCTTCAAAAGCTCAGAGAAATCTGAGCTTTTTTTGTTTATAACCATATATTAAGTCGAAATTAAGGTGTAAACTGAAAATCAGGCATGAGTCAAGCCTGAAAAACTTTGTTATCATATGAAATTAGCATATATCATAGTTATTTTATTAGCCTTTTCAAGTATCTCTTACAAGCTAACAGCCCAACAACCAGGATTTGAGATATTGCCAATCAATGAAGAGTTAGAAACAGAAATGATTGCTAAGACTGTATTTGGTGAGGGTTCCCCCATCCCAATTAAACGATTACGACTACTGAAGCTAAAGCATTATGATTTTAATGGGGAAGTGAAAACAGGAGAGATTGTAGTTCTGGATGCTGTTAGTGATTATGTGCTGCAATTGTTCATAGAATTGTACCAAAAGAAATTTCCCATGACAAGCATTAACCTGCTAACAAAATACCATGGTGATGACAATGCATCTATGGCTGACAATAATACATCAGGGCATAATTATAGGCAGGTAGCTAATAGTAAAAGACTCTCACTTCATGCATATGGTACAGCCATTGACCTGAATCCATTGATAAATCCTTATGTGCTGGTTCCGTGTGAAACAGGTGACGGGCTTGTAGAAGTACAACCAGCCGCAGGTATTAAGTACCTGAATAGACGTGAAAATCGAATTGGCAAAGAAAACCGAAAAGGTTTAGCTGAGGAGGTAATTGATGTTTTTGCTAAAAATGGCTTCTATTGGTGGGGAGGGTACTGGAATTGTCCGATCGATTACCAGCACTTTCAGGTAAGTCGAAAACTCACTAACCTTCTGGTAGCGATGAATCCAGAAGATTCCAAAAGATTCTTTTCTTTGACGGTAAAGTACTTTAATCAATTCAATAAGCCCTTTGAAGACTACCTCTCTACGAAAATTGGAGGCTCATTGATTGAATCTTACCGGGAAGCCCCTGGAAGGTTTTTCAACACAATCGAAAATTTTTAGTTTGAAATATTTCCATTACCACCTGCTTCAAAACTATAATCTTATTGGTTTAAATAAACAGCAAAATTGCGATTAGCAGTAATACAACCCATCCTGGATGTTTCCCTTTAGTCGCCACCGCCACCAATATTGAAGAAATTATCATAACAGTAATCACAACAGGAATCAGAAATGTCTCATTAATGTGAGATTCATTCAAATCAAGTGCAAATTTTAGTAGAAATGCACCAATCCCCCATCCAAATACTGATACCAGATGCCAGGTGGCCCAGATAATCCGTAAGTGACTTTCACGAACCCCTTGCTGTGTTTTAGTAGGAACAATTCGACCAGGTAGTCTTTTATTTTTGAAAATAAGGTATTCACCAAGGACGGAATGAACTACCCCAAGAAGGATACAAAGTATAGCCGCTACCAGTATTAATGAATTCATAATGAGAGTGATTCAATTATTGAACATACAGTTATCAATGATTGTTTGGTCTGACAGCCGCTGATTGGAATTACCCAACTAATTCAAGTTTATTTTACACAAAAACATTTAAATTTCTAATGACGCTAATTCGGGATGAATTAATATGGGAAACACTTTGAAATTATATCCATTGATTGTTCTGATGCTGGTAGTTCTCAGTTGTGACCGCAACAGGGAAAATAAGACCAGTACAAAACATAAGGTCTCCTCCTACTCTGCAGATATAGATAAATACCTAAAACCCTCCATCGTTCAAATCCCTATTGACTATCCTGTCCGGGACCTTCAGAGGATGGTGAATAGATTACTTCCAGACACATTGGTCCACGAACGATTAGCCATTAATGACAAAGGAGACTCCCTGATACTGAAGATTGTTCCCCTCGGACAGCTCACCTTAAACGCATATGCCAATAACCTGGATACTTCAATCCCAGTTATGGCCCTTGTGAATATCCAGAAAAAAGTGATTGGTCTAAATTTTAAAAACGTCAAACCAGTTGAACTAAAACTGAGAATTGATCTTCACAATACTCTTACACTAAGCGAAAACTATGACCTGAATGCCCTATGTAAAATTCAGAAGATTCAATGGATCGAAGAACCCAATGTTAAAATTGCTGGCATCAAGATCAAATTGGATAAAATTGTCAACAAACAACTAGAGGAGAATGGCCCTAAAATTGAAAGTCTAATAAGTCAGGTAATTGAAAAGCTGGTACCCATTCGAAAAGAAGTGGATGTCATTTGGTCTCTGCTAAACACACCACACAGGGTGGCCAAAAGACCAGTTGAAATTTGGCTGACAACTGTCCCTTCTCATTTTTCAGCAAAAATTTCTAAAGAGGGTAAAGACACCATACGTGCCTTTATTCATGTAAAAACAAAACTTTTTATTAGCCCACTCAAAGGATTGATCTCTAAGAACCTGAAGGAATTACCAGCCAACAAGAAATTTAAAACAGGCCCCAAATTAGAAACCTGGGTGGCCATCCATATGCCCTACTCCTACGTGGACAAGATCCTATTTGACCAACTTAAAGACCAGACGATCTCCTACTCCGGATTATCAGCATCATTGTCTGATTTTAAGTCCTCCTCAGAAGCTAATCGACTGAAATTGGAATTCAGCACAATCGGAGAAATTGACATGAGTGTGAAAACCCTTGTGAAACCAACGCTGAATAAACAAATGGAACTAGAGTTAGAAGACCTGGAATATTCCCTCGATAGTGATAACCCGTTAGTCACATCCATAGACTGGCTCTCAAATGGGACAATAGACCAGTTTCTTATTGATAACACTAAAATCCCATTGGTGAATATTCTTGATTCCCTGGATACAAAGATTATGGATGCGATGCAGCGGTCAAAACTTGGGTCAAAGATAGCGTTGGATCTTTCCTTCAATCATATACAGGAGGATACCATATTGTTTTATCAGGATCGGTTTGACTGGATATTCTCGGTGAATGGAGAAGCCAAAGCCAAATTGAATGATCAATTGGTATCTATGTAATCAAATTACCAAATCGCTATTTACGCTGGCTGAACAACCAATCCATCATCATTGGGTCACTGTATGTTGCTATCCAGGAAAAGTGGCCGGTATCCGGATATTCTGTATATCCAGGATGTGCTCCAGCAGCAATAAGTGCTTCCGACATCTCTCTTGACAATTTTGGCTGCACCACCTGATCTTGTGCTCCATGAAATATCCACATGGGGACATGAGCGAAGTTTTTTGCTGTAGAAACATCTCCACCACCACAAACGGGTACTGCGGCTGCAAATAAATCAGGGTAACGAGCAAGTGCATCAAAAGTACCAAAACCACCCATAGAGAGACCAGTTATGTATATTCTATCTGTATCAACAGGATATTCCGTGATCATCTGATCTATGAGTTGTTTGAGAAGTTTCATCTGAGTGGTGGGCTCTTTCTTAAGTGTAATTTTCCCGTCTCTAAAACCTCCATAATTACCCCAGGACTGTTCTTTAGGACATTGTGGTGCAATTACGATTGGGCGATGAACCTTCATGATATCATCATTGGCAAAATTTGTAACACCCCATCTCAGCTGGGCTTCATTGTCATTACCTCTTTCACCTGCACCATGTAAAAAGATCACAAGTGGGTATTTACTCCCTTCACTGTAATCAAAATCTAATTGGCGATACCTGAGTGTGTCATTATTTTCTCCTACGAATTCGCGTTTTCCAAAAAGATGTGCCTGCGCGAATGTCTCGAATGAAATGGAGATACAAATCAGAAATATGAAAATTATTGACCTGGTGAATTTCATGAAACAAGTTTTTTTATGGTAAAATAGTGGTTTTTCAACAATTCCCAGAAACTCTTGAATAGGTACCTCATTTAAAAGGCTAATTACTAACAAGCACCTTTTCAAAGGCCTTTCGAGCATTTCCTTGAAAAACTATTTCTCCGCATAATGTGTATTCCAGTTTTTCCATGATCCTAAGCATGGGGAGGTTGTCAAAATTGGTATCTACCTTGATACTGAAGACATACCGGTCCATGGACAAATCTTCCACCATTTTAAAGAGGCGAGTTGCTATGCCTTTCCCTTTCACTTTCTTGGAAGTAGCCACCCGATGCAATACGGCATAGTCCTCGTCTGTGGTTAACCATTTTCCTGTAATCTGCTTATAAGCAGGTTCACCGTCAAACATGATCGCAGCATATGCAATGACCTCATCATTATCAATGAGCACATGACCGTACCCTTTTTCAATATCATCAATAATGGTTTGTTCATTTGGATATCCATTCTGCCACTGGTCACTTCCGTCATTTTTTCGTTGTTCGATGGCCTGTTGGATGATTTCCCATATAGTTGGTACTTCAGATAAATTCGCTTTTCTGAGAAACATGATTCTTAATTGGATTTGACAGTTAAAAATGTGTTGTTGAACATAAATTGGCCTGATTGATTACCTTGAACGTAAATTCTATTCTTATGTTTTTGAGAAATCATTGGTTAGCTACTTCTCAATTTTGACAATTCTTCCCTCTTTGTGAGCTTTATCTTTCCCCCATTTGGCGATAGCCTCCAACACAGGTCTTAAAGTCTCCCCCATTTCAGTTAGCTTGTATTCTACCTTTGGAGGAACTTCAGCATAAATTTTTCTTTCCACTACCCCATCTGCTTCTAAAGCCTTTAGTTGAATTGAAAGCATTTTATCGGTAATGTCAGGAATTCTGGCCTTGAGTTCTGAAAACCTCATTTTTCCATTTCGTAAATACCATAATACAACAGTTTTCCATTTCCCGCCAATAAAAGACATGGTAACATCCAAAGCGCAGTGATAATCCTGGTCACCAATCACAAATTTGTAGTGTTCATCATTTATCAGCATTTTTTTTAATTTTTTTTCGATTATAACTCATTGAAAATCAGCAAATCCGTCAAAATTGATAGCTCCTTTCAATATTGATACGGCTGTAACATTACTATACTAAATATAGTATATTTCAAATATAAATTAAATAACAAAAATAAATAGAAATGAAAATTGCAGTATTAGGAACCGGCATAGTTGGAAGGCAAATATCCACAAAACTTACTTCTCTTGGACACGAAGTTGTGATTGGTACCAGAGATGTTGAAAATACCATGACAAGTGATCAGCAGGACTTTTATGGCAACCCAGTTTTCAAAGATTGGTTTGTTGATCAGAGTAACTTAAAACTGGAAACATTTGCCAATGCTGCCGCCGGAGCGGAGATCATTGTAAATGCGACTAATGGGCAAGCTTCTATCCCAGCAATCAGTTCAATTGCAGAAGCTGATAGAAGTGGAAAAACGTTACTGGATATCGCCAACCCTCTTGATTTCTCTAATGGTATGCCTCCATCATTGAATCCTGTAAATACTGACTCATTAGCTGAACAGATTCAGAGCAAGTTTCCAGAACTCAATGTAGTGAAGAGCTTGAATACAATGAGTTCATACATCATGATCAATCCTGCTCAGGTCAAAGGGAAACATGACGTATTTGTATCTGGAAATGATGATGGAACAAAAAAACAGGTAAAAGAACTATTAAAATCAATTGGTTGGGCAGAAGATGTAATCATTGACCTTGGAGATATTAGCACGGCAAGGGGAACGGAGATGTTACTCCCAATCTGGCTAAGATTATGGAATGCCTTGGGAACAGCAGATTTCAATTTCCACGTTCAAAGGAACTAACAAAATTTCAACATAGATTATTTCAGTATTGCTGTTCTCCATTTTTTTGAAGGACAGCAATTTTATATTTTACCAACATTCACTTTCCGATAAGTGGTATAATGATTGACACCAAGCAAACGAATGAGATAGCTCTAGTTCCCAAAAACCATAGTGAAGATTAGGTACGTGCCGCAACAATGGTAGTCACCTAAAAAATGGTGTATTCGAATCTTTAGTAAGTTAGTGCAAAAATCGAGTGTAGGAAATACCTGATTTTAGGTATATTTCATATAACGAAAAGAACTAAATCCATTTATCAAACCTCAACGGTTTCCTGTTCCATAGCATTTTTTATGGCTCCCATTTTCTTTACAATGAAACGTACTGCTTTTTCCGGGCTTATTCGATAGTAGATATCCAGGAAACGAGCATCACCGCCTACCAAAACCCTGAATTTATTCTTTTCAATTGCATCAATGATAATGCTTGCGGCTTTTGAAGCATCGAGCGCTCTATTCATTGCTTCATTGTCATCTCCAATATTGATTTCAACGCTGGAATTACCACTGATATTGGTATTGACAGCTCCGGGATGGACTACAGTAACACCAACAGTGGTGTCCTTTAGTTCGGTGTTGAGTCCTTCTGTAAACAACTTCAGTGCTGCTTTTGCTGCTCCATACATGGTCTGTCCAGGAAAAGGAATAAACCCACCCATACTGGAAACATTAGCAATATGAGCTTCAGGACGATCAAGTAAATAGGGCAGGAATGATTTTGTCATGTACACCGCGCCGTAAAAGTCAATGTTCATGATTCTTTCTATCCAATCATAATCCAGGTCTTTAATATCTACGAATGGCTGAATGATACCTGCATTGTTGATGACACCATCCACAACACCGTGAGTTGCTACAATCTGTTCTGGTAAGGCATCTACTTTCACCTTGTCAGATATATCCAACTGATGAATTGATAACCTTTCTGGTCCTACACCAGCCAATTCTTTCGTTTCCTGAAGACTGCTTTCATTAATATCAGTTGCAGCGACTATTGCCCCTTTTTTGAGTAGCTCCAATACCAACTGGCGACCTATTCCGCTCCCACCGCCAGTCACAACAATTACTTTGTCATCAACTTTCATGGTGTTATTCGTTTAGTTAAAAAATTGCTCTTAAGCTTTACTATGTAACAAATTTGGGAGTGGAAAAGAGCCGTAAATGTACTAGTATTCGAAAATTCCTACTCCAAAATATCCTGTGTAGGAGCTCCACCTGCACCGAATGAAATTACCCAGGTAATATCTTCTCCGGTATTTCCGTCTTTGCCGGGATTGGCATAAAGGTCCATGTTATCACTCAAATCCTGAATATCACCAATTGGATTACCGGTAGCATTATCGTAAGTAGCCTCATAGTAAAAATACATCCTCTCTCCACCTTCCAGGTCGGAAAAAGTGGTTCCGGGTGATACAAATGAGAATCCTGCTGAACCTGGTCCGGCTTCAATGGCATCTGAAGTAATAGCACCATCAGCTTGGAGGACACCATTATAGGCGTAGATACACCCAGTTAGTTCTCCTGAGATGATCACACACCCCCATTTGACTGTTGTGATACTTTCATCCATATTCTCATTGGAGAATCCATCATTGGCCTCCAATGTAATATTGATTTTTCCATCTGGCGCTTCATCTTCACAATTGGTTAAGATTACCAGAGCAAAGATCAGTATGATTAAGGTCACGTTTTTCATAGCTATTGAATTATTGTTGGTTGGTTAATATTATTAGCTATAATTTAACTAATCCTGATGTGAAAGAAGAGAGAATGAAATTCTAAACTCTAAATCCGAAACTCTAAATCAAATTCGAAGCATGAGGAACTCGAAATTCTAAATCCGATTATTTTGAAATGCAATTTTGAAAGTTGAGTTTGCAAATGGCCATTGGCAGAGCTAGGAGCTTATATGGTGAAAATGGAATATTCACTTGATACGTATGTTTTAACAAGTGCCAACAAGCTGTTCTTTCATTGCTTTTATCACTGATTTTCAGTATCTTATAAATACACTAAACGCAAAACCCATGAACACAATTACGAAACTTAATGCATGGTTTGATGCCAGGAAGGCACCACTGTGGATGGATCTGCTTAGGATGTTACTTGGAGGTTACATCATTGCAAAAGGAATCATGTTTATGTTAGATTTTGGTGCCTTCACAAACAATATCCTTTCGGTTGGTTGGGTATTCATAGCTATACACATAGCCCACTACATCATATTTATACACCTTGTCGGCGGAATGCTCATAAGTTTGGGTGCCTATACAAGATTGAGCGCTGCAATCAACATCCCAATTCTTTTGGGAGCAGTGGACCTCAACCTAATCCAAATGCAGGGTAATGCCAATTACATGGAATTCGTTTCTTCCGTTATTGTATTGCTACTATTAGCAGCTTTTTTTGTTTATGGTGAAGGCAAGATCTCTATTACCCAAATTAGAAGGAACAGGGAAAGTAAGAAAACAATGAATTTGTCTCCTCATTAAGGGAACGCAAACCCGAAATCCGAAACCTAACTCTAAATCCTAAAATAGTATTTCGTTTTTGGGTTCAGTTGGATGTGAGCATTAATCTTGAGCCTGGGTAATCGATGATGAAATTGAACTGTTTCATTTCACTCAACCAGTTGCTCGGGTTTCCCGAGTGACAACCACCATTTCGTAGGCCTCCGGCCGGGTGAAGAAACTGATTGTCCTGCAAGGGTATTCGTTTTCATTTTCTGTAAAATTTAGCTCGTGAAAATTGGTATTTATCTGTACTTGTCTAGAACAACCGCAATTGCAAATAACCAGCCGGTGCAAATAGCAGTAAAAGTGAGGGCACTAAAAACTGAAGCCGTCAGGTCTCTTTTGTCTTTCTGGATTTAAAAAGGATCAATCTTACCGCCCGGATAAACACCCAATACAGTATACTAAAAATAACGAAGAGTGATAACCAGAAGAAAGCTTCCAGAAGCAGTAATCCTATAACTATTAATATCGCTAATACAATCCATAGCACAATGCCAAAAATTATCCCCCCAAGACCATCCCCTATATCAGGAAAATCCGGGAAAGATCCTCCTTGTAAAATGGATCCTGGTTCATAACCCACTAATTTCGGTGGATTATCGATCACACCGATCCCTTTATACATTCCAAAAGCCAGGAAAATGAATACCGTTGCTGATATGATGGAAAGCGAAATATAAAGATTGGAAGTGAGTAACCGGTTAAAATCAATTCCTGTGAGATACACTATTAAAAAAGTAAGTCCGGTGGCGGTCAGCCCAACAATGAAAATGGTTCTCCCCTTGAATGTTATTCTTCTCTCTCTAAGCATAGTCTGCTAGTTGTTATTCAATGGTGGTTGATTTTGACAGAAATCGCCAAATGTAGTAGTTTGAATGATAGCATGCAAAAATGATAAAGATGTATTATGTATTGCTGTATTATGTAAGATAGTATAGAAGGATCAGGTCCCAGCCACCCTTTTCATTATTCCAATTGTTATCACTGAGTGTCATAGAGAAGTTTTCATAACTATCGGGTTACAATGATCTTACACTTTGGATTAAGGAAAGCTATTTCCATACTTCCTTTCAAAGATTCGTTTTGGTTGTAGAGCACTTTGATCAACTTTTTGAAATTTGTGAAGCGAACAAAGCGCTTAGGATATTCCTGATATGGCCTGAAAAAATCCTCCCAATGACAGATCAGTAATTTTTCAGGTTTCAGGTAGTCAATTATACCTGTTGGATATTCCCTTTTCTTGATGTATTGGTAGGAAGCCCCTCCCAAAATCACCAGGTCTACACTTTTTTCATCTAAAACAGATTGAGGCGGAAATCCTTCCACTGGTTGAGATGCTGATGATTGTAAATAGGTCCTGAAAATTACCTTGTCCCCTTCAATAACATCTATGAGGAAACTATATGTTGCTCCTTCCTTCCATTTGGAAGCTTTAGTAGGCATTTCGGGGTCTGTGAATCCCTTTATTGGCTGGTAGACCTTACCCTGGTAAAACTTAATGGGTACAATGAAACGAAAATGTGGTGCATGACCGGATTCAATGGCCAGAACTCTCAAATTTGGGGAGATCATTGTCCAGTTGTCTTCACCTACATTGTCATCATAAATCTGGACAGCAAGCCCGGAAATGTCTCTAAGTAATAAAGTGTCTGATACGGAGCTCAGGAGGTTTACCGTTGACCTTGAACCATATATAGATGCCTCCTGAAAATAGGTATTGGAAATATAGGGCGCATCCAGTAGGTGGTCATAATGGGAGTGAGAGATGAACATGGCCTGTATATTGGCCCTTTCCGCAATTCCCGATAACCCAAATTCAATGTCCTCAATTTTTGGTCTGATTTTCTTGAAAGGAACTGACCAAAATGATTGATTGGAGAAGAATGGGTCAATTAGAAATCCCTTGTCCCCATAGTTAATATGAAACCCACCGCATCCCAGGTATTGCAGGCCCAGTGATTTTCCTAAGGATGATGACCCATATTCAAAGGAGATGCTGTCTTTAATAATGTCAGATGTTACTCCCAGGGCTTCTATACTGTTGTCTTCAAATACCTTGTGAACCTTTTTGGCACAAGAGAAAAATGTGAGAGTTATTGTCAGAAAAGTTATGGTCCTCATACCTGGATTGATTTGCCTGCAATCATAAACATTTTACCCCCTTCCAGCTTCCCCTGAAGGACAAAATGTCTCACGTCAAGTAATCGACAAGGAAAATACAACAATCATCACTTTAAGTAAATACCTAATATTGGGTATTCTGCTTGGGAATAGCTGCGCGGGTCACTCAGGAGACCCGAGTGACTTTTGAGGGGTATTAATCAACCAAGGACATGGTTTTTAGATCCAAATTCCACGTAATCATAAATGGATTGAAATTGGTGATTAATAATTGTATCCATTGACGTCAGTAAAACAACAAGCATCCTTACTTTTGAAAACTCGATTCTCTTAAACTTCTTGAAATCCCTTCATGTCGGTCATTTCGGTCCATTTCCTACTCCCTCTACTCCTCAAACAACTTAGTGAGACTGTCATCCCATTACCCAGCCTTCATTGTTCCTGTAATAATAAAACAGCATTCTTAGGGCGAGATTCTCATGTTTGATGACATAAGTTCTGCAGATTAAAAAATCACTTATTTTATGCTCTCTGATAAACACATGACCAATTCTTTCGCCAAACCTGGAACTCACCATATTCAGTTGCTTAATTGTCATGGATTCGAGTTGTTCTATTTCATTTTCCGGCAAAGGCCAATATTTCTTTAATTCACCGAATGCTTCGCTAAAGTCACCGGCATTAAATAATGAGGCTACACGCTCAGAGTGTTTAACAGTTTCCTCCTGGCTTTTAAGTATGATACCTGCCCATTGGCTACACCAAAAACCAACATCAATACTGTAATTGAGAAAAATCTAGTTATCCTTTATTTTATTTAATTGATAATAGTAGTTGCTGTATTGTTGTATGGCGATTGAATTTCATCTTATATATTGATACATAATACTAAATACATCCCCTTCACATCCGTCTACCGTCCCCAGTCACGGGTCCTCTTGCAACTTCCAGTGTACAAAACACCTAAACCGTATAAAGCACCATTTTCTCCTTCCTCCCTCTCAATTCATTCTCTCCCATGGATTTCAGTTCAATACCTTCTCCAATGACCTGCTTCAAATCCTCTGAAATCAAAACATCTACTTTATAATCTTTACAAAGGCCTTGGATTCTGGCGGTGGCATTGAGCACATCGCCTGTAAAGACAATTTCTTTCTTCAAAACGCCAATCTCGCCCGCAGTTACCTTTCCACAATGCAAGCCTACTTTGAATTTTGGGACCAGTCCATACTTCTTTGTATACTTATTCGATTGTTTGGCCATTTCCTCTGTCATGGCATAATAGCAATTGATGCAATTGCTATTTGATAACCCTTTTTTGAGCGGCCAGGAAACAATCAGCTCATCCCCCACATACTGGTAAACCTCACCTGCATGCTTGAGGACCGGTTTTGAGAGATCCGAAAAATATTCGGCTACCATTTCAAAGTACCTGAGATGTCCCAGTTTCTCAGCTATTGTGGTAGACTCATTCATGTCCAGGAACATAAATATCCTTTCCTCCTCAATTGGGAGGTGGTACTTACCGGTAAAGAAATTCTTCAAAACCGGTTGGCCAACATGTTCGCTGATCTCTGCATAGAAAAGTGACACCATCAGGGTACAGGCTACAAATACCTCCAAACTGATATAGGCATAACCAGTAATGAAAATCAGGAACTTGCTCCATACGGCTGGGTCCAACACACTTGTATGCAGGTTAATGCTGGTAGCGACCGGATAAAAAATCAGTGTCAATGTAAAATTGAATAGAACATAGACCATTGTTTTCAGCAGGATCTTCTGGATGAAACTTCTATTTGTAAATAGCTTTTTCAAGAAGAAAACTTCCATAATGCCTACCAGGATACCATTACCAGCCATGGAGAAGGTAAAATATAGACTTACTTCAAACTTATAAGGAACACCTGTAACCGGGTAAAACTCCAGATCTCCCAGTAATCCCTTTTCAATCAGGGCATATGCAAATCCCGCAATGAAAAAGATAATCCCGAATGGAACGATCTGGAAAATACTGCGGAGTAATTTTGGTGACATATGCTAAAGGATAAGATTTCCGAAAAGTTACAGGGAATTTCGAAACACTATAATCAATAATTCATATTTCCTGTTTATGAGAGAACCTAGGGACGGTCGATACTCCATAACTGTGAAATAATTCCAAAAATGAGATTGCTTTCAGCGCCAAAATCTCAAGTTTACACAATCCTAAAAACTTATGAATTTTCCTCGGAAACAATTCTTTCGATAGCTTGATTTACAATCATCATAAATACCATTCAACTCATTTTTGATAACCTCCCTGGATGGTAGGTCTTTGTTGAAATTAAAGGTGATCCCAATCATTGCTGAATAGGTAATTAGATTGTACCTAATATTCAAATAATCCCTTCCACAATAGAATTGGGTAAACCATCCTACAGAGCGGTTGTGGATAGGATCGTTCATGAACCTTAGCCTCACTCCCAATCTCCTGAGAGGATGGTCATCATATCCTTCATAGTCACTAATATCATCCAGGACTGATGTTATATCCAGCCTGATGGTGGTTTGTTTCAAAGAGGGTGCTTTGATCAGACCACCTTCTGCGGAGGAATGCCTTTTCTTATTGAGAAGAATCCGCTTTCTTAACTTTGACTTCAATATTAATGTACCCTGAAAATATAAGTAGCCATACCTTTTTTCCTGATCTGGCTCATAGTCAAGTCCGTGGATATTGTATTGCATTGTCCCTCCCCAGGAGACCTGTCTGAAATTATCATATAATATGCTCCTCATGTATCTGAGTCTTAAATGATTGACGGAAAAATTACCGGAGTGAAAATCCGGAACACGCACCGTACTGTCCAAAACAGCTCCCAGGTCCTGCCCATTTGAATAGTGGGTCAGGAAAAAACTAATGGTCCTGATCTTGAACGGTTTACTGGCCAATTCAAATGTAGAATCAGTTACTATCCTTTTTGGGTCCCTGAACGGCTTATCCAAAATGGACTTGTGAAAACCTAAGCCTACTTTAGTATTGAGTGGAAATAGAGGAGCTGAATCTTCGGTTGTGATGCGCCAGGTAAACTCAGGATTTATTGATACGCTTGCAGTTCTCAAAAACTTGATTTGATCATCCCTGCCTTGCATAATCGTAAACGGCATGGAAAAATTACCTTCCATAATGTAAAGTTCATGGTTTGGTTCTCCATAAGGTGCATTTGGGTAAATGAATTGGGGGAACAATGTCAAATACATTGGATCTCTTATGGTCCTTACCATCCTGTGTACATAGTTGTACTTTGTAAAGGGGTCATTTTCTTCATAAGCCCCATTCCAAAGACGGGTGGTCTCTTCTTTGCTGTTTCCTGGTAAAAAATCATAGGGCACTTTTAATGTGTCCAGAATTTCATCTTTATCATTTAGAAGTGCCAGTTGCAATGTAAAAGCTTTTCTGTGTTCATTTCCTATTTGACTCAATGACACCAATGAGCACTCTTTTCCATACCGATGTACCAAATTCAAAGTATCCACTGGTGACTCATTAGACAAGACCAGCATCTTCGTGGAAATACCCACATCCTTTGCTGGAACAGTATTACCAGATTTTTCAAAATACAATAACAAACAGGAATTGTAACCAGCACTCCTATCCATGTTAGCACGAGCTGCCTGATTTTTGACTAATTGTGGAAATTTGGACTTGTATAGTTTGACAGAGTCATGATGAAATTCCATGTCCTTAAGAATGTGAAAAAGACCCTGGTTTTCTACCAGGTAAGCCTTGTGCTGAAAGTCCTGTTGAGCTAAAGTCAGGTCTGCCAAAATGCAAATGATTGATACACAAAGGAAAATACGAGTTATTATTCTTGATGGATATAGCATAATGTCAAAAATATAACCGTAAAAAAGTACATTGGCTAGATTAAATCAATACCGCTTTTGGGGTATTTTCACATTATTCTCACTCAAAAATACCTAGAATTAGGTATTGCACACTTGATTTTCTAGAGCTTTCTTTAGGCGCTAAATCCAAACACAATCTACCATTGAAACATCTAATCTATAGTTTCCTTCTATTATTAATAGGCGGAGCTACCTGCTTTGGTCAGGAAGTATCTCAGCTTCACCAGTTTACGACTATCAACCCAATGATCAAAAGGGATCCCTTATTCTTGAAAGTACAGCAAGAGATAGAAGCACACAATACTGGAACAAACCTCGGGTTTAATGAGAGCGTGAGTTACAATGTACTTAATAAGATCAGGTCATCTGTGAACAACATTGATTTCCAACTCAGCTACAAAATAAAGGATAACAAAGAAGTATTGTGTTGGAATACTAAATTCCTGTTCACCAAACCAAAGGGTGATTGCTATGAGATAAAAACAACAAACAAAGACAAGCTCATCAATGACATAGTTGGGGCAGTTTCTGATAGCATCAGGCTTTTCCTAACAAACACTTTCCCTCAACCTGCATCAACTGGTCAAACTAAAGAAGAGCAATTGTACTTTTTGGTAATGGGTAGGTTTTCTGAAGGAATCACAGAAGTCAGGTATTCGGGTCAGGATTATAATGCCCTGATCACAATTTTGGAAAATAGACTAAAAACCCAACTGGAAGAGTTTTTTCAAATTGTACGTAACAATCAAATGTTCACCTCACTGGATACCCCTGAAAAAAGAAAACAGTTTGTAACCCAACTTAATCTACAGCTACAGAATTTTCTAAATTCCAGAAAGAAGCTCATATTAGAGTATACAAATACCATAGAAAGTGAATTAGAATCGTACAAAGAAAAAGTCTCAGGTGTCTTTGCTGCCGCCAATACAGGGATGGCAGTCTCTAGTGATGAGGGTAATTTAGGAGGTGGTCTTTTTGTATCATTCAAAACCACCAAACTTGGCAAAAAGAAGCAAGGAAGATTAGAACTTGGTTTTTTTGCCAATGGTACCGGTGAATTGTTCACAGATAATACAACTGAAGATTTCATCACCATGGATTCTGCCACCAATACTATGGACACAACTACTGTAGATTCCAATCTTGAACAACCCTTTTTATTTGGAGCGGCTCTAAAATGGCAAATTAGCAACGGTGTGCAAGCCAACTTCTTATTGACAAGACATTTCCTTCAGGAAAAAATTGGCGACATAAAAGCATCTACTGAATTAGGAGCAGGTGTTTTGATCAATACCAATGTAAATCTGATCGTAGGTGTGGCAGGATTCTATCAGATGATTGATGAGGAAATCGTCATTGATGAAATGCAAACTACCACCATCAATTCTGTCTGGTCAGTTGGTGCAACCTTTCAAAGTAATCAACCTCAATCCCCAACACTCTTTATTGGATTTACAAGTGAAAAGTCTAAAAATGATCCCAGTTTGGCCATTCAGATTAGCTACCCTATAAACCTGGTCAATCCATGAGGCTGAAAATCATTCTTCTTCTGGTTTGGGTATTGACATATGCAGACCTGATAGGACAATCAAAGAAAACAAATGTCCTGAGTTACTATGCGGTGACCAATAGCATTGATGGCCAGCCATTGATCAATACTACCAATGTCATTAGGTTTTATCCAGTATATGCCTTTAGAAAAACAACCACTCGGGTCAATGTCACAATTTACTATGGTGGTGAAGTATATAGAAGGGAAGCCTATCCAATTGGGGACAGCCTATACTGGGAGGCGAAATTGCCAGACTTTGAACTTGGGGAATCCATTCAACGATATGAAGTAGAGGCAAAAGTTAAGCTGGAACAATTGGATGATTTCAGAAAAACTTTAAACCAGTTTGAAGTGGAGTACGCAGCTATGTTGAGCTCTATTCGGAAACTTAGATACAACATCAACACCATCATTTTACCCGAAATCAATCAGCATCGTACCAACTTTAAAGGATTAAATGACGCATTATTAACTGAAACTTCAAATTTCGTGTCAGCCTATCAGGCATTTAAAGTTCCGAAAGAGACATTGGATGAGGTGAGAACCGAGTTTATAAAACAAATCAATTCTGAAATTGACGAAACACTGGAACCCATTCAACAAATACTGGTTGAGGGTGCTAGCATTGAAAAAACACTGGACACAATAAACGAGGTTGAAATCAGGCAACTGACTCTTGATCTTATCAGGGAATTAGAAGCAAATAAAAAAAGTCTTCTAGAATATGCGGACACACTGTTTACATTAATTGAAAGTAACGCTGGGCTCAAAAATGATGTGGCCTTTAATAATCTAAATAAGAAAATGCAACAATTCCAATCTAAGCTGGAAATTTGCAACAATTGTCTTAATGAAACTTCCGGCATCTTAAACAAATTTAACTCCAAAGAGCTGGACCTGGATAGCACCCTGATCAACCTGGCCTCCAAAAAAGCACAGCTCCTGGACACAGTAAAAGCTACGCTACTTACAGATCTGATAGACCCAAAATTCACAGGAATCAGTATACAAAAATCTGATATTATCTTAAGTAAAGACCTGCAGTTTGCCCAGATCCTTTACCGTAACTACAAACTTGCTAATAGGGACCTCCCAGCGCTGGACCCAGCCGAGAAACTGGGAATATTCCGTATTCGCTATGTACCTTTTCCAGTGCTTAAGAATAGTTTGGCAGGACCTGTGCGTGAAGGGTTTCCAGTTATTTTCGAAGCGGGTCTTACTTTTGGGAACAGAAAAGTGGTAACCAATGAAATATTTGACCCAACATTCTCAGTCAACAAGCTGGGATTGGCCATTGCCTTTACTACTGAATTATTTGCTGAAGATGCAGATGTCTTAGCACTGGCACTGACCTATGATTTCAATTCCTATACCAGTATAGGTGCTGGGTTAAATTTTGGGGAGCTTGCTGGCAACAGGCCTGATCCTTACTTCAGTCTAGGTATTAATGCCAGGGCTTTCGCTGCTTTACTATCCGGCGTTAAGAATGCGATAAGTGGTGGAGAATAGCAAAGTCAGTAAAGTAAGTCTTGCTTTCTCAATTTCCGGCAACCAGGATTATTACCCTATACAATTTATAAAACGCTAATCGAACAAGTTTAATTTAAAGACCCTTTTCCAATCACTGGGAGCATAGTTTTTGGTGAAAACTTTGCCGTATAAATCCAGTTGATTCGCTTCATTAAGGAGGCATATATTATAATTGAAGGTGTGTTTATAATAATATGAAATCAAATTTTCATTCAACCCTCCTTTTTCGATAAAATATGTCAGGGAAGTATTCATTACAGCAATCTCCTCTGCGTAAATGAAATTTGAATTGCCTCTATTTTGCCTTATTGTATTTACAGTTGGGTCATAGGTATAAGAAAGGTCAATGTAATTGTGGATCATCTCATGGCAGATCGATTCAATTAAACCGTCCTTAAGGTATTTTAAGTGATTGTCCGAGTCTGAACTTTGATTGTATAGAGGGCGGCTCCCGACAGTTGATAACTTACCAGAAATATTTTCTGCATCAATATTTACCAGGGATACATTACGGTATTTACCAATTTGGCTATTCTGAAAGTATCCAGCTCCAAGAAAAATGGTGTTATTGCTGGCGATGTAATGAGGGTTTTCATTAAAGGCGATCCAAAATGCTTTATTTGAATTGACCCAATTCCCATATTGCGGACTTTCAGTGGCAAATTGCATAGAATTGGTAAATAGCTTCTGGTAAATTTCCGGATAGCGAATTTGAATGATGTTAATGGCCCTCATTGTATAGTACAAATTCAGAATGCTCTCATCAGTTTTTGACTCCAATGAAACATAGAAATCGCCATATTGAAAAATGTACAACTGTTTGTCTAGTTCAGGGGTATTGTTGTTTTTTTTACTGATAGGATTAGCGTCAAATAAATTGGTCTCATTTGGGTGAATGAAGCCCAGGTATTTCAATTTTGTATCATTGTACGGAATTTGTATCTCTTCATTCAACATTCCAGCATCCACCTGCTCAATAATTCCACTGTAAATAATCGAATCCACCTGAGTAAGACTATAACCGGTCTGGTTGAAGTCTCCCTCTGAATGGATTGCGCTAAGTCTTGTACTAATCTCATCTTTATCACTCTGTGCGTATATAAAACCAGGAAAGAACAGTAACGCCAGAGCTAAAATTTTTATGCTTTGCATATCGATAGTAATTTTTGATACAAGTTGTGATGGTTTGAAATTGTCCTTGAAAATTACCACAACCTTAAGTCTAAATGAATACCTAAAATTGGGTATTCTTCGATTGACAATAAAGCATCTACATTTTTTTCTTCTACTCCTACCTCCTAAAATCAAAACCATACACCACCCCCATCATTAGCGTATGGTTGTTTTCCACCTGACCACTACCTTTTACAATGTATTGATTCATATAACCAGGGCTCACACTCAATCCATTAGTAAATGGAAAATTAAGACTCAACCAAAACCTATTCTGTCCGAAATATTGACCATTGTTACTTTTCCCAATATTGAGTAAAACCTCATTAGATAACCTCAAATCCATACCAGTGAGACCTCCTTCTTTCTTCATAAGTGGATATTTCACAGTAAACTGATACCGGGCCCTCTGGCTTCTTCTGGCAGGAAAAAAACGCTGCTCAATTCTATAGGTATGGGAAATGTTGAACTCAGCAATACTGTGCTTAATTACTAAATGCTCAAATACACGATGCTCTATTCTTTTCTGTTTTACTGGTTGCTCTCCGTAGGGAAAGAGTATGATCCAGTCATAACCCGCACCCAACTCAACATACTTATGCAGGTCATAATGAAGCCCTGTCCTCAGCAAAGATTGTTGCCAGTACTTCACAAAATCATTTCTACAGTAGCAATACATTGTTTGTGCTTTTACTTTATCTCCAATCTTGTGTTTGCCATAATAATATATCCAGGAGTTGAATTGACTGGCCTTTTGTCCATACCCGAATAAAGCAAACATCAGGAACAATAGCGTACATATCAAAGGCTTCATACTTTTTCAGTTTTAGAAGTTTTGAACAAGGCAAGAAATACAGCACACAGGAGGAGCGTGGAAGCAAACAAATAGGTTATTTTCATACCAAATAGAATGGAGTCCTCGCTGGCGCATGTCAAATTACTGGTTCCCACAGCTTTCATGAAAATAACACCCATTAAGGAAGCTCCTGTGATGAGTCCCAGATTCCTGGATAGATTTAATATACCCGATATCAGCCCTTTTGCTTGATGACTGGCTGCTGTCATGACTTCTGTATTATTGGCGGCCAAAAACAGCTGATAACCTGGGGTAAGAAGAACGATCGACAAGATATAACCCGTCAAGCCGATGAAAGTGGGAAGCAATGCTAAAAACAGTGTAGCCAGGACCATAACCCCCAATCCCAACATAACCACAAAAGAAGCTCCTCTCCTATCCACCACCTTCCCCGCAACCACGCCTGAAAATGTGGAAACAAGAGGACCAATTGACAATATCAATCCCACCAAATCTTCATCAAAAGCCATTGCATAAGTCAGGTAAAAAGGCCCCACAATCAGAGTGGACATCATAACTGTAGCCACGGCGGCATTCATCAAAAGACCAGAGCTCAATTGTTTGTTGAGAAATAGTTTGATGGACAGGAGTGGATATTGAGCTCGTTTCTCGTGATATATTAGGGCTGTAAAAGCCAGTAGTGCCACTATTAATGATCCGTATTTTGTTACATTATTATTTGACCCGCTGGAAGTGAAAGAGAAAGTATAGGCCAACAACGATGTGACAAGTAAGCCTGTACTACCCCAGGCCACTTTTCCCCACTGAAATCCGTGATTTGCTTTCGTTCCGGGGAGAGTTTGATTGATTAAAAGGAAACAAACCAATCCCAATGGCACGAACAACCAAAAGATAAATGGCCAGCCTGCAACCGATATGATAAACCCACCAAGCGTAGGTCCCAACATTGTACCAACTGCCGAGGTAGAGCCCAACAACCCCATAGCAGCTCCTGTTTTCTCACTTGGGGTAATCTCCTGGACAGTAGCCATGGGCAACCCAATCAGTGCCGCTGCTCCAATCCCCTGGAATCCCCTTGCGATTAGTAACACAGCAAATGAAGTGGTCATGGCGCATCCAATTGAAGACAATAGAAATAATCCGATCCCATACAGAAGCATCCTTTTGCGACCAATCATATCGGCCAACTTACCAATGTTGACTACTGACACTGTAATGGCAATCAAATAAGCGATCGCTACCCACTGGACAGTTTGCATTTCCAGGGCAAACACCTCTGATAATGTAGGTAATGCGACATTGGCAATACTCAGTCCCAGGGAGGCCAAAAGGGTACACAAGGCAAGGCTCAATTGCCCCCTAAATCTGTAATTGACAATAGTTAAAAAATACGTTTGACGAGTCTTCTGACGAGTCTTTTGCATAAATGGGTTTATTTAAAATCTCACTTTGCAAAAGTGTGTTTATCAGATTGGCCAATTGCAGGACAAATGTGCAGTTGTATAGTACTTATTTGAAGTTCTCCACAAAAACAGCAGGTGTGTAACCTGTAGCTTTCTTAAAAAACCTGATAAAATAAGAGGAATCCCCAAATCCAAGTGCGTCAGCTACTTCATTTATCTGATTGGTAGTAACGATCAGTAACCTTTTTGCCTCCAGGATCAATTGATCAGAGATCAATTCAGAACAGGTTTTATCTAATAAAGATTTAGTAATGTGATTGAGCTGATAAGGTGTGAGGTGCATCATTTCCGCATAGTCCTTCACCTGTTTAGCTGACCTGATATGGGTCTCTAGTAGTTCCAGCAAAACATCCAGCTGTTCCTGTTGGTATCCTGAGATTTGGTTCTGCGGTTTGTCTTCCGGTGTACCCTGTCTGTAAATTTCCAACAGCAAAAGTTGAAGATTAGCCCGAAGGGCATCCTGATAATTTAGGGCTTTCAAATGGATCTCTTCCAGGATGCTTTCGCAATATTGATTGATCTTTTCATGAGCAGCTGATGTGAGCGAATAAAGGTTTTGTCTCCCTATTCTACGCAGCATTAAGCTGGTCTTTTTGTGTTTTGAATGCATATAATCACTGGAGAATTCCAGCAGGAAACCTTTAGTTCCTTTTGTTAGCGATAGCTCATGTACCTGCCCGGGTCTGATGAAGTATAGGGAATGGTTTTGAACCTTGTAGGAGGTAAAATCAATGACATGCGTTCCCCCACCACTGGAGATTAGAAGCACAAAATAAAAATCATGCCGATGCAAGGTGTGTCGTAGCTCCTCCCCCTCCATAAGCACTTCCAGTCGATGAACTCGAATCTGGCCCAATTGGTCATTGGGTTGTTCGGTTTTTATGTTTCTGACTGGAATATACTTCATGGAGTAGAATTGAGTTCTTTAAACTAGAAGCTACAAAAATGCTACTTCCCTCCATAACACCAGCATTATTAACAAATTGTTTAAGGCTTTGAGATATAAACTTCAATAGATTTAAAGGCTTTGGAGCGTGCACCTAACAAGGACTGATAGCTGCTGCTCTTATAAACTTTATCAAAAGCACCTTCATTTTCAAATGAGATCACGGAAACAAAATCCGGATTTAAGTTGCCCAGGTAAGTCTGTGTAATGGGATATTGCACTACAGTTTTAGCACCCACCTGATCATAGCATTTAGTGAGCCCTTCAATGTAAGTATTAAAACTTTCCATTTCATCGCTGTTTATGGTAGCCACCACAATTAGTTTTATTTCTGTTGACATGTATTTGATTTTTTTAAAATTCATCACAAATGTCTTAACAGAAGTCAGAAAGTCATCTATTCAATATTGCTAATTCTAAATGCACTGGGAGTAATTTTGTACGTTGTTTTAAAAGCATTGGAGAATGAATTTGACTCCCTAAACCCTACGAGACTGGCAATTTCACCTACCGAATAACTTGAGTCACTTAATAATTCCCGGGATTTTTCAAGCCTTACAGTTTTCAGCATATCATAGGGTGTACACCCATAGAAAGCTTTAAAACATCTGATCAAATGATATTTTGATAACATTGCTCTTCTTGAAATTTCATCGATCGACAATTCTTCCGAATACTCTGCATAAATCATATCTTTGGCCAGGCTTAATCTATCAAACAATTCTTTTCTGGTGCTCTTTTTTATACAATCGATTAACTCAATTTTATGGTTGGTACTAATCTGGACTGAGCGCAGGTGTTGAAGTATCTCGCTAAATACTAAGTCATGGTTACTCTCATCTTCTAAGCCCAACTGATTGAGAAGCTTTTGAACCGACTTGTTTTTGTAGAGTAGCTCATTATGAAAAACCGGAAAACCCATGTGTGAAGTCTCCGGATCTTCCAGCATACTCTCTAAATCCTGAAAAGCACTTTGGGAGAAGCTAAAGTTGAAATGAAAATTCAGGGTTTTAACGGTCTCGGGCACAGCATCAATGGTGTATTCCAGCGTTTGAAACGGATTGAGTATTACATAGGTGGAATTACATAGTTTTAAGTCTTTTCCGTCCACCTTGATGTGAGCTGTGCCTTTATCATTAGTCAATATGGTTAGGCTCGTTTCAGGTACTCTTTTATAAAAACAACCCACTGTGGCCTCAACAGACAAATTACTCCATTCTATTTGATTTGAAGTGGTATCCTTATTGACAAGTCTGTCTAAAATATGCTGGGGTGCAAATTCTCTGAGTAACATTTCATCCTTTGATCATATTGAAAAAGAGTTGGATTTGATCGGAATTTACAATTGAATTATGAAAGACATCAAATCATTAAACATGTTGTACATATTAGAAATACACCAAGTACCTTATGCGTCTGCAATTACCTAATTAATTCAGTGCACCATTTAACTCACCTTTTACGTATCTAACACTCAAACTAAAACTTGAAACCTACACTAAGACTCCCCTCCTATCCTTCACCTTCTTCCCTCCAGAATGCTTCAACAATCATATACAATTTATGAATACAATCATTAACAATACTATATGACTAATTCAAATATGCATTCTCCAGATAAGCATAAAACGCTTTTTCAAATGCCTTTTCCGAAAATCCAAGCGTTTTCTGAATATTACCATTAGCTGTCATTAAGTCAATAACCTTCTCCCATCCCCAATTCACCACTACAAACTCTACCAGGTAATACCCCAATTGATATTGATATTCGGATTTCCTGTTGATATTTTTAAGGGATGGAATCTTGCTTTTCTTTAAGTACTCAAGTTGGTCAATTTGTTCCCATGCACAACAACCTTTGTAAAGTGCAACACCCTCCCATAGCCATTTGGGTATATCATTAGGATCACCTGCTTTATTCCAATGGATGATGTGAATAAACTCATGTATGAGCAAATCATCAGAGATAGGTTCATTCTTCTCAGTTTCAAGATAGGTAGGTGACACCAATTTTATCTCGTTTGCTGTCCATACTCTTCCTTTTTGCCATTCGGGTGCTTCTGGAGTTAGTACGCCATTATGGTAAGACTTAAGATCAGGATAAAACTTGTAGGTGGTAACCGGTATAGATTCCATCTCAAATTCATCCAGCAATTCCCGGTAAGTAGATTCAATCTTTGATGAGAACTTTTTCACGAACGACTCATCATGTTTACTGTATACAAATTGGAAATTAGCCGTGAGCAATTCTTCAGTCATTTGCTCTTCTGCATTGATAGCCAGCTCATCTAATGCGGGAATCCGATATCCGTAGAGATCAGTGGGCCATTCATTTCTGGGCCGTATGACTTTAAATTGCTCTAATTGTTCCTCCTTAAATTTCAAAACAACATAGTAAGTAGTATCATTTTCATTGATAGCAGGAAGATCGCTTTCACTGTAGACCACATTATGGTTCAGCTTCCCATTAGAGTAAGGCTCAAATTCTCTATCAATGTCAGAATCATAGATGGTATACAAAGCACTATCCTTTAGATACCACCGGCTATAGAAAAACGGTTTGTTTGGACTGACACCTACATGGTAGTATCCCGTAAACTGGCTCAGAGGTCTTATCTTGTTACTACTGGTAGTGTCTTGCGAAAACAGGATCTGGCTAAACATGAATAATGAGGCGGATATGATTGTTTTCATGTCAATAATGTTTGACAAAAAGAGGCAATAACCATACCAATGTCATTTCACCTTTTATCTCAATGCACCTTTCTTACCAGCTTTTACGTATCTAATTCAAACTAAATACCCATGAAAACCACACTCATAATCCTTCTCCTATCCTTCACATTCTCCCCCATTCAGCAACCTGACCTCAATGCAAAGGTCATAGAGTTTGTCAACCAAAACATGGCCAAAAAGGTAAGCCGAGGGGAATGCTGGGACCTAGCTGCAGGGGCTTTGGAACATGCCAATGCCTATTTTGACAGGAGTTCACTCAAGACGGCCATGATCTATGGAAAAGAGCTGAACCCCAAAAAGGATGAAATCATACCTGGAGACCTTATTCAGTTTAAAAAGGTGAGAATGAAATGGACCGAAGGCAACAGAACCTTTGAAAGGTCACTGGGCATGCCGGATCACACTGCCATTGTTTACAATGTCAATGGACCAGGTGACTATGAAATAGCCCATCAAAACACAGGTGAATGGGGTAAGAAAGTGGGAGTCAACAACCTACAACTGGATAGAATCACTGGCGGGAAGTTGTATTTTTATAGACCGGTGGCGTCTAAGGGAGAAATGTGAAGTAAAATCCGAAACTCGAAATCCGAAATCCTTGCATCTTTCTTGTCTTAGCATCTCGCTGCTTAACCTAAGACCAGAGTGGGTGTTTTATGGTTTAGCCGAGATGGGTATAGCATACCTGTCAGTCGTGCCTTTTTTATTGTTGGACTCCATCACAAAAAATTTAGGCTAATTCGAAAAGTTGGTCCATGGGCTTTCTAACTTTCTTGCGTGCTTGCGTCTCGTCTTCCTTAGAACGATAACCTACCGGAGCAATCACCGAGGCATTCATCTCTAATTCATCCAGCCCCAGAATGCGATTGTATGCTTGTTTATCGAATCCTTCCATCGGACAAGCATCTATTTGTCGGTCCGCACATGCTACAATCAGATTGTTCAGCGCCAGATAGGTCTGCTTTTCTGCCCAGTTTTTCCGCTCTACCGATGTTTTATTTGCAATATCTGATTTAATAAACTCACCATATTTTTTTAATGCTTTTGTGTCCACAGTCCCATGTGTATCTGTAATTAGTTGAATATAATCATCTACATGCTGATCATGGTTTGCAGTGTAGTTACAAAATATAAACAGGTGGGAAGCATCTGTGATTTGAGCTTGATCCCACGAAGCTTTTCGCAGCTCTTCTCTTATCTCAGGGTTTTCAATAATCAGTACTTTGTACATCTGTAACCCGTAGGAAGAGACCGAGAGTCGGATTGCTTCCTTTAGAAAGTCTATATCTTTCTCTGATACCTTTCTTGAAGAATCAAAGATCTTAGTGGCATATCGCCAGTTTAGTTTGTCTAATAAATTCATTCGTCCTCTAGTTTTTATATTTAATAAATGTTTTAATAATAAAATCCTCTTGAAAACCTGTTTTCAGATACAAGTCTTTTCCCATATTCGAGGCTTGAAGAGTAGCAAGTTCCGCTCCTTTAAATCGTCCGATATTTAGCATGTGAATAAGTAATTCTTCCGCATAGCCTTTCCTGCGTTGAGAGGGAATTACACCCATGGAGTGGATTCCAGCTATTCCTCGCTCATCCACAAAGAGTATTGCAGTACCAACAGGAAGTCCATCATGCTTGCCGATAAAGTACTCAATGGAATTCATGGTTTTGTAAACAGTATCGGCATTTATCTCATATCCAAAGGCATCTTGAAATAACTTTGACCATGTTTTAGCCATTGGTTTACTAGTTACCTTTTGAATAACCAGACGCGCCACATAGTCTGGAACATTTGAAAGATTCATTGACATAGCTACCTGGGTTAGTTTTTCTTCAAACCCTCTGGTTTTAAGCATTAATTCTTGCTTTTCAATTTCCCCACCCCAAACAGGAAGTGATACTTTATCCAGGTTCCATTTAAGTTGAATATCCATGATTGTCCGCTCGTTCATTGCTTTTGCGAACCACAGTTTGTTCGGCCATTCACCGCGTTCAGAAATGCTTAATCGATAGCCGGACTCTTCAATATATTGACCGGCGAGCTGACCTCCTACCTTCCAGAGAGCAGTCAGATTATTTATATTTGATTTGATTAAATCCATGTTATGATTTGATTAGAAAAACACCTGCGATCATCACGATCAATCCCACAATCTTCTTCATAGAAATGGGCTCCAGTGGCATATTGAACCACCCAAAATGTCCGGCAATCGCAGCGAATATGAGCTGCCCGGCCAGACCAAAAGTCACAGCAGTAGAAATCCCTATTCGTGGTATGATATAGTAAAAAAGCGTTACTGCCAGGAAGCTCAGCAACCCACCGGTTACCCACATGTATATTGGAATCTCCCTCAGTTGATACATGCTTGGAAACTGCCGAACAGTGATCAGTACCGCTATTAGTGTGAAGCTTGCACCCATAGTCAGTGCAGTAGAAGTCGCCAGCAGTGAATTGTTTAGAAGGATGCCAAGTCGGGCGTTTATCCCCCCCTGGATCACTACCATAATTCCTACCGAAAATGAGAGAAAAAGCAATGTTGGATTGTTCATCTTTTCTATTTTGAGTTGATTGGAATGGCTAATGGTCGCATAGGGGAGCCACTTGCCCCTTTCAGCTTCAAAGAAGCTGCGATGAATGCAAACTCGTACACCTCATCATTGGCCAGCTCCTCCAGGTACATTTGCTCGATGAACATCACGCCCTTTTCAGCCAACAGATAGGTGTGTACAGGTACCCAGTTATCTTCTCGTTCAGGTGGGAAAGCTTCAAAGCTTAGGTTGTCTGCTCCAAGGAGCATTATCCCTTGATCTTCAATAAGCCATTTTACTGCATCAAGGCTGATACCAGGATAGTCGTCGAGATAGTGATCGGCATCCTGATAAAACTCAGCCTGACCAGTGCGGATAACAACAACATTACCAGGCTCCAATCCAACTTGCTGTTTTTTAAGCGTATGCTGTAGATCTTTAGCAGTAATCCGATAGTTCGCCGGAAGTGTTCCTTTGAATGATTTCACATCGATCATCACCCCACGTGCGATGATGGGAGGTATTGTCTCCGCACCGGTCTTTTTCCATCCTTTGTCTCCCAGATGTTCATCTGGAGTGAATCCATTCCAGATTTTTCCGTTAAGCCCAAAATGGTTGAGTGCATCAATGTGTGTACCCATGTGTGTGTACATGGAGATCGCATCCCCTGTGTAACTTACCTTATGATTCATCACCTCACCCATTCCATTCGGATTGTCAACGATTGTTCCATGAGGGGTATGTGTCAGCCAATACTGATAGCCGGGATCTCCTAAAGCATGAAAACTAGGCATGCCAACAAAGTATTCGACACTGAGATCATACGTCTTGCCAGTTTTAATTTTTGAGAGTATTCGAAGCTGTGATGTTTCGGTCATTAGGTTCAGGGTTCCGATTTCATCTTCCTGTCCCCATGGGCTTATACCAACTACCTCTTTGTGCTGTCCCTGGACAGCTAATGTGAGGATAAACAATGTAGATAAAAATGTTGCTTTCATAGCTTTAACTTTTTTGATTACAAAGTTTCAAGCCAGGGCAAGCGAAAGCATTAAGGTATCTTAAGAAAGGTTTTGGGTACTCATCTTTTTTCGGATAGCACTCAAATGTTCAGGAGTAACCCCCAAATATGAGGCAATCATGTACTGAGGGATTCGCTGCTCCATGTTACGGTAGCGATTGATGAATTTGGTATAGCGTTGCTCAGCAGATTCGCTCATGGAATGGATGGTGCGCTCTTGCAGGGCAACATATCCGTTTTGAGTTTTTAAGCGGAAGAAACGATCTATCATAGGGACTTCATCATACAGTTGGTCGAGTCTGTCGCGATGAATCTGAAGCATAGTACTTTCAGTGATAGCCTGAATGAAAAACGTAGCAGGTGAGTTAGTAAGAAAAGCATAAAGGTCATTAACCCACCAACCAGAAATCCCAAATTGTAAAATATGTTCCTGTCCGTCCTCATCCACTGAATAAACCTTCATACACCCATCTGAGACAAAACGCATGTGGTTAGAAGGTTCTCCTTTTTGTAAAAGAAGCTCTTTTTTCTTCAGGTGACGAGGTATAAATGCATCACAGACTACTTCCACTTCTTTCTCAGAAAGAGGCACCAGTTCACATATGTTTTTGATCAGCGTACTATGCATTATTATTCAAAAAGTTTACTGTATTTACTTCATAGCGATTTGTTATTCACGATATCCAACTATAACCGGTAAACTGGACATTTAGAGCAGATATTGCCCTAATCAAACATCTCCTAAAATTTTCTTCATTATATCCTGTTTATGTTACTGATTCAGTTTCTTCAAATGCCCTACACCTGGCTAAATTAAGCATGCTGGACCTGATTAAGCTCTTAAAATACTACGTTTGTATTTTGCAGCAAAGATTTAATCCTTGATTGTTCCGATTTGGAGAAGTTGTTCACACTATGTTCTAAAACTGCTAAGTTCACCAAATTTTCAGGCAGTTTGGTCAGTTCGTTCTTTCTGAGCAACAGTACTTTGAGATTTGGCAATTGTTCAATGTATTCGGCTAACATGTCAATCTCAAGTCACTCAGGAGACCTGAGCGACTGAATTGGGTTCATAATTATGAAATCCCGCTCGAACTCCTTTTGGTTGAATGGTTGTTTGTTCCGCACACTTTCTAAAAAGGCAGAATACAGGTCTAACTGTTTGTTGTACTGAATCAGCTGTTGTCTCAGTTCAGATGTGTCTGGTTGATTAAACCTATCCCTGTAAAAATACCTCATGAGATATCCGGAAGTGTAGCTTTCATGCCCAAAAATTTCTTTTTGTGAAACTTGTATCATCGCGGAATTTGACAATTCATCGAAAAGTGGAAATGGCTTATCTTCTACGGTATTTGCTATCATCAGAATAGGGATCGAGTAATCTAACTTGTGACTATCAATAGTATCTGAAAGTTCCGGCCACCCATCTTCTGAATATAAATAATCTACTGGCCTACCTTCAAGTGTAGTTTCCAGTGACACAAATGCATTTGCCCAGTTGTCCTCATAAAGGAATTTGAACCCTACTTGAGCACCGGCACTATGACCGATATAAAACAATTGGTCATTGGTAGTTAAGGTTTTAGCAAATTGAATTACACTCTTTGGAATCGAGGTATCGTCAAATTCTATACCCTCGTATCCATATACTTTATTTTCGAACGGCAAATGAAAGTTGGATGAAACAACTATATACCCCCTGGAAGCAAAGTACTCTGCTAAAATGAAGTTCTCATCAGATAAGCCCTGGCCTCCATGATGATAGACAATAATCGGAAAATCCTGCTTTTCTCGAATTCTTTTGGATTGACTTCTTGTCAGAAATGTCTTTAAAGTATCTAGTACCTGAAAGTAGGAAACACCATTGTAGTCAATCGAATCATAATTAGTGAAATCCTCAACTATATTGTACCGAACAAAGAAGGAATCCATTTTGGCAATTAATGGATCATAAACGCTTTTTAGATCTGGTTCCAGGTCTCGATTTCTAAAGTCTTTGAACATCATACGTCTAAGGTTCATTTGTTCTATAGGGTGCCAGATTTGAAGAAAAAGGGGCGTTGGGCCTTTGTAATCATATTGAGAATAACCTGGCCCTTCTTTAGGAAGAAAATCGAACCTAACTTCAGTATTGTATATTACAGTATCGCAAAATCCAATACCATATTCACCCATTGCCAATCCATTATAGAATGAATCCTGTTGCTCCACAAAATCAGCTACCTGTTCTGTTGGGCTACATCCAATCAAAATCATAATGAAATAAAGGTACAAAGGAGCCTTATTCATATGTTATTTTAAATAGTTTGTGGAAACGGACATATGCATAAAGCGTGCCTTTGCCCGTGATTTTTCCAAACTTAGCAATTTTTGCGGAGCTTCGGATGGCAGATTAGCTGGAAGTTGATCCGTTGAACATGCCATGCAGCCAGTTGAACTCCTCTTCATGCAAATTGGTGGTAACTAAGTAGCAAAAAGTGCGGCCTGACCAGCCAATAGCATCCAGAATGCAACTCAAAATCCTCACAGCGCCATGATTTTATGCACGATGTTATATGTTTTTTTTACATCAGGTAGAAAAGATCGATTAATAGCAAATCCTCATTCCTCCACATAATCCATCCGTATTCACGGTCGTATTCCTTAATCAACAACCAATCACCTTCAATCCTAACCGGAATGTAGAATGTATCATGAATGTATTCAACCTTTTTCGATTTCTTAGTCGGTCTTTCTCTAATAGGATTTTTCTTAGGGTTGAATCCGATTCCGCTTACTGAGCTTGTAATGTGTTCAGACCAATTTCTAAATACTAGTGTTGTATCTGACTCTTCAAATAAAAGTATTTTCTGTTTGTCGAAGGGTACAACTAGAAAACCATCTTTATTACCTGAAACTCGTAATGGAGCAAATTCTAAGTAATCATCCTTTAGCTGCAATTCTTTTGGGTTTACCTCATATGGAGTTAGATCTTCGTTGTAGAAATTTAATTTACTCCAGTCTTCAATTGTAGGGTCAGACAAAAAACCTATCGTTTTGGAGAGTGTGCCAAAAGTAGTAATCCTATTTTTTACATACCCATTTTTTTCTACCTGCGCCGAAACTTCGAGGTAGGTTAGGGTTAGACAAGACAGTATGATTAGTAGCTTTCTCATATTGACACATATCATTTCAAAAAGTGCACAACTGAACTTTAATTTGCTGATATCAAAACTAACATTTTTTCCAACCCGAGAGATTGAATCGAATACAAATACGGGAACTCTGATAAAATTTAATCAGCCTTGACTTTTCTTTAAGTAATTTGAAACCTCTTGTTTTACCCTACCCAACACTTCAATATTACTTTTACCAGAAACTTTGAATGATTGGACAACCTGCTTGTCATATATAATGTTAGCCGTTAAAATAATGTCATTCCCTGTGAGCTGGTAGCGGCCTTTTATGGAATATGATCCGGAAAATCTTGCAACGTCTATAAATACAATGCTCTCATCGATGATTTGAATTTCCTTGAGCTCCCGGTCTAGCTGTTGCATGAGGTTTAAATGATCATCGAATGTAACTTCGTCTTGAAAAACAGACCGTACAAAAATTGGTTTTGGTGATGGTAAGGTGATTTTCTCCCTGGTTTCGTCATCAATTAAACCTAAATCGATAGACTCACCACCCATCGGAATTCTTATTTCAGGTTTTTGCATGCCTCCAATATCTTTCGCAAGTTCAGGTACCTTGTCTGCGGCGAACTGGAAAAGTCTTGAAACATCCAGGTACTTATTATCTCGAAGTGATGCACCTTTCATTCCAAATAGTAACGCATAAGTAAGTAATCCCTGTCCATAGATACTGGCTTCATAAGAAACAGCATCGGCGGCACTACCAGACAATATATACATACCAGTTCTGTCCCTAAGCCTTTCCAGTGACCTGATTTCAGAAGCATTTCTCAATTCTCTCTGGGCGATATAATCCTCAGCAAATTGACCGGAATGACACGCATCAAAAATTAGAACTTGTTTAAGTGCTCTGATTTCTTTTATCCACTCCGTTAATTCTGCACTTGAGATAGCTGAATTCTGCCTGATTACCGGGTCCTTTAAATCTCCATTACTGGCGTCTGATGACAAATAATAGAAATCTCCGTCCGGACCGCCATAGTTAGTGCCATGACCTGCAAAATAGAGCACAATAACATCCTCTGGTTTTGCCTTTTCTGCCACATACTTGTACGCTTTTCTAATATTACTCTTTGAGGAAGTATTACTGGAGTCATTGGTAGTTAATGTAATGAATTCAATGTTTTGGGCACCCAAAAGGTTTGCAGCGGCTGTGCTAAGTGTTGTACCAAAAGAAATTGCATCCTTTGCCGGATAACTGAGGTCAATGCTGGTTCCATTGTAATCTGAAGTTCCAACAATGATCCCATACATTTTTGGATCAGATACATCTTCTTTCTTCCTTGTGTCATTGAAATAAATCTTTTCAGGCAAACTCGCTACATATTCTGCATTATTGTAGGCTATCACTTCTATTGTATTCAGTGCTGCAACCTTTAGAAATGGGTGGTCTTCAATGCTGTAATCAAAAGTAATACTATCTGCATTCAGGTTTAAATCAGCTTTCCTGGCATCCTGAATAACTTCTTTCCCATTGATTTTGATATTTACAGCACCATAACCTCCTCCCTGATCAATTAATGTAATGCCCATAATACCATTATTCTTATGTGGGTGTGTGAGTTTGATCCGGGGACTTAATTCTATGTTATTTATCCCCAATGTAGACCTAAGTGGTTCTTTCGAATACCCCAAAAGTTTTTGTAACAAACCAGGTTCATAAAAACGATCCTTCAACTGTGAGAGCTCTATGGTATTCATTTGACTAACAAAGTACATAGAAGACATGGCATCCCGCGTGGCATCAAACAAACCTTCAGGTGTGATGACTGCCCAATCTCTTCCATTATTTGAAAAGACCAGAGAAGCCAGCTTCTTACCTGAGGATACATCCCACAATGAAATATCGTGCTCACCAAATCCTTTGGACAACATGAATTTATCTTTTGCCACCCATGTCAATTTCTCAACCCCAGTTGCATGCCCCTCTAATGTCTTGATGAGTTTTCCGCTCATGTCCCATATCTTAATTAATGGATCAATTGATGATAATCCATTGCCTGATCCCGTCGCGAAATAATGCTGACTTTCCGAGATCACTATTTCTGAAATGTCCTGTAAATGAGCGTTTATTTTTACATTTTTCTCAGGGTTCTCAGCATAAGCAATCGACAACTGACCATTTTTGTGACTTGTAAAGGTTATTCGCTCGCCATTAGTTACCTTTCTAATATAACTTTCAGACATATCGCGCTGATAGGCAGGTTTTTCTTTTGAGGAAAGCTGATAATTCCAGATATATGGAGGTGCAATCAATGAACCTGTCTCCGGTAGGAATGTAAGTTCTTTTTTATACCCCTTCCACCGTTCAAAAGACTCAATTTTTCCTGTAGCATTCTTCACAACATACATATAATTAAGAGAAGAAAAGGCGACATATAGTTCAGATTCATCTACAGCCAGGTTTCTCATATATTTCCCATCGCCCAGGGAATCAATGACCCATTTTTGTTTAAGTGTTTGCAGGTCCCAACTGGAGACTCCATTTCCAATCAGGTAGGCATTTCTCTTCGACGAACCAAGTATTATCTCCCCAACGGAATGACCCACATTGACATTCTTTATCTCATTGTCAGTGGTATTCATCACTTGAATTGACTCTTTCTGATTGGCCAGTAGAATCATAGCACCGTCAGCTGAGGCATCAAACGCACTGATATAATCTATTTCATCGGAAAATCGCGGAATAAACTCATTCTTCTTCCAGTCCAGAAGTTTCATATTAGGACCATAGCCAATAATTAAATGATCGCTATTGCCTGGAACAAAGTCAACAGTATTGGTATATCTGGCCATCAGTGTATCATAGATAATCTCTTTTGTTTTGAGATCAATCACATGTAAAGCTCCACGACTATTGATCGTGGCACAGTATTCCTTATCAGAGGAAAGTACCATTTTCATCGAGTATTTTGATGGAATACTAATTGATTGGGTACCCTTCCCTAAACGCTGAAGTATGATTTCATTATTGGCTGTGCCATAAACAATAGTTTCATTATCAAGAAAAGTAATGCTGCTCACACTGTAATCCCCGGTTGTTTTATAAGCTGTCTCAAATGAATAGATTTCCTTACCGGTACTGATCTCCCATACTTTTGTTGGGTTATCCTCCTTTAAAGCCGCGATCAACTTTCCGTTTGGACTAATGGCCAAAGAAAATGTACTTCGATAGGGACTGCTACTGAACTTTTTATCCGGGTTTGTATATCCATTCTTTATTGCAAACAACATCCCACCAGTAGCTGTATCATACCCCCTGATCATATTGTCACTACCACTTGTAGCAAAGAAACTGCCATCATCACTGAAGGTAACACACTCCACATCGTCCCCACCAATATCTCTCACAAGTAACCCTGAAGTGGTGTCCCATATTTTTGCTGCATCCCCTGGCGAACAGGAGATTATAAAATTATTATCATTGCTTATCCCTACATCGATCACACTGTAAGAGTGTCCATAAAATTGGCGAAGCATTTTACCTGATTTAACATCCCACAGTTTCACTATATTATCAAGCCCGCCCGTCACCAGGTAATTCCCATCTCTGGATAAACTGCTGCTGTATACGTATGCTTCGTGACCACTGGAATAGGCTAATTCCAAATTTGATTTCCCCTTCTGAGCTCCCAGAGAATCTAACATCCGGACCATACCTTTATACCGCCTGTATTTTGCAACATCAAATGGACTAAAACCTTGTTCAGCTATTGTTTGAAAATTGGCGCCACTTTGAAGCAACCTCTCCGCCAGTTTTAGTCTGGCTGTATGAATCGCATAATGGAAGGGTGTTAACCCATTCTTATCTGTTAAGTGATATTGATACCCTTATCAATAAGTAATTCAAAAATTTCAGTTTCATTGTAGTCTATTGCTTCATGAAGTAATGAATAACCTTTTCTGGTATGTGATCCATTGATATCATGATGAGGAAGCAACGCACTAAAGGACCCTAAATTCCCTTTTTCAATGGCATAATCGATCGGATACTTTTCATACTGGTCTTTTATGAGTGGGTTTGCTGCTTTTCCCAGCAGAAGAGGCACCATTTCATCCCGGTTTAGCTGGACTGCATAAGAGAGACAAGTCCTGTCATGTACATCACGAACATCCAGGTTTGCCCTATCTTCCAATGCCATGGACACAATATCCTTTTGGTCATATCGGACGGCCTCCAATATCAAATAACTACCTGATTTATTGAAAGCATTCCCCACAAGAGACCAAACCAGGGTATCACCAGCTATTCTTCGGTTGGCCCCTAGCCTGAGTAATTCAAATGCAGTATGCCATTTTTGATTGAGCACTGCCAGCGACACAAGGGATTTCCCCTCCTCATCAGTCTCATCAATTTTGAAGCCATGATCAAGCAATAACTTCACCTTTTCCGTATGTCCAAACCTGGCCGCCCTTGTGATGACATTTTGATCAATCATTGCACCCTGCTTTATCAGTAATTCAACTATCGCGGGGTTCCTCTGCTTGTGAATTGGTGTCATGCCATACTTGTTCCTGGCGTTGATGTCAGCACCTCCGTCAATTAAAAATTTAGCCCAGCTCAGGGAATCAGCCTCAGAGAGCAATGTATTCTGAAAGTTGTCAATAGGTCTGTTGAAATCAACCACATCATTTTCTTTCAAAATATCATACACAGAGTATCCATCGTACTCTACTGCACTATTCGCATCATAATGAAGCAAAAGTTTGATAATGTTCAGGTCATCGATGAGTGCAGCCTCTATTATTGGCGCAGCAGTACCAATCTTATTATCCGGATCAGCTCCGTTCTTTAAGAGCAGTTCCACCACATCTGCATAAGCACGGTTATCTTCGATCCCTTCTACATAATATTCATTATCACCGGTAATGGCCAATACCAATGGACTCTGCCCCCATTTATTGGTCTCATTTACCTTCAATCCTTCTTTTAGCAACATTTCCAGAAGTCTCTCCTCACCATACATGGCTGCCCTGTGCATCAGGGTATTGCCATTCTTGTCTTTGTATTTGTATTTCGCTCCCAGGCTTTTCAAGCGCTCTATATATTCATAATTCCCGGAAAGGGCAGCTTCAAGAATCATATTGGATCTTTTGAATGTCACAGGTGAGCCGGCATCCAGCAATAACTCAATCAATCTTTTATGGTGATTTTTGAATGCCAGGTGCAATGGAGAATTCCATTCCAGGTTGAGCGCCTTCAAAGATGCTCCTGATGCAATCAGGATCTTAGCAATATCATATTTGCCATTTTCCACTGCTAAGTGTAGCGGAGTATCTTCGTTTGCATTATAGACCTTCACCTGTAAGTTGTGCTGTAATAAGTAGGTGATGATCTCAGGAGTACCGTACCTTGCTGCCCTGTGTAGTAGAGTATTGTCGTCTCTGTCTTTCACATAAAGGTTTGCTCCATGACTAACCAGGGTTTTCACATAAGCCATGTTTCCGGAGGCAACAGCGGTAAATAAGGGTGTGTTTTTGTAATAAGTCCTTTCCGCTTCTACATTCGCACCCTTTTCCAAAAGGTATTCAAACAACTCATATTGGTCATGCGCTATGGCCTGATGCAGTGCAGTTCCCTGGTAACTTTCTAATTCAATATTAGCTCCTGCATCTACCAATGCAATAGCCATATTCGTCAAGCCCTTTTTGATTGATTCAGGCAAAGCCTTTCCCGTATTTTTTGAGGTGTACTCCAGATCAGCCCCTGCTTTTGCCAGCAGGCTAATGATCAATGGCTTTTCACTGCTTACCGCCAATTGTAAAGCCGAGTAGCCGAAATCATTTGATGTATTTACATCAGCACTATACTCCAAAAGTACCCTCATCACCTCATCATGACCATACCTGGAAGCTAACATAAGGGCTGTCCATCCTTTTATGTCTTTGTCATCAATTTTTGCTCCATTTTCCAGTAGTGTTCTGACAATATCCGCATGGCCATTTACACTGGCGTGATGTAGGGCAGTCTGCCTGCTGTTATCTACCAGGGAAATAGAGATCCCTGTCTTTAGTAATTTTTCCACCAGGTTATGATGACCATTGGAACTGCTATAGTGCAAAACATTTAATCCTCTTTCAGACCTAAGGTTTAGGTCTGCACCATAATTTATGAGCTGATCAAAAATAGAATCACTTCCATGAATACTGGCCAGGATGAGTGGCGAATAACCATCATAGGACATGGCGTTGGGGTCAACTTTTTGTTCCAATAGAAAATTGACCACCTCACCACACCCATACCTTGAGGCAAAGTGGACGGGTTTCCAGGACGGTTCTACATCTTCGGCCTGCTCCTCATCATGGTTATAAATCATTTTAAAAATATTGGTGTGGCAATACCTTGCAGCTACTTTCAGGGGTGTCCATCCTCCGTCTATTACATCATTGATGGAAATGTCTTTATCCAATAAAAACCTCACCAGGTCTTCAGTACCAGAGTAAGCAGCATAGTACATCAAACCTGCCCCGTAAATATTTCTTTCATTTAGCGGGAGACCTTTCTGATTAAGGTATTTAACTACCTCCAGAGAGGTATAAGCATAATTGATGGCGGTCACTCCTGAATCATTCCTTTTATGAATGTCCGCTCCGTTCTCCACCAGTACCTGCACGGTTGACAGATCACCGGATGACGCACCATATCTTAAAGCAGTACTTCCATAAAAATTTGTAGTGTCTATTTTGGCACCTGCATCCAGCAATACCTGCACAAACTCAGGCTTTCCCAGTTTCGCAGCGTGCATCAAAGGTGTCATTGAGGAGCTGTCCTGATCCACGTAAAAGACCTCTAACCCCTCCTCTGAGCCTACAAGATTTTGAAGAAGGTTTATATCATCCTGCATAATCGCCTCATGAATACTTTGTCCCAGAACAGGATTAGTGCTAGCCAGTGTAAGTAAGATTAAGAGTGATTTAGTTAAGTTTCTGATCATGGTAAATGTGTGTGTTTCTATGATGGATGAAATATTGAGCCTATTTCCACAAACAATTCCTAAAATTTAATCACAAAAGTCTAAAGATGTAGTATTGGGTGTTACTGTATTGTGATTGATGATCATCTTTAGACTATCATACATAATACCCCTTTCTGGTCTTAGCGTCTCGCTCGCCTATTGTATTATTTATATCTGGTTCAGTCGCTTAGGTTTCCCTAGTGAGCGACTGAAGACTGAGGGACTGATTGGAGATTTACTAGCGAGACGCTGAAGCTATTTAAGCTCTCATGATCACTGCGCTTAACCTAAGACCAGCATGGGAAATAATTCTGTACCCAAGACTTATCATCCTGATTTGCCCCTCTGGAATTTCAGTGAGCTGAGATACCTGCCTTTTTCATAAACCAGCTGGTATGCACTGTACTCCTTTCAGAATTATTGAAGGTTGAAAATCACCTCATCCAATTCATGGTCTATTGATTTCTGGAAACGAATGTTCTTCCGTTTGATGGTAGCATTATAGTTTGGGATAAAGACTATGTCCATTCTCTGCAAAAATCCCTAAAAATGGGTATTTACAATCTATAGGATATGGGCCAATTTAGTGGTTGCTGAAAAATCCATGTTAAAGGCTATGATCACGTTCCAGGAAGTATTCAATCAATTCAAGTCCAAGGATCCTAAACTATTTTCCAGTTTTGATGATCTAATGGACAGTAGTACAATTTCCGATGAAAAAATTCACTACTCTGAAGCTTATGTGCTGTATTGTCTTGTCAAATTTGGTGAGGTGGAACTGGGGAGTCCTCAAGGTGATGGGGAATTGATCAAGTTTTGCCACGACTATTTCGAAACATCAGATATACCAAAAGAGAATACCATACTGCGTAGCTTCATTCTTAAGGAGATTTTGCTTAGATCTGATACAATCTTCAAAAACAGAATTCGCAATATCTCCATAAAAGGAGCCAAAATAACTGCAAACGAACTGGATAATTCACAGATAGACCTTTCCAGTGTGATCTGTAACTTTCTGTTAACATTTGACAATTGTGCCTTTGCAGAACTCTTGAATATAAAAAATAGTGTTTTCGGGAGTCTGACGATTACTGATTGTGATTTCCGGTATTCATCCCAAAGCAATTGTTTAGATGGCCAGGGGCTTTTGGTAAGCGAATCCCTGAAGCTACTCAGAAACAGGTACCACCGTAAAAACATTGAATTAGCTGATGTGAAAGTATGCGGGAGCTTCCTGTTTGACAATGAAAAACCTGGACTAGAAGAGGCAGAATATTTTATAGCCAGGATCAACCTCATCGGCCTCAACTGCTATAAAGATGTAAACATCATAAGAGCAACTTTTGATACTTCTGAAGAACAACAATATGGTATCAATATCCAACGATCTGAAATTGGAGGTAATTTCAGCATTCGTTATATCTCCAATTCTGAAGAATATGTGGATTTTCTTCACATTCAAAACACCCGGGTAAATAGAAACTTCATTGTGATCAATTGCAATATTGCTGGAATAGAAAACTGTATACTTTCCAGTGGATCATTTTATAATGCTGTGATCATGAATGATGAAAAGCCATCAAATTTTCATGGTAAACTAGATTTCTGTTACAGCAATATCCACAGTGATTTTGATTTGACACATGTCAATTTAATTGCTAACGAAGGACACAATGCATTAGAATTGAATGAATCCATGATAGGTGGAAGCCTAAGACTTAACGGTACTGAGGAACTCCCATATTCATTCACATGTTTTGGCTGCATAGAGATGAATTATATTAAGGTCGGCAACCAGGTTAACTTTTCACTCTCGAAAGTGATCACTAACGGCCAATATGCCATCAGATGCAAAAGTGGACGGATAGAAGGAAGAATTACTTTCTCACCAGAATTCAATGTAGACCATCAATTTCACACGCAAAAATCCGAAAGAAGTCCGGCCCACATTCGTGGTAAGATCTCATTTGTGGGTACTACATGTAAGGACCTTGATCTTTCAGACCTGGATGTTTCAATAACAGAATCTTCTTTTGCGCAATGCGCCGAGTATTTTCCTGAAGGAAAGCTGTCTAGTACTAAACTTCAAAGAAACAGTCATTTACTGAAGAATTCCGTGCTCTATGACATTACGTCATTAGATCTCAAACACATAAGGGTAATGGAAAACCTGTTTTTGAATGAGGGCCCTGTACAAGGTTGGTATTTCCTCAACAATGGGATTATTGACGCCCGTGATTCAATCATAGGCAGGCTAAATATCAGTTCCTCCAAACTTAGTGGTGAAACCACATTTTTCAGGGTCTCTGGTATGCAGTATGAATCTATTATTGATGAATCCAAACGCACTAATAGGATTTCAATTATAAAACTGATCAATTCCTGGTGGATGAGGCCTAAACAAAATGTAGAGGAATGCGGTTGGTTCAGGTTTGTATTCACGAAAGACAACCTGTATCAGCCCTATGAGCAATTATCGCGGGCGCTAAACAATGTTGGCGATCACCCAAAAAGTAGGTTTGTAAGGTTCGTGGGTTTTCAGGTATTTAACCCCATCAAGTATTCTAAATCGATCTTACCAGTACTGCCCGAAAAATTTGGATACTTTTTTGGTCATTTGATCAGGACCATCAAATTCATATTCATTTCACTGGTATTTATCATCTATGAAACAGGAATACCCGCTTACAGAAGCATACTATGCATATTGCTAATCTTGTTTATTGGCTCTATAAGTCCTGAATTTGCCAATGATGGGGAGATGCTGGCCGTCTTTAGTTTTGACTCATTCAAGTCTACCATCAAACTACTGCTACCCTTTTTTGAAATGGATAGTGATGGTACTACCGGTAGACCATTTCTCAGGGTATTTGGGATCATCTACATAGCCCTATTTGTGGTAGATATTTCACAACTAAACAAAAGAGGAAGAGCTTGATAAGTGTGGGTTGCAACGCAGGGATTAGTCACAAGCCTTGGTTTTTCCTGTAGCTCGATCACTGCCCTAACCAGTCGCTCGGGCCTCCCGAGTGTAGGCCTCCCGGCCAGGCGCAGTTAGAAATACATATTTCTATTGAGTATCGAAACCTATCAAAAGATGGACTACTTTTCACTACTACCATAGACTTAATTTGTTGGGCTTTCACCGGCCACCTTGCTATTGCTAGATAGGAAGTCTTGATGAATTGTTGTTACTCAGGAGCGACTAATTTTGTATGGCACGTGCCTCCAGACCTTTTATGGTCTACTAAAATATCGGATTTGCACAACAGGTTTTAAGTAACCTCATGGAGGCATGTGCTGTATCGTTTGTTGTAGCCAGTTCACTAATTGATAATATGTATAAAGTGATGAAAATCTTTCCTATTCTTGTCAACTCCTAATCCAGCTCCTTTTGTTACCTTAAAACTTATGTTTGTTATTAATTCTAGTTCCTTAGCTAGCGATTCTGCTCTTTTTTTGGATACTTCATCTCCATAATAGAATACAGTAGATTCATTTGCCATCCAGTTTAACCTGTGAGTATGATGGAAATTACCAATTAGTTCGAATTTGCTTTTTTTCAATCGATTATTAATTACACTCAATGAATCCTTATGATTATAATTCAATCGGTGTATTCCTATGGTAATTTTTTCTTGCGCTAATGTATTTGTGTAAGCCGTTTGGATTTCCTCTATATCATATTTCTGTGCTTCTGTGAGTTCCTTCTGCTCAAATAATTCCACAAATGCGATTGCAATTTCCGGCCTCATTTTCTTAATTAGTTTCAAAGCACTGCTTTTGCTTTGATCATCACCACTGATAACGTCTTCATAAACAAGAGCAACGTATTCGTGATCTAGAGCAATTTTCTCTTGCAATTTTCTAAGTTCTATTTCGTTCCCTTGCAGTTTTACTTGATTATTTGAAATGTTCAGTTGATTCCAGCCTAGAAATAAGCTGAATACCCCCAGTACAGCTGTCATTAAAACTGGAAATACTTTTTCCATGAACCACCTTGATTTTTTCCCCTCTTCTAACTCATCGAGTTTTTTCTCAATTCTTGCAAGTTGTGTTTTTAGGTCTTCCATAGTGTTAAATTGATTTCATCAAAACTATCAAAACCCCAATCAGAAGTAAATACCTATAATTGGGTATATTAACAGAGATACGATAGGAATAAATTTTATTGAATTTAAAGCACTTAAATAGGATATCTTTCTAACCAGTCCTTTCGCCACAGTCCGGATTAATAGCCGTCACTCCGAAGACCCGAGCGACTGATTGGAGAAATCACTGGGAGAAAATTGTATATATATAATTATGCAAAACAGTTTGATGGCAAATTAACTTCCATATAAAGATTCAATCTCATTGCTTATTTGTGATATAGCTTTAAAATGAGTTAAAAGCAGTGAAAATTGATCAGATGTCAGATTGTGATATTTTAGGTTTCTTGTAGTTTTCCTTTTGATGAGTTTCCTATAAAATGAGATATCCTTCAATAAAAAACCCTTTGCAGATTCCAGAGAAATAGTATCAAACAATTCATACAAATGAACAAACAACAAAACATTAGATTTATGAATTTTTCCAGGGTAACTTTTAAGGTTTGCAGTCCCAAACATTGAGTTTAAGCAAATACCTATCACCCATAATGGATTGTATTCAGTAAGTTTGGGTATCATATATTGGGAGTGCGTATCTTTAGTTTTCTTCAATTTATCGAACTGCATTCTATTAAACTTGATTAGATAAACTGAGATGGGAATCAATCCAATATGAAAGCTTTCTGATTTATAATTTCTTACAATTTTTTCAACATTCAGTTTAAACTCTCTTGCGTTTATCGCCTCCATCATTTCTAAGCAAAGTTTGACCGAGGATACTTTATTGTCTCTGGTACTTGTCAATAACACTTCCGATATATCATCCTGAAACTTGTCACCAACAAATGTTTTATTTAAGAATTGAGATCCAAATTTCACATATTTGTTTTGCTTTAGGTAATCCAATAAAAACTGTTGCAAGTAAAAGTGAATAGCTTCGTCAGACCCTTTTCCCAACAGGACATTAACAAGGTCAAAAACATACGCTTCCTCTTTTGTATACTCCTCTAACAAACCTTTTATTATTCTGAATCTAATGTCTTTATTGTACTCATAAAGCAACTGAATAAACTCATTAAGATTCCTATCTCTTAGATTCTCGAATATGAATGGTTGTGTAGCTGGATTTTCGGCAGCTTTCAGTGCTAGAATCTCACGAAATCTTCGATGTGGAAAATCGTACTGAACAAAATCGTGTTCTAAGTTTGATTTGATCAGTACTCCACTGTTAATGATTTGCTGCACTTGAGCTGGATTATACAATTTCTTTCTTGATAATTCCTGAAGTAACTGATCTCGGAATTCTGACTTACAAATTGTTTCTAAATACTCCTTCCACTTATCATTTAGAAATTTTGTATCGAAAACAGCGACGGGCTCTTGATAAGAGGAAATGGAAATAAACTTTAAGAATTCAAACTTCTCTTCAAAAAATTCTCCCCGTCTTCTGTAGTACTGAGCCTGAAAAAACTTTGGTTCTTCCTGCACTTTGTATTTATCCAGGTCTTTCAATAAAACTTCAATACATTCTATGATTAGTTCATCTATGTTTTGTACCCATATTTTTTTGTAATCAATCTTGCCTTCCTCCACTTTCTTTGCATATATATAACACATGATAACAAGAAAGAGAGGCCGTTTAGAAAACGTAATTAACTCTTCATCATTAGATCTTTCAATGTCTTCAACAAATATTTCTGCACTTAATTTCTCAAAAATGGGAGTGCCTTTATACTTGCTGAAAATAATTTCTACTAATTCAATAATATTCGCTAACCCTAAAATCTCCATTTCTACATAATCAAGGGCTCCAGAAATTTTAATATGAGGGTCTATTAGGCGGTTAGGAATTACATCAAGCCTATTAGTACTATAAAAATTAGGCCTGGTACTTAGCCATACCCTACATTCCACCAGATTATTATAAAGCTCCAGAAAGTTTTTGTCAATGAACTTGTTATCCTTAAGAGTAAAGGCATTATTCCCAGCAGACAATAGAATCTCTAATTCTTCCTTAATAAAGTTGTTAGACTCAGAAAAACCAATTTCATCATAACCATCCAATACCAGAAATAACTTTTTGTATTTGCTAAGTTCATTTAATTTCTTCAGTACTCTATCTCTTTTGTAGTAAGCAGATAGTTGTCTGACTATATGATGAAGTATAGGTGACTTGCTTGTATTATTTACGGTTTTTAACGAAACGAAAATTGGAAATTCATTAACAAATCCTCTTAGAAAATCCTGTTCAAAATCTTTTTGTAGGACTTTCAGAAACACATGCCTCAAAAAAGTGGATTTACCCATCCCAGGCATACCTAATAGAAGGCATTTGTTGTAATCTTTTAATAAATCGTAGTTTTGAAGGTTTAAGTTGGAATTGCTAGTAGAACCTTTCCCCTTTGAAAACTCAACTTTCACGTAATCCTCCAAAACATTTGAATCAATATTTTTATAAATGAATGGCATTTTACTAAATGCCTTAATCATATCCTCGTAGTACTTTTTTGTTGGATTAATTGTAAGAGAAACCTTTCTCAGAGTGGAATCAATTTTGGTACTTACATAGCTTACAACAATCCCTAAAAAGAATTCTGAAACAGTCATTTAATTAATTTGATTATGAAAAGTGAAGTTTCGTAATGATGCTCATTTTATTCATTTTCAGATGACTAGACAATACCTAATTCTAGGTATTTTGACAACACATACAAAGTACTGGAAGTGTTATATTCAACCAATATCACGAATAATGGTTTGATACTCAAAAATACTTACCAGTCGCTTAGGTATTCCTAGTAGCCATTTCACCGGCCACCTTGTTACTGCTAGGCAGGAGGTCCGGATTAATAGCCGTAACCCGGGAGACCCGATCGACTGATTTGAGCAAAACTTTCTCGGCGACAGACTCACGGTCATGAACCGATGCAATTTGTAGAAAGCACGCAAGCGCATTTCATCATAACAGTCTGTTAGATTCTGCTTATTCAGTCTAGTTTTATGTTCACCGCCAAAAAGAATTCATCATCTCCTAGGTTCGGCTGATATTTTGAGTTGACTGCATCTGAATTGTACAATATCACTTTCAATTTGTTCTTGTTTGTGGCACTTCTTAATTTTCGTAAAGCCATTGTTTTCTTGCCTTGAAAGAAAGTCTCGGAAACATTGAAGGCTTCACCAACTAGACTAACAATTCCATTCGTGGCTTCAATGTCATGATCGTTATTGTCTTCATTTCCCAATTCAACTGTGTAGCTGTTGAATTTGATTTCTGGAATTGCTCCGTTTAGTAAATCTTTAATTCCAAAGAGGATTGTTAAGTCCGTCATAATGCGGTTAGCAGCCTCGAATATTGTTACATGCGGATATGGGCCCTTTTCGACTTTTTCCCGTTTCAGAGTTGTTAGAAGTCCTAGAATATTGTGTGCGCTAATTGATAAAGGTATTTGGTTCAGGAGTAACAGATAGTCCGAAATCGCTGATTCAATATTCTTTGCGTCTAGTTCTCTTGGAATATGTTCAAGTACAGAATTCATTGGCTAAGGTAGCAGTGGAATCTAACGCTCAACTATCATCCGTAAGCTGGACTTTTCAAATTTCTTCTAATGTATCTTATCACACTGGCCTTTGCAAACAGCTCTGTTAGCTTATGGATGATAATGTTTGTTAGAGCAAGTTATTATTTTTCACTTAGTAGTTGCTGCCTAATTTGTTCGATATTTTTCCAAGAGTTATCCAACTCTACCTCGAAATCTATCGACTCAGTTTCACGACCATCGACATAAGCAGCAACTAGTCGGATTAGAAGTGAAACATATCTTTTGGCTTCATCATGGTTTTCTTCTCCAAGCCAAAATCTGTTTCGGTTGATTTTATCAAAAACCTTTATGGCCTCTTGCTCAAACTCTCCTTGTTCAATCGTTTGTTCGATCTTTTTCATAAACGTCGTATCCGTTCCGAAGACATATGTATAGAATTGGCCAGCTTTTTCTTCTAATAGATAAATATCTGCCCAAGTTTCACCAATTTTTTCAGCTTGAATTTTGGCAAGTTCCTTTGTTAGTTCGTTATCGGATTTCATTTTATCCAAGTTGGAGGAGACATAGAATCCAACACCAACTAGGATTAGACCAATAAGCAATTTGTCAACAACTAGCTTAATTATATCTTCTTTCATAAACAGTGTTTTTTGATTACTGAGCTCGCCCAAATTTGCTCTAACATTTTCATAAAGTGCACAAGTGCACTTTATCTACCTTATGGCTTAACCAAATTTAATGGCTTAATACTCTTTGCACCTAGTTCATAAAACTATAAAATCCCTAATCAGAAGTAAATACCTATAATTAGGTATATTAATAGAGATCCGACAGTAATAATTTTATTCAATTTGAAACACTTAATTAGGATATCTTCCTATCAGTCCTTTCGCAGGCTAGAAGCCAGACGAATTGTCTTCAACTCAGGAAACCTGAGCGACTGATTGGAGAATCACTGGTCATTTCATTAACCACTTAGGGATAATATGTTCTTTATTTTTGTTCTGAGGTCGTTTTCCACAGAAAATGCAAAGCATTTTCATATAGTGTTTTTCAAGAATTCCTCCTTGAGTTGTTTTAGCTCTATTTCAAGAGTGTCATTTGAAGGATACAATACTTCATCGGGAAGAGGTTGAAAGTATTTATCCCAAAATTTCCCATCTGAGTTGTCGATACGAAACTTAGCCACCATTCTGTTAGCTAGGTCATCTCCATTATTTTTTGTTGGTACAATGGGATATTTCCCTATCAAGAACCCTTCCTGATATCTTGGTCTTAAGGCGTGAACTGGAACTACATTCTGAAGTTTAATCAGAACAATTTTCATATCAGTATAATAGGAAATACTTTGATTTGGATATGGTAAACCTAAAACATAAATATAACCTGATTCGGAATTCTTCAAAGCGAAGGTGGCGGCTACTCGAAGGGATTGAGTTATATCAATTAGCGGTGTGGGGAGAATATCATAATGTTGAAAAAGTGAATAGTAAAACTCCTTAAAATAGCTTTTCCGCTTACCAGCAACGATACCAATCATATTTTCTAAGTCTTGATACCGTTTCTCTATTTGACTTTTTTTGATTGAGTATTTGAACGACCCATCTGCTTTTCTATCAGGTCGGCATATGGAAGGATAAATTGTGGTTTTCTGCTTTCTATCGCTATAGAATAGTGCTTGATTGTTCTTATAATCAGATTTTTGACCTCTGTAGAACATTTCAAAATTCCTATTATTTAAAGTCACTTTTGCAACTTCGTCCATTAATTCTCGAAACGACTTTACAGGATATCCTTCACTAGCCCTGATCCTATTAACTGTTGCATCTCTTTTCTCCCATACTAATTCATAGGAGTCATCATATCCCCACATTGATTTTTCATTCCTTACCCACTTCTTTACTGATTTTTGAAATGGTGAAAACAAACTTCCTTCGATTGGTTGCATATGGTGAATTACAGCTAACATTTAATAACACGCACTTTGTACATGTTATTTGATTTATACTTTAAGCCACTTATCCGTTTATTAAAAGCATAAAAAACGTTAAACTTTTTCACCATTTATTTATGCTCTAACTCTTAAATTGAATTCTTCAAAACTATAAAATCCCTAATCAGAAGTAAATACCTATAATTAGGTATATTAACAGAGATTCGACAGTAATAATTTTATTCAATTTGAAACACTTAAATAGGATATCTTCTTAATCAGTCTTTTCGTCAGCCGGAGTCCGGGTTAATAGTTGTCACTCGGGAGACCCGAGTGACTGATTTGAGACTAGTTTATTGGGATCGTTAATCCTCCTTCAATAGTATGAATTGAATTATAAATTGGGTTATCGTCTCCTATTTCGTACTTAATATTAAAAGTTAAGTTTTTATTCACTCCAATATCAAGACTGACCTCTAATTGATCTACACTGCTTTTTGAGGTCAATAATTCAGACTCTTGAAATAATCTTTTGTGATTATACTTTATTGATAGCACGAATGTGTCAATTGTCTCAGGAGATTTAGGTTTGGTTTTTTTGGATTTGTCCTTTTTCTCTTTTTGAAGTCTCTTCAGTCGCCATGTACCATTAATAAAAGGACTAAAAGTGTTGATACCATTGTCAAAACCATTATCGCTAAATCTCTGACCTAAGGAGTAATCCAGACCAATCGATAAAGACTTTTCGGTTTTTGTTATAGGTACTGGATTAGGATAAGGAGTTCCAGCTCCATCAAAAGAGATCATCTTAGCCTTTCCTTTGATGTATGATATAGAAGGAGCCAATTTCCAATAAAAAAGTTCTTCATCAAAGGTTCTAGTGGAGTTATATTCTGGACCCAAATCTACTTTGGCAACAAAATATTTGTTCATCCAACGCTCAAGCGTATTGTCAATTGAGATTACCAAATTATTTCTTGATGACTCCACGTCTGAACCAAGATTGATATCCGCTGAAGGTTTCAGTGAATAACTCAAACTCTGATCCTTATTTGAATTCTCTGAAATTAGATGATATATAAAGTATATTCCTTCAGATTCTTTTTTTGATTTAGTTCTATTAATATCAAGGGTAAATTCTTTAACAAAATCTTCTCCAGATTTTAAATTTCCACCGATGTTAACTCTCAAATAGTCTTGCGAATACAGTTTGGTACTAGACCATAAAAAGCATATAAACATGCAGAGTACTAAAAGACTATTGTTCTTCAAAGACATAATCACATACTTTTTTACCAGTTTTTAAATCATCCCAAGTCATATTTCTAAATTCAATATCATCAACCCATGGAAATGCACCTAAAACTTTATTTACATATTGAGTTGTAGCTGAACTTGGATAATAAGTATCCTCAATATTGATATCCATGTTCACAATATTAGAATCTAGGTCGTAGTAGTTAGCCAATATCTCCTTGACTTTTTCACAAATTTCATCTTTGGACATACCTTTTTGTTACTAAGTTGGTCATAAATTAGAAGTTAAGAAATACCTAAAAATTGGTATTTCATTGGGGCTTTATTCTCCATGACGTTTAGCTAAAATGAGTATACGCCCCAATTGCTAGTAGCTCTGAAGTTGCTTTTACATTGTTCTTTCAAATTGCTCATTTCGTATATTAATTTTAGTATTTGTCAGCAATTGTTATTTCTCGTTCGAAGCTAGATGCAGATTTATATCTTTTATCAATTCTTGAATTAGGTATGATTGTGACTTAACTTTATCTGCTTCCGGCATTTCTTCAGATATTTTCAAAGCCAAGCTTACATTTTGAGTCAAAACAAGTTTGTGATGGTACTCACCCATTTTTACTATTGTTTTGTTGTATAGAAAGAAAAAAACTGCTGCGATAAACTCACTCAAAACACCAGTGCCTGTTGCCACGTAAGCAGAATTCGTTTTGTCGAAATACATTAAAACTATTCCGGCAATAATTATCAAAAAGGCGACAATAGAAGCTGTGACAGATACGCTAAACGATTTATCAGCTTGGACTTGCGTTTGCAGGTAGTATTTATCAATATATTTAAAATTTATTTTGACCAGATTGGTGAAAAAGTCTTTTTCTATTTCCGTTTGCAGATCCTCTGCGTCAAGGGCAGCTAATTCTCCAATAAGAACTTTTTCTTGTATCTTATATAAGGGCTTCATAAAAAATGGAGCTATCAGAAAAATTAATCCAGAGACTAACAGAGTTCCAAACAAGCAAATAGATATTGCTGTAAACCATTCTTTTGGACTTCCAAACAATTCAAACCCATCTTCTAATCCAATTATGACAAAAATGATAATTATGTAGAAGTTCAATCCAATAAAAATTGCAAGAAAATTCTTTATAGAGTACCTCTTTTTACCGTCTAACTTTTGTCTTATCAATTCAAGACTAGCCTCAATTTTTTCTTTTTTATCTTTTATTTGCTTTGCCATAAAATATTTGCTAACGTTTAGTATATGGCGCGTTTCAATGTGCTATATACATTGTTGTAAATAGTTATTCTAGTCCAGTTACTTCAATATCATCAGCATCTATTTTCAATAATTGACAACCATCCTTCAACTTTTGAGCTGATAACTTTCGAATTTCACCATCGTCAGGTAAAATCATTGTCAGAGATTTCACCATTGGATATGTTTTTTCTCTGAAATCTTTTAAAATAAATTCAAGTTGATCTTTAGCAAAGAAGATATCATCTAGTGGCAAACCTGAATTTCGCTGATCCCTTTCATCTGTTTCGGCTTCCCTAATTGCCTTTAGAGTCAATTTGCATAGAGACTCGAATGCTTTTAAATAGTCGACTAGAATAAAGTCTTTTATATTGTTGTTATCTTCTATTTCCTTCCAATATACATTAGCAATATTGGATATCTCAGTTATACTGACTTTCGACCATTCTAAGGTTTCCTTTTTAAAGTCGTGCCACATAATCTTACGTTCGACAAATGTCTCCTTCAGGAAATTTGATATTCGTTGTTTATCATCAACAAATGATCTTGCTTGCGTGTAACTTAATGGTCCTATAGTAACGATCGGAGTAGTGATAGTGATTATCTTCTTTTCAGGATCAATCTTTACCAAGGAAGGGATTTTCAGAATACCTAATAATTGTTCAAAAGTCATTTTATTTCAATTATTTACAACATTTTCATAAAGTGCACAAATGCACTTTATCTTCCTTATGGTTTACCCAAATTTAATGGCTTGATACTCTTTGCACCTAGTTCATCAAAACTATCAAATCCCTAATCAGAAGTAAATACCTATAATTAGGTATATTAACAGAGCTTCGATAAAAATACTTTTATTCATTTTGAAACACTTAAATTGGAAATCTTATTAATCAGTCCTTTCGCCAGCCGGAGTCCGGATGAATAGTTGTCACTCGGGCGACCCGAGCGACTGATTTGAGTCGGTTTAACCTTTCAATATCTGAGAAGTATCTGATCCAGATTCCCTTTGCAAATAACTAAGTAAGCCGATTGGGCTTAGCGCCTGTTAGTGTCAGTTTATTCCGATGACAGTTCGAATCTGATCACATGCGTCACTGAACAGCGGATTGTAAATTCGGGTTAGAGGGATCATAATCAAGACATGTTATCCCTAAAACATCAGTCATTATCTTAATGTCAATTCCTCTTGGAATTATGAAGAAAGCTTTCCTTCGAGTGTGTCTGCCTAAAAACATTCCATATTCAAAAATGACATTGTCCCGTGGAATACTAGATATTTTACCTCTGCTGAAAACTTTATCATCTGGATTAAAGACAAAAATCCCAAAGTCATAAACATTTAAAATTTCTTCCAGAATTTCAATGTATGCCATTCCGGGTTGATCAAAAATTCCATCAGCCCACGTGTCAACATGAGCATCGTATTTTAATCCAGATTTTATTTTTCGGGCTATTGCTAATCCTTCAGTTGAACTGCCTATAAATATTCTGGTCTTTTGATCATCTGATTTAGGTTCTTGTAATAGCTCTCCAGACTTAGCTAAAAGATTGTTTATTGCAGCAAATTGTCTGTTAGAAAGCTTCGTTTCATGTTGGCTAATTTCTCTTCGACAATTATCGCAAATTGCATTAGGTCTCATACTCTTTAGTATGTCCTTCTTATTCTCCATGAAATCAAACAAGCATCCATTTTTTGATGGTTTATCGTGATTGTACTTTCCCAGAAATAAAAATTTGATTAACGCTCTTGAAAAGTAATACACAATATAGGCTGTCATGTGACCCTTGGGAATAATGGTTACTTCAACGTCTTTGGTAGTGATTATTGAAATGCCATTATCTGAATCTGTATATGCAAAAAGGTTAAACCATCCACCTCCCGTTAAAGGATTCGGAGAAACAAAAAGAAGATGAGGAAAATATCCAGGCAGGGTTTTCTTAGCCTCTAAAACACTTTCAAAAAACTCATCACCATCATTTTCCTCCAAATGGATTAGGTTGAATGAACCAATTAAATCGTTGGTGCAATTAGAGAAATGAAACTCATTTTGGATTGCGTTACATATGTTGATTGCTTCGTTAAGCTCAAATTCCATTGAACTGTCATATGAAACTATATCTAGGGGAAATTGGCTCATTTTCGATTATTGACACTAACATTTAATAACACGCACTTTTGTGCGTGTTATTTGTTTTATACTTTAAGCCGCTTATCCGTTTATTAAACGCCTAATAAAACGTTAAACTTTTTCAACATTTATTTCTGCTATAACTCCTAAATTGAGTTCTTCAAAACTATAAAATCCTTAATCAGAAGTAAATACCTATAATTAGGTATATTAACAGAGTTTAGATACAATAATTTTATTCATTTTGGAACACTTAATTAGGGTATCTTCCTAACCAAGACCTTTTGCCGGCTGGAATCCGGATGAATAGTCGCCTACTCGGGAAGCCCGAGCGACTGATTGATGATCGTCTTTATACAATCATACATAATACTTAATACATCTCACAAGCATCAATCACCCATCATCGGTCATGATCTTAGCCCACCACACCGTTGTAAGAAAAATATCCTGAAAAATTATTTCATTTCCAGAATTTTCATTTAGTTTGATCCCAGTTAAACTATTTACGCAACCTGTACCAAACCGAAATGTCAAACAGAAGAATACGGATTCTTCTGATTATTTTGCTCATCAGCCAATCAGAAATCCATGCAAGCAATGATGAATTCGCAATAACTGATTTAATTAAAAGCAGTTATGTTCATCAAAACATTGAGGCACACTTTAATCAAATCAATAACGATCTTACAATAAATAAAGCTGACAATCAGCTTCATGATTTAATACACCAATTTGTCAAAAGTGCTCAAAAAGACGAAATGATTTTGTCTAATTCAATTCCCAACAATCAAAATAAAAGATACTTATCACCTCAATACAGAAACCATCACTTACAAGGTAGCCAATTTTGAAGGAGGCGACCAATCATGTATAGGGGAAGGACTGGAGATAAAAATTCAATGCTATGGAAAGAAAATTTATTACACCACTTTTTGTACGGAAAACAACAGTATTTATCGCACTGGTAGGACTAATTTTGGTTTGGAGTTGTAAAGAGGAGGAGGCACCTGTTTGTATGAATAATATTGACACGGTTGCTCTATCGAACGATGTAGCATATACTAATAACATTTACAAATTTTATTACTTAGGGGAAACTACAACTGTTAACCTAAAGCTTTTTGTAGGCAAATGCAGAGATGTTGAATTCTTGTTTGACGGAGTTCCCGGGGAGAATATTGATATAAGGGATGATTCATTATTTGTGATGGTACCAGATGTAACCGGAGAGGTTCAGGTAAGTTATCGAGATAAACAACAGGAGGTTGTTCTCGGGACAATTGAGATCCTATCATCTAAAGGACATTGGGAAGAGATACGATTGCTTGAGCAAGAACAATTCTACTTTATCAATAGCAACCACAATGAAGAATTTTTCTATGGTATAAATAAGTTTAACCCAACAACAAATGAATATTTAGATTGGAATAATATATTTCGCTTTTCACTTGCTGATGAAAACTTCACCCAATTATACACTAACAAGGAGCCGATACGCTCAAAACTATACTTTGTTGATGAACCTTATCTTTACCTTGTGCATCGAAATACGCTCGTTAAAATTGATGGAACCACTGGAACAAGCGATACCCTATCACTTCCATTTGATCTCAAAATTTATAATCATCGTAGTATCCAAACCTACAAACATCATGAGACGCAATATTTTGCCTACGATCAATCATATGACACATTAGATCTCTATGAAGTTGTGATTCAAGACTTCAATCTTAACACCTTAGAATCTCAAAATTACTGGTCGTTTCCAATCAATGATCAACTTTCTCCTGAAAGAAATCAATTTAAGGTGATTAACCTAAGTTTTGACGAGGAAGACAATGCCTTTATTGTGATTGAATATGGTAATTACTATTTAATTTTCGAATTTAATTTTGCAGAGAATAAACACACTTTTCACGGTTCATTAGGAGCCGCACATTACCTGTTTAGAATTGGCGAGACATTTTATTTTCTTAAAGATGATTACCCAATTCGATATTTCCAAGCTTATACTTTAAGCACTAAGGTTCCATACTTCCTTGAGTCACCTATTCCAAAACCGTTTGGAAAACAAGTCAGTACATACTTCAACGCTTTCTCCAATCAGGAAAATGGTTACATTCTAACTTCACGAGGGTTTTATTCTGAGGAATCCGATGAAACCACTACAGTTATTTACAGGTTCACCCCAAATTAATCATTGTGTCTATGATCAATATCAGAAGTCTAAGATTAATTGTTTTAACAAGTTTTATGTTATGCTCCTGGTTTGCTTATTCAGCACCTACATACACATTGGAAATTACGTTGGTGAATGGGTCATGCACCAGTCCTGGAGGGAATTTATCCGCTACTGGTGAGTTCACAGTTGATGATATTTCTAGAACATTTAACGGGGAAGGTCAAAACTCTGTAGTGTTTTCTCATGATTTCGCCAGTAGGCCTACTGGCAATGCCACATTCAGTGGAATCTTATTTTGTGGATTTAGATCACCTCCCTGGTGTACAGACTTCAATGAAAGTTGGACAATTGATTTTGATGATGCCGCAGTTTGTAGTGTCCAGACTAAGACCTTTCATTGTAACAGAAGTGGAGAAGTAAGTCAAAACATCACTTTCTCTGCTAAATGGACTATCTCTGAAATCGATCCGCAACTAACTTCACCAAAATTGGGTTCAGATGTAAATACGCAATTTTGTGGAGATGAAGAAGTCACTATCGAAATTAATAACCAATCAGATCTTTATAAATCAGTAATTTGGAATTGGAGTATTGACTCATCATCATGGTCGTCAATTCCAGGCAGTCTAAATGACCAATCAATTACATTCTCACTTGAAGACTTGGTAGGAGCGAACAAGATCCCTTATTATGATACTACATTCTATATTCTAGCAACAGTGGGTAACTGCACCAATTCAGAGGTGCGTGCATCACAAATCTTTAGGTTCTTCCCTGCTCCTCCAACGATCGAAAACATAGAAGGAATCCCACCTAACTGTCCTGATGGTCTGGGGCATGAAAATGGAGAAGGTTCTATTTTGATTGAGCATGGACCAGATACACCCTTGGGAGTAGAATTTATTTATACTGTCACACAATACGTCCGTAAAACGGGACCAGATTGTCTGGTGATTGGAGGTGAAGATCAAACTTTAGATATCAGCAATGCCAATTTCTGTGGTGGATTCACAGACAACCCTAATGGCATAACAGGTGAATATTGTACTGGTTTGAAAGGGAATTACACAAATACTTTCACCAATTCTTCAGAGCTTTCGTTTACGCTGGAGGCTGGAGAATCAATTGAAGAGGTAAATAGTGAAGGAGACCCTACTGGCAATTACCTAAACCTATACCCAGGAGTTTATGAAATTGAAGTAGAAAGTTCCGCTGGTAGTGGAACACCCTGTTTTTGTAGGTTTTTTGTTGAAATTCCTCTGTCTAACTACGTTGATATGAATGCCTCACCTCCAACTACTACAAAGGCACCATCTTGTCAAGGTGATAATGATGGAGAACTATCGGTGGACTTGTCGAATGGCTATGGAAATTACAACTGGAGTCTCTCCGGTGGTGGATTATCAAGGTCAGGAGAAACAACCACTATCAATCAATCTACAGGTACGATTGCGGGGTTACCCTATGGAGAAACATACACCTTAAGTGTGACAGACAGCTGCAAAACTGTTCCGTTTACAAACATTTCAATCGATACTCCAGGCCCCCCTATTGTGACTACTTCTACCAAAACAAATATCCAGTGCAGGACAAGTGTACCTGACGGAAAAGTCAGGGCGACCGCAACGAATATTGCAGGTAGAGATTACAAATTTACACTTTTTAGTAGTGGAGGATCACAAGTAAGAACTGAAACAGTAGAGTCGAATGTCTATGAATTTACCGGACTTGGTGCATCCGAGTTTTATGTTGTAACAGAAGTAGATGGATGTGATGCAAGCGCAAATTCAAATACGGTGGAAGTCGAAGATGTCTCAACATTAGAAATAAATGCACGGGCAACTAGTGATGCATCATGCTCAAACTCTTCAAACGGAATAATTACAATAACTCCTACCAAAACCATTGGAAATATATCTTTTTCTTTTGAACTCCATTCTGCCACAGGTACACTTATTTCTGAAGGAATCCGATCAAGTGAATTTACAATCAGAGACCTTCCAGGCGGTGAATACACACTCGAAATCACTGATTTATGTAACAATAATGCATCTGAATCTCACTCAGTCAATGTACCAGCGCCATTACCTGTAGAGTTTTATCCGGTAGATAATATTTCCCTGGCATGTTATAATGACAGAACCAATGTCCAATTATACTGGAATACTGGAGGAGGTGATTATAACTCCGGAGACTTCATAATTACCGGAACCAGAAGATTAACCAGTGGAGGTTACAGTACATTCCTTAGCACCAGAACAGTTTCTGGAACTACATACCCATTGAATAATCTTTCACCGCTTAATGGATACTATGAAGTAGTCATTAGAGATGCTTGCGGTGAAAGGGATACCGTTGAATTTTCTGTTACTAGCCCTTCTGAGTTAATCGTATCAAACCCTCAATTAGTACGAAAACAACTTATCTCAGGAGGCTCCACATTATCTAACACCACCTGTCACGATTCATTTGATGGTGAGGTAACGTTTACGGTTCAAGGAGGGGTTCAGGATTCTTCTGGACCCTATTACAACATCAGTGTTTCACAAGGAGATGATACAAACTTCTTAGTGGTAGATGAATCACGAAGCGGAGACATTGTTTCTTACACTATTGGGGGTTTGAAGGGTGAAGATCCATATATCCTTTCTATCACGGATTTCAATTCTGATCCAAATGCCTGCTCTGTACAAACAACAGAGTTTGAACTAAGAAGCCCACAAGAAATTGAAATTGTAAGCGAGTCATATTCCAATGCTAACGTATTCGCTGATGATGGTTTGAGATACATTCTTTGTAATGGTAACACTGACCTGGAGGTTCTGTATAGCGGTGGTTATTCATGTCATTCTTCCAACCTCTTATTCTTTAATGACGCAATTGGTGATTTTGAAAATTATAGTGATTTTAACCCTTTTTATTCTAAATCTATTAATGGCAGAACACTCCAATTTAGAAACCTGGAAGAGGGTACGTATAAATATGAGTTCACCGATAGACTTGGTTGCACATTTGAATCACCGGAATTCGAACTTCACTACTCAAACTTACCTCTTGAGATAAACTATGACTCAGTTTCAATGTATGTGCATGGTTTTAATACAAAATGCCAGGGTGATGTTAGTGGAGAAATCTATGTGAATTATAAAGGTGGCGTAGGAGATTACCAGATATGGATAGAAGGATTTGAGGATATTGAAGACAATTCACCCTATTCCAATACCCCTGCTGTACCTGCTAACCATACAGATTCTCCGCAAAAAAGAGACATTGGAAACCTCTCCTCCAGAGTAAATCACCGCACTATGTTCTACAAAGGTTTCATTCAGGATGATGTAGGTTGTGAGGTCAGTTTTGAGGGGGCTAATGAATTTATATCGTTAACTGAGCCTAGGACAGTTAGACCTGTCACAAATTTCACTTCAATTGATGGTCTCGAAGTATTTTGTAAAGGAGAAAGTGCACAGGTGGAAATATCTAGTAGTGGAAATACTTATCCAGCATGGATTTCGCTAAATGGTGGATCCACGTTCAAAGTAACTGGACCCACGGACAGCGAGATTTTCTATTTAACTGAGGGAGATTATTCAATTACTTCAGAAGATACTGCTCAATGTATAGGAAGTCTTATGCTTAGCATCGATGAACCCGAAACCGAAATAGTCATTGACAATATTTCTGCAACACCTCCTGTCTGTTTAGGAGATAGCTCGGGAGTAATTCAGGTAACAGCAATTGATGGTTCTCCTTATGACAATGCTGGAAATGATTTCTATTGGTACATGATCAGAAAGTTAGGTACAGGTAACCTGGAATACGATGCGGATAGTATTTACGCCAACAGTGCCACGTTTATTCGTCCTGCTGGAGAAGATGGACTTTCAAATGCTACATACGAAGTATTAGTAAAAGACAGGTACGGTTGCTCGGTCATTCAAAATATTGTAATGACTCCCAATCCAAACCCTCTAACCCTTGTAGTAAATACATCCCAACCACCTAACTGTAATTCCGGAACTGATGGGTACATCTCAGTTACGGCATCAAATTTTGATGAAATTGGGGGTACTGATCTCATCTTTTCAATCACGGGAGGACACTTTACTGATACTCTCAATGTGACACGAAATGTGATTGTAAATGGCCCAACATGGACTTTTGAGGATTTACACGACACGAATGATTATCCTTCTGCATATAACTTATGGGTGACTGATGATTATGGATGCCCTGTCAATATTGCCTATGATCTGTATGAAGACAACATTAAGTTACCAGCTCCTGATACACTTAATATATCTTTAGATGAATCGATAAGGCCTTCTTGTTTCAATGGCATTGATGGTAATATTACATTACTTGCCTCGGGCGGAGTTGGAAGTTATCGATTTATATTTGATGAGGATACCACTTCAATAGCAAGTAATGTTTTTTTCCAGGATTCACTGGAAGCGGGTAACTATGCCTTTTCTCTGATTGATGCACACTATCAGGCAGATCAACCTACTTGTCTGTATCGGGATTCATTTGAAATTCACCCCGGAAGAATCGTCGACCTTATTACTGATGTTACAAACGTAACCTGTTTCCAGGGAAATGATGGAAATATTGATTTATCTGTAGACATCTTAAATCGTCCAGCGGCAGAAAGTGTTGATCCTGACAGTTTGTTCCTATTTTGGATCAATGATTTAAGTGGTGATACATTATCGACCAAAGAGGACCTGTTTGGTATAGAGGCTGCCAGTTATACTGTGAAGGCACGTTACAATATGGACTCTGCAATCTGTTTGAATGAAGAACGTATTGTTGTCAGGGATCCTGACTTACCTTTTACCATCAGCAGCCTTACTGTTTATAATTCGCAATGCGGTACCTCAAATTCCGGAAGGATCATTTTAAGTATTACTGGAGGGTATGCCAGTGTCCAGTCCGAGTATCGTCTCAACTCTGACCCATGGATACAATTTGATGGTGCTTCAGTTTTAATCAATAATCTTGACATTGGTGATTACCTGCTTGAAGTTCGCCCGGTGGGCACAGATTGCCCTGATATTGGTGAATTCTCAATTGCAGAGGGAATGCTCTCTCTTGGAATTGACGAAATTAAAACACCCTCGTGTAATGGAAACAATGATGGAGAAGTACACCTTACTTTTGATGAACCTGGACTTGAATTTGCTCTAGTTGGAAATTCATTCTTAGCTAACAATGGTGTATTTACAGGTCTTTCTGCTGGTGATTACAAATTTGTGGCAAGAAAAATCGCTGATGCTGGTTGCGAATCAGATACATTAAACGTTACAATAAGCGAACCTGCCCAATTACTAGTATCTCTCGATGGAATAACAATGGCTGACTGTGATCAGCCGAATGGAACTGCATCGGCCTCAGCCAACGGTGGCACTGGCATTTACTCATTTAGCTGGAAAGATATTTCGGGAGTCAATGCAGATCCGCAAAACTTAACACCAGGGGATTACACAGTCACTGTGACAGATGAAAATGGTTGTAGTGATACTACTCCGTTTACTATAGACAACAATCCTAATCTCTCTTTATCCTATACTATCATGGACACTGCAGACTGTGATTACCCAAATGGTTCTGCAACTTTAATCATAACAGACGGTGTTGCTCCTTTTGATCTCAATGGAATAGCTGGGCTTACAGAAACCAGCATTCTTCTTGAAAGCATGATGGCAGGTGATACTTTGATCACCGTTTCTGATGAAAGAGGCTGTAGTAATGATATCGTTATCACCGTACCTACTCAAAATACATTATCCGCAGTACTGGACGCTATGATACAAACCACTTGTGGAGATACCAATGGAAGTCTATCAGTTTCCGTTTCTGGTGGTACTCCACCTTACTCATATACCTGGGATGGGTTTGATGCTACTACAAATACTTTAACAGACCTGAGTATAGGGTCTTATGACCTGACTGTATCAGACGTCCATGGTTGTACTTTTACGGATACATATGATGTCACACCTGCAGATGGGATATCCTCAGTGAGCTTTTGGATCTCTGATCCCTTTTGCGAACAGCAAACTGGCAGTATTACCATCACAAATGTTTCTGGAGACTTTCCTCCCTATCACGTGAACCTAGTATTTGATGGTAGCACCTCAAACACAGGCACCTACGACCCATCGGGAAGTGAACTGATCATTCCCGATCTGGGAGCTGGAAATTATGCATTAGAAGTTATTGATGACAATGGATGTCTTTTTCCTGTTGGTGGAATCATTCTTACTGATGATCCTAATTACATTCCAACCGTGGTAGCAAACCTGATAGACAGCAGCGCCTGTGGTTTGGCTGTAGGCGAGGCAAGTGTTACTGTTTCTGGTGGGCAGAGTCCATATTCTTTTAGTTGGGTGGATGCCGATGAAATTGATCTGGGAATAACCTCTGAGGTGGCCAGTGAATTGGCACAAGGTGAATACACCAATACTGTGATAGATGATCTGGGTTGTTTCAATAATGATGAGATCATAATTGTGGATCAGGATGCCCCCTTGATCCAGTTAATAAATACAACACCTTCACCCCTAGGAGCTAACAATGGCAGTGCAACTGTGCAAGCTGCAAATGGTGGTGGTGCCCCATTTACCTACTCGTTGGATGGTGAAGGAGTTAATATGGTCAATACTACTGGCAATTTCACAGAGTTACCGCCAGGTACGTTCCATGCATTCGCCAATGATGTTTTTGGATGTGTTACCAATACCATCAATTTTGATATTTCTGCCACTGCCGGACTTGAAGTTAGAATATTATCCATCACCGATGCTACTTGTCAATCTGCATCAGATGCTGTTGCCCAAGCTGGTGTGTCTGGAGGCATTTCTCCCTATTCATTCTTCTGGGATGAAACGTTAGGAACAGAAACTCAATCGGAGCTATCAGTTGGAGATCATTGGGTCATTGTAGAAGATGCAATCGGCTCTTTGGACTCTCTGTTCTACTCAATAGATTACTTAACACCGATTTCAATGGAGGTATTTACTTCTAAAGCTTCATGCCCTGGTACTTGTGACGGTAGTATCGACCTGCTTGTTTCTAATGGATCAGGTAGTTACAATGTTGTATGGGAACACGGAGCTACAGGAGTAAGTTTAGATGACCTCTGTCCTGGGTCCTATATTTATACAATTACAGATGCTGCAAATGATGAGTGTACCTATTCAGGGGAAGTGGTCATAGAGCAATATGAAGGTTTATCCGTTTCCCAAATCGAGTCTGAAGCACCCACATGTTATGATGGAACAAATGGATATGTATCTGTGAATGTGAGTGGTGGTAGTGGTAGTTATGCTTACTCATGGGAGAATGGAGATACAGATAACAGATTGAATGCTGTTACTCCCGGAGCATACACATTGACGATTTCTGATAATATTTTAGGTTGTAGCATTACCTCTTCATTTGAAATCCCTCAAATACCGGCAATTGACCTGAGTGAAATAGCTGTAACACCTCCATCTTGTTCTGGAGGAGACAATGGAGTAATTGTAATTGCTTTGGCAAATGCCTCTTCCCCAAAAATCACATGGAACAACGGACAAATTGGTACAAGGGCAACAGGTCTCTCAGCTGGAACTTACCAGTTTGAAGTGCTGGATGCAAAAGGTTGTACATTTTCAGGAGAAGTTGAAATGGAAGAAAGAACTGAACTTGTAGTAAATGTGGATACCAGCAATCCATTATGCTTTGGTGATTGTACTGGAACTATTGATTTGGAAATTTCAGGTGGAGCGGCTCCTTACTTTGTGGCATGGTTACATGGTCCGAGAAATCTGACTTTGGGAGGTTTATGTGCTGGAAGTTACCCTTATACTGTAACAGACAAATTTGGATGTGAAGTATCAGGAAGCATTGACATTACTTCTCCTGAAGAATTGGAGGTTTCTTTGGATCAGTTTATCAAGCCTTCTTGTAACGGTGATGATGATGGTAGTATCAGTGTCAATGTCTCTGGTGGAATTGCGGATTATGAATATGAATGGTCCAATGGGGCTTTTAGTGCTGTAAATAGTAATATTAATGCAGGTAATTACACATTGCTGGTTACAGACAAAAATGAGTGTAGTGCCAACTTTAACTATAATCTTCAGGAACCACCCGCCCTATTGATCAATGATGCTACGATCATGGATCCCTCCTGTCCGCAAACAGAGGACGGTCAAATTACAGTCTCTGCAATTGGAGGCACTTCTCCCTATACATTTTCCTGGAATGATGGAGTTAATTCACAAAACAGAACAGGCTTGGTTGAGGGCAATTATATAGTTACCATTCGCGACGATCAAGGCTGTGAATATGCAAGGAGCTTTAGGCTGAGAAGCCCCAATGGATTGGAGATAGTGAACATAAAAGAAAATGATCCTCAATGCTTTGGAGATGAAAACGGATCGATTACACTTGAGGTTTATGGCGGCACAAACCCATACACATTCCTGTGGGACAATGGAAGTATATCTCAAAACCTAACTAATATTGGAGAAAACACTTATGACCTAACTGTTTCTGATGCCAATGATTGCGATTTATCTCAAAAATTTGAGATAGAAAACCCACCAAAACCAAAAGTAGCTGGGCTTCCTGAATCAACCCTGGTATGTACTGGTGGAACCGCCATTCTGGAACCTGAAAATGACTGGAAACTTTACGACTGGAAAGGGTCTAATGGTTTCTCAGCAATCTCAAAAAGAATAGAAGTTACCGAAGAAGGAGATTATACATTGATAGCTACTGATGCAAATGACTGTCCTTCAGAACCATATACCACGGTTGTTGAAGTTGGAGACAATATCCTGGATGCTGACATATTGCGATTAAGCGAAGCAATTGTTTTTGAACCTATCGTATTTGTTGACATTTCATTGCCTGTTCCGGAAAATATCGAATGGGTAATTCCAGATGATCCGAATATCATCATTAACATCGAATCTCAGGCTAATGTTGAATTGGTATTTCTTGAAACGGGTAATTACGAGATCGGCCTACGTGCCAACATTGGTACTTGTGAATCAGAAATTTTCAAAAATATAGTCGTTAAAGAATGGACTGAAGGGGCTAGATCAACAAACGGAAGAATAACTCCTAAGGTACAAGTAGACATTTTCCCTAATCCAGCAAACGAAATCGTTTCCTTTAAGGTGAGAGCTGATTCAAGGGAAATGGTCGATTTGATAATGCTCTCAAATTTAGATCATAGAACAATCATACATGAAAAACTAGAAGGTAGTTATGATTATTTGATAAAACTGGACATCAGTCAACTAGAATCAGGTGTATACTTGATATACATCACACAAGGTAATCTCCTATCATCAAAACTATTTGTTGTTAAATAAATCTCAATTATTCAAATACCTTTGGTCATATTTGCCCTCCACCTCTCCATCCGTATCTCATTGGTTTGGAATAACAAATTCAATAGGTTTTGAATGGAGAATTCTTTCCATTATCAGTTATATGTCATATTTTTCACCCCGTTATATAAAAAATATAAGAAAGAATTATACTAAAGTCAGAAATATCCTGTATTTTGCCAGCTGAACTTTATTACGCAGACCTAAACCTAGATGACTTACGGAAGATATTGGATGCTTCTGGTTTGCTTATTCATCGGCACACTAGAGCTCCATGCCAGCACAGGAAATGAGGACCCTCCCGCCGAGGGCAAAGCGGATAAAACCGTTAGCTACCAGCTAAACCAGCAAAGAGACTTTGCCAGTTTACAGGCATTTGATTTTGTCGCGTATGAAGAAGCTCCCTCTCCCTACTTTATAGAAAACTATGCTACCCTCCCCTCTTTAGAGCAGCAGGGCCTCCGTGAAAAAGTAGAAGCCACTTACCAGAAAGTACTGGATGAAAACAGGTTCGTAGAGTTCCTGGACCTTACCTCCTTTATAGAGCTCCCCATCGGGATCAACAAAGACATTGGTGGTGTACAATACACCATCCTCATAGACAGTGTGGTCATGACACCCCTGGAATCGTTTCTCTATGCTTCCATGCGGTTTAAACTGCCTCAGGCGGATAAAGCCATCCACTTCATAGGCCGTGACATCAGGTTCAGCGCTTCCGGTGGGCTAACCGGAGATGGTGTCCTGCAGCTGATCGGCGATTACCCCATTAACCTGGGCGGTAAAGGGGAAGACAATTCAGCCAAGTCCCAACTGGTTATCAAAGGGGAAGCCGGTGGCACTTTCGTAGAATTTGACTGCAACGGCTACAAACAATTCTCCCTGGATGCCAGCCTGGTTTTTTCCAGGGACCTGCTCATCCCGGAAGGCCCCAACGGTGAAAGACTGGAAGACGAAAATGTAGCCATCAACGTACAAACCACCCTGGTAGACTGGAATGACCTCCTTATCACTGCCAATATCCCGGCTTTTCAGGTAAAAGGTGTAAAAGACATGAGCTTCACGGTACAAAATGCTGTGATAGACCTCAGTGACACCAGAAATGCCCCTTCAGTAGTATTTCCACAAGGATACAATGAGATCTCTCCCATGCTCAGCTCCGGCACACCAGAACTTTGGAGAGGGGTTTACATCCGTGAATTAACCGTAGCACTACCCAGACAGTTTAAAAAGGCTGGCGAGGAAGGCAGTAGCAGCTCTGCCAGTGACAGGATCTCTTTCAGTGGGCTCAACATGCTCATTGATAACATGGGCTTCTCCGGGATACTTTCCGCAGAAAACCTTATCCCCATAGACAAAGGCAAGATCGGCAACTGGGCCTTCTCCCTGGAGCAGATCTATGTAGGATTACTTGCCAATGAGATCAATGAAGCCGGATTCAACGGAAGGGTCAACATTCCTATCAATACCACTGAAGGAAATCAGCAAGCCTCCGGTGGCAATGCAGAGGAAGGCAAGTTCTTCACCTATACCGCCCAGATTAAACCCAATAACGAGTACATCTTCAATGTCAGCAATGCTGACAAACTCAATTTTGACCTGTGGAAGGCAGATGTCACACTGGACCCTACTTCTTATGTAGAGATCAAATTAGTACAGGGTCAGTTCCGTCCAAAGGCCCACCTGGATGGTATGATGACCATGAACATCGGCATGAAAGGAGACAGTGGCTCTCCGGAGGCTGATGAAAGCAAGAATGCCAAGCTGGCCAAAATCACCTTTCAGGACCTGGAAGTACAAACCGTCAAACCTTATGTGAGGGTCGGTTCCTTTTCTCTGGGGGTAGAGAGTGACGAGAATAAAATGGGTGGCTTCCCACTCCGCATCAATGAGATCTCCGGTGGAATGACCGGTGAAGAAATCTTCCTGGGTATAGACATTACCCTCAGTCTGATCAAAGAAAATGATGGTGGTTTTGCCGCCAATGGCAAGCTCAAACTGGTCTCACAGGCCGTTGAGAATGGAAATGACCTCCGCTACCGTTTTAAGAAATTACAGGTTGAGCGATTTGCCATAGACATAGACCAGGGGAATTTTGCCTTCAAAGGGGTACTCAATTTCTACAAAGAGGACCCCATCTACGGTAACGGCATCAGTGGCACCATAGAAGCTACCTTCCGCCCTACCTTCCAGATTCAGGCTTCTGCCATATTCGGTACCAAAGACGGCAACCGCTATTTCTATGTGGATGCCAAAGTCAATTTCTCAGGAGGAATTCCATTATTCCCGGGCATCAACCTCTATGGTTTTGGTGGTGGCGCCTATTACGGGATGTCCATAGATACCAAAGGGGTCGGATCTCCGCTTGGCCAGACGGCTTCAGGTATGGTCTATGTACCGGATGCCAATGTGGCTTTTGGTTTCAAAGCGTCGGTATTTCTGGGCTTGCCAAAAGAGGAAGCATTGTTCATAGAGGCTACCTATGAGATGGCCTTTAATAAAGGAGGTGGCGTGAAATACATCAACTTTGTGGGGAACGGCTACTTCTTCGTCACCCCGGATAATGGTGCAGACAAACTCACCCAAAACTCAGAAAAACTGGCAGCAGTGGCCAAAGGTTCCGGAGATAAAAACCTGAATGAAGGCTCTGGTACTGCCAATGCAGAAGCGGTTTACGGACCACCAGGTGGTCTAGGGGACCGTGCCCAGGCCTATGTAACAGTCAACATATTATTTGATTTTGAAAACAATACACTCCATGGCAATGCCCAGGCATTCATCAATGCAGCAGGCGGCCTCATAAAAGGTTCAGGCGCTGGTGGTAAAGCCGGGGAAGTGGTGTTCCACTTTGCACCGGGTGAATGGTACGTGTACATCGGCAGACCGGAATACGAAAACCGATTTGGTATTACCGTGGCAGGATTGGCCACACTGGATGCCTACTTTGTGATTGGATCTGTCATACCAGATACCCCTCCTCCTCCTCCTGAAGTCTCTGAGATCCTGGGAGATATAGACCTGGATTACATGGGCGACATGAATACCCTCGCCGATGGTGGTGGTTTCGGTTTTGGAGCCAGTTTCCGGGTAGACACAGGAGATGTTTCCTTCTTAATGTTCTATGCACGTTTCAGGGCCGGACTCGGATTTGACCTGATGCTCAAGGATTACGGAGATGCAGAATGTAAAGGCCGTGGACAAGTGGGACTTAACGGATGGTTTGCCAATGCCCAGGCATACGCCTATTTCGAAGGAAAGATTGGTATACGGGTCAAGATTTTTGGTAAACGAAAAAGCTTTGAGATCCTGGCCATTGGTGCCGCTGTAGTGGTGCAGGCCAAACTTCCTAACCCTGCCTGGTTCAGAGGTATTGTAGGGGGTTATTTCAGAATTCTGGGTGGTATGATCAAAGGTACCTGCAAATTTGAATTGGAGATAGGTGAAGAATGTGAGTTGATCCGTTCAGGATCTGTCCTGGAGACTGTGGAAGTCATCGCACAGGTCACTCCTCAGGAAAACACAAAAGACATAGACGTGTTTACGGTTCCTCAGGCTGTATTCAACTATGAGATGGAAAAGGAATACCAGATGGTGGATTACGATGAAAGCATCATCAAATTCAAGATCAGCCTGGACAAGTTTGAGATCAAAGACGGTACAAAAGTGTTGGATTCAGACCAAACATGGAACGATGACCATACTGTACTGGCGCTCAACTCTTTTGATATCCTTCCTCCTAAAAAGGAACTTACGGTTTCAGTAGTGGCCAAGTTCAAGGAATTGAAAGACGGTTATTGGTCAGTCGTGAAAGTAGATGGACAGGAATTGGTAGAAGCCAAAACCATCAAATTCACTACGGGTGAAGCTCCTGATCATATTCCGGCAGAAAATGTGGCTTACAGCTACCCTACTCAGGGGCAATTCAACTTCTACAAGAATGAGCACAGCCAGGGATATGTAACCCTTGTAAGAGGTCAGCCTTATCTATTTGAAAAATCAGATCGCTGGACACCAAAACTCAGGGTGAAGACCATTCCGGAAGGAAATGCCAAGATGGTCAATTTAAACTATGTAGCATCCGCCAAAGAAGTAAGGTTTAATATACCGGCAGGTTTACCTAATGACAAGGTCTTTGCATTGGAGATTGTGAACGTTCCAAATACTACACTTACTGAAATTGATGCTAATGTGAGTGAAGTAAACACCAAAGTTCAGGGACTGGAAGGCACAGAAGTTGATCTCGAGATGAGAAGCAGACAAGCCACCGGAACCATAGAAGAAGTGCAGGAAAAAGTCATTTATCAGGCAAACTTCAGGACCAGTAAGTACAATACGGCAGCCGCCAAAATTGCAAGTGTGAATCCTTCATCAGGCTGGAGAGATCCTATCATGACTGGAGTTCATGCAGTAGGTTCCAATATCAAAGGACCTGAACCATTCTCTGAGGAAGAAATCCTGGGCAGGGTCAATTTTGAACCATTGTTCCAACTGGAAGCAGACCTGTCCAATAACACCTGGTACAACCAGGACATTTACCCAATGATCTATGAAGGATATCCTATCATGGGCCAATTCAGAATAAGTTCATCCAATAGAGATCCTTCCGTTCTTGGAGTGGTCCCTAAAAAGGCAGTTTACCTGTACCAGTATCCGTGGAATTTCAATTTAACAGAAGACAACATTACATTGGGTACAGTACAGCTAAGAGAAACCGTAGGCCGATTTGACTATTACCTGGCTAAGTTCATGTATTACGATTTCATGGACCTATCCAATCAGGCAGCCAATTACGTGAGCTCCTCTGGTGGATCAAACACCCGATTGAACAAATTACTGAATGGAACATTCCCAGCAGTGCGTAAAGGGGATTACTGGGTAAACATCAAGTATGTGTTGCCAGGTAAAAACACTGTCACCTCTACATACAGACACAAAATTTATAATCCACTCGATTGATAGCATGAAGAAAGGGATACTGATAATCGGATTATTAATAGTATGTCTCCTGGCAAAAGCACAGGATGAGAGAGCTGGTGTCCAATTGCTGGGGAAAGCGACCAAAAGGTCCATTAAATTAAGGTGGGCACCAAATAATCCCTCTGTTTGGGAATTAGCCAATAAATACGGTTACACCATTGAGCGTGTCACGCTATCGGAGAATAACAAAATACTGAAAGACCCCATCCGGGAAAAGCTTACCCCTGCTCCATTAAAACCAGCAGATGAACAATTCTGGGTAGGCCCAATGGATACTGACGATTATGTAGCAGTAGCTGCACAGGCCATCTTTGGAGAAACCTTTGAGCTCACAGAAAACTTCTCTTCAGACATTGCTCAGGTGGTCAATAAATCAAAAGAATTAGAGCAGAGATTCACATTTGCCCTCTTTGCAGCCGATCAATCATTAGAAGCGGCACAGCTTTCCGGTCTTTACTTTGAAGACGAAATGATTGCTCCCAATACCAAATACCTCTACCGTGTGTATGCCAATATCCCAAAACAAATTATTGAACTGGACACCGGATTTGTTTACCTGGGAATGTCAGATTATAAAGAATTACCTGTTCCATTTGATTTAACAGTTGATTTCAGTGATCAATCCGCTATGATCAGTTGGGATGGTTCACTGGTCGCCAATGTTTATAACAGCTTCTGGGTAGAAAGATCCACAGATGGAGAAAACTTTGAAAAAATTGTAGAGAATCCGGTGGTCAACACATTTCAGGGTAATCAACCAAAAACCAGGAGAATATTCAAACTTGATTCACTCCCTTCTAATGACAAGCTTTACTACTACCGTGTGAAAGGTATAGATGCCTTCGGAGAAGTGGGACCAGCTACAAAACCAGTCTCAGGTTCAGGAAAACCGCTATTCGCCTTCAACGCCAGGATCACAGGGCATAATACAAGTGAAGCGGGAGCTGTTGAGATCAATTGGGATTTCCCTACAGAAGGAGAAAAGTTACTCCAATCATTTGAAGTCAAGCGTTTTCACCCACAAACCAAGACTTACGAACCGATTGAAGAAGGACTTGCCCCTACATCAAGATCATTCATTGACGAAAGAGCAAGGTCTACCAATTATTATGTGATCAGTTCAAAAGATAAATATGGAAATGGCAATGAATCATTTCCTTACCTGGTTCAATTGGAAGACAGCATCCCTCCTGTTCAGCCTGTTGGCCTAAAAGGAGAAATTGATACCACTGGATTGGTCTATTTGAGTTGGACCCCAAACCCTGATGCGGATGTATTAGGCTATAAACTGTTCAAATCAAACTTCGCCAGCCAGGAATTTATTCAGATTCCCGGACCAGTGATTGAGACCGTAAATTTTGTGGATACCATTGCTCTGGACAATCTTACGGAGACCATTTTCTACAAAGTAAGAGCCCTTGATTACCGGTATAACCCATCAGAGTTCTCTGCGGTACTCAAATTAGAAAAGCCAGATTTGGTACCACCAAGTGCCCCTGTATTCAAAGAAATCAAATCAGACAGCTCTGGTATTCTCATTACCTGGGTCAATAGCACATCGGCTGACTTGTCACAACATGTCCTTTATCGCAGGTCCCAGAACGAGTCCCAATGGAAGGTCATCAAAGTGGTCACATTGGATGACAAGCAGGAATTCTTTCTGGATAGAGATGTCAAGCACAGAACGGCCTATGCCTATACCATGATAGCAGTGGATGATGACAACCTGGAATCCTCTCCTGCCAATCCGGTAAGCTTGAAATGGATCAGCCGAAACCCCTATCCGGAAGTGAATCAGCTGTTTTATGACATTGACCAGAACAAAAAGAAAGTCACTATCAAGTGGAGTTACAATCAACAAAATGTTGAGCAATATCAGGTTTACAGAAGTACCAATGAAGGTCCGTTGAAACTCATTGGAACGGTAGCATCTGAGAATAGAGAGATAGAAGATACATATACATTAAATGCTCAAAGCATCACATACAAGGTAGTCGCCAATTTCAATGGAGGTGATCAATCTAAAATGGGCAAAGGGCTAGAAATAGAATTGTAGTATGAGGAAAATTATTCAAAAAGATATTCCAAAAAGTACTGCCTTGAGTTTCTCCAGGAGAACAAATACTATTTTGGATTTCAAGAAGCTAACAATCATTGTAGGCTTTTTGTTGATTAGCTATGCTTCATTTTCACAATACAGAGTTTATTTAAAACTCAATTCGGTTTGGTCTAACGCTGATCAGTCCTGTGCCACGGATGGACGAATTGAACACAACTGGAGATTATACCACAGAATTAATGACGATACAGACTGGGTACTCTATTACTCCGATGAAAACAAAACTAGAGACAGACCAAGTCAAAACACCAACTTAAACCATAGAACCAGCTTCTACACCACTGAAACTACCTTTGATCACTCTTTAATTGGTTTTGAAGGGGGTAGTTGTAATGGACAAAGAGAAGAATTGTCTGTGAGATATAACATGAGTTACTACAATCCCGGGACATGGCACACATTAAATTTGGTAACTCCTGGAGGTAAATACAGGGCTCAGGTAGAATTTTACTATACCATTCCAGCTACTAACGCTCCGGTAACGTATGTGGATGGTGATCAGACATTTAACATTTGCTATGACGACTATTTCGCACTATACGCTGAACACAATATTCCCAGGAGTAGCGGGATAACATATCAGTGGGAATACCATATTGAAGGAAAGAGAAAAATCATCCAGGTAGATAATCCGGAATCTTGTATAGACAACTATGGTGGAGACTATGAAGTATGTCAGCAAATAAGATGCCCGGATGAAGGTGATATTCCTTTAGGAGCTGAAGATAATCCAACGATAGAAACATTAGAAAACGCTCAGGAACAGGGTACTCAGGCCGCTCCCCTTGCTCCTCCCATTCCTATTGGAGATTGCTGTTGTTTCAAACCTGCTACCTTACCGGAAGAAGTGGATGATTGGAGGGCCCTGGGAACAACCTCTTATAACTCGTATTCCCGATTACCATCTCAAATATCAGGATTATTGAGTGAAATGAGTGCTGATGATGGTTCCGTCAGAGTTAGATTCAGGGTACGGGCTGTAATGCCTAACCAAACCACCAGTTACCGTACGTCCGGCTATAAAACATTCTTTCCAGAAGCTCCTTCTGTCACCGATGTAGATCCAGTAGCCCCAATCTGTCGAGGAGATGAAGGTTCTATCGAAATTACACATGGTAGCAACGCGATTGTTGGTGCCAGATATGTTTATACCATAACCCAATATGTGGCAGAGACTGAAGGTGTCTGTGATTTACAGGGGTATTCAGACAATTCTTTGAGTTGCAGTGAAATACAGAATTACCCTTATGTTAGAGACTATTATTGTGGAACTGGGCAGCCATCCTCATTCTGTAGAGGCTTTATTGGAAACTTCACAGCAACCTTGCCTTCAAACAGGAAAATTTTACTGGATGCAAGCAGAAGTGTCAATAGAGACAGTGGCCCCAATGAACTAAAACTCCTGCCTGGTGTCTACTCTATCAAGATCGAATATGATGGATCAAGTAGTGCTGCAGGTTGTTTTGAAACCCATTATTTTGCAATTCCCGAATCCCCTTATGAAGATCTGACACTAAGTGGCAACAGCCAGCCTGCAGACGGTACACCCACATGTGAGGGCGCCCAGGATGGAAAAGCCAGGATCAACCTCTCAAAGGGTCTTGCTGACTTTGAATGGACTTTATCTGCAACTGGACTGCCTGACGTAACCGGCACAGCGTCATCTAGAAATTTCAACACTCCAGCAGAAGTTAAAGCTGGTGTAGATTACACATTATCAATCAATGACCACTGTGAGAATTACGCTGATCTTGGTACTGTCAGGATCAATTCAGATGGTCCTAATCTAAATGCACGAGGTACACCATCAATCGTAACATGTGATGATGGAACACCTAATGGTTCAATAGCTGCTGTTGCTAGAAACATTTCCGGAAAGAGCTACACTTTTGAGTTATACACTGATGGTGGTACAAAAGTGGGTAATACCATAAACAATGGCACAAGCAACACCCATACTTTCAGCAATCTCAATGACCTTACCTATTATGTAGTAGCAGATGCTACTGGATGTGATTCGGATCAATCAAGCAATATCCAGGTCCTTGGACCAACAGACCTTAATATTAGCGCTACCCCAAATGATCCTGCTTGTTCAGATGAAAATGGAAGTATCAGTATTTCAGGAATTTCCAGGACAAGAGGTGATTTCAACTTCTCCTATACCCTATCTAAACAAGGTGGTGGTATGACAGATATTACCGGAAGTAGAACCAATAGTAACAATTTTACATTCTCTGATCTCACTGAAGGAACCTATGACCTGGACATTGTAGATGTGTGTAAGGGAAATCAGGCAATAGAAAGACATTCACTTGTAATAGAAGCTCCGGAACCTGTCACCCTGGAGGATATTTCTGATGAAGTCCTGGATTGTTTTGATGATGAAATTTCTATCCACATTGAATGGAACCAGGACACAGACAAAACATATAACTCTGGAAACTTCAATGTGGCCATTACTAAAAATGGTTCATCAGTTTATACCCTGAATAATCACAGCGGAAAATTTATAAACACCCCGAATCTCGGAGTTGATAATGACCATTCGTATGATGTGCAGGTCACTGATGGGTGTAGTATCATAGCGACGACATCTTTTAGCATTACCAGTGACGCAACCAGTGCTGTTTTGGCTGATGTTGATGAATTATCTTATCCAAATGGGTTTGGGCTTAGTTGCCCGGAGAATGATGATGGCCGTTTAGAGATCAGGGTGAATGGAGGAGTTGCTAAAAGTTCCGGTGACAAAAATTACACTGTTAGATTACTTGATTTTTCGGGTAGCCTGGTTTCAGATAGTCCATCCAACTGTACTACGAATGATGGAAGAAGTTGCTTCCAATTTAACAACCTTGACGAATCAACTGAGTACAGAGTAGAGGTAACGGATAATAACTCCTGTACAAAAACCTTCGACTATGGTTATATCAGCTCACCAAATTCACTTGAAATTGTCAGTCCCACTATCTCAGATTTTACTACGCTCTACGGTTTTGATGACAATGGAGACAATGTTGATGAATGGTATGTGCAGTGTAAAAATGATAATGACGTAGCATTGGATCTCAGTATTATAGGTGGAAATCCCCCGTATGATGTTGAGTTATTTTATAAGGAAAGTTCTTCAGACTCCTGGCCTGATGTTGCAGAGCAAACTGACACAGACATTAATGATGGAGAGGCTTCTTTCTCCGCTTTAAAAGCCGGTTGGTACAAATTTGAAGTAACGGATGATTTCAACTGCGATCACAATGAGGTGAGTTTTGAAATTAAGGAAGCAACTCAGGAATTGCTTGTCACAGACATTTCAGCTGAAAATACTTATGGTCATGGCGGTAATACTACCTGTTACAGACAAAATGATGGTGCCATTGTAGTACTTGCGGAAGGAGGAGTTGGAGATAAGACCTACACATTGAATGGTGGAAGCTCCACTACGAAATCTGATAATGACCATACATTCAGCAATTTATATGCAATAAATGGTGCCGGAAGCACCATTGATTATACGGTTGGCCTAACGGATGAAATTGGATGTACATGGACCGCCGAAAATATCAGCAATGGATTTCAATTGGCCACTCCACTTGAAGTTACATTCGGTCACCAGATTATTTCACCTCAAGACCAATCAGAAGGGCTGGAGATTCTGTGCAAGGGAGATGCTGCGACAGTAAGAATCATTAGCAGAGGAGGACTATACAATCATCGGTTGATTGTAACCGGAGATTCTTCAATCAACGAAATCATTACAGATCCCGATGGCAATTTGGTTGATACCATTTATGTAGACTTATTAGCTGGTAATTACCAAATTTCTGTGGAGGATGACTTGTCTTGTCCGGATCCTGAAAATACCATTTCTGTAACAATAGACGAACCAGCATCATATGTTTCGGTTGCAAATGATAATATCATTCCTCCTGTGTGCATTGGTGGAGACAATGGTGAAATTCATGTTTCCGCAGCGGATGGGACTCCTGGAACTACCGGGAGTGAGTACGCTTTTCAACTGCGTAAAGAGGGAGAAACCGAGTTTGAGGAAAAATTGGGAACCAGTGCTGTATTCTACAGACCAGCTGGAGATAATGGTCTAAGTGCTCAGAATTACATTGTGAAGGTGATAGATGCATATGGGTGTGAGGATGAAATCACAGTAACCATGGTCAGAAACCCCGATCCATTGACATTAGAAGTGGATAACCAATCACCTCCCTCCTGTTATGGTGGAACAGACGGATCGATATCTGTAACCGCAACCAATTTTGACCTGATTGATGGCAACTCTCTCCTATTCAGGATTTCAGGTGGACATTTTGGAAGTTCAATCAAGGATAGCTTGCATAATGTAAACACAAACACCAACACGGTAACCTTCCAAAACCTGGAAATGACCAATATCAACGATCCATACAAAGTCTGGGTGGAAGATTTGAATAGTTGTGTTGATACTGCATTCCAATTTCAAGAAAACCTGGACCTAATTGCGCCACAGCCACTTGATTTACAAGTATTTGAGCAAATTAGACCATCTTGTTTTAATGGAGCAGATGGATCATTAAATCTACAGGCTGCAGGTGGTGTACCTCCTTATTTTATTTCAATTGAAGGTGAAAGCTTCATTGAGATCACAAGTCCTTCCTATAGACACCACTTCCCTAATCTGACAGCTGGCGAATACAACTTCCGATTAAGAGATAGCAACTATCAACCATCACAACCCACATGTGAGCTGGAATTCGATTTTGTAGTATTACCTGGTCGACTCATAGACTTAAGTGCTACATCTACACCTGTCACCTGTTTTGAAGGAAGTGATGGTGAAATTGATTTAGAAGTCAATGTGATTAACCGTGCTGAACCATATGATCCTGGATTGTTATCGCTTTACTGGATCAACAATAATGTTTCATCAGACACTATCAGTACTGATGAAGACCTTGTAGGTATACCCGCCGGAAACTACACGGTTAAAGCACGATATGATGTGGATTCTACTGTTTGTGTCAATGAAGAACGAATTGTCGTTAAAGACCCTGATTCACCTTTTGAAATAAGTGATATTAAAGTTTATAATACACAGTGTGGCACCACTAATTCAGGGAGAATCATCCTGAGTGTATCAGGTGGTTATGCCAGCACTACATCCGAATTTCGACTGAATGGCGGTTCCTGGACTGGTTTTAGTAGCTTATCAATAGTGATCAACAATCTTAGCATTGGAGACTATGTGCTGGAAGTACGACAGGTAGGCACAGATTGCTCACATTCTCAGGAATTTTCAATAAGCGGTGGAATGCTGGTTTTGGATGTGGATCAGGTCATCTCCCCTTCTTGCCATGGTGGAAGCAATGGAGAAATTCACCTTTCATCAAATGAATCAGGAATTGAGTTTGCTCAGGTAGGCGAAGCATTCATTGACAATAATGGTGTATTTACTGGACTAATTGCTGGGGAATATAGATTTGTCGCCAGAAGAATAGCTGATACAGGATGTGAATCTGACACGATCAATGTCATGCTGTCTGAACCTGATCAATTGATAGTTTCTCCTGAAGTAATAATAGATGCTGATTGTGGCCAGGCAAATGGAAGTGCCTCCGTATCTGCAACAGGTGGCACTGGAGATTACATTTTTAGCTGGAAAGATGACTCTGGAGTGAATGTTGATCACAACAACTTGCTTCCTGGTAACTACATAGTAACTGTTACAGACGAAAACGGATGCAGTGATACAGCTCCGATTGATATAGACAATAACCCAAATCTTACATTGGGATATTCCATAGTTGACATAGCGGATTGCGACTATCCTAATGGTTCTGCTTCGTTATCAATTACAAATGGATCCTCACCATATATCGTCAATGGAGTAGACGGATTTAGTGAAAATGAAATACTTCTCGAAAACCTGATTTCGGGTGATACAATAATTTCGGTCACGGATTACAGGGGATGTAGCCAGGAAATATTGATTTCAGTGCCTTCTCAAAACACGCTGGCAGTGACTCTGGAGGCTATTATACAAACTACCTGCGGGGATACCAATGGTAGTGTCGAAGTTTCAGTATCGGGTGGAACCGAACCCTATGACTTTAATTGGGAAGGATATGATATCAATAGTCCAATCCTTACAGATCTGGGTGTTGGTTCCTACAATCTCTCAATTACTGATGCACATGGTTGTACTATTACAGAAACATATGATGTGACTCCAGCAAATGGAATTTCCTCCGTTGATTATACTATTGTTGATCCATATTGTGAACAAAGTACAGGTAGCATCACTATTACTGAGGTAGCTGGTGATTTCCCTCCTTATCAGATTAATGTCGTCTTTGAAAGTAACACAACCTCAATCGGAACATTTGAGCCATCTGAAAGCGATTTTATTATCCCGGATTTGGGAGCAGGCAACTATGCCCTTCAAGTAATTGATGATAATGGATGCTTGTTCCCTGTAGGAGGAATAGTATTAACTGATGATCCTTCATTTATACCTTCAGTAAGTGCTTCCCAGGTAGATAGCAGTGCCTGTGGATTAGGTGTAGGGCAAGCGATGGTAGCTGTTTCAGGTGGTCAATCTCCTTATACATTTAGTTGGTTTGATGAGAATGATGTTGCACTAGGCATAACGACAGAATCTGCCGATGGTCTGGTAGCTGGTGAATATACCGTTACTGTAGAAGACGATTTAGGCTGCTCAAATAGCGATGCTGTAACTATAGTAGATCGTGCTGATCCGGAAATCGAACTATTAGACGTTACTTCTTCTCCATCAGGTGCCAGCAATGGTTCTGCAACGGTCTTAGCCTCCAATGGAGGTGGTTCTCCATTCTCTTATTCACTTGTTGGAGAAAGTGTTGACCAAACCAATACTACTGGTAATTTCACAGGTTTAACCCCTGGATTATATGAAGCCTCTGCAATTGATGCTTTAGGATGTCAAACCAATTCTATCAGCTTCAATATTGCCTCAACAGCTGGTCTTGAAGTTCGCATATTGTCCTTAACAGATGCCACCTGTTCATCAGCCACAGACGCAAGCGCAGAAGCTAGTGCGTCAGGAGGAATATCTCCCTATGAATTTAGCTGGGATGGTGTATTAGGTACTGAAAATATTAACGATTTGAGTGTGGGTGACCATTATGTTGTGGTTGAGGATGCCATAGGCTCAGTAGATTCTCTTTACTTTTCGGTGGACTATTTATCCCCAATTTCAGTACAGACATTCACTTCCAAAACTTCATGTCCCGGAACTTGTGATGGAGAAGTTGATCTGGTGGTAGCGAACGGTTCCGGGAACTATCTGATCTCCTGGGATCACGGAGCATCTGGTGAGAGTCTTTCCAGTCTCTGTCCTGGAACTTACACCTATACCATCTCGGATGTTAATAATGAAAATTGTGTTCTTTCCGGTGAAGTTAAAATCGATCAATTTGATGAATTGGCAGTTGTATTATCTAATGTATCGGCTCCAACTTGTTTCGATGGAACAGATGGTTTTGTCAAAGTTTCTGTATCAGGAGGTAGTGGAGATTATGCTTATCTCTGGGATAATGGTGATACTGATAACCAACTAAATGATGTAACTCCTGGAAATTACGCATTGACCGTCTCTGATAATGTATTGGGTTGTAGTGTTACCTCTTCTTTTGAAATCCCTCAAACACCTGCAATTACTCTATCGGATGTAGCTGTCAGTGCTCCATCTTGTTTCGGTGGTGATGATGGAGCGATTGTTATTGCTTTGGCGAATGCATCTTCACCAAGAATCACCTGGGACAATGGGCAAATTGGTACCAAAGCAACAGGGTTGTCTGCTGGAGCATATCATTTCGATGTAATGGATGCAAAAGGGTGTTCCTATTCGGACTCAGTAGTCCTGGAAGACAGACCAGAATTAATAGTAAGTGTTGATTCAGATAATCCATTGTGTTATGGAAATTGCACAGGATTCATTGATTTGGATATTTCAGGAGGCACAACTCCATATTTCATCGCATGGTCCCATGGGCCAAGAACTCAATCACTTGATAATTTATGTGAGGGAAGCTACCACTATACCGTAAGTGATAAATTTGGTTGTGAGGTCACAGGTACTGTTGAAATAACATCACCAGATGACCTTGTGATTGCATTAGAAGACTTTGGAATTCCTTCATGTAATGGCGACAGTGACGGCAGCATAAGTGTAGAAGTAACAGGTGGTGTGGGTGGTTATCAGTACCAATGGTCCAATGGCGCTGAAAGTCCTGTCAACAGCAATATTGAAGCTGGTAATTATTCAGTGGTAGTGACCGATCAAAATGAGTGTACAGCAAGCTTCAATTATCGACTAGATGAACCCCTTACCCTTTTGACTACCTCAGATACAAAAACAGATCCATCTTGTCCAGAATCAGAAGATGGTACGATTTCTATTTTTCCATCAGGTGGTACCCCCCCGTATACATTTGATTGGAGTGACGGAGCTACTTCTCAGAATAGAACAGGATTGAGAGAGGGTGAATATGCTGTGACCATCTTTGATGAGTCTGATTGTGAGTACGAAAAAACATTTAGGTTAAAGTCACCCAATGGACTCGAGATCGTCAATATCAAGGAAGTTGACCCGCAGTGTTTTGGTGATGAAAACGGTTCTATCTCCCTGGATGTAAGCGGTGGTACAGCACCATACACCTTCCAATGGGATAATGGCAGTAATTCTCAAAACCTGACAGACATAGGCGAAGACACATACTCCCTGACAGTTACGGATGATAAGGATTGTGAAATAAACCATCAGTTTAGTCTGCAAAACCCTGAAAAACCCAAGATTACAGGCTTACCAGAGTCGTCACTACTTTGTGAAGGGGGTACTGCAATTCTTGAACCAGATGAAGATTGGATCGGATATGACTGGAAAGGACCTGACGGATTCACAGCAATATCAAAAAGGATCATGGTTACAGAAGAAGGTGATTACACGTTGATTGCCATAGATGCAAATAACTGCCCATCAGAATCATTTACTACTTTCGTAGAGGTAGGCAATAATATTTTGGATGCTGATATTTTGATTTTAAGTGAGGCATTCGTTTTTGAACCACTGGTTTTTGTGGACATTTCACTTCCTGTCCCTGAAACAATTGAATGGGTCATACCAGATGATCCAAATATTGTCATCAACAATGAATCTCAGGCGAACATTGAACTTTTGTTTTTGGAAGTTGGAACCTATGAGATTGGTCTAAAGGCTTCAATGGGTAACTGTGAATCAGAAACATTCAAATCTATTACAGTAAAAGAACCTACAGAAGGAGCAAGGGCTGCTAATGCTCGCCGGGAACCAGAAATCAATGTGGATGTATTTCCTAATCCGGCAATTAGTGATGTGTCTTTTAAAGTAAGTGCAGATTCAAGAGATGAAGTGGATTTGGTTTTACTATCCAATATTGATAATCGAACCCTTTTACACGAAAAGCTAAAAGGAAGTTATGACTATCTGGTTAAATGGGATGTCAGTGAGCTCAAAGCTGGTGTTTACTTACTGTATATCCAACAGGGAGATCTTGTTTCATCTAAAAGAATTGTGATTCATTAATGGGCAAGCTAGTTATCAATAATCTATTAAATGCAAAGATTCTGTCTGTCTTCAGACATTTGAGAATCCTAATGGTGGTATTGCTACTATCAGCGTCACATTTCTTATGTGCACAGCAGTTCCCTGTGCAAGTAAACACATTGATATCTCCTCCATATTCGGTATATCTGGCTGATTATGCGGCTCCATCATCGAATGCTTTATCTGTTTCTCTATCTCTCAGAGATTTGAATCGTAACCAGTATCAGGTAAAACTTAGAGTAACAATAGAAGGAAGTAACGGAGTTAAAATCAGAACAGTTTCTGGTTACACACCCCCTCCTATTATTCTTTCCGGGGGCATTCCGGAAGTGCTTACCGGTTTTGATATTAGAAATTACCTCAATCCAAACAACCTGGAGTTTGCTGGAATTAGCAGAGCAGAGTTCATCCGAACAGGAAAATTACCTGAAGGATTTTACACATTCAATATTGAGGTCCTCGATTATAACCGAAATGTGATTGTTTCAAATATTGGGTTAGCCAATGCATGGATAGTACTCAATGATCCACCCATTGTAAACCTTCCTTTCAATGGTGAGAAGGTCCGTGCTACGGATCCCCAGAATGTTATGTTCTCCTGGACACCAAGACACACTGCTTCTCCAAATGCCGCATTTAATACTGAGTATGAATTCAAGCTAGTCGAGATCTACCCACAAGGAAGAAACCCAAATGACGCAATACTGGCATCTAATTCGATTTACAAAACCACCACAAGTGCCACCTCTTTAAACTATAGCATCACAGAACCCCTACTTATTCCAGGCAGAGAATATGCTTTCCGAATAAGGGCATATGACCTGGGAGGTAAAGATTTGTTCAAGAACAACGGCTACTCAGAAGTTTACACTTTTAAATTCGGGGACGCTTGTCTAATGCCGGATAATGTAACCGCTGATGCAATTGACCCAGATCGTATAAAAATTGAATGGGAGCCAAAAGAAATTCATACTGAGTTTAATGTTCAGTACCGAAGAAAAAATGACAATACCTGGTATGAAGAAAAGACCTTCAGTAACTCATTGATCATCCCTGGGTTAGCAGGCAATACTCAATATGAGTATCAGGTCAAGGGCTATTGCGGAACTATAGATGGAGAGTATTCTGCTGTTAACACGGTTCAAACTCCAGAAACAGAACAAAATGAGTTTGTATGTGGCAGTGATATTCCCAATATCGACCTATCACGGGAACCCCTTCAAATTCCATTGATCCCCACCATGACTATTGAAACAGCTGACTTCAGAGTCAGTATAAAAGAAGTGACCCAAAACCCGGATGGTAGTTACTCAGGAAAAGGATGGGCCATGATCCCATGGTTTGAGTTGGCTACCGTTCGCGTAAAATTCGACAACATCAAGGTGAATGAGAACTATAGGGTTTATGAAGGGAATATGGTTACTGTTTATTCCCAAAACAGTCGATTTGTGGCAGACCTGGGTGATGATGATCAATTGGATGAGGGCACAACCGGAAGTGATGAAGGTGACGATGATGAAGTTTCTGACCCTGTAGATGATTTCTTTGATAATTATGAGTTTGAAGATACAATTCAGGTAGACTATGACATCACTGATGTAGAAATCAATGAAGACGGAGACATAGTCATTACTTATGAAGATGAGAATGGAGACACACAAGAAGAAGTAGTCCCTCTGGAAGAAGGTTCAGGTGATATACTGGTAACAGATTCATCTGGTGACAGTTGGGCGATTGACGAAAATGGTGGTGTTGGTACAAGTCCAGATAACACCCCAGACCCTCTGGAAGATGCCAGTCAGGCAGATTATGTCGTACAATTCAAAGCAAACCCCAATCAGTCTTACGGATTTGATGAAAAGACGTACAACGCTGGTCAATATGATCAGATTCAAGTGAAAGGTGAAGACTATACAGTTTCATGGAAATCAATAGAAACCGGAAGAAATGATTATGTCAATGCTGTTACGGAAGAAGATAACTTTCCATTGGCTGTCGGGTTCAAATCCATTGAAGGAAATGCAGCCACCACTCCAGCTTCCACCGCGAACCAAAAACAAGTCTCTGTGACAGGTAAAGAACCTGGCCATAAAGAAGAAATTGATGCTTATGTGACTGTAGGTAGCGGTGATGATGCAGAAGAAATTTTGTTAGGTAGAGTCAATGTGAAAACCTACAGTAAGATCAGTGAGCGAGTAGTCATCGTACCTGTAAATAATGCTCAACCACCAGGAGATGTTGCATTGGCAGACGCACTGAATGACATCTATAAACAGGCAGTCGCTGAATGGCGTGTCACTATAACCGAACCCTGGTCAGTAGATCAAAGTATGATCACTGGTTTGACAGATGGAGTAAGTGGCATGCTCTCAAGCTTCCCCTACAAGATGAGAGAATTCAATCAGGCATACAGAGATGAGGTTCCTGGGTTTGATGACAATGCCTATTACCTATTCCTTGTAACAGGAGCCCAAGCCAATAAGTCTGGCTTCATGCCTTTTAAAAGACAATTTGGATACATATTCACTGATGAACTTGGAAGCTCCTCAATAGAAAACATCATTGCTCATGAATTGGGACATGGTGCCTTTAGGTTAAGACATACATTCAGTCCTGAAGCATTTAAGGCACAGGAAGGATCCACGAATAACCTGATGGATTATTCCAATGGTACGGAATTGAAAAAGTACCAATGGGACCTTATCCATGATCCTGAGAGCATGAATGGGTGGATGCAGGATGATAGTGAGAGTGCTTCCATTCCAACATTAGATTATAAGTGCTTTAATCCACAAGACCAAAGTCATGCACTGAGTTCAAATGAATGTTATTTTGACAGGTTTGGTAATCCAATGCTAATTAACAGCCAGTTTATCCCAGTACAGTTCATTTCTGCATCAGATAATGCTGGAAATTACCCAGGGGGTGTGGCTGTAATTAAAAGGATAAATGATGGAGCTCTTTTCTTCCCTGCAAGAAATGAAGAAAAGTATCCCGGCTACTATTTAAGACCTGACCTGTCATCTAATGTAATCAGTATTAAGGATAGGTTAGGTAATAATGATATAGGAGGAATAGGTTCATGCACCAACAGTAGTGGCGCTATCAAGGTAATAATTGATGATGAATGTTCCTACCAAATCATTAGTGGAAGCACAACCATTGCGACCGGAGATATGGCTACTGATTGTGAGTGTCATTTAAATGATCAAGACACTCAAGTAACCAAGTGTGATAATTTCACTGCTTTAAATGAAATAAGTCCTTATATTCTGGAAAGTGCCAGCAAAAAACTCAAAGCACAGTTTGATAAAAGGAAAAATGTAAGTACTGCTATTAGACAAAAGGATGATTTCACTCATCTATTTTTTGTTGGAGATGCCGTGTCGATCGACAAAGAAAAACTTGAAATTATGGAGGAGAAACTGTTCCTCCTAAAAGAACACACCGGAATAAACATGTTTGTTGCTTTTATTGACCTTGAAAACAACACATTATATGATGCTGAAACCTCCAACAGGCTTGCTCAAGAAATGATCATTGAGGCAGAATTAAGTGAAGAAAAAATTGTATTGGTTACTTTTCCAAATAGCAACTACGAATCAATACTATGGGAAAATCCTGAAAGATGCTTAAGTCTTGGTTTGGCCCAATCGGGAGGTCAACATGTCTCTTTTCAGGAGTTCTCATCGCAGGGAGACGTTTTCAATACCATCCTTTCAGCCTATGCCACTATCAAAAAGCCATATTACCTGGATTACCACTTTGTAGCAAGTGATGGCACCATGTTAAGTATGCAGGTTACGAGTACAACAGATAAAGTGGGTCTACCTTATATCAATAACATTCGTCTCTTTCAATCACCGCATAAAGTAACATTAGAAGAAGCTAGGAAAAGGATTTCTGAAAAACTAAGCAGCATATTTACTACAGAGTCAGAGTTGCAGGATTTAAAAGCAAAGCTCAATACTTATGAGGATGAATATGATCCTGGCTATGATGGTGCATACCGTGATGTAAAAAATAAGGAAGAATATCTTGTAAGGCTTAATAATGAATATATCGACCTGAAAATACAATATGACAAAGACCTTGTCACCTACCTGCAAGCGGATTTACAGGCCTTTGAATCTTCGAATATTGCTTATTGGGAAGTTAAAGAGCAAGAGATAGGAAAGTTTCGGGAGGGATTTATGAGGGATAAGCAATTGGTAAAAAGCTATATCCAGAAGAATCTAAAAAACATTTATTGGCAACAGTTAACAATCTCTCTGAACTTAAATGAGATAGAACAACATCATTTATATGCTTATGATGCCTGGGTTCCTGTCGATCAAGCCGTATATGCCATTATTGATGTTGCAAGTTTCATACCTGTTGTAAGTGATGCTGCAGATATAGTTGGATTGTTTTATGCTGGCATTAGAGGTGATTATACAAATGCTGCTTTTTATAGTGCAGGACTTGCAATCCCTATAGTTGCAGGAGGTGGAGCGCTGAAAGCTGCTGACAATGCATATGCAGCAATTGCTAGAAAACTAGATGATGGTACTGTTGAATATTTGGTTAAAAAGACTGATGAAATCTTAGAAACTGATGTACATGTCTTCAGCATAATTGCAAAGTCTAAAGATGAAGCAAGTCAAATCCTTGATGAGGCTATGCCCCATGTTGATCAAAATGGAATCAAACAATTACTTGATAAGATTTCAAGTGCCAAAAATGCTGCCTTAATATTTAAAAATATTTCATTTGATGATTTCATTAAAACAGTTGCAGACTTTAGGAATGGAGCTAACGCAGATTTGGCAAAAGATGCATACAGGTTATGGGGAGAAGATAAGTTTGACGAACTCTATGATTTATTCCGAAATAACAACCTAAATAACTTTGATGGTATCATTTACCCACCTAACAATGGCTTTATTACAATTGAAACCAAGACCATAAATAGTGGCAATATAAATAGATATGGAGGTTTTTACGAAAAAGGTGTTTTTAAGGATAAAGGAAAATTCGTTTCTCCGGAAGAAGTTCCTTTTGAAGGAAGAGCACTTCCTGAATCCGCTAAAGACAAACCATTACAGGTTTATGAAGTTTTGAAGCCAATCCCAGATGTAAAGTCTGGAAATGCGATCCCTTGGTTTAATCAAACAGGTGGAGGAACCCAATATTTACTTCCTGAGTCAATTGATGATCTGGTCGAACAGGGCTTTCTAAAACGAATAGATCCATCTCTAATTTCTAATGGGAAGTTTATTGATAATATTCTGGAAGCAGATTATCAAAAATATCTTACCAGAAAAGCAAAAGAGGGGAAACAAGCAAGGGGTAGGTTAGAATGGAAAGATGTAAGAGATTACTGGTTGAATGACTCACCGTTAGCTCGAGGAAATAACTTTAACCGGAAGGCCTGGGATGAATCATGGTATCCCGCCTGGGAAGTAAGATTAGACAATGGCAAATTTCTCGATGGCTATAACCCTTTCACTAAGGAAGTAATATCAAGGAAAGCTACTGACCTTGAAGACATTTCCGAAGAAACATACCGAGCTTATCTCGATGAATTAATTAATAAATATGCTCCACCAAGAACAATAACTACACAAAAAGTAGGTGCCATTTATGATCAAATAAGGAACACTCCTATACCAGATGATGCCAAACTGATTTTAGAAATACCCGAATCGAACAGTTCATTTTCAGAAATCGCCAAATTTGAGGAGATTGCCAATTCAAAGGGAATTACACTAAGATTTAGACCTGAATGACATGAATAAAGAGGATATGCTTCAAGAGCCTATTGAGAATGCTCTGAAGAAAGTAAACTTCATAGAAAAATATAGAAAGCTCTCCGAGGAGTTTGACAAACAAAATGATTCATTTGTCATCCAAAATGATGAAATGAAATCAATTGCACATGAATGTGGTCTACCGGTTAAAATTCATAATGGAAATCAATTCTTTACAGAATTCATTGAGAGAAATGGATTTCAATTCAGAATAGGGTTTACAGTTGCATATAACTCATTTGAATTTGACATCACGATCAGAAACGAAAAATTACGAATAAATTCGGGTGGTTCTTTTGATCTATTGGTACAACTTATTTCAAATTGGAGTGCTAACGTAAAGAAAGTAAAATACACATCTAGCAAAGATGTAAAGGCAATTTTAGCGATAGTTTCGAAATTATTCGAAGAGATAAAAAATCAAATATTGGAAATTGAGTGAATCATGCCACTTCAGATTATTCATACAAAAAAAGAGTTATATGTTGGAAGTGATCAGGCTAACGCATTTGGTGGTACAAGAACTATTAAAATCTTGGATTTAACTTTTGATGTAAGAGTTGAAGATTTTGAAAAACTTGGTCAACTGAAACAACTTATTAACGAAGAAGATTTCTCTTGGGTAATAAATGAGATAGGAGCAAAAATGGGTCTGATTAATCATAAGTCAACTGAAAACATGAACTTATATTTTAAATTGGAAGTCCTAAATGACCAAACTTTCTTGTTAATTGTATCAGCAGATGAAGTGCAACCAGGTCTTTATAAAACCATTCTTGAAGGGATATGGGAACTAAATTAATATCAACAAATTAATTGTAAACATTGAAGAAAGGATACACACATAATAAAATTATTATTCAAATATGGAATTCAAATAATACCATATTGCGAGGGGCGTACTTGTTTCTGTTTTTCTTATTCTTCACATCCTCAATATTCGCCCAATCCTCCGTCCGCTCACTTCACAAATACATGGACGAGTTTAGAGCTGGTAGCTACTCCCCTGCACCCAAATCTATTTTTGAAGATCAGAAAAATGCTGATAAACTTATTAAGGCTGCTGCGGAGTATGTACCAGACTCCATAAGAAAAATCAGATTAAAAGCTTATGACCTGATCAGAATCATTTCACAAGCCAGTGAAGATCAAAATGTTCGGATTCAGGCTACTGGCTTGTTGTGCCGGGCACTAGGTGATGAAGACTCTGGCGTAATTGCAAGTGCCTTAAGAGGCTTGAAGGGATATAACCAAAAAGATTTTGGAGATGAAGGAAAGCAACTTATAATTCAAGCAATACAGCCAAATCAACCCCATGTTGATAGAGTGGCAAAACTAGCTGGTTTCATAGGGATCTCAAACGCTGTGGGACCTCTCAATCAACTCATTAACAGCAACATACCATTCAAAAACAAATGGGCCGCTCATATCGCATTGGCCAGATTAGGTGACCAGACCAGTATTGATTATCTCACCCAAAAATTGGCCTCAGCTCCTATTGGAGATAGTTTTATGTATGATGTAGTGCCTGATTTGGTATACACGAGGCAACCCGAAATTTTTAAGTTCCTCGAGGACATCATTTTCAGCGATGAAGCTGATTGTAACTCCTCCAATCCTGATTCTGACCAAAAAATACTATGTGGATACAGGGTTATGGAAATGATTGGAAATGCAATAATCGATTTTCCATTACCATTGAATAAATATGGAGAACCCATAGTCAAAGATTATGAACAAGCTCTGATTGAGTTAAGAGCATGGTTTGAAAATAACCCGGATTATGAAATGAAACAATATATTTATTGAATAAATCAGTTAGCCACAATATTATGTGAAAAGACTAAATAATGTTACATTTAAACCTATTTTCAACTGATTAGCTAAGGCTATTTACCTCTGTATTGCGATTTGATTTAACAATTAATGAAACTTAATTACGCTAAAATTATAATCAGCCGGTTTGGCTTGCTCTTTGTCTTTTTATGCTACGGTATTCAAAGCAGCGGGCAAAGCTTTTCGAATTTGAATGTTACCGCATTTGAGGACCTTACTAACGCTCAGGCATATTGGGTAGACTTTGATAATGATGGGTTACTTGATCTCTTTGTTGCGGGCACAAATGGTTCGTCGGCTTTTAAAAACACCATCTATTTTAATAATGGTGATGACACTTTTAGCACTTTGTCTCTGGCTTCACTCAATGACATTGCAGTGGACTTTGGTGATTACAACAATGATGAATACATAGACATTGTTATCACCGGAGTGGATAATGCAAATGATAAGAAATTCATTGTCTATAGAAATAACAACGGCACTGCATTTGTTGCTGAATCTTTCTCCTTTACTGATCTGTCTCGTGGTGGTCTTATCTGGGCGGATCTAGACATGGACATGGACCTTGATCTGGTGGCAACAGGTCTTGATGAAAGTGGAGACGAACAAACCCTATTATACTCTTACGATGGAACAACATATTCCGGTATTAGTCACAATATGACTTCTCTGAGCAATGGTCAAATAAAATCATTCGACCTAAACAATGACCAATTACCAGAAATTCTAATCACCGGACTTGACGATACAGGTATTCCCAGGTCACTTATCTATTCTTTTGACAATGAACTGAATGGTTCCTCTCTTGGAAGTATCACTGGAACAGCCCTTAACTCTATTGGATTGGGAGATTGGAATGAAGATGGCTACATCGATATAGCCATTACCGGGGCTTTTGGAAGTGGGCTAGAAGATGATTCCCATTACTTCTACAATAACAATGTAAATGGGTTTATCCAAGAAAGCGATTTGATGGTGGAGGTCTCCAGTTCCAGTGTCGATTTTGCGGACATGGATAATGATGGGTTATTGGATCTGATTGTTACAGGTATAGACGATGGAAGCACCAAATACTTTAATTATCACAGGAATTCCATTCCCAGTTATTTTTTTGATACTACAGCCATAAGTGTAGAAAACATTTATGATGGGGATGCGGCTTTAGGAGATTTTGACAATGATGGAGACCTGGATCTTTTTCAGGTGGGCAACTCTGATATTTCTTTTCAGGCAAACTTATATGAATCAGACCAGGATGCTAGTGTGGTCAATAACGCCCCCTCCTCTCCTTCCGGATTAACATCAACTGTAATAGAGGACTCAGTATATCTCAGCTGGACAGCCGGATCAGATGACCTGACGAGTGTAAATTCACTTTCCTATGCAGTCTATGTAAGTGAGAACTCCAGTGCTTCAGATTTGACCTTTTCCCCACTTTCTGATGTCAGTACTGGTTATAGAAAAATCAATAGGCCTGGTAATGCCGGATTCAACGAATTCAAATCATTCCACAATTTACCGGAAGGAAGGTACTACTGGAGCGTACAAACCATTGACAATGGCAACAAAGGATCAGCATTTGCTTCAGAGGAATCTTTCGCAGTTTGCTATTCATTTGATGTAGGAAATGATACATCAATTTGCTACAACGAAGATATTCTCATTTCAGCAGGTGAACCCGGAGATGATGTGGACTGGGAATCTACAACGGATGGTTACCTGTTCACTGGAAATGACTTTAACTACACCGTGTTAAAGAAGGATACGCTGATTGCAATCGTAGATAAACCATATGGGTGTGTTCAGAGAGACTCCATCATCATTGATGTTTATGATCTTCCTGATTTCACACTTGGTAATGATACTTCTATATGTTTCCAGGAAATCCTGACTTTATCCGCAACGGGCTTTGACTCTGTTAACTGGTATTCACAAAACAATGGTGCTTCGGCAATTGCCTTGAATCAGGATAGTTACGATCATTCTGTCACGGAAAAAGATACATTAATTGCCGAAGTTTTCAATATTAATGGTTGTGTCAATTATGATAGCATCATTATCGACGTGATTGACTTGCCTTCATTCAACTTAGGTAACGATACTGCAGTATGTTTCAATGAAGATATCAGCATTTCTGTGGCTTCATTAGGAATTGTAGACCTGGACTCTGTCAATTGGTACACCACAATCAATGGTTCTACTTCCGTTTTACTAAATAACGAGACTTACACACATCCAGTAACCGAAAAAGATACTGTAGTAGCTGAAGTATTTAATACTTCTGGTTGCGTCAATTACGATTCCATCATTATTGATGTCATTGACTTGCCCTCTTTTTCATTAGGAAATGACACCTCAGTGTGTTTTGCAGAGGAAATAATTTTATCCGTCTCTGACCTGGGAATAATTGATCTGGATTCTGTGAACTGGTACACAACCAACAATGGTAGTACTTCAGTGCTCCTTGACAATGAAACCTATACACATCTGGTTTCCGAAAAAGATACTGTCGTTGCTGAGGTTTTTAATTCTTCCGGTTGTGTCAATTATGACAGCATCATCGTAGATGTAGTAGACCTTCCCTCATTCAATTTGGGTTCAGACACCGCTATTTGCTTTAATGAAGAATTGACACTTTCTGTCACTGATTTAGGCATTGTTAATCTTGATTCGGTGAATTGGTATACCACGAATTCCGGAAGTTCTTCTGTCCTTCTAGATAGCGAAGATTACACATTTGCAGTAGCTGAGAAGGATACAATCATTGTAGAAGTATTCAATACTACCGGTTGTGTCAATTATGATTCTATCATAGTAGATGTCATTGATTTACCTTCCTTTTCGCTTGGAAACGATACTTCTGTTTGCTTTCAGGAAAATATCACACTTTCTGTATCAGATCTGGGAATCATCGATCTCGATTCGGTGAATTGGTATACGACTATTAACGGCTCTTCTAGTGTAGAACTTAATGCTGAGGATTACACCCACATCGTTACAGAAAAAGACACCATCGTGGCAGAAGTATTCAATTCTTCAGGTTGTGTGAATTACGATTCCATTATCATCGATGTAATTGACCTACCGTCTTTCTCTTTGGGTGAAGATACCAGTATTTGTTTCAATGAAGAAATAACCTTCAATGTTGACGACATAGGTATCATCAACCTTGATTCTGCAAATTGGTACTCCAGAAACAATGGTTCATCGGCAATTCTCACGAATGAATTTAGTTACACACAAACCATTACTGAAAAAGACACCATCATTGTTGAAGTTTTTAACACTTCAGGATGTGTAAATTATGATACCATTATTGTGGATGTCATTGATTTGCCATCTTTCTCATTAGGTAATGATACATTGATCTGTTTTGGAGAGAGCATCACCCTTTCTGTATCAGAACTAGGCATTATAGATCTGGATTCTGTTAATTGGTATTTGACATCCAATGGATCAGAGGCTGTATTAGAAGGTTCCGAAACCTACACCCATTATGTAACCCAGGAAGACGTCATTGTTGCTGAAGTATTTAATTCTTCGGGGTGTGTTGGCTATGATAGCATTCAAGTTAATACTATTCCATTACCAGACTTCTCGTTGGGAGATGATTTATCTGTTTGTTATCTGGACAGTACCAGCCTTTCTGTTAGTGATTTAAGTATTACCAATTTGGACTCTGTCAACTGGTACATTGGTAATGGAGACAGTTTGGTACTTGCTGATGATGAAAACTATACACATCAGGTATTACAAAAAGATACCATCATCGCAGAAGTCTTTAATTACAGTGGTTGCGTGAACTGGGATACAATTATTGTTGATTTGATTGAGCTCCCCTCCTTTTCGCTTGGAAATGATACGGCAGTTTGTAACCTGGAAAGCATCTCTTTCGATGTGAGTGACTTGGGAATCCAAAATCTGGACTCAACCAATTGGTATACAACCAATTACGGTGATTCTCCAATTTCAAATAACTCATTCACCTATACACAAGAGGTGTTTGAGGATGATGTGGTAATAGCGGAAGTCTTCAATAGTTCGGGATGTGTCAATTGGGATTCAATTGCAGTGGATGTCCTGCCTCTCCCCGATTTTGACATTGGAAATGATACTTCCATTTGTTTCAATGAGAATATTCTATTAGAAACATCGCTTGGTTTTCAGGAAGTCAACTGGTATTCCAAAAATTCCGGTGACTTATTGGAATCAGACAGCTGGTTTTTTAATTATCAGGTTACTACTACTGACACGATCATCGCAGAAGTGTACAGCTTTGACAATTGTGTGAATTATGACACCATTGCTATAGTGATGATTCCACTTCCAGTTTTTTCCCTTGGCCCTGATCAATTCATTTGTGATGAAGACAGCATTGAATTAATTATTAATGAAAGCTTTGAAGAAATCAACTGGTATACTGGTAGTAATCAAATTCTTGAACAAAACTCGCAGCAATATAAATTCCAGGTAACCGAAGACATTACACTTTGGGCAGAAGCATTTAATGAAAGAGGCTGTGTTTATTATGATACCATCACCATCAAGAAACTAGAGTTACCGCAATTCGAGCTTGGAGAGGATCGGGTCTACTGTGATGGCGATTCTGTGATCTTTGAAATTGGGAATGTTGGTGCAATTAGTACCTGGCAAAATGCCAATTCAGATACCATTCATACCGAAGCTTCTTTTCAATATATTGCAGGTTCCAGCGATGAACTGTTCCTGACTATCGAAACTGACAGTTCTTGTATTTTCAGAGATTCTATCCATATCACTGTTAATGAACTCCCTTCCTTTGCTATTGAAGGTGCAGATGAATTATGTGAAAATGATTCCACTACCTTATCAGTAGAATTTGACAATTGGTCCAGTATTGACTGGTATGATACTATCAATAACTTATCAAATAATGAAGAGCAATTCACAATTCAGTTATTTAATTCTAAGGAAATTTTCCTGAGGCTCACCGATGAAAATAGCTGTATAAATTATGATTCAATTGAAGTTATAGTCCACCCCAGGCCAACCCCTTTTGCGGGTAATGATACCTTGATTTGCTTTGGGGAAGATTTGCAAATTGGCTCTCCCGAAGTTAGCGGGTATTCCTATGAATGGACACCACCATTCTTCCTGAATGATCAAACCATTGCACAGCCAACAACAAGTAAACCAGACAGTACAATTACCTACATATTGGAAATGACCAGTCCCGAAGGGTGTAATGCATTTGATAGCGTATTTGTTGAAGTTAATCCGGCAATCATCGTAAATGCTGGTGGGAGTACATCAATTTGTATTGGGGATTCAATAACGATTGGGGGTAATCCTACTGCATCCGGTAGTCAATTTGGTTATACATATTCCTGGAGTCCGTTGCTTGATATTTCAAATCAATCCTCATCAAATCCTACTGTATTTCCGAAAGCAACTACCACCTATGTTGTTGAAGTCTCATCGAATAGATGTTCGATTGAACAAGACACCATTACAGTAACTGTCAATCCTTTACCAGAAATTGAAGTTAGTCCCCTGCAAAACATTGGTGCAGGAGGAGATGTAGAATTGTTTGCTTCGGGTGGGATAGAATATTATTGGTCACCAGAAGAAACCATTGATAACCCACTCTCTGATCGGCCAAATGTATCTCCACTAAAGGAGACAACCTATCAAGTAGAAGTGATGGATGAGAATGGTTGTATTTCAATTGGTGAAGTTACTGTGAGAGTAAGTAACCAATTGTTTGTCCCGACATTATTCACTCCAAATGGTGACGGAAGCAATGACACTTTCAAAGTTTTTGGTACTGGAGTAGCGCAAATCAAATTATCCATTTATGACAAAAATGGAAACAAGGTATACTCAACCAACACCGTGGAAGAAGCCATGGAAATTGGCTGGGATGGTACAAATAGTGGGCAGACCCTCCGAAGTGACACCTATATCTGGACGATAGAAGGAAATTATTTCAATGGCTCTCGATTGGAGTTTGAAGGAAGAACAAATGGTATCATCAAACTTGTGAAGTAAGCTTATGAAAAGATCAGTGACCATACTCCTTCTTGTTTGTGTAGTAAACCTCGTTCATGGCCAGGAATATATCTATGGTTTATACAAGTATGCTACCTGGAGCTATAACCCTTCATCGGTTGCCATCGATAATCAAGCGAGCATCTCCTACCTGCACCAGGAATCACAAGTGGGCCCAGGGGTGAATTTCGCTCATAATCTATTAAGTGCTGAATATCCAATTGTAAGTAAGACCGGCAATCGGTACGGAGGTTTGGGGCTTACATTTCTGGAAAAGGATGCTGGTGACACAGACCTACTTAAAACCTATTCTGTTGGACTTTCTTTGGCATACAGCATGCAAATAGCTGACAACCAAAATATTGCATATGGAATAAGGGGTAACTATTTCAATAAAAGAACAGCATTAGAGAATCTGAGCACAGGAAGTCAGTGGATCGCTGAAGAATTCAGATATGATCCCAATCAAGCACTGGGTGAGAATATAATTGAGAATAACATTAGTTACATCGGTTTAGACGCAGGAGCAACATGGAACCTACTAAATGATGATGGATCTGAAAAAGCGTTTGTTGGATTCTCGGTCTTTCATTTGAATAAACCAGATGATTCCTTTATCGAAGGTCAGAGTCAGCTACCAATGAGTTACTTCCTCAATGCTGGAGCAAGAGTATTCCAAAATAAGAGACTTTCCGTTACTCCATTACTTTTTTATCAGATTGAATCTGGTATCCATACGGTCAATGGGATTGTTTCAACCAAAATATTCATCCACAACGAAAACCCTTATGATATCATAAAAAATGGCAACCTTGAGCTACTCACTAAATATGATTTCAGTAAAACTGCTTCAATTGGACTGATCTTCAACCAACCAAATGTTTCCTTTGGTTTCAGCTACAACTTCCCCATTTCTAATCAAGTGGATAGTCGGTACCTAAATGGAGGCTCAGAATTCGGAATAACACTTTCAAAAACTGTCTTCAAAGCTAAACCACAAAAAGTCGTAATTGATGAAAGTACTCCAGGGAGAGCAAGGGATTTCTACTTTGATAGACAAGATGATAAACCTCAGCTATCCACTACAAAATCAGATGTAGAAATCATTGAAGAAAACATTGAGCAAATGGCTGGTGTGAAGTCATTGCAATTTAACCTGGACAAAGATTTCAAGTTTGAGTTTGGTAAGGCAGAGCTTAATGAGAGTTCTAAATCCTATCTGGATGACATCTATCAGATGCTTCAGGACAATCCAAAAATGAATCTAAAAGTGGTGGGACATACTGATAATGTGGGGTCTAATCAGGCCAACTTCAAACTCTCCATGGAACGAGCCCAGGTTGTAGCAGACTACCTGTTGAACGAGAAGAATTTGGAGCCTTCAAGAATTGAAACTTCAGGTAAGGGAGATACTGAACCAATTACTGATAACGATTCAGAAGAGAGCAGATCGAAAAACCGAAGAGTAGAATTCATCATATACCTGAATAGATAAGTATTGAAGTTTAACCAGATCAAATATCGTCTCTTAGCTATTTTAATTTACCTCCTCTGGGGACTTCAAGTGTCACATTCCCAGAACCTTGAGAATATTGGAAAAGGTGAAGCTTTTACTTTAAATGGTGGCATTAACGCCAATCAGGTTTTGTATTTTGCAAATGGTATGGAAGACAGAAGAGACCCTTACAACTATTTTCTTTCCGGCAATCTAACTTTTGGACTTTATGGATGGACCGTTCCACTGACATTTTCATACTCCAATCAAAATTCAAGTTTCCAACAACCATTTAACCAGTACGGATTGAGTCCAACTTATAAATGGATTACTGCACATGCAGGATATCGATCCATGACATTTTCAAAATACTCTTTGAACGGCCATTTATTCCTTGGAGGTGGTGTGGAAGTTAATCCCTGGGATAAGGTGAAAGTATCTGCTATGTACGGTAGGTTTCAAAAAGCGGTGGAAGAAGACACTACAGACACAGGCAATGTTCCTGCTTACAAAAGAATGGGTGGAGGCATAAAAGTATCCATTGGTGATAGTAAAAACTTCGTCGATCTTATTGTATTCAAAGCAAAGGACGATAAGAACTCTCTCAATGAACCAATCATTTTGAATGATACAAAACCTGAAGAAAACCTGGTACTGGGTGTAAACTTTGCAAAGATCATAAGTGAGCGAATTGTTCTAAAAGCAGAGTATGCGAATAGTGCTATTACTGAAGACTCCAGAAGTGAAGGAGTGACAAGTGGAAAAATATATGACAACCTAAAATTTGCCTTCAGACCTAAAGTTGCCTCCTCCTATTACAATGCTGTCAATGCTGGAATACAGTACAAACTGAGAAATGCTGGTATTGGTATTGCCTATGAGCGGGTTGATCCTGGCTACAGAACATTAGGTTCCTACTTTTTCAATAATAACCTGGAAAACATTGCCCTTACAAACTCATTGGTCCTGTTCAATAAAAAAGCCCGAATCAACTGGAGAATGGGGGTTCAAAGAAACAACCTCGACAAGAAGGAACTCAGCTCCCTGAAACGACTCTCCGGAGCATTCAACATAAACTTCATGGCAACTCCAAGACTTGTTTACAACGCGAGTTATACCAATTTCAGTACGGTTGTGAATTTCAGGTCACAGTTTGATGTCATCAATCAGGTATCACCCTATGAAAACCTGGATACACTAAACTTTCGCCAGGTAGCGCAAAATGCTAATCTCAGCATGAACTACGTCATCAATGAAAGTAAAGAAAGAAGACAAAACTTAACCGTTAACCTGGCCTATCAGGTCACCAATGATGAACAAGCTCAATTAGAACAACCTACGGGATCCCAATTCTACAACATCAACTCAGCATACAGTCTGAATTTCGGTCCCTCTGGATGGACACTAAATTTTGCAGTAAACGGAAACATCAGTGAGTCACCTAATGCCAATAGCTCCATCTTCGGACCTAGTATTTCAGCCCGAAAGAGCTTCTTCGAAAAGAAACTTTCCAGCAGCCTCAGCTTCTCAATAAACAATGCCTACACAAATGATCAACTCAGCAGCCGTGTAGCCAACCTAAGAGGAAGCTTAAACTATACTTTACTGGAAAAACATCAATTCAATCTCAATTTGACAGGAGTAAACAGGTTCAGTCCTCAGAATGAGGTACAGCCAAAGTTTAGTGAATTTACTGCACAGGTGGGGTATAATTATAATTTTGGGTTGAGGTAGATGGGGAAAATTCGAATTCCTAATATCGAAATTCGAAAGCTTGATTTGCGATGTGTTGATGTGCTAATTAGAGTCTCAAATAAGAAGAGTTGTTATTCTTTTGAGATCTTTGAGTTTAGGATTAGAATTTAGAGTTTCTGGATTATGTTTTTTTGCACTCGATTATAGTTTGATTCTTGTGTAAAGTTCATTGGCCTCCAAACACCAATCATTGGTCAATCGGTCCCCGGTCATACAATTTCAGTACCATATCCAGCTGAATTGTAGCACCGTAGGGTAATTGATAGGCTCCTGTTGCGGTTCTGGCATGCTTTCCATTCTCTCCAAATATTTCAATGAGAAGCTCTGAAGCTCCATCCAATACCTGAGGTAAACGGTCAAATTTTTTGGAGGCTCTGATAAATCCCTGCAACTTGACAACACCTTCTATCAGGTCCAGGTCCAGAATATCCTGCTTAATGATGGAAAGCATAAGCACCACAGTGTCTCTGGCTGCAATCTTGGCTTCTTCTTCCGTCACTTCTTTACCTACCCTGCCAATCAGTTCACTTTTTCGACCTGAGACATATAGCAAATCACCTACCCTTTTCGTACCCAGATAGTTTGCAACAGGTGACTTGGGTAGTCCAAGCTCAATTCCCAGTTGCTTCAATTTCTCTTCTATCATTGGCATAAGTTAGTATTAAGATGTGAGATATGAGTATTATGATATGGAATTGTATTGTGTTCCGTCACTAGTTATCCTTCGTCTTCCAGCTTCCGACTTCCAACTTCCAGCGGTGCGTAGCACCCCAGGAAAATCGTCCATCTGCTTGCTCCTTATATCCATTTTATAACCTGTCCCCTCTCCCCAACTTTGTAGCATAACAAAATTCAAAGAAACAATGACAAGATTAAATGCAGTAAGTCCTGAGAACGCTTCAGGCAAAACGAAGGAGTTATTTGATGGTGTTCAGTCTAAACTTGGAGTTATTCCAAATATGATGCGTACTATGGGTAATTCACCTGCGGTATTGGAAGGTTATCTGAACCTGAGTGGTGCATTGGCAAAAGGAACCCTTGGTGTGAAAATGGGTGAGCTGATTGCCATGACGGTGGCAGAAGCCAATGCCTGTAATTACTGCCTTTCAGCGCATACTTTCATTGGCGAAAAGATGGTGGCCATTGATCATGCTGCATTGATGGATGCAAGAGAAGCTAATAATGGTGATGACAAAACAAAAGCAGGACTGCTGTTTGCCAGAGCACTGGTTGAAAAACAAGGCAGACCTTCAGACGATGATCTAGTGGCTGCAAAAAATGCTGGTTATAGTGAAGGAGAAATTGCTGAGATCGTGGCACATGTGGCTCTCAATGTATTCACCAATTACCTGAATAATACCGCTAATACAGAAATAGACTTTCCACTTGTAGAAGCTAGAAGTACAGCTACGGTTTAACTCACAATAACAAGATTAAGACAAAATGAGAAAACTGATTTTTATTCTTTTATTAACCGCACCATTAGCGGCAAGGTTGAGGGCTCAGGTAGCCCCTGTTGATGAAAATGGTCTCGCTTTGGGAGGCTATGATGTAGTGTCCTACTTTGACAATGGTCCAAAAGTAGGTAGTTCGAAGTATAAGGTGCAATACAATAACGCTACATACCAGTTTGTAAGCGCAAATAACCGCAATGCATTCAAGAAAAACCCGGAACAGTACCTGCCTCAGTTTGATGGGTACTGTGCCTGGGGAGTAGCTGCCAAGGCAGACCGTTTTCCAATAGACCCGGAGACTTATGATATCGTCGATGGGAAACTGTATCTGTTTTATAATGGACCATACAATGGGGCAAATTTTGATTCCTCACAGCTATGGCACAAAGAACGAAACAAATTAAGAGCTGAGGCACATGAAAAATGGCCGGAAATGGAAACTAAATAATCTAATTACCACCCGAAAATTATTCGGGTGGTGAAAAACTATCTTAAATAATGACAAGAAAAGAAGTAAGACCACCATATCCACCTTTCAACCTGGAGTCCGCCAAAATGAAAGTACAATTGGCTGAGGATGCCTGGAATACAAGAAACCCAGAGAAAGTTTGCTTAGCCTACTCTGTTGACACAGAATGGCGCAACAGAAGCGAATTCATAAACGGACGAGAAGAAGTGAAAGACTTCCTGACACGTAAGTGGAAACATGAGCTGAATTATAAACTTAAAAAGGAACTTTGGGGTTTTAGGGAAAACAGAATGGCAGTAAGGTTTGAATACGAATACCAAAATTGCAGCGGACAATGGTTCAGGGCCTATGGCAATGAACTTTGGGAATTCAATGAGAATGGCTTGATGAGTAAACGTTTTGCCAGCATCAATGATGTACCCATCAATGAATCAGAAAGGAAATTCAAATAACTTAGCAACCAATGGAGGAAAATTTAATTTTAGTCGATAAGCATAATGGCAACCTTGCATTTAAACTCTTTTCATTTAGTGATTTGGGTCATTTTGATCATTTGCAGCGACACAATTATTATTCTCTGATATGGATAAAGAAAGGGTCCGGTAGGGTAAAAGCTGATTTTGCTGAGTATTCATGGAAGGCCAATTCTTTACTGGCCTTTTCACCCTACCAACCCTTCATGCTTTGTTCTGAAACAGCGGTAGAAGGAGTTGCCATATACTTTCACCCGGACTTCTTTTGTATCCTGAAGCATCACGAAGCAGTTTCCTGCAACGGTGTTTTGTTCAACAATATTTATGATTCCCCTGTTCTTCCATTAGATGAAAATGTTGCCAGCAAATTTGAAAATGTAATCCAGCAAATGAGGGAGGAAATGCAAAACAAAGAGCTGGCCCAAAACGAATTACTGGTCTCTTACCTGAAGATATTTCTCATTGCAGCTTCCAGAAGAAAAGTAGAGGACCAGCCTTGCATACTGGATGAAAAGGAACTGGATGCAGAGCCATTTGTGTTGCAAAACCTCAAAAAACAGATTGAAGAAAATTTTAGAAGCAAACACTCCGCCAGTGATTATGCAGACCTCCTTAACATTTCACCAAAAGCACTCACCAAGGCAACTAAAAAGTACTTTAACAAAACAGTAACCGATCTCATTTCCGAAAGGATTATCATCGAGGCAAAGCGTGAATTATACCTCACTGACAAACAAGTAAAACTGATCGCCAGTGAATTAGGCTACAAGGATGAGTATTACTTCAGCAGGTTCTTCAAAAATTATGCTGATGTTTCACCCCAAATGTACCGGGATACCGTAGGGTTTGATAGAAATAGGACACTTTAGGAAATGTAAACTCGAAATCCTAATACCGAAATTCAAAAATGATTGTACGTAGTAAGAAGTTTCAAATTTAGCATTTCTGATTTCGGATTTCGAGAGTTACCTTACAATATGCCATTCAACCCGGAGGACGGATTTCCATACTACTATGATCTAGCGAAAGATGAAGATCTACAAAAGCTTTTTAGGTCATCTGATACTTTCACATTTCTGAAATCAATTCAGGAAGAAAAAGCAAACTACCGTTACGCACCTGGTAAGTGGAGTATAAAACAAATGGTGGGTCACGTAACAGACCATGAGCGGATAAAGATGTTCAGGGCCTTTCAATTGAGTCGAAATGAGAGCATTGAACTTTGGGGTTATGACCAAAACCTTCTGGTAAAGAACGCTCGTTTTGACGAACTGACCATCGATCAGTTGATCCAGGACATGAGCAATGTAAGAAAAGCCTCTCAAAGTTTTGTTAATACACTGTCTCCCAAACAATTGAAAATAAAAGGCAAAGCTCGCCAATATGAAATCACCCTGGAAGACTTCCTCAAGTCAATCATTGGACATGAAAGGCATCACATTAACATTATCAAGGAGAAATATTCAGATTAGCTGAATTGGTGTATCGTGTATTACTGTATTATGTATTGTGATTACTTGTCATCTAAATACAATTAAATAATTCTTAATACATCACACAACACCCGTCCTTCGGTCCCCTGTCACCTATCGCTCCCTATTTCACATCTATCCCGTCACAGGTTCCTACAAAGGGTACTCCGGTGGTATAAAATGCATAAGTGATCAGTCCTACATAAACTTCTTCCCCGAATACAGGGGCAGCTCCGGGTAATTCTCCGGTCCCATTATAGAGGATCCAATTGTCGTTGGCTGAATCGCCCAGATTAGGCTCTTGCCAATAAACTGTGATTGAACGGTCCTCATTACCTACAATTCGTATATCCGCACGACCATCAGGCGCTGTATTCGCACCTACATCATTTACAGATGAATTGCCATCCACCGTATTTTTACCTTCAATGGTGTAATGAGTAGATCCCCTGTGGCCAACAACCACATGTGAAGAATTGGCTTCCGTCAATTCTTTGTGATGAACTTGCACTCCAGCAAAATTAAAGGGATCATTCGTAGGCAATGGAGCAGTTTGAGAATCCTCCTGAGTGCCAATCCCAATGTTTCTTGCTATGAATTCAAAAGGAAAACTCACCAGTTTGGCATCCAGCCTTCCCTGGTCTTCATGGTAATGCAATGTTTGGTTGTCCCCGTTTTCAACCAGGTTTGCCCTGTATCTTCCATCTACACGAGCAACATCAGGCAATGCTTCAGGATTATTGGTTACATAATCAATAAGTGGTCCGTTTCCTTCAAAACTGTCAGTGATCTCATCATCAATCACCTCCTCATTGGGGCCATCATCTGTAGTATCCTCTGGGTCCGAATTTTCATCTTCCCCACACGATAGCATCAAAAACATCATAAAAGCAAGTCCCAGGTATTTATTCATAGTCAGCATATTGCAGTAATTAGGTTAATATAAACAACTGTATAATGTATGATTGTATTGTGTATTATGAAAGATGGTCGTCTTTATAGTATTATACAAGATACTTTATACAATTATACATTATACTTGATACAACTTTACAAATGAATTTAGACTTAAAAGAACTATCACTCGAATACCTCAGAAAATATGCCAATAAGGATATCAATGCTATGGAATCGATGTTTGCAGATGACATCATCCTGAGGGACTGGAAAATTAGGGTTTCCGGAAAAAGACTTGCATTGGCAGAAACCCTCAAAAACTTTGAAGCCGCAGAATCAATCACTATTGAGGTGCTAGAGACCTATGAGAATGGCAATACAATTGTAGCAGAATTGAAAATCACAGTTGACACCACAGAGAAGTTGTTTGTTGTAGACGTGATTACCTTTAACTCAGCAGGTCAGATTAAATCAATAAGAGCTTATTTGGGAAGAGGAGATTGAAATGTTGGTTAGTATTACTGTAATGTGTATAATGATAGGTTGTCAACTCAATACAAGAATAGATTATACTTAATACAATCATACAATATACTAAATACAACCGAGCTTCCAGCCTTCCAGCGATTCAAACACGTTTAGGCCCAAACGCCTATTCCCATAATCGATCAATCCAAAAAAATCAATATTCAGTATAAGAATAATCCCACACATGAATAATTGCTAATATTTCTGATACATGCATAACATCTTTGTAGTCTGAAATGATGTGCAAGTGATAGATTCTTTAGTAAAACCAACCGTTACATGTATAAAAATTGAATTAAGGAAACCTCTTATCCGGTTTAACCTGAGTGATTTTTCTCATTTAGGAATTCAAAGACATAAGTCTGACTTTGACCATAAAAAAGCTGCCTTCTCCAATTTGATGAACTATATCATGATGGGGTTAATGGCCATCGTTATTCTAGTCTCAAACATTACAGATTATTTCACAGAACCGGTTTATCAATTTCAGTTTGGTACTGGTGGGTTAATGTTTTTGGCTTGTACATTTCACCTTATTTTGAATGCACTAGGAAAATGGAAATTAACCCGGATGGTGATGGTCCTGGATGCACCTTTGATTTTATTACTTTTCAATGCAATGGATCATGGTGTGATTGCAGAACACTATTTTTGGTTCCCGTATGCACTCACTGCATTTTCAGTTGGTTCCTATTATTTGTTTAGAGATGCCAGGGACAAGAATTGGTTAATAACTATTCTTACGATCTATTTCTTAATGATTTTCTTCATGGATAATATCCTGAATTTGTTGGCCACAGAAGAGATACCAGTCCAATCAATTGTTCAAGAGAATATCGTATTTTATAAGTTAGCCCCATTGTTAATTTACCTTTTTGTTAATACTACCATGTACACTTTTGTCAAAATGACCGGTAGGTACCAGGTAAGTCTTAAAAACTCCAGAAAGGAGTTAAATACAAAAAATCGTGAACTGGCTGATAAAAATTCAACATTGGAAAATATCAACCGGACGAAGGATAAATTCTTCAGTATAATTGGACATGATCTTAGAAATCTGACTGGCCTGTCTATGCAGGTAGCTGATACGTTATCGAAAAAGAGTAGTATTAGTGCTGAGGAAAAGGAAGAACTCATTAGAATTCTTCAAGAAAACACCCACAAAGAGTTTAAACTGTTGCAGAACTTACTGGAGTGGGCAAAGGCCCAATCAGGTGATATTGGTGTGACTAATTCTGAACTCAGTCTAAAGTGTCTGGTTAGCGAAACAATGGAGCTATTGGATGAGAATGCCAGAATGAAGCAAATTGACCTCAATAATAATATTCCCAACGAAGTGACTTTCGCAGGTGATGCCAACATGATGAAAACCGTGATGAGAAACCTGGTATCAAATGCGATCAAGTTTACTCCGGACAAGGGAGTTGTGAATATTAATTACACCGCAGATGATACCCATCAATTCATTGAAGTTCAGGATACCGGAATGGGCATCCCTGAAGATACATTGAAGAAGCTATTTGAACTGGATGGTGACCATGTAAGAATGGGTACACATGGTGAAAAAGGGAGCGGTCTTGGTCTTCAGCTTTGCCTGGAGTTTATCAAAATGCATCAGGGTACAATTGATGTAAAAAGTATACCTGGAAAAGGCAGTTCGTTTACAATTAACCTCCCAAAACAGCTTCCCGAAAACTAGTTAGTTATTGAACAAATTGTCGCAGGTACGCGGCACTTTGTTTCAGTGACCTCTTTCTGTCTTCTAAGCTTCCCTCATAGGCCCGATCCTCCACCTCTACACAAACAGGCCCATTATATCCCGTATCTGTAAGCGCTGAGAAGAATTTCCCCCAATCCACATCTCCCATTCCGGGAAGTTTCGGGGTATGGTATTCTGCCGGATGCGCCATGATTCCCACTTCATTCAGTTTATGATAATCCATTCTCACATCTTTGGCATGTACATGAAAGAACTTATGACCAAATTCCCTGATGGCCTTGATATAATCCATTTGTTGCCATATAAAATGTGAAGGATCGAAATTCAAACCGAAATAATCTGAAGGAATATCCATATACATTTTTCTCCAGATAGCTGGTGTTGTTTTCAGGTTCTTGCCACCAGGCCACTCATCCTTTGAGAAACTCATTGGGCAATTCTCTATACCCACCTTCACTCCTTCAGATGCTGCAAATTCAATGATTGGTTTCCAAATCTCTAAGAATACTGGCCAATTGTCCTCTACAGATTTAGTCCAGTCACGACCTATGAAAGTATTCATCCCTTTCAATCCCAATAGTCTACTTGCCTGAATGACTTTTCTGATGTGCTCAATTGAATTGGATGATTCGTCCGGATCAGGACTCAATGGATTTGGGTAATAACCCAATGCCGAAATAGAAACACCGTATTTACTGGTCAATTCCTTTACCTCATTGGCTTTTGCCTCATTAAACTCAGTGACATCAATATGAGTCACCCCTGCGTATCTTCTGGTCGCTTTTCCTGTGGGCCAGCACATCACCTCCACACAGTCAAAACCTTCGTCACTGGCAAACTTCAATACTTCCTCAAAGGACAATTCCGGTAAAATGGCTGTTACAAATCCTAATTGCATAGTTATATTTCGATCAGTAGTAATTCTTTCCAATTTCATCATAAGGAACATCTCCCCTATACACACCTGCTGCATGGACATACTTCAATTCCTGGGTAGCCCCAATTTCACTTGAATAATATCCCCAAATTGTCATTGGCTTTAACATACCAAAGAATTCGTCACCAGATTCCTCCAGCTCGATCAATACCTCGAACTGCTCCTCTCCTGTTTTTTTTAGAAAACGATCATCCAACAGCTTGTCCAGTCCTTTCATTATCACCTCGGCATCCCGTTCTTCTCTTACCTTGGCCAATACCAGGTCTATGTACTGGTGAACACCTGCCACTTTCGCACCGGGAGTATCTGTGTCAGGAATTATGATATTCACTAATTCCCCCAGTAAGTTATACTGGTCAACTGACAATATATTTGGTTTGATTCCTGATTCTTCCATTGCCCCTGGTGAACAACTTTGCAAAGCTGAAAGCAGTGCAGGAGACAATGATGCACCTAGAGTGGTCAGGGAAATATTTCTAATAGCTGTTCTTCTTCTCATGATCCTAAATGTTTTTCTTTTTCAATTGATCAACTGCATAATCTACCGCACGGGCCGTCAGTGCCATATAGGTGATGCTCGGATTTTGGCAGGGAGCTGATGTCATACAAGCCCCATCCGTCACGAACAGGTTCTTCACTTCGTGCGATTGGTTAAACCCGTTGAGGAAACTCGTTTTCGGGTCCCTACCCATTCTGGCCGTTCCCATTTCGTGGATTCCAAATCCAGGAACAGCACCTTTGGGGTTGTCAACAGCATTAATATCCTTACAACCCGCCTTTTCAAGCATTTCAGCCATGGTATCCAAACTGTCTTTTCTCATGGCTTTCTCATTGTCTTTGATTTCAGCACTGAAAACCATTTTTGGAATTCCATATTCATCAGTCTCAGATTCATGTAACCTCACATGGTTTTCATAGTAAGGTAGTGTTTCGCCAAAACCCCACATACCCACTTTCCAGGGACCGGCTTGTTGGACTTCTTTCTTGAAATCTGCACCAAATCCTTTCGTCCCATAGGCTTTACTCCATCCTTCTCTCTGAGCTGAACCTTCCCAGCCATATCCCCTAATAAAACCAAGGTCTTCTTTATGGTGGGCCAGATTTCTGTACCGGGGGATGTAAAACCCAACAGGTCTGTTACCAAATGTGGTCTTGTCTAAATACCCGGGCATAGTCGCATCTATTTCCAGGCCCAAGTGATGGTCCATCAGGTAATGTCCTAATACACCACTGGAATTGCCAATACCATCTGGATAAGCATCACTTTTCGAATTCATCAGGATCTGGGTTGAAGCCATTGCCGATGCGCATACAAAAACCAGGTCCGCCTCGTACAGAATGCTTTCCTTCGTCTCAGCGTCTATGATATTAACCCCTTTAGCTTTCCCGGTCTCTGAATCATATTCTATACTATGTGCAACGCTATAGGGTCTAATGGTTAAGTTTCCCGTCTTAGCCGCTGCTGGTAGTGTGGAAGACAGAGAGCTAAAATACGAGCCTGATGAACACCCTCTCCAGCAAGGACCACAATAATGACAAGGCGCTCTATCTCCAATAGGTTCAGTCAAAACCGCTGCTCTGGCAATGGTTAATATGCGGTCCTCATATTCTTCCTCAAATCTTTTGCGGATGTGTTTTTCTACAACATTGAGCTCCATTGGTTTTTGAAATTCCCCATCAGGAGCATGTGGTAGTCCCAATTTCTCACCAGATATACCTGCAAATTTCTCCACATAAGAATACCATGGATCAATGTCTTTATACCGAATAGGCCAATCTACACCATGCCCATCTCTCAGATTAGCTTCAAAATCGAGATCTCCTATTCTGATGGTGTACCTACCCCAGGTGATAGATTTTCCACCTACCTGATAACCTCTTGCCCATACAAAAGGCTTCTCCTCCAGGTATGGGCTTTCCTTGTCTTTTGCAAAAAAGTGAAGCGCTGTTTTGTCAAGGTAACCAATGCGTCCATTTTGAGAATATTCCTTTTGTTCTTCCCGAGTAAGTGCTCCACGCAATTCAAAATCCCAGGGGGCCTTATGTTCTGTGATATAATCAGTTTTGTGTTCAACTGGTCTTCCTCTTTCAAGGACGATGGTCTTGAGTCCTTTCTCACATAACTCCTTTGCTGCCCATCCTCCGGATATCCCGGAACCAATGACAATGGCATCATATTTATTGGATTGTTGTTTCATGCTGCTTCATTTTACTTTACAAACAATTACGTTTGAGGCTCTCTAAAAATAACTGTATTGATCTGAATGGACAAATTTCAACCGCCCTTCAAAGGGTGACCAAGGGATATCATTACCCGAGGGATCATCAAAAATGGGATTTCAATTAAGGCTGTCTTCAACACACCAGCATGTAACGCTTTAGCCATAATCACTAAAATCAGAAAAATATTGAAACTATAATTTTAGAAATAATATCAATGATTATTTATTACTTTCCAAAAAAGATTGGTAATCCAATACAGTATCAATATCGGTGATATCAGAACTGCATTCATGTAACAACACCTTCGCACCCCATTTCAGCAGTAAGGACCTAGCTCCTTTATCACCATCCAATTCAAGCAATTCCTCAAAACATATGGAAGGAAATATTGCCGGAACTCCTGGTTTTCCATCATAAGTTGTAGCAATAACTTTTGAAGGGTTTTGATGATGAAGTGTTTTTAACTGTGTTAAGTCACCAAGTGAAATCTTTGGCTGGTCCACAAGCAAAACCATCACCGCATCTACTTTGTATCTCATATATTCGATCCCGGCAACAATACTGGACCCCATACCAGACTGCCAATTACCATTCACAATTGACTCAACATGATCTGGAATTTCTGGTAATATTTCAGCCTTGCCAGCGCCCAAAACACACACCAACTTATCTGGTGTTAGCTGAATGGCCAGGTCAATCACATGACGTATGAAGGTTTTTCCCCGGTAGTTCAGTAGTTGTTTGGGTTTACCCAACCTTGAAGAACTTCCTGCTGCTAAAATGAGAATACCAAAACTACTCATTGGCTCCTATAATGCCTGATTGTTGTTTGACCAGGTAACTACCTCTTTTTCTTTTTGTGACAAGGATTTCTGATATCACCGATACGGCAATTTCCTGTGGGGTGATAGCACCAATGTCCAGTCCGGCAGGTGTTCTGATAGCTTCCAATTTATCAAGATCTACATCAGATTTATACTCCAGCAATTCATCAAACAACATATTTCGGCGTTTGTATGACCCTATGATTCCAAAGTAACAGTAATCCTGCTCCAGCAAATTGATGGCATACTGAAAATCACGTGAATAATTATGAGTCATCAATATGATTGCAGTTTCCTTATCAAAATTGAGTGTCCCAATGAAATCCGGCTCAACCGCTTCCACACTTGTTGCGCCCGGAAAATCATTGAGTGTTCTTGGATCCCGTATGGAAGAGATAACAGTTACTTCAAACCCTGACTTACTGGCAATCAAACACATTTGCACAGCATCGTGCTCCGTACCAAAAATAAAAAGTCTCAGCGCCGGTTTCACCTCTTCTGTAAACAGCTGTGCTTTATTTGAAAGCTTGTAATGATCTCTGAGACTAAAGTCTTTGTCTCCTATGCGAAGTACTGTACCAAAGGTAACAGACCCGATCTCAGTCTTGTCATATGCAGAAACCAACTCAAAAGATTGCCTTTCTGCTAAAACAGCTGCCCACTGATCTAAAAATTCATGTGAGAGTTGAATCGGTTCAATCAGAATGTACAATACTCCCTCACAGCCCAATCTGTACCTTCCATCATAGGTCATGATTTTGGGTGTATTGCTTTCAAACACCTCTTTAGACTGTCGAACCACTTCCTTCTCCACACAACCACCACTTACCGCCCCAATGGTTTCACCATGCTTAGCGATCAACATCCTGACCCCAGGCTTTCTATATGATGAGCCATCGAGTGCAACCACAGTGGCCAAAACAGCTGGTATACCTTGTTGTTGATAAACAACTGCTTTTGCAATGATTTCTTTTAGTTCAAATAACATACAGGCACATTCTGAGTATGTAAAATCAATTTGATTGTATTCTTAATTTACAAAATTTGGGATTATTCCAAACACATAGAATGAGAACACCTACTCCACTAGTTGATAAATAAACTTAAAAAACGACAATCCGACGACTATTGGCGGAATAGAGCTAAAAGTAAAATTTTGTCAAAAAAACCAAATTGGTGATGAGTGGTTACAGTGTCTCTTGGATTTTTGTTAAATTCTAACCCAGAATGTGCTATTTACCTCACTAAAAGCTTAAACTATGGCAATTTTCAATCTCAACATTAATGGTAGTGAACAACAAGTAGATGTTGACCCTACTACCCCACTTCTATGGGTGCTGCGCGACCATTTAGATCTGGTCGGCACCAAATTTGGTTGTGGTATCGCACAATGTGGTGCCTGTACCGTTCACCTAAACGGAGTTGCGACCAGGTCTTGCGTTTTACCAATCTCTGCTATTGGGAATCAACCGGTCATTACAATAGAAGGTCTCTCTGAAAATGGTGATCACCCTGTACAGCAGGCATGGATTGAAATTGATGTCCCGCAATGTGGCTATTGTCAGGCCGGACAAATTATGAGCGCGGCAGCACTTCTTAAAGCAAATCCATCTCCGTCCGATGAAGAAATAGAAGGTGCCATGAGCGGAAACATTTGCCGATGCGGAACTTATGTAAGAATCAAACAAGCTGTTAAGAAAGCTTCAACCCTATAAAGCGAAAAGACTATGACAACATTTAAAACATCAATGGGAAGAAGATCTTTCATGAAAACTTCAGCCCTTGCCGGAGGAGGAATAATGATTTCCTTTAGTTGGTTAGCAGGATGCCAACCCGGTACCGGAAAAGAAACAATAACCCTACCAGAAAACTGGTTTGACCTTAATGGATTTTTAAAGATCGGTGACAATGGTTTAGTCACTATCATGTCTCCCAACCCTGAGATTGGACAAAATGTAAAAACATCAATGCCAATGATAGTGGCAGAGGAGCTGGATGTAGATTGGGGCAATGTACTTGTAGAACAGGCTCCTCTCAATACAGATATATTCACAAGACAGTTGGCTGGAGGTAGTCAGTCTATACGCCAAGGATGGCAAGGATTGAGAATGGCAGGAGCAGGAGCACGAAGAATGTTAATGGAAGCCGCCGCAAAAACCTGGAATGTACCTGTAGGTGAGATCACCACGGATAGTGGCAAAATCCTTCATTCGAAAAGTGGTAAAGAAGCAGGATATGGTGAAATGGCTTCCGCAGCTGTGGACATTCCTGTTCCGGAAGAGGTAGAACTGAAAGAAAATAATGAATTCAAAATTATCGGAACTTCCCGTAAAAATGTAGATGGTAAGAAGATTGTGACAGGTAAACCACTATACGGTTTGGATTACAAACTAGACGGTATGTTTATTGCCATGATCATTCACCCCCCTGCATTTGGGTTAAAAATGAAGCGTTTTGATGCAAGTGGTGCCAAGAGCATGCCGGGCATTAAAGATGTGATTACGATCAAGAGTTACGAAGATGGCTTCTTGAAAAGCTGGTCAGATACAAGCGCTTTTTCCGAGTTGCTGGTGGTTGTGGGGAATACTACGTGGGAAGTAATGAATGCAAAAAAGGCTGTTCAGGTAGAATGGGAACCATTCGAAGGATATTCTGATAACTACAAAGGATTTGGAGGAGGAACATATTCCGTTAACATACCATCCGGTATGGAATCTACCAGTAAGCACAGAGATATGCTGGAAGATTATGGAGCTAAGAATGCAGAAGTAGTTAGAAAGGACGGAGATCCTGACAAAGCATTCAAAAAAGCATCAAAGGTAATTGAACGTACCTATACAGCTCCTTTCCTGGCGCACAACACCATGGAGCCAATGAATTTCTTTGCAGATGTTACTACTGAAAGAGCTAATCTGGTTGGTCCTATTCAGACTCCTGAATACCTTGAAAAAACACTCGAGGAACGACTGGGTATGCCTTTGGACAAAATTGACATTCAAATGACTCGCATGGGTGGTGGGTTTGGCCGGAGACTGTATGGACATTTTGCGGTAGAGGCAGCAGTGATTTCGCAACAAATAAAAGCACCAATTAAGCTGGTTTACACTCGTGAGGATGACATGACATTTGGGACATATCGCCCAGCTTATCATGCATATTATAAGGCTGGGTTGGATGAAGATAATAATCTTATAGCCTTCCAGGTTAGAGCCGGAGGAATACCAGAAAGTTGCTTATTTGCCCATCGCTTTCCTGCTGGCGCTATCGACAATTACCAGGCTGAAACATGGTCTGCAGATTCTAACGTTTCTGTAGGTGCTTTCCGGGCACCTAGATCTAACTTCATCGCGGGAGCTGAGCAGTCATTCCTGGATGAGGTTGCCGAAACTGCAGGTAAAGACCCAATTGAATTTCGACTGGAGTTATTAGAGAAAGCTAAAAGTAACCCCATAGGAGAATTCAATGATTATGATGCGGCAAGGTATGCCGGGGTACTGAAATTAGTTAGGTCTAAATCAGGTTGGGGACAGGAACAAGCCAATGTGCACCGTGGCGTATCAGCATATTTTTGTCATAACAGTTACGTCGCACAGATTCTCGATATGGTGGTGAAAAATGGGCGCCCTGTTATTGAAAAAGTACACTGCGCTGTAGATTGTGGCATTTTAGTAAATCCAGTAGCTGCTACTAACCTGGTAGAAGGCGGTATTGTTGATGGGATAGGCCATGCCATGTATAGTCAAATTACTATCCGGGATGGAGCACCTGAGCAACAAAATTTCGACCAGTATAGATTGATCAGACATAATGAAGCTCCAAAGTCTATAGACGTGCACTTTGTAGACAGTATAGAGAACCCTACAGGATTAGGCGAACCTCCTTTCCCTCCTATTGTGGGGGCAGTTGCCAATGCCTTGTACAAGATGTCTGGTAAAAGGTATTATCACCAGCCATTTTATTCACAAGGTATTTCTTTGGGGTAGTAAGATTGGAAAATAACATTGCAATAAGCATAATTGGATGCGGGTGGTTAGGTTTACCACTCGCCCAATCACTTGTGAACAAGGGGTATCAAGTACATGGCTCGACAACCTCTCCTCAAAAAATGTCCTTACTGAATGAAAATGGCATAGCTCCGTGCTTGTTGGATTTTGATCAGCATTTTGCTGAAGGCTCCCTTTTTTGGGACAGTGAGTATTTCTTTGTAAACATTCCTCCGAGTAAGACATTGAATTATTATGATGTCCTGTCACACATTCAGAAAAACCTTAGTAGAAATAATAACCTAAAGAAGGTATTAGTTGCAAGCTCTACCGCAGTATATCCCGGACTCAACAGAACTGTTATTGAAAGTGATGCCCGGCATCATACTTCATCACGGAGCGGTATTGACCTGCTGACTGCAGAAGAAATATTCACAAAATCACCATTGAATAATAAATCTGTCGTAATTCGATTTGCTGGTTTATTTGGTCCAAATAGACATCCTGTCCACTTTTTTAAATCCGGAAAAGTGCGATCTCCTGAGACGCCTGTCAACATGATCCATCTGGATGATTGTTTAAATATTATTTTGTCACTTATCAAATCACCAATCGCTGAGGGAGTATTTAATGCCTGTTGTCCTGATCACCCTTCAAAAAAAGATTTCTACACTGCAGCTTGTCAAAAACAAAACCTTGTTCCGCCACAGTTTATTTCATCTGATGGTACTCACAAAATTGTAAATTCAGAATTGCTAGAAAGGACCCTTGGGTATCAATTTAAATTTAGAAATCCTATTGAGGCATTATAAAAAAGCCCTCATGAAGAGGGCTTGTGATAATTAAAGAACTATTTCTATTCAACCAATTCCTAATTAAAGACAGTGTGTAATATTCTATTTTTCAGTGCAATCTTATGAATACAAAGTTGTTCAAAATATCAATATGAATCGGCAGGTTTGAGCCAAATGGACAAAATGAAGGATGAAGTGGACAATTCAATTATCCTGTGGTCACAACGATTTAAACAAAAAGGAAATTTAGGATGTAAAATCGGTTGTTAGATGCCTCCCATGCGATCGATCAGGTCACTTTTACGGTTTCTGGCCACTTCTATTTCAGCATCATTATTCATGACTACTGACCCACCACGACCCTTTAAGTACTTTCTTACATGGTCGGTATTAATCAAATAAGACTTGTGGACTCTGAAAAAGTTGGGCGAGACTAGCAACTGCTCCAAATCTCCAAGTGTTTTTGAAGCCACGAACTTCTCTCCGCTTTCGCTATGTATGATGGTATAATTTCTAGCGGATTCACAATAGAGGATCTCAGTAGTATTAATGAATTCAATGCCCTCAGCGGTAGGAATTCCTATTTTCCCAGCCTGCTGGTGGTTTCTTAGAATAAGTTGAAGTTCTTTTAGATCAACTCTATTTGGAGTGGACTGTCTTTCTTTAAACCGCTCGATAGCTTTTACAAGCTCCTCATGATCAATTGGTTTCAGTAAATAGTCAATTGCCGCTAATCTAATTGCCTGAATAGCGTAATTACTGTATGCCGTTGTAAAAATCACGTCACATTCCCTATCATCCATACTCTCCAGCAGGTCTATTCCTGTACCACCGGGCATATTAATGTCTAGAAAAATAAGATCGGGACTCAAACTTGCTATAAGTGATTTCCCATTGGCTATGTTATTGGCAGTACCAATACAATTCACTTCAGCACAATACCTTTGAAGCGTAAGCTGGAGGGTCTCAATAGCAGAATTCTCGTCATCAATAATGATCGCACTAATCATTCATTTTACTTTGGCTTCAATATAAGTCAATTGGAACTAAAATCTCAACCTTCGTGCCTTTTACCCCTTCATCTTTACACAAAACCGTCAATTTCATGGACGATTGGAAGTATGTTGATAACATTTCTAACCTGTCTTTGACCAGCTTTACCCCCATCGAAGTATGCCCCTCTGTCATGTCACCTTTACTAAACCCTTTTCCATTATCCTCAACTGCTATTAAGAGTTGACCATCTCTTTCAGTGAAAGAGATGCTTAATTTCCCATCTTCTTTTCCCGGTAGCCCATGCCAGATGGCGTTTTCAATAAAGGGCTGAATTACCATGGCAGGTATTTTGGTGGTGTATTTGTCTAGTTCGTTTTCTATTTCAAATTCATAAGTGAAGGGTGTATTCACACGAAGCAACTCCATATCGATATAGAGCTTCAGGGTTTCAATTTCCTCATTGATCGTTACCAACATCACATCAGAATGTTCCAGTGTGTAACGCATAAGCTTACTGAATTTAGCCAGATAACTGTCTGCTATTGTATGATCACTTTTCAGTATGAACCGCTGAATGGAATTCAGTGCATTGAACATAAAGTGCGGATTGATTTGGGATCTCAGGGCTTTTAGTTCGGAACTAATGATTTGATTATTAAGTGCAATACGCCTCTCTTTTCTAATTTGTCTTCTCCTGAAAAGCAGAAAAGCCAAACCTAGTACCAAAAGAATCATCACTAATTGAAACCAGAATGTCTTCCAGTAAACCGGTTTCACTTCAAAATCTAAAACCAACGGTTCAGACCAATTCCCATTATAAGGTTTATTTCTAACATAGAAACTGTATTTTCCGGGCTCAATATTCCATAATGAGACAGAAGTCTGTTTCGTTTTAAACCATTCACTTTCATTAATAGGTTGTCCCTTACTCAGAATTTGATACTCATACTCAATCTTACCTGCACTCAGGTAATCCAGACAAACATAATTGAAAGTAACTCTTCTGGAATCTGGACCTGCAATAATCTCTTTAGTAGATGGCTTAATTGTAATATCGTTATTATCAACACTTACCTTATCCCAAAAAAAAGTTTGAGATTCAGACCTGTTTAGATTGATGTTCTTATCAAAATAATTTAGCCCTTTATCAGTTAAACAAAAGATAGTATCATTCATTTCCACAACCCCATACACTATTTTTGAGGTTAAACCCTCGTTCTCAGATATGTGGGAAACCTTTTGTGTTTGTATATCAATTTTGTGCAGACCACTTGCTGTGCCTACCCACATATTGTAGCCATCCCGATAAATTGAACTGATATCATTTGAGAATAAACCTGTTCCAATTGAATAACTAACAATCGAGTCATTATCAATATGCATCAACCCCTTACCATCACTGGCCACCCATATACCAGTACTATCTGCAATTAAGTCGTTAACTCTAATCTTAAGTTCAGGGTATGTAACTGTCATATCAGTAGTATCAGCATCCACTATCTTGAATATCCCGTTTTCAGTACCCATGAATAGTTCTCCATTGTGATGGGCCATCTTAGTGATGTTATCAAAAGGCCACTTGATTTCTTTGGAATGATAATTTCTATTTTGAATCAATTCATCTATTGGATGTACTCCAAACCTGCCATAAACGCAATCCCTTCCTTCAATACTGACTATCCCTTTGTTTGAAAACCTTATATCGAAAAAGTTATTCTTGTTGTAAATCATATCAGATCTTAGGACTAGTATTCCATATGTATCAGACTGATAAATATCCTTTATTTTAATATCTGACTTTTTGTAATCCGGAATGACCGGCGGGTTCAATGATTCTTGCAATAACAACTGATTAAAACTCCATTTAAAAACCTGAGCACTCCGGTTGCCAAATAAAACTCCTTCGTTATCAAGTCTTTTTATTTCGATGAATTCTTCAGGTGCTGTGGTAGACCGAATGAAAACAGGAGGTTTCATGTACAGGCCATTTGATAATGTGGAATACCAGGTATTTCCTTGCTGGTCTAAATATTCATTGATGATAACTTCCTCAGACAACTTTTTAAATTCATTATTCTTAAAACTGTAAGTTCCATCTGAGGTAAAAAGTAAGACATGTGATGCTTTTTTCTTGGCATTGTATAATGTTGCATCGGGTAGTTTAGAGGACTGAAGGTCAAAATAACTAACTTCATCTACATCAAACCAGTGTGTCCCGGCTTTTAGACCTAAATAGAAATTATAAAAACTTGAACCATCTAATGAAACCAACCTTCCCAACCTTGTAATCTGGGCTGTTACTCCATCATGAATTATCAGACTGGCATCATCATAGAATATTTCATAATACTTCTTGAATTGTCCAAATGCAAATAGCCTGTTGTTATCGGTCTTCACAAAATATGAGCATTTTACGTTAAAGCGCTTGTACAGTACATTTTCCAGGTTGAAATCAACAATGAATAAATTACCTTCAACGTCTACAAAAACGAAAACGTCTTTACGCAATTCTATAATATTCAGCACCCTACTTTCCAGGGGCACATGACCAATCCAATCGATAGATTCCAGTAAAGTGATATTCCCATCCTGAAGGTAAGAAACCCGGCCATTCAATGGTGCCATCCAAATTCTGTTTGAAGAATCCTTTTTAAAATAGAGGACTTCATTGTCTCCAAGACCATCATTCACATCATAGCTCTGAAATTGATAACCGTCAAACCTGGTAAGCCCATTATCTGTTGCAATCCATATGTACCCAATTGAATCCTCAATTACGTCATAAACTGTATTGGATGGTAACCCATCACTCACCGTATAATTTCTAAGTTCGCTGAGAGATTGAGCATTTGATTGGAAAATGTGAAAACCCAGAATTATAAATAATAAAGGATATTTCTTCATGTATAAAGCCATTGCAGCAGCGAATTTGAGATTTTCATGACAATATTGGTACCTTCTACCTCATGCTCCTGTGAAAAGATTTCTAATGAGAAATCCCCATTGTAATACGCCTTGAGCATGTCAAATCTTTCTTTCACCAGTTGTATACCTTTTGACTTGTCTGTAATTTTTGATTCGCAAAATCCTTTTCCGTTATCTTTAATTGAGATTTCCAGCAGCTCATGTAAGTGCTTAAATCTAATTGTTACCTCTCCATTTTCCAATCCTGAAACTCCATGCCAAATTGAATTTTCCACAAAAGGCTGTATCACCATCGCTGTTTTGAACCAAATCCTGCCTTTTGAATCCTCAAACAAGCCCAGTATATCATTGTCGGGAAGGCCATCTTTTTTGGAATAATTAACAAATTTTTCACCATTGTATCTTGAAATGCCTAATTCCGTAGCAAACCAAACATACCCTTGCTGGTCCTTAATTACTTCGTATACTATATTGCTTGGCAAACCATCCCTGGTTGTAAGATTAATAAAGCCACCTTCTACCTGCCCAAAAAGATGATTCTGGAACACTACTAATAGGAGTGCAATTCCTAAATATTGCCATATATGATTGGTCAGACTCAACAGCATAATTTTTGGCAGAACATAAACCTCAACAAATTACCAAGGTCACTTGCTGTTAGATTAAAATCCTTTTTTCCATTTTTCCAAATCCAAACACAAATAAACAAAGTAGCCCTCGTACTGAGGGCTAATAGATAGTTTCCGTCAATCTAAATATTGAAAAAACTAATTCCTAATTAAAGACATGGTGTTAATGCTTTGAATAACTGCGTTTTAGCAAATATGAGCAATCAGAGCATCACAATTCGTCACTTTGAATAAAGTGGCTTATTTGGCGGATAAAATGGCCGATTCAGTTAGCTTACTGGCTAATAAATATAGTTTCGAATGTGTGAATGGATATCTCCCTTATTTCTATGAGCTACTCACAACAATCACTGCACTTTTGGGAATTGTCATCCCCCCATCAGGCCAGTGACTGGTGAAGTCATAGTCAAATACAGTGGCTGTCGTTTCACCTGGATGTTGTACACTCAGAAATAAATATTTACCATCTGGAGTGAAGGTTGGTCCAGTGAATTCGGCATCTACAGGAGCGCTGGCAATTTGAATAACCTCACCTGCCTGATCACCATTCCGTTGAACCATGTAGAGTCCGTTGTTCCCAAATTTAGAATAAATGTCACTTCTCATTTCATTCCCAGAAACATCTGAAGTAAACCAGAGATTTCCATTGTTGTCAAATGCAAGGTTATCCGGACAGGCGAAACCGGTCTCTTCACCTCCTGTCAAAAATGTGTCCCATTCAAAACTTTCAGAGGCATAGTCTCCTCCGGTCTCTCGTAACTTTAGAATGGACCCATAGTAGTTGCCTTTAGGTTTGTTATTGGTAAGACTTACAAATACATCCCCTGAAACCGGATCAATCTCAATATCTTCTGGTCTATCCAGAGCAGACCCTCCAATCATTCTTGAAGCTCTTCGGCAACCAATCATTAATTCGGTCTGACTCCTAAAATAACCTTTGAGTTCTCCCCAAATGTTCACATCAAGTTTTAACCATTTACCAGATTCCAGGTCTGCTACATATAACGAACCTGTTTCAAGACTACCAGGCTTGTCTGAAATGAATTTATACAAACATCCATCGTTAATATCATCTCCCGAATACACCACTAACCTACCATCGGCAAGTTCCTTAACAGTTGCACATTCATGTGAGAACCTTCCCAGTGCCACAAGTTTTTTTGCATTACCATTCATCGGGTTTATCTCCACCACCCAGCCATAGTGTTCAGGAGGATTATTATAGAATGCCTCCCAATCATATTGACTATTAATATGATTACCGTTTTCTGATGTTTCACCATAAAACATGTCATAATTCTCTTCACATGTAAGGATTGTTCCCCAAGGTGTCACACCTCCAGCACAATTAGCAACCGTTCCCATTGCCTCTGTCTTTCCTGCAATTGGCTCCTGCCAGGCAAAAGGTATCATTGTCTTTCCTGTAATTCTTTTATTTATCGGGTCATTCTTAACGACTGACCATTTACCTCCAGAATTTTTGATTTTTACGATTGTTCCTCCCACATTGTACATTTCTTTGTCAATGTGAACTCGCATCCGGGCAATATCTCCATAGTATCCTGAAACAAACTTAGGATCAATGTATTCATGGTTAACCCACAGAATTCCTTCACTATCGTTCATTGGAATATACGCAGTGTAGTCATTATTATATCCAAATGTGTCTACCTCAGAAATATCATCACCCCACTTGACCAGAACCTCATACTTGAATCCATTAGCAAGAATTACATCGTCCTCAGTAGTTGGCTCTATCCTTGTAAATGTCATCCCTTCAATTGGTGATTTACTGTCGCAGGCATTCAATAAGAGTGGTGAAAACGCCACTCCGACTACACCCTTTCCAACAAAATCAATGAATTTTCTTCGGTTAATCGGCTCCATGAAATTAATTCTATTTTTAGGTGTCAAGATATAAAATTGGAAATAGAAGTGAAATCTAAAACCTGAAATCCTTTCTAATTCACATGGTTTTCTTACATTTAAGAAATCACTAAATTGTAGCCTAATTCAAATTCGATGGATCAACTAGAGGAATTTGCCAGAAACGGGAAAATAAATGAAGAGGCTCCTGTCAAAGATAAACAGTCAATGGTTATATCGGCCTCTATTGAAGAGGTTTGGCAACTTGTTACCGATATCAATTCCTGGACACAATGGAATTCTCAAATATCCTCAGCTGAGGTCAAAAATGATAGTGAATTCACCTGGAAATTGAATGATGCTTCATTCAGTGGGAAGATTGCTTACCAGGAGAAACCTTTTCGTTTCTGCTGGATGTCAAAGGGTAATCTACTAAAGGGAGTACATGTTTATAAACTGGATGAAGTCAGTGAAAACAGAACCTCAGTCGTATTAGAAGGATCTATGCAAGGCCTTAAAACTGTTTTTAGTTACAATCACAGGAAAATGCACAGATCCTTTATGAAATGGTTAGAAGATTTGAGCAAACAATTCTCTTCTGATCAATAATTATTTTTTGGCTTCTGCCAATACGTTCTGAACTGCTTCAAAATCAGGGGCAATCTCCAGCGCTTTCTCTAGAAGGTTTATGGCTTTAGGTTTATCACCCTTATCATAGGCAATTAGTCCTTTCAATCTGTAGCATGCTGCCTCCATTGAAACTTGTTGATTAGTATTATCAGACTTCCCAAATACAAGGTTTAACTCCTTTGCCTTTGGGTCCTTCAAAACAATATCAGCTGATGTGACGGCATCATTGTACCTTTTCAATCGATACTGCATAAATGCAATCTTATAAAGCACATTGATATCATTATTCTTTAAATACAAAGGCTCATACTGCTCCAAAGCTTTGTCCAAGAGTCCAAGGTTCTCAAAACTTGTAGCTGCAATCTCCATTGCCAATAAATTGTTTGGATTAAGTTTTTTGGCTTCAAGTGCAACTAAACCTGCAGAAACCCAATTTTGTTGTTCAAAGTATAGTAAGCTTAGTGAATCGAGTGCACCTATGTTTCCAGGCTTAAGAGCAATCATATTATAGAGTGCCATTTTTGCTGCATCCGGGTCATTAAATGCCAATGCCTGCCTGTAAATAATTTTTTGCCTTTTATATTCAGCATCTTGTGCAAAAGCCACTGTACTCACAACAAACAGAGTTATTCCAAGTATTAAATTTTTCTTCATTGTAATTTATTTTGTTCTTATTTTGATTTCAGACCTTTCTGCTCTCCCAATGAAATCATGAGCTGAAATGCCTCTTCATGTTCATTCTTTATTTCTCCTTCTAGAATTGCTTCCTTAATTGCTTCCTTAATCTCTCCAATTACCCTGCCAGGCCCCACTCCAAATGTTTGCATAATCTCTTCACCTGAGACCGGAGGGTTAAAATTACGAATTCTGTCCTTTTCCTCCACTTCTCCCATCTTCTGTTCAACAATTTCAAAATTTTTGAGGTAGCGTTGAACTCTGTCATGGTTTTTACTGGTAATATCAGCTTTGCACAGGGTCATTAGGTCATCAACATCATCACCTGCTTCAAACAATAGTCTTCTTACAGCTGAATCTGTAATATCCTTTTTCACTAATGCGATTGGTCGTAAATGAAGTTTAACCAGCTTTTGAACATATTTCATTCTGTCATCCATTGGGAGCTTTATCCTTCTGAAGATTTTAGGAACCATCCTCGCTCCCTTGTCTTCGTGACCATGAAACGTCCAACCAACCTTCTCATTGAACCTCTGTGTTGCTGGCTTTGCAATGTCATGCAATATAGCTGCCCATCTTAAATAAAGATCACTGGTGTGTTCAGATATATTATCCAAAACCTTCAATGTATGAAAGAAGTTATCTTTATGCCCTTGATTATTGATTTTCTTAACCCCGTGTAATTTAACCATCTCTGGAAATATTACTTTCAATACTCCTGAATGAAACAATAATTGAAATCCATAAGATGGGGTATCGCTTAAGACGATTTTATTGAGTTCTACAATAATCCTTTCCATCGATACAATACTTAATCTCTCTGCGTTTCTTACGATAGAATCGAAGGTGTCAGGAACTATATCATACTTCAGTTGACTGGCAAACCGTATTGCCCGCATGATTCGCAGGGGATCATCAGAAAATGTTATGTCTGGATCTAATGGTGTACGAATTAATTTCTTTTCAATGTCAGACAGGCCGTCAAATGGATCTATCAGCTGGCCATAATTATGCTCGTTTAAAGATATGGCTAATGCATTAATGGTGAAGTCCCTTCTGTTTTGGTCATCCTCCAGGGACCCATCCTCGACAATTGGTTTTCTGGAGTCTCGTTGATATGATTCTTTTCTGGCACCAACAAACTCAAGTTCCAGGTTGTTGTATCTTATGCTTGCTGTTCCAAACTTCTTGAAGACCGTGACTCCAGGTTTTCCAGGCAAAGCATCAGCCACCTTTTGAGCCAAATCTATCCCCGAACCCACACATACAAAATCGATATCCTTGCACTGACGGGATAATATGCTGTCTCTCACAAAACCACCTACTACGTAGGTATCAAGATCCAGTTCTTGCGCCACATTGCTAACAACATCAAATACTCCTTTAGGTACCAAAAAATCAGTACAATCCATAGACATAAAGTATGTCAAAATTTAAAAATGCATGCAAAGATAGGTATAGTTAATCTTTTCGTTATCATACCACTCAACGATCAATTATTTTAGCAGTAAAATTATTCATCGAAAAAAAATACCCGTTCATCGAAAATAAAACCTGCTAACATACCGTTAATATAAATATCGTTAGATATAATTGTACATTGCATAGAACGGACCAAGACTATACACGCATTATGAAAAAATTATTGATTCCAACATTAATTTTTATCTCCAGTTTTTCTATGGCTCAGCAGAGCAATCTGGTAGCTGGACTAGATCAGGCTACAGAGAAATGGCTGACTATTTCAGAGGAGATCAAAACTTATGAAGGGTTAAAAAAGTACTGTTTAAATCAGGAATTTAATGACAATGTGCTTAACACTTTGAATACACTTCATCACTTCGACACGGTTATTTATAACGTACTTGTTAAAAAGTACAGGGTCAATAAGGACCATGAAATCAAAAAGACACTGGACGAAATAAAGGAGTTTGAGTCAGAGTACAATCCTTCCAAATTTGCCCACTTTTTGAATGAAGAATGTGGAGCAAGGAGACATATAGAACATGACAAAAAAGAAACCATACATGACATTGGTGCCGAGTCTTACGATGGACAAATCGAGCTGTTGGAAACGGAGCTTTATCGTTATGTGAAAGGTATCACCAAAGTAGCTGAGAGAATAAAGAATCATTCTCATCACTTGCACCTTGAGCGCTACAGTGGTGATTCTTCTTACTGATAAAGCAAAACAATCTCAAATTACGGTCATTCAAGAAATTGGATGGCCTTTTTTATGTTTAACTTCTACAACACATTCAGTGTTTGTTAATTTGAATCTATATTTCAATAAGATCAACAGAGTCAAATTTCCATATTTTTAATCGCACTCAAATACTTTCTTGGAATATTAAGTGATTCTTGCTGAATTATGAATTTTCGTTTACAAAGAGAATTGAAAATCCCCAGAGCTGCACAAAGGATTGCTAGTCATTAAAATACTCAATTCTCCTCTGGCTATATCAATTGCTTTTAATACACCCAGGTGATAAAAACTGATCTCATCAACAAAAAAAGGCTGGATTATTCATCCAACCTTTCTATATATAATTAGTCTTAATACTCTATCGATGTGTTATCACAACTTTTCGTGGCAACATACTGTAGTCATTCTGGAAAACATTGATCAGGTAAACGCCTTGTGGTAGATCCTCTGTATCCAATTCAATGGATTCTTCTCCAGGATGAACCAGTCCATGAATTAAAACCTTACCTGTCTGATCCATAAGTTCGTACCTAACATTATCTGTCACCGGTGACTGGAAAACCACGCTAAGAGATTCATTTGCAGGATTTGGAAATATTGCAAAGTCCTCACCCGAAAGGAATTGCCTTTCAATTGCAGTTATAACATTTTCTTTATCTCCCAAACCAATAGATCCTCCTTGGTAGATTTCCTTTGTTACCTGGTTTTGAACATACACAATTGCAGTTAGGGAATCCGGGTCAAAGACATTATTGATAGACCAGGATACTTCATATGTACCGATGGTTTGTCCCTCAGTAAGGGTACCCTCAAAATTGAAACCATCTGGACTAGGCAGCATCTTTCTTACCACATTATGCACATTATTATTTACTCCGTCCAGATTACTCGCTAATATCTCATTTTCGACAATGAAGATTCTTGTAGCTATTTCCTGCACATTAGTTAATGTGACGTCCGAAACAACTGTTACATTAAGTGTTACTTCATCCTGACTTGTGGAGACATCTGTAAAATCAATACTGAATGATGGTGGTTTTAATCCATCCAATTGTAGATCACTTAGGGTCCAACCAGTTATTTCTGCATCACTAGCTCCTGATCCAAATGTAGGTTCAGCTTGTCTCGCCCCATTAAGCACAGTGTATGGTGCATCATTTATTCCATAGTAAGTACTGAGTGTACTTGCTGAAGTTTTATCTCTGCTACTCAGTGGATCTACTCTGTTTTCACGGTTATCAAACTGGCCAAAATAATTTAACCATAAAACACCACTACCATTTTCCTCAATGATTTCATTTGTAGTCTCATTGAACAGTTGAGAATTGGCGTCAAATAAACTGGAGAAAGTTTCAATTACAGTAATCTTGTCCCTCTCAAAAATCCTGAAATTATCAAATGCAAATCCATGCCCCGCATCACCATCTCCATTAGACCCATACATGAACCTGAATCTAACCGAGGCAAAGCTATTATCTATTTGATGAACTGATTCCACCCATCCCTCACCTGGACCAGACCAACCTACAAAATCAGGGTTATCAACACCAGCTTTACTTAATCCATTGATCAATTCATTAGTATACCATTTCAGACCACTCTCAACTCCTGTTTCACTAATACCACCTACATTGGTCCAGGTTATTCCATCATCTAATGAATATTGCATTACTGCTCCATCCTTGTTATCCGGATTATCACGGTTATGTAGGAAACTTAAGGCCGGCCTTTCTAATGCGGTCAAGTTGTAGGCTGGAGAATAAACAAAGTACCCTCTAGGTCCATCTACCTGAGCATCCGGAACAACACCGCCTGGAACTGTAACCCAGGCGTTTCCACCTTGACTAGAATTTCCAAATACACCACCGGGAGCTCCTACAGCCCATTGGGTAACATCAGTATCCTCTCTTGGATCATCTGATGCCACACTATTTGTAAACCAGCTATTCTGTGAACCATCAAAATTTTGTGTTAATCCAGTTTCTGGTACGGTAAGCAATGGAATTATATTAACTGTTCGAGTGATGACTGCCTCACAGGCACTATTGGAAACTACAGACAATGAAACATCATAAGCACCCTCTCCTGGGAATGTAAAAGGTGTTGATGAGGGGACTAAAGATTGGTTGGTCAAGCTTAAAATGGATGATCCACCATCTGAAATTTCAAATGTAGCAGAGCTAATTTGATTCGAAGCTAAGTTAGCATCCTCTAGTGCAAATGTGGTTTGAGTACCATCAATAATGCCCTGCCATGAGAACTTAGGATTAGGAATATCTCCTACGGAAACTAACCTTTCTGCTTCTGGGTTTATACATCCTGTTGCATCATTCTGTACAAGCACACCATAGGCTTTTTGCGTAATATTACCATCACCACTTATGTCATCATAAAAGGTGATACCACCTGCTTCAGCTGTCGCTGGGTTCAATGCATTCAAACTTGTAGCAGAATACCAGCTAGTTGAAATTTCGTTGACAGCCATATTACTCAGACTGATATTCAATGTAACCGAATCACCATCACAGGCCTTTTGAACAGTAATCAAATCACCAGGTGTTGCAGCAATATCTGTTGCCTGTTCCAATTCTGGAAGTGGATGTACTATAAAAGTCTTGGTTATTTCTTCCTCACAGCTATTTGCATCACTGTAAATAAAAGTAACTGTATGCGTTTGTGCTGGACCAAACTGATCTCCGCCCCTAGCTGTTGCAGGGTTAAACTGAGCAATACCAGAAGATTGAGAAACAATTCCCGGCCCATTACTGGTCCACTGACCTCTTGTGGCAGTTTCTCCGGAAACAATACCAATCAATTCAATGTTTTCATCACCATAGCAGACCTCATAAACATCGTCATTCTCGCTATAGGTAACATTGTCCCTACCACTAAAATTAATGTCTGGGAGTGGCGCAATGGTAAATGTATTTGTAATTGAATTGGCACATCCATTGTCATCGGTATAATCAAAGGTGACAATATAGTTTTCAGCGGTATCAAGTGTATCTTGTCCATTATCAGCTGCCAGAACTCCAGTATTAATACTTGCAGTTCCGTTTCCATTATCCTGGAATCCACCGGATCCATTCGGAGTATTAATAGAGAAAGCCCTGGAAATTGATGGTATATTATCTGATTCCCCCTCGATTGTTAGTGTACCCTGGTCATAACAAAGCACTGCTCCATCAAAATCAAATCCGGTGGATTGGTCTGTAATGTTCAGGTCAGGTTGAGGGTTTACTGTGATGGTGTAACTCACTGAGCTGGCACATCCATTCCCATCTGTATATGACATTGTGACAATATGATCAGTCTCATCTCCAGTTCTGGTTTCACCGACAGCCAATGCAGCCACCTCGGGATTAAAATTGGCTGTTCCGTCACCATTACTTACTAAACCACCCGTGTTTATACTCCAACTTACATTCCCTGGTGTAGCTACGAATGATCCATTTGAGTATGCCTCAAATACTCTTATGTCATCATCAAAACAAAATTCATCTGTAGTTGTAAGATTAGAAGCACTTGCCTGATCTATGATTTCCAAGGTTGGCAATTCATCAACTGTGATGTCAATTGAAGTGCTATTACTACAATTATTACCATCCTGATAGGTCATTGTTATGGTGTAAGTATTACCTGGAGTTACATTATTGGTGTTGAATGTTACTGTACCACCACCAGAATTGTTTTCTAAACCAGGACCTGAAAATGTAACATTTGTAGTTACCGGAATATCTTCAGCCACCGCTCTTAGGTCAATGGCTCCTTCGTCTTCACAATAACTTGAGGCCACATTCGAACCATCTGACAGTTCAATTTCTACAGTTGGTAATGGATTAATTGTGAATGTAGAATCTGTACTGGCTGCACAACCATCAGTATCCGTAAAACTATAAGTAATAGTATGGGTAGTAGAAGAACCCTCTGTTGTTCCACCAGCGGCAGTCTGAGCTGCAGCTGGATCCAATGTAGCAGTACCGTTACCATTATCTGTTAAACCTCCTGTGTTAATTGAAAATATTCCTCCACTAGAGTTGGCTCCATTAACACGACCTCTAATTGTAATTGAAGAGGCATCCACACAGTACTCGTCATTAAGGTCTGCTATTTCCACATTAGGCAAAGCATTTTCAATTATCTCAACTTCTTGAGCGTCACTTTCGCAAATACCATCTGTTCTTGTTAAGTACACATCACCACCTGTGACTAATGACTGGACGCTGAGAAGATTTACTGTTGTATCTGTGGCAATCAATGTAGTTAAACCAGCATCGTCATACCATTTATAAGTAGCAGATGGGTCAGGGTTAGTTACATCTAAAGTGAAACTTGAAAGGTCATCTCCTTCACAGTATTCATATCTATTGGAACTAACATTTCCGTCAGCATCTGGAACTGCAGGAGTATCATTGATTGTAACCGTTAAAGTCGTGGAGTCACTTTCACAACCTGCAAAGCCAGCAATATCTGAATCTGTTGTTTGAGTAACTTTAAATTCAAATACACCAGTGGTACTTGCTGGAATTTGACCTGATGAATTACCATAACTTAGCAAAAAGGATGTATTATTCAAATAATTCGCTCCCTCGTCATACCAGTTATACTCGGCATCTGCATCCGGATTACTGATATTGATTGTAGTACCAATAGCATCCCCTAAGCAAAAATCAAGAGAAGATGTTTCAAGTGTCGGTGCTGAAGGTACATTCCTAATACTTACTGTTATAGTTCTTGCAGCTCCTTCACAACCGTCAAAGGAAACTGATCCATCTATATCAGCTGCCTGTGTCACATAAAACACATAATCTCCTTCCACAGCATCATCCTGTAGGTTATCACCAGTTCCTGTATCGTAAATTAGTTCAGCAGGCGTAATTGTAGATCCATCTGCACTGGCAGTGGTCAACCTGTCAGAAACACTTCCCACCAAATCAACATCATTATACCAGAAGAATTCTTTGCTAGCTTCAGAGGAACTTACAGCAATACTATTGATTGTTTCACCCTCGCAATAATAATAAGTATTTTGAGCAGAAGTTGGTGCACCTGGATCAGCAAAAATATTAAACTTGATCAATGTACCTGGGCTTTCACATCCCTCATAGACGCCACTAATGATGTCTGTTGTCTGAGTAACCAGGAAGTATATTTCTTCATCCGTGTCAAACCCGGTAAGGTTTAGATCAAATGCGGTTGCCTGACTGAAATCAGCGTTTGCACCACCCTGATCATCAATCGAGATTTGCTGGCCTTTGGTTCCAGCGCTACTTGATCTGTACCAGTTGTATTCAACATCATTTGCACCTGCATAGTTAGTTGTCGCATTGAAAACATCAGCAGAAGTCAAATCATCAGCACAATAGTAATATGTAACATCAGCAGCATCCGGGTTCCCATCATCAATAGTACCATCTACAAATGGCTGACTTTCAAAGGCAAACACTGTAATGGTAACTTGCGTTGCATCGCTTTCACATCCGTTAAATGATTCAGTAGGGTTACTTTCTCTGGTCTGGGTAACCCAATAGGTGTATGTGGCCGGAGTATTCTGATCAAAGCCAGCTGCAGTCAGTTCGCTTTGGGTTATACGCTCATTGAATGAAGTAGTAATTAAAGTCCCAGGAACGCCAGCATTATCTTCATACCAGGTATACTCCATTCCTGAACTATCTGGTGTTTCAATAAAAGTTTGACCGAATGCATCTATAAAATTCTGACCTTCACACATGTAAAAATCAGTATCAAAGGTAGAAACATCAGGTGCTTCGGGTTGCTGAAATGATCTTATTGTAATTGTTACAGTATCACTTGGACAGCCAGTGAACCCTGTTGTTGTGTTTCTATGTTCACCTTGAACCACATAGAAAGTGGTCTCAAAATCACTTGTACCAGCTGATACTGGTAAGCCCAATTCAGAAGCTAATGCTGTTTGGTTTATTGAAGCAGAAATACTGCCATTAATATTGGATTTTGTATCATCCAGCCATATAAACGTTGAGTCTGCAGACGGATCAAAAAGTGTTGTAACATCCAGCATTATGTCCTCAAATGAATCCCCTTCACAAAGGTTATAAACATATTCATCTGATGAGACAGAAGTTCCATATGTAGATCCTGTTAAATCTACTTCAGGAATATCAGGTGTCCTATAAACTTCAAAGTCAAGCCTTCTTGGGAAGGAACTACAGCCATCAAAATCATTCAGGTTACTCCAAATATTTAGTGTCAGGTCTATTTCATATAGACCGGGCGCTGGGTCGATTGATCCAAGTAATGCTTGTCCCACTGCAGTACTAGATCCTTCTACCAGTGTATCGGTCGAAGAGTTATCAACCCAATAATAATCCAACGCAGAAGTTGAAAATGTTCCGGAGGTTGACGCTTCCACCTCATTAACTGTCTCTTCCTCACAATATTCATAAAAAGTCTCATCTGCACTTACAGTATACCCATCATTAACCAATGGAGCATCAGGTTTAGTAAATATCCATAACCTATCAGTGTTATTTGTGAAATTAACTACATAAGAGTCGTTAATACATCCATTAACACTGTCCTGAGCCGCTGTGTTTGTATACCACAAATACATGTATATGTATTCCCTTGAATCAACATAATTTGTCCCGTCTCCTACAGGATCTGAGGGATCGAAAGTTGAGCCAGCTATATAAGCTCGAGGTACTACTAACCCACTTGGATTCTGAGATGAAACAATTTCAGCTTCATAACCAGCAATATCTCCCCCTGTTAACGGGTCTAGGCCATTGATGCTAATTTCAAGGTTAAATGGTGTGTCATCCTCACAAAAGTAGGGATAAGTTTCATCGATATTAGTGAAATCAATTGTAGGAAGTGGTTTAATTGTAATATCGACTGACAGCAATTCACCTTCATCGATAGCTGGTGTGGTTGTACCTGAAGGTACAGCCATATAACGTAGAATATAAGTCCCTGCAGATAATGCACTAGGATCAATACTCCAATCATCTGTTAAGAAGTGTGATGATACTGGATTCAAAGCACTACCTCCCTGGCCACTATATTGCCAACCAGCTGGAGCAATAATTGCAGACGTTTGTTCAACATTACTTGAATTGTATAGTGCAATTCTATAGAAGAATCTACCTTGCGACGCTGCAATATTAGTTTCAAGATCATAATCTGAATAAGTAGCATCATTTAAACAGAATTCTGTTAATTCAGCAGCACCTTTATCAAACATCGCTGTACCTGAATTAATAGTAAATGTCATTCCATCAGTGAAATCAAAGCTTCTCCCAGTTGTTGAATTGGTCACCGTATAAGTGATTGTGTGTGGACTATTTAATGCACCCGCTGCACTTGGTATGAAATCGGCTGTTGCTGTACCATCAGTTCCCACAGGAGGAATTGACACACTACCTAAACCTTCACCAGAAAATTGTGCAGTATGACCATTCGGTTTCGATATACTTATTTCAGTTCCAGTATCGTCTGTATCTTCAAATGAAGTGGCTACTGGGTTCAAAGAGAATTGATAGACAAATATATCCATATAAGCAGGATCACTTTCACAACCACTTGCATCTTGTTCAGTAACAGAATATGAATACAGATAATCATCTCCATTATCAAAATCTGGAAGAGAGGCCTGTGTTACACTTGTACTGGTAAGAGAATTTGTCGTTTCCAAATTATACCAGTTATAGGTGGATCCACCTACTGGTGAGGAAATATCCAATGTGAAAGTAGCAGCATTCTGAACGGCCAGTGTATTGATATCAGAAGCGGCAGCTGGAGCTGATTGGTCAATTACAGGAACACTACTAGGGCTAATAGAAGAGCTGAGATCAATATGAATCTGATCATGATATGTTGCATTTCCTTCCAAAACTCCTGTTCCCCCAGATCTTACAGCATACTGATTTGAAACAGCTGAAGAACCAATATATTTAACTTCCAGGTCTCTGATGCTTAAAACATCTGTTGCTCCAGAGGTACCAGTCACCGTGTAAGTAACAGTAATAAAATCAGAAGCCATTGAAAGTGAAGCAGTGGAGACATCATTCCCAGAAAAAGCAACAAATGCCGGGGCGGATGTATTGAAAACAAAATCTGTTGGTAATTCAATAATCAGAGTCTGACCAGCTCCTACACCAAAATCGTCATTTGAAGTCTCAACAATATTTATATCCCCAATAGACACAAAATCTGCATCAGTACACATAACCTCAACTGGTTCAGCTACCAATACAGAATTACCAGTTGTGAATGACCAGGTGTCAGAAACATCATTTCCTGAGGCATCCTCAACGGCATCCGCATCAAAAGTGACTGTGTAAGACGTATTGTTAAAGAATTGCAATGTTGGATTGACCACAAGAGTCCGTGTTCCATACCCACTCACCTGACTACCATCTGAAGCAGGAATTGTTATGGTCTGAGAAGCAGAAGTAAATACAATATTGCCAGATCCTGAATACACCCTTTCAGACATATTCAATGTAAAACTTGCTGATAAATCCACTCCGGTAGTGCCATCAAGAGAACCCTGGTTCGTGATAGTTGGGTCAACAGCGTCTGCGGCTGTGATAAAGGACCATAACCCATTAGCAGCGACACCTGCGTATGTATTTCCATTAGAGTCTTCAAATGTTGTACCATCAATTCCTAAATAATACTCTGTCAGTCCATCTAATGTAACATTTGGTGTAGTTGATGACAGATCAATTGCAAAAGTTGAATCAGCTGCAGTATAAGTAACCGCTGCATCTGCCACGTCAACTGTTCCAACATTTACACCATTACTGTAATTGATTGTTATGTTTCCAGAACCTTTTACTACTGGTTCAGAAAATTTAAGTGTGAGTGTTGGGTTTCCAGGAGTCACACCTGTTTCATCATCATCAGGTGAGAAAACAAGCACAGTCGGGTCAGTAGTATCATCCAATGTAGTGAAATTGTATGTATCTGCATTTACGACAGCAACACCATTACCTTCCGCATCTTCAAGGACACCGGCATCCCATCCAAATGAATAGCCATTGTTAAAGTCTAGTAAAGAAGAAATCGTAAATGACACGATATTTCCAGAGACAGTAACATCAGATAGTACATCAAATGTTGCTACAACAGCATCACCATTGTCATTGTCATAGACATAAAAATTACCGGTTCCCTCAAATACGGGTTCGTCAAAAGTGATGGATATTGTAGGCAATACACTTACATCAGTCGTACCATCCGTTGGGTCAGTATCATTTACCGAAGGACCTGTTGCGTCTGTTCCACTTTCTGTATAGAAATTCCAAAATGAAGTAGAACTGAATCCATTATATGTGTTCCCATTATTGTCAGCGATTACGTTATCTTCAATTGTAAGGTAATATGATGTTTGACCGGAAAGGTCATTTGGAAAATCAATTGTGAGCTGATTACCTGAAAATGTTGCTGACGCATCCGGTACGGTTATTAATTGAGCAATGTTGTTCGTTCCGGAATACCTAAGAACTATGTCCCCTCCTGACCCAGCAAAAACAGGCTCGTCAAAAGTGAGTACCATGTTAGTTGTGATATCAACATTACTTGAATTATCTGCAGGGCTCCTCGAAACTAGGCCAGGGTCAGTTGATTCTGCCGAGATATCAAAATTCCATGTTGTTTCATCAGAAATTCCACTAAAGCCATTATTTGCTGCATCTTCAATTGCCCCATTATCAATATTCACATAATAATTAATTCCGCCAGATAGGTTTACACTGGAAATGTCAATTGTTATTAAATCCGTTGTAAAATCCTGTGCACTAAATGTCACTTCAGGGTCACTTATTGAAAACTGAGCAACTAATACATCTGGGTTAGTATCTGCATATAATTCAATGTTTCCTGTACCAGCTTGAACGTCTTCACTAAATTCAACAGTAAGGTCTGTTGTGGTAGCAGCAACCGTACTACCGTTCGTAGGTGTAGTAAATTCAATTGATGGTGGGGTACCATCGGCAGCAGTTGTAAAAGAAAAACTATAACTTGGTGCGTCGTTAAAATTTGTTTTCTCTTCAAATGAGTATGCCTCAATAGTCACTGTATAGGTTGTATTAGCTCCCTGATAAGTGGTGAAAGAGCCATTTGTTGAGGCAGTTGACAAACTAAAAGTAATCGTATCCTGGATATTGGTATTATCATTGATATAAGCAGGAGAAAAACCTGGATCAGTACTTGAATCATCAATGGTGTAATCTCTTCCACTCCCTGCAAGATCAAAGTTTGGATCTGCGGCACTGAAGATGTTAAAATCCATTGGTGCACTTTCATTATTTTGGTAAGCTACAGGTTCATCAAAAATTAATAAAATGTCGGTAGACACAGCTACATTTGTTGCCAAATCTGCAGGTACTGTAGCAATAATATTTGGCGTAGTTCCTATTCCTTGCATTGTCCAATTCCAGTCATTATTCGCCTCACTAGTATTTCCGGCAGCATCCTCAAACGCACCAGCATCAAAATTAACGCGGTAGCTACTACCCTTTTGGAAAATTTGAGAATAGGTAAGCGTAACATCTGTTCCACCTGAGATCACCACATTCGAGCTATTGGCCTCTATTGCTTCTGTACTTCCATCCGATAGGGTTATGAATGACCCTCCATTTTGTATACTTACACTCTCACTTAATGTGAAAGTAACTTCATTCAATATTGTTCCAGGAAGAACACCCGTTTCTTCATCAAATGGCGTTGCATCCCCAATGCCAATCAAAAATGCAGGTGCAGCTCCATCAGTAGCAGTTGTAGCTGAAATATCATCTAATACTGCACCATTTGCATCCCTAATGTTACCTCCTCCATTGGTGTAAGAGAACTGGTAAACGGCAGTACCAACAACATTAGTTGGGCTTACCGTTAGCTTAATAAACTCATCATCTGCATCCGTATCATTACCTCCTGATACAAAATCAGTTTCAGTACTGAAAGCATCCATGGCATCAGTTTCACCACCGCCAAAGCTATTGGATGAAATGCTCCAGTCATCAATCACAGTTCCTATTCCATCAATATCACTGTCATCCATTGCTTCACTGAATTCAAGTTCAATGGCATCAACAATACCATCATCATCCTCATCCAACGTAATAGCTTCCACTATTACCGCTGATGCTCCATCATCCACTGCCCCGAAATTCTGATCGGATCCAAGGGTATTTCCCGATGCGTCAAAGATTAAACCGTTGACCAAATCAATATCTGGTAGTGCATCAGTATCAAATCCCCCACTTTCATTTAAAATGACTCTTATAAATTGGTCATTGCCACTGTCTCCTGTGGTGATTGAATTGATGCTCCCCCCAAATCCAGAATTTATAACCACGCTACCTGTAAACGTGGATGAACCATCTACAATGGACTCTGACAATTCAATATCAATTCTGTCAATCTGACCATTTCCGTCATTATCATCAGTAGTGGCTGAAAGAATTATTGGTGCGGCAACATCAGCTGTTACGTTTACTGAAACAATTGTAGAGTTATTGCCAGATCCATCCTGTACAAGGAAATGAACATAGTAAGTGGTGGCATCTGTCAAGGTCAGCCCTGTAATATCAAATACCTGACTTCCTGTAGATCCAACAACCGAAGTAGCTCCCACCAGATTATCTCCAGTACCACTACCATCACCACTATTATCCTGACCAGCCAATACCTGTGCTTCACTTGGAGTTGTAGCCTCTTCCGTTGCTACATAATACAATGTCCCTATTTCATCTGGATTGAAAGTTAAATTCAATTCTGTACCAACCGTATTGGTCAAAGAAGATCCTGTAATTCCAGGAGGGTTTACGTCAGCAGTAACACTCACGGTTACAATTGTCGAATTATTCGCTGAGCCATCCTGCAACAGGAAATGTACATAGTAAGTGGTAGCATCCGTCAATGTCAATCCGGTAATATCAAATACCTGACTTCCCGTTGATCCAACAACAGCATTGGCACCAACCAGGTTATCACCAGTTCCACTTCCATCTCCACTGTTGTCCTGACCAGCCAATACCTGTGCTTCACTTGGAGTTGTAGCCTCTTCTGTTGCTACATAATACAATGTCCCTGTTTCATCAGGGTTGAATGTTAAATTCAACTCAGTTCCTGCCGTATTAGTCAATGATGACCCTGTAATTCCAGGTGCACCTGCATCCGCAGTTACATTCACTGAAACTATTGTTGAATTATTTCCTGATCCATCCTGAACTAAAAAATGCACATAATATGTGGTTGCGTCAGCTAAAGTCAAACCTGTAATATCAAACACCTGACTTCCCGTTGATCCAACAACTGATGTAGCACCAACCAGGTTATCCCCGGTACCGCTACCATCTCCACTATTATCCTGACCAGCAAGCACTTGTGCCTCACTCGGAGTGGTTGACTCCTCGGTAGCAACATAATATAATGTTCCAGTCTCGTCTGGGTTAAATGTAAGGTTCAATTCAGTAGTTCCTGAATTGGCAAGAGAAGATCCAGTAATTCCTGGAGCGTTCACATCGGCTGTTACATTTACTGAGACAATTGTGGAATTGTTACCAGAACCATCCTGAACTAGAAAGTGAACGTAATATGTGGTAGAGTTTGTAAGTGTCAATCCGGTAATATCAAATACCTGACTACCGGTTGAACCAACAGCCGCATTAGCTCCTACAAGGTTGTCTCCTGTACCACTACCATCTCCGCTATTATCCTGACCTGCCAACACCTGTGCTTCACTTGGAGTAGTGGATTCTTCTGTTGCTACATAATACAATGTCCCTGTTTCATCAGGGTTGAATGTTAAATTCAACTCAGTTCCAGCTGTATTTGTCAATGAAGATCCTGTGATTCCAGGAGGATTTACGTCTGCAGTAACACTTACGGTTACAATTGTCGAATTATTCGCTGAGCCATCCTGCACCAGAAAATGCACATAATAAGTGGTAGAATTTGTAAGCGTAAGTCCGATTATATCAAATACCTGGCTACCGGTTGAACCAACAGCTGCACTAGCTCCTACAAGGTTATCTCCTGTGCCACTACCATCTCCGCTGTTATCCTGACCTGCCAATACCTGTGCTTCACTTGGCGTTGTAGCCTCTTCAGTGGCAACATAATACAAGGTTCCAGTTTCATCCGGATTAAATGTAAGGTTTAGTTCTGTTCCAGCAGTATTTGTGAGAGATGAGCCCGTAATTCCCGGTGCTCCAGCATCTACAAGAACATTTACGGAAACTATCGAGGAATTATTGCCTGATCCGTCCTGCACCAAAAAGTGAACATAATAAGTTGTGGCATCAGTCAATGTTAACCCGGTAATATCAAATACCTGACTACCTGTAGAACCAACAGCTGCACTTGCTCCCACCAGGTTGTCTCCAGTGCCACTGCCATCTCCACTGTTATCCTGACCAGCCAATACCTGTGCTTCACTCGGGGTTGTTGATTCCTCAGTGGCTACATAATATATGGTCCCGGTTTCATCAGGATTAAAAGTAAGATTCAATTCTGTCGCTCCAGTATGCCCTAAAGATGATCCAGTAATTCCAGGAGCATTTACATCTGCTGTGACATTCACTGAAACTATTGTTGAATTGTTCCCGGATCCATCTTGAACTAAAAAATGAACATAATAAGTAGTCGCATCAGCTAATGTTAATCCTGTAATATCAAATACCTGACTACCGGTTGAACCAACAGCTGCACTTGCACCTACCAGGTTATCTCCTGTGCCACTACCATCTCCACTGTTATCCTGACCAGCAAGTACTTGCGCTTCACTTGGAGTAGTGGACTCTTCTGTTGCTACATAGTATAAAGTCCCTGTTTCATCAGGATTAAAGGTTAAGTTTAATTCTGTACCGGCAGTGTTAACCAAAGATGAACCTGTGATTCCAGGAGCATCTACATCTGCTGCTATATTCACTGAAACTATCGTGGAATTATTGCCAGAACCATCCTGAACTAGAAAGTGAACGTAATAAGTAGTCGCATCTGCTAATGTTAATCCTGTAATATCAAATACCTGACTTCCTGTGGATCCCACAGCTGCACTTGCTCCCACCAGGTTATCTCCTGTGCCACTACCATCTCCACTGTTATCCTGACCGGCAAGTACTTGCGCTTCACTTGGAGTAGTGGACTCTTCTGTTGCTACATAGTATAAAGTCCCTGTTTCATCAGGATTAAAGGTTAAGTTCAATTCTGAGCCAGCAGTGTTAGCTAAAGATGAACCTGTGATTCCAGGAGCATCTACATCTGCTGCTATATTCACTGAAACTATTGTGGAATTATTGGCAGAACCATCCTGAACTAGAAAGTGAACGTAATAAGTAGTCGCATCAGCTAATGTTAATCCTGTAATATCAAATACCTGACTTCCTGTGGATCCCACAGCTGCACTTGCTCCCACCAGGTTATCGCCTGTGCCACTACCGTCTCCACTGTTATCTTGCCCTGCAAGTACTTGTGCTTCACTTGGAGTTGTTGATTCTTCTGTTGCTACATAATATAAAGTCCCCGTTTCATCAGGATTAAAGGTTAAGTTCAATTCTGAGCCAGCAGTGTTAGCTAAAGATGAACCTGTAATGCCCGGAGCATTTACATCCGCTGTTACATTCACCGAAACAATAGTAGAATTGTTGCCGTAATCATCTTGCACTAGGAAATGCACGTAATAGGTAACAGCATCAGTTAATGTTAATCCTGTAATATCAAACACCTGGCTACCGGTTGCACCAACAGCTGCGTTGGCGCCTACCAGGTTATCTCCTGTACCACTGCCATCCCCACTATTATCCTGTCCTGCTAATACCTGAGCTTCACTCGGTGTGGTTGATTCTAGAGTGGCTACATAATATATAGTCCCTGTTTCATCAGGGTTGAATGTTAAATTTAGCTCAGTTCCAGCCGTATTCGTTACAGATGATCCTGTGATGCCAGGAGAAGTTTGATCTATAGTGTAAACTTCTCCACCTGTAAACGGTGAATTAGTTATTGTTGGAGATTCAGTATCTGTAGCAAAATCAATACTCAAAGTTCCGGGTGCTCCTATATAGGTAACTAAGGTCAAAGGAACATCCCAGGTTATATTATCTGAGGTGGTAGGCGTTCCAATAGTGGCTGTAACACCTGAAGCATCCAAACTAAAATTGGAAGTTGCAATTCCAGTAGTTGCCTGATCAAAAGTTACAGTAAAGGAAACTGAGCTACTGTTTGTTGTTACTCCTCCTGCCGGTGAGGTTTCTATGCTGGCAATAGTCTGTGCATAGGAGTTCACAGATAGTAATACCAGTAATGAATATAGTGTAATACGTAATTTTCCTATCATCTCTCAATAATTTAGCAATCAATAACTTTTACCGTTTTCATAGTGCAGTAAAGTTGGTCTACTTAAATAATTGTCCGGAACGATTTAATTTAGCTAACACCATTTTTGTGTTCGTTCCGCCAAAACTAACCGTACCACCAAGAAGAATTCCTCCTCCAGGTAATTGAATTATTGCAACTCCTTCGTCTGGCTGTCCATCGCCAAAACTAGTGGTCGTTAGATTGCTTATTCCAAGCTGATTGGACCTCAAAAACATCATTTGTTGTCCAAAATTGGGATTGTTTTCCGTTGCTGTTTCCCTGGCGATACCTGCAAAGATATAATCGCCATTAAGTGCTCTCTGTATGTCATTCACGCCCCATTCAGTAAATCCTTCACTGATTGGAATCGATCTTACGGAATCCACGGCATCTATTTTTGTGAGTGGAATTATAAATGGTTGTAACCTGCCATCGATTTCCGAATTACCAATGATTGTAGCATTTGCGCCATCATTGATCATTTTTGTTGGGATATCATCAATCAGATCATTATTGCCGGATATGCGCCCAAATGATATTGAATTTCTGAGATTCCCAAAATTGTTGTAATGTAAAAATAAGGTATTTATTCCTCTATAGCCCTCATCATCTGAAAAACGTTCTGTTTGACTACATGATCCATACGTTCCATCAGTGAATTCTATCAGGGATACCCCAACATCTGTTCCGTTTAATGAATTGGTCTTTTTCCAAAGTTGTTGACCAGTTGAACTGATCTTATAAAAAATCACATCTCTATCTGAGTCTGTATCTTCTCCAGTAGTAGCCAGAATCCCAATATTTCCATCAGATGTCTGAATAATGTCATTCCCAATCAGGTCAACCCCCACTTCAAAGTCCACTTGAATACTATCAATTAGTCCACTTGCTACCTCCTGAAGATCAAAATCATAAAAAGCCCAATATAGTTGTCTGAAATTCCTTCTTCCCTGTTGATCGATAGTCTCAGTGTATCCTACAATAGCAATAGCATCATCCAATACTTTTACTGAATTGACAAAATCTGTTGATCCTAATGTATCATTCACCTGAATATAGATCTCATCAATTTGATTTCCATTTTCCTGTGTTTTAACAATAAGAATATCGCCATCCTCAGAGTTACTATTGGAATTCCCTACTAATATATACTCGTTAGTAGCAGGTATGTAACCCATACCAACTAAAACATCAGAGGAAGCTCCACCATAATACTTCAGGAATACATCCTCAGGAGCAGGTCCTTCCTTGTTTTCCAGACATGAAAAACTTGCAACGCCCATGATTGCAATTAATATTAGAGATAATATATGCCGCATGGTGGTCATTTAACGGATAAATTTTTTCTTTTTCTTTGGGTTGTAAATTGATCTTGTATAACCAAACGTGAATGAGATAAAGCTTAAAGTCAAATCATCAGTCACATAGGCCAAACCTGCAATGTTTTCATTGTTTATATACCTGTTCTCAGGATTGACATAATTTCTGGTAGTCAATTCATACCGAGCTTCGAGTGTAATAAAATGTGTTTGGTTTCTTAGCTTCACACCCAAACCCAAAAACCCTGAATAATTGACAGTGTTTCTTTCATCATTGGACAATAATGGAATTCTTGTCACCGACTCCTGCAATCCTCCACTTCTTTGTGAATCTATGTAAGCGGCACTTAAAAGATAATTGAAGGCTGCACCCGCCAAAACGTAAGGAATTGCTCCTCGTCTTTGACCATAACGCAGATTGTACCTGGCTTGTAGTGGAACAGTTAGCCAATTTTGGGTATCAACTATCTGCATTTCCAATCCTGCCTTTTCATACGATTCAAGTACCTCAAAACGTGAGGACCTGAACATAAAACCCAGAGACCCTTCTATTCCATAGATGAAATGTCTCTCGATAGATCCTTCTATCTGAAAACCTATCCCAGGCGTATATACTTTGAAACTGGTATCATTTGGTATAGTGCTAAACTCTTCCAGAACAACGGGATCAAGTCGGTTTCCTCCCACTTTTAATCCCAATCGAAAAATTGGTTCTGTTCTAAATTGGTCATACAAATAGAACAATTCAGCTGGGTCAAACTCTCGATCTAATTGATGTTCTGGATCTGCATGTAGCAAGTCTATCATGGATTCGTCTGCCCTCGCCTCCTGATCGGAGAAGATATAGACCTGGGTCAATAGTTTATGTGCCCGGATGGTTTCTTCCTTGGAGAACCCACCTGTTTCCAGACACTCTTCCAGCATACCCGGGATACCCAGAATCCTTCCCGCCTCAAACTCATCCTCCGCCTGATTCAGGATCTGAGTACACTGAGCATTTGCGTAAGAACTGGCTATGATCAACAGACTGATTACAAATAGTAGTCGCTTTAATTCTGTCATGCAATAATTCTAATTTTCTGTACCAAATGGTTTTCCTTCACAAGTCTCGAGCCTATCAAAACTTTGCCCCACATACTGATTCCACTCAGTTTGTGACATATTTCTCGCAATCTTTCCACAAAGTTGTGAAGACATATCACTTGCTGAAATTGGCCATTTTCTAATAATTTGATCTTTACTTCCAGTTACCAGATACTGACCGTCTGGATGAAAATCAAGGGTGAACACCCAATCTGTATGATCATCCAGAATTGTTGGTAAATCATAAATATTATTCAAATCCCAAAGACGAGCGGTCTTATCAGAACTTGCGGCTCCCAATAGTTTACCTTTAGAGTCAAAGCTAATATCTAAAACCGGACCAGTAAATCCAGTTAGAGTTGGTCCAAATTTCTTGCCTTCATCTAAATCCCAAAGTATAATATTCCCATCATAATCACCAAAGGCGAGTTTGTCACCGGTTTTGTTAAAGGTGATCGCATTTACCGGAGTTCTGGATTTGGTGTAAATGGTGGTCATTACGTTGGCCCGTTTCAGATCCCACAAATAAACATCCCCATTTTCTGCTCCTCCTGCTAATAACCTACCATCTGGTGAGATAGCCAATGCTTTTACTCTAGCCTCCGTAGTTACAAGTTTTTCAGAATTTTTAAAGTCACTTGTCCTAATGATTTTATCTGCTCCTACAGAAAAGAATCCCTTATTATCCGGAGTAAAAACCAGATCAAATACCGCTCCACCATGTCCAATAATTTCAATAGGTTCCTGTTCCTGGTTTTCCAGGTCAAATAAATAAATGTGATCCTTGTCAGAACCCAGGGCCAGATATTTCTCATCCGGACTAACCCCTACTACTCTACTCACCTGGTCATTTTGGAACAATACTTCATTGGTTTCATTGTTCATGTTCCATGATAGGATCAAACCATCACTACCGGCAGAATACATGTGCGTACCATCCTCATCAAACACCACAGAGCGAACAGCATTGTCATGCCCTTTGAGGTGATTCAAAGAATCATTTGTTAATTCTTTAAGACCATAGTATACACCAGCGTAGATATCGCCATTAAACTCATCTCCCTCATCCCGATATTCTTTCCAGTATAAATAAGCCTGACGGGCTACCAAACCTTTTAGTTCAGGTTGGTTAATCCCTTTGGCTTTAATCGCCATGGATTGTGCAATTGCCTGATATCTAAGTCTATCGGCATTATCTCTTTCGATTTGTGCTTCTCTTGCTGCTTTATCGGCATCTAGCTGCGCCAAACGTGCTTGTACAGCGGCTTCCTTGGCTTTCTCCTCTTGTTCTTTTGCTAAAAGGGCACTTCGTTCTGCTGCTTTTCTTTGTTTATCAGCTTCAGCTAGAGCCTGATTGGCTAAAAGAGTTTGCTGACGAGCCCTTTCTGCTTCCTTTTGTGCTTTTTCTTGCTCAAGGAGTGCATTTGCCTCTGCCTTTGTCGCTCTTGCAGCCTCCTCATTGGACTTTTGAGCCAATCTCTCTGCTTTTGCGGCTGCTTCAAGTGCTTTTAGCTCTTGCTCTACCGCCCTATTCTTCTGAATCTGACCAAAAACCACGAAATACAAACAAACAAGCGTTGCAAAAGACAGGATGATCGCAATAATCCTTGTCCTCTTTATCTGTCTTTTCTGTAGAAGCTCTTTGTTTCTTTGCTCGGTTTCATAGGCCTTTTTACTAGTCTCCAAAAAGACCATAGTACGTTCAAAAGCCATGTTGTACCGTTGACCCCAAACAAGGGTGGGTCGATTTTCTTCTTGCCAGTTCAATGCCAGCTGTAAATCTGGCATCTGCCATAGTCCGGCTCTTCCCTCCTGATACCTTTCAGCGGATTCAGATAATTTCAGGTACATCTCTGCTGATTTGGACTCTTCATCCAACCATCGCTTCAAGCGGACCCAAATTCTCATTAAACTCTCATGAGATATATCAATTACAGTATCTGATTCCAGTCTTACACCGTACGGAGGCATTAGTAATGACCTACCTGGTTCTCGGAATTTCTCAACTACCCGGATCACCTCATCTTCGGAAACACCAGCAATGCTTGCAATTGTACTGAGCTTTGTTGGCCTCCTTATTCCCTGGTTTTCACTTCCTCTTTCTGTGAGGGCTTTGAACATTACCTCACATATTTCTTTTTCTCTTTTTGACAGGTTGTCGTAGGCTTCATTGGCATGCTGTGAAAGGGCTTCTGTTAATGTCCCAATGGCATTATAATGCCTAAGGTCCATATCTTCACCTTCTTGCCTGCCTTCTACCCAATATTGCCATGTTCGCATCAATGCGTGCTGCAAAATTGGTAGCTGATCCTGGTTATCACCTACATCATTCAATAACTGTTGCGTCAACCTTGCTGCAATTTGACCTCCACCTACTGCAACCGGTCCTTCAATAGCCAATCGTTTCTGGTCCCTCGTCATTTGTGGAATCAGGTAGTGGCTATCATTGATCATTTGAGTAAGATCCGGGAATTGCGCACATTCTCCAATGAAATCCGAACGCATGGTAAGTGCGACATAGATTGGTTCATCATATTGATGTATTGCTTCCAATAGCAGATTAACAAATGCTGAAGATTCATCAAGCTCTGATTGAACTGCTTCAACTTTGCGGTATCTGAAAAGTTCTTCAAACTGGTCAACAAGAATCAAATAATTCTCTTTATCTGACGATTTTGTTTGTTTTACAGCTTCAATAAGTCCTAAAGAACTACTTCTAAGTACGGTTCCAGTAATCGTCTTCTTGATGAGTTTATCTTCCTCACCAAGTTTTGCATAATCTTTATTCTTTGCTAAAAGTGCTTCAGCGAGGTTATCAATCGGGCCTCCACCTGGACGTGTGACTATGATTTTCCAGTTTGATCCGGCAGTTGTCATGAATCCTCCATATAGAGTCGGAATCAAACCACAGTACATCAATGAGGACTTTCCACTCCCTGAAGCTCCGAGAATCGCTACAAACTTATTTTCGGCAAGCTTCACCAGTACCTCATCACTTTGTCCTTCCCGTCCGAAAAATAAGTGACTCTCCTCTATCCCGAATGGCCTTAAGCCGGGAAATGGATTAATCAGTTCAGATAAATCTAAACCGGATTCCTCCTTAATTTCTATTTTTTCATCACTCATATCAGCTCAATTTTTGTAAAAAAGGGACCAGTTTCTCTTCATTGAAGTCTCCTGCTCCACTGATAAGCATGGCTTTTCCTTTTTCAATATTTTCTTTATTAATCCCGTTATCTCTACCGAGGTAGACTGCTTTAGCCTTAATTGGCTTTGATCTCCCGAACCCTGGAGCCTTTAGCAGGTCTTGCAGTTTGGCTTTTATCCAGTCTTCAGAGCTGGTTTCGCTGTATATTATTGAAGCATCACATCGTCGGAGGTTTTCCTGATGAATGTACCTTAGATCAACCAGGTCCCCATCATATGTTGGTGCTACTACTTTAAATCCTTTTTTCTCTAGATACTGTGAAAGAGGTGCTACTGAATTCAAATCAGGCTTGTCACAGATCACGTATATCATGTCTTGCCCGGTGTCCTCTTCAATTTTTTCGTAACCAGCCACTTCTCTGGAAACATTAAACCTTCCTCCTGTGACAAGCTCTTCTCTGATAATGGATTTGAACTCCTGTAATGTAATTTGAAGTACTTCTGCTTCATCTAATGTGGCTGCATCACTCTTCAAATCTTCTATAAAGATCTTTTGTCGTTCCGTAACATTTTTTAAATCCGGAGACAACCAGATCAATCGACTAAACAATTGCTTGTCCTTGCCTTTTTTGTTGACCATATAATTACTATAGTCACTCGCTATTTTATGCTGAATATCCACTACAGATAGATCAGACCCCTTTGGTTTATATCCATAATCCTCGCCAACCAGGTGTATAGACAGACGACACTTCTTTAAATCGTTTTTCACCATATCCTCTAGGGCATTGACTTCCTTTGGCAGTGAATGATCGGGTAATACTTTATAGCCGTGCCTTATAAGTTCTCTTTTGATGACATCCCTTTGAATAATCATATCCACCCCTGTACTCGAAAGATAAACTGTCTTATCCCTTGAAGACTCTTGTATTACAGAATCATCCTTCTTCTCAGTGAGTTCAAGCGTATATTGAGATATGTCATAAGCCATATCTACCAGTTTCATCCAGAAACCTCTTTCTGCATTACTTCCAAAAAATCTGTCAAACTCTCTGGCCTCACCTGTCAATGGATCCACTTCAAAGAAGTTATAAGGAAGCAATTTTTGGTACTCTGGTAATTCTGAGTCCACATCAATGGGCTGTTTGATAACTTTAAATAACCTACTTAGTGAATTGATCTCAAGATTTCCATCAGATTCAGCTTTTTCACAGAAGCTTTTTAAATCATCAACCAATCTGGTAGACTTAAAGAAACTTCGAGAAAATATGGCAATAAATACAGGTGCTTTGTCAACAAGATTCTCTGGTAGGCTGGTTTCTGTAATAACCAGAATTCTTGGTTCTTTTCTTGATATCTGAGACAACAGCGTACTCAAAAAGCGCCTGAAATTAGTCACCCAACCTTTATCCATACCGACCATTTCCAGGTCGTCTTCCTCTGAGTAACTTAGTATTATGTCATATTCAAAATTCATTCAATCCGCCTATTTAATTACTCACCAAAAACTGAAAATGAAGTTGTCTCTTCAGCATCCTCTACCGTTAATTTGCGCTTATCAGCCATAATCTTAAGCTGTGCAAATAGTAAATCTATATTAGAGGTGATTAAATCAAAAAACTCATCCTTACTTATCATCAACAACAAACAGTCCTCTGCGGTAGTAGCATTGAAATCAAAGCTTGTATTACCCAGAATTGTCTTTTCACCAAATACTTCACCTGGTCTCTTAGTTTCTGTGGATCCATCTTCCTTTTCGATTTCCACACTACCTTGCCAGACAATATAGAAAGGCCCACTACCTGGCTCTCCCTTCTCAATAATTTTAACCCCTTTTTTCAAGGATACTTCGTCCACACATTCGGCCAGCTTGGTAATTGTCAAACCATTTACGCCATCAAAGCCAGGTAATGAATGTAAGTAAAGTGCTAATTCAATCAAAGTCATCTTCTGATGATAATCTTCATCTTGCTTTTTGAAGATCGGAGGCAAAATGGCCTTGTCTAATTCGTTTTTTTGATTTGGTGGAATTCGTCTCGTATGGTAGTTATATGCTTCTTTGTCCAAATTGTAGATAACAGCACAAACAGTCTCTCTTATGAAGTAATCCGGGTTAAAGACATTGGCAATCAAATCATAGTTGACTTCCGTATCAGGTAGTTGACCATACCGATGAATAGCCAAAACCTTGGTCCATCTATTAATATGATTGTAATCTCTGTTAATGATCTGTAGTAACAGATCGTTGTAGGAACTAAAGTACTCCGGTGCAAAATGATCATGCAACAACTTTAATCTATCATCGATATTAGCATCATCAAGGGCAGGAAAAAGAATAGGTTTTAATTCATCTTCCACAAAAATATCCAACATTTCAATACCGAATGCTACACTATCAGTTGTACCAATTTCAATATTTTCTTTTATCAAGTGAACACTCTGAGGATCATAAATCATTGAAAGCAACATAAATATGTCATTATATGCTTCCTTATTCTCTTCCTCGATTGCAAACCTAATAAGCCTATCAATTTTCTCTGTCCTTGGGATTTCCTGCAATACTTTTAGATTCCAGGTTATATTTCCGATTAGGTCAGTGATAAAAATCTTGATTCTTGCAGATTGAAAATCTTTTGCTTCGAAATTCAGATAGCTAAGCGTAACTAAAATCTCTGAGACAATTCGCTTATTAGGGTAATCAATCTTCTTCCAAAGTAAATCAGTTGCTCTGTACCCACCAATTCTACCAATAATCTGAATCACTCTGAATATTGAAATTGGGTGCTGATTGGTCTTATAAAATGAGCTGTCCACCAGATGGAAGACATCCTCTCCTGAGGCAACCAAACTAGCCATTGCGATGTTCCCATAGGTAGCCAAATGCAAATTCTCAATTAGCAACGGCCAGAATTCAGGTCTATGCAGCTTACCGGCAGTTACCATTGCAGCAATTCTTACATCAGAATTTATATCCCTTAAAAGCTCCATGAGATAAGGTACATAACGTTCCTGGGTCATTTTAACAAGCAAACGAGCCGCCATGATCCTGTCCTTACTCTCAGTGGATCGAATCAATTTTCTTATGGACGCCTCCTTTAACTCATATTTCTCAATTTTTTCGAGGTTTTGGACCACCTTTTTGCCCAACTCCATCAATTTGGGATCATCTTCATATTTAAGTTCCTCCCTTAGTCCCTCTAATTGATCAAAACATAAAAGCTCATTCAATTTTATATAAGCATAGCGCCTTACACGTTTTCGTTCTGATTGTAATGAAGATACCAATATTGACTCAAGTTGTATCGGATCAATTTTCTCCAGGATTTGCAAAGCATGAATTACTTCTTCTGGATCGTTGCTCAATGACTCAGTTTTAAGTGCATTGATAATATTTACTTCATTTCTGTTGTCCTCCTCAGCAAGGTTCAATTTCTGAATTTCGAGCGTATTCTTTAAAGTGATTTTGTATTGACCAAATAGTTTGTTTGCAAGCAGTATTACAACTCCCGCCATTGCAACTATGAAATATGTGTAATGTATTAACTCTACAAAGGCCAGCACTCCAAGACCAATCTGCAGAGCACCGGCCAACAGCGTTGCAAATTCATTGATCACACCTTCAATTCTGGTCTGAACATCAAATCTTATTTTTCTGTCTAGAGGCAGGAAAAATAACTTGAAGGCTGGGTTTTCCAGGGCATCTTTCAATGATGCGGTAAAAAGTTTCCCCAAGGCGGTAAATAGAAAGAAATATAGGAACTCATCACCGCCCAGGTTTTTCACACCGTATATATTACCCGTAATTATCGCTCCAATCGTAAATAGAATTAGAACAAGTGGCATAACCATTAAAGCTACTCTAAGCCCAAAATTATTAATGATCCAATCATTCACGAAGCTTTGAATCCCAAAGCTTAAGATCATAATTGTACCATTAAAAAAAGAAAGAAAATCTCTTAGCTTCTCTTCTTCCGGAAACATCTCTTCAGTAGCGGTATAAAATGTGTAATTCATGAAAACACTTGCAGCCATTGAAAAAATGATGAAAAAACTTAGCATTCGCAAATACGGGTTCGCAAATAACCCCACAAAACTTACCTTCTGTTTTTCTTCGTCTTTCTCAACTTTTGTAACTCTATCCATGTTATAAGACCGGATGAGCCAAAGAGTGAATATGAACATTCCAAAAGAAGCAATTCCTGCCATAAAGAGGAGGTCATAAGTCTCGTCAACAATTCCGATTCTATTCAATACAGGAATTGAGAAAAATGCGATAATGGTTGCAGTAAGTTGACCTGTATCTATTCCACCAATAATTCGTTTTGATTGTTTTAGGTCAAAGATTCTTCCAAAAATCCCCCAAAAACCTAGTAATGTAACAGCGGTAATCGGGCCAATCATTACAAATAAAACAAAAGGTAAAAATTCCAGACCTCCGATGACTTTCAGCATCTCTGGAAAGGCAATACACACCCTCAGAAATACAATAAACAAGAAAGTGAAAAACACATTCGCTACAACAAGACTTGAGTAGTTTATTCTCTCCTGGATTTTAACAAAAAGGATAGTAGAAATGATTCCTAAACCACCTGCTGTAAAAAAGGCTATATCAAGGTATGACTCTCCTAATGCATTTAGGAAAAGTGTTTCAGCTCCAATTTGGTATGAGGCAAGGAATATCCCCATGAAGAAACCTTTGCCCAATAAGAGCAACATCTTTTTCTCTTCACCAGGCTCTCCACCCAAAAACTTAATCAGTCCTCGTATCACACAATAATTGTTTACGTGTACTTAAAAGTAAAACATTATCAAAAAAAATCAATTAAAGTGTTTCCGTCGGTGTATCAAACAATCACAAATATGTGCAATTTGATAAAAATATGACAAGTTGGATCAAATTATTCAATCAATCATCAGGATTTTCTTTAAATATATAATTATACTCACCTGAAATTGTACTATTTATGGAGGATTGAGTGTTTTCAATATTATTTTTAGGATTATTTTGAAATAAACCTAAAAAGCTCCCGACAATACTTCCAAAAATATGAGATTCAAAGGAGACTTTATCATGTACAGGAATTAAACCTACCCAGAAACCCACAGATAAAAATAATACAATTATGGGGAAAAGTAAAAGTTCTTTCCTTCGAAGTTTAATTCCTACAACGGTTAGAAAAAAGAAAGTAGCATACACAACCCCACTAGCTCCTATGTGCCATGAGCTTCTTGCGAATAGCCACACCAACAAATTGGTAGCAATTGAAAATATTAATAGGAGTTTGAATGACCGTTTCTCAAAATAAGTAAACAGGCCTATGAGTAAAGGAGTGAAGAGCAATAAGTTGCCAAGCAAGTGTGCTACATCCCCATGCACAAATGTACCTGTAAACAGCCCAGGTAGTCCTTGTAAACTCCTTGGATAGACACCCAGGTGAACAAAGCTTACACCCGATGCTTTTTCAAAAATGAAGGGTAAAATAATTATAATTATAACATAAAGGGACCGTTTAAATGGAAGAACTGTAACAGTTCCCGGTCTATCCATTTGCTTTCTTCTTCGACTTCCTGTTCCTCTTACCTTTATTCGTAAGATCGTTGGTAGAAGAACCTTTCCTGGCATCAGCAGGATTGTAACCCCACAAATATGCGAGACTTACGGATATTCTCTGGTTGCTCTGTTCGATGTTTTCAGCTATCTCAACCAGTAAGTTGGAATTTTTATTGGACCCCATGTTTGAGTGTCCCCAATTATACCTAAGATCCAATTGTAGCCTTCCTCCGGTTCTTAGATCAAACAATGCTCCTCCTCCCAGTAGAAGCCCCCATTGAAGTCTTTGAGCCTTATCGAGACCGATTTCATTGTCTCCAGCTTTATCTCTATCAAACACAATTTTATAATTTGTGAATTCGCTATCTCCCTGTTGCTTTACAGATTCGTTAGATCTGACCTTTCCTGATATCCAGTAACCAACCTGAGGACCACCATTTACATAATAGTAAACAGGTTCCCTACCTTGAGTTACTCTCAAGAGTAAAGGCACTCTTACAAAATTATACGTTGAACGATTATTGATCTCGAAGGCTTCACTTGTTACTCTCTTTACTATCCGTTCATAAAACAGTTCAGTATGAACAGCATATTTCACAGACGCAGTATAGGTCATTACAGCACCAGTCTGCCAGTTGTAGTTTGCCTTGACCTTATCATAAATATCCTTCTGTACCAGATCCGAATTGTTGAATAATGGAAAATCCTGAAACTCATTATGATACTTAAAGGATGTTCTTTGGAAACCAAACTTAGGCCCAAACCAGAATTGTGCACTCAAATTCTGACAAATGAAAATTAGAAGTGTAAATAAGAAAAGCCTCATTCTTTCATAACCTATTTAAACGTAAACATAATAATATAATTAGTTTATAGTATCATTCCAAGACCTAATGTTTCCGAATGGGTAAAGATGTTGTTGATCATGGGAAGTATGGAATTCAACAATTTTTGCATCCTGTATTTGAACGATAAGTATTGTATAAATAGTATATTATGATTGATATAAGGTCGTTCGTCGAAATATAAAATATGAATTTTTTAAGTATTTTTAATAATTTTAAGTTTGTGTTGAAGTTATCTTATATTGAAAAGGTATTTCAAATAATTAGGTGTTTGAATAATAACGTATGCGGAAATATCTCTTAATTCTGGGAACAATACTGTTTCTCTCAAATTGTGCTCATGCACAACAATCCAGAGTTTACAGTCAATTCTTTATGAACCCTTTCGTTTATAATCCTGCATACGCAGGAGTTGAAGGCCACTCGGTTGTTTTCGCAATGTACCGCCAACAATGGCTAAGTATTGATGGAGCTCCAGCCATTTCTCATATCAGTTTCCATACACCATTAAAAGGTGGTTTAGGATTGGGAGCGACAGTCTATAATGAATCTGAAGGTTTGATAAACACTGTCGGTGGAAAAGCCAGTGCCAGCTACTTATGGTCCATTGACCGAAAGCATTATCTAAGAATGGGTATGTCTCTTGGTGCTGGAAACCAGTTTTATGATACTGAAGGGTTTGATTCACCTGCTGACCCAGCCTTCGCTGATTTGAATTCCTCCTTTTTTACTATCGCAGAATTCGGAGCAACCTATCACTTCGATCACTTCAATATTGGATTTGCACTACCTAATCTAATTGGATATGATGTAGTAACCAGTGAGTCATTCTCAAAACCACAATTCAAGCCACTGAATAATATGTTGCTTAAAGCAAATTACCGTGGACACGTTAATGATGATTTTGCATTTGAGCCACATATACTATATAGATATTTCTCTGATGAACCCAATCAGTTTGAAGCCTCCCTCATTACCCACATAAAACATTTGATTTGGTTAGGGGGATCATATAGACAAGATGCAGGATTTGTTGCTTTGTTTGGGACAAAGATTAAAGAATTTATGGCTGTCGGTTTTGCATACGATGTAGGGAACCTGGACTATGCCGGACAAATTGGTCCAACATTCGAAGCTCATATCGGTATCCATCTGGGTTCAAAAAAACGTCATGCTGAGCATGTTTCCTCTTTCATCAAGAGTCACCGAAAATCTCTTGAAGAAAGAGAAAGGGAAAAAGCACAACAACTGGCCAGGCAAAAGGCACTTGAAGAACAACGTCAAAAGGCTTTGCAAGAAGCGAGGGCGGAAAAACTAAGAAAAGAACAGGAAGCAGCAGCTGCGGCTGCCGCAGCAGCACTTGCTGAGAAAGCCAGAAAGGATTCAATTGAAAATGCAAACAAAACCATTCCGGATACAAATCCGGTGGATACTGATCCAGTAGATGTAACTGACAATACTGAAAATATTTCTTCAGACCCAGTGACTGATACTGAAGATCCAGTGACCGATACGGAAAATCCGGTAACAAATGCTGAGGATCCAGTTACCGACACAGAAGACCCAGTAACGAATACCGAAGATCCTATAACTGACACTGAAGATCCTGTCAATGTTACCCAAGATCCAGTGACTGATACAGAAGACCCAGCGGACACTTCTACAGATAACAATGAGGTTACTTCAGACACCCGGTCCATTGATGAGTTGGCAGCTTCAGATTCTCCAAAACGAGTAAAACGAGGAAACCACCTACTAGAATTAAGACATGGGTATTATGTAGTGGCTGGCGTCTACGATGACTTTGATAGAGCAGAAGAATTCAGTGATGAATTGTTTGAAAAAGGATCACATGATGTAATTGTTGGATACCTTACACAAGAAAAGAAATACTATGTGGTTGTTTACAGGTCTGAAAGTTTAACACAAGCTCAGACCGAAAGGACCAGATTAAAACAAAGAACAGGATTCTCCAAAGTCTGGTTACTAAGTGTGGAATAAAATGAACATGAAGAAAATAATATTCATATATATTTTAATGGCGGTGAGTTGGGAATCACTCGCACAAACACCTTTTATTGGGAGCATCAATCCAAAAAGTGCCGCGGCAGGTGAAACTGTTACGATCACTGGTAGGAATTTTAGTGATGACCCGGATGAGCTTCATGTGAGATTTGGTGGAGCCATCGCCGAAATCATTCAGGCAAGTACCACCGTCATTGAAGTAAAAGCTCCAAACAATGCAGCTTATGATAATATCCATGTCACAAATCTTGTCACAGGCTTGACAGCCACCTCTGGAGATAAATTTTTGTTGAGTTTCAATGGAGCTCCATTTGACGTGGATAAAATGGATGCCAGACAGGATTTCCCAACAGATGAACTCGGGAATACTGATATTTGTATATGTGATTTCAATGACGATGGTATAAGTGATGTAGCTGTCACCAGTGCCGATGTATCAAGCGGAACAGCTACAATTACAGTTTTCACTAATAATAGTACCCCATCCACTATCAGCCTTTCATCAACACAGTTTGACTTTGCTCTCTCCTTGTTTACAATATGCGGTGATGTAGATGGTGATGGAAAATCCGATTTAATCTTTTCCGAAAGTCAGGGAATTGAAATCGTGATTTTTAGAAACATTTCTACCGGAGCGACTATTGAGTTTGATGTTGATAACGCAATACAATTGTCCCTTCCCAGGACAGAAAATAATGATATCAGAAATATTTATGAAGTGGAATTGGTTGACCTTGACAACAATGGCAAAAGAGACCTGATTGCGAGTAATTCCATCACTAATGAATTAGATATTTTCGCAAACAACTCCACATCAGGAAATATAATCTTCCCTTCTACTCCGATGCAAATTGAAATTCCACAATTGAGCTTGCTTGGCCCACTTGAAATTCAGGATTTAAACAATGATGGATTAAAGGACATTGTCGCTGGACCTCGTAACTCAAGCAATGCTTTTGTATTGACTAATATTAGTAATGAGAATGATATTCAGTTAAGAGTAGAGGAGGATACAATAAAGTTCTCCAATTTAAACGATATCAAAATTGCAGATCTGGATGGGGATCTATTTAAGGAGGTACTAATGGTAAATAACTCTGGTCAAATCCGAATTTTTAAAAATAATACATCTTCAGTTGGAAGTAAAATAAGCTTTACTCAAGATGATTTACTGAGTAATATTACAACTACCCGAAGTTTTTCAGTTGGCCTTGGTGATATTCAGGGTGATGGAAAAGTTGATTTGATTGGTACTTCAACAGAAGATAATAACTCCCTCTCGATCTATATCAATAATTCAAGTCTTGGTAATATTGATTTTCAATCACCCGTTGGTATTTCTGGAAATGAACCAATTAGAGAGGTGGAAGTTGTTGATATTGATGGTGACTCTCGTCCTGATCTAGTTTTTAGTCATGATGTTGCTAGTGTGATGCTTGGAGATTTATCAATCATTCTTAACAAAAACTGTTTCCAACCAGAAATATACCCAGCTCAGGACCAGGTGATTTGTTCTGATACTGACCTGGAATTGACAACAGCATCCTCTGCTGGCACAATATATTTATGGGAAGTAGATAAAGGAACTGGATTTGATACGGCTCAGTATAATACTGACAATACACTGACTGTGCTTGACCACTTAACAGCTGGTGAACAAGGGATATTCAGGGTAACTACAATTTCTGACGGCAACAGCTGCATTGTATCCTCCTCTACTGTTCAAATAAATGTAGACGCTACATCAGCACTGGTCCCCTCACCTACTAGTAATGGACCAGTTTGTGTGGGTGATGACCTGATCTTTGATGCTGGAATTGATGCCACATTATATGAGTGGACCTTACCTGATGGTAATATTGTTTCTACATCCGACAGAGAGTTTACTGTTACGGATTTTCAACTGGATGATGCAGGAAGTTATCAACTGGTAGTTAACTCTGGAAGCTGTAGAAGTGAGGCCGCCTCAATACTTGTAGAACCTAAAAGTTTACCGTTCATTCAAATAGATGTAGATGGCCAAAACAGTTTCTGTGTGGGAGACACTAAAGAACTTACAGTCACAAATTATACTGACTTCACTTATCAATGGGTTTTTGATGGAGACACAGTTTCTGGTGAAACTACCAGTACAATCAATATCACTGACCCTGGAGTGTATCAGGCAGTAATTGTGGATGACACCCAATGTAAAGCAACAAGCGCAAGTGTATCGCTGACCCAAATCGCAAGACCTATCGCTCGAATTACGCAAGCCGAAGCACTTAAATGTATCGATTTACCTATAAACTTTTCAGCTGAAACTTCTACTCCTGAACCTGGATTTACCCTTAATTACAGCTGGGACTTTGATGATGGTTCAGCAGCAGATACAAATACCACAACGCAACATGCCTTTGCAACAGCAGATACTTATCAAGTTACACTCACGGCCACATACAATGAAGTGACCGAGTGTTTCAGCACTGAACAATTCCTGATCAATGTGGAGAATAATGAATCCTATGATATCATCTCATCTGGTACTGAAAAATGTCCGAGCGACAGTATGCTATTAGAATTACCCGCAGGTTTTAATTCATATATGTGGAGTACTGGTGAAACTGACAATGACACGTACGCTAAAACAGCCTTGGACATTTCGAGTGTCGACATTTCGGTTGTTTGGGAGGATGCTGCAGGATGTACAGGTTCAACAGATATCACCATCACTAATTTTCCCAATTCCACATTAACAGTTAATCCTGTTGACCCATTTTCTAACCCAATTGAGAATGACACCATCACAATTGAAGAAGGTAGCAAGTTTATTGAGCTGGAGGTAGCAGGAGGAACCGATTATGAATGGTCCCCGGATGAAATTATTGAAAATCCAACTTCTTCCATAGTAATTGTATATCCCGATGCACCGCAAACACTGATTACTGTTTCCGGCGTAACAGCTGGAGGAGAATGTAATGAATCAAGAACTGTACTTTTGATCAATGATAATATTGTACCAAGAAAAACGTTTTCACCAAACGGAGATGGACAGGGATTTGATCAATGGGAAATTCTAAACATAACCGGCCTTGATTGTCAGGTCACAATCTTTGACAGTAAGGGCACAATTCTACATCAGGCATTTCCACCGTTCGATAGTGACCTTGTATGGGACGGAAACTCTAATGGAACACCCGTTCCTGATGGCGTTTATTATTTCGTAATGAAGTGCTCAGACAACCAATATAGCCGTACAGGGAGCATTCTTCTGGCAAGGTAAATCTGATTGATGTAAATATTTTGCACATTCAGCTTAGATTATTACCATTTTATATTACCAGAGTACACATCATTCGAAAAATTAGTAAATTTATGTTTTATATCAAGTCGTAGACTTTGTGTAAATTAATTACCGTGAACCGGTTACTTTTTAGTACTTAATAGTATTAAATAAAGAATAAAATTCATTTTACTTATATGGCGAGCTTAAAAAAATTTCACCTTACAATCTTATCCTTGCTCTTATTTGGGCCTCTCTTTGCCCAGGTCGAGATCTGTGATAACGGTATTGACGATGACGGAGACGGTCTGATTGACTGTTTCGATAACAATTCTACCATTGGAACAGCGTGTTCCGGAAGTAGCGATTGTGATTCGTTTTATTTTGGTAATGCAGTTGAATGTACGGATTCTACAAATGCCAATACATTCAATATCGATTTAAAGTGGGCTTCTCCCAACAAGTCCGCGCACAACAAATCATCAGTTGCTATTGGAGACCTGGATAATGACGGGACTCCTGAAGTAGTTGTAACCAACCATGAAAACAATACACTTAATGTTATTGATGGTGCAACTGGTTCATGGCTATACTCTGTCAATGTTGGATTCAACATTGGAGCTGGTGTAGCTATTGCCAACGTCGAAGATGATGATTGTGCTGAAATCTTTATATACCAACAAAAAAGTTCTCGACTGGAAGCCTGGAACTGTGACCTGACCACAAGGTTATGGACTGCAAATTCAGGATTTGGAAGAGCTCACGTACCATCGCTCGCCGATTTTAATCAAGATGGTTACCCTGAGCTTTACCATGGAAATGAAATTTTAGACCCTATGACAGGTGCCAAAATTGTAAATGGTACCGGAGACTGGAGAACGGAAACTAGTGGAGGTAGTGTTGCAGTAGACATCTTCCCGGATAGCTATTGCGCTGATTGTTCTGGACTAGAGCTAGTAGATGGAAAGTTTGTTTACGCCATCAATATTACTGCAGGAACAAAGACGCTGCTTAAAGATATGGACGACTATCTCACAGGAGGTAGCTGGTATCCTAAAATTGCCTACAGCCGTAACTTTACAATGGGTTCTGTTGCTGACTATAACCTGGATGGAAATCTTGATTTATTAATTCCTGGTGCATTTGGTTCAGGCAATAGCGGAACAAGTTCAATCTTCTTCTGGGATATCGTTAATGATAATGTAATAAGATACGCCGATCCTCAGAATAACTTTACAAGAGGTTCTGGTAGGATCAACATCGCCGATATGGATGGTGATGGAAACCTAAATGCCTCATTTGTCTCCAATCAATATCTCTATTGTTTGAACGAAGACATGTCCCTAAGATGGAGGAAATCTATCAAGGAAGGATCATCCGGGTTTACGGGTTGTTCCGTTTTTGACTTTAATGGTGATGGAATATTTGAAGTGGTCTACAGAAGTGAGAGCACTTTACACATTATTGATGGTGATGATGGTACTTCGAGAAAAACAATTTACTGTCAATCAAGAACCTGGTATGAATACCCACAGGTAGCTGACGTAGATGGTGATGGTGCCAGCGAACTTGTTGTAACCTGTTCAACTGACGACTCTTTACCATTCGACCCATATAGTGGATCTGTAAACTCACAGGTAAGGGTTTATGCAGCAGCTGATGGTGAAGTTTGGCAACCGTCACGATCTGTTTGGAATCAGCATGGTTACTTTAACGTAAACGTAAATGATGACCTTACTATTCCAATCCAACAACAAGACCATTCTATTGCACTTGCCGATTTGGACAACTGTACAAGTCTTGTAACAGATAAACCTCTGAACAATTACCTTAACCAGGCACCTCTTCTTAATGAATTTGGATGCCCTGAATTTGCCACTCCGGACATTTCTTTGACTGGACCAGTTACTGTTACTGCTTCGCAATGTCCTGAAACTGAATTTGAAGTTTCATTTACAATTGAGAACACAGGAGACCAGGATCTTTCAGGTGCATTACCTTTTACTTTTTATGCTAGTGATATTTTAGATAATAGCGATGATTACATTCCAGCAGGGGAAAGACTGAATACTGAATTTGAAATAGTTTCTGATTTCCTACCTGGTGAAACACTTGATATTACAATGACAGTTATCGGACCAGGAGGTGACTTCTATCTATATGTTGTCGTGAATGACGCAGGATCAAACGATCCTCCATTTAGTATTTCTTCAGAATCTTCTATTACAGAATGTGATCTATCAAATAATAAAGGTGTTGCCACAGCAACTTATGTACCTTTTACACTTTCAAGGGAAAAGCTAAAGGACAACGAAAAATGTGATCCTTCCCTTCCAGATAATGGTAGAGCAAGAGCTTACTTCTCTGGAACAATCCCTGGAATTACTGAAGTGGTTTGGTTAGAGGACTTTGATGATCTTTCAGGTGGTGAGCAATCAGATGCTGGTGAAACCGCATGGTCATTATCCTTCAGTGGAAATTCAAATAAAGCACATGTTGATGATGACTTTGGAGGATTGGCGTTTGTAGTCAATAACAGTGATGCAGTAGCCACATGGACTTCTGAGACCATCGATATTTCCAGTTATGATGCGGTGGATATCTCAGTAGATATGTTCTCATCTGGAGACTTAGAGACTTCTGCAGATTACCTGGAAATCTACTACAGAATAGATGGTGGTTCATTTACATTACTAACAAACGGTAGACAATTAGGAAATTTTGGATATTTCCAGGCACTTGCCGATGATTTATCTGGAAGTACATTGACATTACAGGCAAAAGCCTATAATACGTCCAATGACGAATATTACTACTTTGACAATATCAGAGTAGAGGGTGATACACCTCCACAAACTGGAGAGTTCACGGATGGATTTACCTTCAATTGGTACAATACAGGAGATTATTCAACGATACTTTACACGGGGGATACTTATGCTTCCATGGAAGAAGGAACTTACGATGTTGTTGGATTATACAACTCCTCCAATTGTTACTCAGATACACTTTCAGTAACCATTAACTTAGATGAAGATCCTGATATTGCCCTGGTATTATACGAAACCAATCCTGTTACAAATTGTACACCTCCTAATGGTGAATTAACTGCAGGAGTGGTTGAAGGAACTGATACTGTTACTGCTGGTTATAGCTTTGAATGGTACATCGGTGAAAGTAATAACCCTGATGACTTTATTGGTACAGGAAGTGTGGCAGGCTCATTAAGCGCTAGATTGTACCAGGTTATTGTGACAGATTTGACAACCGGTTGTTCTGTTTCTGCCTCAACTACACCTTCTACGAGTCAGCTAACTCCTACTTTGAATTTAGTAAGTACAACAGACATTACAGATTGTAGTGACCTTACTGGTGGTTCTGCAACGGTAGCGTCACCAGATGATGTTACATTTGAATGGTATGATGGAAGTTCAGTAAAGGCTACTCCAGATGAAACGGGTAACACATATAATGACCTTGCAGCTGGAACTTATACAGTTATTGCCGTTGATAACGGATCCAACTGTACATCTGCACCTCTTCAAGTAGTTATTGAGAACCTTACAGGAGCACCAAATATAACCACTAATGTTGATGCCAATAACTCTTCATGTGGTGATGGCAATGGACAAATATCCGCTGAAGCTTCAGCTACTTCTGGAAACCCAACATTTACTTATGAATTCTTTGAGGGCAACAGTACAGCCAACAACAAGAGACTTCCTGGATCAGTATCTGGTGCATTCATGGTCAATGATAGTACAGTTGGTGGTCTACCGGCTGGTGATTATACAGTTAGAGTTACCAATGATGATGACAACTGTAACGATACACAATTAATCACTGTAATAGATGAAATCGAGGATGTAACTTTTGATCCTGCTTTTGCAGAATTAATGGCGAGATCTGCCTGCCAGGGTTCTGGTGCAGATCCAAATAACGGTAGCATTACTGTTAATCAAGCTGGTGTTGATGGAGGATCGGGTAACTATACCTACATACTTTACCAGGGTAACAGTGCTTCTGGGCAACCTCTGGAAACAATTACCTCGTCAGAACTGACAGGTAACTTTGCTGTATTTGATACACTAAATTCAGGTAATTATACCCTACTGATTGTAGATGAAGATACTGAATGTGAGTCTGATGATTTGTTGTTACAAATTCCTCTTGAAAGAGACGAACCTCAGGTTACTGATGTAATCACCACCGCTGACAATAGTTGTAGCACAACATTTGGATTGGGGACAGCTTCACTTACAAGTGACAGTGAAAGACCTCCTTATACTTATGGTTATGAGGTAAATATTTATGAAGGTAGCAATACCAATTCTTCAAACTTAATTGAATCAGATACGATTATACCGCTAGTTTCTTCAAGTCCTATCAACCTGTACTATGACAGCTTAAGGGAAGGAACCTATAGAGTAGAGATTATCAATATTGAGAATAATTGTACTACAGAAACCGACATTGTCATTGACGATGAACCAGAAATTGTAACAATCCCAATAGATGACAATTATGTAATTGACAATTCTTCATGTGATCCTGCCAATCCTCTTGGATTTGCCAGTGTGCAAATGTCAAACAATTCTGACTATACTTTTAGATGGTATGATGGATCCCTGGTGGATGAGGCGAATAGAAGACCAGAAGACACAAACAGTATTGACAGCTTAGCAGCTGGAGATTACACAGTTGTTGCCGTAAGTAATGATACAGAGTGTATTAGTGGTTCAGCAACATTGACTGTAGGCGATGATCCTTTCACTTTTACTGTAGATATAGATGAAATACAACCTTCTTCTGGTTGTGGTGTATCAGCAGGAAATGGTGAATTAGAAGCTTTTGCGATCGATCCGGATACAGGAGATCCACTTCAGGAAAATGGAGGTTATACTTTCCAATGGTATTTAGGAAGTGACACTAGTACACCAGTTGCCGCTCAGGATAGTTCTTTTGCAAGTGGTCTTACCGGACTTCAGGAGTACACAGTTGAGGCAACAAGCACAAGTACCGGATGTACGGCAACAGCGTCGTTTACGGTAACACAAGATATTATCAGACCAGTGCTATCGTTAGATGACATGACACAGAATACTGTCTGTGATACGACTGGTACTGGAAATCAGTATGATGGAGAAGTTTCTGTTGCAGTTTCTTTCAACGGAAGCTCTGACGATGTAAGTAACTACACTTACACCTGGTATGAGGGAAGCACTACGAGTGATCCCGTTATCAGTGGAGAAATCACATTTGAATTGGTGGGGTATCCGGAAGGATTCTACACAGTAACTGCAGTGGGTGCGAATGGTTGTGACTCAGATCCTGTAACGGTTGAGATCACTGATAATCCCAACATACCTGATATGGATCTTGATGCCACCAGAACCAATAACAATACTGTTTGTGATACAACAACAAACGTGACTGGAATGTACAATGGTCAAATCTCCATTGTCCCGGTAAGTGGTGCTGTAAGTGACTATACATTCACATGGTATGCAGGTCAATCTACAGATGTGGCAGATTTAGCAACAACGGTTTATCCGGATGCAACAGCAACAGTTACATCTACAAATGCTGAGCTATCGAACATAGAAGGTGGTATTTATACAGTTGTGTATGTGAGCACAGTTAATGGTTGTACAAACACAGAAGAGTTTGAAATTATAGATGATACTGCAATTCCAGTAATTGATTATGATAATTCTGAGATCAATAACAACACAGTTTGTAGTGATCCTGGAAATGGTTCAATTATTGCCGCCCTTGACTTATCAGGTACTACCATCAATGGGGTAGAAAATGATGAGATCTGGCAAGGAATCTCTACATGTAATTCTGTTATTCTTGATGACGCATCAGCAGTAGGTGACAATGGTTTCCAATTAACGACTGCTACTAATAATCAATTTGGTAGAATTTGGTTGGGAGACACATTAGACTTGAGTCAACCTTTGAGATTTGACTTTGAGCTTTATCTTGGAACGAAGGATGTTACCGGTGCTGATGGTATAGCCTTTACGATGCACCAGGATCCTAGAGGATATGATGCCAGGGGTCGCGTTGGAGGTAATCTTGGAGTAGGTGATGCAGCAAGTAGCTCTGGGTCGGAAAGTAAAATCACACCTGCTATTACTGTTGAATTTGACACTTATCAAAATACAGATGTTGGAGATCCAACATACGATCACACCAACTTATTCCTCAATGGGGATGTGGATGTTCAGGAAACACCTCCTGTGCAGATAGTTGATGGTTTAGATAACGTTGAAAATGGAGACACACTACAAGTGACCCTGGTTGTGAGACAAGTGGGTGGTGAGCAAAATCTACAGGTATGGGTAGAAGGAAGCATGAGGTTAGAATTCCAAATGGACTACATCAATGATGTCTTTGGAGGAAATCCTAATGTGATCGCTGGATTTACGTCTTCTACTGGTGGATCCAATAATGACCAGGCAGTATTCCTTAAACCTTACTTTGATAATTTTG